>NZ_JAGGJW010000001.1 GCF_017873175.1 Neorhizobium petrolearium
TAGCCGATCGGTCAAAACGCCGGTCAAAACATAACCGAACCCAAGGAAAAGCCGCCAACCGAAGGTGTTTTGCCCCTTGTGTTCTTTCATTGGAGCCTCTCAAGGTGCAGGCGAAGGTGGAGCGTGATCCGGGCTTCGGCACGGACATTTATTCCAGCATCAAGGCGGATTTCGGTTCGTTCGAACTGACCTTCTATATTGCCACCCAGATGGCTGCCCGCCAGATCATGGTCTTCCACGGCACCGAGGGCTACATCGAGGTGAAATCGCCCTTCAATGCCAACCGCTGGGGCGCCGAGGAGATCGAGGTCGCCAACCAGAACCATGCGACCTCGCAGATTTTCCGCTTCCCCGACAGCCGCCAGTACAAACGACAGGTCGAAACCTTCGCGCGCGCGGCGAAGGGAGAGAAGGCCGAGGTGGTGATGCTCGAAAATTCGCTTCGGAACCAGAAGTTCATCGACGCCATCTATCGCGCCGGCGGTCATGACGGCTGGGAAGCGGTCTGACGCGGCTCAGTGCCGGAAGACGAAGCGCGAATAGCCGAAGAAACTATAGACCATGGCCGCCAGCGACGCGAAGGTGACGGCGACGACGGGCTGCAGGAACGGCGCCCGGTACATGAGCGCCGAATAGATGGCGTAGTTGAGCAAGGCTGCGGTGATGCCGATCACCCAGTAGCGAAAGCCTTCGACAGCGGGAGAACGGGGGGATCGGTCGAAAGTACGGTTGACGACCCAGGTGAAAGCCATGGCGGCCATGATCGCCGGGATGCGGGCGAGGAACGGGCTAAATCTGCCGGCTTCGATGAGGATTTGCGTGAGCCCGGCATCGATGAGAAAGCCACCGCCCCCCGCCATCAGCAACCGGAAGAGCCGTTTCATGCCGCGCGAAGGCGACGGACGAGGAGAAGACCGGCGAGAAAATTGATCAAGCCGGCATTGTAGCCGAGAATGGCGATCAGGAGATTGAGATAGGATGCCGGCCCGGACGAGGTGAGGGTGGCGAGCGCAAACGTGGTCACGATCAGAAACGCGATGAACGCTACCGAAAAGGCAGACCGCATCATGCCGGCACAGACGCCTATCGATGCAGCGGTCAAAAAAAGCACTCGACACCTCCTTTCCGTCTTCGGGTGAAGCAAGCATATTCGCCGCGTGCTAACAAATGCTTGCGGGACTCCTATTCAGAAATCCTGGGCATTTTCATCAGACGAGCCCGGCAATCGCCGCTGCCGTCGTTCCCGTCGCAAGGACACGGGTTATCCGCAGCGGCAGAAGACTGCCGGACGAGACATTCGAGAGCGTCAGCGTTTCGCCGGAAAGCATCCGCACCGTCAGATTGCCTCCGGTCCCCACATAGAGCGCCCGCGTGGCCTCCGGCAGATCGCTGCCGTCGCTCGGCGTGATGGAAAAACCGGAAGAGGCGGGGCCGGAAAGCGAAGCTTGCATGTTGGCGAAACGGTCGTGCATGGGCGAAATCTCCTTGAATGTCCTTCGCCGTCATTGTCGCTTTTCTCCCTGCTCCGGGGAGATTTGAGGACACAAAAAACATCGGATTCCGGAAATCCGGGCTGCCCCACAAAAGGGAAATGTGGCCGAGGTGAAAAAAGAAAAGATGCTTGCTCAAGCAGTTGAGCGATGATGGGTTGGAAAATACAGCGGCATCGCGCTGCAAATTTTTCCGCTCGGGCCTCTTTTTCCAAGATCGATCGTCCCCGTTTCGTTTCGGCTTCGGGTGATGAATTTGTGGGCCACATCCTTTAAAAGAACGGGATGAACAGTCTTATCGCCAACGATTCGCCTACGAACGTCACCGAATATTCGGTGTCGGAACTCTCCGGCTCGATCAAGCGCACGGTCGAGAACGCTTTCGACCACGTGCGGGTACGGGGCGAGATTTCCGGCTATCGCGGCCAGCATTCCTCGGGTCACGCCTATTTCTCGCTGAAGGACGACCGCGCCCGCATCGATGCTGTCATCTGGAAGGGCACCTTCCCGCGCATCAAGTTCCGGCCCGAAGAGGGCATGGAAGTCATCGCGACCGGCAAGGTCACCACCTTCCCGGGCTCGTCCAAATACCAGATCGTCATCGAGAGCCTGGAGCCGGCCGGTGCCGGCGCGCTCATGGCGCTGATCGAGGAGCGACGCCGGCGGCTCGCCGCCGAAGGCCTGTTCGATCAGAACCGCAAGCGGCCTCTTCCCTTCCTGCCGCATGTGGTCGGTGTCGTGACTTCGCCGACCGGCGCCGTCATCCGCGATATCCTGCACCGCATCTCCGACCGCTTTCCGGTGCATGTTATCGTCTGGCCGGTGAAAGTGCAGGGCGAAGGGTCGGGCGACGAGGTGGCGGCGGCGATCCGCGGCTTCAATGCGCTCGTGCCGGGCGGCCCCGTCAGGCGGCCGGACGTGCTGATCGTCGCCCGCGGCGGCGGCAGCCTTGAGGATCTCTGGAGCTTCAACGACGAAGCGGTGGTGCGGGCGGCGGCGGAAAGCGAAATCCCGCTGATCTCAGCCGTCGGCCATGAAACCGATTGGACGCTGATCGACCACGCGGCGGATGTGCGTGCCCCGACGCCGACGGGTGCGGCGGAAATGGCCGTGCCGGTCAAGGCCGATCTGGACGCGCAGATTGCCAACCTGACGGCGCGCCTGCGCGGTTCTACCAGCCGTCAGATGGACCTGCGCCGCCAGTCGGTTCGCGCACTGGTCCGCGCGCTTCCTTCGCTTGATCAGTTGCTGGCTTTGCCACGGCGCCGTTTCGATGAGGCGGCAGCCGGTCTCGGGCGTGGGCTTGAGCGTACGACCGTCGTCAAGCGCCGCAGTTTCGAGCGAACCTCATCGGGTCTCCGGCTGGAACTGCTCACGAACCGCCTTGCCCAGCAGCGGCAATTGCTGGCCGACCGGATCACCCGCAGCGAACGGTGCCTCGAACGGCAGTTGTTGAGAGAACGCGGGCGCGTTGCGAAATTTGAGGCATCGCTGAAAGCCCTGCCGGTGCGGCTGATCGGCCAGTTGCAGCGCGATCTGCAGCATCTCACGTCGTTGTCTCGTCATGCGGATACCGCGGTTTCGCACACGCTTGCCCGCAGCCGTTCGGCGATCACGGCACAGGATCGCGTATTGCAGTCACTCTCCTACAAGAATGTGCTGAAGCGCGGCTTTGCCGTGGTGCGCGGGGAAGACGACAGGCCGCTGACCCGTGCTGCCGGCATTGGTGAGGGGAGGGCGATTGCTGTCGAATTCTCCGATGGACGCATCGTGGCTGTGACGGGGGCGGGTGGTGAGATCGCCGAGCGACCCGTCGCTCCGCCGCAGCCGAAAAAGCGCGTGGCAAAGCCGGAGGATGGGGGTGACAAGCCGAAACAGGGCAGCCTTTTCTGATGCGGGTCCTGCTCGTTCTCGCTCATCCTCTTTCGGAAAGCTTTGCTGCATCTGTCGCCCGCACCGTGCGCGAGACGCTGGAGGCGAATGGCCACACCGTCGATCTCCTCGACCTTTATGCCGAGAATTTCGATCCGCGGCTGACGGAGAGGGAGCGACGCGGCTATTTTGACGTGCCTTACGATATTTCCGACGTCGCCGGTCTTGTCGCGCGGCTGAAGGTAGCGGAAACGCTGATCCTCGTTTTCCCGCAGTGGTGGTTCAATCTGCCGGCGATCCTGAAAGGTTTCTTCGATCGCGTTTTTGCGCCGGGCGTGGCCTTCCATCATGACAAGGCTGGCGGCAGGATCGTCCCGCAGCTCACCAATATCCGGCATTTCTGGGTCTTCACCACGACCGGTTCGCCCTGGTGGGTCGTGAAATTCTACATGGGCGATCCGGTTCGACGGCAACTCAGGCGCGGCATTGCGATTTTCTGCAACAGAAAGGTCGATTTCCGCATGCTGGCGCTGCACGACATGGACCGCGCGACCGAAGCCAGGCGCGCGGCGCATCTGGAGCGCGTCAGGACCGCGCTCCAGGTCTTGCGGTAACCGATCAGGCGGGGCGTCTCCTGCGCTCGTATCTTTAGCGCGTGCGCATGCCCGCCTGCTCGTCGAAGTGCAGCGGCTTGTCGAATTTCTGCAATGGCGCCTCCGGTACGGAGCCGATCGCAACGCCATATTGCCAGTCCGGCGGGCAGATCGCGATATAGCGGGCATAACCGCCCACCCCGCCGCCGAACTTCGGATAGCCGATCGCCACCAGCGCACCCGTTTCCGGCACCTGGTCGAGGTTTGCGACCCCTTCGGCTTGCGCAAAACCGTTGTGCATCAGCCAGTGTTCGCCTTCCAGATTGGGTGTCGTATCCGTGTCGAGTGGCTCGTGGCCATGGAACAGGATGTTGCGCTCAAGATGCAGGAATTTCAGAGCGTCGAGCGAAACGCCCGGAAAGGGCGTTGTGGTCGAAAGCGAGGGATCGGGCCATTTCTTGGACCAGCCGGAGCGCACGAAGACCACCGAACCTTCTGGAACGCGGCCGTGCCTGGCTTCGAACTCGGTGATGTCGGAGACCTGCAGGTGATAGCCCGGATCGGTCTGCACCTTGTCTTCTATGTTGATGACGACGAGCGGCCGCACCGCATAGGTCGCCGGGATTTCGTCGATCGCCGCATATTCCGGAGCCCAGTGCGCCGGCGGATCGAGCTGGGTCCCGAGCTGATCGGTGGCGAGGTTATAGGTCGAGGCGGCGAAGCCATGCTTTTCGAAGGTGAAGGTCTCACCCTTCTTGGCATAGCCTTCGAGGTCGACCCCGGCCGCCGCCTGACCGAAGGCAGATTTGCCGAAGCCGGCCCAGACCGGGATGTTCGGGGTGATCGTGTGGGTCAAATCGACATATTTGGCGCCCTTCAGCGTCTCGTTATAGACCTTCCAGAGGCCAGGCTCCTGGGCGACGGCGGTTGTGATCGGGGCAATGGCAAGAAGGGCGGCACCGAGCGGCGCAGCCAGACGGACAAGCGAGTAAGGCATGGCAGTTTCCCTCTTCGGCTCTCGTTCTGATCATCGGCCGACACGCATGGCATGCCGGCCCGATCAGTTTCCCGCCGCCCAGGAAGGAAAGTCAACTCGGCAGGAAAATCAGGCCCATTCGCCCTTGCGCATGACCGGCACCTTCGAACCGTCGGGCTTGATGCCGTCGATATCGACCTTGTCGGAGCCGATCATCCAGTCGATGTGGATGAGGCTCGAATTGCCGCCCTGCGCCTTGATCTGATCCTGGCTAAGCGATGCGCCGTCGAGGAAGCATTTCGAATAGCACTGGCCGAGCGCGATGTGGCAGGAGGCGTTCTCGTCGAACAGTGTATTGTAGAACAGGATGCCGCTCTTGGAGATCGGCGAGGAATGCGGCACCAGCGCCACTTCGCCGAGCCGGCGGGCGCCTTCGTCGGTATCCAGCACCTTGTTCAGCACTTCCTCGCCCCTGGTCGCCTTGGCTTCGACAATGCGGCCGCCCTCGAATTTCACCTGGATATTGTCGATCAGCGTGCCCTGGTGCGACAACGGCTTGGTGCTCGACACATGCCCTTCGACGCGCAAGGCGTGCGGCGTGGTGAAGACTTCCTCCGTCGGGATATTCGGGTTGCAGGTGATGCCGTTCTTGGCGGTGGAAGCCCCGCCATGCCACTCGTGGCCGTCGGCGAGACCCACGGTCAGATCCGTTCCCGGGCCAGTGAAATGGAGCGCGGAGAAGCGCTCGCCGTTCAGCCAGCTCGACCGCTTCGTGAGATTGGCATTGTGCTCCGCCCAGGCCGAAATCGGGTCGGCGACATCGACGCGCGATGCGGCAAAGATCGCTTCCGCCAGCTTGCCGACGGCCACATCTTCGGGAACGTCCGGGAAGACCTGTTTGGCCCAGGACGGGTTGGGATAGGAGACGATGTTCCAGTTGATGTCGAAATTGGCGATCTTTTCCAGCGCCGGCTTGTAGGCCAAGGAATTCGCCTTGTTGGCGCGCGCCACCTTGGACGGGTCCTGGCCTGAAAGCAGCATTGGGCTGTCGCCGGCAATGGCAAGGCGCGCCGCGCCATTGCCATAGGCCTTGGCCATGCCCTCGTAGAGCCAGTCGGAGGCTTTGTCGAAGCTTGCGTCCGGCGCAAATTCATAACGCGCCAGCGTGGTTTCCTCGTCAGAATAGAAGGTCGTGACGATACCGGCCCCAGCCTTGTAGGCATGTTTGGTGATGAGCCGGACGAGCGGCAGGGCGGCAAGCGGCGCCGTGATGACCAGATCCTGACCCTTCTCGAGCCTGAGGCCCACCTTGATGGCCACTTCCGCCAGTTTCTCGAGCTTCTGCGGATCGACGACGGTTTGAAAATTCGGCACGATTGTCATGGGGGCCTCTGCTTTCTTCCTGTGCGATCTGCCAGACTTAAAGAGGTTTGAGGCAAAATTGAAGATCGTTCAGCGATCCATTGCTGCCTTGACCGCCGCGATGTTGTTTGCGTGAACCTTCTCGTAGGGTGCGAAATAGAGGGTCGCACCGGAGGCGATTTCTTCTGCCGCGAAGGATTTGAGGGAGGGATCTATCTCCTCTCCGGCCGTAATGGCGCCTGTCAGCCGTTGCAGATAGGCCCGGTTCGCATCGATCAGGGCCGGACCGTAGCCGCCTGATGCGATACGGTCCGGATCGCCATGTGCCGGCAGGATTTTGGCGATCGGCCAGCTGCGCATGCGTGTCAGTTCCACAATATGCATTCCGATCTCGGCCGCCTCCGAAATATAGGTGACGGTATCCTCGACCGTGTCGCCGGCCAGGAGCAGTTGCTGCTCCGGTAGCCAGATGACATTGCCGTCGGCGCTGTGGATGGCGAAATGATGCAGTTCGACCTTTTGGGTGCCGACGACGAGGTCGAGCCGTTTCTCGAAAACCGTATTCGGCATGACGAGCGGCGAGATCGGCGGATCGGCGCTCTCGATCTTCTCGCGGTTTTGCGCGAGCCTTTCGGCAGTCAGCTTCAGCGCGATGATCTCGCAGTCCGAAAACACCGCACTGCCAGCAATATGGTCATCGTGCCAGTGGCTGAGCACGACCCGGATCGTGGTGACCCCGAGCCCTTCGAGATGAGCGCGGATGGCGCGGGCATGATCGAGCGAGATATGCGTGTCGTAGACGAGCGCCTCCTGCCCGTCGACGAGGGCATAGGAAGCGATGCCGAGCGCATAGGCGCCATCATCGAGCCAGTTGGCCGTTTCGGCATGCAGCCTTTTGCCGGCTATCCGTCCGTCGTAATAGGCGAAGATGCCCGGAAAGGGCTCGAGGATTCGCAATGTCGCGGTCATTTCGGACATGGTCGTCTCACGTTACGAGCGGGGCAGCGATCGCCTTCAGTGCATCCCGCGCTGCTTTCGGGTCAAGCCGAACCTGCAGGCCGCGCTGGCCGCCATTGATGAAGACATAGGGCTCGTCGAGCGCCGTAACTTCGATCGCGGTTGGCACCTGTTTCTTCTGCCCGAATGGGCTGATGCCGCCGACATGATAGCCGGTCGCACGCTCGGCGTCAGCGGGCTTCATCATGTTGGCTGACTTGCCGCCGAAGGCGGCGGCGAGCTTCTTCATCGAGACTTCACGATCCGACGGCACCACGACGCAGACCGGCTTGCCGTCCATTTCCGCCATCAGCGTCTTCAGCACCCGGCGTGGCTCCTCGCCGATTGCTTCCGCGGCCTGCAAGCCGATCCGGTCGGCATTCGGATCGTAATCATAGGTGACGGTGGTGAAGGCGACGCCTGCCTTCTGGAGGGCCTGTGTGGCGCGGGTGGTCCTGGACATGGTTCAGACCTCGGCGAATGCCTCTTCATAAACCTCCGGCTTGAAACCGACGACCAGCTGGCCGTCTGCTTCGAGAACCGGGCGCTTGATCATCGAGGGCTGGGCAAGCATCAGTCCAATTGCCTTCTCGCGGTCAAGCCCGGCCTTGTCGGCATCGTCCAGCTTCTTGAAGGTCGTGCCGGCCCGGTTCAGGACCGTCTCCCAGCCGGCGCGGTCCACCCACCGGTCAAGATGGGCGTGGTCGATGCCTTCGACCTTATAGTCGTGAAAGGCGTAGGCGATGCCCTTCCTGTCGAGCCAGGCGCGGGCCTTCTTCATCGTGTCGCAGTTCTTGATGCCGTAGATCGTGATTGCCATCGAATACCCCCTGCTTCGGGCAGACCGATAACAAGAGCAGCACTTGCCATGCAAGTCATTGCGCTTGCTCAATGAGCGTTATGTGAAAGCTGCATGTCTCCCTTGTTCTGTTGTGCATTGCACAAAAACGGGCAAAACATCATATTTTAGTGGAACGAAAAAGGAGAGATTAACATGTCCATCAAGAGCAAGACCCGTGGTGGTGCCATTGGCCGCGCCTTCGCCGTCATGAGCGCTGCGATCTCGGTTTCGGCCGCCGTTGAAAACCATCGTCGCCCGAACAACAGCGATCTTCAGATGCTCGGCATCGACCCCAAGGCTTTCGACCGGATCGGCTAAGCCCGATCCTCGATCCTTCGGGCATCCGACAAGCTCACTCTCAGCCTTAAGTATAGGGTCGGGAGTGATACACGTGGAAACTGTCCGTTAACCATCGCTATCAGATAATCTCCTAGTATCTGGGAGGTGCAGGTGAGCGCGATCGGGCAGGTCATCAGGGAAAGTGAAGCATCGGACGCCGAGCCTCTCGACGGTGAGGTATTGAGGCGTTCTGTCGTCAAGCTCGCGAGCGAGGCTTCGGCCCTTGGTATTCATCTGGTCGATATCGCCGGCGCGGTGCAAGACACCGCCGCCCAATCCTCCCAGCATGCAGCCCTGTTGAGCCGCCTTACCCAATCCGCGCAATCGATCGCGGAAGCCAACGGGCAGATCGCCCGTTCCCTCCATGAATCTGATGAGTTGACCGCGAATGCCCGGCAGGTGCTCGGCGAACAGGCCGAGCAGCTTTCAGGATCCGTCGCCGCGATCGACAACATGGTCAACGCGTCACAGGAGATCGGCGCGGAGATCAAGCTTTTCTCAGCTGCTCTGGGGGATGTTGGACGGCTGGCCGAGGCGATCGGCACGATCGCCCGGCAGACGAACCTGCTCGCACTCAATGCTGCAATCGAGGCGGCGCGCGCGGGCGAGGCCGGCAAGGGGTTTGCCGTGGTCGCCGCGGAAGTCAGGGCGCTCTCCCTTCAGACATCCCAGACGACGAGCTCGATCCAGACGACGCTCGACCAGTTGAATAGTCGGATCGACCGATTGGTCTCAGCCGGCGAAGGCGCCAGCCGCTCCGCCGAAGGCGTTAAGACGACCGCGTTGAAGGTGCAAGGGTCCTTCAAGGGCGTCGAGGACGTGATGACGCGGATTCTCGACAACGCATCCTCTTTGACCGGGACGACCGAGACGGTTGACCGGCAATGCGGTGAGTTCGCCTCTTCGATCGCGTCCGCTGCGAACGCGATCCTGAAGTCCAACGACCAGCTTCAGGAAACCTCGTCCCGAGTCGGCGAGGTGGTGACGATTTCAGAGCGGATGATCCAGGCGACCGCCAGTGCCGGTGTCGAGACACCGGACAGTCCTTATATCCGCCAGGTGATGGCGCTTGCCGCCAGGGTTTCGGCCGCCTTCGAGGCTGGCATGAAATCCGGCCGCATCGATCTCGCTTCGCTTTTCGACCGGCAATATGCCGCGATCCCGGGCAGCGATCCGGTCCAGTACATGACGCGCTTCACCGATTTCACCGATACCGTTCTGCCGCCGATCCAGGAGCCGGTGGTCGAAGGCGATGAGCGCATCGCCTTCTGCGCCGCTGTGGACGAGAACGGCTACCTGCCCACCCATAACCGCAAGTTCTCGCAGCGCCAGCGATCCGGGGACGTGACCTGGAATATGGCAAACTGCCGCAACCGGCGCATTTTCAACGATCGCGTCGGCCTCGCCGCCGGCCGAAACCAGGAGCCTTTCCTGCTGCAGACCTATCGTCGCGACATGGGCGGCGGCCAGTTCGTGCTGATGAAGGACATTTCCGCGCCGATCACGGTGAGCGGCCGCCACTGGGGCGGCCTGCGCCTGGCAATCCGGGTCTACAGCATGGCGCGCAAAAATGTGTATCGGTTTGCGGTAACGACGTGCGTGAAAACAAGAGCTTAAAGCAGGTCAGGCAAATCTGAACGATCGCGACACGTTCGAAGCTGAGGCCTTTCCATCATAGGCTTCTTCCAGGCGGGCGATGTCGATCTTTTTCATCTTCATCATTGCTTCCATGACCCGGTTTGCCCGGATGGCATCACGGTCCGTCAGCATCTTCGGCAGCCTGGCATAATTGACCTGCCAGACGAGACCGAATCGATCCGTCAGCCAGCCGCAGGGTTGCTGCTGGCCGCCTTCGACGAGCTTGTCGTAATAGCAGTCGATTTCCTCCTGTGTTTCGCAATGGACGAGGAAGGAGACGGCGCCGTTGAACCTGGCCCACGGCCCGCCGTTGATGGCGGCGAAACTCTGGCCCTCGAGTTCGAAGGCCATCGCCAGCACCGACCCCTTTGGCCGCGGACCGGCTTCGCCATAACGGGAGACATCCGTAACGCGCGAGTTCTCGAATATCGAGACATAGAAATTGACGGCCTCTTCCGCATTGTCCTCGAACCAGAGATGCGGGACGATCTTGTGCTTCTGAATGGCCATTTTGTTCTCCTCTTTCAGTGACCGTCTCAAAGGACGGAGCGACGCCGCTCGACCCGACATGGCGGCCAGAAATTTTCAAATCATCAGGCGTAACTGCTCTGGCGACGAAGGGTAGGGCGGCGCGTCCGGGTCGAACCGCCACCGTCCGAACTCTTCATGCCGGGTCTCTCCGTAGTGGCTGTAGATGAGCAGGAACTCGCCTGCAGTCCAGGCATACGGTTGAGGGACGGGCAGAAGATCGATCTGGCCGCAGTCGTAGATGACCGTCACATGCGGTTCGAAAGACGTGAGCGGAAAACGGGGCAGATTATGCCGCGAGAGTGTATTGCGAAGTATCCTCACAAAGCTCCTGAGTTCCCGATTCCCCGTCGAACTCGTCAGTACGAGATGCCTCTTGCGGCCAAA
The DNA here is from genome assembly GCF_017873175.1 of Neorhizobium petrolearium. Taxonomy (GTDB): domain Bacteria; phylum Pseudomonadota; class Alphaproteobacteria; order Rhizobiales; family Rhizobiaceae; genus Neorhizobium; species Neorhizobium petrolearium. Next base: position 11,023 of record NZ_JAGGJW010000001.1, read on the forward strand.
CAGGTTACTTCCGTCAAGCGCAATCGGAATGGGCCTTGCTCCAATCCCACCGATCGCCTTTTGAATAACAGGGATGAGATGCCGCGGCGGCGCGCGGAATTCTTCCACGCAAAGCAGCGTCATGTGCAAGAGGTGTGCCGGGTAGGCGGGCCGCCTTGTTCTGCCGAGCGCATGCCGCGCGGCGGCACGGTGCATTCGACATGAAAGGGGCGAATTGGGTTTCAGGCCGATGAACAGCTTGCTCGGCTGCAGCCTCGCCACATTTTCAAAATGAGCTCGATCTTCGCCAAAGGGAAGCGAGGATTGGCTCACATATCTCCCCAAGCTCATTTCGCGACCGTCCTGATCATTCCATCCCGGGTTACTACCAAGGATGAAAACCTAGCGGAGCTTGCGCGAGGTGTAAAGAACAAAAAGTGAACATGCGGATTACGGTTAATCCGCCAGTCGCTCCGGCAGCGGTTTCAGGGGATAGGCATGCCAGAAGAACGTGTCGGCTGCGGCCTGATCGTAGGAGAAATTGCGGGCTTCCCTGATCTTGCCGTTCTCGATGCGGAAGGCGAGCACCCAGATGGTGTCGACATTGTCGCCCTCGCGGTTCGACCAGCCGCGATGCATGTCGATCACCCAGTTCTCATCAGCCATCAGCGCGATCAGTTCGGCGCGGAAGCCGGCTTTGCCGAGCTGTTGAAAGAAGGCGGCGACTTCCGCCTTGCCGCGCTTGGTGCCGGCGAGCGGGTGGTGGCCGGGGATATGCCATTCGATGTCATCGGCAAAGAAGTCGGCCACCTTGCTCAGGTCGCCCGCGGCATAGGCGGTGTAATAGTCGGTGATGACCTTGCGGTTTTCTTCCGGGCTGGCGGCCATGGCGGGCACTCCTGAAAGGAGGGCGGTGATGACGGGCAAGGCTCGGGTGAGCGTTCTGGACATGGTTTTCTCCTGAGCTTCAGCGGGCCTGCCGGGCGCGTTCGGCGGCGCGCGCAACAAGGCCGCGATCGCCGGTTTCATGCGTGTAGGTCATGGTGAGTGCCGAGACCTTCCATGCCTCATTCATTCTCGTGAGTTCGTAGCGGTAATGGCCCATCAGCACCCAGAAATCGTTGTCGATACGGTGCGTGGCCTGGAAATCGGCTTCGGCCGTTGCGGTCGCGTCGCGTATCACGGTGATAGTAGGGTTGGTAACGAGATGCACCGTTTCGTCGAAGCCCGGCAGGAAGTCCGACCATTGTTCGATCACCGTATCGGCCTGCTGGATTGCTGCCTCACCGCCCCAGAGACTGGTATAATCGAGTTTCACTTCGTCAGCGAAGGCACGGCGCACGCGATCCCATTGATGCCGGTCGGCACCGGCGGCGATATCGGTGATGGCGTCTGTGATGGCGGCGCGATCTTGCGAATCAATCGGCTGGGCCGAGTGGTCCGGGCGGTTGAAATGCGCCGCCACCGCGTCGGCGGCGATGGTTACCGGGTTCGGCTGATCGTAGAAATCGAACTGGTTGACGCCATCAAGCCAAAGCTCGGACTTTTCGCCGGGAAGAAGCGCATAAAAGGCATGCGCGCCCTGCGGCACGGCTGCCGCCTCCGAATGAACGATCAGCGCCGGCTTATCGAGCTTTGCCCCGAGCGCTACGGAATCGTAGGTGAGCCAGGGCTCCCAGGAGGCGAGGTTGAAGCGGTTGTCGTATTGCGGAATGAGCCCACGCCCTTCCTCGGTGTAATACGGGATCTGGTACATGAGTGAGGTCTTGTCGGCGGCGCTGGCGGCGGTAATAATCTGCGGCTGGCCTAGGCGTTCGGCAGCTTCCGCCTCCCGTGAGGTGGCGATCAGCCTGGAAACGCCGTCCGGTCCGCCATAAACCTGGTTGACGATGTCCCTGTTGTGCAACCAGGGCGCCACCAGCGCGACGGAGGCGAAATTCGCATGACCCGTCGCGGCCGCAGCCATGTATCCCGCCGAGGCGCAGATGCCGAGCCCGTTGATCCGGTCGCCATCCACTTCCGGCAAGGTGGCCATGAATGCGGCCGCCGCGGCGATATCGCCGGTTTTGGTTGCCGGATCCTCCTTGAAGCGGATAGCGCCACCCGACTCGCCCCAGCCGCGATAGTCGAAGGCAAGCGCGGCAAAGCCGCGTTCCGCCATCTCGCGGGCATAGAGGCTGGACATCTGCTCCTTGATCGACGTCCAGGCGCCGGCGACGATGACGCTGGGCCGTTTCTGACCGGGCTGATAATCCGCCGGCAGATAGAGCGTGCCGGCAATCGTTGTGCCTTCATTCCCGAATGAGACCTTGCGTGTCTGGATGTCGGCGGCGAATGCGGCGGACGTCATCAGCGCCGCGCAGAAGGTCGAAAGAGCCGTGATCTTCATGCTGCTTCTCCTGTCTCCATTCGGATCACGAAGGATTGCAGCTCTCCACCCGTTTCACAGGCGCGGTTCTTGGCGTTTATTATGCTTTTCTTGCTCTAGTCGGCGCGGAATGCGGCGGGGGTCGTGCCAGTATGGCGACGGAAATGCTGTCCAAAGCGGGACACGTCCTCATAGCCGACATTCGCGGCGATCGAGGCGATCGGCAGGCGTGTGGTCTTCAAAAGCAGCTTGGCAAGCTCCATGCGCTGGTCGATGACGTAGCGCAGCGGCGATTTCTCTGTTGCCCTGGTGAAGGCGCGGACGAAATGGAACCGGCTCATCGCGGCCTCGGACGCGAGATCGTCCAGAGAGAGGTCCGCGGCAAGGTTGTCGTGGATGTAGTCGAGCGCGCGGCGCAGCCGTCGATCCTCAATGCCGGCAAGCCCCAGCTTCCGCGGCCACAGCACCTCGGCCAGATGTGCGGCAAGGGCAAGCTGCATGGTGTCGCGATAGAGCGATGGCCCGCTTTCAGTGGTCGCGGCCGCTTGATGGACGAATTGCGCAAGCAGCGGATCAAGGGCGCCAACGACCGGTGCGAAATCCCGCGGGCGGTAGAAGCCGACATCGCCGAGCAGGCTCTCCGGCAATTCGAGCTTCAGGAACGAAAGTGCCTCATCATATTCGCAGATGCCGGTGACATCCGCCGGCAGGATCCAGCCTTCACCGGCCTTGAGAGGGATATGCCGCCGCCTGTCGGATCCCACAGCAATCCGATGGCGATCCTGGTCCACGAGAAAGAGGCCGATCGACAGATGCGACATGACAAAGCTGCCGCCACCGGCAGGCGTGTGGAGCCTCGCCGCTTTCAGTCGCATCCGTGTCCGTGCCTGCGATCCTGTCATGCGGAAAGCGTAGCGCCTGCCGGAGCAAACTCAACGAAAAGTTCCGTGAGGCCAGACGATGAGAGGCAAGAAACGGGTTGAATCTCAAGCCCGCAAGGCCGATCTTGAGATCAAGCAACATGCGGAGGTTACATTATGGCTGCGCATCAATATCTCATTTTTGGAACGGCCGGAGGCTTCTGCGGCATTGCCTGGAACAATATCGGCATCACCCGCTTTCAGCTTCCCACGAAGAGCGCGGATTCCACCGAGCGCCTTCTCCTGCGCCGGCTGCCGGAGGCCGAACGCGGAACGCCGCCGGTCGAGGTGCAGGAAGCGATCGAGGCGGTTAAGCGCTATTTCGCCGGCGAAGAGGTCGATTTCTCGCGTTTCGAGCTCGACCTTCAGGATCAGGACGATTTCTTCAGGGAAATCTATGCCGCGGCTCGCCGGGTAGGCTGGGGACATACGACCACATACGGCACGATCGCCAGGGAGCTGGGCGCCGGTCCCGAGGCCGCCCGGGATGTCGGCCAGGCCATGGCGAAGAACCCGGTGGCGCTGATCATCCCCTGCCACCGCGTGCTGGCCGCAGGCGGCAAGATCGGCGGCTTTTCGGCACCGGGCGGTTCGACCTCGAAGGCGCATATGCTGGAGCTGGAAGGCGTGCGCCTGACGCCGCCGGAGCCTGCACAGCAGTCGCTGGGGTTCTGACCCGCCGGAGATTTCAGCTTGCGGTCAAGTGACCGCTCTGCCGGCACAAGCTTCATTCCGCTGAAGCCGGCCGCCTCGTCCGGATCGCATCGGAGATCAGATCAAACAGGTGATGGGCCTGGGGTACCAGCGGCGGCTGTTCGCCGAGCCATGCGAGGGCACTGATCAGGGCAAAAAGATCGTTGCCATCCATGTCTGGCCGGGCGACGCCTTTGGCTTGCGCCCGGGTCAACAGCCTGGTTCCGGCCGAGCGTAACGTGACACAAGAGCCATGGAGGGCTGAGCTTTCGTCTGCAATGGCGGCGACCATGGGCGCGATTACGCCGCTATAGTCGCGCGTCATGGCGATGGCCTCTTTCAGCCAGGTCAAGAGTGCTTCGGCGGGGTTGTCGGAGGCTTCCAGCTCGCTCGCCCTTTGCGCCATCTCTTCAAAATTGGTCCGCAGCAGTGCCTCCAGCAGGGTTTCCCGGGTTGGGAAATGTCGGTGCAGCGTGCCGTCGCCAACACCCGCCTTTCGGGCGATGTCACGCAGGGATGCGCTTGCATCTCCCTTGCCGAGGACCTCGCGCGCGACCTCCAGGATGTGATCATAGTTCTTTTTTGCGTCGGCTCTCATCGGACCTCTTGAAATGTGGAGCGGTGCTCCATTTATAAGTGGAGCGCCGCGCCGCTTGACGTGGTGCTCATCCATCATAGGAGCAAGAGATGATCGGCAAAACCATGAAAGCCATACGGATCCACGAATTCGGCGGGCCGGAGGTGCTTAAATACGAGGACGTGCCGATGCCGGAGGTCAAGCCGGGCGAGGTGCTCGTTCGCGTGAAAGCCATCGGAATCAATCCGCCGGACTGGTATCTGCGCGACGGTTACAAGGCGCTTCCGCCAGAATGGCGGCCGCAGGTACCCTTTCCCCTCATTCTCGGCACGGATATTTCCGGCGTTGTCGAAGCCGTTTCCGATGACGTGCAGGGTTTCGCCGTCGGAGACGAGGTCTATTCCATGGTCCGCTTCTTCAGCGTCGGTGAGAGCAGGGCCTATGCACAATATGTCAGCGTGCCGGTTCAGGATCTGGCCCTCAAACCCAGGGGAACAGATCACATTCAGGCGGCAGGCGCACCCATGTCGCTGCTCACCGTCTGGCAGTTCATGGTGGAGGTGGGGCATGATGCGCCGAACCCGCTGCAGCCGGAGAGGCACGAGCCTGTGCCGCTCAAGGACAGGCGGGTCGTGGTGAACGGCGCGGCTGGCGGCGTCGGGCATTTTGCGGTTCAAGTGGCGAAACTCAAGGGCGCGTATGTGATCGCCATAGCTTCGGGGAGACATGAGGCACTTCTCCGGGATCTCGGAGCCGACCAGGTCATCGATTACACCAGGACGCCGCCGGAAGATGTGGTGCGCGATGCGGATCTGGTCTTGGATACGCTTGGCGGGGCTGCCTCCAGACGGTTCCTCAGCACTTTGAAGCGGGGCGGCGCCCTGTTTCCGGTCTTTCCTTTGGGCTTCAATGCCGACGATGAGGCAGAAGAACTTGGCATAACGGTGTCGACGGCGCAGGTGCGTTCGAGCGGTGCGCAATTGGCGCGGCTGGCGCCACTGTTGGCCGATGGAATGTTGAAAACCGTAATCGACAGCACCTATCCGCTCGCCGCTGCGCGTCAGGCGCATGAGCGCGCCGCGAAAGGCCATATCCAGGGCAAGATCGTGCTGACGGTCGACTGAGTCAGCCACCGGCGCAGACCGTCGCGCTCTTTCGAAGCGCTCGAGTTTGCCACACACGAGGAGTTCAACAATGCGATCAAAGCGCTGGTTGGACTGGGCCGGTCTTGACGCAGCATTTAGTTGGCTATCGTCCGGCCAGGTGACGACTCATCAGCGCCATGTTCGTCCATGACGCCGCTTCATCAGGCTTCTTAGGAAACCCGGTCAAGTTGAGGATGGTTGCGCCGTCACGACGACAATGGCGGCGCAGGGCAGCGACCCGTTGCGGCGATAGCTGTGGGGATAGGTGCATTCGAAATACATCGAGTCGCCCTCGTTCAACGTAATGTCCTCACCCTCCAGGTTCACTACGAGCTCGCCACGCAAAACGTAGATGATCTCCGCGCCAGCATGCTCGTGCGGCTCCGATTGTTCATCTTGCTCTCCAAACTCGACGTAGTAGCCGTTGAGCCTGCGATCGCTGACTGGATAGTCGAGCGACTCGAAGCGGTAAGCGGGTGACGTCCGCCCCGCCTTGTCCGGAAGGCGAATGCGGTCCGCCTTACGCACGACGGCATGGACCGGCCGGTCGCTGTCCTCTTTGAAGAAGTGGTCGAGGCCGACGCCAAAGACCAAGGCTATCCGCAACAAGGTCGGCAGCGTCGGAAACAGATGTCCGCGCTCGATCTTCGACAACATCGCCGCCGAGAGACCAGTGTGCTCGCCGAGCTGGACCAGTCCCAGTTTTTTGCGCAGTCGCAGTCGACGGATCTTCGGGCCGATAGCATAGCCCTCAAGGGCCGTGGTCAATGTCTCCGACAGCATGTTTCCGGTCTCATTTCACCTCAGTTCAAAGATAGGTAGCATACTTTTCTCAATGAGAAAATCACTTTTCATGTCACGATATTTTTCTCTTGAAGAAAATTAATTTTAGCATAATTCAATAATGTAACGAGGTGCGCAATACAAAACACATTCGATCCCGCTTCCTCGGACCTGGACGCCGGCGAAGCCGGCCCCACAGGAAAACGCGTCTAGCCACAGGAGCTAAAGATGAGCAGAGCAAATATTGCATCGATGGCCGCGGTCGTTCTCGCCGTGGCGGGTCTGATGATCGGTAGCAACCTCGCGCGCGCCGGCAATCAGGACATTGTCGACACGGCGGTCAGTGCCGGCCAGTTCAAGACGCTGGCGACAGCACTCGAAGCAGCGGATCTGGTTGCTACTCTGAAGGGGCCCGGACCGTTCACGGTGTTTGCGCCGACGGATGAGGCATTCGCAAAGCTGCCGGCCGGCACAGTGGAGAACCTGCTGAAGCCGGAGAATAAGGCGAAGCTGACGGCGATCCTCACCTACCACGTGGTGCCGGGTGCGGTGAAAGCCGAGCAGGTGACCACGCTGGACGAGGTCAAGACCGTCAACGGAACGGTGGCGAAAATATCGACCGGGGACGGCAAGGTCATGATCAACGACGCCACCGTTGTGAAGGCCGACATTGCGGCCTCGAACGGCGTCATCCATGTGATCGACAAAGTCATCCTGCCGCCCGAAGGCTGATCGGCCACCTATCGCCCCAGCCGATCAAACAGCCGGCCCGCTTTTTCGCCGAATAGCGGGCCGGTTCTTATCGACAGGCGCGCTCATATGCGGACCCGGTTACAGTTGCTGATCCGAGGCAAAAGAACCATGACGTTCTCTGCCTAAACAAGGGCATTGGTGATTCCAATGAATGTGCGTGCAGGGGAACTCGGCGGCCTATTCTTGTTTCTCGTGATCGTTCTGTGTGGCGGGCTTATCATTGGTTTCGTGACTGCTCCCGGTGCATGGTATGCAACGCTGAGCAAGCCGCCCTTCAATCCGCCGAGTTGGGTCTTTGCCCCGGTTTGGACTGCGCTCTACATGATGATCGCGGTCGCCGGTTGGCGAGTGTGGCGAGAGGGCCGCAGCAGAGCGCCAACGAAGCTATGGTGGGTGCAGTTGGTTCTAAACTTCGCTTGGTCGCCGATTTTTTTCTCGGCGCAACGCGTTGATATCGCCCTTGGCGTGATCGTGCTGCTTCTGATCACGATCATCGGCTTCATCGTGATTAGCGGGCAGCGGGATAAAATCGCATCGCTCCTGTTTGCGCCCTATGCCGCCTGGGTGGCGTTCGCCTCGGTTCTGAATGGCGCGATCTGGCTCTTGAACTGATCGGGTGACGTCGCACTGCTCGAAGAGGAGACGGCAAGGTGCTGAGAACGTACGATCATATGAGCGGGCGAGCAAAACCCGACGCTCGGGCCGCAAAAAGTTATGATATTGATTTTAAATGTTAAAGCGCGAGAGAATATTTTCGAGGTTTTGCCAACCATCGGGGCCACTCGGGCGACTTTTTCACCTCGCGGCACCCGGTGGTCTATTCAGGCGGCCCGAGCTGAAGCGTTACTGGTTGAGCGAGATCAGGCCGATGGAGGATTATCGCGCATGTGAGATGCGCGATAATCCGAACCAAACAAAGCATATTCCCGCAGCGCCAAGATGTTCAGCTGAGGGCGCTGGCCATGGACGGCAAAATGCTCGCTCGTCTGGGCGCCGTCGTCTTTGTCGCCGTCGCGATCACCGCGACAGCGACTGAGATGATCAGAAAGAGAGTGGCCCCCGCGCCATGGACACGATCCACAGTCGCCGCGCCGGCGGATCCCCTCCGGCTCGGCTAGCGCCGGTGCCAGCAGCTTGGGCAGGCTGCCCCACAGATCATCGAAGGGCAGCAAATCATGGACGGCAGCGGCTTCGGGTCTCCTCGGCTGCGAGATCGTCTTCATCGCCACCACGCTGATCGTCATCGACGTGATGCGCGCCAGCGTGACAAAGCTGCGGCAGGAGATTTCTACGGGGATAGAGCCTCAGCCAGGCAGCAGTTCTAGCTGAGGCGAGACGTCGAGGATTGGTTGGAAAACTGCAGTTATCGAAATCAAATCTTCTCGGCAGCTACGCACCCGCATATCGGACGTTATGAGATAGCCTTTCAATGGGCCGATCAATCGAACACCGTCTCATATTGTCGTGAACCTTGCGCGACTTTACAGGCCGCGATAAATTGCACATTGTGCATTGCACCACGATCTGACCGCTGACCTGCCGGTTCGGACAAAGGAAATGCTCTAGTGAGAGGGACGGGTGTCGAAGAGTTCCGGGATGGGTGGCGGCTCGTGGTGGCCGGCCTGTGCGGGACGTCGTTGGGAATGCCCGCCATCCCGTTCTATACGATCGGCGTCTTCGCGCCGATTTTTGCCGAGGAATTCGGCTGGTCGTTTGCGACAATCTTTGGCGGCTTGTCGTTGCTTGCCGGTTCCGTTCTGATCGTGGGTCCGTTTTTCGCGACGTTGATCGACAGGCTTGGCGCGCGCATGGTGGCGTTGGTTTCCCTGCCGTGCCTGGGCTTGAGCTATATGACTCTCGCGGCATCGAACGGCTCGGTGGCGCAATACTATCTGTCGTGGCTCGCCATAGCGATATGCGGGTTGGGGGCAACCCCGGTCGTCTTCACGCGGGTAATCAACAGTGCCTTCGCCGAGCGCCGGGGGCTCGCCCTCGGCATCGTGCTGTCCGGAGCAGGCCTGTTCGCTTTTGCGGTAAAGCCGCTTGCCCAACTGTTGATCGAGACCGGAGGATGGCGCGCTGCAATTCTCGTTGTGGGCGCACTGCCGGTCTTCATCGCATGCCCCTTGGTTTTTTGGGGCTTTGCCGGGTCGCAAAGCAAGGACGTTCATGTCAGACCCGCCGCGGGCCAGGACTTCGAAGGCATGATGGCTGGCGAGGCTTTCCTGTCTCGCTCGTTCTGGCTCCTCGCCATCGTCTTTATTCCGATGTCGCTCGCCGTCGCTGCGCCGCTGCCCAATATCGAAAACATTCTTCGTTCGCTTCGCCTGGCGCCCGGCGATATCGTCCAACTCGCCTCTTTCGTGGGGATAGCGGCCGTTGCGGGCCGACTGCTTGGCGGCGTTCTGGTTGATCTTTTCTGGGCGCCTGCGGTAGGCACGGTCATCCTCATGATGGGCGCGGTATCGTGCCTTATCCTTTCACACGACAGTGTGAGTTTCTCGACGGCCGCCATCGCGATCGTTTTGCTTGGGCTCACGTCTGGGATCGAGTTCGATCTGATGGCTTACCTCGTGGCCCGCTATCTCGGGATGCGAAGCTACGCGACGACCTACGCCACGCTGTATGGCATCTTCGTGGTTGGCGCCTTCGTGGGACCTAGCCTGTTCGGCTACGTTTTCGACCGCACGGGCACCTATGCGGGCATACTTCAAGCCTGCGCGCTGCTGCTCGTCGGCGGTGCGTTCGTCATTCTTTTCCTGGGGCCATATCCGGTTCGGAAAACCCAGACGTTCCCGTAACATTATAGCGCCGTTTGTGGCTCCGGTGGCTTTTGTCGGTTTTACCTCTTTTAACCAACCGCCTTGCAGCCGTTGCGATATCGTTCCGGTGGGTTTCCAACCTTTGGAGGTGATCGTGAAACGAACAATCTGGGGATTTCTCGCCGCCATGACTATTGCCTCTCCGGTCGCTTCGTTTGCCGCCGACAAGCCTGTGTCGATCGTTCTGACCCACGGCGCATTTGTTGACGGCTCCGGATGGCAGGCAGTCTTCAACCTCCTGACCGACAACGGGTATGAGGTTCTGGTCGTCCAGAACCCGACCATCAGCCTCACCGGCGACGTTGCAGCCACCAATCGTGTGATCGAGGCGGCGAGCAAACCGGTCGTCCTCGTCGGCCATTCCTATGGCGGAATGGTCATCACCGAGGCGGGTAATAATCCGAAGGTGCAGAGCCTGGTCTACCTTGCCGCCTTTGCGCCAGACGCCAAGGAATCGGTGGCATCGCTTGCCGAGCAACCCGTGCCTGCGGGAGAGTCGGGAGCGCCCCTGCTGCCGCCGAAGGATGGCTACCTGCTGGTTGATCCCTCGAAATTTCCGACCGCTTTCGCAGCGGACGTCGATCCCGCGATAACCGGCTTCATGGCCGTCGCCCAGGTTCCATGGGGCCTGGAGGCGGTGCAGACCCCGATCGACAAGGTGGCGTGGAAGACCAAGCCCTCGCATTTCATGGTCACCAAGAAGGACATGATGATCCCGCCGACATTCCAGCGGGGATTTGCCAAGCGAGCCGGTTCCACCACTGTCGAGATCGACAGCAGCCACGCGGTGATGCTATCTCATCCAAAGGAGGTTGCGGCTTTCATCGAGAGTGCGGCAACCGCGAAATAGCGGACCGGGAGAAGCAGATCATGTCTCATGTCAAGATCATGGCGACCTTGGTCGCCAGATCGGGCAAGGCCGGAGATCTGGAGGCGCTGCTCTTCGGCATGGCGCCCCACTGCGGATGGAGCCGGGCAACCTGCGGTGGGACGTCTGGCGCGACCAGGCAAAAGCCGGCCGCTATGTGCTTGATGAATTATATGTCGACAATGCCGCAGTGGCGGAGCACCGTGATACTCCGCATTTCAAGGACTACCTGTCGAAGATAAACGACCTCGCCGAGCGAAACGCCTTTGTCCTCGACCCAGTCCTGGTTGCCAACAAGAATGGCTAGAGCAATTCAGGATAATCCCTTTCGCGCGACTTCATCTTGCCGCGCGAGGACATCAAGCAACCTACGAGCCTCCGTAACGCTAGCGCAAGGCAGCGCGTCATCGAATTCGGCACATACCGGCGAAAGCAGCTCGGCTGCCGCCTGCCGATCGGTTTCGGCCCACAATTCCGCCAGCGACGTCGAGGCGCGCAGCCGGAAGAAAAGAGCGCCGCTTTCCCGGGCGGTCTCCGCTGCGAGCAACAAGGTTTCTGAGGCACCGGCCAGATCGCCGTCCAGCCGCTGAAGCAGGCCGCGCACGCGCAGCAGTTCCGGCCGGGACCAGTGCTCGCCCTGTCTATCTGCACGGTCGAAAGCAGCGCTCAAGCTGTCGCGCGCGAGCGCGATGTGCCCGTAACGCAACGCAGCTTCCGCAAGGATTGAAAGGTAGAACGGCACCCGAACGAGGAAATTGTTGGCGATGAGCTGCTCGGTCGCCTGGCGCATCGTGCCCACCCCTTCTGCGTCGCCCTCCATGCACGCGAGCGCACCCTTGTAGAAACGGCAGACCGGTTGCCAAATCGCGATTTCGCGCAGGGTGAGATTACGGGCAAGCGCCGCGACGTGCTGCCGCGCAATCTCGGATTCACCGGACCATAAGGCGATGGGAAGGGCAGCCTGCGCAAGAGCATTGGAATGCGAGACGAGATGATCATGCGCGACGCTGTGCTCGAGCGCGTCCCGAAGTGCCGCCGCGGCCTCGCCGCGATCTCCGGCGACCCAGGCCGTCATCGCCAACGCCACCCGGATCGATACGAACCGATCCATCTGGAAGCGGGCCACGCCAGATTGCTTCTCGGTCGCTGCGTAGTCGCGCGCGAGCCGTTTCAGGTCATCGTTCGCATGCCTGACATCGCCGCAGTAGAAGACGGCCATCAGCCTGACGCGCTCGCCCTCAGCAGCCGCCTGTCGGTCGTCTCGCTGGCCGGTGGCGAGTTTCGCAAACTGCGCCAGCGTCGCTATCGCCTGTCGATGCCGCCCGGTGAAGCTTTGCAATATGCCGACCCCCCATAATGTGCGGAACTGATAATCGACGTTGTCGATCTGTCGCGCCAGTTGGTTTGCCTCCATCCATGCAGAGTCGGCTTCCGGGCCGAGGCGGTCGGAGAAGTTGAGACCCGAAGCATAGGATGCGATGAGCTTCATCTTCACCGCAGGTTCGCAGCGCGACAAGGCTTCGACACATTGCAGCGCCCGTTCGACACGTCGCCGGCTTTCCGCGACCATCGACAATTCGTCCCAAAGCGGAATTGCGGCACTCGTCAGGCGCACGCCGACCTCGTGCTCAAGGCTATCGCCCATCGCCCAGTCGATCGCCTTGCGCAAGTCGTTGGTGCGCGGTTCGTAGGAGGCGGTCCATTCCTTCCTCGGCCGCCAGTACCACTCCGCCTCGGCTTGCTCGAACAGCCGGAGGAGATAGTGCGCGTGGCTCGATTGCGCATCAACTGCCTCTCCTGCCGTTTCGAGCCGTTCGCCAGCGAAACTGCGCGTACTGTCGAGCAGGCGATAGCGTGTTCCGCTCGCATCGTGTGTGGTCGACAACAGCGACTTCGCGGCAAGGCTTTCGATGCACATCGCGATCTCCTCGATGCTTCTGTCGATGTGGCCGGCCACACCGATGACATCGGCAAGAGAAAAGCTTGTCGAGAATACCGACAAAAGGCGCAGGAGCCTGGCCTCGTCCTTTGAGAGAAGCTGGTAACTCCAATCCAATGTCGCAAGCAGCGTCTGGTGCCGATGAGGAGTTCCACCTGAACGGGCGACGAGCGGAGTGAAGCTGTCCTTCAGAAGGTCGAGCAACGCCGGCGGCTTCAAGGCCGGCAGCCTGGATGCGGCCAGTTCGATCGCCAGCGCAATCCCGTCGAGCCGGCGGCATATCGCCGATATGGCGGGAAAGTCGGCATCATCGACCCGGTAGCCGTATGCCGCATGCGCCCGCTTCACGAAGAGTTCGACGGCTGGAAAGGCCATGGCCTCCGTGCGGTTCTCGCCGCCCTGCTCATCCGGGTATCGAAGCGGCGACAGGCGATAGACGCTTTCAGATCGCGCCCGTAGCGGCTCCCGGCTCGTTGCGATGACATAAAGACCCGGAAGAGCGAGCGTCAGGTGTTCCGTGATCGCAGAAGCGGTACTGAGAACGTGCTCGCAATTGTCGAGTATCAGCAGCATTTCGCGATCACGCAGCGTCTCGACGATGCCGGCAAGCATGTTGGTCCATTTGCCGCCGGCCCCCAGAGACGCCGCTATCGTGGCATCCACGAGTTGTGGGTCGCCAATGGCAGCAAGATCGACAAAACAAACGCCGTCGCGAAAGCGGTCAGGCAGACTTTGCGCCAGTCTGACAGCGACCGTCGTCTTGCCCACCCCCGCTGGCCCCGCAATCGTGAGGATCCTGCATTCCGAAAGCTTGGCGACAAGGTCTGCAATTGCGCGGTCGCGACCGACGACCTCCGTCTGTAGAGGCAATTCCGAGCCTGCTGCCTTGCGGGTCTCGAGCGGGGGGTGCTGGTCTCCTCCGTACACACGCAACGGTGCAACGAAGCGATAACCGCGGCCGCTCACCGTAGCGATGCACGATAGCCCCGAGGCCGTTCCCGAAAGGGCGCGGCGCAAGGCTGCGATGTTGACCTTCAGATTGCTTTCATGGACGAAGGTGGCCGGCCAGGCGTACCGTATCAACTTGTCCTTGCCGACGACCTCCCCCGCGTGGATGACGAGCAGGTGGAGAAGATCGAGAGCCCGCGCTCCAATGCGCAGCGGCTTTTCGCCAAGCGTCAGGAGTTGCCGGTCTGGAATGAACCGGTAGTCCCCGAAACAGTATGTTTTGCCGTCTAGTCTGCCGGATCGTTCCATGCACTCACGAATAACTTCCCAATGAAACTTGACGTTCCGAGGTGCGTCCTAGGCCCAGCCTAGGGAGCTTTCGCAGGCCATCGAATTTAACCCGCTTTTTACCTCGGCGCCATCCACCCGCGTATAGCTTAGGAAACATCGATCACCGTTGAAGAGCAACCCGAGGCGATAAAGACGATGCCTTGTTCTCGCACTACCCTCACTCTCTCCGATGCGAAGCGGATGCTGGCGGCGGGCGAAGCCGAAGCCGCAAGCTTCGGCATAGAGCAAAGCAAGGTGGAGGGGTCATCATCTTCGGCGGCGGAGTGCCGGTGCGCGTCGCCGGTGAAATCATTGGTGCGGTGGGCGCGAGCGCCGGGACCATCGAGCAAGACATTTCGGTCGCACAGGCGGCGGTCGCAGCAATCGCTCCAGCCAACGCGTGACCGAGACATTTGTGGAAAAGGTGCGCATCGCCATTCCACTGTTGAGGAATAGCGATGGCAAGAAAGCGTTCGTCGAAACCGAAAGAATTCGCCTCACGCTCCCCGCTGCCGAGGCCTAACCGCTGGTTAAAAAAGGTAAATTCTGGCGGACTGTCCTTTGCAGCGTTGGAATCCGCCGCTACGCTTGCATGCAATAGCCAAGCGCCAGCAAGCTAAGGAAGGCCTGCGATGTTCGATATCGTTGTCAATGGCTCGAGACATCAAGTCGACGTGGTACCCGAGATGCCTTTGCTTTGGGTTTTGCGCGATGAGCTTGGCATTACAAGTCCGAAGTATGGTTGCGGAATCGCCCTGTGCGGCGCCTGTACGGTGCAAGTCGACGGTGAGGCGGTGCGGTCCTGTCAGGCGCGCATGGCTGACGTAGCAGGCAAGGCGATAACCACGATCGAAGGGGTCGGCAACGGCAAGCTGCACCCGGTGCAGGAGGCTTGGATCGAGCACCAGGTTGCGCAATGCGGATACTGCCAGACGGGCCAGATGATTCAGGCGATCTCGCTGCTCAAAACGCATCCCAAACCGACCGATGAGGATATCAACGAGGTCATGTCGGGCAATCTCTGCCGATGCGGCACGTACGAGCGCATCCGCGTCGCGATCCACGCAGCCGCGGAAAAGATCGGAGGGAAGTGAGATGGGCACGATGCCGGTGCTTTCCCGCCGCACCTTCATATTCGGCTCCGCCGCCGTTGCCGGAGGTGTGGTGTTTGGGTCCTATGGTCAGGCTCAGGACAATCCCGCTTCTCCCGGCACGACTAACCCGCTGGCGGTGGACCTCGGCCCGGATTCGGTCGCCTTCAATCCATGGGTCGAGATCAGCCCCGAAAAGATCACGCTCATTGCACAACATGCCGACATCGGACAGGGTATTGGTTCGATTCAGCCAGTTATGATCGCGGAGGAACTGGATCTGGAACTCGACCAGTTCGAGATCCGCTTCGCCGGCCCCAGCCCCGCCTACTTCAACACCGGATTCGCACACGAGATCGCTCCCTTCATGGCGGCGGACCAGAGCCTTGAAGCCGAGAAGGGACGCGCGGCTGCGCTGGAATGGCTGAGGCAGTCCGGCCTGCAGATGACCGGAGGCTCGAGCGCGATCCCCGATACCTACGAAAAGCTGCGCGCCGCTGGCGCGGTTGCGCGCGAGACGCTGAAGGCTGCCGCGGCTAGACGGAGCGGCGCCGCCGTCGCCGACATCCGCACCGAGGCCGGCCACGTCATCCTGCCGAACGGGACGAGAATCCCCTATATCGCGCTTTCGGCCGAAGCGGCGAAAATACCGCCGGTCACGGACGTCAAGCTGCGCGACCCGTCGCAGTGGCGCTTGATCGGCAAATCGATGGAGCGGCTCGACATACGCGCCAAGGTAACGGGCGAGATTGTTTTCGGCATCGATCGCAAGATGGACGGCATGGTCTATGCGGCGGTCAAACTCAATCCCAACAAGGGCCAGCCGATCAGGTCGTATGACGCGAGCAAGGCGCAGTCGATGCCGGGCGTTCAGTAAGGTCCTGAAGATATCCAACGGCGTCGCGGTCATCGCGACGAACAGCTGGTATGCGATGCAAGCGGCGGAGCGCGTCGAGTGCGTGTGGGAACCGTCCAGATATCCGCCCGAGCAAGCCGGGCACTGGGACATCGTGCAATCCTCTTTCACTCCGGAATTTCTCGCCAAGCAGTGGCGCAACGATGGCGATATCGATGCCAGTTTAAAAGAGGGGACGTTGCTCGAGGCGGAGTACCGGGCGCCCTATGTCGGCCACCAGCCGCTGGAACCGCTCAACGGCATCGGCATCGTGACCGACGACAGGATGGAAATCTGGGTTGGCCACCAGACGCCGCAATCGGTGCAGTACATTGCGGCCAAAGCAATTGGTATGAAGCCCGAACAGGTCACCTTCCACAACGAGTGGTCGGGCGGAAGCTTCGGCCACCGCCTGGAATTCGAGAACGTCAGGGCGCTTGCCGAGATCGCGAACCAGCTGCGCGGGACGCCCGTGAAGATCGTCTTCTCGCGCGAGCAGGACTTTCTGCAGGATATCCCGCGGCAGATTGCGATGGGCAGGTATCGGGGCAGCGTCAAGGACGGCAAAATCTTGGCGACCGATGTCCAGGTGGCGGCGACGCCTCCCTTCAAGGAGCTGCTGAGGCGGATGGATATGCCGCCTGATGCCCCCGACGGCCAGTTGGCCGTTGGTATCTGGAACATGTACTACGACATTCCGAACTACCGTGCGGCGAGTTTCGAGGTGCAGGGCGTGTCGCCGTCTACCACCTGGCGGTCGGTCGGCGCTTCGGCCAACGGCTTCTTCACCGAGAGTTTCATCGACGAACTGATCCATGCCGCCGGGCTAGACCCGCTGCAGGCGCGCATCGACATGTGCAAGATTCCGATCTACCGGACGCTCCTGCAAACGGTTGGCGACATGGCCGGCTGGACGGGACCGCTTGGCAACGGAAAGGGCCGCGGCGTCGCCTTCGTCGAGGCCTTCGGCACGGCAGTTGCCGAGATCGTCGAAGTGACCATGACCGATGCCGGCATCAGGATCGACAAGGTCTGGGTGGCTGCCGATGTGGGCAAGGTCGTCGATCCCGTCAATTTCGAGAACCAAGTGCAGGGCGGCGTTGTCTGGGGGCTCGGCCATGCGATGAACTGCGAACTCACCTATGCAAACGGGTCAGTCCAGCAGACCAACTACAATCACCACGAAGCCATGCGGATGTATCAGTGTCCGGTGATCGAGGTGCGCGGGCTGGAGAACGACTACACGGTGCGGGGTATCGGCGAACCGCCCGTACCGCCGGCGGCGCCGGCGCTCGCCAACGCCATCTTCGCCGCGACCGGCAAACGCATCCGCGAAATGCCGTTCAACAAGTTCATCGACTTTGTTTGAGAGAGGCGGTCATGGACAGAACTCTGATTGCCGCTGCACTCGCTGCTTCGATAATGGCCCCTCTCACGGCGATGGTCTACGCCGAAGGTGAAGGTTCCAGGGATGCCCTGGCCCCGGGTAGCGTCAGCCGTGTGGCAGGTATGGAAGCATGGAAACGAATCGAGGCGGTTGTTACCCATCCACGCTGCGCAAACTGCCATGTGAACGCAGGCGGTATTCCGATCTGGACCCCTGCCGGTGAAACGAAGTCTCGTGTTCACGGGATGAACATTCATGGGGGGGCAAGCAGGATTGGCGCCGAGGCGATACCCTGTTCGACCTGCCATATGACGTCCACTCTCCCGAACGACCCTGCTCCCGCGCCGCCGCGCGCCGGTATTCCTTGGCAGCTCGCTCCGGTGGAGTTTCTTTGGTACGGCCAAAGTGGCGCCGAAATCTGCAAGCAGCTCAGGGATCGAGCCCGCAACGGCGGCCGCGATGCCGTCGCCCTGCTCGATCATCTTCGACACGATGCATCATTAAGCGGGTTCATTCCGCGAGGGTGGGAGCCTGGGGAGGGTCGCAGCACGCCGCCGGGAACCTTCGAGGACCACGTGCGGGACATGGCGGAATGGGGAGCCGCCGGCCAGCCATGCCCGGAATGAGCCTGCTTGGT
Source organism: Neorhizobium petrolearium (assembly GCF_017873175.1). Taxonomy (GTDB): domain Bacteria; phylum Pseudomonadota; class Alphaproteobacteria; order Rhizobiales; family Rhizobiaceae; genus Neorhizobium; species Neorhizobium petrolearium. The sequence continues at coordinate 29,158 of NZ_JAGGJW010000001.1, forward strand.
GCGGACGAAAGACTGCCCCTGCCGTCATTTCGCACCGACTGAGTGCTTTCGCCGGTCGGAACCCGCGTCAGAATAGAGGCGTAAGCGACGGTCCATGTTGTTTCGTTGGCTCGGCCGATGAGGTGGTATCTATGTTTGGAAAAGCCTATGAAGCTCAGTGTCGGGCAACGAAACTTGCTCCATCCAGCGTTCCTCATGAGCGCCAGGCGCTTGCCCTTTTCGCGCTCGCGCTGGGCAGCTTCTGCATCGGAACGTCCGAGTTCGCGAGCATGGGCATCATTCAATTGTATGCCGCCGACTTCGATATCGATATTCCGACCGCTACGGATGCGGTCACCGGATATGCGTTCGGGGTCGTGCTTGGGGCGCCGCTCGTCACGCTTGTCGCAGCCAAGCTCAATCGGCGCACTCTCCTGCTGTTTTTGATGGGTCTCTGGGTCGTCGGAAACATCCTGTCATCGATGGCGAGCAATATCGGGCTGTTTGCGGTTGCCCGGTTCATAAGCGGCATGCCGCAAGGCGCCTACTTTGGCGCGGGAGCAGTTGTGGCGGCCTATTTCTTCGGCGCGGACCGGGCAGGAAAGGCTTTCGCGCTCGTTATGACCGGCCTGACGGTAGCAACGATCTTTGGATCGCCGTTGGCAACGTTTCTGGGACAGACGCTCGGTTGGCGGAATACCTATCTCGCCATGGCTGCGCTGGGCGCCGTCGCGCTCCTGGCGCTGTTCTTCTTCGTTCCGTGCACCGAAGCCCTTCGCGGAGGCTCCGTCGTGCACGAACTGTCGGGGCTGCGGCGGTGGAATGTCTGGGCGATGATAATCGTTGCGGCCTTGGGTATATCAAGCATATTCGCGGTCTATGCATTTATCGGGCCGCTGGTCACCGATGTGGTGCAACTCGATCCGTCCACAATTCCATTTGCTCTCGGCGTCTTTGGTATTGGTATGACGGTCGGCAATGTGGTCGGCGGTTATCTGGCCGACAGATTTGTGTTCCGTGGCTTGGTCCTCGGATACGGGCTCACGCTCGTGGCTTTGGTCATTTTGTCGAGATTTGGAACCAACACGTGGGTTTTCGTCGCCTGCCTTTTTGCCGTGGGCGCTGCGATGATGGCCGCAATTCCAACCATTCAAGTGCGTATGACGCATTTCGCGCCCGAAGCTCCAACGCTGATGGGGGCGATGAACCTGGCCGCTCTTAATGTGGCGAATGCGCTTGGGGCATGGGGCGGAGGACTGGTCATCGCAGCGGGATACAGCGTCTTTTTTTCACCGCTTGCCGGATTCGTGCTGACTGCCGCCGGGTTGTTCGTCTATTTTGTCGCGCTTTCGCGCCGCGCTGCGACGACCATACCGGCTTAGTAACCAGGCGCAGGGGAACAGGAAGGCATGACGAACCAGAGCCGTCATCCCAGATACGACCAGATGTTTCCCATTCTGGAGCCGCACGACATCGAGCGGCTGAAGCGGTTCGGCAGGAGCGTGACATATCTCGCCGGTACGCGGATCGTGAAAAGCGGTAGCCTGTCACCCGGGATCGTCCTCTTTCTCTCCGGGAAGGCAGAAGTCAGCCAGGAGACTGCGTTCGGTCAACGCGAAGTCATCGTTACGTACGGGGCCGGTCAGTTCACGGGAGAACTGGCCCAACTGTCGGATCGGCCAGCGCTGGTCGATGTGAATGTGACTGAAAACGCCGAGGCATTCATCATTGCACCGGAGCGTCTGCGCGATGTCCTTGTCCAGGAGGCTGCGTTGGGCGAGCGCATCATGCGCGCCCTGATTCTGCGACGGACCAATTTGCTGGAGATATCCGCCGGAGGACCGGTCATTCTGGGAAGGTCCGACAGTGCAGATGTCGTGCGCCTGCGGGGATTCCTACGACGTAACGTCCAGCCGCACCGTGTCCTCGATCCTGACCGCGATCCAGCCGCTGCCGCATTGGTCGAGCGTTTCAACGTGGATATTCATCATTTGCCGATCGTGCTTTGCACAAACGGCAAGATCCTGCGCAATCCCGGCGAAAACGAACTCGCCCGCTGCATGGGCCTGGTACGTCGAATAGACGAAGCCAGACTTTTCGATGTTGCTATCGTCGGAGCGGGGCCTGCCGGTCTTGCAGCGGCGGTGTATGCGGCGTCGGAAGGTTTGTCGACGGTCGTTCTCGATTGCCGCGCCTTCGGCGGTCAGGCCGGCGCTTCATCGCGCATCGAAAACTATCTCGGGTTTCCGACCGGTATTTCCGGTCTCGCACTCATGGCCCGTGCCTACAACCAGGCGCAGAAGTTCGGTGTCGAAATGGTGATACCCGACGAGGTGCATCATCTTGGCGTGGAGCGGAATGGCAGGGGCTCAACCTACACTCTCGATGTCGGCGACGGCGAAAGCGTACGGGCACGCACGGTCGTCATCGCGAGCGGTGCTCGGTACCGCAGGCTGAATCTGGCCAATGTTACCCAGTTCGAAAGCGCATCTGTGCATTATTGGGCTTCGCCCATCGAGGCGCGTCTGTGCGAAAACCAGGAGATCGCACTGGTAGGTGCCGGCAACTCCGCCGGCCAGGCGGCGGTGTACCTCGCAGGTCAGGTCGAAAAGGTCTGGATGATCGTTCGTGGTGCCAACCTTGCCGCCTCGATGTCGAGATATCTGATAGAGCGCATCGAGGCGCAGCCAAACATCGAGGTGGTATTGCGCACGGAGGTCACGGGGCTCCATGGCGGTGAGAATCTAACCGACGTAAGCTGGCGGTATGCGGATACCGGCGAAGAAACCAAGCGCCAGATACGCCATCTCTTCCTGCTCGTAGGCGCCGATCCAAATACAGACTGGCTTGCCGGCTGCGATGTCGCACTCGACTCCAAGGGGTTCGTCAAGACAGGCGTCGGCGAGAATCGACATCCTCTGGAGACAAGCCTGCCCGGAACCTTCGCTATCGGGGACGTCCGCGCCGGCTCGGTCAAGCGGGTCGCGTCGGCCGTCGGCGAAGGGGCACAGGTCGTCGCCGCCATCCACGAATTTCTCGCGGAAGCGCACTGACCGTACGTCAACAAGGGAGGTATCCAATGTTCGAATGTCGCCACGCGGAGCAGGTCGAGGATGTGACGCCGAGCGCCCTCGGCTGCGAGGAATGCCTCAAGACGGGCTCGCGGTGGGTGCATCTTCGCCTGTGCCGGACGTGCGGCCATGTCGGTTGCTGCGACGACTCGCCGAACCGTCACGCCACCGCGCATTTCCGGGCTACTCGCCATCCGGTGATCGAAGGTTACGATCCGCCTGAGGGCTGGGGCTGGTGCTACGTCGATGAGATCTTCATCGAACTTGGCGAGCGTACCACGCCGCAACGCGGGGCCATACTGCGGTTTAAATAAGCAATCCGCAGCGACGGGACGCTATGTGGACCGGCTGGGATGGGTCGTTGCCGAATGACAGCTATTCGCTTAGTTCGCGCCGACAACAGACAGCCGGCTGACGGCCCCATTTGGGCCGTTCATCATGCTGAAGCCCAGGACAGATGTCGTGTCGAGCTGTGATGGCCAGCGTCTTTCTCGCAGTCCGAGTTCTCCGGCCTCTGTGGTCCGATGATTTACCAAATCTCGCCGTTGCCCTGTCTTTGTACGCCACAGTGCGACGACGATATCTCCGTTGTTGCACCCCCCTGTGTTCTTCCTCTTCTATTTGACCCCGATCCAGGGGGCGCCCGCGAGCAAACGGGGACGACGTCGTAAACCTCCAAGGCTATGGGTCTTCCAGGATCGACGCCCAACAGTCTCTAACGTCCGCAGGCTCGAAGGAAATTCAACGATGAGTGAGAACCCAGCCATCCCAAGAACAATCCGGCGGCACCAGTTGCGAGAGATGGTGCCGATGGCTGACAGCACGATTTATGAAATGGAGCAGCGTGGCGAGTTTCCCACTCGATCGTGCTGATGCCAGCTAAGAGATTGATTTAAAGGGATATTTTCCAGATTTAAGCGCAAGAGGCCGGCCTGCGGCCCGTCAAAATTCTACGGTATTGATTTTAAAGCGAAAATCACTCGAAAATTATTTCACGCGGTTTCGGTATCTATCGAGGCCGATCGCCTCTCACAACCGATTTTCGACTGCTTGCTGTCGTTCTGCGGACCACCGAAAAGTACCGTTATATATCTTTAGCCGCCGAATATTATAGCGGCTAGAGCGGAGTCCGCGAAGAGCTGAGTTGCGCACCCTACCATAAAACGGAAGCCACAGTTACGCAGCTAGAGGCTGACGATGTTATTCGGAAGGTTGTATCCATTGCTGGCGGGTTGAACACCCAACCGATCAGACCGCCCCAACGAGCAGGTAATGGAGACGACGATGACGCAATTTACTCCCTATACGATCGACATCGCGCCTGGGGGTTCGTGCCGGATCTGCAGGCGCATATGGTGGCATCGCCCGAACTGCTCGAGCGGCAGGCGCTAACCGCTGAGGCCGCCTGATCGTCCCCGCGCCGCTGCGGCGGCGTAGCCCTTTCTGACAACGGTTTCAGGCATGGCCGGACCGAAATCGCATCCCATCACTCAAGGATACTTCCCATGAACAACCTTCTGCAAACCCGTTTCACCGTGGCCGAACGAAATTCCGGCTCCATGTCCGGCCTTGCCCTGTTGCGATGGTCGCTCGTCGTGATCTTCATCTGGTTCGGCTGCATGAAATTCACGAGCTACGAGGCGCACGGCATTGCCGGGCTGATCGCGAACAGCCCGTTCATGAGCTGGTTGCATACTCTGTTCGGCATCGAAGGCGGTGCGCGGGTAGTCGGTGTGCTTGAACTGGCGACTGCCGCCGCTCTGATCGCGGGGGCACTCGTCCCGGTTCTCTCGGCACTCGGCGCCGCCATGTCCACTGCAACCTACGTGATCACGCTGACCTTCTTCATCACCACGCCCGGAGTGTTCGTTCCTTCGCTCGGCGGCTTCCCCGCCATTTCGGGCGACATCGGACAGTTCCTGCTGAAGGATCTGGTCCTGCTTGCCGCATCGGTTACCCTGCTGCTCGCCTCTCGAGCATCATCGTCCAAATGAATGCGGCGACATGGGCCGTCCGGGAGTGAGACTATGAAAAACCTCAAACTTGCGGCGATTGGCATCGCCGCACTTATTTCCGGTAAGGTTGCCATGGCCGCGCCGGAGCCAATCGCGACGACACCAACGACCTATCATTACGAGCAGGTCGACGGGATCCGGATCTTCTATCGCGAGGCTGGCCCACGCGGCGCCCCCACGATTGTGCTGCTGCACGGATTCCCGTCATCGTCTCGTGAGTTTGATGCGCTTACCCCCCTTCTGGCGAAGCACTACCACCTGATCGCACCGGATTTTCCCGGCTTTGGCCAGAGTGATACGCCCTCTCCGACCAGCTACGAATATACGTTCGATCATCTCGCGACGACGACCACCCATCTCCTCGAGAAACTCGGTTTGACCCGATACTCGCTCTACATCCATGATTACGGTGCCCCGGTCGGCTTCCGGATAATGCTCGCCCATCCTGAGCGGTTGCAGGCGCTGATCGTCCAGAATGGCAACGCCTATCGCGAAGGCCTGGGGCCAAAGTGGGCCAAGATCGCGCAATATTGGGCGGATCCGAAGTCCCATCAGGACGTCGTCGATGCGTTCCTGTCGTTCGATGCCACGAAGCAGCGCCACACCGCCGGCACCAGGCATCCGGAACTCTACAATCCCGATACATGGACAGACGAGTTCGCCCATCTCTCCGCGCCCGGCCAACGCGAAATCCAGGCCGCTCTGCTCTACGATTACCGCACCAACATCGCCTCGTACCCCGCCTGGCAGGCGTGGCTGCGCGAGCACAAGCCGCACACTCTGGTCGTCTGGGGCGCGAACGATCCCTCCTTCATCGCGGCGGGCGGCGAAGCGTTCAAGCGCGACCTGCCCGATGCGGAAATTCACCTGCTGGATGCAGGCCATTTCGCGATGGACGAGAAGAATGACGAGATCGCTGAACTGATGCTTCGCTTCCTGCGCTCCAATACCCATCGTTGACAGGCGCGACGGTTTGTCGAACCTCGCTGGAGGAGCCTTTCGGCATCAACCCATTTCTGCAACTATTTACCCAGGAGGGACAGACAATGCTTGTGACGAGAGGCTTCAAAGGCAAGCGCCGCGGCGGAGACGCTGATCGCCTGCGACTACCGCCCGGCCAGTTCCTGACACCGGAATTTCCCGTGCTGACCGCCGGACCAACGCAACACACAAAGCTCAATAACTGGAGCCTTGTACTTCAACACGGCGGCTCGATACTGGGCAAATGGAGCTGGGAGCAGTTCGAGGCCCTGCCGCAGACCGAAATCACCTCCGACATCCACTGTGTCACCAAATGGTCGAAGTTCGATACGCGCTGGCGGGGGGTCACCATCGACGACCTCTTGCGCGCCGCCGGGTTGGATGCCGCGCCGACCGACTTCCTCTTGGCGCATTGCGATGGGGGATACACGACCAACCTGCTCGTCGCCGATCTGATCGAGGCGCGTGCGATGATTGCGACCCATTTTGACGATCTGCCGTTGCTGCCATCCCATGGTGGCCCGGCCCGCCTGCTCGTGCCACACCTCTATTTCTGCAAGAGTGCAAAGTGGGTGCGGCGCCTTGCTTTTCGCGACGCGGATTCGCCCGGCTTCTGGGAATCGCAAGGCTATCATCTCCGCGGCGATCCCTGGCGCGAGCAGCGCTACGAGGGCGATCAATGATCGACCTGACGACGGCATCCGCGCAGTGGCGCGTCGCCACGGTGGCGGCGATCCGCAACGAGACGGCGACGGTCAAGACGATCACCTTCGATGTGCCGGGCTGGCCCGGGCATCTTGGTGGTCAGCATGTCGACCTGCGCCTCACCGCCGAGGACGGCTATGTCGCGCAACGCAGCTATTCGATCGCCTCCGGTGCCGGTTCGGGGCCGCTTGTCGAACTGACCGTCGACGCCGTGCCCGATGGGGAGGTCTCGGGCTTTCTCCATGAGGAGTTGCGCGTCGGTGACCAGATCGAGATCCGCGGACCGATCGGGGGCTATTTCGCCTGGTCTGCGGCGCATGACTACGGATTGCTTCTGATCGCGGGCGGCTCGGGTATCGTGCCACTGATGTCCATGTTGCGTTCGCGCGATGCTGCCGGCGCGACGCAGCCTGCCCGCCTGCTCTATTCATCCAGGAGCATCGACCAGATCATCTATCGCAGCGAACTTGATCGGCTTGCCGAACAGACCGCCCAATTCACGCTCACGCACACGCTGACCCGCAATGCTCCATCGGGGTGGACCGGAGAGCGAGGCAGGATCGACCGCGTGATGTTGACACGCTGGCAATTCACTCCTGCGGGAGATCCGGACGTCTACGTATGCGGGCCAACGGCATTCGTCGAAACGATTGCCGAGCACCTCGTCGGGATGGGCCATAGGGCGAGCAACGTGCGGACAGAGCGGTTTGGACCCACGGGTGCGATCCGGACGTAACAAGAGAAGTCAGCCGGTCGCCCCGTTGCCAGCGCGCTTCCGAGAATCCCCATGTTTTCTGACGAAGCCCCCGCGGGCGGTGATCGAGAAGCGCCGGAAGCCCCTTGCGGACTTCCGGCGCTGTCTCATTCGTTAATCCAGCGTCGTCTTAAGTCTCAGGCTGCATCGACGCGACGCGGCAGCTTCCAGCCTGGTCGGATGAAGTGGCAGGTGTAGCCGTGCGGGATACGCTCCAGATAATCCTGATGCTCGGGCTCGGCTTCCCAGAAATCCCCCAAGGGCGAGACCTCGGTGACGACCTTGCCGGGCCACAACCCCGACGCCTCCACATCGGCGATCGTCTCCTCCGCCTCCGCCCTCTGCGCGTCATCCGCGTAGAAGATCGCGGAACGATAGCTGGCGCCGACATCGTTGCCCTGGCGGTTTTTCGTGGTCGGATCGTGTATCTGGAAAAAGAACTCGAGGATCTGCCGATAGCTTGTCAGATCGGGATCGAAGATGATCTCGATCGCCTCGGCATGGGCGCCATGGTTGCGGTAGGTGGCGTTGGGCACGTCGCCGCCCGAATAGCCGACGCGTGTGCCGACGACACCCGGTTGCTTGCGGATCAGATCCTGCATGCCCCAGAAACAGCCGCCGGCGAGAACGGCGCGTTGTATTTTGTCTGACATGATTCAAACCTTTCCTTCGTTCTCGAACAGCCGCCGGTATTCCCCGTAGCCTTCGGCCTCGAGATCATTGAGACGAATGAAGCGCAGAGACGCCGAGTTGACGCAGTAACGCATCCCGCCATCCGCCGCCGGACCGTCCGGAAAGAGGTGGCCGAGATGACTGTCGCCGCCGCCGGACCGAACCTCGGTCCGACGCATTCCATGGCTGTCGTCGACATGTTCGACGATCGTCGCGCCTTCGATCGGCCTGGTGAAGCTCGGCCAGCCAGAGCGGCTCTCGAACTTGTTCACCGATGCGAAGAGCGGCTCGCCGGAAACGACGTCCACGTAGATTCCGGGCTCCTTGTTGTCCCAATACGCATTCACGAACGGCCGCTCGGTGCCGTTCTCCTGCGTCACTCGATACTGCTCCGGCGAGAGGGCTGCCAGAGCGTCGGGGTTCTTAATGAAATGACTGTTCTTCATGATTATCTCCTTCGATATCCATGTAGAACTTTCCGTTATTCGCCAGTAGCGCCTGACTTCGGAACCCTTCCTATCGCTTTACGGAAGCGGCGCGTGTGATGGCTGATCATCGTGGCGCCAGCCAAGAATCAGTCTTCCGCGCGACGTTTGAGATATGCGTCGCGTGCCACATCCATACGCGGTGCGTTCTCGACGACCCACTCCGCCAATGCCTGCACGGGCATCAGGAACTCATGCCCCAGTTCAGTCAGGGCGTATTCCACCTGGGGCGGGTTGACCGGCGTGACCGTGCGAGAAACGAAGCCGTTTTGCTCGAGCTCCCGCAGGGTCGATGCCAGCACCTTCTGGCTGATCTCGCCGACTTCGCGGCGTAACGCGTTGAAACGACGCGGCCCATGCCCGAGCACGCGAACCACCAGCAGGGTCCACTTGTCACTGATCCGTGCGAGTATCCGACTGATGTGTTCGCACCGGGCGGTATCCTCGTGGATATCTGGTTTCGCCAAGGTGCCTCCTTGTCCCGGCATGAACACTCCTCGTAATCTGGTTACTCTGAGATACCAGCATATATGAGGACAGCATGAGTACCAAACCCCGCATTGCCGTCATCGTCGGCTCCACGCGGCCCACGCGATTTGCCGATGTGCCGGCACAATGGATCCTGAAGCAGGCTCAGGCCCGCGGTGACATGGATGTGGAGCTGGTCGATCTGCGCGACCATCCGCTACCATTCTTCGATGAGATAGCCTCCAACATGTGGGCGTCGAGCCAGAATTCCGAGGCGATCCGCTGGCAGGAAACGATCGCCCGCTTCGACGGCTACATTTTCGTCACCGCGGAATATAACCACTCGATCACCGGCGTTCTGAAGAACGCGCTCGACCAGGCCTACAAGGAGTGGATCCGCAAGCCGTTTACCGCCATCGGTTATGGCGGCACGGGCGGCGTGCGGGCGATCGAGCATCTTCGCTTGATCGCGGTCGAGCTTCAGATGGTTTCGACGCATGCGACCGCCCATATAGGCGGGAGCGATTTCTTCGCCGTACATCCGGCCTTCGGCAACAAGCCCATCGAGGAAATCGGGTCAAATCTGCTGCCGTCGACGACGACGGCTCTGGACGAACTGCTCTGGTGGGCCAAGGCGACCATGGCCGCCAGGTCGGCTGGCGCCTGACGCGCCGGAAGAACGCTTCCGAAATTGAAAAGGCTCGCTGGCGACCACGGCCAGCGAGCCTTTTGGAATACGGCCAAGCCAGGCAGGCCGGCCGCGCCGTCCGGCACTCACCCGCAAGGTCAAAGCACCTTCGTTTCGCCGCCGTCGACGCGGAGTGCCGCGCCGGTGATCCAATGGCTTTCGGCCGCGAAGAGGAAGGCTATCGCGTTGGCGATGTCTTCCGGTTGCCCAAAGCGGGCGATGCCCACCTCGGCCGCGAACCGATCGATTGCCGCATCGAGCGAGAGACCGTGCGAGTCGGCATAGCCCTGAAGCATCGTCAGGCGGCGGTCGGTCATGACCGATCCGGGCAGGATCGTGTTGACCTGCACCCCGTCTTCGATGCCCCGATCGGCGAAGGCCTTGGCCAGCGCAAGGATCGCCGCATTGATGGTACCGACGGCGGCGAGCGACGCCTTGGGCGTATAGGCTGACGTACCCGACGTGATCGCGACCGAGCCACGCGTCGCCTTGAGCGCATCCCATGCCGCTAGTGTCAAACGCCGGGCGGAGTGGAATTTGAGCGCCAATCCGTCGTTCCATTGTTCGTCGGTCAGTGCGAACATATCAGCCTGTGGAACAGCGCCGGCGATGCAGGCGACGGCGTCGATCCTACCGAAGAGCTCGAGCGTCGCTGCGACGACGGCTCCAGCCGCATCCGGCTGGCGCAGGTCGTAGACCAGAAGAAGCGGCGTTGCTCCTGCGGCCCGGACTGTCTCGGCCGTCTCGGCCAAGGTCTCCCGGGTTCGTGCCACCAGCACCAGGCCGCTGAAGTCGCGAGCCAGCCGGACGGCCGTTGCGCGGCCGATACCACGACTGGCGCCAGTGATGATCGCTACGCGCTCCATCAGACGCGAGCCTCGGCGATGGCCAGCGTGTCGATATACTGACGGAAGCTGGTGATCTTGCCGTTACGAACCGTCCAGACATGGGCGTAGCGGGCGTTCGACGTCTTACCGGTCGAGCCGTGGACGCCAGTGAAATCTCCGAGCGAAACGACCGTTTCGTTCTCAGTTATAAATTCGGTCGGCACCAGCGAGAAGCTCGACCATTCCGCCATCAGCGGCTTGAAAAGGCCCTCGGCGACCTTCTCCGGGCCACGCCCGTCCACCTTGTAGTGCCACATCGTCGTCCACTCGATGTCGGATGCCATAAGGCCGAGCGCGCCGGGCGCGTCACCTTTGGAAAGCTTGTCGTAGAAGTCGCGAACCACGTCTCGGGCGCTGGTCATCATCGGTCTCCGGTCTCGGACGGTCGACGCCGTCTCCTTGAATTCAAAAGTCCAGGCGCCGCAGAACAGGCGACGCCCGGATGGGCAATCAGTCGATGTGCTTGGCGAGGAACTCTCGCATCGCCGCGCCGATCTCAACGGCATGGGTTTCGAGCGCGAAGTGTCCGCTCTCGACAAAGCGAACGTCCGCCGCCGGCACATCGCGCTTGAATGACTGGGCACCCGGCGGAATGAAGAACGGATCGTTCTTGCCCCAGATCGCCAACACCGGCGGTTGATGCGCGCGCAGGTAGGCCTGGATGGTGTCGTAGAGCGCGACATTGGTCTGGTAATCGAGCAGCAGGTCGAGCTGGATTTCGTCGTTGCCGGGCCGCGACAGATAGAAATCATCAAGGTTGCGGCCGTCGGGCGAGACCTTTGTCGGATCATCGACCCCGTGCGTGTACTGGAAGAGGGTCGTCTCGGGCGCCAGGAAGCCTCGTAGCGCGTCCCGGTTGGCCTGAGTCGGCTCGTTCCAATACGCCATCACCGGCGCGAAGGCGCCCGACACACCTTCGACATAGGTGTTGCCGTTCTGTGTCACGATCGCGGTGATCCGCTCGGGGTGCTTGACCGCCAGCCGGAAGCCGACCGGAGCGCCATAGTCGAACACGTAGATGGCGAACTTGGTCAGACCGAGAACCTCGGTAAAGCGGTCCACGACATTGGTGATGTTCTCGAAAGTGTAGCCGAACTGGTCGCGGGACGGCTGTTCGGTCATGCCGAAGCCGGGCAGGTCCGGCGCAACAACGTGATAGCTATCCGAGAGTTCGGGGATCAGCTCGCGGAACATGTGGCTGGCGCTTGGGAAACCATGCAGCAGCAGCACGGTGGGGCGGCTCACATCGCCGGCCTCGCGGTAGAACAGCTTGAGGCCATCGACATCGACGGTGTTGAAGCGAATGGTCATCGGAAGTCTCCTTGATTTGAAGGTGTGCGGAAGGGTTTGCAGGCGCGGCTGCGCGCCGGCATTGTTTGGTGCCTGACTTGTGGGAAGGATCAGGCTGCGGCGGTCGTGCGAACCGTCACGACCGGGAAGTCGATTTCGGTCTTCAGCGCTTCATTGACGTAGTTGGTGAAGGTATTGAGCGCGACATGGGCGATGATTTCGACGATCTCCGCATTGGAGTATCCGGTATCCTTGAGCGCCGCGATATCGGCATCGCTTGCCTGTCCGCGTCCGCGGGCCAGCTTGACGGCGAAGCGCACGGCGGCATCCGCCTTGACATCGTTGGAGGCACCGTTGCGGTTGGCGGTGATTTCCGCGTCATCGAGCTTGGCGAGGTTGCGGGCGATGTAAGTGTGGGCGGACAAGCAGTAGCCGCAATCATTCACCTCGGCGATCGCCAGCGCAATCCGCTCGCGGGTCTGCGCGGCTAGCGCCCCTTTGCCAAGGGCGCCGGAGAGGCCGAGATAGCCTTCCAGTGCTGCCGGGCTGTTGGCGACGATACGAAACAGGTTCGGCACGGTGCCGAGTTGCTTTTGGACCGCCGCAAGCAGGGGCTGGGATTTTTCGGGGGCTTGGGCGACGGCGGGGGTAGGAATGCGTGACATGGGCGTTTCTCCTGGACGGGTTGTCTTGCTGTGGTGGGATAGGAGTAGCCCCTTCCGCATTCTGTAGGCAGCTGCTAAGTTCGAAAGCCTCACTTCCGCAAAACGAGAGGGACTATGGACAGGTTCGAGGCGATGCGCACGCTGGTCGCGGCAATCGATGGCGGAAGCCTGTCGGCAGCGGCCCGATCCCTCAACGTACCCCTTCCCACCGTCAGCCGCCGCGTTTCCGATCTCGAGACCTTTCTCGGTTCGCAACTCGTCGTTCGCACAAGCCGCAAACTCCTGCTCACCGAGGCTGGTACGGCTTATGTCGCTTCGGCTCGGAGGGTGCTTGAGGAATTGTCCGAAGCGGAGCGCGCTGCCTCCGGCGAGTATCGTGCACCGCGCGGCGAATTGCTCGTCACGGCGCCGATCGCGTTCGGTACACTCAATGTCGCGCCGATCGTCCACGATTTTCTTGCCGCCTATCCCGACGTGACAGTGCGCCTTGTGCTGTCCGACAGCGTCATTGATCTCGTCGAAAGCCATGTCGACGTCGCGGTCAGGATCGGTCGCCTGCCGGATAGTGCTCTGGTCGCACGCAGGGTCGGCGAGATCCTATGGGTCATCTGCGCCAGCCCGGATTATTTTGAACGGCGGGGCAAGCCGGAGACGCCCAATGCACTGGCCCAACACGACTGCATCGCGTTCGAAGGACTTCAGCGCTACCGGGAATGGCCGTTCGTCGAAGGAAATACCCAGCAGCAAGTGACGATTAACCCACGCTTCTCGGTCAACACCGCGGAAGGCGTCGTAGCCGGCGCGATCGCGGGCGTCGGAATTGCCCGTGTGCTTTCCTACCAGGCGGTAGCAAGCATCAGGGCGGGTTTACTGTTGCCGATATTGATGGATCGGGCACCTCCACCGATGCCCGTGCACCTGGTCCATGCCCCGCACCAGCAGCAGCCGTTGAAATTGCGCGCCTTCCTCGATTTCGTTGCACCACGATTGCAAAAGCGCGTTCTAACCATATCGCACGACATTGCGTGTGCCGGGCAAGGCTCTTCGAAAGCCCCCTGATCAATCCTGCCGACGTCCCTACCACAATTGGCAAGCACAACTGGCAAGGCGCGCCATGCGCAACCGCCGTTCGTTCCCGGCCTTGAGGTGGCCGGAACTGTACGAGCGTTGGGTGATGGCGTGACAGGTTTTGCTGTCGGCGAGAAGGTCGTGTCGACGTCGGCTGGCGCTGGCACCGGCGGGTATGCCACGGTGTATATCGCGACCGTTGGCGGCGTCGTGTCGATCGAAGACTCCAATGTCGATCCTGCTCTCGCTGTCGCGATGATCCCCAACGCCGCGATGGCCCACGTCGCGCTGACTCTGGTTGCCAAGCTCGTTGAGGGAGAAAGCGTGCTGGTGCACGGCGCACTCGGCGGCCTCGCCTCCGCATTCCCCGGCATCGCAAGGCAGCTCGGCGCTTCACGGGTCGTGGGCACAGTCCGCTCGGGCAAGCTGGAAGCCGCGGCGAACACGAAACTGCCCTATGATTGGATCATCGACTCAGCAGAGTTGCCCGGCGTCCTCGCAGGCGAAAGGTTCGATGTCATCATCGATCCCGTCGGCGGAACCGTCCGAGACCAAAGCTCTGCATTGATGAAGCCGGGCAGCCGTCTCATCGTGGCCGGCAATGCCAGCGGTGACTGGGCCCATGCCGTCAAGACGAACGACCTCTGGTTGGGCAGCATGACGGTGGCCGGCTTCAATGCAGGAGCTTTTCTGCCGTCGCATCCAGAGGCAATTCGACCAGGCCTTGAGGCAGCCGTGAAAGCGATAGCCTCAGGACTGTGCTACACTCCCGTCGATGTGCTCCCCTTCAGTGAGGCGGTGACCGCTCACGAACGGATGGAGAGCCGCAATCTGAACGACCGCATCGTGCTGACACCGCAATAGTGATTAAGCGCAACCGGCATTGCTTGGGGTGATTTGCTTTTGGCAATTGCGGGAACGGCCTTGATGCAAAGCCGAGGCCGTTCCCGCAAGGCTAGCAATCAGTTGGCATTGAAAGCTATCGATGTGTGTTCGTATCTATTCCGAACCGTCATCGCCTATCGAAGTATACATTCCGCCAATTCTACGAAGGAGTATCCGGCTGTATCCGAAACTACGCCCCCTTCACTCCCACTCGATCGTGCCGGGCGGCTTGGATGTCACGTCGTAAACGACGCGGTTGATGCCGCGCACTTCGTTGATGATGCGGGTGGCCGTTCGGCCGAGGAAATTCATGTCGTAGGGGTAGAAATCCGCCGTCATGCCATCGACCGAGGTAACCGCGCGCAATGCACAGACGAAGTCGTAGGTGCGGTAGTCGCCCATCACGCCGACCGTCTGTACCGGAAGCAGCACGGCAAATGCCTGCCAGATCGTATCGTAGAGGCCGGCCTTGCGGATCTCATCGAGATAGATTGCATCCGCCTTGCGCAGGATGTCGAGCTTTTCGCGGGTCACGCCGCCCGGGCAGCGGATCGCAAGCCCCGGGCCGGGGAAGGGATGACGGCCGATGAAGTGGTCCGGCAGGCCGAGTTCGCGGCCGAGCGCGCGCACCTCGTCCTTGAAGAGTTCGCGCAGCGGCTCGACGAGCTTCATGTTCATGCGCTCGGGCAGGCCGCCGACATTGTGGTGGCTCTTGATCGTCACCGAAGGGCCGCCGGAGAAGGAGACGCTTTCGATCACGTCCGGATAGAGCGTGCCCTGTGCGAGAAAGGCCGGCGCGCCCTTGCCGTCCTCGGCGATCTTTTTGGCTTCCGCTTCGAAGACTTCGATGAACAGCCGGCCGATCGTCTTGCGCTTCACTTCCGGGTCGGAAACGCCGGCAAGCTCGGTAAGAAACAGGTCGGAGGCATCCACATGCACGAGCGGCAGGTTGTAGTGGTCACGGAACATCTTGACCACTTCTTCGGCCTCGTTGAGGCGCATCAGGCCGTGATCGACGAAGACGCAGGTGAGCTGGTCGCCGATCGCCTCGTGGATCAGCACGGCAGCGACGGAGGAGTCGACCCCACCGGAAAGGGCACAGAGCACGCGGCCATCGCCGACCTGTTCGCGAATCTTGCGGATCATCTCGGCGCGGTAGGCCGACATCGTCCAGTCCGATTTCAGCCCGACGATCTTGTGCACGAAGTTGGAGAGCAGCTTGGCGCCATCCGGTGTGTGCACCACTTCCGGGTGGAACATGGTCGAATAATAGTGGCGGCCTTCGTCGGCAGCGATCGCGAAGGGCGCGTTCTCGGAGGTGGCGATGACCTCGAAGCCCTCGGGCAACTGCGTGACGCGGTCGCCATGGCTCATCCACACGGGATAACGCCCGCCCACTTCCCAGAAACCGTCGAACAGCGGGCTCGCCTTCTTGATCTCGACGTCGGCCCGGCCGAACTCCGCTGCATGGCCGCCCTCGACCACACCGCCGAGCTGGGTCGCCATCGTCTGCTGGCCGTAGCAGATGCCGAGGATCGGCACATTGTGCTCGAACACCACCTGCGGAGCGCGCGGGCTGCCTTCGGTGGTGACCGAGGCCGGGCCGCCGGAGAAGATGACGCCCTTGGGCTGGAGTTTCTTGAACGCGGCTTCCGCGTTCTGGAAGGGGTGGATTTCGCAATAGACGCCGGATTCGCGTATGCGACGCGCGATCAGCTGCGTCACCTGGCTGCCGAAATCGATGATGAGAATGCTGTCGGGATGAACTGTCTGGGTCATGCCGAGCCTTTAAAGAAAAGTTGCGTTTTGTGCAACCGGATCAGAGAGCCAATTCGCCGCTTTCCAAGGCTCTCACGAGGCGATCGATCGCACCTGCCAGCTTCTCGTCGATGACATGCAGATATTCGGTCCAGTTGCTGACATGCTTCAGCTCTTGCTTGCCGTCGGAAATGCCGCGCAGCCCGATCAGCGGAATAGAGAAGAGTTGGCAGCACCGCATGACGGCAAAAGTCTCCATGTCGACCATATCGGCCTCGATCAGATCGTAGATCGCACCGGAGATGATGTTGCCGCCGGTGGACAGCGAGGCTTCCGGAATGCCGGGGATGCGAAAGGGAAGCGGTATGACCGCCGGATGGTCCAGGAAGGGCGTGCGGCCCTTTTCGAAACCGAGCGGCGAGGCGTCCATATCGCGATAGGCGACGGAGGAGACCTGGTAGATTTCCGTCTGTTCGAGGCTTCGGGAGCCCGCCGAGCCGAGTGAAACGACGAGATCGGGAAGTTTGTCGGCAGTGTCGAACCTGGTCAGCGCATGGGAGAGCACCGTTGCTGCCTCGACGGGGCCGACTCCGGTCATCAACGGCTTGATGCGGGATTTGAGCGCCGGGCCGTATTCTGCATCCACGGCCATGACGAAGAGAATGGATTTGCCGCCGGCAACCGCCGGCTCACCCAGGAGAAGCGAAGGCGTCATCCCATCACGTCCTCTCGCCCACGGATCACCATCATCGTGCCGGTCATGGACGCGATGAGCTTGGCCGGCCCGTCGCCGATTGCATAGGCGCGGCCGTCTGCCACGATGATCGTGGAGCCCGGCTTGGTGATTTCGCCGCGGAAGAGGAAGCGCTCGCCGCGCCCGGGCGACATCAGGTTCACCTTGAATTCGATCGTCAGAATGGAGGCTTCCGGCTCGATGACGGTATAGGCGGCATAACCGCAGGCGGAATCGAGCGCGGCGGAAATAACGCCGGCATGCAGGAAGCCGTGCTGCTGCGTGAGCTTGGCATCGAAGGGCAGTTCTATTTCCACCATGGCCGGTTCGACGCGCGTCAGTTCAGCACCGAGCATGGCCATCGCGCCTTGCCGCCCAAAGCTGTGGCGCACCCGCTCGCGGAAATCTCCTGTGTCTCTCCCGCTCATGTTTCTCCCTTTCGCAACTGCGAAATTGGCACGGGGAAACGTGTTCGGCAAGCGGAGAGGGATGACTTTTGGATTAGTTTAGAACAACGATTGAAAGATTGAGCAGTGCGACGAAGGCGACCCAGAGTGCATAGGGGATGAACAGCAGGGCCGCCGTGCGGTTCGGCCGCCAGCTTATTACAATGAACAGCAGGATGAAGGCCAGCATTGACACGATAACGATGAGGCCGAGGTCAGGGCTGTGCATGCCGAAAAAGGCCGGCAACCAGAGGATGTTGAGGATACCCTGGATCGCGAAGACGATCAGGCGGCGCATGCGGGGCCTGCTGCGGTCGAGCCATGTTTCGGCAAACGCAAGGCCGATCAGGATGTAAAGTCCGGCCCAGACAGGGGCAAAGAGCCAGTCCGGCGGGTGAAAGACCGGCTTGTCCAAAGACCGGTACCAATCACCCGGCGTATTCGCGATGCGGCTGAATGCACCTATGGCAAGGCATGCGACGACGAAGAAAAACGCACTGGCAATTTTACGCATGCCCTGTGACTTAGGGCTGGCTTAATTTGAGTAAAGGCTATTTTAGTAGAGTGATATGCTGATCCCACGCGACCTGGCTGCGTGTCTGGTTGAATTGCCCATCATAGGAGGAAACGGCGATGCCACGAGCAGCGGGTGCAACGCCGGCGGCATTGCGGACAGCTTCTTCCTTCAGCACGACGCCGGTTTTTGCATCGAGCGTCACGGCCGTCCCGCCGACGGGTGAGGTGAGGCCCACCAATCCCTCGCGGCGGTTGACGGCGATCGCTCCGACATAATTGCCGAGCCGGACCGTGGTTTCTTCCGGCAGGGAGAGAAGGGCGATATCCTCGCCCTTTGAAAACCATCCGGCAAGCGGCGGCATCGCGTTGCGCGCGCCTTCCCACTGGCAGGCGAACCATATGCGGCCATTGCCATCCATGTCGAGATGCCGGGTGGAGAGCTGGCGAAGCGAGGCCGGCAGGCCGTGTCGTTGGATCAACGCGCCGGTCCTCGCATCGATGAGCACCAGCGACGGTTCCATGCAGTCGAGATTGAGTTTGGTGCGGCCGAAATCCGGATGTGTCTCGATGCCGCCGTTGGCGATGACGAGGAGTTTGCCATCGTCGGAGACGGTCATGTCATGCGTGCCGATGCCGTGGGCGTCGAACTCGCCGATGCGGCGGAATTCGTCGCGGGCATCGTAGATGCCGATCATGCCGCGATTGCCGTCGAAATCGTTCTCGCTGGCATAGAGCAATCGGCCATCCGGTGAAAAATGCCCATGGCCGTAAAAATGCCGGCCTTCCGGCGAAGTGACGATGATCGGCTCGGCCCGGCCGGCGGGATCGAAGACCATTGCGAATTTGCCGGGGCGGCGGCCGAAGGCGACGGCGCGGCCGGCGGCGGCGCTATAGGCCATGCCATGGGCGCGGGCCGGTAGCGCTACGCGGTCGATGATTTCGCCGCGCTCGGAAACCGTGGCGATGCCGAACGAGCCGTCCGGTGAGCGGAAACCCGAGGCATAGACCGCGTCGGCGCGTTCGAGCGCCATCAGCGCGCGCGGAGAAAGGGCGGCGGTGAAAGTGATCCCCGCCGCCTTGAGGAAACCGCGCCGGTCGATGGTCTCGCCGCACCAGGCCATGTACTCAATCCCCGTCCGAGAAGGAGAAGCCGGAGCTCAGGCCGATCGCCCCGCCGTAACCGTCGTTCAGCTTGGCGATGATGGCCTTGCCGTCGGCGAGCAGCGCATCGAGCTTCTTGCGTTCGGCCGGATCTTCGACCGCCTTTCCCAGATCAGGGGTAACGGTACCGGCCAGTTCGACCATCGATTTCAACTGCGCCTGGGTTGCGGTGACCACCGGGCGGTCTTTCTCCGGCAGGAGGTCCACCATGCCGGATGTATCGAGCAGTGCCGAAAGGCCTTCGAGATTGCCCTGGATCATTGGCCAGGTGTTCTCCGACCGCCAGAACAGCGCCTGTTTCGGGAATTTCGCCTTGTCTGCCCCCTTGTAGAAAGTCTCGATGCGCTGGTCACGAACCGTCTCTGCTCCATGGACGAGGATGCCGAGCAGTGCGGTGATCGCCTCGCCGCCGGTGCGGAAGACCGGATTGTCTGGCCCCGGCTGCTCCCAGGTCGTCTGTATGCCGGCCGGCGCGTCCCATATGTCGGACAATTCCTTGGCGACATTGGTGATATTGCCGGCGATGGCCGCCGCGTAACGGCAGCGGAAGCCGTTCTTCTCGGTCGAAAGCGTTTCGGAGCCGGCACCGAACAGAAGATATTCCAGTGCTCCAAAACCCTGTGTCGCCACGCTCTTGGTGGCGAGCGTCGTCGGATCGGTCGCCGTTTCGTCCGACTTCGCTAGAATGCCCTGAACCTGCTTCAGGCCGGTGCTCTTGCGGTCGGGATAAAAGAGGATGCGTTCGAAGCGGTATTGTTCAATCACCGGTCCGACGCGCACCACTTCGATATGCGCCCAGCTCACGGCCGCATCGCGAAAGGTGGCCTTGGTGGTATCGTAATTTTCCGTCGAAGGCGCATCGCAAAGCGTCTTCATGCTGGCAGTCATCTTTTCCGCAGATGCCTGGAAGGCATCATAACCCGGCCGGATGAACTGGTCGACCGCAGCGGTCATCACCCTGGTGACGTCCGCCTCGGGAAGGGTGACGGCGGATGCGGTGTCAGCCTCCTGGGCGAATGTCGAGATCGGCAGGAGTAAGATGAGGCCGGCAGCGAGAATTGTGCGCATCAGAGTGACTCCAGGAATGTGATCAGGGCGGCACGGTCGTCCCCGGGAAGAGCGGCGAAGGCGTCGCGCGCCATCTGAGCTTCGCCGCCGTGCCAGAGGATGGCCTCGGTGAGATTGCGCGCCCGCCCGTCATGCAGGAAGAAGGCGTGGCCGTTGACGGTCTCGGTCAGTCCGATGCCCCAGAGCGGCTGTGTGCGCCATTCCCGGCCGTTGGCGACCCCCACCTGCTGGCCGTCGGCCAAGCCTTCGCCCATATCATGCAGCAGGAAATCCGAATAGGGCCAGATGAGCTGGAAGGCATGCGCCTTGTTGACGGCGTCGCGGCGGGTGACGAATTTCGGCGTGTGGCAGGCGGTGCAGCCGGACCGATAGAAGAGCGCCTTGCCCTTCAGCACCGTTTTGTCACCGACATTGCGGCGGGCCGGTACGGCGAGGTTTTCCGAGTAGAAGGTGACGAGTGGAAGGACCGGATCCGGCGCTTCGAACGGGCCGAGCCGCGGCTGCACGCCGGTCGGCTGGGCAAGGCATTCCGCCTCCGCCTTGGTGCAGTCGCCATAGTCGGACGGATTGTCGGGCGTGGAGATGCCGAGGTCGCCCACGAAGGCGGATGAACTCTGGTCGCGGATTGTCGCATTCTGCGCCTTGAAGCCGAAGCGGCCGAGCTTCAGTTCGCCGGTCCTGTGGTCGCGCGTGAGTGCCGGCCGGCCTGAAATGCCGTTGCCGTCCCGGTCCGCGGGATCGGCTTTGGCGATAATGTCGGCTTCGTGGATCGCCTGGATGAGGCCGAGGCCGATCATCGGCGGAGCGACGCGCGGCGACAGCGTCACGTCACCTTCCAGAGGTCCATGACCAAGATCGGTGACGGAATAGGCCGGCTTGCGCAGGTGCGCGATCTCGCCACCGGCAAGCGTCACAGGAATCTCCTGATAGGAGACCTGCATCTTCCCCTCGATCTTCAGGCCCTGCACGGCAAGATCCTGCAACTGCTCGCCATACACGGCATCGGGAAAATTGAGCTTCCGGTGGTCCGCGACCGCCTTGCGCTCGTCCTCGGTGCGGGCCGGGCGCGCGAGCCTGAGAAACATCGAGGTCGCATCGGCGGAACCTTCCGGCGGATGACCGCGACCATCCTTCAGGTGGCAGCTCTGGCATGCACGGGCGTTGAAGAGCGGTCCGAGCCCGTCGGAGGCCTGGGTGGAAGAGGGGGGCGGAACCCAAAGCTTCTTGAAAAGCGCATTGCCGAGTTTGAAGGTCTGCTCTTCCTCGAAGCTGAGGTTTGCGGAAAAATGCGAGAAAGCGTCGCCATTGACGATGGCGCGACTGGTCGCCGCCCCGCCTGCCATCGGCTCGAACTGTTCGGGTTTGGTGAAATCCGTCGTGAACTTGGTGACGGCCTCGACGCGCCTCTGGTCCTTTGGATCGAGGTCCGTGCGCGTCGTCGGAAATGCTACGCCCCCGCTGATGGCGATCAGCGAGGTCAGAACGAGGGCGCCCGAAAGAACCGGCAGCATAAGGACAAGGGACCTGGACGCTCTCATGGATCATCGGGCCGCGCACCGAAACCGGAGGCGGCCCGCCTTTTCATCTCTTATTTGAAGACGGCGTCGGGATTGTCGAGGCTGTCGGACCCTTCGAGCTCGACCGTGCCGAGGTCGAGCGCGGCGACGACGCGCTCGATCGTCTTGGTCTGGTCGATCAGACCGTCGATCGCCTTCTGGACGACCGCATTGCCCTGCGAATTGCCCTCGCCGATCATCTGGTCATAAGCCTCGATCTTCTTGGCACGGTCGGCCATGGCGTTCATGGCGGCAAGCGTCGCGTTGAGCTTGCCCTTCATTTCCGTGTCAAGCGCCTTGTCATTGGCAGCGACCAGTTCGGAGAGCGAAGGACCAGTCATCTTGGTGCCGTCGACACGGACATATTCGCCGGTATAGGCGGACTTGATGCCGATCGCGTCGTTCAGATGCGAGGCATAGGTATTGTCCGAGAAGCAATCGTGTTCTTCTTCCGGATCATGGAGAAGCAGGCCGAGCTTCATACGCTCGCCTGCGAGTTCGCCGTAGGAGAGCGAACCCATGCCGGTCAGGATTGCGGTAAGACCAGCCTTGGGATCGGCCTCGACATGCTTGGTGGCCTCGCCGTCCGGAGCCCAGGCCGCCACCATATCGCCAAGGTCGGAGACGAGCAGCGTCGATGCAGCCTTGAGATAGGCGGCGCGGCGGTCGCAATTGCCGTGGGTGCAATTGGCCTCGTCGTAATCCGTATAGGGGCGCTCGCCGGCGCCTGGACCGGTGCCGTTGAGATCCTGTCCCCAGAGCAGGAACTCGACGGCGTGGTAGCCGGTCGCGACATTCGCCTCGATCTCGCCGGCCTCGTGCAGGCCCTGGATCGTCTCGGGCGTGATGTTGGTGGTGTCGAACTCTTCGCCGTTGATCTTGATCTTCGGATTGGCGATCACATTGGCTATATAAAGTTCGTTCTCGTCGCTTTCCGTGCCGTAGGACACGTCGACATAATCGATCAGTCCTTCATCCAGCGGCCAGGCATTCACCTTGCCTTCCCACTCATCGACGATCGGATTGCCGAAACGATAGACTTCCGTCTGCTGGTAGGGAATACGGGCAGCGATCCACGCATCCTTGGCGGCCTTGAGAGTCTCCTGGCTTGGCTTGGCGATCAGCGCATCGATCGCTTTGTCGAGAGCTTGCGCAGTCGTCAGCGAGTCCTCGTATTTCGCATGTGCCAGTTCGGCATAATGCTTTACAACGGATGCGGAATCGGCAGCCTGGGCAGGCGTAACGGTGAACGCCGCAGAGGTGGTAAGAAGCGCCAGCGCGGCGCCGAAAACGGTCTTGCGGATCATATCCCTCTCCTTCACGGCCCGGATCTACCGGCCGTCTGGGCTACATCGCGCAAATGGAAACTGGTGTCAAACAATCTAGTTTAGAATGGTTTGAAAGTCGAACGCGGTTTTGACTTTGATCAAGCCCTGATCAAGCCTTGCGTTGCATCCGGCAGAAAAAGAATCCGTCCGTATCGGTACTTGCGGGGGTCAAGGTGACAGTGAGTGCCTCTTTGAAGCGCGGCGACGGGGCGTCTTGTCCGAAGAGCTTGCTCCATTCCTGAGCAGCCGGCGCGATCGAGAATTCCGGATGTTCCGCGCAGAAGCGTGAAACCTGGGCGTCGTTCTCCTCCGGCAGGATGGAACAGGTGACGTAAAGCAGCGCGCCGCCGGGCTTCACGAAGGTTGCAGCTTCCGAGAGCGCCTCCTGTTGCTGGGCGACGCGCTCGTCGAGGTTTTTCGGCGTCAGCCGCCATTTCGTGTCCGGCCGGCGACGCCAGGTACCGGTGCCGGTGCAGGGGGCGTCGACAAGCACGGCGTCGAGCTTGCCTTTCAGCGGATCAAGCTGATGGACATCGTCATGAACCTGCACGTTGCGGGTGCCGGCGCGGCGCAGACGTTCGATGATCGGCGCCAGCCGCTTGCGGTCGGCGTCATAGGCGTGGATCTGGCCCTTATTGTGCATGGCAGCCGCCATCGCGAGTGTCTTTCCGCCGCCACCGGCGCAATAGTCGAGCACCTGGTCGTGCTCGCCGGGTTGCACGAGATCGGCGACGATCTGCGATCCCTCGTCCTGCACTTCGAACCAACCCTTCTGAAATGAAAGCTCGGCCGTGACGTTCGGAAGTCGGGACGCTCCTTCACCGGCGGCGATGCGGACGCCATTGCGGGCGATGCGCGACGGTTTCGCGCCTGAGCGTTCCAGCGCCTTGACGACCTTCTCCCGGCTCGCCTTCAACGTGTTGGCGCGGAGATCGAGGGTCGGCCGACCGGCCAGCGCCTTGGCCTCGACAAGCCAGTCCTCGCCGAAATTGGCCTCGAAGGATGGCTGGCTCCAGTCCGGGATGTCGCCCTGCACATGGAGCGGCGCATCTTCGAGATTGCGGGAGGCAAGGGCCGAAAGGTTCGCCTCGGTCAGGGCCGGCGGCGCAAAGCGGTCATCAGCGAACTCGGGCTGGAGTGCCTCGAGCGTGAGGCCCCATTGCCGGATGAGGACTGCGTAAGCGAGGGCGGTCGGGCTCTCGTCGCCCATCAGCCAGGCATGCGAAAGCCGCATGCGGAGCGCGTCATAGACGATATTGCCAATTGCGGCACGATCGCCGGATCCGGCGAAACGGTGCGCGAGACCCCAGTCCTTGAGAGCATCGGCGACAGGGCGCTTTCGCGTCTCGATGTCGGCCAATACCTCGATGGCTCCGGCCACTCGCCCGCCCAGTCGCATGTCAATCTCCGTTTCGGTTGAACCCGTATGGAACGGCTCGTAACGGCGAATGACGCAAAGGGCAAGAGCCGGGCGCCGCGCGCCTCAGCCGTCGATGTCCTTAAGACCCTTGCCCGGGATCTTCTGGTTGTCGGCGGTGATAATCTGGTAACAGACCTGCGCCGTGCCGGAGCGGACCATGCCGATGTTCTGCGCGGCGGCCTTGGAGACATCGATCACCCGGCCACGGATGAAAGGCCCGCGGTCGTTGATGCGTACGATCACACTCTTGCCGTTGCGTTTGTTGGTGACCTTCACCTTCGTGCCGAAAGGCAGCGAGCGGTGGGCTGCGGTCAGTTTCGAAGGATTCATCCGTTCCCCGGATGCCGTCTTGGAAGTCAGAGCGTACCAGGATGCGTGACCACATCCGGGCGCAGCGTTAGCCTCTGCGGAGCCAAGGAGTGCAAAAGCAGCAGTGGCAGCCGCGGCGCAAATCGAGCGTCGAATTTTCTTCAAGTTCGTCGTCCCCGTCGTTTGTCCCTGCACGTTGCGTGCAAAATGGCTAAGCGGGGCGAAAAATGGCGGAAAAGTGGGCTTTTTGATCACGGAATATTACAAGATGTAACATTCGTGATTACATTGCAGTCGATCTTTTTAAGAAGCCAGCTAAGCTTTTATGGAAGAAAACATTTAAAAACAGAGGGAAACCGGAATGGTATTCCCGGAAGAATCATGCGGCTGACCTGATCACGAAAATCGCAGAAAAAATTTGTCGTAATGCGCGATTCCTTGCCTCATTCAGGCAAATTTTACGGCCTTGCGCCACATATCTTAAAAAAGAATAACCAGATTTTCCGGTAAGGATGGAAATTTCAACCGTTTTAAGATGGGAAAATTATCCTTTCCAACGTCCGGTAGACCACAACTCGGCCAGCGACACGCGGTAATTGGGAAAGCGGAATTCAAAGCCCGCGGCACGGATCTTGGCATTCGAAACGCGCTTGTTGGCGCCGTAGAATGAGCGTGCCATGGGCGTCATTTCGGCGGTTTCGAAATCCTGTTCCGGAGGCGGTTCTACACCCATCAGCCGGGCAGCTTCGACGATGACATCCTGGGCCGGGCCGGGCTCGTCATCAGTGACATTATATATGCCGCCCATCTTGCGCTTTGCGAGAAAGAGCGCGGCGCCGCCGATATCCTCGACGCGGATGCGATTGAAGACCTGATCCTTCTTGACGATGCGCCGCGCTGTACCGCGTTCGAGGTTGACGAAGGCGTTACGATCGGGGCCATAGATGCCGGAAAGGCGCAGGATAGCGACCGGCACGCCGGCGGCCTCTCCCTCAGCAGTCCAGGCCTCCTCGGTATCGACCCGTTCGATCGAACGACCCAGGATCGGACTGCCGGGAGTTTCTTCCGTCACCCAGTCGCCGCCATGATCGCCGTAGACGCCGGCGGTGGAGAGATAACCGATCCATTCAAGCCTGGGGCAGAGTTCGGCGAGCCTGCCCTTCATGAGCTTCAGCAGCGGGTCACCCTCCGAGCCCGGCGGGACGGATTGCACGAGATGCGTGACTTGCTTCAGTTCGGCCAGCAGTTCATCGCTGAACGAGCCGCCGTCGAAGATGAAGGCTCGGATATCCTTGGAGGAGAGCTCTGCCACTTTCTCGGCAGTTCTGGCGGTGCCGGAGACCTTGGCGCCATCTCTTTTGAATTCCTCGGCGATCGCCTGGCCGGAATAACCGCATCCGAAGATCATCAGCCGCATCAGTCTACTCCCGCCAGTCGCCACTCTTCCAACACTTCCGGGTCTTCCTCGATTCCGCGCGTTTGCGCGAACCGTGCAAAATCCCCATCCGGCATCAGCCGTCTCAGAGCCCATATAGCCATGCCGCGCACCACGGGCGAGGGGTCGCCCGAAAGTTCGCGGCATCGGGCGATGAGGCTGGCGTCGCCGGAATTGCCGGCGGCGATCAGCACGTTGCGGATGAACCGGTCGCGACCGATGCGTTTCACCGGCGAACCGCTGAAAAAGGTGCGGAACGTGGCGTCGTCCAGCGTCAGCAGGAAGGCGATGGAGGGCTCCTTCAAGTCCTCGCGGGCCTTCAGCTTCATCTCGAAGGCGCTTGCCGCGAACTTGTTCCAGGGGCAGGCGGCAAGACAGTCGTCGCAGCCATAGACGCGGTTGCCGATCAGCGGCCGGAATTCCGGGGCGATCGGCCCTTTATGCTCGATCGTGAGATAGGAGATGCAGCGGCGCGCATCGAGCCGGTAGGGGGCCGGGAAAGCCGCTGTCGGGCAGGCATCGAGACAGGCGCGGCAGGAGCCGCAATGATCCGTCTCCGGCTCGTCTTTGATGAGTTCGGCGGTGGTGAAAAGGCTACCGAGAAAAAGCCAGGAACCATGGGTCCGGCTGACGAGATTGGTATGCTTGCCCTGCCAGCCGAGACCGGCCGCCTCCGCCAGCGGTTTTTCCATGACGGGCGCCGTGTCGACGAACACCTTCACGTCTTCCCCGGCGCGGGCGGCGAAACGGGTGGCAATCTCCTTCAGCCGGCCCTTGATGAGGTCGTGATAGTCGCGGTTGCGGGCATAGACCGAGATCGCCGCCTTGTCCGGTCTGTCGAGAATTCCGCGCGGATCTTCATCCGGGCCGTAATTCAGCCCGAACATGACGATGGACCGGACCTCCGACCACAGCACTTTCGGATCGGCGCGGCGCAGTCTGGTCTCGGCCATCCAGTCCATCGTGCCATGGTGGCCTTCGGCAAGAAAAACCTCAAGCCGCTCCGGCGCCCGCGGAATGCTGTCGGGTCCCGTGACACGGCAGAGATCGAAGCCCTGGCTTTTCGCCTCCACTTGAATGAAGGCGGTCAGCTTCTCCCGCCGTCGCAGCGCTTTTTCAGCTTCTCGGTTATCGTCAGAAATCAAGGTCCGCATAATGGGATACCGGGGTCAGTCCGCGGATGCGCTCGGCGAGCAGCGGCCGGAAAGAAGGGCGCGATTTCAGCCGCTGATACCATTCCTTGGCGACCGGCGTATCCGACCAGTCAATCTCACCAAGATAGTCTAGCACGGAAATGCAGGCAGCGGCCGCGAGATCCGCATAGCTCAGGCGGTCCCCCGCCAGCCATGGGCGCGAGCCGGCAAGCCAGGAGAGATATTTCATATGCTGGCGGATATTGGCGCGGGAGGTACGCAACACCTTCGAATCCGGCGCGCCGCCGCCGTGGGCCGCACTCATCTGCAGTTTGTAGATGCGTTCGCGGCTCAGCGGCCTCGTCACGTCCTGTTCCATCTTCTGCAGGAACCATTCGGTAAGGCGGCGGATTTCGGCGCGCTGCCACGGATCTTCGGCAAGCAGTCGCCGGTCGCGTTTCAGGACGCCATGCGTCTCATCGAGAAATTCCATGAGCACGGAAGGGCCACAAAGTACCCGCATGCTGTCGTCCACATAGACGGGAAGCGTGCCTGCAGGATTGAGTGTCAGGAATTCACGGCGCTTTTCCCAGGGCTGCTCTTCGACCAGATCCGCCTGGAAACCGTATTCGGCAAGGATCAGCCGAACGAAGCGGGAGGCCGTAGACATGGGGTGATGATAGAGGGTGGGCATGGATACTTGAACTTCACGAATAGTGTATAGGGAGGTTATGGTCGCTTCGCGCGCCCGCCTGACATATGGCAGCTATATGGATTTGGTAGGGCCAACACAAGCAACGGCTCATAGAGTACCTCAAACTGCCCTCATCTGCTCAACAAAGGATTAAGAATGGCGGATCAGTCCATTATCAGCGCCCTCGTTCTTGGCTTGATCGAGGGGCTTACGGAATTTCTTCCCGTTTCCTCAACCGCTCACGTTCTGCTCGCCGGTCATTTTCTTGGATTTCAATCGCCCGGGAACACTTTCGCAGTGCTGATTCAGCTCGGCGCCATCCTGGCGATTCTGCTCGTCTACGCCGGCAAGCTGTTGGAAATCGCCATGGATATTCCGACGAGCCGCAAGGCCAGGCATTTCGTCGTGACGGTATTGATTGCTTTTCTGCCTGCGGCGGTCATCGGGGCGCTCGCACATGACTTCATCAAGACCGTGCTGTTCGAGACGCCGATGCTGATCTGTATCGTGCTGATTCTCGGCGGTTTCGTGCTCCTTGCCGTCGATAGAATGAAGTTCCAGCCGAAATATCACGACATAATGGACTATCCTTGGCCACTCGCGCTCAAGATCGGCTTCTTCCAGTGCCTCGCGATGGTCCCCGGCACGTCGCGCTCGGGAGCGACGATCGTCGGCGCATTGCTGATGGGGGCCGATAAACGCTCGGCTGCGGAATTCTCCTTCTTTCTCGCCATGCCGACCATGCTCGGGGCCTTCGTGCTCGACCTATACAAGAATCGCGACATCCTGAGCCTCGATGACGGCGCCGTCATCGCGATCGGCTTCGTCGCGGCATTCGTCACTGCGATTTTCGTCGTGCGCTCGCTGCTCGATTTCGTCTCAAGCCGCGGTTATGCGTTCTTCGCCTACTGGCGGATCATTATCGGCGTCGCCGGTCTTCTGGCTCTCGTCATGCTTGGCTAAACCCTAACGGCGGCGGTTATAAAGGAAGAAATCGTAGCCGGCGGCCGCAAGGGTGATGAAGAAAAGGAAGCCCAGATCGACGCGAGGGACGCGCCAGAAAAGAATGCCGACAAAGCCGGCGAGGATCAAAAATGCAATGAGTTGCAGGAGGCGATCCCTCATTCAAATATCCTCCATTGCTAAGGTCCTGCCGTCTCTGGACGTCCCGCTCCATGCCGACCAATGAAATTCCGTTCATCGTCCATAGACTGCCGCCGGGAGATAGAACACGATCTGCGGAAAGAGGTACATGAGTGTCATGCTGATAAAGACCATCAGCACGAACGGCAGTACGCCGTTGAATATCTCTGTCAGTCGTACCTCTGGCGGCGCGATCCCCTTGAGATAGTAGGCTGACATCGCCATGGGCGGTGTCAGAAACGAGGTCTGAAGATTAAGCGCCACCAGAATGCCGAAGAAAAGCGGGTCGATGTTGAACAGGCTGAGCAGCGGCAGGAAGATGGGAACGAAGATGATGATGATCTCCGACCACTCCAGCGGCCATCCCAAGAGAAAGATGATGATCTGCGCCAGGAGCAGGAATTGGAACGGGGTCAGGTCGAGTCCCCGCACGAATTCCGAGATGACCTGCTCCCCGCCGAGATAGGAGAATACGGAAGAGAAGGTATAGGATCCGACAAACAGCCAGCACACCATCGCGGTCGTCCGGACCGTCAGATAGACGCTCTGGCGCATCCTTTCCCACGTGAAGGCCTTGTATCCGATTGCAAGCAGGATACCGCCCAGCGCACCGATGGACGCAGCTTCCGTCGGGGTTGCGAGCCCGAAGAGGATCGAGCCCAACACGGCGAGGATGAGGAAGGCGAGCGGGAAGAAGGAGGTCGCGATCATCACCAAGACCCGTCCAAGGGGCACGTCGGGCACTTCATCTGCAGTCGGTCGTGGCGCTACATTCGGCTGAAGGATCGAGCGTCCGACCACGTAAATGAGGTAAAGCCCCACGAGTGTAAGGCCCGGCAGCAACGCCGCGGAATAGAGCCGCACGATCGAGACTCCCGATGCCGCGGCATAGACGATCAGCATGATCGAAGGGGGGATCAGGATACCGAGCGTCCCGCCGGCGCAAATGATTCCCGAGGCGAAGGATTTATCGTAACGCGCTTTCAGCATGGCGGGCAATGCAAGCAGGCCCATCAGGGTGACGACGGCGCCGACAATGCCCGTCGCCGTCGCAAAAAGCGCGCAGGTGATCAGCGCCGCGACCCCCATCGATCCAGGCACATTCTTCGACGCGATATTGAGCGTGTTGAAAAGCCTGTCGACGATGTTCGCGCGCTCGACGATATAGCCCATGAACAGAAAGAGCGGGATGGCGGTCAGGACGTCATTCGCCATCACCGTATAGGTCTGGTTGACGAAGAGGTCGAAGATGCGATTGTTGAAGAAGCCTTCGACCCAAAGCCTGGCGCTTTCCCACCAGCCCGCATTTTCATCGAGCCTGTTATAGGCCCGCCACATGCGGCTCGGATCGTAATACGCATAATAGCCGAAGCCGATGCCCAGGGCCATCAGGTTGAAGGCGATCGGAAAGCCGAGAAAAACGATGAAGATGAACAGGCCAAGCATGAGCAGCGCGACTTGCGGATCGGTCATGCCTGATCTCCCGAAAGCTCGGCCTGTTTCTCCTTGATGAGTAGAATTTCTGTCTCCTCGACATCGGCGGCAACCGGCATCCAGTCCCCGGCGCGAATGCAATGAATGCAGCGAAGGACCTGCGCGATCCCTTGAATGAAGAGCAGCAGGCCGGCGGCGACCATGACGGTCTTGAACTGGTAGATCGGAATGCCGGCGGGGCTGTTGACGCTGACCTCGCCGTAGCTCCACGATCTCGACGCATATTTCCAGCCCGAGAAGATCAGCGCCGTTATGCCAGGGAAAAAGAAGAGGAAATACAGGATGAGATCGACGATCGCCTGTGTTCTCGGCTTCCACAGGCGGTAAAGGAAGTCGCCGCGAACGTGTCCACCGCGAGAAAGCGTATAGGCGCCTCCCATCATGAAAAGCGTCCCATACATGATGAAGGATACATCCAGCGCCCAGGGAGTCGGGCGTCCGACAACGTAGCGCACGAAGACCTCGTAACTCGTGCCGAATGTCATGAGCACGATGAGCCAGGCAAATGCCTTGCCGAACCAAGCCGACGTTGCATCGGCGAACCGGATGAATGCCCGCATGAATGACGTTTCCCCGTTTGCGTGAGGGCGGCAGGAGCAGAAAGCTCCTGCCGTTTGGCACTGCGCCGGCTACCGTCAGAGGTTTATCTTGCCCGGGAAATAGTGATTGTACGCCAGGGCATAATCGGGAGATGCCATGAGTTCGAAGAAGGTGACGCGGTCGACCCATGCCCGCTGGCTGTCAAGCACCCGCTTCATGAACTCGTCCTTTTCGAGTTCAACGATCAGGTCGTCCCAGGCCTTGATCTCGGCATCGAGGATTTCCTTGGACGTCCGGTGCAGGTTCACCTGATGCTCGTCCCGAAGCTTCAGCAGGTCGGCCGAATAATTATCCATGGCCGAAGCCGTGTTGGCCGTCGACGCGGCCTCGACGGCATAGCGGGCAATTGCCTGCAGATCCGGCGGCAGGTCCTCGTAGAAATCTTTGTTGAACAGGAATTCGAAGCTCTCCGACGCCTGATGATAGGACGACAGATAATAGTGCTTGGCCACGTCCTGCGCACCAAAGCGGATGTCCGACGAGGGGTTGTTGAACTCGAAAGCGTCAATGACACCACGCTCCATAGCAGGCACGATTTCGCCGCCCGGCAATTGCGCCACGGACATGCCCATTGCCTGCATCAGGTCCGCGGCCAGACCGACTGTGCGGTATTTGAAACCGTTGACGTCGGCGACCGTATTGACTTCCTTCTTGAACCAGCCGAAGGGCTGGGCGAACATCGGGAAGCCGAGGAAGCCCACGACGTCGAGTTTCAGGATGTCCTGCTGGAGTTCACGATAGAATTCTGCGCCACCGCCGGCATAGAACCACGACAGCATTG
Organism: Neorhizobium petrolearium; assembly: GCF_017873175.1. Taxonomy (GTDB): domain Bacteria; phylum Pseudomonadota; class Alphaproteobacteria; order Rhizobiales; family Rhizobiaceae; genus Neorhizobium; species Neorhizobium petrolearium. The sequence continues at coordinate 61,346 of NZ_JAGGJW010000001.1, forward strand.
TCGTGGCGGAGCCGCCGAAAACCGGCCCGGTACCGAACAGGGAAGCGCCTTTGTGTTTGCCGTACCAGTAGGCGCAGACGGAATGGGCCGCATCGATGACCCCGTCGTGGCAGGCATCGAGCACCTGGAAGGCACCGACCACGGAGCCTGCCGGCAGAAGATCGATCTTCAATCTGCCTGCGGACATGGCTTCGACGCGCTCCACGTACTGGCGCGCGAAGTCCATCCAGATATCCGATGCCGGCCATGAGGTCTGCATCTTCATCACGATCGGCGATTGTGCAAGAACCGCGGGTGCCGCCAAACTGCCCGCCGCAACCCCACCTGCGGTTGCGCCTATTTTCAGGAAAGACCGGCGCGTCGGCGCCTTCTTTTCGTGCGTGTCCATTGATTTCTCCTCCCGGTTGGGCGGGCCATTGCCCTTCTCCCGGGAGAAGTATTCAGGAAAAGCACAGACAACTCAATACAGGCGTGCAATATTTTGCCATCAAACGATCGTTGATTGCGTGTAAAGATGAGCGCTGTGCAATCGGAAGGATTATTGGAGAGCGGGCTTGATCGATGCCGTGCTGCACGGATCGACGCCATAGGCCGGCGTGCATTCGATTTTGCCGGCTGCGCCCGTCCTCGGGGCCATGAACGAACCCGCGAGAATGATCAGTGCTGCGCACGCAAAAAAGAGCGCGATGGGCTTGCCCATGGAGAAACGCCTTTCGGAAGAGGATTTGATCGTCACGGTTGAGTATCTATCTCGGCAGGAGCTTTATTGCTCGCATTCGAGAAATTCAATAAAGGATTTTGCTGAACCCGCCGTTAACGCGACTGCTTCAGTGACTGCGGCGTTTGCGCCACAGTTCATGCCTGAAAGATAAGCGGAAACAAAGGCATGCCCGCTTTTTGAGCGAGCAGGGAGCTGTTTCGGTGAGACAGAGGATCGGCTAATTTAGTAAAAATATCAGGCGGCCCGGCCGGAGCGCGTGTACTGGCCCTGCGGCCTGTACTGCACCAGATAGGAAGGCAGGACCGAGGTGGCGAGCGTCGGGCGGATGCCGATGGCTTCGAGCGTGCGCCCTTCCTTCACGGCGGCATCGGAAACCACGTTGTCCACCTTCAGAAGCTTCACCTGGTCGGGCGTGATTGGCGGCTGCACGAAGGGGATGAGCGAAGCGATGTTACCGATCAGCGATGCAATGCCGGAGGGCAGTGAAACCAGCCTGTTCTGCCGATTCGTGATGCGCAGCATCGTCTCGAGACATTGACGGAAGGTCATGACTTCCGGACCGCCAAGCTCGTAGATCTTGCCTGGGGCGATCGTACCGTCGACGGAACGGGCGATGGTTTCGGCGACATCCTCGACATAGACCGGCTGGAATTTCGTGTTGCCGCCGCCGACAAGCGGGAGGGCGGGGAAAATGCGCGCCATGGCGGCGAACTTGTTGAAGAAGCTGTCTTCCGGGCCGAACATGATCGACGGGCGGAGGATCACCGCATCCGGCATCAGGGAAAGGATCATCGCTTCCGCGCGGCCTTTGGTGCGGGCATAGGACGACTGCGAGTTCGGATCGGCGCCGATTGCGGAAATATGGGTAAGCTTGGCACCTGCGGCGCGGGCCGCTTCGGCAACCGAACGGGCACCGAAGTCCTGCACGGCGTCGAACGTGTTGCGGCTGGTCTCAAACATGATGCCGACACAGTTCACGACATGGGAAGCACCTTCGACCGCCCGGAAAACAGACTGGCGATAGCGAAGGTTGGCCTGGACGAGCGAGATCTGCCCGACATAACCGGCCGGCAGCAGGAAGCCTGCGAGATCCGGACGGCGCACGGCAACCCGCACGCGATAACCCCGTTTGGCAAGCGTCCGCACCACATGCCGCCCGACAAACCCCGATCCTCCGAAAACGGTAACGAGTGGCGGAAGGTTGTTGATGGTCATGGCATGCTCCGGGAGCCGATAGGGAAGGTTGAGAGCTGTTTAGCCGAATCGTGACGCGGGTGGAAGTGTCTCACTGCCGCACCTGCGATTGTTGTCCTCTCTTTAAATACCTTCCACGACGACCATTTCCGCATCCGCAACTTCCTGGCGGATTTTCGCGGCGATCTGATATTCCGGCGAGTTGTAGCAGTCGACGGCAGCCTGCTTCGAAGGAAACTCGATCACCACGTTGCGGGCACGCGCTTTGCCTTCCAGCTCGGTGAAGTCGCCGCCGCGGGCGAGAAAGTTGGCGCCGTATTTGTCGAAGGCCACCTTAGCGGCTGCCACATAATCCTTGTACCGTTCCGAGTCTCGGATATCGACGCGGGCGATCCAGTATCCCTTGGCCATGAAATCTCCTCCAATGCGCATTTCGATATGCTGACTTCAGGCAAATCCTCGGGCAAGTCAATATGAAGAGCACCGCACGATATCTGGCCCCGGCCGTCTTTGCCGCCCTCTGGCTGCTTGCGAGGTCCGCCCCTGCACATGCGGCAGCGACTGTCTGCGGGGCGGAAATCCGTGCGGCCTTGGATGCACCGGTTTCGAAGGCTTCGAAGCCGGTCGAGATCGCCTGCAATCTGAAACTCGCAGGGACAGACGTTATCACCATGCCGATCGCCTTTTCAGGCAGCGCTTCCTCGGGGGTGTCACTCGATTGCGACGGCGCGACGCTTGACGGAACAGCGGCGAAAGCGCGAACCCTGCTCATACGGTCCTTGCGCAACCGGGATGGCGGCTGGGACGTACCGCGGAATATCCGTATCCGCAACTGCATCATCAAGGGTGACGTGCGCATCCAGGGTCTTGGGCGAAACGGAGAGGCGGAGGGTGTGCGTCTGTCGTCCCTGCAGACCGGACATACCGCAAGGGCGCAGGCTGCCGCGCCAAGCGGAATAACGTTCGACAATGTCACCTTCGTGGGAAATGGCACCATCCCGCTTTATGCGGCGCCGGGTGTCACGGGGATGGCGGTCGAGAATTCCCGCTTCACAGGCAGAACGACCGCGACGGCGATCTATCTCGATGCGGAATCGGCCCGCAACCGCATCGTCGGCAACACGTTCGACATCCGCACCACCCGGCGAGAGATGATCGCGGTCGACGGTTCGGCGGAAAACCGGATCGCGCAGAACACGTTCGAGAATCCGATCAAGGGCGGCATCTTCCTTTACCGCAATTGCGGCGAGAGCGGCACGATCCGCCACCAGGCGCCGGAACGCAATGTGATCGCCGGCAACACGTTCCGCTACATGAATTTCTGGGCAGCACGGCCGGCGGTCTGGCTCGGCAGCCGGCAGGGTTCACGCTCATATTGTTTCTCGCGGCCGGACCGTCCGTTCGGCAGCAGTCTCAGCGCCCTCGACCATGCGCGATACAATACTGTCACCGGCAACCGCCTGCCGGGCGGTACCCCGCAGTTGATCGTCGATCACGACGAACACAACACGGTTTCGGACAATCGCTAGAGGACGCTTTGCATCTCGGCGAGAATGGCTTCGGCCGCGGCCTTCGGGTCCGGCGCCTTGACGATCGGCCGAGCGACGACGAGATGGCTCGATCCGGCGCGAAGTGCATCGGCCGGCGTCATCACCCGCTTCTGGTCACCTACGTCCGAGCCGGCAGGCCGGATGCCCGGTGTCACGACCGCCATGGTGGTGCCGACGATCTTGCGCACGGCAGAGGCTTCTTCCGCCGAGCAGACGATACCGCCCATGCCGGCGGCAAGTGCCTGTTCGGCGCGGCGCAGCACCAGCGTATGCGGGTCATATTCGTAACCGGCATCCGTCAGGTCCGCCTCGTCCATCGAGGTCAGCACGGTGACGGCAAGCAGGCAGAGATCGGAGCCTTTGGCTGCCGCGACGGCGGCGCGCATCGCCTTCGGATAGGCATGCAAGGTCAACATCGTGACACCCATCTTGACGATGTTCTCGACGCCCTTCGCCACCGTGTTGTCGATGTCGAGCAGCTTCATGTCGAGGAAGACCTGTTTGCCGTCCTTGACGAGGTCGCGAGCGAATTCGAGGCCTCCGGCAAAGGCGAGCTGGTAGCCGATCTTGTAGAAAGAAACCGTGTCGCCGAGCGTGGCGACCATTTTCTCCGCCTCGGCAGTTGTGGGGATGTCGAGGCCGACGATCAGACGGTCACGCGCATTCATGCCTGATTCCTTCCCATGTCTCGATGGGTGTCCACTCGCATGAGACAGCTCGATCCGCAAGTCCGAAACAGAAGAGATTTCCGCCGCCGGGCGGCTGGTCGCGATCGCGACCGATAGGCCTGCCGGCCAGATGGCACTTCAGCAGCGTCCCGACGCCCCCGTGGCCCACGAAGGCGATGGGCATTTTGGAGTCGTGATCGGCAAGGATGCGGTTGACGGCGGAGACGATGCGAGCCTGCGCGTCGACGGCGCGTTCCCAGCCCTTGAAGCTCTGATCCGGGTGGGCGAAAAACCAGTCGGCGGCCTTCTCGAATTCCGGTGGCGGCAGGAAACCGGTCGCCGAGCGGTCGTTCTCATGCGTGTCATGAGCGGTCTCGACTGCGATACCGGAAGCCGCAGCGAGAATTTCGGCCGTTTCGATCGCCTTCGTTTCATCGCTGGAGATGATCCGCCCGAGTTTCCTTGCCCATCCGGAACGTGAGGCTTGTTCGGCGCGCGTCCGGCCGATGTCCGACAACCCCCATCGCGGCACAGGCACATCCGGATCGATCCTGACCTGCGGGTGGGTGATGTAGAGGCCGAACGTCATGGACGGCTATAGGTCCACAGCTGGGCCGGCGGAATGTTGCGGACCACGAAATCGTAATGCCTGATCCGGTAGCGGTCCGGGTTCGCGATGATCGGCGAGACGGGACCGTAGGTAATCTGCATGACCGGCCGGCCGGCCGGAATGCGGCCGAGAAGATCTTCCAGAAGCGCGATACGGCGCTCCATGGGGAAGCTCAGGAGCGGGATCGCGGAGACGACGCTGTCGAAGGTTTTGTCCCTCCAGGCGCCGAGCGTGCGTTCGAGATCGAAGGCGTCGCCGTTGATGAAGTTTACGCCCGGAAATGCGCGGACCAGATGCTGGTAGAAATCGGTCGAATATTCGATCGAGACGAGATTTTCCGGGGCGATGCCGTGCTTCAGGATCGCCTTGGTGATGATGCCCGTGCCAGGCCCGAGTTCGAGGACCGGCAGGCCGGATGCCGTGTCGACGATGCTTGCCATGCGCCCGGCAGTAACGGAAGAGGTGGGGCAGATCGCGCCAACCCTTTTCGGGCCATCCATCCAGCCCTTGAAGAACCGGATTTCCTCGTCGAACTTGCGGCCAAGCCGTTCCTTCAGTCGCAATTCCATGGATATGCCTCTCCCTTTCGGCCCCTATCTGGACCCGCATGCCGCAAAAGCAAGAGAAAATGTCGCAGCGGGCAAAAAACCAAGAAAAAGGCGGCTGAAGTTTCCCAGCCGCCCTGAATGATCAGACGCGCATCGGCATCAGCACATAGAGTGCATCATCCCCCGCCGTGTCGCGCACCAGCGTTGGCGACCCCGCATCCGCCAGCATAAAGATTGCATCTTCGCCGGAAAGCTGCGCCGTGATGTCGAGCAGGTATTTGGCGTTGAAGCCGATCTCCATCGGATCGCTTTCGTAGCCGACGGCCACTTCTTCCGTAGCGCTGCCGGAATCCGGGTTGTTGACGGTCAACAGGAGCTGGCCGTCCGTGAGCGACAGTTTGACCGCCCGGCCTCTTTCCGAGGAAATGGTCGAGACGCGGTCTACGGCTTTGGTGAAGCTCTCGCAATCGACGCGCATCTCCTTGTCGTTGCCGGTCGGGATGACGCGCTGATAATCGGGGAAAGTGCCGTCGATCAGTTTCGAAGTCATCACGATGGTGCCGATCGTCAGGCGGATCTTGGCGTCCGACAGTTCAACGGTGACGATCGCTTCCGGGTCCTCGACCAGCTTCTGCAATTCGCCGACCGTCTTGCGCGGAATGATGATGCCCGGCATGCCCTCGGAGCCGGACGGCGCCTGGACGTCGGCACGGGCGAGGCGGTGCCCGTCGGTGGCGACGGCGCGAAGCTTCAGGTCACCGCCGGCCTCGATCGTGTGGAAGAAGATGCCGTTCAGATAATAGCGGGTCTCCTCCGTGGAGATCGCGAACTGCGTGCGGTCGATCAGCATCTTCAGATCGCTCGCCTTCAGTTTGAAGGTATGCGTGAAACTGCCGGCCGTCAGATCCGGGAAATCCGATTCCGGCAGGCACTGCAGCGAGAATTTCGACCGGCCGGACTGCACGGTCATCGAGCCGCCGTCTGGTGTGGTGGCAAGCAGCACCTCGGAGCCGTCGGGCAGCTTGCGGACGATTTCGTAAAGCAGATGCGCGGGAACCGTCGTCGCGCCGGCATTCTCCACCATGGCCGGCACGGCTTCGGTGATTTCCAGATCGAGATCGGTCGCCTTGAGATCCAGGCTATTGCCGGAAGCGCGCATCAGCACGTTGGAAAGGATCGGGATCGTGTTCCGCCGCTCGACCACACGATGCACGTGGTTCAGCGATTTTAAGAGGTTGGACCGCTCAAGAGTAATACGCATGGACGCTATCGCTTTCGACCGTGGCGATCCGGCTTGGGCCGGACCTCCTGATATTCTGCCGGCTGAGTGCCAGCCTGATGATGTGGACGGGCAAAATGGCAGAGATCGGCGGCGAAAAGCAAGAGGTTAACGAGATGTCATTGTGGCATTTCCACCTTGCCGTCTGCCCTGCACACAGAAAACTTGGCTCGCCTTTACTTGCCGAAGCGGGTCGGCTTCATCATAAAGAACCTCCATGTCCACGAACCTTGCCTGATGCCCTGTGACCGATGACCTGAAAAACCAGCGCGGCTATCGCGTCGCCAACACGTTCGTGCCCGCCCGGCCTCTGGAGCCGGCACTCTATCTGGTCGCGACTCCGATCGGCAATCTCGGCGATATGACGCTGCGGGCTCTGGAAACATTGGCCGGCGCCGATGTGCTCGCCTGCGAGGATACCCGTGTCACCCGCGTGCTGCTCGATCGCTATGGCATCGTCAACAGGCCTTTCGCCTATCATGAGCACAACGCCGATGAGGCGGGGCCGAAACTGCTTGCCGCCCTGGAGGAGGGAAAATCCGTGGCGCTCGTCTCCGATGCCGGGACGCCGCTCGTATCCGATCCCGGCTACCGGCTGACGCAGATGGCGATCGAGGCCGGCCGTAAGGTGGTGCCGATCCCCGGCGCGTCCGCGCCGCTTGCCGCACTCGTCGGCTCCGGCATGCCGTCCGATGCATTTCTGTTCGCCGGCTTCCTGCCGGCAAAGGACAAGGGGCGGCGGGACCGGCTGGCGGAGCTTTCGAAAGTGCCGGCGACGCTGATCTTCTTTGAATCGCCCCATCGCATCGGCGTGACGCTGGCCGCGGCCGCCGACGTGCTGGGTGGAGACCGGCGTGCCTGCGTATGCCGGGAACTCACGAAGACCTTCGAGGAGTTCCGCCGCGGCACGCTGGAGGAACTGGCTGCCTACTATAGTGACGATCGCGTGGTAAAGGGCGAGATCGTGTTGCTCCTGGCGCCGCCGGAAGCCAAAGAAGCGCTGGGGGAGGTGGAGGTCGACATGCTGCTGCGCGAGCTTGCCGCCACGATGCCGACCGCAAAGGCGGCGACCGAGGCGGCCCGCCTCGTCGGCCTTCCCCGCAAGGACCTCTACCAGCGGCTTCTGGCACTGAAGGGCGAGAACGGTGGCTGAGGATGGTGCCGGCCTGAAACGCCGCAGGACAGTGCGCCTAAAAGCTGAACGGCAGAAGGCCCAGCGCTGGGGGCATATCTCGGAATATCTCGCCGCATTCTACCTCATGGCCAAGGGCTACCGGGTCCTTTCGATCCGCCATCGCACGAGGCTCGGCGAGATCGATCTCATCGTCCGCAAGGGTGACCTGGTCGCCTTTGTCGAGGTGAAGGCGCGGGCCGGCGAGCAGGAGGCCATCGATGCGGTCGGCTATGCCGCCCAGAAGCGGATCCGGGCGGCCAGCGATCTATGGTTGGCGAAGCGGAAGGACGCGGCGGGCCTGTCGCAGCGTTACGACATCGTCGTCATTCGGCGGGGTCGTTTGCCTCGGCATTATCCGGATGCGTTCTAATAAATGGCCTTGATCCTTGTTCTGTTAAAAAACTGACATAAAACTGTAAAGTTGGTGTCATGGGAGGACCCTATTCGGGGCCGGCACCAATCAAGGTGGAGGACTTTTTTCATGTTGAAGAAACTTTCGATGGCCGCTGTTGCGGTTGCATTGTCCGCGACGTCGTCGCTTGCGGCGACGGAGATCACCTGGTGGCACGCCATGGGCGCGGAACTGGGACAGAAGCTTGAGGGGATCGCCAAGAAGTTCAACGAGAGTCAGACCGAGTATCATGTGACTCCCGTCTTCAAAGGTACCTATCCTGAAACCTTGACCGCAGCCATCGCCGCCTTCCGCGCCGGTCAGCAGCCAGCAATCGTGCAGGTCTTCGAGGTCGGCACCGGCACGATGATGGCAGCCAAGGGCGCCGTCTACCCCGTCTATAAGCTGATGACCGACAACAAGGAGCCCTGGGATCCGAAAGGCTTCCTCACGCCCGTGACGGGTTATTATTCCGACACGGAAGGCAACATCCTGTCGATGCCGTTCAACTCGTCGACTCCGATCATGTACTACAACAAGGATGTCTTCAAAAAGGCGGGCCTTGATCCAGAAGTCGCCCCGAAGACCTGGAAGGAAGTCGAAGAATTCTCCAAGAAGATCGTTTCGTCCGGTGCGGCGAAGTGTGGTTTCACCTCCGGTTGGATTTCCTGGGTCCAGCTCGAAAATCTTTCGGCAATTCACGATAAGCCCTATGGCACGCTGGAAAACGGCTTCGGCGGCTTGAAGACCGAGTTCACCTTCAACGGCGACCTGCAGGCCCGCCACTGGGAGAACCTGAAGAAATGGGCGGATGAAGGTCTCTTCCAATACGGTGGCCCGGTCGGCGGCAACGACGCTCCGCCGAAATTCTATGCCCAGGAATGCGCGATCTACATGAATTCTTCCGCTTCTCGCGCCGGCGTCATGCTGAATGCCAAGGGTTTCGAGGTTGGTTTTGCACCGCTTCCCTATTATGACGACGCGATTGCCGAGCCGAAGAACTCGATCATCGGTGGCGCCACGCTCTGGGTGCTCAACGGCCAGAAGGACCCGAATGTCTACAAGGGCGTTGCCAAGTTCTTCACCTATCTTTCCAAAGCGGAAGTCCAGGCGGATTGGCACCAGTTCTCCGGCTATCTTCCGATTACCAATGCTGCCTACGAACTCGGCCAGCAGCAGGGGTACTATGCAAAGAATCCGGGTTCTGACGTGGCGATCAAGCAGATCACCCGCGGCACGCCGACAGCGAATTCGAAGGGCATCAGGTTCGGTAACCTGACCCAGGTGCGTGACGTTATCGACAGCGAATTCGAAGCGCTTCTGGCAGGCAAGAAGACGGCCAAGGAAGCTCTCGATAATGCCGTTGTTCGCGGTAACAAGATCCTTCGCGACTTCGAAGCTGCAAATAACTGATCTCTCATTCAATGGGAAAGGGCCGGACATGTCCGGCCCTTTCCCGATTGGAGATTTTCAGGCGCTGACGCAACGAGCGGGATCCGGATATTTTCCTCATGCAGACCAAGCGTACGATCTTCCAGAATAAACTGCTGCCTTACTTGCTGCTCGTGCCGCAGCTGGCCGTAACCATAGTTTTCTTCCTCTGGCCGGCCGGGCAGGCAGTGAAATCGTCATTCGAACGCGAGGATCCCTTCGGTTTCCGCACCACATTCATCTGGTTCGACAATTACCTTCAGCTTTTTGAAGACCCTGAATACCTGAATTCACTCGGTCGGACGGCGATCTTCGCAGTGTCTGTCACCTTGCTGTCCATGAGCCTTGCCTTGCTCTTCGCGGTCGCCGTCAACCGGTTGCTGCGTTCCGGACGGGTCTACACCACGCTGCTTCTCTGGCCCTATGCCGTGGCTCCCGTCGTTGCAGGCGTCCTGTGGTGGTTCATGTTCAATCCGACCATAGGCATCCTGCCTTATCTGCTCGCCAGGTTGGGCATCAGCTGGAACCATCGTGTCGATGGCACAGACGCGATGATCCTCATTATTCTGGCAGCGAGCTGGAAGCAGATATCGTACAATTTTCTTTTTTTCGTTGCCGGTCTGCAATCGGTGCCGCAGTCACTGGTCGAGGCGGCGGCAATTGATGGGGCCGGGCCATTCAAGAGGTTCTGGACGATCGTCTTCCCACTCCTTTCGCCTACGACTTTCTTCTTGATGATCATCAATATCAACTACGCCATGTTCGAGACGTTCGGCACGATCGACGGTTCCACAGGCGGAGGTCCGGCGGGTGCGACCAATACGCTGGTCTACAAGGTCTATGCGGACGGCTTCCTCGGGCTCAATATCGGTTCGTCTGCGGCCCAGTCCGTCATCCTGATGCTGATCGTCATAGCTTTGACAGCCGTCCAGTTCCGCTGGGTCGAGCGGCGCGTCCAGTATTAGGAGGAATAAGAATGGTTGAAAACCGCCCGTTCCTGACGTTCCTCACCCATTTCGTTCTGATCCTGGGTGTCATTGTCGTCGTCTTTCCGGTTTATCTTGCCTTCATCGCTTCGACCCAGGGGCCTTCGGACTTCCTGTCCGGCGTCGTGCCGCTTCTTCCCGGCTCGCACCTGATGGAAAACTACGGTCAGATGTTGACGGGAGGCATGTCTCGCGCCGGTGCTCCGCCGCTGTGGATCCTGCTCGGCAATTCGTTGCTGATGGCAATCATCATCGCGGTAGGAAAGATCGCCATCTCTATCATCTCAGCCTATGCGATCGTTTATTTCCGGTTTCCTTTTCGGCTATTGGCATTCTGGCTGATCTTCATCACTCTCATGCTGCCGGTTGAGGTCCGCATCGTGCCGACGTTCAAGGTCGTGGCGGATCTTGGAATGTTGAATTCCTATGCCGGTCTCACGATTCCTCTCATTGCGTCGGCTACCGCGACGTTCCTTTTCCGGCAATTCTTCCTGACCATCCCGGACGAATTGATGGAGGCCGCCCGCGTGGATGGTTCAGGCCCGATGAAATTCTTTCGGGACATCCTGCTTCCGCTCAGCCGCACGAATATCGCAGCGCTTTTCGTGGTACTCTTCATCTACGGCTGGATTCAATACCTGTGGCCGCTGCTGATCACGAATGACAGCCGCTACTATACGATCGTCATGGCGATCAAGCGCTTGGCAGCCGTTGCCGATAGCGATCCTCAGTGGAATCTCGTGATGGCGGCGATGATACTCGCCATGCTGCCGCCTGTCCTCGTCGTCATCCTTATGCAGCGCCTGTTCGTAAAAGGCCTTGTCGAAACGGAGAAATAACAATGGCTTCCATCGATGTTGAAAATGTCGGTAAGGTCTATTCCGGAGGCGTGCGCGCCGTCACGGATATCAAGCTGAACATCGCCGATGGCGAATTCATCGTGCTGGTCGGCCCGTCGGGTTGCGGCAAATCCACGCTTCTGCGCATGGTTGCCGGGCTCGAGACGATTTCCGAAGGCGAAGTGAAGATCGGTTCCAAGGTCGTCAACAATGTCGAACCGGCGGATCGCGACATCGCGATGGTGTTTCAGAACTATGCGCTCTATCCGCATATGACTGTCTATAACAACCTCGCCTATGGCCTGAAGAACCGCGGTACGCCGAAGTCCGAGATCGATACTCGCGTCGCAGAAGCCGCCCGCATGCTGGAGATCACCCAGTATCTCGACCGCAAGCCGCGTGCGCTCTCCGGCGGCCAGCGCCAGCGCGTCGCCATGGGCCGTGCCATCGTCCGCAAGCCGGCGGCCTTCCTCTTCGACGAGCCGCTCTCCAACCTCGACGCTAAGCTGCGCGTTTCCATGCGCGGCGAGATCAAGCGCCTCCAGCGCCGCCTCGGCACCACCTCGATCTATGTGACCCATGATCAGCTGGAAGCGATGACGCTCGCCGACCGCCTCGTCGTGCTGAATGGAGGCAGGATCGAGCAGATCGGTGCGCCGCTGGAAGTCTATCACGCGCCGGCGTCCACTTTCGTGGCGAGCTTTATCGGTTCCCCGGCCATGAACCTCGTCAAGGGCGAACTGCATGGCGACAGGCTGGCGATCGGCCCGTCGGTGATCGGCCTCAATGGTTTCGCGCCCGCCTCCGGTCCCGTTACGGTCGGTGTCCGCGCCGAAGATATGCGGGTTGCGCACGAGGGTGAGGAAGCGTTGCCGTTCCGTCTGGAATACACGGAAGAGTTGGGCTCACAGCGTCTCATTCACGGCGCCGTGGGCGATCAACAGGTTACCGTCGCTGTCTCGCCCGAGACCGAACTCGCGCCTGAGATGCGCATTGCAGTCGATGCGAAGCGTCTGCACTTCTTTGCCGCGGATACCGGCCGGCGCCTTGCGGGCAAAGTTCCGGCCGAGGCGAAATTCGTGCCTGCCGAGCCGGTAGCCTGATCGGTCCTGAAATCGGGCCGATCGCTAAAATTGTAGCGTCGGTCTGAACGACCGGCTTACGCTTTGCGGCTACTGTCCCCCGGACCTGACAGCCAAGGGGGCAACATGAGCTGGCAAATCCTGGCGGCGGCCGCGACGGCCATCGCCGTCCGATACAAATCCTATGCGCCGGAACCGTCGACGGCAAAACCCTTCATCGGAGCCTGCCCGGATTCTCTGGAGATGGCGCCGCTTCCGATCGAGCCGAACTGGGTGATTGCAGGCAATCCGCAGGCGCGGGCCGCTTCCCACTCGAAGGCTGAGGACGAATGCGCGGCTACCGGTGTGTGGGATTGCACGGCGGGCACCTTCCGCTGGTTCTTCGGCTGGGACGAGACGGTGGTCATCCTCGAAGGCGAGGTGCATGTGACCGCGGAGGATGGCACACAGCGCGTTCTCCGTGCCGGCGACGTCGCCTATTTCAAGGGCGGCACCTGGGCGACTTGGCACATCGACAACTATGTCAGGAAGATCGCCTTCCTGCGCAAGCCGTTTCCCGCGCCGCTCGCATTTCTCTACCGCCTGCGCAACATGCTGCGTCCCAGGGCCCAGGTCGGCCTCGCCGGCTGATGGTCGCTTTGACCGGTTGCCTTTGGGTGTCCGCCGTCCTACATCAGGCGGGCACTTTTTGAGGGGCTAAAGTCATGGCGAGAATCCGCAAAGTCGCATTTCAGATGGACCATATCTCCGGCATCAATATCGTCGGCGATTCCACCTTTGCCATGGCGCTTGAGGCGCAGGCCCGCGGCTACGAGCTTTTCCATTATACGCCCGACCGGCTGAGCATGCGCGACGGCAAGGTCTTTGCCGCCGTCGAGCCGCTTTCGGTCCGCGACGTGAAAGGCGACCACTTCACGCTCGGCGACAGGCAGCGTGTCGACCTCTCGACCATGGACGTCATTCATCTGCGTCAGGATCCGCCCTTCGACATGGGCTATATCACCTCGACGCATCTGCTTGAGCGCATTCACCCGAAGACGCTGGTGGTGAACGATCCGGCCTGGGTGCGCAATTCGCCGGAAAAGATCTTCGTCACGGAATTTGCCGACCTGATGCCGGCGACGCTCATCAGCCGTGATGCCGGTGAAATCGCCCGCTTCCGCCAGGAGATGGGCGACATCATCCTGAAGCCGCTCTATGGCAATGGCGGGGCCGGCGTCTTCCATTCCGCCCGCGACGACCGCAATTTCTCCTCGCTGCTGGAAATGTTCAACCAGATGTATCGCGGCGAGCCCTTCATCGCCCAGGCCTATCTGCCGGCCGTGCGCAAGGGCGACAAGCGCATTCTGTTGATTGACGGCAAGCCGGTCGGGGCGATCAATCGCGTACCGGCCGAGCACGACAGCCGCTCCAATATGCATGTCGGCGGCCGCGCGGAACCCGTCGAGATCACCGCGCGGGAAGAGGAAATCTGCGCCCGCATCGGGCCCGCGCTGCGGGAGCGCGGTTTCCTTTTCGTTGGCATTGACGTGATCGGCGACTACATGACCGAGATCAACGTCACGTCCCCGACCGGCATCCGCGAAGTGAAGAAGTTCGGCGGTGCCGATGTCGCAAGCCTTCTTTGGGATGCAATCGAAGAAAAACGTGGCTAATAAAGCAATTCCGGAAAGGTGCGAGGCTTCGCTCGCTCCAAATTGCACAAAAAGAACGCATCTGCATGATTTCGTGAAGGTTGAGCTGCCAGCGTTTTGGTTACGGATCATCTTTGTTCCGTCAATACAACTGCATACAACCTGATTGCAGCGGTGGCGCGAAATTGTTCGTTTAATGTTCTTGTTTTATTCCTCGTTCCGTGCCAGATTGCAATCGCTGGCGCGGAAAACGTGTAATCGTTAACGCTTCAGATAGGGCTTGGGGGCGAGTTCAGATGGTTGCACGCGTCAGTACGGTAGCGTTTCAGGGGATCGAGGGCGTTCCGGTCGACGTCCAAGTGATGGTCGGTCCGGGCAAGATGAACATGCACATCGTCGGCCTGCCGGACAAGGCTGTGGCGGAAAGCCGGGAACGGGTGCAGGCGGCACTGCATGCCTCCGGGCTTGCCATGCCGCCCAAGAAGGTGACGGTCAACCTGGCGCCGGCGGATCTGCCGAAGGAAGGGTCGCATTTCGATCTTCCGATTGCGCTTGGGCTGATGGCGGCGCTGGGCGCGATACCTGCGGATGCGTTGACCGATTATGTGGTGATCGGAGAACTCAATCTCGACGGAACGCTGGCGCCGGTGACAGGCGCCCTGCCGGCGGCGATCGGTGCCAACGCGATGGGAAAAGGCCTGATCTGCCCGGCCGATAGCGGTGCGGAAGCGGCCTGGGCGGGCGCGGATATCGATATCGTCGCGCCGCGCAGCTTGATTGCGCTTGCCAATCATTTCCGCGGCACCCAGGTGATCTCGCGACCGCAGCCGGCGATCCGCGCGATGCCGGCCAATCTCCCCGATCTCGCCGATATCAAGGGGCAGGAAAGCGCCAAGCGGGCGCTGGAAGTAGCGGCGGCCGGCGGACACAATCTCCTGATGGCAGGCCCGCCCGGCTCCGGGAAATCCATGCTGGCGGCGCGGCTTCCTTCCATCCTGCCGCCGCTGTCGGCAGCCGAACTTCTGGAAGTCTCGATGATCCATTCGATCGCCGGCCAGCTTTCCGGCGGCAAGCTTTCGGACCGCCGGCCCTATCGCACGCCGCATCATTCGGCGACGATGGCGGCGCTGGTGGGAGGCGGCCTCCGTGCCAGGCCGGGCGAGGCTTCGCTTGCTCATCACGGGGTGCTTTTTCTCGATGAGTTCCCGGAGTTTTCGCCCCAGGCGCTCGATGCGCTGCGCCAGCCGCTGGAAACGGGCGAGTGCGTGATTGCCCGAGCCAACCATCGGGTTTCCTATCCGGCGAGCATCCAGCTCGTTGCTGCCATGAACCCGTGCCGCTGCGGCATGGCGGGTGAACCCGGCCATACCTGTGCGCGCGGGCCGCGCTGTGCCGCCGATTACCAGGCGCGAATTTCCGGCCCCCTGATGGACCGTATCGACATCCGGATCGACGTGCCGGCGGTCTCAGCCGCCGACCTGATCCGCCCGATGCCGGCGGAAAGGAGCGCCGATGTCGCAAAGCGGGTCGCGATGGCTCGAGAGCGGCAGCGCGAACGTTTCGCGGGCGCCGGCTGCCCGGATATCCTCACCAATGCCCGCTGCTCGACATCGCTGATCGAGAAGTTCGCCGAGCCGGACCCGAGTGGTCTGCAGTTGCTGCGGGACGCCGCCGAAAAGCTGAAGTTTTCCGCCCGCGGCTACCATCGGGTGCTCAAGGTGGCGCGCACGCTGGCCGATCTCGACGATAAGGATACGGTCGGCCGTATCCATCTCGCCGAAGCGATTTCCTATCGCATGGCCGGCGAACGGCTCGCGAATGCGGCGGCGTAATGTGGGGCGAATAGCGAATAGGGCCTGTTTGGGCTTGCGGGCGGCGGCTTGGCTTATGAGCCTTTCGCTATTCGCTACTCACTCGTTTCACCCACCCAGCCCTTCGAACAGCGCCGTTGAGAGATAACGTTCGGCGAAGGAGGGGATGATCACGACGATGTTTTTGCCGGCATTTTCAGGCCGGCTGCCGACTTCGATGGCAGCGGTGAGTGCTGCACCGGAGGAGATGCCGACGGGAACACCTTCGAGCCTGGCGACGAGGCGGGCCATTTCCATGGCTTCGGCGCTGTTGACGGTGACGATCTCGTCGTAGATCGAGGTATCGAGAATCTTTGGGGCGAAGCCGGCGCCGATCCCCTGGATTTTGTGCGGCCCGGGCTGGCCGCCGGAAAGCACGGGCGATTCCTCAGGCTCGACGGCAATGACCTTGAGGTTCGGATTACGGCTTTTCAGCATCTGTCCGGCGCCGGTGATCGTACCACCCGTGCCGATGCCGGAGACGAAGATATCGACCTTGCCGTCGGTGTCGTTCCAGATTTCCTCGGCCGTCGTCTTGCGATGGATTTCCGGATTGGCAGGATTCTCGAACTGCTGCGGAATGACCGCGTCGGGCAGCGAGGCGGCAAGCTCTTCCGCCTTGGCGATCGCGCCCTTCATGCCCTTCGGCCCTTCGGTCAGCACCAGTTCGGCACCGAGCAGTGCCAGCATCTTGCGGCGTTCGATCGACATCGTCTCCGGCATGGTGAGGATCAGCTTGTAGCCTTTCGCGGCGGCGGCGAAGGCAAGCGCGATGCCCGTATTGCCGGAGGTCGGTTCGATCAGCGTGGTCTTGCCGGATGTGATCTTGCCCTGGGCTTCGAGGCTCTCGATCATCGCCACACCGATGCGGTCCTTGACGGAAGCGATCGGATTGAAGAACTCGAGCTTGGCAAGCAGATTGGCTTTGACGCCTTTTTCCTTCGCAAGCTTATCCAGCCGCACGATGGGTGTATCGCCGATCGTTTCCGTGATCGATGAATAGATCCGGCCGCGGCCCGGTTTCTGTTCCGACATGGTGTTCTCCCTGACAAGTCGTTCAGATGCAGGAAGATAGGTCCAAAGAGCACCGGAAGCCAGCCGCATTGATCTTCCCTGCGCCGGTCGGGGAGAAAAAAGATGCAGGATGCAAGCTCGATGCGGAGAGTTTTTGCATTATCGGGACGTTTTGGAAAAACCCCGCCGAAATAAGGATGGACAGCTATTGAAAAAGTCCCGGCAGAGGGCACTTTAATTTCAGATCGCCGGCACCGAAAGGCGGCCCATGCTCGATCTCTAAGGGGATGATCCATGCCTGATAATGCTGCCAGAAACCGCAAGCTTGCTCCGCTCGCCACGCCCTCAGATCTCGGAACGAACGCCGTGAAGGATATCGCCGCAGCGCTCACGACGCTGCTTGCCGATGTCTTTTCACTTTACCTCAAGACCAAGAATTTCCACTGGCATATGTCCGGTCCGCACTTCCGGGATTACCACCTGCTTCTCGACGAGCAGGCAGAGCAGATTTTCGCAATGACAGATGACGTTGCCGAGCGCGCCCGCAAGATCGGCGGCACGACCCTGCGTTCGATCGGCCATATTTCCCGGCTGCAACGCATCCCCGACAACGACGCGGATTTCGTGACGCCGGAGGACATGCTGGCGGAGCTCAGGGAAGACAACAAGCAACTGATCGCCCTCATGCGGCAAACGCACGACCTCTGCGATGAGCATAACGACGTTGCGACCGCCAGCCTGATCGAGAACTGGATCGATGAAGCGGAGCGCCGCACCTGGTTCCTGTTCGAGACAACCCGCCGCGAAAAGTAAATTGCCGCGATAATCCTTGCAGGCGCTTGCGGATCGGTTCCGGCCTCACACGCCGGTCGATCCGAAGCCGCCGGCGCCGCGGGCGGTCGCTGTCGTCTCCGTGATTTCCGCGATGCGCGCTTGCTTCACCGGCGCAATGACCATCTGGGCGATCCGCATGCCGCGGGTGATGGTAAAATCCTCGTCGCCGAGATTGATCAAGAGCACCTTCACCTCACCGCGATAGTCGCTGTCGATGGTGCCGGGCGTGTTGAGGCAGGTGATGCCGTGCTTGAAGGCCAGGCCGGAACGCGGCCGCACCTGCGCCTCGAAACCATCCGGAATTTCGAAGATGAAGCCGGTCGGCACCAGTGCGCGCCTGCCCGGCGCGATCGTCAAAGGGGAGCCGTCCCCAACGGCGGCGCGAAGGTCCATGCCGGCCGCACCGGCGGTCTCATAGGAGGGCAGGTCGAGGCCGTCGCCATGCGGCAGGCGGATCAGATTGAGTGTCGGCGAGGAGGGAGCATGGATGTTCATGCGCCCATTAGCCGACCGGTTGTCGCTTGGGTCAAACACGAATTGAAAGTTATCCACGGAGTCGTTAGATACGCGGCAACTCGAAGGATTCTGAAAAATGCCCGAAACCATTGCCGAGGCGGTCGCCCGCCGTCGCACATTCGCGATTATTGCCCATCCGGACGCGGGCAAGACGACTCTCACCGAAAAACTGCTGCTTTTCGGCGGCGCGATCCAGCTCGCCGGAGAGGTGAAGGCGAAGAAGGATCGCATCCAGACCCGCTCCGACTGGATGAAGATCGAGCGCGAGCGCGGCATCTCGGTCGTCACCTCGGTCATGACCTTCGAATATGGCGGCAATGTCTTCAACATCCTCGATACGCCCGGCCACGAGGATTTTGCCGACGACACCTATCGCACGCTGACGGCGGTGGATGCCGCGGTCATGGTGATCGACGCCGCAAAAGGTATCGAACCGCGCACGCTGAAACTTTTCGAAGTCTGCCGCATGCGCGACATCCCGATCATTACCTTCGTCAACAAGATGGACCGCGAAAGCCGCGACCCCTTCGAGATACTGGACGAGGTGGAGGAGAAGCTGGCGCTCGATACCGCGCCGATCACCTGGCCGATCGGCCGGTCGAAGACCTTCTGCGGCTCCTACCATCTCGCCGATAATACGGTGCGCGGTTCCGACAACGAGGTAACTGTGACGCCGGTCAACGGCCCGCAGAGCGTGGCCGACCGTCTGCCGGAAAACGAGCGTGCGGCCTTCATCGAAGAGACGGAACTGGCGATCGAGGCGTGCAGGCCCTTCGACCGCCAGGCCTTCCTCGAAGGTCATATGACGCCGGTTTTCTTCGGCTCGGCGCTCCGCAATTACGGCGTCCGCGATCTGATCGAGGCGCTCGGCGAATTCGCGCCGCCGCCGCGTGACCAGGTGGCCGATATCCGCAAGGTGCATGCGGCTGAGGACCGGATGACGGCCTTCGTCTTCAAGATCCAGGCCAACATGGATCCGAACCATCGCGACCGCATCGCTTTTGCCCGCGTCTGCTCCGGCAAGCTGGAGCGTGGCATGAAGGCGCGTCTGTCGCGCACCGGCAAGCAGCTCGGGTTGACTGCGCCGCAATTCTTCTTCGCTTCGCAGCGGCAGTTGGCGGATACTGCCTATGCCGGCGATGTCGTCGGCATTCCGAACCACGGGACACTCAGGATCGGCGATACGCTGACGGAAGGCGAGCCGCTGGTCTTCCAGGGCGTGCCGAATTTCTCGCCGGAAATCCTGCGCCGCGTGCGGCTGGAGGATGCCATGAAGGCGAAGAAGCTCAAGGAAGCCCTGCAGCAGATGGCGGAAGAGGGCGTCGTGCAGCTCTTTTCGCCGGAAGACGGCTCGCCGGCGATCGTCGGCGTCGTCGGCGCGCTGCAGCTCGATGTGCTGAAGGAGCGGCTTGCGGCCGAATACGGCCTGCCGGTCTCCTTCGAAATGTCGCGTTTCTCTGTCTGCCGCTGGATCTCGGCGGACCAGCCGGCCGAGCTGGAAAAATTCCTCTCGACCCATCGCGGCGATATCGCCCGCGATCTCGATGGCGATCCGGTCTATCTGGCGCAGGACGGCTTTTCGCTGCGCTATGAGAGCGAGCGTTATCCGGCGATCAGGATGGCCGCGATCAAGGAATATCACGTCGCCAAGGCGGCGTGATATTTTTGGACCTCAATCGAACCTGACGGCCGTTGTGTTCGACCCGCAGACGAGGACGCAGACGCGTTCGTCCAGGCCCGGAACGTATTTACCGGAGAGAAGGGCGGCGAAGGCGGCTGCCCCGCCGGGCTCGGCCACGACGCGCGCGCCGGCCCACAGCGCCTTCTGGGCGGCCAGAATCGCGTCGTCCGAAACCAGAACCGGCGGTTCGACATATTTCTGTGCGATCGGAAACATCAATTGGCCGACCTGCCTCGGGGCGAGCGAGTCTGCTGCGATGCCACCGGCGGAGGCATCCACCGGCTTGCCGGCCTTGAAGGCCTCATAAAGCGTCGGCGCGCCGTCGGATTCCACGGCAACGATCTTCACCCGGCCGCGGAACCACGAGGCGATGCCGCCGATCAGCCCGCCGCCGCCGACTGCGACGAGCAGCGTCGTCATTTCTGGCAGGTCGTCCTCGATCTCCTCGCCGAGCGTTCCCTGGCCCAGCAAGGTTTCCACCTGGTCATAGGCATGCACCGCCAGAGCCCCGCTCTCGGCGACATAGGTCTCGCTGGCCGCCAGTGCATCCGCATATCGGTCGCCGCCGATCACGAGTTCCGCGCCATAGGAGCGGATGCGCTCCGCCTTGGCGGGCGAGGTGACGCTCGGCACGAAGATCGTCGCCGGCACGCCGAGCCGCATCGCTGCATAGGCGACCGCAGCGCCATGATTGCCGCCGGATGCCGCGACGACGCCGGCCGGTGGAATGTCACGGGTCAGCAGGTTGGCGAAGGCGCCGCGGGCCTTGAACGAGCCGGAATGCTGCAGGAGTTCGAGCTTCAGGTCGACTGGCAGGGGCCTTGTTCCGAAATCCCGCATGTCGACCCGCATCAACGGTGTGTGGCGGATATGCGGACGGATGAGCTTTTCTGTTTCGGCTATGCGTTCTGGCGTGACAGGATCGACGGACATATGGGCCTCGTACAGGATTGACTTTAATTCGTTACTTGGCAAAATGCCAAAATGCAAGACGTCGATATCCTGAAAGCCTTCGCCAACGATCGGCGCCTGATGATTCTCGAATGGCTGAAGCAGCCGCGCGAGCATTTTCCGCTGCAGGTGGATGGCGATCTGGTGGAAGACGGCGTCTGCGCGGTGCTGATCGCCGAGAAACTCGGCATAACCCCTGCCACGCTCAGCGAGCATATGCGCATTCTCGTGCA
Source organism: Neorhizobium petrolearium (assembly GCF_017873175.1). GTDB lineage: Bacteria > Pseudomonadota > Alphaproteobacteria > Rhizobiales > Rhizobiaceae > Neorhizobium > Neorhizobium petrolearium. The sequence goes on from NZ_JAGGJW010000001.1 coordinate 82,532, forward strand.
GGCGGAACTGGTCCATGGCAAGCGCATCAAGCAATGGATTTTCTACCGCCGCAACGAGGAACGGATAGCGGGACTGAGGCAGGGCCTGTTCGCAAGCTTGTAGACCCGTTCAGGCCTGGGTCAGCTTTTCGCTCAGGAAATCGACGACCGCGCGCACGGCCGGCAATTGACCGCGCCGATGCGGCATCAGGATGGTCGTGGTGATGCTGCCTGCCGTCCAGTCCGGAAGCAGGCGCACGAGCCGGCCTTCGGCGAGCGCACTGCGGCAGACGGAGGTCGGCAGGCAGGCGATACCAAGCCCGGCCAGTGCCGCCTTCATCATTACCATGGGCTCGTCGGCAGCAATCACCGGCAGGGGCGCCACCAGAACCTCTTCCCCTTCGTATGAGGTCAGTCGCCAGGGATCGTCACCGAAGTAAGCCGCCACCGCCTTATGCCCGGCAAGCTCCTCTGGGCTTCGGGGTTCGCCATGTGCATGGAGATAGTCTGGCGAGGCGACGACGAAGAAAGGGTGCGTGACAAGCTTTCTCTGCAGCAGTGTCGAGTCGGGCAGGGGTGCCTGGTGGCTCCGCAGCGCAATGTCGAACCCTTCCTGGACTATATCGACGAACCGATCGCTGACATGCAGCGAAAGCTTGAGTTTCGGGTAACGGGCGGAAAGCTCCGGCAGGTGTTCGGCGAGCAGGAATTGCGCGGTCGGCACAGCAGCGGTCATGCGCACAATCCCGCTCGGTTCACCAAGATGGGTGCGTACGATCGTTTCGGCCATTTCCGCTTCGATGATCGAGGCTTGCGCGTGCTGGAAGAAATCCCGGCCGAGATCGGTCAATGAAAAGCTGCGCGACGTGCGATGTATCAGCCGGACGCCCAGCCGATCCTCCAGTTCGGCGACCCGCTTGCTGATCGTGGATTTCGGCACGCCGAGCCGACGCCCCGCGGCGGAAAATCCACCGTGTTCCACCGCCTGAACGAAGAAATGGAGATCGTTGAGATTGAGCGACGCAGTCATGTCATCTTCCACATATGTAGACTTTTAAGCGCAATGAAGCCATCTTCCGCGCCAGCGTCCACAAAATCATATTATCTTCATTCGAAAGGTTCAATTCCCAAGGAGTGAAGATATGACACCGATCCTGTTTTATGGCGTGCCGGAGGGATGCTCGTTCGGCTCGATCGTGGCGCTTGAATGGACGGACGCGCCCTATCGCCTCTGCCGGGTGGAAATGCCCGGCGTGGTCTCGAGCGAGGCCTACAGACCGGTCAATCCGGTCGGCGAGACGCCCTCGCTGATGTTGCCGGATGGTCGCGTGATGAGCGAGAGCATGGCCATCCTCAACCACATTGCCGCCCGCACGGTCGACAAGGGCTGGGGCTTCGATCCGAAGTCGGAAAAGTTCGACTGGCTGAACCAGATGCTGGCTTTCCTCAACACCGGCTTCTTCAATGCCTTCAGCCCTCTCTGGCATGCGTTGGAACATGAACTGGAACCGCAGGCGAAGGAGGCGCTTGTGGCCTATGGCATCGCTAAGGTCGAAAAAACCCATGCTCATCTCGAACGCCTGCTCGCTGGCCAGAAATGGCTGCTCGGCGATGAGAGAAGCTTTGCGGATGCCTATTTCGCCGGCATCGCCCGCTGGAACGATTTCCACCAGGTCGTCGACCGGAAGAAATTTCCGGCGCTCAATGCACTTTACGAGCGCCTGCAGGAGGACCCCGCGGTACGGTTTGCCTGGGCCATCGAGCATCAGGCGGAGGCCAGAACGACCGGCCGGTTCCTTGGTCACGTAAGCCTCGAAGAGGCTCTGGGCGAGATCAAGCAGGCGGCTTGATCTGTAGCGAGATGTTTCCATAAATATCTCGGCATGCCATAGTGGGCTCTGGCTTGGGCGAGGGCCTGCGGTGGCATTGCCGCGGCGATACCGCGCGCCGGTCCTGACAGGAGGTTTCCGATGGTGCGCGAAAACGAAATCCGTGAAAACGAAGTGGCGGTCACGCCACCTGCGCCAACCGATGCGGGCCTGACCTTCATCGGCCGCATCTCGACCCCCTGGACTTCGCGCATGGAGACGCCGCGCCAGGGCAGGCATGACGGGCCTGTCTGCCGCATCGAGATCTTCGAGCCCTGGGTTGCGGCGCTCAAGGGCATCGAGGCTTTCGAGCGCCTGGAAGTCCTCTATTGGCTGGACCGTTCGCGCCGCGATCTGGTGTTGCAAAGCCCGGCAAGTAACGGCAAAGTTCATGGCACGTTTTCGCTGCGCACGCCGGTGCGCCCGAATCCGATAGGCACCTCGATCGTCGTGCTGGCAGCGGTGGAAGGCAATGTGCTTCTCGTTCGAGGGCTCGACTGCCTCGACGGCACGCCGCTTCTAGACCTAAAGCCGGACCGAACCCTCTTCAAGCCGATTGCGCCGCCGCAGCCCGGAGACTTCCAGACCGGTGAGGACACGTCGAAAGTGCACTATTGCCAGAAAGCGTGACGAATTCGGCCCGACGCCCGTTGATGGTCGCAAACGTAACAATCACGCCGCGGTGAGATCTCTGAGGAAATCATTGCACCAACGGGTTACGTCGTGTTCCAGAAGGTGCTCCATCATGCGGCCCCAGCGTTCCTGGCGCTCTTCGAGCGGCATGTTGATGCCGCGGGCGATCGCATTGGCGGTACCCTCTATGTCGTAGGGGTTTACCAGCAGCGCGCCCCGCAATTCCCGGGCGGCGCCCGCGAAGCGTGACAGCACCAGCACGCCGGGGTTTTCCGGGTCCTGGGCCGCGACATATTCCTTGGCGACGAGGTTCATCCCGTCGCGCAGCGGCGTCACGAGCCCGATCCGCGCCAGGCGATAGAGGCCGGCCAGCACCGGGCGGCCGATCGAGCGGTTGATGTAGCGGATCGGCACCCAGTCCACCGTGCCGATCGCGCCGTTCACGCGGCCAGCCTGCTCGGCAACTGTCCGCTGCATCTGCTCGTATTCCGGCACTTCCGAGCGGGATTTCGGGGTGATCTGCAGATAGGTCACCCGGTTATGGTGACCCGGATTGGATTTGACGAAATGTTCGAAGGCATCGAGCCGCTGGGTGATCCCCTTCGAATAATCGAGCCGGTCGACCCCGATGATGAGATCGCGGCCTTCGACACTTTGTTTGGCCTTGCGCACGATCAGGTTGGTGGCAGCCTTTTTCGCATAGTCCGCGAATGCGGCGGTCTCGATGCCGATCGGGTAGAATCCACCCTTGAACGTCCGTCCATAGGAGGTCAGCTTGCCGCCTTCCAGCGCCTCGCCGATGCCTTCGCGCACGAGTCCGCCGGCAAAATTGGCGAGGTCGTGGTCGGTCTGGAAGCCGACCAGGTCATAGTGGGAAAGGCCCTTCATGATCTCCTCGTGGACGGGCATCGTGAAGAGCACGTCTGCTGGTGGCCACGGGATGTGCAGGAAGAAACCGATACGGTTCTTGAAGCCCATCTGGCGCAATTCGGCGGCGAGCGGGATCAGGTGGTAATCATGCACCCAGATGATGTCGTCTTCCCGCAGCAGTGGCGCCAGCCGGTGGGCAAAGAAACGATTGACGCGGAAATAGCCGGCCATCTCCTTGCGGCCGTATTCGGCGAGATCCAGCCGATAGTGGCAGATCGGCCAGAGCACCCGGTTGGCGAAGCCATGGTAATATTCCTCGACATCCGTCTTGGTAAGGTCGGTGAGCGCATAGGTGATATTGCCATGCGTTTGCATGGCGAGCGGCGCAGGCTCCTTCGCGCCGCTGGACTTGCCCGACCAGCCCATCCAGATGCCGCCGCGCTCTTCCAGGGCCGCCTGCAGGGCGACGGCGAGCCCGCCTGCGGGGGCGTCACCGCTTTTTTGCGGCAGGGTGACACGGTTCGAAACGACCACAAGACGGCTCAAGCTCTTCCCTTTCGATTCAAGCGATATTGGATGTGCCGGCGCCGGCCAGCGTGGCGAGGATCGCTCGCAGGGCATCGGTCGAAGGGAGAGTGGATCTCGCTTCCGTTTCAGCCGGAGTTTCGGCGATGCGGATCGAATGCCCGCCAAGCCGGTTTACCGTCCGGAACATCGCTTCATCGGTCACGTCGTCGCCGATCGCGATCGGTTTACGCCCCTTGAAGGGCGTTTCGTCGAGGAAGGCCTTGAGCGCATGCCCCTTGCTGGCCTGCGCCGGGCGGATTTCGGCGACCATCTTGCCACGCTGCAGCGTGAAGTCCGGGCCGGCCATGTCGAGATAACGGGGCATGGCTGCTTCTACGGTCTCTCGCTGATCCGGCGCTTGCCGGTAATGTGCAGCGACGGCCGCCCCCTTGTCCTCCACCAGGACGCCCGGCCATTGTTTCGCTTCCCGCGCCAGGGCGGCTTTCAGCTCTTCGAATGCGGCACTTGGTGTGAAGCGGCTGATCTCGCCCAATGGACCGCGCCGCTCGGACCCATGCAGTCCGGCGATCGGAAATGTGTACGGCACGAAAAGCCGGTCGGCATAGGCAAGCGCGCGTCCGGTCACCAGCGCCAGCGCACCATTGAGCTTCGTGGAAAGGTGATGGAGGTTTTCCGGCAGATCCGGGGGGACGACGATCCCATCCGGCGTATCTGCAAGGTCGATCAGTGTTCCATCGATATCGAGAAACAGTGCCCATTGGTCGGGTTGGAATGCCAGTTTAAAAAGGGCTTCCTCGCCGGATGAAACAGAGGCCTGATCGTCCTGCCTGGGATTTTCCTGATATGACATACTGCCAAATTTAGGCCACAAATCCGCTCAGGCAACCTCAAAAGACAACAAAGCGTCGTAAAAAGTGATTGGCCCTCTGTCAAAAACCCGTCTTGAAGGGGCTTCATTCATAGTTCGTTAAGCATTTGTCGAGACGCTGATTTCAACATTTTTCGGCCGTTTGCGGGCGGCCTCGTCGGAGCATCAAGACCCATGTGCCGTTGGGCAGCCTATCGCGGCGAACCTCTTTATCTCGAAGAACTCGTATCCTCGCCCGCCCACTCCCTGATCGAACAATCCCACTGCGCCACCCGCGCCAAGACCGCCACGAACGGCGATGGTTTCGGCATCGCCTGGTATGGTGAGCGGCCGGATCCGGGCCGCTACCGCGATATCCTGCCGGCCTGGTCCGATTGCAACCTGAGAAGTCTCGCCCGACAGATCCGCTCGCCGCTCTTCCTCGCTCACGTTCGTGCGGCGACCACAGGCGCGACGCGTCGCGACAACTGCCATCCCTTCGTGCATGGCCACTGGTCCTTCATGCACAACGGCCAGATTTCCGGCTTCGACCGCATCCGGAGGCAGATGGAAGGCATGCTCTCCGACGAATTGTTCCATGCGCGCTCGGGCACGACGGATTCTGAACTGCTCTTCTTGCTGGCGCTGCAACTGGGCCTTGATGCCGATCCGCTCGGCGCCATGGAAAGGGCGATCGCCGCCGTCGAGGACCTGTCGATGGAAAAGTCCGGCGCCGCGCTGGTGCGCTTCACCGCCGCTTTCTCCGATGGCAGGGAGCTTTATGCGGTGCGTTATGCGACGGACCACAGGCCGCCGACGCTTTACGCCGCGCCGACGGGCGGCAAGACCGGCTACTGCCTCGTGTCGGAACCGCTCAACGACGAAGTCGATGCGTGGGTGGAAATTCCGGATGGCAGCGCCGTGAAGGTCTGTGCCGAGGGTATCAAAGTGTCGGTCTTCGTTCCCCAGGGAGAGGGGCTGTCCGAAGACGTCAGGAAGACAGCCTGATTCCCAGTTCCTGCCGGAGTCTCTTCGTCAAGCCGGCGGCCACCAGTTCATAGGATCGTGTAAGATAGTGGACGAGCTCCTCGCCCGAAAGCTGCGAATTGCTGCCGATCTCCACCCATTTCCGTTTGGCGAAATAGGGAGCCTGCCTGATTCCGTCGAGTGCGGTCAGGATCTCGAAGCTCTCCTCGGGACATTTCGCCACGACCCTTGCTGCCGCACCTTCGCCGGAAAGCATGGTGACGACCTTGCCGCCGACCTTCGCGACATGTCCGTCCCATTGATCGACGAAGGACCTGCCGGGCAGGCCCGCCACAAACGCGTCGAAGCCCCTGCGTTCGAAAAGGCTCATCTCATGCTCCTGCCAGCCGCCTGGCGACGAGTTCCGCAAGCCTTGCCGCCACTTCGTCCTTGCCGAGGTCCGGCCATTCCTCGACGCCCTTGGCGCTGATGATTTTTACGCGGTTGCGGGTGCCGCCCATGATGCCGGTCTCTGGTGAAACGTCGTTGGCGACGATCAGGTCCGCGCCCTTGCGTAGAAGCTTGTCGCGGCCGTTCTTCTCCACGTCCTGGGTTTCGGCGGCAAAACCGACCACCAGCTTCGGCCGTTTGTCGTGATGCCCGACCGTCTTCAGGATGTCCGGGTTTTCGGCTAGCACGAGCGGCGGCGGAGCCTCCCCCGATTTCTTCTTGATCTTCTGGCCGGCGGAGGTCGCCACGCGCCAGTCGGCAACCGCCGCCACCATGACCGCGATGTCGGCGGGCAGGCGGGAGACGACCGCTTCCAGCATTTCGTCGGCGCGTTCCACATGCATGGTCTTGATCCCGGCCGGATCGGGGATCGTCACGGGGCCGGAAACGAGCGTCACATCCGCGCCGAGTTTGGCGAGTGCTGCGGCGATCGCATGTCCCTGCCGGCCCGAGGAGCGGTTGGCGATGTAACGCACGGGATCGATAGGCTCATGCGTCGGACCGGATGTGACGATCGCGGTCCTGCCGGCGAGCGGCTTCCGTCCGCCGTCGAACAATTGGAGGATTGCGGCGACGATCTCCAGCGGCTCAGCCATGCGGCCGACGCCCGCCTCGCTACTTTCCGCCATCTCGCCGGCCATCGGCCCAATACAGCGGATGCCGTCGGCTTTCAGCGCTTCGACATTGCGCCTGGTCGCGGGCGCGGCCCACATCTTCGGGTTCATCGCCGGCGCCACCAGCACCGGCCGGTCGGTGGCGAGCAGCACGGTACTTGCCAGATCGTCCGCCAGCCCGTGCGCCATCTTCGCCATCAGGTCGGCGCTGGCCGGTGCCACCACCACCAGATCGGTGTCGCGGGCAAGGCGAATGTGACCGACATCCTGCTCGTCCTCGCGGGAGAACAGGTCGACATAGACATGGCTTGCGGAAAGCGCGCCGACTGCGAGCGGCGTGACGAACTCTTGTGCTGCCTTTGTCATGATCGGCCGCACGGCAGCACCACGTTCGCGGAGCCTGCGGATGAGGTCGAGGCTTTTGTAAGCCGCGATGCCGCCGGAGATGATCAGAAGGATGCGCTTGCCTTGAAGTTCCATGCCCGTATCCGATGCCAGATGTGGCGGGGAAGCTAAGCCCTCGGCCGCCGACTTGCAATCGTCATCGCTGATACGCTGTCCCGCTTGCGCTGTATTCCCGACTGCGTTACTCCTGTTTGTGGCCGGATGCGGCCAGCCGCTTGCAGGTTTTGAAACCAATGGTGAACGCATCCCAACCGACTCTCATCCTTTGCCAAACGGCCAATGATGACGAACGGATCAGCAATGCAGGCCCTGATATTGCCGTTCGTCCATTGAAAGGATGATGAGATGCGCGATTTCCGCGATGCAAAACTGATGGCGAAAAGCCTGCGCGAGTCGCTGGCAGGGCGTAACCTGGAGCTTACGCACAGTCAGGCGCTGGAACTGGTGGCAGGCCAGTTCGGCTATGACGACTGGAACATCCTCGCTGCAAAGATCGAGGCGGCAGAGCCGCAGCAAAGGAAGCCTGGTGGAATCTCGATCCAGCCGGCGATCCCGATCTTCCGGATATTCTCGATCGACAAGGCGATGGAATTCTATTGCGGCTTTCTGGGTTTCGAGCTCGATTGGGAACATCGTTTCGGCGAGAATTTCCCGCTCTATTGCCAGGTCTCCCGCAGCGGCATGCTGATGCACCTTTCCGAGCATGCAGGCGATGCCTCGCCTGGCGCCCGTGTCTTCGTGCCGATGCAGGGCATCCGCGCCTTCCATGCCGAATTGACCGGTAAGGATTACCGTTACATGAAGCCGGGTCTGGAGCAGCAGCCCTGGGGGCTGGAGGTGACGGTCACCGATCCGTTCAGCAACCGCATCAGTTTCTGCGAGCGGGAAATCAAGCCGGAAACCTGATCAGATGAGGCCCATCAGGTTGAGCGCGATCGGAGAACGCTGTGCCTTCTGCACCGCAAGCCCCAGCCGCGCGATCAGCGGCGGTCCCTCGATAGGCTTGTAGACGACGCCCTCGATCGCGAATTTCGCGATCGAGGCGGGCACGATCGAGACGCCGAGATCGGCCGCCACGAGATTGACGACGGAGGGGATCTGCGGTGCTTCCTGCGTCACCTGCAACTCGAAACCGGCCTCGCGGCAGCCGCGCACGATATCGTCGTAGAGGCTGAGGCCCACGGTGCGCGGGAAAAGGATGAAGGGTTCGCCGACAAGGGCGCCAAGCGGCACGCGGACGTGCTTGGCAAGCGGATGATGCGCGGGAAGCGCGACCAGCATCGGCTCGTCCGGCAGCCGTTTCAGCCGCACCTCCTTCGGGTCCTCGAGGCCCGGACGGATGAAGGCGGCATCGATCTCGCCGCGCGTGAGCTTCTCCATAAGCCAGTTGCTGTTCATCTCGCTGAGCGCCAGCGCCACATCGGGCCACTGGCTGCGAAAGCGCCGGATTGCGCCGGTCACAAGCGGGTTGAATGCAGCGGAAGCTGTAAAGCCGAGCGCCAGCCTGCCTGTCTCGCCACGGGCGGCGCGCTGCGCGGAAAGGACGGCATTGTCTGCGGCAGCCAGCGACGCCCTGGCTTCCGTCAGGAAGGCGGCGCCTGCCGTCGTCAGTTCCGCGCCGTGCGGGACGCGATGGAACAGGGGAGCGCCGACCTCCATTTCCAGAATACGGATCTGCTGGCTGAGCGGCGGCTGCCCGATGCCGAGCTTCGCTGCCGCGCGGGTGAAATTACCCTCTTCGGCCACCGCCAGGAAATATCGGATATGTCGAAGCTCCATATCTAGGACCTATCAAGATCGCCTGCTTCATATATTGGACAAATAGTGTGCCGCTCGCTACCTTTTTTCGCGTCGAAAGGTTTTTCTGATCATGTCCAGCGCTGCGCAACGTCAGATGAAAGCATCTCCTGAGGCCGATCTCTCTCCGGCTAAACATGCGGCGAGCGATGGCGAGAAGCAGTTTCTGGTGCGCGGCACGCCGTCCTATCGCCGCGCCAGCCTGGCCTTCTTCATGTCCGGTTTCTCGACCTTCGCGCTGCTTTACTGCGTGCAGCCGCTGATGCCGATCTTTTCCGCGGATTTCGAGGTCAGCCCGGCCGCAAGCTCCCTGACGCTTTCGCTCTCCACCGGCCTCCTGGCTGTCGCGATCTTTCTTGCTGCCGCGGTCTCGGAACGCTTCGGCCGCCGCAGCCTGATGTTCGTCTCGCTCCTCGGCGCCTCGCTCTGCACGATCGCCTGTGCTGTCGTGCCGGATTGGAATGCGCTGCTTGTCATCCGCGCGCTCGAAGGTTTTCTGCTTGGCGGCGTCCCGGCGGTCGCCATGGCCTATCTGTCGGAGGAGATCGATCCGAGGGGCCTTGGCGCCTCCATGGGGCTCTACATTGCCGGCAATGCCTTCGGCGGTATGGCGGGCCGCGTTTTCACCGGCATGCTGGCCGAATATTTCTCATGGCGGCTGGCGCTGGGAGGGATCGGGCTGATGGGCATTGTCGCCGCAATCGGCTTCCTCGTGCTTTTGCCGCCGTCGCGCAATTTCATCCCGCGCAAATCGACCGTCCGCTATCACGTCGATGCCTGGCTCGGGCACTTGGTAAACCCGGCGCTTGCCCTGCTGTTTGCGATAGGCTTCCTGATGATGGGCGCATTCGTGACGATCTACAATTATGCCGGCTTCCGGCTGGTCGCGGCCCCTTATAACCTCAACCAGACCGAACTCGGCCTGATCTTCACGGTCTATCTGTTCGGGATTGCCGCCTCCTGGGCGGCCGGGCTGCTGGGCGACCGTTTCGGCCATTTCCTGGTCATGCCGGTCGGCGCTTTGGTTGCGCTTGTCGGTGTCGCCATCACGCTCTTTTCGCCGCTGTTTCTGATCATCTTCGGCATCGTGCTCCTGACCTCCGGTTTCTTCATGGCCCACTCCGTTGCAAGCGCGCTGGTCGGCAAGCTGGCGCACGGCACCAAGGGGCATGCCTCTTCGCTTTATCTGCTGGGATATTATCTCGGCTCCAGCGTCGCCGGTTCCCTCGGCGGGCATTTCTGGAGCGCTGATGGCTGGTGGGCGGTTGCGGCCTTCACCGGCGTCATGATGCTTCTGTCGCTCCTCGCTTCTCTACAAGCGAGAAGGATTACGATGCGGGGCTAACCCTTCTTCTTCGCGGTCGCGACCGGCTCCGTCGTCAGCTTGAAATCCGCCATTTCCTTGGGCGTGAGGTAGTAAAGCCGGTCCGGCGGCGTCTCCAGCGCGTTGATCCACAGCCCCGCACCGATGCCCATGGTGTCGAGATGCCGAGCAACCCGTGCGGTCGTGGCCTGGGCGCTGGCCATGGCTTGCTCCGCCGTCGGCCGGTCCTTGCCGCCATTGAAGACCTGATGCACGCCGATTACTGCGTCCTTCTCCGCCATGCGTCCGACGCCGCCGGCAAAGACGATCGGGCATGAGGAGGCACAGAGCGCCTTGGACACCACTTTCGTGTCGAGCTTCTTCTCGCGAATCAACTCCGACATGGCGAGCGCATCGTCCACCGAGCCGCCGGGAGAATTGAGCGAAACGGTCTTCACATATTCGCCGCGCGCCTCGATCTCTTTGGCAAAACGGTCAGCGGCACCCGGGTCGATCGAGCCTTCGGCGAGAAGCACGCCACCGGAGGTAAGCTCGAACCTGATCGGTTGGCGCAGCGTTTCTTTTGAACTTGCAGGCTGTACCGGCGGGGCGTTTGGCACGCCATCCGTCAACGCCGGCGGCAGCACCGGCTGGTCCCCGTGCATCGGGTCATAACTGGGCAGTTCCGCGTTCATCGCCGTGATATCGCGCACGTCGATGAGGAGAAACACGACCGCCGCCGATAGCAGGATATAGAAGGCGCCGCGCATCAGCACGCCGTCGTCGAGCTTCAGCAGCGCCTTGATCGACTCATCGATCCTCATGCGACCGGTCCCGTGTCCGTGATTTCAGGTCGATGCTGGTGATGTTGTTCGGTTCCAGCGCTTCGCTTTCGGTTTCGGCCCCGGCGACCGCATTTTCCAGGCTCACGCCATTTGCCGTGACTGCCCTCTGCACCTCCAGGGCCTGGAGAAGTTCGGCGGCGGTGATCCGCTCGGCGAACGGCAGCTTCTCCTCCTGCTTTCGGATCGCGCCATGCACGACGGCGAGGATGAAGACCAGCACGCCCGGCAGGAGATCGATCGAGATCGCGCCTGCCCATGCAGGAATGAAATCGGAGGCATAGCGCAGCACCGCTTCAGCCGAAGAGAGCGGCACGAAGCGCCGTTCCGGCACGGGGGGCCGGGTGAGTATTTCGTCGGCCGCTTGCGACAAGACCTTGGATTGCGCCGCGACGGATGCCCGCACTGTCTCCATCACCTGATCCTGCCGGTTGACGAGGTCGGCGTTACCGCCGTCGGCCACGGGCGCAATAAAGCCGAGTGACAAGTCGTCTGCCGCGCGGCGTATGGAGGGCGCGATCGAAGTCTGGCCGAGTGAGGCGATGACGCCGGTCAGGGCCACCACTTCAGACGAGAACTGGTCGGCGCGCGGTGCGACGGCACCCGGGGCGGAGACCAGCGTGCGCATGGTCTCCAGCCGTTTCTGGCCTTCGTTGAAGAGGTTGGTCACCTGTTCGCGCGAGGCATTGATGCCGCTCTCCAGCTCCTTCATCTGCCCCGACATCTGTGAGAGCAATTGCACGACACTGCCCGATCCCGTCGTGCCGGTCAGCGCTCCGGACTGGCGTTCGGAGGCGGCGAGCTGGGCGAACCGTTCCGAGGCGCGTTGGATGTCCGGCAGCAGGCTTTGCGCGGCAAGTGCGTTCTGATGCGCCTGGTCGAGGTCGGCGGTATAATCCTCCACCGTTTCGGCGAGATGCTGTTCAAGGGCCGCCGAACCGGCAAGTGCCGCGGCGTTCAGCCAGCTCGACATGGCGATGATCATGGCAGCGCCGAGCGCCATGACACCGAGCATGGCGGTGCGGCCCGTATAGGTGGTCACGTGCGGATAGAAGCGCGCCATATAGGACCAGAAGGCATAGATGGCGACCGAGACTGAAGCCGAGTAGATGATCGCCGCGAAGAATATGGCGGTCGGCGAGCCGTCAAGAAGGCTGCGCACGCCGAGATAGGTATAGACCCCGGATGCAAGCGCCAGTACGGCAAGCGCGAAGCGCGTCATGGTTTCGACGGCGAGAACCCCGTCATGCAAGCGTTGGGATGCACCGAGCGCCATGGCTGTCTCCGGAAGACGATTGTCGAAAAGGAATGTATTCCTTAACAGAGAATGAAGAAACGGGCGGAATAAAGGCCGCTCGGGCGCCCCGAGGTGGCAGAACCTGCTCTAGGGCGCCGGATCAGGGATACTTCAAATCGATAGCGGTCGGACGAGGCTGAAACGCATCCATGCCGAAACCGCCAAGCGCGAAGAAACCGTCGATCGCATGGATCGGGGAAATCGCAATGAGGCCGGTCAGAAATTCCTCCGAGGCCAGTTCGTCCTCGATCGCCTCCACTTCTGTCGAAAGCGGCCGGTCGACCGTATAGAACGCCGCATGCCGGCGCACGACGTCGTAGACGAGCTTCACCGCGCCGCCCGGCTTGTCGCGATGGATGTCCATGGCCTGGGCGGCAAGCAGGGCTTCCAGCGCAGCAAGTCGTTTCAACGCCTGCATCTGTCGGTCGAAACGCTCGATGACGAGCGGCAGGAAAGCCGCCTCGTCCTCCATGCCGCCCGCGACGACCAGCGACTGGGCGGAAACCGGATTGGTCATGGAAAGGACGCGGGAAAAAATCTCGCCCGCGAGTTTGATGATCGGTCCGAACCCGGTGGCGATTGCTCCTTCCGGCACGAGGTTCACCGGCAGGTCGCGCCGCTGCCCGTTGCCGAGCAGGACGCAACGGTTGAAGGAGTTGCGCGCCGCATGCGCCATGCACAGGATCGCCGATTCCAGGAGAACCGTCACATCGAGCGGCAGCGATCCGCCGGAGGTGAGCACCCGGCCCTCGGCGATCACGGGGTTGTCGTCGGTGCGGCCTGTGGCGGCGAGGATCTTGTGGCCGGCCGTCAGCACGCTTTCGAACACGGCACCGAAGACCTGCGCGATCATGCGCAGGCTCAAGGGATCCTGCACATGCGTGCCGCTCGGCCAATCCCAGCCCTCGGAAGCATTGCACAGCCATTTGCCGATCATCGCCTCGCGCGGCGTACCCACATGCGTGACCGCAATCCATGGATCCCTGGAAGCGCCCATCGCACCCGAAGCGGCGAGACCGGCGGCGAGCAGCGTGCGCAATGCGCCTGCGGCAGCGCGCGTTGTTTCGGCTGCCGCAGCGAAGCTCACCGCATTGACGCTCAGCGAAGCAAGGCTGTCGCGCGGCGCCATGCGTCTAGGTTTCAGCCCTGCGCGTTTGAAGGCTTCCGCCGCAGGCAGGCGCTTGCCTTCATAAACGGCTTCGCCGACGCCGGTCAGCACCGCGCCGATCTGGCCCATCAGCCCGATGTCGGCGCAGCCGATCGAGCCGGTACGGCGCACGACCGGGATCACGTCGGCGGAAAGCAATTCCAGGTAGGCGTTCACGAGATCGGTCGAGCATCCGACATAACCGGTCAGCGCCGTATTGACGCGAAGCGCCATGGCATTGCGCACGACGGAGATGGGAAAGGGTTCGCCGGTACCGAAATGATGTGCGCGCACGAGCCCGAGGTTGAAGGCGTCCAGTTCCTCGTTCGACCAGGCGACGTCCTTCATGGCGCCGACACCGGTTGTGGCGCCGTAAACAGGCTTGCCGTCCGCCATCGCCTGTTCGACCACAGCTCTTGCCGCCTGTACCCGGGCCAACCCCTCCGGTGCGGCCGCCAACCGAACTTTGTTCTCGCCGATCAACAGCAGCTCGGTAAATCCGATCGGCTGACCTGTCAGTTCGATAAGCGGTTTGGGGTCAGGCATGAAATCCTCTTTCTTCTCAACCTAGCGGAAGAAACAGGTTAGGGAATATCCCAAAATGCAGACATCCGATGTCGCAACCGGTGGGTCGCTATCGATTCGTCAAAGCGTGAAGGCGAAATAGATGAGCGTAAGTGCGATGATCCAGAGCGCCACGCGGCCGGAGCGATTGTGCCGCGCCTCCGCCCTGCCGATCGCTTCCGCCGTTTCCGGATCGAAGCGCAGGCCGTGCTCGCTCATATGAAGGAGTTCCTCGTGGAATTTTTCCGTCCTGGCGGCGATTTCCGGCACGGCTTCGGCGAGCTTCACCACCGACTTCAAGCCGTCCTTCAAGTCGGACACAACACGTTTCGGTCCGAGATTGTCGCGGATCCAGGCGCCGACCACGGGTTCGGAAGCTTTCCACATGTTGAAGCGCGGGTTCAGCATGCGCGACACGCCCTCGACGACGACCATGGTCTTCTGCAGAAGGATGAGTTCCGGTCGCGTCTGCATGTCAAAGAGGTCGGTCACCTCGAAGAGCAGGGCGAGCAGCCGTGCCATCGAGATCGTCTCGGCCGGCTGGCCGTGGATCGGCTCCCCGATCGCCCGGATCGCCTGCGCGAAGCTCGACACGTCGTGATGGGCGGGCACGTAACCGGCCTCGAAATGCACTTCGGCGACGCGTCTGTAGTCGCGGGTGATGAATCCGAACAGGATTTCCGCGAGGAACCGGCGCTCTTTCTTCCCAAGTCGCCCGACAATGCCCATGTCGACCGCGACGATTGTGCCTGTGGGATCGACGAAAAGGTTGCCTGGGTGCATGTCGGCATGGAAGAAGCCGTCACGCAAGGTATGGCGCAGAAAGGACTGGATCAGCACCTCGGCGAGCTTTTCCAGATCGTGTCCGGCGGCGCGTAAGGCTGCCACGTCGGACATCTTGATGCCGTCGATCCATTCCATGGTAAGGACGTCGCGGCCCGTTCGTTCCCAGTCCACCTGCGGCACGCGGAAGCCGGTATCGCCCTTGGTGTTCTCGGCGATCTCGGACAGGGCTGCGGCCTCGAGCCTGAGGTCCATCTCCACCTTGGTGGTCTGTTCGAGCGTGCGCGTCACCTCGACAGGCCGCAGGCGCCGGCTCGATGGCACGAAGCGCTCCTGCATGTGCGAGAGCAGGTACATGCTCTCGATATCGTGGGCGAAGCGATGGCGCACGCCCGGCCGCACCACCTTCACCGCGACCTTCCTGTCGCCGACCACACAGGGATGTACCTGGGCGATCGAGGCGGCGGCGATCGGTTCGCCGAACGAGGAATAGAGATCGTCGATCGGCCGGCCGAGCGAACCTTCGACGGCGGCCTTGGCAGCTTCGGTCGGAAAATAGGCCATCCTGTCTTGCAGGAGTGCCAGGTCGACCGCCCAGTCGACGCCCACGACATCCGGACGGGTGGCAAGGAACTGCCCGATCTTGACGTAGGAGGGACCCAGCCGGTCGACGGCGCGCGTGAGCCGTTCGCTCCGGGCCTGCTTGAGAGAGCGCTTGCGTGCAAGCGGCTCGATCAGCGATTTCACGAGACCGACGGACGGCGGCAAGCCCTGGCTGGGCAGGGCGGAGACCACCCCTTCGCGCACCAGCACCCATCCCACCCGGGCAAGCCGGAAATAGGCTCCAAGCGTACTCATTCCGTTAGAGTTTCCAGCCGGAATGCAGCGCCGCGATGCCGCCGGTATAATTGGTATAGGTCACGCGCGAAAACCCGGCATTGCGGATCATCGTGGCAAAATTCTCCTGGTTGGGGAATTTTCGGATCGATTCCACCAGATACTGATAAGGTTCGGCCTCGCCGGTGATCATCTTGCCGAAGCGCGGGATCGCCTTGAAAGACCATTCGTCGTAGAAGCGTTCGAGCAGCGGCATTTCCACCTCGGAAAATTCCAGCACCAGCAGCCGCCCGCCGCGCTTCAGCACGCGATAGGCTTCCTTGAGTGCTACGTCGATATGCGGCACGTTGCGGATGCCGAAGGCGATCGTATAGGCGTCGAACGAGTTCGCTTCGAAAGGCAGGGATTCGGCGTTCGCCTCAACGAAATCCAGGTTTTCGGAGAGCTTCCTTTTCGCCGCACGCTCGGCGCCGACCGCCAGCATCGAGCCATTGATGTCGAGCACGGTCACATGCGCCTTGCGATCGGAGGCTTCGACGATCCGGAAGGCGATGTCGCCGGTGCCGCCCGCTACATCCAGGGTTTTGTAGCCGGCGTCCTTGCGCGGATTGAGTGCCGCCACCATCGCATCCTTCCAGACGCGATGCATACCGGCCGACATCACGTCGTTCATGATATCGTAGCGCTTGGCGACCTTATGGAAGACGTCGTTGACGAGGCCTTGCTTTTCGCCATCCGTCACCTGTCGGAAGCCATAGGACGTCTCCATGCCGCCATCGGCGCTGGTACGGGCTTCGGTCATCGGCGAACTCCTTAAGGCTCTATTGGAGGGCGACCATAGCGAAATCGGTTTGACCTCGCTATCAGTGGTTCCCCATTATAGATGATGCGGCATCCGGTCCGCTCTATAGAGCAGGATCTTCATGGTTGGAACAGGAAGTTAGGTACAGATGCCCGAATTGCCAGAGGTTGAAACGGTCCGGCGCGGCCTCGCCCCGGCAATGGAAGGTGCCGTTATCGCAAGGCTCGAGCTGAATCGTCCCGACCTGCGTTTTCCGCTGCCCGAGAATTTCGCCGAGACGGTCCGGGAGCGTCGTATTGTCTCACTCAGCCGCCGCGCCAAATACCTGCTGATCGACCTTGAGGATGATCTCACTGTCATCAGCCATCTCGGTATGTCCGGTTCCTTCCGGATCGAGGACGAGACGCTCGGGGAATTCCATCATCCGCGCTCCAAGGACCAGAAGCACGATCATGTCGTTTTCCACCTTCGGAACGGGAAGGGCCCTCTGAAGGTCATATATAACGACCCGCGCCGGTTCGGTTTCATGCAGCTCTGGAGGCGTAGCGAGCTCGATCTCTATCCCGCTTTCGCCCAACTCGGGCCGGAGCCCACCGGCAACGCGCTCGACGCCGATTACCTGGCGGAACGGTTCTCCGGCAAAAGCCAGCCGCTCAAGGGCGCTCTTCTCGATCAGACGGTGATCGCCGGTCTCGGCAATATCTATGTATGCGAAGCACTGTGGCGCGCGCATCTGTCGCCGAAGCGGGCGGCCGGCAGCATCGTCACGAAGACCGGCAGGCCTAAGAAGGAGCTTGGGCTGCTGACCGGGGTGATCCGCAATGTCATTGCCGATGCGATCGCCGCTGGCGGCTCGTCGCTGAAGGATCATATCCAGACCGACGGCTCGCTCGGCTATTTCCAGCATTCCTTCTCCGTCTACGACCGTGAAGGCGGGGCTTGCTGCACGCCGGGTTGCGGCGGTACGGTCGCCCGCATCACTCAGGCGGGCCGCTCCACCTTTTATTGTCCCGTCTGCCAGAAATAGGAGAGGAGACGCCGGATGAGCTATGAAACCCTGCTGACCGAAACCCGCGGACCGGTGGCGCTCGTCACGCTCAACCGGCCGAAGGCGCTGAACGCCCTGAACTCGACTGTGATGTCCGAGCTTGCTGACGCGCTGGCCGCCTTCGGCAAGGAAGAAGGCATCGGCGCGATCGTGCTGACCGGTTCCGAAAAGGCCTTTGCTGCCGGCGCCGACATCAAAGAGATGCAGGGGATCGATTTCGTCGACGCCTATATCGGTGACTTCATCTCCGGCTGGGAGGCCGTGGCGGCGACCCGCAAGCCGATGATCGCCGCAGTTTCGGGCTTCGCGCTTGGCGGCGGCTGCGAGCTTGCCATGATGTGCGATTTCATCATCGCGTCGGAGACGGCGAAGTTCGGCCAGCCGGAGATCACGCTCGGCGTCATCCCGGGCATGGGCGGCTCGCAGCGCCTCACGAGGGCTGTAGGAAAGGCCAAGGCGATGGACCTCGTATTGACCGGCCGCATGATGGATGTAGCGGAGGCCGAAAGGGCAGGGCTGGTGGCTCGCATCGTACCGCCCGAGCGGCTGATCGACGAGGCGGTCGAGACGGCCGCAAAGATCGCATCGTTCCCCCGCGCAGCTGTGCTGATGGCCAAGGAGGCGGTCAACCGCTCCTTTGAAACGACGCTCGGCGAAGGCCTGCGTTTCGAGCGGCGGCTCTTCCATTCGCTGTTTGCCACTGCCGACCAGAAGGAAGGCATGGCGGCTTTCGTGGAAAAGCGTAAACCGCAATTTTCGAACCGATGAGACGGGATCGCCATCGATCAATATGCGCGTCGCCAGAATCTGCGTTGACGGGGGCGGGTATTCCGGTTATATGCCCGCCCACAGTTGAGAAAGCCTGATCACGGCTTCCTCTATTGCTCCCGAATTGCTGGATGAAGGGTCGCAGGACCGGCGGCAACGGTGGAGTTTGGTTCGAATTCGTAGAGAGGCATGAAATGGCCAATACAACTTCGGCGAAAAAGGCGACCCGCAAGATCGCTCGCCGTACCGCAGTCAACAAGGCTCGCCGTTCGCGCGTCCGCGGCTTCATCCGCAAGGTCGAGGAAGCGATCGCATCGGGTGATATCGCCGTTGCTGCCGAAGCGCTCAAGGTTGCACAGCCGGAAATCCAGCGCGCCGCATCCAAGGGCGTGCTTCATAGCAACACGGCATCTCGCAAGGTGTCCCGTCTTGCGGCCCGTGTGAAGGCGCTTTCCGCTTAACGACATTTGTTAAAATTGTATTGCAATGAAGCCTGGTCGGTTGACCGGGCTTTTTGTGATTCTCTCAGTCATCCTTATAATTATCCGGCTCATTAACAATTTCGTGTCAAGGGCGTGACATAAAATATCATTTTAAATCATATACTTATCGGAGGTGCGCGAGTCGATAGGCGACTTTCCACGCGCCTAAATGCCCGGTGACCGAGTCAAGAAGATTTTTATTTTTTCTGTGAACAATCATTCGGAATGTATGTCATTTTTGAATCCCATTGATTCAACTGCGATTCTCCATGACTGCGTCTGTGACATTCAAATCACGCCCGCCGAGTCAACGCCCGCCTCTTAATTTTGCGTAAAATTCATCATTGATCTTGGCATTTGATCCTGCCTAAATGGCCTCCAGCAAGGGCCGCGGGGATTACTTAAGAGGGCTGCCGGGACCGTCTGTAAAGGCGGTGGATAGGCTTTCTGCCCCTTGCTACGGGAGAGCTCTTCCCGTTCTTCAGGTAACCATCGATTGTGCGCCGGAAAATTGGCGTTTTCCGGAAACGGTCGGTTTTTGTCAACGCGGATCTGGCGGGAGCCGGATAACGGAGGTGCGAGAGGTTTCGGACAACTCATGCAGAGGATGAGGTGTTCGGTTGCGTGGGGTGGCTTCCACGAGTTCAAGCCCGTGTACGAGGTGGGCTAGGCGAGGCCTTCATTCAGCCGCAAGGCGGAAGAAGGAGTTGGAAAAGGGGACGGGCGGCGGCGATTCTCAATGAGTGGGGATGGTCTGCGACGCCTTGAAACGAGATTTGTCCTGGCGGGTAAACGAGAATCGCCGGGCGGCAAGATTTGGAAGGCGGCAAATAATGCAGATGAATATCGTATCAGCCCGTGCAGGTAATGGAGACCAAGCACGGCAGGCACTTGATTCAGTTTGCTCCCAGGCGGCAGGGGAAACATCGGAGATGAGGCATGATGCTCTTTTTGAGCGATTCAGCACACGTTTGAAAGCGCAAGTCGGTCAGGATGTTTATGCAAGCTGGTTCGGGCGTTTGAAGCTGCATTCGGTCTCAAAGAGTCTGGTTCGTCTCACGGTGCCGACGACTTTCCTCAAATCCTGGATCAATAACCGCTACCTTGATCTCATTACGTCGATCTTCCAGGCGGAAGACCCGGAGATTCTGAAGGTGGAAATCCTGGTGCGCAGCGCAAGCCGCCATCCTCGCCTCCCGGCTGCATGCGAAGAGCGTGCTCTTTCCCCTGAACCGGCGCCGGCTCAATCACACCAGCGACCGCAGATGCCGCGCGAAATCGGCAAGATTGCTTCTTTTCCGGCGCCGGCTGCTGCCGCTGCCGCTGCCCGTGCGACTCAGGCGCCGGGCCCGTTGTTCGGTTCGCCGCTCGACAGCCGTTTCACGTTTGAAACCTTTGTGGAAGGCCCGTCGAACCGGGTAGCGCTTGCCGCTGCCAAGACGATCGCCGAAGCCGGTGCAGGCGCCGTGCGCTTCAATCCGCTCTTCATTCATTCCGGCGTGGGCCTCGGCAAGACGCATCTCCTGCAGGCGATTGCGAATGCAGCCGTCGGCAGTGAGCGCATGCCGCGGGTCGTCTATCTGACGGCGGAATATTTCATGTGGCGCTTTGCGACCGCGATCCGTGATAACGATGCGCTGACGCTCAAGGATTCACTGCGCAATATCGACCTCCTGATCATCGACGACATGCAGTTCCTGCAGGGCAAGATGATCCAGAACGAGTTCTGCCATCTGCTGAACATGCTGCTCGACAGCGCAAAGCAGGTGGTGGTTGCTGCAGACCGTGCGCCCTGGGAACTGGAATCGCTCGATCCGCGCGTCCGTTCGCGCCTGCAGGGCGGTGTGGCGATTGAAGTCGAAGCGCCGGATTACGAGATGCGCCTCGAAATGCTGAAGGGCCGTCTCGCGACCGCCCGGCAGGACGATCCTTCGCTCGATATTCCCGCGGAAATCCTAAGCCATGTGGCACGGAACGTGACGGCCAGCGGCCGCGAGTTGGAGGGCGCGTTCAATCAACTCCTGTTCCGCCGCTCCTTCGAGCCGTCGCTGTCGATCGAGCGCGTCGACGAACTGCTCGCCCATCTGGTCGGTGCCGGCGAGGCCAGGCGCGTCCGTATCGAGGACATCCAGCGCATTGTGGCGCGTCACTATAATGTTTCACGGCAGGAACTGGTCTCGAACCGCCGTACGCGCGTCATCGTCAAGCCGCGGCAGGTTGCCATGTACCTCTCAAAGACCATGACGCCGCGCTCTTTCCCGGAAATCGGGCGCCGGTTCGGCGGTCGCGATCATACGACCGTGCTCCACGCGGTCCGCAAGATCGAGGAACTGATTTCCGGTGACACCAAGCTCAGCCATGAAGTGGAGCTTTTGAAGCGGCTGATCAACGAGAACAACGCTTAAGGCGATGTTCCCCCTCTCTGCTGCAGCGATCTGGGCCGTGGCGTGCATCACGCCTGGTCCTGAGCTCTTGTCGTCGTCGCGGTAGGAGACGGAAGGCATGGAAGACGACCCGACATTCCGCTTCTACGCCGAAAATGCAGCGATCTATGCAGCAAGGACTTCCGAATCGAGCCGGTTCCGGCTCGATCGCTTTCTCTTGAAACTGAAACCCGGCGCGGAAATCCTAGAGCTCGGTTGCGGCAATGGCCGCGACAGCGCCTCGATGATGGAGCGTGGTTTTCGCGTGATGCCGACCGACGGCACGCCGGAAATGGCGGATGAAGCCGAAAAGCGTCTGAGCGTGCCGGTGCGCGTGCTGCGGTTTGAGGATATCGACGCAGTCGATGCCTTTGATGGCGTCTGGGCCAATGCCTGCCTGCTGCACGTCCCGCGGTCTGACCTTGGCGGCATTCTGGCCGGCATTCACTCGGCTCTCAGATCAGGCGGCATTTTCTATGCAAGCTTCAAGGCCGGCGCGGCGGAAGGCTTCGACGATCTCGGCCGCTACTACAATTATCCCTCGCGGGAGTGGCTGAACGCGGTCTATGAAACCCGGCACTGGGCATCAATCGATATCGATGAGACGCATGGCGGTGCCTACGATGATAGGCCGACCGACTGGCTGCATGTCACTGCGGTAAAGGGCTGATCAGCACGCAAGATCGGCCACCACGGCATCCAGGATCAGCATGCCTGATGACGTGCAGCGCAGGCGCGAGTTGCCGAGACGCTCGATGAAGCCGTGCTCCAGCAGCCGCTCTTCGCGGACGGGATCCGGATCGCGGCCGGAAAGTTGCTGCCAGCGGGCGAGATCCACACCCTCCCGCAGTCGAAGCCCCATCAGCAGCAGTTCGTCGGCCTGTTCCTCGAAGCCGAGGACCTCCTCTTCCACCATGCCGTGGCCCGTCCGTTCCACCTGTTCGAGCCAGGTTTCCGGCCGCCGTTCGGTCGACGTCGCGATCTTGTTGCGTCCGCGCGTCAGCCGGCCATGCGCGCCGGGGCCAATGCCCGCGTAGTCTCCGTAGCGCCAATAGGTGAGGTTGTGGCGGCTTTCGGCACCCGGCCGGGCATGATTGGAAACCTCGTAGGCCGGCAGGCCATGCCGGGCGGTAATCTCCTGCGTCGCCTCGTAGAGGATTGCCGACTGTTCTCCATCCGGCACCACCAGCTTGCCGGCCTTGTGGAGTCCGTAGAAGGGCGTGCCCTCCTCGATGGTGAGCTGGTAGAGCGACAAGTGGTCGACCGCATAGGAGATGGCCTCGTTCAACTCCGTCTCCCAGGCTTCGACCGTCTGGTTAGGCCGGGCGTAGATCAGGTCGAAGCTCATGCGCGGAAAGATCTCGCGTGCCAGGCGGATCGCCTTCAGCGCATCGGTGACGTCATGCAGCCGCCCGAGGAAGCGCAGATCGGCATCATTGAGGGCCTGGACACCGAGCGACACGCGGTTGACGCCGGCTTGCCTGTAGCCGCGAAAACGGGTTGCCTCGACGCTTGAGGGGTTGGCCTCCATGGTGATCTCGATGCCATCGGGCACATGCCAGTGCCGGGCGATACCCTCAAGGATCGCCGCAACGGTGGCCGGGTCCATGAGGGAGGGGGTGCCGCCGCCGAGAAAGATGCTGGTGACTGTCTTCGGACCGCTCATGCGTCGCATCGCCTCCATCTCCTTCAGGAAGGTTGCGGTGAAGCGGGGCTGGTCCACCGGCTGGTGGCGGACATGGCTGTTGAAGTCACAATAGGGACATTTGGCTGCGCAGAATGGCCAATGCACATAGACCCCGAATCCCGGCTCGCCCGTATCGGGCAGAAGTGCATCGGGCAGAAAACCCGGCACAAGGGGAGGAAAGTTCTCCACCCTCATGCCTCCAGGCAGGTTTCGACGAAGCGCTTGAAGGCGCGGGCGCGGTGGGAGAGGGCTTCCGCCTCGCCCGGCCTCCAGCCATGTTTCTGATCACTGCTCATTTCACCGAAGGTAATATCATAGCCCTGCGGTTGGAAGACGGGGTCGTAACCAAAACCCTGAGTGCCGCGCGGGGGCCACACCACGGTGCCCTCCACCTCGCCCCTGAACATTTCCGTGTGGCCGTCCGGCCAGGCGAGGCAGAGCACGCTGACGAAGCGACAGCGGCGTTCTTCCGGTTTGATCGCGCCCTTGTCGGCGAGCGCCTTCTCGACCTTTTCCATCGCCATCTGGAAATCACGGCTGCCATCCTCGCGTTCCGCCCAGTTGGCGGTATAGACGCCAGGCGCACCGCCCAGTGCGTCGATCACCAGTCCGGAATCGTCGGAAAGCGCCGGCAGGCCGGAGGCCCGGGCCGAAGCGAGCGCCTTGATCGCGGCATTCTCCTCAAAGGTCGTGCCGGTTTCCTCCGGCTCCTCGAATTTCAGTTCGGCTGCGGATTTCGCCGAAAAGCCGAGCGGGCCGATCAGTTCGGCGATCTCGCGGATTTTTCCGGCATTGTGGCTGGCGACGACGATGGTTTTTGTATCGAGCTTGCGCATTCTCTGTCTTTTTGAAACGAATAGGTGAAGTGATTGGGGTTCCGACATTCTCGCGGAAGATCACGGCTCAAACTTCTTCGACAACCTCGTAATGCTCGACAAAATTGTCGAATTCGATGAGGGCCGCAATCGCGCCCGGCTCCACGACGGCTTTGTTGAGCGTATCACCGGCAAAATCACGGATGGCGTTCATGTCCTTCCAGCGGGTCAGCACCACGAATTCGATGCGGTCACCGAGCGTTCGCCGGCTGAGGTGAGCTCCCACGAACCCCGGAAGGGCCTGCAGTTCCGGGATCACATGACTGCAGAAATGCGCGGGATAGGCATCGGTATTGGAGGGGGAGGCGCGTCCCCGCCATTCACGTATGATCATCGGGAGAAATCCTGGCTCTGACTGTCTTGTCTATACCGGAGTTTTACCGCCGATACCAAGCATCTTATAAGCGGCTTCCTTATTCGAGGCCCCAGAGCCTTGGCTCTGCGCATTCCAGGCTGTTGCCGGCCGGGTCGCGGAAATAGATCGAGCGGGCGCCGTTCGGCCAGCGGAAATCGCTTTCTATGGCAATGCCTGCCCGGTTCAGCGTTTCCTTGATCCTGTCTATCGCCTCGCCGCTTACCCGGAAGCAGGCATGCCCGGGACCGATGGTGCCATGCGGCGGAACAGGCAAGGCGCCTGCTGCTGGTGGCTTCACCGTTTCCTTCGGATTGAAGATCAGCAGAATGCCCGGTCCGCAGCGGAAGAAGACATGCCGGTTTCCTGCGCGCAAGATCTTCTCAAGGTCGAGCACGCCGCCATAGAAGGCTTCCGCGGCATCGAGATCGTCGGCATAGAGCGCAGTTTCGAGAATTCCTTCGATCACCGCGCTCTCCTTCCGGTCAAGCGATCGCCTGCTTCTGCAGCGCCACCAGTTCCTGCGTGCCCGCCTGGGCGAGGGCCAGAAGCTGCAGGAATTCTTCCTGGCTGAAAGGAGCGCCTTCAGCCGTTCCCTGGACCTCGACGATGCCGCCCGCGCCGGTCATGACGAAATTGGCGTCGGTTTCGGCTGCGGAATCTTCGAGATAATCGAGATCGATCACGGGCTGGCTGGCAAAAATGCCGCAGGAGATCGCCGCGACATGGTCCTTCAGCACCTTGTCGACCTTGATCATCGAACGGCTTTCCATCCATTTGAGGCAGTCGTAGAGCGCTACCCAGCCGCCGGTGATCGCGGCCGTGCGTGTGCCGCCGTCCGCCTGGATGACGTCGCAGTCGATCGTGATCTGCTTCTCGCCGAGCGCCTCGAGATTGATGACGGCGCGGAGCGACCGGCCGATCAGGCGCTGGATTTCCTGGGTGCGCCCGCCCTGTTTGCCGGCGGCGGCCTCGCGCTTCATGCGCTCGCCCGTGGCGCGCGGCAGCATGCCGTATTCGGCGGTCACCCAGCCCTTGCCGGAATTGCGCAGCCACGGCGGTGTCTTTTCTTCAAGGCTCGCGGTGCAGAGCACATGTGTGTCGCCAAATTTGACGAGGCAGGAGCCTTCCGCATGCTTGGAGAAATTGCGCTCGAACGAAACCTTGCGCATCTGGTTTGTCTGTCTGCCTGAAGGCCGCATTCGCCACTCCCTGGATTTCGGTTTCAGCCTTCTAAAGCAATTCCAGGAAAAGTGCGAAGCGGTTTTCCGTCCGGAATTGCGAATCTTGATATTCCGGCGGCGATCCTGCAGGAAAAGGTCGTTGGCCGGCTGTCATGCGAGGGAATGGGTCATCCGATTTTCCCTTTTGCGATAGCCGGAGGAATGACTATATTTTCACAGCAGATCAACGGCACGGTGAAGGAATAAATGGGGTTTTCGAGACCGACGGGTAGGGACAGCGGCTCTGTGCTCGACGATCGCTCGCGGGAAATCTTCCGTCGCGTTGTCGAAAGCTATCTCGAAACCGGTGAGCCGCTTGGTTCCCGCAATCTGTCGCGGCTCCTTCCGATGTCGCTGTCGCCGGCATCCGTGCGCAACGTGATGAGCGACCTCGAAGAACTCGGCCTGATCTATTCGCCGCATGTCAGCGCCGGCCGGCTGCCGACCCAATCGGGCCTTCGGTTTTTCGTCGATGCCTTTATGCAGGTCGGCAATCTTTCTGATGAGGAACGCGCCACGATCGAACGGCAGATCCGGCCGGGTGACCGCGACCAGCCGATGGAGAGCCTGATGGCGGAAGCAAGCCTCATGCTGTCCGGCATGTCGCGCGGCGCCGGCCTCGTCATCACCACGAAGAGCGATCCCGTCCTCAGGCATGTGGAATTCATCCGGCTGGAGCCCACCAAGGCGCTTGCCGTGCTGGTCGGCGATCACAATCAGGTGGAGAACCGCATCATCGAGCTGCCCGCCGGCGTGACTTCGTCACAGCTCACGGAAGCGGCGAATTTCCTCAATGCGCATCTGTCCGGTCAGACGCTCCCCGAACTGCGCAATGAGCTTACGAGGCTTAAGGACCAGGTGCAGGGAGAGCTTTATACTCTCTCGCAGGAGCTCGTCGAGCGAGGGCTGGCCGTCTGGTCGGGTGACAGCGAGGAAGGCAAGCCGAGCCAGCTCATTGTTCGCGGACGCGCCAACCTTCTTCAGGGCCTCGACGATTCAGCCGATCTGGATCGTTTGCGCCTTCTTTTCGACGATCTCGAAAAGAAGGACAGCCTGATCGAAATTCTTGAACTCGCCGAGAGGGGGCCGGGTGTGCGTATCTTCATCGGCTCAGAGAACAAGCTCTTTTCGCTTTCCGGTTCCTCGCTCATTGTGGCACCCTATCGCGACGGCGAGGACCATATTATAGGCGCTGTCGGCGTCATTGGTCCGACGCGGCTCAATTATTCCCGTATTGTGCCGATGGTGGACTACACCGCCCAGCTTCTCGCAAGGCTGTCGCGCTGACGAGGCAAGCTTCCGGCGTCCGAGTTTCCGCCCAAGCCTTGATTTTTCCATCTTAAACCTCGATATCGGGCACAAATCGAAGCCCGGAAATCTAAGCAAAGAATAACTGGAGACCGTCATGACCGACGAAACCAAGAAGAACGGACCTGACACAACTGCCGCCGAAAATACGGCGGAAGCCGTGGCGTCTGCTCTTGAGGACGCGGCCAATCAGAACGCCGCCGAAGCGCCGGCCCCGGAGGCAGGCCAGACGACCGATCCCCTGGATGTGCTGAAGGCGGAGAATGCCGAATTGCGTGACCGCTTCCTGCGGCTTGCCGCCGAGATGGATAACCTGCGTCGCCGCACCGAGCGCGACGTGAAGGACGCCAAGTCCTATTCGGTCGCGGGCTTTGCCCGCGATATGCTCGCCGTTTCGGATAACCTCCGCCGTGCGCTGGATGCCGTGCCGACCGAAATGCGCGCTGGGGCCGATGCCACGCTGACGACGCTTCTGGAAGGTGTCGAAATGACCGAGCGCTCCATGTTGTCGGCGCTGGAACGCCATGGCGTCAAGAGGATCGAGGCGGAAGGCCAGAAGTTCGATCCGCATTTCCATCAGGCCATGTTCGAAATTCCGGACACCACCGTACCGAACAACACGGTCGTGCAGGTGGTACAGGCGGGCTTTACGATCGGCGAACGCGTCCTGCGTCCGGCCATGGTCGGCGTTGCAAAAGGCGGCCCCAAACCGGAAGCCTCGGCGGCCGAGCCGGCTGGCGAGAACAAAGCCTGACAATTCTGGAGGCGGGCGGTCTCGCCCGCTTTTGCCATGGTGCGTTCTTCTGTCGTCTCACCAGGCGGCGGGTTCTCGCACCATGTGCACGATATTGGCAGGATTCATCGCCCAGCCGCCCTTGAAGCCGTCCGGCAGGGGCTCGATCGCATCGCAACGAACGACACCCGATTTCTCCAGGTGGGCCGCTGCGGCACCGAAATCGTCGGTGAAAAGCTCCAGCCAGATCTCTGCCTGGCTCAGCATCGGCGCCTCGTCGATCCATAATTTGTTCGGACCGAGTTCGAAGCCTATGGCCGGCGCCTTGTCGGTAATCTCCTTGAGCCCGACGACGTCTCGGTAGAAAGCGAGCGTCTCCTGATACTGATGTGGCGGGACTTTCATGGCGATGTCGATGCCGCCGTAGATGTGTCCGGTCATGACAAATTCTCCTCCCTTTTGGAAATATCGAAGCTCTTCCCCGCGATTTCTTGCCGGTATCAAAAATATGTTATAAAAATATAACATGTCAAGCGAATCGCAGATCGATGCCGTTTTCAAGGCACTCGCCCATCCCCGACGGCGGCAAATCCTGGATCAGTTGAGGGACAAGCCGCAAACGACGGGCGCACTCTGCGAAACCTTCTTTGATATGGATCGCTGCACGGTCATGCAGCATCTGAGAGTTCTGGAGGACGCGGATCTGGTGATTGTGAAGCGGGAAGGGCGTGAACGCTGGAACTATCTGAATTCGCTGCCGATCAAGGCGATCAGTGATCGCTGGATCGGGGAATACGCCGCGCATGCCGTCCGATTGCTGGATCGGCTGAAATCGGACCTCGATCAGTGATCAACGGGCAGGTTTGAAAATCCCCAGAACAAAACCGCCCGGCGCTTCTCCAGCAGCCGGGCGGCTTCGCTTCGTCCCCACGAAAAATCTGTGCCGTCATGCGGCGTGGTTAGCCTGTTCCTCGTTCAGAAAG
This sequence comes from Neorhizobium petrolearium, assembly GCF_017873175.1. Taxonomy (GTDB): domain Bacteria; phylum Pseudomonadota; class Alphaproteobacteria; order Rhizobiales; family Rhizobiaceae; genus Neorhizobium; species Neorhizobium petrolearium. The sequence continues at coordinate 111,006 of NZ_JAGGJW010000001.1, forward strand.
GCGTAGATTGCCGATGCGGAATCGGTCTTGCGCAGCTTCGCCACCAGATCCTGATCGCGCAGCACGCGGGCAATCCGCGACAATGCCTTCAGGTGGTCAGCTCCGGCGCCTTCCGGCGCAAGCAGCAGGAAAACGAGGTCTACAGGCTCATCGTCAAGTGCTTCGAAATCGACCGGCGTTTCGAGCCGCGCGAAAATCCCCTTGATGGAGGAGATGCTGCTGAGCTTGCCATGCGGGATGGCGATGCCATGGCCGACGCCGGTGGAGCCGAGCCTTTCCCGCTGCAGGATAATATCGAAGATTTCCCGTTCGGCGACGCCGGTGAGCTTGGAGGCCTTGGCCGCCAGTTCCTGCAAAAGCTGCTTTTTGGAATTCACTTTGAGGGCAGGAATAATCGCATCTTGCTGCAGCAAATCTGCCAATGCCATTCTCGTCATCCTTTGTGCCGCAAGAGGCTTTGCTCCATGCGAAGGGGAGCGCCGTTTCCGACGCTCTCCCCAAGGTTGTTCAGTTTTTGATATTGGTAGAATCGATCCAGCCAATATTGCCGTCGTTGCGGCGATAAACAATGTTCAACTCTTCCTTGCCGGGGCTGCGGAACAGGAGAACCGGCTCATCAGTCATGTCGAGCGCCATCACTGCGCTAGCTACAGTCATCGTCTTCAATGGCTTTGAGCTTTCCGCAACGATGGTCGGCGCGAAATCCTCAGGCAGTTCGTCCGATTCATCCGGTACGGCATCCATCACCGTGTAAGCGACTTCGGCGTAGCCATTCATGTGGTTGCCCGCGTGATGGTCCTTCAGGCGCCGCTTGTAGCGACGAAGGCGCTTTTCGATCCGCTCTGCCGCAGCATCGAAGCATCCCTGGGGATCATTCGCCTCTCCTGCCGCATGCAGGACAATCCCGGTGTCGAGATGGACCTTGCAATCAGCTGAAAAGCGCGAGCCGGATTTTTCCACAATGACTTGGCTGGAATACCCCCCGTCGAAGTATTTCGCAACCGCTTCACCGATTTGGTCCTCGATCCGCTGACGGAACGATTCACCAATTTCCATATGCTTACCGGATACACGCACACTCATGGAATTTTTCCTTCTTGTCGTGACTTGCGTGTTTCAGTCTACGCCAAGCCGCCCCCTCATCCAAGCCGTACGAATGCGGCAAAGCCAAATTGCTGCAATCTATGCCTATCGGACGGCGGGGCATGCTTTTGGCCATGTCCCGTGCAGTTGCGGCGGGCTTCTAACCCCCGATGCCCGGAATGTCAACGGTCGCAGGCCTTGGGAAAACTACTTAGGTCTGTGGAAATCCGTTCGTCAGAATGCCGCCACCTTGGCAAGCGCACGCTTCTCCCGGCGGCGCTGGACGGAGGAGGGGATGTTCATCGCCTCGCGGTATTTTGCCACCGTGCGGCGCGCCAGTTCGACGCCGCCGCGCTTCAGGCTGATGACGATGTCGTCGTCGGAAAGCACCGCGTCCGGCGTTTCCTGGGCGATCAGCTGGCGGATGCGGTGGCGCACGGCTTCGGCCGAGTGGCTGTCGCCGCCCTCTTCCGCCGAACCGATCGAGACGGTGAAGAAATATTTGAGCTCGAACAGGCCGCGCGGCGTCAGCATGTATTTGTTGGAGGTGACGCGACTCACCGTCGATTCGTGCATCTTGATCGCTTCGGCGACGGTCTTCAGGTTGAGCGGTCTCAGGTGATCGACGCCGTGCAGCAGGAAGGCGTCCTGCTGGCGGACGATCTCGGCTGCCACCTTCATGATTGTCTTGGCTCGCTGGTCGAGGCTGCGCGTCAGCCAATTGGCGTTCTGCAGGCATTCGGACAGGAAATTATGATCCTCTCCGTTTTTCGGGCAATTCTTTGAAACGCTCTGGAAATAGGCCTGGTTCACCAGAACCCGCGGCAGCGTGTCCGGATTGAGCTCGACCAGCCAGCTTCCGTCCGGCGCGGGGCGGACGACGATATCCGGCGAAATCGTCTCCGAGACGGAGCTTTCGAAACCGGCGCCGGGTTTCGGGTTGAGCCCGCGGATTTCCGCCAGCATATCGAGCAGATCTTCGTCATCGACCCCGCAGATCTTCCGCAGCGAGACGAAGTCGCGCTTGGCGAGCAGGTCGAGATGCTTCACAAGCGCGTCCATCGCCGGGTCGAGCCGATCCTTCTGCCGTAGCTGGATCGCCAGGCACTCGCTGAGCGAGCGGGCAAAGACGCCCGGCGGCTCCAGCGTCTGCAGCTTGTGCAGGATGGTCTCCACGTCTTCGGAGCGCTTGCCGAGCCGTGCGGCGATTTCCTGAACATCACCCTGCAGGTAACCCGCCTCATCGAGGTGATCGACCAGATGCTGGGCCACAAGACGATCCGTCATACTGCCCAGAAGGAAAGGGATCTGCTGGTTGAGATGGTCGCGTAGCGTCACCTGACCGGCGACGAAATCGTCTAGATCGTAGTCTTCGCCGGAATCCCCGCCCGGCATGGATTTCCACTGACTGAGGAGTTCCGGGGCGTCGGCGCGCCGTTCCGGTCCGTCGTCGGGAAAGACGTTCTCAAAGCCTGTGTCGAGCCCTTCGCCGAGCTGTTCCGCTGTGACGGAAGAGCCCCCCTCATACCACTCGCTCTCGTCCGAGGCCCCGGCGCCTTCGCTTCCGAGCTCCGGTTCGGCAAAGATGCCGCCGCTTTCAAAGCCTGTTTCCGCGCCGTTTTCGGCATTCTCTGATGCAATTTCGAGCAGCGGGTTCTTCTCGACCTCCTGGGCAATGAACTGGTTGAGTTCGAAATGCGTCATCTGCAGCAGCTGAATCGATTGCATCAGCTGCGGTGTCATCACCAGCGATTGGGTTTGGCGTAGGAAAAGGCTGGTGGATAAACCCATGGCGGACGCGAAACTCCCCTGCAATCCCCTTGCGGTACCCCATCGTGAGGCGGCAACACGCGCCTTCGGCCAAGCCTCTTGATGGCCGAATTTGCATCTGGCACGAGAATTGCTTTTTTATGGGATTTGGTCAAGCGCCGCGGTGCGGGCAAAGCAAACTTCTTTGTCGCACTAGAGGCTGAACTTGTCGCCAAGGTAAAGCCGGCGGACATCCGGGTTGTTGACGATGTCGCCCGCCCGGCCATGCGTAAGCACTTCACCCGCATGGATGATGTAGGCGCGATCGATGAGGCCCAAAGTCTCGCGGACGTTGTGGTCGGTTATCAGAACGCCGATCCCGCGTGCCGTCAAGTGGCGAACGAGATTCTGGATATCGGAGACGGAAATCGGGTCGACGCCGGCGAACGGCTCGTCGAGCAGCATGAAGGCGGGATCCGTCGCCAATGCGCGGGCGATTTCGAGGCGGCGCCGCTCGCCGCCGGAAAGCGCCACGGCGGCGGATTTGCGCAGCTGGCTGATATGGAACTCCTGCAGGAGTTCGTCGAGCTTGTGTTCCCGCTTGTCCTTGTCCGGCTGATGCACTTCGAGCACCGCGCGGATGTTCTCTTCCACCGTCAGGCCGCGGAAGATCGAGGCTTCCTGCGGCAGATAGCCAACACCGAGGCGGGCGCGCCGGTACATTGGCATGCGGGTGACCTCGTTGCCGTTGATGGCGATCATGCCCTCATCCACTGGCACGAGGCCGGTGATCATGTAGAAGCAGGTCGTCTTGCCGGCGCCATTGGGTCCGAGCAGCCCAACGGCCTCGCCACGGCGCACCACCAGCGACACGCCGTTGACGACGCGTCGCGCGTCATAGGTCTTGGAAAGGCCGTGCGCGACCAGCGTGCCCTCATAGCGCGCTTTGTCGCGTACAACGAAGGGTTCGGGCGCGGACGGCTTCCTTGCCGACAGACTGGAGAGCAGCGGTATTTTCACGGGCAATGTCTATTATTGTTTCGGTTGCTGCTGCCGCGATTTCGGGTCGAGCAGGATTTCGACGCGCCCGCCGCAGGCGTCGAGCTTGGCTTGGCCGGTTTCCATCAGCACGGTCAGCTTGCAGCCCTTGAAGACATTGGGGCCTTCGGAGAGCACGACCTGCTTGCCCGAGAGCACGAAAGTCTGCGTGGCCATGTCGAACTCGCCTTTCTCGGCGGTGGCCTGCTGCGTACCGGAGCTCAGGAAAACCGTTTCATCGAGGAATATCTTGTCAATATTGGCGTTGCCCGAGGTCACGGATGCGCCCTCGCCGGTATAGAGCACCGTCATCTTGCCGGCCTTTACCGTGGTCGAGCCCTGCACGACCTGCACATTGCCGGTGAAGAAAGCCTTCTTTTCCTGTTCCTTGATCTCGAGCTGGTCGCTCTGGATCTGGATCGGCTGATCGTTGGAAAGCTTGAGGCTTTCCATCTGGCTGGTGGTCGATTGGGCCTGAGCGGTGGCGGCAAGGCAGGATAATAGCCCCGCCGCAATCAGAACTGCGGAATTCCGTGTAAAAAGGCGGCGATACGTCATGGCGGCCGGGCTCTATTTGCCTTGGTTGCGGATGGTGGCAGGGTCGAGATGGACGCGAACCTGGCCTATGAAAGTGATAATGCGCCCCTTATCCGTTATCTTTAAGGAGTCTGCAACAATCGACCCTTCTTTCATCGATATATCGACGGGATCGCGTGTGTCCAGGAAACCGGCATTGACGTCAAGATGGGCGGATTTGAATCGGGCCGTGATGCCGTTGCTGAGGTTCACGTCGAACGGAGCAGTGAGATCGAGCATGTCGGTGCCGCGGTCGAAGTCGGCGCCGGTTGCCGTTACCCGCGCGATCACGTCGTCATTGATCGGCACCGCCGCTTTCACGTCCTCGAGTGTGATCATGTTCGGGTTCTGGATGTCCTGCAATGCACGGTTGGCGATCATCGAGTAGCTGATGCCTTCATTGTTGCGGCCGGAAATCGCCGGACGTTCCATGACGATCTTGCCGTTTTCGATGCGGGCGCTTTCGATGGAAAGGTCTTCCGGCAGATAGGCGCGGATGATCGAAACACCGATAAAGACGATCGAGATCAAGCCGGCGGCGACAGGCAGCAGGATTTTCAGCTTCCGCACAAGGGCGGAATGGGCAAGCGCCGCCTGATAGGCGTCCGCATGCGGCTCCAACGCCGCCACCAGGCCCGCCGTCTTTCGAATATGCTGCAGCATGGATGCTGGATCTTTTCCTTTTTGCCCTTTGCGGCCTGCCCCGAAGCCATCTGATGGCCGGAGCCGGCACGCACAGGCCTACTCTGTCCGCCAATATGGTTTTTATTCATCAACAAACAATAACGGACAACATAAAAACGTGATGTGCCCTCGTGTAAAACACGCTACAGAGCCTATTTAGCTGCTGCTGGGCAGATTTGAGGGTGTTTTTATGGATCAAATGGCAATTGCCGATCGGCGTTCTCTGCGCCGCAAGCTGAGCTTCTGGCGCATCGTTGCCCTGATCATGCTGGTCGGTATCGGAGTTGCACTCTACCGGGTTGCGCTCGGCGATCGTGCCGGTGCGGCCGTACCGCACGTTGCGCGTGTCGAGATTTCCGGTTTGATCACCGATAACAAGGAACTCCTGGAGCGGCTCGACCGGATTGCCGACAGCAATCAGGCTAAGGCGCTCATCGTCTCGATCTCCTCGCCGGGCGGAACGACCTATGGGGGAGAACGCATCTTCAAGGCGATCCGCCACATTGCCGAAAAGAAGCCCGTCGTCTCCGACATCCGTACGCTCGCGGCGTCCGCCGGTTACATGATCGCCACCGCGGGCGATCAGATCGTTGCGGGCGAGAGTTCGATCACGGGCTCGATCGGGGTGATCTTCCAGTATCCGCAGCTTGACGAGGTCATGAAGAAGGTTGGCGTCTCGCTGGAGGAGATCAAGTCGGCGCCGCTGAAGGCCGAGCCTTCACCCTTCCATCCGGCGAGCGAGGAAGCCAAGGCCATGATCCGCAGCATGGTGATGGACAGTTACGGCTGGTTTGTCGATCTCGTCGCCGACCGCCGCAAACTGCCGCGCGAGGACGTGCTGAAGCTCGCCGACGGCACGATCTTCACCGGTCGCCAGGCGCTCAATGTCAAGCTGGTCGACAAGCTCGGCGGCGAGGACGATATCCGCGCCTATCTGGAAACGCGTGGCGTCGCGAAGGACCTGCCGGTCGTGGACTGGAAGGAGCGCAGCTCCGCCTCGTCCTTCTGGTTGGCGGGCGCGCTTGCGGAGTTTGTGAAGCAGACCGGCCTTGCCCAGGTCGTGACGCCGGAGACGCTTCGCGCGCTCGGCGCCGACAAGTTGTTCCTTGACGGTCTGGTCTCGGTTTGGCAGGTTGGCACGGTTGAAAATCTAGCCTTTTCAAGGGGGCAACCGTGATCAAGTCTGAATTGGTTCAGATCGTCGCAGCGCGCAATCCGCATCTCTATCATCGCGACGTCGAGAACATCGTGAATGCCGTGCTCGACGAGATCACAGATGCCCTTGCTGCGGGAAACCGCGTCGAACTGCGCGGTTTCGGCGCCTTTTCGGTCAAGAATCGTCCTTCTCGATCCGGTCGAAACCCGCGCACCGGCGAAAGCGTCTTTGTCGAGGAGAAGTGGGTTCCCTTCTTCAAGACCGGCAAGGAACTGCGCGAACGACTGAATCCGGGCCTTGCGGACGAAGACGATTGACATCGCCGGCCGCGGCCTTCCGTCGCCTTTGAAAGCCCATAAACTGCGCCTATTCTGCAACAGCTGCCGATCAAACGGCAATCGTTGCTGCCGGGAGATGTCCGATGGATAAGCTCAAAAAGATCATCAGCCTTCTGATCCTGGTGCCGCTCGGCATTGTGCTGATCGTTCTTGCGGTGGCGAACCGCCAGATGGCCATCCTCGCGCTCAATCCCTTCCGGCCGGAGGACAGTGTCCTTTCGGTGAGCGCTCCTTTCTTCGTGTTCCTCTTTCTTGCCGTCCTCATCGGCATGGTGATCGGTTCGGCTGCGACCTGGTGGAGCCAGGGCAAGTACCGCAAGCAGGCCCGCGCCGAGGCGCGCGAAGCCGTCAAATGGCAGAAGGAGCACCAGGCAGTGCTTGCAGGACGGCCTGGATCGCAGCAGCTTCCGGCAAAATAAGGATCAGGCCTGGCTGACCCTGGCGACGACGGCTTTGTTGAAATCCGCGAAGAACTGCGCTGCGAGCTTCTGCGAGGTCGAATCGATCAGGCGCGAGCCGAGCTGGGCGATCTTGCCGCCGACCTGCGCCTTGGTCGCATAGCGCAGCAACGTGTCGGCACCGTCTTCCAGCAGGGTCACGGTTGCTGAACCCTTGGCGAAGCCGGCAATGCCGCCCTTGCCTTCGCCGGAGATCATGTAGCTCTCCGGCGGGTTGATGTCGGAAAGGGTCACTTCGCCGGAGAAGGTTGCCGAAACCGGGCCGACCTTCAGTTTCACGGTGGCGGCGAGTTCCGTTGGCGACTTCTGTTCCAGGCTTTGACAGCCGGGAATGCACTGGCGGAGGATATCCGGGTCGTTCAGTGCCTCCCAGACCACTTCGCGGGGTGCCGCAATCCGTTCTTCGCCGCCCATATCCATGTGATGCTCCTCCTTGGATTTTGCTGATTGTCATATTGCAAGCGCCGATACCTTTGCCAAGGGGGACATTGGGCGGACAGGTCGGTCGTGAAGAAAACCTGGCCTCTGCCGGCGCACGGCTTTGAAGAATGCGCGGCGGATGTTATCTGCTGCCTTGCGAAGAATAACCCAGGCGGATGAACGCATTGAAGAACAAGGAAAGGCGGCCGGAACGAAAGGCCCGGCCAGAGACAGGCCACCGGCCTGCGCGCGGGAATGCTGCCCCGGCCAGGCCGGTGCCACGGTCGCAGGAGAAATCCGCAGGACCCGCAACGTCTGCGCCGGCAGAAAGTCGGCCGCTGAACGTGCGCGCGGGCGAGCCGCCTGCCGAACGCATTCCGGTGATCCTGGAATCGTCGGGTGCCGGAGATTTCCACCTGATCGACAGCGGCAAGGGCCTCAAGCTCGAGCAATACGGCCCCTATCGCATCGTTCGCCCGGAAGCGCAGGCGCTCTGGCAGCCGTCGCTTGCCGCCCATGTATGGGAGAGGGCGGATGCGGTTTTCACCGGTGACACGGATGAGGACGGCATGGGCCGTTGGCGTTTTCCCAAGGAGGCGCTCGGCGAGACCTGGCCGCTTTCCCTTCTCGGCATTGACTTCCTCGGCCGCTTCACCGCCTTCCGCCATGTCGGGGTCTTCCCCGAACAGATCGCCCACTGGAGCTGGATGAAAACCCGCATCGAAGAGGCAAAACGGCCCGTCAAGGTGCTGAACCTTTTCGGCTATACGGGCGTCGCTTCGCTGGTGGCGGCCGCCGCTGGCGCGGAGGTCACTCATGTGGACGCCTCGAAGAAGGCGATCGGCTGGGCGCGCGAGAACCAGGCGCTTGCGCGACTCGAAAGGGCGCCGATCCGCTGGATTTGCGAGGATGCCATGAAGTTCATCCTGCGCGAGGAACGCCGCGGCAACCGTTACGACATCATCCTCACCGACCCGCCCAAGTTCGGCCGCGGGCCTAACGGCGAGGTCTGGCAGCTCTTCGATCATCTGCCGCTGATGCTCGATATCTGCCGCGAACTGCTGTCACCAAAGGCGATCGGCCTTGTGCTGACCGCCTATTCCATCCGGGCAAGCTTCTATTCCATCCACGAACTGATGCGCGAGACGATGCGCGGAGCGGGCGGCATAGTGGAATCGGGCGAACTCGTCATCCGCGAGGCCGGGCTCGACGGCAAAGGCCACGGCCGCGCGCTTTCCACTTCGCTTTTCAGCCGCTGGGTGCCGGCATGACAGATGAATTTCAGAGATCAGGACCAATACGGGTAGGACAGGTGAAGGAAGTCACCTCGCTTGCCAACCCGATCATCAAGGATATCAAGGCGCTCAGCAACAAGAGGGATCGCGAGGAAAGCGGGACCTTCATGGCCGAGGGCTTGAAGCTCGTCATCGACGCGCTGGAACTCGGCTGGTCCATCCGCACTCTCGTCTACGCCAAGGCGGCGAAGGGCAAGCCGTTGGTGGAACAGGTGGCGGCGAAGACCGTCGCCCGGGGTGGATTGGTGCTGGAAGTCAGCGAAAAGGTGCTTTCGTCGATCACCCGGCGCGACAATCCGCAGATGGTGGTCGGCATTTTCGAACAGCGCTGGAAGCGGCTGGACGATCTGAGGCCTGCCAGGGAGGAGACTTTCGTGGCGCTCGACCGGGTGCGCGACCCGGGCAATCTCGGTACGATCATCCGGACGGCCGATGCGGCCGGGGCCTCCGCCGTGTTCCTGGTCGGCGAATGCACTGATCCCTTTTCGCTGGAAACCGTACGGGCCACCATGGGCTCGGTCTTCGCGATGCCGGTCGTCAAATGTTCGGCGGAGGAGTTTCTCGCCTGGCAGAAGCGCTCCGGCACCCAGGTCGTCGCGACCCATCTGGCTGGTGCGGTCGACTACCGAACGGTCGACTATGAGAAGAAGCCGGTCGTTCTGTTGATGGGCAACGAACAGTCCGGCCTGCCAGACAATCTTGCCAGGGCCGCGGACCGCACGGTTCGTATCCCGCAGCAGGGAAGGGCCGATTCCCTCAATCTTGCCGTCGCCACTGCCGTGATGCTTTTCGAGGCGCGCCGTCATCTGCTGACCCTGGACGAGAAAAAATGAACGGACGCGTTGCCTTCCTCTCAAGACCGCTAACGGCCCTGATTGTCATCATCATCGCGGTCATCCTCGACCAGGCGGTGAAGATCGCGGTGGAAAACTATCTTCCCATGCAGGAGGCGGTGCCTTTGCTGCCGGTCCTGGCGCTCTATCGGACTTACAATCTCGGCGTCGCCTTCTCGCTTCTGTCCGGTATGGAGCGCGAATTCATCATCGGCATGCGGGTTGTCATCGTTGCCTTCGTGCTCTGGCTCTGGCGGCGCACGCCGAAGGATCGGCCGTTTGCCCATGCGGGCTTTTCGCTGATCATCGCCGGCGCGACCGGCAACCTGATCGACGGCTTCGTGTATGGGCATGTGATCGACTACATCCTGTTCCACACGGCGAGCTGGTCGTTCGCGGTCTTCAATCTGGCGGACAGTTTCATCACCATCGGCGCCGGATTTGTGATCCTTGATGAGCTTTTAGGGCCGAAAAAAAGCGATCAATAAAATTTTACCCAATTGCTCTAGGGATTGGGAAAGGAAACGTCGGTAATCTTTCCCTCATGCGCGATATTGCAGAAATACATGAACGTATTGCCAAAGCGTTCGCGTCCCCTGCATCCGCCGATTCGCCCGAATCGGCGGGCGAACGGATCGTCCCTGCGTTAGGGCTGCGCGCTTCGGAAGAAACGCGTCTGCCGTCCAGCCCCTTCGCCGCTGCCTTTTCCTGGGTTTCCGCATGGTTCCGCCAGCGCACCGTCACCCGACTCCATCACGCCTGGGTGGAGGCGGAGGCGGCAAGCGCTGCAAAATCCCGGCAGATCGCCACCGTGGTCCACGAAATCCGCACGCCGCTCAATGGCATCCTGGGCATGACCCATCTGCTCGGTCAGACGAAACTGACGGCTGAACAGCAGAATTATCTGAGCGGCATCCGCCAGTCGGGTTACGCGCTGGCGCAGCTTGTCGAGGATCTCCTGGACTATTCGACGCTGGAAGCCGGCCGCTTCCGGCTGAACAACAGGGCGGAGAACCTGCGTCATCTGATCGAGAGCGTCGTCGAGATGCTGGCCCCCCGTGCGCACGAAAAGCGCATAGAGATTGCCGCGACCGTCGCGGCCGATCTTCCCGATCTTCTCGATTTCGACCCTGCCCGCATCCGTCAGGTGCTCTTTAACGTCGTCGGCAATGCGGTGAAATTTACGACTGAAGGCGGTGTGCTGGTGCGGGCGTCCGTCGGGAGTGGCCCCGAGAACAACAATGTGACGATCGCGGTCACAGACAGCGGCCCCGGCATGACTGAGGAGGAACAGGCGCGGATTTTCGGGGAATTCGAACAGGTCGGCACCGCCGAGGCGCGCAGCGGCGGCACCGGTCTCGGACTTGCCATCGCCTCCCGCATCCTGACCGAATTCGGTGGTTCGCTTTCGGTCGCCAGCCGGAAGGGAACCGGCACGACGTTTACGATCCGCTTTCCTCTGCATCTTGCGGAAGCGGTTCTGTCCGGACCCATCGAGAGAAGCCAGTTGCTCGCCCGTTCGCGCGTCCTGCTTCTGGCGCCCGATGGTCCGGCTGCCACGGCGACCGTATCGACCATCCAGACGCTTGGCGGCCGCTGCCGGCATGTGTCCAGCACCGCTGATGTGCCGATGCTGATCGACCGCGAGGCCGCCGGCTCAATGCCTTATACGGACCTGATCGTCGATCACCGGCTCGCATCGGATTACGCCAATGAGAAGGCGCATGCGGCTCTTCATCGCATCCTGCTCGTCAATCCCGAAGAACGGGCGTCCCAGCCGCAGGACTTCTTCGATGCCTGGCTTATCCGGCCGCTGCGGGAAAAATCGTTGATCGACGTGCTGAGCGGCCGCTTGAGAGGTTTCCGCACACGCGATGTCCTCAGCGACAGCCAGCCGACGCCTGCTCCGGTTGTCGAGATGCACGCGGCCGGGCTCGATGTGCTGCTCGGCGAAGACGATCCTGTCAGTGCGCTGCTTATCCGCGCGATTCTGGGAAAAGCGGGACATCGCGTCCGCCTCGCGGAGGATTTTCCGTCGCTGGTAAAGGCCGCACTGAAGAAAGACGCTCGGCCGGACCTCGTCATTTCCGACATGCATATGCCGGGCGGCAGTGTCTTCGATCTCCTGTCGGCCCTGCGCGCCGACGATCGCCCGGAAGCAGGTCCTTCCGTTCCGGTGATCGTGCTGACCGGCGAGAGCCGCGAGACCGCCCATCGGGAGGTGCTTCTCAGTGGCGCGAGCCGCGTGCTCGGCAAGCCGATCGACCCCGTGAAGCTTGTGGAGGAAATCGGGGCTCTGGGCATTCTTGGCTCCGAACGTCAACAGGTCCGTTGACGCGATCATCGGCGGACCATATTGTGACAGAAGTTGTCACGTGCCTGTCGTGGAGACGTGATTTATGGTGGTGATCCAACCGGTACGGGACGAATCACCATGGCAATTGAACTCCTGAACCGTGAAGTGACCCCTGAAACAAACCAGGCACCGGCCCCTACTCCGGATAACGGCGATGTGTTCGGCCGAATAGGCACGCTCGAAACTCGGCTCGCCCGTAGCGAGCGCGAGATCGACGCCGCCCAGGCCGTCCGCTATCGCGTCTTTGTCGAAGAGATGAACGCGACGCTCAATCCGGATGCCATGCGCCTCCACCGCGATGTCGATGCCTATGACGCGATCTGTGATCATCTTCTGGTCATCGACAATGCGATCGAGGGCGATATCGAAGATCAGATCGTCGGCACCTACCGCCTGCTCAGGCAGGAAGTGGCGCTCGCCAATGGTGGTTTCTATTCAGCCTCCGAGTTCGATATCGAACCGCTGCTTGCCCGTCACCCGGACAAGCAGTTCATGGAACTCGGCCGCTCCTGCGTGCTGCCGGACTACCGTACCAAGCGAACGGTGGAATTGCTCTGGCAGGGCAACTGGGCCTATTCGCTGAAGCACGGCATGAACGCCATGTTCGGCTGCGCCTCCTTCCCGGGCGTGGTGCCGGAAGAACATGCGCTGGCTCTTTCCTTCCTGTATCATACGGTCTTGGCCAAGGGCGAATGGGCTGTTTCCGCTCGGCCGGAACTCCATCAAGAGATGAATCTGATGCCGCTGGAAGGGATCAACACCCGCAAGGCGCTATCGGCACTGCCGCCGCTGATCAAGGGTTATCTGCGCCTCGGCGCGATGATCGGCGACGGTGCGGTCGTCGACCGGGCCTTTAACACGACCGATGTGCTGGTCGTGCTGCCGATCGCCGCGATCTCGGACCGCTACATCAATTACTATGGCGCCGACGCCGGCCGCTTCGCGAGCTGACGGATCCAATCGTTTCCGCCAACAGTGCAGCTTATAAATTCGTATTCGATGTTCAAAAAGGCCGGGGCGGTATAACCGCCCCGGCCTTTTGCTGGATACCGCCTCTTACGTCCCCGCGTTATAGGCCGCGATCGCCGCCATGTTGACGATATCGCTGTCCTTCGCGCCCATCGAGGTAATCTGCACCGATTTGTCGAGGCCGACGAGCAGCGGGCCGATGACGGTGGAGGCGCCGAGTTCCTGCAGCATGCGCGTCGAGATCGAGGCGGAATGGATCGCCGGCATGACGAGCACGTTGGCCGTGCCGGAAAGCCGGCAGAACGGATACTGCTCCATCCGGTGCGGGTTGAGCGCCACGTCGGCCGCCATTTCGCCGTCATATTCGAAATCGACGCGCCGGTGGTCGAGGATTTTCACTGCCTCGCGCACCCGCTCCGAACGTTCGCCGATCGGCTGGCCGAAGGTCGAATAGGCGAGCATGGCAATGCGGGGCTCGTAGCCCATGCGCTTTGCGACCCGTGCGGCTTCGACCGCAATATCGGCAAGGTCTTCGGCATTCGGCATGTCGTGCACGGCGGTGTCCGCCACGAAGATCGTGCGGCCGCGGGCGATCACGATCGAAACCCCGATCACCTTGTGGCCCGGCTTGGCGTCGATGCAGCGGCTGACGTCGGCAAGCGCCGTGGCATAATTGCGGGTCGTGCCTGTCACCATCGCATCCGCGTCGCCCACGGCCACCATGGTCGCTGCGAAATGGTTGCGGTCGTTATGGATGAGGCGCTGCACGTCGCGGTAGAGGAAGCCCTGGCGCTGCAGGCGGGCATAGAGGTGGTCGATATAAGCTTCGACGCGGTTCGAGAGGCGGGCATTGACGATCTCGATGCCCGGTCGGTCGAGATCGATGCCGGCCTTCTCCGCCGTCGCGCGGATCACGTCGTCGCGGCCGAGCAGGATGGCGGTTCCAAGCCCTTGATGGCAGAAGGAGATCGCCGCGCGCATGACCTGCTCTTCCTCGGCCTCGGCGAAGACGACCCGTTTCGGGAAACGCCGTACCCGCTCGTAGATGCCTTGCGTCGTCGCGGCGATCGGATCGCGACGGGCGGAAAGCTCGGCGGCATAGGAGGCAAGGTTGGTGATGTTCTTGCGTGCCACGCCGCTTTCCATCGCCGCTTCAGCGACGGCGACCGGGATCGCCGAGATGAGGCGCGGATCGAAAGGAACCGGGATGATGTATTGCGCACCGAAGCGTGGCCGGTTGCCCTGATAGGCGGCGGCGACGTCGTCCGGCACGTCCTCGCGGGCGAGATTCGCGAGTGCGTGGACGGCGGCGATCTTCATCGCATCATTGATCTGCGAAGCACGCACGTCGAGCGCACCACGGAAGATATAGGGAAAGCCGAGCACGTTGTTGACCTGGTTCGGATAATCGGAACGCCCGGTCGCCATGATCGCGTCGTCGCGGATACGGGCGACTTCTTCCGGCGTGATTTCCGGGTCGGGGTTCGCCATGGCGAAAATGATCGGCTTGTCTGCCATGGAGCGGATCATTTCTTCGGTGAACGCACCCTTCTGGGAAAGGCCGAACACCACGTCGGCACCCTTCATGGCTTCTTCCAGCGTCCGCTTGGTCGTCTTGACCGCGTGCGCGGATTTCCACTGGTTCATCCCCTCGGTACGTCCCTGGTAGATCACGCCCTTGGTGTCGCAGAGGATGATGTTGTCCGGATTGAAGCCCATCGCCTTGATGAGTTCGACGCAGGCGATTGCCGCTGCACCCGCGCCATTGCAGACGAGCTTTGTGGTTTTGAGATCCCGTCCGGTGAGTTCCAGCGCGTTGATGAGGCCCGCGGCGGCGATGATCGCGGTCCCATGCTGGTCGTCGTGGAAGACCGGGATGTCCATCAGTTCCCGGAGCCGGCTTTCGATGATGAAGCACTCTGGCGCCTTGATGTCCTCCAGGTTGATACCGCCGAAGGAAGGGCCGAGAAAGCGCACGCAGTTGATAAACTCATCGACATTCTCGGTATCGACTTCAAGGTCGATCGAATCGACGTCTGCGAAGCGCTTGAAGAGAACCGACTTGCCTTCCATGACCGGCTTGGAGGCGAGAGCGCCGAGATTGCCGAGGCCGAGGATCGCGGTGCCGTTGGAAATGACGGCCACCATGTTGCCACGGGTCGTGTAGTCGTAGGCCGTTGCGGGGTCTGCGGCGATCGCCTTTACAGGAACCGCAACGCCCGGCGAGTAGGCGAGCGAAAGATCCCGCTGTGTCGCCATCGGCTTTGTGGGGTTGATTTCCAGCTTTCCGGGCCGGCCTTCCGAGTGGAAATCGAGTGCTTCCTGTTCGGTCACCGATGCGTGCGTCCTGGCGGCCTTGTCGTTGGCAGGCATGTCTCCTCCAGCTTTTTGTGGGCAGCCGTCTTTGAGGCCGCGGCAGATGTTGTCTTTCAGGGGCCAACATCGATAGTGTCGTCAACTCCCTTGCGCAACAAAAATTCGGTTCCGTGACCCAGTTTGAAAGATTCTCCATCGAAGCCTTGAACGCCGCCGAGCTCACCTCGGAGGAAAGCCGTGCATCGGCGACGCCGATGATGGAGCAGTATATCGAGATCAAGGCGAACAATCCCGGTTCGCTGCTCTTCTATCGCATGGGCGATTTCTACGAGCTCTTTTTCGAGGATGCGGTGGAAGCCTCCCGAGCGCTCGGCATAACGCTCACGAAGCGCGGCCAGCATATGGGGCAGGATATCCCCATGTGCGGCGTGCCGGTACACGCGGCGGACGACTATCTCCAGAAACTCATCGCGCTCGGCTTCCGCGTCGCCGTCTGCGAGCAGGTGGAAGACCCGGCGGAGGCGAAGAAGCGCGGCTCGAAATCGGTGGTAAAGCGGGATGTCGTGCGCCTTGTCACACCCGGCACGATCACCGAGGAAAAGCTGCTCGTCGCCTCCGAATCGAACTATCTCATGGCGCTCGCCCGCATTCGGGGATCGGTCGAAGCGCAGATGGCGCTTGCCTGGATCGACATCTCCACCGGCGTTTTCCGGCTGGCGGAGACCGATCCGTCGCGCTTGCTGGCGGACATTCTGCGCATCGACCCGCGCGAGCTGATATTGGCCGATACGACCTTCCACGATGCCGAGCTGAAGCCCGTCTTCGACGTGCTCGGCAAGGTCGCCGTGCCGCAGCCTGCCGTGCTTTTCGACAGTGCCAGCGCCGAAGGCCGCATCGCGCGCTATTTCGGCGTCGGCACGCTGGATGGTTTCGGCGCCTTTTCCCGCTCGGAATTGGCCGCCGCCGCGGCCGCCGTTGCCTATGTCGAAAAGACCCAGATCACCGAGCGCCCGCCGCTTGGCCGTCCGGAGCGTGAAAGCGGCGCCTCGACCCTCTTTATCGATCCGGCGACGCGCGGCAACCTTGAACTCACCAGAACGCTTTCGGGTGAGCGTGACGGCACGCTTCTGAAAGCGATCGATCGTACCGTCACCGGCGGCGGCGCCCGATTGTTGGCCGAACGGCTGATGTCGCCGCTGACCGATCCGGATCGCATCGGCCGGCGGCTGGATTCCATCTCCTTCCTGCTGGAGGAGCCCGGTCTCTGCGGCGATCTGCGCTCGTCGCTGAAACACGTGCCGGACATGCCGCGCGCCCTCTCGCGTCTGGCGCTGGATCGCGGCGGTCCGCGCGATCTCGGCTCCATTCTCCAGGGGCTCGAAGCTGCCCGCGGTGTCACCGCGTTCCTTGAGCGCTCCATGCTGCCGGACGAGCTTGGTCAGGCGCTGGCAGATCTGAAAGCCCTGCCGCTGCACCTGGAATCCATGCTGGCCAACATGCTGGCCAAGGAGCTGCCGCTTTTGAAGCGCGACGGTGGTTTCCTGGCCGAAGGCGCCCATTCCGAACTCGATGAAGTGCGGGCGCTGCGCGACCAGTCCCGCAAGGTGATCGCCGGATTGCAGCTTCAATATGCCGAGGAGACCGGCATCAAGTCGCTGAAGATCAAGCACAACAACGTGCTCGGTTATTTCATCGAAGTGACCACCGGCAATTCCGGCACGATGACCGACACGGCGGAAGGCAAGGCACGCTTCATCCACCGCCAGACAATGGCCAATGCCATGCGGTTTACCACGACCGAGCTTGCCGATCTCGAAAGCCGCATCGCCAACGCCGCCGACCGGGCGCTGACGATCGAGCTGGAAGCATTCGACAGGATGGTCCAGGCCGTGACGTCCGAAGCGGAAGCGATCAAGGCCGGCGCCCGCGCGCTCGCCGTCATCGATGTGGCCGCCGGCCTCGCCATGCTGGCCGAGGAATGGGATTACCGCCGCCCGGTGGTGGACGCCTCCCGCATGTTCGCGATCGAGGGCGGCCGCCATCCGGTCGTCGAGCAGGCGCTGCGTCGCCAGTCTTCGGGCCCGTTCATCGCCAATGACTGCGATCTTTCCCCGCATGGGGATGGTGAATTCGGCGCGCTCTGGCTGCTGACCGGCCCGAACATGGGCGGTAAGTCGACATTCCTGCGCCAGAACGCGCTGATCGCCATTTTGGCGCAGATGGGTTCCTTCGTGCCGGCGGCCTCCGCCCATATCGGCATCGTCGACCGGCTGTTTTCCCGCGTCGGCGCGTCGGACGACCTTGCGCGCGGCCGCTCCACCTTCATGGTCGAAATGGTCGAGACGGCAGCGATTTTGAATCAGGCGACGGATCGTTCGCTGGTCATTTTGGACGAGATCGGCCGCGGCACCGCGACGTTCGACGGCCTGTCGATCGCCTGGGCGGCGGTCGAGCACCTGCACGAGGCGAACCGCTGCCGCGGCCTCTTCGCCACCCATTTCCACGAACTCACCGTGCTCTCGGAAAAGCTCAACCGGCTTTCCAACGCCACGATGAAGGTGAAGGAATGGGACGGCGAGGTGATCTTCCTGCACGAGGTCGGTCCTGGTGCGGCCGACCGCTCCTACGGCATTCAGGTCGCCCGGCTTGCCGGCCTGCCGGACAGCGTCGTTGCCCGCGCCCGCGACGTGCTGACGAAACTGGAAGATTCCGACCGCAAGAACCCCGCAAGCCAGCTGATCGACGACCTGCCGCTCTTCCAGGTCGCCGTCCGCCGCGAGGAGATAAAGCGCGCCGGCCCCTCGAAGGTCGAGGAGGCGCTGAAAGCCATCAACCCCGACGACATGACCCCGCGCGAGGCCTTGGATGCGCTCTATGCGCTGAAGAAGCAGCTCTAGACTCTGGCACGGCATGTCGGATTGGGCTGGCATGTCACAAAAATGAAGTCGGAAGACGGTACGGCTCGCGCATGAATAAGCCATGCCTCATCGTGATCGATATGATCAGGGACTATCTCTGTTCTTGGGAGCCCGAAGCTTTGAGAGAGCTCGTCGGGAATACCAACAAACTCATTGAAAACTTCAAGCGAAGGCAGCTTCCGGTTATTTGGGTCCGAAACGAATTCCGGCCCGACCTGAGCGATGCGTTTCCGGAAATGCGCGAGAAGAATGTCCGGCTTGCCATTCAGGATACGCCAGGCGCTCAATTACATCCGGATCTTTTATGGAGTCCGTCCGACATAACCGTCATCAAGAAACGATACAGCGCTTTCTTCGGAACCGATCTGGACGAACTTCTGGCAGAGCTGGGCGCTACGGATCTCGTTCTTTGCGGAATCAATACGCATGCCTGTATCCGGACGGCTGCGATCGACGCCTATCAAAGGGATTTCCGTGTCTTTCTTGCAGAAGAGTGCATCGGTACCTACGACGATGAACACGGCCGTATCTCCTTGAATTATATGGACGGGAAAATCGCAAAGCTTGCGACGGTTGATAAAATCCTGTCGCTTGCCGAAAGTGGCTGATCCGTAATCTGCCGCGAGGAAGACTGGGGCGCCTGGTCCCCAATCCCCATGCCTTTCGACGCTGAACATGCTATGGGCCTTCGAAAATCGTGATTGAGGCCGCTCTCGTTAGGTATCCGCATTGCCTTCCATCCCCTTGCCCTTCTTGGCCGGCCTTATTTTTGTGCTGACGCTTTATCGCAGCCTGAAGGGCGTCGAGGTTTCCGGAACCCGGCGCTACTTCTACGCTTTCCTCGTCCTCTATGCCCTGCAGGGCATCGGCGTCGGCCTCCGCTTCGGTTACGGTGTGGAAAGGCTGGCGCCTTTTCTGCCGGTGTCGGCCTCCGCCATGGCGCCGCTGGCCTTCCTCGCCTTTCGCGGCCTGACCGCGAAACCTCTTTCGAGGGCCTGGCTTCACAGCCTGCCGCCCCTGGCGGTCGCCGTCTCGGTGGCGTTCTTCCGCGATCTCGTCGATCTGCTGCTGCTTGCGGTTTTCCTGGCCTATGGCACGGCGCTGTGGCGTCTGACCGTCTCCGACGGCGACGAGGTAATGGCGGAAGCCTCGCTGCAGCGCATGCGCCCGGCGCTGCGGGCCGCACGCCTGACGGCCGGTCTCATGCTTTTCTTTGCGGTCAGCGATGCAGCCCTTGCCCTTTACACCGACGTTTATGGTCCCGGGAACGTGCCGTTGGTGGTCGGCCTGATGAATATCGCCGCGATCGCGGCCGTGCTTGTCTACTATTTCGCGCCGGATTTTTCCGCGACGGGCCGCCCCGAAGCCGCGTCGAAACCGACGATCGAAGACCGTGCCGTTCTCGCCCGCGTGGAAGCAGCCCTCGACGAGCGCGAGCTCTACAGGAACGAGGACCTGAGCCTGGCCAAGCTCGCCCGCCGCGCTGGCCTTCCATCCCGCGATGTCTCCGCGGCCGTCAACCGTGCGACGGGCCTCAACGTGTCGCAATTCGTCAACAACCGGCGCATTGCCGAAGCCTGCCGCCTCCTGCGCGAAAGTGAACGAACGGTGACGCAGATCATGCTCGATGCCGGCTTTTCGACGAAATCGAACTTTAATCGCGAATTCCGCCGCGTCACCGGCATGAGCCCGGCACAATACCGGGCAAGGGAGCAGGGCGGCAATGTCGCAAAGGCGCGGGCTTGAACTTCTCGGCCCGAAGAAACAACTTTGAAACGGCCGGCGTGATAATCGTTGGTCAAGGTGCCTTAAAATCGCTATAGCCTGCCCCCGCAGGCCGGCACCGGCAGGATAACATGGCCAGATACGATATCGACTTTTCCGAACTTCTCGATGTAGCCCGCCTTCGGGCCGAATGCCGCGCGATCGTCGCGCATAGTGACCGCCCGCAGCTCGAAATGCGCGCAGTCCTTCTGCCGCTCCTGCGTCGCGCGAGCGTCGAGGGCCGCCAGAAGGCGCGGGAACTGCTTGCCAAAGATGGCAGCGGATTGAACTGCGCCCGCCGCATTTCCTGGCTTCAGGACGAGCTCATCTGCATCCTGCACGAGACGATTGCAGACAGCTTTTATCCGGAGGGCTCTGATATCGCAGTGGCGGCTGTCGGCGGCTATGGCCGCGGCACGCTTGCGCCGGGCTCTGATATCGACCTTCTCTTCCTGCTGCCGGAAAAGAATACCGATAACATGCGCAAGGCCGTGGAGTTCCTGCTCTACATTCTGTGGGACATGGGCTTCAAGGTCGGCCATGCGACCCGCACCGTCGAGGAGTGCATCCGTCTGTCCAGGACGGACATGACCATCCGCACGGCCATCCTGGAAACCCGTCACATCTGTGGCAGGCAGGCGCTGGTCGAGGACCTGCAGAGCCGGTTCGACAGGGAGATCGTCGCCGATACCGGCCCCGAATTCATCGCCGCCAAGCTTGCCGAACGCGACCAGCGCCACCAGAAGGCCGGCGATACTCGCTATCTGGTCGAACCCAATGTCAAGGAAGGCAAAGGCGGGCTTCGCGACCTTCATACGCTTTTCTGGATCGCCAAATATTATTACCGCGTCCGTGATACGGAAGAACTCGTCAAGCTCGGCGTGTTGTCCCGCGAGGAATGGCGGCTGTTCGAAAAGGCGGATGACTTCCTTTGGGCGGTGCGTTGCCAGATGCATTTCCTGACCGGCAAGGCGGAGGAGCGGCTTTCCTTCGATATCCAGCGGGAGATTGCAGAAAGCCTGGGTTACCACA
Organism: Neorhizobium petrolearium; assembly: GCF_017873175.1. Classification (GTDB taxonomy): domain Bacteria; phylum Pseudomonadota; class Alphaproteobacteria; order Rhizobiales; family Rhizobiaceae; genus Neorhizobium; species Neorhizobium petrolearium. Next base: position 131,991 of record NZ_JAGGJW010000001.1, read on the forward strand.
CGCGCCCCGGCCTTTCGGCCGTCGAGCGCTTCATGAAGCACTACTTCCTGGTCGCCAAGAACGTCGGCGATCTGACGCGCATCCTCTGCGCCGCACTCGAGGATGAGCAGGCCAAGGCCGCGCCGGGACTCACCCAGCGCGTCATTTCCCGCTTCACCAAGCGGCTCCGCAAGATCCCCGGCACGCTGGATTTCGTCGAGGATCGCGGCCGCATCACGCTTGCAGCCCCGGACGTCTTCAAGCGCGACCCCGTCAATATCATCCGCTTCTTCCACGTCGCGGACATCAACGGCCTCGAGCTGCATCCCGATGCGCTCAAACACATGACCCGTTCGCTCTCGCTGATCGATAACGACGTGCGCGAGAACGAGGAGGCGAACCGTCTCTTCCTCTCCATGCTGACGTCCCGCCGCGATCCGGCGCTGATGCTCCGCCGCATGAATGAGGCCGGCGTGCTCGGCCGTTTCATTCCGGAATTCGGCAAGGTCGTCGCGATGATGCAGTTCAACATGTATCATCACTATACGGTCGATGAGCACCTGATCCGGTCCGTCGAGGCGCTTTCGGAGGTCGATCAGGGCAAGACGGCGGACATCCATCCGCTGTCGAACAAGCTGATGCCCGGTATCGAGGACCGCACGGTGCTTTATGTGGCGGTGCTGCTGCACGATATCGCCAAGGGCCGCCAGGAGGATCATTCGATCGCCGGAGCCCGCATCGCGCGCAAGCTCTGCCCGCGTCTCGGTCTCAATCCGAAGCAGACCGAGCTCGTCGTCTGGCTGATCGAGCAACATCTCCTGATGTCCATGACCGCCCAGACCCGCGACCTGCACGACCGCAAGACGATCACGGACTTCGCCGAGAAGGTGCAGTCGATGGATCGGCTGAAGCTGCTCCTGATCCTGACGATCTGCGATATCCGCGCCGTCGGCCCGGGTGTGTGGAACGGCTGGAAGGGCCAGTTGCTGCGCACCCTCTACTACGAGACGGAACTCCTGCTCTCCGGAGGCTTTTCGGAAGTCTCCCGCAAGGAGCGCGCCAAGCTTGCCGAGGAAGAGCTCTTCAAGGCCCTGTCAGACTGGAGCCAGAAGGATCGCCGCACCTATTCGAAGCTCCACTACCAGCCCTACCTGCTGTCAGTCTCGCTGGAAGACCAGGTCCGCCACGCGAAATTCATCCGCGATGCGGACAAGGCCGACCAGGCTCTCGCCACCATGGTGCGCACGGACAGTTTCCACGCCATCACCGAGATCACGGTGCTCGCGCCTGACCATCCGCGCCTCCTGTCGATTATCGCCGGGGCCTGCGCTGCGGCCGGCGCCAATATCGCCGATGCGCAGATCTTCACCACGACGGATGGCCGGGCCCTGGATACCATCCTCGTCAACCGCGAATTTGCCGTCGACGAGGACGAACTGCGCCGCGCCGGTACGATCAGCCGGATGATCGAGGACGTGCTGTCGGGAAAGAAACGCCTGCCGGAGGTCATTGCGACGCGCGCCAGGTCCCGCAAGCGCAACAAGACCTTCGTGATTCCGCCCTCGGTCATCATCTCGAACGGCCTGTCGAACAAGTTCACGGTCATCGAGGTGGAGTGCCTGGACCGTACCGGCCTGCTGGCCGATATCACGGCGGTTCTGGCGGATCTCTCGCTCGACATTCATTCGGCACGCATCACCACCTTCGGCGAAAAGGTCATCGATACCTTCTACGTCACCGACCTCGTCGGCCAGAAGGTCGTGAACGAGAACCGCCAGGGCAATATTTCCGCAAGGCTGAAGGCGGTCATGGCCGAGCAGGAGGACGAGCTTCGAAGCGGCATGCCGGCCGGCATCATCGCGCCTGCGCCGAACCCTGAACAGGCTCCTGCCCCCGCGCCCCCGGCCCGCAAGGCCAAGGCCAGCGTGTGAGCACCGTCTGATGAGCCTCGTGAAGAAATTCGCGACCGTCGGCGGCGCGACGCTCGGCAGCCGCATCTTCGGCTTCGCCCGCGAGACGCTGATGGCGGCGGCTCTCGGTACCGGGCCGATGGCAGACGTGTTTTATGCCGCCTTCCGTTTCCCGAACCTCTTCCGCCGGCTATTTGCCGAAGGCGCGTTCAACGCCGCCTTCGTGCCGCTGTTTTCCAAGGAGATCGAGGCGAATGGCGTCGAGGGCGCCAAACGCTTCTCCGAGGAAGTCTTCGGCGTCCTCTTCTCCGCGCTGATGCTGATCACCATCGTCATGGAGCTTTTGATGCCCTGGCTGGTGCAGTGGATCATCGCACCGGGCTTTGCCGACGATGCGGAAAAGACATCCATCACCATCCGCATGGCGGCGGTGATGTTCCCCTATCTGATGTGCATGTCGCTGACGGCGATGATGAGCGGCATGCTGAACTCGCTGCACCATTTCTTCGCGGCCGCCATCGCGCCGGTTTTCCTGAACGTGGTGATGATCGGCGCGCTCTTCTACGGGCTGTGGATCGGTGCCGATCCTTTGACGATCGCCTGGTATCTCTCCTGGAGCGTGCTTGCGGCCGGTCTGTTGCAGCTTGCCGTCGTTTATGTCGGGGTGCGGCATGCGGGCATCAATATCGGTCTCCGCCGCCCGAGGATGACGCCGAACGTCAAGCGCCTGCTGGTGCTGGCGGTCCCGGCCGCCGTTACCGGCGGCATCACCCAGATCAACCAGATCATCGGCCAGGCGATCGCGTCCGGAAAGGAAGGTGCGATTGCAGCCCTTCAATATGCCGATCGCATCTACCAGCTTCCGCTCGGCGTCGTCGGTGTCGCGGTGGGCGTCGTGCTTTTGCCGGAACTTTCAAGGGCGCTCAAGGGCGGCCACATGCGCGAGGCCGCCAATATCCAGAACCGCTCGATTGAATTCGTGCTGTTCCTGACGCTGCCGGCCGCCGCCGGCCTCTGGATCCTGTCGGACGCGATCATCCGCGTGCTTTACGAGCGCGGCGCGTTCTCGGCGGAAAACACGTCCGTGGTCGCCGCGATCCTCGCCATCTACGGCATCGGCCTACCGGGCTTCGTGCTGATCAAGGCGTTGCAGCCGGGTTTTTATGCCCGTGAGGATACGAAAACGCCGATGCGCTTCACCATGATCTCGGTTGTCATCAATTCGGGACTGGCGATTTCGCTCTTTCCGCTGATTGCCGAACGCGGCATCGCCACCGCCGAGGCGGCTGCCGGCTGGACCAACACGGTCCTGCTCTTCTCGACGCTTCTCTGGCGGGGCGATCTCGTCTGGGAATGGGCGCTTGCGAAACGCGTCGGCCTGCTTCTCGTTTCGGCCGGCATCATGTCGGGAGCGCTCGTCTATGCGCTGCGCTATGCCGATCCGTGGCTGCAGCCGGAGGTCTCGCTTCTCCAGCAGGTCGCCGCACTCGGTTGCCTTCTGGCGCTGGCAATGGTCGTCTATTTCGCTTGCGCTTTCCTGATCGGCGGCGCCGATATCGGCATGATCAGGCGCAATCTGAAGCGCAGGCCGAAGCCGAGCGAGTAGCGCTTGTCCGGCTTATATCAGGAACGGCTGCGGCGTTTGAGGCTCGCAAGGCCCTTCCCCCTGCCGCAATGTGCCCAGGTCCGCTTCGGGCCGATATCCACATGCACGATGCCGTTGCAGTAGCGGCCGATGCCGCCGATGCCCGGCGCGGTGGCGGCCGCGGCAAGGATCTTCTTCTCCGAAACGCCCGGAACGCGGATATCGGCGGCATAGCAGCGGCTGTGCTGCGATCTGCCGGAATGCGGCCGGTGGCCGGACGTCACCATTGGCTTTCGGCCGGTCTGCTTGGCGATGTGGGCGAGGATGGCGCCGAGCTTTTCGGGAAAGCAGCCTGTCCGGACGCTGACCCGCTGGACCGTGTAGAAAGCCGAGTAGTCGTGTTTGAAAGATGAGCCGCGGCGTTTCTGGCTTTGGCCGGCTTCCGCTTGGGCATTGGCATTGAGGCCGAATGCCAGAAGGCAGGCAAGCGCGACGCGAAAAATCATGCGCATGGGTCATCCCCCGAAAAGACCGGTCTTCATGACCGGTTAACCGTGATGTTCGGCGGGTATTTCTTTTCTAAAAGAGGCGTGAATAAGGAGGCTTTTGCTCAAAATTGGGAAAACGCCTGCCTAAATGGCTAACATCCGTTAATCTTTTCTGAGGGGGCGGAGTAGAATTTTGCTGTTTGAGTGTCAAAGCTATGTCGAAAGCGGTAGCTGTATCCGTCTTTTTGGGAGATCATCACCTGGAGCAGAAGGTATGCGCTCGACGGTGCGGCACGGCTTTCCCACCTCTCAAGCGCCTCCCGAGTAGGACGGTTGCTTGTCGGGGGAAGCCGGCGCGCCGATCCGATCCCCCCTTGAGGGGGAGATGCCCGGCAGGGCAGAGGGGGATGTGGCGAGGCAAATCAGGGCCTTGCGAGAAATCGACAGGAAAAATCGCTCCCGTTCATCCCCGCTCTCTCGCCTCATGCCTACAATTCCCCCGTCCCGCATCGGATACACCGGCAGGCGTGCCAGTGAGGCGGGGCCGGCGCGGGCGGTGAGGGTAGGACGCGAAACCTCATCGTCCGGGTCCGTGGAAAATGGTCTCCCTCCGGCGACACGGGGAGAGATGAAGGCAAACGGACCGACCCTCATCTCTTGATGCCCGAACGGCGCGTCGGATGTGCCTGTGCGGCAGACATGGTGGCCCGACGGATGGTTTCGCCGGATTTTTCATAGTCCGTCGAGATCCTCGGGTTAAACCCGAGGACCGGAAGCCGGCGGCAAAAGACCGTCCGGAAGGGCCAAGGCAGAGGGACCGGAGTCGCGGATAAAAACCGCCGAACGGGACGCTGAGAGGTGTCACCTATAAACTAACTTAAGAGGCAGCTTTCAGCGCCCCGTCCGATCCTCTCCCCTGATCCGGGGGGGGGCGAAAGAAAAAGCACAATGCATCAAGGGGGTAGTGTATCTATCGCTGCCTTTGTCCTCTTCACGGAGAACCGCCATGCCCAGCCAATCTCTTTTCCTCGTCACCCTCGTTGTGGACGATTACGACCGCGCCAGGGACTTCTTTTGCAGCTCGCTCGGTTTCGAATGCCTGGAAGACACGCCGCAGCCGGATGGCAAGCGCTGGGTCGTGGTGAGGCCGAAAGGCGGGGAGGGCGCGGCCCTGCTGCTCGCTCGGGCCGCGACGGAAAAGCAGAAATCGGCGATCGGCAACCAGACGGGCGGCCGGGTCGGCTTCTTCCTCAAGACGGACGATTTTGCCCGCGATCATGCTGCCATGATCGCCAGGGGTGTCCGGTTTCTCGAAGAGCCGCGGCGAGAAATCTACGGCACGGTGGCGGTCTTCGCCGATCCTTACGGCAACACCTGGGATTTGATTGAGCACAGGGCCGCGTGAGCCCTTGATTGCGCCCCGCCGCACGTGCATAAGCCCGGCCGTTAGCAACATGACCCTTCGGGTCTGGGGCCCTCCACAAGCCTAATCGAGGACGATATGAATACGAATACCTTTAAACCGCTTGTCTTTTCCGGCGTTCAGCCGACTGGCAATCTCCATCTCGGCAACTATCTCGGCGCGATCCGCAAGTTCGTCGCATTGCAGGAAAACAACGACTGCATCTACTGCGTCGTCGACCTGCATGCGATCACCGCCCAGCTCGTCCACGATGATCTGCGCGGCCAGATCCGTTCGATCGCCGCGGCCTTCATCGCTTCGGGTATCGACCCGAAGAAGCATATCGTCTTCAACCAGTCGGCCGTGCCGCAGCATGCGGAGCTCGCCTGGATTTTCAACTGCGTTGCCCGCATCGGCTGGATGAACCGCATGACGCAGTTCAAGGACAAGGCCGGCAAGGACCGCGAGAATGCTTCGCTCGGTCTGCTTGCCTATCCGAGCCTGATGGCGGCCGATATTCTCGTTTACCGCGCCACCCATGTGCCGGTCGGCGACGACCAGAAGCAGCACCTGGAACTTGCCCGCGACATCGCCCAGAAGTTCAACATCGACTTCCAGGAGAAGATCCGCGCGACCGGCACCGGCGTCGACATGGTGGTCGGCGAGGAGAAGATCCACGGCTACTTCCCGCTGGTCGAGCCGCTGATCGATGGGCCGGCGCCGCGCGTCATGTCGCTGCGCGACGGCACCAAGAAGATGTCGAAATCCGATCCGTCGGACCTGTCGCGCATTAACCTGATGGACGACGCGGACGACATCGCCAAGAAGATTCGCAAGGCCAAGACCGATCCGGAAGGCCTGCCGGGCGAGATCGAAGGTCTCAAGGACCGGCCGGAAGCCGACAACCTCGTCGGCATCTATGCCGCGCTCGCAGACAGGACGAAGGCGGATGTGCTTGCCGAATTCGGCGGCCAGCAGTTCTCGGTCTTCAAGCCGGCGCTTGCTGACCTCGCCGTTCATGTCCTGTCGCCGATCTCGGGCGAGATGCGCCGCCTGCTGGACGATACGTCGCATATCGACGCGATCCTCCGGGATGGCGGCGAACGTGCCCGCGCCCGTGCCGGAAAGGTTATGGCTGACGTCTTCGATATCGTCGGTTTCTTGCGCTGAACCGAGGTCTGCCGGGATTGCATACCCGCCACGGTTTCGTGGCGGGTTTTCATTTTCGGTCGAAGGTTTTAAGTTCCGCATCACGACCGCGGCGGTCGAGTAGATGCGAGCGAAGGGGCGGACATGGTTTCGAAACGGCTTTCTCGACTTGAAGGGCACAGGCGCAAATTCATGGCGGTCATCGATGCGACGCCGGAATGCGAAAAGGCCGTTCACTATGCAGGCCGCCGCGCCAAGAATTCCAATGGTGGCCTCGTGCTCCTCTTCGTGATTCCGGAAGGGGATTTTCAGCAGTGGCTTGGCGTCGAACAGATCATGCGCGCCGAAGCCCGCGAGGAGGCGGAAGCCGTCATGGCCAAGGCCGCCCAGAGGGTGCGCGAGACGATCGGCATCGATCCGGAAATCGTCATTCGCGAGGGAAGTGCCCCCGAACAGATCAACCAGCTCGTCGAGGAGGACCGGGATATTGCGATCCTGGTTCTTGCCGCCGCCTCCGCCAAGGAGGGACCGGGACCGCTGGTTTCCGCCGTTGCGGGCCGCGGCGCCACCTTCCCGATCCCCGTGACGGTCCTGCCGGATACGCTGACCGACGAGGAAATCGACGCGCTTGCCTGATGCCGCCCTTGACCTTCGCAGGGCAAATGCGCACTTGAACGAAAAGCTGATCCGGCTTATCTTCTTTTGAAGAATTCTAAATTGGCGGGCGCCGCGCCCCCGGGAGAAACGAGATGTTCATTCAGACGGAAGCCACGCCGAATCCGGCGACGCTCAAGTTCCTGCCCGGCAAGGTGGTCATGGAGCGCGGAACCGCTGATTTCCGCAACGCCGACGAGGCGGAAGCCTCTCCACTCGCCTCGCGCCTCTTTGGGATCAGCGGCGTGTCCGGTGTCTATTTCGGCTACGATTTCATCACGGTCTCTAAGGAAGATGCCGAATGGCAGCACCTGAAGCCGGCGATCCTCGGTTCGATCATGGAGCATTTCATGTCCGGCCAGCCGGTCATGGGCGGCACCTCGACGCTCGCCGAGGCGCTTGATCAGGAAGGTGAATTCTTTGACGAGGATGACGAAACCGTCGTCGCCACCATCAAGGAATTGCTCGAAACCCGTGTCCGCCCGGCGGTCGCCCAGGATGGTGGCGACATCACCTTCAAAGGCTATCGCGACGGGACGGTCTACCTCAACATGAAGGGTGCATGCTCCGGTTGCCCGTCCTCAACGGCGACGTTAAAGCACGGCGTGCAGAACCTGCTGCGCCATTTCGTTCCCGAAGTGCAGGCGGTCGAAGCCCTCTGAGCGCTTCGCCGGCACTTTCATGATCGTCTTGGCCATCGATACCGCCGGAGTGGATTGCTCCGCTGCGCTCTATGACAGTGCAGCGGAGCAGATTCTGTCGGCGGTTACCGAAACGATCGGCAAAGGCCATGCGGAACGGCTGATGGCCGTGATCGACGCAGCGCTTGCCGCCGCCGATCTGTCGCTCGATGCCGTGGAGCGTGTTGCGGTGGTGATCGGCCCCGGTTCATTTACCGGAATTCGGGTCGGCGTTGCTGTTGCCCGGGGTCTGGCACTCGCGCTGGGCGTCGAATCGGTCGGCGTGACGACCCTGGAAACGCTGGCGCGCGGCTACCTTGCCGATCATCCGGGCAAACCGGTTGTGGCGGCCATGGATGCCAAGCGCAATGAGGTCTATGCTCAGGCCTTTGCCGCCGATGGTCGGCCGCTCAGCGAACCTGCCGCGCTTTCGCCGGAGGGCGTCTCGAAACTCGTGGAGAAGCTGGCTGCGGCCGCGACTGGCTCGTGGGCCGAGCACTCCCCGGTCAAGGCAGAGGGCGGATTTGAAGGACGGGACCGTTTCGACATCGCGACGGTCGCGCGGGTCGGCGCGGAAAAACCGGAAGGTGCAGGCCGGCCCAAACCATTGTATCTTCGTGGACCCGATGCCAAGCCGCAGACGGGATTCGCACTACAGCGCCGTTCGTGAATACCGATGCTCGACGATTACCTGACCTGGAAGCCTTTTTTCGAAGTTGTGCCGATGGAGATTGGCGACTGTGCGGAAGTCTCAGAGCTTCACGGCCAGCGTTTTCCGCGGCAGTGGAGTGATGGGGAGTTCCAGAACCTGCTTCTGCAGCACAATGTCTTCGGTTTCATCGCGCGCCAGACCAACGCCTTCTTTTCGAGACCGCTCGGCGGTTTCGTGCTGTCGCGGGAAGCGGCGGGCGAGGCGGAGATCCTGACGGTTGCTGTCAGCGAGAAGTCCGGCCGCCAGGGGCTCGGCTGGCGGCTCATGCAGGCGGCGCTCAGGGAGGCGGCGGCGCGCGGTGCCGAAAGCATGTTTCTGGAGGTTGAGGCGGCGAATCACGCCGCGGTCGGGCTCTACCGCAAGCTTGGTTTTCAGAAGGTTGGCGAGCGGCCGGCCTACTATACCGGCCCCGACGGGACGCGTTCCATGGCGCTTGTCATGAGCCGCGTTCTTCGCTAGTCCCTTGTTTTGTACTGGAACGTTTCGAAGGCCACCGACATGACAGACCTTTCCAAGACCCTGGAGGAGCTGTGTGCCGAAAAGGGCATGCGAATGACGGACCAGCGCCGTGTGATTGCCCGTATCCTGCAGGAATCCGACGACCATCCGGATGTCGAGGAACTCTATCGCCGCTCTTCGAAGGCTGATCCGCGCATTTCGATCTCCACTGTGTATCGAACGGTGAAACTGTTCGAGGACGAGGGAATCATCGAGCGGCACGATTTCCGCGACGGTCGCTCGCGCTATGAGACCGTGCCGGAAGAGCACCACGACCACATGATCGATCTCAAAACCGGCAATGTCATCGAATTCCGCTCGGCGGAAATCGAGGCGCTGCAGGAGCGCATTGCCCGCGAGCACGGCTTCCGTCTCGTCGGCCACCGGCTGGAGCTTTACGGCATCCCGCTGGACAAGGACGATAAGTGATCACCTGGCTGCGGATTGGCATCGTTTTTGTCGTCCTTTTCGCAGTCACGCTGATCCTGTTGCCGTTTCAACTGATCGGCCTCGCGTTCGACCTCAGAATCCGCCGTTATATTCCGCGCTACTGGCATCGGGCCGCCTGCTTTCTGCTCGGCGTCCGCATCCATGTCCACGGAACGATCGATCGGCGCCGGCCGCTGATGCTCGCCTCCAATCACGTCTCATGGAAGGACATCCTGGTTCTGGGTGCGATTGCCGATGTCGTCTTCATCGCCAAGATGGAGGTGTCGGAATGGCCGATCTTCGGCACGCTCGCCAAGCTGCAGAAGAGCATTTTCGTGGTCCGCGAACAGAAGCGCCGCACGGGCGATCAGGTGAGCGAAATCGCCGAGCGCCTGGCAGCGGACGAGATCGTCGTGCTCTTTCCCGAGGGAACGACCTCTGACGGCAACCGGCTTCTGGAGGTGAAATCCTCGCTATTCGGCGCGGCAGCCGCCGCGGTTCCCTTTACGAAGCAGGGCGTGGTCCATGTTCAGCCGGTAGCGATCGCCTATACCCGGGTACACGGCATGGCGATGGGCCGTTATCACCGGCCGATCGCCGCCTGGCCGGGGGATATAGAACTCGGGCCTCATCTGCTGGGCGTCCTGAAGGAGGGTGCGCTCGATGTGGACGTGGCTTTCGGTGAAACGATCGATTTCCGCACCGGCGACAACCGCAAGCATCTGAGCCAGGCGGTGACGAGCCGTATCCGGCGCATGCTGCTGAAGCATCTGCGCGGCCGGGATTATGAGACGCTTTAGTCACTGAGGCAGGCCAGAGGGGGCGGACACGGCACGACCTTCACTATTCGGCCTCCATAACGAAACGCTTCATTTCCGGGCGTTCTTGCGATATGGAAGCGCCTATGAACGAACACGTTACTCTTTCTACCCCCGCCGAACAGACGGTCGAGCGCCCGAACAGCCGCAAGGTCTTCATCAAGACCTATGGCTGCCAGATGAACGTCTACGATTCGACCCGCATGGGTGATGCACTGGCCAGCGACGGCTATGTGACGACGGAAGACATGGCCGAGGCGGACCTGATCCTGCTCAATACCTGCCATATCCGTGAGAAGGCGGCCGACAAGGTCTATTCGGCGCTCGGCCGTCTGCGCGACATGAAGACAGCGCGCGCTGCGGAAGGCAGGGAACTGATGATTGGCGTCGCCGGCTGCGTCGCGCAGGCGGAAGGTGAAGAGATCATCCGTCGGGCGCCCGCGGTTGACGTGGTCATCGGACCGCAGACCTACCATCGCCTGCCGGAGGCCTTGAGGCGCGCCCGTGCCGGGGACCGGGTGGTCGAGACGGACTATGCCGTCGAGGACAAGTTCGAGCACCTGCCGGTAGCGGAGCAAGCCAAGATCCGCTCCCGCGGCGTCACGTCCTTCCTGACTGTGCAGGAAGGCTGCGACAAGTTCTGCACCTTCTGCGTCGTGCCCTATACGCGCGGTTCGGAAGTCTCCCGCCCGGTCCGGCAGATTCTCGACGAAGCCCGGCGGCTGGTCGACGGCGGCGTGCGCGAGATCACGCTGCTTGGCCAGAACGTCAACGCCTGGCGCTCGGAAGGCCCGAAGGGCGGCGAATGGGGGCTCGGCGATCTTCTCTACAGCCTTGCGGAAATTCCGGGGCTTGCCCGGCTGCGCTATACGACTAGCCACCCGCGCGACATGGACGACAGATTGATCGAGGCGCATCGCGATCTCCGCGCCCTGATGCCCTACCTGCACCTGCCGGTGCAGGCCGGTTCCGACCGCATCCTCAAAGCCATGAACCGCCGCCATACAGCCGAGGAATATCTGCGCCTTATCGATCGTATCCGTGCCGCCCGGCCGGATATCGCCATGTCCGGCGACTTCATCGTCGGCTTCCCGGGCGAGACGGACCGGGATTTCGAAGACACGATTCGTATCGTCGAGGAGGTGAATTATGCTCAGGCCTTCTCGTTCAAATATTCGCCGCGTCCGGGCACGCCTGGTGCCGACCTTCCTGACCATGTCCCGGAAGAGGTGAAGGCTGAGCGACTCGAAAGATTGCAGGCGCTCCTCTTGAAACAGCAGGCTGCCTTCGCCAAATCCTGTGTTGGAAAGGTCATCGACATCCTGCTTGAAAAGCCCGGCCGCAACCCCGGACAAGTGATTGGACGTTCGCCTTGGCTACAGTCTGTGAATGTTGATGCAAAAACATCGCAAATCGGTGACATTATCCAGGTGCGAATCATCGGAAGCGGTCCGAACAGCTTGTTCTCCGAGCCGATACAGAGTTTAATAGACTACTAAATTACTAAGGAGCGAGCCTGCTTGAACGGACGTGAATTGGTTTCTTCATCCGCGCGACAACCCCGATCCGCTGCCACCGACGCCAATCACTTTGTCCTGACGTTCGAGAACAATCGGTTCGCCAGCGAGCTTTTCGGACAATTCGACCAGAACCTGAAGCTGCTCGAGGAGCGGCTTCGCATCGATGCTCGCCCGCGTGGCAACTCGGTCGCGATTTCCGGAGATTTAACGGCCACCAACCAGGCGCGCCGTGCGCTGGATTTCCTCTACGAACGGCTGCAGAAGGGTGGTTCGGTCGAAGCCTCCGATGTGGAGGGCGCGATCCGCATGGCCCAGGCGACGGACGATCAGTTGACCTTGCCGACCCTGGAACGCAAAGCAAAATTGTCGATGGCGCAGATTTCCACCCGCAAGAAGACGATCCAGGCGCGTACGCCGACCCAAGACGCCTATATGCGGGCGCTGGAACGCTCGGAGCTCGTCTTCGGCGTCGGTCCTGCCGGCACCGGCAAGACGTATCTTGCCGTCGCGCATGCTGCCCAGCTTCTGGAACGTGGTGCGGTCGATCGCATCATACTGTCGCGCCCGGCTGTCGAAGCCGGCGAGCGCCTCGGCTTCCTGCCGGGCGACATGAAGGAGAAGGTCGATCCTTATCTTCGGCCGCTTTATGACGCGCTCTATGACATGATCCCGGGCGACAAGGTGGAGCGGGCAATCACTGCCGGCGTTATCGAGATTGCACCGCTCGCCTTCATGCGCGGCCGCACACTGGCGAACGCAGCGGTCATCCTTGACGAGGCGCAGAACACCACCTCGATGCAGATGAAGATGTTCCTGACGCGTCTCGGTGAGAATGCCCGCATGATCATCACTGGCGATCCGAGCCAGGTCGACCTGCCGCGCGGCGTCAAGTCCGGCCTGGTCGAGGCGCTGCAAATATTGAAGGGCGTCGAGGGGATTTCCATCGTCCGCTTCAAGGACACCGACGTCGTCCGCCATCCGCTGGTCGGCCGAATCGTGCAAGCGTATGACGCGCAATATGCCGTCCAGGAGGAAAGCGAGGACCTCGACCGTTAGGTCGAGACCGAAGCGATGTCCAAGCTCGACATACAGATCACCGTGGAAAACGAGGGCTGGCGCGACGAGGCCGCCCTTTTCCTGCTGAGCGAAAGGACACTGGGCGCAGCGGCAGAGCTGCTCGCCGACGAGGAAAAGCAGCCCTTCCCGGAAATGGCTCCGGAACTGTCGCTGGTCTTTACCGATGACGCGTCGATCAGGGAAATCAATGCGGAATGGCGAGGCAAGGACACGCCGACCAATGTCTTGTCTTTTCCTGCTTTTCCGCTCAAGCCAGGTGATATGCCGGGACCGATGCTCGGCGATATCGTCATCGCCCGCGAGACCGTTGAACGCGAAGCGGTTGATCTCGAGAAGACTTTCGAGGATCATCTGACCCATCTGCTGATCCATGGTTTCCTGCATTTATTCGGCTACGACCATATGGAAACGGATGAGGCGGAAAGAATGGAGCGGCTTGAGACTCGCATTTTGGCCGTGCTCGGCCTATCTGACCCCTATGCGGGACAGGATCCGATAGTATAGTCTGGAACAATGAGCGATTTTTCGACAAACCCGGCCCGAGAGGGCAAGGACGGTGACTCCAGCTCCTCGGAAGAGGGCAGTAGTCCGGCCAAGACGGAAACCCAACCCAAACAACACCACAGCTCTTTCTGGTCGCGCGCCTTGAGGTTGCTCAGACCCTCGCAGGGCGAGAAGCTGCGCGAGGACCTCGCCGACGCGCTGATGACCGATACCAATGTCAGCAACGCCTTTTCGCCCGAAGAGCGGGCGATGCTGCACAATATCCTGCGTTTCCGGGAAGTTCGCGTCGAGGACATCATGGTGCCGCGCGCCGATATCGAAGCCGTCGACATGACCATGACCATCGGCGAACTGCTGATCCATTTCGAGGAAACCGGCCGTTCGCGCATGCCGGTCTACAGTGATACGCTCGACGATCCCCGCGGCATGGTGCATATCCGCGACCTCCTGTCCTATCTTGCCAAGCAGGCTCGCAACAAGCGCCGGACAAGCGCACGCGCGGCACCTTCACGTGCCGCACCGACTCAGCCGATGCCGCTTGCCGCCGACAAGCCGGAGAAGGCGGAAAAGCAGGTACGCACGCCACGGCCTGCTTTCGACCTCGGGCGGGTTGATCTCGAACAGACGGTTGCGGAGGCAGGCCTGATCCGCAAGATCCTGTTCGTGCCGCCGTCGATGCTCGCATCTGACCTGCTTCAGAGCATGCAAGCGGCCCGCACGCAGCTTGCTCTTGTCATCGACGAATATGGCGGCACCGATGGTCTCGTCACGCACGAAGACATCGTCGAGATGGTGATCGGCGATGTCGAGGACGAGCACGACGACGAGGAGGTCATGTTCTCCCGCCCCGGCGATGACGTCTTCGTGGCCGATGCCCGCATCGAACTCGAGGAGATCGCCCAGGCGATCGGCCCCGATTTCGACATCAGGGATCGTCTTGAGGATGTCGATACGCTGGGCGGCCTGATCTTCTCCGCGCTTGGCCGCATTCCGGTGCGCGGCGAGGTCGTGCAGGCGGTGCCGGGTTTCGAATTCCAGATCCTCGAAGCCGATCCGCGCCGCATCAAGCGCGTCCGCATCATGCGCAAGCGGGCAGGTGCCCGCCGCCGCCTGAAAGGCGACGGCGAAGCGCTGCTCGCCGATCAGACGCCGGCCATGCTGCTGCCGCCACCCTCCGCTCCGAGCGCAGACCGGTCCAATCACCAGGCTTGAGCGATTCCGCCAGAACGTTCCTTTTTGACCTCACGACAAGTCAGCCGTTTTTTGGAAGACTGCGACGGCTGATTCGAGGAAAAAGGGGAAGTCCATGGAGCGGCTGGCGGGCAGGATCATACTTCTCTGGGGTTTCCCGCGAGCCATTGTCGCTTTCCTGGCCGGCGCCGTTGGCGCTTTAGCCCTGCCGCCCTTCGGGTTCCTTGCGGCACTCTTCATCTCCTTCACGCTGCTCGTCTGGCTGATGGACGGCTCGACCGGCAATCCGGACGGAGGTCTGTTCTCCCGGTTCCGCTCTGCCTTCTGGCTCGGTTGGTTCTTTGGTTTCGGCTATTTCGTAGCCGGCCTCTGGTGGCTCGGTAATGCGCTGCTGGTGGAAGCCGATGAGTTCGCCTGGGCATTGCCGCTTGCGGTCCTCGGCCTGCCGGCCTGTCTCGCCCTTTTTTATGGTCTCGCAACGGCGATCGCCCGGATGTTCTGGTCGGACGGCTTCGGACGGATCGCGGCGCTCGCCTTCGGTTTCGGGCTTGCCGAATGGCTGCGCAGCTTCGTTGCCACCGGCTTCCCATGGAATGCGATCGGTTATGGCGCCATGCCCATACCTTTGATGATGCAATCCGCCGTGCTCGGCATCTACGGAGTCACCGTGCTCGCGGTCTTCGTGTTCTCGGCACCTGCTTTGATCGGCACGAAGAAAGGCATGCGGCTCGGCCTGTCGCTGGCGGCTTTGCTCTTTTGCGCCCATCTTGGCTTCGGCGCCTACAGGCTTTATCTGGCGGATTCCGCTCCTGCCGCGCCTGCGGAAAACCAGATGGTGGTCCGCATCGTCCAGCCGGTGATCGACCAGGCCCGGAAGATCGAAGATTCCGACCGCGCTGAAATCTTCGAAGAACATCTGGCCCTCTCCGCCCTGCCTCCGGAAAACGGCGGCAAGCGGCCGGATATCATCGTCTGGCCGGAAACGTCCATTCCGTTCATCCTCACCCAGAACCCGGACGCATTGGCCCGTATCGCCGAGATGCTTCAGGGCGGTCAGGTCCTTATTACTGGCGTGGTGCGGTCGGAAGAGACCGGTCAGGGTTTCGCGCCGCGCTACTACAACTCGATCTACGTGATCGACAGCGAGGGGCAGATCGTATCCGCTGCCGACAAGGTGCATCTCGTCCCGTTCGGGGAATACGTCCCTTACGAGGACATGTTGCGCAGGCTCGGCATCCCCGAGGCGGTTGCCATGCCGGGCGGCTTCAGCGCCGCGCCCGTGCGGGCGATGCTGACGCTGCCCGGCGGCCGGGTTTTCTATCCGCTGATCTGCTATGAGGCGATCTTCCCGCAGGAGATCGGCGAAGACGTGGAGCGGACGAGCGCGCTTCTCAATGTCACTAATGACGGCTGGTTTGGAGCGACACCCGGCCCATATCAGCATTTCCAGCAGGCTCGGATCCGTGCCGTCGAAAACGGCCTGCCGCTGATTCGTGCGGCGAATACCGGTATTTCGGCCGTTGTCGACCCCTACGGAAGACTAATAAGGGGGATGGACTACAATCAAAAAGGTGTGATAGATGCAACTGTGAGCAGCATTCTCGTTCCGCATTGGGGCGAGGATACTCGTCAAAATTACTTCTGGTTGGTGCTGGCATCTATGTTACTGATTGCAGTGGTCTCGCGTGCTGGTTTTAATTTCCGGACGAATTGACCAAAAACCCCTAAAATTGCATAGTGGTCCTGGCCTTTCGTCTCGCCATATGCTTCACACGTTGAGCCTGCAGTGACCAATCGCGCGAAGTGTATCTCCACACGCAGACCGGGTTGTGAAGATTGAACCGTTAACTTCGTCAGGACATCGTTATGATTGAAAATAAAAAGAAGCCGAACCCGATAGACATTCATGTCGGAAGTCGGATTCGCCTTCGTCGGACCATGCTTGGAATGAGCCAGGAAAAATTGGGCGAAAGCCTTGGCATTACTTTCCAGCAGATCCAGAAATATGAGAAGGGCACCAATCGCGTCGGCGCAAGCCGCCTGCAGAATATCTCGAGCATCCTCAACGTGCCGGTTTCCTTCTTCTTCGAGGATGCTCCGGGCGAGCAGTCGGGCGGTCAGGCCGGCATGGCGGAAGCGTCAAGCTCCAACTATGTGGTCGATTTCCTGTCGTCTTCCGAAGGCCTGCAGCTCAACCGGGCTTTTGTGAAGATCTCCGACCCGAAGGTGCGCCGACGTGTGGTCGATCTCGTCAAGGCGCTGGCGGCGGATGCCGAAGTGGAATAAGGCGGATTCAGTAGGATTTCGCAAGCGGCCTCAGGGCCGCTTTTTTTTGCTCATTTTCTGGCGCCCAGGTGCTGCTTGCGTGTTGAGATTGTACACATAAAGATATATTTATGTCGTTGTACGCTTGTTTTTATCGGCGGAAGCCACTAACACAGGCTCGTTCGTTTCTTTGAGGGGAATCCCGTAATGCGCCCAAGTTACCTGTTCACCAGCGAGTCCGTCGCCGAAGGCCATCCGGACAAGGTTTGTGACCGTATTTCCGATGAAATCGTGGATCTTGTGTACCGCGAAGCGGTCAAGACCGGCGTCGATCCGTGGACGGTGCGCATCGCCTGCGAGACGCTCGCGACCACCAACCGCGTGGTCATTGCCGGTGAGGTTCGCCTGCCGCCAAGCCTGATGAAGAAGGACAAGCAGGGCAAGGACGTCATCAACCCCTCGAAATTCAAGTCGGCCGCCCGCAAGGCGATCCGCGACATCGGATATGAACAGGACGGCTTCAACTGGAAGACGGCGAAGATCGACGTATTGCTGCACTCGCAGTCTGCCGATATCGCGCAAGGTGTCGACAGCGCCGCCGACCAGCAGGGCGACGAAGGTGCCGGCGACCAGGGCATCATGTTCGGTTATGCCTGCACGGAAACCCCGGATCTTATGCCGGCGCCGATCTACTATTCCCACAAGATTCTCCGGCTTCTCGCCGAAGCCCGCAAGAAGGGCGAGGGCGAAGTGGCCAAGCTCGGCCCGGACGCCAAGAGCCAGGTGACCGTCCGTTACGAAAACGGCAAGCCGGCCTGCGTCGATTCGATCGTGCTTTCCACCCAGCATCTCGACGAGAGCTGGGATTCCAAGAAGGTCCGCGCCGTCGTCGAACCCTATATCCGCGAAGCGCTCGGCGACCTGAAGATTTCCGACGATTGCAAGTGGTACATCAACCCGACCGGCAAGTTCGTCATCGGCGGCCCGGACGGCGATGCCGGCCTCACCGGCCGTAAGATCATCGTCGACACCTACGGTGGTGCGGCTCCGCATGGCGGCGGCGCCTTCTCCGGCAAGGACACCACCAAGGTCGACCGTTCGGCAGCCTATGCGGCCCGCTATCTGGCGAAGAACGTCGTTGCCGCCAGCCTTGCCGACCGCTGCACGATCCAGCTTTCCTATGCGATCGGCATTGCCCAGCCGCTGTCGATCTACGTCGACCTGCACGGCACCGGCAAGGGCGTGACGGAAGATCAGATCGAGGCTGCAATCCGCAAGGTCATGGACCTGTCGCCCTCGGGCATCCGCCGCCACCTCGACCTCAACAAACCGATTTATGCCAAGACCTCGGCCTACGGCCACTTCGGCCGTAAAGCGGGCCGCGATGGTTCCTTCTCCTGGGAGAAGACCGATCTCGTCAAGCCGCTCAAGGATGCGCTGAAGGAAGAGATGCTGAAAGCCGCCTGATCGGCCTTTACGGATCGCTGAAGAAAACTGTAAAGCGGGTGCCTCCCTGAAGGAGACGCCCGCTTTTATCGTGAGAGAGCAGCCATGACCGAACAACCGCACCCGAGCCGCGCCACCGAAGCGTTCTTCGGACGTCGCAAGGGCAAGCCGTTGCGTGAGCGCCAGGCGGAGGGTCTGGCGACGCTCCTGCCGGCCTTGAGGCTTGATCTTCAAGCCCCGGCTCCGGCAAGACTGTCTGACCTGTTTCCCGTCCCGGTGGACGAATTGCGGCTGGAGATCGGTTTCGGCGGCGGCGAACATCTCATCCATCGCGCCCAGGAAAGCCCGAGAACGGGCTTCATCGGCGTGGAACCCTTCGTCAATTCCATGGCGAAGCTTCTGTCGCGCGTCGATCAGTTGGGTTTGAAGAATATCCGGGTCTATGACGACGATGCGACCCAGGTGCTGGATTGGCTGCCGGATGCTTCGCTCGATCGTGTGGATCTGCTCTATCCGGATCCATGGCCGAAGCGCAAGCATTGGAAAAGACGGTTCGTATCCGAGGTCAATCTCGACCGCTTCCATCGCGTGCTGAAGCCGGGCGGCCTATTCTGCTTCGCATCCGACATCGACACCTATGTCAACTGGACGCTGATCCATTGCCGCGATCATGGCGGCTTTCAATGGCTGGCGGAGCAATCTTCCGACTGGCTGACCCCCTTCGCCGGCTGGCCAGGAACGCGATACGAAAACAAGGCCCGTCGCGAAGGCCGCTCCTCGGCCTATCTGACCTTCAGAAGGATCTGAAAAGTCAGTGCAGACTGACGGTCTTCAGGTCGTCCTCAGCAGCCTTGAAGAAGGTGCTGGAACGGTTGTCGGTCAAGAGGATCGGCGTGCCATCGGCGCCGAACAGGGCCCAAAGGTCGAGATTGGGATCGATTTCAGGGGCTTCGGGGAAACAACGGGACACTTCATCCGACCGCATCTTGCGAATATATCCAACCTCTCCAGTACCCAGATGAGCGAGTTCGGACTGCGTCAAACGCGTATTCGCTTCTTTCAGGAGCATTCCAGCCTCCAGTATTGAGGATGCAACGGCATTAATGCCGTTGACCTACTCTGAGACGGAAATGTTAATTTTTCGCACCATACGTTCCGGCTCGGGGCGGATGAGGTCGATCGACAGGAGGCCGTTCCTGAGTGAAGCACCGGAGACCTGCATGCCGTCGGCGAGCACGAACACACGCTGGAACTGACGGGCTGCAATGCCTCGGTAGAGATAATTCCGGTCGCCCTGTTCCACCTGGCGCCCGCGAATGACGAGTTGGTTCTCCTCGATCGTCACATCGAGCTCGGATTCGGAAAAGCCGGCGACCGCAACTGTAATGCGAAGCCGTTCCGGCGCGCCGGACGCATCCGCCTGGATGCGTTCGATATTGTAGGGCGGGTAGCCGTCATTCGCCTTCGCGAGGCGCTCGAGGGTCTTTTCCATGGAGTCGAAGCCCAAAAGCAGCGGGCTCGCAAATGGCATCATTCGGCTCATCGTGCAGTCCTTGTAACAAGCGACCCTATCGGCGCCCGAAATTCGGCGCGCCAACTCGCAAACTTATATGGGGAGTTGCAGCAAAGACCGCAAGAATGAATCCGGTTCGTCGGTGATTGCAGTCCTTCCATATAGGCCCGCCCGTACTTGACAATCTGTAGGAGCAGGGCCAACAAGCCCCGGCAAAATCAGGGGCATGCCATGGAACGCAGAAAGATCATCATCGATACCGATCCGGGCCAGGATGATGCCGCTGCGATCATGCTGGCTTTTGCGAGCCCGGCGGAACTGGACGTGCTCGGCCTCTGCGCAGTCGCCGGAAACGTGCCGCTTTCCTATACCAGCCGTAACCTCAGGATCGTCTGCGAACTTTGCGGCAGGCAGGATGCGGCGATCTACGAGGGGGCCTCGAAGCCGACCGTACGCCCGCAGGTGACGGCCGAGCACGTCCACGGCAGGACAGGTCTCGACGGCGCCGAACTGCCTGAGCCGATGATGCCGGTGCGCAGCACCCATGCGGTGGATTTCATCGTCGAGACATTGCGCTCCGAGCCGGTCGGAACGGTGACGCTTTGTACCCTCGGGCCGCTCACCAATGTGGCGCTGGCGCTTCAGAAGGCGCCGGACATAGCACCGCGTGTGAGGGAATTGGTGATGATGGGCGGTGGCTTCTTCGAGGGCGGCAACATCACGCCCGCTGCCGAGTTCAACATCTATGTGGATCCGGAAGCGGCGAAGGCCGTCTTTGCCTCCGGTATCCCGATCGTCATGATGCCGCTCGACGTCACCCACAAGCTTTTGACGACCAAGGCTCGTGTCGGAAAGATTGCGGCACTTGGGACCGGGCCGGCACAGGTGCTGGTCGACTGGCTTGCGTTCTTCGAGCGATTCGACATCGAAAAATACGGCTCCGATGGCGGGCCGCTGCATGATCCGACCGTGATTGCCTATCTGCTGAAGCCCGAACTCTTCTCGGGGCGCGATTGCAATGTCGAGATCGAAACGCGGTCGGAGCTGACCGCCGGCATGACCGTCGTCGACTGGTGGCGGGTGTCCGGCCGCAAGCCCAATGCCAAGGTCATGCGCGATGTGGATGCCGACGGCTTCTTCGCACTGCTGACGGAACGTGTCGGCCGGCTTTGACCAGCCTCACTTTAGGTACAGAAAAGGCCGCCGGATACTGACCGGCGGCCACCATTCAGGCTTTTTGCATTGGCAATCAGAACTCTTCCCACTCGTCTGCAACGGAGGCGGATCCCACAGCAACGGCCGCCTTTGGAGCAGGCTTTGCACGTGGTGATGCTGGAGCAGGTCGATTTGCCTGCGGCGCTCGCATGGACTGTGCGACCTGCCGCAATGCCTGCGGTGCGCTCTGAACCTGGCCCGTGGTATGCATCGAGACGCGGAAGCGGGCTACCAGCGACCGCAGCGTTTCCGCCTCATTGCTGAGTACGGAACTTGCCGCGGTGGTTTCCTCCACCATGGCGGCGTTCTGCTGCGTCACCTGATCCATCTGGTTGACGGCGGAGTTGATCTCCTTGAGACCGGCTGCCTGTTCGCTGGCGGAAGCGGAGATCTGACGGATCAGCCCGTTGATCTGCATGACCTGGACGGCGATCTTCTGCAGCGCATCGCCCGCCTTTCCGACCAGGTCCACTCCCTCGCCGACCTGGGTTGTCGATGTGTTGATGAGGGCTTTGATCTCCTTGGCGGCATTGGCAGAGCGCTGCGCCAGCTCGCGCACTTCCTGCGCAACGACGGCGAACCCCTTTCCGGCCTCACCGGCGCGGGCCGCTTCGACGCCGGCGTTGAGCGCAAGCAGGTTGGTCTGGAAAGCGATTTCGTCGATGACGCCGATAATGCGGGAAATCTCCTGCGAGGACTGGGCAATGCCCTGCATCGAGGCGACCGCTTTTTGTACCACCTCACCCGACTTTTCCGCATCGTCACAGGCGAGGTTGACGGTGGAGGCAGCCGAACCCGCATTTTCAGCGCTGGAATTCACCTGGGCGGTGAGCTCGTTGAGCGCTGCAGCGGTCTCTTCCAGGCTCGACGCCTGCTGCTCGGTCCTGCGCGACAGATCCTGTGCGCTGGCGGCAATTTCGCGGGTACCGTTGCCGATGTTGTGCACGGTGGAATTAACGGTCGCGATCGTGTCTTCGAGGCTTTCCAGCGCCCGGTTGAAGTCGGTCTTCAGCTTTGCGTATTCGCCTGGAAACTCTTCCTGGACCCGGTAGCCGAGGTTGCCGTTCGAGAGTTCCGCCAATCCCTTGGCAAGGGAGGCCACGATGCGTTGCTGTTCAAGAGCGTTGGCTTCCCGCTCGTTTTCCGAACGGCTCCTCTCGTTTTCGGCAGCATTGCGCTGAGCTTCGGCCTCGGTTTCCAATCGGCGGCCGTCGGCCAGCGTATGCCGGAAGCCTTCGAGCGATTGGGAGAGCGAGCCGATCTCATCGTTCCGGTCCTGGCCTTCGACCGGCTGCTCGAAACGGCCCTGGCTGAGAAGATCGACGCTTCCGAGCAGCGCGCCCAAAGGACGACGCACGAAGACGGTACTGCCGAAATAGAGGGTCGCAATGCAGGCGCCCATGATGACGATGCCGCCAAGAACCATCATCCACGTCTGATCCTGGACAGGCGCAGCGATGACGCTGTGGGGCACGTCGATGACGATCGCCCAGGTGGTGTTGAGGTCAGGTACCGTGAATGGGTAGACGACGCGCTCGTAGGGTTCCGAAGCATCGGCCGAGAGATTGTCGAGCTGTACGGGCTTGTCAGCCCTCAGCGCGGCGAGAAGCTCGCTCGCCTTTTCTCCTTCCACCGGCTTCATCATTTTGTCCGGATGGACCGGGACAATCCAGTTGCCACCCTGGGACACGAGAAGGACACGGCCGGAACCGAAGGGTTTCATCGCCTGCAGCTTCTTCGAGAGGGTTGCGAGCGACACATCGAGACCGGCAACACCGAGAAATTTCGAGCCTGAGAAGACCGGATAGGCGATCGAGCTCATGGCGGTTGCGTCGCCGGTCGTGCTTTCCACGTAAGGCTGGGTCAGCGAGCCCTTCTTGGAGTTGGCGGCCAGCGCGTACCACTCCGCCTGGGTGTCGATGTCGAAAACGCTGTAGGCGATATCGCCGGTGCGGCTCTTGGTCCAGTAGGGTGCAAGTTCGCCCTTCTTGTTCGCCCCCATCTCCTTGTTTCCGACAAGGTCGGCGTTCTTGCCGTCGAAGGTGCCGGGCGCTTCTGCGAACCAGCTGCCATAGGCGAATGCGTTCTGCTCGAGATTGGCCTTCAGGGCATCGACCACGCCCTTGCGATCGAGGTAATCGCCCGCATGGCCGCGACCGATCACGCCGGCGATCGATCGGGCGGCGCCCGCGAGTTGTCCCATGTCGACGGCGACTTCGTTGGCGATCGAGCGAGCCTCGGCCTCGGCCTGGGCCATGGTGAGCGATAGGACGCGACTGCGTGTCTGGGAGATCAGGAATAGGTTGGAGATGACGAGAACTGCAGCGATTGCCAGGCTCGTCACCAGGATCAGCTTCGTGGACAGGGACTTGATCTTCAGCGGAAACATGAGCTCGCGCCTTCAGCAGGTATCAAAAAGGGGAATATTCACCTGGAGACGCCCCGTCATGGAGCTGCCGCGGAAGGAATGGATGGCGAATCCACTGCCGCGGAGGTGTTGGCGACACCCTAGGATCGATATCTTAACTTTGACTGAAATCAGCGGAGCCGGAATTTACATCGCAACAGCATGGTTGCCGCCTGCTTCAGACTCGGCGATCGACCTGATCGGCGAGCGGGATGGACGGCTGCGCACCGCGGACAAGGCAGGCGAGCGAGCCGGCAACCGCCGCCCTGCGGAGTGCTTCGGCAAATTCCAGTCCCTGTTCCAGGCTGGCGGCCAGGTAGCCGCAGAACGTGTCACCCGCCCCGACGGTATCGACCGGTTCGATCTTGAGGCCTTCAGCAGAAAAGAACCGACCCTCACGGACGGCTACGACACCATCGCCGCCGAGTGTCACCACAAAGGTCTGGCCGGTTTCCGAATGCAGCTTTTCCAATGCGACCTTGCGCACGGCGGCATCCGGAATCGGATGCCCCGCAAGAAGCTCGAATTCCGTCTCGTTGGCGACCACGATGTCGGCCAGCCGGGCAAGCCGTGCAGCGTCATCCGTCAGCGGCGCTGTATTCATCAGCGTTACAATCCCCTTTGTGCGTGCCGCCTTGAGGGCCGCTTCCACCGTGGTGGCCGGAATTTCGAGTTGCAACATCAGGAAGTCGCCGGTCTGCATGGTTTCGACTGCCGCGTGGGCCTGTGCCTCACTCACGGTGCCGTTGGCGCCGGGCACGACCGCGATCATATTCTCGCCTGTGCCGCCGACAAGGATCAGCGCCGTGCCGGTCGGCGTGCTGACATGCGCGACGGCGGACAGATCGACCTTGGCTTCATCGAGAAGGGCGAGTGAGGGTCCGGCAAAGCTATCTTCGCCGACGGCTCCGACCATCCTCACCGTGCTTCCGGCGCGCCGTGCCGCAAGCGCCTGGTTGGCGCCCTTGCCGCCGGCCGCCGTTGCGAAGCTCGTTCCTGCAACGGTTTCACCGGGCTGCGGAAGGCGTTCGGTCGTTGCGGTGAGATCCATGTTGATGGAGCCGAGGACGGTGATCATGGGCAGGCCTGCTTGCTGGTGTAAAGTCGCGCGACACTGCCCGAGAGCGTTACTCCTCGTCAACCACCCTGAGCTTGAGCAGGCCGGTGCGGCTTTCGACGACCTTGGCCTGCGGCGCGTCGCGGGATGCTTCGGCGTCTGCCGGCGCTTCCAGTTCCAATGCCTCGATCCTGGCGCCACGGCGATTGAGCTTGTCGGTGGACGTGATGATCTGCTCCACATCCTTCTGAGCGGCGAGGAAATGCGCCTGAAGTTTGCGGGTCCTGTCGTCGAGCCGGGCCAGATCCTCCACCAGAAGAGCCACCTCGCCCTGGATGAGATGCGCCTGTTCGCGCATCCGCTGATCTTTCAGGACCGCCTGGATGACCTGGATCGACAGCATCAGGAGAGAAGGCGATACGAAGACCACGCGGGCGCGTTGCGCCTTCTGCACCACGCCCTCGAAATGCTCGTGGATCTCGGCAAAAATCGATTCCGACGGCACGAAGAGGAAGGCCATGTCCTGGGTTTCGCCCGGCAGGAGGTATTTCTCGGAAACGTCTTTGATATGCACGTCCAGATCGCGGCGGAACTGCTGCGCAGCCGCCCGTCTCGCTTCCGGTGCGGCAGCCTCGCGAAAGGCGTTCCAGGCCTCCAGCGGGAATTTGGCATCCACTGTCAGCGGGGGTGCGCCGTTCGGCATCTTGATTAGGCAGTCGGGTCGGGTGCTGTTGGAAAGCGGGGTCTGGAAGGAATAGGCACCGAGCGGCAGGCCGTCCGCGACGATCGCCTCCATCCGCCCCTGGCCGAAAGCGCCGCGCGTCTGCTTGTTCGACAGAATCGCCTGCAACCCGACGACATCCTTGGCAAGCGTCTGGATATTATTCTGGGCGGCGTCGATGACGGCGAGTCTCTCCTGAAGCCGGCGAAGATTCTCATGCGTCGACTTGGTCTGTTCGGTAATCGTCGCGCCGATCCGGTGCGTCATGCCGTCAAGACGCTGGCTGACCGTCTGGTTGAGTTCCGATTGCCGCGTCGAAAGCGTCTCCGCCATGGCCGACAGCCGGCCCTGCATCTCACTCTGGGCGCGAAGGAGTTCGGAAAGCCTTGCTTCCGCCTCGACCGCCTGCCGGGCGATTTCCCGCTGGCGACTGTTAATAAAAAATGCCGCAAGCAGAACAAGTATCACCGCCGCTGCGGCTGCAACGGCCACAGCCTGCTGGTCGGCCAGAAGCGCGGGGAGGCGTGCGAGAAGATCATCCATGGCGGGAAGCTAACAGAATTCCGCGGCTTGAAAAGATCAAAACGTGAACATTATATAAAAAAGCGAAGCGATCCCTGTTCCTTCCGAAAAAAAGTTACGTTATGGGAAGCCATGACCATCAAACCGCTGATTATTCTGCCGAACCCGATCCTGCGCCAGGTTTCCAAGCCCGTCGAACAGGTAAATGACGAACTCCTGAAGCTTGCCGACGACATGCTGGAGACCATGTACGAGGCGCCTGGCATCGGCCTTGCGGCAATCCAGATCGGCGTGCCGCGCCGGCTTCTCGTTATCGACGTTGCCCGGGAGGGCGAGGAGAAGAACCCGCAGGTCTTCATCAACCCGGAGATCGTCAAATCCTCCGAAGAGCGGTCCGTCTACGAGGAGGGCTGCCTTTCCATTCCGGAATATTACGCCGAGGTGGAGCGGCCTGCGGTGGTCACCGTCAAGCACATCGGCCGGGACGGCAAGGAGCATATGGTCGAGGCCGATGGCCTGCTTGCCACCTGCCTGCAGCACGAGATCGACCATCTGAACGGCGTGCTCTTCATCGATCATATCTCGCGCCTGAAGCGGGAGATGGTGATCAAGAAGTTCACCAAGGCCGCCAAGGGTAAGGCCATCTGACTTCGTTGAAAATCGCCTGCAGAGACGCTATGATATCAATGATATCATAAGAGGTGCCCATGGGTGATCTGCTGATTAGAAATCTGGATGACGCTTTGAAGCAGGAGCTTCAGGAACGGGCAAGAGAGAGTGGCCGTAGCCTCTCCGAGGAAGCGATCGTGCTGCTGAGACGGTCGCTGAGCACTCCCGACGAAGACAGAAGGCCAGCAGGCGAATGGTTGCGAGGTCTTCTCGGGGATGCGATGTGGACCGAAGAAGAACTGGCAGCCATTGAGGCAGCCAGACACGAACCCGATCGGGAACCGCCGAAGTTCGACGAATGAATACGGTTCTGGACACCAATGTCATATCGGAGTTGGAGGGGCGCAAACATAGTGGCCATCTCCTCGGGTGGTTAAACCGCTTTCAGCGGCAAGAGCTTTTTCTGACGACTGTCAGTGTCGCGGAAATCCGATATGGTTTGTCCTTGCTGCCTGATGGCAATCGGCGTGATGGAATCACTGCAAGCTATTCGCGGATCGAGGAAGGGTTCGTCGGTCGGATACTTGCCTTCTCCCTCGATGCGGCAAGGCGCTATGGCGAACTGAAAGCGCATCGCCAAAAAATAGGGCGTCCAATGGAAACCAAGGACGCGATGATCGCCGCGATCTGTCTTTCCCATGGTGCTACACTGGCGACGCGGAATGTAAAAGACTTCGAGGGGCTTGATCTTGGGCTGGTAAACCCGTTTGAAGGTGCCTGAACCAGAACGGGCAATATCGCATGTCTCTTCGCATCATCTTCATGGGCACGCCGGAATTTTCCGTGCCGACGCTTGAGGGCCTGAAGCAGGCGGGCCATGATATCGTCGCGGTCTATACGCAGCCGCCGAGGCCGGGCGGCCGGCGCGGGCTTGATCTCGTCAAGTCGCCGGTACATCAGGCGGCCGAGCTTCTCGGCATTCCCGTCTTCACGCCCGCCAACTTCAAGGACCCGGAAGAGCGTGAGAAATTCCGGGCTCTGAACGCCGACGTGGCCGTGGTCGTTGCCTATGGCCTGCTTCTGCCGGAGGCGGTCCTCACCGGCGCGCGGCTCCGATGCTACAACGGCCATGCGTCGCTCCTGCCTCGCTGGCGTGGTGCAGCCCCCATACAGCGGGCGATCATGGCGGGAGACGAGAAGACCGGCGTGATGGTGATGCAGATGGAGAAAGGCCTCGATACGGGGCCGGTGGCGCTTACCAGGGAAGTCGAGATCGGCGAAAACATGACGGCGGGAGAGCTGCACGACAAGCTGATGCTGGTCGGCGCCCGCGCCATGGTCGAGGCGATGGGGAAACTGGAAGTCGGCGACCTGCCGCTGACGCCGCAGCCGCAAGAGGGCGTGCTTTATGCCGCCAAGATCGGCAAGGGCGAGACGCGCATTGATTTCTCGAAACCGGGGCGGGATGTTCATAACCACATCCGCGGCCTGTCGCCTTTTCCGGGCGCCTGGTTCGAGGCCGAGATCAACGGCAGGCCGGAGCGCATCAAGGTTTTGGCATCCGAAATGGGCGAGGGGCGTGGTCAGCCAGGCATGGTGCTGGATGACGCGCTGACGGTCGCCTGCGGTGATGGTGCCGTCCGGCTGCTGAAGCTACAGAAAGCAGGCGGCAAGCCGCTTGCGGCGGCCGATTTCCTGCGCGGCACGCCGATCCCGGCCGGGGCGAGGCTCTCCTGATGCCGCGATACCGCATGACCGTCGAATATGACGGCACCAATTATGTCGGCTGGCAGATGCAGGAAAACGGCCACTCGGTGCAGGCGGCGCTCCAGGGCGGCATCCTGTCGCTGACCGGCGAAACCGTCTCGATCCGCGGCGCGGGCCGCACGGATTCCGGCGTTCACGCCGTGGGTCAGGTCATCCACGCGGATCTATCGCGCGAGTGGAAGCCTTATAAGCTGCGCAATGCATTGAACGCCCATTTGATGATGGCGGGCGAAAAGGTGTCGGTGCTCGACGTCCAGGCGGTCGATGAGACGTTCGATGCGCGCTTTTCGGCGCTCCGCCGGCATTATCTCTACCGCATCCTCAATCGTCCGTCGCCATTGGCGCTGGAGGCCAAGCGCGCATGGTGGGTGGCGCGCCATCTCGATCACGAAGCCATGCACGCTGCGGCGCAGACGCTGGTCGGGCACCATGATTTCACGACGTTCCGCTCCGCCCATTGCCAGGCGACGAGCCCGGTCCGCACGCTCGACCGGTTGGATGTGAGCCGCACCGGCGACCTGATCGAAATCCGAGCAAGCGCCCAGAGTTTCCTGCACAACCAGATCCGCTCCTTCGCCGGCACGCTGAAGCTCGCGGGCGAGGGCAAGATGACGCCGGAAGATGTGCGCGCCGCGTTGGATGCGCGGGATCGCTCGGCCTGCGGGCCGGTCGCGCCGCCGGAAGGGCTCTATTTCATGAAGGTCGATTATCCCGGCGATCCGTGATCCCGAAAGGATGGTCAGAACGGATAGATGCCGAGGAAGCGTTGCAATGCTTCGGTCAGCAGCATGCCTGGAACAATCAGCACCAGGACGAGGCCCGTGACCATCAGCGGCTGCGGCCCGCAGATCATCCGCATCACCCGTGAGACGGAAACGACCATGGCGATGAGCAGGGCGAAGTGGATGAGCGCCAGCAACGCGTCGAGGCTGGAAGGCAACAGGAAGCGCAGGCTGAGCAGGCCGTAGAGATAGGCGAACGGAACCGAGAGCCAGTTGACGCTGACGACGACGGCCGAGAATTTCCGCCCGATGCCGAGCAGCGCGCAGAGAATGCCGGCAAGAATCAGCGGCACCAGCCAGTTGAAGACCTCCAGCATCGCCATGCGGACGAAGAAAAGCCCGCCGACCCGCGCACCCGCCGGCATGCCTTCGAGCAGGTAGGCTCGCCACCACAGCCAGGAAATCGCTGCTGCCGGCAGGCACCACACGAAAGCCCAGAACGAGCGCATCATGCCTCGATCGGAAATGTCGAGGAGTCGGAAACCCTGGGCGTCGCCTCTGATCAACAGCCAGAGGCCATTAAGATAGAGCCTGACTTCATGGTAGGAGGGCATTATCGAACCAGCGGGAGATGAAAGTCCCATAGATTTGGGTGAGTATTTCCAGATCGGCAAGGGCCACCCGTTCATCCACCATGTGCATGGTCTGGCCGACGAGGCCGAATTCCACGACCGGGCAGTAATCCTTGATAAATCGAGCATCCGATGTGCCGCCGGTGGTGGAAAGCTGCGGCGTCCTGCCTGTCACGTTTTCGACCGCTTCGGAAAGCGAGGCGATCAGCGCATTGTTGCGGGTGAGAAACACATGGCTTGGCCGTTCGGCCCAGGTGATCTCGTAGCGGACCGGATCGCGGCCCGGACGAAACGGGCTGCCGGCTGCGGCGGCATCGAGCCGCCGCAGGATCTCGGCTTTCACCGTGTCGGCGGTCCAGGTGTCGTTGAACCGGATGTTGAAAGCAAAGCTTGCCCTGGCCGGAATGACATTGGTGGCCGGATTGCCGACATCCACCGAGGTCACCTCCAGGTTGGAGGGCGGAAAATTATCCGTTCCCATATCGAAGGGCGGATCCATCAGCGCCGAGGCAAGCGGCAACAGGCCGCGCACCGGGTTATCGGCAAGATGCGGATAGGCCGCATGACCCTGGACGCCGAGAATGCTCACCTTGCCGGAGACCGAACCGCGCCGGCCGATCTTGATCATGTCGCCGAGGGCGTCCGGATTGGTCGGTTCGCCGACCAGGCAGGCGTCCCAGCGTTCCCCTCTCTCGACTGCCCATTTCAGCAGTTTTTCCGTACCGTTGACGGCCGGGCCTTCCTCATCGCCGGTGATCAGGAATGAGATCGAGCCCTTTGGCATGCCATGCTTTTCGATATGTCGTGCGACTGCCGCGGCGAAGCAGGCGATGCCGCCTTTCATGTCCACCGCGCCGCGACCGAAAAGCTCACCGCCGGCAATCTCGGCGGCGAAGGGTAGATGGCTCCAGGAGGCTTCGTCGCCCGGCGGCACCACGTCCGTATGCCCGGCGAACATCAGGTGTGGGCCCTTGTTTCCGAGTCGCGCATAGAGGTTCTCGATGTCCGGCATGCCCGGTTCCGTCGCGACCATGCGCTCGACCTTGAAGCCGAGCGGCAGGAGCATGGCCTCCAGTGCCGAAAGCGCGCCACCTTCGGCGGGCGTCACCGAAGGGCAGCGGATGAGAGTCTGGAGATTGTTGACGGGATCGGATGTGGACATTGTTCGCTCAGTCGCGGAGCAGTTCGTTGATGCCGGTCTTGGAGCGGGTCTTTTCATCGACGCGCTTGACGATCACGGCGCAATAAAGGCTCGGGCCCGGTTCGCCGTTCGGCAGCGGCTTGCCGGGCATGGTGCCGGCCACGACCACCGAATAGGGCGGCACTTCCCCATACATGACTTCGCCGGTCGTGCGGTCGACAATCTTCGTCGACTTGCCGATGAAAACGCCCATGCCGAGCACCGAACCCTGACGGATGATGCAGCCTTCGACGACTTCCGAACGGGCGCCGATGAAGCAATTGTCCTCGATGATGGTCGGGCCTGCCTGCATCGGTTCCAGCACGCCGCCGATGCCGACTCCACCGGAGAGATGTACGTTCTTGCCGATCTGCGCGCAGGAACCGACGGTTGCCCATGTATCGACCATCGTGCCTTCATCGACGAAGGCGCCGAGGTTCACGAAGGAGGGCATCAGCACCACGTTCTTCGCGATATAGGCGGAACGGCGAACCACCGCGTTTGGCACGGCGCGGAAGCCGGCGGCGCGAAACGCATTGTCGCCCCAGCCTTCGAATTTCGACGGCACTTTGTCCCACCAGGTGGAATTACCCGGTCCGCCCTTGACGACTTCCATGTCGTTGAGCCGGAAGGAGAGCAGCACGGCCTTCTTGAGCCACTGATGCACGGTCCAAGTGCCATCCGCACCGCGGCTTGCCACGCGCGCCTTGCCGCCGTCGAGCAGCAGGAGCGCTTCCTCGACGGCATCGCGCACTTCCCCTTTCGTGGAGACTGTGACGCTGTCGCGGTTGTCGAAAGCGGTCTCGATAGTCTTTTCGAGGGAAGAGAAGTCGGGGCTGCTCATGGGAAATCCTTAAACGTCGCTCGATATCGTGATGGCGGGAGAGGTGGTTTTTTAGTGTCATTTGCTCTAAGCGACCGCCACTCAAGCGTCAATGTGAATTGGCGTCAACCGATGTTGATGCCGGAAGGATCAGGCAAATGGCAAGGTCAAGGAAAGACGGACCACGGCGCAAGGATGGTGTCTGGGATCCGCTGAAGGACAATGTGGCGGACAGGCAGGCGGCGGCGGGCCTGCCAAAGACGCCGCAGACGGAATCGCCGTCCTACCGGCTCGCTTATGTGGATGAAGATTTTCTGTGCCGGGAAGAGCTTCGCCCGGTTCGCCTGCAGCTCGAACTGCTGAAGGTGGAGATGGCCCTTGCCGAACGCGGCATCCGGTCGACTGTCGTGCTCTTCGGTGGTGCGCGCATTCCCGCTCCGGGCCAGAGCGCCTGGGCGGCTCGCAACGAAACCCAGCGCAAGAGCCTCGAAGCGGCTTCGGTTTATTACGAGGAGGCGCAGAAATTCGCGGCCCTTTGTGGCAAGTATTCGGCCATCTACAACCACCAGGAGTACGTGGTCGTGACGGGCGGCGGTCCTGGTGTGATGGAGGCCGGAAATCGCGGAGCGACCGAAGCCGGCGCACCCAGCATCGGTCTCAACATCATGCTGCCGCACGAGCAGGCGCCGAACCGGTTCGTAACCCCCGAGCTCAGCTTCAACTTCCACTATTTCGCCATCCGCAAGATGCATTTCATGATGCGCGCCAAGGCGGTAGCAGTGTTTCCAGGCGGCTTCGGCACGCTCGACGAGATGTTCGAAGCGCTGACTCTCATCCAGACCAGGCGCATGGAGCGCGTTCCGCTGATCCTTTTCAGCGAATCCTTCTGGCGCGGTATCATCAATTTCGAAGCGCTTGCGGAATTCGGCACGATCGCGCCGGATGACGTGAACTTGATCAGCTTCGTGGAAACGGCCGATCAGGCCTGGAAGATCATCGCGGACTTTTACGAGCACTAAAAGAAAGAACCCGCCTCTCTAGCGGAAGAGGCGGGTCCTTTGAGACGACAGCCGGTACTAGTTCTAAAGGGGGCGGAGAACTAGAGGGGGCGGTCCGGCAGGTCGTCGATGGAGATCATTCCGTCCTTGTTCGTGTCCATGCGGACAAGCAGCTTGTCGGTGGCCGTAGTGGCTTCAGCCTTGGTGACCTTGCCGTCATTGTCTTCATCGACCATGCGGAAGAAACCGCCGCGCATCATGCCGCCATGGCGCGGCCCGTCCCAGCGGGCTTCACGGCGATCCCGGTCGTGATGGCCCCAGCCGTGATGGTTCCATGCCTGGCGGTCCCGATCGCGGCGATCGTCGCGCCTGTCGGCCATGCGATCCCGCCGGTCCTGCGGCTGGTCATCACCATTATCGGCCTGTTCCGGCGGCGGATTGTTCTTGCGGAATTCTTCCATCCGCGCCTGGCGGTAATCGAGCATCTCCCCACGTGTCAGCGAGCCGTCCTTGTTGGCGTCGATCTGGGTGAACAGCTTGTCCTGAAAGGCGGTCACTTCATCCTTGGAGATCTTGCCATCCTTGTCGGTGTCGGCGTTCTTGAGCAGGCGGACGAACATCACGTCCTGCATCATTGCGCGGCCAGGACCGCCGGGGCGGCCAGGTCCATCGCGCCCTGGTGCCGCGAGAGCCGGGATAGCGGCTCCCGCGACCAAGACGGCACTAAGGGTCGCCAAAACGATTTTCTTCGCGGTCATTGAGGGGTCCTTTCCGGTTACTTCAATAACCTGAAGGTAGGTCCCGGCCCCGGTCAAAGCTACTTAAACATCCGTAAGGTGGATGAACTTTTGGTAAGGCGAATAAGACTCTAGCTCGTACGCAGACCGCCGAGAAAGCCGGCAAGGTCGTCAGTGACATAATCGATGTGATCGTCCTCGTCGCTCAGCTTCTCCCAACGCTCCATCAGCACCGTATCGAGATTGCGCGGCACGAGAAGGACTGTACGCATGCCGAGGATCTTCGGCACCTGCAGGTTGCGCGGCAGGTCCTCGAACATCGCCGCGTTCCTCGTGTCGACGCGATGCAGGCTCGCAAACTTGTCGTAGGTAGCGCCTGACGGCTTCGGCACATAATCGGCAGCGACGATGTCGAAGATGTCATCGAAATGGTCGAGGATGCCGAGCGCCCGCGCGGCGGCCTCCGCATGTGGCATGCTGCCGTTGGTGAAGATGAACTTGCGGCCGGGAAGAGCCTTGATCGCCTCGCCAAGTTCCAGGTTGGGCAGGAGCGCCGAATAGTCTATGGCATGCGCCCGTTCAAGGAAGCTGTCCGGATCGATGCCGTAGTGCAGCATCAGGCCCTGCAGCGTGGTGCCGTGCTCGTGGTAGTAGTGCTTCTGCAGCGCCTTGGCTTCTTCCGGTTCCAGTTGCAGCAGTTCCTGCACATAGGCCGTCATGTTCCTGTCGATCTGCGCGAACAGATTGACGTGATGCGGATAGAGCGTGTTGTCGAGATCGAAGACCCAGTCGCGGATGCGGTCGAAATCGATGGGATCGGGAGAGGTTTTGGGTTTCTTGTCCATGCCGGTCTTATGCACCGCCGGGCCGATAAAGAAAATCGAAAAAGACGACCGGTTTCAGCCGAATCCGGCCTTGGCGGTAGATGAGCGGGCATGATACCGCCACGATATGGAACTCTGGATCCCCATCACCATTGCCGCCGCCTTCCTGCAGAACCTGCGCTCCGCCTTGCAGAAGCATCTGCAGGGTTCGCTCGGCACGCGCGGTGCGAGCTTCGTGCGCTTCGGCTACGGGTTTCCGGTGGCGATCCTCTATGTGCTGGCGCTGCATTATCTTGCCGGCTATCCGTTTCCTGCGCCGAACTGGACCTTTGCGGCATGGGCCGTTATCGGCGGGCTGGCGCAGATCTTCGCGACGATCATGCTGGTGCATCTCTTTTCGCTTCGGAATTTCGCCGTCGGCACGGCCTATTCCAAGACGGAGCCGGTACAGGCTGCGATCTTCGGTTTCATCCTGCTCGGCGAGAGGCTGACACCCGGCGCTGTCATGGCGATCATCGTCGGCGTCCTGGGCGTGATGATGATTTCCATGGCACGCATGCCGCTTTCCTGGCGCAATACACTGGTCGCGCTGACCGGCCGAACGGCGCTGATCGGCATCGCCTCGGGGGCTGTCTTCGGCATTTCGGCCGTGGCCTATCGTAGCGCGTCGCTCTCCCTCGGCGGGCCTGGGCCGGTGATGGAGGCGGCGGTCACGCTCGCCTGCGTCACGACCTTCCAGACGGCCTTCATGCTGGTCTGGATGGTGTGGAAGGACAAGCGGGAGATCATCCAGGTGCTTCTCTCCTGGCGCTCGTCTTCGCTGGTGGGGTTGGCCGGCGTCGTGGGATCGGCCGGCTGGTTCACGGCGATGACTCTGCAGCAGGTGGCCTATGTGCGCGCGCTCGGCCAGATCGAACTCGTCTTCACCTTCATGGCTTCCTATTTCCTCTTCCACGAGCGGGTGAACCGTATGGAGGTGATCGGCTGCCTGCTGATCGTCTGCGGCATCCTCGGGTTGCTTTTCTCGTAATCGGCGCCCGATTTCAGGCGGCAATAGTGATCGAATCCAGTTAGGGTGGTATCCTTAACGGGAGGATCATTTGATGTCTCAGAAGGACAAGGCGGCCGCTTTCGGCGCGCTTCACAAAAAGGGCAATCCGGTCATCATCTACAATATCTGGGATGCCGGCACGGCAAAGGCCGTCGCCGATGCCGGGGCAAAGGCGCTCGGCACCGGAAGCTGGTCGGTCGCAGCGGCCCAAGGGTATGCCGACGGCGAGAACCTGCCGATGGAAGCATTGCTTGCGACCGTGAAATCGATCACTGCGGCTGTCGATGTGCCCTTGTCGGTGGATTTCGAAGGCGGTTATGCGGAAGAACCGACGGAACTTGCGAGAAATGTCGGCAAGGTCATCGATGCCGGCGCGATCGGCATCAATTTCGAGGATCAGGTCGTTGGCGGCAGCGGCGTCTACGCCATCGAGGTGCAGGCGGAACGCGTCCGCGCCATAAGGGCATTTGCCGACGCGCTTGATATGACTTTCTTCATCAACGCCCGCACCGATCTTTTCCTGCAGGAGGGCGACCGGGCGAAGCATGCGGGCCTTCTCGATCAGGCGATCGAACGCGCCAAAGCTTATGCCGGGGCCGGCGCCAGCGGCTTCTTCGCGCCGGGACTTGCAGATGAAAAGCTGATCCGCACGCTCTGCGAAGCGACGCCAGTGCCGGTCAACATCATGATGATGCCGGGCGTCTCCACGCCGAAACGCCTCGGCGAGCTCGGCGTCAGTCGTGTGAGTTACGGTCCCGGTCCTTATCGGGCGATGATGGCGAGGCTGAAGGAGGATGCCGCGGCGGTTTTTGCCGCCGCCGGCTGAGCCTTGAAGCGCCTCGGGATCAGGGCACGATCAGCGTGCCCGCCCCGCGCTCGGTGAAGATTTCAAGCAGCACGGAATGGGCGGTCTTGCCGTTCAGGATGACGACGCCCTGAACCCCGGCCTTGATCGCTTCGATGCAGGTCTCGACCTTCGGGATCATGCCGCCGGAGATCGTGCCATCCTTGATGAGCGCCTGGGCCTGGGCGACGGTCAACTCCTTGATGAGGTTCCTGTCCTTGTCCAGCACGCCGGGAACATCGGTGAGGAAGAGCAGGCGCGTCGCGTTCAGCGCGCCGGCGATGGCGCCAGCGAACGTATCGGCATTGATGTTGTAGGTGGCGCCGTCACGGCCGGGAGCGACGGGGGCGATGACCGGGATCATCTCCGACTTGGCGAGCAGGTCGAGCAGCGTGCGGTCGACTTCCACCACTTCGCCGACGAAGCCGAGGTCGAGAACGCGCTCGATATTGCTGTCCGGGTCGATGACGGTCTTCTTGGCCTTCTCCGCGAAGACCATGTTGCCGTCCTTGCCACAGAGCCCGATCGCCCATTCGCCGGTCTGGTTGATCAGCGCCACGATCTCCTTGTTGATCGAGCCGGCGAGCACCATTTCGACGATCTCGACGGTTTTGGCGTCGGTGACGCGCAGGCCGCCTTCGAACTTGGATTCGATGCCCATCTTGGTCAGCATCGCGCCGATCTGCGGGCCGCCGCCATGGACGACGATCGGGTTGACACCCGATTGCTTGAGGAGCGCGATATCCGCCGCGAACGCCTTGCCGAGTTCCGGGTCGCCCATGGCGTGGCCGCCATATTTCACGACGATGGTCTTGTTCTCGTAACGCTGCATATAGGGCAGCGCCTGGGCCAGAAGCTTGGCCTGAAGTTCGCTATCGGAAGCGGTCATCGGATTCCCCATGAAGTGAGTGGGGCCTTTTAGCGCATGTTTTTGACAGAGGAAATAATCATGGCCGAAGTTTCGAGGCCATCAGACCGGCATGCCGACCGTTTCGGTGATTGCTTGGCGCAGTTCATCGAGGCCGCGGCCCTTTTCCGATGACGTCGAAAGAACGACCGGGTAGGCTGCCGGCCGCTTGCGGATCTTTTCCGTCGTTTCCGCGATCAGTTTCGCGACAGCCGGTTCCTTGATCTTGTCGGTCTTCGTCAGCACGACCTGGTAGGAGACGGCGGCCTTGTCGAGCAGGGAAAGCACTTCCTCGTCATTCTTCTTGATGCCGTGGCGGCTGTCGATCAGCACATAGACGCGCTTCAGCGTGGCGCGTCCGCGCAGGTAATCGAAGACGAGCTTGGTCCAGGCATCGACCTGTTCCTTCGGCGCCTGCGCATAGCCGTAGCCCGGCATGTCGACCAGTGCCATCGGCGGCAGGTCCGTGCCTTCGCCGGAATATCCGTCCGGAACGAAATAGTTGAGTTCCTGGGTGCGGCCCGGCGTGTTGGACGTGCGGGCAAGCCCTTTATGGCCCACGAGCGCGTTGATGAGCGACGACTTGCCAACATTGGATCGTCCGGCGAAAGCCACTTCCAGCGGGCCTTCCGGGGGAAGGAATTTCATCGACGGCACGCCGCGGATGAAGATCCAGGGGCGGCCGAAAAGCGGCTTGTCGTCCATGTTCCTGTCTGCGGGCATCGGTTCTGTCGGTCCTGTCTTGATCGAAGCGACACGGCTTCCGGGTTTTGCCGGCCAATGTCAAGCTATGGAAGATATTTGCCTATTGCCGAAAAAGAAAACCCCGGCGAACCGGGGTTTTCTGATGTTACTTCGAAGCTGCCGGTTTTCGTCGGAAGAGGCCCTTCAGGTTGTCGAAGAGCTCGACCTTGGCTCCATGGCGCTTCATGATGATCGCCTGCTGCGTGACTGACAGCGTGTTGTTCCAGGCCCAGTAGATGACGAGGCCGGCCGGGAATGATGCCAGCATGAAGGTGAAGACGACCGGCATCCAGGTGAAGATCATCGCCTGGGTTGGGTCTGGCGGCGTCGGGTTCATGCGCATCTGCAGGAACATGGTGACCCCCATGACGAGCGGCCAGACGCCGATCAACAGGAAGTGTGGCACGTCGTAAGGTAACAGGCCGAACAGGTTGAAGAGCGAGGTCGGATCGGGCGCGGAAAGGTCCTGGATCCAGCCGAAGAAGGGCGCGTGACGCATCTCGATCGTCACGTAGATGACCTTGTAGAGCGCGAAAAATACCGGGATCTGCAGGAGCACCGGCCAGCAGCCGGCAATCGGATTGATCTTCTCCTCCTTGTAGAGCGCCATCATCGCCTGCTGCAGGCCCATGCGATCGTCGCCGAACTTGGCCTTGAGTTCCTCCATCTTCGGCTGCATGCGCTTCATGTTGGCCATGGAGGCGTATTGCTTGCTGGCGAGCGGGAAAAACAGTGCCTTGACGACGATGGTGGTGAGCAGGATCGCGACGCCGAAATTACCCACGTGACGGAAGAAAAAGTCCATCAGCTGGAACATCGGCTTGGTGATGAAGTAGAACCAGCCCCAGTCGATCAGGCGATTGAACTGCGGAACGGCGTATTCCGTTTCGTAGCGCGAGATCAGCGGCACTTCCTTGGCGCCGGCAAAGACGAGGTTCTTAAGCTCGGTCGACTGGCCGGGTTGCACCGTCAGGTCGTCGCCTTTGTAATCCGCCTGATAGCTCGCCTGTCCGCCGGTGAAATGCGAGAAGCGCGTGACGTAGGGCAGCGTCTGAGGGGGAACGATGGTCGCGGCCCAATACTTGTCGGTGATGCCGAACCAGCCGGTGGTCGCTTTCTCGTTGGTATATTGTTCTTCTTCGATATTGGAATAAGTATGCTCGCTGAGTGAGCCGCTTTCGCCCATCACGCCGATGAAGCCCTCGTGAATGACCCATACGGAAGGCGTTGCCGGTTTGTTGTTACGGATGACGCGGCCATAGGGCGTCAATGTCACCGGCGTACCGGTCTTGTTATCAATCTTATCCACGACCGTCAGCATGTAGTGGTCGTCAACCGAGATCGTGCGGGTGAAGGTGATGCCCTTGTCGTTGGTGAAGGAGAGCGTCAGAGGCGTCTGCTGGGTCAGCTTGTCGCCGCTTGCGAGCGTCCACTGGGTGCTCGTACCGGGCACTGTCCCTATCGATTCATTGGGGATGTAACCGACTTCGGCAAAATAGCCATCCTTCGTATCGGAGGGTGAGAAGAGCGTGATGATCGGGCTCTTGTCGTCCACGGTCTCGTGGTATTCGCGCAGCTTCAGATCATCGAAACGGGCGCCGGTCAGGTTGATGGAACCGGTGAGGGCTGGCGTCTCGATCTGGACGCGCTGCGACTTGGCAAGCGCCTGTTCACGAGTGACGGTCGTCTGCCCTGGGGCGGCTCCTGGCAAGGCACCCGTGGGCGCACTCGATCCGCTTTGGGCGCCGGGGCTTTCCGGAGAGGTGGTCTGGGCAGTTTCGCCTTGCAGCGCACGGCGAGCCTCTTCGGCGCGCTGCTGAGCTTCCATCCTCGGATTCATGTAGAGGAACTGCCAGGCAAGGACGATCAGCACCGAGAGCGCGATCGCGATGAAGTAATTGCGGTTCTTTTCCATCATGCTTTCCTGGAACGGGTCTCCTCGGACCGCTTCGGTTTCGGCCTGCTTTCAATGCGCTCGATGAGCCGGGCCGTCATATCAGCGAAGGGAACCGCCAGCACCTCCCTCCGCGCGACAATCACATAGTCGTGTCCGTTCTTCATTGCAAATCCGGCAGATTGCCTCACCGCCTCCTTGAGGCGCCGGCGCATGCGATTGCGTTCGACTGCGTTGCCTTGTTTCTTGGTGACGGTGAAGCCGACGCGCGGCGGCTCGTCCGGCACATGGCGATCGAGCACTTCCAGAAGGAAGGTTCGGCCACGACGACTTTCGCCCTCCCGGACAGCAAGAAACTGCGGCCGGCTTTTCAGCCGCCCGACAGTCTTCTTGATCTTGGTCTCCGTCATCATCGCCCGGTCGCCTCGGGCAGCTCGGCCTTAGGCCGAGAGACGCTTGCGGCCACGGGCGCGGCGTGCGGAAAGAACCTTGCGGCCGCCTTTGGTGGCCATGCGGGCACGGAATCCGTGACGACGCTTGCGAACAAGCTTGGACGGTTGGTAGGTACGCTTCATTTATTTTAATACCGCGGTGTGCGGCCCTTCTTGGATTTTGCCCCCGTGAAAGAGAGCAAGAGCGCTTCGGAAAAACGATCCGCATAACCGGCTGCATGCGTGCAAGCCCGCCGGAGCTGAACGTGCGCGGCTTATAAGAGAACTTTGCCGGAAAAGTCAATCACGGTGGGCTTTTTGATCTCGGCCTGGGGAGGGGGCATCCCCTTTGCTCCGGATTCAAAGGATAAGATTGCAAGGCATCCCGTTAACCATTCCGAATTTCTCCGGTTATTCAAGCTTTTCCGAATTGAAATGCAATAATTTCAGGAGCGGAGAAGACCAGGGCGAGGAATGGCAAGCCGTTTTGCAATCAGGAGTGATTTTGGAAAATTATACCCGTCGCGATTGTTTCCGTTTCAAGAGGAGTTTCAAGTATTTCTTAATTGATGAGAGCTAATTTTAGCATATCGGGATAGGGGAGGAACTGCTGAACAGTTGCATTTCCCTGGAAATCCACCCGGGTCTGGAAGGAAAGCAATGAAAATTCGCGGGAAAATCAATCTCCTCGTCGGGTTCATGAGCCTCGTGGCCTGCTTTATCGGCGGCATGTCGCTATTTGCCATGACGGAATATCGTACCATGATGGACGAATACGAGCTGGCGGCTGATCGCGCGCAAAAGGGCGAGCATCTGAACCGTCTCGTAACCGCTGTCGTTATGGATTCCCGCGGCGTCTACATGTCGAAGGATACCAAGGAAGCCAAGAAATTCGGTGACGGCATCCTCGGCTATCTCAAAGAAATGGACCAGCTTCTTACGGATTGGGACAAGATCGTTCCCGCCGACGAGCGGGCCGTATTCGACAAGCTGCTTGCCCGGTCGAAAGAATTCACCGCCTTCAGGTCCGAGACCGCGCGCCTTGGGCGCGAAGTCAGTCCCGCGGCTGCAAACGAGCAGGGCAACAACGAGGCCAATCGCAACAACCGCAAGGCCTATCAGGTGGAGATCGACGAAGTCGTCAAGACAGACCAGGCGCTGCTCGCCGAGGTGGATCAGAAACTCAATGATTTCACCCGCACGCTCTTCATCCTTGTATCTGCCATTACCGTTGCCGGCGTCGCGGCCGGTGCGGGTTTCGGACTCTATCTTGGCCGGCGTCAGCTCAGCCATCCGATCATGAACTTGACGAAAGCGATGAAGCAGATCGCTGCCGGCGATTTCAATGCGCAGGTTTCCGGAGCGGGCCGCGCTGACGAAATCGGCGATATGGCGGCAGCAATCGAGATCTTCCGCAAGAACGGTATCGAGGTCGCGCGTATGAATGCCTCGGAGGCAACCATGCGCGGCAAGAGCGACGATCTGCAGGCTCGCATGTCGACTGTCGTGGCCGCCGCCGCCGAAGGTGACTTCACCCGCCGCATCGACAAACAATGGGGTGAGGAAAGCCTCGATCATTTTGCCCGCAATGTCGACCATTTGCTGGCGAGCGTCGACACAGGCATTTCAGAGACGTGCCGGGTTGTGAAGAGCCTCGCCGCCGGCGATTTCACAGACAGCATGAACGGCAACTTCAAGGGTGCGTTCGCAGAGCTGCAGCGTGACGTTAACGGCACGATGGAAACGTTGCGCGTCACCATGAGCAATGTCCGTGTCGCGACCGGCTCGATGAACGGCAGCGCTTCAGAGCTGAGCAATGCTACCAACGACCTCTCCAAACGCACGGAGCGGCAAGCGGCTGCGCTGGAGCAGACGTCCGCAGCGCTCGATCAGATTACCGCGGTGGTGCGCACGTCCACACAACGCGCGCAGGAAGCCACCGTCATGGTGGGCGAGGCAAAGCAGAGCGCGGCGCAGTCCGGCGAAGTTGTCCGCAGCGCCGTCGAGGCGATGGGCCGCATAGAGCAGGCGTCCCGCGAGATCGCCCAGATCACCAACGTCATCGATGAAATCGCGTTCCAGACCAATCTTCTGGCACTGAATGCCGGCGTTGAGGCAGCCCGTGCCGGCGAGGCCGGCAAGGGCTTTGCGGTCGTCGCCCAGGAGGTTCGTGAACTCGCACAACGCTCGGCAAGTGCGGCGAAGGACATCAAGGCGCTGATCAGCAAGTCCGGTGGCGAGGTGGCGGTGGGCGTGGATCTGGTGCAGAAGACTGGCGACGCCCTCTCCGAAATCGAAACACGTGTGCTGCAGATCAACGATCATATCCATTCGATCGCGGTCGCTTCCGGTGAGCAGGCAACCGGCCTTGCGGAGGTCAATACCGCCGTCAACCAGATGGATCAGGTGACACAGCAGAACGCCGCCATGGTGGAAGAGACTTCGGCAGCGACCCAGAAGCTCTCTTCGGAAGCCGATAGCCTCTTTGCTCTCCTGTCGCAGTTCAACATCGGCGACGATGCCGAGAGGACCGGTGCAAGTGCCGGAGCGCCGCGGCCGGTTGCCGCTGCCTCGACCCACAGTCCGCGCGTCTCCCCCGTCAAGGCAATGGCGGGTGCGCTGAAACGCGCTTTCGGCGGCAGTGCCGCAGCGGCCCCGGCGGCGGGGGATTGGGAGGAATTCTGATCCGCGCCGCGTAAATCAACCAGATCAGGAAGCGGAAACGGAAACGTCTCCGCTTTCTTTTTGCGCTGCGGTGAAGGGGCTGGTAAATTGGCATCGAAGTCTTAAGATAGAGGATTACCGAAATCGGCTGATATTGGTGCCGGTCGGGATCGAAATTCGGAAATGGAGACCCGCATGGACGGCGAGGTTCACACCTCGGGGCGCTCGGGGTCCTCGCCGGAGGGCGCGGGCCTGGAGCCGATGCCGCGCCTTTTCCGCGGCCTGTCCGGCCGACTCCTCTGGCTTACCGTCATCTTCGTCATGCTTGCCGAAGTGCTGATCTTCGTGCCCTCTGTCGCCAATATGCGGATGAACTGGCTGCGTGACAAACTGGATACGGCTGCGGCCGCCGGCATCGTCATCGATGGCCTGCAGTCGGCCGAGCTTCCCCGTGCGGTACAGGACGACACGCTGCTGGCTACCGGCACCAAGGTGATCGCGCTTCGTAAGGACGGCACCTCGCGGCTGCTCGCCGCGACCGACATGCCGCCGCAGGTAGATGAGGTCTACGATCTCTCCGATACGCCGATGCTTGCGTCCATGCGTGATGCGCTCGACACGCTGCTGTTCGGAGGCGGCCGCGTGATGCGCTTCTATGGTCCGATCGGCGAGAGCGACATGGTCATCGAGCTGGTGATGACGGATGGCGCACTGCGCAAGGACATGCTGAAATATTCAAAGATGATGTTTCTGATTTCCTTGCTGATCTCGCTCTTCACAGCGGTTCTGATCTTCCTCGCCATCAACCGCATGATGATCCTGCCGATCCGGCGGCTCACCCATAGCATGCAGCGCTTTTCCGAGCAGCCGGATGATCCTGCCCGTGTCTTCGCCCCCGACCGCTCGCGCGGCGAACTTGCGGTGGCGGGCCGGCATCTGACCGCGATGCAGGTGCAGCTGCAGCGCACACTGAAGCAGCAGAAGAATCTTGCCGATCTCGGCCTTGCCGTTTCGAAGATCAACCATGACATGCGCAACATTCTGGCGTCTGCGCAGCTGATGTCCGACCGGCTGACGGACGTCGAGGATCCGATGGTGCGGAGTTTCGCCCCGAAGCTTTTGCGCACGATCGATCGTGCCGTGGGCTATACGAGTGAGGTGCTTGCCTACGGCCAGGCCTCCGAAGCCGCGCCGCGCCGCCGGCGCATCCGGCTCGCCGATCTTTGCCAGGAAGTACGCGATATCCTGGCTATCGATCCGGATGCGGGTATCGAATTCCAGGAGCAGGTGGCGGCCGACCTGGAGGTGGATTGCGACAGTGAGCAGCTTTTCCGGGTCATCCACAATCTCTGCCGCAATGCCGTGCAGGCGCTTACGACCTTCGACCCTGAGGATGCGTCCATGGTCCGCCGGATCTCCGTTTCGGCGCATCGGGTGGGCAGCGTGGTCAGCATTATGATCGACGATACCGGCCCCGGCATGCCGCGCAAGGCGCGCGAGAATCTGTTCGCGGCCTTCCGCGGCTCCGCCCGTTCAGGAGGCACCGGCCTCGGCCTGGTAATTGCCCGCGAGCTGGTTCTGGCGCATGGCGGCACGATCGCGCTTGTGGAAAAACCCGGTCCTGGCACGCAGTTCAGGATCGAAATTCCCGACCGCCCGGTCTCGCTGGAAGACTACCGGGCTCGGGCCTGACGCAAATAAATGTTGCTTCTCAACGGTTTGAGCGGGAAGTGACAGTAAAATGACGCGGCCCGCGGTAAAATCGCTTGCAATCCTTCGCGGCACCCATTAGAGGATCGCCACGCAAGCGGTGACGCACTGCTTGCTCACGCACCCGTAGCTCAGCTGGATAGAGCACCAGACTACGAATCTGGGGGTCAGGAGTTCGAATCTCTTCGGGTGCGCCATTTACCTCCCTGATACCATTGTATTTTTTGTGACCTTCAACGAGCGCATCAAGACAGAATCACGTTCAGCCTCGGTTTGGGTCTGGGAAATTCTCCGCGTAGGCTTCGAGCATACCTCTTTCTCCTACGGGTTGGGCCGGCGGAAGCGTCGCGGCAGGTAGGCCTCTACAGCCTGACGGGCAAGACCAAGGTGGGGCTCTCATCATGGCGCTGGGCTGCATCGAGGAG
Organism: Neorhizobium petrolearium; assembly: GCF_017873175.1. Classification (GTDB taxonomy): domain Bacteria; phylum Pseudomonadota; class Alphaproteobacteria; order Rhizobiales; family Rhizobiaceae; genus Neorhizobium; species Neorhizobium petrolearium. Next base: position 176,695 of record NZ_JAGGJW010000001.1, read on the forward strand.
CGCAACGTCGTCGAGGTGCGCCAGATGATGACCGATTATCTCAATGCGCAGGATGCGCTCGAGTCGGCCGCGATCGAATCAGTCGCCGGACGCCGGGCTTGCGAGCGAACCGCCGCAGTGGCTGTCGTGCAGTGCATGCATCTGCTTCCGAACGCTTTCCGGCAGCGAGCTGACGTCAACCCACACCGATCAGCACGCCACCCGCCGCAGCGACGAGCACGACGATCCAGGGTGCGGCCTTCCACGCCATCAGCAGCACGAAGCAGGTCAGCGCCAGCGCGAATTGACGGGGACCGACAATCGCACTGGTGAAAACGGGATCGTAAAGCGCCGCGCCGAGAATGCCGACAACGGCGGCATTGGCGCCGCGCATGAGGGCTTGTGCGCTTTCGCGTTTGCGGAAGCTGTCCCAGAACGGAATAACGCCAAGCAGGATCAGAAAGCCCGGCAGGAAGATGGCAATCAGCGCAATGCCCGCTCCGGCGAGACCGTTGGGGGCGTGCTCCAAAACAGTTCCCAGATAGGCAGCAAAGGTAAAGAGCGGCCCTGGCACGGCCTGCGCCGCTCCGTAGCCGGCAAGAAACTGGTCGTGGTTGACCCAGCCGCGTTGGACGACCTCCGTTTCGAGAAGCGGCAATACGACATGTCCGCCGCCGAAGACCAGCGAGCCCGCGCGGTAGAACGAGTCGAAGACGGAGAAACCTTGCGAAGACGTAGCGGAGGTGACGATGGGCAGTCCGACGAGCAAAGCGATGAAGAGCGAGAGCGAAATCGCCCCGAACAATCGCGAAACTGGGAATTCGATGTGCCGGGTGATCTCCGCCTGATGGTTGCGGCAGTAGACAAGGCCCGCCACGGCACCGGCAGCGATCGCGGCCGCCTGCCCGAGCACACCCGTCATGAAAACGATGATCAGCACCGCGCCGAGGGCGATGGTGGCACGCTCGCGGTCCGGGCAGAGGTTCCTCGCCATGCCCCAGACGGCCTGGGCGACGATGGCGACAGCGACGATCTTGAGACCGGTGATGATACCGCCGCCGATCGGTCCGCCGAATGCGGCCGCGCCGTAAGCGAAGAGGACGAGCAGAATGGCCGACGGTAAGGTAAAGGCCGTCCAGGCGGCAAACGCTCCGAGCGGCCCGCCGCGCAGAAGCCCTAGGGCGAAACCGACCTGGCTCGATGCCGGACCGGGCAGGAACTGGCTGAGCGCCACGAGGTCGGCATAGCCCTTGTCATCGATCCACTTGCGCCGCAGAACCAGTTCGTCGCGAAAGTACCCGAGATGCGCGATGGGCCCGCCAAAGGAGGTGAGGCCGAGCTTGAGGAACGCCGCGAAAACCTCGCCGGCCGAGCCTCGGGTGCTCTGGTTTTCATCTTGGCTCGTCGTCGTGTCCGTCATCTTTTCATCGCCTCTCCCGTAAATTCGCGGATGCGCTGCTTGGCCACAGCAAGGCCATCGCGCCCTTTGTCCGTGATGGAATAGAGTTTGCGCATGGTGCGTCCGGCGCGCTCCTCGCGTGCGGTGAGGTAGCCATCGCGTGTCATCTTGTGCAGCTGCGGATAGAGTGTGCCGGCAGACAGGCGGTAGCCGTGGCTCGCCAGTTCATCGATCATCCACTGGCCATAAATCTCATGCTCGGCTGCGTGATGGAGCACATGCAGGCGCACAAGGCCGGAGAGGAGATCGTGGTGCTCCATTTTCAGCGAATACCGTTTGATACATGATATCGGTTCACGATATCGAAATTCGATTGCGGGAGGAAGGCAAGACATGGAATTTGTCCGGATCGACATTGTGACGTTGCTCACCGCTGGTGTCACGCTTTTCCAGGGCTTCGGCTCTTGTTGGCAATCGCAGTGACGACAATCGTGCGCTTCGCCGATAACAGCTTCAAATTCGGACTGATGCCAAGCAGGCAGACTGGCGGGTGGTGGCGCGGTCCGGCGTGCCCGCCGCAGCCGCTGCGACCGTTGGAGCAGGCCTGCTCACGTGGTTCGTCGTACTCCGAATCGGGAGGTCGCGAGTTGAAATCTCGCCTCTCCACAGTTGGTGATCTATATCCAAGGTCCGGCCGTCGCCAGTTTGGTATTGATCCGTGCCGTGCACCGTGTCACGTGCTGAAGGATGTCGTCTTCCACGAGGAACGGAAATGGATCGTGAGAGCGGCGCGATATTCGCGCGCGAAGATTTGGAAGAGCCCGGCCGCCTGACGCGATTTCTTTCACGGGGCCTGTGGGCGAGCGCGCTGTTTCTCGGCATCTATTTTGCGTTGAGCATTGCCGTCCGGTTGATTCTGCCGAATTCGCTGACCCTCGACGAGGCCGAACAGTCGCTGTTCTCGCAATACTGGCTTGCCGGTTACGGACCGCAGCCGCCTTTCTACAACTGGGTTCAGAATGCCTTCGTTCGCGTCATGGGGATTTCGCTGTTTTCCCTGATGCTCCCGAAATTCCTCATGCTGTTCCTGTGCTACGTGTTCTTCGGCCTGGCGGCGCGCGAGCTCGACCGGCGTCCCGCTTTCGTGGCGATGGCGATGCTGAGCCTGGTTACTCTGCCGCAGGTCTCCTACATGCCGCAGCAGGATCTCACCCATACGGTTGCGGTGCTGATGGCGACCTCGCTGTTCCTCTATGGCCTTTTCCGCACGCTCAGGCACCCGGATTGGATTGGCTACTTGATCCTTGGCGTTGCGATCGGCATAGGCACGATCTCGAAATATAATTTCGTTCTGCTGCCGGCGGCGGCGGTCGTCGCGGTATTCTCTGATCGCGAGTGGCGCGGTCGCCTGTTCGCTCCGTGCATCCTGCTGACCGCCGTTGCTGGTCTGGCCATCATTCTCCCGCACGCGCTCTGGCTTGTCGGCAATCTCGATCTCGCGACGAACGGTACGATCGGCAAGATGGTGGAAGCCAACGCTCCTCATGGAGCCGCCCGTGTTGCCAAGGCGCTCGGTTCCCTCGCTCTTGCCTGCATTGCCTTCGGAGCTCTGACGGTTGTCATCTTCGCGGTCGCCTTCAAGAAGGATCTTCGCCATGTCTTGAAGGCAGGGGATCGGTGGGCGCGTCTGCTCGGGCTGATGATGCTGGTCGCACTCCTGGGCGTTGTCTGCGTGATCCTGGTCACGGGAACGACCAAGATCACCGAGCGCTGGCTCGATCCTTATCTGCTTGCCCTGCCGCTTTATCTGCTTCTGAAGCTGGAGCGGTCGAGTGTGGATACCGGAGCGAACCTCGGACGTTTCGTGCCGGTCTTCGTCGTCATCATGGCCGTCACCCTGATCCCTTTGGCGGGCAAGACATTGACCAGCGGGCTGACGGGCTCTTATTCACGGATAAACTATCCCTTCGCATCCGTCGCGGAAGCGCTGAACGCTGAACAACGACCTGCGTTGATCGTCGCCGGGGGCATGCATCTTGCAGGCAATATGCGGCTGCAGTTTCCCGACGTGCCCGTCATCAGTTCCGAGCAGCCGATCGACGGCTTTCCGCCGCCGGATGCTATGAGGGCACCGGTCTTGGCCATATGGGTGGATAGCGGGAAGACCACGGGCACGCCGCCGATCGACCTTTCATCCGTGAACGCCCTGGGGCTGACACCGTCGCCCCCCCAATCCCTTTCGCTTCCTTATTATTATAGTGACGGCAACACGAAGCTGAACCTCGGTTATCTCTGGCTTCGCTGAAGGCAGTAGGCAAAACCGGCGCGCTGATATACCTGTTCGCGGAGGCTGGCGGGTGGCCGGCAAATCGTCAGGGAGATTCCAATGGCTGAGACGGAAAAGGTGGTGTTGATCACCGGCGGCGGACGCGGCATGGGCGAAGCGATTGCGCGGGAACTCAATGCTCAAGATTACAGGCTGGCTCTGATGTCGCCATCGGAAAGCTGCGAGATACTGGCAGCCGAGCTCGGAGGCGTGGCATCCCGCGGTGTGGCGGAAAAGGCCGAAGACATTCAGGCAATTTTCGACCTTGCGATGAAGACCTACGGCCGCATCGACGCCGTCGTGAACCATACCGGCCATCCGCCGAAGGGGGATCTGCTCGACATCACCGATGAAGCCTGGACGCTCGGCTCCGACATGATGATCCTGTCGCTGGTGCGTATGGCCCGCCTCGTGACACCGGTGATGCTGAAGCAGGGCAAGGGCGCCTTCGTCAACATCACCACGTTTGCCGCCTATGAGCCTTCGCTGGTTTTCCCGGTTTCCTGTACCTACCGTGCGGCAGCCGGAGCTTTCACCAAGCTCTATGCGGACCGCTATGCCGCGGACAACATCCGTATGAACTGCATTCTACCCGGCTATATCGACAGCCTGAACCACAAGCCCGAGACCGCCGATAAGATCCCGATGAAGCGTATCGGCCATGTGGAGGAGATCGCCAAGACGGCTGCCTTCCTCCTGTCGGACGGCGCCGGCTACATCACCGGCCAGAACGTTCGCGTCGATGGCGGCATTACCCGCCACGTTTGATTGGAGCATCCCGGAATGAGATGGAAGCGTACGATCCAGCTTTTGGACGTCCATTGCGAAGGCGAGATCGGCAAGGTCGCGATCGGCGGCGTGCCGAAGATACCCGGCGAAACGATTGCCGCCCAGCTTCACTGGCTGAACACCGATCCCAAGGGGCAGGAGCTTCGCCGTTTCCTCTGCCTCGAACCGCGCGGCGCGCCGATCGGCTCCGTCAACCTGCTGCTGCCGGCAAAACATCCGGATGCGGACGCGGCCTTTATCATCCTGCAGCCCGACCAGGCGCATGCGAGTTCCGGCTCGAACTCCATCTGCGTCACAACAGCGCTTCTGGAATCCGGTATTGTCGAGATGAAGGAGCCGGAAACCGTCGTGACATTGGAAACGGCGGCCGGCTTGGTCAAGGCGACAGCCTCTTGCCGGGACGGACGCTGTGAAAAGGTGAAGCTTACGATGGTGCCGTCCTTCGTGCACGAACTCGACGTGCGGCTCGACACGCCGGAATGGGGCGGGATCAGGCTCGATCTCTGTTATGGCGGCATTTTTTATGCGTTGGTGGATGTCGGTCAGATCAATTTGACGATCGAGAAGGGTAACGCCGCGGCGCTTGTCAAGGCGGGCATGGTACTCAAGGACCTGATCAACAGGCAGATACCCGTCGTTCACCCGGAAATCCCCGCGATCTCCGGCGTTGCTTATGTGATGTTCCGCGATACTGAAGCCGATGGCACGGTACGCACCTGCACCACGATGTGGCCGGGCCGGGCGGATCGCTCGCCCTGCGGAACGGGCAATTCCGCCAACTTGGCCGCCTTGCATGCCCGTGGCAAGGTGAGGGTCGGCGACGTCTTCAAGTCGCGCTCCATCATCGGCTCGGAATTCGAGATAGGGCTGGCGGCGGAAACGGCGGTCGCGGGAAAACCGGCGATCATTCCGACGATCGCCGGTCGTGGTTTTACGTTTGGCCTGCATCAGGTGGCGCTTGACCCGTTCGATCCACTCGCGGATGGTTTTGCCATGACCGACGTTTGGGGACCGTCCGCCGGAGAAATCTAGGATCGGAGATCGGGCCTCAGATCTCCTTGCCAACGGTTGTGGGTGTTTCCACATCGCCCGGCTTCAGAACCAGTGAGTTGACGCCTTCGGGCATGGACGGATCGCTCGGTGCCGGAACGATGCCAAGCTCCTGCATCTGCAGGAATTTGTAGGCGCCGAAGAGGTCGCCGTTTTCGCCCGCCTGGCGATACATTTCGGCAGCCTTCTTGGCATCGGCCGCGATGCCTTCGCCGGTCTCATACATCAGGCCGAGATTGACCATCGCATCGGTATTGCCGCGCTGGGCGGCAAGATCATACCAGGCGATCGCCATCTGGTCGTCCTGCGGCACAAGCTGGCCTTCGTCGTAGATAGTACCGATGTTGAAGGCGGCCGTATCATCGCCTTCGGCTGCAGCCTTCTCGAACCATTGCAGCGCTTTGCTTACATCCGGCTTGGTGCCGAGGCCGTCGCGATAAGCGACGCCGAGATTGTAGGCGCCAAGCACGTTGCCGCTGAGAGCGGCTTCCTGGTAAAGCTGAAATTCTGCCTGTTCGTCGCCGAGCCGCCCCATCAGCATGCCGAAGTTCACCTTGGCGGCCGGATAGCCCGCCTGGACGGCGGCATTATACGCGCTCATCGCATGGTCAGGCTGCTGGATTTTGTTGAGCGCACGGCCGAGCTGATAGGCAAAACGTGGATTACCGGTTGCGTCATAGGCCATCTGACAGGCATTGACGGCAGAATCGTCGATATCATCGATGCCGACCGGCGCGAATTCGCTGTTGCGCTGCTGGTCGTAAGGGCTGCCGGCGAGCCGGTCGCATTCCGTCTGCACGGCCGCCGCGAGCTGCAGGCTGGCTTGTTCCTCGGCACCCGGGGAAACCGCCAAGGCACAAAGTGCGATGGCGGTACCTGTGGCAATTGCAAATCCCCTGTTGACTTTGGACGCCTGGGATTTCATCGTGTGTACTCCGACTCAGAGATTCCTCAGATTGGTTAACGAACGCTGTTGGCGGGCGCAGGTTCCGTTTGTCCTGAGCTTTCGTTCCACGATCGGTCCTCTTATCCTGCACATTTCCGTGAAGCCTGATATTTGGCAGATGAGATGTCCTGGACGGTTTCACTCATCCCATCGGATTGTTTTGGATGAGCCGTTGGTGGTATGGCGGTTGAGATCGATCAACTCGGAAGCTTTTCATGAAAACGCTCACGCTTCGCCGCCCCGATGACTGGCACCTGCATCTGCGCGACGGCGCGATCCTGCAAGGGGTGATCGGCGATACGAGCCGGCATTTCGCTCGCGCCATCATCATGCCCAATCTGGTGCCGCCGGTGGTGACGACCACGGATGCCAGGGCCTATCGGGACCGTATCATCGCCGCCCTTCCCAACGGCGATCGCTTCGAGCCGCTGATGACCCTTTACCTGACCGAGCATACCGATCCCGACGATGTGGAGGAGGGCAAGAAGAGTGGCCTCATCACCGCGGTGAAGCTTTATCCTGCGGGCGCGACGACCAACTCCCATGGCGGCGTGCGCGATCTCGACAAGGCGATGCCGGTTCTGGAGCGCATGGCGAAGATCGGTCTGCCGCTCTGCGTGCATGGGGAGGTGACGACGCCGGACGTGGACATCTTCGATCGCGAGGCGGTTTTCATCGAGACGGTACTCGATCCGCTGCGCAAGCGCTTGCCGGAACTGAAGATCACCATGGAACATGTGACGACGGCGGATGGTATTGACTACATCAAGTCGTCGAAGGGCAATCTCGCCGGCTCGATCACCACTCATCACCTGATCATCAACCGCAATGCCATCCTCGTCGGCGGTATCCGACCACACTATTATTGCCTGCCGGTCGCCAAGCGTGAGAACCACCGGCTGGCGCTCCGCGCTGCCGCGATCTCGGGTGACGCCCGCTTCTTCCTGGGCACGGATTCCGCCCCGCATGTCGATCCGTTGAAGGAATGCGCCTGCGGTTGTGCCGGCATTTATACCTCGGTCAACACGATGAGTTGTCTGGCGCATGTGTTCGAAGAAGAGAATGCGCTCGACAAGCTGGAGGCTTTCACGTCACTCAACGGCCCTGTCTGGTATGGCCTGAAGCCGAACGAGGAGACGATCACGCTTGAGAAGCGGGATGAACCGGCCAATTTCCCCCCAAAGCGGGAAACAGGTGCCGGACCGATCACGGTTTTCGATCCGATGTTCCCGCTCCACTGGCAGGTGGTTGAAAAGTGATGCCTAATGCACGCGGATGGGTAGCATTTAGCGCAATGCGGTAACCTTTTGGATAGAATCCGGAATTAGCGTAGGCGCCAAGATTTCCCGCTGGGGTGCCCCGAAGAGAAAGCTTGGCATGATGCTTGACTACCATTCTCTTCTGCTGGCGCTGGGTGTCTCGGCGGCGTGCCTTATGGTAACGCTGTTCGGAACATGGTTTTCCCGTCGTACGGATTCCTTTCTGCTCACGCTGGTCGTTGCGCTCTGCCTGATCGTATCGGGGATATTTTCCTATAGTTCCTACACTATGGAAACAGGCCTGCTGCGGGTATCGGTCGCCTACATGTTCCTCATGGCAGGCTTCAGCACCACCTATGCCGCATCCATGCAGTTCCGGACCGGCAACCAGCCTTGGAGGCTTGCCGTAACGCTCTCTGTCGTAAGCGCCATACTGGGGCTGCCGCTCTTTGCTGTTGGGTTTGACGGCCTCGGGCTGATTGCGATGAATATTGGCGCGGCGATGCTGCTGACAGGCACCGCCTGGCAATACTGGCTGGCGCGTCGGGAAGCTCCCGGACCGCTGTGCGGAATGGCGATTCTATATACTCTGAGCGGCTTGTCCTTCGCCCTGTGTGCCGCCGTATTGATCGACGGGGCCCAATGGGTGCTCGGACGCGCACCCGACAACTGGGCGGAGAATCTCAATATCGGCGTCTGTATTGCCGGTATGACCGGCATCGGTTCGCTATCGCTTGCTCTTCACCAGTGGCGCATGGCCGCCCATCACCGTCGGGAGGCAATGACAGACGCACTGACCGGGCTTCTCAACCGTCGGGCGCTTTTCGAGCAGTACGGCAGCCGCATCCTGAATTCGTCGACCGCGGTGATAGTTTTTGACATCGACCGCTTCAAGTCGATCAACGACCAGCATGGCCACGCAGCGGGCGACATGATGCTGAAGATTTTTGCAGAGGAACTGGCAAACGGTACGCCGGCGCCGAATGCCGTTGCCCGCCTTGGCGGGGAGGAATTCGCGATGATCCTTCACAACGTCCTGCCTGGTCGGGCCGAGCGGATTGCCAACGAGATTTCCCGTCGCTTTGCTGCCCGCGAAATCCCGATGGGCGAAACGGTGCTCCGCTGCACCGTCAGCGCGGGTGTTGCCGTAGGGGCGACCGGCGGCCATCCCTTCGAAACCGTGCTCGGTCTGGCAGATAATGCGCTCTATGAGGCCAAGCGCGCAGGTCGCAACCGTGTCGAGGTTGCCGGTTACCTGCGATCGGTGGACGTGGGCGACACGCGCAGCAGCGCCTGATCGCACGTTATTTCTGACATCATTTCTCGGCATTGTCTGGCGCGTGCCGCCGCATGCTGCTATTGCGGCGCGTGGTGATCAAACAGGAGCGGGCGCATGATCCAGACCACATTTCCAGACCGTGGCGTAATGGCCGAACTGATGGCGAAGATGCTCTGGGAGATCGGGGCGGTTCATTTCAGCGCCGACAAGCCTTACAAGTTCTCATCCGGCATGATGAGCCCCGTCTATATCGACTGCCGCAAGCTGATCTCCTATCCCCGTATCCGCTCGGCCATCATGGATTTTGCCGCCACCACCGTCATGCGCGACGCAGGCTTCGAGAAGTTCGATTGCGTCGCCGGCGGTGAGACGGCCGGCATTCCCTTCGCGGCTTTCCTCTCCGAACGCCTCGGCCTGCCGATGATTTATGTCCGCAAGAAACCCAAGGGTCACGGCCGTAACGCGCAGATCGAGGGACACATGCCGGAAGGCGCACGCGTGCTTGTCATCGAGGACCTGACGACCGCAGGCGGCAGCATGTTCACGTTCATTGATGCCATCCGCGCCGCCGGCGGCGTGGTGGATCACGGCATCGCGCTTTTCTTCTATGATATCTTTCCGGAAGCCGGACAGCGTTTTGCAAACGGCAAAGTCCAGCTCCATCACATCGCCACGTGGCGGAATGTCCTGGCGGTCGCGCGCGAAGGCAAGCTGTTTGACGACAAGACGCTGTCTGAAGTCGAGGCTTTTCTGGACGCTCCGCTCGCCTGGTCGGGCCGCAATGGCGGCGTCAGCGAGCTGGCGCCTTGATTTTTTGCTCTGGTCTTTTGACAAAAGCTCGCTTAATCGATTGAAAGTTGCTGAGCGAGCGGGAGGACTCTTATGATTTTGTGCTGCGGCGAAGCCCTGATCGACATGCTGCCGCGCGAGACGACGCTTGGAGAGAGGGGTTTTGCGCCCTATGCGGGCGGCGCGGTCTTTAATACGGCGATTGCGCTCGGTCGACTCGGCCAGCCAACGGCCTTTTTTACCGGCATTTCCGACGACATGATGGGCGACATCCTGCGCGAGACGCTGGCAAACAGCGGCGTCGACTACAGTCTCGCTGCAGTCTCCTCCCGCCCGACGACGATCGCTTTCGTGAAGCTCGTCAACGGCCAGGCGAGCTATGCCTTCTATGACGAGGGCACGGCCGGCCGGATGATCACCGAGGTCGACCTGCCGGTGCTGGGCGACGATTGCGAAGCGATGCATTTCGGCGCGATCAGCCTCATTCCGGAGCCTTGCGGCAGCACCTATGAAGCGCTGATGGCCCGCGAATACAGGACGCGCGTGATTTCCTTCGATCCGAACATCCGTCCGGGTTTCATCAAGGACAAGCAGAAGCATATGGATCGTGTCCGCCGCATGGCCGGCATGTCGGACATTGTGAAGTTTTCGGACGAGGATCTCGACTGGTTCGGCATGGAGGGCGATCACGATGCGCTCGCCGCCTACTGGCTGAACGAGGGGGCAAGGCTCGTCTTGCTGACCCGCGGCGCGGAGGGCGCGACCGGCTATACGAAGAGCTTCAAGGTTTCGGTGCCGAGCGAGCGCGTGGCGGTGGTTGATACGGTCGGTGCAGGCGACACATTCGATGCCGGCATTCTGGCTTCGTTCAAAATGCAGGACCTTCTGAACAAGGAAAGGGTCGCGGCACTGACCGAGGATCAGGTTCGCAAGGCGCTGGCGCTGGGCGCGAAGGCTGCCGCCGTCACCGTCTCGCGCGCCGGCGCCAATCCGCCTTTCGCCCACGAGATCGGTTTGTAAGTTCAACGCAATGAACGGAGCCCTCCCGGCGCTCTGGCGGGGAGGGTTTATCGTGTCGCCGGCGTTATGCCTTTAGGCCCGCCAGCGCCGTCACAAGTCCCTGCGTCGAGCTGTCGTGCCCTGCGGCGCTCTCCTTGCCCTGCACGACGGGGAGCAGGCCGGTCGCCAGTTCCTTGCCGAGCTCGACGCCCCACTGGTCGAAGGAATTGATGCGGAAGAGTACGCCTTCGACGAAGACGCGGTGCTCGTAGAGCGCGATCAGCCGGCCGAGCGCGAAGGGTGTCAGCTTGTCGTAGACGAAGGTGATCGATGGCCGGTTGCCGGTAAAGACGCGGTGCGGCGCGATGAAATCCGCCTTCGCTTCGTCCATGCCCTTGGAGGTGAGCTGTTCCTTTGCCTCATCTAGGGTACGGCCCTTCATTAGGGCTTCCGATTGCGCCAGGCAATTGGCGATCAGGAGCTCGTGCTGATGGCGCAGGTGCGGCTCGAAACCATTGGCCGCGATCATGAACTCCGCCGGAATGATGCTCGTGCCCTGATGGATGAGCTGATAGAAGGCGTGCTGGCCGTTGGTGCCGGGTTCGCCCCAGACGACCGGGCCTGAATTGCCCTCGACCGGCGTGCCGTCGATCGTCACGCCTTTGCCGTTCGATTCCATGTCGAGCTGCTGGAGATAGGCCGGGAAGCGCAGGAGCCGCTGGTCATAGGGCAGGATGGCGCGCGACGGGTAACCCAGCACGTTGCGGTGATAGTAGCCGATCAGGCCTAGCAGCATCGGCAGGTTCTGGCGCGCCGGCGCGGTGCGGAAATGCCTGTCCATCGCATGGGCGCCATCGAGGAATTTTCCGAAATTCTCCGGACCGATGGCGATCATCAGCGGCAGGCCGATCGCCGACCAGATGGAGTAACGCCCACCGACCCAGTCCCAGAAGCCGAAGATGCGGTCGCTTTCGATGCCGAAGGCGGCGACCTTGTCGAGCGCCGTGGAGACCGCCGCGAAATGATGCTTCACGGCCGCTTCCCCGAGCTTGTCGGCGATGAAGGTGCGGGCCGAGGCGGCATTCGTCATGGTCTCGATGGTCGTGAAGGTCTTCGACGCTATGATGAACAGCGTCGTCTCGGCATCGAGCAGTTTCAGCGTATCGGCGATATGGGCGCCATCCACATTGGAGACGAAATGCGCGCGCGGGCCGTCATGGTAGGGCGCAAGCGCCAGCGTCGCCATGACCGGTCCGAGGTCGGAGCCGCCGATGCCGATATTGACGACATCGGTGATCGTCTTGCCGGTGGCGCCCTTCAGGCCGCCGGAGCGGATGCCGTCGGCAAACGCACCCATCGCGGTAAGCACGGCGTTGACATCCGGCATGACGTCCTTGCCCTCGACGAGAACCGGCGTGTTGGAGCGGTTGCGGAGCGCGGTATGCAGCACCGCGCGGCCCTCGGTGAAGTTGATCGGAACGCCTGAGAACATTTCCTCGCGCTTCTTCGCGACGCCGCCAACTTCGGCGAGCCTTTCGAGAAGCAGCATGATTTCATCGTTCACCGCCGTCTTCGAATAGTCCATCAGCAGGTCGCCGAAGCTGGCACTGAACCTTTCAAAACGATCGGGATCGGCCGCGAAGGCGGCACGGATATTCGTGGCATTGGCTCTCGCGACGGCGGATTTCAGGTCTTGGATGATGGCCCGCATGGATATGTCCTCACGCTCGGAAAGGGATGCACGGGAACCTATTCGCTTTCCCCATCAAATCAAGCGCGGCTAAGGAGACGATGTGTTTTATTGCCCGACCGCCGTGGTGACTGTGTTGCCCACGGCATTGCCGAAGCGATCGACCTGTTCGTTGTAGGTGCGCCGTGTTGCCGGATCGAAGATCGCGATCGGGGCGCTGACCGCAACGCTTGCGGCGCTTCCGACTGTCTGGGCCGTGCCGACCGCAACGGCGCCGAGCCGCTCTCCGAGACCCACATTGGAATCGGTCACTGTCTGTCCGGCGATCAGCCGGTTGCCGATCAGTTTCACGACTTCCGGGCTTTCGGCGAATTTCCCGTGGTTCAGACGATCACCCGTCTTGAGCGCCGTGAGGTCGAGAACGACGATGCCGGCTTTTTCGAACTCGCTGCGATAGGGTTCGACGGTCGGGTCCACCTGGCCGAGCCGGTCGATATTGCCGGAAATACGGCGTGACAGGCTGAGCGCCCGGTCATCGCGGGAAACGAACAGGGTGAAATGCGGCCGCTTCTCGCCGATCTCGGCAAGCTGGCGGCTGAAGACATCGACGTCGAGATCCGGGGAGGCGAGGATGACGTTCTGAATCTTCGGCGCCACGCGGCCGTCGCGGATTGCCATCTGCCGGAGCGCTTCGACGGTCAGCCAGGAACCCATGGAATGAGCCATGATGGTGACTTCGCCGACGCTCGGCTCCTGGGACAACCGGCGCAACATCTCCTCGAGCGCCTCGCGGGAATAGTTCGTGCTTTCCTTGTCGTAGTTGTAGGCGAAAATGCTGCCGCGCGACGGCCATGTGAAAAGCACCGGCGCCACATCCGCCTTCGAGTCGTGAACGATCTGGGCGAAGCGATAGACTGCATCCTCGTAGCGATTGTTGAAGCCATGCACGAAGACCAGCACGCGCCGGCTTTTCGGCAGATGCTGCTTCAGCCAGCCCTGGGCGCTTTGCGGCGCCATCGGCGTGACGGAGATGGTTGCAAATTCCTTGGCCGGATTGGCGGGCAGTTTCTTCGGCCACTGGACCTGACCGATCTCGCGGGCGCTGTCTGGCGGGACGGAGACGGCGATCTCGGTGACCTGCAGATCCTTGCCGCGTTCACCGGAAAAAAGCATGCCCGGCGTTTCAGAAGGGCGTCGCGTGGTCGCGACCAGTACATCGACCTTCGATGTCTGGGCAGCCCGCGCTTCAGTTGGAACGAGCACGCCTTCGGGCCGTCCGGCGCAGCCGGAAAGAACGGCCAGGACTGTGATGACAACGATCAGGCGAAACGAAAACCCGGTGCGGCTCTGCAAGCGAACTCCAACATGCTCTTTATTCCAGCCCCTTATCGCAAAGCACTAATCAAGGAATGCCCGGCCGTCCACCACGAATGCCGGTATTCCGCCAATAGGGCTGGCGCTTGGGGAAGTCCTGTCGCGGCAATGCAACGATCGGTCAGCCGCGCAGCTCGCGCCGCAAAATCTTGCCGACGTTCGATTTCGGCAGCTCGGTGCGGAATTCGATGAAGCGCGGCCGCTTGTAATTGGTCAGGTTGGCGGCGCAATGGGCCCTGATGTCCACGTCCGTCAGGTTCGGGTCTTTCTTTACCACGAAGAGTTTCACCGCCTCGCCGGAATGCTCGTCCGGCACGCCGATCGCCGCGCATTCCAGCACGCCAGGATGCATGGTGACCACCTCTTCGACTTCGTTCGGATAGACGTTGAAGCCTGAGACCAGGATCATGTCCTTCTTGCGGTCGACGATCTTCGTGTATCCTTGGCGGTCCATATAGCCCATGTCGCCGGTGCGGAAGAAGCCGTCGGGTGTCATCGCCTTGGCGGTCTCGTCCGGACGGTTCCAGTAACCGGCCATGACCTGCGGCCCGCGGATGCAGATCTCACCCACATCGCCCAGCTCGACCTCGTCCCCGTCATCGTCCCGAATGGAAATTTCCGTCGAAGAGAGAGGCAGGCCGATCATGCCCGTGAATTCGGTCGTGTCGAGCCGGTTGGCAGTGGCGACCGGCGAAGTTTCGGAAAGTCCGTATCCCTCGGTGATCGGGCACCCGGTCATCTTCAGCCAGCGTTCCGCCACCGGCCGTTGAACCGCCATGCCGCCGCCGAAGACGAGAAGCAGCGAGGAGAAGTCGAGCTTCTGGAAATCCTTGTTGTTCATCAGCGCGTTGAACAGCGTATTGAGGCCCGGGAAAACGTGTATCTTGTATTTCTGCAGCTCCTTCACCAGCGCGGGAATGTCGCGCGGATTGGCGATCAGGACGTTATGGCTGCCGGTCGCAATGCCCATCAGCGAATTCACGGTCAGCGCAAAGATGTGGTAGAGCGGCAGCGCGCAGAGGAATTGCAGGTTTTCCGGCCGCGGTTTGGTCAGAAAGGCCGTTTCCAGCCAGATCCCCATCTGTTCCTTGTTGGCGAGCAGGTTCGAATGGGTGAGGATCGCGCCTTTGGAGACGCCTGTCGTGCCTCCGGTATATTGCAGGAAGGCGATATCCCGGCCATGCACTTCGACGGGGTTCATGGTCAGGCGTGTGCCTTCCGCGATGACCTGCTTGAAGCTTCTGGCCGATGGCAGCGACCATTTCGGTACGAGCTTCTTGGCTCGCCGCACGACCAGATTGACGATATGGCCCTTGAGGCCGAGCATATCGCCCATGGTAGCGACAACCACATGCGTGACGTCGGTGTGAGGCAGAGCCTGCTCGACCGTATGGGCGAAGTTTTCGAGAACGAAAATGGCTTTGGCGCCGGCGTCCTTGAGTTGGTGCTCCAGTTCACGCGGGGTATAGAGCGGGTTGACGTTGACCACGACCAGGCCGATGCGAAGGATGCCGTAGACGATCACCGGATTCTGCAGGATGTTCGGCAACATGACGGCGACGCGGTCGCCTTTTTCAAGCCCCTGCGCCTGCAGCCATGCGGCGATCTTGCGGCTTTCCGCTTCGAGCTGCCTGAATGTCAGCGATTTGCCCATGCTTGAAAACGCGAGCCGGTCCGCGTAGCGCGCGCAACTCTCTTCGAAAAGTTCTCCGAGCGAATGGTGGGCGAGGGGAGGGATCTCTTCCGGCACGGTCGGAGGGTAGGAGGCCAGCCAGATCTTGTCCGGGTTTGCGCCCATTCGTGCGGACAGTTCGTTCATGAAAGCCTCCTCCGTTGTGTTCCTGCTGCCCGCGCCTTTCCATCGACACGTAACGGCAAGGTCCTCCACCTCGCCGCGAGAAACAGATTATGCCACGCCACCATGACCTTGAGCCATAGGGAGTTTACAAGAGCTATATAACTTTAACGTAAACGTCAATTGATGCGTGATGCGGGCTCGCCGACACCCGCAGATTCGGGGAACAAAGCGCCAGGGCGGGAGTTTCCCAGACGTAACCATAACGAGGAAACAAGGAGGTACGTCATGTTGCATCACGAACCGCGAGCCGGACAGGACCCCTATGTCAAGGATACGCCGTCGCTGATTGCCAGCGACAAGGTGGAAGGCACGCATGTCTACGGCGCCGATGGCAAGCGTATTGGATCTATCGAGCGCGTGCTGCTTGAAAAGCGCGGCGGCCGAGTCGCTTATGCGGTGCTGAGTTTCGGTGGCTTCCTGGGGATCGGCGACGACTATTATCCGCTGCCCTGGGAAAAGCTGCGCTACGACGAAGAGCTCGATGGCTATCGCATCGACTTGACGAAGGACCAGATCGTCGGCGCCCCGCGGTATCGCGATCTGGACGACGAGACCTGGTATAACGACGGCCGGTCGATCTACGACTATTACGGCGTTCCGCCCTATTGGATGTAACCGGTAGAGTATTCGTTTTGGGAGGCTCGCGATCAGCGAGCCTCTTTTCGTTTATTTAATCCTCATCATGCAAGTTCTTTCCCCAACAAGGGGATGATCATGACGGGCAGGACGGAAGCGGGTACGGTCCGCGACTTCGAACGTGGCGACGTCGATGCCGTAGCACAGCTTTTTCAAAGAACGTTCCGTGACACCGAGACGCCATCGCCTTCGCTCGTCACCTATCTGAAACAGGCCTTTTTCGATCATCCCTGGACGGAGCCGGATATCCGTTCCAAGGTTTTCGTCGAGGGGGATGGCCGGATATCGGGTTTCGTCGGCGTTTTTCCCTCGCGCCTGGAATTCGATGGCCGTCTGCTGCGGGCGGCTTTTGCAAGTTCGCTGATGGTGGAAAATCCGAAGGAAAATCCGCTCGCCGGGGCGCGCCTCGTTCGCGCTTTTCTGTCGGGCCCGCAGGATATCTCTCTGACGGAGACGGCCAACCAGACGGCGATCGGTATGTGGCAGAAGGCCGGTCACCCACTCGATCCGGGATACAGCCTGAACTGGCTGCGCGTGTTGCGACCGGCCTCCATAGGCATTCAACTGCTGGAACGACGTTTCGGCCCGGCGCGGCTCTTGCGTCCGTTCGGCCGGCTTACAGACCGCATGATGTCGTTCGCCAAGAAGTCGCCCTTCCATCCTGCCTACAATGGCAAGCTCACCTTTCGCGATGTGACGCCGGACGTGTTCGGTGATGCGCTGTTGACGCTCAAGGATTTCTATCCCCTGAGGCCGCGCTGGGATGCTGACAGCCTCGGCTGGTTCATTCGTCAGGCGGAGCAGAAGCTGAATTTCGGCTATCCGGAATGGCGGGTCGGTTATGCCGCCGACAACAGGCCGCTTGCCGCCTACGCCTATTTCACGGAGCCGGGAGGCATCGGCTGGGTGCTTCAGGCGCTTGCCGCACCGGCCATGGCGGGCGATCTCGTCGACGATCTCTTCACCCACGCCTACCGGCTCGGCTGCGCAGGGCTGCGCGGTGCAGCACATCCCTGGCTGATTCCGGCGCTGATGACCCGCCGCACCTTCTTCTACAGCCGTTCTTTCTATGTCGCACATGCGCGGGACAAGGCGCTGCTGGAGCCGGTCAGGTCCGGCCAGGCGCTGATCAGCGGGCTGGCCGGCGAAGGCTGGACGCGCCTGATCGGCGACCGGTTCGACTGACTTTCGTCAGCCGATCATCGTCAACGGCTCGGCGTGCAGGTATTCCGCAACCTTGCGTTTGGAGGCGATATTGCGCCAAACGGCCTCGACCTGATCCGGGGTGATTCCCACGGCCTCCCCCACGTTTTCCCGCGAAATGCCGTTTTCGAGCCCGTAGAGGCAAAGGTCCATCCGGTCATAGGGCAGCGAGAAGTAATATTCGTCCTGACCCTGCGGCAGCGACCAGGTATCGGTTGTCGGCGGGCGGCGGCGGATGTCAGCGGGCACGCCGAGCGCTTCGGCGAGCTGGTAGACCTGGCTCTTGTAGAGATGCGCGATCGGCTTGAAGTCGGCCGCGCCATCGCCGTTCTTGACGAAAAAGCCCTGGTCGTATTCCAGCCGGTTCGGCGTGCCGGCAACCGCGAAATTCAGCCGGTCGGCGTGGTAATATTCGATCTGCTTGCGGGTGCGCTGCTTCATGTTGGCAGCGGCGATCATGCCGAGATAGACATCGAGCGGCATGCGGTGGCGGCTCTGTTCGCCGGCCGGATTGGCGACGACCAGCCAGGAAATGTTGTAGCCTCGGTTCGAGAGCGCATTTTCCAGCACAACCTTGCAGCCCCAGCCGTCGCCGAATTCCGGCACGATCTGGCGGATGAATCCGTCGCGGCGGGTATAGCAGCCCGCGGCGGCGAGCGCCGGGCCGATATCCTCCAGCACTGTTTCGATGCCGACGGCTTCGGCCAGTGCCTTGCCGAGGCGCAGGCTTTCCGGATCGGAATCGTGCTCCGGCATGAAGATGCCGGTAACCTTGGCAGGCCCGAGCGCACGGGCGCAGAGTGCCGCCGTCACGCTGGAATCGATGCCGCCGGAAAGCCCCAGCACGGCGCCGCGCTTGCGCAGGTCCTTGAGCACCGTTTCGCGGATCCAGCCGCAGATGCGTTCGATCTCCGCCTCCGCGTCGAGTTTCAGTGTTTCGGCCGAGAATTTCTCCACCGCCCGGGCACGCTTCAAACTCTGGATCATGCCACATTCTCCCGTATGATTTCGTTGGTCTCGCCGGCTCCGAGCCGGATCTTGCCGGTCGTCGTGCGCGGCAATGCATCGCGGAATTCGACGCTTTTCGGCACCATGTAATCCTCAAGCTGGCCAGCGCAGTGGCGGATGATCTCGCGTTCCGTCAGCCCCGCGCCATCCTCGATCACCACATAGGCGCGGATCGCCTGACCGAAGACCGGGTCGTCAATGCCGCCGACGATCGCTTCGCGTATGCCCGGCAGCGCATAGAGAACCCGCTCGACCTCCTGCGGGCTCACCTTTTCGCCACGCGTCTTGATGATATCGTCGCGCCGGCTGACAAAGTAGAGAAACCCGTCTGCATCGGTGCGGAACAGATCGCCGGTATGCAGCCGCCGGCCATCAGCCACCGGAGAAAGCGCGCGCAGCGATGTCAGGCTGTCGCCCCAATAGCCGGACATCACGTGCGGCCCTTCGACGACGAGCTCTCCGACCACGTCGGGGGGCGCCGGGAGCCCGTCCTCGTCGATGACGAAGGCCCTGGTGCCGGGAATGGCCTTGCCGACCGAAAGAGGCCGGCGGGCAATTTCATCCGGCGGCAGGTAGGTGGCGCGCAGGCATTCGGTCTGACCGTACATCAGGAAAAGCCGTGTTGCCGGGAAGAGATGCTGCAGCCGTTCGGTGAAAGCAGGCGGCATGGCGGCGGCCGCACTGGTTATATAGCGCAGTTGCGGCAGAAAGCCGGGCTCGAGATCCTTCATGCCGGCAATGAGCGCGGCCATCGGTGGCACCAAAGGGAAGCCGGTCGCCTTGACCTCCGCCAGCCGCTCCAGGATCTTGCGCGGAAACGCGAAGCTCTTCTCCAGAACCAGCGTGCCGCCGACCATCACCATCGTGACCATCTGCGTAATGCCGTAGCCGAAAGAGAGAGGCAGCACGCTCAGCACGATGTCGTCCGCCGTATTGTCGAGATAGGAGGCGATTGCGTCGCAGGCGGCCTGGACATTGGTATGCGTGAGCATGACGCCCTTCGGTCGCCCGGTCGATCCCGAGGTATGGATCAAGAGCGCTAGCGCTTCCTTGTTTCGGAATTGCCGCGGCGGTGCCTTCGGCTCGCGCGCCACGGCCTCCTCGAACCGCAAGGCCTCGCCGGTATCTCTTCCCGCATCCGCCTGTACGATGATCACCACAGGCCGACTCTTCGCGCTAGCCACCGCGGCATTGATAACCATCAGCTGGCGCGCTTGCGTGAGGATCGCAGCCGCCTCGGTGCTTTCCAGGATGATGGCGAGCTTGTCCGCCTTGATCGAAGGATGGAGCGGGCAGGGCACCGCACCGGCCTTCCAGGCGCCAAAGAAGCTGATGACGGCCTCGTGGCCGTTATCCAGCAGCATCAGTACCCGGTCTCCGGGCTTGATGCCGGCACGGGCGAGGCTCGCCGCCAACCGGTCGGATTGCGCATCGAGGTCCGCATAGGTCAGCCGGACATCGCCCGCGACGAGCGCGATCTTGTTGCCGAACCGTCGGGCGCTTTCGCGGAGCCGTGCCTCTAGGCGCATCGCATGACCTTTCCGGCGCTCACGCCGCCGCGGGAAGCTTGGAGGCGAGATATCGGGTCATGTTGTCGATGCTGTCGAGGTTTTCCGGCACGATTTCTTCGTCGGCGACCGTGATGCCGTAGGTCTGCTCCAGAAAGGCGATGAGTTCGAGCACGCCGGTCGAGTCGATCACGCCGGTCTCAAGCAGCGACTGGCTGTTCGTCACCTCGGCATCGGCGCGGAAAAGGAAATTTTCCGCAATAAATTCGCGCACCGCATTTTCGAATGCATTTGCCATCGCCCAACCCCTCTTTTTCCTGAAATCCCAGCGCAGATACGGCGCGGAAGTCAAGCGGCCATCTTCAGCATCACCCCTAAATGTTTCGCTAAAGCCGGAAATACTTTTGTATCTATGTGTCGTAATGGACGAATTTACTTGAGCTCCAGCGACATTTCCGACTGTGTCAGACTGCTTTTGCGCCAGGCGATGCGCCGCATGAACCGGTCGAGCGCGCCCTCCGGCACATTTTCGACGACGTAGAGCTTGCGCCCGGGATAGCGCGCCGCCAGTGCATCCGTCAGCGACCGGCCCAATCCCCGGCGGCGATGGTCCGGATCGACGGCAAGGCCGTAGAGCCGCACGTCGCGGCCGCTGTCATCCACCAATGCGGCCGCCTTTCCGTCGAGCGCAAAGCCTTTGAGCGGCGGCCCGGCCTGCCGGAAGCAGATCGGATCCGTCTGCCAGGTCGGGTCAGCATCCGAGAATTTTGACAGCATCTCGACGGCGGTCGCGAGATCGCATTCCGTCGCCGGCATCACGTCCGGGGCGGCGACCTCGTGGCTGCGGCTGAAGCCGACCAGCTTTCGGGTGATTTCGAAGCCGAGCGAAAGGTAGAGGTCGCGCGCCCGGACATTGGAATTGATCACCTCGAGGATAAGTTTCGCCTCGCCGCGCGCCCTGGCTGCCTCGATGGCTTCGCGCATGATGCTGCGTCCAAGCCCCCTGGCGCGGATCGTCGGGCCGATGCCGAGTGCGCTGATGCGCGACCGGTCGCCTCGTCTGGCAACGAGCAGGATGCCCGCGGGTTTTTCACCGTCGAAGAAGACCTGGCTGATGTCGGGATCGACGTCCTCCCGCTGGACGCGCAGCGCCAAGGCCTGCGACGTGACGTTGACCGGAACGACGTAACCCGCAAAGCCTTCGGTATAGGCCTGCGCCGCCACCTCCAGCGGGCAGGCCGAAAGCGGGCGGCGGATGGTGGGGGTGCTGAGGTCCATCGATTGCGCTCCTTGAGGCCGCGATGATGTTAAAGAACGTTGGTCGGCGCGCCCTTTTCGAAATTCTCGATATGGCTGATTACCTGCGCCCAGAGCGTCTGCATCGCCTCGTCGCTCGCCCAGGCGACATGCGGTGTCACGATGACGTTCGACCGCTCGAGGACGGCGAGCAGCGGATTGTCCGGCGCCGGCGGTTCCTTCGTCAGAACGTCGAAGCCGGCACCGGCGATCAGCCCCTCGTTGAGAGCGGTGACCAGGTCCGCCTCGTTCACCAGTCCGCCGCGTGCCGTGTTGATGATCAGCGGGCGCTTCTTCATCCTGCGGAATTCCTCGATCCCGATCAGGTTTCGCGTCGTCGGCGTCAGCGGCATATGGAAGGTGATGATGTCGGCAGTTTTCAGCACGTCATCGAAAGCTGTGTAACCCGGCTCGATCGTCTCGGTACCCTTGCGGGCCGCAAAGATGACTTTCATGCCGAAGGCCTCGGCAATCTTCGCCACTGACTTGCCGAGTGCCCCGCGGCCGAAAATGCCGAGTGTCGAACCGGCAAGGTCGCGGATCGGGTGGTTGAAGAAGCAGAACTGGTTGGCGCGCTGCCATTCGCCGGCGATCACGTCCTGCCGAAAACCGACGATCGAGTGACGCAGCGCGAAAATGAGCGCGAATGTATGCTCAGGCACCGTGTTGACCGCATAGCCGCGCACGTTAGACACGGTGATGCCGCGCTCCTTGGCGAAAGCGAGGTCGATCACGTCATAGCCGGTGGCGGCGACGGCGATCATCTTCAGCTTCGATGCAGCGGCTATTGCCTGCTCGCGAACCGGCGCTTTGTTGGTGATGACGATATCGGCGTCTGCAATACGCGCGGCGACGTCCTCCGGCGCTGTCTTGCCGTATTCCACCCACTCATGCGCAAAAGAGGGTCTTGTGATCGTCACCGAGGGGCCGATCGTGTCGCGGTCGAGAAACACCACCTTCATTGAGAAAAATCCTGCATGATAAATCCTCCCTCGCAGCCGAAGTCTGGCCGCAGCCGATTTCTCGTATATCATTCTGCCTGCTAATCGGAAGAGCGCGGAGAACGGAATGAACGAGGTGCCGGAGCTCGATTGTGTCGTCATCGGCGGCGGCGTGGTGGGGCTCGCGGTGGCGCGTGAGCTGGCGCTTGCCGGCCGCGAGGTCGTACTCCTGGAAGCGGAGCCGATGACCGGCAGCGTCACATCCGCCCGTAACAGCGAAGTCATCCACGCCGGTCTCTATTATCCAACCGGCAGCCTGAAGGCCGAACTCTGCGTCGCCGGCAGGTCCCGGCTCTACGACTATTGCCGTGAAAGAGATATCCCGCACAGGCGATGCGGCAAGCTGGTCGTCGCCTCCAACGAGGCGGAGGTCGGCTATCTCGAAAAGCTCCTGAAACAGGCCGAAGCCAACGGGGTCGAGGATTGTTACCTGATCGGCGGCGCCGAGCTTGCGGGCATGGAGCCGCGGATCAAAGGCTTCGCCGCACTCGTTTCGCCCTCGACCGGCATCATCGACAGCCACCGGCTGATGGAGGCTTACGTCATCGATATCGAGGCGCATGGCGGCGCGATCGTGCTGAACTCGCCCGTCCTGAGCGGAGAGCTGCTGGACGACGTCGTCCGGCTTTTGGTCGGCGGCCGCGATCCGGTGGAGATCGAGGCGAAGTTGGTGGTAAATGCCGCGGGCCTGAATGCCTGGGCGGTCTCGGAGGGCTTGACCGGCCTTGACCCAAAGACGATACCGGAACGCCACTATGCGAAGGGCTGCTATTTCTCGCTCGCCGGCCGTGCACCGGCGGAGCGGCTCATCTATCCAGTGCCGGAACCGGGCGGCCTCGGCGTCCACCTGACGCTCGATCTCTCTGGTCAGGCGCGTTTCGGACCGGATGTCGAATGGGTCGAGACGATCGATTACGATGTCGATCCGCGCCGGGCGGACAGGTTCTATGCAGCCATCCGCCGCTATTGGCCGGACCTGGCTGATGGAGCATTGCAGCCTGCCTATTCCGGCATGCGTCCCAAGGTGGTTGGGCCTAACGGGGGAGGTGGCGGCGACTTCGTCATTCAGGGACCTGAGGCGACCGGTCATACCGCTTACGTCGCGCTTTACGGTATCGAAAGCCCCGGCCTCACGGCCTCCATGGCGATTGCCGAAAGGGTGGCGCGCCTCGCTTTGTGAAGGGAGGCGCTACCGGATTCAGAGCGCCGCCCGCTTGTCATGCTTGGCGAGGCGGGCAAGCAGGTAGTCGACTTCCGCCTTCGCAGTCGCCGAAAGCATCTGCGCCGGCTTGCGCTGTACATCTGTGGCGATAACCCCGCGCCGTTTCAGCACGTGCTTCCTGATTGCAAGGCCGACGCCGACCTGTTGCTCGTAGCGGATAAGTGGCAGATGCGCATCGAAGAGATCATGCGCCTCGTCCCGCCTACCGGCCGCAAAAAGGCTGATCAGTTCGGTCAGCATGTCCGGGAAACCATAGCCGGTCATCGCGCCGTCGGCGCCGCGTTCCGGTTCGAAATCAAGAAACAGGCCGCCATTGCCGCACAGGATCGAGAAGGGACGCAGTTCGCCCGTCTTCTGCATGGCGCGCAGCTTTGAAATCTTCTCGAGTCCCGGCCAATCTTCATGCTTCAGCATCAGGCAGGACGGATGATTGGTCATGATCTTCGCAATGACGCCGGGCGACATGACGACGGTGAGCGTCAGCGGATAATCCTGCAGCACCCATGGCACATCCTCGCCGACCGCCTCGACGGCGCCGCCGAAATAGTTGACGATCTGGTCATCGGTCCTCAGCGAAGGAGGCGGGGCGATCATGACCCCGGCCGCACCCATCTCCATCGCGTCGCGTGCCAGCGACCGCATGCCGGCAAAGCCGGGCGCCGAAACGCCGACGATCACCGGCACCTTGGCGCGCGCGAGAACGCGTTTGACGATCGCGCGGCTCTCTTCAGGCTCCATTTTCGGTGCCTCGCCCATGATGCCGAGGATAGTGATGCCTGTGCAGCCGCTTTCCTCGTAGAAATCCGTCAGCCGGTCGATCGAGACAAAGTCGATCGAGCCGTCTTCAAGAAAGGGCGTGGTGGCGATGGCATAGACGCCGTTGGAATCGGCTCCGAATGTCATTTCTGGCTGTCCTTCCAGGCCTGGTAGCGGGCTTTCGTTTCTGCGTTCATCGGATAGAGGCCGGGCAGCGGCACGCCGCGGTCGACCTCGGTCATGATCCAGGCTTCCATCCGTTCCTGCTCGGGAGCTTCCGCAAGAACCGCCTCGAGGAGTTTCGCGGGGATCAGCACGGCACCGTCTTCGTCCACCACGACGATGTCATCGGGGAAGACGGCGACGCCGCCGCAGGCGATTGGCTCCTGCCAGCCGACAAAAGTAAGCCCGGCAACGGACGGCGGGGCTGCGACCCCGTTGCACCAGACCTTCATGCCGCTGCCGAGCACGCCTTCGGCGTCGCGCATGACGCCGTCAGTAACGAGAGCCGCTACATTGCGCTTGGCCATGCGGGCGCAAAGAATGTCACCGAAAATGCCGGCATCGGTGACGCCCATGGCATCCGCGACCGCCACGCAGCCTTCCGGCATCGCCTCGATCGCAGCGCGGGTCGAGATCGGCGAAGACCAGCTTTCCGGCGTCGCCAGGTCCTCGCGGGCAGGCACGAAGCGCAGCGTGAAGGCCCTGCCGACGACACGGCCCTGGCCGGGCCTGATCGGCTTGGTGCCGCGCATCCAGACGTTTCGCAGGCCCTTCTTCAAAAGCACCGTGGTCAGCGTGGCGGTGGAAACGCCTTTGAGCGTCTCGATGATCTCCAGGTCCAGCGGCATGAATTCTCCTTGGGAAATGTCTTGAGCCGCCAGGACCGGCGGCGCGCGCGATATTCCTTCGCGTGATCCCGTTCGTCAAGGAAACTGATGGCCTTCCTTAATTGACACGACAGCGATCCGCCGCGCTTTAGGCGATCATAATGTCAACCTTCTGGAGGCCCGGCGCCCGCCTGATGCGTGATCCGCCGCACCGAGCCTCCGGCCGCTGCCCAAGCGGGGAGGACTCCGCCCGGCGCGACGGGCCTGACGTTTTTCGAGTCCTGCTCTTGGTTCCAGTGCCGTTAAGAATCGAGCTAAACGGACCTTTATTTTCCACAGCTCCTGTGCCGGGGCGGCACAGATCCACCGAGGATGGTCCGGCAAATCCCGTCTTCACGGGCTGATTGATCTGACCGCGGAGACAATCATCGGAGCCGCATAGATCGCGCCGAACTTCGTGAAGTGCATTCTGTCCTGCGAGATCATCTGGCCGCGATCATCGAAAACCGGCAGTCCGCCTCTATTGCCTTCGAGAGAGGCCAGAAGGTCGAAATAGTTTTCGGGAGGAAGCTGTTTTCTGAGAGTCTCGTTCTGTGCGCGGACGCTTTCGATCGGGGTGGTCAGGGCATAGGCTCTTTTTTCGACCGGCACCCCGATGAACGGGTTGAGGTTGTAGCCGAAATGCTTCGGGCCAATCACTAGGGCTCTCCTTTCGAGCTGCTTCGCGCGGGAGACCAGCCGCGAAGCGCAATCGTCAATGCCGGTGAGAACGATGTAGTCGGCCTGTTGGAAAAGGGCGTCGTGGACCGGGGACTGCATTTCGCCCTGCCGGCAATAGGCGGGAAGGTCTTCTCTGTAAACGAGATTTCGGCCGGCCAGGAAGCCGCCTTCGAACAGCGCGTTCGCCACATCACGTGCGAAGCTGTCGCCAACCACCAGAACATTTTCCTGTGCATTTGCGGGGAAGGTATCTGCGGTGTAAGTCCTGATCCGTTCATTGTAGGCTATGTAAAGATCGCCCTGCTTGGCGTTTGGGAATACCCTGTCCGGCCGTCCCTGGGTTGTGTGAAGATAGAGTCCGAAAGTCACCATAAGGGCCGCAGCAGCGGTACAGATCGCAGTGAAGGGCCTCACCTTTAACAAGGTCGGTTTCCTGAAAGGCAGCTCGATGAAGCGCCAGGAGAGCCAGGCGACCGGAAAAATCGACAGTGTTAAAGCCGCCATCAGGGCGGGTGAAGGCGGATCCAGGCTTCGGATGCGGGCGAATGCGAATATCGGCTGGTGCCACAGATAGGCGCTGTAGCTGATCAGCCCGATCATGACGAACACCTTGGTCGAGAGAAGCTGCCCTACCCGGTTTTGCCCGTTGGCGAAAAGAATGATCAGCGCAGTGCCAACGACGGGCGGCAAAAGGAAAACCGATGGCGTTGGAAGTTTCTCATCAAAAAACACGACGGACCCTAGCACCAACGCCAGTCCCACGAATGCCAGCAAGCCGTCGTGGCGTCTTGGTCGAAGGGGCGTTAAGGCGCAGATACTTCCCAGCAGCAGTTCCCACGCCCTTCCGAATGGAAGGTAGAAGTTTCCGGACGGAAATTGGACAGAGCCAACCTGTGCGAATGCGATGCTGGCGAGCGCGAGAATGCAGAAGAAACCCAGGATCACCTGTTTCGTCTGCTTCCTGAGCAGAAACATCAGAAGCGGAAACGCTATGTAGAATTGCTCCTCGACCCCGAGGCTCCAGGTGTGAAGGAGAGGTTTGAAGTAACTTTCCAGTTCCCAGTAACCGCTCGTCAGGGCGAGCAGGATATTATTGGAGAACAGCAGGGTGGCGACGACGCTTTGGCCAAAATTCTCCAGATAGTCGGGAAGCATCCACATCCACGCACAAACGGAGGATGCGGCGAGAACGACAAGCAGGGCCGGAAGAATTCGCCGCGCTCGCCGCTCGTAGAATTTCCAGAGCGAAAATTTCCCGTTCGTCAGGTCGTCATGGATGATCTTTGTGATCAGATATCCGGAGATGACGAAGAAGACGTCCACGCCAATGAACCCACCAGTCGTCAGGCGAAGACCGGCATGCGCCAGAATGACCGAAACCACGGCTATTGCGCGAAGACCATCTATCTCCGGTCTGTATTTCATATGGATGTTCCGACGTATGGATCGATCGTCTGCTGGTGAATGCCCGAAAGTGACCATTTTCACTGGATCTCGGCTATTCGCCTGATCGGACGCCTGACCTGACAAAAAGGCGTATTTTGCGAGTTTCGTGGGAAAATTCGCTCCCCGGCCTGGTGAGGCGTGCTTCAGCGGCCTTGTGGGGTAGCTCTGGCGAGAGGCTGCGGGAAATACGCCCGGTGGACCGGTTCACCCTTTGTGAAGGATCGGCGGCGATGGTGCCTGCATTCTCAGGCGATTCGCGTAACAGTGATGGAGATGAAATGACGGTTCTGCAGTTCCCGGCCGATCGGCGCACCGGCGATGTAAGACGATGCGCAGAAGCCCTCCGGCGGCTCCATGGGGAGGCCGCAAACCATTTCTGGCGATCGGAGATCACGGGCTTTGCCGCAGCGCTCAGGGGGCAGGGAATGGCGGAGGAAGAGATATCGCGGCAGGCAGGTTTGTTTATGCATGCGGTTCAGATGGAACTGCAGGCGCTCTTTGCGGAAGCGGATTCGGACGCCGCAGCGGGATGAGACTCCATGCTCGGCAGCCCGATGCCGGCCGGCCTGGCGATGGAAATTTCCACGTGCTTGAGGAAAAATGGTGCCGCTTACGTGACTCGAACACGTGACCCCATCATTACGAATGATGTGCTCTACCGACTGAGCTAAAGCGGCACGGGCAGCGGGCGGCTCGGCCGGCTGCAAGTGATGCGGCTGATACAGGCAAAAACTTGCGATTTCAAGCCGGGATTTGATCCGCTTTGCGATTTTCCTGAAATGGGCCTGCCTCGTCGATGCCCGGGCTCAAAGCGCGAGGCGTTTCCATGCCGTGCGGTATTCGCCCTCCAGCCGGTCGATGAGTTCGGCGACGGGAACCACCGCTTTGACTGCGCCGACGCCCTGTCCCGCGCCCCAGATCTCCTTCCAGGCCTTCGGTCCGCTCACGGCCGTCTCGAAATCCATTTTCGACGGGTCGGCGGCGGGCAGGTCATCCGGATCCATGCCCATGGCCCGGATGGAGCCCTTGAGATAATTGCCGTGAACCCCGGTGAAGTAATTCGAATAGACGATGTCGGCAGCGTTCGAATCGACGATCATCTGCTTGTAGCTTTCGGAAGCGCGCGCTTCATGGGTGGCGATGAAGGGCGAGCCGATATAGGCCATGTCCGCTCCCATGGCCTCGGCGGCGAGGATTCCCCCGCCGGTGGCGATTGCGCCCGCAAGCAGCAGAGGACCGTCGAACCATTCGCGGATTTCCTGCACCAGGGCGAAAGGCGATAGCGTGCCGGCATGGCCTCCGGCGCCGGCTGCGACCGCGATCAGCCCGTCCGCGCCCTTGCGGATTGCTGAATTGGCATGGCGGTTGTTGATGACGTCGTGGAGCACGATGCCACCATAGGAATGCACTGCGGCGTTGACCTCCGGCACCGCACCGAGCGAGGAGATGACGATCGGAACCTTGTATTTCACGCACATCATGAGATCGTGCTCCAGCCGTTTGTTGGAGGTGTGCACGATCTGGTTGACGGCGAAGGGAGCTGCGGGCCTTTCCGGGTTCGCGGCATTGTAGGCGGCCAGATCCTCGGTGATCATCGCCAACCATTCGTCGAGCTGGCTCTCCGGCCGGGCGTTGAGTGCCGGAAAGGCGCCGACCACGCCGGCCTTGCACTGCGCCAGGGTCAGTTCCGGATGGGAGATGATGAAAAGCGGCGACGCCACCACGGGCAGGCGCAGCCTGTCCTTGAGGATTGCTGGAAGCATGCGGTAAGTCCCTCCCGATTTACTTTTACGCAAACGTAAATCTCCCTAGCAGATGCTGCAGGGCGCGAAAAGTCGGTGTAATATTTTTCAACCGTGGCATGCTGAAATCGCCAGGGCCAGGCCGGAACATAAGCTCACCTTATTTTTCGCAATGGTGCAGCGGGCAGGCGGCGCTTGCAGTTCTTCTGCGGAGAGGTTACCGAAACGTGAATCCCCGTGTGTCGGGAACAAGAAGGAAGAAGGACCGGCAGTGAGCGGTTTGGAAACGGCCATAAGGAACGCACTGGAACGCTCGGATCGGGTGAACCGGGAAGTCAGGGCCCGTATTTATCAGTCGGCACGACAGGCGCTGGATGCCGGTCTTCGCAAGCAGGGCGTCTCCGACCGGCTGACCATCATGCAGCAGCAGGAGTTGCTGGAGCGGAAAATTCAGGAGATCGAGGCGGAGGAACTTAAGCGCTTGGAGCAACCGGCGCCAATGCCTGTCGTCGAGTTCGATACCAGACTTCCCTATGACCCGGAACCACAGCGTGTGGATCCGCCTGTCCAGACGACCGCCGCTTCTGGGCCGGCGAGGCGGGAGCCGGAGGTCATGCTCGATGGCGAAACGCGATCGGCGACGACCGCGCCTGCTGCTTCCACCGCTCCCCCGGTTGAGGCGGCG
The DNA here is from genome assembly GCF_017873175.1 of Neorhizobium petrolearium. Lineage (GTDB taxonomy): Bacteria > Pseudomonadota > Alphaproteobacteria > Rhizobiales > Rhizobiaceae > Neorhizobium > Neorhizobium petrolearium. The sequence goes on from NZ_JAGGJW010000001.1 coordinate 206,485, forward strand.
GCAGCCGCGCCGATGGGGTCTTCGGGCGATCTCGGCGGTCTCGGTGCTGCCCGTGCAGAGCGCCTCGAGGCCGTTCCGGCAGCGAAGCCTGCCAAGGCCGCAAAGGCAAAGAAGGCGCCGGCACCACCTTCCGGCACGACCCTGGACGTTCCGCCGGAGCGCGCTGCGAAGCCGCGCCGGCGCCGCGGTTTCCTCTCGCATCTCATGACATGGCTGATCACGCTCGCCGTCGTCGGTGGCGCCTGCTGGTGGTTTTATCAGTCCGGCATGGTTCAGTCGTTTATCGAGGAGGCGATGAAGGCGGCCGACCGGGCCACCGCCGCAGGATCGGGAGAGAGACCGATAGCCTTTGATCCGCGAAGCGGGTTTTCCGATGACTGGGCGGAAATCTTCGTTCCCTCCCGGGCTGCGGAATTGAAGCCTGGGAACCAGGCGCAGGTGGAGGCCGTGGCGGGAGCGGAGGGACAGGCCGTCCGCATCGTATCCGCCACGCCCGGCGAAGGCGGCGACGTGGCAATCGATGTACCGCCGGAAGTGTTGCGAGAAATGGCCGGCAAGAGCTCGACGGTGGCGCTGACGCTGCAATCGGCCCAGGACAGTTCCGTGCAACTCTCGGTGCGCTGCGATTTCGGCAGCCTCGGCAACTGCAGCCGCCATCGGTTCACGGCAACGCAGGAGAAGCAGGATGTGCTCTTCCGCGTCACCTTCGAACGGTCGCTAGCGCCCAATAGTCCCGGCCGCCTGATCGTCAACAGCGGCCTCGACGGCGCCGACCGGCCGGTGCTGCTTTATTCGGTGCGCATCCTGCCGGGCCAATAGTTCTACTTCAGGAATTTCGGCCCGAAGCCTAGGATCTTGTCATCGACCTCGCCGATGGTGCTCTTGTCCTTGCCGTCGTAGTCGAGTGACTGCAGGATATGGCGGATGACATTGATGCGGGCGCGGCGCTTGTCGTTCGCCCGCACCACTGCCCAGGGCGTTTCCTTTTCGTGCGTCTTTTCCAGCATCGCGTCGCGCTTTTCGGTGTAGTCGTCCCACTTGTCGAGCGCGGCGATGTCCATCGGTGAGAGCTTCCAGATCTTCAAGGGATCGTGCCGGCGCTCGTGGAAGCGCTTGAGCTGCATTTCCCGGCCGATGCTCAGGTAGAACTTGAAGAAGATGATGCCCTCGTCGAAGATAGTGTCCTCGAAGCGCGGCACGGCCTTCATGAAATCTTTGTATTGTTCCGGCGTGCAAAAACCCATGACCGGTTCGACGCCGGCGCGGTTATACCAGGAGCGGTCGAAGAGCACGATCTCGCCGGCGGTCGGGAAATGCGCGATATAGCGCTGGAAATACCATTGCCCGGCTTCGGTCTCGGTGGGTTTGCTGAGCGCCACAACCCTGGCCGAGCGCGGGTTGAGATAGGCGTGGATAGAGAAGATCGTGCCGCCCTTGCCGGCGGCGTCACGGCCTTCGAAGAGCGCCATCAGCCGCTTGCCGGTCGCCTTCAGCCAGAACTGTACCTTCACGAGTTCGATCTGCAGCTTCTCGAGCTGCTTCTCGTATTTATCCTCGTCCATCTTGTCGTCATAGGGATAACCGTCCGAGCTGAGCGCGTTGTCGTCAACCCAATCCGGCAGTTTGGGATCGTCGATGTCGAACCGCCTGATCTTGCCGCCTATCCTGAGGTCGACAGCCCGGCTTTCAGTGACATCCACCATGATTCTCTTCCTTCAATGTTGCGAACGGAGCGACTTTCAAATGTAACGCAGGTTCGAAATCCGGCTACCGTCATGTGAGCGCGGTTTTTTTGATCGGTCCATTGGAGGCGATGTATATCTGTCACGCAAGGCATATATGTGCGCGTGTTCAACTTGTGGGAACGGCGAGTCGGATCGTGGAGTCAGTATTGGAAAAATGGCGGCGGAGTTCGGGCGAGATGGTTGTCCAGGCCCGCCAGGAACGGCCTTTGCTATTGCTCCTGACGCTCGTTGCCTCCCTTGCTCTTCTGGCCGGCATGGCATGGCCGGGTGTGCTTGCCGGCTGGCTGCTGCTGGTCCTCGTCGTGGTGGCCCGCAAGCCGGCCGTCTTGCCGGTCGCGGAGCCGGAGATTGTCGAAGAGGAGGAACCGGTTTTCGATCCCTTGCCGCAGGTGGCTGCAACCCTCGGGGCGCTGGATATTCCGGCTTTCGTGCTCGGGCAGGATGCCTCCGTCCTTTTTCAGAACAAGGCGGCGGAAAAGGCTTTCGGTGCGTTGCCCACCGGCTCGCATCTTTCCGCGAAGCTACGCTCGCCCGGCATTCTCGACATGGTGCGCGAGACCATCGCCACGGACGAGCCGAACCAGATCGAGCATTCCGAACGCCTGCCTTCCGAACGCGTCTATATGCTGCGTGTCGCGCCGATCGATCTCGGTGAGCGGGCGCCCGAGATCCCGGACGACGAGGTGCAGAAATTCTACCTTCTGTCGTTCAAGGACATTTCGGAACTGCGCCGCATCGACCGGATGCGTTCGGATTTCGTCGCCAATGCAAGCCATGAATTGCGCACGCCGCTTGCGTCGCTGAGGGGTTTTATCGAGACGCTGCAAGGACCGGCACGGTCTGACCCGGCAGCCCAGGAGCGGTTTCTTGCCATTATGTTCGACCAGGCGACGCGGATGAGCCGCCTCGTCGACGACCTGATGTCGCTTTCCCGCCTGGAGCTCAAATCCCATATCGCTCCCGATCAGACCGTCGATCTGAGGCCTCTGATCGGCCATGTGCGGGATGCGCTTCTGCCGCTTGCCGAAGACCTCGGGGTGGAAATTCGCACGCACCTGCCTGAGGGCAAGGTCGAGGTGCTGGGCGATCGCGACGAGCTCGTCCAGGTTTTCGAGAACCTGATCGAGAATGCATGCAAATATGGTCAGGAAGGCAAGTTCGTCGATGTTTATCTTAAGAACGGACCATCGAAGCCGGTTGAGGTAAGCGTCGTGGATCAGGGGCCGGGCATTCCCGCCGAGCACGTTCCGCGGCTGACGGAGCGTTTCTACCGGGTCAGCGTTGCCGACAGTCGCTCAAAAAAAGGCACCGGTCTCGGGCTTGCGATCGTCAAGCATATCCTTACCCGTCACCGGGCGCGCCTGATCGTGAAGTCGGAAGTCGGCAAGGGAAGTGAGTTCACCGTACGCTTCTGATGTAAACCGGGTGCCTGCGAGGCAGCGGATGGCGCTTTTCGCACTCACAGCCTGTCTTATGGAATCCTGACGGCGAAAAAAGAGGTGCGCATCAACGCGCCTCTGCCTTCTGCCATTCCGGCAGCGGGAAAAGCCGGTCATAGGCCCAGTTGAAGACGAAGGCATAGACGACGTAGAAGGCGGCAAAGGCGAGGTCCATGATCAGCGCTTCCCACAGGCTGATATCGAGATACCAGGCAACGAACGGCAGAAGCACGATGAGCAGGCCTACCTCGAAAAGGATGGCATGTCCTGCGCGAATTGCCGGCGTCTTCTGGGTGCCCCCGGTCAGCCGCCGCATCAGGTGGTCGAAGCCGAGATTGTAGAGGTAGTTCCAGCCGGTGGCGATCGTCGCACCGCCGATTGCGATAACGCCGATGTCGGAGACCGGCTTGCCAAAGGCAAGCGCACCAAGTGGCGTGACGATGAGCAGCGCGATAACTTCGAAGCTGATGGCGTGGCGGATACGGTCGCTGGTCGAGCGCATGATACTCCCCGAATGGGTTGGTTCCGGGTCGTCCCGAAGTCTTGGCCCGATACGGGGGAGGCCGTCCTCGCTCCGTTGAGATAGGGGCTTTCGAACCACTCGGCAAGTCTTGTAAGGCATGGCTGCCAAGCGCAAGAAAAAAGCGGGCCTCGAAGCCCGCTTTCAATTCATCCTCGTGCCGTTTTTTCAGGCCCGGGCGGCGGCTCTGCGGCGGTCGTGCACCGGCTGATAGGCGAGCCGGGCATGGTAGTTGCAATAAGGTGAGGAATCCGGGGAGTCGCAGCCGCAGAAGTGGAAATCTTCCTTGAGTGGATCGCCGACGGGCCATTTGCAGGTGCGCTCGGTGAGTTCCGTCAGTGCCAGGCGGCGGGAAATCGGCACCACGACATTGCCGGCCGGCACGTATTCCATTTCCTGGAAGGAGTCGACCTCGATCTCCTCCTTCATGACGGTCGCGCCGACAGCACGGGCGACGGTCCGGGTCGTAACCCGGGAGGCGTAGTTCGGAGCCCGGGGTGCAGACGTCGTGCGCTTGGTGGTGCTGCGACCGGTTGCCACGGTGCCCCCGGCCTTCGCTCGGCCCGGCAGGCTGAGGCGATGCACTTTGCCGATCACAGCATTGCGGCTCACGCCCCCCAATTGCGCAGCGATCTGGCTGGCGCTTAGGCCTTCCGACCACAATCTCTTGAGTTTCTCGACACGCTCGTCTGTCCAGTTCATGCCCGTTCTCCGCCGTTGAACGTTGCAGGCATGCAGAATCCTTCCACCTTTGCTGAGGACATCATTCCACAGCACCCACTACATCTATGCTTGAGGTGACTAGTTCCGCCGCTTGCAGTCTAGTAATTGACGATTAACCTAGTGTGAGGCTGACTCCGTGGCAAGAGTCGGAGGAATCTGCAGGAATCGATTTCGTGGTTTTCCCCAACTTGCTGTTCGGGAGAGTCATTTTTGTCACATGTGAAGGCGCTTGTCTGTTTCCTAGCCGAAGTCACGCAAAATGCCGCGGTTTGTTGACATTCATAGCCTAAACATCGATAGTGCCACCGCCGCCCAGTGGGCGGCATTTTTGATTTTTTGGCCGGTTCCACGGCTTTTTGGTTTGCCTAGAGGAGTGATGTCGCCATGGCTGAAGCCGCGCTTTTCGACACCTTTGCCCGGGCCCCGTTGCGTTTCGAGCGTGGCGAGGGTGTATGGCTCGTGACGGAAAGCGGGGAGCGATATCTCGACTTCGGATCGGGTGTCGCGGTCAACTCGCTTGGTCATGCCCATCCGCATCTCGTTGAAGCGCTGAAGGCGCAAGCAGAGAAGGTCTGGCACACCTCTAATCTCTATGAGGTGCCCGGGCAGGAGACGCTGTCGCGCCGCCTCGTTGGGAAATCCTTCGCGGATAAGGTGTTCTTCACGAATTCCGGTGCGGAGGCGCTGGAATGCGCCATCAAGACAGCCCGCCGTTATCAGTATGTGAAGGGCCATCCGGAGCGGTTCCATATCGTGACCTTCGAAGGCGCCTTCCACGGCCGCACGCTTGCGACCATCGCCGCAGGCGGTCAGGCGAAATATCTGGAAGGCTTCGGGCCGAAGGTCGAAGGGTTCGACCAGGTGCCTTTCGGCGATCTGGACGCGTTGAATGCGGTCATCACGGAAAATACGGCTGCGATCCTGATCGAGCCGATCCAGGGTGAGGGCGGCATCCGTCCGGTTCCGAAGGAATTCTTGCAGGCGCTGCGCAAGATCTGCGATGACAATGGTCTGCTCCTGATTTTCGACGAAGTGCAGACGGGCGTAGGCCGCACCGGCAAGCTCTTCGCTTACGAGTGGTCGGGTGTCGCTCCGGATATCATGGCGCTCGCCAAGGGCATCGGCGGCGGCTTCCCTGTTGGCGCCTGCCTCGCGACCGCGGATGCGGCTTCGGGGATGACGGCCGGTACCCACGGTACGACTTATGGCGGCAACCCGCTCGCCATGGCGGTCGGCAATGCCGTGCTGGATGTCATCCTTGCCGATGGCTTCCTGGAAAACGTGCGCAACGTATCGTTGATCTTCCGCCAGGGGCTTGCCGGCCTCAAGGATCGCTTCCCAGATGTCATCGAGGAAATCCGCGGCGAAGGTCTGCTCCTCGGCATCAAGGCGAAGGTACCGGCGGGTGATCTCGTTGCGGCGATGCGCGGCGAACATATGCTGGGCGTTCCGGCCGGCGACAACGTGGTGCGCCTCCTGCCGCCGCTGACTGTTACCGTCGAGGAGGCCCGCGAGGGGCTTGCCCGTCTTGAAAAGGCGGCGGAAAAGCTCTCCTCCGCCGAACTGAAGAAATCAGCCTGAGGGGCAGAAGGGGGCGCCATTTGATGGTTCCCTCTCTATAGGGAACCGTAAGATGGCCGCACCGAAACATTTTCTCGATCTTTCCGCCATGTCTTCGGCGGATCTGAGGACGATCCTCGACGACGCCAAGACCCGCAAGCAGGCGACCAAGGCGGGCACGGCGGAAAAGCCGCTTGCCGGCAAGATGCTGGCGATGATCTTCGAAAAGCCTTCGACGCGCACCCGCGTTTCCTTCGATGTGGGCATGCGTCAGCTCGGCGGCGAGACGCTCTTTCTTTCCGGCACTGAAATGCAGCTCGGTCGCGCCGAGACGATCGGCGACACGGCAAAGGTCCTCTCCCGCTATGTCGATGCGATCATGATCCGCACCACCGATCATTCGCGCCTTATGGAAATGGCCGAACATGCGACCGTGCCGGTCATCAACGGCCTGACGGACGACACCCATCCCTGCCAGATCATGGCCGACCTGATGACCTTCGAGGAGCATCGTGGTCCAGTGAAGGGCAAGACCTTCGCCTGGACGGGCGACGGCAACAACGTCCTGCATTCTTTCGTGGAAGGCGCTGCTCGTTTCGGCTATCGCATGAATATGGCGGTGCCGATGGGGTCCGAACCGCGTGACAAGTTCCTGAACTGGGCGCGCGACAACGGCGGCGATATCATGCTCTGCCATGATGCTGAACGCGCGGTCACCGGCGCCGATCTCGTCGTCACGGACACCTGGGTTTCCATGAACCAGGAGCACAAGGCGCGTGGCCACAACATCTTCCAGCCCTACCAGGTCAACGGCGCGCTGATGAAACGGGCGGACAAGGACGCGCTCTTCATGCATTGCCTGCCCGCTCATCGCGGCGAGGAAGTCACCGACGAGGTGATCGATGGTCCGCAGTCGGTCGTCTTCGACGAGGCGGAAAACCGCCTGCATGCCCAGAAGTCCATCCTCGCCTGGTGCTTTGGCGCTGTCTGAGCCTCATTGCGCTCAGTCTTGATTTTCAATGCAGCCGGTCCCATCTACCGGCTGTCAATCCCGCCGCGTTTTGAAGAAGCGGCGTTTCAACATACATCGCCACGTCTTTTCCTCCAGCCAGCGGTTCCGCTCGGGCTGGCGCTTGTGTAAGACTGCTGGCGCGAAGGAGTGAAGTCATGGCGGAAGCGACTGTGGTACTGAACGATCTCGATTTTGCTGGAGATGACCGCGTCGTTCCCTTCCAGGTGGAAGGCTTGGACGTACGTGGACGGGCGGTGCAGCTTGGGCCGTTGCTCAATGCCATTCTCGGCCGCCACGAATATCCGGCGCCGGTTGCGCGTTTGCTTGCCGAGGCGATCGTGCTGACCGCGCTGCTCGGCACCTCGCTGAAATTCGATGGCAAGTTCACCGTCCAGACCAAAGGCGACGGTCCGGTCGATCTGTTGGTCGCTGACTTTTCCACGCCCGATGCTCTGCGCGCCTATGCCCGCTACGACGAAGAGGCGCTTGCCGAGGCCATCGAGGAAGATCGAACCTCTCCACCCGATCTTCTGGGCAACGGCGTGCTTGCTTTCACCATCGATCAGGGCAAGGGCATGCAGCCCTATCAGGGCATCGTCCCGCTCGACGGTTCGTCGCTCGAGGAAATTGCCGACGTCTATTTCCGCCAGTCGGAGCAGATTCCGACCAGGGTGCGTCTGGGTGTTGCCGAGCTTTTCGACCGCGATGCCGAAGGCAGGCCGCGCCACAACTGGAGGGCTGGCGGATTGGTCGCCCAGTTCCTGCCGCAGGCGCCGGAACGCATGCGCCAGCCGGACCTGCATGGCGGTGACGGCGACGAGCGCGAGCTCGATTTCACCGAGGACGATGCCTGGACGGAAGCGCGCACGTTGGTGGAGACGATCGACACGGACGAGCTGACGGACCCGCAGGTCCCGATCGAGCGGCTGCTGTTCCGGCTGTTCCATGAGCGCGGGGTGAGGGTCTACGAACCGCAGACCGTCTATGACCGCTGCAGTTGTTCGCGCGAGAAGATCAAGAGCGTGCTGAACGGCTTTACCGCCGAGGAGATCGAGGCGAGCCAGGAAGATGGCCATATCGCCGTCACCTGCGAGTTCTGCTCGACCACGTATCGCTACGAGGCGACCGAATTCGCCGCGGCTTGAAGTCGAAGGCGGGAGTGTCCTCCCGCCTTTTTCATCTCATGGCATCTTGCACTGGAAGTTGGTGCCGTCCTTGAGGTCGCCACTGCCGGAATATTTTGCGACCTGCGGGTAGGGGCAGAGCGGCCGTGTCATGGCAGGCTTGCCGTCCTTCACCTGAGCGGCCTGTATCACCTCCGGCGGATTGCCGTTTTCCACCCAATCCATCAGCGGCGTGAAGGCGTCGAAGACGTCCGTGCCGTAGCCCATGCTGCAATGGTACATGCCGGGCACCATGAAGAGGCGGTAGAATTCCGCAGTCCGCTCGGCGCCCATCTGCTTGCGGACGGATTCGTAGTAATTGACCCCCATCATCGGGTTGAGCGCCGGGTCGGACCAGCCGAAATAGGTGATCATCCGCCCGCCGCGCTTTTCGAATTCGCTGAGGTCGGGATTGGTCGCGTCGACAATCTCCCGGATCATGCCGATCTTTGGATATTCCGTGTCGAAGTCGAAGGTCTTCCAGTCGATCGCCTTGCCGGAGGCGGGCAGCATCGCCATGTTCTTCACGAAGGTTTCTCCATAGGCGAGCTGCCGGCTCGGTCCCTCTTCGGAGACCATCCACATGTCCCAGCCGCTGCTGCCGGAGGCATCGACGCCCTCGGTGCCGTATTGCACGCCAGGAAACACCGTCTCGCCCTTGATCTTCACGCCGCCCGCCAATGTCTTCAGCGTTTCCACCTGCGCATTGGTGAAACAGTCGGAACCGCCGGCCTCGCAGGTCTTCAGGTCTCTGGCGGGATCGAAATTGCATTGACGCGGGTCGGCGATCAGCCCGTCCTTGGCGCCGTCGATCCCGTCGCATTTGTCCATCACGGCCTTGGCCAGCACGGGAAGCTGCGCCTTGCTGATCGGCGCCTTGATGAGCGCCCGGGCGTTCCAGACACCCCATATCTGCGTGTTGGTGAGGTCGAGGACGGGCGCACCGGCTAGGATGCCGTCGAAATCGCCGGGATAACGCTGCGCTGAGATCAGCCCCTGGCGCCCGCCTGTCGAGCAGCCATCCCAGTAGGAAAAGGAAGGGTGCCGGTCGTAATAACGTGCGGCGATCGCCTTCGCCGTCTCGACCGTCACATGCACGGCACGTGAACCGTAGTCGATCAGGAGATCGAGGTCCTGGGCGAAATCGCCGAGCTTGTAGGTGGCTGCGTCATGTCCGGTATTCTGCTGGACTGTCAGGAAACCTCGCGAAAGTGCGGCATCGCGCGTCGCGATGCGTGATGATGCGGCAAGGTTCTCGCCTGCATAACCGCCATTGCCGAACATGTAGAGCCGCCGGTTCCAGTTGTCGGACAGGGTGATCTCGAAGCGGATCTGCGGTCGGATATATCCGGTCACCTGGCAATGGCCCGGCACATTGCCGGCGCCAGCCGCATGTGTGGCCTTCAGCATGGTTACCTCGGCGAAGGATTGGCCGTTCAGCATCCCGCAGGCGATCTGCGGCGAGACGGTGGCGGCCGAAAAATCCGGCCTGTCCTTCATGTCGAGGAAACTGCTTTTGTTCTGCGCCAGCGCGGGTGTGAAGGCTGCGAGCGCCAAAAGGGCGCAGGACGCGAGCAGAAGAGGACGGGTCATCAAGGCTCCTCCCAAAGACCGTTTTGACGGACTGAGAATGCCGGAAGAGGAAAGGAGCAACAAATAGAAAAACGGCACAACCCATAACCTCGGGGTTGTCTCCGCCGCGGCGGTTCAGTTGAGTACGCGCAGGAGGCCGGGCGAATCCAGAGAGAAGGCGGGGATGGTCACTTCGAAGGTTTCGCCCGCATCCGTCTGCATGTCGTAATGGCCGAACATCATGCCGGACGGCGTGTCGAGCGGGCAGCCCGAGGAGTATTCATAGGAATCGCCGGGTCTCAGCAGGGGTTGTTCGCCCACCACGCCGGGACCGTCGACCTCGTCCACCACACCGTTCTGATCGGTGATGTGCCAGTAGCGATGGACCAGCCTGACGGAGATCGGCGAATGGTTCTCGATGACGATGCGGTAACCCCAGACGTAGCGGCTTTCCTCCGGATTGGATTGCTCCTCCAGATAGTAGGGTTCGACAGCGACTTCGATATCTCGTGTCCGGGCGCGATACATGCGGCACCTCAACAATGCTCACTTGCGTTTCTGATTTCGAAGTTCGTCATACTTCGCAGCAACTTTGGAGCGAACTTCCGAATCCAAAGAACATGAGCAGCTTTATAATTCCAGTGTGGTTTTGGATTGGAAGTTCGCCGCAGCGCTTGCCGCGAACAATACTGCGAATTTCAATCCACCACACTGGCCGATATTGTACAGGGCTGCTGAAACGTCAAGAATTCTCACGGTTTGAACAACGGAGTGTGAGCGTTTCTTGAAATTAGGGATAACTGATATGGTGAATCCGGCAGGACCGGACTCACCATGCCGGATCGTTAGGCCGTAACTTCGGAAAGCGCCTTCGCGAAATCCTCGAGCAGGTCCTCGGTGTCTTCGATGCCAGCGGAAAAGCGTACGGTGCCGGGCGAAATGCCGAGCTCCGCGCGGGCCTCGTCCGTCAGGTTCTTGTGCGTCGTCGTGGCCGGATGGGTAATGAGGCTCTTGGAATCACCCAGATTGTTGGAAATTCTGACGATCTCCAACGCGTTCTGAAGTTTGAAGGCGGCTTCCTTGCCGCCCTTCAGCTCGAAGGCGACGAGCGTCGAGCCGCCTGTCATCTGCCTGGCGATGATATCGGCCTGCGGATGGTCCTTGCGGCCCGGATAGATGACCTGCGCCACCTGGCTCTGCTCGGCCAGGAAATCGGCGATCTTCGAGGCGCTCTCAGTCTGCTGCTTGACGCGCAGCGGCAGGGTCTCGATCCCCTTCAAAAGCGTCCAGGCGTTGAACGGCGACATGGCCGGGCCGGTATGGCGGAAATAGTCGTGCAGGTTCTCGTCGATCCAGGCCTTGTCGGACAGCACCACGCCACCGAGGCAGCGGCCCTGGCCATCGATATGCTTGGTTGCCGAATAGACGACGATATGCGCGCCGAGCTCCAGCGGCTTCTGGAAGAGCGGGGTTGCAAAGACGTTGTCGACCACCACTTTCGCGCCGATCTGGTTGGCAAGCCTGGCGACGCCGGCGATATCGACCACTTCCAGTGTGGGATTGGTCGGGCTTTCCAGGAAGAAGACCTTGGTCTTCGGAGTGATCGCCTTTTCCCAGTTTTCGAGATAGCGGCCGTCGATCAGCGTGCAGTCGATCCCGTATTTCGGAGCGAGTGTCTCGACCACCCAGCGGCAGGAGCCGAAGAGGGCGCGTGCGGCGACGATATGGTCGCCGGCCTTCAGCTGGCACAGGATTGCGGCGGTGACGGCGGCCATGCCGGAGGCGGTGGCGCGCGCGTCTTCGGCTCCTTCCAGCATGCACATGCGCTTCTCGAACATGTCGTTGGTGGGGCTGCCGTAGCGTGCGTAGATGAAGCCGTCCGTCTCGCCCTTGAAGCGGGCCTCGGCGGCTTCCGACGTATCGTAGACGAAGCCCTGGGTCAGGAAGATCGCTTCCGAGGTTTCGCCATATTGCGAGCGCAACGTGCCGCCGTGAACGAGCTGGGTTGCCGGGCGCCATGTCTTGGTCATGTTAAGTTCCCACCTTCAACAACAAAAAAACCGGTCGCAAAAGCAGACCGGTTTGGCACCCGGTCTTTTTAGCCACTTATTTAACGTGGCTGCAAGCCGACCGGCCAAATCACCACGGGATAAAGCTGCCATACGCCCGCTGCCTTCTTGCGTCAATGGTCTCGATTTGGTTTTGTCACCTGAAATACGGAAGAGACATGATGGCTCGCGAAACAGGCATTCTGGCGGACCGCGCGATTGCGGCGCTTTTCAAAAGTGGACGGCTCACTTCCGAGCGGGAGCTCGACCTTGATCAGATCCAGCCCGCAAGTCTCGACCTGCGCCTGGGCACGAAAGCCTTCCGCGTCCGCGCGAGCTTCATGCCTGGCCCCACGCACCTCGTATCCGACAAGCTCGACCGTCTGAAACTGCATGTGATCGATCTTTCGGAAGGCGCGGTGCTTGAAACCGGCTGCGTCTATATCGTGCCGCTGATGGAAAGGCTCGACCTGCCGGCCGGCATGTCGGCCTCGGCTAACCCGAAGAGCTCGACCGGCCGGCTGGACATTTTTACCCGCGTCATCACCGACTACGCGCAGGAATTCGACAAGATCCCGGCCGGTTATTCCGGCCCGCTCTATCTCGAGATCTCGCCGCGCACCTTCCCGATCGTCGTGCGCCGCGGCTCGCGTCTGTCGCAGATCCGCTTCCGGGTGGGGAATGCCCTGCTCGGCGAGCCGGAGTTGCTGCAACTCCACAACGACCAGGTTCTCGTCGCCGCCAGCAGGCCGAACGTTTCGGGCGGCGGCATCGCGTTGTCGATCGATCTCACCGGCGACAAAGAGGGGCTGATCGGTTATCGCGGCAAGCACCACACGGCGGTGGTCGATGTCGACAAGAAAGCCCAGCACGACATCTTCGATTTCTGGGAGCCGCTCTATAGCCGCGGCCGCACCGAACTGATCCTCGATCCGGATGAATTCTATATCCTTGTCTCGCGCGAGGCCGTGCACGTTCCACCTCTCTATGCAGCCGAAATGACGCCCTTCGACCCGCTGGTCGGCGAATTCCGCGTTCATTATGCCGGCTTCTTCGATCCGGGCTTTGGCCATGAAGCCGCAGGCGGCCGCGGCAGCCGGGCGGTGCTCGAAGTGCGCAGCCATGAAGTGCCCTTCATCCTGGAGGACGGCCAGATCGTCGGTCGCCTCGTCTACGAGCATATGCAGGAAAAGCCGGAAGGGCTTTACGGCACGGGTGTCGGTTCGAACTATCAGGCGCAGGGCCTGAAGCTCTCCAAACATTTTCGTGCATGATCGAAAGCGGGAACGCTTGACACGCAGCCCCATCTGTTGAAAGTCTCAACGCGCAAGCGGGTGTAGCTCAATGGTAGAGCAGCAGCTTCCCAAGCTGAATACGAGGGTTCGATTCCCTTCACCCGCTCCACCTTGATCCTAAGGCACTTCCGGCGTTTTAAAGCCTTCAGAACAAACCGTGGTTTTACAGTCAGTTTTACACCTGCGTGTTCATCGGCCGTTCTTTTTGGCATCATCCGCACGGCGCTGGCGGGCATCGTTGATCTGCCGAATCGCTTCGCGCGTGGCCGCTCCCCGCGCGACATAGCGCTTGATGATCTTCTCGACGTATTCCTCTTCCCAGCCCATGATTTCCGCGATCACCCGGATAGACAGGCCGGCGATATAGAATTTCGTCGCTGCCGTGCCGCGCAGGTCGTGGAAGTGGAGATCGCGCTCCTGCATGTTCGCTTCGACCTTCGCCGTCCAGAACGAACTTGCGAGGCCGTCGTTCGTCCATGGCTTCTTGCGGCTGTTCGTCAGGATGACCGGCGAGCGCTTCGGGATCCTGCCCAGGAGGCTCCTGAGATCATCGTAAAGCGGAACGACGGCTTCCCGCCGGTGCTTGCTCTTGCCCGTCGTGATGACGATCGCATCCTCGCCGACGTGAGACCATGACAGACGCACGAGATCTCCGACGCGCAAGCCGGTGTGAGCCGCGAGGTCGACGGCGAAACAGACTTCATCCGAGGCGACTGCCTTGATCTGGGCTATATCGTCATCGGTCCAGACGATCTCGGCGCGGGAGCTGGTGTAGAGGTGCTTGATGCCCTCGCAAGGGTTGGAAGCAATCTTTCCCAGAGGGTCGACCGCGTGCGAAAGGATGCGGGACAAGACCTGCATGCCGAGGTCGGCAGTGCGGGGCGTTTCGGCGTACTGGTTTCGCCAGCGCCGGATAGACGGCCTGATCTTCTCATGGTGATTGAATGTCGCCGTCCGCATCTGGCCGAACTGCGCGGAGATCCTGTCGAGCCAGGGCGACCAGACGCGCCTGGTGGAATCGGAAAGTTTCGGAAATTCCGTCTTCTTGTAATGATTGATGACGGATTGGAGTTTTGTGTCGTCGACGGCGTGCCGGATCTCGATGGCTTCGTTGTAGGAGGCCATGAACTCGGCCGTGCCCGGAACGCCTTCCAGCCGCGGGCCGCCTCGCCATGCATAATAATAGACGAAGATGCGGCCGTTCTTCCTGATCTTGACGGTGTGGATGCCTTTTAACTCGACTTGGACCACCTGGCCTCATTCTCCTTGATTTCGCGATCGATCTCGTCCTCTTCAGACGCCTTCTGGGGGACAAAATGCCACCGCATGCCGCCATCCGGCAAGGTATCCAATGCGCAAGGCGTCAGTCCGCTCTCCTTGAGTGCGGCGAGCGTCGTCTTGATGTCGGTGGCGCGGATGCCGGCGCGGCGTGCCATCACTTCGCCCTCCGCTCATGGTCCGGCTGGCCATTGTCAAAATCCATCGCGAACCTCCGGGAATGCATCGTAAGTCACGCCATCGATCGTGCGGCCCGAAAGGTGCCTGCCGACGCGCCGCACGGTGGCGCCGTCTTCAAACGTGAAGTGCGCGCCCGGCCCGGCGACTTCCGAAACGGAAACCCATTCGCCGTTCTGCTTGTGATGGAACGGAACGCCGGCAGCCGCGCACTGATCCCGCAACGATCTGAACCAATCCGGGTGCGTCGGCCGGGCCTTGTGGCCGCCCTGGTCGGTCTCACCGCCGGTGATCACCCAATGCGGCATCAGGTGCGGCGGTATGACGATCGGGCCAAGCAGAGGTTCGCAGGATACGAACGAGAACGCGGCAGGCAGGGCGCGAAACGCCCGATCGAGCGCCGGCAGGTTGATGTCCGCCCGCGGCTGGTCCTCTATCGTGGCGCCGATGGCCGCGTTCGGCGGCAGATATCCGACATCGGCGACAAGCCTGATGATGTTCTGGGGGCGTTTCGTCAGCAGGAGATAAACGAGGTTTGGAGTACGGCGCATGACCTCGAACGCGTGGGCGCGCCACTTTGCATTGATCTGGTTGTCGAAGATGTCTGCAAGCGATGCACAGAAGACGAAGGGCCGCTCCCCGTCGCGCTCGGCCTGCCGCTGCCAGCGATACGGGAGCTTCCAGTTGCCCGGCGACGTCAGCACCCTTTCGGCGTGCGGTCCCCACTTCACCTTGCCATAACGCTTGTCCATCAGCGCTTCAGCATAACAGCCGTCGCAGGCTGGCGAGACCTTTGTGCATCCCATCCAGGGGTTCCAGGTGTGGCGCGTCCATGAGATCGGGGAGTTTTCAGCCATGATTGGCCTCCAGCATCTTGCGCCATTCGAAAAATCCGAGCTGCCCTTTGACCGCGATAAACGTGACCGGGCGGGCGTTGCGGATGACAAGGCCGTATCTGCCGACGAACCATTCGCTCTCGACCAGTTCGGCAAGTGCCTTCTGGGTATTGTGCAGGGTGTCGGAAAACTCCCTGTTGAGATCGCCCCTTTCGAGAAGGCCGATCAGCACTTTGGCATCGCGTATGATCTTCATGGGTTTCGTCCCCGTTCAAAAGGAATGACTGCCGCCCCTCACAGGCGGCAGGCGATGGCGAAGCAGAGCCTGAAGACGATCAGGCTCAGAAGGGTGAATTCGACGGCGCGCAGCCGCCAGAAATGGACAGTCGCGAGGATGTCGAGCAGATCGGGATCGGCGCGGCGCTCGCGCGTGGATCCGTCGGCGAAGGGCTCGATGCGAATGGCGCGGGCGTTCATGCCGCAACCTGTCCGGCCTCGCGGATGCGGGCGGCCACCTTCGGGGCGTGGGTTGCGATTTCTTCCTGGGTGAAACCGGCGCGGATCAGGTCGGCGTCGGTCATGGCACCGCGTTCGCGGTAAAGATCGAACATCTCGGTTTCGATGTTGCGGGCACTGGTCTTCAAGATACGGCTCACTGCTCTCTCCTTGGCTGGGTTTTCCCGCTCGACCGGCGCGCCCAAGGGGGTAACAGGCGCGCCGGCCGTTCTCGGCGGGGATAGCCGGCACGGGGGACGATGCCGGACAAGGAGAGACGATAATGCGGTATTTATCCCGCGTCAACAGAAATACGGTATATATACCGCATGTTTCTTGCTTCGTTCCCGATTGGCATTTTGCGGGATAAGCGCCGCGTCGGCTTCTGATTCGGCAAGCGCCCATCCAAAACGCGACGCGCCCGGCTCCGATCAGGGCCAGGCGCGTAGGTGGAAAGGCAGGTGACGGGCGATTTACATCCGGACGATGGTCATGACGACCCGGCCGAAGATTTCCGGAATATTGTCGTTGTCGGGAAAGATCGGCTCGTGTGCCGGATTGGTCGAAACCGGTTCGAAGCGCGTCGGGCTCTGGCGATAACGCTTGTAGGTGGCGCCGCCATGGCCGTCCAGAACGATATAGCAAGCGTTCTGGACAAGGCGCTTGTCTTTGCGGTTGACGATGATGACCGAGCCTTCCGGCGAGATGCGGTCCATCGAATCCCCGATGATATCGAGCGCATAGAACTCGCCGTCGCCGAGGCCTGCCACCTCGACGCGCGGGGCGTCCGAGATGTCGACGACCGGATCGGCCGTGCCGAAGGCGCCGGCGTTCACCCAGGAGATTTTCGGGACGCTCTGGTTCGCTTCCGTCTCAATGCCGAAGGCCAGATATTCCGGCGTCGTCTCCAGGACGGGAGCAATCTGGATCAGGCTGTCTATGCGCGGCAACGCATCCTTCGCCCGCCAGCCGCGCACGAGATCGGGCTTGTTGGCTGCAAGCATGCCGGCACGGCGTTCGCTTATCCCGACCTTTTTCAGTCGTTCTTCGACGCGCTCAAGGATTTGACTTTTCAAAAGATTTGCCATGTGCGGCATTATTGCCGCAAACGAGGCTTCCGGCGAGCGGGACATATCCCGTTGACATGTGCGGTATATATCCCGCATTATGGCTGGCATGACGCTGATTTCCTCATTTTTGCTACTTGCCGAAACCTATTGCCGCGCCGCCGGGATCGCGGAGGCGACGCTGTCGTCTCGGATGTTCCGTGACGGCAAGCGGATCGGTCAGATTCGTGAAGGGTCGGACATCGGCGTGCGTCGACTGGATGTCGCGGTACAGTGGCTTTCCGACAACTGGCCCGAAGGTTTCGATTGGCCGGCAGGCGCGGTTCGCCCCGAGCCGTCGACGAAGATCGCGGAGGCTGCCGAATGACAGACCTTCGCAAAACGCTCCTCCCGCGCGGTTTTGGTATGGGCCGCGCCAACTGCCGCCGGGACGGCGGACCTCCCGGTCCCGGCGGCTTCTTTCTTCTCGGTCTCGCATGTGGGCCTCCATGATCCCCTGGTCAGGCCCGGGGATGACTGTGTAACGCCCCGACATTCGCACCTTGGAACCTCTTCCCGCCACGGGAAAACCAGGCCGGATTTCCCGGCGTCGGGCATGGATTTGTCTTGAGATTCTGACCTCTTGGGAGGCAACCACGATGGACGCATTTCTGATCCGCCTGAAGGCCGCGCAGTTCGATCTGATCGAAGCCTGCGGCGGTATCGACCGCGCCGGAGACAAGGCCGGATACGGCAAGAGCACGGTGGGCCGCTGGAACGATCGCTACGACCCAAGCCTGATGCCGCTCACCGCCATCGCCAAGCTGGAGGCCGATTGCGGCCAGCCTTTTGTCACCGAGGTCATGGCCTCGGTCACCGGGCGCCGACTCACCGATCCGGAAGCCCGTCCGGACTGCAGCGCCGACATCCTCGTCGCCCATGCGCATGTCAGGGTGAGCGAAGCCTCGCTTGGGCTTGCCGTGGCCGAAGCGATCGCCGACGGGCAGGTGACACCTGCCGAGGCCGCGGAGATCGATCGCGAGGCGGCGGCGCTCGACCGTGCCACCGACACCCTGCGCGCCAAGATCGCCTCCATTCGCGCCCGCCACGGCGAAAAATCCGGCCTCAAGATCGTCGGAGGCGACGCGCCATGACCACGCGGACCATGGAGCCGATCGGCGGCGCTGCAATCGCCTTCCTGCGCCGCGTCTCGATCGAGGGACAGGGCAGCCTCTATGCGGAAGACTCCAAGGAGGTTCGGCACGGCGCGACCTGCGCCAAGCGCGGTTACCTGCAACGCGACCAGATGGACGGGGCGCTGTTCCACATCACGGGCGAGGGCCGGGCCTATCTCGAAAAGCTCGCGAGGGCGCACTGATGGGTTATCACGTGCCAAAACCCTTCACCGTTCCCGGCCCACGTGCCCTGGCGATCGTTCGCTCGGCGGTCGAGGCCGGCTCGTTCGACGACGGTAAGAAGCAGCCCGACAGGACCGCCGCCACAAAATGCAACGCCTACGGCTATCTCGACCGGGACCGGAAGCAGGCGTCCCTCTGGTTTCCAACCGAAAAGGCCCGGCAGATGCTCGCCTGGCTGGAAAGCCAGTTGCAGGACGGCCCGGCGGTTGCGCCTTCGGTTCCGGCTGTTTCCGCGGATCATGCCCTCGACGAGCGCTTCGATGCCTCCGGCCTCGTCGCCACGGTGGAGCGGGCACGCGCGCTGCTCGACGAGGGCGACGTGATCCGGGCGCGGATCGTGGCGGCGGGCGCCTATGCGCAGGCGAAGACGGAAGCGGCGTTCGCGGAAAAGTTCGGTGCGACGGAAGCTCTCTGCGCCAAGGCCCGCCGCCTGCAGGGCGACGCGCTGCTGATCGAAACCCGCGCCAAGATGGCGATCGCCTCCGAATGGGATGCGGCACAGGCGGCGGGGCTCGTCTCCAGGGGTGGCAGGCCGAAAGCCGTTTCCGATGGGAACGGGTTAACCCATGAAGACACCGGGCTTTCCCGCAAGGAAATCCTTGAGGCGCGACGGCTGGCGGATGCCGAACGCGGTGCGCCGGGTATCGTCGAACGTGCAATCGCCGCACGCCTCGCGGCAGGGTTGGAGCCGAGCAAGGCGAACCTGCGGGCGGCGGTCGGGACAGCTTCGGCGACCAAGGAGGAGCGGGGCAACAACCTCTACCAGACGCCGCCGGAGGCGATGCACACGCTCTTGGCGCTGGAGCAGTTCAAGCTCTGGGTTCTGGAGCCCGCCTGCGGCAAGGGCGCGATCTCGCGCCATCTGGAGGCGGAAGGGTTTGGCGTCATCCTTTCCGACCTCGTCGACTACGGCACGGCCGATCAGGAAGGCGTGGTCCAGGATGTCTGCGATTTCCTGCTTACCGAGCGCAACGAAGCCGAACCGGACATCATCACCAATCCGCCCTATGGCGAGGTGCTGAACGCCTTCGTGGCGCATGCGCTCAAGGTGCACCGGCCGCAAAAGATGGCGCTGCTGCTGAACCTCAATTTCCTCGCCGGGTTCGACGATCCCGACCGCAACTTCGCGATGGACGAAAACCCGCCGGCGCGTATCCACGTGTTCAAGCGGCGGTTGCCGATGATGCACCGGGAAGGCTGGGACGGCAACGAAGCATCCAGCCGCATGAATACCGCCTGGTTCGTGTGGGAACTGCAGCCGGACGGCACCTATGGCGGCCAGACGGTGATCAGCCGCGTCGACTGGAAGGATTACCTGCCGGCGGACGCGGCGGAAAGCGAGGCGGCATGAACGCGCTGCCTCCGCTCACCGACCGGGAAAGGGAAAGGCTGAAGCTCGAAAAGTTGCGCGGCATTGCCGACCGGCTGACGGGCGACCAGTGGAACATGGAGGCCGACGAGGACGGCATTCATATCTTCGCGCTGCGTTCGACCGGCGAAGAAGTGAAGATCCTCACCATGCACCACGAGGCGTTGCCCGACGAACAGGAACTCGTCGCCGGTGCGCTCGATCACCTGTTTTTCTTCCTCGGCTTCGTGGGCCGCGCGGTCCAGCGGGTCAGGGAACTGCAGGCGCAACTCGACGGGCTCATCGGCAAGAAGCGGGCAGAGAACTTCGGTTTCCAGGCAAAGCATCTCTGCGAGAACCGCAGGTTCTGGGGCTTTCTCGAAAGCCGCGGGATCGACGGGCTGATCAATTCGCCGCTTTCCGCCGAAACGCGCATGAAAGGCATGCTCGGCATCTCCTCCAAAGCGGAACTCAATTCCGACGAGGCGGCGCGCAAGCGCTTTCTCACGCTGCGGGCCGATTTCTATCGCTGGCAGAGGGAGGGCGGACGGTGACGATCGGTTCCCACCAGCGCACGGTTGGCAAAAGCCAGACGCATCTGACGCCGCCTTTCATCATCCACCGTCTCGGGCCATTCGACCTCGATCCATGCGCGGCACTGGGCCAGCCGTGGGCAACAGCGGCGCGGCATTTCACCATCGAGGATGACGGGCTTTCGCAGCCATGGAATGGCCGGGTCTGGCTGAATCCGCCGTTCGACCGCTATCAGGTCGGCCGGTGGATCGAAAAGCTTGCCGAGCACGGCGACGGCATATGCCTCGTGCATGCCCGCACCGAGGCCGACTGGTTCCGGCCGATCTGGGAGCGCGCGGACGCGATCCTATTTCTGGCGGACAGGTTGCATTTCCACACGATTGACGGTGCGCGCCAGCCCGCGAATTCCGGAGCGCCCGTGGTTCTCGCCGCCTTCGGCAAGGCCAATGCCGTGCGCCTCGCCTGCTGCGGGCTTCCAGGCTTCCGGGTCACGGAAAATCTCAGGGTCGGCGGCTGCCGGAGCCTTCGGGAAGTGGAGCTTTCACATGAGTGAGCGGATCTTTCCCGAACAGAGAATCGAGGCTGGCGGCGTTACCGCTGTCGCCTATCGCATCGAATGCTCGTCTTGCGAGGCCGTGGGGTTCTATCCGCAAAAACGGCTTGGCATACGCCGTCCGCCGCATGCGATCACCGAACATTTCCGCGGAATGAAATGGAGTGTCGGCAGCGGTGCCCGCAAGGACCTCTGCCCCGAATGCGCCCGCCGCAGGAAGCCCAAAAAGGAGAAGGTTATGGCCGATATGACCGCTGCGGCAAAACCGCAGGCGGACAATCCGCGTGCGGAAAAGCCACGCGAGATGACCCGCGACGACCGCCGCATCATCAACGACAAGCTCGACGAGGTCTATGGCAAGGATTGCTACAAGTCGCCCTGGTGCGACGCGACGGTGGCGAAAGATTTGGGCGTGCCGCGCGACTGGGTGGCACAGGTGCGCGACCAGTTCTTCGGCCCGGAGGGGTCCAATCCGCTGTTCGACGAATACCTGACGGCACGGGATCGGCTTGACCAGCAGTTCGATGCCGTGACGACCGCATATGCGGGAATCGCCAAGGCATTCGAGGAATACAGCAAAGCCTTTTCGCAGTTGCGCGAAGACATTGGCGCTGTCCGGCTGCTCGGTCGCCGCATCGAACGGGAGCTGGGCCGGTGACCGACCGTCTGCTGCGGCCCGACATTTCCGATTGCGAGACGGACCAGGAGGCGGCCGCCTGGCTGCTGGCCTGCCCGCTGGGGACGCTTGCGGCCGAGGAAGCCTTCATCCGCCGCTATCTGCGGCTCACCGGGTTCCGCGAGGGGCTTTGCTACCTCGACACCATGCTTTCCGTGCTTCGCGAGGACCGGCGCGAGGACGGCAATCTCATGAACTTCATGGCATTCGCAACCGCCAACGGGCGCCTATGGCGCGTGGCGGACGGCCTGCCGCCACGCTGAGAGGGGATCACCATGAACATGCATGCGGGAACGCTGTTCGGCGATGCCAGCACCGACGATCTGTTGCGGGACTATGGCAGCTTGCCGCCGATGATCGTCGACAGTTTCGCGGGCGGCGGCGGGGCATCGACGGGGATCGAGATGGCGCTTGGCCGATCTCCTGACATTGCCGTGAACCATAACCCGGCGGCGCTGGCGCTGCATGCCGCCAACCACCCGCAGACGCTGCACCTTTCCGAAAACGTCTGGAAGGTCGATCCGCTCGACTATCTCGCCGGGCGGCATATTGGACTGATGCACTTCTCCCCTGATTGCAAACACTTCTCGAAGGCCAAGGGCGGAAAGCCGGTGGAACGGAATATCCGCGATCTTTGCTGGATCATCCCCGGCTGGGTCGAGCGCATTCAGAAAAGCGGCGGCAAGATCGACGTCATCACTATGGAGAATGTCGAGGAGTTCAAGGATTACGGGCCGCTGATCGAGACGGATCGCGGCCTGATGCCCGATCCGGAGCGCAAGGGCGAGACCTTCCAGAAGTGGTGCAAGCAGCTTCGGCGGCTCGGCGGCAGGATCGAGCATCGCGAACTGCGTGCGTGCGATTACGGCGCGCCGACGATCCGCAAGCGGTTGTTCATGGTGATCCGCTTCGACGGGAAAAAGATCGTCTGGCCCGAACCGACGCACGGCGCGCCGGACGATCCCGACGTGATCGCCGGGCGGAAACAACCGTGGCGGACAGCGGCCGAGATCATCGACTGGTCACTGCCATGCCCATCGATCTTCGATTCGAGTGAGGAGATCTCCGCGAAACACGGGTTGCGCGCCGTTCGCCCGCTCGCCGATAACACCATGGCCCGCGTGGCGCGCGGCATGAAGCGATATGTGCTGGATGCGGAAAGGCCCTTCATCGTCAACCTGACGCACGGAGGCCGGTTGGAAAGCGCGGATGAGCCGTTCAACACCATTACCGCGGCGCATCGTGGCGAGAAGGCGGTAATCGCTCCCGCCATCACTCGGTTCAATACGGGCGCGACCGGCCAAGATCTGCGCGAGCCGCTCTCGACGATCACGGCGAACAGTTACATCAAGAAACCTGGCGGCGCTGCCCCCCTCGGGTTGATCGCACCGCACCTGATGACGATGCGCAATTCTGGCAAGCCCTTCAACGGGGCAGACGAGCCGACGCATACGATCACCGCAGGCGGCGCGGGCTTGTCGGTCGTGGCTCCGGTGCTGACCCATGCACAGCAGGGCGGCGCAGTGCGCAGTGTCGAGCAGCCGCATCACACGATCACGGCCAGCAAGAAAGACCAGAACTCGGTCATCATACCGACGCTTGTCGGCTGCGGCGGACGGGCCGGACAGAGCCGTCCGCGTGGCGGTGACGAGCCTCTTGCGACCATGACCGCCAAGGCGGATGTGTGCTCTGCCGTGGCTTTCATCGCGCAGCATAACAACGACAGCAGGCGTGATGGAGGCGTCAATCCGGGCCGTGCGGCAGAAGAGCCGGTATCGACCGTGACGGCGACGGGCGCACAGCAGGGCGTCATCAGCGCCTTCGTGTCCCGCCAGTTCGGCGCATCCGTGGGGCATGCCGCCGATGAGCCTTCCGCAACGGTGACGGCTGGCGTCAACAAATCGGCGCTCGTCGCACCTTACATGCAGAAATACTACGGCACCGGAGACGGTTCGCGGCATGACGAGCCATGTCATACCGTGACGGTCAACGACCGTTTCGGACATGTCGAAGCCGGCATTTCCGTTCCTCCATTCACGCCCGACCAGATTGCCCGCGCGCGCCAGGTGGCCGATTTCCTGCGCTCTCACGGCTTCTGGGACGAGCGGGAGATCGTGACGCTCAATATCTGCGGCGAGACCTATGTCATCGTCGATATCGGCATGCGCATGCTCACGCCGCGCGAATTGTTCAATGCGCAAGGCTTCCCGCCGGATTACGTCATCGACGGCGTCTGGGCGGAGCCATCCATCGGCCACAATGGAGGGCCGATCTGGGTGCCGTTCCCGAAATCCGTTCAGGTGAGTTGTTGCGGAAATTCCGTCTCTCCCTATCCCTATGCCGCGCTCGTCGCGGCCAATTGCGGGCACCTCGCCGTGCAGCGTGAGGCGGCATGAGTCACGAAGCGACCATGTGGGCGGTCAAGATCCGGGGGATTTCCTGCACGGAAGCCCGCGTGCTCTGGCACCTCGCCGACTGCCACAACCCGATCTACGGGTGCTATCCGAAGCAGGATTACCTTGCAGACGCCTGCGAGATCGACGAGCGCTCCGTGCGGCGCTCGCTCGCTTCTCTGCGCGACAAGGGGCTGATCAACTGGACCGAGGCGCGTGAGGGCAAGAACCGCAAGGCGAACCGCTACAGCCTCGCTTTCGAGCCCGGGTTCCGACGCGCCGAGCCTGAGGGAATACCCGAAAATCAACCGGACAATTTGTCCGGTTCAACCGATGCGTCAACCGGACAGGATTGCACCCTTGAACCGGACTCTGGTGGCGCTTTGAACCGGACTCCTGAGTCCTCTATAGAACCTGTAAGGGAACCAGTAATAGAACCCGTAAATTCGAGAGAGGGCGCGCGCGAGCCTGACGGGGAAGATCGCAAGGCGATCGAACGGGCCTTCTGGCGGACGATCAAGGATTGGCCGGGTTTCGCCGGCATGCCGAAGGAACAGGCGAAGCGCGAATGGTTCAACCTGACGGCGGATGAGCGGGAGCGGGCCGAACGGCGGCGCGACGCCTGGTTCGCGATGCTGAAGGCGCAGCGCAAGAGCCATGTGCCGGCGCCGTCCACCTATTTCCGGGAAAAGCTCTTCGACGACGTGGCGGAGCCGAAGCCGGAAGCCGCAGCGCCGCAGATGCACAACGCCATGAGCCGGCCGTGGATGGCCCTTCTGCTCTCGGAAGTCTCCAAGCCCATGGCGACCGCATGGCCGGCGCTCACCTCGTTCCAGCAGATGCAGATGCGCGATGCCGACAAGGCACGGGAAATCGAGCGAGAGCGGCGAGCGAAATACGGCTGGCCGAAGGCTGCCGCGATGGCGGCGGACATGAAACCGTCGCTGGTGCCGGCGCACCTGCTGCCGCATTCGGAAGGATTTTCGGCTGTGCATCGGGACAGCGGGACCGCCGCACGCTGGCAGGCGATGTTCGAACGGCATGGCTGGCCATGGCCTTCGACGAAATTCGACTGGCTCTACCTGCCGCCGGGTGAGCCCGAGGATGCGATGGCGGAATTCCGGATGCGACTGAACGAGGGCAAGGGCAATGATGATGCGGCATAGGATCACGATGATGCACAAAGGGGTCAAACTGGACGTGACGCGAGGCCTGGAGAAGATTGCCCGCAACAGGCGTGAGATGGAAGAGGAGGAAGCGAATCGGAGCGCCGCTTGCGTCGACCGTGTCTATGCGATGCTGTGGGAGGCTCGCTGGTACTGCCTGCAGATCAAAAAAGACTGCGAATCGTCTGTGGAAAACGCACTTCGCGCCTCACGAATTGAAGCATTCATGCCGCGTGAATTGGTGGTCGAGGTTCGTCGCGGACGCAAGGTTGAGCGTGTCATACCATGCTTTCCGGGCTATATGCTGGTGCGGATCGTGCCTTCCGCCGCAGCGTTTCTCGGGCTGAAAAGCCATGAAAATGTCGTCGATATCGTCGGTGGGAACACCGGATCGTATCACGTGATACGGGATGCGGATGTTGATGTTTTCAGGCGATTTTATCAGCAGGAGGAAACACCCCGCATCGCAGTCGACAAGACGATGAAGGACGGCGACCGCGCGGATATCGTCATGGGGCCGTTTGCCGGGTTCATGTGTGTCGTCACCTCGGTGAAGTGGTGCAGGCAGGCGAAAGCCAGCGTGCGGATCGACGTGCAGGGGCGTGCCTTCGACCTCGCAAGCATCCCTCTTGCCTTTCTGAAGAAGCTGTGAGAGTCGTATAGGCATTGGACACGTAGGAATGTCTCACCGTCATTATCGCCCGACTTGATCGGACCAGACGACGCCGGATCGGCGTCACGGAACAGGGCCTCCTACCCCAGCCCCGACAGCCTCGCAGGAGAGGCGACGATTCAGGGCCAGTGCTACTGCTATGACCAGATGAATGACAAGGCGGCCGAGAGGTCGCCTTTGTCGTATCCATGGGTATGAAGCGCGCGAAGCAGTTCAGGCCGGCAGGTGCTCCGACACGGCAAGAGCAGAAGCGTCAGGCGGACAGGTGGAGAGGCAGTGCCAGTGACCGCGGTTACACGTGGCGATGGTCTAAGGCTAGCAAGACGCACCTCTCTCGCTCGCCGATCTGCATAGGATGCGAGGCTGTCGGCCTCGTCGTGCCAGCCACGCTCGTCGATCACGTCGAACCTCATGAAGGTGATCAGGTCAAGTTCTGGGACACCAGCATGTGGCAGTCGTCGTGCGATTGGCACCACAACAGCGTGAAACAGCAGCTTGAGGCCATGTGGCGATCCGGTCGCATACCCGTAACCGAGCTTTGGTTGAACAGCGAGACCGCAAAGCGCCTCACCATGGGCATGTTGCCCGGTCTCGGTGCCTGATGCCGGGGGGTGGGTCAAAAGTCCAGACACCCCCCTTCCTGACCGGCGGCCTCACGTAAAAAAAGGGGGCGCGTTATTTTTGACGGATAACTTTTTTTCTGGGACCGGTGAGAACTGACCATGGGACGGCGAAAGGATGACCCGCTGCTGCAGGCGGCAAAAGGGTTCCCCGGGCGCCGGAAAAAGGCGGTCGAGAAGGAAATCGAGCACGCTGCGGAGGCTGCCGCCGCCATGCAGGCGACGCCGGACGATCCGTTTCCGCTTCCGGAACTGTTCACCAAGGCGCCGACCTATTGGGCGCTGGCGATCAAAGTCTGGAAGGAACAGTCGGAAGTGCTCAGAGCAGCAGGCCGGCGCCGCCCAGGCTATCGCCACGCCCTTGCCCGCTACTGCATCTGGACGCAATTCTATGTTTCGGCAGCCGACCAACTCCGGCGCGATCTTCCCAGAGGCGGGGCCTCGATCAAGGTGAAGAAGGGCGACGGCGAAACAGTCATCCGGCAACATCCGAATATCGATTTCATGGCACGGTGCGAAACGGCGCTGCGCCTCCTCGATGCCGAGTTCGGTTTCACACCGCTCCGCGACCAGGACATCGTCCGCGTCGAATCCTTCAACCGAGCGCAAGGCAAATTGCCTCTCGGCGGCACCCATCCCGACCAATCTCACAGATCGCCATCGCCCGGCGAGCCGACCGAAGACCCGATGGATCTCATGAATGGGGCAGATAGCCCACCGCCAGGTGTCCGACCAAACTGAGGAGGTGAACACGGCGGCACCGCTGCCGGCATGGCTCGCCGATGTGGCGGACGATCCGGCCTATGAGTGGGCACTATCAGGTTGGAACCGGGCCGCTGCGGTGCCGGGGGCATGGTTCGACCATGCCAAGGCCGACAAGGTAGTTGCCGCGTGGCCGCGCATCTTCCGGCTGACGAATGACCGGTTCAAGGGCATCCCCTTCCGGCTGGTCAAGTGGCAGGAAATCACGGTTCGCCTGCTGGTCGGCTGGAAAAAGCCGATCGAGGTCATCGATCCGGCCACGCACAAACCGGCGATCGAGCATGTCAGGGTTTTCCGTCGGCTCGATCTCTGGATCCCGCGCAAGAACGGGAAATCGGAATTCCTTGCGGCGCTCGCCGTCCTGTTCTTCGTGCTGGAGAAGATCCATGGCGCCGAGGCTTACGTCTTCGGCCGCAATGAGGATCAGGGCCGCGTTCCGTTCGGCAAGATGCAGGACATCATCCGAGAGGCGGATGGCCTGATGGAGGATGCGAAGGGAAACGAGAGGATTTCCCTTCACGACAAGTCGATTTTCCTCAGGGAAACGACGTCGCTCTGCCAGCTCCTCACCGGAGCACCGGACGGAAAACACGGACGTTCGCCGACCGTCATCGTCGGCGACGAGATCCACGAATGGAAGACCCGCGATCTCGCTGACACTCTGCGGCAAGGAACTGGCGCCAGGCTGCAGCCGATCGAGCTCTACGCCTCGACATCCGGTCGGAAGCAGAACCGTACCGGCTTCGAATGGTTCGAAGAGTCCATAGCGATCATGCGTGGCGAGATCGACGATCCCGCCACGCTGGTCGTCTTCTTCGGTATCGACGAGGATGACGACTGGACCGACGAAACGGTCTGGAGAAAAGCAAATCCAAGCCTCGGCCTGACACCGACACTCGATTACCTTCGTACCGAGTTCAAGAAAGCCAAGGGGCGGCCGGCACAGGAAGCAATCTTCCAGTGCTACCATCTCAATCGCTGGGTGGACCAGCTCTCCGGCTGGATACCGCGCACCAAATGGGCGGCCTGCACGATCGATGCGAAGTCCTGGCCGGCGCTTTGGAACCAGCACAAGGGGCGAAAGGCATTTCTCGCTTGCGACGTATCCTCGACCAGGGACCTTACCGCGCTGGTCGTCGTCATTCCTCCGGACAATAGCTGTGAACGCTGGGTGATCATCCCGCTCTTCTGGGTGCCGGAAGCAACGCTTGATGAGCGGGCGGAGCAGGATCGGCGGGTGGACTGGAAAAAGTGGGTGTCCAGCGGTGCGCTGCGCACCACGCCCGGCGATTCGGTGGACCAGTCGTTTGTGCAGGAGGCCATCAAGGATGCCTGCGCGCATTTCGACGTTCAGGCGTTCGGCTTCGACCCCTGGAACGCGCGTAAATTGGCCGGCGATCTGCAGCATGACGGCATGGATGCGGAATTGCAGGTGGAGATGCGGCAGGGGCATCAGACGCTTTCAGGCCCGACCAAGGAACTTGAGCGCCTCGTCTTCGCCGGCAAGGTCGAGCACGGCGGACATCCGGTTCTGGCGTGGATGTTCGGACACTGCACGGTGCGCTTCGACGCGAACCTGAACTATGTGCCGGACAAGAAGAACTCGCTCGACAAGATCGACGGCGCCGTAGCGTCAGTCATGGGCGTCGGGCTGGCGATGGGTGGCGAGGAAGACGGCATGGACGGCTACTTCAAAAGTCTGGCGGGGGCAGCGTGAACATTCTTCGCAAAATGGCGAACCTCATCA
Organism: Neorhizobium petrolearium; assembly: GCF_017873175.1. GTDB lineage: Bacteria > Pseudomonadota > Alphaproteobacteria > Rhizobiales > Rhizobiaceae > Neorhizobium > Neorhizobium petrolearium. The sequence continues at coordinate 235,284 of NZ_JAGGJW010000001.1, forward strand.
TTCGTCCTCTGACGCTTCGGCAGACGGATGTCTGGTATCCAGACGGTTTGAAGGGGGATTCCGGTGAGGTTGTCAGCGGAGAGACGGTGCTTGGCCTGTCAGCGGTCTGGGCGTGCGTCAATCTGCTGGCCGGGACGATCGGTAGTCTACCATTGATGGTTTACCGCACCAATGCGTCCGGAGAACGGGAAGTTGCCAAAGCGCACGCGCTATACCGCATCCTTCACGATAGCCCGAACTATGACCAGACGGCCGTAGACTTCTGGGAGTTCCTCAGCGCCTCACTGGAGTTGTGGGGTAATGCATATGCGAAGATCGAGCGCAATGGCGATCGGGTCATTGCGCTCCGGCCGCTGACCCCGAGTCTCATGTCAGTACGGCGATTGCCAACCGGGCCGCTTGAATATCGTTGGACGCAGGACGGAAAATCCTATGTCGAGACGGATAGCGTCGTTCTTCATATCCGAGGCTTTGGCGGCGATCCGCTTGGTGGGATGTCGACCCTGCAATTTGGTCGAAACGCTTTTGGTCTGGCGCGCGCCATCGATCGATCCGCGGGTGCTACGTTCAGAAACGGTCTTAGGCCGTCGTTCCAGATCGTTTTCGAAAAGTGGCTAACGAAGGAACAGCGCGCACTGGCCGAGACCGAACTTGCCGAAAAGTATCTCGGTGCGGTCAATTCCGGCCGTCCTTATATCGCAGAAGGTGGCGCGAAGCTGGAACAGCTTTCGCTAAATCCTGAAGACGCACAGATGCTGCAGTCGCGCGGCTTTTCCGTCGAAGAGATTTGCAGGTTCTTCGGTGTCCCTCCGTTCATGATTGGCCATACCGAGAAATCGACGAGCTGGGGTACCGGTATTGAGCAACAAACGCTTGGATTTCAGAAGTTCACGTTGCGGCGTCGCCTCAAACGTATCGAGCAGGCGCTTGAAAAGCAGCTTCTCACGCCCTCCGATCGCGCAAACGGCATCACGATCGAATTCAACCTGGAAGGCCTGTTGCGGGCAGATAGCCAAGGTCGGGCGCGGTTTTACCAGGCCATGACCGGAATCGGCGCGATGACCATCAACGAGGTACGCGCGCTCGAAAACTTGCCAAGGGTCGACGGTGGCGACGTGCCGCGCATGCAGATGCAGAATGTGCCGATCGTCGAGATCGACCGTGACGCATTGCGGGAAATAATCGCCGAGAACGGGGACAGCTGAGATGAAGACCAAAGGTTTCGAGCTGCAAGTCAAAGACCTGTCGGAAGAGGGCATCTTCGAAGGTTACGGGTCTGTGTTCAGTGTCCGTGACAGCTACAACGAAAGCGTTGAGCCTGGGGCATTCGTGGCCAGCCTTGCAAAACATCGTCGTGAAGGGACAATGCCACTGATGCTGTGGCAGCATGATCCATGGACGCCCATCGGCGTCTGGGAAGAGCTTGCCGAAGACGGAAAGGGATTGTGGGTCAAAGGGCGCCTCCTGTCCGGCGTCCAGAAGTCCGACGAGGTTCGCATCATGTTGAAGAACAAGGCGATCCGCGGGCTCTCCATCGGATATCGAGAGGTCGACACCAAGCCAGCCGAAAACGGCGGCCCGCGCAAGTTGGTTGAAGTCGACCTGCTGGAGGTGTCGATCGTTTCATTCCCCGCCAATCGTCGGGCGAATGTGGAGACCGTCAAATCGGAGCGCATGGACGAATTCGCCCGCCGGCTGCGTGATGGCGACCCCATGCCCATCAAGGATTTCGAGGACATCCTGCGTGAGGCAGGGGTTCCGAAAAGCATGGCCGTTGCGATCGCCTCGCACGGCTATGCAAAGGCCATTCGGAGTGATTCCGAGGGCGAGAAGACGAACGATCAGGCCCTGCGCTTCCTGCAGATGTTGAAGGCAGACTGAAACCCCTCAAACACTCCGGAAAGGTATTCCAATGAAAAACCATCGCTTCATTGCGGCGAGTGGCATCGCCATGCTCGTGGCGGGCATGAGCTATTCCCGCTTCGCGCCCCGCATTGTCTTCGACAAGCCGAACGATCAGGGCGTCGACATCAATGTTCTCGCGACGCAGATCAAGACCGAGCACAAGCAGGCCGTCGATGCCGTCAAGGCGATCGCCGAAGAAGCGCTCGGCAAGGCAAAGTCTGGCGAGGAACTGGCCTCATCGCTCATGCGGCAATGCCGCATCACGATAGACGAAGGTGACGATGTAGCCCTCCCCGAAGTGACGGCGCTGCTGGAGGGCTATATCGGTGCAGCGGTAACCCATCTCGAAGGGTGGAACGGCACGTTGGGCGGCGTGGTCGTGATCGGCGAGCAGGTCTGGAAACAGGAGTTCGATGCGTTTTCGCAGTGCTTGAAGCTTCCTCTGTCGCCTGTCGCTTCGATCGAAAGCGTCACTTGGCGCAACAGCGCCGGGCAAATCTCGACGATTTCCGCTTCCGAATACACCCTCAAAACGGATGCGGCCGGCGTCAGCGCCTGCCGCTTCCGGAACAGTTACAGCTTTCCGTCCGATCTTTACGAGATCGCCTCGATCGCCGTGACATACAAGGCTGGATATTCGCCCATTCCAACGGACATCAGGCAGGCTATCCTTCTGCTCGTCGGAGCCTGGTATGAAAACCGTGAGGAGACCGTGATCGGGGTTCCCGTCGCCTCTCTGCCCGTTTCAGCGGCGGTCGAAACACTGATTTTTCCTTATCGCCGGAACATCATCTGACATGCGTGCCGGGAAGCTCGACAAGCGGTTGACGATCGTGCGGTTTGTGGAGACCGGCCGCGACGGGGCGAACCAGCCGATCTACGGATGGTCTGATGTCGCAACCTTATGGGCGCAGGCGCGGCCGGTGCGCGGCGAAGAGCGGTTCCAGGCGCAGCAGCTCGCCGGGACCGAAGTGATGACGTTTCATATCCGCTATCGTGCCGATCTGACTGTCAAGGATCGCATCCGCTTCAAGGGCAAGGAGTGGGACATCACCGCCGTGCGCGAGATCGGGCGCGGCGTGGTGAGCGAATTCGATTGCCAGGCGAGGGCAGAGTGATGCGGCTGAAGGTCAGGGTCGAAGGGCTGAAGGAGCTTGACAAGGCGCTCGGCGCGTTGCCGAGGGCGACCGGAAAGAACGTGTCGCGCCGGGCATTGATGAAGGCGGGGCAGGTCATCGCCGACGCCGGCCGGGACAATGCGCCCGAAAAGGAAGGCCATCTGAAAGCGTCCTATGGTGTCGGAACGAAGCTTACGCGACGCCAGCGCCAGCAACACCGCAAGGAAAGCCCGGTGGAAGTATTCGCAGGCCCGAACGATCCGGCGGCCGTGCAAACCGAGTTTGGCAATGAGCATCAGGCGGCCGAGCCGCATCTTCGTCCGGCCTGGGACGCGAACAAGGACAAAGCGCTTGAGATCGTGAAGGACGAGCTGACGGCGGAAATCGCGAAAGCGGTAAGCCGCGCGGAGCGCAAGGCGGCGCGCGCAGCAGCCAGGCTGGCAAGGGGCAGGTAATCCATGGAAGAGGCCGTCACGGCTCTGCTCACCGCCGATGCGCGGGTGCGATACCTCATGGGCGATCGTATTCATTGGGGGCGCCTGCCGCAGAATGCGCAGGCCGGGCCATACGTGATCCTGCAGGTGATCAGCAGTCCGAACGATTACACGAATTCTGGGCGTAGCGGCCTAAAGCGAGCGCGCCTGCAGGTCGATGGTTACGCCGATCGCTTCCTTACCGCCCGTGACTGTGCCGATGCCATCACCGACGTTCTTGAAAAATTCCGGGGCACGCTTTCCGGAGTGACGTTTCAAGGCGGGTTCATTGCCGATACCCGCGATTTTCAGCCGGATGGCGCCGCCGGCAAGCAACTCTACCGGCGCTCCACCGACATCTTCCTCTGGGTATTCACATAAAGGATCACGATCATGTCAGACACCAAAGCCAGTATCGGCTATGGCATCACGTTTGAAATGGCGGATATCGCAACGCCGGACACAAGGGTCTATCTGGCGGAGGTGTTCGATGTCACGCCGCCGTCCGACACGACCGATTCGGTCGACGCCACCCACATGCAGAGCCCGAACCGGACGCGGGAGTTCATCGAAGGTCTCACCGATCCCGGCGAAGCGAGCTTCGAAATGAATTATGTGCCCGGTTCCGCTTCCGATCGCGCGCTTGAAGCGGCAAAAGGCAAGCGAAAGATCTGCTACATCACCTTTCCGAACGGCTGCCAGCTCAGTTTCGTGGGTATCCGGCAGGCCTACGAGAAAGCCGCGCCGACCGACGACAAGATGACGGCCACCGTGACGTTCAAGGTCTCGGGAGAACCGATCCTGTCTGATCCGGCCGCACCTCGGAACATTGCCGTTCCGACCATCAGCGGGACACCGAAGGTCGGGTCTCCACTTACCCTTGATCGCGGCATCTGGGCCGGAGCGGAGGAGTTTGAATACCAGTGGCAGGTGAACAATGTCGATGTCGTCGGCGCCACCGGGCTTTCCTATGTGCCGAAAACTGCAGATATCGGCTCTCCGGTAACTTGCGTCGTCACGGCCATCAACGCCGATTTCGATACCGATCTCGAAACCGCCGCGACCGCCAACGTCGCCGCGTAAAGGTGATCCATGACGAACACTGTACGCGGGATCGTGTCCCATGAGATCGACGGCGAAAGGCTGGACTTCTGCCTTTCGGCGAACGAATGGTGCGAGTTGGAGGACGAATTCGGCAAGAAGACCGACGAGATCCTGAAGGATTTCGGAACGATGGCCGAAAACGAGCAGCTCGACATGCGGCTGTTGCGGTCCATCTTCCGAGCCGCTGTTTCCTATTCGAAGCAGAACATCACGCTTCAGGAAGCCGGCGCGCTGATGCGTAGCCTCGGGCTCGTGGAGAGCGCGGCACTCATCGGGACCGTTATCGTCGCTTCCATGCCGGAGGTGAAGGCAGGCCCGGGAAAGCCGAAAAGGGCGGCGGCGCGTTAAGCTGGGCCGACCGCCTGGCCGCCTGGGTGGAGATCGGGCAGGACCCGGAAACCTTCTGGCGGCTTACCTTCCGCGAAATCGACATCATCATCCGCGGCGCGCAGGCCCGCCAGCGCAACCGCTTCAAGGCACTCGCCTGGCTTGCCTGGCACATCGCCTTCATGTCGCGCTACGCGCCGGACAAGGCGCGGACATTCTGGAAACTCGAAAAACTCGTCACGTGGAAATCTGTGGCTGACAAGCCGCGCGAGGCGAATTGGCAGGAACAGTTCGCCAAGGTTTCCGCCTGGGTCAAGGGACGCTCGAAACAATCATGAACGCTGTCATCGGCGCGCTGCGCGTCGTGCTGGGCCTCGACTCCGCCGCTCTCGAAAGCGGTGCGACGAAGGCCGAGGCGCGCATGAAGAAACTCGGCTCGTCGATCAAGACCGGGCTTGCCGTGGCCGCAGGTGCCGCCGCTGCGGCCGGTACGGCGATTGCGGCCGGCGTGCGCTCGGCGATCAACGAAGCCGACGAGATGTCGAAGGCGGCTGCAAAGATCGGTGTGCCGATCGAGGAACTGTCGCGCCTGAAATATGCCGCCGATCTCTCCGGCGTTTCCTTCGAAGGGCTTCAGACCTCGGTCGGCCGCCTGGCGAAGATGATGAACGAGGCCAAGAACGGCTCGAAATCGGCGCTCGACACGTTCTCGCAGCTCGGCATCGTCGCGACGAATGCGGACGGTTCCTTGAAATCGACGAGCCAGGTGCTTTCCGAGGTTGCCGATCGCTTTGCAGACATGCCGGAAGGGGCCGAAAAAACCGCGCTTGCCATGGAGCTGATGGGCAGGTCCGGCGCGAACATGATTCCGCTGCTGAATGGCGGATCGCAGGCGCTTCAGGATCTGATGAAGGAAGCCGACTCCTTCGGTACGGTGTTTACCCAGGAGATGGGATCGAACGCGGAGGCCTTCAACGACAACATCTCCAGGCTTCAGGGTGTGCTCGCCAACATTTCTGCCGCCGTCGCTACGAACCTCGTGCCTTATCTGGCGCAATTCTCCGATTGGCTGGTACAGGCTGTCGGGTATTTTCGCGGGCTTTCTCCGGAAATGCAGGGTTTCGTTTCAATCGCGGCGACCTTGACGGCCGGGATGGCGGCGTTGGCCGTGCCGCTCGGCGTGGTGGCGGCCGGGATCGCCGCGGTCGGGCTGCCGATCGCGGGCGTGGTGGCAGGTATCGGGCTCTTTGCAACCGCAGTCGTGGCGTTCTGGCCGCAGATCCAGCAGCTCGGCACGGCGATCAGCGAATTTCTGTCCGGCGCGTGGGCGAGCTTCATATCCGCCTGGGACGGGATATCAGCGAAGATCAATGCGGTGGGACCGGTCATCGAGGGGTTCGTCGCCGACCTGATCGCGGCTTTCGCGGCGCTTCCGGCCAAAATGCAGGAGATCGGCGGGCAGATCATCGAGGGTCTGTGGAACGGCATCAAGGCGAAGTGGGAGAGCGTCAAGCAGGGGATCTACGATATTGGGGATTCCATCAGCCAGAGCGTCCGCGATGCTCTCGGCATTCATTCGCCGTCGCAGGTCATGCACGATATCGGCCTCAACATCGTTCAGGGCCTGACAAACGGGATCAATACCAAGGGGCCGGAAGCGGTCGCGGCTGCGCAGAACGTGGTCGGCGGAATCAAGGGTGCATTCGATGGGATCGAGGATGTCGGCGCAGGCGTCGGCGACGGGATCTCCAATGCCTTCGGCAATGTCGGCTCCTCCATCGCAGACGCGATCAAAGGAACCAAGGATTGGCGCGACGTGATGGTGGATGCGCTGCGCTCGATCGGATCGAATGCAGTCTCCAGCCTCGGCCAGCTCATGGGCGGCGGAAGTGGTGGCGGTGGCTTTGGCGGTATCATCACCAGCCTCCTCGGAGGACTGTTCGGCTTTGCGAGTGGCGGCTCGTTTCAGGTGGGCGGTGCCGGCGGGATCGACAGTCAGCTGGTGGCATTCAAGGCGAGCCCGAACGAAACGGTGACCGTCACGAAGCCTGGTCAGCAGGGGGCAAGTGCGCGAGGGCCGCAGAAGGTGGACATCAACGTCAACGTTTCAGGTGCCCGCGGAAATCAGGAAATCCAAGACATGGTTTCCGCCGGGGTCCAGCAGGGATTGAGCCAGTATGACCGCGCTCTGCCTGGCAGGATCTCCGACATTACCGAACGGAACGGCGGCTGATCGTGGCGGTTCTTCTCGAATTTCCTGTCACGGCTCTGAAGGTCCGCAACCCTGCCATCGCGCCGGCCTACAACACGAGGCCGGGGCACGAAGCGACCAACGGCATGCGCCGCTCAACCGGGATGTCCGGCGCACAGTGGAAGATGAAGTTCGACGTTCTGGTGCATGACGAGGCGAGCGTGCGCACCATGCGAGCCTTTCTCTTCCAGATGGAGGCGGATTCCTCGCTGGTGCGGATCAGGATGCCGGATCGCTACGGGATCGACGGGCCGTTTTCGCTCGCGACGCAATCGGTCCGTGATCAATATCCGGACGGCATACCGTTTGCGACGGATGCGATGTACGCTACCGGTGTCGGCCATGCAGTGCCGACGCTCGAAACCTATTTTTCGGCGGATGCGGATCTCGGCGCGCGTGAGGTCTATGTGACCGAGACAGGCGAAATACCTGCCGGATGCGCCATTTCGATCGATGAATTCTGCTACGGGATCGGTGGATCGTGGATCGAGGACGGTCAGCAGCGCTTGCGCCTGTCTCCCGTTCTGCGCAAGCCGGCGTCTGCCGGCGCAACGATATCGCTCGCGCCTGTTTTCGTGGGGTTTTGTGTGACCGACAGCCCTGGCTACGAGGCGCTGGTGCAAGGCTGGTATGGCGAGCACACGCTTGAATTCATCGAGGACCTGACGCGGCTGGTGGAGAGCGTCGACTGATGCTTTCGGAAACGATCAGACGGGCGACGCGCGGGCATCGCGTGCATTGCGTGATCCTGGCCGAACTGCAGTTCGATTCCGGCACGATGTATGTCCACAATGAGGGAGGCATTCTCCGGTCGCGCGGATTCAATGGCCAGATCGAGGCGATCGACTGGAAAGGACTGCAGGGGCTCGCCACCGTCTCCGGACTTGGCGCGTCGAAGATCGGCGCGGCCCGGCAGGTGACCTGCACGCTCAATGTCGAGAATGCCCAGATCAAGGAGTGGTTTTTCGAACGCGAGCAGCGGGAGATTAAGGGGCGGCGATTCCGCTTCTGGCGTCAGTTCTATGATGCTGACCTGCAGCCGCTCGATCCGCGCGGGCACGTCTATACCGGTCTCGGCGACCGGCTGAAGATGAGCAAAAGCGGGCCTTCCTCGCGGCAGATCGTGCTGATGCTGGAGGACTATTTCGTGCGGCGCAGGCGGTCGGCCAATTCGATGGTAACCCACAGCGACCAGCAGCAGCGCGATCCCGGCTCCACCGGCTTCATTTATGTGCAGAAGATGGTCGACCAGACCCTGAACCTCTTCGATGCGCGAAACTGATCTTCTCGACCGCTACCTGGCGGAGGAAAAGGAAAAGTTCTTCCGCTGGGGCGAGGAGAACGGCGATTGCCTGCTTTTCCTGCTCGGCTGGGCTGAATTGGCGACGGGTGCCCGTGCAAGCCGTCCATGGCGTGGGGAATATGACGACCTTCAAGGCGCATGGTGGATGCTTGAGCGCTTCGGCGGCGCCATTGCCGCCGCCATTGACGTTCTCGGTCCGCCGCGGATGGGGAGCGATGGCCGCCGCGGCGATGTCGGCCTCCTAGCTGCAGACGGCTGGCACCTGGGAATGATCTGCACCGGATCGATGTGGGTTCTGAGAGCCGGAACACGTGGCGTGAAGTTCACCCGCCGCGCGCCAGATCTCTGCTGGGATTTAAGATTTACATGAGCTTCCACACTCGGATGCGGGATGCCCGATGGGGACTGACCTGCAGCACGTCAATCTATTCGCAGGCGGTGTTCCAGCCCCAGGCGATCGGGCTGGTGTTCATCAACCTCCTCAGTGCGACGGGGCTTCTCACGGGCGTCGTCGGTGCGATCGGGTTTACCGGACTGGGCGCGCTCGCGTTGGGTGTCGGCTACGCGGCGATTGCGGCCGGCGCCTATTTCCTGTCGCGGGCCCTGATGCCTGGTCAATCGAAGCCTGCGACGCCGCAGCCTTCCGACGTGCAATCCAACATTCGGCAGGAGATTTCGCCGCGGCGACGCATCTATTATCGGACGCTGACGGGCTCGGTCATCATCTTCGGCTTCAGGCGCGGCGAAAAGAGCTATCTGCTGCACTATGTCTGTGAAGGCCCGATCGAGGGTTTCGTGTCCTTCCGGCTCGACAAGAAGCCGGTGACGCTGGATGCCAACGGCTATGTGCAGGAAGCGCAATACCAGGTGGGCGGACGGTCGCGTGTGCGGATCCTCATCAAGACCGGCACGATGGCGGACGGTCCGTTCAACGAACTGATCGCGGCTTTCCCGGAACTCGACACACCGATGACGCCGTTCCGGCATCGCGGCTGCGCCATGGCGCTGCAAATCGTCGAGCAGGTTCCAGCGCAGCAGCTCCAGGACGTCTACCCGAACAACATGCCGACGCTGCAATTCGTCCTGGATGGATGGCGGGATGTCTACGATTCGCGCACCGGGACCTACGGTTATGGAGGCAATGCCGGGAACTGCCTGCTGACCGAAATCATGGACGTCTACGGCCTGACGCATGAGAGCACCGAAGACATCAATTTCGGCAGCTTTGCCGCCTTCGCCGATCACTGCGACGAGGACGTCGCACTGAAGGCAGGCGGAACGGAGAAGCGCTATCGCTGCGCCGGCGTGATCTATCTCGACAGCGAGAACGAAAAGCGTATCGCTTCGATTGCGACCATCTGCAATGCAGACGTCTATTTCGACACCGAGGGCCGGATCGCGGTACGGCCGAAGATGCGCTCCGTGCCGGCGATCGCGCTAAGGGCCAAAAACGGCGACCATCTGAGCCTCGACATGGAGGGCGGGCGGGCACTGCAAAAACTCTTCAACACGGCGAAGGTGACCTATGTGGAGCCGGCGCTGAACTACAAGGCAAACGAGGTCACATGGCGGGATCCTGATCTGATGGAAGAGGATGGCAAGGAATATTCCGAGCCGGTGAGCGCGCTTCTCTGCCCCTCGGCGACCCAGGCGCAGCGAATCGGCAAGCTCGCCGTCTATGAGGCAAACCCGGATTTCGCGGGGCAGCTCACCTCCGGGCCGCAGGCGCTCGACCTGATGGAAGACTACGTTTTTACACTCGACCTCAACCCGGAAGACGCTTTCGAGCGGGTGGCCTGCGCATCCGGCACAATCGAATACGACCAGCAGTCCATGGCCGTTTCCTCGCCTTTCGTTATCTTCCGCGAGGGGGCGAACGACTGGAATGCGACAATTGACGAACAGGACCAGGTGATCGTGCCGCCGGAGCTTGCGTCGAATGTCGATGACGTGGCGCTGAACGTAACGGCGACCGTCGAGTTGCAGGAGAATTCCGCACCTGTCCTGAAATTTGCCTGGACGGCGGCCGGCGGGGCTGACCTGCCGGACAGCTACAGCCAGCAAGTGCAGGTCTCCGCTGCGGATGCGGATGACTGGCACGACGCGACGGTGAACCAGGACCAGAACACGGCACTTTATGCCGCTGTTGCGGACGGCGGCGCTTACGACTGGCAGATACGAAATATCGCCAGCGGTAAGACCTTCGACTGGCAGGAATCGATCGTGCCGGTGACTGTGGTCGTCGACCCCACGCCGCCGCAGGCGCTCGTCGCCTTCTCTGCCTCCGATGGAACGGGGCAGTTCACCGCGAATTTCGGCACGACGAACGATGAACATCTGGCGACGGTGGCGATCTACCGTGTCCCGACCGGCGGCGTGCTCGACGAAGGCACGCATCAGGTGGGGCGTTATGCCGTTGCTCCTGGCATTTCATACGCCCTGCAAATCCTCTCGACGGCCGGGAATTTCGACATCTACGCAAGGCCGTTCAACCGATCGAACAAGCCGGGGCCGCTGTCCGGTCCTGACGGTGCAACCGTTTCCTAAACCTTTCCGGAGACCATCATGGGACTGATCAGCCAGCTCGGGCGCTACGCCTGGCGGAAATGGAAACTCGACGGGGTATCCTCGTCTGGACCGAACGAACCGGATACGGTCGACATCTTTCCGTTCGTTGACGCCATTGATCAGCAGGTCGCGGCGATCACAGCAGCAGGGAATTTCCGGGGCGAATGGAATGCCTCATCCGGCGCTTTTCCGGGTGGCGGGACGGCGGAAAAGGGCGACACCTGGCTGGTGACGACCGCCGGCACCACGGGCGGACGCTTCTTCGCGGTTGGAGACCGGATCGTCGCTCTGATGGACAATGCATCCGCGACGACGTTTGCCGGCAGTTGGGGGGTGATCCCGGCCAATGCAAGGACGGTTGTTCCCGGCGAGGATACCGGCGAAGGGACGGCCAACGCCATTCAAGTGACGACCGAGGACGCAGTCACGGCCGGGACGATGGTGTTTTTCACGGTCTTCCGTGCAAACGGTCCAGGACCAACCACGGTTCAGTTTAACGGATCCGGGCCGGCCTACACGGTCAAGACGAACAGCGGTACCGATCCTGCCGAGGGTGGCCTTGTTGCCGGCTTGAGCGTACTCGGCATCGTCTCCGGAGCGACGTTCCGACTCGTAAACGATCAAATTTCGAGCGCAATAGTTGCTGCGGCTGAAGCCGCGCAGGTGGCCGCGGAAGCTGCTGCCGCGAGCGTTGCTGCACTCATTTCGATTTACGATACGGAAGCCGCAGCATCTGCTGCTGAAATTTCCGCGCTTGTTCATGCCGTCAGGCTCAACGGTGGAGTGGCTGTAGGCGATGGATTGGGCGGCCTCTATATCGATCAGCCAAACGGGCGCCCTGCATCGTTCGCGTCCAGTGGAGCCACCGCGCGTTCGTGGTATAGGGCGACCGATGCGAGAGGTGAAAGCCACGTCGGTCAGATCGCCACCCGGTCTGTAATCCCCGGGTTCTCAAATACCACCAATAAGCAGATCATGTCGCGTACGCGGCACTTTGCTCGCGACCAGATCACAGAGCTACAGCTTCTCTACCCAAACTGGTTTCACAACGGAAACACGGAGACCGGAATCGACGGCTCTATTACTGTGTCCGCATCGGTCGAGTATCCGGTAGGAGAGTTTCATCAGGTAACGTGGGGAGGCGCGGCGAGCACGGCGATTGCCGATCGAACGACGTCGGCACCATCCGATCTGCTCGCCATCAACATACCGGACGGCGCGGAATTCTTCATCAGAACGTATTCCACAAGCGCAACCGGGATCCTCTTCTCCGCGACGGAGGACAGTGCGCACGGTGAAGGTGCAGAGTTCGGGCCATCCGGCATTACGGATAAGACCATGGGCGGCACGATCGCAGATAGTGGCACCAATGCCGTCTACGGCCCGTGCGCAATCATCGGCACGATGAGCAAGCCGTCCGTATTTGTCATTGGCGACAGCCGCGAGAGCGCCGCCGGATTCGATACGCCGAATTACCTTTCGGTGATCGGTCATGTTGCACGAGCTATCGCTCCAACGTGCGCATATATCGATGTGTCCAGAGGCGGGGAGCGGCTCGCGGAGTTCGTGGCATCGCATGCGCGCCGGATCGCTTTGGCGCAGTATTGCAGCCATGTTGTCATTCATATGGGCATCAATGATTTTACTGCCGGGCAGACCTCGGCAGGAGCGCTGGCCGATCTCGACACAATCATCGGCCTCTTGCCTAATCAAGAGGTTTGGTTGGGCACTGTTGAGCCGGTTACGACATCGAGCGACGGGTGGACTTCCGTGTCTGGTCAGACCATAGACGCGGCTTCCAACTCTGCCCGAATTTCCTATAACAATGCCATTCGTTCAGGTGTCGATGGCGTTGCCGGGTACTTCGATATTGCCGATGTCTTCGAGAGCGCGCGCGACAGTGGGAAGTGGAAGGCCCCCGCCGGCGCGCCGCTAACCAGTGACGGCACGCATCAGACATTGGCAGGCTATCACTGGGGCGAACAAAGCGGGGTTATCAGCACGAGTTCGTTCTTTGTTGGCGGCGCATTGAAGTTCCCACGTTTCGCTTCCGCGCAAGAAGTCCGGGAACGAAGAGTGTCCGGGCTTCCCATTGATCCCGCTGCTCTCGGCTTACCTCTCGCTTTCAAGGTGACAAAAAACGCAGCTGATCAAGTCGTCACGACGGGCGCCAGTACAAAGCTGACATGGGCGGCAGAAGCGTTCGACACAGTGAATGCGTTCGATCTTATCAACGCCCGCTGGACTCCGCCGGCCGGTCGATACCGCCTGCATGCCCAGGTTTACGTGACCGTCAATGTCGTGGATGCCGCACAATTTCAGATACGGATCGCCAAGAACGGGGCAACGGCGGCCGAATACGTTCTGCGGCCTAGCGGCACGTCGGCTCAATCACTGGCAATTGACGCGATATTCGAGGCCGATGGAGACGATTACTTTGAGGCGTGGGTCAACCTTGGCGGTACGGGCGACAAGACCGTTTCAGGCGACGTCACCCGCACCTATTTCGAGGGGCATGCCATTTAGCGCAAGTATCATCCAGCGGCACACTAAGAACCATGCACACCGGGTGCGGTTCATATCTCGTCTGTCGTTGATTTTAGTTGAGCTAGTCCTCGATTTCGAGCCGCTCCCAATCATCCAGTGTGGTTGGGGGGGCTTTCGGGTAATCGACCTCGAGCGGCACTTCCGGTTGTTGGATTCCAGCCTGCCATTCGAAATCCTGTTGCGCGACATCTTCCATTGAAGCGAGTGGTCGCGGCTTGACGATTGGCATTCTCATGATCGTTGTCCCTTTATAAGGAAGTCATCACGAGATCCTCCCTTAGCCTCGTGTTCACGAAGCCACTTTGGCGTTACGCCCTGTCCAGACCAGCGATGCCCTTCAGGGGACCGGTACTTGGCTTTATGCCGATATTTGGTCGCTTTGGCTGACGTTCGGATCTTGTTCACTTCGGCGAGCTCGGCGAGGAGTTCGTTCCTGCGTTCATCAGCTTTCTGCAGGAGAATCTTGTCGATTTCACCCTTGAGAGTCAGAAGTTCAGTGTAGCTCATTTCGATTAATGGTACGTCAGGCATAGTCATTTCTGGAGCCACCTTCATCGTTTACTCGGGAATAGGACTGTGCCGACGCCACGATACCAAGGATTTCTCAGCTTAGCGAAGAACCCTGCCGGGTCAGCATTAAATTCGCGGACGTCCTGCCTATTTCCAATCTTCGCAACGAATGGGCGGACGATCGCCATTTTTGCATTCTGTACTGGGCTGGGAGATGCCTGCGTGGCTGGCAACGTTGTATCCTTTGACGAGGTCTTAGCCGGCCCATTTCGCTTTAGTAGTAACTCAGCCTCGGGCCAAAGGATCCTGGTGTTGGGCTTTTTGCTGTCTTTGTTTGCCACCAGCGCAGTGGCCTTAACCCCTGCGTAACCGTTATCGAAAATCAAATCGCCGAGGAGTTCTAGTTCCGTCCTTGTTGGAGCCTTGGCAACCATCGAAAAGAAATAGAGTAGGGAGTCTCTCTCAGCTCGCGCCAGAGGATACAGAGGGCCGCATTCAATTAGCCATTGGTCGCAAAGCTTCAACGCGCCGCGGTGAATGCTAGAGATTGCCAAAGAATGCTCCGGCGTCACGGAGCTGTCTCGAATTATTTCGATCGATCCGTCAGGTAGCTTGACAAGTTCGATCGCGCTTCCAATACCCTCATTCATCAGGGTTTCCAGAAGCAGATTGTGTGTTACGGCGACATTGCTCTTCGTCATTGGGTTGGAGTTTGCGACATAAAACGCTTCGGCGTTTTCCAGTGGGCTCCCGCCAAACCCGTCACTGTAAGTCATGAAGAAGAGAGGCGTGAAGGGGCGATCGAACAAGGCCGCCACCTTTCGGTGAATACTGCCTTGATATCCGAAATCGACGGCAACTGTGGGAGCGCCGAAGTCTACTGTCGCGTGCTCAGTAAGATATTGTTTGAAGTCCCGCCGTCGCGCCTCGTATCTAGGGAGCAGCTTTTCCCAAGCGCTCCGAGCGATATCTAGGGCAAGTCCGTAAATTGCAGCAGTTGTTTGGTGACGTTTTTCGACGGCCAGATTCTTGACGTTCCACTTTTTAAGCAGGTTGGCTGGAATTTCCTCGCTGTTAATAAGGAACCGCTCCTCGAGCAGGCGCCCCAATGTCCCTGACGCAGTGAAGTCATCAATGCGAACTTTAAGAACGTCTTCAGGCACATACATATCCAATCCAGTGACGCTTTTTCTGGAAGTGGGAGCATACACAAGTGAAATTCCGTCCAGGCCCCTCGCATTGCAGATTTTCTTGGCCATTTGGAAGGGCAGATAACAATCACGCGCAAAGAAGATGATCTGCGTGCAACCTTTGCTTACCGCCTGGTCTACTATCCACTCGGAAAAGGCCAGAGCAATAGGACCGATGACAAGAAATCCGAATTCTTCTGATGTGGAGATTAGCTGAAAATCAGGTGTGCCATTTCCGCCGACGGTTAAGCTCTGACGAGGGGTATTCGTGTGTAGGTATGTGTTGGCAAACAATCCCATTATCGTGCGGAGGTAGAAGGACTTATCCAAAGCCCCCTCTTTGACATCTCGCTCGAGCAGCCCCTCTTTGGCTAGGGCGCGAGCAGATGGTACCATGATCGCACGCAAGGACTTGTCCCTTGCTTTCTGAACATCCCCAACAGGGTTGTCACCAATATGAAGTATAGCGCTGGGCGCCACACCTGTCGTACGGATTACTTCCTCGAAAAGTTCGCCTGAGTGTTTTTTCGTCCCCAATGAGCTGGAAAGGAATAGATGCTCAAATCCCACATATCCACATTGGGTTAGCACCTGGCGAACGAAGCTTTCTGGGTGGATGAAATCGGATGTGACTACAATCCGTCTTCCCGCAGCTTGGGCATACTCATACATCAGTTTGCCGATAGCGCGAGGACGCAGAACAGATAGCTCAATATCCTGCTCCAGTTTAATGAGAGCAGAAATATCTAGTGAAGGCTGACCGACGCACGCGGCAAAGGAGGTATATACTTCTTCAATCGTTATTTCTTCAGGGAGACTTGATTTGTCCTGGAGTAACTGTGCGTCGCGCCCTTGTCTAGTTAAACGCTCTGCCGCTTGCCGAAGCTCCGCAAAACGTACAATGACGTGTGGCGGGAAACTATCCTTATATTCTGTATCCAGCCTCTTCTGCATGATTGCGAACACGTCTTCCGGTTTGTAAACTGTTCGTCTAACCAAAGTGTCGAAGATATCGAAGGAGATTACGGATACAGCCTCAGAGTCTATTGAGGATTGGAAGTTATTGGGGAAATGGTGAAATGCTGCGGGGACCGCAGAAGGAAAAAGCTTTTTGAAGTTCCGCTCAGATGGGCCAAATTTGGTATAAGCCAGGAATTTTTCGGCCGTGTTGTCAACAATGTCAGCGCCGGGAAGAACTTCACCCCCACGCGCGTGATTGTTTTTCCTTCTAATAATATCTCTCAGTATCTCGGCGAAGTAGCTTGCCTCCGTCGTTATCCGGTCGAAAATTAGCACACCACGCGAGAGATACACTTCCATAAAAGCGTCGGCGTCATGCTTATAAGAAGGCCTTGTCCCCTTGGTATCTATCTCATCGGCGAGATATCGGAGGTGTGATGTTGAGGGCGAGATAAGCGTCTTTCCGAGAAATTTTGCCTGCAAGCCAAGGGTGCTAGAAACGGAATAAACCCGATCAACCCAAGGCACCATGAATTGTGAGACGCTGTCAATTGTCTCTAATTTGCGATCGTAGCGAACGTCGGCAACATTCTCCCGGAGATACCGCAGATTTTCGTCGGTGAGCGCTCGCTCGGATATGAACCCGCCGACATATTGCGTGCACAAAATCACGTCATCTGTCGAATTCCGAGCGGCCTCTTCAAGAAACTCGAACTGGTTTTGGAATCGGCAGTTGTCACGGAAGCCGAAATAACCGCTGATCTGCAGTGGAACGAGTGAAGTTGTCTGGTTCTGTCGCACCGACAGGAGCTCTTCGAAGTGGCGTCGGCAGTCTAGAGATTTGAAGTGTTCGGTGTAAACGCCGCGAAGCTCTTCTGTGATTGTTGTCTTTGAGCTTCCAGCTTGGAGTGGCTCGGTTAAGTTTTGTGGTGAAAACCAGCAGTTCTCATACAGCCCTACGGGGTCGATCGCGATCGCTCTTGGGTAAGGCGGTCGAGCAAACATGCTCGGCATGAGATCAACGACTGCTGCGTCTGGATAGGCAGTCCTTAGCAAGCTAGTGGGCGCTTCCCAGCAAATAATCGCGTCCGGCCGCCATTCGCCAAGTAAGCCAGTCAAATAAGCGATTGATTGCTCCTCACGGTCCTGGCTGAGGCCTTTATACGAGTCCGTGATGAAGGCGCCCAAACGCTGTCTTTCAGGATCCGACGGCGACGACATAAACACGTTATCTGCCCGAACAGACGAAGATGATTGCTTCAACGAGCTGAAAATATGTTTGTTCAGCAGAAAGCGAACATCGAAGTCAGGTTGGCGCTGCAGGGATGTCGCGATCGCATGCAGGTACGTCTTATAGGCACCAAGGCGGAAATATGGATCATTCAGCTCAGAATCGAGATTGGAGAGGAGAAGGACGTTTGTTCTGGTCAAGGTGATACCTAGCGCTTCGTGGTTTTTGACGTCGACACTTTGAGAGACGTGGTGATTCTTCCGCTTTGATCTCAGTTTATCGCTGAGAAAGTTGATGAGGTGGGCGCAAATGTGTCCTTCCTATTATCAATCCCGAGGAATCGTCAGTTTTGATTCTCCAGAGCAGCGATACACAATGCGATTGCCGGAGAAACGGCCTGCCAGTAATGGCCATTGTCGATCCTGGCACTTCCCTTATCAGGCTCCCAACTGCAGCCGCCAACATTCCCTGGGTTGAGGATCTGGGCGAGTTCATAGGCTTGGTCGAGGGACTTTGTATAAAATGGAACCCCCATAACAAGCTGGCCTGCCGGATCAGTCCAAGTCACCCGTCTTCCGTTGGCTGAGGCGGAGTCAGGCTCAGCTTTTCGTTCGAAACCCAAGTAGAGCGCAATGGCCAAGTCAATTTGCCTGTCGGGGCCATCGGTGGCCAGCAATTTCGCAACAATCTCAGATGCCCTCATGATTCCTCTCAGCGCCCACTCTTTTTCGGGAACGTCCCGGCTTATTCACCGGCGCGACCTAACCTCCTATGTTGCCTCTGGTGAACCCATACATCATCTCGGGTAGCCAATAAGCATGAACTCGCCGAAGAAACTCGTGAGTTGGGGATGAAGATGCCTGACCATCAAATTGTAGTTCAGGCCCAGAGACTTAATGAAAGGAGCAATATCCAGAAAGTCCTGCGGGGTGTGGTAGATAGAAATTGCAAATGCCGGCCTATCGCGCTTCAATATTTTGACCGCGCCTTTAACTACATCGAATTCGAGGCCCTCAATGTCCAATTTAAAAAAGCCAAGCTTAAGGTTTTGGCCCAAAATGTAGTCATCGATTGACGTCACCTCCAAGGCCCCTTCTGACGGAGCCGTCGGGGACAATTTTGTTCCATGGCCGCCGCCTGTCATTTTGACTGCATGGCTGCTGGAAGATAGCCCCTTGTTCACTGGCACGATACCTTCCCCAAACCGAGTATTTCGAGATACTTCCCGCAGAACCCTAAAATTATCTGCGTTTGGCTCGAAGGCATGCACTTCCGAGGCAGGGAAATTTTTCCGGAGAACTGCAGCCGATTCTCCCCGGTAAGCCCCGCCATCTATCATTATGCGCCCATCGATCACGGATTTTGCTTCCGGGATAAAGTAAAGTCCGCAGTGGTAGAGGAATGTTTCTGGTCTTATGAACTGATCGCCTATGTCGACGTTTACCAAATCGTAGTCCTCGCGCATCTTGGCAACGTCGACTTTGGGTCTCTTTTTAACTTCCTGAATCGCCCATGGGCTTCGGGTGCTCTCGGCGATCGCCCGGTATTCGATGTGGAAGTTGCCTCTACGCGCGAGAGGCGGATGGCAGAACACGCGTTCAACAAAACAGTCGATTTCGGGCGATGACTCCTCGTCGCAAAGCGCCTTCAACAGGTCGATCTTTGTCTCGATTTCGCGACGGCTGTAATTACGCAGATAGCGCTGCCAAGTCTGCAAAGCGATGTGGTTAGACATCGGATGAAAGTTATTCGCCATTTGATTTTCCGTCCAAGATTTTTCACGTTCTTGACCCACTCGCCGGAAAAAATAAAGGAAATTTTCCGATTGGGGTGCATGCGCGCATCCTTAAGGCGCGGTTCCATTCCGGCAGGGGGCGCCCTGGGGACGCAGTTTGGTAGCGTTTGCGGCACGGCTTTGCCACCGTCTACGACCTCGGTGTATGCGCAACCCGTGGCTTATCTGGTGACGAAGGGTGTTGTTATTTGCTAACCTATCTCCGAGCGCTTGACTGATGTTTTGAGATCTGCATCTTGACGTCGCATGAACGCAAACGCCCTCAGCAGCAAGCATAAGGTCAAATCCGGACCTTATTTCGAGTTCAACCATCACGACGGTGCCGATACGCTGGCCGTGGTGTTCAATGGACGCAACATTAGGCCACCGAAGTTCACATTTTGGAAGACGTTTCAAAGCGTTCATGCTCACGTCATCTTCCTCAATTGCGACATCCCTAACTGGTTCCGCGATGGTGTCCCTGGGATTGCCGGGGGCGCTCCAGGTGTCGCCGCCGAGATTAAGAAGTTCCAATCCGAAACTGGTGCACGGCGGCTGGTCACCACGGGGTCAAGTATGGGCGGTTATGGGGCGCTCCTATACGGAGCGCTTGCCGGCGCCGACGAAGTTCTTGCATTTGGAGTCGAGCCACTATTGGGAGTTCCAGGGGGAAAGACGGAGCATACGCGCAATCATCTCCAATTTCTCTATCCTGACCTGACTGGCTTTTCGAAGCTGCCAAGAACTACGGTTTTTTACGGCGGGATGGATATCAACGACACGTTGGGCGCTTGGCTTCTTTGGAAGAGACGGCGCGCATCGCTTGTATCAATACAGCATGCGCAGCACGACACACCAGACTTCCTGTCAAGGTCGACTCAGTTGAGTGAATGCTTCTATGGCTTGGTGAACGGAAACGGGATACCAGGCTTCGATTACGGCCAAGGAAGCGGCGCGAGCGATGAGGTTGTTCGGTTGCTTTGGAAACTGAATGAATATTATGTGGCAAGAGACTGGAAAGGAGTGCGGCGCTATCTTGAGAAATCCATCATTGATCGCTCGTCGCCGCTGTTGGATCATATCTTAGCGATGTCCTTCTATCGCCTCGGCGATCATCGTAGAGCACGCGATCAATTCACAGCCAATCTCAATTCCAGTCGTCTTTTCTGGGAAACATGGCTCAATTTGAGCGCCTCGTGTCTTCGTCTCGGAATGATAGAGGAGGCTGAGCGCTATGCGGTTAACGCAGTTAAGCTGCGCCCGATTCGATCTGTAGCGCATTCGCATCTCGCCACGGTTTATCGACGATTGGGCCGGCTAAAAGAAGCTTATGAGCACTGCGCATGGGCTTGTAAATTGAACCCAGGCCGAACGGAATATTTCTCTGCTCTTGCCGAGGTGGCAAATCTAGTACGCCTTCCTGTTCTTGAGCCCATTGCCTTGGCCAGATCTCACAAGGAGAATTCGCAGTTGGCAATACAATTATTTGCTGACTATGAGCTAAGATCAGAAACCGCCCCGAGTGCAGCTGCGCAAAGTGCTAGTGCCGGGGTGTTGGCCGTATAATATGGGCCGTCGCCAATCCTTGCCTTGCACGGATGACCGCCCCATGTCACGCCACCAATGTTACCTGGGATAAGCTGTTGAGAGAGGTCGTAGGCGGCTTCAATCGAGAATGTGAATTCCGGTATCGTCCCTGGTTGATCCGCATTCGGCAGCAACCACAATATTTTCGTTGGTTTTGATTCTGGCCCCTCGATGTGCCTGCGATAGCCAAGATGAAGGGCGATGAGTACATCCAGGCGACGGTCTGGGGCTTTAGCCGTTTGCAACTGCTCGATGAGTTCATTCGTGGTTATGACGGGTTTAGTCATCGGTCACAGCTTTCGATAAGGAAGCAATAGACGGCCTTGAGATTACCAGTGACAAGGCGTCCGCCTTTTAAGGTCAATTCTGCCGGAATATCCATTTTGTCCCACGTCTCGGATAGCGGCGGTTTATGGTCATTTGAGGCTCTTATGCAAAGGTTTTCAAATATCCACTACAACAGAACTATCCGTTCGACAAAAATAAATCCAATCACTGATCGCCTTGACCCGCGTCGATCCGCTCCGCAGGCATAGGCGCAACCACAATCGTCAACACTAAAAGCTAGGCCCGACGCATGCGCGCCGGCGCCTTTCCACGCCCATAGATAGGAGAAAACATATGGCTCGGGAAACTCTTCCCGTCGCTCTTGACCTTATGTTCGGTCGCGAGGGCGGCTATGTGAATGTCAAATCAGATCGCGGCGGCCCAACGAAATATGGGATCACGCACACGACGCTTGCGGCGCATCGCGGCGTTTCGTCCGTCACGGCCGACCAGGTCAAGCGGATGACGCTGCAGGAGGCGGAGGCCATCTACCGTCGCTCCTACTGGTCACAGTCTGGCGGCGATATTCTGCCGGCCGGTCTCGACTATGCTTCGTTCGATTTCGGCGTGAACTCCGGCCCCACGATGGGCGTGAAGAAACTCCAGAAAGTGCTCGGCGTGCGTGAGGACGGCCATGTGGGCGAGAAGACGGCCGCAGCGGTGGCAGCATATCCCGGTGGACTGGAGAAGCTGATCCGCGACTATTGCGACGAGCGCATGCGGTACCTCCGCAGCCTCACCAATGCCAAGACCGGCTTCCCGGTGAATGGCCGCGGGTGGACGATCCGTGTCACCGGCAAGGATCCGAAGGGGCAATGGAAGGATCAGCCTGGCGTGGTCGGAAATGCTATCCGTCTCGCCAATGCAGCGCATGCCACGGTTCCAACGCCTGGCGCCCTGCCGATCAACGCACCGCCTGAAGCGGATGCCAAGGCCGATGTGCGCGATACCGGCGTTATCGAGATCATCAAGAAGCCGGAGGCGCTGCTTCCTGGTATCGGCACGTTGCTGACGGGCGTTTCTTCGATCACCGAAGATGGCCCGATCGCCTGGATGATTGCGATCTGCGGTGTCGCCGTGGTCGGTGTCGGCATCTGGTATTTCGTCCGGCGAGTTCGGGAGGCTGGGTAATGTTCGGCCTCCTCGACTGGATGAAGATCGCCGGCGGGGCAGCACTCGGCTTCGTTGCCTGCCTCACCATCAATGCGTTTGTGTGGCTTCCTGCCGCCCGTGACGAGGCCCGCCAGCAGGAGCGCGCGGCGGCTCTACAGAAAAGCATGGAACTCATTGAAGAACGAGGCAAGACCAATGCCGAAATCCGCAATCTTGATGATGCCGGCCTTTGCGCTGCTCTTGGCGGCTTGTACGTCAACGGCGCCTGCCAATAATGGTGCCGGGTTCGAAATGCTCACCCCGTCTTCAGCCACACGATCATTCATCATCAACAATGATCGCCCGTTTGCTGAGCAGGTTGCGGGCCATAATCGGACCTGTGGCGCTCAGCCGGCGTGCCGGAAGTGAGGTCACCATGCGCTTCCTGCAAACCGAGCCATTCAAGGTCTTCTGCATCGCGGCCTTTGTGCTGATCACGATCGCATCGTGGTTCTGGTAATCCCTGCATCATAGGACAACAGCATGGCAGATGGTTATATGGGGCCGGGTATCTGGATCCGCATCCAGCACCGCTTCGGCCCGAGAATGATGGAGTGGTTCATGGCGGGACACATGATGCTCTTCGGGTGCATCCTGCTTCTGCCGACCGTGACCTTCAATCAACCGGCATGGGTTGCCTTCCGGCAACTTTTCCACTCTGAGGACCTGCTCGGGTGGATCATGTTCTTTATCGGCGTGCTTCGCATCGTCGGCCTCATCATCAACGGGGCGAAGAAGAAGGTTACTCCCCAGATACGGCAGATATCGGCCGGCGTCGGCTGCGTCATCTGGTCAGGCATCTCATACGGATTCGTTTCCTCTGATGTCGTCTCGACATGGCTCGCAATATACCCGCTCTTCGCGGTCGGCGAGCTTGTCAACATCCACCGTGCGGCACACGACGAAGGGGAAATCAGGAATGGAACAGCAGCTCGCTAACCTGCCGACACCCGCATTGATGACTTTCGGCGTGGTCCTGGCGATCATCTTCGCTGTGAGGTATTTCGGACTTTGGCAGGGGCAGAAGACCTCTCACGCTTCATCTCCGGCATCCGCGCAGGTCGCCGCGGTCATCGTCGATCCAACCGCCCTCAACAGGGCAACGCAAGCCTTGGAAGCTCATACGTCCGAAATCAGAAAGCTTGTGCAGGTCGGCGAGGAACTTGCGCGATCCGTCGACCACATGGGGCAGGAGCTCGGCCGTATCCGAGAGGAGCTTCGTATTCAACGCGAGATCGGTCGCCGGGAAAGATAAACCTATTGCTTCGGACAAAGGCTTGAAATGACCTCTGACATGGTAAGCCACAATTGACACGCTTGACGCATCTCTCGATGTCGGTCGGTCTGTATCGCCGGCCTGACTGCAAATTAACCATGGCTTAATAAATTCGGCATGCCCCCGTATTCTACTAGTGTTTCATTTCTGGACATCTGCGCATGATCGATCCGCCTGTTGACAGAGGGGATGATGGGTATGCTTTTGCAGATTGTGGATGCTCTTGCATTGGCAAAGAACCTTTCGACGCAGGTCGAAGGTTGCAGCTTTCTCGCCTACCTTATCGAGATGGCCGAGGCCGAGGCCCGGTCAAAGATGAATAAGGCGGAAGAGATGGAGAGGTCGTTGCGGCGTCGGCTTGCATATGACGATGTAGCATCTCCCGCATAAGATCGCGCGTCACTGCTGACTCTGTGCCGCGGCGCATTTCGGTTTCGGCACGCGCCAGCAGCAGTCTGATGTATGGGGTAGAGGTCATCGGGCGGGCCTACAGCAAGCCGGCAAGCAGTGCCAGCCTCAATGCAACGCCAACGGTAGCGATGAGTATGAGCGCCGCGACTGTCGCAAATATTGTCCAGATCGACAGGCGATGCATGGTCAGTCCCGGTTGAACGGCTTGTGCGGGTAATGCTCGCTGCAATGCCATATCGGCTTGTCTGCCTTCGATCGCGAGAATCCGTAGCAGCCCCACTGCTTGCACCCGGGGTGCTCGCACCAATGATTGTCGTGGATGCCGATGCCTGGGTTACTCGTGCGGCTGTCGGGGCTGATGCTCATAACAGGTTCGGTTCCTTCTCATCTTCGGGCTTTGCCGGCGGCTCGACGATCACCAGCATATTCCCCGGCAGCGGCCGCTGCAGGTGCTTGGCTTCTTCCCACGGTGCGGTAAGCCAAAGATCGACTTCCTCCGGCGTGGTCAGGATCGCCGGCATCGCCTTCTGATGGATCGGAGAGACGATCTCGTTTGGCGACGTGGTCAAGAAGCCGAACAGCTCATATTCCCTCTCGCCGTCGCGAACCTTGCGGACACCCTTCCACGGCGTCCAGAAGCCCGCAAAGAACATCAGCGGGCGTTCCTCGCTTCCGGCAAACCATGCATTCGGCACGCGTCCGCCTTCCACCTTGCGCGCCGGATCGGGTTCGGCGAAGGACGTGAAGGGCACGACACAGCGGCTCGTCGGGCCAAGCCAGCGCCGCCAGTGCGGCGAGCTCACGTTGCGGATGTTCGTCACGCCGGGGTCGTAGTTCTTCACGAAAGCCGGCGGCGAGGGCATTCCCCATGTGAGGCTGGCGATCTCCCGCTGCCCGTCTTCCCCCACTCGCACGACAGGCGCCTGGTAGCCGGGATAGACGTCCAGAGACGGCTGGTTCCAGCCGGCCTTATCCCGGAAGGCTTTGGTGAACTGCAGGACGGCCTCACGACTCGTCGTGACGTTATAGAGATTGCACATAGAATCTTCCCCGAACTTCTCCCGCCATTTCTCTTCCTGCCACACGCCGTGACCCCGGGTGAATGGCTCCGCCATGAACATATAGATCAATTCGTCACAGCCGGCACCGCATTTGCTTCGTTCGCGATCATGATGCCATCGCGGGCAGGCGGAAGCCTTCAATGCGACGAAGTCTTTCAGGTATATATCGCCCAGCCATTCAATGGATCGATCGCGATCATAGACGCCCTTGCGGCCACATGAGCAGATGATCGTGATCTTTGGCAGTTTGAATTCCGACAGTCTCCTTAGGGGCATGGCATACGGTTTCGCGGCGCGCGCCGTCATTCGGAGTTGAGATTATGACCGCTCGTAGCTCGGACGCCAGCCGCGCGAAAAACCCTTGCTGCCGGCGAAATCGGATAATTCGAGTTGCTGCCGCAGAAACTGGCGGTCCCTGATAAGGTCGGCGATCGCCGCCTTTGTATCGCCGTCGTGCCAGGCGAGCTCGGCCTCGACAGCCCAGCGCAGCTCATCGTCTTCCGTCAGTAATTGAGCGGGATCGGCTGACATTCTGCAAATTCCTCGGTCTGGCCAAACCCGACGATTTTCACATGGAAACGATATCTGCCTTGCGGCTTCCAGTGCTTGAGTTGCGCTTCAGAGTCCAGTCCGAGGGTGACCTGCTGCGAATAGAAGTCGGTGTACTCTTGATACCAGGCCTCGCAATCCTTCGCGACTTCGGCGAAGGTGGCCTTACGGCCGCAGCCAGCGCAATAGATCGTGTCGCTGGCGCCCGGGAAATCGCACTCCTTCATCAGGCTTCCACCACAGCCGGCGCAAATCGCCTCTCCAAAATGGCGTAAGCCGTCGTCATTGTCGTCGATACGCATGGGTTCTCCTTCGCGCCGAAGCGCGCTGTTGTCGTCAGATTTCAGGTTGGAGCACAGCCGCCTTGCGGCTCCGATGTTCTAATTATGTTCTCATCGTCGCATGAGTCAATCAGGAATTTGAGATATTCGTTCGGGCTATTGATCCCGCACGAACACGCCGGCCTCCGCCGCCGCCTTCAGGAAGGCCTCACGAGCAAGCTCGGGCGCCTGTCTCCCTTCCAGCACGGCAAGGCAGATGCGCTGCGCCTCGAAATATTCTTTGCCCTTGTCGACCGGCCACGCGAGCAACAGAGCACGGGCGGCTTCCTCCGTGCTGGTGATCGTGCGATAGCCGCCTTGATCGTCTTCCTCATAAGTCACCGGCCTGTTCCAGTGTCCGCGCTCCATGACGCAATGCCTCCTCTCGATCGAGGCAACGCATGATCGCGAAGAGTCGTTCCGCTATTCGAGCTTCCGCTTCAGCGCCATCAGCAGCGCATCCAGCTCGGCATTGGCGCCGGCCGCCAGCATGAGATTGTCCGCAACCTCGATGATGGCCGCCAGCACTTCCTTATCATCCCAGCCCGCCTTGACCGCGCCTTCTATGATGTCCTGCAATGGCAGTTCGACCGCCATCTGACAGAACAGGTGTCGGTTCTCGTTGCCGGGCGGAACGGTTGGCGGAGGGATGCTGCTCATTCTGCCGAGATAGCGGAAAAGCCGCTCTCGACAAGCCCGCTTCGGTTTTACACCCCGCTTGAACTCATTTGGCTTTTCAGGATGGAATTTGCCGAGTTTTACAGCGAAGTGCCGGCAATTGCTCAAATAGGCCGAGCTTCCCAAGCTGAATACGAGGGTTCGATTCCCTTCACCCGCTCCAGTTTTCCGACAATCACATCAGCTTGCCCCAGGCAGGGTTCCATTCCACCCCCTCTGAAAGTTCCACGAAGATCGGTTGCTTGTCCGGTCCCTGGTTCTTGTTCTCCGTCATCCGGAAGGCGTCATCCGGCTCCACCTCTTCGCCGGGGAAGATCGTGTCGTTCTCGGCTGGATCGGCAACTCTTCTGATATAACCGCGGATCTGGTCTCCGGAATGATAGAACCTGATGATCAAGGCGCCAGCCGTCTGTTCGCCGCCGCGGTAACGATAATAGGTGTGCATTTTTCCCTCCATTGTCAGACCTCTACCTGACCTGCGGAAGTGTGAAATGTTCCTGTATTTCTGGAGGAAGGGCGGCCCTTGGGTCGCCCTTGATCGTGCTGACTGATGCCTGGCCGTACTTCGGTTCAGAGTTCCGTCCATCCGGCTTTCTGGTTTGCTGCTGTCGAACCGCCGCCGAAGGCGCCGGCAAGCGTTTGAGCAAGCGCCCGCGCGGGCGATGCAGCCGGACGTGCCTCGCTATCGGAAGCAACCCGGACTGCCGGCTTGGATGCCGCCGCGGTGGTCGGCGAAGCCGGCCGCAGGGCCAAGGACGCCGCTGCAGTTGCATATCCGCCCGTGCCGGTCAGCTTGAACTGGCCGAGCAGGTTGGTGAGTGCGGTCGCTTCGGTCGCCAGACTATGGCTCGCTGCGGTCGTTTCCTCGACCATGGCTGCGTTCTGCTGCGTGCCCTGGTCCATCGCGTTCACCGAAGTGTTGATCTCCTGCAGGCCGATGGACTGCTCCCGCGAGGCGTCCGCGATGGCATGGACGTGGCCGTTGATCTCCTGCACTTCGTGAAGGATGGTTTCGAGGGCCTTGCCCGTTTCATCGACGAGCGCGACACCTGTCTGGACATGTGAGCCGGACGTGGTGATCAGCGCCTTGATCTCCTTCGCCGCATTGGCCGAACGTTGGGCGAGTTCGCGCACTTCCTGGGCCACGACCGCAAAACCCTTGCCGGCGTCACCCGCGCGGGCCGCCTCCACACCGGCATTGAGTGCCAGAAGATTGGTCTGGAAGGCGATGTCGTCGATCACGCCGATGATATTGGAGATCTCACCGGACGATTTTTCGATCTCCTGCATCGCATTGACCGCCTTGCGCACCACGTCGCTGGATTTTTCGGCGCCGGTGCGGGTGCGGGTCACAAGCTGGCTCACTTCCGCGGCCCGTTTTGCCGCGTCCTTGACGGTTGTTGTGATTTCCTCGAGCGCGGCTGCAGTCTCCTCGACCGAAGCGGCCTGTTGCTCGGTGCGTTTGGAAAGCGCATCGGCGGAGGAGCGGATCTCGCTGGCTCCGCTATTGATCGCCGTGGCGTTCGCGCCGACCGCGATCATCGTCTCGTTGAGCGTGCTGACCGAATTGTTGAAGTCGACGCGCAGCGAATCGAGATGCGGAGCGAAGGGCGCTTCCAGGCGCGAGATGAGGTCGCCGGAGGCGAGGCGCCGCAGGCCTTCGCCGAGCGAGCTCATGGCACGTTCCAGTTCGCCGGCTTCCGCCGCACGCTGTACGTCGCGCTCCTGGCGTTCACGGTCGCTGAGGTCTCGATCGGCGGTGGCGCGCACTTCAAGATTGACGCGTTCGATTTCGTTGCTTCGAAAGACCTGCACTGCTTGCGCCATGAAACCGATTTCGTCCCGGCGATCGAGGCCGATGATGTCGCTGACCGTATCACCCTCCGCCAGCAGCTTCATTCGCTCGCTCAGCTTATTGATCGGTACTGCAAGGCCGACCTGGGCGACGTAGATGCCGAATCCGATCAGCGCGAGGGTAGCAATGCCGATGATGGCGAAGCAGAGATTGATGCGCTGGTTGACTGTATCGGAGAGCGCATCGCCGCCGTCGTCCAGAAGCTTCATCAATGCGTCGTTGTTGGCGATCATCTTCGGCGTAATGGCGGCGATACCCGCACTGATCTGCGTCATTGCGTCCGCTGCACCTTTTTCATCGCCGGCTCTGTGCAGGTCGAGCGCCTTCTTGGTCACCTGCTCGAGAGCGGTGACGTCCGCAATGAGCTCATCCGCCGCCGCTTTCCGGCTCGGCACGAGCTCGGCCGCCTGCTGCAGGCGTTCCCGGGCCTGACCGAACTTCGATGCCGCCTTGGCGGCCGTCTCCGCCTCCTTCGATCCGGCCGGCATGTTCAGCGAGAAGCTCGCCTGAAGGACCGACGACAGCACAGATGCGTTTGCGCGGGAAGCCTGCATGGCGGCCGACGCTTCATGATCGATGAACGTGCTGTAGCTCCCGTCGGCGTGTTTGAATTCTTGCACGATGTAGATGAGGCCCGCCACCGAAACGAGCCCGAGAAGAACGACGACCGAAAGGATCTTCGTCCGGATTTTCATATTCTGCAACATGGAGTCCTGCCCGCGCCGGGGTCTACCGCCGCCTTGTGGAAAGAGAGGGGGAAATGCTTGAGAGGTGCGACAGCCCGCATCATGTGGCCGGTCTTAATCGACCTTTGTCATACAATACTATAAAATTGCAGAAAGTTTAACGTAGGGCTAACATCGGACGGCGGCAAATCGCATGAGCGGAGGGGATCATGTCCTTCTGCGGGCGGGGACATGCGGCGTCTTGTTCCAGAAGAAAGGCTTCGAGCGCAGCTCCAGCACCGCCCGCCATGCGGCAGCCGAGGTCATCAGCCAGTAGATTGCGACACCGGTCCAGCGCCAGCAGATCTGCCGCTTTTCGTGATGGATCATCGAACCCATCCCAAGACCCAGGAAGATCAGATAGCTGCCAAGGATGTTGATGCTGTCGATGACGAATAGCGAGAGCACGCCGGCGGGGACGTCATCGGCAGGCGCCTCCAGCATGGAATAGACGCCGATGCCCATGAAGATGATGATCAGCGGATGCAGGAGTGAGGAAATCAGCATGCCGCCGATCATGAGCTGGAAGATACAGAAAGCCACCAGGCCCATCTCGCGGATGAGCCGGCGCGGATCGCGCATCAACACCAGCCAGGTCTGCAGCCAGCCCTTGAACCACCGGCTGCGCTGCCCCATCCAGATGTGGATGGTGGTCGGCGCGTCCTCCAGCGTCTGCCTTGCGATGACATCGGACCGGTAACCGAGGCGATAGAGGCGCAGCCCGAGGTCGGCATCCTCGGTGACATTGAAGGGATCCCAGCCGCCCGCCTCTCGCAGCGATCGGGTGCGGAAGTGATTGGAAGTGCCTCCGAGCGGCAGCGGCATTCGCATTCTCGCCAGCATCGGCAACAATCCGCGGAAAAGGCCGGAATATTCCAGTGAAAACAGCGCACTAATCCAGGAATCCTTCGCATTGGTGATGATCAGCGGTGCCTGCAGGCAGGCGAGTTCGGTGGGCATTGCCCTGAATCGTGCATAGGCCTCGCGCAACTGTTGCGGATGCGGCCGGTCCTCCGCGTCGTAGATCGCCAGGAATTCTCCGCGTGCGGCGCCGAGCGCGTAGGCGAGCGCCTTGGGCTTGGTGCGCGGGCTCGAAGGTGGCACTTCGATGATTTCGAAATGGGCGCCGGGGGAGAGCGCCTTCAGCGCCTTGATGGTCTCCTGGTCGTCAGCTTCGCAGACGAGCTTGATGTCGAGCAGGGCGTCCGGCCAGTCGAGCCGCTTCAGGCTGGCGATCAGTTGCTCGGCCACCGCCGCCTCGCGGTAAAGCGCCACCATGACCGTATAACAGGGAAGCGATCCCTTTGGCACCGGCAAGGTCGGCCGTATGGGCTGCCCGAAATGCTGTCGGGTGAACGCCGCAAATCTGAGAAGCAGGGACGCCAGATAGATGAGCGACAGCAGGACATGAAGGAAAATCAGCGTTGTCGAAGGCACGATGACCAGCGCGGAGAGGAGCGCTGCGAGCCCGAGCCCGGCATAGGAACCCTGGTGACCCGAAAGGACGATGCGCGCCGAGAAGGCAGGGAAGCGGTCGAAGAGTTCGTTGACCGTGTCGCGCACGCGCCGTCCGGCTCCGGCCTGCCAGACCGCCCGGCGGATTGCCGAAGGTGTCGTGATTGCAAGATCCCGGCCAAGCTGCGGCATGGCGGAGAGGGCCGCCCCGAGATCGGCAAGCCTGGCGGCTTCAGGCACCACGGCCACCTGCGGAGCCCGATGCCGGTGATTGATGCGGATCTGGTTCGGACGTTGCAACTGCATGTCGAGTAGGGCGCGTCAGTGATCAGGGCCGGATCGATCGTCTCGACGAAAGGCAGGCGCAGGAAGCGGGCGATTGCACCGTAGTAGGCGGTCTCGCTGACCTGACCGCTATGCAGCAGCTCGCTTTCGACACGGGTGCCGTTTCGCCGCGCCCTGTCGGAGAGCATGGACAGCAACGGCTTGGAGAAACCAAGCGCGGCAAGGGCGGCCAGCTCCGGATCATCGACGGGATCGCGGACATGTTCTTGAAACCCGGTTCCGGGTGGGGCTGGCGTTTTCCACGCATCATCTTGCACCGTCGGCGATGCCGGCGGATATTTCCCTAAACGCATGACTCTGCTACACCGCCCGCAAGCGGATGTCCCCAACCTGTCCCGATTTGGATCATAGCGATGCGTCTTCTGATTGCATCCCCGAGAATCAAGGGGTTTTTCAACCTTCTGCAGCTTTGCCTTGTGACAGGCGGGCTGCTTGCTGGCGCCGTGCCGGGACAGGCGGCCGGTAGCGACAATGCGCTCCCTTTGACGTTCGATGCCCGCGAGCGGTTGTCGCGGCCCGATCTCTCGGCGATCATACGCGTGCGGATTCTGACGACCGTCGATTTTCCGCCCTTCAATTTTGCCGATCAGACCGGCCGGCTTTCAGGCTTCAATGTCGACCTTGCCCGCGAGATCTGCGCCGAACTGGAGATCGAGGCGAAATGCCAGATCCAGGCGCTTCCGTTCGATGAACTGGAAAAGGCGTTGGAAAGCGGCGCCGGCGAGGCGGTGATGGCCGGCATTGCGGTGACACGGGAACGGCGCCAGCGTTTTGCCTTTTCAAGGCCGTATCTTGGTGTTCCGGCCCGTTTTGCCCGCAATCTCACCGCAAAGATCGATGGCGATACGGCCGCAGTGCTTGCCGGCAGGCCGGTGGGCGTCGTCAGGGGCACAGCCCATGAGCTGATGCTGAAGGCCTTTTTTCCGAATGTATCCGCCACCCCCTTCGATAGCTACGACGCCATGCTGGAGGCGCTGAAGACAGGCAAGGTGGATGCCGTCTTTTCCGATGGATTGCGGCTTCCCTTCTGGGTGGCGGGCGAGGATGCCGCAAAATGCTGCGCGCTCTTCGACGGCCCTTATCTTTCGGAAAAATTCCTGGGCGAGGGCCTGTCCGTCATGCTGCGCAAGGGCGATCCGATACTCGTCGCCGCTTTCGACCAGGCGCTCAGCGCTTTGTCACGCAATGGCCGGTTGCAGGATATCTACCTGCGCTATTTCCCGAACGGCCTTTACTGAATTTCGCGTTTTGTGAATTCCTTCCTACTGGCTCGCCCAGATGATCCGCGCGATCCATTCGACGTCTGCGATGTCGAAGGCCCGGTTGGGGTGGTCGGGATTGAGCGACGTCAGTTCCACCGTCCGGGCACTCTGGCGGGCAAGCACCTTGGCCATCACCTCGCCCTCCTTGGTCTTGAGCACGACACGGTCGCCGCGCCGCACCTGCGCGCCGGGCTCGACGATCAGCACGTCGCCGTCGCGATAGAGCGGTAGCATCGAATCGCCCTGGACCTCCAGTGCATAGACCCCGGCTTTGCGGGACGGGTCGACCGGAAATTCCACCACATCCCAGCCCTGTCCGGCCGGAAAGCCTCCATCATCGAAAAAACCTCCGGCACCGGCCTGTGCGAAACCAAGCAGCGGGATGGTTCCGCCCTGCGGCGGGAAATTGCCTTCCGGAAGCGTCGAGCGACTGGAAGAGGCGGGAAGATAGCTCATGAACTGGTCGACCGTGGCACCTGTCGCCTCCAGCACCTTGGCGATGGACTCGGTGGAAGGCCAGCGCAGCCGCCCGTCCGGCCCGAGCCGCTTCGACTTGTTGAAGGAGGTGGGATCGAGACCGGCGCGACGCGCAAGCCCGGAGGGCGTCAGTTGATGGCGTTCGGCGAGCGTGTCGATCGCGTTCCAGATCGTTTCATGTGACAGCATCTTGCCCGTACCCGTGACCGGCGCGCGAGACGGAAGCCGGACAGCACCGGCGCTCGGCGGCACCCTTCGATCGAAACCCCTTTCGCGCAGCTTTCAAGCATCATCAAGCCCGCGCAGACACCCCTTAATTTTAACGGAATCGCGACCGCACGTAAAGAGAGGAGAGGAATAAAATCCTGTTCCGGGTCTGCGTTCAGGCCACCAGGGCCATGTTGATCTTGCTGAGCTTGATCACGGCCTGGGTGCGGCTGTCGACATTGAGCTTCAAAAGGATCGCCGAGACATGTGCCTTTATGGTCGCCTCGGAGACGCCGAGCTCATAGGCGATCTGTTTGTTGAGCAGGCCCTCTCCGAGCATGCTCAGCACCCGGCTCTGCTGCGGAGTGAGCGTCTTCAGCCGGTCGATGAGTTCCGCAAGTCCCGGATCTTCCTCTGGCGCGGTGAAATCGCCCTTCGGCACCCAGATGTCGCCATCCAGCACCGCCTGGATGCCGGCGCGGATATCGTCGAGCCCGGAAGATTTCGAAATGAAGCCGGAAGCGCCGAGCTCCAGTGCACGGCGGATCGTGGCGCCGTCGTCGCTTGCCGAGACGATGACGATCGGCAGGCTGGGGAACTCCGCGCGGAGCGACATCAGTCCGGAAAAACCGCTGACACCCGGCATGGCAAGATCGAGCAGCATCAGGTCGACATCGGGGGTCTTCTCGGCGGCAAGCCGTGCGGCTTCGAAATCACCCGCCTCGATGATGACGAGCTCTTCCGCAATGCCTTTGACCGCCTGGCTGAGAGCTCCGCGAAAGAGCGGATGATCGTCTGCGATGATGATTGTCAGTGTCTGCATTTCCACGCTCCCTCCCAAGAGCATAGTCGTGCCTTTCAAATCTTTGAAAGTTGTAACCCTCTCGAGAGGCGGAAACAAGTGCTGGATTTTACGTACGATTGGGTTGCGGCTTATTGTCTTCCCGCTCGTCTATGAATTCGCCGACAATTGCCATGAAGCGCCGCATGAATCTCTCCATGATGGAGAGCGACCGGTCCACTTCCTCGTCGCTGGGCAGCGCGTTCGGCGGCGTATGGCTCAGCCTTTCCTCCAGAGCTGTCACGCGTTTCTCGAGGCGGTCGAGCTCCTGTTCGTAGGCTGCCCTTTCATCCGGCTGCATGCGGCAGGCGAGCGTGCCATTCTCGTCGTGGCAGAGCGTCATTGCGCCGGTCTGGGTATCAAGCCGGACGATGCCGCTTTCGGTGCGCTCGAGCTGGAAGCGGTTGGGTTGCGCCTGCTGCGTCAGGGCCGGGCCGGCGATCAAAAGCGCCGAAGTCGCTAATGCAAGAACCTTCATCTTATCGTCCTCCCATGGTGGACAAGTGGCGGGCTTTGCGGCAAACGCTCGAAGAGTAACAGATCATCGAGAGTCCATGATGACGGATATAGTGTACAAGATCGTGCCGGAAACGCTCTGGCGTCGGGCCAAGGAAAAAGGCGTCTTCGAAGGGGCCGAGATCGACCTCAAGGACGGTTATATCCATTTCTCGACCAGTGCACAGGCGCGCGAAACGGCGCGGCTGCATTTTTCGGGCGTCGCGGGCCTGCTGCTCGTCGCAGTCGATGCACGGCCCTTCGGCGAAGCGCTGAAATACGAGCCTTCGCGTGGCGGCGATCTCTTCCCGCATCTCTATGGGACGCTGCCCTTCTCCGCCGTCCTTTGGGAAATGCCGCTCTTGATCGGTGTCGACGGTCTCCACGCCTTTCCGGAGAAGATGCCATGATCGGCCCGTTTGCCGGGCTTGCCTCCCGCAGCCTCTTCGTTTTCGATCCGGAAACCGCCCACGGGCTTTCGATTGCCGCGCTGAAGACCGGCGTCGTGCCTGCCTGCCGGGTGCCGGCCGACCAGCGGCTTGCGCAAACGGTCGCCGGCATCACGTTCCCGAATCCAATCGGTCTGGCTGCCGGTTACGACAAGAACGCTGAGGTGCCGGATGCCATCCTGAAGCTCGGCTTCGGTTTCACTGAGGTCGGCACGGTGACGCCGAAGCCTCAGGCAGGCAACGACAAGCCCCGCATCTTCCGGCTGGTGGAGGATCACGGCGTCATCAACCGGCTCGGTTTCAACAACGAGGGTCACGAAGCGGCTTTCGCCAGGCTTTCGGCCCGCCGCAGCGCAACGGGGATCGTGGGCGTCAATATCGGTGCGAACAAGGACACGGTCGACCGCGTCGCCGATTATGTCCTCGGAATCCGCAAGTTCTATGGTCTCGCCACCTATTTCACCGTCAACATTTCCTCGCCGAACACCCCGGGCCTCAGGGACCTGCAGGCGCGCGGCAGCCTGAAGGCACTGCTCGATGCGGTGCTCGCTGCACGCATGGAGGAGACGATGCGCCACGGGAAATCCGTGCCGATCTTTCTGAAGATTGCACCGGATCTGACGGAGGAGGGACTCGACGATATCGCGGCGGAAGCGACCTCCCATCCGCTCGACGGATTGATCGTGTCCAACACCACGCTTTCCCGCGACGGGCTGAAGGATCAGGTCCAGGCGAAGGAGGCCGGCGGCCTGTCCGGCGCGCCGCTCTTCAGGCGCTCCACCGCGGTTCTTGCGAAGATGCGCAGGCGGGTCGGCCCGGACCTGCCGATCATCGGCGTCGGCGGCGTCTCGAGCGCCGGGGACGCGCTGGAAAAGATCCGCGCCGGTGCCGATCTCGTGCAGCTCTATTCCTGCATGGTCTATGAAGGTCCGGGCCTGCCCTCGACGATCGTCCGAGGCCTGTCCTCGCTTCTCGACCGGGAAAAGGTCTCCTCGATCCGGGAGTTGCGTGACACGCGGCTTGATCAGTGGGGTGACGAGAAGCTTTGACGCGCCTTGCGCGGCACTATGGCCGCCAGGAAGAAGCCGCGCATCATCAGGAACAGGTTGAGCGACAGCCAGAGCCCGTGGTTGCCGATTATCGGCACGAACACGGCAAGGTTTGCGCAATAGAACGCGAACGACACGAGCATCATGTTGCGCATCTCGCGTGACCAGGTGGCGCCGATGAAAACGCCATCCATCTGGAAGGCGAGCGCGCCGGTAAGCCCCGTCAGCGCAGCCCAGGCGAGATAGATATAGGCCTCCTGCCGTACCTCTTCAGAGGTCGTCAGCAGGTGTATGATCGGCTGGCCGAAGGTGATGAAGAACAGCCCGACCAAAGCGGCCATGGCAAAGGACCAGAAGCCGGTGAGCTTCAGCGTTCGGTCGAAGGAGGGCCGATACTGCGCGCCGACCGCCCTACCGGCGAGCTGTTCGGCGGCACCCGCCAGCCCGTCGAGGAAGAAGGCCGACAGCATGAAAACGTTCATCAGCACGGCATTTGCGGCGAGCGTTACGGCCCCGAAGCTTGATCCGACACGGGTCAGCAGCGCAAACGCGCCGTTGAGGATGAGCGAGCGGATCAGGATATCCGCATTGAGATGGAAGAGCTGCTTCAGCTTGGCCGTATCGAAAATATCCGCACGGCTCGGCCGGTATGCGGCCGAAAACTGCCGGCTGACGACGAGAAAGCCGATCACTGCGCCCGTGACTTCCGCAAGCGCCGTTCCCCAGGCGACCCCCACGATCCCCCAGCCGAGACCTAGGCCGAGAAAGATCGACAGGCAGATGTTGGTCCCGTTGAGGATGATCTGCAGTGTCAGGCCCAGCACACCCTGGCCGCGTCCGAGCACGAAGCCGAGAA
Organism: Neorhizobium petrolearium; assembly: GCF_017873175.1. Classification (GTDB taxonomy): domain Bacteria; phylum Pseudomonadota; class Alphaproteobacteria; order Rhizobiales; family Rhizobiaceae; genus Neorhizobium; species Neorhizobium petrolearium. The sequence continues at coordinate 271,922 of NZ_JAGGJW010000001.1, forward strand.
TGGCGAAATTGGCGAAAGTCGCCGGGCTCGTCAGCACCCGGATTCCGAAATATTGCCGCGTCACTTCGGCGACGGCCGGGTCGCTGGTCATGAGTTCGGGCGCGAAGGCGAGGATAAGCGGCGACAGCCCCAGCATGACGAACCCGAGACAGAGAGCGCTGAGGAGCGCCCTCCAGAAGACCGCCTGCTGTTCCCGACTGTCGCCGCGTCCGAAGGCCTGCGCGACCAGGCCGGTGGTCGAGGTCCGCAGGAAACTGAGGCTGCCATAGATCAGGTCGAACAGGATGGCGCCGATCGCCAGCCCGGCCAGTGCCTCCGCTTGCCCCAGCCGGCCGACCACGGCGGTATCGGTCAGGCCGAGGAGAGGCGTCGTCAGGAACCCGAGTGTCATGGGGATCGCGATGCCGAGCACTAGCCGGTGCGTCACGTCGAAAGGCCGAACCTCCTGCCCCCGGCTATCCATGGTCAGCCCGACAGGACCATGGCCCAATAGGGCGGGGCGCCGGTTGATGTGCGGGCCATGGCGACGCCGAGACCCCTGTAGGAGCCGAGTATGTTCTCAAGATGTTTGGGGGAATCGATCCAGGCCCGGACTGCGGCCTCGACCGTGTTCTGGCCGCTGGCGATGTTTTCAGCGGCTGGCAGTGCCACGTCATTTTTCTTCATCCTCGCGCCGAAATCGTCGCCGAAACCGATCAGGTGCTTCATCTCGTTTGCTTTCGCCATGCGCACCGCCTGTTGGACGGCTGCCTTGCGGGCAGGCGAATTGAGAGCCAGGGTGGACAGGCCGCGGCCTTGGCGCAGCGTGTTGACCATGGGAAGGGCTGCTTCCGTCTCATCCTCCGCACCTGCCGTCGGTGTCAGGATCGACGTGGTGGAACAGCCGGCGAGCATCAGCCCCATTCCGGAAAGCACAAGAAAACCCCGTCGCGAAGAAGTCTGAAAGGTGGTCATGTCAGCGGCGGTAGCTGAAGATGCGCAGGATGATGAAGACCGGGATGACGACGATCGCGCCGAGCAGAAGGTAGCTTCCCACCCGTCCGAGCGCCCTGAAGCCGTTATACCATAAGTCGAGAACGTGATAGCGGATGCTGTCCACGATATTGTCCGGCGTGAAGCCGAAGAATGCGAGAACAAAACCCACGATCAGGCACACGACGATCAGCTTCACGATCGTACGGCCTGGCGTATCGCCCAGGAACCTGTTGACCCCGTCCGCCATCCTTTTCCTTCTCCGAATTGCACCCTGAGAGATAGTCGGCAGCCGCAGCCGCCGCAAGTCTTTTGGGTTCCCTCAAATAGAACTTGAGTTTTTTTGTGACTTCGGCCAATAACCCGCACCCTCTTGAGATGCGCCAATGCTGCCCAGCCAGTTTTCTTCCGGCGATGTGATCGCTGACCGTCGCGCCGACTATGCCCGCATGCTGTCGGAGGCGGGTGATTTCGGCGCAGCCGCCGAACTGATGGAGCAGACCCTTGAACTGGTGCCCGCTTGGGCGGCCGGCTGGTTCCGTCTTGGCGAATTCCGGGAAAAGGCAGGCCTCGAAACCGCCGATGAAGCCTACCGGCAGGCGCTGGCGCTCGAACCGGAAGACGTCTTCGGTGCGCGTTTGAAGCTTGCGCTGCTCGGCGTGGAGGAAATACCGGACCAGCCCCCGAGCCGCTATGTCGAAGGCCTGTTTGACGACTATGCCGACCGGTTTGATACGGCGCTGGTCGAAAAGCTCGATTATTCCGTGCCCGGCAAGCTTGCCGCCTTGGTCGCGCCCTATGCGCCGTTTCGCAACGTGGTCGATCTCGGCTGCGGAACCGGCCTTTTCGGCGCGGAAATCCGCGGGCAGGCAGGCTACCTCGAAGGCTTCGATCTTTCCCTGAACATGCTGGCTCGGGCGGAGGCGAAGGGCCTCTACGACCATCTCGGTCAATCCGATCTCAGCCGGCCCTCCAAAGAAGCCGGTCTCTTCTCCGATGCTTTTCCCAAACATCGCGCCGATCTCGTTTCTGCTGCCGACGTGTTGATGTATCTCGGCTCACTGGAGACCGTCTTTCCGCTTGTGCTGGAGCTTCTGGTGCCGGGCGGCTTTTTCGCCTTTTCGGTCGAGGATGCGGGTGACGGTGAAACCTTCCTTTTACGGGAAACCCTCCGCTACGCCCATTCCGAGGCCTATATCCGCTCGCTGCTTGCCCGTTACAGCCTGGCGCTTCTGGACATGCGGAAGACCGTCATTCGTCTGGATGCCGGAAAACCCGTCCACGGCATTCTGTTTCTGTCGCGCAAGCCCGCCTGATCGACCATTTCTTGCTTTTTTCCTTGCCGTCTCATCGCCGCTTGAACGCCCTTGATGACGGTTTTATTGCAGTGCAATATTATCGAAAACAAAGGGGCAAACGTTGGCTGGACAGCAGAAGCAGGTTCAGAAAAGAAGCCTTGGCTTCTACAGCATCGATCCGTCGAAGCACACGTTGCTTGAAGACGCGCAGGGGTTGGTCACCGGCGCGATGGTTGCGGCTCTCGGCTTCTATTTCCTGAACGAGGTCGGGCTTTTGACCGGCGGCACGGCGGGGGTCGCCTTTCTGCTGCATTACGCCTTCGGAATCTCCTTCGGCCTGCTGTTCTTCATCGTCAATCTGCCGTTCTACTATCTCTCGTTCCGGCGCCTCGGCCTGGCCTTCTCGCTGAAGACCTTTATCGCTATCGGCCTCGTTTCGGTGATCTCCGAAATCGAAAGCCGTTTTTTCCTGATCGATTATCTTCATCCCTTCTGGGCAGCTCTGCTCGGCGGCCTCTTGCTCGGTTACGGATTGCTGGCGCTCTACCGTCACCGGGCGAGCCTCGGCGGTGTCGGCATCCTGGCGATCTATATCCAGGACCGTTTCGGCATCCAGGCCGGATTGATCCAGCTTGCCTTCGATCTCTGCGTCATGCTCTGCGCCTTCGCGGTGGTCAGTCCCGTGACGGTGGCGTGGTCGGTGGTTGGTGCTGTCGTCCTCAACCTGTTCCTGGCGATCAACCATCGCTCGGATCGCTATATCGTGGTGCGCTGATGACGGATGCTGCTGCGAAGAAAAGCCCGGTCGGCTTCTGGGCATCGAGTTCCGACCGCCATTCACCGCTGGAGGATGTGCAGGGGATCGCCGCCGGCAGCATGCTCGCGGCACTCGGCGTCACCATGCTTTCCTCGGCGCATCTCCTGATCGGCGGCACGGCAGGCCTCGGCTTCCTGATCCGCTATTCGACCGGCCTGAGCTTCGGCCTCGTCTTTTTCGCGCTCAACCTGCCGTTCTATTGGATCGCCTACAAGCGGCTCGGCCTTGCCTTTACGATCAAGACCTTTGCAGCCGTGGCGTTCACCTCGGCGCTGACGGAATTCCTGCCCGGCCTGATTGCCTTCGACCATATTCATCCGGTCGTGGCGGCCCTGTTCGGCGGCCTGCTGATCGGCACCGGCATGCTGGCTCTCTTCCGTCACAGGGCAAGCCTTGGCGGCTTCGGCATATTGGCTCTCTATCTGCAGGATCGGTTCGGCTGGCGGGCCGGCTTCGTCCAGCTCGGCCTCGACGGCGTGGTGCTGGCGCTCTCCTTCTTCGTCGCCAGCCCCTATGTCATCTTGTGCTCGATCCTTGCGGCGGTGACACTCAACCTGACGCTCGCCATCAACCACCGCACGGATCGTTACATCGTCCGGTGAGCAATTCCAGGAAAAGTGCCTGGCGGTTTTCCGTCCGGAATTGCGCCAAACAAAAGATCAGTCGGCCTCTTCACACAGCCTTTGCCGGCTGATCGATCGGATGCATGGCGCGGAAGCCGACGCAGAGCCGGTTCCAGATGTTGATCACGCCGATCGCGACTGTGATCTTGACCATGTCCTCTTCGGTGAAATGCGCCCTCAGCGTCTCGTAAGCGCTGTGGGGAACATGGGTATCGGCAACGCGGGTCACCGCATCCACCCAGGTTAAGAGCGCCCGTTCCTTTTCGTCGTAGATCGGCGATTCTTCCCACGCGCTCATGAGGTTGATCCACTGCTCGGAAAGACCGTCATGCCGGCTTTCCTTCACATGCATGTCGATGCAGTAGGCGCAGTGGTTGATGATCGAGGCACGCAGCTTGATGAGGTGGATGTGGCGAGGTTCGAGGCCGCACCCCTGGACGTAGTTTTCGAGGTTCTTGACGGCATTGTAGGCTTCCTGCGAGGCCTTGTAGAAATTCAGGCGCGGCTGCATCGATCTTCTCCTTGGGGTGTGGCCTATAGGTTGAGCTTTCAACCTTCAGCGGGCCGTCTTGCGTTCGTGGATGTCGAGGAAGGCGCAGCCGCGGGCGGCAATCCCCCCGTCGTCGGTGGCCTCCAGGTCCGCCAGGATGTCGGCGATCGACACCCTGGCGAGTTCGGCGCGATAGGCCCTTTCGGCCTTCAGCATCGCGGCATTGATGCCGCAGGGTTTCGCGAAATAGCGCCCGGGTAAGGGGTTCGGCCCGCGCTGGCGGATTTCCGCGCAGCGGAAGGCGGGAGCCGGCCCTTCGACGGCGAGCACGATATCGAGCAGCGAGATGTCTTCCGGCTGCTTCGCCAGCCGATAGCCGCCCTTCGGCCCCGGCACGGTGTCGAGCAGACCGGCTCCCGAAAGCGCCTGCAGGTGCTTCAGGAGATAGCTCGTTGAGACGCCGTGAAACTCCGCCAGTGCCGCAGCCGAGAGTACGCCGTCTTCCGAAACGCGCGAAAGCATGGTCACACAGTGGATCGCCTGTTCGACGCCGTCGCCGAGTTTCATCCTTCACCTCCTAATCACGGATAATATTTATCCATGATTATATCCGGCCGTCAAGTGCTCTTCTTTTTCGGCTGTTTCCGCTTATCTTGAGCGGCGTGGATGTCATCGAAACCCAGTCTTCCGGCCGAGATGCCGCGCTCCTGCCCCGGCCGTTCCTGAAATGGTTCGCCGAAAAGGGCTGGCAGCCGCGCGCCCATCAGCTGGAGCTGCTTTCCCGCGCCACGGCCGGCGAGAACATGCTCCTGATCGCGCCGACCGGCGCCGGCAAGACGCTTGCCGGTTTCCTGCCGTCGCTCACCGATCTCACGCGCCGCGGAAAGATCCCGCCGGGCTCGGCTTTTGCGGGCATCCATACGCTTTACGTCTCGCCATTGAAGGCGCTGACGGTCGATATCGAGCGCAACCTGATGAAGCCGGTGACGGAAATGGGGCTGTCCGTCACCATCGAGAACCGCACCGGCGATACGCCGCAGGCCAAGCGCCAGCGCCAGAAGCTCAATCCGCCGGATATCCTGCTGACGACACCCGAACAGGTTGCCCTTCTGCTCGCCAACAAGGAGGCGGAGCGCTTTTTCAAAGACCTGAAATACGTCGTCTTCGATGAATTGCATTCGCTGGTGACCTCGAAGCGCGGCCACCTTCTGTCGCTCGATCTCGCCCGCATCCGAAGGCACGCTCCACGGGCGCAGACTATTGGTCTGTCCGCCACTGTCGCCGATCCCATGGACCTGCAGCGCTGGCTGGTACCCCAAGGCGAGAACCCGGCGCTGCCGGCCGGCCTCGTGCATGTCACGGGCGGTGCGGCGCCGAACATCACCATCATGAAGACCGATGACCGCATTCCCTGGTCGGGTCACGTTTCGACTTATGCGATGCCGGAAGTCTACGATGAGATCAGGCGCCACAGGACGACGCTGATCTTCGTCAACACCCGCTTCCAGGCGGAGCTTCTGTTCCAGACGCTCTGGACGATCAACGAGGACAACCTGCCGATTGCGCTGCATCACGGCTCACTCGATGCCGGTCAGCGCCGCAAGGTGGAGGCCGCCATGGCCGCCAACAAATTGCGCGCCGTCGTCGCCACATCGACACTGGACATGGGCATCGACTGGGGCGACGTCGATCTGGTGGTTCACGTGGGTGCGCCGAAAGGGGCCTCGCGGCTTGCCCAGCGCATCGGCCGGTCGAACCACCGCATGGACGAGCCTTCGAAGGCGATCCTCGTGCCCGCCAACCGTTTCGAGGTCCTGGAGTGCCAGGCAGCCCTCGACGCCAATTATCTCGGCGCGCAGGATACGCCGCCGGTCGGCGAAGGCGCGCTCGACGTGCTCGCCCAGCACGTGCTCGGGATGGCCTGCGCCGAACCCTTCGATCCGGTCGAACTCTATGAGGAAATCCGCACCGCTTCGCCCTATGCCGGTCTCTCCTGGGAAATGTTCGAACGCATCGTCGATTTCGTCGCGACCGGCGGCTACGCGCTGCGCTCCTACGAGCGCTATGCGAAAATCAGGAAAACCAAGGACGGTCGCTGGCGTATCTCCAATCCGCAGGTCGCGCAGCAATACCGCCTGAACCTCGGCACGATCGTCGAAGCGACCGAACTCAACGTCCGGCTCGTGCGGCGCAACAACAACGGTTCGCTCGGGCGGGGAGGGCTCTCCCTCGGCAAGGTCGAGGAATACTTTCTCGAACAGCTTGTGCAGGGCGATACGTTCCTGTTCGCCGGCAAGGTGCTACGCTTCGAGGGCATCCGGGAAAACGAATGCCTCGTCTCCAACGCCTTCTCGCTTGATCCGAAAATTCCCGCCTATGCCGGCGGCAAGTTTCCGCTGACCACCTATCTGGCCGCCCAGGTCCGCTCCATGCTCGCCGATCCGGATCGCTGGCGGGGCCTGCCGGATCAGGTGCGCGACTGGCTGAGCATCCAGCGGGAGCGCTCGATCGTGCCGAAGCAGGACGAACTTCTGATCGAGACGTTTCCCAGGGGAAAGCGCTTCTTCCTGATCGCCTATTGCTTCGAGGGCAGGCTGGCGCACCAGACGCTCGGCATGCTGCTCACCCGCAGGCTGGATCGCATCGGCGCCCACCCGCTCGGCTTCGTCGCGACGGATTATTCGCTCGCCGTCTGGGGGCTTGAGGACATGGGCACGATGATCCGTTCCGGTCGCCTGAGCCTTTCCGATCTGTTCGACGAGGACATGCTGGGCGACGATCTGGAGGCCTGGCTGAACGAAAGCTACATGCTGAAACGCACGTTCCGCAATTGCGCCGTGATTTCCGGTTTGATCGAGCGCCGCCATCCGGGCAAGGAAAAGACCGGAAGGCAGGTGACGGTCTCGACCGATCTGATCTACGATGTTCTCAGAACCCACGAGCCGGACCATGTGCTTCTGGAGGCGACGAGGCGGGATGCGGCATCCGGGCTTTTGGATCTCGGCCGGTTAGGCGATATGCTGAAGCGAATCAGGGGGCACATCACCCACCGCGATCTCGACCGCGTCTCGCCGCTTGCCATCCCGATCATGCTGGAGATCGGCAAGGAGCCGGTGCCGGGCGAGGCGCAGGACGCGGTGCTGAAGGAAGCCGCCGAGAAACTGATCGCGGAGGCGTTGAGCTGATGCGAATTTTAGGACTGGACGAGCAGAAATTGATGCACCGCCTTGGGCTTGCGGCCCGTGCCAATGGAACGACCGGAGCCGCCACAGGTGCGGAAGAGATCGTCGTAAACGGGGTCGCCGCGGTCTGCGATCCAATGGGCAGCCTCTATCTGCCGGAAAACGGCATGCTCGTCGTCTCCGACCTGCATCTGGAAAAAGGAGCGGCTTTCGCCCGGCGCGGCATGCTGCTGCCGCCCTATGACACGATTGCCACGCTCAACATCCTCTCGGCCGTCATCAACCGCTACGATCCGAAGATCGTCGTCTCGCTCGGCGACAATTTTCATGACCGGAAGGGCTCAGAACATCTACCGGAAGAGCTGCGCTCGCTGATCACAGCCATGGCGCGCGGCCGCGACTGGATCTGGATCAACGGCAACCACGATCCGGATGGCACCGTCGACCTGCCAGGCACCTGCACTGACGAGCTGTTTTACGGCGGTCTTGTTTTCCGCCATGAGCCGAGCCTGATTTCCGGAAAGGGCGAGATCGCCGGGCACCTGCATCCGGCAGCCACCGTCCGCCGCCGGGAAAAATCCGTCCGCCGCCCGTGTTTTGCGAGTGACGGTTCGCGTCTTCTCATGCCGGCCTTCGGCGTTCTGGCAGGCGGCCTCGACCTTCGCCACAAGGCGATGCGCGGCCTTTTCGACCATGAAAAGCTGGTCGCGCATCTTCTCGGCCGCGACCGCATCTATTCCGTTCGCTATAGCAATCTTATCGGTTGATCAGCGATAGACCAGCACCGGCGTCTTGGAGTTCGCCAGCACCTTCATGGTCACGCTGCCGAGCATGAAGGCCTTGAAGCCGGAGCGGCCGTGGGAGGCCATGGCGATCAGGTCGCAATTGTTCTTCTCTGCAGTCTCGACGATCGTCTTCGCCGTGTCGCCGCTGTCGAGCTTCACCGTCTCGCAGGCGACCATGTGCTGCTTTGCCGCTTCCTTGGCATCGGCAAGAATCCGGTCGGCCGCCTCGTTGTTGAAACGGTCATATTCCGCGTAGGCGACCTCCATCCCGGTCGGATTGAGCGTCATGACCTGCAGAGGCTCCATGACCACCAATACCGTGGCTTTCGCGCCAATCTCACGGGCGAAGTCCAGGGCTTTTTTGAGTGCCTCGGTGGAAATGGGCGATCCGTCCGTCGGGATCAGGATATGCTTGTACATGGGGTACCTCCAGTATCTGACAGCTATCTTTGCCGTGTAGCGTCGGCCGTCATTGACATGCGTCAAGACTGAGAGATGAAACGCTCAGATTTCACCGGACATTTCGCGACGCCGCCGGTCGAGCTCCTCGCTGTAGCGCCTCAGCGTGTGGCTCTCTGTCAGGAGCCCGACGACCTTGCGTTCGATCTGGTTGTTGACGACCGCGAGTGCTTCCGCCTCCAGCTTGTCGAAGATCGCGGCGGCCTGTTTGGCGTTCATCGTGCCGAGCAAAACGTCGTTGTGGTACTTCGCGAAGGAGGCGAGGGTGCGCGGCTCGGCGGAATCCTCCAGAGGCGCCGCATAGATATCCGGAAGAAGAATGATGCCGGCATATTTTCCGGCCTCGTCGGTAAGGATGACCCGCTGGGTGGAGCCCAGTGGGAAATCCTTACGGAACTCGCTGAGGCTCATGCTGGCGGATGCCGTCCGCACGTCTGCGCGCATCATCCGCTCGACGGTGAGGTTGCGGATCCAGCCGATATCGTGGGCGCTGCGGATGCTTTCGCCGCGCAGATGAAAACGCCAGGTTGCAAACGAATAGCCGAAGGTGGTGCGCACCGTCACCGACGAGGTGATGACGGCAGCCAGCGCAAGAACGGTGATGGGAAAGTCGCCGGTGACTTCCAGTGCCAGGAACGTCATAGTGAGCGGGCCGCCGATGACGGCGACCGCAAGTGCGCTCATGCCGACCACGGCGTAGATGACGGGCGTTACGGTGGCGTGGGCGAAAATATAGGGCGTGCTGAAGGCAAACAGCTTGCCGAGCAATGCGCCCATGAACAGCGACGCGAAGAAGAGCCCGCCGCGAAAGCCGGAGCCGATCGACACCGCCGAGGCGAGGAATTTCAAGGCGAGGATCGTCAGCAATGCCGGGATGGTCAGGTTCAGGTCGAGATTGAGATGCAGTGCGCCATGGCCGGCCCCCAGCACCTGCGCATCCGCCAGTGCGAGCAGGCCGACGACGATGCCGCCGAGTGCCGGCCTGAAGACCGGCGAGATCGAGCTCCTGCGCGCCAGTTCCTCCACGAAGGTTACGCCCTGCATGAGAAGTATGCCTGCGAAAGCGCAGAATATGCCGAGCACGATCGCGGGCACATAGTCGGCCGGGACGACCGCGCCGAACTGGCTGACGTCAATCATGGGCGCGTCACCGAACAGGCGGGTGATGATCGTGGCGATCAGCGCCGAGACCACGACCGGCGCCAGGCTGAGGATCGTATAGGTGCCGATGATCAGTTCGAATGCGTAGAACGCGCCGGTCAGCGGCGCATTGAAGGCGGCGGCGATCGCCCCAGCTGCGCCGCAGCCGACGAGGATCCTGAGATCGGAACGGCGTAGCTGCAGCAGGAGGCCGATTTTCGAGGCTAGGCCGGAGGAGAGCTGGGTGTAGCCGGCCTCCAGCCCGACGGAGGCGCCGAAGCCGTTGGAGATGAGGTTCTGGATGGCGACGATGATGCTGTCGGTCAGCGAGAGCCGGCCGCCGTGCAGCGCATTGGCCTCGATCGGGTCGACCATCGGCTTCTTGCGCCATTTCCGCAGGATGAGGAAGACCGCGCCCATGAGGATACCGCCGGCAATCGGCGCGGTGAGAATCAGGATGCGGTCGATCTCGGCGGCCGAACTCAGCCTTTCGCCGGCATCGAGCCGGAAAATGGACCGGTGCAGTTGTTGGGAGATCCAGCTCATGAGCGCAACGGCGAAGCCGGCCAGGATGCCGACCATCGCAGCGGCGATGATGAGGCCGAATTCCGTGCGCCGAATGAGCACACGCAGCCGGCCCGGATCGAGGAGAACGCGGGCGGAGCGCAGAGGGGGAAGGAGCCGGCGGAACATGGACATCTTGCGGAAACGAGGGGTAGCGCGTGTCTAGCGCAAATGCCCTGTCAGTCCAACCGTCCCCGGTGTTTTTCTGGCCTTCGGCAAGCGGTTTCAGGCCGCCTTGCCCACCTCATAGGTGAGGATCACCGCGCCATTCGCGGCAATGGTGGAATCGATGAGCTTCAGCGTCGTCTGCTGGGCCGCCTTCTTGAAAAGCGGATTGCCGGAGCCGAGCAGCACCGGAGCGATGCAGATGCGGTACTCGTCGACCAGGCCTTCCTTCATCAGCGACGCCAGCAGCTCGGCGCTGCCGAAGATGAGGATCGTCTTGCCATCCTCCGCCTTCAGCTTGCTGAGTTCCGCGACCGGATCGCTGACGACGCGCGTATTGTTCCATGCTGCCTCCTTCATCGTCTTCGAGACGGCAATCTTGGCCATGCTGTTCATGTAGTCCTTGACCTTGCCTTCTCCTTCGGCGGTCGGCCAGTAGGCGGCCATGCCCTCGTAGGTCTTGCGGCCGAAGACCAGCAGGTCCCCTTCCTCGCCGAATTGCTCCGAGAGTTCTTTAAGCTCCGGCCCCCAGGCATGGTTGTGGAAGTCGAGGTCCCACGGCTTCTCGCCTTCGAAATAACCGTCCAGCGTCATCAGGTTCCAGGCTACCAGCTTTCTCATGTCATCCTCCATCACGTTAAAACCAGTTGCAATAAACAAGCAGTTGAAAGTTAGCGAAACTGATTTTATAATGCAAGCGGTTTTTGGAGAAAAAAATGGAAGATGCGCATCGGTCGGGTTGCCCGATCAATCTTACGCTGGAAGTCCTGGGCGACCGCTGGAGCCTGATCGTCATCCGCGACATCATGTTCGGCAACCGCCGCCACTTCCGCGAACTCCTGCAGAATTCGGAGGAGGGCATTGCTTCCAACATCCTCGCCGACCGCCTGAAGCGGCTTCTGGAAAGGGGCCTGCTCACCCGTGAGGATGACCCGAGCCACAAGCAGAAGGCGATCTACAGCCTGACGGAAATGTCGATCCGGCTGGTGCCGATCTTCGCGGAAATGGGGGCCTGGGGACGCCGCTTCCTGCCGGTTTCGGAAGAGCTGTCGATCCGCGCCGAGCTGTTGGAGGAGGGCGGGCGGCCGCTCTGGGAGGATTTCATGCAGGAATTGCGCGTCCTGCATCTGCATGTCCCGCGCGACCCTTCCAAGCCTTCGGTTTTCGATCATCTGCGGGCCGCCTATCTGGAAGTGGTTGCCCGCAATAAAACCGCAGCCGAGTGATCAATCTTTGCGGAAGATCAGGCTGGCCCCCCAGCCGGTGATGACCGCGATCAGCACGCAGAAGAAACCGTAGGCGATCGGCCGCTCGTGGGCGGCATCGGTAATCGCCTGCTCGATGCCGGTCTTGACGACCCGAAGCGGCAGTTCCCGCTGTACGATGAGCTGGCCGCTCTTGAAGAGATAGGCGCGCACCATGTGCATGCCGTCCGGAATGTTGGCGGGCAATCTCAGCGAGGCACGGAACAGGCTGGTGGAGACGAAGCGCACGCCATCCGTGTCGCGCTGATAAAGCCCGTTTGACAGCTTGAGGCGCCGGTAAGCCTCGCGGAATTCGCCGATCAGGCCGGAATTCGGAATGTAGCCGACCGGATTGAGCGCCAGGTGATCGATGCCGACGCCGATATTGTTGAGGCTTGTGGGCTGGTCGATGTTGTCGATCTGGCGGGTACTGGCCAGCGAATAGCTTTCCGGCACCTGTTCGAAGGTCATCGACTGTGTGTTCATCCAGATGCCGAGGACCCGCTCCTTCTTGCGAACCGTCGCATAGTCTTTCGGGCCTTCGAGCGTGACGACCACGTCGTATTGCCCGATCGCCAGGAACAGCTCGTCTGCGTTGTTGAGCGCCCCGAAGATCGTCAGATCGGCACCGCGGAAATCCGAGGTGATGGCGATTTCACTAGTCGAGGCGCCGATTTCCAGCCCCTCCTTCACCGTTGAGGCCTGCCCGAGCGGCACCTGCGCCAGGGCCGGTTGGCAAAGGCCGAGGAGAAAAGCGAGGGAGACGGTGTGGAGGAGCGTGCGCATCAGTAGGACAGGCCTCCGACCGCGACGGAATAGATGTCGTCGGGCGTCACCACAAGCCCGATCGCGAGGCGGATGCCGACAGCAAGCACGAGGAGCGCCAGGAGTGCACGGAGCTGCTCGCCGCGCAGCTTCTGCCCGACGCGTACCCCGTATTGCGCGCCGATGACGCCGGCCACCATCAGGATCGTTGCCAGCACGATATCGACGGAATAGTTGGTCGCCGCCTGCACCATGGTCGTATAGGCGGTCACGAAGATGATCTGGAAGAGCGAGGTCCCGACAACGACATTCGTCGGGATGCGCAGGAGATAGATCATCGCCGGCACCATGATGAAGCCGCCGCCGACACCCATGATCGAGGTGAGCACGCCGATGCCGAAGCCGAGCGCCACGACCGGAATGGCGGAGAGATAGATCTTCGATTTCTTGAACCGCATCTTCAGCGGCAGCCGGTGCACCCAGATGTGTTGTCCCGGGCGCTTCAGCGCCACCGGCTGGTTCTGTTTCGCACGGCGCATGGCGCGCAGGCTTTCCTGCAGCATGAGGGCGCCGATGGTGCTGAGCAGCACGACGTAGAGGATCGAGATGAGGAGGTCGAGTTGTCCGAGACGGCGCAGCCAGGAGAAGATCCATATGCCGACCGAGGCGCCCGCCAGACCGCCGACCAGCAGGACGGTGCCGAGTTTCATATCCAGCGTGCCACGCCGGAAATGGGTGATCGCGCCGGAAATCGAGGAGGCGACGACCTGGTTGGCGCCGGTCGCCACCGCCACGACCGGAGGGATGTTGTAGAAGATCAGCAGAGGCGTGATGAGGAAGCCGCCGCCCACCCCGAACATGCCGGACAGGAAGCCGACGGCCGCACCCATGCCGAGAATGATGAAGATGTTCACCGAAAGCTCTGCGATCGGCAGGTAGACAGTCACGATCGAACCCCGAAAAAGGCAAAAAGCGACACCGTCGCGGGCGGTTCGCGATGTCTCTGATCCGCCCACTGCGGTGATGGGAAATGATTCTCACATGCCGCCTGAACAGGGCATGAAGGGTTATACCGTCATGCGCTCGGGCATCTGCCGAGTCAAATCGCAAGTGTCAGATAAAGCGACGATTTTACCCTTTTTGTGACGGCGTGATTAATATGCCGCTTCTCCCTAATATCGGTCGGGTAAGTCGCCTTACTTACTTGTTGCGGGTGAGCAGTTCTTTCACCAGCGCATCGTTGATCTTGCCGGTCGGCTCCTGGCCGACGGAAGTCTGGAAGGCCTTGATCGCGCCGATCGTCTTGGCGCCCATCCTGCCGTCCGGCTGGCCGGCGTCGAAACCGTTCTTGTTGAGGATCGCCTGGATGTTGCGGATCGCCTTTTCCATGTCGACGGAGGCCGTGGTCAGCGGCTTGCCCGAAGCCCATTCGTCCGGCAGGTTGATGGAATTGGCCTTCGGGTCGAGCGGTTTCAGTTTCCAGAGATCCACCTTGGCGCGGGCGCTTTCGAGCTGTTCCTTGCGCATGGCGTTCGCCACTTCGTCCCGTTTCTGCGCGGCGTCCTTGTCGCCGCTCTTGGCCGCGATCGCAAACCACTTGTAGGACTCTTCCAGATCCTGCTTCACCCCATTGCCGCGGGCATAGAGGATCGCGAGGTTGAACTGGCTGTCGGCAACACCGAAATCGGCGGCCTTTCCGAACCATTCGACGGCGGCGGCGTAATCAGGCTGGCCGGCGGCGCCTGAAGCGTAGAGTACGGCGAGATTGTGCATGGCGCTCGCATTACCCGCCTCGGCAGCCTGTTTATAGTAGGTCATGGCCTTGCTGAGGTCACGCGTGATGCCTGAACCCTTCTCGAAGAGGTTGGCGAGCCGGTATTGCGCCGGGGGCAAGCCGCGATCGGCGGCAAGCTTGTACCAGTTGGCGGCTTCCGACAGGTCCGGTGCCACACCGCGCCCCTCGGTGAAGCGGGCGCCGATCTCGAAAAGCGCGTTCGGATCGCCGGCCGCGGCAGCGTCGGCGAGCGATTTTGGCTCGATGCCGGCTGGAACGGTGATCTGGGCAGGGGCATCCACCTGCTGCGCGGGCACGAAATCGTCCTGAGCCTGGGTGGCGCTTCCGGCCGGCTCCATGGCGGAAATTTCGCCTGCGCCCGGTGTCGGATCGGTCAGGTGATTGCCGGGGCTGATCTGTCTCGGCGGCTCTGCGGGCGGAGTAGCCTGCACGCCTGCCACGTCCGCATTGCTGTCGACGCCGTCTGTCGCGGCCTGGTTGTCGATTGCCGGAGTTTCGCGCTCGCCGGTTTCGTCGGCCGGGGGGGCGGAGGGCCCGGCCGGTGCTTCGATGGCGGCAGGGGGGGCAGACGGAGCCTTCTCGCCGCTGATGAGCGTCTTGGCAAGCGGCGTGGCCATCAGAGCCAGAAGCACGGCGCCCACGGCCATCAGGATCGGCCGGCGATGCCTCGAGAGCATGGCGCCGAGGCCCTTGCCGGCGGTTGACTTCGCGGCGGCTTTCCGCATGTCCCTCGCCGACGAGGCGGTCTGCGACGGATCGGTTTCCTGGGCGGCCGCCTTGGCGGCACGGCGCGCGGCAGCGATATAGTCCGCTCTCGCCGCTCCCGCTGCCCGGTCGCTGTCGAATTCGCCGGCCGCCTGGCTGGCACGGACCCGCTCCAGAATCTTCTTCACATCGGGCGCACCGGAACCGGGCTCCAGAAGGTCGTTCTCATGGTCGGGCGGCAGCACGTCGGACGGGTCGATCGACGGCGTCGGCTCCACGACCGTGCGGCTGGCGGTCGTGTCTCCCTTGCCGCCCGGCAGGAAGCGGCGGGACAGCTCGGTGAGAAGGCTGGGTTTGGCGACCTTTGCCCGCGAACGCGCCTGGGTGTCGGCAGAGGCTGCCGAAAGCAGTTCGGCGGTATCCTGCATGGCATCGGCTGGCTCGTTGCGGGCGCCGAACGTCGCGACCGGTGCTTCCAGGGCCGCGCTCTCCTCATGCATTGCCTCTCCATGCGAAGAGACGGAAAGCTGCGCGGCAACCGGCATGGCAGGGGCCGGACGATGCAACTCTTGGCCCTCCGGCTCGCTGTAGTGGCGCTCGATATGGGCGGAGGCGGTGATCCGCCCCTCCATTCCGTCGAGACGATCGGCGATCTTCACCAGCGTGCCGTGCAAGGCCTCGAAGGTCTGGTGCGTCCGCTCTTCGGAACTGCGCGTCAGGTCTTCGAGATGACGGAGATCGTCGGCGAGCGCGGAAAGCACCGCCATGTCGGCAGCGGCGACCGGAGTGCCGGCGGCTGTGTCGCGGGAATAGGCCTCGACCACCGCTTCAGCCGCCTGGCGGGCCGCTTCGATGATGTATTCGTCATTGGTCGCCATATAGTTCTCGATCGCCGTCATGCGGCTTTCGAATTCGGCGGGGAGCGAGCTGGCCGCTGGCTGCGGCTGGCTGATCAGGGTCGAAAGATGCGCGATCTGGTCTTCCAGGTTGCGCAATGCGCTTTCGTCGCTGCGCGGTGCTGCCGCTGCCTCGTCCAGGCGGGTGGCGATATCGCCAAGGCGGTCCTCGATGCGGCCGAAGGCGTTCTGGTCGATGACCGGCTGGATAGGCGGCTGGAAATCCATCTCGTCGATCCGCCGGGCAAGATAGTCGAGGCGCTCGGCGAGCAGGTCATTGACCGCACCATGTTCAAGCCCGTCGATCTTGCGGGAAATGTCGGCGAGATGGTCGGAGAGGTCGGATTGCGGAACAGGCTTCTGAGCCTGTTCGAGGATCAGCGAGAGCTGTTCCAGCCGCTCTTCCAGGCGCATGGCTGCCTGTTCGTCGGTCAGCTCCTCGATGCGGCCTGTGAGGGCTTCGATGCGAGCCGATAGCGCCTCCGTCGGATCGATTTGTCGATGGGTTGCCTGGCTCATGGCCTCGATCTGGTCGGCAAGCACGCCGATCCGGCCTTCCAGCCTTTGCAGGAATGACTGGTCGAGCGAGGCCGAGGCGGCGGCGCGGCTGCCGGCGGCGATCGCCCGGCTGATTTCATCCAGCCGGTGGTCGAGGGTCGCAAACTGCTCAGCGATGGCTGCATCGTTCGGCTGCATGCGCGAGCCGAGCTGTTCCATGGCGCTGGCGACGGCGATCAGCTTCTGTTCGAGCGCCCGGATGACGGGGCTGTCGCTCATCTCGCCGAGCTGGCTCTTGATCTCGTCGATGCGGTAGGCGAGCGAGACGAGTTCTTCACGCAGCGCCGCCGAATCGAGGTCACCCATCCGTTCTGCCAGGCCCTGCCACCGGCTTTCCATGCGCTGCACGGAATCTTCCCGCGCAAGGCCGTCCATGGCGACGCGCAATTCCTCGAAGTCGGCGCGCAGGCCGGCCGCTTCCGGCGTCGATTGATGGCCGAGCTGGTCGATGCCTTCGGCGAGGCGGGCAAGATCGCTGCGCAGGTCGTCGGTGAAGCGCTGGTCCTCGGCAATCGACTTGATCGAACGGATTTCCGCGCGCAGCGCGTTCATCTCTCTCGCCACACCTTCGGAAATGTCCTGCTTCAGCTCCTGGCGCAGGTTTACCAGCGCCATGGCTATGTCCTGCACGCCGCTGTCGGGCTGCGGAGGCTGAGGTGCCTGCAAGTGTGGCTGCATCACCGGACGGCGGAGGTCTTCGCGGTGCGGCGCAGTGCGGCGGGCGTCTGCGTAACGGGGCGTTTCAACGTGAGACGGGACCGGGCGTTCCTCTGGCTTCAAGGCTTCCGGCGGGCGCACGTCGCTGCGGCGGGATTCCCCGTAACGCGGCTCTCGACGCATCTCGGATATGCGCGAAGGTTCGGTTCGCGTGTTGCGGTCGGAGTCCAGCACGCGTTGACGCTCCCGAATCTCGGCAAGCGGATCGGTGGAGAAATCGGTAACGCGATGAGCGCCTGCCGCCGGCACGGCGCGGCGTTCGTGACGCTGATCGCTCGGACGAGCTTCGCGGCTGGCGCCCGACATCAGTCCCTCGATCCGCGCCTCGAGACCTTCGATGGTGCGGTTCAGCGCATCCAGGGAAGAGCGGTCGCCATGACGGTAAGGGGTCGATCGTGATCCGTTCATTTGCTCGCTCGTTTCGACGTTGGTCCCGTAGGCTCTCGTCCAAGGCCACGTTGAGAGAGCCTGCTTCTCCCGCAAAATTAGCCGTTTATTGGGATACCCCTACACAAGACTTGCCATTTCCGGCGGGCGCGGCATTTCTGAAGTAAATGCTCCGCGTCGCTCCAGGCCCCACTATTTCTCGAAACGTGGTAAACAAGTCGTTAACCGGAGTGAAAATTTTAACCTTTTCCGGCAGGTTCTAGCGCTTATGTGTCATGACCTTCGATTGGCGAGCGCACTCTTCCCGCTTCTCTTGAGCCTTGGATCTCTTCCGCATGTTGATGTGTCGGCTTGAACGGAGAAGAAGAGGCGGCCGGTGGACGGGAAATTTCGTTTCCAGCACATTTGACGTTTACGCAAACGTCAATTATTCATGAGAGCAGGATACGGATCTTGCCGCTGAGCCGAAGGCACCCGAGCGAGATTTCAGACGAGGATAGGAGGAAGCTCGACCATGCCAGTATACAAGGCGCCGGTGAACGACACGCTTTTCATCTTGAACGATGTGCTGGGGCTGGAACGCTACGGCAATCTGCCGGGCTTTGCCGATGCTTCGCCGGACATGCTGGAAGCGATCGTCGGAGAGGCCGCCAAGGTCGCGGAAGACGTGCTTTTTCCGCTCAATCTCTCCGGAGATCAGGAAGGCTGTACCCGCCACGACGACGGCACCGTTTCCGTGCCGGAGGGCTTCAAGGAGGCCTATGACCAGTATTGCCAGTCCGGCTGGATCGGCCTTGCCGTACCGCCGGAATTCGGCGGCCAGGGCCTGCCCTATACACTGCATGCCGCCGTCGGCGAATACATGTCGTCGGCCAACATGTCGCTGATGATGTATCCGGGCCTGACCCAGGGCGCCATCGCTGCTATCCTCGTGCACGGTTCCGATGAGCAGAAGCAGACTTATCTGCCGAAGATGGTGGAGGGCACGTGGTCGGGGACGATGAACCTGACCGAACCCCATTGCGGCACCGATCTCGGCCTGCTGCGCACCAAGGCGGTGCCTCAGGGTGATGGCTCCTACAGGATCTCTGGCCAGAAGATCTTCATCTCCGCCGGCGAACACGGCATGACCGACAATATCGTGCATCTGGTTCTCGCCCGCATCGAAGGCGCGCCGGAGGGCACCAAGGGCATTTCGCTCTTCATCGTACCGAAATTCCTGGTCAAGGGGGACGGTTCTCTTGGTGATCGCAACGGGGTTGCCTGCGGCGCGATCGAGCGCAAGATGGGCATTCACGGCAATGCCACCTGCGTCATGAACTACGACAATGCGGTGGGCTACCTGATCGGCGCGGAAAACAAGGGCCTCGCCGCCATGTTCGTGATGATGAACGAGGCCCGCCTCGGTGTCGGTCTCCAGGGGCTGGCGGTCGCCGAGACGGCCTACCAGAACGCCGTCGCCTATGCCAACGAGCGTCTTCAGGGCCGCTCGCTCTCCGGCCCGAAGAACCCTGCCGGCAAGGCCGACCCGATCATCGTGCATGCCGATATCCGCCGCACGCTGATGACCATCCGCGCCTTCAACGAGGCCGGCCGCGCCTTCCTGCTGTGGACCGCGCTGAAATCCGACATCGCCCACCGCTCGGAAGACGAGAAGGAACGCCAGAACGCCGACGACCTGCTCGGCCTCGCCACCCCCATCCTCAAGGGCGTCCTGACCGACAAGGGCTTCGAGCATGCCGTCATGGCCCAGCAGGTCTTCGGCGGTCATGGCTATATCGAAGAGCACGGCATGAGCCAGTATGTGCGCGATGCCCGCATCACCATGATCTATGAGGGGGCGAACGGCATCCAGGCCCTCGATCTGGTCGGCCGCAAGCTGGCGCTGAACGGCGGCCGCGCCGCCATGGCGATGTTCAAGGAAATCGGCGATTTCTGCGAGGAGAACCGCGCCGACGAGAACATGGTCCTGTTCACCAAGGCTCTCAAGAAGGGCTTGAACGACCTGCAGGCGGCGACCATGTGGTTCATGCAGAACGCCATGGCCAAACCCGACAATGCCGGTGCCGGCGCGACCGATTATATGCATCTCTTCGGCCTCGTGACGCTCGGCTACATGTGGGCGAAGATGGCGAAGACCGCGCAGGAGAGGCTTTCCGCCGGCGATGCCCGCGCCGATTACCTGAAGAACAAGCTGGTCACGGCGAAATTCTTCATGGAAAAGGTCATGCCGGAAACGGCGCTGCGCAAGGCCCGGATCGAGGCGGGCGCCGACAGCGTGATGGAACTCGCCGCGGAAGCATTCTGAGAACAAGGCGCTTCGGCGCTACCCCAAAGGGGTAATACGGGAGATGACACCATGACCGAAGCCTTTATCTACGACCATGTGCGCACGCCGCGCGGGCGCGGCAAGAAGGATGGCAGCCTTCACGAAGTGCCCTCCGTCCGCCTCGCCGCCAAGACGCTGGAAGCGCTGCGCGACCGTAACGGCCTCGACACGACCAAGGTCGACGACATCATCATGGGCTGCGTCGATCCGGTCATGGATGCCGGCGCCGTCATCCCCAAGGCCGCCGCCTTCGAGGCCGGCTACTCCTTCAGGGCGCCCGGCATGCAGATTTCCCGCTTCTGCGCCTCCGCGCTCGACGCGGTGAACCTCGCCGCCGGCAAGATCATCGCCGGTTCCGACGACATCGTGATCGCCGGCGGGGTGGAGAGCATGTCGCGCGTCGGCATGGGCATGTCCGGCGGCTCCTGGTACATGGACCCTTCCGTCAACTTCCCCGCCTATTTCATGCCGCAGGGCGTCTCGGCCGATCTCATCGCCACGAAATACGGCTTTACCCGCGACGATGTGGACGCCTATGCGGTCGAAAGCCAGAAGCGCGCCGGGCACGCCTGGAAGAACGGCTATTTCTCCAGGTCGGTCATCCCGGTGAAGGACCAGAACGGGCTCACGATCCTCGACCGCGACGAGCACATGCGCCCGGAAACCGACATGCAGGCGCTGGCCTCCCTCAATCCGTCCTTCCAGATGCCGGGTGAGATGGGCGGTTTCGAAGCCGTCGGCATCCAGGCCCATCCGGAAGTCGAGCGCATCAACTACGTCCACCACGCCGGCAATTCGTCGGGCATCGTCGATGGCGCCGCGGCCGTCCTCCTCGGCTCCAGGGCGGGCGGCGAGAGCATGAACCTCAAGCCCCGTGCCCGCATCCGCGCTTTCGCCAATATCGGCTCCGAACCGGCGCTGATGCTGACCGGCCCGGTCGACGTCACGGAAAAGCTTCTGAAGCGTTCCGGCATGCAGCTTTCCGATATCGACCTTTTCGAACTCAATGAAGCGTTCGCCGCCGTCGTGCTGCGCTATATGCAGGCTTTCGGGATCAGCCATGACCGGATCAACGTCAACGGCGGCGCGATCGCCATGGGCCATCCGCTCGGCGCCACCGGCGCGATGATCCTCGGCACGGTTCTGGACGAGCTGGAACGGCGCGATCTCAACACCGCGCTGGTGACACTCTGCATCGGCGCCGGCATGGGCACCGCCACCATCATCGAACGCGTCTGAGGGAGGATGACGATGACCTACACGAACTTCACCGTCGAAACCGACGCAGACGGCATTACGCTCGTCACCTGGGACATGCCGGAAAAGTCGATGAACGTCTTCACCCAGGAGGTGATGGACGAGATCGAACAGATCGTCGACGCCACGGTTGCGGATAGCGCCGTCAAGGGCGTCGTCTTCACCTCCGGAAAATCGTCCTTCTCCGGCGGCGCCGATCTCACCATGATCAAGTCGATGTTCTCCATGCTCGCCGAGGAAAAGGCGAGGGACCCGCAAGCCGCCGCGCAAAAGCTCTTCGATGCCGCCGGCCGCATGTCCTGGCTCTGGCGCAAGGTCGAGACCTGCGGCAAGCCCTGGGTCTCGGCGATCAACGGCACCTGCATGGGCGGCGCCTTCGAGCTTGCTCTGTCCTGCCACGGCCGCGTCGCCGCCAGTTCGAAATCGGTCAAGCTCGCGCTGCCGGAAGTCAAGGTCGGCATCTTCCCCGGAGCGGGCGGCACCCAGCGCGTCTCCCGCCTCGCCAACACGCAGGATGCCCTGCAGATGATGACGACCGGCCAGACGCTCACCCCCCAGCGCGCCAAGGCCATAGGCCTCGTCCACCAGGTGGTCGAGCCGGGCGAGCTCATCACCGCCGCCAAGCAAATGATCAAGGACGGCCTGAAGCCCGTCGCGCCCTGGGATGAAAAAGGTTTCAAGGTGCCGGGCGGCGGCATCTGGACGCCGGCATCGGCCCAGCTCTGGCCGGCGGCCCCGGCCATCCTGCGCCGCGAGACGGCCGGCAACTATCCGGCGGCGCTGGCGATCCTCAAATGCGTCTACGAGGGCCTGCAGCTTCCCTTCGATCTGGGCCTGAAGGTCGAGCAGCGTTATTTCACCGAGATCCTGCAGACCACCGAAGCCTTTTCGATGATCCGCTCGCTCTTCGTCTCCATGCAAGAGCTCGGCAAGGGCGCCCGTCGTCCTGCCGGTATCCCGAAGACGGAGTTCAAGAAGATCGGCGTCGTCGGCGCGGGCTTCATGGGTGCCTCGATCGCCTATGTGACGGCCGCCGCCGGCATTCCCGTCACCCTCATCGACCGCGACCAGGAAGCCGCGAACAAGGGCAAGGCCGTCTCCGAAAAGCTGGTGGCGGATTCCATCGGTAAGGGAAGGATGACGAAGGAAGAAGGCGTAAAGCTGCTGTCGCTGATCACGCCCACGCCGGATTATGCTGCACTTTCCGATGCTTCGCTCGTCGTCGAGGCGGTCTTCGAGGACCGCGCCGTCAAGAAGGCGGTCATCGAGCAGGTGGAAGCGGTGATCCCGGAAACCACCGTCTTCGCCTCCAACACCTCGACCCTGCCGATCACCGGCCTGGCGGAAAATTCGAAGCGCCCCGACCAGTTCATCGGCGTGCATTTCTTCTCGCCGGTGGAAAAGATGATGCTGACCGAGGTGATCCTCGGCGAACAATCGGGCGACAGGGCGCTCGCCGTGGCGCTGGATTACGTCGCGGCGATCAAGAAGACCCCGATCGTCGTCAACGACACCCGCGGCTTTTATGTCAACCGCTGCGTCTTCCGTTACATCAACGAAGCCTATGACATGCTGATCGAGGGCGTGCCGGCGGCGATGATCGAGAACGCCGCGAAAATGGCCGGCATGCCGGTCGGCCCGCTGTCGCTCAACGACGAGGTCGCCGTCGATCTCTCCCAGAAGATCATGAAGGCATCGATCGCCGATCTCGGCCCCAACGCCGTCAAGCCGGAGCATATGGCGCTCATCGACCAGATGGTCGATGTCTTCGACCGCCGCGGCCGCAAGAACGGCAAGGGTTTCTACGAATACCCGGCCAAGCCCGCGAAAAAATATCTCTGGCCGGAGCTGAAGACGCTCTACCCGCAGAAAAAAGCCGAGGAGGTTGACGTCAACGTCCTGAAGCAGCGCCTCTTGGTGACGATCGCGCTCGAAGCCGCCCGCACCATGGAAGAAGGCATCGTCACCGACCCGCGCGAAGCCGACGTCGGCTCCATCCTGGGCTTCGGCTTCGCCCCCTATACCGGCGGCACGCTCTCCTACATCGACGGCATGGGCGTGAAGAACTTTGTCGCGCTCTGCGAAAAGTTGGCGGCGAGCTACGGCCCGCACTTCAAGCCGACGGAGCTCCTGAAGGACATGGCGGCGAAGGGCGAGACGTTTTACGGAAGGTTTGATCCGTATGGGAAGGTGAGGGAGGCGGCGTGAGTGCTTGTGTTAATGCTAGAGGCATCATCTAGCTTGATGATGCCTCGTAGCTCATGTAGGCTTTAGTCAAACGATCTGTCGTTTGGAGGGATAGGCGACGCGTCTTTGAAACGTTGACCGTGGACCACGTGATTTACGGTTCCAACGTTAAGTCCGAAGACGATAGCCGTTTTGGTTTGCGACCATCCCTCCACTTTGACTGCCCACAGTACGTTACACGCTTTAGCGTGAGTGCATGGGAAATGGTCACTCATATGTTCGCGCATGGTGTTCCTTTCGCGCGTTGATGTTAGAATGACCGACTAGGAAAGTAGTTCTCGTGTGGCTCCCCTAATCGGGTAGGTCATACAAAGCCCGCATCGATTGTTGGTAGCTTTCGATGCGGGTCCATTTTAGACCGCTAGTACGGTCGATGGGCATTAGCCATATCCAGCCTCCTTTCTCTCGCTGGGTTGATGTTATGACGGAGGAGCAAACGCAATTTGTTCTTCCGTCACTCGAAAACATCGGGTTTCGCCTTTTTCGCGTCGGGTCCAAGCAAGTCATCCAAAGTCTCTGGCTCTGGTTTGTCATCATCAAGTTGGAGTGCTCTAGAGGGATTGTCTGCCTTTGCCCCCCGCGGACCGAGACCATCACCCCATTCTGTCAATCCATAACCGTGCCGTTTTACGTTGTTAAAGCGCGTGGAGTTTGTCAAAAAAGCAGAAAGGGTCTTAGCAGGTATCTGCCCGCTCAATTCTATTCCTGCCGCTTGAACCACTGGCAGAAGTTCGCCCGACGAAGCTCTAGTTCCTCGCTCGGTAAGGAATTTTGTCACCACCTCATCCACTTGCGCGGCCTTCGTTCCAGCGCGGGGACTTGTGGTCGTTGGCAGTATACGTACGTGGCTGATTGACTTTGCCGGCTCTCTTTCTTCTATGGCTTCATAGAGAGCAATCAATCTACGGACCTGTTGAAGTTTCTGAAAGACAGGGAGATCCTCAAGCTCTTTGGTTAGAGCTTCTTCCTCTTTTTTTGCGGCTTCGATAATAGGGCTTGCCATGATTCTTACTCCTAGACGGAAAGACAGAGATGAGCCAATTCAAGAGGGTTGCCAAGCGCTCTGCGAATTCTAAGAGAGAATATGAACATTTGAAGAACATAAGGCAGAGAATGGCAATCCGATCCCAATCAAATGTTGACAGAAGACGCATGGCGCACAGCCGTGCCCGTCCAGACGAGCGTTGGAAGGAGCCAGGATTTTGTAATGCGGTATCACAGTGAGGCTGATCTGCTGTAGGCAAAATTATCTTCGCCGTCGTATCCTCGGGCTTGACCCGAGGATCCAGACACAAGCCAAAATCCGTGGCTGCATAGAGCAGCCCGCTTGGGGCACTTCCGCTCGCCGCACCGTTTAGAAACCTCGGCCCTCGGGTCAGGCCCGAGGGTGACCCGAGGATCCAGACACAAGCACGGGGCGTGCGACACACTCTTCTGGAAAAGTCCACCCTCGCTCTTCCCCCACCCCCGCCCTACCTTCTCCCCATGTGCAACGACTACGAACAGCGCGTCACGTACGCCGAATACCGCAAGGCCATGGAGGCGATCGATCTCCGCGTGCCGCCGCAGGAGACCGAACTCGCGCTGCCCGAGGCCGATGACATCCGCATCGGCGATACCGGCCCGGTGATGCGGTCGGCGGAGGGCGAGGCGGTCGAGCTTTTCCCGATGACTTTCGGTTTTCCGCCACCGGAAGCCCAAGGGGGAAAAAGAAAAGGCGGGCCGGTCTTCAACTTCCGTTCCGAGGGCCGCAGCTTTGCGGCAAGCCGCCGCTGCCTCATCCCGGCCTCCGCCTTCTTCGAATTCACCGGCACGAAATATCCGAAGGCGAAACACCGCTTCACGCTGAACGATGCGCCCTTTCTCTGTATTGCCGGCCTCTGGCGGGAAGGGCAGGGCAACCAGCCGCCCGCCTTCACCATGCTGACCACCGCGCCGGGTCCGGATGTGGCACCCATCCACAACCGCCAGGTCGTGGTGCTCAGGCCCGAAGACTGGCGCCACTGGCTGCATCTGACGAAGCCGGAAAGCGAACTGTTGCGCCCCCTCCCGGAGGATTCGCTCGCCGTCGAGCAGGTGCGCAGCGGCAGCGATTGAGGCCTCCGGTTTCTGTTCTCTCTCAGTCGAATGGCGACGGAGGATCGTGGCACCCTACCTCTCCCTTGGCGGGAGAGGCTTTGAAGCGGTGGCCAAAGGCCAGAAATCGATGAAGTCGATTTCAGCGTACAAAGGCCTGAGCGCATCCTTGCGCGAAGGCAATCATGATCTTAGCGCAGCTAAGTCATAGATTTTGTTTGTGAGGGGGGCGCAGGGTGGGGACGAATTTGCCCCTCTCCTGAAAAACCTGGCACTTGGCTTATCAGCTAAGATGCTGATTTTTCTTCCTCTCCCGCAAGGGGAGAGGTCGGCGTCGTGCCTCCGATTTTCCTCGCCCTCCGAACCCATGCCTACAATCTCCTCGCTTCCGTCGCCGGAGTGTTTCGCGAGACGTTCGCGGGCAGGCGGGAGCCGGCGCTTCCATTCTAACCGTAACGTGCGGGAAGGGTGGAAGAGGTGAAAGCCATGGAGCGTGTGCCGAAAGGCAGGCTCTCCTATCAAGCCTCCCCCTGGCCGCCGGGCCAGGTTCGGTTGAGCCGTGCAAGTGGCCTGAACAAGACCATGCAGCGAGGCGAGATGATCACCTGTAGGGGCTGGACACCCCGAAAGAACGCCGAAGGCCACGCGAATGCGGAGCCACATACTAAAATCAATTGAGGTTCCGCATTCGTGTGGGCTCTCCGATTGGACAAGGGCAGGCCCGGTTCGCCGGGAATAGCGAGATTTGAAGTTGAGCACGAGGGCCGAAGCCGGCTGCGTGAACGCAGCCCCGTGCCTGAAGGAGGCTGGAAGCCATGCGGATGAGTGAGGAAGAAAAACACCGGTTATGGGAAGAGGAGCAGAATTCGCTCAAATTGCCCTGGATGACCCATCGTGAATTCGACCGGCTCTCCGAGCGCCAGAAATCGCGCGAATGGCAAAAGCTCACCCAGTATTTCACGACCTATCTCGGCTTCTGGAAGACCTGCGATCTTTCATCCTGCCGCCGCGCCAAAGCCTGCAAGGGTTTTCTCACGGAGGCGCAGTATCGCGCCGAGCCGGGTTACCAAACCAGCTTTCCGCCCTGTGTCGGACCCGGCGGGGCACACCAGCAGGAGGTGCTGGAGGCCATGAGGCAGCTCGGCGGCGGGACGGAGGACGACGAGCCCAAATATGATGGCAGGCAGCGGACGGAAAGAGATGACGCATGACAGGCCCGGTCGAGCGTCCGCGCCGCCCCCCGCTCACGCCTTGTCGAGCGCGATCGTGAGGTCCGCGATCAGGTCGTCCGGGTGCTCGATTCCGATCGAAAGCCGGATGGTCGAGTCGAGCACGCCGATCCGCTCGCGCACATCGGCCGGCACGCCGGAATGGGTCATGGTCGCCGGATGGCTGGCAAGCGATTCCGTGCCGCCGAGGCTGACGGCCAGCTTGAAGATCTGCAAGGCGTTGAGGAACCGGAACGAGGCCGGCTGCCCGCCTTTGATATCGAAGGAGAAGGTCGAGCCGCCGCCGCTGCATTGCCGCGAAAAGACCTTTCCGGTCGGCGATTGCGGGTCGTCGAAGGGCAGGTAGTGCAGCTTTTCCACCCGTGGATGGCTGCGCAGGAATTCGGCGATCGCGGCCGCATTGGCATTCGCCTTTTCCATGCGGATCGACAGCGTCTCGAGCGAACGGCCGAGCATCCAGCAGGAATGCGGGTCGAGCTGCGTGCCGATCGCCCCGCGCAGCGCCTTCACCTGCTTCATCACCGCCTTGGAGCCGAGCGCCGCGCCGGCGATCAGGTCCGAATGGCCGCCGACATATTTGGTGAGCGAATAGAGCGAGATATCGGCCCCGTGCTCGATCGGCCGCTGGAAGACCGGGCCGAGCAGCGTGTTGTCGCAGGCGATCATCGGCGTGTGGCCCTGCCGTTTGCCGATCGCCTCCGCCACGCTCCGCATCAGCGGGATATCGACCAGGCTGTTGGTCGGGTTGGCCGGCGTTTCGATCAGGATCACCGAGACGCGGCCTTTCGCCATAGCCTCTTCGGCCGCGGCGGTGACCGACGACCCGTTGACCCCGTCGGCAAATCCGACCGCCGCGACGCCGAGGTTGAGGAAGGTTTTCGCAAGCAGCGTTTCGGTGCCGCCATAGAGCGGCTGCGAATGGAGGATGCTGTCACCCGGCTTGACGAAGGCCAGCAGCGTCGTGGCGATCGCCGACATGCCGGAGGAAAAGAGCGCGCAGCTTTCCGTCTGCTCGTAGACCGCCAGCCGGTCCTCGACGATCTCGCTGTTCGGATGGTTGAAGCGGGAATAGACAAGGCCCGCGCCGGTGCCGGGCGGCGGCTCGCGGCGGCCGGAGACGAAGTCGAAGAAGTCGCGGCCCTCTTCCGCCGATTTGAACACGAAGGTGGAGGTGAGGAAGACCGGCGGCTTGACCGCCCCTTCGGAAAGCTCCGGATCGTAGCCGTAGTTCAGCATCTGCGTTTCGGGATGGAGCTTGTGGTTGCCGATATGCGTCTTGGAAGGGTGCGGCGCGGTCATTTTCGTCTCCTGCGGGTGAGAAGCTGCATCATTTGAAATAAGGTCGCCGGTGGCTTTCTCAAGCACCGGGGCATGGAAGGACAAAAGGTCCGCAATGTCGCAAGTATGACGTTGACCCTCCCGTCCGGGGGAGGCTATCACTGCTTCGGTTCCAAAACGGGAGGATGCCGCGAAGTCTCGGGCATCATTGATCAAAAATGCAGCGTCTTACCGCGTCCACCCCCCTTCCGGCCCATGTTATAAGGCCTGCCTATGACCGTGCTTCGCTAAGGCCCGGTATAGTCCATATAGGGCTTGGCGCTTTCCACCGGGCGCATCAGGCGGTCTATACGGATGCGGCGCTTGGCGAGGAATTCGGGCACTGGGGTATTGTCGGCGTCAGCTTACGCTCGGTCGATATCGTCCATGACCTGAGGGCGCAGGACGGGCTTTATACGGTCATCGCCCGCAGTGCCGCGGGAGACAGCGCCCGGGTCGTCGGTTCGGTGGTGAAGGGGCTGTCGGGCACGGAGGACCGGGAGGAAATCCTGTCGCTGATGGCCGATCCGGCGATCAGCATCGTCACCATGACGGTGACGGAAAAGGCCTATGGCTACGATCCGGTCTCCGGCGGTCTGGACCGCAACCATCCCTCGGTCGCGGCGGATCTCGCCAATCCCACCGCCCCCGTCGGGGTGATCGGCTATATCGTCGAAGGTCTGGCGCGCCGCCATGCCGCCGGCCTGCCGCCGTTCACGGTTCTCTGCTGCGACAATCTGCCGACCAACGGCCGCATCGTCCGGCGGCTCACGATCGAGATGGCCGGCAGCCGCGATCCTGCGCTCGCCACCTGGATCGCCGGCGAGGGCGCCTTCCCCTGCAGCATGGTCGACCGTATCGTCCCCGCCGCAACGGAAGAAACCCGCACCCGCGCTGAAAAGCTGCTCGGCGCGGAAGACAGGCTGGCGCTGGATACCGAACCGTTCCTGCAATGGGTCATCGAAGACCGCTTCGTCTCCGGCCGGCCGAAATGGGAGGCGGGCGGCGCGCTTTTCGTCAGCGATGTCGAGCCTTACGAGAAGATGAAGCTCCGGCTCCTGAACGGCTCCCATTCCATGATGGCCTATCTCGGCCAGCTTCACGGCCTCACCTATATCCGCGACGTGATCGCCGTGCCGGAATATCGTGAAAGAGTCCGGCGGCACATGGCGGCGGTTCTGGAAACACTCGATCCGGTTCCCGGCATCGATCTCTCCGCCTATCAGGACGAACTCATCGAGCGCTTCTCCAATCCGGGCATCGCCCATCTGACGCGCCAGGTCGCCATGGACGGATCGCAGAAACTGCCGCAGCGGATCATGGTGCCGGCCGTGGAAGAGCTTGCTAAAGGCAAGGATGCGTCGGCATTCGCTTACGTATCGGCGGTCTGGATGGCCTATCTGATGAAGATAAGCGACATCAACGATCCGCGTGCTGCCGAACTCAAGGCCGCGGCCGCGAAATCGATGCCGAATGATCCTTCGGCGCCGTTCTTCGAGGTTCCGGGCCTTTTCCCGCAGGCGCTGGTCGAGAACCGCGCCTGGCGTGCGCTGGTGAACGCGGAGCTCGAAAAGCTCTAACCCCGGAATGTGTAATCGGCGATCGACTGCGGCTTCATCTCGATCGAGAAGCCGGGCCGCACCGGCGGCATGTAGGCGGCATTTTTGATGACGCAGGGATCGACGAAATGTTCGTGCAGGTGATCGACATATTCGATCACCCTTCCGTCCTTGGTGCCGGAAACGGCGATATAGTCGATCATCGACAGATGCTGCACATATTCGCAAAGGCCCACGCCGCCGGCATGGGGCCAGACGGGCAGGCCGTATTTCGCAGCGATCAGCAGCACGGCGAGCACCTCGTTCAGACCGCCCATGCGGCATGAATCGATCTGCACGATGTCGATTGCGCCTTCCGCGATGAACTGCTTGAACATGATGCGGTTCTGGCACATCTCGCCGGTCGCGACCTTGACCGGGCCGATCGCCTCGCGGATCTTGCGGTGGCCGGCGATGTCGTCCGGGCTGGTCGGCTCCTCGATGAAGAAGGGGGTGGCGAAGGCGAGCTTCTTCACCCAATCGATCGCCTGCCCGACTTCCCAGACCTGGTTGGCGTCGATCATCAGGAAGCGGTCCGGGCCGATCACCTCGCGGGCGATGGTCAGCCGCCGGATATCGTCTTCGAGATCGCGGCCGACCTTCATCTTGACGTGATTGAAGCCGGCATCGACGGCTTCCTGGCAGAGGCGGCGCAGCTTCTCCTCCGGATATCCCAGCCAGCCGGCGGAGGTCGTGTAGCAGGCATAGCCTTCGCGCTTCAGCGTCCCGATCCGCTCCGCCTTGCCGGCTTCGGCCCTTTTCAGGGTCGCCAGCGCTTCCTCGCGGGTGAGCACGTCGGTGAGGTAGCGGTAGTCGATGATGTCGGCGATCTTTTCGGCCGGCAGTTCTGAAACGAGCTGCCACACCGGCTTGCCCTGCTGTTTGGCATAAAGATCCCAGAAGGCGTTGACGACTGCGCCGGTGGCAAGGTGCATGGCCCCCTTGTCGGGTCCGATCCAGCGCAACTGGCTGTCGCTTGTCAGGTGCCGCCAGAATTTGCCGGGCGCCTCAGCAAAACTTTCGAGCTCCTGGCCGACCACCAGATGCCGCATCGCCTTGATCGCCATGCAGCAGATGTCGTTGCCGCGGCCGATCGTGAAGGTCAGGCCATGGCCGGCAAGACCGTCGCGATCGGTGTCGAGGATGACGTAGGCTGCCGAATAGTCCGGATCCGGGTTCATCGCATCGGAGCCGTCGAGGCTTTGCGAGGTCGGGAAACGCAGATCGAAGACGCGGAGATCGGTGATGCGGGTCATGGGCTTCTCTTTGAGGTCAGATGGTCCAGCCGCCGTCGATGGCAAAGGCCTGCCCGGACGTATAGGTCGCGCCGGCGATGTAGACGGCGAGGTCGGCGATTTCCTCCGGCGTCCCGAGCCGGCCCATCGGCTGGCGGGCGATGAAGGCGGCCCTGGCGGTCTCGTAGTCGCCTTGCGCCTTCATGCGGTCCTGCAGCGAGGGGCTTTCGACCGTGCCGGGGCAGATGCAATTGCAGCGGATGCCCTGCGTCACATAGTCGGCGGCGACCGATTTGGTGAGCCCGATGACGGCCGCCTTGGTGACGCCGTAGGCAAACCGGTTCGGCACCCCCTTGATGCTGGATGCGACAGACGACATGTTGATGATCGCCCCGTCCTTGCGCTCCAGC
Organism: Neorhizobium petrolearium; assembly: GCF_017873175.1. GTDB lineage: Bacteria > Pseudomonadota > Alphaproteobacteria > Rhizobiales > Rhizobiaceae > Neorhizobium > Neorhizobium petrolearium. The sequence goes on from NZ_JAGGJW010000001.1 coordinate 303,182, forward strand.
ATGCCGGGCAGCACCGCGCGGATGGTGCGGATCATTGCCTTCACGTTGAGGTCGAAAGCGAATTCGAGGTCGCTGTCCTTCATCTCTAGGATCGAGCCGCCATGTACCACGCCCGCGCAGTTGAAGAGGATGTCGACCCTGCCGATCCTTTCGACGAAAGCCCGGATGGCCGCATCGTCGAGCACATCCAGCCGGGCGGTCGCAAGATGACCGATATTCGGGACCTCGGCGAGCGCCTTGTCGTTGATATCGGTCGCGTAGACCTGAGCGCCCGCCTCCGCAAAGGCAAGCGCCGTCGCTCGCCCAATGCCTTGACCGGCGGCGGTTACAAGCACGGTCTTTCCATCCAGTCTGGTCGTCATGTCATGTCCTCGGTTTCTGGCCTGGCCGGTCAGTCATGATGAAAGACCTCTTCCATCATCGCCCACCATTCACCCTCTTTGCGACTCGCAAGCGGTCTCTGGCAAGGGATGGTGAAGGACCACCATTCCTGATTTTTGGGATCGGCCGCCATTTTCGCCATGTCGGCTTCGAAATCGGTGCCGTGATATTCCCAGGTTCCGAACAGCAGGTTCTCCGGCTCTCGCAGGAAGATTGTGTAGTTCCTGATGTTGCAGCGGCTGATGAGATCGAGAATTTCCGGCCAGACGGCCGCATGCAGACGTTTGTATTCAGCGATCATATGCGGCTCGACGCCGATCACCATGCCCATTCGCCGCATCACTTCCTCCTCAGACTTCCACCAGCGCCTTGACCACCCCGGCCGCCGGATCGGTCAGCCCCGGAAAACGTTCCGGCACATCCGCCAGCGTCATTCTATGGGTGATCAGCGCCGCGGGGATCCTGCCTTCCCGCATGGCCTGCATGACGCGCTCGAAATCCACTCGTGTCGCATTGCGGCTGCCGAGCAGGGAGGTCTCGCGCTTGTGGAATTCCGGATCGGAGAAGGTGATGTCGCTCGAAACGATGGAGACCAGCACATAGGTACCGCCATGACCGACGAAGCCGAAACCCCGTTCGATCGCCTTGGGGTTGCCGGTGGCGTCGAAGACCACATCGAAGAAATCGCCATCGGTTGCGGCCGAAAGCCGAGCCTCGTCTTCGGCGCCGAGCTGTACGGTCGAGGTGATTCCGAGATGCCGGCGGGCGAAGTCGAGCCGATCGGTCCGGCTGTCGAGCAGCGTCACGTCGCCGCCGTCGAGCAACGCGAAGATCGCCACGGCGAGGCCGATCGGTCCGGCGCCGGTCACCAGAATCTTCTGGCCGGGTTCGACCCGGGCGCGGGCGACGGCATGCGCGCCGATCGCCAGAAATTCCACCATGGCGGCCTGGTCGAACGAAAGCCCGTCGGCCTTCAAGACGAATTCCTGCGGCAGGCTGAGATATTCGCTCATGCCGCCGTCGCGATGGACGCCGAGCACGCCAAGGGTTCGGCAGCAATTGGTCCTGCCTTTCAGGCAGGCGTGGCAGCGGCCACAGGAAATATAGGGAATGATCGAAACGGTATCGCCCGGCGAAAGGTGGCTGCCGGGGGGCGCTTCCTCGACGGTCGCCGCAAGCTCGTGTCCCATGACCCGCGGATAGGAAAGATAGGGCTGGTTGCCGGTGAAGATATGCAGGTCCGTGCCGCAAACCCCGATGCGGCGGAGCTTCACCAGCACCTCGCCTTCGCTGCGGGCAGGCTTCGGACGGTCGATGGCGCTGAGCTTGCCAGGCGCATCGCAGATGATTGTCAGCATGTGCTTACGCTCCGAGTCTGTAGAAACGTTGGGCATTGCCGCCGAAGACGGCCGCGTGGTGCTCGGACGGCACCATATCGAGGCACTGGCCGAGCCAGGCGCGATAATCTCCTGCGAGTCGAAGCACCGGCCAGTCGCTGCCCCAGATCACTCGCTCCGGACCGAACAGATCGAGAATGGCTTCCGCGTAAGGCCGCACCGCTTGCGGTCTCTGGTCGCCTGCTTCGGTCAAGAGGCCGGAGAGCTTGCAATGGACGTGCGGCAGTTCGGCAAGCGTTTTCATCCGTGCATGCCAGTCGATGAACCATCCCTCCGCGATCGGCGGCTTGGCGCCGTGGTCGATGACGATCGGCAGGCCGGGATGTCGACGGGCGAAGTGGGTGAGCGGTTCGAGATGACACGGCAGCACCAGCGCATCAAAGACCAGGCCGTGTTCGGTCATCGCGACGACCGCTGGATCGAGGCGCGGATCGTCGATCCAGCGGTCGTCCGAAATATCCTGCAGCATCGGGCGAAGGCCTTTCAGCTTCGGATGCCGCGCCAGCCGGGTGATTTTTGCAGGTGCATCCGAAGCCTTCATGTCGGTCCAGCCGACAACGCCGAGGATGAAGGCCGTCTTGTCCGCAAGGTCCAGCATGAAAGCGGTGTCGGCCTCGTTCTCCATTGTCTGGACCAGAACGGTGCCGTCTACATCGGCGTTGGCAAGAAGCGGCCGCATATCTTCCGGCATGAAGTCCCGATGGATGGCGGCAAGCTTCGGTGGCGGCCATTGACCGGCCCGGTCAGCGATTCGCCAGAAATGCTGGTGAGCGTCTATCCGCATCGCTCAGGCCTCCTCCCGGGGAATGGGAGCCCCTTCGGCGATAAGCCCGTGCTCTTTCAGTCGAACCCAGAACGATGCCGGAATGCTTTCGGAGAACCAGTCGATATTGGATTTGATCTGTTCAGCGGTGCGGGCGCCGGAGACGATGGTCATTACAGCGGGATGGGCGAGAGGAAATTGCAGCGCAGCCGCTTGCAGCGTCACGCCTTCCTCTTCGCAGACAGTGTTGAGGGTGTCGAGTTGCGCCAGGATTTCGGCTGGCGCGTCCGTGTAGTTGAATTTGCGGTTGCCGGCGAGCAGGCCGGAATTGAAGGGACCGGCAACGACGATGCCGACGCCCCGCTGGGCGCATTCGTCTATGAAGGCAAGGCTTCGCTGTTCGAGAAGCGTGTAGCGCCCGGCGAGCATCGCGACGTCGATGTCGCAAACCCTCATGGCGTCGCGAATGATCTCCCATTCGTTGACGCCAAGGCCGATGGCCTTGGTGAGCTTCTGCTCACGCAATTTGCGCAGCGCCTGGAAGCCGCCGCCGTCGGTCAGTTGCTCCCAATAATGCAGGTGCCGATCCCCGTGTGTCATGCTGCCGATGTCGTGCACATAGAGGATATCGGGCTTCAGGATGCCGAGCCGCTGCTGGCTCGCCTCAAAGGAGCGCATGATGCCGTCACGGGTGTAGTCGTAGACCGGACGGAAAGGCAGAGGCGCGATATAGCCATCTTCTTCCGGGCCGACTGTTTCGTCCGGCACCATGATACGGCCGACCTTGGTGCTGAGCACGTAGTCGCCGCGATCGAGGTCGGTCAGCATGGTACCGAGCCGGCGTTCCGAACGCGTGTAGCCGTAGAAGGGCGCCGTATCGTAGTAGCGGATGCCGGCACCCCAGGCCGCCTTGAACGCGCCGGCGGACTCTTCGTAGGAGGTCTTGCGGTAAAGATTGCCCATCTGCGCGCAGCCGAGCCCCATGACGGTCAGTTCGACGGGGGCGTTGGGTAGCTTTCGGCGGTCGGCGACGTGCATTGGCGTAATCCCTGGATAAGCAATGAGGGACACGCATCATTGACGATGCGTGTCCGCAGGAGGCGGCTCAGTAGAGGACGTTCTTGGCTTCCGGCTTGTCGATATTGTCCTTTGTGACCACCACGACGCCGGTATCGACGAATTTCTCGACCTTCTCCTTGTTCATGACCTTGAGCACGGTCTGGATGCCGAGTTCACCCATCTGGAACGAGCCCTGGACGGCGATTGCGGCAAGCGTGCCGTCCTTGACGAATTCCTGCAGATCCTGGTTTCCGTCGAAGCCGATCGCCACGACCTTTCCGGCCTTGCCGGATTGCTTCAGCGCGCGGCCCATGCCGATTGCGGTCGGTTCGTTGGCGCCGAAGATGCCCTTGAGGTCGGAATTGGCGGCCAGGACGTCGGTCGTCTGGTTGAGCGCCGTCGCCATCTGGGACTGCGAATAGAACGGGCCGACGATCTGAAGCTTGGAATGCGCCTTGATATAGTCGGTGAAACCGCCGACGCGGCCGATTTCGGAGCCGGCGCCCGCCACATAGGACATGACCGCGATCTTGCCTTCGGTGCCGACCTTGTCGATCAGCGCCTGTGCGGCAAGCTCACCCGCCTTCTTGTTGTCGGTGGCGAGGAAGGATTGGTAATATTGCTCGGCATCCTTGGAGAGCATCGAGTCGACGATCACGACCGGGATGCGGGCTTCCCAGGCCTTCTTGACGGCGGGGACGAGCGCATCCGGATCGGAAGGCGCCAGCACGATGCCGGAGACTTTGCGGTTGACGGCGTTCTCGACCATGTTCACCTGGTCGGCGATGGCCGATTCCGCGGCCGGCCCCTGGAAAGTCATGGTGTTGTCGCCGCCACCGGCCTTCATGGCGGCATCGGCGCCTTTCTGGACGTTCTGCCAGAACGTGGAATTGACGGTCTTGACGATGACCGCGATTTCGCCGGCCTGGGCCGGAATGGTGGCGAGCGCAATCGCGGATGTCAGCAATGCGGCAGCAAGCTTTTTCATTTTCTTCCTCCTCTTCGTGGCCTGACCGGCCGGTTTTCGAGAGAGCTCCTCACTCCCTGAAGTCTTGCGGAAACGGGTCCGCCCCCCTCTCTCAACGGCGATTTCGAAGCTGGTCGATCCACACGGTGACCAGGATGACGAGGCCGATGATGATCTGCTGCGTGAAGGCGGAGACGCCGTTCATGTTCAATCCGTTGCGCAGGATGCCGATGACGAAGGCGCCTATGGCGGTGCCGGAAATCGTGCCGACTCCTCCGATAAGCGAGGTGCCGCCGATGACGGCGCTGGCGATGGCATCGAGTTCGTACATGACGCCTTCGTTCGGCTGGGCCGTGACGAGGCGCGACATCAATACGCAGCCGGTGAGGCCCGCAAGCGTTCCGGAAAGCACATAGGTGAAACTGACGATGCGGGTGACGTTGACGCCGGAAAGCCGCGCGGCATCCGGGTTCGAGCCGACGGCATAGATATGCCGACCGAGCACCGAGCGGTTCAGCATGAGGGAAACAGCGATCGCAATCACCACCATCAGGATGACGGGATAAGGGATGCCCGGAAAGACGACGGTCGGAAACCCGTCGTCGCCGATATTGACCACGCGCAGGAAAGAGCCGTTGCCGAGTTCGCCGAAGGATTCGCCAAGGCCGGAAACCGCGCGGGCGCCGGTGATCTGCAGCGCAACGCCGCGGGCGATCAGCATCATGCCGAGGGTCGCAATGAAAGGCGGAAGCCTCATCTTCGTGACGAGCATGCCGTTGATGAAGCCACAGATCGTTCCGGTCAGGATGCCGGCGATCATGCCGAGCCAGACGGGCATGCCGAAATCCTTGACCGCCAGCGCCGCGACGACGCCGGACAGCGCCAGCACCGAGCCGACGGAAAGATCGATGCCGCCGGTGATGATGACGCAGGTGGCGCCGATGCCGAGCAGTGCGATCGACGTCACCTGCAGTGCGATCGTCATGCCGTTGTTGAGGGTGAAGAAGGCGCTGCTCGTCAGCGAAAAGACGGCAATCAGCACAAACAGGCTGCCGAGTGCGGCGAACTTCTGGATGATGTCCTTCTGCCGGTCGCTGAGCGAGACGCCCTTCTGCTTGGAAACTTCGGTGATTTCGGCCATGTCGTCCCTCATCCTGCCGACCGCGCGTAGCCGGAGGCATATCGCATGATTTCTTCCTGGGTCGTCTTCTTCGTCTCAAGCACCCCGGTGATGCGGCCCTGGTGGAAGACCGCGACGCGGTCCGTCATGCCGAGGATTTCCGGCAGTTCGGAACTGATCAGCACGACGCCGATGCCTTCGGCCGCGAGCGCGTCCATGATGCGGTAGATCGATAGTTTCGCACCGACGTCGATACCGCGCGTCGGTTCGTCGAAGAACAGCACTTTCGATTTGCGAAACAGCCACTTGCCGATGATGATTTTCTGCTGGTTGCCGCCGGAGAGCAGCCGCACCGGCTGCTTGATCGAGGGCGTGCGGATGTTGAGAAGGTTGACATAGTCGTTCGCCGCCTTGGCCTGCTTTGCGAAGTCGATCAGCCCGAAACGGTTGGAGACGTCTTCCATGTTCGCAAGTGTCATATTGGCGTCGACCGGCATCTTGATCGCCAGCCCCTGCGCCTTGCGGTCTTCGGAGAGATAGGCGATGCCGGCCGCGATCGCGTCGCGCGGCGAGGTAATCGAGAGCGTCCGGCCGTGCAGCGTCACCGTGCCGGCATCGAGCGGGTCGGCGCCGAAGATGGCGCGGGCGACTTCCGTGCGGCCGGCGCCCATCAATCCCGCAAAACCCAGGATCTCGCCGCGGCGGAGTGTGAAGGAGACGTCGCGGAAGGTGCCGGCGCGGCTGAGGCCCTCGGCGCTGAGGACGATCTCGTCGCTCGGGGTCGAGGTTCGGTCCGGGAATTTTTCGTCCAGCGACCGGCCGACCATTTTCGAGACGATCGCATCGACGGTGGTGTCGGCGAAATCGTCGGTGGAAATGTAGCGCCCGTCGCGCAGCACCGTGACCCGGTCGACGATCTCGGCCATCTCGTCGAGCCGGTGCGAGATGTAGACGATGCCGACGCCGGAAGCCTTCAGGTCGCGGATGACCTTGAAAAGAAGCCGCGTCTCCTGCTCGGTGAGCGAGGAGGTCGGCTCGTCCATGATCAGGACCTCTGCGTCGAGAGAAAGCGACTTGGCGATTTCGACCATCTGGCACTGCGCAACGGAGAGCCCGCGCACCGGTCGGCCCGGATCGATGTCGACGCCGAGCCGGTCGAGACAGCGTTTGGCATCTGCCCGCAGCTTTTTCCGGTCGACCAGAAAGCCGCGCCCCATGAAACCGAGGCGGGGTTCGCGGGCGAGATAGATGTTCTCGGCGACCGAAAGATGCGGAACGAGATTGAGTTCTTGGTGAATGATGGCGATGCCGGCGGCTTCGGAGTCACGAGTGGAGGAGAAGTGTCGTTCCGCGCCCTTGTAGATGATCGTTCCGGCGCTCGGCTGGTAGACGCCGCTGATGATCTTCATGAGCGTCGATTTGCCGGCGCCGTTCTCGCCGCACACGGCATGCACCTCGCCGCGCCGGAGATCGAAATGCACGTTGGAGAGCGCCCGGACGCCGGGAAATTCCTTACTGATATTGTCGAGGCGGAGCAGCGGCTCGCCGGAAGCCGAAAGCGCAGGCCCCGCCGTCATGGCGGGCCTATGGGCGCTCTGGCGTGGCTCGGCGGGCCTGCTTTCCATGATCTCCTCCCGGGGCTGGATGGCCCGATCCGCCTTCGGCTCCTCCCGCTGGCGTTGCTTAATGGGTAACCCTCAGTGGAAAAGTGGTCAAGCCAATTTTTATTCGAGCAGCGGAATGGTTGCGAGCTGATGGGGGGTGCTGGCCTGAAGACAGGAAAAGTTACGGTATTTCAGCTATATGATTTGCGCCTTGCTCTGTTCGGCTCCTGGGCCTATGGTAAGGCCAAATACTCGGGATGACGAAATCCATGAACGAATCCATCAAGGCGGCTGAGCCGCGGCGACTGTATCAGCAGATTGCCGACCAGATCCGATCCCTCATTCAGGCGGGACAGTTTCCGGCCGGTGCGCGCCTGCCGGCGGAGCGGGAACTGGCCCAGCAACTCGGCGTGTCGCGTCCATCCCTGCGTGAGGCGCTGATCGCGCTCGAAATCGACGGCAGCGTCGAAATCCGCATGGGCTCCGGCATCTATGTAACGGCCGAGCCGGATAGGCGCCCGTGGCAGACCGGCTCGATGGGAGAGAGCCCGCTGGAATTGATGCAGGCGCGCGCCGCCGTTGAAGGCGCGGTCATCCTTCTGGCGGCGGCGAAGATCACGCCGGATGGACTTAAGTCCTTGCGCCAGACGCTCGACCAGATGCGAGCGGAGATCGCCGAAGGCCGCAAGCCGCTCGATCTCGACCGGCTTTTCCATCTGACGATCGCCGGCCAGTCGGGAAATTCCGTGCTGGCGCATATCGTGGGTGATCTTTTCGACGAACGACACAGCCCGCTCTCGGCGCAGATCCGCGTCCGTTTCGAATCGCCCGAGACCTGGGGTTTCGCGCTTGCCGAACACGAGGCGATCTATGCGGCGCTGGAGGCGCGCAATCCGCTGCTTGCCCAGGCGATGATGCATGCGCATCTGGAGGAATCCAAACAGCGCTGGATGAACAATGAGGCCCGGTGATATTTGCGCCGGCCTGGGGAGGAGACAGGCATGAACGAGGCGGTTTCGCCGATCATCATTTTGAATCCGGCCGACGATGTGGGGGTCGCGCGGCGGTCTCTCCCGGCGGGCGGATCGACCGGTTACGCCGATCTCGTGGCACGCGAGCTGATCGGCCGCGGCCATAAGGTGGCGATCAGGCCGATCCCGGCCGGTCGCGAAGTGAAGAAATACGGCCAGGTGATCGGTGTCGCGACGCAGGATATCGAGCCAGGCAGTCACGTGCATCTGCACAATCTCGCCATGCTGCCCTCAGAGCACGAGCATCAGTTCAGCGTCGATATCGAGGAAAGGGGCATGCTGCCGGAAGCGGAGCGGCGCACTTTCCTCGGCTACGACCGGGGTTTGGGCGGCGCCGGCACGCGCAACTTCATCGGCATCATTTCCTCGGTGAACTGTTCCGCCACCGTGTCGCGCTACATCGCCGACTACTTCAATCGAATGGGGGGACTGGACGGGTTCCCGAACGTCGACGGCGTGGTGGCGCTCACCCACGGCGGCGGCTGTGCATTGAATACCAAGTCGGAAGGCTACCGGCTCTTGATCCGCACCATCCAGGGTTATGCAAAACACCCGAATTTCGGTGGCATCCTGATGATCGGGCTGGGCTGTGAGACGAACCAGATTGCGCCGATTCTTGAACATTATCGCATGGAGGAGGGTGACCGGCTCAGGACCATGACGATCCAGCAGCATGGCGGAACGAGGAAGACCATCGACGCGGCGATCGCCATCATCAAGGAGATGCTGCCAGGTGTGAATGCGGCGAAACGCACGCCGCAGCCGCTTTCGAAACTGAAGCTTGCGCTGGAATGTGGCGGCTCGGATGGTTATTCCGGCATCTCCGCCAACCCGGCGCTTGGCCATGCTTCCGATCTCATCGTCCGCAACGGCGGGACGACCGTGCTTTCGGAAACCCCGGAAATCTATGGCGCCGAACATCTGCTGACGCGGCGTGCGGTGACGCCCGAAGTGGCACAAAAGCTTCTCCGGCGGATCGACTGGTGGCGGGATTACACCGCCCGCAACGGCGACGAACTGAACAACAACCCCTCGCACGGTAACAAGCTGGGCGGCCTGACCACCATTCTTGAAAAGTCGCTCGGGGCGGTCGCCAAGGGTGGTTCCATGCCGCTGAAGGCGGTCTACGAATTCGCGGAGACCGTCACCGATCGGGGGTTTGTCTTCATGGATACGCCGGGTTACGACCCGGTGGCGGTGACGGGCCAGGTCGCGGGTGGCTGCAATGTCATCTGTTTCACCACCGGCCGCGGCTCGGTCTCGGGCTTCAAGCCGGCGCCCTGCATCAAGATCGCAACCAACTCCGAAATGTACGAGCACATGAAGGAGGACATGGACCTGAACTGCGGCGGCATCGTCACCGGCGAGGAGACGATCGAGGAGGCAGGAGTTCGCATTTTCGAGGATGTGATCGCTGTGGCTTCGGGCAAGAAGACGCTGAGCGAAATCTACGACTATGGCGACAATGAATTTGTGCCGTGGCAGGTCGGGGCGGTGACCTGAGCCGCCGCCCCGAGGATTGTCTTACCGGATGAGGGCCTACCGCGATCCGGCCGGCTTCTGCTGTTGGGCCTGGACTGTCTGCGGGGCTGGGGTGCCGAAGAACCGGTCGCGCTCGCGCCACAGCGCCGGGATCGACAGGAGGGCGATCGAGACAAAGGCGATCGCAGTCTTCGTCAGCTCGTCGAGCTCCGGCGAACGCCCGTCGAAGTAATAGACGAAATAGACGATCGCGACGTGCCAAACATAGACATAGAGCGAATGGCGGCCGAGAAGCTGCAGGTATTTCAGCGAGAAGACCCAGGTGAGAGCGCCCGCGATACGGCGAACCCACGCAGCCTTGTGCTTCGGACCCGCGACGATCAGCCAGGTGACGAGCAGGGCCACGGCGGCAAAGTTCAGGAGATAGACCGGGCCGAAATCGGCGCGGATTTCCATTGAGGCGAACTTGCCGATCATGTGCGGCGGCATCAGCTCATGTGCCGTGATGAGGCGCAGCGGCAGGAAAAACAGCACCAGCACCAGCGCCACTTTGGGGATGAAGGTGTTGTCCGGCGAAAGGATCTTCTTCCAGTCGATCTTGCCTGCCGAGGTCAGCGCACCGAGCACCAGAGCCGAATAGAAGACAATCTGCCAGCCGAGCAGGTTGAACGACACGCGGACACCCTGGTCGTCCGCGCCCATAACCAGGTCATTGAGCGGTGTCGTGACGATCTGTTGCAGACCGAGCTGCGCGGTCATCCAGAGGATGATCGAGCCGGCGATGACATAATGCCACTTGTCTTCCAGCACGAGTTTCACGAGCATCGGCGCAAAGAGCATGTAGACGATGTATTGCGGCAGGATATCCATGAAGGTCGGCTGATACAGGAAGGAGGCGATCGCGGCGAGACGCAGCGGATCATCGAAGTTCGTGTAGCCGAGCCAGTTGAACCAGATCGTATAGGCGCCGGGCAGCAGCATCTGCGCGACCAGTACAACCAGAACGATGCCCATCGCATAACGATAAAGCTCGAAGGCCCTGGTGTAGATGGCGGCGCGGCCGGCAGCATAGCCATTTCTCATCATCTTCTTGGCATAGACCATGCCGATCAGCAGGCCGGACAGGAAGACGAAGCCTTGCGCATCTTCCACGAAAGCAAGCTGGTTGTGGTTGATTTTCACCAGGAAATAGCCGCCGGCGAAGATCAGGTGATTGATCAGCATGAAAACGAGGAAATATCCTCGCATTCCGTCAATTATATCAAAGCGTTTCATCGGTCGCGGTCTCCGTCTTTGCCGGTCCCGATGGCTGGCGCCGGTCGGTCCGTAAGGCCTCTCCGGGCCGGGAACTTACCCGCCTAAACGTCGAAAAAAGCCTGAGGGTTCCGTCTGCAAATCGGTAAGCACGGTTCTTCTAGACAGTTTAAGCAGGATCGAGCGTAAACTGTGCGTGATGACCCTGCGATGAACGGAAGGTTGGCCGATGTTCAGGTCTATTCGGCGGCGACGCGTTTCAGGCCTGCAACCTGTGTGAGGTAGGCGCGCAAGGCGGCGGGCTTGACCGGCTTATGTTGCACGCTGATGTCGTGCCTCTCCGCTTCGGCCCGGACTTCCAGCGTCCGGTCGGCGGTGATGAGCAATGCAGGGATTTCGGCCTGATAGAGGGCACGCAGTCTCAGAATCGCGTCGATGCCATCTCCATCGTCGAGATGGTAATCGGCGATGATCACTTCAGGCGGCGGTTCACGATGGTCGACGATGTCGTCCAGGGCGGCAATCGAAACCGCCTGGCCGACCGTGCAGCCCCAGCCGGTGATGAGCAATGCCATGCCTTCAAGAATTCTCGGTTCGTTGTCGATGCAGAGGACACGGAGGCCGTTGAGCGGCTGCGAGCGCTTGCGACGTTCGGGTTGAGCGGCGGCGCGGGCTGTCTGCTGCACCAAGAGATCCATAGGCACCTGAACGCGAAATATCGTGCCGCGACCGGGCGTCGAGGCAAGTCGGACGGGATGGTCCAAGACGCGGGAGATGCGATCGACGATCGACAGGCCAAGCCCGAGCCCTCCCGCCGTCCTTGCGCCTTCATCCAGCCGCGCGAATTCCTTGAAGACAGTGCGGAATTTCGAAGGGGGAATGCCGATGCCCGAATCCAGAATTTCAATGACCACCTGGTCACCCCGCCGGCGTGCGCCGACGAGAACTTTGCCGCTGATCGTGTATTTGATCGCGTTGGAGACGAGGTTTTGCACCAGACGGCGCAGAAGATTGGCGTCCGACCGAACCCGCAGCGACGTCGGAACAACAACAAATTGCAGGTTCTTCTCGCGCGCCATGGGTGCGTAGTCCGTCTCAATGCGACGGAAGAGATCCTCGAGCGGCACGGATGTGAAGCGCGGCTTCATCGCGCCCGTATCCAGCCGGGAAATGTCGAGCACCGCTCCGAGGATCGACTCGACCGATTCCAGGGCGGAATCGATGTTGTGGACCAGCACACCGTTTGAGTCGGAAGCGCCGAGCCGCTCGACCAGTGCGGAGGAATAAAGCCGGGCGGCATTGAGCGGCTGAAGGATATCGTGGCCGGCGGCGGCGAAGAAGCGGGTTTTGCCGATATTGGCTTCCTCGGCAGAAGCCCGGGCCTCGGCAAGTTCATGATTTACCCGCATCAGCTCGGCCGTGCGCTCGCCGACGCGCTGTTCCAGCGTCTCGTTCGCTTGTTTCAACGCTCTGTCGGCGGCGACACGTTCGGAGATATCGGTAAAGGTTGCAACGATGCCCTTGTCAGGCATGGCATTCGAGCGCACTTCGATGATCCGGCCCCCACCATTGAGAACGAGGGAGAAAGGTGCATCGAGCGTCTGGAACTGACGAATCACCTCCGTCTGGTCGGAGGCTGGAATGTCGCCGCGGTCCGAGAGGATGGCGACGATGTCCGCGAGGGGGAACCCCACCTGGCCCACCTGTTCCGGCAGGTCGAGCAGATTGCGGAAGCGCCGGTTCCATATGGTGAGCCGTTCGGAACTGTCGAAGACGGCGATGCCCTGGTCCATCTGCGAAAGGGCGGTCTGCAGCATGTCCTGGTTATATTGCAGCGCTTCGCTCGCCTGGTCGAGCAGCCAGGCGGTGTCGGCATTGGTGTCCTCGGCCTTTTGCAGGATGAGCGACAGCACGAGCCGCGCGGAGGAGGAGCCGATCGCACTGCCGAGCAATTGCTCGGAGAAATGGATCATCGCCATGTCGGCCGGCTGGTCGTCGCTGAACGTCCGTCCGGCTGTTTGCTCGTAATTGGTGAAGGATCGCCGCATGCGCTCCTCGCCGAGATAACGGGCGATCGCAGCTTTGAGGTCTCCGACGCTGACGCGGGTCTTCCAGCCGCGCGTGGCGAATTGCGAGCGTACGTGCCGCTTGACGAAGATGCCGGCCTGGATGCGCTCGACCGGCCGCGGGTTACGCGACATTGATCCAAGCACGAAGGCAAGCGTATTGAGTGTCAGACTGAAGATTGTGGCATTGACCAGCGGGTCGGTCTCGGGTCCGGAGAAGATGCCGGTGCCCGGAAACAGGAAGTTGAGGACGGCCGAGGCCACGTAGGAATTGTCCTGGCCGCCGAGGCTGGGCAGGAAGAGCAGATACGCCCAGGCAAGGAAGCCGAACGACATGCCGAGGATTGCTCCCCGGGCGTTCGCTCGTCGCCAGATCAGCCCGCCGAAGAGCGCAGGCGCGACCTGGGCAATCGCCGCGAAGGCCAGCAGACCGATCGAGGAGAGGCCCGACTGGCTGTCCGCCATGCGGTAATATCCATAACCGAGGATCAACACCGCGAAGATCGCCAAACGGCGGATGTTGAGGAGCGTGCGGGTGAAATCCGAGCGCTGGCCGGAGCGCGCTGCCATCAGCTTCTGCCGGAGGAAGATCGGAATGATGATGTCGTTCGACACCATGATCGAGAGCGCCACCGATTCGACGATCACCATGGCAGTGGCAGCCGAAAAGCCACCGATGAAGGCGATGAGGGAAATGACCTTGAGTTCGCCGGCCAGAGGCAGGGTGAGCAGATAGAGATCAGCATCGCCGATGCCGCCGAAGGTAATCAGTCCCGCCATCGCCGCGGGCAGCACAAAGAGATTGATCGCGATGAGATAGAGGGGCAGAAGGGTACCGGCGACCCGTCGCTCTCGGGCTGTTCGGTTCTCGACCACCGTGACATGGAACTGCCGCGGCAGCAGGATGATCGCGAAGGCGGAGAGCGCGATCAGGACGAGCCACCGGCTGAGCGGCGTCTGATAGGAAAGCGACGAGCTGACCAGAAGGTTTTCCGACGCCTTGGTGAAGAGATCGGCAGGCCCGTCGAACAGGATCAAGAGGACGGAAATGCCGACCGTCGCAAAGGCGAGCAGCTTGACGACCGATTCCATGGCGACCGCCAGGATCAACCCGTCCTGATGCTCCGTCGCATCCGTGTGCCGGGTGCCGAACATGACCGCAAAGCAGGCCATGAGGATTGTCACGATCAGTGCGAGATCGACGAAATAGAGATTGCCGCTGCCCAGCCCGTAGTCTGATGGGTTGACCATAACTGCGACCGAACTCGACACCGCCTTGAGCTGAAGCGCGATATAGGGAATGGCGCCGACGAGCGCGATCACCGCGACGATCATCGCAACGGTGGAATTCTTGCCGTAGCGGGCGGCGATGAAATCCGCGACCGATGTGAGTTTCTCGGCTTTGGCGAGATCGATGATGCGTTTCAGCACCGGCATGCCGAGCGTGAAGGCCAGGATTGGGCCGATATAGATGCCGGTGAATTCCAGCCCTCTTTGCGAGGCAAGCCCCACACCGCCGAAATAGGTCCAGGACGTGCAGTAGATCGCAAGGCTGAGCGCATAGACGACCGGCCGTCCGTTTTTCGGCACGCCGAAGAGACGGCTTCGCCGGTCCCCAAAACTGGCCACTGCGAAAAGCAGCAGGACATAGGCGAAAGCCGAAACAAAAATGACCCAGCCTGGAAGCATGGCTCCTCCCCGCGGAAATTGCGGTGGTCTGAACATTAGGGGAAAAGCATGCGCTTGGAAATCAGCGGCGCCATCGGCAAAAAGTCCAATAGACGCTCATGATTAAGCCCTTGGACATCCGCATCTTTTCAGGTCGGGCGTTTGCGCTATGTTGTGTATCGTCGCAACCTGGAAACCGGGGGTATAGAAGCATGTCAATGATCAGCGAATTCCGTTCCTTCATCGCCAAGGGCAACGTGATGGATCTCGCCATCGGCATCATCATCGGTGGCGCCTTCACCGGCATCGTCAATTCGCTGGTGAACGACGTCGTGATGCCGATCGTGGGGGCCATCACGGGCGGCGGTTTCGACTTCTCCAATTATTTCCTGCCGCTGTCGAGCGCGGTGACGGCTCCGAACCTCGCAGCCGCGCGCGAACAGGGCGCCGTCTTTGCCTATGGCAGCTTCATCACCGTGCTGATCAACTTCCTGATCCTTGCCTGGGTCATCTTCCTTATGGTCAAGGGCGTGAACAGAGTGCGCCTGATGGAAGAGAAGAAGCCGGCTGAAGCCGCGCCCGCCCCGCCGCCGGCCGACGTCCAGCTTCTGACGGAGATTCGCGATATCCTGAAAACAAAGTGATCTTTTGATCACATTTTCAGGAATCATCATCGGAATCGATTGCCGGCTCACGGATTATCATGGGATTTTCTGACCTCCCTGAGTTAGAGAAAGGGAAACAGGTCAAGGAAATCCGATGTCGATTATTGCCAGTCTCAGTCCTCGCGCCGTCTCCGCGCCTGAAAGCGGGATCGTCGAGATCATCAA
This sequence comes from Neorhizobium petrolearium, assembly GCF_017873175.1. Taxonomy (GTDB): domain Bacteria; phylum Pseudomonadota; class Alphaproteobacteria; order Rhizobiales; family Rhizobiaceae; genus Neorhizobium; species Neorhizobium petrolearium. The sequence continues at coordinate 318,804 of NZ_JAGGJW010000001.1, forward strand.
TCATGCTCGCGGCCGGGAGGGCCTCATTCCGCTCTGGGCCGGCGAAGGGGATCTGCCGAGCCCGGACTTCATCAACCGGGCGGCAACCGAAGCGCTGATGGCCGGCGAGACCTTCTATACCTGGCAGCGCGGCATCCCCGAACTTCGCCAGGCGCTGTCGGACTATTATGCCAGGCATTTTTCCGTGACGCTGCCGATGGAGCATTTCTATGTGACCGGTTCCGGCATGCATGCGATCATGCTTGCCGTGCAGGCCATCGCGTCGCCGGGCGACGAAGTGATCTACCTCTCGCCGACCTGGCCGAACATCATCTCGGCGATCGATATTTCTGGCGCGCATTCGGTTGGCTTGCCGCTCGACTTCGCGGGCGGCCGCTGGTCGCTCGATCTTGCCAAGCTGGAAGCGAGGATCACGCCGAAGACCAGAGGCCTCTTCATCAACACGCCCGCCAACCCGACCGGCTGGACCGCGACGCTCGAAGATCTGAAGGACATTCTGGCGCTCGCCCGCAAGCATGGGCTCTGGATCATCGCCGACGAGATCTATGCCCGCTACTATTATGGCGGCGCGGCCCGTGCTCCGTCTTTCCTCGACTTCATGGAAGGGGGTGACCGGATCATCTTCGCCAATTCCTTTTCCAAGAACTGGTCGATGACCGGTTGGCGCGTCGGCTGGCTGGTGGCCCCCCCGGAAATGGGCCAGGTCATCGAGAACCTGGTGCAGTATTCCAATTCCGGCGTCGCGCAGTTCCTGCAGCGCGGCGCGGTCGTGGCGCTCAATGAGGGCGATGCGTTCGTCCGGGCGAATATCGACCGCGCGACCAAGGCGCGCGATATCCTCTGCGATGCCCTGATCGCCACCAACCGAGTCGAGACCCTGAAGCCCGATGGCGCGCTCTATGCCTTCGTGAAGGTGGACGGCATTACCGACAGCCGCAAGGCGGCGCTCGACATCGTCGACAAGATTGGCGTGGCGCTGGCGCCGGGCTCGGCCTTCGGCAAGGGCGGGGAGCTTTTCCTGCGCGCCTGCTTCCTGCGCGATCCGAGGCAGATCGAGGAAGCCGCTGCACGCCTTTCCGATTACATCAAGCGCCTCTGAGACAGTTCGTTAAAATTCGAGCGAATTGCTCAAGGGTGGATTTGCCCTGACGGAAGATAAACCCGGCAGACCTATCGCCGGGTAAGCATTGCTGAAGATCGGCCATGGTTTGCTCCTGCCAAAGATAAAAGGCAGGGAAGAAGAACATGGCGGTTCTGGTAACGGGCGGTGCAGGTTATATCGGCAGCCACATGGTTTGGGCTTTGCTCGACGCCGGGGAGGACGTCGTCGTCCTCGACCGGCTTTCGACGGGCTTCCGCTGGGCAGTGCCTGATGACGCGCGATTCTATCTCGGCGATGTCGGCGATCGCGCCATCCTCAGGCAGATCTTTGCCGAGAATGATATCGACGCCATCCTGCATTTCGCCGGCTCGATCGTCGTGCCGCAGTCGGTAGCCCATCCGCTGGACTATTACGAAAACAATACCGGCAACACGCGCCTTCTGGCGGCGGCGGCGATCGACGCCGGCATCCGCCACTTCGTCTTCTCTTCGACCGCTGCCGTCTATGGCGACCAGAGGGACGACACGCCGGTGCTGGAAAACGCCCCGCTCAATCCGAAGAACCCCTATGGCCAGTCCAAGCTGATGTCCGAAATGATGCTTCGGGATGCCGCCGCCGCCCATGACTTCCGTTTCGTGGCGCTGCGCTACTTCAATGTTGCCGGGGCAGACCCGCTGGGGCGGGCAGGCCTGTCGACCGAGGGCGCGACGCATCTCATCAAGATCGCCTGCGAGGCCGAACTCGCCAAGCGGCGTGGGGTCGATATCTACGGTACCGACTATCCCACGCCGGACGGGACCGGCATTCGCGACTATATCCACGTCTCCGATCTGGTGGACGCGCATCTGAAGGCGCTGAGCTATCTCCGCCGCGGCGGGGAGCCGCTGATCGCCAACTGCGGCTACGGCCGCGGTTATTCCGTTCTCGAAGTGCTGGAAGCGGTCATGCGTGCCGGCGGCCGCAAGTTTGAGATCCGCTACGGGCCTCGCCGGCCGGGTGATGCGGCAAGCGTTGTCGCCAATTCGACGCTGGCGCGCCGGTTGCTCGACTGGAAGCCACGCCATGACGATCTCGATCTCATCGTTGAGACCGCCATTGCCTGGGAAAAGGGGTTGGCCGCGCGCAAGGCCGGCGATTTGCGGTCACTGCAGCATCGTCTTGCCTCGGCCCGGTTCTAGTTATTTTTACCTGAAGAGAACCGGCGTAGCCGTGACGACTTCCACTCTGCGAGGAGGGCACGTCTTCGCTGTGGGCTCAGATCGACCTATAATTGATCAATGAGGCGGCTAGGAGCACGAAACGCTCACCTAATGCGCAAGTTTTTCCCGGCAGGTTTGCTCGACAAGCTCCTGAAGCACCTGAATACGTTCGATGATCCAGCGAAGCTCTTCTTCTGTTATCTCGTAATGCGGCGAATATCGCGCATCGACGTAGGCGCGATCGAGCCGTTCGAAACAGCGGCGGGCGAATTTGGTATCTCGGGGCCATGCCTCGATCAGGCGCGGCTCGATCCGTTCGGCCGAAGAGCGCAAGAATTTCAGGCGATGCGACTTTGGCGAGTAGAGAGTCAGGACAAGCAGGACGCAGTGATAGAGGCGTTCAGCGGCTTGGTGGAAATTGAAGGTGGCCTCATTCACATTGCCTCTTTGCAGTAAAAATTCTGCCGATGCTTTAAAAGCGTCCGCACTTGGATACCAATGATCGAAATATCCCCTTGCCTCTATCTTCGCATCTTCTTGATCCAGCGGCTTGGGTGCCACGAACGGATGGCCTTCCTTCTCATACAGCATGATGCCGTCGTGGATGAGGTCGATAAAAAACGGTCTTCCACGTGCCAGCTGGTCGTTCACGTCCTGCAGCGTGTGAACGATGATGTTGACCGGGGTCTCGATTTCCTTGGTGATCGTCAGCTCGCGCAGGAAATGATCGGACACATCGTGCCATAGATCATTGTCTTCCCCGACGCTCTTCAGGTTGACGACAACGAGAATGTCGTAGTCGGAGCGGTAGCCGCTCTTGCGATCGTCCACCCAGTCGCCGCGGGCGTGCGAACCAAAGAGGATGACCTTCAATATCCGCCCGGCTCTCTTCTTTTCGGAAAGCTTCGACTGCTGAGCCGCCTCGAATTCCTCGAAGATGATTTTCAAGGCGCGTGCCAACTCTCGCTGCTTGCGCTCCGGAAGATGCTGGAGGGTCTCGTTGTCAGTCACGGCAACATCGGTGTCCATTGTCTCTGTGGCAGCCTCGCGGCGCATGGCGCAAAAAACCACGCCGAAGTTCTGATCGAGACTCAAAGATCATCTTCAGCACGCGCACGTCAAGGATACATGGCCTGAAGATCGACAGGCGCAAACGAAATGCGCCTTCATCCGTCTTCAGTGCTCGATGCTAATACGACCAATTTCGGGTTGATTCCTCAAGAGTGCAGCGCCGAATAAAATTTCCAGATCTGTTAACGTACGGTGCCAGGAGCGAAGCCAGTATTCGAACGTCTTAGTGGCAGTCTTTATTCTTTCTGTTCGTAAATACAGAAAGGCTTACGTTAACTCCCCGACTTGGCGGCGTTGTTTCGGCAGATCGCCATCGACGCACGTCGGCCAATCGGTCGCATGGCGTTCTTGAGGTCTCGGGGATAAGCGGAAGGCGTCCCCATTCCGGTGTTCCATGCGACGTCTTCTCTTCTCTACCGCTTTTGTGCTTCTGTCTTTCGCCGCGAGCGCTGAAGATATTCCCGCTGACAATGTAGCCCTGCGCGCTCCCAAACTGGTCGAGCCGCATCTGCATCTGGCGCGTTCGCGCAATTTGAACCGTGCGAGATTAGCCCTGACCTTCGATGCCTGCATGAGACAGGCGGACGAGCGGATTCTTTCGGTGCTCGTCCGGGAAAGAATTCCGGCAACGATTTTCGTCACGGCCCGCTGGCTCAAGAGAAACCCGCAGGCGGTCGGCATCTTCCTGCAGAACCTCGATCTCTTCGAACTGGCGAACCACGGCCAGAACCACGTACCAGCAGTCGATACGCCCGCTTTGATCTATGGCATCGCCGCTGCCGGCTCGCCGGAGGCCGTCCGGCGGGAAGTGGCCGGCGGGGCAGAAGCCATGCTGGCCGCCGGCTTGCCTGCGCCAAAATGGTTCCGCGGTTCGACCGCGAAATACGATCTCTCCGCAATCCGTCAGATCCGCGACATGGGATACAGGATTGCCGGCTATTCGGTGAACGGCGATGACGGATCGCTGCTTGGCGCCGCCGCCGCGGAAAAGCGTATCGCTGCGGCAAAGGATGGCGATGTCGTGATCGCCCATATCAACCAGCCGACTCATGCGGCGGGTGAGGGCGTGGCCCGTGCGCTTCTTGCACTCAAGCGGAAAGGTGTGGAGTTCGTGCGCCTTTCGGACGTGGACGACATCGGCGACGACGATACGACGCAGTGATGGGCTCAGAATCGCCGGATGGTCATGTGTTGCAGATGCCGGATCGCTGAACCGATCCGGGAAGAGCAAAAGGGGAGGGCTGTTCCCAGCCCTCCCAGATATCGGCTGTCCGTGATCCTGATCAGCGGATTACCTGGACGACAGTGCGCGTCTGCGGATCGACGATCACGCGCTCCTCGTTGACGACCGCGTACGCATACTGCGGCGCATCCGGGACCGGAGTCAGGACAACGGTCTGTGGGATGGGCTTGCCGACCACGATCTTCTCCTGGATGACGACCGGATCTGCCGGAACCGGTGCCTGTTCGACATAGGTGACGACGCGCGGCGGCGGCGGATCGATGGCCGTGCCGGCAATCGCGCCTACGACCCCGCCAACAGCAGCGCCAACCGGGCCGCCCACGATCGCGCCGGTGACGGCGCCGCCCGCCGCACCATTGACGGTGCCCTGCTGGGCGGATGCGGCAGGGGCGAGGATAGCCAGTACCGCGGCGGAAAGAACGATGATCTTGGTTTTCATGGTATTCTCCTTTGAGTTTGAGAGACGACCGCGGTTCGCGCTCAGTCTCCGGGTTTGGTCGAGACCGGTTAGTTTGTGACGGGTTCGGGTGTCTCGATCCTTGGCAGGCTCACGCGACTTGTGTGGATCGCTGCCAGTTCTCCGTCATTCATTGTCCTTCTCCCGTGATTCCGGGCGTCAGCCAGTAAGGATGTAGACAACCTCCTGGGTTGCCGGTTCCACGATGATGATCCGGCCATCGGCAAGAACGAAATATTCGTAGCCGAGGTAAGCCGGGACGATTTCTACGATGCGCGGCGGCAGAGGATGGAGTTCCACGGTCTGCGGCACGGCCACCCCGACACTCACATCGACGTCGATATCAGCAGGTTTGACCCTGCTCTCAACGAGGACATTGCGGATCTCGGTTTTCTGTTCGGTCGAGATGTCGATGCTGCCGGTGGTTTCGCTTGACGGGCGATCGGTGGCAGCTCGATCCGGGTCCTGCTGTTCTGCGCCGCCGTTCCGGTCAGCGCTATCGCTCGTTGCAGGCGTGCGGGTTTCCGAACCGGAGCCGCTCTTGGCCGTTGTCGAGCTATCCGTCTCGCCAGGCTGGTCTGTCGGCTGTTGTGCGGTATCGCTGCCCTGCGTGTTCGGGCGCTGATCCGTACCCTGGCTTTGGGCACTTGTCGAACCGTTGCCCGTACCCGGATTAGGCTGCTGCTGCGCGGAGCCCTGCATGTCCTGCGATGGTTGCGCCTGGCTTGGAGCACCCGGCGTCATCGTGCCGGACGAGCCCTGGTCGCCGGAAGTCCCTCGGCGGGGCAGGATGGGGGCACCGGAACCTCCGCCACTCTGTCCTGCGGAGGGAGATTCAGTCTGTGCGATTGCCGGCACCGCAGGAAGCGTGGACCCAGCAAGGAGCGCCATTGCGAGCGTATGCTTTATCAACGTTTTCATGGGTGTTTCCTCTATTGTTTTCATGTCGCCTGCGAGGCTCTGCATGAGCCGCAATGCCTTCTTTCAACGAGGCCTGGGACTGTGCGTTCCGCCTTTTGGGCTTCAGTCGGCCCTAAGGTCGGACTTCAGTCCCGATGCCGTTTAGGTCTTTGGTCCGATAGGTTGGCGCAAAGGTCCAAGGGGGCTGAAATCGCGGAGCAGTGCTCGTAGAATGAGGTTGATCCTGAAGCTTTTTCAGGAGGTTCCGTCACGGACACAGGGCCAGGCACGGAGGTTTTCACGTCTGTGGCAGAGGACTTCATTGCTGCCACCGAAACGTTCGCGGCCTTATGACTTATGGAAGCCGGATTCCTGCGCGATCATCGGTCCCTTTCAGCGCAGAACCTTGCCCGCCGATCGCCGTGAGCGATCGGCGGGTCCTTTGACCGGAGCGGAACCATCAGGAGAGATGTTCGGTTTCCTTGAGGAGGGCCGATGCCGCGAATGCAGGGAACGATGGAACCGGGAGTCGGACATGTCTACGCGTAGAATGTTTGTTTTAAGTGGTGCGCTCGCTGCGATTCTTGCCGCAGCCATGCCCTTCAAGCTTGTCGTTGACGCGAATGGCGTGCCTTGCCTAGCCTCCTCGTCCGCTGCCGCACGCGACGGGAACAGCGACAGCGGAGACGGCAACGGCAACGGCGGTGATAACGGCAGCGGGGGGAATGGTGATAATGGGGGCGCTGGCAGCGGCGGGAGCGGGAACAGCTCCGGCAAAGGCAATGACGGGAATGACGGCGGCGGCGAAGGCACTGCCGACGACGGTGATGCGGGTGACGGCACGAACGACACCAGCACAGATGCCGGTAACTCTGCTTCCGACAAATCACAAAATGACGGCAGCAGCGGAAGTGGCTCCGGCACTGGCGCCGGCACAAGTACAGACAAGAGCGCTTCGGACAAGGCCGACAAACCTGATGCCGACAGCCAGACAACGGGGCGGCGTTCGCCAACGCAGCCGGCGGCACCGGCGGCCAGTTCCAAACCGGATGTCAAAGTCGACGTTCGGGAAAATTCGATTACCGTACGCCACAGTAACGGCGCGACGGAACGGATTTCCCAAGGGCGCTACGAGATGCGCGACTCGCGGTCGCGGACGATCGTCAACCGGCAGGCCACTCCTTCCGACACGTCACGATTGCGGTCGTTCGGTCGTTGAACGTTGAACGGTGGCGTCGCGAAGGGCCAGCGCCGCTTCCGTACGGTTGGAGACCTTCAGCTTCGAGAAGATGCGGGTCATGTGGTGCTTGACCGTCTTTTCGTGAAGATCGAGTTCCCGTGCGACACGTTTGTTGCTGAGGCCCGATGCGACGAGGTTCAGCACCTCCTGTTCCCGCTCGGTGAGTTCCGCCATCGGATCGGGCTGTTCGACGGCTTCAGCGGATGCTGAAAGTCCGGCGATCAACTGGGCCGAAAGGGCCGGCGAGACATAACTCCCCCCTGCCGCAATGGTCCTGACGACTTCGGCAAGTCCTCGCGAACCGATCCCCTTGAGAACATAGCCTTTCGCGCCGAGCTTGAGCGCCTTGGTGATGTCGTCGCTTGCTTCCGAGACAGTCAACATGACGATCTTCAGAGTGGGACAGTGTTCGAGTGCATCGGCTATGGTCTCGAGGCCGCTTCCGGGCATCGAGATGTCGATCAGCATGACGTCCGGGCAGAATTCCCGCGCGATGCGGATCGCATCGTCCCGCGATCCGCCTTCCCCGACAATCTCGAAATCCTCGATCTCGCTGAAGCTGCGCGTAACGCCCTCCCGGAACAAGGGGTGATCATCAACGACCGCGATTTTGACTGCTGTCATCAAGCCTGCTCCATTTCCTGCATGTTCAGGGACATCCTGACCGTGGTTCCGCTCTTCGATGTGAAAATATTGAATGTGCCGCCAAGGCTCTCGATCCGTTCCCTGAGCCCGGCAAGCCCCAAGCCGCCCGGACCAATCGAAGCGGGATCGAAACCCGGTCCGTGGTCGGCCACTTCAATCACGACATTGCCATTGTCGAAAGTCTGGCGGACGCTCTGGTCTACGCCGCCACCATGCCGGAAACCGTTGTTGAGGGCTTCCTGCACGAAGCGGTAGATGCAGATCTTGGCGGAAGGAGGGAGAGATTTGGAGCCGTTGGTCATCGACAATGCGACATCGAGTCCCGTTCGCTGGCGATGGGCATCGACGGCGCGCTTCAGGACATCCGGGAGTTCGGCGGTCTCGATCTGCGGCAACACGAGCCCGCTGCATATGCTGCGGATCTCGTCCATCGCCTCGTCCAATCGGGCTTTGATCGTGGAGACTTCCTTCTCGCGCGCCTGGTGCGGCGTGCGGGGATCCGTAAGGAGCCGGCTGTCCACGCGCAGGGCGGCATAGGCGACGAGCTGGGCCGGGCCGTCATGCAGGTCGGCACCGAGCCGGCGCAGATAGCTTTCGTTAAGCGCTGTCGCGCGCAGCGAGGCACGCTGGGCCCTGGCATGCAGCGCCTTGTTCTGCGAGAGCAGTTCGGAGAGTTCGGTAACACGCTGGGTCAGCGCCTGCCGCTGATTGTCGATGATGCGGCTGCCGCGGAAGACGATTGCCGACAGAAGCAGGAAAAAGGCAAGCGTGACACCGAAAACCGCAAGCCAGCTTCTAAGCTGCGCCTGGTGGAGGCTCTGCTGGAATTCGTCTGCGACTTCATAGAATTCCGAGACCGCGACAACCTCGCCCGACCAGGGTTGCAGGATGGGGTTGTAGATTTCGAGGAGCGGATCGTCCCTCGATCGTTCGGACTCGTCTTGCGGATCCGCAGAGCCGAACTGCGCGACCATCTGTCCGGAGAACGCCGTCAGGAGGTCCTCGCCTGGATCGAGCCGTTTGCCCACAATGCTCTTGTCGGGAGTGGCGTAGAGGACGGTTCCATCCTTCCGCCAGAGCCTGAATGAGACGACCTTGCCGCCGAGCGCACCCTGGCCGAAGGTCTCGTCGAGCGCTCGGGTCGTAACGTCGTCGAGCCGCTGGCTGGTCTTCATGTCGGGGAGCAGCGGCGCGATAATGCTGTCGACGTAGAGCGCAGTCGATGCTGCGGAATTGCGGGTGACCGCAGCTTCGATGAGCGTCGTCACATACGCCCCGACGAGTATCATGGCTGCAAGCGAAACCAGCCCGCCGGCGATCAGGAACTGCCGGGCAAGCGATTGATTGTTCCAGCGATCGAGAATTCCGCGGAGTGGCATCAAACAGGCGTCAATTAGTTGTTCCCAAAGCTCGCACAGTGCGAGCGGATGCCCGGCAACGCATGAGGGTGCCAACTCGTTGCATGAGCCGGTAATAATATTCCGTGGCGTGGCTGTGGCGAGACACTCGGTCGAAAACAAGTCATCTGCATGCCGGTACGACAAACGGCGGAGGTTATGTTTTCCGGAAGAAAAATGGTGCTGCTAGAGAGATTTGAACTCTCGGCCTCTCCCTTACCAAGGGAGTGCTCTACCCCTGAGCTATAGCAGCTTATAGCCGCCGCAAAATCATCGCGTCGTCGGCGAGGGGCCTATTGCCATAGCTTCATCGGGAGCGCAAGCCGCAAATTCCAAGTTCTTTCGTCGGCATGGAGGGAAAACATCGCTTTCGCTTTTGTTGAACCGGCTTTTTGGTTATGGAGAACCATGGCGAATGACGAAGAATTGCCCGATTCGCAGGCTGGAGAGATGAAGGAAACCCGCGGCGACCGCGCGCGTGCGGCGGCAGGTGAGCGGGTTGCCGAGCGGAAAGCGCGCGCAGCCGCCAAGCTTCGGGAAAATCTGATGCGCCGCAAGTCACAGGCGCGCGCGCGCCGGGCCGGCGAGGCTGATCCGACCCATGGACTGCCTGCCGCAAAAACGGACGAATCATCCTGATCTATGCTGGGCGGACGGGCTTTGGCAATTTCAGCAGACATTGAAGCGGCGGCGGATCTCGTCTAACGACGCGTCCTTTCGCGCTCTAAGAAGGAAGAGTGACAACTTATGGATCGCATCAGAATCTCCGGCGGCAACGAGCTCAGGGGCACCATTCCGATTTCCGGCGCAAAGAACGCCGCGCTGCCTTTGATGATCGCGTCCCTTTTGACGAGCGATACGCTGACGCTCGAAAATGTGCCGCATCTCGCCGATGTCGAGCTCCTGATGCGCATCCTCGGCAATCACGGCGTCGATATCGCCGTCAACGGACGGCGCGAACGGCAGGAAGACGGCTATTCCCGGACCATTCATTTCACCTGCCGAACCATTGTCGATACGACCGCCCCCTATGAGCTGGTTTCCAAGATGCGCGCCAGTTTCTGGGTGATCGGCCCGCTCGTCGCCCGCGAGGGCAGGGCCCGCGTCTCGCTGCCGGGCGGCTGCGCCATCGGTACGCGGCCGGTCGACCTCTTCCTCGAAGCCCTGCAGGCACTCGGCGCGGAGATCGAGATCGACGGCGGCTATGTCAACGTCACGGCGCCGAAGGGCGGCCTCGTCGGCGCCCGCTATGTTTTCCCGAAGGTTTCGGTTGGCGCCACGCATGTCATGATGATGGCCGCGACGCTTGCCAAGGGTACGACGGTCATCGAGAACGCGGCCCGCGAACCGGAAATCGCCGATCTGGCGAAATGCCTCAACGCCATGGGGGCGAAAATCTCCGGCGCCGGCACCAGGACTATCACCGTCGAAGGCGTCACCTCGCTGTCCGGCGCCCGCCACCGTGTCCTGCCCGACCGTATCGAGACCGGCACCTACGCCATGGCGGTCGCCATGACCGGCGGCGACGTGATCCTCGAAGGCACGCAGGCCGCGCTGCTTGAAAACGCATTGGACACGCTGCGCATGGCGGGTGCCCATATCACCGAGACGGAGAGCGGCCTTCGGGTCGTGCGCAACGGCAACGGCATTCAGCCGGTCGACGTGACAACCGAGCCGTTCCCAGGTTTCCCGACCGACCTGCAGGCGCAGTTCATGGCGCTGATGACGCGGTCATCGGGCGTTTCCAACATCACCGAGACGATTTTCGAAAACCGCTTCATGCATGTGCAGGAGCTTGCACGCCTGGGCGCGAAAATCTCGCTTTCCGGCCAGACGGCGAGGGTGGAAGGTGTCCCCCGGCTGAAGGGCGCGCCTGTCATGGCGACCGACCTGCGCGCTTCCGTTTCGCTGGTGATCGCCGGCCTTGCTGCGGAAGGAGAAACCACGGTCAATCGTGTCTATCATCTCGATCGGGGTTTCGAGCGGCTGGAGGAAAAACTCACCCGCTGCGGTGCCGTCGTCGAACGCGTCAGCGACTGACCGGGTTCCAGGAATCGAAAACGTGATGAAGGACGGCAAGGGTACTGCCCTTGCCGTCCTTTTTTGCATCCCTATGTGTCGGAGGTATCCTGTGTTCTTCCCCGCCTCATATTTCTGATACAGCGTCTTATGGAGATCTCCCATGGCTGATGTTTCCGCTCCCGTATGGTTCATTACCGGCTGTTCGACCGGCTTCGGCCGCGAGCTTGCCAAGCTCACCCTCGATCGCGGCTGGCCGACGGTCGTAACTGCTCGCGACAAAAGCCGCGTCGCCGATCTGGCCGAGGGCAGGGACAATGCGCTGGCGCTCGATCTCGACGTCACCGATACCGGCCAAATCATCAACGCCGTGAAGGCTGCGGAGGAAAAGTTCGGCCGCATAGACGTACTGGTGAACAATGCCGGCTACGGCTATCAGGCGGCGATCGAGGAGGGCGAGGAAGACGAGATCCGCGCCATGTTCGATGCCAATGTCTTCGGCCTCTTTGCCATGACGCGCGCCGTGCTTCCGGGCATGCGCGCCCGCCGCAAGGGCCACATCCTCAACATCACCTCGCTCGCCGGCTTCATGGGATTGCCGGGCTCCGGTTATTACGCGGCCACCAAGCATGCGGTCGAGGGTTTCTCCGATGCGCTCGCCCTGGAAACGGCTCCACTCGGTATCAAGGTGACCTGCGTTGAGCCAGGCCCCTTCCGCACTGATTGGGCAGGCCGTTCATTGAGGCAGACGCCGAGCAGGATCGCCGACTATGCCGAAACCGCGGGTGCGCGAATGGCCACGACATCCGGATATAGCGGCAGGCAGCCGGGCGATCCTGTCAGAGCAGGCGAGGCGATGATCCGTATCACGCAGACGGAGAATGCGCCGCGGCATCTCGTGTTGGGCGCTTTTGCCTATGACAATATCACGCGGAAGCTCGGCGAGCGTCGGTCCCAGATCGAGGCTCTCAAGGATATCAGCCTCGGCGCGGATTTCCCGCAATAGCGGCCAGTTGCTTCTTTCGCTTTCACATCCTATCTCCAGACAAGAAACTTTCGCGTGAAAACGCAACCTTTGAGTGGATATTTGAAAGCGATGACCGAGCTGAAGCTGCTTGCCCTCGACACGGACGATTTAGGCATCATTTCCGCCCATATGCAGGACGCCGTCTTCAAGGTGGGCGACGTCCGCTGGTCGCCGCCGGAAAGAAATTTTTCCCTCGCCGCCAACCGTTTCGTCTGGGAGAAGGCCGGCGAGAAGCGCAAGGGTTTCGAGCGGCACCGCGCTGCCCTGGTGTTCAAACGCGTTGAAGCGGTGCGCTCCACCGGCATCGACCGCAACAGGACGGACGATGTGCTCTCGCTTCTCGCGATCACCTTCACACGCAAGGGCGAGGGGCCGGAAGGCACGGTGGAACTGGTGCTTTCCGGCACGGCCACGATTGCGCTTGATGTCGAATGCATCGAAGTTGCTCTTGCGGATATCGGCGGCGCGTGGGAAACGGCGGTGAGGCCCCGCCATCCCTGATCGGGACCGCCCTGATTGTGATAGAACATCATCTTGAGTTGGAAGGAATATCCGCTTGGCAATCTGGCTGGAGCAGGCATCGCAGGATTTTGAGGCGAGGTTTTCTGCTTTTCTCTCGACCAAACGCGAGGTTTCGGAAGATGTGAACGCGGTGGTGCGTGCCATCATCGATGACGTGCGTGCCCGCGGTGATGCGGCGCTGATCGACTATTCCGCCCGTTTCGACGGCATTGATCTCGCCAAGGCCGGCATCCGCGTGAGCGACGCGGATATCGACGCTGCCGTCGCCGAGACCGATCCCAAGGTTTTCGACGCGCTCAAGTTCGCTGCCGAGCGTATCGAAAGACACCATGCCCGACAGATGCCGAAGGACGATATCTACGAGGATGCGATCGGTGTCGGCCTCGGCTCCCGCTGGACGGCGATCGAGGCGGTTGGCCTTTATGTGCCGGGCGGCACGGCGAGCTATCCGAGCTCCGTGCTGATGAATGCCGTGCCGGCCAGGGTCGCAGGCGTGCCGCGCCTCGTGATGGTCGTGCCGGCGGGCGGCGGGAAGATCAATCCGGCCGTACTGGCAGCGGCCCGCATCGCCGGCGTCACGGAGATCTACCGGATCGGCGGCGCCCAGGCCGTAGCTGCACTTGCCTATGGTACCGAGACCATTGCGCCGGTTGCCAAGATCGTCGGTCCCGGCAATGCCTATGTCGCGGCGGCCAAGCGCCAGGTCTTCGGCACGGTCGGCATCGACATGATCGCGGGTCCTTCCGAGGTTCTCGTCATCGCCGACGGGGAAAACGATCCGGCCTGGCTGGCTGCCGATCTGCTTGCCCAGGCGGAGCACGATCCCGGTGCCCAGTCAATTCTCGTCACCGACGATGCCGGCCTCGGCAAGGCGGTGGAAGCGGCCGTCGAGCGGCAGCTCAAAACCCTGTCGCGTTCGGAGACCGCTGCCGCAAGCTGGCGGGATTTCGGCGCGATCATCCTCGTGCCGGATCTGAAAGCCGCCCTGCCACTCGCGAATCGTATTGCTGCCGAGCATCTGGAACTCGCCGTCGCCGATCCCGACGCGTTGATGCCGGGCATCCGCAATGCCGGCGCGATATTCATCGGCCGCCATACGCCGGAAGTGATCGGCGATTATGTCGGCGGTTCCAACCATGTGTTGCCAACGGCGCGTTCAGCGCGCTTTTCCTCGGGCCTCTCGGTGCTCGATTTTGTCAAGCGAACCTCGATTCTGCGTTTAGGGCCGGATCAGCTTGGTCAACTCGCGCCGGCCGCGATCACGCTTGCCCATTCCGAAGGGCTCGACGCCCATGCCCGGTCGGTCTCGATCCGCCTGAACGCCGTCCCTCTCAATGATGGGGGCTGACGGATGGGGCGAGGGGACTTCCGGCTCTCGGATGTCGTTCTGGACGACTCGATCGGGCGCTCGACGCCGGATGTGGAACATGAGCGGGCTGTCGCCATCTTCGATCTCGTCGAGGAAAACTCCTTCGAGCCGGTAGGCCATGCCGGCGGTCCCTACAAGCTCAGGCTCTCTCTGGTCGATTCCAAGCTCGTGCTCGGCATCACCACGGAAAAGGGCGAGGAAGTCGCCACCCATATCCTCTCGCTCACCCCCTTTCGGCGGATCATCAAGGACTATTTCATGATCTGCGAGAGCTATTACGAAGCGATCCGTTCCTCCTCCCCGAGCCGGATCGAGGCCATCGACATGGGCCGTCGCGGCATCCACAACGAGGGTTCCCAGACGCTCATGGATCGGCTGAATGGCAAGATCCGCGTCGATTTCGATACAGCGCGGCGGCTTTTCACCCTGGTCTGCGTGCTCTATTGGCGCGGCTGATCATGGAAAGCGTCACCTTGCCCGAGACAAGCGTCAAACGACCGGGTGCCATCCTCTTCCTATGCGGTTGGAACGTCATCCGCTCGCCGATGGCCGAAGCCATTGCAAAACGGCTGCTGCCACCCGATATCTATGTGCAATCGGCGGGGGTGCGCTCCGGCGAGCGGGATCCTTTCGTGGATGTGGTGTTGCAAGAGGTCGGGCTGTCGCTCGGCCGGCATCAGCCTCGGACGCTGGAGGAACTCGAGGATGATTTCTTCGATCTGATCGTCACGCTGACGCCCGAAGCCCATCATGCCGCGCTGGAACTCACCCGCGCCAATGCCGTTGATGTCGTCTATTGGCCGACCATGGATCCGACCGCCGCGACGGGTACGCGCGAGCAAAAGCTCCACGCCTATCGCGAGGTGCGCGATCATCTCTGGAGGCTGATCGATGAACGCCTTTCGGGAATGAGCCGGCATCCGGCCGAGACGGCCTGAAAGACATTGAGAATCGCTTTCAAGCGAGGTTCACAAAGCGGACATGATTGTGTAGGTTCCGCGCACATTTCCGGGTGAGCGCACATTTTGCCGCAGCCCGAATTCAACAACAGGAAGAAAACCTCTATATGGCTAAAGAAGAAGTCCTCGAATTCCCGGGCGTCGTGACCGAGCTTCTGCCCAACGCGACGTTCCGCGTGAAGCTTGAAAACGAACACGAAATCATTGCCCACACCGCTGGCCGCATGCGCAAGAACCGTATCCGTGTTCTTGCCGGCGACAAGGTGCTTGTCGAAATGACGCCCTACGACCTCACCAAGGGCCGCATCACCTACCGCTTCAAATAATTGTTCCTAATCTGCGGCGGTCTTTCATGGCGCTTGAACAAAAGCTGATACTGGCCTCCGGTTCTCCGCGCCGTCTCGATCTTCTCAATCAGGCCGGTATCAAGCCTGTGCGGCTGATGCCGATGGATATCGATGAGGCGCCGAAGAAGTCCGAGCATCCGCGTTCGCTTGCCCGCAGGCTCTCGACGGAGAAGGCCGAAGCGGCCTTCGCTGCCGTCAAGGGCGATCCGGCATGGCGGCATAGCTACATTCTCTCGGCCGATACGGTGGTGGCGGTCGGGCGCCGCATTCTGGAGAAGACCGAATACACGGAAGAGGCGTCTTCCGCCCTTCATCTGCTCTCGGGGCGCGGCCATTGGGTCTATACCGGCATCTGCCTGGTGACCCCGGGCGGCCAGTTCCGCCAGAAGGTCGTGCAGACTAAGGTGCGCTTCAAGCGCCTTTCCACCCGCGAAATCGAGAACTATATCGCCTCGGGCGAGTGGCGCGGCAAGGCGGGAGCCTATGCGATCCAGGGCATTGCCGGCGCCTTTGTACAGAAGCTTGTCGGCTCCTATACGAATGTCGTCGGACTGCCGCTTTACGAAGTGACGGCGCTGCTTGCGGGGGAAGGTTTCGACGTAGCGGCGACCTGGCCGGAGGGCTGAGGCCTTCGGCGGATGTGTCGGAGGCCGGCTTTTGCGCTGGCGGTTCCGCGCAAGATACAGGAGTGTTGCAACACAATGGCATCCGAACCGATCAAGACCGGCGGCAAGGTTGAGCCGCTCAGGAAGGCGAGACCCTGCCCGGAATGCGGCAAGCCGTCCTCGCGCGAACATTATCCCTTCTGCTCCGACCGTTGCCGGACGCTTGACCTGTCACGCTGGCTGAACGGCTCCTACGCCATTCCTGTGGCGGAAGATGAAACCAGAGCGGACCGCTCGGACGAGCGCGAATAGGGGAGCCGGGCTATCGGGCTGCTTGCCTTGCTGTTTTTGTTCGGGAATTTGCGATTTTCGCAAACCTGTCAAAAAAGTGGACGGTAGCGCTGGACATGGCCGAACAAGATGTTATAACCCCGCTCGCTTCCGGGGGCGTGACCCCCGCCGGCCTCGGCCGGAAGGCTTTGATGAAGCCTCGATGCCCGGATAGCTCAGTTGGTAGAGCAGCGGATTGAAAATCCGCGTGTCGGTGGTTCAAATCCGCCTCCGGGCACCATTAATCCCTTTAAATCGCTGATTAATGATCGGTAGCGCCAGGTTTTGGGTTGATGTGGCACAGCCGCCGGCAAGGCAGGCGGGGAGACAAATCCCAATGCGGTCTTTATGGATTTACCGGCATTTTGTCAGTCGACTCGGGATATCCGTATGGACCAGC
Organism: Neorhizobium petrolearium; assembly: GCF_017873175.1. Taxonomy (GTDB): domain Bacteria; phylum Pseudomonadota; class Alphaproteobacteria; order Rhizobiales; family Rhizobiaceae; genus Neorhizobium; species Neorhizobium petrolearium. The sequence goes on from NZ_JAGGJW010000001.1 coordinate 335,636, forward strand.
AGTTTTTCGACAGAAGCGCGGTCGAAGTCGCATGCGATCTGATCGGCGTCGAGTTTGATGTCGAGGGCGTTGGCGGCGTTATCGTCGAAACCGAGGCCTATGAGCCGGATGATCCTGCTTCCCACAGCTTTCGGGGACCTACGCCCAGGAATGCGGTCATGTTCGGGCCGCCGGGGCATGCCTATGTCTATCGCTCCTACGGCATTCACTGGTGCTTGAATTTTGTCTGTCGGCCAGGTAGCGCCGTGCTGCTCAGGGCGTTGCAGCCCGTCAGAGGCGTTGATGAAATGGAAAGACGTCGCGGTCGTTCCGATCCGCTGCTTCTATGTTCCGGTCCGGGCCGCGTCTGTCAGGCTCTCGGTGTAACCATTGAGCACAACGGCTTGCCCTTGGGCCAGCCGCCGTTCGAGTTGGCGCGTCCGCAAACGCCGCCACTGGTCGTCACCGGCCGGCGGATCGGCATTTCGCAGGCGGTCGATCTGCCGTGGCGTTTCGGGCTTTCCGGTTCACTGCATGTCAGCAGGAAATTCGCCGGAAAAGGCGGCCTTGCCGTATAGGCCACAAGGTCATTGGAGCTTCCGGGCCGAGCTTGTGGAGGGTGCCGGGGCAAAACCGCGGGGCGGACCGGCCGGATTAAGTTCGCTCCCACTCAACTGCGTAACCTGTGTCTTATCCAAACTAAAACCGGTGTTCCTGCACCTTCTATTAACCTTCGGGCAAGGAATTAACCATACATATTGAAATGCACGGCGAAATGGGATGACCGGGGTCTCCCACCAGGCATGAAGCCGCAAAGCCGTACCGGTGACAGTCCGGTATCCGCTCATGAAAATCCAGGATAGCCTGTGGTGACCGTGTTGCCCGTGCCGGCGGATATTGATCCGCTCTGGCGAGCATCTCCTATTCATCTCCGGTGCCTGGCGGACAGGAGCCGCATGCCGCCAATCCCTGGGGATTGGTTAGATGAATATTGGGGACGGTTTTGGTGCAGGAAACGCCATCGGATCAGGCGCGACGGGGCCAGGCAGGCAGCCTGGGCGAGAGACTGGCATTCGCCGGCCTTGACGGCGAACTGCGCGATCTTCTGCGCCGCTGCCGTCCGCAGCTCGACCGGCATTTGAAGACCGGCCTGCGTGACCTCTTCCATCGCTTTCAATCCTTTCCGGAAGCCGCCCGCAATTTCGAGAGCGAGCAGCAGATCGAGCGGCTGCATGACCTGCAAGCCTCCCATTGGGGCGTGCTGACGGATGCCCGTTTCGATGCGCTTTACGCCGAACGGGTGAAACTGCTCTCCGATACCGAGAGCCGCATGGGGCTCGATCCGCGCTGGCACATTGCCGGCCACGCGGTGATGCTGGAACACCTGATCGCGGGTGCGATCGCCGATCTTGCTCCGAAACCGCTGCTGCCGGGCGGTCGCAAGCGCGAGCAGGAACTGCTCGATCTGGTTGGTGCGATCGTGCGCCTCGTGATGGTTGACGCCGAGATCGCCGTTTCGCTGCGTTTCAATGAATTGCGCCAGCGGCATCAGCGGGCGCTCGCCGAGCAGCGTGAAGCCGATCATGCCGAGGCCGTCGAGACGTTCTCGGATGTCATAGCGGCGCTTGCCGATCACGACCTGACGGCCTGTCTCCCGACAGACGTGCCGGAGGCTTATCGCGACCTCGCCGATCTTCTGGACCGGGCAATCGCGGGCATGCGTTCCTCGGTCGAGACCGCCGATGCCCATCGCGAGAAGGCCGGCGCGCTGACGCACTCACTTTCCGAGGACGCGCGTTCCTTTGCAACCACCTCCGGGGAGCAATCAGAGCGCCTTCAGGACGCGACGCGGGCACTTGTCGACATCGCCACGAAGGTCAAGGAAACCGCCGCCGGAACGACTGAGGCCGAAAAGGCTGCTGCCGAGACACGCCGTTCGGTCGAGGCAAGCGGCGAGGTTGTCGGCCGCGCGATCAGCGCCATGGCCGATATCGAATCTTCGGCCGAGAAGATCGGCCAGATCATCGGCGTTATCGACGACATTGCCTTCCAGACCAATCTTCTGGCCCTGAATGCCGGCATCGAGGCTGCCCGCGCCGGTGAGACAGGCCGCGGCTTCGCCGTCGTCGCGCAGGAAGTGCGCGCACTTGCCCAGCGTTCCGCCGAAGCCGCCCGCGAGATCAAGACGCTGGTCACCGGCACGAAATCGCAGGTGGATGCGGGTGTCGAGATGGTCCATCGCACACAGGACGCGATCGGCGGCATCGTCCGGCAGGTCTCTGAAATCAATGACGCGATCGCCGGCATTGCCCGCGATACCGGCGACCACGCTCATGGCCTTGATCGTCTGACCGCCGAGATCGGCTCTGTAAGCGAACGCGTGGCCTCGAACGCGAGCCTGGCAAGCCGGGCCGGAGAGGGGGCCGATGAACTTCATACCGTGATTCTGGAACTCGGCCGCACGGTCCGCCAGTTCCGGATTGAGCGGCAGGGCCGTTACCCGGAAAAGCATCACCCGGCACCGCCACGCAGTCAGTCAGCGCCCGTCTCGGTGCCGGCTGTTGCAGAACCGGTAGCCTATAACGAATACCTCATTCAGAAACGGCAAGGAATAAGCTGATGGCAGCAAAGAAGGCTGGACCCGGAAGTTTGAAGCTGTCGGCAGTGCTGGACCTCAACGAGGCTTCCGTTCTGCACGGAAAGCTGATGTCCATGCGCGGCAGCGATCTCGTCATCGATGCCTCGGGCGTCGAGCGGGTCGGCGTGCAGTGCGCCCAGGTTCTCGTCGCCGGTGTCATGGCCTGGAAGGAGGACAAGAAATCCTTCCTTGTCGAAAAGGCCTCGGATGCATTTCAGAAGACGATGCAACTCATCGGCATCGATACCGATAATTTGATTGCTAAGGAGATCTAGCAATGAAGAAAAAAGTACTGACCGTGGATGATTCACGCACGATCCGGAACATGCTGCTGGTGACCCTGAACAACGCGGGTTTCGAGACCATTCAGGCGGAAGACGGCGTCGAAGGGCTCGAAGTTCTCGAAGACGCCAATCCGGATGTCATCGTCACCGATATCAACATGCCGCGTCTCGATGGCTTTGGCTTCATCGAAGGCGTCCGCCGCAACGAAAAATATCGCGCCGTTCCGATCCTCGTCCTGACGACGGAAAGCGATCAGGAAAAGAAGAATAGGGCCCGGCAGGCCGGTGCGACGGGTTGGATCGTCAAGCCCTTCGATCCTGCCAAACTGATTGATGCGATCGAGCGTGTAACTGCCTGAGCCGGGAATTTCTCCGATGGATATGAACGAAATCAAAGAGATCTTCTTTCAGGAATGCGAGGAGCAACTCGCTGAACTGGAGTCGGGTCTTCTCAAGCTGAACGACGGGGACCGCGACCCCGAAACGGTGAACGCCGTTTTCCGAGCCGTTCATTCCATCAAGGGTGGCGCTGGCGCCTTCGGTCTGGACGATCTGGTTTCCTTCGCCCACGTTTTCGAGACAACCCTCGACTGTGTGCGCTCCGGCAAGCTGGAGCCCGGCCAGGATGTGCTGAAGGTCATGCTGAAATCAGCGGACGTACTCGCCGATCTCGTCAGCGCTTCGCGCGACGGTGGCAGCGTCGACGAGTCGAGAACCCGTGGCCTGGTCAAGGAACTTGAAGCGCTTGCCAACGGCGAGCTGCCGTCCGCATCAGGTCACGAGGCACCGAAGCCGGCTGCGAAGGCCGCCTCCGCCGCCCCGCAGGAGGAAACTCCCAAGCCCACGGATGAGAGCGGTTTCCAGCCGATCCCCTTCTCCTTCGATGGTTTCGACGATGAGGAGCCGGTGTTCGAAGGCTCGATCTACGAGGTGACCTTCAAGCCGCGCCGCGAACTCTATTCCAAGGGCAATGAGGCGGCGCTCCTGCTGCGCGATCTGTCCCGTATCGGCGAGATGAGCATCGCCTGCGACATGGACGAGCTGCCTGCTCTCGACAAGATGGATCCGGAAGCCTCCTATTTCAGCTGGAAAATTTCGCTGAAGACCAACAAGGGCGAGGACGACATCCGCACGGTCTTCGAATTTGCCGAGTGGGATTGCGATCTCGAAGTGAAGCTTGCCGAGGAAGCATCGACGGATGAAGAACTGCCGATGATCCCGGTTCCGTTCGATCTGTCGATCCTCGATGACGCCTCTGCCGCCGAGGAAGAGGACAAGGCCGTGGAGCCGTCTGCTGTCGAAGAAACCGCGGCTGCGGCTGTCTCGGCTGCCAAGGTGGCGACAGGTATCGTGAAGGCCGCCGACGCGGCCGCTCGCGTCGCCGAAAAGAAGGATGCTGCCTCTTCTGCCGCTGCAGCCGCACAGAACAACGCCGCGGCGGCTGCCGCTGCAGCCGGTCAGACGATCCGTGTCGATCTCGACCGCGTCGACCGCCTGATCAACCTGGTGGGCGAGCTCGTCATCAACCAGGCGATGCTGTCCCAAAGCGTCATCGAAAACGACACGAACGGCACGTCCTCGATCAACATGGGTCTCGAAGAGCTGCAGCAGCTCACCCGCGAGATCCAGGACTCGGTCATGGCGATCCGCGCGCAGCCGGTGAAGCCGGTTTTCCAGCGCATGTCGCGTATCGTCCGCGAAGTGGCTGACATGGTCGGCAAGCAGATCCGTCTGGTCACCGAAGGTGAAAATACCGAAGTCGACAAGACGGTCATCGACAAGCTCGCCGAGCCGCTGACTCACATGATCCGCAACGCGGTCGACCATGGCATCGAGACACCCGAGAAGCGCGAAGCCGCCGGCAAAAATCCGGAAGGCACCGTCAAGCTGTCGGCGAAACATCGGTCGGGCCGCATCCTGATCGAGCTTCAGGATGACGGCGCCGGCATCAATCGCGAACGTGTTCGCCAGAAGGCGATCGACAACGATCTCATTGCTGCCGATGCCAATCTCTCGGACGACGAGATCGACAATCTGATCTTCATGCCGGGCTTCTCGACTGCCGACAAGATCTCCGACATCTCCGGCCGTGGCGTCGGCATGGATGTGGTGAAGCGGTCGATCCAGGCGCTCGGTGGCCGCATCTCGATCTCATCGCGGCCCGGTCACGGGTCCACGTTCACGATGAGCCTGCCGCTGACGCTCGCGGTTCTCGATGGCATGGTCGTGACGGTCGCCGGCCAGACCCTGGTCGTGCCGCTCACCGCAATCGTCGAGACGCTGCAGCCGGAAGCGTCCGCAATCCATTCCTTCGGTGCGAACCAGCGGCTCATTTCGATCCGCAACTCCTTCTGCCCGCTCGTCGATGTCGGCCGCATCCTGAACTTCCGCGCCATCCAGGCGAACCCGGTCGATGGTGTCGCGCTATTGGTGGAATCGGAAGGAGGCGGTCAGCGCGCCCTGATGGTCGACGCGATCCAGGGCCAGCGCCAGGTGGTCATCAAGTCGCTCGAAGCGAACTACACCCATGTGCCAGGTATCGCCGCAGCCACCATCCTGGGTGATGGTCGCGTCGCGCTCATCCTCGATGTCGATGCGGTCGTCGCGGCCTCGCGCGGCCAATCTCTTAAACCAGAAATGGCACTGAAGCCTGAAATGTCACTCGCCGCCACGGGTTAAGACGGGTCAGTTGGTTATGTCGTATGCCGTGAAGAACCTTACTCAGGGAAGTCGGGAACTGATCGCCTTCCGTATCGGTGATCAGGAATTCTGCGTGAACATCATGTCCGTCCGCGAAATCCGCGGCTGGACGCCGGCAACACCGATGCCGCATGCGCCGCCCTACGTGATGGGCGTCATCAATCTGCGTGGCGCGGTTCTGCCGATTGTCGACCTGTCGGCCCGGCTCGGCATGAAGGACGCGGAACCAACCGCGCGCCACGTGATCATCGTGGCACAGGTGAAGACCCGCGTTGTCGGTCTGCTCGTCGAAGCCGTTTCCGATATTCTTACGATTACCGAAGAGAATATCCAGCCGGTGCCGGAAGTCTCTTCCGACCTTGAGAAACAATATGCCCGAGGAATTCTCGCGATCGAAAAGCGGATGATCTGCATGATTGAGCTTGATGCCCTCTTCCCGGAAAAGGAAAGCGAAGCTGCATGAAGCCTTTGGGCGCCGTAGAAAGCCGGCAGTCGCCGGACGACGTGCTCGCGAGCGGAGAATATCCGCTGACGCGCCGCGACCTGTCCGATATTGCGGCGATGATCTATTCGGATGCCGGAATCTATCTCAACGATTCCAAGGCTTCGCTTGTCTATTCGCGTCTGTCGAAGCATATCCGGGCGCTCGGGTTGCGCGGATTCAGGGACTATTGTGCACTGGTGGCTTCGCCGGACGGCGCCGCCGCTCGCCGCGAGATGCTTTCGCACCTGACGACCAATTTCACCCGCTTCTTCCGGGAAAACCACCATTTCGAGCATCTGCGCGACGAGGTCCTGCCGGGGCTGATCAATCGCGCCAAGAGCGGCGGCCGCGTGCGCATCTGGTCGGCCGCCTGTTCGGACGGTCAGGAGCCCTATTCGATCGCACTCACAGTGCTCTCGCTCTTGCCCAATGCCGCGGATTACGATTTCCGTATTCTCGCGACGGATATAGATCCGAAAATCCTCGCGGCAGCCAAGGCCGGCATATACGACGAGAATGCGCTCGAAACCATGACGCCGGCTATGCGCAAGCAATGGTTCCGCGAAGTCGAGGTGAACGGCCGCCGCAAGTTCCAGATCGATGAGCGCGTCAAGAAACTCATCACTTTCAACGAATTGAACCTGATGGCGCAGTGGCCATTCAAGGGCAATTTCGATGTTATCTTCTGCCGCAACGTGGTCATCTATTTCGATGAGCCGACGCAGATGAAGATCTGGTCGCGCTTCGCCTCGCTGCTGGCCGAAGGCGGACATCTTTATATAGGCCATTCCGAACGCGTCTCTGGCGACGCGAAAAACCTGTTCGATAACATCGGCATAACAACTTATCGATATGCCGGTCAGAACGCGGGGAGGAAAGCATGAGCGCTCCGGCACGAGTCCTGGTCGTCGACGATTCGCCCACCATGCGGGGATTGATCACAGCAGTCCTGAATTCCGATCCGGAGGTCAGTGTCGTGGGGCAGGCCGGCGACGCACTGGAGGCGCGTGCGGCGATCAAGCAGCTCAACCCCGATGTTGTTACCCTAGACATCGAAATGCCCAACATGAACGGGCTGGACTTCCTTGAAAAGATCATGCGCCTGCGTCCGATGCCGGTCATCATGGTCTCAGCCATGACCCATCAGGGAGCCAACGCGACGCTCGCGGCGCTGGAGATCGGTGCCTTCGATTGTGTCGGCAAGCCGGCTCCCGGCGACGTGCGTCCTTTCATGGACCTCGCCGAAAAGGTGAAGGCTGCTGCCCGGTCCGGTCACCGCAGGAACGGCCCGGCTCCGGCTCCGGTTGCTGCTCCTGCAGCCGAATATCGCGTCGGCCGCAAGGTCGTGGCGATCGGATCATCGACCGGGGGCGTGGAGGCTCTCATTGCGGTACTGCAAAAGTTCCCGAAAAATTGCCCGCCGACAGTGATTACTCAACATATGCCTTCGACGTTTACGAAAAGTTTTGCCGACAGGCTTAATCGTATCTGCGCTCCTGTGGTGCAGGAAGCAACCGATGGCGCGCGGCTGGAGATCGGCAGGATCTATCTCGCGCCCGGTGGTGACCGGCATCTGCAGGTAGTCAATCCGTCGGCGCCTTGTTGCCGACTGATCGAAAAGGAACCCGTGAACGGGCATAGGCCCTCGGTGGATGTCCTTTTCGATTCAGTCGCTGATCTGGCGGGCCGCAATGCGGTCGGGGTTATCCTGACCGGCATGGGACGCGACGGAGCCGCCGGTCTGCTGAAGATGCGTAGCGCAGGTGCGCGCACCATCGGACAGAACGAAAAGACCTGTGTGGTCTACGGCATGCCGAGGGTCGCCCATGAAATGGGGGCCGTCGAGCAGCAACTGCCGCTGGGCTCCATTGGAGAAGAAGTGTTGAAGTTAACTGCCGCCCGAAAAGAAGGTACCGAATAATGTCTCTCGCTGAAAAAATCAAAGTTCTGATCGTCGATGATCAGGTGACCAGCCGCCTGCTGCTCAGCGATGCTCTGACACAGCTCGGCTTCAAACAGATCACTGCGGCCGGCGACGGCGAGCAGGGCATGAAGATCATGGCCGAACAGCCCCATCATCTGGTGATTTCGGATTTCAACATGCCGAAGATGGACGGCATCGGCTTCCTGCAGGCCGTTCGCAGCAATCCGAACACCAAGAAGGCCGCTTTCATCATCCTGACGGCCCAGGGCGACCGTGCCCTGGTTCAGAAAGCGGCTCAGCTCGGCGCGAACAACGTTCTCGCCAAGCCGTTCACCATCGAAAAGATGAAGGCCGCCATCGAAGCGGTGTTTGGAGCATTGAAATGAATGACGCGGCTGCAGCCAGGCGTGTCCATATTATTCAGGGAGAGTACAAGGTCGTAAACGATCCGAACGTCGTCCTGTCAACGATCCTGGGCTCATGCGTGGCTGCCTGTCTTCGCGATCCTGTCGCCGGTGTCGGCGGCATGAACCACTTCCTGCTTCCGGGCTCCGGAGGTTCCATGGCATCGGGCGGTGATGCGACACGCTACGGCGTGCATCTGATGGAACTTTTGATCAACGGCCTTCTGAAGCAGGGGGCGCGGCGGGACCGCTTGGAAGCGAAGATTTTCGGCGGTGCCAAGACGATTGCCAGTTTCTCGAATGTCGGCGAGCAGAATGCCGCATTCGCCATGCAGTTTCTCAAGGACGAAGGTATCCCGGTGGTCGGTTCCTCGACGGGCGGGGAGCACGGGCGCAAGCTCGAGTTCTGGCCAGTCAGCGGCCGGGCTCGTCAATATCCGCTGACGGGTGCTGAAACCCAAAGGACCGTGGCTATGGAAGAGCGTCCCATACGCATGCCACCAAAGCCGGTCGAAAGCTCTATCGAATTCTTTTGATCACGAGGAAGCCATGAACGATATCGCCACGCCGCCTATTGCTTCCCTCGAGGAATCCCTTCCCGAAATCCTGATGCGGCTGGTGTCCGAACTCCATGACATCGCTTATCTGATCGAGCGGGTCGAACCTCAACTGATAGAGATCGGCGGTCAGGACATCCTGCAGTCGCCGGACAGCATGAAGGTTCTCCAGGGCATCGACCTTGCGGTCCAGAAGACCCGCGGCATCGCCGAATTCATCGACACGATCACCGGCACGATTCCGGACGACTGGACAGTCGATGTTTCCACTGCACTCAGCCTTGTCAAGCTTGCCGACATGCAGAAGGCACTGGCAAACGGCCTGCGTCACGGTCATTCTCAACCGCTGAGCAAGGCGGCTGGAGATTTTGATTTCTTCTGACGCATTTTCTTCCGGCTATCGAAGCTCGGAAGCCTTCTTCAAATCCCATCCGTAATCGTCAAAGGCTTCTTGCCTACGAAACGCTCGCACAAGCTTCGCTTTCTAGGGTGCGCCTAGGCAGAAGCTCTATATCCGTGTTTGGCGATGTGGGAACAGAATGAATCTGTTAGCTCAATTTTCACAAGTCGTTAAAAATCTGGCCAATCTCGGCCAGACTCGACTTATTGCTTTAGGCGCCGTCGGCGTCGTTTCGATTGCGATCGTTCTTGCTGCGGCCATCTTTGTGAACAAGCCCGCCTACGAGACGCTGTATGTCAACCTGGACACCACCGACCTGAATCAGGTCAGCATGGCGTTGGCTGAAGCGAACATGGCGTTCGAAGTCGGCACGGATGGCTCGAGCATCCAGGTTCCGGTCGGCAGCACAAGCAGAGCCCGGTTGCTGCTCGCCGAACGTGGCCTGCCCAACAGCACCAATGCCGGCTATGAACTCTTCGACAACGTTGGTTCGTTGGGGCTCACCTCTTTCATGCAGGAGGTGACTCGCGTTCGTGCCCTCGAAGGGGAGATCTCTCGCTCGATCCAGCAGATCAACGGCGTTACCGCCGCCCGTGTTCATATCGTAATGCCGGATGTCGGAAACTTCCGCAGAGGTGAGCAAAAGCCGACCGCCTCGGTGATGATCCGGGCGAGTGCAACAGCCGGCCGCAAGGCCGCTTCATCGATTCGTCATCTGGTCGCATCTGCGGTCCCCGGCCTCGATGTGGATGATGTGACCATTCTTGATTCCACTGGTCAGCTGCTTGCTTCCGGTGACGAGACCGGCGGTGCACTGAACAAGTCATTGGGCATCGTCCAGAATGTGCAGCAGGAAATTGAAAACAGTATCGACAAGGCCCTTGCTCCTTTCCTCGGCATGGACAATTTCCGCTCCAGCGTGACGGCCACGCTCAACACGGACAGCCAGCAGATCCAGGAAACGATCTATGATCCGAATTCCCGGGTCGAGCGTTCGGTCCGCACCACCAAGGAAGCGGCGAAGTCGCAGCAGATGCAGAATGACAACGCTGCAACCGTTGAGCAGAACGTACCGCAGGCGGCTCCTCAGCAGGGAGGCCCGGCAGGACCGCAATCTTCCGATCAGTCCGACAAGCGGGAAGAGCAGACCAATTACGAAATCAATCAGAGGACCGTCGCCACGACGCGCAACAGTTATCAGATCGAAAAGGTCTCGGTGGCAGTCGTCGTCAACAAGGGGCGCATCGAGAGGATGGTCGGCGAACCGGTCGATCAGGCCAAGATCGATGCCTATCTCGCCGAAATGCAGAAGATCGTCTCTTCGGCTGCCGGCATCAGTTCAGAGCGCGGCGATGTCGTAACATTGACCGCCATGGACTTCCTTGAGAATCAGCTTCTGGAAGAGGCTGCCAGCGGCCCGGGTTTCATGGAGACGCTGACACGCAACGTGGGTGGCATCATCAATTCGCTCGCCTTTGTCGTCGTTGCCTTCCTGGTGGTCTGGCTCGGTCTGCGCCCGCTCATCCGCACCGTCAGCGGCACCGGCGTGGCGGGCGAAGTTGCGACCGAAGGCGCCGGGCTCGAATTGCCGGATTTCTCTCCGGCCGGCGGCAGTCCGTCGCTTATGGAAGGGTTCGGCGCAGATTTCGGCTTCGACAGTTCGGACGATATTCTGGGCAGTGGCGAAGGCGAAGGCTTCAACCGTCGCGTCAAGGAAGGCCCGGAGAAACGTCTTGCCCGGATGGTCGAGATTTCCGAAGAGCGCGCCGCAAAGATTCTTCGCAAATGGGCTATCGAAAAAGCTGCCTGACAAACTATCACGAAAATATGATCGTGCGGGGCCGGATACATTCCGGCCCCTTTCTTTTCAGTGGTGCCACACACTTGGCCAATTCTTCTGAATCGCGAATCAGTGGACGAGGGGGGCAACTGGGGAAATCCTGCCCTCGGACGATGGTAATTGATGACGTCTCTCCTACAATGACCTTGATTCGCACGGTGAGTTCTGAGGGTCCGAGGAGGGTGGACCTGCCGCGCTATCCAGCTACGGGCGAAAAAGCAGAAGCGGCTATGAACACGGTCCTTTTGGGTGATTCGTCCGGAAATTCGGGATCGTTTCGGCGTTGGGACGGTTGTGCGTCAGTCAGAAGTGCCGCGATGCGCGTATTCATCAGGAAATGCGTGACGTGGCGGGGAGTAGATAACGGATGGAGTTATCGGGGGTAGACAAGACAACGGAAGGGCTCTCCCTGAGAGAGGCTGCCGGCTCCAGGGTCCTGTCGCGTGAGCAACTGGCTCGCCGCCTCGCAGTGGTGACGAGTTCGAACAATGTTCAAGGGGTGATGCGCCTGCTGGCGGATTATGTCGGCGCTTCCCACTTCCTTCTTGCCCGCTATGATTTGATCCAGGAACAGGGCCTCGATTTTATCGTCACGTCGAATTGGCCGTTCGATCTCGTTCGGCGTCTGGGCTCGGAACTCGCCAGCGGTTATGCGCGCTCCACCGAGCTTGAGAAATGCCTTTCCCTGCTGACGCCGAGTTTCGCGCTTTTGCCGGACGATGTGACACCGCCTGACGACATCAGTCGCCAATACTGCTCATTGACGTTCTGCGTTGGCAGAACGCGGTTCTCGCTGATGCTGCTTTTCCTGGAAGGCACCATCCTGTCGCAGGAGCGTCTGAGGGAAGTGGGGCTGCTGGCCGCTTATGGCGCAAGTTTTGCCGAGAATGCTGACGTCAGGACAGAGCGGGAATTCGAGCTGACGGAGCGGGAACTGGAGTGTCTTTTCTGGATCGCAGAGGGAAAGACCAGTGACGAGATTGCCGTGATCCTGGGCATATCGCGCAACACCATCAACAATTACATCACAAGCGTGATGCGCAAGACCGCAACAAAAACCCGTTCCGAGGCGATTGCCTACGCGGTACGGAACAATCTGGTGTAGGGGCTGATTTTCAATGGGTTATTCGCGCAGCGGCACGGCAGACGGACCTGGAAGCATCCAGTATCTTCGCCTCCAACGCGCTTCGAGCCGGTCGGATATCTTTCCCAAGCTCACCGCCATGCAGAAGAATCTGAAGGCGCGCAATTTTGCGGTTTTCCGCATCGCCGGCGCCGGTCTGCCCAACAAGCGCAAGCTCGTCTGCGAATTGGACAACTGGGCGGCCGGCATGGTCGAAAGCGGCAACCAACTGATCAGCGGTTATGGGGAGATCCTGCTCGACCATATCGAAATTTCCCTGCTGCCGCTGATTTGGAATGGATCGGAGAATACCAGTTTTGCCGACGCCGGCGAATTTTCCCCACTGACGCGCCGGCTGCCTTCCAATGTCGTGCCCTTTTCGGGGATTGCGTTCCCGGTGCGACTTGGAGCTCTCGGGAACGGGTATGTGACATTTGTCGCCACATCCATGGAGTTATCGAGTGACGCCATCATCGATCAGCATGTCAGAAGCTGCCAGGTCATGATGGATCTGCTGGCGCTCGATGAGCGCCGCAGCGTGCCTGCCGAGTCGTTGAGCGAACGCGAGATTGCCTGCCTTCAACTCGCTGGCGACGGCCGGATCAGCGAGGAGATCGCCGAGAAGCTCGGCCTGTCCGTCCATACCGTGAATGCCTATCTGGGTTCGGCGACCATAAAGCTCGATTCAGTCAATCGTATCCAGGCGATCGCCAAGGCCATTCGGCTCGGTTATATCCACTGATTTTCCGGAAACAGAGCGCGGCCCGGATGCCGCCCGGTAACGTCCCTCACATGGAGGATGCGCTGGTTCTCGCGAACTTGGCTTCCTGCAGGCTTCTCGCCAGGAACGCGGTATTGTCGTCCGGATTATCCATGGGCTCCTGGAAGGAGATGTGGTCGATCTCCAGGCCCGCCTTGCTGTAGGCCAGCGTCAAGCGTGCATAAACCGAAACGCCGCGCGGCTTGATTTCGAGATCAAGGACGACCTCCGGCGCACCATCCCATTCGAGCTTGTAATCGCCACCAGCGCCAAAGCTCACCGTACCGGGATGAAAATAAAGTTCGGCAGCGGACGATACGAGATCGGCGAGGCTGCCGTAGCACTCCAGGCGCAAAAGCGAGATGAGGTCGCCTGCATCGAGCAGGCGAAGCTCGGAAGCCACCGGACTGATTGCTTGTGCGACGATTTTTTCCCGTTCGATGGAATAGGTGCATTTTTTCATGACGCTCAGCGTGCCCGTTTTTTTAGAGACCGGGATGCGTAGACCCGGTGCACAAGTTCTGCCACAGCCTTGTAGAAGGCTGGTGGAATGACACTATCCACTGAGACTTGCGCAAACATGGAGCGTGCCAGGGGCGGATCTTCGAAAACAGGGATGCCGTTGGCTTCGGCTATTTCACGGATCTTGAGGGCGATCAGGTCCTGTCCCTTGGCCACGACCACGGGTGCGTCGTTCTCCTCGCGCACGTATCGCAAGGCGACGGCATAGTGAGTCGGATTGGCGATGACGAGTGTGGCGCGAGGCACATTGTTGATCATGCGGCGGCGGGCTCGGTCGCGAGCCACCGATTTCTGGCGTGACTTGACGATCGGGTCGCCCTGCGCCTGCTTATATTCGTCCTTGACCTCCTGTTTGGTCATCTTGAGTTGGTTGTACCAGTGATGACGGGTCCACAGGACGTCGACGACCGCCAGGAAGCCGGCGGAAAGGATGACGACGATCACCATCTTCCTGATAATCGTGTCCAGCTTGACGAGAATGACCTGAGGATCAGAGAACATCGCATCCAGCGAGGCGAAAAACTCGCCCCGCAACGTGAAATACATGATGATCGAGACAATCAGGATCTTGAAGAGTGACTTCCCGAATTCCACCAACCCCGGAATGCTGTAGATTCGGCCAAAACCCTTCATCGGCGAAAGCCGGGAAATCTGTGGCCGCACACGTTCGAGCACCAACGACGGCATGTTCTGCGCAAACGACGAAGCCAGCCCGAATACAACAAAGAGCAGCATGGCGGGAACCAGCAAGGCCGCGATCGCCCAGGCAAGGTGGACACCAAGCGAGACGACGTCCGGCGTGTTCTCCAGCCGCCATTGATCCGGTTGCTCGAAAAGGTCTTTCAGCGTTTCGCCGACCCGCATTATCCCTGACGGAAGGAAGAAGACGAGGAAGACATAAAAGGCGAGGATGGAGGCAAAGAGCGGCACTTCCCGTGAAAAGGGTATGTTACCCTTTTCCGCCGCCTCGGTCATTCGTTTGGCGGTGGGGTTTTCTGTTTTGCTGTCCTTGTCTTCATCCGACACGGCGCTGGACCAATCGATCTTGGGTTGCGGGGACGTGGCTCAAACGAATCGGCCGCCGCCGCCAGCGATGTTATCGCATCGCCGGCTACCCGCTAATCGAGTCAACAAAAAGACTGTGGGTTGCGGGATTGATGGCAATGCCAGCCGCAACGAAAACGGAGTGAGGATCGCCCCCACCCCGTTTCCCTTCCTCGTGCATCATTCCGTATCAGGCGGCTTCCGCCGGCTTTTCTTCGTCCTTCTTTTCTTCCTTGAGAAGAATCTGGCCGGAGTTGGCGAGCCGGATTGCTTCCTGTGCGACGGCGCGGCGGGCGATCGCCACTTCGCGCGGATTGAGGTTCGGAGCCTGGACGGCGAGATCGCTTTCGATCATGCGGCGCTGACGCGGGCTGATCGCCGAAAGTACGCATTCCCTGATCTCGTTGTTCGAGCCGCGCAGTGCCATGGTGAGAATGTCTGCCGCCACGTCGTTGAGCAGCATGACGCGGCTGCGTTGCGGCATGTACAGGAGGTCTTCGAAGAGGAAGATTTTCGGGCGGACCTTGTTGACCGATTCCTTGCTGATCGTTTCGAGCGAGTTGAGCAGGGTATCGACCTGGTTCTTCTCGAGTTCGTTCATGAGCTCGGCAACCTTGTTCGAGCCGTTGGCGTTGCGCTCCGCGTCGATTGCGGCGATCAGCTCGATCACCCGGTTTTCGATGATCTGCGCTGCCTTGGGGCTGACTTCCTTCATGTTGACGGCACGGTTCATGATGTCGGCACGACGGCTCTCGGGGAGCTGAAGCAGGACTTTCGCACCGAAACTGGAGGGCATCTGCGAAAGGATGTAGGCAATGGTCTGCGGATGTTCGCGCGACAGGAACTTGCCCACGAACGCGGGCTCGGCATCTTGCAGCCGGTCCCAGATATTGGCTTGGTAGGCCTCGAAGGCGGCGCGGCGGCCGAGCAGCCCATCCACCTCTTCCGGGGTCAGGCCAGCTTCGAGAATGCCCTCGATCGCTGCCGCATTGTCCATGAGGCCGGTACCCTCGGTGAACAGGTCCTCGAATTCGTTCACGACCTGAAGAAGTTCATCGGGCGGGATCGCGCGGAGCGCCTGTGCCGAAGCAATGATATTCTGCAACTCGCTCTGGGTGAAATATTTGAGAAGTTTGCCGGCGACGCCCTTGCCCATGGCGAGAAGAACTGCAGCCGCTTTTTCGGCTTGGGACAGCGGTTTCGTAGAAAGTGCGCTACCGCCGAAATCCTCAAAGTCCATCATGGTCTTCCTTCTCTGTCCCGAACAGGGATCAGGTTCTTCTCGTGCTCAGCACTTCCGTCAGCCTCACGCCAAAGCGGGTGTCATCATTCTCCAGGATGGTGATCTCACCCTTGCCGATGCGGCGGCCATTGACCACGATTTCCACAGGCTCGCCGATCTTCTTGTCGAGTGCGATCGTGGCGCCTTCTTCAAGGCTCATCAGGCCGGAGACCTGCATGCGGCTTGTTCCGAGCACGATTTCAACGTCGATCGGGATATCCATGATCAGGTCGAGGTTGGCATCGAGGGCACTGCCCGGCTCCTGATACGTGGAATCGGTTGATGAGCTGTCGAACGCATTGCCGCCGAACTCGTTACCGCCGAAATCGCCGCTGCCGAAATCCGCATCTTCGCCGAAACTTGCAGCCTGGGTTTCGAAGCCGCCACCAAACGACGGAGCATCGGCTGAAAAATCGCTGGTGCCGGACGCGCTGAAATCGGCATCGAAGCCTGGCACTCCGCCGTCGGCGTCAGATTTCAGGACGCCGCGCAGATCATCGATTGCCTGATCCAGTTCGGCCTCATTGCCGACAGGCATCAGCGGGTCGTCGGTGAAAGATGTCTTCTTCGTAGCCATGCGATCATTATTCCTGTTGAAACTTGCGTCAGCCTGCCTTGTCATGGCGCGGACGGAACCGGGTCTAGCCTATCAGGTGCCTTAAAATTTCGTCGTCGGTACTGATATTATCCTTTACACGGACTGTATAACGCTCGCCGGATCGTCCAAATTCGCACGAATACATATCCTTGCCGTTGGCGCTGACCTGGGCACGGACATCCCCCTTGTCCTGGAAGGCGATCACGTCGCCGGCAGCGAGCCGTGCGATCGTGCCAAGCGTCAGCTTCTGCAAGCGGATGCGGGCCTCGAGGGTCACATGCGAGCGGCGAACCTGCTCGTTCATGCGATCCGTCCACTCCTGCCTGGCCTTCGACACCTGTCCCTTGGCTTTCGGTGCCACAACCTTTGTCTTGAGAAATGCGCGCTGCGGGATGATGAGCGCGAATTCCGAGGTAATTGCTCCAAGTTCGAGTGCCATGCGGATCGCTACGCCAAACTCGGGACGGTCAATTTCTTCAGGCTTCGGTCTGTCTTCTGCGTTGTGGGGGCGCTCCAGGCTGGCTTCGAAACCGCCCGGCGCGTTGACGCCGGAACGAAGCACATTGGCGATCCGTTCGAAAACCATCACCGCAAGATCGAGTTCGATATCGGAAAGCGGGCGGTCTATGGGCTGCGTGACCGTGTCGGCGGCGGCGCCCAGCATCAATTCCATCAGCGCGATGACGAAACCGTTGCCGCAGGCGAGTACAAAATTCGGAGACCAGTTGCGAAGGCTCCCATCGGATAGGGCGAAACCGTCGCCGAGATCGGCAATCAGGTCGTTCATCAGGCCCGACGTGCAGCTCACGTAGGAGACGCCGATCCGTATGCCGGTTTCGCTGTGAAAGACGTCCGGCAGGAACTCGATATACAGTTGTGCGAATTCGCTGCTGATGCTTTCGATCGTCTTCTTGTCGCCGAGGCCGCCGGTCAGCTTTGCGAGAAGCGCCAGGTCCATCCCCTGCGCAGTTGGCTGGGTCGTTTGATTGGTCGTCATCATGCCGCCTTTTCACCACCAGGATTCATCATTTCCTGCTCGACCGAGTCGATGGAGGGTCGTTCCTTGTTGGAAATCGTCTTGCGTCCGTATTCGAGCGCGACCTGCGGCACGGAGCCGTTCATGTAGGCAAGCAAGGTCTGCTTGACGATGATGTAGAGCCGCTGCTGCTTGTTGCGGACGATCTTGATCTGCGAGCAAAGCGGGTTGCAGACGCAGTAGGACAGGAAGATGCCGAGCATGGTGCCGACGAGCGCCGCGCCGATGAGGCCGCCGAGGACTTCAGGCGATTCATTGATCTTGCTCATTGCTTTGATGACGCCGAGGACGGCCGCGATGATACCGATTGCCGGAAAGGAATCTCCGATTGCGATGATCGCGTGATAGGGCTTCATCTTGTCCTGGAGCATCGTGTCGAGCTCTTCGTCCATCAGGGCCTCGATCTCATGGGAGCGAGCGTTGCCGATGATGATCAGCCGCACATAGTCGCAGATGAATGCGGTGAGTTCCTTGTTTTTCAGCACGGTCGGAGCGGTCTGGAAGATCGAAGATTCGTCCGGATTGTCGATATGCGCTTCGATTTCGTTGCGCGACTTGGTCCTGAGGTCGCGCATCAAGGAATAGAGTACGCCGAGAACGTCGAGGTAATCGCGCTCTTTGGGAACGGCGTTCTTGAAGGCTTCGCCCATCGCCTTGCCGGAATCCTTCACCACCTTCATCGGATTGCCCATGATGAAGGCGCCTACGCCTGCGCCACCGATGATCATGAGCTCGAAGGGCTGAACGAGCACGTCGACATGGCCGCCCATGGCCATGAAGCCACCGAGAATACAGCCAACGGAGATGACAAATCCGATAATAATATTCATCGCGTACCTGTGCCCGATCGTTTTCGTATGGTTTCGGGATACGGCTTCTGGCTTGCGTGAGGCTGGTTGAGGAATCGCAAATTCGAAGGGGACAGGAACAGCTTCGCACAAGTCTTCGCGCATAGTTCTCGCCATGATCGGATCGGATTGCCCGCTCCGCAGCGCCGTCCGCCGCTCCGCGGACCTGGGGTAGAGAGCCATCGTGATCACGACCTATACCAGCTACACGATGATCAGCCGCGACTTGCCGAAGTCGCTGGCCCGCATTGCAGAGAAGCCGGATGTTGCGCGTGAGACGGAGTATTACCTTTCCAGGATCGCCAGCATCAAGACGATCGACGATTTCATGGCCGATACGCGCGTCTACAACTACGCGCTAAAGGCTCATGGCCTCGAGGACATGGCCTATGCCAAGGCCTTCATCCGAAAGGTGCTGACGGAAGGCACGACCGATGAGAACGCCTTTGCCAACAAGCTCTCCGACAGCCGTTATGCGTCGCTGGTCGAATCTCTGAATTTCGCCGCCTACGGATCGACAGCCACATCCTTTGACAAAGCGCAGAAAGGCGTTGTCGACAAGTTCCAGCGCCAGACGCTGGAGGAGGAGGCGGGCGAGGACAACATGGGCGTTCGCCTTGCCCTTTATTTTGAACGCATGGCGCCGACGATCAAGTCCGGCATGGAAATCCTCGCCGACGATGCGCTCTCGGAAGTGGTGCGTACCACATTGCAGCTCCCGGACGAGATCATTGGCGCCGATCTCGACCGCCAGGCCGAGTATATCGAAGATGCCGTCAGCATCGAGGATTTTCAGGATCCGGCGAAGGTCGGCAAATTCCTGGAGCGGTTCACCGCCATGTGGGAACTCGAAAATCCGTCCGACACGTCTGACCCCCTGGCGCCATTCAATGCTCCCTCGAACGGGATTTCAACGGACCTTCTGATCTCGATCAATAATCTGAAACTCGGAGGCAAATGATATGCAGTCCGGACTTTACGTCGGCATTTCTTCGCAAATCGCGCTCGAGCGCCGCTTGAACACGATCGCCGACAACATGGCCAACATGAACACCGTTGGTTTCCGTTCGACGGAAGTCAAGTTCGACGAGGTCTTGAGCAAAACCCAGAATGATATCAGCGCGAAGATTGCCTTCGTCACCCAGGGCAATGATTACCTGTCGACCCGCACCGGCGAACTCCAGAGAACAGGTAATCCGCTGGATTTCGCCATCAAGGGCAATGCCTGGTTCGCGATCGACACCCCGGCCGGCCAAGTGCTGACCCGCGACGGTCGCTTCACCATGGACGAGACCGGGCAGCTTCGCTCCAGCCAGGGTTTTCCGGTTCTCGATGCGGGGGGCGCACCGATCCAGCTCAACCGCGAAGCCGGCCCGCCGACGGTGGGTGCTGATGGCATCATCTTGCAGAACGACCAGCCGGTTGCCACCATCGGTCTCTTCACGGCCGACCTTTCCAAGGGGTTCAACCGTTACGAGAATTCAGGCGTCATCTTCGTGGATAACCCGCAGCCGGTTCTGGAAGGAATGGAGAACTCGGTGGTCCAGGGCTACGTCGAACAGTCCAACGTCAACGGTATCGGCGAGATGACGGAACTCATCCAGGTCAACCGGGCTTTCGAGAGCATCTCGGCACTGATGCGCGACAGCGAATCTTCGATGAACGATGCCATCAGGACGCTCGGCGGCTCCAACAGCTAACAACAGGAAAATAGGCCCGCCATGATGGAAGCGGCTATCCTCAATGCAGTCAACGGCGGCAAGCTGGCACAGCTTGCGGGCCTTTCCGCGCGTTATGCAGATCCTGTGTTCTCCGTCGCCCATGGTGGTCATGTCAGGACCATCGCGGCGGGACATTACACGGTCGCCGGCCTTTCGAAACATGTGCGGCTTGGGGAATTCGTCGCGCACCGCAGTGCGACCGGCATTCACCTGGGCGAGGTGGTGCGCGTCGAGCCGGATGTGGTCTTCGTCTGCCCGATCGAACCGGGAGAGCCGATCGGCATCGGCGACACGGTCATCCGCAAGGGCGCGTTTCGCGTTGCACCGGACAATAGCTGGTGCGGCCGGACGATCAATTCGCTCGGGGAGCCGATTGACGGAAAGGGGCCGCTTGCGCGCGGTCTTGCTCCGCGTTCGATCGCCAATACCGCGCCGCCGTCCATGTCGCGCAGCCGCGTCGAAAAGGGCTTCAAGACCGGGGTGAGGGCAGTCGATATATTTTCGCCACTCTGCCTCGGCCAGCGCCTTGGCATTTTTGCCGGCTCCGGCGTCGGCAAGTCGACGCTTCTGTCGATGCTCGCCAGGGCCGACGCCTTCGACAAAGTGGTGATCGCCCTGGTCGGCGAACGCGGTCGCGAAGTGCGCGAATTCATCGAGGATACGTTGGGCGACAACATGGCGAAGTCGATCGCGGTCGTCGCGACCAGCGATGAGAGTCCGATGCTGCGCAAGATGGCGCCACTGGTGGCAATCACTATCGCAGAACATTTCCGCGACCAGGGGGACAATGTCCTCTTCATCGCCGACAGCATCACCCGCTTTGCCCACGCGATCCGCGAGGTGGCGGTCGCATCCGGCGAGCCGCCGATCGCCCGCGGTTACCCCGCCTCGGTTTTCACCGAACTGCCGCGCCTGCTTGAACGGGCCGGTCCGGGCGTCGAGGGTACCGGCACGATCACGGCGATCATCTCGATCCTCGTCGACGGCGATAACCACAATGATCCGATCGCCGATTCGACGCGCGGTATTCTGGACGGGCATATCGTCCTCGACCGCTCGCTTGCCGAGGAAGGGCGCTATCCACCGATCAATCCGCTCGCCTCGATCTCGCGCCTTGCCCGCAAGGCCTGGACGGACGACCAGGAAAAGCTGGTGTCGCGGCTGAAGTCGCTGGTGCATCGCTACGAGGAAACGCGCGACCTGCGTCTGATCGGCGGCTATCGGGCCGGCAGCGATCCTGACCTGGACATGGCGATCAAGCAGGTCCCGGTCATCTATGAGGTCCTGAAGCAGACACCGGGAGAGAAGCCTGCTCTCGACGCCTATACGGATCTCGCAACCGCGCTCAGGGCTGCGGCAGGGCAGGGCAATCCGCCCTCCGCCATAGCAAGAAGGTGATATGATGAGCGGTGACAGGAACAGGGAAACAGCAGGATCGTCGTCGCGGATGGGCGACAGGATGTTGGCCGCGACGGGTATCGCACTTGCTGCAGCGTCCGCCTTCTTTCCCTGGTACGTTTTCCTGAACGCGGACAAATTCGGAATCCGGACCGAATCGCTTGGCCGCACGCGTGACCTGCCTCCGGGCATAGGGCGGCCGGTGGTCAGCGTCTCGCCACTTGCCATGACCGACAGCTCCAAGGATGACTGGCCCGTTCCGATCGGGTCGGCTGATGCGCTGACCACGGCCACCACGTCCTCGCTGGGTGAGACTCGCGAAAACGGAACCTTTCGAGAGGAACAGCCGCTCCCCGGAAGGGGCGATTTCCGGCTGCTGCATGTAGCCAACGGTCGAGCGCTGATCGAGGACGGTTCCGGCATGTACATGGTTCGGGTCGGTTCGAGCCTGCCCGACAACAGCAAGCTTGCCGCGCTGGAGCAGCGTGACGGCCGCTGGGTGATCATCACGTCCACAGGAGACGTCTATCAGGACACAGGTGCGGCCGGTCCGTAAGTCCGACGCAAGGTTACCGGCCTAGGCTTCGGATAAAAGATGGAGAGAAGCCTATGCAACCGATTCAACTGTTCGAAATGGCAGCACGTCAGGCCGATTGGCTCTCGGTGCGCCAGGAAGTTGTTGCGGGCAACATCGCCAATGCCAACACGCCCAAATACAAGGCGAAGGACGTAACGCCGTTCGAGGCCGTTCTCGATAAGGCATATATTCCCATGGCCCGCACCCATCCCGGCCATATCGCCTCGAACGATCTCAGCGAAGAGGTCGAGCTCAAGGAATCGGAACTGAACGAAGAAATCGGCGTGCAGGAATCCGGCAATACCGTCTCGCTTGCGGAAGAGCTGTCGAAGACGGGCGAAATCAAGCGTCAATACGAACTGAGCACAGGTCTGGTGAAGTCGTTTCACAGCATGATGCTGCTGACAGTAAAGAGGTAAGCAAATGGATCCGCTTTCAGCCTCCCTGAAGATCGCTGGATCGGGAATGGAGGCCCAGGCCACGCGCCTCCGCATCGTTTCCGAAAATATCGCCAATGCCCGCTCCACCGGCGATACGCCGGGTGCGGACCCCTATCGCCGCAAGCTCATCACCTTCGGTGCCGAACTGGACCGGGCGAGCGGCGTAGACGTGGTCGCGGTCAAGAAGTTGGGCGTCGACCAGTCCAAATTCGTCGAGGAATATGACCCTGACCATCCGGCCGCCGACGAGAAGGGCATGGTCAAGCTGCCAAACGTCAACATGCTCATCGAGATGGCCGATATGCGGGAAGCGAACCGTTCATACGATGCCAATCTCCAGACCATCAAGCAGACGCGTGAGCTGATCGCCGCGACGATTGACCTTCTGAAGGCCGGACAATGATCGATAAGATTCAGAACGTAAGCTCCCTTTCGCTCTCCAACGGGATTGAGGAGATCTCTTCCGAGAAGAATTCCGTGCTCGGATCGACCGCGCTCACGCCCGGTCAGAACACGGGCATGAACTTCGCACAAGTCCTTGGCGACATGGCAACCGACACGATGAACAGCCTGAAGGGTGCCGAAGCGATGTCCTTCAAGGCCATTCAGGGCAAGGCGAATACGCGCGAGGTCGTGGATGCGGTGCTGGAGGCCCAGCAGTCGCTTCAGACGGCCATGGCGCTGCGGGACAAGATCGTCTCCGCCTATCTCGAAATCACGAAAATGCCGATTTAAAGCTTTGAGGACGAAGACATGAGAGCGCTTTCCGTCGCCGCAACGGGCATGGATGCCCAGCAGACCAATCTCGAAGTCATTGCGAACAATATCGCCAACATCAATACGACGGGCTACAAGCGTGCTCGCGCAGAGTTCTCCGATCTGCTCTATCAAAGCGAGCGCGCGCAGGGCGTGCCGAACCGCGCCAATCAGGCGATCGTGCCGGAAGGCGCCAATATCGGCCTAGGTGTGCAGACGTCTGCGGTGCGCAACATCCATACACAGGGTGAACTGGCGCACACCGAAAACGATCTGGACGTCGCAATCGTCGGTCGAGGCTGGTATCAGATCCAGGCTCCGGATGGGACGACGCTCTACAGCCGCGCCGGCGCCTTCAACAAGAATGCCGAGGGCCAAATGGTCACGATCGACGGTTATGCGGTCGTTCCCAACATTACCTTCCCCGCGGATGTGAGCGAAACGCAGATCACCCGCACGGGTCAGGTCATGGTTCGCATCGGTAATTCCACTGATTTCACCGAAATCGGTCAGCTCACCATCGCCAATTTTGTCAACGAGGCTGGTCTCCAGCCGCTCGGTGACAATCTGTTCGCGCAGACTGCCGCATCCGGCGAGCCGATCGTTGCGGTGCCCGAGGATCCGGGCTTCGGTTATCTGAAGCAGGGTTATCTGGAAAGCTCCAACGTCGACGCGGTCAAGGAGATCACCGATCTGATCTCCGCCCAGCGCGCTTACGAGATGAATTCCAAGGTCATCACTACCGCAGATGAGATGGCGCAGATCGTCAGCAAGAACCTGAAATAAAACAGGAGGCAGGCAGACATGAGGTTTCGCCGGAAAAATGCGATTGGCGCCGGGTTGGCTGTGCCCATTCTGGCCGCACTTCTTGCCGGGGCGGGGACACCGGTCCTGGCCCAGATGGGCACGGCCGTTGTGCCGATCCGGACCATTTATCCCGGCGAAGAGATCAGCAGGGGCAGCGTCGAAGAGGTCGATGTCACCAATCCGAATCTCTCCGGCGAATATGCGCGAGAGTCCAGGGAAGTCGTCGGCATGGTGGCGAAGCGGACCCTGCTGCCAGGCCGCACCATCCCGCCATCGGCACTTCGCGAAGCTTTTGCTGTGACCCGCGGCTCATCTGTCCGGCTGGTGTTTACGATCGGCAACTTGAACATTTCCGCCTCCGGAACGCCGCTTGAGAATGCTGCGATTGGTGATGTCATCCGCGTTCGCAACATCGATTCGGGCGTTACGGTGAGTGGTACCGTTATGGCCGACGGTACGATCCAGGTGATGGCGAAATGAGAAAGAACTGCCTCCTCGCCATTCTTGCCCTCGTCGGCTCTCTTCTGGGCGCTGCACCGGCTGCGACCCAGAACGCACCCATCGCCGCGCGCATCAAGGATATCGCATCGTTGCAATCGGGCCGCGACAACCAGCTCATTGGCTATGGTCTTGTCGTCGGCCTGCAAGGCACCGGCGACAGCTTGCGCTCGTCGCCTTTCACCGACCAGTCCATGCGGGCCATGTTGCAGAATCTCGGCATTTCGATGCAGGGCAGCCAGTCCAACGCCAAGAACGTCGCGGCTGTCATGGTCACGGCCAACCTGCCGCCTTTCGCGAGCCCCGGCAGCCGCATCGACGTAACTGCCAGTTCGCTCGGCGACGCGACGTCGCTGCGCGGCGGCACGCTGGTCATGACGTCACTTTCGGGTGCGGATGGGCAGATCTATGCGGTGGCCCAGGGTGCGCTGGTCGTGTCTGGTTTCTCGGCGCAGGGCCAGGCGGCAACGCTGACGGAAGGTGTTACGACGGCAGGCCGAGTTCCGAACGGCGCCATCATCGAACGGGAGCTGCCTTCCAGGTTCAAGGATTCCGTCAACCTGGTTCTGCAGCTTCGCAATCCGGACTTCTCGACGGCGGTGCGTGTGTCCGATGCCGTCAATGCTTTTGCGGCGCGCCGTTATGGCGGACCGATTGCCGATCCGCGCGATAGCCAGGAGGTAATCATCGCCAAGCCGAAGACCGCCGACCTCACCCGGCTGATGGCCGAGATTGAAAATCTGGTGGTCGAAACCGATACCCCAGCCAAGGTCGTCGTCAACGAGCGCACCGGTACGATCGTCATCGGTTCGGACGTGAAGATATCGCGCGTCGCAGTGAGCTACGGCACGCTGACGGTGCAGGTTACGGAGACCCCGCAGGTGATCCAGCCGGAGCCGTTCTCCCGGGGTCAGACGGCGGTACAGCCTCAAACGGATATCATGGCCATGAAGGACGGTGGTCAGGTCGCGATCCTGAACGGACCGGATCTGCGCACGCTTGTCGCGGGCCTCAACAGCATCGGCGTCAAGCCGGACGGCATCATCGCCATCCTGCAGGGCATCAAGTCCGCTGGCGCCCTTCAAGCGGAGCTCGTCCTGCAATGACCGAGACCCTCTTCACCGTTTCCGTATCAAGAACGCTGGCTCGCCGCGTTCTCGCCGCCGCGACCGTCCTGACGCTGGTCTCCCAGGTGGGAGCACAACAGCCGGCGACGGTTTCCGAAACCTCGACCGGCGACGAGATTCAGAAATTCTGCACCAATATTGCAGATGCGGCGCGCGACCAGCGCTACCTCCTGCAGAAGCAGGAGTTGGAGAAGCTGCAGTCGGATGTCGACGAGCGTATCAGGACGCTTGAAGACCGCACGGCTGAATATCAGGACTGGCTGAAGCGCCGCAACGATTTCCTGGCACGCGCCGAGGCCGGCCTGGTCGACATCTTCAAGACGATGAAGCCGGACGCCGCCGCGCCGCAGCTCGAAGAGATGCGGATGGAGATCGCCGCGGCGATCATCATGCAGCTTCCGGCGCGCCAGTCCGCCCTGTTCCTGAGCGAGATGGACCCGCAAAAGGCCGGCATGATCTCGACGATCATTTCCAGCGCTTCCGATCCGAATACGTCGAAAACACCTCCCAATACTCCGAAAGCGCCCTCATGACGAAACGCATTCCCGCCATCATGGCTTGTCTCCTTCTGGCAGGCTGCAACAGCCAGACCATCAAGGAGATCGGCAATGCGCCGGCGATGAGCCCGATCGGCAGCGGTCTGCAATATGCGCAGACGCCGCAGATGTCGTCCTACCCGAAGCAGCCGCGGCAGCTTGCAAGCGGCTATTCGCTTTGGAGTGACAGTCAGGCGGCGCTCTTCAAGGATGCCCGCGCGCTGAACGTTGGCGATATTCTGACCGTCGATATCCAGATCAACGACCGTGCCTCCTTTGACAACGAGACGGAGCGCACCCGCAAGAATGCCACGGGGCTTTCCTGGCAACTTGGTGTGAGCAATCTTTTCGGCTGGACGCCGGAGGCGGAGGCGACTGGCGATCTCGGTTCCGATTCCAATACGGATTCACACGGTAAGGGCTCGACGGAACGCTCCGAGCGGCTGAAGCTACTCGTGGCAGCGGTCGTCACCGGCATCCTTGAGAACGGCAATCTGTTGATCAGCGGCTCTCAGGAGGTCCGCGTCAATCACGAAATCCGCATCCTCAACGTCGCCGGTATCGTTCGCCCGCAGGATGTCGATTCCAACAACATGATCTCTTATGAGAAAATCGCCGAAGCCCGCATCTCCTACGGTGGCCGAGGTCGCCTGATGGAGGTCCAGCAGCCTCCGGTGGGGCAGCAGGTCGTCGATCTGTTCTCGCCCTTCTGATGGATACGGATGAGGGTCTCTTGATTTGAAGGTTGAAGACCATGGCGGAAGAAACACAGGCAGCCGAAGCCGGCAGCAAGAAGAATACCGTGATGGTGCTTGCGGGTGTCGCGATCCTGACGCTGGTTGGCGCCGCCGGCGGCTGGGTTGTCGGCGGAATGATCGCGCCGAAGGAACCAGGCCCCGAGGCTCAGCAGGAGGCCGCTGCTGCAGGCGGCGAGCATGGCGAAGGCAAGAAGGACGAAGGGCTTCCGCATATCTCCACGCCGGAGAATGGCGTCGTCCTTCTGGAGCCGATCACGACCAATCTCGCCTATCCGTCTGAAAACTGGATACGGCTTGAAGTGGCGCTTGCTTTCAAGGGGCCGCCGGAACTGCCCCTCGCGGAGAATATCCATCAGGACATCCTTGCCTATATGCGTACTGTTTCGCTGCAGCAGATCGAGGGGCCGCGTGGCTTTCAGTATCTCAAGGACGATATCCAGGAGCGCATCGACCTGCGCTCGCAGGGCAAGGTTGCCAAGGTGATGTTCCGAACGTTCGTGATCGAATGATGGTTGCCGTTTCGTCAGTCCGGGAAAGCGCAACTGGGCATGTCAGTCGTATTCGGTCGCTGGGACGGAAAGCCATATGAACACCACAAGCCCCGTGCAAGTGTGGGCTGCTTAGTTCAGCCTTGAAACTCCGGAACCGTACCGCAAGATGACCACCAGAATCTTCTACACAAAGCCCTCCATAACCGAACTGGAAATGCGCTATGCGGCGGATGCGGTGGCGACCGGCTGGGGTGCGAAGTGCTACGACTACATTAACCGGTTCGAGCGGACTTTTTGCGAACATCTGGGCGTGCGCTACGCGATCGCGACATCGAGTTGCACCGGCGCCATGCATATGGGCCTTGCGGCGCTGGATGTCGGCCCGGGCGACGAAGTGATCCTGGCCGATACGAACTGGATCGCAACCGCAGCGCCGATCGTACACCTCGGCGCCACGCCGGTGTTCGTCGATATTCTCCCCGACACCTGGTGTCTGGATCCGGTTCAGGTCGAACGGCATATCACCCCCCGGACGAAGGCGATCGTTGCAACCCATATCTACGGCAATCTGTGTGATATGGAGGCGCTGCTCGCGATCGGGGAAAGACATGGTGTCGCGGTTGTCGAGGATGCGGCGGAGGCATTGGGTTCGGCCATAAACGGCAGGCGGGCCGGTTCGATGGGTCGCTTCGGTACCTTTTCCTTCCATGGCACGAAAACGGTGACGACCGGCGAGGGCGGCATGTTCGTCACCAACGATGCCGATCTTTACGAACGTGTCCTCACCCTCAGCAATCACGGCAGGGCACGAGGCCAGACCAAGCAGTTCTGGCCGGATATGATCGGCTTCAAGTACAAGATGTCGAATGTTCAGGCCGCCATAGGCTGCGGGCAGCTCGAACGCATAGAGGAACTGGCCGCGCGCAAGCGCGACATCCTGAATATATATAAGGCGAAGCTCTCCGGCATTTCCGGCATCGCGCTCAATCCGGAACACGAAGGGACCGTCAACGGCGCCTGGATGCCGACGGTCGTATTCTCCGAGACATGGGGAATAACCAGCGACGATCTCCAGAAGGCCTTCCACGCCGCGGATATCGACGCGCGCGTCTTCTTTCACCCTCTGTCGAGCTTGCCGATGTTCGAGGAACAGCGGCACGCAGGAAATGTCTATAATGTGAACGCCTGGAGTATTCCGCAGCGTGCCATCAATCTTCCTAGCTACCATGACATGACGGAAGAGGACCTCAACCGAGTGGCGAATACACTTCTTGATCTCCTCGCGGTCCACAGCCGCCAATCCCGGTCAGTTGCCGGAAAGAAATGAATAATCCACCTAAAGACAGGGCTTTGGAATCAGATGACCACCAAGGATGATCGCCTCGAATTTGAAGAGCACAAGAGGCAGATGTCTCTGGCTTTGGGCAAGGATGAGGCCGCTTTCCGGCAGTCGCTGGATACCCTCATCACGCTCGACAAACACGATTACTTCTATCTCTGGTCCTGGATGGGACTGCCGATCATCCAGACGCCGGCGGATATCATGGCGACCCAGGAAGTGATTTGGAACACCAAGCCGGATGTGATCATCGAGACCGGCATTGCCCGCGGCGGTTCGTTGATCTTCATGGCGTCGCTCTTCGCGGCGATGGGCAAAACCGACGGAAAGGTGATCGGCGTCGATATCGACATTCGCGCGCATAATCGTGAAGCGATCGAATCCCATCCGCTCTCCCGCCACATCACGATGATCCAGGGTGGTTCGGTGGATGCGGATATCCTTGAGGCAGTGAAAGCCGAAATTCCTGCCGGTGCGCGTGTGATGGTGGTGCTGGATAGCGACCACTCACGTAATCATGTTCTTGCTGAATGCCGCGCCTACGGCCCGCTGGTGACGGAGGGATGTTACCTGGTCGTGGCCGATACTCTCATCGGTCATCTGACGCCCGAACAGGCCTTCACGAAGCGCTCGAAAGTCTGGCTGCAGG
This sequence comes from Neorhizobium petrolearium, assembly GCF_017873175.1. Taxonomy (GTDB): domain Bacteria; phylum Pseudomonadota; class Alphaproteobacteria; order Rhizobiales; family Rhizobiaceae; genus Neorhizobium; species Neorhizobium petrolearium. The sequence continues at coordinate 365,156 of NZ_JAGGJW010000001.1, forward strand.
GTGACGAGCCGTTGCAGGCCCTCAAGGACTACATGGCCGAAAGCGACCTCTTCGAAGTCGATCCGGTGCTGAACGGCAAACTTGTCCTGTCCTCTTCACCGGGCGGCTATTGCGTCCGCAAGAGCACGAAGTAAGGCGAAAGAGGCCCCTCCGCCAGAAGGACATCGTCGGATGATGCTTTCCGATATGCTTCTGTTCAAGAACAATGCCGATCCGAGCACACGGCTTGCCGTCGCCATCCGCGACGAGACGGGCCGCTTGCTCGGAGAGCTGCAATGTCTGGACAAAGCCCTGGCAAGCGAGACCGGCCTGGTCGAGGAGCTGACGGATTGGCGCAACGCCGCCGGAACGTCATTCCTGACGCAGTTCGAGGCAAGGCCTGATAGAACGGCCACATGGCTCCGGAATGTTGTTCTCGCTGCTCCCGATCGTATCCTGTTCATCGTCAGGAGCACCGGCGGCGAACGCATCGGTCATATCGGGATCAGCAACATCTCTGACGAGAAGGCCGAGATCGATAACGTCATGCGTGGGCGCCTTTCCGGTGAAAGGCGCATGATGTTCTACAGCAGCGTGGCGCTGATCGCCTGGATATTCGAAACGCTTCGGGTGCCGGTTACGCAACTGCACGTGCTCTCGCTCAATACGGGGGCGATCAGGCTCTATGACCGTCTGGGTTTCGAGGAAGTCGAGCGCACGCCGCTCCGGCGCATCGATGAGCCGGATATGATCCGCTACACCACGCAGACCGACCACGGCTCGGCGGCCGGTTTCGACTACCTGCGGATGGAAATATCGGCAGAACGTTTCCGTCGACTTTATCCCTGGGCTTACGCGACCGGCTAAGCCGCAGCCAATTTTCTTCCGCATGGAATAGCAAAATGCATCGGCTGCCTTCTTGAGGGGCCTTCGACCGTGGTCGCGGTTCACATTATCTGATTTCCAAATGCGGAACCGCAGTCACGAATTTCGTTCCTTGCTCGGACAAAGAGGCGAGCTGCTGACGGACTTCTGCTGCGATGTTCCAGGGCAGGATCATTACATAATCCGGCCGGCGTTCGAAAATGACGTCCGGGTGCAGGATGGGAATATGGCTGCCGGGCATGAACTTGTCCTGTTTGGCGGCAGCGGCATCGCAGACGAAGGACAGGAGGTCGGGCTTGACGCCCGCGAAGTTCAGGAGCGTGTTGCCCTTCGCCGCAGCTCCATAGGCTGCCACTGTTTTTCCCTCGCGCTTCGCCTGCAGCAGGAAGGCTAGCGCGTCGTTCTTGGCCTGCTCCGCCTTGACCTGGAATTCGGCATAAGTCGCGGCTGTCCGCAGGCCTTGATATTCCTCCTCGCTGAGCAGCAGACCGACCGCATTGGTCGTCTGCCTCGGATCATCCGTGTGGCAGCCGTAAACCCGAAGGCTTCCGCCATGCGTCGGAAGTTCCTCGACATCGAAGACCCGCAAGCCTGCATTTTCGAAGATCTTCCCAACGGTGAAGAGGGAAAGATAGGAGAAATGCTCGTGATAAACGGTGTCGAACTGGTTCTGCTCGATCAGCCGCATGAGATGCGGGAATTCCAGTGTGATCGTACCGCCGGGCTTGAGCGCCGCCTTCAGGCCCCGTGTGAAATCATTGATATCCGGAACATGGGCATAGACATTGTTGCCGAGAATGAGGTCGGCGCTCCTGCCTTCATCGGCGAGCGTCTTGCCGAGGGCTTCACCGAAGAATTCCCGGAGCACCGGGATACCCAATACCTCTGCAGCCTCGGCCGTGCTCGCTGTGGGCTCGACCCCGAGGCAGGGAATGTTGGACGCGACGAAATTCTTCAGAAGGTAACCATCGTTCGAGGCGACTTCGATGACCATGCTTTCCTGACCAAGGCCAAGTCGTGTGGTGATCGTCTCGACATAGCGGGCCGCATGGGCGAGCCAGCTCCTCGATGCACTGGAGAAGTAGGCATATTCGGCACTGAAAAGCGATTCCGCGGAGGCGTAGTCCTCTGTCTGTACGAGCCAGCATTCCTCGCAAACCTTCAGCCTCAGCGGGAAATAGACTTCCGGCTTGGAGAGGTCCGCAGCGGTGAGATAGGCGTTGGACGGTGGCGCGAAGCCAAGGTCGAGGAAGTTGCAGCGAAGAGCGCTGCCGCAATGCCGGCACTTCATGGCGTCAGTCCCGTAAATTCTTCTGTCAGGTATGGATGGCGACGATCCCGCTCGGACATTTCGGTGATCTCCAGCGGCCAGCTAATTCCAAGCGCCTCATCCTGCGCATTCATTGCTCCTTCTGCGCCTGGCACGTAGGGCACCGAATGCAGATAGAGGAGTTCGCAGTCATCGGTGAGTGTCTGAAAACCGTGCGCAAAGCCCTCTGGTATCAGCAGCGACCGTCGATTGTCTGCGGAAAGCTCTTCCGCATGCCATCTGAGGTAGGTTGACGAATCGGCCCTCAGATCGACGGCGACATCCCAGACCGCGCCGCGGATGCAGTTGACCAGCTTCATTTCGGAATGTGGCGGATGCTGAAAATGCATGCCGCGCACCGTGCCTTTATGCGCCGTCATCGTAAGGTTGATCTGCGCGACCGGCTTGGCCCAGCCTGCCACAGCGAGTTCCCCTGCGCAGAACATGCGCGACAGGAAGCCACGTGAATCGCCAATGTTCTGGCGTTCGATGAGCTTCAGGCCGGTAAGCGGCAGATCGGTAATTGCGAAGCGGCTCAAGGACATGCCTCGTAATCGGTGATTTCGGCTTCGCAGAGCGCACGTGCATCGGCGCCGCCGTGCTGTGCGCGATACCATCTCATGGTCCGGTCGACGGCTTCCTTAAGCGGCCAGCGCGGTTCGATATTCAACATGTGCCGCGCCTTGGCCGTTTCCAGCGCAAGCCAACCCGCTTCGTGCGGCCCCTCGGTGCCATCGCCATATTGGACGTCTCCTGAGCCGTAGGAGGCTCGGGCGATCTCGATCACCTGACGCACGGATGCCGCCTCGTGGCTCACCGGTCCGAAGTTATATGCCTGAGCAAGGGTCGGATCGTTGCAGAGCCGTTCCGCGAGTACGAGATAGGCTGAGAGCGGCTCCAGCACGTGCTGCCACGGGCGTTTCGCCTCCGGCCGCCGGACATGCAGGGCCTTGCCGGACTGCCATGCGCGCGCCGCATCCGGCAGCAGCCGGTCCGTGGACCAGTCGCCGCCGCCGATCACGTTGCCGGCACGGGCGCTGGCGACAGCGACGCCTTGCTCGCGCAGAAAGGAGTCGCGATAGCTTGAAATGGTGATCTCTGCCGCCGCCTTGCTGGCGCTGTAGGGATCATGACCGCCGATCTGGTCCGTTTCCCGGTAAGGGAAGGCATGTTCGAGGTTCCGGTAGACCTTGTCTGTCGTGATTGCCACGACGACGCGCGCCGACGGGACCGAACGAACGGCTTCAAGCAGGTTCGCCGTGCCGAGCACATTCGTCGCGAACGTGCCGAGCGGGTCCTGATAACTCGGCCGCACCAGGGCCTGCGCGGCAAGATGCAGCACGATCTGGGGCGAGGCCATCCGGACGAGTTCGGCCAGCCTTGCCGCGTCGCGGATATCCTGGAAATGGCTTGCCGCAAGTTCCGGCCGTGCGAGCGTAAACAGGTTCGGCTCGGTTTCCGGCGGCAGCGAAATGCCGGTGACGCTTGCGCCGAGGCGCGCAAGCCAGATGGAGAGCCAGGTTCCCTTGAAGCCGGTATGTCCGGTCAGCAGAACACGCTTGCCCGCCCAGAAATCGGAGTTTGGCCGAACACAAGCTGTCACGGCCAGATCTTCCACGGTGCTTGTCCCGATGCCCAGAGATCCTCGAGCAGGTTCTTTTCGCGCAACGTGTCCATCGGCTGCCAGAAGCCCTCGTGCTCGTAGGCCATCAGCTCGCTCATGGCGGCGAGAGATGTCATCGGCGCGGCTTCCCACGGCGTGCTGTCGGCGTCGATGAGATCGATGGACTTGGGAGACAGGACGAAAAAGCCGCCGTTGATCATGCCGCCGTCACCACGCGGCTTTTCCACGAAGCCAGTGACTTGGCTGCCGTCGCGCTCCAGGGCACCGTAGCGACCAGGCGGATGAACGGCCGTTACCGTTGCCAGCCTGCCATGGGCGCGATGGAACTTGATCACTTCGGTAATGTTCACATCGCTCAACCCGTCGCCATAGGTGAAGCAGAAGCAATCCTCGTAGCGCAGATAATCTGCGACGCGTCTTAGGCGGCCGCCGGTCATCGTTGCTTCTCCGGTATCGATCAGCGTGACCTTCCACGGTTCGGCCGTGCGGCGGTGAACCTGCATCTCGTTATAGGCCATGTCGAAGGTGATATCTGACATATGCAGGAAGTAGTTCGCGAAATACTCCTTGATGACATAGCCCTTATATCCGCAGCAGATGATGAACTCGTTCACGCCGTGGGCGGAATAGAGCTTCATGATGTGCCAGAGGATCGGTCGGCCGCCGATCTCGATCATCGGCTTCGGCCTCAGGTGGGTTTCCTCGGAGATGCGGGTCCCGAGCCCGCCGGCCAGAATAACAGCTTTCACTTCTTTCTCTCTCAGCCCTCAGGGGCGGGTCTCTTGTCTTGGAAGTCCCATATTGTCCCTATCCCATCTATTGGGATGATTTGCAGTCCTACAGCAGGATGGTCTGTATGAGGTCATCCTGGGCAAAAACGAGATTCGGGGGATGGCCGAGTTCCAGGAACTGCTCGCGCTGTTTGGGCAGTGCGACGAGGACTGCCGTCTTGTTTGCAAAATCCGGCGTATGCTCGACTGGTTCGTCGATGACTTTGATTCGTTCAGGGAAATTGACCTTGGCGATACGCTCTTTAACGGTTTGCGGGTCTGGGAAGCCGTGAACGATGAGGTGATCGATTTCCGCCGCGGCATTGACCTGCCAGGCCAGCGTTTCGAGAGCAGCTGCAATCAGAAGCCCTTCCCGTGCCGCAACGACTTCCGGAAAATCATCGAAGCCGCCAAAACACAATCGTGTATATACCTCGTAGGCCTTGACGAATTCTCTGAAGCTAATGAGCAATCGCAACGCGACCGTCATGCGCAACAAAGTGAACGTTCGACACATCTGTTCCTGCGTTGCGCGGTCCTCCGCGTCGCGCGAAATCTGACCTCGTTTCATGCCGAAATAGAGGAAGTATTCCAGCCCGCCGCGATACTGGTCCCAGCCGGACATCGCAATGTCGTGGCCCCCTTGGCGTCTGTCCCGGCCATGCTCGGACCGGCCGACCTGCTTGTAGAAAGGCTCTTTCAGAAACGCGACGTCCCCCTGGTCGAGCAGATGCGCCAGCATGGGGAAAGCATAGAAGCAGACATCGCGCGGCACCCATGTGGTCCTTAATGCCTGGGTGCGGAAGATGGCGATCTCCGGGAAAATATGCCCTTTGACCATGAAGTTGAAGACTTGGCCAAAACTCCGGCGTTCGAAGACGACGTCTTCCTTTATGTCGTAGAATTTCCCGGTATCGGCCTCCAGAATCCCGTCATAGAGATACCAGGGAGCATGGCAGACAAGCACATTCGGGTGTTCATCGAGAAACTTCATGGCATTGAGGAGGCCTTCGTGAACGAGGCGATCATCATCGGCCAGATAAACGGCATACTCGCCGCGCGCTCGCCGAAAGGCGGCGTTCACGTTGACGACCGCGCCGTGATTTTCGGCTCTTACATAATAGTTGATCGGAAGTTGCGAGGCGAATTCCCGGGCGATTTCGGTGGTGTTATCCGTTGACGCGTTATCGGAGATAACGATCTCGTAAGGGAATTCGAAACCGAACCCCTTGATGCGTTCCAGACACGAGCGGAGATGCTGAGCTCGGTTATACGTCGGAATGCAGATGCTGAGCTTGATCGAATTCACTGATATTTCCTTCGACAGGAGTTTGCCAGGCGGCAGGGCTTGCATTCGTCGAGAGCAACTCGGCCATGTTGATGCGATGCAGGTTCCTCCGGTGCCGGCGTCCCTCCCGGCAAAGTCGTTTGTCCAGATGCACCACGTGTTGCTCGCATTCAGGCTCCCGGCGCCATTGTGAGATTGCTGAGCTGACGCTAACGATTGAGACTTGCGCAAAACTGAAGCGCATGTTCGGCCAATGCGAATGGAGACGGTGCGCTCAGCAGGGGAGGCGCAGACAGGACCATCTTCCTGTTCACGACCTTCGGCGTCCGGCCTTTGAGTGTTGACCTGCGTCCGCGAGGGTGGCTATCGAAGATGACATCGAGGACCTTCGTGATCGCATGATTCGGTTGATCTATCTATTCGTCGCGTTGATCGCGACACCCGGGCTTGCGCTTGCCCAGCAATCGCCTGCGGACCTTCTCAATCTGCCGGTCGACGGCTCCGCTGCCGCGTGGATCATTCGCACTTTCGGCCTGCTGACTGTCCTGTCGGTTGCTCCGGGCATCCTGATCATGGTCACAAGCTTTCCACGCTTCGTGATCGCCTTTTCAATTCTTCGATCCGGCATGGGGCTTGCGACGGCGCCTTCCAACATGGTGCTGGTCTCGATGGCTCTGTTCATGACCTTTTATGTCATGTCGCCAACCTTCGATCGCGCCTGGAATGAAGGCGTTCAGCCGCTTCTGCAAAATCAGGTGACGGAGGCTGAGGCCGTGCAGCGGATTGCCGAACCTTTCCGTGCCTTCATGTCTGCGAATACCCGTGACAAGGATCTGGAGCTCTTTGTCGAGATTGCCCGGGAGCGTAGTCAATCCGTCGGAACGCCTGAAGCGATCGACTATCGGGTATTGATCCCGGCTTTCATGCTGTCGGAGATTCGTCGCGGGTTCGAAATCGGCTTCTTGATCATCTTGCCGTTCCTGGTGATCGACATGATTGTTGCGGCGATCACCATGGCGATGGGGATGATGATGCTGCCGCCGACGTCGATCTCATTGCCCTTCAAGATTCTTTTCTTTGTGCTGATCGACGGCTGGAACCTGTTGGTCGGCAGTCTGATTCGCTCATTCAACTGACTGCAAGGTCCTTCGAAAGGAAACGGCCGGGTGTTTCCCGGCCGTTTCGAGCTTGCGTCAGGCTTCGCGTGAGATGAACGGGCCGTTCCGTGGTGGCAATACGGGCACGTCGAAGTGATCGGGCGGCAACTTTGCCTTCGCGCGATCCGCCATCATCGTGTATGCCGTTTCGAGGTGACGGCAGAAGCGCTCGGCATCAAAAAGCGGATGCGTGAAACGGTTGGCTTCCAGCCGCTTTCTGATCTGTGCGAGCTCTTCCCTGTTGTTGTAATAATGGACTGCGCGACGGACGTAGTCGTCGGCATCGTCGGCGATCATTTCCGGCAGGCCCAGGGCATTCAGCAGGCTTTCGCTGACCCGGGAAGCGAAGTTGACGCCCTTGTGGGTCAGCATTGGCAGGCCGGCCCATAGCTTTTCCGAGGTCGTCGTATGGCCGTTGTAAGGATAGGTATCCAGGCCGAGATCTGTTAGCGCGACGCGATCGATATATGCCGCATAATCGTTTACGCGATCCCCGAACAGGATGCGGTCGGCGGAAATGCCTGCATCGGTAAAAGCCTTGAGCAAATTCTTGCGCGCTCCAAACCGTTCCCGGCAGATGAGGAAGAAGTAGCTTTCCGGAGCCTCCGTGAGGATGCGTATCCAAAGATCGACGGTTGCGCGGGTGAACTTCCAATGGCTGTGGAAGCAGGAGAAGATGAAGGCGTCCTTCGGCATCTTGCAGACTGCCCGATCGATCGACCGCGGAAGTGGCCGATGGATCGCGTCGTTCGGAAAGAAGGTCTCCGGCATCCAGCAGAGCTTTTCATAATAATTGGAGATCGAAGTTTCGGGCACCACCGTGTGGTCGCAAATCAGATAGTCGATATCGACGTTGCAGACTGTGCCGGGGTAGCCGAGCCAGGTGGCGTGCACAGGCGCGGTAAAGCGGTTCATCACCCACACCCGGTTCTCGGCCGTATGGCCGTGCAGGTCGACGAGAATATCGATATTCTCGGCCTTGACGGCGTCGGCTGCCTCGTCGTCCGTCATGTCGCGAATTCTGACGATCTTGCCCCATTCGTCGCGATTAGCCTTGTTATGGTCGCGAAGATGCTCCGGGTCGGCATTGCAGAAGATCGTGATCTCGAAACGATCCTTGTCATGCGCTTCGAGAACGCCGCGGAAGGCTTTCATAACCGCGTGTTCTGTCCAAAGGTCGGCAGAGAGATAGCCGATGCGGAGCTTATCGCCCCATTGGTGAGGCATTGAGAGCCTTTTCGCAGGCCCATGCCAGGGCTTTCTTTCGCCGCGACCGGCGCCCGCCATGGAGTTTGCCTTTTCGTCATCGCACCAGCGGATGTTGTAGAGCGATACCTCGTCCAGGATCGCTTCAAAGTCGCCGGCTGCAATCTCCTGCTTGAGGATCGGTTCATATTCCGCGAGCACTTCGTAGTTAAGGCTGTCGCGAATGACAGAGAGATAGAAATTGCGGACGATCTTGTCGTCGCGGTCTTTTGCGAAGACATCCAGAATGAACTGATTTTCCTCGTCGCTGCGATCCTGGAGCTTGATCGAGCGCACCGCAAGCTGCCGGTGGGGCCGTTCCGTGCTTTCACCGAGAGTCTTCCGGAAGGCTTCCGTGCCTTCCAGGTTTTGTCGCATCAGCGCGGCCGACATCATGAGCGCCATGTCCGGATCGGCGAGCGCTTCATTGAGAATCCGTTTGCCGAGGCGAAGCAGGCTTATGTCGTCGCCGTTCGACAGATGAAGTCTCATGGCTTCACGCAGGTACTTGATCCGATGGGGAGAGTTCTGTTCCCCGGCAAGCTGAAACGCCTGGGCAGCTTCGGCCTTCATCTTGAGCTTTACGAGCGTTGCACCCAATAGCGCGTAGTGCCTTGGATCCTTTTGAACATCCAGCAGCCTGTTCAGGATGGCCAGGACATCATGATATTGGGCTTTGTCGAAATATCTTTGGGCATTGAGATACTGCCGTTTCAACTTAATGCTGTTCAACCGTCCCACTCCAAATCATAGCTGTGCCGGGCATCGCGACAGGCCCGCTTTCACCCATCGTGGCAGGCCAAGCTTGCATGAAGCCGACTTCGGCAAATTCCCGTCGATATAAACCAATGATTAACTACGTCCGCCAACACGCTCTTCGTACCGGCTTCGCTTAAAGGACTTGGCAAGGATTGGCTGCGAGATTTTCCGCACACGACGGGTTTGGTATCCCTTCCGAGCGAAGGAACCGAGTTGGCATGATGCCGGACCGAAGTGACCGGTAAAACATCCAGTCCGGTATGTCCCCCCAAAAGTATTTCGTTCAAAGGGACAATCAAATCATGGCTAGCATTCTTACCAACATCAACGCGATGGCGGCTCTCCAGACGCTGCGGAGCATCAGCTCCGACATGGAGACGACGCAGGACCGTATTTCGACTGGCATGCGCGTCGGCACTGCTTCCGATAACGCTGCCTACTGGTCGATCGCAACCACCATGCGTTCCGACAACGCGGCTCTTTCGTCCGTCCAGGATGCGATGGGCCTCGGCGCAGCCAAGGTCGACACAGCCTATTCCGGCATGGAAGCTGCAATCGACGTTGTCCAGGAAATCAAGAACAAGCTCGTTACAGCCGCCGAAGGCAGCGCCGACAAGACGAAGATTCAGGAAGAAATCTCCCAGCTCCAGGATCAGCTGAAGAGCATCGCTTCCTCCGCCTCCTTCTCCGGCGAAAACTGGCTGCAGGCCGAAATCGGCGGCGCTGCGAACGCGACCACGGGCGTTGTCGAAGCCGGCAGCGCGATCACCAAGCAGATCGTTGGTTCCTTCACGCGCGATGCCGACGGCAATGTCGCGGTCAAGACTGTCGACGTAGAACTCGATGAATCGAACGTCCTGTTCGATCTTTCGGGCGGCAATGCCGGCCTTCTCGACGCGAACATGATGAAGGGTATGCGCGCGATCGACTATGACGACGGCACGACCAACTCCGTCCAGTACTACGGTACCGTCAACACGACTGCCATCTACGACACCACCGCTCAGTGGAAGGATGTCGGCGGCGGCGTCTTCATGAAGGGCGACACCAACGGCGTCTTTACGACCGGCGCAAGCGGCACCTACCTCATCAAGGTTGGCGGTGCTTACATCGATGCCGTCTACACGACCGAAGGCTACGACTTCTCGGCCGGTGCGACAGCCACCAGCGGCGTTTCCTATTCGCTGAATGTCTCCGTGTCGGAACTGGACATCACCAAGCTCGACGACTACCGCAACGGCGGCAACAGCGATCTGGGCATGGGCGGCACGAATGTCAGCGACGAGGATGTCATCGCGGCCCTGACCTCGTTCGTCGACGGTCAGCTGGAACTGATGACCAGCGCTGCAGCCAAGCTCGGTGCGGTCTCGCAGCGCATCGAGATGCAGCAGGACTTTGTCAGCAAGCTCTCCGACACGCTCGACAAGGGCGTGGGTCGTCTTGTCGACGCGGACATGAACGAGGAGTCGACGAAGCTCAAGGCCCTGCAGACCCAGCAGCAGCTTGCGATCCAGTCGCTCTCGATCGCCAACTCCGACTCGCAGAACATCCTCTCGCTCTTCCGTTAATCGGAACACGGGCAATTGGCGCGGAGGCTGACCGCGCCAAGGGGGTATTGAAGGCCGCGCCCTTACCGGGGGCGCGGCCTTTTAATTTTTCGTCCGTGCTTCAATCTTCATTAACTATATTAAGGTTACCTAAGCCCATCGAAACGGCGAGTTAACCAGAAAAATTAACTGGTTAGCAAGCATGATGCTGACCGCTGTTCCCGGTGGAATCCGGAATGTCCCTTTTCGTAATCAGCCACTCAAGGGGCACTCAGAATGACAAGCATTCTTACCAACATCGCAGCCATGGCTGCTCTCCAGACCCTGCGTCAACTCGGCCAGGACATGGAAACCACGCAGGGCCGCGTTTCGACCGGCATGCGCGTCGGCACCGCTTCCGACAACGCTGCCTACTGGTCGATCGCAACCACCATGCGTTCCGACAATGGTGCTCTCTCTGCCGTTCAGGACGCCCTCGGTCTCGGCGCCGCTAAGGTCGATACGGCCTACGCTGCCATGGAATCGGCAATCGACGTTGTTCAGGAAATCAAGAACAAGCTCGTAGCCGCAACCGAACCCGGCGTCGACAAGGCGAAGGTCCAGGAAGAAATCACTCAGCTCCAGGATCAGCTGAAGAGCATCGCTTCCTCCGCCTCCTTCTCCGGTGAAAACTGGCTGCAGACCGAAATCGGCGGCGCGGCCAACGCGACCACCGGCGTCATCGAAGCCGGCAGCGCAGTCACCAAACAGATTGTTGGTTCCTTCATCCGTGACGCCGATGGCAATGTTTCGGTTAAGACGGTCAACGTCGAACTCGATGAATCGAACGTCCTGTTCGATCTTTCGGGCGGCAATGCCGGCCTTCTCGACATGAACATGCTCAAGGGTTCGCGCGCGATCGACTATGACGATGGCACGACCAACTCCGTCCAGTATTACGGCCAGATCAACACGACTGCCATCTACGACACCAACGCTGAGTGGAAGGACATCGGTGGCGGCGTCTTCATGAAGGGCGACACCAACGGCGTCTTCACGACCGGCGCAAGCGGCACCTACCTCATCAAGGTCGGCGGTGCTTATATCGATGCCGTCTACACCACCAAGGGGTACGATTTCTCGGCTGGTGCGACGGCCACGACCGGTGCGGCATACTCGCTGAACGTCTCCGTCTCGGAACTGGACATCACCAAGCTCGACGACTACCGCAACGGCGGCAACAGCGATCTGGGCATGGGCGGCACGAATGTCAGCGATGAAGACATCATGGCTGCTCTGACCTCGTTCGTCGACGGCCAGCTGGAACTGATGACCAGCGCTGCTGCGAAACTCGGTGCGGTTTCGAGCCGCGTTCAGATGCAGGAGGACTTTGTCAGCAAGCTCTCCGACTCGATCGACAGCGGTGTTGGCCGCCTGGTCGATGCGGAGATGAACGAGGAGTCGACGAAACTGAAGGCGCTGCAGACCCAGCAGCAGCTTGCGATCCAGTCGCTCTCGATCGCCAACTCCGACTCGCAGAACATCCTCTCGCTCTTCCGTTAATCCGGAAAGTCATAGAGCCTCAACCAGGAGGCCGCGCTCGACGGGCGCGGCCTTTTTTTGTGCCCGTCATTTTTTTATTAACTTTCGTAAATGGCAGTTTAACCTTTGTTAACCATTTCTCCCTTAGATGGGCTCATCGAAACGATGGGTTAACCAAGACGAAGAAGAGGTTAACGGGCATCAAGCCAAGCCATCGCTTGCCGGTGCAATCCCGGAATGTCCCTTTCATCTAGCCAATCAAGGGGCACTCACAATGACCAGCATTCTTACCAATATCGCAGCTATGGCTGCTCTTCAGACTCTGCGCCAGATCGGCTCCGATCTTGAGAAAACGCAGAGCCGCGTTTCGACCGGCCTACGTGTCGGCACCGCTTCCGATAATGCCGCCTACTGGTCGATCGCAACGACCATGCGTTCCGACAACGCGGCTCTTTCCGCTGTTCAGGACGCTCTCGGTCTCGGCGCCGCCAAGGTCGACACTGCCTACGCTGCCATGGAAACCGTCGTTGACGTCGTCAAGGAAATCAAGAGCAAGCTCGTTGCCGCGACCGAGGCCGGCGTCGACAAGGCCAAGATCCAGGAAGAGATTACGCAACTGCAGGATCAGCTCCGCAGCATCGCCTCCTCCGCCTCCTTCTCCGGTGAAAACTGGCTGCAGGCCGATATCGGCGGCGCTTCGAATGCGAATGGCATTATCCAGGCAGGGGATGCTGTCACCAAACAGGTGGTTGCTTCGTTCATTCGCGGTGCCGACGGTAATATCGCGGTCCAGACGGTCGACGTTAAGCTCGACGAGACGAATGTCCTTTTCGACCTTTCGGGTGGCAATGCCGGCCTTCTCGACATGAACATGATGAAGGGTTCGCGCGCCATTAGCTACGACGACGGCACGACCAATCATGTCCAGTATTATGGCGTGGTCAATACAACTGCCCTGTATGACACCAGCGCCCAGTGGAAGGACATCGGTGGCGGCGTCTTCATGAAGGGCGACACCAACGGCGTCTTCACGACCGGCGCAAGCGGCACCTACCTCATCAAGGTCGGCGGTGCTTATATCGATGCCGTCTACACCACCAAGGGGTACGATTTCTCGGCTGGTGCGACGGCCACTGCCGGTGCATCGTATTCGCTGAATGTTTCCGTCGCCGAACTGGACATCACCAAGCTCGATGACTACCGCAACGGCGGCACTAGCGATCTGGGCATGGGCGGTACCAATGTCAGTGACGAAGACATCATGGCAGCGCTTCTCTCCTTTGTGGATACGCAGCTCGAAGCGCTCACCAGTTCGACTGCCAAGCTTGGTTCGATCTCGATGCGTATCGAGATGCAGGAGGATTTCGTCTCCAAGCTGACCGACTCGATCGATAGCGGCATCGGCCGCCTGGTCGACGCAGACATGAACGAGGAGTCGACGAAACTCAAGGCGCTGCAGACCCAGCAGCAGCTTGCGATCCAGTCGCTCTCGATCGCCAACACCAGTTCCGAGAATATTCTGTCGCTCTTCCGTCAGTAAGCGGCGCTCTTGGCTAGGAGCGGTTCGTCCCGCTCTGACACGACGGCAATATTCAGGAGAGAAAACCGCGTCTCGCAAGGGGCGCGGTTTTTCATATTGGCTGCGTGGCTTGCGCGAAGCCTGCACGGGCGTCGCGTTCGGGCATTCAGACCTCATTAACAACTTGCCAATCCACGATTGCCTTTGATAACTGTCGTATTAACGATTTGTTAAGAACGACAGGCCGCCCGCATCCGCGATGCAGAGGGGGCGGTAAGCATGATGCCTCTCGTCGTTTCCGGTGATGCACTCCGGATTGTTCAGATTATCTGACCGAGGCACGGCCAATGACCAGTATCCTTACCAACGCTGCCGCTATGGCTGCTCTGCAGACCTTGCGCTCGATCGACCGCAACATGGAGATAACCCAGGCGAGGGTCTCCTCCGGCATGCGTGTCCAGACAGCCGCGGATAATGCGGCTTATTGGTCGATCGCCACGACGATGCGTTCCGATAATCACGCGCTGTCGACGATCCAGGATGCTCTTGGTCTCGGCGCGGCAAAGGTGGATACCGCTTATGCCGCCATGGAAAGCGCTATCGACACCGTCATGGAGATCAAATCCAAGATCGTTGCTGCTTACGGGGTCGGTGCCAACCGTAACAAGATCCAGGAAGAAATCACGCAGCTCCAGGAGCAGCTCAAGAGCATTGCCGAATCCGCTACGTTTTCGGGTGAGAACTGGCTGCAGGATTATATCAGCAACGGCGGCACCAATGCGGACGAGAAGCCGGTTATCAAGCAGGTTGTAGCGTCGTTCACGCGCACCGCCTCGGGCGAGGTCGCCGTCAAGACCGTCGATTACACGCTGGACTCCAAGACCGTTCTTTTCGATCTCAGCGGCGGTAATCTCGGCATTCTGGATTCGCCGGTCGAGTTTGTGGCTGAAGGCGAAGCGGCGGTGACCGTTACCACTGCGAATGGCACCCAGGCACCGACGAGCGCGAGCTATGCCGTTCCTTTCTACACCGAAACCGATCTGATTGGTGCAACTGCAGTCGATTCGCGTATCTATGATCTCGCCGGCACTCTCTATATGAAGGTCGCTGAAGGTCAGTGGGTGCAGGTAACCACGGTTGACCCCGCCACTGCGCCGGTCGTGACGACCCCGCTTCACCAGATTGGCGCGACGAATTACTATCTCGATACGAGTGTTGGCGATAACCTGGACAACCGTAAGCTCGATATTTCCGTCTCGACACTTGACATAGACAAGCTGGATGAGGCGGCGGCGCAGATGAACGCGTTGGTTCCGGGTTCTGCGCCGGACAACGATGCAGTGCTGGATATGATGGAGCGTTTCGTCGACAAGCAACTGCAGATGATGACGAGTGCCGCTTCCAGCCTCGGCTCCATTCAGAAACGCATCGATCTTCAAGAGAGTTTTGTCGCTTCGCTGACCGACGTGATCGACAAGGGTGTGGGTCGATTGGTTGATGCCGACATGAACGAGGAATCAACGCGACTGAAAGCGCTCCAGACGCAACAACAGCTTGGTATTCAGTCGCTTCAGATCGCCAATACCAACGCCGAAAACATCCTTCAGCTCTTCCGACAATAACACGTATAGATTGATTGCCTTCCCCGTGCCGCACTTTTCTCGACTGCCGTGCGGCATGCCGTTGAACCTGCCCTTATGCTCTGGTGCGCTGTTGCCGCATCTTCATCCTCGCGCAAGTTTGACTTCCTACCGTATCGCTGTGGTCTGGCGAAAATTGCCATCTCGCCACCGACGAACGAATGAAAACCTTATCGGAATGATGCGATGATTGCAGCAGCGGAACTTCGCTCCTTCGGCGAGCTCGTAACGAGTACCCGGCAAGTGGGCACGGAAGGGCGGGGTATCCGATGAGTGCCTCGCTCGCCCGCTATCTGAAGGACTTCAGTGAACCGCAAGCCATTCCGTTACCGTTGATGGCGGACAGCTTAACTCAGGGTTTCGACGACGATCTGGCACTCCCTTCCGTGGTCGAGAGCGCGGTCGATGTGGAGGCGGAACGCGCCGAAGCCTATTCGAAGGGCTATGATGCCGCCTCCGAGGAACTGCAGCGGCGTTTCGAGGAAGAGCGCCAGGCAATTTTCTCCGCCCATGCTGAGGAAATGGCAGCACTGCGCGAAAGATATGAAACCGAGGCGGCAGCAATGATCGCGACCCGGCTTCAGGAAATTGCCGGATTGACGGCGCAGGCGGTCAGCGATCAGACGGCGGGAATTCTGGCACCGCTGCTCGATGACGCGCTTGCCCAGAAGGCGGTATCCGATATGGCGGATATCATTCGCGGGGCCATGATCGAGGGCGATCTTGGGACGCTGACGGTGCGTGGTCCGCTGCATCTGTTTGAAAAATTGCAGGAAGCGCTTGGAGACCCCACACCGCTCCTGCGCCATGTCGAAGCGCCCGACCTCGATATCGCAGTCGATATAGGTGAAACCGCTCTTGTGACCCGCATGTCCGCGTGGTCCGCGAGTCTGAAGAAGGTACTGGGATGAGCGAGGGCGAGAACCATCATCACGGCAAGAATGAGGTTGTCATCGTCAAACGACATGGCGGCGGGCACGATGATGGCCATCATGGCGGTGCCTGGAAAATCGCCTATGCCGACTTCATGACTGCGATGATGGCATTCTTCCTCGTGATGTGGCTGGTCAACGCAGCCAACGAGGAAACCAAGGCCTCGATGGCGAGCTATTTCAACCCGATCAAACTTTCCGATGAGACACCGGCCGAGAAGGGCCTTGAGAAGCCTGTCGACGCCGCGGAGGGCCAGGAAGACGGCGAGCGCTCGCGGGTCAAAGCGGATGCCGACGTGCAAGGTTCGGCTGCGGCGACCGGCGAGGATATGACGTCGACCTCCGGCGACGAACCCAATTACTCCGAGGCGGATTTCTTTGAGAACCCCTATTCCGTTCTTGCCGAGATTGCGCAGGAGGTGGGGCAGCAAGCCAATGTAAGCGCAAAGGGGGAAGGGGGAGCAAGCGAATCCGGTCCCGCGACCGGAGCAGATGGCGGGCAAGCCTATCGCGATCCCTTCGATCCTGATTTTTGGACCAGGCAGGTTCAGGTGACGCGCGCTGACGGTCCTGAGCAGGCTGTAAAAGCGGTCCCGAGTGACGATCCGCAGGCGCAAATCGGTCAATCTCCACAGGCACCACAATCGACAGAGGGTCAGCCGCAGCAGCAGGTCACGCAGATGGCGACCGCCGCTCCTATGCCGCGTCCTGATCCGACACAATTGGACAAGACACAGAACCAGCCGGATACGCAGGCAGGCAGGTCGGCGGATATCGACGGGCGCAAGGCGGAAGATGAAGCCAAAGCGGAGCAGAAGGCGGCGGACGATTTGCGCAAGGAAATCGAGCGACAGATTTCCGGCGTTGCGGGCAAACTCGCCGAAGGCCTGGTCGTCACGCCTGCCGAAGGCGGTTTGCTGGTAATGATCTCCGATCAGACGGATGATCCGATGTTTAATATCGGCTCGGCCGTACCGCGCCGCGAAATGGTGCTGGCGATGGAGAAGATCGGCCAGATCCTCAAGGAACGCAAGGGAAGCGTCATCCTGCGAGGTCACACGGACGGCCGCCAGTTCAAAGGCACGCAGAACGACAACTGGCGGCTTTCCATGGCCCGCGCTCACAGCGCCTACTATATGCTGGTGCATGGCGGTCTGGGGGAAGATCGCATCAAGCAGGTCTCAGGCTTCGCCGACAGGCGTCTGCAGGTGCCGAATGATCCCTTTGCCGCGGCGAACCGCCGTATCGAGATCCTGATCCAGGCGGATGAGGGATAAAATGGTCCTTGCGGGCATACGGTCTCTGTTGGCGACTACGCTCGTTTTCGGGGCCGCCTTTGCATGTCCGGCATCCGCCCAGGATCATGGCGAGCTTGCGCCCTACGTCATGCTTCGCTCGCTGCAATTCGTGCAGGATTCCGTCGTGCTCGGTGATCACTCGGCCTCGGAGATGCAGCGTTTCATGCTGGAGAAGGTCGACCAAAGGTTTAGGGCGGCAAATCCGTCGATCTTTGAGGATCCGCGCAATGTCGACGCCGCGTTGATCTATGCCATGAGCGGCGGCAATCCCGCCACGCTCGAATTCCTCGCCTCGCGCGACATTGCCGGAAATTTCGACAGCCGCATTGCCGATGCGCTCAGGAAATATCTGAGCGGCAAGGGCACCCTGGTTGCAAAAAGTCTGGGTGAAATGGCCAAGGAATACCGAGACGAGAAGATCGGCCCCTATCTCTCGCTGGTCAGTGGCAATGTGATGGTGGCGACGGATCCGAAGGATGCGCTGGTCTTTTACGATTGGGCGCGGCTGACGGCGCCTGGTACCATCATCGAGGAAGCCGCATTGCGTCGTTCGGTTGCGATCACCGTGGATGCCGACATGGTCGAGCAGGCGCTTTCTTACGCGCGCAAATATGCCCGACGCTTCATACATTCGCCTTATGCCAGCCAGTTTGCCGATTTCTTCGTGCAGCTTGTCGTGGGGCATTTCGGCGAGATTACGGAAGAGGATATCGACGGAGCACTCGAATTCATGGACGTCGACCGCCGCCGCGAGGTCTTCCTCCGTGTTGCACGTGCAGCCGCCATCGCCGGCAAGAATGACCTTGCTCGTCTGGCCTCTGCAAAAGTGGAAGTGCTTTCCGGGAATCCGACGCCTGAAGCACTTGCGCGGCTCTATGGCGGCCTTGCCGATATTCCGACGAATGACATTCGAGCAGCCATGCAGGCGATATCCGATATCCCCGAAGAGACGCTTTCGCCGCGCGATCGGGCCTTGCGTGAGGCGGCAAAAGTTGTGGCGGAGCAAGTCGTTGGCTGGCCGACAGCCGAAAGCCTCGCACAAGAAAAGCCAATCAATATGACTAATACAGAAGACGCAAAATCCCCAGTCGCGTCGCCCAGAAATGAGATCGCTGGGCCTGCTGCCACCACGGAAGATCCGACGGCCGGCGCAGCTGCCAAATTCGATCCGGCCTTCCAGACATATGTCGATAGTGGTCGTTCGAAATTGAATGCTATCGATGAAATGCTGAAGGAGGAGAATCCGTCCAAATGATTACAGACATTCTGGGTGGTAAGGCCGATGCGGCTTCGTCCGCAAAACAGGCGATCGCGGGTCGTAAGGATACCGACGCATCTTCGAACAGCTTCTCTGACGCTCTTTCGGGTCTTGATCGCGATCTGCCCCCGCAGCAATCGGATGACGATGCCCTGGAGAATGAGAGCACGCCATCCTCTCTTGGGGATCGGATGGCTGCCGAGGTGAAATCCGCCACGTCAAAACCGATCATTGACATTAGGCCGGAATCCCTTCGTCGCCCTCCGGACGAATTGAAGAATAATGTTGAATTTCCGGGGCAGGAACGACCGGGGAAAGCCGAAGAACGGCAGATGACGCCGGCTGAAAAGAAACTTCGTGACGCTCTTGCGGCTGCAAAGGCCTTGGCGCGCAAATCCGACGAACTTCATGAGAAGGGCGCCACGGAGAAGCGCGTGGCTGCCGATAAGATCGACCCGCCAGACGAGGACGCAACTCTGGATACGTCCATGCTTGACGCGGACGATGCCAAGATCGCCGAGGTGTTCTCGCTCCTGATCGGCAGCGAGGCCAAGTCCGGCGAACTGAACGCTATGATGCCGAAGAACATTGCAGGCGCGCAGGTGAAGCGCGCCAAGGATGGAGATGCCCGGTCCAACGATGTGGACGCCCTTGCCGTCAATGATCCAAAGCGTTTCAAATTGACCGGAGCGGGAGAAGATCAGTTGCCGTCGGCGCCTGGCGGCCCGGATGGGGGTGCGGAGGAGACCAGCCTGTTTCGCTTCAGCAATGCGCGGGGTGAAGGTCAGAAGGTCGATATGGCAGTCAGTAAAGGCCGAGACGAGAATTCCACGGTGGAATTCCGATCGCCTTCGAGTGGTGCAGCCGAAAATGTTGCAGTCCTCGACTCGCGTCGGTTCCTCGGGCTTGCTCCCAATTCCAACGGGGCCAACCTGACTGCGATGCTGACGGGTGATCCGGAATGGACCGCCGCTGCGCATCCGAGTTCAGCCCTTTCGAATGCGGCCGCGCAAAGCAGCACCGGCACCGTCGTGAACATGCTCAAGCTGCAGATGAATCCGCACGAGCTCGGCATGGTGACGGCCACATTGCGTCTGCATGGCGATGAACTGAACGTCCATCTCACCGTCGAAACGCGTGCCGCCTACAGACAGCTCAGCGAGGACAGCGGCGGAATTCTGGATGCGCTCCGTGCCCAGGGCTTTGCCGTGGATCGGGTGACGATCAGCATTGCGCCAATGCCGACGTCAGCTTCGGATGCGGCAGGTGGTCAGCAGGGCCAGGCCGGTCAGACGGGGCAACAGGCAATGGCAGAGGGCGGAAGGCACGGGCATGAGGCTGGCCGCGGTCAAGAGCGTGCAACTGCGGGGCAAACGAGGAATTCGAATGAAGCGGTATCGGAGAACACCCAGCTTTCGGGTTCTGGTAACGCTCGCCCTGGTCAGCTTTACCTCTGATGCATATGGCGGTTCGCTGTTCAGTTCCGGTGGATGGGGAGGGCCTGACCAAGCCGTGGCGAAGCCGGCTTCCGCACCTGCCGCGGTTCGATCTGCATCTGCAGCCACGTCGCCGTTGCCTGTGCCCGTCAATCCGGGTGTCTGCGAGCGCGAGATTCAGAGTGCGGCGGCCAAATACGGCATACCGGAAGGTATCCTCTATTCCGTCGGCCTGACGGAAACTGGCCGAAAGGGGAGCCTTAGCCCCTATGCAATGAACATCGAAGGGAAGGCCTATTTCCTGCCGTCAGCTGAGGTGGCCATGACGAAATTCCACGACGCGAAGCGGCAGGGCGCAAAGCTGATCGACATGGGCTGCATGCAGATCAATCATTATTTTCACGGGGAGAATTTCGCGTCACCGGAGGATATGTTCGATCCGCGCCGCAACGTGGAATATGCAGCGAAATTCCTTCGCAACCTTCATGACAGGCATGAAACCTGGACGATGGCGGTGGCACGATACCACGCGGGACCCAATAACGACCCCGCTCAGAAGAGATATGTCTGTCGTGTCATCAGCAATCTTGTCGCAACGGGCTACGGAAAATGGACGCCGACGGCTTCCGGATTTTGCGGCGGATAAGCAATCCTGGATTGAATTCATAAATCAAAGAATCGCAAAATTGCAGCGCTGCCACATATGTGGCAAATGTGGCAGCGCAAGTCTTCTTTTACGATGCGTTAATTTTTCCACTGGAGAATTGTGCCTGATTGAGTGCGGCATACTATATCTAGTGCAAATCAGGGAGCATGTGTTAATCAACTATTAATTTGTTTGGTTAATTTCACGTAGCTTGCCACCGATTCCGCCGATTCGTACCCATAGGCCTATCGAAACACCACAACTGATTCGGAGGCGGACGAATGATCGTAGTGGTTGATGAGCGCGAGCTCGTGAAAGATGGGTACACCTCTCTCTTCGGGCGGGAAGGAATTCCTTCCACGGGGTTTGATCCAAAAGAATTCGGCGAATGGGTGAATACGGCGGCGGACATGGATATCGCCGCGGTGGAAGCCTTCCTGATCGGTCAGGGCGATTGCGCGCTCGAACTGCCGCGGGCGATCCGGGACCGTTCCATGGCGCCGGTGATCGCAGTCAGCGACCAGCCCTCCCTGGAGGCTACGCTGGCCTTTTTCGACAGCGGCGTCGATGATGTCGTACGCAAACCTGTCCACCCCCGCGAGATCCTGGCGCGTGCCGCCGCGATCCGTCGCCGGTTGAAAGCGATCTCGAATTACACCGACATCGGTTCGATTCGCGTCTTCTCCGATGGCCGGGATCCGGAGATCGACGGCGACGTTTTCCCGTTGCCGCGCCGCGAGCGTCGCATTCTCGAATATTTGGTCGCCAACCGCGGCCGGCGTGTCTCGAAGACTCAGATTTTCAACGCGATCTACGGCATCTTCGACGAGGAAGTCGAAGAAAACGTTGTCGAAAGCCACATCAGCAAGCTGCGCAAGAAACTGCGCAAGAAGCTCGGCTTCGATCCTGTCGATTCCAAGCGTTTCCTTGGCTATTGCATCGACTGGAACTGATTTTCAGCAGGGCCTTGCCGCTTATTTTCGGCGGGTACGGGAAAGCAGACAGCTTCACGCAAGGCCCACCACCTACTCTCTCCATCAAGACACAACGGAGATTTCCTATGAGTATTTTCGGCACGATGAAAACGGCCGTCTCGGGTATGAATGCTCAGGCTAATCGTCTCGGCACCGTCGGCGACAACATCGCCAACTCGAGCACGGTCGGTTATAAGCGGGCATCGACAGCATTCTCTTCGCTGGTGCTTCCGTCCAGCCAGGGCTCCTACTCTTCGGGCGGTGTCGAAACCAACGTTCGCTACAGCATCTCCGAGCAGGGCGGCATCCAGTACACGACATCGAACACCGATCTTGCGATCCAGGGTGAAGGCTTCTTCATCGTCAGTGATGCGAACGGTTCGCCCTATCTCACGCGCGCCGGTGCCTTCCAGAAGGATCCTAACGGTTATCTCGTCAATACGGCCGGCTATCAGCTCATGGGCTATCCTTATGGCTCGAACCCGCCAGCCGCTGTCGTCAACGGCTTCAACGGTCTCGAGGCCATCAACATCAATGACTTCGGTCTGGTGTCTTCACCTTCGAGCCAGGGCAGCTTCCCTGCCAACCTGGACAAGGAAGCGGACGTGGTTGCGGCCGGTAGCCGCCCGAGCGACAACGTCGCGACCAGCACATACACGAATAAGAGCTCGCTGACTGGATACGACCATGCCGGTTCCAAGGTGCTTTACGATTTCTACTACACCAAGACCGGGACGAATACTTGGGAGGTCAGCGTCTACCGTCAGGATCAGTCCACAAACGGTGGGTTCCCTTACGCTGCAACGGCACCGGCTACCCTCGTCCAGCAAACGGTGACGTTGACCTTCGATCCCAACACCAACAAGCTGGCGTCGGGTTCTCCGACGGACATTGTAATCACCGATCCGAACGACGGTGCAACGCCCGCGCAGACGATCACGATTGACCTTTCCGACATGACACAGTTCGCAAGCGACTTCACGCCGGGCAAGGGCATCATCGACGGCAACGCGCCAAGCCCGATCACCGATGTTGAAATCGGCGGCGATGGTGTCGTCACTGCAGTCTATCAGGATGGCGGGCGCCGCGCGATCTATCAGCTCGCACTGGCAACGGTGCCGGCGATCGACAAGCTGCTGCCGCGGAACGGCAACGTTTATCTGCCGACCAATGATTCCGGCGTCGTCACCATCGGTTTCCCGCAGAGCGGCTCTTTTGGTGAGATCTATTCCAGCGCGCTGGAGACCTCCAACGTCGATATCGCCAACGAGCTGACCGAGATGATCGAATCCCAGCGCGTCTATACCGCAAATTCCAAGGTCTTTCAGACCGGCTCAGACTTGATGGACGTCCTCATCAACCTGAAGAGGTAAGCGGACAGGACAGTCGAGAGAATAAATCTCAAGAGGCTAGTAAAGAATGTCGCTTTCGTCAGCATTGTCCACGGCTCAATCCATTTTCAACAACTCCGGCACGCAATCGGCCGTGGTTTCGAAGAACATCGCCAACGCACAGAACCCGGATTATGTCCGTCGTTCTGCAGTGGTGGTGACCGGTGGAAACGGGGCGATGATCGGCGATATCGTCCGCTCTCAGAATGCGCCGCTCCTGCGTCAGACGATTGAAAGCTCGTCGGTTGCAAGCGGCCAGCGGACGCTCCTGGATGGCCTCGAAGAGATCAAGAACCTGATGGGAGGGAACTCCAACGAGCTGTCTCCCGCCAAGCTGATTACGGCCTTCCGCAACAATCTGGATGCATTTGCCTCAACCGCCAACGATACCGGCCTGGGCATTTCCGTCATCTCCAGTGCGCAAGACCTAGCGACGGGCCTGAATACGGCTGCCGACAAACTCCAGCAGATCCGCAAGGATGCTGACGACCAGATCAAGCAGGATGTCGATAACCTGAACTCGCTGCTTTCCAAACTGGAAAGCGTCAACAATCAGGTCAAGAATGCAGCGGCAAGCGGCGCCGACGCCAATGACGCGCTCGACGAGCGCGAAGCTCTCGTAAAGCAGATTTCCGAAATCGTCGGCGTAACGTCTTATATTCGCGAAAACAACGACCTGGTGCTTTATACCTCCGACGGGGTGACGCTGTTCGAGACCGTTCCCCGCAAGGTGACGTTCCAGCCGACGGCTGCTTTCGACGCGTCGACCAACGGCAATGGTGTTTACATTGATGGCGTGGCTCTCAAAGCCGGTGAGGCCGCCAACACGAGCGCCAAAGGTTCGATCCAGGCGTTGCTGCAGCTTCGCGACACAGTCGCGCCGACCTTCCAGAGCCAACTCGACGAGATTGCCCGCGGTCTCATCACGGCTTTTGCGGAAACAGGGCCAACCGGTGCTCTAGCGCCGATGACCGGTCTTTTTGCGTATAAGGATAGCTCCGGCGTCCAGCAGACGGCAATTCCTGCTTCTGGCGCGGTCGTGCCCGGCCTTGCCTCGCGGATCTTCGTCAATCCGGTGGTGGTTCCCCCGGCGGGTACGCCTGACAAGCTGCGCGATGGCGGCATCAACGGAGCCGCCTACGTCGTCAACACAGGCGGCAGCAGCTATGGTGATCTGCTCGACAAGTATAATGAAAATCTCGAAGCTCCGATGACCTTCGACCCATTGACGGAAATCGCCGACGCTCCGGACCTTCTATCTTTTGCATCCGATTCCATGGGTTGGCTGGAACAGCTTCGCAGTACGGCGACTGCGGCCGACGAGTCGAAAACGGCCATGCTGACCCGAACCCTTGATGCCTATTCCAGCAACACCGGCGTCAGTCTCGACGAAGAATTGTCGCTGCTTCTCGATATAGAGCAATCGTATAAGGCCGGTACCAAGCTGATGGCGACGGTCGATGAGATGATGCAGGCCCTATTGGATATTGCGAGCTGATCATGAAGACCTCTTTCATTTCCACATTGTCCGTCCAGACCACGATGCGAAATTCGATCGCCGGCGTGCAGCGCGAAATGGTGAAGGCCAATCAGGAGGCCGTGACCATGAAGCACGCGGACCTCGGTGTTACCTTGGGCGCCAGCACATCGCGCGCGCTCGACCTTTCGCGCGAAATCAGCCGTATCGAATCTTTGCTCAATACCGCCTCGCTTGCGACCACACGATTGGAAAGCGCGGAACTCTCGCTCGACAACATGAACAAGCTCGGTCTTGATATTCAGAGCGCAATTCTGACGCTGGGCAGTTCGACCGACGAGACGAGCCTTGCGACGGCACGCCAGACAATGTCTGCCTCGCTTGCCGCCTTCACGGATTTCGCAAATACTTCCGTCAAGGGCGAATATATCTTTGCCGGCATCAATACCGACGTGAAGCCGATGGAGGATTACTTTGCACCGGGATCACCGGCGAAGGCGGCCTTCGACACCGAACTCAATTATTACATGTCGTCGCAGGTTCCGCCCATCCCGAGCCTGTCGGCGATGACGGAAGATCAGATGAACGACTTCCTCGATGACCTCGAGGCGAAGTTTAACGGGACGGCTCCCCTCACGAATCCGCCGCATCCGGCAGCGTTGGCGGGCCAGGATCTCTGGACAACCTTCTTCTCCAGCGCAAGCGACGAGAACATGAAGAGCCGTATCAGCCCGACCGAGGTCATCGACAGCTCGACGAATGCCAACAGCGCCGGCATGCGCAATTTCGCGTTCGCATCGATCGTCTCGATGGAGCTCCTGCAGACGAGCGTAAGCCAGGAAGCCCGTGAAGCCGTAAGCTCGCGGACCAACGCTGTCATCAACAAGGCGATGAACGGCGTAGACAGCATCAATCAGCAGCGGACGACGATTGGTATCTCCACCGAAAGGGTTTCCAAGGTTGAGGAAAGGTTGCAGGCGCAAGAAGATATTCTGACGAAAAGTCTGGGATACATGGAGAATGTCGATCCGGAGGAGGCCGCTACTCGTCTCAATACGATGAAGACACTTCTCGAAACTGCATATACAGTGACGGCTAAAATACAGCAGCTGAGCCTCGCCAACTTCCTTTGATGACTAAAAGGAAGGTCGTGAAGATGAAGGATACATGAATGTACCAGTTTTCATACGCCGAGATCATGGAGGATGGCGTCGCGGACGCCAAGGATCGCGAGCGGCAGGCCCTTGATCGTTCCATCGAGCTTCTGATCGCGGCTCGCGATGAAGGAAGTTATTCGCGCGCCGCGATCGAGGCTCTGTTTTATACCCGTCGTGTCTGGATCCGGTTCATCGAAGACTTGAGGCAACCCGATAACGAGTTGGCTACTGAATTGCGGGCGGATCTGATCTCCATTGCCATCTGGATCTTGAAGGAATGCGAGAAGATCAGAAAACGCGAATCAGCCAATTTCCAGGGCGTTATAGACGTGACCACCATCATCAGGGATGGACTTAAATGAAAAGTACGCTTCGCATCTCCTTGAAATCCGGCGAGCGGATCTTCATCAACGGCGCCGTGTTGCGCGTTGATCGCAAGGTCGCGCTGGAATTCCTCAACGACGTCACATTCCTTTTGGAAAACCATGTTCTTCAGCCGGAAGATGCGACCACACCGCTTCGTCAGCTCTACTTCATCGCTCAGATGATGCTTATCAACCCGGACGGCCGGGAACAGTCGATGACGTTGTTCCGCAAGTCTGTCGCCATGCTGCTCACCTGCTTCAATGACGATGAGGTTCTGGCGGAATTGAAGCGGATTGACGGAATGGTTGCTTCTGGTCGGGCCTTCGATGCACTCAAGGCGATCCGAGCGCTTTATCCGGTGGAAGACCGCATTCTCAATAACCAGGAAATTGCGCCCGCGACCGTCGAGCGCATCCGCAGGGAGATCGCGCCATGGCGGTAGATCCGGTTACATCGGCAGCGGCCAACCCCTGGGCGAATGCCGGTGCATCGAGCGATGCGGCGAATAACGCCAGTCTCAACTACAATAACTTCCTGCAGCTTCTCATAGCGCAGATGAAGTACCAGGATCCGACCGATCCCATGGATGCGAGCGAGCAGATCTCTCAGCTCGCGACGTTCTCGCAGGTCGAGCAGTCGATCCAGACGAACACGCATCTGAAGAGCATGTTGCAGGCAGAGGCGTTGACGCGTGCGAGTGATCTGATCGGCAAATATGTCAAGAGCGCCGACGATACGCTCACCGGCAAGGTCAAGGAAGTCGAGGTCTATTCCGACGGCGTCGTCGCCATCACGGAAGACGACAACAAGATTCTGCTGCAGGCCGGCGTCGTATTCTCGGATGAGCCGTTCCCGGCCGGGGATGGCTCGACTGATACCGACGACGGCGCTACAGATACCTGATCGAAATAGCTGCGAATCAGGATAAGCGCGATGAATGAGGCCGATGCCCTGGACATCATGCAGGCGGCGATCTGGACAGTCCTGGTTGCCTCAGGTCCTGCGGTCATCGTCGCCATGATCGTGGGCGTTACCATCGCCTTTCTCCAGGCGCTGACGCAAATTCAGGAAATGACGCTGACTTTCGTGCCGAAGATCGTCGCGATCATGATTACGATCGGCGTGACGGCGCCTTTTATCGGCGGTCAGATCAATCTTTTCGCCAATCTGGTATTTTCGCGGGTGCAGTCGGGTTTTTGACCGGTTGCCCGGCCCTTTTGCTTTTCCCGCCCCACCTTCGCGCAAGCTTCACCCGTTAGTCAGGATGTGAACTGGTAGGAGAATGTCCTGCCGCCATCTCATGAAGAGACGGGAAATCCATGGCGCAACCACCTGCATTATCCATACCGAAGGTAGCTCCGAGCGGCCGGGACATCGGCTTTGCTCTCGGCATCGTCGCCATCCTCTGCATCCTTTTCCTGCCGATACCGCCTTTCCTCATCGATATCGGCCTTGCCTTCTCAATCGCATTTTCGGTGCTGATCCTGATGGTGGCACTGTGGATTCAGCGCCCGCTCGATTTTTCGTCGTTTCCGACTGTTTTGCTGATCGCGACCATGGTGCGCTTGTCGCTCAACATCGCAACGACGCGCGTGATCCTCTCGCGTGGCCACGAAGGCCACGGCGCCGCGGGCAACGTGATCCAGGGATTTTCCGGCCTGGTCATGTCCGGCGACTTCGTGATCGGCGTGATTGTCTTCATGATCCTCGTCACGGTGAATTTCATCGTCATCACAAAGGGCGCGACGCGTATCGCGGAAGTCGGCGCCCGCTTCACCCTCGATGCCATCCCCGGCAAGCAGATGTCGATCGACGCGGACCTGTCGGCAGGCATTATCGACGAGAAGGAGGCCCAGCGCCGCCGCTCCGAGCTTGAAGAGGAAAGCTCCTTCTTCGGGGCGATGGACGGTGCGTCGAAATTCGTTCGCGGTGACGCGATTGCAGGTCTCATCATCACCGCTATCAATGTTTTCGGTGGCATCATCATCGGTTACTTCCGCCACGGCTTGCCGATCGGCGAGGCGGCGGATGTTTTCGTCAAGCTTTCCGTCGGCGATGGCATCGTCTCACAGATTCCCGCACTTATCGTCTCACTCGCGGCCGGCCTCCTTGTGACCCGCGGCGGCACGGCCGGGTCCACCGACAAGGCTGTCGTCGACCAATTGAGCGGCTATCCGCGCGCCCTTTCCATGTCCGCTGCGTTGATGGGCCTGCTTGCTATCGTGCCTGGACTGCCCCTCTTGCCTTTCGTTGCCCTGGGTGGGGTTCTGGGTTTCGGTGCCTGGCTGGTGCCGCGCCGCGTCGAGGCGGAGAACAAGGCCCGCCGGGAAGACGAGGAAAAGAAGGTCGTCCAGAGCAAGGAAGCCGAGAAGGAATCGGTCAAATCGGTCCTCAAGACCGCAGAAATCGAGCTTGCGCTCGGCAAGCAGGTCTCGACACGACTGCTCGGCCAGCACCAGGAACTTGCTTTCCGCGTCGGCAAGATGCGCAAGAAGTTTGCGACCCAGTACGGCTTTGTCGTGCCGGAAATCAAGGTCTGCGACGACATCGCCATCCCTGAAAAGTCCTACCAGATCCGGATCCATGGCACGACGATCGCTTCCAACGTATTGCGCGTCGGCGATGTACTTGTCGTGACCGGGTCTGGCCGTAAGCCGAGCATTCCCGGCGACGAAATCCGCGAACCCGCCTTTGGGATGCCCGCGGTGTCGATCCTTGAAACTTTCGCGGAAGACCTGAAGCGCGAGGGGTTCCATCCCATCGACAACGTTTCGGTTGTCCTGACCCATCTCTCGGAAGTCATCCGCAACAACCTGCCGCAGCTTCTCTCCTATAAGGACGTCAAGATCCTGATTGACCGTCTTGATCCGGAATACAAGAAGCTTGCTGACGAAATCTGCTCATCGCACATGTCCTATTCCGGTCTGCAGGCGGTGCTGAAACTGTTGCTGGCCGAACGCGTCTCGATCCGCAACCTGCATCTCATCCTGGAAGCGGTGGCGGAACTGGCGCCGCATGTCCGCAAGACGGAACAGATCGTCGAGCATGTGCGCGTGCGCATGGCGCAGCAGCTCTGCGGTGACCTTGCCGACAACGGCGTGCTGCGCGTGCTGCGCCTCGGTAACAAGTGGGACATGCTTTTCCATCAGGCTCTCAAGCGAGATGCCAAGGGAGAAGTGGTCGAATTCGACATCGATCCGCGCACGCTTGAGGAATTCAGTGAGCAGGCGACCAAAGTTATCCGTGAATTCATGGATCGGGGTCTGCCCTTCGTGCTTGTCACGTCCCCGGAAACACGCTCCTATGTTCGCATGATCATCGAACGACTCTTCGCAACATTGCCGGTTCTGTCGCATGTGGAACTGGCGAAAGGCCTCGAGATCAAGATTCTGGGTGCGATCTCGTGACCGCTGGCCTCTGGGGCCTAAGGGACTTTTTATGATTACCGACCCGCAGGGGACCATTCTCGCACTCTTCCTTGCGTTTTGCCGCATGGGCGGGTGCATCATGGTCCTGCCGGGCTTTGGAAGTGCTCGCGTTCCGGCACAGGTCAGGCTCTTCCTGGCCGTCGCTCTTTCCATGGCAATACTGCCGGTTCTCTGGGATATGATCTATCCGAAGGCGTCTTCACCGGATGCCACCTATATCGGCCTGATCTTTACCGAAGCCTTGATCGGCATTGGCTATGGCCTGATCGCTCGGCTCTACACCCTCAGCATGCAGTTCGCCGGCGCGATTCTGACCATGTCGATCGGGTTTACTGCGCCAGGCGGCCAGGACATTCTGGAAGATGCTTCGGAAAACCAGTTGACCAACCTGCTGACGTTGAGCGGTCTGCTGCTTTTGTTCATGATGGATTTTCATCACATCGTTTTCCGTGCCCTCGTCGATTCCTACGCGGCAACGCCTGTGGGGGCTGTGATCGATTCACAGAGGATTCTGATTACGTTGACGGATACGTTGCGTGCCTCGACCATGATCATGCTGCGGCTGGCAAGCCCGTTCCTGATCTACGGTCTGATGTTCAACGTCGCAATCGGTTTCATCAACAAGCTCGCACCCCAGATTCCAGTTTATTTTATTTCCACGCCCTTTCTGCTGATGGGTGGGCTTTTCCTTCTTTACCTCTCGATCGCCGCCTTCGTTCGCCTCTACGTGGATGGCTTCGTGCCGATCTTCACATCCTTCTAGGAGAGGCGAAAATGGCAGGTCCAGCAAAGAGGTCGGATAAGCTCAAGCGCCTGGTGGCGGTTCAACGGCATATGGAGAAGATGGCCGAAAACGAGCTTGCCGCGACGACCCGCCACCGGGCCGAAGTCAATCAGTCGATGGAGGACGTGATCGGGGCTATCGGCTCGATGGAACCCATCCATCGGCAATTCTCGCAGCATTATGCCGAGCGCTTCGGTCGCCTGACCATGAAGGAGCGTCAGCTTGCGGGCATCCAGCAACTTCAGGAGATGAAGGTTCTCAAGGAGCGTACCAAGGCCGATCGCTTGGAGGAGAACATGAAGGAAGCCCGCGATCACGAAGACCGCGAGGCCGCTGATGACGCCATAAGTGAGCTCATCGAGATCACCTTGGGCGTGCAGATGATCAAATAGACTCGCCAGCCTCCAGCAAGCTTCGGACGCCATAGTCCCCTCATTGCGCAGATCACCCGATGCGAATCGGATTTCCGATGGGATCATGTGCCGTTGCAAACTTGCTGCTGTGCCCTGCGCCTTTCCTGGATGCAGTTCACGGCATTCATTGAAAGGAACTGACGTGGCGATTTCACCTCCAAGCGATCTGGTTTTGGATGTCGTCCGTGCCGCCGACCCTGCCGCCGTACAAGAGGCGCAGGCGAAGCTGAAGGCGAGCAAGGCGGCTTTTGCTGCGACGAGTCTCGCGGAAGTCGGCAAGGGTTTCGGCGCCGCCATGAACATCATCGACACTCCGGCGACGAAAGCAGGTCTCGGCAACCCGGTCATGCCGAAAGAGGTCGCCGAAATGCCGGATGAATACCGCAAGTTTGAAGCTTCGGTGCTGCAGACTTTCGTGAATTCCATGCTTCCCAAGGAAACCGAGGAGGTTTACGGCAAGGGCTCGGCGGGTGAGTTCTGGAAGAGCATGATGGCCGAAAAGATTGCCGATGAGATGTCCGAGAAGGGTGGCATCGGCATCGCCGAGCAGATGTATTCACAGGCACTCGCACGGGCTGAACGGCACGGGACGGTCAACACCACCACCGACGAGAATGATCGCAGCCGCGCGATGAGCATGATTACCGATTTTGAACGTCAGGTTCTCGGCGTCGACAAGAGCAATGAGGCCTGACATGACTCAGACTGGGGCAGAAAATATGGAAGTCGTTTCGAATGATTATCGTATCAAGACCGTGCTCGGCCGGTTGGAGATGATAATCGACAATGAAAACCAGCGGATCGGCCGCGACCCGGAATTTGATCTGAAGGTCTCGAATGCCCACAAGAGCCGATGCCTCTATGAATTGACCATGCTCTTCCGCGGCACAGACCCCAGGGAAATCGCTGTCGGTTATGTCGACCAGATGCATGGCTTGAAGGACAAACTTGCCCTCAACGCTCGCCGGGTCGAGGCGCATCTGCATGCCGTGCGCGCGGTCGCTGATCTCCTGAAGAACGCTGCTCGCGATGCCGACGGTGATGGTACCTACACCCAGGAACAGTTCACCTACGGCGAGGTCTGATGATCAAGCTCCTTCTCACAGGTCTCTGGGTCTGCGTCGTAACGCTCGGAGCAGTATATTTCTCCGTGCAGATGTCTGCTGCGCCGACGCCGGTGGATGAGGAGGCCAAGAAGAAGGAGCTTCTCGAACTGGTACCTGGGGAATCGATCACCATTCCGGTGATTTCGGATGGCGCGATCACCGGCTATTTTCTGGGTCGCGTTTCCTTCATGATGGATAAGCAGAAGATCACGGGCGTCAAGCTCCCGATAACGGAAGTGACGACCGATGAGCTCTTCACCCTGCTGATCGGCAACAAGATGGTAGATCTCAGCAAGCCCGGCGCCTTCGATCTCGAAAAGTTCCGTTCCAGCATCAAGGATGGCATGAACAGGAAGCTCGGCGAGGGCCTCGTGGCAGAAGTGCTGGTCGAACAGCTCGATTATCTTTCGAAGGAGGATATTCGCAACAATGCTTCGCGCGGTAACAAGAATCCGAATCCGGGTCGGAAGATCGTCGAAGGCGTGAAAATCGAGGCGCCGCAGTCCTCAGGCCATTGATGCAGGCGATACCTGGTGGGGTCGCCTTATGGGTCCTGCTCGTTCATGAGCAGTCCCGGAAATGCACGGGTCACTCGAATTTTAACAATTGGTTTAAGTGGAATTTCAGCGCGCTCCCTTAGGGGTCGATGGGATTGTTTGTCCCTCATCGTGGAGCGCACCGATGAATGCATCGGGAGAATTTCTGGTATCCGCGTCATCTCGAACTTTGTTCGGACTGCGCACCTGCGACCTCGGGTGGAATGCGGCGCTCGGTCTCGCGGAGGGGCTGATTTCATTGCGCGGCAACCGCACGACGCTTGCATTTCTGGATGAGCGAACGGTTCTGCGTCAGGTTGTCGATGCCCTTTATCGGGATCAGCTGAGCCGTCGACTACTGTTGCCGGGCGGAAGCCGTATTTTCAGCCTGTTGGCAAATGCTCTGCAGGCAAAGCCCACGCCCGTCCGGTTCTCAGCGGGTACATTCGTCCCCGCGCTGCTGACGTTCCTGGAAAAGGGTTGCCGGATCGGTATCGCCGGTGAGGACATCGCCCGTATCGACGCTTTGCGGAGCCATTTTGCCCGCCATGCCCCTTGGCACGATATCGTGACGATCGCTCGCGACGATGAGATCGTGCAGCGTTGCGATCTCATCGTCGTCGACGCAACAAACCCTGCCGCGGAAAGGCGGATGGAGCGGCGTCTATCGTCGGTTCCCGCTGGTCTGGTCGTCATGGCGGCATCTGGCCTATCCGGCCTCATCGAAGACAGGCCGACTCGGGTCGAGGCGAAAGTTGGGTCGACGCCGGCCAAAGCGTCTTTCGCCTGACAAGTTAACCCTTTCTTTGCCATACAAATTTAGACTGCCTTAATCAAAGGCTGCCTGCGAGGATGCCGGCGGCATGGGTTTATGTGGTCATCCATGTATCAGTCGGCGAAAACCGTAGAAGACCGGAATCCGGAGATGTCGGCCATACCCGCCGACGTCCGGTCGATGCGTATCCCGATGCGCTTCACTTTCCTCAAGATCAGTGTCATCACATTGGCTGGTGCCGCCTTGGCGTTTCCCATGGCTGCATTGGTTCCGCAGAAGTTCGAAGCCGAAACCCGGCTGAAGATCGAAGCGGCAAGCGAAAGCGCGATCAACGATGCCGCCGCGGCGCTGCATTCGAAGCGGAGCCTCGACAATCTGATCCGCGCCCTCAACCTGGGAGGCGGCAGCGAATTCGCCGTCAATCGTTCGAGCCTCCTAAGTGTGGCCTCCGATATCGTCTCCGGCGAGGCAATGACGGTATCACAGGCCGAGAGCCGGCTGCGTGACCGGCTCTCGCAGGCGATTTTAACCAGCTACCATCGCCAGGCAGGCGAACTCACGATTTCCGTCACCGCCGCGGAAGCGGACCAGGCGGTGAAAATCGCCAACATGCTCGGTGACACGTTGAGTGACGAGATCGCCATTTCGGGGGGCGGCGCGTCTGAGCCGTTGGTGGAAAAGCTACGCCAGACGCTCGAGCGTGCCGAGGCATCGCTTTCCGGCTTCATCGCGAAAACGGACCAGCAAAAGCTTGCCCAAATTCGCCGGGCGGAAAGCGAAGAACAACAACTGATTGCGGAGATCTCTGGCGCAGAAGCTCAGCTTGCAGAGCTGAAGCAGAAGGCCATGCAGGCGTCCGAAATGAAATTCGACGATATTCTGAGCAAACCGTTGCCGGATAGCCTGGAATATACCGGCCTCGACTATCAGCGGCAGAGATATATCGAAGCAAAGCTCGCCGTCGATCGGCTTGCAGGCGATCTCGGCCCTCGCCACCCGCGCTTGCTCGCAGCCCGAGCGGCGCTCGAGGATGCGCGTTCCGGGATTCAGACGGCTCTGAAACAGCTTTCGACTTCACTTGGCCAGCAGGAGAAGGCGGCTGCCATACATCTGGCCGAACTCAAGGCGGCGAAATCGAAAAAGCCGGGTGACAAGGAGATCGTCGAGTCCGCCACGCGGCTCGCAGGTCTCGAAGCCGCGGTCGGTGAGGCGCGCAGGAACTATCTCGATGCGCTTCAGCGCGGCGAGACGCACCCGAAAACTGCGGCAGCGAGGGTTGAGGTTCTTGTTCCGGCAACGGTAGGGAAGGTGAAAGCGCGCGGCCTGTCGGTCGCTGAGATATCGGGTGCAGGTGCATTGGCCGGCTTCTGCCTCGGCTTGATGCTCGTCTTTTTTACGCGTCGCAAACCGGTCGAGGTTGCGGCAGATGATGCTGAAGCAGAATTTACAACTGAACCAGAGCTGACAGTTGAACCGGACTGGCGGGAGGACGTTCCCGAGCAGGAAAATGCTCTCAAAGAACTCCATGACCCGCCCTACGATGATCCTTTCCATGAGCCGCAACACTCTCGGCGCCTGCATTATCCGGCTCCCGCCAATGATCGCCCGCTCGTCGATCATATCCGCGACGTATTGATGGCTAACCGGAGGCTGGTGCAGGAGGCCGGCCTTCCGCCGCTGGTCTCGGCCATTACGTCCGCCCGCCTCGCGGAAGAATCGGGCCATGCGACGCCGCTTGTTTCTCAACAGGATATTCGCAGGGCTGAAGAGGTTCGTGAGCTGCGCCGTCACATGACCGAGCTACGAGAGCGTGTGCAGTTGCACTCGGCCCACCGGAACGCATCCGCAAGATAAGACCCCGCGACATCGAATCCTCTTGCATTTGCCGTCTGCGACCAGCATAGGCGTTGGCGTGCAAATTTAATACGTGCCCGTGTATACATTGGCAACGGTTCAAGCGGGAGGTGCGCGTGACTGTGGTGATTGATGGGAAAGAGGCGGCAGCGTCCGTCATTGCGGCCGTGACCGAAGCGGCTGCCTCGCTCGAAAGGGAAACAGGCGTCCAGCCGGGCTTGGCGGTCGTCATCGTCGGTAACGATCCGGCGAGCCATGCCTACGTCAATTCCAAGAGCAAGATGGCCAAGCAGTGCGGCTTCAACTCGATCCAGCACAGCTTGCCGGAAGAGACGAAGCAGGAAGAACTGGAAAAGCTTGTTGCCGAGCTTAACGCCGATCCGGCCATCCACGGTATCCTGGTTCAGCTCCCATTGCCGAAGCATCTGAATGCCGAGCCGGTGATCCTGTCCATCTCGCCGGAAAAGGATGTCGACGGCCTGCACGTCGTCAATGCCGGCAAGATTGCCACCGGCGATCTCGATACCGGTCTCATTTCCTGCACGCCGGCCGGTGCCATGTTGCTCGTCAACCGTATACATGGCCGTGACCTTTCAGGCCTCAATGCCGTCGTCATCGGCCGCTCCAATCTGTTTGGCAAGCCGATGGCGCTGCTGCTGCTCGCCGCCAATGCAACCGTCACCATGGCGCATTCGAAGACCAGGGATCTCGCCGCGATCTGCCGCAACGCGGATATCCTCGTCGCTGCGGTCGGACGTCCGCAGATGGTCAGGGCGGACTGGGTGAAACCTGGCGCAACGGTCATCGACGTCGGTATCAACCGCGTACCGGCTCCGGACAAGGGCGAGGGCAAGACCCGGCTTGTCGGTGACGTTGCTTATGCCGAAGCCGTTGAGATCGCTGGCGCGATTACGCCGGTTCCCGGTGGCGTCGGCCCTATGACTATCGCCATGCTGATGGCCAACACCGTAATCGCCGCCTATCGCGCCGCGGGAAAGCCGGCGCCGAAGTTTTAGGGTAGCATCGAGGGTTTGCGATCTTCGACATGCTGTCGGCGGAGGGGTTGACTCCGTCGCCAGAGCGTTAAATCTCTTCCTATGTTTTGGGAACTCCCGGCAGGGTAGCAAAAGCCGGGGCAATGGGAGGATGATTTTATGAAGACATCATTTTGGATCGGCGCGGCGCTTGCGACACTCCTTGCAGGCAGTGCAGCCGCCCAGGAACTTAAGTTCGCACCGGGCGAGGATTCGCGCTTCAATTGGAAGAGCTATGAGGATTTCAAGGCCGCTCACTCGGATCTGAAAGGACAGAGCCTCACGCTGTTCGGCCCTTGGCGTGGCGAAGACGAGGTCCTGTTCAACAGCGTTCTCGCTTATTTCAATGCCGCAACCGGCATTGACGGCCGTTATTCCTCCTCGGAAAATTACGAGCAGCAGATCGTCATCGATACGCAGGCCGGCTCCCCTCCGAATATCGCCATCATTCCGCAGCCGGGTCTGCTGGCCGATCTCGCCGCCAAGGGCTTCCTGACCCCGCTCGGCCAGGAGAATTCCGACTGGGTCAAGAGCAATTATGGCTCGGGCGCCGACTGGATCCGCTACGGCACCTACAAGGGCAAGGATGGCAAGGAGGCCTATTTCGGCTTCCCCTTCAAGGCGGACTTCAAGTCCATGGTCTGGTACGTGCCGGAAAACTTCGAGGAAGCGGGCTACGAGGTCCCGAAGACCATGGAGGACCTCTTCAAGCTCAGCGACCAGATCGTTGAGGATGGTGGCGTTCCATGGTGCATCGGCCTCGGTTCGGGCGGCGCGACCGGCTGGCCGGCGACCGACTGGGTCGAGGACCTGATGCTGCGGACCCAGAAGCCGGAGGTCTATGACAAGTGGGTTAGTAACGAGGTCAAGTTCGATGACCCGGCCGTCGTTGGCGCGATTGAGGAATTTGGCAAGTTCGCAAAAAATGAGAAATATGTCAGCGGCGGCGTGGCGGCAGTGGCTTCCACCGATTTCCGCGACAGCCCCAAGGGTCTCTTCGGCATTCCACCGAAATGCTACCTGCATCACCAGGCCTCCTTCGTTCCGTCCTTTTTCCCGCCCGATACGAAGCTCGGCACTGATGCCGACTTCTTCTACCTGCCCACCTATGCTTCGAAGCCGGAACTGGGAACGCCGGTCCTCGGCGCGGGCACGATGTTCGCGATCACCAAGGATTCGCCAACCGCCAAGGCCTTCATCGAATTCCTGAAGACGCCGATCGCGCATGAGGTCTGGATGGCGCAGTCATCGTTCTTGACGCCATTCAAGGGTGCCAATCCCGATGCCTATGCCAATGAGGTCCTGAAGAAGCAGGGCGAGGCCCTGACCACTGCCACGACCTTCCGCTTCGACGCGTCCGACCTTATGCCGGGCAAGATCGGCGCCGGTGCCTTCTGGACCGGCATGGTTGACTATGTCGGCGGCAAGGACGCCAAGACGGTCGCGTCCGACATTCAGAAGGCATGGGACGGCCTGAAGTAAATCTGCATCTTGCCGCGCCGGCTAGACCGGCGTGGCTTCCAACAGATTGATTTCCAAAAGATTGACTGTTCTTCGACCATAACAGCGGGCGGATAGCCGCCAACAAAAACCAGCATCCTCCTGCGATGCTGGCCACAAGGAGGGGACATGGTATCGCAGATCGTCTCGGCCGTCGGCGTGGTAATCGCCGGCGTTTTTGCGTGTGCGCTCTATTACTGGCTCTCCGACAAGCTGCTCCAGATCGTCTTTCCGGTGCCGAAGGAGAATGTCCGGACGGCGTCTGTCAATCTCAATCGCCGGGCCGTCGTCCGTCCCTGGTTGTTCCTGGGGCCGGCGCTGATCCTGCTTGGGGTCTATCTGGTCTATCCGGTCGTCGCGACCTTCATCCTGTCCTTCTATGACCGGTCCGGCGAAAGTTTCGTTGGTTTTGCGAATTACCGATGGGCGCTCTTCGATGATCAGTTTCGCCAGTCGATCTTCAACAACATCCTCTGGCTCGCCGTCGTTCCGGCGGCCTGCACCTTCTTCGGCCTTGTCATCGCCGTCCTGACCGACCGCATCTGGTGGGGCAATATCGCCAAGAGCCTCGTCTTCATGCCGATGGCGATCTCCTTCGTCGGCGCCTCGGTCATCTGGAAATTCATCTACGAGTATCGCGGCGGCAACGAGACTCAGATCGGCCTCCTGAACTCCGTCGTACAGTTCTTCGGCGGCAATCCGCAGGTCTGGATAGCGATGCCCTTCTGGAACAATTTCTTCCTCATGGTCATCCTCATCTGGATACAGACCGGCTTTGCCATGGTCATCCTGTCGGCGGCGCTGCGTGGCATTCCCGAGGAGACGATCGAGGCGGCGGTCATCGATGGCGCCAACGGCTGGCAGATTTTCTGGAAGATCATGGTGCCGCAGATCTGGGGCACGATCGCCGTCGTCTGGACGACCATCACCATTCTGGTGCTGAAGGTTTTCGACATCGTGCTGACCATGACCAACGGCCAGTGGAACACGATGGTACTCGCGAACCTGATGTTCGACTGGATGTTCCGGGGCGGAGGCGATTCCGGTCGAAGTGCAGTCATCGCACTTGTCATCATGGCGGCCGTGACACCGATCATGATCTGGAATATCCGCCAGGCGAACAAGGAAACGGGAGGTCATTGAGATGAACGCTGTCGCCGGCCTTCGCCGTATCGGACTTCCCCGTCTCATCGTTCACCTGTCGGTGCTCCTGATCTGTATCATCTGGCTGATCCCGACGCTCGGTATCCTCGTCACCTCCTTCCGCGATCCGGCGCAGATCACATCGTCGGGGTGGTGGACTGCCTTCAGTAGCGCCTCGCAAACCACAGCGTCGCGATTGGCAGACCCGTCTGCCGCACGGCAGGAAGGGGCGAACTATGTCATCACCGGCTCGGTTTTCGAGGCGGGGCAGGGCGGAACCGTGCGGGCTTTCGGCACGCGTGTCGCTGCTCCAGCGGAGTTCCAGGCCGGTCAGCCGGCAGATCTCGGAGAAGGGGAGACGCTGATCGTCAATGAGGATGGCAGCTACGTCTACACGAAGAACGGCCCATTCGAGAGCGAGCGTGGACGACGCGTGTACCTCACGATCGCTACGCCGCCGACCTTCACCACGCAGAATTACAATACCGTGCTCACCTCCCAGGGGATCGGGCAGTCTTTCGTCAATTCGCTAACGGTTGCCGTTCCCTCGACGATCATACCCATCCTGATCGCTGCCTTTGCCGCCTATGCGCTTTCCTGGATGGAGTTTCCCGGCCGTGCGTTGATTATCGCAATGGTCGTGGGGTTGATCGTCGTACCGTTGCAGATGTCGCTCATTCCGCTGCTGCGGATGTACAACGAGATCGGCACGTTCTTCGGCGTGCCGTCGAGAAGTTACGCAGGTATCTGGCTGGCGCATTCCGCTTTCGGCATGCCACTCGCCATTTATCTCCTGCGCAACTATATCGCCGGGCTGCCGAAGGAGATCATAGAATCGGCCCGGGTGGACGGCGCAAGCGATTTCGAGATTTTCATCAGGATTGTGCTTCCCCTATCGTTCCCGGCCCTTGCATCCTTCTCGATCTTCCAGTTCCTCTGGACCTGGAACGATCTCCTGGTCGCCATGGTCTTCCTCGGAACCAACAGGGAGCAACTCGTCCTGACCGGTGCTCTGAACGCGCTTTTGGGCTCGATGGGTGGAAGGTGGGAAATCCTGACGGCTTCTGCTTTCATCTCCATCCTCGTGCCGATAATTGTCTTCTTCGCGTTGCAGCGTTACCTCGTGCGCGGCTTGCTTGCTGGTTCGGTCAAGGGCGGCTGAGCCGATATTTCATCTGACAACAACAGGATATTGAATGACAATTTCGGCAGAAACTTCCGCAACACCCGACAGGGACTGGTGGCGCGGAGCCGTGATTTACCAAATCTATCCGCGTTCCTTTCAGGATTCGAACGGCGATGGCATCGGTGATTTGAAGGGGATCACGGCACGCCTGCCGCACGTGGCCGCGCTTGGGGCCGATGCTGTCTGGATTTCACCCTTCTTCCCGTCGCCGATGAAGGATTTCGGTTACGACGTGTCGAACTATACCGATGTCGATCCGATGTTCGGCGCACTCTCGGATTTCGATGGATTGATCGCCGAGGCACACCGGCTCGGCATCAAGGTGATGATCGACCTGGTGATGTCGCACAGCTCGGACCAGCATCACTGGTTCATTGAAAGCCGGTCCAGCCGTTTCAACCCGAAGGCGGATTGGTATGTCTGGGCTGATGCAAAGCCGGATGGCACGCCGCCCAATAACTGGCTGTCGATCTTCGGCGGATCGGCCTGGGCATGGGACCCGACCCGCATGCAGTATTACATGCACAACTTCCTGACCTCGCAACCGGATCTGAATCTCCACAACCCGGAAGTGCAGGACGCTCTACTGGACATGACCCGCTTCTGGCTGCAGCGCGGCGTCGACGGTTTCCGCCTCGACACGATCAACTTCTACTTCCACGACAAGGAACTGCGCGACAACCCGGCATTGGAACCGTCGCGGCGCAACGCCTCCACCGCGCCGGCGGTGAACCCCTACAACTTCCAGGAACATCTCTACGACAAGAATCGGCCGGAAAACCTGGAGTTCCTGAGGCGCTTTCGTGCGGTGCTCGATGAATTCCCTGCGATCGCCGCAGTCGGCGAAGTCGGCGACAGCCAGCGGGGATTGGAGATCGTCGGGGAATATACGTCCGGCAACGACAAGATGCATATGTGCTATGCTTTCGAGTTCCTGGCACCCGATCCTCTGACGCCGGCTCG
Source organism: Neorhizobium petrolearium (assembly GCF_017873175.1). Taxonomy (GTDB): domain Bacteria; phylum Pseudomonadota; class Alphaproteobacteria; order Rhizobiales; family Rhizobiaceae; genus Neorhizobium; species Neorhizobium petrolearium. Next base: position 406,056 of record NZ_JAGGJW010000001.1, read on the forward strand.
CGTTGTCGCGGTCCAGGATGCGTTTTCCCTGGCGGCACCCGATGGCTGGGCCTGCTGGGCCTTCTCGAACCATGATGTCGTGCGCCACGTCACGCGCTGGGGCCACGATATTCTCGACCGGGATGCTTATGCCAAGATGACCTCCGCCATCCTGATGACGCAGCGCGGCTCGGTCTGCATTTATCAGGGCGAGGAATTGGGGCTTACCGAGGCGGATATCGCTTACGCGGATCTCCAGGATCCCTACGGCATTCAGTTCTGGCCGGAGTTCAAGGGCCGCGATGGCTGCCGTACGCCGATGGTCTGGGATTCCCAGGCGCTGCAAGCGGGGTTCTCTACGGCCGAGAAGACCTGGTTGCCGATTCCTGTCGAGCATCAGCTTCGGGCTGTGGGTGCCCAATATGGCGATCCGGCTTCGGTGCTGGAGCAGTACCGGCGTTTCCTCGCGTTCCGCAAACAGCATCCGGCTTTTACCAAGGGCGATATCCTTTTCCTGCCGGAAGACGGTACAGTCCTGGGATACGAGCGGCGCTATGGCAACGAAATCGTGCTCTGCGTTTTCAATATGAGTGCGGCCGCAGCAGCAACGGAACTTCCGGTCGGCGAATGGGAAGTTCTGACCGGTCACGGGTTTGAAAGCAGCCTGGAAGACAGACGAGTGGAGTTACCGGCTTGGGGCGCGTTTTTTGCCCGTCAAGCCTGACAAAAAGGGGAGGAGATCATGGCTGGCGTCGTTCTGAAGGATATCCGCAAGGCCTATGGACAGGTGAAGGTTTTGCATGGCATCGACCTGGACATCAGCCAGGGCGAGTTCGTGGTCTTCGTAGGCCCCTCTGGTTGCGGCAAGTCCACGCTGCTGCGGATGATTTCCGGCCTGGAGAGCATCACCGGTGGGGAGATGTATATCGATGGCCAGCTCGTGAACGAGGTGCCGCCTTCGCGGCGCGGTATTGCCATGGTCTTCCAGTCCTATGCGCTCTATCCGCATATGACGGTTTACGACAACATGGCCTTCGGCATGCGGATCGCCCGCGAGAGCAAGCAGGAGATCGACCGCCGTGTTCGTTCGGCGGCGGAAATCCTGCAGCTGACGCCCTATCTCGATCGTCTTCCGAAGGCCCTTTCAGGCGGCCAGCGCCAGCGTGTCGCGATCGGACGCGCTATTTGCCGTGATCCGAAGGTCTTCCTGTTCGATGAACCTCTGTCGAACCTTGATGCGGCACTTCGCGTCGCGACCCGCATTGAGATCGCCAGGCTCAAGGAGCAGATGCCGGACACGACGATGATTTACGTGACCCACGACCAGGTGGAGGCGATGACGCTTGCCGATCGTATTGTCGTGCTCTCGGCCGGCCGGATCGAGCAGGTCGGCGCGCCGCTTGAACTCTACGAATCTCCGGAGAACCTCTTCGTTGCCCGCTTCATCGGCTCGCCGGCGATGAACATTATTCCCGCGACCGTAAAGAAGACAGGCGACGTGACGACCATAGCCCTGAAGGGTGGCAAGGCCGTGCATGTGCCGGTAGCCACCGCCGCGTCGGAAGCCGGTAAGACGGCAAGTTTTGGTGTCCGCCCGGAGGACCTTTCGGTCGCAACCGGTGACGATTATCTTTTTGAAGGACAGGTCTCGATCGTCGAGGCGCTTGGCGAAGTGACCTTGCTTTATATCGAGGGCCTTGCCGATCAGGAGCCGATTATCGTCAAAATTCCCGGCATCCTCAATGTGCACAAGGGTGAAGCGATGCGCTTTTCGGCCGATCCGAAGAAACTGCATCTTTTTGACGCGCAGGGTAAGACTTATCGCACTGCGTGAGTGAAGGGGTGTTTACCATGTTGTTGTAGTCTCTGCGCACAGTTGTTCCAGGGCGGGACTTCCAAACCTTCTGTTAAACTTCACCGGCTAGTCTTTTCCTATTGAAGAATAGGAGGTTTGTCGTGAGTGCCGCTCCGACCAAAAATCATTTTTTGAACAAGGAAGAATCTTTCATGTACGACCGGGAGGCCCGGTTCAAGATGGAAGACACCATGAATGCCGCGCGCATCGAGTATACCGAAAAGGGTGTGATGAACATGGCGCAGCGCCGCTGCGACGTGCTGCGCATCTCCCAAAGCGGGGCCATTCTCGGCATCCTCACGCAATATACGTTGCCGCAGCAGTTCTATCTCGATATTCCGGACGCGCGCATCACCAAGGTCGGCTGCCTGTTGATGAAGACCTTCGCCAACAACACGGTCGAGGTCCGTTTCTTGCGGCTGCTGTCGCAAAAGGAGCTTGATCGCATCTTCGTCTTCTCGACCCACCCGAACCACCGCGACCGGACGCTCGATATCCGCGCCTGGTGAACCGCATCGATATTTGTGACAAGGGGCGGTCATGAGCCGCCCTTTCGTTCAAGCGAAGACGCTCGCCCCCTGGTCCGCATGACCGACATTGCGGCGGAAGGCGGCGAAGAGCTCGCGGCCCATGCCGAACTCGTTGTCGGAAAGATCGGCAACGACCGGCGTGCGCGCGGCGAATTCCGCCGCATCCACCAGTACCTCCAGCGTTCCGGCGATCGCATCGAGGCGGATGATATCGCCATCCTTGATCTTGGCGATCGGCCCGCCATCGGAGGCTTCCGGCGTGATATGGATTGCCGCAGGCACCTTGCCGGATGCGCCGGACATGCGTCCGTCGGTGACGAGCGCGACCTTGAAACCGCGGTCCTGCAACACGCCGAGCGGCGGGGTCAGCCGATGCAGTTCCGGCATGCCGTTTGCCTTGGGACCCTGGAAGCGCACGACGGCGACGAAATCCCTGTTGAGCTCGCAGCGCTTGAAGGCATCCTGCAGCTCCTGCTGGTCATGGAAGACGATTGCCGGTGCCTCGATAATGTGCCGTTCCGGCTTGACCGCGGAAATCTTGATGACCGCCTTGCCGAGATGTCCCGTCAGCATCTTCAACCCGCCGTTCGACTGGAAAGGCGTTTCGATCAAGGCAAGCACCTTCTTGTCACCGCTCTCTTCCGGGGCCGGTTCGCGCACGACCCGGCCATTGGCATCGAGCTTCGCCTCGATCGTGTAGGCTTCCAGGCCCTGGCCGAAGACAGTGCGGACGTCGTCATGCAGCAGGCCCTGTTTCAGGAGCTGCTTGATGAGGAAACCCATACCGCCGGCCGCATGGAAGTGGTTCACGTCCGCAAGTCCGTTTGGATAGACGCGAGCGAGCAGCGGCACGACATCGGAAAGGTCGGAAATGTCCTGCCAGGTAAGCAGAATCCCGGCGGCGCGCGCCATGGCGACGAGATGGAGCGTATGATTGGTCGAGCCTCCCGTCGCATGCAGGCCGACGACCCCGTTGACGATCGAGCGTTCGTCGATCATCTCGCCGGCCGGCGTGAATTCGTTGCCGAGCGCAGTGATAGCGAGCGCCCGCTTGGCGGCTTCCTTCGTCAGCGCATCGCGCAGCGGCGTACCGGGATTGACGAAGGATGCGCCGGGCATGTGGAAGCCCATGATCTCCATCAGCATCTGGTTGGAATTGGCCGTGCCGTAAAAGGTGCAGGTGCCCGGTCCGTGGTAGGACTTGGATTCGGCGTCAAGGAGTTCCGCGCGGCCGACCTTGCCTTCCGCATAAAGCTGGCGGATGCGCGATTTCTCGTCATTCGGCAGGCCGGAGGTCATCGGACCTGCCGGAATGAAGACAGAAGGCAGGTGGCCGAAGCTCAAGGCTGCGATCACCAGACCCGGCACGATCTTGTCGCAGATGCCGAGGAAGACGGCCGCATCGAACATGTTGTGCGAGAGGCCGATGCCGGCCGCCATGGCGATCGCATCGCGCGAGAAGAGCGAAAGCTCCATGCCGGGCTGACCCTGAGTGACACCGTCGCACATGGCCGGCACACCGCCGGCGACCTGGGCGATGCCGCCGGCCTCCCTTGCCGCTTCCCGGATGATCGGCGGGAAGGTTTCATACGGTTGGTGGGCCGAGAGCATGTCGTTATAGGCGGTGATGATGCCGAGATTCGGAACGACGTCTCCCGCGAGCGCCGTCTTCTCGGCGGGGGAACAGACCGCGAAGCCATGCGCGAGGTTGCCGCAGGAAAGAACGGCGCGGTGAGGACCCCCGGAGCCCGCCCGCCGCACGCGGTCGAGATAGGCTTCGCGAAGCGGCTTCGATCGTTCGACGATGCGGGCGGTGATCGCCTCGATGCTGGAATGGGCGGCCATGGTCTTGTCCTCTGTCGTCAACCCCGGCTTGGGAGTGGCGAAAGCCGACCGGGATTGCTCCTGTTAAAAAATGCGGGCGTTCAAGGCGCCCAGTAGATTTCGAGCGGCGATTGAGCGCGGTTGAGCACGGCGCGGATCGGCATCTCGGTTTCGTCGGAGCCGGCCTTCGCTTTGTCCAGCACGTCCTTCTTGCCCTGGCCTTCGATATGAAGGGCGAGGAAGCGCGCATCCGAAAGGCTCGCGAAGGAAAAGGTCAGCCGTTCTTCTCCCGCTCCCTCCGCCTCCATCGTCAGCACGCCGCGCGGACCGGAAAGGTCGAGCGCTTGTCCCAGATTGGTGCCATGCGGGAAGAACGAGGCGGTATGGCCATCCGTTCCCATGCCAAGGATAACCACATCGAAGGGCTTGCCGATGCGGGCGGCCTTCTCTGTCGCGATCCCGGCCGCCTCATCGATCGAGGAGCAGTCGTAATAGAGTGGGATGAATTTCGCTGCTGCCGCCCTGTCCTTCAGGAGATGGGTTGCGACCAGAAGGTGGTTGGAGCGTGGGTTGTCGGCCGGCACGAATCGTTCGTCCACCAATGTCACCGTGACTTTGCCCCAGTCGATATCGCGGGTGGAAAGCGTTTCGAAGAAGCGCTTCGGCGTCGAGCCGCCGGAAACCGCGATCGAGGCGGAGCCCCTTTCGCGGATTGCCGCGGCAAGACGTGCCGCGACCTCGTCCGCCAGAGCGGTGGCGAGCGTTGCGGCCTCGGAAAATTCATGAAGGTTGGCAGCCATCGTCTCAACCTTCATGCCAGGTGCGGCCGTCGCGCTCGATGAGGGCGATGGCCTGGCTCGGACCCCAGGTGCCGGCAGTATAGCCCTGCACCTGCTGGCCGGTTTCCTCCCAGCCTTTCAGGATCGGATCGACCCAGCGCCATGCGGCCTCCACTTCGTCGCGGCGCATGAACAGCGTCTGGTTGGAACGGATCGTATCGGTGAGAAGCCGCTCATAGGCGTCTGGATTGCGCACGCTGAAGGCTTCGGCAAAGCTCATGTCGAGCGAGACTTCGCGCAGACGCATGCCGCCTGGGCCGGGGTCCTTGATCATCAGCGACTGCTTGACGCCTTCATCCGGCTGCAGGCGGATGATGAGTTGGTTTGCGGCGATGCGGCCGGCAGAGGAATCGAAGATGTTGTGCGGGATCGGCTTGAAGGTGATGACGATCTCCGAAACGCGGTTGGCAAGCCGCTTGCCGGTGCGGATGTAGAAGGGCACCCCCGCCCAGCGCCAGTTGCCGATCTCGGCCTTGATGGCGACGAAGGTCTCGGTGTTGGAAACACCCCCTTCCAGCTCTTCCAGATAGCCCTTGACCGGGCCGCCCGCGGAAGCGCCGGCGCGATACTGGCCGCGAACGGTCATCTGCTCGACATTGGCTTCGGTAATCGGCTTCAGAGCGCGAAGGACCTTGAGCTTCTCGTCGCGCACGGCCTCGGAATACATGGAGGAGGGCACTTCCATGGCGACGAGGCAGAGAAGCTGGAGGATATGGTTCTGCACCATGTCGCGCAATGCGCCGGCCGTGTCGTAATAGCCGGCCCGGCCTTCGAGGCCGACTGCCTCGGCGACCGTGATCTGCACGTGGTCTATGTGTTCGGCATTCCAGAGCGGTTCGTAGAGGGCGTTGGCAAAACGCAGCGCCATCAGGTTCTGCACCGTCTCCTTGCCGAGATAATGGTCGATGCGGAAAATCTGCTCTTCGCGGAAGACCTTGCCGATCGTGTCGTTGAGTTCGAGCGCCGAGGCGAGGTCACGGCCGATCGGCTTTTCGACGACGATGCGGGTCGCCCTGGTGATCAGCTTGTGGTCGCGGATCTTGTCCGAGATTGCGCCGAAAATGCCGGGCGCTACAGCGAGATAAAAGACGCGAACGCGTTCCTTGCCGTCGTCGAGCAGCTTTTTAAGTTCGTCCCAGCCCTGATCCGCCTTCGCGTCGACGGAGACGTAATAGAGCCGCTCGCAGAATTTCTTGACCTCGGTCTCATCATATTCGCCCTTCTTCAGATGCTCCTTCAGGGCATCCTCGGCGAACTTGCGGTAATCCTCATGCGAAAGGTTGCTGCGGGAGGCGCCGATGATGCGGGTCGGCTCGGTGAACTGGCCCTCGACCTGACGGTGATAGAGCGCCGGCAGAAGCTTTCGCTCGGCAAGGTCGCCGGTTCCGCCGAAGACGATACAATCAAAAGGTTCGACTGGGATGATCTGGCTGCTCATCGCTGTTCTTTCATCTCGCATGGTTGGGGGCATGTTTAATCTAATCGATTTAAAATGGCTAGCCCGAAATGGCTTCGGGCGGATTACTAGGCGGGTGCGTCACCAAAGCCTGTCGCGCAGCGCAAACCACGTCAAGGCAAGGAAAAGCAGCGGGGTCCGCAGGCGCAGACCACCCGGGAAGGCCGGAATGTCGAGCGCCGCGAGGTGATCGAGTCCCGTTGCCTTACCGGCGACCATATCAGCATAGAGTTTGCCACAATAGTTTGACAGCATCACACCATGGCCGGAATAGCCGCCGATCGAGGTGACACCTGGCATGACCTCCTTCACGAAGGGCTGGCGCGGCATGGTGATGCCGACATTGCCGCCCCAGGCATGGGTGATTTCGACATTTTTCAATGCGGGATAGGTGGCGACGATCTGTGTGCGGATGGCATTGGCCGTGTCCTTCGGGTCGCGTGAGGAATAGACCTCCCGCCCGCCGAACAGCAGGCGATTGTCGCGCGATTTGCGGAAATAGCGCACCACGAAGCGCGAATCGGCTACGGCCTCGCCGCCCGGAATAACGTCTGGGAAATCATCGAGCGGCGCTGTGGCGGCGATGAAGGAGCCGATTGGCATGATATGCGCGGCAGTGGCCGGTTCGAGGTTGCCGACATAGGCATTGGTGGCGACGAGCGCGCGATCAGTCGTCAGCACACCTGAAGGTGTCTCGATTACGATCTTGCCGTCCGGCCCATTCCGGGTGCGTCGAATGGCGGTCGCCTTCGTCATCTCATAAAGCTGCGCGCCGGCTTCCTGTGCCGCACGGGCGAGACCGACCAGTAGCTTCAGCGGATGGATATGGCCGGTACCCGTATCGCGGACACCGCAATAATAGTCCTTCGTGCCGAGCCGCTCTGCGGTCTCCTGCCGGTCCATGAAGGAGATGTGCGGATAGTCGTAGCGCTCCGCTGCGATCTCGGCGTTCGCGCGATACTCCTTGTCATGCCCGGGCTTATGGGAAACGTTCATCTGCCCCGGCATATAATCCATCTCGATGCCGTGGATTTTGGCAAAGTCGAGAAGATAACGCTTGGCATCTTCCGCCATATCGAACAGCGCCTTGGAACGTTCGTAGCCCAGTTCCTTTTCCAGGTCCTCCGGCCACCAGCGCTGTCCAGTGCCCATCTGGCCGCCGTTGCGGCCCGAGGCCCCGTCGCCGAAACGATGCGCTTCGATCAAGGCGACCGAAACACCCGATTTGGCAAGGTTGCAGGCCGCCTGGAGGCCGGTATAGCCGCCGCCGACAATGGCCACATCGACGGTTTTCGACCCGTCGAGAGCCGGATAGGCCGCCCGCTCGCCAACGGTTGCCTGATACCAGGAAATTCCCGGTGCGATCGGGCTCTGCCACGAATCCAAGGCCTTGGTCCTCACACGTTGAGAAGCAGGAATTCCCGCTCCCACGGGCTGATCACCTGCATGAAGGTCTCGAATTCGCCGCGTTTGACGCCGGCATAGATGCCGATGAACTCGGGACTGAAGACTTCCGCCAGAGCCGGCTCGGATTCGAGCAGGGAGACGGCTTCGAGCAAGCCGCGGGGCAGGTCTATCGATCCTTCATTTGCGGTGTCTTCCGTCGGCGGCTCCGGTTCCACTTCGTTGAGGATGCCGAGCAGTCCGCAGCCGAGCGAGGCGGCAAGCGCGAGATAGGGATTGGCGTCCGAACTCGGCAGCCGGTTCTCGACCCGGCGGGCCGCTGCGTCGGAGACCGGCACGCGGAAGGCCGTTGTTCTGTTGTCGTATCCCCAGGCATTGTTGACAGGAGCGGACATGTCCGGCGTCAGGCGGCGGTAGGAGTTCACGTAAGGCGCCATCATCGCCAGTGTTTTGGGCACATAGGTCTGCATGCCGCCGATGAAGTGGAAGAAGGCCTTCGAGGCCGAGCCATCCGGATTGGAGAAGATGTTTTTCCTGGTCTCGATGTCGACGACGGACTGGTGGATATGCATGGCCGAACCCGGCTGGCCCTGCATTGGCTTCGCCATGAAGGTGGCATAGATGCCGTGCTTCATCGCCGCCTCGCGGATGGTGCGCTTGAACAGGAAGACCTGGTCCGCAAGCTCGACCGGATCGCCATGCCGCAGGTTTATCTCGAGCTGCGCCGGACCTTCCTCATGAATCAGAGTGTCGATCTCCAGCCCTTGCTTTTCGGAGAAATGATAGATGTCGTCGATCAGTTCGTCGAATTCGTTGATGCCGGCGATCGAATAGCCCTGGCCGCCGAGGATGGAGCGCCCGGACCTGCCCTTCGGTGGATGCAGCGGATAGTCAGGGTCATCGTTCTTGGCGACGAGGTAGAATTCGATTTCCGGCGCCACGACGGGTTTCCAGCCGCGCTCATTGTAGAGTCTGACGACGTTCTTCAAAACGTTGCGCGGCGTGTAGGAGACGGCCTTGCCATTCGTATCAATGATATCGCAGATCACTTGCGCCGTCGGGTCGGTTTCCCAGGGCACAACCGAGAGGGTGGAAAGATCCGGCATCAGTTTGAGATCGCTATCGCGAGGCTCGTAGCGGAAAGTGTCGGTTTCCTCCGGATATTCACCTGAGATCGTATGCCGGTAGAGGGCGGACGGCAGTGCCAGCGACGTGTTGGAGGTGAACTTGGAGGACGGCATCATCTTGCCGCGCGGAACACCGGCCAGATCGGGCGTGATGCACTCCACGTCCTCGATCCCGCGCGCCCTAAGCCACGCAGTAGCCTCCCGCCAGCCCGACACGCCTCGAAGCGAGGTGAGTGTCGGTTGGGACGTGGCTGCCTTCAGCACCTTGCCTGTTTCGGGAGCGGGATTGGATTTCTTGCGCGGCATGAGACACCGGTAGGGTTGATCGGAGTTCCCATCATAACCACGGATTGGCGATTGGCGAGGGGGCGGCATTGACTTTGAACGAAGGATCGCAAAGAGCGGAGCGGAAGAAGTCAAGGAGCGGCGAGTGGCGCGGAAATTCGATGTGGTGATCCTGGGTGCAGGCGCGGCGGGGATGATGTGCGCGATCCGTGCAGGCCTGCGAAGCCGTTCCGTACTTCTGCTCGATCATGCCAAGGCGCCGGGCGAAAAGATTCGTATCTCCGGCGGCGGCCGCTGCAACTTCACCAATATCCACGCGAGCCCGAGGAACTTTCTCTCCGCCAATCCACACTTCGCCAAGTCTGCGCTCGCGCGTTTTACACCGCGCGATTTTCTCGACATGGTGGAAGCGCATAGGATCGCCTGGCACGAGAAGACGCTCGGTCAGCTTTTCTGCGATGGGAGCGCCAGGGACATCATCCGCATGCTGCTTTCCGAGATGAAGGCGGCAAACGTCGTTCTCGAACTGCAGAAGCAGATCACGGCGGTGGAGAAAGCACCGGATGGCTTTCGCATCGCCACGTCCGATGGGGTGATCGAAGCCCGATCGCTGGTGGTCGCGACCGGCGGCAAGTCCATACCGAAAATGGGGGCAACCGGTTTTGCCTATGAGATCGCCAGACAATTCGGCCTCAAGCTCGTAGAGCCGCGCCCGGCACTGGTGCCGCTGACGCTAGACCCGCATCTGCTGGAAAAGCTCGCGCCGCTTTCCGGCATTGCCGCACCGGCCGAGGTCCGTCACCGGAAGACGGGTTTTCGCGAAGCGCTCCTCTTCACTCACCGCGGCCTCAGCGGTCCCTCGATCCTGCAGATCTCCTCCTATTGGTGCGAGGGGGACGATATTACGCTCGTTATCGAACCGGATCTCAACATCGCGGCGATCCTTAGGGCGGCCCGCAAGACAAATGGCCGACAGGCGGCGCAGACCGTGCTTGCCGAGACATTGCCGAAGCGCCTGGCGCAGTTTTTCTCTGAAAGTCGCGGTCTGCAGAATACTCACCTCGCAGATCTTTCCGACAAGGCGATCGATGGGCTTGCCGCCTCTATCCAGAGCTGGACGATCCGGCCTGCCGGCTCGGAGGGTTACCGCACGGCAGAGGTCACACTGGGTGGCATAGATACGTTCGAACTGGATTCAAAGACTATGCAGGCGAAGGCGGTAGCAGGGCTTTATTTCATCGGCGAGTGCGTCGACGTGACGGGTTGGCTCGGCGGCTATAATTTCCAGTGGGCCTGGGCCTCGGGCCATGTTTGTGGGGAGGCTTTGTAGTATCGCGCGATTCAGCACTTCTTAATGTGCCTTCGCCATCCTGCCTTAATGCCAGCTAAATTCTGCGATTTAGTATTGGCATGCGCTGCCTGTCGGCTCGCCGCAGGACGCCAAGAGCAACAGTGTTTTGGGGTTCAAGACCTATGCAGAAAACCCGCCGTGCCCGTGCAATTGCCATCGCTCTGGTCCAGGACGACGCAAAGATGAAGCGGTTCAGGCTTTTGGCAATCGCGATCGGCGCCACCGCAGCGCTTTTGTCGGTTGCGGCGCTTTTCCACTAAGGCACCGTCTGCTTCCATCCGATCGAATGCAGCCCTTCAAGGCAAACATCATATCGCTGTCTGATACATATCTGCTTGAGGCGGCACGCAGAGATTACATTCAAATTCAGTAAATCTTTACGTATATCTCCAATATTCAAACGATTAGCTGGTCATATTGGGGAAGGCTAGTCATGCCGAGATTGCTGCCGACGTCCGTCGTATCGCGGATCGTAGTCCTCTGTCTGTTCATGATCTTCATCGCGGTGATGGCAGTGGGCGGTCTTGCCTATGCCTATCTGCGCAGTGACATCATGGAGACGGCAAGAGCCGACGCCCGCAACGCCATGCGCACCATGAGCCTGTTCTATGATCTGGAACTGCCGGGTTCGGGGAGTGAAATCAAGAACGGGGCTCTGGTTCGCGTCACCCAGGGTGAGGGCAATCTGAACGATCATGGGATGGTCGACCGTACCGCGAGCGCAATCGGAGGCGTTGCGACCGTTTTCGAAAAGCGCGGTAGCGACTATGTCCGCGTCTCCACCAATGTGAAGACCGAGAAGGGCGAACGTGCGGTCGGCACGAAGCTCTCCGCCGATCACCCGGCGCAGCCCATCCTGGCGCGCGGCGAGGCCTATTTCGGGCCTGCAGTCCTGTTCGGCAGGGATTTCATGACCGGCTATTTCCCGATCACCGATGCCTCCAACGCGGTGACCGGGCTCCTCTTCATCGGCATCCCGATGGAAGTCTATTTCGAACATATTGCTGCTTCGGGCTACGTCGTGATCGGCACGTCGCTCGCCGCTCTGATTCTGGTCGGCCTGGTGAGCTTCTTTACCCTCAGGGTGCTGCTCCGTCCGCTCGCCGTGCTGACGGGTACGGTTCACACGCTCTCCGGCGGAAACGATACTGTCGAAATACCGTATATCGAGCGACACAATGAATTCGGCAATATCGCTCGCGCGCTGGAGATATTTCGGGACAATGCGCGGGAGAAGCTGCAGATCGAAAGCCGTAGTGCGCAGGAGCGCGCCGAGGCGGAGGCCGAACGCAATCGCAACGACATGGAAAAGCAGCGTGTCGACCGGCAGATCGACGTCGCTGTGAATGAGTTGGGTGCCGCGCTCGCGCGGTTGTCGCAGGGTGACCTTTCCAGCACCATCGAAACGGAATTCTCCGGCCGGCTGGAACAATTACGGACCGATTTCAACGGCTCCATCGTCCGGCTGCGCGATACTCTTTCCCATATTCGGGAAAGCACGCTCGCCATCCAGAAGAGTAGCGCCGATCTCAGCCATTCGTCGTCGGAACTGGCCCGCCGCACCGAGACCCAGGCTGCCTCGTTGGAAGAGACGGCGGCCGCTGTGGAGGAGATTACGGCAACGGTCCGCTCCTCCGCCGAGCGGGCGCACGAAGCCAACAATGCGGTCGTACTGACGAGGAAGAGTGCCGACAGTTCCGGGACGGTCGTCAGCAATGCCATAGATGCGATGGGCCGGATCGAGGAAGCCTCGCAGAAGATCGAGCTCATCATCGAGGTTATCGACGACATCGCCTTCCAGACCAACCTGCTTGCTCTCAATGCCGGTATCGAGGCAGCACGCGCCGGTGAAGCCGGCAAAGGCTTCGCCGTCGTGGCTCAGGAAGTGCGGGAACTGGCGCAACGCTCCGCCGGTGCGGCCAAGGAGATCAAGGAACTCATCAACCAGTCGAGTGCCGAGGTCGGTTCCGGTGCTTCGCTCGTCCAGCAGGCCGGTGAGGTACTCGCGTCGATCAGCCAGCAGATCACCGGCATCAGCCAGCATGTGGAAATGATCGCCACCGCCAGCCAGGACCAGTCGGCGGCGCTACAGGACATCAATAATTCGGTCAACCGCATGGACCAGATGACTCAGCAGAACGGTGCCATGGTCGGCGAAACCAGTGAGGCGAGCCGATGCCTGGCGGACGAGGCGGATGCGCTGCTTCAGCTTGTGCAGCAGTTCCGTATCAACGAAGAAAGGTCGGCGCGCCGGCAGGCCTCTCGCGTGGCCTGAGGACCGTCAACAGGATGGCAAGGAGCGGCAGCGATGCCGTTTCTTGCCGTTCTTCGTCCGCTCAGGAATAGGATTGGACCGGTGAGCCAGCGCGGCAACGGTTCGCTAAACTGCTCATAAAAGCGATCTTCCGCCTGGCGGCGGTAGATCTCACTCCTTGCACGGTATTGCCTGGCAAGATGGATGGCGACGACATTCTCATACATCGGAAATCTCCGTTCGAAAAAAGCCGTCTCCTTTTCTATAGATAAAAATCTGCTTCTTGTACGGAATAAATCCGGCTATGTTTTTCATCCATGAAAAACATCAATTGGGATGCCTACGAACTCTTCATGCAGGTTGCGCGCCATGGCGGGCTCTCGGGCGGGGCGATCGTCACGGGATTAAGCCCTGCCACGATCGGCCGCCGCATGCTTGACCTGGAGGAAGCGATCGGTCGCCCGCTCTTCCTTCGCAGCCGCACGGGCTATCGGCTCACCGCCGAGGGTTCGGCCTTGTTTGCCCAGATTCTGGAAATGGAGGGGGCGGCTCGCCGCATCGAAAGCTGGAAGCGCGAAGGCACGGGTTCGCCGCTCGTAAGGGTCGCCTGCGGCACGTGGCTCGCCTGGATGTTCGCCCGGAACTTCTCGGTTGTCCGCACGGAGCAGGATCGTTTCCGCCTGGATTTCTATATCGCCGAGCGGCGTGCGAGCCTCGCACATCGGGAAAGCGATATCGGTATCAGGGCCTTTGAACCCCAGGAGCCCAACCTGGCGGCAGTCAAACTGGGTGAAGTCGCCTATGCTGCTTATCGCGCCCGCAGCGCCCATCCGTCCATTGCAGACCGATGGCTCGCGGTTTCGGAGGAGGATGCCATTTCCGCCTACCTGCGATGGCCGCATGAGAACCGGACGGATCAGGTGGTCGTCACCGTCAATCGGCCCCGTTCGCTACGCGATCTTGCGCTCGCAGGCGCCGGCACGGCGGTATTGCCGTGCTTCGTAGGTGATCAGGACATGCGGCTGGAGCGCGTGGGCGAGGAGATCGCCGGCCTCCGCCATAGTCAGTGGATCGTAATGAACAACGACGATCGCCACCGCCGGGAAATCCGCACGGTGGTCGATCGCATGGTGAAGTTCATCAGGGGCCATGCCGAGCTCTTTGCCGGGCGCAGGCCTTAATTCACGGTGCGGTTGGTGACGATGACGGGGATCATCAGGTCGCCCCAGTGTCCGTCGCCGCCGTGATGCCGGGCGGAGCGGACGAGCTCAACCGAGACGCCCGCTTCGACCGCCTTCATGACAGCGTGGTTGAGGCGATGCAGGTCATTGGCGAGCGTTCGGATGGCTGCCTGTTGCTCGGCGGTCATGCTGCTTGCTTGTTCTTCTGCGCGTTCCTTGACGCGGGTCTGGACGTTCATGGTATTTCTCCTCTCTTTTTGGTCGGGGTTCTTGAATAGGGTCCGGTCCTCTCCGTCCCCCGCTTCCGGAAGGAAAGCGGGGGGCGGGCCGGGAGGCAACGCTATTACTCCGCGGCCGGGCGGAACTGGTCGTGCTCGGTCGATTCCTTCATGGCGGTTGTCGAAGACTGGCCGCCGGTAATGGCGAGCGAGACCGCATCGAAGTAACCGGTGCCGACTTCGCGCTGGTGCTTGGTCGCCGTGTAGCCGTTGGCCTCGGCGGCGAATTCCGCTTCCTGCAGTTCCGAATAGGCTGCCATCTGCCGGTCCTTGTAGCCGCGGGCCAATTCGAACATGCCGTAGTTCAACTGATGGAAGCCCGCGAGCGTGATGAACTGGAATTTGTAGCCCATCGCGCCGAGTTCTCGCTGGAACTTGGCGATCGTCGCATCGTCCAGGTTTTTCTTCCAGTTGAACGAGGGCGAGCAGTTGTAGGCGAGCTTCTTGCCCGGATGCGCCTTGTGCACGCCTTCGGCGAATTTCCGCGCCTGTTCGAGATCCGGCTTCGAGGTTTCGCACCAGATTAGGTCGCAATAGGGGGCGTAGGCGACGGCACGGGCAATGCAAGGCTCAAGCCCGTTCTTGACCTGGTAGAAGCCTTCGACCGTGCGGCCAGCGTCGTAGTCGACAAACGGGCGGTCGCGTTCGTCGATGTCGGAGGTCAGGAGCTTTGCCGCTTCCGCATCCGTACGGGCGATGACCAGCGTCGGAACGCCCATGACGTCGGCGGCAAGCCGCGCGGCCGTCAGGTTGCGGATATGCGCCGCGGTGGGGATCAGGACCTTGCCGCCGAGATGGCCGCACTTCTTCTCCGAGGCCAACTGGTCTTCGTAGTGGACGCCTGCGGCGCCTGCTTCGATGAAGGCTTTCATGATCTCGAAGGCGTTGAGCGGTCCGCCGAAGCCTGCTTCCGCATCCGCTACGATCGGCGCGAACCAGGTTTCGACCGAAAGGCCCTTGCCTTCCGCTGTCTCGATCTGGTCGGCGCGCTGGAGCGTCCGGTTGATGCGCTTGGCAAGCTCAGGCGCGGCATTGGCCGGATAGAGCGACTGGTCCGGATACATGGCGGACGCCGTGTTGGCATCTGCTGCGACCTGCCAGCCCGAGAGATAGATCGCCTTCAGTCCGGCACGCACCATCTGCATGGCCTGGTTGCCGGAGAGCGCGCCCAGCGCGTTGACGAAGTTTTCCTCGTTGATGAGCTTCCAGAGCCGGTTCGCACCCATTTCGGCCAGCGAATACCGGATCTCGACCGATCCGCGCAGTCGCTTGACCTCTTCGGCGCCATAGGGGCGCTCAATACCGTCGAAACGGCCTTTGGATGCCCCAGGAACCAACGTGTAAAAATCTGTCATTTCTTTCTCCCATGTAAAATCGGCGGCGTAGCCAATCTGATTTTTGTGTGACTGAATTTACATAGAAGAATGCTGCACTGCCAGAAAATAAGCGAAATAGAGATTGAGAAAGGAGTTAGGATGTCTTGCCTTTCACAAAAGTATCGGTGAAAATGTCAAAACTGTAAAATCGGGCGATGACTCGAATTTGTAAAAATGGTGACAAATGGCCGAGCGGAAGATTTTTGCAGGCCCGCGCGTGCGGCGGGTGCGACTGGGTCTCGGGCTGACGCAGACGGCGATGGCCGAGGCGCTCGGCATCTCGCCTTCCTACCTGAACCTGATCGAGCGCAACCAGCGGCCGCTGACTGTCCAGCTCCTCTTGAAGCTCGCCTCCGTCTATAAGGTCGATCTCGATGCGCTGCAGGGCGAGGGCGGCGGTCTGGCGAGCCAGCTTCGCGAAGTGTTCGCCGATCCGCTGCTGGCTGGCGAAATCCCGGGCGATCAGGAAATCATCGAGGTCGCCGAGGCTGCACCGAACGCAGCGCTTGGCATGATGAAGCTCTATCGCGCCTATCGCGAACAGGCGGCCCGGCTTTCGGACCTTTCCGATCTTCTGGCGCGCGAAGGGCATGAAACCTCGATTGCCGGCACGCGCCTGCCGATCGACGAGGTACGTGAGGCCCTGGAGCGGCGGCCGAATTTCTTCGCGCGCATCGAGGATGCTGCGGAGGCTTTCTCAGCGAGACTTGGAACGGGTGACGAATTGCCTGGCGCCTTGAAGGCCTGGCTGAAGAGCGAGCATGGCATTGTCGTGCGCACGCTTCCCGTCCATGCCATGCCGAATCTGCGCCGTCGCTACGACCGCCATTCGATGCGACTGTTCCTCTCCGAGCGGCTGTCGCCATTCGATCGCACTCGGGAACTGGCCATGGAAGCGGCGCTTCTGGCTCTGGGGCAAGAGATTGCGGCGGAGCTCGACGAGCTCTCCTTCTCCACCAACGAGGCGCGGCGCATCGGCCGTTTTGAACTTGCCCGCTATGCAGCCCATGCACTGATGATGCCTTATGGCGCGTTTCTCGCGGCAGCCCACCGTGCCCGCTATGACCTTGAGGTGCTGCGTTCGCGCTTCGAGGTTTCCTTTGAACAGACCGCCAACCGGTTGACCACGTTGGTCCGTACGGATGCCGGTGGAATACCGTTCTTCCTTCTCGAACTCGATCATGCGGGCAATGTGATCCGGCGGGCCGGCGCGCAAGGATTTCCGCAGGCCCGTTTCGGCGGCCTTTGTCCGAAGCTCGGCATTCATTCCGCTTTTGCTCAGCCGGGCCAGATCCTTGCCGATCGCGTCGAGATGCCCGACGGGAGTGCGTTTCTGACACTCTCGCGCACGCTCGAAGGGCCGCAGGCGGGGTTCGGTGAGCGCATCCGCCGCACCGCGGTCCTGCTCGGTTGTGATCTTTCGAGCGCAGGTGACACCGTTTACGGCGAGGCGCTTCCCGGAGCGACCGGTACTGTACTTGCCGGCACGGCCTGCCGTCTTTGCGAGCGGCAGGGCTGTCTTTCGCGCGCCGAGCCGCCGGTTACCCGACCGCTCGGACTTGACGAAATGGTAACCGGCTTGAGTGCCTTTGATTTCCAGTGACCTTTTCGGCACTGCACATTCCCCCTTGTGGGGAGAAAAATTCCTTTCTACTCTCGCAAAAACGATAAGGGAATTTGCGCACGGCTCCATAACCGCGCGGAAAAACTGGAACTGGAGAGATCATGAAAAACCGTTTGCTCAGCCTCGCCGCAGCCTTGGCCGCGTCGGCTTTTTCCGCGAATGCTGTCATGGCGCAGGAGCGGGAAGTCCATGTCTACAACTGGTCTGATTACATCGATGAATCGATCTTGGAGGACTTCACCAAGGAGACGGGCATCAAGGTCGTTTACGACGTCTTTGACAGCAACGATCTTGTCGAAACCAAGCTGCTGGCCGGCGGTTCGGGTTACGACGTCGTCGTTCCGACAGCTCCCTTCCTCGCGCGCCAGATTCAGGCCGGAGTTTTCCAGAAACTTGACAAGTCCAAGCTGCCGAACCTTTCCAATATGTGGCCGCAGGTCACGGAACGTCTCGCCAAATACGACCCCGGCAATGAATATGCCGTCAACTACATGTGGGGCACCACTGGCATCGGCTACAATGTAGACAAGGTGAAGGCCGCCCTTGGCGACGTGCCTGTCGATAGCTGGGATGTGCTGTTCAAGCCGGAGAATGCCGAGAAGCTGAAATCCTGCGGCATCAACATCCTCGACGCTTCCGACGAAACCTTTGCGATCGCGCTCAATTATCTCGGCAAGAACCCTGACAGCAAGGAGACGGCCGATCTGGAAGCGGGTGGCGAGGTCTATAAGAAAATTCGGCCCAACGTCAGGTCGTTCAACGCTTCAGCCTATATCGATGAACTCGCCAATGGCGACATTTGCGTCACGATCGGCTGGTCGGGCGATATCCTTCAGGCGAAGAGCCGCGCCGAGGAAGCCAACAATGGCGTCAATGTCGAATACGTGATTCCCAAGGAAGGCACCTATATGTGGTTCGACAACCTCGCGATCCCCGCGGATGCGAAGAACGTCGAAGAGGCGCATGCCTTCATCAATTATCTGATGAAGCCGGAAGTCATCGCCAAGGCCTCGAACTACGTGCAGTACGCCAACGGCAATCTTGCTTCCCAGAAATTTATCGACAAGGAAGTGCTCGAAAACCCGTCCGTCTATCCGCCGGAAGACGTGGTTTCGAAACTTTTCACCATCTCGCCCTACGGGCCTAAAGAGCAGCGCGTGCTGAACCGGGTCTGGACGCAGATCAAGACCGGAAGCTGAACAAAGGCGGGGCAGGCGGAAACGTCTGCCCCGAATGCTTTCAGGCTGTGATAGGGCGAAATGGGGCAAGGCATGGCGAAATCTCTTGGACCGGTAAAGCGCAAATTCTCTCCCTGGACCGATCCCTCGGCCGTTCCTTTCATCCGTTTCGAGAATATCACCAAGCGCTACGGTGATTTCACTGCCGTCGACAATCTGACCCTGGATATCTACGAGCGGGAATTCTTCTCGCTGCTCGGCCCTTCCGGTTGCGGCAAGACGACGCTGATGCGCATGCTGGCCGGCTTCGAGGAGCCGACGGAGGGGCGCATCCTGCTGCAAGGCAAGGATATTTCCGGCGTGCCGCCCTATCGCCGGCCCACCAACATGATGTTCCAGAGCTACGCGCTCTTCCCACACATGACGGTTGAGAAAAACATAGCCTTCGGCCTCGAACAGGACGGTCTCTCGAAAGTGGAGATCGCCGCGCGCGTCGAGGAAATGCTGAAGCTCGTCAAGCTCGAGCCCTTCGCCAGGCGCAAGCCGGCGCAGCTTTCGGGTGGCCAGCGTCAGCGCGTCGCGCTCGCCCGTTCGCTGGCCAAGCGTCCGAAAGTGCTGCTTCTCGACGAACCGCTCGGTGCGCTCGACAGGAAGCTGCGTGAAGAGACGCAGTTTGAACTGATGGACATCCAGACGAATCTCGGCCTCACCTTCCTGATCGTCACCCATGACCAGGAGGAGGCGATGACTGTGTCCGACCGCATCGCGGTGATGGACAAGGGCGTCATCATGCAGGTGGCGACGCCGGCGGAAATTTACGAGGCGCCGAACAGCCGTTACGTCGCGGATTTCATCGGCGACATCAACATTTTCGAAGGCACCGTCTCATCGACGGAAAGCGCGCTTGGCGCGCCGGGGGCTGTGCGGATCGATTGCGATGGCATCACGGTCGCCGTTGAGCAGGAATGTCAGGCGGTGAAGGGCGACAGGGTGACCTTCGCGATCCGGCCGGAAAAGGTGCGTATCTCGCCTGACCAGCCGTCCGATACCTCCGTCAACGCCGTTTACGGTGAGGTCTGGGACATCGGCTATCTCGGGGATTTTTCCATCTTTCTGGTCAAGCTTGCCGACGATCGTATCGTTCGCGCCGCCCAGGCCAACGTCTCGCGCCTTGTCGACCGGCCGATAACCTTCGGCGACATGGTCTGGCTCACCTGGCCGCTCGATGCTGGCCTTGTTCTGACACGCTGAGCGGGGAGAACGGATATGGCGAGCGTTTCCGAAACCCATGCCGCCAACAAGCCTGGCCCCGCCCGCTGGCTTGTGGTCTTGGTGCCCTATTTCTGGCTGTTGCTCTTCTTCGCAGGGCCCTTTTTGATAATCTTGAAGATCTCGCTGTCGGATACGGCGATCGCCATGCCGCCCTATGTACCGGTCTTCCAGGGGGCGATCGGGGATTTCATCTCCAGGTTGGATTTCGAGAATTATCTTTTTCTAACGGAGGACCCGCTCTACATCAGGTCCTACCTGTCGTCGCTCCGCATCGCGCTGATCTCCACCCTCCTGCTGCTGCTGATCGGTTACCCGATGGCGCTCGCCATGGCGCGCGCACCTTCGTCGCTCAGGCCGACCCTGGTGATGCTCGTCATTCTGCCGTTCTGGACCTCGTTCCTGATCCGGGTCTATGCTTGGATCGGCATCCTGAAGCCGGACGGCCTTCTGACGCTGCTCTTTCAGACGATCGGCCTCATGGGGCCGAACGAGCAGGTGCAGATATTCCGCACCGATATCGCCGTCTTCATCGGTATCGTCTATTCCTATCTGCCCTTCATGGTCCTGCCGCTCTATTCGGCGCTGGAGAAGATGGACAATACGCTGCTGGAAGCCGCCAGCGATCTCGGCTGCCCGCCGCTGAAGGCATTCTGGAAGATCACGTTCCCGCTGTCGCTGCCGGGCGTCGTCGCCGGCTCGCTGATCTGCTTCATTCCGATTACCGGCGAATTTGTCATCCCGGACCTTTTGGGCGGCGCCGATACGCTGATGATCGGCAAGACGCTCTGGACGGAGTTTTTCGGCAACCGCGACTGGCCGCTCGCATCGGCCGTGGCGGTAATCCTCTTGATCCTGCTGGTCGTGCCGATCGCGATCTTCCAGAACCAGCAGAAGAAGGTGGCCTGAAATGAAATCGTCTCGTTTCGACGCCACGGTCCTCACGCTGGGTTTCGCCTTCCTCTATATCCCGATCATCATCCTGGTGATCTATTCCTTCAATGCTTCCCGTCTGGTGACCGTCTGGGGCGGCTTTTCGTTTCAATGGTACCGCACGATGTGGTCGAACCAGGGCCTGATGGACGCCGCCTGGATTACGGCACGGGTCGGTGTCCTTAGCGCCACGATCGGTACCGTTCTCGGCACGCTTGCTGCCCTTTCGCTCGTGCGTTTTTCCCGCTTTCCGGGCCGGATGCTGTTTTCGGGCATGATCTATGCGCCGCTCGTTATGCCGGAGGTCATCACCGGCCTGTCATTGCTGCTGTTGTTCGTGGCGGTTGGGATCGACCGCGGCTTCTGGACGGTCGTCATCGCGCACACGACGTTCACTATGTGTTATGTGGCGATCGTCGTGCAGTCACGCCTCATGACCTTCGACCGCAGCCTGGAGGAGGCGGCGCTCGATCTCGGCTGCCCGCCGGTCAAGACTTTCTTCAGGATCACTCTGCCGTTGATCATGCCGGCGGTGATTGCCGGCTGGATGCTCGCTTTCACGCTGTCGCTTGATGATCTGGTGATCGCGAGTTTCACGACCGGCCCCGGCGCGACGACCCTGCCGATCAAGATCTATTCCCAGGTGAGGTTGGGCGTGACGCCGGAAATCAACGCCATCTGTACCATTCTCATCGGCTTGGTCACGCTGGGCGTCATCGCCGCCTCGATCAGCACCAAGCGGGCGGAACTGCGTCGCATCCGCGACGAGCATGTCGCGCTGCGCGGGGTGACCTGATGGGGCAAGTGCAGCAGACCGTTTATTGAGCGGGCTTGGCTGGAGTTTGCGAAATCGCCCAGATGACCGGGTTCGGCCATGAGCCGCCGACGAAGACAATGAACGGCGTGACGTTCGGGGTCGGCGTCGTTGGCTCGATGCTGGCGGAGAGCGCCAGACTGTTGCTGGCATAGGGAATGACGCCGGAAAGTGTGAGCGTTTCTCCGCCGCTAATGACTTTGCCGTCCAGAATATCGGCCGAACCGCCTTCAAGATTGGCCGATATAGCGATGCTGTCGAACTCGAAATTGCCGCTGCCGGCCTCGCTGAGAGGGAAATAAGGTTTCTGCGTCGCCAGCTGCCGGACTCCCGCGAGATTGACGCCCGGCAAGAAACCACGTTCCGTGCGCAAGCGGATGCTTCCCTTTCCGTCTCTCCACGTTGTGGCAGTCAGTGGCCGGTCGGTATCAAGCGACAGTTCCAGCGATCCGCGCGCTATGGGTAGCGGTCCGGCCAACCCGAGTTCTCGGACGATATTGCCGAAATCGGCATTCTGAACGGAAAGCCGCAAGGCGACGCCTCCCGGCCCTTCGCCTTTCGCTGTGGCGATCCGGCCAGTGAGGCGCCCGGTTTCGAAATCGCTGTCGGCAATATCGATACGAGACTGGTCTGCGGTCTTCATCACGCTGATGGCCGCCTCGGAGAGGTGGAAGGGACCGAGCCTCGCCTGCTGTGCGGAAAGTCTGAGGTCGAGTTCAAGGCCATTGTGCAGATCAACGTTGCTATTGGCATCTTTCATGCCCGAGGGGGCGATCGCATCAAGAATCCCGGAAAGATCCATCCAGTCGAATGCGAGTGTGCCGGTCAGTCTCGGCAATCGGTTCGACGGAAGCAGAAGATCGAGGATGCCCGTCGCCTTCGCGTCATTGAGGCCGAGGGACAGGTTCTCGAAGCGCAGGAAATCGTCATTGGTCACCAGCCGGGCATTGAACGAAAGGCTTTTCAACCGTTCAGCACCGGCGAGTCTTACGCCGGCCCAGTCCATGAGCGCGGGAAGATCGGGAACCGTAAAATCGGCCTCGCCGGAAAGGAAACCGTGAACGGCAAGGTTGGCGACGCCATCGAAGCGACCGTGGAATAGATCGGACCGGATTGTGCCGGATGCATTGCCGCTTTTGCCGGAGAGCAGCAGCAGGGGTTGCGTTGAACTCATGTCCAGGCTCAGCCTGCGACCGTTGAATTCCGCATCGGCTATTATCTCAAGGCGCCGGGAAAGCCAGGGCCATTGCAGCATACCATTGATGGCCGAGAAATGCGTGACGTGGCCGCTCGAAACATCGGAAATTTCCAGAATCCCGTTGGTGATGCGGACCTCGCCCATTTGGGCGTCGTCATCGGAAGCGAGTGCCTGACCATTGCCGTCCGCCTTGGCGTCCCGAACAGCACGACTAAGCAGTCCGTCATTTGCCCAATCAAGTCGCCCGCTCGCATCCCGTAAAACGTAGATTTCCGGATGGGTGAGGCGAAAATCCTGGAACTCTGGCTTGCCCATCACGGCTTCGAAAAGATCGAATGAAGCGGAAAGCCGCGACACCCGCCCGAGTACCCGCTCGCCGCTCTCTGTCGGCTTGCGGATTGTGATGTCTCTCAGCGTGATGCGCGGTTTCGGCCAGAACCGGATGTCCGGTTGCCCCTCGATCGTGACATTGTGGCCTGTCCATTGGGCAACCGCCCGCTCCATGCCCTCCCGCACGGCGGTTGAGGAGATGAGGAATGGCGCGACGAGTTGAAAAAGCGCAAAAAGGCTCAGTACGAAGAGGGCGGTCATCAGCAAGCGTCGCCACCGCCGGCCAAGCGGGCGGCGCAGGTTTTTCAAGAGATTTCCAAACCCGTTGGTGTGCATGTTCCACGCGAATATAGGAAATGACGACCCTGCGCAAATCCGCGCCACGTCCTGCTGCTGTCCTCTTTATCATGCGGTGCAACATGCTATACAGGCCGACGCTTGGGCTTCGCGCTCGCAGTACACGGATGGGAGGAGGATTGGGAATGGGCAACGAACAGCCGCTATGGAGTCCCTCGAAGGAAGCGCAGCAGAAGACGCCGCTTTTCCACTTCATGGAATGGTGTGCGGAGCGCTATGGAAAGAGCTTTCCGGATTACGATTCTTTTTACACGTGGTCGATCGTGGAGCGCAGCGATTTCTGGTCGGCGGTTTGGGATTTCGGTGGCGTCAGAGGCGAGCGGGGGGATCGCGCGCTGATCAACGGTGGGGATATGCTCGCCGCCCGTTTCTTTCCCGATGCGAGGTTGAACTTCGCCGAAAACCTTCTGACCGGAAATGGCGCGGGTGACGCGCTGATCTTCCGGGGTGAGGACAAAGTGAACTACCGATGGTCCTGGGACAGGCTGCGCGAGGAAGTCTCTCGCCTGCAGCAGGCTTTCAGGGCGCTCGGCATCGAAAAGGGCGATCGTGTCACCGCTATGATGCCCAACATGCCGGAGACGATCGCCTGCATGCTCGCCACCGCGTCGATCGGCGCGATCTGGTCCTCCTGTTCGCCCGATTTCGGCGAGCAGGGCGTGCTCGACCGTTTCGGCCAGATCGGTCCGAAGCTGTTCATCACCTGCGATGCCTACTGGTACAACGGCAAACTTCAGGATGTCGCCGCCAAGGTGAAGGCGGTTTCCGCGGTCCTGAACGCGCCGGTCCTGGTCGTGCCCTATGCCGGCGATGCGCCGGCGCTGGCCGCCTCGCTTGCCGATGGCCGGACGCTTGCAGATTTCACGGCGCCCTTCGAGGCGAAGGCGATCGAATTCGAGCCGCTGCCCTTCTCGCATCCGCTCTACATTCTCTTTTCCTCCGGCACGACGGGGGTGCCGAAATGCATCGTCCATTCGGCCGGCGGCACGCTCCTGCAGCACCTGAAGGAACATCGTTTCCATTGCAGTATCGAGCCGGGCGAAAAGCTCTTCTATTTCACCACCTGCGGCTGGATGATGTGGAACTGGCTGGTCTCCGGCCTTGCGGTCGGCGCCACGCTCTGCCTGTTTGATGGCTCGCCTTTCGCACCGGACGGCAATGTGCTGTTCGACTATGCGCAGGATGAGCGGTTTGCGGTGTTCGGCACATCGGCAAAATATATCGATGCCGTCCGCAAGGGTGGTGTCGTGCCGAAAGAGAGCCATGATCTTTCGGCGCTTCGGCTGATGACCTCAACGGGTTCGCCGCTCTCGCCAGAAGGCTTTTCCTTTGTCTACGAAGGCATCAAGAGCGATGTGCATCTCGCCTCGATCTCGGGGGGGACCGATATCGTTTCCTGTTTCGTACTCGGCAATCCGCTGAAGCCCGTCTGGCGCGGCGAGATCCAGGGGCCTGGTCTCGGTCTGGCCGTCGATGTCTGGAACGACGACGGCAAACCGGTACGGGGAGAGAAGGGCGAGCTCGTCTGCACCAAGGCCTTCCCTTCCATGCCGGTTATGTTCTGGAACGACCCGGACGGAAAGAAATATCGCGCAGCCTATTTCGAGCGTTTCGACAACGTCTGGTGCCACGGCGATTTCGCCGAATGGACAGAGCATGGCGGCATCGTCATCCATGGCCGCTCGGACGCGACGCTCAATCCCGGCGGCGTGCGCATCGGCACGGCCGAGATCTACAATCAGGTGGAGCAGATGGAAGAGGTCGCGGAAGCGATCTGCATCGGCCAGGATTGGGACGATGACGTGCGCGTCATTCTCTTCGTCCGCCTTGCCCGTGACCTCACGCTCGATGATGATCTCGTCAAAGCGATCAAGAGCCGCATCCGCACCGGCGCCTCGCCCCGTCACGTGCCGGCCAAAGTCATCCAGGTTACCGATATTCCGCGCACCAAGTCGGGCAAGATCGTCGAACTGGCGGTCCGGGATGTGGTGCATGGCCGGCCGGTCAAGAACAAGGAAGCTCTCGCCAACCCGGAAGCGCTCGACCTGTTCGCCGGCCTTGCCGAATTGAAGAGCTGAATCCCGGCATCAAGGTGTGTCAGGGTGAGGCATCCCGGAGGGAAATTCCCAAAAATGGGCACCGTTAACCTCCCGTTAAGCCGCATTGATCAAAAGTGGCGCAACATGGACTCATCCGGTGTATGGAAGGCGCGTAGCCGCGAGCTTTCATAGACATGATGTCTCCACCGACCCTCGTTGGACAGCATTTAACTTTAAAGGCAGCTTTGGCTGCCTTTCTTTTAAAATGAAATACACCCTTAGATTGCTTAGCCATTTAATGCAATTTATCCAGGGATCGCGAAACCAGCACTACGGGAATGAGTCCGGCCAGGACGATGATGATTGAGGCGACAGACGAATCTTCGATCCTCGCTCGCGAGGCGTCTTCGTAGACGAGGGTCGCAAGGGTGTTGAAGTTGAACGGGCGAAGCAGGATCGTCGCGGACAGTTCCTTCATCGTTTCGATGAAGACGAAGAGTGCAGCGGTCAGCAGTGCGGGGCGCATATTGGGCAGAAGCACCGACCACAGCGTCTGGCGGCGGTTCCGACCAAGCGCACGAGCCGCCATGTCGAGATGCGGCGAAAGTTTCTGAAAGCCGGCATCGAGATTGCCCTCCGCCATGGTCATGAACCTTACTGTGCAGGCATAGACGATCGCAAATCCGGTGCCCGAAAGCAGAAGTCCGGTCGAAATTCCAAAGCTGGTCCGCAGGAGGCCGTCGACGGCATTGTCGAAGCCGGCAAGCGGAATGAGAACGCCGATTGCCAGCACCGTACCCGGAACTCCGTAGCCGAGAGAAGCAGCCCGTCCGGCAAAGCCCGTCAAGGTGGATCGTTCGCTACGGGCGGCATAAGAGAGGACGAAGCCAAGGCAGACCGCACAAAGAGCCGCCGCCGCCGAGACGGCGACGCTGTTCCAGAATGCATTGATCAGCCGCGGATCGGCAAAGTCCTCGATGCGTGCGACTGCAAAACGGCCCATGACCAGGAACGGGATGAGGAAGCCGATCGCCACAGGCAGGGCGCAGAAGGCGGTCGCGAGCCAGGCCCTTGTTCGGGGAAGCTGCGGCCGGGTGACGCCACTGGCAGGCGCGGTCGTCCTGTTGCCTGCAAAACGTTGCTGGCGGCGGGCGGTGCGCTCGATGAGTATCACCACAGCGACGAAGAGCAGCAGGATGGCAGCGATCTGCGCGGCGCCGGAAAGACTGCCGCGGTTGAGCCAGGTATCATAGATCGCAAAGGTCAGCGTATTGACGCCGAGGAATTCCACCGCGCCGATATCGTTTAGCGTCTCCATCATCACCAGCGTCAGGCCGATCATGATCGCCGGCCGTGCCATCGGTATCTGCACCTTGAGGAATACGCGAAGCGGTCCGGCACCGAGCGTGCGCGCGACATCGGCGGCCGCGCGTCCTTGCATCATGAACATCGATCGGCAGGCGAGATAGACATAGGGGTAAAGCACGGAAGAAAGCACGAGCACCGCTCCGCCGAGCGAGCGGATATCCGGAAACCAATAGTCGCGGGCTGTCCGGTAAGCAAAGATCTGCCGGTACCAGGTCTGCATTGGTCCTGTGAAATCCAGGAATTCTCCGAAAGCGTAGGCGGCGAGATAGGAAGGGATCGCAAGCGGCAGCACCAGGGCCGCGGAGAGCAGCCGGCGACCGGGAAACTCGAAGCTCGTTACCAGCCAGGCTGTAAGAATGCCGAAAATGGCGGTCACCATTCCGGTGAAGAACAGCAACCGGATGGTCCTGCCAGTGGCGCGTGGCACGACGTTGGCGATCACATGCTGCCAAGTGTCGTCGCCGCCCGATGCGGCAATCCAGATGATGGCCAGGATCGGCATCGCGACGATGACCGCTATCCCCATCGCGATCAAGGACAACGATCGGCGTGGCTGACGCGCTTTTGGCGCCGCGACGGAAGATACTGAAACCTGCAAACTCTACTCCTCTTTATAGGAGGAGTGCTAAAGCGCGCCGGCTCAGTTCGCAAGCACCCTTGGCGAGGGGAAGCTGATTTCCACCAGCGTGCCTTCGTTCGGCGCGGACGTGATCGCAAAGGCGGCCCGGTTCGCATCCACCATCGCCTTGGTGAGCGGCAGGCCAAGCCCGGTGCCGTCGCCACGCCTGCGGGAACTGCCTGCCACTTGCCGGAACGGCTTCATGGCAAGCTCGAGTTCCGAGCGGGTCATGCCGATACCCGTGTCGCGGATGCGCAGTACCACGTTGCCGTTCGGCTCGTAGGCCGTCGAGACGACGATCTGCCCCCCCGAAGGCGTGAAGCGGATGGCGTTCGACAGGATGTTGAGCACGATCTGCTTGATCGAGCGAAGATCGGCGACGACAGGTGGCACGGCATGCGACAGCGCGGTGCGGATGATCACCCGCTGGCTGTTTGCCTGCGGTTGCACCAGCGAGACGGCTTCCGAAACAGTCTCGTTGAGGCCGACGGAGACGAAATCGAGTTCCATCTCGCCCGCCTCGATCTTGGAAATATCGAGCAGGTCGTTGACGATGTCGAGTACATGCCGGCCCGAGCGGCCGATGTCGTTGGCATATTCGACGTAGCGCGGGTGGCCGATCGGCCCGAAGCGCTCGGTCGCCATCATGTCGGCGAAGCCGATGATCGCGTTGAGCGGCGTACGGATCTCATGGCTTACATGGGCGAGGAACTCGCTCTTGTGGGCATTCGCCGTTTCGGCGGCCCGCTTGGCGGTGCGCAATTCGTCTTCCGTGCGTTTCCACTGGGTGATGTCGCGGATGACGGCGCAGTAGCCGTTGGAGGAGGTGAGCTTGCCGATCGTCATGAAGAGCGGCAGGAACCCGCCCGATGCCTCGCGGCCGATCACTTCCCGGCCGTCGTTCAGCACGCTTGCGACACCGTGGCCCGAAAGCCCGCTGAGGTAATCCAGAATGGCCCGTTGGCTTTCATGTGCGAAGAGCGTGACGAAGGGTTTGCCGTTGATTTCTTCATTGTCGTAGTTGAAGAGCGCGCTCGCCGCCCTGTTCAGGGAACGGATATCGCCTTCCGCACCGATGATCACGACACCATCGGTCGCCGTTTCCAGGATGGCGCGCAGTTCCTCCACTTCGACCTGGAGCCTTGCCAGTTGGTCGGCGGGTCGCAGGGGCCGAATCGGGATGACCTCGCTCGCTTCGCCGCTCTCGGATATTGTCGAACTTTCGGCGGAGACTGGCATCAGGGCCAGCATAAGTGCGGTTGTGTCGTCAAAGCGGACGGACTGCAGGCGGGCCGTCACGGGTACGATGACGTCGTCGGCCCGCACGACGACCATGCCGCCAGCCTCCGTCGTCTTGCCTTCCAAATCCTGGCGCTGCAGGAGCGCATCAAGGCCGCCGACCTCCACCAGTGCATCGATAGACGCATAGCCAGTGAGCCGTAGGAATTCCGGATTGCCGTGGATCAGCCGGTCGCCGCTATGTATCAGAAGCGCCACCGGCATCTGGTCGATAATCTCGGCGGAAAAACTGATCCTTTCCCGCACCGGGATCATCCGGTTCAGGATCTCGCGGTCGGAAAACTCCGGTTGCAGGGCAGCCGGCTCTTCGGCAGCCGTCTCACTGTCCTCGGCTGGCCCGTCCGGAATATCGGCCAAAGCCTCGTTCGCTGCCTCCGCGAAAGCCGCCGCCTCGGCGTCGGAAATTTCTTCTTCGAGAGCGGCCCGCTCTTCCGATGCGTCCTGCGCCTCGATCAGGCTTTCCAGCGAAGTATCGTCAACCGCTTCGGGAGCTGTAAGGTTGGAGCCTTCGCCCTGCGGCGTTTTGGCTCCCTTCGCAACCGGTTCGATCCGCTCCACGGCGGGCGTTTCCGGTTCAGCCGGAGTTTTGGACGTTTCCTCGTCGCGTCGGCCGACGAAATCGTCAAGCTGGCGGGCAATCTCGCGAAATGCCGCCTGCTCGCCGGGCGTCAGTCCATCGCGGCGGTTGGAGCGCCGCTCTTCGAGCTGGATCACCTTGTCGGAATGGCGGCGGCCAGGATTTTCCACGATCTTCAGCGCAGGGCGTTCCCCCTCCGGCCAGTCGAGTGCAGAGGAAGCCTGCCCGCCAGTCGCGGGCGTTTGAGCCTCCTCCGATGGCCGATCCGAAGAGCGCTCTTCGGCGCCGTTTTCTTCCTCAGGCTGTAGGGTGATCTCCTCCGCCTGCAATTCAGGCGCTTCCTGCAAAGTCTCAATCGGTTCTGCGGTCGTATCTGTCTCCGGCCCGACGGCATCCTCCGGTACGGTGCGGGTCAGCGTGAGGCCGATTGCGTTCGGGTCCTCGGTCGCGTCGCCGATCCGAACGATGCCGAAACCCCGGAAACCGTCGAACTCGCGGGTGCGCGTATAAGTCGGCAAGGCGGCAAGATCGACCGGCACCATGAGCGATGTTCCCTCGACCGGCCACCAGATGGTCTTGCCGGACCAGGTATCGCGCTTGTTGAGCAGCTCTGCGATCTTTCCGTCCGGATCGAGATGGAAGAGCGCGGCGAGATCGGTAAAGGCCATGCCGTTGATATCAGCCGCATGCGGGCCGACCGCATCAGCGAATTCGCTCGAAACCTCGCTGAACCGGCCTTCCGCATCGATCTTCCAGACAAAACGGGTGGCGCGGCCGTCGCGGTGGAAGGCGAAGGCCGACGGTTCGGGTGCATGAGTGCGGATCACAGGCGTTCTCGATGCGGACACGGCATCGATTGCCTCTGCGGGTGCAGGCTGTTCGACCGCAACGACCTCTGTAGTCTCCGTGTCCGGAACGAGTTCCTCCGTCGGTTCCACCATGTCTGCCGTTCCATCGGCGGATGCAGTGGATAAGGTCTCGTCGGTCGTCTCCTGGGCGGCCTGTATCACGGGCTCCTGATGGGCAGGCGCCGGCTGAGAGGCTTGCAGATCTCCACCGGTTTCCAGCGAGATTTCCTCTTCCGGTTCCTCTGGGTCTTCGATCTCGGAAACGGCGGCAATCGCTTCCTCATAGGCATCGATTGGCACTGCCTCAACCGTGAAATCATCGTTCTGCTCGACGGCGACGGAAGGAGCAAGTTCCTCGGGGGCGGCAGGATCAGTCATGCTTTCCGTAGCTGCATCAACGGCCGGGATAGCCGGTGCCGCCTCTCTCGGCTCATAGCCGGTTTCTGTCGCGGATCGGCCATGCGCGGTCTCGACGGTGAAGAGGAGGTGCAGAGCCGGCTTGTCGGAGAGTTTACCGATGGCGGCCGGCAAATAGCCCTTCACGGTGGGGATCGGCCGCTTGACGAGACGGCCGGGATCGCTGCCTGCCATGATGGTCAGCATCCTTGCTGTCTGGGTTGTGACGCCGAGACCAGCAAACTCGGCGGATGCGGCAAGGACGTCACCATTCTCGTCGATGACCGCGATATGGGTGTCGGGGTCGTCGAAGCCCTCGATCATGCGGGCGGCGCAGGACAGCGGTGACAGTTGCCCCTTTTCCAACGGCGCGCTGAACAAGACCGCCGTTTCGCCCTGGACCTGGATAAGCTCGCAGACGGCCTGTACTGGAACGCGTTGGAAGCCTGAGGGGACACGGATGGTGAAATGACGGATATCGCCGACCATGCCAAGCTGCCGCGCCGCCACTTCCGTCTGGCGGAAGGCGATGTCGACGCGGTTCGGGCCTTGGTCGAGGAAGTCGTAGATGGAGTCGAAGCCGAAAAGATCGGCACCCCGACCATTGGCCCAGAGCGGGCTCTTCATGTCGGGGGAGAACAGCACGATCGCTTCGCCCGCCGCAAAGCGATCGCGCACGCGTTCATGCACGGCAATATCAATGAACGGGTATTGAACTGCGGACATGAGCGAAACCTATAGGGCGTTTGTGACCGTATTTCTGCGGAATTTAACAGATTGTTAATAACCCCCCGCCGCATTCGGGTCGAGAGCGGCGATACCCAAACCTGCGATAGGGTTAATTTCGGAAATTGTTAATTGTGCAGCGCACAATGATATTGCAATGCACAATGGCATCGGCTATATAAGAGGCATGAGAGCTTCGGTTCTGCCGAAGAAAACGCCAACGAGGACCTGAAACGATGGCATACAAGACCGACGACATCTTTTCTTTCTCCGCTTTCGATCCGGCTAGGCTGACTGAAGGCTTACGTGAATTTGCTGAAAAGGGCGCCACCCAGTCTCGCGAAGCTTATGCTAAGATGAAGACGGCTGCCGAGGAAGCCACCAAAACGGTGGAAACCACATTGCAGTCGGCCCAGGCAGGCTCTGTCGAACTTGGCCTCAAGGCCATCGACGTAATGCGCACCAATGCCGACATGTCGCTCTCGCATATGGAAGCGCTGCTTGGCGTGAAGTCCGTTTCCGAATTGATCGAACTGCAGACAGCTTACATCCGCAAGCAGGCTGAAGTCACCGTCGAGCAGGCCAAGTCCCTGCAGGACGCCACCCGCAAACTCGCCGAAGACGTTGCGAAGCCGGGCAAGGACGCTGCCGAAAAGGTCATGGCAACCTTCAAGGCTGCTTGATGTTCGAATTGGTTTTTCAAGAAGAGGCCGGAGCCCACTCCGGCCTCTTCTATTTGCGGAAGGGGGCTTGCAAAAAGAACTCGATGGCCGTATGTGACCCGCAATACCGCTTCGGCGGCTTCTTGTGCGGTTGTAGCTCAGTTGGTTAGAGCGCAGGTTTGTGGCACCTGAGGTCGGTGGTTCAACTCCACCCAACCGTACCATTTTTATCTTTATACCCGTTGTGAATTTGGCGCTTTTTCTCTCGTCGCCATCTTTTAAGCCAAAATCGAACACATTTTTGTGCAGTGCAGTATAAGATCTTGTCAAGATCGCCAGCATGCCTATCTATGCGCCAGCGGGTGCCTAAATTTTTGGACACTTGCGTCTTGGGCAGCCGCCCCCTTCACCTGCCCGGTTTATCCGGCAGGTCTTTCCAGAAGGAGAGTCACCAGCATGACGATTTCTATCAATAATTTCGCCTCCGCGAACGGAACCCAGCTTTCTCCTCAGCATATTGCCGCCGCCGTTGCCGAAGCGCGCCGTGCCGTGGGCTACAGTATCGAGGAACTCGCCATTACGACCGGTCTCATCGGTGACGAGATCGTCCGCATCGAGAACGGCATGGATGCCGATCCGGCCAAGTTGAGGCGCATCGCGGCAGCCCTGCAGGTTCCTGTTTCCAAATTTCTGCCTGTCTGATTTTCAGGTTTTCCGGCCGCGTCGGCGGCCGGCCCCCTTTTGCCGCAGCGGCTCCCGGTGACGGCGGGCCTGCCCCATAGGCATTCCTCTGCTTCCCGGTCACACGAAAATAGACCTTTCCTTGTCCACCAGTTCCCTCAGAAACGCCACGACGGTGCGCAGCCGCATCAAATCGCGCGTCGTTTCGTGGTAGGTGGTCCAGTAGGATCGCCGGATGACGATCTCCGGCAGCACGCGGATCAGTTCCGGATACTGCCGCGCCACGTAATCGTGCAGGATGCCGATACCGGCGCCGGAACGCACTGCTTCCGTCTGGCCAATGGCGCTTGATATCTCGAAACCAGCATCCCAGTCGCGCATCACCTCACCGGTGAAATTAAGTGAGGGTGAAAAAATCAGATCCTCGACATAGCCGATGCGCGGATGGCCTTTGAGATCCTCGACGTTATGAGGCATGCCTGCCTGGTCGAGATAGGCGTTTGAGGCGTAGAGCCCGAGCGTGTAGTCGGTAAGTTTGGATGAGACGAGTCGTCCCTGTTCGGGGCGCTCGATGGTGATTGCGATATCCGCCTCGCGCTGGGAAAGCGAAAAGGACCGTGGCACCGGCACGAGTTGCAGTTTCAGTTCCGGATGCCGGCGCGTAAGCCGCCCCAGCCGTGAAGCGAGGAAGGAGACGCCGAAACCGTCCGGGGCGCCGATCCTCACCGTCCCGGCAATCGCCGTGTCGATCCGACCGGTCGAAGCCTGGGCGGCCAGCATTTCGGTCTCCATCCGCTCGGCGGCGCGGAAGAAGATCTCGCCCTCGGCCGTCAATTCGCAGCCGTTCGTGCGGCGGACGAGGAGCCGCGTGCGGAGGTCTTCCTCCAGTGCAGTCACCCGGCGCCCGAGCGTCGCATGGTTGATGCCGAGCCGGCGCGAGGCGGCCAGAATTTGGCCACTACGCGCTACCGCCAGGAACATACGCACATCATCCCAGTTCAAATCGGCCTCCGGATGTCGAATTTTGCACAACTGTTTTAGCAGCAGCCGGAAGGAGGGCAAGCTGGATCAGCGTGCGAGAGCCGCCACCTTTGTCTCGAAGTCGTCGGCGATCTGTGAGAGCCTGATGGTTGCAAAGCGGCTGAGAAGCAGTTCCTCCGCCTCGCGGCGGGTCTTGTCCAGGGCGTCGTTGACGGCGATCTCCACCAGGCACTCGGCATGGTCCGAGGAGGGCACGAGGCAGAACAATTCCGGCCGGTCGAGCGCCTCGTAGACGTCAAGCAGGGTAATCTTGTCCAAGGGGCGGGCGAGCGTCCAGCCGCCGCCATGGCCCTTTTCGGACTGCACGTAGCCCCGTTCACGCAAGCCCGCCATCGTCCGGCGCACCACGACCGGATTGGTGTTCAGCATGCGGCCGATCATTTCGGATGTCATCGGGCCGCCACCCCGTTCCAGATGAATCAGCACGTGCAGCATGCGCGATAATCGGCTGTCGCCTCTCATTTTCCGTCCTTTCGAGCGTCGCCTGCTTTTCTACGTGAATATCGATCTCGCAACAAGTTTTGTTACATGTCTTGCGTCAATGGAAGAATCGTAACATAAAAAGATACATGAAATCGAAAGGGACCGTCATGGATTTTGATGTGATTGTTATCGGCGGCAGTTTTGCCGGCCTGTCGGCTGCCATGCAACTCGTGCGTGCTCGCCGCAGGATGCTTTTGATCGACGCGGGCAAGCCGCGAAACCGTTTCGCCGAGGCCTCGCATGGTTTTCTCGGGCAGGACGGGGCTCCACCAGCGGCAATCCGGCAGACCGCGCTCATGCAATTGCGACGGTATCCGGCCTTTAGCGAGATTACCGGCGTGGCAAGGGCAGCGGAGCGGAGTACCGGCGGCTTCCGGGTGACGCTGGAAGACGGCCGGACATATCGCGCTCGCCGCCTGATCCTTGCCATCGGCGTTGAGGATATCCTGCCGGAAGTTGACGGTCTCACCTCGCTCTGGGGCAGGTATGTCTTGCATTGCCCCTATTGCCATGGCTACGAGATCGGCGGCGGGCCGATTGGCCTCCTGGCATCCTCGGTGCTCGCCCAGCATCAGGCGATGCTGCTTCCCGACTGGGGCGAGACGACCGTATTCGTCGAGCCGGGCGTGGAGTTTTCCGCCGATGATCTCCGGGCGATCGAAGGTCGAGGAGCGAAACTGGAGCACTCGAAACTGGTTCGGCTCGTCTCCGAAGGCGGGGCGCTGAAAGCTGCCGAGCTTGCCGATGGCCGCTCTGTTCCGGTCAAGGCGCTGTTCGTGCAGACCCGAGTGACGCCTGCCTCGCCGCTCGCCGAGATGCTCGGGGCGGCGATGGAGGAGGGGCCGCAGGGGCCATATATCCGCACCGACGAATGGGGTGCGACCAGCATCGACGGATTGTTTGCGGCGGGGGATGCCGCAAGCCCGATGCACAACGGGACGCTGGCCAGCGCAGCGGGTGTCCGGGCCGGCGTCAATGCGCATCGGTCGCTGGTTGTGGAGTGAAACTGACCGCCATGATGTCGAAATTTGCACAACGGATGCGTGAACTACGGCGTTGCCTTGTGTAATTCCGGGGGTATCCTCCAAGGTCAGAACAGATCGGAGGAACCACCATGCGTGAGATCGGACATTTCATCGGCGGCGAGCGTGTCGCCGGTACCAGCGGCCGTACGGCCGATGTGTTCAACCCGGCGACCGGCGAGGTCCAGGCCAAGGTCGCGCTGGCCGATGTTTCGGAAATCCGCGCGGCGGTCGAGAACGCCAAGGCGGCGCAAGTCAAATGGGCAGCCACCAATCCGCAGCGCCGCGCCCGCGTCTTCTTCAAGTTCGTCGATTTGCTGAACCAGCATATGGATGAGCTTGCGACGCTTCTTTCGAGCGAACACGGCAAGACGGTCGAGGATTCCAAGGGCGATATCGTCCGTGGTCTGGAAGTCTGCGAATTTGTCTGCGGCATTCCGCATCTGCAGAAGGGTGAGTTCACTGAGGGCGCGGGTCCGCAGATCGACATGTATTCCATGCGCCAGCCGGTCGGCGTCGGCGCCGGCATCACGCCGTTCAACTTCCCGGCCATGATCCCGATGTGGATGTTCGCGCCGGCGATCGCCTGTGGTAATGCCTTCATTCTGAAGCCTTCCGAACGCGATCCGTCCGTGCCGCTGCGGCTTGCCGAACTGATGATCGAGGCGGGCCTGCCTGCCGGCGTCCTCAACGTCGTCAACGGCGATAAGGCCGCCGTCGACGCGATCCTGACCGACCCGGATATCGGTGCGGTCTCCTTCGTCGGCTCCACCCCGATCGCCCGTTACGTCTATGGCACGGCGGCGATGAACGGCAAGCGCGCCCAGTGCTTCGGCGGCGCCAAGAACCATATGATCATCATGCCCGATGCCGATATGGACCAGGCCGTCAACGCGCTGATGGGTGCGGGCTACGGTTCGGCCGGCGAGCGCTGCATGGCGATCTCGGTTGCCGTTCCGGTCGGTGAAGAAACCGCAAACCGCCTCGTTGAGAAGCTGACTCCGAAGATCGAGTCGCTGCGCATCGGCCCCTATACCGATGAGAAGGCCGACATGGGGCCGCTGGTCACGAAGGAGGCCTATGCCCGTGTCAACAGCCTGATTGGCAAGGGCGTCGAAGAAGGTGCCAAGCTGGTGGTCGATGGCCGCGGCTTCAAGCTGCAGGGTTATGAAAACGGCTTCTTCGTCGGCGGTACGCTGTTTGACAACGTCACCCCCGAGATGGAGATCTACAAGACCGAAATCTTCGGCCCCGTCCTCTCGGTCGTACGCGCCCACAGCTATGAGGAAGCGCTGTCGCTGCCGATGAAGCACGAATATGGCAACGGCGTTGCGATCTACACCCGCGACGGCGATGCCGCCCGCGATTTCGCAAGCCGTATCAACATCGGCATGATCGGCATCAATGTGCCGATTCCGGTACCGCTCGCCTATCATTCTTTCGGCGGCTGGAAGGCCTCGAGCTTCGGCGATCTGAACCAGCACGGCACGGATTCGATCAAGTTCTGGACCAGGACCAAGACGATCACGGCGCGCTGGCCATCCGGCATCAAGGACGGTGCGGAGTTCGTGATGCCGGTGATGAAGTAGGCGAGGCGGGTATTGCAGTTTCCTCCTATGCGGGCTCCTTCGGGAGCCCGTTTGCGTTCCACCGTTGACGTTTAATTTCTCTGTCCTAATTTAGCGTTCGGCTGGGACGGGGAGTGCCATGGTTTACGAGTGGGATGAGAAGCGCGCCCGGCGCGCCTACTGGATCAGAAAAGGTTTTGGTTTCCTGATCCTTGCATGCGTCACCGCAATTCCGGTGTGGGTAGCGGCCACGCTGATCCGGTAAATATGCAGTTACTCCAAACCGGCGTCACGCTACGAAAAAGCCGGCGCTGTGATAGCGCCGGCCGTAAGGTTCACGGTAAATCGGCCACCCGACGGCTTCCGGGTGCGAGGCGTTCCTCAGGTTTCCGGACCTTCATTGAAGCCGACCTTGTCGACCAGTTCCGAAGCCTTCTTGCGGTTGCCGGCGATGTCGGAGAGCGGCAGCGTGTCGGGCTTGATCGGCCCCCAGGCTTTGACGACATCGGAAGGCTCTGCGTCCGGCATGACCGGATATTCGTAGACCTGCTCGGCATAGATCTTCTGCGCGTCGCCGGAAGCCAGGAATTCCATCAGCTTGAGCGCATTGTCCTTGTTCGGCGCATTCTTGGCGAGTGCCATGCCGGAAATGTTTACATGGGTTCCGCGATCGGCAGCATTGGGAAAGAGGATCTTGATAGCAGCAGCCCAATCCTTCTGCTCCGGTTCCTTCTCGTTGGTCTGCATCAGGCCGACATAGTAGGTGTTGCCGAGTGCAATGTCGCATTCGCCCGCCAGGATGGCTTTGGCCTGGTCACGGTCACCGCCGCTTGGCTTGTGAGCGAGGTTGTTCTTGAGATCGGTCAGCCACTTCTCGGTATAATCCTCGCCATGAGCGGCGATCATCGAGGCAAAGAGGCCGATATTGTAGGAATGCTGGCCGTCGCGGATGCAGATCTTGCCCTTCCACTTCGGATCGGCAAGCTCTTCATAGGTGATGGCATCCTCCGAAACACGTTCCTTGGAGGCGTAGACGACGCGGCCACGGGTTGTCAGGCCAAACCATTCGCCCTGTGGATCGCGGAAGTTCGCCGGCACGTCCTTGTTGATGGTGTCGTTGTTCGTCACCGGCTGGGTGACGCCGCCGTCCTTCGCTTCCATGAGTCGCGCGATATCGACCGTCATGATCACGTCGGCCGGAGAATTGGCGCCTTCCGCCTGAACGCGTTCGACAAGGCCCTTGTCGAGGAAGAGAACATTGGTCTTGATTCCGGTCTCTTTGGTGAAGGCGTCCAGTACCGGTTTGATCAGGTCCGGCTGCCGGTAGGAATAGATGTTGACTTCACCGTCAGCCAATGCGGTCGTCGCTGCTGCCAGCGAAGACATACCTAAGAGTGCAGAAAGCCGAATGATCGGAAAAATGGACATCGAAAATCCTCCTTGGGTTGCTTTTATGTTGATGGACAAATTCATGATTTGAATTCGGCGTCAATGGTCACGCCCTCAGGAAGGCGGAAAACTTGATCACAAATTTCTATTTTGGAATTGTTCAAAACTAGCTAAGCCTCTATATAGGGTTGGTACGACACTCGGGAGACCAGCATGCGTTTGACCAAACAGACTAATTACGCAGTGCGGATGCTGATGTATTGCGCTGCCAATGAAGGCCATCTGAGCCGCATTCCCGAGATTGCCAGGGCCTATGGAGTTTCGGAACTGTTCCTCTTCAAGATCCTCCAGCCACTCACCAAGGCCGGTCTGGTGGAGACTGTACGGGGCCGCAACGGCGGCGTGAGGCTTGGCCGCAGCGCTGATCGCATAACGCTTTTCGATGTCGTGAAGGTCACGGAAGATAGTTTCGCGATGGCGGAATGCTTCGAGGATGGCGTCGCGGAATGCCCGCTTGTCGATAGCTGCGGACTGAATTCGGCTCTCCGAAAGGCGCTCAACGCTTTCTTCGACGTGCTTGCGGAATACACGATCGATGATCTCGTCAAGGCGCGTCCGCAGATCAATTTCCTGCTCGGTCTTGACAATCTGCACATGCCAAAGCTGGCCGCACCGGCCGCCTGATCCAGGCAAGATCAATTCTTGAGGCGCCGTCTCCTAGAGCGGCGCCTTTTGATTTGGGCTCTCCCGAGGTTGACCTTCTTCGCAATTGCAATAGAAGAAGCGAGGCGTTTGACCCTCTTTGCCTTCTTTCCTGTGGCGCCTTCAGGATTTTCGGAATGTCGTTTTCGGAACTGCGCGCATCTGCGCTGACTGCGCTGATCGGAACCGCCGGCGCATTGGTCGCGATTGCCGTCGCCTTTCCGGCTCCCTATCTGATCGGGCCTGCTGTCGCCATCACCGTTGCCGGACTTGCCGGTTTGCGGCTGACGGTACCGGCTGAGGTCCGCAATGTCTGTTTTGTCATTATCGGCGTGTCGATGGGCGCCAGCGTGACACCCGAGGTGATTGTCGCGGCCCGCACCTGGCCGGCGAGTTTCGTCATGGTCCCGGTTGCGGTCGTCATCCTGCTTTACGTCAGTAGCTGGATGCTGCAGAGATTCTTCCGCTATGATCGAGTTACAGCGCTTCTGGCGTCCTCTCCGGGTCATCTGAGCTATGTGCTGAGCCTCGCGGCCGAAACCCATTGCGACCTGCGGACTGTCAGCATTGCTCAGAGCGTACGGGTGTTGGCGTTGACGATCACTACCCCACTGATTGTGGAAATCTTCGGTCTTGTCGGCGCCGAGCCTGCCCTGCCGCCCCATGTCATGAGTGTGCCCGTCCTCATTGCGACGCTTGCGGTGTCGGCTCTTCTCGGAATGCTTTTCCTGCGCTGGAGATTGCCGGCGGCGCTGCTTCTCGGTGGCGTGGCGGTTTCGATCAGTACGCATATAACGGGGTTTGTCAGTGGCGGTGTACCGAACTGGCTGTTGATTCCTACCTATGTCATCCTCGGTTCGGTCATCGGCACGCGCTTCTGTGGCGTGTCGGTCGGCGAGCTGCGCGTTGCGTTCGTGGCCGGCGGTGTCGTGACGGTCGTGGTGACCGTGCTGGCCGCGGCAATCGCCGGTGGCGTTTCCTATCTCACCGGCGTGCCGCTAGATGCTGCCTTGATCGCTTTCGCACCTGGCGGGCTGGAAACCATGGCGGCCATGGCGGTAATGCTGCACGCGGACCCGACCTATGTCGGTGCTCACCATGTCCTGCGGTTGATGTTCCTCTCGGTGCTGATGCCTCTGGTACTCGGCAAGGAGGCCCGGCAGCGCTGAGAGTGCGGAATTCGCACGCCAGGGGCTTGTGACGTATCGGCAAAGCCGGATATCCGTTATTGATCCTGAAATATGAGAAGAGTGCATCAATCCATGAGCTTGAAAGAACCGACAGCCATCGTGGTCATGGGCGTCAGCGGATCGGGAAAGACTTCGGTCGGCGAACTGCTCGCCAAGCGGCTTGATTGCACCTTCGTGGAGGGGGATCGGCTGCATCCCGCAGCGAACGTCGCGAAAATGGCTGAGGGCATTCCGCTCACCGATGATGACCGGTGGCCCTGGCTCGATCTGGTCGGCAAGGAACTTGCCGAAGCACGAAGCCGCAGTGAAAGTGTCGTGGCCACATGTTCGTCGCTGAAGAGGGCCTATCGGGACCGGTTGAGGCAGGCGAGTGGCGGCTCTCTCTGTTTCGTTTTCCTCACTGGCGATCCGAAGGTGCTCGAAGAGCGGATGGGCGCCCGCACGGGCCATTTCATGCCTGCGTCGCTGCTTCAGAGCCAGCTTGCGACTTTGGAAAGCCCGAAAGGGGAGCCGGGAGTGGTGACGGTTGATATCGATGCAAGTCTGGACGCCATCGTCGACAAGGCTTTGGACCAACTCGCAAAGATATGATGCGCGTCAATAATGCGATTCATGATCACATTTTCTCGACTCCATGTCTTGGGCGTCAGCAGGGAAGTATTCTTAAAAAAATTTAGTGGCTTATGATCCGAAGCTCTTCGGCCGCCGTATGAAGAAACACTTTTTGTGTCTATGCAATTTCATGAGGACCGCGGAAAATTGCCGGGGTCTCCGTGAACGCATCGAGTGGCAGGTGTTTGAGGAGACGGTTTGCGGATGCCAGATTCGACGCAAGGGCCGAGGCGGGGCTCCCTTCGCCGGATACCGAAGCAGGAAAGAAGTCGTGAGCGTATAGATGAAATATTGAAGGTATCCATGGAACTGATCGGCCGGAAAGGCATCGATTCAGTGACCATGAAGGAAATCGCCGCTCTTTCCGGCGGGCCGATCGCGTCGGTCTATCAATATTTTCCGAACAAATCCGCCATCATTGTGATGCTCTACGAGCGTTATGTCGAGGAAGTGCGTTCGTTCGCGGTTGAGCAGATCGAAAAGATCGCCACGGCGGAAGACGCCTTGGATGCGACGGAGAGCCTCTTCGATCTCTATTACTATAAGATCCGTCGAGAACCGTCGACCCAGGACCTTCTGAACGCCATCCAGGCGGACAAGGCTCTTGGCAATCCGGATATAACGGAAACACGCCTTCAGGTGGAAGCCTTCTACAAGGCGACGGAGCAATTCGTGAGCGAAGCTCTTCGGGAGAACTATTCGCGCGCGCTGCTCGTGATGTTCCACATGGCCGGTGCGACGCTCCGTCTGGCTCTCTCGGTGCCGGACGGCGAGGCAAGGCAGATCATGACGCAGTTCAAGTCCATCATTCGCACCCAAACGACCTACTATTTCACCGGGAGCTTTCCCGCCACCGCCTGATCTTTCCGATTAAAAACCAAACCGGTCACGAAGCCCGTACCACCATGCGCCGAGCACGGTAAGCGGCACGCGGAACGTCCGGCCGCCGGGGAAGGGCAGGTTGGGCAGCGATGCCCATATATCGAAACGTTCCGCATGCCCTGCAACCGCCTCGCCGAGGATTTTGCCCAGGAGATGCGTGGTCGTGACGCCATGGCCGCTATCGCCGTGCGAGAAGTAAATCTTGTCGGAAAGCCGGCCCATATGTGGGATACGCGTTAGCGTCAGGGCGAAATTGCCGCTCCAGGCATAGTCGATCTTTACGTCCGCCAACTGCGGGAAGGTCTTCAGCATGTTGGGACGGATGACGCCGGTCAGGTCCTTCGGGTCATGGCCGCCGTAGCCGATGCCGCCGCCATACAGCAGCCTGTTGTCCGAGGTCCGGCGGTAGTAATCGAGAATATAATTTGCGTCTTCGACACAGTAGTTGGCCGGCAGCAGGCGCTCGATCAGCGTCGGTTCGAGCGGCTCGGTCGCCATGACCTGGCTGGAGACCGGCATCATCCGGCCACTGATTTCCGGAAACTGGGGTGCCAGATAGGCATTGCCGCAGACGAGCACGTAGGACGCCCTGACCGAGCCCCTGTCAGTTCGAACTATCGGCTTTTCGCCCGTGTCGACGCCGGTCACCCGCGAGCCTTCGAAAATGCGCCCGTGAAGGGATTCGACCGCCGCCGCCTCGCCGAGCACGAGGTTGAGCGGATGGATATGGCCGCCGAACCTGTCGATCATGCCGCCGGCATAACGCTCGGTCTTCACGTATTTGCCGACATCTGCCTTCGAGACCATTTCGAGCCCGGTATGGCCGTGCTCTTCCCAATGCGCCTTGTGGGCTTCCATTTCCCGGATCTGTTTTTCCGTGAAGGCGGCAAAAAAGCCGCCATGCACGAGATCGCAGTCGATACCGTATGTGGTGACGCGTCCGCGTATGATCTCGCCGCCTTCAAGCGACATCTCGCCAAGCTTCACGGCTTTGTCGCGGCCGTAGCGTGCGGCGATGGTTTCGAGGTCGCGGCTGTAGCCGTTGACGATCTGACCGCCATTGCGTCCGGAGGCGCCGAAGCCGATGCGTTCGGCCTCCAGGACAACCACGGAATATCCGCGTTCGGCAAGTTCGAGTGCCGCCGAGATGCCGGTGAAGCCGGCGCCAATCACGCAGACGTCAGCCTCCACCTCGCCTTCGAGGGGAGGGCGGATGCGCCTGTCTTTCGCGGATGCGGCATACCAGGAATCCGTGTGCCGAGGGTTGTCGCTCGTCTTGAAGGTCATCTCACACCGTCCGGATATAGGCGTCGTATTCCACGTCGGTAACGCGCAGCGCAAATTCCGAAATTTCTTGTTGCTTGCAGGCTGTGTAGAGCGCTCGGTATTTCGGCCCGAGCGTTGCATAGGCGAAAGTCGAGCGGGAGAATTGCTGGAGCGCATAGTCCCAATTGGTCGGCAGCGGCTCGTGGCTGATCGCATGCTTGTCGCCGGTAATCGCGCCGCCGGGATTGCGCTTTTCCTTGATGCCGGAAAGCGCTGCATTGAGGATCATCGCCAGCACCAGATAGGGGTTCGTATCCGCTCCCGCGACGCGATGTTCGATGCGGGTTGCGGGCTTCGAGGCGGTGATGACGCGCACCGCCGCCGATCGGTTGTCGAAACCCCAGGAGGCGTAGGTCGGCGCGTGCTCGCTTGGCCTGAGCCTGCGATAGGAATTGGCATGCGGGGCGAAGATCGCCATGCTCTCGCCCATGTTCTCCAACAGCCCCCCGACGGAATGGAGCAGCATTTCCGATGGCCCGTCCTCATCGACATAGACGTTGCGGCCTGTTTCGTCGATCAGCGAAAAATGCACGTGCATGCCGCTGCCCGCCTGGGTGCCGTAGGGCTTGGCCATGAAGGTGGCATCGAGATCGTTCGCACGCGCCACGCCCTTGACGATACGCTTCAGCAGAACGGCGTAATCGGCGGCTTTCAGCGCATCCGGCACGTGGTTGAGGTTGATCTCGTATTGGCCGGGACCGTTTTCACGCAGTGTAGTATCGGCGGGGATGCCTTGCGCGCGGGCAGCGCCTGCAATTCCGTGGAAGACCTCTTCGAAATCCTGCAGTTCGGAGATCGAGAGAACTTGTGTCTGCCCCGTGTGCCAGCGGCCTTCGCGCGAATTGGGCGGGCGCACCGGATCGAGCGCCGAGCGTACCGGGTCGATCAGATAGAATTCGAGTTCGGTTGCAACGACCGGCGTCAGCCCAAGCCTGGAAAATCCCGTGAGCACATTGGCCAATACCTGGCGTGGGTCGCCGTAAAATCCGCTGCCATCCGACTCCCGCATGCCGAGCAGCACCTGTGCCGTCGGTCGCTGGAGCCAGGTGACACGCGAAAGTGTCCCGGGGGTTGGAAAGCAGATGCCGTCCGGATCGCCCGTACCTTCGGCTAGTCCGGCGGCGTTCACGTCGCGGCCCCAGACATCGAGCGCATAGACCGAGCGCGGCATCGCCATGCCCTTGGCCAGCACATCCAGCGCGCGCTCGCGCGGAATCCACTTTCCGCGCGGCACGCCATTCACGTCGACGACGAAGGCCTCGAGAACCTCGATGTCCGGATTGCTCTCGAAAAAGATCTGGGCGGTGCTGATATCATCCATACGATATCAGATAGCCCACTCTCTTGAGCAGGGCTAGGCGTTGAAACGCTCCGGGCGATAGGCTGAAATGTCGATCAGCGTCTTCTCGCCTGTAATTGCTTCGGCGATGACCCGCCCCGTCACCGGCCCGAGAGTGAGGCCGTGATGTGCGTGTCCGAAGGCGAACCATAGGCCCTCGTGTCGCGGCGCCTTGCCGATCACCGGCATCATGTCCGGCGTGCAGGGGCGGGCGCCCATCCACGGTTCCTTGTCGAGGCGCTCGCCAAGCGGGAAGACAGTGCGGGCGACCGCTTCGGCACGTTCCACCTGGACCGGCGTTTTCGGTGCGTCGCGTCGAGCAAATTCCGCTCCCGTCGTCAGCCTTATGCCCTGGTTCATGGGAGCCAGGAAATAGCCGC
Organism: Neorhizobium petrolearium; assembly: GCF_017873175.1. Lineage (GTDB taxonomy): Bacteria > Pseudomonadota > Alphaproteobacteria > Rhizobiales > Rhizobiaceae > Neorhizobium > Neorhizobium petrolearium. The sequence goes on from NZ_JAGGJW010000001.1 coordinate 450,647, forward strand.
GCTCGGCATCCATGGTCCAGCCGTTGAGCTTGGCATTGCCCTTTGTGCCATAGTGCATGTGATAGCCGCGCTTGACGCCCACCAGGAAATTGTAGCCGAGCGGCTTGGTGACGGTGTCCGACCAAGGCCCGAGCGCCACGACAACGTCCTTCGCTTCAACGGTTCCGTCTCCGGCAACGACGCGCCAGCCGGTCGCTGTCTTCGACAGGCTCTTCGCGTCACCCTTCAGCACCCGTCCGCCGAGCTTTTCGAAGAGCGCCACATAGGCGCGCGTCAGCGCAAGCGGATCTCTGACCGACCAGGGATCTTCCCATTTCAGCCCGCCGACGAAATCGTTCGAAAGGTTGGGTTCTTGGGCCGCGATCTCGGAAGGCGACAGCTCACTGAATGCCACGCCGTATTCGGCCTTAAGCCGTTCTGCTTCCCTGATCTCCCCATCATGTTTCGCGCGGGTTCGGAAAACTTCCGTCCAGCCGTTCTTGGCGATCAGGTCCTGTGCCCCCGCTTCCTCGATCAATTCGTTATGGGTCGAGATCGAATGTTCGATCAGGGGCGCATAAGCCCGCGCAATGAGCTGATGCCGCGTCAGGTTGGAGTGCCACCAGTATTTTGCCAGGAAGGACGAGACGGACGGCAGCGCGCTCCAGTGGTAATGCGCATCGATGCGATTGTTCAATGCATAGCGCAGGATCAGGCCGAACTGCTGCGGGAAGCCGTAAGGCACGACACCCTCGCGCTGGATGAGACCGGCATTGCCGTAAGAGGTTTCCAGGCCCGGTTCCTTCCGGTCGACGAGCACCACCGATTTACCGCGCCGCGCCAATTGCAATGCCGTTGAAACGCCGATGATGCCGGCCCCCAGCACGATCGCATCCGCTGTCATGATCTGATTTCCATTCCCATTCTTTTATAGTTCGAAGATTTCGAACATGCCGCCCTCGATGTTGCAGCGCAAATGAAAAATCAACAAGGCTCCTATGAGGTAAAATTCCTATAGGATTTTTATTTCTTTCCCCTGCCGGCGCTCTCGAACCTATATGCGATCGCGCCGCATATTGTCGTAGGTGTCATCGTTCAAGAACATGTCCGGGTCGAAAAGCGCGAGGCGCCGTTTTCCGGTCTCGCCTACGGCTCCGAACCCGGATGGTGTCAACCACGTGTGTTCGCGCTCAGTTTGGCGCTTGACGAGGCTCTCCCATAAACTGAAATGGTTGTGGCCACTTGAGGGAGGGCCGCCGCTTTCCCGGACGGGAGACAGGTAGTAGATGCCCGACGTCAGTCGTGAGATCGAGAACAGGCCATCGCCGGATGCACTTTTGGAGCATGCCGAGCGCGAGGGGCGTGGGCGTCTGAAGATATTTCTCGGCGCGGCGCCCGGCGTCGGCAAGACCTATGAAATGCTGATGTCCGGCCGCGCCCGCAAGGCCGATGGCGTCGATGTGGTGATCGGGGTCGTCGAAACCCATGGCCGGCAGGAGACCGAGGCGCTGGTCGAGGGGTTCGAGACCACACCTCGAAAGCGGATCGACTATCGCGGCCAGTCCCTTGAGGAAATGGATATCGACGCCATTCTGGCGAGGCGCCCGGAACTGGTCCTCGTCGACGAGCTGGCGCATACGAATGTCGCCGGCAGCCGACATCCGAAGCGCTATATGGATGTGCAGGAGATTCTCGCCCGGGGGATCGACGTCTATTCGACACTCAATATCCAGCATGTTGAAAGCCTGAACGATGTCGTGGCGCAGATCACCCGCATTCGGGTTCGTGAAACCGTTCCCGACTCGATCATCGACCGGGCGGACGATGTCGAGATCATCGATCTTACGCCCGACGACCTCATCAAGCGGCTGAAGGACGGCAAGGTCTATGTGCCGACGACTGCTCGGCGGGCGATCGAGAACTATTTTTCACCCGGCAACCTGACGGCGCTCCGCGAGCTTGCACTCCGCCGTACGGCCCAGCGGGTCGATGAGCAGTTGCTCAACCACATGCAGGCGCATGCGATTTCCGGTCCCTGGGCGGCGGGCGACCGGGTGCTGGTCTGCCTGGATCACAGCCGTGGTGGCGCAAGCCTCGTCCGCTATGCCCGCCGTCAGGCCGATCGCCTGCGGGCGCCCTGGATGACACTGCATCTTGAAACGCCGCAATCGCTCAACCTCTCGGATGAGGACAAGGACAGGCTTGCCGCCAATATGCGGCTTGCCCAGCAGCTCGGCGCCGAGACGGTGACACTGCCGGCGCTCCATCGCTCGCGCGAGATCATTGCCTATGCGAATGCCAACAATTTCACGCATATCATCGTCGGCCGGCCGAGCAAGTCGCGCTGGCGGCAGTTCTGGCAGGGCTCCGTCACCCATGACCTGATCCGCTACGCCGGCGATATCAGCGTCCATGTGATTTCCGGCGATGCGAAGGAGAGCGAGCCGCAGCGCGGGGTGAAGACCGCTCAGCCGCTCAAAGCCTTCCGCATCAAGCCCTACCTTCACAGCACCGTTTTCATAGGGCTGGCGATCATTGCCGGCATCGCCCTCGACCAGACGCTCGACGTCCGCAATCTGGCTCTGGTTTTCCTGATGGCCGTGCTGGCCGCCGCAGTGCGTGGCGGCTTGGGGCCGGGGCTGTACGCCTCTCTGCTCGGTGCCCTTTCCTTCAACTTCTTCTTCCTGGAGCCGCGCTACACCTTGACCGTGCGCGACCCGGAAAGCCTGGTCGCCTTGTTCTTCTATCTTGGTGTCGCCCTTGTCGCGTCGAACCTCACGGCGGCCGTGCAGCGGCAGGCCGCGGCCGCCCGGCAAAGGGCGCGAACCACCGAAGACCTCTATCTCTTCTCGAAGAAACTGGCGGGAACGGGCACGCTTGACGATGTACTCTGGGCGACGGCCTTCCAGATTGCCTCGATGCTGAAGGTCCGTGTCGTAATCCTGCTGCCGGAAAATGGCTCCATCGCCGTGAAGGCCGGTTATCCCCCGGACGACACGCTGGTGGATGCGGATATCGCCGCCGCCAAATGGGCCTGGGAGCACAATCGTCCTGCCGGCCGCGCCGCCGATACGCTGCCCGGCGCCAAGCGTCTCTACCTGCCGATGCGGACCGGCCGCGAGCCGGTTGGGGTCATCGGCCTCGACAACGACAAGCAGGGCCCCCTCCTGACACCCGAGCAGCAGCGGCTCTTCGATGCATTGGCGGATCAGGCGGCGTTGGCGATCGAGCGCGTCCAGCTTGTCTCGGATGTCGACAAGGCCAAGCTCGCGGCCGAGACCGACCGGCTGCGCACCGCGCTTCTGACGTCGATCTCGCATGATCTGAAGACCCCGCTTGCGGCGATCATGGGCTCCGCCGGCATGCTCAAGGATTTCGGAGCCGATATCCCGGAAGAGGCGCGGGCCGAATTGTTGACGAGCATCGTGGACGAGTCGGAACGGCTCAACCGCTTCATCTCCAATCTGCTCGACATGACCCGCATCGGCTCGGGCGCCATGGAGCCGAACTACGCTTTCCATTTCCTGGGCGACATCGTCGGCACGGCGCTCAGCCGGGCGGCGAAGATCGCCGCCCGGCACAGGGTGAAGGTGAACATTCCTGCCGACCTGCCGATGCTGAAGATCGATCCGGTTCTGTTTGAGCAGGTCCTCTTCAATCTCATCGACAACGCTGCCAAATATGCGCCCGATGAGACCGTGATCGATATCCGCGGCTTTCGGGATGGAGATGCAGTCCTGCTGTCCGTCATGGACGAAGGGCCCGGCATCCCGGCCAACGACGTGGAGCGTATCTTCGACAGCTTTTATCGTGTCCGGAAGGGGGATCACGTCCGGGCCGGCACCGGGCTCGGTCTTTCCATCTGCCGTGGCTTTATCGAGGCCATGGGCGGCACCATCAGGGCGGCCAATCGGTCCGACCGTTCGGGGGCGGTCTTCACGATCCGCATGCCGGTGCCTGCCGAGATGCCCCTTCTGGGAGAAGACGAATGACCAATACCGCTGTGCATATACTCATCGTCGAGGATGAGCCGCCGATCCGCAAGCTGCTTCGCGTCGGACTTTCCACACAGGGATATTCCGTCAGCGAGGCGATGAATGCCAAGGTTGCGATGGAGCTTGTCAGGACCGAAAAGCCCGATCTGGTCATCCTCGATCTCGGCCTGCCGGACATACCCGGCCATGATCTGCTCGCCAGGTGGCGGGGGGAGGGGCTCGACCTGCCGATCGTCATCCTCTCGAGCCGCACGGATGAGGGCGGCATCGTCAAGGCGCTCGAACTCGGCGCGGACGACTACATCACCAAGCCTTTCGGCATGAACGAGCTCGTCGCGCGCATCCGCGTGGCGCTCCGCCACCGCCTGCAGAGCCAGGGCGAGAAGCCTGTTTTCAAGACCGGCGATCTTTCCGTCGATCTCGTCAAGCGCATCGTCAAGGTGGCCGGCAAGGAAGTCAAGCTCTCGCCGAAGGAGTATGACATCCTCCGCATCCTGGTGCAGCATGCCGGCAAGGTGCTGACCCACCGTTTCCTGCTGGAACATGTCTGGGACGGGCTGACGGACGTGCAGTATCTGCGTGTCTATGTGCGCCAGCTTCGTCAGAAGATCGAAAAGACGCCCGACCAGCCACAGTATATCCTCACCGAGACCGGGGTCGGCTATCGGCTGCAGGAAGGTCAATAGGCGTCTGCCTCAATCGATGGACACTGCCATGAAACTCCGTGATTATCTCCTGCCGGGGAATATCGTGCTCGACCTTGGGGCGCCGTCCAAGGGCATGCTGATCAAGCAGCTTTCCGAACTCGCTGCCGGAAGGCTTTCGCTTGACGCAAGCGAGATCTCCGAAGTGTTGATCAATCGGGAAAACCTTGGTTCGACGGGCATCGGCGCCGGTGTTGCCATTCCGCATGCGGTTGTCAAAGGCATCGACCGGCATTTCTGCCTCTTCGCGCGGCTGGTGAGGCCGGTAGACTTCGAGGCGGTGGACGATCAGCCCGTCGATCTCGTCTTCCTGCTTCTGAATCCCGAAAGCCGTCCGGAGCACCTGAACATCCTCTCCTGCATCGCCCGGCGCATGCGCGAGGAGGAGACCGTTGCGGCAATCCGCCGGGCGGCAAGTCCGGAAGAAGTCTATGTCAGGCTCTGCCCGCCGGAGGCATGACCGTGACAGCGCACGGCTACTGCGTTTCCGGCGCGGCGCTGATTTGACAAGTGTCAAATCTTGCCTCTTGACGCGGCTCGCCATGGGGATACTTAAAACCATCCCGCACCGACGGCCATCCGACCGCCGAACGTCCATTCCCATCGTGTTCGCCGAGCAGCGTTCTCAGGTAAGACATCATGACTCACCCAGGCTCGAATCGGGCGCTTGTCATCGCGGCCGTGATGGCAAGCATGGCGATGATCGCCATCGAGGCGACGATCGTTTCAACGGCCATGCCGCAGATCGCTGCCCAGCTTGGCCAGTTGAATCTCTATAGCTGGGTTTTCTCGTCCTTCCTGCTGGCGCAGACTGCGACAACGGTGATCTTCGGCAAGCTCTCCGACATCTACGGCCGGAAGCCGATCATCCTGCTCGGCATCGCGATCTTTCTCGCCGCCTCGGTCCTTGCGGGCTTCGCCTGGTCCATGCCTTCGATGATCGCCTTCCGGCTGCTGCAGGGCATTGGCGCCGGCGCTATTCAACCGGTCACGATGACGGTCGTGGGGGATCTTTTTCCCGGGGCTGAACGCGGCAAAGTCCAGGGTTATCTCGCCAGCGTCTGGGCGCTTTCGGCGGTGGTTGGGCCTCTGCTGGGCAGCGTCATCGTCCACAATCTGCCCTGGGCCTGGATATTCTGGATCAATGTCCCGATCGGACTTGCAGCGGCTCTCGGGTTTGTCGTTTTCCTTCATGAGGAGAAACGATCTCGCGGCGCTTCGGTGGACATCCTTGGTGCGGGTCTTTTTGCCGTTTCCATCGCGGCCCTGATGATCGCTTTGACGGAAGCCGAGGGAGCCACAGCGGCACATACAATGCTCGCTGTCGCGATCTTCGTCGTCAGTCTTATGCTTTTCCTGAGGCAGGAGCGTCGTGCCGAAGCGCCGATGGTTTCACTCGACCTCTGGCGGCAGAGGCCGATAGCTGCCGCCAATGTGGCAACCTTTCTCGCCAGCATGGCGATCATGGGACTTACGACCTTCCTGCCTATGTATGTGCAGACGGTATTGAACCGGTCGGCGGTCGTGGCAGGCTTCGCGCTGACCATGCTCCTGATAGGATGGCCGGCGGCGGCAACGCTCGCCTCCCGCTTGTTCCCGCGTTTCGGCTTGCGCCGGATCATGATCTTCGGCAGCGTCTGTATTCCCTTAGGCGCCTTTCTGCTGGTCCTGTTGATGCCCGGCAGCTCGCCCATTCAAGCCGGCGCCGGCTCGCTCGTCATGGGCTTCGGCATGGGCCTCATCAGCATCTGCTCGCTGGTCATCATCCAGGAAAGTGTCGGCTGGTCGGGGCGCGGAAGTGCTACGGCATCGAACATCTTTGCGCGCAATCTCGGCAGTACGCTTGGAGCTGCGGTCCTTGGCGCGGTGCTGAGCTACGGTCTTGCCAATTCCGGCGGAGCCGATGCCGTCACGCCGGATCAGTTGCGCGGCCTTCTGGACGGCACGGGGACGGCGCTTGCCGCTCAATCGTCGATCCGGCTGGTGCTGCAGAACGCCCTTCACCTGACCTTTGTCGTCATGTTCCTTATTGCAGCCCTGATCATCCTCGCCTGCCTTTACGTGCCGGGCGTCATACGGCGGGCTGAAGCCGTGCGGGAAGGTTGAGCTTCAAGGAGCGGTTTCTTTCAAGGTGGCCCGATGAGTTGCGGGCGATGAAAAGTCGATTGGCAAATTGGACCCGGAAAGGGAGATGGAAATCATGTCTGATTTAAATGCGGCCACGTCCGGCACGTTCAGGATTGGCGGGGAGCTTGAGATCAACCGGCTCGGCTTCGGCGCTATGCGCATTACCGGCAGGGGTATCTGGGGGGAACCCGCCGATCGCAATGAGGCGATCCGCACGCTGAAGCGCGTGCCGGAACTCGGCATAAATTTCATCGACACGGCGGATTCCTACGGCCCCGACGTCTCGGAAGAACTGATCCGGGAGGCGCTCCATCCGTATGGCAAGATCGTTGTCGCCACCAAGGGCGGCCTGACCCGCATCGGCCCCGATCGCTGGATTCCGCTCGGCCGTCCAGAATACCTGATCCAGCAGGCTTACAAAAGCCTGCGCCGGCTCGGTGTCGAGCAGATCGATCTCTGGCAGCTTCACCGCATTGATCCGAAGGTTCCCGCGGCTGAACAGTTCGACGCGGTCAAATCGCTGATCGATGCGAAAGTGATCCGTCACGCGGGGCTCAGCGAAGTCTCGGTCGCCCAGATCGAGGAGGCCTCGAAATATTTCAAGGTCGCGACCGTCCAGAACCAGTACAACCTCGTCGACCGCAAGAGCGAGGCCGTGCTGGAATACAGCGAAAAACACGGCATCGGCTTCATTCCATGGCATCCTCTGGCGGCCGGCAATCTCGCCAGGCCCGGCTCGGTTCTCGGCACGCTCGCGAAGAAGCATAATGCTGCGCCAAGTCAGATCGCGCTTGCCTGGGTGCTCAAGCGCAGCCCGGTCATGTTGCCGATTCCCGGCACGTCAAAGGTGAAGCATCTGGAGGAAAACCTCGCTGCGGTGAACATCGTGCTGTCCGACGAGGATTTCGCCGTCCTCGACGCCCAGGGAAGCGCATGAGGATCATCCGGATCTCCGCCGCTCTGATCGTCCGTGCCGACGGAAAGATACTTCTCGTTCGCAAGCGCGGTACGACTGCCTTCATGCAGCCCGGCGGCAAGATGGAGCCGGACGAAAGCCCGGCCGCCGCGCTGGCCCGTGAACTTGAAGAGGAAATCGGTTTGCTGGCCTCCCCGGAACAGTTCCGGTTGCTCGGACGGTTTGAAGCGACGGCCGCCAACGAGCCGGATCATCTCGTATCGGCGGATGTGTTTGTCGTCGAAAGCGGCGACAGGATGGTTGCCCCAGCCGCTGAGATCGAGGAAATCCGCTGGATATCGCCGCTCGATCCAGCCGACATTGTCCTGGCGGAGCTCACCGAACACCACATCCTGCCAGCTTGGCGGCAGACGCTTCTGGGCACTTAATTCGCGACACCTGCTTCCGCGACCAAAATAGGATCGGCGCGATAATCCTTCGGGAACAGTTTCCGGAGGTTGGAAAGCTTCGGCAGATCGTTGAAGACGATATAGGGATAGGTCGGGTTGTTGGCCAGAAAATCCTGGTGATAGTCTTCGGCTGGATAGAAGGCCTTGTCCGGTTCGATTGTCGTTGCGATTGTCGTATCGTAGAGTTTTGCCTTGTCGAGCTGGTCGATATAGGCCTTGGCAATGCGCGCCTGTTCGTCATTTACCGGGAAGATGGCCGAGCGATATTGCGGGCCGACATCCGGTCCCTGCCGGTCGATCTGGGTCGGGTCGTGCGCCACCGAGAAATAGATCTGCAGGAGATGTCCGTAGCTTACTCTCTTCGGATCGAAGGTCACCTTGACGGATTCCGCATGACCCGTCCTGCCATATCCGACCATCTCGTAATGGGCCGTCTCCTTGGTGCCTCCGGCATAGCCGGAAACGGCATTCGTGACGCCTTCGACATGCTGGAACACGCCCTGAACGCCCCAGAAGCAGCCGCCGGCAAAGATCGCCGTTTCCATGTCGGTTGTGTTTGGCGCATGGTCGATCGCCGGCGCAGGGATGGCAATTCCTTCCTGCGCGAAGGCACTGCCTATACCAAACGCCAGAACCACCAGAACGGATGCTGCACCGGCAAGCCTCGGCATTTTTGATCTGCGTTGCATGACGGTCTCCTCAACCGAAACGGATGCGTGGGCTGATCCGAACAGGCGCATGGCCTCGGATGCCAAGCTCTGCTTTCCTGTACATTTACGGAAGCGGGATGCGATTGGTTACACACATCCTCGCGACACACCGAAATGTGATGTCACACGCGTTTTTCACGATCATAGGCAGATAAAGATCGGGATTAGATCGGAAGCTAGATTATCAAATAATTGCAAAGGCTTAGCTATAAACTGACATCTGGGTTATAATGACGCCTTCCCGATCGATGCTCCACCGTCGACATGAAGGGACTGCCCGGTGATGAATGCAGCATCGTCGGATAGGAGGAAGGCAATGGCGGCGGCGATCTCCTCGGGCTTGCCGAACCGCCGCATCGGAACACCGGCAAGATAACGCGCCTCACCGGCGCTGCCGGGGGCGTTGTTTGTCCGGAACAGCTCGGTTTCCGTCGGCCCCGGCGAGACGGCGTTGACTGTGATGCCGGTCGCGGCAAGCTCGAGCGCCCAGCTTCTGGTGAAGCTAACGAGAGCAGCCTTGGCAGCCGCATAGCTCGTTCGCTCGACGCTACCAAGCACCGTAAGGCTGGAGATATTGACGATCCGGCCCCATCCCCGCGAGCGCATGCCCGGAAGTGCCGCCTGCGTAGCGCACAACGCCGGGTGGAGGTTGACACGCATGACTTCCTCAAGCGTCGCGACCGCGATGTTGCCGAGGGGCGCCGCACGAACGAGGCCGACATTGTTAACGACGCCGTCGACCCTGGCTTCCCGGACGATTGCCGCGAGCCTGTCGCCGGACGCCGCATCGGCAAGATCGAGAGGATGGAACTCGCCTGGGAAACCCTCGGACGCATGGCGCGCGATACCAATAACGGCGTCTCCGTGATCCGCGAGGCACTTTGATAGGGCAAGGCCGATGCCTTTGCTGGCCCCGGTGATCAGAAACGTTCTTTTCATGGGATGTCCTTTCGGCCTCGCCGCTTGCCGCAGCGAGGCCTTGTTGAATGGATGTCGATCAGGCGGAGAGCGAAGCGGCGCGCCGGAGCGCCGGCAGCATGTCTTCAGGTTCCGGACGGCGGGTGTAGTCCGGGTTGACCTCGGCGTAGAGGATTACTCCGTTCTGGCCGACGACGTAGCGGGCCGGCATCGGCAGGGTCCAGCTCGGATCGCCGTTGAAGGCGGGCAGGTCGTTCTTCAGCGACTTGTAGAGCTCGATCAGATAATCCTGCATCTCGAAGCGCAGGCCAAAGGCGGCTGCAACATCGTTGTGCGGGTCCGACAAGATCGGGAACGCGAGGTTGTTCTGCCGGACGGACTTGCGGCTGTTGACCGGATTCTGTGGCGAGATCGCGACCAGGCTTGCGCCGAGTTCCTGGAACTGCGGCAGCGCCTCCTGCAGCGCTTGCAGTTCCATGTTGCAATAGGGGCACCAGACACCGCGGTAAAAGCTGATGACCAGCGGTCCCTTCGACAGGAGATCGTCGGACGAGACCGTGTTGCCCTCCGGGTCTGAGAGCGTGAAGGCCGGTAGCTTGTCGCCGGCCTTCAGCGCACGCTGGGCCGCACCCGAGGCGATCAGTTCTGCGGTGGCGCGGCGCATGGTTTCGATAACGGAGTAAGGCACGTTATAGGGCGGTTTGCCGGCTTCGAAATCGGCCTTGAAGGCATCGAGCCTGGATTGCAGGGTCATGATGGAATCTCCTTGATAATCTTGGTTTGGATGAATGACGGACGCGGGAATGGTCAGCCGTTGTCCGCCAGAGAGCGGGCGACTTCGGCGGCGCTGATGCCTTCGAGCGCGAGGCCATAACCGGCACCTTCGTCGATGATCCGGCGCAGCTTCTGGGTCAGCGCGATGCGGGTGTAGCGGCTGGTCAGCGGCGGCAGGGCTGCAAGCCCCTCGGCGATCTCATGGGCGCGGGCGAGCAGCCTGTCGGCCGGCACGATCTCGTTGACGGCGCCCCAGTCCTTGGCGGTCTGCGCATCGAGGATCTGCCGGGTGAGAATGAAATGCCGACCGCGGACGCTTCCGACCACTTCCGGCCAGAGCAGGTTCACGCCGTCGCCGGGCACGATGCCGAAGTCGAAATGCGGCTTGTCCTGGAAGACGGTTTCGGGCGTTGCGAGAATGATGTCCGTCAACAGGGCATATTCCGAATGCAGCAGGACCGGTCCGTTCAGCGCCGTGATCATCGGCACCTCGATGTCGAGGATGTTCATGAGGACCTTCCTGCCCTCCCGGAAGATCTTGTCGTAACCGCGCGGCGAGAAGAAATCGAAGCCCTCGGGGCTGATCGCGTCCATGAAGGCGTCGCCGGAACCCGTCAGGATGACGACGCGGTTATCAGGATCGGAGCCGATCTGATGAAAGAGGTCGACGAACTGCTCGTGGGTGTGGCCGTTGAAGACGAGCTTGCCGCCGTCGGTGTGCAGCACGACCTCGAGGATGCCGTTTGCGGAGCGGGTCAAACGAGCATTCGGGAAGGCGTATCTGTAGTTATCGAAGTTCGACATGGTCATTCTCCTATTTGATGGGATGAGGATGCGGCAGGGACAAGAGCCTCGATGCGGGAGAGGGCACGCTGGACGGCGGGACGGGATGCGACCGTGTCGTACCAGCGGGACAGGTTGGGCAGGCCGTCGAGCACCAGGCCGGGAAACTGGCGACGCCAGAGCCAGCCAAAATGGGCGATGTCGGCGATGGTGAAGCTGTTGGTCGCGACGAAAGGCTGGCCAGAGAGCTTCTCCTCAAGCAGCGCGAGGATACGTTCGGCCTCGCCGGTGAAGCGGGCTTCCGCGATAGGCTGCGGCTCCGGCGACGAGCGCTTGAAGAATCCGGCATTGCCGAAGGAGGGGCTCAGGCCCGAGGCGTGGAAGAAGAGTTGCTCGAAGACTCGAGCACGGCCTGTTGCATCCGTCGGCAGCAGCTTGCCCGTCGTTTCCGCGAGATGGACGAGGATCGCGGCACTTTCCGTCAGGACGAGGCGTTCGCCGTCGGCGTCATCGACCAGGACGGGCACCTTGCCGTTCGGATTGAGGGCGAGGAACGCCGCTTGCCTCTGCTCGCCCTTGCGGACGTTGACCGGCTTCAGATCGTATTCAAGACCCATCTCCTCCAGAGCAATCGGCACCTTGACGCTGTTGGGTGTCGCGAAGGCATGCACTTCGATCATGTTCATCTCCATCGGCTGTGTTGTCGTTGGAGGGAGTTATGACCATTCCCAATCTATTGCGGCAGCGGTGTCGAGGCGATAATGCTTATTCCAAAGGGGAATAGGTATGGACAGGCTACAGGCGATGACCGCGTTTGTGCGGGTTGTGGAAACGGGCTCGTTTTCGAGCGCGGCGAGGCAGATCGGCGTCGGCCAGCCCGCGATCTCGAAGACGATCGCCCAGTTGGAGGATCGGCTTCAGGTCCGCCTTCTCCTCCGCTCCACCCACGGCTTGACGCCGACGGATGCCGGGGTTCGCTTCTACGAACGCGCAAAGACGGCGCTCCAGGAGGCCGACGAGGCCGAACTGGAGGCCAGAGGCGCCGGTGCCGGCCTCTCGGGACGCCTTCGAGTCTGCGCGGCAACGACCTTTGCCAGGCTGATGGTGCTGCCGCACCTGCCGAAGTTCATGGCAGCGCATCCAGGACTTGAAGTGGACGTGATCCTCGACGACCGCGTCATCGATCTCATCTCGGAAGGCATCGACGTCGCGCTGCGTATGGGCGACCTTGCAGATTCCTCCGCGGTCGCCCGGCGACTCACCTCCGGGCGCCGTTCTGTCATCGCGACGCCGGCCTATCTCGAACGACATGGCGTGCCTGCTACACCTGCGGATCTCGCTGGGCATCAGGCGGTCGTCTACACCCAGCTCGGCAATGACTGGACCTTCCGGAAGCAGGGGACTGAGGCATCCGTCGTGGTGAGCGGTCGGGCCCGCTTCAGCGCCGCAGAAGGAATACGGACCGCCGTTCTGGCTGACATGGGACTTGCGGTCGCCTCCGACTGGATGTTTTGGCCCGAGCTTGATACGGGAGCGGTTCGTCGTGTGCTGGAGGATTGGGAGCTTCCGGATGTCGGCTTATGGGCCGTATTTCCCACGGGAAGGCTTGCGAGTGCGAAGGCACGGGCATTCGCGGACTTCGTTGAGAATGTCGTCAATCGCGGTGATGGAAATCGATGATCGGACCCGCAATATTTCTCTCGCGCAGTCTCGCCGCGTCTCTCGACGGCGGCAGGCCGAACTGCCGGGCGTACTCGCGGCTGAACTGCGTCGGGCTTTCGTAACCCACACCGAACGCGATAGATGTGGCGTTGCCTTCGCCCGCGATGAGGAGGGATCGCGCGTGCAGCAACCGCACGTGCTTCTGGTACTGGAGCGGACTGAGCGCGGTCACGGCCTTGAAGTGACGGTGAAAGGCGGAAACACTCAGCGCCGCCATCTCCGCCAGGGTCTCGACGCGCAACGGCTTGGCGAAGTTCTCCCTGATCCATCGGATGGCAATGCCGATCTGCGAAAGAGCGGTGTCGGGCGTCGCGATATCCCGCAGCATCCATCCCTGCGACCCCTGCAGCACCCGGAAGAGGATTTCCCGCTCATAGGCGGGAGCAAGAGCGGCGATCTCGTTCGGACGCTCCATCAGGCGCAGCATCCGCAGCCAGGCGTCGAGCAGTTCCGGCGTCACAGGCGCGACGGAGAAGCCGGGGCTGTAGAGCTCACCTCCGGCAGGTTTGGGCAGCTCCGCCAGCAGGTTCGCGATGATCGCAGGCTCGAGCGTCAGGCTAATGGCAAGATAGGGATCTCCATCATCCGACGGGTGCACGGAGCCGACCGCCGGCAGATCGACCGACATCACGAAATACGTCGCGGGATCGTAGCGAAACGTGCGGTCGCCGACCGTCATGGTCTTCGATCCCGTCAGGATCAGATTGACCATGGGATCGTAGACCGCGGCTAGCTTATGTTCGGGGATTTCTCCCTGCACCATGGCGACGCGCGGAATGCCTGTCTCGGTGCGGCGGTTCTCCGCCCGGGATGCCAATTTTTTCAGTTCCTGAAGTCGTATGTCCATGGGTTTGTTGTTCCACACGGGCGGCTCGCATTCAACGGCAAAGCAGAAATAGGCAAGATTCGAAGAGGATCGTGCGAGCGCTCACGAGGGCAGACGGCTATCACTCAGCTATCCGATCGAAGGAGCACCAAATGAGCATTGTCATCGTCACTGGTGGAAGCCGCGGCCTTGGAGCCAGCATCGCGATCCAGTGCGCCAAGCGCGGCATGGGCGTCATCCTCACTTACAATAGCAACAGGACAGCCGCCGAGAAGGTTGTCAGCATGATCGAAGTAGACGGCGGCAAGGCCCTCGCTCTTGATCTGGACGTCAGCAACAGCGCGACCTTCTCCGGGTTTCGCGACGCAGTGGGCGAAGCGCTGGCAAAGACATGGAAAGCCCAGACCTTCGACTTTCTCGTCAACAATGCGGGATACGGGCTCTACAACCCGATCGCGACGGTGACGGAAGAAGAGTTCGACGGGCTGTTCCGCGTGCATCTCAAGGGGCCGTTCTTCCTCACGCAGGCACTGCTTTCCCTTATGGCCGATGGCGGTCACATCGTGAACGTGACGAGCGCGACCAGCCGTGTGGCCACCGCCGGCGTTGCGCCCTATGCCTCGTTCAAGGGCGGCCTCGAAGTGCTGACCCGCTACATGGCCAAGGAGTTCGGCGAGCGCCGCATCCGCGCCAACTCCGTTGCGCCGGGACCGATCCGCACCGAACTCGGCGGAGGCCTCAGCCAAGAATTCGAGGCACTGCTCGCCGGGCAGACCGCGCTCGGTCGCGTCGGTGAACCGGACGATGTCGGTTGCATGGTCGCGAGCCTCTTGTCGGACGAGAACCGCTGGATCAATGCCCAGAACATCGAAATCGGCGGCGGCTACATCATCTGAGGAGGCTCTCATGCTCGATCATATCTTCCTCACGGTCAGCGATATCGGGCGCTCGGTCGTCTTTTACGAGAGAGTGCTCCCGATCCTCGGTTTCACCACTCGCCACGACTATGACGGCAGCCAAGGCCCGGCGGGGCATCCCGACCTCAAGGGCTTCGGTGCCAGAGGCAGAATGTTCTTCTGGCTGAGAGAGGGCACGGTTGCGCCCAGCGCCGCGCATGTCGGCTTTATCGCGGGTTCCGAGACAATCGTGAATGCCGCGCATGCCGAGGCTTTGGCGGCCGGGGCGGCCGAAATCCACCTACCGGGGCCGCAGCTTCACTACGATCCCCGCTACTATGCGGCGCAGGTCAGGGACCCGGACGGTTACAGCCTCGAATTCGTTTTCAAGAGCTGGCAGCAGGGGGGCTGATGCGATGACCGCAGATACACTGCGCGAGACGGCAGATGCGCTGATCGCCGCTACCAACGCCTTCGATCCCGACGCGG
Source organism: Neorhizobium petrolearium (assembly GCF_017873175.1). Lineage (GTDB taxonomy): Bacteria > Pseudomonadota > Alphaproteobacteria > Rhizobiales > Rhizobiaceae > Neorhizobium > Neorhizobium petrolearium. Next base: position 465,935 of record NZ_JAGGJW010000001.1, read on the forward strand.
CATTGACCCTGTTCACCCCGGAAGCGGTGATCGACGACCCGTCGACCGGCCACCGTTTTGACGGCCACCCAGGCATCCACGACTACATCACGCGATACTTCATCGGTTATCACACGGTCACCCGCTTCCTCTCGATCGAGAGTATCAGCGAGACCCAAGCCCGCGTGCGGGTCGATTTCACCGGAGACTTCGGTCACGAGATCGGTCTCCTCGACATCTCGGTCAATGCAGATGGGCTCATCACGCGCATCGACGCTGATCTCGAATAATCACAGGAGAAGAAATATTATCTGGTTCGTGCCCTCGACAGGCATGCTTTTCAGCCCAAGACGTCTGGCGTGGCCGTGCTCGGCCCGCAGAATGCCCAGGTCGGCAGAAATCTTTCCCGGAATACCGGGAACGTAACCAATCGCGAAAAGAAACGCGACGAGAAGGACTCGCGACTTCTTGTATGCTAGTTTGAGGATGATCGATGATGCAAATGCCGTCCTGGCTGCTGCCATCCTTCAAGGGGATTGGATGGCAGACCTAACAGTGCGGTATGCCGTTCGTGAAGAAATAGATCGTAGTTGGACCGTCTATGATGTCTTCACAGGCCTGCCTGCAAAACCCTCGACGTGGTTTCTTGTGGACCTGTCCGAAAAGCAGGCTGAAATGTACTGCACCATTGTCAATGCAAAAGATGCCGCGCGCCGCGGAGAGCATGACTGATTGAGCTTCATTTGTCGGGACGAAGTTTCTCCATGGCCATGAGTTGCCGGGGATATCTGCTTTTGCCTGCAGGCCTGCCAAGCTGTGTTAGCTTCGCTAAGGCGACCAGGACACCTCTTTGACGGCTGGAGCTTGAGCTTTTAGCTTCCGTGTCGGGCGCTATCCGTTGCTTTTGCCCGGACACAAGCGCATGCTCCGAACTTCAGCAGCCGTTTAAAGGGCGCTGCTGCTTCAGGGCATCCATACCCTGGCCCCAATGAAAGGAGGAGGCCATGTCTTCCATCCTTCATCCTAAGAACATCGCGCGTAATCTGGTTCGGGTTGGTGGATCGGGATACCGCGAGAATATCGAACTCAAGGAAGCCGGTGAGCGCGCTCGACATGCGGAAGTTGCCATCAGCGGCTTTCAGGCGGGCGTCACCGGAGCAGGCATAACGCTGTCCCGCTTAGCCGATTTTGGCAAGGCGCGATCCGTGGGCATTGTTGCCTATCTGGGCGAGCGCAGGGATACAGCACGACCTCTGCTATAACGAGGCCTCGATCGATATCGAGGCGACAGATGCATCGTCGCGAACTGAAACAATCCTATACCACCGGCACAGGAGAGGCTAAAATGGCCAAGGGTCAAATACGCAGCAATCGGGAAGCTCGAAAACCGAAGAAGGATAAGAGCGCAACTCCAGTGGCTGCGGCCCAAGGGGCACAAGTCAAGCTTGCTCAGAGCGGTCTTGGCTTGGGGAAGAAATCCAAATGAATTCGGTGGAGGCACCGTAGGGCGCCTCCACTGTTCTTCAATCCATGACGCAGACACCGCCGCGCAGCCGATAGGGACGACTACAGTCCCAGCCATTGCCGGTCGAGTTGAGATGCGCGTTCTCAGGAAGCTCGATCCGTAAGCATTCATCGGCCCTCATTTCGAAGCCTCGGTCGCATTTCCATTTCTGCCCATAGGATGCGTCGACGAAAATAGCGTTCTCCGGAACCCGGACGGCGACACACGCCTGCTCCTTCTTCTCAAAGCCTCTATCACACCTCCACTCGTCTCCGCCGGTTGTCAGATAGGCGTGGGCGGGGACTTCGAGCCTGATGCATGCCTGTTGGGTTGTCCGATAACCCCTCTCGCATTCCCAACCGGATCCCTGGGTCGTGTCCGACAAGAATGCGTTCTCCGGAACTTTAATAAGGTCGCAGCCCATGTCGCTTTGACGGTAACCACGCAGGCATCTCCAGCGATCGCCGGAATACGGGTCGAGGTAGGCATTCTCCGGAACCTGAACGGCGAGGCATTGATCACCCTTTTCGAGAAAGCCGTAGTGGCAATCCCAGCCTTTGCCGTAAGAGGTGTTCGTCAGAAAGGCGTTGTCCGGAAGCTTCACCTCAGAACAGGCATCATCCTGCCTTCGAAAGCCACGATTGCAGTCCCAGCCGGAGCCGTAGCGGCTCGCCTGAGCATTTTCAGGCATCGGCTTCGCGGACTGGCCAAACGCTTGGGAACCGAGCATCGATGCAAAAAGCAGGAGGATAGCTATGGTCAGGGCCAGTGCCCTGTAAGATGGTTGGCGCATGAGTTTGTCTCCAATAGGCCGTATCCGCCTATCTCAGACCGAAGGTCCGAGAAGCGACGCGGACGGGCGGGAAATAGCCAAGGGCATTGCGGGGCTACCGAAGCTTCGGCTTTTTCTCCGGAGTTTCCAGGGCAGCGGCAGGCCTGGGCGATATCATCGGACCGACGAGCGGCGGGCCCTGAAGGTGCCGCCTCCTGCGAGCCGCGGCAGAGACTATCCCAACTTTACGGTTTCCTGGATTTCGCCCGCTTTCGCAGTCTGCGTTCAGGAGCATTTTCTGAAAATAAAGCAGGAAGTTGGCATGCGAGGATCGGGACGACATCGCGTCCTCCTCTTGTCGGGGCTAGGGCACATCCGTCCCTCAGGCGGCAGCGCCCTGACCAGTTGCAGCCGACAAAATACCTTGAGCTTCATTTCTGCCTTTGGCAAGCAAGGCTTTGACCCTTCGTGCAGCATCTTGAAAGCGACGCACTGCAACACTATATAAAAGGTACGTTTTCAGCCTTGCGGCTACCTGATCCTCCCGGCTGCGCCGGTTGCTTGGCAAACCCTGATTTTGCGAACGTTGCGAACTCTGGCCCCCCGGCTGGAGGAGAGGTTTGTGCCGGACGCCCTCGTCTGGCAGCCATACTGAGGATGCCAATCATGATCAAGACAACCCGCCATGCCGCCGAAGGCCTGTTCAAGCGTCCAGATCCCGCAGAGGGATCCGATGCCGCGAAGCTGCAGGATTTTCGCAGCAGACAAATTCTCCGGAAGCGGGAAACGAAACTCGCCGAGATGAAGCAGCGTCTCCAAAAACGCGCCACGGACACCGTCGGGCTGACCTCGTTCTTCCGTTGATGCCGCAGGAGCGGTGAAGCCCGATTGCCCTCGACAAAATCTCCATCTCCCTCCGATCGCAAGGAACAGGACTTATGGCGGCTTTCGACTACAATGCAGGTGCGGGGCTCTACCCGTGCAAGACCATCAACAGAAGGAGTCGCCTCCGCTACAAAAGGTTCGATTCCGCCGCCGAAGCTCTTCGCTTTGCGATCGAGGATATGCCGGCCTCTCTTCTTCGAGGGTCCGTGCTGGAAATCGATGAAGCGCGTTTCGATGGCATGCAGATGCGCAAGCTCTACGAGGCCGAAGCATATCCGCTGGCGCGACGGAAATCGTGAGGCGCGGTGCTGATGCGATTTGCCCGACCGCTATGTCCGCATAATTCTCCGAGCGCAGGCAGAGGGACCATAGGCGACTATTTTCAAAGATCTTTCTATCCACGCAAGGACTGAACAGTGAATACGATCACGCTTACACCCGCCCAGATCAGGGGCCTGAAACTCGCCAAGGAAGGGGACCTGTTTCCGCGGGAGGGCGATCGATGGACGCACCTTGATGCCTCCGTCACCTATGCAAAGAACGACCGGTTTCGGGAGCGACCGCAAAAGATCAAGTTTCTCACATCGTCGACATTGGCCACGTTGCGGGAGTTTGGACTTCTGCGCAGTCTCGATCCCGACGGGAAGACGCAAGAGGCCGCCCATGGGATTACCCTGGCTGGCAAGATGTGGCTTCTGAAGAACAAGTAATCCATCGAGAGCGCCGGTCTTTCGGCGTTCCCTATTTCTTGAAGCGGAGCCCGTCATGACCCTTCTATTTCCGAACAGGAGCCGCAGCTTCGACGATGTGCGCAAGGTGGTGCGCTTTCTCGGCTATGATGGCATGTTCGAGGTTCGGTTCTTTGTGGAGGCGGCCGCGCTTGCAAAGACGTCGGCCGGAATGTCGGAGACTGACTATCTCAGGGCCTTCGATGCGGCCCGTCCCGACATTCAGGAAGCCGCGACGAGACTTTATCACCCCAAGCGCGGAACGACCTATACGCTCACAGCTGCGGATCTGGGCTAGCTCTTGCGGTCTCCGGGAGCCGCCCTGCGAGGGTCCAAGACTACCCGAAATGCAAAGCGCGCACGCACCCGGCGAATTCAAGTGTTACGCTACGGCTATCTCAGGCGAAAATCCGCCTGCGCGCATGCGGCGATGAAGTCGTCGCGCATTTCTTCAGGCGTGATCAAGCCTTTCAACGCATCGTAACAACGATGGCGCGCTCTCCAATAAGGAAACCCTGTCTGGATGGCCCTATTGTCGGTCAGATATTGAAGGGCATCTTGAGGGCCACTGACCTTTCGGGTCGGCTCATCTCCGATGGCAACATAAACCGGCACTTTCCAGCGGGTTCCAAATTCAATTCGTATGACGTCCGATTCCACGGGTTCTCCATAACTGATCGCTGATATGGTGCCGTCGCCAATATGACGGGTCGCGGAGCTGCCCGTCTTTGAAATGTTCAAATGGTATGCGTCTTATTCAGGCAGGCTTCCCTTACAGCCCCATCAAAGGAGACGCGGGCTTCCTGGGGCGTCTGGCGTCCGTCCAGGGCTGCCAGTATCGCCATATGCGCCAGCGCAAACTGCGCCCCTTTTACATGGGGCCAGGATTTCATCATGAAATGATGAGCCTCCAACGGGCCGATGATCGAAGCATTTCCGATTTTCACCGGCGGCATCCATCGTGCTGTCAGCAGCATGGTTTTCCTCCCGGCCGGCTGGTTTGAACTCTCACCATAGCCATCCCTCGGATAACATGAAGATGATGAGGGCAAAACTCAGGCCTGCCACCGCTCTGGGAGCCACCATGTCATATGAGTTGTGCAGAAAATGTCGGGATCTGGAAGACATGTCGTCCTCCTTGATTGGGGCTAGGGCACTTTGGCCGCCCTTACGACAACGCCCGTATCAGTTGTTGCCGACTGCCGATGATGAAGCGTAATTAAGTCTTAACAAAGGCCGGGGCGGCCGTTTGTCTGGCAAATGTCGCGCCAATGCGAAGTTTCCCCGGATTATCGCCGTGATAGCGCCAGGGAATACGGCTTCGACGGATCGGGCAGATCCGCCGATAAAGAAGCCCGCCATTTCTGGCGGGCTCATCTTCCGATCGGTGACGGGGAAGCCGGTCAGTTCTTGCCGGTATTTCTGCGGCCCTTGTCCTGCTTGCCTTTCGCCGACGATGTCTTGGCATCATAACCTTGGCCGAAATTCGTGCCGCCGAGATGCCCGCCTCCGCTGGTATTCGCCACCTGGCGTTCGGCTCTCTTCGATTGCTGTTGCGCGTCTGTCTTTTTCATAAAAATCGCTTTCGTGAAAGAAAAACAAAAGGCCGGGTGAGAACCCGGCCTCCCAAGGCTTCGACGATCTGTGCCGGTACATCCATGGTCAAAGACCGGAAGCTTGGTGGGTTAGGCAGTTTGAAGGTTTTCGGCCGCGCTTTTGCCCGAGCGCTTGTCCGTCACGAGGTCATAGCTGACCTTCTGGCCTTCACTGAGGTAGGTCATGCCCGAGCGTTCGACGGCGGAGATGTGAACGAACACATCCTTTGAGCCATCGGAGGGCTGAATGAAGCCGAAGCCTTTTGCCGTGTTGAAGAATTTCACGATACCATCGTTCATGCCGACTTCCTTTCAATCACAAGTGTTCGCAATCGGCCGATCGCCGAATGCGGTCATAATCGAGTTTGAGAGGGAAGATCAGCTCGGGCACCTGCGGTGCAGAAACGTAGCTCAACAAGCAAAGTCGATGAGATACGTATAGGCTTCAACTGTGGTGAGAACAAGATGTGGCGGCAATTAATTAAGGTTGTGTTCGGGGATTGAGGCCGCAACCTGACGGCCTGGCCACCTTGGCGGCATCCCGGAACGAAACCAGCTTGCCGCTCCTTTCGTCCCAGAGCACGAGCCTGACGCATTGCAGGCTCTGCCACAGGGTTATGCGGCCGATATCCCCCAGTTCCGGATGGTCGCGCAATACCTCCGGCAGCCTGTAATAGGGAATCCTGCTCGACAGGTGATGGACGTGGTGAACGCCGATATTTCCGGTCATCCAGCGGAGCACCGGCGGCAGGTCGTAATGGGAGGCGCCATGAAGCGCAGCCTCGGGAAACTGCCATTCGGCTGTCTTCGACCAGTGCGTCTCCTCGAACTGGTGCTGGACGTAGAAAAGCCACACGCCGGCTGCTCCCGCGATAAGCACGACCGGCAGATGGATCAGCAGGAACGGAATGAGCCCGACGACCCATATCATAAGGACGGTCAGAATTGCGACCGCCAGGTTCGTTGCCATGGTGGACATCCATGGCATGACCCCGGAGCTCATCATGCCGAAGGGCAGGCGCTGCTTGAGGAGAAAAAGCCATGCAGGTCCGACGCCGAACATCACGAGCGGGTGTCGATAGAGCCGATAGGCAAGACGTCTCGACCGGGAAAGAGAATAATATTCGGCGACAGTCAGCGTGGTGATGTCGCCGACACCCCGTTCATCGAGGTTTCCTGCCGTGGCATGGTGGCCGGCATGCGCCCGCCGCCAGTAGTCATAGGGCGTCAGGGTCAGCACGCCGATGATACGGCCGGTCCAGGTATCGAGACGCCGGCGGCCAAAAAACGAGCCATGTCCGCAATCATGCTGGATCATGAAGAGGCGCAGCAAAAAGGCGGCAGCCGGCAGGACAAGGATCAGACCCGGCCAGAACCCCTGGAAGACGGAGATATAGGCCCCGGCCCAGAAGGCTGCAAAAGGGAAAACCGTCACGAGGAGCTCGAAAACGCTCCGCCCGGAATGCGGCTGCCGGTATTTCGAAAGGATCTTCAGCCAGATACCGGCATCGTCTCCGGAAGCCGCGTCAATTGCATGGGCATTGGCGTTCATGGAATTCCATTCGCTTTTCTTGGTCTCGGCGTGAGCGCCATCGAAGTGGGGTTTACCTGCCCGCTCCCGGCACATCCTTCATCTGTCAGCGTTGACGGGCCTTACGTGCCGCGTAGCGGCGATCGCGTTCCGCCTTGCGGGCGGCTTCATCGGCGACGACGCGAGAAATGCGATCGTTGATTTCCGCCTGCCGGGCTTCCGCCTCGGCCTTCTCATGGGCTTCTGCGGCTGCCGTCAAGGCCGTCGCTTCCATCAGAATGCGTTCGCTCTCCGCCGCCTTCAGGGCATCGCGTTCGGCACGGCGTGCCTCCCGGGCTGCGACAACGGCTTCACGCGCGGCGCGCCGTTCCTGCATCACGGGATCGCTCGGTTTCGGAGCGGACGCGAATTTCGCCAAAAGCTCCCGCCTGGCATCCGCCGCGGTTTTGCGGCGTTCCGCAAAGCTGTTGTCGTTCGGGTGTCTCAATCTTGTCTTCCTCGTCAACAGGCCGTCAAAGGCCGGTATACAGACCGGCCGGGAGTCACGCGGATATCCGCGCCGGCCATGCCGTTAACAGAAAAGGCCAGACAATAGCCTGGCCCTCGCAAACTTTTGCCGCCATGCCGGTACATCCGCGGTCATGACGAACCAAAACTCTAAGCGGTCTGTAGCTGGCCGGCGGACATCTTGCCCGACTTGTGATCGCGTTCCAGTTCGAAGCTGAGCTTCTGGCCTTCGACGATAGAACGCATGCCGGCGCGCTCGACGGCAGAGATGTGAACGAAGACGTCGGCACTGCCGTCGTCAGGCTGGATGAAGCCGAAGCCTTTGGTGGCGTTGAACCATTTAACTGTGCCAGTGGTCATGACGAACCCTTTCATAGCAACATTGTTCCTACCGCCGGGCGACGCACGACGGTTGTTTCGACTTTTGAGATGGAAAGTTCGTCAAGAAGCGCGAGGCGCAGCAAAAACAAAATATCGGCAAACAAAGCATCGATAAGTGTTGCTTACAGTATCGACGATCATGTGTCAAATTTTTGCTTTAGGGCAAGATAGTTTTGCAATTATAGGTAGCATTGGAGTGAGGCGCATCTATGCCGTTGTCGCCGTTGTGTCTATCCACAGTCGGCAATTCCTCGGTGCTTATATCGAGGCATTTTAATATGGAAGGCCCAAACGCGGTTGAGCGCCACATCTGTGGCGTCCCGCTCGGTCACCATCAGGATGCAGCAGACATGGTTGCGAAGCACTAGCTCGGTTGGTTGTGCATGGTCAGGCTCCTTTGTTGAAGAAGCTCGTCATGCTCTGCCCTTGCTGGGCAACGTTCAATCCGGGCGAAAACTCGAGCCCGACTCCTCTACATCAGCCGCAGACGCCCTCCCGCGCAGCGGGTTCGTTCCTCGGCCCAGAAGCGGTCATTCGACCGCCGCAAAGGTTGGCCACTTGGGCCGACTTTTGCGAGCCGGTTTGTCAAGGATATTTCCCGTATAAACCAATGGCGAAATCTATCACAAATTCTAAGGTTTCCGCGGCAATGTTGCCCGATATTAACGGAACCGGGCGGCGAAGACTTCCTTGGCTGCAAACAGCCCGTTGAGCGCCGCAGGAAAGCCGGCATAAACCGCCATCTGTATGATGACTTCGGTGATTTCGTCCCTGGTCAACCCTACATTCAGACCCGCCTCAATATGAACTTTCAATTGTGGGGTCGCTGTTCCCATCGCCGTCAGTGCCGCGATGGTCGCAATCTCACGGGCGCGCAGATCAAGGCCGGGGCGGCTGTAAATGTCGCCAAACGAAAACTCGAACACGTAGTTTGCGAAGTCGGGGGCGATGTCAGCCAGAGCGGCAATTACATTGTGGCCGGCGTCGCCATCGATTTCAGCGAGTGCCCGCTTGCCGCGTTCCAGCCGGCTTTCGCCGACGTTCGTGGATTGGTGCGTCATTGTCTTTCATCCTTTGTTCCTTGCCGGCATATCCGGCAATCTTGGTGTCGAGGACTTCAAGGCAGGCTTTTAGTTTGGCCACGTGCGCACGTACACGCTCGCGGTGCTGTTCGAGCAACACGCCGCGCTCCGCTTCCGTATCGACGCCGCGCTCCCGCAAGGCCGCGTAACGCAGCATTTCCCTAATAGGCATTCCGGTCGTTTTGAGACGATCGATAAATTCCATCCAGGTCAGGATTGATGCGTCATAGTCACGTTGGCCCGATTGGTCTCTGTCGGCATGGGGGAGCAGACCGATCCGTTCATAGTAACGAATGGTGTAGGCCGACAATCCCGAACGCTTTGCCAGTTCGCCAATCTTCATAAACGCACTTCTTTCGTCACGACGCATGGTAAGCTACCGGTTAGAGCGCACTCTAAGTCAACCCGCTAAAAACGGATTCGCAAAATTCGCGAAACCGGCGTTGTTTCCCGACTTTTGCGACGGTCGCAAAGTCCGCTTCTGGCGCGAAAGGAATGGCATAGGATGCGACCATCGGCCGGAAGCGGCCATCAGGCCTGGTCAGCCATCTGAACGATGTAGCTCGGTCATGTAACTACCGTCGGCGAAAGCATCCCAAACCGCTATTGGTCGCACGTCGGCTAGACCGAAATGAGACAGTGGCACCAATACTACGTCAGGGATGTTCTCGGCTCTCGATATCTCGCCAATCCATGAAATCCAGACTTTCGGGGCCAAAACTCCCGTCCACGTGCCAGCCATCATCGCCGGGAGCTTCTGTTGATGGGAAACGGATCGGAACGGTTCCTAGGCCGTTAAGGGCCGAGCAAGTTGCCGGAGGCGCTGACGTCCGTACCGAACCTGGAGGGCCGCCGTTTGAATACGATGGATGAATTCGACGCTACAATTTTGGAGATGATCCGGAGAAATGATGCGGAGGACTGTTCCGGTTCCTGTAAGGCGTGAGCCTTTAAGCATTTGAAAAATAACGAAGAAATTAAATTGGCTGGGGAACCTGGATTCGAACCAAGATCGACGGAGTCAGAGTCCGCTGTTCTACCATTGAACTATTCCCCAGCAGAAGCGGCCGATGAAGCGGCTCGGCTGGTGTGCGGCGCTTATAAACAAAAGCGGCCGGATTGCAAATACCGATTTCGAAAAAATTGAGCGCCAGAACGGGCTTTCGAAGCCCGACTTCGCCGGGCACCAAAAAGACGAGGATCGAAGGCTATGCGACAGCCAGCAAAAAGCCGTTGGCGAAAGCGCATCATGCTGTTATCTTTGCGCCAACGAAACAATCAGACGCCAGCGGCATACCTTTTTGAGGCTTTGCGCGGCAAGATGGACTTAAACAGTGATGGACCCCGATAGCGGCGCAAAGCCGCCGGAAGGCGGGGCGTCGGCGGCAGCGCATGGAGAGGGGCGATCCTCCCGGCGCAAGAAGGCGAAGCGGGGCGGCAAACGCCGTAACGCGGCGTCGCTCGGTCATTTGGACTCGGTCGATTCGGCCGCGTCTGCCGGACGTCCCCATACTCAGGAAACAGGCCCGCCAGCGCGCAAGCGCAAGCGTCGGCGCGCAAAATCCGGTGGCTCTCAGGAGGCGTCGCATGCCTCCGGATTTCCGGTATCGGGAGAGCGTGCCCACGGCCAAAGCGAAGCCCACCCGCCTTCAGGCAAATCCCGCAACCGGCGCAAGAAGAATCGTGGTGGTCGTGGCCCGCAAGGGCGCCCGCTTGCTCCCACCAAGGCGGTGTCGAATGCCGTAAGGGCGTCGGCGCCTGCTGCAGCGGCGCCGACACAAGCCAGGGATATGCGAGGCAGAGCAGGGGGCGAGGCCTCCGCTCCGGATACGCAGGGCGACAGGCCTATCTATGTCAATGATCTCTATGCTGCACTGGATCTCGGCACCAACAATTGCCGCCTTCTGATCGCCCAGCCGACACGGCCCGGCCAGTTCCGGGTGGTGGATGCCTTTTCGCGCATCGTTCGCTTAGGCGAGGGGCTTGCAGCGAGCCGCAGGCTGTCGCTGGAGGCCATGGATCGGGCAGTCGAGGCCTTGCGCATCTGCGCTGCCAAGCTTGCCAACAAACCGGTCCGTCGGATGCGGCTGATCGCCACCGAGGCTTGCCGCTCTGCCGTGAATGGCGAGGAGTTTCTCGCCCGGGTGACGGTGGAAACAGGGCTGGAGCTGGAAATCATCGATCGGGAAACGGAGGCCCGGCTTGCGGTTTCCGGCTGCTCGTCGCTGGTCGGCCGCGAAGCGCGCTCGGTCGTGCTCTTCGATATCGGCGGCGGCTCGTCGGAGATCGCCGTCATCCGCATCGGCAACAATCGTTCGAGCCGGCTCGCCAACCACATCACCCATTGGACATCCCTGCCGGTGGGTGTTGTTACCCTGTCGGAACGTCACGGCGGGCGGGATGTGACGCCGGAAGTCTTTTCGGCCATGGTGGCGGAAGTCGAAGGCATGCTGGCGAATTTCGATTGCCCGTCGCTCGGTCCGGTGTACCGTCCGGGCGCTGAAGATTTCCACCTGATCGGTACGTCAGGCACGGTGACCACACTCGCAGGCGTGCATCTCGATCTGCCGCGCTATGACCGCCGCAAGGTCGACGGATTGTGGCTGACCGATGCGGAAGTGACCGCAATGCAGGCAAAGCTTCTTTCCTGGGATTTCGCCGGCCGTGCGGCCAATCCTTGCATCGGACCGGATCGCGCCGATCTGGTGCTCGCCGGTTGTGCCATCCTCGAGGCGATCCGGCGCCGCTGGCCAAGCCCGCGCATGCGGGTGGCCGACCGCGGCCTGCGCGAGGGACTGTTGACGGATATGATGGCGGATGACGGCGTCTGGCGTCGCGTGCGGCCGCGCAGGCCGGGTACCGGCGGACATGAGGAAGCGGGGGCGAGGCGATGACGAAACCACCCTCCAAATCTCCCGGCGCCGGCAACCGCACCGGCCGCAAACTCGGCCAGAAGGTCAAAAAGGGCAAGCTCAAGGCCTCTTCCCGCCGCTGGATCGAGCGACATATCAACGATCCTTACGTGCAGCGGGCCAAGCTGGAAGGTTATCGCGCCCGCGCGGCTTTCAAGCTGCTGGAAATCGACGAGAAGCATCACATCCTGAAGGGCGCGCGCCGGATCATCGATCTTGGAGCCGCTCCCGGAAGCTGGTCGCAGATCGCGGCAAACGTCACCAGTTCGACGGACGAGGATATCCGCGTTGCGGCGATCGATTTCCTGGAAATGGCGCCTTTGCCGGGTGTGAAGGTCCTGCAGCTCGACTTCCTCGATCCCGAGGCTCCGCGGCTTCTGATGGAAGCAATCGGCGGCATGCCGGACCTCGTCATCTCCGATATGGCAGCGCCCACGACCGGCCACCAGAAGACGGATCATCTTCGCACCATGTATCTCTGTGAAGTGGCTGCGCATTTTGCGGTCGAGGTGCTGGGCGAGGGCGGCCACTTCCTGGCAAAAACCTTTCAGGGTGGCACGGAGCGCGAACTGCTCGACATGCTGAAGCGGAATTTCAGGCAGGTCATCCATGTGAAGCCCGCCGCCTCGCGCGCTGAATCGGTGGAAATGTTCCTGCTCGCCAAGCATTTCAAAGGTCGCAAAGCGGAAAACGCCGGCGCCGACGAGCAAGCCTGATCTATTCGCCCGCTTCCGGTTGCATCCTTCCGGAGCGATGGCCGGAAACGGCCGCACCCGTCATCGGGTCGAGTCTCAGCAGCGGTCCGATCGAAAGAAGCGAAAGGGCTGCCACCAGGAAGAAGGCGAGGTGGAAATCAGCAAGCTGGAGGTGCGATCCGGAAACGGCCGACGATGCTTCGAGGATGAAGGCCGCGAAGGCGACGCCGAGCGCGAGGCTGATCTGCTGCAGTACCGAGGCGATCGACGTCGCCTGGCTTGCCTGCTCGTCGCTGATTTCCGAATAGCTGAGTGCGTTGGAGCCGGTAAAGAAGAAGGAACGGCAGAGGCCGGACATCAGCAGGAAGGCGACGATGAGCGCGTGCGACGTTTCCGGTGTGAAGAAGCCGTTGGCGGCGGTCGTGGCGGCGCCGAGAATGCCCGAAACAATCAACGTCACCTTGAAGCCCGTGAGTGCGAACACGCGGCGAGCGACGAATTTCACCATCAGCGCTCCGAGAGCCCCGGCGAAGGTGATGAGGCCGGATTGGAAGGGGTTGAGGCCGAAGCCGAGCTGCAGCATCAGCGGCATCAGGAAAGGAATGGCGCCTGTCGAGATGCGGAACAGGGTGCCGCTGGTGCTTGCGGCCCGGAAGGCTTCATTCTGGAAGAGCCTGAAGTTGAGGATCGGTGCCGGATGGTTTCGCGCGTGAGCAAAATAGGCGATGCCGGCGGCGAGCCCGATGGCTGTGGCCGAGATGCCGACAGCCGGAGGCAGTGCCGGCAGGCTGATGACGGAGAGCCCGAAGACGGTACCCGCCGCGGTGATCGAGGTAAGCAGAAAGCCCCACCAGTCGATCGACGGCGGATTGGTGGCCTCCACCTCCGGCAGGAAGATGGTGGAGAGGTATATGCCGAGAAGGCCGACGGGCACGTTGATCAGGAAGATCCAGTGCCAGGTGAAATAGGTGGTGATGAAGCCGCCGATCGGCGGGCCGGTGAGTGGTCCGATGAGCGCGGGAATGGTCAGCAATGCCATGGCAGAGACGAGTTCGCTGCGCTTGGTCGTGCGCAGCAGCACGAGCCGGCCGACCGGCGTCATCATCGCGCCGCCCATGCCCTGCAGGAAGCGCGACAGCACGAATTCGATCAGCGAGGATGAAACCGCGCAGAAGATCGAGCCTATGACGAAGACGAGGATCGCCAGCCGGAAAATCTTTTTTGCACCGAAGCGGTCGGCCATCCAGCCGCTGATCGGAATGAACATGGCGAGTGCGACCATATAGGAGGTCAGGGCCAGTTTGAGCGTGATCGGTCCGACATTGAGGTCGGCGGCGATTGCTGGAAGCGCCGTCGCGATGACGGTCGAGTCCATCTGCTCCATGAAGAGGGCGACAGCAAGGATAAGCGGGATGATACGGTTCATGAGGGGGCCAGCGGTCAGCGCAACGGCCTCCCTGTAAACCTGTTGATCCCCTCTGCCAATTGCAGAATCTCACCTTTTGCCATTTTGTGTCACGTCTGCGTGAGATCGGATTTCCCTGTCGCAGACGGCGGTTATGTTCTTCCCCATCCGCGGATTCGGGGCGGGTTCTGCGATGGCACAAGAGGGAACAAGATCATGACGTCTTTTGAAATCGGCAGGCGTGCGCTGCTTGGCACCGCCGGCCTGGGAATTATCGCCTCCCCCGCGATCATCAGGAGCCCTGTTTTCGCGCAGGAGAACAAGCCGCTGGAGATCGATCGCGTAACGCCACCAGATATTCACCAGTTCAAGGTCGGCGGCTTTCAGGTTCTGGTGGTCAAGGATGGCGCCCGTCCCTCCGGCAATCCGGGCGAAACCTTCGGGACCGACCAGTCGCCGGAAACTGTGGGCGAACTGCTTACGCAGAACTTCCTGCCGAAGGACCAGTTCGTGAACAGCTTCTCCCCGACGCTGATCGATACCGGCAGCGATGTCATCCTTTTCGACACCGGTCTCGGCAAGGCGGCGCGAGCTCAGGGTGGCGGACGCCTGGTAGAGGGGCTTGCGGCCGCCGGCTATATGCCGGAGGACATCTCGATCATCGTCATCACCCATATGCATGGCGACCATATCGGCGGCATCATGGAAGACGGCAAGCCGGCCTTTCCGAAGGCACGCTATGTTACCGGTCAGGCGGAATACGATTTCTGGACCGACACGGCCCGCGCCGGCACGCCCGCTGAGGGCAATCACAAGGCGGTACTTTCCAATGTGAAGCCTCATGCGGACAAGATGACCTTCCTTCAGGACGGTAGGGAAGTCGTCTCCGGAATTACGGCCTTGCTGGCGCCCGGGCACACGCCCGGTCATCTGATCTTCAACATCGAGTCGGAAGGCAGGCGATTGGTTCTGACGGCCGATACCGCTAATCATTACATTCTGTCGCTCGAACGTCCCGATTGGGAGGTGCGTTTCGATATGGACAAGGCAGAGGCGGCTGCTTCTCGAAAGAAGGTCTTCGATATGATCGCCACCGACAAGGTTGCCTTCCTCGGCTATCACATGCCGTTCCCTGCGGTGGGCTTCGTCGAGAAGCGGGAGACCGGCTACCGTTTCGTACCGAAGAGCTATCAGTTCGATATTTGACCCAGGAATTCTGCTATGGATGATCTTTCTCCCACATCTGTCGTGTGGGGGAATATTTTGTTGAGAAATCGTAGGATTATTAGATTTTTGTAATGTTGATTTAGGTCAAGCGGAAGTTTTTGTACTCACGGCAGTCTCTCCTCGTCAACTCAGGAGAAATACTGTCATGCAATACATTCCCGCCATTGTCGCAAGCCTTGCCCTGGCAATCGCTTCACCCGGCCCCACGCTCGCGGCTGCGACGCTGGACAAGGCCGCTTCGCAGGCTCTGATCCGCGCACTCTCCGACGAATATCATGCGGAGGCATTTTATGAGGCGGTCATGGCCAGGTTCGGAAGCGTCCGGCCGTTTTCCAACATCGTTGAATCGGAAAGGACGCATTCGGCGATGCTTTCCGACCTGATGCGCATTTACGGCCTGGATGTGCCGCGAAACGATCAATTGAACTCCGCTGCCGTGAAGATTCAGGTCCCGGCCACACTGGCGGAAGCCTGTCGCATGGGCGTGGAGGCGGAGATCGCCAATCGCGATCTCTATCGGAAAGAGCTTCTGCCGGCGGTTTCGTCCCACGCCGATATCGCAGCCGTGTTCGAGCGTCTGAGCGCTGCTTCGCAGAACAACCACCTTCATGCTTTTGAGCGTTGCGCTTCGCGCAAATGACATCTGCCCCTTGGTGACGAATGACGAGGCGATGAAATTATGCCGGTGTCGGCATTTTTGCCCTCGCAGGCTGTTCCCATCGCCACCAAGACGTGGTACGAGCCCTCGCCAACTTCCCATCCGTGAGGATCGCTTCCGGCCACTCCCCCGCCGGGACGATTTTCTATTAACTGAAGGAAATTGGTTATGGCACGCATCATCGAAACAGCCACCGGCGCGGACGCGCTCACCTTTGACGACGTGCTGCTGCAGCCCGGCCATTCCGAGGTCATGCCGGGGCAGACCAACATCTCCACGACCATCGCTCAGGATATCGATCTCAACCTGCCGATCCTGTCGGCGGCCATGGATACGGTGACCGAAAGCCGGTTGGCGATCGCCATGGCGCAGGCGGGCGGCATCGGCGTCATCCACCGCAACCTGACCCCCATCGAACAAGCCGAGGAAGTCCGGCAGGTCAAGAAGTTCGAAAGCGGCATGGTCGTCAATCCGGTGACGATCGGCCCGGATGCGACGCTTGCCGAGGCGCTTTCTCTTATGAAGGCGCATGGCATTTCCGGCATTCCGGTGGTCGAGAACGGTGGTTCCGGCGGCCACACGGCGGGCCGGCTGGTCGGCATCCTGACCAACCGCGACGTTCGCTTCGCTTCCGATCCCACCCAGCGCATCTATGAGCTGATGACCCGCGAGAACCTCATCACGGTCAAGGAAAGCGTCGATCAGACGGAAGCCAAGCGCCTTCTCCACAAGCACCGCATCGAGAAGCTGCTGGTCGTCGATGGAGAGGGCCGCTGCGTCGGGCTTATCACCGTCAAGGACATCGAGAAGTCGCAGCTCAATCCGAACGCGTCGAAGGATGCGCAGGGACGGCTGCGTGCCGCCGCCGCGATCAGCGTCGGCGATGATGGTTACGAGCGCGCCGAACGGCTGATTGAGGCCGGCGTCGACCTTCTCGTGGTCGATACGGCCCATGGTCATTCTCAGCGCGTGCTCGATGCCGTTACCCGCGTCAAGACGCTCTCCAATTCGGTGCGAATCATGGCCGGCAACGTCGCGACCGCTGATGGCACCAAAGCACTGATAGATGCCGGCGCGGATGCGGTGAAGGTCGGCATCGGGCCGGGATCGATCTGCACGACGCGCATTGTCGCAGGCGTCGGTGTGCCGCAGCTTGCCGCCATCATGGCGGCTGTCGAAGCCGCCCGCGACCGGAATATTCCTGTTATCGCCGATGGCGGCATCAAGTTTTCCGGCGATGTCGCGAAGGCGATCGCCGCAGGCGCCTCGGCGGTTATGGTCGGTTCGCTGCTGGCCGGCACGGATGAAAGCCCCGGCGAAGTCTATCTCTACCAGGGGCGGTCCTTCAAATCCTATCGCGGCATGGGTTCGGTAGGCGCCATGGCGCGCGGCTCGGCCGATCGTTATTTCCAGGCGGAAGTCCGCGACACGCTGAAGCTCGTGCCCGAAGGCATCGAGGGTCAGGTACCCTACAAGGGATCGGTTTCCGGCGTGCTGCATCAGCTTGGCGGCGGTCTGAAGGCGGCTATGGGTTATGTCGGCGGCGCCACGATCAAGGAATTCCAGGAGCGAGCCACCTTCGTGCGTATTTCAGGGGCCGGCCTGCGCGAAAGCCATGCCCATGACGTGACGATCACCCGCGAGAGCCCGAATTATCCCGGGGCCGGCGTGTAAAACTCCGGCCGAAGGGGCTGAAGACGGATGGCGCCCAACTGGCGCCATTCTCATTTCGAGGGGGCGTTGTGTCTCCTGCAGACGAACTGTATTGCTTCTCCCGGATGATCCGGAGGACTGATGCTTTCCACCAATGCCACCCTTTGGCCGATGATCGCGCATGCCGCGCTGGTATTCTTCCTTTATTGGCTCTTGTCGAGGAAACGCGCCGAAGCGGTAAAGGCAGGCAGCGCCGAGGCAGGGCAGTTTCGGGAGAACCGCCAGGAACCGCCTGAAAGTCTGCTGGTTCATAACAACCTCAAGAACCAGTTCGAGCTGCCGGTCCTGTTTCACGGCGCCTGCCTCGCTCTCTACGCCTCGACCGCGGACAATTGGGGCACCGTCGCTCTCTCCTGGATTTTTGTTCTTTCCCGCTATGTCCATACCTATGTGCATCTCACCAGCAACCGGCTGCGTTATCGCCGTCCGCTGTTTATCGCCGGTTTCTTCTCGTTGCTGGCGATGTGGATTTGGCTCGCCGTCTGGCTGGCGCTGAACTGACAGAGCGGAAGAAGGTCAGTTGCGATCAACTTGTACTCACGAACTAGTGTAGCCCATCCTGCGAAAATCACAGGTTTTTTTATCTGAAAGCCAGTCGACCGGCGTTAGCTTTCCTCCGAGCGATCGCTAGGAGGAAAGCGCCATGGACAATGAAGTTCCGAAGATCACCCAGGCGATGATCAACGCCTATGATGAGTATACTCATCTCACCCTCGACCGTCGCCGCTTCATGGAGAAGCTGACACAGCTTGCCGGTTCAGGTGCGGCCGCGGCGGCGGTTGCGCCGATGCTTGCCGCCAACAGCGCCAGGGCGGATATTATTCCTGCCGATGACGAGCGGTTGACGGCCGAGGAGGTTACCTATCCGGGCGCCGGCGGCGCGACGATGAAGGCCTATCTCGTGCGCCCGAAGAATGCCTCCGGACCATTGGGCGGAGTGATTGTCATTCACGAGAACCGCGGCCTCAACAACCATATCAGGGATGTCGCACGCCGCATGGCGCTTGAGGGTTTCAACGCGCTGGCCGTCGATTTCCTGTCGCCACAGGGCGGTACGCCGGCCGACGAGGATCAGGCGCGTCAGATGTTCTCGTCGCTTGACGCCGACGGGGTTGCGGCCAATGGCGAGGCAAGCCGCGTCTATCTCGCCGGCATCAGCGGCGCGAACGGCAAGGTCGGTGCCGTCGGCTTCTGCTGGGGTGGTGGAGCCGTCAATAATCTTGCCGTGAAGTCGCCGAGCCTCAACGCCGGTGTTGCGTACTACGGATCGCAGCCGAAAGCAGAAGACGTGCCGGCCATCAAGGCGCCGCTCATGCTGCACTATGGTGGGCTCGACGAACGCATCAACGCAGGCATCCCCGCCTTCCGGGAGGCGTTGGAGAAGGGCGGAAAAACCTTCGAGATCTTCGTATATGAGGGCGCCAACCATGCCTTCAACAACGACACGTCATCGGCCCGCTATGACAAGGCGGCCGCGGACCTCGCCTGGAGCCGCACGGTGGATTTCTTCAAGAAATACCTGGCTTGACACCCCCTGCGGGAGCGCAGAGCGTTACCGCCTGTCCCAGGGCGGCCATGTCCTCGGCACGGCCGCTCGACTTCCGCCATATGAGCCCGATCTCGCGCGAAGGAGCCGGGTCGGCGAATGGTACGATCCTGAGATCGTTGCGTGTTGTCTCCGTGGGGATCGCCATTTCCGGGATCAGCGTCATTCCCATGTCGTGCGATACCATCTGAAGCAGCGTTGCCATGGAGGTTGCACCGAAATTGACAAGGCTGCGTTTTCCCGCCGTCCCGCAGACCGCGAGCGCCTGGTCGCGCAGGCAATGACCCTCCTCCAACAGCAGAAGCCTTTCCGTATCCACCTGGCTTTCGGTGAGCGACGACATCAGGACTTCGCGGTCATTGTTCGTCATGGCCATGAAGAAGCGGTCGGAGAACAGCGCCTTTGTTTCGACATTCTCGGCGTCGATCGGCAAGGCCGCAATGACCGCATCCAGCCGTCCATCGATGAGATCGGCAACCAGGCGATCGGTGATCGCCTCCTTGAGTTCGATCTCGATGCCCGGATAGCTTTCCCTGAGATAAGGCACCAGTCGAGGCACGAGATAGGGCGCAACCGTAGGGATGATGCCGATCCGCACCAGCCCGTCGAGAGTGCCGCCGCTGTCGCGTGCCGCTTCCTCCAGTCGCTCCACCTCCGTCAATATCATGCGAATGCGTTGGAGCACCTCCATCCCCTTGCGAGTGAGGAGTACGCCCGAGCGGCTGCGCTCGACGAGCTTGCTGCCGAGATGCTCCTCCATTTCCATGATCTGCGTGGAAAGAGCCGGCTGGCTCACATGCACTTGCGCCGCTGCCCTGCCGAAATGCCGGGTGGAGGCGAGCGCATCGAAATAGCGCATCTGGCGCAGAGTCAGCACGATAACTTTTCCCGATCGTTTTTTTTGAAGGGCGCGATCATGAGTTATCGATATCGGATGAAAGATTCAACCGTGGAGTTCGAGAACGTTGGACAGTGAGCAGTCCGGACCAACGAAAAGCCGGGGCGGTCCCGGCTTTTCGGTATAGGCCGATGTCAGGCTGCGATCCGTTGGCGCGTTTTCACGATCATCATCGCGGCATGCGCGGCTTCGCGCCCCTTTTCCAGGAAATGAGCGGTGAATACAGCCCTGTGGTGTTCGGTTTCATGAAAATGGTGCGGCGTCAGCGATACCGACAAGATGGGAATGTCGGTGTCGAGGCTGGCGCGCATCAACCCATCGACGACCGCGGCTGCGACGAAATCATGCCGGTAGATGCCGCCGTCGATGACCAGCGCGGCAGCGATCACGGCGGCATATCTGCCTGTAGCCGCGAGATCGCGTGTGGCGAGAGGTAGTTCGAAGGCTCCTGGCACATCGAAGATGTCGACCTCTTCGCGAGGGATGAGTTCGAGAAAGCCCTCAAGTGCCTTCTCCACGATTTCCGAATGCCAGTTTGCTTTGACGAAAGCGAAGCGGGTGTGTGTCATGTGATCTCCTTTGGCTCGACACGTCACCCAAGGCGATCACGCACGTCATCAGCCCCCGCGATGGCGGGTGCTGTACGTCCGTTCTCTTCCATCCGGACTATGACCGTCGGCTCAGGCATCGCACCTGATCTGCTGACCCTTCCGTTGGAAGGCGCTCGCGGGCTCACGACTTGCGCCGCATACCGCCGGTGGGGAATTCCGCCCCGCCCTGAGAACACCTGTGATCTAGCTTGAAGCCTGTCAGGAAAGCAAGGCCGGATTGCTGCCAGTTACCACCCGGTCATGGCTTGACCCGCTCTTGCACGGGCGAGGCGGGGGAAGGTCTTCACCTCGCCGTCGAGGTCATCGGGGATGACTGCGGGCGAGATGTTGTCGAGGCAGGCGGTGATATGGTCGGTGATGGCGTTCATCAGCGAGGGAGAGAGGCCCGGCCGCTTCATGAGGCCGATCTGCACTGGCGGCAGCGGGGGGAAGCCGTCGGCGGCAGTCAGCACCTTCATGCCGGGACGCAGCGCCGATTCCGGCAGCACCGAAACGGCCATGCCGGCAAGTACCGCAGCGGCGACCACCGTCGAGGACCAGCTTGTGAATAGAACCTGGTATTCACGGCCGTCCGCATCGAGGGCCGAGCAGGCAAGCTGCCGCCAGAGACAGTCGCGTCGCCCGACGGCAAGCGGCACCGGCGCATCGTCCTTCAAGGGATGGTTGGCCGACCCCACCCAGCAGAGCGGCTCGGTCCGCACCACGTCGGAAATCCGCTGGCGCGGGTTGTGCGTCACAAGCGCGATGTCGAGTTCGCCACGTGCCATCTTCTCAGCCAGGCTGACCGAGGGCTCGCAGACGATATAGAGTTCGACATTTGGATGTGTCTTGGCGAAACGGCCGATGATTTCCGGCATGTAGCGGTCGGCATAGTCGTCCGGCGTGCCGATGCGCAGCGTGCCTTCCAGGCGATTGTCGTCGAAGGCGGCGATCGCCTCGTTGTTGAGCCGGATGATGCGCCGCGCATAGTTCAAAAGCTTCTCGCCCTCGGCGGTCAGCCGGTTGCCGCGCCCGTCCTTGGCGAAGAGCTGCTTTCCGATCCGTTCCTCCAGCCGGCGCATCTGCATCGAAACGGCCGACTGGGTCTTGAACACCCGGTCCGCCGCTTTGGTGAAACTGCCGGTATCCACAATAGCAATGAATGTATGCAACTGGTCGATATCAAGCGGAGCGGACATGGTGGGGTATCCATCAGAGTGTTTGATGCTAATCATTAGAAACATTCGTTGGACTGATCAATAGGTTTTCAGCGATAACAAGATCGCAAATCAACGATCGATACGGCGCCTTCTCCCTGGGGCGCTCTCCCAAGGCTGCCTTTCCGTCGGACCTCCGCGGAAGGGCCGGCCAAACTCGTGCCTGATGAAAGGAAAGTCCGATGAGCACGACCAAATACGGAACCGAACTCGACCTCGTCCGCGAACGGCGTATCCCCGAAGGCCGCCTGGCCCTTGCGATGCTGCGAGTGCAATCCGTATGGCGTGCCTTTCGCAATCGTCTGGCGTCCAATTGCCTCCATGATCTCGACGACCGCCAGCTCAACGATATCGGCCTCACACGGCATGATGTGGTGATGGCGCTCGACCGGTCCGGCGCTCTTGAGGATCCGTCGCTCCTTCTGACGCGCGCGGCCCGGGAACGGGCACGCACCCGCTTTGCGAGGTCCGCCAGCCGCTGATCTCACACTTTCCCCGCAGGGTGATAGCCAATAGCCCTGCCTCTTGCCCGGCCGGTCGATCCGCGCCGGGCTTTTTTGTACGCATGCCGCCCGACAGCGGTTGCCGGTTTCGGGGCAACGGCATGCGGGAACAGGCGCGCTACTTTCCAGGCGTGGTCTCGGCAGGCGCCGGCTTGTCATTGGCCCCATTGCGGAGCGTCGCGAAGATCGCCTCCATGTTCTTCTGATAGGTCTTCTGCACTTCAAGCCCGCTGTCGAACATGTTGTTCAGAACATCGCGATAGGGATTAGCCTCGGGCGCCGGCTTTTCTTTCGGCTTTTCGGGTGCAGACGCGGCCGGAGCCGGGGACGGGAAAGCGCCGGCCATCATATCCTGGAACGCCTTGGCGAACGGGTTGTCGGCGAACGGATTGCCGCTGCTTGGAGGTTGCGGCTGTTCCGGCTTGTCCAGCCCCCACATCGAACGCATGGCCTGCGTGAAGGGATTGTCGAAAGGATTGATGGCCGCCTGAGGCTTGGTCTTCGGCTGCAGCCCCATGCTTTCGAGCCATTGCTGCGTCATCTGGCCGATCGGCGAGGCGGCAAAGGCCTCGTTGGCGGCGGGCATCTGACCTGTCATCTGCTTGAACAGCCCGCCCATCAGCGTATCGGCCATGACCGGCATCATCCTCTTGAACGTGTCCTGCGCAATGCCGGTGAACTGCTCCGCCTGCGCGGCGATGGCGCGGGAAACCTCCTTCGAGCCGAAGATTTTTTCGAGAACCGCATTGCCGTCCGCGACGCCCTGGGGCGTGAAGGCCTTCGTCATGTCCTCGAAATATTTGGTATAGGAGCCCGAGAACATACTGCTCATCAGCGCGGTGAGATCATAGGGGTTGGTCGCGCTGCGCTTGAGACCGGAAGAGAAGGCGGGCATCAGCGCGGCCATGGCCTGGGTCGCCTGCTCCTGCGCCAGATTGAATTGTTTGGCGATTGCCTCCATGCCTTCGCCGTTCTGAGCCCTGAGCATCATATCGAACAGTGGCAGCATGAAGAATCCTTTCCGCTTGCGTGTAACGAACACTATAGCCGGAAAAGTGTAAGCGGAAACCGGTTTTTAGAACCGGTCTCAGTTGCTCAATACTGATATTCCTCGAAAACAGGATCCACGGAGCCGTTCCAGCGACCGTGATAGAGTGCCAGCATGTCTTCAGCCATCGTCGCCTTCTTAGCGAGCACTTCCTCGATCGGCTGCAGAAATATGCTTTCGTCCTGGCCTTCGCCGTTCAGCCGGTTGCGCGCCTTCAGGCCGGCCTTGGAAATGGCGACGACCTCGCGCGCGACGTCCAGAATAGGTCTGCCCTTGATCTCGGCCTTGAGCGCCTTCGCTGGCACCGTATCACGCATGGCGGTGACGTCCTCGACGGTCCAGTCTTGCGTCAGAACTTCGGCATCGGCAAGCGCGGTGTCGTCGTAAAGCAGGCCGACCCAGAAGGCCGGCAGCGCGCAGATGCGCCGCCAAGGACCGCCATCGGCACCGCGCATTTCGAGGAAGCGCTTCAGCCGCACCTCCGGGAAAAGAGTGGAGAGATGGTTGGTCCAGTCGCCCATCGTGGGCTCCCAGTCCCTGATTTCGCCTTTCAGGGCGCCGTTCATGAACTGGCGGAAGGTGACATGCGTGCAGTCGTGATATCTGCCGTCCCGGACGACGAAATACATCGGCACGTCGAGCGCCCATTCGACATAGTCAGCGAAACCGAAATCCGGCTTGAAGACGAAAGGCAATATGCCGGCACGCCGATTGTCGGTGTCACGCCAGATGTCGCCGCGCCAGGAAAGCAGGCCGTTCGGCTTTCCTTCGGTAAAGGGGGAGGAGGCGAAAAGCGCGGTCGCGATCGACTGGAGCTTCATCGAAACCCGCATCTTCCGGGCCATGTCCTCTTCGGAGGAGAAGTCGAGGTTCACCTGGATCGTGCAGGTGCGGTACATCATGTCGAGGCCTTGCGAGCCGACCTTCGGCATGTAGCGCGTCATGATCCCGTAGCGAGATTTCGGCATGCGCGGCGTTTCCGCAAACGACCATTTCGGGCTGCCGCCCATGCCGAGGAAGCGGATGCCCATCGGTTCGGCGATCTCCTTGAGGAGGGCCAGATGCTGGTTTGATTCGCGACAGGTCTGGTGGATGGTCTCGAGCGGTGCGCCCGAAAGCTCGAACTGGCCGCCCGGTTCGATCGAGATGGCACCCATGCCTGAATGCTCGCCGAGCCCGATGATGTTCTCGCCATCCATGATCGGCTCCCAGCCGAGCTTCGCCTCCATGCCCTTCAGGAGTGCGGAGATGCTGGCATCGCCAAAATAGGGAACAGGGCGGTGATCCGCCTGGAAAAAGGCGAATTTCTCGTGCTCCGTACCGATGCGGAAGTCTTCCTTCGCCCGCGGTCCCTTGGCCAGGTAGGCGGAAAGCTCGGACACCGAGGAGAGCGGTGTCTGGTCGGTGGTGTCACGCGCCATGAAAATTACCTTGTTCGGAATGCCGGATCTGGACGCCAAAATCGTACGAATGCCGGCTGCTTGGACCGGATTGATGTGCGGTGCAAGTGAATTTCTTTCAAGATAGATTCAGAATTTCAAAGCCACTGTGTCAAGCGGGTCACCGCCAGTCGCCGATCACCGCCTGGATGACCGCAAGCGCGGCCACCGCTGCGGTATCCGCGCGTAAAATCCGCGGCCCGAGCGGGATGGCCGTGACGAAGGGCAAGGACCGCAGCGCTGTCCTTTCCTCCTCGGAAAATCCGCCTTCCGGGCCGACCAGCAACGCCAGTTTCGCCTCCTTGACGGTGGAAAGAATCGGCAGCGGGTTCTGTCCTTCGTCGCCCTCGTCGCAGAAGATGATGCGGCGGTCCGCCGGCCATTTTTCCAGAAGGTCCCCGAGCTTCTTCGGCGGTGTCACGTCGGGGATCGACAATATGCCGCACTGTTCCGCCGCCTCGATCACATTTGCCTGAAGCCGGTCCAGACTGTTGATCTTGCCCTGCACGTGCTGGGTCATGACGGGTTGCAGGAGCCCCGCGCCCATCTCCACCGCTTTCTGGACGATATAGTCCAGCCGGCCGACCTTCAGCGGCGCGAACAGGTAATACAGGTCAGGCGCAGGCGGCTGCGGCCGGGTCTGTTCGAGCGCTTCCAGCATGATCCTCTTGCGCGTCGGAAAGGTGAGCTTCGCCTTCCATTCGCCGTCACGGCCGTTGAAGACGAGAATTTCCGCCCCTTCGGCCATTCTGAGCACGTTGGCGAGATAGTTGAACTGCTCGGCCGATACTTCATGCCGGACGCCAGTCCCGAGCGGCGCGTCGATGAACAGCCTTTGCATGCGGAAGTTGGCGCGCATGGATATTCCGTCCGTCCTGGTCAGATAAACAGCGCGAACATAGCCGTCGCGAGCATTGCCGCAAGGGTGGCTGCGGCAGGAAGCGTGATCACCCATGCGGCGACGATGGTCAGCAGATGCGAGCGCCGCACCAGAAAACGCCGTTTCAACTCTTCGTCATTGCGTTCGAAGGGCTCGGTCATGTCGAGCTCCTTGCCGGAGCGCATCCGTATATAGTCGAGACGACGGCGGGAATAGCGCGTATACCACTCGCGGAAGAAGCCGACGCCGAACACAGCGCCCACGGCAATATGCGTCGAAGATACCGGCAGTCCGACCCACGAGGCGATGATCACCGTCAGCGCGGTCGAGAGCGACACGCAATAGGCGCGCATCGGATTGAGTCTAGTGATCTCTGTGCCGACCAGCCTGACCAGTTTCGGTCCGAACAGCAGCAGCCCGAGAGAGATCCCGAGCCCGCCGATCACCAGCTCCCAGAGCGGGACGTGGACGCTTCCGGTGACGCCGCGTTGCGCCGCCGCGACAATGGCCGCAAGCGGCCCGATCGCGTTGGAGACGTCATTGGCGCCGTGCGCAAAAGACATGAGCGCAGCGGAAAAGACGAGGGGGACGCGGAAAAGTTTCCTGAGTGATTGATTACGGTTTTCTAGCCCTTCGGCCTGCCGGGCAATCACCGGGATCAGGAGCTGCCATGCAGCCAGGCCGGTCGCCACCGCAATCAGTGTTGCGACCGGAACCGATACATGCACGAGCTGGCCCAATCCGATCAGCGAGAGGAAACCTGCGAAAGCCCCCGTCATGAGGCCGATCAGCACCGGCACCCATTTCTTGGCTGAGGCTATCTTGTCCTCCTGGTAGATGATGGTTTCCTTTATGAGGAAGAGCAGGGCTGCGGCGACGACCGCCCCGAGGATTGGTAAGAAAACCCAGCTGGCGGTGATGCCGGCGATTGTTCCCCAGTTGATCGCCGAAAGGCCGGCGGCCGCTATTCCCGCGCCCATGACGCCACCGACGATGGAATGCGTGGTGGAGACCGGAGCGCCGAACCAGGTTGCGACATTGATAAGGATGGCTGCGGAGAGCAGAGCCGCCATCATGGCCCAGATCAGGATTTCCGGGCTGGCTATCATGCTGCCTTGCATGATGTTGTTGGCGACCGTGTTGGCGACACCCCGGCCCGCGATCACCGCCCCAGCCACCTCGAAGACGGCGGCAAGGCCAAGGCCGAAGGCCATGCTCATCGCACGTGCGCCGACCGCGGCGCCGATATTGTTCGTCACATCGTTGGCGCCGATATTCATCGCCATGTAGGCGGCAATTCCGGATGCGGCGATGACGACCACGGCACCGGGCTTGCCCGTCACGTAGGATGCGGCAAAGATTGCGACGAGGACGATGAAAAGCAGTGCCGTACCCGGTGCGGCAAGCCGGCGCGACGTCTGCCGCGCGGCTTCCTCCACCGAGGATAACTTTTCCAGATCCTTGTCGAGCGTCGGCTTCGCCAGACGCGGCCGCCTTTGGCCCATTTAATCATCCCTGGGTGATACGTGAGGTTTAAAACGGTGGCCCGGCCATTCTCCACCTCGCGAAGCAATCGTAGCCCATCGCCTAATGGCAATGGCTCATGAAGGCAATATTGGAAAGTGCGGAGCTTAGCTCGCCGCCTTGGTCGGCAGCGGCGGAATGCGCGGCTGCATTTTTTCGGCGAACTGCAGGAAGAGAATCTTCAGTTCCGGCTCGTTGACGCGATTGGCGGCTTCCTCGCAGGAAACCCATTCCAGGGTTCGCGAACCCTTTTCGGGAAAGCTCTTGAGGCATTCGGTCACTTCCAGCGCATGGACTTGTACCTGGACAGGTACCTTCAGACCGTTGGTGAGCGTCTTTCGATAGGTATAGTAGCCGAGTGGTTCCTTCCCTATCTTGCCCTTGACGCCGACCTCTTCGAAGGCTTCGCGTTCGGCAACCTGATAGGCTTTCTTGCCTGTCATCGGCCAGCCCTTGGGGATGACCCAGCGGCCGGTATCGCGGCTTGTGGCAACGAGGACTTCAAGCTGTCCCTGCTTCTTCTTCATCCGGTAGCACAGCGCGGCATACTGCTGCCGCGGCGGCCGCTGCAGCATCAACCGAAGATTGCCGGTAACCTGATTCATAAAGCCCAATTTCTGCGATACCTCCGAGTGAACGACATTTTACTAATATAGGGATTGCCCGGAGCTTAACGAGCTGAGCACAACCGTTTTGAACAAGAATCATGGCGGAAGGTTCGCTAATATGAAGATTATTTTCAGGCCCGCCTTGTTTAAGGTCAACTGATAAATTGCACACCTGTTCACTTTATAACGGCATCGTGGATCTGCATGGCGTGATTGCGACAAATACGACGAAGAAAGTTGAAGCAGCGGCCTGATCGTGAAATAGGATGGGAGAAAAGAACAGGCGGCTTGAATTGCAAAGGGAGGTTTCCGTGTCCGAAGCTATTCGCTTTCTGCCGCCACGTCCGGCGGTCCTTTCGCGGCGGGCGGCCATTATCGCCGATCTCACCGATCTCCTGCCGGCAGACTGTCTCGTGCATGAGCCGCGCGAGTTGGTTCCGTTTGAGACCGATGCCTTCATCTCTTATCGGCGTCTGCCCCTGGCGGTGGTCCTGCCGAGGACAACGGCGCAAGTGGCCGCCGTCATGAGATATTGTCATCGTTATGGCATTCCGGTCGTGCCGCGCGGTGCGGGCACCTCGCTTTCGGGCGGGGCAATCCCGCAGGAGGATGCCGTCGTGCTCGGCTTGTCCAGGATGTCGCGCATCCTGGAAGTGGACTATGCCAACCGCACTGCCATTGTGCAGGCGGGTGTCACGAATTTGAGCATTTCCGAGACCGTCGGCGTCGACGGCTTCTTTTATGCGCCGGACCCGAGCTCGCAGCTCGCCTGCACAATCGGCGGCAATATAGGCATGAACTCCGGCGGCGCGCACTGTCTGAAATACGGTGTCACGACCAATAACCTGCTCGGCGTCAAGATGGTACTGGTCGATGGCACGGTGATCGAGCTCGGCGGCAAGCATCTGGACGCGGCGGGCTACGATCTGCTCGGTCTCGTCTGCGGTTCGGAAGGCCAGCTCGGTATCGTTACGGAAGCCGCGGTGAGGTTGATCGCCAAGCCGGAAGGTGCGCGGCCTGTGCTCTTCGGTTTCGAGACTTCGGAGGCGGCGGGTGCTTGCGTGGCGGACATCATCGGCGCGGGCATCATTCCGGTTGCGATCGAATTCATGGACAAGCCGGCGATCGAGATCTGCGAGGCATTCGCCCAGGCGGGTTACCCGCTTGATGTTGGGGCGCTCCTGATCGTCGAAGTCGAGGGCTCTGAAGCCGAGATGGATACGATGCTGGCAGGCATCGTCGAGATTGCCCGCCGCCATGATGTGAAAACCGTGCGCGAGTGCCAGTCGGCGATGGAAGCGGCACTCATTTGGAAAGGCCGCAAATCGGCCTTCGGTGCGACCGGCCGTATCGCCGACTATATCTGCATGGATGGCACCGTGCCGCTTGGGAAACTCTCCTACGTGCTCAACAAGACGTCCGAGATCATTGAGCGGTTCGGGCTGAGGGTCGCCAACGTCTTCCATGCCGGCGACGGCAACATGCATCCGCTGATCCTGTTCAACGCCAACGATCCGGAGGATGCGGCAAGAGCTGAAGAAGCCGGCAACGAAATCCTTAAGCTCTGCGTCGACGCCGGCGGTTGCCTGACCGGCGAACACGGCGTTGGCATCGAGAAGCGCGACCTGATGCGGCATCAATACTCGGATGCCGAGCTTGCCCAGCAGATGGCGGTGCGCTCTGCCTTTGATGAAGACTGGATCCTCAATCCGTCGAAAGTCTTTCCGCTGGAAGGGCGGCCCGTCGCATGACACTGATACCGCATAACGAAACGGACGCGGTCTATGTTGTCCGCAATGCCGCGGCTCAGGGCACCAGGCTCGCGCTCTGCGGAGGCAATACCCGGAGCGGATTCGGCAACCCCGTTTCGAGCGATGAGATGCTGAGCGCCCGGGGACTGTCCGGTATCGTCGATTACGAGCCTGCGGAAATGGTCATGACGGCGAAAGCCGGCACGTCTGTCGCAGAAATCGAGGCGGTGCTCGCGGCAAACAGGCAGATGATGGCCTTTGAGCCGATGGATCATCGCGGCATCATGGGCACGACCGGCGAGCCGACAATTGGCGGCGTCTTTGCTGCCAACGTCTCCGGGCCGCGTCGCTTCGTAGCGGGAGCGGCACGCGACAGCCTGCTCGGCATCCGTTTCATCAACGGCAAGGGAGAAGCGATCCGCGCCGGCGGTCGGGTGATGAAGAACGTCACCGGCCTCGATCTGGTGAAGCTGCTCGCCGGCTCGCACGGCACGCTGGGTTTTCTGACCGAGGTGACCTTCCGGGTCCTGCCGGTGCCGCAGGCGGTGGAGACGATCGTCATTTCCGGACTGGACGATGCGGCAGCCGCGAAGGCCATGGCCGCGGCCATGGCGCTGCCGGTCGAGGTTTCGGGTGCGGCGCATCTGCCGCAAACCGTCCGGGATCGATTCATCGGCGGCGCGCTGCCGGAAGGGGAAGCGACCGTGCTGCGCCTCGAAGGGCTTTTGGCTTCCGTTTCCGTGCGTGCGGAAAAGCTCGCCGCCGTCATGGAGGCCTTAGGCCCGATTACGCGGCTCGGCATGGAGGAAAGTCAAAAGCTCTGGCACGAAATTCGCGACGTCCACCCCTATGCCGACGGTACGCAAAAGCCGCTCTGGCACGTTTCGGTCGCGCCATCAGCGGGTCATCAGCTTGTCGCGGCACTCCGGCTGGAAGCCGGCGTCGATGCCTTCTACGACTGGCAGGGAGGGTTGATCTGGATGCGCATGGAGGCCGATCCGGAGGCAGAGTTATTGCGTCGTTATATCCGCGCACTTGGCGGCGGCCATGCGACGCTCATGCGCGCTTCCGATGCGGTGCGGGCCGAGACACCGGCCTTCGAGCCGCTGCCGGACGCGGTGGCGGCGCTTTCGGCTCGCGTAAAGCAGAAACTCGATCCGGCCGGTATTTTTAGTGCGGGCAAGATGGGGTGGTGAGATAGAATGATAACTGTGCCTGTTTACCCCTCTCTGGCCTGCCGGGAAGGTGTTTTCTAATGCAAACCTCCTTCACGCCCGAACAGCTTGCCGATCCGCATGTGGCCGAATCTGAAAAGATCCTGCGCCGCTGCGTGCATTGCGGCTTCTGCACCGCCACCTGTCCCACCTATGTGACGCTTGGCAACGAACTCGACAGCCCGCGCGGGCGCATCTACCTCATCAAGGACATGCTGGAAAACGGCCGGCCCGCCGATCAGGAAGTCGTTACCCATATCGATCGCTGTCTTTCCTGTCTTGCCTGCGTGACCACCTGTCCCTCGGGCGTCGATTACATGCATCTAGTCGATCATGCCCGCATCCACATCGAGAATACCTACAGGCGTCCGTTGATTGATCGGCTGATCCGCAACCTTCTTGCGGCCGTTCTGCCTTATCCGCAGCGTTTTCGCGCGGCCCTCATCCTCGCGAAGCTCGGTCGCCCGCTTGCGCCGATGCTGAAGCGCGTATCGGCCCTGAAGCCGCTCGGCGCCATGCTGGATCTTGCACCGAAGGCTGCTGCGAAGGCTTCCGACGCGACAAGGCGAGGGACGCATCCGGCGCAAGCGGAGAAACGCGGCCGTGTCGCGATCCTATCCGGCTGCGCCCAGCCGGTGCTCGATCCCGGCATCAATGATGCGACGCTGCGGCTGCTGGCCCGGCTTGGCATCGACGTCGTAGTGCCGGAGGGAGAAGGCTGCTGCGGCGCACTGGTGCATCATATGGGCCGGGAAAATGAGGCGCTCGATTTCGCCCGCCGCAATGTCGATGTCTGGACCCGCGAGATCGATAGGGGTGGACTCGACGCCATCATCATCACCGCATCGGGCTGCGGCACGACGATCAAGGACTACGGTCATATGCTGCGCCTCGATCCGGCCTACGCCGAAAAGGCGGCAAGGGTGTCGGCGCTTGCCAAGGACATCACCGAATATCTTGCGACACTCGATCTGCCGAAGCTGGAGCCGAAGCGGCTCAACGTTGCCTATCATTCGGCCTGTTCGATGCAGCACGGCCAGAAGATCACGGCTCTTCCGAAGAACCTCCTGAAGGTGGCCGGCTTCACTGTTCGTGATCCGGCGGAAGGGCATCTTTGCTGCGGTTCTGCCGGCACGTATAACATCCTGCAGTCGGAGATATCGGCGCAGTTGAAGGCGCGCAAGGTGAGAAACATCGAGGCCACCAAACCCGATGTTATCGCCACCGGCAATATCGGCTGCATCACCCAGATCGCCACCGGCACGGAAATCCCGATCCTTCACACGGTCGAACTGCTCGATTGGGCCTATGGCGGCCCCAAGCCGGAAAAGCTGCCGACGAAATAAGTCTGTTCAAATAAAAAAGCCGGCAACTTCGCCGGCTTTCTAGTTCGCAGGTCTCAGACCTCAGAACTTGTAGGACACGCCGAAGTTGATCGCGTGGGTGAGGATATTGGTCTGCAGCGAAGCGCCGCTGTCGATATCCACGTCGATCCAGGAATAGTTGCCCTTGTATTCGGCGAAGGCGGACCAGTTCTCAGTGAACTGGTAACGGACGCCGGCCTGGGCCTGGATGGTCGCGCCGCCAAACTGGTAGTCGAACGTGCGGCCGCTTGCGCGGGTGACTTCCACATGCGGAACGTTGATGCCGACGCCGGCGCCGACATAGGGCGTCCACTTGCTGCCCTCGATCGGGAACTTGTAGAGCGCGTTCAGCGTCAGAAGATTGAGGCCGTCGGTGAATTCGAAAACGGTCCAGCCGCCGGACTTGGTGAACGTCTCGTCGTCGGCATAGACCTTGGCATGGGTATAGTCGAGCGAGACGCCCCAGTTCGAGAGCGCGCCGCCTTCGAACCAGTAGGTGCCGCGGATACCCCAATAGGGCGGCATGTTGAACGGCTTCGTATCCCACCCGGCCGTGAAGTCGGCCTGGTCGGAAACATCGACATCCGAGTGGGGCGAGAACTGGTAGCCGCCGTAGGCGGAGATTTCCCAGCCGCCGCTGCTTGTCTGAACCGGAGCGACATAGGGTGCTTCGGCGACTGCGGGATCGGCTGCATGAGCCGGTGCGAAAGCAGCGACCGCGGTCAGAGCCGTGGAAACCAGGGAAAGCGAAAGAAGTTTGCGCATGAATCGGCCTGCAGAAAAGATATTGGCTTTTGTCGACGCACTTTAGCTGCGGAAGCGGCGGTGGTCTGTGCTTTTTTTGCACCAGTTGGCGACGAACCTAGGCGGGTTATGGTTAACGAAACCTGAGCGCATGAAAAAAGGGCGGCAAGCCGCCCTTTTTGTGATGTCGGCAAATTGTCAGCCGCCGAAAATAGTGCGGAAAATGTCGATGCCGCGATCTTCGTAATCCACTTTGCCATGGCGGTTGCCGGGGCCGATGACGATGACCCTGGTGCCGATGTCGGCGCGGGCGTAGAGATGCTCCACGTCCTTGTTCATCATGCGGATGCAACCCGACGACATGTTGAGACCGATTGTCCACGGCTGATTGGTGCCGTGGATGCGGAAGATGGTGTCGCGACCGCC
Organism: Neorhizobium petrolearium; assembly: GCF_017873175.1. Lineage (GTDB taxonomy): Bacteria > Pseudomonadota > Alphaproteobacteria > Rhizobiales > Rhizobiaceae > Neorhizobium > Neorhizobium petrolearium. The sequence goes on from NZ_JAGGJW010000001.1 coordinate 499,261, forward strand.
TTTGTAGAGATAGAGTGCACGGGCGCCGAGCGGGTTGTCGATACCGCCTTCCTGTACGGCCGGCAGGATGCGACCGGCACGACGTTCGCGGGCACGCATTTCCGCCGGCGGCGTCCAGGAGGGCCATTCCGCCTTGCGGCCGACATTCACGACCCCCGACCAGCCGAAACCGTCGCGGCCCACGCCGATGCCATAGCGGGTCGCGCGATTGGGACCCTCGATATAATAAAGGAACTTGTTGTTGGTATCGACGATGATTGTGCCGGGCTTTTCTGTTGTCGAGAATCGCACCACGCGGCGCTTGTATTTCTCCGGCAGTTCCTTGCGCTGCACCACCAGGGTGACGTCGCTTGCCGGGCGTTCGGCATGCAGTGCGGCCGGCCCGATCGCACTTGCATTCTGAGCGGTGAAAAAAATCGCGCCGGCCATCCCCATGGCCATTGCGAGGATCCTGCCTCTCCTCATTCCCTCGTCCTCTTCAATTTCAGGATGAGGGAGGCTAGCCGACTCCATCGCCAAAGCAAGACGCCGCAGGTCGAATAAAGAAGATGTGATGGCCAGAAGGCGGCTGGGCTGTGTCTTCGCCGCCTCACTTTCCGCCGTCAGGAGGTCACATCACGATGACTTTGGTTCCGACGTTGACGCGCTCGTAGAGGTCGACGACGTCCTCGTTGCGCATGCGGATGCAGCCGGAAGAAACCGCGCTACCGATCGTCCAGGGGGCGTTGGTGCCGTGGATACGGTAGAGGGTCGAGCCGAGATACATGGCACGCGCGCCGAGCGGGTTTTCCGGCCCGCCGTCCATGCGCGCCGGCAGGTAATGGCCCTTGGCGGCTTCGCGCTGGATCATCTCCTTCGGCGGCGTCCAGTTCGGCCATTCGGCCTTCCGTGTGATTCTATGCGCTCCGGCCCATTCGAACCCCGGCTTGCCGACGCCGACGCCGTAGCGGCGAGCCTGGCCGTTGCCTGTCACGAGGTAGAGGAAGCGGTTATTCGTGTCGATGACGATCGTGCCGGGCTTCTCTCTGGTCTCGTAGGCGACCATTTGCGGCAGGAACTGAGGTTCGATCCGGCCACGGATCGGTTGCGGCCGCATGGCGACCGGTTGTGCACGACCCTGGTCGAAGATGCCGCGCCGCTGCACAGGTCGCGCTTCGCGCTGCCGGTAGATGACACGCGGCTGAGCCGCCTGACGCGGATAGACGACCGGCCGGGCATTCGGTCCCGCAAGCTGCATCACCCATGGGGCCGCGAGATCGGGGCTGACGATGACGGGCGGGCGCTCGCGATATCGGTCGTTTGCGAAGGCATTGCCGCACAGGGCGGCTGCAAGGCCAAAGGCCAGGAACAGGGTTTTCTTCATGATCGGGTCCACGCGTTACAAATCACCGACCGGGCGAATCTCTCGAAAAAAGAACGCCCGCGTTGGCGCTCATGGTGGGCGCGAGGTGAAAGCGAATGGTAAACGGGTGGCGCACCGAAACGCACGCAGCCCATAAACCTTTTGGCAGGGTTACCGACCGGTTTGGAAACATGGTTGACCAGTGCTAAAGCGATGACAAAAGCGGTTAACGGCAGGGAATCGGGAATGGAAAAGGCGGGAATCATCATCGGCGACGACGGCAGGGGCCGCTGTTTCTGGCATGGCGGGCTGGAGGACTACCGCCGCTACCACGACGAGGAATGGGGTCGTCCGGTCACCGACGATTTCCGCCTGTTCGAGAAAATCTGCCTCGAGGGTTTCCAGTCCGGCCTGTCCTGGCTGACCATCCTGAGGAAGCGCGAGAATTTCCGCGCCGCCTTTGCGGGCTTTGACTTCGAGAAAGTGGCGCGCTTCGGCGAGGAGGATGTCGCACGGCTGCTTGCCGATACCGGCATCGTCCGCCACCGCGGTAAGATCGTCTCGACGATCAATAACGCCGCCCGCGCCATCGAATTGCGTGACGAATTCGGTTCGCTCGCGAAATTCTTCTGGAGCTTCGAGCCGGGCTCCCACGAGCGGCCCGAAGCGATGGATCTCGAAACGCTGCGCGCCAATCCCACCACGCCGGTCTCGGTGACATTGTCGAAAGCCTTGAAGAAACGCGGCTGGACTTTCGTCGGCCCGACCACCGTTTACGCCTTCATGCAGGCCATGGGCCTCGTGAACGACCATCTCGACGGCTGTTTTTGTCAGCGCGAGGTCGAGGACCTGCGGCTGAAGTTCAAGCGCCCGTGATTTTGGCGAGTGTCGCCGAAAGCTCGCCGAGATGTTCGATCTGGCGGAAGCGCGGCGCTTCGACCGGCGCGTCCACATGCTCCAGGGTCCATGTCAGCGCATGCGGCACGAAGACGCCGTAGGAGCCGGCGGCGATCGCCGGCACGATGTCTGACTTCAGCGAATTACCGACCATCATCGCCCGTTCCGGCCCGTCCGCCACCTTGGAGAAGATGCGGCGATAGGTCGTGGCGTTCTTGTCGCTGACGATCTCCACCGCATCGAAGAAATCGCCGAGGCCGGATTGGGCGAGCTTGCGCTCCTGGTCGAAAAGGTCGCCCTTGGTGATCAGCACCAGAAGGTATTCGCCGTTCAGCGCCTCAAGCGTCTCTTCCACATGCGGCAGGGTCTCGACGGGATGGCTGAGGAGGCCGCGGCCGATATCGAGGATTTCGCCGATCGTCCGGGTGGGCACCTTGCCGTCGGTGATCTCGATCGCCGTCTCGATCATCGACAAGGTGAAACCCTTGATGCCGAATCCGTATTGGGCGAGGTTGCGTTTTTCCGCCTCGAGCAGGCGCTCGGAAATATGCGGCCCCTCGGCGAAATCGCCGAGCAGCTTCTGGAAATGCTCTTCCGTCAGCCGGTAATATTGTTCGTTCTGCCAGAGCGTATCGTCGGCATCGAAGCCGATCGCGGTAATCGGGCGCATGGGTCCATTGCCTCCATGCGTTGATATGGCGAAAAAGAAGACGCCGGGCAAGCGGTTCGGCGCGCCCGGCGCGGTGTTGTTAGACGTTGTTACTTGCCGTGTGCTTTCAGCCAGGCCTGCATTTCGGCGATTTCCGCCTCCTGCGCCTTGATGACCGCTTCGGCGAGCTTGCGGATTTCCGGATCCTTGCCGTGTTCGAGCTCGACCTTGGCCATGTCGATCGCGCCCTGGTGGTGCGGGATCATGCTACGTACGAAATCGACATCCGCATCGCCGGAATATTCGACCGCCATATCCTGGTGCATCTTCTCGTTGGCGGCCGCGTAGCCCTTGGTGGCAGGCGTTTCGGCAGCTGTGCCGGAACCCGCCATCGGCATGTTCTTCATGTTGGAGTGGTCCATCATCTGCTGGGCTGCGAGCGGACTTGAGACCAGAACCGCAAGAGCGGCGGCGATGAATATGGCTTTCTGAGACATGGTATTTCCTTTCCCGTGTCCGATGGAAATTGAAGATGAAGTGATCCGATATTCGATCAGGCGCGGGGAGGGGGTGTCAGCGGCGCGGGAACAGGCGAGACGAGTGTCTGTTCGACGGCCGGCGCGGGATAGGCATGGATGATACGGCCAGCATCGCCGGTTGCAGCATTCGGCAGGAGCGTCACGCATACGGCGCAGAAGGGTGCCGCGCAGGCCTTTGCCCCATGCAGGCAGGGTTGCGTGGTATCGCCGTGCATATGCGCGGTCTGGGCCGCTTCCACCGTCCTGTCGTGCTTGTGCTGGCCATGGCCGCGATGTTGCGAATGGTCATGCGCGATCGTAGCAGGCTGCTTTCCCGATACGAGCACCGAAGACGTCGCCATGGCGGGCATGGCCCCATAGAGGAGCCAGGCGAAGAACATGAAAACGGCGGCGATACGCGACATGGGTTTAGATCTAAGATTGCCGGCATGGAAATCAACCATGTGAAGATCACGCTATGATGACGACCGGGCGATGACCTCATGGATCGCCTGGCAATCGCGGCTGAGTTCGCCGTAAGGCGCGACCGGCCAGGTCCATTTCCGTTTCGCAGTCGGCGCCGGCACGCCGCAGAGCAGGTCGGCCTCTTCGCGCACGATTTCTTTGCGATCGGTGACGCGATAGCTGGTGTCGGTCAGGAGCGCTGTCCTGCAGGGCAGGGCGGTCAGGCCATCGAGATGGGCACGGATCAATGCTCTCACGATTTCATCTTTGCCCGGCCGGTTTTCCCTCTCCAGCCGCCGTTTCGCCCCGACCCCGATCTGTGACAGGATGTTTGCCGAGACGACAAGGTCGAGATACGGCACTTGCCTGAGGAAGGCGAGCGGCTCGACCGGCTTGCCTGCAACTGCATCCTCGAACCCCGAGAGATCCCGGGAAATCAGCCGGATGTTCTTGAAGCGCTCGGCAATCAGCCATGCTCTGACGCTCGCCGGATGCACGAGGTCGACCAGCACGACCGTGTCGAATTGTCTCGACAATTCTTTGATCGGCACGTCGCGCAGCAGGCCCGAGCCGAGTACGACTGCGGTCCGCTTCTGCTTCATGCTGTCTATCGTTTCCCGAATGAAGGCCTTGCAGTTCTCCTCATGCGGCGCCCAGGCTTTCGCGCATCGTCCGGCCCGCGACCAGAGACTGACGGAGGAGCGGATGAAGGGACGAAACGCTTTCGGCGTGACCGCATAGGTCGCGGCATATTGCAGGGCTTCGAGGAGCATGGCGCATTCGATATCAGTCCGGATGATTCTTCACCAGCCGCCGCCCTTGCCGCTGGTGCCTCTATCCTCTAAGAAACCGCTCACAAATCCGGCCTTTCCGGCCGACGGCAATGGAATTTCGATCATGAGCGACAAGAGACAAAAACCGCAGAAACTCAAAGCCCGCCTGCCGCGCGGCTTCGTCGATCGCACCAGTGCCGATATCCATGCCACCAACGAGATGATCGAGAAGATTCGCGAGGTCTACGAGCGCTACGGTTTCGACCCGGTCGAGACGCCGATGTTCGAATATACCGATGCGCTTGGAAAATTCCTGCCGGATGCCGACCGCCCGAACGAAGGCGTGTTTTCGCTGCAGGACGACGACGACCAGTGGATGAGCCTGCGTTATGACCTGACGGCGCCGCTCGCCCGCCACGTCGCGGAGAATTTCAACGAGATCCAGCTTCCCTACCGCACCTATCGTGCCGGCTACGTCTTCCGCAACGAGAAGCCGGGTCCTGGCCGCTTCCGCCAGTTCATGCAGTTCGATGCCGATACGGTCGGCGCGGCGGGCGTCCAGGCCGATGCCGAAATGTGCATGATGATGGCCGACACCATGGAAGCGCTGGGCATCAAGCGCGGCGACTATGTGATCCGCGTCAACAACCGCAAGGTTCTGGATGGCGTTCTGGAGGCGATCGGCCTCGGCGGCGACGACAAAGCCGGCCAGCGCCTCGCCGTGCTGCGCGCCATCGATAAGCTCGACAAGTTTGGGATCGAAGGAGTGCGCCTGCTCTTGGGCGAGGGGCGTAAGGATGAATCCGGTGACTTCACCAAGGGCGCGGGGCTCGACGCGGAGCAGATAGACAGGCTCTCCCGCTTCGTTTCACTCACAGCTGCAGGTACCATACACGGCACTCCAGTTGAGGCGGCAGCGGGTCGCGATCTCTCGGACATGCAAGTTTACGAAATCGGTGGAAAGAAGTATTTCACAGACAATTGGGATACTGTGGAAGGACTTCGCAGCATCGCCGGAAACAACGTCACAGCGCTTGAAGGGATCGAAGAACTCAACACTATAGCCACGCTCGCAGGTGCTGCTCGCTATGGCTCAAAACGAGTTCGCATCGACCCCTCCGTCGTCCGCGGCCTCGAATATTACACCGGCCCGGTCTTCGAAGCCGAGCTCACCTTCGACGTGACCAACGAGAAGGGCGAGAAGGTCGTGTTCGGCTCGGTCGGCGGCGGCGGGCGTTATGATGGGCTTGTCTCGCGCTTCATGGGCCAGCCGGTCCCGGCGACCGGTTTTTCGATCGGCGTCTCCCGTCTGATGACGGCGCTGAAGAACCTCGGCAAGCTCGGCCAGGACGAGGCGGTCGCGCCGGTTCTGGTCACCGTCATGGACGGCGATGTGGAAAGCATGGGCCGCTACCAGCGCTTCACGCAGGACCTGCGCAATGCCGGCATCCGTGCCGAAATGTACCAGGGCAACTGGAAGAAGTTCGGCAACCAGCTGAAATATGCCGACCGCCGCGGCTGCCCGATCGCCCTCATCCAGGGTGGCGATGAGCGCGCCGAGGGTGTGGTGCAGATCAAGGACCTGATCGAGGGCAAGCGCCTTTCCGGCGAGATCGAGGACAATGCGACCTGGCGCGAGGCCCGCGTGGCCCAGGAAACGGTTGCCGAGGCCGATCTCGTCACCAAGGTGAAGGAAATCCTTGCCGCCCAGGCCGAGGATCGCAGAAGGGCGCTGTAGCCATGCCCCTGATCGACATGCCGGAGTTTTCCGGCGATCTCCTCGCCGAATTCGCCGCTCGCCGCACCGAGCGGGTGAACACGCCGGTCATCCAGCCGGCAGAACCTTTTCTCGACATGGCCGGCGAGGACCTGCGCCGCCGCATCTTTTTGACCGAGAGCGAGACCGGCGCGAACCTCTGCCTACGTCCGGAATTCACCATTCCGGTCTGCCTTCGCCATATCGAGACGGCCACCGGCACGCCGAAGCGTTATTCCTATCTCGGCGAGGTGTTCCGTCAGCGCCGTGAAGGCGCCTATGAATTCTACCAGGCCGGCATTGAAGACCTCGGCGACAAGGACATCGCCAGCGCCGATGCCCGCGTCATCGGGGACGCGATCGGCATCTTGAAGGCGCTGCTGCCCGGCCGTAAACTCGGGGTGACGCTGGGCGACCAGGCGGTATTCGAGGCGGTGGTGAGCGCGCTCGGCCTGCCGTTCGGCTGGCAGCGACGGCTGATCCATGCCTTCGGCGACATGGCGCATCTCGAAGCGCTGCTGGAACGGCTTGCCCGGCCGCAGCCGGTCACCGGTCTCTATCCTGAGATCGCCGGGCTCCTTGCCTCCGGCAACGAGGCGGAACTGGTGTCGCGCATCGACCGCACCATGCAGGAAACCGGCTATTCCACCAATGCCAGCCGCTCGCCGGCCGAGATCGCGAGGCGACTCAAGGAAAAGCTGGAACTGGCCGAGACCCGGCTCGACGGCACGGCGCTGCTGCTGCTGCGCGAATTCCTGACGCTTCAGCTTCCGCTCGCCGACGCGCCGGCGGCGCTTGCCGGCTTCGCCGATGCCGCAGGCCTGAAGCTCGGGCCGGCGGCAGCACTTTTCGACGCGCGTCTGGCGGCGCTCGCCAATGCCGGCGCCGATCTTTCGGCCATGACCTATCGCGCCGCCTTCGGCCGTCCGCTCGACTATTATACCGGCCTCGTCTTCGAGGTGACCGAAGCGGGCTCGCCCGCCGTTCTGGCCGGCGGCGGCCGCTTCGACCGGCTGCTGACCCTGCTCGGGGCGAAGGATCATATCCCGGCCGTCGGCTTCTCGCTCTGGCTCGACCGGATCGAAGCTGTGAGGGCGAAACAATGAGCGTCATTACGATTGCCCTGCCGTCCAAGGGCCGCATCAAGGAAGACACCGCCGCGATTTTCGATCGCGCCGGACTTGCGATTTCCGCCGTTGGCAACGACCGCTCCTATCGCGGCCGCATTGAAGGAATGGACGGCGTCGAGATCGCCTACCTGTCGGCCTCCGAGATTGCGCGGGAACTCGCAAGCGGCGCGGTGGATTTCGGCGTCACCGGCGAGGACTTGGTCCGCGAGGGGATGGCAGGCGCCGATCAACGCGTGGAGTTCTGCGCCCGCCTGGGTTTCGGCCAGGCGGATGTCGTGGTCGCCGTGCCGGAAATCTGGCTCGACGTGGAGACCATGGCCGATCTCGGCGACGTGGCCGCGGATTTCCGCGCTCGCCATGGCCGCCGGTTGCAGATCGCCACGAAATACTGGCGGCTCACCCAGCAGTTCTTTTCAAGCCAGCATGGCATCCAGCTCTACCGCATCGTGGAAAGTCTCGGCGCCACGGAAGGCGCGCCGGCGGCCGGCCAGGCGGATATCATCGTCGATATCACCTCGACGGGCTCGACGCTTCGGGCGAACCATCTGAAGATCCTGTCGGACGGGGTGATCCTGAAATCCGAGGCCTGCCTGGTGAGAGCCCGCAAGCCGGATCACGAGGACGACCCGCGGGTGGCGCAGATCGTGGAGGCGGTCCGCGGCGTGCTTTGAGTTTCAACGGGGAGGAGATGACCTAATGCACATTACCGGTGGATGCCATTGCGGCTATGTGACCTATGAGGCCGAGCTCGATCCGCAGCGGGTCGCCATCTGCCACTGTACCGATTGCCAGAAACTTACCGGCTCGCCTTTTCGAGTGACGGCGGTCGTTCCGGAAAGCGATTTGAAGCTCACCGGCAAGCCGCCGAAGCAGTACCGAAAGACGGCCGAAAGCGGGCGCGGCCGGCTCCAGTATTTCTGCCCGGAATGCGGGTCGCAGCTCTTCGTCAACGGCGAGGGAGAGGCCTCGAAGATCTGGGGCATCCGCTGGGGCAGCATCGACCAGCGGATGGAGCTGAAACCGCAGCGGCAGGTCTGGTGCCGCTCCTCGCCGGCCTGGCTTTCGCATATCGGCGAATTGCCGGCCCGCGAAAAGGATTAGAGACAAAAAATCCGCCGGACGCGAGGTCCAGCGGATCAGTCCAGGGCAGGGAATGCTGGCAAGTTAAGCGGTAATTGCGACCGAACCGCGGCGGGCGTCGATCGAGTAGGCGCCGGCGCCGGCGGCGACAAGGGTGAGGAAGCCCCCGGCGATCGTCAGGTTCTTCATCATCATCAGGCTGTTGAAGAGGGTGAGCAGGCCATTTGCAGCTTCCGGGAAGTCCGGGATATTGATTGCGCCTGAATGGAATACGAGGGCGGTGAAGGCCGAGAAGCCAGCAAGCAAGAGCGCGGCAATGCGGGTCTGGAAGCCCACCAGTACGGCAAGCCCAGCCACGACCTCAAAGAGGCCTGCGACATAGGCAAGCAAGGTCGCAGCCGGAATGCCGGCGCCAGCGATCATGCCGGCGGTGGCCGACGGGTCGAGGAGCTTCGGAAAGCCCGACAGGATGAACATGCCGGACAAAAGCACACGGCCCGCCAGAAGCAGGAAATTGGTTGCGGTAGAGGACATTTTAAATCTCCGGGTCAATGTCTGTGGTGAGACAGGCAGTTAATTTCTGTCCGCTTATTTGCCTGTTTTTGGGGCGATCGGAAAGATGAACGATAAGAGACGCATTGTTCTCAAATGATGAACAAGAAAGACGCAGTTCGGCATTTTCTTTTTCCACCATGTCCAAAACCGGAGAGCCCACACGAATGCGGAACCTCATTGGAAAAGTGGCTCCGCATTCGCGTGGCCTTCGGTGTTCTCTCGGGGTGGGGTGAGGTTTCGCGCCTAAAAACTCATATCTCCTCGATCCGCCGCGCGTTCTCCGGCAGGACGGAAAGTTCGCGCCAGTCGATTTCTTCCAGGAGAAGATTGTATTCGTCGACATTGAGCTGGCCGGCTGCGCGAAGTCCTTCGAGCGCCTCCCGCTGGGCGACGATGGCATCGAGCGCCAGCCGGCGATAGGTTTCGAGCGATGTCGCGCCTGCGGTATGGGACACGGCCTCCTGCTCCAGGCGGAATTTTGCGCGCAGCAGTTCCGCTTCGTCCTCCACGGCTCCTTCGAGTCTCGAGAGCCCCGCCAACGCTATCTCGCTGCGACGGGCGGCGAGTTCGCCAGGCCCTTTCTGGCGGCGGTCGAGACCGAGCCATCTGATGATCGGCGCGAGCGTCAGCCCCTGGACGACCAGCGTGGCAAGCACGACGGCGAAGGCCGTCAGGACGACAATATCGCGTTCGGGGAATGAGGCCGGCAAGGCGAAGGCCGTCGCTAGTGTCACAAGTCCGCGCATACCGCACCAGCTGGCAAGCAGCGCCTGTTTGGCGGAGGCTGGTTCCGCTATGCCGCGGCGGCGCGCACGCCAGGCCTGCAAGCGGTTGAAGCCGACATAGACCACGAAACGCACCAGGACGACGATGACGACGGTGATCAGGGCAAAACGGATCGCCTCTCCGAGACGGTCTGCTGGCATTCCTCCGACGATATCGCGAACCTGCATGCCCATCAGAAGAAAGGCCATCACGTTCAGCACGAAGACAACGGCGCTCCAGACCGCATAGGACTGCACCCGCATCCGTACCGAGGTCGGCGTCCTGTTGCTGTACGCCAGCGTCATCGCAAAGGCGACGATGGCGAGCACGGCCGAAAGACCGAGACGTTCGGCGATGACCCACAGGAGGAAGGTCTGCACGAACTGCAGGAGGTTTCCGCCAAGCGTGCCGGAGACGAAGCGCGCCAGGTGCCGGACCAGCGTTGCAGCTATGATTCCAAGCAGGATGCCGCCGGGAACGGCAATTGTGAGGTGCAAGGCGATGGGCATGTCGAGGCCGCCCGCCGACTGGATGGCGAGCGCAGCGTCGAAGATCAGGAGTGCTGCGGCATCGTTGAAGAGGCTTTCGCCGCGCAGGACCGTATCCGTGCTGCGGGGGATCGACATGGCAGAAAGTACCGCGGTCGCCGCCGCCGCATCGGGCGGCGCGACGATCGCGCCCAGCACCAACGCTGCGGCGAGCGGCAGGCCGGCGAAAGCCCAGCCAAAGAATGCGACTGCCGCCGCCGTCACAACGACGCCACCCACGGCGAAGACGACGAGCGGCAGCCAGAAGCGGCGCGCGACGCCCACCGGAAAATCGAAAGCGGCATCGAACAGCGCCGGCGCGATGAACAGGGCGAGTGCTGTGGCCGGGTCGAGGGAAATGTATGGCGTGCCGGGAACCAGCGCGACGGCCGCACCCGCCAGGGCGAGCATGGAAGGATAGGGCACGGAGAGGCGGCGCGAAACCTGCAGCAGCACGATCGCGACCAGCACCAGAAGGAGAAGGCTTTCAAAGAAACTCATGAGCGCGACTGTAATTGCGGCGCGGGCAGTTGTCAGCGGCCTTGCATCTTTGCTCTAGCCGGGATTGCGTGAGATGCTTCCCTTGGGAAACAGTGCGCCACCTCTGTCAACCTTGAGCCCGGCCAATTCCAGGGCCGCGGCGCCCCGCAATGGCCCACCCAGTTTATATCGCAGTTTTTCGCTCGTCTCCGGCAGCAGGGGGCTGAGGCAATCGGCGATCGCCTGCAGTGACGCCGCCAAAATAAACAGGCAGTTGCGCAACCTGATCGCCGGTTCGGAACCTCCGGCTTTGGCCAGAGCCCAGGGTTGCTGTTCCGCGACATAGCGATTTGTCGACGCGACAAACGACCACACGGCATCCAGGGACTCGTCGAATGCGCAGGCCTCAATGGAGCCGGCGACGTTTTTCCTGAGGTCGGCCGCCTGATGAAGCAGGTCGTCCTCTTTGATGTCGATGCCTTCGGGAGCCGGTATGATGCCGCCGCAATAGCGGTCGATCATGCTGAGAGCGCGGTGCACGAGATTGCCGAGCTGATCCGCAAGTTCGGAGTCATGCGCCTGCCGGAAGCGCTCATAGGAAAAATCACCATCGCCCGTAGGGCGGATATGCCGCAACAGATAATAACGCAAGGCGTCTGTCCCGAGTTCATCGGCCAATGGAACGGGATCGATCGCGTTGCCGGCTGATTTGCCGATCTTCCGGCCGTCCACTGTCACATAACCGTGGACGAAGATGCGCGTGGGCGGGATGATGCCCGCCGAAAGAAGAATGGCCGGCCAATAGATGGCATGGAACCGGGTGATCCCCTTGCCGATCACGTGTTCTCGGGAAGCGCTCTCAAGCCAGAAGCGCCGGAACAAGGCTTCGTCCGTGCCATAGCCGAGGGCCGTGATGTAGTTAGCAAGCGCATCGAACCAGACATAAATCACCTGGCCTGGATCGTCCGGCACGGGAACGCCCCATCCGCGCGCACGGATTGCGCTGCGCGAAATGCTGAAATCTTCAAGGCCTCCCCTGATCCAGGCCAGGACCTCATTGCGCCGTGATTCCGGCACCACTTCGATCTCGCGACGTTCATACAATCTGCGCAGCGTCTCCTCGTAGCGCGAGAGGCGGAAGAACCAGTTTTCTTCTTCCACGAGGTCCGGGATAGTGCCGTGTTCCGGGCATTTGCCGTCCGCGAGTTCTTCGGGCTTGTAGAATTGTTCGCAGCCATTGCAGTAAAGGCCGCGATAGGCACGCTTGTAGATGTCGCCGCTCCTGAAACACGCCGCCCAGAGCTTGCGGGCGCCGGGTGCATGGCGTGGATCGCTGCTCGTCCGGATAAAGTCGTCATAGGAAAGGTTCAAACCTTGCTGAAGAGCGCGAAAGTGATTGGAATTGCGCTCGACGAGCGTTTCGACGGGCAGCCTGGCGGCTTCGGCCGCCTGAACATTCTTGATGCTGTTCTCGTCGGTGCCGGCCAGGAAGCGCGTATCGGCGCCCGTGGAGCGGTGGGATCGGGCGATGACGTCGGCCTGAACGACCTCCAGCGCGAAGCCGATATGGGGCCGAGCGTTCACATAGGGAATTGCCGTCGTGACGTAGCGATGAGATGGGTTGATGGAATGAGCATTCGCGGGCATCGGGAGACCTCTCGGGTTTGAGAACGAGGCGGTCCCTGAAGACAAAAAAGCCGCCCCGGGTGGAAGCGACTTGGATGTTTGCTTATCCGCGTGGATTACACGCCAAGACCTGCCGCTTCCGATTTGGAAAGCGGCATCATCATGCAGATGCTGACGATCGAGGCGCTGTTGGTCATGAAGTCCAATTATCCTCTTGGAGGGTTCCCGTCAATTGATGCTTCGGGGAAGCGGAAGTCGACAGCCCGGGGCGCTCGACGCGCAGAGCCGTCTGGGATGACGGCGGCCTCGTTGACATGAAAAAGGGCGGCCCGAAGACCGCCCCCCTCAATTGAACCGGATGGCTCAGATGCGAGACGTCAGTCTCACATCATGTCCATGCCGCCCATTCCGCCCATGCCGCCGCCCGGCATTGCCGGAGCGTCCTTCTTCGGCAGCTCGGCGATCATGGCTTCGGTGGTGACGAGCAGACCGGCAACCGAGGCTGCGTCCTGCAGGGCGGTGCGAACGACCTTGACCGGGTCGACGATACCCATGGCGATCATGTCGCCATATTCGCCGGTCTGGGCGTTGTAGCCGTAGTTGTCGCCGTTCTTTTCGAGGATCTTGCCGACAACGATCGAAGCTTCGTCACCGGCGTTCTCGGCGATCTGGCGGGCCGGAGCCTGCAGGGCGCGGCGAACGATGTTGACGCCGGCTTCCTGGTCGGCATTTTCGCCCTTGACCGTCAGCTGAGCGGAAGCGCGCAGCAGAGCGACGCCGCCGCCCGGTACGATGCCTTCCTGAACGGCCGCACGGGTTGCGTTGAGCGCGTCGTCGATGCGGTCCTTCTTTTCCTTCACTTCGACTTCCGTCGAGCCGCCGACGCGGATGACGGCAACGCCGCCAGCGAGCTTGGCAAGACGTTCCTGCAGTTTCTCGCGGTCGTAGTCGGAGGTGGTTTCTTCGATCTGGGCCTTGATCTGGCCGACGCGGCCTTCGATGTCGGCCTTCTGGCCGGCACCGTCGACGATCGTGGTGTTTTCCTTGGAGATCGAAACCTTCTTGGCGCGGCCGAGCATGTCGATGGTGACGTTCTCGAGCTTGATGCCGAGGTCTTCGGAAATGACGGTACCGCCGGTCAGGATGGCGATGTCTTCCAGCATGGCCTTGCGGCGGTCGCCGAAGCCCGGAGCCTTGACGGCAGCGATCTTGAGACCGCCACGCAGCTTGTTGACGACGAGTGTTGCGAGCGCTTCGCCTTCAACGTCCTCAGCGATGATGAGGAGCGGCTTGCCGGTCTGGACGACGGCTTCGAGAACCGGGAGCATCGCCTGGAGGTTGGAGAGCTTCTTCTCGTGCAGGAGGATGAAGGCATCTTCCAGGTCAGCAACCATCTTTTCCGGGTTGGTGACGAAGTAGGGCGAGAGATAGCCGCGGTCGAACTGCATGCCTTCGACGACTTCGAGTTCGGTTTCGGCGGTCTTGGCTTCTTCAACCGTGATGACGCCTTCGTTGCCGACCTTCTGCATGGCTTCGGCAATGTCGAGGCCGATCTGGCGCTCGCCGTTGGCGGAGATCGTGCCGACCTGGGCGACTTCTTCCGAAGTGTTGATCTTCTTGGCCTTGGCCTGGAGATCGGCGACGACGGCCTTGACGGCGAGGTCGATGCCGCGCTTCAGGTCCATCGGGTTCATGCCGGCTGCAACGGCCTTGGCGCCTTCCTTGACGATCGCCTGGGCAAGAACGGTCGCGGTGGTGGTGCCGTCACCGGCGATGTCGTTGGTCTTCGAAGCGACTTCGCGGACCATCTGGGCGCCCATGTTTTCGAACTTGTCTTCCAGTTCGATTTCCTTGGCGACGGAAACGCCGTCCTTCGTGATGCGCGGAGCGCCGAAGGACTTGTCGATCACGACGTTGCGGCCTTTCGGGCCGAGCGTGACCTTGACTGCATCGGCGAGAATATCAACGCCGCGCAGCATCTTTTCGCGAGCGCTACGGCCGAACTTGACTTCTTTAGCTGCCATTTTTGAGAACTCCTGAAACGGGTGTCAGAGAATTTCGGAAAGCACGACCGGCTGAAATCAGCCGATGATGCCCATGATGTCGGTTTCCTTCATGATCAGAAGGTCTTCGCCGTTGATCTTGACTTCCGTGCCGGACCACTTGCCGAAGAGAACGCGGTCGCCGACCTTGACGTCGAGCGCGGCGATCTTGCCGGAATCGTCGCGGGCGCCGGGGCCGACGGCGACGATTTCGCCTTCAGCGGGCTTTTCCTTGGCGGTGTCCGGAATGATGATGCCGCCTCTGGTCTTTTCTTCAGACTCGACGCGGCGAACGACGACGCGATCGTGCAGGGGGCGGAAATTGGTGCTTGCCATTGTCTAATCCCTCGATCAAATGACATTGACGGATCGCAAGATCCGTATCGCTTGGCTGTTGGCACTCACCTTGCGGGAGTGCTAACGAGGGTCGAGATAAGTGGGACCGGCGATTGAGTCAAGGATGAAGCTGAAATTTTAAAGGCGGTCCCGCCTGCCGGTTGAAAACAAGCTTAATGGATAAGCTGGGCCATGGTGCGGCGCAAAAATGACACCAGCGTGTCGTCGCGGCGCAACGGGAGCTTTTTGCTTGTAATCTTTTCGACGGTTTGCCATGTCACCGGTGACCTTGAGGCACAGGACGGACATATGGCGAAGCGTATCGACAGTTTGAGCGAAGTGATCGGCGGCTACGACGTCGTTCTTTCCGACGTCTGGGGCGTCGTGCACAATGGCGTCGATGCCTTCCAGCACTCCTGCAAGGCGCTTGCCGAGGCGCGGGAGACCGGCGCGACAGTGGTGTTGATCACCAATTCGCCGCGTCCGGCGCCGGGCGTCATCCAGCAGATGCGCTTGCTCGGCGTGCCGGATGGGACCTATGACCGTATCGTCACCTCCGGCGACGTGACGCGCCATCTGATTGCCGAAGGGCCGAAAAAGGTCTTTCTGCTCGGCCCCGAACGCGACATGCCGCTGTTCGACGGGCTCGACGTCGAGGCCGTTTCGGCAGAGGACGCGGATTGCATCGTCTGCACCGGTTTCTTCGACGACGAGAAGGAAGTGCCGGAGGACTACACCGACCTCCTGACCGCCTTCGTCAAGCGCGACGTGCCGTTCATCTGCGCCAACCCCGACCTCGTGGTCGAGCGCGGCCACCGCATCATCCCCTGCGCCGGTGCGGTTGCCGCCTATTACGAACAGCTCGGCGGCAAGACGCGCATTGCTGGCAAACCGCACCGGCCGATCTACGAGGCGACGCTTGCCGCCGCTCGCGAAGTGCGCGGCGATTTCCCGATGGACCGCGTGCTGGCGGTCGGCGACGGCATGCCCACCGACGTGCGCGGCGCGCTCGCATACGGGCTCGACCTGCTCTATATCAGCGGGGGTATCCATGTGGCGGAATACACCGTCAACGGCCGGACCGACGAGGCGATCCTCAATGCCTGGCTGAAATCGGAAAACGCCGCGCCGAAATACTGGATGCAGAGGCTTGCCTGAACCGGAAATCGCTTCGATGACCGTATTCCACCGCAACGAAAAGAAAGAACCGCTGCCCGAGGCGTTGAAGGGCGGCGTCATCGCCATCGGCAATTTCGACGGCGTGCATCGCGGCCATCGCAGCGTTCTCGAGCGCGCGTTGTCGCTTGCCGAAGAGCGCGGCGCACCCGCGCTGGTGCTGACCTTCGAGCCGCATCCACGCACCGTGTTCCGGCCCGAGGAACCCGTCTTCCGGCTAACGCCCGCGCCGCTGAAGGCGCGATTGCTGGAGGCCATGGGCTTTCAGTCGGTGATCGAATATCCCTTTACCAGGGAATTCGCGACGCGCTCGGCGGAAGAATTCATCCGGACGATCCTGGTCGACTGGCTGCATGCCGGCGCAGTCGTCACCGGCTTCGATTTCCATTTCGGCAAGGGCAGGGAGGGCGGCCCGGCCTTCCTGATGGCCTCGGGAGAGCGGCACGGGTTCGCGGTGTCGCTGGTCGATGCCTTCCGGGATGAAAATGCCGAGGTGATCTCGTCGAGCCGCATCCGGGCTCTGCTGGGGGAAGGCGACGTCACCGGTGCGGCAGGTCTTCTCGGCTATCGCTACACGGTCGAGGCGGAGGTGATCGGCGGCAAAAAGCTCGGCCGGCAGCTCGGCTTCCCGACCGCCAACATGCAGTTGTCCCCGGAAGCAGAGCTGAAGGCAGGCATCTATGCCGTACGGTTCCGCCGCCCCGACGGCACACTCCACGATGGCGTTGCAAGCTACGGGCGCCGTCCGACCGTGACGGAGAACGGCGCACCGTTGCTTGAAACCTATCTCTTCGATTTCTCCGACAGCCTCTATGGTGAAATCTGTTCCGTCTCCTTCTTCGGGCACCTGCGCGACGAGCTGAAATTCGATAGCCTCGACGCGTTGGTGGTGCAGATCAAACGCGACGAGGAGGAAGCGCAGGCACTGCTTTCCGGTGTCAGGCCGCTCGGGGAACTGGACGCGAAAATCGCATTCTGACGTCGTTTGGTGAAGAGGTCCGCAAGTCAGCTCGCAGTCGGCCTGCGCAGCAAATCCATTGTCGCCAGCATCGTCTGTTCGAGCATGTCCGGAAACTCCGGTGTTTCCAGGAAGAAGGGGCCGGGCTGGTTGATGATGGTGTTGTTGAGAACGCCGTACATCACTTGGAAGGCGAAGCGGATGCGGGCCTCATCGACGCGGGCATGATCGATAGACGGTTCGCGGGCAACCCGATCGAGAAAGGCATCGGTCAGCGCATGCACGTTCCGGCGGAAGGGTTCCCAGGCCTCTCCTGATTCCAGGCTGACCTTGAACGCGGAACGGAAGAAGGTTTTCTGCTCGATGTAGCGGGCGACTTGCGCTTGTGTCAGTTCAGCGAGAATACGGTTGAAGGTCGTCTCCCGCACAATGGCCTCGAGCATTGGCCCAGATTCCGCCGCAGCCGCGACCATGACCGCCTTGAAGAGCGTCAGCTTGTCGGGGAAGCGTGCGTAAAAGGCACCGGTCGAGCATTCGGCGGCGTTGCAGATATCGGCAACGCCGACCTCGTCGAAGGAAATCTTTCGCGCGATGCGCAGCCCTTCCTCGATCAGGCGATCGCGCAATTCACGGCTGCGCGACTGCTGGGCCGGAAGAACGCCAACTCGCGCCAGATCGTCATGCCAATTCGCTGTCGTTCTCAATATGCACCGCCTCTCCTCTATGAATTGCGTATCGTATTCTCGTTGTCCATCAGCTTAAAACAGAATGAGATTCTTATTCTGATTGATTCCTTGTTCGGCTGTTGTTAAATTTCGGCTCTCTGATCGGAGGGAGGAGAGAGATGGAGATTTCAAACAGCGGGCATGCATTCACTCGTCGGAATGTTCTTAACTTTGTCCTGGCAGCCGGTGCTTCAAGCATGTTTCCGATTGCCGCTCATGCCGAGGCGCCGGCAGTTCCCAAGGGGGCGAAACTTGTGCTGCTGGGCACCAAGGGCGGGCCGCGCGTGGGTGGAAATCGATCCAGCCCCGCCAATGCGCTGATCGTCGACGGCGTTACCTACATCATAGACACGGGCATGGGGGTAACGGCTCAGGTCGTGAAGGCGGGGATCGATCTTGCAAGCATCCGCACGATCCTTATTTCCCACATGCATTCGGACCATCAGCTCGAATTCGGCAATCTGGTCTACAATATCTGGGTATCCGGGGCACTGCGGCAGCCGATCGATGCCTATGGACCGGCCGGGCTTGAAGATATGGCAAGGGATTTCTGGCAGCTCAACCGTCTCGACGTCGCGACCAGGATGGAGGACGAGGGGCGTGCCGACCCGTCCAAGCTCCTGCGCGCCCACGATTTTACCAAAAAGAACGGACTGGTCATGCAGGATGAGCGCGTAAAAGTGACCGCCTTCACGACGCCCCACCCTCCGCTGGAAAATCTCGCCTACCGGTTCGAGACGCCGTATGGGGTCGTCGTTTATTCAGGTGACACCGCCTATAATCCGGCGCTGGCCGATTTCGCGCGCGATGCGGACGTGCTGGTGCACGAAGTCCTCTACCTTCCCGGCGTCGACGCCCTGGTGAAGCGAGCGAATGGCACCCCCGCTTTCCGCAAGCACATCGTCGAAAGCCACACGGCGGCTGAGCAGGTGGGGATGATCGCCGCACAGGCACGCGCGAAAAAACTCGTCCTCAGCCATTTCGGGCCTGGCGACATGGAGTGGATCACCGACGAAATGTGGCGTGCCGAAACCGCCACGCATTTTGGCGGGGAGATTGTCGTCGGACGCGACTTGCTCGAAATCCCGCTTGGCTGAACGCCATTGTTTCAGTCCTGTTCCTGTCCCGCCTGCCTTAACCGGGTGGGACAGGAGATAGGCGGGTCCGATATTTTGCCGAAGCCGGTCTTCATATTCCGGACCGACCCTCTTCCTTTTTTCGGCAAGAACACATAAACAACCGCCACTATGCAAAAATTTCGGCTGGCTCAGATCATACGAATTATCGGCCCGGCCTTCCGCGCGCTGTAAGAGCGGCCGGAGGGTCCGGGTTTTCGGCGCTTACGACAAGCGCCTTCCGCCACCGTGTTTTCATCGAGACGCGCCCCGTTGCGGCGCCAGAAACGATTGCCATCATGACCGATACCGCCGAAAAACTCGACTATTCGAAGACCCTCTATCTGCCCGAAACCGATTTCCCGATGCGCGCCGGCTTGCCGCAGAAGGAGCCGGAACTGGTTGCCCGCTGGCAGAAGATGGACCTTTACAAGAAGCTTCGCGCCTCTGCCGCCGGGCGCGAGAAATTCGTCCTGCACGACGGCCCGCCCTATGCCAACGGCAATATCCATATCGGCCACGCGCTGAACAAGATCCTCAAGGACGTCATCACCCGCTCGTTCCAGATGCGCGGCTATGACTCGAACTATGTGCCCGGATGGGACTGCCACGGCCTGCCGATCGAGTGGAAGATCGAGGAAGAGAACTATCGTTCCAAGGGCAAGGCAAAGCCCGATCTTTCCGAGCCTGCGGCGATGACCGAGTTCCGCCGCGAATGCCGCGCCTATGCGGAAAAATGGATCAAGGTGCAGGCAGGCGAATTCCAGCGCCTCGGCATCGTCGGCGATTTCGAGAACCCGTACCTGACGATGAATTTTCACGCCGAAGCGCGCATCGCCGGCGAGCTGCTGAAGATCGCCAAAAGCGGCCAGCTCTATCGCGGCTCGAAGCCGATCATGTGGTCGGTGGTCGAGCGCACCGCGCTGGCGGAGGCCGAGGTTGAGTATCAGGATTACGAGAGCGACACGATCTGGGTGAAGTTTCCCGTTGTAAGTGTTGGTGCGATTGACACGCCTGAAAAGGCTAAGTCGTACATGGATGATGTACGTGGATCCCATGTCGTTATCTGGACGACGACTCCATGGACCATCCCCGGCAACCGGGCGATCTCCTATTCGCCGAAGATCGCCTACGGTCTCTATGAGGTCACGGCGGCGGAAAACGACTTCGGGCCGCGTCCGGGCGAAAAGCTGATCTTTGCCGACAAGCTGGCCGAAGAAAGCTTCGCCAAGGCCAAGCTCCAGTACAAGCGTCTTCGCGATATCTCGGCCGACGAGATGGCGGCGATCACCTGCGCCCATCCCCTCAAGGGCCTCGGCGGCGGTTATGAATTCCCTGTGCCGCTGTTGGCCGGCGACCACGTCACCGACGATGCTGGTACCGGGTTCGTCCACACCGCGCCGAGCCACGGTCGTGAGGACTTCGAGGCCTGGACACATCATATCCGGGAGCTGGAAGCGCGCGGCATCGAGACGAAGATCCCGTTCCCGGTCGACGATTCCGGTACCTATACGACAGACGCTCCTGGTTTCGAGGGTGCGCGCGTCATGGACGACAACGGCAAGAAGGGCGATGCCAACGACCGCGTCATCAAGGCGCTGATCGAGAAGAACATGCTCTTCGCCCGCGGTCGCCTGAAGCACCAGTATCCGCATAGCTGGCGTTCCAAGAAGCCGATCATCTTCCGCAATACGCCGCAATGGTTCGTCTATATGGACAAGACGCTTGCCGACGGCACGACGCTGCGTGAGCGGGCGCTGAGGGCAATCGACGACACCCGTTTCGTGCCCGCTGCCGGCCAGAACCGCCTGCGCGCCATGATCGAGCAGCGCCCGGACTGGGTGCTGTCGCGCCAAAGGGCATGGGGCGTGCCGATCTGCGTCTTCGTCGACGAGCATGGCGAGGTTTTGGCTGACGAGGCCGTCAACCGGCGCATCCTCGATGCCTTCGAGGTGGAAGGCGCGGACGCATGGTTTGCCGAAGGCGCCAAGGAACGGTTCCTGGGCAATGGGCATGATCCGGCCAAGTGGACGCAGGTGATGGACATCCTCGACGTCTGGTTCGACTCGGGCTCCACCCACACCTTCACGCTGGAAGATCGCCCGGACCTGAAATGGCCGGCTGACGTCTATCTGGAAGGTTCCGACCAGCATCGCGGCTGGTTCCATTCCTCGCTTCTGGAATCGGCCGCCACCCGTGGCCGCGCGCCCTATGACACGGTCATCACCCATGGTTTCACCATGGACGAGAAGGGCCAGAAGATGTCGAAATCACTCGGCAATGTCGTGGCCCCGCAGGACGTCATGAAGGATGCCGGCGCCGATATCCTGCGCCTCTGGGTCATGACGACGGACTACTGGGAAGACCAGCGCCTTGGCAAGACGATCATCCAGACGAATGTCGATGCCTATCGCAAGCTCAGGAACACGATCCGCTGGATGCTTGGCACGCTCGCCCATGACAAGGGCGAGGAGATCGCCTATGCCGACCTGCCGGAACTCGAGAAGCTGATGCTGCATCGCCTGGCGGAACTGGATAAGCTCGTGCGTGAGGCTTACGACGCCTTCGAGTTCAAGAAGATTGCACGCGCGCTCATCGATTTCGCCAATGTCGAACTCTCGGCCTTCTATTTCGATGTGCGCAAGGATGCGCTTTATTGCGATGCGCCGTCATCGCTGCGCCGCCGTGCAGCACTCTCCGTCATCCGCAGGATCTTCGACTGCATGGTGACCTGGCTTGCGCCCATGCTGCCGTTCACCACGGAGGAGGCGTGGCTGTCGCGCAATCCGGGCGCGGTCTCCGTGCATCTCGAACAGTTCCCGGACGTTCCGGCCGAATGGCGCAATGACATGCTTGCCGAAAAATGGAACGCGATCCGCCGGGTCCGCTCCGTCGTCACCGGCGCGCTGGAGATCGAGCGCAAGGACAAGCGCATCGGTTCCTCGCTGGAAGCGGCTCCCGTCGTCCACGTCACCGATGCGGCGCTTCTGAAGGCGCTGGAGGGCCAGGATTTCGAGGAGATCTGCATCACTTCGGGCATCAAGATCGTGGCGGGCGAGGGGCCGGAAAGCGCCTTCCGGCTGCCGGAAGTTCCGGGCGTCGCCGTCGATCCGAAGCTCGCTGAAGGCGTAAAGTGCGCCCGCTCCTGGCGGGTGACGAAGGATGTCGGTTCCGATCCCGACTGGCCGGATGTCTCCGCACGCGACGCTGCGGCACTTCGCGAACTCGCAGCCCTCGGTCGCCTCGGTTGACCTGAAAAGCCGCCGGATGATTGCGCTTTGGCGCATCATCCGGTATTTCTGCCCGAAATTGGCCGGATTTTCCCGCCATCTGGGGTGCAAGTAGTCTCAGGCGTCGAGGACGGGCGCCGCTGGAAGGGTTTTGATGACAACGACATCTGCGTTTCGTGTCGGCATGGGCGTGGCCGGCATCCTCGCCTCGACCTTGACCCTTTCGGGCTGCCTTGGCAGCCCCACCTACGGCACCGACAAGACTGCCCTCGAGCAACTCACCGACGACCTTGGTTCGGCCGTTTCGATCGGTGGCAAGGAAGACGAAGCCAAGCGAAATCTGAAATACAATCCGCGCCCTTCGCTTGTCGTCGCCAAGGGCGATGCGGCTAACCTGCCGCCGCCACAGCAATCGCTTGCCAACCGCGAAAACAATCCGAACTGGGTCGAATCTCCGGAAGAAACGCGTAAGCGACTCCGCGAAGAGGCGGATGCAAACGCGAACAATCCGAGATATCAATCTCCCCTTATCACCGGCAAGGGCCAGGGCGGTCAGTTGACCGAATCCGAAAAGTGGGAGGCCTTCCGCAAGGCCAAGCAGGACGCCGAGACCGTTGACGTCTCTGCCCGCCGCCGTTCGCTTACCGAACCGCCTGCGGAGTTCCGTTCGGCGGATACGGCCAATCTGAGCGATCTTGGCGAGCCCGAACTCCAGAAGGAAAGGCGCCGCAAGAAGGAAGCCACGGAGGCAAAGAACTCCCGCGAATGGTGGAAGCTCTTCTGATTGCCGGCATGCCGGTCAACCCTCTCGCTTCGATCGGAAGAAACCGGTGAGCAGGCTTGCCGCCTCGGTTTCGCCAAGCCCGGAATAGACCTCCGGCGCATGGTGGCAGGTCGGTTGGCTGAAAAAGCGGACGCCGTTGTCGACCGCGCCGCCTTTCGGGTCTTCCGCGCCGTAGTAGAGACGGCGTATGCGGGCAAAAGAGATTGCCGCCGCGCACATGGTGCAGGGTTCGAGCGTCACGTAAAGATCGGCCCCGGCAAGCCGCTCCTGCCCGAGTGCTGCGGATGCATCGCGGATCACGGCCATCTCGGCATGGGCCGTGACATCGTTGTAGGCACGGGTGCGGTTTCCCGACCGGGCGATGATGACGCCGTCGAGCACCAGCACGGCGCCGACCGGAACCTCGCCGCGGGCTTCGGCATCCCGGGCTTCGGCGAGCGCTGTGTCCATGAAACCATCGGTATTGGCCATTTCAGGCGATTTCCTCTTAACCCGGATCGCGCGAACTGGTAGGAAGCATCCAACCGGAAGCCCGATTTGCGGGCCTAACACCACTTAAGTCAACACGAACAAGAATGTCCGGATCATCTCCGTCAGACATCACGCTTCAGGCAAACAACAAATGAATTCCAAAGACAAGCCGAAGCGCGGCGAAGGCAGAACTTTCGTTCGCGAAACCAAACCCAGATCGGCCCCGAAGGCGGCTGCCGGCAGCAAGGCCGCCAAGGGGGCAAGGAAAAACGCCGCGCCGAAAGCCTTTTCCGAAAAACCGGTAAAGGCAGCGCGCAAGCCCGCGCCGGCCGCAACGATATCCGCCGAGGCCGAAGGCAAGCCTGAGCGCATCTCCAAGCTCCTGGCGCGCGCCGGTGTTGCCTCCCGCCGCGATGTCGAGCGGATGATCATGGAGGGTCGGGTGAAGCTGAACGGTGAGCTTCTCGACACGCCCGTTGTCAATGCGACGCTTAACGACAAGATCGAGGTGGATGGCGTGCCGATCCGCGGGATCGAGCGCACCCGCCTCTGGCTCTATCACAAGCCGGCCGGCCTCGTGACCACCAATTCCGATCCGGAAGGCCGCCCGACCGTTTTCGACAACCTGCCGGAAGGTCTGCCGCGGGTGCTCTCGATCGGCCGACTCGACATCAACACGGAAGGCCTGCTGCTGCTCACCAATGACGGCGGCCTGTCGCGCGTCCTGGAATTGCCGACAACGGGCTGGCTGCGTCGATACCGCGTCCGCGCCCATGGCGAGGTCGATCAGGAAGCGCTCGACAAGCTCAAGGAGGGGATTGCCGTCGACGGCGTGCTCTATGGTTCGATCGATGCGACGCTGGACCGTGGCCAGGGTCACAATGTGTGGATCACCATGGGCCTTCGCGAAGGCAAGAACCGCGAGATCAAGAACGTTCTCGGCGCGCTTGGGCTCGAGGTCAACCGCCTGATCCGTATCTCCTATGGGCCGTTCCAGCTCGGTGATCTGCCCGAGGGCCAGGTGATCGAAGTGCGTGGCCGCATGCTGCGCGACCAGCTCGGGCCGCGCCTGATCGAGGAAGCCAAGGCGAATTTCGATGCGCCGCTCTACAACGACAGGGGCTCGGAAGACGACAAGCCGGTGCGCGCCGAACGGTCCGCCTCCGAACGGTCCGATTGGGCCGTAAAGCCGGAAAAGACGGAGCGCCCGCGAGCCGGCAAGCCGGAAGACAGGCGCGAGAAGGCACTCGGCCGGCTCGACACAAAGCGCGATGACCGCAAGTTTGCGGACAAGCCCCGCGGCGGCAAATCATTCGGCAACCGGGATCGGGACGAAGAGGAGCGCCCGAAGAAGCGTCCTCCGATGGGCACCAGCCGCACCGCCAATGTCTGGATGGCGCCGGGCGCCCGCCCCACGACGGACGGCAAGGCCCAAAAAATCTCCGCGCGTGCTGACGCCGAACGGCTGTTCAAGAAGCCTGCGCCCGAAAATGATCGCCGCGTCGTGGTGAACCGCGCCGACGATGACAACGACTGGATCCGCGCCGAGGCGCCGGCCCCCCGTCCGCGCGACGAAGAGGGCGGCGATTTCGGCCGCAAGCGTTCGTTTGGCGATCGGGCCGAACGGGGAGAGCGTTCCTTTGGTGACCGTCCGAGAGGCGACCGCAGGCCGCGCGAAGAGGGTGATCGCCCGCGCGGCGAACGCCCGTTTGGCGATAAGCCTCGTGGTGATCGCAAGCCACGCGAGGGCGGGGATCGCCCGGCCCGTTCTTTCTCGGGCGAGAGGCGCTCCGAGCATCCGCGTGGTGACCGTCCCTTTGGAGACCGTCCGGCGCGTGGCGAACGGTCCTTCGATAAGCCGAGGGGCGAACGCCGGCCTCGGGAGGATGGTGATCGTCCCGCACGATCCTTCTCCTCGGGCGAGGGGCGTGCCGAACGCACTCGCTCCGAACGTCCGCGCAGCGAGCGGCCCGCCGGCGACCGGCCTTTCGGCGACAAGCCGCGCGGCGGAAAACCGGCTGGCAAATCCTTCGGCGGCAAGCCGGCCGGCGCAGGTGGTTTTGCCGGAAAAGGCGCTGGCGGTCGTGGAAAGCCGGGCGGCGCCGGCAAACCTGGCGGTCGTCCGGGCGGTTCGCGTCCGGGCGGGGCAAGGTCCGGCAACAAGCCGCGTGGGCCAAAGGGGTGACGGACAGTGCGGATCGTAGGTGGTGAGTTTCGCGGCCGATCCTTGGCCACACCGAAAACCGATGCTATCCGGCCGACCATCGACCGGACACGCGAAAGCCTGTTCAACATCATCAGCCATGTCTATCCGGAGGCGCTGGACGGCACGCGGGTGATCGATCTCTTTGCCGGCACCGGCGCGGTCGGTCTCGAAGCCGTCTCGCGAGGCTGTCGTCATGCCCTGTTTGTCGAGAACGGCGTCGAAGGGCGGGGCCTGCTCTGGGAAAACATCGACAATCTCGGTTTGCATGGCCGCTCTCGTATCCTGCGCCGCGATGCTACGAAGCTTGGCGCGGTCGGCACGATGGAGCCTTTCCATTTCCTTTTCGCCGATCCGCCCTATGGTCAGGGTCTGGGCGATGCGGCCTTGCTCGCGGCCCACACGGGCGGCTGGCTGGTCCCTGGCGCCCTTGCGATCCTGGAGGAGCGTGCCGACGTGAAATCTGCGGTGGGTCCGGCCTTCAAACTGCTCGAAAGCCGCCTCTTCGGCGATACCCGCATGGATTTCTTCCGCTACCAGCCGATGTGAAAGAAAGGCGTGAGAGGAAAGGAATGAACGTCAAGCTTGCGCTTCCCGATGTCGAGTCTGCGGAACGGAAAAGCGGGCTGACCTTTGCGATCGCTTTCGGCGGAGGTGGCGCGCGGGGCATCTCGCATATCCAGATCATCGAGGCGCTCGACGAACTTGGTATCCGGCCGGTAGCGATCTCCGGTTCCTCGATCGGCGCGATCATGGGGGCCGGCATGGCGTCGGGCATGAAAGGCTGCGAGATCCGCAATTTTGCGCTGGAAACGATCGGCAATCGCGGTGTGCTGCTCAACAAGCTCTGGAGCCTCGGCCCGGCCACCATGCGCGATAAGCTCGGCGGCTTCCGCTTCGGCCACTTCAATCTCGAACTCATCCTGGATGCCTTCTTGCCACCTGATGTGCCGAAGGATTTCGCCGATCTCCACATCCCGATGAAGATTTCGGCCACCGATTATTACGGCCAGGCGGAGGTGGTGCTGGAGGAGGGCGAACTGCGCACGGCGATCGCAGCCTCGGCTGCCATTCCCGGCCTTTTCATGCCGGTGCGCGTCAACGGCCGGATCATGGTCGACGGCGGCGTCTTCAATCCCGTTCCCTACGAACATCTGATGGAGCTTGCCGACGTGGTGATCGGCGTCGATGTGGTCGGCGCGCCCGAAGGAGATGGTACCCATGCTCCGAGCCGCATCGACAGCCTGTTCGGCGCCAGCCAACTCACCATGCAGGCGACTATCGCGCTCAAGCTGAAGCTCAATCCGCCGCAGATTTTCCTGCGGCCCTCGGTCAACCGGTTCCGGGTGCTGGATTTCCTGAGAGCCCGCGAAATCCTGGAGGAATCCGAGGGCGTGAAGGACGACTTGAAGCGCGCCATCGACGCGCTTCACGCAGCGATTGAGGCCTGAGATCGCTAGGCGGCCTGGGACATCTTCTTCCTGAAAAGATTGCAGCCAATGGTGCGCGCGGTCTGTAATCGCTGATCTTCTCCTTCCCGCTGCTCCAGCAAAAGCTCCGAAGTCACCACCCTGGCGCCGCAATAGTCGAAAATTCCATGGTCGATTTGCGTTTTCATGGCACCGAAATAACCATGCCTCGCATAGGTGCGCATGTCGGCTCCGCCGATGGCCGCCAGATGGACAGGGAGCCGCTGAAGTTTTTTGACGAGCTTCAGATCGGCGCCTTCGTCATAGGCCCAGCCATTGCTGAAGACGCGGTCGATCCACCCCTTCAGCAGTCCCGGCATCGACCACCAATAGACGGGATAGACCAGTACAAGCGCATCGGCGCGATTTATTCTCGCCTGTTCGGCGATGACGTCAGCGGAAGCCGCCATCTCGCGACGATGGACCGCCAGATCGACTGTCGTAAACCGGGGATCGAAGCCTTCGGCCGCGAGGTCGGCGATCTCGAAAGAATTGGCCGGATCGCAGGCGATACCGTGTCCGATATGGGCAGCGACATTATGGGTGAGGGAACCTGGCTCGGGATGCGCGACGACGATAAGGGCATGCATGTCGGGTACTCCTGATGAGCTTGCTGTGGAGGTCTGGAGATTATATACTTTTAGTAAGTTACTTTTGGTATATAGTGAAGTCAAGCATGGAAGAGCAAACCACCCGCCGTCCACGCCAGCGCCTCACGCGCGAGGCCCGGCATCGTCAGCTTCTCGATGTGGCATGGAAAATTGCCCGAGACGAGGGGACCGATGCCTTGACCCTGGGTCGTCTGGCCGAAGGCGCGGGGGTCGCCAAGCCAGTTGTATACGATCATTTCGCCACACGTCCGGATTTGCTGATAGCTCTCTACCAGGAGTTCGATGTGCGCCAGACCGCCGTTATGGACGCTGCATTGGAGAAGGGCGAAGCCGACTTGACCGACCGCGCTCGAGTGATCGCCTCCTCCTATGTGGAATGCGTCCTGCAGCAGGGGCGTGAAATACCGGGCGTCATCGCCGCCCTTGCCGGTTCCCCGGAGCTTGAAAAGATCAAGCGCGATTACCAGGCTGTCTTCATGGAGAAGTGCCGGGCTGTTCTTGCCCCCTTTGCGAAGGCGGGCACTATCAGGTCGGCTGGTTTATGGAGCATGCTTGGCGCGGCAGAGGCTCTTTCCCACGCTGCTGCGACCGGTGAGATCACGCCGTCGCAGGCCAAAGAGGAACTCCTCGCAACGATCGTCGCGATGGCCGAGCGCAATAAGTAGCGCCGGCTTGCGTGGGAAGAACAGAGGCGGCCGACCTGCTCTAGCTGGTCTCCGCCACCGCCGGCTCCGAACCCATCTCTTCCATGACCGGTGCCCGCTTCGGCTTGATGAGCGGCTCCGGCCGAACCGGGCTGTTGAAGAGCATCTCGCGGCCGGCGCCGAGCCCCTGGACGGCCTGGATCTGCAGCCGTTCTTCATCGCGACGGCGGATATCATCGCCGATCTCCTCCGCCTCGTTTTCAGACATGCCGAGCGCCTCCAGCGTCCGGCGGCCGAAGAGAAGACCGGATTCCAGCGTCTCGCGCAGTTCGTATTCGATATTCCGGGCTCGAAGCGACAAGGAGTGAATACGGTCGTAAGAGCGCACGAAGAGGCGCACGTCAGGGAATTCCGAGCGAATCAGATCGACGATCCGGTCGGTCGTCTCGCGCTTCTGGGTGGTGACCGCGACGACTTTTGCCCGCTCTATGCCCGAGGCGATCAGCACGTCGCGGCGCGTGCCGTCGCCGAAATAGATCCGGAAGCCGAACGATGCCGCCTGACGGATGCGGTCGGCGGAATCGTCGATGACGGTGACCTCGCGACCGCCGGCAAGAAGGATCTGCGCGGCGATCTGGCCGAGACGCGAGAAGCCGATCATCAGCACGTCGGCGTCTGCCCCGTCGAAATCCTCCTCTAGTTCCTCGCGCGTTTCACCGCTGAGGAAACGCTTGGAAAGTGCCGCGCCGAGCGGCGTGAACGCCATGGAGAGGGTTACGACGGCAATGAGCAGCGAAGCGGTCGCGGAGGAGAGGAGGCCCGCGGCAGTCGCTGTCGTAAAAAGCACGAAACCGAATTCACCACCCTGCGGCAGCAGGAAGGCGATCCTGACGGCATCGTTGTGCGACGATCCCCAGAGGCGGCACAGCCCGTAGACGATCAGCGCCTTGACAGCCATGAAGATTGGCACTGCCGGCAGGATGAAGAGGATATTGTCCAGGATGACGTGGACTTCGAGCGACAGGCCGACCGCCATGAAGAAGAGCGCCAGCAGCAGGCCGCGGAATGGTTCGATATCCGCTTCCAGCTCATGCCTGTAGGAGGATTCGGCAAGCATCACGCCGGAGAGGAAGGCTCCCATCGCCATGGAAAGGCCGGCAGCCTGCATGGCCGTGGCTGATCCGAGCACCACGAGGAGTGCGGCGGCGATCATAACCTCCCTCGCCCCCGTGCGGGCGATCACCTGGAACATCGGAGTGAGCAGATAGCGGCCGGCAAGTACCATGGCGCCGACGGCGGCAACGGCCACGGCGAAGTCGACGAGTGGCGTTGCTTCCGCTTCCGTCGTCCCAGGGGCCAGAATCGTGATCAGCGCCAGAAGCGGCACGATGGCGAGATCCTGGAAAAGCAGTACGGAGAAAGACCGCTGGCCATAGCGGCTGTTCATGTCGCCTTCATCGTTCAAGATCTGCAATGCGAAGGCGGTCGAGGAGAGTGCCAGACCGAAACCGATGATGAGGCTACCGCGCCAGTCTGCCATGTTGGTGAAATAGGCAAGCATCATCAGCACGAGACCGGTCAGTACCACCTGTGCCGGGCCGAGTCCGAAGACGTCGCCGCGCATTTGCCAGAGCCGCGAGGGCTTCAGTTCAAGCCCGATGATGAACAGCAGGAAGACGACACCGAACTCGGAGAAGTGCAGCACTTCTTCAGCATCGATAATCTGCTGCAGCACCGGTCCGATGACCACGCCCGCAGCAAGATAACCGAGCACCGTACCCAGTCCGAGCTTTTTGAACAGCGGTGCGGCGAGGACCGCTCCAGCCAAAAGCAGAAGAATTTGGGAAAGCAGGGAGCCGGGTGCGGTCATGCGAGACACTTTCGGAGTTCGGCAGGCATTGGTCCTCTCAAGAATCGGCGAGTCGCCCTTGATGCTTCTGACAGTGCACAATAAATGGGACGAGAATGAAAGGCTTGCAATCATGACCTCCCAAATCGATTCCGCCGCTCTGCTTTCCCGCGCCAGCGAACTCATCGATCTAGCCAGGGCCGCGGGGGCGGATCAGGCGGATGCAGTGGTCGTGCGCTCCCGCTCCCGCTCCGTCAGTGCCCGACTGGGCAAGGTGGAGGGAACGGAAGCCTCCGAAAGCGATGATTTTTCGCTTCGCGTCTTCATTGGCAAAAGGGTTGCCAGTGTTTCGGCCAATCCCGGCTTCGACATGAAGACGCTCGCTGAACGCGCCGTCGCCATGGCGAAGGTGTCGCCCGAAGACCCCTTCGCCTGCCTGGCGGATGAGAAGGACCTTGCAAAATCCTACCCCGATCTCGATCTTTTCGACAGCACGGATGTTCCGACCGAGGCATTGCGGGAGGCGGCGCTCGAAATGGAGCAGGCGGCGCTCGACGTCCCGGGCGTCACCAATTCCTCCGGTGCTGGAGCCTCCGCAGGCATGGGCGGTCTCGTGCTTGTCACCTCGCACGGCTTTTCCGGCAGCTATATGGCGAGCCGCTTCGGTCGATCCGTCAGCGTGATCGCCGGCGAGGGCACGAAGATGGAGCGCGACTACGATTTCGACAGCCGCCTCTATGCCGCCGATCTCGATGATCCGAAGCTGATCGGTCGCCGCGCCGGCGAGCGGGTGGTCAAGCGCGTCAATCCCCGCCAGGTGGAAACCGGCAGCAATATTACCATTGTCTTCGATCCACGCATCGCCCGTGGTTTCGTCGGCCATATCGCAGGCGCCATCAATGGCGCGTCCGTGGCGCGCAAGACGAGTTTCCTGCGCGACAGGATGGGCCAGCAGGTGCTGAAGGCTGGACTGAACATCACCGATGATCCGCTCGTCGTCCGGGGCGCCTCCTCGCGTCCTTTCGACGGGGAGGGCGTGACGGGCGAGCGCATGGTGATGATCGAGGACGGCGTGCTGAAGCATTGGTTCCTCTCGACCTCGACGGCCCGCGAGCTCGGACTTGCGACCAACGGCCGTGGGGTGCGGGGCGGCACGGCGGTGACGCCCGCCTCGACCAACCTCGCGCTGGAACCCGGCGACATTTCCCCCGAGGACCTGATCAGGTCGGTCGGCAACGGTTTTTACGTGACGGAACTGATCGGCCAGGGCGTCAACATGATCACCGGTGAATACAGCCGCGGCGCGACCGGCTTCTGGATCGAGAACGGTGAGCTCGCCTATGCCGTTTCGGAAGTGACGATCGCCTCCAATCTCAAGGACATGTTCATGCGGATCACGCCGGCAAACGATATCGACCGCAAGTTCGGCGTGGCTTCCCCGACGCTCGCCATCGAGGGCATGACACTGGCGGGACGGTGATCCCGATGAGCACTGCTGAGCATTGGGAGGAAGACCTCGACCTCATCCTCCATGCGGCGCGGCAGGCCGGCGAGGTTGCCTATGGCTTCTTCGGCCAGGCGCCTGAAGTCTGGTGGAAGAACGAGGGCAGGTCTCCGGTCAGTGCCGCGGATTTCGCCGCCAATGACCGTCTCGAAAGCCTGCTCCGGAAAGCACGGCCGGACTACGGCTGGCTGTCCGAGGAGACGGATGACGACGTCGCCCGTCTGTCCTGCGAGACGCTTTTCGTTGTCGATCCGATCGACGGCACCCGCGCCTTCATCAATGGTGAGAAGACTTGGTGCGTCTCGGTTGCCGTCGTCCACCGGGGCCAGCCGGTCGCGGGCGTATTGGTCGCGCCGGCGCTGAACGAGGAATTTTCCGCGGTCAAGGACGGCCCGGCGCTCAAGAACGATGATCCGATCACCGTTAGCGTCGGGCACGCCGATAACAAGCTGGTGATCGCGGCGGACGAGGCCCTCGTCAAGAAATTCGATCCGGCCTTCCGCGAGATGGTGCATCGTGTGGGGCACATCCCGTCGCTGGCCTATCGGCTGGCCATGGTGGCGGATGGCCGGATCGACGGCACGATCGTCAGGCGCAACTCCCACGATTGGGACCTCGCCGCAGCCGATCTGGTCGTCGAACGTGCCGGCGGGCGTCTCGTCGATCTTGACGGCAGACGGCTTGTCTACAACCGGACCGATGTCCGCCACGAAATGCTGGTTGCCGGTGCCGAAAGGGCGGTTCGTGATCTGCTGCCGAAGGTCGCCGGCGGAGCGGGTTGACGTTTCTTCGAGAATGCCGCAGAGGAGGGGCCGGGGAGCTGAAACGGACGGATATCGACAATGACGGAAACGGGCGAAAACAAACAACTTCTGCATCTGGTCTTCGGCGGCGAGCTCAAGAACCTTGAAGGCGTGGAATTCAAGGATCTTTCGAAGCTCGATATCGTTGGCATTTACCCCGACTATGCAAGCGCGCTTACCGCATGGCGGTCGAAGGCGCAGCAGACGGTCGATAATGCCGAAATGCGCTATTTCATCGTTCATATGCACCGGTTGCTGGACCCCGGCGTCAAGCCTGTCTGAGATAAGCCGCACTCTCCAAGGAGCTGGCTCCGGGCCGCATCCGAATACAAGTCCTCCGCCTGACGACGCCCCTGCGAGGACCCCATTTTGACGCATTTGTAAAACACAAGAAATTGGGCTACGGATTACGAAATAAGAGGGGTTGTCATATTGACGGCGGTCACGATCGATCGGGTGCAGGTACTATGAGCAGTGGCTTGGCGCGCACGGCTCTTTTCAGCTATCGGCTGGCTGGTATCTTGCTCTATCCGCTGGTAGGCCCCTATCTCAGCTACCGCGCTATCAAGGGCAAGGAAGACCGCAGCCGCCGGCTGGAGCGGCTGGGTTATGCGAGCCTTCCCCGTCCGCGGGGGCCGCTCGTCTGGATGCACGCCGCAAGTGTGGGAGAGACAATCGCCATCATGCCGCTGATCCGCGAGCTGCGGCGCCGCGAAATCCATATCCTGCTCACCACCGGCACCGTGACTTCCGCTAACCTCGTCCAGTCGCGCCTTGCCGACGAGGTCATCCATCAATACGTGCCGCTCGACGTGAAATTTCCGATCAAGCGCTTCGTCGCCTACTGGAAGCCGGATGCCTGCATTACGGCGGAATCCGAAATCTGGCCGACGACGGTCTCCGAACTCGCCCGCCGCTATATCCCTCAGATCCGCGTCAACGCCCGCATCTCCGACCGTTCCTTCGAACGCTGGCGCAACTATGGCTCGATTGCCGAGGCGCTGTTCGAAAAGATGGCCCTGGTCGTGGCTCAGTCTGACCTCGATGCGGAACGATTTCGCGACCTCGGCGCCTGGCCGGTCATCGTTTCCGGGAACCTGAAAAGCGATACGGATCCGCCCCCTTGCGACGAGACCCTGCTGGCTCGTTATCGCAAGGAGATCGGTGACCGCCAGACCTGGGCGGCGATCTCCACCTTCGATGGCGAGGAGCAGGCGGTCGCGACCGTCCATCGTGCGCTGAAACCGAAGAATGGCCAGTTGACCATTCTCGTGCCGCGGCATCCCGATCGTGCCGATGCGATCGAAAGCATGCTGAAAGAGGCGGGGTTGACTGTCGCGCGTCGTTCGCGCAACGATCCTCTGACGCCGGAGACCGATATTTTCCTCGGCGATTCCATTGGCGAGATGGGGCTTTACCTGCGGCTCACCGAAATCGCCTTCGTCGGCAAGTCGCTTGCCGCGGCTGAGGGCGGCCAGAATCCGCTGGAGCCGGCCATGCTGGGTTGCGCAGTGCTTTCCGGTCCGCATATCCAGAATTTCCGCGACGCCTACCAGCACCTCGTGCGCAAGGGCGGAGCCCGTATCGTCCGGGATGTCGAAATGCTGGCCAAGGCCGTTCACTATCTGATGATCAACGACCTCGCCCGCCGCAAGATGGTCGATTCGGGCTATGATGCGATGGAAGAGATGCGCGGCGCCCTTTCGAAGACGGTCAAGGCATTGGAACCCTACATCAATCCGCTGACAGTAAGTGCCCGGCTACAGCCGAAAGCAGCAACGGCTGCCGCCGCCGTCCGATGAACACCGGAAAGTTCACAGGGATAGCCGGCATCCTGTTCGACAAGGACGGGACGCTGTTGCGTTACGATGAAAGCTGGGGACCGGTAAACCGTGAGGCTGCCCGCATCGCATCCGCCGGCAATGCCGAACTCGAACCGCAGCTTCTGTTCTCCGGCGGCATGGATCCCGTATCCGGCCATACACGGCCGGACAGCCTGCTTGCTGCCGGCAATGCGGCCGAGATCGCCGCAGGTTTCGTCTCTGCCGGTTCGCCCGTCGATGTTGCGGAACTGACCCGGTTACTCGATGATTTGTTTATCCGTTCGGCCGAATTTTCGGTGCCGGTCACCGATCTTGCCAGCCTCTTCTCCCGATTGAAGGCGCGGGGTTACAAGCTGGGGGTCGCCTCGAGCGACAACGAGAAGGCGATCCACCAGACCGCCATCCGTTTCGGGTTCATCGAGTATTTGGATTTCATTGCCGGTTACGATAGTGGCCATGGCGTGAAACCGGAGCCCGGCATGCTGCTTGGCTTCTGCCGTTCGGTCGGCCTCGATCCCGACCGCGTTGCCATGGTCGGCGACAACAATCACGACATGCACATGGGCAAGCAGGCCGGCGTCGGCCTCAACGTTGCGGTCATGACGGGCACCGGTTCCCGCGAGACGCTGTCGGCGACCGCCGACATCTGCCTCGACGATATCACTGCACTGGAGGCGCTTCTGCCCGACCAGGCCGGAGCATTCTAACCTCCGCCGGGGCTTGCCTTTTCTGGGAAATTCCCATCTTCTTCGCGGCTGTTTCAGGACGGATCATCCGGAGAGCGTAGCGCATGGTAACGGAAGCACCGCCATTCTGGTGGACGAAAGCGGATTGGCGTGCCTGGGGCCTTTCCCCCTTTTCCTTCCTTTATGGCTGGATCGCCGGGCGCCGCATGGCGCGCGCGCGCCGGGCCAGCGTGCCGGTGCCGGTACTCTGTGTCGGCAATTTCACCGTCGGCGGTGCGGGCAAGACGCCGACAGCGATTGCGCTTGCCCGTGCGGCAAGGGAAAAAGGGCTGAAACCCGGGTTCCTGAGCCGTGGTTATGGCGGTTCGCTTGACGTGACGACCGTGGTCGATCCCGCTCACCACAGAGCCGAAGCGGTCGGTGACGAAGCGCTGCTCCTGTGCCGCGAGGCGCTGACCGTCATTTCCCGCACCCGCGTCGACGGTGCCCGCAAGCTGGTGGAGGAAGGCGTCGACCTCATCATCATGGACGATGGTTTCCAGAGCGCGCGCCTTGCACTCGATTTCGCGCTCGTCGCCATCGACACGATGCGCGGCATCGGTAACGGCCATCTCGTGCCGGGCGGGCCGGTGAGGGCGCCGATCGCCGAACAGATGCGCCAGCTCTCGGCGATCCTCAAGGTCGGAACCGGAGCGGCGGCCGACAAGCTGGTGCGCCAGGCGGCGCGCGCCGGCAAGCAGGTCTATGTTGCGGCGTTGAAGCCGCGAGAGGCCCCGGAGATCGCCGACAGGCCGCTGCTTGCCTTCGCCGGCATTGCCGACCCCGAGAAGTTCTACCGTACGGTCAAACAGATCGGTGGACGGATCATGATCGAACGGGCTTTCCCGGATCACCATTATTTCAGCGAGGACGAGATCGCCGACCTCTTGGATGATGCCGCGAAGGAGAATCTGACGCTCGTCACGACTGCCAAGGACGCGGTACGGCTTGCCGGTCACCACGGCCGCATGGAGGAGTTGGCTCAGAAGGCGAAAGTGGTCGAGGTCGACATGACCTTCGACGATCCGCAGGCGCCGGGCAAGATGATCGATACGGCGATCGCCAATTTCCGCGAGCGGCGGTTGAGGGAAAATTCAGCGAAAGCCTAGGCGCGGCTCTGGTTCGGCAGGGCGCCGGCGCGTTTTTCAGCTTCGAGCGAGGCAGTGCAATCGACATATGGCTCCTGCCGCGCGACGCTCCAGTAGCGCAGTTCGTCGATCGGGATCTGCGCGCCTGTCATGGCACATACGACGTAGGAGCCTGCAGCGAGAATCTGGTAGTCGCCGTCGAGATACCGGATTTTGGCCTCGCGATAGCCGCTGCCTTCGAACCGGTTCATCTGTCGTCTCCTGCGGAAAAACATATGCCTGCTCTATCCTGATCAGGCTCCGATTGCCAGCGGTTTTCAACTCCGGCCGAAAAGCCGTTCGATGTCGGAAAGCTTGAGTTCGATATAGGTCGGCCGACCATGATTGCAGGTGCCGGAGCCCGGCGTCGCCTCCATCTCCCTGAGGAGTGCGTTCATCTCCTCCGGCTTCAACCGGCGGCCGGAACGGACCGAACCGTGGCAAGCCATGGTGGCGGCGACATATTCGAGCTTGCTGCGCAAGCCGCCGGCCGTGTTCCATTCGGCGATCTCGTCGGCGAGGTCGCGCACCAGGGATGCCGCATCGACTTCGCCGAGCATGGCGGGCGTTTCGCGCACGGCCACCGCGCCGGGACCGAAGCGCTCGATCGAAAGCCCCAGCCGATCGAGTTCTTGCCCGTGCGCCACCAGCCGGTCGCAATCCTCTTCAGGCAGGTCGATGATCTCGGGGATCAGCAGGACCTGGCTCGCCAATCGCTTGCTGTCCAGCGCCTTGCGCATCGCCTCGAAGACGAGTCGTTCGTGCGCGGCATGCTGGTCGACGATAACGAGCCCGTCCTCCGTCTGGGCGACGATATAATTCTCGTGAAGCTGGGCGCGGGCGGCTCCGAGACGATGGCGCGGCGCGTCCTCCGCAGCGGCAGGCGTGGCCACGGGTTCGGCAATGACCGCGTCGGTGCGTGCAGTCGGCATGGTCAGCACATCGAAGCCCGACTGCACCTGTTCTGAAAAATCGTTGGCCGGTTGCTGATGAAGCGGTCGGTAGGGTGAGGCTGCTGCGGCCCAGGGCGCGCGCGGAGTCGGCTGCGAGGATGAAAAACCCGGACGAAACGCACGCATCATGCCCGACGCACCGGTCGTCGCCGCGCGGTCGCCTTCCCGTACGAGCGCCTCGCGGATAGCGCCGACGATGAGGCCGCGCACCAGTCCGGGATCGCGGAAACGCACATCCGCCTTGGCCGGATGCACGTTGACGTCCACCAGCGCCGGATCGAGCGTGATCGACAGCACCGCTACCGGATAGCGACCGGACGGTACGCTTTCCGCATAGGCGCCGCGGATTGCCGAAAGAATCAGCTTGTCCTGCACCGGCCTGCCGTTGACGAAGGCATACTGATGCGCAGAGTTGCCGCGATGGAAGGTCGGCACGCCGGCGAAACCGGAAAGTGCCACGTCCTCGCGCACCGCATCGATCTCGATCGCGTTGTCACGGAACTCGGCTCCCAATACCTGCGCCATGCGGGCGAGATGGTCGTCGCCGGTCGCGGGGAATTCCAGGGTGGAACGGTCTGAACCGGAAAGCACGAAGCGGATATTCGGAAACGCAATCGCCATGCGTTTGACGATTTCGGTGATGGCGCCGGCTTCCGCTCTTTCCGTCTTCAGGAATTTCAGGCGGGCAGGAGTGGCGAAAAAGATGTCGCGCACCTCCACCACCGTGCCGGGATTGGCGGGCGCCGGCTTGACGCCGGAATTCTTGCCTCCGACCACCGCGACTTGCGAGCCTGCGGCGTCACCGGCCCTCCGACTGGTGATCGTGAGCTTGGCGACCGAACCGATCGAGGGCAGAGCTTCGCCGCGGAAGCCGAGCGTGCGGATGTCGTCGAGCGTGTCGGAAATCTTTGACGTGCAGTGCCGCCGGACAGCCAGATCGAGATCGGCTGCATCCATGCCGGAGCCGTTGTCGGTGATGCGGATCAGGCTCTTGCCGCCGCCGGCGGTGGCGATCTCGATGCGGGTTGCACCCGCATCGATGGCGTTTTCGATCAGTTCCTTCGCAGCGCTGGCAGGTCTTTCGATAACCTCGCCGGCAGCAATCTGATTGATCAGCGTCTCGGGCAGTTGTTTGACGGACATGGGATCATTGTCCGGGATTCGGGTGAGGAAGAAAAGCCTCGATGGACACGTTCAACCGATTTGAGGACAGGTTCGCGCAAGTGCACGAGTGTTCATTAATCCGGCCTTAAGACAAGAACGATATTTGTGTTGACATTGAACTGGATGAACCCGGGGGAGTGCCAGCTCCCCGCGCGTGATCGGGGTGACGGCCGGCTGGGCACCGTCATGCGAGACCGGATCACTCGTTGAGGAC
The DNA here is from genome assembly GCF_017873175.1 of Neorhizobium petrolearium. Classification (GTDB taxonomy): domain Bacteria; phylum Pseudomonadota; class Alphaproteobacteria; order Rhizobiales; family Rhizobiaceae; genus Neorhizobium; species Neorhizobium petrolearium. The sequence goes on from NZ_JAGGJW010000001.1 coordinate 537,750, forward strand.
TTGGAGCCAGCATGTTTTCCGACCCCTCACGACTGAAACTAGAAGGAATAACGCCGAAAGGCGACCAAGCGGCATAACGGCCGGTCTTTGAACCGAGCCGAAAAAGCATACGGGGAGTTCCATCCTATGAATGATTTGGCGTCGGCAGACGCGAACATTCAGACTGCCATGCTCGAAGTGATTTCCGAGGGCGTCTCGGGCGGCCTGCTTGTCTACGATAAGAACGACCAGATCGTTTTCGCCAGCCAGCATTTGCTCAGCCTCCTGCCGGTTCCCAAGGGATTTCTTGCACCAGGCACGCGCCTCAGGGATTTCCTCGGCGCAGTTTACGATAGCGGCGGACGTTTCGTTGCCGATAGTACCAGCCCACGCCGCATGCTCAGCCGCGAGGACTGGGTTGCCGAACAGATCGCTACCCTCTGGAAAGAGCGCGCCGACACGCTTGAGCGCCGCGGGACCGACCGCTGGCTGAGTTTCACCAAGCGTCGACTGCCCTCCGGCTATGGCGTTTCCGTGATCAGGGATGTCTCGGACCATAAGAAGCGCGAGGAGCAATGGCGGGCAGATATGGAGCGGGTGCAGATCACCGAGGAAGTGCTCGACCATCTGCCGTTCCCGATCACGGTAAAGGACAGAAATTCCACCTTCGTCGCCGTCAACAAGGCTGCCAGCCGGTTCCTCGGTCTGCCGGTCGAAGCCGTCCTGGGGCACAAGGGATCGGATATCCATTCCGCCAAGCTGGAAGAACGCCTTAATGGCATGAACCGGCAACTCCTAGAGACCGGGGCGCCGGTCCAACTCGCCGAGCGGGTGACACGGCCGGATGGACCGGACGCAATCATCATCGCCAACAAATATCGTATCGGCAAACCTGGCCGCTACTACGTCGTTACAGCCATGGAAGACATCACGGCACTCGTCGGAACAGGTGACGATGGACGTGAGCCCGTCCTGAGCAAGGACCGGCTTCAGGTGATGGACGCTACCTTCGGTCGCCATGAGCGCGATGTGCGTACCGACCCGGCGCGGGACATCGCCGATGTCACAGCCCGGAAGGTTCTGTTGGTTTCGGCGGACGCCCAGGTGGAGGCCGAAGCATCGAACGTTCTTGCCACGCTTCGGCTCGATACATCGTCGGTTTCGACAGCTGCGGAACTCCGGCTCTTCCTGCAATTCGCGAAAGACTCCCGCATCCGCATGGATCTCATCGTCATTGACGTGGCGAGCGACGCTGAATGCGTGGAGATTGCCAGGCAGCATGGCATTCCCACCTTTGCGATCAACGGTCTGGAGATGATGCGGGAGCTGGCGTCTAACGTCGTTCATCTGCTCAAGCAAAAGCCCGCGGAAGCTGCCGAGAATATGCCGGAGGAGGACTGGCAGATCGACACGGGGGTGAACGCCGATGGCCCCGTAATCGACATCCTTGTCGCGGAAGACAATGAGGTGAACCAGATCGTTTTCTCGCAGATCCTCGAAGGTTTCGGTTATCGATATGCGATCGCCACCGATGGGGAAGAGGCGGTCCGGATGTGGGGGGAACTTTCGCCGCGGCTGATCCTGATGGACGTCACGCTTCCGAAACTGAATGGCTTCGAGGCTAGCGCCCGAATCCGTTCGCTCGAAACCATCGATGGTTCCATCCCGATCATTGGCGTGCTTGCTCACCCGTTCGATCGCGATCGGGACGAGTGTTTCGCCGCCGGTATGAACGACGTGATCCTGAAGCCGATCAGCCCCGAGGCTCTGGAAGCAGTGTTCCAGGCCTATCTCGACATTCCGGTGAAGCGGTCATATGCTTAACCGATTAATCAAACTTTTGGCGTAAGCTAGGCTCGGGCCATGATTTTTTAATCTTTTTCCCCCATCCTGCCTTCGTTCTTGTGAAGCGTAACGGGATTATTCATGAAGTCGGCGGGAAATCCATTGCCGCAGGTCAGCCAGAATGAGCTGCAGGCGATGGCTTACAGCGACCCTCTGACGGGTCTCGGAAACCGCTACCGCCTCCGCGACAAGGTTCGCCTCCTGGCAGCCGAGCGCGCTCAGGATCCTGCGCCCTTCACCATTTGCATCGCCAATCTCGATGGGTTCAAGCCCATCAACGATCTTTTCGGCGCCGAAGCGGGCGACGAGATCCTCTGTCAGGTCGCCCATCGACTGAAGGCTTGCATTCCTGACGGCGCGACTGTTACCCGCCACGACGGAGATGAGTTCGCATTCGTCCTGCCGCTGGTCTTCGAGCGGAATGGGGCGGAACGGATCGGCCAGATGATCAAGGACGTGCTTTCCGCCCCTTATGATCTCGGTGATCGCAATGTGCGTCTCTCCGCCTCGTTCGGTTTTGCGATCTATCCCTTTGCCGGCGAGGATTTCGAGGAACTGCTGAAGAGCGCCGAGACCGCACTTTACCGTTCCAAGCGTCGCGGCCGCGGCCAGATCACCGTCTATTCCCGCGAGATCGCCCAGGAGATGAAGCGGGCGACGCAGCTTGAACAGGCGCTGCGCAATGCCGTCATAGCCGATGCGGTCGACGTGCATTTCCAGCCGATCGTGCGCATCAAGGACGGTGCCGTCGTGGGTTTCGAGGCGCTGGCCCGCTGGATCGATGCCGATCTGGGCTTCGTCTCGCCCGCGATCTTCGTGCCGCTCGCCGAGGAACGGGGTTTTATTGATGCGCTTTCTGAAACGTTGCTGCGCAAGGCCGCGGAGGCCGCGCTCTCCTGGCCGCGCGAACTTTTCCTGTCCTTTAACCTATCTTCCGCCCAGTTGATGGACCCCGGCACGACCGAGACCATCCTTTCGACGCTGGCTCGTGTCGGCCTCGATCCCTACCGGCTGGAACTGGAGATCACCGAAACCGCGGTGATGACGTCCGCTGACACGGCGCAGCGCATCATCACCGACCTCAGAAAGCAGGGCGTGCGCATCGCGCTCGACGACTTCGGCACCGGCCAGTCGAGTCTCGGCCGCCTGCGCGACTTCACCTTCGACAAGGTGAAGATCGACCGTGCCTTCGTCTCGCGCATTACCACCGACCGGGCTTCCGAACATATCGTCAAGGCGATCATCGCCATGTGCGAGGGCCTCGATCTGGAAGTGGTGGCTGAAGGCATCGAGGAAAAGGCCGATGCCGATAAGCTCAAGGAACTCGGTTGCGGCATGGGCCAAGGATACTACTACGGCAGACCCGCTGACAGCGCCGCGACGCTGCGCTATCTCCAGGACCATTATCGCGATTTCGTGACGATCGAACGGAGCTGAGTTCGCTCAAAACGACGCTCTTCGGACAGAACGCGCCGCGCACGGTTCTCGCGATGTAGGCGACCTTGGGCGATGATGGCCCATCGCCTCAACGCCCCGGAAACCGATGCCGACCTCAAACGATCCCCTTCTGCAGCCGTTTCAGCTCAAGCACCTGACGCTGAAGAACCGCATCATGTCGACCGCGCATGAGCCGGCCTATTCCGAGGGCGGCCTGCCGAAGGATCGATACCGGCTCTACCATGTGGAAAAGGCCAAGGGCGGCGTCGCGCTCACCATGACGGCCGGGTCGGCCGTGGTCTCCGCCGACAGTCCGCCCGCCTTCGGCAATCTGCATGCCTATCGCGACGAGATCGTGCCGTGGCTGAAACGCTTGGCCGACGACTGTCATGAGCATGGTGCGGCGGTGATGATCCAGCTCACCCATCTCGGCCGCCGCACCGGCTGGAACAAGGGCGACTGGCTGCCGGTGCTGGCGCCGTCGCCGGTCAGGGAGCCGGCGCACCGCGCCTTTCCCAAGGAGGCGGAGGACTGGGATGTCGAGCGCATCGTCGCCGATTATGCCGATGCGGCGCGGCGTATGCAGGCGGCCGGGCTCGATGGCATCGAATTCGAGGCCTACGGCCATCTGATGGACCAGTTCTGGTCGCCGGCCACCAACCGGCGCGAGGACGAATTCGGCGGTTCGCTGGAGAACCGCCTGCGCTTCACCACGATGGTGATCGACGCAGTGCGCAAGGCCGTCGGCACGGATTTCATCGTCGGCATCCGCATGGTTGCCGACGAGGCTTGGGACAGGGGACTGTCGCGGGAGGAGGGCATTGGGATTGCCCGCCACTTTGCGGGTTCCGGCAAGATCGACTTCCTGAATATCATCCGCGGCCATATCGATCACGATGCCCCTTTGAACGAAGTGATACCGATCCAGGGCATGCGGTCCGCGCCGCATCTGGATTTCGCCGGAGAGGTGCGGGAGGCGACGAGATTTCCGGTCTTTCATGCGGCCCGCATCGCGGATGTTGCGACCGCCCGCCATGCGGTTGCGACCGGAAAACTCGACATGGTCGGCATGACTCGGGCCCATATCGCCGATCCGCATATTGCGGAAAAGGTGCTGCGAGGCGAGGAAGCACGCATCCGTCCCTGCGTCGGCGCCACTTACTGCCTTGATCGTATCTATGAGGGTGGCGAGGCGCTTTGCATCCACAACGCTGCGACGGGCCGCGAAGCGGACATGCCACATGTCATCTTCAAAGCGGACGTTATTCGTAGGGCTGTGGTTGTCGGCGCCGGGCCGGCGGGGCTTGAGGCGGCTAGAGTTCTTGCCGAGCGCGGCCATCGCGTGACGATCTTGGAGGCGGCGGGCGAAGCCGGTGGGCAGGTCAATCTTCTCGTCCGCAATCCGCGCCGCAGGGAAATGATCGGCATCATCGACTGGCGGCTTGCCGAACTGGAACGGCTCGGCGTTGAGATTCACTACGATGTCTACGCGGAACCAGAAGATGTACTGGCTCTTGAGCCGGATTTGGTCGTGGTGGCGACCGGCGGTGTGGCGCAGATGCCCGAGGTGGAAAGCGGCGATGAACTTCTGACGTCGAGCTGGGATATCCTGGCGGGAACGGTGAAACCGACTGGTCCGGTCCTGCTGTTCGACGATAACGGCGGCCATCCGGGTATGAGTGCGGCGGAAGTGATCGCGGAGACGGACGCGGTACTGGAGGTGGTGTCTCCCGAGCGCTTCTTCGCTCCGGAAATGGGCGGCATGAACCATGTGCCCTACGCCAGAGCCTTTGCGGAGAAAAAGGTGCGTGTCACCATCAATACGCGGCTGAAATCGGTTCGACGCGACGGCAATGCGCTGGTGGCCGTCCTGGGGTCGGATTTTTCGACCGCAGGAGAGCAGGAGCGGCGAGTGGCGCAGGTCGTGGTGGAACACGGCACAGCCGCCAATGCCGAACTCTACCTGGCCCTGAAGCGGATGTCTAAAAATCTGGGTGCGGTGGACTACCGTGCGCTGATCGCTCGCAAGCCGCCCTTGCCGATGAAGCAGTCAGATAGCCGCTTCGATCTCATCCGTATCGGGGATGCCGTTGCCAGCCGCAACATTCATGCGGCGATATACGACGCCTTGCGTTTCTGCTCGCTCTTGTAAAAGAGGGCGGCACTGCCGCGTGCCGCCCTTTTCGGAATTTGCGACGTGTCGCCCTTCCGGATTTTTATTGCTTCGGAGGAGCGGCGCCACCTGCAGGCATCTGCGTGCCGGTCGATGAAGTGGTCGTCCGGTCCGTTTCGGCCTGCTGGTCCGCCAGCGTCTTGAATTCCGGAGCCGCCTTCAGGGCTTCAGCCGTCTCGGTCGTTGTCAGGCGGACTTCATTGTTGTTCTCGGCATCCCGGGTCATAGTGATCTTGTCCATCGGAACGGCGACATCCTTTTCGCCGATGCCGAGGAAACCACCGACGCCGACCACGGCTGCAACGATCCCGCCGTTTTCTTCCATAATGAGGTCGTTGACGTCACCGATGCTCTTGTCTTCAGCATTATAGATCGGCTTGCCGATGTAGTCGTTGGCGCTGATCTGGGTTTCAGTCTGCTCTGTCAAATACGCGCCGGAAGCTGCAGCCATATCGGAGCCGGTATTCGGCGCAGGAGTTGCCGCACTGTCAGCCGGCTTGACAGCCGGATCGGATGGAGCGGCAGGCGTAGCCGGCGCTGGAGATGCCGGAGGAGTCGGCTGGGTCTGGGCGAATGCCGGCGCAATGGCTGTAGATGCCAGGAGAATTGCGGCCGCCATCGTGCTAAGGGTCTTCTTCATAACGATCCTACCTTCCTCTGCTAGGGTTCCTTTTTGAACGCGCGGTTTCCCTTGAGTTGGAATTCCTTGCCCGCGTCGGTTCAAGAGGGAAATGTCATGAAAGGCGATTGGTTCCGGATCAAATTGCTGAAATTTTAGGCGATTTTGGTGGAACTTTTTGACGTGGTCGCAGTTTGGCGCCCCCTTCAATTTACGGGCGATACGCGGGTTCTGGATTGCACTGAATCGGCGCGGCGATCTCAAAAAGTGCTCCGGCCAATGGTTCGCCGGCCCGGGCAGCATCGTCCAGCCCCTCCCAGGCAGAGGTTACGGCGAGCCTCCCGTCGCCAATGAAAGCCGGGCAGGTGGTCCTGCGCGCCGGTAAGAGATGGCGTGACAGATGCGTGCCGTCCGCCGCATAGTGATCGACGGCTCCTTGCCCCCAACGTGCGTTCCAGATTGTCCCGTCACTTGCACAGATGGAGCCGTCAATGCCGCCCGGTTTGCTATTCTGATCGATAAGCACGGTGGCGTCGCCAGCCGGCAGGCCCGTCTCGGGATCGAGCGGAACGCGCATTAGCCGATTGATCCGCGTATCGACGTAATAGCCAATCGTCCCGTCCGGCGAAAAGCAGATCGAGTTCGGGATGCTGATCCGGTCGAAGAGCTTCGTTACCACGCCGTGTGCCACATGGTAGATGGCACCGGCACCGTCTTCGGCTTTCCTGCCCATGGTGCCGATCCAGAGGCTGCCCGAGGGATGTACGCGACCGTCGTTGGAGCGGTTGCCAGGCTTTGCCGGCTCCAGTTCACGATAGAGAGAAAGCCTTCCGCTTGCCCGGTCGCGGACAAAGAGGCCTTTGTCGCTCGCCAGCAATTGCCGGGTAGAATCGATGGAGGCGAGCGCACTGCCCATGACCGGCAATGTGTGGACGATTTCGCGGCTGGTCGCCATATGCAGTTCGTGCAGTGCCTTCCCAAGGATGTCGAACCACCAGAGCGTTCCGGTCTCCGATTCGAAGGTGGGGCCTTCTCCAAGTTCGCAAAGGGACGAGGAAAGGACAGCACCCTCAAAATTGTAAGTGGTCGTCACGGAAAATCTCCAATTGCAGTCAGGGCGGGCGAATCTGTATCATTCAAACACGAGTTCGCAAATGTTCGGCATAGCTGATTTGATCCCCAACAATTATCTCCTGACAAAGGATTGGAAGCATGCGAAGATTTTTTAAAATGAGCAAATGGCACGATCACAAGCCGGAACTGATAATTAGCAATAAATTTGGCACTTATTTAAACTCAAGATAGCAACCTTGACCAAGGGTGCGTCGGGCGGGAATGCAACCAGTGAGATCCGGAAGGTCCTCAGTGCATTTCCGCCGCGGCAGGTATTGCGAATAAATAATGAATAGCCGGTTCGAGGCGGATGTATGGGAAATGCCATGGGTCGCTCGATTGCGGCGGGCGAGCAAAGAAGCAAGTGATGTCCATCAATACCGAGAAAGCTGGAAAAACTCCGGCCTTTGACGGAAATGTCGAAGAGATCGCGGGTCTCAGGACTCAGTTCGACGTGTTCCGGTTCATGAAGCGAGTGACGGAACATTACGGCTGCCGAACCTTCATGGTTCTCAACCTTCCCCCGGCCACCTCTCTCGAATTGTCGAGCAACACCGTGATCACGAACTGGCCGGCCGAGTTGATGGCCCACTTCGATCGCGAAGGACTGATGCGGACGAGTCCCATTCTTCGCAGGCTTCACGCCTCGACCCTGCCGATAATCTTCGATCTGGAAACGGTCGGTCCCGAGCGGCGCGGCCCGCTGGTGCGCAGCATTTTTGGGCGGTTCGGCATTGTCCGCGGCGCTTATTTTCCGGTCCATGACATGTCCGGCGGCCGCGGCGCGGTTTCCTTCGCCGGCGACGGTCCGCCCTTCACCCGTCAGCAGATGATGGAGCTGATGTATATTTCCATCCATGTCTTTGAGCGGCTGTCTGAAATCCGCAATCTCGACGTGCGCGTCACGGACATGCTGACGGACCGTGAAGTCGACTGCCTGAATTGGACGGCTGCCGGCAAGACCAGCGCGGAAATCGCCGAGATCCTCGGTCTCTCGGAGCATACAGTGAATCACTACCTGAACCGTGCCGCAAAAAAGCTCGACACGGTCAACCGCACCCAGGCAGTGGCCAAGGCACTCCGTATCGGCTTGATAAAATAAAAAAAATCCGTGCTGCACTGCACACAAATTCATCACTGCTCAAGGCTAGATCGACGAAAAAAGCGACCGGATCTGGCAGGTTGCTGCGCTGCAGCAGTATTTCCCATCAGAAGTAGTTGAAAAAACTCAATAAAAGGAAGCATCTTCCCGTCTGGCATGTTTCGTGCTTCTGTATGGTACAGGTCCAGAGGGGACTGTGAAGCGCCCCAAGAGGCGTGCCAAGAAAAGCCGTCGTTCGATCAGTGCGCCATACGGCTGCCGATCGGACGGCGGCTTAATCTTTCTTGCTCCCGGCAATGCGGAACACCTATATACGCCGAAAGCGACCTTTCGTTTCGGGAGGATGCTTGAGAAATCGGGAGTTTGAAAAATGTCCGACGTGACGAAGGAAGACGTGCTGGCGGTGCTTTCGAAGGTGCGCGGCCCGGATCTGGAAGGCGATATCGTCTCACGCGGCATGGTGTCGGATGTCTTTATTTCCGACAACAAGGTCTATTTCTCCATCACTGTGCCGTCCGAGCGTGCGCAGGAACTGGAGCCGTTGCGCATCGCCGCCGAGCGTAGCGTCAAGGCGATGCCGGGCGTCAAGGGTGCGCTTGTGACGCTGACGGCGGACCGCAAGGCGGGCTCGTCACCGCCGCCGCGTCCGCAGCCCCCGTCCTCCGCCGGCCAATCCCCTGGTCATGCTTCGGGACATTCTCATCCGCCGCAGCGCGAGAAGGCCGGCGTGCCGGGAGTGGGCGCGATTATCGCGGTGGCCTCGGGCAAGGGCGGTGTCGGCAAATCGACGACGGCCGTCAATCTCGCTCTCGGGCTTCAGGCGAATGGCTTGCGCGTCGGCATTCTGGATGCAGACATCTACGGCCCTTCCGTACCGCGGCTTCTGAAGATTTCCGGCCGCCCGCAACAGATCGAGAATCGCATCATAAAGCCGATGGAGAATTATGGCCTGAAGGCCATGTCCATGGGTTTCCTCGTGGATGAGGAGACGGCAATGATCTGGCGCGGCCCGATGGTCCAGTCGGCGCTGATGCAGATGTTGCGCGAAGTGGCCTGGGGCGAACTCGACGTGCTGGTCGTCGACATGCCGCCCGGCACGGGCGACGCGCAGCTCACCATGGCGCAGCAGGTGCCGCTTGCCGGCGCCGTCATCGTCTCGACGCCGCAGGATCTGGCGCTCATCGACGCGCGCAAGGGGATCGCCATGTTTCGCAAGGTGGAGGTGCCGCTGCTCGGCATCATCGAGAACATGAGTTATTTCCTTGCCCCGGATACCGGCAAGCGCTACGACATCTTCGGCCACGGCGGCGCACGCGGCGAGGCAGAGCGGATCGGAGTGCCCTTCCTGGGCGAGGTGCCGCTGACGATCGACATCCGCGAACGGTCCGATGCCGGAACTCCGGTGGTCGTTTCCGATCCGCAAGGGGCGACGGCGGAGATCTACCGGCAGATCGCCGCAAAGGTCTGGGCCGAGCTCGGCGGCCGCGCTCCACGACAGACACCGGCCATCGTTTTCGAATAAAATCCGTATAAGCGAAATGCCATCGCGGCAACCGAACCGTCCGACTTGGTCGGAAGTGGTTGAGGTCGGCGTTCCCGGCCAAGGCCTTGATGCCGATCGAGATTCCTCTCGCAGCCGCATGCCCTCTTGAACATCCTGCGGGCCGGAGTCATGTTGCCGCGCTGACAGCGACGTTTATACGCCTCTTGATTTTGACTATGGCTATCTTTATAGGCGCGTCCCGCTGGAGGCCGAATGGCCCTGGAAGGAGCCGGCAAGCCCGCTTCTCGTTCAAGGCCGACGGATTTCGGCCGGAGACAAAGATTGATCAATGCCTATAGCGCCAATGGCTCGACGAGGACGCTTCTGCCGGCAGAGGCGCTGCCGCAGCTTCCAGACGATGTCACGTGGATCGATCTCGTAAACCCCACCCCGCAGGAAGATGCCTATGTGGAGGGGCTTGTCGGCATTCAGGTCCCGACCCGCGATGACCTCAGGGACATCGAGCCGTCGAGCCGCCTCTACATCGAGAAGGACGCGGTCTTCATGACCGCTTCGCTGGTCTGGCGTGCGGATGGCAGGGATCCCCAGCTCACCGACGTGGCGTTCATCCTGTCGGGCAACAGGCTGATTACCGTCCGCTACGCGGAACCGAAAAGCTTTCAGCTCTTCATCGCCGCGCTCGGCCGCGCACCGGACGAGATGCGCAATGGTGTGACGCTGCTCGGGAGACTGCTGGAGACCATAGCCGATCGCACGGCCGAGATTCTTGAGAACGCGGTCGATCGTGTCGACAAGCTGTCGTCGGATATCTTCCGTGATCACGGCAGACGCCGCGCGCCGCAGTTCCTGGAAGCCAAGCTTGCGGACATCGCCGATCATCATCGTTTGATCAGTAAGGTACGTGACAGCCTGGGCTCGCTTTCCAGGCTCTTGACCTTCCTGATGAACGTCCCGTTGATCAAGGGCGACAAGAGTGATGCCAGCCTTTGCCGCACGGTTGCACACGACGTCAACACGTTGTCGGAACACGCCGCCTTCATCGCCGGCAATATCGCCTTTCTGCTGGACGCTTCGCTCGGTCTTATCAATGTCGAGCAGAACGCCATCATCAAGATCTTCTCGATCGCATCGGTCGTCTTCCTGCCGCCCACGCTCGTCGCCTCCATCTACGGCATGAATTTTCATCTCATGCCGGAACTCGACTGGCACTTTGGATATCCGCTCGCAATCGTCGCGATGATCCTGTCCGCCATTATTCCCTTTTTCATCTTCCGCTGGAAAGGCTGGCTCTGAGGCCAGACACGCCATGGGTCAACCCGCTGAAATTCATGTCACCGAAGAAACGAAAGGGCAGAGCCTTTTCGCGCTTGCGCTTGGCTCCGTCGGTGTCGTCTACGGCGATATCGGCACGAGCCCGCTCTACGCGTTCCGCGAGGCCCTGAAGCCGGTCGCCCATGACGGCGTTACCCAGACCGAAGTCATCGGCCTTATCTCGCTGATGATCTGGGCGCTGACGATCATCGTGACGTTCAAATACGTGCTCTTCCTGCTGCGCGCCGATAACGATGGCGAAGGTGGTACGCTCTCTCTGCTCGCCATGCTCACCAAGACTGCCAATGGCCATAAGGCATTCCTGATGCTGCTTGGCCTTATCGGCGCGGCGCTCTTCCTGGGCGATGCGATGATCACCCCAGCGCTCTCGGTCATGTCCGCTGTCGAGGGGCTGAAGCTGGTGACGCCGACCTTGCAGAATGCCGTGCTGCCGATTTCGGTCGGCATCCTGATCGCGCTCTTTGCCATCCAGTCGAAGGGAACGGGGCTTGTTTCGGCCTTCTTTGGGCCGATCACCGCCCTCTGGTTCATCGCCATCGGGGCCTTCGGCGTCGTTCATATTTCCGACGACTACAGTATCCTGGCCGCCTTCAATCCGTGGTACGCTGCGGAGTTCATGCTGCACGAAGGCTTTGTCGGCATCGTTGTGCTTGGCGCGGTCTTTCTGACGGTCACCGGGGCGGAAGCGCTCTATGCCGACCTTGGCCATTTCGGACGCCGGCCGATCCAGTGGGCCTGGTTCGTGCTTGTGTTTCCGGCCCTGACACTCAACTATCTGGGGCAGGGCGCCTTCGTGCTGAAACGCCCGGAAGCCATGTCCGATCCCTTCTATCTGATGTTCCCGCAATGGGCGCTGCTGCCGATGGTGATCCTGGCGACGGCCGCAACCATCATTGCCAGCCAGGCGGTGATTACCGGCGCGTTCTCATTGGTGCGTCAGGCGATCCACCTCGGTTATCTGCCGCGCATGCAGATCCTCATCACTTCCGAGACCAATATCGGTCAGATATTCCTGCCGTCGGTCAACACGCTGCTTCTGGTCGGCGTGACTGCGCTGGTGCTCGGCTTCGAAAGTTCCGAGGCGCTCGCCACCGCCTATGGTATCTCCGTGACCGGCGCCATGGTCGTCACCACGCTGATGGCCTTCGAATTCGTGCGGGCGAAATGGAAATGGCCGCAGACACTCGCAGTCGCCGTGCTGGCCCCGCTGCTTGCGCTGGAACTGGTCTTCCTCGGCGCCAATCTCCTGAAGATCCACGACGGAGGCTGGGTGCCGATCACGATGGCAATCATCTTCACCATCATCATGTGGACCTGGAAGCGCGGTGCGGCGATTCTTTTCGAAAAGACCCGCCGCATAGACGTGCCGCTTGCGACCTTCGTTCCCATGGTGGAGAAGAAGAGCGATCATGCACCGGTCTCGGTGCCGGGTGTGGCGATCTTCCTGACCAGCGATCCGGAAACGGCGCCTGCGGCGTTGCTGCACAATATCAAGCACAACCACGTCCTGCACGAGAAGAACGTCATCCTGACCATCGTGACGGTCAACAAGCCGCGCGTCTCCCTGGAAGAGCGGTTCAAGATCGAGAAGATTTCCGAGCGTTTCACGCTGATCGAGTTGCGTTTCGGCTTCATGCAGTCGCACAATGTCTCGCAGGCGCTCGCCTATTTGAGGAAAACCGGCTTCAAGTTCGACATCATGTCGACCTCCTTTTATCTCGGCCGCCGCAAGCTTGTGCCGGATGCCGAATCCGGCATGCCGATGTGGCAGGACCGGCTGTTCATCGCCATGGCCAACACCGCGACCGATCCTTCCGACTATTTCCACCTGCCGGCCAACCGGGTGGTGGAGCTCGGCTCGCATGTCATCATCTGATACACATTACCCTGACATTTATGTGAATCTGCTAAATAAGCCGGATTTCAGGACGCTTCGGCCATCCGCGTTAACCGCTCATCAAGGTTAATGATCGATCTTTTATCGGGTCGTCGTTGCCGTTGTGGAGTTTTCGGTTTTGCGTTCGAAGCGTATTTTGAGTCGCAAGTCCTCGTCCCGTCCGGATGCCTGGACTTCCCCGGCTGTCTTCGGCCTCGCCTGCTGGCTGTTTTTTCCATCCTCTCCCGCCCAGGGCGACCTCGCCGACCTTCTGACCGGTTTCGATAACGCGGATCAGTGGCGCATGGTGCTCACCAATTCCCCGGCAGGCTCGATCCATCAGGCCTCGCTGGCATTCCCGGGCCTGAAAGACGCCGTTTCCGGCAATGCGGGCATCACTCTTCCGGATGGGCGCAAGATCGCACTGGTCGATGAGAAGAAATCCACTGATCCGCGCCCGGATGAGGACCGCGTCAACCGCGCCTCCAAGAAGGGGCGCGTCGTCGCCGTCGAGCCGATGCAGCCGCCCAAGGCCTTTTCTGCGGGTTCCGTGCTGCAACGCTCCAGCGCGCTCACGCTGCCGATCGAAACACGCAAGGAACTGACGGCCTTTGCCAAGCCCGGTAAGGCACAGAAGCAGATCGAACTCGCCTCCTTCTATTTCCGCAAGAAGGAAGAGCCGAAGCCGGACGACGGTCTCCTGCCGATGGTCGCAAGCCTCATCAACAACAGCCATGCCGACGTGCTCGCGACCGCCTATGCACCGCCGGAGCCCGATTTCGCCAAGCAGTCGCCATTCGATGCGATTCTGAAGGAGAAGCCGAATGTGGGCCGGTTCATTCCACCGATCGGGCCGAAGGATCACGCTTGGGCGGCGACGCCGCTGCCGCCTTCCGCCTTCTCCGCCCGTGAACAGCAATGCCTCGCCTCCGGCATCTATTTCGAAGCGCGCAGCGAATCCGCTCGCGGCCAGGCGGCGGTTGCTCAGGTGATTCTGAACCGCGTCCGCAATCCCGCCTATCCGGGTACGATTTGCGACGTTGTCTACCAGAACGAGGATTGGCGCAATCGCTGCCAGTTTTCCTTCGCCTGCGACAGGATCAAGGACCGCATCCGCTCGCAATATCACTGGAAGATGGCCCGCGAAGTGGCTATGGCCGTGACGGCGGGCAAGATCTGGCTGCCGGAAGTGGGGTCCGCCACCCACTACCATGCCGTCTATGTGCGGCCGGCCTGGGCGCGCACGATGAAGAAGGTCGGCCGCATCGGCCTGCATGTCTTCTATCGCACCTATGGCGGCGGCTGGAGCTAAGGCTTCCCCCGGCGTCATAACGGGCAGCGATTCCCGCGACAGTTTTACCCGGCTCAGGTTGCATGGCCTGTAACTATATGAAACTTCTCAGCTAATTTACCTCAGTCTAACAGCCTTGGACGCCTTGACTATATGGGCGCTCAAAACTATGTTGCGCGCGACTTGAAAACGGGCCGGAAGGCGCGAAATCCCTCGCTGGCTGCATTATAGATGGCCGGCCGGCATGCAGGCTGCTTAGTCTGGAAGCCGGAGGAGGGGAGGACGCGAATGACGGATGATCGGGACGATGGTCTGGAAGAGCGCCGGAGGCGCCTGTCCGCAGAGCTTGCGAACAGGAAGGCCGAAGACGCGGCAGAGGCGAAGAGGGACGCGCAATCGGAAGAAAGCCGCAAGGGCATGGCTCTTGGCTTCAAGCTTTCCTCCGAGTTCATCTCCGCCGTCGCGGTTGGCGCCATCCTGGGCTATATGCTCGACCGTTTTGCCGGTACGTCGCCGTGGGGGCTGATCGTTTTGCTTCTCCTCGGTTTCTGTGCCGGTGTTTTGAATGTGCTCCGCTCCGTTGGCATGGTGGCTCCGCCACCATCCATGCAGAAGCGGAACGACAAGGATGGGAAATGAAGCGGCCTTCGGCGGCTTCGATAATGAACGAAGTCGCTTCGGCGGCGAAGGAAAGAGGTAGACGGTGGCAAACGATCCGATCCATCAGTTTCAGATCAGCAAGATCGTTCCGATCGAGATCGGCGGCATCGACTTCTCCTTCACAAATGCATCGCTTTTCATGGTTGCGACCATAGCTTGCGCTGCCGGCTTCCTTTATTTTGCGACGTCTCAGCGCGGCCTGATCCCGGGACGGGCGCAGTCGGTCGCGGAAATGTCCTATGAGTTCATCGCCGGAATGCTGCGCGAAGGCGCGGGCAGCCACGGCATGAAGTTCTTCCCGCTGGTCTTCTCGCTGTTCATGTTCGTGCTGACCGCAAACCTGCTCGGCATGTTTCCTTATTTCTTCACCGTTACCAGCCAGATCATCGTCACCTTCGCGCTTGCTCTGCTCGTCATCGGCACGGTCCTCGTCTACGGCTTCTACAAGCACGGCTTGCACTTCCTGCAGCTCTTCGTGCCGAGCGGTGTGCCGGGCGCGCTGTTGCCGCTGGTCGTCTCGATCGAAATCATCTCGTTCCTCTCCCGCCCGGTTTCGCTCTCTGTTCGTCTTTTCGCGAACATGCTTGCCGGCCACATCACGCTGAAAGTGTTCGCAGGCTTCGTCGCCTCGCTTGGAACCCTCGGCGCACTCGGCATCGGCGGTGCAGTCCTTCCCCTCATCATGACGGTCGCCCTGACCGGTCTCGAATTCCTCGTCGCCTTCCTCCAGGCTTACGTCTTTGCGGTGCTGACCTGCATGTACCTCAACGACGCGATCCATCCCGGCGGGCACTAAGGATAACGACATTGGCGTCCTGAGGCGTCAGTCATCAGCCGCAACAACCATTTCAAGGAGTTTCTCATGGAAGCGGAAGCAGCAAAGTTCATCGGTGCAGGTCTGGCTTGCTTTGGCATGGCCGGTACGGCTCTCGGCCTCGGCAACATCTTCGGCAACTACCTCTCGGGCGCCCTGCGCAACCCGTCCGCCGCGGACAGCCAGTTCGGCCGTCTGGTATTCGGCTTCGCCGTTACGGAAGCTCTGGGCATCTTCTCGCTGCTCATCGCTCTCCTGCTGCTCTACGCAGTCTGATACCTGGCCAGGGATCGGGATCGCGGCCGCTTGGAAAAGCGCGCCGTGATCCTTCGCATTTGGAATACACCTGGAGGTGATGATGTTCGTGACCTCGGCACATGCGCAGACCGCGCCGGCCGCTCCTGAAACGCCTGCAGCGCCGGGCACCGCCCCTGCGGGCGACACGTATGCCGCGCCGGCTGGCGAAGTGCATACCGAAACCGGCGTCGCCCATGAAGGCGAGCACGGTGGCGGAACCTTCCCGCCCTTCGACGCGACCTATTTCCCGTCGCAGATCCTCTGGCTCGTCATCACCTTCGGCCTCTTCTATCTCCTGATGAAGAAGGTCATCGTTCCGCGCGTCGGCGGCATTCTCGAACACCGCCATGACCGGATCGCCCAGGACCTCGACGAGGCCGCCCGCCTGAAGGCGGAAGCGGATGCTGCCGTCGAGACCTATGAAAAGGAACTGGCCGCCGCCCGTTCCAAGGGCCATTCGATTGCCGAAACCGCCCGCGAAGCCGCCAAGGCGAAGGCTGCTGCCGATCGTGCTGCGATCGAGGCCGAATTGGCTCAGAAGCTTGCGGTGGCCGAAACCCGTATCGGAGAGATCAAGGCGAAGGCTTTTGCCCAGGTAGGCCAGATCGCCGAAGAAACCGCGTCTGCCATCGTCGATCAGCTGATCGGCGCCAAGGCAACCGGCGATGACATCAAGGCTGCGGTTGCAGCCGTGAAGACGGAGGCCTGATCCGATGGCATTCGATGCAACATTTTTTGCGTTTGTCGGTCTCGTCCTCTTCCTGGCTCTGATCGTCTATCTCAAAGTGCCGGGCATGATGGCGAAGTCGCTCGACGAGCGGGCCGAAAACATCCGCAAGGAACTCGACGAGGCCAAGCGTCTGCGTGACGAGGCCCAGCTATTGCTTGCCGAATACCAGCGCAAGCGCAAGGAAGCCGAAGCGGATGCCGCTCATATCGTCGCTGCTGCCGAGCGTGAAGCTGCAGCTCTGACGGCGGAAGCCAGGCAGAAGACGGAGGAGTTTGTCACTCGCCGCAATGCGCTTTCCGAGCAGAAGATCAAGCAGGCCGAGGCTGACGCGATCGGCGCCGTGCGCGCTGCCGCTGTCGATCTCGCGATCGCCGCTGCCGAAAGCGTCATTGCCAAGAAGGCGGACACCGCCACCCGGGATGCACTCTTCCAGGATGCCGTCGGCAAGGTGCAGTCGCGATTGAACTGATTCCGATTTTCATCGAACATCTGAAGCCTCCGAAGCGCTGAGCTCCGGAGGCTTTTCTTTTGCCGCCATCGCGTTCGCTGCAGCGAAGCGAGGCAAGGTTCGGAGACGGCCAATGCGGAAGCCAACACTGTTCGGTGCCGGTTATAGTGTCTATGTGCGTGCGGCGCGGCTGACGCTCTTCGAGAAGGGCGTTGACTACGAACTGGTGCCGGTTGACGTCTTCGCGACGGGTGGCCCGCCCGCCACCTATCTGGAAAGGCAGCCTTTCGGGCGTATTCCTGCCTTCGAGCACGGCGGCTTCGCACTCTATGAGACCGGCGCCATCACCAGATATGTGGAAGAAGCTTTCGAGGGGCCTGCTCTCCAGCCCGGCGATCCCCGCACCCGGGCGCGGATGAACCAGATCATCAGCATCGCAGATGGTTATCTCTACGCGACTCTCGTCTGGGGCATTTATGTCGAGCAGGTCTCGAAGCCCCTGAGCGGCAGGCAGACGGAGATTGCCAAGCTGCAGCCAGCACTCGATCGGGCGCCGACCTGTCTGCGGGCGCTCAGTGATCTGATGGTGAATGGCCCATGGCTATGCGGAAGCGCCCTCAGCCTCGCCGACCTCCATGTCGCGCCGATGATCGACTATTTCCTCAAGGCACCGGTCGCTTCGGACATGATGGCCGAGAATCCGGCGGTCTTTGCGTGGTGGGAACGGATGGCGAATCGCCCGAGCATGCGAGCGACGGACCCGACGAGTTGATGCTCGGCGCCAGCGGGCGAAAGCTGGCCTCGGCGGTCAACCCTCCGGCAGTTCGTCTTTCCGAAGCGGCCGGAAACTCATCCGGTGCAGGCGGCAGGGGCCATGCATCTCGATGCCGGCACGATGCTGCGGCGTGGCATAGCCCGCGTGATTGGCAAAGCCGTAGGCGGGGAATACATGGTGGGCGCGAGCCATCATCCGGTCTCGCGTGACCTTGGCGATGATCGAGGCGGCGGCGATCGAAACGGAGCGTGCATCGCCCTGGATGACCGCCTTGCCGGGGCAGCAAAGGCCCGCGGGCACGTCGCGGCCATCGGCCAGCACATAGGCCGGGGTTATGGCAAGACCGGCTATCGCCCGGCGCATGGCATCGAGGCTGGCGCGCAGAATATTGCGCTCGTCGATATGGCGGGGGCCGGAAGCGGCAAGCGAGACCTCGGATGTGGCCATGATCGCCTCGAACAGCACTTCCCGCTGGGCGGCGGTGAGCTGCTTGGAATCGTTGAGACCGTCCGGGATGTTGTTCGGATCGAGAATCACGGCAGCCGCGACGACGGGGCCGGCTAGCGGCCCGCGCCCGGCCTCGTCGGTGCCGGCGACCGGCCAAAGGCCGGCCTTGCCTGCCAGAAGTTCCAGGCTGAAGTCCGGAACGAGCGGCACTTCTTCGAAAAGCATCGGAGAATCGGGTGACGTGCGAGGCAACATGGCGGCAACCTCGCACGCCGACCCGATCTCCTGCAACCCCGGACAAGCGATGCGGCGTCGCTATCCACCGGGGCGGCGGTGGAACCGGGGAGATTCCGGCACGCAATGGAAGCGGGGAAGGTGCCGGAAAGAGAAAATCAAAAAATCGCAGGCTTCAAGCCTGTCATGCCTAAAGCAGCGAAAGCTGGATGCCGCCTCCGTCCGGCCGGATAAAAATGTCATCGCGCAAAGGCAGGCCGCGGCGCACCATGCCGAGCCGCTTCACCGCCATCTCGAAGCGGCGGCCGATCTGCCATGCATAGGGGCCGGCACCCTTCATCCGCTTGCCCCACTCGGCGTCATAGTCCTTGCCGCCGCGCATCGAGCGGATCAGCGACATCACGTGCCGGTAGCGGTTCGGATAGTTCTGCAGAAGCCAGTCACGGAAGAGCGGGCTCACCTCCAGCGGCAGGCGGAGCAGAACATAGCTTGCTTCGGCTGCTCCTGCCGCATGGCCGGCTTCCAGAATGCGCTCGATCTCGTGATCAGTAAGCGCCGGGATCACGGGCGCCACCATGACCGCCGTTGGAATGCCGGCATCGGTCAGCGCCTTGATGGCGGTAAGACGCTTGGGAGGGGTCGAGGCGCGCGGCTCCATGGTGCGGGCCAGCTTGCGGTCGAGCGTCGTGACGGAAATGCCGACCTTGGCAAGCCCTTTCGAAGCCATTTCGGAAAGGATGTCGATATCGCGGGTGATCAGTGCCGATTTCGTCACGATAGCGACGGGATGGTTGGCCTTGTTCAGCACTTCGAGAATCTGCCGCATGATGCGCCATTCCCGCTCGATCGGCTGATAGGGATCGGTATTCGTACCGATCGCGATCGCCCGCACCTTGTAATCGGGCTTGCTGAGTTCCCTCTCGAGCAGCTTCGGCACGTCAGGCTTGACGAACAGCTTCGATTCGAAATCGAGCCCTGGCGAGAGACCCATATAGCTGTGGGTCGGGCGCGCGAAACAATAGATGCAACCGTGCTCGCAGCCGCGATAGGGATTGATTGAACGGTCGAAGGAGAGATCGGGTGAGTCGTTGCGAGTGATTGCCGTACGCGGCTTTTCCACCTGCACCTCGGTCTTGAACGGTTCCAGTTCCTCGATCGTCTGCCAGCCGTCGTCGAAAACCTCACGGCGCTCCTCCTCGAAGCGGCCGCTCGGATTCAAGCCCGCGCCGCGCCCGCGCCGACGGTCGACCTCTACCCTGAGGCCGGAGGACTTCACCAGCGCATCGGCAATATCCGCCGTATGGGCAGGCGCAAAGGCAGCCTGCCGCAGATGGGACAGCTCGTTCATCGGACGCTCCTGAAGGGGAAATTCCCCGTTCGTGATGATTAAATTCCTAACGGCAAAACGAGAACATTGCAAGAACAAATTTTGAAAACGGTTTCTGGCATTCCCTGTTGCAATGCGGTAAATGTCAGGAATGCTGACTGTCATCATGGAATGCCGCGACCAGGAATCGGAGCTGGCGCAGACGCTCTCCATTCTTGTTTCCGCCGCGGTGGAAGGGCTTGTAAGCGATGTGGTGGTGCTCGATCACGGCTCGCGGGATGGAACCTCCCA
Organism: Neorhizobium petrolearium; assembly: GCF_017873175.1. GTDB lineage: Bacteria > Pseudomonadota > Alphaproteobacteria > Rhizobiales > Rhizobiaceae > Neorhizobium > Neorhizobium petrolearium. The sequence goes on from NZ_JAGGJW010000001.1 coordinate 558,044, forward strand.
CGTCGCCGATGCGGCCGGCTGCCGTTTCCACACCCATTGGGAGATTAAGGACATCCTGCGCGGCGCGCGGGGGGAGTGGCTGCTTCTGGTGGAGCCGGGCGCGCGGCTGCAGGCCGGCTGGATCGACGAGGTGATGGAATATATCGCGCTCAACAAGCAGCCGGCCCGATTCGCACCGTCGCGAACCTATCGGCGGCCGTTCTTCAAGCGCATCGGGCGTGCGGTGCCGCCCCTGGAATACGGCCTGCTTTTGCCGAAACGACAGGCGATCGCGCTCGCCAAGTCCGGCATGGACCTGGAAGCGCTCGCCAGGGGGCAGAAGGCCTCGAAGCTCGTCAGCGAGATGATCCCTGCCTGGGTGGCCGCGTCAGCCCGCTGACTTATTTTCCGGCGCCCCGCCTCAAATGCTCGTCGAGCCGCGGCATGATTTCGATGAAATTGCAGGGCATGTGGCGATAGTCGAGCTGTGCCTTCAATATGCCATCCCAGGCATCCTTGCAGGCGCCCGGCGAGCCCGGCAGCACGAAGATGAAGGTTGCATTGGCGACGCCGCCCGTCGCCCGCGACTGGATCGTCGAGGTGCCGATCTTGTCGTAGGAGATACGGTGGAAGACTTCGGAAAAACCGTCCATCCGTTTTTCAAAGAGGGGTTCGAGCGCTTCCGGCGTCACGTCGCGGCCGGTGAAGCCCGTGCCGCCGGTGGTGATCACCACGTCGATCTCCGGATCGAGCGTCCATTCCCGAACCTGTTGAGCGATCCGTTCCTTATCGTCGGACACGATGGCGCGGGCCTTGAGCTGATGGCCTGCCTCGGCAATCCTGGCAACGAGCGTGTCGCCCGACTTGTCGCTCTCCGGGGTGCGCGTATCGGAAACGGTCAGCACTGCAATGCCGACGGGAATGAAGTTGCGTGTTTCGTCTATCCGGTTCATGGCTCTGTACCGATGGTCTGCACGGCCTGAAAATACCAGTCCGGCTTCTGCTCGTTAAGGCTGTCCACTGCTTTTCGGGCTGTTTCGAGGGAAGGAAATATCCCGAAACAGGTCGCGCCCGAACCGGACATGCGCGTCAGCATGGCCCCTTCGGCGCCGATCATGTTGGAGATCTGATCGATCTCGCGCACAAGCGAGCGGGCCGGTGGTTCGAGGTCGTTGCGTAACGTTTTGAGGAAAGGCACCCAGTCGTCGTCACGTGCGCCAATCGACGGGTTGTCCTTGCGAAGCAGGCGCCGGAAGATATCCGGCGTCGAAACGCCAATGAGCGGATTGCCGAGCACAAGTGGCAGCGAGGGCAGGGTAGGCAGCGCGGCGAGTTCTTCACCAATGCCCCTGGCCATCAGGGCCTCGCCCTTGAGGCACATGGGCACGTCGGCGCCGAGGAACAGACACAGCGCGATAAGTTCCGGCTCCGGCAGGCTTGCCTCCCAAAAACGTAGGAGCCCGCGCAGCGTGGCAGCTGCATCTGCCGAGCCACCACCGATCCCGGCCGCGACGGGCAGGTTCTTTTCGAGATGGATGGCGACGGGCGTCGTTGAAATGCCCCGATCCGCGAGCGTCCGGCGCAAGAGGTCGCGCGCTTGCGGCACCAGGTTCCCGTCCCCTTCCGCCGCATCGGTCGGCACGAAATGGGCGAACCGGCCCGAGACGATGAAGTCGTCGGCTTCCGCCGCGGTAAAGCTCAGCACGTCGCCCCTGTCGGCGAAAGTTACGATGCTTTCCAGCAGATGATAGCCGTCGGCCCTCTGTCCGGTCACGTGCAGGGCGAGGTTGATCTTGGCAGGCGCCATTTCAAAAAGGCCCGCCTCGCCGGCAGGCCCGTTTTCGGGAAACATGTTGTCGATCGGCATGAAGCGTCAGGATTTCTTGTCGGGATTTGCCGGTGCGGGCGGCGGCGGAGCTGCAGGCTCGGTCGGGCTGCGATCGGCAGTGGTCGCGTTCGGATCGAGCGGTGGGAGGCCCTTCTCGATCTTTTCCTTGATGTGCTCGCGGTTGATGTCCTCGCCCTCGGAAACGAGCGCCCGGTTCCATTGGTAGACCGCTTCAAGCTTGCGCCCAACGCGCCAGTAGGCGTCCCCCAGATGATCGTTGATCGTGGCATCGCCGGCACGCAGCTGCACGGCCCGTTCCAGTTCCGTCACGGCATCGTCGAACTTGCCCATACGGTAATAGGCCCAGCCGAGCGAATCGACGATATAGCCATCATCAGGCCGCGCATCGACGGCGCGGCGGATCATGTCGAGGCCCTCTTCCAGGTTCTTGCTCATGTCGACCAGCGAGTAGCCGAGATAGTTCAGCACCTGCGGCTGTTCGGGATTGAGCTCCAGCGCCTTGCGGAAGTTCGGCTCGGCCTTGTCCCACTGCTTCAGCCGTTCAAAGGCGATGCCGCGCTGGAAGAAGACCGACCAGTCGCCGGGCTTCGGCACGGGGCCGATCACCTCGACCGCCTTGTCGTAGGTCTCCGCCATGGCCTTGTAGTCCTTGGCTTCGGAAAGCACGCTGCCGTAGGCGATATAGCTACGAATGTCGGAAGGATCGGAATCGATCAGCGCCTTCAGATGCTGTTTGGCTTCCTCAGCCTTGCCGGTTTCAGAAAGCGTCACGCCGAGCTGCAGTTCGGAAATCCGCCGCATCGGCGAATCGACCGGCACGCTCGAATAGAACTTGATGGCGCGCTCGGGCTGTTCAAGCTTTTCGGCTATGCCACCGAGCAGAATCAGCGTATCGGCGCTTTTGGGATCAAGCGCGTGGGATATCTGCAGGTAGAGCGACACCATGTCCTCGGCGCCCTGGCGATTGAGCGCACCGCCGATGGAAAAGAGCACGCTGGCTGCACCTTCGGCGGCATTGGTTACCTGTTGTTGCGGCTTCTCGCCTTTTTCAATGCTCTGCCTGAGTGCTTTCAGGGGCGCGTAATTGGCCACCATGCCATCGCCGACAGCGATTGCATCGAGCGCCTTCTGCTTGTTGCCGGCGGCGGCCTCAAGACGTGCAAGCGCCATCACGGCGCGCATGAAGGTATCGGGCGCGGTTGCCACGGCTTCGTTGTTGGTGACGGCCGTGTTGAGATGCTGGCGTGCCGTACCGATGTCGCCGGTGACGAGCGCCATGGCGCCGAGCTGGTAGCTGGTGAAGACTTTGTACCAGGCCGGCCCCTTGAGATTGGCAACATTGGCCATGGCGCGCTTGCCCTTGCCGGCGCCGATATCTGCCCAGGCGGAAAGGAGCTGATGCGTCAGCCGGTCGAGATCGTTCGGCCCGTCATAGGCGAGGACCTTTCTCGCCGTGTCGAACTTCTTGTCGCGCAGGGCGTCGAGGCCGCGGACGATCTTGGTGATCCGCTCGACGGCCGCATCTTCCTTCAGCGCGTCAGCCTCCTTGAGGCCGTCCTCGAAATCGCCGTTGAGCAGCAGCGAGATCATCAGCCTTTCACGGATCTCCAGATTGGCCGGATCGAAATCGAGCGCCTTGCGGTAAAGCGAGATGGCGGTCAGGTAGTCGTGATCCACGTCGGCGGTGCGGCCTGCCAGGAACGCGCCGGAAAACGACTTCACATCGCTGGCATCGAAAGTCACCACGTCTTCTGCCGTTGGCCTCGGATCCGCGGTTGCCGCGCGTGCAACCGGGCCGATGAAAAGCAGGGCTGCAAGCGCCGCGCTGGAGAGCAGAAGAAGGCTGGATTTCCGCCGCATGAAAGGTGCCTTTCGTGTAGAGCCTGGTACAGCGCTGAAATCAGCCGCCACACATGCTCCAATTGATTCACAACAGAATGGCTTTTTTGGAGCACGTCCGCAAGGAATTCTCCAGCGCCGCAGGCGGGCGGTGCCGGTCACACCTTCGTTAGTGATCCAGCGTGTTAATTGACACGCTGGATGGAGAAATCGATGACTTCCAGAAGCGCTGCCTTGAGCGGCGACGCCGGTAACGGCGCCAACGCATCGCGGGCAATTGTGCCGTAATGCAGCGCACGGGCGATCGTGTCGTTCAGGGCATCGTACTTGTTGATGAATCCGAGCGCCTTTTCGAGGTTCTCGTCGCTGCTTTCGCCATTCTCGATCGCGTTGCGCCAGAAAGCACGCTCGCTTTCTGTCCCTCGGCGATAGGAAAGGATGACGGGCAGCGTGATCTTGCCCTCGCGGAAATCGTCGCCGACATTCTTGCCGAGATCGGCCGCCTTGCCGCCATAGTCGAGTGCGTCATCGACGAGCTGGAAGGCAAGGCCGAGATTCATGCCGTAGGATTTCATCGCCGCGCGGCCGGCTTTGTCTGCATTGGCGACGATTGGACCGACTTCCGCAGCCGCGGCAAAGAGTGCTGCCGTCTTGGCGCGGATGACGGAGAGATAATCATCTTCCGTCGTTTCCATATTCTTGGCGACGGAGAGCTGCAGCACCTCGCCCTCGGCAATCACGCAGGCGGCTGTCGACAGCACATCGAGCGCTTCAAGCGAACCGGCATCCACCATCATCTTGAAGGCTTGGCCAAGCAGGAAGTCTCCGACCAGCACGCTTGCCTGGTTGCCCCAGATCATCCGTGCCGTGGATCTGCCGCGGCGCAGATCGCTTTCGTCCACCACGTCGTCATGCAGCAGCGTCGCCGTATGCATGAATTCGACGCTGGTCGCCAGCTTCACATGTCCGTCGCCTCGATAACCGAACAGCGAGGCGGATGCGAGCGTCAGCATCGGCCTCAAACGCTTGCCACCCGATGAGATGAGGTGGTTGGCGACTTCCGGGATCATCTGCACGTCGGAGCCGGCTTTGGACAGGATGAGCTGGTTGACCCGCTCCATGTCCGCCTTGGTAAGGTCCACCAAAGGTTTGACGGACGCGGATTTGTTTTTACCTTCTTCAAGCGGTATGACGACGCCCAACGATGAGGCCTCCCTATCGAAATCTTTTAAACGACAATAGAAAGAGGCGGATAGGGCGGCAAGGGCAAATCGCATCCCGCCGGATTTAATGGGGTTTCAAAAAAGCGTCATGCTGGAGATCATCCGCACCAACGATGTCGTGATCCTGTCGCTGGCGGAAAGCCTGATGAAGGATGCCGGCATCCATTACATGATCGCGGACCAGTCGATGAGCGTGCTGGAAGGTTCGCTCGGGCTTCTGCCGCGCCGCTTTCTCGTAGAGGCGGAGAAGGCTGACGAAGCGCGAGGGATATTGAAGGATGCAGGCCTGGCGGCGGAGTTGAGGCCTTGACCTCCACTCATACCATCGACGCCTTTCATCGCGGTCGCTTCCATGTGACGCAGCCGAAGGGTGGGGGACATCGTTCCGGCGTCGACGCCATGCTGCTCGCCTCGCTGGTGGTGGCCGACAAGCCGGTTCGTGTCGCGGATCTCGGCGCTGGCGCCGGTGCCGCCGGCCTTGCCGTGGCCGCACGTCTGGAACAGGCCAGGATCCTGCTGGTGGAGAAATCTCCGCTGATGGCCGATTACGCCCGCCGGACGTTGGCACTTCCCGAAAACGCCTTTCTGGCCGGTCGCGTCGAGGTGCTGGAGGCCGATGTGACGATGACCGGCAAGCCGCGAATTGCTGCGGGATTGCTCGATGAGGTCTGCGACCATGTCATCATGAATCCGCCCTTCAACGATGCGGCCGACCGCAGGACGCCGGATGCTCTGAAAGCCGAGGCGCATGCGATGACGGTGGGCCTTTTCGAAGCATGGATACGGACTGCCGGTGCGATCATGAAGCCCGGTGGGCAGTTGTCGCTGATCGCCCGGCCGCAATCGATCGCCGAGATCATCGACGCCTGCGGCAAACGTTTCGGCGGACTGGAAATCACAGCCGTCCATCCACGGCCGGATGAAAACGCGACTCGCATCCTCGTCACCGCGGTCAAGGGCTCGCGCGCCCGGCTGGCGCTGCGGGTTCCATTCTTCGTGCACGGCCCGGATGGCCATAGCTTCACATCATTTGTAGATGATCTCAACAACGGGCGCGCTGCCTATCCCCGGCTTGGTGCCCGGCGAAACCCACCGACAGGCTGACGCTAGGGAGGTTGAGACGACGGCGTTCGTGCGGACGCTAAAATGCCGCTTTCACAGGCAGGGCCATTGTGTTTGAAAATCCAGCGCATACATGCTGTGACAGGCTCAACACAATAAACAAAAGGAAGAGAAATGGCCGGGTTTTGGAAGAGGCTGGTGCCGAAGCGGTTCCGCAAGAAGGGCGTGACGATTCCCGTCGTCCGGCTCCACGGCGCGATCATGGCCGGCGGCAGCCAGTTCAAGCAGACCCTCAATCTGGCCACCGTCGCGCCCATGCTGGACAAGGCGTTTGCACACAAGGAGGCGCCGGTCGTCGCGATCGCCATCAATTCTCCGGGCGGTTCGCCGGTGCAGTCGCGCCTGATCTTCCAGCGCATCCGGGCGCTTGCCGAGGAGAAGGATAAGAAGGTGCTGATGTTCATCGAGGATGTCGCGGCTTCCGGCGGCTATATGATCGCGCTTGCAGGCGACGAGATCTTTGCCGACCCGACCTCGATCGTGGGCTCGATCGGCGTCGTTTCCGGCGGTTTCGGTTTTCCGGAACTGCTCCGCAAGATCGGCGTCGAGCGTCGTGTTTATACCGCTGGCGAAAATAAGATGATCCTGGATCCTTTCCAGCCGGAAAAGGAAGGCGATATCGAATATCTGAAATCGCTGCAGCTCGAAATCCACAAGGTCTTCATTGATATGGTGAAGATGCGCCGCGGCGAGCGGCTCGCCGATGATGCGACCATTTTTTCAGGTCTCTTCTGGAGCGGTCTGCGCGGCCTCGACCTCGGTCTGATCGACGGTTTGGGCGAAGTGCGCGAGGTCGTCAAGCGTCGCTATGGCAAGGATGCGAAGCTGGAACTGATCGGCAGCGCCCGCACGCTCTTCGGTCGCCGCGTGCCGGGCGTCGTATTCGGCGAGGGCAAATCCGCCGAAATCGCCGCAGGGGCAGCCACGGGGCTTGCCGCAAGCCTGGAGGAAAGGGCATTGTGGGCGAGGTACGGCCTCTGAAAGGTCGAGAGGAGCATGCGAGGGGGAGATGGCCCAGCTCATATTTCTGATCATCGTGATTGGCGGCGGCTGGATGCTTTACAAGAAGTTCATCAAGGATGCCGAAAAGCTCACCCAGCGCTCGAAGGAGCGGGAAAAGGAGCGCCAGACCGGCGCCATGGGCACGCTCGTCAAGGACCCCGTGACGGGAGAGTATCGCGTGAAGCGGGATGAGGAGGAGTGACCGGAAACCGTTTGCCGGCCTATAAATCCTTGACCCGTGCCCCCGATGCGTGGCACTCGTCCGCATCCTCAATAAACAACCGTTTTATCGCCATGACCGATCTGCCCGCCCACATGTCTCCGACCCGCTCCTTTCAGGGGCTGATCCTGGCGCTCCAGAACTACTGGGCGGACAAGGGCTGTGCCATCCTGCAGCCCTATGACATGGAGGTCGGCGCAGGCACGTTCCATCCCGCCACGACGCTGCGTGCGCTTGGCCCGAGGCCGTGGAGGGCCGCCTATGTGCAGCCTTCCCGCCGTCCGTCCGATGGCCGTTACGGCGAAAACCCAAACCGCCTGCAACACTATTACCAGTATCAGGTCATTCTGAAGCCGAACCCGTCGAACCTGCAGGAACTTTACCTCGGTTCGCTGAAGGCGATCGGCCTCGATCCGCTGCTGCATGACGTGCGCTTCGTGGAAGATGATTGGGAAAGCCCGACGCTCGGCGCCTGGGGCCTCGGCTGGGAATGCTGGTGCGACGGCATGGAGGTCTCGCAGTTCACCTATTTCCAGCAGGTTTGCGGCATCGAATGCGCGCCGGTCGCGGGTGAGCTCACCTATGGCCTCGAGCGTCTCGCGACTTATCTGCAGGGTGTGGATTCCATCTATGATCTCAACTTCAATGGTCGTGAAGGCGAGGAGAAGATCACCTATGGCGACGTTTTCCTGCAGGCCGAGCAGGAATATTCCCGCCATAATTTCGAATTCGCCGATACTGCGATGCTGCACCGGCACTTCATCGACGCCGAAAAGGAATGCCAGGCGCTGCTCGCGGCAGGTGCTCCGGGGGGCAACGCCAACCAGATGCTGCACAAATGCGTCTTTCCGGCCTATGACCAGTGCATCAAGGCATCGCACGTCTTCAACCTGCTCGACGCGCGCGGCGTGATCTCCGTCACCGAACGCCAGAGCTATATTCTGCGCGTCCGCACGCTGGCGAAGGCCTGCGGTGAGGCCTTCCTGCTGACCGAAGCCGGTGGCGTCAACTTCGGCAAGGAGGCGGCATAAACAGCCGCCTTATCAAAGACTTTCGCGCGGTGCGTTTGACGCCTTCCAGGAAGTGTGCCTAGTCTCCGCTTCGGATTTACGCGTCTGTGGGGGATTCGTCTGATGTATATCCTGATCGGCATAGTAGCTCTCGTCGTCCTGTACGGCATCATGATTTATAACGGGCTTGTCAGATCCCGTCAGATGGCGGAGGAGGCCTGGTCCGGCATCGACGTCCAATTGAAGCGCCGTGCCGATCTCATCCCGAACCTTATCGAGACAGTGAAGTGCTACGCAGCACACGAGAAGGGCACGCTCGAAGAAGTGGTGAAGCTGCGTAACCAGGCCCAGGCCGTGCCGGCCGGCGATGTCGCCGCCCGCGCCCAGGCGGAGGGGCTGCTGTCCCAGGCGCTTGGTAAGCTCTTTGCGCTCGCGGAAGCCTATCCGGACCTCAAGGCGAACCAGAACTTTTCCGAACTGCAGGCCTCGCTGGAAACGATCGAAAGCGAGATTCAGATGTCGCGGCGCTATTACAACGGCGCGGCGCGTGATCTGAACGTCAAGGTCGAAAGCTTCCCGTCCAACTTGGTCGCCGGTCAGTTCGGCTTTTCCAAGCGCGAATATTTCGAAATCACCAACGACGCGGATCGCGCGGTTCCAGCTGTCAAATTCTAGGAAACCGTCATTGGACCTTTGCACGGAAACGCTCTAAGAGCGCCGTCGAAGGTTGAAAAGTTATGGCGTGCCTTGCGGGCAGCGCCGCGAGTGACGGAAGAGACGATCATCATGGGCAGAGTGAAACTCACCATAGTGCCGCCGGGCAAGCCGCTTGTCGGCCGCGCCGTGCCGCCGGGCTCCAAGTCGATCACCAACCGCGCTTTGCTCCTGGCGGGCCTCGCCAGGGGAACGAGCCGGTTGACGGGTGCGCTAAGGAGCGACGACACGCGTTATATGGCGGATGCCCTGCGGGCAATGGGGGTGACAATCGACGAGCCGGACGAGACGACCTTCGTCGTCACCGGCATGGGCAAGCTCCTGCCGCCTCCCGCACCGCTTTTCCTCGGCAATGCCGGCACCGCGACCCGATTCCTGACGGCCGCAGTTGCTTCGGTCGATGGGACCGTCGTGGTCGATGGCGACGAGCACATGCGCAAGCGGCCGATCGCACCGCTGGTGGCGGCCCTGAAATCCCTCGGCATCGACGTCGAGGCGCCGACCGGCTGCCCGCCGGTTACCGTGCGCGGCATCGGCCATTTCGCGTCAGGCCGTGTCGAGATCGATGCAGGCCTGTCGAGCCAATACGTTTCCGCCCTGTTGATGGCGGCGCCGCTCGCTCCGAAAGGCGCCAATGCGCCGGTCACCGTGGCGCTTGCCGGTGCGGAAATCGGCGCCCGCGGTTATGTCGACCTGACGCTCGCCGCCATGCAGGCATTCGGCGCCAAGGTGGAGCAGATCGACGCAGCAAGCTGGAAAGTCGAGCCGACCGGTTATCGGGCTGCGGACTTCGTCATCGAACCGGATGCTTCGGCCGCAACTTATCTCTGGGCCGCGGAAGTGCTGACCGGCGGCGCGATCGATCTCGGCGTACCGAACGGGGCCTTCACCCAGCCGGATGCCAAGGCCTACGACGTCATTTCGAAATTCCCGCACCTGCCCGCCGAGATCGACGGCTCGCAGATGCAGGATGCGGTGCCGACGCTTGCCGTGCTCGCCGCCTTCAACGAGACGCCGGTGCGCTTTATCGGCATTGCCAACCTGCGCGTCAAGGAATGCGACCGGGTGAGGGCGCTCTCGCTCGGCCTCAACAACATCCGCGAAGGTCTGGCGACGGAAGAAGGCGATGATCTGATTGTCGCATCCGATCCGTCGCTCGCCGGCCAGACGCTGCCGGCGGCGATCAACACCTTCGCCGATCACCGCATCGCCATGAGCTTTGCGCTGGCGGGCTTGAAGATCGGCGGCATCACCATTCTCGACCCGGATTGCGTCGCCAAGACCTTTCCGGATTATTGGGATGTGCTGGCCTCGCTCGGTGTCGCATACACGGATATCGAATAGGCGGGGCAAGAGGAACGGGCCCAGGGCGCCGAAGGGGAGGGATGTCGTGATGCGGTGGTTCTCCGGTTTCTGGCTGGTGCTTCTGCTGGCGCTGGCGGCGCTGCCCGCCCGGGCGGAGGAATATATCCGTTCCTACCATTCCGATATTCAGGTTGCTCGAAATGGCGACCTGACCGTTTCCGAGACGATCACCGTCAATGCCGAGGGCAACCGGATCAGGCGCGGGATTTTCCGCGATTTTCCGCTGACCATGGTGGATGCGAACGGCCGTACGCTGCGGGTGGGCTTCGACGTCCTGTCCGTCACCCGGGACGGACAGGATGAACCCTATCATACAGAATCGGTGACCGGAGGCATCCGCATCTATGCGGGATCGGAAGACGTGCTCCTTCGCAATGGCGAGCACACCTATGTTTTCACTTATCGGACGGATCGCCAGATCCGCTATTTCGACGACCATGACGAGCTTTACTGGAACGTCACCGGAAACGGCTGGCAATTTCGCATCGCTGAGGCATCCGCCCGTGTGATGCTTCCGGATGGACAGGTGACGCAAACGGCAGCTTATACCGGTCCGCTCGGCTCGACAGCACGAAATGCTCGCATGCAGGCGAATGGCAACGAGGCGGATTTCGTAACGACCCGTCCGTTGGGCGAAGAGGAAGGTCTCACCATCGTTGCCGGCTTTCCAAAAGGCGTGGTCGCGCCGCCCTCGGCGGATCAGGAGCGCAGCTGGTGGTTCCGCGACAACCTCAATCTTTTCCTGGGCGTCGGCGGGCTCATTCTTGTCGTTGGCTATTACGTGGTCTTCTGGAAACGCGTCGGCCGCGACCCCGCACGTGGCGTCGTCGTGCCGCGCTGGGATGCCCCTGACGGCATTTCGCCGGCCCTTGTCAACTATATCGACAACAAGGGATTTTCCGGCGGCGGCTGGACCGCCTTTTCCGCCAGCACACTCGATCTGGCGGTGAAGGGATATGTCGTACTGGAGGATCTTGGGCAGAAGATTACCATCCGGCGGACCGACAAGGCCGCGCCGAGGACCTTGCCGATCGGCCAGGCCTCCATCCTGGGCTCGATTGGCGCGCCGGGGCGAAGCCTCGTCATCGACGAGGCGCACGGTACGACAGTGCAGTCCGTGGGCGCGAGTTTTCGAAACGCGATGGAAAAGGAACACCGCGGCAAGTATTACAAGGCCAATACCGGCTATGTGATGGGTGGCGTGGCGCTGAGCGTGCTCTCCATCCTGGCGCTGGTCATCTTCGGCAATCTGGAGCCGGACATGATCGTCATGCTGATTGTTCCTGCCTTCTTCGCGGTCTTCATCGGCGGGTTTGCCGTCAGCTTCGGCAAGGGTCTGCGCCGGGGCTCCTCGCTCATGTCGAAAATCGTATCGATCATCGTTCTCGGGTTCATCGGCTTTGTCGCGCTGTCGGCCGGCTCGGCAATCCTGGTGGCAATCGTTTCGGAAATGACCGGCAGCGACCATTGGCCGGTCATGGTGGCGGTCGGCGGCATCGTGCTTGCCAATGTCATCTTCTTCTTCCTGATGGGTGCGCCGACGCCGCTCGGCAGCAAGCTGATGGATGGCATCGAAGGCCTGCGTACCTATCTGACGCTCGCCGAAAAGGACCGGATGAACATGGCGGGTGCGCCGACCATGTCGCCGCAGCATTTCGAGACATTGCTTCCCTATGCAGTCGCGCTCGGCGTCGAAAAGCCCTGGAGTCGTGCTTTTGAGGCCTGGCTTGCCACGGCGGCGGGGGTTGCTGCAGCCTCTTATGCGCCGGGGTGGTACAGCGGCGATTCCTATTCGAGCTTTGGCGACCGCATCGGCGGCTTCTCATCCTCGATGGCGTCGACCATTGCTTCGACCATTCCCGCCCCGAAATCTTCGTCCTCGTCATCCGGCTTTTCGGGCGGCTCCTCAGGCGGAGGCGGGGGTGGTGGAGGCGGAGGAGGGTGGTAGCTTGCCCTCGTTTGCGGGTGACTTTTGGCGAGGAGCTTGCTAGAGGCTCCCGAATTGCACTTCTTGTGTGAAATTTTGCAACAAAGTTGAAAACCCATGCCCGATCTTCTTCTTGAGCTCAGATCCGAAGAAATTCCTGCCCGCATGCAGCGGAAGGCTGCGGGAGACTTGAAAAAGCTTGTCACCGATGCGCTGGTGGAGGCGGGTCTGACCTATGAGGGCGCGCGCGAATACTGGACGCCGCGCCGCCTGACACTGGATATCCGCGGCCTGACGGCCCGTTCCGCCGACCAGCGCGAGGAACGCAAGGGCCCGCGCACCGACGCGCCGGAAAAGGCGATCGAAGGATTTTTGCGCGGCGCCGGCCTGTCGTCCGTCTCGGAAGCCCAGGTCGCCAGCGACCCGAAGAAGGGCGATTTCTATGTGGCTGTGATCTCCAAGCCGGGCCGTCCGGCGGAAAGAATCATCGCCGATGTCATGCCCGGCATCATCCGCGATTTCCCCTGGCCGAAGTCGATGCGCTGGGGCGCTGCCTCCATGCCGAAGGGCATGCGTTACGCGGGCATCGAGGGGAAGGGTTCGGAAAGCCTGCGCTGGGTGCGCCCGCTGCAGTCGATCGTCTGCGTCTTCGGCCCGGAGCATGAGGAAACGCAGGTCATCCCCTTCGAAATCGACGGGATTGTCGCCGGCAACGTCACCTATGGCCATCGCTTCCATGCGCCGGAAGCGATTACCGTCCGCCGATTCCAGGATTATGTTTCGAGCCTCGAAAAAGCGAAGGTCATGCTCGATGCCGAGCGCCGCAAGGACGTGATCCTGCACGATGCGCGCGATCTCGCCTTTGCCAACGGCCTGGAACTGGTCGAGGACGAGGGCCTGCTGGAAGAGGTTTCCGGTCTCGTCGAATGGCCGCATGTGCTGATGGGCGAGTTCGAGCCCGAATACCTCGAAATCCCCTCGGAGATCATCCGGCTCACCATCAAGACGAACCAGAAGTGTTTCGTCACCCGCCCGCAGGGTGGTGAGAGCCTGTCGAACCGTTTCATCCTCGTATCCAACATCGAGGCGAAGGACGGCGGCAGGGAAATCATCCATGGCAACGGCAAGGTGGTGCGCGCCCGTCTTTCGGACGCAAGGCATTTCTGGACACGCGACCAGGGCGACATGCCAGACCTAGATACGCTGGTGGAATCGGCCAGGAAATTCGACCTGGATCTCAAGAAGCCTCTCGACCAGCGGATGGCGAAGCTCGACGCGCTGAACGTCACCTTCCATGCCAAGCTCGGCACTCAAGGGCAGCGCGTTGCTCGCATCCGAGATCTTGCCGCACAGCTTGCTCCAATCGTCGGCGCCGATGCCGCCCTGGTCGATCGCGCCGCAGTGCTGGTGAAGGCCGATCTACGCACCGAGGCTGTTGGCGAGTTCCCGGAGCTCCAGGGCCTGATGGGCCGCAAATACGCAGCGCTGCAGGGGGAGAATCCCTCTGTCGCCGCCGCGATCGAAGACCACTACAAGCCGCAGGGCCCGACCGATCGGGTGCCGGACGACAAGGTGGCAATCGCCGTGGCTTTGGCCGACAAGCTCGACACTCTTGTCGGCTTCTGGGCGATCGACGAAAAGCCGACCGGCTCCAAGGATCCTTACGCGCTGCGCCGCGCAGCGCTGGGTGTGGTGCGTATACTTTTGGAGCGGAAGGTAAGATTGCCGATATACAAGGCGCTGCTTGAGGCCAATATCGATGCCGCGCTACTCGGTAAGTTGGAACTGGATGTCAATGAGGAAGTCCTCTTCGACCTCCTCTCCTTCTTCCACGACCGCCTGAAAGTCTATCTGCGTGACATGGGCGCGCGGCATGACATCATCGATGCGGTGCTGACGCCGGACGCCGACGATCTCTTGCTGGTCGCGCGCCGCGCTGAAGCGCTGACGGCTTTCGTCACGTCGGAGGATGGCAGGAACCTGCTCGCCGGCACCAAGCGCGCCGTCCAGCTTCTCGCTGCCGAGGAGAAGAAGGGCACGGTCATCGCCGATGGCGTCGCTGACGAGCTTTTGCGGCTCGATGCGGAAAAGGCGCTCTGGGCGGCGATAAAGGTCGCTTCGAAAGATGCAGCGGATGCGATCGCCGGGGAGGACTTCCTCTCGGCCATGGAAGCTCTTTCGAAGCTTCGCGCACCGGTCGACACCTTCTTCGAGGAAGTTCTCGTCAACGACGAGGATGCCGCAATCCGCGCCAATCGTCTGGCGCTTCTGAAGGCGATCCGCGAGGCGACCGGTACGGTCGCCGACTTCTCGAAAATCGTATCGTAGTTCCATAAAAGAAAAACGCCGGGCGTTTACCCGGCGTTTTTCTGTTTCCTGATTACAGCTATCGCTCAGCCTGCCTTGCGCATCTTCTGCGCGGTGTGGTGCAGGCTGCTGCTGCCGTCATTCCCGACGCGGAAGCCGCGGATTAGATTGAGCAGCTCGTCCGTGTCGGTGGCCAGCGCTTCTGCCGAAGCCGTGGTTTCCTCCGCCATGGCGGCATTGTGCTGGGTCGCAGCGTCGAGCTGGTTCAGTGAGGAGGAGATCGAGCGCAGCGTCGTGTCCTGTTCGGATGCCGAATGGGCGATCTTGCCGACGATGTCGCTGGCGGCCTTCACCTGGCTGGAGATGCGCTTCAAGGCTTCGCCAGCCTCGCCTACCAGGCGGACGCCGTTCTGCACCTGGCCGGACGAGCGGGAGATCTGGTCCTTGATCTCCTTGGCGGCGGCGGCGGAACGCTGCGCCAGTTCGCGCACTTCCTGGGCGACGACGGCAAACCCCTTGCCGGAATCGCCGGCGCGAGCGGCCTCGACACCGGCGTTCAGCGCCAGCAGGTTGGTCTGGAAGGCGATGTCGTCGATCACGCCGATGATCTTGGAGATCTCTTCCGACGAGTGCTCGATGCCGCCCATGGCGTCGATCGCCTCGGCGACGATCTGGTCGGAACGGTTGGCTTCCGAGCTGACCGAGGTCACCCGCTGGGCGGCCTCGTGGGCGCCTTCGGCGGTCTGGCGGACGGCGACGGCAAGCTCGTCGAGTGCGGCCGAGGTTTCCTCCAGGTTGGCTGCCTGGCGTTCGGTGCGCTGCGAGAGTTCGTTGGAAGCGCGGCGGATTTCCTCCTTTGATCCGCCGATATCGATGCCCTTGGCATTGACCTTGGCCATGGCGGCTTCGAGATGCAGGATCGCCTCGTTGAAGTTGTGGCGAAGCGTTTCATATCGCGGGCCGAGATCGCCGCAGCGGATGGTGAGGTCGCCGGTGGCAAGCGATTCCAGCGCTTCGCCGATGGTGGAGACGACGCGGGCCTGCATCACGGCTTCCTGCTGCTGCATGTCGAGGTTTTGCTGGCGCTCGCGATCGAGTTCCTGCTTTTGCTGCTCCTCGCGCGCGGCCATGGCATGGCGCTCACGGATCTTCTCCTGAAGCTCCTGCGTCGCCTTGGCCATCATGCCGACTTCATTCGCCATGTCCGTATGCGGAACCTTGATGGCGACGTCCTCGTCGGCAACGGCTTCGAGCGCTGTGTGAACCGCGCCCAGCGGGCGAGTGATGTTGCGGATGACGAAGAATGCTAGGATCATCGCAATGATGACGGCGACAAGCCCCGCGACGGCAACTTCGGCGATCGCCTTGTTGATCTTCGCGTCGAGATCGTCGATGTAGACACCCGTCGCAACGACGATCTGCCACGGCTCGAAAGCCTTGGAATAGACGGCCTTCTTGTAAACCTCATTGGCCGGCTTGCCGGGTTTTTCCCAATAATAGGTGGTGATACCGCCACCGGCGCGGCCATGGGCGACGATCTCCTCACGGAAGAGATTGCCCATCTTGTCCGGCTGGCCTTTCTGGTTCACGCCGACCAGTTTCGGGTTGTAGTGAAACTGCGTAACCGTGTCGTAGTTCATGCCGAAGATGTAGCCTGCGGGCTCGAACTTGATTCCTGCTGCGGTTGCATAAGCCAGGCGCTGTGCCTCTTCATGCGTCAGCTTGCCGGCTTTTTCCTGCTCGTAATAGGATTGCAGGATCGAGGTTGCCGATTCCACCTGCGTGCGAAGCATGTCGTAGCGCTCCGCGTAGATCGATGCGATCGACGTGCGCACCTGATAATAAGTCACGGCCGCGAACGCGACCATGATCGCCACTATCAGCAGCAAAAGCTGCTGGGATATCTTGAGGTTCTTCATGTTCCACTCTTTGGCAGCCGAAATCTCCCGGTGGAGCCGGCAAAATGAGGTTGACTTTGGGGAGGGCGCGTCCTGCGCCGTAACGTGCTGCATGCACTGCTCGGAAAGACAGTGATGCCGAAAATTTGAATAAAAATTTAATTATGGGAAGCTTGACAGCTTAGAATGATAATAAATTAGCCAAATCGGTTTCAGTGAGGCATTAAATTCGCGTTAATCGCGAATTGTAACTCTTCGCATGTTACGCAGATTGTAAATATTATCGGATGCTTATTCGATCGGCCGCAGCCGCAGTTCCAGTTCATTGAAGGCAGCCGCCACGGATACGGCGGAGGCTTGAACCTGTTCAGTAGTCCCGTCGGTTGCGACAGCGCTTGTGGTGGCATCGAGATCGATGCCATCGAGCGTTGCTATCCCCGTCTCTGTCGAGCCGTCCGTCGTCGGATGAAGTTCGGCAATGGCACTGTCTGTGGCCATCCAGTCGGGCAGCTTGCTGATGTAGATGACGGGCGAGCCGCCGAACCACGCTTCGGTACGGACGAGCTTTTTCTCACCGTTGATGTCGATGATTTCCGTTTTCTGGATGCCATTGGCCAGTTCCGGCACCTTGTAGGTGGATTCGTTCGCTCTCGGCTTGGGGACCGGGCAGTCGGTGCACCGTTTTTCGACAATGCTGGCGCCGGAGGGATTTGCTCCGCTGATTGTCGTGATGGAAGACGCGAAGGCCGCACCGCTTGCAAGCACAAGAGCCGTAGTCAGAACGAGACGCATAACCGGAACCCTTTTCTAGGTCCGGAAAAGGTAGCGTCGTTTCGTTTCCATCTCGTCAGGATAGTCGGTAAATTTTGAATGAATCGGAGGGCGCAGCGCCTGGTTCTGTTTGCGCTCGATGGCGCGCCAGCCCCCTTAGTTCTCGCGCGCAACGGCGCGCCAGCCAATGTCGCGGCGGCAGAAGCCGTTTTCCCATTTCACGTTGTCGATGAGCGCATAGGCCCGGGTCTTCGCCTCCGCGACCGTTTTTCCGGTGGCCGTCACGTTGAGCACGCGGCCGCCGGTTGCCACGAGTGCGCCATCCTTCATCGCAGTGCCCGCATGGAAGATCTTCTCGCCAACCGATGTTTCCGGCAGGAGCGCGATCGGCGTGCCCTTGTCGTAGGAGCCGGGATAGCCCTTCGAGGCCATCACTACAGTCAGCGCCACGTCGTCGCTCCATTCGGCCGAAATCTGGTCGAGCGTTCCGGTCGCGGCGGCGTGAAGCAGGTCGAGCAGATCGCTCTTCAGCCGCATCATCAGCACCTGGCATTCCGGGTCGCCGAAGCGGACGTTGTATTCGATGAGCTCCGGCCCCTTGGCGGTGATCATCAGTCCGGCAAAGAAGACGCCGGTGAAGGGATAGCCGCTGTCCGACATGCCGCGGATGGTCGGCTCGATGATCTCCTTCATGGTGCGGGAGACCATGTCGGGCGTCATCACCGGCGCCGGCGAATAGGCGCCCATGCCGCCGGTATTCGGCCCGGTATCGCCGTCGCCGACCCGCTTGTGGTCCTGGGCGGTGGCGAGCGCCAATGCGGTCTTGCCGTCGGACAGACAGAAGAAGCTTGCCTCCTCGCCGTCGAGATAGGCTTCCACCACCACTTCCGCACCGGCTGTGCCGAAAGCGCCGTCGAAACAGTCGTCGACCGCGGCAAGCGCCTCTTCGAGCGTCATGGCGACGGTGACGCCCTTGCCTGCCGCCAGGCCGTCCGCCTTCACCACGATCGGCGCACCCCGTTCCTTCACATAGGCCCTGGCTTCCGCCGCGTTCGAAAAGCGGCGATAGGCACCGGTCGGGATATCGTAGCGGGCGCAGAGATCCTTGGTGAAGCCCTTGGAACCTTCGAGCTGAGCTGCCGCAGCGGAAGGCCCGAAAACGGCGATGTTCCTTGCGCGCAAATCATCGGCAATGCCGGCAACCAGCGGCGCTTCCGGTCCGACGACGACGAGGTCGATCGCCTTGTCGAGACAGAAAGCGGCGACCGCCTGGTGGTCATCGATGTTGAGGCCCACGAGTTCGGCATGTTCGGCAATGCCGGGATTGCCGGGTGCCGCATAGAGCTTGCCGAGTTTCGGCGACTGGGCAAGCTTCCATGCGAGCGCATGCTCGCGTCCGCCCGAACCGATCAAGAGAACCTTCATGCCTCATCCTCGTCTCTGCCTGGAGAAGTATGCATCCGGGCGGTTAAGGGGAGGGAGGGGAAAGGTCAAGGGCCACAGCCGATAATGGTGCTCTTGTCTGCCGGTCGGCTGCCAGGTCATACAAGAGCGCCATCGTAATGCGACAAGGATTCTACACTTCGTTCCGGCGGGCGCTTTCACTTCGTCGGATATTCAGCACGGCCTGGAAGAGTGTCCTGTTCCGGTAGGCCAGAAAAGGCACTGGTTCATTCCTTGAGCACGCGCCGTCCAGCTTTTGATTGAGATAGCAGATGATGGCCTCCAGTTCTTCAGTCGTAACCGTCGTATCGGACGCCAAAATCCTCGCTGCTTCCTTGGGCATTCATACCTCCATTCTTGGCCGCATCATGCGGCGAATCAGAATCTAAATGCCCATCGGCGGGAGGTGAGAGCCATCATTTCTTATCCACAGAGCCTTGGTTAGCAGATATTCAAGTCCGTCCCGTTCCGGCACATGGCTCGCCGGCAAGCTGTGGACCCTGCCGCGTCTCGTGTTGCCTTGCCACAAACTTTCACTATGGTCGCGCCTCCGATTTCGAAAGGGAACAGTCATGGCCGCCGATATCCGAAACCTTGCCGCCGCGATCGCCACGGAAATCAATGCCCGCCCGGAACAGGCGGCCGCGGCGATCGGCCTGATCGACGAGGGTGCCACGGTTCCTTTCATCGCGCGTTATCGCAAAGAGGTTACAGGCGGACTGGACGACACGCAGCTTCGACTCCTCTCCGAGCGGCTGGTCTATCTCCGCGAGCTGGAAGCCCGCCGGACGTCGATCGTCGAGTCGATCAACGGCCAGGGCAAGATGACGGACGAGCTTGCTGCGAAAATCGCCCGGACCACGACCAAGGCGGAACTGGAAGACCTCTATCTTCCCTACAAGCCGAAGCGCCGCACGCGCGCAGAGATCGCTCGTGAGCGCGGGCTTGGGCCGCTCGCCGACGCGATCTGGGCCGATCGTACCGCCGAGCCGACCAGGCTGGCGGATGCCTATGTCACGGGCGAGGTAACCGATGTAAAGACGGCGCTGGATGGCGCCCGCGACATCGTCGCCGAGACGATTTCCGAAAATGCCGACCTGCTCGGCAAGCTGCGCCAGCATATGCGTGCCGGTGCGGTGCTCAAGGCAAAGGTGGTCGACGGAAAGCAGGAGGCCGGAGCCAAGTTCGCAGACTATTTCGACCATTCCGAACGCTGGGCGACGGTGCCGGGGCACCGGGCGCTCGCCATGCTGCGTGGCTGGAACGAGGAAGTGCTGACGCTGACGATCGAGGTGGATCAGGACGACTCGTCACCGGTGAAGCCTGCGCAGCGCATCGTGGCTGCTGCCTTCGACATCCGTGAAAGGGGGGCAGCGGATCGCTGGCTGATGGATGTTGCAGGCTGGACCTGGCGCGTCAAGCTTTCGGTCTCGCTGTCGCTGGACCTGATGCGGGAACTGCGCGAGCGCGCCGAGGAGGAGGCGATCCACGTCTTCGCCCGAAACCTCAAGGACCTGTTGCTTGCCGCCCCCGCTGGCTCTCGCGCCACGATGGGCCTCGATCCGGGCATCCGCACGGGCGTCAAGGTTGCGATCGTCGACGGCACCGGCAAACTGCTCGACACGACGACTGTTTATCCCTTCCCGCCGAAGAACGATGTCCGCGGCACCCAGGCGGAACTCGCGGCACTCATCCGCAAGCACAATGTCGAACTGATCGCTATCGGCAACGGCACCGGCAGCCGCGAGACGGAAAAACTGGTGACCGACATGCTGGCGAACCTGCCGGCGTCTCCCTCGGGAACCAGGCCGACCAAGGTGATCGTCTCGGAAGCTGGCGCTTCGGTCTATTCGGCATCCGAGACAGCCGCCGCGGAATTCCCGCAGCTCGATGTTTCCCTGCGCGGTGCCGTCTCCATCGCCCGCCGCCTTCAGGATCCGCTCGCCGAACTCGTCAAGATCGAACCGAAATCGATCGGCGTCGGCCAGTACCAGCACGATGTCGACCAGACGAAGCTGTCGCGCTCACTGGACGCGGTGGTCGAAGACGCGGTGAACGCCGTCGGCGTAGACTTGAACACAGCGTCCGCGCCGCTGCTTGCGCGCGTTTCCGGTCTTAGTCGCTCGATTGCAGAATCGATCGTCGTGCACCGTGATCAGAACGGACCGTTCGGAAGCCGCAAGGACCTGCTGAAGGTCGCCCGCCTCGGGAACCGCACCTTCCAGCAGGCGGCGGGCTTCCTGCGCATCCCGAACGGCAAGGAGCCACTCGATGCCTCTGCCGTCCATCCGGAAGCCTATGGCGTCGCCAAGAAGATCGTGGCCGCCTGCGGCCGCGACCTGCGTTCGCTGATGGGCGACAGCGCGACGTTGAAAGGGCTCGACCCGCGCAGGTTCATTGACGAGCAGTTCGGTCTGCCGACGGTGAAGGACATCATTGCCGAGCTCGAAAAGCCGGGCCGGGACCCGCGCCCGAGCTTCAAGACGGCCACCTTCGCGGAAGGGGTCAACGAGATCGGGGACCTTCGGCCTGGCATGATGCTGGAAGGTACCGTGACCAACGTGGCCGCTTTCGGCGCCTTCGTGGATATCGGCGTTCACCAGGACGGGCTGGTGCACGTCTCCCAACTCGCGGACAGGTTCGTCAAGGACCCGCATGAAGTGGTCAAGGCCGGCGACGTGGTGAAGGTCCGGGTCGTGGAAGTCGACGTGAAGCGCAAGCGAATCGGATTGACCATGCGCAAGGACGGCGGCGAGGCGGCGTCAGCGCCGCGCGGTGAAGACCGCAGCAGGCCGCTCAGCCAGAAGTTTGCGAAGACGGAAAAGCCATCCTCACAGGGCGCGTTCGGCGCCGCACTCGCGGAAGCTTTGAAACGCAGGTAATTTTCGGCTGCTTTTTAAAAATTTCCACCATAAGATGCAGGTTGTCAGACATGGGTTTGACGGCCTGTTTTTTTGTGTCATTTTCATGGCGGGAATGTGCTTGAAAGTCACAGAGAAATTATTAGATTTTCGATTTAGTAAGGCAGCCTTAGTATCTATGGAGGTGGGTCCATGGCCTCGTCCCTTCACAATCTCCTCAACAAAATCATCAAGACCGGCACCCTGACCGTTCGCGGGTCGGGTGGCGAGCAGCGCTACGGCGGAGGAGGAGGCAGGGCAGTAACCATCCGCTTTGTGGACGAAGCGGCGGAACGGGAACTTGTGAACGATCCGCAACTCAAGCTCGGCGAACTCTATATGGATGGCCGGCTACGCGTCGAAGAGGGCGATATCTACGAGTTCCTCGCGCTCATCAAGGACAATACGTTGCGCGAGGGCCTGACCTTCGGGATGATCCTGCGTGGCGTTGCGCGGATGGTGGCATCGCAGTTCCGCAACCGCGTGCCGGTCAACCACAACCGGCGGAACGTCGCTCATCATTATGATCTGGACGAAAGGCTGTTCTCGCTGTTTCTGGACGAGGACTGGCAGTATTCCTGTGCCTATTTCAATCCGCCGGGTGTTTCGCTGGATGAGGCGCAGATAGCCAAGAAGCGCCATATCGTTGCGAAACTGCTTGCCGAGCCCGGCCAACGGGCGCTGGAAATCGGTTCGGGCTGGGGTGGCATGGCCATGTACCTCGCCGAATCATCAGGCGTCGATGTCACCGGCATCACGCTGTCGACGGAACAGCTCAAGATCTCCCGCGAGCGCGCCGCCAAGCGCGGACTTGCCAACAGCGTCCGCTTCGAATTGCAGGACTACTACTATCTGCCGCCGCGCAAATACGACCGCATCGTCTCCGTCGGCATGTTCGAACATGTGGGCCGGCTGAACTATCGCAAGTTCTTCAACAAGGTGAACGATGTGCTGGCCGACGACGGAGTCATGGTGCTGCATTCGATCGGCCAGCCCTATCCGGCGATCTACAACAATCCCTGGATCGAGAAATACATCTTCCCGGGCGGTTACATTCCCTCGATAGCCGAGATGATGCCGGCTGTCGAAAGGGCGGGCCTGCTCGTCTCCGACATCGAAATCTTGCCGATGCACTATGCCTATACGCTGCGCCACTGGCGTGAGCGTTTCATGGCGAACAAGGAGAAGGCGGCCGCCATCTACGACGAGCGATTCGTGCGCATGTGGGAGTTCTATCTCGCCGGTTCGGAAATGGCCTTCACCCACGAAAACTTCTTCATCTTCCAGATGCAGATCGTCAAGAAGCGCACCTCCGTTCCCGACAACCGCAACTATATCTACGAGCGCGAGGCGGAATTGAAGGCTTTCGAACAGCGCCGCGTGCCGCTCGACAGGATCGCGGTCTGACAGGCGAGCCGCGTGCGTTAACCCTCTGCGCAACTCGCGCGCCGGGAAGGGCGAGGTTGTGATATTTCGATCTCAGCGATGACCGCTGGGAACGAGCCGATGCAGTACGTATTGCGCAACACATTGATGCAGACCCTGGGTTTTGGCGTTCTGACGCTTGTCTGGATCAAACACCGGCTTCAGGGCTACACCAAGCCGAACACCGTCGCCGACGAGAACTGGGAAGGCCGCCACGCCTATGTACAGGATGTGGTGGAGTCCTGGAGCCGCTTCATGCCGGATGGCGTAGGGTTTAAGGGGCGTGACATCCTGGAGCTGGGACCCGGCTCCTCGCTTGGAACGGGAGCGCTCTTGCTGGCGCATGGCGCACAGTCCTATCTGGCGGTCGATGCTTTTCGTCTCACGGGCAATGAGCATGCGGCCTTTTTCGCCGACGCGATCGATCGGTTTCCGGGCGATTTGACGGATGAGGACGTAGAGCGCGCCAAGGCTTTGACGGCGAGGCGGTCAAACCAGTTCGATTACCAGGTGGAGGCCGGTTTCGATATTCCTAAGCTTGCCGGCGGTAGGAAATTCGACCTGATCCTCAGCTGCGCGGCGTTCGAGCATTTTGACGATATCGACCGGACCATAGCCGACATCAGCAAGGTTGCCCGGCCTGGCTGCGTCAGCCTTCATATCGTCGATTTCCAGACCCATTCGCGCTGGATTCGTGATAGCGATCCGAACAATATCTACCGGTTTCCCGAGCGGCTTTACAGACTGCTGTCCTTCCCCGGTCAACCGAACCGCAAGCGCCCCGCCGACTATAAGCGCGCCTTTGAGGCGAACGGCTGGACGAATGTGCGGGTCGTGCCCGCGGTCTCCATCGCGGAGAACCTGATCGGTCCGTCGCTGAGCGGCCTTGCTAGGCCGTTCGATCGGTCTGACATGGATATGGCGATGCTGAACGGCGTCGTCATCGCCACCCGCGCGTGATCTCACCGGTTCGGAAACGGCCTTCACCCACGAAAGCTTCTTCATCTTCCAGGTGCAGATCGTCAAGAAGCGCACCGCCGTTCCCGACAATTGGAACTATATCTACGAGCGCGAGGCGGAGCTGAAGGCCTTCGAACAGCGCCGCGTGCCGCTCGACAGGGTCGCGGTTTGAATGGTCGGGAAGCGGGGCGTTTCGGCCCCGCTTGACCACCGGCTCCGGCGGGCGCTAGAACCTCGGCATGACGAATGCCGACGATTTTGCGGGCCGCGTGGCAGACGCCCCTTCCGACAACTGGGTCTACCGGGTTCTGCCACGACCGGCCTGGCCTTATGCGCAGCTTGCCCGTTGGGACCGGCCGATCGGCTGGCAGCTCCTCATGTGGCCGTGCTTCTGGTCGGCGGCGCTCGCGGCCAATGCCGCGAAGGACGAGGGGATGTTTTCCCTCGGGCTTTTTATTTTCCACCTGATCCTGTTCTTTATTGGCGCAGTCGCCATGCGCGGTGCCGGCTGCACCTATAACGATCTTGTCGATCACAATATCGATATGGAGGTGGCGCGTACCCGATCGCGCCCTCTGCCGTCTGGCCGTGTGTCTCGTTTTGAGGCCAAGGTGTTTCTGGCAGTGCAGGCACTTGTCGGTCTTCTGGTGCTGATTCAGTTCAACGCCTTTACGATCGTGCTTGGCATCCTGTCGCTCGCCGTGGTGGCGGTCTATCCCTTCGCCAAGCGCTTCACCGACTGGCCGCAATTCTTCCTGGGGCTTGCCTTTTCCTGGGGCGCGCTGATGGGCTGGGCCGGCGTCTTCGGCAGTCTCTCCTGGGCGCCTCTCTGGCTTTATCTTGCCGCCATCTCCTGGACGATCGGCTATGATACGATCTATGCCCATCAGGACAAGGAGGACGATGCGCTGATCGGCGTACGCTCGACGGCACGCCTCTTCGGCGAGGATACCAAGCGCTGGCTCATCGGCCTTTACGGCTTCACGCTGCTCTTCCTGATCTTTGCCTTCGCCGCAGCCGGCGTCGGGTTCTTCGCCTATCTCGGCCTTCTCGCCGCGGCGATCATGTTCGCCTGGCAGGTGCTGATTCTCGACATCGACAATGCCGAACAGTGCCTGAGACTTTTCAAGTTCAACCACCACGTCGGCACGACCCTGTTCCTGGGCCTTGTCCTGTCGCTTGCCGTTTAATCTTCAAGAGGAAAGAAGCCCGACCGGCTGAGGGTCAGGCTTCTTTCTTATCGCGAGCGGCGGAGGCCAAAGGGACAAACAAGGCCTCAGCGGCGCGCAATGATCTCCTTGCCTTCGATCTTCATCGTCACACCCAGGCTTCCGGTGGTCCGGCGGACCAGGAAACGGGGCCTGCGGCCGGCAAAATAGGAATGGCGGCGGCGCGCAGCCGTGCCGTTCGAGCGCACGTCGCCGATATGGTTTTCGAGCGGGCGGGCAATGCCGTCGGCTTCCACCATCAGCATCGGGATGCGGAAAGCATCCGACCAGCTCCGCCAGTCGGCGGCGATGTCGCAGAGGTCGTGGGCGACCAGAAGCGGGATGCAGAGATCCTGATCTTCGTGATGGAGTTCCAGTGTGACGGTCACTTCGCCGTCACCGTGGTCGATGGCACGCGCGGCGACACCCTTGAACGCGCGGGCGGGGAGAGCGAAGGAGAGCGGCAGGCCGCTCGACGGCAGGATCTTGCGCAGCACGGCGCCGCGCTCGTCGATGGTGATAGTGACATCTCCTGATGTCTCGCGCAGCGCATAGGTAACCTGCTGCGGGAAACGAGACGGATCGAGCCTCAATGTCGACCCTGCCCAGATGGGCTTCAGAACAGTGTTGGTCATCGGTATGCTACCCTTGTTTTACCTGAGAGCCGTTGCCGGTTTCTCTGCGGGACTTTTGTCCTCTGCAGTCGGAGCATAGGGCGGGCATGTTCGAGACTGCTTAAAAATCGCGGTTAAGGAAACTTTGCCTGCCTGAATGGTTAGCGAAAGCGCACCCCTTTGGGTTTCCGGAAAGTGAATCGCAGAAATTGTACAGGCGCGGGACAGAAGAGATTGTCGGGCGGAAGCTTGAAAAGCCACGGGCAAGGCTATCCTGCAATGCTTGCGGCAGCATCATTCCGACTCGCGGGGCCTGTCCATGGTATCGACCTATCTGACTTTCGATCTCGTCAATCGCGATCTCCAGAAAAGCCTGAAGCAGGTTGCCAACCAGACCACCGTGGCCAACGATACGAAATACTACCAGGAAAACATCGGCAAGATAAAAACGGTCGATGAATTCCTAGACAACTATCGGCTCTATTCCTACGCCATGACCGCCTACGGTCTGGATGAGATGATCTATGCCAAGGCCTTCATGAAGCAGGTCCTGGAAAGTGATCTCAGCGACGATAACAGCTTCGCCAACCGCCTCACCGACGATCGGTACAAGAATTTCGCCGCTGCATTCAACTTCGGTTCGTCCGACTCGGATGTCGCTGTCGCCCAATCCGACGGCCAGATGGAAGAGCTCTTCGATACCTATGATCAGACGATCGCCTCGCAGTCGGACAAGATCGAGGAAGACACGCGATATTTCCAGGTGATGCTCGGGACGACCGGCAACGTCAAGAATGTCGATGAATTCCTGAGGAATGACCGGCTGCGCGAATATATGTTCACGGCCTATGGCATCGATGGGAAATACTACAATTACACTGCCATCCGCGGCGTGCTGACCAGCGATCCCGACGATCCGAACAGCTACTACAATACCGCCTACGGCAACCGGCTGGAACAGTACACTGCCGCCAAAACCGAAGACAGCGAATTGGCGGAACGGGAAGGGATTCTCGAACTCCAGGACTCGATTGCGTTGGGGGAGCAGTTGAAGGCCGATCTTGAGGCCCAGATCGCCGCCAAGCAGGAGGAGTTGGACAATGGTGGTGATCCCGATGTTCTGCAGCCTGAGATCGACGCTTTGCAGACGCAACTGACCGAGACGGAGGCGCTGATCGCAAAGGATCAGGCCAGTTTCGAAGAGCAGCAGCCCCGCCTCGCTGAATTGAATGCCAAGCTGGTTCCCGTCGAGCAGTCGGCCCAGCGGCGCGCCGAACTGGCGAAGATCATCAACGGCACAAAGTCTGATGCCGCCTACCTGGAAGTGATGAAATCCCTCGCTGAGGACTTCCAGTTCAATGCTGACGGTACCGTCCCGGCCGACGGCGCCGTAACGGCGGAAAAGCTGCAGGAAATCGTGGGCGGCTATTTCAACAAGCAGACGCAGGTGACGCATGCTGAAGCGATGTTCAATCAGGAACTCTTCGAGCAGAAGATCGCAACGGCGACGAACGTCACCGATCTGATAGACGATCCGCGGATCCTGCAGTACATAAAATCGGCCTTCGATCTGAACGAGAGCTATATCGTTAAATCGACGATCGACCAGATTCTGACCAGCGATCTCGACGATCCCGACAGCTACGCCAATGTCTACGGCAAGGACCGGCCGCAATACCTGGAGCTGGCGAAAGCCTTCAATTTCAATACGGACGGGACGGTTGCGGCCGGTGAAGCCCAGACCGCCCAGCAGACCAGCAAGACCAGCAGCAACTATTTCAGCCGCTGGGATGACAAGCAGGAAGAGGATCTTGCAAAGACGATCAGGTTCTACAAGCTGGATCTTGCGGCCATCGAAACGCTTGACGATTTCCTGAGCAGCGACGCGCAGACCAGTTATGAGTTCGCCCTGGAAGCAGTCGGCCTCGACCCCTCTTCCGTCTCGAAATTGACGATCAAATACGCATTGAAGAGCGACCTCTCCGATCCGGACAGCTATATCTACAAGCTGAAGGACGAGCGCTTCATCACGCTCGCGAAGCTGTTCAACTTCAGTAAGGACGGCGATGTGACTGCGCCGGTGCTTGCCCAGTCGAATTCGGCGATCACCAATGTCGCCAGGGACTATATCCTGCGCAAGACCCGCTTCCTTGAGGGCGACGAGCTGGAAGCTGCCAAGAAGAAGGCCGAGGAAGAAACGAAATACTATACCGAAACCATGCAGCGCATCGACAGCCGCAATGAACTGCTGGCAGACCGCAAGCTGCTCGATATCCTCCTGACCTCGAAAGGCATAGACCCTTCGACGGTGACGAACGACTTCCTGAAACAGGCCTTCGCTTCCGACCTGAATGACCCTAACAGTTTCGTCAACGCGCAGGCGGACAAGAGATTTGCCCAGATCGTCGGCACCTTCAACTTCGATGCCAAGGGCGATATCGACCGAAGCGCTGCCGGCAAGGCCCAGAACGGCGGCGAGATCGCGGCGACCGAGAGCAACTATGTGCGGCAGCTACTTGAAACTCAGGAGGGTGAGGAAAATGCAGGTGTCCGCCTTGCGCTCTATTTCCAGCGCATGGCCGACACCATCACCGATCCCTATGTCATCCTCGGCGATGAGGCGCTGATGGAGTTCTTCCGTATCACCTTCAGCCTGCCGGAGGAGATCGGCAATATGGACGTCGATCAGCAGGCGAAGCTGGTCGAGAAGAAACTCGATCTCGAGGATTTGTCCGACCCGGAAAAGCTCGACAAGCTGATCAGGCGGTTCACCGTCATGTACGATATCGAGAGCAACGCCACGACGACCGCGTCGGCGGCCAATATTCTCAGCGGCAGTTCGGCCGGTATCAGCGCGGACACTCTCTGGGCACTGTCTCAGATCAGGATGGGCTGAGGGCGGTTCTGGTTCGGTCAGCGCCTCAGGCTTCGTCGCTCTTGTCTGACGATTCGAAATTCGGATCTGTATTGGCCGCCAACCAGTCGAGATCGGTGCGCATCGCGTTGCGGCTCGCCTCTTCCATGCGCCGGTAACGGGAGAGCAGTTCCCGACCGAATTCGGTGAGACCGGCCCCTCCGCCGCTTTTTCCTCCGTGGCGGGTGGAAATCGACGGCTCCCGGAACATCCGGTTGATTTCGTCGCCGAGCAGCCAGGCACGCCGGTAGGACATGCCGATTGCCGCGCCGGCTGCCCGGATCGAACCATGCTCGGCGATGAGTTCGAGAAGCTGCGCCTTGCCCGGGCCGAGTCGCACGCCATTGTCGAGGTCGATGCGGATCGTCGTCTTCGGCGCCCGGCTCATGGAACGAGCACCTTGCCGGGATTCATGATGCCGGCCGGATCAAAAGCCCTCTTGATGCGTCGCATCAGGTCCATTTCGATCGGCGATCGGATATGGGCGAGTTCGTCGCGCTTCAACTGACCTATCCCGTGTTCGGCGGAGATGGAGCCGCCGGCAGCGAGCACGATACCATGCACGATCTCGTTGACTTCCCGCCAGCGGGCGATGAAGGCGGCCTTGTCGGCCTTCATGTCCGCACTGAGAGGCTGGGAGATGTTGTAGTGGATGTTGCCGTCGCCGAGATGGCCGAAGGCGCAGATGCGGGCGCCGGGAACGGCCGTCATCACCGCCTTGTCCGCCTCCGCCATGAAGGACGGGATTTTCGAGACCGGCACGGAAACGTCGTGCTTGATCGAGCCGCCCTCCGGCTTCTGGGCGTCCGACATGCTTTCCCGCATGTGCCAGAGTGCCTTCTGCTGGGCAACTGAGGAGGCAATCACCGCGTCGCGTATGAGACCTGCCTCGAATCCCTGTTCGAGCAGCGCCTGAACCATCGTCTGCGCCGTCTCGGCGGAATCGGAAGTGGAGATGTCGATCAGGGCGTACCAGGGATGCGGATCCGAAAGAGGGTCGCGCACGCCTTCGATATGGCGGGTGGTAAACTCGATGCCGATGCGCGGCATCATTTCGAAGCCGGTCAGCGCCGTGCCGCAGAGGTTCGAGGCCCGTTCGAAGAGTTTGAGAGCATCCTCGGGCGAATTGAGGCCCGCGAGCGCCACCTGATGGCCGACCGGCTGCGGAAAAAGCTTCAGCACAGCGCCGGTGATGATGCCGAGAGTTCCCTCAGCGCCAATGAACATGTCACGCAGGTCGTAACCGGTATTGTCCTTCTTGAGCCGTCGCAGGCCGTCCCAGATCTCCCCCGTCGGGAGCACCACCTCGAGGCCGAGGCAAAGCTGGCGCATGTTGCCGTAGGCGAGCACGGCCGTACCGCCGGCATTGGTGGAAAGGTTGCCGCCGATACGGCAGGAGCCTTCGGAGCCGAGCGACAAGGGGAACAGCCGGTTGACCGCTTCTGCCGCCTTTTGCACATCGGCAAGAATTGCGCCGCCATCGGCAACAAGCACATTGGCGACCGGATCCACATCGCGGATGCGGTTCATGCGTTCAAGCGAGACGATCAGGTCATTGCCGCCGGTGCGCGGGGTCTGGCCGCCGACAAGGCCGGTGTTGCCTGTCTGCGGCACGATCGGCGTGCCGGTTTCGCTTGCAAGCTTGAGGATTGCCGAAACCTCCTGCGTGGAGCCCGGCTTGAGCAGCATTGGCGAGGAGCCTTGATAAAGTCCACGGCCCTCGATGAGATGCGGCGCGAGGTCTTGCTGGTCGCGCAGCACATGGTTTTCGCCGACGATCGCCGCAAAGCGGTCGAGAAGCTCTGGTTTGGGTCCCGAAATGTCCATCGGCATCTCCTCTTATTTCCGCGGCGCTGCGGCGCGGGCCAGCCGGTCGTTGATCGCCTCGCCGAGACCGTGACCCGGAATGGGTGTGACGGCGATACGGGTGGCACCGGTCGCATCGGCGCGCTTCAGGTAATCGAACAGATTTGCGGCCGCCTCGGCAAGATCGCCGGAGGGACTGAGGTCGAAAATTGCAGCGGCCTGTTCGATTCCCTTCACCGGAACCGCGCCGAGGCGGATCAACACCTCGCCCGGCTCGACATGATCGGCGTTGAGCCGCACGCTCGCACCCGGCGCATAGTGGGAGGCAAGCATGCCGGGCGCCTCGATGATCGCTGCGGGACCTTCAGGCCGGATGACGGTCAGCCCTGTTGCCGTTTCTATTTCCGCTGCGGCAACCCCGCCGGGCCGCAGCAGCCGGATTGCGCCACCTTCGACGCGAAGGATGGTCGATTCAACGCCGACCGGTGCTGCGCCGCCGTCGATGACGAGCTTCAATTTGTCGCCCAGGTCGTCCGCCACATGCCGGGCGCTCGTCGGACTCACTCCGCCGGACGTGTTGGCGCTGGGGGCGGCGAGCGGTTTGCCATAGGCGCGGATGAGGTCGGCGGCAAAACCCCTCGGCAAGCGGATGCCGACCGTGTCGAGCCCGGCCGTCGCCAGCGAGTGGATGCCGCTTTCGGACCTCAATGGCAGGATCAGCGTCAGCGGTCCGGGCCAGAAGGTCTCGGCAAGCTTTCTCGAGACGGGGTCGAAGACTGCATATCGTTCGGCCATGGCGAGGTCTGCCATGTGGCAGATCAGCGGGTTGAAACGCGGCCGACCCTTGGTCTCGTAGATTCGGGTAATGGCGGCGGGATTGGTGGCGTCTGCCGCAAGTCCGTAAACCGTCTCGGTCGGAATCGCGACAGGAAAACCGTTTGCCAGGACGGCACAGGCGCGCTCGAGCGCCTTTTCGCGATCCGTCGTGATGTCTATGATTTCGGCTGTCATGTTCGCCGTCAATAACGCGGACTCGTCCGCCGTCAAAGCTTTTTGATGATTTCGCGAAGCGCTTCGCTTGAAGCACCGAGCATCAGCACGTTCTTGATCGCTTCCATCGGATCGTGGGTCCTGAACAGGAGCCCGTTCCTGCGGATCGAGCGGTTGATCCGGAAAGGCTGGCCGGGCTCGCTTTCGATCGCGACCGCGAAATACATACGCGCATTCATATGGCTGATGCGCTCGAAGAATTTCTCTTCCTCCTCACCGATCTCGGAGAAGAAATTGGCGATGTAGAAAGACCAGCGCACCGGCAAGCGAGAAGCGAGGAGAGTCCGGGCGGCCGTCACGTGGCAATAGCCGAGATGCGGACGGTCATCGAGCGTGCGATGGAAGATGACCTTGGGGAACTGGATCGAGCGGTGGAAGGCGTTGATCCGCTCGTGGCTTTTTTCGCCTGCGGCCTCCAATCGCTTGCCTGTGCGTTCCGCGACCTCGGCGTAACTGAGATAACGGCGTTCCTCCGGCACCCAGATTGGCTTGTTGCGGGTGATGCGCCCGGTCCGCAGAAATTCCGAATGCACGGTCGTTTTGGTCGCCGCCGGGACAGGAGGAGCCGGCGGAGGAGCTTCGAAGTAGCGGATCTTTGCCTTTGCCTGCACGACGGCGCCGCTCCCATTGATACCGGGATTTTAGGACTCAGGTCTTAATGACGCGTTTCCCTTTCGCGAGGCTTGAGAAAGGCCGTCGTCAATGCGGTTGCCGATGTCGCAATGTCATCTATGCGACAAGTTTGGAGGATGATTATATCCGCCTCAAGCTCAAGGTGCCGCCTCGCTAGGGAAGGCGGAGAATTGGGAAGCCGGTCGAAGCCCGGCGCTGCCCCCGCAACGGTGGTGGAGCTCGAAGGCCTGGCGGAAGCCACTGGGAAAGAGCCGTAAAGGCTGCCCGGGAAGGCGCCAGGCCGGTCCCGCAAGGGGCAGTTCCTGAGCCCGGAAACCAGCCTGAAGTGAACGAGATTTTGACCGATCGCGGCGGGCGTTCGGACAAGGAGACTGGCAGGCTGACGCCGGCTGGCTTTTCCATGTCCTTTCCGCAGGCCGCTTGAAGGTAGCATTGACGAGGAAGGCAAGATGGAAATTCGCAGTCAGGTCCTGCGGCAATTGAAGAACCGCCGTGAAGGCTTCAGCCTCGAACAGGCCTTCTATATCGACCCGGACTATTACAAGCTCGACCTCGAAATGATCTGGTACCGTGACTGGCTGTTCGTCGGCCACGATTGCGAACTGCCGAAGGCGGGAAGCTATTTCACGCTGCAGATCGGAGACTATCCGGTCGTCATCGTGCGCGGCCGTGACGGCCGGATCCGGGCACTTCACAATACCTGCCGCCATCGCGGCAGCCGGGTCTGCACCAAGGAGAGCGGTTCGGCAGTCCGCCTCGTCTGTCCTTACCACCAGTGGACCTACGAGCTCGACGGCTCGCTGATGGCCGCCCGCCAGATGGGGCAGGACTTCGACAAGAGCCAGTTCGGTTTGAAGAAGGTCCATTGCGAAAGCGTCGCCGGCTATATTTTCATTTGCCTCGCCAACGAGGCGCCGGACTTCACGCCCGTCCGCGTGGCAATCGAGCCCTATATGGCGC
Organism: Neorhizobium petrolearium; assembly: GCF_017873175.1. Classification (GTDB taxonomy): domain Bacteria; phylum Pseudomonadota; class Alphaproteobacteria; order Rhizobiales; family Rhizobiaceae; genus Neorhizobium; species Neorhizobium petrolearium. The sequence continues at coordinate 591,183 of NZ_JAGGJW010000001.1, forward strand.
CGCATCGCCTCTCGGAAGCCAAGGTCGCCCACCAATCGACGATCATCGAAAAGGGCAACTGGAAGCTCGTCTGGGAAAACAACCGCGAATGCTATCATTGCCCCGGCAATCACCCGGAGCTCTGCCGCACTTTCCCGGAGGCCCCGACCGTCAGCGGCGTGGCCGGCGCCATCGATGATCCGGTCATCACCGAACACTGGCGGCGTTGTGAAGCGGCCAATCTGCCGAGCGAGTTCAGGATCTCGCCGGATGGCCAGTTCCGCGTCGCTCGCATGCCGTTGATCGAAGGCGCTGAAAGCTACACCATGTCGGGGGGAAAGGCCGTCGTCCGCCAGCTCTCCGACGACGTGACGATCGATGGCATCGGCACCATGTTGTTTTTTCACTATCCGACCACCTGGAACCATATGCTGGGCGACCACGCGGTCTCCTTCCGCGTCACGCCGCTCGGGCCGGAGGAAACGGCGGTGACCACCAAATGGCTGGTCCACAAGGATGCGGTTGAGGGCGTCGATTACGATATCGAAGAGTTGACGCATGTGTGGAACATGACCAACGACCAGGATCGCCAGATCGTCGAGGAGAACGCCTTCGGTATTCGCTCGCCAGCCTATGAGCCAGGCCCCTATTCGGCGGTCCATGAGGGTGGTGTCATGCAGTTCGTCGAATGGTATTCGAATTTCATGGTCAACCGCCTGCAGGGGGATGAGCAGGCGAAGCTTTCGATCGTGGCGTGACATTCGTGCCGACGAGGCAGATCGCTCGTTCGTGATCGGCGCGGGTCCGGGTTCCCGAGGAACCAAGCTTCCACATCCGCGTTGTTCCCACGTGAAATTAAGACAGGGAAACACAAGCATGAATGCCATTCGTTTGCGTTTGACCACTGTTGCGGCAGCCTTTGCCGTGGCGCTCACGAGCCTTACGCCCGCACAGGCCTTCCAGATGCAGCCGATCCCCGGCATTTCGACCTCGACCGCCATAACGCAAGTCCAATATCGGGATCGTCGCGATTGGCGCCGTGACCGCGCACGGTACGGCTGGTACAACGGCCATCGCGGTTATCGCGACCGCCGACCGGGTTATCGCTATCACAACGGCTTCTGGTTCCCGCTGGCAGCCTTCGCCACGGGGGCGATCATCGGCGGAGCGATTGCAAACGATCGCGCCGGTTACTCCAGCCGGCATGTTGCCTGGTGCGAGAGCCGCTATCGCACCTATCGTGCGTACGACAATACCTACGTGCCGCGCGTTGGCGTGCGCGCACAATGCGTCTCGCCATATCGGTGAAGCTTTCCGGGGCTGGATATGGAACCCGGTTCGGGCATGCGGCCCGGGCCGGGTTTTCTGTCTAAAGCGTTAATCGCGCATTCAGGATGAATTCCCTAGGGTCGCCATGAAATTCAGCCGTCTGATATAAGAGACGCTGCATGGCTCAGAGAATTGAAAGATAAGACAACAGGGTATGGAGACTTGATATGACGCTGTTCAGGAAGATCGCCGCCGCTGGTATTTCGGTCGCCGTTCTGGCTGGCTCCCTGATGCCGGCTCAGGCTATGCCGCTTCCCGCGGCTCCGGCCGCAGTTACGGAAAGATCGGACGTGACCCAGGTACAATACTGGGACCGTGGCGATCGGTGGGAGCGCCGTCACTGGCGCCGCGACGCGTATAGGAATGGTTACCGAGACGGTTATTACAATGGCTATCGCGGCTATCGCGACCGCCGGCCACACCATCGTTACTACAACGGCTATTGGTTCCCGCTGGCTGCGTTTGGCGCCGGCGCAATCATCGGCGGTGCCATTGCCTCGCAGCCGCGTTATGTGGCCCCGGCGCCCTCCTATAGCGGTGGCCTCAATCCGCGTCACTATGAATGGTGTTCTGCTCGCTATCGGTCGTACGACTCCTATTCCAACACGTTCCAGCCCTATAACGGCCCGCGCCAGCCCTGCTATTCGCCTTATTACTAAGGCCAATCGTCAGGTTTTGCGTTTGCAAGCCCGTCCGGCAAAAGCCGGGCGGGCTTTCCGTTTGACCGGTTCAGAGAATACCGATGCGCCTCAGCAGCCACCAGGCAGCAAGCACCGACACGCCTATAAGGCTAAGGGCGTAGCCAGTGCCGTTCGTGCCTTCTGCGAAAGGAAGGGACGAGGTGTTCATCCCGAAGAAGCCGGTGACGAGCGTTGGCGGCAGCAGGAATGCCGTCATCAGCGACAGAATGTAGAGGTGCCGGTTCGTCTCGGAGGAGAGCTTCGAGTCAATTTCCTCATGCAGCAGCCGGGCGCGTTCCTGCAGTGCGTAAACATCGTGATCCACCGCCTCCAGTCGGCCGACCAGCCGCGAAGCCACGTCGTCGAAACCGGGCGGCATCTCGTCGTCGTCGGCCGCCGCCGCGCGCCGCATCAGCGTCAGCACGGTTCTGAGGTGCCGGTGCAGCCGAACCACGGTGCGCCGCACAGGGGCGAGCCGGCGGCGCTCGTCGCGCGGCGTGTTGTCGTAGACGAAATCTTCGATGAGGTTCAGTTCTTCGGTGAGCTCCATTACCAGGCTGATCAGCGTGCGCTGGAATTCGGCGACCAGAGTTTCAAACACGTCGATCGGACGTCTGTAGCGAGAGGCATTCTTTTCGATCGCCGCTCGCATCCGATCGACGGACCGGAGCGGCTGCAGGCGCGTCGTGATGATCACCCTGTCGGAGACGAAGAAGTGCAGCCAGCCGATATCGCGGGTCTCGCTGTCGAATTCCCGCTGGAAATCGACCAGCGTGCCGTAGACGAGCTGCTCGTCGAGCGTGATCGCCGCATGCGTGTCATGTGTGGTAAGTGCTGTGAAGGCCGGCGGCGTCAGGCCCGGAAAGTTCTCCAGGAATGCATTGACGCGCGTGTCGGCGAGATTGAGATGCAGCCAGAGAAAGCCTTCGCTGACATCGAGGTCGCTGCGAGTCACATCGATCGGCAGGCGGGTGCAGGGGGCTGAGCCAGGACGAAAGTGATAGGCCCAGACCAGGCCGGGAATGGCAGGAGCAACGAGCGACATGGGTGATGAATCCGGCAGCATGAGGCATCTCCTTAAGCCCCTTGTGTAACGCTGGTTTCAACAAGATTCTCTAAAGGGCAAACATTGGAATTAGGAAGCGGCCCGCGGCTGAACATTGACAACGGCATTTACGTTTACGTAAAAAGTAGATGAATCCGCGCTGGCGTTGATGTTGGCTGAGCGCGGCAGGCGTCAATGCGCCGACGAGGAGGAGCATCATGTATAAGGCACCGATCGAGGAAATCGCCTTTACGCTGAACCATGTGGCAGGCCTTGCGGATGCCGTGGAGATCGGCCGGTTCGGCGACCTCAGTTCCGACTTGGTCAATGCGATTCTGGACGAAGCGGGACGGTTCGCCACCAATGAGATAGCGCCGCTCGGCGAAATTGGCGACAACCAGGGCGCCCGGCTCATCGACGGTGAGGTGAAGACACCGGACGGCTGGCCCGAACTCTATCGCCACTGGCGGGAGGGCGGCTGGAACGGGCTGACCGCGCCGGAAGCCTTCGGCGGCCAGCATCTGCCGCATATGCTGAACGTTGCTGCTCTGGAAATGTGGAATTCCGCGTCCATGGCTTTCGCGCTGGCGCCGACGCTCACCATGGGCGCGATCGAGGCCATCGCCGCTCACGGCAGCGAAGTGCTCAAGGAGAAATATCTCGAAAAAATGGTGTCCGGCGAATGGACCGGCACCATGAACCTCACCGAGCCGCATGCCGGCTCCGACCTGGGCGTCCTGAAGACCCGTGCCGAGCGTCGCGGTGACGGCACCTATCGCATCTTCGGCCAGAAGATCTTCATCACCTGGGGCGAGCATGACGCCGCCGACAACATCATCCATCTCGTTCTGGCGCGGCTACCCGATGCGCCGGCTGGTACGCGCGGCATTTCGCTGTTCCTCGTGCCGAAATTCCTGGTCGATGACGATGGCTCGCTCGGCGCCCGCAACGACGTCTTCTGTCATTCGATCGAGCACAAGCTCGGCATTCATGGCGCACCGACCTGCACGATGATCTATGGCGACGGCAGGTTCCACCCGGAAAACGGCGAAGAGAAGGGCGCGATTGGCTGGCTGATCGGCGAGGAGAACAAGGGGCTTGCCTGCATGTTCACCATGATGAACAACGCTCGCCTTGCGGTCGGCATGCAAGGCGTTGCAATCGCCGAGGCAGCGACCCAGAAGGCAGTCGCCTATGCCCATGAGCGGACGCAGGGCAGGGCGCCTGGCTGGACTGGCGAGGGCCAGCGGGGGGATATGAGCCCGATCATCGAACATCCCGATATTGCCGGCACACTGATCACCATGAAGGCGCTGACTCAGGGGGCACGCGCCATCTGCTATGCCTGCGCCTACGCAATCGACATGTCGCATCACGCCGAAGGCGACGAAGCTCGCCACTGGTCCGAGCGGGCCGCACTTCTGACGCCTGTTGCCAAATCCTTCGCGACAGATATCGGGGTCGAGGTCGCCTCGCTGGGCATCCAGGTGCATGGCGGCATGGGCTTCATCGAGGAAACGGGTGCAGCCCGTTATCTGCGCGACGCCCGCATCGCGCCGATCTACGAGGGCACCAACGGTATCCAGGCGATCGATCTGGTCACCCGGAAACTGCCGTTGTCGTCCGGTGAACAGGTACGCGGTTTCATTGGCGAACTGAAGGAGATCGCCGAGAGCGTCGCCGCCTCGAACGATACGGCTTTCGGTGAAAGCGGCGACCGGCTGCGCGCCGCAGTCTTCGCACTGGAGGCTGCTACCAACTGGCTCCTGGAGGCGCAGGCTGACGGAAGAAGCGCGGATGCGCTTGCCGGGGCGACACCCTATCAGCGCTTGTTCGGCTTGACACTCACCGGCTGCTACCTTGCGAAAGGTGCCCTGGTGGACATCGGTGACGGCGGCATGGAAAAGCGCGTCGCGCTCTGCCGCTTCATGGCGGAAAACCTGCTCGCCGAGACCTCGGCGCTCAAGGATCGTGTTATCTCCGGCTCGGCGAGCCTTGAAGCCGCCCGCGCCATTCTTGCCTGAGAGGAAGCCTGCCCGTGAGCGACGACCATATCCTTGTAGAGCATCCCGAAACCCATCCGAGCGTCATGGTGATCCGGTTCAACCGGCCGGAAAAGAAGAACGCCATCACCACGGCCATGTATGTGCGGATGACGCAGGCCCTGCACGAGGCCGCCAATCATCAAGCCGTTCGCGTCGTTGCCTTTCTTGGCACTGAAGGCTGCTTTTCCGCGGGCAACGATCTGAGCGACTTCCTGAATTTTGCGCTGAAGGAAGGCGGCGGGCCCCCGGCGGCGTTCGAGTTTCTCCAGGCGCTGGCGACAATCGAGAAGCCGCTGGTTTCAGGCGTCGACGGGCTGGCGATCGGCATCGGCACGACGCTTAACCTGCATTGCGACATGACGGTTGCCTCCTCGCGCAGCCTGTTCAGAACCCCGTTCGTCGATCTGGCACTCGTTCCTGAAGCCGGGTCCAGCCTGCTCATGCCGCGGGTGATGGGGCATCAGCGCGCCTTCGCCATGCTGGTGGCCGGCGAAAGTATCTCGGCCGAAGCCGCATGTGCCGCAGGCCTGATCTGGAAGGTGGTGGAGCCGGAAGCCGTGGAGAAGGAGACCCTGGCTCTGGCCGACAGCCTCGCCAAGAAGCCGCCGCATGCGCTGAAGATCACCCGCAACCTGATGAAGGGCAACGGCGACGCCCTTCTGGCCCGGATGGACGATGAACTGGTGCATTTCACCGCACAGCTCAGGAGTGCCGAGGCGCGCGCAGCCTTCGAGGCCTTCATGCGACGTTAACGCTGCCGCTCGGGAAAGTCGGGCCGCCGTCTTCTTTTGGCGCATGAGCAGAGTTAGATTTCTCCTGAAAAGAGGAAAATCCCATGCGCAAAATCTTGGTCGGCCTGACGATCCTGCTGCTATCATGCTCCGCCGCCGGTGCCGGCGAGGTTTCGACGGCGGGCGGCGGGGCTGCCATGTCGCTGATCCAGTATCAGGGGAATACCCAATCACGCACCGACGATCGTCCGCCGCGGCCGCAACGTTATCTCTGCGTCGTGCCGCCGCGCCAGAGTGACGACCGCACGCGGCCTTATGTCTGCAGGGCGAGCGCTGGCCGTGTCGGCGGGACCTGCCGCTGCCCCAACGTCGTCGGCACCGGCCGGTTGGACCTGGATTATTAGCTGCACGGCTACCTGATCAACGGCAGCAAATGGTCGATCGTGACACCGGCGAGGCGCTTCACAGCCTCCGCCGAACTGAGGCGTACTTCAGGATTTTCCTCAACTGCCCGACCATGCCAATATTTTGCAGCATGTAGATCGCCAATCCGTTCGTAGCATTCGCCCAGTTTCATTCCAAGGTAGCCGGCGTCCAGCGAGGGATCACCATCAGCCATGAACAGATAGATCTTGATGGCGTCCGCAGTCCTTCCGTCAGCTATGAAATCCGACGCTGTCTTCTCAAGCAGGTTGAAATCATAAAGCACCGGCTTCCTCCAATTTGAGAATTATCTCTCCAGCAGCGCCACCGCTTCCACATGCGGCGACCAGAGGAACTGGTCGATCGGAGTGACCGATTTGATGCAATAGCCGCCATCGGAGAGAATTCCGAGATCGCGGGCGAGCGTGAGCGGATTGCAGCTCACTGCTGCGACGGTTTTCACGGTGGAGCGGGCAAGCTCCTTCATCTGTGCCTCCGCGCCGGCACGCGGCGGATCGAAGACGACGGCGTCGTAATTCTTCAACTCCTGGACCGTTATCGGCCGGCGGAAGAGATCGCGTTTCTCGATCGTGACGGGCTTCAGGCCCTGCGTGTTGCGGGCGGCATGCTCCAGCGCCTTCAGCGGCTTTTCCTCGCTTTCGACGGCATGTACCCTGGCAATCCGGGCCAGTCGCAGCGCGAACGTGCCCGAACCCGCGAAAAGGTCCAGCACGCGCTTAGCCTTGCCGACATGGGAAAGCACCAGTTCGGCCATCGCGTCCTCAGCCGGTTTCGTCGCCTGGGTGAAGGCGCCCGGCGGCGGCGCGACCTTCACGCCACCGAAATCGATCAGCGGCTTCTGCGGCTCGATGACCACCTCGCCGTTCACCGAGACACGGGCGATCCCCTTGAGGCTGAGCACGGTCTCAGTCACGGCGCGGCGCTGCTTGTCGGAAAGTGGCTTCAGGCCGTCGGCGGCAAGGTCGAGGCCGGAAAGCGTTTCGAGCACCGTGATGCGGAAGGTATCGGAACCGGTCGCAAGGACTTGCCCGATCGCCCGGATTGCTCCGAGCCGCACCATGATTCCTTGCGAGGCGATCGGACATTCTTTGATCGAGACGATGTGATGCGTTTCGGCGCGGTTGAAGCCGAGCAGGAAATCCTTCTCCGTTTTCCGGGCGGAGAAGACGACGCGCCGACGTTCGCCGGGATGAGCGGCGATGAGTGCACCGATTTCCGGCGTCAGCCCCCTGGATCTCAGCGCCTCGATGACCAGATCACGCTTGAAGACGCGATAGGGCGCATCCGCCAGATGCTGCAGCGAACAGCCGCCGCAGGCGTCGCGATCCGGATCGAAATGCCGACAGAGGGGCGCGATGCGGTCCGGCGAGGCTTCCGCGATCGACATCAGCGTGCCGTGGCCGCCGTTGCGGGCAATCGCCACCGTCTCGCCCGGCAGCGCATAGGGTACGTAGATCGGTCCCTGTGCGCCCTCTGCGATGCCGTGGCCCTGCGTGCCGAGGCGTGTGATCTTAGCCGTTTCTGTGCTCATTATGGTTTCCGCCCTGCGAGCAGGAATTCCTGGTTGCCGTCGCCGCCGGCAATGGGGGAGGGGATGAGGCCGAGGCTCGTCCAGCCCATGTCTTCCACCAGCCAGCGTTCAAGTTCTGCCGCCACTGTGGGAGCGGTGTCCGGATCCCGCAGAAGGCCGCCCTTGCCGATTGCTTCGCGGCCGGCCTCGAACTGTGGCTTGACGAGAAGCACGCATATGGCGCCGTGCTGGGCAAGGTTCAATGCCGGAGGCAGTGCCAGCTTCAGCGAGATGAACGAAACGTCCGAAACGATGAAATCGATCACCTTGCCGCCAAGGTCGTCCGCGGTAAGGTTGCGGGAGTTCAGCCCTTCGATATTGGTGACACGCAGGTCGCCGGCGATCCGCTCATGCATCTGGCCGTGCCCGACGTCGATCGCGGTGACATGTGCGGCTCCCCGTTGCAGCAGGATCTCGGTGAATCCGCCGGTCGATGCACCGATGTCGAGGCAGGTCTTGCCCTCCGGATCGAGCTCGAAGTGGTCGAGCGCCGAGACCAGCTTCAGTGCAGCGCGGGAGACATAAGCCTTGGCCGGATCGTCTACGGTGATTGTGGCATCCCCCGGAAAGGTCTGCCCGGCCTTGGTGATGACCTGGCCATTGACGGTAACAGTGCCTCGGGTAATCGCGTCGCGCGCCCGCGACCGGCTTTCGAAGAGTCCCGATGATACCAAAAGCTGGTCGAGGCGCTGATTTTCAGAAGTGTTGGACATACTGGCAGTCAATGCCCGGCTCTGCTGTCCCTGGCAAGTATGTCGCGGGTGAAAACTTAAGCGGCATGTTCAACGCAATTTTAATCGACTTGAGCTTTTCTGGCACCCGGAGGAGACGCTCGAGCCGTGTCATCCGAGAAAAGCGAAAGTAGTCATGTCACTTAAGAATCTTTCCCTCAATAAAAAGCTGATCACCACCTTCGTAGCTTTGATGTCCGTCTGCCTCCTGGCTTCAGCCGGTGTTTATTGGCAGGCCTTGAAATCCAGCCGTGCTTCGGCGCAGCAGGTCGCCTCGCAGACCATCCTGACCCAGGTGGAGAATGCGCTGGAGGCCATGCTGGAGCAGGCCGTGAACCAGCGAGGCTTCCTGCTCTTCAGGAGCGACAGCACCTATAATGACGTCTTCAACAATCGTGACAGGATGATCGCCGCGATCGATGCCGCCAGGACGGCGGCTGCCGGTATGCCCGACTTGATTGCTTCGCTGGACGAGATGCGGACGGCTGCGGATGTTTTCCATACCCAGCTCACCGTACCGCAATTGGATGCGCGCAAGAACACCGACAAGCCGATCGATGAAGTGATCGAGATCGGCCGCAATCAGGCCAAAGGCCAGCTTGACGGCTTCCGCGATGCGGCCGCCAAGATCAAGAAGCAGGCACTGGAACTGACGACCGGTTTGCAGGACGCCCAGGCCGGCGCGCATCGTGATCTGCTCCTCACGCTGCTGATCGGCGGCGGGCTTGCCGGCCTCATCGCTGCCGGACTTGTCTGGGCTCTCTCCCGCGCCATCGTCACGCCGATCGTCGGCATGACCGAGGCCATGACCCAGCTTGCCGGCGGCAACAACGATATCGACGTACCGGCTCTGGACCGCGGCGACGAGGTCGGCCGCATGGCCAAGGCCGTCGCCGTCTTCAAGGATGCGGCTATCGAAAAACTGCGTCTTGCTCGCGATACGGACGCTTTGCGGGAAACTGCCGAGCGGGATCGTCTTGCCAATGATGCTCAAAAGGCTCGCGAAGCTGCCGAGATCGAGTTCGCCATGGACTCGCTTGCGACCGGCCTCGCGAACCTCGCCAACGGCGATGTCGCCTATCGCCTCGAGAAGCCCTTCGCGAGCCGCCTGGACCGGCTTCGCACCGATTTCAACCAGGCGCTCGACAAGCTGCAGGCAGCCCTTCGGGCGGTCGGCGAAAATGCGTCTGCCATCAGCGCCGGTTCCGCTGAAATCCGCGCCGCCGCCGATGATCTCGGCCGCCGCACGGAGCAGCAGGCCGCTTCCGTCGAAGAGACGGCGGCAGCGCTTGAAGAGGTGACGACGACTGTAAGGGAATCCGCCCGCCGTGCCGAAGACGTTGGCCAGCGTGTCGAACGTGCCCGTATCGGCGCCGAGAAATCGGGTGAGGTGGTTCGTCGCGCGGTCTCGGCGATGGAGCAGATCTCGAAATCTTCCGGCGAGATCATCAACATCATCAGCGTCATCGACGATATTGCCTTCCAGACCAACTTGCTTGCCCTGAATGCCGGCGTCGAGGCAGCCCGCGCAGGCGATGCAGGCAAGGGTTTTGCCGTTGTCGCTCAGGAGGTCCGCGAACTTGCGCAGCGCTCTGCCAATGCGGCAAAGGAGATCAAGTCGCTCATTACGACATCCAGCCAGCAGGTGGATGCCGGCGTGGCTCTGGTTGGCGAGACCGGGGAAGCATTGGCGGCCATTGTAGGGGAGGTGCAGCAGATCAACGAGCACCTGCACGCAATCGTCATATCCACCCGCGAGCAGTCCACCGGACTGCAGGAGATCAATACTTCGGTCAATACCATGGATCAGGGCACTCAGCAGAATGCCGCCATGGTGGAACAGCAGACTGCAGCAAGCCACAAGCTTGCCCAGGAAGCCCAGGCTCTTGATGCACTGCTTCGGCAGTTCAACGTCGGCGGTTCGTCTTCCGTTGCAGCGCGTCCTGTCGCCGTATCGGCGGAAGCCCGGCCGGCCGCATCTCCGGCCAATGCGCTACACTCCACCGTCGCAAGAGCTTTTTCCGGCAAGGCGGCAAGCGTCGCTGCCGTGAAGGAAGAGTGGTCTGAATTCTGATCCTCCTTCGACCGATCTTTCAAGGCAGGCCGGAGAACTATCCGGTCTGCCTTCTCTTTTGGGGAATCCGGTCTATCTTCCAGCACAGGAGACAGGAGGGGATCATATGCGCTGGACTTTGCTGATCGGCGGGTTGTTACTATCGGCACCCCATGCACTCGCCAATGACTCGATGGCAGAGTTGGGGACAGGTGGGCTGATCTACGTCCAGACCTCCGATGTCGCGATGGAGGAGGAAAACCTTTACATCTCCCGCGAGGAGGTGCTGGTCGACTACGTCTTCAGGAACACCGGCGACAAGGATATTGAAAGCGTCGTCGCCTTCCCGATGCCGGATATCGTCGGCAGTCTGGAAAGCGACATCGCCCTTGACGACGTCGAAAGTGACAATTTCCTCGGTTTTTCGGTCGTGCAGGATAGCAGGCAGATCGAGCCGGAACTGCAGCAGCGGGTGATCGCGGCTGGCATCGATCGCACCGATGAACTTCTGGCCCGCAACATTCCGCTTCTCCCCTACAGCGAAAAGACGTTCGCTGTGCTCAAGAGCCTGCCGGAGGACGTGAAGGCCCAGTGGACCGCCGAAGGTCTCATCTACGTGGATCGCTACGATGCGGGCAAGGGGTGGCAGGAGGATTTGCGGCCTGCCTGGACCCTTCGCTCTGTATATTGGTGGAAGACGATGTTTCCTGCCGGCAAGCCGGTGCGCGTCAGCCACCGTTACAAGCCGAGCGTTGGCGGCACGGTGGCGATGAGTTTCATCGACCAAGGAAAGCCGGGCACGACTTACAAGGAGTATGTCGAACGCTATTGCATCGACAGCGCCTTCATGAAGACGGCGGCGAAGCTCGAGTCTGCGGCCAGCAGGTCGGGACCGAATTATACCGAGCAATGGGTCTCCTATATCCTGACGACCGGCGCCAACTGGAGCGGCCCGATCGGCAAGTTCAAGCTGACGATCGACAAGGGCCAGCCGCAGGACTACGTCAGCTTTTGCGGCAGCGGGGTCAAGAAAACCGGTCCGACCACCTTCGAGATGAAGGCCGAGGATTTCTCTCCGGAAAAAGACCTGCACATCCTCTTCCTGGCGGCGGCAGACCGATAATCTCAGCGACTGTTGAAGCGGCGTGATCGTTCGCGATTTGCTGGGGCGCTCGTTGAGGAGGATGATTGAAGCATGAAATTTCCGGAAAGCCGGTCATGCGTCATCCTGCCGATTATTATAATCCCCTTACGATCATCCTGCATTGGCTGATCGCCCTTATCATTCTCGGCCTGATCGTGCTTGGTTTCGTTATGACCCGGCCGTCCATCGATCCGAGCCTGCAATTCTCGCTTTTCCAGTGGCACAAGTCATTCGGCATCCTGGCGCTGTTGCTTGCCGCAATCCGCTTCATCCATTCACTCGCGCTGGTTCGGGTGAGGCCGGCAGCCGGCATGAGTCCGCTCGAACACCGCGCCGCAAAGATGATGCACCATGCGCTGTTGGTGCTCGCGGTCGGAGTTCCTCTGGCTGGCTGGATGGTCGCTTCGGTCTCGCCACTGGAAATTCCGACATTCGCCTTCAACCTAGTCGTCGTCCCGCATCTGCCGGTGCCGAAATCGGATGCGGCTGAAGCCTGGTGGACGATGGCCCATGCCGTGCTTGCCTATTCCATGCTGGCGCTTGTGTTCCTGCACTCAGGTGCGGCGCTCTACCACCATTATCGCCGGCACGACGACGTGCTGACCCGTATATTCGGAGGCCGGCGTCATCCAGTTAAAACATCCATCAGGGAGTGGCGGTCATGACCCGCAAGACAGCCTTGTTCACCGCATTGCTTTTCGCTGTGTCGTTTCCACAGGCCGGCCAGTCGGCCGTCGAAGTTCCGAGCCTTGCCGAGGTTGCCGGTCGTTATGCCATTACGCCCGGTTCGAGCATCGCTTTCAGCGTCGGTCAGGTTGGCGGCGGCGGCATCAAGGGTAAGTTCGGCAAATTTTCCGGCACCTTCAATCTGAAGGCCGGCGATCTTGCTCATTCCATGGTGAGTTTCGAGCTGAAGCCCGAAAGCGTCATGACCGGCCAGGATCGTATCGATGCCTTCCTGCGCTCGGGGGCGGTTTTCGATTCCAGTCAATTCGAAACGATCTCGTTCCGCTCCGAACACGTGGAGCAGACGGGGCCGGATAGCGCCCGCATTACCGGCACGCTGACCGCCAAGGGACGCAGCATGTCGGAGAGTTTCGATGTGACGTTGACGGCATGGAGCGGCCGCATGATCGCCTTCAACGTCAGCGGCAGGATCTTTCGTTCGCGCTATGCCATGGATGTCGGCACGCCGATCTACTCCAACGTCGTGCAGTTCGACATGATGATCAAGGGCGAGCGGAACTGAGGACAGGCGACATCAGCCTGCGAAGCCGACGCCGATCCGGGTCTGGCCGAGCGCCTGGAACACGGTCGAGACGATTCCGGCGCGATCGAGGCCTGCCTTCGCATACATAACATCCGGGCTTGCCTGCTGCATCCAGATGTCCGGCAGAGCCAAGGAGCGGATTTTCAGCCCGCTGTCGAGTAGACCCTCGGTGGCGAGAAACTGCAGCGTGTGGCTGCCGAAGCCGCCGACTGAACCTTCCTCGATCGTGATCAGCACTTCATGGTGGCGGGCGAGCTGGCGGATCAGGTCGCGATCCAGAGGCTTTGCAAAACGCGCATCCGCGACCGTCGTGGAGAGTCCAGCGGCATCCAGGTCCTCGGCTGCCAGCAGACAGTCCTTGAGCCGGGTGCCGAAGGAGAGCAGCGCTACCTTCGCACCCTGTTTCATGATCCGGCCCTTGCCGATCTCAAGAATCTGGCCACGCTCCGGCAGCTCGACGCCGACACCTTCGCCACGCGGATAGCGGAAAGAAATCGGGCCTTCGTCATAGGCGGCGGCGGTGCGTACCATGTGTTTGAGCTCTGCCTCGTCGGCCGCCGCCATCACCACCATGCCCGGCAGTGTCGCAAGGAACGTCGTGTCGAACGAGCCCGCATGGGTCGGCCCATCCGCGCCGACGAAACCGGCACGATCGATGGGAAAACGCACAGGCAGTCCCTGGATCGCCACGTCGTGGACGACCTGGTCGTAACCCCGCTGCAGGAAGGTGGAATAGAGAGCGCAGAACGGCTTGAAACCTTCCGCCGCAAGGCCGGCCGCGAAAGTGACGGCATGCTGTTCAGCAATGCCGACGTCGAAGGTGCGGGTGGGAAAGGCCTCCGCCAGCTTGTCGATGCCGGTGCCGTTGGGCATGGCGGCGGTAATCCCGACGATCTTATCGTCGAAGCCCGCCTCCTGCACCAGGGCCTCGGCGAAAACACTGGTGTAGCTTGGTGCGTTCGGCTTCGATTTCGCCTGGGCGCCGGTGATGACGTCGAACTTGTTGACGCCGTGATACTTGTCGGCGGCCGCTTCCGCCGGCGCATAACCCTTGCCCTTTTGCGTGACGACATGGATCAGCACCGGGCCGCGGGCATTGTCGCGCACGTTGCGCAGCACCGGCAGAAGATGGTCGAAGGAATGTCCGTCGATCGGGCCGATATGGTAGAAACCCATTTCCTCGAACATGGTGCCGCCGGTCACGTAGCCGCGGGCATGCTCGACGGCCCGGGTGATCGCCTTGTCTATGCCATGGCCGAGATAGGCGGTCAGCTTCTTGCCGAGCTCGCGGAAACCCATATAGGTCCGGCCGGAGGCAAGCCGCGCCAGATAGGCGCTCATCGCACCCGTCGGGGGGGCGATCGACATGTCGTTGTCGTTGAGGATGACGATCAGCCGGGCATCGAGCGCGCCGGCATTGTTGAGCGCCTCATAGGCCATGCCGGCGGACATAGCGCCGTCGCCGATGACGGCGATCACATTGCGCTTCGAGCCGGAAAGATCGGCGGCCACCGCCATGCCGAGGCCAGCCGAGATCGAGGTGGAGGAATGCGCTGCGCCGAACGGGTCGTATTCGCTTTCAGCCCTCCGCGTGAAGCCGGAAAGCCCGTTTTCCTGCCGCAAGGTGCGGATGCGGTCGCGCCGGCCGGTCAGGATCTTGTGCGGGTAGCACTGATGCCCGACGTCGAAGATCAGCCGATCGTCCGGCGTATTGAACACCTTGTGGATGGCGATCGTCAGTTCCACCACGCCGAGACCCGCGCCCAGATGCCCGCCGGTGCGCGATACGGCATCGATCATCTCGTCGCGCACTTCGCGTGCAAGCTGCGTCAGGTCGCGGTCATCGATTGCACGAAGGTCGGAAGGAAGATTGACCTTGTCGAGCAACGGCGTGGAGGGCATTGATGTCACGGATTGTGGCCTTTTCTGCTCTTTTCCGGAAGTCTGTCCTTCCACAAGATGAGAAGAAAACAGGCTTTTTCAAGTTGTCCTATCACAGGTTTCTAATCGATTTTAGGCTGCGGGCAAGGGGACAAACTCTTCCTCGTCGCCCGGTACGATGTCAAAGCGGCCCGTGCGCCATTCCTCCTTCGCCTTTTCGATCCTCTCTTTCGAGGAGGAGACGAAGTTCCACCAGATATAGCGCTTGGAATTGAGCGCTGCTCCGCCGAACAGCATCAGGTGACAGCCCTGAAGTCCCGCTTCCAGCGTGATCGCGTCACCCGGCCGGAAGACGAGAAGCTGGTCGGCCGCGAAACGGTCGCCTGCGACGACGAGCTCGCCCGAGAGGATATAGACCGCCCGTTCCTCATGCGCGGCCGCGAAGGGAAAGCGTATGCCGGCATCAAGCCGCAGATCGACATAGAGCGTATCGGTAAAGGTCGAGACCGGGGAGGCGAGGCCTTCGAAGGCGCCGATCACCACGCGGCCTCTTATGCCGTCCACATCGATCAGTGGCATCATCTCTTTGCCGGTGTGGTCAAACGTCGGGTCGATCTCTTCCCTGTTATCTGGCAGCGCCAGCCAGGTCTGCAGGCCGGAGACCGACTGCGGATGGCCGCGCAGGTTTTCCGGGGTGCGCTCCGAGTGCACGATGCCGCGGCCGGCGGTCATCAGGTTGATGTCGCCCGGGCGGATGACGAGTTCCGTGCCGAGACTGTCGCGATGCTTGATTTCGCCGTCGAAGAGATACGTGACGGTGGAAAGCCCGATATGCGGATGCGGCTTGACATCCAGCGCCTCGTCAGCGCGAAGCAGTGCTGGTCCCATCCGGTCGAAGAAGATGAACGGCCCGACCAGCCTCCGCTGACGGCTCGGCAGTGCGCGCCGTACGGCAAATCCGCCGATATCGCTGGTACGCGGGATGATCAGGTTCTCGATCGCATCGCAGGCGAAAGCATCACCTGCGACCGGGTCTTTTCCGGGAAAGAAGGACATAGGCTTTCTCCGTTTCGGATGAGGACGAAGGGTAGTCTGGCCGACCCATCTTTAACAGGCTTGAAAGGGATATACAGTGTTCACTGCCGGCATCCGCTCAGCACCACCTCATCCCCCGCCTTTGCCCCCAGTTCCATGCATCCGCCGTTGTGGCAGAGCCGCCATGCGCTCGGTGTCATGCCGGAGGCCGCAAGAGAAAGCCGCTCTTGTGGTGGCAGGGTTGGGTGCCAGATCCACCAGCCGCCGCGCCGGACCGCATCCGGGCCGGGCTCCATGCCGGCGCCAGAACCCTTGATGGCAGCCTCGCGGATTTCGAGCCCCTTGTCCGTCACGGCCCAGATCTCGCGCCATTCGGTTTTCTGCACCGAATGCGTCCAGGAGAGCGAAAAGAGCGACACGGCCAGCGCCATTACTTTGCCGCCCGCCAGGATGCAGAGGCTCATGACAACGCAGGAGCCGCGGGGGCGTTGCGGTTCCGCCACCAGTGCTGTGCGACGAGGACGATGCCGATCGCCCATCCGAGTTCGTCGGTCCAGGGAAGCGCCATCACGAGGCTAGCGCCGGCGACAAAGGCAAGTAGCCTCTCCCAGATCGCCATGCGGGCGAAAAGGAAGCCGACGACGGCCGTTCCCCAAAGTGCGATGCCGAAGCAGGCTTTCAGGAAGAGGTAAGCCACCTCGACCGGATATCCCCAGGCGACAGCGATCGCGCCGGGATCCTGGAGCATCAGCGCCGGCGTGTAGACGGCCATGAAGGGTACGACGAAGCCGGACGTTGCCAGTTTCGAGGCCTCGATGGATATCTTGAGGCCGGATGTCTTGGCCATCGGCGCGGCCGCGAAACAGGCGAGCGCCACAGGCGGGGTGAGGTCCGCCATGATGCCGAAATAGAAGACGAACATGTGGCTGACGATCAGCGGCACGCCGAGTTCGAGCAGGGCGGGGCCTGCAAGCGACGACGTGATGATGTAGTTCGGAATGGTCGGGATACCCATGCCGAGGATGAGGCAGGTGATCATCGTCAGCACCAGCGACAGAAAGAGATGCTGTTCGCCGATGCGGATGATGGCGCCGATGAAGGTCGATGCGATGCCGGTCAATGTCAGCGTGCCGATGACGATTCCGACGATGGCGCAGGCAATCCCAACTGGAAGTGCATTCTTGGCGCCTTCGGCCATGGCGTCGCGGCATAGGGCAAGCGTCTCCCGACCGCCCTTTACGAAAACGCAGCCCGCGATGAGCGCCAGGATGACGATTGCCAGGAAATTCACCCCGTAGCGCAGGAATGACGCCGCTGCGAGACCGAGCAGGACCCAGAAGACGAGGCGGAAGGCGAACGGCCCGATGCTTGCCGCCAGCGGCATGCCGAGGACGAGAACCGCAACCAGTGCCAACCCCATGGTGCCGGCGAAGATCGGCGTATAGCCGGCGAAGAGAAGATAGACGAGCGCGGCGAGCGGCAGGATGAGCGGCCAGTGTTCCTTCACGGCCGCCCAAGGGTTCGGCAACTCGGCCCTGTTCATGCCTTTGAGGCCGGCTTTGCCGGCTTCGAGGAAAACCATCCAGAAACAGGCGCCGAAATAAAGGATCGCCGGGATAACCGCCGCCTTGACGATCTCCGCATAGGAGACGTTCAGCGTTTCGGCCATGATGAAGGCGACCGCGCCCATGACGGGCGGCATGATCTGTCCGCCCATGGAAGAGGTCGCCTCCACGCCGCCGGCAAAGGCCGAGCGGAAACCGAAGCGCTTCATCAGTGGGATGGTGAACTGGCCTGACGCAACGACGTTGGCGACACCGGAGCCGGAGATCGTGCCCATCAGCGCAGACGACATGACGCAGACCTGGGCAGGTCCGCCGCGCCACGTACCCACGAGGCCGAGCGCGAAATCGTTGAACAGGTTGAGCATGCCCGCCTTTTCCAGGAAGGCGGCAAATACGACGAAGATGAAGATATAGGCGGCCGAAACGTAGATCGGCGTGCCGTATATGCCTTCGGTACCGTAGGCGAAATTCTCGATGATCTGCTCGAAATCGTAGCCGCGATGCACGAAGGGGCCGGGCATGTACTGGCCGAAGAAACAATAGGCCAGGAAAATGGCGGCGATGATCGTCAGCGGCAGGCCCATAAGGCGTCGCGCGCCTTCAAAGACGAGCACGATCAGCACGGTGCCGACGATCAGGTCCGGGGTGGTGAGAAATCCGCTTCTCTGGATCAGATCCTCATAGAACACCCAGTTGTAGACACCAGTAAGGAAGCCGAGAATACCGAGCGTCCAGAACCAGATTTTCCCGGCTGCGGTCTTGGCGACGAGATTGCCGAACAGCGCGAAACCCAGGAGAAGCAGGAAACCCACATGCATGGCGCGCACGATCTGACTTGCAAGTGTACCATAAGCCGCGGTCCAGAGCTGGAAGAGGGTGAAGGCAAATGCGATCCAGAAGGCAAGGCGTCCAGTGATCCCTTCGCCGAAACCGGCGGGCAAGCCCTCGATTGCTTCTTCAGCCGAATGCGGCCCGTTCTGGTGCTGCGGTATTGTGGATTCGGACATCGTTACTCCGGAGTTTCCGTTGCCCCTCACCCTCTCCCCGCTCGCGGGGGACGAGACGTGCCCAGGGCCATCGAGAGAGGTGGATACGCTGCGGCATAAGTCCTTCTCCCCGCAGGCGGGGAGAAGGTGGTGACAACCGGATGAGGGGCGATGGCCCCTCAAGCCGGGATCACTTCATGAGGCCGATTTCCTTGTAATAGCGCTCGGCGCCGGGATGCAGCGGCACGGGCATCCCGTCGAGGGCCTTCTTCGGGTCGATCGCCTTGGCGGCGGCATGCGCGGCGGTCAGCTTCGGCAGGTTTTCAAAGAGCAGCTTCGTCATCTGGTAGACGGTTTCGTCCGATACGCCTGAATGGGTGATGAGGAAGTTGCCGACGGCCGCGGTTTCCACCTCGGCGGTCTGGCCCTCATAGGTGCCGGCGGGAATGACGGCCGGAATATAGGGAGCGCCGATCTTCTCGACTTCCGCCTTCGGGATGGCCACGACATTGATTTTCAGTGATGTGGCGAGGTCGCGGATCGAGGCCACGCCGAGGCCGGCGGATTGAAGCGTCGCATCCAACTGGCGGTTCTTGATGAGTTCCACGGATTCGGCGAACGGCAGATATTCGGTCTTGCCGAGGTCCTTGTAGGACATGCCGGCGGCCTCGAAAATGGCGCGTGCATTGAGCTCGGTGCCGGATTTCGGAGCGCCCACGGACAGGCTCTTGCCTTTGAGGTCGGCCAGCGTCTTCACGCCGGAATCGGCGCTCGCCACGACCTGGATATAGTTGGGATAGATGGCGGCGATGCCGCGCAGCTTGTCCAGCTTGCCGGGGAAACCGGCCTCGGTATTCCCCTCCCATGCTGCCTGGACGGAGTCGCCGAGCGAGAAGGCGATTTCGCCACGGCCTGCCTGCAGCAGGTTGAGATTCTCGACGGACGCCTTGGTGGCCTGCACCTGCGTGCGGGCGTCCTTGATACCCTGGCCATAGATCTCCGAAAGCGCCACGCCGAGCGGATAGTAAACACCGGACGTTCCGCCGGTCAGCACGTTGATGAATTCTGCAGCGTTCGCGCCGACCGCCGAAAAGGCCGTCGAGACGGCCAGTGCCGCAGCGAACATGAGATTGATTTTGCTGGATTTCACGCCAAACATCACGATTTGTTCCTCCCAAGGCAACCATTCGAATGGCAGCTATCATGGGGAGGTGGTCACGGTGCGTCAATCGCTTTGTGACCTGATCATGGCGAGGGTCGTACGACTTTCGTGGTAAACGCAGACTACTCGCCGTCGAGCGGTTCGACGCCCTGCGGCTTGCCGGCGCGGTCGAGGCGGATTTTCTCGATGCGGTTCTCGGCGGCGGTCAAAAGGGCCTCGCAATGCTTCTTCAGCGCTTCACCGCGCTCGTAGATGGCGATGGATTCGTCGAGCGCCACGTCACCGCGTTCCAGCCGTGCGACGATGCTTTCCAGTTCGGCGACGGCCTTCTCGAAGGAATAACCGCTCACATCGATGGGTTCGTTGTTCTCGGTCATTCCTATCCTCTCATCAGTCTCATGATGTGCATGCCGGCCGATTCGGCCAAACCTTCAAGATCATATCCGCCCTCGAGCAGGCTGACGACCCGGTTGTTGGCATATTTGCCTGCAATCTCCATGACGCGTCCGGTTGCCCAGTCGAAATCATCGCCGACAAGGTTGATCTGCGCCAGCGGGTCACGGTGATGGGCATCGAAGCCGGCCGAGATAATGATGAAGTCCGGCCGGAAGTTTTCGAGCGCCGGAAGCACGCGGCTCTTGAAGGCGTCACGAAAATGCTCGCTCCCGTTGTTGGGTGAGAGGGGCGCATTGACCACGTTGTTCTTCTCGCCGGTTTCGTCCACGGCGCCAGTGCCGGGGTAAAGCGGCATCTGATGCGTGGAGCAGAACAGCACGGAGGGATCGCTCCAGAAGATGTCCTGCGTACCGTTGCCGTGATGCACGTCCCAGTCCACGATTGCGACCCGCTCGACCCCGTGTGCTCGCTGTGCGTGGCGGGCGGCGATGGCGGCGTTGTTGAACAGGCAGAAGCCCATCGCCTTGTCTTTTTCGGCGTGATGGCCCGGCGGACGCGCGGCGACGAAGGCATTGTCCACTTTCCCCGACATGACGTCGTCGACGGCGGCCATTGCCCCGCCGATGGCGGTCAGCGCCGCCTGCAGGCTTTTCGGACCGACATAGGTGTCCGCCTCAATCTGGCGAATGATGTCTTCTTCGGGGATTTCCCGCATGACGGCGTGAAGGTGTTCTTCCGGATGGGCGAGCAGAACCGCGTCCTCGTTGGCCTGCGGGGCCTCCCTGTGGTCAAGCCTGTCGAAATTCGGATGCTGAAGCGCGATCGCCAGGGATCGCAGCCGATCGGCACGTTCGGGATGGCCTTCCGGAGTGCGATGTTCGAGGAAGATTTTGTGTTCGTAAAGGCGCGTGGTCATGGGGCGGCCTCTTGAGGTGCAATCCGGGGCGGACGATCTGGACATGGCGCATATGCCGCTTTTTTTCAAGCCGCCTGCGTTCGTTCCGGTGCTTGTTTAGATTGAAGGAATGGTCTTACATGGCTAAGTTCTCAACTTAGAGGGTATAGTGGTCAAGGATACGGTCAAATCGCAGGAATTCCGCGTGCCCTTCCGCGATGTGGACATGCACGGGGAAATGTTCCGGTCGGCCTATGTCGTGCGGGCAGAGGATGCCGTCACGGAGTTCTGGCGACGCCGCAAACTCCGAAAGGACGATCCGATCTTCACGGTAAGCAAGATCACCTGCACCTTCCACTCGCCGCTGAAGCTTGGCGATCTTGTGCATACCCATGTCGGCGTCAGCAAGATCGGCGGAAAGTCCGCAGGTTTTCTTGTGCATATGGTGCGGGAAGATCAGGCCGTGGCGGAAGCGGAGGTCGTCTTGACGGCTCATGATCCGCAAAGCCGGGAGCCGGTCGCTCTTCCCGAAGAGTTGCGTGATTGGTTCTACCAGTTCCTGGACTGATCAGGCCCGTCGGGGCAGCAACGGATAACCGACCATGACTGCCCGTCCGGCAAAAGCTGCGATCAGCGCTTTAAGGACGTCGCCCGGAATGAAGGCGAGATCGCCCATGAAGGCGGTCGAAAGCCCGGTGCCCGTGCCGTAGGCAAGATAGAGAATGCCCAAGGCATGATCGACCACCACGCCCCCAATCAGCGCGGCGAGGAAAAAGCCGGCGATCTGCACGATGCCGCTCTGTGAGCGGTCAACAAAGCGCTCGGAAAGATAACCGGTGACGACGGCCGCGAAGAACCAGCCGACGAGATAACCGGCGGTCGGTGAAGCGAATGTGGCGAGGCCGCCACGCCCGCCGGAAAGCACCGGCAGGCCGATTGCGACGAGAAGCAGGACGAGAAGGACCGCGAAGCCGCCCCTTTTGGCGCCCAGCACGACACCCGCCAGCATGACACCCAGCGACTGCGCGGTGATCGGCACCGGAATGAAGCCGAGCATGATTGGTGGAACTAGTCCCAGGGCGACGATGATGGCGGCGAACAGCGCAGCCAGAACGAGATCGCGAGTGCTCATGGTTTTCACCTCAACTTCGTGACGATGTCACTTTCGTGCCCGGATGCCGCGGGCGTCGATGGCGGCGGCGATCTCGTCGGCGTTTCTGAGCGTCAGGATGATCAAGGGCACCGCGAGCGTCAATGGCCCCGGCCTCAACCCACGGGCGTGGTGTGCGTCACGGATGGCCTGGTAGCGGTTCAGGATTTCCGGCACGAAACGGATCACAAGGCCGATCGAAAGGCCGATATCGGCCGCCCGAACAAGACCGATCCGCTCCAGTGGGCGGGCGGCCAGCGTGATCTCATCGATGAAATCTCCGATGTTCGTCGTCGCTGTGACGGCTGCGGCAAAAAGCGCCAGCGCAGTCAGTCGCAGGAGGACAACAAGCGCTTGCCCGGAGCTGTTGAGAAAGAGGGTAAAAGCCGCTACGACCATGATCGTCAGCATGATCATCTGCAAACGAAGCCAGGATTGCCGCCATCCGAGCCTGAGCGAGGCGTAGGCGCCTGCGCCGAGGATAGCGGCAACAGCAAGAAAAGCGGGCGCATCGATCAGGAATAGCAGGAAACTGATCGCCGCAAGCCCGAGGAGCTTTGGCCGCGGCGAAAGCCGGTGCAGCAACGTGTCGCCCTCGACATAGAGCGTCTTCATGCGGCGATTTCCCGGTATCGGGCAACAATTTCTCCTGGAAGTCCATCGGCCGCGAGCTGGCCCTCATGGAACAGCAGGACCCGGTCGAAATTGGCGATCAGCGAAAGATCATGGCTGATGACGATGATATGCTCGTCGAGGCCGCGGATCGTGCGTTCCACGAGGTCGCGGTTCTTCAAATCCAGCTGATTGGTCGGTTCGTCCATGATGAGGATACCGGGCTCGGTGACGAGCACGGAGGCGAGGGCCGCGAGCTGCAATTCGCCACCGGAGAGTTCGTGCGCCCGGCGTTCGGCGAGATGGCCGATGCCGAAACGGGCGAGAATGCCGTTGACGGCAGCCTCTATTGCCTGCTTCGGCAGTTTACGAGATTTGAGCCCGAGCGCGATATCCTCCTTCAGGATGGGCAGGATGATCTGGTTCTGCGGGTTCTGAAAGATGAAGCCGACGTCGGCTCGCACCTTCTCGCCGTGCTTTACTGTATCGAAACCGTTGACGGCCACGCATCCGGCGGATGGTGCTACCAGGCCGTTGATCATGCGCGCGAACGTCGTTTTGCCGGAACCGTTGAGTCCGATCACGCCGATGCGCCGCTCAGTCAGCGAAAGCGTCAGCGGATGGAGCACGATACGTTCCTCGAAGCGCGCTTCTGCCTGTTCGAACCGGATATCCAAGCCTCACCCTCGCTTTTCAGCGGTCTATAAACCGGATGACGAGTAAGGGGAATTCGGAACCAAACATGAACATTGAATATCAGGCGGCGTCATCCTAGTCTACCTCCCATGGCGATTCTCATTCCGAATGATCAGGCTAGACACATCTTCCTCGAACGGCAGCGGCTTTCCGGGCCACCTGGCCGCGCGCTCACCAAGTCAGGTCTCCTTCAGCTCATCGACGACCTGGGCTTCGTCCAGGTGGACAGTATCGCGACCGTCGAGCGCGCCCATCACATGATCCTGTTCTCGCGAAACCAGACCTACAAGCGCGAGCATCTGACCGCGCTTCTGGAAAAGGACCGGGACCTTTTCGAGCACTGGACACACGACGCGTCGATCATTCCGGCGAGTCTTTTCCGTTACTGGAAACATCGCTTCCGCCGTCGCGAACCGATCATCGCCGAACGCTGGAAAAAATGGCATGGCGAAGGTTTCGACGCAGCTTTCGAAGAAACGTTTCAGCATATCGTGGCAAACGGTTCGATTATGTCGCGCGACATGAAGGTGGAGGATCACAAGTCCGGTGGCTGGTGGAACTGGCATCCGAACAAGACGGCGCTCGAATATTACTGGCATACCGGCAAGCTGGCGATCGCCGGCCGCGCCAACTTCCAGAAGATCTACGACCTGATGGAACGGGTCATTCCGCCGCACCATCATGAGCCGGACGTCAGCCATGCGGAATTCATCGACTGGGCCTGCCGCAGTGCGCTGAAGAGGCTGGGCTTTGCGACTTCCGGCGAGATCGCCGCCTTCTGGGATCTGGTGACGCCGGACGAGGCCAAGGACTGGGTGAAAAGCAATCGCGGCGAGCTGACCGAGGTGCTGATCGCCTCAGCCAACGGAGGAAAACCGCGACCCTCCTTCGCTTTCACCGGTTTCCCCGAGAACCTTGGCGATATTCCGGAGCCGCCGGCGCGCGTGCGGGTGCTCAGCCCCTTCGATCCGCTCTTGCGCGATCGTGACCGCGCCGAGCGGCTCTTCAACTTCTTCTACCGTATCGAGGTTTTCGTACCGGAGCCGAAACGGCAATACGGCTATTACGTCTTCCCGCTGCTTGAAGGCGACCGGATGATCGGGCGCATAGATATGAAGGCCGATCGCAAGACGGGTACGCTCGACGTCAAGCGGCTCTGGCTGGAAATGGGTGTGCGTCCGTCCTCCGGACGACTGGAAAAGCTGGAGGCTGAATTGCTGCGCATCGCGCGCTTCGCCGGCGTCGACAAGGTGACCTATCAGGACGGCTGGCGCGGAGAATAGACGCGCTTCCTGAGATCAATACGCCGCTGGTTGGGTTCATCCCCTTTGCCAAGGGTAAAGGTAAGCGCTCTGGGCAATAAGGGCTCTATCGCTTCCACCGCAAGAACACCGTCGCAAGCGGCGGCAGGACGAGCGATATCGAAAATGCCTTGCCATGCGCCGGCTGGCGCTGCGTCCAGGCTTCCATCTGGCCGAGATTGGAGCCGCCGTAGATTGCCGCGTCGGTGTTCAGAACCACGTCCCAGCGCCCCTCCACAGGAACCCCGATCCGGTAGCCATGCCGCGGCACCGGCGTGAAGTTGGATGCGATCAGGATGTATGCGGAACGGTCCTCCGCGCTTCGCAACATGGCGTAGACGGAATTTTCCCCGCCGTCGGCCACCGCCCATTCGAAGCCTTCAGGATGTAGGTCGCCGAACTGCAGGGCAGGCTCCTGCGTGTAAAGCCTGTTCAGGTCGCCGACCAGCCGTTGGAGGCCCGCATGATCCGGCCGATCGAGCAGGTCCCAGTGGACGGAGGCGTCATGGCTCCATTCCGTCTCTTGAGCGATCTCGCCGCCCATGAAGAGCAGTTTCTTGCCGGGATGGCCCCACATGAAGCCGTAATAGGCGCGCAGGTTGGCGAGTTTCTGCCAATGGTCGCCCGGCATCTTGCCGAGCAGCGAGCCTTTGCCGTGCACCACCTCGTCGTGGGAAAGCGGCAGCATGAAGCGCTCGGAATAGGCGTAGATCATGCCGAAGGTCATCGCGTGGTGATGGTATTTGCGATAGACGGGATCGTCCTGCATGTAATGCAGCGTGTCATGCATCCAGCCCATGTTCCATTTGAAATCGAAGCCGAGGCCGCCTTCTTCCGGCTTCTTCGTCACGTCCGGCCAGGCGGTCGATTCCTCGGCCACCATGAAGGCATGCGGGCAGCGATCATGGATGATGCTGTTCAGATGCTTTAGGAACTCGACCGCCTCGAGGTTCTCGCGCCCGCCATACTGATTCGGGATCCATTCGCCTTCATTGCGGCTGTAGTCGCGGTAGAGCATGGAGGCGACCGCATCGACGCGCAGCCCGTCGATATGGAAATGCTCCAGCCATTCGAGCGCGCTGGCGATCAGGAAACCCTTCACCTCGTTGCGGCCGAGATTGTAGATCAGCGTATTCCAGTCCTTGTGAAATCCCTCCCGCGGGTCCTCATGCTCATAAAGGGCGGTGCCATCGAAGCGGGCAAGCCCCCAGACGTCGGTCGGGAAATGCGCCGGCACCCAGTCGAGGATGACGCCGATGCCCGCCTGATGGCAGCGGTCGACGAAATACGCAAAATCCTCCGGCGTGCCGTAGCGGCCGGTCGGCGCGAAGAGACCGAGCGGCTGATAACCCCATGAGCCGCCGAAGGGGTGCTCCATGATCGGCAGGAGCTCGATATGGGTGAAGCCGAGGCTTTCCGCATAGGGGACGAGCCGCTGGCTGAGCTCCACCCAGTCGAGCACCCGGTTACCCTCTTCGGCGATCCTCACCCAGGAGCCGGGATGCACTTCATAGACCGAGATGGCACCGTCGCCGATGCGGTCGGCGCCGCGGGCGCGCATCCATTCCTCGTCGGCCCAGCGGAAGGGTTTTGAGGAGGCGACGATCGAAGCGGTCGAAGGTGCGGCCTCGCTGGCGCGGGCGACGGGGTCTGCCTTCTGCGGCAGCAGATTGCCATGGGCGTCGATGATTTCGAACTTGTAGCGTTCGCCATGGGTGAGCCGGGGGACGAAAAGCTCCCAGATGCCGGCCTGGGGACGGAGCCGCATGGGATGGCGGCGGCCGTCCCACGAGTTGAAATCGCCGACGGCCGAGACGCGCCGGGCATTGGGCGCCCAGACCGCGAACCGTACACCCTCGACGCCGTCGACCTCCATTGGGATCGCTCCGAGCGTTCGTCCAAGCTCGTAATGAGTGCCCTGGGCGATGAGATGCAGGTCGAGATCGCCGAGCAGCGGAGCGAAGGAATAAGGGTCTTCCGTTTCCTGCACTGCGTCCGGCCATCGAATGCGGAAAAGATAGGGCGTAGTGCTGCCGGTCACGCCAGCGAACAATCCGCCCTCATGGATGGTTTCCAGTTCGGCCAACACCTTGCTCGTATCTGCCTCCACGACTTGCACCGAAAGGGCCCCCGGCAGAAAGGCTCTCACGATGGTGAGGTCGCCGTACTGGTGGCGTCCGAGGATCGAGAAAGGATCGCCGTGCCGCCCTTCCACAAGGGCTTGCAGGCCCTCACGGACGGTGCCGATCATCAGGTCGGTGCGCTCATATCTCATCAGGCGTTCTCCAGAAGTCTCGAGGCGATCGCCGAGAAGCCGGCAATTGGAAGCGGCAGCCAGTGCGGCCGACTGCGGACTTCATAGGCGATCTCGTAGGCCGCCTTTTCAAGGAGGAAGAGGTCGAGGATGCGGTCGCGGACCTCGTTGGATATCTTCAACGCGTCCGAACTTTCCGTGGCGTCGAAATAGGCCTGCAGAAAGGCGGGCTCGGCCATTTTGGTGAAACGGGCAACGAGCGCGTTGTGGCGGACATCATCCACTTCGCTCACAACCTCCCGATCGAGATCGGCAGAGGCCGCGAGATAACTGAGCGACCGCAGAAGCCCGGCGACGTCACGCAACGGATTGGCTTTGGTACGGCGGTCGGAGAGATCGCGGGTCGGTTCGCCTTCGAAGTCGATGATATAGGCGTCGCCTTCCGCCACCAGAATCTGCCCGAGATGGAAATCGCCATGATTGCGTGTCATCAGCGTGCCGTCGATGGCTCCGGCGAGATGTTCGCCGAGCCGCAGAAGATCATTGCGGCGCTCCAGTAGCGACTTTGCCTCGGCGGCCAGGTCCGGCTCCAGCGCTTCGATACTATCGGCAAGGATCGACAAGCTTTCGGAAATCCGTGTCGTCACCGCTTCGCGCGATTTGTCCGCATCAGCGGCGGTCGCCCAGATCGGCTTGAAATCCTCGTTGTCTGTTGGTTGCGCCAGTGCAATATGCAATTCACCCAGTCGTTTGCCGATCGTGGCGGCGAAGTCGGTCAGCGGCTTGAAATATTCGTCCGCCATGTCGCCGTCGATGCCGGTCACCATCACCTCGTCGATCGAGCGGCGCAGGTTGCTGAGCATCCAGTTCCAGGCATCGCCTTGGTTGCGGATGGCGCTCTGCACGATGATCAGCGTATATCGATTACCGTCCGGCGCGATGCGGGCCACCTCGCCGAGCAGCTGTGCCGTGTTCTTGTATCCGACATTGGTAAGGTAACGGGTCATCTCCACTTCAGGATGGATGCCCGGGAAGATGTGGCGGATGAGTTTTATCATCGCCATGTCGCCGAGGATCAGGGAACTGTTGGATTGCTCGGCGGAGAGCCAGCGCACCTGCATGTCGTCGGCGACGCTCATGCAGTCGAGCTGGTCGGCACCTAAAAACTCCAGCGTTCCGGCACGTCCGGAGATCACCGCCCGTTCACAGAGCCCGCGGATGACGGCGCGTGCCAGGCTCTCCATCGCGAAGCCGTCGGTCAGGTAGCCGACGCGGCGGCCCTGGCGAAGGCGGGCGAGAGCCAGCTGATGGGCGAGCGCCGTTGGCTGGCTGTCGTCCCAGGAGACGGCAAGCGGCAGCAGGTAGGTATCCTTGCGTCCGCTTAAGTCCGCCTCGAGTTCGCCAAGTAGGAGGTTGCTGGCGAAGGGAATCGGCGTTGCCGCAACGAGCGAAGCGCCCCGTAGCGTTTCACCCTTGGCGCCGAACCAGCGGCGCTTGCCGAGGTAAGGTGGCAGCACATCATTCGAAAGCGTATTGGAAAGGCGTGGCTCGTCGATCAATTCCTGCAGGTCGCGCCGCACGACGATCGTCACCATGTCCTGCATCTGCTCCGGCGGCTCGGTGCGCCAGACTGGACCATCCGCTTCCGCCGCGAGCTGGAACCAGAAGAAACCATAAGGCGGCAGGGTCAGGAGATAGGTGAGCTGCCCGATAGGGGGAAAGGGCGACATGCCGGAAAGCTCGATCGGCACCCGGCCTGCAAATTGCGCGAGGTCCAGTTCCACCGCCTGCGGCAGGCGTGAGAGATTGGCGACACAGAGGATCGTCTCGTCATCATATTCGCGCAGATAGGCGAGGATTTTCCTGTTTCCGGGCGCCAGGAACTTCAGCGAACCGCGACCGAAGGCAGGGTGCTTGTTGCGCAGCGCCAACATCCGCCGCGTCCAGTTGAGCAGCGAATGGGCGTCGGCACTCTGGGCCTCGACGTTCAGGGCTTCGTAGCCATAGAGCGGGTCCATGATCGGTGGCAGCACCAGCTTCGCCGGGTCGGCCTTGGAAAAGCCGCCATTGCGGTCCGGCGACCATTGCATCGGGGTCCTGACGCCATCACGGTCGCCGAGATAGATGTTGTCGCCCATGCCGATCTCGTCCCCGTAATAGAGGACCGGCGTGCCGGGCATGGAAAGAAGCAGCCCGTTCATGAGCTCCACGCGCCTGCGGTCGCGTTCCATCAGCGGTGATAGGCGGCGACGGATGCCGAGATTGATGCGCGCACGGCGGTCAGCGGCATAGATGTTCCAGAGGTAGTCGCGTTCCTCGTCGGTCACCATTTCGAGCGTCAGTTCGTCATGGTTTCTGAGGAAGATCGCCCACTGGCAATTCTCCGGAATTTCCGGCGTCTGCCGCATTATGTCGGTGATCGGGAAGCGGTCTTCCTTGGCGATCGCCATGTACATGCGCGGCATCAGCGGGAAGTGGAAGGCCATGTGGCATTCGTCGCCATTGCCGAAATATTCGCTCGTATCCTCCGGCCATTGGTTCGCTTCGGCGAGCAGCATTCTGCCCGGATGGGTGGAATCGAGCGCGGCGCGGATCTTCTTCAGGACGTCGTGCGTTTCCGGCAGGTTCTCGTTGATCGTACCCTCGCGCTCGACGAGGTAGGGGATCGCATCGAGCCGGAAGCCGTCTATGCCGGTCTCCAGCCAGAAGCGCATGATGCCGAGCAGTTCTTCGAGCACCAGCGGATTGTCGAAGTTGAGGTCCGGCTGGTGCGAATAGAAACGGTGCCAGTAATAGGCCCCAGCGACCGGATCCCAGGTCCAGTTGGATTTCTCGGTGTCGAGGAAGATGATCCGCGTCTCCGGAAATTTGTGATCCGTGTCCGACCATACGTAGAAATCCCGTTCCGGCGACCCGGGCGGCGCATGCCGCGCCCTCTGGAACCAGGGATGCTGATCGGAAGTGTGGTTGATGACGAGTTCGATGATGACCCTGATACTCCGCTCGTGGGCTGCATCGACGAAGGCCTTAAACTCGTCCAGGGTGCCGTAATCCGGGCTGACATTCGCGTAGTCGGCAATGTCGTATCCGTCGTCGCGGCGGGGGGAAGGAAAGAAAGGCAAAAGCCAGATCGCGTTGGCGCCGAGCGAGGCGATGTGGTCGAGCTTCTCGTGCAGGCCCTTGAAGTCGCCGATGCCGTCGCCGTTGGCGTCATAGAAGGACTTGATGTGGAGCTGGTAGATGATTGCGTCCTTGTACCACAGCGGGCCCGCCTCGTGGGGCTGAGCCTGGTTCTGGCCGCGAGTGGTCGTCATGTCCATTTGCTTTCCTCCCTTATCTCACGCGCCAGATTGCAAAGGGCGGTCCTGCATGAGGATCGAGCCTGATCCTCTGCATCTTGCCGGCTAAGGTGAACCTGTGCCCGGTGATCAGGTCTTCGAGATCAAGTGCCGCATGGTCGGGTAGGTTCCATGACCAGAGCGGAATTTCGACATCCGCTTCGTGGGCATTGTAGGGATCGAGGTTCACCGCGATCAGCAGGACGTTCTCCCGTCCCGCGCTCGCCCTCTCATAGAACATGATGTTGTCGTTCCAGGCGGTGAGACGCTGGATGCCGAGATGCGAGTGCAGCGCCGGGTTCTCGCGGCGGATCCGGTTGAGCATGGTGATCTCGGACTTGATGTTGCCCGGTCGGTCATAATCCCAGGCGCGAATCTCGTATTTCTCCGAATCCGCATATTCCTTGCGCTTGGCATCTGGCCTGCCTTCGCAGAGTTCGAAGCCGTTATAGACGCCCCAGAGGCCGGAAAGCGTCGCTGCGAGCGCGGCGCGGATGAGATAAGCCGGGCGTGGCGCGTTCTGCAGGAAATCCGGGTTGATATCGTGCGTGTTGACGAAGAAATGCGGCCGGAAGAAATCCTTCGGCTCTTCGGTGGTGATCTCGCGCATATACTCTTCGAGTTCCCACTTGGCGTTGCGCCAGGTGAAATAAGTATAGGATTGCGAGAAACCGATCTTGGCGAGCCGGTACATGACCTTCGGCTTGGTGAAGGCCTCCGACAGGAAGACCACGTCGGGGTGTCGCGAGCGGATATCGGCGATCAGCCACTCCCAGAACGGGAAGGGCTTGGTGTGCGGATTGTCGACGCGGAAGAGTTTGACACCCTGGTCCACCCATTTCTGCACCACGTCGCGCAACTCGATCCAGAGCGACGGGGCGGCGTCGCAGGCATAGAAATCGACATTGACGATGTCCTCGTATTTCTTCGGCGGGTTTTCCGCATAGCGGATCGTGCCGTCCGGCCGCCAGTCGAACCAGCCGGGATGTTCCTTCAGCCAGGGATGATCGGGTGAGCACTGGATCGCGAGGTCGAGAGCGATTTCGAGGCCATGCTCCTTTGCGGCGTCTATCAGCCGGCGGAAATCTTCGAACGTTCCGAGCTCGGGGTGGACCGCGTCGTGCCCGCCCGCTTCCGAGCCGATCGCATAGGGGCTGCCGGGATCTTCCGGTGCTGCCCGCAGGCTGTTGTTCTTGCCCTTGCGGTTCGTCTTGCCGATTGGATGGATCGGCGGGAAGTAGAGCACGTCGAAGCCCATCTCCCGGATCGCCGGCAGGCGACGGACGACGTCATCAAACGTGCCGTGTCGGTCCGGATCGCCGCTCTGGGAGCGCGGAAAAATCTGGTACCAGCTTGCGAATGCAGCTGCCGTGCGCTCTGCGTCGACCGGGATGACCTGGGAGCGTACGCAATGCGGCTTGCGGTCGGCTTCCGCCATGAGTTCGGCTGTTTCTGCCGCCAGCAGGATTTCCGTGCGCCGGGAATCCTGCACCTCCGTCAGCTCGTCAAACAGAGCTTGCAGCCGCGTCTTGATCTGGCCGGATGCATGGTCGAGCGCATCGAGCACGAGGTTGATGCCTTCCTGGATTTCCAGGCGAAGATCGAGCCGCGCCTCGTGCTTCTTGGTGAACTCGTAGCGGAAGATGGCAAAGGTACTGCGCCAGCCCTCGACCACGAATTCATGCCGCCCCATGCGTCTCAGTGTGAATTCGGCCTGCCAGCGATCGTTTTCGATAAGCTGCATGCGGACTTCATGCCAGTTCTCATCATCGGCCGCACGCCAGAGCAGGGCCGCCGAAAGCGGATCGTGTCCATCACTGAAAATGTCGGCCTCGACTTTCACGGTCTCACCGACGACACGCTTGACGACGAAGCGTCCGTCATCGACCGAAGGCGTGATCTTTTCGATCGCAAGGCGCGGTGAAGCTGCAGCCTCCTGGGCGGTCGGCACCGGGACGGCATCCACGACCGGGACGGATGATCGGCCCTCGAAGATGCGCAGTTCGCCAGGCCTCAGCTCGATCTCAGGGGCGAAGACTTCATTTTCGTCATCCAGTGCGGTCAGCGGCAGGAAAGAGGAGGCGGCTTCGCGTAATACGTTGAAGGGTGCGTTGGTCACCTTGCGCAGGTCGCGATTAAGCACCACGACGCGGATTTTCTGCGAGGCACGCAGATCCTCCTGATCCGTCTGCAGCAGTGCGACGGCCGGGGTTTGGCTGGTGGAGATGAGCCTCAGCGGTTGGCGGGCAAAACCGGCGACAGTCTTGTTCGTGCTGGCGTTGACCGCGCGGATGTCGCCCGAAAGATCGAACGCGCCTTGATCCTGCAGGCCGCGCAGGCCTAACCCGTCACCGTGCAAAGGGTCGAGCGGCACGGCCGCACCATATTCGAAGCCCATCGGGATCATCAGTCCGCTTGCAAAGGTCGAAGCGAGCTTCAGCGCCCGGATCGCCTTGCGCTGCAGCACCTCGCAGCTGTCCGTGCCATGCGCCATGCGTTTGCCGTACGGCGCTTCCGGGAAGGTGATCTGGTAGCCGATCTGCCGCTGGATCTGGTATTCATCCATGATCCAGCGTTCTTCGAGATTCCACCAGGCGAAGGACGAGAAGCTGCCATCGAAGCCGGCGCCCTTGAGGGCCTTCCGATCCTCGAAGGCGCTGCCAGGCGTCCAGGCAAGGAAGGTTGTTTCCGGCGCTGCTCTGCGGGTCGAAACGATGAGGTTGTACCACGCCTCCGGCGCAACGCGGCCGATCCCCAGGCAGCGGAAGCCGGCGATGCCAAGGCCGGCGAGCCACGCCATGCGGTTGCGCCAATCCTCGATATGACGGGTTTCGCTCAGGAAATCGATGCGGCGGCTCAGGCTTTCCTGCGGCACTGCGCGGGGGTCTGCGGCGATCGGGCGGGCATGTTCATCATCGGCCACTCGATCGATGACGAGATCGAGCATCAGTTTAAGATCCTGCGCCCGGGCCACTTCGATCAGCGCTTTGAACCCATCCTCGACGGAGGTACCCAATTCGAGCTCCGGGTCGAGCCGGTCGAAGTTCCTCGTCACGAAGATGCTGGCATTGCGGCCGCGTGCGAAAAGGGGAGCGGTCAGCACAGTGTCGAAGCCGAGGTCTTTGGCATGCGCAAAGACTTCACGCCAGGCATCCAGGCCTTTCAGCATCAACGGATGAACGTAATAAATCTGCGGTGGCAGTTGCGAGAGCGAGGTCCGTGAGGCGAATTGGGGGCGCGTGTTCATCGGTTGTACCTTGCCGTAGACTTTTGCGTGTAACTCCAAGGCAGGGAGGCTTGTTCCGGCAAAATCGGTACTGAATTTCACTTCCCGCCGGAAAACGGCAGGAGGGATGACGATCACAGGTTGTTCAGAATCGGCACTAGTCGGAGCGGTGCCCAGAGAAGGAGCAGCTAATTTCCCAGAAAGCAAAAAGCAAAAAGCAAAAAGCAAAAAGGGCCGAAGATTATCTTCGGCCCTTTCCGCCTCCGTCCCCACGAAGCTCTGCTTATTGTTTCTCGATCTTTCCGATCTTCGCCCACTCTTCCCAGCGCTTCACGTCCATGGTCGCATAGTCGAGAGTGGCCTGCGGGCTGTCGAGCGTCATCGGCTCACCACCATTGGTGCCGACGAACTTACGGGCATCGTCGCTGGTGGTGACCTCTGTCATGACCTTGTGCATCTTTTCGAGGATCGGTTTGGGCGTGCCTTTGGGTGCGGCCAGGACCCACCAGATACGCACGTCCACATTCGGCACGCCTTCTTCCTCAAAAGTCGGGATATCCGGGACCGATGAAATGCGCTTTGCCGTGCTGACGGCAAGGATGCGCAACGTGCCGTCACGCGAGCGGGCCAGCCCGAAGACCGGATCACCGACCATGTAGTCGATCGCCCCGCTTGAAAAATCGTTCAGCGTATCTGCGCTGGTCTTGTAGCGCACCTGCAGGGTATCGAGACCGCCGGCATTGGCCTTGTACATCTCGGCAAGAATGGTCGCCGGAAAGTTCGGCGTGGCATAGGATGCCTTGTCGCCTTTTTCCTTCATCGCCTTGGTCAGGTCGGAAATATGCATATAGGGGGACTTGGCGTTCACCAGCATCATGAATGCCTGGCTGAAGACCGGGGCGACGTAGTCGAAATCCTTGAGCGGATCGTAGGGCGGATTCTGGAAGACGTGCGGAGCAGCGGTGAATTGGTCGGCGCTGCCGATCAGCATCGTATAACCGTCCGGTTTCGCGTTCTTCAGCGCGACGACCGAAAGGCTTCCGAGACCGCCCGGCTTGTTCTCGACGATGACGGTCTGCTTGAGTGCCTCTTCGAGCTTCCTTGCGAAAAAGCGGGCATAGACATCCGCACCGCTGCCGGCGGGGAAGCCTGCAATCAGCGTGATCTGTCTGCTGGGATAATTATCCTCGTCAGCGCGCGCGCCACCCGCTGACAGGCATGCGGAAAACATCAGCGCCAGAGCGCCTGCGAAAAAGCGGTTCACTGCACTCTCCTCCTAGAGACAGTCCGGCACATCACGGGCGAGGCCGGGTGGCATGACGCGAAACAGTCTCCTCCCGTTCGCGCTCCGGTATAAGGTAGCCATATATTTTGAGGAGCGTCAAACACTCTCCCTGCGGGAAAATGCGCTCCGGCTTAAATCTAATGGCCTGAGCGGGTCCGCTTATGACATCGTTTGCCGATACTCGTTTTCTGGCCTATCGGCGTGCCCAGAACCGCTTCAGCGCGCCGTTCTCGCCTTCCACCGGATCTGTGTCGGGAATCGGAAGAAGTGCAATTTTTTGCAGTTGGGCCTCGCTTGCCGGGCTGGTCTGGATATCCGGATGCTGGCCGGGTGGATAGGCGCCTACCACCAGGAAATCGCGGCTCGCATCGATCCGCTTGTGGCCGGTTCCCGCCGGCAGCACGAGGCAATCGCCGGCGTTGACGCTGAGTTCCACGCCATCCGGCCCGCCGATCAGAAGCCGGGCCCGGCCGGCGGCGATGCCTAGCACTTCGTGGGCTCCGGTATGGTAATGCTGGTAATCGAAAACACCGTTGCGCCAGGTTCCCTGCCAGCCATTCTCGCTGAAGCACGTCTCGAACTTGGGTGCCATCTCGCCTTCTGCGGGGATCGCGTTGCGATAGATGAGCACCGGCAGGCTCGGATGGTTCGGCACTTGGCCGCTGGGTTCAAAGAAGATGATGTCGATGGTCATGGTAGCGGCGGGTGCGGCAGGATCAAGGCTCGGCGGCACGGTTTTAATGCTTCGGGTCATGGCCGAAATCCTTGCGCAACTCGTCCTTGGCTTTTTCCAGCGTCACGCGCCGTGATTTGGTAAGCTGGCCGCCGGCGCGATTGATATAGAAAGTCAGCATCGACATGGCCGATCGGAAGGGGTTCGACTTGCGCCTCTCGCTGGTTTCGGCCGAATGTTTCAGCGAATCTGCAATCTTCTTGGGGCTGCGCGATTTGAACACGCCTTCCTGAAGATCCATGGCATGACTGTGTTCAGTCACATCCTGCGACCATTTCTTTTTCTTCTTGGGCATCAA
The DNA here is from genome assembly GCF_017873175.1 of Neorhizobium petrolearium. Lineage (GTDB taxonomy): Bacteria > Pseudomonadota > Alphaproteobacteria > Rhizobiales > Rhizobiaceae > Neorhizobium > Neorhizobium petrolearium. Next base: position 627,017 of record NZ_JAGGJW010000001.1, read on the forward strand.
AGCCTCCCGCGAAAGGTTGGAATGCTTCCAAACCTGTCCCGCACGGCAAGGTTCCCATGTCTATCGCAAGGCAGCCGTCGTGTTCCGCACCACGAGATGGGTTTCCAATACATAGCGCACATCATGTATGGCGCGTGATTGCAGCATGTCGAGCAGCAGCGAGACGGCAACGCGGCCTGCTTCCATCGAACGGTTGGAAACGGAAGTGAGGGCCGGATAAGTGACGGCTCCGAGCACGTCGTCGCAACCGATCAGGCTGAAATCGCCGGGCACGCCCACATGTTTTTCGGCAAGGCCGGCAAGCACGCCCTGTGCCGTCAGGTCGTCAAATGCGATCGCCGCCGTTGCCCCGGTTGAAAGGATCGCACCGACGGCATTGCGTCCGGAATTGTAGCTCGGCAGCACGGCCGGCACTGTCTCGGCCTCGATGCCCAGGCTGGATGCGGCGGCCCGCACGGCGGAACGCCGCTGCTTGTTCGACCAGGAGGTTGAGGGACCGCTGACATAGACGATCTTGCGATGCCCGAGCCTGGCCAAATGTTCCACTGCCTCGCGCACGCCGGAACCGCTGTCGATCAGCACGCGGGGAATGCCGTCGAGGTCGCGGTTTATCAATACGAGCGGCAATTTTCCGGCATGGGCGCGGATGCGCTCGTCGGAAAGACGCGAGGAGGCGAGCACGAGCCCCTCCACCTGGCCCGCGAACCGGCCGACCAGCTTGTCCTCCTGCTTGGGGTTCTCTTCCGTATTGCCGAGGAAGATGCAGAAGTCGGAGCGGTCGGCTTCCAGCTGGGCAGCCCGGATCATCGGCGGGAAAAAAGGATTGGCGATATCCGGCACAATCAGCCCGACATTGCCGTGGCGGCCGGTGCTGAGCGCCCGTGCCGTATGGTTCGGCACGTAGCCGAGCGCTTCCGCCGCCTTCATGATCCGCTCGACCGTTTCGGGCGAGAGCATGTCCGGCCGCGTGAAGGCGCGCGAGACGCTGGAACGCGCCACGCCGGCCGCCTCCGCGACTTGGCTGATGGTGACGCCCTTGGCTCGCTTGATCATGGATTCTGGAAACTCGCCCGTTTTGAACCCGACTACCACGAATCCTGAAGCTCCATCAATTCGAGCCCGAAGACTGCCATTCCTCCACTTGACATGCAACCGGTTGCATGAAAATCTTTCGCCAACAAGAAAAGGGGACGGTATCGGATGCGGAGGCGCATCTCCCGGTCGCCTGAGATGAGGATATGGAGACCGCGTTGAATCTTGCCGCCACCTTTCGTCCATCGCCGGCAACGCGGCGGACCTTCGACCGGCTTGTCGTCGAAAGCTTTGCAACACGGGCCGAAATGGGGATTGCTGCGGCGGCGGATATTGCGGCTGCTTTGGCCGAGCGTCTTGCCCGGCAATCTGATGTGAGGATGGTGTTTGCGGCCGCCCCCAGCCAGGCGGATATGCTGGAGGCGCTCTGCGCCAAGCCGGGCATCGATTGGAGTCGCGTCACAGCCTTCCACATGGATGAATATATCGGGCTCTCACCGTCTTCGCCCGCCCGTTTTGCCAACTGGCTGGACGCGCACGTCTTTAGCAAGTTGCCCTTCGCCGCCGTCCATCGCATCACGCCGGAGCCGGATGCTGCGGCCGAGGTCCGCCGCTATGCCGACCTGTTGAACGAGGCGCCGATCGATTTCGTCTGCCTCGGCATTGGCGTCAACGGCCACATCGCCTTCAACGACCCGCCGGTTGCGGATTTCGCCGATCCGCTAGATGTCAAGGTCGTCGAGTTGGACGACGTCTGCCGTCAGCAGCAGGTCGATGACGAGTGTTTTCCCGATCTCGCTTCCGTGCCTCACGAGGCGATCACCTTGACGGTGCCGCGCCTGCTCAGAGCCGACCGGCTGTTCTGTGTCGTGCCGGGCGCCGTCAAGCGCGATGCCGTTTCGAAGGCGCTTTACGGTCCGCTGGCCACCGAATGCCCGGCGAGCGTCCTGCGCACCCATCCGGCTTGCACCCTCTATGTCGACAAGGACTCCGACCCCGATGCCTGACAAGACCGTCATCGATGCGGATCAGCTCTGCGAAGGTTATTTCGCTTCGACCCAAGCCCTGATGCGCCGGGTGCTGGAAGAGGAAAAGACTGCGCTCGATCAGGCGGCTTCGAAGCTCGCGGATCAGATCGCTGCCGACCGTCTGGTGCATATCTATGGCCCTGGCGGCCATTCCAACCTCGCCTCGCAGGAGGTTTTCTTCCGCGCCGGCGGACTGATGCATATCAGCGCCATACTGGACGAAGGCACCTTGCTTTCGAACGGCGCATTGCGTTCCATGGCGATCGAACGCACGCCTGGTTACGGCAAGGTGGTGATCGCCAACCAGCGGCTCGGCAAAAACGACCTGCTGATCCTGGTGAATGCGTACGGGATCAATGCGGCGCTGATCGATGCGGCGCTGGAGGCGCGTCGGCGCGGCACATTCTTGATCGGCATCAGTTCCCGTGAGCATGCCTCGAACACGTCGCCGGATCATCCGGCGCGGCATCCGACCAGGCAGAATCTGCACGACATCGTCGACATTGCCGTTGACTGCAAGGTACCGATTGGCGACGCGGTGGTTGCCGTGCCGGGCATGAGCGAGAACATCGCGGCGATCTCCACGTTCGCCAATGCTTTCACGCTCAATTGTCTGGTGATCCGGACGGTCGCCAAGCTTGTTGAGCGCGGCATCGAACCGCCGGTCTGGCGCAGCGGCAACGCGCCGGGCGGCGACGAGGCGAATGCCCGTTTCATCGACAAATTCCAGGGGCGGGTGAGGGCGCTCTGACCATGGTCGTCGACGGTATCGATCCCCGCACCGGCAAAGGTATCGCGATCGAGATCGCGGACGGCAGGATTTCCGCCGTCCGCCCGGCAGAAAACACCAGCTCGCATTTTCTCTCGGCGGGTCTCGTCGACCTGCAGGTCAATGGTTTTCGCGGCTTCGACCTGAACAACGGCGAGGTGACGCCGAAGATCGTTCTCTCACTTTGCGAAGAGCTTCTAAGCGTCGGCGTGACCACATGGCTGCCGACCATCATTACCGCTTCGGAGGAAGCGATCCTCCAGGCGTTGGAAGCCATCGCGAAAATCCGTGCCGGCCATCGGTTGATCGCTGAAATGGTGCCGGGCGTGCATGTCGAAGGCCCATCGATCTCAGATCAGGACGGCCCACGCGGCGCGCATCCGCTGGAGCATGTCCGTCCGCCTTCGATTGCGGAGTTCAATCGCTGGCAACAGGCCTGCGGCAATCTCGTATCCATGGTGACGATCGCCCCCGAGTACGAAGGCAGCATCGACTATATCCGCGCTCTTGCGACGCACGGTGTTCATGTCGCGCTCGGCCATACGGCCGCGACACCGGAGCAAATCCATGCGGCGGCGGAAGCAGGTGCGGTGCTCTCCACCCATCTCGGCAACGGGGCGGCGGCCATGCTGCCGCGCCATCCGAATTTCATCTGGGCGCAGCTTGCCGACGACCGGCTGACGGCGAGCTTCATCGCCGATGGCTGGCACCTGCCGGCCGACACATTCAAGGCCATGCTGCGCGCCAAGGGCATGGATCGGACGATCCTTGTGTCCGACATGGTGGCGCTCGCCGGCATGCCGCCTGGCGTTTATGACCAGCCCGTCGGCGGCCGCGTCGAGGTTTCGCCGGAAGGTCGCATCAGTGTCGCCGGCACGCCCTATCTCGCCGGCGCCAGTCTGCCGCTTTCCGCCAATGTGGCGATCGCCGCCGACATGGCGGGCATTCCGCTGGCGGATGCCTTGGTTCTGGCGACCCAAAATCCCGGACGCTTCGTCGGTGGGCGTGGAAGGTTGGAGGTCGGTGCCCGTGCCGATCTCATCCGCTTCGACTGGTCGGAAGGCGAACGCGAGTTGAAGGTTCGCGAGGCCTGGGTTCATGGCGAGAAGGCGTTTTGCGGATGATCCGAGCCGGTGCCGCCATCGTCGATATCACGCCGCCGCCCGGTCTTGCCATGTCCGGCTTTGCAGCCCGCAGCCTGCCGGCGAAAGGTGCGCATGACGCGCTGACGGCGCGGGCCGTGGTGATCGGGGACACGGCGGTGGTCGTGGCCGATGTCATCGGCATAGACGCGGCCATGAGCACCCGGATCAGAGAGCGCTGCGTGCTGCCGGCGGAAAATGTCGTGGTCGCCGCGCTCCATAATCACGGTGGTCCGGTTTCCATGGCCGGCCGGCTCAGCATTGCCGCCGACCCCACTTACCTGGAGCGGCTGGAAGATGCCTGTATAGCGGCCGTCGACAAGGCGGCCGCGGGGCGTCAGCATGCGACGATGACGATAGGGAAGGGAAGTGATCCGGGGATTGCCCGCAATCGCCGTCATCCCGGCGGGCCGGTGGACGCCTCCCTGCCGCTTTTGCGTATTCGCGACAAAAACGGTGCCATGATCGCGGTCGTTACGGCCTATGCCTGCCATCCGGTGGTGCTCGCCGCCGACAACCTGCTCTGGACCGCAGACTATCCGCATTTCGTGCGGCAGTTGCTGGAAGAGGCCTATCCCGGCACAATAGCGCTGTTCATGACCGGCTGCGTCGGAGACGCCAATACCGGCCATTCGGCGCATGCCTCGATCGCGCTCTCGGCCAATCCGGACCGGACTTTCGAAGCCGCAGAACGCATTGGCCGCAAGGTCGCCGAGGCGGCCCTGGCAGCCTCGGAGCAAACGATTTCCGGCACCGCTACAGCGCGAAACGGCACCGTCACCCTCGGTTTTCGGCGCCGCGAGACGGAAGCGCCCGAAGTTCTCGAAAAACGCTGGCGGGAAGAAGCTCTGACGGCCGAGCCTGCCCGTAGAAGCCTGCTTGGATATTGGGCTGAATGGGCTCGCGCTGTCGCGTCTGGTGAGCCCGAACCGCTTTCCGCCCGCGTTACCGTGCTCGACTGGGGCGGTGTGCCGGTCGTGGCGCTGCCCGGCGAGATATTTGCCGAAACCGCGCTTGCGATCCGTGCAGCCATTGGTCCCGAAAAACCGGCCTTCGTTGTCGGTTTTGCCGACGACAATCCGGGCTACATCCCGCCTTCAGGTGAATTCCTGCACGGCGGTTATGAGGTGGATGAGGCGCACCGCTATTACGGTTTGGCGGCAACGTTCGCGCCGGGCTCCGCCGAGACATTGGCCGCCTGCGCCATCGAGCTTGCTGCCGGCAATTGAGGAGGAGTGAACGCATGATTTCCACTGCCACGAACAGCCATCCGATGCTTGACACGCAACCGGTTGCATGAGAGTTTTTTTGTCAACAACAAGAGGGAACAGGGACATGAAAAACGCATCAGTAAAGAACAGGATTTCCACCCGCGTGCTGCTCCTGAACGCGGTATTCGGCGCCGCTCTGCTGTCCGGCGTTTCTTCCGCTTCGGCCGAGACGTTGACGGTCTGGAGCGGTTATCCGGAAATGGCGCCGTTTTATGAGCATGTCGCGCAGGGCCTGAAGGCTGCCCATCCGGACCTTGAAGTGAAGGTCGAGGCGATCGCCCTTCGCGAACATGAAAAACGCGTGGCGCTCGGCCTTACCGGCGGCCAGGAAGGCGTCACCGTCATCGAGCTTTCCGGCTCGACCGCGACCCGCTACCTTGAGAATGATCTTCTTCCGGAAGCACCGGACGAGATCGCGACTTTCGTGAAGGACCCGAAGAACTTCGACAAGTTCTTCAGCGACACGGCAAGCTATGACGATACGGTTTATGGCGTGCCGCTCTTCCGCGGCCAGGGCGCGCTCTTCTACAATACCGACATGTTCAAGGCCGCCGGCCTCACCGAGCCGCCGAAGACCATGGAAGACTATTCCAAATATGCCGAGAAACTGACGCAGCGCGACGCTTCCGGCAAGGCGACGGTTTCCGGCTGGAGCCTGCGTCTTTCCGGCGGCGGACAGGGCATTGCCGAAAAGTTCTGGATCAACCTTCATCAGTTCGGCGGCGCTCTTCTGGTTCCGGCCGGTGATGGCAAGTGGAAGACCAATTTCGCCAACGAGGCCGGCCGCAAGGCGCTGAAGCAGTATCTCGAAAACATCTTCACGCTTAAGACCGTGACGCCGGAAATGCCGGCTGATGCCGATGCCTTCGAACGCGGCCAGACGGCCATGTTCATCCGCGAATCCTGGGTGATCGGCGATATCGCCAAGAAGGCACCGGATCTGAAATACGCAACCGCGCCGCTGCCGAAGGGATCGATCGCCCTGCCGACCAACCTCTACGTGGCAGGTGACGATGCGGACATAGGCTGGGAATTCGCCAAGGCGACCAATTCGCCGGAAAACCTTGTCTGGCTGCTCGAGAATGTCGGCTGGCTGCCCAACCGCTCGGGCGTCGATTATTCGAGCGTCACAACCAAGCAGCCGGCTTTCGCGGCTTTCGTCGATTATCCGCAGGGGTATGAGTTCTTCACGCTGCCGTCGATCGGCCCGATCGAGGAAATCCTGACCCGTGTTGCGGCGCAGCTTGTCGTCGCCTTCGCAGATGCCTCGATGGCCGGTGACGACGCCAAGATCGACGCCTTCCTAAAGAAGGCAAGCTATGAGGTCGACACGATCCTCGATCGCGAAGGCCTGGCTGCGAAATAATCGCTTACCTGCCACTCGCCAATTGCATCCGCCCGGGGCATCATCGTCCCGGGCGCTCTTCGGGGATGACCGTATGCTGAAGCGCAAAAGATTCATTTTTGCGATCCTCGCGATCCTGCCGACGCTGGCGATCTTCGCCTACGTGCGGCTCTATCCGATCGCCGACACGCTAAGGCTCAGCCTTTTCAAATGGGACATACTGTCGAAGCGCAAGCCGTTCATCGGCCTCGCGAATTTTCGCGAACTGATGGGCGACCATCTGTTTCTCGACGCGCTCGTCAACACGACGATCATCGCCTTTGGCGTATTGTTCCTGACAATCCCGATGGCGCTCGTCATCGCCGCGCTGATCTTCCATCGCACCCGCTCGCGGATGGCCGGGTTTTATGAGACGGCGGTTTTCATTCCGCATGTCGTCTCACTGGTGCCGGCCGCTATGGCCTGGAAATGGATTTTCGATGCAAGGCTCGGTCCGCTTAACGCGCTTTTGACCTTTTTCGGCATCCCGGCGCAGAACTGGCTGTTCGACCCGGTTCTCTCGGTCATCTGCATCATCGTGCTTTGCTCCTGGCAGGCGCTGGGTTATGCGGTGCTGATCTATATCGTCGGCTTCAAGAACCTGCCGGTTTCCCTCTACGAGGCGGCAAAGCTCGACGGCGCGTCCGGTCCGCAGAGCTTCTGGCATCTGTCGATCCCGATGCTGAAACCGATCACGCTCTATGTCTCGGTCGTGACCCTGGTGTCCGGCTTCAACGTCTATGCCCAGGCCTTCGTCCTGGCATCCGATGCGCAAGGCGCGCCTGGAAGGCAGGTGAGGGTTCTGGTGCTCGACATGCTGGAAAACAGTTTCCGCAACTATCGTGTCGGCTATGCTGCATCGGAAGCCGTGGTGCTTCTGGTCATCGTGCTTGTGCTGACGCTGATCCAGTTCTCGATGCTGCGGGAAAGGAGCAAGGCATGACGACCGATATCGCGACCATTCATGTGGAGCCGACGCCGGACGAGCTTGCCGAAGGCCGCCGCCTGCGCCGCAGGAAGCGCCTCACCAATCTCGCGATCGATGCTTTCCTCATCGTCGTCTCGCTGCTGATGCTGCTGCCGCTCGTCTTCCTGGTGGCGAACGCCTTCAAGACGCCGGCCGAAATGCTTGCCTGGCCGCCGACCATCATCCCGCGTGACCCGACCTTGGAGAATTTCTCGGCCGTGCTCGGCGAGACGCCGCTCCTGCGCTGGATCGGCAACAGCCTCGCCTTCGCCATCCTTTCGACGCTTGCCATCGTCGCGACATCGGCGATTGCAGGCTATATCTTCGGAAAATTCCGCTTCGGAACGTTGAACGTCATCTTCGCACTGTTCCTCGCTACGGCGATCGTACCGTTCGAGGTCTACATGATCCCGCTCTATTTCCAGGCAAAGAGCCTCGGCATCCTGAATTCCGTCTGGGGCCTGCTGCTCGGTTATCTGGTGATGAGCTTTGGCATCTTCCTGATCCGCCAGAATGTCATCCATTCGATCCCGGACGAGCTTTTGGAGGCGGCGCGTATCGACGGCGCCGGCGAATTCTGGATTTTTCTGCACATCGTCCTGCCGCTCCTGCGCGGCGCGCTGGGTGCGCTCGCCGTGCTTGCCTTTTTCCAGGCCTGGACGGCGTTTGCCTGGCCGATGATCGTCGCCACGACCCGAACGAGCTACACGATCGAAGTGGGGCTGGCGCTCTTCCAGACCGGCTTCACGGTTGATCTCGGCCGTTTGAGCGCGGCTTCGGCGACGGTACTTATTCCTTCGATCCTGCTCTTCGTCATCCTGCGACGCAACTTCGTGCAGGGTGTCGCAAGCACCGGTTTGAAGGAGTGATGCGATGGATTTTTTCGAGGAAGCGCGCACCATCTATGCGGCGGCGAATGCCGGCACGCTCTATTGGATGCTGCAGCGGCCGATGCTTGGCGGCGGATTTCTCAATACCAAGCAGAACAGCCTGATGCTGAAGGATTACGGTCCGGAAGACGGCATCCGCGGCCCGGATTATACCTACGGCTGGATTCAGGGCAGGGGGCTGGAATCCCTCGTCATGCATGCGGCATTCTTCGACGACGAACTGCCGCCGCTCGCCAAGAAGCTGGATACCGCCGGTCGGCGCCTTTACGACCTGCTCGCCGCCCTGCAGAAACCGGACGGCCATGCCTATTTCTGCTACGGCCGGGACATGGCGCCGGTCTATGCGGATGCCGCCGGCGCCGTCCGGCCTCAGGAAAGGCCGAGGCTGATCTACACCTATTCGGATGCCTTTGTGGCCAAGGGTCTGATCGCCACCGCAAGCCGTTACGGCCTGACCGGCCTGGCCGACCATCTCGCCTATTTCGACGGGGTAATCGCCTCGATCGAGCACGGCCGTTTCCAGATGGACGAGCGCCGGCCGTTGTCGCTCGACAGTCTCGCAATGCAGCCGAATGATTTCGGCCCGCGCATGATCCTGCTCGGCGCCGCCGGCATGCTGAAACGCTTCGGCCATACGGCGCATCTCGCATATGCCGACCGCTTCATTGCCCATGTCATCGACCTCCATCTCGATGCCGGAACCGGGCTGCTCCGCAACGTGCCGGGCGAGGACGCCTGCAATGTCGGCCACGGCATCGAATTCGTGGGCTTCGCGCTCGACTACCTTGACGACAATTGCGATCCGGCGCTGATCGAAACGCTGGAACGCATTCTTGTCTCTTCGTTCCGCAAGGGCTTTGTCGGGCCGGGCATCGCGCTGACCGTCTCGATTGCGACCGGCGAGGCGCAGAGCCCCTATTGCCCCTGGTGGTCGCTGCCGGAGACGATCCGCGCTGCCGCGCTTTGCCACGAGCGCACCCGCAGCGCCGAGAGTCTGGAGATATGGAAAGCGGCGCATGCAGCTTTCTTCGAACGTTACTGGCGCGGTACGCCGCCGATCGCCTACCAGACCATGACGAAAGACGGACCGGCCGATTTCGTCCCCGCCACGCCCGACCTCGACCCCGGTTATCACACCGGCCTCAGCCTGCTCGCAGCCCTCCGCGCCGCCGACCGGCTCAGCCTCCAGACACACGCAATCTCAGGATAAATTCATGGCTTCCGTTGAAATCCAGAATGTCCGCAAGGCCTATGGCGATTTCGAAACCATCAAGGGCGTCTCCGTCGACGTGCCGGATGGTGCCTTCGTCGTGCTCGTCGGCCCGTCCGGCTGCGGCAAGTCCACGCTTCTGCGCATGATCGCTGGCCTGGAGGAAATCACCGACGGCACGATCCGCATCGGCGGCCGCGTCATCAACGATGTCGAGCCGAAACATCGCGACATCGCCATGGTCTTTCAGAACTATGCGCTCTATCCGCATATGACGATCGCCGAAAACATGGGCTTCTCGCTGCGGCTGGCGAAGAAACCGAAGGAGGAGATCGCCTCCCGCGTGACGGATGCCGCACGCATCCTCGGCCTCACCGATTACCTGCAGCGTTATCCGAAACAGCTTTCCGGCGGCCAGCGCCAGCGCGTCGCCATGGGCCGCGCGATCGTGCGCAACCCGAAAGTCTTCCTCTTCGACGAGCCACTGTCGAACCTGGATGCCAAGCTGCGCGTGCAGATGCGCGCCGAACTCAAGGACATCCATGCCCGCATCAGGACGACCACCGTCTACGTCACCCACGATCAGATCGAGGCCATGACCATGGCAGACCGGATCGTGGTGATGAGGGATGGCGTCGTGGAACAGGTGGGCGCGCCGCTCGATCTTTACGACAAGCCGGTCAACACCTTCGTCGCAAGCTTCATCGGCTCGCCGTCAATGAACTTCCTTGCCGCCAGGGTGGCGGAAGATCGCAAGTCTGTCGCAACGGAAAACGGTATTCGACTGCCGCTCGGCATCGAAGCCCCGGCCGCGCCCGGCACGGCGGTGACCTATGGTATCCGCCCCGAGCATCTGGCGATCGCCTCGGTCGGCGAGGGCGTTCCAATGACCGTGACGAATATCGAGCCGACCGGCTCGGAAACCTTCGTGCAGGGCACGGTCGACGGGCAGAAAATCTCCGCGCAACTGCGCGAGCGGCTTTTCATCAGGACCGGCGAAGTGCTCAATCTGGCGCTTGCGCCCACCAACAGCCATGTCTTCGATGCCGCCACCGGCATGCGGCTCGGCTGACAAGCATAAGGTAAAATACGATGGAACAGACCTGGCGCTGGTTCGGACCGGACGATACGGTAACCCTTTCGCATGTGAAGCAAGCGGGCGCGACGGGCATCGTCACCGCGCTGCATCACCTGAACGACGGCCGCATCTGGCCGGACGACGAGATTTTGAAGCGCAAGGCGATCATCGAAGAAGCCGGCCTTTCCTGGTCTGTGGTGGAAAGCATCATCGTCCACGAGGATATCAAGACGCGCACCGGCCGCTACCGCGAACTGATTGACAACTACAAGGCGTCGATCCGCGCCGTCGCCAGGGCGGGCATCAAGACGGTCTGTTACAATTTCATGGCGATCACCGACTGGACGCGCACCGACCTCGACTATCGCATGCCGCACGGCGGCACGGCGCTGCGCTTCCATATTGTCGAGTTCTGCGCCTATGACGTCTTCATCCTGAAACGCCCCGGCGCCGAACGGGATCATCCTTCCGACCGGATCGAAAAGGCGGCGGCGTGGCTGAAAACGGCGAGCGGGAGCGATCTTGCAAGGCTGGAGCGCAACCTCATCGAATGGGTACCCGCGCGCGAATTTGTCTACGACCGGCAGAGCCTCAACCGCATGCTGGATATCTACAAGGAACTGTCGGAGAATGGTTTTCGCGAAAACCTCTTCGCCTTCCTCAAGGAGATTATTCCGGTGGCCGAAGAGGCGGGCGTGAGGATGGCGATCCATCCGGATGATCCGCCTTTTCCGCTTTTCGGCCTGCCGCGCGTCGTCTGCAAGGCATCCGACGCGCGGGCACCGCTCGCCGCCGTGAAGTCTCCTTCGAACGGCATAACGCTCTGCACCGGTTCCTACGGTGCCAACCCGGAAAACGATCTGGTCGCCATGGCGAAGGAATTCGGCCCGAATATCCATTTTGCGCACCTGCGCAACGTCACCAGAGAAGGTGACGGCTCCTTCCACGAGGCCGAGCATCTGGAAGGGGATACGGATATGGTTCGTGTGGTGATGGCACTGATTGCGGAGGAGAAGCGCCGCAAGGCGGACGGTCGGACGGATTGGCAGATACCCATGCGACCGGACCATGGTCATGCGATCGTCGACGACATAGGCAAGAAGGTCAATCCCGGCTACTCCTGCATCGGCCGGCTGAAGGGGCTTGCGGAGCTACGCGGCATCATGCGGACGATTGAAGTTCTCGGCTGAAACCATTCCGGGGAGGGGATGATGGCAAGGTTGAAGGTGGCGATGATCGGGCTCGGCATGGCCTCGGGGCATCATGCCCGCGCACTGCTCGACCTTTCCGACAGGATCGAATGCGTTGCGGCCTACAGCCGGAGCAATGCCCGGCGCGAAGCATTCGCCACGCAATATCCGATCCAGACGAGCGGCGACCTCGGCGCGATCTTTGCCGACAGAACGATCGAGGCCGTGCTGATCCTGACGCCTCCGAACACCCATCTGGAGCTCGTCCGGCGAGCCGCGGAAGCCGGCAAGCACATTCTGCTCGAAAAGCCGCTCGATATCTCCTTTGCGCGCTCCGAAGCGATCGTCCGGACGGCGAGGAAAGCAGGTATCCTGCTCGGCATTGTGCTGCAGAACCGGTTCCGCGCTGCTGCCCTGAAACTCGACGGGATCGTCGAGTCGGGGCGGCTGGGACAGTTGGTTGAGGCTTCAGCGGCGATCCGCAACTGGCGCCCCCAGAGCTATTACGATGTCGAAGGGCGGGGCACCCGCGCCCGCGACGGCGGCGGCGTGCTGCTCACCCAGGGCATCCATACGATCGACCTGCTTTTGAGCTATGCCGGCACGCCGAAGGAGGTCTCTTCCTTCGTCCGCACTACGCCTATCCATAGGATGGAGACGGAAGATCTGGTGACGGCCGCCTTCTCCTTCGAGAACGGCGCGATCGGCACGCTGAATGCCACGACCTGCGCCTATCCTGGCTTGGCCGAGCGTATCGAGCTGATCGGCACAAAGGGAACGGCGGTCTTCACCAGCGACAGGCTCGAAGCCGCCTTCGTGGATGGCACGAGCGTCAGTGAAGGCGGCGAGAAGATTGGCAGCGGGGCAGGCGCCGATCCCATGGCTTTCGGCCACGAGATGCACCGGGCGCTGATGGAAAACTTCATCGATGCCGTTCAAAACGGCGCAGCGCTCCGCGTCACGGGCGACGATGCACTGAAAGCCCACAGTTTCATCGAAGCGATCCTCGCGGCGAGCCGTTAGGGCTATGTCAGAGGCCTGCGGCCTTGCGCAGTTCTTCGGCCATCTTGGTACGCCAGTCCTTGCCCGACGCCTTGAATTTTGCGAGCACGCCTGGATCGAGCCTGAGCGTCACGGCAACCTTCGGCGCATCGACCCTGGGCCGTCCGCGGGCTGCGATTGCCTTTTCCATTTTCTCCGCGATATCAGGAAAGACTTCCCTGAAAGGGCGCATGCTTGCGAGTTCTTCTTTCGTCAACGGTGGGCTGTCCACCGCGTCCCAATCTTCCTTGGTATATCCACGTCCGGGTTGGAATTCCCTTTGCTTCTCTGCCTTGATGTTCATTCGAGCGAACTCCTTTCATCCCTTCGGGCTGGGCGCATCGAAATAACGGAGATCGCTTCCGACCCAAGGGTCACGTAGATCACAACGATCGTTCCATCTCTGAGACGGCCTACGGCCTTGGATCGTCCATCTCTCGCCGGCATCGTGACGCCGGTTAAGAAAAATTCGAAACGAAGGTCGGCGAAATCGAGCCCGTGTTTTTCGAGATTCACAAGCCGCTTCGGCTCGTCCCAAACAATTTCCATATTATTCGTACACGAAAAATTGCTGCCCTTCAACAGGACGGCAATCTACGTGGTTGAAACTGAATGCAACTACAGCATGTCGCGCAAAAGTGTGCGCGGCTTTGCGGCAACGACATGCGATGCTTCAAAAGGCGATCAGCAGATCACGGTCTCGGAAATATTGATGCCGAAACCTTCGAGGCCGACGTAGTGGCGCTCGCTGCGGGTCAGGAGCTTGATGGAGGTGACGCCGAGATCCTTCAAAATCTGTGCACCAAGGCCGATTTCCAGCCATTCGCTTTCGCGCGCCTGCGCCTCGGCATGACTTTCCTGGTCGTGGCGCAGCTTGCGGCCATGATCCTTCTGGCCGACGCCGACGGAGCCTTCGCGCAGGTAGATGACGACGCCGCGCCCCTCTTCTTCAATCTTCGCCATGTAGCGGTCCAGCGGCCTCTGGGCACCGAAAACGTCGCGGGTGACGTTTTCGAGATGGAGCCGGACGGGAATGTCGACGCCGTCGCGAATGTCGCCGAAGATCACCGCTACATGCTGCATCGGGTCCCAGGGAAGAGAATAGGCATGTGCCTTGGCCTCGCCATGCATGGTCTCGATGTCGAAACTGGACTGCAGTTCGATGAGCGTTTCCTTGCGCTGGCGGTATGCGATGAGATCGGCAACGGAAACCTGCTTCAACTCGTGCTTTGCGGCGAAGTCCGCAACCTGCTGACCGCGGGTCACGGTGCCGTCGTCGTTGACGAGCTCGCAGATCACGCCGACTGGCGGCAGGCCTGCGAGCTTGCAGAGGTCGACAGCCGCCTCCGTATGGCCGGAACGCATCAGAACGCCGCCTTCGCGGGCGATCAGCGGGAAGATGTGGCCGGGCCGTACAAAATCACCGGGGCCAACATTGGGATTGGCCAGGTTGCGGACGGTGAGGGTCCTGTCCTCCGCTGAAATCCCGGTCGTCGTGCCGTGCTTGAAATCGACGGTGACGGTGAAGGCGGTCGTATGCGCGCTGTCGTTTTCGGCCACCATGGCGTTGAGATTGAGGCGCTTGGCCTCCTCGCGCGGCATGGGTGCGCAGACGATGCCGGATGTATGGCGCACGATGAAGGCCATCTTGTCCGGCGTGCAATGCACGGCAGCGACGATCAGGTCGCCCTCATTCTCGCGATCGTCGTCATCGGTAACGACCACGATTTCGCCGGCTTCGAAGGCTCGGATGGCGTCGACGACGCGTTTCTGGTCATAGGCCATGGATGTCGTTCCTAAAGAGTGCGCCCGGTTTGTGCCCGATGGCGGAGATAGTGGTCGGCAACGGCGCACGCAACCATGGCCTCGCCGATCGGCACCGCGCGAATACCGACGCAGGGATCGTGACGACCCTTGGTGCGTACTTCGACATTGTTGCCGTCCGCATCGATCGAATGCCGTTCGGTGAGAATGGAGGAGGTCGGTTTGATCGCGAAACGGGCGATCACCGCCTCGCCGGTCGAGATGCCACCGAGAATACCTCCGGCGTGATTGGAGAGAAAGATCGGCTTGCCGTCATTGCCCATGCGCATCTCGTCGGCATTCTCCTCGCCGGAAAGTTCCGCAGCAGCAAAACCCTCGCCGATCTCCACACCCTTGACCGCATTGATCGACATCAGGAGACCGGCGATATCCTGATCGAGCTTGCCGTAGATCGGAGCACCGAGACCGGCGGGCACACCTTCGGCGATCACTTCCACCACTGCGCCGATCGACGAACCTGCCTTGCGGATCGAATCCAGATATTCCTCCCAGACCGGCACGATCTGGGCATCGGGGGAAAAGAACGGATTCTGGTCGACCTGCTCCCAATCCCAGTTGGCGCGGTTGATCCGGTGCTTGCCGATCTGGATCAGCGCGGCACGGACATTGAGCCCCGGAACAACCTTCCGGGCGAGCGCTCCTGCCGCCACGCGGGCGGCCGTCTCGCGGGCGGACGAGCGTCCGCCGCCGCGATAGTCGCGGATGCCGTATTTCACGTCATAGGTATAGTCCGCGTGTCCCGGGCGGTAGCGGCGTGCGATCTCGCCATAATCCTTGGAGCGCTGGTCGGTATTCTCGATCAGCATGGAAATCGGTGTGCCGGTTGAGATCATCGTCTCACCGTCCTCATCCATCATTACGCCGGATAGCACTTTGACGATATCGTCCTCGCGCCGCTGGGTCACGAAGCGCGACTGGCCGGGCTTTCGCTTGTCCATCCATGCCTGGATTTCGGCTTGGGTGAAGCGAATGCCGGGCGGGCAGCCGTCAACGACGCAGCCGAGCGCCGGACCATGGCTCTCACCCCAGGTGGTGACGCGGAAAAGGTGACCGAACGTGTTATGCGACATGACGTTATAACCGGCTATGGCGGAGTTGGCCTCCCGCCGACTGCTGACGCGGCTGTCATATGGAAAAGGCGGCCATGCGACAAGCTTTTCTTGCGTGAACGGGTGCCGCCGACGGGTGAACGATGTGTCTATGCGGCGGCTTTCCGCCAGCCGGCGAGTGCGGCTTGCGTGAAGTCGCTGAAGGAAAGCGGCCGGGAGAACGCGTAGCCCTGCAGCAGGTCGCAACCGAGTTCGCGCAATAGGCTCGCATGTTGCATCGTCTCCACGCCTTCCGCCACGGTCTCGACCCCGAGCGACCGGGCGATGTCGATGATGGAACGGACGAGCGCGCGTTCCTGCGGCGAACTCAGGATCGGCATGACAAGCTGGCGATCGATCTTGAGACGCTTCGGCTTCAGCTTCAGAAGGCTGACAATCGACGTGTGGCCGGTTCCGAAATCGTCGATCTCGATATCGATGCCAAGTTCCTTGATGCGTTCGAGATTGCGGGTCGCCGAGTCTTCGCTTTCGTCGAGAAAGATCGATTCCACCAGCTCGAAGGAAATTTCGCCAGGCTCGATCTCCAGGACCTTCAGCGTGTCGATCAGCGTCTCGTCATGCAGCCTTTTTGAGGAAACATTGACGGAAACCTTGGGGATCCTGATGCCGAGCGCAATCCAGCGCAGTTTGTCCTTCAGCACGGTCTCGAGCACGATCTGGTCAAGCGTCGCTGAGACGTTGAGGTCCTCGGCGATTTTCAGAAACCGGTCAGGGGTGAGGATTCCGTGATGCGGGTGATTCCAGCGGATGAGAGCCTCCACCCCGGTAAACTCGTTGGTCCGGGCGCAGAATTGCGGCTGGTACCAGGTTGCGAACTCGTTGTTGTCGATGCCTGCAAGCACTTCGTCGGCGGTCCGCTTCTGATTGACGATCTCGGCCTGCAGGTTCTGCGTGAAGAATTCATAGCGGTTGCGACCCATGCCTTTCGCCCGGTAGAGCGCGATGTCGGCGTTGACCAGGGTGCGGCGCGCATCGACATTAAGGCCGCTCGCCTGGGCAATCCCGATCGAGACACCGCAACGACAGGAAAAGCCCTCGAAATCGATCGGCTGGTGGAATTCCGCGATGATGCGCTGGGCAAGCTGTGCCATCTGTTCGGCGCTGGAATTGCCGGAGGCAAGGATAACGAATTCGTCGCCGCCGATGCGTGCGACCACATCCGAGCCGCGGACGTTGCGCGACAGGATGTGTGACGCATGCACCAGCATGGCGTCGCCAGCCGCGTGACCGAGCGTGTCGTTAATCTGCTTGAAGCGGTCGAGATCGAGATGCAGGATAGAGAATTTCTGCCGCTCGTTCTGGCTGGAACGCGACAGACGATCGAGTTCCATGTCGAGCTTGCGGCGATTGGCAAGCAGGGTCAGCGGGTCGTGCAGCGAATTGTGCTCGATACGGCTCTTGGCGAGTTCCAGCTCGGCGTTCTTGGCGTCGGCTTCATCTTTGGCGGCCTTGAGTTGCTGGGTGAGGATCGCGTCCTGGGTGACGTCGAAGGCGATACCGACCACCTTTTTCGTTCCGTCACGAGTCACATGCAGCTTGCCGATCGAGCGAATATAGCGGATGGAGCCGTCCGGCTGCGGAACACGGGCGACAAGCGGATCGGGGCGGAAGCTGCCCGCAAAATGATAAGAGGTCCGCTTGGCCCTTTCCCGATCTTCGGGGTGGAGGAGGTTGATCCACTGATCGGCATGGATGCCGCCGTTCGCAAATGGAATGCCATGCAATTGGCACATCCGCTCATCCCAGATCTCGACATGCGTGACAGGGTTTGATTCCCATATGCCGCAATTGGAGGAGGCAAGTGCGAGATCGAGCTTGGTCGAGAGTTCTTCCAGTTCCTGTTCGCGGTTCGATAGTTCATCGAGGGCGAGTTCCAGCTCGGCGTTCTTGATGTCGGTGTTTTCCTTGGCGTTCCGCAGCGTCTGCGTCATCACCATGTCGGCAGTCACGTCCCAGACGATGCCTGTGGTGCGGTGGGTGCCATTGGCGTTCCGGTAGTTTGCTCCGGCCGATCGCAGATATCGCAGGGCGCCATTCGGCAATTGCACGCGATAGACCTCGCTGCGCGGCGTGTTGCTGCAGGTGCAGTTGAAGAAATGCGTCTCTGCCGCCGCCCGGTCTTCCGGAAAGATTGAGTTCAGCCAATCATTGAGGCGATTGCCTCCGCCGCCGGCATCCTTCCCGTGCAGCTTGGCGGCGCGTTCATCCCAGAAGAGATCGTGATTGTCGCCCGCCACCTCCCAGATGCCGATATTCGAAGCCTCCATGGCAAGGGTGAAGCGTTGCGAAAGTTCAAGGAGGTTAAGCTCGCGTGCTTTCAGCGCCGCGATATTGCAGTTGCGTTCCGAGATAAGCGAAGTCGCGACGAAGATCGGTATGATGATCGCAAGTGCGGCGAGCGCAATCCACAGCCGGACATGCAGTTGGTTCGGCGGTGCGATGTCCCAGCCGGAATAAGGGACGGCGAGCAGGGTCCAACTAGCGCTCTTCAACGGAACGCTCCATTCCATCGGGGATTGGTCCTCGATGGAATCATCCCCGTAGAAAGCGAAATATCCGGGTTTGTCGGCGTCGCGCAGAACCACGTTCAGCCATTCGAGATCGATGAGATTAGGGCTTAGGGCCGAGTCTGGAGAGAAAGTGACGCCCGAAGCTTCCATGAGCCCTTTCTTGTCAATGAGGATCGCGATCGCGCCCCAAAGATCCGCACTTTCATCTTCCGAGGCCACCGGCACGACCAACGTGAGATGATTTTCCTGCGTGCCGCTCAGCAGAGAGACCCGGTTGCGGCCTGCGACCGATCTCAGATCGTTTGCAAGACGTGGAAGATCGATGTCCCCGATCGCCTCCGATGCGCCATCGATGATGCCTTCGCGGGTGACGACTTGGCCGAGACGGAATTCGGGCGCAATCGCGACAGCGGAAAAATGCCTCCAGTTTCGGAACGCCTTGTCGGCATAATGCTTGAAGGCGGCCGGCGAGCCTTGTGCATCGTTCCTCAATGCGTGGACAAGATGGTCGGCCGTCATAGTGTCGGTCTCGATGCGGGATGCGAGTCGCCGCGCCAGGAGGCTTGCCACCTTTTCCGTCGTCGCTCGCAATTCGCTGCGATGGTCTTCAGTGTTGCGCCGGTCGATGATAACGCCGATCGCAATCACCAGCAGCGCGATGACGAATGCGACCATTGTAGGGGCCTTGGTGCTCCGAAAAGGCCGCAGGGATCTGGAAACGGACGGAAGCCGGAATTTCAATCGCGCAGACCTCTTCGTTAACCTCTGTGATATGGAGAAAAAGCCTATTGGAAGGGAGTTAATTTCCGATTGCACAGCAACCTGGAAACCTCGTGGCCTTTTGGCGCCGGAAATACTTCACCCGGTCTGACGGAAATTATGCAGTCCGGCCGCAAGGTGCCGCCAGAATCTTGAAAAGCGTTAACTATCAGGTCATTACTTGTACCGAAAATGTCATGGTGGCGGGCGATTTTCGCCACAATCCGGGGGCTATCTGTGCATCGAAACAAAACAACCTCGACTTCGCCAAAGGCACCGACGATGCGTATCCTGATTGCTGCTCTGCTTACGACGGCCAGCATCTTTTCACCCTTGAACAGCTGGGCGCAAAGCGCGGATGTCGAGGCGACGATCAAGTCGGTGGATACGAAGGCGTACAGCCTGACGTTGGATGACGGAAAGACCTACAAGGTGCCGGAGGAATTCAACTTCGAAGGGTTGGAGGCAGGCGTGAAGGTGTTGGTTTTCTACACCGTCGTGGATGGAAATCGGGTCGTCGACGATCTGGAAGTCGTCCAGTAAGCCGAAAACATCAGAAAAGAGTAATTTGAAATATATTTCGAAGATTGCAGCATCTGCCGGCAATCGGGATCGACTTTAGAAATGCGCAACGTGCAGGTTGGTAGGTTGGAGCAACCTTTCCGGGCGCAGATGCGCTAAAACCATTCCATACGGCTATAGTCCGTATCGATCCTGAGGATCCGGTCCTGCGGAGTGGGGGCGGTGGCTGCGTCATCCTCGGCAAGGTTGCCGATCAGCCGGAAGAGCGACCGGATGACGCCACCGTGACTGATGCAGACGGTCGGGCCATCGACGGATTGCAGCCATGCGCCGATCCGCCAGCAGAGGATTTCATAGCTTTCGGCGGTCGTTCCTGGCGGGATGAAGCTCCATTTCTCTCGCGTTCGCGCACGCTTGCGATCCGGGGACATACGGCTGATTTCCTTGAGCGTATGCCCTTCCCAATCGCCAAAGGAAAGTTCCCTCAGCCGCTCGTCGATTTGATACGCCTCGGGATCAAGGCCCATGGCGGCGCGAAGGAGTTCCATGGTTTCGCGGGTACGCGACAGGGGGCTTGCGACGAAGGCAAAACCGTCCGCTGCGCCGATCATTTCACGCAACCGCTCGCCGTTGCGCACCGCCTGCGACCGGCCGAGCGCATTGAGCGGGATGTCTTTCTGGCCTTGAAGCCGCCCTTCGGCATTCCAGTCCGTCTGCCCGTGGCGGATCATGTAGATGAGCACGGCAAACGTCCTGAAAGCCGGTCAGTCCTTGATGACCGAGATGTCGGGCGCATCGACGGCCTTCATGCCGACGACATGGTAGCCGCTGTCGGCATGGTGGGTTTCGCCGGTGACCGAGCGGGAGAGGTCGGAAAGCATGTAGAGCCCGACATCGCCCACTTCCTCGATGGTGACGGTGCGGCGCAGCGGCGCATTATATTCGTTCCACTTGAGGATGTAGCGGAAGTCGCCGATGCCGGAAGCGGCCAGCGTCTTGATCGGGCCGGCGGAAATGGCGTTGACGCGGATATTCTTAGGCCCGAGGTCGACCGCCAGATATTTGACGCTCGCTTCCAGCGCGGCTTTGGCGACCCCCATGACATTGTAGTTCGGCATGACCTTTTCCGCGCCGTAGTAGGTGAGCGTCAGCATCGAGCCGCCATCGGTCATCAGCTTTTCCGCCCGCCGTGCAACGGAGGTGAAGGAATAGACCGAGATCTGCATCGTCTTGGCGAAATTTTCCGCCGATGTGTCGACATAACGGCCGGTCAGCTCGTCCTTGTCGGAAAAGCCGATCGCATGCACAAGGAAGTCGATCTTTCCCCAATGCTTTTCGAGGTTTTCGAAGACCGCATCGACGGTCGATTCGTCGCTGACATCGCAATGGCCGGCCATATAAGCGCCAAGTTCGGCGGCCAATGGTTCGACACGCTTCTTCAGTGCATCACCCTGGTAGGTGAATGCGACTTCGCCGCCATGCTGATGAATGGCCTTGGCAATGCCCCATGCGATGGAACGGTTGTTCGCAACACCCATGATGATGCCGCGTTTGCCTGCCATGAGGCCGGAAGCCTGAACCATGCCTAGTCCCCTGAAACTTTAGACGAATGCTGCCTATGACATAGGCAGCCCCAGCGTTCAAGCTGGCTTCATTCATCTCGTGTTAAAGGACGTAATCAAGGGTGCATAGCGGTGTAAACCGACGCGGAACTGTCATATTCGGGCGTAACCCGCTACACGTAGAGCCCGTGACGCATGTGCCGCATGAGGTCGGTGACCTTTTCGTTCGGCTTTTCCCACAGGATAATGCGCAGTTCGACGACGAGATCGCCGCGATCGCCGGCCTCATTATAGAGGCCGAGACCACTCAGTCTGATCGCCTGGTCGGAACCGGACCAGGCCGGAATGGTGATGCTGTGGTTGCCTTCGGGCGTCTCGACAGTTGCTTCCGCACCCAGCACCGCGTCTTCCAGAGAGATCGGCAGGACCGTATGGAGATCGAAGCCTTCGATGCGGAACGCGGTGTCGTGGGCAACCTTGAGCGTGACGAGAAGATCGCCCGGTTTCATGCCAGCAAGTTTGATGCCTTGACCCTTGAGGCGTACCATTTGACCTTCGGTCATGCCCTTTTCCAGGGCGAATCGGACCTCGCGCTCATCACTCAATTTGACCGTAACCCAGCTCTGATTCAGCAGATCTTCGACGGTCACTATCGCGTCCACGGAGAAATCCGGCGCCTTTTCAGGAGCTGGTGAGGTACCGCGGATGCGGCGTACGAGCGAGGCGATGAGGTCTACCGCCATGACCGGCAGGGGAGGTTTTTCGCCGTTCGGGTCGACTTTTGCCGTTTCGGCAGTATCGCCGGCAGCCTGTGCCGATCCTTTTGCCTGACCCTGGGCCCTCGCCTGATCGGCTGCGGCTGCACCGAAGATGCGTTCGATCACCTCCTCCGGTGTCTCTCCCGCCGAACCTGACTGATTCTGAGGCCGATCTTGAGATGATTGAGCTTGGGATTGGGCCCGCTGCGCGTTGGCGCGCGCCAGCTCCTCCATGATCTTCTCGGCATTGGCTTTGGCCGCCTTGGCGCGTTCGGCTGCTTCTTGCGCAGCCTGACGCTGCTGCAGGATCGTCTGCTGCATTTCAGCAGCATGATCGTAGCGCTTGCGCCGCTCGGGATCCTTCAGGACCTCGTAGGCTTGGCCGATTTCAGCAAAACGGCTCGCCGCGGACGGATCATCCTGATTGTGATCGGGATGAAGCGTCTTTGCCTTGCTGCGCCAGGCCGATTTGATTTCAGTGGCGTCGGCATTATGCTTCACGCCCAGAACGGAATAGGGATCACGCATTGTGGGACCACCGGTTACCTGAAGCGGCGGGCCCCCGCTTGATTCTTGGACCCTCCGATACTCGTCACAATTCCGACAGCCACTCGCCAGTTCTTCATGTTCCGGCAGATGGTCTGCTTGTTCGGTAGAAATCTAGGTCAAGACTCCTGAATCAGTAGTTACGCGACCAGGCTCGGTAGTTGTTAAGGTTAAGAAACCGTTTCGAGAGTGGTTCAGAATTTCATGGAAGGAATTCTGTTCGTAGGTGCGCAAGGCAAAGGCGGAATATCCCGGCACGCCCGAGAGGATGGCGCCGGCTATTGCCGGTCGAACGCGGTGAGCATCCAGTCTCCACTGCCGGTAAGGCAGGCCTGTCCGGAAAACATTGCAATACCTTCATAGGAATGCCGCGTCGTCATGAAGTCGCGGCAGATATGCCCTGCATTCCGGGCTTCGCGGATCTGCGAGACGACGCCCGCGCTGCCGGTTGCGGTATTCGCCCACGGAACCGATGCTTCGCCGAGCTTGGCGAGATCGGCGGAGGTTACAGCGTTTCGGACCGTCGCCTCGTCGGAGAGTGCTGCACCCGTATGCTGGGCCGTGCCGGGCACGGTGCCGGTCGCGATGGTGCGGTCGATCTTTTCCGAACTACCGAAGAGATCCAGACTGCTGGTGCAGCCGGCAAGTGAGAGACCGATAAGGAGGATTGCGGTGAAGCGTTTGCTGAGGGCAAGGGACCTCTTTGTACGACTCTTCGACTTTGATATCACTACCACCTTGCATCCTGTCCGATGGAGAAGCTTCGGGCACTTTTCGGGAGTATTTTAGTCAATATGTCTGAAAGCGAGTTAACAAGTGGTGACTTCACCGAGGAGACCGAACCTTTCACACTGTTCGGAACCTGGCTGAAGGACGCGGAGCGTACGGAGCCCAATGATCCGAATGCCGTCGCCGTGGCGACCGTGGATGAATTCGGCATGCCCAATGTCCGCATGGTCCTCCTGAAGGGTTATGACGAGAACGGTTTTGTCTTCTATACCAATTTCGAAAGCCAGAAGGGCCGTGAAATTCTCGCAAACAGGAAGGCGGCGATGTGTTTCCACTGGAAATCGTTGCGCCGCCAGGTGCGCCTGCGGGGCGAGGTGGAGGTGGTGAGCGACGCCGAGGCCGACGCCTATTACGCATCGCGCGCCCGCGGCAGCCGGATCGGCGCCTGGGCGTCGAAACAGTCCCGGCCGCTCGAAGGCCGTTTCGCGTTGGAAAAGGCGGTTGCCGAATATACGGCCAGGTACGCGATCGGAGACATTCCCCGCCCGCCTTACTGGTCCGGTTTCCGCATCAAGCCCGTTTCGATCGAGTTCTGGCACGACCGCCAGTTTCGCCTGCACGATCGCATCGAGTTCCGCCGCCCCGCTCCGGGCGGTCCCTGGGAGAAGGTGCGGATGTATCCGTAAGACGCATGTTGCCCGAAAATGGAACCGGTTTCGGGATAACGACATGTGGGAAGATAAAAGCGTTATCGCCCGAGCGCGAAGGGTATCCCAGAAGCGAGTGCCGAGACATATCGCGGCTGTTGGTAATAACCGTTGAGCGAGATGCGCGGCAGGGCAGTCAACCGGTTCGCATATTTTTCGCAGAGCGTGCCGGGCTGTGTCGTCACCGCGACCGAGAAGCCGAGTTCGCGCGCGATCATGGAGTCGCGTTCCGATACGGCCAGACGCGTGCCGTAGGGATAGGCGATCGCCTTTGGGCGCTTGCCTGTCAGCGCCTCCACATAATCTGCCGATTGCCGCATTTCATCGCTGGCTTCTTCCAGGGAAAGACGGGCGACCGCCCGGTGGCTCAGCGTATGCGCGCCGAGCGAGGCGAGCGGATGCGCAGCAAGCGCCCTGAGTTCCTGAGCGTCCATGGTGAGATCGGCGGTGATTTTCAGCGGATCGATGCCGTGCCTGCGCGCCAGCGCGTCGATGTTGGAGACGGCAATCGCCTCTTCGGTCTCCTCGACATATCTGGAGAAGCGGTCGAAGGCATCGAATTTCAGGGCTTCCGAGGTCAGGCCCGTGATCTTGGCGCCATGTCCGAAATCGAAGGAGATTTCCCGTTCCCGGCCGAGCAGTTCGGCAAGCGTTTCCCACCAAAGCGAATGGGTGCGCTCGGCAAATCCCCGGGTGACGAAGATGGTGAAAGGCACGCCATGGCGTGCGAAGACGGGCAGCGCGTATTCGGCATTGTTCCTGTAGCCGTCGTCGAGCGTGAAGGCGGCAAAGGGCTGTTTCGTCGGACTGGCGAGGCGCGACGGGATATCCGCAAGAGGGATGAATTCGTAGCCCTCCGCAAAGAGCCGCTCGATGGCGTCATTTAAGAAATCTGGCGTGACTTCGAGATGCTCGCTCGGCTGCAGTGGGCGTGTCCTTTTCGGCCGGACGTGATGAAGGGTGAAGATCGCGCCACGCCCGCGCGCGTTCGGCATCATCCCCGCCCGTGCGAGAGCAGCAGCCATATCGAGGCCGCCGGCGACCAGCCGGCGTTTGACGTCCCGGCGCCAGAGCGCCTGCAGCCTCCGCTTCTTATGCCCCACTGAGATCACGCCCGTACTCTTTGCGAATGGCGCGACCCTACGCGCGGACCTGTTAAGCCTTGCTGAAGAATGAAATGCAGAATCTGTCAGGGACGGAACGTGTCGAAGAGAGGCAGGCCGACGATGGCAGCGATCGCGATCAGCAGAAAACAGATGCGCCGGAATGTCGCTTCGGATGCGAAACCGAAGAGCCGCGAGCCGGCAGCGAGGCCAAGGCCATAGCCCGGCCCGGCGATCAGTGCCATGGCCAGGACCTCCACGGTGAGCAGGCTTCCGACGATGTAGGAGGTCGCCGAAATCACGGTCGCCAGCGCGAAATAGACCACGAGGTTGGCGCGTACCGTCAGCGGTGGAATGGCGCCACCCAGCCAATAGGCGACGATCGGTGGGCCGGACATCTGCGCGGCCCCGCCGAAAAGTCCGGCGAGTGCCCCCACGCCGATTGTCAGCGGTGTCTTTGGCTTGCCGTGATAACGCCAGCCGGAGATCAGGAAAACGAGCAGGCAGAGCACGACGACCGAGATGATCCAGCGAAGCGTCACGGAAGGCAGAAGAGCCAGCAACGCCGTGCCCGCCGGAACGCCCACCAGCGCGCCGATCAGCATCGTATAGACTTCACGCCGGTTGGCCCGTCTCCAGCTGTCCGGCAGCATGCCGAGCGTCATCGTCCCGTCGATGACGAGGAGCAACGCGGAGGCGATTTTCGGGCTGGTGGCGGCGCTGGCGAGTGGAACGAAGATCAGCGCACCGCCGAAGCCGGAGAACCCGCGCGCCAGACCCGCAATCAGCGCCGCCAGGAAGACGAAGCCCAGTTCGGCGGGTCCATGGCCCGGAAACCATGATTTCAGATAGGCGGCTAAAAGGTTTGGGGAGTTCATGGAAAGGCCGTCATGCGGATTCGTGCGATGGCCTGCACCTGTCGGGATTTGCGCCGGGGTGTCAAGCAACACTCTGGACATGGATCGCGAATCACCGCTCTCTCGGGTACAAAAGGAGAACATTATGCTGGAGAGACTTGCCGGCCAGTTCGAGGCCGCATCTGCCGCTTATGCCGAAACCCATGGCATCGAGCGCGATCCCGATTGGTTTGTCCTGAAGCTGCAGGAAGAAGTGGGTGAGCTCACCCAGGCCTGGAATCGCGTGACCGGTCGCGGCCGCAAGAAGGGGAGGAGCGAGGAGGACCTCAATCGCGATCTTGCCGACGAGACCGCTGATCTCCTCGGGCATATCCTGCTTTTTGCCCGCAACAACCGGATCGATCTTGCCGCGGCGATTGAACGGAAGTGGCTGTTCAGGCTGGATGCCGAGTGAGCGGGCGCTCACCAAGATCCTCGAAGAGCCGTAGGAGATAGCCGTCCGGATCGGCGACGATGAACTGGCGGTTGCCGGCCTCGTTCTTCTCGCGTCGATACCATTTCTCCTCGGGATCGAGGTAGAGGGAGACTCCGGCGGTTTCGAGCCGGGCAAGGATCGGGTCGAGCGCCGGAACCTCGATCTGCAGGTTGAGCCCGCGTCCACACGGATATTCGCGTGGCGCTCCGGCTATATCGAAATCCCGGCCGATGCCGATCTGGTCGATCATCAATTGCGCCTCGCCGAGCGCCAGGAAAGCAAAACCTTCTTCCGGCCGATCGTAGACGACTGAAAAACCAATCAAATCACAATAGAAATCTCGGCTTTTCGTCCAATCGCTGACGGAAAGCTCAGGGATCAGCGCATTGGAACGATGCGGCGTCACGCCTTCGTGCCGCCGACAGTTACTTGGTCCATCCTCAAGTGCGGCTGGCCGACGCCGACCGGAACCCATTGGCCACCCTTGCCGCAATTGCCGATGCCGGTGTCGAGCTTCATGTCGTTGCCGACCATGGAGACGCGCTTCATGGCGTCCGATCCGTTGCCGATCAGCATGGCGCCCTTGATAGCAGGGCCGATCTTGCCGTCTTCGATCATGTAGGCCTCGGTGCAGCCGAACACGAACTTGCCGGAGGTGATGTCCACCTGGCCACCGCCGAAGGAGACGGCATAGATGCCCTTCTTCACCGATGCGATGATTTCTTCCGGCGTTTTGTCGCCGCCGAGCATGTAGGTGTTGGTCATGCGCGGCATCGGCACATGGGCATAACCCTGCCGGCGGCCGTTGCCGGTGGGTTTCATGCCCATCAGCCGGGCGTTCTGGCGGTCCTGCATGTAGCCGACGAGCTTGCCGTTTTCGATCAGCACATTGTAGCCGGAGGGCGTACCCTCGTCGTCGATGGTGAGCGAGCCGCGGCGATTATCGATCGTGCCGTCGTCGACGACCGTGACGCCGGGTGCGGCGACCATCTCACCCAGAAGACCGGCGAAAGCGGAGGTCTTCTTGCGGTTGAAATCGCCTTCCAGCCCGTGGCCGACTGCTTCGTGCAACATGACGCCCGGCCAGCCGGAGCCGAGCACGACGTCCATCGTGCCGGCCGGCGCATCGATTGCGGTCAAGTTCACAAGCGCCTGGCGCAGCGCCTCGTCGGCGCCTGTCTGCCAGTTGCCTTCCGTCACGAAATCGCCGAAGCCGATGCGTCCACCGGTGCCGAAGGAGCCGCTCTCCTGCCGGTCGCCTTCGCCGACGACGACAGAGATATTGATGCGGGTCATCGGGCGGATGTCCTGCACCCGGTGGCCGTCGGCACGCAGGATGTCGACCACCTGCCAGCTTGCGGAGACGGTGGCGGTCACTTGCCGCACCTTGTCATCCTTGTTGCGCAGATAGGCATCGATATCCGTCAGAAGCTTGACCTTCTCTTCGAAGCTTGGGGATCCGATCGGATTCTCGTCGCCGTAATATTTCTTGTTGGTGCGCTGCGGCGCGGCGGCATAGGAGCCGGAATAGCCCGCGGTCACGGCCCGCACGGCATCGGAGGCGCGGGAAAGGGCAGCTGCGGACAATTCACCCGCGTGCGCATAGCCCACAGCCTCACCGGCGACCGCCCGTAGACCAAATCCCTGGTCTGTATTGAATGAACCACCTTTCAGCCGGCCGTTGTCGAAGGTGAGTGATTCCGCCTGGGCGTGCTCCACGAAAAGCTCGCCGTCATCGGCGCCGGACAGCGTTTCGGAAAGGATCGAGCGCAGCTTCGTCTCGTCGCAATCGAAAAGGTTGAGAAGGTCGGTGTTCATAGATGCTCCTTGGGCGTCGCTGCGAAAAACGCGCGCGCTCTCCCGACCGATGTAGGTCCGGGGCGGGGGCGAAGCAAGCCTATCTTCGAACTGAACGCGCGCTCAAATAGGCCTGGACCTTTTTCGGCATGGTTTCGCGCGGCAGGATGTTGAAGGCGTTTGAGCCGCTGAAGAGCATGAAGGAACGCGGCCGCTCCCAGATTTCGGTGACGTTGCGCCAGGTTAGGTTTCCGGTGCCGAGATCGGAGGCGATGCCGAAACCTTCCGCGTCGATGCTCACATCCGCGCGACGGTCTTTCATCCGTCCGTAGCGGCCGAATGCATTGGCGGAATGGGCACGCCAGACGATGGCACTGAAAAGTGCCGGAAAACAGGCTACGACGACTGCCAGGATGGCAAGTGTGAAATTGCCCTGCAGGAGCAAGACAAGGCAGGCCACAAGCATCAGCGCAGCCGCCCCCCACTTCATCTTCTGCTCGCGCACCGTACGTTGGATGACGAAGGCGCGCACCGCATCGCGCACGACCTCGTCATCGAAACGGACGGGGAAGTGATGGCTGCCCTGCAGTTCCATGAGCCGTCGTCCCAGTGCGCGTGTTGTTCTCTTTATTATTATACGCCGCTCAGGGAAGCGCGTCGTAGCCTTCGCCGAAGCCGATAAGCTCGATTGGAATCCCGACGCGATCCTGGTCCGCCGATTCGCGCAGCGCGAAGACGGCGTTCTTGCCGGCGCGCAGGATGCGCATCAGTTCGTCGTCGATTTCCACCTCCACATAGCAGCCTTCCGAGAAGCAGCGGGTGAAATAGGCGCGGCCGATATTATTGTTGTCCACATAAAGTTCCATGCCATCCTTCAAGAGCACGCCGAGCGGTGCCAGGATGCGAAGGATCTTCGCCTTCCGGTCGGCTGTCTTCAGCACGACGACCGAGAGGCCGACCTCCGGCCGGTCCTCGGCGATCACGTTCTGCATCAGTGCACACTGCTCGGCGGAGGCTCCCGCCGGTCGGTCACAGATGATCGACCAGGCGCCGTGATTCTCCCGGACATTGCCTGCTGGTGGTTGAGGCTTCTGGGCCGGCGGCTGCTGGGTCCCTGTGCCGTTTGGGGAAGGGGGGGCTGGTTGCGGCGCCGGTTGCCGGGTGGAGTCCTGCGACGGCTGGGGCGTTGGCCGCGGACCGGGCTGCTGCGCAAATGCCGGAAGCGATGTAGCCGCTGCAAGCATCACGGCAAGACTAGCGCGGATCAGGGAGGGACGACCCATGGAAACCTCTGAAAGACGAATCAGTGCGGCTATTCTTGACGTCCACCAGACGAATTGAAAAGCCCCGCCGTCTTTCCAGCCGAGTACGGCGAAAATGGGACCCCTAGTGCGATGTGATGTCTTGCTGATTCACGCACAAAGAAATCACTGGATTCCGGCGGTAAAACGATCCGGTGGCATGCCGGGAAATATTGAGATTTCCGCAAATACAAGACGGGCGCCGGAAATCCGGCTCGGCCGAACCTAGTCTTTTGCCACGATTCAAGGGTTTCCGGGAGGCGCAAAAATGCCGCACGGGCTTTTCCCGCCAGATATTGCGGCGGCAGGCAAACTGTGATTGAAGCAGACCGTATATAGCTTGGATTCTGCGTTGGGTTTGTCCTAGATCAAACGCATGGGGAGAAATGTAGTGATGAACAGAGCTTATGCAGTGATGACGGCGCTCATCTGTCTGCTCTTTGCTTCTGCCGGTTATGCGGACCAGCCGCATCCGTGGCAGATAGACCTTCAGGCGCCCGCCACGCCGATCATGCACCAGATCAGGTGGTTCGAGCATTATACGCTCTGGTTTATCGTGCCGATCACGCTCCTGGTCCTGGCGCTTATCCTCGTGGTGGTGGCGAAGTTCCGGTCGAGTGCCAATCCCGTGCCGTCACGCACCAGTCACAATACAATGATCGAGATCGTCTGGACGCTCGGTCCGGTCCTCGTCCTCTTCTTCCTCGCCATCCCCTCCTTCAACCTTCTGAACGCCCAGCTTGAGCTTCCGGAAGCGGACATGACGGTAAAAGCCACTGCCACTCAATGGCAGTGGAACTATGAATATGAAGGTGGAGAGAACCCGGTCGCCTTCGATAGTTTCATGCTGAAGGAAGAAGATCGTACCGCTGCCGGCAAGACGGATGTCGCCGCTTATCCTCGCCTGCTTGCCGTGGATAACGAAATGGTCGTTCCGATCGGCAAGACGATTCGCTTGCTGGTGACCGCCGCGCCGTCGGATGTCATTCATGCCTTCGCGATGCCGGCCTTCGGCCTTAAGATCGACGCCGTTCCGGGTCGTCTGAACGAGACCTGGTTCAAGGCCGAGAACGAAGGTCTTTATTATGGCCAATGCTCCGAGCTTTGCGGCAAGGATCATGCCTTCATGCCGATCGCCATCCGTGTTGTCTCCGAAGACAAGTATAATGCCTGGCTTGCGCAGGCAGGAAGCGATCTTCCCGGTGCGAACAAGGCCCTGATGGCTGCGGTCGACAGGCCTGCCGGCAATCTCGCGGTTGCGGCAAACGAATCCAAGTAATCAGGAGGAGTGAGAACAATGGCATCCGCTCACGACGATCACGCTCATGCTCGCACCTCTCACGATGCGCATGCTCACGACGATCATCATTCCCATAAGCCGGGCTTCGCTGCCCGCTGGTTCTTCTCGACGAACCATAAGGACATCGGCACGCTCTATCTGATCTTCGCGATCATCGCGGGCATCATCGGCGGCCTCCTCTCTGTCGCCATGCGCATGGAGCTGCAGGAGCCGGGCATCCAGATTTTCCATGGCCTGGCTTCGATGGTGTATGGCTTCGAAGGTGACGCCGCGATCGATGGCGGCAAGCACATGTTCAATGTGTTTACGACTGCCCACGCGCTGGTCATGATCTTCTTCATGGTCATGCCAGCAATGATCGGTGGTTTCGCCAACTGGATGGTTCCGATCATGATCGGTGCGCCGGACATGGCGTTCCCGCGTCTGAACAACATCTCCTTCTGGCTGCTTCCGCCTGCTTTCCTCCTGCTGCTTCTCTCGATGTTCGTTGAGGGACCGGCCGGCGCCTATGGTGCAGGCGGGGGCTGGACGCTCTATCCGCCGCTCTCGACCGCGGGTCATCCCGGCCCGGCGATCGACCTCGCGATCTTCTCGCTCCACGTTGCGGGTGCGTCCTCGATTCTCGGTGCGATCAACTTCATTACCACGATCCTGAACATGCGCGCTCCGGGCATGACGCTGCACAAGATGCCGCTTTTCGCCTGGGCTGTTCTGATTACCGCCTTCCTGCTCCTTCTCTCGCTGCCGGTTCTGGCAGGTGGCATCACCATGCTTCTGACCGACCGCAACTTCGGCACGACCTTCTTCGCGCCGGAAGGCGGCGGCGATCCGATCCTTTATCAGCACCTGTTCTGGTTCTTCGGTCATCCGGAAGTCTACATCCTGATCCTGCCCGGTTTCGGCATCATCAGCCACATCATCTCGACCTTCTCCAGAAAGCCGGTCTTCGGTTATCTCGGCATGGCCTATGCCATGGTCGCGATCGGCGCCGTCGGCTTCATCGTCTGGGCCCACCACATGTACACGGTCGGCCTGTCGCTCGATGCGCAGCGCTACTTCGTATTCGCGACGATGGTCATCGCGGTTCCGACCGGCATCAAGATCTTCTCCTGGATTGCGACGATGTGGGGCGGCTCGCTGACCTTCCGCACGCCGATGGTCTGGGCGATCGGCTTCATCTTCCTGTTCACCGTCGGCGGTGTCACGGGCGTCCAGCTCGCCAATGCCGGCCTCGACCGTTCGCTGCATGACACCTATTACGTCGTGGCACACTTCCACTACGTCCTGTCGCTCGGCGCGGTCTTCGCCATCTTCGCGGCCTGGTACTACTGGTTCCCGAAGATGTTCGGCTACATGTACAACGAGTTCATCGGCAAGCTGCATTTCTGGGTCATGTTCGTGGGCGTGAACCTCGTGTTCTTCCCGCAGCATTTCCTCGGTCTCGCCGGCATGCCGCGGCGCTACATCGACTATCCGGATGCCTTTGAGGGTTGGAACTACGTTTCCTCGATCGGTTCCTACATCTCCTTCGTCGGCGTGCTGATCTTCCTCTTCGGCGTATGGGAAGCCTTCGCCAGGAAGCGTGTCGCCGGCGACAATCCCTGGGGTGAGGGTGCCACCACGCTCGAATGGCAGCTTTCCTCGCCGCCGCCCTACCACCAGTGGGAGCAGTTGCCGCGCATCCGCTGAGCGGCTTGAACTTGAGAGAGGGCATCGCGGCACCCGCGATGCCCCGGACTACCAGACAGGACGGTTCAATGACGGTTATCGGCAATCACGACGCTCTCGGCACCGATGGAGGCGTGCGCCTCTCGGAAGCGAGTGCGCGCGATTTCTTCGAGCTCCTGAAGCCGCGGGTCATGTCGCTCGTGGTCTTCACCGCATTTACCGGCCTGATGCTCGCGCCCGGTCACCTCAACCCGGTGCTCGGCGTGATCTCCGTCCTCTGTATCGCAGTGGGTGCCGGTGCTTCCGGTGCGCTCAACATGTGGTATGACGCCGATATCGACGCCGTCATGACCCGCACGGCCAAGCGTCCTATTCCGGCCGGGCGCATCCTGCCGCAGGAGGCGCTCGCTTTCGGCCTGACGCTTTCGGTCTTCTCTGTCGTTATCCTGGGGCTTGCGGTCAACTGGTTTGCAGCCGGCCTGCTCGCTTTCACCATCTTCTTCTATGTCGTCGTCTACACGATGTGGCTGAAACGCTCGACGCCGCAGAACATCGTCATCGGCGGCGCGTCCGGCGCTTTCCCGCCGATGATCGGCTGGGCCTGTGTCACGGGCGGCGTCTCGGTGGATAGCATCCTGCTCTTTCTCATCATCTTTCTCTGGACGCCGGCGCATTTCTGGGCGTTGGCACTCTTCAAGATGCGGGACTACGGCGCCGTCGGCGTTCCGATGATGCCGAATGTCGTTGGCGAAGCATCCACGAAGAACCAGATCGTCGTCTATGCCGTGCTGACGGCGTTGGCAGCCGTCGCGCCGGCCTTCACGGGTCTTGCCGGACTGGGTTACGGCATTTTCGCTACCCTGCTCGGCGCGGTCTTCATCTACTGTTCCATCGCCGTCCGGCGCATGCCCGACGGCGATGAAAGAATGGTCCCGGCGAAGAAGATGTTCGCCTATTCGATTCTCTATCTGTTCGCGATCTTCTCGGCTTTGCTGGCGGATCGGCTTTTCGAGGGATTGCCTAGCCTCCTCGGAGGTATGCTGTGATCGAAACCATCAAGCTCAACGACGCGCAGAAAAAATCGCGCCGCAATCGGAATATCGCGCTCGGGCTGGTCCTCGCCGGGCTGGTGATCCTCTTCTACGTCATGACGCTGGTGAAAATCGGCAATATTGGAGGCTAGGAGCGAAGCGATGACGGATGTCGTTCAGAACGGTCAGGCAAAGCGGGTCAGCAACAGCGCGATCTTCGCCGGCTGCGCTGTTTTCGTCGCCGGCATGGTCGGTGCTGCCTATGCTTCCGTGCCGCTTTACCGGTTGTTCTGCCAGGTGACGGGCTATAACGGCACGACCCAGCGGGTAGAGCAGTATTCCGAAAAGATCCTGGACAGGACTATCCAGGTCACATTTGACGCGAATATCTCGTCGGGCCTGAACTGGGAGTTCAAGCCGGCCAGGATGGTTAATCCCAAGATCGGCGAGACGATACAGATCGAATATACGGCGACCAACCGTTCGCCGCGTCCGACGACGGGTTCGGCCGTCTTTAACGTGACGCCGATGGAAGCGGGTGCCTATTTCAACAAGGTCGAGTGCTTCTGCTTCACCGAGCAGACGCTGCAGCCGGGCGAGACGGTCAAGATGCCGGTGGTGTTCTACGTTGACCCCGAGATCGCCAAGGCGGACGAGACCAAGAATATCAAGACGATCACGCTGTCCTACACCTTCTATCCGAGCGAGCCGGGCAAGCCGGTCGCCGCTCTGCCGGCGGGCAATAAGGCGGTGGACAAGAAACTTTGAGAGGGTTCGCCGGGTTCCGGCGAAACAGGCATTCATCCGGGGAATTCTGACATGGCCGATGCGCATCAGAAACAGCACGACTACCACATCATCGATCCGAGCCCGTGGCCGATTCTGGCCTCGCTCGGCGCTTTTGTCATCACCTTCGGCGGCGTTGGTTACATGCGCTACCTGCATGGCGGCGCATTCCAGATTTTCGGCGTGAATTTTGCCACGCCGTGGCTGTTCTTCATCGGTCTCGCGATCATCATCTACACGATGATCGGCTGGTGGTCGGATACGATCAAGGAAGGCCGTGCCGGCGCGCATACCCGCGTCGTATCGCTGCACCTGCGTTACGGCATGATCATGTTCATCGCTTCGGAAGTGATGTTCTTCGTCGCCTGGTTCTGGGCCTTCTTCGATGCCAGCCTGTTCTCCAACGAGGCGATCCAGGCGACGCGCACTGAGGTGCTGGGAGGCCAGTGGCCGCCGAAGGGCATCGAAGTGCTCGATCCATGGCATCTGCCGCTCTACAATACGGTCATCCTGCTGCTTTCCGGTACCTGCGTGACCTGGGCGCACCATGCGCTGCTTCACGGTGACCGCAAGGGACTGATCGCCGGCCTGTCGTTGACGGTTGCGCTCGGCATCCTGTTCTCCTGCGTCCAGGCCTATGAATATGCGCATGCCCCCTTCGAGTTCGCCAACTCGATCTACGGCGCGACCTTCTTCATGGCGACGGGCTTCCATGGTTTCCACGTGCTGGTCGGCACGATCTTCCTGGCCGTCTGCCTGCTGCGTGCATTGAACGGCGGCTTCACCCCCACCCATCACTTCGGCTTCGAAGCCGCTGCGTGGTACTGGCACTTCGTCGACGTCGTCTGGCTGTTCCTCTTCTTCGCCGTTTACATCTGGGGCGGTTGGGGCGCGCCGCTTGCCCACTGAGGCCAGGTGCTGGAGATTGGCGGGGGCGGCGAAAGCCGCCCTTCTGCTTTTTTGAGGTCGGGAATTCGATGGTGATGAAAGCCTCTCCGGAAACCGCAGCGGGCGGCGAGCCGGCCCGCGGTCGCAGCAGGGCAATTGCGACGGCTGCCGCAATTCTTGCGGCGCTGGCGATCCTGCTGTCACTCGGCACTTGGCAGGTGGAGCGCCTGCGCTGGAAGGAAGGCCTGCTTGCCGATATCGCCGAGCGCCGTGCGGCGGCGCCGGTCGCGCTTGCGGATGTCGAAGCGATCGAAAAGAACAGCGGCGAAATCGAGTACCGCCGTGTCTCGGTGACCGGCACGTTCGATCACACAAGGGAGCGGCATTTCTTCGCGACCTTCGAAGGGCAGACGGGTTTCTACGTTTACACGCCGATGACGCTTGCCGATGGCCGCACCCTTCTCGTCAACCGTGGTTTCGTCCCCTATGAAATGAAGGAGCCAGCGACCCGTCCTGCCGGCGAGATTTCTGGCGAGCAGACCGTGACCGGTTATGCCCGTTTGCGGCTCGCGGGAAAGCCTTCCTATATCGTGCCGGACAACGATCTCGCCAAGAACATCTTCTACTGGAAGGATCTGGGCGCCATGGTTTCGAGCGTCGGGCTCGATGCATCGAAGGTGGTTCCCTTCTTCGTGGATGCCGATGCTTCCGTCGAAAATCCGGGCGGCTGGCCGAGGGGAGGCGTGACCCAGTTCGAACTGCCGAACAACCACCTCCAGTATGCCATCACCTGGTACGGGCTGGCAGCGGCGCTGGTTGCGGTGGTTGCGGGCGTCTGGATGCGGCGTAAACGTCCAGGCGCGTCCGGGCAATAGGCAACATTTTCCTTGGCGCAGCCGGATTCGCTCGCCTATATGGAGCGCAAGCAATGACCATGGGACCGGAATGAATATCCAGGTGAAAAAGCCCCCCCTGACGATCCGCCTTTGCGGCCCGCGCGGGTTCTGTGCCGGTGTTGACCGGGCGATCCAGATCGTCGTTCTGGCGCTGAAGGCCTATGGCGCCCCGGTCTATGTTCGCCACGAGATTGTCCATAACCGCTATGTGGTCGAGGGACTGGAGGCGAAGGGCGCGATTTT
Source organism: Neorhizobium petrolearium (assembly GCF_017873175.1). GTDB lineage: Bacteria > Pseudomonadota > Alphaproteobacteria > Rhizobiales > Rhizobiaceae > Neorhizobium > Neorhizobium petrolearium. The sequence goes on from NZ_JAGGJW010000001.1 coordinate 663,390, forward strand.
CGTGGAGGAGCTTGACGAGATCCCGGCCGAGCATCGCGAGCAGCCGGTCGTCTTCTCCGCCCATGGCGTACCGAAATCCGTACCGCAGGATGCCGAGGCGCGCAATCTCTTCTATCTCGACGCGACCTGCCCGCTGGTCTCCAAGGTTCATAAGCAGGCCATGCGTCACCAGCGGCTCGGCCGCCATGTCGTCCTGATCGGCCATGCCGGTCATCCGGAAGTGATCGGCACGATGGGCCAACTCCCTCCCGGCACTGTCTCGCTGATTGAGACGGTTGAGGATGCCGACAGATACCAGCCCGCCGATCCCGATAATCTCGGCTACGTCACCCAGACCACTCTGTCGGTGGACGACACGGCGGGCGTGATCGCCAGGCTGCAGGAGCGCTTTCCGAACCTTACCGCCCCGGCGGCTGATTCCATTTGCTACGCGACCACCAACCGCCAGGAGGCGGTCAAGGAAGCGGCACCGGGCTGCGACCTCTTCATCGTCGTAGGCGCGCCGAATTCGTCCAATTCCAAGCGGCTGGTGGAAGTGGCTCTGCGCGCCGGCGCCAGGCGTTCGCTGTTGGTGCAAAGGGCCTCGGAACTGAACTGGGACGAGATCGGCGACATCCGTACCCTCGGTCTTTCCGCCGGCGCTTCGGCTCCCGAAGTCATCGTCGACGAGATCATTGCCGCCTTCAAGGAGCGGTTCGCTGCCGAGATCGATCTGGCGATCACGGCGGAGGAGAACGAGAACTTTCTCGTCAATCGCGAACTGCGCGGCGTGCCCTTGACCCATGAAGACATGGAATGGGTGAATGGAGTACGGATGTGAGGGGTTTTGCGACTGCTCGGTATAATTTCCGGCAGATGATTCTGCTTTCCCACGGACTGTGAGACCGCCTTGGCCGTTTACACCGATATTACTGAGGACGACCTCAAACATTTCCTGACTGAATACGATGTCGGTGAGCTGACCTCCTACAAGGGCATCGCCGAAGGTGTCGAGAACTCGAATTTCCTTCTGCACACGACCCGCGGGCCGCTGATTCTGACGCTCTATGAAAGGCGGGTGGAGAAGGCCGACCTGCCGTTCTTCCTCGGCCTGATGCAGCATCTTTATGCGCGTGGCCTATCCTGCCCGTTGCCGCTGCCGCGTCACGACGGTCAGTTGCTCGGCGAGCTTTCCGGCCGCCCGGCTGCGCTCATTTCCTTCCTGGAAGGCATGTGGTTGAGGAAGCCGGAAGCGAAGCACTGCCGGGAAGTGGGCAAGGCGCTTGCTCAGATGCATCTTGCGGGCGAGGGCTTTCCGCTGACGCGGCCGAATGCGCTGTCACTGGAAGGATGGAAGGCGCTCTGGGCGAAATCCGCCGACCGTGCCGACGAAGTGGAAAAGGGACTACAGGACGAGATCGCCTCCGAACTCGATTTTCTGGCCGGCAATTGGCCAAAGGATCTGCCGGCAGGTGTCATCCATGCCGACCTCTTCCAGGACAACGTCTTCTTTTTAGGCGACGAGCTTTCCGGCTTGATCGACTTCTATTTCGCCTGCAACGACCTGCTCGCCTATGACGTCTCGATCTGCCTGAATGCCTGGTGCTTCGAAAAGGACGGCGCCTACAACCTCACCAAGGGCATGGCGATGCTGGAAGGCTATCAGAGCGTGCGTCCGCTTTCGCCGGAAGAGATCGCTGCCCTTCCGGTCCTGTCGCGCGGTTCGGCACTGCGTTTCTTCCTGACAAGGCTCTACGACTGGCTGACGACGCCGCCCGGCGCGCTGGTGGTGAAGAAGGACCCGCTCGAATACCTGCGCAAACTGCGCTTCCACCGGCAGATCGCCTCTGCCGCCGAATATGGCCTGGCATTGGAAGCGATCTCGTCATGAAGCATGTCGATATTTTTACCGACGGGGCCTGTTCCGGCAATCCCGGCCCGGGCGGCTGGGGCGCCATCCTGCGTTATGGCGAAAGCGAAAAGGAAATGTTCGGCGGCGAGGCGGAAACGACCAATAACCGCATGGAGCTGATGGCGGCGATCCAGGCGCTCAGCGCACTCAAACAGCCCTGCGAGGTCGACCTTTATACCGACAGCGCCTATGTAAAGGATGGCATTTCCAAGTGGATTTTCGGCTGGAAAAGGAACGGCTGGAAGACCGCAGACAAGAAGCCCGTCAAGAATGCCGAACTCTGGCAGCAGCTCGAGGAGGCTCGCAACAAGCACAAGGTGACGCTTCACTGGATCAAGGGCCATGCCGGCCATCCGGAAAACGAGCGCGCCGACGAACTCGCCAGGCTCGGCATGGCGCCGTTCAAGAAGAAGTAGATCGACCGGCCGCGGAGGAAACGATGGCCCAGAACATCTATGACAGATCGGAGTTTTTCGCCGGTTACAGCCAACTCGGCAGGTCGGTATATGGTCTTGCCGGGGCTGCCGAATGGCCGGTGATCCGCACCTCGCTGCCGCCCATGAAGGGGCTGCGCGTCATCGATCTTGGCTGCGGGTTCGGCTGGTTTGCACGGTTTGCGGCGGAAGAGGGCGCCGCAGCGGTGCTTGGTCTCGACCTTTCCGAAAACATGATCGCCCGAGCGCAGACGGAGAATGCCCATCCGGTCGTCACCTACGAAATCGCCGATCTGGAACAGGTGGAACTGCCGGAGGCAACCTTCGATCTCGCCTATAGCGCGCTTGCCTTCCACTATCTGGAGGATTTCGATCGCCTGGTGCGGCAGGTGCATGATGCCCTTTTGCCTGGTGGAAAATTCATTTTCATGATCGAGCACCCGATTTACATGGCCTCGGCCAATCCGGACTGGCAGACGGATGGAACTGGCAAGAGATTTTGGCCGGTGGATGACTATTCGGTCGAGGGCAAACGCACGACCGACTGGCTCGCCAAGGGTGTCGTCAAATATCACCGCACCCTCGGCACGACGCTGAATACGCTGATCGACAACGGCTTTGCGATCCGCCGCGTCGTCGAATGGCATCCCTCGCCGGATCAGATCGCCGCCAATCCCGATCTCGCCGAAGAGATGGACCGGCCGATGTTCCTGATCGTTTCGGCGGAGCGCTGACCCATGGCCCTTCGTCTCATCTGCCTGAACGCCTGGGGTGGTCGCGTCCACGAGCCGCTGATGCAATACCTCGAGGCGGCCGATCCGGATGTGCTCTGTCTTCAGGAAGTCACCCATGTCGCGGGTTCTGGCGGCGACTGGCTGACCTTCCGCGAGGGTGACTTCAAGTTGCCGCAGCGCGCCAGCTTGCTGGAGGATGTAACTGCGGTTCTAAGTGACCATCATGCTTTTTTCGCTCCCGCCGCACGCGGCCCGCTCTATGACGGTGATCGCGAAGTGGCATCCGAATGGGGACTTGCAACCTTCGTCCGGCAAGGCCTGCCGGTGATCGGCCAGGTGCAGGGCTTCATCCACGGAGACTTTCCTGTCTCCGGTTTCGGCGAACATCCGCGTCCCCGCAATGCCCACGGTATCCGAATCTTTCGCGGCAATACGGGCTCGGCGGTGACGATCGTGCAGATGCACGGCCTGCGCGATCTCGCCGGCAAGGGTGATACGCCGGCGCGGCTGGCGCAGGCTCACGCTTTGGCAGGTCTTATCGAAAAGGTCCGGCAGCCGGGGGATGCACTGGTCGTCTGCGGTGATTTCAATCTCCTGCCGGACAGCGAGACCTTCGCGATTCTCGGAAGACTTGGCCTTACCGATCTCGTTACCACGCGTGGTTTCACCGATACGCGCACCTCCTGGTATCCGAAGGAGGGCCGCTATGCGGATTATCTCCTGGTGACGCCCCAGGTGAGGATCAGGAAATTCGAGGTTGTCGCCGAACCGGAAGTCTCGGACCACCGTGCGCTTCTTCTGGAAATCGCCTGACGCGTGGTTGCGCTTGCCGTGCCAGCCACTATTCTGCCGCAAACCAAAACCGGGAGAGCCTCATGATCCTGCATTGCGTCTTCGTTCGGTTCAAGGCGGCTCTCCAGCATGCCGACAAGCAGGCGATCTATGACGCGGTCGCCGCGCTGAAAAACGTCACCCCCGGCATTCTCGATTTCAAATACGGTCCGAACGTTTCGCCAGAAGGCCTGAACGGCGGCTTTCTCGATGGTTTCATCGTGACTTTCGAGAGCCCGGAGGCGCGCGACGCCTATCTGGTCCATCCAGACCATGTCGCTGTTGGCGATCGTATTATCGCCTCCGCCGATGGCGGGCTTTCGGGGCTGATGGTCTTCGATATGGCTCTGTAAGGCTGCGGACGCTGGCCCGCGGTCTGGCCTGCCGGCTGACACCGGAGCAAAAAGGGCGCCGAAGCGCCCCTGAAGCAGATTGCGGGTATCGCTTAAAGCTGTTCCAGCATTGCGGCGGCGCCGGAAACGGTCGCCTGGCCGGGGCTTTCCTCGATATTGAGCGACTTCACCACGCCATCCTCGATGAGCATCGAATAGCGCTTCGAGCGAACCCCCAGGCCTCCGGCGGAAAGGTCGAGGTCAAGCCCGAGCGCCTTGGTGAACGCGCCATCCCAATCGGCGAGGAAGTGGATCTTGCCGAGTCCGCCCGTCTGTTGGGCCCAGGCGCCCATGACGTGCCAGTCGTTGACGGAAAGGACGGCAATGTCGTCGACACCCTTCGCCAGGATCGCATCCCGGTTTTCGAGATAGCCCGGCAGGTGGTTCAGCGTGCAGGTGGGCGTGAACGCGCCGGGAACGGCAAAGAGGACGACCCTCTTGCCGGCAAAAAGCTGTTCCGTGGTGATTTCCACGGGACCGTCCGCGGTCTTTTCCTTGAATGTGGCGGAGGGCAGTCTGCTGCCGACGGCAATGGTCATGTGAACTCTCCTCGGTTGGGCAGGCTCATACCTCCGGCCCGCCAGTTGCGGCGCACTATAGTCCGGACTTGATATATGACAAGGAGAGGTGGAGCAGAAAGCCTGCTGTGAGGCCACTTACTCGAAGGCCAGCGAGGTTTCCATGGCGCGGTTGCCGGCAATCACCAGGATACCCCAGCGTTTGCCATTGATATCGTAGTTCTTGGGCAGTTTGCCGACCGGCATGTCGAGTGCATAGCTGTCGCCATCCTGGCGGCCGTTGATGCCGTCGAAGAGCACATGGCCCTCTGGCCCCGTGACGATCACCTGTGGCGGCTCGGATGTCTGTTCCGGCAGCTTCAACTTCAGACTCAAGATGTTGCGGCCTTGGGTCATCGCATAATGCGTGACGGCGAAATCATCAGAAGGTCCTTCGGGCAGCCTGGAAGCAGCTGTGTTGAGGATCATCGCTTCCTCGGCCGGGGTCCCTTTCGTAGAGCCGAGCGCCATGGAAAACTCCGCCTGGAAGGGAATGCAGATATTGCGGCAGAGGCCCACGAAGGCAGACGCGCCGATGTTCAGCGACTTGCGGGGACCCTCCACTTTCAACTCGAAAGGCAGGGTTACCGGCCGGTCGTAACCGATATCGCGCAGTTTGCCGTTGTCGATCCGCTTCGGAACGGGATAGGAAACATGCCTTAGCGTCACACCGCTTGCCTTGGAGAAAACGACCTGCGGCGGAATGCCGGCGTCGCCGGGTTCCTTCCAGTAGGTGATCCAGCCGGGCTTCGGTTCGATCTGCAACGCGCCTCGCACCGTTCCGTCAGGCTCCGGAGGCAGCGCGACGATCCGCATGCGGCCGCCCTCGTTTGTAGCCCAGGGCGTGATCTCGGCACGGCTTGTGTTGGCAAAACTGACCGTTATGCCCGCCACAAGGCATGCGGCAAGCGCGACGAAGGTGCGGATCGAAGAGCTACGGGCCGATTTTGTTGTCATCGGTCAGAGATTTAACCGATCTGGCTCATCCGGACTAGTCATGAACCGGGAAAAGCCGATCATTTTCGGTTGATTGATGGGGCCGACTGCCCCATCTTGATCAGATAGTGGATTCAAAACCCTTCAAGCCCGGAAATCGAGCCGGAAGGCAGGCTGGAGACATGATGGCTTTCTCGACCTTGAGGGACAAGTGCGAACGGGGTTTCCTCGACGGCCAGTTCCTGATTGCCATGCCCGGCATGAAGGATAGCAATTTCGCGCGTGCGGTCGTTTATATCTGCGCCCATTCCACCGCGGGCGCCATGGGCTTTATCATCAATCGCGCGCAACCCATCTCCTTCACGGACGTTCTCCTGCACCTGAAGCTTATGGATCAGCAAGAAGCGATCATGCTGCCCGGCGATACACGAGATTTTCCCATCCTCGCAGGTGGACCGGTGGAAACCGGCCGCGGCTTTGTGCTGCATTCGGACGATTTCGTCAGTGAGTCCTCGATACCGGTCAGTGACGACATTTCGCTGACCGCCACGCTCGATATCATCCGGGCCATTTGCAACGGGCGCGGGCCGGCGCGTGCAACCATGCTGCTCGGCTATGCGGGCTGGGGTCCGGGCCAGCTTGAATTGGAGATTTCCAGCAACGGGTGGCTGAATTGCCCCGCGAACGACGAACTGATCTTCGACCGCGCGCTGGAGAGCAAATATGAACGGGCGCTGGCGCTGCTTGGCGTCAGCCCGGAGATGCTATCCAGCGAGGCAGGTCACGCCTGAGTTGATCGTCCATGCGCCTCTACGAATGCGATTATTGCGGACAGCCCATTCATTTCGACAACCGTTCCTGTGTGAATTGCGGCCATCGGCTGGCCTTCGTGCCGGAAATGCTCGCCATGCACGCGCTCGTGGAAGATGCGGAGGAGGGCACATGGCAGCTTGTCGCCGAACCCGCCCGCAAGGTGCGGCTCTGCGCCAATGCCGCGATGGACATCTGCAACTGGACCGTGCTTGCGGATGATCCGCACCCTTTCTGCCCCGCCTGCCGGCATAACCGTCTTGTGCCGGATGCCTCGACGGAAGTCGGCCTCGGCCAGTGGCGCCGCATCAGCCAGGCGCAGCGGCATCTCTTCTATTCGCTTCTGCGCTGGAACCTGCCGCGCACCAATCGCGAGGAGGATCCGGAAGGCGGCCTTGTCTTCGATTTCCTGGTGGACGAGGTGCAGCAGGACGGCACGTTGGTACCCGCGATAACCGGCCATGAGGACGGATTGATCGCCATCCGTGCCGCGGAAGCCGATGATGTTACCCGCGAGCGGATGCGGGTCCTGATGAACGAGCCCTATCGCACCATGCTCGGCCACTTCCGCCACGAGATCGGGCATTACATGTGGGACAAGCTGGTGCGCGACGGCGGCAGACTGGAGGCGTTTCGCGCCGTGTTTGGTGACGAGAGGCGGGACTATGCCGAGGCGCTGAAGCAGAATTACGAGTGGGGCCCTCCGCCGGACTGGCAGGAATTCTTCATCAGTACCTATGCAAGCACCCATCCCTGGGAAGACTTCGCCGAAACCTTCGCGCATTACCTCCACATCGTCGATGCGCTGGAAACGGCACGCGCCTATGGCATGTCGATCACGACGAGGCAGCATGAGGCCTTGGCGGCCGAAATCGCCTTCGATCCCTATAACGCGCAGAGCGCTGAACAGCTTGTCTCGGCCTGGGTTCCTTTCAGCATGGCACTGAACAGCGTGCACCGCTCGATGGGAGTTCCGGATCTCTATCCGTTCATCCTGACGTCGGCGGTCGTCAACAAGCTGGAATTCGTGCATCGGCTCATTCATGAGCATCAGGGATGAACAAACTCTCTGCCGCACCCAAAAATTAAACCCGCCCTCCGGTGGATCGAAAGGCGGGGCAGGTCAGGGAAGTATTCAGAACCCCTTAAAATTAGGGGGTAAATTGGCATCCCTGTCAAGAGGCTCCCAGGCTCCAACGCATGTCGCGCAAAAGTATGCAGCGGTTTTGCGATGACGACATGCGTCAGAGCAGGAACCTGAAGCGTAGCAAGCGAAACTGAAAGATCGCGACGCGCTTCAATAGGTCTTGAGCGTATCCAGGCCAAGCGCCGTGCGGCCGGCAAACTCCTGTTGCGCGCCGATTCGCATCGGATGATAGCGTGCCCCCTGGATATCGCGGAAGCGGCGTTCGAGACCCTTGTCCCGGTAGAAGGCGGCACCCCCTGCCGTTTCCATGGCAAGTTCGGTGGCCGCAATTGCATGACGCGCCACGAGTGATCTGCCGATCATCATCTCGTTTGTGGTTGCCGGAGAAGGCTCGCCACGCTCCGCCGCTGCGATCATGCCGGCATGGGCGTATTGCGCTGCCCTGAGTTCGGTGTCCATCCTTCCCGCCAGCGCGACAATATGGGCATCCGGCTCTCGTTTCCTCGCCATTTGGAGGGCGATATCGCGGGCGCTTTCCGCCACGCCCAGATAGGCGGAATAGATCAGCGGGAAGGCAATCATCGAGATGATGTGGAAGAGCATATGCCATTCACCCTGGTTGCGTTTCAGCGCGACGGCATCTTCCGGAACCAGATGGCCTTCGATCATCACATCGTTCGAGCCCGTGCCGCGCATGCCCATCGCTTTCCAGGTATCGAGGATTCTGACATGAGGCGATTTCATCGGCAGGCCGAAATGGATGACTTTGGGCCCATCCGGTTCATCGAGAACGGCGCCCGTCATCAGGATATCGCCCACGGGTGAGCCGGACGTGAAGATCTTGCGCGCGGTGATCCGGTAACCGCCTTCGACCTTCTCGGCTTTGCCCGATCCCTCGATCCAGTCGGAGCCCCCGCTGGACAGAAGAATGATCCGTTCCGCAGCGACGCGCTTCAGGAGCGGCACTACGGGCGCCGCCTTCTGGTAAGTCCAGCGCCAGGCGGGGATCGCCACCTGATGCGTGTGCATGGAAAATGCCAGCGCGGTCGAGCCGCAATGATGGGCAAGTTCCTTGATCATGGCGCAAAGTTCGGCGATCTCGGCGCCACCGCCGCCGAGATCCGTTGGAACTCCGGCCTCGACCAGGCCGGCTTCACGCAGGTCGCGATAGTTTTCGGCAACGAAAGCGTCGTTGTCGTCGGCTGTTTCGGCACGTTCGGCAAATGCCGGCCCGAGCGACCGGGCAATGCCCGCGAGTTCCGCATGAACGGTGTGCAAGGGTGAAAGTCCGGTTGTTGTAACCACGTTCCTATCCTCCTCCTGTTGAGAATAGGCGGATTGTTCGCGTCCGATCGGATAGCCGCAAGTACAGGAAGTGTACTCCCGTTCGGCCGGTGGCCTTTTCGGCATGAGGATCGAGTGGGGAATCACCCAGCACAATCAATGGTACAGAAAATGGACTTGGTGCTTATGAAGAAGAGGAATATTCTACTTCCGATATTGGCGCGGAGGTTATCCATGATGGAAATGACCGCAAGTTACGGTCAGTTCTGCCCGGTTGCGATGGCTGCCGAGGTCGTTTGTACGCGCTGGACACCGTTGATTCTCCGGGAACTCTTGTGCGGCAGCCGCCGGTTCAACGATTTGAGGCGCGGTGTGCCGCGCATGTCGCCGACCTTGCTCTCGAAGCGCCTGAAGGAGCTGACACAGGCCGGGATCATCGAGACCCGCAAAGCATCGGACGGCGCCATCGAATACCACCTGACGCCGGCCGGAGAAGACCTCCGCGACGTCGTCATGACCCTTGGCTTCTGGGGACACCAGTGGGTTGAAACCCAGCACGCCCTGCAAAAGCTCGATCCGTCACTCCTGATGTGGGACATGCGCCGCAATCTCGATCCGATGCCGTTGCCTGCGCGGCGATGTACTGTTCTCTTCCACTATCCCGAGCAACCGCCGGCACGACAACGCTATTGGCTCGTCGTCGAGGAGGGCGATGTCGATATCTGTTCGACTGATCCGGGCTTTGACGTCGATCTTTATGTGACCTGCCAGCTCCGCACGATGACGGCAATCTGGATGGGGGTGGCGACTGTGCGCTCCGAAATGAATGCCGGTCGGCTGGAACTCGACGGCGATCCCGAAATGGGGGCCTCCATGCAGCGGTGGCTGGGATTGAGCCCCTTTGCCCGCGAACGGCCGAGCGCGGGAAGGGCGGCGTGAGGATCACGCCCGTTTCGTCAGTGGGAATCGTTCCTTCAGCAGCTTGAGAACGGCGTCTGCCGGGGCGGGTGGGCCGAAAAGATAGCTCTGGCCGAAATGGCAGCCCATTTTGGCGAGTTCCGCTGCATCCTCGTCAGTCTCTATACCTTCCGCCACCACTGTCATGTCGAGTGCCCGGGCCATGGCGATCACCGATCGTAGCAGGATCGCCCGCTTTTCCGTGGCATCCCTGACCAGAGCCTTGTCGAGCTTGATCGTATCGAAGGGGAATTGCGTGAGATAGGCAAGCGAGGAATAGCCGGTGCCGAAATCGTCGAGCGCCAGGCTGAGGCCCGTCTCCTTGAGCTTGGCAAGCACGAGGCGCGCCTGCTCCGGATTTTCCATCATCAGCGATTCGGTGAGTTCCAGCTTGATCTGGCCCGGATTGATCTGCGTCTTCTGGAGCAGGGTCCTCACGTCGTTGTAGAGTTCGGCGTTCAGGAGCTGTGCGCTCGACAGGTTGACCGAGACGAAGATCGGCAGGTCGCCCGTCTGGTGCTGCCAGTTCATCAGGTCGGAGGCGGCGCGGTCCATGGCGAACAGGCCGAGCGGTTCGATGAGATCCGACATCTCTGCGATCGGGATGAACTCCGAGGGCGGTATGCTGCCGCGCTTCGGATGATCCCAGCGCATCAACGCTTCGAAACCGGCGACTTCACCGTCCGTCAACCGGATGATCGGCTGGTAGGCGAGCGACAACTCCTTGCGTTCGATAGCGCGGCGGAGATCCGTCTCGATCTGCAGTTTATCGGTGCCGGAGGTGCGGAACGCGGGGCGGAAGGGCTCGACGCGGTTGCCGCCGCCCCGTTTCGCCCGGTACATGGCAAGCTCGGCATCGGCGAGCATGCCGGCAGCGCTTTCCTGCTGGTCGACCCAGGAGGCAAGCCCAATCGAGGCGGTCAGGATGATTTCGCGATTGGCGAAGTTGATCGGCACCATGATCGCCTTGGAGACGGCATCGGCGAAGTCCGCCACCTTGGCCGGGTCCCGCTCGGATACGAGAATGAGGCCGAACTGGTCGCCGGCAAGCCGCGCCAGCGTATCCTGCGGTTTGAGGAGGCGTCGGAGCCGCCTCGTCAACGCGATCAGGATATTGTCGCCTGCTGCGATTCCAAGCGAATCGTTGACCTGCTTGTAGCGGTCGATATCGATTGCCATGACTGTCGGCCGCACGGTATCGCCGCCGGGCGCAAGCGTCAGCACGGATTGGAGGCGATCGAGGAAAACCTGACGGTTCGGCAGGCCGGTAAGATTGTCGTGCAGGGCGTCCTGCAACAGGCGTTCGACGGAGTTCCTCTGCTCGGTGGTATCGACGATCGTGCCGACGCAGCGAATGATCTCACCGTTCAAGCCGAGCACCGGCCGGGCACGGATATGCAGCCAGTGGAAATGACCGTCCTCGGCGCGGATGCGGAATTCATGGTTCAGCCGGCCGCGACGGTGTTCGAGAAGCACGTCGAGCGTGGCGCGGAAGCGGTCGCGGTCGTCCGGGTGCAGCCGCGGCACCCAGTTGCGCACCGGCCCATGCATGGCGCCGGGATCCAGCCCGAGGCGGGCGGAAATGTCCGGCGTGGTGACGACGCGGTCGCGTGCCACGTCCCAGTCCCAGACGGTATCGCCGCTCCCCGTCAGCGCCAGCGACTGCCGTTCGAGATCGGAGAACAGGCCTTGCTGATAAGCGCCGCCGGCAAAGGCGTGCTGCATCACCGTGAAGCCGATCAGGAGAACGATCAGCACGAGGCCTCCGCCGAGCGCCGGCTGGACAATATCGTTGTCGAGTCTCCCGGTCACCGTCATCCAGCTGCCGAACAGCCAGACGAGGATCAGCGCCCAGGTGGGTACGAGCAGGATGGCTCGGTCGTAGCGGTTGAAGCCGAGATAGATGATGAGCAGGATGCCGACCGTGCCGGTCAGTGCGAAGGAAAGGCGGGCGATGCCGGCTGCGACGGACGGGTCATAGATCGCCACGCCGCCGAGCAGCACGAGCCCGACGATCCAGGCGAGCGTCGCATAGCCCAGATGCACGTGCCAGCGGTTGAGGTTCAGATAGGTGAACAGGAAGATGACAAGCGAGGAGGCGAGCGCCACTTCGGCACCTGCGCGCCAGATTCGCTGGTCGCTCGCGGTGATGGTGATGAGCTTGTCGAGAAAGCCGAAGTCGACGCAGATATAGGCGAGGACCGCCCAGGCAAGCGCGGCCGCCGCCGGCAGCATGGAGGTGCCCTTCACCACGAAGAGGATGGTCAGAAAGACGGCGAGCAGGCCGGCAATGCCGAGCACGATGCCGCGATAGAGCGTGAACGAGTTGACGGTGTCTTTGTACGCATCCGGTTGCCAAAGATAGATCTGAGGCAGCGAAGGTGTGGCAAGTTCCGCGACGAATGTGATGGTGGAACCGGGATTGAGCGTGATGCGGAAGACGTCCGCATCCGGGCTAGGCACCCGGTCCAGCGCAAACCCTTCCGACGGTGTGATGGAGATGATGCGCTGCGAACCGAGATCCGGCCAGAACATCTTGGAGTTCACCAGGCGGAAATGCGGCGCGACGATCACCCGTTCGAGCTGTTCTTCCGATACGTTGGAAAGCGCGAAGACCGCCCAGTCGCCCTGGTGGCGGGGAGAGCTTGCCCGCACCTCGATGCGGCGCCGGATGCCGTCGGCGCCAGCGGCAGTGGAAACCTGAAAGGCCTCGCCCTGGTTGGTGTAGATATCGGTTGTCTTGGTGAGGTCGAGCGCCGTGTCGTCACGCGAGATTTTGACCGGCTCCGCCGCCTGGGCCATGGGCGCTGCGGCGAGCACCAAGACGGTGGCAAGGAAGGCGAAGAGCCCCGGAAGCCAGCGGATCAACGGGCGAACGCGCGAGAGACGGGCACTCATGGTTTCAGCATCTTCCCGAATTCACCATCTTCCGGCAACCGGGAAAACATCAGGTGGTCGCGCCATTCGCCGTTGATTTTGAGATATTTCCGCAAAAGACCTTCCCGCTCGAAGCCGGCTTTTTCGAGAAGCCGGACACTTTTCCAATTCTCCGGAATACAGGCTGCCTCAATTCGGTGCAACTGAAGCCCGCCGTAGATATAGGGGATAGCCACCTTCAATGCGGCCAACATATGGCCCTGTCCCGCATGTTTTTCACCCATCCAGTATCCGATCATGCAGCTTTGGGCCGCACCCCTGCGGATATAACCGATGGTGAGGCCGCCGAGCAGCACGTCATCCTCCCGGCGGAAGAGGAGGAGCGGTATGGCGAGGCCCGACGCATATTCCTGCCCGCTTCTGATGACTCGGGCGCGGAACGAAGCCTCGGTCAGTTCGTCCGGCCGCCAGACCGGCTCCCAGGGTTGCAGGAAGGCGCGGCTTTCCGAACGCAGCTTGTACCACTGCCTGTAGTCGGAGTGGCGCGGAAGCCGGAGCAGGTGGTTTTCGCCATAAAGCTCTGGTGTGTCCGGCTGTCGCGACAAGAACCGAAACACCGACTTTGCCATGCCATGCTCCAGCCGGAATCAGCCGGCAGCCTTCTTCGTCTGGAACCCCGGCGAGGAAAGCGCCGTGGTGATGTCGGCCAACGGCGCGAGTTGCTCGATCGGGCCAACGGCGGACAATGTCGGAACTGTATCGAAAAACAGCCGTCCGGCAAGATCGGTGAGCCGTTCGGTGGTGATGCCGGCAAGTCTTTCCATCATTTCGGGGTTGGGGATCGGTCGCCCGTAAAGCATCATCTGCCGGGCGATCTGGCCGGCGCGCGCCGCCGGGCTTTCCTGACCCATCAGGAGCTGGGCGCGGATCTGCGCGCGGGCGCGGTCGATTTCCTGCTGGTCGATCGTTTCGGCTGCCTTGCGCAGCTCGTCGATCACGACCGGTACGAGGTTCGGCAGGTCGTCGCCGCCGGTGGCGGCATGGATGCCGAAGATGCCGGTATCGGAAAAGCCCCAGTGGAAGGCATAGACCGAATAGCAGAGGCCGCGATGTTCGCGCACTTCCTGGAAGAGGCGTGACGACATGCCGCCACCCAGGATGTTCGCGAGGATCTGCGAACAGTAGAAGTCGCGCATGTGATAGGCCTTGCCCTCGAAGCCGATCAGGAGCTGCGCGTCCATCAGGTCGCGGTCTTCGCGCACGTCGCCGCCGATATAGCGCGCGGTTTCCAGGACGGGAGTGGCGCTTGGCGTCCGGGGCAGCGTCGCGAAGCGTTCTTCCACCTGCTTGCAGAAGGCTCCGTGATCGACGGCGCCGGCGGCCACCACGAACATCCGGTCGGTCGTATAGTTGCGCGAAAGATAGTTGCGGATCTGCGCGGGCGTGAAGTCTTTCACCGTTTCCGGTGTACCCAGGATCGGCCTGCCGATCGTCTGGCCGCGATAGGCGGCTTCCGAGAAGCGGTCGAAGATGATGTCGTCCGGCGTATCATTGGCCGCGCCGATCTCCTGCAGGATGACGTGTTTTTCGCGGCGCAGCTCTTCCTCGTCGAATGCCGATTCCGTCAGGATGTCGGCGAGGATATCGACCGCGAGAGGCACATGATCCTTCAATACGCGGGCGTAATAGGAGGTGGTTTCTGTGGAGGTGGCGGCGTTGAGCTCGCCGCCGACATTCTCGATTTCCTCGGCGATGTCGCGGGCACTGCGACGCGCCGTGCCCTTGAAGGCCATGTGCTCGAGAAGATGGGCGATCCCGTGCTCATCCTCGGTCTCGTTACGCGAGCCGGACTTGATCCAGACACCCAGCGCAACGCTCTCCAGATGAGGCATGGTCTCGGTGACGACTGTCAACCCGGAGGAAAGCCGGGTGATTTCTACATTCATCTTTACGTCTTTCCGGCGCTACCGAGGACTTCAAGCGCGGGCATGCTGGCCGATGAAGGTTTCGACGGCCTTAAGCTCAGGCTCCAAGATATCGAAGCGCTCCTCCCTTTCCATAAGATCAGCAAGCCATGATGGAAGCGGCGGATCAATTCCGCAAGCGGATTTTACCGCAGCCGGGAATTTGGCCGGATGCGCGGTGGCAAGCGTCACCATCGGACTTGAGCTCCGAGCGTTCTTCTTCGCAACGAAAACACCGGTCGCCGTATGGGGGTCGATGAGGTAGCCTGTTTCGGCAAGAGTCTCTCGGATTATCGCGGCCACCTGGCGTTCCGTCGCCCGTCCGGCGCGGAATTCGCGCTTGATGGCCTTGAGCGCTTCAGGCTTGATTTCGAAGGCCCCGGACTGTTTCAGGCCTGCCATGGACGACCGCACCGCGGCAGCGTCGCGGCCGTAGGATTCAAACAGCAGCCGTTCGAAATTCGAGGAAATCTGGATGTCCATCGAGGGCGAGGTGGTCGCCTTGACACCCTTCATCTCGTAGCGGCCGCTCTTCAGCGTGCGGGCGAGGATGTCGTTGTCATTGGTGGCGATCACCAGCCGGTCGATCGGCAGGCCCATCTTCTTTGCGACATAGCCGGCGAAGATGTCGCCGAAATTGCCGGTCGGCACCGTGAAGGAGATCTTGCGGTCCGGTCCGCCGAGCGAAACAGCGGCGGTGAAGTAGTAGACCACCTGCGCCATGATGCGGGCCCAGTTGATCGAATTGACACCGGAAAGCTTCAGGCGGTCACGGAAGGCCGCGTCGTTGAACATCTCTTTGACGAGGGTCTGGCAGTCGTCGAAATTGCCCTTGATCGCCAGCGCATGCACGTTGGCCGCTTTCGACGTGGTCATCTGCCGCTGCTGCACGGGCGAGACCTTGCCATGCGGGAAGAGGATGAAGATGTCGGTGCGTTCGCGGCCGGCGAAGGCGTCGATTGCGGCTCCCCCCGTATCGCCGGAGGTGGCGCCGACGATGGTGGCGCGCTCGCCGCGCTCGGCGAGAACGTAGTCCATCAGCCGCGCCAGCAATTGCATCGCCACGTCCTTGAAGGCGAGGGTGGTGCCGTGGAAGAGTTCAAGCACGAAATCGTTGGGACCGGTCTGGACGAGCGGCACGACGGCCGGATGCCGGAACGTGGCATAGGCCTCGTCGATCATCGCCTTGAGCCTGTCGGCCGGAATCTCGCCGTCGACGAAATGTTTGAGGACCTCGAAGGCGATTTCCTGGTAGCTCTTGCCGCGCAGCGCGCGGATCTCCTTCTTCGTCAGCACCGGCCATTCGCGTGGCACGTAAAGGCCGCCGTCGCGTGCGAGCCCGGCCAGCATGGCATCCCTGAAACGGAGGGACGCGGCTTCGCCCCGGGTAGAAATGTAGTCCACGACCTTCAATCCCCAATCGATTTTTATTCGCGCCGCTGATATAGACCATGAAAATGTGCGGTGAAAGAGCGGAAAACGGCGCTCCGGTTCTCCGAAAAGGCAATGCCCGGAAATGGGCTGGAACGTGGGATGGAAGAGGGTTGAGTAGAGTGTTTGGCAAGATTTCACGTGGTCTTCTGGCGGCATCGTTCGTGGCGGCTCTCGCAGGCTGCAATTCCTCATCATCCACCGAAGGGTTGACGTCCGCCGCGCAGGCCCAGCAACCGGCGACCCCCGTCGTGCAGGCCTATTGCCCTCAGGTGGTCATGCTGGACCAGACCGCCGTATACCGTGCCTATGCGCGCGGCGGCCAGGACAATCCGGAAAAGCTGCTCTACCAGGCCTCGCTCGCCGACGCGACGCGCCAATGCACCGCCAACGAGACCACCTTGACCATCAATGTGGTCGCCCAGGGTCGCATCGTGCAGGGTCCCGCAGGTACGCCCGGCAAGGTCACGCTGCCGGTGCTCGTCGAAGTGATCGACGGCGACAATGTCATCTACTCACAGAAGATGGCATTCCCGGTCGACATGCCCGCCGGCGGCACGCAATTCATCTTCAACAAGCCGGACGTGCAGATTCCGAATGCGCCGGGCGGCGCCTCGCGCTTCACCCGCGTGCGTCTCGGCTTCGAGACAGGCCCGGCAAAGAAGCCGACCCGCCGGAGCTGATATCGGCTCCTGACCGATACGGGCCGATTCAGAGCGCGCCGCTCCATTCCCCGAGTGCCGCGACCACGGCCGGCAGGTCCATCATGCGCGAGATCACGGTCTCCGCGCCGGCATCCGTCAGTCGGTCCGCATGGCTGGGATAGGTGTGCGAGGCGCCGGTGAACCCGACGACGCGCATGCCGGCGGCTTTCGCGCCATGGATGCCGTGGACGGAATCCTCGATGACAAGCACCCTGTCCGGTGAAACCTTGAACTGTTCGGCGGCGTGCAGGAAGATGTCCGGCTTCGGCTTCACCCGGTCGCCCCCGAGATCCTTGGCCGAATAGATATGCGGTGCGAAATAGGGCTTGAGGCCGACCTTCTCCAGCATCATGTCGAGTCGGTGGCTGCTCGAATTGGAGCAGATGCAGCGCTGCGTCGTGAGGCGGGCAAGCGCAAATTTCACGCCGTCGATGATCTTCACGTCGCGGGCGAGGCGGGCATCGAGCAGTTTCTCCGACTTGTCGAGCAGCGAGGCGGAAAGGGGTATGTTCGCTTCCTTCTCCACGGCCAGCAGGATGTTCTTCCAGGTCATGCCGGCGAAACGCTCGCCCATTTCCTCGATGCTGATCGGATAACCCGCTTCGGTGAGAAGCCGCGATTCGACCTGCGCCGCGATGATTTCGGAATCGACGAGCACGCCGTCACAGTCGAAAATGATGAGGTCGAAGCCGCTCATGATGGAAGCCTTGTGTGGATGAAATGCCTTATGCGGAAGTGAAGGCGGGCCTTTTATACGACCGGGGCCGAAAGCTCAACCAATCCGCCTGCATGGCAGGTGCAAGCGAAGCGGGCGGCTCTCGACAAGGCAGGGATGGCCATCTAAGGAACGAACATGGGCAAGGAGCCGGAAGACACCATCGCCAGCCGCATCAGCCGGGTACTTGCCGATCGCATCGTGCGCGGCGAGCTCGCCGCGGGTGCACGTCTTCGCCAGGATCATATCGCCGAGGAATTCCAGACGAGCCACGTGCCGGTGCGCGAAGCCTTCCGGCGGTTGGAGGCGCAGGGGCTGGCGATCAGCGAGCCGCGCCGCGGCGTTCGCGTGGCATCCTTCGATCTCGCCGAAGTTCGCGAAGTGGCGGAAATGCGCGCCGCGCTGGAAGTGCTGGCGCTTCGCCATGCCGCGCGCCATCTGACGCCGGCCATCCTCGATGCGGCGGAAGAGGCGACCCGCGAGGGCGATGCGGCAGCCGACGTTCAGGCCTGGGAAGAGGCGAACCGTCGGTTCCACCGCCTTATCCTCGCACCCTGCGGCATGAAGCGGCTGCTTGCCTCGATCGACGACCTGCATGCGGCAAGCGCCCGTTTCCTGTTCTCCGCCTGGCAATCCGGCTGGGAGAAGCGGACCGACCACGATCATCGCGCCATTCTTGCCGCGCTACGTCAGGGCAGGGCGGAGGAGGCTGCGGCCATCCTCCAGAAGCATGTCCAATGGATCGGCCGCGGCCCGCAGCCCTCTCGGGCAGGTATGTCGCGCGAGACTTTCGCCATCGTCGGTTGATGATCCAAAATTATAGATAATTTATTTCCCTGCAAAATCTGTCAAAATCGCCGGATATCTCTGCTTGTTCGATCTTTATCGCGTCGCAGATGGCGATTGATCGCGGCAAAGCCACTTGCGAAGCGTGTGAATGTGTTTCATGAAATAGATGGGAATCAAAATTATCTATAATTTGAAAAGGAGCGATTGATGTACCTGACCAATTCCCATGAAGCCCTTGCATTCGATCCGCTGCGGCTGGCCGGCAGGTCGGTCCTGACGAAGGTCGTGTTCGTGCTGGCCGGCACGCTGGCACTGGCGATCGCCTCGCAAATCGCCGTGCCGATGGTGCCGGTGCCGATCACCATGCAGACCTTCGCGGTGACCATGATCGGCGTGCTCTACGGCTGGCGGCTCGGCGTGGTGACGGTTCTCGCATGGCTCGGCGAGGCTATGCTCGGCGCCCCGGTTCTGGCGGGCGGCGCGGGCGGAATTGCTCCTTTCATGGGGGCGACCGCCGGTTATCTCTTTTCCTTCCCGCTGGTCGCCGCCGCAGCCGGCTGGCTTGCCGAACAAGGCTGGACCGGACAGCGCCTTGTCGCCAGCTTCTCGGCGCATCTGGCCGCAAACCTCTTGTGCCTAGCGCTCGGCTGGGTCTGGCTCGCGGCGTTGATCGGAGCTGAAAAGGCATTCTGGGCCGGTGTCGCGCCCTTCATCCTCGGTGCGGCGTTGAAATCGGGCCTGGCGGCTGCTGTCCTGGCCGTGCTCGCCTCTCGCAATCGTACTGCGGCAGAGTAATGGTTAGGCTGCGGCCGCATCATCTTCTCTGCATGCTGACCTTTGTCGGCGAAGGCTATAATCCGGCCTTCGTCGCCAACTATCGCCGGATCGCGGCCCGGCTTTCTGCCGGCGAACCGATCGAAATCGTCTCCGGCCCGGACGATATCTGCGCGCCGCTTCTGCGGGATGAGGATGCACATTGCCTCGCAGCCTCGGTTGTCGGTCGTGATGCGGCGGCGCTTGCCGATCTTGGCAAGCTGCTTGGTTGTGAGCTTGAGGCAGGATCGGTGATCGTTTCCGACCCGGCGCTGCTTGAGAGATTGCGCCACGCCTTTTCCGCGGGCGTGACGCGCCGCGCCTGCGTCGGTTGCGAATGGGGCGGGCTTTGCGACCGCATCGCGGGGGAGGGATATCAAGAGGCGCTGGTGCGGGGACGAAAGCTCAATCCGCCGGAAACAGCGCCAGGAATTTCCGCTCGCCCTCGGGCGTGAACAGCACGGCGCGGCTTTCGCCGCTGCGCCTTGCCCAGCCTTTTTCGAGGAAATGCGACAGCAGCGCCTTGCCGAGCGTGCCGGCAAGATGCGAGCGCCGCTCGCTCCAGTCGAGGCAGGATTTGCAGATCGGCCGGCGGCTGGAGGAAAGCGTTCCCACATCGATGCCGATCCTGCCGAGTTCCGCCCGGCCTTCCTCCGTCATCGCCAGGTTCTCGCCATCGGTCGCAATCGCACCACGTTTGACGAAACTGTCGAGCATCCTCACACCATAATCTCCGGCCAGGTGATCGTAGCAGACCCGCGCCTTGCGCAACGCCGGATCCTTCGGTCCTGGCTGGTGGCGCAGGTGCCCGCGGCTTGCGGCAAATCCCATGAGACTTTCGAGCAGCGAGCCGGCCGCCGCATCGGCCAGCGTGAAATAGCGATGCCGTCCCTGCTTGCGCTGGGCGATGAGGCCGCCATCCTCCAGTTTCGAAAGATGCGAACTCGCCGTCTGCAGCGTCACGCCGGCTGCTTGCGCAAGCTCGGTCGCCGTCAGCGCCTGTCCGCCCATCAACGCCGTCAGCATGTTGGCGCGGGCGGGATCACCGATCAATGTTCCGATGCGGGCAATGTCTGGGCCTTCTTTCATACTTCGATCCTAGCCGAAGCATCTTCGTTCGGCAATATGGCAAAACACCCCTGCAAGACAGGAGAAAGCCATGATCACGTGTTTCATTCGCTATGAGATCGACCCGTTCAGGAAAACTGAGTTCGCCGAATATGCCCGCAACTGGGGCCAGGCGATCCCGCGCTGCGGTGCCGATCTCATCGGTTATTTCGGTCCCCATGAAGGCTCGGCCACGACCGCCTACGGCGTCTATAATATCGAGAGCCTGGCGGCCTACGAAAGCTACCGCGCCCGGCTGGCGGCCGATCCGCTCGGTCAGCAGAACTACGCCTTCGCAAAACGCGAGCGTTTTATCCTGAAGGAAGACCGGATCTTCCTGAAGAATGTGTCCACGCCCCACGGAGCTTTCGTAAAGCCATGATCGCCGTCATCTTCGAAGTCGTGCCCTATATGGGCGAACGCCACAAATATCTCGATCTTGCGGGCGAGCTTCGCTCCGAGCTCGAAAGGATCGATGGATTCATCTCGATCGAACGCTTCGAGAGCCTCACCATGCGCGGAAAACTTCTCTCGCTCTCCTTCTGGCGGGACGAGGAGGCGGTGCGTCAGTGGCGCAATCTCGAAGCCCATCGCGCCGCCCAGCGGGCGGGGCGCAATGGCATCTTGGCCGATTACCGCCTGCGCATCGGCCATGTTCTGCGCGACTACGGCATGTTCGAGCGCGACGAGGCGCCGGAGGACAGCCGCAAGGTGCATGCGGCGTGATTTTTCCAAGATCCCCGGCCTGTACTGGCTTCTGTTTCGAAAGGCCGTTGCCCTGCGTGGAAGCGAGTCGGCAGGCTTAGATTTTCCGATGCGGCGTACCATCCGCGGGGTTTCCGTGCTATAGGACGGCCATGGCTGATTTCGCATATCTCATCGAGCCGCCCTTCAACTACCGGCGGCCGGACGGAACCGTGACCGGCTGCGATGTCGAGCTTGCGCGAACGGTTCTGGCGATGGCTGGCGTCCGCGATGTCACCATGGCTGAAACCGAGTTCGCGCAGCTCCTGCCCGGCCTCGACGATGGCCGATGGCGGATGACGACGGGCCTTTTCTCCACGCAGGAGCGCAGGCGGTTCGCCGCTTTCAGCCGGCCGATCTGGGCCTTGCCGGACGGGTTGCTGGTGCGGCAGGGCAATCCCATGCGCCTTACCGGATACAGATCGGCCGCGCAGGCGGAAGGCTGCGTGCTGGCCGTCATCCGCGATCAGTTCCAGCACCGGTCCGCCATAGGGTTTGGCGTGCCAAAGGAGCGCATCCTGATCTTGGAAACCTATGCCGATGCCGCAGCCGCCATATTGGACGGGCGGGCGGATGGCTATGCGAGCGTCGCGCGGGCGCATGGTGGCTATCTGGAGCAAAACAGGGGGCTGCCCCTGGAGACGGTCATCGTCGGTCGAGACGAGAAGGAGCCGGCATTCGGTTCGTTCGCATTCCGCAAGTCGGATGCGATACTCAGGCAGGCGGTCGACGACGCGCTTCTGGCTTATCTCGGTTCAGGGGAGCACCGTGCGATGATGAAGACATTCGGCTTCGATGATGCTGAGATCGATCTGGTAGCAGGCTAGGGAGACCGCGCCTCCCGTCCTGGATCGCGGTCCTCAAAAATTTTCTCGAAATCGTTCAATGCTTTCAGCTTTTGGTAACCAAGCTGGGTAACCATAACAGCCAGTAAATTCGTTCGAGTACAGCGTAGCGAGTATCTAATGGCAGCAGTTCTTCCGCTGGCCGATCTGCAGGGGCAGGTCCGTCGGGTTTCCTGGCTCAACTCCATCATCAAGGGCGATTGCGTCGCCGCTCTGGAGGCGCTGCCGGATCACTCCGTCGACGCGATCTTTGCCGATCCTCCGTATAACCTTCAGCTTGGCGGCACGCTGCACCGCCCCGACCAGTCGCTGGTCGATGCCGTCGACGATGACTGGGACCAGTTCTCCTCCTTCGAGGTCTATGATGCCTTCACCCGCGCCTGGCTGCTCGCCTGCCGCCGTGTGCTGAAGCCGAACGGCACCATCTGGGTCATCGGCTCCTATCACAACATCTTCCGCGTCGGCGCGATCATGCAGGACCTGAATTTCTGGCTGCTGAACGACATCGTCTGGCGAAAGGTGAACCCGATGCCGAATTTCAAGGGCCGCCGGTTCCAGAACGCCCACGAGACGATGATCTGGGCGAGCCGTGACGCCAAGGCGAAAAGCTATACCTTCAACTATGATGCGCTGAAGGCGTCGAATGAAGACGTCCAGATGCGCTCCGACTGGCTCTTTCCGATCTGCTCCGGTTCCGAGCGCCTGAAGGATGACGATGGCAAGAAGGTCCACCCGACCCAGAAGCCGGAAGCGCTGCTGGCCCGCGTCATCATGGCGTCCACCAGGCCCGGCGACGTCATCCTCGACCCCTTCTTCGGTTCGGGAACGACCGGTGCGGTGGCGAAGCGTCTTGGCCGCAATTTCGTCGGCATCGAGCGCGAACAGGATTACATCGATGCCGCCGCCGCCCGCATCGCGGCCGTCGAACCGCTCGGCAAGGCGGAACTGACGGTCATGACCGGCAAGAAGGCCGAGCCTCGCGTGGCCTTCAACGCGCTGATCGAGGCGGGCCTCGTCCGTCCGGGCCAGGTGCTGACCGACGCAAGGCGTCGTTTCAGCGCCATCATCCGTGCCGACGGCACGCTTTCGGCCAACGGCGAGGCCGGTTCCATTCATCGCCTGGGCGCAAAAGTGCAGGGCTTTGATGCATGCAACGGATGGACGTTCTGGCACTTCGACGACGGGCAATCGCTCAAGCCCATCGATGAACTCAGGACCGTCATCCGCAACGACCTGGCAAAATTGGACTGATCCACCGGTCCCGCCAGATCGCACAAATTCCTTGCCCGGTCATGTACCTCTAGTCCCGGGTGAGGAGAATTGGCGCTCGGGGAGGCTGACCCCGGGCGCCATATTTCTTTCGGTCAGACCTCCACGCCGTAGCCGGCGAGGTCCTTTCTAAGCGTTTCGGGATCCTTGAAATGCACCGCCTGCCAGCCGGCGGCGCGGGCACCTTCCACATTCGGATAGGAATCGTCGATGAAGATCGTCGCTTCCGGGACGAGGCCGAAATCGCGGGCATGCCTTTCGTAGATCGCCACGTCCGGCTTGATGAGGCCGATCTCGCCGGAAACGGTGACGCCCCGCGGCTTGTCGAGGAAGGGAAACAGTCTCCTGGCGTCGACGAATGTGTCGGCGGCGAAGTTGGTCAGCATCGTCACGTCGCGGCCGCTGTCGATCAGGCCTTCCATTATCGCCACCGAGCCGTCATAGGCATGCGGAACCATCTCGTGCCAGTATTTGCGAAAGGCGCGAATCTGTTCCTCCCGCTGGGGATGCTCGGCGATCAGCAGCGCTTCGGCATCCTCCCAGGTGCGGCCGCGGTCCTGTTCCAGGTTCCATTCATGGGTGCAGACATTGAGGAAGAACCATTTGCGTTCTTCTTCATCGGGGATGAGGCGGCTGAAGGGAATGTTCGGATCGTAGTGGATCAGCACCTTGCCGATGTCGAAGACGATGTGATCGATCGTGGCCGCCATTGAGTATTCCTTGAAAGAATCAGTTCGGGTGTTTTTCGAAGGCTCGCGGAATAGCCTGCGCAATTGCTTTTTTCATGACAGTCGGCAATGCCTGGGCCTCAAGATTTGTGACCGGCTCCCACCACCCGTCATCGACGGCGACCTTCTCGGTCAGCGCCCGGAAGACGGAAAGCCTGAGTTCGAAATGGGTGAAGACATGGACGACCGTGCCGCAGGCTTCCCAGCCGGCAGGAAAGGGAGCATGGTCTGCCGTCGTGCCGCCGTCGACCCGCGAAGTCCAGGCAGTGGTTGGCACTTCCGTCATGCCGCCGAGCAAGCCGCTTTCGATGCGGCGCTTTAGAAGCGCTTCGCCCTCGGGCGTCACGGCGACGAAGGCCGCACCGAACCGCACCGGCTTTTCCTTCTTAGCCGCCTTGACCGGAAAGCTCTCCGGGTCGTGTTCGGCAAAGGCAAGACAGTCGTCACGGAAGGGACAGAGTGCGCAGGTCGGCCGTTTCGGTGTGCAGATCGTAGCGCCGAGATCCATCATCGCCTGGGCGAAGTCGCCCGGCCGGTCCGAAGGCGTCAGTTCGGCGACCTTGGCCTTCATCAAAGGCTTGGAGCCCGGCAGCGGCGCATCGATGGCGTGGAGCCGCGAGATCACCCGCTCCACATTGCCGTCCATCACGGCGGACTGCCGGTTGAAGGCGATCGCCGCAATGGCCGCTGACGTATAGTCGCCGATGCCGGGAAGCGCCCTCAGTCCCTCCTCCGTATCCGGGAAGACGCCACCATGTTCCAGGGCCACTGCCTCGGCGCATTTCTTGAGGTTGCGGGCGCGAGCGTAGTATCCAAGCCCGGCCCAGGCCGCCATCACCTCCTCGATAGGGGCGGCCGCCAGATCGGTCACCTTGGGCCAGAGCGCCAGGAATTTGGCGAAATAGGGTTTGACGGCCTGCACGGTCGTCTGCTGCAGCATCACTTCCGAGAGCCAGACATGGTAGGGATCGGCCCGTTTTCCGGCCTTCGCGGCAGCCGGGTTCACCCGCCAGGGCAAGTCCCGGTGGTGCCGGTCGTACCAGGAAAGAAGCTTCGGGGCATGGGGTGCGGGGAGCGTCTGGAGCATCGTTTGCCGTAACGGGAGGAGATGCCCTATACTTGAAACAGGAATGCGCCGCCATCAAGGATGGCGCGGACGAATGCGACCAGGAATCCGACAAGAGCGATGAGTTATCCAAAGAAAGGCACCCGGCGAGGCGTCGTCCAGATTTCCGAGGTCGCGAACGGCATCATCGATCCGGTGCTGGCCCGCCGTGCCGGCATATCGACGGCGCTGCTCGGCTCCTGGAACGAGATCGCCGGCGAGGGTTTTGCCGACTGCACGCGGCCGGAGAAGATCGTCTGGCCGCGCAATGATGGGTATGGCGAAACGAGTTATCAGCCCGGCGTTTTGACGATTGCCTGCGAAGGCGCTCGCGCGCTGTTTCTCACCCATGCCCAGGGCGAACTGATCGCTCGCATCAACGGCTTTTTCGGTTTTCCCGCTGTTCGGCAGATCCGCATCGTCCAGAAGCCCGTCTCGCCAACTTCCAGACATCCGAAGAAGCCGCCGCCGCTGAAAGGCGAGGCTGCGAAACGCCTAGAAACCATGATGGAAGGCATCGAAAGCGAGGCCTTGAAAAAGGCGGTGGCCCGGCTCGGCACCGCCGTCCTGCAGAAGAAACGCAAGGCGTGAGCGCGGAGAACTTGCGTTCATCTCTGATACACTTTCGATTTGTCACAATTCTTTGAAGAGTTTTGCCTATCGACAGCTTGTTCGCGTTCGGGTGCCGCGATACGGAATGTCAAACAATTCGAGACCTCTCGCACACGGGTGTTCTATGCAGATGAACGATATCACCATCACCAGGCGCGCACTTTTCGGCGGAGTGGCCGTGGCCGCTCTTTGCCTGACGCTGCCGCTCGGCGCTTCACAGGCCTTCGCGCAGGAAATTCCGGAATCGCAAGGCGACGTGGATATGGCCGAAGCGCTGAAGCCCGGTCCGCTGCCGGAAATGGCGCTCGGTGAAGAGAATGCCCCGGTGAAAATCATCGAATACATGTCGATGACCTGCCCGCATTGCGCCAATTTCCACAACAATACTTTCGAGGCCATCAAGACCAAATATGTCGATAGCGGCAAGGTTCGCTTCATCATCCGGGAGTTCCCGTTCGATCCGGTCGCGACGGCCGCCTTCATGCTGGCCCGCTGCAACCCGCAGAACTCGCAGGAGCTTTCCACGGCCGCGCAGTATTTCCCGATGATCTCGATGCTCTTCAAGCAGCAGCGCGCCTGGGCGGCTCCTGCCGACGGCAATGTCCGCAATGCCCTGCTCCAGAGCGTCAAACTTGCAGGTTACTCACAGCAGAGTTTCGAGGCTTGCTTGACGAACCAGAAGCTTCTCGATGAAGTAAATGAAGTCGTGAAGCGGGGCGCGGACAAATTTGGTGTGAATTCCACGCCGACCTTCCTGATCAACGGCAAGAAGTATTCGGGAGACATGTCGGTTGAATCCATGTCCAAGCTCATCGACAGCCTGTTGTGAGCACTCTTTCCCTGAAGGGAAGGTGAGGGGCGCGGCATGAAGTTCACCAAGCTGCGCCTTATCGGATTCAAGTCCTTCGTCGAGCCGACGGAATTCATCATCGAGCGCGGGCTGACCGGTGTGGTCGGCCCGAACGGTTGCGGCAAGTCCAACCTTGTCGAAGCGCTGCGCTGGGTGATGGGCGAGAACTCCTACAAGAACATGCGTGCGTCCGGCATGGATGACGTGATCTTTTCCGGCTCCGGCAATCGCCCGGCCCGCAACACCGCTGAGGTCGGGCTTCATCTCGACAATTCCGACCGCACCGCGCCCGCGGCCTTCAACGATGCCGACGAAATCCAGGTAAGCCGTCGCATCGAGCGCGAATCCGGCTCCATCTATCGCATCAACGGCAAGGAGGCGCGCGCCAAGGACGTGCAGCTTCTCTTTGCCGATGCCTCGACCGGCGCGCGGTCGCCCTCCATGGTCGGGCAGGGCCGGATCGGCGAACTCATCCAGGCAAAACCCCAGGCTCGCCGCCAGCTCCTGGAAGAGGCGGCCGGCATTTCCGGCCTGCATTCCCGCCGTCACGAGGCGGAACTCAGGCTGCGCGCGGCAGAGGGCAATCTCGAACGCTTGGACGACGTTCTGACCCAGCTCGAAACACAGATCGAAAGCCTGAAGCGTCAGGCTCGTCAGGCGAACCGCTTCAAGACGCTGTCGGCCGATATCCGCGCCCGCGAGGCTATGCTGTTGCATATTCGCTGGGTGCAGGCAAAGGAGGCGGAAGGTGAAGCGGAAAGCGCGCTCAACCAGGTGACGGCCATTGTCGCAGAGAAGGCGCAGGCGCAGATGGAGGCGGCCAAGAGCCAGGCCGTCGCAAGTCTCAAGCTGCCGGAGCTGCGCGAGGAGGAGGCGAAAGCCGGCGCGGCCCTGCAGCGCATCCAGATCGCCCGCGGGCAACTGGAGGAGGAGGCAAACCGGCTCTTGAAGCGTCGTGACGAGCTTACGCGGAGGCTCGCTCAGCTCGGAGAGGACATCCGTCGCGAGGAGCAGCTCGCCGCCGACAATGCCGTCTTCCTTGAAAAGCTGGACCAGGAGGAAGCCGAACTTAGCGATATGCTGGCCGATTCCGGCCTGGAAGCGGACGAATTGCGCGAGGCCTTCGAAACGGCCGCCGCGGCACTCGCCGAAAATGAAAAGCTGTTTTCCGCCATCACCGCGGAGCGCGCAGAAGCTGCCGCTGGCCGCAATCAGCTCGAACGGCTGATCCGCGATCTCGCCGAACGCCGCCAGCGTCTCGACCGGCAGCTTGCCGATGCGACCGCTGAGCTTGACGCCATCAACGAACGTCTCTCCGGTCTCGATGATCCTGCCGAGAAGCGTGAAGCGGTGGAGGCGGCGGAGATTGCGGTCGAGGAGGCTGCGGTGATCGTTGAGGAGGTGGAAGCCGCACTTGCTTCCGCTAGATCCAATGAACAGATGGCCCGGGGACCAGTGGATGCCGCCCGTTCGGCGCTCAACGCGCTGGAGACCGAAGCGCGCACCATTTCGAAAATGCTGGCCGCCGGCGCCGCTTCCGGCGATTTCGTCGCAGTTGCGGAAATGATCCGCGTCGATCGCGGATACGAAGCTGCACTTGGCGCCGTACTCGGCGACGATCTTGAAAGCCCGATCGACAGTTCTGCGCCGACCTACTGGTCACTGAACGGCGATGGCTCCGGCGATCCGGCTCTGCCGCGTGGCGCAGAACCGCTGATCGCCCGTGTGACCGCGCCGCCGGAACTCTCCCGTCGCCTCGCGCAGATCGGCATTGTTGCCGAAGTGGACGCGCATCGCCTGATGCGTGAGCTCGCGCCCGGCCAGCGGCTGGTGACCAGGGAAGGTGGTGTCTATCGCTGGGACGGGCATGTGACCGGTTCCGAAGCGCCGGGCGCTGCAGCGCTCAGGCTTTCCCAGAAGAACCGGTTGTCGGAACTGGAAGCGGAGATCGACGAGGCCCGCATCCTGCTCTCGGAGGCCGAAGTGGCGCTTGCCTCGGCTGCCGCCGAGATCGGCGCAAGGGAACGGCAGCTCAACGACGCCCGCGACCGCAACCGGCTTGCCGCCCGACGGCTCACCGAAGCGCGCGACGCGCTGGCCGCCGCAGAGCGCGCCGCCGGTGATCTGATGCGCCGCCGCGATGTCGCCACCGAAGCCGTGAACCAGCTCAACACGCAGATCGAGGATATCGGCCTGCAGGAGGAGAACGCCAGGGTCGAGCTTGAAGATGCGCCGGATATTTCCGGCATCGACAACCGGCTTCGCGAACAGCAGGCGGTGGTGGCGACCGATCGCGGCCTGCTTGCCGAGGCGCGTGCCCGCTACGAGGGTCTGAGCCGCGAGACCGAGGCTCGCAAGCGCCGGCTTGCCGCGATTGCGCAGGAGCGCGCCTCCTGGACGGCGCGGGCGACGAGTGCTGCCGATCATATTGCAAGCCTGCGTGAGCGCGAAGAGGAGGCCCGCGAGGAGATCGTTGACCTTGAGGCCGCCCCCGAAGAGTTCGATGACAAGCGGCGTGCGCTGCTCAACGAATTGCAGAAGGCGGAGGAGGCCCGTCGCACCGCCGCCGATCGGCTGGCCGAAGCCGAAACCCGCCAGCGCGAGGCGGATCGGATTGCCGCGATCGCTCTTTCCGAGCTTGCCGAAGCGCGCGAAAAGCGCGGCAGGGCCGAAGAACGCCTGGTGTCGGCTGCCGAGAAGCGTCACGAGAGCGAGCAGCGGATCCGCGAGACTTTGAATGTCGCACCACATGAGGTGCTTCGGCTTGCAGGCATCAGGCCCGAGGCGCCGATGCCCGATATCCGCGAGATCGAGCGCGAGGTCGATCGGTTGCGGATGGAGCGCGAGCGGCTCGGCGCCGTCAACCTGCGCGCCGACGAGGAGCAGAAGGAACTGTCCGACAAGCTCGATATACTGATGCGCGAGCGTGCCGACGTCATCGATGCGATCCGCAAGCTGCGCGGCGCGATCCAGAGCCTCAACCGCGAAGGCCGCGAGCGCCTGCTGGCCGCTTTCGATGTGGTCAATGCCGAGTTCCAGCGGCTCTTTACCCACCTGTTCGGCGGCGGCACCGCCGAACTGCAGCTGATCGAATCGGATGATCCGCTCGAAGCTGGTCTTGAGATCCTTGCCCGTCCGCCAGGCAAGAAGCCGCAGACCATGACGTTGCTTTCCGGCGGGGAGCAGGCTCTGACCGCCATGGCGCTCATCTTCGCCGTCTTCCTCACCAACCCGGCGCCGATCTGCGTATTGGACGAAGTGGATGCGCCGCTGGACGACCACAACGTGGAGCGCTACTGCAACCTTATGGATGAAATGGCGGCCTCCACGGAAACCCGCTTTGTCATCATCACCCACAACCCGATCACCATGGCCCGCATGAACAGGCTCTTCGGCGTCACGATGGCCGAACAGGGGGTCTCCCAGCTCGTATCCGTCGATCTGCAGACAGCAGAACTGATGCGTGAGGCGAGTTGAGCAATTTACCGAATTTCATAAAAATGCTCACGATTACGTAGAATCACCCATATGGGGGATGCAATTTTTCGGTTATTAGTGTCTTGTGATCGTGGATTTCGAATAAATGTCGTCCTTTGGCGTTAAGCGAGGAACGGCGATCGAGTTTCCTACCCCCCGTCCGGGTTTCCTGTCCTGGGCGGAAAGCTTTGCGGGGCCGCCTGTGATCCGGCCCCGCAAAGCTTTGTTTTTTGGGGTGGCCCTGCACCCTCCTTTAACGCTCTCGTCATCGATTATGTTGCGACGCAACATAATCCTGCCTTCATCCGTTCCCAAACCATCATAAAACTTGTAGTTATTGCAAAAAGAGACTGCGTTGGGGTGGAGAGCAGTATGACGAAGTGGGTCTATCGCTTCGGCGGAGGCGAGGCGGAAGGCCGTTCCGCAGATGTCGAGCGGCTTGGCGGCAAGGGCGCCAATCTTGCGGAAATGGCGAGTCTTGGCCTGCCTGTGCCGCCGGGACTGACGATCGTTGCTGAAGCCTGCGCCTTTTATTTCGACAATGACAAGGCACTTCCAGAGGAACTGAAAGCGCAGGTCCTCGAAGGCATTGCAGCCATGGAAGAGCTGACCGGCCGCACATTCGGCGGGCATCCCAAGCCGCTGCTGCTCTCCATACGTTCAGGCGCGCGCGCCTCCATGCCCGGCATGATGGATACTGTTCTCAATCTCGGCCTCAATGACGAGACCGTGCAGGCTCTCGGCCATGACGCGGGCGATGCGCGCTTCGCCTGGGACAGCTACCGCCGCTTCATCCAGATGTATGCCGACGTGGTCATGGGCCTCGACCATGAGGTTTTCGAGGAAATCCTCGAGGATGAGAAGGCGCGCTTTGGCCACGAATACGATACGGATCTTTCCGCTGTCGAATGGCAGCATGTCGTCGGCATCTACAAGCAGATGATCGAGGAGGAACTCGGCGAGAGCTTCCCGCAGGACCCGCATGTGCAACTCTGGGGGGCAATTGCCGCCGTCTTTTCGAGCTGGATGAACCCGCGCGCCAAGACCTATCGCACCCTGCATCGCATTCCGGAGGAATGGGGCACGGCCGTCAACGTCCAGGCCATGGTCTTCGGCAATCTTGGCTCCTCGTCGGCGACCGGCGTGGCCTTCACCCGCAATCCGTCCACCGGCGAGAGGGCGCTTTATGGCGAGTTTCTGGTGAATGCTCAGGGTGAGGATGTCGTGGCGGGAATCCGCACGCCGCAATCGATCACCGAAGAGGGACGCCTCGCGTCCGGTTCGGAAAAGCCGTCCATGGAGAAGCTGATGCCGGAGGCATTTGCGGAGTTCAAGGAGATCTGCGGACGGCTGGAAGCGCATTACCGCGACATGCAGGATCTCGAATTCACCGTCGAGCGCGGCAAGCTCTGGATGCTGCAGACGCGATCCGGCAAGCGCACCACCCGTGCCGCAATGAAGATTGCCGTGGATATGGTCGCTGAACGACTGATCACCGAGGAAGAGGCTGTCTGCCGCATCGAGCCGCCTTCGCTGGACCAGCTTCTTCATCCGACTATCGATCCGCGCGTCGAGCGCCATGTCATCGGGTCCGGCCTGCCGGCTTCGCCAGGGGCGGCGACCGGTGAGGTCGTCTTCACGGCGGAAGAGGCTGTGCAGGCGGAGGCCGAAGGTCGCAAGGTCATCCTGGTGCGCATCGAAACGAGCCCCGAAGATATCCACGGCATGCACGCGGCGGAAGGCATCCTGACCACCCGCGGCGGCATGACCAGCCACGCGGCCGTCGTCGCCCGCGGGATGGGCATCCCTTGCGTGGTCGGCGCCGGCTCCATGCGCGTCGACATGCGCAATGAGGTGCTGATCAGCGTCGGCGGGATGACGCTGAAGCGGGGCGATACGATCACCATCGATGGCTCCTCCGGCCAGGTCTTGGAGGGTGCCGTGCCGATGATACAGCCGGAGCTTTCCGGTGATTTCGGCAAGCTGATGGCCTGGGCCGACAAGTGCCGCCGCATGACCGTGCGCACCAATGCCGACACGCCGCAGGACGCCCGCGCAGCCCGTTCCTTCGGTGCGGAAGGCATCGGGCTCTGCCGCACCGAACACATGTTCTTCGAAGGCGATCGCATTCAGGTGATGCGCGAGATGATCCTTGCCGAGGACGAGGGCGGCCG
Source organism: Neorhizobium petrolearium (assembly GCF_017873175.1). Classification (GTDB taxonomy): domain Bacteria; phylum Pseudomonadota; class Alphaproteobacteria; order Rhizobiales; family Rhizobiaceae; genus Neorhizobium; species Neorhizobium petrolearium. The sequence continues at coordinate 695,567 of NZ_JAGGJW010000001.1, forward strand.
GCGCGCGGCGCTTGCGAAACTTCTGCCGATGCAGCGTTCCGATTTCGTCGAGCTCTTCTCGATCATGCACGGCCTGCCGGTGACGATCCGGCTGCTCGATCCACCGCTGCATGAATTCCTGCCGAAGACGGAGGCCGAGATTGCCGACGTCGCGAAAGCCATGGGCATGTCGCCGGCCTTTCTTGCCCGCCGCATCGATGCGATCCACGAGTTCAACCCGATGCTCGGCCATCGCGGCTGCCGGCTGGCCATCTCCTATCCCGAGATCGCCGAAATGCAGGCCCGTGCCATCTTCGAGGCGGCCGTGGAGGCGGCCAAGGTGACCGGTGAGCCGGTGGAACTGGAAATCATGGTGCCGCTCGTCAGCCTCCGCACCGAACTGGACTATGTGAAGGATGTGATCGACCGCGTCGCCGAGGATGTGGCGAAGGAAAGCGGCACGCCGATCCGCTATCTTGCCGGCACGATGATCGAGCTGCCACGTGCGGCAATCCGCGCCCATGTGATCGCCGAGACGGCGGAGTTCTTCTCCTTCGGGACGAACGACCTGACCCAGACCACATTCGGCATCTCGCGTGACGATGCGGCCGCCTTCATCCCCACCTATCAGAGGAAGGGCATCATCGAACACGACCCGTTCATCTCGCTCGATTTCGACGGCGTCGGCGAACTGATCCGGCTGGCGGCGGAGCGCGGCCGCAAGGCCCGCAACGATCTGAAACTCGGCATCTGCGGCGAGCATGGCGGCGATCCGGCCTCGATCCATTTCTGCGAGGATTCCGGTCTCGATTACGTCTCCTGCTCGCCCTTCCGCGTGCCGATCGCGCGGCTTGCCGCGGCGCAGGCCGCAATCGAGAGGAGGAAGCGATGAATCCGATAACGGTCCTGTCCGTGCCCGTCTTCAGCACGCTCTGCAACGAAGGGTTTCGGCTGCGCCGCGAAGTCTTCATCGTCGAGCAGAACGTCCCCGCCGACATGGAGTTCGATGCGGACGACCTGACGGCGTTTCATTTCGTCGCCGTCGTGTCGGGCGAGGTCTGCGGCACGCTGCGCGTCATCCATGCGGACGATTCCGTCAGGATCGGTCGGGTGGTGGTGAGCCTTCCCTGGCGCGGCAAGGGTGTCGCAAGCGCCATGATCCGCCACGCAATGGAAGCGCACAGGGATGTGCGCGGCAACCGCTTCTATCTGACGGCGCAGAGCGACAAGACGGCCATGTACGAGCGATTCGGCTTTAAGATCCATGGCGACGAGTTCTTCGAAGTCGGTATCCCGCATTACGAGATGCGGAATTTCTGACATTCCCGTCTGTCTCGGTTATGTTCCACCGCGATACCGGCGTAAGGTCGGCCCGGCCTGGATACGCGTCGACCACCTATTTCCGCTCGACGATCACCCGGCGCTCGACCACCATCGGGCTCCACATCATCGAACTGCTGCGGATCTGGAAGGCGCGGGATTCGGCGCGGCGGTCGAGTTCCAGGTCGAGCATGCAGCGGGCCATCGCCTCCGTGCCGCGCCGGAAGCCGTAGCCGGCGCAGGTATTCTCGTCTGCCGCGCGGCGTTCCTCGGGCGTCATGGTCTGGCAGGCCGCAAGCGGACCGGCAAGCACGGCAAGCACAACGAGGCGGTAAAGACGCATGGCAGGAACTCCCTTTCAGTAGCCGAGTGCGAATCTGAGGATTCCATTCCGGGCCGAGCTGTTTTACACATGAAAGCATGACGCCCGGAAGTGGAAACCGTTTCCGGGATAACGACATGCGCAGAGACAAGATCCGAGACGCACAACGTGTATATGAGTACCCGCTGTGCTTTTGCCATGGAGCCTGCCCGATCCGATGACCGTCCGTTTCGTCCGGCCCGTTTCCCATTCGGCCTATGCCGCCCGCAGGCTCGGCCTTTCGGCGCTCATGCTCTTCGTCATTGCGGTGCTGGCGCATCGCCTCGGTCCGCTGACGACCCCGGATTTCCTGTCGCTGACCTTTCTTTCGGCGGCGATCGCCGCGGTGTCGGTGCCGTTCTCGCTGATCGGCCTCGCCCGTCTCTGGCAGGTGGGCGCGGAAGGCGGCGTCGCGGCCGGCAAGGGACTCTTCTACGCAGCCATTCCGCTTGGGGTCGTGGCAACCGGCGCTTTCTATTATTACACCTTGCCGGCCCTCCATGACATCTCGACCGACCTTGCCGATCCGCCGCCCTGGGTTGTCGAGCCGCAGGCGAGGCAGCAATGGCTGCCGCGGATCGATGCCATCACGCCGGCCGACCGCCGCGCCCAGTTCTCCGCCTATCCCGGGCTGACCGGCCGGCGCTACGAGGGAGCGCTCGACCGCGTCTACGAGGGCGTGCAGAAGGCGGTGCTTTCCGCCCGCATCTCGATCACCAGGAAGGAAGGCGTCGAACTGGTCGAGCCTGATATCGCCGAACGCCCGGCGCCCGAGGACGAGCAGGCACCCGTGCCGGATTTGGCGCCGATCCCGCTGCCGCGACCGGAGCCGCTGCTTTCCCCCATCTTCGGCAATGCCAGCGATGTCCTCTTGCAGGGCGAGACCCGCACGCTGGTTCTGGGGCTTCGTTTCGATCTCGTCATCCGTCTGCGGGAAGATGCCGAAACCACCTCGGTCGATATCCGCGTCGCGTCCCGCTACGGCCCGCACGATCTTGGCATGGGCGAGGCGATTGCCGAGGATTTCCTCGACCGGCTCGATACGGAACTTCTAGGCATCGCCGGGAACTAAACCAGCCGATATGCGCCAGAGAGCGAGGGCGGGCCTTCGGTCGCCACCCGGCCTTTCTCAATGAGGTCTTCCAGATGCGCGAGCACGGAGAGTGCCGCGGCACCATGCAGGCGCGGATCGGTGCTGGCATAGATCACCCTCACCATGTCGGATATCAGCCGGTCGCCCGCCCGGATGCGTTCCAGGACGGCGCGTTCGCGCATGCGGCGATGGGTCCGCAGGCCGCGCAGGAAGGAGGCAGGTTCCTTCACGGGTCCGCCGTGGCCAGGGAGGAATATGCGGTCCTCCCGCTCCAGGAGCTTCTCGATCGAGGCCATGAAATCCGCCATGGAACCGTCAGGCGGCGCGACGATCGTGGTCGCCCAGGCCATCACATGGTCGGCGGAGAAAAGCACGCCCGTGCCCTGGAGCGCGAAGGCCGCGTGATTGGCCGTGTGGCCGGGCGTATGGACGGCGGCGAGCGCCCAGCCGTCTCCCTCGATGATCTCGCCGTCCGCAACCGCGATATCCGGCACGAAGCCGGTATCCGAGCTTTCCGCGAACGGGTTCACCTCGCCCGCATGCAGCGGCCTTGCGGCGCGGTGCGGCCCTTCCGCGACGGTCAGCGCGCCGGTCGCATCCTTGAGCCGCCGGGCGAGGGGCGAATGGTCGCGATGGGTGTGGCTGACGAAGATATGGGTGACCTCGCGGCCCCTGAGCGCGGCCATCAGCGCGTCGAAGTGCGCGTCGTTTTCCGGACCCGGATCGATGACTGCAACCGAGGAACGACCGACGATATAGGTATTGGTGCCGTGGAAGGTGAATGGCGAGGGGTTGTTGACGGTGAGCCGCTGCACGCCGTCGGCCGCGGGCACGGCCATGCCGTAGGCTGGCGAAAATTCCATGTCGAAAGTGAGGTCCTCTGCCATGCCGGCCCCGGCGCTTGCCTGATTTTCCGATCTGTTCCGAAACGCTCTAGCACCGCTTCTGCTGCGGCGCATTCAAAAACAGCCATCGGAAAATCGGAAAAATCGCAAAGTTAGACGTTGAGGGGGCGAGAAAGCTTTGCTACAGCAGGCCCGCTTGTCCGGGCGGTTTTATACCGATATATCGCCCGGGCGTTGGGGCGTAGCCAAGCGGTAAGGCAGCGGTTTTTGGTACCGCCATCCCCTGGTTCGAATCCAGGCGCCCCAGCCACGCTTTGTTTGGCCTGTTATGCTCGACCTAGTCCTGCATCAGGCGTGCTCGGATATACTCATTTCCGGGCAAGCGCGTCGAGGAGCTGGCTGGTATTGTCGATCGAGAACTGCACCCGTTCGCCGGGCCACACCGTTTCCGAATAGGCGATCGGCGTTCCCTTCATGTCGACATCCACTTTTTTCAGCGCGATGATCGGCTGGGATATGTCCTGGGAAAGCTGGCGCGCCTCCTCGGGCGTCGGCAGCCGCACCAGGATGTCGGTCCGCAGGCGGATGTAATCGGGAACGCCGTATTCCGCGAGGATCACGCTGACGCTCCGTCCGCTGCGCCTTGCCTTGTCGAAGCCCGGAAAGCGGCGGACGGGATAATAGGCGTCGGAAAGGTTGATCGGCTCCTCGTCGGCAAAGCCGCGCCGGACGATGTGATAGACCGGCTCGCCGCGCGGCAGCCGGAGCGCTTCGGCAACGGCGGCCGAAGCGGCGATCTCCTCCTCGCGCACGGCCTGGCCGAAGGGTTCGCGCCCCTGGTCGAGCAGGTTCTGGGAAAAGCGGGTCCGCTCGGAAAGGCGGTATTCCAGGCGCCCGTCCCGCACGAAGGTCCCCCGGCCCTGTTCGACCTGCACCAGCCCGCGGCTCTGGAGGCTGGACATGGCGCGCCGGATCGTGTGACGCCCGACGCCGAAGCGCTCCATGAGCTCGGCCTCCTTCGGAAGCTGCGTCTGGGGCGAAAGCCGGCCGGCCAATATATCCTCGGCGATATCCTCCTCGACCTGCTGCCACTGCCCGTGCGGGGATTTCTTCTCCATGTCCTGCCTGTCCGATTCGGCTCGTGTCATTCGAATGTTCGATACCTTCGGGATGATCGGGTTGCAACCACGGCCGCCGGTCACTCTTCTGTCATCCGCCAGTCAGGAGCGGACGATAGAATTGGAAATATCGGCCATGAAAGCGGCGGAACTTCATACAGGTGTCACCGATCGACGCTACCGAGATATTCGGATGTTTCGAATTACATTCGAATGATATGGAGCGAAAAATGGTCGAGATGAGTCGCCGGAAATTCATGGCCGCGGTTGCGGCATCGGCTGGTGCAGGCATGGTGGCGTCTCCCGCGCGTTCCGCCGACGCAGCCGTCGAAGTGTCGAGCCCCTGGGGTTCCGACAAGCCTTTCCAGAAGGTGGTCGATGCCTTCAATGCGAAGAAGCTCGGCGTGACGGTCACCAACCGGTTTGACGGCGATTACGAAGCGGCGGTCGCCAAGGCGGTGGCAAGCACGGCCGCCGGCCGTCCACCCGCGATGATGATCACCGGCTGGAAATTCGGCTATTTCGCCAAGCGCACGCTCGGCGCCCGTGATCTGAGGGAGATCGATGCCGGCAGGGCGGCGGCGATCCTTGCCAATTTCCGACCGTCCGTCCTGCCGCTGGTGACCATCGACGGCGCGCTGATCGGCCTACCCTGGGCCATGTCGACGCCGATCACCTTCATCAATGGCAAGCTGTGGGAAGAAGCCGGTCTCGATCCCGCCCTGCCGGAAAATCCCGACACCACGTGGCTCTACGACAATGCCCGCAAGCTTGATGCAAAGCTTAAGGACAAGCACTCGACCTACCGTTCGGCGCTGGCGCTTTCCAACAACGAATGGACGAGTCAGTCCTTCGTCCAGAATGCCGGCGGCTACATCATCGATCCGGACGGCAGGCTCGCCCTGAACAGCCCGCAAGCCGTGGCGGGCATGACGGAATATTGCGCGCCGGCGCATGAGGGCCTCTGGCTGCCGGTCAGCGCCAAGGATCAGGACGCCGCCTTTGAATCCGGTGCGCTTGCCATCTGCACCACGAGTTCGACGCGCGCGGCGACCTTCCCCTTCGGCGGGGCAAAGGCGGTCACCGCAAAATTCCCCGGCCTTGCCGGCCATCCGCGCGGGATGAACAGCGGCGGCAATTTCCTCGCTGTCTATGCCCGGAACAAGGAACAGGCCGAAGCCTCGCTCGCCTTCCTGGAATTCTGTGCCTCGAAGGAAGGGCAGTCGATCTGGTCGGCCGTCGGCTATCTCAATACCTCGGTCCACGACATTCCGCTGATCAACGATTTCATGAAGCCGGCGGCCGGGCAGCTTGCGGACGGATTGACCGCGGAGACCATCTGGCCCGGCAAGCGCGGCCTTGAAGGCCAGGCGATCTGGCGCAAATGGGTCTCCCGCATGCTGCTCAAGGAAGTATCGGTTGCGGACGGCATGAAGAGCGCCCACCAGGAACTGGACGCTCTGGTCTCGGCGTGAGCGGAAGCATCATGCCGTCAGGCTTCAGAAGGCTGGCCCCCTATCTCTTCGTGGGGCCGGCCGTTCTTTCCGTCGCGATCTTTCTTTACGGGCCGCTCTTCGCCTCGGCGCTGCTTTCCGTGCTCGACTGGAACCTGCTGTCGGCCGAGGTCCGCTTCGTCGGCGTCGACAACTATTCGGCCATCCTGGACAATGTCGATTTCAGGACGGCCGCCTGGAATACCGTGCTCTATTGCGTGATCCTCATCCCGGCCCAGATCATCCTGCCGCTGCTCCTGGCGGTAATGATCCATGCGGTGCGCCGCAGCCCGGTTCAGGGCCTCTACCGCGGCAGCCTTTTCCTGCCGACGATCCTCGCCTATTCCGTGGCGGGGGTCGCCTGGTCCTGGCTGCTCAATCCGGTCAACGGCCTGTTCAACGAGATCTTCGGGTTTTTCGGCTTTCCGAAGTCCCGCTGGCACACCGACCCGGACCTCGCTTTGCTCTGCGTCTGCCTGGTGACGTTCTGGAAGACCTTCGGCCTCAACATGCTTCTCTGGCTTGCGGCACTCGCCAATCTTCCCCATGAACTGCGCGAAGCCTCGCAGCTCGACGGTGCCGGTCCCCGGCGGCATTTCTTCACGATCAGCCTTCCCCTGATGACGCCGACGGCCTTCTTCATCAGCGTCACGACGCTCTTCCATGTCCTCGACGATATCGTCGGGGTCATCGACGTGCTGACCCATGGCGGTCCGGCGGGAAGAAGCTCCAGCCTGCTTTATTTCCTCTGGCAGCAAGGCCTGCAGTTCTTCCAGTTCGGACCGGCAAGCGCGGTCGCGGTCATCATTATCGTCGTGGTGCTGGTCGTCACCTGGCTGGAGTTCCGCGTCGGGGAAAAAAGGGTGCATTACGGATGAGTGCCGTTCCGCTCCGCCGCTCGATCCATCGGCTGTTGATCCACGCGGTCCTGCTGGCCACCAGCCTTGCGACCGTCTTCCCGCTCGTGTGGATGGTCTCCTCGGCCTTCACGCCGAACGAGATCATCACCGCCAGGGCCGTCCGCCTCTGGCCAGAGGACCCGACGCTTTCGAATTTCACGATCGCCGCGAGCCGTCATCCGATCTGGATGTGGCTGTGGAACTCGGTCCTCACCGCCACGCTGATCACGCTCGGAAAGCTGCTTCTGGCGGTCCCGGCCGGCTTTGCTTTCGGCCGCATGGAATTTCCGGGCCGGCGGGCGCTCTTCTGGTTCGTGATCGCGAGCATGTCCTTTCCGACCGTGCTCGCCATCATCCCGACCTATATCGCTGTCGTGAAGATGCAGGCTTTCGACACCTATGGGGCCATGGTCATTCCGTCGATCCCCTATATCGGCTTTTATGTCTTCTACATGCGCCAGGCATTCCGCTCCCTGCCGGCGTCGATGTTCGAGGCGGCCAGGATCGACGGTTCCGGCCTGTGGCGGCAGTTCATGGAGATCGGCATTCCGAATGTCGTTCCGGCGATCGCGGCGCTCTCGGTCATTTCCTTCATGGGGGCGTGGAACATCTATCTCTGGGGGCAGCTCGTTCTCGAAGACGGGTTCAAGAAGACCCTGACCACCGGGATCGCCACCTTTGCCGATCTGGAAGGCACGGAACGCGTCTGGGGGCCGCTGATGGCCACCAGCCTGTTGTCGATCGTGCCGGTCCTTGTCATATTCCTCAGCGCGCAGCGTTTCATCGTCGACGCGCTGGCGCCCGGCCTCGACGAGAGATGAGCGCATCATGTACCGGACCATCGTCATCGGATCCGTAAATCACGACCGTATCTGGCAGCTCGACGATCATCTGACGCCGGGCAGGCGGTTGCGCTTTTCCGATCGCAGCATCCACCTCGGCGGCGGCGGCTTCCACACGGGCAGCCAGCTTCTGGAACTCGGAGCCTCGGTCGCGCTGGTGACCCGCCTCATGCAGGACGAACAGGGCCTTTCCGCGCTGAAGGCGCTCGATGCGGCGGGGTTCGACACGCGCCATGTGGCGATGATGCCCGGCGAAACCGTACCGCTGGAAATCCTTCTCGAACCGGGTGGTGAAAGAACGATCCTGGCGCCGGCGGACGGGCCGCGCGCGACCTTGTCCGTGCGGGAAGAACTTGCGGGCGACGCCGCCTATCTCAATGCCCTTCGGCTTGAAGAGGCGTTCGTATCGAGGCTTGGCGAAATTCCGCTGGTGGTTTCGCAACTGCCGCTCCGCCCCGCAACGCCCAGGCCGGCCGACTATGTCGTCACCTCCCGCACCGATGCCGCCGAGGATCTCGAATCCGTCTGGAAGCGTGCTCAGGCCCTTGCGGGGCCGCGCCTGAAGGGGCTGGTCCTGACGGACGGGCCGCGCCTGATGACCCTCTATGACGGCAGCCGGACGATCCATGTCGATCCGGCGCCGGCAGTGCAGGTCGCCAATACGATCGGCGCGGGCGACCGTTTCAGCGGCGCTTTCCTTTTTGCGCTGCTCGGCGGTCGTGATCCCGTCTCCGCTCTCGCTGAAGCCAGTCGGGTGACCGCCGACTGGCTGCGTCAACACCGTTCTTCCTGACGCATTTCCAGCAAAAGTGCGAAGCGGTTTTGGGTCAGGATAATGCGTAAAACAAAGAGATAGAGCGGTTCCAACGGCTCAGTTTTAACTGGAACCGCTCTAGCGCCTGATCAGCCAGACGATCACCGAAAGCGCGACGCTGGCCAGCAGCGCGGTGGCGATCGGCGCATAGAAGGCGAAATTTCCGCGCCTGATCACGAGATCGCCGGGCAGGCGCCCCAGGCCAAGGCGCGACAGCCAGGGCCAGAGGAGGCCGGTTGCGACGATAACCAGCCCGACAATGATCAGCGTCCTGTTCATGGCTCCTCCTTCGACAATGCATTCGCCGCATGTGCTTGCCAATTGCGCAAACCATCCTGAACCGGATGTCGACATCTGACAAATGCTGCTTATTGGTGTAAGCACCTGTTTCGGTGATAGGTCGACGAATTCGGATCGTGGCCGGGCGAGGAGATGGCGGGGTGGAAGACAGTCTCAATCCTGGAGTACGGGAGCATGCGGCGCTCGCCGGAGTTCCGCGCTCGGTGCTGCATATCGAAGGCCTTGCGGCCAGGGAGGCGATCGCCGTCTGGCAGGAGAACATCGGGGTCCTTTATGATGTCCGCCTGCGCAACAAGGTCGACGACCGGTTTCAATTTCATGCGGAGGCTTTCCATTTCGGCGAGGTCGTCCTGACCTCGTACAGATGCACGGCACAAAGCTTCGACCGGTCGCGTGCCCGGATCGGCCGCGATGGTCTCGACCATATTACGCTGCAGATCTGCCTGCAGGGGAGCCACGGGCGACGCGATGGCGGGTCGGACGATGCGGCCGGATCGGGTGATCTGATCGTCGCTGATCTGGCACAGCCGCAGTCGACGGGGACCTCCGATTTCGACAGCCTCAATCTCACGATGCCGCGCCGCCTGCTTGCTCCTTTATTGAAAGCGCCGGACGAGCAGAACATGCGCGTCATTTCAGGCAAGACCCCGCTGGTTGCCCTGCTACGCAATCATCTGCAGGGCCTCTATGACGGTGCACCCGCCATGAGCCGCCAGGACGCCGAGGCTGTGGTCGGACCGACCCTGGAACTGGCTGCCGCGGCGATGAATGCAGCAGTCACGGAAGAGAATGCCGCTTCGATCAGGTTGGCGCTGACCGGTGAAATCCGTCGCCATGTCGATGCTCATATCGTCGATCGGGGTCTGACCGCCGAGACGGTCGCCGGGTCTTTCGGCATTTCCACCCGCAAGCTCTATTATCTTTTCGAGCCCTATGGCGGTTTCTCCTCCTATATCCAGGAGGAGAGGCTTCGCCGCTGCCGGGCAGAACTCGTTGACCCCGACCGCCGGCAGGAAAGCATTGCCGACATTGCCGAACGTTACGGTTTCAGCCATCGAAAGAGTTTCATCCGCGCCTTTCGGCGATCTTTTGACGTGACCCCGCGGGAGATGCGGGCGCTCGCCGCGGAAGGACGCAGCCTGCCTGCCGGATATGGCGAGGAGCAGACCATGTGGCATTGGATCCGCAAGCTGCGGTGAGGGGACAGGGGCGGTCGCCGTCGATTGGTCCCAGGGTGCCTGCGATCCGACTGTCCGGACAAGCTCGCGTTTGCACGAAAAAACCATAGAGAATCAAGCCGCAGACGCGGCCGGTTCCGGAAGCGCCTGAAGAGCCTCCGGCGTCTCCCCGCCCGGAAACCCGCATGCATTTGCGCCTTCGGTCACATTCCTTGCACCTGCGGCCACATTTGAACGCGGCCGGCATATAGTTCTTGAAATCATGCCGTTGCCCGCCCGAAAAGCGACCGAGAGGTTCAGGGGGCGGGGTCTTCTTCTCCTGAAATGACGTTGCGTGTCCGCGTGCGGAAATGCCCTCGCGTGTCTGGGGTCATCGGAGAAGATTATGGCATTCAATAATTGCGATCTTTTGGGCGGTCTTGCTGGAGAAGCAAAGGACGGCATCGGCTATCGGCCGCGCCAGGGTACGAACCCCTTCGGCAACCGCTCGCGCCGCGCGGCTTTGAGCGCTGTCCTCGCCAGCACCTCGTCGCTTGCCCTGGCAGTGGCCGCCGGCCCGGCCGCGGCCGACGAGGTCATCGATGGCGGCCAGACGGTCACTGTCCCCGGGGACCAGAATTCGCCATGGAATCTCGGAGCCGAAGACCTTGTCGTCGGGGACGCAGGCGCCGGCACGCTGGTCATCGGGAATGGTGGCATCGTCATTCCCGCCGTCGTCCAGGTCGGCCGCCTCGTGGGCAGCAATGGCTCGGTGACGGTTTCCGGAACGGGCTCGAACCTGACCTCGACCGGATCGATCATGCAGATCGGCCTGGAAGGAACCGGATTCCTGACCGTCGGCAATGGCGCTTCGCTGAACACGGACGCCGGCCTCGTCATCGGCCATTTCGAGGGCGGCGAGGGCACGCTGACGGTGACCGGCGAGGGCACGAGCTGGGTGACGGCTCAGCAGGTGACCGTCGGTTCGCAGGGCACCGGCACCGTCAATGTCGAAGACGGCGCCTCGGTCGTGCATGGCGGCGATCTCACACTCGGACTTGGCACGCACAAGAGTGGCTATGTCAATGTATCCGGGCAGGGAACGAACTGGGAGGCGACCAGCAACGCCATCGTCGGCAATGCCGGCAACGGCATGCTGGACATACGGGACGGCGCGACGTTCGACGTCGCGCAAGACCTCGTGGTTGCCAATACCCTGACCGGTTATGGATTGGTGGTGGTCAACGGCGAAGGGGCGAGGCTGACTTTCGATGAGCTGCACGCTGGCGTCGACGGCTATGCCTTCCTTTGGGTCGAGGATGGCGCAGCATTGGGAACGGCCGGGCATGATATCCTTCTGGGCGCAGGGGCGACCGGCGAGGCCGGATTGCAGATCACGAACGGCTCGTCCGCCGCCGGCGGCACCCTCGTGGCCGGCGATTTCGGCAAGGGGTCCGTCATCGTCTCCGGCAGCATGCTGGAGAGTACCGAAGCATATCTCGGCCGGGAAACGACCGGCACCGGCTCTATCAGCGTCTCGGGCGCCAATGCGGCCTGGTACAATACCGGCAATCTTTTCGTCGGTTATCGGGGCGCGGGCGATGTGACGGTGCAGAACGGTGCCACGCTGGGTTCGATCGACAGCGTCATCGGCGCACATGCCGGCGCAACCGGCGAGGTGACCGTTCGCGACAGCGGATCGACCTGGTATGCCAGCGGCGATCTCTTCGTCGGCGGCGAGGGTGAGGGCACGCTGACGATTTCGGACCGGGCAAACGTCTGGGTGCTGGTGGGCAACGGTATCACCAACATCGCGACGGTCGCCGGCTCCACAGGCGTGGTCAATATAGGTGCGGCGACAGGATCTGCGGCGACGAGGGCCGGCAACCTCTTTACCGCCAGCATCCAGTTCGGAGCGGGTGACGGCACGCTCGTCTTCAACCACACCGATCCGAACCTCTATTTCGCCACGGCCATAAACGGCTTTGGCGCGATCGACTTGCTTGCAGGCACCACGATTTTCGCCAGCGATTCTGCCGGGTTCACCGGCAATGCGACCGTCGACGACGGCGCGACACTGGTTGCCAATGCCATATTGGGCGGATCGGTTTCGGTACTTTCCGGCGGCGCGCTCGCCGGCACGGGGACCCTCGGCACGGTGACGCTCGCCTCCGGTGCCACGATCGCGCCGGGCAATTCCATCGGCACCCTTAATGTCGACGATATCACCTTCGATGCCGGCTCGCTCTATGAAGTCGAGGTCGACGCTCTCGGCAACAGCGATCTCGTCAATGCGGCAGGCATCGCCACCGTCAACGGTGGCACTGTCAACGTCACCCCGTATCCGGACATTGCGGTCGGCACCGCCTATACCATCCTGACTGCGGCCGGCGGCGTCAACGGCACGTTCGATGCGGCCACGTTTGCCATCAACTCTATCTTCATCACGCCGACCCTGAGCTACGACGCCAACAACGCCTATGTGACGCTCGATCAGACGACGGATTTCCCCGACGTGGCGCTGACCCCCAACCAGAAGGCGGCCGCCGCCGGCATCCAGTCGGTGGGCGGCGGCGACCTCTTTTCCGCAATCGCCGTTCTCGGCAGCATCGAGGAGGCGCGGGAAGCATTCGATGCCATTTCGGGCGAAATCCACGCCTCCGCCAAGACGGCGCTCATCGAGGACAGCCGCTTCGTCCGGGATGCGGCTATGAACCGCATTCGGGCGGCCTTCGAGGAGACGACCGGCGGCGCGGTTCCCGTCTTTGCCTATGGTCCCGGCGGACCGGAAGCGGCTCCCGCCGCAACGGACCGTTTTGCGGTATGGGGCCAGGGTTTCGGCTCCTGGGGTCAGTGGGATGGCGATGGCAATGCCGCGACGATGGACCGGTCGATCGGCGGCTTCCTTTTCGGCGGCGACGCGCTGGCGACGGAAAACCTTCGGCTCGGGCTTCTGGCCGGCTACAGCCATTCGAGTTTCGACGTGGACGACCGTTCCTCGTCGGGTTCGGCCGACAGCTACCATCTCGGCGCCTATGGCGGTGGCCGGTGGGGCGGGTTCGGGCTGAGGTTCGGCGGTGCCTATAGCTGGCATGACCTCGACGTGAGCCGTTCGGCCGAGTTCACCGGCTTCTCGGACAGCCTTTCCGCGGACTATCGCGCCGCCACGGCACAGGTGTTCGGCGAGGTGGGTCATCGGTTCGGCCTTGGCAATGCGAGCATCGAACCCTTCGCCAATCTCGCCCATGTCAACCTCGACACAGGCGGCTTCACGGAGGATGGCGGCGATGCGGCTTTAAGTGCGGGCAGCCAGACGACGAATACCACTTTCACCACGCTGGGGCTACGAGCCGGAGCTGAGCTGGCGGTGGGAGAGGCCAGAACCGTCAGCCTCACCGGCATGATCGGCTGGCGGCATGCTTTCGGCGACGTGGTGCCGACCGCAGCCATGGCCTTTGACGGAGGCAGCGCCTTCACCGTCGCCGGCGTCCCGATCGCAGAGGATGCCGCCGTCATCGAGGCGGGGATCGACCTGAAATTCGCGCCGCAGGCGAGTTTCGGTGTCTCTTATAAGGGACAGTTCGGCTCCGGGGTCAGCGATCATAGCGCCAAGGCCAATGTCGCGGTGAAATTCTGAAAGCACTATGACATCGCCAGCGACGGGTGCGGTCGGCCCGCGCCCCCAATACCCTGCTGCGTGTGATCGTTCACCTGGCGGCCGTCTCGCAGCATTCCGCGATTGCGTCGGCGAAGATGCTTGTGACCGGAAGGACGGTAAGCCGCTTGTCGCCGCCGTAACGTCTGCCTGTCTCGACGGTGTCGGCCACCACGATGCTGTCTATAAAGGGAAGTGACAGGTTCCCGGTAGCCTCCTTTGAAAACAGTCCATGGGTGGCGCAGAGATGGATTCCGGTTGCGCCGCGCTGCTTGCAGGCTTCTGCGGCACGGGCCATGGTCGTTCCCGAACTGATCAGGTCGTCCATGATGATGACGGCCCGCCCCTCGACGTCACCGGCAAAGAGATCGCCGCTGACGACGCCTTGGCTGCGCTGCTTTTCGACGAAGGCTTTCGCGACCGGCCGCCGAAGGACCTTCTCCAGGACGACCCGGAACATGTCCGCGCGCTTTCCGCCGCCGAGGTCCGGGGAGACGACCGTCACGTCTGCGGATTGGAGCAGGCCGGCGAAATGGGCGGCAAAGGCTTCGTAAGCCGTCAGATGGATGGTGGGGCAGCGGAAGGCGTTCTGGAAGGCCGCCAGATTGTGGCTCTCCATGGTGATCAGCCGGTCGGTGCCCACGGCTTCGAAGAGCCGGGCGACATAGGCTGCGGTCAGCGGGTCCTGTTCCTTTGTCTGCCGGTCCTTGCGCATATAGGCGAGGTAAGGGGTCACAGCGGTCACGCGGGATGCCCCGTTCGTCTTCAGGGTCGCAATGAAGAACAAGAGTTTGCAGAGCCTGTCATGCACGCTCTCCCGTTCTGTTCCGTCGAGGCTGGAAATCACATGGATGTCCCGCCCGCGGACATGCGCCAGAGGGCGGGTCTTTTCCTCTCCGTCCTCGAAGAAACGTTCCTCGATCGGGCTCAGCGAGAGGCCGAGGCGAGCCGCCACGCGCTCAGCGAAAGCCTTGCTGCTTTCGAAGGCAAACAGCATGGGATGCGGTTGAGGCCACCGGACGGATGTCCTTGCGGGAGCCGGTTCGGTCCGCTGCACGCTGGCTGAAGCGAGGAAGGCATCGACGGATTTCCCGTTGCTGGAAAGCGGCGCGACAAGCAGTTCGGTATGGGTTGGCCCGGCTTCGGCCGATTTCGAGCTGAATGTTCCGAGTATGGGCTCACCGGTTTCACCCACCATATCGAACAGCCGGCGTAGGCGCACCGCGCCCCTGCGGTCTGCCGCCGCATCCAGCCGTTCCCCCGCCGAAATCTTGCCGATCAGGGGGGCTGCGGCATCCGCTCCGGAGGAAAGCAGATATTGCCGCGGCGCGTCGGGGGCCTTCCGGAAAATGAAGGCCCTTTCGGCGACTGATGTTCCGGCCGTCATGAGTGCTTGCGGCGCCGGAGCGATGAACTGCTGACGCCTGTCCAGCCATTCCTGAAGCACCGCCGCCAATCGCTCGTCCGTGGGGCTCGGTACGCTATCCAGTCGCTGGAACAGGCGTGTCAGGGCTTTCTTGGTTTTTGCCATCGTCGTCATCGGAGTGCTCCTCAACTCATGGCGGTTATTCTAGGTCGCGCGAAGGCCGCTGCGATGACCAAGGTCAAATCAGCCGGCCGTTATCGATTCCGGCGAATTGAGGGATGTCAAAGCTCGCAGCGGGCATCAGATTAACATCTGTCGCTGTTTCGTTATCGAAAAGGAACCGGCGTGCATTCTTTGAATGAAAAGATCAGCTTTCTGCGCAAGCCGGAAGCATATCAGGGACGCGGCTCAGAGGTGACGGCCCTGGAGACCCACATGTCCTGGGTCTTTTTGTGTGGCGACCGCGTTTACAAACTGAAAAAGCCGACGGTCGGCCCCTTCTTCGATTTTTCGACGCTTGCCGCCCGGGGATGGAACTGCCGGGAAGAGCTGCGCCTCAATCGCCGCCTGGCGCTAGATACCTATCTTCGGGTCGTGCCTCTGGTCAGCCTGCCGGACGGCAGCATGGCCATCGGAGGTCAGGGCACGGTCGAGGAATGGCTGCTGGAAATGCGCCGCCTGCCCGAACATCTCATGCTCAGCCATTTGCTGAAGGCGGGGGCCGTCGGCGACGACCACCTGCACAGGCTGGCCGATTGCCTCGCTGCGTTCTATCGTTCGGCGGAACGGCCGGCGATCGACCCTCTCGATCATTTCCGCATGCTCGAATGCCAGAACGACATCAACAGGCAGGTGCTGCGGCACGAGGAATTCGATATCGATCATCAGGCGGTCCGGCATCTGCTGGACGATGTCGATCGCGCCCTGCATTGCTTTCGGGAGAGGATCATCCAACGGATCAATGACGGACATTATGTGGAGGGACACGGGGATCTGCGGCCGGAACATATCTGTTTCTGCGATCCCATCGCGATCTTCGACTGCCTTGAGTTCGATCGCCGGCTGAGGATCATCGACCCGTTCGACGAGATTGCCTTCCTGGGAATGGAATGCGCATTCCTGGGCTCGCCCACCGTCGGCGAGACGCTTTTTCAACTCATGCGTAAACGGCTTGAGGACCACATATCGCGGGAACAGAAGGAGTTCTACACGGCCTTCAGGGCGACGATGCGGGCGCGGATGGCCTATTCGCACCTGCTCGACGGATCGGCGAGGTTGTCCCCGGCCATATGGGAGAAAAAGACGAGCAAATACATCGGGCTTGCACGCGGGGCGCTTTACCGCTGCGGGATAGCCGAAACGGATTACACCGGCTGATGCCGGAGTCCGACCCTAATCAAAGGGATAGAGCAACCGACCGACTTTCCTGAAGCGCGGGTTCGAAAGCTCCCGGAAGAAAAGGATCGGATTTTTCCTGAAATCCTCGGCATCGGCCTTGTCGCCGACCATTTCGATGGCGCGCGCCAGTGGTTCGGTGAGCAGGTGGCGCCATCCCATGAGGCCATATGGCCCTGAAAGCCGGAAGCCCGGTTTTTCGGGAACAGGCACCGGCACGATGCGGCTTTCCGGCATGCCGGTTTTTCTCCAGCCGGTCGCCAGTTTAAGACAATCCTCGAAGCCGATTTCCTCTCCGGTCACGGGGTTGAAGTAGCGCGGGTAAAGAAGATATGCGCCGGCGAAGAGTTCTTCGAGGCGCAGCTTGCGGCCGCGCCTCGGGTTTTTCTGGCGGTCGTCCGTCAGCCCCCATCCGGCATAGAAGGGGCACCCCATGACGGTGACGGGGATATCCCGGAGAAGCGCCTCGAATCCTCCAAGCGACGTGATCGTATAGACATGATCGACCGTCTCCAGAAGTTCCGGCAGAGGAAGAGGATCGGTCACGATCCGGCACAGATGCGCGACCTCGGCAGGATCGGAAAGGCGCTTGCGGATTCCATTGAGCACATCCGGATGGGGTCGGTAAAGGATCTCGCAACCCGGATTCTCGGCCGCCGCGATCCTGACGACGTCGTTGTTCGTCACCGGGCGCTCGCATCCGAACCGGATGGACGCGTCGTCCTCCACCTGGCCGATGACGAGAATTCTGCGCCTGTCTTTTTGAACAGGCACGTATCCGTCTATCCGGGTGTTGCCGGCATTGTATTTGCTGAGCCTCGAAGCAAGCAGCGACCTGATGCCATCGCGCGCGCGGTCCATCAGTGCCGTATCGCCCGCGAAATCGTAGGAACTGAGCAGGCATTCGAGATCCGATGCCACGCGGCTGTCGAAATAGGGTGTGCGGGAATCGATGGTCAGCGAAAAGGGCGCGCTATGGCTGGCATTGGGAACCAGCGAGCGGATGAAGCCGTCTTCGATGAAGTAGAGCGGGATCGAATTCTTCCTGGCAAAGGCAAGGGCCGCGGGAGGTACGTTCAGACCCCATACGAGGAGAGCCGGGTTGGGGGAAGCCTCGATGGCGGTGGCCCACTTACGCGTGAAAACCTTGTCGGTCAGATAGAGCGGCAGGAAGGTAAAACGGGCCTGGGGACAATACGCTCGGAGAATCGCTTGTTTCCATCGTCTCAGATGGAAAGCGAAAACGTCCCGGCCTGTTAAGTCCGGCTTTTCATTCGTGTTCATCTCGCCGGCAGCTTTCCCAAGGCAAATCATCCCGCACGGCGGTTTATTTACCCGGCAGCGGAATGAATGTCACATATCAAGCCGTTCTTTTCGATCGTCCGGCGGCTAGTTCCGGTCCCGGATATTGTAATATCCCATGACCACGACACCCCAGGCGAGCAGGGCGCCCAGGAACACCAGGATGGAATTCAGGAGCCTGCTCGGATATTGCGCCAGTTCCGACAGCGTCGGCTGGATGAACACGGCGAGATAGCGCTGCTTGGCATTGGCCTCGATTCTTGCCTTTTCCAGTCCCGTCAGCGCCGAGGTGTAGGCGCGTTCGGCGAATTCGCGATCTGTTTCCAACGTTTCATACTGCTGGATACGACTCGCGACGTCGGTGAAGGACGCCGCAGCCGTTCGGCTCTGCTTGCTGGCTGTGCCGCTGCCGAACCTCTGCCTTTCCTGCTCGATCTGCTTTTCCAGGCTTGCGATCTGCGAGCGCATGACACGGATTCTCGGCGTATCCTCACTCATCTGCGTCAAAGCGGTGGAAAGCTCCGTCTTCAACTGAACGAGTTTTTCCTCAAGCCCTGCCACCAGTTGGGTTGCGAGTTTTGCCCCTTCCACCGGGTCTGCTTCCTGCGAGGAATCCCGGTAGATTCTGAGCGCCAGCCTGGCGTTTGATAAACGCTCTTCCGCCATGCGGACCTCGCTCTGCGCAACTTTCAGGACTTCGTTGCGTGCCGACAACGAGAGCTCGTTTACCAGCTTTTCGCTCTGGGTAATGACAAATGCCGAGATCTTCTGCGAGTCCTCCGGCGTGAACGCCTTGACCTCCAGCTCCATGATACCGGACGTATGGTCGAAATTGACGTTGACCATGCTCCGCCAGTATTCGAGCTTGTCCTCAATGGGAAGGTCCCGGCCGATACCATAAAAATAATCCAGCCCTCGCGGAGCGAAGACGGAATCCAGCCCGAAGGCCTCGTCCACCGCCTGAACCATCCGCTCGCTGCGGATGAAATCGAGGAGGACGTAGGAATCGGAAAACGTGCTCCCGCTTGAGGCCTGAGAAAACATCCCGAGAAGGTCTGAGGGCTGGGAAGCCTCGATGCTGCGGACAGAAAAGGAAGCCGAACTGTGATATTGGTCGGCAGCGATGAACGCCATGTAGAGAGACGTCAATACTGCCGGCAGTGCAACGAAAGCCACGAAGCCCGAGACGATCGCCAGATGCCGGGGGCGCAGTTTGCTGATCCAGCCGTGGGGCGCTTTGGCTGCCTGCGGTTCGACTTCGATGACAGGCGGGGAGGGCTCCGCAACAGGCATGGGGCTTTCCAGAAGCCCCTCGAGCAGACGCAGATTTTTAGGTTTGCGAAGCGATTTCTCTTCGGGCGCCAGCTGAAGGTGGGCAACAACTTCGCCAGTCTTCTTGCCTTGGGCTTGGTCTGTCACGTCTACTGCCTCGTCATGTTGCGCTCGTGGACGGCGATAGCATCTTCCAAATTATCATAATATGTTAATTTTCCGTCTTCGAGAACGATGCCGGATTCGCAATAGTCCCGCAACGTGGCGGCGCTGTGGGAGACCATGATGACGTCGGAATCCGCGAGCCGCTCCTTGAAGACCTGCTGGGATTTCCGCTTGAAGTTTGTATCTCCCACCGCGGTGATTTCGTCGACGAGATAATAGTCGAACCTGACTCCCATGCTGACGCCGAAGGCAAGCCGCGCCCTCATGCCGGATGAATAGGTGCGAACGGGCGCCTTGTAGAAGGCACCGAGTTCCGCAAAGTCGGCAACATAGGCAACAAGCTCCTCCGTGTCGACACCGTATATCCTGGCGACGAAGCGGACATTCTGTTCCCCCGAAAGATTGCCCTGGAAGCTGCCCTGGAAACCGAGTGGCCAGGATATCTTGCCCTGGCGGACGATGCGCCCCTTGTCCAGCTCCAGCGTGCCGGCGATGATCTGCAGCAATGTCGATTTGCCCGCGCCGTTGCGACCCAGGAGCCCGACGCTTCTGCCGCGCGGAATGACGAAGGAAACGTCATTGATGATGGGCTTCGAAATTCCCTTCATTCGCACAAACTTCGTTGCACGCTCCAGCCTGATCATCGTCCTCTCAACACCCCCCTGGAACTGGTGAAGATGAACAATCCGCAAAACAGCAGAGAAAATGCAACGCTATAAAGATAGCCCGCATCATAGCCGACGGCACGATATTCGGGGTAGAACCCTTTGCGAAACAGCATGACGACATGCGCGAGGGGGTTGAGCAGGATCACCTCTTGTGCCGGATGCGGCAGGGTGTCCGGCAGATAAAATACCCCGGAGACAAGAAAGAGCGGGCGCGTGATGATCTCGTAGAACTTCTCATATAGCGGATATTTGGGAAACAGCACATTGTTTGCGAGGGCGTTTCCCAGAGCCAGCAGGCTGGCGGCAAACGCCGCTTCTATGATGTAGGGCCATTCGATCGTCAGGGGCGTCTTCAAGCTTAGGCCAATGGCCGTGAAGACGCAGAAGGCGACGACGGCAGTGGTTCCCAGTTGCAGGACATAGCGTGCGAGCACGGTGTCGATGGGTGCGACGTTCGGATAGCTCAGAAGGGCACGATTTCCGTTGACGGCGCTGTTCAGATAGCCGGCCATCGCCTGGTAGAATTGATAGGCGACATAGCCCGTTGCGAAAAACAGCGGAAAGCTCGTTCCGAGGGCCGGTGTGTGGGCGATCGCCATGAAGATCAGCGACAGAAACGCGATATGGGAGGCAGGATCGAGAAAAGCCCAGATGTACCCGCCCGGCTTGCTGCCGAAGCGGGTGGACGTTTCGCGGACCACCAACGCCGCCACGACACGAATATGCGTTGTGAGATAATACAAGTGACCTCGTACGGCTAGCCCGGCACGACATCGAAGTTCATGGCCGGTTATCGTGTCGAAAATAAGCTGTTTCGCCGGAAGATGCCAGAGGCAAGGTCAATCGGCGACAATGCCCGGGCCTTGCACCGGTTCCAACGACGCGGTTTCCGCGTCGTCTTCCTGCAAGGTCAATGATTGGGGGCGCCGCCGCTGCTCGCTCAATTCGCCGTCAGAAGTTCCGTGCAATAGCTCGGGCCATTGGCGCCGGGGCGGTCGGAAACGATCGTGATGTCGCGGATGGTGTAGTTATCGGAGACGGTAATTTTTGCCGAGCAACTCACGCTCGCGGTCCGGCCGTTCTGTTGCTTGATGCGCTTATAGCCGCCGCGCCAGTTGTAGACCGTCACGGAGCCTTCGTTGCTGTCGCTGATCGGCGGGCTGAATTTCGCAAAAAACTCTCCGGCCGAATGCCCCACCCATCGGCTCTCGATCGGGTTGCCGGCGATGCCGGCGGTGGTGCAGGCTGAAAGGGCAAGGGCGAAAACGGCGGTCGATGCGATGGCGCGGCGGCTCATGGTCTGGAAAAATCCTGTTGTCTTCTATGGTGCTTGGGAGGCATGTCTTTCGAGATCGCACCTAACAGATTTCTTGCTGGTTTCGCGAGATAGCCGAGAGCCATGGGCATCAAATTTCTCCGGCGCCGCTTTTTTGCAACGCCCTGGTTCGAGAGGCCTTTCCGGGCACCTAACGGACGGATCACGTCCCTGTCGCAAATTTTTCATGACTGCCGCTTGTGGAATGAAAAATGCTGGTCTATAGAGGCGCCGCTGGTCACGGAGTGTAGCGCAGTCTGGTAGCGCACCACGTTCGGGACGTGGGGGTCGAGTGTTCGAATCACTCCACTCCGACCAGCTTGATCACCTGATATTTCGTAAAAGTCGGCTCCAGCCCTGTTACGGGGATGGTTCTTGCTTGAGATGCTCTCGTCGCTTGGGTAATCGTGTCACTCCGAGGTGAGGAAGGCCCGGGCAAAGCCTGGTTCTGCCACCTGCAGGGTCCCCTCGGGCAATTTCAGAATCCGGTCGAGGGCGATGCCGTAGGTCAGCATCCAGTCGTCCAGCATCGTGACTGCTCCGTCGATGTCACCGGCTTCGGCCTGTTTCAAGGCCTGGTGCATGACCTTGCCGACACTCAATCGAAGCTCGAGCAACATCAGCGCAAAGGCCTGCGGATCCGATGCGTCGAGGCTCCCTTCCGCATGTCCCTGCTTCAGGATATTGGCAAGCAAAGGCTGCACGACTGCCGTCAGTGCCTCGTTGATGCGGTGGAAAAGTACGACGTTTTCCGGCTTGAACAGGACATTGAACGTGTTTCTCAGTTGCGGCGCGAGTTCGACCTTCAGCCGCCGCGAACCCGCGAAGAGCGCATTCAGCCTGCCGATGGCATTGATCGACGGATTGTCGAAGTGCGGTTGGATCTGCTTGAGATTCTCACGGGACAGCCGGACGGCAAGTGTCTCGAGCAGTGCCTCTTTCGACGGAAAATAGTGATAGAAGGCGCCTTTGGAGACGCCGGCCTCGCGAATGATGTCGTTGACGGTGGTGCTTTCGTAGCCACGCGTGAAGAACAGGCGCTGCGCGCAGTCCAGCAGCTCGTTCGACCGCACCTCTGGCGGTTTCTTGATCCGGACCACGATCCTTTTCCTCAGTTAGATCGGACATTGTCGTCCCGAATGCGACAAAATCCAGCGCTGCACCCGTATGCCATTTATATAGACTGACGGTCGGTCTGATGCTAGAGGCGTTGTGAAAAGGGGCGCCACCGCTGGAGGTCACCTTGCGAGCCTTGAGACTTGTGATTACGACCGCGGCTGTCGCGGCAGTGGCCGCTGCGGCTGGTTGGTATATGTTGAGGCCGGCAGCCGTTTTGGTCGCAATGCCGTCGCGCGGCGATGCCGCCGAAGTCGTCTATGCAAGCGGCGTCGTTGAGCCGCGCGTCTGGGCCAAGGTTACGCCGCTTATTCGCGAGCGGATCGTCTGGCATTGCAATTGCGAAGGCGAGCGTGTCGCCAAGGGCGACGAGCTCGCCCGCCTTGACGATACCGAGGCGAAGGCGGCGCTCGGCGAGCTTCGCGCTCGGCTGGCGTTCGCGGAAGAGGAGCTCCGCCGCCACACCGCGCTTTCGGCACGGAATGTTGTCAGTCAGCAGGAGCTCGATCGGGCGCGTAGCGAGGTCGTCCAGCTGGAGGCGCTTGTCGCCGGGCAGCAGGCGAGGCTGGACAGCTATATTCTCCGTTCGCCGAGCGACGGCATGGTGTTGAGACGGGATGGCGAAGTGGGCGAGATTGCCGAACTCGGCGCGGCACTCTTCTGGGTGGGGGAGCCGAGCCCTCTCATCGTGGTCGCGGATGTCAACGAAGAGGATATCCCCCGGATTGTTGTCGGGCAGAATGCGCTGCTGAGATCCGATGCCTTTCCGGGACGGCAGCTCGAGGCAGAGGTGGACAGCATTACCCCGAAGGGAGACCCTGTCACGAAAACCTATCGCGTCCGCTTTCGCCTGCCGGACGACACGCCACTCAGGATCGGTATGTCGACGGATGTGAACGCCATCGTCAGGGTTTCCCGCAATGCGCTCCTTTTGCCCTCCGTTGCGGTCGAAAACAGCAGGGTCTTCATCGTCGACGGCGACAGGGCGTATAGCCGCGACATCCGCACCGGTATTCGCGGACCGCAGGGTATCGAGGTTCTGTCAGGTATCGACGAGACGACCCTTGTCATCACGCCATATCCGGCCAACCTGACCGATGGTGCGCGCGTGAAGGTATCGGACGCGAAGACAGGGTGAGGTGATGATGCGTCTCATCTTCGAAATTGCCCTGACCCATATTGCCGGGCGCGGTCGTCAGACCCTGGTCGCCGCGTTCGGCGTGGCGATCGGCGTCGGTTTTTCCATCGCCATGGCGGCCCTGATGCAGGGAGGTCAGGACGATTTCGTCCGGCAGCTTGTCGATACCATGCCGCATGTCCAGATCACCGACGAGCAGCGCACTGCCCGCCGCCAGCCCGCCGAGGATGCGTTCGATGTGGTCGCCATTGCGGGGCTTCGCCCACGCGACGACCGGCGCGGCATCATCAACCCGACGGCGGCGCTTTCGTGGCTGCGCGCGTGGATTCCAGGCCGTCTGGCGCCCAGCCTGAAATTGCAGGGGGTCATCCGCTATTCCGGCCGGGAAGTGGGGGCTTCGGTAATCGGCGTCGAACCCACGGTCGAGGTCGGCGTGTCGCCGATCGTGGAGGACTTCAGGCAAGGCAGCTTCTCGGCGCTGGCTGTGGGAGGTAACAATGTCCTCATCGGCGACACGATGGCCAACCGGCTGGGGGCCGGTCTCGGGGACACCATCACGGTCGTCTCTGCCCAGGGGCTCACGCGAAACTTCAAGATCGCCGGACTGTTTCACACGGGCTCGACGGCGCGCGACGAGGGCGAGGCCTATGTCCTGCTGAAGAACGCCCAGATTCTCTCGGAGCGGCCGAACGCCATCAACGAGATTCGTATCAAACTCGATGATCCCAATGGGGCGCCGCTGGTGGCGCAGCGGGCGGAGGCCGAGCTCGGCTATAAGGCCGTCGCATGGCAGGAGGCGAATGAATCGATCCTCGAGGCGCTCGTCGTGCGCAACGTCATCATGTACACGGTCGTAGGCGCCATCCTGCTGGTCGCCGGTTTCGGCATCTTCAATATCATCTCCACCATCACGCATGAGAAGGCGCGCGATATCGCGATCATGAAATCGCTCGGCTTTCCCGCCGGCGACATGCGCCGCCTGTTTCTGCTCGAAGGCCTTGCCATCGGCGCCGCCGGTTCGGTTGGCGGCTGGCTGATCGGCTTTCTGCTCGTTTATGGATTGTCGCTGGTGCGTTTCGAGATCGCCGCCACCGGCCAGGAGATGACCCGGCTTCCGATCGCCTGGAGTGTTCTCCACTATGTCATCGCTTCGGCGTTCGCGCTCGGCTCGGCGGCCGTCGCCGGTTATCTTCCCGCAAGGCGTGCGGCGCGGGTCAATCCCGTCGACATCATCAGGGGGGCTACATGAGCAACCTGATCGAGACGAGAAATCTGACGCGTATCCTGCACGAGACCGTGCCGGTAACGCTCGTGAAGGATATCACGCTTGCGATCGGCGAGCGGGAATTCGTTGCCGTCACCGGCCCTTCCGGCTCCGGCAAGTCTTCACTTCTCTATCTCTTGGGCCTGCTCGACCGGCCGACGGAAGGAACGCTCTTCGTCGCCGGCCGGGAGACGGAGGGAATGAGCGAGGCGGAGCGCGCCGCGATCCGCCTTTCGACGATCGGCTTCGTCTTTCAGTTCCATTTCCTCCTGCCGGAATTCACGGCGCGGGAGAATGTCGAGATCCCGATGCGTCGGCTTGCGAAACTGAGCCGTCCTGCCATGCGCGAGCGGGCCGGCGAACTGCTCCGGTCGCTCGGTCTCGGCGATCATCTCGACAAACGCCCCGACCAGATGTCCGGCGGCCAGCGCCAGCGTGTCGCCGTTGCGCGCGCGCTGGCAAACGACCCGCCGCTCATTCTCGCCGATGAGCCGACCGGAAGCCTGGACAGCAGGAACTCGGAGCAGGTGTTCACAATCCTCGAGGCGCTGGTGCGCGAGCGGGGCAAGACCGTCGTGGCCGTCACCCATGATCTCGACATGGCCGCACGCATGGACCGCCGCCTTCATCTGATCGACGGCATGCTTGACGGCAACCTCCCGACCGAAACCCCAAAGCCCGACTGAAGACGGATGCCGTCCTTGCGGCGGGCAGTACGCACGCGCCGCTGACAGGCCGCGCCCGCCCTGCGTCAGTTTCACGCGTGTCGCGTGAAATCGACGCGCAATGTGCGACGTTATAGCTCGTGCAGCCATGCTTTCGATGCATGCGTCTGATTTATCTCGATAAAATTCGAGACTTTCCAGCGTGCAGGGACTGGCACGGTGTTTGCGTAACGAGATTCGACCAGCAGGACGTGCAGGATTCATGCATGATCTCTGGCAAGAACAGGAGAACGATAATGGGGAATTTCAAGAACCTTCTCTTTGCCTCGGCGCTCGCCGTCATCCTGCCTCTGCAGGCGGTCGACGCCTCGGAAATTCGTGTCGGTTTCACGGCCGATGCTCTCACGCTCGATCCGGCCAATCACCGCAACCGCGAAACCGAAACGATCATCCGCAATCTCTATGACGGCATCCTCACCCGCGATGCCGATATGAAGATCGTCCCGGAGATCGCCGAATCCTTCACGCAGACCTCGCCGACCACCTTCGAGTTCGTCATCCGAAAGGGCATCAAGTTTCACGATGGCTCGGACCTGACGGCGGAGGATGTCAAGTTCACGCTCGACCGGCTGACGGTGGAAGGCGCCATGGGCGACGGACAGACAAGTCCGCGCAAGAGCCTGCTCGGGCCGCTGAAGTCGACGGCGGTCGAGGGCAACAAGGTGATCGTCACCCTGAGCGAGCCCTGGCCGATCCTGCCGGCCATGTTGCCGGTGCAGGAAGTCGTCTCCAAGGCCTTCGTGGAAAAGGTCGGCACAGCGGGCCTGGCGACCCAGGTAAACGGCAACGGTCCGTTCAAGCTTACCGAATGGCGCAAGGGCGATTCCATCATCATGGAACGCTTCGACGGCTACTACGGCGGCGCGACGGACATCCCGCCGGTGGGCAAGGCCTGTGTCGACCGCGTGATCTTCAAGGTCATTCCCGAAACCGCCTCTCGCGTCGCGGCGCTTCTCTCCGGCGATGTCGACATCATCAACGAGCTGCCGCCTTTCTCTATCGCGCAGGTGAAGAGCAATCCCAATACCGAGGTGATGACCGTCAACGGCACGCGCAGCTTCTTCATCGCGCTCAACAACAAGGGCAAGGTTTTCGGCGACATCAAGGTCCGTCAGGCGGTAGCCTATGCGCTCGACAAGAAGCTGATCATTGACCGCATCCTCGGCGGCAACGCCGTTTCCATCGACGGTATCCTGAGCCCGGCCGCCTTCGGGGCTTCGAAGCTACCGGCTCACGACTATGATCCGCAGAAAGCCAAGGCCCTGCTTGCCGAGGCGGGTTATCCCGACGGCATCGATGTGGTGATCGACACGGAGGGCGCCTACAAGGATACGGTCCAGGCAATCGCCTCCGTGCTCGCGAAGAGCGGCATCCGCGCCAAGGTGGAAGTCAGCGAGTCGGCCATTCTGAAAGCCAAGTGGGACCCGAAGGACGAAAACCCCAAGGGAGACATGTATTTCACCTCCTGGGGCAATGGCTCGCTCGATCCCTACGATATCTTCCTGCCTACCCATCGCAGCGGCGATCGCGGCAATTCCGCTCATTACGCCAATCCCGAACTGGACAAACTGCTCGACCAGGCCTCCAGCGAACTCGATACGGCAAAGCGCGCCGGGCTTTACAACAAGGCCGAAGCGATCATCAATGCTGACCTTCCCTATGTCTATCTCTGGGTTCCCCAGGATATCTATGGGGTTTCGAAGCGCGTGAAGGGCTGGAAGCCGAGCGCCGACAGCCGCATCAACCTTCACGACGCCTGCGTTGAATAAGCGGTACAGGGCAGGACGTGGGTAGGTTTCTCGAACGTCTGCTGCAATTGATCCCCGTTCTTCTCGGTGTGAGCCTCATCGTCTTTCTGATGCTGGCGCTCACACCGGGCGATCCGGTGGAGATCATGATCGGCGACCAGAACATGACGGCCGAACAGGAAGCGCTGTTGCGCAGCGATCTCGGCCTGGACCGGCCTTTGCCGGAACGGTTCCTGAACTTTCTCGGCAATGCCGTGCAAGGGGATTTCGGCACCAGCTATTTTCATCGGCGCCCGGTCAGTGAGGTGATTTCCGAGCGCCTGCCGGCGACCATCGAACTGAGCCTCGTGGCAATGCTGATCGCGCTCGCCACCGCCATTCCGCTCGGCGTGGCGGCCGCCATCCACAAGAATACGATCATCGACCGCATCGCTACCGTCGGCTCGCTATTCGGCGTGTCGCTGCCGGGGTTCTGGTTCGGCATCCTGCTTTTGATGCTGTTTGCCGTGCATCTGAGGCTGCTGCCGGTTTCGGGACGCATCGGTTTTGAAAGCGAGGTGCCGTCCGTCACCGGGTTTCTGCTGATCGATACCTTGCTCCAAGGCCGCTTCTCCGCCTTCCTCGACGCGCTGAAGCACATCCTGCTGCCGGCGATCACGCTCGGCCTGCCGATGACGGCGATCCTGACGCGCGTCACGCGCACCGCCATGCTGGAGGTAATGCGGCAGGACTACGTCGCCTTTGCCGAGGCCAAAGGCATCAGCCGCAGGCGCATCCTCTTCCGACATGCACTGAAGAACGCGCTCATCCCGACCGTTTCGGTCGCAGCCATCGAAACCGGCTCGCTGCTCGGCGGCAACATGATCGTCGAGACCGTCTTCGGCTGGCCAGGCCTCGGGCGGCTGGTGGTGGAGAGCATTTTCGTGCGCAACTACCCGCTCGTGCAGGCGGCCGTGCTTCTCTACGCCGTCACCTACGTGCTGATGAATTTCGTGGCGGACATTCTCTACACGGTCCTCAATCCGAGAGTGAAACTATGAGCGCCGTATCCGATCCGGCGACGGCTTCGCCCGCCGCCTCGCTTTTCCGGCGCAACCTCGCCACCTTCGCGGAAAACCGCCTGGCCGTGGCAAGCGCCGCCATCCTGCTCGGCTTCGTCGTCATGGCCGTTTTCGCGCCCTGGATCGCGCCGCAGGATCCGAACGAGACGGATCTGTTCCGTCGCCTCCAGCCGCCCGCCTGGATGCCGGGCGGCGAATGGGCTTATCTGCTTGGATGCGACGCGCTTGGCCGCGATATCTTCTCGCGCATCATCTACGGCGCCCGCATATCGATCTTCATCGGCACGGTGGTCGTTGCCGTCGCCACCGTCATCGGCATTCTCGCCGGGCTTGCCGCCGGATATCTGCGCGGCTGGGTCGATACGCTGATCTCGCGGCTGATCGATATCCTGCTCGGCTTTCCCTATCTCATCTTCGCCATCGGCCTGATGGCGATGATGGGGCCGGGCCTGGTCAACATCATCTTGGCGCTGGTCTACAAGGAATGGGTGATCCCGGCCCGCGTGGTGCGCGGCGAGACGCTCGCCGTGCGCGAACTGGAATATGTCGAAGCCGCGCGTGCGCTCGGCGCTTCGCGTTTCCATATCATGATCCGCGAGATCATGCCGAATGTGCTCTCCGCCGTTCTGGTCGTCGCCACCATCCGCATGGCGGACGTCATCATTCTCGAAGCGAGCCTCTCCTTCCTCGGTCTCGGCGTGCAGCCGCCCACGGCCTCCTGGGGCTCGATGGTAGCCGACGGGCGCGCCTTCATCCTCGAAGCCTGGTGGGTCAGCACCTTTCCGGGGCTCGCCATCCTGACGCTGGTGCTGGTCATCAACGTCGCGAGCCAGGGCCTGCGCGACGCCTTCGATCCGAGGTTCCACGAATGAGCGGCACGATGGGAAATCTTCTCGAAGTGCGCGGCCTGCGCACCGTGTTCGATACGCGCGCCGGAGAGGTGCGTGCCGTCGATGGCGTCGATCTCGATGTCCGCCCCGGCGAATGTCTCGGCGTGGTCGGCGAATCCGGCTCCGGCAAGAGCGTCACCTTCGCCTCCGTCATGGGCCTGGTGAGAAGTCCCGGCCGCATCGAAGAAGGCACGATCCGCTTCGAAGGACGGGATCTTCGCGCGCTGTCGCCGAAAGAACTGCGCCGCATCCGCGGTCGCCATATCGCGATGACCATGCAGGACGCGCTGACGGCCCTCAATCCGGCGCTGACGATCGGCGAGCAGATCCTCGAAGTGCTCTATGCGCATGACGAGACTTTGCCTTCCGTTGGACGCGCGAGAACCGAAGCTGCACGGAAGAAGGCGGTGGAAATGCTGACCCTGGTCGGCATTCCCTCCGCCGATGATAGGCTCAGATATTACCCGCACGAGTTCTCCGGCGGCATGCGTCAGCGCATCATGATCGCGATTGCGCTCGCCTGCCGGCCCAAGCTCCTGATCGCCGACGAGCCGACGACGGCGCTCGACGTCACCATCCAGGCGCAGGTGCTGGAACTCATCGCGGACATCCGCACAAGGCTCGGCATGAGCGTGGTGCTGATCACCCATGACCTCGGCGTCGTGTCGGAATATTGCGACCGGGTGATGGTGCTCTATGCCGGTCAGGTGGTCGAGGAAGGGCCGACTGCCGCGGTGATTGGCGATCCGCGCCACCCCTATACCAAGGGCCTGCTGCGTTCGATCCCGCGTCTTTCGCTGCGCGGCCAGCCGATCGAACCGATCGAGGGGCAGGTGCCGGACCTGATCGGCCTGCCGCCGCAATGCCGGTTCTATTCGCGCTGCAACGAGCGCATCGATGCCTGCCTTCAGCCGATAGCCATGCGCGAAATCGGCGCTGCCCGCCGCGCCCGCTGCATCCGGCTCGAAGAGGAGACAAGGCCATGACCGTGTCGGAACCACTCATCAGGGTCGAAAGCCTCGTCAAGCATTACGGCGGGCGCCGGAGCCTTATGGATCGCCTGGCCGGGCGGCCGGCGATCAGCATCCGGGCGCTCAATGGCGTCAGCTTCACGGTCGCCCGCGGCGAAACGCTGGGGCTGATCGGCGAAAGCGGCTGTGGCAAGTCCACGCTCGGGCGAGCCGTCCTGCGCCTGCACGAACCGACGGCCGGACGCGTCACCTTCGACGGCGCGGACGTGACGGCGCTTTCCCCGGCAGAGCTCAAGGCCATGCGCCGCGATATGCAGATCATCTTTCAGGACCCCTATGCCTCGCTCAATCCGCGCCGCACGGTGGCGGAGATCGTCGGCCTGCCGCTGAAACTGCATAACCTGGCGAAGAGCGGCCGGGAAGCGCGCGACAAGGTGGCGGCGATCATGGAGCGCGTCGGCTTGAAGGCTGCGCATCTCGACCGCTATCCGCACCAGTTCTCCGGCGGACAGCGCCAGCGCATCGGCATTGCCCGCGCGCTCATCAGCAACCCGCGCTTCATCGTCTGCGACGAGCCGGTCTCGGCGCTCGACGTATCGATCCAGGCGCAGATCATCAAGCTGCTCATAGAGCTGAAACGCGAACTCGGCCTCACCTATCTCTTCGTCTCGCACGATATTTCGGTGATCGGCTATCTCTCCGATCGCGTGGCGGTGATGTATCTCGGCGAGATCGTCGAGATGGGACCGGTGGAGCGGGTGCTGCAATCGCCCCGCCATCCCTATACGCAAAGCCTGCTGTCGGCAGTGCCGGACGTGGATTCTCCGGGCTTGCGCAAGCGGGTGAAGCTAACCGGCGATCTGCCTTCGCCGCAGGCGCCGCCGCCCGGCTGCAAGTTCCATACCCGCTGTCCGCTGGCGGTGGAGCGCTGCCGGACGGACGTGCCTGTCGTCCGCACGGTCGGCGAAGGCCACACTGCCGCCTGCCATTTCGCCGAAGAGCTTGTGCAAGGATGATGATGACGTCATGACCGCCTTTGTTGTCGAACCTGCTTTTCCCGTCCGCCTCACCGGCACCGCCTTCGAACGCGGCCTGGCGCAGGCTGCCGCCGGGGTCGCGCACGAGACCGTTTTCGCCGCCACGATCGGCCGCGTGGAGCAGGCGAGAGCCGAAGGTGTGCTCGATTCAGCGGCGCTGGAATTTCTGCCCCGCCAGCGCGCTTTCCTTCTGGAAAACGATCCCCACACCATGGCGGAACTTGCGGGTATCGCCGAAGGTTTCGGCCTGCCGGAGGACGAGCTTTTCATCCACCAGCATCTCAGCCTTCTCCGGGATCTGAGCAAGGGGGCGCGGCTCGATGCAGACGGCTGCTCCACCTTCGCGATTGGCGAGGGGCCGGAAGGCCCGCTTGTTGTCAAGAACCGCGACTTTTCCGGCATCCATGTCGGCGTCCAGCGCGTCTTCCTGCATGAGGGTCCGGACATCGAGACCGGCAGGATGCTCTGCGTCGGAAGCGCAGGCAGCCCCGGCGCCTATTCGAGCGGCATCAATGCCGCCGGCCTCGCGTTGGTCGATACCCATATCGGCTGCCGCCGCCATGGCATCGGCTGGCTCCGTTACTTCGCAATGACGCGCATTCTCGCCACCTGTCGCTCGGTGCCGGAGGCCATCGCGTTTCTGCGGGCGAGACTGCATGCCGGCGGTGGATCAGTCACGCTCGCCGACCGGTACGGACACGTGGCCTCGGTGGAGTTCGGCACGGACCTTGTGGGTGTCGAGGAGGGGCGCCGCGTCTGGCGCACCAACCATTTCGTCTCGCCGGAACTCTCCCCCTTCAATTTCACCGATGACGGCGACCGCATTGACGCCAATTCCTTTGATCGTTTCGCCTACCTTTCGAGAGAGGTGCCGGTGGGCGACTGGACCGTACCTCGTGCCGCGCGGCTGATGGCGACCCATGCCACGGACGGGCCGCATTGCGGACCGCTGTGCCAACACGGCGAAAAGGACGCAGGCCGCACCATTTCCTCCGCGATCTTTGCCTGTAATATGCTCCAGTTGTACTTTCTGGAGGGCAATCCCTGCGAAGGCCGGTGGCGGGTCTACGATCTGACCGGCTGAGGTGCGCGGATGGCCCGCAAGCTGGATCAGGAGCCGCGCATGGCGCGTTACGAGGGCGAGATTATCGGCGCGCACGAAAGCATTCACGCGCTGCGCAAGCTCGTGACCCGTGTCGCCGCAAGTCCGACCCGCACCGTGCTGATCTACGGTGAGACCGGCACCGGCAAGGGGCTAATCGCGCGCATGCTGCACCAGCAATCGGCGCGCGCAGCAAAGGAATTCGTCGATCTCAACTGCGCCGCCATTCCGTCGAGCCTGATGGAATCGGAGCTGTTCGGCCATGAGCGTGGCGCCTTCACCGGCGCGACGGAGAAGAAGACGGGGCTGGTGGAGGCCGCCAATCACGGCACCATCTTTCTCGACGAAATCCGCGAGTTGGATCTTGTGCTGCAGGCAAAGCTCTTAAGCCTGCTCGACACACAGAATTTCCGCCGTGTCGGTGCCGTGAAGACGACGGCGGTCGATGTGCGTTTCATTGCGGCGACCAACAAGATCCTGCTGTCGGAGGTCAATTCCGGCCGCTTCCGAGAGGACCTCTATTACCGGCTGCAGGTGATCGCGCTCAACATTCCCTCCCTGCGTGAACGAGGCGAGGACGTGCTGATCCTCGCCCGGCATTTC
This sequence comes from Neorhizobium petrolearium, assembly GCF_017873175.1. Lineage (GTDB taxonomy): Bacteria > Pseudomonadota > Alphaproteobacteria > Rhizobiales > Rhizobiaceae > Neorhizobium > Neorhizobium petrolearium. The sequence continues at coordinate 728,581 of NZ_JAGGJW010000001.1, forward strand.
ATCGACAAGTTCAACGAGCAGTACAGCCGGTCGATCCGCGGCGTGAGCGACGAAGCGGCGCGGATTTTCCTCTCCTATCCTTGGCCCGGCAACGTGCGCGAACTTGAAAACCTCATCGAGCGCATATTCATCCTGGAAGAGGAGGACATGATCCTGCCGCGCCACCTGCCGGATCGTATCCTGCGCACCGCCCGCGCTCATTCCGCCACAGTGCTCCCGGCTATACCGTCTGTTGCGGGCGTACAGGATTTCGCCGGCCTTGGCTTCCATGGTGCGAGTGCCGCCTTCCAGAAGCAGCTCGTCCAGCAGGCGCTTTCGGCTGCCGGCGGCAATGTCCAGCATGCCGCCGCCGCTTTGAAGCTCAGCCGTCATGCTCTGCGTCATCAGATGATCAAGCTGGGGCTGGCCGGCGCTTGATGCGCGATTTTCCTGCATGCGGCGTGAAATTCGCGCGAGGCTGTGCACGATGATGCGAAAGATGCTGGAGTTCCTTTAAAAACAACCGTTTGCCAGCCCGAAACCGGGTTGGCACGAGCCATGCATAACCGCTGCCATGACAATCATTGCTGCGGGAGTTACATGCATGCAGTCGCTGAAGATCATCTGCCCGAACGGTCATCTGGGGTTTGCGCCCCTGAAGCCCGGGAGCTTCCACATCGGCGTCGAGGCCGGGCCGGATTTCATAGCCGCCGATTCCGGCAGCGACGATATCGGTCCCGTGCCGCTCGGCAATGACACATGCGCCAGTCCGAAAGCCTGGCAGGAGCACGATCTCGAAGAGATGCTGCTCGCGTCCCGCCGCATCGGCGTTCCGATGATCATCGGCTCGTCGGGCGATACCGGCACCAACAGCCGCGTCGACATGTATGTGGAGATGATCCGCGAGATTGCCGCCCGCCACAAGCTGCCGCCGTTCAAACTCGGCTGGTTCTATTCCGAAGTGGACAAGGAACTGGTGCGCGAGAAGATCCGCTCCGGCAACGTTCACGGACTTGACGCCCGCCCGGCACTGACGGAAGAGGAACTCGACGCCACATCCCGTATCGTTGCCATGGCTGGCGTTCATCCCTTCTGCGCGCTTTTGGATCAGGGCTGCGACGTCATCATCGGCGGGCGGTCTTCCGACAGTGCCGTCTTCGCCGGCGCAGCACTGGCGCGCGGTTTTCCCGAGGCACAATCCTATTATCTCGGCAAGGTGCTGGAATGCGCCTCCTTCTGCGCCGAACCTTATGGAGCTAAGGAAACCGTGCTCGGGGAGGTGACAAAAGATTGGGTGGAAGTGACGGCCATGTCGCCTGCCCAGCGATGCACCATCGCCTCGGTGGCTGGCCATGCGATGTACGAGCGCTCCAATCCGTTCCATGAATTCGTGGCGGGCGGCATGCTCGACATGACCGATTGCGTCTATGAGCAGGTTTCCGAGAAGACCACCCGCGTCACCGGAATGCGTTTCGTTCCGGCCGAGGAGTTCCGTGTCAAGCTGGAAGGCTCGGGCAAGATCGGCGAGCGTTTCGTCGGCATGGCCGGTATCCGTGACCCCTACACCATCGCCCATGTGGACGAGGTGATCGAATGGGCGCGCACCCAGGTCCGCGAGCGCTTCGGCGACGAAGGCTGGGAGCTGCATTACAACGTCTTCGGGCGCAATGGCATCATGGGCGATCTGGAGCCGCTGAAGGACAAACCCGGCCATGAACTCCTGATCGTCGTTCAGGGCGTCGCGCCGACGAAGGAAATGGCTGAGGAAGTTACGATCACCGGCACGCGCCAGCTTTTCTATGCGCGGCTGCCGGATGTCAAAGGCACGGCCGGCGGTGTTTCCTTCGTGCTGGACGAGGTGATGCCGGCAAGCCCGGCCTATCGCTGGACGATCAACCACACGATGGCCGTCAGCGACCCGCTCGAACTTTTCCCTACCCATACTGCGATCGTCGGCTGAAAAGCCGGGAAAGAACCAATCATGAGCGTGAAAAAACTCTCCGATCTCGCCAAGACCATCCGCAGCAAGAATGCCGGAACCGACAAGATCACCTTCGACATCATCTTCCGGGAGCGAGACACCTACGAAAAGGTAAAGCGTTCCGGGGTGCTGACGCGGCAATCCGTCTGCCGCATCCTGAACGCCGATCCGGCTCGATTGACCGATTTCGTCGAATACGATCCCGCCTGCGCCATCAAGTTCACCATCCTGCGGCTCAGGCCGAGCGGCAGCCCCGGCGATGCGGACATCTTCGGTGCGCAGCAATACGCACCCTTCCTGGACGTGGAAGTGAACGTGCCGGATTAAGAAGACTGATGCGCACTTCCGGCATGCGTCGGTTTGATCGGCCACGGTCGCGTATCGCCGGAATGTCCCTGGAACCTCTCTGACGGGTTTCTTCCCGTCAGAAGCGGTAAATCATGGTCGAGAAGCGCGGGTCCCGCCATGGAAATGGACACTTTTGCCCTTGGCTGGCCTTGACGCCTTCGCCAGTCGGCGTATTGCGCCCCTTCATTTGAAGGAGGCCATGTTGAAAACGCTCGCAACGCTCTCTGCCTTTGTCGGCAAGACCTTCGCCCTGTGGGTCATCGGTTTCGCAGTGCTCGGCTATCTGCTGCCCGATCTGTTCAAGCAGATCGTGCCTTATATCGTCACGCTGCTCGGCATCATCATGTTCGGAATGGGGCTCACCCTTTCCGTGGACGATTTTCGCGAAGTGGGTAAACGGCCCTTCGATGTCGGGATCGGCGTCGTTTCGCAATTCCTCGTCATGCCGCTCCTCGCCGTTCTGCTGACGAGGATCATCCCCATGTCGCCCGAGGTCGCGGCAGGCGTCATCCTGGTCGGCTGCTGCCCCGGCGGAACGTCGTCCAACGTGATGACCTATCTGAGCAAGGGAGACGTCGCACTCTCGGTCGCCTGCACCAGTGTCACGACGCTCGCCGCGCCGATCGTCACGCCCTTCCTCGTCTGGCTGTTCGCCAGTCAGTACCTGCCGGTCGATGCCTGGGCGATGTTCATCAGCATCGTAAAGGTCGTCCTGGTGCCGCTGGCTCTCGGCTTTGCATTGCAGAAGCTTCTGCCCGGTGTCGTCAAGGCCGCCGTGCCGGCCCTGCCGCTCGTCAGCGTCATCGGCATCGTGCTGATCGTGTCGGCAGTAGTCGCGGCCAGCAAGGGAGCGATCGCCCAGTCCGGCCTGCTGATCTTCGCCGTCGTCGTGCTCCATAACGGGCTCGGTTATCTTCTCGGCTTCTTTGCGGCCAGGGCAAGCGGCCTCTCGCTTGCCAAGCGCAAGGCGATCGCGATCGAAGTCGGCATGCAGAACAGCGGGTTGGGCGCGGCGCTCGCCACCACCTATTTTTCGCCGGCCGCCGCGGTGCCGAGCGCGATCTTCAGCGTCTGGCACAATATCTCCGGCGCCCTGCTTGCGAACTTCTTTTCCAGCAGGACCGAGGAGAGGGCCGGCGAGACGGCTACGGCTAACTGACGAATGTGAAAAAGGGGCCGCGCGGCCCCTTTTTCACGTCGAGAGCGGGTTGTGCTCAGATGTCGCTGGCGGCGTTGGAGAAGAATTCGGCTGCCTGCTTGGCCGTCATCCGCCTGATTTCCGCTTCGTCGCGGCGGTTTGAGAAAAGCTCGCTTGCCATGATCTGCTCGGCGAGGTCCGCCGGCAGGGAGAGAACCACGCGCTGGCCCTCTCCCCCCTGGCTGCGATGGATGCCGCCGACATCGCCGCGCTTGGCGGTGATCATCCCGCCTGCCACGGTGTTCAGCGTATCGGGATCGATCAGGATGAAGGCGCCGGTCGAGCGGTTCTGTTCGTAAGGATCGAAAACCGCCAGCTCTTCGAACGAAAGGCGCACCTTTCCGATGGCGTTCATCGAAAGCGTCGAGGCATGCGGCAGCCACTTGCCTGTCGCAAGCTCGAGCTGCGACACGGGCTCCACCGTGACGCGCTGGCGGCGCGAACCGCTCTTCAGCCAATAGCGCTTTCCCGGTTCGATGCCGCCCGGCTGCAGCGAGACGAGCTGGGCGTCGAAATGGTGGCCGGTCATCGGTTGGCTGTCGATCGAGACGATTATGTCGCCGCGGGACACATCCACCTGCCGGTCGAGCACCAGCGTGATCGCGTCGCCTGCGACCGCGGCGTTACGCACCAGATCGAAGGTGACGATCTGCTTGACATTGGCGACCGTGCCTGAGGGCAGGATCGCGACGCTGTCGCCCGGCTTGATGGAGCCGCCGGCAACCGTGCCCTGATAGCCTCGAAAGCCTTCGCCCGGACGGGAGACGCGCTGCACCGGCAGGCGGAAGCCACCGGCTTGCCCTGATCGCACCGTTGCGAGTTCCAGCGTCTCGATCAAGGTCGGCCCGTCGTACCAGGGCATCGCAGCTTCGGCCGAATAGACGACGTTCTCGCCCTTCAGCGCCGACATGGGGATCGCGGTGATCTGGCGCACGCCGAGCGACAGGGCGAATTCACGAAACTCGTGGGAAATCCTCTCGAAGATGGCCTTGTCGTAGTTCACGAGGTCGATCTTGTTGACCGCCAGCACGAACTGCCGGATGCCCATCAGCGCCGCGATCGTCGCGTGACGGCGGGTCTGTTCGAGCAGGCCGGCACGGGCATCAGCCAGAAGCACGGCAAGATCGGCGGTCGAGGCGCCTGTCGCCATGTTGCGGGTATATTGCTCGTGGCCGGGCGTGTCTGCGACGATGAACGAGCGCCGGTCGGTCGAGAAATAGCGATAGGCAACGTCGATCGTGATGCCCTGTTCGCGCTCGGCCTGCAGACCGTCGAGCAAGAGGGCGAAATCCGGCAGACCGAGATCGTTCTGTTGGCCGCTGTCACGGGCAAGCGTTGCCGCCTGGTCTTCCTTCACCGCCTTGGTGTCCCACAGCAGTCGGCCGATCAGCGTCGATTTGCCATCGTCGACCGAACCGCAGGTGATGAGGCGCAGTGGTCGTGTGTCGCGCACCGCCTTTAAAGGTTCGGCCAGGGGCAGGATGGTGGCCGAAGCGGTTTGGGCATGAGCGGTCATCTCAGAAATATCCTTCGCGTTTCTTCTTCTCCATCGAGCCGGACTGGTCGCGGTCGATCGCGCGGCCCTGCCGTTCGGAGACGGTGGCGATCTCGAGCTCGGCGATCACCTCCTCAAGCGTGGTGGCGTGCGAGCGGATCGCGCCGGTAAGCGGGAAGCAGCCAAGCGTGCGGAAGCGGATCATGCCGCGTTGGACGGTCTCGCCGGAAAGCAGTCGAAGGCGCGGATCCTCGGCGAGGATCATCATCCCGTCCCGTTCCACATAGGGGCGCTCGGCGGCGTAGTAGAGCGGCACGAGGGGAATATCCTCGGCCTGGATGTAGCGCCAGATATCGACTTCCGTCCAGTTGGAGAGCGGGAACGCGCGCACGCTCTCGCCCTTTTTGATCATGCCGTTATAGACGTTCCAGAGTTCGGGGCGCTGGTTGCGCGGGTCCCATTTGTGGTCCGGCGTGCGGAAGGAATAGATTCGTTCCTTGGCGCGCGATGCCTCTTCGTCGCGCCGCGCGCCTCCGAAAGCCGCGTCATAGCCGCCGGCATCGAGTGCCTGCTTCAGCGCCTCGGTCTTCATGATGTCGGTATAGATCGCCGAACCATGGCTGAAGGGCGTGATACCTTCGGCAGCGCCGCGCGGATTGGTGTGCACCACGAGGTCGAGATCGTATTTTGCAGCAATCTCATCGCGGAACTCGATCATCTCGCGGAACTTCCAGGTTGTGTCGACATGCAGAAGCGGGAAGGGCACGCGACCGGGATAGAAGGCCTTGCGGGCGAGATGCAGCAGGACGGAGGAATCCTTGCCGATCGAATAGAGCATCACCGGCTTTTCGAATTCTGCCGCCACTTCGCGGAAGATGTGGATCGCTTCGTTTTCGAGGGCTTTCAGATGCGGATCGAGCGGTGGTCTGGAAACGGGCGGGGTCTTCACATCCGTTTCCTGTACAGACAAGGGCATTTCGGTCTCCGGGCAGTCTGGAAAACAAACACAAAGGGTTAGCGGGCGATCTGGCTCGCCCGCGGGACGGGCTGGGCGGCGCTTTCCGGCACATGCAGGCCGCATTCGCGCTTCTCGTCGTTCTCCCACCACCAGCGGCCGGCGCGTTCCGGCTCGCCGGGCTTGATAGCGCGGGTGCAGGGCTCGCAGCCGATCGAAGGATAGCCGCGGGCATGCAGCGGGTTGACGGGAATGGCCTCGGCCGACACATGGGCGCGGATCGTCTCCATGTCCCAGTCGGCAAGAGGGTTGATCTTGATGAGGTTGCGCTCCGCATCATATTCGGCGAACGGCGTTGCGGCGCGGTTGCCCGATTGGCCGCGGCGTAGCCCGGTGATCCACACGTCTGCGCCGCTGAGCGCTTTCGCAAGGGGCTTCAGCTTGCGCACATGACAGCAGGCGTGCCGTGCTTCGACGCTTTCGTAGAAGCCGTTCATGCCGTATTGGGCGACATAGGCATCCACATCGCCCCGTTCCGGCGTGAAACGGCGGATGGCGATGCCGTAGCGCTCCTCGGTCTCGCCGATCAGGTCGACGGTTTCCTTGAACAGCCGGCCCGTCTCCAGCGTCGAGATCTCGATCGGCAATCGGTGCGTCCCGATCGCAGCGGTAATCACTTGGTCCTCTATGCCAAGCGAGGTGGTGAAGACGGCATGTCCAAGCCCTCCGGCCAGCGCCAGACGACCGGCAAGGTCTAGGCTTTCGAGTTGGGCGTTGAGCGTATCGGCCAATACCAGACGATCCTGGCCGGCATGTTCATGAAGGGTCATGGGGTCTCATTCCGTGAGCAATTGCTGGATTATCCCGGCAAGCGGCGCGAAAGGACAGAAAAACCCGTTTCTTCCCATGGAGATGGAGAGCAAATATCTCTCCAAAGCGGCGCTCACACAGAAAACCTGCTGCCTCGGAGGCTGTTATCGATCAGGTTTCAAGGGTGGCGCGAGCCCGTCTTCAGGCGCACAAAGCGTGGCCCGCCTGCCAAAAAACTGGTTCGTGACAGCCTCTAACCAAACGTGACCGGTTTTATCGCCGGAAACACCCGTATTGGTTTGTAATTTCTCATGATTTGAGCTAATCCGGATACAGGCTCGCAAGGCAGGGTATTCGTTTGCGGGCATGCAGCCCCTGAGCGCCTTTTCCGGCGAACCCGTGGATGCCCCGAGGAAGCTGATTTAAGCGGCGCCGTGAGAGCCTTAGCCTCGCGGCGACGAGAGTGTTTGATGGTTGCGTGATGATATCCCAGAAAGCGAAATATGCGCTGAGGGCGCTGGCCGCCCTTGCGCAGGCCGATCCAGACGAGCCAATGCTGATCTCCGAGATCGCCGTTCAGCAGAGTATTCCAAAGAAGTTCCTGGAACAGATCCTGCTCGACCTGAAGCGCTCCGGAATCGTCGTCAGTCGTCGCGGCAAGCAGGGCGGTTATCTTCTCTTGAAGCCGGCCGACGCCATCACCTTCGGCGAAGTGCTGCGTCTCGTCGACGGGCCGATCGCGCCACTGCCTTGCCTGTCGCAGACCGCCTACCGGAAATGCGAGGATTGCGACGGCGAGCAACTTTGCGAGATTCGCCATGTCTTCGCCCGCGTGGCCGATGCCACGCGCAATGTGCTGTTCACCACCACGATCGCGGATGCCATCGAAGGCACCGGCGAGACCAAGGCTCCAGCCGCCCGCGAGCTTCTGACGGCTTGAGACCTTGTTGGTCCTAGCCAGCTGCCGTAACGTCGAAAACCAGCAATCCGGGTCTTTCCAAAGGCAGTTGCGCGACAACCTGTCCTTCCGGGTTGAGGACAGCGGTTGGTCCCCAGGCAACGCGTCCGTTGCGCTCGCCGGTGACGTCCGAGGAAATGAGCCAGAGGCCGGTCTCGCGGCATCGTTCGCCGCGTGACGTATTGTGCACATCCCTGAAGATTTCGGCCGTCTGTCGCGGCATCATGTTGTTGGCCGAACAGACGATCAGTGATGCGCCGAGCTCGGCGACCCGTCGCGCGGCCTCCGGAAAGTTCGTGTCGTAGCAGATATTGATCCCGAAACGCAGCCCGTCGACCTCGAAGACGCTTTGCTGATGGCCGACGTCGAAGATCCTCTCTCCGCCTAGCAGATGAACCTTCCGATAGCTGCCGACGACCTTGCCTTGTGAGACAACCAGGGCCGTGTTGAAGAGCCGACTGTCCGCGGCCTCGATCATGCCGACGACGATCGTTGGCCCGGTTTTCGGAAATTGCTGCAGCACCACCTCGAACTCCGGCAGCGAGAGGTCGAGCGCGGCATGCCGTGCCGGGGCTTCATCCAGTAGATAACCTTGCAGGAAACCTTCCGGAAAACACAGCAGCCTCGCGCCTTCGGCCTCTGCCCGTGCGGCGAATTCGCGAAGACACGCAAGGGCGGTCCCAATGTCGTTCCTGAATTCCGGCGTCTGTGCGGCGGCGATCCTGACGGTTTTCATGTGCTTTCGCTCGTGTCCTACGAGATGGCGAGAATCTCAAGCTCCTGAGTTCCGACGCTCACGACGTCACCCACGGCTTTGCCCGTCAGAGCGCGGGCGACCGGTGACACATACGAAATCGATCCGGCTTTGGGATCAGCTTCGTCCTCTCCCACGATGCGGTATTTCTGTATCCGTCCGTCCTCACGGCTGAAGGTGACCGTGCTGTCGAATGCCACGGTATCCGTTGAAGTCGGATGGGGGATCACCTGGGCCGTGCGAACTCTTTCCGAAAAATAGCGCAGATCACGCAAGGGGCTCGCTGCCTGCCGCCGCCGCTCATTCACATCTTCGATTGCGTTTGCAGTATTGTAGGCCTCGCGAGCTTGAGCCAGTTGCAATTCCAGTGTTCTCAATCCCGCATCCGTAACGAGATTTGGATGGGGAGAAATCGGACGGTCGGGCAGCAGTGTTTCCGAAGCTGTTTCGGAACTCTCTTCCTTGGTGAAGGCAACACTCAATCTCGAACTCCATTCAGGTATGGCTTGGTCTGGTTGGTGAGGCAGCGATCCTGGATTCGCTGGAACGGTATATAGTTGCAATCGCCCGATGCAGAATATGCGAAGAGAAATCCTCCCAAGATCCCGACTACGGCAGGATTGCGATTTTCTGAAGCGGGATCTTTCCGGTCCCCCATTCTCTCCATGCGCCAACCGCTAGCGCTTTCTTTGCCGGTTGCATCGGGGAGGGGAAACAATTTTGCCTTTTCTTCGCACCAGATTGACTAAGACGACTTAGTCGATAGAGTTTTGGGTGAAATCAGCAGGAGGGAACACCATGTTTCGTTTCACCCAGGAATTTGGCGATGGGTTCTTTAGAAGGTTGGGTGCCGTTGCTATCGGCCTTTCCCTGACGGTCGGGCTTTTCACACCCGCCAATGCCGACAGCCGGCTCCTCAACGTCTCCTATGATCCGACCCGGGAGCTCTACGAGGAATACAACATCGCGTTCGCGAAACACTGGAAGGCGGAGACGGGGGAGACGGTTTCCATCGAGCAGTCGCATGGCGGGTCCGGCCGTCAGGCCCGTTCGGTCATCGAGGGGCTTGAGGCGGATGTCGTGACCCTGGCGCTCGGCAGCGATATCGATGCCATCTCGGCGATAAGCAGCAGGATAAAGCCCGGCTGGGAAGCGAAGTTCCCGAACAATTCCGCGCCCTATACATCCACGATCGTCTTTCTCGTGCGCAAGGGCAACCCGAAGGGGATCGCGAACTGGAGCGATCTCGTCAAGGACGGCGTCGAAGTGGTGACCCCAAATCCGAAGACCTCCGGCGGCGCACGCTGGAACTATCTGGCGGCCTGGGCCTGGGCGAACGAGGAATACAAGGGCGATCAGCAGAAGATCAAGGCCTATATGAGCGAGCTGTTTCGCCATGTCCCGGTGATGGATACCGGTGCGCGCGGCGCAACGACGACATTCACGGAGAGAGGGATCGGCGATGTCCTGCTCGCATGGGAAAACGAAGCCTATCTGGCTCGCAAGGAACTCGGCGAGGATGCATTCGACATCGTCGTGCCGCCGATCTCGATCCTGGCCGAGCCGCCGGTCGCAATCGTCGATGCCAATGTCGACCGGCACGGGACACGGAAACTCGCCGAAGCCTATCTGCAATATCTCTACTCGAAGGAGGGGCAGACCATCGCCGCCAGGAATTTCTACCGGCCGGTCAACCGGGATCTTGTCGATCCGTCTCTTCTTCAGGCATTGCCGGACACCAGGCTCGTGACCATCAACGATCCGCTCTTCGGCGGATGGAAGAAAGCGCAGCCCGAGCATTTCGGCAATGGCGGGACCTTCGACCAGGTCGCGGGGGCGCGCTGACTTCCACCTTCATGCGTCAGGTGCGGTGACGGCATCGCCCTGGCTTCTGGTGCTGCCGGCTTGCTGATCCGCCCGCCTGGCGCGGATGCTTGCCGCAATGAAGGCGCGGGAGAGCCCGTGATAGAGTGGTTCGGGGGACAACATGCGCGACGTGATGTAGCCGAGCATGGAGGCGGCCATGATCGGGATGACGGCCTCGTGGTCGCCGGTCATCTCGATGATGATGACGAAAGCCGTCATCGGCGCCTGCACGACGCCGGCGAAGTAGCCGGCCATTCCGAGCAAGGCTGAAAGCGCGATGCTTGCGCCGAAAAGGGTGCCGAGCGTCGCCCCGAGGCCGACGCCGACCGAGAGCGAAGGCGCGAAAATGCCGCCGGGAATGCCGGAGATCATCGAGAGGAAGGTTGCGCCGAGCTTCTCGATAAAGAAGGTTGGCGATACCGTTGCGCCTTCCAGCATGGCGCTGGCTTCCTTGTAGCCAGTGCCGAAAGTCTGGCCGCCGGAGATGAGGCCGATGACCGCCACCGCCAGCCCACAGCCTGCAGCAAGCCAGACCATCCGCTTCAATGGGCTTGGATGTGCCCACCGCCTGATCCTGCGGGAGGCGCGGATTGCGCCGGCGCTGAACGCGGCTCCCAGCGCGCCGCCGCAAATGCCGCAGATCGCCACCATCGCCCAGTCGAGGTGAGAGGTGGCCATGACAGAGGTTTCCCCGAAATAGGTATAGCTGCCGACAAGCCCGAGCGCTGCAAGGCCGGAGAGGATGACGGCCGTCAGGACCAGGCCGTTGGCGCGGGATTCGTAGGTTCGGCTCATCTCCTCGATGGCAAAGACGATCCCGGCGAGCGGCGTGTTGAAGGCGGCGGCGATGCCGGCCGCGGACCCTGCGAGAATGAGCCCGCGCGCCTGGGCCATGCCGCCGAAGCGGCCGACGGCGAGCATGATCGAAGCGCCCACCTGAACGGTTGGCCCTTCACGGCCGATCGAGGCGCCGCAGAATAGTCCAACGATGGTGAGGACGATCTTGCCGGCTGCAAGTTTGAGGGATAGAAGCCCCAGCCGATCGGTATCGTTTCGCAGGTGCCGCGCGGCGATCGCCTGCGGAATGCCGCTGCCTTGTGTATTCGGAAAGACGGCGAACGCCAGCCAGGCACACAGCGCGAACCCGGCAGGCGTCAGGACGAGCGGCAGCAGGAACGCATAGGGACCGACCTCGGTCAACCGCGCGAAAAAGTCCTGCGCCTTGTCGGCGGCCAGGGCGAAGCCGACACTGACAAAGCCGATTGCTATCGCGCCGATCCAGAAAACAATCCGTGGTTTCCACACGTTCCAAGAGACGCGCATGACACGCGAACGGCGGAACATCTTTGATTTGCGATAGGAAACAGGCATGGCGACCTTGGCTGGGATCGACTCCGCTTATTCGCTTCCCCGGCATGGATTGCAAGCCGCGAGGCCGCAGAATGTGTCGTAAAGTTCATTTCCAGGACGAGTTTCGGGAGATGATATCAAGATTCGGTGAAAAACTCTGGCGATGGTGTCCCGCCGTCACATGTTGATGTGCAGCCGGATGTAGAAAATGGAGAGTTGCCGCCATGCCTCATCGTTCCATCACCCGCACTCTTGCCGGAGCTGCGATCGTTGCCGCTTTCGCCGGCACTGCCTCCGCCCATCACGGCTGGTCCTGGGCGGAGGCCGACCAGATCGACCTCAAGGGTACCATCCACTCGATTTCCTTCGCCCCGCCGCATCCGACACTGGAAGTCCAGGCCGAAGACGGCATCTGGCGCGTCGAACTCGGCAATCCGAACCAGACCCGCCGCTCCGGCTTCGTGGAAGGCCAGGCGAAGGTCGGCGACGAGATCATCGCCACCGGCAACCGCTCGGCGGATGGCAACGAGAAGCGTATGAAGGCCGTCCGGATCGCCGTCGCGGGCAAGACTTTCGACATCTATCCGGAACGCATCCGGACGAACTGAGGCGGGAATGGAATTTCTTGCTCCGCTCGCCGAAACGCCGATCGCCCGGGCACTGATCACGTCCTCGACGCTCTACCTCCTGGTCAATGCCGTCCACATTCTTGGGCTCGGCATGCTGTTCGGCGCGATCCTGGCGCTGGATCTCCTGCTTCTCGGCCTCGCGCCGGCCGTGCCTTTGCCGGCTGTTGCCGCCTACCTCTCGCGCATGGCCGGTTTGGGCGTGGCGCTTGCCATCGTCACCGGGCTTTGTCTCTTCACCGTCAAACCGTTGGAATATGCCCGCAATCCGGCGTTCCTCGTGAAGCTCGGTTTCATTGCCGCAGGGTTGCTCAACGTCGCCTTCGTTCACTCCGGCAAAGGCTGGAAAGCCGTACTTGCCGGCGAGGCAGCGACGATTCCTCTCCGTATCGGCGCCACGCTCTCCATCCTCATCTGGATCGCTGCCGTGATCGCCGGAAGATGGATCGGGTTTCTCTAGTTTTGGCTTGATCCGACTCTGAAGTCGATGCAACTTTCAGGATAGGCAATCAAGGATTGCATCGTGAGCCAAAACCCTGTTGAACGGGCAGGAGAGCAGCGAGAGTTTATTCTGAGAGGTGTGGCCTCTCTGGAAGAGGCTAGAAGAACAGGCGTCTACTACAGTTCACAAGAAGTGTTAGCGGAAATGCGCACATTATTGGACAGAAGAAAGATGGCTGAAAGAGCGGAGACCCAAAAGCGGCTGGAAGACGCTTTTGGCCTTTGGTCCGAACCTAAGGTAGACGGACAAGAATATCAGCAAGCCTTGAGGCAGGAGTGGGATATTCTTACCGGTCGCTCACCGCCGCTCGAGGATTGACCCAGGGCTCCTGATTGCTGCGCGGCAGCGGCGTTTTCCCGAGGATGTGGTCGGCCGCCTTTTCGCCGGTCATGATCGAGGGGCCGTTCAGGTTGCCGTAGGTGACGTGCGGGAAGATCGATGAGTCCGCGACCCTGAGCCCTTCCAAGCCAATCACCCGGCATTCAGGGTCGACGACCGCCATTGGATCATCGGCGCGGCCCATGCGGCAGGTGCCGCAGGGATGATAGGCGCTTTCCAGATGTTCGCGCAGGAACGCATCGATCTCGTCATCCGTCTGCACCTTTTCGCCCGGCTGGATTTCCGGCCCGCGATAGTGATCGAACGCCGTCTGGGAGAAGATCTCACGGGTCAGCCGCACGCAATGGCGGAATTTTTCCCAATCCTCCGGATGGCTCATGTAGTTGAAGCGCAGCACTGGGTCGGCCTTCGGGTCGGGAGACCGGAGTGTCACGTTCCCGCGTGATTTCGACAGGTTGTAGCCGACATGCACCTGGAAGCCGTGGGTGTTGGCGGCTGCGCGTCCGTCATAGGAGATGGCGACCGGCAGGAAGTGATATTGGATGTCCGGCTGCTTCAGGCCCGGCGCGGAGCGCAGGAAGGCGCAAGCCTCGAACTGGTTGGATGCGCCGAGCCCACGCTTCGACAGAAGCCATTGCGCGCCGACGACCCCCTGCCAGAACCACGGCAGCCAGGAATAGAGCGACACCGGCTTGGTGGAGACCTGCTGGAAATAGAATTCCATATGGTCCTGCAGGTTGGCGCCGACGCCTGGCCGGTCAGCCTTCACCTCTATGCCCATCGATTTCAGATGCTCCGCCGGGCCGATGCCCGAAAGCATCAGCAGTTTCGGCGAATTGAAGGCGGAAGCCGAGACGATGACTTCGCGGTTCGCCCGGACCACTTCGGTCACGCCGCGCCGCTCGATTTCGACGCCCACCGCCCGACCGTCCTCGATCACGATCCTGTTGGCGAAGCCGTAAACCAGTTGGACATTCGGGCGCTTCAATGCGGGCTTGAGGTAGGCATTCGCCGCGGACCAGCGCCGGCCCCTGTAGATGGTCTGTTCCATCAGCCCGAAGCCTTCCTGCTTCGAGCCGTTGTAATCCTCGGTCGTTTCGAAACCGGCCTGCCGGCCCGCCTGGATGAAGGCGTGGAACAGCGGGTTCTTCACCGGCCCGCGCTTGACATGCAGCGGCCCGTCCGTGCCGCGCCATCCTTCCTCGCCACCCTCGGAAGTCTCCATCCGCTTGAAATAGGGCAGGACGTCGGCATAAGCCCAGCCGGTCGCGCCGAGCGCCTCCCAGCGGTTGTAGTCTTCCGCGTGGCCGCGAACATAGACGAGTCCGTTGATCGAGGACGACCCGCCGATCACCTTTCCGCGCGGCGCGGTGATCCGCCGGTTGTTGAGGTTCGGCTCGGGCTCGGAAAGATAGCCCCAGTTGTAGCGCTTCATGCTCATCGGCCAGGCGAGCGCGCCCGGCATCTGGATGAACGGCCCGAAATCCGTGCCCCCCGCCTCGATGACGATCACCGAATGCTTGCCGCCCTCCGACAGGCGATAGGCCATGGCGGAGCCCGCCGAACCGGAACCGATGATGACGAAATCTGCCTGCATGAGTTGCCCCCTCATCCGGCTGCCGCCACCTTCTCCCCGCGGGCGGGGAGAAGGGATATGCCGCGCCGTTTCTTGTTCTTCGACGCCCCGTGTGCCGCGTTCACTCTCCCCGCGCGCGGGGAGAGTGTTAGGGTGAGGGGCATTCTATTCCTCAATACGGCGCCTCGACCTTGCCCATGCCCACATAGACCGTCTTCAGCTCGGAATAGTGCTCCAGCGCCGCGAGCGAATTCTCCCGTCCGAAACCGGACTGTTTCGAGCCGCCGAAGGGGATTTCCACCGGGCAGAGATTGTAGGTGTTGATCCACAGCGTGCCTGCCTGCAACTGGTCCACCACTCGATGGCCGCGCGTCAGGTCGGCGGTGAAGACGCCGGCCGAAAGGCCGAATTCCGTCGCGTTGGCCCGCGCGATCACCTCGTCCTCGTCGTCGAAATCGAGCACGCACATCACCGGCCCGAAAATCTCCTCCCGCGCGATGGTCATCCTGTCGGTCACGTCGGAAAACACGGTCGGCTGGATGTAATAACCTTCGCCGGTGACATGGTTCGGAATGCCGCCACCGGTCAGAAGCGTCGCGCCCTCGGCCTTGCCCTTGTCGATATAGGACAGCACCTTCTGCCGCTGATCGAAGGAGACCATCGGCCCGAGCTGCGTCGCCTCGTCCATGGGGTCGCCGATGATGATCCTCTCCGTCCGCTCCTTCAGGCGAGACAGGAACTCGCTCTTGATGCCGCTTGACACGAAGACGCGGGTGCCGTTGGAGCAGACTTGGCCGGTGGAGTAGAAATTTCCGAGCATGGCGCCGCCGATGGCGCTGTCGAGATCCGCGTCGTCGAATACGATCAGCGGCGACTTGCCCCCGAGCTCCATCGTCACATGCTTGAGATTGCCCGCAGCGGCGGCGGCCACCTTGCGGCCGGTCGGCACCGATCCGGTCAGCGACACTT
Organism: Neorhizobium petrolearium; assembly: GCF_017873175.1. Classification (GTDB taxonomy): domain Bacteria; phylum Pseudomonadota; class Alphaproteobacteria; order Rhizobiales; family Rhizobiaceae; genus Neorhizobium; species Neorhizobium petrolearium. The sequence goes on from NZ_JAGGJW010000001.1 coordinate 744,287, forward strand.
TCGCCACGTCCGGATGGTTGACCAGAAGCGGCCCGGTATTCCGGTCCCCCTGGATAACGTTGTAGAGCCCTTTCGGTAGGCCGGCTTCAATGAGGATTTCGGCGATCTTCAGGGCTCCGAGCGGCGTGTTTTCGGAAGGCTTGAAGACCATGGCATTGCCGGCCGCCAGTGCCGGCGCACCCTTCCAGCAGGCGATCTGCTGCGGATAGTTCCAGGCGCCGATGCCGACGCAGACGCCGAGCGGCACGCGCTTCGTATAGGCGAAGTCGCGCCCGAGCGGGATGTAGTCGCCGTTCATGCCCGCGGCGATCACCCCGCCGAAGAATTCGAAACTGTCCGCGCCAGAGGTCGGGTCGGCGACAGTCGTCTCCTGGATCGGCTTGCCGGTATCGAGCGTCTCGAGTTCGGATAGCGCGCGGTTGCGCTCGCGCATGATCTCGGCGGCGCGCTTCAATATGCGCCCGCGCGCTGTCGGGCTCATTGCCGCCCATTCCGGCTGGGCGCGCTTGGCGGCCGCGATCGCCTTTTCGACGATGGCAGGCGTTGCCGCATGCAGCCGCGCGATCACCTCGCCGGTTGCCGGATAGAGGCTTTCGATGACTGCGCCATCTTCGTCCTCGACATATTCGCCGTCGATGAAATGGCTGGCGACGGGTTGGGCTTTCATCTCATTCGCCTCGCGGGTAGCGTTTGGATTCCTCGAGGTTGTCGAGGTTCATGTGATTGCGCATGTAGCGCTCCGATGCCTTCTGCAGAGGCTGGTGGTCCCAGGGGAAATAGGCGCCGTTCCGGAGCGCCTCGTAGACCACCCAGCGCCGCGCCTGGCTTTCGCGCACCGCCGCGTCGAAGGCGGCCATGTCCCATTTTTCTTTGCGCTTTGCTCTAAACCTTTCCATCACGTCCGCAAAGGCCGGATCTGCGGCAAGGTTCTTCAGCTCCTGCCGGTCGGCGTCGAGGTCGAAAAGCTGCTCCGGATCGAGTTCGCAATGGACATATTTCCATCTGCCCTCACGGATCGCGACGAGGGGCGCATAGGAACCTTCTGCGGCATATTCCATCAGCACCGGGTTCACGCGGGTGCCACCTTCCATCATCGGCTTCAGGCTTTCGCCGTCGGTCCAGGGCTCGATCTCCGCCATGGAAATGCCGGCGAGGTCGCAGAGCGTTGGCGCCACGTCGAGGTTTGAGACGGGCGCCGTGTAAAGGGCGGGCGAAATGCCGGGGCCGGCGATCATCAACGGTACGCGCGCCGAACCTTCGAAGAAGTTCATCTTGAACCACAGCCCGCGCTCGCCCAGCATGTCGCCATGGTCGGAGCAGAACACGATCAGCGTGTCGGAGAGCATCCGCGTCCGCGTCAGTGTATCGACAAGCTCGCCGATCTTCTCGTCGATATACGATATGTTGGCGAAATAGGCCCGGCGCGAGCGGCGGATATTCTCTTCCGTCACGTCGAAATTCTGATAATCGCAGGAAAGGATGAGCCGCTTTGAATGCGGGTCCTGTTCCTCGAGCGGGATTTCTCCGACCTCCGGCAGAAGGTGCTCGCAATCCTCGTAGAGGTCCCAGAATTTCTTCCGCGCCACGTAAGGATCGTGCGGATGGGTGAACGAGACGGTGAGGCACCACGGCCGGCGGTTCTTGTCGTCCTGCTCGCGGGCAAGCTGGTAGAGCTTCTGGTTGGCGAGGAACGCGACCTCGTCGTCATATTCCATCTGGTTGGTGATTTCGGCGACGCCTGCACCGGTCACCGAGCCGAGATTGTGATACCACCAGTCGATCCGCTCGCCCGGCTTCCGGTAGTCGGGCGTCCAGCCGAAATCGGCCGGATAGATGTCGGTCGTCAGCCGTTCCTCGAAGCCGTGCAATTGGTCCGGCCCGACGAAATGCATCTTGCCGGAAAGCGCGGTGTAGTAACCGGCGCGGCGCAGGTGATGCGCATAGGTGGGGATCGAGGAGGCGTATTCGGCGGCATTGTCGTAGACGCGTGTGCGGCTTGGAAGCTGGCCTGCCATGAAGGAGGCGCGCGCCGGGGCGCAGAGCGGCGAGGAGGTGTAATTGCTCCGAAACCGCGCCGCGCGGGCGGCGAGCGCCTTCAGATGCGGCACGTGCAGCCAGTCAGCCGGGCCGTCCGGAAACAGCGTTCCATTCAACTGGTCGACCATGACGATCAGGATATTGGGACGGGTCATGCGGAATCGTCTCTCCGGACAATGATCTGGACTCAAGAGTGAGTTATTTTTGATCGCTTAACCAATCAAGAAGCGATTGCGAACCTTCCTGTTCCAAAAGCGCGGTTGACCTTGGTCAAATCCGCTCCACATCCCATCGCATAACGTCGGGTAAGATTTACGAGAGAGGGTTGATCATGGCATTCGGTATCGAGACGCCGGCGGTTGCAGCAATTCGTGGCAAATGGGGCTGGTTTCTCGCCCTTGGCATTCTTCTCCTGGTTTTCGGCTTTCTGGCGCTCGCCAATCTCTTCGCGGCGACCGTGGTTTCCGTCCTATACATCGGCATGATGATGCTGATCGGCGGCGTCGCCTATCTCGTCCACGCCTTCCAGGTGAAGGGCTGGGATCAGATGCTGTTCTGGGCGCTGAGCGGCATTCTTTATACGATCGCCGGCGTACTGGCTTTCTGGAATCCGGCTCTGACGGCGGCCGTCCTGACCCTTCTCATGGCCGTGGCGCTCGTCGTCGCGGGCGTTTTCCGCCTCTGGGTCGGCTTCAGGATGCGGCCTGTGCGCGGTTCCGGCTGGATCATCGTCGGCGGCATCGTGACCGCGCTGGCGGGCCTGGTGATAGCGCTCGGCTGGCCGGTCAACAGCCTCTTCATCCTCGGCCTATTCCTGGCTGTCGATCTGATCATGCAGGGCTGGGCGCTGATTGCCGTGGCGCTTGCCGCCAAAGGCTGAGCGAGCGATCGGTATCGATACGATTAAGTCGTTATAATATTGTATAAAAATGCATTCTTCCGTCATCGAACCTTCATCGAAACGTCATTTTCGTGAAAGGGATTTTTGACGAATTGATGGGAGCCTCACCGCTGTGTCTTAGGCCATTGCGCAGTGGAGTAGTGAGTAGATGTCGTCTGCGGCCATATTGGAACCGGGTGTCTTTAGACGATATGCAAGCGACCAGCTTGTTACCCTTGCGAAACTGGTGCTTGAAAATGCCTTCCAGCCCATCGTCGAAGTCGGCACCGGTTCGGTCTTCGGTTATGAATCCCTTCTGCGTGGCCAGGAACGGATCGGCTTCTCTTCTCCTCTCGAACTGCTCGACCAGGCCCAGGAGGTCGGCCAGCTTCTGCTGCTCGAACAGATGATGGCAAACCGTGCGCTGGCGAAGTTCGCCAGCCTGCCGGACTTCTCCTCCGCGACGCTCTTCCTCAATCTCGATGTGCGGCTTATTCATCAGGGTCAACATTTCATCGAGAAGGTGGTGCAGCATCTGCGCAAGGCGAATATCGCGCCATCCTCGGTCTGCTTCGAATTTTCCGAGCGTTTCGACAATACCAGCGTGCCCGAATTCGCCGATCTGGTGATATGGATGCGCAAGGAGGGCTTCAAGCTCGCGATCGACGATTTCGGTGTCGGCCATGGCGAAATGAAGCTGCTCTGCGATTATCCGGTCGACTATCTCAAGATCGACCGGCATTTCGTCGCCGGCGTCGACCGCAATCCGCGCAAGCGCCATCTCGTCAAGAATATCGTCAACATCGCCCATGTGCTCGGCATTCGGGTGATCGCCGAAGGTATCGAGACGGAAGCGGAATTCTTAGCCTGCCGTGAATATGGCGTGGATCTCGTGCAGGGCTGGTTTATCGCCCGGCCGACGACGTTCGTCTCGGAACTGCAGCCGTCCTTTCCCCATCTTGCCGATATCGGCCGCGGTCGCCGCTCGAGCCAGTCGCTCGACGAGATACTGATCCGCAAGCAGATCGAGCACCTGCCGGCCGTCTACGAGAACGAAAGCATCGACAGCGTCTTCGAGCTCTTCCGCCGCAACCCGCGCCAGGCCTTCTTCCCGGTGCTGAATGCCAATGGTGAGCCGCGCGGCGTCATCAACGAATACCACTTGAAGGAATATATCTACCAGCCCTTCGGTCGCGACCTTTTGAAGAACAAGGTCTACGAACGCTCGATCTCGCATTTCGTCGATCGTGCCCCGGTCATCGGTCTGGATGCGGAGGCAGAGGAACTGATGAGCCTGTTTGCCAACATGGACAACAGCGCCTGCATCATCCTGACGGAGAACATGCGTTATGCCGGCGTCGTATCGGCGGCCTCGCTCATCAAGGTCATCAACGAGAAGCAGTTGAAGATCGCCCAGGATCAGAATCCGCTGACCGGTCTGCCGGGCAACCGCGCCATCCGCGATTTCATGCAGGAGAGCGGCCGCGACGACGATGAGACCCGCTTCTTCTGTTATTGCGACTTCGACAATTTCAAGCCGTTCAATGACCACTACGGCTTCCACATGGGCGATCACGCGATTTCGCTGTTTGCGGCGCTCATGAAGCGTTATTTTTTCTCGGACGGTGTTTTCTTGGGGCATGTGGGCGGCGATGACTTCTTCATCGGGGTGCGCGATTGGACTCGAGAGGAGCTGAACGAAATCCTTGAACGGCTGCTGAGCGATTTCCATGATGATGTCGCGGAGCTCTATTCGCCGGAAGAGCGCATCGCGGGAAAGATCCGTGGCCATGACCGCTATGGCGCCGAGCGGGATTTTCCGCTGCTGCGCTGCTCGATCGGGGTTCTGGAATTACCGCAGGGCTTGCTGCTCGATGATTTAGGCCGCATCGGAGCGGAGATCGCCGCCGTCAAGGCCAATGCGAAAGACAGCGAAGGCGGCCTGGTTTTCGCGACCTTCGGCGAGACAAAATGACCGAGCGGCGGAACGCCGCCTTCCTATGGGCGAAGGACTGTCCTAAGTCAGTGGCCTGACACTCACAGGAGAGCCCGTCATGCCGTTTCCCGCCGAAATGCGTTTCATCGATCTGCCTTCCTTCGGAGCGCCGGAGGTCATGGTTACAGCAAAAGGGCCGCTGCCGGCCATCCGGCCCGGAGAAATTCTCGTCAAGGTGGAGGCCGCCGGCGTCAACCGGCCGGACGTGGCGCAGCGCAGCGGCAATTATCCGCCGCCGAAGGATGCGAGCCCGATCCTGGGGCTTGAGATTGCCGGCGAGGTCGTTGCCCTCGGCGAAGGCGTGAGCGAGTTCAAGCCCGGCGACAAGGTCTGCGCCTTGGCGAACGGCGGCGGTTATGCGGATTATTGCGCCGTGCCGGCCGGACAGGCTTTGCCATGGCCGAAAGGGTATGACGCGGTGAAAGCCGCGGCGCTTCCCGAAACCTTCTTCACCGTCTGGGCCAATCTTTTCCAGATGGCGGGGTTGACGGAAGGCGAAAGCGTTCTCATCCATGGTGGGTCAAGCGGTATCGGCACGACGGCGATCCAGCTTTCCAGGGCCTTTGGCGCGACGGTCTATGCGACAGCGGGTTCGAAGGAGAAATGCGAGGCCTGCGAGAGGCTCGGCGCCAGACGCGGCATCGATTACAGGACCGAGGATTTCGCCGAGGTGATGCGGCAGGAGACCGGTGGCAAGGGTGTCGATGTCGTCCTCGACATGATCGGCGCCGCCTATTTCGAAAAGAACCTTTCCGTACTCGCCAAGGACGGTTGCCTGTCGATCATCGCCTTCCTCGGCGGAAATACGGCGGAAAAGGTGAACCTCACGCCGATCATGGTCAAGCGCCTGACGGTCACCGGCTCCACCATGCGCCCGCGCACGGCGGAGGAAAAGCGCGCCATCCGCGACGATCTTCTGGCTCAGGTCTGGCCGCTCCTGGGGGAGGGGAGGGTTACTCCGGTCATCCATTCCGTCCTGCCGTTCGACAGGGTCGTCGAGGCGCACCGGCTGATGGAGACCAGCAGCCACATCGGCAAGATCGTACTGAAATTGAGCTGAAAGGTAGGCTTCCGTTGTTGAAAGCTGGCGGATTCTAGGGACGGGACTGAGTCTGCGCAACTCACTTAAATGCGCGATTGTTTACATAACGTGCCTTGCAGACTCGGCCGCTTGCACCTACCTTGATTTCATCGTCAACGTAATGAAAGGAAGGTGATCCAATGTCTAGTGAGATTTCGGTCTGCGTAACGGGCAATGGAAAGGTGATGGTTTTGACGGGGCAGCCCTCGGCCTGAACTTCATCTTCCTTCGGGCAGCTCATGTAGCGCCCGGGTTCGTTCAACCGGACCAAACTCATGGAAGGGTCGCGTGAGCGGCCCTTTTCCTTTTTGCGGTTGTCGATATTCAATCTCCCTTTCTCGCCAGTCATTGATCTGGATCGCCCCTGGATATGCATTTACTGCATGGGTGGCGTGTCTAGTAGGCACTTTTACAACAACCGAGGCGGGACTATATGAGGGTCATCGAAGCAAACGAGAGCGCCAAGGACTGGCTGCTAAGCTTCGAAAACCCAGGAAAGGGGGATCATCATGAACGTCGCACGCACTCTTAACAATTGGCGTAAATATCGTCAGACGGTCGCCGAACTGGGCCGTATGACACCGCGCGAACTCAACGACCTCGGCATCGCACAAAGCGATATCCGCCGCGTCGCCCGCGAAGCCGTCGGCTTCTGATCGTCGATTGACCATATGATTGTCAAACGCCCGCCAGGTTGCGGGCGTTTTGCATTTTCTGCATAGCTGCCCTTCAAATTCCGATACGTCCCACCGCCGGCACCTTGATGCCCGGCCTCGCCAAGTCGAGACCAGCAACCAGCCCCAGGACATGCACCTCCAGACCGCTGCGAACACCGGCCGAAAAGCCGATCAGCCCGCGCAGCGTAACGTGCAGATCGCGCCAGTCCTCGTCAAGATGCACGAATTCGTCGCCCGGAAGATAATCGCGGCCAACCGCATGCGGCGGCAGCACGGCATCGAGCTCCGGCACCGTGCGCAGTATGTAGGCCACGAAGGTATTGGAATTCGGCCCGGGCCAGATGGTGTAGCCGCCGGGCTCCGCATAAGGGTAGGCGGCGATCGCATCCTCGACTTTCGCAATGAGCTGTTCCGCTTTTGCACCGGTCACCGAAGTCACCAGCTCGGGCGTGTTGGAATACCAGTAGGCGTCCGCCGGATAGCCGTTGCGGCGGATTGGTTTGCCCCATCCTACCTTGTCGTAGCGCGTATAGGCGTTTGCGCCTTTTTCCTTGATGACGATCCAGGCATGGCTCGCGACGGCGCCCTTCAGCCCGCCGGTCATCGCCGAAAAGACGTAGATCGCAGCTTGTTCGCTCTGTTCCGCCTTCGGCAGAATCCCGGCGGAAGACCAGCGCGCCTCGCTCCATCGCGACGGTCGGTCCTTCATCGCCCACAGACCTGCCGAGGCGAATGTCGGCAGGAGGTAGATGATGAAAATGACCAGAAACAGCCGCTTAACGGATTTCATGCAAGGTTCCCTCGTGAAGATAGCGCCAGACTTGTTTACGAGCCTGTGGTATGCGCTTCGCATAGGCATCAATGAAAACAGCAATTTCAGGACCGACCATGCAAAACCCCGTTACCGTGGAAGTTACCAGAGGCAGGCTGGTCGAAAGCCGCCATCGCGGCATGGGGGTGGTCGTCGACGGAGACGGCAAGGTTGTCTTCTCCTTCGGCGAGGCCGAAGCCGCCGTCTTCCCGCGCTCGGCCTGCAAGGCCATGCAGGCGCTGCCGCTCGTCGAAAGCGGTGCGGCTGATGCCTACGGTTTCGGCAATGTGGAACTGGCGCTTGCCTGCTCCTCCCATTCCGGTGAGGACGCGCATGTGGCGACGGCCGCCGCCATGCTGGCGAAAGCCGGTCGTGATGACGACGCGCTCGAATGTGGTGCGCACTGGTCTTCTGATCAGGCGACCCTCATCCACCAGGCCCGCACGATCGAAAAGCCGACCGCGCTCCACAACAACTGCTCCGGAAAACACTCCGGCTTCGTCTGTACCTGTGTCCATGCGGGGCTGGAGGTGAAGGGCTATGTCGAATACGACCATCCGCTGCAGGCCGAAATCCGGGGTACGATGGAAGCGCTGACCGGCGCGATCCTCGGTCATCAGAATTGCGGCACGGACGGCTGCTCGATTCCCAGCTATGCGGTGCCGCTCAAGGGGCTGGCCCACGGCTTTGCAAAAATGGTGACGGGAAGCTCGCTCTCGCCGGAGCGCGCCAGGGCGGCGCGCCGGCTGATGGAGGCGTGCATGGCGGAGCCCTTCTATGTCGCCGGCAGCAACCGCGCATGCACGAAGCTGATGGAAGTCGCGCCGGGCAAGATCTTCGCCAAGACCGGCGCCGAGGGCGTCTTTGTCGCGGCCCTGCCGGATCAGGGGCTTGCGATTGCGGTGAAATGCGAGGACGGCACGACGCGCGCCGCGGAAGCGATGATCTTCGCACTGATCTCTCGCTATTTCGAAAAGGGCGGCGAGGTGCAGGCGAAGCTGCTGGCCATGGCCAACAAGTCCATGAGGAACTGGAACGGCATCCATGTCGGCGACGTCCGCGTCACCGATGCGCTGTTTGCGTGAGGCCTTCCTTCCGGCGGCGTGCCAACCTCTCCTCCGTCATCCTCGGTCTTGTGCCGAGGATCTGCAACGGCTTGATGTTTTGAGGTGGCTTATCCCGTTAGCTCCGGGATCCCAAGATATGGCGCATCTTTTGGCTGTATGAATCGCGGAATCTGAACGGGGATTTCACCCTATCTGAGTCACGGGGAGGTGCCGAGAGGGGGGGTGATGTGGCTGGATCGGCCCGGCATTAGGGTACCAAAGGCCACCACTTACACATTTGCCCACCATGAAGCAGACTTCGGCACCATCCTACAACCTTGCTCCGCCGTGCACGTGCAACAGGACCCATCGCGAGGGCGACGGAACTACCCCACCAGAGGGGCTTCCATGAAGATGAGATGGTTGCGCAGTTCAGGGGGTGCTTTGTAGTAGGGTGCGATCTCCTGGAATCCGAGAGAGCGGTAGAGGCTTAGCGCCTCATCATGGTTGCGGCCGGTATCCAGCCGCATGGTGGTATAGCCCCGCTCTGCAGCCACGCCCACGATGGTCTCGGCGAGACGGCGGCCCAGCCCTAAGCCTCGGCCCTCGGGACTGATGAACATGCGCTTCATCTCGCATGTGTGTTCGTCGATCCGCTGCATCATCACACAGCCGACCACCTTTCCGTTCAGGCGGGCAACAAGAATCTCCCCATCTGGAGGCGAGTGTATTCTCGGTAGGCTGTCCAGGAGTGCGGCCCATTCTTCTGGCGTGTAGTATCGGTCGACGAACCAGGCGTTTTCGCCATAACGCGATCGGCACCAGTCGATGAAGCCGTTGCACAAGGTTCGAATGGCAGGGAAGTCGTTAGGTCCGGCCGTGCCGATCTCCGCGTTCTGTTCCATCTTTGCGCTCCACTCACGAATTCTGCATCGGCAAGCAGGCGCTCCGTCCCGAGTTCCATGGACGCCGAAAGGGAGGCCGCGGTCGAGCCGGGCTCAAACAATCGTCCGCTCTAGCGAACTTCGTGGTTTCTGCCCAAGCTGTACCCAACTATAGTCGAAAAAGGTCTCGTTGACTATTTGCCAGCGCCCAGCGCGGCGAATGCCGCATAAGCCTTGCGTTCGCTCAGTGCGTGGCGAAGACGAAAGCCGACCGTGATCTGGCCAAGGATGACGCAGGACAATATAGCGGTCTTCTCAGTCTCGCGTGAACACTGACCGCTACACCTCCATCACATCCAATCGCGCCGCCCGGTAGGGTGCCAGCCGTGCCTCGTCAGCGCCGCTCTGCATGATGATGCCCGAAAGCGCCGAGACCGGCATGATCACATGCGGCGAGACGGCGTCCAACTTGTCCACCGTCAGCAGCGTGATCGTCTCGGCCGAGCAAACGGAAATATGCCGCTTGATTGCGGCTTCCTCGAAATCGCCGGTGGAGAGCCCGCGGACGGGATGCGCCGCCGTCACGCCCAAGAAGAAGATGTCCGGACGCATGTTCGCGATCTGGCTCATCGCCGCTGCTCCCGTTGCCACCATCGAATGTTTGTAGAGCCGGCCGCCGATCAGGATCACCTCGGCGGTCGGATGATGCTCCAGTTCCGCAGCGATCGTCGGGCTGTGGGTGGCGACCGTGAAGGCGAAATCGCGCGGCAGCGCCCGGGCGATTTCAGCCGTCGACGTGCCGCCATCGAGAAAGATCATCTGACCCGGCTTGATCATGGCGGCAGCCGCTGCGCCGAGCTTCCTCTTCACCTCTGATGAAATTGCCCGCCGCGCGGTAAAATCCGGCAGGTCCGGCGTCACGGGCATGGCCCCACCGTGTACGCGCCTGAGCAGGCCTTCCGCCGCCATCTCCCGCAGATCCCGCCGGATCGTGTCCTCCGACAGCGAAAACTCTTCTGCCGCCCGTTTGGCGACGACCTGACCCTCCCGACGCAGCATGTCGAGAATGAGGTTCTTGCGTTGGCTCGTCAGCATGGTTCTTGACTCTGCACGAAATTCCATGAATAAACGCGAACATGCCTGAAATCGTGCTGTATGTAAAGTATTTCTGGCAAATTCGTGCAGTTCCGCGATGCATGCGGATACGTTCTGGAGAAACGAACATGTTGATCTTGATTGCCGGTCCCTATCGTTCCGGTACGGGTGACGACCCCAACAGGATGGCGGAGAACCTGAGACGGCTGGAGGCCCCCTCCTACGCGCTGTTCAGCGCAGGTCACGTGCCGATGATCGGTGAATGGGTGGCTCTGCCGGTATGGCGCGCGGCGGGTGGCAAGGAGATAGGAGACGATCTCTACGAGGAGATTTTCCATCCCGCCGCCGGACGCCTGCTGCAGCTTTGCGATGGTGTGCTTCGCCTGTCGGGCGAATCCAGGGGCGCCGACAATGATGTCCGCTTGGCCACCGAACGCGGCATTCCGGTCTGGTATCGATTGGAAGATGTTCCAGGCGTCGTTTGAGGCTTCCTGAGAAATGAGCCTGTGCTACAACGGCATCCTCAAACCGGAGGATGTTCATGTATACGCTCTATTTCGCGCCCGGCACCTGTGCGCTCGCCAGCCATATCGCGCTTGCCGATTCCGGCCTGCCCTATGAGGTGAAGCGGCTGAATTTCGCAGAAGGCGAGCAGCGTTCCGAAGCCTATTTGAAGATCAACCCGAAGGGTCGCGTGCCGGCTCTGGTGACGGACAAGGGCGCGCTGAGCGAGACGGTCGCGATCCTTGCCTTCATCGCGCAGGCCGCGCCGCTGGCGAAGCTGGCCCCGCTCGACGATCCGTTCCTGTTTGCCAAGATGCAGGCGTTCAACGCCTATCTCTCCTCGACCGTGCATGTGGCGCATGCGCATGGTCGCCGCGGCACAAGATGGGCCGACGAGCCGTCCTCCCATGCGGACATGCTGCGCAAGGTGCCGCAGACCATGGGCGAATGTTTCCGCCTGATCGAGGACGATTTTCTTGCAGGCCCCTATGTCCTCGGCGAGCAGTATTCCGTCGCCGATCCCTATCTCTTCACCATCGCCGGCTGGCTGGAAGGGGATAGGGTCGATATCGCCGCATTTCCGCGCGTCCAGGCCCATTACGAACGGATGAAGGCGCGGCCCGCGGTCCAGAAGGCGCTTGCTGAGGAAAAGGCAGCCTGATCCGTCAGGCGCATTTCGCCAGCGTCATCTTTTCCAGGCGTGCTTTATCATAAATGCCCGGAAAGGGCAGGTCGGCGAGTTGCCCGAGGTTCATGGAGCGAATGTCCGGATCATCGAACGGATCGTCGGACTGTTTCTCCATGGAGTCCCCGGCTGATTTCAGCCAGGTTTTCGGGTTCAAGAAAATCTTGAGCGATGCCATGCGTGTCACCTTGCAAATTTGTTATCATTTGCAGGAGGAATATCGGCGCTTCCGTGTTGGTTTTCAATTGAGTTCTTGAAAGGTAGCCTTTAGAAAATCTATATGAAAAACCTCAACCTCGTGCATTTGAACGGATTGCGGGCGCTGGAAGCAGTCGGCCGTCTGGGGTCGCTGCAGGCGGCGGCGGAAGAGCTTGGCGTCTCGGTTGGTGCTGTCAGCCAGCAGGTCATCAAGGCGGAGGCGCAGCTCGGCCGGCCGGTCTTTCATCGTTTGCCCAAGGGAATGGTTCCGGCCGACGCGGCGCGGCCCATGCTGGCGCGACTGAAGGAAGGCTTCCACTCGCTGTCGGAGGCCGTTGGCCTCGGGCAGCGGCGGGACGACACGTTGCTCACAATTTCCGTCGCGCCGGTCTTCGCGGCCCGTTTTCTCGTCCATCGGCTGGATCGGTTTTCGGCGCTCCATCCGGAGATCCGGCTGAGGATCGATGCCACCACGGCCATGGCGGATTTCGTCACCGATGGTGTCGATCTCGGTATCCGCGTCGGCACGGGCAAATGGCCGGGTGTCGATGCCGAGCTTCTGCTGCCGCAGCTCATCTTTCCGGTCTGCGCGCCGGCTCTTGCGGAAAAGCTGAAGGAGCCTGCCGATATCCTCAAACTGCCGGCCATCATTGACGGCCGGGCAATGTTCTCCTGGGACGTCTGGCTCAACGCGGCGGGCGTCGCGCCCGGGCCTTTGAACGTCCGCCACGTCTTCAACGAGGCCTCGCTCTGCCTTGATGCGACGATCGCGGGCGAGGGGGTGATGCTCGCGTGGCAGACTTTGGCGGCCTACGCGCTGGAGCACGGCAAGCTCGTCGAACCCTTTTCCGTCCGTGCGGCAACCGGCTTCGGACACTATTTCGTCACCCGGGCCGGATCCCGCCGGCCACCCAAGGTCAGGGCCTTCCACACATGGCTGAAAGCGGAACTGGCCGAGCTGGAAGAGCCCTGACGGCAGGGAAAAATTAGGCCGGTTCGGCCAGACGCTTGTCCCACATGGCCTTGAAGCCGGGACGGGCCTGACAAGATTCGAGCCACGCCTTCAGCGCCGGGCGGCTGTCGAAAAGGCTCGCATGGCCCTGTGCATAGCGCACGATTTCCGCGACATTGATGTCCGCCGCGGTGAACCGGCCGTCGATCATGTGGCTGTTCCTCGAAAGATGCTTTTCGAGCACGTCGAAAGGGCGTTTCAGCAGGCGAGCCGAGACGTCGATGTCGGTCTTGCCCTCTTCCGTATCCTGCTTGCCGCCGGCGATCGTTGAGGAAATCTTGAGTGCCGGCGTCTCGATGCTGGTGGCAGCGAACAGCGACCACTGCACCATCAGAGCCTCTTCGTTGATATCCTTGGGGCCGAGTTCACCGCCGTATTTGCGGGCGAGGTAGAGCGTGATCGCCAAAGATTCATGCAGCACGAAGCCGCCATCATCCATTGAGGGGATCGAGCCCATCGGGTTTATCGCCAGGAATTCCGGCGACAGCGTGTTGACCCGCGCGCCGGGTGCCATCGGCTCCGACACCCGGTAGCCCTGGATGATCGGCACATGCTCGAACGGAATGCCGAGTTCCTCGACGAGCCAGAGCGGGCGGGTCGCCCGCGAGCGATAGACACCATAGATTTTCAGCATTCTACATTTCTCCTGGGCGTGCAGCCTGAAAGTCATAACCGGTTTCGGGATGAAGGCATGCGAATGGATGTCGGCGGCAAGCTACGGGCATGCGCGGAAAAACGGAAGATCAATCCGCGTTGGACGACGATGAAAGTTTTCAATGAATCTGTTCGCCCTAAACGATCCGGTTGTTCTCGATCGTCAGATGCGCAAGCCCCCGGCCCTGGTTGCCGCCGCGGCCAAGCTCGGTAGTGGAGGGCGCTTTCCAGCGGTAGCCGATCACCGCGCCGTCCTGCACCGCTTCGAAGAGGTTCCCTGAAATCATCGCGTCGCCCGCGCCCTCGACCACGGTCACGGCGCAGCCCACTTTCGCCTGCCGCACGATGTTTCCGGTCGCCAGCACATTGCGCAGATAGGGACCGAAGCCGAGCGCCATGCCCCAGAGCGGCACGTTCTCGATCACATTGCCGGTGACTGCGGTATCCGCTTCGACGCTGATGCCGACGCCGAAAATCGCCTCGTCCAGCGCGTAGGGCCCTACGGGTTTCAGATTGCGGACGATGTTGCTCGCGACGGTCGCAAGCCGCCCGCCTTCGTTGAAATTGACGACCGAAATGCCGTTCGCCGCGCCGTCGATGAGATTGCCGGAAACTATCGCGCCTTCGAAGGCGAACTCCGCATAGATCGCGGTTTCACCCGACGCGAAACATTGATTGTTGGCGATCTGTGCGTTCGAGGCGCTGTTGGCGCGGATCGCCGAAAAGGCCGATTGCGAGATGTGGTTGCTGGTCACCATCACGTTGTCGGCGCGGAAGAGATTGATCGCATTGCCGTACTGGCCGGTTCCGCCATTCGTCGCGCCGGTCCCGAGGATGCGGTTGCCGGAGACGATCGTGCCGTCGATACCCTTCGTCCAGCGATGGACGAGGATACCGCCGTTGCCGCAGTCGACGATCGTGTTGCCGGTCACGGAAAGTCCCGTGCTTTCCACGGCCAGGAGTCCGTATTCGCCGGCCTCCGAAATCCGGCTTCGTTCGACCCTTCCGCCACACCGTTCGAGCTGGACGGCCGTCTTTCCCGCACCGGTGATCTCGCAATTGTCGATCATCACCTCGCCGACACCGCGCAAGTGGACGAGCGCGGGGCTCTGGTCGTCGAGCCGGCGGCTGGCGCCGTCGATGACGATATTGGTAAGCTCGATGCGACGCACGCCATCGGCTTTCAGGAGGTATCCGTCACCGGAATAGACGAGGCGTGAGGCACCGGGCACGCCGGTGATCCGCGTGCCCTCGGGCAGGTCGAGGTTGGAGACCTGGTAATCGCCGGGTGGCAGGAAGACAGGCATGTTCCGGCGCGCAGCCTTGGTGATGATCTCGCCGAGTTTGCGGCTTCCTTTCTCGCCGCCCTCGGACGTGACGCCATGTTCCCGGGCATCGATCGACCCTCGCAGATCGGCCGTCGAAAACCCCTCCGGGGTCGCGAGCGCACGGAGCGGGCTCCCTCCGCAAGCGGCCGCGCTGGCGATCATCGTCAATACTGCCCGTCTCGAAATCATCCAACGCTATCCTTTGACATCAACGAAGCATTTTCCATGCCAGCCCTTTGCATCATGGTTACGCGGATTAGTTTTGAGCGGGTGAGTAGAAAATGCTTCTATACATGCTCCACGCATGACAGATTTCACAATCTTTTTAAGCAACGATAAGGAATTCTGCGTCATGCTATATGCAATGGGGCGGCGGGTTCTCGCGCATTTTTCGGATGAAAGTGGAAGGAGAGGTGGGGATGGTGGGACCCTTGTCGCATAGCATGCCCCTGGCTTTCACCTCCGATCCGCTGGATGAACTCTGCACTCGCCTGCTTCGTGTCTCCACTGAAACCGATACCGATTTCGACATTACCCCCGTCACACGTCAACTCGAAGCCTATAGTCTTCTCGATCACCTTCCGGATTTCATCTATGTGAAGGATCGTCGGAGCCGCTTTGTCTTCGCCAACGCCGCCGCCGGCCGCAACAGCAGGTTCCACGACGGTTCCGACATGATCGGCAAGACCGATTTCGACATCCTCGCCCACGAGACCGCGCGTGAACTCTTTGCCGTCGAACAGGAGGTCATGTCGACAGGCATTGCGATTCAGGGCCGGGAGGAACGCATCAAGCTTCCGGATGGCCGCGTGCTGTGGCTCACCACATCGAAGATGCCGTTGCGCGATGCGGAAGGCCAGATCGTCGGCCTAGTCGGCATTTCGCGGGACATCACCGAACGCAAACGACAGGACGACCGCCGCCACGGCCATGCCCGGCTGTTGGAGATGATCGCCCGCGGCCAGCCCCTTCAGACGGTTCTCGATGCGTTGGTCCGCACGGTGGAGGAAGAACTGGACGATATCACGGCTTCCGTCCTGTTTCTCGAAGAGAATACGAACCGGCTGCGTCACGGCGCGGCCACGCGGCTTCCGCCTGCGTATGTGAAACTCATCGACGGCCTGGAGATCGGACCGAAGGTCGGCTCATGCGGCACGGCCGCCTGGCGGCGTTCCCCGGTTTTCGTCGAGGACGTTCTGGCCGACCCGCTCTGGGACGACTATCGCGAACTCGCGATCATATTCGGTTTCCGTTCCTGCTGGTCGACACCCATCCTGGCGCCGGACGGCCGGGTGCTCGGCACGTTCGGGCTTTATTCCGACAGCCCGCGCGAGCCTACGGATCTGGAGCTCGAGCTGACGGCCATGGCGACCGATATCGCCGGCATTGCGATTGAGCGCGCCCGCAATGAAGAGCGTATCCAGCATATGGCGCACCACGATCCATTGACCGGCCTGCCGAACCGGACGCTGTTCTGGGCTCAGTTCGGCCGTACCTTGCATGAGGCCCGCCGCGAGAACCGCAAGGTCACGATCGCCTATATCGACCTCGATAACTTCAAGCAAATCAACGATACGCTCGGTCACGCCGCGGGAGACGAAGTCTTGAAGACGCTGTCATCCCGCATGGCGAACTGTATCCGCGCCAGCGATCTTCTGGTTAGGCTTGGCGGCGACGAATTCGCGATCGTCTTCAGCAATCCCAGTCAGGATGAACTGGGCGTCGTGCGCCGGCTGCAGGAGCTTCGCACTTTGGTGTCCCGCCCGATCGTCGTCGAAGGCAGGAGCGTCACGGCCACCTGCAGCATGGGGATCGCCTTCTTTCCGCAGGATGGCGATACGCCCGAAACTCTGCTCGCACGTGCCGACCGCGCCATGTATGAGGCCAAGGACCAGGGACGCGACCGGCTGCGTGTTTCAGGCGGCGAGGGCATTTAACCCTCGCTCTCCGGCTCCGTATCACCGGCGCCGAAATGCCGTTCGGCGTCCCGATGGCCTTCGAGGATGTTGACTGCTTGGAAGCGATCACCTGCAGAACGGACGTAGATGATGCATCCCGATACGTGACGCTTCTCAATCGAGGGCCGAGTTCCGAGCGGTCTCGCCCATTGTACCGGGTAGCGTCGCAAGGTTGCGGCATTTGTGACGCAATGCTCTCACGAACTGTCGTGCGATTGCCGCGCTGCCGCTTTCTCTTGAGACGTAATGGGCTATTTCCCTGAAATCGGCCTCCACGCTATCGAGATATTGAATGCGTGGCGCTCAATAGCCCTCTTTCTCAAGCTTCTCGAATTCGGCATCCAGAAAAACATCCAGCTCTTCCTCGCTGACGTCACCGCCGGCTTCAATGGACCGCTGCAGCGTCTTCCTCAGCGCCGAAAGCTTCGTCTCGCGCTCTTCCACGAGCCGCAGGCCTTCTAGCACCACTTCGCTGGCCGAGCCGTAACGCCCTTCTTGCACCGCTTCCTCGATGAATGTTTCCCAGCGGGGACCGACCGAAACATTCATGGTTTTGCTTCCGATATTCTCTCTTCAGAATAACGGAATAGCAATTTATGCGCAATTTATTAGATAGCTCAGGGGGCGTCGGAAAGGTGGGACTCCGGCGTCTTCTCCGCCGCCACGTAGATGGCTTCGAAGTTCGATACGAATTTTTCGAAGAGCGCGGAAAAGGCGTTGAGCTCGTCCTCCGGCCAGCCTTCCAGCACGCGGGCGAGCAGCGTGCGTTTGACTGCGCGGATTTCGGCCAGCAGCCTGTCGCCGAACTCGGTCCGGACGACGAGCGAGCGGCGGCCGTCGGCCTGGGATGCGTCGCGGCGCAAGATGCCCCGGGCGACGAGATCCGCCACCAGCCGGCTGCCGCGCGACGGGTCGATTCGCATCGCCTCCGCGATCGCGCCGACGGTGACCTCGCCCTCGATGCGGCGCATTACGTCCAGCACGTCGAGATGCGAAATGTCGAGACCCGGAGCGATATTGGCGATTGCCGTGCGCCCGATGATCCGCCGGCCGATCAGCAATCGCATGCGGCCGAGCGTCTCGCTGATGCGCGCTACGTCTTCGGGGGAAGTGGTTGCGGCGGATTCCTGTCTCAAAAGGCTCTTGGTCATCATCGGGAAAGAATATCAGACCCTCCGTTCCGTTCCAACCATTCTTTGCTTTAGGCATCAAAGTGCCATTGACAATTATATGCTTGCGGCACATAAAATTTCGACACTTTGGATTAACCTATGGATATGACCCGCCCGGCCCATGTGCCGCTTGTCACCGATCGCCGGCAGCGGTTGGTGATCTTCTGCTTTTTGCTGACGGCGCTGTTCATGGCGACGCTGGACAACCAGATCGTCTCGACCGCATTGCCGACAATTATCGGCGAATTCGGTGAACTGGAGCGTTTCGGCTGGGTCGGTTCGGCCTATCTCCTTGCGACCAGCGCGACAATGCCGATCTACGGAAAGCTCGGCGATCTCTTCGGTCGCAAATACGTGATGCTGGCGGCGATCGTCATCTTCACCGTCGGCTCTCTTACTTGCGGCCTCGCCTGGTCGATGGATTCGCTCATCGCCTCGCGCCTGCTGCAGGGCATGGGCGGCGGCGGCATCATGGTGTCGATCTTTTCCATCAATGCCGATCTATTCGAGCCCCGTGAGCGGGCGAAATATCAGAGCTATTCGAGCCTTGTCATTATGGCGTCCGGCAGCCTCGGCCCGCTGCTTGGCGGCACCATGAGCGAATGGTTCGGCTGGCGATCGATCTTTCTCATCAATCTGCCGATCGGCATCGTCGCTCTGACCGGCATCTCGCTCCTGCTGCCCTATCGCCGTCCGGTCCGCAGACCGAAGATCGATTATCCTGGTGCCATTCTGCTTGCCGCGATGGTCGCGAGCATCGTGGTCTGGGCTGATAGCGTCACGCTCTTCGGTTCGTTGATCGCTTGGCAATCCATGCTGGTCGTGGCCTTCGGTGTGCTTTGCGCCATCTCCTGGGTTGTCGTCGAAGGCCGTGTTCCCGAACCGATCGTGCCTTTGAAACTCTTCCGGGATTCGACCTTCTCGCTATTCCTGGTCGTGTCCTTCTGCACCGGGGCGGTGGCGATCGGCATGGCGAATTATTTCGCGCTTTTCCTGCAGACGACGACGGGCCTTTCGCCATCCGTGGCGAGCTTCTGCTTCATTGCTACCACCACCGGCATCGTCATCGGTTCCATATCGACCGGGAGGCTGATCTCCATCAGCGGCCGTTATAAGCCCTTCACGCTGATCGGTCTGTCGCTGAACGTCGTAGCGCTGTTCATCTTCTCGCAGCTTCCGGCCGGAACTCCGGTTCCCTTCATCCTGGGCTTCATGTTGATGCAGGGGCTTGCGATCGGTTTCGGCCAGCAGGCGCCGATCATCGGCGTGCAGAATTCCGCCCCACGCGAAGATGTCGGTGCGGCGACCGGTGCCGTGACACTGATGCGTATGGCCGGTGCTTCGATCGCGATCTCCATCTATGGCGCGATCGTTGCGGCCGGGATCAGGGGCGTCGGCACCAGCATTCCGGGCGTCGAGGATATCGCTTCGCTCACGCCGGCCATGATGCTTCGATTGCCGGAGGCGTCGCGCATCGCGGTTCACACGCTCTACACGGAAGCCTTCGTGCCGGTCTTCATGACGGGAAGCGCCATGGCGCTGATCGGCCTTCTCGCCGCATGCCTGCTGAAGCCGATCCGCCTGCCGGCGGCAGTGGTGCGCACCGAGAGTTCTTCCAAGCCTGCAACTTGATGCAACTAAAAGTTATTTATTGATATATTTAAAACTATAAGTATAATTCCCTCCTGCTGAAGCGGGGGGCTTTGCAATGGCTAACGACGAAGCTGGCGGCAATGGCAACAATGCCAGTCCTCAAAACCCGGCCCCGAACGGGCCGGGCGGCGGCGGAGGTAACGGGCCGGGTCCTGGGGGTGGAGGAATTCCTCCCCATCTGACCAGTATAGCGATCGGGGTCGGGCTGCTGATGATCGTCGGAGGGGTATCCGCCGGCTTTCTCGATCAGAAATCCCTTTTGACGACATTGATCGCCTGTGCTGGCGTGGCGGTCGTCCTGTCGGCATTCGGCGCTCAGGCACAGGGGGCCTGGCGGGGATGGACGATGGGCGGATCGGTTGCGATAGCATTCGCCATGTTCCTGCTTCTGCAGGCCTATGACACGCCGCCCATGCTCTACAAGACTGGCTCGATCAGCGGCGATATCGACAAACTGAGCGATGTCGTCATTCTCGATGACGATCCGCTGTATCAATATCGCGATCTCAACGCCAAGGAGATCAAGTTCATCCTGACCAATAACGGCTTCCGGAAGTCGAATATCCGCATCCGGGTGACCACGCTCGACAGCGGCCAGCCCCGTTCGGAGTTCACGATGGTCGCCGGCGCCGAAGGCATCGCCAAAGCACACCTGGGACCGCTTTTCGGCAACAACAAGAATATCGATTGGGAGTTCGATCTCGCCCGCCGGGTGGTGACCGAAAATGGCAAGGTCGTCTTCAAGGAAGTTCGCTCCCTGCAGGACCTGGCGATCGCCATTCCTCAACCGGGCGCAGCATCGGTCCAGCTTCTCCAGTCGCTGCTCCTTCCGGTCGCATTAGCCCAGTCCCCGCCGTTGGATATCGATCCCGTGATATTCGATCGTCTGCAGGATGACGACGCCTCCATCCGCCGCAGCACGCGCGACAATCTGGCGGCCCTCGGCCCGGCGGCGGTCCCGACCATGATTCGGCATCTGAAAGAGGATGTGGACGGCTACCGGACCAAGCTCGGCATAACCTACGCGCTGGCCGAGATGATGCGCCGTTCGCCGACGACCGAAACGAGGCAGGCCATATCTGCCAACCTCAAGGGAGAGGACTTTCCGGTTCTGGTGGCGGCGGCGCAGGATGACGACGACACCGTTCGGCTGCAGGCCGGAGAATTTCTCTATCTCCTGCAGGATCAGCGCTCCATCGGGCCGAGCATCGATGCGGCAGCCATCGCATCGGACGAGACCAAGGCGGCGGATCAGGTATTGATCATCCGCGAGGCGGGCAAAAACCTTTCCTCGGACGAGAAGCTCAAGGTCATCGAATCCCTGAACGACCTGGGTGCGGTCAACGACCTGATCAAGAACAAGGATGCGCTGACCAAGATCCTGAAATGGTAACAGCGCCCGGTCGGGGGGAGCCGGTCTGGCGTCATGCGGTTTTTGCCCTATCTTCAAGGGCATGAAACCCGAGGCATTGCTTCATCCCACCCCGGCCGGGCTCTTCTGCCCCATCGGCCGTTTCCATGTCGATCCGGTGCGTCCCGTCGAGCGGGCCCTGATCACGCACGGCCATTCCGATCATGCGCGCGCCGGCCATGCGAAAGTGCTTGCCACGCGCCAGACGCTCGACATCATGCGGTTGCGCTACGGCGATGGTTTCGCCGGGTCGGAACAGGCGGCGACCTTCGGCGAGGAGATCGATATCGACGGCGTTCGCGTGAGCTTCCATCCGGCGGGTCACGTGCTCGGTTCGGCCCAGATCGCCATCGAGAAGGGCGGGCTTCGCATCGTCGTCTCCGGCGATTACAAGCGCGGCACCGATCCCACCTGCGCGCCCTTCGCGCCGGTCACCTGCGACGTCTTCATCACCGAGGCGACCTTCGGCCTGCCGGTCTTCCATCACCCGGACCCGAGGGACGAGATTGCCAGGCTGCTCACCTCGCTGAACCAGTTTCCGGAACGCAGCCACCTCGTCGGCGCCTATGCGCTCGGAAAGGCGCAGCGCGTCATCAGGCTCATCCGCGATTGCGGCTACTCCGAACCGATCTTCATCCACGGTGCGCTGGCGAAGCTTTGCGACTATTATGTCGGGCAGGGGATCGACCTCGGCGACATCCGCCCCGCAACAATGGAGAAGAGCGATCCTGCCGCTTTCAAGGGAGCCGTCGTCGTCGGCCCGCCATCGGCCTTCCAGGATCGCTGGGCGCGGCGCTTCAACGAGCCGCTGACCGCCTTCGCATCGGGCTGGATGATGATCCGCCAGCGGGCGAAACAAGGCGGTGTCGAACTGCCGTTGGTCATCTCCGACCATTGCGATTGGCCCGAGCTTCTGGCGACTATCGAAGAGATAAGCCCCTCCGAAGTCTGGGTGACTCATGGCCGCGAGGAAGCGCTGGTGCGCTGGTGCGAGTTGAAGAATATCCCCGCCCGCCCGCTGCATCTCGTCGGTTACGAGGACGAGGGGGATTGATGAAACCGTTCGCCACCCTCCTCGATCGGCTCGTGTTGACTCCGTCCCGCAATGGCAAGCTTACTTTGCTCGCCGACTATTTTCGCGATACGCCCGATCCGGACCGTGGGTACGGCCTCGCGGCGCTTGCCGGCGCGCTGGATCTCAAAAGCGTCAAGCCAGCCATGCTGCGTGATCTGGTGCTGGAGCGGATGGACCCGGTCCTCTTCCAGTATTCCTACGACTATGTGGGGGATCTTGCCGAAACCATTTCGCTCGTCTGGGACGGCGGTCGCAAGGATACGATCGACGATGAACACCAGCCGCGCCTCGGCGAGGTCGTCACGCGGATGAATTCGCTCGGTCGCACAGAGGTGCGCTCTGCCGTCCGCGATCTGCTCGACCGGCTCGATACGTCGAGCCGCTTCGCCTTCCTCAAGCTCGTGACGGGCGCGCTCCGGATCGGCGTTTCCGCCAGACTTGCCAAGCAGGCCCTCTCGGATATGAGCGGCAAGGATGTGACTGAGATCGAAACGCTCTGGCACGGGCTTACGCCACCTTACGAACCGCTCTTCGCCTGGCTGGAGGGCCGCGCGGACAAGCCGGTTCTCGCGACTCCCGCGATCTTCCATTCCGTCATGCTGGCCAATCCGGTCGAGGAGGGCGATCTCGAAAAGCTCGATCCCGCCGATTACGCCGCCGAATGGAAATGGGACGGCATCCGCATCCAGATGTCGAGCTATGGCGGCACCAGGAAGCTTTATTCGCGCTCCGGCGATGATATCACCGGCGCCTTTCCGGACGTGGTCGACGCGATCAATTTCGAGGGCGTCATCGACGGTGAGTTGCTGATCGGCGGCACGGCTCGCTCCAACAATCCGACGCGCACCTTTTCCGATCTGCAGCAGCGGCTCAATCGCAAGACGGTGACGGCGAGAATGCTGGACGACTATCCGGCCTTCGTCCGTGCCTATGACCTGTTGTTCCAGGGCGAGATGGATATCCGCGCGGAAACCTTCTTCGAACGCCGCGGTCGTCTCGGCGAGGTCATCGCTCGGGCGCCGCATGATCGTTTCGATCTCTCGGAGCTCGTGCCTTTCTCGACCTGGAACGAACTCGACCGACTGCGCATTGCGCCGCCTGATCCGGTGATTGAAGGCGTGATGATCAAGAAGAAGGACAGTCCCTATCAGGCCGGTCGTCTCAAGGGACCCTGGTTCAAGTGGAAGCGCGATCCCTACAATATCGATGCAGTGATGCTCTATGCGCAGCGCGGCCATGGCAAGCGGTCGAGCTATTATTCAGACTTCACCTTCGGCGTCTGGGCCGAGACGGCGGACGGCGAGGCGCTTGTGCCGGTGGGCAAGGCTTATTTCGGTTTCACCGACGCCGAACTCGAAATCCTCGACAAGTTCGTGCGCGACAACACGGTCGATCGATTCGGGCCTGTGAGGGCGGTGCGCGCTGATCCCGATTTCGGTTTCGTGCTGGAAGTCGCCTTCGAAGGCATCAACCGCTCGACCCGCCACAAGTCCGGCGTCGCGATGCGCTTTCCCCGCATTGCGCGGCTCAGGCAGGACAAGCTGCCGCGCGACGCCGACCGGCTTTCGACACTGACGGCCATGGTGGACGCGAAGGGCAGCTAACGACGCGCCGTCGTTCTCGAATCCTTGAATGGACAACCGCCGGAGCCCGGTGATGAAATGCCGGATATCCCGCAATAGACGGCAGGTGTAAAAGGCATGGCAGACGACCGCATTTCCTCCATTTCAGACAACTCGGAGAATGGCGGTCTGACCCGCCGCGCGCTTCTCGCCGGCACTGCCGGCCTTTCCGCTGCGGCGATGCTGCCTGCCTCCGCACGTGCGGATTTTCCGGTCCCCGCAATTCCGCCGCTCGAAAGGGAGGATTATGCCGATGCCCGCCGGCGTTTTCGGACCAATCTGATCAGCAAGGGTCCTTCGCCGGAAAAGGCTCCGCCGCTCGATACGCCGGCCGGATCGAAGCGTGTGCTCTATCGCGGTGGTCCGCATGGCTCGATCGAACTGATCGCCTGGATATCCCCTTACGAGCCGTCTTCGAAGCTCAAGCCGGCGGTGCTTTTCCTGCATGGCGGCAATGCCACCGGCGACGGTCATTGGGAGCTGATGAAGCCTTATGCGGATGCCGGTTTCGTCGTCATGCTGCCCTCGTTCAGGGGCGAGAACGGCCAGGCGGGCAATTACTCGGGCTTCTACGACGAGACAGCCGATGTGCTCGCCGCGGCCACCTATCTGGAGTCCTTGCCGGGGATCGACAGGAACCGCTTTTTTCTCGCCGGCCATTCGAATGGCGGCACGCTGGCACTTCTCGCCGCGATGAGCCGGAAATTTCGTGCAGCGGTGCCGATCTCCGCCGGTGTCGATGCCTGGCGCTACTTCCGTCGCTACAGCGGCGAGATCCGTTTTGACGAAAACGATCCGAAAGAGTTCATCATGCGCTCCTCGGTCTGTTTCGCCCCGAGCCTCAAATGCCCGACCTTGCTGTTGCGGGGCACCGAGGAGCGGCCGTTCGACAAGGACCACCAACTCCTGATGGACAGGGCACGTTCAGCCGGCGTATCCATCGAGGCAAGGACCCTGCCGGGCACGCATAACGGCGTCGTTCCGGGCGCGGTCGCCGAAAGCATCCGCTTCTTCAACCGCATCGCGGCGTAAGGTTGACTGGCTACGGGTTCCTGTCAAGTTTGCACGAACTGCACCAGCTTCGCGCCAGCCGCGTTTGCCAATCTATCTTCCGATATCATCTGCCGGAAGCGGGTTTCATGCCGATTTCTCTTCGACCTTTCCGCCGAATCCTTGGCCTTTCCTCCGTTCTTGCGGCAGGTGTCGCATTGGCGGGCTGCCAGGTGCCATTCGTCACCGATACGAGCCGGATGAACCCGGACGTCTTCGTCCAGGAGACGGCGCCGGTTTTTTATGTTCCCCCTTATGCCGATCCTCCGACGAACCAGCCGCCTCCGACGCCGGGCGCTATCCCGCAGCGGCGCCAGCTCTACCCGTCTGATTTCCATCAGACCTACGGCCTGCCGGTGTCCAATCCCGTGCATCGAACCCTGTATGGCGTGGTCCGCGACGAGGGGCATACGCTTCCGGCCGTCCCCTATTCGCGAATCGATGCCCGATACCTGCGCCAGGAGGTCGATTATCGCACCGGCGAGGCCCCCGGCACGATCGTCGTCGATACGCGGCAGCGTTTCCTCTATTTCGTCCAGCCGGGCGGCAAGGCGATCCGTTACGGCGTGGGCCTCGGCAAGGCGGGCTTTTCCTGGCATGGCCGTGGCGTCATCCAGCATAAGGCGAAATGGCCGCGCTGGACGCCGCCCAACGATATGGTGGCCCGCCAGCCGGAACTGCGCAAGTTTGCCGCTTCCGAAGGCGGGTACAATCCGGGCCTCAACAATCCGCTCGGCGCCCGGGCGCTCTATATCTACAAGGATGGCAAGGACACGCTCTATCGGGTCCACGGTACGCCGGATTGGCAATCGGTCGGCAAGGCGACGTCATCCGGCTGCGTGCGCATGTTCAATCAGGATGTCATCGATCTCTTCGACCGGGTTCCGTCCGGCACGCCGATCGTCGTCATCTGAACCGCGGGAAGGGATGTGGAATTGTCCAAGGGAGCGGTTTCGGCTGCTCCCTTCACGTTTCATCCCATCTGTTTGAGACATCGTGTCCATATTGTGAACAGTTGCTTAATTATCGCAGACCTATGCTCGAACGCCACGGCAGGGATTCGGAACCTTTCAGCCGCCCTTCCGTTGAAGTATGCTTTTTTTGAGTTCAGGCGTTTCCATCGAGCGGTCCTCCACACATGATTCATAAAACTCCCTATTCCCGCCGGGGCTTCCTGTCCCTTCTGGGCGTCGGCACGGCCTCGACCCTGGCCGGATGTGCTTCGACGGTGCCTGGGCCAGGCGACACGATGATCACCTATCGGGAGGGAGGCAGCGTCCGCCGGCCGGCTATCCTGCCCGGCAGCAGCCCGGAACTGGATCAGATGTACGGCACGGTGGTCGATGGCGGTTTCGTCATCCCGGCCATTCCTTATCAGCAGATCAATCCCCGCTACTATCGCCAGCGCGTTCTTGATCCGACCGGCGAGCGTCCCGGCACGGTGGTCGTGGACACGCCATCCCGCTTCCTCTACCTCGTCGAGCCCGGCGGCTCGGCGATGCGCTATGGTGTCGGCATCGGGCGCGAAGGCTTCGCATGGTCCGGCGAAGGTGTCATCCAATGGCGTCAGAAATGGCCGAAATGGACTCCGCCGAACGACATGATCGCCCGCCAGCCGGAGCTTGCGAAATATTCGGCGGACAATGGCGGCATGCCGCCGGGGCTTACGAATCCCCTCGGCGCCCGCGCGCTTTATATCTTCCAGAACGGCCAGGACACGCTCTATCGCCTGCACGGCTCGCCGGAATGGAACTCGATCGGCAAGGCCGTTTCTTCCGGCTGCGTTCGCCTGATGAACCAGGACATCATCGATCTCTACGAACGCGTGCCCCAGAAGGCGCGTGTGGTGGTCTGGCAGTAAATCAGACCTGCGATCAGCCTGGACGGAACCCATCTGGTGACGGAGGAGGTGCCGCCCATGCTCGAAATCGATGCTACGCTCGTCAAACGCCTGGTCTCCGCGCAATTTCCGCACCGGGATCGCCGATCTGCGGGAAAAGGATCCACCGGTGCGATACCCGCCGCCGCTGGATCAACGGATCGTGGCGGCTCATCTCATGATGGCCTGACCTTTGCGGGAACCTCCTCCGGAACTCCCTCGTTGAAGCGGAAGCCACTCGCAGAAGCCCATGCCGCAGAATTCACTATGGCGGGCTCACAGCTACGCCTGGATCACGATGGCGTTTTTCATTTTCAGTCTGATCGGGCACTGGCTGTTCGGCTGGTTCGCCTTCGTTCAGGAACAGGTGGAACACGGGCAGGCGGTCGAGCTTTCGGGTTACCTGATGGAAATGCTGCGGGATACCTATGAGAACTGGCAGTCCGAATTCCTTCAGCTCCAGTGGCAGGTCGGCGGCCTGGCGTTCTTCCTGTTCCTGGGCTCGCCGCAATCCAGGGAGGGCTCTGACCGCCTGGAGGCGAAGATCGACGTCATCCTGGGCAGGGTGGACCCGGTGGATGGCGACGGCGTCATCCGCGAACTGGATGAGCGCTATTGCGGGCGCCATACGGTTGAGCCCGAAGCGCACAAGACGTGACTTCTCATGAGGCCGACAGCAACCTCTCCTTGAGCGCCACCAGTCCGTCGCGCAGTGCCGCGGCTTCATCGAGGCTGCAGCCGAGGGCTTTGCCGATCGCTTCCGTTACGCCGGCGGCCTCGTTCTTAAGCTCGGCGCCTTTTCCCGTGAGCGAAATCCGGACCTGGCGCTCGTCGTCGCGATCGCGTTTGCGGGCGACGAACCCGGCCTGCTCCAGCCGCTTGAGAAGGGGTGAGAGCGTACCGGAATCAAGCCCCAGCCGGTCGCCGATCGCCTTCACCGGCTGGCCGTCTTCTTCCCAGAGCGCGATCATCACCAGATATTGCGGATAGGTAAGCCCCAGCGGCTCGAGCAGCGGCTTATAGGTCCGGTTGAAGGCATGTGCAGCACCATAGATCGCAAAGCAGAGCTGCGCATCAAGCTTGATTTCGAAATTCTGCGAATCGCGTGCGGTTTTCTGCATGGCCGGTCCTGTCTTCACACATCTGTGCTCTATCTTTTCCCGAGTTTGCATTTTCGCAGGCTTGACGTTCGATTGCAATGCGCGTAATTAGATTGCGCGCAATTGATTTGCGAGCAATATATCCCGAAGGGAGTTTGAAGATGCCCATTCTCTACACGACCAAGGCTTCCGCCACCGGCGGCCGTGCCGGCCACGCCCGTTCCGCAGACGGTGTTCTCGATGTAAACCTCACGGTTCCGAAGGAGCTTGGCGGAGACGGTGCTACCGGCACCAATCCGGAACAGCTTTTTGCTGCCGGCTATTCCGCCTGCTTCCTGGGCGCGCTGAAATTCGTCGCCGGCAAGGAAAAGGTGAAGATCCCCGAAGACGCAAAGGTGACGGCAACCGTCGGCATCGGCCCGCGCGAAGATGGCGGCGGCTTCGGCATCGAAGTTTCGCTCTCGGTCGATATTCCAGGCGTCGAGCGCTCGATAGCTGAAGACCTCGTTGCCAAGGCGCATATTGTCTGCCCCTACAGCCACGCCATGCGCACCTCGACCGAGGTTCCGGTCTCGGTCGCCTGATCGGCTTCATGTCAGCGAAGTTTCCGAGATTTGCTGCTCCGATGTTCAACGATCCGAAACCGGCACAACCCGGAAACAGACTGCCCGCAGCGATGCTGCGGGCAGTGTGTTGTTCGGCCGAATGTCAACCTTCAGCGTTCGCAGTCACGTCTTTGCGACCGATCTGCGAGACGCAACGTGCGGCAAGCAGCAGCAACATCATTGTCGGGTTCGCGCCGCCACCGGTCGGGAGTACGGATGTGGAAAGGAGTTGCACATTCGGCACCGTGAAAACCCTGAGATCGGCGTCAACCACGCCTTCTTTTTCAGTGGCCGCCATTCGGGTCGAGCCGGTCGGGTGATATATTCCTCCTCCGCGCGCCAGCGCTGCTTCTGCCTGCCCGGCGCCCATCCGCCTGAAACGGGTGATCGCCGACAAAGAAAGCTTGCCCCACATGGCCTCGAAAGCGTCTACCGAACGTGTCAGGTTCTGCTTGTCTCTTTCGGTTACTTCCCAGGAAATGACTGCAAGCGGATTGCCGAATGCATCACGTCGATCCGATGAAAGCGAGATGCGATTTTCGGTGATGGGTTCCTGTTCGATGACCATATGTACAGGGAGTTTGGCGCCGTCCGGAAAAAGGAGGCGTTTGCGATAATAGCGCGACCAGGTCGCCCGAACCAACCATGGTGCGGTTCTAACCAGTCCCACGATGTCACTTGCGGCAGGCAGTCGCCTCTTTTGCAGTGAACGGAAGACGCCACGCAATACGTCGAAGCCGCCCTTTCCATCAGTTTCGAAGGCGATATGCGCAAAGCTCGGTCGTATCTTTGCTCTCAGGTCGGTATCGCTTCCCAGTTCGAAGCGCAGGTTGCGCATCGTTCCGTTTTTCTCGAAACGGAAGCCGACATGCTGATTGAGTTCAGAGAAAGCGGAGGCGACGATCTCGCCGACGGGCGTGGACAGATGATCGCAGAAATTCCGGCCCAATTCGGGAGAGCGAACGGAAATGATGCCCTCGTGCTGCGCGTCCATGAGCAGGGCGAGCCTCGTCGTTTCGATCGCGCCCGCTGATATGATGTAGCGATCGGCTGAAACCGACAGTTCGTCGCCGGACAGGGTCTTTGCCGTAATCTTTCTGAGCATGGAGCGATCGAGAGAGAAATCGGTGACGGTCGCATTGAGCCAGACTTCGAGATTTGGCAAGATTTCCAGCCGATCCCTCGTAAGGTTGTAAACGTTCCGCTTCTTGAAGGGTGGCCATTTCGCCAGACGGGCCGTGTGGGTTGTCGACGACAAGTCCGCCAATTCGTAACCACCTTGCGCCAGACCGAAGACATTTTCCACCAAAGGGATGAACGGACGAAGATCTTCCATGGTCACAGGCCATTTGGCCATTTCAAGATCTTCGTTCTGAAAGGGGATAAGGGCCCCGCCCCATCTGGTGGAAGTGCCGCCAATGCATCGGAACCTGCCGTGGGCGGCTCCATCATAAATGGATTTCAGATGTACGACTTCGTTGAGCGGATGTTCTTCCGCATTCTGGTGGAATCCGCCGGACTCTAGGCAGATCACATCATGCCCGGCTTCAGCCAGCCATACACTGACAAGCAGTCCTGTCGTTCCCCCGCCGATAACCAGGATATCCGCCTTGGCTTCCAGCCGACCGGCGCCACTCAAATCCTTGATCATGCAGCGGACTCGGCTATGCGGGCATATTGCGGCAAGCGTTCCGGGCGGAGCGTGCTGACGATCACGGCTCCCGACCGGTTTCGCCGCAATGCATCCATGAGGATATTTTCCACACTTGCATGGTTGCCGCTGCTGCGGGCGCCGCTCACATAGCCGTAGGTCACCTGCATGGGCAGGCCGTATCGCGACAACGCATCGGCTTCGCGGTTTTCCAGGCTGTCCAGAACCTGCACATATTGGCAAAGGGCAACGCAGTGCTCGGCAATCGGTGCTACCCTGTCTGCCGTGCTTGCAAGGCCGAAATTTTTGACCTTCCCGGCTTTCACGCAATCCTCGCGCCATCGGAGCCATTCATCGGTACGAACCGTGCCAGGGTCCGGTTCGTGAAGCGTGTAGACGTCGATGCGGTCCCTTCCCAGCCGTCTGAGGCTTCGTTCCAGAGCGACTTTGGCTCTTGCCAGGTCGAAGGTCTTGGTGGGGGCGGATATGGGCTTTATAACCCGGCCGGCCGCTTTACGTAGGAAGATCAGCGCATCTGGCTGTGCTTCTCCGCCCGGCGAATAGATGCCGACCTTTGTCGTGACGGTGAGGGCGGGATGCTCGCGCAGCACCTGCTTCAGGTCCCGCTCGGCTGCGCCGAAGCCGTAATATGGCGCGGTATCGAAATGCGTGAAACCGGCGTCAACCGCAGCCTTCAGCAACCGATAACGAGTATCCGGACGTCCGGCGTTAAATAGGGATGCGGTTCCGAGAATAAAACGCGAGCAACGTAAATTGATCCCAGGTATGACTACTTGCTTCAAATTTATATCTCCAAATACACCTCGCCAGCCTGCCTGAGATTTTATGTAAGTCCAGTGAAATTTCATTGAAAAACAAACGGACCCATGCGCCTTGCGATAGTGTCCGGATGGCTGCCGTATCGCCTTTCTACCTGATCCCGTTCAGCGTCTTTCTCAGCCGGTTCGGCTCGTCGTCGCCGAAGCTCTTGTTAAGCTCGGCGTCGATCTCGGCATGCACGCGCGTCCAGATCGGCAATGCGGCGGAAAGCATGGTCATCCCGTCATTCGTCAGCCGCAAAAGCTTGCCGCGCCGGTCCTTCGGATCGGTTCCGGTCTCTATGAGGCCGCGCCGTTCGAGCACCTTCAACGCTGCCGTCAGGGTCGTGCGGTCCATCGCGAGCACGTTTGCGACCTGGCTCATGGTCGCCGGCTCCGGCCGGTTCAGCGCCATCATCATCGAAAACTGCCCGTTGGTGAGGCCGATCGGCTTCATTGCATTGTCGAAACGGCGCGCCAGGGCACGCGCCGCCCGCTGCACGTGAAGGCAAAGGCACGTATCGCGAACATGCAGTGTCGTCGAAAAAGGGATGGCTTCGATGGTGGACGAGGCCGGATGAGTCGGGTTTGACAGCATGGAATTATTATGTTGATATCAACGTACCATGTCAAGCAAGGGAGGCCATGATGGACGTCACCGTTTCGCCGAAGAATTCGCCAGAAAACGCGGTTGTATCTCGCGAGGAATGGCTGGAGGCGCGTCGCAAGCTTCTGGCGATGGAGAAAGAGGAGACCCATCTGCGCGACAAGGTGCGCGCCGAACGCCAGGCGCTACCCTGGGTGAAGATGGACAAGGACTACGTCTTTGATACGCCGACGGGCAAGAAGACGCTGGCCGAACTTTTCGACGGTCGCAGCCAGTTGGTCATCTATCATTTCATGCTCGGTCCGGAATGGGATGCCGGCTGCCCCGGGTGTTCTTTCCTGTCGGATCATATCGACGGAACGCTGCCGCACTTGAACAATCATGATGTTACCTTTGTCGCGGTCGCCCGCGCGCCGCTCGACAAGATCGAGGCCTACAAGAAGCGGATGGGTTGGAAATTTCCCTGGGTTTCGTCCTTCGGTTCGGATTTCAATTTCGATTTCCACGTCTCCTTCACCAGGGAGGATCTGGCAAAGGACAAGGTCTTCTACAATTTCTCCGCCATCCCCCCGGAACAGGCGCATGACGAGCTGCCGGGCCTTTCGGCTTTCTACAAGAACGAGAAAGGCGAGGTGTTCCACACCTATTCGAGCTATGCCCGCGGCGGCGAGGAGATGATCGGTACGCTGATGATCCTGGATCGCGCGCCGCTCGGCCGCAACGAGAGCTCGACGATGAATTTCGTCAAGCGCCACGATGAGTATGAACAGAAGCCGGAGGCGGGTTCATCCTGTTGCCATTAAGCTGGCTCATCATCGGCCATCATGAAGGAGGAGCGATAATGGAAATGGAATTGGCCAAGCCGCAGGCCGAACATGGCTTTCTTGAAAGGATGGTTGGCATCTGGGAAGTCAGCTCGCCGGACATGGGCACCGACGAGAAGTGGGTGGAAGTGGTTCGTTCGCTGCACGGCATCTGGTTCGTCGCCGAGGGCAACGGCAACATGCCGCAAGGCGGAGGAGCCGCCACCACCATGCTCACTCTCGGCTACGATCCGGCCAAGGGCAAATATGTCGGAAGCTGGATCGGCTCTATGATGGCTTATTTGTGGGTCTACGAGGGCGAGGTTTCCGCCGACGGCACGACGCTCAGCCTCTACACGACCGGTCCCGATTTCGCGGAACCGGGCAAGACCGGCGAATATCGCGAGCAGATCATCTTCAAGGATGATGATCACCGCATCTTCAATTCCAGCGCCAAGCAGCCGGACGGCACCTGGAAGCAGTTCATGGAAGCGCAATATACGCGCAAGCGCTGAGCTTGCCTGCGTCGAACCTATCTCACGGAGGAAACAATCATGTTGCAGACCGCTTCAGGGTCTCGTTCCGAGACCCATGGCAAGTTCATCTGGTGTGAGTTGATGACGCCCGACACCGATGCCGCCGGCAAGTTCTATTCGTCGGTGGTCGGCTGGAAGGTGAAAGACGCAAGCATGCCGGGCATGTCCTATTTCCTGTTCGAAATGGGGGAGGGCGATAATTGCCCCGGCATCGGCGGCATGATGAATTTCCCGCCGGAGCTAGAAGGCAAGATCCCCCCGAACTGGACCGGCTACGTCGCAATCGACGACGTCGACCGGACGGCGAAGGATTTTGCAGAAAATGGCGGTCGCGTGCAGCGCGAGCCGGAGGATATTCCGGGCATTGGCCGTTTCGCTGTCGTCGCCGATCCGCATGGGGCGGTCATCTGCATCATGACGCCGTTGCCAATGGAAAGCCCGCCGCAGGAATTGGCGCCGGAAGCGGTCGGCAATGTCGGGTGGCGCGAACTCTATGCCGGCAACGGCCAGGAAGCCTTCGACTTCTATTCAAAGATGTTCGGCTGGACGCTCGATCACGACTTCGACATGGGGCCGATGGGCGTCTACAAGATCTTCTCCCACAACGGCCGTCCGGTCGGCGGCATGATGACCAAGCCGGCCGACATGCCGATGGCCTGCTGGAGCTATTACTTCAATGTCGAGGCGATCGATGTGGCGATCGGACGCGTCACCGCCGGTGGTGGCAAGATCGTCAACGGCCCGATGGAGGTTCCCGGCGGCAGCTGGATCGTCAATTGTGTTGATCCCCAAGGGGCCTATTTCTCGCTCGTCGCGCCGAAGCGGTAAATGCCGCAGGGCTTGTGCGGCTCTCCCGGCTCCTGTAAGCGGGCAGCCATTCAACCGGTTTTGGCTTCAGGAGAGACGCCCATGGCAGGCGATGACGACGAATACGTCTATGACGAGGTGACGGGCGAATGGCGCCCGGCTTCGGAAATGGCTGCCGCCGCCCAGGCGGCCGCCGAGGTCCGCGACGCATCCGGAAACGTCCTGAAGGACGGCGATTCCGTCACCCTCATCAAGGACCTGAAGGTCAAGGGCGCAAATCAGACCCTGAAGCAGGGTACGGTCATCCGGTCGATTCGGCTGACGGAAAACCCCGAAGAGATCGACTGCCGCCACGACACGATCAAGGGTCTCGTGCTGCGCACGGAATTCGTCCGCAAGCGGTGAGAGCCGCTCGAATTCCTGACTGATCTGAGACGCAATCCATCTCTACCCCTCACTGCCCGGCAGGGCAGAGAGGGGTGAGTTGCCTTGCACCTTGCGTGAGTCTCAGCCCACCTACCGCTTCAAGCTTCCGAGAATGCCGCGCACCAGCGCCCGGCCGACCTGGGTCGCGACCGTGCGCGCGACGCTCTTCATCGCCGCTTCGACGACCGTTTCGCGCTGATATCCCGAACGGCGCGGCTTCGTGGTGCCCCGATTGTCGTCGTCGGTGCCGAAGCCCGGCAGCGTCCAGCCCGAGCCTGCGGATGCTTCGGACGCCTCCTGCGCCTTCTTGGCGGCGGCATCGGCCGCCGCCTTGGCGCGGGCGGCGAGCATCTCAAATGCGGATTCGCGGTCCACATCCTCGTCATAAAGGCCGAGCACGGGGCTCTTGTCCATGATGGCCGCCCGTTCCTGGTCGGTGACGGGGCCGATGCGGCTAGATGGCGGGCGGACGAGCGTGCGTTCCACAATCGAAGGTGCGCCCTTGCCTTCGAGTGTCGAGACCAGCGCCTCGCCGGTACCGAGATTGGTGATCGCGGTAGCGCAGTCGAAGGCGGGGTTGGGGCGGAACGTATCGGCCGCCGTCTTCACCGCCTTCTGCTCGCGCGGCGTATAGGCGCGCAGCGCGTGCTGCACGCGGTTGCCGAGTTGGGCGAGTACCGTTTCCGGGACGTCGAGTGGGTTCTGGGTGACGAAATAGACGCCGACCCCCTTGGATCGGATAAGCCGGACGACCTGCTCGACCCGCTCGGTCAGCACTTTCGGCGCGTCGTCGAAAAGCAGATGCGCCTCGTCGAAGAAGAAGACGAGCTTCGGCTTGTCGGGGTCGCCCACTTCCGGCAGTTCCTCGAAGAGTTCGGAGAGCAGCCAGAGCAGGAAGGTGGCGTAGAGGCGCGGGTTCATCATCAGCTTGTCGGCGGCGAGCACCGAAATCTGCCCGTAGCCGCTGTTCGGATGGGTGCGCATGATGTCGGAGATCTTCAGCGCCGGCTCGCCGAAGAAATGCTCGGCACCCTGCTGTTCCAGCACGAGCAGCGCGCGCTGGATCGAGGCGACCGAGGTCTTCGAAATCAGCCCGAACTGGCTGGAAAGCTCGTTGGCGTTCTCGGCCATGTAGTTGAGCAGCGCAGTGAAATCCTTGAGATCGAGCAGCGGCAGCCCGGCCTCGTCGGCGATCTTGAAGGCGATGTTGATGACGCCTTCCTGCGGCTCGGAGGCGTCCATCAGCCTTGAGAGGAGCAGCGGCCCCATCTCGGCGATCGTGGTGCGCACCCGGTGGCCCTTTTCGCCGAAGAGGTCCCAGAAAATCACGGGAAACTGCTCGAATTCATAGTCGGTAAGGCCGATCTGTTCGGCGCGCTTCAAGAGAAAATCCTTCGGCTCTCCCTTCATCGCGATGCCGGAAAGGTCGCCCTTGATGTCGGCGGCGAAGACGGGCACGCCGGCTTTTGAAAAGCCTTCCGCCAGGATCTGCAGGCTCACCGTCTTGCCGGTGCCGGTGGCCCCGGTGACGAGGCCGTGGCGGTTGCCGAACTTCAGTTCCAGATATTCAGCCTTGTTGAGTGAATCGTCCGGATTGCGGCTGCCGCCGATGAAGAGCTTTCCCGTGTCGTCCATGCGGTTCCATCTCCTGCCATGTCGTGCGGCATTCCGTCCCGTCCGGCTGCGCCGCTTGCATCCGTCCATCGTAATACTCTTGTAATGCCCTTATAAGGATAGAGCTGAACGGCAACAACGTCTCCGGCGTTGATTCTGCCGTGAAAACTGAAAAGTCCGGGCCTGTGCCTGGCTCATGTCCGGCTTGAGTTTGCTGGATGGTTGCTTTACGTTGACGTTAACGTAAAAAATAGAGGATAGAGCGATGAACGAACTGGTCTCCCGTGTTGCCGAGAATGTCGGAATTACTCCGGATGTCGCTGAAAAGGCGATCGGCATGATGCTCGGTTTCCTGCAGCGGGAAGCCGATGACGGCGCCGTCGCCCGGATGATCGAGGCGATTCCCGGCGCACCGGAACTGGTGGCCCAGTTCAACGGCGAAGGTGAGGGAAGCGGCGGCCTGCTCGGCGGGCTGATGGCTAGCTTCGGCGGCGGTGTCATGGCGCTCGGCCAGCAGCTGATGAGCCAGGGGCTCGGCATGGGCGAGATCACCGCGCTTGCCAAGGAGACGATCGCGGTTGCCCGCGAACATGCCGGCGACGAGGTGGTCGATACGGTCGTCGCGTCGGTTCCGGGCCTGTCGCAGTTCGTCTGAGGCAGAGACGCGGCCACGACAGAAAAGCCATTGACTTTTGGCCTGTTGAGGCACATTTCAACGGCGAAGCGGCACCCGTCCGGGTGTCGCTCTTTCAAAGGACAAACGAGATGAACCCCGACAGTCGAAGTTCGACGTCAACATACCGATCTGTCTCTTCGGGGCTCTGATCCTTCTTTTCAAGGATACGCGCTCCTGAGGGACCGATGGTCCGAAAGGAGCCGCTATGCTGCGTATCCACGCCTATGACCTCGATCGTCTTGTGCCGATTGCGTCCGATCTGCCGGTTGCAGTGCCGGCGCCGGTTGCGGACGGTGCGCTGGCCGTTTCCGCCCTGCCTGCGGAAGTTCCGCCGGCCGTTGTCTGGTACGACCTGATCAATCCCACGCCCGAAGAGGAACGCACGGTCGGCGAGACCCTCGGCCTCGCTGTGCCGAGTATCGACGAGATGGAGGATATCGAGCTTTCCGCTCGTCTTTACCAGGAGGACGGCGCCGAGTTCATGACCATGACGGTGCTGACCAGGCCGGATGCCGGCACGCCGCGCAAGGTGCCGGTCACCTTCATCGTCAAGGGTCAGGTTCTCGTCACCGTGCGTCACGCCGAACCGCGCCCGTTCGATGCTTTCCTCGCCCGTGCCCGCAAGCCGAACGGGGCAGGGCTGCATTCTGCGAGCGGCGAACTCATCATGACGGGGCTGGTCGAAGCGATCATCGACCGCATGGCCGATACGCTGGAACGGCTCGGCACCGAAATCGACCAGATCTCGCAGAGCATCTTCAGCGCCAAGGCGGCGAAGGCCGACAAGAAGACGCGCGACCTGCAGGAACTGATCCGCGAAGTCGGCCAGAAGGGCGAGTTCATCACCGTCGTGCGGGAAAGCCTTGTCAGCGTCAGCCGAGTGGTGGCCTATTACGCAGCACTCGACGGCGTCGACCGCAAGCTCTCGAAGGAATTGCGCCAGCGCCTGAAGCTGCTGCAGCGGGACGCGACCTCGCTCGGTGACCATTCCGCCTTCCTGTCGGGCAAGATCAATTTCCTGCTGGATGCGACGCTGGGGCTGATCAACCTGGAGCAGAACCAGATCATCAAGATATTCTCCGTGGCAGCGGTGGTATTCCTGCCGCCGACGCTGGTCGCTTCGGTCTACGGCATGAACTTCGCCTACCAGCCGGAACTGCAATGGCATTACGGTTATCCGGCGGCGATCGGCCTGATGATCGTCTCGATGATCATGCCCTATGTCTATTTCAAGCGGAAAGGGTGGCTCTGACGAAAGTGGCCGGCAGGTAAGCTGGTAACGGTTGGGGCAGGCGGAGATCATCCACCCCTCGAACCGAGGCTTGATCGGCTTGCGCGCCGGCCTATTTCACCTCCTGGCTGGGATGTCTGCAGACCCTTTTCCCTGATCATGGAGGAATACGATGCCTACCTTGAGCAATGGCAGCGAGCTTGAGATATGGGAAGACAGTGAGAACCAGAGCCCGGACGCGATCCTTTTCAACATAACGGAAACCGATGGCGACGTGCTCGGGCCGATAGGCGCGCGCACGGATTATCCTTTTGGGTGGGTCGACCTGGCTTCGGTCGATGTCTTCGACGGCTTCTTTACCGTCACGACCTTTACCAACGACGGCAGGACCGAGCTTTTCACGACGCTGGAAACATTCGTTTTTGACAACGAAGGCAACTTTATCCGCGCCCTGTCCGCCCAGGCCGCCTATCTCTCGACCGAGATCATTTCAGTCATGGCCGTCGATCCAGACGACATCACTGTGACCTGGCTCGGCGCCAACGAATATTACGGCGGGCAGAACACTCAGTACGGCCAGCACCAGATCATCCTGGAAAACGGCGTGATTGAACCCGATACGTTCATCAACCATGTGCCGACCGTCAGCGATCTCGACTTCACCCTTTTGCCGGGAGAATCCCTGGTCGATGTCCGGTTCAGTGCCTCGGATATCGATTACGACCTTTTGAGCTTCATTGTGGTTGACGGCCCGGATCACGGCCTGCTGGGACAGGAGACGCAATATGACGCTGGCTATTACCCCTTTCCGCAGGGCAGTTACGGGGGCAGCCTGCACCATCACCAAGATTATCTGAGCGGCAATATTTTCGACTATACCCCCGTTCCAGGCTTCATCGGAACCGACACGTTTACCGTTTACGCCACCGACGGCCAGGGCAACAGCAATCTGGCGACCATCAGCATCACGGTCGAACCGCCGCCGGAAGAGATCACGCTCACCGAGGCGAGAGACGTCGTCAGCTACAGTGCCGAGGATCATCCAATGCTTGTCGCTGCATTGGGCGGCAACGACCGGATCACCGGCAGCCGGTTCGGCGATCTGCTCGATGGCGGGATGGGTGATGACCATCTGCGCGGCGGCGTGGGCGATGACGAGATCATCGGCGGCGCGGGAAGGGACAGCCTCCACGGAGGCGCCGGCGACGATGTTCTGTCCGGCGGAGCCGGCCGCGACACCCTTGCAGGCGGGGACGGCGGCGACACCTTCCTGTTCGACCTCCTCGGTCGGGCGAATTCCGATAAAATAACGGACTTCTCCTCCACGAACGATCTCATCCAGCTCGATAGCTGGGCTTTCGCTGGCCTTGCGCCCGGCGCGCTGGATACGGACGCCTTTGCGCAGGGCAGGGCCGCCGTGGAGGAAGATGACCGGATCATCTACGATGACTGCTCCGGCCGTCTGATGTTCGATGCGGACGGTTCCGGTGACGCGGCAGCGGTGATTTTTGCGACCGTGGACCACGGCACCCTGCTTGTCGCTGACGACTTCTATATCGTCTAGCATGGCTCACGAGCGGTCTTCGGCATGTCGGCAACCGCTCGTGAATTCGCCTATTCCTACTTGCCCGCCACCTGTGGCTCGAAATCCATGACGAACCGGCACGGTTCGTTGTTGTAGCGGCTGCTGGCCGCCTTGCAGCCGTCTGCGATCGACGTGCGGGTGGGCTTCTTGCCTTTCTCGGTCCATTCCACCCTGGTGGCGAAGATCGCCGCATATTGCGGCGTCGAGAGCTTGCTATGCTGGTTTTCGTCGGTGAAGGTCTGGACCAGCAGATCGGCATTGCCGGCCTTCGCGACGGTCTCGCGATATTGCGCTTCCAGCCCCACGAAGGCTGTCGGGTCGTCCATGGCGTGCATGGAAATCGTCGGCGCGACGATCATGCCGGTGAGGTCGGCATCGTAGGCGAGCAGCCGCCGGGCTTTGGCATCGGCGCTGAACCGCTCGACGCCCTTGTTGAGAGCCGCATCGTCATCGGAGCCGGAATAGACCGTCTTCGAATTGTCGAATGGGTTCTGCCCGTCGAGCCGTCGCCAGACGATGTCCTGGAAGAGATTGGTAGACCAGGCGAGATGCCCGACGAGACTGCGCTCCGGTACCTTGGTGACGGCGAGGATGTTGGCGAGGTTTTTTGCCTGCTCCGGCGAGCGCTTGTCTTTGGCGAGCGAGACGCCGGTGCATTCGTCGACGCGCTTTTCGAGTTCCGCACGAGCCATTTTTCCGTCTTCTGGGAGACCTTGCCAGACGGGGTACTGAGCCTCTCCGGGGCGCGGATGGTTCCTGCAGTAATATTGGTAGACGGCGCGAAGATCAGCACGGAAGCCATAGGAGCCGGTGCCGCCGCCAAGCACGCCGCTGGTCAGCACTACGCCGTCGTAATTCGTCTTGCCGTTCGCATCGAGCGCATAGAGTTCGGCGGTCTTGGCGGCGACATTGCCGCCCCAGGACTGGCCGTGCAACAGGGTCAGCCGCGGCTCGCCGAGCAGCTTCTCGGCAACCTTGCGCACGTTGTCGGTGTCCTCAGCCGCCATCCGCACGCCATAGCCCGGCCGGCGATAGTTGGAGCCAGCCCAGGCATAACCTTCCTCAACGGTTACGGCGAAACGCTCGAGATCCTCGACGGGATCGTCCGGCTTCGGCTTGGCGGTGCGCGGCCCGCCATGCGAATGGACGACGAGAATGCCGTTCCAGTTCTGAGGCCTGGCGATCCAGTAGAAGGCGCCGTTCTCATCGGCGCCCGCGAAGCACACCGTTCCTTTCGGAAGCGAAGCCGGGCATTCCTTCTTCTCCTGCGCGGACACAGGCACGGACATGACGGCGGCAAACGCCACCGAAGCCATTAGCATCTTGAAATACATGGAAAGTTTCCTCCTACTCCA
The DNA here is from genome assembly GCF_017873175.1 of Neorhizobium petrolearium. Lineage (GTDB taxonomy): Bacteria > Pseudomonadota > Alphaproteobacteria > Rhizobiales > Rhizobiaceae > Neorhizobium > Neorhizobium petrolearium. Next base: position 784,809 of record NZ_JAGGJW010000001.1, read on the forward strand.
CGGTTGGAACTTATGCGGCGGGCGGAGAGGGAGGCAATCGCTGTATTGAGCAACATTGCAGGTCGAGAGTGATTCCGCACCCGCGAATGTTTCGTATTCTTCCCAACGGAGTGTACGGATGGGTGGTTTTTCACCCATCCTTTTTTTGATGATCGTCAAATCGGGAGGTCTAGTTATCCCACGTCGGCGCGAGGTGTCCCGGATTGACGATGCGGCCGTTTGGCTTCGCAAGGCCGTGGATCGCCTCCAACTCGTCGAGCGACAGCGCGAAATCGAAGACGTCGAAGTTTTCCGGCAGGCGGGAAACGGTCGCGGTCTTGGAAAGCGCCACGACGTCCTTCTGCTGGATCGCCCACCGGAGCACGACTTGTGCGGCCGTCTTGCCATGTCTGGCGCCGATCTCCTTCAAAAGCGGGTCGCTCGGCACCTTGCCGTCGGCCATCAGGTAATAGGCGGTTACCGACATGCCGTGCTTGCGGGCTTCGGCCAGGACCTTGGTCTGGTCGAGATAGGGATGGTATTCCACCTGGTTGGTGGCGAGCGGCGCGTCGGAAAGCTTGACGGCCTCCGCCATCAGGGCGGTCGAGAAGTTGGAAACGCCAATATTCTTCACCTTGCCGGCCTTCACGAGTTCGTTCAATGCGCCGATCCGGTCGGCAAGCGGCATCTCGCTCTGTGGCCAGTGGAGCAGCAGCAGGTTGACATGGTCTGTCTTCAGCTTCTTCAGGCTCTCGTCGACCGAAGCGATGAAAGCATCGTGGCCCACCCGGTCGACCCAGACCTTGGTGGTGAGGAAGATATCGGCGCGCGGAATGCCGGAATTGGCGAGCACCTCGCCGACGGCCGCTTCATTGCCGTAGATCTGCGCGGTATCGACATGGCGGAAGCCGAGCTTCAGGGCTTCGGGCAGCACGCGAGCCACGTCCGCGTCGGGCATGCGGAAGGTGCCGAAACCGAGGGCAGGGATATTGGCGCCGTTGGCGCTGACTGTGAACATGATGAACTCCTGTGGAACGCCCGGCGCGCGGCCGGGCAAATGAGGCCCTTACTAGATGGACCGATTCTTAGAGGGATCAACCTCCGTGTTTTGGTAGGGCAGGCGCCTATGGGATTGTCCTGATTTTTATGATGCCGGTCACCCGGCCATCGGCGGGTCGAGGCGGGCAAAGCCCTCCTGCCGGCGATAGGGGAAGTGCGGATAGGGAGCGGTGACGGCACTTGCGGCATCGAGCTTTTCGACCTGCTCCTTCGTCAGCGACCAGCCGACCGCACCCAGGTTCTGGCGAAGCTGTTCCTCGTTGCGGGCGCCGACGATGACGGAGGAGACGGTCGGTCGTCCGACGAGCCAGTTGATCGCCACCTGCGGCACGGTCTTTTCCGTTTCCGCGGCGACCTCTTCCAGCGCATCGACCACGCGGTAGAGCAGTTCGTCGTCGACCGGCGGGCCGAAGCTTGCGGTTTCGTGCAGCCGGCTTCCATCCGGGATGGGTTTGTTGCGGCTGATCTTGCCGGTCAGGCGCCCCCAGCCGAGCGGGCTCCAGACCAGCGCGCCAAGCCCCTGGTCGGCGCCGAGCGGCATCAGGTCCCATTCGTAGTCGCGGCCGACCAGCGAATAATAGACCTGGTTCGCCACATAGCGGGTCCAGCCGTGTTTTTCTGCGGCGGCGAGCGATTTCATGATCTGCCAGCCGGAGAAGTTGGAGACGCCGATATAGCGCAGCTTGCCGTCAGCGACGAGCCGGTCGAGGGTCGAAACTACTTCCTCCACCGGCGTGGAGGCATCGAAGGCATGGAGCTGGAAAATGTCGATATGGTCTGTGCCGAGCCGCTTCAGCGCGGCCTCGACGGAGCGGATCAGCCGGAGCCGCGAGGAGCCCCAGTCGTTCGGCCCGTCACCCGTCGGCAGGCTGGCCTTGGTGGAGATCAGCACGGCGTCGCGCCGGCCCTTGATGGCCTCGCCAAGCACTTCCTCCGAAGCGCCGTTCGAATAGACGTCCGCAGTGTCGAACAGGTTGACGCCGGCTTCGAGGCAGATGTCGACGAGGCGGCGGGCTTCCTCGTCATCCGTGGTTCCCCAGTGGCTGAAGAGCGGGCCGGAGCCGCCGAACGTGCCGGCTCCGAAACTGAGGACCGGCACCTTGAGGCCGGATGCGCCGAGATTGCGGTATTCCATGGTCGTGGTCCTTGTTTGAGGAGGCTATTCAGCCGGGCAGGCGAGGGCGGCGGCTTCCGCATTGCGCCGGTCGAGCCGGATCGCGAAAATCGCGACCGCGAGCGCCGCGAGCGGCACGAGGCCGGCGACGAAGGTGACCGCGCCGAGGCCGGGGCCGTGGTCGATCACGGCGCCGCCAAGCCAGGCGCCGATCGCGTTGCCGAGGTTGAATGCTGCAATGTTGAAGGAGGAGGCAAGACCCTGTCCGGCGCCTTCCGCCTTCTGCAGCACCCACATCTGCAGCGGTGCGACGGTGGCAAACGCCGCCGCGCCGAACAGGCCGATGGCGATGACGGCAAGAACCGGCTGGTGGATCGCGGCGGTCATGGCGAGAAGCACGGCCGAAAGCGCCAGCAGGCTGCCGATGACGGTCGGCAGGAGATGGCGGTCGGCGAGCCAGCCGCCCAGAAGATTGCCCACCACCAGCCCGCCGCCGAAGACGAGCAGGATGGGCGAGACGGCAGCTTCGGAAAAGCCGGTGATCTCGGTCAGGATCGGGGCGACATAGGTGAAGCCCGCGAAAACGCCGACCCATGAGAGCACGGTGGTCAGCAGGCCGAGCAGCACCGCGCGGCGGCCGAGCACGGCGGCGACGCCCTGCGAAGCCTCCTCTTGATCGCCGGTTGCTGCCTTGTCTCTCGGCACGAGGGCCGCGATGACGGCAAGCGCGACGATGCCGATCAGCGTGACGGCGAAGAAGGTGGAGCGCCAGCCATAGGCTTGGCCGAGCCAGGTGCCGAAGGGCACGCCGAGAATATTGGCAACCGTCAGGCCGGTGAACATCACGGCGATGGCAGACGCTTTTTTGTTGGGTGCGACAAGGCTGGTAGCGACCACCGAGCCGACACCGAAGAAGGAGGCATGCGCAAAGGCGGTGAGAACGCGGGCGGCCATCAGCGTCCAGTAGTCGGGCGCGAGCGCACAGGCGAGATTGCCGATGGTGAAGACCCCCATCAGGCTCATGAGCAGCGTCTTCTTCGACCATTTGCCGGCGATCGCGCCAAGCAGCGGCGCACCGATGACGACGCCGAGCGCATAACCGGAGATGAGCAGGCCGGCTGCCGAGATCGACACGCCGAGATCGGCGCTGACCTCCAGAAGCAGGCCCATGATGACGAATTCCGTGACGCCGATCCCGAAGGCGCCGGCTGTCAGGGCATAAAGAGCAAGTGGCATGGTGCGGTCCCCTTGGTTGGGAATGATCCTTGGGAGAAAGGATGAATTGATGCGGCGCAATATCGGCGTGCAGCACTTGCCTGTGTAGCTGCATAAGCGGATAATCATTTGTGAAATGAAGTCATAAATTGACGAGCGTGGCTGTGGATTTTGCCCCTCACCCTCACCCTTTCCCCGCACGCGGGGAGAGGGGACTGAGAGCTTGCGGCTTGCGTCCTTCTCCCCGTCAGAAGGGGAGGTGGCGGCAGCCGGATGAGGGGCATTCCATGAGGCAAGGCGACCAAGTAGCGTTCTTTGGAGGCGAAAACGATGGACAACCGTGCCGGTGAAATGGAAGTCTTCGTGCTCGCGGCTGAGCTCAAGAGCTTTTCCGCGGCGGGGCGGAAGCTGAAACTCTCGCCGTCGGCGGTGAGCAAGCTCGTCACGCGGCTGGAAAACCGGCTCGGCACGCGCCTCGTCGTCCGCTCCACCCGGCTCCTTCAGCTCACTCCCGAGGGCGAGACCTATCTCGCCCGCGCACAGCGCATCCTGGCCGAAATCGCCGATACGGAGGAAGTCGTGTCCGGGGGAGGGCGCATGCTGCCGCGCGGACCGCTGTCGATCAACGCCTCGGTCGGTTTCGGCGAGCGCTACATCCTGCCGCTGGCGGGTGAGTTCCAGCGGCTTTTCCCGGATGTGCAGCTCGATATCACGCTCACGGACGACATCGTCGATCTCATCCGCGAGCGTGTCGATATCGCCATCCGCCATGGGCAACTCAGGGATTCATCCCTGATGGCGCGAAAGCTCGGCGAAAGCCGGCAGGTGGTCATGGCCTCGCCGGAATACCTGGAAAGACATGGGCTCCCGAAGACGCCGGACGAGCTCATCCATCACAACTGCATCAATTTCAACTTCAGAAGAGCGGTCGAAGGCTGGCCGTTTCGTGACCCGCAAACGGGACGGCGCGACATCCTTCCCGTCTCGGGAAATCTGAAGGCGAGCAGCGGCTCGATCATCCGCCAGTTCTGCCTGGACGGGCTCGGCATCGGCCGCGTCGGGCGCTTCCATGTGGAGCCGGATATCGCGGCAGGCCGTCTCGTGCCGGTTCTGGAGGATTTCAATCCAGAGGATATCGAGCAGATCCACGCCGTTTACGCCGGTCATGAGCATCTGGCGGTGCGCATCCGCGCCTATATCGATTTTCTGGCCGCACGACTTTGACGACAAAGTGTGTCGTCATTGCCGCATTCGTGCCACGGTTTAGCCGATTTTCTTCGGGAATCCGATGGGACAGGAGATTCTCACCATGTCCGAACAATTGAAAGAGGTTCTGGCCCGCATCCGGGCGGAGGTAAGCGCCGGCTCGTCGGAACGTCCGCATCTCAGTGTGCCCATGGAGGACCTGCGTCTGCTGATCCAGAGCTTTGAAATTCTCCATTCCGAACGGGAGCAGTTGCGTCGCAAGATGGATCAGCACGCCGATGTCATGGAGGCGGTTACCGTCTTCATCGAGGCCTATCGCGACAAGTACAAGAACTACGGCAGCGGCGGCGTGCGCCCGAGCGCGGTCCTGCGCCGTGAAGTCTGGAGAATCTGGGCGGCGATGAACGGCCACGTGGTTGTGGCCGACAGCGATTTCTGATCCCCGTTTTCTCGGTTTCCCTTAATCCCGGTCGGGCGCGCCGAGCGGAAAGAGTGGGCGGTAGGGTCGCGCCTCGTCCACCGCGCGGGCGAACGAGGGTCGCGCCAGCAGCCGGCTGCGATAGGCTCGCACATTGGCAAAGCGCTCGGCGATTTCGTGCGACCAGTCGGCGTAGAAGAGCGACGGCGCTGCGGCGCAATCGGCCAGGCTGAAATCGTCGCCCGCCGCCCACTCGCGGTTTGCCATACGCTGGTCGAGCCAGCCATAGGCTGCGTCCAGCATGTTGCGCGCCTCTTCCACGCCGTAGGGATCGCGTTTGTCTTCCGGTCGCAGCACGTTGAAGACGATCCTCTGCTGCGGCGTGGAAATATAGTTGTCGAAGAAGCGGTCGAGCATTCGCACTTCAATTGCCTGATCCGGGTCGTCGGGAATGAGTTTCATCGGCCCTGGATAATGCACCTGCAGATATTCGATGATGATCGTCGCCTCGAAGACCGGCTTGCCCTTGTCCATCAGCATGGGGAAACGCTTGACCGGCCATAGCGTGCACAGTTCCTCATAGGCGTCCGGGTCTTCCGGCCCCAGCATGCGGGTGTCGAATTCGGTGCCGTTCTCATAAAGGGCGGTCAGCACCTTCTGGCAATAGGACGAAAAAGGGTGCGAATAGAGGATCGGACGCATGACGGCCTCCCAGACCGATTGCAAAACGAAATCGGTTGATGGATATCGCAACTGCTCTGGCTTTGCAACCGGTTTATGCGGATCGTGCTTGGTCCGGTTCCGATCCCTTCAAGCCTCTGCGCCAACCGCCTCCCGCGCATAAATCGCCCGTATTTCCCTGGCCACGAGCTCCTGCAGCCGCCAGAGATTGCGGTCGCGGATGCCGAATTCCGCAAGATGCACGACGGTGTTATAGAGATATTCGGCGCAGGAGCCGCGATGTCCGCAGGCGCGCGCAAGGACCGGCGCCACGTCGTGGAGTGGCAAAAGCGGGCGGATGATCCGCCGGCTTGTTCCGCCGGCCCAGAAGACCAGCGCGCGGATCGTTTCGCCGCCTTGCGTCCTCACCGGCATCCAGCGCATCGAGCCGAGGCCTTCACGGTTGCTGACCTCGCGACGCAGCGCTTTTTCCATCTGGATGCGCTTCTCCTCCTCGGCGACCTGATAGATCACTCCCTCGCAGCGTCCGCCGCGCGACAGCATCATCATCAGGCCGGGCTGGTCGGGCGTGCCGCGACCGCGCTCGATCCGCAGCGAGAAAGAACGATGCCAGCCATGGAGGGTCGCGCGCTGGCACGCGACCGAATCGAAACCGGGTTTCCAGATCAGTGATCCGTAGGCGAAGATCCACAGGGGCCTGTCGCCGAGCGCTTCGGTAAACTGATCCGCCAGCGAGGCGTAATCCGCGTCATTGAATGGTTCCCAGGTCGGCGGCGGGCCGGGATCGGCCTCCTCGCGGAAACAGAGATCGACCAGCTCCTGCGTGAGCGACATGACGTGGTTTTTCGGCATGGTTCTGAGCGGTTTTCCGGGCAGTGCGACGAAAAATATCGAAGCCGGAGAGTGCAGGCGAGCCTTGTCCAAGTCAATCCGTTTTGCTGCACCGCCGAATATTGTCGTCCGCCTTGCCATAAAATGGTCACGGAATGTCTCAGGCTGAAAGACAGTTTGAGGGGATCATGACGGAGACAGGATCATGGAAACGATGACCGATGCCGGCGTGGACCTTGTGCGGGTAAAGCACAAGCAACTCGACCTCGATGGCGGCCATTGGCTGCTCGAAACCAGCCTGAATGAGGTGGCCCCGTTCATTCGAGGCTTCCTCGGCCGGGTCCATGCGGCTTGAAACGAGGAGGGATGCAAACGGATGCGTTGGCTTTTTATTGCGGTACTGGGAATCCTGATCGGCTGCGTCCTGAGCATTATCTGGATGAATGACAGCAACTGGCCACAGGGTGACAGTCGCGTTGGAGGGCCTTCACCGCAAGATCCGCTTGTCGCCCCGCCGCCGCCCAACCCGTAGAAGGTGCGACTGAGCTATTTCCGCCTGAGTTCGAGCTTCAGGACCAACTCGGTGACCAGCTCATCGACGCTCGCTGTCGCGGTATCGATCCCGAGAGGACGTTCGCCCCAATCTTCGTAGGTCCTGTCGGTGATCTGCTGCCATGTGGGTTTGATCAGCCCCGGAACGTCAGTCGCACGGGTTTCTGCGCGGCGGCGATGCTCCATCCTGTCCGAGCAGGTCACCTCGATCTCGACGGCCGGCACGCTCGATCGCTCCGCAACTGCAAGCCAGGCTTCCCGGGTGATCTGCAGGCCATTGACGGAATCCGCGATGACTGTCTGACCGAGGGTGAGATTGTCCTCGGCGATCCCGTAGGCGACCATGTAACCTGCCGGACCAACCTCGGAATTCGGGCCTCCGGAAGCCCGAACATTCTGCTCGATCGTATCGACCCGCACATGCACTGCGCCAATCCGCCGTGCAAGTGCGCGTGCGAGCGTCGTTTTCCCCACCCCCGGCAATCCGCCCAGAATAACGAGCATGCGACATGTCCCTTTTTTGAGATCGGAGCGATCCTCAGGCCTTCACTGCGATGACGAAGAAGCGCGGGAAGCGCAGGAGCACCCGTCCGTCGGCCATCGGCGGATAGGCCTTGGCGATGCGCGCCGTATAATCGGCAATGAAGGCTTCGGCATTTTCCCGTCCCGCCGCGTCGAGATACGGCCTCAATCCCGTGGCCTTGACCCATTCGACGATCGCCGACGCATTGGCGAGCGCGTGGTAGTAGACCGTGTGCCAGACGTCCACGCGGGCGGCCTTCGGCATCAGCGCGTCGAAATAGGCGGCGGGCGAGGGAAGAAGCGGACGCCGCACCCTGCCGCCTTCGAAGGCCGGAGCCCAGGAGCCGGCAGCTCCCGTTTCCTCCATCAGCAAATGGCTGGGTTCGGAACGATTGTCCGGCATCTGCACCGCCAGCACTCCGCCGGGTTTCAGATGATCCATCAGGCGGGCAAGAACCGCGAGATGGTCCGGCACCCACTGGAAGACGGCATTGGCGTAGAGCAGGTCGGCCTGCTGGTCGGGTGTCCAGGTATTGAGATCGGCTTTTGTGAATTCGGTGCCGGGCAGGCGCTTTCTCGCTGCAGCGAGCATGTTGTCGTCGCTGTCGAGGCCGGTGACGTTCGCCGCGCCGAAGCGCTCCACCAGCAGTTCGGTGGAGTTTCCGGGCCCGCAGCCGAGATCATAAGCTTTCGTCGCTAAGGCAAGCGGCACCTGCGCGATAAGGTCGCGGGCCGGGCGGGTCCGCTCATCCTCGAATTTCACATATTGCTCCGCCGACCATGCCATCTAGAACACCCTCTTCTGGATTTCACCGCGTGGAAAATGCCACTCCTCCGGTCCGGTCTCCATGGATAAAAACATCAATTTTTGTGATGACTCATTTCATATTATCGCTTGACCTTGGCGCGGCGGCGGGCCTTCACTCACCGCGCAATTTTGAAGCGCCGCAGTCTGGAATATCCAAGGAGACCGAAATGCCTGTCAACACAGCCGCCCGCACCACCACTTGGACTTTCGTGGATGGCGAATGGCTGGAGGGAAATCCGAAGCTCGTCGGCCCAACCTCGCACGCCATGTGGCTCGGCTCGACGGTCTTCGACGGCGCCCGCTGGTTCGACGGCATCGCGCCCGACCTCGACCTTCATTGCCAGCGCATCAACCGGTCGGCGAAGAACATGGGCCTGACCCCGGTGATGAAGGCGGAAGAGATCGAGACGCTCGCTTGGGAAGGCGTTGCGAAATTCGACGGCAAGACGGCGATCTACATCAAGCCGATGTATTGGGCCGAACACGGCATGCCCTTCAGCGTCGTGGCCGCCGATCCGGAATCCACCCGCTTCGCGCTCTGCATGTTCGAGGCGCCGATGCACACCGCCAAGCCCTCCTCGCTCACCGTTTCGCCCTATCGCCGCCCCAATCCGGAAGTGGCGATGACCGGCGCCAAGACCGGCAGCCTTTATCCGAACAGCGGCCGCATGATCCTCGAAGCGCGTAACCGCGGCTTTGACAACGCGCTCGCTCGCGACATGAACGGCAATGTCGCCGAGACCGCCTCTTCGAACATCTTCATGGTCAAGGACGGCGTGGTCATGACGCCGGTTGCCAACGGCACGTTCCTCGCCGGCATCACCCGTTCGCGGGTCATCGGCCTGTTGCGCCAGTCGGGCTTCGACGTGCGCGAGATGACGCTGACCGTGGATGATTTCATGGATGCCGACGAGATATTCACGTCCGGCAACTATTCGAAGATCGTGCCGATCAACCGTTTCGAGGAGCGCCAGCTCCAGGAAGGCCCGGTCGCCCGCAAGGCCCTGGAAATCTACATGGATTGGGCGCGCTCCAAGACCGGCGACGACGCCTGAGATTTTGAGAGGGCTGCGGTTGTTCCAAAACAGGTCGTCGTCTTCCTCGGCATCATCCGGTCCGCCGAGGCTTTTGCCGCCGTAGAGAATGCGGGCAATTGTGACCGTGTGCTCTTCGACGCGGAAGGCGACGGTCACTCCCGTCCCCCGGTCCATCCTCAAACAAACCGCACCGCGGCGGTGCCGATGATGATCATCGAGACGGCGATCATCAAGGGCCTGACGGGTAATCTGCGGACGACCATTGCGCCGATCGGGGCAGCCAGGATGCCGCCGGCGACCAATCCCAGGGCCGGCGCAAGCTCGCTCCAGCCGAGCGCCAGGATGAAGGTCGCCGAAATCGCCATGGTCACGGCGAATTCGGTGAGGTTGGTGGAGCCGATCACCTTTTTCGGGTCGTGGCCGCGGCCGAGCAGGCTGCTCGTCACGATCGGTCCCCAACCGCCGCCACCCATGGCGTCCAGGAGCCCGCCTGCGCCGCCGATATAGGGCACGATCCAGTCGTGCACGTCGCGCGGGAATTGCGGGCGGAAGGCCTTGTAGAGGATGAAGAAACCGATGGCGATCAGATAGACCGAGACGAAGGGTTCGATCGCCTTGCCGTCGATATTGGCGAGCACATAGGCGCCGATTGCTCCGCCGATCATGCCGGCGGGCGCCAGCCTGAGGACGAGCCGCCAGTCGACATTGCGGTGGTAGAGATGCGAAAGTCCCGAGGCCGCGGTCGTGAAGCATTCGGCGACATGCGTCATGGCGCTGGCCATCGAAGGGACGACGCCGATCGTCAGCAGACTGGTCGTCGTCAGCACGCCGAAGGCCATGCCGAGCGCTCCGTCAATGATCTGGGCCAGGAAACCGATGACGACGAAGATGAGGAAGTCGGATGGCAGGAAATCGAACATCGGCTCCTCGAACTGGCTTGCCTCCAGCCCGATTGTAATTCCCCATTCTTCCAAAAGTTCCAGAACGGGAGTCGCCTCAGGCGTTCGGGCTTCTATTTTCCTGTCTTCACCATCAGTCTGTCGCCCGGGATCTCGCCGCCGATCTCGGCCTTTTTCGTCTTCTTGTCGAAGACGCAGATGGCGCTGATCGTCATCTTCGCGCCGACCGCCTTGCCGGAAACGACGGCAAGCCCGTAGCTCTCGCTGCCGAAAGGATCGACCAGCGCCTCGCCCTTCTCGATGAGACCCTTTGCCGCCGAAACGCAGGCCTTGTCCACCTCCGTCCGGAATTCGGACCAGGCGTCGTCAGACGAGGCATGGACGGCAGTGGCGCCGACCGAGATCAGGATGGCGGCAAGGGCGGATCGGGTCTTCATGAAAAGGCTCCATAGGGGTGAATCGGCCCGTTTCTTGTATGCCGAAAATTCAGCGAGGTCTTGTCCCTGCGGGCTTGATTTTTGGCAACATCACCGTTGCCTCTTGGCCGCTCCGCTCCTATGTTCCGCCTCGACCCTTGTTCAAGGTGTTTGCTGAAAAGGAGTAAGACAATGGCCTTCGAACTTCCTGAACTCCCCTACGATTACGAAGCACTTTCGCCCTACATGTCGAAGGAAACGCTGGAATTCCATCACGACAAGCACCACAAGGCTTATGTCGACACGGGCAACAAGCTCGCCGCAGAAGCAGGCCTCGGCGACCTGTCGGTCGAGGAAGTCGTGAAGAAGTCCTTCGGCACCCATCAGACCCTCTTCAACAATGCCGCCCAGCACTACAACCACATCCATTTCTGGAAGTGGATGAAGAAGGGCGGCGGCGGCACCTCGCTGCCGGGCAAGTTGCAGGCGGCGATCGACAGCGATCTCGGCGGCTACGACAAGTTCAAGGCGGATTTCATCGCCGCCGGCACGACCCAGTTCGGCTCCGGCTGGGCCTGGGTTTCGGTGAAAGACGGCAAGCTCGTCATCTCCAAGACCCCGAACGGTGAAAACCCGCTGGTGCACGGCGCCGACCCGATCCTCGGCGTCGATGTCTGGGAGCATTCCTACTACATCGACTACCGCAATGCCCGTCCGAAATATCTCGAAGCCTTCGTCGACAGCCTGATCAACTGGGATTACGTGCTCGAACGCTACGAAGCCGCGACGAAGTAAACGGCGGCCATCGCTGATCTTCACAGCACCCGGCACCGCAAGGTGTCGGGTGTTTTTGTTTGTGCGCCCAGCATGGGCGCACTCTTGTGGGTGGAAGTCCCACCGTAAGCTGGTCATGACGAGCGAAGTGAAGCGCAACTGCGCAAG
>NZ_JAGGJW010000002.1 GCF_017873175.1 Neorhizobium petrolearium
GTCACGTCGAGCGCTGTGGTCGGCTCGTCGGCGATCAGAAGCTTCGGCCTGGAGGCGAGCGCCATGGCGATCATCACCCGCTGCCGCATGCCGCCGGAGAACTGGTGCGGATATTCGTCGTAGCGGCTTTTGGCATTGGGGATGCGCACCTTTTCGAGGAGCCGCACCACCTCCGCCTTGGCGTCTGCCTTGGTGATGTCCTTGTGGACGGTGAGCGCCTCGGCGATCTGCTTGCCGATCGGGAAGATCGGGTTGAGCGAGGTCATCGGCTCCTGGAAGATCATCGAGATCTCGTTGCCGCGCACCTGGCGCATCTGTTCCTCCGGCAAGGACAGGAGTTCCCTGCCGTTGAGAAATACCTCGCCGTCGATACGGCTGGAATTCTTCGGCAGAAGCCGCATGATCGACAGCGAGGTGACGCTCTTGCCGGAGCCGCTCTCCCCGACGATCGCCACCGTCTCGCGCGGCGCCACGTCGAAGGAAATGTTGCGCACCACCGTGCGCCATTCATCGTTCACACGAAACGACGTGGAAAGGTTCTTCACCGACAGGACGGGTGTAACCGAACCGCCGCTCGCTTCCATCGAATTACCCGAAAGCAGCATGGAAATCTCCTTTGACCGGGATCAGGCGGCAAGCGCGGTTTCGGCGAGTGTCACCCAGTAGCTGACGCCATAGGGAATCGCCTCGTCATTGAAGTCATAAGCTGCGTTGTGAAGGCTGGCGGTCTCGCCATTGCCGATGAAGATGAAGGCTCCGGGTCGCTTCTCCAGCATGTAGGAAAAGTCTTCCGCGCCCATATGGGGCGGCACGCCGACATGCACGGACTTCGAACCGGCAACCTTTCCGGCGACCTGGACAGCGAAATCGGTCTCGTCGTCATGGTTGAAGGTGACGGGGTAACCGCGGTTATAGACGATGTCGGCCGTCGCGCCATGGGCGATTGCGGTGGACTGTGCCACTTCGGCGAGACGCTTTTCCGCAAAATCGCGGGTTTCCGGCAGCAGCGTCCGCACCGTTCCGGTCATCTTGACGAAAGCCGGAATGACGTTGCTCGCCTCCCCGCCATGGATCGACGCAACCGTGACGACGAGCGATTTCAGCGGGTCTGTCTCGCGCGAGACGAGCGATTGCAGCGCCAGTACGATATGCGAGGAGACAAGTACCGGATCGATGGACAGATGCGGCTGCGCGGCGTGGCTGCCGCGGCCGTGGACGGTAATCTCGAACGTGTCGGCGGCCGCCATGACGCCGCCCTTGCCGATCGCAAAATGCCCGACCGGCAGGCGCGGTTCGTTGTGCATGCCGTAGACTTCCTCGATGCCGAACTTTTCCATCAGGCCGTCATTGATCATCGCCAGCGCGCCTGCGCCCCCCTCTTCCGCCGGCTGGAAGATCACCGCGATCGAGCCTTTGAAATTCCGGGTTTCGGCAAGATATTGCGCGGCCCCCAGCAGCATCGCGGTATGGCCGTCATGGCCGCAGGAATGCGCCTTACCCGGCGTCTTCGAAGCCCAGGGCTTGCCGCTCGTCTCGAAGATCGGCAATGCATCCATGTCGGCGCGGAAGCCGATCACCGGGCCTTCGCCCTGGCTGCCTTTGATGATGCCGACGACCCCGGTCTTGCCGATACCGGCCTCGACAATGTCGCAGCCGAAGGATCTGAGCTTTTCGGTGACGAATTTGGACGTCTCGTGAACGTCGTAGAGCAGCTCCGGATTCTGGTGCAGATGACGCCGCCATTCGGCAACCTGATCCTGCATTTCGGCGACGCGATTGATAACCGGCATGTAATTCCCCATCGTGTTTTTAACTGTTTATGGTCTGGCCGGGGCGGATATTGCGACGCGAAGATGGGTTTTTGCAAGCTTCAATTTTCCGGCTTGAACGGAAAATAGGCCTATGCTTAGATGGCCCAAAATTTGGTCACGTTCGCCTGAGGCGACACGATGCAACCTGTTCTTAAGCCAGCATTTGAGGAGGATGAAGAGAGAAACATCATGCGAAGTCAATGCTTTAGGAAATGACTTCGCAATCTCGTGGCGTTGCAGGCCGGCATGACCGGCGAGCCACAAAACACAACTCATAAAAGAATGTTCAAGGGGAATAGCAGCATGAAAAACCTCAAACTCCTTCTGGCCGGCACAGTTGCCGCGCTTGCTTTCGCCGGCTCTGCCGCTCATGCGGAGCGCGGTACCGACGGGGACCTCAAGATTCTGTTCTGGCAGGCGGTCTCAACCCTCAATCCCTATCTTTCCGGCGGCACCAAAGAGGTCTATTCGTCCTCGCTGGTCATCGAGCCGCTGGCCCGATACGACGAGAAGGGTGAACTTGCTCCGTGGCTCGTGACGGAGATTCCGACCGTCGAAAACGGCGGCGTCTCCAAGGACATGATGAGCATGACCTGGAAGCTGAAGCCGGATGTGAAATGGTCCGACGGTACTCCGTTCACAGCCGACGATGTCGTCTTCACCTGGAAATATTGCGTCGCTCCGGATGGAGGCTGCGCCCAGAAAGCCCAGTATGAAGGTGTGACAAGCGTGGAGGCAGTCGATCCGCACACGGTCAAGATCACCTTCAGCGAGCCCAAATACTACCCCTATAGCGCGTTCGTCGGCGCTCAGTCGCCGGTGATCCAGAAGAAGCAGTTCGAAAACTGCGTCGGCGCCAAGGCTCCGGGCTGCACCTCGGCCAACTTCGGCCCGATTGGCACCGGCCCATTCGTCGTGAAGGATTTCAAGCCGAACGACGTCATCACTTATGCGGCGAACCCGAACTATCGCGACCCGGCCAAGCCGGCCTTCGCGACCGTCACCCTCAAGGGCGGCGGCGATGCCGCATCGGCCGCCCGCGCTGTGCTGGAGACCGGCGAGTTCGACTACGGCTGGAACATGCAGGTCGAGCCGGAGGTTCTCGCCACCATGCTGAAGGCCGGCAAGGGCGAGCTGGTAACGGCGTTCGGCACGCAGGTCGAGCGTATCAACCTGAACTGGTACAACCCCGACCCGAAGCTCGGCGACAAGCGCTCCACCAAGGAGGCAGGCCCACATCCTGCTTTGAAGGATCCGGCCGTCCGTCGCGCTCTTTCCATGGCGATCGACCGCAACATCATCGATGAGGCGGGTTATGGGGAGGCCGGCCGTCCCACCTGCAATATCGTTCCCGGACCGGAAGCCTACGCCTCCACAGCCAATGACTGGTGCCTGACGCAGGATATCGAAGGCGCTAACAAGCTGCTCGACGAGGCCGGCTGGAAGAAGGGCCCGGACGGCATCCGCGCCAAGGACGGCGCGCGCCTGTCGTTCCTCTACTCGACCTCCACGAACTCGGTCCGCCAGGCGACGCAGGAGCTGGTGAAGGACATGTGGTCGCAGATCGGCGTGGACGCCGAACTGCGCAACGTCAGCGCCTCGGTCTTCTTCGGTGGCGATCCGGCAAGCCCGGACACCTTCCAGAAGTTCTATGCGGACGTCGAAATGTACACCAACAACTTCGACGGCACTGACCCGGAAAAGTACCTGGCGGAATGGCTCTGCGACAAGGTTCCGAGCCCGGAGAATGGCTGGCAGGGGCAGAACATCCCCCGCTACTGCAACCCGGAATACGACAAGCTGGTTGCCGAACTCTCCAAGACGGCCGACATCGAAAAGCGGATCGAGCTTTCGAAAAAGGCAAACGACATGCTGACCGAGGAAGGTGCTCACATTCCTCTCATCTACCGCGGTCAGGTCTCCTCGCATTCGGTTTCGCTTGACGGCGTGAAGATGAACGCCTGGGACTCCGAACTGTGGAACGCCGCCGACTGGTCGCGCAAGAAGTAATGACGATCGCCGGGCCTGCTTGGAGCAGGCCCGGCGGCCGCATTTTTCTCCCGCGCTAGTCCGGAGAGGTTTCCATGTTCACATACACTTTGCGGCGATTGCTTTTCGCAATCCCGACCCTGCTGATTATCAGCTTCGTCATCTTCGCACTGCTGGACCTCGCGCCCAGCGATCCGACCGGTGACCTGCCGCTGACGATCCCGCCGGAGGTCCGCGAACAGATCCGCGCCTCGCTCGGCCTGGATCAGCCCTTCGCCATTCGCTACCTGAAATGGCTGCAGCAATTCTTCGTCAACGAACCGCTCAATATTTTTGAAAGCCTGACCGGCTGGCAGGTTGGTGACGGCGATCGCATGCGGGTTCTGTCCTGGGCGACCCGAAGCCCGGTGGTCGACCTGATCGTCCAGCGCCTGCCGCAGACGCTCTGGGTTGTTGGTCTCGCCTATCTGTTCGGCGTGCTGATCGCCATTCCGATCGGCGTCATCTCCGCCTATAGGCAATATTCGATCCTCGACCAGATCGGCACTTTCCTGGCGATGGTGGGTTATTCCGTACCGACCTTCTTCACAGGTGTGCTGCTCATCGTCATCTTCTCCTCCTACCTGCAATGGTTTCCGTCCGTCTATGACACGAACCTGAGGGTCACGGACTTCTCGACCTTCGTCGCGCAGGTGAAGCAGATGGCGCTGCCGGTTGCGGTCCTGGCGCTCTATAACGCAGCCCAGATCACGCGTTTCGTGCGAGCGTCGATGCTGGACAACCTGCATCAGGACTATGTGCGCACGGCGCGAGCCAAGGGCGTCAAGGAAAAGACGGTCCTGCTCGTCCACGTGCTGCGCAACAGTCTGATCCCGGTCGTCACGGTCATTGCCCTTGGGGTACCGACGATCTTCTCGGGCGCCATCATCACCGAGCAGATCTTTCGCGTGAACGGGCTGGGCCAGCTCCTGATCACGGCCGTGCAGGGTGCCGACATCCCGCTCGTACAAACGCTGACCTTCATTTTCGCCGTGCTGATCGTACTCTTCAATCTCATCGCCGACGTGCTTTACGGCATTCTTGACCCGAGGATCCGTTATGACTGATGCGACCATAACAGCCACACAGCCCGTCGAGACGAAGACGCCCGCCCGATCCGCCTTCGGCGACATCTGGCACCAGTTCCGCGCCCATCGGGGCGGCGTCGCCGGGCTGGTGATTTTCGTCTTCATCCTGCTCGCAGTCTTCATCGGCCCGTATATCCATCGGGTGGCGCCGAATGCGATCAACATCCGCGACAAGAACCAGTGGCCGTCGCTCGCTCATCCTTTCGGCACCGACAATCTCGGCAAGGACATGCTTGCCCAGGTGCTTGCCGGCGGTCGCATCTCGCTCGCCGTCGGCGTGACGGCCATGCTGCTTGCCCTCTTCCTCGGAACGCTGGTCGGCGTGCTTTCCGGTTATTTCCGCAGGCTCGACGGGCCGTTGATGCGCATCACGGACCTCTTCCTGGCGCTGCCGCTCCTGCCGTTGCTGCTCGTCATACTGATGCTCTTCCGCGATACGCTCCGCGCGACCTTCGGCCCGGAGACCGGCATCTTCATCCTGATCGTCTTCGTGATCGGGATCACGAGCTGGATGCATACCGCCCGTATCGTCCGCGGCGATGTGCTCGCAGTCAAAAGCCAGGAGTTCATCCTGGCGGCGAAATCGAGCGGCATGCGGGAATTCCGGATCATCATCAAGCATATCCTGCCGAACGTCCTGAGCTCCATTATGGTCTCGGCGACGCTTGGCATCGCTTCCGCAATCATCACGGAATCGGCGCTGAGCTTCCTGGGCCTCGGCTTTCCATCGGATTTCCCGACCTGGGGCCGCCTGCTCTTCGACGGCGCCAATTTCCTGCAATTGACGCCGTCGCGCGTTCTCTGGCCGGGTCTGGCGATTTCGCTCACCGTACTCAGCGTCAACTATATGGGTGATGCTATCCGCGACGCGCTCGATCCGAGGGCCCTGAAACACTGAGCGTTGAAGCCTCTGATCCTATCCAGGTTTTGAAAATGGCGGCTCCGGCCGCCATTTTGCTCTCCGCTGTCCCTGGAACCCATAAGCCTCTGCGTCGTTTGATTCCGAGAGCGGATGTCGCTCGAAGAACAAAGAAGGAGATGAGCCAGATGAACTGGAATCAGGTTGAAGGCAATTGGGAGCAGTTCAAGGGCAAGGTCCAGAGCCAGTGGGGCAAGCTGACCGGCGACGACCTCGACGTGATCGCAGGTAACAGGAAACAGCTCGCCGGAAAGATCCAGGAGCGCTACGGCAAGGCACAGGAAGAGGCCGATCGCGAAGTGGAAGACTGGCTCCACAGGCACTAAAAATTTTTTTTCGAACCTTCGGAACCTATTTCAAGAAGGCTCGTTATAGCAGTGTTCGAAGGCGACCCCCCCGTCCCCCGCCCTACAAAAGCCTTCGGACAAACTCTTCAATCCCCCTCGAAGAGACGAACTGGCTCGGCTCCGTCCATCGGAACCGGGCCAGCTCAGTTTTGGTGGATAGCGAATAGCGAATGAATATTCCCCGGTTCGCAGACCAAAGGGCGGCCATGGAAGGAAGCGTTATGTTACGAATACCGGCCAGCTGCCGCAAAGACTATCCGCTATTCCCTACTCCCTATTCGCTTCAATCCCCACCGCTTTCCAGCGGGAAGACCAACTGATAGCGGATCCTGTCACGCGAAATGACGTATTGAGCCTTGCCGTTGACAGAGGCCGGCACGACGCGCTCCAGCACCGTGCTGCCGAAATGCGATTTGAGCGCCTCTTCTTCGTCCTCATCGGATTTACGGCTGATTTCCAGCGCCTCGTCCCAGGTGATTTCGAGCGCGTCATGACCGTTGAGCTGGGTGCGGGCGCAGGTGACATTGATGACGCTGCCGCTGCGGAGCAACGAACCGTGGCTCACCGCATTGACGATCAGCTCATGCAGGGCAAGGCCGAGATGAAGCGAAGCATTCGGCGTAAGCAGCACGTTATCGCCATTCACACGCACGAGGTGCGTGTTTTCGGGCAGGTATTTTTCCGTCTGCTGCTGTACCAGTTCGAAGAAATAGGCGCCCCGCCAGCTGGAATCGGTGATCAGGTCCTGCGATTGCGAGAGCGAATAAAGCCTGCCGCGGAACTTGTTCAGGAAAAGTTCGAGCGAGCCGGAATACCGGGCCGTCTGCAGCGCGATGCTTTGGATGATCGCAAGCAGGTTCTTGGAGCGGTGGCTGACCTCCCTGAGCAATGCCCTGAGCAGCCGCTCTCGATGCCGTTCCTCGGACCGGTCGATGATGGTCGTGACCAGATGAACGCCGCCCCTCGCCAATTCCACCGCCTGCACCCGGAACTCGTAGATCTGCTCGGTCCCGACGGCGATCTCTATATGCCCCTTGTTGCCTGGCTTGATGATCCCTTCCTTGAGGGTGCTCAGCTTGGCTGCAACCTCCTCGCCGAACAGGCTGAGATCGCTCGGCGTCGAAAAGTGCTCGTTGGCCCAGATGTCCGGAAGATTGGTAACGAAGAGATAATTGCGTTGAGAATCCTGGATGATCACGCTCGCCCCCAGATCAACGAGCGCGGGCATGAAAAATTCACGTAACTTGTCATCACTCTGACCAGCTTGCTGCCATGTCAGGGGATGCACCAATTTCTCACTCCCTCTGCGGGCTTTCGGGAAAAAACGGGCGTCCGCTGAAGAGACGCCCGATTTATGATCTCTTGTCATTTATAGATTGTCACAGATGCTGGAACAACCCGACAGGGCATCAGCATAGGTGGGAACAGAAAGAACAGAACCTGGGCGATATTGCCCACGCACCTGCAGCTCCATCGAAGCTGGCCGCAGCAGCCAGGAGCAGGAACACGACGGAGCATAATATCGCATATTTTCCTCCTTCTCGGATGCATGCCAAACGCCATCCTGTTGCATTCGTTCCCGACCGCTTCTGCAGAGATGAATCAGGCAGCCGCCTTGACTGCCTCGTTGAAGAACAAGGCCTGGCTGATCAGCGCCTTCACCATGTCTGGATTGAACGGCTTGGTGACGAGGAAGGCGGGTTCCGGACGTTCGCCGGTCAAAAGCCGTTCCGGGAAGGCGGTGATGAAGATCACCGGCACGCTGGAGGATTTCAGGATCTCATTGACGGCGTCGATGCCGGAACTGCCGTCGGCAAGCTGGATATCGGCCAGCACCATCTTCGGATGCGACGACTGGAAGAGCGAGACGGCCTCCCTGTGCGTGCGTGCGATGCCGACGACACGATGGCCGAGATCCTGCACCATCTGCTCGATATCGAGCGCGATCAGCGGTTCGTCCTCTATGATCATGATATCTGTCGCGACCTGACGCGAGATTTCGCGGGTCGCTTCCTCGAGCAGGCGGTTTACCTCCGCGACACTGACGTCCAGGACTTCCGCGGCTTCTTCTACCGTAAATCCCTCCACCGAGATCAGCAGGAAGGCATGCCGCGCCTGCGAAGGCAAGGTAGCCAGATTGGCGGCTGCGCGCTGCTCCCATGCGAATGGCGATTCCATCGGTCGGATATCTATATTCGTGGAACCAAAAATCGTGACGAAGAGTTTATAAAGCGAAACACGGTCCTTGGACGTTTCCGGGAATATCGAAACGTCTGCGATCAACGCTTCCAGGACCGCAGCAACATAGGCGTCTCCCGAGGTCTGCGACCCGGTGACGGCGCGTGCATATCGGCGCAAATATGGAAGGTGGGTCGCAACGCGTGTAGTTAGTGACATACAAAATCTCCCCTGATGCCCAGCGGCAATTGACCTGTTATGAACGTGACCATGCAAAAAAAGTTCCGCAAGATGGGAACTTTTTTTACTATCGTGAATTTTCCGCCCAGCAATATCGTAACAGGCCTGCGTGATGAGTGACGAAGACGACAACAGAAAAAAAGACGAGATGACAACAATTCAATCCCAAGAAGTCAGACCTGGAGCGGTACCTCCGAACGCATCCATTTCTCGAAAGCTGCGTGAATTCTACGATGCAGTGCAGGAAGAAGGGATTCCGGATCGTTTTCTCGAACTGTTGGAACGTCTTGAACAGGCCGAGAAGAGCGCAAAGCCGGTGAATGTAAAATGAGCGGAGAGAAAGAGAGCGACGATCGCGGCTTTAAGCGCGACCTTCTTGCATCGCTGCCCAATTTGCGCGCTTTTGCAGTATCTCTGACAGGCCGGCACGACAAGGCAGACGATCTCGTGCAGGATACGATCATGAAGGCCTGGGCCAACCAGTCGAGCTTCACGGCCGGCACGAACATGCGCGCCTGGCTGTTCACCATTCTACGCAACGAATTCTACAGTCAGATGCGCAAGCGCGGTCGCGAAGTGCAGGATAGCGACGGCCTGTTCAGCGAACGCTTCTCGGTGCATCCCGAACAATACGGCCGGCTCGATCTGCAGGACTTCCGCAAGGCGCTCGACAAGCTGCCGGACGACCAGCGCGAGGCAATCATTCTCGTAGGCGCTGCAGGCTTCGCCTATGAGGAGGCCGCTGCAATCTGCGGCTGCGCCGTCGGCACGATCAAGAGCCGCGTTTCACGTGCTCGCAGCCGCCTCCAGGAACTTTTGGGGGTTTCCGGCGAAGGCGATTATGGCCCCGATCCCGGCGATGCCGCGATCACGGCCCGCGCTTTCGGTAGCTAGGCTCTATCATTCCAAAATGCCGTTCACCCGAGCGGCATTCCTCACAGCCTCGACCAATTGCTGTTCGTCGAAGGGCTTTGCCACGACGGCAGTACTGGGCCAGGTTGGAAGCCCGGCCAGTTCCTCGTCCACCAAAGTGGAAAACACGATGCCGGCGCCGCTTGCGCGCAGCCGGTGCGCCTCGTCGGGATTTTGCCCAAGGCTGGAATCGGCCAGAACGACATCGAAATTGCGGCCTTCCAGAACCGGCGGGTAATCACGTGGCATGGCAATTTGAATTTCACAGGTCATCGCACTGCTGAGAATGCGTTCAGCGCCCATAGCAACGAGATATTCCAAATCAATGATAAGAATTCGCAAAAGCGTCGCCCTCATTCGAGTGCAAAAACGCCCTAGATCATTGAACGAAGAGCGCGTCATTTAAAAAAGATACAGACGGGAAGAAAACGCCAAGCTATGGTTCATCCGCCCTGTCTTCATGGAGTCCCATGGCCACGTCCACACCCGCCATTCTTCCGCGCGTTAGCTGCGATCAGTGCCCTCTGCGCCAATGTCGGAGCTTTCGTGATTTCTCCTCGGAGGAACTTGGCTTCGTGCATGACTTCAAGACAGGTGAATTGTCCGCCGCCCAGGGTATGTCGATCATGGTGGAGGGAGAACGCAACCCGCAGCTCTATACCGTGCTGTCCGGCTGGGGTTTCCGATATAAGATCCTGGAGGATGGGCGCCGTCAGATCCTCAATTACGTGCTGCCAGGCGATCTGATCGGACTGCAGGGCCACCTCATGGAAGAGATGCAGCACTCTATCGAGGCGCTAACGCGGATGACGCTCTGCATCTTCGAGCGGGACAAGCTTCCGAAGCTCTTCCGCCATCACCCCTCGCTTGCCTACGACATTACCTGGCTGGCTGCTCGGGAAGAATCCATGCTTGATGAACATCTTCTCAGCATAGGCCGCCGCAGCGCCCGCGAGCGTGCGGCCTATCTCTTCGCATTTCTCGATGCGCGGGTAAAATCGGTCGCCGCTGCGCCGGCTGACAAACCCTTCATCTTGCCGTTGACGCAACAGCACGTAGCCGACACGCTCGGCTTCTCGCTTGTCCACACGAACAAGACGCTGCGCAGACTGGTCCAGCAAGGGCTCATCCGCTGGCTCGATCGCGGCTGCGAGGTGCTTGACACGGAAAGGCTCTATCATGTCGCGGAATGGCGGCCGCCCAAGGAGGACAAGCGGCCATTCATCTAGAGCATGTCGCGCCAAAGTGTGCAGCGTTTTTGCGATAGCGACATGTGTGAAAACAAGAACTTAAAGCGTGCCGGATGAATCTGGGAGATCGCGACACGCTTTAAGATCATTCGGCAGGTTCGTCCGCATCGCGGCTCGCCGCCCCCATGTTGCGGGTAAGCAGGAATCCGAGCCCAGCCGCAATCCCGACAAGCAGGAGCGGCCGCGATTTCATGACGAGCGGCAGAGCCGAGATCGCCGCGGTCACCATCAGCGCCTTGTTGCTGCTTGCCGCCGCGGCCTCGCGCTTGCGCCGCTCTTCGGCCCGGTTTTCCATCATCACCCAGAGGAGAACGATGAGCGCCAGGACGAGCGCCCCACCCGCCACGGCAAGCAATGCCATCGGCAATCCCCACATCTGGCCAAGATAGACGGCGAGCGCGGCGACTGCCAGCACATAGGCCGTCAGCAGGAAGACCAGCATGAAGGCGTAGAGGATCGCGTTTCGCTTGAGCCGACGCGCGAACGCCGCGACATCCATCGCGACGAGCGAGGCCAAAAGGGGGCCTAATCCTGCCATCATGAGCGCCGCATCATCAGCGCGAACAGGAAACCCACGCCTGCGGCGATGGCGACGGACTGGATAGGGTTCGTGCGGATCTGGCGCTCCAGGTCTCGCTCCAGCGAGACGGCCTGCTCGCGCGCAGCTTCCACCATGTGCATCGACGCATCAGCGGCCTCATGCGCGGCGCGGCGGGCCTTGCCTTTGTATTCACTGGCCTTTTCGTTTCCTACGGCAGCCACGGTCTTGGCGAGAGAGGCGATATCCTCGCGCAACTGCTGGAGCTGAGCTTCGATCTCCTTCGATGAGGCCGAGTTCTGGCCGTTACCGCCGCGGGCGAATTCACTGGTCGGATTGGCAGTGGGCATATCGATCTCCTGGGTTTATCTGTTCTTTTGAAGCATGCAGGCAGACGGCCGGCTTTGCGGAAAATCAAATGACGCGGACGGCGAGACGTCGATCAAGGGCTCGGAATACCCAAGGCCACAGGGATATGCCTCTCATCTTCAACCTCCTCGACAAGCGCATGGCGAGCGCGCAGACCTGCAAACAGGTTGCGGGAATTGAACGCAGCAAAGGCGTGATTGTTCCGCGATATCGTCCGGAGACGAAAGGCCGAAAGACGAGAAAGAGACTATAGGACTGCCGTCGGCGGCTCTGGCCATTGGCTGATACCGCCCGTCCATTGCTCGAAGGCACGCGACAGCTTGAGCACGAAGAGGTCGTCATAGCGCGGGCCGACGATCTGCAGCCCGATCGGCATGCCGGATTTCGAGAAGCCGCAATTGATGGACGAGGCTGGCTGTTCCGACATGTTCCACGGCACGGTGAAACCGATATGCTCGAAGGGCAGCGCCGGATCGTTGGTGGGGGAGGCCCATTCCGCCGGATAGGAGACGATCGGATTGGTGGGCGAGATCACCGCATCGACGGTGGTGAACAGCTTTCCGCAGGTCTTGCGCATCTCGATCGTCTGGTTGAAGCCGCGCACCGCCTCGACGCCGGAGACATGCGCACCGCCCTTCGCCCATTCGTAGATATAGGGCAGAATCAGCGCCCGCCGCTCTTCCGGCATTTTCTCGATATCGCCCCAGAAACGGGCGCGCCAGAAATTGTCGAGGCCGTCCAGCATCTGGCGGGTGATGACCGGCCCGACCGGAACGACGATCGCACCCGCCTCCTCGAAGCGCTTCGCCGCGGCAATGACCGCCTCGCGGACATCCTCGTCGACGGCCAGGCCAACCCCGGCATCGAGCATCAGGCCAATCTTCATGCCCTTCACATCGATGGCGGAATCGAGCCAGTCGAAATCGTTGGGCGGTAGCGACGTGCCGTCGCGCCAGTCCGGGCGCGACAGCGTCGCCATGGAGATTGCCGCGTCCTCCACCGTGCGGGTCATGGGACCAGCGCAGCGTCCAACATAATAGGGATCGACCGGAATGCGGCCCTGGCTGGGTTTGAAGCCGAAAAGCCCGGTCCAGCCGGCCGGCAGGCGCACCGAACCGCCGATATCCGTGCCGATATGGAGCGGCCCGAAACCGGCCGCCCCGGCTGCGGCCGCGCCGGCGCTCGATCCGCCGGGGTTCTGCGTCAGGTCCCAGGGATTGCGGCTCAGGTGATGGAAGCTCGAAAGGCCGGAAGAGAGCATACCGTAATCGGGGCATGTCGTCTTGGCGAAGATCACCGCGCCATCCTCCCTCATGCGCGCGGCGATCGGAGCATCCTCCGCCGCCGGCACGAGCTCCACCGCCGCGGTCCCGAGCGGCACCGGCTGGCCTTTCGTGGCGATCAGTTCCTTCAGTGTCACCGGAATGCCGTCGAGAGGCCCGAGCGTCTTACCCTTCATCCAGCGCGCGGTGGAGGCCGCAGCCTGCTCACGCGCGTTTTCCGGATCGTAGAGATAGAGCGCCTGCACATGCTGCTCGAAGGCCGCAACGCGCGCCTCAACCGCCAGCCAGTATTCGGACGGCGAGAGTTTCCTGGCGGCGTAGAGGCTTGCAATCTCGCGGATGGTCAGTTTCAGAAGGTCGTTCATCGGAATATCTTTGCGTTCGAAATCAGGAATTGTCGCGGGGATCGAGCAGGTCACGCAGGCCGTCGCCCAGCATGTTGAGACCGAGAACGGCAAGCGCGATCGCAAGCCCCGGCATCAGCGCCAGCCAGGGCGCTTGGCCGAGAAAGGTCTGGCTGTCGGCGAGCATCCGCCCCCAGGTCGGTGCTGGCGGCGGCATGCCGAGACCGAGGAAGGAAAGACCCGCCTCGGTGAGGATCGCAAGACCGAGCTGGATCGTCACCTGAACGATGATCTGGTTCGATATGTTCGGAAGCACATGCGCGAGCGTGATCCTGGCCTTCGGTCGGCCCATACCGATCGCCGCCGTCACATAGTCGCGGGTCCATATCTGCAGCGCGGCGCTGAGGGTGAGCCGCGCGAAGACCGGCACCATGAAGACGGCGATCGCAATGATCGCGGTGAACCGGCCGGAGCCGATGAAGGCGCCGAGCATCATCGCCGACAGGATCGGCGGTACGGCGAAGACGATGTCGCAGCCGCGCATGACGACGAGCTCTAGGAGACCGCGCCGCATGGCGACGATTACGCCGACAGCCGTGCCGACGCTCGCGCCGATAAGCACCGCAAGGATGGAGGTCGACAGCGAATTCCAGGCGCCGACCATCAGCATGGAGGCGACGTCGCGGCCGAACTGGTCGGTGCCGAGGAGGCCGAATTCGAGCGGCGCCTTGAGCCTCTGGACGATCTGCATGCGGGTCGGCGGAAACGGCGTCCAGACGAGAGACAGCAGTGCGACCGCAAACAGCGCCAGCGTGATGACGAGCCCGATGAGGAAAACGGGACGGCGAAGAACACGTGTCATTGCGCACCCGCCCTCAGGCGCGGGTCGATCAGGAGATAGGCGAGGTCGACGAGGAAATTCATGAGGATGACGAGACCGGAGAAGAACAGCACGACATCCTGCATGACGACGATGTCGCGCTGGGACAGCGCCTGATAGGCAAGCCGTCCGAGGCCCGGCAGGTTGAAGACGTTTTCGACCAGCACCGCGCCGGCGATCAGGAAGGTGAATTGCAGGCCGAGCATGGTGACCACCGGCACCATCGCGTTTGGCACCGCATGCCGCCAGATGGCAATGCCTTCGCTCAGGCCCTTGGCGCGGGCGGTACGGACAAAATCCTCGTTCATCACTTCGAGTACCGCGGCGCGCGCCACACGGGTCAAGACACCCGCCTGCGGCAGGGCGAGCGCCACCGCCGGCATCAGCAACGCGTTCAATCCGGCAAAAAACCCGGCATCCCAGCCGGGGAAACCGCCGGCCGGCATCAGACCCAGCGTGGTGGAGAAGAGGATGATCAGCAGCAACCCGACCCAGAAGGCGGGAACGGCGATGCTGATGTAGGAAAGCAAGCCGGCGACGAAATCGAAGACGCCATTGTGCTTTCGCGCCGCCTGCACGCCGAGCGGGACAGCGACGAGAACGGAGAGGACGATCGCCATCAGCGCCAGCGGAATGGTGACCGCCAGCCGTTCGGCGATCAGGCCGGCAACCGGCACGCCATAGGTATAGGACTGACCGAGATCGCCCCGGAACACGCCGGCAAGCCAGGCGAGGTAGCGCACCGGCAGCGGCTGGTCGAGCCCGAGCTGGGTCCTGAGCGCCGCAAGCGTATCCGGGCTTGCCGAGGTACCGAGCATGATCGCCGCCGGATCGCCGGGAAGCAGGTCCATCACCGTGAAGATGAGCAGCGAGACGACCAGCAACGTGATGACGAGGCTGAGGATGCGGCGGATGAGGATGGAGATCATGAGTCGCGCCCCTCATCCGGCTGCCGCCACCTTCTTCCCGCACGCGGGGAGAAGGGATATGCCGCGCCCGCACCTTCAATCTCGAACGGTTCGCGTGGCACGTCCCCTCTCCCCGTCACAACGAGGAGAGGGTTAGGGTGAGGGACAGCATTCATCACTCTTCCCAATGCACGTCCGTCAGAACGTTGGACGGGATCGGCTCGTTTTCCCACAGTCCCTTCACCCTGGCGTCCCAGACGCCGAGCTTCGGCATGACGAAGAGGTAGAGCGCCGGCGCGTCGTTGGCGAGAATGGTCTGCGCCTCGCCGTAAAGTGCCTCCTGCTCGGCCGGATCGGAGGTCGCCTCGACCTTTTTCAGCACGTCGTTGAAGGCCGGGTTCTTGTAGTTGAAGTAATAGGGATCGCGGGCATAGATATCGATGTCCATCGGCTCAGCATGCGCGACGATGGTCATGTCGTAATCACCCGCCTTGAAGACGTCGGCCACCCATTTCGCCGGAAACTCCGTCGTCTCGATATTCATCGTCACGCCGATCTCGGCAAACATCGCCTGCAGTACCTGCGACGTGCGCTGCGCATAGGCCATCTGCGGCGCCTTCATCGTGAAGGTGAAACCGTTCGGATACCCCGCTTCCGCAAGCAATGCCTTGGCCTTTTCAGGGTCATAGGAATAGACGCCGGTCAGATCCTTGTAACCGCGGTCGTTCGGCGTGTAGTGGCTGCCGATCGGCGTTCCGAAGCCGGACCAGGCGCCTTCCACGACGGTCGCCCGGTCGACGGCCATCATCAGGGCCTGGCGCACCTTCTTGTCGCCGAAGGGCTTGCGCGTGTTGTTCATGCCGGCGACGACCTTCAGCTCAGTATTGCCGATGACGGTCGCCAGCCGCTTGTCGCCCTCGAAGGACTTGATGAGTTCCGGCGCGCCGAATTCCGGGAAGGCGTCGACGTCGCCGGCCTTCAGTGCTGCGGCCTGGGCCTGCGCATCGCTGATGAAGCGGAAGGCGGCGGTATCGAGCTTCACCGAAACGGCCTGGTTCCAATAGTCCGGGTTCTTGGCGAGATCGACCTTCGAGCCCTTGGCCCAGCCCGAGAACTTGAACGGACCGGTGCCGATCGGCGTCGTCTTGTTGTCGGCGGCCGATTTCGGCTCGACCATGACGGAAGAGGGCCAGCCGAGCCAGTAGAGCAGGCTGCCGGCCGGCTGCTTGAGTTTCAGTACCAGCGTGGAGGCGTCCGGCGTCTCGATCGTGTCGATCGAGGCAAAATAACGCTTCTGCGGATTGACGGAATCGGCGCCGCGGGCTCGATCGATCGAGAATTTCGCGACCGAGGAATCGAAAGCCTCGCCGTTGTGGAATTTCACACCCTGGCGAAGTTTGAACGTATAGGTCAGCCCGTCTTCGGAAATTTGCCAGCTTTCGGCGAGTTGCGGCTGGACCTTGCCGGCCTTGTCGATCGTCGTGAGGCCCTCGAAAATGTTCTGCCAAGTCACCTGGCCAATCGCCACGGGTGCAGCGATCGTCGGGTCAAGCCCAGCGGGCTCAATTGCCATGCCAACGGTGATCGCCGTCTTCGGCGCGGCTTCAGCACCGTGCTGCGTGAGAAAAAGTCCCGCCGCCGTCATAAGACCGAAGGCGGCACTTCTCAAAATCGTGGCGGAGCCCCAAAACGTCATCCTGCCCATCCATCGTCCCCTTTTTGGTAAGCGACCCGCCTGATCGGCACCTGCGGGGTCGCGATTGCCAGAAGTGTGTCATTTCGCAGGTGCACACACAATGTAGAATTTTGTGTTCCCTGTGTAGCCGAAAACGCTACACAGAATATATTTGATCAGTGGCTTTTAGGGGTGCCGATTTGCGCATGTCGGCGCCGCGCATGAAGCGCTCTATGAAATCGACGAGCTTGCCTGCGGCGAAAGAAAGCTGCCGGTCCGGCGTGACGCAGAGGTCGATCGGCGTGCGCACCGCCTTGCCGGCGGCGATCGGCACGGCGACGAGCTGGCTCGCCTCGATCTCCCGGCGCACGGCAAGCGCCGGCAGAAGCGTGACGGCCGCTTTCCGCAACACCAGTTCCTTCAGCATCTCCAGAGAGCCGGTCACGAAAACCGGATCGAGCTCCAGCCCTTCTCTGGAAAAGATCTCCTCGAAAGCCTGCCGCGCGCCAAAGCTCTTGTCGGGCAGCGCGAGCGGCATCCGCACGAGATCGCGGAGCGTGAGTTCCTTCGCATTCGCCGACGGGTGATCGGCCGCCATGATCGCGTCATAGGTGATCTCGGAGCGCAGGCGCACCTTCACGCCGGAAATCTTGGGCGCGAAGAGCGTCACGACCAGATCGGCCTCGGCCGCAGCAAGCGCTTCGACCGCCTCGCGGGCGCTGGTGATCGCCACCTCGAACCGGAGCTTCGGATAGCGCAGACTGAATTCCGCAAGCACCGGGGCGATGAGGTTCGCGACCGTCGCGCCATTGGCGTAAATCACCACCCTGCCCCGCTGCAGCCCCTGCAGGTCGTCGATGAGCTGGTGGACGTGTTCAAGCTCGCGCAACGTCCGTCCCGCCCGCGCGGCGAGAAGCTCGCCGGCCGCCGTCAGCTTGATGCCGCGGTTGCTGCGTTCGACGAGCGGGGTCCCGAAATAATGCTCGAGGTTCTCGATCTGCCGGGAGACGGCAGTCGCCGCGACATTGAGGTTTTCGGCCGCCGCTCGCATGGAGTTCGTGCGCACCAGTTCATCGAAATACATAAGCGCGCGAAGCTGCATGCGATCCTGCCGGCTGCAGCAATTCCAGAAAAGTGTGTCGCGGTTTTCCGTCCGGAATTGCTTGGAAACAAATAGAGACGCCCCTCAACCGCGGCGGAAACCTTCGCTGGCGACGAGCAACTGGCGCGTATATTCCGCCGAAAATTCACGTTTTTCCAGAGCCGCTGCTGGCAAAGTCTCGACAACTTTGCCCATCTTCATCACCGCCAGCCGCTCGCACATGTGACTGATGACGCCCAGATCGTGGCTGACCATGATGAAGGTGAGGTCACGGTCGCGGCGCGCCTGTTCGAGCAGGTTTAAGATTTCCGCCTGGATCGAGGCATCGAGCGCCGAGGTCGGCTCGTCCAAAAGCAGGATCTTCGGTTCCAGGATGAGCGCCCGGGCGATCGCTATGCGCTGCCGCTGCCCGCCGGAGAGCTGATGTGAATAGCGGAAGCGGAAGCCGGAGCCCAAGCCGACCTCGTCCAGCGCCCGGGAGATGCGGGTCTCGATATCGTCGAAGCCGTGGATCAGGAGCGGTTCGAGCAGCAGGCGGTCGACCGTCTGGCGCGGATGCAGCGAGCCGTAGGGGTCCTGAAAGACCATCTGGACGGTGCGGTAGAACTCCTTGTCCCGGCTCCGGCCGGAATAGGGCCTTCCATTGACGGAAAGCGTACCCTGATCGAAGGAGGCGAGCCCGGAAATGGCACGCAGCAGCGTCGACTTGCCGGAACCGGACTCACCAACGATGCCGAAGGATTCGCCGGACCCGATATCGAAGCTGACATGGTCGAGTGCTGCGAAATCCTCATAGGTGACGACCATGTCGCGGATGGAAACGGCCGAAGTCATAGCGCCCACTCCGGCTTGCGGTCGAGGACAGGCAGCGGATGCCGGTGCGAACCGATGGTCGGCAGGCAGTTCAAAAGCCCGCGCGTATAGGGATGCTGCGCATGGGCAAGATCGGCCGATGGCAGTTCCTCGACGATCTTCCCCGCGTACATGACGATGACGCGATTGCAGAAGGAAGAGACGAGCCGGAGATCATGCGAGATCAGGATCAGCCCCATGCCGCGCTCCGCCACCAGTTTATCAAGGATGGAGAGCACTTCGAGCTGCACGGTGACGTCGAGCGCCGAGGTCGGCTCATCGGCAATCAGAAGCTCCGGACCGCAGACGAGCATCATGGCGATCATGGCGCGCTGGCCCATGCCGCCGGAGACCTCATGCGGATAAAGGCCGAAGACGCGTTCCGGATCGCGGATCTGCACGGCTTCCAGCATCGAAAGCGCACGTGTCCTCGCCTCGGACGTCGAAACATCCTCGTGTGTCTTCAACGTCTCGACGATCTGCCGACCTATGGTCATCACCGGATTGAGCGAATATTTCGGATCCTGCAGGATCATCGCGATCCGCTTTCCGCGCAGCGCTCGCCGCTCGGCCTTGCGCATGGAAAGAAGATCGCGGCCGGAGAAAGCGAGCTTTCTGGCCGTGATCGACGCATGGGCCGGTGTGAGCCCCATGATGGCGCGGCCGGTCTGCGACTTGCCGGATCCGGACTCGCCGACGATGCCGAGCCGCTCTTTCCCAAGCGTGAAGGAAACGCCGCGCACGGCGCGTACTTCACCGGTGCGGGTCGGGAACGTCACGCGCAGGTCTTCGACTGTCAGAAGCGGGGTCTGTCCATTCGTCATTGGCCCGCCTCCTTCGGATCGAGCGCATCGCGCAACCCGTCGCCGAGCAGGTTGAAGCCGAGGCTGACGACGAGGATTGCGACACCCGGCATGGCGGCGACCCACCACTGGTCGAGAATGAAGCGGCGGCCGGAGGCGATCATCGCGCCCCATTCGGGCAGCGGCGGCTGCGCGCCAAGGCCGAGGAAGCCAAGGCCGGCAGCGGTCAGGATGATGCCGGCCATATCGAGCGTGACGCGCACGATCAGCGACGAGAGGCAGAGCGGCATCACATGCCGGATGATGATGCGAAGCGGCGAAGCCCCCATCAGCTTCACCGCGGCAATGAATTCCGAGTTGCGGAAGGTCAGCGTCTCGGCGCGGGCGATGCGTGCATAGGGTGGCCAGGAGGTGACGGCGATCGCCAGAATCGCGTTCTCGATCCCCGGCCCGAGCGCAGCAACCAGCGCCAGAGCGAGCACGAGCTTCGGAAAGGCGAGGAAGATGTCGGTGATGCGCATCAGCACCGCATCCAGCCAGCCGCCGGCATAACCGGAAGCCGTGCCGACGATGAGGCCGATGGGTGCGGCGATGATCGCCACCAGCACGACGACGAGCAGCGTCAGCCGCGATCCGTAGATCAGCCGCGAGAGGATGTCGCGGCCCTGGTCGTCCGTCCCGAGCAGATAGCCGGCCGTGCCCGGAGGCAGGAGGCGCGCGTTGCGCAGGTCGCCGACGACCGGATCATAGGGCGCAAGCACGTCGGCAAGGGCTGCGACCACCAGCAGAAGGATCAGAATCCCCAGGCCCACCAGCGCCAGGCGATTTTCGGCAAAGCGGCGCCAGATGATATAGGCGCGACCGAGACGCGCCTGCTGGCGCGAGGCCGGTCGGTCGGATAGCAACCATGCGCGGCTATAGGGTTTGAGTGCGATTTCCGGAATACTCATCGGCTGCGGGTCCTCGGGTCCAGTGTCCGATAGAGAAGATCGGAGAAGATGTTGATGCCGACGAAAACGGACCCGATCACCAGCGTGCCGCCGAGCACGGCATTCATGTCGGCGTTCTGCAGAGAATTGGTGATGTAGAGGCCGAGCCCCGGCCAGGAGAAAATGGTTTCGGTGAGAACCGACCCCTCCAGGAGATTGGCATAGGAAAGCGCGATCACCGTCACCAGCGGCACGGCGGCGTTGCGCAACGCATGGAACCAGATGATGCGGGCCTCGGAAAGGCCCTTTGCCCGCGCCGCCACGATATATTCCTGGGAAAGCTCGTTCAGCATGAAGGAGCGGGTCATGCGGCTGATATAGGCGAGCGAGAAATAGCCAAGCAGCGCTCCGGGCAGCGCGATGTGGCGGAAGAGATCACCCACCACGTCCCACTGGCCCTGCATGGCCGCATCCAGCAGGTAAAAGCCGGTCTGCGGCGAAAAACTGTATTCGTAGACGATATCCACGCGGCCGGGAAAAGCCACCCACCGTAGTTGCGCGTAAAAAAGCACCAGCGCCAGGAGGCCGAGCCAGAAGATCGGCACGGAATAGCCGATCAGGCCGATGACGCGGACGATCTGGTCGGCGACGCTGCCGCGCTTGACGGCAGCAAGAACGCCGAGCGGTATGCCGAGAATTGCACCGATCAGCGTTCCGATCGTTGCAAGCTCCATGGTGGCGGGAAAGACGCGCTTGATATCCTCCAGCACCGGATTGCTGGTCAGCACTGAAGTGCCCAGATCGCCGGAAAGTGCCTGTTTCGAATAGATCCAGAACTGCTGATAGAGCGGCAGGTTCAAGCCCAGCTCGATCCGGGTCCGTTCATAGAGGTGGGCCGGAGCGCGGTCGCCAACAATCGCCAACACCGGGTCGATGGGCACGACCCGGCCAATGAAGAAGGTGACGAGCAGCAGCCCGAATATGGTCGTGACCACGGTCACCGCAAAACGCAGGACGGAAGCCGCAAAGGACGAAGCACGGCGCCGATTGCGCCGTGTCGCCACGGTTGTATCTGTAAGGGTCAAGAAATCAGCCTTCCGGGCTAGGGCCTATATAGGCCCTACTCCTTGGAAACGTTGAACACGTAGTTCGTATCGAAGGTCGGGCCGAGCTTGAAATCCTTCACGCCCTTGCCGACGCCGGCCACTTCCGTCTGCTGGAAGATCAGCGCGAACGGACCGGTTGCGAGCAGCTTCTTCTGCAGGCTTTCGTAGATTGCGGCGCGCTTGGCCGAATCCCGCTCCAGGAAGCCGGTCTTGGTTTCCTTCGTCAGCTCCGGAATATCCCAAGCGTTGCGCCATGCGAGCGTCTTTGACGTCCCGTCATCGGCATTGTTCGGGTTTGACGTGAAGGTTTCCGCATTTGAGTTCGGATCCCAGTAATCGACGCCCCAATAACCGATATACATGTCATGGGTGCGTGCACGGTATTTGGTCAGCGTCTGCTTGCCATCGCCGGGAATGATCTCCATCTTGATGCCGGCCTGGGCGAAGGTCTGCTGGATCGATTCCGCAATGCCGGTGGTCGGCTGGTTGTTGCGCACGTCCATGGTGACGGAGAACCCGTCCTTCAGGCCGGCCTTGGCGAGCAGTTCCTTGGCTTTGGCGACGTCGAGCTTGTAGGGCTTGTCGTCGATCGCACCGAGCAGGCCCTTCGGCAGGAAGGTCTGGTGGATTTCACCGACGCCTTTGATAAGGGTCGCCTGGATCGCATCATAGTCGACCAGGTATTTCATCGCCTCGACGACTTCCGGCTTTGCAAGATTCGGGTTCTTCTGGTTCATGCTGAAATAGAAGACCGAACCCTTCGGGGTGCTGGTGATCGTCGTCCCCTTCTTGGAAACCGCGTCGATATCGTTCGGCTCGAGATTGCGCGCGACGTCGATATCGCCGTTGTCGAGAGCAAGCCGTTGCGCGGCACTTTCCTTCATGTGGCGATAGATGACGCGGTTGAGCTTCGGCTTCTCGCCCCAGTAATTGTCGTTGCGCTCCATCACGACCACTTCGTTGGCGCGCCATTCGCGGATTTTATAGGGCCCGGAGCCCGCGAAATTGCTCTTCAGCCATGCGTTGCCGTAGTCGTCATTGGTGACATGCTGCGAAACCAGTTGCTTGTCGACCACGGCGGCAACGGTCGCGGTCAGGCAGTTCAGCACGAAGGACGGCGCATAGGACTGGTCGACGGTGAGCACGAAAGTGCTCGGGTCCTTGGCAACGGCCTTTTCGGTGATGTTGTCCTTCTTCAGGCCGAACTGATTGAGGATGAAGGCTGGCGGTCCGTCGATCTTGACGGAACGCTCGAAGGAATAGGCAACGTCTTCCGCGGTGATCGGGTTGCCGGAGGCGAATTTCAGACCCTGCTTGATCTTAAACGTATAGGTGAGGCCGTCGTCGGATACCGTCCAGCTTTCAGCGAGATCCGGCATGACCTTCGATGTATCGTTGATATCAAGACGGACGAGACGGTCATAGCTGTTGCCGTTGATCTCGCCGGCCGAGAATTCGAAGGCCTGGCCCGGGTCGAGCGTGATGATGTCGTCGAAGGCAAGCCCGATGACGAGCGTATCCTTCGGCGTGACGGCGAATGCCTGCGGCGCGGCCGCGAGCATCACTGCGAGCGCAGCGCCCGTGGTCAGCAGACGGATTCGTCCCTTGAATGAATGGAGCATGGTCTGTTTTCCCCTTTTGGTTCTTTGGACCTTTGGGGAAAACCGCCCTATTCGTGCCAGGCCTTCCCCAAAACTCTGAGCCAGTTTTCCCGGCAAAGCTTTTTTAAATCTTCGCCAGCGTAGCCCGCTCCTCTGAGCGCCGCAACCAGATTCTGATTTCCTCCAGCATCATGAATCTCTTCGGGAATCGAGGCACCGTCGAAATCCGAACCGAGCGCCACGTGATCGATTCCCATGCGACCGACCATGTGGTCGACATGACGGATCATGTCTGAAAGCGGCGTCGAAACGTTGTCGCGGCCGTCGTCGCGCAGCATGGTCACGGCATAGTTCAGACCGACGAGGCCGCCGCTCTCCTTGACCGCGTCGAGCTGCCTGTCGGTCAGGTTGCGGGCGACCGGAGTAAGCGCATGGGCATTCGAATGGCTGGCGATCAGCGGCTGGTCGGTAGTCTTGGCGACATCCCAGAAGCCCTTCTCGGTGATGTGCGAAAGATCGATCAGGATACCGAGCCGGTTGCAGGCCCTGACGAGTTCGAAGCCGAGATCGGTCAGACCGGGACCGGTATCCGGCGACACGGGAAAGGCAAACGGCACGCCGTGGCCGAAGATGTTGTGGCGGCTCCAGACAGGGCCGAGCGAACGCAGGCCGGCGGCGTAAAAAACGTCGAGATTGCCGAGGTCCGGATCGATCGCTTCGCAGCCTTCCATATGCATGACGGCGGCGAAAATGCCGTCTTCCATCGCCTTGCGGATATCGGCCGTGGAGCGGCAAAGCCGCCAGGCGCCGGCCCGGTCGAGGCGAAGGGCGATAGCCGCCTTTTCAAGCGCGATGGTCACGGACGGCGAATGGTCGAGAGGTGCAGCAAGCGGCGTTTCGTAACGGCCATCTGCGTCGGGCTCCTTCAGGATGAGGTCGCCCGACGGGATATAGATAGCGCAAAGTCCGCCGGCCAGCCCGCCGGCCTTGGCGCGTGGTCCGTCGATATGGCCGTTCGGCGTGCCGTGCATGAATTCGGCGATCGGGTCGCCGCCCGCCTTCATGTTCCGCCAGAGCCGCAGAAGCACATCGTTATGGCCGTCGAACACCAGTTCCATGAAGCTGTTCCCGATTTCCTGTGAAAATCCCCGAGGTGAGTGATCCGCGATCCTATTCGCCCGACGCTGTTTCGCAAGGCACAAATCGCCTCAGGCGGTCCAGTTCCCCTCGCCTGCCTTTTTCAGCATCGGGGTCCTGAAAACGCCGACGGTGCGCGACCGCCATTGCCGCCCGAAACCGTCCAGTTTGTCGTGCCAGCGTTCCGACTGCAGCATGGCGGCGCCGATCACCACTGGTTCGATACCGAGCGAGCCCATCAACTCAAGGCCTGACACGATCGACGCGCCGCTGGAGATGACGTCGTCAACCAGCGCCACGCGCTTGCCCTGGATAAGCGGAAGCATGCGTGGATCGACATAGAGCCGCTTCTTCTGTTCCGGCGTGGTGATGGAGGAAAGCGGCACCGACAGCGTCTCGTCGTACCAGAATTTCCGCGAGGTCCCGAGCGGCACGTAGCGCGTGAAGCCAAGGGATCGGGCGACGGCCGCGGCAAGCGTGAGACCAAGCGTCGGCAGGCCGACGATCACTTCCGGCCGATGGATGGCAAGCTTCGGCGCGAGATCGGCGGCAAGAGCATCCTGCACGTCAAAGCTCGCCTGGTTGATGATGAGAGAGGCGAGCGCATGCTCGCCGTCCGCAAGCGACCGGATCGGCAGTTTGATCTGCCTGCCGTCGTCGAGCGTCGCCGGGAAGAAGCCGGAAAACGGCCCTGCCCTGTCGAATGAGCCCGGCGGATGCACGTCCTGCCAGAATTCATGCGGCTGCATCGTCTTTCCTATTCGAGAATTTCGAGGATCGGTGATTCCAATAACCTGCCGCTAGTCACATCGGCAATGCCGCGATCGGTCTGATGCGGGCCGGGATTGCAGGCGAGCGTCGCGCCGAAACAGGCCTTGAACACGAGATAGGGCGGCTGCCAGTCGACAACACGGTCCATGGCGGATCGGATATTCCGGAAGCCTTCCGCCACCTCCTCCATCGGTGCTTCGGACACGAGGCCGGAAAGCGGCAATGGAAGGAGGGCCACGACCTTGCCGCCGATCGCCACCGCCATGCCGCCGCCAGTCCCGATGATGGCATTCGCCGCCGCGGCCATATCGGTCGGATCGAAGCCGAAGACGGTAAGGTTGTGGCTGTCATGGGCAAGCGTGGTGGCGAATGCCCCTTTCCACCGGCCCCAGCCGGTCAAGAACCCGAGACGGGTGCGGCTGTCGGCGCGGCCGTGGCGGTGAGTGACCGCGATCAGGGTCGTTCCCTCCGGGGGTACCACGTAACCGTCGGTGACATCCGCAACCGTCTCCCCCCAGTTCGTGAAGCGCGGGCGATCGATCGTTGCAAGCCTGACCTTCTTCGCCGTAGCGGAAAGCTTGAAGTCCTCCGCCGTCAGCGGCTTGAGCTTGACGGAATCCCGAAGCGGCGAGGAATCGATGGCGGCCGCCTCGATCGCCATCGCGCCGTCGCGGGCAACCGGCGTGCCGCTGGCCAGCACATGCCGCGCGCGGAAATCCTCAAGGTCCTCGAAAACCACAATGTCCGCGCGGCGGCCGGCGGCAATCAGGCCAAGATCGGCACGACCGATCCGGACGGAAGCGTTGAGCGTCGCAGCCTGCAGCGCCCATTCCGGCTTCATTCCATAGCGCACCAGCCGACGGACCACATCGTCCAGTCCGCCGCTGCTGACGAGATCGTCCGGGAAGACGTCGTCGGTGCAGAGCGTCACGGTCTGCGGCAGGTGGCCGAGCGTCTTCAACGCTTCCACAAACTCAGGCAACAGGTGATCATGCGATCCCCGCAGTTCGATCGTCAGCCCCGCGCGCAGTTTGGAAAGAAGGTCGGCTCCGGAGACCAGTTCGTGATCAGAGGTCACTCCGGCCGCCATGAAGGCGGCGAGATCACGCCCCGAAAGGCCGCGCGCATGGCCGCAGACGAGTTTTTCGGAGACCAGTGCCGCCTGCACGATCGCGCTGATGCGCGGCTCGCGGTCGATGACACCGCGCATGTTCATAACCTCGGCAAGCCCGCCGATCTTCGGCCAGAACAGCATTTCCTCGACGGCCGAGACGTCGAAATCGGCACCCGCCACCTCCAGGCCCGGCGCCGACGGCACGCAGGAAGGGGCCAGAACGACCGCGCGCAGCGGCAATGGCTTGACCGCCTCGACGGCCCAGCGCACTCCGTCGACACCATAGACGTTGCCGAATTCGTGCGGATCCCAGACGATGGTCGTGACCCCGTGCGGAAGCACGGTTGCCGCATAGGTGGCCGGCGTCACCATCGAGCTTTCGATATGCATGTGCGTGTCGATGAGGCCGGGCGAGATGAACGCGCCTTTCGCATCGATGATCCGGGCGGCGTCAGAGCGGCTGCCGGCCTCGTGGACACTGGCGATCATCGGACCGACGATGCCGATATCGGCTGGCCGCAATTCCCCCGTCCCGACGTCCACCAATGTGCCGCCCGCAATCAGGATGTCGAACGGGGCGCCGCCCCGTGCAGCCGTAACGGCGCGGTCGCGAAAGGCCGGTTCAGTGAACTCCTGCACCGTTGCAATAATGTTCTTCACCAACTCGCCTCTGCCTGCAATGTTTTGAGAATGAGATTTTTTGCCCTTTCGGCATCGATCTCGACACCGTATTCCGCATTGAATGCCGCCCGCCCGGCACGCGTCTCGACGACGGTGCGGCCGCGTGTCAGCCCGCCCGCGAGCTCTACGTCGATACGTGCCGCGCGCCAGTTCACATGGTCCGGATAGGCGAAGGCGACCGCCGCGACGGCATCGTAGAGCGCCATCGCCGGCCGACCGCGGCTGGTGGCAATCTCAACGAAACCGGAGAGCAGGTCAGCAACCAGCCCGGCATTGCGGCCGCCCGCTGCCCGGATCGGCGCAATGTCCTCCGGCCCGCACAGCACCTTGCGGCAGAGATCGAGATCGACCATTCGGAACGGAATGTCGTGGGCAAGCACGATCGCCAGCGCTTCCGGATCGGCAAAAGCGTTGAACTCGGCGGATGCCGTGTGATTGCCGGTCGTCACCCCGCCGCCCATCCAGGTGAGATCGGTGATCTTCGCCGCAAGATCGGGCCGCGCCAGCGCGATGGCCGCAATATTGGTGAGCGGCCCGAGCGCCAGGATGCACCGCTCGCCTTCACCCTTGTCGAGCCAGGAACAGAGCGCTCCGAAAGCATCGTTCTGAAACGTGTCGGCAGCCTCCGGCAGGCTGAGGCCGGAGGTCGGAATTCCGGTCTCGCCGAGAATGCCTGTTGCCGTCTCTAATCGGCCAAGCACCGGTGCATCACGCCCGACATGGATCGGGAAGGGCCAGACGAAGGCGGAGGCAGCGCCGGCGGCGTTGCAGCGGACATTGTCCAGCGGCGCATTACCGAAGGTGAGCGAGACGCCATCGATCGCAAGGCCCGCATGCGCCGCGACCATGATCGCGGCGATGTCGTCGAAGCCCATATCGGTATCGATCCAGATGCCCATGGCTCAGGCGAACCTCGAAAGCGGCGCGGCCTTTTCGGCCGGCAGATCGAAGGAAAGATCGCTGCCCAGCGCATGCGCCGGCTGGCTCGCCTCCACCTCCGCCTTGATCGGGCCGAAAGGCGTATCGAGCAGGTATTCGCGGCTATCGCCGGCGAAGGATGTGCCGCGCACGGTGCCCCGGAAAGGACCTGATCCCAGGGTCACCATACGCGGCCGCCAGGCCAGACCCGCCGCTGAAGGGGCCGGACCCGATAGGTCTATCAGACCGCTGCTGGTCTTCATCTTCCCCTGTTCGATCGGGAAAATGTTCTCGAAACCGACGAAATCCGCCACGAAAGAGGAGGTCGGGCGGTTGTAGATATCCTCGGGCGAGCCGATCTGTTCGATCTTACCGTTCTTCATGACCACAATGCGGTCGGCAAGCGCAAGCGCTTCCGCCTGATCGTGGGTCACGAAGATCATCGTCACCCCGGTTTCCTTCTGGACGCGCTGCAGTTCCGTGCGCATTTCAAGCCGCAGGCGGGCGTCGAGGTTGGAAAGCGGCTCGTCGAGCAGCAGGACCTTCGGTTCCATGACCATCGAGCGGGCAAGCGCCACGCGCTGCTGCTGGCCGCCGGAAAGCTCGGCCGGCTTGCGGTTGGCGAAGCTCGACAGCCCGACCGAGGTGAGGCCCGAGCGGACTTTGGCGTCGAGTCCGGTTCCGCGCATGCCCTTGAGCTTCAGGCCGAAGGCGACGTTCTCGTAGACCGAGAGATGCGGGAAAAGCGCGTAGGACTGGAAGACCAGGCCGACGGCACGCTTATTGGCCGGCACGCGGGTGATATCGGCACCGTCGAGCCGCACATGGCCGGACTTCACCGGCAGCAGGCCGGCGATGGCACGCATGGTCGTCGTCTTGCCACAGCCGGAAGGGCCAAGCAGCGCAACGAGCTCGCCCTTGCGGATGGGAAGGTCGAGGTTCGCAACGGCGACGGTATCGCCATAGGCGAGCGTCAGCTTTTCGAGCGATAGGTAAGGCGCGTCAGACATAGCGGGAAAATCCGAGGAAGCGTTCGGCAGCAAAGACAATGCCGATGGAAAGGAAGGCGAGCAGCGAGGAGAGTGCGGCAACCGACGGATCGAAGACGATCTCCATATAGGCGATCATGTCGATCGGCAGCGTGCGCACGCCCGGCCCGGAGAGGAACAGCGACACCGGCACCTGGTTGAAGCTGGTGACGAATCCGAGGATGAAGGCGGAAAGAATGCCGCCGCGGATATTCGGCATCACCACCCGGAAGAAGGCGCCAAGCCGGGAGGAGCCGAGCAGCACCGCCGCCTCCTCGATATCCGAGCGCAGGTTGTCCAGGCTTGCCGAGACCACCCGCACCGCATAGGGCAGCACCAGCGCCGTATGGGCAAGGAACAGTGCCGGCGTGATGCCGACCTGGAACGGCACGACGATGTAGCGGAGCAGTGCCAGGCCGACGATGATGCCTGGCACGATGATCGGCGCCGAGACGACCGTGCGGACGATTTCCGCCCCCGGCAGCTTGTAGCGGGAGAGCGCGTAGGAGGCAGGAATTCCGAGCATCAGCGCCGCCGCCGTTCCGCCGATCGCGAGGAACATCGACATGCCGAAGCTCGCCCGGAAGCTCTCCACCGTGAAGACCTTCAGGATCCAGCGCAGCGAAAAGCCCTGCGGCGGGAAGGCCAGCGTCTCTCCGCCGGAAAAGGAGGCGGCGACAATGATCAGGAAGGGCCCGATCAGGAAGCCCAGTACCAGGAAAAGCGTGAGGGGAATGAAGAGGCTGCGGGCGCTCACTGCGGAACCCTCTGCTTGTTCCTGGCCGTGGCGACGCGTTTGAGAAGGATGTTCGCGGCAAAGCTCATGACAATCAGGATGAAGGCGATGACGCTCGCCGAGACGAAATTGTTGGAGACCGAGACCTGCTGGTAGAGCAGCGTCTCCAGCATCAGCACCTTGGAGCCGCCGAGAATGGCCGGCGTGATATAGGCCGTCAGCGAACCGGTGAAGACCAGCGTGCCGCCGATGACGAGGCCCTCCTTGGTGAGCGGCAGGATGACCTTCCAGAAGACCTGGAACCAGTTGGCGCCAAGCACGCGGGCGGCCGGAACGGCATCCTTCGGCATGTTCTCAAGCGCCGAGATGAGCGAGATGATCATCAGCGGCAGGAAGAGCTGCAACAGGCCGACGAAGACAGCCGTCTCGGAAAACAGGATGCGCAGCGGCGCATCCGTCAGGCCGACCAGTTGCAGCGCCTGGTTGACGATGCCGGTGCGGCCGAGAATGACGATCCAGGCATAGGTGCGGGCAACCGGCGAGATCATCAGCGGCAGCACGACGAGACCGGTCATCTTGCCCTTGGTGCCGGGCTCCAGGTTGACGATCGCAAACGCGGCCGCATAACCGAGCACGGCCGAGACGACGGTCACGATCGCCCCGAGCCTCAGCGTGCGCAGGAAGACGGTCCGGTTCAGCGGGTCGGCGAAAAAATCCGTATAGGCGGATATGGTCCAGCCGCCGACCGGATTGCGAAAGCCGTCGGAGAGCAGGATCGCCACCGGCATAAGGAAGACCGCGGCGGCGAAGAATGCCGCAGGCAGTGCAAGCGCCAGCGCTTCGGCCCTGTTTTGGAACATTGGTTTGTCTTCTCCAACCTGCTGCCTCAAATCCCCTAACTTGCGATTTCTAACACTTAAGCTTCGCTAAGATGTTGAAATCGCTTTCTCTCCCGCAAGGGGAGAGATAAAGACGCCGCGCTGCCGCGGGTCTACCTCTCCCTTGGCGGGAGAGGTTACAAAATCACGATCTTAGCTTTAGCTAAGTCGTAGATTTTGTTGGTGAGGGGGTCGCGGACATATCACCTTTACTGCCCGACCTTTTCGTTCCAGGTCTTCACCCAGCCGGCGCGATTGTCGAGCGCCACGGCGGAAGGGATGAGCTTCAGGCTTTTCGCCGTCTCCTCGCCATAGGTGAGGTTGTTGGCGATCGCGTCGGACAGCTTGACCTCCTTGTTGGCCGGACTGTCGATCAGCTTTTCGGCAAGCTTCGTCTGGGTATCGGTCGAAAGCCAGAAATCCATGAACTGCAGCGCGAGTTCGCGGTTCTTCGAACCCTTGGTGACGACCATGACGTTCATGCCGCCCGTCTGGCCTTCCTTGGGATTGGCCCAGGCGATCGGCATGTCGAGCTTGGTGAAGGGAGCCCAGGAGAAGCGACCGATGGGTGCTGCCCAGATTTCCTCCTGCTGCATGAGTTGCACGAGTTGCGAGGATTTTTCATAGAAGGTGACGATCTCGCCCTTCTTCTCCCCGACCGCTTCGATCGGAGCCGCAAGGTCCGGCGTGTCCTTGCCGAGCGCAAGACCCAGCATGTAGAGCGCCGGCGGCCCCTGGTTGGTGGTGACGTTCGGCCAGGCGATATGGCTTGCATATTCCGGCTTCAGGAGATCGGCCCAGGACTCGATCTTCATCTTGTCGGAACGGTAGGCGATCGAGGTCGCGTAAAAGGTATAGCCGACGCTCATACCGTCGCCGTTCGGGTCTTTCGCAACGTCGTAGATCTTGTTGAAGTTGGAGAGCTTCGCCGTATCGACCTTGTCGATCAGGCCGGCGCGGGAAGCGGCCAACGCGTCGGCCATCGAGACGACGGCCATGTCGACCATCGGATTGGCCTTGTTGGCCTCCAGTTTGGCGAGACGTTCGACGCTGTTGCCGGTCTCGACGACGAGCTTGCAGCCGCAGATCTTTTCGAAGGGGTCGTAGACGAGCTGCTTGAATTCATCCTGCGCGAAGGCATAGACGGAAATCGTCAATGTCTTTTCCTGGGCCTGTGCTGCGCCCATCGTGAGCATCAGGGCGGCGCCCGATGCGAGAATGACCTTTTTCATGATTTGAGTTCTCCTGCTGTCGGCTTGTTGGATGGTTGAAGGGCATGCGAATTCGGTGCGCCAGTAGACTGGCGCACGATGAGTTGCATCGGCACCCGATCCGTTTCCGACGCGACGTTACCGGACGCTGCGGGTTCGGCCTCGCCGTCCTGCGAGATGACGCGGTTCAGCGCGGCAACGGCGAGATCGGCGATCGTGGCCATGTCCATGCGTATGGTGGTGAGCGCGGGCGTGACGACGGGCGACCAGATGAGATCGTCGAAACCGGTGACGCTCACCATTTCCGGCACGCCGATCCCGGCGCGCTGCAGTTCTGTGAGCGCCCGAAGTGCCGAAAGGTCCGAAACGGCAGCAAAGGCCGTGAAGCCGTCCGCGGCCTTTTCCGCAAGCCCGAGCGGACAGCCTTCTCCCGCGGCCGCTTCGACCTTCTCGATCCACAGCGTCTCGCATTCGATGCCAGCACCGAGCCCGGCCTTCAGCCCGCCGATCCGGTCGTTCTGCACATTGGAGGACGTATTCGTGCCGATCAGCAGGACCTTGCGGTGGCCGAGCGCGGCAAGATGCCGCCCCATCTGCACGCCGCCGCCCCAATGGTCGGCGGCAACGGTATTGCCGGGCGTTGACGGTGTATCGATGACGGCGACCGGACAACCGACATCGGCGATCCGCGTGCCGCGCCGGGGCACGATCACCATGCCGTCGACGCCGCGCTCCAGAAGCCGGGCGATCGCCTCCGTCTGCATCGCAATGTCGCCGCGTGAGTCGGCGATCAGCACGCCGTAGCCGGCATTCGAGGCGGCATTCTCGATCGCCTGGGCGATCTGCGGGAAAAGCGGATTGGCGATATCCGGCAGCACAAGGCCGAGAACCCCGGTGCGGCCGGTGCGTAATGCCCGGGCCGCAAGACTTGGCACATAGCCAAGCTCGGCCGCCTTGGCCCGCACCTTTTCCACCAGTTCCGGCGATACCCTGCCCTTGCCCGAAAGCGCATTGGACACGGTCGCGGCCGACACCCCGAGGGCGGCTGCGATCGC
This sequence comes from Neorhizobium petrolearium, assembly GCF_017873175.1. Classification (GTDB taxonomy): domain Bacteria; phylum Pseudomonadota; class Alphaproteobacteria; order Rhizobiales; family Rhizobiaceae; genus Neorhizobium; species Neorhizobium petrolearium. The sequence continues at coordinate 32,693 of NZ_JAGGJW010000002.1, forward strand.
ATTCATATTCGGTCCGGTCCGGTTGATTGCCATAAAACGCCTTGCTTAAACGTTTAAGCAAGATACTTTGATCAAGTTGCTTTGTCGAGTCGCTTCTGGCCACCAGGCGATCGATATCCCCATATCTTGCCTTGACTTCGCCCTCCCCACCAGTGGAAATCCGGGTTCGACGATCGGGAGAGGGCAAATGCAGGACGAAGACATTACCGGACTTTCCGCCACGGAACTGTCCGAAGCGATCCACGACGGGCGAGTGTCCTGCGCGGGGGTCATGAAAGCCTATCTGGCGCGGATCGCAAGGCTCAATCCGAAGATCAATGCCATCGTCAGCCTGCGCGATGCCGATGCCTTGCTTGCCGAGGCCGTGGCCTGTGACACCGAGCTTGCCGCCGGAAGATCACGCGGCTGGATGCACGGGCTTCCGATCGCCATCAAGGACCTTTGCGAGGTGAAGGGCATCCGCTGCACCTACGGCTCGCCGCTCTTTACCGATTTCGTCCCGGAGAAGGACGAGTTGATGGTCGAGCGCATCCGGGCCGCCGGCGCGATCATCATCGGCAAGACCAACACGCCCGAGCATGGACTGGGGTCGCAGAGCTACAACCCGGTGCATGGCACGACAAAGAACCCTTACGATTTTTCGAAAACCGCCGGCGGATCGAGCGGCGGCGCGGCGGCAGCCCTTGCCGCCCATCTTCTGCCGGTGGCCGACGGCAGCGACATGATGGGATCGCTGCGCAACCCCGCCGCCTTCAACAACGTCGTCGGCTTCCGCCCGAGCTATGGCCGCATCCCCTCATCGCTCAAGCTCGAACTCTTCATGGGCCAGCTTTCGGTGCTCGGGCCGATGGGCCGCACGGTGCGCGATGCCGCAGCCCTTCTTGCCACGCAGGCCGGCTACGATCCGCGCGACCCGCATTCGCTGGCGACCGAAGACCTGACGCCGGACGAAAACCGCGTTTTCTCCGGCGCCCGCATCGCCTGGCTCGGCGACCTCGGCGGCTATCTGCCCTTCGAGCCCGGCGTGCTGGAACTCTGCCGCGCGACGCTGCCGGCCTTCGAGCGCATCGGCTGCAAGGTCGAAGATGTGGTGCCGGATTTCGACATGGACGACGTCTGGCGTTCATGGACGACGCTCAGAAGCTGGCTCGCAGCCAATGGCATGCGCGACAACTACGACGATCCGCAAAAGCGTGCCTTGATGAAGCCGGAGATCATCTGGGAAATTGAGCGCGGCCTCGACATGACGGGGCGCGAGGTGCATTTCGCCTCGAAACGCCGCAGCGCCTGGTATCAGTATCTGCTGACGCTGTTCGAGCGATATGACTACCTGATCCTGCCCTCCGCCCAGGTCTTCCCCTTCGATGCCACGACCCATTGGCCGAAGGAAATCGCCGGCCGGACGATGGACACCTATCATCGCTGGATGGAAGTGGTGATCGGCCCCTCGATGGCGGGACTTCCCGTCGCCGCCATGCCGGCCGGCTTCAGCTCAAACGGCCTGCCGAACGGCATCCAGATCATCGGCCGCCCCCGCGCCGACAGGGCCGTGCTCGAACTGGCTCTGGCCTATGAGAAGGTGACCGACTGGCTCGATCGGCGGCCGGAGCTTTAGCGGCACAGTTCCTCTCCCTTCTTGCGGGGAGAAGGATGTGCTCACCACCCCACCACCTCTTCGTTCTCCTGATACCGCCCGACCTCTTCCAGCAACCAGGCCCGAAAGGCCACCACCGGGCGAAACCCCGTCTTGCTCAACGGCGCGACCGCATAATAGGCGCTCGGGCTCTTCACCTGATGCGGAAAGGCCTCGACCAATTGGCCGCTCGCAAGTTCCGAATCGATCAGGAAGAGCGGCATCAGCGCCACGCCGAGCCCCGCGATACAGGCCTGCGCGACGTTGCCGAACTGCTCGAACCGCATGCCCTGCGACGACGTGCCGACAACTCCGAGGCTCTCGAACCAGTGGCTCCAGGCGCCCGGCCGTGACGCCATGTGCAAGAGCGGCAAGCGCAACAGGTCTTCCCCCTTGTTGATGGGGTGCGTCTTGAGGAAGGCTGGAGAGCAGACGGGCGCCACCATCTCCTCCATCAGGAATGTGCATTCCGCCCCCGGCCAGTCCGGCCCCCTTTCGCCCATGGGCCCGATGTGGATCGCCATGTCTATGCCGTCGCGGTCGAAATCGAAGACGCCGATGCGGGTCGCGAAATTGATGGTGATCTCCGGGTGCCGGGCGATGAATTGCGGGATGCGTGGCATCAGCCAGCGGGTCCCGAAAGTCGGCAGGATCGCGAGGTTCAACTGGTCACTATGCCGTTTTGTCATGACGGCAAGCGAAGCGGAGCGAATCTGCGTCAGCGCGCCAGCGACCGCCTTGGCATATTCTTCGCCGGCGGGCGTTAACATGACGCCTCTGCTCGTGCGGTCGAAAAGCAACACGCCAAGCTGCTCCTCCAGCCCGGAAACCTGCCGGCTGATCGCGCCTTGCGTTAACGAAAGCTCTTCTGCTGCGGCCGAGAAGCTGCCTAGCCTCGCGACGGAATCGAAAGCCGCAAGCGCGGAGGTGGAGGGAAGCAGTTTTCGCGAGAGGCTGACCATGGCGTTATTACTATAGATCATGGCCGGATGAGTAAACGGTGCTTGCTCTTCGCGGCCGCGCGACGATAATTCTTTCAAACTTGAAATTGGAGTGAGACCCTTGGCTTTTTCCTGGAATGATCCCTTTCTGCTTGAAGACCAGTTGACCGACGAGGAACGGATGATCCGCGACGCGGCCGCCGCCTTCGCCAAGTCCGAACTCCTGCCGCGCGTCCAGGAAGCCTATCTCGAAGAGACGACCGAACCCGAACTCTTCCGCCTGATGGGCCAGACGGGCCTGCTCGGCGTCACACTGCCGGAGGAATACGGCGCCGCCAATGCTTCCTATGTCGCCTATGGCCTCGTTGCCCGCGAGATCGAACGGATCGATTCCGGCTATCGCTCGATGATGAGCGTTCAGTCCTCGCTGGTGATCTATCCGATTTATGCCTACGGCTCCGACGAGCAGAAAAAGAAATACCTGCCCGGCCTCGTCTCCGGCGAACTGATCGGCTGTTTCGGCCTGACCGAGCCGGACGCCGGCTCCGATCCCGGCGGTATGAAGACCCGCGCCGAAAAGATCGAAGGCGGGTATCGCCTGCGCGGCTCCAAGATGTGGATTTCCAACGCGCCGATCGCCGACGTCTTCGTCGTCTGGGCGAAGTCCGAAGCCCATAACAACGAGATCCGCGGCTTCGTGCTGGAGAAGGGCATGAAGGGGCTCTCCGCGCCGAAGATCGGCGGCAAGCTGTCGCTGCGCGCCTCGATCACCGGCGAGATCGTGCTGGATGGCGTGGAGGTTTCGGAAGACGCCATGCTGCCCGGCGTCTCCGGCCTCAAGGGACCCTTCGGCTGCCTGAACCGCGCCCGCTACGGCATTTCCTGGGGTGTGATGGGGGCGGCGGAAGACTGCTGGTTCCGCGCCCGCCAGTATGGCCTTGACCGCAAGCAGTTCGGCAAGCCGCTTGCCGGCATGCAGCTCTACCAGAAGAAGCTCGCCGACATGCAGACGGAGATTGCGCTCGGCCTCCAGGCCTCGCTGCGTGTCGGCCGGCTGATGGACGAGCACAGGATGGCGCCGGAAATGATCTCCATCGTCAAGCGCAACAATTGCGGCAAGGCGCTGGATATCGCCAGACAGGCCCGCGACATGCATGGCGGCAACGGCATCCAGATCGAATTCCACGTCATGCGCCATGCGCAGAACCTGGAAACGGTCAACACCTACGAAGGCACGCATGACGTCCATGCGCTGATTTTGGGCCGCGCCCAGACGGGCATCCAGGCGTTTTTCTGAGCAGACGAGCTCGCCGCTTCAATCAGTGCCGGCCCGCAAACGCGCGGCCGGTTTTTTGTTGAGGAGAGAGCAAATTGGGCCGCTTTGCACCGGAAGTGGACATCCCAGTGTCGCAAATCGTCACTACGATTTTCCGATTTTCCATGAGCATCAAGGATATTGCGGATGGGATGGGAAGCACTTCGGCAATGGGGGGAAGACGTGGTTCGAATCGAACCGCTCAAAGGCGGATTTGCCAACGATGTATGGAGCGTTCGAATCCATGGGCAAATTGCGGTCGGGCGCAAAGGTGCCCGGACTGATGCTGACCTCGCATGGGAAGCCAAGTTGCTCCAACACCTCAACTATAATGGTATGATTGTTCCGGTGCCGATCCCAGCGATTGACGGACGCCTGTTCGTGGACGGGTTGGTGGTGATGGAATACATGGAGGGCGGACCACCGGAGACAGTATCCGATTGGCGTGAGGTGGCCGAGACCCTCCGTAAATTGCATCAATTGACTCAAGGCTGGCCGCAGCGTCCGGGATGGAGATCATCGACCGATCTGCTACATGAGGACATTGGAACAAGGATAGACCTGACCGCCATGCCCTCCGAGGCGGTAAGTCGATGCCGCGCGGCATGGGCGCGACTCGTAGGACGTCAAACGTGCGTTGTTCATGGTAATCCCAACAACGCTAGCAACATTCGTATGACCGCAGGCCGTGTCGCGTTGATCGACTGGGATGAGGCACATGTCGATGTTCCTGAACTTGACCTTGTCCTACCAGACAACGCAGCGGGACTCGAAAACCATGCCTATGATATCGCAGCACAGGCTTCCGCAGCTTGGGAAGCTGCCGTTTGTTGGAAGGACGAATACTCGGTGAGACGGCTTGCTGAAGTTCGGTCGCCTTGAATTGTCGAAGATGAGTATATGTCCGCTTCGGGCCGAAAGCGGTCTCCCCGTATCGCCAACGGCAGAGGACAAAGGCGCGCAAGAACATGCGCGCCACACCGGAAACGGCAGGGCAACCGATGGCGGACTACCCGCGCCGGGCGGCTTCGATTGCCGCGACATCGATCTTCTTCATGGTCATCATCGCATCGAAGGCACGCTTCGCCTCTGCGCCACCGGCCGCCATGGCCTCCATGAGGACGCGCGGCGTGATCTGCCAGGAGATGCCCCATTTATCCTTGCACCAGCCGCATTCGCTTTCCTGGCCGCCGTTGCCGACGATGGCGTTCCAGTACCGGTCGGTCTCTTCCTGGTCTTCGGTCGAAATCTGGAAGGAAAAGGCTTCGTTGTGCTTGAAGACAGGCCCGCCGTTCAGGCCGATGCATGCCACGCCCGCGACGGTGAATTCCACCACGAGCACGTCTCCCTGCTTGCCGTCCGGGTAATCGCCGGGCGCGCGGATTATCGCGCCGACGGCGCTATCCGGAAAAATCCCGGCGTAGAAACGGGCCGCCTCCTCGGCATCCTTGTCGTACCATACGCAGATCGTGTTCTTCGCCATCGCATTTCTCCCTTTCAATCTTGGTGACGAGGTCGTCGATCGAGACCATAGCTTAAAGACGCACGGGCTTTCGCCGATCCGACATCCGGCCGAAAAACTTAAATTCCCTCACACCTCGCGCCGCTTTTCGTCATTGGCGAAATTTCCGCCTTCGGTGTAACAGTGGGCAGAGCATCGGAATGAGAGAAGGTCGACAATAATAATGCACGCCATAGAGAAGACGGCGGAAGACGCCGATGGCGGTTTCAATGTCGGTGAACGGCTTCGCATGGTGCGCCATCAGCATGGGCTTTCCCAGCGGGCATTGGCGATGAAGGCGGGGGTCACCCATTCGCTCGTCTCGCTGATCGAGAAGAACAAGGTGAGCCCCTCGGTCGCCTCGCTGAAGAAAATCCTTGAATCGATATCTTATCCGCTGACCGATTTCTTCGCGCTGACCCTGCCGCCGGTCGACCAGATCTTTTATCGCGCCGATGAACTGGTTCCGCTTTCCACCGGTACGTTGACGCTTCTGCAGGTGGGCGACGCGAAATCCCACAGCGTGCAGATTTTTCACGAGTTCTACGAACCCGGCGCCGATAGCGGCGAGACGATGCTGCAACATGACGCGGAGGAAGGCGGCGTGGTGGTGGCCGGCGAGTTGGAACTGACCGTTGGCGGCCAGACGCGCATCCTCAGGAAGGGAGACGCCTATCTCTTCGACAGCCGCCTGCCGCACCGCTACCGCAATGTCGGCACCGAACGCTGCGAGGTGGTGAGCGCCTGCACACCTCCCTATCTTTAGCATGACTTTATTGAAGGTCGCCGTTGATTGTGGCCGTCAATTATCTTAGGTCAGGCTGGCGAATTCTCCGCACCTCTGCCGGCGATTTCCCCTGATCGCCCGCCCTTTTTTGGAACGAAAGTGGACCCCATGCAGACCTATCCCGACGTCAAGCTCTTCATCAACGGCGAATGGCGCGATGCCATCGGCGGCGAGACCCTTCCGGTCATCGATCCCGCGACCGAAGAGGTGATCGGCAAGATCGCCCATGCCCGCAAGGCGGACCTCGATCTTGCCTTGGAAGCGGCAGATAAGGGCTTCAAGATCTGGCGTGACACCGCCGCCTTCGAGCGTTCCAAGCTGATGCGCAAGGCCGCCGACATCATGCGCTCGCGCGTCGATGAGATCGCCTTCATGATGACCCGCGAACAGGGCAAGCCGCTCGCCCAGGCGAAGATGGAAGTGATGGGCGGCGCCGACACGATCGACTGGTTCGCCGAGGAAGCCCGCCGCACCTATGGCCAGATCATCCCGGCCCGCTTCAGCGGCGTGGCTCAGATGGCGATCAAGATGCCGGTCGGCCCGGTCGCCGCCTTCACGCCCTGGAATTTTCCGATCAACCAGATCGTCCGCAAGCTCTCCGCAGCGCTCGCCACAGGCTGCTCGATCATCGTCAAGGCGCCGGAAGAAACCCCGGCCTCGCCTGCCGAACTCATTCGCGCCTTCGTCGATGCCGGCGTTCCGGCGGGCGTCGTCAACCTCGTCTACGGCATTCCGGCCGAGATTTCCGAATACCTGATCCCGCATCCGGTGATCCGCAAGATCTCGTTCACGGGCTCGACGCCGGTCGGCAAGCATCTCGCTGCACTCGCCGGCAAGCACATGAAGCGCGCCACGATGGAACTCGGCGGCCATGCGCCTGCGATCATCTTCAACGACGCCGATCTCGAAAAGGCGATCGAGGTGACGGCGGCGGCAAAGTTCCGCAATGCCGGCCAGGTCTGCGTCGCGCCGACCCGCTTCCTGGTGCAGGACGGCATCGCCGACAAGTTCACCGAGGGCCTCATCAAGTATGCCCGGTCGATCAAGGTCGGCAACGGCCTTGAAGAAGGCGTCACCATGGGCCCGCTTGCCAACGACCGCCGCATCCCGGCCATGGAAGACATGATCCATGACGCCGTATCGAAGGGTGCAGAACTCAAGACCGGCGGCAAGCGCATCGGCAACAAGGGTTATTTCTTCGAGCCGACCGTGCTCGCCGACGTGCCGACCTCCGCCAAGGTGATGAACGACGAGCCGTTCGGCCCGCTTGCCATCGTCAACCGTTTCTCGCATTTCGACGACGCGATCGAAGAGGCGAACCGCCTGCCCTTCGGGCTGGCATCCTATGCCTTCACCGGCTCGGTGAAGACGGCCCACGCGCTCGGCCGCCAGATGGAGGCCGGCATGCTGACCATCAACCACAATGGCCTTGCCCTGCCGGAAGTGCCCTTCGGCGGCATCAAGGATTCCGGCTACGGCACCGAAGGCGGTTCCGAAGCCACCGAAGCCTATCTGGAAACCCGTTTCGTTTCCCAGATGAGCTGAGACTCAAGTTGGTTATTTGAAATCGAAGGGACGACGGTTCGTATCGCTGTCCCTTTTTGCTTCATTGCCCGCGATACCCCCTCTGTCCGGCCGGACAGAGGGGGTATCTCAGCCCCAAAAGCTCAACCGATCGCGAACACCTTTGCCCGCCTGAGCGTCACGAACCCGCCATCGCCAGCCTTCACCACCCGTTCCGGCTCGACGTCGAATTCCAGATGCTCGCCGGCCTCTGTTGTCGCCAATACCCGCCGGCCGCCCGGCCGGTCCAGCACGCGGTTGATGCTTGCCGGAATGCCCGGCCCCTGCGGTGACCAGTCGAGATCGGCCGGACGGGCGTAGAGTTCCGCCTTGCCGTCCGCCAGCCCGGAAACCTCGATCGCCGCGCCGCCGGCATAGGCCTTGCCGTCGCGCACTTCCGCCGCGATCATGTTGGCGTCACCCAGGAATTTCATGACGAAGGCGGAGCCCGGATCGCGGCAGACCTCCTCCGGCGTACCCTGCTGGACGATATGCCCGTCCTTCAGGATGACGACGCGGTCCGCGAGGTCCAGCGCCTCCTCCTGGTCGTGGGTGACGAAAAGCGTGGTGATCCCTAGTTCCGAATGGATTTCGCGCAGCCACCGTCGCAGGTCGCGGCGGACATTGGCGTCGAGCGCACCGAATGGTTCGTCGAGCAGCAGCACCTTCGGATCGACCGCAAGCGCGCGGGCGAGCGCCACGCGCTGCCGCTGGCCACCGGAAATCTGCGCCGGGAAGCGGTCGCCGAGGCCTTCGAGGCGCACGAGACGCAAAAGCTCGCCGACACGGGTGTCGATCGCGGCTTTCTCGCGCTTCACTTTCGAGACCTTCATGCCGAAGGCGATGTTTTCCGCAACCGTCATATGCGGGAAGAGCGCGTAGTGCTGGAAGACGAAACCGACGCCCCGGTCGCGCACGGGAATGCCAGTCGCATCCTGCTCGCCGAAATAGATGTGGCCGCCATCGGCATACTCGAGGCCCGCGACCATGCGCAGGATGGTCGTCTTGCCGGAACCGGACGGGCCGAGCAGTGCAACGAGTTCGCCGCTCTCGATCTCCAGCGACACGTCCCTGACGGCGCGAAAAGTCTCGAAGGTTTTGACGACATGGTCGAGGCGGATTTTCATGAGGCTTTCTCCGCAAGATTGGCGGCTTCCGGAGCCCTTGGGCGGACGCGGCCGGCCCCCTGGCGTTCCAGCGCCACCTTGGCGATGATGGTGAAGACGGCGATGAGCGCCAGGATCGAGGCGGAAGCAAAGGCGCCGGCCGCCTGATAGTCGTGATAGAGCAGTTCGATATGGAGCGGCAGCGTGTTGGTCTGGCCGCGGATATTGCCCGAAACGACCGAGACCGCGCCGAATTCGCCCATGACGCGGGCATTGCAGAGCACCACGCCGTAAAGCAGCGCCCATTTGACGTTCGGCAGCGTCACCGCGAAGAAGGTGCGCCAGCCGGACGCCCCGAGCGACGTGGCGGCCTCCTCCAGGTCGCGGCCCTGCGCCTGCATGAGCGGGATGAGCTCACGGGCGACAAAGGGCGCCGTCACGAACATCGACGCCAGGATGATGCCGGGGATCGCGAACAGGATCTTGATCCCGTAGGCATCCAGCACCGGGCCGAAAATGCCTTGCAGCCCGTAGACGAACAGATAGGCGACACCGGCGACGATCGGTGAGATCGAGAACGGGATTTCGATCACCACGAGCAGGAAGCGCCTGCCCCAGAAATCGAACTTGGTGATCGCCCAGGCCGCCGCGATGCCGAAGGCGGTATTGACCGGTACGGCGACGAGCGCTGTCAGCACCGTGAGCATGATCGCATGCCGCGTGTCGGGATGGGCGATCGTGTCACGATAGACCTGCCAGCCTTTCGAAAAAGCCTCGACGCCAATAATGATGAGCGGCGCGAGGATGAGAATGGCGACGAGGACGAGCACGACGCCGATCAGGCTACGGCGGAAAACCGGTCCATCCCCGATGCGCGGCGGTTTGCGGCGGGTAGCGATGGCGCTCATGGTCAGTTCCTCACCGTATAACGCAGCGCCCGCGCCTGCATCCAGTTGGTGACGGCGAGCATGAAGAAGGCGGTCAGCAGCAGGACGGAGGCGATCGCGGCCGCCGCCTGGTAATCGTATTCCTCCAGCCGGATGAAGATCAGAAGCGCGGTGATCTCCGTCGACATCGGCTGGTTGCCTGCGATGAAGATGATGGCCCCGAACTCGCCGAGCGAACGGGCAAACGAGAGGGACACGCCCGCCAGAAGCGCAGGCGTCAGGAGCGGCAGGATGACCTTGCGGAAGATTTCCCAGTCAGAACCGCCAAGCGATTGCGCCGCCTCCTCCAGCGCCGGGTCGAGGTCCTCCAACACCGGCTGGACGGTGCGCACGATGAAAGGCAGCGACGTGAAGCACATGGCGATCATGATGCCGAGCGGCGTATAGGCGACCTTGATGCCGAACTCGGCAAGCACGGAACCGAACCAGCCATTGGTGGAAAACAGCGCGGTCAGCGCGATGCCGGCAACCGCCGTCGGCAGTGCGAAAGGCAGATCCACCATGGCATCGACAATGCGCCATCCCGCAAAGCGGTAGCGCGTCAGCACCCAGGCGAGCGCCAAGCCGAACACCAGATTGAAAGCGGTCGCGGCGAGCGCCGAAAGCACCGTGACCCGATAGCTGGCGAGCGCCCGCGACGACGAAACGATCCGCCAGTAGTCCTCCGGCCCAAGACTTGCCGCCTTGAACGCCAGCGCGGCAAGCGGCAGGACCACGATCAGGCCGACATAGGTGAGGGTCACGCCCAGCGAGAGCGGCAATCCGGGCAGGACATTGCGTCTCAAACTGCTATTCCTTTTTCACGGCAAAACCCGGCGGATCAAAGCCCGCCGGGCAGGAGGAAACCGGTCCGATGTGGGATTAGCGACTGCCGTAAAGCTTGTCGAGAGTGCCGCCGGAAGAGAAATGCTCCGTCTGGATCTTGCTCCAGCCGCCGAACACGTCATCGACGTTGACGAGGCGGATTTCCGGGAACTCGTCCTTGAACTCGGCGACGACCTTGTCGTTGTGGACGCGATGGCCGAACTCCGCCGCGATCCGCTGGCCGTCCTCGGAATAGAGGAAATCCAGGTACGATTTCGCAAGCGTTTCGGAGCCGTGCTTCTTGGCGACCTTGTCGACCACGGCGACCGGGAATTCCGCAAGCAGGCTGACGGACGGAATGACGCTCTCGACCTTGTCGGCGCCATACTGCTTGACGATGCTGCGGGTTTCCGCCTCAAAGGTGATCAGCACGTCGCCGGTCTCGCGCTCGACGAAGGTCGTGGTCGCGGCGCGGCCGCCGGTGTCGAAGACCGGCACGTTGTCGAAGATCTTGGCGATGAACGCCTCGATCTTTTCCTCGTCGCCGCCATAAGCTTCCTTGGCCCAGGCATAGGCCGCGAGATAGGTGTAGCGCGCATTGCCGGAGGTCTTCGGGTTGGGGAAGACGGCGTGGACGTCGTCGCGGGCAAGGTCACTCCAGTCCTTGATGTTCTTCGGATTGCCGGCGCGGACCAGGAAGGACGGGAAGGAATAGAAGGGCGAAGCGTTGTTCGGGAATGCCTTCTGCCAGTCCGCGGAAACGAAACCCTGCTTCACCAGAAATTCGACATCCGTGACTTGGTTGAAGGTGACCACATCGGCTTCGAGACCTTCGACGATCGAACGGGCCTGCTTCGACGTACCGGCATGCGACTGGTCGATGGTGACGCCCGGATGGCTCTTGATGAAGGCCTCGTTTTCGGCCGCGAAGATCTCGCGGGCGATATCGTATGAGGCGTTGAGAAGCTTGTTCGGCTCCTGCGCCAGTGCAGGCGTGACGAAAAGCGCCGCAAACGCGGTGCCGAGGATCAGGAGGCGGTTCATGCAAGTCTCCGGTGTTTGATTGTTCCGCTGAAACTACCGGCTGGCGTGCCGGATCGCGAGGAACCGGGGACCCTGCTTGCGCATCCCTTTAGAAATTTCGTCCATTTTCGCTCCTATTTGGCAAAGCTTTTCGCTCGCCATCAGGATCATGCCGCCTCCACTCCCGAGAGGCGGCACTGCCATGACTATACGGGACCTCCATCGTGAACCCGTCACGCGACGCTGCGCGGGGCTTCCAGGTCGTGGATGGCTTTCCTGATCTCCGTGCGGAACTCCGGCGTGTCCTGACGACCATGCACGGAAACGGCGTGCTGGACCGCGACATCGACAAGCTCGTCGGTGCTGTCAGCCGACATGGCTACGGTGCATTTCGTTTCGCTCGGAAATTCGCGGCAATCGATAAATTTGCGACCCATGTTCTCCTCCATCACAGGTCCATGGCCGGTCGGCCAGGGGGTATGAATCTTACTCCCATCGCTCGGGACAAACAAACGCAAACAAAGCCCCGCCGGGCGGATCGCCTGCGGGGATGATTTCGGCGTCTTCGAAAAATAAACCGTCTGACCATCAACGACTTGGAGCGAACGGCCCGTGCCGTTTGTCCCCGCCCGCAAAACCGGCGCGATAATCCTCGCGTCATCGGATGGGAACCGGGTTCGCGAGCCGGCCTCCTCATCAAGGTTCTCGGACCGCGGTTTCCGGTGATGGTCGTGAAAGACGATTGGACGGGAACTGACAACTCTCGAAAGATCACCGAAACGGCCGGGGCAGGCAGAAAATCCTACCTCCCAAACCCAATGCCGCTGCCTGCCCCACTCCCAACCATGCCGGCTCCGCCTGCGTGGGCGAAAGTGTTTCCGGAAAAACTCAAGCGCCCGCCTTTTCGCGCAGCATCCGGATGATTGCGGAAAAATCGTCTCCGCCATGGCCAGACTTCTCGAACTCCGCATAGAGCTCGGTCGCATGGCTCCCGAGCGGCGTTGCAGCACCCGATTGCCTTGCCGCCTGCTGCGACAGCGTCAGGTCCTTTAGCATCAGCGCCGCGGCGAAACCCGGTTTGTATTCGTTGTTGGCGGGTGAGGCCGGCACCGGTCCGGGTACTGGGCAATAGGTGGTGAGCGACCAGCATTGTCCCGACGAAGTGGAGGCAACATCGAACAGCGCCTGGTGCGAGAGGCCGAGCTTTTCGGCAAGCCCGAAGGCCTCGCAGACGCCGATCATCGAAATGCCGAGGATCATGTTGTTGCAGATCTTGGCAGCCTGCCCGGCCCCTGCCTCGCCGCAATGGACGATCTTCTTGCCCATGGCCTCGAGGATAGGCTTGGCCGACGCGAACGCCTTTTGCGAACCGCCGACCATGAAGGTGAGCGTGCCGGCCGAAGCCCCCCCGGTGCCGCCGGAAACCGGCGCATCCAGCGAGACGCAGTTCATCACCTCCGCGAGCTTGTGCGCCTTGCGGGCGCTTTCCACGTCGATCGTCGAACAGTCGATGACGAGCGTCCCTTCGGGAACGAGCGTCGTAAGGTCCGTCCAGACCGCAATGACATGCTCTCCCTTCGGCAGCATGGTGATGACGCATTCGGCGTCGTGAACGGCTTCCGCAAGCGTCGCAGCGCCCTTGAGGCCTGCGCCGGCAGCCGCCTTCACCGAGGCATCCGAAAGGTCGAAGCCATGCACCTCATGACCGGCCTTCACCAGATTGGCGGCCATCGGCCCGCCCATGTTTCCGAGGCCAATAAATGCGATCTTGGTCATGTCTTCCTCCCGTTCCTGTATTTCTCAGAGCCTGTGGTCCGCAAACAACACCGGATGCCGCACGGCGAAATAACGGTCGAGGTCGGCCTCGCTCACCTCTTCGAGCGTCGCAGGCCGCCATTTCGGATTGCGATCCTTGTCGATGATCGCGGCCCGCACGCCCTCGTAGAAGTCGTGGTGCCTGAGGATTTCCACGCCGGCAGTGAACTCCCGTTCCAGGCATTCGACAAGGCTCGAACTTGCGCGTCCGAGCCGCAGCAGCCGCAGGGCCAGCTTGAGACTTGTCGGCGAGCGTTTCGAGATGATCTCGCGCGTCCTGACGGCAAACTCGCCCTCTTCCTTGTTCAGGGCCGCGACGACCTCCTCCACCCTATCGAAGCGGAAGGTGCGATCGATGAGGTCGCGATGGATAGCGAACTGCCCCTCGCCCGGCACGACCGCAAAACGATCAATCACCGCCCGCGCCTGCTCGTCGGAAGCGCCGCCCTTGAGCTCGCCCAGGGCCTCGACCAGCCCCTGCAGGCGCTCGGATGGAACGCAGGCGTCTGCGAGATTGGCATAGATGGCATCCGCCGCGCCGACCATTTCGCCAGTCAGCGCCATCCAGGTGCCGGTCTCGCCCGGCGCGTGCGGCAGGAGCCAGGTGGCACCGACATCCGGCACATAACCGATGCCGGTCTCCGGCATGGCAAGCCGCGTCCGTTCCGTCACGACGCGGTGCTTTCCATGCGAAGAAATGCCCACCCCGCCGCCCATGACGATACCATCCATCAGCACCACATAGGGTTTCTCGTAACGGGAGATCATGTAGTTGAGCGGGAATTCCTCCCGCCAGAAGCGGGTGACCTCCGGGTCGTGCGCCTTGCCCATCTCGTGGATGACGCGGATATCGCCGCCGGCGCAAAGCCCCCGCTCCCCCTCGCCTTTCACGATGACGCATGAGACTTCCGGATCGCCGGCGAAACGCTCCATCGCCGCCTTCATGTCCCGCACCATGGCAAGGTTCAGGCTGTTCAGGGCCTTTGGGCGGTTGAGCCGGATGACGGCCGCCGAACCAACGTGGTCGAGAAGGACTTCGTCACTCTGAATGGCGGTATCAGTCATGCGCATCTCCGGTTTAACGGTTATCCGCCAGGATCATCTCCGCCGCCTTTTCGGCGATCATGATCGTCGGCGAATTGGTGTTGCCGGATGTTATATTGGGCATGATCGAGGCGTCGGCGATACGAAGTTTTCCGAGCCCACGCATTTTCAGACGCGGATCGACCACGCTTTCCGGGTCTGCGCCCATTCGCGCCGTGCCGACCGGGTGGAAGATCGTCGTGCCGATATCACCCGCCGCCTTTTCGAGGTCGGCATCGGTCTCGAAGGACGGGCCGGGCTTGTATTCTTCCGGATGGTAACGCGCGAAGGCGGGCTTCTTGACGATATCGCGGGTGAGCCGGATTGCCCTCACCGCGATATCTCGGTCGCCGGCGGTAGAGAGATAATTCGGATGAATGCCGGGGGCGGCTGCGAAATCCGGGCTCTTGAGATGCACCGAGCCGCGGCTTTCGGGACGCAGGTTGCACACACTCGCGGTCATAGCCGGGAAGGCATGGACGGGATCGCCGAACTTGTCGAGCGAGACGGGCTGGACATGGTATTCGAGATCCGGCGTCTCCCTGTCCGGACCGGATTTCGTAAAGATGCCGAGCTGGCTCGGCGCCATGGACATCGGCCCGGAGCGCTTGAATGCATATTCCAGCCCGATCGCCGCCTTGCCGATCAGGCTCGACGCCTTTTCGTTGAGCGTCGGAACGCCGGTGACCTTGTAGACCATGCGCAATTGCAGATGGTCCTGCAGGTTCTCGCCGACGCCGTTCACCTCCTTGACCACCTCGACGCCCGCCTTTTGCAGCACCTCGCCGCGGCCGACGCCGGAGAGTTCGAGGATATGCGGACTGCCGATCGCCCCGGCGCTGAGCACGGTTTCCTTCCTCGCATGGGCTTTCTTCGTCACGCCGTCGTGCTGGAATTCGACGCCCTTCACCTCGCCGTTCTCGATGATCAGGCGGCGCACATGCGCCTTGGTCAGCACGGTGAGGTTCGGCCGCTTCATCGCGGGCTTGAGGAAGGCCTTCGACGCATTCCAGCGAATACCGGAACGCTGGTTGACGTCGAAATAGCTGGAGCCCTCGTTATTGCCGCGGTTGAAGTCGTCGATGATCGGGATTCCGGCCTCTTCCGCCGCCTGCTGGAAAGCGTCGAGCACCGCCCAGCGGACGCGGGCTTTTTCGATCCGCCATTCGCCGCCGGCGCCGTGCATCTCGTCGGCGCCCTTGTAGAAATCCTCCGATTTCCTGAAGATCGGCAGGACATCGTCCCAGCCCCAGCCGGTGCAACCCATCTGCCGCCAGAGGTCGTAGTCTCGCGCCTGGCCGCGCATATAGATCATGCCGTTGATCGAGGAGCAGCCACCGAGGATCTTTCCGCGCGGATAGGAAAGCGAGCGGCCGTTGAGGCCTTCCTCCTTCTCGGTCGTGAAACACCAGTCGGTGCGCGGGTTGTTGATGCAATAGAGATAGCCGACCGGAATATGCACCCAGTGGTAATTGTCTTTGCCGCCAGCTTCGATGATCAGGACGCGGTTATCCGGGTCTTTCGAGAGGCGATTGGCCAGGACGCAGCCGGCGCTGCCCGCACCGATGATGATGTAATCGTAGTTTTCCATGGCTTTGACCGTTCAGCGCCGATGCTCGAAACCAAGCTTCCGGCCGAGCCGGGAGGCGTAGAATTCTCCGATAATGCCCCGCCGGAAGACGAGGACGCAGACCATGAAGACGACGCCGGTGATAATCGTCACCGGGAATTCCGACGTCGCCAGATAGTTCTGCAGCGTGACGACCAGGCCGGCACCGAAGATCGGGCCGATCAGCGTGCCAATGCCGCCGAGAAGCGTCATGAGGATCACCTCGCCGGACATCTGCCAGGCGACGTCCGTCAGCGTCGCGAACTGGAAGACCAGCGCCTTCAGGCCGCCGGCAAGCCCGGCAAGCGCCGCCGACATGACGAAGGCGCCGAGTTTGTAACGCGCGACGGAATAGCCGAGCGAGGTGGCGCGCGCCTCGTTCTCGCGGATCGACTTCAGGATCATGCCGAAGGGCGAGTTGATGAAACGCCAGATGACCACCATGCCGATCAGGAACACGGCCAGCACGAAGTAATACATGTTGCTTGACTGGTTGAGGTCGATGAAGCCGAAGAGATGGCCGCGCGGCACGGACTGGATGCCGTCCTCGCCCTGGGTAAACTCCGCCTGCAGGCAGAAGAAGAAGAACATCTGCGATAGCGCCAGCGTGATCATCGCGAAATAGATCCCCTGCCGGCGGATCGCCACGTAACCCATGACGAGGCCGAGCAGTGCTGCACCGACGACGCCGGTCAAGACGCCGAGTTCCGGCGGAAAGCCCCATTCCTTCACCGCGTGGGCGGTGAAATAGGCGGCGCCTCCGAAGAAGGTGGCGTGCCCGAAGGACAAGAGCCCCGTATAGCCGAGCAGCAGGTTGAAGGCGCAGGCAAAGAGCGCGAAGCATAAAAGCTTCATCAGGAAGATCGGGTAGAAGAAGGCCGGCGCAACGACGAGGAAGGCGAGCCCGGCGATCAGGAAGGCGGCATAGGTCACCGAGGCCGTGGTTGACCGTTCGGGGTGCCGTTTGACGGTGCTTTGAGTAAGGTCGGTCATGTTACGCATCCCGTCCGAAGAGGCCGGCAGGCCTCAGGAGAAGCACGATCGCCATGATGACGAAGATGACGATATTCGAGGCCTCCGGATAGAACACCTTGGTCAGACCCTCCGCAATGCCGAGCATGTAGCCGGTCAGGATGGCGCCCATGATCGAGCCCATCCCGCCGACGACGACCACCGCAAAGACGACGATGATGATGTTCGAGCCCATCAGCGGCGAGACCTGGTAGATCGGTGCGGCGAGCACCCCGGCAAATGCGGCGAGCGCGGCGCCGAGCCCGTAGGTGAAGGTCAGCAGCATCGGCACGTTGACGCCGAAGGCCTGCACCAGCACCGGGTTCTCGGTGGCGGCGCGCAGATACGAGCCGAGCTTGGTCTTCTCGATCAGCAGCCAGGTGCCGATGCAGGCGACGAGCGATACAACCACCACCCAGCCGCGATAGATGGGCAGGAACATGAAGCCGAGATTCGTGCCGCCGGCAAGTTGCGACGGCACCGAATAGGGCTGGCCGGCCGCACCATAGAGATAGCGGAACGTGCCCTCGATCGTCAGCGCCAGCCCGAAGGTGAAGAGCAGTCCGTAAAGCGGATCAAGCTTGTAGAGCCTGGACAGCATCGTCCGTTCGATCAGCGCCCCGAACAGGCCGACAATCAGCGGACCAAGGACCAGCGCGAACCAGTAGTTGATCCCGAAATACTGGAGCAAGAGCATCGCGACGAAGGCGCCGAGCATGTATTGCGCGCCGTGAGCGAAGTTGATGACGCGCAGGAGGCCGAAAATGACCGCAAGCCCGAGGCTGAGCAGCGCATAGAACGAACCGTTGATCAGGCCGATCAGGAGTTGCCCGAGAAAGGCCTGGAGCGGTATGCCGAAGATCATCACCATCCGTCAGACTCCAAGCACCTTGTGCAGCATGTCCATGCGGTCGGGCAGTTCGCCCACCGGGAAATCCGCGACCATCTTACCATGCTCCATGAGATAGAAGCGATCGGCGACACGGCTCGCGAAGCGGAAATTCTGCTCCACCAGAAGCACTGTCATGCCGCGCTCCTTCAGTTTCTTCAGCACCTCGCCGATACGCTGGACGATGACGGGCGCCAGCCCCTCGGTCGGTTCGTCGAGGATCAGCAGTTTGACGCCGGTGCGCAGGATACGGGCGATTGCCAGCATCTGCTGCTCGCCGCCGGAGAGTTTTGTACCGGGGCTGGAGCGGCGCTCCTGAAGATTCGGAAAAAGCGCGTAGATCTCGTCCAGTGTCATACCGCCTTCGGCAACGACCGGCGGTAGCATGAGGTTTTCCTCGACGGTCAGCGTCGAGAAGATACCGCGCTCCTCCGGTACGAAGCCGAGGCCGGCATGCGCGATGCGATGCAGCGGCACGGAAAACATGTCCTTGCCGGCAAAGCGGATTTCGCCCTTCCGCTCGCGGATAATCCCCATGATGGTCCTGAGCGTCGTCGTCTTGCCGACGCCGTTGCGGCCGAGGATGGTAATGGTCTCGCCCTCGCCCACCGTCATGTCGACGCCATGCAGCACATGGCTTTCGCCGTACCAGGCATTGAGGTTGGAGACTTGCAGCAACGGCGTCATCTCAGGTCTCCTCCGAGCCCATGTAGGCCAGCCGCACCCTCTCGTCCTGGCTGACGGTCGCGTAATCGCCTTCCGCGAGGATTTCGCCGCGCTGGAGCACCGTGACGTGGTGGCAGATGTCGGCGACGACCGAAAGATTGTGCTCGACCATCAGCACCGCACGGGTCTTCGCCACCTCGCGGATGATGTTGGCGACCGTGCCGATATCCTCCTGCCCCATCCCGGCCATCGGCTCGTCGAGCAGCAGGACCTTCGGATCGAGCGCGAGCGTCGTGGCGATCTCCAGCACGCGCTTGCGGCCATAGGAAAGGTCGGCAGCGAGCGCATTGCGTTCGCGTTTGAGACCGACGGTCTCGATCAGTTCGTCGGCCCGCGCGTTCAGTCGGTCGAGCGAGGAGAGCGGCAGCCAGAACTGTGTGGAAAGGCCGTTCGGCCGCTGCAATGCTACGCGCACGTTGTCGAGCACCGAAAGATGCGGAAAGACGGCGGAAATCTGGAAGGAACGCACAAGGCCCATGCGCGCCACCTTGTCCGGCGGCGTGCTGGTGATGTCTGTGCCGAGCAGCGTGATCGACCCCCCCGTCGGCTGCAGGAACTTGGTGAGCAGGTTGAAGACGGTCGTCTTGCCGGCCCCGTTCGGGCCGATCAGCGCGTGGACGCGGGCATGCTGGACGTCGAGATCAACCTGTTTCACCGCCGCGAAGGCGCCGAAGTGTTTCGTGAGGCCGCGGGCGGAAAGCACCACCCGCGGCTCTTCATGCGTTGCTATCGCGGCGAAAGCCATTACTTCACCAGCTCGCAGCCGCTCTTGGCAGGATCCATATAGGCTTCCTTGCCGGGAATCGTGGCGAGCACGTTGAAGTAATCCCACGGCTCCTTGCTGTCGGCGGGCTTCTTCGCCTGCAGCAGATACATGTCGTGGATCATCCGGCCGTTCGCGGCAACCGTACCGCCGCGCGCGAAGAAATCGTCGACCGGCATTTCATGCAGCGCCTTGGCGACGGCGTCCGTATCATCCGTGCCGGCTTTCTCGATGGCTTTCAGATACTGCGTCACCGCCGAATAGGTGCCGGCATGAACCATGTTCGGCATCTTCTTGGTGCGCTCGAAGAACTTCTTGCCGAAAGCGCGGCTCTGGTCGTCGAGGTTCCAGTAATAGCCCTCCGTCATCGTCAGCCCCTGCGCGGCTTCAAGGCCGAGACCATGCACTTCGGCAAGCGTGAAGAGGAGCGCGGCAAGGTTCTGACCGCCGGCGGTGATGCCGAACTCAGCCGCCTGCTTGATGGCGTTCGAAGTGTCGAGGCCGGCATTGGCAAGACCGATGACCTTGGCGCCCGAGGACTGCGCCTGCAGGAGGAAGGACGAGAAGTCGGTGGTCGCCAGCGGATGGCGGACCGCGCCGACGACCTTGCCGCCGTTCGCCTTGACGAAGTCGCTGGTCTGCTGTTCCAGCGAGTAACCGAAGGCATAGTCGGCGGTCAGGAAGAACCAGGTGTCGCCGCCCTGCTTGACGAGCGCGCCACCGGTGCCGACCGCAAGCGCATGGGTGTCATAGGCCCAGTGGAAGCCGTAGGGGCTGCATTGCTTGCCGGTGAGGTCGGTGGTCGCCGCCCCGGTGACGATGTCGATCTTCTTCTTTTCCTTGCCGATTGCCTGCACGGCCAGCGCGACGGAAGAAGTCGTCAGTTCCATGATCGCATCGACCTGCTCGGTATCGTACCACTGGCGGGCGATATTGGAGGCGATATCAGGCTTGTTCTGATGGTCGGCATCGACGATCTCGATCGGAGCGCCGAGCACCTTGCCGCCGAAATCCTCCACCGCCATCTTCGCGGCCTCCACGGAGGACTTGCCGCCGAAATCCGCATAGACGCCCGACTGGTCGTTCAGGATGCCGATCTTGACCTTGCCGTCGGATGCGCTTTGCGCAAACGCGATACTGCTTGCAAGCCCAGTGCTTGCAAAAAGGACAGCCAGAGATGTCAGAAGTGTCTTGCGCATGATTTCTCCTCCCAGAGAGTGTGCCCACAGAAAGTACCCGGAGATTTTCCCAAAGTGTCTGTTCAAAATTGATGAGCTGCCCTCCTCAAAGCAGCCATTCCAATCCCATGGTTCTCGAAAACTGCTGTTGACGCAAGCAGGGACCTGCAATTAATTGCAAACAGTATCTGTGCATTTTTGAACAGATTAAGGATTCGACTTGTCTGCCAATGCGAACTTTACTTGGGATGACCTGCAATATTTTCTGGCCGTGGCGCGCACGGGGCAGCTTTCGACCGCCGCCAGGCAGCTGCGCACCAGCCATGCGACGGTTTCACGCAGGATCGACCGGCTGGAATTTTCCCTCAAGGTGAAACTCTTCGAGCGCAATCCGCGCGGCTATGTGCTGACCGGCATGGGCCAGCGCTTCATCGAGGCGGCGGAGCGGATCGAGGCGGAGGCGGACCGGCTGCAGGCCGACATCACCTCCGGCACGACCGCGCAGCGCGGCGTCGTCAGGCTCAGCACGCCGGAAGGGTTCGCGAATTTCTTCTTCGCCGACAAGATCCGCAATTTCTGTGACGGCCACCCGAACATCACCCTGGAACTGGTGACGATCCAGCAGATCATGTCGCTGTCGCGCAAGGAGGCGGATATTGCCGTCTCCCTCGATCCGCCGAAGGACGGACCGTATCTGACGGAAAAGCTCACCGATTACAGCCTCAACGTCTACGGATCGAGGGCCTATCTTTCCGGGGCGGCTCCGATCCGCAACCGGCAGGATCTCCTGAGCCATCCCTTCATCGGCTATATCGAGGACATGATCTTCGTGCCGGGGCTCGACTATCTGGGTGAGGTCCACCCCGGCATCAAGGCGCGCTTCCAGAGCTCCAGCATCTTCGCGCAGCTCACCGCGACGCTGAACGCGCTCGGCCTCTGTGTGTTGCCGCATTTCATCGCCCGCTCCTATCCGGACCTGCAGATCGTATTGCCGGACGAAGTGGAGATCAGGCGGAACTACTGGCTGGTCTGCCATCGCGACCTGAGTCATGTGCCGCGGGTGAGAATGGTGACGGATTATATCTTTCAATCCGTCCGCGCCAATCAGGACGCCTTCCTCAGGAGTTACCAGGCTCCCGAGGAAGGCGCGCGACGTTATTCGGCCGCCATGGGCAGGGGCGTTTCACGGCTTTCGAACAAGTCGCCCTGATTGGCCGGCTGGCGGTCGCCCTTGTCGTCTTCGTCCTTCTTCTCGCGGCCGAAGAAGAGCGCATAGCCAGCCGGCAGTACGAAGATGGTCAGCACCGTGGCGACCAGGATGCCGCCCATCATCGCATAGGCGAGCGGCCCCCAGAAGACGCCGCGGGAGATGGGGATCAGCGCCAACACCGCCGTCATCGCAGTCAGCATGATCGGCCGGAAGCGCCGGACAGCCGCCCCCACGATCGCTTCCGAGCGTGCCATGCCGGCGGCGATATCCTGGTCGATCTGGTCGATGAGGATGATCGAGTTGCGGATGATGATGCCGAGGAGCGCGATGACTCCGAGGATCGCCACGAAGCCGAAGGGTGCGCCGGTGATGAGCAGCGCCATGGCTGCACCGATGATACCCAGCGGACCGGTCGCCAGCACCAGCATGGCCTTGCCGAAATGCTGGAGCTGCACCATCAGGAGCACCAGGATCACCAGCAGCATGATCGGCGCCTTGGCAGCGATTGACGCCTGACTTTCGGCAGAATCCTCGGCGCCGCCCTGGATCTCGATCTTGTAGCCGGCAGGCAGGCTGGCGCGCAGATCGGCGATCGAGTTGTAGAAGTTGAGCGCCATCTGGGTCGACTCGACGCCGTCCGGCAACGTCGCCTTGACGGTGATCGTCGGCAGGCGGTCGCGGCGCCACTCGATGCCCTGTTCCAGCACCGGCTCGACCTTGGCGATCTGCGAGACGGGGACGAAACCGCCGAAATCCGTCGGGACATAGACCGACTGCACGGCGGACAGCAGGCTGCGCGTCGCATCCGGCTCGCGGACGACGATCGAAACCGTCTCCTCGCCGTCGCGGAAATCATCGATCGGTGCACCCGAGACCGCCG
This sequence comes from Neorhizobium petrolearium, assembly GCF_017873175.1. Classification (GTDB taxonomy): domain Bacteria; phylum Pseudomonadota; class Alphaproteobacteria; order Rhizobiales; family Rhizobiaceae; genus Neorhizobium; species Neorhizobium petrolearium. The sequence continues at coordinate 55,477 of NZ_JAGGJW010000002.1, forward strand.
TCTGCAGCATCTGTCGGACACGCTGCGAGGAAACACCGAGCGCCCGGGCGCGATCCTGGTCGATGACCAGCTTCATGGCCGGCACCGGTTCCATCCAGTCGTCATGGATCGAGCCGAACAGCGGCTGCTGGTGATAGCGTTCCTTGACCTGGTCGGCGATGCGGCGGACCTCAGCCTTGTCCGGCCCTATGACGCGCATCTGCACCGGCCAGCCGGTCGGCGGGCCGAGGAAGAGACGATCAACCTTGCCGCGCACGGTCGGGAAATCCTCCGCCAGGATCTGGCGCAGCTTGACGATCAGCCTCTCTCTTGCGTCCACATCCTTCGACATGACGAGGAGCTGCGCATAATTCGGGTTCCGGAGTTGCTGGTCGAGCGGTAGGAAGAAGCGCGGCACGCCTTCGCCGATATAGGTGGCGACGAAAGTCTTGTCCTGATCGGGCAAGATCTTGGTTTCAAGCGCCTTCGCCTGCCGTTCCACTTCCTCGATCGCGGTTCCTTCCGGCAGCCACATGTCGACCAGGATTTCCGGCCGCGAGGACTGCGGGAAGAAGCTCTGCGGGATGAACTGGAAGGACCAGAGGCTCCCGAAGAAGGCTGCGAGCGTCAGGACGAGCACGATGATCCGGTGGCGCACCGCCCAGCCGACCGTGCTGCGCAGGCGGTGGTAGAAGCGCGTGTCATAGGCATCGTGATGGGTGCCGGCATGCGCCCGCTGCTTGAGGATCATGTAGCCGAGCCAGGGGGTGAAATAGACCGCCACGAACCAGGAGGTGACGAGCGCGATGCCCACCACATAGAAAAGCGTGCGGACATATTCGCCGGCGGTGGATTCGGCAAAGCCGACCGGGATGAAGCCGGCGGTGGTGATCAGCGTGCCGGTCAGCATCGGAAAGGCAGTGGACGAATAGGCGAAGCTCGCCGCATCAATGCGATGCAACCCTTCCTCCAGCTTGCGTTCCATCATCTCGACAACGATCATCGCGTCGTCGACGAGCAGCCCGAGCGCGATGATCAGCGCGCCGAGCGAGATGCGCTGCAGCTCGATGCCCATGTAATACATGATGGCGAGCGTCGCCGCGAGCACGAGGGGGATTGCGATCGCGATCACGATGCCCGAGCGCCAGCCGATCGAAATCAGCGAGACGATCAGGACGATCACGAGGGCTTCCATCAGCGCCTTGGTGAATTCGCCGACGGCTTCGGTCACCACCTCCGGCTGGTTGGAAATCTGGTGCACCGAAACGCCGACCGGCAGCGTCTCTTCGAAGCGGTGATAGGTTGCCTCGATATCGTGACCGACATCGGTGACCTTGAACCCGTTCGCCATGACGACGCCAAGCTGCACACTGTCCTGGCCGTCGAAGCGGAACTTGCGCTGGAAGGGGTCCTCGAGACCTTCCTTCACGGTCGCTATGTCGCCGAGCCGGATCACCTGGCTGCCGGCGCGCAGGCGAAGTTCCCGGATGTCTTCGGGCGTCGTGACATCGCCTTCGACAGAGATGCGAACCGAGCGCTCGGCGGTCTCCACGCTGCCGGCCGGATCGACATTGTTCTGGCCGGCAAGCGCATTCTGGATGTCGACGACGGTCAGGCCGCGTTCAGCCAGCGCCTTTGAGGAAACGTCGATGAAGATCTTCTGCGGCTGGTCGCCGAGAATGACCGCCTTCTCGACGCCCGGCGTGGCAAGCAGCATGTCGCGTGCCTGAATGGCAAACTGCTTCAGCTCCGGATAGCTGTATCCCTCGCCGACGATCGCGTGCATCGTGATGAACGTGTCGCCGAATTCGTCGTTGAAATAGGGGCCGAGCAGGCCGGAAGGCAAATCCTGCCTTATATCGCCGATCTTCTTACGCACCTGATAGAAGGCGTCGGCCACTTCCGCGGAATTCGTATCGCCCTTGACCTGCACGGTCGTGATCGCAAAACCGGCGCGGGTATAGGACTTCACCCAGTCGAGATGCGGCGTTTCCTGAAGCTTGCGCTCGATCTTGTTGACGACCTGGTTCTGCATGTCGTCGATCGAGGCGCCGGGCCAGATGGACTGCACGACCATGACGCGGAAGGTGAAATCCGGGTCCTCCTTCTGGCCCATGTTCATGACGCCGAGCACGCCCATGGCGATGATAAGGCCGAAGAGGAAGCGGGCAATGCTCGGATGGCCGATCGCCCAGCGGGACAGGTTGAACCTGGCCTTTTCCGGAGGATTGTCCTGATGGGAGGAGCTCATGGTCGTGGTCCTTTAGGGCCGGGTTCTTGAAATCAGGGCATAACCGACGCGGTGCTGATGCTGGTGGCGCTGCCGAATCGGGAGGCAACTGCTTCCGGCAGCTTCACCTTCATGTCTTCACGCATGAATTGCGTGCCCGCCGAGACGACGAGGTCGCCTTTCGAAAGTCCTTCGGAAATGCGCACGCCGTCATCGGAGAAATCGGCGACGGTCACCGGGCGCGAACCCACCATCCCCTTTTCACGATCGACGATCCAGACAACCGACTGGCCGCCCTTCTTGGCAAGAGCCGCAAGCGGAATGGACCAGGTCGGCGCGGCATTGTCCTCGACAGCCTCGATCGTCGCGGTCATGCCGAGAAGGACGCGCGGGTCGTCCGGCAGGCTGACGCGGATGGCAAAGGTTCGCGACTGCGGATCGGCGCTACCTGCGATTTCCCGAACCTTGCCGTTGAGTACAAGGTCGGCCGCCGACCAGAAGCGCGCCTTGACCGTCTTGCCGGGGCTGAACTTGGCGACGTCCATTTCCGGAACGGCGATCTGCACTTCCTTGTCGCCATCGACGGCGACGGAAATGACCGGCGTGCCGGTGCCGACAACCTGGCCGATATCGGCGCTGACGGCGGTGACGATTCCGTTCTGGTCCGACTTGAGCTCGGTATAGGCGACCTGGTTACGCGCCTCCTGCAAAGCCGAAACCGCCGACTGGCGGGAGGATACAGCCTGGTCATAGGCAAGCGTCGCCTGTTCCATGGCCGATTGGGAGGCGACGTTCTTGGAATAGAGGCTGTCGGCCCGGCGCTTGGCGAGCTCGGTGATCTCCGCCTGCTTCTGCGCGGCGGCGAGATCGGCCTCGGCGCGGCGGACGGCGAGCTGGTAATCGGTCGCATCAAGCCGCGCAAGCACATCGCCCGGCTTGACCGGCTGACCGATATCTACCAGCCGCTCGGTAATCTTGCCGGCGACACGGAAGCCGAGATTCATCTCCGTGCGCGGCTTGACGGAGCCGGAATACTCAACCTTCCGGCCCTGATCGGCGGCAGAGACCTCGATCACCTTGACAGGCCGAACCACCTCTGGCGCTTCGGCCTTCTTCTCGTCCGAGCAGGCCACCAGCGCACCGAGCGCGGTCGCAACAACGAGGCCTTTGACGAGAAACGAGACATCACGTCTGGTCTTCACAAGAAACATGGCGCCGCACTCCTGATGGCGGGATTTCGATAAGGGCAGTTATTTCAAGGCACGCAGGCCGAATTCCACGAGATCTTCCGGCTGCCCGATCTGCCTTTCGAGCAGGCAATCGGCGATCAACATCGGATGGCACAGCTTCACCATGCACGACATGAAGTTCTCGGCCGCCAGCAGCGGGTTCTGTTCCCGGAATTCACCGGCATCGATGCCTTCCCGGATCAGGTCGGCGATCAGCAAGCGGAGGCGGTCCAGATGCTGCTGGATCACCGGCCATTGCTGCTCGATGGCGATCACCACCATCTCGTGCACCTTCTTCTCGTCGAGCATGGTCTCGAGGGTCAGCCGATGCTGCTGCAGGACGTGATCGTGCAGGCGCTCCGTCGCGCTCACCGGCCGCTTCGCATTGGCCACAGCCATCTGATAGCTGCCGTCGAGCATGCGGTTCGCCAGCGCCTGGTGAATATCCGCCTTTGACGAGAAGAAGCGGTAGATATTGGCCGGCGACATCCCGAGATCGCGGGCGATATCGGCGACATTGGTCTTGGTATAGCCGTAGTGCTTGAAGAGGCGTTCCGCCGCATCGAGGATGCGACTGACGTTCTCCTGCCTCGTCGCCTCTATGGTATTTTCACTGACTTCCATGGATTGACGGCTTTCACTTAACGACTGACGATTTTCATTTTTCGTCATTCGTAAAGCGAAAACTATCATCTGTCAACCTTGAACCGAGCGGCTACACTGTGACGAAAAATCATCTTTACTGGGAACCAAATGTTATAATTCACGTTTGGGCGTGTTGAACCGCGTTCGGCGGGCCCGGGGAATTGGATGAGCATGCCGCAAAGCTACGACGTTTCGCTACTTGATGAGGAGCGCTATCGGCTTCTTGTTGATGCGATCACCGATTATGCCATCTATATGCTCGCCCCTGACGGCAGGGTGGCGAGCTGGAACCCGGGGGCGCAGCGCTTCAAGGGCTACGAGGCGTGGGAAATCCTCGGAGAGCACTTTTCCTGTTTCTACACGAATGAAGACCGCCTCGCCCAGGTACCCGAAAACGCCTTGCGGACGGCGGCGACGGAAGGACGCTTCGAAAGCGAAGGCTGGCATGTTCGCAAGGATGGCACTCGCTTCTGGGCGCATGCCATCATCGATCCGATCTGGGGCCGGTCCGGCGAGATCCTGGGCTTCGCCAAGGTCACCCGCGATCTGTCGGAGCGCAAGCGGGCGGAAGTCGACCTCAGGCAGAGCGAGCAGAAGTTCCAGCTCCTCGTGCAGAGCGTCACGGACTACGCGCTCTACATGCTCGATCCGGAAGGTTATGTCAGCAACTGGAATATCGGGGCCGAGCGCATCAAGGGATATAGGGCCGAGGAGATCGTCGGAAAGCATTTCTCGCAATTCTATACGGAAGAGGACCGCGAGCGCGGCGAGCCGGCAAAAAGCCTGGAAACCGCCAGGAGAGAAGGACGCGTCGAGAGGGAGGGGCTGCGACAACGCAAGGACGGCAGCCGCTTCTGGGCCCATGTGATCATCGATGCCATCCGCAACGAGCATGGCGAACTCCTGGGCTTTGCCAAGATCACCCGCGACATCACGGATAAGGTCGAAGCGCAGAAGGCACTCACCCAGGCTCGCGAGGAGCTTTTCCAGGCACAGAAGATGGAGGCCATCGGCCAGCTGACCGGTGGCGTCGCGCATGACTTCAACAATCTTCTGATGGCTGTCCTCGGCAGTCTGGAAATCCTGAAAAAACGCCTGCCGAATGATCCGGCTCTGATGCCGTTGATCGACAATGCCATCCAGGGCGCCGAGCGTGGTGCCGCACTGACCCAACGCATGCTCGCCTTCTCGCGTCGGCAGGAACTCAACATGGAAGCCGTCGACGCACAGGCCCTGATGAACGGCATGATGGATTTCGTACAACGGTCCCTCGGCGCCGATACCAGGATCGAGACCCACTTCCCGCCCCAGCTTCCCCCGGTCATGACCGATCCCGTACAACTCGAAACCGCACTTCTCAACCTTGTCGTCAATGCCCGCGACGCAATGACGAACGGCGGTCTGATCACCATCCATGCCGAGGAACATGTTGTAGACGGAGGGTCGGAAAAGCTGAAGCCCGGCCGTTACGTCCGGCTTTCGGTCGCAGACACCGGCGAAGGGATGGATGAGGAAACGCTGGTCCGGGCGACGACGCCTTTTTTCACTACCAAGGGTGTCGGCAAGGGAACAGGACTTGGCCTTCCGATGGTCCAGGGTTTGTCCGAGCAATCGGGTGGCAAGCTCGTGATCCAAAGCGAGAAGGGCAAGGGCACCACGGTTTCGCTCTTCCTGCCCGTCGCAGACGCAAATGACACCCCGCAATTTTCAGAGACCTCCATGCCCTCACCCGCCGAGGCCCCCAAGGGTGCCTTCACCATCCTCGCCGTGGATGACGACGCCCTGGTCCTCATGAATACGACGCTGATGCTGGAGGATCTGGGGCACGTGGTGATCGAAGCCTATAGCGGTGCAGAGGCGCTGGACACGCTGCGCAAAGGGGAGCGTCAATTCGATCTCGTCATCACCGACCATTCCATGCCGCGCATGACCGGTTCGGAATTGGCGGCCGCCATCCGCGAAGAGTGGCCCGGGCTGCCGGTCGTGCTTGCAACCGGCTACGCGGAACTGCCCACCGGCGGTGACAACCGTCTGCCGCGGCTGCCGAAGCCTTTCTCGCAAAATCAGCTTCAGGACGTCATCGCTTCGGTCCTCGGCACCTCCTGAAACCAATTTGCCGGAACAAACGTTGTTTTCCCATCGGAAACGGGAGAACGACAGATGGTCTTCAAACATCAGCATTTTCATGAGACGACCGCCGAAGTGGAAGTGGAATTTCCTCCCCGTGCGGCGCTTGAAAGCGCGGTCGCCGATGCACTGGCTTCGGCCGGCGGCGTCGACGCAAGCGACGTGACCGTGACGGCGCAAGGCGGCGAGGTGACGCTTGGAGGCGTGGTCCAGGTTCCGGAAGAAATCAGCCGGGCCGACGAGGTGGCCCGCGGCGTACCCGGCGTCACGACGGTCCGCAACGAGATTCGCTCTATTGCTCCTTCCTTCTTCAATGACGCACCAAGGCCGCTGTAACCTGCTGAGGCTTCTATGGAGTGATGATGTAGGCAATGCGTTCCCTCTTCTCCCCAGCGGGGAGAAGGTGGTCCGAACCGGATGAGGGGGGCGAAGCCAAATGAGCTGGCGATGAGTTTGTCGCGTGTGCACCCCCTCATCGCCTCGCTTTGTTCGGTTCCCCATATGCAGTTGCCTGACCTCTAGGGAAAAGTGAACAACAATCAGCGCGGCAGCGCGTAGGCGATCACGTAATCGCCGGGTTTGGTTCCGATCGAACCGTGGCCGCCGGCGACCATCACCACCAATTGCCGGCCGTCGTCGATTGCGTAGGTCATCGGCGTAGCCTGACCGCCGGCCGGAAGTCGTGCCTTCCACAATTCCCGGCCGTTGGTGAGGTTATAGGCACGCAGATAATTATCGACTGCTGCACCGAGAAAGGCGACGCCACCCTTGGTGATGATCGGCCCGCCGATGCCGGGCACGCCGACCTTGAAGGGCAGCGGCAGCGGCGTCATGTCGTAGACCGTACCGTTGCGGTGCATGTAGGCGATCTTGCCCGTGCGCAGGTCGGCGCCTGCCACGTAACCCCAGGGCGGCGCCTGGCAGGGAATCTGCAAAGGCCCCAGGAACGGCCCCATATAGACGCCGTAGGGCGCACCTTCGTTGCGGTTGAGCCCCTGCTCGCTGCCCCTCTCGCCCTGTCCCTTCGGCGGGATTTCCGCGCGCGGCACGAGCCGCGAGGTGAAGGCGAGATAAGTCGGCATGCCGAACATCACCTGGCGTTCGGGATCGACCGCGACGCTGCCCCAGTTGAACGTGCCGAAATTGCCTGGATAGACGATCGTGCCTTTGAGAGAGGGCGGCGTATAGCGGCCCTCGTAGTTGTACTGGTGATACCAGATACGGCACACCATCTGGTCGAACATGGTGATGCCCCACATGTCCTTTTCTCGCAGCGGCTGCGGCTTGAACGTCAATGCGGAGGTCGGCTGCGTTGGCGCCGTGTGATCCTCGGGGATGGCACCACCCGGCGCCGGCTCCTCGGTGACCGGAATAATCGGCTCCCCCGTACGCCGGTCGAGAACATAGATGTCGCCCTGCTTGGTCGGCCCGACCAGCGCCGGCACGACCGTATTGTCCGGCATGGTGAGATTGAGGAGCACCGGCTGGGCCGGAACGTCCATGTCCCAGAGATCGTGATGCACCGTCTGGCGCACCCAGCGATCTGCGCCGGTATTCAGGTCGAGGGCCACGATCGAGGAGGAATATTTCTCGACGTTTTCGCTGCGCCCCATGCCGAGTTGGTCGGGCACCTGGTTGCCGAGTGGGATATAGACGAGGCCGAGTTCCTCATCGACGCTGAAGACGGACCAGCTGTTTGGCGAATTGGTCGTGTAGGTTTGCCCCGGCTGGAGCGGTTGCGTCTGGGTGGGGTTGCCGGAATCCCAGTTCCAGATGAGTTGCCCCGTATTCACGTCATAGGCGCGGATGACGCCGGACTGTTCCTGTGTGGAATAGTTGTCGTTGACCGCACCGCCGATGATGATCTTGTTGCCTGCGATAGCCGGCGGTGAGGTCGAGTAATAATAGCCTGCAGGATTGTACTGCATGCCGGTTTCGAGATGCAGCGTGCCGCTGTCTGCAAAGGACGCGCAAACCTCACCGTTTGCAGCATCGAGCGCAATCAGCCGCGCATCCGAGGTGGGCAGGTAAACCCGTTCGGCGCAGGGCGAACCGGGAGCCGTCGCCTGGTCTCGATAATAGCTGACCCCGCGGCAGGTCTGGTGCTGGCGGTCCGGGTTCATGCCGGAATTCGGATCGTATTTCCATTTCTCCTGACCGGTCGTCGCATCGAGCGCAATCGCCAGATTGTGCGGCGTGCAGAGGTAAAGCGTATTGGCGACCTTCAGCGGCGTCACCTGATAGGTCGTTTCGCCCACATCGTCCGGCCGCTTCACGTCGCCCGTCTGGTAGCGCCAGACCTCCTGGAGATTCGCGACGTTCTCGACATTGATCTGGTCGAGCGGCGAATAACGCTGGCCGTAGGGTGTACGGCCGTACTGGTGCCATTCGCCGGGCGGCACGTCGCCCCCCATTTCGGGGGCTGCGGCGACGGACTGCTCCGGCAACTCGCCACTCTGATCCAGCGGATCGATGAACATCGAGAAGATCGCCACCGCAATGGCGATGACGACCGCAAGCGCCAGCGGCGTGCTGCTTGCGCCGTAGCGCATACCGGTCGGGCTTGAGAAACCGAGCGGCCTGCGGATCCAGGGCGTCAGCAGCCAGATACCCAGCAAAATGATGACACCGCCGCGCGGACCGAGTTGCCACCAGTCGAACCCGACCTCCCAGACCGCCCAGACCAGCGAGGCGAGTATGAGGACGGCATAGACCCGGAGGGCAATGGCGTGTCTGAGAAACAGAAGAATGGCAGTCAGTACGAAACCGAGACCGCAAATCAGATAATAGGCACTTCCGCCGAGCAGCACCAATTGCCCGCCCCCGACGGCCAGCGCGATCCCGATCAGCGTGAAGAGGATCGCGGTAATCTTAATGGCCATAGTGAAATCCCGTCCGTGAAAACAGTAAAGCGAGGCGCGCGGGAACCCTGCGACACCTTTGCGCTTTCAACACGGGTTTTGCCCAAAAGTTCCAATGGATATTGGACAACCTTTTCCGTCGACTTCCGGAACCGCCGGACATCGAACTGGTTTGGCGCCCATGAAGGGAGTTCCGTCATGTTGACGTCGCGCAAGGGCCCCGCCTTCGAGACAACCGGTGCAGAAGGCTCAAGCATTTCCAGGGTCAGGGAAGAGGCGGAAAGCTGCACCCGTTGCGATCTCTACAAGAGCGCCACTCATCTCGTCTTCGGAAAAGGGCCGGCAAGAGCGAAGGTTCTTTTCGTTGGCGAACAGCCGGGCGACAGGGAAGATCAGGCCGGACAGCCTTTTGTCGGCCCTGCCGGCAAGCTGCTCGACCGGTGCCTCGAGGAGGCCGGCATCGATCGCGACATGTGTTACGTCACCAATGCAGTGAAACACTTCAAGTTCACGCTGCGTGGCAAGCGGCGCATCCATTCAAAACCGAAGACCGGAGAGGTGCAGGCCTGCGCCTGGTGGCTGGCAGCGGAATTGCGCCTCATCAAGCCGACACTGGTAGTGGCGCTTGGCGCGACTGCGCTCTATTCTCTGCTGGGCAGACAGGCAAAAGTCACGCGTGACCGCGGCAAGGTCCTGAATTCGCCGAACGGTGTGCCCATGCTTGTGACGTTTCACCCCTCGGCCTTGCTGAGGAGCCGGGATCGGGCGGATGCGGAACTCAACCGTGCCCGCTTTGTCGAGGATCTGAGGAAAATTGCCGATTTTCTGGAGTGATCATGGCTTACGAACTTTATTACTGGGACGGTCTCCAGGGGCGCGGCGAATTCGTGCGGCTGGCTTTGGAAGAGGCCGGCGCCAAATATGTGGATGTCGCCCGATCGAGCCACGGCATGTCGGCGATGATGGCGTATCTGAATGGCAAGCAAGGGTATCTGGCAATGCCTTTTGCGCCTCCCTTTCTGAAGGACGGCGATATCGTCGTCTCGCATGTGGCAAATATCCTCCATTATCTCGGGCCGAAGCTGAACCTCGTGCCCAGGGAGGAGAAAAGCCGCATCTTCATCCATGGCCTTCAGCTTACCCTGACGGATTTTGTCGCGGAAGCGCATGACACGCACCACCCGATCAGCACCACAGACTATTACGAGGATCAGAAGGAAGAGGCGAAGGCCCGCACACAGGCCTTCCTGCGGCAGAGGGTGCCGAAATTTCTGGGCTATTTCAACCATGTCATCCAGGCAAACCGGGCAAAGAACGGTCACACCGTCGGTGACGCCCTGAGCTATGCCGATCTATCGCTCTTCCAGATCGCCGAGGGGCTCGCCTACGCCTTTCCCCGTGCCATGCGGAACTTCGACAGGGATTATCCGGATGTCGCGAAGTTGCGCGACCTCGTCCGGAAGCGTCCCAATATCGAGGCTTATGTCAATTCGAAGCGCCGGCTCGCATTCAACGACTCGGGCATATTCAGGCACTATCCGGAATTGGACCAGGACCCGGCCTGATGGCTTAGGTCGTCTCTTCGCCCAATTCCTGCAGGATCTGATGCCGGGCCCGGTTGAGCCGGCTTTTGACCGTACCGACCGCGCAATCGCAGATTTCGGCCGCCGCCTCGTAGCTCTCGCCAAGAATAGCCACCAGCGTCAGCACCTCGCGATAATGCGGCGGCAGCTTCTGGAGCGCGCGCTGCACCTCCCTCGCCCGCGCGGCCATTTCCTGCGATGCGGCTACCGCCGTATCGCCCGAAACGTTTTCCTCGATTCCCGGTGCCTCACGTCCCAGCACCTTGGCGCGCGTGTAGAACGTGTTGCGCATGATCGTGAAGAGCCAGCTTTTGAGCTTGGTGCCCGGCTCGAACTTGTCGAGATTGGCGAGCGCCTTCATCAGCGTTTCCTGCACCAGATCGTCCGCATCGGTGGGATTGCGGCAGAAGGTACGGGCAAAGGCGCGGAGAGCCGGAATGAGCCTCACTATGTCTGCACGTGCGAGATCACCATTCAACTGTGATTCAGACACCGTTGCCTACCTCTCCGAAGTCTCGATGGGCGGGGATTTTGGTGGCAAACGCGCGCCTTGCGCATTTGGTTCCGCCAAGATGAACGGCCTGTTCATACTGATGACGGAACAAAGCGGCTGGCAGGCCGGTTGATAGGTTTTCACGGAGTTATGATCGTGGCACCGCGTGCGAACTGGAAAGGTTATCTCAAAATCGGGGAGCTGAGCTGCCAGGTAGGGCTTTATACGGCCGCTTCCACATCCGACCGCGTCAGTTTCCATATCATCAATCGGGAGACCGGCAACCGCGTCCACCGCCAGATGATTGATGCCGACACCGGCAAGCCAGTGGAAAGCGACGACATCGTCAAGGGCTACGAAATTTCAAGCGGCGAATACGTCTTCCTCGAACCGGACGAAGTGAAGGCGGCGATACCCGAAAGCGACAAGACGCTCGAACTCGAAACCTTCATCCCCTGCGATGGAGTGGACACGATCTATCTCGACCGCCCCTATTACTTGATGCCTGTGGACAGGCCGTCCGCCGAGGTGTTTGCGCTGATCCGCAAGGCGCTGGAAGAAAAGAGCGTCGCAGCACTGGCCCGCACGGTTCTCTTCCGGCGCCTGCGGACGTTGCTTATCCGTCCGAGCGAAAGCGGTATGATCGCCAGTACGCTCAACTATGAATACGAGGTGCGACCCGCCAAGGAAATCTTCTCCGATATCAAGGACTTCAAGATCGAGGGCGAAATGCTGGACCTTGCCGGACACATCATCGAAACCAAGCGCGGAAAATTCGACCCGACCGAATTCGACGACCGTTACGAGGCGGCCCTCGCCGAACTCGTCAGAGCGAAGATCGAAGGCCGCAAGCTGAAGAAGAAGCCCAAGCCGGAAGTCAAGAAAGTGTCGAACCTGCTTGACGCGCTCCGCCAGAGCGCCGGCGCTCCCGACAAGCGGAAGAAGACGACCGCCAAGAAGACCGCCTCCAGGGCAACCTCGCGTAAGACGACCACCCCCCAGAGAAAGGCCGGCTGATCATGGCGCTTGAAACCTACCACCAGAAGCGAAACTTCAAGGTTTCTCCCGAACCACGAGGAAAGGTATCTCGCACCCGCAAGACAAAGGCGACCGGCAACAGTTTCGTGATCCAGAAGCACGACGCGACCAGGCTGCATTACGATTTCCGGCTGGAAATGGATGGCGTGCTGAAAAGCTGGGCCGTGACCCGCGGTCCGAGCCTCGTACCCGGCGAAAAACGTCTTGCGGTCCATGTGGAAGACCACCCCCTCGATTATGGCGGCTTCGAGGGCATGATCCCGGAAAGCAATTACGGTGCCGGCGCGGTGCTGCTCTGGGATCGCGGCGCCTGGGAGCCGATCGGCGATCCGCACAAGGCCTACCGGAAAGGCCGCATGGAATTCGAATTGAAAGGCGAGAAGCTGGAAGGCCGCTGGCATCTCGTCCGCATGGGGCAGAGGCAAGGCGAGAAACGCGAAAACTGGCTGCTGATCAAAGGCGAAGACGAGTTCGCCCGCGACGAAGGCGACCCTGACATTCTCGAAGAAATGCCGCTTTCCGTGAAAACCGGCAAGACGATCGAGGAGGTCTGGGGCAGGAAGCGGCCGGCAAAAAAGGCGCGCTCGAAAACGAAAACCCGGACCGATCCAGACCCGCAAGACACCGACATCGCGGTTTCGAAGATCCGGGGTGCGAAGAAGGGCAAGCTGCCGGATTTCATCGAACCGCAGCTTGCGACGCTGGTCAAAAGCGCCCCTTCCGGAAAACGCTGGGTCCACGAGATCAAGATCGACGGCTATCGGCTTCAGGCACATATTGAAAACGGCAAGGTGACGCTGCTCACCCGAACCGGCCTCGACTGGACCCACAAGTTCGGTAAGGAGATCGTTGCAGCATTCGCGAAGCTTCCGGTCTCCGAGGCCATCATCGACGGCGAGGTGGCGGTCGAAGCAGGCTCCGGCGCGACGGATTTCTCGCTGCTCCAGCAGGCTCTCAGCGAGGGCCACACCGATCACTTCACCTTCTATGCCTTCGACCTTCTTCATCTCGACGGTTATGACCTGACCGGCGCAACCTTGCTCAGGCGCAAGGAAGCGCTTGAAACACTGCTTGCCGACAGCGGCTCGGTGCTGCGCTACAGCGAGCATTTCAGCGACGAGGGCGCGCTGGTGCTGAAACATGCCTGCCGGCTGAGCCTGGAGGGCATCATTTCGAAAATCGCCGATGCCCCTTACCGTCCCGGTCGCGGGCGCGATTGGGTCAAATCGAAATGCTCGGCAAGACAGGAATTCGTAGTTGCGGGTTACGTTCCCTCCTCCGTCAACCGCAAGGCGATCGGTTCGCTGGTCATGGGTTATTATGAGAAGGGAAAGCTTCGTCATGCCGGCCGTGTCGGCACGGGCTACTCCAATACCGTGGCGCAATCGCTCTTCAAGCGGGTCAACGGCATTCGAAGCGACAAGAGCCCATTTGACGAAAAGCTCGCAGCAGTGGAAAAGAAGGATGTCGTCTTCGTCAGACCAGAACTGGTGGCGGAAGTCGAGTTTCGCGGCTGGACGGCGGATGCCCATATCCGCCACGCCTCTTTCAGAGGTCTGAGGGAAGACAAGGATCCGAAGGATATCGTCCGGGAGGGCGGGCCTGTGAATGCAGCGGAAGAACCGACACCGCCCAAGCGGACGGTCAATCTCACCCATCCGGATCGGGTGTACTGGCCGGATGCCGGAGTGACCAAGGCGGGGCTCGCGGACTACTATACCGAGGTCTGGCGGCTGATGGCGCCTTTCGTTGTCAACCGGCCGCTGGCGCTCGTTCGCGGGCCGGACGGAATTACCAAACCACTGTTTTTCCAGAAGCACGCCTGGAAAGGCATGACGAAAAATGTGGTTCTGGTGAAGGATCCCGCCGACCCGAGCGAGGAATATATCTCCATCCGCGACCTCGACGGGCTGCTCGGGCTCGTGCAGGGCGGGACACTGGAAGTCCATCCCTGGGGGGCATCGCTCAATGATTGGGAAAAGCCGGATATGGTCAATATCGACCTCGATCCCGGTGAAGGCGTTTCATGGACGGAGATCATCGCCGCGGCCCACGAAGTGAAACGGCGCTTCGAGGACATGGGCCTCGCGCCCTTCGTCAAAACGTCCGGCGGCAAGGGCCTGCACGTCGTCGCCCCCGTGAAGCCCAAGGCGGAATGGCCTGAGGTGAAGGCTGCGATGAAGGCGCTCGCCGACGGCATGGCCGGTGATGACCCGGACAAATACGTCTCGACCATCACCAAGTCGAAACGCAAGGGCAAGATCCTGATCGACTACCTGCGCAACGGCCGAGGCAACACCGCGGTCGCCCCCTATTCCACTCGCGCGCGGCCGGGTGCGCCCGTCTCCATGCCGCTCGCCTGGGACGAGCTCGGCGGCGTGATCGGCCCCAACTATTTCACGGTCAACAACACCTCGACGCGGATTGCCCGGCAGGCGAGCGATCCTTGGGCTGATTTTCGCAAGGCGGAAGCGCCGATCGAGTTCAAGGTGAAGAAGAGATAGCTGCGAAGCCGGAACGATACGGCATCCGCTCAAGACCAGGGCAATCGCATATGCGGGTTTTGCCCCTCGCCACGCTTCCGTTCCGCGACCCTCTTCCCGCAAGCGAAGGACGACCGGGAGTCTCCACACATCCCGGCCGCCTGCATACCGCTGGAACCCCTGCCCCAGAGAGATGCGTGGCCAGTAAACATGCTTAGGACGGACAATGCAAGTTCGTGGATACCCAAACCGTTCGAGTAGCAGGGGTTCGGAATGCTAGAGCCCCGCTAGCAGGGCATCCCGGGTGCCCGCAGCACGCACATCCTCAATACTCCTGAAACGATCACTTCCGGGGCGATTTCCGTTCTGCCTCAAGGCTCTTCTTGAGCGCCGCCGTGATGTCGATGACGTTGCTCGGCCGCTCCGGCGCCTTCTCCTGGGTACGCTTCTTCGTCTTGCGGCCTTTCCTGCGTTCGGCGATGATGTCGAGAAGCCGGTCCTGCACCGGATCGTCTGCCATCGATGGCTTCCAAGCCTCGGTGCGCTCCTCGATGATCTTCTCCATCATCGCCAGATGCTTGGCGCCCGGCTTTTCCTTCGGTATCTCTGCGGCATAATCATCGGCATCGCGCACCTCGTCGCCGTAGCGAAGCGTCCAGACAACGATCCCCTTGTCCTTCGGCAGCAGAAGCACCGCCCGCTCGCGGCGGTACATAACAAGCCGGGCGACGCCGCCCGTTTTGGTCTTCGCCATCGCCTCGCGGATGACGGCAAAAGCCTCTGCGCTCACCTCGTCGTCCGGTGCCAGATAATGCGGCCTGTCGTACCATATCCAGCCGATCGAATTGGCCGGCACGAAGGTCTCGATGTCGATCGTGCGCGTGCTCTCAAGTCCGACGTCATCGAGTTCCTCGTCCTCGAAAAGCACATAGTCGTCCTCGCCCTTGGGATAACCCTTCACCTGATCGTCGTCTTCGACCGCCTCGCCGGTATCCGCATCCACATACTGGCTGAGGACACGGTTGTGGGTCTTTCGATTGACGTTGTGGAAACGCACCCTGGCGCCTTCGGAAACGGCAGGCGTCATCGTCACCCGGCAGGTGACGAGCGAGAGCTTCAGATAACCTTTCCAGAATACACGCGGCGCCACGGCAGAACTCCTTCCTTTCCGCGATAACCCGCACGATACGGCTTGGTTCCGGAACAAACATTCAGGAGAAACCGTTTGCTTCAGACACCTGCACAGGAGGGCATTCCCATGAGCACCAGCAGCCAGAACGCTTCACGGAACGAAGGGGACAAGAAGACGACCGAACGCTCCGCACGTTCCAAGCACGAAACCAGGGAATTGGAGGAACAGCTCAACGAGGGGCTGGAAGATACGTTTCCGGCAAGCGACCCCGTCTCGACCACGGTGACCTCCATCCCGGCCGGCACACCAAAACCGCCAAAACACTAGACAAGAACAAAATCCGTGTGGAACAATTCAGGCGTCTTCCGTGATAGGAAGACGCCTTATTTCATTTGTGTCGGTATTTCATGCATCCCTGTGACTTTTTCGGGATATCCGAAGTCGACCATATTGCGGTAAGGAGGGCGATAGCGGAATTATCGGCGAGGCGGACATTATTTCGGCGCGAGTTTGCCGATATTGGTTACGTCAGAGGTCGGGATGGCGAAGCAAAACACTCCGGTTGAGGAACAGGAAGTCAGGATGGGAAGGCGCGTGAACCGCCGGGTCTCGGTCCTGCTCGCCGAAATCGAGAAGGAAGAAATCCCCGATCGTCTGCTCGAACTGGCGCGCGAGCTGCAGAAGGCGCTCAACGAAAAGATGGGCAGCCCTGCCGGCTGAAGCGCGTCTCAAAGTTGGGTCGAGATCAGATTGTCGGTGCGCACCCGGCCTGCCACGACACCTCTCGGGCCCTCCGCCTCGTAACGTCCGCTCCCATCCTCGAGCACCGTATAGAGCTTTTCGTTGCGGAAGGCGCTTGCCATTCCGGTCGAGTTACCTTCCGAAGGTGAAGCGTCGATCTCGGTAAAATCGAGCTCCGCCGCACTCGCGACGAGGCGCGCGTCACCCGCGGTTCTGGCCCGGACCACCACCTCGCCGTGCGGCGGCGAATTCTGCCAGTTCGGGTCATCGGGAGCCGCGTTCGGCACCAGCCGATAGATCTTCAGCTTTTCCTGCATCTCTCTCTCCCTTGAGACATCACATCTGCTGCTGTTCGCAACGTTCTCGGTCAGGCCCGGTTCCATCACCGGCGGTGGAACTTTTGCCGCCGCTTTTCTGTTCCTGACCACCGTGGAAGTTTTCTATTCCTGACAAGTATGGAAGCTGAAGAAGACATGAAGGACCCGCATCACTGCCGGCATCTTTGCGTCGACATGCAGCGCATGTTCGCGGAAGACACGCCCTGGAATATTCCATGGATGCAGCGCGTGCGCCAACCGGTCGCGATGATTGCCGCAGCCTTTCCTGCAGGTACGATCTTTACTCGCTTCGTCCCCCCGACAACGCCTGCCGAAGCCCAGGGGAGTTGGCGCGACTATTACGAGAAATGGCCGATGATGACGCGCGGCGAGCTCGGCGACGAGATGGTCGACATTCTTCCGGAGCTGAGGGCACTGGCTCCTCCCGCAATCGTCTTCGACAAGATGGTCTACTCGCCCTGGTTCGACAACCGGCTTCATCATTTCCTTCGAGGCCAGGGCGTCACCACGCTGATCATCTCCGGTGGGGAGACGGATGTCTGCGTCCTTGCCGCCATTCTCGGCGCCGTGGACCTCGGCTATGCGATCATTCTCGTCAAAGATGCAATCTGTAGCGCCTCCGACGAGACGCATGACGCATCCCTCGCCCTTTTCGGCAGGCGTTTTTCGAACCAGATCCGGCTCGCCGACACGGACGAGGTGCTGCGCTGGTGGAAAGGATGACGACGATTTCCGGAACCTTTGCGGCAACGGGCAGTTTTGCGGACATAGGCGACAAGTTCCCAGACAAGGAGAAAGCAATGGCCGATAACTTCTGGTTCATAGTCGTGGCGATCGGGCCGATCCTTCTCGGTGCTGCGATCGCCTACGCGCTGTTACAGCGCCGTCGCCTGACAGACCGCGAAAAAGAGCAGCAGGACGAGGCGATAGAGCGTCTCTACGACAAGCCGCCGGGCGGCCGCGAACCTCATCCGCACAGCCGCTGACTGGAACAGGAACCTTCGTGGCACCTCGTCGTTAGGTGCCCCGCAATACCTTTTCATCCAACACCTATAAAACCCAAGGAGAGAGCAATGGCCAGCAAGACCCTCGACGACCTTTTCCATGAAACCCTGAAAGACATTTATTATGCCGAACGCCAGATCGTGAAGGCTCTTCCGAAGATGGCGCGCGGCGCCCGGGATGAAAAGCTGAAGGCCGCTTTCGAGAAACACCGCGATGAGACTGAAGGCCAGATCGAACGCCTGAAACAGGTCTTCGAAATCATCGGCAAGCGGGCCCAGGGCAAGACCTGCCCGGCGATTGACGGCATCATCGAAGAGGGCGAGGAAATCCTCGACGAGTTCAAGGGCAATCCTGCGCTTGACGCTGGCCTGCTCGCTGCCGCACAGGCGGTCGAGCATTACGAAATCAGCCGTTATGGTACGCTGCGCACCTGGGCCCAGCAGCTTGGCCTCAAGGACGCCGTGAAGCTCCTGGAGGAAACGCTCGCCGAGGAAAGCAAGACGGACGAGGCCTTGACCAGCCTTGCCAAATCCGCCGTCAACATGGCGGCTCAGAAGGCCGCCTGAGGCTTTCGATGAATGGGGCGCCGGTAAAGCCGCACAGCCCCTTTTCCCTGAGCAAAAGCCCGGTCAAAGCTGGGCTTTTGCTCACCCAAGGCGGAATGAGATGAGCATTTGCCATGGCTGGAGCGGAATGCCGGTGTGATAATAGGACGCAGATCGAATGGCGCTTATAATATGGACCCGAGCAGTTGCATGAAGGATTATATCGCAGTACCTTTGATTTGGATGCGCTCCTTCCCGGCGGCGACAAAAAATACCCCCAACTGCCAGAAAATACCCCCCGGGGCCGATTTTTGAGTTCATGGCCGTGCTCTGCTGGCCAGGGTGCAATTTTTCGTTTGGACGATGGAACTTTTCTGCGCTGCACACGTTGGGGCGTTCGGTCGAATGGAGACGATAATGGCGGAATCCGAGGAAGATTGGATCAAGAGGCGGGCATACGCTTTGTGGGAAGAGGAAGGTTACCCTTCCGGTAAGGATCGGGAGCATTGGGAAAGGGCGAAGCTGGAGCATGCGACGCTCAAGCCGACCGCCTCGAACACGCCACCAACAGCAAGTCCCCGTAAGAAGGCAGCCGCAGTCGTAAAACCTCCAAAGGCAGCAGCGCCGAAAGCTCCAAAGACTGTCACGAAGACGGCCACATCGAAGCCGGCATCAACAGGGACTGCTGCCAAGACGACTTCGAAGGCCCCCGCAGCTATTCCGGCGGCGGTCGAACCGGCGAAAAAGCGCTCCAAGAAAGTGCCGGCCGGCCAGTAACGCCGCCCGGACCGTATACATCAAGACCAGTTTCATCAATCGCGGCGAGTGGCATTGTCGCGAGAGCGTATTTTCTTGCCTTGGAAGATTGAGATGACCGTTGCGTCTGAGCTCCGCCCGACACCGAACCCGACAGGGAACATTGGCCATGGCCGAAATGTTCCGAGGGGTGCAAACGGCCCACGGCGGAGGCGGACATGATGAACGCTCACGCCCCCCTCGGCAATACGCACCGCGATCAGCACACCATGTCTGGGAGCGTGGTCACCCCGGTCGAGGAAACGCGGGTGCAGCCGCAAATGAGGGTGCTGTCGGTCACGTCCGAGATCTTTCCATTCGTGAAGACGGGCGGCCTGGCGGATGTGACAGGTTCCCTGCCCAAAGCGCTTGCCCCGCTTGGCATAGAAACGACGTCGTTGATCCCCGGATATCCGAATGTGATGCGGCAATTGCAAAGCGCCGTGCCGCTCGTAGCCTTCGACAGCCTGCTGGGCGAAAAGGCCTTGCTCTTGCACACCCGTATCGAGGGCCTCAGCCTTTTCGTGCTCGACGCGCCCACTCTCTATGACCGCCTGGGCGGTCCCTATGTCGATGAACGGGGCATCGACCATCCCGACAACTGGAAGCGGTTTGCCGCCCTTTCGCTGGCCGCGGCGGAAATCGCCGGCGGCGTCCTGCCCGCCTGGCGTCCCGATCTCGTCCACACACACGATTGGCAATCGGCGCTCGCCTCCGTCTACATGCGGGAACGGGGCTGCTCGACGCCGGTCGTGCTGACGATCCACAACCTGGCCTTCCAGGGCCAATATCCCGCGAACCTGCTCGACAAACTCGGATTGCCTCCGGAAGCATATTCCATGGATCGGATGGAATATTTCGGGGACATCAGCTTCCTTAAGGGCGGGCTGCAGACAGCCGACGCGATCACCACCGTCAGCCCGACCTATGCGCGCGAAATCCTCACGCCACGCTTCGGCATGGGCATGAACGGCGTTCTGAACGAACGCGTCTCGGTCCTGCGCGGCATCGTCAACGGCATCGATCTCGACGTTTGGAATCCCTCGACGGATCCGCACCTGCCGCGCAACTACGACATCAACAGCCTGCGCCGCAAACGCGACAATCGCGTCGTTCTGCTGCAAAAATTCGGGCTCGACCCGTCGGACACCGGTCCGGTCTTTTCCGCAGTCAGTCGGTTCACCTGGCAGAAGGGTATCGACATGCTCGCCGAAACCGCCGACGAGGTGATTCACAACGGCGGCAAGGTGATCGTGTTTGGCCAGGGCGACCGCGAGATCGAACAGGCACTTCTGGATACTGCCTCGCGTTTTCCTGGCCGCATGGCCGTCCATATCGGCTATGACGAGCCGACGGCGCATCTGATCCACGGCGGCTCGGATGCGATCGTGCAACCGTCCCGCTTCGAGCCATGCGGCCTCACTCAGCTCTATGCCCTGCGCTACGGCTGCGTGCCGGTCGTCTCGCGAACCGGCGGGCTCTCCGAAACCATCATCGACGCCAATGATGCGGCAATGTCGGCCCGCGTGGCAACAGGCTTCCAGTTTCATCCGGTCACGACGGACGGGTTGCGCCTGGCGCTTCGCCGCGCACTGCAAACCTATGCCGATCCGAAAATGTGGGCTCGCTTGCAGAACCAGGGGATGAAAGCGAAATTCTCCTGGGAACGAAGCGCCCACCAATATGCTGCTGTCTATGCCAGCCTGGCGCGCAAATCCGGGCGGGTTCCGGCGAGCGAGATGCGTCGCGCCACGCTCTGAACGATCTGTCCGGACAGCCCGGCGTTTGTCGCCAGTTGAAGAATCGGATAGCGAATCGTCCGCGCAACGCAGATTTGCTTCTGACAGGCTTTCCGATGAACAATCCGACACGGACCATGATCGTTATGGACTCGGGGCGTTCGCGTTTCCAGTTTCGAACCGCAGCGCTCATCCGCGCCAATGGACATCTACTCATCCACCGGGGAACGACCGAACCCTTCTGGTCGCTTCCGGGCGGCCGCGTGGAATTTCAGGAAGCAACGACGGAAACGCTGGCGCGGGAAATCGAGGAGGAAATCGGATGCCGGGCAGCCATCGGTCCGTTGCGCTTTGTCATCGAGAACTTCTTCACACTGGACGGGCGGACAGTCCATGAAGTCGGCTTTTATTACGAGACCGAACTACTGCGCCCCATGCCTTTCCACGAAAATGAGGTCGTCCACCGTTGTCGCGACGGTTCCAACGACCTGGAATTCCGCTGGGTTCGCCCCACGGCAGGCACGCTTGACGAATATGACCTGAAGCCCTTTCCGCTCCGTGCGTTGATTGCCGGCACGTCAAGCGACATCATCACGCATCTGGTCTATCGAGATCATGCCACCTGAGAGATACCTGACGAGCCTCACGGTCTGCGGAAGAGCGCCAGACTGCGGCCTTCGAGTTCGAAATCCTTTTCCTTGGTGATCACCAGGCCGCGCTTGGAAAGATCGGACGTGGTGAGTTCCAGCACCCAGCCGCCCTCGCCGAATTGCGGGATGCGGAAGGGAACATTTCCTTCAAACGGGTTGAAGAGCAGCAGGACGTCATGCCAGATGCCTTCCTGCCCCTTGAGATCCTCCCGGCCGATATGCAGGCCGAGTGTCGTGCCGTCATCCCAATGCTCGGGCTTCTGCTCGCCGCCGCCGGCATTGAACCAGTTCACCTCCATGCCGTCGCGCCAGTTTTCACGCCTCAGCAACGGCTGCTCCTGACGCAGCTTGATCAGGCCACGCGTAAACTCCCGCAGTTCTTCGCAGGTCTCCGGCAGATTCTCCCAGTGGACCCAGGAAATCTCGTTGTCCTGGCAATAGCCGTTGTTATTGCCCATCTGGCTGCGGCCGAACTCGTCGCCGGCAAGCAGCATCGGCGTACCGTGCGAAAAGAAGAGCGTCGCGAGGAAATTGCGCTTCTGACGCTCACGGATCGCGTTGATCGCCTCGTCATCGGTCGGGCCTTCGGCGCCGTAATTGTAGCTGTGATTGTCGTTATGGCCGTCGTTGTTGTCTTCCCCGTTCGCCTCGTTGTGCTTTTCGTTGTAGGAGACGAGATCGTTGAGCGTGAAGCCGTCATGAGCGGCGATGAAGTTGACGCTTGCCCAGGGCCGGCGGCCGCGCTGGTCGTAGAGATCGCCGGAGCCAAGCAGGCGGGCGGCGAAATCGGTCGAGACGTTGGTGCCCTTCCAGTATTCCCGCACGGTATCGCGATACTTGTCGTTCCACTCTGACCAGCCGGGCGGAAAACCGCCGACCTGATAGCCGCCGGGACCAATATCCCAGGGTTCGCCGATCAGCTTCACTTGCCACAGCATCGGGTCCTGCGTCATCGCGTCGAAGAAGCCGCCGCGCTGGTCGAAACCCTGCGGCTCACGACCGAGGATGGTCCCGAGGTCGAAGCGGAAGCCGTCGACATGCATGGCGTCGGTCCAATAGCGGAGCGAATCCATGATCAACTGCAGCACGCGCGGATGCGAAGTGTTCACTGTGTTCCCGGTGCCCGTGTCGTTGATGTAGTAGCGGTGCTGATCCGGCATGGTCCGGTAATAGGAAAAGTTGTCGATGCCCTTGAACGAGAGCGTCGGGCCGAGTTCGTTGCCTTCCGCCGTGTGATTGAAGACCACGTCGAGGATCACCTCGATGCCGGCATCGTGGAAGGCCCGCACCATATCGCGAAAACCCTGGATGCCCCTCGGACCGTAGTAGCACGGAGCCGGAGCGAAGAAGCCGAGCGTGTTGTAGCCCCAATAATTCTTCAGGCCTTTGTCGAGGAGATGCTGGTCGTCGGGGAAATAATGGACGGGCATCAATTCGACCGAGGTGATGCCGAGGCTCTTGATGTAATCGACCGAAGCCTTGTGGCCCATGCCCTCGTAGGTGCCACGGAGCTCTTTCGGGATCGCCGGGTTGAGCTGGGTGAACCCCTTTACGTGAGTTTCATAGACGATCGCAGCCGGCCACGGGATGCTCGGGCGATTCTGATCCTGCCAATCGAACGCGTCCGGATCGATCACCCGGCATTTCGGCATGAAGGGCGCGCTGTCGCGCTCATCGAACGTCAGGTCCTTGTCTTCATTCTGCAGGTCATAAGCGAAAAGCGCCTCGTTCCACTGCACATCACCGACAAGCTCGCGGGCGTATGGATCGATGACCAGTTTGTTCGGATTGAAACGGTGACCGTTTTCCGGATCGTAGGGCCCGTGGACACGAAAGCCGTAAAGCGCGCCGGGCTTCAGGCCGGGAACATAACCGTGCCAGATCTCGTGCGTATATTCCGGGAGTTCGAGACGCGCAGTCTCGATCTTGCCGCTCTCGTCATAAAGGCAGAGTTCGACGCGTTCCGCATGCGCCGAGAAGATCGCGAAATTGACGCCCTCGCCATCAAAATTGGCCCCAAGCTGGTGCCAGGAGCCCGGCTCAATGACGATATTGCTCGATTTGGTATCCATGCCACACCTGATGAGAGATTCGCGGAACAATGGTGCGACACAGCATTTCGTTCCCTTGGCTGTTGAGATTACGGGTTATTGGATCCGGAAGGCGCAGGATTTGCGGGCGGAGTGTTCGTCGTCCCGGATGGTGAGGTGGCCGGGCTTTGTCCTCCGGTACCGGTTTGCGGCGTGGGATCCTTGTCCGCTGGAGCTGCCGCATTCGACCGTTGCGGAGGCGTGCTGTTGATCGGGCCGTTCTGATTTTCGCCACTGTCGTCACAAGCACTCAAGAGCATGAGGGCAGAAACGGCGACGATCAGGCGTTTCATGTCCGGTCTTCCCTTTCGGATGTGCCGGATGCGCCCCGGCGGCGTGTATCGAGTGCAATGACTTTCTCAACGGCAGCAATATCTTCCGCCGCCGCGACCGGAACGGGGTCGCCGGCAATGGCTTCCAGGACTTCCGGTGCCAGCGCTCCGTTGCGGATCACATATTCCAGTGCTTCACGGGTCTGACGTTCTGCCTTCAATTGCGCATAGAGGGCCAGGATCAACCGGTCGCGAACATCGCGTCCATGCTGGTCAGCCCCTGATTTGATGACTTGCGCCATGATCTTCTCCATATCCTTGTTCAGGAGGCCAACTTTCGACCGGGCTGATTGTTCCCTCCTGAAAAGCCTCCCCTATCTTCATGAGGAAACAAGATATGACGAGGAGGCCACCTATGTCCGTGATGACGCCAGAGGAGCTGGAGGGGCGGTTGAACGCCCACCGCGAATTGCTCATCGAGCTTCTGGCCGCGATGATCGGTGGCGAAGTCACCATCACCGCTTTCCTGCAGCGGCTGAGGGATGATGCGACTTTCAAGGACAGCGAGGAAGACCCCGGGGTCATGCCTGAAGAAGCGTTTGCGATCGAGAATTCGGCTGCCCGTGAAGTGCGCGCGATCCTCGAAGCGGCCCGTGCCAGGGCGGAAGCGGATGGTCGTTAACCATAGCGCTTCACATTTATGACGATCTCGCCACGTTTATGGCCATTTCATGGAACTAGAATGCCGCTTTCACGTTCATCTACCACCGATGCGGAGGGAGGCGTCTATGGTCAGGGAATGGGTGGAGGCAGCAGGTTTCGTTCTGGTGATTGCAGCCTGCTACATGATGGTCGTTCCGGTCTGACACCGGTTTTCCGGACTCCTGGGGAGGAGAGCGTGGCCTGAAACTTCAGGGCACCCTGCTCTCGCGGCCGGCAAAGAAGGCTGCGAGAGCGGCAAAGTCCTCTTCCTTCAGCTTGCTGGCGACCTCGATCATGAGGTGGCTGAACGACGACCCGCCTCGGATGCCTGCATGGAACAGCTGGAGCTGACGCATGATATAGGCGGCGTTCTGGCCCGAAATACGCGGATAGGCGGGATTTCCTCCAGGTTTTTCATGACAGCTAAAGCAGGCAGGAACCTTGTCCGCCGGCCTTCCCTTTTCGGCAAGTTCCCTTCCTTTTTCGATCAACTGCGCATCAGCAGGAGAAACCGCGCGCTGCGGCCGCGCTTGTTTTGCGTAATAGCTCGCAAGCTCCGGCAGACTTTCATCGGCCAATGTGCCGACCGCCACCTCCATGATGCCACTCGGCCGCTGCCTTTGCGCATAAGCGCGCAGGCTGTTGAGCAGATAGGGCTCCGACTGGCCGGCGAGGCGCGGAATGATGCTGTCATTGGTAAGCCGCTTTTCCGCGTGACAGCTCTCGCAGGTGATCGGCAGCGGCGAAACCTCGCCCGCATTGCCGATGCCGTGGAGGCCGGAGACCTGCAGATAGGCGTTGGTGTCCATCTCCGGCAGCTTTCTCAGGAAGGCGACCATCGCCCAGACCTCGTCGTCGCGCATTTGCGTCGGCCAGGCAGGCATGCCGGTGAAGCGCACGCCATGTTTGACGATCTCGAAAAGCTGCCCATCGGTCCAGGTCGGCACCACGGTCTTCAGGTCTGGCGGCGGCGGAAGCATGGCGCGCACCGCATCCGACCGGCCTTGCGCCGGCGAGCCGTGACAGATGGCGCAACCCGTCTCGAAATGACCGGCAGCCGGCGGCAGGAGCGCCGGATTGTCGAGCGGGGGCGCCTCGACGGACAATGCGGCGGTGCGGACGGAATTCCGCATGACCCAATGCAGGAACCAGTTCGTCGCAGCCCAATGGCCGCTGCTTGCCCCGACACTTACAACACCGGACCAGGCGACCAGAAGCCCGAGCACAGGCAGCACGATGACCAGGACAATCAGATGCTTCCAACGGATCATCATAGAACTTTCCTCCCCAACGGCTCTGCCACATTATCTCCCAGCGTCCGGACAAGCAGGGCAATGCCGCCGGCGAGGTAGACGACGGCACCAACCAGCAGCATGACCACCCCGCCGACCTGCTGATCCGCCGCCGCTGTCAGCGTCACACCCAGACAACTTGCTTCCCCGCCACCGTAAAGCGGACGAGGCGAAAGAGAAAGAAGCGCTCCAAGCAGTGTCATATGCATGGAGGTGAAGAGGAGCCCGAACGTGCCGGAAAGCCGTCGCTCTTCCCGTCCGCCTGATGTCCCGCCGAGGCAGGAAAGCCAGAGCGCCAGTCCTGCGCCGAGGAAGATAGCCTGCTCGATGGCCGCGAAAAGGACGGAGGATTCCGACAAGGCCCGCATTGCCGGGACATGCCAGATCCACACGGCGAAGAGTTCGACAAGAGAAGCAGTGAGCGGCGTCATCCAGGCATGACCGGCGGTAAAATCAAAACGCGTCCCGGAAAGAGCGATGGCGATCAGCGGCGCGGCGCCCGCGACCACACCCATATGGGCGATCATGTGAACAGAGAAGGATGTCCGGTCGGCCAAAGGCAGCAGCACGCCCCAGAGCAGGAGCAACAGGGTAAGACCGAAAACGAGCGCGATCCTTCTCACGGCTGGCACTCCGCGATGAACATCAGCGGGATGGCCATATAGGCGACAGCCACGAAGCTGAGGCCGGATAACAGCAGCGTGGCAAAGCCCTGGAAATATCTGCGATCCTTACGGGTCGGAGCATCATGCGGCGGATCGCCGGAGCCGAAACCCCATTGCCGCCAGGCGAGATAGGCCGAGAGTACGATTATCGCCAACGCCAGCAGGGTGAAGATCGCAAGAGCAAGGCGGATGGTATCGAACGAAATGTCGGAGGCAAGCCCCCTGGCGCAGAAGATTGCAACGGTCGCGTAGCAGACGATGAAATGCAGCGCCCAGACCGTCGGCGCGGTAAACAGCGTCCACAAGCTCTCGACTTCACGCGGGATGACGCTCTTCATGCGCTCACCATCGGGAAAAGGCCGATGACGCCGAAAGTCACCACGGCGGTCACCGCCATGAAGTGCCAGTAAAGCGCGACATTGCGGATATCCTGGTCGTATTCGGCAGTCATCTTGCCCGCAAAACTGCGAGCCAGGCAGTAGAGTTGCATGATCGCGCCGACTGCTGCATGCGCCACCGTCCAGATCGCCAGAATCCAGACTGTCGCCGGATAAACGTTGGCTGTCGGGTCCATGCCATGGAGGTAAGGTCCGGCAAGGCCTGCAACCGAAGCCGCGACGGTAACGGTAAAAGCCGCAACCAGCGCCATGCGCGCACCAGCCGCCCCCTTGTTGTTGAACTCGCGGGCCAGCAGCGTCAGCCCCCAAGCGACCACGAAAAACACCAGCGCCATGATCGGCCAGAAGGCCCCTGGTCCGGGAACGGCAGCGGTGAAATCCTCGTGGATGGTCCAGTAGAAGAAATAGCCGAAGATGAGGCTCGCAAACGCCGTGCCATCACCGACCATGGTGATGAACATCGCCCACCACCCGACCGAGGCAGGGCCGGAAACATAGATCGGCAGCTTCAGGCCAAGTCCGACATCGATCTCCGGAGCCTCCGGAATAGGCGCAGTACCGGTCCACAGCCAGACGATGATCGCGATGAAGGTGATGATGGCGAACCCGATCGTCATGATCCACCAATGAAACGTCAGTGCGATGAAAACACCGCCGAGTGCGATGGCCGCAATAATCGTCACATAGGAAAGGCCGCCCACCCGCAGACATTGGATCGGCTCGGCATCGAGCACGGAGGTCACCAAGGTCTCGCGTTCCCCGGATTTCGCATCCGGCAGATAATACCGTCCTTCTTCGATATTCCGCCGAAGATCTGGCTGGTCCCAGAGCGGATAGCGGCTGGTGATGATCGGCACCGAACGCATGCCCCAGCTTTCTTGCGGGTCGTTCGTCCATTCCAGTGTGCCGGAATTCCACGGGTTGAGGTTGCGCTCGTGGGGCCTGTGCTTCGGGCGGAGAATATCGATCACGAGGGTCGCCACGCCGGCCGCGAAGATGAAGGCACCAACCGTCGAGAGAAGGTTGAACCAGTCCCAGCCGATGCCTTCCGGATAGGTGAAGACGCGCCGCGGCATGCCGCGCAGGCCGGAAAAATGCATCGGGAAGAAGGCGATATTGAAGCCTGAGAACATCAGCCAGAAGGCGACCTTGCCCCAGAAATCGCTGAGCTTCTTTCCGGTAAAGAAGGGGAAATAATAGTATATGCCGGCGACGACCGGGAACAGCATGCCGCCGATCAGCACATAATGCAGATGGGCGACGACGAAATAGGTGTCGTGCGCCTGCCAGTCGAACGGCACCAGCGCCACCATGACGCCGGTCAACCCGCCAATCACGAAGATGATCAGCCCGCCGGCGCCGAACAGCATAGGCACGGAGAAGATGACGCGGCCCGCCAGCATCGTGGCGATGAAGACGAAGATCTGCACGGCGGTCGGAATGGCAACGGCCTCCGACGCCGCCGAGAAGAAAGCGAGCGAGATCTGCGGCAGGCCGGTGGCGAACATATGATGCACCCACAGCCCGAAGCTCAGGAAACCCGTGCCCACGGCTGCCAGCACGATCCACGAATAACCGACGATCGGCCGCTGCGAGAAGGTCGGGACGATCATCGCCATCAGCGCGATCGCAGGCAGGAAGATGATGTAGACTTCCGGATGGCCGAAGATCCAGAAGAGGTGTTGCCAGAGCAACGGATCGCCTCCCCTTTCCGCGTCGAAGAAGGGCCAGTCGAACATCCGCTCCATCTCGAACAGGATATCCCCCGCGATCAGCGGCGGAAAGGCAAAGAGGATCATTCCTGCGACGATCAGCAGATACCAGGCGAACATCGGCATCAGATTGATGCGCATGCCAGGCGCCCGGCATTTCATGATGCCGACGATAATCTCGACCGCCGCGGCGATCGAGGCCACTTCGATGAAGGAAAGGCCGAGCAGCCAGATATCCGCGCCGATGCCGGAATATTCTTCGTCGGTCGCGAGCGGCGGATACATGAACCAGCCGGCATTCGGCGCGGCATTGAAGAAGATCGAGCCGCACACGAAGATGCCGCCGATGAGAAAACTCCAGAAACCGAAGGCCGAAAGCCGCGGGAACGGCAGTTCACGGGCGCCGAGCATGGAGGGCAGCAGGAAGATCGCGATCGCCTCGAAGATCGGCACCGCGAACAGGAACATCATCACCGTACCGTGCAGCGTGAAGGCCTGATTGAAGAGATCGGCGGAGATGAGATCGTTCTCCGGCACTGCAAGCTGCAACCGCATCAGCAGCGCCAGCAGGCCGGCAAACAGCATGAAGGCAAAGGCGGTGACGCCGTACCAGAGGCCGATCTGGCTGTTGTTGACCGAGGTCCAGTAACGGATGCCCTTCGGCGTCTCCCACACCTTGCGGAGCCGCTCTTCCTGAGCGGCGCGCTCCTGAGGCGAGAAATTGCCCAGTTCCTCGTTCATCTGAGCCCCTTCAGGTAAGCGGCGATCCGGTCGATCTCGGCATCCGGCAGCATGGAAAAATGCGGCATGCGGGCTTCCGGCTTGATCGCGCCGGGGTCGCGGATGAAGCGGGCGATATGGTCCTCCACATTCTCCAGAGTGCCGGCTCCGACCGAGCCACGTTCTCCGAAGGCAGTGAGATCCGGCCCGATCGTGCCGCGCGCATCGGTTCCGGAGATGGCATGACAGCCGTCACAGCCCTGTTTCAGGAAGAGCGCCAGTCCTTCCACGTCCTCGGCACCGGATGCACCCTGCCGCGCAGCCATCCAGGCCTCGAAATCCTGCGGCTCCATGGCGAGTACGGTGAACGCCATCAGCGCATGCGACGAACCGCAGAATTCCGCACAGACGCCGCGATAGGTGCCGGACTTTTCTGCCATGAGCGTGAGTTGGTTGTCGCGGCCGGGGATCATGTCCATCTTGCCGCCAAGCACGGGAATCCAGAAAGAGTGGATGACGTCGGGCGATCTGAGCGAGAAGATGACACGCTCCCCGACGGGAATCCGTACCTCATTCGCCGTCTCGAATGCGACCGTGCCGTCTTGCCGGAGATACCTCACACGCCACCAGAACTGCTCGCCGGTGACCTCGATGCGACGCACGCTGCCAGCCTCCTCCTGGAACCACGGCCGGATGTTTGGCATCAGCCATACGGCATAGGCAAGCAGTGCTGCCAGCACGACGGTGGGAAAGATTGCGCCTCCCCAGAGGATGAGCTGACCGGCACCCTTTTCCGAATGAACACGCCTCTTGCGCGCGGCATAAAACAGCAGACCGACCACCGCGAGCCATATCACCGCGCCACCAATCAGCATGGTGAAGAAAAGCGTCGCGACATGCGCCGCCTCGCGCCCGGCGGGATCGAGCGCCGATTGAATGCCGGAGCACGACACAAGCAACGGACAGAGAAAAAGTGCGGAGGCGATCGGCCGGACCGATCGGCAACAGCTGCCCTTGATGCCCTGCTGACCGAGGCTTCTTTTTGATCGGATTGGCCGGCAGCAGGGGCCGGTCAAGCGGTCATCATCCATTCAGCATGCACCCGGGCCAGAGGTCTTTTGCGACAGGAGATCACAGAAACGGTTGGCAAAAACACGCAAGCCGGAATTTTGTTCCAATGCCCGCGATAACTTTCTGTAACAGGCTGTGAAAAACGTGGAACGAATTCGCCACAGCGGGGTTTGCCTTTTCGTGAGGGCAGATGCCCTTGTTCGCGACGGGAGATTATCATGCGACACTTTTTCAAAATGCTCAGGAACAGACTGAAGGGGACCCGGCAGGAGAAGAAGACGTTTGCCGTTGAACACCCGGAAGACGTGCAGGTCGTCGTACCTGAAGCCGTTGTCCTTCCACTGCCGAAGGCACCGCGCGACGAAATCTGCGTTCCTGCCTCCATCAACGGCCGAGACCTTTCCAGCGGCCGCCTCTGAGCCCAACAGCAATGGAATTCGACTGAAAGGAGCACAGCATATGACCGCTATTGATACCGCTTCCATCCTGATCCTTGCCACTGACGGCTATGAACGTTCGGAACTGCGGGTCCCGCTCGATGAGTTGAGGAAGCGCGGCGCGAATGTGAAGGTCGCCTCGATCAAGACCGGCGAAATCAAGAGCTGGGACAAGAAGGACTGGGGCGATACAATCGGTGTCGATCTGGAGGCAAAAAACGTCAAGGTTGAGGATTTCGATGCCCTCGTTCTACCCGGCGGCCAGATCAATCCGGACCTCCTGCGCGTCAACGAGGATGCCGTGCGCGTCGTGCGTGATTTCGTGAAGAGCGGCAAGCCGGTTGCGGCGATCTGCCATGGTCCCTGGCTGCTGGTCGAGGCTGACGCCCTGCGCGGTCTAAAGGCGACATCCTATCGCTCGATCCGCTCAGACATCCGCAATGCAGGCGCCTCCTGGAAGGACGAAGCGGTCGTCGTCGACAACGGTATCATCACCTCGCGATCGCCGAGCGACCTGCCGCAGTTCGTTGACAAGATCATCGAGGAAGTCCAAGAAGGACGCCACAATCGCCGGGCGGCGTAGAATTACGCCCGCTCGGCCTCGGCCGCCCGCTGCTCCTCGCGGGCGGTCGTCGCGGGAACATCGGACACTTCCCGCAGGAATGCCAACAGACGCCGCTCGTTCGATCTCAAGCCCCTCGGACCGCTCAATACGGTCTCGTCCGCCATCACCTTTTCAAGCGGCGCGATATCTTCAGACAGCGCAAGAATCCCCGGATGGATATAGCTTGACCGGCAGACCGCAGGTGTATTGTGCAGGGCAGCCGATGCTGCATTGGCCATCGTTTTGATCTTCGGGCGGCCACCATTCATCTCCACCGCCTCCCACGCCGCCATGAATGCTGTGAGACTGCCACCCCAGGTACGGAATGTCTTGGCCGAGATGGCAAAGCCCGCCGCCTTGGCAAGATAGGCGTTCAGCCGGCCTGAATCGACCGGATGGGGCACGCCCTGCTCGTCCGGCCAGGAAAAGAGCCGCCGGCCGGGCAGGTCCGCAATGTCCTCGAGGATGCGCTGCAGACGCGGATGCCTCAAGGTATGCCGGACGCGCTTGCCGCCCTTGGCCGTGAAGCGAAGCAGGATCGTGGCGCCCGAGAGGGTCATATGCCGCTTGAGCAACGTCGTGGCGCCGTAGGTCTTGTTTTCCTTTGCATAAGCGCGATTGCCGACACGCAGATGCGTCGCATCCAGAAGGGCCACCAGAGCGGCGACAACCGTATCGGACCCCTCGAGATCAAGCGCGAGATGCCGCTTCACCTTGCGGCGTATGCGCGGCAGCGCCTCGCCGAACCGGATGAGTTGGTCGAACTTCTGCTCGCTGCGGAAATTCTGCCAATCGGAATGGTAGCGATACTGCTTCCGCCCGCGGGAATCATAACCCGTCGCCTGAAGGTGCCCACGCGGATCAAGGCAGATCCAGACATTCTCATAGGCCGGAGGCAGGCCGAGAGCGGCGATCCGGCGCCGTTCCTGATCATCCGTCAGCAAGCTCCCATCGGGCAGACGGTAGCAGAACCCTCTGCCGCGGCGGAGCCGCCGGATGCCCGGCTCCGTATCGCTGACATAGGTGAGGCCGGTGATTTTGAGAAAACCCTGATCGATATCGAGCGAGGTGAGACGGGCGTCCATGTCCATGGCCGCTTAACGACAAGCATATCAACTTCGTTCCAGCGATGTAGCCGGCGATCAGATCACGATGTCCTTGAGGCTTTCTGTACCTTCGCCCCGCTCGAAAGACGAACGTGGCGCAGTCAGCATCCAGCAGAGCCCCTCGGACCGGAAATCCACGTCGACCTGCCCTGAAAAAGCTGCGGCCGCATGGCGCTTGATGATCGTCGTGCCGAAACCGGTCCGTGACGGCTCGTGGACCGGTGGGCCATCCCTTTCTTCCCATACCAGCCGGAGATTGGGTTCGCTACCGGTCTCGTCGAGCACGTCCTTCCAGGCGATACGGACCTTGCCCTGCGGCACGGAAAGAGCCCCATACTTCACGGAATTTGTGGCAAGCTCATGCAGGATGAGGCCGAGATTCTGCACCGCCTCGGCCTTCAATATGAAATCCGCGCCTTGCAACTCTACCCGGTCGGCCACTTCGGCAAAGGTGCTCATATGGATTTCCACCACGCGCCGGATCGACACCCCGGCCCACTGCTCCTTCGCGAGCGCCTCGATCGATTTCCCGAGGCCCTGCAAACGGTTGCCGATCGCCTTCTGGAATTCCTCCATCGTGGTGTCCTTCCGCGCGAGCTGGCGCATCATCGCCTGGACGAGCGTGAGGATGTTCTTCGTACGGTGCACGAGTTCATGCAGGATAAGGTGGATGCGGTCCTCTGCCTGGCTGCGGTCGAAAGAAGCATTCGAAAGCGCGATGGCCACCTGATTCGCTTCCCTGATCTTTGTCTCCACCGGAGACACGATCTCGCCCTTGCCGATACGTTCGGCCATTTCCGCGATCTGCCGGATCGGGATGCGAAGCTGACGACCGACAAGCCAGGCGATCAGCATGCCGACGGCAAGGAAAACAGCGCCACCCGAGATCAACTGCCGCCATGTGGTCAGAATGCTCGCCTGCGCCGCATCGATCGGTCCCCAGACTACGGCCTTCCATGTCCAGCCGGTGATCTGCGCATAACCGTACATCTGCTTCAACTCGCCATCGACATCCTCGATCGTTCCCTTGAAGCCGGTCATCAGCTTGAGCGTATCGGCCGGGAAGGCCGTGCCCGACGACAACGCATGGGCACCCAAAGAGGTGACCACGTGTCCCGAACCGTCAACGATGGCGACCGTCCAGCCCTCTGAAAGCCCTTCAGTGGAGATGAGCTTCTGCAGGTCCTCGGCATTCTGGGTGATGATCATTGCCGCGCCCGAGGCGGAAACCTCCCTGGGCAGCGGCATGCTGATATTGAAAACGTGCTTTCCGCTGGTGGTGCCGAAAAAGACGTTGGAAGCCTCGGTCACGCGGCGACTGAGCACCGATTCGAGCGCCGGCATGTTGGATACCTTGCCGAGCGGCGTCCCGAAAGGCAGGCGTGTGTTGAGCTGCTGCTGGCCCGCGGCATCGACCAGGATGACATAGAGTGAATTCGACCGC
This sequence comes from Neorhizobium petrolearium, assembly GCF_017873175.1. Taxonomy (GTDB): domain Bacteria; phylum Pseudomonadota; class Alphaproteobacteria; order Rhizobiales; family Rhizobiaceae; genus Neorhizobium; species Neorhizobium petrolearium. The sequence continues at coordinate 89,603 of NZ_JAGGJW010000002.1, forward strand.
AGGCTGTTCTGTGTCCTGTTGTGGAAGGCGCGCAGATCGCGCCTTTCCAGTTCAGGGGACGTGACGAGCAGCCGAAGCGTCGTTGCCATGTCCTGCAATTCGCGATCTATCGATCGCGCAATAAGCTGCGCATCCTCGGCTGTCTCGTTCGCCAGGATTTCGCGTTCGTTCGCCTCGAGCTCCATCATCAGATAGGCGACGAAAACCAGCAAAGGCAACGCAACGCCGACAGCGAGCGCAACCAGATAAGCGCCGATGGGCGCAGTCGGGAAAAACCGCGAAACCCTCATCATTCCGCGCATTTACCCAAAAGGAAAAACGCAGGCGCCTATGTCACCTGCCCCCGTATTCATTTTAGTATCCCGCCCTTTTGCTAATACAACTAGCGGGTCTTTCTAACCGGTTTTGAAAGCTTGGCCAAGGATTGATTGCTGACCATATGCTTCTCCAAAAGGAGCGACCCGCCCGCCGGAAGGAGGCCTCCCGGCACCGCCTGCAAGCCGGAAGGCAAAAAGGGCCGAACCTGCCCGTGTCAATCGATGCGGCCGGTCGTTTCCGGATCGAAGACGACCGCCTTGTCGAGATTGAAGGCGAAGGGGAATTTCTGGCCGACCGAGACATGCACATCGGCACGGGTACGGGCCGTAAAGCTTGCCCCATCCAGCTTGCCGGTCACGAACGTGTCGGAACCCGTCGGCTCGACCATGCTCACATCCGCTACGATTTGCGCCACGGAACGCACCTGCGGATCGAGAAGGCCGGTGTCGGTAATCGCTTCCGGACGCAGCCCCAGGATGATCTCCTTACCATCGGCGAGGCTCTTCGTAACGGACGGCGGCATGGCGACCTTGACGTTCTCGTTGCCGAAAAGCGCAATTGCCTGTGCACCGCCCGAGGAAACGACCCTGCCCTTCAGCATGTTCATCGCCGGCGAGCCCATGAAGTCCGCGACGAAGAGATTGGCCGGACGGTTATAGATTTCCGAAGGCGTCCCGACCTGCTGCACGGTGCCTTCCTTCAAGACGACGATCTTGGTGGCCAGCGTCATCGCCTCGATCTGGTCGTGGGTGACATAGACGATGGTCGCATGGGTGTTCTGGTGCAGCGCCTTGATCTCGGCGCGAACCTCGACGCGCAGCTTGGCGTCGAGGTTCGAGAGCGGCTCGTCGAACAGGAAGACGCGAGGCTGGCGGACAAGCGCCCGGCCCATGGCGACGCGCTGGCGCTGACCGCCGGAAAGCTGGCTCGGACGGCGCTTGAGCAGATGCTCGATCTGCAGCGTCTTTGCGACCTGCTTCACTGCCGCCTCACGGGCGGCCTTGTCCACGCCGCGCATTTCCAGCGCAAACGCGATGTTTTCTTCCACCGTCATGTTCGGGTATAGCGCGTAGGACTGGAAGACCATCGCGATGTCGCGTTTCGAAGGATGCAGATCGGTCACCACCTGACCGTCGATGACGATATCGCCCGATGACGGCGGCAGGAGGCCGGCGATCGCGTTCAGAAGCGTGGACTTTCCGCAGCCCGACGGACCGACAAGGACTAGGAAGCCGCCCTTTTCGAGATCGATATTGATGCCCTTCAGTATCTCGACATTGCCGATCTTCTTGCGAATGTCCTTGATTTCAAGAAAGCTCATAAGCGGTCATCCCTTAACTGCGCCGGCCATGAGGCCACGCACGAAATAGCGTCCGGCGACGATATAGACGAACAGGGTCGGCAAGGCGGCGAACACGGCGGCGGCCATGTCGACATTGTATTCCTTCACGCCGGTGGAGGAGGAAACGAGGTTGTTGAGCGCAACCGTCATCGGCGAGGCTTCGCCCCCCGCAAACGATACGCCGAACAGGAAGTCGTTCCAGATATTGGTGAACTGGTAGATGATGGTGACGACGATGATCGGCCCCGAACTCGGCAGCAGGATGCGCCAGAAGATGCGGAAAAAGCCGGCGCCGTCGATCATCGCGGCCTTCACGAGTTCGTCCGGGAAGGCCTCGTAATAGTTGCGGAAGAACAGCGTCGTGAAGCCGAGACCGTAGATCACGTGCACCATCACGAGGCCGGTCGTGGAGTTGGACAACCCCATCAGGCCGAGCAGTCGCGCCATCGGGATGAGGACGGCCTGGAACGGAATGAAGCAGGCAAACAGCATCATGCCGAAGACGATCTTGTGGCCCGGGAACCGCCATTTGGTCAGCACATAGCCGTTCAGCGCGCCGAGCAGGGTCGAGATGATCACCGCCGGAACGACCATCTTGATCGAATTCCAGAAATAGCCCTTGATGCCGACGCAGGAGACACCGATACAGGCCTCGCCCCAGGCCCTCACCCAGGCGGCGATCGAAGGCTCGCGCGGCAGGGCCAGCATGTCGCCGCCGCGGATTTCGTCGAGCGGTTTCAGCGATGTGGTCAGCATCACATAGAGCGGCAGCAGGTAGACGACCGCCAGGATGATCAGGGCCGCGTAGATGAAATAGCGGGCGGTACGGGCCGAGCCGGCGCTGATGGTTTCGTTCGCGGCGCTCATTGCTTCTTCTCCCGCAGTTCCGAATAGAGATACGGCACGATGATCGCGGTGATGCCCATCAGCATCATGACTGCGCTGGCGGAGCCGACATTCATCTGGTTGCGCGTGAACGTGTAGGAATACATGAAGGTCGACGGCAGTTCGGTCGCATTGCCCGGCCCCCCGCCGGTGAGCGCGATGACCAGGTCGTAGGACTTGATCGCCATATGCGCGAGCACGATGAAGGCGGAGAGGAAGACGGGGCGAAGCAGCGGGATGATGATGCGGCGGTAGATCGCGACGTTCGACGCACCGTCGATCTGCGCTGCCTTGACGATCTCGCCGTCGATGCCGCGAAGACCGGCGAGGAACATCGCCATCACGAAGCCGGATGCCTGCCAGACGCCGGCAATGACGACGGTGTAGATCGCCATCTTCGGGTTGACCAGCCAGTCGAACCTGAAGCTCTCCCAGCCGAGATGATGCATGGTGTTCTCAAGCCCGAGGCCGGGGTTCAGGAACCATTTCCACGCCGTACCGGTCACCACGAAGGAGAGCGCCATCGGATAGAGGAAAATCGGCCTGAGTACTCCTTCGGCACGGATACGCTGGTCCATCAGGATGGCGATGAACAGGCCGAGCGCAATGCAGATGCCGATGTAGAGAACGCCGAAGATCGCCAGGTTCTGCATGGCCACATACCAGTTCGGCTGCGACCAGAGACGGAAATAGGCATCGAACCCGCCCCACTTGTAAACCGGCAGGATGCGCGAGGTCGTAAAGGACAGATAAACTGTCCAGAGGATGAAGCCGTAGACGAAGACGAGGATCACGGCGAACGAGGGCGCAAGCACGATCTTCGGCAGCGCGTTGCGCAATCCATCCGCAAAAGTGCGGCCTTGTCTCTGCGGCTCCACGACCGGAACCGGTTCGATTGTCGTCATCATGACCTCCGGCAAACACCAGAAAGAAGGAAATTTGAAAAGTGGCCGGGATTGCCTCCCGGCCACTCAAGCTTCAGTAATTTGCGATCAACCGATCACTTCGCGGCAGCGACCGCTTCCGGCAGGCGCTTCAGCGCTGCATCGGTGGTGAGCTGGCCGTTGAGGTGCTGGGTGATGACGTCCAGCATGGCTTCCTTGATGGCAGCCGGCTGGGCGTAGCCATGGGCGAGCGAGCCCATCATCGTGCCCTTCGAAGCAGCCTCGGCGAGATCCTTCATGCCCTTCTTGCCGCAGTCGTCAAACTTTTCGTCCGAGACGTCGGTACGAGCCGGAACCGAACCCTTGACCGTGTTGAAAGCGATCTGGAAGCCCGGATCTTCGACGGCGGATGCCATCTTGAGCTGGGCGTCGCGCTGGTCATCACCGACGTCGAACATCATGAACTGGTCGGCATTGAAGAGCACCGAACCCTGGGTGCCGGGGAAGCGGATGCAGACGAAGTCCGTGCCCGGCTTCTTATTGGCGCGCAGCCATTCGCCCTTCGACCAGTCGCCCATCTCCTGCGCGCCCGCCTTGCCTTCGATGACCATCGCGGTCGAGAGGTTCCATTCGCGGCCCGAGAAGTTCGGGTCGAAATAGGTGCGGATCTTCGACATGGTGTCGAAAACCTTCTTCATCGTGTCACCGGAAAGCGCTTCCGGATCGAGGTCGAGGACGGCTTTCTTGTAGAAGTCCGGGCCGCCGATGGAAAGAACGACGGCTTCCCACATCGTGCCGTCCTGCCACGGAACGCCGCCATGCGCGATCGGCGTGATGCCCTGCTCCTTGAACTTGTCGAGCATGGCGATGAATTCGTCGATGTTCGTCGGCGGCTGAAGGCCGGCCTTATCGAGGGCAGCCTTGTTGATCCACAGCCAGTTGGTGGAGTGGATATTCACCGGAGCGGCGATCCAGTGGCCGTCATACTTGGAGAAATCCTGGAGAGCAGCCGGGATGACCTTGTCCCAGCCTTCCTTGGCTGCAAGGTCGTCGAGGTTTGCGGCAACGCCCATTTCCGCCCAGTCGCGGAGGTCGAAGCCGAGAAGCTGGACGGCTGTCGGCGGATCGCCGGCTGTGACGCGGGCGCGAAGCGCGGTCATGGCGGCGGAGCCGGCACCGCCGGCAACCGGCATGTCCTTCCAGGCGACGCCTTCCTTCTGGAGGTTTTCCTTTAGCACGTTGAGAGCCGCAGCCTCACCGCCGGATGTCCACCAGTGGAGGACTTCAACGCTCTCCTGTGCTTTGGCGGCACCGGCCGTCAGGGCGATGATCGCCGCGCCTGCGGCGAATTTGCTGATCATTCGAATATTCATTGAGAAATCTCCCTTTGCATCCGGGCTCCTCTCCGGATATGGCGATTTATAACGATATAAACGCAGTCGGTGTCAACCCAGCCCGAGGATTTTTTGCAGGGTTTCGGGCGACACCTAACATGATGAAAAAAAACGCAAATCTTGAAATAGACAAATTTTTCCTCAGGAATCGAGAAAATTTCCTGACGACATCAGAAAAATTTGTAACGATGTAGATGAGGCCTGTTCCGATCTCGGAGCAGGAGCGGAGGAAAGAAGACATGTCGCTGGAAGACCTGGAGGACGAGGGTCGGCGGGCGAAGCCGGAGCCTGTCACGGAGAGAGCCGGTGCGTATACGAAGCCCACGCTGAAAACAATCGCCGAAATGACGGGGCTCGCCGTCACCACCGTGTCGCGGGCGCTCGCCGACGCGCCCCAGATTGCGCTTGAAACGCGGCTGCGCGTACGGCAGGCCGCGGAACAGATCGGCTATCTGCCGGACCGGGCGGCGCAACGTCTGCGTACCGGCCGTACCAATGTCATCAGCCTCATTCTCGATCCGCACGAGGAAATTTTAGGCTATGCGACGTCGATGATTCGGGGACTGACCGAGGCGCTGCGGCGCACGCCGTATCACCTCGTCGTCACACCTCATTTCTCCGACACGCCGCAAATCGACCCGGTGCGCCACATCATGCGCAACCGCATGGCCGACGGCATCATCTTCACACGCACCGAGCCTTCGGATCCTCGCGTGAAGCTCTTGATGGAGAACAACTTTCCCTTCATCTGTCACGGCCGAACCGAACTTGCGACCGCTCACCCTTATGTCGATTACGACAATTACGGGTTCGCCTATCAGGCCGCGCGCAAGCTGATTGACGCCGGCGCTAAAAAGCTCTCGATCATCCTGCCGCCGGAGCGCTTCACGTTCGCCCACCACATGCGCCACGGCTTCATGACGGCGGTACGCGAGGAGGGTATCGGCTTCGAGATTGCCAGAGGCGTGACGCTCGACAGCAAATCCGACGACATCCGCGACTATCTCTACCACCGCATGGGCGAGCCGGAATGTCCCGACGGCTTCATCTGCGGCGGCGAAGTTTCGGCACTCGCGGTCATGGCCGCCGCTTACGACCACGGCCTCGCACTCGGAAAGGATGTACGGCTGGTCGCCAAGCAGACCTCGGGCCTTTTCGACCAGGTTCGTCCGCGAGTCGAGACGATCTATGAGGACCTTTCCGAAGCAGGCCTCTTGATGGGGCGACTGCTCCTCAAGCGTATCGCCGGGCCAGTGCCCGTCCACGAATTACAGGCGCTCCAGACGGTCTGACCGCCCGGAGCGCCGTCCGCATGATCCGTCAGGATTGATCATGCAAAGGTAGAGGTTCCAGCGTCCTAATCCTCTTCCTGGAACACCGCTTCGCGCTTTGCCTTGACGCTCGGCAGGAAGACAATCACGAGGACGACAACCGCAATGAAAAGCAGGGTTGCGCTGATCGGACGCGTGACGAACGTGCTCGGATCGCCGCGCGAAAGGATCATCGCACGTCTCAGGTTTTCTTCGAGAAGCGGACCGAGCACGAAGCCGAGCAGGAGCGGCGCGGGCTCGCAGCGCAGTTTCGACAACACGTAGCCGATGAGGCCGAAAAAAGCGACGGAATAGAGATCGTAGACGTTAGAATTGACGCTGTAGACCCCGATCGAGCAGAAGGCCATGATGATCGGGAACAGCACGTAATACGGGATGGTGAGCAGTTTCACCCACAGCCCGATCAGCGGCAGGTTCAGGACGACGAGCATCAGGTTGCCGATCCACATGGAGGCGATGATGCCCCAGAAGAGCGCCGGCTGCTCGGTCGCGACATTCGGACCGGGGACGATGCCCTGGATGATCATCGCACCGATCATCAGCGCCATGACGGGGTTTGCCGGAATGCCGAGGGTGAGCAGCGGGATGAACGAGGTCTGCGCGCCGGCATTGTTGGCCGATTCCGGCCCGGCGACGCCCGCCACCGCTCCCTGGCCGAATTCCTGCGGGTTCTTCGAGACCTTCTTTTCAATCGTGTAGGAAGCGAAGGCCGCAAGGATCGCCCCCCCGCCCGGCAGGATACCGAGAACCGACCCGATAACAGTGCCGCGCAGCACCGGCGCGATCATCGCCTTGAAATCCTCCTTTGTGGGCATCAGACCGCTGACCTTGGCCATCAGCACCGTGCGGCTCTTTTCGTTTTCGAGATTGCGCAGGATTTCCGCAATGCCGAAGACGCCGACCGCGACCGCGACGAAATTCAACCCGTCGGAATATTCGCGGATGCCGAGCGTGAACCGCGGCGTGCCGGTATAGATGTCCGTGCCGACCAGGCCGAGAAGCAGGCCCAGCACAACCATTGCCAGCGCCTTGACCATCGAGCCATGCGCCAGCGCGATCGAGGAGACGAGGCCGACCACCATCAGCGAGAAATATTCGGCAGCGCCGAACTGGAGGGCGATTTCAGTCAGGGGCGGCGCAAAAATGGCAACCAGGAAAGTCGAGACTGTGCCGGCGAAGAAGGAACCGAGCGCAGCGATCGCCAGAGCAGCCCCCGCCTTGCCCTTGCGTGCCATCTGGTAGCCATCAATGGCAGTGACGGCTGACGAGGATTCGCCCGGCAGATTGATCAGGATCGCCGTGGTCGAGCCGCCGTATTGCGCACCGTAGTAGATGCCGGCCAGCATGATCAGCGACGAGACCGGTTCGAGCTGGAACGTGATCGGCAGCAGCATGGCGATCGTCGCAGTCGGGCCGATGCCCGGCAGCACGCCGATGAGCGTCCCGAGAAGCACGCCGATCAGGCAGAAGAACAGGTTGGCGAGCGAGGAAGCGGTCGAAAAGCCGAGCGCGAGATTGTTGAGAAGATCCATGCTCAAACCTCAAAGACCGAGCCAGGGGCCGAAGCGGCGGAATGGCAGGCCAAGACCGTAGCTGAAGACCAGGACGCAGAAGATTGTCAGCGCCACTGACAGGACGATTGCCGTAAGTGGCTTCATGCGGCCGGACGCGAAGCAGGCAAAGAGCGCGGTCATGAACAGCGACGGCACGAAGCCGAGCCCCCGCACCGTCAGCCCGAAGAGGATCGGCGCCGGCAGGATGAACAGCATGCCGCGCCAGGCGATATGGCCGATCGGCTCCCCCTGGACGCGTGCCGACTGGACGAGGATAATGATTCCGAACAGCATGAGCGCGCAGGCAAGGATGAACGGGAAATAGCCCGGCCCCATGCGAAACGCCGTGCCGAGATCGAGTTCAAAGGACTGATAGGCGAAGAAGATGCCGATCGCCATGAACAGCAGTCCGCAGATCAGATTGGTTGTGTCGAATTTCAGAGAATTCATGGGGTCTCCGTCAGTTGGAGAAGCGCGCCTTGCGGCCTCTTCTCCCCGCTGGGGAGAAGAGGGACCTGCGAAAACGGCATGCCTCGATCGCCCGACAGTCTCAGTCCGCGTACTGGCCGGCAGCTTCGATGACCGGTTTCCAGCGGGCGATCTCGCCTTCCAGCTTGGCCTTGAGCGCTTCCGGGGTCGCATCGGCTTCCGGCGAAGGCTTGGTGCCGAGTTCGACGAAGCGGGCCGCGACATTCGGGTCCTTCAGCGCCACCTGCAACGCCTTGGAGAGCTTGTCGATCGCCTCCTTGGGTGTGCCCTTCGGAGCATAGATGCCATGCCAGATGCCGACTTCCATCTGTGGCAGGCCGGCTTCCTTAACGGTCGGCAGATCCTTGAGCACGTCAAGCCGTTCCGGCGAGGTGACTGCATAGGCCTTCACAGTGCCGGCCTGGATCTGCTTGGTCGTATTGGTCGTCTGGTCGCACATGATGTCGACCTGGCCACCGAGAAGATCGGTCATCGCCGGACCGGTTCCCTTGTAGGGAACGGTGACGAGCGAGGTCTCGATCGCGCTCATGAATAGCATGCCGCACAGATGCGAGGCGGCGCCGATGCCGGCATTGGCGACCGTCACCTTGTCCTGGTTGGCCTTGGCATAGTCGATCAGGCCCTTGAGGTCGGTCGCCTCCATGTCCTTGCGGGCGAGAAGCGTCATCGGAACCTCCGTGACGAGGCCAACATATTCGAATGCGTTCAGCGTGTCATAGGGAAGCTTGCGGTAGAGGGTCGCGCTGGTCGCCATGCCGATATGGTGAAGCAAAAGGGTATAGCCGTCCGGCTCCGCATTCGCCACGCGGGCTGCCCCCAGCGTGCCGCCGGCGCCGCCGACGTTTTCGACGATGATCTGCTGGCCGAGATCCTTCGACATGGATTCCGCGACGAGGCGGGTGACGGTGTCGGTCGGGCCGCCGGCCGAGAAAGGCACGACCATGGTGATCTGGCGCTCCGGATACCCCTGGGCATTAGCGGAAGCGGAAAAAAGCGAAAGTGCCGCGAGAGCGGTTGCGCCTAGGACGGCGTTCAGGATTTTCATCGGGGTCCTCCAAGATGAAATATATGGCAAAGCCAGCGCTCAAGTCTCCTCCGGCGCCAACCTGGCAGCCATTTGCTGCAAGCCGTGAAAGGCGTTCAACCGGTGCGAAAGTATTAAAACCGCATTTCTGCCGATATCGCGCCGCAACATGGGTGGATTCGGAAACAACGCGCAAAAAGCATGGGTGGATTTCCACCCATCCAGGAGCAGTCAGCCGTCTCTGTCGTCTTGAAGCAAGTGTTCCGGGCCGAGCAGCTTCTTGTCGAGCCCGTATTTCTGCATCTTTTCATAGAGCGTCTTGCGCGAAATACCGAGGGACTCGTAGACCGGTCTCAGCGCCCCGCCATGGGCTGCGATCTCCCCCGCAATCAGGTTCCGCTCGAACGCCGCGACCTTGTCGGCAAGCCGGCCCATCCCTTCCCTGCCCCCGTCCCGTGCCGATCCGGCAGCTTCACCAGGCTTTACGTCGAGGCCGAGCACCAGCCGGTCGGCGGCATTGCGCAGCTCACGCACATTGCCGGGCCAGTCTCGCTGGGCAACCGCCGAGATCATGTCGGCCGGCACATCCATATCCTCGCGGTCGTAACGGGCCGCCGCCTCACGCACGAGCTGCAGGAAAAGCAACGGAATGTCCGCCCGGCGCTGCGCCAGTGACGGCACATGGATCGTCGCAACGTTGAGCCGATAGAAGAGATCCGCGCGAAAACGCCCCTCCGTGACCTCTGCTTCAAGATCAACTTTGCTGGTGGCGATGAAGCGCACGTCGAGCGGCACCATTTCGTTGGAACCGAGACGTGTGATCACGCGCTCCTGCAGCACGCGAAGGAACTTCGCCTGCAGGTCGACGGGCATCGAGCCGATCTCGTCGAGCAATATCGTGCCGCCGCGCCCATGCTCGAACTTGCCGTAGCGGGGCCTGAGCGCGCCCGGAAAAGCGCCGGCCTCGTGGCCGAAAAGCTCACTCTCGATCAGGTTCTCCGGCAGCGCCGCGCAATTGATGGCAATGAAGGGCCTGTTGTTACGCGGGCTGACGTCGTGCAGCGCCCTGGCCACCACTTCCTTGCCCACTCCCGTCTCGCCGATGATCAGCGTGTCGGCATCGGCAGCGCCGATCGCGCGGATGCGGTAGCGCAGGTCGACCATTACCTGGGTGCGGCCCGGCAGCCGCGTTTCGAGATCGTCGCGCTTGCCGGCGACCGCCTTCAGCCGCCGGTTTTCCAGCACGAGGCCGCGGCGATCAAGACCGCGACGGATGATGCCGGCCAGATGCTGCGGCGTGAACGGCTTTTCCAGGAAGTCGTAGGCCCCTTCCCGCATCGCCTTGACTGCGAGTTGCACATCGCCATGGCCCGTCACCAGGATGACCGGGATTTCCGCGTCGAGTTCGCGGATGCGGTGGAGCAGCGTCATGCCGTCGATGCCGGGCATGCGGATATCGCTGACGACCACGCCGTCGAAGCCGAAGCCGGTCAGCTCCAGAACGTGATCGGCGTTGGAGAAGGTCTGGACGTTCAGGCCGAAAAGCTCCAACGCCTGTGCGGTCGAGCGGCGCAGTTCCTCCTCGTCATCGACCAGCAAGACCCTTTGCCCGTTCACTCCGCCGCCTCCAGAAGATTGCCGTCGGCGACTTGCAGCTCGATGAGAAAGACCGCGCCGCCTTCGGGGTGATCGGCGACACTCAGACTGCCGCCGAAATCCTTGACGATATTGTAGGAGATCGAAAGACCGAGGCCCAACCCCTTGCCGACGCCCTTGGTGGTGAAGAAGGGATCGAAGATGCGCTCGCGGATTGCCGCCGCGACGCCCGGCCCGCGGTCGCGTACCGATACCGTCACCTTGTCGCCGTCACGTCCCGCGGAAACGGTGATGCGTCGGTCATCGAGCCCTTCGACCGCATCGGCGGCATTGGTGATGATATTGACCAGAACCTGCTGGAGCCTGACGGCGCCCGCCTTCACCGCCGGCAGCGCGGGATCGATCTTGATTTCGAGTGTTGCATCCGCAGCCTTGAGCCGCGCTGCGACGATTTCCAGCGTGTCTCGCATCGCCTCGTCCAGCGTGACTGCTCCGAGCTTCTCGTTCGGCTTGCGGGCGAAGTTGCGCAGGTGCTTGCTGATCGACGCCATGCGGTCGATCAGCGCCGAAATGCGGCTGACATTGTCTCTCGCCTCTTCGATGCGTCCGAGGTCGATCAATACACCGGTTGTCTCCGTATAGGTCTTGGCGGCCGCAAGCGGCTGATTGAGTTCGTGCGAGAGCGCCGCCGACATTTGCCCGAGACCGGCGAGTTTGCCGGCCTGGATGAGATCCGCCTGCGTCTGGCGCAACCGCTGCTCGGTGAGCCGCCGTTCGGCGATCTCCTCCTCGATGCGGCTGTTGACGCGGGCAAGATCGGCGGTGCGCTCGGCCACCCGCCGCTCGAGCTCGTTGCGCGCTTCCGCCTGCAACTGCATGCGCTCGTTCAACCGGGCGCGGCGCTGCACGATGATAGCAAGCGCCAGTCCGGCAAGACAAAGCGTCAGGAAGGCGGCAACCGTTACGGTCTGCGCCTGGACACGAACGGAGCCGGTATCCATCAGGACATTCACGGTCCAGCCCGCCTCCGGCATCAGCTGCGACACGACGAGATATTCCTTCTCGGCCCTGCCGTCGGCAATCATCATCACATCGCGGCCGGCAAAGCTTCCCCGTTTTACCGGCAGTTCGCGCAATTTCGTATCCGCATACCGGCGCGACGCTTCGGTGCGGGCGATTCGATCCGGCGTCAGCGGCAGGATGCTCGCATAGAGCCATTCCGGGCTGCCGGTCATGAAGATGATGCCTTCAGGATCGGAAACGAAAATACGGTCGTCGCCGCCACCCCAGGAAGCCTCGATGGAGTCGATATCCACCTTGAAGACGATCACACCGCGGATGATGCCGTCGATCTCGATCGGCGAGCCAAAGTAATAGCCGCGCTTGAGCGACGTGGTGCCGAGCGCATAGAACCGCGACTGCCGGCCCCCGACGGCATCCTGGAAATAGGGACGATAGATGAAATTCTCACCCACGAAGCTGACGGGGGAATCGTAGTTGCTGGCAGCGATCGTCGCGCCGTCCAAGGTCATCACATAGATGTCCGAGGATGTCAGAAGCGCGTTGATCTCTTTGAGATAGGCATTCGTGCGCGCCCGCAGGCCCTCGTTCCTCGGATCAAAAATGAGTGCCTCTATATTGTTCTGGTCGGCGATCAGCGCCGGCAGCGCCTCGTAGCGCTTCAAATGCCCGTCCAATGCCGATACCGCCAGGCGCAGTGTCGTGCCGGCCTGCGCCTCGGCCTCGTTCATATAACTGCGCGCAGCAATCTCGCTGCCCTTCAAGACCAGCACCAGACCAATCGCTGCAAGTACGGCGAGCGGCAGAAGAATGCGATATCTCAACAGGTTCCCGGCTCCTCCATCCTCCCGGTGCTTCTAACGGAATTAGACGGTCATTTTAATCCTTGCACAACCGATTTCCATAAAATCCTGACACCGCACCGAATACACGCTTTGCGGGCGCTCAAACCCTTTAAAGCAGACATATGCCAAGCTTTATACAAGTTTTACTTGACCAGGTACGAGGTCGGGAACAGTGTCGCAACCGGGTAGGCCAAGGTCGACAACGGCGAAATGGGGGTCTCATGCTTTATGTGCTTGCACTTCTAATCGGCGTCGTGGCCGGCCTTCGCGCCATGACGGCGCCGGCTGCCATCGCCTGGGCCGCCTATCTCGGCTGGCTTGATCTCTCGGGCTCCTGGCTTGCCTTCATGGGCACCATCTGGGCCGTCGGCGTCTTCACGATCCTGGCGGTCGTCGAATACGTCACCGACCAGCTTCCCTCGACGCCGAGCCGCAAGGTGCCGCAGCAATTCGGCGCCCGCGTCATCATGGGCGCATTGACCGGAGCGGCGATCGGCACACCCTATGGCGCGTGGATCGTCGGGCTGGTTGCCGGCATCATCGGCGCGATTGCCGGCACCTATGGCGGGGCCGCCGCCCGCGCCGGGCTGGCCGCCAGCTTCGGCAAGGACCCGCCCGCCGCCTTCATCGAGGATGCGGTCGCGATCATCGGCGCCTACCTTATCGTCTCGGCATTACCTATCCCGGTCACCCCATGAAAGCTTTCGACGCGATCATCATCGGAGCAGGCCAAGCCGGCCCCTCGCTTGCCGGGCGCTTCAACGTTGCCGGCAAGACGGTTGCGATCATCGAGCGCAAGCATGTCGGCGGCACCTGCGTCAACACCGGCTGCAAGCCGACCAAGACGCTCGTCGCCAGCGCCTATGCCGCCCATCTCGCCCGCCGCGGCGCAGATTACGGCGTCGTGCTCGACAGCCCCGTGAAGATCGACATGCCGGCCGTGATGCGCCGCTCGCATCAAGTGACGCTCGATTCCCGCCACGGCAACGAAAGCTGGCTGGAGGGCATGCCGAACTGCACACTGATCCGCGGACACGCCCGCTTCGAAAGCAGGGATACGGTACGCGTTGGCGACGAGCTTCTGACCGCGCCGCAGATTTTCCTGAATGTCGGAGGACGCGCCGCGATCCCGGATTTCGAGGGCATCGGCGACGTACCCTACATGACCAACAGCGACATCGTCATGCTGGACCGGGTGCCGGAACATCTCGTCATCGTCGGCGGCAGCTATATCGGGCTCGAATTCGCCCAGATGTACCGCCGCTTCGGCGCGCAGGTGACAATCGTCGAAAAAGGCCCCCGCCTCATCGGCCGCGAGGACGAAGAGATTTCCGAGGCTGTCCGCGGCATTCTCGAAGCGGAGGGCATCAAGGTCCGCACCGGCGCGGAATGCATCCGCTTCAGGAAGCATAAGGATGGCGTCGCCGTCGGGGTGAACTGCACCGAAGGCGAGCCGGAGGTCATCGGTTCTGATATCCTGCTCGCGGTCGGCCGCAGCCCGAATACCGACGACCTTGGGCTCGACAAGGCAGGCGTGGAGTCGGACGCACGCGGCTATATCAAGGTCGGCGACGATCTCGCGACCAATGTCGAAGGCATTTGGGCAATGGGCGACTGCAACGGCCGCGGTGCCTTCACGCACACCGCCTATAACGACTTCGAGATTGTCGCTGCAAACCTCTTCGACGGCGAGAACCGCAAGGTCTCCGACCGGCTGCTCGGTTACGCGCTCTATATCGACCCGCCGCTCGGCCGCGTCGGCATGAGCGAGACGGAAGCGAAGAAGGCGGGCAAGAAGATTCTTGTCGGACGGCGGCCCATGACCCAGGTCGGCCGCGCGGTTGAAAAAGGCGAGACTCTGGGCTTCATGAAGATCGTCGTCGATGCGGAAACGAAGCAGATTCTGGGGGCCGCGATCCTCGGCACCGGCGGGGACGAGTCGATCCACGGCGTGCTCGACATGATGAATGCCGGCGCAACGTTCGACGAGCTGCGCTGGGCGGTTCCGATCCATCCGACCGTCTCGGAACTCTGGCCGACGGTGATCCTCAGCATGCAGCCAGGGTGAACCTCTTTTGCACACGATTCGAATTTTACCGATCATGTAAGGGGACCGGCAAGCATTTCGATTTATGAACGACGGCACTAGTCCCTGTTCATGATGGAAACAGATGTGCGGTTTTGCTGGCTTCATAGGTGAGGCATGCGGCTCCGGGAAGCCGGAGCGCCTCCTGTCATCGATGGCGCATGCGATCGCCCATCGTGGGCCGGACGGCCAGGGCGTGTTCACCGCGCCGGGTGTGGGGCTTGCCCATGTCAGGCTTTCGATCGTCGGCCTTTCCGACGGACAGCAGCCGATGACGGGCAGCGACGACCGCTTCACCATCGTCTTCAACGGCGAGATCTTCAATTACGTCGAACTGCGCGACGAGCTGAAGGCGCGCGGGGTCGTTTTCCGCACCGGCAGCGATACGGAAGTGCTGTTGCAGCTTTATGCCGCTTACGGCGAAGCCTGCCTGTCGCGCCTCAACGGTGACTTTGCTTTTGCGATCTGGGACGCCCGCGAACACCGGCTGATGCTGGCCCGCGACCGGATGGGTGTGCGGCCGCTGTTCTATGCCGAGCACAAGGGTACGCTCTACTTCGCGTCGGAAATTAAGGCGTTGCTTGAAGTGCCAGGCATCGAGGCGGAACTCGACCCCGTCGCGCTCGACCAGATCTTCACGCTCTGGACGCCGATTCCGCCACGCACGGCGTTCAAGGACATCTTCGAGCTCGAACCCGGCCATCTGATGATCGCGGAGAGCGCACGGAAGGACATTCGCCCCTACTGGACCCTCGATTTCCCAGATGCCGGCGACCACGGGCAGGCCGATGAGGCTGCAAGCGAGGAAGAACTGAGAGCGCTGCTGACGGATGCCACGCGGCTGCGCATGCGCGCTGACGTGCCGGTCGGAGCCTACCTGTCCGGCGGCCTCGATTCCTCGCTGATCGCGGCGCTCGCCGCGCCGATGGCCCCGAACGGCCTCAATACGTTCTCGGTCACGTTCGACGACGCCGAGCATGACGAAAGCGCCTTCCAGATGGAGGTTGCCCGCGCGCTCGGCACGCATCACCGTGCCGTCGCCTGCGGCCCGGCCGACATTACCGAGAGTTTCCCGGATGTCGTCCGCTTCACGGAGCGGCCGGTTCTGCGCACCGCGCCCGCCCCGCTCTATCGCCTTTCCGGCCTTGTCCACGAGGCAGGCATGAAGGTCGTGCTGACTGGCGAAGGCGCCGATGAGGTCTTCGCCGGCTACGACATCTTCCGCGAGGCGCGCGTGCGCCGCTTCTGCGCGCGGCAGCCGGGCTCGAAGATCCGGTCGCATCTTTTCCGCAAGCTCTATCCCTATCTGCCGGGCCTCAAACAGCAGTCGGCGGAGTATCTCGCCGCCTTCTTCGGAGCGGGAAACGACGCGGCGGATGATCCGCTCTTCTCACACCGGCCGCGCTTTCGCACCACAGCGGCCGCCAAGATCTTCTATTCCGACGACCTGCGCGCTACGTTGGGCACCTATGATCCAGCCGAAGAGCTGGCTTCCCGCCTGCCGGAAAATTTCGGCCGCTGGCACCCGCTTCATCAAGCACAATACCTGGAAAGCCGCTTCCTGCTGCCCGGCTATATCCTGTCGAGCCAGGGGGACCGCATGGCCATGGCGCATGGCATCGAAGGCCGCTTCCCTTTCCTTGACCATCGGTTGGTGGAATTCGCTGGCCGCCTGCCGCCCGGCATGAAACTGAAGGGCCTCGAGGAAAAGCATATTTTGCGTCGTGTGGCGAAGGATCTGTTGCCGGGGCAATCAGCAAGCGGCCGAAACAACCCTATCGCGCGCCCGACAGCCGATCCTTCACCGGAAACGAAGAGCAGGCTTATGTCAGCGAAATGTTGAGCGAACAGGCCATCACCTCCACCGGCCTCTTCAATACCCGGGCGGTGGCAAAACTTCATCACAAGTGCCGTACGCAGCCTGTTTCAGGTTTCCGCGACAACGCCGCCTTCGTCGGCATTCTTTCCACCCAGCTCTGGCTGAAGAATTTTAGCTCCCGCGCGACGGCAGACGTTCCGAACCTCGCAGCGGCGGCAGGAGGCCGAGCATGACCATGCCCCACTCGATCGGAAAGCTGCTGCGCTACCGCGAACTCGTGCCGATGATCGTGTCCTATGCAGCTTCCGGCGGCAGTCTGATCGTCAGTTCGGCGGCACAGCTCCTGACGTTTGCGATCCTCGCCCGGTCTCTCGGCGTGCATGAATTCAGCCTGTTCGTGGCAATCACCGCCGTTTCATTGATCGCCGTGCATCTCTGCGGCGTCGGCGCCACCGAATGTCTGGTGCGGCGCGTCGCCCGCGACCATGCGATGTATCCGGCGATGCTGGGGCATAACATCATCCTGATCTCGGTAAGCGGCATCCTGCTCGTCGTCATCGGCGCGATCGTCCTGCCCTTCTTCTTCGAAGTTTCTCCCAATGCGGCTGTGAACAGCATCGAAATCGCCATGATGCTGGTGACCAACATCATCCTGGTGCGCAGCATCCTCCTTTCCGAACAGGCCTTCATCGCGTTTTCGGACTTCGGTTCGGCCAACAAGGTGGTGATGGGCTTCGCGCTGATCCGCACTGCAGCCGCCGTGCTGGCCTGCCTCGTTTTCGGCGTCTCGACGCTCTCCGGCTGGATCATCTGGCAGTTCGCCGCCCATGCGATCATGCTGGCCTTCTGCATCAGGGCACTTCGCAACCTCGGCCGGCCGCAATTCCGGATCGTCCGGGAAGAGTTGCAGCTCGGCCTCTTCTTCAGCATTCCGTTCATTCTGAAGGCGGCGCGCCAGAACGCCGACCTGCTCGTGCTCAGTCTCGTCGCCACGGCCGAGATCGTCGCAAGCTACAGCGTCGCGCGGCGGATCATCGAAAGCAGCTACCTGTCCGTCGACGCGCTGAACCGCATCGTCTATCCAGGCACCGCCAAAGCGAGCCTTGGCGGCCTGCATCACGCGACGGAGAGAGTCTCGAAAATCTTCGCGGCGGCGATCGCGATCAGCATCGGCGCTACGATTGCGGTCTATATCCTCGCACCCGTGCTGCCCTATCTCTTCGGCCACGACTACACCTCGCTGGTGCTGTTCGTCCGCATCCTCTGCTGGGTCGTCATCCCGGTAACGTGCTGGTCGATCGCGGTAGAGGCTCTCGGTGCAGCCGGCCACCAGGGGGCACGCGCGTCCGTCCTTGGTCTGGGCAGCCTGCTCGGAGCGGCAATAGCCGCGTTGGCCACGTGGTACGCACCACCCACCGGAACCTTCGTCTCGTATTATGTCATCGAAATCGCGATGGCGCTCGCCGCCTGGGCGGTCTATTCCCACATGGTCGGCAAGAGCAGGAAACAGGCAGGCCTTGCGGTTGGGGAGCCTGCCGAATGAATCTTCAGCCAGGCATCATGCAGACGCTTCGTCCTCAAAACCCTGTCGCTGCTCGTGAACATGCCCATGGCGTGCGCCCGATGGAGGTTGCCGATGTTCAATCCGTCGGGCGGCTTTTCAACAAGGCATTCCGCAGGAAAAACGAAGAACCTCGCCCGGATCTCCTCGACTATCTCGATCGCGTTTTCCTTAAGAACCCCGGATATGAGCCGGATTACGGCAGCATCGTGCATGAGGATGGCGCAGGCCGCATCGACAGCGCTCTGCTTGCACTTCCGATGGCCTTTCACGCTGCGGGCCGCCGGATCACAGCCCGGCTTCTGTGCGCCTTCATGGCGGATGGCAAGGCAGGGTTTGCGGGTGCTGCGAGACTGGCGCGGGCGGTCCGCCTGTCGCAACCCGACCTCTGCTTTTCCGACAACGCCTCCCCCGTCAGCGCCGATCACTGGACGACGGGCGGCGGCTTCATGCTGCCGATTCAAAGCCTCGAATGGCGCCGCACCTTCCGGCCCTTCCATACCGGGTTCAATCGGGTCCGGGAAAAGCTGCCGCTTGCCCGGCATCTGCCGCTTTCCCCATTCCTGAAGCCTGCCGATCTCGCCGCCAGGCGCCGCTTCGCAGCCTTCACGCCGCCGAGACCCGAGGGCACGGCTTCCA
The DNA here is from genome assembly GCF_017873175.1 of Neorhizobium petrolearium. Taxonomy (GTDB): domain Bacteria; phylum Pseudomonadota; class Alphaproteobacteria; order Rhizobiales; family Rhizobiaceae; genus Neorhizobium; species Neorhizobium petrolearium. The sequence continues at coordinate 108,389 of NZ_JAGGJW010000002.1, forward strand.
TCGAGGCCGGCTTCGACGAATTCTTCGCCTGCGCCGGCAGGATGACCGAGCGCTTTGCCATCCGACCGGACTGGTCGCGCGACGACCTGCTCTGGCTGATGGACACCGCCGCATCGAACATCTCGCTCGGCCGGCTCCACTGCAAGCTCGTGGTAAACGGCCAGGGCGTCACGATCGGCTGCTACCTCTTCTTCGGCAAGCCGGGCGAGGCGGCGCATGTGCTCAACATCCTCTGTCTCGAAGGCCGCGAATTCGATGTCGTCGGGCAGATGTTCGCCGATCTCGCCACATCCGGTTATGCCGCCGCCCATGGCACGGCTCAGCCTTTCCTGATGAATGCGCTGATGCGTCAGCGGCAGATGAGCTTCAAGCATCGCGGCTATTTCTGCATGGTGACCCGGCATTCCGATATCCGTGAAGCGGCAACCCGCAACGACATCTTTGTCGGCGGCCTGGCATCCGAAAGCTGGAGCCGCCTTCTGACGGACTTTCGATAGGACCAATGCCTTGGTTAACGCGATATTCATCGTGCTGACCTAGTGATTGAAGCGACGTTATTTGCTGAAACGCGGTCTCTCCGATGCGAAGGCTGCATGGCTGGAGGTGTGCATGTACCGGCCGAAGGAGCCTGAGAACCAACGACCGGCATCATATGCCGCGTCCACCGGCCAGGGCACCGGCATGCCTTATCGCGGCTCGCTTCTCGATCGTCTCAATGACGACCGGTTCGAAACCGGAAAGCGGATCGAGGATGAGCGCGATGACGATCATGACGAATACTGGCGGCGCCCGACCCCGCGGCAGCCAGCGCCGGACCGTTTCGAGGAACCCGAAAAACCGGAGAAATCCTCGCTCGATGGCGTCATAGAGGCGCAGGTCCGCAGCCTTTCGGAAATCACGCCGGGAGACATTCTCTCCTGGCTGCGCGGCGGGCTGCGCTGGATCATCGTCATGACCGTCATTGGCGTGATTGCGGCCTTCCTCTATTCAGCAACCGCCACGCCCCGCTACACCGTCTATACGGACCTCATCATCGATCCGCAGAACCTCAACGTCGTCAACGATGATGTCTTCGCCTCCAACCCTCAGCGGGATTCGCAACTGCTGGAGGTCGAAAGCAGGCTGCGCGTGCTCACCTCCCGCAATGTCCTGATGCAGGTCATCCGGGACATGAAGCTGACCGAGGACCCCGAGTTCACCAAACCGAGCCTGCTTGCGCCGCTGTACCGGCTGATTTCCGGCAACCGACCGGCCGGCGACAAGGAACTCGGCGTCTTGATGGAACTCGGCGACCGGGTGAAGGCAGGCCGGGAAGAGCGCTCCTTCGTGGTCACGCTCTCGGTCTGGACCTCCGATCCGGAAAAATCGGTCAGGCTTTCCGAGGCGATCGTCCGCGCCTTCGAGGCGGAACTCTTCGAATCCTCCGCCGACAGCGCCGGCCGCGTCGCCGCAACGTTGACCGGTCGGCTGGACGAGTTGCGCGCCGCCGTGACGGACGCGGAGGAAAGGGTCGCGCAGTTCAGGCGCGACAACAATATCCAGGAATCCAATACGGGCGAGCTGGCCAGCACCCGTATTTCGAGCGCACTCGACACCCAGGTCCTCGACGCGCAACAGAAGTTGATCCAGGCCGAGGCGCGCTACAACCAGATGCGGTCCGCCGTCGCCGACAGGCGTACGGTCACCGCGACCGTGTTCGACTCGCCCAGTATGGAAACGCTGAGGGCCAGCTACAACACGCTGCAGCAGCAGATCGGTTCGCTGACCCTTACCTATGGTGCACGGCATCCGCGCCTGATCTCCATGCAATCCGAAAAGACCGCGCTCGAAAAAGCCATAGCCGACGAGGCGAACCGCATTCTTCAAAGTGCCAGGACCGACGTCGACGAAGCCCGCTCGACGCTCTCCCAGTTGCGCAGCAAGGCGGACGCGGAACGTTCGACCGTCTTCACCAACAACGACGCCCAGGTACGCCTCAGGGAACTGGAGCGGGATGCGCGCGCCAAGGCCGCCGTCTACGAGACCTATCTCGGCCGCACCCATCAGATCACCGAGCGCCAGCAGATCGACACGAGCAACGTGCGGGTCATATCCCCGCCCGTGCCGCCGAAGACGAAAAGCTGGCCGCCGCGCACGCTAATCCTGCTTGTGGCAGGCGCGATCGGCGGCTTCATGGCCGGTACTGGCCTTGCTCTGATACTGGGATTGTGGGGGCATCTCGGCGATGCCCGTGAACGCTTTGCCTATACGCAGAGATACGCATTGGGGGGTTGACCATGCGCAGCCCCGCCGCCGCAGCGATAAGTTCATCTGAGATCGATCATCGCAGCATGATCGGTTCGCTGCTGTTCATCGCCATATTCCTGTTCGTCGCGATATCGATCAATCCTTTCTACGATCTGACATTGCCTTCGTCCGCGAGCATCGAAACCGACAATTCCAGCAGGCTCAACCAGCTCCTGTTCATCTTCCTGCCGCTCGGCGCAGTCGCCTGCGCCATGATGACTCCGATGCGGGGCACGCTCCTGCAGCCGTGGTGGCTGATGCTGACACTTTTCCTCTGGCTTCTGTTCGTGTCGCTTATCTCGAACCACAGCTTCAACAGCCTCAAGGCGCTGTTCGTCACATCGCTGATCGTCGTTGGCGCCAATGCCTGCCTGTTGCTGCCGCGTTCCGAAACCCATTTCGCCAAGCTTCTGGCGATTGGAACGCTTGCCTGCATCGGGCTTGCCTATTACGGTATCTACTTTCTGCCGTACTTTTCCATCCATTCGGCTGCAGAGGTTTCCGAACCCATGCATGCCGGGCTATGGCGCGGCTATTTTCCGCACAAGAACAATGCAGCGGCCGCCATGGTGCTGTTTGCCTTCTGCGGCATATTCATCATGCGAACCTGGTCGCGGCTGGTGGGCCTGACAATAGTCGTCAGCGCAACATGGTTTCTCATGCACACCGGCGGCAAGACCGCTTCGGCCATGCTGCCGGCAATTATCCTGCTGGCCTGGCTGTTCGAGAAATTCCCGCTCCTGCGCATCCCGCTTTCCTTGGGCGGGGTCGCAGCCTTCAACCTCGTCGCCGTCGGCGCCGCCCTTTCCCCGGCCCTGGGCGAACTGGTGACAAGCCTCGGCGTGGATGCGACCTTCACCAATCGCACCGATATCTGGCGGCTGGCCTTCAACGCGATTTCGCAATTCCCGATGACCGGTTTCGGCCTCAAATCCTTCTGGCGCACGCAGGAACTGGTCTATGGCGGTGAAGGTCTGGAGACCTGGGCGATCCAGGCGTCGCATGCGCATAATTCCTATGTGGAGATCCTGCTGATCGGCGGAATACCCGCCCTCGTTCTTTCCTTGATCTGGTTCTTCGCGGTGCCGCTGCGGAGCTTTTCGAAGATCGGCGTTCAAGGAAAGATAAGTCATAGCGGACGGCTTTTCCTGCGCATCTGGCTTTACATGATCTTCACCACGTGCCTCGAAAGCCTCCTTTATGAAAGTTCGGCCGGCTACATCATCGGCTGGTTCCTGTTCTGCATGGCGATCTTCGGGCTCCGCTATGAGGCGAATGCGGTCCATATCGAGGGGGAATCGATGCGAAGAGGGAAGCCAGCCCATGCCTGACGCATTGGAGGCAATGGGCAGTTTGATCGATCGGGTGAGCAACCGGCTCATCTGGAAGATGGCACCGCGAACCCGTACGGTCGCAACCGATGTTCCAATCGTCTCGTTCACGTTCGATGACGTGCCGGAAACGGCCCTGACCCACGGCGCGGCGATCCTGGAGAAATACGATGCGCACGGCACGTTCTACATCGCCGGTGGCATCGAAGGTCGGGTCGAACCGGACCGGACCTTGATCAGCCGCGAAGGCTCTCTTGAGCTTTTCCGCCGGGGCCACGAGATCGGATGCCATACATTCGCCCATCGTCGCGTCCGCTCCTACGGCTCAGCACTGGCCGACGACCTTGACAAAAGCGCCCGCTATCTGCGTGGTATCGGCATTCCCCGCCCGGCCACTAACTTCGCCTTCCCCTATAACGCCGCATGGCCGCCGGCACGCCGTGAACTTGCCAGCCGCTACCGGACCTGTCGGGGAGCAGGCGAGGCGATCAACCGCGGCGCAGTCGACCCGCTGATGCTGCAAGCGGTGGAAATCCGTCAACCCGAGGAACATGCGCACGGGCTGACCTGCTGGATCGATGAGGTTGTGAAGAATCCTGGCTGGCTCATCTTCTTCACCCACGACATTACCGAAACGCCGACGCCTTTTGGCTGCACGCCGGGGACTTTCGAACATCTGGTCCGTCATGCCCATCAGCGTGGATGCCGCATTTTGACGATAGAGGCGGCAGCGCGCGCCCTGGGCTGGGAGGCTGATCCACGATGAACGCTCCAATGAATGTCCAGGTGACGATGGCGGGCACACGTCGCCTTCTCAACATCAACAATTATTTCTACCGGCGCGGCGGCGCCGAGGCGGTGTTCTTCGACCATACGGCGCTTTTCGAAGAGATCGGCTGGGATGTTGTGCCCTTTGCCATGCAGCATGAAAAGAACCTGCCTTCGCCATGGTCGGACTATTTCGTATCCGAGATCGAATACGGCCGCGAGATCGGCTTGAAGGACAAGGTCGTGCAGGCCGCGAAGGTCATCTATTCTTTCGAAGCGCAGCGCAACCTGAAGCGCCTGATCGACAAGGCACGCCCTGACATCGCACACGCGCATAACATCTATCATCATATCTCGCCGGCGATCTTCGCCACCCTGAAAGATGCCGGCATTCCGGTGGTGATGACGGCTCATGACCTGAAACTCGCCTGTCCCTCCTACAAGATGCTGCGCGACGGAGCGATTTGCGAAGACTGCAAGGGCGGCCGCATTCACAACGTCGTCGTCAACCGCTGCGTCAAGGGCTCGCTGCCGCTGAGCGCCGTGGTTTTCGCCGAGACGCTTCTCCATCGAACCCTCGGCCTCTATCGCAACAAGGTCGACCGCATCGTCGTGCCGAGCCGCTTCTATTGCGAAAAACTGATCGAATGGGGCTGGCCCGCAAAAAAGCTGGTCCATATCCCGAACTTCGTCGATGTGGATCATTTCTCCACCGACTGGACGGAGGGCGACTATTTCGTCTTTGCCGGACGCCTGGCGCCCGAGAAAGGCATCGCGACGCTGATCCGTGCCTGCGCCAGGGCGGGTCAGAAACTGGTGATCGCGGGAGCCGGACCGGAGGAAGCGGCTCTGAAGGAAATTGCGCATTCGACCGGGGCCGATGTCACCTTCGCCGGTTACCTGTCGGGCGAAAATCTCTTCCGGCTCATCGGTCAGTCGCGCGGCCTCGTCCTGCCTTCCGAATGGTATGAGAATGCGCCGATCAGCATTCTGGAAGCCTATGCGCTCGGGCGCCCGGTCGTCGGTGCCGCAATCGGAGGCATCCCGGAAATGATCCGAGAAGGCGAGAGCGGCCTGACGGCTACCGCCGGTTCGGTGGACGGCCTGGCAGAGGCGCTTGCAGGTCTCGCCTCCCGTCCGGCCGCCGAGCGGGCGGCAATGGGACGGGCGGGCCGCGCCTGGATTGCCGCCGAATTCTCACGGGCGGCCTACCGCCGGAAAACGCTTGATCTTTACCAATCCCTTACCGGGATTTGACGGTCGCAAAAGCCGATTCCCAAAATAGGTCGAGTGTCTTCAAACTTTTCTGCCGCTTTGCTCAATAACTGCACAACTCCTTTAAAATCTTAGGGTTTTTCTTGCCGGTATAAGAAGGTTCCCTCCGTAGAACCGACGCTAGGAAATGATTTCTGGTATCGGTAGATGGACAAGAAAATCAACACGTCGAGCAAACGGCACCCGCAGTCTGCCCGGAAGCTTCCGGAGAACCTGTCGTCGCTCGAACAGATCCCTGCGCAGTTGCTGCAGGCCCAGGCTCTTCCGCGCCCCGATCCGGCCGGACAGCGCCGCATCGAACGTGTCGTCGTGGGCCAGGCACCACGCCTCTCCCCGGTCCTGCCGGACGTCGTCAGCGCTCCCGACATCCTTGTGGGGCGTGAGACCGCTCGCCAGCGCGTCATGATGCTTGGCCTCCGGGGCATCCCGAATGTGCAGGGCGGCGTCGAAAAACATGTCGAAATGCTTGCCCAGGAACTCGTCGCACGCGGCTGGGACGTCGAAGTGCTAGGCCGCCGCCAGTATCTCGCCGAACAGAAGGGTTCGATCTGGCGCGGCATCCGCATCGCGCCGCTCTGGGCGCCAAAATCGATGCTCTTCGAGGCCTTCGCCCATACGCTCATCGGTGTCCTCCATGCCGCCGTCCGCCGTCCTGACATCCTGCATATCCACGCGGTCGGCCCCGGCCTGCTGACCCCGCTGGCGCGTCTTTTCGGACTGAAGGTGGTGATGACCCATCACGGCTACGATTACGACCGCGAGAAATGGAGCCCGACGGCAAAACGGGTGCTGAAGCTCGGCGAGCGGCTGGCCATGCGCTTCGCGAACGCCAGGATCGCCGTCTCGCGCGATGTGGCGGAGACGATGAAGCGTCGGTACGGCGCAAAGGTTGCCCATGTCCCGAACGGCGTGACGGTGAGGCCAAGCCTCGTCGGCAAGGCCACGCTCGACCGGTTCGGCCTACAGCGTCGCCGCTACATCGTCATGGTCGCCCGCTTCGTGCCCGAAAAGCGCCAGACCGACCTGATCGCCGCATTCGGGAAGCTGAAGCAGACAGACTGGCAGCTGGTCCTGGTTGGCGGCGCCGATCATCGGGGCACGACCTATGCAAAGGAGATCGAGGAGATGGCGGCACGCGTTCCAAACGTCGTGCTGACTGGCTTCCAGAGCGGCGAAGAGCTGGCCGCACTGTTCTCGCAGGCAGGGCTCTTCGTCCTGCCGTCGATTCACGAAGGCATGCCCATTTCACTCCTCGAAGCCATGGGTTACGGCCTGCCGGTGCTGGCAAGCGATATCGTCGCCAATCACGAGGTGGAGCTGCCGCCGGAAGATTATTTCCCCGCCGGGAATGTCGACGCCCTTGCCGAGGCTCTGGCACGCAAGATCGCCGAGCCCTTCGGTCACCAGACTGCCCTGTCGCGTATTCGGGAAATGGAACGGACCTATGCCTGGCCTTCCATCACCCGCAGCACGCTGGAGGTCTACCAGTCCGTGGCATCCACTGGGAAAAAATAAAGGAGCGACCGTGAGCGTATCGGTCATCATCAAGACGCTGAACGAGGAAAAACGGATCGCCCGCACGATCGAATTCGCGCTGGCAGGCCTGCCTGGCGGTCGCGGCGAGGTGATCGTCGCCGACAGCGGCTCGTCGGACGCCACCATCGAAATCGCATCGCGTTATCCGGTCCGCATCGTCCAGATCGAAAATCCGGCACGTCCGAGCTGCGGCATCGGCCCCCAGCTCGGCTTCCAGTATGCGCGGCACGATTTCATCTGCCTGATCGACGGCGACATGGATCTCGATCCCGAGTTCATCCCCGAGGCGCTTGCCTATCTCGACCGTTATCCAAAAGCCGGCGGCGTGACGGGCCATGTCGAGGAAATGATGCTCGACAATCTGGAATATACGCGCCGCGTCCAGCGCAATGCGCCGGAAAATCGCGCCGGCGCCATCGACCGGATGAACGGCGGCGGGCTTTATCGTCGTGCTGCGGTCGAGAGCATCGGCTACCTGACGGACAGGAACCTGCACGGATACGAGGAGTTCGACCTTGGCATCCGGCTTCGCCATGCGGGCTGGAGCCTCTTCCGCCTCGACCGCCGCTTCGTCCGACACTACGGCCACAACGTCAATTCCTATCGCCTGCTCGTCCGCCGCTGGAAAACGAAATATCTCTTCGGCATCGGCGAATTGCTGCGTGCCTCGTTCGGAAAGCCCTATTTTGCCCGGCTGTTGACGGAATTGCCGGAGCTCCGGCTCTGGGCACTGGTATCGGCCTGGATCCTCCTTTCGCTCGGATTGCTGATCGCCATCCCCGACAAGCTCCTTGCGCTGGAATCGGTGCTCGGTATTTTCGCGGCCGTCGTTGCGCTGATGTCGTGGCGGAAGGGTAGTTTCAAGCTCGGACTTTATACGGTAGTCGCCTGGCTGTTCCACACAATGGCGGTGCCCTTCGGCTTTTTCGCCCCGCGGCGCGATCCCGGCGGATGGGTGGAGAGCCGGGAGATCGGAGACGGAAATGAAAAGACTGGTCCGCATCCTGGCAGCGGCGCTCGCGCTCACGATTTCGACCAGCCCAGCCTGGCCGGCTGACTGGCTTCCGGTCCGGGAGATTTCGCTTACCATCGCTCCCGGCAGCCCGCTCGATTTTTCCGGCGTCCTTCCGAATGGCCCTATTGACGGGGATAGCCGGCTTGTCGCCGGAACGAACGGCCATCTGGCAAAAGCCGGCCCGCCGGACAGGCCGGCCCGCCTGTTCTGCGCCTCGCTCGCGTGGAGTCCGGCATCCGGCGGCTTTCCGAACCACGCGGACGCGGATGTCTATGCCAGACAGCTCGCCATGCATGGCTACAACATCGCTCGCTTCCATTTCATCGACGGAAGCCTGATGTTCGACCGGCAAAGGGACTTCGACTTTGATCCGGAAATCCTCGATCGCATCCACTACCTGATGGCTGCGCTGAAGAGGAACGGCATCTACTGGATGGTCGACGGGCTCACCTCCTGGCGCGGCGGTTATGGCGGTCATGACGACCGGTGGGCGCCCTCCGAAGGTCTCAAGCTCGAAGTCAACTATCAGGACAGGGCCTTCGCCCACTGGAAAAGGCTGGTCACGGATTTCCTCACCCGGGTCAATCCCTACACCGGCATCGCCCCGATCCGCGACGACGCGCTCGCCATGGTGATCCTCGTCAACGAAAACAGCATGGAATTCGAGACGGTTGTCCACGACCGGGCAGGCCGCCCCTACCCGGACAGCCTGCGCCAACCATTCAACATCTGGCTGCGCGAACGCTACGGCTCGACCCAGGCGCTCAGGGCCGCATGGCCGGACCTTCGGGCGAACGAACGGCTGGAAAATGCCTCGGTGCGCCTGCCCGTCGAACGTTATGCCGATAGTCCGCGCCTGCGCGATCTGCAGGCATTTTTCGTTGACACCGAAAAGGGCGCCGTTGCCCGCATGACCAGGGTCATGCGGGACCTCGGTTATCGCGGCCTCGTCAGCGATTACAACAACTGGCCAACGGTGCAGACCGGGCTCACCCGCCAGAACCTCGAAGCCGTCACCATGAACACCTACCAGGACGGCGTGATGAGCTATGAGCCCGGAGCGAAGATCAAGAACGAAAGCTCGCTCGCCGATGCCGGCTCCTACATGCGCATGGCCGCTGCAAGCCGCTGGCTCGGCAAGCCTTTCGGCATCACGGAATACGATCATCTCTTCTGGAACCGGTATCGCTACGAGGCCGGCCTCGTGATGCCCGCCTATGCAGCCTTGCAGGGCTGGGACATGCTCTGCCGCCACGGGCACGGACCGATCGCCCTGCAATACGGCGAGCCCTTTCCTCACAAGCGCGCCATGCTGCCCTATGCGATCGCGCTCGATCCGGTCGCCCGCGCCGGTGAAACGCTCGCCGCCCTCCTCTTCCGGCGCGGCGATGTCTCCGTCTCACGCAACACCTTTCCCTTCCTTGTCCGCGGCGAGGAGGACCTGACGGATGACATGCAGGCGGCCGAGCCTGACGCCCTGACCGTGCTGTCGCTCGTCTCCCGCATCGGCCTCAGACGATCGGACGGATTGCGTGAGCCGCTTGCGGTCAACCAGCCGCGCGGCGAGGCAGACGCCGGCAAGCTGCTGGCCGCAATGAAGACCGCAGGCCTGCTACCGGAAAACAATCGCAGCGACCCGGCCCGGGGCATCTTCCAGAGCGATACCGGAGAACTACTCCTCGACAGGGATAAGCGCAGTCTGACGCTATCAACGCCGCGCACGGAAGCCGCCGCCTTCGCGGCGCTGGATGGCCCGATCGATCTCGGAACGATCCGCATCGAACGCGGGGACGGCGACGCGCTTTTTGCGGCCTCGGCGCTCGATGGGGCCGCATCTCTGGCGACGGCGAAGCGCATGCTGCTGATCTTCGCCACCGACGCCCGCAACACCAACATGCGGCTCCAGGATCGAGAGGAAAATGTGATCGAGGATTTCGGCACCTTGCCGGTCTTGATCCGCAAGGGCACGCTTTCGCTTGAATTCAAGCATCGAACCGGTCGCTGGCGGCTCTCGCCGGTCGGACTGGACGGCGTCGTGCACGCGCCGCTCGAAAGCGGCAATGGACCGCTGCGCTTCGACCTCGACAACGACACGCCGGCTGGCCCCGCCACATTCTTCCTGCTCGAAACAGACTGATCGTTCGGGCGCGGACCTGGGATGTCTTTCCAGAGAACATAGCCCTCCAACCCGACCAAGACCAAGCATTCGCGGAAACGCGGACCGGGTAGCAAAGCCGTGCAGACAGAGCAGTTTTACGGTCACGAGGCACACCATCTGGACGAGTAGAAAGCACGCGCATTCACGAGCGGGTGAAAACGGAACAAAACCACCCGCTCCAGACCGATCCGTCTTCGTTCTTCGCTTGCAAAGGGTAGGAGAAAGAGTCATCTTTCGGGCATCGCCAGCTATGGATAAGGGCAGCGGCGACTGGAAGACAGGAGCGCTTTCGCCCCCAGATAGTGGAGGCTGAAAAGATGAATCCGGCAGTTCTGACAAGTACTTTCGAACCGAATGAACTTGCATTTCTCAAACGTCTTTTTGACGGTCTCTGCGCCGAGCGCGGGCTGACCGGTGGAAGCCTTGCCGCCAACGACCTTGCAGCACGGATCATCCAGCTTTACCAGCAGGGCGTGCGGGATGAAAAAGACCTGCAAATCCAGTTGGATTGCGGAGCTTTGAGAAACTGACATCGCGGCTGGGAGAGTTGGAGCGCTGGGCCGGGTAGAGTCAGGACATCCTGCTCGGGTTTCCTCCCGCATCAGCTTTGCTTCGGCTAAGAGGACTCTCTTAAAAAGGTCTCATCATCCATTATGGCCGGTCAAAGGCTATCTCTTGGCCATAAGGTCGCGTTCGTCCCGCATCAGAAATATGCGAGTGATCGGATCGAGATTGGCTTCCAGCCAGTCTGCCATGGCAATTTCTTCCGCGAGGATGCGCTCGAAGACGGCTTTCGCCTCCATCTCTTCGAGTTCGTCGGCTGCAGCAATCAACACGCGATAGCTGGCTATTTCCAGATGCTCGAACGCATAGCTCGTCATCGCTCCCCTGACGACCTCGTCGCTGGTAAGCATGCCGCCGACACCCTGGGCCTTCGCGGCAAGCTTCGCCGCCATGTCCTTGAGCGTCGCTGCGCCGGTCCAACCCGATAGATGGTCAAGCAGGTCCTTCAAGGCCTGCGCATGCGCCTCCGTTTCATGAAGATGCTGGACGATCCTGGCCTTGAGGTCGGGGTAGCTCTCTATCCGGCGCGATTGGTCGGTCAGCATGGTGACCGCCTGTTCCTCCATAGCATGGGCCGCGCGAAGCCATGCCAGGAAATTGTCTCGAGCATGTGCCATTCCCATTTCCTCGCAAAACCGGTTTCCCGCTCGGCAGACGGATGGCAAGCAGTTTACTAGCCATAAGGGCAAGATCATGACACGGACAACCGGAACGAACTCAAATCCTCGGAGCCAATATTTTGGTGCTGCTGTTGCTGGCGGCCGGGCATTACCTCAGCGGCATATCGAACGACACGGCACAGGGAAGCGACCCCACAAGCACCGGCTCCACGAACCGATAGGGACTGTTGGATGTTGACGGTTTCCGGAACGGTGATTTGCGAGGAACAATCACCATGCCGGACGGTTGTGGCTGAGTAACAGGGAGTATTCTTATGATGCCTGATCCTCGCGAACCCAGCGAACAGCCGCCAATGCCGGCGCCTGTCTGGACCCCGGAGCCTCCGATCGAGGAACCGGAACCGGATCGTCTGCCGGATGAGGTGCCGGTGCCCAATCCTGATGAGAATCCCAACCCGCCAGCCCACATGCCGCCGGGCAACCCAACCGCACATTAAAGCGATACCGGCGCAAGCGCGCCGGGAGGGCAACTATGGATATCCATCGCCATACGCACTTGGACCACAGGCAGATACCACAAAAAGACAGCAGGACATCGGTGACGTCCGGGCTCTGGAAGCTGCTTGTCGCGGCAGTCCTCATCCTTCTCTCCTTGGTCGCCTCCATGGAAATTTTTGGAGACACGGGCGGTGATTTCGTCGCGCCGAACCCACCGCAGCAAACCGAAGGCGAATAGTTGCCGGCCCCCGCCCTCCGCTCTCTCCCGGAGCGGGATTGGCCTTCGGGAACAAAGGATAAAATTCACACGTTTCCTTATCAATTACACGACGAGGTGGTTGAGGTGGATACGAAGACACGATCGCTTTCTTTTCAGGAATCCATATTCAAATTCGAGCCCATCATCCGGCCGGGCCGCAACGCCTGGCGTAGCGCTATGGCGGAAAAGCTCGCCTTCCTTATCGACGGCGAGAATTATTTCTACCGGCTGGACCAGGTGTTGCGCCAAGCCAAGAGTTCGCTCTTCATCATCGGCTGGGATTTCAATCCCAACATCGTGTTGAGGCCCCACGATCCGGACGGAGAGACACTTGGTGGTCTTCTTCGCAAGCTGGTCGATGAAAAGCCCGCGCTCGAAATCCGCATCCTCGTCTGGGGCATGGGACCGGTCTATTCCGGCAAGAGCCTGAAGATTTTCGGCAAGATGGAATGGAGCGACCATCCCCGTATCTTTCTGCATTTCGATTTCGATCATCCGCTTCGCGCCAGCCATCACCAGAAGATCGTCGCCATCGACGACAACACGGCCTTCCTCGGCGGCATCGACCTGACGGCCCGCCGCTGGGACGACCGCAGCCATGCAGCTACAAATCCCCTGCGCTGCTCGCCAGATGGCACACCCTATGGACCGCTCCACGACATACAAACCATCATAACAGGCGATATCGCGCGATTGATCGGCGATGTGGCGCGACGGCGCTGGAAGAAGGCCACCGGCGAAGTCCTCACTCCCCAGCATATTCCCGGTGAAAAGCCTTGGCCGGCGGATCTCGAACCGGCGCTGACCCATTGCAGTACCGGCCTTGCCCTCACAGAACCGTGGAGGTGGAAAGGCCGCCTCGGCCACCGTGAAGCGATCCGCCTGACCCATGACGCGCTGCGCACCGCCAGGCGACATCTCTACATAGAGACCCAATACCTGGCCTCCTTTAGCGTGGCCCGCACCCTTGCCAGACGGCTCCGCCGGGCCGACAGCCCGGAGGTCGTCGTCATCGTCACCCGTGAATCCCACGGCTTCCTGGAGAAGCTGATGATGGGGCACAACCGAAACCGTCTGATCCGCCGTCTGAAGCGGGCCGACCGACACGGCCGGCTGCGTGTGTTCTATGCCGCCGTACCGGACGGCAAAGGCGGCGAACGGGAGATCATCGTGCATTCCAAGGTGATCATCGTCGATGATCGTTTCGCGCGTGTCGGATCGTCCAATCTGAACAATCGCTCGGAGGGACTGGACACAGAATGCGATCTTGCCGTCGAGACCGCCGATCCTGCCGGCCGGCAGGCCATCGCTGCTCTGCGCAACGACCTCCTGGCGGAACATCTCGATGCCGAACCGGCCGAAGTGGCACGGATCATCAACGAAACAGGCTCCATGCTGGCAGCTATCGACAGGCTTAACGTCAAGCCGCGCGGCTTGCGATCCTTCGATATCGATCCCGAAAAAGGCGAGACCGAATCCATGGTCGGCACCGGTATCATCGATCCGAAACAGCCCTTCTGGCCGATTCCCCTGATCCGAAGCGGACTTCGGAACTTCTTCTCCAGTCTGTCACATCACCGTCTGTTCTGAATACCTGCCGCCCCGATGGCGATAATAGGCTTCAGTCACGATGAAGATCGGCACGCCGATTGTCAGCGGCACGAAAAAATAGAGCACCCGGAAGGCGACCAGAGCGCCGATCGAGGCGGCCGACGGCAGGATGCCGAGCATCGTCGCCTCAAGGACTCCGAGCCCGCCCGGCACATGGCTGATGAGGGCAGCGATATTCGCGGTCACGTAAGCGCTCGCCACTTCAAGATAACCTGCGTCGGTGAACGTCGAGAGAAGCTGGCGGATCGCGGCGGCTACGCATGCAAAATTGAGCGCGCCAATGACGATCTGGCCTAGGGCAATTCTTGCTCCCGGCGGCTCGAAACGCCATGTCCGCAAGTGGAGAGGCCGGCGTACAAAGCCGCAAAGCAACAGATAAGCCGCCGGTATGGCAAGACAGAGGAGGCTCACGGCGATCCTCGCCCGGCCACCAAGCCCGATAAGGTTCGGCTCATCGCCCCGCTGCAGCAACAAGGCCAGACCGGCAAGCGTCGCAAGCCCCAGCCCGACCGTTATCCCGCAGAAGATGATGACCTTCGCAACCTCCTCGGCCGTCAGCCCCCAGCGCGAATAGAACCGATAGCGCACGGCGCCGCTGCTCAGGGCTGCAAGTCCGACATTGTGCCCGATAGAAAGCGCTGTGAACGAAGCAAGCGCCGTCTGCCGGTAGGCAAGCTGCTTGCCGGTGTAAAGCACTGCGAGGGTATCGAAGCCGGTCAGGCAGAGATAAGAGAGGACGACAAAGGAAAAGGCCGAAGCCAGCCGGAAACCGGCAATCGACTGGACCGATTCCTCGATTTCATCGAGGGTATAGCGGCCCAGGCTGCGATAGACGAGGAAGATTGCCAGGCAAATCGCCGCGCCGACGAGGAGCCTCACCATGTAACGTCTGAAGGTCATACCCTTTCCCGCGAGTGGTTATATGTGGACGGGAACGAAAAACCGGCAAAGGTGTTCCCCGCCCTATGAACGATCCGATAGTTCCGCCATCCTTCGACGGGCCTCGTCTGAAAATCCTGAGCTACAACGTCCACAGCTGCATCGGCACCGATCGCCAGCTTGACCCTGCGCGAGTGGCCGAAGTCATCGCAACTGTGGAACCCGATATCATTGGATTGCAGGAACTGGATGTCGGCCGCAGCCGCACCGGCGGCGTTGATCAGGCTCATGCCATCGCCTCTCTGCTGCGCATGGAATTCCATTTCCATCCAGCTCTCAACGTCGCTGAAGAACGTTATGGAGACGCCATCCTGACTGCTTTACCGGCAAGGATGATCAAGGGCGCAGGCCTGCCCTCCGTTGGCGAACCGCGTGGTGCGATATGGGTGGAGATCAAGGTCGGCGATCATTGCCTGCAGGTGGTCAATACGCATCTCGGACTGCGCGGCCGTGACCGGCTCAGCCAGATCAGCACGCTTCTCGGCCCCTCCTGGCTCGGGAGTCCCGCTTGCCATCGGAAACCTCGTATCCTGATCGGAGACTTCAATTCCACCCCGTCTACCGCCACCTACAAAATCGTCGCCCGCCGGATGGCCGACGTACAATCTCGTTTGAAGGCAAAACCCAGGGCAACCTTCCCTTCACGTTACCCGCTGTTGAGGATAGACCACATCTTCGTTTCCAGCGAGGTCACGCCGGTAGACGTACAGGTCATTTCGACGCCGCTGACGCGCCGCGCCTCCGATCACCTACCGCTTCTGACGACCATCCGTTTATGATTTCAATGGATCATCCGGTTCAGCCTTCGGGCTTCCTTCAGGAGACGCACGACATCCTGATCCGTCGTTTCCGGGAAATCGGCATAATGCGCGCTCACCGCCTCGAGGTGCTGCGGCGCAGACAGGCAGACGATGTCATCGACCTCTTCCCGCAGGGATTCCACAAGATCGCGCGGCGCGACGGGCACGGCGATCCGGATCGAGCCGACGCCCATTTCCTTCAGCGCATGGATGCCGGCACGGATCGAGTTCCCGTTGGCAATGCCGTCATCGACCAGAATGATATCTCGGCCCGCCTGATCGTGGTCCTGGGGCTCATCTTCACCGAAATATATGCGGTGCCGGCGTTCAATCTCGGCCAACTGATGCTCCCGCTCGGTGGCGAGATATCCCGGTGGGATCTGGAAACGGCGGGCAGCCTCTTCGCTCACCACCACATGTGGTTCCTTGCCGTCGACCACCGCCCCGATACCATATTCCGGATGGCCGGGTGCCCCGATCTTACGCACGATCAGGAGGTCAAGCGGCGCTCCCAGCCGCTGTGCGATCTCGAAGGCGACGGGCACACCGCCGCGAGGAAGTGCCACAACGACAGGATCCTGAAGCTGCACCGACTGCATCGCTTCCGCAAGCTGCCTGCCGGCATCTTCGCGATCGGAAAACGCGGGGGCCAAACCGGGCATGTCTTCCTCCCATAGCATGGCGGCGCGACCGCGGGCCACGCCTCCTGTTTCCTCCGGCACCAAGAGCATAACCACCACAGGGATGTGCGGCAACCTTAAGGCCGGTTTTAACTCCGATACGCAGCACCAGACGCCGCCATCCTTGCTATGTTCGCAGTTATGCTCCCGGCTGCAGCATGGAACTGCAGTCGCTCAGTGCTTCGACCGGGACACGAACTTGTTGAAGCGGCTGGTCTTTCCGGCCTCCGTTTCGTCCTGATAAAGGAAGGCGAGTTTGTTCTTGTCGAAGATCGAGAAGAAATCGTTCCATTCGATCTTCTCCAACTCTTCCTCCGGCTTGCCGAAGTCGACACGCAGGATGCCGCCTTCCCTGGCGCCCTTGACGCGGGCCAGGTGAGCGCCGCGGTCTTCGATCCACTGCCGGATTTCAGTGTGGTCCGTGGTCTCCAAGGCTTTGCTCATCGCTTTCGTTCTCCCTGTTGGTCGATTGCAGAACCGACGCCGCCGGGGATTGTTCCGTTTGCGAACACGAGATCGAAATCCAAAATGGAACAAAATTCACGAGTATGTGTTCACGGCGTGTCGGACGACGAACCTCCACGCGGCCGACAGCGTCATAAGTACCCTCCCCAACTGCGCTTCCCCTGTGCGGGAAGCGCTTTTTCTTTGCAGAGCCGTCTCAGCGTCTCGTCAGTGCCACCACATAGCGCGTTGGGATCTTGCCCGGATTGAAGAAGACGCAATCGACCGGCGGGCCGAGCAGCAGGCAATCCCCCTCGGAAAGATGATGCAGCGCTGCCCCTTCTTGAAAATCGAGCCGCCCCGAAAGCACCCAGATCTGCTGGTGCTGGAAAGCAAAGGCCGCTGCGGGATAAGGCACGCGCACGCCCGGCGGCAGCGAGACATCGATAAGCTCCAGCATGGAATTCGGTGGTGAGATGGCCCGGCGCGTGTAACCGGTTTCCGGGTCGGTCCAGACCGGTTGTTCTGCATGCGGGGCAATGCGCTCCTGTACCCGCTCCGCCAAGGCCAGCAAGACCGAAAGCGGCAGGCCGAAGGCACCGGAAAGCCGGCCGAGCACGGTCGCCGTCGGACTTGCCTCGCAGCGCTCGATCTTGCTGATCATCGCCTTGGAGACTCCGGAACGTTCCGCAAGCTCCGCAAGCGACCAACCGCGCGCTTCCCGCTCGATCTTCACCCGCATGGCAATCGCCTGAACCGGATCCTTCTGCACCTGCTGCAAAGCTGCTTGCCTTTCGTCAATCGTCTTTTATAGTGGACGCCAAAATCATATAAGAGACAAAATCCGTCCGCAATGAGAATAAAGGGAAGTTTATCATGGGGAATAATGGGACGCGCGAAATCCGTTTCAACGCTTTTGACATGAACTGTGTCGGCCATATTCAGCAAGGGCTATGGGCGCATCCCCGTGACCAGTCGCATCGATACGCCGAACTGCGCTACTGGACAGACTACGCGAAGACCCTGGAAGCCGGCCTGTTCGACGGCATTTTCCTGGCCGATGTCGTCGGCGTCAACGACGTCTATGGCGGCAGCAATACCGCAGCGCTGAAGCGTGCGGTGCAGGTGCCGGTCAACGATCCGATGATGCTGGTGCCGGCCATGGCCGCCGTTACGGAACACCTTTCGTTCGGTGTTACCGCCAACCTGACTTATGAGCCGCCTTTCCTCTTTGCCCGGCGCATGTCGACGCTTGATCAACTGACCGGCGGACGTATCGGCTGGAATATCGTAACCGGCTATCTCGACAGCGCGGCAAAGGCGATCGGCCTTGATACTCAGGCCGCCCATGACGACCGCTATGATCTTGCGGACGAATATATGGAGGTGATGTACAAGCTCTGGGAGGGAAGCTGGGAGGATGACGCGGTCATCTTCGACCGTCAGAGCCATCTTTATGCTCATCCCGAGAAGGTCCATAAGATCCATCATCACGGCAAACAGTACCGCATCGATGCGATCCATCTCTGCGAGCCGTCGCCGCAGCGGACCCCGGTCCTCTACCAGGCCGGCTCATCGACGCGAGGCCGACAATTCGCGGCGACACATGCCGAATGCGTTTTTGTCAACGGCCAGAAGATCGAAGGCGTGAGGGATATCGTCGACGACATCCGCGCCCGCGCCGTCGAATATGGCCGCAGGGCGGACGACGTAAAGGTGTTCATGGGAGCAACCATCGTCACCGGCCGCACGGAGAAGGAGGCGCAGGAGAAATTCGAGGATTATCGCGCCTATGTGAGTTCCGAAGGCGCACTCGTGCATGCCGCAGGCTCGCTCGGCATCGATCTTGCCAAATACGATCTCGACGAGCCGATTGAAACAGGCAAGAGTTCGGCGATTGTCTCGAATATCGAAGCCATGACCCGCACCGTCGGACCGCAATGGACCAGGCGCAAGCTCCTGGAACAGATGGTGCTCGGCAGCCGTCAGGCACCGATGATCGGCTCCGCCGAACAGATCGCCGACACCCTCGTCACCTGGGCGGAAAAGGCCGGCGTCGACGGTTTCAACCTGTCGCGCACCGTTGTGCCGGAGTGTTTCAACGATATCATCGAGCTCGTGATCCCGATCCTGCAGGAGCGCGGCCTCTACAAGACGAGCTATCGCGACGGCACGTTCCGTGAAAAACTGTTTGGAACACCGCGGCTGCCGAACCGGCACATGGCCACGAAATATCGCATGACGGGGTGAGATGATGACGACAGCGAAGTCCCTGGAACTTCAGGCCGAAGGCCGCTGGCGCATGCTTTCCCTGCTGTGCCTTGCGGTCGTACTGTCCTTCTCCACCTGGTTTTCGGCGAACGCCATCGCGCCGGACCTCAAACACGCCTGGTCGCTTTCCGAAAGCACGGCTGCGTGGCTCACCAACGGAGTGCAGATCGGTTTTGTCATTGGAGCGCTATCGGCGAGCTTCTTCAACCTGCCCGACCTGGTCCGCATGAACCGGCTGATGGCTGGTTCGGCTCTGCTTGCGGCGCTCTCCAATGCCGCGATTCTTCTGGAACCCGGCCCATTCGGTGCTGTCCTCTGTCGCATGGTCACCGGCTTTGCGCTGGCCGGCGTTTATCCGCCGGCGCTGAAGCTCGTCTCGACCTGGTTCATCTCCGGCCGGGGGCTGGCGCTTGCCGGGGTTATCGGCGCCATCACCGCAGGCTCATCGCTGCCGCATCTCTTCCGAGGCATGTCGTCTGCCATCGCCTGGCAATATGTCGTCCTGCTTTCGAGCAGCGCAACGCTGATCGGCGCCGTGGTCTTCCTCGCCTGCACACGGGAAGGGCCATACCCGTTCGGCAAGGCCTTGTTCGACCCGGCTCAGATCGGCCGGGTGCTGAAAGACCACAATCTGCTTTTGGTGAACGGTGGCTATCTCGGGCATATGTGGGAGCTTTACGCCATGTGGGCCTGGCTGCTCGCTTATCTGAGCGCCGCACTCGACGGCGGCAGCGGCATCAATAGCCAGGCCTCGCTTTTGACCTTTGTTGCCGTGGCCTCGGGCGTCATCGGCTGCTTTGCCGGGGGCCTCTTGTCGGACCGCTTCGGCCGCACCGCCACCACCGCCGGCCTGATGATCGTCTCCGGCACCTGTGCCCTCTTGATCGGCTTCGTCTTCGACGGGCCGTCCTGGCTGCTGACACTCGTCGTGATCGTCTGGGGCGTCTCGATCATCGGAGATTCCGCGCAGTTCTCCGCTGCCGTGACAGAACTCGCCGATCAGAAATATGTCGGCACCGCGCTTTCCCTGCAGATGGGCATGGGTTTTGCGCTCACCATCTTCATGATCTGGCTGATGCCGCATCTCGCGGAACTGCTGGGCGGCTGGCGCTGGACTTTCATACTGCTCGCGGTCGGGCCCATCTTCGGCGCAATATCGATGCTGATCCTGCGAAGCAGGCCGGATGCTATCCGAATGGCCGGCGGAAGGCGCTGACGCATGTCAAAGGGGCCGACGCGCCCATGGATCGTAATAGTGGACGTCAGGCAACGCGGCGGCTTTCCTCTTCCCGCTGTTGGCGATCGCGCGCAAGCCGTTCCATGCTGCGGGTCTTGAAGCCACGCAGCGCCGTCACCAATCGTTCCACCGCATCCCGAAGATCCGAGGTCCGTCCGAAGGTTTCCTGCACCATGGCGGAATTCTCCTGGGTGAGCTTGTCCATGTGGCTTAAAGCGCCGTTGACCTCGCGGAGGCCAAGGGATTGATGCCCAGCTTCAGTAGCGATGGTCTTCACAATGGCATTGATGTCGTCGATACGGTCAGTGATCTGGCTCAAAGCCGTGCCGGCATTGTTGACGAGGTCGACGCCCGCTTGAACCTGACGGGAACTGTCGGAAATCAGGTCCTTGATCTCCTTGGCGGCATCGGCGCAACGTTGGGCGAGTGCCCGCACTTCCTGCGCCACGACGGCAAAACCCCGTCCCGCTTCTCCCGCGCGGGCTGCCTCGACGCCCGCATTGAGCGCGAGGAGATTGGTCTGGAAGGCGATCTCGTCGATGACACCGATGATCTTGGAGATCTCGTCGGATGAGCGTTCGATCTCTCCCATCGCCGCGACTGCCTGTTTGACCACCGGACCCGAAGCTCGTGCTTCCGACAGCGCGACATCGACGGCAGCGGCCGCCTTGCCGGCGCCCTCGGCGGTGCCGGAAACGCTTTGCGTGAGCTGGTGCAGCGTCGCCGAGCTTTCCTCCAGTCCCTGCGCCTGCTCTTCTGTGCGCCGGGCGAGATCCTTGGAAGCCTGGGTGATCGCATTGGTGCTGGTGAGGATTTCCTCGCCGGATTGGCGGACCGTTGCCATCGTCAGGCGCAGTCTCTCGGCGCTGTTGTTGTAATCCTCAGCCATGCGGACGAAATTTGCCGGCAGGTCGGCGGAAAGCCGGCTTTCCAGATCGCCAACGGAAAGCCCCTTCAAAACGTCGTCCAGCGCCTGAAGCGCGATATCCTGCTCACGCTCGGCCGCCTGCTTTGCCTCCTCCGCCTGACGGCGTTCTGCGGCAAGGATATCTAGATAGGCGGAGATCGAATAATCCATGTCGAGCATCGCTGCCTTGACGAGCGTGCTGATTTCCTTGGCAAGCTTTTCGGAATTGCTGCGGCCGAAACGGGACGGCCAGTTGGCCGCCATCACCGCATGGATCAAGTGCTCAACGATCAACGCGTAGCCGCCGATATACCAGCGCGGATCAAGCCCGGTACGGGCATGCGCAGCACCGACCGCGCGGACGCCTTCCACATAATGTTCGTCGTATTTCGCTTCGCCTACGACGCGCCAATGGTTCATCTGGCGCTTCTTGGCGGCATCCATGTGTACCTTGTTCGAAAAGAAGCTGGCAACTTCCGGTGTCGATTGGACCTTTTTGTAGAAGGCATCGAGCCCCGGTGCCAGGCTGGCGCTGATGACCGGATCCAGCCGGCGAAGCGTATCACGCGCCTCTTGGTCCAGCCCGACGAAATCCAGGCGCTTCTGCAATTCGCGTTTCTCTTCAGCCGATGACATTCTGCAAAGCCCCGTTCCGCAGTGCCCTATCCGTACGAAATGTACGGGCGCCATATTGTGAACCTATGGTATACGATCCCTTAATAAGGTTCCCTGAAACCTGATGATTTGGCTTTTCGGGTAAATTAACGATCAGGCGCTGCGTGCCGGAAGAGATCGGCACTTGTGCGGCAATTATTCAAGCGTATAATAACGATGAAATCCGAAAAGAGCGGCCCGAGTTCGGAGTGGCCGGAAAGGTCCGCTCCGTTTTCCCGAGGGATGTCTTTATGAACGTCTACGGCTCGCGCGCCATGTCGACGTCTTTGTTGCGTGTTCTGACACGTCATCCGGACGAGGCCCGGAGATGACGGAGAACCGACGGACTTATCATCGTGCCAGCGAAGCCGAACGGCGTGAGGATCTGATCACCGCAACCCTCGACTGCATCGCCGAGTCCGGCATTCAAGGGGCCACGGTCCGCCAGATCGCCACGCGTGCCGGCGTGACAGGCGGGCTGATCCGGCATTATTTCACCGGCAAGGACCAGATGCTGCAGGCCGCCTACCGCAAGATGATGACCGGCATGACGGAAGCCGCTATCGCGGCGGCCATCGAAGGCGAAACGGCCAAGGCGCGGCTGCGACGCTTCATCGTCGCCAATGTCACGCCGCCGGTGACCGATCCGCGCACGCTTTCGCTCTGGGCCGCCTTCATCAGCCATATCCAGATCGATCCGAGCTTTGCTGCCATCCATCGCGAGAACTATCTGGCCTTTCTCGAAGCGCTGGAAACCCTGCTCACCGCCTTCTTCAAGGAGGAGCAACGTCTTGTGAGTTCGGATCAATGCCGCAGATATGCGATTTCGCTGAGCGCACTGGTCGACGGCCTATGGCTCGAAGGAACATTGGCCGCAGACATGTTCGCAGACAGGGAATTGGCCGAGAATGCGCTGAGTTCGGTGGAGGCGCTTTTGCATCTCCAGCCGGGCGAGCTTTCAGACGAATAACGACAAGAAAAGGAAATACCGATGCGTTATGCCTCGATCACCGACCGTCTCGCTCATCTCGGCTCCGGCCGCTGGGCCGTCCATCTGGCCGCCCGCCGCATGAAGGCAGCCGGCGAGGAGATCATCGAGCTCACGATCGGCGAACCCGACGTGGCACCGGACAAGGCGCTGCTCGATGAAGCGGCGCGTGCGATGTATGCCGGCCGCACCCGCTATTCCAACGGTCGCGGGGAACCGTCGATCCTGGAAGCACTGGTCCGGAAATATTCGAAACGCCGACCGGACGTCACCGAGAAGAACTTCCTCTGCTTTCCCGGCACCCAGACCGCGCTTTACAGCGTCATGACCGGCCTTGCGGACGCCGGCGACGGCGTGCTCGTCGGTGACCCGCTTTATGCTACTTACGAAGGCGTCATCGCCTCGACCGGCGCCCATATGATCCCGGTTCCGCTCCGCCCGGAGAGGAAGTTTCACCTGCAGGCCGAGGATCTGGAACGGGCGATCACCCCGGAAGCCCGCGTGCTGCTTTTGAACACCCCGCACAACCCGACCGGCGCGGTGCTGACCGCCACCGAGATCGCCGCGATCGGCGAAGTCTGCGGCCGCCACGATCTCTGGATCGTCTGCGACGAGGTCTATGAGCAGTTGATCTTTGAAGGCACGCCCTTCGCCTCACCCTTCGATATTCCGGAGCTTGCCGAGCGCACCATTGTCGTCTCGTCCATCTCGAAGTCGCATGCCGCTCCGGGCTTCCGCAGCGGCTGGGCCGCCGGTCCCGAAGAATTCTGCGAAAAGCTGCTGCCGGTCTCGGAAACCATGCTGTTCGGCGTCCAGCCGTTCATCTCCGACATGACAGCCATGGCGCTCTCGCAGCATTTCGAAACAGCAGACGTGATGCGCAAGAACTATCGTCGTCGCGCGGAGATCGTCGAAAAGGCCTTTGCCGGCAGCAACCTGATCAAGCCCATGCCGCCGGAAGGCGGAATGTTCGTTCTTCTCGATGTCACGGCAACCGGCCTCAACGGCGAGGAGTTTGCCTGGGAATTGCTGCATCAGGAGAAGGTCGCGGTCATGCCCGGAACCTCCTTCGGCGACCAGGCGGCCGGCTTCCTGCGCGTCTCGTTGACGGTACCGGAAGACGTGCTCGCAGTCGCCATGGGCCGTGTCGGCGAACTCGCCGGCCGCCTCGTTTCACTCAAGGAAAAGCGCGCATGAGCGAAGCCTTGAAGACCGTCGGCGAAACGCTGATCGATCTTCTGGAGGTAAATGACGTGGATGTCGTCTTCGGCATCCCCGGCGTCCATACCGTCGAACTCTATCGCGGGCTTGCGGCCTCGAACATCCGCCATGTGACGCCGCGCCACGAACAGGGCGCCGGCTTCATGGCGGACGGTTATGCCCGCGTCAGCGGCAAGCCCGGCGTCTGCCTCGTCATCACCGGACCGGGGCTGACCAACATCATCACGCCGATGGCGCAAGCCTATCAGGATTCCGTGCCCATGCTGGTGATCTCGGGCGTCAATGCGCGCGCCACGCTCGGCCATGGCCGCGGCCGGCTGCATGAGTTGCCGGATCAGCGCGGCATGATCGCGACGCTGGCGCTGCTGTCGCACACGCTGCACGATCCGGAAGACCTGACGGAGGTGATGGAGCGAGCCTTCGCGATCCTGCGCTCCGGCCGGCCGGGACCGGTGCATATCGAAATCCCGACCGATGTCATGGGTGCAAGAATCAAGGCGCCGCGCCTTCGGAATATTGTTCGTCTTCGACCGCGTGCCGACGCCGCAACCATCAACGAAGCCGCATCCCTTTGTCTAACCGCGAAACGGCCGGTAACTTTGGTCGGCGGCGGTGCAGTGTCTGCAGCAAATGACATTCTGAGGCTGGCAGAAAGGCTCGATGCGCCGTTGGTGACCACCACCAACGCCCGTGGCGCCTTCGCGAGCCATCCGCTTTCCGTCCCGGCAAGCCCCAGCCTCAATGCCGTCCGAAGGCTGATCGCCGACGCCGACCTCGTACTCGCCTTCGGGACACAGATGAGCCAGACCGATTACGACATGCATGTCGACAACGGCTTTCCCGAGCTCGACAACCTCATTCGTATCGATATCGATGCCCTGCAGCTTACCCGCGGGCCGAAGGCAATTTCGATCCTCTCTTCTGCAGAAAATGCCGCGACCGACCTGCTTGCCGCAATCGGCGCGGGCACCCGGCGCCAAACCGAGGGCGCGTCCCGAGCAGAAATGACAAGACAGGCAGCGCTTGCCGAACTCGCTCCGAAGATGTGCGTGGAGATCGGCATTCTCGACGCCGTCCGCGACGCTCTTCCCGGTGCCATCATAGTTGGCGATTCCACTCAGGCTGTCTACGCCGGCAACCTCTATTACGAGGCGGGCCGACCGCATGGCTGGTTCAACGCTGCAACGGGTTATGGCGCATTGGGTTATGGAACACCCGCCGCCATAGGCGCAGCGATCGCCGAACCCGAGACGCCGGTCGTCTGCCTGACTGGCGACGGCGGGCTGCAGTTCACGCTGGCGGAAATCGGTTCGGCGAAGGACGCCGGCGCCGACGTCATCTTCCTCGTCTGGAACAATGATGGCTATCAGGAGATCGAGACCTACATGGTCGACAACGGCATCGAACCGGAAGGGGTCAAACCTTCCGCACCCGACTTCTTGAAGATCGCGGAAGCCTATGGCCTGCCTTCGATCCGCCTTACTCATGTGGATGAACTGCCGGCGGCGCTGCAGAAGTTCAGGCAGATCAAAGGTCCGTCGCTGATCGAAATCCATCAGACGAAGACGGTCGGCGCGACCGCTTGAGACGCATTCTGATCAGCGTTTGCCCTTCGCCGTCTGACGGCCGACGACATCCGCCTGGGTCTCGACGGAGTATGGCAGCGTCTGCCCGCCGGCATCACTTGCGTCGGCGACGCGGTCCTCTGATTTTCCGGAACCCTCGGCATCCCAGACTTTTCGAGCCTTGTTGATCTCGGCGGTCGCCGGATCGGGTTGCTTGCGGGTCTTGTTCTCGCCGGTGCCTGAGCTTTTGGCGATGTTCGGCTGGCTGCTGCCGAAGCGTTTGGGTTCGCTGGGTTGCATGGCTTCCTCCTTGGTTCTCCAATCGAGAACCGCAGAAAACCGTCATCGTTCCCTGCCGCCGCGACCTTTCTCCGCCCGTTCCTCCGGCGGCGGCTCGAACCCGAAGACGCTGCGGCCACCCCATTCATGCGAGTGGTGGAATTCTCCGGCGACGATCTCCTTGAGGTCCGGGCCGGTGACGTAGCGTTCGAGTTGGCGGGCCTGGTCATCCAGACGCTTCAGCGCCTGCAACTCCTCTTCGCGACCGAGCTTCGCCTTGCCGACGGCCGATTTCATTACCTTGATCGTCTCGTCATAGACCTTCACCGGCACGGGGAACGGTTCCCGGTCCTTGCCGCCATGCGCAAGCGAGAACCGCGCCGGATCGGAGAAGCGGCAGGGCGCCCCATGCACCACTTCGGCGACCATGGCGAGCGCCTTGACCGTGCGGGCGCCGACGCCTGGCATGAGCAGCAATTGTTCGAAATCCTGAGGGCCCCGATCGGCCGCAGCGGCAAGCGTGCCGTGCAGCCGCTTCATGTTGACGTCTTCCTCGCGCACATCATGATGCGCTGGCATGATGAGATGCGGCAGCAGCGGCTGAGCGATATCTTTCGCCTTTAACGGGGGATCGAGCGCGATCACCTCCCGCACGATCCTGTCCGGCCCGAGCGAGGCGAGCAGGTCGAGCTGGCTCTTGCGGGAAGCATCCGCACGTCGGTCGGCGAGATTGACGATCTCGCCCTGTCTGCGGCCCTCGATCGCTGCATGCGGAGAATCGACAAAGCTGGTGATGCCTTCCGAAATCCAGTGATAGCGCCGGGCCTGTCGCTTGTCGCCGTTCATGCCCTGCTGGACGACGACCCATTTGCCGTCATCAGCGACGATGAAACCGTGCAGGTAAAGGTCGAACCCGTCCTGCACCGCCGCACTATCCACCTTGGCGACGAGCCGGCTGACAGTGGCCAGACCCTCGCCGTCGAACCCCACCCGGTCGCCGATCGCCATGAGCTCGCCAGGCGTCTGCCTGGAATTCTGGCCACGTCCGCCGCAGACATGGATGCCGAGCTCGCCGGAGAGCGGCGTCAGCCCGCGCTTCAGCGCGCCGATAACGCTGGTGGTGATGCCCGACGAATGCCAGTCCATGCCCATGACGCAGCCGAAGGACTGGAACCAGAAGGGATGCGCGAGCCGCCGCATGAACTCGTCGCGGCCATATTCGATGACGATCGCCTGCGCGATGATCGCGCCAAGTTTCGTCATGCGCTCGCCGAGCCACCGGGGAACCCGGCCGCCGTGAAGCGGAAGATCGGCGCTGCCTGCTCTTTGAACCATGCTCTGCTTATAGAACGGCCACCCGCCTTATGACAGGGCAAAGTTCCGCAAACGTTCTTCCAGAAGGCCGATCGTCGGCACATCCGCATTGGCGAACGCAAACCGCAGGTAATCCTGTTGCCCCTCGCCGAAATAGGCGCCGGGAATGCAGATGATGCCCACCTCCCGGGCAAGCTTCTCCGCGACCGCCGCCGAGCCAACACCGCGGAAGGGATGGCGCACGAAGGCGAAATACGCGCCGATCGCATCGAGCTTCCAGTCGTTGACCGAACGCATCACCGTTTTCAGCGCGTCGGCGCGTCGGCCGATCTCCTGCCGGTTCTCCTCGCGCCAGCCGGCGAGAAGAGGCAACGCCCTTGCGACAGCCGCCTGGGCGGCGCGTGGCGCGCAGATCTGTAGGTTGTCCATGACCTTGGCAACCTGCTCGACGACCTTCGAACCGGCGGTGATCGCACCCAGCCGGTGGCCCGGAATGCAGAAGGATTTCGAAAAGCTGTAAAGGCTGATCAGCGTTTCTTCCCAGCCGTCGAGGCTGAAAAGGCCATGCGGCGCCCTGCCGGCCTCGTGCATGAAGTCGCGATAGGTTTCATCGAGGATGAGCCAGATGCCCTTCTCCCGGCAGAGCCTGAAGATCGCTTCCAGCAGCGGCGCCGGGTAGATCGCCCCGGTCGGATTGTTGGGCGACACGAGCGCCAGCGCCCGGACGTCGCCGGTGACTGCGGCTTCGATATCGGCCAAATCCGGCAGGAAACCGTTCGCCGCCTCGCAAGCCACGAAGGCGGTCTTGATGCCCATCATGGCGAGCGTGGTCTCGTGGTTAAAATAGAAGGGCTCCGTCATCAGGACCGTGTTGCCCGGACCGGCAACCGTCATCGCGGCACAGACGAAGGCCTGGTTGCAGCCCGACGTGATATGGATGTTTTCCGCTCCCACGTTCGCATCATAGACTTGCGAGACATGCTCGGCATAGGCATTCCGAAGCTCCGCTTCACCCTCGATCGGTCCGTAGCCGGTGAACGCCCTGGAGGACGCCGTCTCGCCGAGCAGTCTCAGCATGTCCGGATGGGCGGGATAACCCGGGACCGCCTGTGACAGATCGATCAGCGGTCCCTTCGCTCCCTGATAGGCATGCCCCCAGGCGAAAACGGATGGAACGGGCGGCGGCGAAAGCTTTTCGACAAGAGGATTGAAGGCAGGCATGATTGTCCAGGACAGGGTTTTCAAAGATGGGCGATTGATTTGTCCCCCTTGTTCATCAGAATATCGAGGGACGCAAGGAGAACCATAGATGGCCGACGATATTCAGCCTGAGGATTCGAAACTCACCATCACCAAGCGGAAATGGGCCGGAGAGGGCAAGTTCCTGACCGGGCGCGTGTCCCGCCCCGAAACCGAGCGCCTGCCGCCCGGCCAGCATCTGGTCAAGAACTGGCCGGTGCTCGATCTCGGCCAGCAGCCACGGGTCTCGACTTCCCAGTGGAAGCTCGACGTCCGCGGCCTCATCAACCACCCGAAGACCTTCGATTGGGCTTCCTTCCAGGCTCTTCCGCAAAGCGAAATGCGCTCCGACATCCACTGCGTGACGACCTGGTCGCGCTACGACAACAACTGGAAGGGCGTTTCCACCCGCGACTTCCTCGATGCCGTCGATCCGAAGGACGAAGCGGTGGCGGTGATGCTGACAAGTTATGACGGCTACACAACCAACCTGCTTCTCTCGGATTTCGCCTCGCCGGATGCGATCATCGTCCATAGCTGGGAAGGCCAGCCGTTGACGGAGGAGCACGGCGGGCCGGTGCGCCTCGTGGTGCCGCATCTCTATTTCTGGAAGAGCACCAAATGGCTCCACCGGATCGAATTCCTCGACCGGGACCGCGCCGGCTTCTGGGAGAACAACGGCTACCATATGCGGGGCGATCCCTGGTCGGAGCAGCGGTACGCGGACGATTAGCTTCGGACGCCGACGACCCTCATGCGCCTGCCGGTACCTTCTCCCCCGTTTAACGGGGGAGAAGGTATATGCCGCGCCGGCTATCCTCGTCCCGTCCGCAACGTTGTGCAAGGCACTTGTACCCTTTCCCCGTGAGCGGGGTTAGGGTTAGGGTGAGGAGCAAGACCAAGGGTAACCCTCAGATCAGCTTTTCCAGCGTGATCGGCAGGTCGCGAACGCGTTTTCCCGTCGCGTGGAAGACGGCATTGGCGATCGCAGGTGCCACGCCGACGATACCGACCTCACCCACACCCTTTCCGCCCAACGCCGACGCGTTGAAATCCGGCACGCCGACGGAGATCACCTGGATGTCCGGAATGTCCGAATTGGTCGGCACCAGATAATCACCCACATTGCTGTTCATCATCCGGCCGTTCCGCTGGTCGACAAGCCCTTCTTCCAAAAGCGCCTGACCGATACCCATGATGATGCCGCCGCGCCACTGGCTTTCCACCAGCCGCGGATTGTAAAGCCGCCCGCAATCGAAGGCGGAGACCATGCGGGAGACACGCACCGTGCCGAAATCCTCATCAACGCGAACTTCGGCGAAATGGGCGCACCAGCTGTGCATGGAGTAGTCGCCCATGGTCGGCCCCCGCACCTTTGCCATGGTCGTCCAGGCCTGGTGGTGCTCCTGGGCGGTTGCACCGTCCGGCAGCGTGTTCCGGCGGATCTCCAGTTCGTCACGGCCGAGTGCGGCCATCAGCTCCGGCAGGGTAAGCGAAGGACCTTCGCCGCGCGAGACGCTGATGCGCCCGTCCCCGAAGGTGAGCGTGTTCGCCCCGGTGTCACGCAGCGGCGAGTTGGCATCGCTGAGCGCAAGCCCGATGAGTTCGTCCCGCGCAGCCGTGGCAGCCTTGTGAACGGCCCCCAGTATGGAGCCCGCCAGCATCGAGCCACCGGCGATCGCCGAGCCCGGCAGGCGGGAATCGCCGAGCTTCACATCGACCTGGCTGACCGGCACGCCGAACACATCGGCCGCGGTCTGGGCAAGAATCGTATAGGTGCCCTGCCCCATGTCGATCGCGCCGCTGACGACTTCGACACGACCATTGCCGAGGATACGGATCATCGCCTCGCTGGGTGCCTGGATGACCGGGAA
Organism: Neorhizobium petrolearium; assembly: GCF_017873175.1. GTDB lineage: Bacteria > Pseudomonadota > Alphaproteobacteria > Rhizobiales > Rhizobiaceae > Neorhizobium > Neorhizobium petrolearium. Next base: position 138,722 of record NZ_JAGGJW010000002.1, read on the forward strand.
GGTTCCGCAGCCGATACCCCAGCCGATCAACGTCCTGCCTTCCCGCATCGAGCGCGGCTGGTGACTGCGTTTCGACCAGCCGAAGGCTTCCGCACCCTCCATGAGGGCCTCGCGCAGGCGGCGGGTCGACCAGGGCTTTCCCGACTGGTAGTCGCGGTCGGCATAATTCTTCAGCCGCAGGTCCAGCGGGTCCATGCCGAGTTTCCAGGCGAGCTCGTCCATGGCGCATTCGATGCCGTAGGCGCTCGGGTTCTTGCCCGGGCCGCGAAGGGCGCCGGGCGTCACGGTATTGACCGGCACGATCCTGTGCTGGGAGGAGAAATTCTCGACCTTGTAGAGGATCGAAGTGGCAGCGCCGGTCTGCTCCGGCCAGTCCGCATAGGTGGAGGTTTCGCTCGCACCCCGATGGACGATGGCCTGCAGGACGCCGTCTTCCGTCGCCCCGAGCCTGATCGTCTGCCTGGTCGCGGCACGGCCGCCGTAGCTTGTGAAGTTCTGCGGGCGTGTGACCGCCAGCTTCACCGGCCGCCCGAGCTTGCGAGCCGCGAAGGCGGCGACCGCGCTATAGGCGAGCGCAGCCCCCTTCGACCCGAACCCCCCGCCGATGAAGGGCGAGATCAACCGGACGTTCTCATAGGGGATGGCGAACCATTCGGCATAGCTGCGCGCCATCCCATGCGACCACTGGCTCGGCTCCCAGACGGTGAGCTGATCGCCGTCCCATTTCACGGTCAGCCCGTGCGGCTCCATCGCCACGTGATATTCGCGCGGCGTGCTGTACTCGGCCTCGATCATGACGGGGGCGGCGGCAAGCGCCGCTTCCGCATCACCCCAGGCAACGTTCAGCATATCGACGGCTTTGCCTTCGCCGGCATTCGGATCGTCAAGACTGGCGACCGACGGAGCTTCCGCGTAAACGATGTCGAGCAACTTGGCAGCTTCAACGGCCTGTTCGCGGGTTTCGGCAATCACTGTCGCGATCGACTCCCCGTTGAAGCGGACCTCGCGCGGCAGGGGATGATAGGGTTGGTTCTCCGGGCGATTGCCATGCCAGTCGGAGGCAGTCGTGAGCCCAAGGTCGTCTTCCGGCGTCAGCACCAAAAGGACGCCCGGTGCCTCAAGCGCCTTCGACGTATCGATCGAGACGACTTGCCCCGCCGGGATCGTGCTCTGCACCAGCACGGCATGCGCCAATCCTTCCACCGGATACTCCAGCGCGTAGGTTGCCGCCCCGGTCACCTTCAGTTGCCCTTCAAATCGGGTCTGGCGGCCACCGATCATACCATCTGAGGCATCGCCGTGTTTGCGGGTTTCCATGATGGTCATGCGAGACCTCCAACATTCTGGGCCATTTTCAGGATGGCGCGAGCGACGACGCGCGGCGCAAGTTCTATCTTGTAGCGGTTGCCGCCGTGGGAGACGGCCCCTTCCATGGCGAGACCACTGGCCCTCTCGACGGTTTCGACGTCAAGCGCCTTGCCGATGAGAGCCTGCTCGACCGCTCTTGCGCGCCACGGCTTGGTGGCGACGCCACCGAGCGCAACGCGAATGTCGCGGACCGTCTTGCCGTCCGCCTCGAGTTCGACACCGACAGCGGCGCTTGCCGCAGCGAATTCGTAGGATTGCCGGTCGCGAACCTTGAGATAGGTCGAGTTCCTGGCTGCGGCGGAAGCAGGAATGCCGATGCCGACGATCATCTCGCCGCGCCCCAGCACCGTCTCCCTGTCCGGTGTATCACCCGGCAGCAGGAAGAAATCGTCGACGGAGACCTTGCGGCTGCCGAGATCAACAAAGGCGTCGAAGGCCACCAGCGCCACCGCAAGGTCACCAGGATAGGTGGCGATGCAGGCATCGCTCGTACCGAGGACGGCGTGGTTGCGCGTCACCCCGCCGATCGCCGGGCAGCCCGAGCCGGGGTTACGCTTGTTGCAGGCCGGAAAGGTGGCCGGATCACGGAAATAGGGACAGCGTGTCCTCTGCAGGAGATTGCCGCCGATCGTCGCCATGTTGCGAAGCTGGGCGGAAGCCGCAAGCGAGAGCGATTCGGCAACCGCCGGGAATGCCGCCCGGATTTGCGTATGGTCGGCGACGTCCCCCATCCTGGCAAGCGCACCAATAACGGCACTGCTCGCATCGACATTGATCTCGCCAAGACCGGAGAGATGGGTAATATCGACGACGGTTGCGGGTTCGGCCACGCCGCATTTGGCAAGATCGAGCAGCGTCGTGCCGCCGGCAAGAAGTGCGCCGCCGGCCTGAAGCACGGCATTGCGGGCCTCATCCACAGAAGAGGCGCGGAAATAGGAGAAGTCTCTCATCGCACGGCCTCCGCCGCTTCGCGCACCGCCGCGACGATGCTGTTATAGGCCCCGCACCGACAGAGATTGCCGGACATGTATTCGCGGATCTCCTCGTCAGAACCGGCATGGCCCTCGCGGATGCAGGCGACCGCCGACATGATCTGTCCCGGCGTGCAATAGCCGCACTGAAAGGCGTCGTTTTCAATGAAAGCCGCCTGGACAGGATGCAGGTCGCCGTTTTCTGCGGCAATCCCCTCGATCGTCGTGATCTGCCGGCCCTCGACCTGGGCAGCCAGCGTCAGACAGGAAAGTACGCGCTTGCCGTCGACATGGCAGGTACATGCGCCGCACTGGCCCTGATCGCAGCCCTTCTTGGTGCCGGTCAGCGCCAGTTCCTCACGCAAAGCGTCGAGCAGGGTGACGCGCGGCTCGACATCGAGCTCGTGCCGCCTCCCGTTGATGTCGAGCGAAAGATGGATGGTTCGTGTCATGATAAGCTCCTGCTATCGTCACGAGAAGGCAAAATTCCGAATCCAGAATGGACTGGCCGCCCGGCTCCGGCGCGCTAAATGGATATCTTGAGAGAAGCACCGGCACATTTGGCATGACATCCGGCCCCCTTCTGGATTAAGAAGCGGAAGGCGCTCCGCTCAAACGGAGGAGCCTCCGGTTAAACTAGTGACTTGCTGATTTTCGTCAAGTCCCCAATCCGCCTGGAGCATGATTTTGGCCTCGGCCGCGCCGAAAACAACATCGACGACCCCGACGAAACTGCGCGCCGATGCCCGCCGCAATCGGGACAAACTGATCGAAATGGCGGCCGCAGCCTTTCAGGAAAAGGGCGTCGAGACCTCGCTGGAAGATATAGCACGACGGGCGGGCGTTGGCATCGGTACGCTTTACCGGCATTTTCCGACGCGCGAGCATCTGGTCGAAGTCGTCTACCGCCGGGAACTGGAAAGCCTGGCCGCGGCGGCATCCGACCTTTCCGAAAGACATGCACCGGATGTGGCGCTCGAAGAATGGATGCGCCGTTTCGTGGGGTACATCGCCACCAAGCGCGGCATGGCCAACAGCCTGCGCATCCTCATGACCTCCAATTCTTCGCTGTTTGCCGAAGGAACCGGCCTGATCCGGGGTGCACTCGAAAGCCTCATCAAAACCGCCGGTGAGAAGGGTTATATCCGCACGGACATCGAAACGACCGACCTGCTGCATGCATTGTCCAGCATCTATTCGATCCCCGAATCGCCCGATTGGCGGGACCGATCGCACCGCTTGATCGGACTCCTGATGGACGGTCTGAAGACGCGGAAATAGCCTGTCGGACGATCGTCTTCGGGAGTGCAGACCCCGCTTCGAGAATCCTGTCGCCAAGGCTAGATTTTGCATCCCGCCTGAACGGAAAATCAATCAGTCTCCGATTGACAGGTATCCTGCTACTCATGCCATATGATTCATAAGATTATTCTTAAAAATTAGATATATAGCAGCGCCGATATTGCCTCGAAAAAACGTCAAAAAACGTTGTACAATGTCAAAACTCAATCTGTCATTAAAGAGTTTGGCCTAGGCTCCGACCATCGCGCCATCGCCGTCCGGTGTAGCGCCAGGGCCGGTATGAGACCGGCTCTTTTCCCCCACACTGCCAGATATCAGATCTGCGCGTGAAAACGCGATGCCTCAGTCGAGGCTTCATCATCCGGAGCCGAACTCATGTCCCGTCTCTCCATACGCAGCTCGCTTATTGCCGTCTTCGGCGCGATCGCGGCGCTTACCGCCGTTCTCGCCTGGGCGGCCATCTCCTCGCTTTCGAACGTTGCCGGAAACCTCAACACGATCTCCGGCGATTCACTGCCAAGTGTTCAGGCCTCCAAGAATATCGAGACGGCGATCCTCGGAATGACGATCGCCTATATGGGCCATCTCACCACGACCTCGGATTTCGGCATGGAAGCAGCGGAGAAGCTGATCGCCCAACAGTCCGATGCTTTGAAGGCGGCTCTGGACACTTACAGGCCGCTGACGTCCAGCGATCAGGAAAAGCAGCTTGTCGACCAGATCGAGGCCGGCGTTCAGAAATACGTACAGGCCGGCGAAAAGATGCTGGGCTTTTCCCGCAAGGCCTCCGACGCCCGTGCGCGCGTCGAGATGGAAAAGATGCGGATCACGATCCAGCCGGTCATGGAAGCGGTGACCCAGCTCGTCAAAACGAATACTGACGCCGCAGGCGTCGAAACCGGCAAGGCGGAGGCGACCTATGCCACGGCGCTGACCACCATGTATGCCATCCTCGCCGTCGTTTTCGCGTTGATTGTCGGTGCGGCAGCCTATGTGATGACCGGCATCGCTCGCCCGATCCAACGGATCACCACTTCAATGAGCGGGCTCGCCGCCGGCGACACCGACACCGAGATTCCCTTCGCAGGCCGCAAGGACGAAGTCGGTGCCATGGCCGGCGCCGTCGAAGTCTTCCGCCAGGCCGCCATTTCGAACCGGCAACTGCAGGAAGAGGCGGAGAAAGCCCGCGCCCATGCGGAAGCCGATCGCATCCGCCTGCAGGAGGAGGCGGAAGCCGCAGCCCAGGCCCGTCTCCAGGAAGCTACAGCCGGCCTTGCAGCCGGCCTGCGCCGCCTTGCTTCCGGCGACCTCGCCTTCCAGCTCACCGAGCCTTTCGCACCGGATTTCGAAGCATTGCGCGAGGACCTGAACTCCGCCGTGACCCGCCTGGGTGCCGCCCTTTCCGAGGTTGCTTCCTCAGCAGGCAGCATCGACAGCGGCTCGCGCGAAGTCAGCCAGAGCGCTGACGATCTTTCGAAGCGCACGGAGCAGCAGGCCGCTTCGCTTGAAGAAACCGCCGCAGCGCTCGATGAGATCACCGCCAACGTTGCGAACTCCTCCAAGCGCGCCGACGAAGCCAAGGTGATCGCGCTGGAAGCGAATTCCAGCGCCGCCAAGTCGGGCGCCGTCGTTGCGAATGCCGTCGACGCCATGCAGCGCATCGAGCAGTCGTCCAGCCAGATCTCCAACATCATCGGCGTGATCGACGAGATCGCCTTCCAGACCAACCTCCTGGCGCTCAACGCAGGTGTCGAAGCGGCCCGAGCCGGCGAGGCAGGCAAGGGTTTCGCCGTCGTCGCCCAAGAAGTACGCGAACTCGCCCAGCGTTCGGCGAATGCGGCAAAGGAGATCAAGGACCTCATCCGCAATTCCGGTGCCGAGGTCCACAACGGCGTGAAGCTCGTTCGCGAGACCGGCGATGCGCTGAAGACGATCGAAGCGCATGTCGTCACGATCAATGAGCACATCAGCGCGATCGCGACCGCCGCCCGCGAACAGTCGGTCGGTCTGGCGGAGGTCAATTCGGCCGTCAACCAGATGGATCAGGTGACTCAGCAGAACGCCGCCATGGTGGAGGAGACCAACGCCGCCGGCGCCAACCTCGCCTCGGAAAGCTCGAAGCTGCGCGAACTGATCGCCCGCTTCAAGCTTGCTGAGCGCAGCCGCATGAACACCCCAGCGCGCGCGGTTTCCAGTTCAGGCGCGGCGCCGGTCGCTGCTCCGCGGAATGCGGCTCCACAGGAATCGCCGGCCCGTCGCCTGGCCGAGCGCGTAACGAAATCCTTCGGCGGCAATGCCGCCGCAGCAGTAGCGCCGACAGAACAATGGACGGAATTTTGATCCGCTGACTAACTCTCGTCCTTCAACGGCCCGGCTTCCGCCATCTGACGCAGAAGCCGGGCCGTCTCGTTATTGGCGGGAAAGAAGGATTCGACCGCCAGTTCCGAAAGCGTCACGTCGACCGGGGTCCCGAAGACGGTCGTCGTCGAGATGAAGGACAGAACTCCCGCCGGTGTCCGCAACTCCATCGGCACGGCAATGCCGGCATAATCCGGCCCGGACCTGATGGCGGTTTCAGGCACCGGATAACCGGCCAATTCCTCCAGAAGCTTTTCGAGAACACGATCGCCGGTCGCGGCGATCTGCTGATGCAGCCGGTCGAGCAGGTGATTTCGCCATTCGGCAAAATTGACGATGTGAGGCGCTAGCCCATGCGGATGCAGGCTCAATCTCAGGACATTGACCGCCCCGTCCATCAGGGAGCGATCGGCGACACCGGCAAGCAGCGGCGTAACCGCGGCATTCGCGGCCACCAGTGTCCAATGCCGGTCCACGGCCAACGCGGGAAAGGGCCCGTGCCCTCGCAACACCATGTCGATCGCCTGGCGCGCCGGCGCAAGCACCGGATCGTCGAGCTTTCGCTCCGCAAAGACGGGTGCAAAACCCGCAGCGATCAGCATCGGATTGCGCTCGCGGAGCGGTACGCCGAGCCGTTCTGCCAGATGCAGCAACATCTCTCGGCTCGGAACCGCCCGCCCGCTCTCGACAAAGCTCAGATGCCGCTGCGAGATATCGGCCTCCAATGCCAGATCGAGTTGGCTCATGCGCCGGCGGCGACGCCACTCACGCAGGAAATCGCCGAGAGGACGGGCGGGTGAAATAGTCGTCATGCGGCAGCCGGAATCGGGTCGAGGAAACCGTGCACTGCCTTGAAGCGGCCGCTTTCGAGCACCGCGAAATCCGTGCCCTTGATAACCGGCTCGGCACCTTCGGGGCCGAACCCCCAGGAAAAACGGAGATTGTCGCCATAGCCGTCGGCCGATCCGATCGGCGCAAACCGGAAACCCGGAAACCGGGCCTGCACGCCCTCGACCAGCCCGTTGATCCCTTCATGGCGCTCGCCCCGCATCAGCGGATCGACATAGACGGCATCCTCCGTCCAGACTTCGGCGATCAAGGCCAGGCGACGCCCTGCCTCCGTCTCGTTCCAGATGGCGAGGTAACGCTCGGCATGGGTGTTTGCATCGGTCATGTCTTTATCTCCTTGCTGTCGCCCGGCTCGTTCCAGGCCGGGCGATCATGCGGGAGAGAGGAACGTGTCTCAATTACGCGGCAGGTAATCGTTATCGCTCGGCAAGCGCAAGCCGCGCCCCAAGCGCCACGAACGCGCCGGCAAAGACGCGCCGCATCCAGGCAAGAATGGCCGGCCGCGAGACAACATGGTTACGGATCGATGCGGCGAAGAGCCCATAAATGACGAAGACGCCGAAGGTCATCAGCATGAAGACAAAGCTGAGTTCGCTCATCCGGGCGATCGGCATTGCTTCGTCGTGCCCGACGAATTGCGGCAGGAAAGCGAAAAAGAAAATCGACAGTTTCGGGTTGAGCACATTGGCGAGGATTGCGGAGACGATCATCTGCCGCGCCGATTTGGGCGTGTCCTTCGTCTCGATCGTAAGCGCACCCTTTTCCTTGAGCACCTGCCAGGCCATGAAAAGAAGATAGGCGACGCCGATATACTTGATCGTCTGGAAGGCGAGCGCGCTGGCATGAAGCACCGCAGCAAGACCCGAGATCGCCGCGACCATGTGCGGAAGGATCCCGAGCGTGCAGCCGAAGGCGGCGACGATGCTCGCCCGCGCCCCGCGTGACAGCCCGGCCGCCATTGTGATGAGCACGCCTGTGCCCGGCGAAGCAACGACGATGAGAGACGTGATCAGGAACTCGGGGCTCATGGAGGACTATCCTTTCGGAAGGTTCGGTTATCGTCACCGAAATCCAGCTTACCGATCCCTGCGCGAAATGACAGACCCGAGCAGCGAGATGGATGATCTTGTGCCTCGCGGAACTGACGCCCTTCCTGCTTGCCTGCATCCTCGATGCTTTCCAGGGCGAAAGCCTGAAACCCAACCCCCGCTTAAAGGGCGGTGGCCGGCGCTTCGAAGACCCGGCCGCGATTGAGGATGGAGTTCGGATCGAAAGCTTCCTTCAGCCGCCGCATGGTGGCGATTTCGGCCTCGCTCCGCGCATATCTCAGATACTGCACCTTGTCGGTGCCAATGCCGTGCTCGGCGGAAACTCCGCCGCCGACCGCCGCAATACCGGAAAACACCGCTTCGGCAATCCTCTTCTCGTGGCCGGTCTGTACGCAGTAATGCAGGTTGCCGTCTCCGAGATGGCCGAAGATGAAGGAGACCGCATCCGGATCGATTTCCGCAATACCGTGCGCAGCCCTATCGAGGAACTCCTGCATGCGGGAGAGCGGCACGGAAATGTCGTAGCCCGCCATTTCACCCAGACCGAACAGATAATCGTTGATACCGTCGCGGATCGCCCAGAGCCCGTTGAACTCGCGCAGCGAGTTAGAGAGCACGATGTCGGTTGCGAGTCCCTCTTCCAACGCGGCAGCAAGAGCCGTCTCGAGGCGTTCGTTGTCCTGCTCCGGCGACTGCCCCTGGATTTCCACCATCGCATACATGCCGGCGCCGGTCTCGACCGGCGGGCGGATGCCCATATGGGCGACCGTGCCTTCGTAAACATTCGGGAAGATCGCCTCGAAGGCTGACAGCAGGCCGGACAGTTCGACCCGGAGCCTTGTCAGCAGTTCCTGCGCGGCCTTTAGCGACGGCAGGGCGACGAAGGCATTGCGCTCGATCCTTGGTTTCGGATGCAGTTTCAGGCAGGCCCGCGTGACGACGCCGATCGTGCCCTCCGTGCCGATGAACAGCGGATTGAGATCGTAGCCGGAATTGTCCTTCGGCAGTCCCTTGAGGGAGGAAAGAACGGTGCCGTCCGCCAGTACCGCCTCCAGCCCTATGACCTGCGCCCGGTACATGCCGTAACGCAGCACGCGGATACCCCCGGCATTGGTGCCGATATTGCCGCCGACCGTCGCAGTCCCCCGCGAGCCGATATCGACACCGAAGAGGAGGCCGGCGTCATCTGCGGCCTGCTGAACGACCTGCAACGGCGTGCCAGCGCCCACAATCATCGTCTGAGCCGCGATGTCGATCGATTCCACGCCGCTCATTCGCTCCAGAGAGAGCGAGACCTCGCCGCTCAAAGGCCGTGACGCACCCGAAAGCCCCGTCCGGCCACCCTGAACCACGACCGGCTGGTGAAACTCGTTGGCGGCGGAAAGAATGGCCGAAACATCCTCGGTATTGCGCGGGCGAAGAACGGCCGGAGGACGAACGCCACGCGCCGTCGCATCCGCCGCATAGCCGTCGGAGACCGCATCGCCGACGAGAATCCCTGGAGCGTCCAGCTTATTTTCGAGACATGCAACGAAGCGACTTACACGATCCGGCGACAAGGACATACTCCCTTTTGTGGAACGCAAGGTTCACAAAGCTCTTCTGTTTCGGCCATGGCATAGATAACAATCGAAGCCATGGGAAGAGTGACATAACCTTTGAGGCTCACGCGGCTGTCGGAGAGATTGCCCCTTTTTACATCTTCATCTCACCGAGCTTCGAAAGCAGCGCAGCACCTGTCTTGATGCCGTCGATGAAGAGGTCGATCTTCAGGTTCTCGTTCGGCGCATGGTTTGCCTCGTCCGCATTGGCATATGGCACCACGAAGGCCGGCTTCTTGAGGATCTTGGTGAAGACGTAGTCCGGCAGTGAGCCGCCGACAGTCGGGTAAAGCAGCGGCTCGACGCCGCGGGCCGCGACGATCGCATCCCGGATAACGGAAGCGAACGGATTATCCATCGGCGTCTTTGACGGCAGCATGGCATTCTGCGGCAGGAATTCCACGTCAGGCGCGTGGGCTTCCACATGCGCCCTGACCTTTTCGAACACGTAATCCGGCGTCAGGCTTTCGACGAGGCGGATATCGCATTTGGCAAACGCTTCGCAGGGCAGGACGGTCTTCTGGCCCGGCCCGCCATAGCCGCCATGCAGACCGTTGATTGTCAGCGTCGGATAAAACATCAAACGGTCGAAATAACCGCGGTCGAGGGGTGCATCAAGTTCCTTGATACCGAGATCGGCCTTGATCGCATCGAGATCGAGCGGCAGCTTCGAAACCGCCTCGCGCTCCATGTTGGTCGGCGGAACCACCACGTCGTGCAGGCCATCGATGGTGATCTCGCCGCGCTCGTTCTTCATGGTCGCGAGCAGATGCACGAGCTTCCAGATCGCATTCGGCATGACGCCGCCGAAATTGCCGGAATGGGCGTCGCGATTGGCCGTCTTACAACGCAGTTCGAAAGACGCGACACCGCGCACGCCAAACGTGATGATCGGCGTATCCGATTCATGCAGCGGACCGTCGGACGTCACGACGAGGTCGGCATCGAGCTTTTCGGCATGTTCGGCGACGAACTCGGCGATATGCGGACTGCCGATCTCCTCCTCGCCCTCCAGCAGGAAGATGACGTTGCAGGGCAGCTCGCCGGTCACTTTCAGATGCGATTCCAGCGCCATGAGCTGCGCGAAATGCTGGCCCTTGTTGTCACCGATGCCGCGCGCATAGATGCGGCCGTTCCGGATCGTCGGCTCGAAGGGTGGGCTGTCCCATAATTCGTAGGGCTCCGGCGGCTGCACGTCGTAGTGGCCGTAGAGCAGTACGGTTGGTTTGCCCGGCTGCTTTTCCATGCGGCCGAGAACCATCGGATGGTTCCTGGTCGGAATGGTGATCGCTTCCATGCCCATGCCCGTGAGCATGTCGACGAGGATGGCCGCCACTTCCTTGATGCCGTTATTCTGGGCGCTGATCGAGGGATGGCGCACATAATCCATCACCCGCGCGATAAAGCTCTCGCGGTTCTCCTCGATATGCTCGAAGACACGCTCCAGATCGGTCTTTTGTTCAGTCATGTCATGCATCCTGCCTGGCTGTGAGAAGAAGCGCGCCCGAAGGGTGCACAGTACCTGTCCAGCCGGGCGCGACAAGCGTCGTCGTGTCGAGCTGGGTGAGGATCATCGGGCCTTTGAACGTGGCGCCCGCACCGAGCGTCCCACGATCCACGACCGGAACGCTCGCGACACCTGTTTCGAAATGCACCGGCACATGGTCGAAGGGTGTGACGGCCGAGCCGGCTTCGAGCCTCGCCGGGGGCGGCTCATGCGTCATGCCGGCGGCCTCTACGCGCAACGTCACAAGCTCGATGGAGGTATCCAGCGTGAAGCCGTAAAGCGCCTTGTGTTCGGCGGCAAAGGCAGCTTCCACGACCTCGCGGGTCTCGCCCCAGGCGACCGCAAGTTCGCCGCCCTGACCGTGATAGCGCAGAAGCGCCACGGTCTGGATACGCCGATCTTTCTCGGCTACGCCCTCCGCCTCGAACCAGGCGATCGCCTGATCCTTCAGATCGGATATGATGTCGTTGGCGACATCCATGTCCACCGCGCCCGCCTTGGGCAGGGTGCGGCTGAATTCGGCCTTGAGATCGGCGGCAAGCAGACCGTCGGCGCAGAGGATGCCCGGCGCCGGAGCAATCATGACGCGGGAAATCCCGAGCAGTTCGGCAAGCGAGCAGCCATGCAGCGGACCGGCGCCGCCGAAGGGCACCAGTGTGAAGTCGCGCGGGTCATGGCCGCGCTCGACGGAAACGACCCGCACCGCACCCACCATGTGGTTGTCGACGATGGCGAGGATACCGCGGGCGGCCGTCGCGGTCGAAAGGCCGAGCGGCCCGGCGACCTTGTCGTCCACCACCTTGCGGGCGGCTTCGACGTCGAGCGCCATGCGGCCGCCGAGAAGCCGCGCCGGCAGATGGCCGAGCACAACATGCGCATCGGTGACGGTCGGGTTCTCGCCGCCATGACCGTAAGCTGCCGGCCCCGGACGGGCACCGGCGCTCTGAGGTCCGACGGAAAGCGTGTGGTCGGAGACCTTGGCGATCGAGCCGCCGCCGGCGCCGATCGTCACCATGTCGACCATGGGCAGCGGCAACGGCCATTCGCCGACCTTGCCGTTCTGGGTGAGGCCGATCCTGCCGTCCTTGATCAGGCAGATATCGGCGCTCGTGCCGCCGATATCGACGGTGATGATATCCTTGATGCCGCAGGCGGCCGCGACCGAGCGCGCCCCGACCACGCCGGCGGCGGGACCGGAAAGCGCCGTCAGCGCCGGTGCCTGCCGAATGGTCGCAGCACCGGCAACGCCACCGTTCGACTGCATGAGGAGCAAGGGCGCGGCGACCTTTTCGTCCGTGAGCCGCTTTTCAAGACGCCCGACATAAGTGGTGACGCCCGGCATGACGGTGGCGTTCAGCACCGTCGTCAGCGTCCGCTCGAACTCGCGCACGACGGGCAGCACATCGGTGGACGTGGTGACCGCAAGGCCCGGCAGCTCTTCGCGCAGGATCTCCGCCGCGCGTTTCTCGTGAACCGGGTTGGCAAAGGCATGCAGCAGGCAGACGCCGACCGCCTCGACATCCATGCCGCGGATCGCTTCCGCAGCGGTACGCACGCTCGCCTCGTCAAGCGCGTCGAGAACAGCACCGCCGGCGGCAACACGCTCGTCGATCTCGACGATTCGCGAGGCCGGCACCGGCCGCTCCGGCTTTACCCAGGTATAGAGATTGGCCTTTCGGGGAATGTCCTGCCGGCCGATCGCCAGAACGTGACGGAAGCCGCGCGTGGTAACAAGCGCCGTGCGGGCGCCCTTGTCTTCGAGGATCATGTTGGTGGCGACCGTCGTGCCGTGCAGGACCTGGCCGAGCGAGGCGGCCTCGCGCTTGGCATCGGCAAGCGCCAGCCGGATGCCGTTCAGGAAGGCTTCGGACGGATCGGAGGGCACGCTCGGCGTCTTCGCTCGCCAGACCTTGCCGGTCGCCCGATCCAGAAGGGCGACATCGGTGAAGGTGCCGCCGATATCGACTGCGACGGAAAGGGAATTCTCAAGCGAGGACATCGACATACTCCTGACGATGGAATGCACGGGTAGCGGGGCGATTGGCGCGAAGGGCCACGGTGGCAGCCTCATCGATCCTGTTGCCGTTCATGACGACTCCGTAGAGACGCTCTGCCGCCTCGGCGCTGACGAAACCGCCCAGCACGTCTTCGAGGACAGCATCGAGCCTGCGGTCGAAGGGATGGCCGTAGCCGCCGCCGCCTCCCGTTTCCATGCGCAGGATATCGCCCTTGACGAGCTTGTTGCCGTCGGAAAGCGGTGCAAGGATACGCTCACCCGGCTTGCCGGGATTGACGGTAACGCGACCGGTGCCGCCGCCCATGCCGCCATGGATGCCCCAGGGCGGGTTCTTGACGCTGTCGATACGCACGGCCAGCAACAGGTCCTCCGCGAGGATCTCGTATTCGCGGATGATGCCGCAGCCGCCGCGGAACTTACCGGCACCACCGGAATCCCTGACGATGCCATAGGTCCGGAGCCTGACCGGATACCCCACTTCGAGGAATTCGACCGGATAGTTTTCCTGCGCCACGAAATAGACGGCATCGATGCCGTCCGCATCCGGCCGCGCGCCATAGCCGACGCCGATACCGTCGGCGAGCAGGAAGCGTTGCAGCTCGCCCGCATCGTCCTTGTAGTTGCCGCGCATGATGGTGATGACATAGGCCGAGTTGGAGGCCGGCGCCTTGCCGCCCGCCGCATTGACCAGACCGTTCAGTGCTGAAAGCACGCGCATCATCGTGAGGCCACGCATGCCGAGCGAAGCTGGAAAGTTCGGCTGCAGGAAGGAGCCCTGCCTGAGCTTCACGTCATGTAGCGCCTGCGGACCACCGGCATTGCAGACCTGCGCCGGATCGCCGCCGAGATAGAAGAGGCCGAGCGCCATGCCGGGCACACCGCGATTCATCAGGAAGTTGACAGGCCCGGGCGCCTGATCGTCGGATTCGGTCGCATCGAAGATGAAGCGGTCCTCGCCATCGGCACCCTTTTCGCGGGTCAGCGCAAAGCGCATCTTGTAAGGGCCGTTGCCATGGCCGTCCGTATCGATCGCATCGGTGAACTTGTGCGTGCCGTAGTCGAAAGTCTCGGCGAGCTTGGCGCGCACCAGCTTGCGGGTGCGCGTCAGCAATTGCGCCAGCGCGTCCTCGACGACTTGCGCGCCGAACCGGTCGAGGATTTCGCCGATGCGCTTGACGCCCACTTCGACGCTCGCCATCAGCGCCCGCATGTCGCCGATGCTCTGCTCCGGGAAGCGGGAGTTGCGGTGGAAGATCGAAAGCGTCGCTTCGTTGGTGACGCCCTGGTCGATCAGCTTGGTGACCGGGATGATGATGCCTTCCTGGTAGATGTCGGTGGCGTCCGGGCTGATCGAACCCGGACGCATGCCACCGATGTCGGCGAAATGCGCCCAGCTCATCACGAAGGCGCTACGCTTGCCATCCTTGAAGACCGGCGCCAGCAGAACCTGATCGTTGGAATGCGAGACGGCACCGCGGGAACCGTAGCAATCATTGTACCAGTAGAGATCGCCCGGCTTCATCGTATCGGCCGGGAACTTGTCAAAGACGGGGCCTGTCATGTCGCCGAAGACCGGCACCATGGAACCGACCGCCATCACGCCGTTGCCGTCGAAGAGCGCGGTATAAAAATCCTTCTTCTCGCGGATGAAAGCGGAGATCGCGGTGCGTTCGAGCAGCGCCTCCATTTCCGACTGGGCGGCGGCGATCGCGCCGCGGATGATTTCGAGCGAGACGGGATCGCAGACGGTCCCTTCCGGTTTCGTACGCTCTTGGGGATTGTACATTTGGGTCACCTCGGTGAATGCTTCGGAATGGATGGATCAGGGCTCACGGTTCACCTCTGATCAGGACGACGACATTGCCGAGGCTGCCGCGCTCGACGCGCTCGTGAGCCTTGACGATGTCTTGAAGCGGAAACGTCGCGCCGATCGCGATCCTAAGCCGGCCGGTATCGGCCAGTTCGGCGATCATCTTTTCGCCGGCCAGCCGCTGGTCTTCGGGGATCAGGAAACCCTGGATGAAACGCAGGTTGGCGCCTTTGCTGGCGAAGGCGTAATAGGGAAGCACCGGCGTCGGATTGCTGCTCGACGAATAGGCGGCGACGGTGCCATTGCGCTTCAGCACGGCAGCGTCGAGTTCCAGGTTGGCGCCGAAATCCACCTCGACGACGCGATCGACGCCCTGCCCTTCCGTCAATTCAAGAACACGCGCAGAGACATCTTCCGTTTTGCGGTCGATGGTGGCGAAAGCGCCGGCATCCATCACATGTGCCGCAGCTTCGGGATTGCTCACCGTGCCGATCACCCGCGCGCCGCCGGCAACCGCCATCTGCACGGCAAAGTGTCCGACAGCACCGGCCGCACCGTTGACGAAGATCGTCTTGCCGGCCACCGGGCGATCGGCGAAGACAGCGCGGTGGGCGGTCATCGCCGGCACGCCAAGATTGGCGCCATCGGCATAGGTCAGGCTATCCGCCAGCCTCACCGCCTGATGCGACGCGATGGCGATGAACTCGGCGGCAGTACCGAAAGCACGGCCCGCCTCGCCGTATCCACCTTGAGCATTCCACATCCAGACCCGCTCGCCGATACGCGCCGGATCGACGCCTTCGCCGACTGCGATGATCTGGCCCGCGCCATCGGTATGTGGAATGACTAGCGGGTGATCCATGCCCGTGCCGCGCCAGCCGCCGCGCCGCTTCACGTCGGCGGGGTTGATGCCGGAGGCATGCACACGCACCAGCACATCGCCTGGGCCGGCGACGGGCGCCGCCATCTCGCCGACGGAGAGGACTTCGGCGGCAGGACCGGTGCGTGTGTAAAAGGCTGCCAGCATCAACAACTCCAATCAGAACAGATGGCAGGCCACGAGGCGCGATCCCACAGGCCGCGGCTGCGGAACTTCGGAAGCGCAGCGCGCGTGCGCCGAAGGACACCGGTCGCGGAAGACGCAGCCGGACGGCGGATTGCGTGGGTCCGGCGCACCGCGGCCGATCGGCAGCGGATCATGGCTCTGGTCCGGATTAGGCACCGGCACGGCGGCGACCAGCGCCTTTGTGTAAGGGTGAAGCGGTTCGTGGACGATGTCCTCGGTCGGGCCGTCTTCCATGATCCGGCCGAGATACATGACGATCGTCCGCTCGCAGACATAACGCACCAGCGCCAGGTCGTGGCTAATATAGATGGCGGTCAGCCCCAGCCTGTCGCGGACGTCGCGGAAGACGTTGAGCACGCCGGCGCGGACGGAAACGTCCAGCATCGAGACCGGCTCGTCGGCCACCACGAATTCCGGCTGCAGGATGAGCGCCCGCGCCATCACGACCCGCTGCAGCTGCCCGCCGGAAAGCTGATGCGGGTAACGGTCAAGGAATTGCTCCGGCTCCGGCAGGCGCACGAGTTCGAGTGCCTTGATGATGCGGTCTTCCCGCTCGCTCCGCGGAATGCCGGCATTCTCCAGCGGCTCCGACAGCGTCGCGCGGATGGTGAAACGCGGATTGATCGCATCGAACGGGTTCTGGAATATGAGCTGCGCCCGCGAGCGGAACTTCTTCAGCCGATGGCGGCGAACCTCGCCAAGCTCCTCGCCGTCGAAATGGATCGAGCCGCCGGTCGTGTCTTCGAGCTTCAGCAGCAGCCTGCCCATCGAGGTCTTGCCGCAGCCGGATTCGCCGAGCAGGCCGACGCTTTCGCCGCGGCGGATATCGAAGGTGACACCGTCGACCGCCTTGACCACGGTCGACTTGCCGCGCATTGCGGCAAACGCACCGCCGACCTGATAGTGCAGCCTGGCCTCATGGACGGAAACAAGGACTTCCGGCTTCTTGGTCACGATGTTCATGCGCGGGCCATCCAGGTCTCCGTCTTGGCGGCTTCGATACGCAAGGCGGCGCTTTCACGTGCGCGGTGGCAGAGCACCGGGTGATCCGGAGCGACGTCGACGACCGGTGGCTCCGAGCCGCAGACGTCGAGCGCAAAGGGACAGCGCGGCTTGAACCGGCAGCCAGCCGGCGGATTGGCGAGGTTCGGCGGTGCGCCCTCGATCGGCGTCAGCACGCCGGAAGCAGCTCCCTGCAGGTCCGGAAAGGCGTTGCGCAGGCCCATCGTATAGGGGTGCGAGGGGGCGGTCAGCGCCGCCTGCATGGTTCCCGACTCCGCCACCTTGCCGGCATACATGACAACCGTGCGGTCGCAGATATAGGCGACGACCGAAATGTCGTGCGTGACAAGGATGACAGAGAGGCCGAGCCGTACCTGGAGTTCCTTGAGCTGGTCGAGAATTTGCCGCTGCACGATGACGTCGAGCGCGGTAACCGGCTCATCGGCAATGATCAGTTTCGGGTTGAGCGCCAAAGCCAAGGCAATTGCCACGCGCTGGCGCATGCCGCCGGAAAACTGGTGCGGGTAATCGTTCAAGCGGTTCGCGTCGATGCCGACCATCTCGAACAGCTCTTCGGACCGTTTGCGAGCCTGTCTGCGGTCCATGCCGCCGCGACGGCGCAGCACCTCACCGAGCTGGTATTCGACCGTATAAACCGGGTCGAGCGAGTTCATGGCGCTCTGCGGCACGAAGGCGATGTCACGCCATCTGAGCGCATTCATCTCCCTCTCGGGCAGCTTGGCGAGGTCCCTGCCCTCGAACAGGATCTCACCGCCGGTGATCGCTGCGTTGTCGGCGATCACCCTCGTCAGGGCGCGGGCGACGGTGGTCTTGCCGCAGCCGGATTCGCCGACCAGGCCGGTGATCGAGCCCTTCGGGATGTCGAAGCTCGCACCATCCACGGCGTGAACAAAGCTGCGCCCCACCTGATAGCTGACCCGCAGGTCGCGTACTGAGAGAAGCGGCTCTGTCATCGGTTCAACTTCGGGAAAAGGATGTTTTCATAACCGCGGGTGATGAAGAAGCCCGCGCTGACGACAAGGATGATGCAGATGCCGGGCGGCACGAACCAGTAATAGGCCTGCTTGGCGAGCGCCTGGCTCGCGAACGCATCCTGCAGCATGTAACCCCAACTGATCGAATCCGGATCGCCGAAGCCCAGGAAGCTGATCGAGGCCTCCGTCAGGATCGCCCAGCCGATCGCGATCGAGCCGTAAAGGAAGGAGAGCGGCAGGATGTTCGGCGCGATGTGGCGCACTATGATCTTGAAATCGGACGATCCCGCCACTCGCGCCGCCTCCACATAGCCGCGGGTCCTGAGCGTCAGCACCTGGCTGCGGATGACACGCGCCGTATCGCGCCAGAGCACCAGCGCCATGGCGATCACGACATTCCAGATGGACGGCTGCAGGAAGGCGGCAAGCACGATGACGAAAGGCAGGAACGGGATGCCGAAGGCGATATCGGCCAGCCGCATCAGCACGGCATCCACCAAGCGGCCGAAATAACCGGCGACGAGGCCGATGATCGAGCCGATCAGCGCCACCATGAAGGCAGCAGTCACACCGATCAGCAGGGCCGAGCGGCTGCCATAGACGAGCTGCGAGAAGATATCCCGGCCCAGGCTGGTGGTTCCCATGATGAAACCATCCTGCCCCGGCCGGAGGTCCGCCGCCAGATCGTAGGAAGGCGTGTAGAGGATCTCGGTCGGATCGTGCGTGGTGATCTGGTCGGCAAACACCGCCGTCGCGATGAAGACGAGATAGATGAGAAGGCCGGCGACCGCGAACGGGTCGTTCACCGGCAGTCTCAGCGTGCGGAACATCCGGGCAAGGATATTGGGGCGCCTCGGCTTGATGATTGCGGGTGCGGCGATCTCAGGCATGGGAAACCCTCGGATCGAGGACGGCGTAGAGCAGGTCGGCAAGCAGGTTCATGAGAATGACGACCAGCGCGATCATCAGGAAGGCGCCCTGCGCCAGCGGATAGTCCGAAGCGGCGACCGCATTCACCAGTTCGCGGCCGAGCCCCGGCCAGGAGAAAACGGATTCGACGACGACATTGCCCTGAAGCTGGTAACCGACGGCAATCGCGAAGGAGGTCATCACCGGCAGAAGCGCGTTGCGGGCCGCATGCCGCACCACCACCGTCCAGTTCGACAGGCCTTTGATACGCGCCATGGTGACGAAATCCTCCTTCATCACGTCCAGCATGTTGGAGCGCATCAGGAGAAGCGGCAGGCCTTGGCTGTAGATCGCCAGCGTCGCGGCCGGAAGGATCAGGTGCGAAAGGAAATCGCGGGACGTATAGAGGTCAAGGAAACCGGAATATTCCGCTCCTGGAGCACGCGTGCCGCCTGCAGGGAACCAGCCGAGCGAGAACGAGAAGATGGCGAGCAGCACCATGCCGAGCCAGAATTCCGGCATGGCGCGGGTGGTGAGCACCGCGGGAATGGCGGCCTGTTCAATGAAACTTCCGCGGCGCCAGGCGAGATAGGCACCGGCTAGGATGCCGAAAGCGTAAGCGATGATCAGCGAGGAAAAGGTCAGCACCAGCGTGTTGGGCAAGAGCGTCCAGATACGCTCACCGACCGGCTCACGATAGCGAAAGCTCTGGCCAAGCTCGCCCTGCAGGAGATTTCCGAGATAGATCAGGTATTGCTGCCAGAGCGGCTTGTCGAGGCCGAACTGGGCCATGAGCTGCTGCTGCTGTTCCAGCGTGAATGTCGGATCGATATAGGCAGCCATCGGATTGCCCGGCATCAGCCGAAACATCAGAAAGAGGATGGTCACCACCGCCCACAGGACAAGAGCGAGCTGCAGCAGCCTGCTGCCCACCGCCTTGAAATTGGTCATCTCATAAACTTCCTTCTCTTGGCTCGGCCCCTTGGGAGGAATGCGAGGTTGCCGATGTCAAGCGTCAGGCAGGGAGGAGACGGCGCGGGAGGAGCGCCGCCTCCGCGAAGGATCAATTGGCTGCCAAGGCTTCCTTGGTGTCGCCCGGATAGTGGAGCTTGCCACCTTCGAGCGTATAGCCAGCGTCCTTCAAGGTCTTGGCTGCAACGTCATGGCCGGCCTTGAAACCGTCGACCACCGACTTGTCATGCCAGAACTCGAGCGCAGGCGAGACGATGGAGTTCGAGGCGACCGCGAAGCCGCGATAGGCGGCCTTGACGATCAGCTGACGGTCGACCGCTTCGGAAAGCGCACGGCGGAAGGCCGGGTCGTTGAAGGGCGGACGGCGCTCGTTGAACGCGATGTAGCGGAAGCCCATGTCGACGGTCGACACGACTTCCAGGTCGCCGTCCTTCTTGGCGGCATCGATCAGCACTTGCGGATCGCCGGTGAACTCGCCCATGAAGTTGACTTCGCCCGAACGCAGCATGCCGAGTGCGGCTTCCGCATTGGGAACGATGCGCAGGATCCAGCGATCGACTTTCGGCGGGTTGAAGTGATCCTTGTTGGCCGCAAGCGTGACGGACTCGTTCTTTGCCCAGGAGACGAACTTGAACGGGCCGGAACCGATCGGCATCTGTTCCTGATAGCTTTCGGCGGTTTCCGGCTTCGCGGCGAGATCCTTGAGGATCGGCTCCCAGACATGCTTCGGGATCAGATTGACCTTGGCAAGACTGGAGGTGACGAAGGAGGCTGCCGGCTTCTTCAGCTTGAAGGTGACGATATCGCCGTTGATGGCGATCGAGTCGATATTGGTGGCGAAAGGCTTGTACATCGGCGCTTCGCCGCCGACGGCAGCCTCGAAGGAGAATTTCACGTCTTCCGGCGTGACCGGCTTGCCGTCATGCCACTTCATGCCCGACTTGAGCTTCACGTCGACCGTGGTCGCGTCCTTCCAGGTGAAGCTTTCGGCGGCCCACGGTCTCGGCAGGCCGTCCGGCCCGACACGCAGGAGCCGGTCCCAGACGAGTTCGGTGATCCAGCTGTCGACGCTGCCTGAGATGTAGAGCGGGTTGATCGCCTTGATGTTGTCGGATGAATTGATGATCAGATCCTTCTTGGCGCCGGCCGGCTCAATGCCCAGGAAAGTCCAGGTGTTGCGGATGCCGATGCCGCTCTGGTTGACGACCGATTCCGGCTTCCAGACCGTCTTGTCGAAGGCGAAGGTCGATTTCGGATGCACCAGCATCATATAGGGCTGATCCTTGTCGAGGATCTCCTGCGCCTTGTAGACAAGCGCCTTGCGCTTGTCCGGATCGATCTCGCCGCGCTGGGCTTCCGCCGTCGCGTCGTAATCCTTGTTCAGGTAGCCCGCGAAATTGTAGCCGTTCTCGGCGGTCGATGAATGGAAGAGGTTGAAGACGAGCTCGTCCGGATCAGAGCGCTCGGGCCGGCCGACCATCTGCCAAGCGGTCGAATCCCAGTCGTTTCGCTTGTACCAGACAACATCAGACATCTGCTCCCAGGGCATCGCCTTGACCTCGACATCGAGGCCAAGCTTGCGCCATTCCTGGGCGATGAGCTGGACGGACTGGAATTCTGCCTGCTGACCTGCCTGCGGGCGTGACAGGATGGTGATCTTGCGGATTGGATCGCCGGCAAAGGCGGGCAAGGCCAAGGCACTCACCATCATTGCCGCACATGCGGTTCTCAAAAAGGACTTCATCGTTGTTCTCCTCTGAATAGCTTGACTATTCTCTTTGTTGGCGAGGGTTATCTCCCCCTTGTTTTGCGAACTTTGAAATCATCGCCGACACGCATCGCGCGCACCGAAGGAAATTTTAATCCACAGATTTCATCATCAGCACGCCTGAGGCAATTGCATCGCGACGCACTTTGTTTTATTCCGTGAAACATCGTTTCGCATTGCAAACGAGTAAATCACATTCCCAGAAGATTGCAAGAAGCTTGAAGCAATCCATTTCACATGCCGGAGGGCACACCCGATGACCGAAACCAAGGATTACAAGATCGCAGCCGTGGATCGGGCTCTTGCGCTTTTAGAAGCGCTGGCCGATCGTCCCGAACAGGGTGTCACCTCGCTTGCGAAATCGCTCGGCATGACTAAGTCGCTCGTCTTCCGGCTGCTGCATACGCTGGAGGACCGCGGCTTCGTTTCACGGGATGCGGAACGCGCCGAATATTCGCTCGGCTACCGCATTGGCGTACTCGGCGAGCGGCTCGGCAAGGATGGCGCCTTGCTGCATGCAGCCCGGCCGGTCATGGACGCGCTGCGTGACAAGACGTCGGAAAACATCAACCTCGTCGTCCGGGAAGGGCTGAAGAGCTATGTGCTGGCGACGCGGGCAGGCCGGCATTCGATCCGTCTCTTCGCCCAGGCCGGACGCAACGGTCCGTTGCACGCCGGCGGCGGATCGCTACTCCTGCTTGCCCATGCCGATCCCTCCGTGATCGATACTGTTCTGGCCCAGCCGCTCGAAGCCTTCACCCCGCACACGGTGACTGATCGGGCGAAACTGCTGCAGATCCTCGAACGGATCCGGGCCAACGGCTACAACATCGTACTCAATGATCTCGATGACGGCGCCTTCTCGGTGGCGGCCCCGATCAGGGGAGCGGACGGTGCCGTCATCGCCTCGATCTCCGTCGCTGGCGCGGTGGTCCGTTTCGACGAGGAACGCCGGGAAGCCTATCTGAACGCGGCGCTGGAGGCCGCCGCAGAGATCTCTGAACGCCTGTCGATCCACGGACCAGGCGAAAGCGATCGGATGAAATCAACAGCTTAAGCTCTGCAGATCGCCTATCTTGGTCACTTCGGGAAATTCGGGCGCTTTAGCGCCCGTTTTCGTCAGTGCGATTTCTCGCCCACCGAACCCGCTTGCAGCGTCCAAAAACCTCTGTTAGCGTCTCCTCGTTTTATGAAACAATGTTTCATCTAATAAAACAATTTGGGGAGTACCGGAGATGAATGAGACCGAATCCGCCGTTCTGGGAGCGGTGAAACTGGATGAGACCTGGGCGCTGATCGAGAGCTTCTCGACCTACAAGCGCGAGCATCCGACCGACGTGAACCGTGGCATGGACGAGGTGGCCGCGCGGCTGAAGAAGTACGGTGTCGATGTGACCATGCACGAGCCGAACCTCTATCTGAGCCTTCCGGGGCTTGCCCGTGTCGAGGCCGGCGGCAGGACCTTTCGTGCCAAGCCGCCGGCTTACGCGAAGGACGCCAGGGCCGGCGTGAAGGGCGAACTGGTCTATATCGCAAGCCTCCAGCCGAAGGCGATCTCGACCATGTTCGAGAAGGCCGTCGAGGACACCGACAACCTCGCGGCACGGGTGCGCGGCAAGATCGTTCTCTCCGAAGGTTTCGCCAATCCCGGCCTTGTCTCGCAATTCACGGAACTGGGAGCGATCGGTGTCATTGCCATCAACCCCGGCGTCGACATCCATTGGGGCATCTGCACCACCGTCTGGGGCACGCCGGACCTTGACGACCTGCCGCGTAAGCCTTCTATCCCGGCCGTCGCCGTCAACCGGGAGAGCGGCGACGCACTCATCGAGCTTGCCGGAAGCGGAACGGAAGTTACGGTTTTCACCGACATGGAAGAAGGCTGGTTCACCTCCAAGTTGCCGGAAGTCTTCATCAAGGGCACCGAGGAGCCGGAAAAATACATCCTGCTGCATGGGCATCTCGATAGCTGGGACGTCGGCGTCGGCGACAACGCCACCGGCGATGCAACCCTCCTCGAAATCGCCCGCGTCCTTTGGGAGAACCGCGACAAGCTGAAGCGCTCGGTGCGCATCTGCTGGTGGCCTGGCCATTCGACCGGCCGTTATGCCGGCTCGACCTGGTTCTCGGATAATTTCGCCCTCGACCTCGACGAGAATTGCGTCGCCTCGGTCAATTGCGACAGCCCCGGTTGCCGCTGGGCAACAGAGTTCATCAACCTCTGCATGATGAGCGAGACGGAAGCCTTTCTCTCTGACGTCATCCGGGAAGTAGCCGGCAAACAAGCTGAAGGCGAGCGCCCGCACCGCGCCGGCGACTATTCCTTCAACAATATCGGGCTTTCGAGTTACCTGATGCTGTCCTCCACCATGGCCGACCGCGCCCGCGAGGAGAAGGGCTACTATACGGTCGGCGGCTGCGGCGGCAATATCGCCTGGCACACCGAGAACGACACGCTGGAAATCGCAGACAAGGACATCCTGCTGCGCGACATCAAGGTCTACCTGCTCGCCGTGCTACGCAACGCCAATGCGAAGATCCTGCCCTTCGACTGGCGCGCGACGGCGAAGGAATTCCTCCACACGGTCGACACCTATCAAAAGAAGGCCGGCGACCGCTTCGATCTTTCGCCGACCCGCAAGGCGGTGGAATCGCTGGCTGCAGCATTGACGACCTTCTATGCCGGCATCGACTCCGGCAAGGTGGAAGCGACAAAGGCCAACCACGTGATCCAGCGTCTCGCCCGCATCCTCGTGCCGCTCAACTTCACCCGCGAGCAGCGTTTCCGCCACGATCCGGCCCTCCCGATCCCGGAACTGCCGGCGATCTCGACGGCCGCCGATTTCGACAAGCTCGATCCGGCCAAGCATGGTTTCGCCAAGACGCAACTCGTGCGCGGCCAGAACCGCATCATCGCCGCGGTGCGCCAAGCCGAGGAACTCGTCCGCTCCGCCGCCTGATCACGACCTGAAGAATCGAAAGCCCGCGCCGGCTTGGCCGGCGCGGGCTTTCGTTTGACTGGCGACAATCCGCAAAGGATCTGATGATGTCATAAAATGACATTTGTCAGAGTTGAATTCTTCCTTTAGCGTCAGCCTCCGGGACAGGGTGGGAAGGCCGGGCGGAATCTCGTCCGATGCCTGCTTCGCAGTGGAATCTTGCAGAAAAGTTCGGCCCGGACCTGGCCGGCATGGGAGAGTGTTTTGAGCAGTGATCATGAGGTCTTCACCGGCCGCCGGGAAGACATGAGACTTGTGACCGGACAAGGCGTCTATACCGCCGACAATATATTGGAAGGCCAACTCCACGCCGCCTTCTTGCGGGCGGACCTGCCGCATGCACGCATCGTTTCGATCGATGTAGAGGCGGCTCTGGAAGCACCCGGCGTCCGTCTCGTACTGACGGGCAAGGATGCGCTGGAGGCAAACCTGATCGCTCCCGGCCCACTTGTCTCCTTTCCCGGCGTCGACGGCATGAAGATCAGGGCACCCGCCCGCTACGCCCTTTCGATCGACCGCGTGCGCTTCGTCGGCGAACCGGTCGCGATCGTGGTGGCCGACAGCGCCGATGCGGCGGCCGATGCGATGGAACTGATCTCCGTCGAATATGAAGAACTGCCGGCCGTCACCTCCCCCGAGGCGGCTCTCGATAACGGTGCGCCGCAGCTCTTCGACGACGTGCCGGGCAATCTCGTCTTCCTGCACGGCTTCGGCGACGAGGCCGCGACCGAAGCCGCCTTCGCGAGCGCCGCGCATATCTCGACGCTCACGGTCGAATCGCAGCGCGTCGCCGCCAATCCCATGGAGCTCAAATCCTTCATCGCGGCCTACCACCCGGAAACGGACGTGTTCGACGTCTATTCCGCCAGCCAGGGCACGGGGCTTGCTGACGGGCTTGCCCGTTTCACCGGCCATCCTCCGGAAAAGGTCAGGCATCACATGGGCGATGTCGGCGGCAGCTTCGGCATCCGCGGCGCTGCCTATCCGGAATATGCGGCGATCATGCTTGCTGCGAAAAAACTCTGTCGCCCGGTGCGCTGGACCGCCAGCCGCACAGAGAGCTTCCTTGCCGACTACCACGGCCGCGCGGTAAAATTCACCGGCGAGCTTGCGCTCGGCGAAGATGGCAAGTTCCTTGCCATCCGTATGAATGTCGTTTGCGATCTCGGCGCCTATCACTCGCCGCCGGGCGCGCTGATCAACATCCTGAACCCGATGCTCACCGGCACCGGCTGCTACCAGATTCCGACCGTCTTCGGGCTCAACCGCCTCGCCTTCACGAACACCTCTCCGATCGCCGCCTATCGCGGCGCGGGACGTCCCGACATCAATTATATGGTCGAGCGGCTGGTCGACCAGGCCGCCGTCGATATCGGCATGGACCGCGTCGAGATCCGTCGCAGGAACCTGATCCCGGATGACGCCTATCCCTATCAGACTCCGACCACCATCTACGACAGCGGCAGCTACAAGGCCATGCTCGAGGAAGCCGTCTCGATCGCCGACTGGAAGGGTTTCGAGGCGCGTCGGGAACAGTCCGAAAGGCAGGGCAATCTGCGCGGCATCGGTATGGGAATCTTCATCGAGCCATCCGGCGGCGGACACATGCCGGAGGAAACCGAAATCCGCTTCGAGCCCGACGGTACGGTGACGCTCTACACCCTTTCCGGTTCCGCCGGCCAGGGCCACGAGACGGTGTTCCCGCAACTGGTCGCGAAGGAACTCGGCATCGACGAGAACCTGATCACGCTGCGTGCCAACAGTGTTCAAGCCCCGCACAAGCTGAAAGGTGCGGGTACGATGGGTTCGCGCAGCATGGCCTCGCACGGAGCGTCGCTCACGGTTACTTCCCGCGAAGTGGTCAAGAAGGGCTTCAAACTCGCAGCGGACGCACTGGAAGCCTCCGAGAACGACATCGAATTCGACCACGGCCACTACAAGGTCGCCGGCACCAACCTCTCCATTTCGCTTATGGAACTTGCAGCCCGCAATTCCGCGCCGGATGGCAATGCGCTGGATACGCTGGCGGCGATCCAGCCGGAACGCAATTTTCCGGGCGGCGTGCATGTCGCCGAAGTGGAGATCGACCCCGGTACCGGCGAGACCAGGGTCATTTCCTATATCGGCGTCGACGATGCCGGGCATGTGATCAACCACACGCTCCTCGAAGGCCAGATGCATGGCGGCCTTGCCCAGGGGGCCGGCCAGGTATTCGGCGAGCAGATCGTCTACGACGAAGAAAGCGGCCAGCTCCTGACCGCCACTTTCATGGACTATTTCATGCCGCGCGCCGACTTCATGCCGACGCCGCGCTTCTTCGACATGCCGACGCCATCGCCCACCAACGTGCTCGGCGCCAAGGGCGGCGGAGAGGCCGGCACGACCGGAGCGCTGCCGACGCTGATGAACGCCGTGATGGACGCCCTGCGCCGGTCGGGCGTCAAAGAGTTCGATATGCCGGCAACGCCCCACAGGGTCTGGGCGGCCTTGAACTCGGCGGGTGCCAACGTCTGACGGAAGCGATAAAGTCGTCCGGAGACGAGTCCCCCTGCAGGATGCCGGATAATGAAACTGGACGATATTGCTGAAACCGTGATGAACCGAGCGAAAGACAGGCGGCGGTTCATCGTCGCAATCGCGGGACCGCCGGGCGCCGGCAAATCGACCTTTGCCGATGCGCTGCGCGAAGCCCTCATCGCTCGCGGAGAAACCGTCGAAATCCTGCCGATGGACGGCTTCCATATGGACAACGGCATTCTGAGCGCGCGTGGCCTCCTGCCCCGCAAGGGTGCACCGGAGACATTCGACGTTCGCGGCTTTGCCGACACCCTCAAGGCCGTCCGGCAGGCGGACGAGGAAGTGCTGGTGCCGGTCTTCGACCGGTCCCGCGAGATCGCCATCGCCTCGGCTCGCCCGATTGCGCCGGACACCCATATCGTGCTTGCGGAAGGCAATTACCTGCTGATCGACCACGCCCCCTGGTCGCGGCTCAAGGATATGTTCGATCTCACGATCTTTGTCGGCCCATCGGAAGACGTGCTGCGAGAACGGCTCATCGCGCGATGGGTCCATCACGGCCTCGACGAAGCCGGCATCGCATGGAAACTCGACGGCAACGACCTGCCGAACGGGCGCTATATCATCGCCAATTCGCGGCCTGCCGATATCCGGCTGGAGATATTCTGAAATTACAGCGCGACACCGCTCTCGCGGTCGAAGACATGCACCTGTTCAGCGGGAATATTGGCCTCAAACCGCGCGCCGTAGCGGGCCGGATATTCACCGTCGACGATCGCCACGACCGGCTGGCCGGCAAGATCGAAGACCACATGTGTCTGCGCCCCGGTCGGCTCGACCAGCAAAGTCTGCCCCGCGAGCACCGTCCCGCCCACGCCGGGACTCAAGTGCTCGGGACGCAGGCCGACTTTTATCGCCTGGCCGCGCTTCACCTTGCGGTCCGCCGCAATGCGGATCGCCGTCCCGTCGCTAAGGCGCGCCGCCGGTTCGCCGCCCTCGCCGTCCACCGTGCCATCAAGGATGTTCATGGCCGGCGAGCCGATGAAGGCGGCGACGAAGAGATTGGCCGGCTTCTTATAGAGTTCCATCGGTGTACCTTCCTGCTCCATCCGGCCTTGATTCAGCACGACGACGCGGTCGGCGAGCGTCATCGCCTCGATCTGGTCGTGGGTGACGTAGATTGAAGTGGTACCGACCTTCTGGTGAAGCGTCTTGATTTCGGAGCGCATCTGCACGCGCAGCTTCGCGTCGAGATTGGAAAGCGGCTCGTCGAACAGGAAGACTGCAGGGTTGCGGACAATCGCCCGGCCCATGGCGACGCGTTGCCGTTGGCCGCCGGAGAGCTGAGCCGGCTTGCGATCGAGAAGCGGCATGAGGTCGAGCATGCGGGCCGCCTCATTGACTCGTTCGGCGATCACCGGTTTCGGCGCACCGGAAAGGCGCAGGTTGAAACCCATGTTTTCCGCCACCGTCATGTGCGGATAGAGCGCATAGGACTGGAACACCATGGCGATGTTGCGTTCGCGCGGCGTCAGATCGTTGACCACCGCATGGTCGATGACGACATCGCCGGCCGTGATCTCTTCAAGCCCGGCGATCATCCGCAGCAGCGTCGATTTTCCGCAGCCGGATGGGCCGACCAATGCGATGAACTGGCCGTCTTCGATCGACAGGGAGACGCCATGGATCACTTCGAGCGAGCCGTAGGCCTTGCGGACATTCCTGAGTTCGACGGATGCCATGATAATACCTCCGATCCTGCGCTCAGGACTTCACCGCACCGGCGGTGAGACCGGCGATGATGTGCTTCTGGGCGAGAAAAAAGACGATGATGGTCGGCAGGATGGTGAGCGTGATGAAGGCGAGCACCAGATGCCATTCGGTGCTGAACTCTCCCTTGTAAACCATGATGCCGAGCGGCCAGGGATAACGGCTTTCGGAATTCAGCAGGATGAGCGGCAGTATGTAGCTGTTCCAGCTTCCGACGAAGGAGATGATGCCGACGGTCGCGACGATCGGACGCGACAGCGGGAGCGTCACGTGCCAGAAGAAGCCGAAATAGCCGCATCCATCGACAAAGGCCGCGTCGAAAAGCTCCACCGGCAGGCCGCGGAAATAGTTGCGGAACAGGATGATGCTCATGCCGAGCCCGAAGGCCACCTGCGGCAGCACGACACCCCAATAGGTGTCGAGCAGACCGAGATCGCGAATGCGGATATAGAGCGGCAATATGGCAGTGGCGGCCGGAAACATCAGGCCGGTCAGGAAATAGTTCAGCAGATAGTCCGAACCGAAAAAGCGGATATGGGCGAAACAGAAGGCCGCCATCGCCGCAAATGTCAGCGTCAGGAATACCGTGAGCGCCGCGATGAGCAGGGAATTGCCCATCTGCAGCCAGTAGCGCTGGCTGGTGATGATATCGCCGTAATTGCTCCACTGCCATTCCAAGGGCAGGCCAAAGGGATTGCCCCTCAGGTCCGACAGCGTCTTGAAACCGCCGAGCGCGGTGCTCACGAGTGGAACGATGACCAGGGCAGCGACGACAATCAGGCAAACATAGAGATAGGTCCTGGTCGCGACGGAGAGCCTGCGGCCGCCCGTGTGCTCCGTTGCTGCGTCGATCGGTGGTGCGGCAATATCAGTCATGGCGCATGAATATCCGCTTGTAGCTGAAGGCGAGGGTCACGCAGATGACGAACAGGATCACGCCGACGGCGCTGCCGAAACCGATCTGCATGCGCGTCACGCCGAAATTGTAGAGAAATGTCACGATAGTCTGCGTGGCGTTCGATGGCCCACCGCCGGTGAGCGGCATGATCATGTCGAAGAGATGCAGCGAACCGACGACCGCGAAGAAAACCGACAGCCGGACGGTGGAACCGAGCAGCGGCAGGGTGACCAGGCGGAACTTCTGCCAGCCGGACGCGCCGTCGATATCGGCGGCTTCGAGCACGCTCTTGTCGATCGCCTGGAGCCCTGCGATGAACAGCATCATGTGGAAGCCGAAATATTTCCAGACCACCACGGCGAGGATCGCATACATCGCTGTGTCGCGGTCGGCTAGCAGGAATGGCGCCTCGAAACCGAAGAAATGGGCGATACCGGCTGCGAGGCCAAAATCGCCGTCATAGACGAAGCGCCAGATCATGCCGGCGGCGACATCAGCCAGCACATAGGGAAGGAAGAAGATCAGCCGGAAGAACAGCGCACCACGGATGCGGGTCGTCACCATCGTCGCGAGCCAGAGCGCCAAGGGAATCTGCAAGGCGAGCGAGACGAGGATGATGAGGCCATTGTTGATCAGCGCCTGGATGAACGCGCTGTTGCGCAGGACAAGCTGATAATTGCGCCAGCCGACCCATTGGGTGGGCAGGCCGTAACCGTTCCAGTTGTAGAAGGAATACCAGGCAGCCTCCCCCATCGGCAGGATGACCAGCACGGTAAACAGCAGGAGAGCCGGCGGCAGGAACACTACGAGTACCGGCCACTTGCTTTTCGCAAACGAGCGACGGCGGCGATTGGTTCGGCCGGTGATGCCCGCGCCGGAGGCGGGCAGCGATTTGGCCAATATTGACGTCGTATTCATCGGTATGGTCGCGGCTCCCCGACTGCCGGTGGCGGTCGCTCATGAAATGAATGACATCTGACTCGTTCCGGCACCGCGATCGGCGATCGCGGTGCCGGTAAGGATCAGGACTTAAGGGTTCTCGAGCGAAAACGCGTCCTGGATCTGCTGGGCGGCGTCCGCCGGGGACTGCTGGCCTGAAACAATGGCGACCGACATGTCGTTGACGACGGCACCGACATTAGGCCCAAGATCCTGATCGAGGAAGTTCTGGTGCCAGGTCTCGTTGGCGATCGCCTCCGCAGCGACCTTCAGAAGCGGGTCGGACACGGCATCGCTTGCGCCCTTGGCCACGGGAAGGATCTTCGCGTCCCGAGCCAGCTTTCGCTGCACGTCCGGGCTGCTGAAATATTTCAGGAACTCTTCGGTCTCGGGCGGCGCGTTCTTGGTGATCGTCCAGCCGTTGATGCCGCCGAAATTGTCGGTGACGACGCCGGGCGCGCCGTCAAGCGCCGGGAAAGGGAACCTGCCGATATTCTCCACCGGCAATCCCTTGCCGCTGGTGGAATTGACGGCTTGCGTGCCGGGCGTGTTTTCGAAGCTCAGGATAATGGCGGCACGCCCGTCGCCAAACGCCGCGAGCGCATCGTTCCAGGTAGCACCTAGATAGCCGTTCTGAAACGGTTCGAGCTTGCCAAGCTCAGCCAGATATTCGCCTGCCTTGACGAAGGGCTCGCTGGCGAAACCGTCACCCTTGCCTGCCTTGGCGTCGACGAACCCTTGGTGGCCGGCTTGACGCATGGCAAGATAGCTCCAGTAGAAATGGAGAGGCCACTTGTCGCCGCCGCCACCGGCGATTGGCGTAATGCCGGCTGCCTTGAGCTTCTTGACGGCATCGGTGAAATTACCCCAGGTCTTGATCGTGGAAGCA
The DNA here is from genome assembly GCF_017873175.1 of Neorhizobium petrolearium. Lineage (GTDB taxonomy): Bacteria > Pseudomonadota > Alphaproteobacteria > Rhizobiales > Rhizobiaceae > Neorhizobium > Neorhizobium petrolearium. The sequence goes on from NZ_JAGGJW010000002.1 coordinate 170,278, forward strand.
TCGACACCGGCCTTCTGGAACAGTTCCTTGTTGTAATAGAAAGCGACGACGCCGGTCCTGAAGGGTGCTGCCCAGACCTTGTCGTCAAAAGTCAGCGCATCGACGGCCGCCGCGTTGATCGTGTTTCGCCAGGCGCCGCCATTAGCATCAAGCGCCCCGGTGACGTCGCGCAGCATGCCGGTTTGCGCCTGCGCCTTCAGCACGCCTCCACCCCAGGTGTAAAACATGCTCGGCGCTTCGGACGACTGCAGCAGGGTCGGGATCTTCGCCTTGAAGGCCTGGTTCTCCAGGAATTTCATCTCGATCTTGACGCCCGGATGGTCCTTTTCGAATTGCTCGGCAATGCCGCGCCAGACCTCGATCACGTTTGGCTGGGCCTCCACATACATCCATGTGATGACCGATTCCGCAGCCGCGACTGCGGCGCTTGCCATAAGCGCGGCGGCCCCCAGGGCCGCGACCTTGAACCTGCGTATTCCGTCTGTCCTGATGATAGCCATAATCGCACTCCTCCCGTAGCGCTTTATTTCTGCATCCGGATTAAATAAACGCGGACGTTAGCAATCTGTCAATACCTTGCCCAGAGAAGCGGCTTTGAACGCGCGAAAATGCGGGCTTTACAGAAATTCCTGTTGCACTTATGCGAAATTCCGCTCTAGAAGAAAGTGAATTTAATTTGCCTGGCGTAAAAAATCCGCGGGCACTGATTGGGTTCTGGATGCCTGCGCAATGAAAACTGCCGATCCCGAATTGATGCGCGCCATCAACCGCTTGAGCGTGCTGGATACGATCCGGCGCCATGGACCTATTTCCCGGGTGGAGATCAGCGAACGCACGGAGCTCTCGACCACCACCGTTTCGGCAATCACCGCATCCCTTCTCGACGACGGGCTGATCCTGACCCGCCATGAAGGCGATATCCGCAACGCGGCCGCGCGTGGTCGCCCCCGCGTCATGCTGGAAGTCAATCCGGATGCCGCCCGCGTGGTCGGCGCCAAGATCGCCGCAAGCCGCATGGTCTTCGTCGTCGCCAATTTCCGCGGCGACGTGCTTTCGACGCTGACGTTGCCGATCCGCATCGACCGGCAGCCGATCGCGGTGATCGCGGATCTTGTCGAGGATGGCGTGCGTCGCTGCGTTGTAGATGCCGGCCTCTCGCTGGAGGATGTTGATAGCGTTTGCCTCGGCATTCCCGGTGTCATCGAACACCGCACCGGCCATATCCGATCGAGCCCGATTTTCCGCGAAGTCAATATTGATTTTGCTGCGGAAATGTCGGCGCGCCTGTCGACGCCGACGATTATCGAGAGCGACGCGCACGCCATCACGCTTGGCCACCACTGGTTCGGCAAGGCCCGTGAACTGGAAGATATGGTTCTGGTCTCGCTGGAGCAGACGCTAGGGCTCGGCGTATTGCATCGTAACAGGCTCTTTCGCGGTGCCGGCGGCCTTAGCCACAATCTCGGAGACCTTGTGCTCGGCATCGGCCCACAAGGCGTCATGCGCCTTTCAAGTCAGGCGGGAGAGAGCGCCATTCTGGGCGAACAGCAGACTGATGGGCGTTTCGCCGAAGCGATACGGCTCGGTCGCGGCATGACCCATGTCCAGGCGCTGATCCAGGCCGATGACGACCGACTGATCACCGCAGCGGTACGTGCCGGCGAGGCAATCGGACTGACGATCGCTAATATCGTCACTCTGTTCGCGCCGCCGCGGGTTATCCTCGTCGGCTCGTCGCTGGCGCTCGGAGAGCCATTTCTCAACAGTTTACGCGATGCCTATGCGCTTGCCATTCCACCGTCACTTAAGGGTGTCAGCGAGCTCGTATTCGACGATTCTACGGACGATTTCTGGGCTCAGGGCGCTGCCGCCGTTGCGCTTTACGAGCTTTACGAATCGCCTTGGAGCACCACGGGACCGGCCCTCTGACGCATCGAGCAGGCAGAATTCATCGGGAGGAAAATGATGGACAAAGTCGGTATCGGCATCATCGGATGCGGCAATATTTCGGGCGCCTATCTGAAGGCGATGACCTCCACCTTTCCGATCCTCGACATTCGCGGGCTGGCCGACCTCAATCGCGATCTCGCCGAGGCCAAGGCTGCCGAATTCAATCTGCAGGCAAAGGCTGTCGCTGAGCTGCTGGCTGATCCGAAAGTCGAGATCATCGTCAACCTGACCATCCCGAAAGCGCATGTCGCGGTTGGACTGCAAGCCCTGGAAGCCGGCAAGCACACCTATTCGGAAAAGCCGCTGGGGATTAATTTCGCGGAAGGGAAAAAACTGGCCGATACCGCCAGGGCAAAAGGCCTGCGCATCGGCGCAGCGCCCGATACATTCCTCGGCGGCGGCCACCAGACCGCCCGCGCGCTCATGGACCAGGGCGTCATCGGCATTCCCGTCGGCGGCACGGCCACCTTCATGTGCCCCGGCCATGAGCGTTGGCACCCGAACCCCGCCTTCTATTACGAGGTCGGCGGCGGCCCGATGCTGGACATGGGGCCGTACTACATCACCGATCTCGTCAATCTCCTCGGCCCTGTCGCGCAGGTCGCGGGTTTTGCGATCACCCCGCGCAAGGAGCGCATCATCACCAGCGAACCCCGCAACGGCGAACGCATTCCCGTGCATGTGCCGACCCATGTGGCAGGCGTGATGCGCTTCGCCAACGGCGCGGTCGTGCAGATCGGCATGAGTTTCGACGTCGCCGGCCACAAGCATGTGCCGCTCGAAGTCTATGGTACCGAAGGTACGCTGATCGTGCCGGATCCGAACCGTTTCGCCGGCCCGGTCGAATATCTGAAGAAGGGCGGCCAGTTCGAGGACCAGCCGGTCACCATGCCCTATGCGGACGGCAATTACCGTTCGATCGGCGTCGCCGACATGGCCTATGCGATCCGCTCCAATCGCCCGCATCGGGCTAACGGCGATCTGGCCTTGCATGTCCTGGAGGTCATGGAAGCTTTCCACACGGCCGCCGCGGAAGGTCGCACGATCAACATCACTACGGCAACGGAACGCCCGGCACCCCTGTCGGAGTCGCTGATCGACGGCCTGCTGGCCATATGATTTTGGAGGAGAAGAAAATGCGCGAAGCACTGATCGTCTGGGGCGGCTGGAGTGGCCACGAGCCGCAGGAATGCGCAGCCATTATCAAGGACATGCTCGAAGAGGATGGTTTCAAGGTCTATCTGGAGCATTCGACCGAAGCCTTCGCCGATCCCTCGATCCATGATCTCAGCCTGATCGTGCCGATCATGACCATGTCGAAGATAGAGAAGGAAGAGGTGAAGAACCTCGCCGCGGCCGTACAGAACGGCGTCGGCATCGCCGGCTACCATGGCGGCGCGGGCGACGCTTTCCGCGATTCTGTCGATTACCAGTTCATCATCGGCGGCCAGTGGGTGGCCCATCCCGGCAACATCATCGACTACGCCGTGAACATCACCCGGCCCGACGATCCCTTGATGGAAGGGATCAGCGATTTCCCCTACACGTCCGAGCAGTATTATATGCATGTCGACCCCTCGAATGAGGTCCTCGCCACGACCACCTTCACCGGGGATCACGCATACTGGATTGACGGCGTCGTCATGCCGGTGGTCTGGAAGCGGAAATACGGCAAGGGCCGCGTCTTCTACTCGTCGCTCGGCCATCAGGCGAAGGAATTCGACGTGCCGCAGATGAAGACGATCTTTAGACGTGGAGCGAATTGGGCGGCGCGGTGAAATAGGGCCGAGGAGTGGTTCCCCATCTCTTCTGCAATGGAGCACCCGGCGCTGCCACGGGTTTACCTCTCCCCTTGCGGGAGAGGTTACCAAATCACGATCTTAGCAAAGCTAAGTCGTAGATTTTGTTGGTGAGGGATTTTTGCTTACCCGGCCCCGCGCCTGCGGCTCGATGCGTTCATTGCTGCAATCGGTTCACTGGATCGATTGCTCAGGCTTTGCCTGACCGCTCTTCCCCCTCTCACTTGCGATTTCTCACACCTAGCTAAAGCTGAGATATCGATGCCGCCCCGTCACATCTCCGTCAACGTCGCAAAAATCTCCGCAAACGCTGCATCCTTGCGATAAAACACCGGCGGACTACCGATCGGCGAGGCGACCGTCACTTCTTGCCCGCCCGAAAACTCCTCGCCACTCCAGACATGCACCCACTTCGCACCCTCCGGCAGATATACGGCGCGCTCCTCCTGCGCCGCATGCCAGACCGGCGCCACCAGCAGTTCAGGACCGTAAAGATAGGCATCCTGGATGGTATAGGTCCTTGGATCATACTCGTAGTGCAGGAAGAGCGGTCGCTGGACCGGCAGGCCGCGGGCCGCCGCCTCCTTCGACAGCGTTTTCAGATAGGGCGCGAGATGCACGTAGATCCGCGTCATCCGTGCGAAATGCGCGAGCACCTCCGGATCCTGGTCGATCTGGATGTTGTCGCGCGGCCGGTTTCCCTCATGTGTACGCATGACCGGCGTGAAGGCGGCCATCTCCGCCCAGCGCATCAGAAGTTCGGAAGTTCGGACATTGCCGAACAAGCTCGTGTAACCGCCGATATCGGAATGGTGGTAGGCGTTGCCAAGCAGGCCTGATGACAGCGCCGCGCATATGACGGTGACGAGGCCGTCGTGACGGGAAAAATCCACCGACTGATCGCCGCCCCACAGCAGCGGGCAATGTTTCTGCACGCCGGTAAAGCCGGCGCGCATGAAGAACAGTGCCTCGCCCGCCTTGCCGCGACTCGCCACCGCCCTGGCATTGACCTCCGCCCAGAGCACCGGCCAGGCATTGTGCATCAGTTTGGCGTCGATGCCGTTCGAAAGCTCGACATCGATCGGCAGGTATTCGCCGAAATCGGCCATCCAGCCGGAAAGCCCGAAATCGAGCATGCGCCGCCCGATGATCTCCTCGGCGAACCATTCGGCGGCTTCCGGATTGGTGAAGTCGACCACGCCGCAATCGAACTCGCCGAAATCGACAATTGCTGTATGGCCGAGCTGGTCCTTGGCGAAATAGCCGCCCGCCTCAGCTTCCGGAAACAATGTCCCGTCGACGGAGAGATAGGGATTTACATAGCCGAGGAAGCGAATGCCCTGGTCGCTCAGCTCGGCGATGCGATCCCGCAGGCCGGGATACCGCTCATCGTTCGCCTGCCAGTCCCAGAAGAGGCGTGAGCCGAACGAGGTCTGGCGGATGCCGACCCAATCCTCGCACCAGAGGCCGGAGACCTGCACACCGGCCTGCCGCATCCTTTCCAGCCGGGCGAAGGAGTTGATGCCGTCCTTGAGGCCGATGATCGCTCCGTTGTAAACCCACTCCGGCAGTTCCGGCTGCCGCCCGAAACGCCGCGACAATGCTTCCACCAGTTCGATGAAGGTCGGTGCACAATAGAACTCGATCCGTTCCGGAACCGCCCAGATTTCGATCTCATGGAATGCCTTGCGCCGGAAATCGAAGACGGAATAAGCGGAAGTCTCCACATGCAGCGCGTAATGCGCCGAGGAGATATAAGTCGGCTGCGGGTAGTTGGTGTTGTAAAAATCGCCGCCGGCCTTGTCCTTCATGTTGGATTTGAAGGTGATCTCGCTCGTCTTGTCGCGCCCGACTCCCGGCTCGGAGGTCCAGAGCGGGAAACGGCGGCCGCGCATGTCGAAATAGGACATCTGTTCGCCGCCGCCCCAGACATGCTCGCCGCTCTCGGCATGGATGCGAATCCAGAGGCGGTTGATGGTGTCGTCCAGCGATCGGAAATGGATCGCAAAATCCGAGACCGTCAGTTCCAGGCGCGGCGCGCGGCCCTTCACCTCGGACAAGCTGATCCTGTTATCCTCGATCTCCACATGCCTGAGCGGACTGCGCTCTTCGATATAGTCTTCAACCTCGAAGTTGCCGCGATACATCTCCATCCGCTCCTGGCCATGACCGATGAAAATGGACGGCGAGGAGGCGCCATGACACAGGATCAGGCGTCCGTTCAGCGAGATGGAAAAGCCGTCTGGCGTCGTTTCGAATTTCATATGTGTATTGCTCAATTCGGATGACCTATCTGAGCCGCGACACATAACGCGCCACGGAATGGTCGAACCATGTATGGGAAACCTCGGCCACCACGCCATCCTGCGCCTGGCTCATGCGCAGCACATAAGGGATCGGCGAACCCGGTTTCGGTCCGAAAACCGGCGGCGCCCACTCGGGCACACTATCGAGGCAGATCCTGTCTTCCGCCCGACCGATCCAGAGGCCAAGCCGGGTGCGATAGTAGAGATAGAGGGATTCCGAAAGGTCTTCTGGCGTGATCGCCGATACATAGGAGCCGTCGAGCCAGATCTCCTCCAGCGCCACCACCTTCCCCGACAGTTTTCGGACCCGCCGAATCCTGTGTCCCTCCGGGGAAAAGCCGAACCCCGGCAGGTCCTTCGGCTTGTCAAGCCGAACAATATCCAGAACTTCGGCCGTAGGCAGCCCCCCACCTTGGATGAGCTCTAGCCGGAACATGGCATAGACGCTCTGCGGGTCGCTGATCGCCCGGATGTAGTTGCCCGACCCCTGCACCCGGTCCAGAAGCCCACGGCTCTGCAGTTCCGCCAGCGCCTTGCGCAGCGTGCCGACCGCGATCCCGAGCTCAGCCGCAAGATGGCGTTCCGGCGCAAGCTTCTCGCCATCGACCAGCCGGCCTGCCGCGATGTCGCGCACGAACAATTCGGTGATCTGCAGATAGATCGGCAGGCTGCCCGGATGGCTTTCCATGAACTCCCGCTCCTCTCCCGGGAAAAATTGATACATCATTGATCTACATCAAAACGGATGTTATGCAAGTGACAATCGTCAAACGCGGAGGAGGAACTGATGACCGTCGTACCCATCACATCGCCGGATCTCGATGCGGCCGAGGTTTCCTGGTTCGCGGCTCTCTGCTCCGATGACTATGCCTATCTCGGGGTGCCGGACGATGCGCTCAAATCGAGCTTCGAACACTGCTCCGACATCGTGAAGCGCGCCGAAACTCTGGGTTTTCGCAACATCCTCTGCCCCTCCTCCTATCAGGTGGGTCAAGACACATTGAGCTTCGTCGCAGCCTGTTCGCAGATCACCGACAGGATCAATTTTCTCGCGGCCATCCGCTGCGGCGAGATGCAGCCGATCATGCTCGCCCGCACAGTCGCAACGCTAGATCACATGCTGAAGGGCCGGTTGACGCTCAACATCATCAGCTCGGATTTCCCGGGCGAGGTTGCCGACAGTGCCTTCCGTTACCGCCGCAGCCATGAGGTCGTGCAGATCCTGCGCCAGGCATGGACGCGCGACACGATCGATCATGAGGGCGAGGTCTACAACTTCAAGGGCCTCACCACTGACCCGGCGAGACCTTACCAGCAGAACGGTGGGCCGCTTCTCTATTTCGGCGGCTACTCTCCAGACGCGCTGGAGCTCTGCGGCGCCCAATGCGACGTTTATCTTATGTGGCCGGAACCGAAGGAACAGATAGCCGAGCGTATGAAGGCGGTTCATGCCCGTGCCGAGGCGCATGGCCGCACTCTCGACTATGGCCTGCGCATCCATATGATCGTCCGTGATACCGAGCAGGAAGCCCGCGAATATGCCGAACACCTTGTCTCGAAACTTGATGACGAATACGGCCGGCTGATCCGCAACCGCGCCCATGACAGCACCTCGCTTGGCGTATCGCATCAGGCTCGAACCCGCGAACTCGCCGACAAGTTCGGCTATGCCGAGCCGCATCTCTGGACCGGCATCGGCCGGGCGCGTTCGGGTTGCGGCGCGGCGCTCGTCGGCTCGGCCGACCAGGTTCTTTCCGAGATCGAGGAATACAGAAAGATGGGTATCCGGGCCTTCATCTTTTCCGGCTATCCGCATCTCGACGAGGCGGAACATTTCGGTCAGAAAGTGCTGCCGCAGCTGAAAACCTGCTCGCTGCCGCATGTCTATGGCCGGGTCCCGGCCGAAACACCCGCAACGCCGCTGTGCGCAGGGATACGATACTAATGGGAAAACACCACTGATGGACCGCATCCAACTTTCGCCAGAACTCGAACTGAGCCGTCTCGTCTACGGCCTGTGGCGCATCGGAGACGACAGCAACACCTCTTCGAAACATGTCCAGGCCAAGATCGAAACCTGCCTGGCGCAGGGCATCACCACCATGGACAATGCCGATATCTATGGCGGCTACACGGCCGAGGTTACCTTCGGCGCAGCGCTGAAGGCTTCACCTTCGCTGCGCGGCAAGATCGAGATCGTCACGAAATGCGGCATCGTTGCGCCGGCCGGCCGGCATTCCGCGGTTCGCGGCAAGCACTATGATACCAGCGCCGAGCATATCAACGCGTCGGTCGAAGCCTCGCTGCGGGATATGGCGACCGACTACGTCGACCTCCTGCTGATCCATCGTCCCGATCCGTTCATGGATCCCGATGAAACAGGACCGGCGCTTGATGCCCTTGTCGCATCCGGAAAGGTGCGCGCCGTCGGCGTCTCCAATTTCCGGCCTTACGATTTCTCGTTGCTACAGTCCTCGATGGAATCCCAGCTCCTTACCAACCAGATCGAGATCAGCCTGCTGGCAACAGACGTCTTCACGAATGGCGATCTCGCCTATCTGCAGGAACGTGCCATTGCGCCGATGGCCTGGTCGCCGCTCGGTGGTGGTTCACTCTTCAAGCCGGAAAATGCGGCATTGATCGCGGTGCTGGAACGCATCGCGGTCGAACAGGGGGTCGACGCGACCGCCGTCGCAGTCGCCTGGCTGCTTGCCCATCCGGCCAATATCCTGCCGGTGCTCGGCACCAACAATCCCGACCGCATCAAGAAGATCGGCGATGCTACGAAAGTGGCGATCGACCGCCAGACCTGGTTCGAACTCTACACCGCAGCTATCGGAAAGCCTGTGCCATGACGTTATCCGCCAACGCCACCCATGGACCCAACGAACAGGTCTTCGTTCCGGACGCATCAACCGTCAAGCATTACCGCAATGCGCTCGGCGCGTTCACGACAGGGGTGACGGTGGTGACGGTAAGAACACCTGACGGGCCGATCGGCATGACGGTGAACAGTTTCACCTCCGTGTCGCTCGACCCGCCGCTCGTCCTTTGGTCTCCCGCAAAAAGCTCGTCCCGCCACGGAGCCTTCACGGCAGCCGACCATTTCGCCATCCACGTGCTGAGCGTCGAGCAAGACCGCTTGAGCGCCCGCTTCACCCGCTGCGGTTTGGGCTTCGACGATCTGCATTGGCTGGAAAACCTCGAAGGCGTGCCGGTCATCCCCGGCACGCTGGCCCGCTTTGAGTGCAAACTCTCCTCCATGCACGATGCAGGCGACCATACGTTGATCCTGGGTCGCGTGCTTCGCGCCGCCCATCGCGAGGGCGATCCCTTGTGTTTCTCCCGCGGCACATTCGGCCGTTTTCAAGGCCACTGAAGTCGGAAAAACATTGACCGGCGCATGGGCCAGGCCTACGCAGGAAAACACCCTTCCAGCATCGACAGGCCCTCCATGACCATTATCAGACCGGATATCAGCGCCCGCGCCGCGGCAGCGCCGCGCAGCGGCATCGGAGAGATCGTCACTCACGCCCGCGGCCGGGAGAACCTGATGCCGCTCTGGATCGGCGAAGGCGACCTGCCGACGCCGGATTTCATCACCCGCGCGGCCAGCGAGGCCCTGCTCGCCGGCGAGACCTTCTACACCTGGACACAAGGCATTCCACCGCTTCGTGAAGCGATCGTCCGCTATTACCGGCGGCACTACGGCACCAGCCTGTCGACCGACAATATCTACGTCACCGGCTCAGGTATGCAGTCGATCGTTCTCGCCATCCAGACGGTCGCCTCCGCCGGTAACGAGATCGTCTATCTTTCTCCCGCCTGGCCGAATGTGGTGAACTCGATCGGTGTCGCGGAAGCCCGGGCCGTGCCCGTCCAGCTGGGTTTTGCCGACGGCCGCTGGGTGCTCGACATAGAACGCCTGAAGGCGGCGATCACGCCGAAAACCAGCGCGCTGTTCATCAATTCGCCATCCAATCCAACCGGTTGGACGGCTACGCATGAAGACCTGAAGGCGATCCTCGAACTTGCCCGCGAGCACGGCCTTTGGATCATTGCCGACGAGATTTACGGCCTCTATTATTTCGGGGGCACCCGCGCGCCGTCCTTCATTGACGTAATGGAGCCGGAAGACCGGATCATCTTCGCCAATTCCTTCTCCAAGAACTGGTGCATGACCGGATGGCGCGTCGGCTGGATGGTGGCGCCTGCCGAGATCGGCCAGACGCTGACCAACCTCATCCAGTATTCGACCTCGGGTGTTGCGCAATTCATGCAGAAAGGCGCAATCGCCGCCCTTGAAGAGGGCGACGATTTCATCCGTTCGAATATCGAGCGAGCGCGAAAATCGCGCGACATTCTCTGCGATGCGCTGATCGCCACCAACCGCGTGGAAACGCGCAAGCCCGACGGTGCCCTCTATGCCTTCCTGAAGATAGACGGCGTCACCGACAGCCGTGAGGAAGCGTTCAGGATCGTCGACAAGACAGGCGTCGGCATGGCGCCGGGCACCGCCTTCGGTCCGGGCGGTGCAGCCTTCATGCGCGCCTGCTATCTGCGCGATCCGCTGCAGATCGGGGACGCCGCCGAGCGGCTCAGCGATTATATCCGCAGGCGTTGAGTCTACCTCTCCCCTTGTGGGAGAGGTTACAAAATCATGATCTTAGCAAAGCTAAGTCATAGATTTTGTTGGTGAGGGGGCCTCGCCTCACTCCTCAAAACCGTCCTGCACCGCCGCACTCGGTCGTCCGCCCGTGATGATCTCGCGCTTGCCGACGTGATTGGCTGGACCGACCAGACCCTCCTTCTCCATGCGTTCCACCAGCGACGCGGCACGATTGTAACCGATCGACAAGCGCCGCTGGATATAGGAGGTCGAGCACTTCCGATCCTTCATGACCACCTTGACGGCCTTGTCGTAAAGTTCGTCGGTGTCATCACCGCCCATGGCGCTCTTGTCGAAGACGGCTTCCTGCGAAACGTCCTCTTCCTCGGCCTCCTCTTCGTCCTCCGTGACCGTGCCGAGATAATCCGGCCGCCCCTGTGTCTTGAGGTGACGGACGACCGATTCCACTTCTGCGTCGGAGACGAACGGGCCGTGGACACGGGAAATCCGCCCGCCGCCCGCCATATGCAGCATGTCGCCCTGGCCGAGCAGATGTTCAGCCCCCTGCTCCCCGAGGATCGTGCGGCTGTCGATCTTCGAAGTAACCTGGAAGGAAATACGGGTTGGGAAATTCGCCTTGATCGTGCCCGTGATGACGTCGACGGAGGGACGCTGGGTTGCCATGATGAGATGGATGCCGGCGGCACGTGCCATTTGCGCCAGCCGCTGGATCGCGCCTTCGATATCCTTGCCGGCGACCATCATCAGGTCGGCCATCTCGTCGACGATGACGACGATATAAGGCATCGGCGAAAGGTCCATCTCCTGTTCCTCGTAGAGGAGTTCGCCCGTCGTGCGATCAAAGCCCGACTGAACGTTGACGGAGATGACCTCACCCTTTTCGCGGGCGCTTGCGGCACGCTGGTTGTAGCCGTCGATATTGCGAACCCCGAGGCGCGACATCTTGCGATAGCGATCTTCCATCTCGCGCACCGCCCATTTCAACGCCAGCACGGCCTTTTTGGGGTCGGTCACGACAGGCGTCAGGAGATGCGGAATGCCGTCATAGACCGAGAGTTCCAGCATCTTCGGGTCGATCATGATCAGCCGGCATTCCTCCGGACGCAGCCGGTAAAGAAGCGACAGGATCATGGTGTTGATGGCAACCGACTTGCCCGAACCGGTCGTGCCGGCGACGAGCAGGTGCGGCATCTTCGCGAGTTCTGCAATCACCGGCTCGCCACCGATCGTCTTGCCGAGGCAGAGCGCCAACCGGTGCTTTGTCTCCCAATAGTCCTCACATTCGATCAGTTCGCGAAAATAGACCGTCTCGCGCGTTGCGTTCGGCAGTTCTATGCCGATGACGTTACGACCCGGCACGACGGCAACGCGGGCGGACAGGGCCGACATCGACCGGGCGATATCGTCCGAAAGGCCGATGACACGGGAAGATTTGACGCCGGGTGCCGGTTCGAATTCGTAGAGCGTGACGACTGGACCCGGCCGCACGTCAATGATCTCTCCGCGGACGCCGAAGTCTTCGAGAATGCTTTCGAGCAAACCGGCGCTCTGTTGCAGGGCGTCGGGCTGCATCGCCTGGCCGCGCTCGCCCCGCGGTTCCTGCAGAAGCGAGATCGGCGGGAATTCGTATTCCGCCACCGCCGGACGGACCGTCTGCGGACGCGCCTTTTCCGGATGCGGCGCCGGTCCGGAGACTGCCACAGGAACGGGGCGCGGAGGCTCCGCCACAACCGGGGCTTCCGACTTGAGGACCTGTTGAGCAACTTGAGTAACCGGCTGTCCAGGCACCGCCGGCTCAGGCGTCTTGACCTGTTCCGGTCTCGGGGAAGGCACAACCATCACCGTCCTGATTGCTGTCTTCCGCGGTACTTCGCGATAAAGCGCCGCGACCGAGCCGGTCAGCTCCGGAACGATACGGGACACGCCCGGCTCGGCTGGCGCAATTGCCGGCTCGGCTATGGTTGGTCCCTCAAGCTCAAAGGGCATGGCATCCCAGAAAGCATAGTCGGAGATCGCAATGTCGCGCCGGGCCGAAGTGGCTACCGGCATTTCCTGAACGGGTTCCGGCATGGCAACCTCAATAAAATTCTCTGGCATTACGGCAGTTTTTGACATTTCCGCCGCGTTCTGCCGCATCGTCGTCGCAAGCCGTTGCAGGCCGGCAATCTGTTCGATCGGCTCTGGTATCTCCTGCGCGGCATCCGCATCATTCGCCGCCGTTTCAAAGATCTCGGACGGGAAGGCCTCAAAATCCTCGGCCTGTTCTTCGTCCGTCAGCACCTTGGCCGGCTCGAACGGCTCCGACTTGCGATTCGGAACCTTTTCCGGCGTCCGCGTGAAGCGCACGTTCGGCGCCAGACGGAAAGCCGCCTGCCAGGGCGCCTGCTCCACGACGGGCTGGTTGAATTCCGCCAGACTTTGCTGGCGGATGTTCTGCCGCGCTCCGTCGACTGCATCGTCTTCAGCGCTGGCCTGGTCGGAACTCTGAGGGAAATTATGACGAGAAAATTGCATGAGAACCGGACGAAATACGAGAGTGGCACATGCTTCCATGGAGTAAAAAATAAAGGTTAACCGGTTCTTTCCGTCCGGCCGGAGATGGAACAAATCCGCAAATGTGATCGTGGGCTTGCCAAGATTGCTGCGCTGCGGCAACACTATGGGAATGTCAGCGCCCGATCTCACCATTCTGGTTATCGACGAAAATGCCATCCGCGCTTCCATCATCGAGGAAGGGCTGCGGGAGGCTGGGCATGGCAATGTCACGGTCATCCATGAAGTGAACGGCGTTGCCCGGATCATCGAAACGCTGAGACCGGACGTCATCGTCATCGACATTGAGAACCCGAACCGCGACATGATGGAACATCTGTTCCAACTCACCCGCACGGTGAGCCGGCCGATCGCCATGTTTGTCGACCGCTCAGACACGGCCTCGATCGAAGCCGCCGTCGAGGCTGGCGTCTCGGCTTATGTGGTCGATGGTTTGAAGAAGGAGCGCGTCAAGCCGATCCTCGACATGGCGGTCAGCCGCTTCAACGCCTTCAGCCGCCTGCAGCGCGAACTTGCGGATGCCAAATCGGCACTGGAAGAGCGCAAGGTCATCGAGCGTGCCAAGGGGATTCTCATGAAGATGCGAGGCTTGTCGGAGGAGGATGCCTTCGCGCTGCTGCGCCAGACAGCCATGAACGAGAAGAAGAAAATGTCGGAGATCGCCCAAAGCGTGGTGACTGCGGCCGGGCTATTGATGTGATGGTTTCGAGTAGGAAAGTATCCGGGAGACTGCCGGAGTGAATATGATGACGAAGATCAGCCAATCCGGAAGCAATCTTGCCGCACCCTCTCGTTCCAATGGCGAAGGTCCAAAAGTGCTGCGCGCCGGTTTCATTCCGTTGGTCGATGCCTCCGTGCTGATCGCGGCAGCCGAATTCGGTTTTGCCAAAAAGGAGGGATTGACGCTCGATCTGGTGAAGGACGTCTCCTGGGCCAACGTGCGGGACCGCCTCGCCTTCAGGCAGTTCGATATCGCCCATATGCTGTCGCCCATGCCGGTTGCCTCCATGCTTGGTCTCGGCTCCAACCCCTCCCCCACCATTGCACCGCTTTCCCTCGGCCGCGGCGGTAATGCCATTACGCTGTCGATCCGGCTGTTCGAGCGGATGTGCGAAGTCGGAGGGATTTCGGAGACGGCGAGCGCGCTGGAAAACGCCCAGGCGCTCGCAAAGGTGCTGCAGGTCATAAAGGAGCGCGGCGAACCGCTGCTAACGCTCGGCATGACCTATCCCTTCTCCTCCCACAACTACGAGTTCCGCTATTGGCTCGCCGCCGGCGGCATCGATCCCGACCGCGACGTGAAGCTCATCGTGGTACCGCCGCCGCTGACTTCCGACGCACTGGCCGCCGGTGCCATCGACGGCTTCTGTGTCGGCGCGCCGTGGAACATGGTGGCCTCCGGGCGGGGCGTCGGCCGCATCGTCGCCGCCAAACAAGACATCTGGCCCTCCGCTCCGGAAAAGGTCATCGGTATGCGGCCGGAATGGGCCGAAAGTCATCCGGAGACCGTCTCACGGCTCATTGTCGCGCTGGACGCCGCGGCGCGATGGTGCGACGACACCGAAAACCATGACGCTTTGGCCGAGGCGCTGACCGATCCGCGCTTCATCGCGGCTCCCGTCGATATCATCCGCCATGTGCTTGCCGGCGAATTCAGTCTCGACGCCAAAGGCAACCGCCGGGTCATCGCCGACTATTTCACTTTCCATCGCGATTTCGCGAACTATCCGCGGCCGAACCATGCGCTGTGGATTTACAGCCAGATGATCCGCTGGGGCCAGACTACCTTCAGCGAGGCAGGCCTGAATGCGGCTAAAGGCGCCTATCGCCCTGATCTCTATCGGAAAGCTCTAGGCATCGGCTCGGACGATTCCGATATCGGCCTCGAAGGCGACCGAGAGGACGACCGCTTCATGGACGGGCACGTTTTCGACCCCTCGAACATACCAGCCTATGTCGAAAAATTTGCCGTCCGCAGTGCTCTTGCAAGCCATTTCGACAGCCATGAAATCTAACAGGGATTGGCATCTGCACATACCTGATGCTCTCATTTCAGCAATCGCACAAAAATATTGCACCGAATCTACCCGCCGATAATTTAAGCGAGACATCCAACAGGATAAAATTCCATTTTTTCAGTTATTTACTGAAAACACCAAAATTGGCACGCGGTTTGCATCATAGTTTTTGCACCGGTCAATGGCGATCGGCGCGGATGAGCGCGCCATAAGCGTTTACACAGACATCGACGTCGCAAGGTTTTGCTGTCCGGGACACCTCCCTTCCCGTGGACGCAAACTCCGAGCGGCGTTTTTTTGTGCTGAGTTTCTGGTCATCGGCCACGTCCAAAACAAGAAGGGGAATTGAAATGGCCTACGTCACGCCCGCCGATTTCGTCACCAAAATGATTGATGCCGGCGAATCCAAGATCTTCATGTCCACCCGGGACACGCTCATCCGCGCCTATATGGCAGGGGCGATCCTGGCATTGGCCGCCGCGTTCGCGGTCACCATCAATGTCCAGACCGGACAGCCGCTCGCCGGCGCCATCCTATTCCCGGTTGGCTTCTGTTTGCTCTATCTGATGGGATTCGACCTTCTGACGGGCGTCTTCACACTTGCGCCGCTCGCGCTCATAGACAAGCGCCCCGGGGTCACCCCCGGCGGCGTCTTGCGCAACTGGAGCCTCGTCTTCATCGGCAATTTCGCCGGCGCGTTGACGGTGGCGGTGATGATGGCCATCGTCTTTACCTTCGGCTTCACCACCGAACCGAATGCGGTCGGTCAGGCGATCGGCCATATCGGCGAAGGCCGGACGGTGGGCTACGCGGCCCACGGCGCCGGCGGCATGCTGACGCTCTTCATTCGCGGCGTCCTGTGCAACTGGATGGTCTCCACCGGCGTCGTGGCCGCCATGATGTCTACCTCGGTATCCGGCAAGGTGATCGGAATGTGGATGCCGATCATGCTGTTCTTCTACATGGGCTTCGAGCACTCCATCGTGAACATGTTCCTCTTCCCCTCGGGTCTGATGCTCGGCGGCAAGTTCTCGATCATGGATTACTTCATCTGGAACGAGATCCCCACCGTGGTCGGCAACCTGGTCGGCGGCCTCGCGTTTGTAGGCCTCTCTCTGTATGCGACGCATTCCCGCACGGCTGCAAAGCGGGCGTCGATGGCAAAGACCCCGGCCCTCGTTGCCGCTGAATAACGCCACCTTATGGGCTCTGCAGATCAAGCAGAGCCCATCCCCCCAGACTGCATCAGCAGGAATCTGATGGAGAAATGAGCGCATGACCGAAAAACTCGTCATCATCGGCAATGGCATGGCCCCGGGGCGCATGCTGGAGCACCTCTTCGAACAGGCGCCCGGTCGCTTTGAGGTCACGATCTTCAACGCCGAACCGCGCGTCAACTACGACCGCATCATGCTCTCACCGGTCCTTTCCGGCGAAAAGACCTATGAGCAGATCGTTATTCATGGCGACGGCTGGTACATCGATCATGGCATCACCCTCTACAAGGGTCACAAGATCGTCGCGATCGACCGTGAAAAGAAGACCGTAACGTCTGATCACGGCGTTACCGAAAGCTACGACAAGCTGGTGATCGCCACCGGTTCTGTACCGTTCATCATCCCGGTGCCGGGCAAGGACCTGCCTGGCGTCATCACTTATCGCGACCTCGATGACGTCAACGCCATGCTGCTCGCCGCCCAGTCGCGCGAGAAGGCAATCGTCATCGGCGGCGGCTTGCTGGGGCTCGAAGCCGCGGCCGGCCTTGCCCAGCGCGGCATGGATGTGACCGTATTGCATGTCATGCCGACGTTGATGGAACGCCAGCTCGACCCCGCCGCCGGCTATCTGCTGCAGAAGGCCGTCGAGGAGCGCGGCATCAAGGTCCTCTGCAAGGCCAACACCAAACAGATCATCGGCAACGGCAAGGTCGAAGGGGTCGAGCTGGATGACGGTCGTGTCATCCCGGCAACTCTCGTCGTCATGGCCGTGGGCATCCGCCCGAATGTGACGCTCGCCAAGGAAGCCGGCCTTGCCGTCAACCGCGGCATCGTCGTCGATGCCGGCATGGGAACCTCGGATGGAGATATCCTGGCGCTTGGCGAATGCGCTGAGGTCGGAGGCCAGGTCTATGGCCTCGTCGCGCCGCTCTATGAAATGGCCCGCGTCGCAGCGGCTCATCTTGCGGGTGAGACGACGGCCAGCTTCGTCCATCAGGACACACCGACAAAGCTCAAGGTAACGGGCATCGACCTTTATTCGCTTGGCGACTTCGCCGATGGTGACGACCGGCAGGAGATCGTGCTTCGCGATGCGACCGCCGGCATCTACAAGCGCCTTGTTATCAAGAACAACCGCATTATCGGTACCGTTCTCTATGGCGAGACATCCGACGGCGCCTGGTTCAACGATCTGAAGAAGAAGGCAACCGACATCTCCGAGATGCGCGACACGCTGATCTTCGGCCAGGCCTATCAGGGGGGATCCCCGCTGGACCCTATGGCGGCCGTTGCAGCCTTGCCGGATGATGCGGAAATCTGCGGCTGCAACGGCGTCTGCAAGGGTAAGATCACTGCGACGATCACTGCCAAGGGCCTGACCTCGCTGGACGACGTGCGCGCCCACACCAAGGCGTCGGCCTCCTGCGGCTCGTGCACCGGTCTCGTCGAACAGCTCATGGCGCTCACCCTCGGCGACAAATACAATCCCGCAGCCGTGCAGCCGATGTGTCCCTGCACCGAGCTTGGCCATGACGATGTGCGCCGGCTCATCAAGGCAAAGAAGTTGAAGACCATTCCGGCCGTCATGCAGGAACTGGAATGGAAGACCTCCTGCGGCTGCGCCAAGTGCCGCCCGGCACTCAACTACTACCTCGTCTGCGACTGGCCGGACGAATATGCCGACGACTACCAGTCGCGCTTCATCAACGAACGCGTCCACGCCAACATCCAGAAGGACGGCACCTATTCCGTCGTGCCGCGCATGTGGGGTGGTGTCACCAATTCGCAGGAATTGCGTGCGATCGCCGATGTGGTCGACAAGTTCGCCATTCCGATGGTGAAGGTGACCGGCGGCCAGCGCATCGACCTGCTCGGCGTCGAGAAGGAAGACCTTCCCGCTGTCTGGGCCGATCTCGGCAAGGCCGGTTTTGTCTCCGGCCAGGCTTATGCCAAAGGGCTTCGCACCGTGAAGACCTGCGTCGGCTCCGATTGGTGCCGCTTCGGCACTCAGGATTCGACCGGACTGGGCATCCGCATCGAGAAATTCATGTGGGGGTCCTGGACGCCGGCCAAGCTGAAGATGGCCGTTTCCGGCTGTCCCAGAAACTGCGCCGAGGCGACCTGCAAGGACATCGGCATCATCTGCGTCGATTCCGGTTTCGAGATCCACTTCGCCGGCGCCGCCGGCCTCGACATCAAGGGAACGGAAGTGCTCGGACTGGTTAGGACCGAGGATGAGGCGCTCGAGCATATCGTCGCGCTTACCCAGATGTATCGCGAGCAGGGCCGCTATCTGGAGCGCATCTACAAGTGGGCGAAGCGCATCGGGCTCGACGAGATCCGCCGGCAGATCATGGAGGATCACGACAAGCGCAAGGCCTATTACGAACGCTTCGTGTTCTCCCAGAAATTCGCGCAGGTCGATCCCTGGTCGGAACGGGTCTCCGGCAAGGACAAACACGAGTTCAAGCCGATGGCGACCGTCGGTTATCCGCAGGCGGCTGAGTGATGGAGTTGGATATGAATTGGCACCCGATCGGCGATATTTCCGATATCCCGCTCAGAGGCGCGCGTTGCGTGAAGACGCCGCAGGGCAAGATTGCCGTCTTCCGCACCGCCGAGAACGAGATCTTCGCAATCGAGGATCATTGCCCGCATAAAGGCGGTCCTCTCAGCCAGGGCATCATTCATGAGAAGGCGGTCACCTGCCCATTGCACAACTGGGTAATCTCGCTCGAAACCGGCAAGGCGCTCGGCGCCGACGATGGTGAAGTGCAGACCATCCCCGTCAGAAACGAAAACGGCAAACTCTTCATCAAACTCGGAAGTCTGATGATGGTGGCTGCGGAATGATGAACCTTCCGCAACAGCAGCGGAACGAAGCGCCCGCCCGCATGACGGCACTGGCGAAGCTTCCAGTCTTCTGGGCGCTCGAAGGCAAGCGGGCGATCGTTGCGGGAGGCTCCGATGCCGCCGCCTGGAAAGCCGAACTTCTGGCCGCCTGCGGTGCCGAGGTTCATGTCTACGCGGAAGAACTTTCCGAGACTTTCGAGAGGTTGGTTGAGCGAGATGCAGAGCATCCGCAGGGCCGATTTGTTCGGCACTTCGACAGGTGGAACTCTGAAGAGCTCGAGGGTGCCGCCCTGGCAGTTGCCGATTGCGACGAAGAGGGTGAGGCCGAAGCCTTTTTCAATGCGGCCTGCACAGCCGGCGTGCCGGTCAATGTGATCGACAAGCCAGCCTTCTGCCAGTTCCAGTTCGGCTCGATCGTCAACCGTTCGCCGGTCGTCGTGTCGATCTCGACGGATGGTGCTGCGCCGATCCTTGCTCAGGCGATCCGCCGGCGCATCGAAACGCTGCTGCCGGCCTCGCTCAAGAACTGGGCAGAGCTTGCACAATCGCTGCGGGAAAGGGTCAATGAACGGTTGGCGCCTGGCCCGCAGCGCCGTGCATTTTGGGAACGCTTTGTCGATCGTGTCTTTATAAGTTCCGATGCGCCGGAGGAGGGTGCCGGCGGGGTGCTTCTAAGCGATGCCGAAAGGCTCGCGGGAGCCCCCGCCACCGGCCGCGTCACGCTCGTCGGAGCCGGTCCTGGCGATGCCGAACTGCTGACGCTGAAGGCGGTGCGTGCCCTGCAGGCAGCCGATGTCATCCTCTTCGATGACCTCGTGTCCGACGAGGTACTGGAGCTTGCCCGCCGCGAGGCCAAACGCATGCTGGTCGGCAAGCGCGGCGGCCGGGTAAGTTGCCGACAGGAAGACATCAACGACATGATGGTGAAGTTCGCCAAGGCCGGCAAACGCGTGGTTCGCCTGAAGGCCGGCGATCCGATGATCTTCGGCCGGGCTGGCGAGGAGATCGCTTGCCTGGAGCGCCAGGGCATTCCGGTCGATGTCGTGCCGGGCATCACCTCGGCGAGCGCCATGGCCTCGCGGCTCGGCGTTTCGCTTACCCATCGCGATCATGCGCAGGGCGTCCGCTTCGTCACCGGCCATTCCCGCAAAGGTACGCTGCCCGACAATCTCGACTGGAACGGTCTCGCCGACCCGCGGACGACGACGATCTACTACATGGCCGGTCGCACCGCCGGCGAAATCGCCACGAAACTCGTTAAAGCCGGCATGGCGCCTGCCATGCCGGCCGTGATCGTCAGTGCAGTATCCAGGCCAAACGAAAAGCGCTGGACCGGATCGCTTAGGGATATGACAGCGGCGATGGCAGAGATCGGTGTCGACGAACCCGTGCTGATCGGCATCGGCGAGGTGTTCGGCAGGGCAATCCTCGCGGTCAACACCGATCCTTTGAGCGAACAACTTGCCGCCAGTGCCTGAGGGCTGGAGGTCATAAACGAAAAAGGGCGATGAAACCGCCCCTTCTCGGTTTATCGTGGCGCCGGCGCGGCCCCTTCCTTGTCCTTGTAGTAGGAAAGATAGCTGCTGCGCAGCCGCTCCGGTGCACCGGGATCAGCATATTTATGCAATTCCGACATCTCCGTCTTGTTGAGGATGACGCCGACCGTCTTCGAGGCGATCTGCGGCTCGGATCGCAGCACGGACTGCACCGCTTTCGCGGGCGTCGCGCCCCATTCCGTCACGAAGACGAAGCCGTCGACATAGGGTTCGAAAGCCTTGGCATCGATCACCGGGATAAGCGGTGCGAGATCGACGACGATGACGTCGAACGTTTCCTTGATGCTTTCGAGAAACTGGCTCATGCCGGAGGACGCCAGGAGCTCGCTTGTATGGGCGAGATTGCGGCTCCGCATGGTCATCGGCAGGATCGTCAGCCGCGACCTGCGATCGACACGTGCAGCGCTCGTCCACGACGTCTTCTGGAGGATGACTTCCACAAGGCCGACCTCCGGCTCGCTGCCAAGCATGCGGCTGAGGCCGGGATTTCGCAGGTCGGCATCGATCACCAGCGTCCGCACGCCGGTCGAGGCGAGCAGACCGGCAAAGTTCGCAGCAACCATGGATTTCCCCTCGCCCGGCAGGCAGGATACGACGCCGATCACCCGGCATTTCCGATCCTGCAGCATGATATCGCAGGCAAGCTTGGTATTGCGCAGCGTCTCGGCAAACTGTGAACGGGGCGCCTCCACGGCAATCCGCATCAGACGCCTGGACGAAATCGGGTTGCCGGCAGGTACACTAGCTGCCTCGCCCTCCGTCGGTGGCGCAGGAGGGGCCGAAGACGTCGATTTGTCTTCCACGAGAGCATTGCTGACCCTCGGCAGATACCCGAGGAAACGTTGGCCGAGCTTGTCCTGGACGTCGTCGCCGGTGCGGAAGAACCGCTCGCGGAATTCAAGCAGTGTCGCCGCCGCACCGCCGATAAGCAGGCCGAGCGCGATCGAAAGCGCCATCGTCAGCGTCTTCCGCGGGCTGGACGGCGCCGTCGGGACACCGGCATCCGAGATCACCCGCGCCTTGGCAATCGGGAAGGATTGACGCTGGGTGGCTTCTTCGAAGCGGCCTAGATAGGATTCGTAAAGTGACTTCAGCGCCGCCGCTTTCTGCTCCAGTTCATGCAACTGGACCATTGAAACATTGGCCTCCGAATTCCGCCCGGCGACGCGGTCGATGCTGTCGCGCAGCGACTTTTCCCGAGAGCTTGCCACTTCGAACTCATTGCGGAAGCTACCCATCAGCTGCTGCAATTCGCGATAGATCTGTTGCGCGACATCGTTCTTTTCCGCTTTCAGCGCGACAGCCTGCGGATGATCTGCACCGAACTGCTGGATGACCCCCTGCTCTCGGTCATTGATCGCGATATAACGCTTCCGTAAGTCCTGAATGACCGTATTGTCCGTATCGCGTGCTGAAACGACCGCGTTCTGGACAGCCGTCTCCGGCCCCTTGTCGGTGATCGCCTTGTATTGCTCATACCGGGCCGAAGCGGCTGCGGCATCTGCCTGGGCCACGATCAACTGGCTGTTCAGATCGGAAAGCTGTTGCGTCGAAAGCAGTTCTCCGCGTGGCGAGACGAGATTGTGCTCAATTTTATATTGCTCGACGGCCAGCGCCGCCTGCTGCGAACGGCTGTTAAGATCGTTGAGCCGTTCCTGCAGCCACAGCGAGGCTCGTTCAGACGCATCGAAGTTGGCATTGAGCTGATCGGTTAGGTAGGAATCGGCATAGGTTCGTGCGATCGATGCCGAAAGCTGCCGATCAGGGGACCTGACGGAAACCGCAATCACCGAGCTGCGTCCGACGCGCTCGACGGTCAGGGACTGCTGCAGGACAGCGGCGGCCTTTTCGCGCCGGCCCATGCGGGCAAGCTCTTCCGAAAGCGGCGGATCGCCGGGGGTGACCAGAGCGACGATGCTGCGAACCGCTCCCTTGGCAAGAGCGACCGGCGATTGCGGCGGATTGACCAGTATTTCGTTCTGGTCGAATTTGCCCTTGTCGACGACCCGCAACGCCAATGCCTTGGATTTCAGGATCTCCACCGCACTCGACATGCGGTTGTCGATCTGCTGGGCTGTCTGGCTGTCTCGCTCGTCCTCGGCATAACGCGAAAGATTTTCGTCAATCAGGATTTGCGTCATCGCCGTGTAAGTCGACTGCGCGGTGAGGAGGTAAAGCCCCGCAAGCGTGACGGTGGCGATAAGGCACGCGATGACCACGCCCAGGCGGCGAAACGCCGCCGCCCAGAGCTTGTCGAGATCAATGAACGTGTCGCTGTCGCGCGTCTCGCCGGGAAATATCGTTCGTGGTCGAAAGTTTACCTGATCCATGGAGCTCGCTTTCCGGAGCGTTGCTGTGACGGGCGGCAGCCGCGCTGCCGTCCGCCGCGAATGATTTCAAGCTGCATTAAGCTGCCTGGACGCGTGTCTCGTGTGACATCATCAGTTCCTTGAGGGAGGTGTAAATCTCCGCTCCCATATCCGCACGCAACATGGCGAATGCGACATTTGCTTCGATGAAGCCACGCTTGCTGCCACAGTCGAAAGTGCGTCCCTGATAGGGGTGCGCATGGAACGGCTGGGCCTTCGCAAGCTTGTGCATGCTATCCGTAAGCTGGATCTCATTGCCGGCACCCCGTTCCTGACGCGCAAGCAATTCAAAGATTTCCGGTTGCAGAATATAGCGACCATTCAGGTAATAATTAGACGGCGCTTCGGACGGTTTGGGCTTCTCGACCATCTCGGTCACCTCGAAACCGTGCCTGACGGAGTGGCCGACACCGACGATACCATAGCTGGACGTCTCCTCGGGCGAGCATTCTTCTACCGCAAAGACATTGCCGCCAACCTCCTCATAAAGCTCCATCAGCCCGGCCATGCAACCTTGCGGACCGTAGGAGACCATGTCGGGCAGCAAGAGCGCGAATGGTTCGTTCCCCACCAATTCCCGGGCACACCAGACCGCGTGACCGAGCCCGAGCGGGACCTGTTGACGTGTGTAGCTGACGGTGCCGGCAACCGGAAGCATCTTTTCAAGCTGGGTAACTTGGACCGTCTTGCCGGAGCGGGTCAGCGTGGCGATCAGTTCCGGTGCACTGTCGAAATAGTCCTCGATCGCCGTTTTGTTGCGGCTGGTCACGAAGATGATGTTCTCGATTCCCGCCTGCATGGCCTCATCGACGGCATACTGGACGACGGGACGATCGACGATCGTCAGCATCTCCTTCGGCATGGCCTTGGTGGCCGGCAGAAACCGAGTGCCGTTGCCTGCGACGGGAATCACCGCCTTTCGAACTGGTCTATTCATATCCATTCCTTCGTCCTTTCTCGAGGGCGCCCCCGCCCTATCCGATCGGATCTCAATTGACGCCAGCCGTTCCCCAACAGCCGGCGCATGCGGACAGCGATCGGCATGCGCAAATGTCTCAATGCACGCGGATTTCCGATCGCTGTTTTCAGGAAGCCCCTGACGGAGCCTTTCTTGATATCCTCGACAAGCGTGAGGAACGCACCCGCCTCGACGAGGCTGCGGGAGCGCCGGCGCTGGGCGGCCATGGCCATCTCATCCAGCGTATAGCGGGAGAGGAAGGCCCGGTCGGACGCCAGCATCGCGTCGAGGTGGTGTTGTTCCAGGACCCGCGAAATCGAGCCCTGCCGAAGATGGTAGACATAGCCGACATCCGGCATGACTGCGCACTGGCCGCCACTTGCAAGGGCGGAGGCGAGCAACAGATAGTCTTCGCCGATCCGCAGCGTCTCGTCGAAGAGTAGTCCGTGGCGTTCAAGGAAATCCCGCTCATAGACCGGCTTCATGTAGCCGAAGTTGAAGGTTGACTGGAAAATCACGTTCGAACCGATGAAATCGGCAAGCGTCATGAGCGGACGCCGCGTCAGCTCTTCCCTGGGAAACATAGTCTGCGGCTTTCCGCCCTCGATGGGGACGACATCGATATTGTCTACCACGATCTGGGCCTCGGCAGCCTCCGCCCTTTCGAGCATCATCAAAAGCCTTGCCGGATAGACCGTATCGTCGGCATCGAGGATGGCGATCCAGCGGCCGCGGGCGACAAGAAGGCCGGCATTGCGGGCAACAGCCGGTCCGCCATTCCTCTCCTGAACGATCAGCCGAACCCGATCATCCGCAAGCGCACGCACCCGCTCACGCGTGCCGTCCGTCGAGCAGTCGTCAATGACGATGACCTCCATGGTCACCCCGATCTGAGCCAGCGCACTCGCGATCGCACGCTCGATCGTATCTTCCGCATTGTAGGCGGCGATCACGAAGCTCACGTCGGGCTGGTGTACGAACGTGTTCATGCTGCTTCAGCGGCTCCATATTGGCGAATCTCGCGCATGCCGAGCGTGCCGGAAACGGCGCCGGCGTGCAGAACGGCACGAAGGGCATAACGGTTGCGGATGACCGGGGAAAAGGCCGTGGCTGCAGCCATCGCCGCGCAAAAGGCAAACTTTGAACCGGCAAGCCCCATCTGTTTGACCCGATTCAAACCAGCATGCTTGGAGGCAAGAATGCGCCCATGCGTCTGGCCCGAGCGAAAGCGTCGCTTCGCAAGCCAGGAAAAACTTGCCCGTTTTTCCGGAACGATTTCCTCGACAATCGCCTCCTGGGCAAATTCAATGCGCCCGCCGGCATCGGTGAGCGCTGTGAAGAAATGCGTGTCCTCGCCGCCGGTCTGGCCGAGCGACAAGGCAAACTTGCGACCCGCAACCAGGGGCGAACGCATGTCGAGCAATACGTTGCAGGTGTAGCCGGTGCTGATCTTGCCACCGACCCAGACGGGCATGGTGGAATGGAAATCCCCCTTGCGCATCCATGATGTGCTTCGTGCTCCGTAAACTGCCCGGACGGGGCCGAGTATCGCGTCTGCGCCGGTAAGCATCACCGCCGCGAAAAGCTCGGCGAGCCATCGGGGCATAGCTGTTTCGTCGTCATCGATGAAGGCAAGATAATCCGCATCGCACTCGGTCAGGCAGGCGTTGCGGGCAATCGAGATGTTTGATTTCGGGCAATGGACATAGCTGATCGGAAAGGGCGACCGGCCGCGCAGGCTATCTACCAGTGCGCGCGCGCTCGGAGCGGCATCGTTGTCTGCAACGATCAGGCGCAGTTCGACACCCGCCGGGACGCTCAGCGAAAACAACGACATGAGCGTCGCCTGCAATTCCGGTCGGCGATAGGTGCAGACGCCGATATCGATGCGAACCGGCTTTTCTCCTGCCGTCATCAAGCGGCCCTCCCTGGACGAATGCCGATCAGTTCCAGCCAGAAGCCAGCCGACCAGGCGAAATGCATGATCATCGCCGAGAGCGAGGCGAGCGGGCCGTAGGGGTTTTTCTGCCCCACGGCCATCCAGAAGCCATAACCGAGGCAGGCCGCAGCCCAGATCGCCAGCGGCACCGCAGCCCACCAATGAAGCAAGGCGAGGAAGGCGCCGACGACGACAGGAGCGACCGCGAGCGGGATCGCCTGCCGTAGTCTCGGGATCGAGCGATGCTTGATGAGGTTTTTCGCGCGGCCGCGGCCATAGGCGAGATATTGCCGGAAGAGAGCCGGGGCACTCGCTCGCGGATAATAGGTCATGAAGGTCTTGCCGGTCATCCAGATACGGAAGCCCGCGGCGCGCAGCCTGAAATCCAGCTCCGCATCCTCGTTGTGGCTGAAATTCTCGTCGTATCCGCCGACAGCGCGAAAAGCCTCGATCAGCATGAGCGCATGATGACCGTGATCCACCCAGTCGCCGCCGCCACCGGCGCGATGCTTGGAGCCGCCATTGCCGAGTTTGGAATTCTGCGCCACGGCCGTCGCTTTCTGGAACAGGCCGAAGCCGACCGTCTCCATGCCGACCACGACAGAATCGGCTTGCATATCGAGCGCCTCCTCCAGCAGGGTCCGACAATACCCGTCCGGATAGTCACCATGCGCATCGATACGGATGAGATAGTCGCGATCCTGCCCGAAACGGTCCACGGCGAGATTGATCGCGGCGCTCTGGATGCGCTTCGGGTTTTCCAGAAGCAGAAGTCGGGGTATCTCAGGCAGAAGCTTTTGCACGATATCCCGCGTGCCATCATGGCTGCCGCCGTCCGCCACAACAATCAACATGTCCATCTCGCCGCGCTGCTCGTTCAGCTTGCGCAAGAGCGGCTCGATCGTCGCCGCCTCGTTGAGGCAGGGGATCACGAGGAGCGTCCGGACGCTGGAAATCTCGACATTGGAGTGAGAACGCGAAACCATACTCAACCTCACGACTGCACGGTTGACACGACCGGCATGTCTGCCGGCGACGAGAGGTTGGGATGTAGGGCAGCAAGCCTGGAAACAAGGGCCTGGCATTCCGCCTGACCCGTGATCCATTGATTCCGTTCAATAATTGAAATTCTGGAAGCGAGATCGGCGTAGCGTGCCTCGGTCATGCCCTCGAACAGAGCCTCGAGCGTTTCCGGCGTCGCGTTGTCGAGCGTCACGCCAATGTCACGTTTCTCGACAAACCGGCCGGTCTCGGTCCCCGAAAGCGCGATCGGCACCGCGCCGTGGAGCCCTCCTTCATAAAGGCGGTTCGGCAGTAGCCAGTTCGAATTGAGCCCTTCCTCGAAGAAATCGATCGCCCATGTGAAATGGACATCGCCATAGATCGCCGCGAGATCCTCCGGATTGCGGTAGGCGCCGTGGAATTCCACATGCGGAGCAGCACTGACCTTTGCATCGAAATCGTCGAACTCGCTATAGGCCGGGCGACCGCGCAGGACGATCTCGACCTTGCCATCCATCCGTGCTGCGAAATCGATCAGGCTGTCCAGCGACTTTCGGCAACGGATCGCCCCGAACCAGCCAATCCGCCAGGGCGCACCTTCTTTCCGTGGTCTCGGTGCGACTGGCGCGCGCAGAAGTTCCGGCTCCAGGGCCAGAACCTTGTTCTCCAGAAGCAGGACCGGCAGATCGAGACCTGACCGCGGTTTAAAAAAATTCTCGACGAAAGCCGGCGAACTGGTGATCAGCAGGCTGGCGCGATTGCCGAAGAAGCGTTGAGCCTGCCGCATCAGGCGGCCTTTTATCCCCTCATCGAGGAGAAGCCGGTGAATATCGAGGCATTCGTAGACGACCGGAATATTGCGATCGAAAAGCGAGGTAGCATGGCCGGCAAGCGCAAGGGTTTCCAGGTTGCGGGCGATGATAACGTCGGGCCGGGTGATTCCCGAGAGCTTTCGCTTCAGCACCATGCGCGCGGCCACCACCGCGCCGATGCGTTGGGCGAAGCGGGCATCTGCCGTTCTTCCGAGCACAATCGTCGGCACATCCCGCTCGTCGGACAGCACGTTCGCGCCGCGCTCGAAACCGGCAACGGTGACGCTTGCACCGCCCGCTTTCAAGGTCAGCACCCGCCGCCGGATCGCCGCATCCGCGAGATCATGCGCGAGATAAAGAACGTTCAATGTCAAATCGTCCAACTCCTTTATCGAGCCTTCCGGCTCTCAGGGACCGCATCGGGCAACGAGCCGCAGAGCGCCTCAGTCGAGCGTGCACAGCACGGATTCTGGAAAGCGGCAGTCTTCGCCCATCGCCGTGAACGCGACACGGTCAATGGTCATCGTCGTGGGTTGAGTGTAGGAAAACGCACCCATCCATTGTTTGAGTGTGTCGGTGCCCCATAGGCTCAGGAATATCTTCTGGGCGTTCGAAGGGATCGTCGCCTTGTCGGTCACCTCCTGAACAAGCTTGCCGTTCACGAAGTAACGGAGGCGGTTCTCCTCCCAGATGAAGACGTAATCATTGAAGCCCTGGTCTGCACCGCCGGCGACCGGCACAAGCTTCTCATTGCCGCCCTTGCCGTTGATGTACTGATTGACCTGAACTTGGCCGGTGTTCTTGCCGAGGACCTCAAAGTCGATCTCGTCGTGCGGTTTCTTGTCGGTTGGTCCGATATAGCTGAAGAAGGCGGAGTTCAGTCCGGAGCCGGTCGCAGCCTTCATCCGCACTTCGTAGGTACCGTAGCCGAAGCGCGCCTTGGTTTGGATCTCGCCACAGACATAATTGCGGTCGCCGGTCTTGCGCTCGGCAAATTCCAACTGCAGTACGCCATTTTCAACGCGCACCTGGTTCTTCGACCAGGTGCAGTTCTGGTGCTTGCCGTTATTCCAGCCGTCGGAGACGTACCAGAACGAACGGTCGAGGCTGTCGAAGTTCTCGACAAAGGATTTGCCGGTCGCGCCCTGTTGAGCTTGGACCATGGGTGCAAGAAGGCTCGCCACCGCGGCTGCGGTAGCGATCTGCCAGGCTCGCCGAAGATGTCTGGCTTTCGCCATCATGTTTCACCTCTGCTGTTGCGTCATTGCCGGTTCGCCGGAGCGAGTGGTACCGGCCGACGAATAGGATTTCGCCGCGGCGGAAAGCTTCGCCTTTCGCCCACGGCTGCCAGTCAGGATTTCATAGAAGCCCGGCATTGCGCGGGAGACGAAGAGATTGGATGTCGTGAGGACGACGAAGCTGGCGATGACCGAACTGGCATAGAAAAGCGGATATTGCCCATCTCCAACCATACGGTTCCAGACCATCCACATCAGGACCAGTAGGGGATAATGGGCGCAGAAAACCCAGAAGCTCAGGCTGCCGGTGCTGGCCAGACGCCGGCCGATCCACGACCGGATAGCAAAGGCCGACATAAGCCAGAATCCTCCCGCGCCGACGATCGACAGCGTGTTGCGCGCAAGATCAAGCGCCCATGGGAAATCCGGGCCTGTGCGATAAAGACCAATCGACAGCAGAACGGCGACTGCAAGCACTGCTGCGGTCCCAACAATCGAGAATCGATCGAGCGCCTTCAGGTCCAGCCGGTTGAGCGCCAGGAAAATGCCGAACGTGAAGCTGAAGAGAATCGACTTTTTGAGCACAATACCAAGCGTCAGTTCCGGCAAGATCGCCAGGACGAAGAGAATCACAAGCGTCGGTGCCGCATAGCGGCGCACCAGAAAGGCAAGGATCGGCGAAAGAATGATGCAGACGACCAGGTCACGCAGGAAATAGAGCGGAACATTGACCGGCAGCCCTTCGGTTGCCAGCGCATAACTCAGGAACTCTCGTGTCGAGGCGTTCCAAAGGTCGGGGAAATAACCGACACTAATATCGAAGTGCTGAAGGAGGAAAACGGTGACCAGCAGGCTACAATTCCAAAGCAGGAGAGGAAGAAGGACGGTTTTCGCTTTCGAACGAAGCGTCCTGCCATAGTCGAAGGCGTCCAAGCCGCGCTGGAACAGCAGATAACCGGAAATCGCGCTGAGGCACGGAACGCCAATGCGAAACAGGCTATCGCCCAAAAAGACGCGCAGCCAGTCGAAGAAGCCATTCAGTCCGAGGAAGGCGCTCGTTGGAGGATCATAAGGCACATGCACGAAGACAATGCCGGAGATCAGCAAGATACGCATCAAATTGATACGGGAGGATATGTTCTGATCAACAGTCAACGAGTCACCCCTTTTGAGCAGCGCCTCCCCTCACCGCCGTTTCAATCAGAGCAGACTTGGGCCCGCAGCTAAAATGATCACGCCCAGTTTGGCGCAAAATGTGGCGGCGCAGCAAAAAATTGATGGATGATAGAATAATCGGTGCTCGGACGGCCGAGGGCACGCCCCATCAATTCGCTCACACGTATTTATGATTTCCAAGGAGTTCGAACGTGATTTAGGTCCAGAATGCTGCGCCGCAGCACATGGGAAAAATTTTTCTTTCCCACTGAGAACCGATCAATGGAATCCGTATCCCATTACCATTCTCGTTTCAGTCCTCGCTAAAATATGGCGAGATTGGGGCAAATCTGCGTCACATTCAGGCGGGCGAGGCGTCTGATTGGATCGCCGATCCGGCGACGTCGGACAAGCTCCAAAACTTTATTCAGAGGCGCATGCTCCGTAAGCAGGAAAAGCAATGCACGGAAATTGGTCCTGTGGCAGCGAAGCCGGCATTCCATATCCAAGATTTGTTAACCCGTCGGCCAAGACAGGCTGGAAAGCATGCATACCGAGCGCCATCATGAACGCGGTGATCGTCGACTAGTCTGCGGGCCAAGTCGCCTCTCCGGCCATCGATCCGACATCTTCCGGTGTCAGCAGCCTTGCCAGAATGGACACGGTGACAAATTTCAGCCTGAATGTGGCGGTCTTAGATAGCACGCTCCAGTCGGCACTTGCGTGACGGTCTCAACGTCGTGATTTGGAGCCACAGGTCAAATCCCGTTGCTGGAGGTCAGTCGAATACGGCAGCGAGCTGCCGCCTAAACCCGAAGCCCGGCGAAAGTCAGTGGCTTGCAATTCTTCAAGGAGGCAGGGGCTAAAGCATGGCGACGTTCACGGTTGTTATCCCGTTTTACCAAAGAGAGGCTGGCATTCTTCGCCGCGCATTGAAATCGATCTTCGATCAAACCTATCAGGATTTCGATATCGTCGTCGTCGATGATGAGTCGCCCCTTCCCGCAGACGTGGAGCTTCAAGGCATTGATGAAACCTGGAAATCGCGCATCCGGGTGATCAGCCAGAAAAATGGCGGGCCAGGAGCCGCACGCAATACCGGCCTCGATAACGTGCCGGCGGAAACTCGTTTCGTCGCCCTTCTCGATTCGGATGATATCTGGCTGCCGGCTCATCTGAAGAACGCGTTTGACTGCATGACCCGGTTCGATGCCGAGTGCTACTGGGCCTCCATGCAGGCGAGCGACGAGTTCTACTATCACTTCGGCATGGCCGAGCTCGAACAGGCGGAGGGCGGCACGCGATTGTCCGAATATCCCCTCGTGATCGAGATGTCGAATCTGGCAAGCGTGATGCTGAAGAACTGGAGCTTCCTGCATCTATCCTGCATGGTGATCGCGCGGCCGGTTTTCGAGACGATCCGCTTCGAACCCTCGCTGCGATTGGCTGCGGAAGATGTGCTGTTCTTCTGCGACTGCATTCTCAAATCGAAACGAACCCTGCTTTGCGACGAGGCGGGTGCGGGCCGCGGCATGGGCCTTAACATCTTCCACAGCATCGACAACCGCTCACCGCAGTTCCTGCGCCAACAGTTCAACACCTGGGTTGCGCTTGACACGCTGGAACAGCGTTTCCGCTCCCGCCCTGGCGACGTAGCGTCGATCGCATCCTACAAAAACACTGCTCGCCGCCAGGCCCTCTGGAGCCAGGCCGGACGGGTGAAACGACGTGAGGCTCCGGATTTCGGCCTGCTCGCCCGCTGGGTGATGCGTGATCCTGGCTTGCTTCGGGCAGCCTTCGAACTCGGCACCGGAAAATTCGGTCGCAGCGCTCGCTAACTCGTATTTTCAATCATTTATCCCACGGAGGCCCGCATGAAAGCGTACTACTGGGAATCACATCACGGCAATTTCGGTGACGATCTCAACCTCTGGCTCTGGGATGCACTGCTGCCCGGCTTCCGGGATGTCCATCCGGAAACACTGCTCGTAGGTGTCGGCACTGTCCTCAATCCGGTCCTGTTACCAGCGGGACAGAAGAAGCTCGTGGTGGGCAGCGGTTATGGTTATGGCACGCCCCCGGATATCGGCGATTCGGCGGAATGGGACGTGCGTGCGGTTCGCGGTCCGTTGACGGCCGCCAAGCTTGGCCTGCCGCCTGAAAAGGCGATTACCGATCCGGCGGCGATGATCACAGACATGCCGGAATTCCAGAGCCTCCCGAAGATCCACAGGAAAACCTTCATTCCCCATTGGGAATCGGCCGAATTCGGCATGTGGGAGGCGGTTTGCGAGCCGGTCGGCCTCGCTTACCTCGACCCCCGCGGCGAAGCGAAATCCGTCATCCGCCATATTGCCCAGTCAGAGCTGATAATCGCCGAATCCATGCACGGCGCTATCCTGGCGGATGCCTTCCGTGTTCCCTGGATTGCTGTCAGCACCTCGCGTTCGATCAACAATTTCAAATGGAACGACTGGGCAAGCTCCGTCGGCACCACCTATGAACCTCGCTATGTGCCGGTATCCACCCGCGCAGAGGCAGTCGCCAAACGCTCCCGGTTCTGGGGCGTGCGCTTCGACGGGGAGCAGCCCGCCCCCGAGGCGGCGCCGCAAAACCCGGGAGGCGAAGTCATGACCCGCAGGCCCCCCTCACAGACCGGCCTTCGCGGCATGGCCAAGCAGTTTCTGGCCTCTCCTTCTGTACTGGCGCTCTGGCAGGCAAGCCGCGGCGAACCACGCCTCAGCCCCGATAATGTCCTCGAAGAGCGGAAGGAACAGTTCCGCACCATGCTGGATGGGATCCGCCGCGACTATTTCTGAACGGCAGGGATACCAGGCAGGAGATAGCGCGTCCTCGGAGGCTCAACCACCGCCGGAGACGATTTTGAACGCATGAGATCGAGCTTGTCGAGGAAGATGCCTGTCGCCACCGCCGGCAACATCTGCGGGCGGGTTAGGATATGGCGAATCGCGGCGAACTTGCCGGCTTGCGACTTGACGTCGAGGAAGGCACGCAACTCGTATTTGCCGCGGACATGGTCGCGATGGCGCTGGACAGCAGCACGGGCGGCCTGGGAAAGCGCCGGATCGGCGAGGATTGCCTCGTCCGCCTCGTAGAGGTGGCGCAGATCCTCAGTGCGGTGCCGGCCGCTGAGCGAATCCTGCCGGACCACGGCGCCGTAGCCGCAATGCTCGATCACCTTGTAGCGGCCGCCTTTTGCCAATGCCCGGACATAGAAATCATAGTCCTCGCCAAGCCGCATCTCCTCCTTGTAACGCAGCCCATGAGCGTCCAGGAAATTCCGACGTATCATCGGTTTCAGGAAACCGGTCTCCCCGCGCTTCACGCCGCGCTTCGAGATATTCCCCTCGACGAATTCGGTCAGTGACATTGTACGCGCCCTCGTCTCGAAGCGCTCTGGATGAATGACTTCAGTTGGCTCGTAGATGAAGGCGATGTTATCGGCGATGAGATCCCATTCATCCTCTTCGAGCATTGGCGCGAAACGGCCGGGAAAGAAGAAATCGTCGGCATCGAGGATGGCGATCAGCGGGGCGCGCGATATCGTAATGGCGTGGTTGCGGGCAGCCGAAGGACCACGATTTTTTTCGAAGGAAACGATGGTCAGGCGACCCGATCCGTCATCGGCTTGCCGTGCGACCGTGGCCGTCCCATCCGTCGAACCGTCATCGACCACGACAACCTCGCCGACATGCATCTCATTCAGCGCCGATTGAATCGCGACCCCGATTGTTTCGGCAGCATTCCTGGCCGCGATGATGACGCAGATTGTCTGGTGAGTGGTTTCAGCCATAGCCCTCTCCAAGCTTCATCGGTTGGTGGAACTATGGACGCAGGAAAATGGCCCTCGTGTGAAATCTCCTGAAAAAAGCTTGAACAAGACAAATCAGGTATCACTGGCGGGTAAATTCGGGGCGGCATCGGCGCGTAGACCGTCGCGTCGACTGCCGTCCTTTGAGTTTTTGATGCTGGCCGCCTCTGATGAAATGTTCTCTTCGCGAAGCTTCTTTTCGCGACGCACCAGGTAAAGAACGCCGATGAAATAACCGACCTGCAGAAGTAGGGCACAGATCAATGTCTGTATAAACGCCGTATAAAATGATCCGCTCATAAAATACGCAGACACCGCAAAAACGATCAGTACCCCTGTCATGCTGACAAAGACGCGCGGTGCGTACATATTTCCTCCTCCCGAACTTAAACTTGCTCAGTTCATCGATCTTTCGGCTCCTCTCCCAATGGAACAACCATAGGAGCCTGCAGGAGAGGATTCAAGTTTCCTATCTCAATTATGTCAGGCTATTGGTGAAACTTTCGTAAGGTTTCGCAAGTTCCGTGAAAATATAGCTCGTCATAGCGCCTGATACCCCTGTACCACAATGCTTACGCCTCGTTTTTGCCACATTTTAGCCCGGTTTTGCCGCGTTTGGAACAATTCCCTAGTTGCGTCGGGTAGAGTGGCCGGTTATGCGATCAACTTTTGTTACAAAGCTTAAGACGGCACATCTACGATTATTGCAGCGCAGCATTGTATTGCGGCGCAGCAGGGCTGGGCCTTTGGTCCTAAGTGCAAGCTACTTTGGTCCCGCTCTCAAAGAAGCACGGTCGGGTGTAGCTGGGGCGACGACGAGAGGAAGGGTTGGAAATAACCAGACACCACTGAAAACTATTCACCGGGGACAAGATTTTACATACGAAAATTAGTATTCCCAAACATAGAAGCCAACTGCCTTCAAGTTAAGCGGTGTCCTCCCAAGCCGCCCGCCCGGCGGGGGCTGCCAGTCGGAAATCCCCGCGCAAAAAATTTGACTGGCATCAAATTCCGAACACAGACTTATTATCACATTGGCACGAAATAACGCGCCGCAATGGCACCGACTATCGCAAAACCTAAATGGAGTTAACTCTATGAAGTCAGCGACACGTTCGGCAGGTTCGCCGTTTTCAAGCCCAGACCAAGCCGACTTGGCTTTCCCGACCGGTGGCTTGGCAAAACGCACCTTCGACATAACCGCAGCCGCTCTAGCCCTCATCCTTTTCAGCCCGATCTTTCTGATGATTGCGGCGCTGGTGAAGTTTTCCGACAATGGCCCGATCTTCTACGGGCATCGTCGGATAGGCCATAACGGCCGGTCATTCAGATGCCTCAAGTTCCGCACGATGGCTGTCAATGGCGACGAGGTCCTGCGAAACTATCTGAACGCCAACCCACAAGCAGCCGAAGAGTGGCGGGCCACCCGCAAACTCAAAGTCGACCCGCGCGTGACGGTTGTTGGGACAGTGCTACGCAAACTCAGCCTCGATGAACTCCCGCAGCTCATCAACATTGTTCGAGGTGAAATGAGCGTGGTCGGTCCAAGACCCGTCGTCGATGAGGAACTGAACCTCTACGACAGCTTTGCCGCTTATTACCTTCGGACCCGTCCGGGGCTTACGGGTCTCTGGCAGATCAGCGGCCGCAACGATGTCTCCTACGAAACCCGCATCGCTTTCGATACCCAATACGTCCAGAACTGGTCGCTTCTCGGCGACTTCGCAATCATTGCGAAAACGATTCCCGCCGTTTGCCTGGCACGCGGCAGCTACTGATCGTTCGCCTTCTCTTGCCACAGAAGAAATCCGAAATCCCTGTCCGCGGCCGGTTTCGGAAAAATGATGCTCCCCAAGCGTGGACGCAACCGCGCGATTTGAGGAAAAGTCAAATGCAGATACGAACCGCCTCCGCATGGAGGATTTTATGCTTTCTGGTTGGAGCGCTTCTTGTCATATCGACGGAAAGCGCCGCAGCGGATGAAACCGGATATCAACTCGGTGTTATGGACAAGCTGCGCATTCGGGTGGCTGAATGGCAGCCTGCCGAGGGCACTGTCCGAAATTGGGACGCGATCAGCGGCGATTATACGATCGGGCCAACGGGTTCCCTCTCGCTACCCTTCATCGGCGACCTCGCAGCTGCGGGAAAGACGACCTCCGACGTGGCAAAAGCCATCGGTGAAGAGCTGCGCAGCAAGTTCGCGTTACGCAATTTGCCATCGGCCTCGGTGGAGATCGCTGAGTTCCGCCCGGTTTTCGTAACCGGTGATGTCGATAGGCCCGGCGAATATCCCTATGGCCCCAACCTGACGGTTCTGAAGGCCGTCAGCCTCGCCGGCGGGCTCCGCCGGTCCGATGCGGGACAACGTTTCGCCCGCGATTTCATCAATGCTCGCGGCGACGCGGTTGTCTATGATTCCGGTCGGAGCCGACTTTTTGCCCGTCGCGCCCGCCTGCTTGCGGAAGTCGCCGGCGCCGATGAACTGAAGGTCCCGCCGGAGCTTCAGAATGTCGCAAATGCCGACCAGCTTATCGCTAGCGAGGCGGCGCTCATGAAATCCCGGCGGGATCGTTATGAAACTCAATTGAAAGCATTGGCCGATCTCAGGGAACTGCTCGAAAAGGAAGTCCAATCGCTAGCCCAGAAGTCCGAGACACAAAAGCGTCGGCTGCAGCTTGTCGCCGAGGACCGCGACAAGATGGCCAGGCTGACCGAACAAGGCCTTGCCACTTCCAGCCGGCGCCTGACGGCCGAGGAGCGGGCAGCCGATCTCGAATCGAACATGCTGGATACGGATACGGCAGCACTTCGCGCCAAGCAGGACATCAATCAGGCCAATCAGGACGAAATCAATCTGCGTAATGACTGGGAGGCGCAACGCGCCAAGGAACTGCAGGATACCGAAGCCGAGCTCGAAAAACTCGGGCTGCAGCTCGGCACCAGCCGCGAATTGATGTCGGAAGCGCTGGCCCAATCCGCTGAAGCGCTGAAATTCGATCCCACCGGCAAGGCTGCCACCATCAAATATGTCGTGGTGCGGGACCAAGGAGAAGGGCCGAAGGAAGTCATGGTGAGCGAGAACGACAGGCTCTTGCCCGGCGATGTCATCAAGGTCAGTTCCGAGCTTTTGATGCAATGAGGCGTGCATGAGGATTGCCAAATCTGCGCTGATCGATCCGGCCCGCAATGAAGTCTACGGCGTGGCTGCGATCGCGCTTTCTTTCTTCGTGTTCGCCTATTCGAGCCGGTTGGGGCAGGTTTCCATCCTGGCCTATTATGCCGTTTGGTTTCCGCTCGTTCTGATCGATTATCGCCGCGTCCTCGGCAACTCCTTCCGATACCTGTGGGTATTCTCCTTCGCGCTGTTCTGTTTCCTGTCGGTGTTCTGGTCGGCGGCTCCTCCGGTATCGATGCGTGCATCCGTACAGTATCTGACGCACATCATCTGCGCATTGATCGCAATGCGGACGATGACCGTCGCCACTCTGTCGCGCGGCGCCGTCGCTGGATGCGGGCTGGTATTGCTGTATTCGCTTCTGTTCGGCACCTATCTCTACGATTCGCTTGATGGCACTTACAGCTTCGTCGGCGCCTTTTCCTCCAAGAATCAGCTCGGCCTTTATGCTTCGCTCGGCGTTTTCTTTTCCTATGCAACGGTGTTGATCTTCCGGGCGCGCGGTCTCTGGTTCATCGCCTCCGGCCTGATCGGCCTGCTTTCGGTCTATTCGCTCGCGGCGTCACAATCGGCAACATCCGTCATTACGACGCTTGGTGCCGTGGCTCTCTGTGTCGGTATGCAGGTCATCATGTTCTTTACGCCACAGAACCGGCGGGTATTCTTCGCCGCGTCCCTGATCATAATGGCAGTCGTCGGAGTTGGGGCACTGCAATTCGGCGCGATGGATGTGATCCTCTCCGTCTTCGGCAAGGATTCGACCCTGACCGGCAGAACCTATCTCTGGCAACAAGGCATTGCCGCAGCTCGCGATAACCCCTATTTCGGAATCGGCTATCAGGCCTATTGGGTGCCGGGGTTTTCCGAAGCGGAACGATTGTGGCAGGATTTCTACATCGCCTCGCGAAGCGGCTTCCATTTCCACAACACCTATATCGAAGCCATGGTGGAAACCGGATTGGGCGGCACGCTTCTGCTTGCCCTCATTCTACTGACAACCGTCGTTAGTCACCTGAGACGACTGTTTACCATCGACAGGAACCCCGGATCGCTTCTCCTCTTCGGCATAGCCAGCCTGCTGCTGGTCCGTTCCTTTGTCGAGATCGACATCATGCATCCTTATCATATCGGCTCGTTCCTCCTCTATTTTGCCGTCGGGAAGCTGACGATCGTGCAGGCCCGCCTCTCCCGATCCTATTTCGATCAATATGTTTCCAGTCTGAACAGCGCCCATACGGGCTGAACGCTTATCGGGGGCGCGGACCGCCTAAACCCCGCGCTGAAGGATACCCAGGATGCAGACGCTCTACTCAATTCAGTACCTGAGGGCATTCGCAGCGATCGCCGTCGTGATCTTTCATGCCGGCGAGCGCACCGGCTTGCATTTCACGATCGGCGCGGCCGGCGTCGATGTCTTCTTCGTGGTCAGCGGTTTCATCATGGTGGCTCTCAGCGACAGCCGGCCAGTCAGCCCCGCCGATTTCTTCCGTAGCCGCCTTCAGCGCATCGCACCGGCCTATTGGGCCGCGACTGCGGTCATGATCATCGGTGCGGTTATCGGGCTTTTCCCGAACCTGAAACTCAACCTCGAGCATATGCTCGGATCGTTCTTCTTCATCCCGGTAACGTCTCCAAGTTCGGGAAACCTATGGCCGGTACTGGTGCAGGGGTGGACGCTGAACTACGAGATCTTCTTCTATGCGGTATTCGCGCTGATCTTGTTTCTGAAACCCGCCTCACGGCTCCCGGCCCTGGCCGTCCTGTTCGGCCTGCTTGTCGCCGCCGGAGCCTTGCTGCAGCCGGCGAGCCCGATCATCGGCTTCTATACGGCACCGGTCATCCTCGAATTCGTCGCCGGAGCGGCGCTCGCAAAATTGTGGCGCGGCGGATATTTACCATCCCCCTTGATCGGCCTTTTTCTCGTAGGCGCGTCGATAGCAGGCTTTACTGCGATCCATCTGCTGAAGCTTGAATTCGATGCCTGGTCATGTGGACCGCTGGCGGTGATGCTCGTGTCAGGAGCGCTGGCCGTTGAAGCCAGCGGTAAGCTGCCGAAGCTTCCCGCACTCACCTATCTCGGCGACAGCTCCTATTCCATCTATCTCTGGCATACTTTCGCCGTTTCCGTCGTGGCACAGGTTGGCGTCTCGTTATCGCTCGCGGCTCCGGCAATCCTTTTTGCAGCCGTCGTACTCGGTACACTCGTGGGCGTCGCCGGCTACGAGTGCCTGGAAAGGCCCGTTCAATTCCTTCTCAAGGGGAAAAGGTCCTCTCTCTGGCGTCTTCCGATCCGTCGGCCGGCCAGATGAACTGAGCTTCGAAATACTCAGGCCGCAGCTTGTGGCAAGCCTAGACTTTTTATCTCATACCGAATTGAGACCAATCCGTTTCTTCGTGGACCCCACAGACCCTTGAGCTCATCGTGGCAGGGGATAAAGGAGCTGCCCGTCCTCTTCGCCTCGCGGAAATGCGCCTTCACGGTTGCGTTTTTCCGATTGTTGATAACCAAGCGGGCTGATGCCGATATAGCGCTTGAACATGCGGGAGAAATAATAGGCATCGGAATATCCCGAAAGCTCTGCCGCGCGCTTGACGCTGCAACCGCCAGCCATCAGCCCCATGGCTCTCTCCATCCGTTTGAATTCCTGGAATTTGTCCGGGGTCCATCCAACGCGCTTGCGGAACTCGCGCTTGAAATAGTCGAGATTATAAGGCGCCGAATTCAGAGCGCGTTCCACGATTTGATCGTTGAGCGGATCGGCGGCAATCTGACTTGCCGCTACCATGATGGAAAATGAAAGCGCGTCGGGATTGTTGACGTTACCGACCGATTGCTCTCGCCATCCGATATGTGCCTGCTCGATGAATTCGATCAGAAGGAACATGAAAAGATGATGCTGCAGGAGTGTGGTGGAATAGGGCGGCGAATTGTCGTGGTAGTAGCGCGTCAGCGGCTCGATCATATCCCAGCGGGCGAGAGCAACGGACCGCTTGAGATGCATCTGGGAGATCATGTCCAGCCGACCGAAGAGGTCGAGCATGAAGTGTTGGGCAATTCCCGTATAAGGCTCCTTCGAGGTCGAATAGCCGATGAAGTGCGTGTCCGCCGGCAACAGCATCGCCCGACCCGGCGACATGAGGATTGCCTCTCCGTCCACCTCGTAATGCGCCGAGCCCGTCAGGCAGATGATGAGATCATGGACACTGTTCGACTTGTCGACGCTCCAGGTGTGGGAGTGCTGCATCCTTATGGTTGAACGCGTGAGTGTCAGGGCAAGTGCACCCATCGGAATCCCGGCGAGCACGCTACCTTCAATTTTGTCCATCTTTTTCCCCGAATTTGTCGATTTGATCTCTCCGACAAGATGAGATTATCAGTGCGGGAACCAAGACCTCAACACGTTTGAAGGCCGGATTGGGAGGAAATGGCGTTAGATTTTTCAGGAGCCCGCAGTCGTTGCGGGCGCCGCGGGATTTCTGTGCCAAAAATACGATGCACAATAAGGGAAGTATCTCTTCGTTTAATATTGCCCTCGGCAGGGGCGCGCGCAACGGGCCGGCGAAACTCATGGGCGACCTTGCCCAGGGCAGAACGTTCGCCCTGCTCATCCGGATTTCTGCCCCCTGCCAGATCATCGATAGATCCCAGCACCGGGAGGCCGAAGCGCTGGCAAAGTCGAGGACAGCGGCATGAGCGGAGAAAGCCGGTTCCTGGGTCTTTTTTATCTATCGCCCTACGTCATCGGGCTGCTGATCTTCACGGCCCTTCCATTCGTGGCATCGTTCTACCTGAGCTTCACCAATTATAACCTGATGAACGAGCCGATCTTCACCGGCTTGGCGAACTACATCAAACTCTTCACCAACGATCGGACCTTCCGCAAATCGCTCTGGGTGACGCTCGTCTACGTCTTCACGACCGTGCCGCTGAAGCTCGCCTTCGCGCTCTTCATGGCGGTCATCCTGAATTACAAGCTGAAATTCATCAACGTCTTCCGCACGGCCTATTACGTGCCGTCCATCCTCGGCGGCTCGATCGCGATCGCCGTCTTGTGGCGTTATATCTTTGCGGATGTCGGCCTCGTCAACATGGGCCTGAACCTGATTGGCTTCGAATCCGTCAACTGGTTTGGCGATCCGACCAATGCGCTGTTCACGATCACTCTGCTGAGGCTCTGGCAGTTTGGTTCGGCGATGGTGATCTTCCTGGCCGCACTTCAGAGCATCGACAGGACGCTTTATGAGGCTGCCGCGATCGACGGCGCCGGCCGTTGGACAAGCTTCGTCTATATCACTCTGCCGCTCATCACACCGGTCATCTTCTTCAACCTGATCATGCAGATGGTCCAGGCCTTCCAGGAGTTCAACGGCCCCTACATCATCACGCAAGGCGGCCCGCTGAAATCCACCTATCTCCTGCCGCTCTATATCTATGATGAGGCCTTCAAGCGTTTCGACATGGGGTATGCCTCGGCAATCGCCTGGGTCCTCTTCGTCATCATCATGCTGCTCACTCTCGCGGCCTTCTGGTCCTCGCGCCACTGGGTCTACTACGCCGGCGACAAGAGGAGCTGATCATGACCGAACACGTGCTTTCCAATACCGCGCCCACGGTCGGCGACATTGACACCGTGAACGCACGCGAAATGCGCAGCCATCGGCTCAGCGTGGCATTTCGTTATGCGCTGCTGGCCGGAGTGGGCCTGCTGATGCTCTATCCGCTGATCTGGCTGATCGGCGCATCCTTCAAGACCAATTCTGAGATCTTTGCCAATCCCGGGTTCTGGCCCAAGAATCCGACACTTGACGGCTATATCAAGGGCTGGAAGACGTCGACGCCCTATTCCTTCGGCACGTTCTTTTTGAACACGCTCTGGATCGTCGTCCCCAAAGTGATCGGCACGGCCATCTCATGCACGGCAGTCGCCTACGGTTTTGCTCGCTTTGAATTTCCGTTCAAGAAGCTGCTCTTCGCCTCGCTGATCGCGACATTGCTCTTGCCAAACGTGGTCACCCGCATTCCGCAATACCTGCTCTTCCGCGACCTCGGATGGCTCGATAGCTTTCTGCCGCTGTGGGTACCCTCGGCTTTTGCAGGAGACGCCTTTTTCGTCTTCATGCTTGTGCAGTTCCTGCGCGCCATTCCTCGCGACATGGAAGAAGCCGCCCGCGTCGATGGCGCCACCACGTGGCAGGCGCTGATCTTTATCG
Source organism: Neorhizobium petrolearium (assembly GCF_017873175.1). GTDB lineage: Bacteria > Pseudomonadota > Alphaproteobacteria > Rhizobiales > Rhizobiaceae > Neorhizobium > Neorhizobium petrolearium. The sequence continues at coordinate 212,854 of NZ_JAGGJW010000002.1, forward strand.
TCGTGCCGCTGCTCATGCCGGCGCTGATCTCCGTCTGCCTCTTCCAGTTCATGTGGACGATGAACGACTTCCTGGGGCCACTGATCTACATCTCGTCGGTGGACAAATATCCGGTTTCGCTGGCGCTGAAACTCTCGATCGACACCACGGAAGCGTTCGAATGGAATCGCGTGCTCGCCATGTCCGTCCTGACGCTGACGCCGGCGCTCGCCGTCTTCTTCCTCGCGCAGAAATATTTCATCGACGGCATCTCGTCCGGCGGCATCAAAGGATAATCGACATGGCACGTCTGCAACTGAGAAACCTCGAAAAGGACTATGGCTCGTTCCGCGCGGTGCATGGCATCAACCTCGATGTCGAGGATGGTGAGTTCATGGTGCTGGTAGGCCCGTCCGGCTGCGCCAAATCGACAACGCTGCGCATGATCGCCGGCCTCGAACGGATTACCGGCGGCGAGATCCGCATCGGTGGTGAGCTTGTTAACGACAAAACCCCGGGCGACCGCGGCATTTCCATGGTCTTCCAGAACTATGCTCTCTACCCTCATATGAAGGTGCGCAAGAATCTCTCCTTCAGCATGCGGCTGAAGCGCCGCCCGGCTACCGAGATCGCGGAGGCGACGCAGCACGTCTCAGGCCTTCTGGAGATCGACCCGCTCCTCGACCGGCTTCCGAAGCAACTTTCCGGCGGTCAGGCCCAGCGGGTCGCTGTCGGCCGGGCACTCATCAAGAAGCCGCAGGTCTTCCTGTTCGACGAGCCGCTCTCGAATCTCGACGCAAAGCTGCGCGCCTCGATGCGTGTGCGCATCACCGACCTCCATAAGCGCCTGAAGGCCGAGGGACAGCAGGCGACCGTCATCTACGTGACCCACGACCAGACGGAAGCCATGACCATGGGCGACCGCATCTGTGTGATGAAGGACGGGCACATCATGCAGGTTGCCGACCCGGTGACGCTCTACAATCGACCTGCCAATACCTTTGTCGCAGGTTTCATCGGCAGCCCGGAAATGAACTTCCTGGACGGAGAGCTTGAGGGAGAAAGCAGCTTCCGGACAGCGGATCAGGCGATTGAGCTCGGTGGAGATTTCGCCTCCCGCCTGCCGGGAAATTCGCACCGCGCGGTAACGCTCGGCATCCGGCCTCAGCATCTGCGCCTTGCCGCCGCTGAAACGCCGGCAACACTCAAAGGCAAGCTCAATCACATCGAGTTCATGGGCCATGAAGTCTACCTCTATGTCGACATCGGCCCGAAGCGACTGATCGCCGTCGTGCCGTCTGCGGCCTACGACCGCAGCGCATTGCGCGACGATTGGGTCTGGCTGAGCCCGGACCCAAGGGGAGTGCATCTGTTCGACCGCCAGACCGGGGAGAATATCAGCCTGGCGGTCTGAAATTTCACCGTTCCAACTTGGGAGGAGCCAAAATGAGAACCATGATCATCACGGCGGCACTGTTTGCCGCTACCAGCCTTTCGACAGCATTTGCCGCGGATCTGCGCATGTCCTGGTGGGGTAGCGACGACCGTCATCTTGCAACGCAGGAAGCCCTGAAGATTTGCGGCGGCAAGTTCGGCCACACGATCGCGCCCGAGTTCACCGGGTGGACAGGGCATCAGGAGAAGGTCGCCACCCAGCTTGCCGGCGGCACCGAAGCCGATATCCTGCAGATCAACTGGCCGTGGCTGCCGCTCTTTACCAAGAACGGCACCGGCTTTGCCGATCTCTATCAGTACAAGGACATCATCGACCTCAGCCAGTGGACCAAGGCCGACCTCGACAGCGGCGCCGTCAAGGGCAAGCTGAACGGCATTCCGGTCTCCACCACCGGGCGCGTCTTCATGTTCAACAAGACGACCTACGACAAGGCCGGCGTCCCGATCCCCAAGACCTGGGATGAACTGATCGCTGCCGCACCGAGGATGAAGGAAAAGCTCGGCAAAGACTACTATCCCTTCGAAGGCGCCGCCCTCGACGCCCGGCTGATGGTCATCCTGCGCACCACGCAAAAGACCGGCAAGGACCTGATCGACCCAGCGACGAACCAGGTCGCCTGGACGGAAGAGGAGCTCACGGAAGGTCTCGAATTCTACCAGACCCTGGTCGACAAAGGCGTCATCGAATCCTGGAAACAGGTTGCCGCCGCCGGCAATACGCCGCTGCATGAAAACCAGAAATGGGCGAAGGGCCAGATCGCCGGCACCTATCAGTGGGACAGCACCTACGGGAAGATTTCAACCCCCATGGAAAAGGGGCAGGAACTCGTCCCGGTCAAGCTCCTGACGATCGACGGAGCCAAGACGGACGGTGTGTATCGCAAGCCTTCCATGCTGTTTGCGATCTCCAAGAACAGCAAGGATCCGAAGGCGGCAGCGCAGATCGTCAATTGCCTGCTCAACGACCCGGAAGCGGCGAAGGTGATGGGCGCCACTCGCGGCATTCCCTCCAGCAAGGCAGCCCTCGATATCCTGACCAAGGAAGGCAAGATCAAGCCTGTGCAGTTGGAGGCTTACAAGCAGGTGATGGAACCGACGAGCCCCGGCGTTTCGCCGCTCAACGAGCATCCGCGGGTCACCGAAGTCTTCGACAGCAATTTCGAAGCCTTCGCTTACGGGCAACAGTCCGCCGAGGACGCCGCGGCCGAAATCATCGCCGGCATCAATGAAGCGCTGACGGGGATATGAGGACGTGACGGCCACCATCGAACTTCTGACGACCGGATCACGCAGTGCGACCTTCAGCGTCGATGCCGAAAGGTATTTCTTTGAACGTGACGCTACGTTCGCCTGGGAAGTGCGGGATGCTGATGGTGGCCTTGTAGCCGAGGAGACGACACGCCGTGTCGTCTCCTCGGTCAATGGGCTAGAGCCGGGCAGCCTTTATTCTCTCCAGATAGGCGATGCCCGTCTTGAGTTCACAACGCGAAACGAAACCGCTTTAATTGACATCCGCGATTTCGGCGCGTCGACCGGATCATCGGACAATGCCGAAGCGATTCAGAGCGCCATTGCCGCTCTTCCGATCGGAGGAACGCTCAAGATACCTCAAGGCCGCTGGTTAAGCGGTCCGGTCTTCCTCAAGAGCAGCATGACACTGCTGATTGAAGAGGGAGCGGAATTGGCGGCGACCTCCGAAAGGGAAAGCTTTCCAATCCTACCCGCGCGCCATCCCGATGGCCGTGTACTCGGCACCTGGGAGGGCGTGGCGGAAGCCTGTTATGCAGGCCTCATCAACGCAATCGACTGCCGGAACCTTTCGATCACCGGCGCCGGTATCATCGATGGCGGTGGCGATCGCGGAGACTGGTGGTCCTGGCCCAAGGAGACGCGCCAGGGCGCCCGCCGGGCACGGACCATCTTCCTCTCCGGATGTGAGGACGTGACACTTTCCGGCCTTACCATCCGCAACTCGCCCTCGTGGACGATTCACCCGGTCCTCTGCAGGCGAGTGCTGGCTGTCGGCCTGAAAATCTACAATTATCCGGATTCGCCGAATACGGACGGTTTCAACCCCGAAAGCTGTGCTGACGTCCGTCTCGTCGGGCTGCACATCTCGGTTGGAGACGACTGCATAGCCATAAAGGCCGGCAAACGCAGCCCGCGCGGCGGGCCGGACCGGCCCACGGAACGCGTAAGTATCTCCAACTGCTTCATGGAACGCGGCCATGGCGCCGTCGTCATCGGCAGCGAGATGAGCGCCGGTGTCCGGGACATCAGCATCCGGAATTGCCACTTCAGGGGCACGGACCGCGGCTTGCGCATCAAGACCCGGAGAGGGCGCGGCGGCATGGTTTCGGACATCAGGATAGCGGACAGCCTTATGGAGGAGGTCGCGACACCGGTAGCCGTCAACTCCTTCTATTTCTGCGATGCCGATGGCCGGTCGGACTACGTTCAGTCCCGAGCACCGCTACCGGTATCCATCGAGACGCCGAATATCAGATCAATTTCGATCGAAAATGTTACCGTCTCCGGCGCCCGCACGGCGGCAGCCGTCTTTTACGGCCTGCCGGAAGCGGCAATCCGCGACATCACCTTTGAGAATTATTCGGTTTCCTTCGCGCCCGAGGCGGAGGCAGAGGTGCCGGAGATGGCCTGCCGTCTCCCGCCTCTCCGCCACGCCGGAATCATTGCTGAAAACGCCACGTTCAGCCGCATTGTCCGGCTCTCCCCTCCTTCCATTCATCCAGCACAAGACTGAAATCCGATGCTTCAAGACTACTTCGAAACCTATGTCCGCAACTACAAATATTATAAGGGCGGCGCGTGGTGCTACGAAGACGGGTGCCTCTATCGCGGCCTGATTACGCTCTATGAAGCGACGGGCGACGACCGCTGGCTCGACCACCTTATCCGGCTGGTCGGCGGTCAGATCGACGCCTCAGGTCGGCTGGCCGGTTATGAGATCGAGGAATTCAACATCGACAATATCCTGGCCGGCCGCGCCCTCGTCTTCCTTTACCGGCAAACCGACGAGACTGCCTGGCTTGATGCCGCCACTGCACTCGCACGGCAACTTGAAACGCATCCGCGCACCGAAAGCGACGTCTATTGGCATAAGCTTCGCTACCCCCACCAGATCTGGCTGGACGGCCTCTACATGGCTCTGCCGTTCAAGGTGGAATATGCCCGCGCTACCTCCCGGCCCGACATGGTAGATGAGACGCTTCGGCAATTCCTGACCGCGCTCGACCTGACTTACGACCAGGCGACCGGCCTTTACCGGCATGGCTACGACGAATCTCGGCAGCAATCCTGGGCGGATGCGGAAAGCGGCCTCTCGCCTGCCCACTGGGGAAGATCGATCGGTTGGCTCGCCATGGCCTTCGTCGACATTATCGAGAGCCTGCCGTTCGGCCCAGCTCGACAGGAACTTGCCGATCGCGCGTCGGCGCTCGCATCCCGATTGTTGACTCTTCGAACGCCGGACCACCGCTGGCTGCAGGTCATCGACCGCCCCGACCAGGCCCGGAATTACCCGGAAAGTTCGGCGACGGCGATGTTTTCCTATTTCCTCCAGAAGCTTGCGCGCCTCACCGAATCGGCCTATGCGTACGCCGGCCGGACTGCTCTCCAATCGCTCGTCGAACACGAACTGCGGCCGGCTCCGGATGGCATGATCAAGCTTCACAATGTCTGTTGCGTAGCGGGTCTTGGCGGTTTTAACGGCCGGTACCGGGACGGCACGGTGGAATATTATCTTTCGGAGGAAATCCGCCCGGATGACATCAAGGGCGTCGGGCCCCTGATGATGGCCTATGCCGAAACAAAGCGAGATACCCAATCCAAACACACCATCGGGAAGGAAGATGGGGGTAAGGGTAAGGGTAAGGTTGAGCTCAGCACAACCGCGGAACGCTGAGCGATCTGGCCGCCTTCTGGTCAGGCGGCCAAGGCATGACGATGCCTGGTACGAGAGATCCGTTCAGCGAGTAGGGGAACAGGCGCGATGCAGGCAACCGATCCCCCGCCCTGGCTTACGAAGCCGCGATCCTGCCGTTACCTGATGGAGCAAACGCAATGCCGCCGACCATGACTGCGGGCATGCCGGCCTCCAGGCAGGCGGCGATGAATGCCTCGCGGGCGACCTCGGTCGGAAGCATCCTGTTCAAAGCTGCCCGGCACCTTCGCACGGCGCGCTGATAGCGCTCCCCGCGTTTCAAAGGCCATTCATTTTCCAGAAAATCCAGAGCGTCATAGACGCTTCCAAAACTGCGCTCCAAGCCCGATTGCAGGCGGATCGTAACAGGCGCACGGAATGGCATATCCGGGATGTACATGATTTCCTCCTTTCGCTGTCAAACCGGATAAAGAAGCGAAATCAATCTGGTGAGTAGCATTTGGTTTTTCAAGAAGTAACGTCCGCACCAGCGTCCTGGTGCCGACCGCACTAGTGGTCCTCACTCATCCCCGCGGATCATGGTTCGGGTCCCGGTCGTTGGAGGCCCCCTTGCCCTTCCTTCTTGGCGGGTTGCGATGTGCCGTGGCATCCTCGGACCCGGTAACGACCGTTGGCTTGGCGCTATGAACGCCGCTGCTTTTCCTGTCGGCTTGCGACTTGGCGAACTGGCCTTTTGCGTCGGTTTCGGGACTGCGGGGCGATTGGCTTTCCTTCATCTCAGTCTCCCTTGGTCTTACCGGCCTCCTCCTTTGAGGAATAACCAGCATTGAGGCGGTGGGTTCCGCTAGGAAAGAAATCTCCAGGCGCGGTTCAGGCCGCGTGTGAGATGAATCTTTTTTCGATTTCGACCGCCGCCATGGGCTTGCCTACCAAATAGCCCTGGAGCTGGTCGCATCCGGAAAGCTTGAGAACTTTGGCCTGTGCTGGCGTTTCGACGCCCTCAGCCGTCACGGGAATGTTGAGCGCATTGGCAAGAGAGATGGTTGCGGCCAATATCCGCGCTCCCCGCTCGCTGTCGATTGCCGTCACCAGTGATCGATCTATCTTCATGCGGTCGAAACCGAACTCTCGCAACGCTCCGATGCTCGCATAACCGCAACCGAAATCGTCAAGGGCGAACTTGACGCCGATCGCTTTCAGGCTGGCAATCGAACGCTTGGCCTGTTCAGGATTCGACATCAGAACACCTTCGGTGATTTCAAGCGTCAGCCGATCGGGATCGAAAGATTTCGCCTTTAAAACGGCTGCGACATCTGCCGCAAAGTTCGGATTCTTGAGCTGGATCGGCGAGACATTGACGGAAACGGCGATATCGTCCCATCGCCGAACGTTGTCGATAGCCGCCGACAGTACATGCAGGCCAAGTTCATCGATCAGACCGGCGCGTTCGGCGATTGGAATGAAGACTTCCGGGCTGATCGGGCCGGCTTCGGTTGTCCACCGAGCCAAGGCTTCGACCCCCTTCAGCTCTCCAGTCTCCGCATCTACCAATGGCTGATAGGCTGGCTGAATGCTTGCAGATGCGATCGCCGAACGGAGACTATCCTCCAGTCTCGTGCGATACTCCCGCTCAAGGTCGAGGTCGCCGTGATATTCGACAGCCTGACCCCGGCCGTTTTCTTTGGCCCGATACAAGGCCATGTCGGCGCGTCGGACAAATTCGAGAGGGTCATTGATAGTTGCATCGGTGGAAACAAGACCGATGCTTACCCCGATCTCTATTGTCCTTCCACCGATAGTGAACGGGGTCGCCAATGCGCGCAGGATCGTTTCCGAAAGCTTATCGACGGCTCCCTTCGCTACGGCAATGGCGAATTCATCGCCACCGAGACGCGCGAACAATGCATCATCAGGCAGAAGCGCCTCGATCCTCGCGGCGACGAGCTTGATTAATGCGTCACCGACGGCATGTCCCCAGGCATCATTAACCTCTTTAAACCCGTCGAGATCGAGAAAATGAAGGTCCATCTCAACCTTTCGAACCAGCCGCTCGTCCAGCCTTTCCAGAAATCCTGCTCGATTTAAGAGGGAGCTCAATGGATCATGAATTGCCCTCTGATGGGCCTGTTGCGCCGATCGCTTGAAGTTGCGGGCAGAAAGGGCACCGGTCACGACAATGGCAACGAAGAAGCCGGTCAGAAGCAACGCGGCCGCAAGCAAATAGCCCCGTACTTCCTGATAGATCTTTGAACCTGGATCCCGGCTTGGCCATTCGAGATAGGAAATGGCTCTGCCGTCGATGCCCGGAAGCGGCGTGCTCAAACGGTCGGCATTGGGAAAACTAACAAGTCTCAAGTCGCCAAGGTCAGATGTTTGGTCCAGTTGTGCAACTGCCTCAGGTGTCAGCATCTTGGCGAGGAAGAGCGTGCTGAACTTCGGAGGGATATCGGCAGTCGCCGTATAAGGCTGAATAGCACCGGCTCCGACAAGCATGGTGCCGTCAGGTGTTGCCACGAAACCTGCAACCGTATTCTGGCCCGCCTTGTTCGCTTTTTTGGAAAACTCAAAAAGCGTTGCGCCGAAATAGCGGATCGGATCGAATTCCTGCCCTTTCTTGTAGGAGATCAAGACCTCCCGCTCTGCCGTTAGCACGATGGCAATGTCATAGAGCGGGTAGTCTTCCGTCGTCGTGCCCCAGTTCTCGATAGCCCAATCCTTTGCATCCTCCGACGCGATCGCGCTATAGGCATCGTCCCAGACAGCATTGTCCCTGACCGTTGCGCTGAGATTGTTCTGAAAGGCCCGCACAGCGGCGCCAGCGGCATTGAGTGCGCGGGCATCATCGATCGCCGTTGCCGCTCCCGTCATGTCTTTGACCGCCAAAGCCACCAACACCGCCAGGATGGTACCAACGACGATGAAGAACGCTGTCACAGCGGCTATAACAAGAAGGGTGGAATGGGAGGATCGGGCGCGTAGGCTTTTCTGCATTTATAGGACCGGCATCTGTATAAACAGCAGGTTATTCCTGCAAGCCGAAACATTAGGATTTGATAATCAAGGAACAATTAATCCGATGGTTATCGACGCACGTTTTGAGCGGCCGCATTACGGGCGCGCCCCTGTTTCTTAGAGAAATACCGGAAACATGGTAATCAAATTCGAATTTGGAACTGATACCTTTTAAGGAACGACACACCTAAACCTTCAGCCGGCGTGTCAGAACCAAGTTCGCCTTTCACTGACGCATTTTGTTACGGCGAATGATCGCATCCACACTGTTGGATACATAGCTCTTCGCCTCCTCGCGCGTCCAGGGAGGTTGCTCTGCAAGGCATAGTCTCATCCTGGACTTCTAAACAATCCCACCGCTGCCGGCGGCTGACGCCGGGCGTTCTGCCGCGACCTTCTTGCGATAACCGCTGATGCGATAGGTTGCGATGGGGTCCACCGCACCGCCGGCGCGGCGGCGGGCTTCCGCGAGGATTGGTTCCACATCTGTGCGATAAGCGCGCTTCAAGGTTTCCGAAGCCATCAGCGCATCGTTGTCCTGCTGATAGCCGTCGAGTGCCGCACGATCGACGAGCAAGGCCTGGGCATAAGCACGGCGGATTTCGTTGGCGCTGGAAATCAGGCTTTCGATCGGGTCGGTCACGTTATGCGACTGGTCGATCATATGGGCCGGATGGAAGCCCTTCACGTCACGATTGTCCGCATCAACCAGTTCGTTGAAGACGAGGAACAGCCGGTAGGGCTCGATGGCACCGGCGTCGAGGTCGTCGTCGCCATATTTGGAATCGTTGAAGTGGAAGCCACCGAGCTTGCCGAACTGTATGAGGCGTGCGACGATCATCTCGATATTGGTATTCGGCGCATGGTGGCCGAGATCGACAAGGCAAAAGGCCTTGGGTCCGAGCGTGCTGGCGATCAGGTAATTCGTGCCCCAATCCTGCACCACCGTCGAATAAAACGCCGGCTCGTACATCTTGTGCTCGGTAAACAACCGCCAGTCGTCCGGCAATGCCTTGTAGATCTCGCCCATAGAGGCGAGATATCGTTCGAAGGTTCGGGTAAAATGGCTCTGGCCCGGAAAATTCGAGCCGTCGCCGATCCACACGGTCAGCGCCTTCGAACCGATCGCCTTCCCGATCTCGATGCATTCGAGATTGTGTTCGATCGCCTGGCTGCGCGTCGCCGCATCCGTATGGCTGAGCGAGCCGTATTTGTAGGAATGTTTCTGCCCCGGCGCGTCGGAAAAGGTGTTGGAGTTCATCGCATCGAAGCTTAAGCCCAGTACATCTCCCTTGGCCTTCAGTTCCTTTGCATCCGCCTTGTCCCAGGGAACGTGCAGAGAGACTGTCGGCGTTGCCTGGGACAACTGATGAATGACCGCGCAATCGTCGAGCTTGTCGAAGATGCCGCGCGGCTCACCCTGACCCGGGAAACGGGCAAAACGGGTGCCGCCCGTGCCGACGCCCCAGGAGGGCACCGCGACGAAGAAATCCGCGACTTGTCTCGTAACCGCGTCGATATCGATTCCGCGGCGAGACAGATTTTCGCCAAGCGCAGCGTAATCGGATTTGAGTGCTGCTGCGCGCTTGTCGTTTTCCGCAGCAATCAGGTCCGCAGCAATCTTCAGCTCTGTCATGGCGTCTCCTCCCCAAGGCGTAATTAGAGGGTCCACCCGCCGCCGGCCTTGGGAGAGCCGGAAGCGGGCGGACAAGCTGTCAGCGCGTAAAGCTCTGGGCGTTGCCCGCATCCACGTTGATGATATTGCCGGTCGACTTGGAAGATGCGTCGGATGCAAGGAAGTAGATCGCCTCGGCAATGTCTTCCGGAAAGACGTTCAGCTTCAGCATCGAGCGCTTGCGGTAATGTTCCTCCAGATCGCTCACCTCGATCTTTGAAGATGCCGCGCGCTGCTCGCGCCACTCGCCGCTCCAGATCTTCGAACCGCGCAGCACCGCATCCGGATTGACGGTATTGACGCGGATGCCGGCTTCAGCACCTTCCAGCGCCAGGCAGCGGGCAAGATGGATTTCGGCAGCCTTGGCGGTGCAATAGGCCGATGCGTTCGGCGAAGAGGCAAGCCCGTTCTTGGAGGCCACGAAGACGACATTGCCGCCAAGCTTCTGACGCCGGAACAGCCGAAACGCCTCACGCGAGACAAGGAAATAACCGGTCGTCAGGATATCGATATTCTTGTTCCACATGGCGAGCGTAGTTTCTTCGACCGGAGCCGAAGAGGCAATGCCGGCATTGGAGACGAGGATATCGACGCCGCCGAATTCGACGCAGGCTTCCGCGAAAGCGGCGAGGACCGCATCTTCCTTGGTGACGTCCAGAATGACGCCTCGGACCCCATCCTTGCCGAAAGACTCTTCGAAATCAGCCCTCGTCTCCTCAAGCGCGCCGCCGTCGATATCGGCAAGCACCACGCAGGCCCCCTCGCCCATCAGCCGCGCAGCCGTCGCCCGCCCGATGCCACCGGCGCCTCCGGTGACGAAAGCCACCTGGCCGGCGAGGCTTTTCGGCTTCGGCATACGCCGCAGCTTCGCCTCTTCGAGAAGCCAGTATTCGATGTCGAAAGCCTCCTGCTCCGGCAGGCCCTGGTATTCGGAAACGGTGGAGGCGCCGCGCATCACGTTGATGGCGTTGACATAGAACTCCCCGGCGATGCGGGCGGTCGCCTTGTCGCGCGCAAAGGACAGCATGCCAACGCCCGGCACCAGGAAGATGACGGGATTGGGATCGCGCATTTTCGGCGAGTCGTCGTGCTTGCAGGTCTCGTAGTAGCGGGTGTAGTCGGCGCGGTACTCCTCCAGCGCCTCATCGAGCGCGGCGATGACCGCATCGACATCCGGCTTTCCCGGGTCGAAATGGAGGATCAGCGGCCGGATCTTCGTGCGCAGGAAATGGTCCGGGCAGGACGTGCCGAGAGCACCCAAGGGCTTCAGGTTCTTCGAGTTGACGAATTCCAGCACCGCATCCTGGTCATCGAAGTGGCCGAGCTTGCGCTCTACCTTGCCAATACGGCCGCGGATTTCCGGCATAAGCCTGGCAGCGATCGCCCGGCGCTCCGCTGCCGGCAGGCTATTTGCCGCGGCACCACCGAAGGTCGTCTTGCCCTCGGTCGCTCCTGCGAACCAGTCGATCGCCTTGTTGATGATCTGAAGCGTCAGTTCGTAGCAGGCCTTCGCGTCGTTTGCCCAGGTGAACAGGCCGTGGCTCTCCAGTACGACGCCCCTGGCATTCGGATTGGCCTTCACGAATGCTTCAAGGTCGAGCCCGAGCTGGAAGCCCGGCCGCCGCCACGGCAGCCAACCGATCTCGTCGCCAAAAATCTGCTTCGTCAGTTCCTTCGAATTCTTCGAAGCGGCAATCGCGATGATGGCGTCCGGATGCATGTGGTCGACATGCGTATAGGGCACGAAACCATGCAGCGGCGTGTCGATGGAAGCCGCACGCGGATTGAGGTTGAAGGTGCAATGCGGCAGGAAACCGACCATGCGGTCTTCGTCCTCTACCCCCTTGTAGAGCCCCTTCAGCGCTTCCAGCTTGTCCATGTAAAGGGTGGCAAAACCATCGAGCTTGATCGTGCCCACATCGCCGCCGGAACCCTTCACCCACATGACGCGGACCTTTTCGCCGGACAGCGGGTCCGTCTCCATCACCTTGGCAGAAGTATTGCCGCCGCCGTAATTGGTAATGCGCTTGTCGGCGCCGAGGAGGTTGGAGCGGTAGAGCAGCTTGCCCAGCTCATCGAGCTTGGCGGCGTAAGAATCGTCCCAGCGGTTTTCGAGAAGGCGGGTTTGGCCCGACATCGCTTTCCTCCCAACGTGTTTCGGGTCACGGCGGCCGGGCGCCGCCGTCTCCCATACGGTGGATATCGCGCATTGCCCCGCCATGTGTCAATCAAAAACGATCATAAGATTTCATTGTGCAACGCAATAAAAGCGAATTTGATCGTTTATGATTGACAACGGAATATTTCCGGCAATAGTTGACGCTTAGGAGGAACACCATGCACGAACGTGAACGCCATCGCATCATTCTGAGCGCTATCCAGGAAAAGCCTGTCATTACGGTACAGGACATCGCAGAGCTGACCGAAGCCTCCGAAGCAACGATCCGGCGCGACATCGCGGCACTGCACGTCCAGGGCAAGCTCCGACGCGTGCGCGGCGGCGCGGAAGCGGTGCATCCGCCGCAGATCGGCCAGCTTGCCGCCCGTTCGTTTCGGGTTTCCGAATCCGTCAATATCGACAAGAAACGCGCAATTGCGCGCCGCGCGGTCGAGCTCTGCGAAGAAGGCGACTCCGTCATCATCAATGGCGGCACCACCACGTTCCAGATGGTGCATTTCATGTCGGCGCGCCGCCTGCAGGTCATGACCAATTCGTTTGCGATCGCCGAACATCTGGTCAAGCATTCGAAAAGCACGGTGACGGTGCCGGGCGGCGCGATCTATCGCGAGCAGAGCCTCATCCTGTCGCCTTTCGAAAACGATGCGATCCGCAATTTCTATGCCCGGCGGATGTTCATCGGCGCACAGGGCGTCGGCCCGCTCGGTGTCATGGAAGCCGACGCTTTGGTGATTCAGAGCGAGCAGAAGCTGATGCAGCAGGCTGAAGAACTGATCGTGATGGTGGATGCTTCAAAATTCCACCGCCGTTCCAGCCTCATTCTCTGTCCGCTTGAGCGGGTGACGACGGTCATTACCGATGACGGCATTTCCGAGGATGCCGCACGGATGATCGAGGACGCGGGCGTCAAACTGATCATTGCCGGAGCCGCGGCAGCGGAGACTGTCAAGGAGGATTCCCCGTCGGCCGCCTGAGGGGCGACGGGAGGGAAATGAACCTGTTCAACTGGGAGGATTGAAAATGAGACTAGCCAAGAAACTTGCGCTCGGCGTGGCACTTGCCTTCGCCGCCATGACGACGGCCGCAAGTGCCGCCGACATGAAGATCGCGCTTGTCGTCAAATCGCTCGGCAACGGCTTCTTCGAAGCCGCCAACAAGGGCGCGCAGGAAGCTGCGAAGGAACTCGGCGGCGTCGAGGTCATCTATACCGGCCCTACGACGACCACGGCCGAAGGCCAGATCGAAGTGATCAATTCGCTGATCGCGCAAGGCGTCGATGCGATCGCCATCTCCGCCAACGATCCGGATGCCGTCGTTCCGGCGCTGAAGAAGGCCGCTCAGCGCGGCATCAAGGTCATTTCCTGGGATTCCGGTGTGGCACCTGAAGGTCGCATCATGCACCTGAATCCGTCCTCCAACGAGCTGATCGGCAGGATGTGCCTGACGCTCGCCAAGAACCATCTGGAAGGCGGCAAGGGCGATTTCGCGATCCTGTCTGCCACCACCACCTCGACGAACCAGAACACCTGGATCGCCGAAATGAAGAAGCAGCTCAAGGATTTCCCCGGTCTCAACCTCGCCACTACCGTTTACGGGGACGACCTGGCCGACAAGTCCTATCGCGAAGCGCAAGGCTTGCTCACCTCGCAGCCGAACGTAAAGGTCATCGTCGCACCGACCACAGTCGGGGTGCTGGCTGCATCGCAGGCCGTCAAGGATGCCGGCAAGATCGGCCATGTCTATGTGACCGGTCTCGGCCTACCGTCTGAAATGGCCGGTGCCATCAAGTCGGGTGCGACGAAGGAATTCGCCATCTGGAACCCGATCGACCTCGGCTATTCTGCAACCCAGATCGCCTATCACATCGTCAAGGGCGACACGGACGGCAAGCCGGGCTCCGAGATCAAGGCAGGCCGCATGGGCGCGATCAAGATCGGCGACAATGGCGAGGCGGCGATGGCCGACCCGTTCGTCTACAATGCCTCCAATATCGACGAGTTCTCGAAGATTTTTTGATCGAATTGAGACTCTGCCCTCACCCTTACCCTCTCCCCGCTTGCGGGGAGAGGGTGCCACCGGGCGGATGAAGGGCTTTTGGTGAAACGATAATGAGCGCTGTCGCATCCATGACCGACCAGAGCCCCCTACAGGCATCGGCGCCCGAAGCCGCGCCGATCCTGGAAATGCGCGGCATCAGCCAGATATTTCCGGGCGTGAAGGCGCTCGACGGCGTCCGCATCAAACTCTATCCCGGCCAGGTGACGGCACTGATCGGCGAAAACGGCGCCGGCAAATCGACGCTGGTCAAGATCCTTACCGGTATCTACCGCCCCAACGAGGGCGAGATCCTGATCGATGGCCGGCCGATAGTCTTTCACAGTGCACAGGCTGCGATCGATGCAGGCGTCACCGCCATCCATCAGGAAACCGTGCTGTTCGACGAATTGAGCGTCGGAGAGAACATCTTTCTCGGCCATGCGCCGCGCACCCGTTTCGGCACGATCGACTGGCGGCAGATCAACGAGCGCTCAAAAACGCTCATGCGGCAGCTCGAAAGCGAGATCGACCCGACGATCCGGTTGCGCGACCTCTCAATCGCCCAGCGCCACCTCGTTGCGATCGCCCGGGCGCTCTCCGTCGAAGCGCGCATCGTCATCATGGACGAACCGACTGCCGCCCTTTCCCGCAAGGAAATCGACGACCTGTTCCAAATCGTTGAAGGCCTGAAGCGACAGGGCAAGGCAATCCTCTTCATCAGCCACAAGTTCGACGAGGTCTATGAGATCGCCGAGAACTTCGTCGTCTTCCGCGACGGTCGCGCCGTCGGCCAGGGCAAGCTGAAAACGACGTCGCAGGACGAGATCGTCCGCCTGATGGTCGGCCGCGACGTCAAGGACGTCTTTCCGAAGGTCAATGTCGAGATCGGCGGACCGGTCCTCTCAGTCCAGGATTATTGCCATCCGACGGAATTCCGCGACATTTCCTTCGAACTCCGGCGAGGCGAAATTCTCGGATTCTACGGCCTGATCGGCGCCGGCCGCTCGGAGTTCTGCCAGTCGCTGTTCGGCATCACCCGACCTTCATCCGGCCGCCTCACTCTGGAAGGTCAGCCGATCGATATCCACTCATCGAGCGATGCGATCCGCGCCGGCATCGTCTACGTGCCGGAAGAACGCGGCCGCCATGGCCTGGCACTGCCCATGCCGATCTTCCAGAACATGTCGCTACCGTCTCTGAAGAAGACCTCGCGCTCCGGTTTCCTGAAGGCGGCCAACGAATTGGCACTCGCCCGCAAATATGCCGAGAGGCTGGATCTGCGCGCCGCCGCCCTTTCTGTGCCGGTCGGCACACTGTCCGGCGGCAACCAGCAGAAAGTGGTGATCGGCAAATGGCTGGCGACCCAGCCGAAGGTGATCATTCTCGACGAGCCGACCAAAGGTATCGACATCGGCTCCAAGGCAGCCGTTCACGGCTTCATCAGCGAACTGGCCGCGCAGGGCCTGTCGATCATCATGGTCTCCTCCGAACTTCCGGAAATCCTTGGCATGTCCGATCGGGTAATGGTGATGCGCGAAGGCCTCTCCGCCGGCATTTTCGAACGTGATCATCTCAGCGCCGAAGTGCTCGTGCGTGCAGCAACCGGCAATCAGTGAGGAAAGACAGATGAACCGCCTCCTGAAAAACCGCGAAATCCTTCTCATTGTCATCATTGCGATCATGGTGGCCGCCTTCTCGACCCGTGCGCCGGGCTTCGCCTCGCCGGGCAATCTCGCCAACATCTTCAACGACACCTCGATCCTGATCATCCTGGCGCTCGGCCAGATGACGGTGATCCTGACGAAATCGATCGACCTTTCGGTCGCCGCCAACCTGGCCTTTACCGGCATGGCGGTGGCAATGACCAATGCCGCCTATCCCGACCTGCCGCTGGCGTTCCTGATCGTCATGGCAATCGGCATCGGCGCTTTTCTCGGAGCCATCAACGGCTTCCTCGTCTGGGCGCTGCAGATCCCGCCGATCGTCGTGACGCTCGGCACGCTCACCATCTATCGCGGCATGGCCTTCGTGCTCTCCGGTGGCGGCTGGGTGAACGCCCACCAGATGACGCCGACTTTCCTCAATGTCCCGCGCATGCCGATGCTCGGCCTGCCGATCCTCTCCTGGATCGCAATCCTCATCGTCATCGGTGCATGGTTCGTCCTGACCCGGCTACCCTTCGGCCGCGCCGCTTACGCTTCCGGCGGCAACCCGACCGCCGCGGTCTATGCCGGCGTCGATATCGGTCGGACGCGCTTCCTCGCGTTCGTTCTGTCGGGCGCGCTGGCCGGTCTTTCCAGCTATCTCTGGGTATCGCGCTATGCCGTTGCCTATGTGGATATTGCGGCCGGTTTCGAGCTCGATACGGTCGCAGCTTGCGTGATCGGCGGCATATCCATTGCCGGCGGCATTGGCTCCGTTGCTGGTGCAGTGCTCGGCGCCCTATTCCTCGGCGTTATCAAGAATGCTTTGCCCGTCATTGGCATATCGCCCTTCGCCCAAATGGCAATTTCCGGCATCGTCATCGTACTCGCCGTCGTTTTCAATGCCCGTGCCGAAAAGAAGGCGGGCCGTATCATCCTGCGCAACCGCGCGGCGCCTGAGGTAACCGCATGAACGACGTCGCTACCACGAAACGCGTTATTCCAGACCGGCTTGGGACGAAAACCTCGCGCATGCTCGCCAGCTGGGAAATCCTGCTCCTCGGTGTTGCTGTGCTGATCTTCATCTTTAACTCCTTCGCCTCGCCCTACTTCCTCAACGCCTGGAACCTCTCAGACGCGACGTTCAATTTCACGGAGAAGGCGATGATCGCCTTTGCCATGGCTTTGCTCGTCATTGCCGGCGAGATCGACCTGTCGGTCGCAGCAATCATCGCGCTTGCTTCGACGGCGATGGGTGCAGCCGCACAAGCTGGTATCGGCACGCCTGGACTGGTGGCGATCGGCATCTGCACCGGGCTTGTCTGCGGGGCCTTCAATGGACTGCTTGTCGCAGGTTTGCGCCTTCCGTCCATTGTGGTGACGATCGGCACGATGAGCCTCTTCCGGGGCATTTCCTACATTATCCTCGGCGACCAGGCCTATGGCAAATATCCGGATAGCTTCGCTTACTTCGGACAGGGCTACGTCGCCTGGGTCTTCTCCTTCGAATTCGTGCTATTCATCGTCCTCGCCATTGCCTTCGCCATCCTGCTGCATGCGACGAATTTCGGCAGGCAGATTTACGTCATCGGCAACAATGAATTCGCGGCGCGTTTTTCGGGCATCCCGGTGGAACGGGTCAAATTCATCCTCTTCCTTCTGACCGGCCTGATGGCCGGTGTCGCTTCCGTCTGCCTCACCTCGCGGCTCGGTTCCACCCGGCCGTCGATCGCGCAGGGCTGGGAGCTGGAAATCGTCACCATGGTCGTGCTGGGTGGTGTATCGATCCTCGGCGGCGCTGGCACGATCGCCGGCGTCGTCATTGCCGCCTTCGTCATGGGGCTCGTCACTTTCGGGTTGGGTCTGCTCAACGTACCCGGCATCGTCATGTCGATCTTCGTCGGCCTGCTTTTGATCATCACCATCGCCGTGCCGATCATTACCCGCCGCATCAGGGAAATGAGCCGATGACTCTGGAAAAATATGCCTTCAAGATGAAGCTCAATCCCGGCATGGAGGCGGAATACCGGAGGCGCCATGACGAGATCTGGCCCGAATTGGCCGATCTGTTGCATCAGGCAGGTGTCAGCGACTATTCCATTCATCTCGATCGCCAAACCAACATCCTCTTCGGGGTGCTGACCCGTCCACAGAACCATGGCATGGCGAACCTGCCGGACCATCCGGTCATGAAGAAGTGGTGGGCATATATGGCCGATATCATGGAAACCAATCCGGACAATTCGCCGGCCGCGACCGATCTCGTGACGGTATTTCACTTACCATGAACGAGCCGGGAAAGATCGCCGTCCTCGACATCGGCAAGACCAACGCCAAGGTCGTCGTGCTCGATTGCGCGACTGGCCAGGAGATTGCCGAAAGGCGCATGCCGAACCGGGTTCTCTCCGGTCCGCCTTATCCTCACTACGATATCGAAGCGCTGTGGGCCTTTGTGCTGGAAGCGCTGACCGCCTTCGCCCGACAACCCGGCTTCGATGCGATCTCCATCACCACGCATGGCGCATCTGCCGTGCTTCTGGATGACATGGGCAACCTCGCCTTGCCGGCGCTGGACTACGAGCACCAATATCCGGAAGAGACTCAGGAGGCCTATGCGGCTCTTCGCCCGGCCTTCTCGGAAACCTTCTCGCCGGCCCTTTCCGGCGGCTTGAATATCGGAGCGCAGCTCCATTACCAGAAGGCGACATTTCCGACAGAGTTCACCCGGGTGAGGACGATCCTGACCTATCCGCAATACTGGGCATGGAGGCTGGCCGGAGTAGCGGCGAACGAGGTCACCTCGCTCGGTTGCCATACGGATCTCTGGCGACCGCGCGAAGGCGCCTACTCCTCGCTGATCGATGCACTCGGCATCCGGGACTTCATGGCGCCGGTGCGCTCCGCCTTTGATGCTTTGGGGCCGGTCCTGCCGGAGATCGCCGAGAGAATCGGCCTCATGAAACCGGTTCAGGTATATTGCGGCATCCATGATTCCAACGCCTCGCTGCTACCGCACCTGATTGGACGCGAGCCGCCTTTCGCCGTCGTCTCGACCGGCACGTGGGTGGTGAGTTTTGCGGTCGGCGGTGATCTCGACCACCTCGATCCTGAGCGAGATACGCTCGCCAATGTCGATGCCTATGGCCGTGCGGTGCCCTCCTCCCGCTTCATGGGCGGCCGCGAATTCGAACTTTTGACAGCCGAGCTTGGCGAACTCCCGCTGGAGGCCGCACTGGCCGCACTGCCTGCAGTAATCGGAAAAGGTGTCATGCTGCTGCCGAATATTGCAGCAGGCTCAGGCCCCTTCCCCGGCCACGAGCGGCAATGGATCAACGACAAGGGGGCCTCGGCGGACGAACGCTGGGCCGCCGCCTGTATCTATCTCGCGCTGATGACGGAGACCTGCCTCCACCTGATCGGCGCCAAAGGACCTATCCTGGTGGAAGGTCCGTTTGCCTCGAACGCCGCATACCTTCGCACGCTGGCATCGTTGCTGGGCCGCGAGGTGATTGCGCTGCCTGGATCAACCGGAACAAGCCAGGGTGCTGCGCTGCTGGCGGGAATGCCTTCGGTCGAGGCCAAGAAATTCGCCCGATTCGAGGGCAGCATCCATCACCTGACAGATTATAAAGAGAACTGGCGCCGACACATCAGTTTTCCCGGTCGTCAGGAGCCCGGTTGATGCCGCGTTTGCGCCAGAAATCACGCTCTTCCTCTTGCGTCATGAAATCCTCGGGCTCCGGAGCAGCCGGTTCCTTTTCGTGCGGGTAGCCTGCCTCCAGAAAGCTTTCGGCATCGATATAGGCACAGGCTTCCGGACGCAGTTCAACGTCCAGCACATGAACGGCGATCTTTTCCGAATATTCCGCAATCGGTTCGGCATAGGAGTAGCTCGCCCACGGGAAAAGTCTGGTCATGATCTCGTGGAGACTGTCTGCCCGCAAATGGTAGTCGAACCGCATGTCCGGACCGCTATCTCTATCTTCCTTGAAGTAGATGCGGAGATTGCAGAAGGTCGAAGGCGGGTCGATCCATTCGTCCCAGATGAAGACAGTTATCCGATCTAGCATGTCCTCCATCAGCGGACGGTCGAGGACAAAGATCGAACGCATCAGGGCTTCGGGGTCGGTGGGGACCGCCTCTTCGAAAAGCAGCCGTGCCGCGGCGTCGAGCCGATTGGCATCCGGCACCACGATCGACCATTCCGCTTCCGTCTCCCGGCAGAAAGGCCGTTCAATGCGCTGCCAAACGATCCGTTTTCCGATCATGTCAGCTACGAGAAGATAGACCGGCAGCGAATGTCTCGTCCAATAGTCCAGGTGCTCCTTGCGCCCATGATAGAGATATCCCTCCTCTTCCCGGACACAGGACGTTTCTGACCGGATATGCAACGCCATGAACCGGCCCGTGGCTCTCCCTTCCTCGAGAATTTCCGCCCGCGCCTCTATGCCGACGTCGGACTCCGGTATCCGACGAAAGAACCATTTGAAATCCCGCCGGAAAACCTCCTCGCTGGCATCGACCGCGAGGCGCGTGACCTGATCCGCCGGATAGTCTCCCGGGCCTTTATGGCGCGAGCGGCGGAGCGGCTTTAGCGGAGATCGCCGCCCCCGGATACCTGCAAGCGATGAGAATGCCGCCGCAAGCCGAGCTGTGATCTGGGCGCCGGTTGCGAAGAGTGCTGCCTGGAGACGTCGCATCATGGAAGACCGTCCTCACGAAGCGCGGGCTCCCTTGTTCACCTGCTCGAGCAGCGCGAGCAGACCTTTGAGGATGTCCGTCGGAGAGGGCGGGCAGCCCGGAATATGGAGGTCTACCGGAACAACCTTCGAAACCCCGCCCACGACCGCATAGCTGCCGGCAAAGCAGCCGCCGTCGCGGGCGCAGCCGCCGAGCGCGACCACCCATTTGGGTGCGGGCGTGGCGTCGTAGGTTCGCAACAGGGCCTCGCTCATGTTCCTAGTCACCGGCCCTGTCACCATCAGGACGTCGGCATGTCTGGGAGAAGCGACGAAACGGATGCCGAAACGCTCGATGTCGTAAAAGGCGTTGCTGAGCGCATGCATTTCGAGTTCGCAGCCGTTGCAGGACCCCGCATCGACGGCGCGGATCGACAGGCTGCGGCCGAGCCGCCGGCGTGCCGCCTTGTCGAGCGCCGCCGCCAGTTCCTCCGCCGCCATGTCGGAAATATCCGGCGCCGGTTCGGTCAATGGCGGTCGGATCACACTTCCAAAAAGGAGCTTGCGCATGACGGCCTCCCTTCAGAGATCGTGGCCGGAGTAGGAACAGTTGAACGATTTGTTGCAGAGGGGAAAATCGGCGACGATATTGCCCTCGATGACGGCCTCCAGCAGCGGCCACTGGAACCAGGAAGGGTCGCGCAGATGGCAGCGTTCCACTGTATTCCCGGCAAGCCGGAGCCAGACCAGCACATCGCCGCGAAAGCCCTCGACCATCGCCATGCCCTCCCTCACCTCGCCGTTTTCGGGGATATCGATCCGCACCGGACCGGCCGGGAGCCGGTCGAGGATCTGTTCGACCAGCGACAGACTGCTCTCCACCTCCCGGATGCGAACCCAGACGCGCGCATTGACATCGCCCTCGTGCAGAACCGGCACGTCGAAGGCAAGTTCTCCGTAGGGCAGATAGCGCAAGGCGCGCCGCGCATCGAAATCGCGGCCTGACGCACGTCCGACATAACCGCCCGCGCCATACTGGCGGGCAAGTTCCGGCACGAGCCGGCCGGTTCCAACGGTCCGGTCCTGCAAAGAAGCGGTATTGTCGTAAAGTTCTATTAGGGCCGGAAACCGGCGGCGGATTTCCGCGAGCAATTCCCGCAAGGCGGTGATACCGTTGTCCTCGAGGTTGGCAACGACGCCGCCAGGCGCGATGCGGTCACGCATCAGGCGATGCCCGAAAGCGATATCCGCCACCCGCAGCACCCGCTCGCGCAACACGCCGCAATGCGCAAGCATCAGCGAAAAGGCCGCGTCGTTGCAGATGGCGCCTATATCGCCGAGATGATTGGCAAGCCGTTCGAGTTCCGCCATGAGCGCCCTGAGCCATACCGCGCGTCCCGGTATTTCGAGCCCGAACGCTGCCTCTACGGCCCGCGAGAACGCATAGGCGTAGGCAACTGTGCTGTCGCCTGATGTACGTCCGGCGAGTTGGAGCGCTTTGTCGAGATCCGCGCCCACCATCAGAGCTTCGATCCCCTTGTGGACATAACCGAGACGCTCTTCGAGGCGAACGACTGCCTCGCCATTGGCGGTGAACCTGAAATGCCCCGGTTCGATGATGCCGGCATGGACCGGTCCGACCGGAATCTGGTGCAGGCTTTCTCCTGTCGCCGGCAGGAATTCGTAAGGAGCCGCTTCGGAAGAACGGAGTGTCTTCTCTCCGAGCGGGAAGCGGATATCCCAGCGCCGGTGGTCGAGCCAAGGCCGGGTGTCCGGCAAGCCCCTGGGTTCAAGACCCGTCAGATCGCGGACCGTCCGTTCCAGGCGAAGCGCCGGTGGGTGATGTCGCGCGACGGAAGGATAAGCCCCCTCCAGCCCCTCAAGGCTGGCGACGCAGACCGCGCCGTCGACTTCGTCTAGCAGCGCCATATACACACTGTTCCGTTCGCCCCAAAGGCCGAGCAAGGTCAAGTGTCCATCCCGGAGAGCCTCGGCCAAGGAAATCCAGGCATCGGCATCGACAACGATACGCGGCCAAGGTTGATGCGCCTCGATGAGGCGGTCGGTCCGGATGAAATTGCTCAGCATCGGCATACCCGTCCTCCTCATCATCGAAGAAGGTTGGCAATATGCTGGAACCAGGCGACCAGCGGTGGCGGCAGATAAATGCCTGCGCCGAGGACCAGCGCCAGATGGGCATACATGGGAATGTAGGACGCCTTGCCCGGGGCTACGCTGCCTCGTGGCTGGCCGAAGGCCACCCCTGTCAGCCGCAGAAGCAAGGCCCCGAATGCAACCAACAACCCGAAGACAAGCGGGATCGCGAGCAGCGGATGCCGTGCGAAGGTGGAGCTCACGATCAGGAACTCGCTCATGAAGATACCCATCGGCGGCAGGCCGGCAATGGCAATGACGCCGGCGAGCAGTCCCCAGCCCAGGCTAGGATGCGTCTCGGTCAAGCCGCGGATGGCGGAAAGCCTTTGCGTTCCCTTGATCTGGGCGACATGGCCGACGGCGAAGAAGATCGCCGATTTGGTGAGCGAGTGCATGACCATGTGCAGCAGGCCGGCGAAATTGGCGAGCGGCCCGCCGAGGCCGAAGGCGAAGACGATGATACCCATGTGCTCGATCGAGGAATAGGCAAACAGGCGTTTGATGTCGCGGCGGCGATAGAGCATGAAGGCGGCAAAGATCAGCGACGTCAGCCCCATCGTCATCATCAGCGGCCCGGCGGCGATCGCCTCGGGACTGGCGGAAAGCAGGATCTTGAAGCGCAGCACGGCGTAGAGCGCGACGTTCAGCAGAAGGCCGGAGAGCACCGCCGAGATCGGCGTCGGCCCCTCGGCATGCGCATCCGGCAGCCAGGCATGCAGTGGCGCGAGGCCGACTTTGGTACCGTAACCCAGAAGCAGAAAGACGAAGGCGACATTGAGAAGCGCCGGATCGAAGGTAGCAGCGTGCTCCACAAGAATGGTCCAGACCATGGCGTCGTAACCCTCGCCGACAACCGGCTGTGCCGCGAGATAAACGAGGATGGTGCCGAAGAGCGCAAAGGCGATGCCGACGCTTCCGAGGATGAAATATTTCCAGGCCGCTTCCAGCGCCTCATGCGTCCGATAGATGCCGACCATCAGCACCGTCGTCAGTGTCGCGAGTTCGACCGCCACCCACATCAGCCCGATATTGTTCGAGACGAAGGCGAGGTTCATGCCGAACATCATGACCTGATACATGGCGTGGTAGAAACGCAGGTTCGCCGGCGTTAGCCGACCGGTTTCGAGTTCGTGCGCGATATAGCTTGCGCTGAATATGCTGGTGGTGAACCCGACGAAGGCATTGAGGACGATGAAGACGATGTTGAGATCGTCGACGAGCAGGTATTGTCCCGGCTCGGGCCGTTCGGTGACGAACAGGGAAAGGGCGGCGAGCAGTGTCAGCAGGCTTGCAAGCACGTTGAGCCGCGCCGTGATCCTGTAGCCGGGCAAGAGGGCCAGAAGCGCCGCCGCCACGACGGGGACCAGCAGGACCGCCGCCACCGCATCGAAGGCGAGCAAAGGGGACAGCACGTTCACTTCCGCCTCCTCCCCCTGAAATCGTCGAGCGCCCTGACATCGACGGTATCGAACCGTTCCCGGATGCGAAACAGGAAGACGCCAATGACGATGAAGGCAATCAGGATCGAGAAGGCGACACTGATCTCGACGACCAGCGGCATGCCCTTCGCGCCGGTCGCGGCCAGCACCAGCCCATTCTCCAGCGACATGAAGCCGACGACCTGGCTGACCGCATTGCGGCGCGTGACCATGATCAGCAATCCGAGCAGGAGAACGGAGAGGGCGAAGGCGAGATCTTCGCGGGCAAGCGGATCGGCTTCCGGCGTGACGCGCAGCATGACCACGATCGACAGCGCGACGAGGCCGATGCCGGCCAGCATGGTCGGGCCGACTCCGACGACCGTCTCGATCTCGCGATGGATGCCGAGCTGGCGGATCATACGATGGAGCGCTACCGGAATAACGATTGCCTTGAAGATGAGGGCGATGGCCGCGGTCACGTAAAGATGCGGCGCGTCCTGAATTAAAGCCTGCCAGGCGACCGACAGTGTCAGCACCAGCGAATGCAGTGCGAACACGTTGAGCAGGGCATAAAGACGGTCCTGGTAGAGCATCATCATGCTCACCAGCACCAATCCGCCAGCAAGCATGTGAGCGATGTCGAAGACCGGACCATTCATCACAAGCTCCTCGAAACGAACCGCAGAAGGGTGGCAAGCAGCGCGAGCATGAGCGCGGCACCTAAGAACTCCGGCACGCGAAAAACCCGCATTTTCGCGATCGAGGTTTCGAACAAGGCAAGAAGAGCGCCCCCGACTATAAGCTTGGTCAGATAGACGACGAGCCCGGCCAGATAGGCGGTCGGCCCCGTTTCCGGGGCCGCAAGTTTCCACGGCACGAATATGCAGACGATCAACGAAATGTAGAGGAGTAGCTTGAGCGACGCCGCCAGTTCGATCATCGCGAGATGCCGTCCGGAATATTCGAGCACCATAGCCTCATGCACCATGGTGAGCTCCAGATGGGTTGCCGGATTGTCCACCGGAATGCGGGCGTTCTCCGCAATCGCCACCATAACGAGCGCGACCAGCGCGATCGCGAGGGAAACGCGCAAGCCGACCTCAGGGGAGCTCATGAACCCGGCGATCGTGGAAAGCTGCGTCGAGCCGGCGACCAGGGCAAGCGTGAAGATGATGAGCAACATTGAAGGCTCGGCGAGCGTTGCGATCATCGCTTCACGGCTTGAACCTATCCCACCGAAGCTGGTGCCGACATCCATGCCGGCGAGCGCCAGGAGGAACCGCGCACTGCCCAGAAGGGCGACGATCGCGATCAGGTCCGCCGTCCAACTGAAGATCAGGCCGGTCGCAAATGTCGGGATGACGGCCGCTGCCACCCAGGTCGTGGCGAAGATCAGGTAAGGTGCCACCCTGAACAGCCAGGATGCGTTCTCCGCCACGACGGCCTCCTTGCGGAGCAGCCGCAGGAGATCGCGATAGGGCTGAATCAGCGAGGGGCCTTGCCGGCGCAACAGCCGCGCCTTGACCTTGCGGATGAGACCGGTCAGCAGCGGCGCCAGCAGCACGACAAGCGCCATCTGGAAAGCCTGAACGAAAAGAGCGGAGATCAGGACCATAGCGCCAGCACCAGAAGCAGGAAAACAAGCGCGAGGAAGACCAGGCTCAGATAGCGCCGGATGGACAGGAACTGCAGGCGGTTGAGCTTCTCGGCGGCGAACCCGACGGCGCCCGCAATCGGCACATAGAGTCCCTCCCAGACCAGATCGTGTTGCTCGACCGAGAAGGTGGCCGGCCGGAGATCTCCCGGAGCCGGCATATCCACGCGCTCGCGGACACGCATGGCAAGCGTGCCGAAGACCCGCCTGACGGGCTGGGCAAAGCTGCCTGCCGTATATTGCGTCAGAGGACTGCCTTCGGGGAAACCGCAATCCCAGGCAGCGGAACGACGAAGCGTCCGCGAGGCGTAGCGATGGACGATATAGATCGTGGCGGAAGCCGAGAAGGCGATGAACAGGAAGACCAGCAAGCCGTTATAGGAACTGCGGCTTTCGGCGATCGGCACGATCGACAGCCACGGGATGTCCATCTGGACCGGCATCCGATCGCCGACCAGCGAAAGCACCACAGACGCGACCCCGTCGATGACGATCCCGGGCAGGATGCCGGCAAGCAGGCACAGGCCCGCAAGCACGCCCATCGCGCCAAGCGAGAAACGATCCACTTCCGAGACGTCGCTCGCCGCAGGTGTCCGCGGGCGGCCAAGAAACGTGATGCCGAAAGCCTTGATGAAACAGGCGGCCGCCAGCGCCGCCGACAGGGCGAGCAGCCCGCCGACTGCCGGCACGGCTATCGTCAGCGCCCATTGCGGCAGGTTGGGGCTCTGCAATATGGCCTGGAAGGCAAGCCATTCCGACGCGAAACCGTTGAACGGCGGCAGAGCCGAAATCGCAACGCAACCGACAAGGAAGGTGAAACTCGTGACCGGCATGCGATGGATGAGACCGCCGAGCTTCTCCATGTCCCGCTCCCCGGTTGCCGTCAGCACCGCGCCGGCGCCGAAGAAGAGCAGGCTCTTGAAGAGCGAATGGTTGAAGATATGGAACAGTGCGGCGGTCAGGGCCAGCGCCGATGCCAGTCCCATGCCGTTCGCCTTGAATGCCAGCGCCAGCCCGAGGCTGACGAAAATCACGCCGATATTCTCGATCGTGCTGTAGGCGAGCAGGCGTTTGAGGTCGCGTTCCATCAACGCGTGCAGGATGCCGAGCGCCGCCGTCGCTCCGCCCAGCAGCAGGACGACAAGCCCCCACCACCACATCGGCGCCCCCAGAAGATCGAAGGTCACGCGGATGAAGCCGTAGATCGCGATCTTGGTCATGACACCGCTCATCAGAGCCGAGACATGGCTCGGCGCTGCGGGGTGAGCCAGCGGCAGCCAGACATGCAGGGGCACGAGCCCCGCCTTGGAGCCTGCGCCGAGCAGCAGCAGGATAAGGACCAGGCCTGCCGTCAGCGGCGCATGCTCGGCCGCGCGAATGGCGGCAAAACCGTAAGCGCCTTCAGGGCCGGCAAGCAGGCCGAAGGCAAGCAGCAGTGCCAGCGTCCCGAAGCTTGCCATGACGATATAGAGATAACCCGCCCTGCGATTGCCCGCGTCGCGATGATGCGACATCACCAGCGCCCATGAGGCGAGCGACATGAACTCCCACGAAATCAGGAAGGTGAAGGCATCGTCGGCCAGCAGCACCAGGTTCATTCCGGCGATGAAGGCCGGGAAGAACGGCAGCACCCGGTGCGGCGCATGCTCGTGCCGGCCGTAGCCGAGACCATAGAGACTAGCGAGCGTGCCGCCGAGATTGGCCACGAGGAGAAAGAAGGCCGAGAGCGCGTCGAGCCGGAAATGGGCTCCGAGCCACGGTAGGCCGATGGGAAGGATGACGGTCGGCGCGTCAACGAAAGATGTCGCGAGATGCATCAGACTGATGACGAAAGCAATGGCCGAGAGAAGAAGGCTCAGCCCATAGATCGCCGGGGTCGCCCGGTGTGACCGGCTCATCAAAATCCCGAGCCCTCCCGTCACCAGAAACATGACAATACATGACAGGATGACGGAAAGCGACGTCATGAACTCGACCCCGCCTTATTCTGGCGGGCGGGTGATCTTCCTGCCCCGTCTTCGGGCGGGTTGGCTCTCGTTTTCAGCCGGACGCCTCGTCCGCCGTCCTCACTGACAGCGCCCTCTCTGATGAGTTCAATCCCGGCGTTCTCCAGTGCCGCCAGCAAACGCATCAGAGAATCGACATTGCCGCGGACGACGTCGACGCTGGCCTCCATGCGCTGGATTGTCGGCACCGAAATTCCCGCCCGCTCGGCCAGTTGGCGCTGGTCGATGCCAAGAAGAGCCCGGGCGGCTCTCATCTGAGCAGCAGTAATCACGATTCATCCATCGCTTGTATTACGCAGACTCTGATATTCGCGAGTTATGATGTACCTATTGATGTTTCAAATCAACATTCTGATGCAATGAGACTCTGAAATTAGATTCCGCAATGCAATAAGGAAGTGGAACCCCGTGCGTGATATCTTCAGAGTTTCGGCCCGATGATTTGCCGACGCGTCACCGCGCATGGTCCATCGCAGCGATCGGCGAAACCCGAAAATTCGAAGAGTATCGATATAAGGAGGGGATGCGCCCGGCAAATAGCCTGCGCATCTCATTCACATCTCACGCCATGGGGAGCTTCGACGTGGATCTTCAATCCAAGAGCTGGCGCAAACAGGTGGCAAGCTCGCGTGCCGTATAGGGCTTCTTCAGCCAGCTTCCCGATTGGGCAAGTTCGCGTCCGGCGATCGCCGGCTCGGCATAACCCGACGTGAACAGCACCCTGATATTCGGACGCCTTGCCCGGACTTCCGCCGCCAATTCGTCGCCTGTCATGCCGCCCGGCATGACGATGTCGGTAAACAGCAGCGCGATATCGTCGTTCTGAGCGAGCCGGTCGAGCGCCTCCACGCCATTTGCCGCCTCGACAACCTGATAGCCGAAATCGATCAGGCGTGAGACCGCCACACGCCGCACCCTGGGATCATCCTCCACGACGAGGATTTTCTCCGTTCCGCCGGGAATCGCCGCCGCCCTTGAAGCAGTCGCCACTTCCGCGGACATCTTCGCATCCTCCTTTTGCGCCGCCGGCAGGAAGAGCCTGACACTGGTGCCCTGCCCCGGCTCGCTGTAAAGCTGGATATTGCCGCCGGACTGCTTGGCGAAGCCATAGACCATGGAAAGGCCAAGGCCGGTCCCGGAACCGACACCCTTGGTGGTGAAGAACGGTTCGAAGGCTTTTTCCTTCACTTCCGGCGTCATGCCGGTGCCCGTGTCCGTGACCGAGATCAGCACATAGTCGCCGGTGCGCATATGCGGATACATCTGGGCATAATCGACGTCCAGCTTGACCCTTGAGATGTCGATCGTCAGTTTGCCGCCGCGCGGCATGGCATCGCGGGCATTGAGGGCAAGGTTGAGAAGCGCGTTCTGGAGCTGCGACGCATCGACGAGCGCCTCATTGGAAGCTCCCGTGACGACAGTGCGGAATTCAATCGTCTCGCCGAGCGAACGTCTTAAAAGATCGGAGAAACCGGTTACCAATTGCCCGACATCCACCAGTTCCGGATTGAGGGGCTGGCGGCGCCCGAAGGCCAGAAGCTGGCCGGTCAGCTTGGCTCCGTCCTCGGACGCGTCCTGCGCCTCATGCAGCAGGGCCAGCAGCTTCTCGTCCGAGAGCTTGTTCTCGATCATTTCGAGATTACCGCTGATGACGGTCAGCAGGTTGTTGAAGTCGTGCGCCAGCCCGCCGGTGAGCTGGCCGATCGCCTCCATCTTCTGCGATTGCCTCAGTTCTTCCTCGATCTTGTGGCGGCTGGTGAGGTCGCGGATGAAGCCGGTGAAGATGCGCTTGCCATTGGTGATCGCCTCGCCCACCGCAAGCTCCATGGGAAACACAGATCTGTCTTTCCGCTGACCGGTAACCACGCGACCGTACCCGATGATACGGCGCTCGCCGGTCGTCAGATATCGCGTAAGATAGCCGTCATGAGCCTCCCGGTCCGGCGACGGCATCAGCATCTTGACGTTGTGACCACGAACTTCATTCGCCGAATATCCGAAAAGCTGCTCCGCTGCGGCGCTGAAAGACGTGATGATACCGATTTCGTCAATGACGACCATCGCCTCGGGAACCGTATCCAGGATCGACCGCAGATGCGCCTCCCGTCCGGCAAGATCGTTCTGGACCTTTTTCATATCCGTGATGTCGTTGTTCGTCTGGATGATGATCGTCCGCTCAGCCGGTGACGGATTGAGTGCGACCCAGCGGGTGGCAACGAAAATCCGCTGACCGTTTCGGTGCCGGTGAACGACCTCACCTTCCCACGAATGGTCGGTCTGGACCTGTCGGCGAATGATATCCAGCGGCTCAGGAAACTCCGTTGCCAAAAGCTCGTGAACCACGCTACCGACAACCTCATCCCGCGACCAGCCGTAGAGGCTCTCGCATCCCTTCGTCCAGCGGGTAATGACGCCATCCAACCCGTGAACGATGAGGTTGGCATCGTCCAGAAGGCCGGTTACGGCATCGAGCTGATTTTCGGTATCGGTAAGCGTCTTTTCGTTCATATGTCTTCCGTGAGCGGTACCGCTAATGGCGGCGCCGCTCACCATGAACGACGAAATCCCGCCGGCTATCCTCATATTCATCGCCGTCCCCGGCGAGTTGCGCAAGCGTCGCGGGCTTGATGATCCGGAGCGAATGTCGACCGGCCGGACCGAGGATGCCCTTGCTGGTCAGCTTGGTGATCGTGCGGGAAACGGTTTCGATTGTTAGACCCAGATAGTCACCCATGTCCAGCCGAGTCATCGGCAAATCGACGATAGGCTGCAACGCACCTTCCGACATTGTCCGTCTGAGGTACTTCAGAAGAAAGCTGCAGAGCCGCTCCTCGGCGTTCTTGCAGGAGAGAAGAACCATCTGATCCTGGGCAGCGGCCATCTCGTCGCAGACATGGGCGAAGACCTGCGGGCGGAGTTCCTCCGAATCCGCAACAGCCATATCGAATGCCTTGCGGGTGAGACGGCGAACCTTTGTAGCGGTGATCGCTTCGGCACTGTAAAGATAGTTGCCCTTCAGGGAGACGCCGACGATATCGCCAGCATGCACGAACCCTGTAATAATGCGTCGGCCGTCGGAAATGATTCTGAAGATGCGGAGCGTGCCTTCAACCACATCGAAAACATGTTTGGCACTGTCGCCCTCGAAAAACAGCGACTGTCCCGGGGTCAGATGTTCAACGGGCTGCCTTGCGAAAAGAGCGTGCAGGCAACTCTGTTCTCCAAGTTCCGTAGCCCTTGCGATCTCGTATCCATGAATGCGGTTGCTGGTGAGAAACATGGCGCTGCCTCCGTCTTTCGATGGATACAGTTGACCGAAGCCAGGTAACACGCGAATGCTAATAGTGTTAAACACAGTTCGATTTTGTAACAGACTGTAACAGGCCGATGCCAATTCTCTCATCCAGCACCGTCCGTATTCTCGTCGTCGATGACGATCCTCGCATCCGGCAGATGCTGACCCGTTATTTCGAGGACGAGGGGTACTCGGTGAGCACCGCGGCCGACGGCACGGAAATGAAAAGCCAATTCAGGCATAAAGAGATAGACATCATCCTGCTCGATCTTTCCCTGCCTGGCGGACAGGATGGCCTTGACCTTGCGCGCGAAATTCGAAGCCAGTCGGACGTCCCGATCATGATGCTGACAGGGCGTGACGATGTCGTCGACCGGATCATCGGCATCGAGATCGGGGCAGACGACTATATCGCCAAACCTTTCCATCTCCGCGAGGTGCACGCGCGGCTGAAATCGATCCTCAGGCGGCGCCAGCCGAGCACAGCCAGGACGGAGGCAAACGAGGACAAGATCATCCATTTCGAAGGATGGACACTCAATCTTTCGAGGCGCCAGTTGCTGGCTCCGGACAACTCCGAGGTAGAACTCACGACCGGTGAATTCGATATGCTGACAGCCTTCCTTGAGAATGCCGGACGCGTCCTGACGCGCGATTTCCTGATGGATTCGACGAGAGGGCGCCAACTCGAAGCCTTTGACCGGACGATCGACGCTCAGATCGTGCGCCTGCGCCGAAAAATCGAGGCAGATGCCAGCAACCCGCAATTGATCAAGGCCATCCGCGGCGTCGGCTACATCTTCACCGGCAAGATCGACTGAAGCGCATCGTTGAGGTCAGTGTTCAGGTCATAGACCAGGCCGTCATTCCAGGGCTCCGTCTCCTTGAGATCTTCAAGGCTCTTCCAGTCCCTCGCCACCACCCTCCAGAAATGGATCTTCTCGCAACCTGTTTCCGCCGCCCGTTGTTTGATGACGTCGAAGAGTCGCTTCGCAATGTCCTGCTCATTGAAAAGGCTGATCGATGCGCAGACCGGCACCTCCAATTGACGCACGGAAGGCGGATGATCACGAACGAAGACGTAACATAATCCCCGAAGGTAACCTTTGGTGTCGGTGACAGTCAGCCAATCGTGGCGCGAAACCTCCGTCGCCGTCATGATTCGCCATGTTTCGAGCCCCATTCCAGGCATGATCAACTGTATCACCGCAAAGGCACGGTGGACATCTGCCGCTTTCAGGACTCCTGTTTGGTAACCCGCGTCCATTTCGCAACCCCGCCAGAAGACCCGCGAGTAGTCTCTCACGAGTGCCAGCATCCAAGGGTTCAAAGTCTATCTCTGCTGCGATCACCGGCATTGACCGGGGTCAACATGGATCGATCGATTTCGAAACTGGCAAAACGCTGGCTTCCTTGCGGTGGCATGACAAGTAGCTTGAAGGTCTGCAAAGCGCAAACGGCAGTGATCATTTTGCAATCATGCGCTCTTCAGATTGCGCGCCAGCTTTGATCTTGGTCACGGACAGCATCCAAACCACGGTTATTCTTCTTGCTTCAGAGAAGGAGGATGCCATGCCATTGATGCTGAAATCGGGATTTCTCACGTCGTCCGGATACGAAGGACGCCTTATAATGAGTTCTGGGGCCGGCGATCAGGTCGTTGTGGTCACCCATGATGCACTTGCAGCGATTGCCGACCCGCCGCGTGTCGATGAATTCAGGCTGCAGGAATACATCGAGACCTTCAGCCGTATCGCAAGTGAAAAGTTCGATGGCGGTCTGTTCGATTCAACCGGCCATGTCTGTGTCACCGTCGGCGATGTCCGCAAATGGCGGACCTCTCCTCCGCGCGTCCATTGAAAACAGCTCACGATTTGCCCCCGTTGGAGCATGAAAGCGGGCACACCTCACATTTTTGCCTGCTTAACAAAAACGGAGCGGGCCGACATCCTGAGCGCCTCAAGGCGGTAGTGAACACCTCAACTGTTTGACGCGCGTCAATGTGGCTTCGGTCCATGAGGTCTTTCATGGTGGCGCTCGATCAAGAGCTGATAACGGGCCTGCATAGACACCTTCGCGATGCTTCCGTGCAGCATCCCTTCTTCGGAAAATAGGAGAAAAATCATGCCTGAGCCAGCAACCAGACTTCCAGTCCAGAAAGATGAAAAGCCGATACAGCCGGCAGGTAGCTTCTGGTCTCCGTTTGAAACCCTTCGCACCGAAATCGACCGGCTGTTCGATGACTTCGTCCCGGCGTCCTGGCGCCCGCTGGAACGCTCCCTGTTCACTCGGGCGCCATCCCCGAGCGGATGGTCCATTGCGCCAGCCGTCGATGTGGTCGAAAAGGACGACGCATTCGAAATCACCGCTGAAGTCCCCGGCATCGATGAGAAAAACCTCGAGGTCAGGCTTTCGAACGGCTACCTGACGATCCGCGGGGAGAAGAGTGAAGAAAAGGAAGAGAAGCGGAAGGAGTATCGCCATTCCGAGCGGCGGTACGGCTCCTTCCAACGGACATTCCAGCTTCCCGAAGGGGTCGATGCCGACAAGGTGGAAGCGGCCTTCGAAAAGGGTATCCTGAAGGTCAAGCTTCCCAAGAGCGCCGATGCGAAGAAGAACGAACGCAAGGTGGAAATCAAGACAGCTTGATCCATCGCCTCATCAAAGGGAAGGCGCGCTCCAACATGGGTGCGCGCCTTTTTATATATTTTGCCGGATATCCCCAGTTGCCCGACAAGCAAAAACGCCGTTCCCAAGGCGAGCTTATGAAACGGCGCGTTGAATTTACGGTTGATGGAAGCGATGCATGTCCCGGGTTTTGAATGAAGGACGACCTGCTACGCGCCGCCGCCTCCACCAAAATCCTCCCAGGCGGACAAATGCAGTCAGAAAGACAAGTGCTTCTCGATCTCCTGCACCGGCAGGTTGACGAGGTCCTTGGCGTATTCCGCGACGATCCGGCGCTTCACCGCCTCTGGCATCGCCTGCCGCAAATCGGCGAGCGCCTTCGGAGGAGCGACAATGAAGAGCTTGTCAATGCCATTCTCCTCGCAGATCGCCTCCAGCTTTTCGGCGACCATGGCGGAGAAGCGATCCTCTTCCAACTCGTGAAAATCGGTCTGGCCGACGCTGCTGCGATGGCTGCCGGTCGCCGTGCGGCCAGGCCTGTCCGTGCCCTGTTCGTGGGTCGGGGCGTTCCTGGGAGCCTCGATCACCTGCTCGACTTCGAGCGTCAGGTTGAAAGCCGTGCCGGTATTGCGCAGCAGAAGCGCCTTCTTTGCATCCGAAACGAGGACCCGCGCGTTATAGGGAATGATTTTCGTGTTCATCGCTTCATCCTTCTCATGAATCGGATCAACATAGCGGTTCAGATGGAGCGCAGTTTGATCGGCGTCAATCTTCAATGCCGACTACAGCGGGTGAAAAAGCTGTGAAGCATTTTTGACGCCGGTCAAACGCTCGCACGCTGAGCTGGTTCATTGTTCGGGTCATCAGGCTGGGAGTGACGCGCAGGCGCGTCAGCAGAGGATGTCTCGGCAGCCCAGGCAGCCATAGGAGCCGATCATGCCGCATAAGCAAGTGCTTTTCAGAACCGAAGCCCGGGGCAAGGTACTCCAGGGCGCCACGCAACTGGCCGACGCGGTTCGCCTCACTCTTGGCCCGAAGTCGAAATCCGTCCTCATCGAAAAGAAGTGGGGCACGCCAATCATCTGTAATGACGGCGTGACAATCGCAAAGGAGTTCGACCTCAAGGACCCGGAGGAAAATCTCGGAGCGAGAATGCTGCGCGCGGCTGCCGAGAAGACGGGGGAGATTGTGGGCGACGGAACAAGCACCTCGACTGTGCTGGCGCATGCGATGCTTGCCGACGGCCATCGCAATGTCGTCGCGGGAGCAAATGCAATCGACCTCAAACGCGGCCTCGACCGGGGGGTAGCACGGGCGATAAAAGCCCTGCGGGGCATTTCGCATCCGATCACCACCGATAAGGAAAGGCAGCAGGTGGCGGCGATCTCGGCCCATAATGACGAGGCCATTGGCAAGCTTGTTGCCGACGCCATGGCGAAGGTCGGCAAGGAGGGCGTCATCACCGTGGAGGAATCCAAGACGGTGGAGACGCGCCTCGACGTGGTCGAAGGCATGCAGTTCGACCGTGGGTATATTTCGCCCTATTTCGCGACCGATCCGGAAAAGATGGAGACCGTCCTGGAAGACGTCCGGATCCTGATATCCGACCGGAAGATTTCGGCGCTCGGCGACATGGTGGGGCTGCTTGAAGAGATCGCGAAATCCGGCAGACCGATTCTTGTCATCGCTGAGGACGTCGAAGGTGAGGCGCTCGCCACACTGATCGTCAACCACATTCGCGGAACGTTGCACAATTGTGCGGTCAAGGCTCCCGGGTTCGGTGACCGTCGAAAGGAAATGCTTCGCGACATGGCAGTTCTGACAGGCGCCCAGGTTATCTCCGAAGACCTCGGTTTCAAGCTTGAAAACGTAACGCAGGACCAGCTTGGGACTGCCGCACGCGTAATCGTCGACAAGGATACGACGACCATCATCGGTGGCGGCGGCAATCAGGCGGCGATCAAAGGGCGCACGGACCAGATTCGCAAGGAGATCGAAAAGACGACCAGCGATTACGATAGAGAAAAGCTTCAGGAGCGGCTGGCGAAACTGTCCGGCGGGGTCGCCGTGATTCGCGTCGGGGCTCCTGCCGAGGCGGAGGTCAAGGCCAAGAAGGAGGCTTTGGACGACGCAATCAATGCCACCAAAGCGGCCGTGGAAGAAGGCGTGGTGCCGGGCGGTGGACTTGCGCTCCTGCGCTGCATAAAGGCAGTCGAAGAGGAAGAAGAATTGTGTGAAGGCGACGAGCGGACGGGCGTGCAGATCCTGAAGCGGGCCCTCGAAGCTCCTGCCCGCCAGATCGCCGAAAATTCCGCGGTCGACGGCGGCGTCGTCATTGCGAGGATGCTCGAAAGCAAGGGAAACATCGGCTTCGACGCCTCGCGCAACCGGTATGTGGACCTGCTTCAGGAAGGCATCATCGACCCGACCAAGGTCGTGCGCGTCGCATTGGAGAATGCCGTCTCGGTTGCCAGCGTGCTTCTTCTGACGGAAGCAACCATGACGGAAATTCCGGAACCGACCATACCGCCGGCTCCCGCACCCATTGGAATGTAGACGGAAACGCGGTGGAGCAGGGCTGCTTTCCGCCCCGCTCCATCCTGCTCAGGCAATCGCCATCGCGGCGCCCCGCAGGGCGGTATTCAGCGCCGTGATGATAAAGACAGGCGCCGTCGAGGAATATGCAGCGCTGCCGCTCACGGCCTCAAAGGTGCCCTTGCTCAAAACTTCGAGCATGCGTGTTGGCATCTCTCCGGCGAGATAGAGGCCGCCTTCGGCGCCGGTTGCCAGGACAAGATCGTTTGAGAAGCGGCCGAGCCAAAGGCCGAAGCGCTCAAGGGTATCGACCGCTGAAGGCTCCTTCCCTTCGCAAGCGGCAGCAAGGATCTCCGCGACGGTCGAATATCGTCCCGTTGCTCCGGCCTGTCGCGAGATCGCACCGCTGAGCGCAACCATTCCTGCAGAGGTCAGGATGCTCCCGGCGCTGGTACCGCCAACCTCCTGCCACACCTGCTCCAGCAGCCAGAGATCCTCGTCGTCGGCGGCACCAAAAAACATGCCGCCTGCCTTACTGGGCAATACCGACCACTTCCCTCCACCTGGAACAGCGATTGCGGCCTCAAGCTTCTCCCCCACGGACACCACCGCTCTGGGCTTGTCCGCAAGCGCGGCCATCCCCGCGATCTTGCGCACGTCGTGGCGACCGAGGAGCTCCGTGGCCCTCGCGATCGCATCGATATCGGCGATCAACGTGACGCTGTCGAGATCCAGGGCGGCTTCGAGCTCTTTGCCGGTAAAGGTTCGTGAGAGATTGGCAATATGAGCGCGATCTTTTTCGATGGAACCCGCGATGGCAAGGCTTGCGATCTTCGGATATTTCGCCAGTGACTTCAGGTAGGCGAAAAGCGCCTGCTGGACCGAGGAGAAATCCCCCGCCTTGAAATTCACCAGATGGTCGATCGTCAGTTCATCGATATCCGCAATGGCAAATCGCAGATGGTGGGACCCAATCTCTCCGACGATCGCGTGCCGGTCCGACGACATCAACATGTTCGTGCCTCTGTGGTGTGAAACCCGCCGATAGACTGCCGGATGGCAAACACGCTCACCTTGATGAGGATCAAGGTGAGCGGCCTCGCTCCCAATAAGCTGACTGACATCACAAAGTGTCCGCAGGGTCTGAAAGGAGTTCACGATGAGCAGAATGGCGCAACCTGCCATCTGGTTCGAGGAGCTGCGTCGCAGCGACGTCGCCAAGGTCGGAGGCAAGAACTCCTCTCTCGGCGAGATGATCCAGACCCTGTCGGCGAAGGGGATCAGCGTTCCCGCAGGATTCGCGACGACCGCTGACGCCTATTGGAACTATGTCGATACCAACGGCCTGAGGCAGGCCATCGCTGCACTTGTCGCAGATTGGCAGGACGGCAAGGTAGGCCTCGCCGAAACCGGAGCAGCCATCCGAAAGCTCTTCCTGCGCGGCGATTGGCCAAAAGAAACCGCCGAAGCCATCATCGCGGACTATCGTACCCTTTCCCTGCGCGTGGGGCGCAGTGACGTTGCCGTCGCGGTCCGTTCGAGCGCCACTGCCGAAGACCTGCCGGATGCAAGTTTTGCGGGGCAGCAGGAAACCTTCCTCAATATCAGCGGCGAGAAAGCACTCCTGGATGCCTGCCGCCGCTGCTACGCCTCGCTCTTCACTGACAGGGCGATCTCCTATCGCCAGACGAAGGGTTTCGACCACATGAAGGTCGCGCTGTCGATCGGCGTTCAGCAAATGGTGCGTTCCGACCTCGGTGGTTCCGGCGTCATGTTCTCGATCGATACCGAGACCGGTTTCGACAAGGTGGTCCTGATCAATGCGGCCTGGGGGCTTGGTGAGAACGTCGTGCAAGGCACTGTCGACCCTGACGAGTACCAGGTCTTCAAGCCCCTCCTGCAGGACAGTTCGCTGAGCCCCATCATCGCGAAGACATGCGGCGCCAAGGAAAAGAAGATGATCTACGGCTCCGGAAGCGAGCCGACGAGAAACGTCCCCACGTCGAAGATGGAACGGGCGGCCTTCGTCCTTGACGATCAGGCTATCCTGAAACTCTCACGGTGGGCGGCGATCATCGAAGAGCATTACGGCTGCCCGATGGACATGGAATGGGCCCGCGACGGCGAGAGCGGCGATCTGTTCATCGTTCAGGCAAGGCCCGAGACCGTACAGTCGAACCGCCAGGCGGGTATCTTCAAGAGCTACACGATCCGCAAGAAGGGGCGAAAGCTGGCCGAGGGGCTGTCGATCGGCGATGCCGTCGTCTCCGGGCGCGTCTGCCTGATCGAGACGGCTAGGGACATTGACCAGTTCGTGGACGGATCGGTTCTGGTCACCGCGACCACCGATCCCGACTGGGTGCCGATCATGAAACGGGCGGCGGCGATCGTCACCGACCATGGTGGGCGCACGTCGCATGCGGCGATCGTCAGCCGAGAGCTCGGCCTGCCGGCGGTCGTTGGCACGGGCAATGCCACCAGCATCTTCCACATCGGGCAGGAGGTGACGGTTTCCTGTGCCGAGGGCGAGGAAGGCTTCATCTACGAAGGCATCGCGGAATATGAAGAGAAGACACTTGATGTCGCCGGCCTGCCCGCCACGAAAACCCAGGTCATGCTGAACCTGGCAAATCCGGGGGCCGCTTTCCGCTGGTGGCGGCTGCCCGCCGACGGTGTCGGTCTCGCCCGGATGGAATTCGTTATCAGCAATGCGATCCGCATTCATCCGATGGCGCTTGTCCATTACGACCACCTGAAGGACGAAACCGCAAAGGCTGAGATCGCCGCACTGACGAAGGGATATGACGACAAACCCGAATATTTCGTCGATAACCTTGCCCGCGGCCTCGCCCGCATTGCCGCCGCGGTTCATCCCAAGCCGGTGATCGTCCGGATGAGCGACTTCAAGACAAACGAATATGCCGGCCTGCTGGGTGGCGCGGAGTTCGAGCCTAGGGAGGAGAACCCCATGCTCGGCTTCCGCGGCGCCTCCCGCTATTACTCCCCCCGCTACCGCGAGGGCTTCGCGCTCGAATGCCGCGCCATCCGCAAACTGCGCAACGAACTCGGCTTCAGGAATGTCATCGTGATGATCCCCTTCTGCCGCTCCGTCGGCGAGGCGGAAAAGGTTTTGGGTGTCATGGCGGAAAACGGCCTGTCGCGTGGAGTGGACGACCTGCAGGTCTATGTGATGTGCGAGATCCCGTCGAACGTCATCCTCGCCAAGGAGTTCGCGCGCCGTTTCGACGGCTTCTCCATCGGCTCGAACGACCTGACGCAGCTTACGCTTGGCGTCGACCGTGACGCGGGCGATCTGGCCGACCTCTTCGATGAGCAGGATCCGGCGGTCAAATGGATGATCCAGAGCGTCATTTCGGAAGCCGGCAAGGCGGGCGCCAAGATCGGCATTTGCGGACAGGCACCGAGCGACTACCCCGACTTCGCCGGTTTCTTGGTCGAATGCGGCATCGACAGCATTTCCGTCAGCCCCGACAGCTTCATGGCGGTGAAGCGGAAGGTGGCCGAAGCCGAACGAGGAAAGATAGACATGAAGGTCGCGCAGCCGTCCGCATGACAGTATCCCTTTTCAAGGCCGCGAAGGATATCGCGGCCTTCCCGATGTCGGGGCAGCCTGGATCGACGTGCCGGGCAATCGTTGTTTCTTGGAAATTTGCAATCGTTTCCAATCGGATATCGAAAATCTTC
This sequence comes from Neorhizobium petrolearium, assembly GCF_017873175.1. GTDB lineage: Bacteria > Pseudomonadota > Alphaproteobacteria > Rhizobiales > Rhizobiaceae > Neorhizobium > Neorhizobium petrolearium. The sequence continues at coordinate 252,815 of NZ_JAGGJW010000002.1, forward strand.
TCCCTGCATCCGGTTTGACTGCGATCAATGTTCCCGTCCCGACAGCGTGGTCTGATCCCCGCAGTTCCAACACCGGGAGATAACGCCATGGCTTCGACTGATATGAAGGTTGGGGGGACGGCTGTCCCCGATATCAATGGAAAGGCGGAAGCCCCCCATCAAAAGCTCCGCCTCGGATCGCTGACGGCCCTTGTCGTCGGCTCGATGATCGGGTCGGGTGTCTTCAGCCTTCCGCAGAACATGGCCGCCGGCGCCGGTCCGCTGGCGATTATCATCGGCTGGGCGATCACGGCGGTGGGCATGCTGGCCCTCGTTTTCGTCTATCAGTCACTGGCGACCCGCAAGCCCGACCTGAACGCCGGCCCTTATGCCTATGCCAAAGCCGGATTCGGCCCCTTCGTCGGCTTCAACAGTGCCTGGGGTTACTGGCTTAGTGCCTGGATCGGCAACGTTTCCTATGCGGTCGTGGTCTTCAGCGCCCTCTCCTATTTCTTCCCCTCCTTCGGCGACGGAAACACCTGGCAGGCGATCATCGGTGCCTCGGTGCTTCTATGGCTCGTCCATGCCCTGATCATGGCGGGCATCCGCGAGGCCGCGGTCGTCAATCTGATCGTGACGGTGGCGAAGATTGCGCCCATCGTCCTGTTCATCGGCGTAGTCGTCGTCGCCTTCAAGGTCGATGTCTTCTCTGCCGATTTTTCCGGTCTCGGCAATGCAAGCCTCGGCTCGATCACCGATCAAGTGAAGAGCACCATGCTGGTCACCCTGTGGGTTTTCATCGGCATCGAGGGTGCAAGCGTCTATTCGGCCCGCGCCGAACGCCGCAAGGATATCGCGACAGCGACGATCACCGGCTTCCTGACCTGCCTGGCGCTGTATGCCCTGGTCTCTCTGCTCTCGCTCGGCATCCTCAACCAGCCGGAGCTCGCCGCGCTCAAGAATCCGTCCATGGCGGGCGTTCTCGAAGCGGTCGTCGGCCCCTGGGGTGCGGTCCTGATCAACATCGCGTTGGTCGTCTCTGTCGCCGGCGCGTTCCTGAGCTGGACGCTTCTGGCGGCGGAGATCCCGCTTGCCGCAGCCAAGGACGGCACCATGCCGGCCTTTTTCGCTAAGGAGAACAGCCGCGGGGTTCCCTCGACATCGCTGCTGATCACCAACCTCCTGGTACAGGCCTTCCTTCTGGTCACCCTGTTCGCGCAAAGCACCTACCAGGCGCTGTTCTCGATCGCCTCGGCAGCCATTCTCGTCCCCTACATCTTCTCCGGCGCCTATGCGGCAAAGCTGGCGATGACAGGCGAAGCCTACCAGGCGGGTGAAAACCGCACCGGTCCGATGATCGTCGGGCTTGTCGCCACCATCTACGGGCTGTGGCTCGTCTATGCCGCAGGCCCCGCCTACCTCTTCATGTGCGCCGTCCTCTATGCGCCCGGCATCATCTTCTATGCCGCCGCCCGCCGCCAGGCCGGCCAGCAGATATTCAAACCGGTCGAAGCTCTTCTCGCCGTCGTTCTTGTCGCGGTCGGACTGCTTGCGGCCTACCAGATGTGGACCGGTGCGGTCAGCCCGTTCTGAGGAGATGGAACAATGATGACTTTAGGCGTTCATTCCGAAGTCGGGCGGCTGCGCGAAGTAATGGTCCACCGGCCGGATCTCAGCCTCCGGCGGCTTACGCCGGACAACTGCAAGGCCCTGCTCTTCGATGACGTGCTCTGGGTCAAGCGGGCAAGGCAAGAGCACGACGTGTTCGTCGACACGCTGAGAGAGCGGGGCGTGGTGGTCCATTCGCTCGGCGATCTTCTGGCCGAAACGATGGACTCCGCCGATGCAAGGCAATGGCTGCTCGGCCGGCGGATCAGGCCACCGGCGGTCGGCGAGGACATGGTCGTTGAAATGCAGGCCTGGCTCAACGAGATGCCATCCGAACAGCTTTCCACCTATCTCGTCGGTGGCATCGCCCGCGCCGAACTCCCGTTCGAGCCCATGGGCTTGAGCGGCAAGACACTTGCTCCGGAGGATTTCGTCCTGCCGCCGCTGCCCAACCAGCTCTTCACCCGCGACAGTTCCTGCTGGATCTATGGCGGCGTGTCGGTCAATTCGATGTATTGGCAGGCACGGCGGCCAGAAGCGGCCAATGTGGAAGCCATCTATCGCTTTCACCCGCGTTTCCAGCAGAGCGACTTCCCGATCTTCTCGGCGGACGGCGAAGAAGCGCCGAGCCTGGAGGGCGGCGACGTGATGCCTGTCGGCAACGGCGTCGTGCTGATCGGCATGGGCGAAAGGACGACGCCCCAGGCGGTGAGCGCCCTTGCCAAGCGGCTTTTCATCGCCGGGCTTGCGACGAGGGTTATTGCCGCCCTCATGCCGCGTGACCGCAGCTTCATGCATCTCGACACCGTCTTCACCTTTTGTGACCGCGATCTCGTGACGCTGTATCCGCCGGTCGTCGATCGTCTGCGCAGCTTTTCCCTGCGCCCCGGAGACATCGAAGGGACGGTCGACATCCGTGAGGAGAATGGTTCGTTCACCGAGGTCGTGGCCGAAGCAATGGGCCTCAGCAGCCTGCGCATCGTCCAGACCGGAGGCGACCGCTACGAGGCTGAGCGCGAGCAGTGGGACGACGGCAACAACGTCGTAGCCGTCGAGCCCGGCGTGGTCGTCGCCTATGACCGCAACGTCTATACCAACACGCTTCTGCGCCGCCAGGGCGTCGAAGTCATCACCATCGAAGGCGCCGAACTCAGCCGCGGTCGCGGCGGCGGGCATTGCATGACTTGCCCCCTCGTTCGCGACGCCATTTAGAAGGGCCACCGACATGCCGATCAATCTTCATGGCAGGAGCGTCCTGTCTCTCGACGATCTCTCCTCAGACGAGATCCGCTTCCTGCTGCGCATGGCCGCGGAGCTCAAGGCTGCCAAGCTGGGCGGCTACGAGAAGCCGCGCCTGACGCGAAAAAACATCGCCCTGATCTTCGAGAAGGATTCGACCCGCACCAGAAGCGGGTTCGAGGTCGCCGCCTATGATCAGGGTGCCCACGTGACTTATATCGGCCCTTCGGGGAGCCATATCGGCCACAAGGAATCCGTGAAGGACACAGCCCGCGTGCTCGGCCGCATGTATGATGCGATCGAGTTCCGCGGTTTCGAACAGGCTGCCGTCGAGGAGCTTGCACGGTATTCCGGCGTCCCCGTCTACAACGGCTTGACCGATATTTGGCATCCGACCCAGGTACTCGCTGACTTCATGACCATGCGGGAGTTCACCCACAAGCATCTTTCGGATACCGCCCTTGCTTTTGTCGGGGACGGCCGGGATAACGTGGCCACCTCGCTGGCGCTCGGCGCGGCCAAAGTGGGGATCGATTTTCGGCTTGTCTCCCCGCGGCAGCTTTGGCCGGAGCAGACATTCATCGACCATATCAATGCCGAGGCGGCGAAGGCCGGCGGTCGGTTCGAGCTCACGTCCGATGTCGCCACGGGCGTCAAGGGCGCGGATTTCATCTATACGGATGTCTGGCTCTCCATGGGGGAGGATCAATCCGCCTGGAGCGAGCGCATCAAACTGCTGGCGCCCTATCGCGTCACGGAACAGGTGATGGCGGCGACCGGCAACCCCTACAGCAAGTTCATGCACTGCCTGCCCGCCTTCCACGACACTCGCACCGAGGTCGGCAGGCAGATAGCGGAGAAATACGGCCTGGATTGCATGGAGGTCACCGACGCAGTCTTCGAATCCGAAGCCTCCGTCGTCTTCGATCAGGCCGAGAACCGCATGCATTCGATCAAGGCACTGCTCGTCGCGACGATTGGAGGCTAGGGATGCTGATCGTCGCCGCTCTCGGAGGCAATGCTCTTCTGCGCCGGGGTGAACCGCTAACCGCAGAAAACCAGCGCGCCAACGTCAAACGGGCAGCAGCGCCTCTCGCGGGCCTGATCACGGCAGGCCATTCCCTGGTCATAACCCATGGAAATGGTCCGCAGGTCGGGCTTCTGGCGCTTGAAACCGCCGGTGCGGATGGTGCTGGCCTGCCGCTCGATGTTCTGGGAGCCGAGACCGAGGGCATGATCGGTTACATGATCGAGCAGGAGCTCGCGAGTATCCTTCAAGGTCACCGCTTTGGCACGCTGCTGACGCTCGTCAAGGTGAACGCCGACGATCCGGCCTTCCGGAAACCCACGAAATTCATCGGTCCCGTCTATCCCGCGGAAACAGCCCGCACCCTGGCGGCGGAACGCGGCTGGCAGGTTGCGCCGGACGGCGACAAATGGCGGCGCGTCGTCGCCTCGCCGGCACCGCAGGCGATCATGGAAGCCGAGGTGATCTCGCTCCTGGTGAAGCAAGGGGTCACCGTCATCTGCACCGGCGGCGGCGGCATTCCCGTTGTCGAACGAAATGATGGCAGCCTTCAAGGCATTGAGTCCGTCATCGACAAGGATGCGGCAAGCGCCCTTCTCGCCGAACAGCTTGACGCCGACATGCTGCTTCTCCTGACTGACGTCGATGCCGTCTACGCCGATTTCGGCACGCCGAACGCGCGTCCGCTCGCGAGAATGGACCCGGCAGACGTAAAGGAAGATCAGTTTCCCGCAGGATCGATGCGGCCGAAGATCAGGGCGGCGACCCGTTTTTCGAGAAAAATCGGACGTCGCGCCGCAATCGGCCGCCTTGAAGACGCTTCGGCAATCGTGGCGGGCGAGAAAGGCACCGTCTTCACGACAGCCAGCGTCAGGGCGCCGGATTGAAGGCACCGGATCAGACCGCCCGCGCAGCCGGTTGCGACCCCTGGATTGAGGCGAGAACGATGGCGACGAACGATATGAAGGCACTGGCACTCGACAAGGTTTATCGGTTGATTGAACCCGGCCCCGTTGTGCTGCTGACGACCAGCAGGGAGGGGCATCCCAATGTCATGACCATGTCATGGCACATGATGGTCGAATTCACACCGCCGCTCCTGGCCTGCGTGGTATCGAGCGGCGACTACAGCTTTTCGGCACTTGCGGCTACAGGCGAATGCGTGATCGGCATCCCTGCCGTGGAGATTGCCGAAAAGGTCGTGGCAATCGGCAATTGCTCCGGCCGCGACACGGATAAGTTCGCGCGGTTCGGACTGACGCTGCGGCCGGCGAGCCGGGTCGCCGCACCGTTGATCGAAGAATGTTTCGCCAATCTGGAATGCCGGGTCGTAGAGACCCGTCTCGTCGAGCAATACAATCTCTTCGTTCTGGAGGTCGTCGCGGCATGGCGTGATCCGGCGCGGGAGGCGGCGAGAACCATTCACCATCGCGGGTACGGCTCATTCGCAGTGGATGGCGAGATAATTCAACTGAAGTCCCGGATGCCGTAACGGCGACTCAGACGAGCTACCGGACACCCCCAGGGAATATCCTCCTCGCCCGGCTTCGACAGACCCCGAACAAGGTCGTGATCTCCATGGGCGGTTTTGGCATACACATTTGCATCGCGGAACGTTGCCGTCCCTACGCTCACACGCGTGTCAGCCAATATCCAATGGTCGAAATAAGGCGACGCCTCCGGGGCGCCCCGGCAAGCGTTGTCCCCGGAATATACAAGTTGCCCTATCTTTCGAAGAAAGCAACCAGACGAGCAATGATGCCATTGGAATTGCGAGCAGCCAGCGACCGCACACTATGGGCTACCGTCCGGGCGCTCACGCGCGCACCGAAATGGCAGAAGCAGACCAGTCGATGCAATTGCCGATCGCTCAGTTCGAAAAATCGCTTGGCTTCACCATAGGTATCGTTCTCCAGGCCTGCAGCTCGAAAGACCGGATCGGCGAAAGCAACCGAGATCGCCGTCCCGTCCGCACGCATGGCGAGACGTTCCTCTTCCGGTCGGTATTCGGTTTCGCGAAGGGTCAGAAGCGATAAATCCGGATCACGATCGAGGAGATCGGCCCACCGTTCGAGCCGTTCGCTACGCGACATTTCAGGACGAGGGTAGGTGCGGTTGATCTTGGCGATAGCCTTGAGCTGATCGACGGCATGCTGTTCCATTACGGCCTCCTATTTTAACAAAATAGCGCGCCCGTCCCGACCTCCACCGTGATACCAACCGGCCTGAATGTCCAATCACGATTGGACATTCAGGCGCTATTTGCATTCACCCCTCAACTATAATTGATTGCCCAAGACAGGGTCCGGGGATGCTGCAGCATATGCCGAGAACTTCTCAGGAAAATCGAGAATCCGCAAACAAGGAACGCGGATGCGCTACATGTTCCTTCACCACCTTCTCTGAGCTGTCGATTTCCTGCAGCAGGACATCATAGCTCCAGAGATCGGCAAGGTGCTGGAGGACAAGTTTGGTCTCGCTCTCGTCAAGAGGCCAATCGTTGAGCACCTTATGCTGCAACAGCAGACGGCGGTCGCCAGCAAGATCCACATCGACAACTTCTATTCCCGGATCCGTCCAGCCGATGTCGTATTCGCGAGCAAGCTGCCGACGAATGCGCCTATAGCCACGCTCGTCATGGATGGCCGACACAAGAATGCCGTCCAACATATCCGGATCGTCGTGGAGCTGGAAAAGGCGCCATTGGCGGATCAGGTGCGGACTGAGGAACTGCCCGACGAAACTTTCGTCCCGATAGCTGGCCCAGATATCTCGCAGCACGGAGACCGGATCGTTTCGCCCGGCGATGTCCGGAAACCATTCGCGATCTTCGTCGGTCGGGTTCGTCACGATACGCTCGATATCCTGCATCATCGCAAAGCCGAGCGCATAGGGGTTGAAGTCGGAAAAGCGCCGGTCATCATAGGACGGCTGGAACACCACATTGGTGTGCGACTTCAAGAATTCGAGATAGTGCCCGTCACCGATCTGTCCGCGTTCGTGCAGCCTCGTCATGATCTTGTAATGAACATAGGTGGCGGTGCCCTCGTTCATCACTTTGGTTTGGCGCTGCGGATGGAAATATTGGGCGACATGCCGGACGATGCGCAGGATCTCACGCTGCCACGGCTGCAGCCGCGGAGCCGACTTTTCAAGGAAGTAAAGGATGTTGTCCTGTGGCAAGCCAAGTGCCGCGCGCCGCTTGTCAAGGCTGATATCAGCCCTGCTGCGCTTGTGGCCGGCAGGGACCGTGCGCCAGAGATCGTTGAATACCTGCTCCTCGTGTGCCCGCCGTTCCTGCTCCCGCTTTTCCTCCTGCCGCAAGTCGACCTTCGTCTTCCCGGCATAACGATGCACGCCATGCGACATCAGCGCATGGGCAGCATCCAGCGTTCGCTCTACCGCAGTCTCGCCATAACGCTCTTCGCAACGGGCGATGTAGCCTTTTGCGAATTCAAGATAGCCCAGAATGCCTTCGGCATCCGTCCAGAGCTTGAAGAGATAATTGTTCTTGAAAAAATGGTTATGGCCAAATGCGGCATGCGCGATGACCAGCGCCTGCATCGTGGCGTTGTTCTCCTCCATGAGATAGGAAATGCAGGGGGAACTGTTGATGACAATCTCATAGGCCAGATCGCGCATTCCGCGACGATAGAAAGCTTCGTGGTGAGCGAAGTGCTTACCGAAGGACCAGTGGCGATAGAAGAGTGGCATGCCGATGGAGGAATAGGCATCCAGCATCTGTTCCGACGTGATCACTTCGATCTGGTTCGGGTAGACGTCGAGCCCTAGTTCGCCAAGCGCAATTTCCTCGCAGGCATCATGAATGCGCTGAAGCGTTGGGAAATCCCAATCTGAGCCTTCAAAAAGCAGACCCCCTCGCTGTTTTACGGTCTTGATCATGGCTCTGTCTTCGAATGTGCCTGCTGCTTCTGGAAAAGGTCATGGAAGACGGGAAATATCTGGTTTCGCCGGCAGACCTTGCGCATCGCAAGAGGCAGAATATCGGAGCGTATACCTTCATAAAGGTTCCAGATCGGAGAGTCGGATGTCGAGGAATCCTCTCCTTCCTCTCCGACCTCGATATAAGCGAAATATTGGCAGAGCGGCAGAATTTCGTACTGCAGCAACTGGCCGACCAGGCTTCCGTCCGAATAGGAGTTGTCCCCATCCGAAGCCTGCGCCGCATAGATGTTCCAGTCTGTCGGATCGAAACGTGCGGCAATAATGGAACGCATAGCCAAAAGCGCGCTCGAAACCAGGGTGCCTCCGGTCGCAGGGCCGTAGAAGAAGGTCTCCTCGTCTACCTCCTCCGCTTTTTCCGTATGCCGGATGAAGACGATCTCCACTTTCTCGTAACGCCGCGACAGGAAGAGATACAGCAATATGTAAAAGCGCTTTGCCAGATCCTTCATGTGTTCCGTCATGGAGCCCGAGACATCCATCAGACAGAACATCACGGCCTTCGCAACCGGCTTCGGCGTATTTTCGAAGCGGCGATAACGCACGTCCAAGGGATCGATATAGGGAATGCGACGGCTCTTGTCCGTCAGAGACTTCAACTCCGCCTCGAGCGCCAGACGCTTCTCCTCACTCTCGCATTCCTCGATCTCACGCCGCAGCGCTTCGATCTCTTCCGGCTTCGGTCGGCGAAGCGCGATACGCCGCATCATGGCCAGACGTGTGGTCCGGCCAACCGCAATGTTGGAAGGAGAACCTGAAACGGTATAACCTGCGCGGGTCGGGGTTACTTCCTCGGTTTCGCTCAATCGCCGCTTCGCAAGATCGGGTAGTTCAAGATCATCGAGGAAAATATCCAAGAACTCTTCCCGGGTCAGGACAAAGCGGAAATCGTCCTCGGCATCGCCTTCGCCTGCCTCCGTTGGTCTGCCCCCGCTCCCTCCCTCGGGGCGTGGCACGATATCCCCTTCGGCGAAATCTTTGTTACCCGGCAAAACCCGGTCTCTCACCCCGCCTTCACCTCTGCGAAAGCTTGGTTCGGCCACTCCTCCTATCGGAATGCTGACTTGACCGCCGTTGAGCACATCGCGAATGTTACCGCTTTGCAAAGATCGTCTGACCGCTTGCTGCACGGCGTCCTTCGCGCGCCGAAGAAACCGTTGCCGATTTTCCAAACTTTTACCGCGCGGATTAAGCCGCCGGTCAATGATGTGCATGTGGGCTCCTAAGTGAGCATTTAACTCGCCTGCTTTACGCGCATGTACCATTCCACAAGACGTCGAACCTGTCTTTCGGTGTAGCCGCGCGCGACCATACGCGAGACAAACTCGCTGTGCTTCTTTTCGGTTTCACTATCCTTCTTCGAACCAAAGGAGATCACCGGCAAAAGGTCCTCAACCTGAGAGAACATCCTTTTTTCGATCACTTCCCTGATTTTCTCATAGCTCGTCCACGATGGGTTCTTGCCGCTGTTGTTGGCCCGCGCACGCAGGCTGAATTTGACGATCTCGTTTCTGAAATCCTTGGGATTGGCGATCCCGGCTGGCTTTTCGATCTTCGTCAATTCCTGATTGAGCAAGTCCCGGTCGAGAAGCTGTCCGGTGTCCGGATCCTTGAAATCGACGTCTTCGATCCAGGCATCGGCATAGGCAACATACCGGTCGAACAGATTCTGCCCGTAATCCGCATAGGACTCAAGGTAGGCTTTCTGGATTTCATTGCCGATGAACTCCGCATAGCGTGTAGCAAGATCGGCTTTGATGAACTCCAGATAGCGCTTCTCGGTTTCCTCCGGAAACTGCTCGCGCCGGATTGCCTGTTCAAGAACATACATCAGGTGCACCGGATCCGCACCGATATCGGTGGTGTCGTAGTTGAACGTCGATGCAAGCACCTTGAAGGCAAAACGTGTCGATATTCCGTCCATGCCTTCATCGACACCCGCTGCGTCCCGATATTCCTGAACGCTTCGGGCCCGCGGGTCGGTTTCTTTCAGACTCTCTCCGTCATAGGCCCGCATCTTCGAAAAGAATGTCGAGTTCTCATGTTTGCGAAGGCGTGAGAGCACCGAAAAGCGCGCAAGCATTTCGAGCGTAGCCGGCGCACAAGCAGCGTCGGCCAGTTCCGATCCCTCGATCAGTTTCTCGTAGATCTTCTGCTCCTCCGTCACCCTCAGGCAATAAGGCACCTTGATCACGCATATGCGGTCAATGAAAGCTTCGTTGTTCTTGTTGGCCTTGAAGCTTTGCCATTCAGCTTCGTTCGAATGTGCAAGGACAATGCCGGAAAACGGAATGGCACCGATATTCTCGGTTCCCATGTAGTTTCCTTCCTGCGTCGCCGTCAGCAGCGGATGCAGCATCTTGATCGGCGCCTTGAACATTTCGACGAATTCCAGCACGCCCTGATTGGCGCGATTGAGCCCGCCTGAATAGCTGTAGGCGTCCGGGTCGTTCTGCGAGTAGTTCTCGAGCTTGCGGATATCGACTTTGCCGACCAGCGAGGAGACGTCCTGGTTATTCTCATCACCCGGCTCCGTCTTGGCAATTGCTATCTGCCGCAACCGCGAGGGCTGCATCCTCACCACCCGGAAACGGGATATGTCGCCGCCGAATTCATCAAGCCGCTTGAGGCACCACGGGCTCATCAGTCCGCTGAGGCGACGCGTCGGAATGCCGTACTCATCGAGCAGCAACGGTCCCATAGTGATCGGATCAAAGAGGTCGAGCGGGCTTTCGAAGACAGGGCTGATTTCATCGCCGGCCTTCAGGACGTAGATCGGGTTGACCTCCATCAACTGCTTCAGCCGCTCCGCAAGAGATGATTTGCCACCCCCGACAGGACCGAGCAGATAAAGGATCTGTTTCCGCTCTTCGAGACCTTGTGCGGCATGACGGAAGAAGGAAACGATACGCTCGATCGTTTCTTCCATGCCGTAAAAGCCGGCAAATGCCGGATAGGTCCGGATGGACCGGTTCATGAAAATCCGGCCGAGCCGCCCATCTTTCGACGTATCGACTATCTGCGGCTCGCCAATCGCCCCAAGCAGGCGCTCCGCCGCATTGGCGTAGGCCATCGGGTCTTTCTTGCACAGCTCCAGATAGTCAGCGACAGACATGTCGGTCTCGCGCCGCGCTTCATAGTTCCGCGTGAAAGTGTCGAACAAGGATTCACTCAGCATGGGGCCCTTCCATTCAAGGTGTTGCCACAGCTCAACTGCCGCAAAGGTTACATACGATGCGGCAATTCATTTTGAATCTATATGTCTCTAGACTTCATAGGACACCTGTAGGTTCCCTATGGCAATGCAAAAAAATGTGCTTCCACGATTTGTTTTATCGCGCGCCCATCAAGAGAGACATGATCCTGATCAAATTTTGAAAAGAAGCAGGCATTGGGATCCCAGCTCTTCCAGTGCCTGGAATGGTGCAACGCCAACAATGACCTGTGCCGGATCCGAATCGCGCAGACGCGAATCAGGCATTTTGTCACAGATGACGTGACCTGATGTAGGATTTCAGCGCCTCTGGCTGATCGGTCTGGATAACGCTGATGCCGGCGTCGATCAGCCTGCCCCAGATCGCGTCCGGATCGGCAAGGGCCGCGCTGTCGGTCCACTCGCCGCTGCCGGGCTGATCGAGTGTATTCACCCAGAGCGCCATGCCAGCCCTCATGAAGGCTTCGCGGTTAAGACTGATCGTTTCGAGACTGTCGAAACGGATTTCGCACATGAAGGGCGAAAGCTCGGCGAGAATGCCGAGTTCTTCTCTGAGCCCTTCCGCTGTGAAACGTGCCATGCCCATGAAGGGCACGCCGTCGATCTTCTGGGCGCGCACCCAGGCGACTTCCGCGCGGCTGTGAACCTTGGTCTTGAGGTCGACGCTCGCATGGGCATCCATCGCCCGCGCGCAAGCGGCAACTTCCGGAAATAGTCCACGATCCTTGAGATCGAGATCGGCAAAGATGCGTCCGCGAATCACTTCCAACGCCTGCCTCAACGTCGGAATGCGTTGATCGGTCATCGCGCGGCCTTCCCCGCCGTCGTCTTCCCGCAGGGTCAGCGCCTTGAGTTCCGCCATCGTAAGGCTCTCCGCTTCGCGGTCGATGCCTGCCATGCGCCGAAGCGTGTCATCGTGCATCAAAAAAAGCTCGCCATCGGCACTCTTGCGGATATCGAGCTCCACGATTTCGCAGCCAAGAGCAATAGCGTTTTCGATGGCCGCCAGGCTGTTTTCGGGAGCGCCGTGCCAGGCACCACGATGAGCGACAACAGCACAGGCGCGCGCCGGCGAGGCGATAAAGTCTTTATAGGTCATGAGGCTTTCTTTCATTGAGCAGCAAATGCGCGGCATGTGGCTCGGCCTGTTTCGGCATCGAAGAGATGCAGCCGGGCAGCAGGCAGGTTCAGGAAAAGTTCGGGCTGATTAATCAGGTCGGCGCCGAAAGGCGTGGCGATTCGGATCACCGATCCGGCCAGATCGGCCGCCAGGACCGAGTGGGAACCGAGGTCCTCGCGGAATCGGAGGACTGCGCGAACGGCATGGCCGTCTGCCTTGATCCCCACAATGATGTCTTCGGGGCGGATGCCGAGCTGATAGCTGCCGGTCAACCGAGCTTCGGCGACGATTTGCCCATCGGCAAGCCGCAGCACGGAACCATCGCCAGTCACCGGCAGGATGTTCATCGGCGGCGCGCCGATGAATTTGGCGACGAAGACCGAAGCCGGATGGTGATAGATCGCTTTGGGCGTATCGAACTGCTCGATCCGGCCCTTGTTGAGGATGAGGATACGGTCGGCAAGCGTCATCGCCTCCACCTGGTCGTGAGTGACGAAGATGGAGGTCGCGCCGATGCGCCGGTGGAGTTCCGAAAGCTCGACGCGCATGTCGTGCCGAAGCTGCGCATCGAGATTGGAAAGCGGCTCGTCGAACAAAAGAACGTTCGGTTCACGCACGATGGCACGACCGATCGCGACGCGCTGGCGCTGGCCGCCGGAAAGCTGGCCCGGCTTGCGGGTGAGATAGTCGGAAAGAGCCAGCATCCTCGCGACCGCCGCGACCCGCGCGGCACGCTCAGCCTTCCGCACACCGGCGACCTTGAGGCTGTAGGCCATGTTCTCGAACACGGTCATATGCGGATAGAGCGCATAGTTCTGGAACACCATGGCGCAGCCGCGGCGCTTTGGTTCGAGGTCCTGCACTTCCCGGCCCCCGACCATGATTTTGCCGTCGCTCACCCGTTCAAGCCCGGCGATCATCTGCAGAAGCGTGGACTTGCCGCAGCCGGAAGGACCGAGCACGACTGTGAACTCGCCGGCCCTGAGCTCGACATCCATCGGCGGGATGACGACTGTCTGGGCATCGTAGGCCTTGGTGACGCCGATAAGCTTGATATCGGCCGCAGCCGCGCGAATGGCCGTGTCGATAGCATTCACGTCATTTCTCCGAAAGAACGAGGCCCTGCACGAGGTAGCGCTGCAGGAGCGCGATCATTGCGAGGGGGATGATGGAAACGATCACGGCCCCGGCCATGATCATCGGGAAGTCAGGCACCTGCCCATCCGAATCCGGAACCAGCCGTGCCAATCCTACGACGGCGGTCTGCATGTCGGGCGTCGAAGCGCCAACCAGCGGCCACAGATATTGCGTCCAGCCGCTGAGGAAGGTCAGCACGAAAAGGGCGGCAAAGCTGGTGCGCGACAGCGGCAGAAGGATATCGAACAGGAACCGGGTGGGTCCGGCTCCGTCCATGCGGGCGGCTTTGAACAGGTCCTTTGGCAGCGTTAGGAAGAACTGCCGGAACAGGAACGTGCCGGTGCCATGCGCCACAAGCGGCGCGACCAGCCCGAAATGCGTGTTGAGCACGCTTAGTTCTAGTTGGACGGGAGTGCCGAATATCCCTGCGATCAGGCCGTTGAGACCGGTTGCGTCGAGCACGGCATTGAGCGGAGAAAAAATGTTCGAAGCGACCTGATACGTGGTGATGACGCGGATATCGAGCGGCAGCATGATCGTCGCGAGAATGAGGGCAAAAACGACGCCCGCCCAGCGGATGCGGAAATAGACGATCGCATAGGCCGAAAGGAACGACAGGACGCAGGTCGCAGCCGCATTGCTGAACGCGACCACCATGCTGTTCAGCATCTGGATCGGGATGCGCGTCTCCGTGAAGATGCTCGCCATGTTGGCGAGAAACTGGTCGCCCGGATACCAGGCGAGCCCGTTGCGCAGCATGAATTCGTAGGATTGCGAAGCCGTTGAGAGCGTCAGGTAGAGCGGCCCAAGGATGTAGATCATCCCGACGACCAGGATGAGGCTCGCGATAATGTTGAGGGAACGTGCGTTTTCGACCATGGCTCACCGCTCGTAGTTGACGCGCCGGCCAAGGAAGATGAACTGGGCGGCGGTAAGGATGATGACGAAGACCATCAGGATTGCGGTCTGGGTCGAGGCGCCGGAGAGGTCATACCCGCTGAACCCGTCCATATAGATCTTGTAGACGAGTAACGTCGTCGCGCCGCCCGGACCGCCGTTGGTAATGGTGTCGATCAAGGCGAAGGCCGAGGTGACGCTCTCGGTGAATTCCAGCACCAGCGTCAGGAAAAGCTGCGGCATGATCAGCGGCAGTTGCACGTCGAAGATGCGCCGCCATGGTCCTGCCCCGTCCATCGCTGCCGCTTGGTGCATGGTTCGCGGGATCGACTGCAGGCCTGCAAGCAGGATCACGAAATTGAACGGGATGCCACCCCAGACATGTGCAGCGATCAGCGTGATGAAAGCGTCGGTACCATTGATGCCAGGCGCCCATATGCCCGGAAAGATGCTGTTGAGCGGCGCCAGGATGCCGACGAACGGATTGAAGATGAAGGCGAAGACGACGCCGATCGAAGCCCCCGCCACGCCTTTCGGCCAGACCAGCACGTTGCGGGCCGGCAGCGACAGGCGGATCTTCCGATCGGCGGCCACTGCAAGGATCAGCGGCACCAGAACCGCGAGCGAGGACGCGGTCACCATGAAGATGATGGTGCGCCAGCCCGCCTTCCAGAATTCTGGATCGGCAAGCACCCGGGCGAAATTGTCGAGCCCGACGAATTCCGAGCCGCCGCCGAAAGGTCGTTCCAGAAAGAAGGACCAGTAGAAGGCCTGGAAGATCGGCACGTAGAAGAAGAGGGCGATCAGCAGCATCATCGGCGCCACCAGCAGGACCGGCAGCCAGCGATTGCTGAAGAGAGTGGAATCCGAAGACATGCATGAAACCTACAAATGAGGCCGGCACGGGGCTGTTACCCGTACCGGCCGCGCCAGGATCAGGGGAGCTTCGCACCCTTGTAGGTCTGCTCGAAACGGCGCAGCAGTTCGTCGCCACGCTTCTTGGCGCTGTCGAGCGCCACTTGCATGGTCTGCTGTCCGGCGAACGCCTTCTGGGTTTCCTCCATGAAGACTTCGCGGAACTGCACGTAGAAGCCGAGGCGGATGCCGCGGGTGTCCGGCGTGTGCGGCTGGTTCATCGATTCGATGCCGATTGCGGCCGTCGCATATTTGGGAGAGTCCGCCTCGCCGCTTTCGGCGATGACGTCCAGCACGTCGTTGGTGACCGGGACGTAACCCGTCGCGGCGGTGAAGAACATCTGCTGCTGAGGGTGGCGCAGGAAATCGAGGAAAGCCTTGGCGCCTTCGATTTCCGCCTTGTCATGCCCCTTCATGATATAGATCGACGCGCCGCCGACGAAAGTATTGTGGCGCTCATAACCCTGGTACATCGGCGCCATGCCGACGGTGATCTCGTATTTGCCTTCGAAAGCCTTCGCGGAAGCAGCATAGGAACCGGAGGAGCCTTCCATCATCGCGCATTCGCCGGTGTTGAAGGCAGCGGTATAATTGCCGGCCTTGGTATCGGCATTGAGCTTCACCAGACCTTCCTTGCGCCATTCGACCAGATTGGCGAGATGCTTGGCGGCGAAGGTGGTGTTGAAGACATATTCGCCGTCGAGGCCGTCATAGCCGTTGTGCTTGGAAGCGATCGGCAGGCCATGACGCGCCGAAAACTGCTCCAGCACGCGCCAGGTATCGCCATCCGTAACGAACGGGCAGGCATGGCCGGCGGCCTTCAGCCTGCGGGCAGCTTCGATGATCTCTTCCCAGGTCACCGGGGTCTTGCTGACGCCGGCTTTTTCCAGCTCGGTCTTGTTGGTGTAGAAGAGCAGTGTCGAGGAATTGTAGGGCTGTGAATAAAGCTTGCCGTTCGACGTTTCGTAATAGGAGCGGGCGCCGGCGATGTAGTTGTTCCAGTTGACATCGGGAAGCACGTCCTGCACCGGCACCACGGCGCCGGACAGCAGCAGATCGAGCGTGCCGGCATCGAAGAACTGGATCAGCACCGGGTGGTTCTTGGCGCGATAGGCGGCGATCGCCTTTTGCATGCCGACTTCGTAACTGCCCTGGCCGACGCAGGTGACGCGATGTTCGGATTGCGCGGCGTTGAAGGCATCGCACTGGGCCTTGATGGCCGTCTCGACATTGCCCGTATTGCCATACCAGAATTCGATATCGGCGGCATGTGCTGCACCCGCGCACATCGCCAGGGCGGTCGCTGCCGCCAGAACGGAAATCTTCATAATTGCCCTCGCCTGTTTTGGGATTGGCCTTGCCGGCCCTGAACGTGGCCTTATTACACTTAAAGTGTAACAATAGGATGACGGCTGGAAACCCTTGCCCTCGAAGGAGAGCGCAGCTATGCAGGAATCGGGAAGTGGACAAGCAATACGCGAAGCGGCAATTATTACACCTTTATGGTAATGCTTGTCAGTCTAGGGGGTATGATAATGAGCTATTCTCCGGAAGCGTCGATCGCCCCCCAATTTCTGCGCGCCAGCGAAGGCGGCGTCGTATCGCCGAACGAGCGCAACCTGCTGAAGCTGATCTGGCGCCACCCAGGCCTTTCCCGATCCGAAATCACCAGCCATACCGACCTCACGCAGCAATCGGTCTACCGGATCATCGACCAACTGGCGGAGCGCGGCGTCGTTGCCCTTGGTTCGCCGAAGCCCGGCCTTGGCCGCGGCCAGCCGAGCCCGACACTGAGGCTTGACGGCCGCCATGCCTATTCCTGCGGTATCTCGGTCAACACCGACATCATCGGCATCTGCCTGATGGACCTGGCAGGCAACATTCTCGGCGAAAGCAGCGTAACACTGCGCGAACACACCATGGCCCGGTCGCTCGATCTCGTTCGCGAACAAATGGTTGAATTGCAGCGGCAGAACAGCCTGACATCGGAGAGCTTTTTTGGCATTGGCTTTGCCATTTCCGGCTACCATGTCGGCGGTACACGCTACAACGCGCCGCTGCCCCTGCATGAATGGTCGCTGATCGAGCTCGGACCTCTCCTTTCCGACTTTTTCAGCAGGCCGGTCTGGGTCCACAACGGCGCCAATACCGGAGCAATCGCCGAATCGATGTTTGGCGTTGGGCGCTACATCAAGCACTTTGCCTATCTGAGCTTCAACTACGGATTCGGCG
This sequence comes from Neorhizobium petrolearium, assembly GCF_017873175.1. Lineage (GTDB taxonomy): Bacteria > Pseudomonadota > Alphaproteobacteria > Rhizobiales > Rhizobiaceae > Neorhizobium > Neorhizobium petrolearium. The sequence continues at coordinate 270,146 of NZ_JAGGJW010000002.1, forward strand.
GCGGGTTGATCAGCGATGGAGAACTGCTGCTCGGCGGCAACGGCAACGCCGGGGAATTCTCCGGGATATTCGACATAGAGGAATCGAAACGCCGGCCGGCCCTGCAATATCTGATCGAACGGCTGAACCGCAACGGCGTTGACGTGCCCTCGATCAGCTATATGCGCAAACATTTCGACCCGGACTGGCCCGGCGTTGCCGAATGGGTGGAAGAGATCACACCCGCATACAATCGTCTCATCAATGCCATCCGGGCCGTTGTCGATCCACAGGCGATCGTGTTCGGCGGCCAGGTCCCGCCCGATCTTGCGCAGATGTTGATTGAGCGAACCCGCATTTATGATCGACCGCGCTACGGCGTACATCGCCCCAGCCCAAAGCTCATCATTTCGGAGATAGGAACCGACGCCTCGGCCATGGGGGCCGCGATCACGCCATTCCACTCAACCTTCTATTGAGCCTAACTGACGCCTCGAAATCATACGGTCCAACGAGAGGGCGATGGATTTTGACTCATGTCAACTCGCCCGCGGTTCCAACAGGCATATTGGCATCCACCTCTTGATCAACTCTGGAGGTCTTAAGGGAATTTCAGAGCGGAGACCTTCAAAAGGTTCACCTCCACGGTTGTACGAATTCCAAAATGAAACGGAAAGGATGCGCGGATGGTCAGGATCGTCGCTCAGGCAATACTGTCGGCAGCGGGTGTCATCGTTGCCTTCTTCGTCTCGGAAAATGACATCGGCTACCCCGTCTATCAGATGATCGTCTCTCTCCTGCTGATTGTCGTGGCCGCGCTCCTGGTCTGGTACGTGCCCAGGCTGATCCGCCGCAACAATACGTAACGGTCGGGAAGAAAGAGCTGTTATCGGCTTCGAGCGCCGGCAGCCCTGACGCGCATGGCACATCGCTTGCATCGGAGATTGGCCGCCAGCTTGCGAGAGGATACGGCCGTGTATGCGAACATCAACCCTTCGATCGACATCCGATTGCTGCACACCACCTATCTCCTGCTCACCGAGAGGAACGTCTCGAAAGTGGCAGTCCTGCTCGGCCTCAGCCAGCCGAGCGTGAGCGCATCACTGAAGAAGGCACGCGAGATCTTCTCCGATCCACTGCTGGTCCGCAGCGGCCAGAAACTTGTTCTCACTGAGCGCGGCGAGGAAATCGTCGCTTCGCTCGGCGCCATGCTGGAAAGCCTCAAGAACACCATCAACCGGACCAACCAATTCGATCCGGGCGCAGTCCAGAGCCGCATGCGCGTTGCTGCCGTGAATTGTTTCGGCGCCTTCCTCATTCCGCCGCTCGCGAGCAGCATCCGGCAGAAGGCGCCCGGCATATCCGTCGATTTCTTCGCTCCCTCCGAAAAGGTGGATCTGATCGATGAGCTCGGATCGGGGCGCGTGGATCTCGTGATCGGCAACTGGCCGGCACCTCAGCAGAGCCTGAAGTCCACAACGCTTCTGCATTGCGACATCGCCTGCGTGGTACAGAAATCCAATCCGCTCGCGCGGCGCGGCAGGCTTTCCCTCGAAACCTATCTCGATGCCGATCACGTGTCGCCGACACCGGGATCGAGCGCCTTCTACAGTCCGATCGACGGGCGGCTGTCCCAGCTTGGCCTGAAGCGCAGGATCGCCATGTCCGTTCCGGAATACGCCCTCATCCCGGCCATTCTCGCCGAAACCGACCTCGTTTTCACCACCGCCAGACCCTATGCCGAGTATATCGTCGAGCACGCTCCGGCCAATCAGCTCCAGCTCGTCGAGGCGCCCCGCGAATTCGATCAGATGAACCTTTATCTGCTCTGGCATGAACGAGCCCATGCCAGCGGCGCCAATCAATGGCTCCGCAGCGTGGTGCGCTCCGTGGCCCGCCGCTTCGACCAGACCCTCCATGCCGTGCCGACGACATCCGAACTCCTCGCAGCCTCTTGAACCCCGGATATATAAGCCCCCGTCTATACCTAGTATTGACGAGCGAGACATTCACCCCGCGAGCAATTTTGCTCATGCTTGAGGCACGCATAATGCATGCTGAATAATTGAGCATAAAGACCGGGAAATGCGAATGTTGATGCACACTCTGCTTTTGGACGGTGCAAACCGTGATCCGGACCACGCCTGTTTCCATTGGGTGGACAGGAATAGGAGCCTGACCTATGCGGAGGCCGTCGGTGCCATGGAGCGCGCCGCGGGTGCCCTCCACGACCTCGGCGTACGGCCGGGAGACCGGGTGACGATCTTTGCCCATAACGGCATGGACTATCTCGTCACCATGCTCGGCTGCTGGCGCCTTGGGGCGATCTGCGCCCTCGTAAACGTCAAGTTCGCTGGCGAACTTGCCTATTATTTCGCCGATCACGAACCGACGGTGGTCGTCTACACCCATGACATGCAAGGGCCGGTCCGAGGCGCTGCGGCCGGTGTTGCGAGCATCCGGGCGCTGGTCTGCATGGACGGCCCGCAGGAAGGCGCCCATTCACTGCCCGAACTGATGGCCGCAGCGCTTCCCGTGCCTGCCGACCCCGGCAATGAGGATGCGATCGCCCATCTCTCCTATACCTCCGGCACGACCGGCAGACCGAAGGGCGCCTGCCTCAAGCACGAACCGACGGTCAGAGCGACGCGCTGCATCGCCGAACGTCTGCAGATCGCCGCCGATGACGTCTCCTTCGGTCCGAGCGCGCTGTCGAGCTCCTATCAGCTCGTCGGCAACCTGTTGCCGCAGCTCTCCCGCGGCGCCGCCATCAACGTCATGGGCAAGTGGACGCCGTCGACGGGCTTCGATGCACTGGAAACGCGTGGTGCGACTATGCTGATCGCCAATCCGCCGATCCTCAACGAGGTCCTCAACGAGGCCGTTGCCCGCGGACATGCACCGTCGAAGCTGCGCATGTGCATGTCGGGCGGCGGACCTGTTCCGCCCCTCCTCAAGGCCGGCTGGCACGAAAAGCTGGAGCTTCCGCTCGTCGAGAGCTACGGCCAGTCTGAACTCGGCGGCTTCGTCGCGCTCGGCTTTCCGAAGCTCGACAGGAAAGACATCGAAACGCGTCGCGCCGGAATGCCCTTGCCCGATAAGGAAGTCCGCATTCTCAATGCAGACGGCACCGAAGTGCCGAACGGAACGGTGGGTGAGATCGCACTGCGCGGCGGCTTCATGTGGGGCTACTGGGGCAAGCCGGAAAAGACGGCCGAGACGCTGAGGGACGGCTGGCTCTGGACCGGTGATATCGGCGCGATGGATCGCCAGGGTTTCGTGACCATGCTCGGGCGCCGCTCCGAACTCCTGCATGTCGACGGCAAGACCTGGTATCCGCGCGATGTGGAGGAGGCGCTTTCGACAGTACCCGGCGTCGAACAGGCCGCCGTCGTCGGCGTGCCCGATGCGGCGATCGCAACCCGTCCGGTCGCCTTCGTGCAGGCCACCCTGCCGCTGGATGGCGAGGAGATCAAGGCGAAGATCGCCGATGCTCTGCCCTACGACCTCTCCGTCATGACCGTGGTCTCGCTTGCCGAGCTTCCCATGACCCCCACCGGCAAGATCGCCAAGGCCGAACTCGCCGCGCGCGCCGCGGCGGCTTGAAACGAAATCGAGGACATATCCATGAAGCTGAAGTCGCATTGGTGGTGGGATCATACGACCAGGGATTTTTCCGAATTCGACATGGAGAAGTTCGTCGCCATCCTGCCCGTCGCCGCCGTCGAGCAGCATGGTCCGCACCTGCCGGTGCGCGTGGATGCGGCGATCAATGCCAGCACGATCGCAAGGACCGTGGAACTGATGGAAGACGACCTGCCGGTGCTGGTGCTGCCAATGATGCCAGTCGGCAAGTCGGTGGAGCATACGGCCTATCCGGGCACGCTGACCTTCAACTACGATACGCTCGCTAAAATGTGGTTCGAGCTCGGCGAAAGCGCCTACCGGGCCGGCTGCCGCAAGATCATCTTCGTCAATTCGCATGGCGGCCAGCCTCAGGTCATGGAAATCGTCTGCCGCGAATTGCGGGTAAAGCTCGGTATGTTCGCCGTCAGCGCCTGGGCAAGCGCCGGTGCCGATTTCTCCGACCTCTACAGCGAACACGAGCTGAAACACGGTATTCACGGCGGCGAGGCGGAAACCAGCGTCATGCTACATCTCCATCCCGAACTGATCGACATGCAGTTCGCCGATGATTTCGTGCCCGTATCCGTCGAACTGGAAAAGGCGGGCGGTCTGCTGATGCCGGAGGGGCGGATCGGTTATGGATGGCAGACCCAGGACATCCAGCCGTCCGGCGCCTGCGGCAATGCAGCAGCCGCCGATGCGGAACGCGGCCGCGAACACGTGGAGCGTAGCGCCCGCAATCTCCTGAAGCTGATCAGGGAGGTTCTCGAATTCCCCCTCGACCGCATCACCGACAAGACGATGTACAGGGGCTGACGACGTGATGCACCACCGGACGCCTCACGACGTGATCGGGCCTGAAAGGGCCGAACTCGTACTGCGCGACGGTATCGTGCTTGTCGCGGATATCTACCGGCCTGCGAACCAAGGCCTCTACCCCGTGCTCCTGATGCGACAGCCCTATGGGCGCGCCATAGCCTCGACGGTCGCGCTGGCGCATCCGTCCTGGTATGCGTCGCATGGTTATATCGTCGTCGTTCAAGATGTCCGCGGCTGCGGCGATTCCGATGGGGATTTCGAAGCCTTCGTCAACGAAGTAGAAGATGGCGCGCAGTCCCTCGATTGGGCAGCATCTCTTCCGGGCTGCAGCGGCAAGCTCGGACTTTACGGCTTCAGCTACCAGGCCATGACGCAGTATCTTGCGCTTGCCGGCAAGGGCCGCCGGCCCGATGCGATCGCCCCGGCCATGGCATCCTGGATGCCGCGCGACGACTGGGCCTATGAAGGCAATGCGTTCCGGCTCGGATTGAATGTGAACTGGGCCGCACAGATGGCGAAGCTCAAGGCAGCCCGCAACGACGATGGCGAGGCCTATTCCACGATCGACGGAGCAGGAAACGACCGCGCCCTCCGGGACCTGCTCGTTGCCCGGCCGGACCTCTCGCATCTGAGGAGATGGATCGAGGACGACGAAACATACTGGAACACGGTTTCTCCAGGCGTCCTCCTCAAGGATGACCCGCTCGATATCCCGGTATTCCATACGGGCGGCTGGGCTGATTTCTTTCTGGAGGGCACCTGGGCGGCGGACGCCGCTTTCCGCCGGAAGAACCCTCAAACCTCCCATCTCGTCATCGGGCCATGGACGCATGCGCCCTGGAACAGGATGAGCGGCGGCGCCGACATGGGGCCGGAGGCCGAGTTCCCGGTCGACCGTGCCCAGATCGCTTTCTTCGACTTCTACCTGAAGGATAAAGGAGATCGGCCGGCGACGGCTCGGCTGTTCGACATGGGGCTTCGACGCTGGTGGACGCTTCCCTCGCTTCCACCCGCGGCGGACACGTCCTTCTTACTGTCATCGTCTGGGCTCGCCGCTGCGATGGTCAGCGACGGCCGCCTCGACGCCGGGCCGTCGTCGCCGGCCCGCGACACCTTTGTCCACGATCCCTTCCGTCCGACCCCGCTTGTCGGCGGCCATCTCGGCACGCCGTCCGGATTTGCCGACCGCTCCGCTGCCGACAACCGCGCCGATGTGGCAGTCTACACGACCCTCCCGTTCGACGCCGCGACGACCTTTATCGGTAAGGTCCTGGCCGAGATCGAGATAGCCTCCCTATCCCCGGGCTGCGATGTCTGTGCGACTCTGTCGCTGGTCGGCCCTGATGGCGCAGCGAAAGTCGTCTCCACCGGTTATGCCCGGATCGACGATGCCCATCGTACTCTCGCGCGCATTTCCCTGCGATCCATCTGCCTGACGGTTCCGGTCGGGTTCAGGCTGCGGCTGTCCTTGCAGGGCGCGGCGGCGGCGGCCTTCGAAATCCACCCCGGCAACGGCGTCTTTGCCCCGGCGTCGGACATGGCGCGCCGGCCCATTCCGATTTCCATTCACCATGGCGGGGCTGCAGGCTCCCGCCTCATCATGCCCAGGGTTTCCGATGACGCCGCATAAACATTATCTCACGCTCGACAATGTCACTGCGACCTACGGCGAATCCGTCGCGGTCAACGGCCTGACGATCGAGGTCGCCAAGGGAGAACTGCTCTCGCTGCTCGGCCCATCGGGCTGCGGCAAGACGACGACGCTCAGGATGATCGCCGGTTTCATCCAACCGTCGGGCGGACGCATCATCCTCGGCGGCGAGGATATCAGCCGCCGCCCCGTGCATACCCGCAATATCGGCGTCGTTTTCCAGTCCTATGCGCTCTTTCCGCACCTCACGGCGCTCGACAATGTTGGCTTCGGATTGCGCATGCGCCATGTCGGCAACGCGGAATGCCGCGAGAAGGCCGCCGCCGCTCTCGAAACGGTTGGCCTCGGCGCCTATCAGGACCGCTATCCCGGCCAGCTCTCGGGCGGCCAGCAGCAGCGCGTGGCGCTCGCCCGCGCCCTGGTGATCGAGCCGGACGTTCTGCTTCTCGACGAGCCGCTTTCCAACCTCGACGCCCACCTGCGCGCCGACATGCGCAGTGAAATCCGCTCCCTTCAGCAGCGCCTCGGCATCACCACGGTCTTCGTCACCCACGACCAGCAGGAGGCGCTCGCCATGTCCGACCGTGTGGCGGTGATGAGCAAGGGGCTGCTGATGGAGATAGGATCGCCGGTGAACCTCTGCGACCGGCCGAAATCCCCCTTCACCGCCTCTTTCCTCGGCGCCCGAACGGTGATCGAAGGGCGAACGGAAAACGGCCGGTTCGCGGCGCCGGGGCTCACTTGCGACGGTGCGCCGGAGGGCGCCACCCGGCTCGTGCTGCGCGCCTCCCGTCTCAGGATTTCCAGCGAACCCGGACCGCTCAATGTCTCCGGCACGCTCGTCAATTCGGCTTTCTTAGGCGACACCTACGAGGCCGACATTCAATCCGCATGCGGCACGATCAGGCTGATCGTGTCGTCGGATATGCCGCCTCCGCCCGTCGGGACGTCTTGCAGCATCCAAACCCAGCCAGGTGGCGCCACATTCATCTAAACGAACAAGGGGAACTTCAGATGACTCTTTCGCGTCGTGCATTCAACAAGCTCGCTCTCGGTGCCGGTCTTGCCGCACCGTCCCACATCATCCGACCCGCGGCAGCACAGGAACCCAAGAAAGGCGACGAACTGGTCGTCGGGATCTGGGGCGGCGCCCAGGAGAAAATCGTCAAGGAACATGTCGAGAAGCCGCTGGTCGAGAAATACGGCTGCAAGGTCAGCTACGTTCTCGGCGGCACCGGCGACCGGCGCGCCCGCGCCTATGCCGAGCGCGGCCGCCCGAGCTTCGATGTCATCTATCTCAACATCTACGAAAGCCGCCAGGCCGTGAAGGACGGCGTAACCCAGGCCCCGACGCCTGCCGTCAAGAACTTCGAGGCGCTTTACCCGAGCGCGCGCAAGGGCGGCTACGGCGTTGCCTTCAACCCCTGCACGATCGTCTATGACAAGCGCAAGGCCTCAAAGCCGATCACGTCTTGGAAGGACATGTGGAACCCGGAATGGAAGGGCCGCATCGCCTGGCCGGACGGGCTCGGCGCCGAAGGCATTTCGGCTCTGATGATGACCGCTAGAGCCTGGGGTGGCACCGAGAAGGACTTTGACCTCGTCGTCGACAAGGTCAAGGAACTCAAGCCCTTCGCCGCCATCCAGGCCAGCCAGGCGCAGCTCTTTGAAATGTTCGACCAGGGTCTCTGCGATCTGTCGGTGGAATTCGGCAGCTTTACCCGCTCCTATGTAGAAAGCCGCAACCCGAATATTGAAATCGCATCTCCGGCCGAGGGACAGGCTCTCGCGATGAACGTCGCCTGCATCACCGAGGGCACCAAGAACCAGAAACTCGCCGAGGAGTGGATCAACCTCCACCTTTCGGAGCCCTGCATGCTGGCCTATGCCCGCGAGATCTACTACTCGCCAACCGTCAGCAACGTCACCGTGCCGGATGATCTGAAACCGAAGCTCATTCTCGGCGACGAGCAGGTGAGCAAGCTTGTCGATTTCGACTGGGACGTCATCAACGCCAGCCGCGCGAAATGGCAGGCCCGCTACGACCGGGAGATCGCCGGATGAACCGATGGATAGGACCGGCGCTCGCTGCGCCGGTCACCCTGTGGCTGCTGCTTTCCTTCGCAGCACCGATGCTCGTGGTACTCGTGTTGTCCCTGCACGAGTATCCGGACCCGTTCGGCCCCATATTCATGGCGCCGTCGCTTGCGCAATACAGCGATATCGTCTCCGACGGCTTCTATTACGGCGTCGTCTCCGAAACCGTGCTTCTCGGCATCGGCGTGACCGTGCTGACCGCGCTGCTCGGTTATCCGCTCGCCCACTGGCTGGCGCGCATGCCGGTCAAATATCGCGCCCTCGCATTCTCGGTCATCCTCATACCGTTATTGACCAACGTCGTCGTTCGATCGCTCGGCATCATCCTGCTGCTCGCGCCCGAAGGCCTGATCAACACCGTGACAGGGTTCTTCGGCATTCCGCCGGCAAGGAACATGCTCTTCACCCATGGCGCGGTCGCCGTCGCGCTGGCGCAGGTCTTCCTGCCATTCATGGTTCTGGCACTTTACGACAATCTGCAGAACACGTCGCCCCGCGTCCATGAGGCCGCTGAAAGCCTCGGCGCGTCTCCGGCGGTGCGGTTCCTCACCGTCGACCTGCCGCTTTCGTTGCCGGGGCTGCGCTCAGGCGCGATCATCGTCTTCCTGATGGCGTCGACGGCCTATGTGTCCGCCACCCTGCTCGGCGGCAAGAAGGTCTGGACGACGGGCATGCTCGTGCTCCAGGAGGCGATCAAGAATCTCAATGCCCCCCTTGCTTCGGCGCTGGCCGTCACCATGACCATCACGAGCCTGGCCTTCGCGGCTCTGTGCACCGTTGCGCTCAACCGCCTGATGCCTTGGCTGAAGGCCAGGCCCAGCCGGCCTCTGAGCATTCCGCGCTGGCTCGTGCCGGTGATCGACATCCTCGGACCGGTCGTCTCGAAGCTTCTGCTGGTCGCGGCACTTCTGCTTCTCCTGCTGCCGCTCGTGCTCGTCTGCGTCCAGAGCTTCAACGACGTGCCGCAGGCGACGGCCGCCGGCTTCCGGGGCTTCACGCTCAAATGGTATGAACAGGTCTTTTTCGCCGGCACCTATGCGGATGCGTTCTGGGTCTCGGTGAAGCTTGCGGTCACCTCCATGCTGGTGGCGATCGCCCTTGCCTTGCCGGCGGCATTCGCTCTGGCACGGTTCCCTTTCAAGGGCCGGTCCGTCCTCCTCGCCTTCTGGCTCCTGCCGCTCTCGCTGCCGCATGTGGCGATCGGCGTCGGCATGCTGCGGCTTCTCCAGCTTTACCTCATGATACCGCCCTTCCTCGGCCTGGTCGCCATCCATGTGATCGTGATCCTGCCGTTTGCGATCACTCTGCTGACCACGTCCGTCATGGCACTCGACCGTGCCCAAGAGGAAGCGGCCTCAAGTCTTGGAGCGAACCCGATCAGGCGTTTCCTGCTGGTCATCATGCCGGGTCTTGCGCCGGGCCTGTTCGCGGCCGGAATCGTCGGCTTCCTCCTCAGTTTCGGCGAGGTCACGGTGACGAGCTTCCTGACCACGGCCCGCCTAACGACGCTGCCGGTCCGTATCTATGCGGAATCGACCTTCAGCCTGGAACCGACCGCGCACGCAATTTCTGCCGTGCTGATCCTCTTCACGGTCATCGCCCTGACGCTGGTGGGCAGAGTGGTGCGCCTGGATCGCCTCTATGCGCGGTGAGAGAAGATCCAGGCCAACGCTCCACCGGCGGACAAAGGCGAGTGTCGAATATTATGCCATCCGAGAAAAGGGCTTGTAAAAACACCAGTCGCGCGACAAGATTGATCCGTAATCTCTCTTATTGAGATTTTACATCGGTATGCTTGGCCGATGGAGGAGAACAAGCGAGGAGGAACAATCAATGAAGAAGCTGATGCTCTCAGCCGTCCTTACGGCCGGGCTGATCCTTTCTGGCCATGCCTCGGCGCAAACCGTCGGCATTGCCACGTCGAATCCCGGTTCGATCTTCCACAATATCGGCACGGCTGTCGCAAAAGCCGCCAACGATGCCGGCCTCAACACGACGATCCAACCGGCAACCAGCCCCAACCAATATATGCCTCTCGTCAATCAGAACGACGTCGAATTCGGCGTCGGCAACCTTGAGGAATTCAACAACGCCCTGAAGGGCGAAGCTTGGTTCCAGGGCAGCGTCAACGAGAACCTACGGGTCGTCGGCCTGATCATGCCGATCAGAGAAGCGATCTTCGTCAAGGCAAGCAGCGACATAAAAACGACCGCCGATCTCAAGGGTAAGCCGATGGTGGACGGCTATACGGCGCAACAAACCATCCTGCCGCAGCTCGATGCCATCTATGCTACTGTCGGCCTGTCGCGAAAGGATATGCAATCGGTGCAAGTGCCCAGCGTCGTAGCGGGCGCAGATGCCTTCATCGCGGGCCAGAGTGTCGGTTTTATCTTCGCGCATGGCGCCGGAAAGGTGCGCGAAGCGGACGCGGCCGTTGGCGGCATCCGGGCGCTGACCATCCCGGATACGGAGGAAGCAAAGGCAGCGATCCGACAACACTGGAAGTCCGGGTATGTCGTCAAGATGGAACCCGGTCCGGCCAACCCCGGCGTCCTGGAACCCGGCACTTTCATTGCCTATCCGCAGCTCGTGTTCACCAACGCAGCCGTCAGCGAAGACGTCGTCTACAAGATGACGAAAGTCCTCTACGATAGCAAAGCCTCCATGCAAGCGGCCTTCCCGCCATTTGCCGAATTTGACCCGAAAGCGATGGTCGGTGAGACGGCGCCGGGTGAGTATCACCCCGGCGCCATCAAGTTCTACAAGGAAGCTGGTCTCTGGAAGGGATGATGCGTAATGGCCGTCGAACGCATGAGGGAGCCCGCTTTGGGCGTTCCCGCAGGTCTCTGGAAGCCGGTCGCAGCGGTGCTTGCGGCGGCCATCACGTTGAGTGCAATGCTGTGGTCATTGGACGCGCCGCGAATGCTGGGGGTATCCTACTACCCCCAGCAGTTCCTGGCCGTCGTGCTTGCCCTCACTCTGCCACTTACCTTCATGATCTATACGCCTGGCCGCGACAAGCGCTCCGGCGCAATGCCGTGGTATGACGCGATCGGTGCCGTCCTCAGCGCCGCGGCTTCCGCCTATATCGCCTGGAATTATCCAGCCGTTGTAAACCAGATATTCATGCGTCCGATCGAGGCATGGCTGCCGGGGATCATCCTGCTCTTACTTCTGCTGGAAGGCCTCCGCCGCTCGACCGGCTGGATGCTTGTGATCATCATCGTCGCGTTTCTGCTCTACGGCATGTTTGGCAATTTCGTTCCCGGCCGTCTCGCCGGCCGGCCACAGGACTGGCAAAAGCTTGCCGGCTACATGGCCTATGACGTCAACGGCATCTTCGGCCTGTCGATATCGGTCGGCGCCACGATCGTCGTGGCATTCATTTTCTTTGGAGCTTTGCTCGGTGCAACCGGGGGCGCAAGATTCTTCACCGATGCCGCGCTTTTTTCCATGGGTCGATATCGCGGCGGCTCGATGAAGATCGCGGTTGCCGCCTCCGCCCTGTTCGGATCGATTTCCGGCTCTGCGGTCGCCAACGTGGTCGCGACCGGCGTCGTTACCATCCCGATGATCAAGCGGGATAAATATCCCGCCCACAAAGCCGGTGCGATCGAGGCCGTCGCCTCGACCGGTGGACAGTTAATGCCCCCGGTAATGGGCGCCGCGGCCTTCCTGATGGCAGAGTTCCTGCAGGTATCCTATGCCGACGTAGCACTGGCGGCACTCATACCCGCCTTGCTTTATTATGGCGCCTTGTTCATTCAGGCCGACCTCGATGCTGCCAAGCTCGGCATCACGAGCGCACCGGAGGAGGATATCCCAAACGGCTGGACGATCCTCGGCGGACTGCATTTCCTGATCGCGTTCGCGTTGCTGATCTACGCTCTCTTTTGGATGAACTGGCAGCCGGAAAAGGCTGCCTTTCTTGCCTGCGGCTCGGTGGTGGTGACAGGAGCGATGTTCGGTTACGACCGTGTACGAGCGTCGGTCCGAGCGCTGTCTGCGACGATCATCGAGGCCGGCGAGGCGGTCGTCGAGATTATCGTCATCTCAGCCGCGGCTGGTATCGTCATCGGCGTGATGAATATGACAGGCCTCAGCTTCAATCTCACTTACGCTCTGGTTCAGCTCGGCGGCGGCAGCGCGATCGTACTGCTCCTCATGTCGGCAATTGTCTGCATCATCCTTGGCATGGGCCTACCGACGCTCGCCGTTTATGTGCTCCTCGCCTCGCTGGTAGCGCCTGCCCTTGTCGAGGTCGGACTGCCTCCCATGGCCGCTCATCTCTTCGTGCTCTATTTCGGCATGATGTCGATGATCACGCCGCCGATCGCGCTTGCCGCCTTCGCGGCCGCAAGCATTGCAAAGGCCGATCCGATCAAGACCGGCATCGCGTCCTGCAAGTTCGGCTGGATTGCTTTCGTCATTCCTTTCATGTTCGCCTATTCCCCGAGCCTGCTCATGATCGGCGATACAACGTCGGTTATCTGGGCCGTGATCACCGCAGCCTTCGGTGTCTGGCTGGTTTCCTCCGCGCTCGCCGGTTATTTCACGGCCCGCCTCTCGATCATCATGCGCATCATCTTTGCTATCGCCGGCATTCTGGCACTCATTCCCGCCGACGCCTTTACAGGCGCCCTCTATACCGATGCGGCGGGACTTGTCGTTGGGATCGCCGCCATGGCATATGCCTACGTCGATGGCAAGAAACTCATGGAACAGGCTGCATCTTGACGGAAAAATCGGTCAACAGTCTCGAACGTCTGCAGGCCGTGCTGGGGCTTTTCTCCGAAGATAGATTGGAATGGACGCCGGAAGAAATGATGGAGGTCCTGGGTTACGCCCGCCCCACGCTCTACCGTTATCTGAAGATCCTGAAGGCGGCCGGGCTTTTGACCTCCATGCCGAATACTGGCTTTACGCTGGGACCTAAAATCGTCGAGCTGGACTATCTTCTGAGAAAGTCGGACACGCTCATCCTCTCTGGCGCTCAACACCTCCAGAATCTCACTCACCGATACAACTGCACCGCTCTTCTCTTGCGCTGGTATGGCGACAAGATCCTCTGCGTCGACTCCCGCAACTCCGTCAGGAACCCTATCAGCAGCTACCCGCGTGGCCGCCCGATGCCGCTGACCAAAGGCGCGATTGCCCGCTCGATTATTTCGTTCCTGCCTCGCCGGCGCCTTCTGCCGATCGTCGAGCGCAATTTGGACGATATGAAGTCCATTGGCCTCGGCAGCACCATCGAAGAGGTATACGAGAGCCTGAAACGCGTGAAGAAGGCGGGCTTTGCTGTTGCCTATGGCGAGGTCACGCCAGGTGTGGTTGGCATCGCCGCACCGGTCTTCGATGTGGGTCGCAGCCCCATTGCCAGCGTTTGCGTCACCATTTCCGGCAGCCTTGTCGATGGCTCGACCATCGATGAGATCGGCCGAAACGTCAGATCCGTGGGAAAGGATATAAGCCAGATGCTGGCATCGCACCGCCACAGCAATGAAAATCATAATCTCATATAGAGAGACTTTGCATTGACTTGATCGCATCGGCCTCGCATCTTCGGAAGCGGGAGGACAAAGCGAGATGCAGGAAAGACAAGCGCAGGTAATTATTGTAGGCGGTGGTCCGGTTGGGACGGGACTTGCGATCGAACTGGGCCAGCGAGGAATTCACACAATCATCGTCGAGCGTTATCCCTCACCGCAGCAAGTGCCCAAGGGACAAAACCTCACTCAGCGGACAATGGAGCATTTCTACTTCTGGGGCGCAGAACAATCGCTGAGAGCGGCCCGGGCAGTGCCGAAGGAATACGGCATCGGTGGGCTGACTGCATATGGCACGCTCCTCGGCGACTATCACTATGACTGGCTACAGCGCGAACTCGTGCGGCCCTATTACTTCACCGACAATGAGCGGCTGCCGCAATACCGGACCGAGGAGGTGCTGCGCGAGCGCGTGAAAGCATTACGTGACGTTGAGTGTTTCTACGGATGGAACGCTGAGGATATAGCGGAAGATCCGGAAGGTGTTTCGGTTACTATGGCTCGGCGCGATGGGGCCGAGCGCTGCGTGCTCCATGCCGATTATGTCGTCGGCTGCGACGGCAGCCGTTCGATGGTGCGGGAAAAAGCCGGCATTACCCAGACGCTCTCGGACCATGATCGGCTGATGGCTCTCCTGGTCTTTCGCTCCAGCGGCCTTCATGAACTGTTAAAACGATTCCCCGGCAAATCCTTCTACAATGTGCTTCATCCGGAATTGAAGGGCTATTGGCAGTTCTTTGGCCGCGTCGATCTCGGCAATAGCTGGTTCTTCCACGCGCCGGTCCCGGCGGGCACGACGAAGGACAATTTCGATTTCGCCTCCTATCTGCACAGGGCGGCCGGCGCAAAATTCGACATCGCCTTTGATTACATAGGCTTCTGGGATCTGCGTTTCGCTAACGCCGACAGCTATGGTCGCGGGCGGGTTTATATCGCCGGCGATGCCGCTCACAGCCATCCTCCCTATGGCGGTTACGGCATCAACACCGGCTTCGAAGATGCCCGCAATCTCGGATGGAAGCTTGCGGCGGTTCTTCAAGGCTGGGCCGGGCCGGACGTCCTCGAAAGCTATGATCAGGAGCGTCGGCCGGTCTTTGCCTCTACTGCCGGCGATTTTATCGAGAAGGCGATCTACAGCGACCGCGACTTCCTGGAAAAATATGATCCGGCGCGCGACAAGGCCGCCTTCGAAACGGAATGGGCGGCACGAGGGTCAGGAGCCAGAGCTGAGGTAAATGCCTTCGAGCCAAACTACTGCGGCTCGCCGGTTATCTTCGGCCCCCCGGGTGGAAAGACTGGCGCCATCGGCGGGCATGAATTCACCGCCCGTCCTGGCCACCATCTTTCGCCACAAATACTGTCGGACGGGCGCAATGTCTTTGAAGTTCTTGGACCGGGGTTCACGCTGCTTGCTTTCGATGGAGATGTCAGAAGCATAGCGGCCTTCTCGAAAGCCGCAGAAATGATGTATCTGCCGCTGGAAATCATCTCCGACAACCGGGCTGATGGGCGAGAGAAATATGATGCTCGCTACATTCTTGTGCGGCCCGACCAATTTGTCGCGTGGTCTTCCAACGACACACCTCCTTCACCGGAGGCTATCCTGCGAAAGGCAGTTGGACGGCAGTGAAGGCCCGAAATGAGCGCTCAAGAATTGGATTGGAGGCTGGCCTGGAAAGTGTGAACGCTCTGTAGCGGCGTCACACCTATATCCCGAGCCGGAATTGTGCCAAGAAGCGGAAGCTGCACCGGCAAAACCTTTTACGCGACGGGATCATGAAAAAGATCGGCTTCCTATCGTTCGGGCATTGGTCGCCCTCGCCCCAATCGCAGACGCGGTCGGCATCCGACGCGCTTCTGCAGTCCATAGACCTCGCCGTCGCGGCCGAGGACCTGGGAGCTGACGGGGCATATTTCCGTGTACATCATTTCGCCCGCCAGCTCGGCTCGCCATTCCCGTTGCTGGCGGCAATCGGCGCGAAGACCAGCCGCATCGAGATCGGCACAGCGGTCATCGATATGCGTTATGAGAACCCGCTATACATGGCCGAGGACGCAGGCGCGGCCGACATCATCGCCGGTAGGCGCCTGCAGCTTGGCATCAGCCGTGGATCGCCTGAGCAGGTGATCGATGGATGGCGCTATTTCGGTTACGTCCCGCCCGAGGGCCAGACCGATGCCGATATGGCCCGTCGACATGCAGAGGTTTTGCTCGAAGTGCTGCAAGGCGAAGGTTTTGCTCAACCCAATCCGCGGCCGATGTTTCCCAATCCTCCCGGCCTGCTGCGCATCGAACCGCATTCGGAAGGTCTGCGGGAGCGCATCTGGTGGGGAGCAAGCTCGAACGCCACCGCTGCTTGGGCGGCCAAGCTTGGCATGAACCTGCAGAGTTCCACACTCAAGGATGACGAGAGCGGACTTCCATTCCACGTTCAGCAGGCCGACCAGATTCGAGCCTTCCGCGAGGCATGGAAGACCGCCGGTCACGCACGCGAGCCGCGGGTATCAGTCAGCCGCAGCATCTTTGCGCTGGTCGATGACCGCGACCGTGCCTACTTCGGGTATGGAAACGATAACGACGACAAGATCGGCTTCATCGACGAAAAGACCCGGGCGATCTTCGGCCGCAGTTACGCCGCCGAGCCGAATGTCCTTATCGAGCAACTGGCGAAGGATGAGGCGATTGCGGAGGCTGACACGCTGCTTTTGACTGTCCCCAACCAGCTCGGCGTCGACTACAACGCGCATGTCATAGAAGCCATCCTGACCCACGTTGCCCCGGCTCTTGGCTGGCGCTAAGGTTCGTTCGCGAACGGCAGTTACAAAGCATTGGCTCGGCTGGTTGCGATCAGCCGAGCATAGGAAATGGCAGACAGCATGTTGACGTGGTTCGCCTTTCCGGTGCCTGCGATATCGAATGCCGTGCCGTGATCCACCGAAACACGGTCGATCGGCAGGCCGAGCGAGACATTGACGGCGCTGTCGAACGCCACAAGCTTGATCGGGATGTGACCCTGGTCGTGATATTGCGCCACGACGAGATCGAAGGCGCCGTTATACGCCCGGGCGAAGACCGTATCCGCCGAAATCGGCCCGACCACATCAATGCCCTTTGCGCGGGCCTGTTGGACGGCAGGCGCCAGGAATTCCGTATCCTCGGTGCCGAAAAGACCGCTCTCGCCGCAGTGCGGATTGAGACCGGCGACCGCAATACGCGCCTTTTTGCCGATCCGCAGGAAATGCTGATGTCCCGCCTCTATCGTCGCTAGCACCCGCTCCGTCTTCGCCCGCTCGATCGCGCCGCGCAGCGAGATATGGGTGGAGACATGGATCGTGTTGAGCCGTTCGGAGGCGAGCAGCATGAACGAGCTTTTCGAACCGGTCAGATGCGCGAGCAGGCCCGTATGGCCGTCGTAATGATGACCGGCGAGATTCATCGCCTCCTTGTTGATTGGTGCGGTGACGATACAATCCACGTCTCGCGCAAGCGCAAGCTCCACTGCCCGACGGATATAGCGCACCGAGGCATCACCTGCGACAAGGCTTACCTTGCCAATATCGGGCATCGCGCCATCGATCTCCACCTCATCGACCGCGATCGCACCTGCCCTGGGTGAAGTGGAAAAAGCAAGCGCGGTGCCGCAGGACCTGTTGGCGCGCTCCAATGCTTCGATATTGCCAACCACCGTGAAGTTCGCGCGTTCAATCTCCGGCAAAGCCGTCAGCGCCTTGACGATGACCTCAGGCCCCACGCCCGCCGGATCGCCCAGCGTGATCGCGATACGTGTGTCCTTGCTCATGATTGGATGCCCTTCTCCTAAAGCCCGTCTTAATATGCAGCTTCGTAGATCGCCAGGATATCAGCGCGAGACATGTCGCGCGGATTGTTGTCGAGAAGACGGCGGATAGAAAAAGCATCATCGGCCATGATACCGAGATCCGTATCCGGCACGCCGATTTTGGAGAGCCTCATCTCGATATCGAGCGAGGCGCAAAAGGCATGCGCTGCCTCGAAGACTGAACCGATGGTGTTCGGCTGCCTGAGGCCGAGCGCTTCGAGGATCATTGCCGTCTTTTCCGGCACGGCCGGCGTATTGAATGCGAGTACATGCGGAAAGATCAGCGCATTCGCCGCGCCATGCGCCATATGCCAGCGCGTACCGAGCGGATAAGCAAGTGCATGGCCCGCCGCCGTGTTGACCGGGCCAAGACAGTATCCGCCGTAGAGCGAGGCAAGTGACAGACCGGCACGTGCTTCCGCGTCATCACCCTCGGCCACGGCCCGAGCCAGATAACGCCCGACGAGCCGTACGCCCTCGATTGCATAAAGATCGATCACCGGATGGGATTTCCGGTTGGTGAAGGCCTCGACGCAATGAGCCATGGCATCGACGCCGGTGGCGGCGGTAACCTTGGGCGGCACGGTGAAGGTGAGTGCCGGATCGATGACCGCGATATCGGCAAGCATATGGATGCTTTCGACTGCGAGCTTGCTTTGGGTAACCGGATCGGTGACCAGTGCGCGGATGCCGGCTTCGCTCCCCGTACCCGAGGTCGTCGGCACTTGCGCAAGTGCGGCGCGGCGCGGCGTGACGACCTTGCCGACGCCAACCACATCGGCAAGCGTCTGCCTCGAACCGGAAAGCACCGCCGCGAGCTTGGCAAGGTCCATGGCGCTCCCCCCGCCGAAGCCAACGATAAGTTCGGCATTTGCCTGATCGGCTGCTGCCAATACGCCCGCCAGGTCCTCGATATCCGGCTCGGCACGCACCTCGCCGAACACCGTAACCTCACCTGCAAGACCGAGCAGGTTCGTTCGCGACGCGTTGAACGCATCCGAGATGACCAGAATACGGCGATATTTCCGCTGGGCGGCCCAGACGCCAAGGCGTTCCGCCGTCCCCACACCGAATTCGATCACCGGCGGCCGGATCATGGAGATCGGCATGCTCAGGGTGTTCATCCGCTTCACCTCTTCCCATGCGGGCGGAGCGCCTCGCGCCTATAGATGTAAAGTTGTTATATCCATTGAGCAAACTTGGCAAGCGACGAGTAGGCTTTTCCCACTTTGCCGGCGTCCTCAGCAGACTTCTAATAAGCAATATGAACTGGAAAGATCGAACACCCGGCCTGAACCGGGCGAGAAGGTCGCACTCCAGACCTGCGGCGCCAATGCTCTGAATTGTCAAATCTCCAAAAAAGATCTGTCCAGCCGCACATATTTGATGGCCCGTCGGAAGTAGGTGTAGGCGACATGCAAGGTTCCATCCGCTTCTTCGACGATTGACGGGTAGGAAAACTCCCGATTCAGCATGTCGGTCGAATTATTGCTGAGACAGTAACCGTCGCCCGTGTCGAGGTCGAAGCGTCTCGGAAATGTCGCGCCGCCATCACGCGAGATCGCAAGGCTGAGCGGCGCACGTGGCACGCCCCAGACAGCACCGCCCGGACGGGACGCCGCTTCAACATCTGCCGCCGCTCCACTACTCTCGGAACCTTCGATTTCATCGTAAAGCGAATGCCTGCGGGCATCCGACATAGTCGCATCGGAGTGATTGTAAACCATTGCAATCCCGCCATCTTTCAGGCGCGTTGCCTGAATGGACGAATTGTTGTTGGGAAACTCGGTTGCCTCCGGCGCACTCCAGGTCAGACCACCGTCGCCGGAGCAGCTGCGCAGAATCCGGGTCGCAAAACGGTTGCGATAAAAGGCCACCATCTCCCCGCCCTGCAGCGGCACGATATTCATATGCACGGCGCCGATGCTGTCGGGCACTTCGACCATCCGCCAGCTTTTGCCGGCATCCTGGGAGACCAGCACGGCGGCCCTATCGATATCGCCCGTCCAGCGGCGACCGATTTCCGTCAGGCAGCGGAAGACCGGCAGAAGCCAGGTGCCGTGATTATTCACGATGATCGGCTGGCGGATGAACGTGCCGGGAATGTCGCAGAGAATCTCGGGCGTCCCGAACGTACGACCACCATCAGCAGAGATACACTTCTTGACAACTGCGCCGTCCTGATTGCCGGATGTTTGCGAGGTATAGAGCAGCCACACCTTGCCATCAGGCGCCGTGAAGATCAGCGGGTTCTGCTCGGATTTGGCGGGATCGTCGCTGAGCTTCTCCGCTTGCGACCATGTTTTTGCTCCCGGCGCAAGACGGGACATGTAGACCGAAATATCACCCATGCCTTCCATCGTGCCCCCGAACCAGACGCACGTGAGTGTCCCATCCGCCAGGAAGGCGAGGTTTGCAGCATGATTCTGCATGCAAGGCGATGTAAGGTAGGCATCGGAGCGACCGGCGCTCCCGGCATTCGAGCGGATTTCACCGGTCATCAGGGCCGGCACCTCAGCGGGATTGAGAGCTGTAAACGTCATAAGATCAATCGCTTATTGCAAGCCGCGATATCTTGCGGAAAGATCGGCAAAGTCCGTCTCCGAAAGCGCCGTCAAAGGTGGACGCACGCGACGCCAGCCAGCCTCGTCCGTCTTCAGTTCTAGCATCGCCTTGATCGTCGGAATCTGCACATAGGAATTGGAGAGCGTGCGATAGGCGTTGATGCGCGCCTGCGCCGCTTCGACTTCGACGGCCATGGCCGGATTGGCGACATCGTCGAAGATGACCCTTAGAGAATCTGCCACAATGTTGGAAGTCGCCGTAATGCAGCCTGCGCCGCCTGACTTCAGGAGCGGCAGCATCAGCGGATCAGCGCCCGCAAATACCGAGAAATCCGGCAAGGCCGCCGCGATCGCCTGCATATTGGCAAGTTCGCCGGCCGAATCTTTGATACCCACGACCGTCTTCGGGAAAGCAGCAACGAGGCGCTGGATCAGCGGCAGCGACAGCGGCACGCCGGAGACCTGCGGGATATGATAGAGCACGATCTGAAGACGGGCATCGCCGATCTTTTCAATGATCTGCGAATAGGCGGCGAACAGACCATCATCGCTCACGCCCTTATAATAAAAAGGCGGAAGCATGACGACCTTTGTCACACCAAGAGACAAGGCGTGCCTGGTCAGTTCCACGGCATCCGGAACCGAGACCAGCCCCGTGCCCGGCATCAACTCCCCCGGCGCAACGCCAGCGGCAAGAGCCGCTTCGAGAATCGTCCGCCGCTCAGCAATCGAGAACGAATTCGCCTCCCCGGTCGTACCAAGCAGCGCGATGCCGTGACAACCATCGGAAAGCAAGCGCTTGCAATGAGTGGCAAACAAGCCAAGATCGGGCGAATAATCCGCATTCATCGGCGTTGCCGCCGCGCAGAAGACGCCTTTGATGACATGATTATTTGACATGTAACCTCCCGATTCCAACCCGCTCTGGAATTGGCCGGTTGAACCATCGCTCGTAGAGCATATGGATGCCGCTTTTTGACGTCAAAAATCGATAGTTGTCAACAAACAAACGCTACAAGGACAGAGACAATTATTGCAACATATTGAATTTACAAAATATTTTCTGAAGACTTCCACGGCACACAGAAAACCCAAGAAATAACATTGACATATTTACAATATCGCGCAAATCTAGCGCATCTTGCGGCCAGGAGGAACGGTACGCATTTTTCCACATGGGAGGTAGGGATGACCAAGAGGGAAGACGATTCTGCAGCAGCCGCGCAGTTTTCGCGGCGCGACGCGCTGAAACTCGGCATTGGCGCGACGATCGCCGCATCGGTTTTCGGCGGTAACGCGCACATCGTAATCGCGCAGGAAGGCCAGATACTCAAAGTCGCCAATCCCGCTTTCAATCAGGATTGGTCGCCTCTTCGCGGCGGCGGCGTTCCTTATCGCTGGAACTCGATCTGGTGGGCCTCGCCCATGTATTTCGATGAGAAGGGCGAGATCCACGCCTATGTCTTTACCAGCTGGTCGCCGTCGGAAGGCGGCAAGGTCTGGACCTTCAAGATCGATCCCAAGGCAACCTTCTCGGACGGCAGCAAGATCACCTCGGCGGACGTCAAAGGCTCCTGGAACGTCTCGGCCATGCCGAACACCAAGAACCAGCGCGCCGATCAGGTGCTGGCCAAGGTTGCCGGTTATGCGGATGTCAGCGGCGGCAGCGCGCAAGAGCTTGCCGGCATCGCGACGCCGGATGAAGGCACGATCGTCGTCACGCTTTCGGAAGCTGATCCGATCTTCTTCATGCGCGTTGCAAATCATATCGCGCCGATCACCAAGGCATCCCAGTCGCGCGGAGACGATGGCGAAGAGATCCAGGACTGGTACATGCCGGATAATGATGCAGTCTATTCCGGTCCGTTCAAGCTGACCGAGATCGACCTTGATGCCGGCAAGCTCACCTTCGAACCGAACGAGAATTTCTTTGGACCGAAGCCCAAGCTGGCGCGGATCGAGATCACCTCGATTGAGGACAACATCACAGCGACCTCGCTGATTAAGTCGGGCGAGTTCAACGCTCATACGGAACTTGTCACCTCCACGATCGTGCAGGATCTCGGTCCCGAATTCTCCTCCGGTCCAATCATCCCCACCAGTCAGCATTTCTGGTTCAACACGTCTCGTGCGCCGATGGATGACCCGAAGGTTCGGCAGGCGCTGATCATGGCCGTCGACCGCGATGGCCTGATGAAAGCCTCCTACCCGGACGGGCCACACGGGAAGACCGATCAGATTCTTAACTCCGTGCCGGGCGCGGAAAATTCCGGCTTCGAACCCTTTCCCTACGATCCGGCAGCGGCAAAGAGGCTGCTGGCCGAATCGAAATACGGCGGCCCGGAACGGCTTCCGAAGCTCCTCTTTGTCGGTATTTCCGGCCCGGCGATCGAAGCCGCGGCGCAATTCATCGCCGAACAGTGGCGCCAGAACCTCGGCATTACGGCGGTGGATATGAAGCCGCAGCAGGATGCCTATGCCGGCCCCGACCAGAACGCCGTGCAGATCTTCCGCGACGACGTCGGCACCCGCGTGCCGGATGCAGTCTCCTACCTGCAGGGCTCGATCGCCTCGGCCTCTTCCAATGCACAGAACAAACTCGGGGGTTACGAGAACCCGAAAGTCGATGCGGCGCTTGTTGAGGCTTCGGCCAAGGCGGTCGACGACCCGAAGCGCGTGGAGCTTGCACAAGAGGCCCAGAAAGCTTTCCGCGAGGACTGGGTCTTCATTCCCTGGTATGCTCAGGCCATGTCGCGCTGGGCGACCAGCGAGGTCAAGGGCATCGACAAGAACCTGGATTGGCAAGTGGCGCGGCCCTGGGAGATTTCGATCGGTTAAAGCGGCAATCGATCGAGACGCGGGCCGATTGCAAGGCCCGCAAGAGTGCGATGCGCGGAGCACCAGTTTCCGCGCATTGCCTTCCGCCGGTGCGGGAGGCTCTGAATGTTTCGCAGCGGCTGCGCGCTCGCGGAAGAAACGGCATGAAAGCGTCAGGAAACCGCCATCGCCACCGGTTTCCGGCCCTATGCGGGAGGATTTTCGGCGATGCTGCGTTATGTTGCGACACGATTTGCGATCTGGATCCCGTCGGTCCTGCTCGTTATGCTGGCGGTCTATGCGCTGGCTTTTTACGGCGCGGGCGATCCGATCAAGCTGATTTTTCTGCGTGCACCGGGCGATGTGGCCTATAACCCGCAACGCATCGAGGCGATCCGCGAAAGCGCCGGCCTCAACAAGCCGTTCATCGAACAGTTCGCCTACTATGTCTGGAATCTCGCCCAGGGCAAATTCGGCAATTCGCTGAGTTCCGGCCGCTCGGTCTGGGCATTGGTGAAAGCGGCTGCCCCGGTCTCCTTCCAGCTTGCCCTCTGTTCCGTCATCCTCACGGCGCTGGTCGCCATTCCGCTCGGCATGATCGCAGCGCTGAACCAGAACACCAGGATCGACTACACCATTCTGGGTTCGGCCCTCTTCCTCTGGGCGATCCCGGCCTATGTCGCCGGTCCGCTGCTGATGGTGGCGCTGATCGTTCTCCTGCCCGGCGTCAGGGTGCCCTATGGCTGGGGCGGTATCTTCGACGTGCGCATCCTCCTGCCGCTTGTCGTCCTCTCTTTCCAGCCGATTGCACTGATCGTGCGCCAGACACGGGCCGCCGTCATCGAAGTTCTGTCGGAGGATTTCGTCCGCACCGCCCGCGCCAAGGGCGTACCAGAGATCATGGTGGCGCTGCGCCACATCCTGCGGCCGGTACTGACCCCCGTCGTCACCCAGCTCGGCCTGATCATGATCACCATCGTCAACGGCGCGATTTTCGTGGAACTGGTCTTCGGTCTGCCCGGGCTCGGGCGCCTCACCGTGCAGGCGCTGATCAATTCGGACTATCCGGTGATCCTGGCGATCACCCTGATCGGCTCCTTCCTGGTGATGATCTCCAACCTTCTGGTCGACATCCTCTATCCGATGCTCGACCCACGCGCCAACGATTCCAGGAGGAGCCGCTGACGATGACGCTCGTTCAGACCAATCCGGCGATGGCCGACGAGGAGCCGCCGGTCAGCCTGTGGCGGGATGCCTGGCACCGGCTGAAACGCAACAAGCTGGCGATCTTCGGCCTCGGCATCGTCCTGCTGCTCGCCTTTGCCGCTATCTTCGGCCCGTATCTGACGCCCTACGACTTCTTGAGCCAGGACCTTGCGGCCCGCAATCAGGCGCCGTCGTTCGCCCATCTTTTCGGTACCGACGACCTAGGCCGCGATGTCTTCAGCCGTGTCGTCTACGGCACCCGCACCGCCTTCCTCGTTGCGATCGTGGTCACGGTGATCGCACTCGCCATCGGTACGACCCTCGGCGCAATCGCCGGCTTCTTCGGCGATCCCTATGACCGCCTCATCATGTGGCTGACCGACATGACCATGTCCGTGCCGAACCTGCTTCTGGTCGTCGTCATCAATGCCTCCCTGAAAACGCCGATTGCCCGCTGGATGGAAGCGCAATACATGGCGACCCTCAATCCCTTCTACCGTGAGACGATCTGGATCGATTTCCTCCTCGTCTTCGGGTCCATGGCGCTGATCTCGTGGCCTCCCTATGCGCGTCTTGTCCGCGCCCAGGTGCTGTCGATCCGCAGCCGCCCCTACATTACCGCCGCCATGGCACTCGGACTGTCGAACCGCATCATCATGACGCGCTACGTGGTGCCGAACGCGCTCGGTCCACTGATCGTCTCGGTCAGCGCCGGCCTCGGCACGGCCATGGTGCTCGAAAGCGCCTTCTCCTTCCTGGGTGTCGGCGTGAACCCGCCGACGCCGAGCTGGGGCAACATGATCGCCGACGGCCTGCGCGTCTGGCAGCATTATCCGCACCTGCTTGCCGCCCCCGCCGCCGTGCTCGGCCTCGCCTCTGTCGCCTTCTCCTTCCTTGGCGACGGCCTGAATGACGCTCTCAACCCGCGAGGTACGAAGTGACCGCTCGGATTTCAGAACCCCCTCTTCTCGATGTCAAAGGACTGACCGTCGAAATCGACGGCCGTCGTGGCCCCGCCGTCGTCGTCGACGGGATCGACTTGCATGTCGGCAGAGGAGAAACGCTCGGCATTGTCGGCGAATCCGGCTGCGGCAAAAGCCTCACCATGTTGAGCCTGATGCGGCTTCTGCCGAACAAGATCCGTGTCAGCAAGGGCACGGCCCGTTTCGACGGCCGCGACCTGCAAACGATGCCGACCCGGGAACTGCGCAAGGTGCGCGGCGGCGATATCGGTTTCGTCTTCCAGGACCCCATGACCTCCCTCAACCCGGTGATGCGGATCGGCGACCAGCTTTGCGAGCCGCTGATCTATCATCGCAAGATGGCGAAGACGGATGCCCGCAAGCGGGCAGTGGAGCTCTTGCGCCTCGTCGGCATTCCGGGGCCGGAGGAGCGGCTGAACGCCTATCCGCACGAGCTTTCCGGTGGCATGCGCCAACGTGTGATGATCGCGATCGGGCTTGCCTGCGAGCCGAAGCTGTTGATTGCCGACGAGCCGACCACCGCACTCGATGTGACGATCCAGGCCCAGATCGTCGATCTGGTGAAGGATCTGCGCAACAAGCTCGGCATGTCGGTCGTCTGGATCACCCATGACCTTGCACTGATCGCCGGTTTGGCCGATCGCGTTGTGGTGCTTTATGCCGGAACCGTGGTTGAGGACGCACCGGTCGACGAGCTTTACGCCAATCCGAGCCACCCCTATACCCGCGGCCTGCTCGCCTCGATCCCGACGCTTTCCGACGCTCCGGCCGCGCGGCTGAGTTCGATCGGCGGCACGCCACCGGAGCCCGGCCGGCGCCCTGCCGGCTGTCCCTTTGCGCCGCGCTGCCCGCTTGCCATGGACATATGTCAACGGGACGTGCCGAAGCTCGAGCCGATTTCCTCCGGCGGCAGCCATCGCGCCGCCTGTTTTGCCGTCAACAAAGTATTGAAGGCTGCATGATGAGTGCCGAACCCCTGCTCCGCGTCGAAAACCTGGTGAAGCACTTCCACGTGCGGCTGGGCGCCTTCGGCGAGAAAGCCGCCACCGTCTATGCGCTGGATGACGTCAGCCTCGACATTCAGGAGGGTGAGACGCTGTCGTTGGTCGGCGAATCCGGCTGCGGCAAGTCGACGACCGGCTTCACCATCCTGAACCTGCATCGCGCCAGCGGCGGCAAGGTCATCTATAAGGGCCAGGACCTGACCCGGCTCGACGAGAAGCACATGCGGCCCTTCCGCCGCGATTTGCAGATCGTTTTCCAGGACCCCTATTCGACGCTCAATCCACGCATGACGGTCGGCGAAGCGGTCGGAGAACCGATCCTCTTCCACAAACTTGCGACAAAGACGGAGCTCAAGGACCGTATTGCCACATTGCTCTCCGATGTCGGCCTGCCCGCCCGCTTCGCATCCCGTTATCCGCACGAACTTTCCGGCGGTCAGCGCCAGCGCGTGGTGATTGCGAGGGCGCTTGCCTGTCAGCCGAAATTCATCGTCTGCGACGAGGCGATCTCGGCGCTCGACGTATCGATCCAGGCGCAGATCATCAACCTGCTGCTCGACCTGCAGGAGAAATACCGCCTGACCTATCTCTTCATCGCCCATGATCTTGCGGTGGTTCGGCACATTTCGACCCGTGTCGGGGTCATGTATCTTGGCCGATTGGCAGAACTCGCACCACGCGATGCGCTGTTTCAGACCCCCCTGCATCCCTATACCAAGGCGCTGCTTTCCGCCGTGCCGGAAACCGATCCGGAGCGCGAACGAAATCGCAAGCGCCAGATCCTGCAGGGCGATGTGCCGAGCCCGCTCAATCCGCCCTCCGGCTGCCGCTTCCATACGCGCTGCCCGATCGCCATGGAGGTCTGCTCCAAGGTCGTGCCGGAATGGAAGGCGGCCCGGCCCGGCCATCTCGTGGCCTGCCACGCGATCAATTCGGACTTGAGCTGATGGCTATTCAAGTCGCGATCATCGCCGACGATCTGACGGGCGCGCTCGATACGGGCACGCCCTTCGCGGCGGCGGGACTCGTCGTCGCGGTGGCAACCGACATAGAGGGCATTCCGACCGCATTGCGAAGCAATCCGGACGTGCTGGTGGTCAACACCGCCTCTCGTGCCCTGCCTCCGGAGGAAGCGGAAGCGCGTATCGGACTTGCGGCAGCGGCAATCGCCGTGGCCGAACCCGCCTTTCTCTTCAAGAAGATCGATTCACGCCTGAAAGGAAATATCACCGTCGAAAGCAAAGCGCTTGCAAAGGTCTTCGGTTATCGCAAGGTCGTCGTCGCGCCCGCCATTCCCGACCAGCAACGTTTCACCCGCGGCGGAGCGGTCGTCGGTCGCGGCGTCGACAAACCTATCCCGATATTGCCCCTCTTTGCCGGCCCCGGCGCGGACCTCGTCATCGCCGATGCCGAGACCGACGGTGACCTTGACCGCGTTCTCGCAAGCCATGACTGGAGCGACACGGTGGCGGTCGGAACGCGGGGCCTTGGCCTGGCGCTCGCGCGGAGGCTTCGTAAACCGGACACGAACTCCACACCTTTCCGCACCTCCGCCGCGACTTTGTTTGCGATCGGCTCCCGCGATCCGATCACCATGGCGCAGATGACGGCTCTGGCGGAATGCCGGCTGCTCCACTCGGTGATCGATGCACCCGCGGGTGCCCTTGCAGCTCCACCTGAAACCGGATTGCCGGCGCTAATCCGCTGTTCCGGCGAAATCGTCGAGGACAGCGCGACCGTCGCAAGCCGATTTGCAGAAACTATCAAAGCCGCGATCGAAGCCTTGATGCCCGACACGGTGGTCACCGGCGGCGGCGACACGGCCTACGCGCTGCTGCGGGCTCTGGAAGCCGGCGTGCTGTTTCCGAAGGGTGAGATCGAGCCGGGTATTCCTTGGTGCGAAATCCTGCTGAAAAATGGCCGGCACATCCGGGTTGCGGTAAAGTCCGGGGGCTTCGGTACGCGGGAATCTCTGATACAAGCGATTGAAACGGCGCCCGAAACGCGGCAGGCCGGATGATGGGCAAGAATGGCAGATCGACTGACTGAGAGTGCACAAAGAGAACCGCGAGTAACGGCGAGCGTGAAATCGGAACGCGGCCGCTCCGTGAAACTCGTCGACCGCGTCTTCGACCAGCTTCTGGAACGCATCCGCACCGGCAACTATGCACCGGACTCACGTTTGCCCGGCGAGCACGAACTGGCAGCCATGCTCGGCGTCTCCCGGCCGGTCGTCCGCGATGCCTTGAGCCGCCTTCGCGATCAGGGGCTCATCTACTCCCGCCAGGGCGCCGGAACCTTCGTCAGCGCCCAGGCTTCGGGAGCCGCGCATCTCGCCTATTCGCCGGTCAAATCGATCGCCGACATCCAGCGCTGCTATGAATTCCGCCTGACGATCGAGCCGGCTGCTGCCTTCTTCGCCGCACAGCGACGCGACAAGGCCGCAATCGACAAGATCGCCGCGGCACTCGAAGAGCTCCGTGAAGCAACGAGCCACCAGCTTCACAGGGTGGAGGCGGATTTCAACTTCCACAGAGCGGTCACCGAGGCGGCCAACAATCATTTCTACACGGCCTCCATGGAAGCGTTGAAAGCGCATATCGCCGTCGGCATGCACCTGCACGGCCTGTCGCTCATGGGCCCGCGCCCCGGCCTGCAGCAGGTCTACGAGGAACACCAGGCAATCTTCCGTGCCGTCGCCGACGGCCGCGCCGAGGATGCGCGCGACCTGATGCGCAAACACCTTGAGGGCTCACGCGACCGCCTGTTCGAAGGTCGTGTACTCGACCTCTCGTTTTGAACCTGGCAGGGGGACCTTCCGTCAAGAGCGGAATTCGATGACGGCGACTTCATGGTCCAGGATTTGCGGGACCTCGAAAACGAGCTCTGTTCCCTCAAGTTTGGCCGCAACGCCACACGAACTGACACGCAATTGCACCTGGCAGGAAGCTTCCCTGAAGGGAATGCGTAGCCGGACTGTGACCGGACCGATCGGAACGAGGTCGCTCTGTCGTCCCGGCACTTTGGCGGTAGCCAGCCGGCTGTTGAGATGCAGAATATATCGGCCATCCTGCTCATAGAGCGTGGGAGTGATGAGGCCATGCGCGCTTTCGAGCGACACCAGGAGCTTTTCACCAAGAGCCCACCGAACGGCATTGGTGATGATTAGCGCATGCTCCGGATGTTCGTCACGGGCAAAGCATCGGTCGAGATCGCCGACAAGCCAGATGAGCTTTCCTCCTGATGCAGTTTCGCGGGCGGTGATGACCGGCAGGTCCGAATGCGGCCGCCGCATCCATGCGGTTTCCGGCGGGTAGATCGGAAATTCGTGGACAAATGTTGCAAGGACCGCAACGTCGTCATCCACCTCCACGACCGGCAGAAACCCGCCGAACGGAACGGTGTCCGTCCCTTCAAGACCGGCAAACAGCGCATGACGCTGTCCAGTGGCCAAGGGAGCGGTCGCGTCTCTTGGGCCGTAGAGGCCGGCGCGCAGTTCTGGATCGAGCCGAATATAGGTGTGGCGAGCGCTCACCTCGATGTCCGGGTTGGCAAGTTCCCGCCCGCCATGCGATTTGCCCTGGTAGTGGACACCAAAAAGGTCGTTTAGCGCGAAATCCTCCCGCGGGTCACCGGATGGCCCGTAAAGACTGGTCTCGGACGTCGCAACGACCGATCCGCCGGACTTTGCGAATATTTTCACCGCCTCGGCCTGCGCATCAGACATGACGCCGAGATTGGGCAGAATGAGAATTCCGAAACGGCCTACGGCACGGCTGATGTCGTCGGCATGAACGGGCAGATAAGAAATCCCGGCGCGGTCGAGAGCACGGATTACCCCTCTGTAGGGGTTCATCGTGCGATCGTTGGCCTTGTCCTGGCCGTGGAAATCGTAGTTGTCCTGCGACCAGATGATACCGACATCGGCCAATGGCTTGCGGTCGACCAGAATGTCTTCATTGGCTTCATGCCAGCAGAAGATCGGCTCCGCGCTGTTGTACTGGCGACGATCCTCATGCGACGAGCCGATATGGTGCCACCACGGCTGGATGCCTCCGGCAAACCCGGAGGAAGACCATAGCCGCACTTCGGCCGCAGGCATGCTCGCAAGCCGAAAGGCGGGGCTGCCAAGCTGGTATTGCGGCATGCTTTCCGGGATGAGCTTATCCCATCCCCCCACTTCGTGCAGCCGCTTGCCGGCTTCCGTATTGTCCGCAAAGCCGTCGACGGCATTGCGACGCTGATGGTCGAGCATGACAATTTCGGTGCGCGTCAGTATGGATTTGAGGTCTATGAACCGGTTGCCATTGTTGAGCACGTCTCCGCTGATCATGCCCATCCAACGGCAATGCTCGCCGCCTGCCTGCATGGTGACGGAATTGTTGAATTCCCAGAGTTCTGTCCGGCGCTTGTAGTTCCAGCGGATCCAGCGTCGATAGCGCTCGTCGGACCAGTCATGGCCGGAGGGTAGATCGACTCCGGAATATTCCCGGAATTGATCGGCGCAGTACCCGCAATAACAGATATTCTTGCGCGGAATTCCTGCCCAGCTGTTGTCGGCAAACCCGTCTGGATAACTGCGCTTGATGATCTCACGCATGATCTCCGGCAGATATTCCGAATAATAAGGAGAATTGATGCAGGTAATGTACTTGTCCGCCTGCCGATAGGGTTTGCCGGTCGCGTCAACGCAGATCCAATCCGGATGGGCACGATAGAAATCCTCGGCAACCCGATTGGAGTCCATCCGGGCGATAACCTTAAGCCCCTCCTCCCGGGCCTCCTTGACGATTTCTCCATAGAGATCACGCTCGCCCAGCGTATGAGCCCGGTGATGCAACGGAAAGCGCGAGGGATAGTAGGCAACGATCCCACCGGAATTGACGATGACCCCCTGGATACGCGTCTTGCGCCAATGCGCGCGCCACCACGCGGCATCGTAGCGAGCCGGGTCGATCTCGACCAGATTGGTCTGCCCCCAACGCTTCGTTGTCCTGTACCAGGGTTCTTCAGCCATTCTTTCCTCCCTCAGTTTGCCGACTTCTTCATTCAGCCGCGGCATCCCTTGGTTGCGCGGGCTTTCCCATGCGATCGGTGCTCGCACGCTTCATGACATCGAAGCCGACATCGACAACCCGTTCATCGTCCGGCTCGCCGTCCAACTGTCGACGCAAGGCGATTACGGCGTCATGTCCGACCTTCCAACGATGGGTCCGGACACTCGACAGGGAGGGAGAAGCCGCCTCCATGAAATCCTCGTCATTGAATCCTGCTATGCCGAATTGGCGGGGGACTGCCACGCCCCGGGCCTGGCATTCGAAGAGAGCGCCCAGCGCCAGAACGTCATTGTTGCAGAAAACGGCATCCATATCCGGCGCCGCTTTCCAGAGATCAGCGAGCAACTGCCGTCCCATGGAGGGTGTTGAATACTGATGTCTGTCCCAACTGCCACGCAAGGCCAGTGCTTCGAGATCACCGGCAGGGTTGATCAGCCGCGGATCATATAGCCCCGCCTCCTCCAAAGCCTCGACATATCCCGACAACCGTCCCTTGGAGCGGCTGTTCATCCAGCCGCTCAGGAATCCGATGCGGCGATATCCGGCTTCGATCAGATGTTGCGTCATCGCCTTGCCGGCGTCGTGATGGGAGAAGCCGATGATCTTGTTCACCGGATTGTCGGTGAGATCCATGATCTGGATGACAGGGCAATTCGCCTTTTCCAGCATCCGGCGGCCGGCAGCGCTCTGGTCGACCCCTGAAACGATCAGGCCGGCCGGCTTGTGTCGCAAAAGTTCGGCAAGCAGCCGATCCTCTTCGTCGAGATCGTAGCGCGTGTTGCCGACCTGGATGTGCAGCCTCGTCTGGCCGATCCCGTCATAGATGCCGCGCAAGACATCGGCGAAAATATGCTGCGTCAGCGAGGGCACGAGGACGCCCACCACGTCGCTGCGGGTGGATGCCAGGGTCCGGGCGGCGAGATTGGGAACATACCCGAGTTCGCGGACGGCAGTATCGATCTTCTCACGCAGCATGTCCGACACCAGGGAAGGGTCCCGCAAAGCGCGAGATACGGTAATCGCCCCTACCCCAGCACGCTGGGCAACATCGGCTATCGTGGGTCTACCGTCCGTACGGCGTTTAGACATTCAAGGCTCCATGAAATGGCCACCCGCTCGCATCACGGCGGCAAGGTGGCGCCGCGTGCGTCCGCAGCACGCCACGATGATATCCACGTTGCCGCAGTTAATCCATTTACGCCCTCGTCCAACCAAAGCGTTCGCCCCCCAATTCAAAAAATCGACTTCCAGCGCTTGACGATCTGTTTATGGTAGCGCTACCATTAGCGTGAGTTGTTCGTCAACCGTCTTGTGCCGTGGAGGCGACACGGAGTCGGTAAAGCCCAGGGGAGGAGTGGCATGGCAATATCTCGACGCATGTTCATGAGCCGCACGGCCGCAACCATTGCCGGCGCAGGCATCGCGACCAGCCTTGGTCCGAACGCTCTCGCACAGGGAGCAACAGATACGTTGCGGCTGGCCTTTGCCGCCCGCGGCGTCCGCACTATCGATCCGGCCAAATCGATCCAGGGTGCCGACGAATGGGCCATCATCCATATCTTCGACAAGCTTGTGGAAGTGCCGCTCGGGCATTTTCCGGGTAGTGTCGCCGAAGTTCAGCCGAGCCTTGCAACCAGCTGGTCGATGACGCCGGATGCGAAGACATGGACGTTCCAGCTTCGCCAGGGCGTGAAGTTTCACAAAGGCTATGGCGACCTCACGTCGGACGACGTGAAATACACCTTCGACCGCCTGCGCAACGACAAGGCTCTGGGCGGCAATCGCGTCCTGTTTGACAATATCGCCGACGTCAAAGTGGACGGTGTCAACACGGTCATATTCACGCTGAACCAGCCCGATCCGCTGTTCATCATGGGGCCGCTCAGCCACTATTCATCCAGCATCATTTCGCGCAAGGCACTTGAGGAAAAAGGTGCAGCCGCTTTCGAAAAGGACCCGATCGGCACCGGACCTTACCAGCTCGCGAGCGTCGAAAGCGATCCCTCGCAGGGCGTGAAGCTCACCGCCAACAAGGACTATTTCGGCGGGGCACCCGTCACCCCCAATCTCCAGGTCCGCTATATCGCGGATACAACGGCCCGGACCTTGGCGCTGCTTTCGGGTGACGTCCACATGATCGAAGGCGTGCGTGCGCCGGGCTGGGTGCCCTCGATTCAGCAGCGAAATGCGAACCTGCATTTCGACGTCGCCTCCCCAGGGAGTTTCTTCACCATCTCGTTCAACCTGACAGTGAAGCCCTTCGACGACGTGCGCGTCCGGCAGGCAATTGCCTATCTGATCAATCGCGACGAGATCGCCAACGCCATGGCTCCGGTCAGCCAGCGGACCTATGGCCTGAATCCGCCTGCCTATCTGGGAGGGTTCACAGCGAAGACCATCCCTGCAGAGGTTCGTTATGACTACGATCCGGAGAGGGCGAAGGCACTGCTGACCGAGGCCAGTCATCCGAACGGGTTCTCGTTCAACGCCGACACCTCGCAGCGCGAGGATTATTCCTCGGTAATGCTGATCGTCCAGGAACAGCTTCGTGCCGGCGGGATCGACATGAAGCTGAACATCAAGGACCACACCGCCTTCCACGCCGATCAGCAGAAAGGCACCAACACGATCTTCCAGCGCTCGGCGGCTTATCCGCCTGTCCCCACGCAGGCGATCATCGAGCAATTGAGTGCTGCTGCCGAAGTCAAATCAGATGGTTCCGGCGGCCCCAATTTCAGCCACTATGGCGTCGCCATCCCCGGCATCGACGACATGCTGAAGAAGGCGATGGAGGAGCCTGATCTGGAGAAACGCGTCAAGCTGGTCCAGGACATCGAGGTCAAGTTCCTGACCGACATGCCGCTCCTGCCGATCAGCGACAACGGCTATCTGGTCGTCCGGGCTGCCAATGTCGATCTCGGCTACGAACTCAAGTCGGGCTACGCCCACTGGCGGCTGACCAAGGCGAAGATCAACTGACCGGCAAAGCCGATCGCTAAACGAAACAGGCCCGCCGGGGCACAGTCCCGGCCGGCCGCGTCTATGTCCGATTTAGTGAATTCATCCGCCGGAAGACGGCGAGCCGCGACGCCTCACCCAAGAGTGCTCCGAGAAAGCGGTGAATTCGAGCCTGTTTTAGAGGAATGACGTTATGACTGCATCGGCTTCGGTCACCATTGTTCTCCCGGGGACGGATACCGCCCCGCCGGTTCGCTGGGCCGCGGCCGAACTGCAAAATGTGCTCGCGCGCCGGAACGTGGAGGCCAGGATCGCCGATGCGGCGCAGTCCGGTATCGTTATCAATGTCTTCGGAGCCGGCCTGCCCAGCACTCGAGAACTGCCTGTGGAACTGCCTGAAACGCCGGAAAGCTTCGCGCTCGTCCGGCAGGGCGACATCATCACCGCCTGGGGTTCCGATACGCGCGGACTGGTCTTCGCGCTGACGGAATTAGCCGATCGGGTGCGCTTCGCACCAGGCCAAGATCTATTCGAAGGCACTTTCCCGCTTGTCGAGCAACCATCTGCCCGCGTCCGAAGCATGAGCCGGCTGTTTTGCAGTGAGCAGGAAGACAAGGTCTGGTTCTACGACCGCCAGCAATGGCGCGAATACCTGTCGATGCTTGCAGCCAACCGCTTCAACCGTTTTTCGCTCGCGCTCGGTTTTGGTTACAACTACCCCTACCACAATCCATGGATTACCGACGTCTATTTCTATTTCCCCTATCCCTACCTGCTTAACCTGCCCGGCCATGACGTGAGGGTCGAGGAACTGCCGGACGACGAGCGTGAGCTGAACCTGGAAATGCTGAAGTTCATCGGCCAGGAGGCTGCCAAGCGAGGGCTCGAATTCCAGCTTGCGCTCTGGACCCAACGATACGACTTCGATGACGTGCCGCGCGCCAATTACACCGTCACGGGCATAACCAAAGACAATCTCGCCCCCTATTGTCGCGAGGCTATCACGACGCTTCTGAAGGAAGTGCCCGAAATTACCGGGCTTACCTTCCGTGTCCATGTGGAGGGCGGCATCGCCGAGGGCGAATACGGCTTCTGGGAAGAAGCTTTCGCCGGCGTTGCCGCCGCCGGCCGTCCGATCGAAATCGACATGCACGGCAAGGGCCTCGACCACAGGATGATCGGGATCGCCCGCGCCAGCGGCATGCCGATCGCGGCCTCGCCGAAATATCTGGCTGAGCACATGGGCCCGCCCTATCACCAGTCGGCCATCCGCGACAAGGAATATCCGCCGGAATTCGCACGGAGCGCGCGAGAGCAGTTGAGCGAGGGCTCGCGAAAGTTCCTGCGGTATTCCTATGGCGATCTCTTGACCGCGGACAAGGACTACAAGGTCATTTACCGCATCTGGCCAGGCACGCAGCGTGTGCTTCTCTGGGGAGATCCAGAGTTTGCCGCAGGCTACGGACGCAGTTCCATGTTTGCCGGCTCCGACGGAGTCGAATGGTGTGAACCTTTGGGCTTCAAGGGGCGTATGGGAACCGGCATCCCGGGTGGGCGCTTCAACTACCAGAAACAGGGCCTTGCCACCCGTTACGACTGGCAGAAATACGACTATCAGTACCGCATCTGGGGGCGGTTGCTTTATAACCCGGATGCGCCACGCGAAAGCTGGATGCGCTACCTCACCAAGACCTGCGGCGATACAGCAGAGGCCTGCGAAAAGGGGCTGTCATGGGCGAGTCGGGTCCTGCCGCTGGTCACACTGGCGCATGGCCCGTCGGCATCCAACAACCACTATTGGCCGGAGGTCTACACCAACCTCGCCCTGATCGACGGTTCGGGACGGAGAGCCTATGGCTTTGATATGGAGGGACCGGTCCGCTTCGGTAACGCTCCGACCTTCGATCCCGCACTCTTTGCCAATGCGCGTGAATACATTGAATTGCTGCTCAACGGAAAGGCATCGCACCGCTATACCCCGCTCGATGTCGCCGACTGGCTGGACGAGATGGCGCATGGTTGCGAGAGCGCAGTCCTCAAGGCGACCGGCACCAAAAGTTTCGGCAACATCGCCGTGCAGCGGATGATCGTCGACATCCAGATCTGCGCAGGGCTGGCACGCTTCTTCGCTGAACGCTTCCGGGCGGCATGCTGGGCCGAGCTCTTCGTCGCAACCAAGGTCACGACGCTAATGGATCGTGTCATCGACCATGCGAACCGCTCGCTGATGGCCTGGGAAAAGATCGCCGACACTTCCCGTGATCTCTACATGGATGACCTTACCTACGGCCCACAGTCCTGGCTGCGTGGCTCGTGGCATTCGCGACTACCGGAAATGCGTGCGGAACTGGCCGATCTGGAATCGCTCCGTGGCGGCGGCTCTTATGAAAGCGTCAGGGCCGAACCAGCGGTGGCAGCCACGATCGCGGCGCTGGAAGCACGCCGACCCGTCTCATCAAGCGCGTCCTCCGTGCATGGTGCCCCAACCTTCAAACCGGGCGAAGATTTCGTGATCCGCTTCGCCGGAGAGGCCGATGGTGAGCCCCTCCTCCACTACCGGCACGTCAATCAGGCTGAGCGCTGGATATCTCTGCCGATGAGGCGGTGGGAGGATAACTTCGTCGCTGCCATCCCGGGCGACTACACACGCTCGAAGTATCACTTGCAGTATTTCGTCAGCTTTGAGCGCAACGGACGAAATTTCTTATCGCCGGGATTGCAGCCGAACCTCGCCAACGAGCCTTATTTGACGTCCTTGCAGGAGAGAGGCTGGCAGTAGGCAGGTGATTGCGCAAGGATAGCCTGCCCGTGCTGCGAGGAGGCAAAACGGACACCGCGACCAGGGAGGAGGAAAACACCATGGCGCGATATCTTCTGTTGAGATTGGCGGATGCCGTTCCCACAGTCCTGCTGGTTCTGACCCTCGTCTTCATCGCGATGCGCATTCTGCCGGGCGATCCGGCGATCGCGGCGCTCGGAGATATGGCGACGCCGGAACAGCTCGAAATTTTCCGCGAGCGTATGGGCCTGAACGCGCCTCTTTGGCAGCAATACATCGACTTCGTCTGGGGCATGCTGACGCTCGATTTCGGCACGTCGCTGATGAACAATCAATCGGTGCTGCGGCTGATCGGCTATAACCTGCCCTACACGATCGAATTGACTATCGTCGCCATGATTCTGGGCGTCGGCTCTGGTATTCCGCTCGGCGTGCTGGCGGCGACCCATCGTAACAAGGCCGCCGACAGTGCGGTGCGCGGCTTCTCACTGCTCGGCTATGCGGTGCCGGATTTTTACCTGGGAGCCCTGCTTCTCATCACCTTCTCGCTGAACCTCGGGCTTTTTCCCATCAATGGCGGCGGGGAGGGTTTTCTCGACCGGATGCATCACGTCTTCCTGCCGGCCGTCACGCTGGCATTGGTCAAGGCGGCCTTCATAGGGCGGCTCACGCGAACGTCCCTGCTGGAAGTCTTCGGCAAGGATTACATCCGCACGGCGCGGGCCAAGGGCGCAAGGGAACCCAGGGTCATCTACCGGCACGGGCTGCGCAATGCCCTGCTGCCGCTCACCACCGGGATCGGCCTCAGCACGCTCGCCACTTTGTCGGGATCGGTGGCAATCGAACTGGTGTTCAATCGCCCGGGCATTGGCAAGCTGCTCATCAGCGCCATCTCGGAACGCGATTATGCAGTCATCCAGGGCGGCGTCGTGATTTTCGCGATGTTCGTCGTGCTCATCAACCTCATGATGGACCTCGTCTATATCGTCGTCGATCCCAGAATTCGGGTGCAGTGATGGCTGTCAGCATCGAACATTCCGAACTACCGTCCCCTTCCCTCGCACCGGAACCGAGGGCGCTGAGCCGGCTTGGCTACGAGCTCTTCTCGCGCACATCGACGATGTTCGCATTTGCGGTCGTCGTAATCTTCGTGTTCGTCGCGGTCTTCGCGCCGCTTCTCGCACCTTATGATCCACTCGCCCAGAGCATCCTCAAGATCAACCGGCTGCCTTCCGCCGACAATTGGCTCGGCACCGACCAGTTTGGGCGCGACGTCCTGTCGAGGATGATCTACGGTTCGCGGAATTCGTTGATCTTCGGCCTCATCTCGCCGGTGCTGGCGGCGATCTGCGGTACGGTGCTTGGCGTGGTTGCCGGGTATTTCGGCGGTATCATAGACCGCATCATTTCCCGCCTGATTGACCTGCTCCTCGCCTTCCCCGAATTGCTGCTCGCCATCATGATCGCGGCGGTGCTGGGCGGCGGCTTCTGGAATGTCATCGCCGTAATCACGGTCGCCTTCGTTCCGGGCTTTGCCCGCGTGGCGCGCGCTTCGACGCTTGCAGTCAAGCAGGAACCCTATGTGGAGGCAGCCATCGCAGTCGGCGTGCGGACACCGGTCATCATCTTCCGCCACGTGATCCCCAATATCGCCGCACCGATCGTCGTGCTGATGACGCTCTGGGTCGCCTCGGCCATCCGCCTCGAAGCGTCGCTGAGCTTCCTCGGCATCGGCACGCAGCCGCCGAATCCGAGCTGGGGCAACATCATCCGCGATGGCCTCAACAATCTCTTCGGCTCGCCCTGGCCGATCATCGGGGCCGGCTTCGCCATCACCTGTGTTGTCCTTTCGTTCAACCTCCTGGGTGATGCGGTGCGAGACGTGCTCGATCCGGAGATATCGGAATGACGGTACCGCTTCTGAAAGTAGATAACCTCGCTGTCGAGTTTGGACCGAAAGCCAATCCGATCCGGGTCGTCGATGGCGTAAGCTTCGAGATTACCGCCGGCGGAGCGGTGGGGATCGTCGGTGAGTCCGGTTCCGGCAAGTCGATCACCTCGCTCTCCATCCTGCGGCTGATTTCCGAACCGCCCGGACGCATCGTGCAGGGACGCATCGAGTTCAACGGCGTGAACCTTCTCGAGCTGCCGCGCTCGAAAATGCCCGACATCCGGGGCCGCGACATCGCCATGATATTTCAGGAGCCGATGAGTTCGCTCAATCCCGTCATGACGATCGGGGACCAGATCGGCGAGGCGATCAAACTGCATGAGGCGATGACGGGCGAGGAAAGGCGCGCGCGCGTCATCGAGATGCTGCGCCTCGTCGGCATTCCCGACCCGGCGGGCCGGCTCGACGCTTATCCACATCAGTTCTCAGGCGGCATGCGCCAGCGCGTGATGATCGCCATGGCGCTCGCCTGCAACCCGAAACTGCTGATCGCGGACGAGCCGACAACGGCCCTCGACGTCACGATCCAGGCCCAGGTCCTCGACCTGATGCACAAGCTGCGCCGCACGCTGAACACCGCCGTGCTGCTGATTTCACACGATCTCGGCGTCATCGCCGACGTTTGCGAGCGCGTCGTCGTCATGTATGCCGGCCGTGTTGTAGAGGAAGCAGACATCCGCTCGATCTTCCGCACCCCGCAGCACCCTTATACACGCGGGCTTCTGCAATCGATCCCGCGGCTCGATGACGACCGCGACCGCCTCTATCAGATCCCTGGGTCGGTGCCGCTAGCCGGATCGGTCAAAAAGGGCTGTCCTTTCTACGAGCGCTGCTCGCTGCGCATCGAAAAATGCATGAACAAAATGCCGCCCATGTTCTCTTTCGGCCCTGATCAGCGGGCGGCATGCTGGGTGACGGCCAGCCAGGCGGATGCCAAAGAGAAGGAGGCAGCCCTGCAATGACCGATCCCATCATTCGCGTCAACGACCTCGGCAAGACATTCGGCTCCGGCATGCGGCTCAGCCTTGCGAAACAGGCTGACGAGGTGCGGGCCGTCGACGGCTGCTCTTTCGAGATCAATCGCAGCGAGACGTTGGCACTCGTGGGCGAGTCCGGCTGTGGCAAATCCACGCTCGGGCGGCTCTTGTTGCGGTTGATCGATGCAACCGCGGGCAAGGTCTATTTCGAGAATACTGAACTGACTGACCTGCCCGCTGCGCGCATGCGAGACATGCGCCGCCACCTGCAGATGATCTTCCAGGACCCTTACGGCTCGCTCAGCCCTCGCCGTACGATCGCGCAGATCATCGCCGAACCTCTCGACGTGTTTGGCTTGGTCCGCTCGGGTCGCCAGCGGCGCGAACGCGTCGCCGACCTCATGACCCAGGTCGGACTTTCGCCAAGCTTCATGGACAGGCATCCGCGCCAGTTCTCCGGCGGCCAGCGCCAGCGCATCGGCATCGCCCGCGCCATCGCCGTCGATCCGAGCTTTATCGTGGCCGACGAACCCGTTTCCGCCCTCGACGTTTCCGTGCAGGCGCAGATCATCAACCTGATGCAGGACTTGCAGAAGCAAAAAGGCTTCTCGTTCCTGTTCATCGCCCATGACCTCGCTGTGGTGCGCCATATTGCCGATCGGGTTGCGGTTATGTATCTCGGCAGGATCGTCGAGATCGGGCCGAAGAAGCAGATCTACGGCATGCCTCAACATCCCTATACGCAGGCGCTTCTATCGGCGGCCCCAGAGCCGGATCCCGACCGCAAGGGAAAGCGGATCATTTTGGAGGGAGACGTCCCAAGCCCCAAGCGCGTCCCATCAGGGTGCAGTTTTCATACCCGTTGTCCGATCCGTCAGGATATCTGCGGCATCGAGCGGCCACCCTTGCGCGAGGTGGCGCCGGGTCAGCTCGCGGCCTGTCATTTTGCAAAGCCGTTTCCGATCCCTCGGCCGACGTCATCTCAAGCGGTTCCGGCCTGATAAAATCAACAGGAAATGTCCGAAGACCGGCGAGGTACGCGCATCGCCGGTCTTCGCGGGTCCGCGATAGGGTCAGGTCGGAGCTGCTTTTCGAGAAGAGAACGCACCCTTCTGGAGAAGGCTATCCCCGAAGATCACTCAACAGGGATAGATAGTAGGCGCTGGAAGAATTATATCACGCCGTTTTGGTCGCGCGATGGAAGCGCCAGCGGGCATAGCCGCTCTTCACTGGGTAACCGAGATCAACGCGTTTGTTGCGCGCCACGGTGAAGGACAGCGTCGACAGGCCGATCAACGGCAGATCGCGGAGCACCTGCAGCTCGATCTTTTTGCAGAGATCCACATAGGTCTTGTAATCGGTCGCTTGCAGGGCCTGGTTGAGCAGATCGTCGATACCCGGCATCGCCACGCCGTAATGGCTGTAGGCGCCGCCACCCTTGCCGTCCGGCTTTACTTCCGATTTCGACGAAAGCTGCTGGAAATAAAGCTGCGTCGGGATCGGCGGATAGCTCGAAGAGTGCATCGCGAGCGTGTTCTTGTCGCTGCGATTGTCGGCGTGATAGGCCGTGTGGTCGCCGATTTTGAGGTTCATGCGCAGACCGACGGCACGCAACTGCTCCTGTACGATGAGCATGGTTGAGGAATAATCCTCGCGCTGGCTGCAATTGCTGTCGAAATCGAAGCCGTCGGGAAAACCTGCTTCCGCCAACAGGGCCTTGGCCTTTTCCGGATCGTACTTGTATTGCAGTTCCGGCGGCAGATCCTCGGTCTTGAAGCCAGCCGGGAAGAAATCCGGCTGCAGGCCGGCCATGAAGCCACCCATCGGCTTCAGCGCCTCGGCGACCGCATGCCGGTCGATCGCATACATGACCGCCTGACGGACCTTCAGGTTGTCAAAAGGCTTGCGCTTGAGATTGATATGCAGGGTATTGAACGAACCCGGCTGCGT
Organism: Neorhizobium petrolearium; assembly: GCF_017873175.1. Lineage (GTDB taxonomy): Bacteria > Pseudomonadota > Alphaproteobacteria > Rhizobiales > Rhizobiaceae > Neorhizobium > Neorhizobium petrolearium. Next base: position 311,950 of record NZ_JAGGJW010000002.1, read on the forward strand.
CATGTCGAACTGCAGGGTGGGGTCACGCTGCAGCATCGAATCCACCCAGCCCGGTGCACGCACGGCCTCGATCATATCCACGTTGCCGGAGAGCAGCGCCAATGTGCGGGCCGTGGTGTCGGCGATGAAGACGCATTCGACATTGGCAATCTTTGCCTTGTTGCCCCAATAACCCTCATGGCGCTTCATCGCCTCGCCCCATTCGCTGTCAAAGCGGGTGAGCTCGTAGGGACCGGTGCCGACCGCATCCGTCATGAACTTCTCAGCGCCGATCTTGTCGAAGGCCTTCTTCGAAACGATCACAGTATTGTTGGAAAAGATCGTGGTGCCGAGCAGGTTCACGTCGGGTGTCTTCAGCGTGATTTCGACCTCGTAAGGTCCCTTGGCGACCACGTCCGCGACGTTCGACATGATGGTTCTGTTGGTGCCGTCGGCAATTGCACGCTTGTAGGAAAAGACGACGTCATCGGACGTCATCTCGCCATACCCCTTGTGGAACTGCACGCCCTGACGAAGCTTGAAATTCCAGGTTTTGGCGTCCGGGGAAGATGTCCATTCGGTCGCGAGCGTCGGCACATATTTGTCGGGCGAGGTGGCGAAATCGCCGTCTTCCGGACGGACGAGCTGTTCGTACATCTGCTCCGTCGCCCAATTGTCGGACCCTTGCGTCGTGAAGTTCGGATCACTGGTACGCGGCCCGCCTGCGGCAATCCCGATGCGGATGACGTCGGTGTCCTGGGCATTGGCTGCGCGGACGCCCATTGTGCTCAATGCCGTGGCAGCGGCAGCCAGTTCAAGAAATTCCCTTCTGTTCAAGCTCATCATCTCCTCCCAAAGACAAGTTTGAGTCTATCAGCCTCGCCGTTTCTCCAATTCGGCATCAAGGACCATCAGACCGAGACCCGGCCCGTTCGGCACCATGAATTTACCGTCAGTTGGAATCGGCGGGTTCTCGAAAGCCACATGCATGCGGGTCGAGGGATCGGCAAACTCGGCGGGCTTGGTGAGGTGCATGATGGTCGCGAGCACATGCAGATTCGCCGCGTGCGCGATGGTCGGCTGCGTCTGATGCGGCACCAGCTCGACCCCGTGCGCATGGCAGATCGCGGCGCATTGCATGAGCCCGGTAATGCCGCCCATCTTGACGATATCCGGCTGCACCATACGGACCCCGGCATTGATCATGTCGACGAGCGCTTGGGTAGTGTAAGTCTGCTCCGCCGCCGAAACGGTGATATCGAGTCGCTGGGCGACCTCCCCCATCGCACGAACGTTATAGTGCTGCACCGGCTCTTCGAACCAGATATAGCCGAGCTCCTCCAAGGTCCGCCCGACCCGGATCGCACCACCGACCGAATATTGGTTGTTGGCATCAAAGGCGAGCGGGAAATCGTCGCCGACGAGCTTGCGAACCGCTTTCGCCTTTGCGATATCGCCCGGGATGTCATAGTCCTGCCGGGTACGGTCGCCATCCCAGCGGATCTTGATGGCGGCCGGCGTCTCTTTCTTCCAGCGTGCCTCGACAACACGCAGGACTTCATCGACGGTGCGCCCGGCATTGCCCCCGATCGAAGCGTAGAACGGCACCTCGGTGCGCCATCCGCCACCGAGCAGTTTGAAGATCGGCTGGTTGAAGTACTTTCCCTTGATGTCCCAGAGCGCAATGTCAAGCGCAGCGAGCGCCCCGGTCACGGCGCCTTCCGGCCCGAGCTTCACGTATCTATGCAAAAGCCTGTCATAGAGCACCGCCTGGTCCAGCGCATCCGCACCGACCAGGGACGGCGCGAAGTCCCGCACCACACCGAGCGAATGCTCGCCGCCCATCATCGGCGAAGCCTCGCCATATCCGACGATCCCGTCGACCGTCGTCACCCGAACGATCGCACTGCGGCGACCCGGCGGCTCGTTCGGCTCCCACATCACCTGAAAAGCCTCTACGGATTTAATGATCGTCGGCGTACCCACTGCGCATCCTCAATAAAAAAGCAAAACCGCCCGCGCATGAGCGCGGGTTGAAAAGTCCTTTGGCACTGTCCCGGCAACACCCGGCAGACAGTTAGATGCATGACATGCTGTGCTGAAGTCTCGCGCGACCCTCCCGACCGCATCGATCACCGTGATCGGTCTGTCGCCGCCACATTCCTCCGTATTAACAGCATTGCGCAGTTTGCATCCGTATGCAAGCACCATCTGCAAAAAAGCGGAATGAAGGGCGGCGCCTGATGATGATCACGAAGACACCTGCTCAAAGGCATAGATCTGGGTTCGGAGAAATCGTGCGACCAGCTTTCCATCCGCCAGCATGAATTCCTCGCTTTCGAGATAATGCTTGCCTTTGCGGAGATAGGCTCCTGCGACCGCACCGACAACGGCAAGCCGCTGCCCCGGCCTCGCCTGAGCGAAATGCTGTGTCTCGATCCCCGTCAGGACCACCGGAGTGGGAAACCTGAAGCTGTTGTTCGTATCGCCCATGGCAAGTCGCATCAGGCATCCCGAATGAACGACCGCCTCCCGCTCGTAGAAAGGATCGGCCTCCCCGAAGGCGCGCAGGGAAGCCTTAAAATCAGCATCCGTCAGGATCCGGTTGGCCGTGGTGAGAGGCATGCCCCGGCTGAGGTCTCCCGCCTCAACCGGTGGAGGAATCTCAGGCCTTACAACGGCGGCAAACCTTGACAGATCCGGCAGGTCCGGCGACTCCTCCGGCAATCCGATCCAGCCGGCGGCAACCTCGTCACCATCCTCATTCATAACCGAGACCTCCGCCCGGCATATCCTGCCTTTATATTGAAGAGAACCTGCGCGCATCACCAGACGGTCGCCGTTATAGACCGGTCGGCGGAAGCGCACGCCCATGCCGCCGCGGATCATCCAATCCTCGGCCCAGGCGTGAAGCGCGAGACGGCTGATATGGCCGTAAACGAAGGCGCCTGGAACGAGTGCTGCCTTGTAGCCGCGTGATCTCGCCACCGCGTCGTCATGGATCGACCCTTTGTAGCGCGGGTCATCGTCGAGCCGGATGTTAACGGCCAGTTCTCGTGGAAAGACGGGAGATGAATTCATGCTTCAACCGTCCGGGAAAGGTACGGCCGCCATCGCATCGCTCTTGGAAATGCGATCGATGTCGCAGGCCGAAAAGGCTAATATGTGCCGAAGCACATGCTGATTATGGCCACCGAATTGCGGCGCGGCGCGGCGCTGGCTTCCGGGCGTACGGCTCAAATGAATGGGCAGGCCGGGATGGCGATGTCGCCCCGCATCGGGATGATCGAGTTCGGTGAAGAACCCGCGATAGGCAAGATAGGTGCTCGCCGCGACATCGGCTGCGTTTGCGACAGGAGCGGCCGCCACGCCGGCATATTGCAGAAGCCTTGCGACAGCATGCTTGTCCCGGATCGCCGTCCATTCGCAGATGATGGAGGTCAACTCCGCCTCGTTACGCTTGCGAGCGGCAAGATCAGAGAAGCGCGGATCGGAGGCAAGCTCGGGCCGGCCCATGGCCGCGCAAAGGGCAACCCACTGTCTGTGGTCCTCCGCGGCAATGACCACCCATTGATCCTCGCCTCGCGCAGGGAAGGCGTCATGCGGCGCCATGTGCAGAACCCGGTTCCCATCCGGTGGCGGGTCGCCTCCGGTTTCCGCGGCAAGCAGAAGCTCGGCGCCGATGAACTGCATGGCCGCCTCCACCTGCGGCACCTCGATATACTGGCCTTCACCTGTCCGGTCGCGATGATAAAGCGCCATCAGGATGGCGGCGGCGGCATTGAAGCCGCCGATCGGATCGAGATAGGAAGGGCCGCTATTTTCCGGCTGGCCGCCAGGATAGCCCATCATTGCCGACATGCCCGTCGCCATTTCCATCGTTGGCCCGAGCGCCGCATAGCTCGACATCGGTCCTCTGCCTCCGAAGGCCGGCAATTCCGCGACAATGATATCGGATTTGATCGCGGCCAGGCTCTCATAGTCGAGCCCGAGCTTGGCGAGCGTGCCCGGCCGGAAATTGCAGATCAGTACATCGGCGACGGCTACGAGACGGCGAAGCGTCTTGCGCCCTTCCTCCGTCTTCAAGTTCAGGATGCACGAGAGCTTGTTGACGTTCTGGGAGTTGAACAGGAAGGAGCGGTCGAAGGGTCGGGAGCCCGCTTCACCATCTGGAAAGTTGATCGGATTGGGTTTCTCCCTGTTGAGCCGCCAGGAATTCACGCGGTTCGGCGATTCCACATGGATCGACTGCGCGCCGAAATAGGCAAGCACCCGACCCGCCATGGGACCGGCCCAGGCCGTCGTGATCTCGATGACCCTCAGGCCTTCAAGCGGTAGCCTCGGAGACGATTGCCGAGGTGGTATCCGTTCCGGGGGCGTCCAGGCGATCTTACCGTTCGCCTCGCCGAGAGCCGGCGCGCCAGATGCGACTTTGCGCGGCGTAACGCTCATCCGGTAAGGCGTGCCGAGGATCAGCCGTCCATCTGCCTTTTCCCAGTAATTCCGGTCGTTGAGATGGCCGTTCTGCAACTGCTCGGACGGCCGGTAAGCCTTCGCGGCGATGACCTGCGCCTTCTGAAGCCGCTCCACCAGTTCCTCGGCGCACTGATCCGTAACCTTTTCCTGAATGATCTCGTAAAGGGTTTCCCAATTCGCCCGGCGCACAGCCGGCTCGGCAAAACGCGGATCGTTTTCCAGATGCGGCAGGTCGAGCGCCGTGCAGACAGCATGCCAGCGATGATTGTAGATCCAGATGCAGACCCAGCCGTCGCGACATTTCACCTGGCCCGCGGGGATCGTCTGATCCTGCCGCGTGTGGATGGAGCCGTTGTAGATGTGCCGCATCACATAAGGGAAGCACATGGCCGCAGCAGTCTCCGCCGCATCGACCGAGACGACCTGACCGAGATTGCTGGAATGGCGCTCGTGCAAGGCGACGAGAATGCCGATGCAGGTCGCCAAACCTGCCGCGTAAGAGGCGCGGTTTCCGACACCATAAAGCGGTTCGTGTCCATAGGCGCCGTTGTTGTTCATCATGCCGGACAGCGCCTGAAGGACGATCTCCGGCCCTCGCCAATCCTCCAGCGGTCCATCCCGCCCGAAGGCACTGACCGATGCTGCGATACAGCCGGGATTCAGTCGCTCCACGCGCTGCGGATCGAAATCCTCCGGCAGAATCGCAACGTCCGCCGCAGCCAGCATCGCGTCACGCCGTTCGGCATCCGCCCGGTCGACGACGATGGAACGCTTGCCAGCGTTGAGGTGCCAGAAATGCAAGGACAGATTGGGCTCAGTCACCGAAAATGGCTGCATGCGGCGAATGGCAGAGCCTTCCACAGGCTCTATCAGCGTGACGTCCGCCCCGAAATCCGCCAGCAGGCGTGCACAATACTGCCCTGCCAGGCTATCCGAGAAATCGACGACCCGCAGGCCGTCCAATGCCGTGGGCATCCGCGCCTCCACCAATCCGCTTGCCGACAGGGTCTCCTCCCCTGCCATTACAAAAGTAGCGCGCATTGCATACGTATGCAAGATTGGCTTCTGTTCCAATTCGTCGTATTGAAGGAAGGCTGATTAAGCGATAGGGAGAATCTCGCAACGGTTGCAACGGTGCCAGGGAGTGCGGCATTGAATAATACGACCAGCGAAAAAGTGCGGCGCAAGCCGATGACGGCACGCGAGCTCGCGCGGATGATCGGCGTCAGCCAGTCGGCCATTTCGCGCGCCTTCACACCCGGGGCGAGCATTGCACCGCAACTCCGGGCGAAAATCCTGCGCCATGCCGAAGACGTCGGTTATCATCCCAATGCTATCGCCAGCATGCTTTCGAAGAGCCGGACGAACATCGTCGGCATCGTCATCTCGGACATGCAGAACCCTTTCTATCCGGCGCTTATCGAGAGACTTTCACGCGGGCTGCAGCGCATCGGCTTGCAGAGTCTGATGTTCAACATCACAAAGGGCGCCGATCTGGAGGAACAGCTTTCAGCGCTCAGACGCTATAACGTCGATGCGGTCATTATCATTTCCGCGACGATCCTGTCCGGCCCGACTCTGCGTTGGGCAACAGAGGATCGGGCGGCGATCCTGATCAACCGCGTCGCGGAAGATGCGGAACTGAGTTGCGTGATCTGCGACAATATCGAGGGCGCGAGGGCGATCGCCGATCATTTCCACGAGATCGGGCGCCGCCGTATCGCTTATGTGGCGGGCCTTTCGCACACGACCACCAACCGCGAGCGTCAGAGCGCCTTTATCACCCGCATCGCCGAGCACGGCATGACGCTGTCTGCACTGATCGATGGCGGCGAGTACAGCTATTATGCAGGGCGAAACGCGGCGCTCGATATTCTGGCCCGCGGAGAGACTGACGCGATCTTTTTTGCCAACGATATTCTCGCGGTCGGCGGTGTCGACGCACTTCAGGAAAATGGCGTACGCGTGCCGGAGGATATCGCGGTTGCCGGCTTCGACGACATCGCCATGGCGGGCTGGCCGCATTACAGCCTGACGACATTCCGCCAGCCGATCGACACGCTTGTCGATGTCACGGTAACCATGCTCGAAGACGGCTCCTGCGCGCCTGGCAAGCTGCCGACCATTCGCAGGATTTCCGGCGAACTTATCAAACGCCGCTCGACGATGGGGGCGGCCTCGCCAGCCTAACGCAAATAGTGCGATGCTTTCGGGACACCTGCTTTGCAAGGACACAGCGAGAGCATCCTGAGAAGATGAACCGTCTACCCGTCAGACCGCCACGAGGTGGCCTGGTGAGACGGCGCGATATTCACGCGTCTTCGTCAGGTAATCGACCGGCCGGATTGGGCTCTTCAACTCATCGCTGGCGCCCATGCGTTTCTCTCGCCGGCGGTCGGGATCCGGCACTGGAACGGCAGCCATCAGCTTCTTCGTATAATCGTGCTGCGGATTGCCGAAAACGGAGAAGCGTGGGCCGATTTCGACGATTTCACCGAGATACATGACTGCAACGCGGTGGCTCACGCGTTCCACCACCGCCATGTCATGGGAGATGAACAGGAAGGCGAGGTTGAGGCTCTGCTGCAGGTCGAGCATCAGGTTGATGACCTGAGCCTTGATCGACACATCGAGCGCAGAAACACTTTCGTCCGCGACAATCACCTTCGGTTGAAGCGCCAACGCACGGGCGATACAGATACGCTGCCGCTGGCCACCCGAAAATTCGTGCGGGTAGCGGCTTGCCATGTCCGGGGTCAGCCCCACCTTGCCGAGCATGTCAGCGACGACCTCTTTGGCTTCCTTCGAAGTCCCCATCTTGTGTTCGAGATAGGGTTCGGCGATGGCTTGGCCAACAGTCATGCGCGGATTGAGCGAGGCGAACGGGTCCTGGAAGATCATCTGCACGGATTTGCGCATCTCGCGCATTTCCCGTCTGTCGAGCGCGAGCAGGTCACGGCCCTCGACGGTGACCGAACCTGCGTCCGGCTCGATGAGCCGCATGATTGCCCGGCCGGTTGTCGACTTGCCGCAGCCGGATTCGCCCACCAGAGACAGCGTCTCGCCGGCGAAGAGATCGAAGGAGACGTCTTCGACGGCATGGACCCGGCCGCTCAGCCGCCCAAACAGTCCGGAATGGATGTCAAAGCGCTTGGTGAGGCCCTTCACCTCAAGGATCGGCCTGCCCTTCGCGACTGTATCCGGCACTTCGACCGGCACATCGGACTCTCCGGTTGCGGCATTGACGACCGGGAAACGCAGCGGCCGCTGGTACTTTTCCATCGAACCCAACACCGGCACGGCGGAGAGCAGCGCGCGGGTATAGGGATGCTTGCCGCGATGGAAGATGTCCGCGGTCGCGCCCGTCTCGACCTGCTCGCCGCGATACATGACGACTGTCCGGTCAGCAATTTCGGCAACCACGCCCATGTCATGGGTAATGAACAGGACGGACGTGCCCTCCTCATCCTGCAACATCTTGATGAGGTCGAGGATCTGGCCCTGGATCGTTACATCGAGCGCTGTGGTCGGTTCGTCGGCGATCAGAAGCTTCGGCTTGGACGCCAAGGCCATAGCGATCATCACGCGCTGGCGCATGCCGCCGGAGAAACGATGCGGATATTCGTCGAAACGTGAAGCAGCCGACGGGATGCGCACCTTTTCCAGAAGCCGGATAGTTTCGGCTTTCGCCTGCGCTGCGGACATGTCCTTGTGGCAGAGCAGCGCCTCGGAAATCTGGTCGCCGATGGTGAAGAGCGGATTAAGGCTCGTCATCGGCTCCTGGAAGATCATCGCGACGTCATTGCCGCGCACCTTGCGCATCTCGTGTTCGGGAAGCGACAGCAGGTCGCGTCCGCTGAGCATGATCCGGCCTTCGATGCGGCTTGAATCCGGCTGCAGGAGCCGCATGATCGAGAGCGAGGTGACGCTCTTGCCCGAGCCCGATTCCCCAACGATCGCCACCGTCTCGCCCGGCGCAACGGAGAAGGAGACATTGCGCACCACCGGCTTCCATTCGCCGTCCACGTTGAACGACGTGGTCAGGTTCTGGACGGACAGCACCGGTTGATCGGATTGGACGGCTTGCGCTTGCGAGGTGGCCATGATCGTTCTCTTCCTGTCGTCTTGTTCGGCTCAGTCCGGCCAGCGCAGCACACTGTCGAAACGGTGCCGGCTGCGTTCCTCGATGGGCGTGGCGATAATCTCGTTGGAGGCGCGTGCCTTATCGAGTTCTTCCGCGAGCCTGTTCGCAACAATCGTTTCCTGGCCCGGATGCAGATTGCACGGGTCGAGGTAGAAATAGTGATGTTCCACCTCGTGGTCGCGGACGATGATCGGCGGTTCGCCGCGTCCAAGCGCACTTGCAAGATCCCAGGCGGTGATATGCGCTTCGGGCGGTGAGATGATCACCCGCATGCGGTCGAGCGGATTGTTGGTCGGGTCGGGCTCGATCAGTGCAGTCACGCCCGGACGGCCGTCGAGTGTCCTTTTCCATAGGTTCAGGTAGCCGGTTTCGCGCTCGCGGATACCCGCATGATCGCGTTTCTCCCAGGCCTCCAGCGCCGCCATGACGCCGTAGACGCTCTCCTTACCGACTTTCATGCCACGGCCGATACCCATGTTCTGCAGGAAGGCGCTGCGCACCAGTTCCTTTTTACCGGCGACGATGCCCGAGGTCGGGCCGCCGAGGAACTTGTGGCCGGAATAGAGCACGATATCCGCACCCTGCGCCAGGAAGAGCCTAAGATCGTATTCCGAAGCAGCATCGACGATGACGGGTACGCCTTTGGCATGCGCGATCTCGACAAATTCCGTCAGATGCAGGAGACCGTAATCGACCACGTGATGCGAGACGACATAGACGGCAGCCGCAGTCTTCTCGGTGATTCCGTTTTCCATGTGGTAGCGATGCGTCGAGGTCGCCTGGCCGATCAGCACCACCTTGCCGCCGGCAAGCCGGATCGCCTGGTCCACCGGTGCACCATAGCTCACCACATGGCCCATCTGGACGATGACCTCGTTCTTTTCCGGCGTCACGTCCGGCAGCTTCTCGATCGCCAGCAGATTGTTGCCGGTGATGGCTCCGGCGACTGCGAGGCTGATGCCGGAAGAGCAGGAGGCCGTCACGAACCCCGCTTCGCCCCCCGTCAGCCGTACAATGACGGCGCTTGCCTTGCGCTGCAGGTCATTGATCTCCACGAACTGCGGCAGGATCGCTGCCATCGCTTCGATCGCTTCCGGAACGACAATCGAGGCCCCCAGGCTGGTCATCGTGCCGGATACATTGATGACCGGGCGAAGCCCGATCCGGGTGCGGATATCATCGGACATTCTCTTCTCTCCAAAGTGATGGCCGGCTGCGGATTGCCATCGACAGCTATACCATAGTAATGTAATAGCCTCTCAAAATCACACGAGAGGCCCGCGAGGAACATTGAATTGGACGCCAGGACTTCATCTGCAGCACTCTCCGAAGACGCCGCTTCCACCGAGGAAACGGAAGCCAAGGGCGCGCGCCGCTCGCGCGTGAGCGGCATCGACCGTGCGCTGCAGGTGATCGATTATCTCTACGAAACCGGTGCGCCGGCGGGCGCCTATGCCATCGCCAAGGCGGTCAAGGCGCCGCTTTCCACCGTCTACGTGATCATCGATGACCTGGTCGAAAAGAACATGCTGGCCCGCAATCCCGACGGGTCGATCTGGCTCGGCGCGCGGCTTTACCACTACGGTCTTGCCTATGCTCGGTCGCTGGATTTCATGAGCGTCGCCACCCACGAGATGCACGACCTCTGCCGGCAGGCGGGTGAAACCGTGCAGCTCTGCGGCCGCGACGGCGACTATATGCTGGTGCTCGCCATGGCGGACGGCCCGAGCCATTTCCAGGTCGCTTCGCGCGTCGGCACGCGTGTACCGCTCAACTGGACCGCCTCCGGCCGGCTCCTTGTAGGCCACCTGCCGGACGAGGAGCGGATCGAACTCTTCAAGCGTTGCGCCCGCACCTCCCCGACCGGTCGCGCCGAGATTAATGCCCGCACCCTGTCCGACTCGGCAGGCAAGGCGTTTCAGGAACGCCTGTCCATTCAGGTTGCGGAGTCGGACTATGCCGTCGCCTGCATTGCTTCGCCCATCGTAGATCGCGAGGGCCAGTGCGTCGCCACCATTTCCATCGTACTGCCGGAACAAAAGGTCTTTTCCGACGAGAACCACTATACGGAACAGGTGCGCGCCTCTGCCGAGAAGATCGAAAAGCTGATGGGCTGGCGCAACCACTGAGTTCTGTCCTCCCCTCAATCGCGCAGAGCAACAATCGCTTCGATCTCGACGGTGATATTGCCGGGAAGCGAACCAAAGCCGACGGCGGAGCGCGCATGCTGGCCCGCCTCGCCGAAGACCTCGATGAAGAGGTCCGAGCACCCATTGATGACCCGCGGATGATCCTCGAAATCCGGAACGGCATTGACCATGCCGAGCAGTTTCACGACCCGCTTCACCTGCGAAAGGTCGCCGAGCGCATCCTGCATCACGGCAAGCAGGTTGATACCCGTCAGTCGCGCGTGTTGATAGGCCTGCTCCACATCGACATCGCCGCCGACTTTTCCGGCATGGAGATAACCGTCCATCTCCCGCGGTCCCTGACCGGAAAGGTAGAGAATGTTGCCTTCGCGTACATGCGTCACGAAATTGGCAATCGGCGGCGGCGGCGGCGGCAGTTTGATGCCGAGTGCCGCCAACCGCCCATAAGGCGTTTCTGCCACCGGAGTGGCCTTTGCTGGAGACGTATTCACCTAAACTCCTGTCATGCAATTTCAGGAATGTCGCCTCACCGCCACGAATAACCGTGGCTGTGGCGGACGAGCTTGCGGGCCCGCGGGATATAGCGGCTGGAGACGGTGGCTTCCGATCCGATGACCGCGTAGCGCGGCTCGAACAGTCTGGTCAGCCGCGAGACATCACCGTTGGAATCGGTCGCTTCGAGGTCGGCATCCACGAGATCGAAGATCGTAAAATCGGCTTGGCTGCCGACCGACAGCCGGTTCTCCATGGAAAGCTTGATGACCGAGGCGGGGGCATGGGTCACGGCCTCCACCACCTTCTCGAACGGCATACCGACGGAAAGCAGCTTGGACATCGTCGTTGCGAGATCCCAGACCGGGAAATTCATCGAATGCCCATGCAGGTCGGTCGAGATCGAGAACGGCAGCAAGCCGCGCTGGATGGCCGCTTCCGCCACCTTGAACGAGAAGGACGCGCCGCCATGGCCGATGTCGAGGCGGATACCTTCGGAGGCACAGCGTTCGGCAAGGTTGAAGAGGTCCTCGTCCTCCATGATGCTCGAACCGGCCTTGCCGTTGAAGCAGTGAGTGACGACGTCGCCGGGCCCGAGGATTTCCAGAACCTCGTCATAAAGCGCTGGCGGCTCGCCCACATGCACCATCATCGGCAGCTTGAGGATCTTGGCGATCTTCTTGCCGAGCTTGACGGGGGTAACACCCCAGGACCCGGTGATGACATGGCTCGCGCGCACCTTGATGCCGACGATATGCTCGCTGTTTTCCGCGTAGCATTCGAGGATGCGGTCGAGGTCGATATCCTTGATGTCGCGCAGTTCTGGCACACGGTTGCAGGCGACGAGCCCGATCGAACCGAGGTTCAGGAAAGCCTTGATGCGTTCCTTCGACGGCTCGATGATGTATTCGCGGAAGCCGTGGAAATTGGCCTCGCCTGCCGAGCCCGCATCTACAAGCGTGGTCACACCACGTTCGGCGCCGCATTCCGACGGACGGATCGATATATCCGTGCCGCCGTGCCAGATGTGGACGTGCAGGTCGACCCAGCCGGGAGAAATCCACGCGCCCTTGCCGTCGACACGCTCCGCATCGACAGGCGCCGCAAGCGACGAGCCGATCGCGGAAATCCTGCCATCGGCGCCGACGAGGATGTCGGTGACGGCGGCGGATGTATCGCCGCCAAAGGCCATTGGCTTCACATTGGTGAGGAGGAGCGGCTTGCCCGCTTTTTCACCGGTCATTCTAAAGGTCCTTTCGAAGTCTTGGATCGAGCATGTCCCGCAGCCCGTCGCCGACCATCTGCAGCGACAGCACGGAAAGAATGATTGCAAAGCCCGGGAAATAGGTCATCCAGTCGGCCTGGCCGATATACTGGCGGCCGGCGGCGATCATCGTTCCCCAGGTTGGAATTTCAGGGCTAACGCCGAGCCCGAGGAAGGAAAGCCCGGCTTCGGCCAGCATGGCGCTGGCGAAGAGGAACGTGCCCTGCACCAGGATCGGCGACACGAGATTGCGGAGCACATGCCGCGTCATGATGTGGAAGGTCGAAATGCCGAGCGCCCTCGCCGCTTCCACGTAAGGCAGTTCCCGGATCACCAGCGTGGAGGCGCGTACGATCCTGGCAAGTCGCGGCGAATAGACGATCGCCAAAGCGACGATGACCGTCACCAGCGACGGACCGAGGGCCGCAACGAGCGCAATCGCGAGCAGGATATCCGGAAATGCCATCATCGCATCGATCAGCCGGGCGATCGGCGTGTCGAGTTTCTGGAAAAAACCCGCGAGCAGGCCGAGCGTGACGCCGATCAAGGCAGACAGCGCCACCACGGCAACCCCGACCAGCAGAGACAGCCGCCCGGCATAGATGGTGCGCGAGAAGACGTCCCGCCCGAATTCATCCGTGCCGAACCAGAAGATTTCGCTCGGCGGCTTCAGCCGGTTGACGATCGACAGCTTCGAGGGCGAATAAGGCGCAATCCAAGGCGCCAGAATCGCAAGCAGGACGAAGATTGTCAGCACGATCACGCCGGCAGCGACTGTCTTGCGCCTCAGCAGCCGGCGGAGGAATTTGCCTCGCTCGCTGACAGCCGGCTTGGGAGTGGTGGTTGCGATATCGGCCATCAGATGCGCACCCCCATTAGTAACGTACTCTGGGATCGACCAGAAGATAGAGCATGTCGATCGCGAAATTGATCAGGACATAGAGGCCGGCAATCACCAGCAGTGCGCCCTGGATCACGGGATAGTCGCGGCGCAGGACCGCCGAGACGACGAGATTGCCGACACCCGGCAGACCGAAGACGGTTTCGGTGACGACCGCGCCGGAAATCAGGACCGCCGCCGTCAGGCCGATGACGGTCAGGATCGGGATCAGTGCGTTCTTCAGGGCGTGTTTCATCACGACGCGCCGTTCGACCAGACCCTTGGCGCGCGCCGTGCGGATATAGTCGTCACCCAGCACGTCCAGCATCGAGGCCCGCGTGAAGCGCAGAATGAGCGCCGAGGAGACGAGACCGAGCGCGAAAGCCGGCAGCGTCAGGTGATACATCCGTTCCAGAAAGGAGGAACCCGGACCGCCGTATCCCGAAACGGGAAACAGGCTCAGCCTGACCGCGAAGAACTGCATCAGGATGAGGCCCAGCCAGAAACTCGGAATGCTCGCGGCCAGCATGGCGATCGTGGTCGCAGCCTGATCGACGAAGGAGCCACGCCTGTAGGCGGAATAGATGCCGATCGGCAGGGCTATGATGCTCGCGATCACCAGCGAGAAGATTGTCAGGAAAAAGGTGGGCTCAGCGCGATCGAGAAGAGCCGATCCGACCGGCATATTGAGAAAGATCGACTGACCGAGATCGCCGCGCAGAAGCTGGCCTATATAGTAGATGTATTGAACACCGATCGATTGGTCGAGCCCGAGACGGGTCCTGAGCTCGGCAATGTCCTGCGCCGTCGCGTCGGGACCGAGCATCACGGCGGCCGGGTCTCCGGGCGTCACACGCACGATCACGAAGACGATCGTGACGACCAGGAACATCACGACGATCATGCCCGCGAGGCGCTGAAGGATGTAACGTATCATGCAAACGGGTTCCTGTGTCCGCACGGGACAAGGCCGAGAGCGGATGCCGGCCTGCAGCCTGGCATCCGCATTTCTCGTGCTTACTTCGTGATCGAGGCGTTCCAGAAATACGGCCAGGGAGCCGGATCGACGCCTTCAAGCTTCTTCGATTTCGCGGAGACAGCGTTGAAATCGCCGATCTTCAGCAATGGCAGTTCATCATAGATCGTCTTCTGGACATTTGCCCAGAGTTCGACGCGTTTCGCCGGATCAGCTTCGGACGTGAAGGGATCGACTGCGGCCTTGCGGGCAGGCGTATCCCACCAGCCCGGCGAGCTGGTCGACAGCACGCCCATCAGGGCCGGCTCGGGCAGGAAGGGGCTGTGGGTGATGTAGATATCCCAAAGCTTGGCGTCGGCGCGGCGCTGGGTCAGCGTCGCCCAATCGACCACCTGCATGTCCACGTTAACGCCGGCGAGCTTCAGGTATTCTGCCGCCACCTGGGCCATCTTGTAGTGGAACTCGTATTGGCGGCTGGTGAGGATCCGCAACGGCTCGCCCTTGTAGCCGGCTGCCTTCAGGTCCGCTGCTGCCCCCTCCGGATCGCCGAGATTGTAATTGCCTTCGGTCCCGACCTCGGTGTTCCAGACAAAGCTCTTCGGATAGAAGGCTCCGTCCGCGTTGTAGAAATCCTTGCTGCCGAAAGCTGCAGCCAGCATGTCTTCCATGCTCAGTGCCTTCTCGACAGCCTTCCTGATCGCAAGGTTCGAGGAGAGGCCTTCCTTGGTGTTGAAAACGAAGACCGGGAAGCCGAACGGCTTCAGCATGATCGGCTCGGATGGCTGGGAATTCTTGATCTTTTCAAAGGATTCGACCGGAATGGAGTCGACGTAGTCGTACTGGCCCGAAACAGCCGCCTCCACGCGCGTGTTCGGATCCGGAACCGGCACGAAACGAATTTCATCGAGATACTGATGACGGGCGCCGCCATAACCGTCGCTCTCGCCGGAACGGGGCTTATAGCCGTCAAAACGGGCGAGCTGGATATACTGGTCCGCCTTGCGCTCCTTCAGCATATAGGGTCCCGTGCCGATGAACTCTTTCATCGGCTCATCCTGCTTTTCAGCCGGAATGATGATGGCCGCGGAATTGTTGAAGGCGAGGAGAGAAAGAAGCGGTGCATAGGGCTGTTTCAGTTTTATAGTGACCGTCGCGGCATCGGCAGCAGCGACGGATTCGATGAAACCGGCGGCCTGCTTGCCGCGCGAAGCAAGCTTCGTCCAGCGGCCGAGCGAGGCGACCACATCTTCCGACGTCATGTCGCCGCCGTCATGGAACTTGATGCCTGTGCGCAGCTTGATCGTGTAGGTCTTGCCGTCCGCGCTGATCTCCGGGAGGCTTTCGGCGAGAAGCGGCGTCACCTTCCAGCTCTTGTCGAAAGTATAGAGGGTCTCGAAGATATGCTGCGTGACGATGCCGACGAGGTCGGCGGTCGATACCATCGGATCAAGAGTTGGCGGCTCGCCGATTGTCGCGACGTTGATCACGCCGCCCTTTTCCTGAGCCATCAAAAGCGAGGGGGCTGCGATCAAGGCAGTCGCAACCAGGAACGCCAGTTTCAGTTTCATCGAGGTCTCCCGTTTCTATGTTCCACTATTATGATATATAAGACTTTATAAGAGAATACAGAACACGAAAGCCCTGTCAATGGCCTGCCGTTGTGCCAGTGGATCGCGGAACCTTAGCGGAGGCGAACATTGACGGTCTAAGGGGAATCGTCGCGGGGAGCAGATGAGCTGATAGCGCCATGATATGGCGCCACCACCCGGTGTCTGTGGGGAACTGATCGGCGAATCTGTGGCCAACGACGGCCTTCGGGCCAATCCGGCAAGACACAGAGGCAGATATCAATCCGAACGAGAAAGATAAGTTTCTAACGCGCCACCTTGTCCGGATGCGCATTGGCGAACGATTTCAGCACGGCGCAGCAATCGGCAATCGCCAAAAGCCTCGGGTATCCGGTGAGATCGACATTCCAGCGCCGGGCATTATAGACCTGTGGCACGAGACAGATATCCGCCATGGTCGGACGGTCGCCGTGGCAGAACCTGCCGGTCGAGGGCGAAGCCAGGGATTTTTCGAAAGCGGCCAATCCCTCTCCGATGAATTTTTGCATCCAGGCGATCCGTGTTTCATCACCGCCACCAGTCAACGACAGGACATGACCGGTAACGTTGAGATTGCAGACCGGATGGATTTCCATCGCGATGATGTAGGAGAGCGCCCTCACCCTCTGCCGACCGACGGGATCGCCTGGCAGGAAGGCGCCGCCGCGCGTCTCGTCGAGATATTCGATTATAGCCAGCGATTGGGTAAAGATGTGGCCGTCGATCTCCAGCACCGGGACAAGGCCCTGCGGATTGCGCTGCAGATGCTCCTGCGACCTGTGTGCCTTGGCAAGCAGATCGACCGGAACGGAGCGGAATGTCTCGGCGAGCATGTTGAGCGCGATCCGCAGCCGATAACTGGCAGAAGAGCGCCAGTAATCGTAGAGTACCGTGTCGCTCATCCCGTCTTCTCGTATTTCGTCACGGTCTGCTCGATTGCGCCAAAGATGGAATGCCCCTTCTCGTCCTTCATCTCGATCCGCACCGTATCCCCGAAATGCAGGAAGGGCGTCTTCGGCACGCCGAGATTGATAGTCTCGATCGTGCGGATTTCGGCGATGCAGGAATAACCCGTTCCGCCGTCGGCCACCGGCTTGCCCGGCCCGCCGTCAAGCTTATTGGAAACCGTACCGGAACCAATGATCGTACCCGCAGCAAGGGGTCTGGTCTTAGCCGCATGGGCGATGAGTTGCGGGAAATCGAAGGTCATGTCGATACCGGCATTGGCCCGGCCGAACGGCTTGCCGTTCAGATCGACACGCAACGGCAAATGCAGTTTGCCGCCACCCCAGGCATCGCCAAGCTCATCCGGAGAGACGGCGACCGGTGAAAACGCCGAAGAGGGTTTTGACTGGAAGAAACCGAAACCCTTGGCGAGTTCAGCCGGGATCAGTCCCCTCAACGATACGTCGTTGACCAGCATAACTAGCCGAATTGCATCGCGAGCCTCGTCCACCGACGCGTCCATCGGCACGTCGTCAACGATGACAGCCACCTCACCCTCCATGTCGCAGCCCCAGGCTTCGTCGCCGAGCAGGATCGGATCGCGCGGGCCGAGGAAGGCGTCGGAACCACCCTGATACATCAGCGGGTCGGTCCAGAAACTCTCCGGCATCTCGGCGTTACGCGCCCTGCGTACAAGCTCGACATGGTTGACGTAGGCGGAACCATCTGCCCATTGATAAGCACGCGGTAACGGCGACGTGGCGTCATGCTCATGAAAACGGTGGGTCGGTTGCGAACCGGTTTCAATCCCTTCCGCGACGCGGGCAAGCCGCGGCCCCGCATGCGCCCAGTCATCCAGTGCCGCCTGCAGCGACCGGGCGATGTGCCCCACCTCCGAGCACCGGGTCAGGTCTTTCGACACCACGACCAGCCGACCGTCGCGCGTGGAATCCTTCAACGTCGCAAGCTTCATATGTCCCCCTCTTATTCGCCCTGCTCCTCAAGGCCACATGTCAGAATGTGTGGCGCCTGTCGAAGAAAACAACGCCCAGACTGTTTAATTGAGCAGACGTGCCCTCGTATTATTTCACTTGATGCCTGGCGTGCCGTCAAACCTGCGTTCGAGGCCAGTCCAGCAATCGATATAATTGTCCTGCAGCGTTTCGAGTTCCGCGGCGAACCTGGTGATTTGCTGCGGGAACCGCGTCTCAAACATGAAGGCCATGGTGTTCTCGAGCTTGACCGGTTTCAGTTCGCCGTTCGATGCTTTTTCGAAACCGATAAAATCCGGGCCGTGCGGCAGCATCATGTTGTGCAGGCTCATGCCTCCCGGCACGAACCCCTCTTCCTTGGCGTCATAGCGACCGTAGATCAGCCCCATGAACTCGCTCATGATGTTGCGATGATACCAGGGCGGTCGGAACGTATGTTCCGCCACCAGCCAGCGCGGCGGGAAGATGACGAAATCCACATTCGCCGTTCCCTCCTCGCCCGACGGTGCCGTCAGCACAGTGAATATCGACGGATCGGGATGATCAAACAGGATCGCACCGACTGGCGAAAAGGTGCGCAGATCATATTTGTAGGGCGCATAGTTGCCGTGCCAGGCAACGACGTCGAGCGGTGAATGGCCGATCTCGGTCACATGAAAAGAGCCACACCACTTCACGTGCACGCGGCAGGGCGTTTCCTTGTCTTCATAGGCAGCCACAGGTGTCTTGAAGTCACGCGGATTGGCGAGGCAGTTGGCGCCGATCGGGCCGCGGTCCGGCATCGTGAATTTGGCGCCGTAGTTCTCACAGATATAACCGCGCCAGACGTCTTCCTCGCCGAGCCGGGTGACCTTGAACATGGTTCCGCGCGGGATGATACAGATTTCGGATGGCTCCAGGTCCATCTTGCCGAGCTCGGTGAAAACGCGGATCGAGCCCGTCTCCGGCACAACCAGCATTTCGCCATCGGCATTGAAAAAATAGTCGTCCACCATGTCGGCATTAAACGTGTAAACATGCGCCGCCATTCCCGCCTGGGTCAGCGCATCGCCCGCCGTTGTCATCGTGCGGATACCCTGCAGGAAATTCAATTCCTCCTTTGGAGCCGGCAGCGGGCTCCAGCGAAGCTGCCCAAGCGCCAGCGAGTGCTCGCCGATATGGGGCGCAGTCTTCCAGAATGGATAGTCGATTTTCGTGAAGCGGCCCGTGTGCCGCACGCTGGGACGAATACGATAGAGCCACGAACGCTCGTTGGTGCCGCGCGGCGCGGTAAAGGGCGAGCCGGAAAGTTGCTCGGCATAGAGGCCGTAATTGCACTGCTGCGGGCTGTTCTGGCCCTGCGGCAATGCTCCCGGAAGGCTCTCGGTCTCGAAATCATTGCCGAAGCCCGGCATGTAGGCGAGCGCTTGCGTTTTGACAGAGGCCTTTACGGCTTTCGGATCGATCTTGTCCAGCATGGCTTGCTTCCTCCCATGATGACGATATGGTTACAAATGTAACCATCTATTTTGTAACCATCAACGCCATGGACCACTTTGCTCTCGAACAATTTCTTCCTTACCGTCTCAATCGCGCCGCTGAATTTGTCGGCCTGCGCTTCGCCGCGCATTACAAGGCAAAGTATGACATGACACGGCCGGAATGGCGCACGCTCGCAGCCCTCGGCAGTTCCGGCCGCATGACATCGAAGGCAGTCGGCATCCATTCGAGCATGCACAAGACGAAGGTAAGCCGCGCCGTGTTTGAGCTGGAACAGCGTCGCTGGTTAAGGCGAACGCAGGACGAAGCCGACCGGCGGCTCGAGCATCTGGAACTCACTGCTGCCGGGCTACAGGCTTACCGGGAGCTGATCGAACTCGCCCGCCGGTATCAGACAGAGCTGGAGGCAGAGGTCGGTGACGGCGGCGTCCGGGCGCTTGACGAGGGTCTCGCGGCGGTGGAAAGCGCCATGCGCAAGCCCGCCAAAGGCAACAAGCTTCCGGAACCTGATGGCCTCTGAGCCTCAGCTCTTGGCGGGCTTTTGAATCGGAATCCCGCCGAAATCCTTCAGGACATTGAGAACGATTGATGTCTTGACATGTTGCACGCTTTCATGCGGCAGCAACACGTCATTGACGAAATGGGACAGACCCGCAAGATCGCGTGTCACCACTTTCAGATGATAATCCATCTCACCGGTCAGCGAGAAACATTCCAGCACTTCCGGCAGGTCCTCGACGAGGCGCGCGAAGCGCTTAGCATTATCGCGGTTATGCGTGGCCAGCGTCACGGCGATGACCACGAGCAGGTCGAGACCGAGCTTCTGCCGGTTGAGATGTGCCCGGTAGGTCTGAATGAACCCCTCACTTTCCAGCCGTGCCCGCCGGCGTGAACATTGCGAGGGAGACAAGGCGATGAGCTCGGAGAGTTCGTTATTGGTCAGCCGTCCGTTGTTCTGCAGATGGTTCAGGATTTTTAGATCATATCCGTCCAAGGCATTCATCGTGCACCCATTTCATTAATCTCGCACACATCATGCGTCATTCGAGCGGAATACAGCCCATATTGCAAGCACAATGCACGTGACCTGCATCATCATAAAGGGTGACTGACAGGAGGAGTTTACCATGGGTCCTTTCCCGCACGACGCACCGGTTTCTGAGATCACCGCCGACAATCCAGCGGGGACCGACGGTTTCGAATTCGTCGAATTCGCCCATCCGGAGCCGCAGAAGCTGGAAGAACTGTTCGACCGCATGGGCTACAAACCGGTGGCGCGGCACAAGGCGAAGAACATCACCGTTTGGCGCCAGGGCGATATCAATTACATCGTCAACGCCGAGCCGGGCAGCCATGCCATGCGTTTCGTCGATGAACATGGCCCCTGCGCGCCCAGCATGGCCTGGCGTGTCGTTGATGCCAAACACGCTTTCAATCATGCGGTCGCCAAGGGCGCGAAACCCTATGAGGACAAAGACAAGACGCTCGATGTGCCGGCTATTGTTGGCATCGGCGGATCGCTTCTCTATTTCGTCGAGAGCTATGGTGAGAAAGGCTCAGCCTACGACGCGGAATTCGAATGGCTCGGCGAACGCAATCCTAAGCCCGAGGGCGTCGGCTTCTATTACCTCGATCATCTGACCCACAACGTCTATCGCGGCAATATGGACAAGTGGTGGGATTTCTACCGCGAGCTATTCAATTTCAAGCAGATCCACTTCTTCAATATCGACGGTCGCATCACCGGCCTGATGAGCCGGGCAATCACCTCACCCTGCGGCAAGATCCGTATCCCCTTGAACGAATCCAAGGACGACACCAGCCAAATCGAAGAATATCTGAAGAAGTACAAGGGGGAAGGCATCCAGCATATCGCGGTCGGGACGGAGAGTATCTATGAGGCAACCGACAGGCTCGCCGACAACGGGCTGAAATTCATGCCCGGTCCACCCGACACCTATTATGAAATGTCGAGAGACCGCGTGCACGGCCATGACGAACCGATCGACCGCATGAAAAAACACGGCATCCTGATTGACGGCGAAGGCGTGCTCGACGGCGGTACGACAAAGATCCTGCTGCAGATCTTCTCGAAGACCGTCATCGGCCCGATCTTCTTCGAGTTCATCCAGCGTAAAGGCGACGAAGGCTTCGGAGAGGGCAATTTCCGCGCCCTCTTTGAATCGATCGAAGAAGATCAGATTCGCCGTGGCGTCCTCAAGCCAAAGGAAGCCGCGGAATAGGAAACATCCTGTTCAGCCGCAGCCAATATTGAGGAGAAATATGCCGAACCGCAGATAGACCGCTAGACATGAACATGGAGCGCACGCAGGCAAACGCTAATTTCTCGGCAACCCCTCCGGGCGCATCTGTTTTTTGAGCGCGGCGATGCGGAAGATGGCATTCGGGGCACCGTAGCCACGATAGCCACGTCGTTCGACGATCTCGAAGAAGAAGCCTTCACCATAGGTGCCGCTGTAGAGTTGGAAATATTCTCCGTGTTCGTCACGGTCATAGAGGATGTTGTCCGCCTTCAGCTGCTCTGTCAGCTCCGGGTCGAGACCAAATCGGGCTTCGACATCGCCATAATAGTTGGGCGAGATGGAGAGCGGCCGGAACCCGTTCTTCCGGAGTGATGCGGCGGTTGCGAAGATGTCATCGGTTTCGAAGGCGAGATGCTGGATGCCCGAACCGAACTTTTCCGCAATGAAGTGGCCTGCCAGAGTGCGGCGGTTCTCCGCGCCGTTCAGCGTGACCCTCAGTGCCCCAGAGGCATTCTCCACCACCTGGCTGCGCACCACGCCGGCCGG
The DNA here is from genome assembly GCF_017873175.1 of Neorhizobium petrolearium. GTDB lineage: Bacteria > Pseudomonadota > Alphaproteobacteria > Rhizobiales > Rhizobiaceae > Neorhizobium > Neorhizobium petrolearium. The sequence continues at coordinate 334,144 of NZ_JAGGJW010000002.1, forward strand.
ATCGATGATATCCACCATCGGCGTCTTATGGGCATCGAAGATCGAAGTATAGAACAGAAGCCAGGTCAGCATCTCGTCATAGGCCACCGTCTGGGCAATATGATCTATGCGCAGGAGATGGGCCCGGGCAATCTCCTTTTCTTCTTTAACGGGCAGGAAATCGATTTCGGAAAAGCGCCCGAGCTTACTTTTGTCGTCGATCAGATAGATCAGCCCGCCGCCGACGCCGCGGATCGCCGGTATCTTCACCTCACCCGGTTCGACCGGCTGGTTGAATGGCTCCGCATCGAGTGTCACGGCACGCGCGAGCGCGGCCTTTGCGTCGTCAACGAGGAGCGCCATCGCATAGGCAGAGGTGCCGTGCACGGCGAAGGACGCGTTCGCAAACCCTTTCTCGTCCGTGTTGACGAGCAGCCGGATATCACCCTGGCTGAACAGACTGACCTTCTTGGTTCGGTGGACAGCCGCTTTACTGAAGCCGAGCGTATGGAGGATGGCGACAAGATCCGCGGCATCCTTTTCATCGGCAGAGAATTCCACGAATCCGACACCCTTCACCTTTGCCCGATCCGGCATGGCGGGAAGGGTCAGGCCAGACACATTCGGGCTCCTTCGCACCTGGTCGCCGAGATAGATCAGCGAACGGTGGCCATCTGCCGCGATCGAGCGGGTCGAACCGCCGCGAAACTGGTCGTTGAAGATTTCCAGTGAGAAGTAGCCATCATAGCCGGTTTCGGCGATCGCTGTTGCAAACTCCGTTACGGGTAAGTCCCCCTCGCCCGGCATATTACGGAAATGCCGGCTCCAGTAGAGCAAGTCCATGTCGATCAGCGGCGCATCGGCAAGCTGGACGATGAAAATCTTGTCCTTCGGGATGGAACGGATTGAGTTGATGTCGATCTTGCGCGACAGCGTATGGAAACTGTCGAGGATGAGACCGATGTTCCGATGGTTGGCGCGCCGCACGACCTCCCAGGCGTCGCGATGGTCGTTGATATGGCGCCCCAGGCGAGCGCTTCATAACCGACTTTCAGGCCGCGCCTGGCAGCCCGCTCGCCGAGCTCGTGGAAATCCGCCGACGCCCGGTCGATCCCGCCGAGCGAGACTGGCGAGACATTCGAGCAAACAAGCAGCAGCTCGGTGCCGAGCTGCTGCATAACGTCGAACTTGCGCTCGGCGCGGTCGAAGGTTCGTTGCCGGTGGGAAGGCGGCATGCACTCGAAATCGCGAAAGGGCTGGAATAGTGTAATCTCAAGGCCGTAGTCGCGCGCCATCCTGCCAACATCCACCGGACTGCCGTCGAAGGCCAGGAAGTCGTTTTCGAAGATTTCCACGCCATCGAAGCCGGCCTTTGCAATGGCCTCCAGCTTTTCAGGCAACTCCCCGCTGATCGATACGGTCGCTATCGAGGTCTTCATCTACTCCTCCCTTCTTCCGATTCCGCGTAGCGTTTCATGAGGCATCGGCCGCCGCCGAATGCTCCTCGCCAGAGGTCAGGCATTTTGTACTAAATGGTTCATAACATCAAATAGTTTGAGAGGTATCTGCACAAAGCTCGGCCATGAACGCCATCGCCACGGTGATGAGCTTCTGCTGTTCTTCGTAGGGGCAAACCAAACGGCTTTCCACACGCAGCCGATGCCTCGGTAGCAAACCCATTCGCAACGCCAATTACGGCGTTCTGCGACCTCTCGCTTTTCCCGCTTTAACGGCGGTTCGGATTTGCCATACTGATTTTGAGTTAGCCGATACGAACATGCTCGCCGGAGGCTGCGACCATGTCTACGGCGATATCCGGGCGCCCTTCAAGGAAATGCCGAATTCTCGCCGGTTCCATCAGGCTGAACGCGGTGGAGAGCGCATCGGCCGTTGTTGCATCCGGAGCAATCACGCTCATGCGCCGGTAACGCTCCGGAACACAACCATGGATTGGGTCCAGGATATGTCCGAAGCGGCCCGAACGATCGAAATGGAATCCTGATGAACTCGAAGTAGAGACCGCCTTGTCGATGATATCGATGACCGTATCCGGGGTTTCACCGGCTTCCATTTCAGCGAGGCCGATACGCCAGGGTCGGCCGTCGGACGCGGCACCGATGGCACGACTTTCCCCCATGCTGACAAGGCTGCTGGTGACCCCGGCATCGCGAAGCGTCTGAACGATGCTGTCGGTAATGTAACCCTGCGCAATGCCATTGAAGCTAAGGGCCATGTGTGATCGAGCGAAAGCGACGCGATCCCGGTTGAAGCGAACCCCATCAAAACCGACAAGAGAAAGGGTCGCCCGGAGTGCGTCGTTTTTCGGTCCGGCAGGATCAGCATCGGCACTGGAGAAATGCTGCGCATAGAGGGCCCAGAGCGGTTGTATCGTCGGATCGAAGACACCACCGCTAACTTCCCAAATGGCACGGGATCTTTCCAGCAACATGATCATGTCTGAAGGGGGAGCAGCGATTGCGCCCACCCTGTTCAGCTCCGCCAGAACGGAATCGCTTCTGTGCAGGCTGAATATCGCTTCCAGCCGGGAGACTTCGACAATGACGCGATTGACCAACTGCCTCGCCAGCACGGGATCGTCGTGGTTCAGGATCAGCTTCGCCGGAGCTCCAAGCGCCTGGCCTTTCCAGACAATCGGCTCCGTCGTCCGTGCCGCAAGCCCGGCAGATGGGCTGAGCGGAAGCCCCGCAGCAGCGGCCAGAATACAGATGGCACGGCGGCGTGTGAAAGTCTCAGCCATGCTCATAGCCCCTACCGTTGTCGTTGGTTCGGGAGGAATCCGCTGCGGGTAGTTCCGCGCCGACTCCGAGGATATAGGCTTTCGGCACTTCGGCGAAGCCAACTACGCGCCCACCGTTCTTCGAAGCGAACGCGCGCGCATCATTCTCATTGGAGAAGGGCACGGCCTCATCGACACCCATGCCGCCGCGCGCAGAACTGTTGATGACGAAGAATGCCCTGCGCGCGTCGACCCAGTTTTCCGCTCCCGGCTGATCCCAGTTCGGTGCCTTGCCCATGTCGGACACATAGATCGCGGCGATGTCCTTCGGTTCTTCCGGCAACATGGTGAAGGCGAGAGCATCGCGTGCGGACGAGAACCAGATCGCCTCAGGTATTTGCTGCAGGATGATCTGCCCTTTTGGACCTGGATGTTCGAGCACGTTCATGCCGCAATAGCGTCCCATCGCTTCTTCCGTCAGAGCAAACGGAGGCGGAACAATGGTGCTTTCCTCCTTGCAGCCGACAAGAAGGAAAGATGCAGCGACCGCCGCTGCGGCTAGGATCAATCTCATACTTCCCTCCTGGCGAAGATAAAGTTGGCGACGGCGAGCGGGAGGACGGTCCACAACCCCAGAGCACCGACCAGAACAGGCGTGGAAAGCCGCGTATGGCCTGCAATCCCTCCCATGCCCGAAAGAGCGCTCGCGCCTCCGGAGCTAAGATTGAGCAGGCGATAGGCGTCAGTCGGATTGGCGACCAGAAGCAGGTCGAGGAGCCTCGAGGGCAAGGCCTGGCCCTGCCCGGCGACCAGCGCGCCGAGCAGGGCCATGTCATAGATCAGGACGAAAAACAGCCAGATGCCGATGGCGATCCCGCCCGCCGTGCTGCGTTCGCTTGCCTGCGTGCTGATCAGATAACCGATGGCGATAAAGACCGCGCCGAGCAGTACCGAGGATGCCACCATCGAGGCGAAGGATCGCCAGCTTTCGATATCGATCCCCGTACTGGTCAGGGCGAGTCCCAGCGCGGACGCGCCGTAGCCGAAGAGCGTTGCGAAAGCGAGAATGGACACATGTCCGAGAAACTTGCCGAGCATCACCTCGCTTCGGCCGAGTGGATAACTCAGCAACAGCAGCATAGTCCCACGCTCCGCTTCGCCGACAATCGCATCATGTGAGATCAGAAGCGCAATCAGCGGGATGAGAAAGATGGTGAGGCTCGACAGGCTGACGATGACGACATCCAGCCGGTTGACACCGACATTACCGGTCGGCGCACTTCCGAGAAACGAAAGCGTAAGCGCGAGGGCCGCCAAGAGCAGCGTCGTCGCCAGGACCCAGCGATTGCGAAGGCCCTCCTGGATTTCCTTGCGGGCGACGATGATGATGTTGGTCATTGCGTCTTCTGCCCGTTCAGGAAATGCGCGTAGAGATCGTCGAGCGTAGGCTCGGTGATAGCCAAATCGGCCAGCATGGAGGGATCGCCCGTGACTTCGCGCAGCAGCGCGATCTTGTCCTCCGGCGCGACATTGGCTTCGAGACGTCCTTCGGCCGTTCTGCTCCAGCTTGCCCCTTCAAGGCTGCTTGCTCCGTTTGCAAGCCGGACGCTGATGCGGGTCGGCAGACGCGCGAGCTTGCGCAGTTCATCCAGGGTTCCGTCCGCGATCTTGGAGCCACGATTGACGATGATGACGCGGTCTGCCCGATCTTCGAGCTCGGTCAGGGCATGCGATGAGAGGAGCACCGTCGCCCCGCCACCGCGCAACTCGGTTATCAGGTCGTAGAAATTCCGCCGCAGCGCCGGATCTAGCCCGCTGGTCGGCTCGTCAAGCAGCAGGATGCGCGGCTCGCCGAGGAGCGCCTGGGCGAGCCCTAGTCGCTGACGCATGCCTTTCGAATAGGTGCGAACCGGTCGGTTTGCGGCTTCAGGCGACAGCCCAACACGTTCAAAGAGCGTATCGATGTGGGAAACCGCCACGCGCTTCAACCTGGCATAAAAGGCAAGCGTCTCACGTCCTGTCAGCGTCATATGGAAGGAAACGCTCTCCGGCAGATAGCCCAGCCGCTGGCGGACCGCGAAGTCGCCTGTCGCCGGATCTTCGCCTAAAACCTTGACAGAGCCCGTGGTCGGGCGGATCAGGCCAAGCATCAGCTTGATCAGCGTGGTCTTGCCCGCGCCGTTATGACCGACCAGGGCAATGGTCTCTCCGGCCTTCAGCGCGAAGGACATATCCTTCGTGGCCTCGATTTTGCCATAGCGCTTGGAGGCGCTCGTAAGTTCGACCGTTGTTGTCATTGGATTTGTTGTCTCTTTCCGGTGATCGGCCTCATCAGCGGATGGCTGTCGACCACGCCGCCCGGCAGCAAGGCAGGGAATTGCGCCTGCGCCCAGCGGATGACCTGAACTGCAGGGCTGGTCGTCAGCAGCTTGGCCTGGGGCGCCGTCCATAGAACCTTGTCGATCAGGTCGTTCGGCCGGTAGGGATTGTCCGCGATGCCGTCGCCATTAAGATCGAAGGCCGGATTGTCGCTCCAGTAGTTGCCCCGTCCATCCTTCGACCAGTCCATATAGCGCGTACCGACATATTTGACCTGGTTGCGATTGTTGATGAACGCGTTCCCGCTGATGGCATTCGCTTCGGAGCCCGCCGTGAAATGAATGCCGATCGCACATCCCTCGAAGCGGTTGTCGGCGAAGCGGTTCTTGTTGGCGTTGTAGATAAACACGCATTTTTCCGGGCCTGGTCGTAATCCCGCGGGATTCCGCTCTATCGATGTCGTGTCCTCGCTCTTGGGCATGTCGGGATCTGCGTTCCGGTTCCCCCCGAGCAGCCAGCGGCTCGCCGGCTGCAGGCGGCCGAAGACGGAATTGCCGGTGATGATCGAGCTGTTGGCATAGTTGAGCAGCAGACCGTGGTCGCGGTCGCCGTCCGACACATTGCCAGTGATCTTCAGGCGGTTGGAAAACATGATCGCGTAACCGACGGAATTGCCCGTGGAGATATTGTCGCTGATCTCGCTGTCGTTCGTGTACATGTAATGGATGCCGAAGCGCAGATCGCTGAACCGGTTGCGGCTGAAGACATTACGCTTGCTGGCCATGGTGGCGATGCCGTCTCGCCCGTAGCCGATCACGTTGTCCAGGACCTGCGCGCCGGGCGCGTTCCAGACGGAAACGCCGTTGCCGGCCTCGCTGAGGCGCTCGCCCTGCAGTCCGACAATCGTATTCCGTTGCGCGACGGAATTGGCCGCGCCGTGGAGATAGATGCCGAAAAGATTGCCGGTCATCACATTGCCCTCGATCACTGCGCCGGTCGCCGCCTCCGTCGCCAGCACTCCCGAATCGAGTGCTGTCAGATCGTAGCCGGACCCGCTGATGGCGAGATTGCGTATAGTGACGCCCGCCGCATTGATCGTGATCACACTGCCCCTGCCATTACCGACGATGCGGGCTCCTTTTTCGCCGGAAAGTATAAGCGGCTTGCCGATAGCGATGGGCGCAGCATATTCGCCTGCCTTCAAGGTGATCACATCCCCTGCAGCCGCCGCATCGATAACCGCTTGTAGCGACCGTCCCTCGGCTGGTGAGACAATACGGTCCTCAGCAAGCGCCACGGCTGGAAGGGCGGCCCAGAAGGCCGCCATCCCGATTGTCGCAATTGTTGATCTCCGCCGCATCATGCCGTCTTGGGCTCGACCAACATGCGGCCCTTCATCTCCATGTGCATGGCATGGCAGAACCACGAGCAATAGTACCAGTAGACGCCCGGCTTGCTGGCCTTGAACGTCACCGAGGAAGTCGCCTGCGGCCCGATTTCCATGTTGATACCATAGTTGACGAGGGCAAAGCCGTGGGTCAGGTCCTCGATCTCGTCGATATTCGTGACGTAGACCGTGACCTCGTCCCCTTCCTTGACCGTGAAGCTTTCCAGGCCGAAGGCCGGGGCGGCAGAGGTCATGTAGACACGCACCTTGTTGCCATCCCGGATGACCTCGGAATCGACGAGCAGATCGATGCCGTCGGCTTTCGCCTGTTTGACGGCGTCGGCAAAGAAGAGGTCGTCGCGCTTCCAGATGCTGATGGGGTTGATCTTCGAAGCGTGGACGATCGTGGCGTCATGCGGCTCCGCGAAGGTCGGATTGTCATGCACCAGCACCATCTGATCACCGGAGATGTCGATCAACTGGTCGTTTTCCGGCTTCAGCGGACCAACGTTGAGGTAACGATCCTTGGAGAACTTGTTCAGCGAGATCAGCCACTTGCCATCGGCGTCCTTGGTCTGGCCCATGGAGGTGTGGTTGTGGCCTGGCTGATACTGGACGTCGAGCTTCTGGCGGATCGGATCGACCTTCTCACCCTTAAAGGCGCGTTTGGCATCCTCGATGTTCCATTTGCATATCTGGCTGTCGAGGAAGAGCGTCGTATAGGCATTGCCCTTGCCATCATAGGCCGTGTGCAACGGGCCGAGGCCCAGTTCCGGTTCGGCGACGACGGTATCGCGCGGCTTGATCTTGTCGGCGAAGAGGTCATCGAACTTGCGAACGTCGAAGACCGTCACGGTCGGCGACAGCTTGCCGTTGGCGACCACATGAATGCCGTCGGGTGCCGTGTTGATGCCGTGCGGACTGTTGGAGACCGGAATATAGCGCGTGAAGGGAGACCCATGGCGGCCGTCGACGACAGGCACGCCGTTCATTTCCTTGTAGTCACCCTTGGCGACGGCTTCCTCGATCCGCTTCAGGTCGAACACAACGACCCAGTCCTGCTCCTTCGACATCATCTGTTCGAGGTTTACGCCTTCTTCGGAATTATAGCAGGTGGCGAAGCAATATTTGCCCTGGTAGTCGGCATCGACGTTGTCGAGGTTGCCATCCACCATGACCTGCCAGGCGATCTTCATGGTCTCGCCGTCGATCGCGGTGAAGATCGCATGGTACTGCTTGGTATCGTCGAGGATCTTGCCGTCGTTCGGGATAGGCGCACGATCCTCGCCGTTGGCAAAGACATAGCCCGTTTTCGGATATTTCTGGACACGCAGCCCATGGACGGTGTGCTGATTGGGAAGCTGGATGATCTTGTCGCACTTCATGACGTCGAGGCGAATGCGCGCAACGCGGGTATTGGCTTTGTCGTTGGCGAAGAGATAGCGCCCGTCATAGGAGCCTTCCGTAAAGGACGGGTGGGGATGATGGAGGTCGCCGTTGAGATAGATGCCACCTTTATCCTCAAGGAACTCGACGCTTTCCGGCAGCAGACCTTCGGTCAGGATCTTGCGGCTTTCATTAGTCTGGCCCCAGCCAGTCGCGCTGCATCGGTTGAAAACCGGAACGCGCATCAGCTCGCGCATGGAGGGCAGGCCGACGATACGGACTTCGCCAGTCTGCCCGCTGGAGAAGAATACATAGTATTCGTCCAGTTCGCCCGGCTTCACCTCGTATGGCTGGCTGCCCGCCTTCTGCGCGAGCGCCGGCGTCGAAGCCGCGCCGGAAAGCGTGAGCGCACCACCGACCCCGGTCGCGCCTGCGACAGCGGCCATGGCGGTCGTCCCCAGTATCTGCCGCCTGTTCAGGCGCGGTGGGTTGTGTTCGTCAGACATTGTTCGTCTCTCCTTGGTTGGTCCCTTCACGCCGGCTGATCCGATACGGCGTCAGAGCTGGTGATTGGTGCACCCTTGTAGGTGACCTGGGTTTTGGGTGGCGTTTCGCCGCGGGAAGCGGGGGAAGACAGCCGCAGGAATTTCTCGCGCTTTTTCCGCACCTCGATCATGTGCGGACAGCGCTGGTCGTCCTGGTAGAGTTCCTGGCAGTGCATGCAGTAGATGCACTCGTTGACGTTGATCTGCCCTTCCGGATGAATGGCCTGGACGGGACATTCCTTGGCGCAGCGATGACAGGGCGAGCCGCATTCCGGCCAGCGTTTCAGCCATTCGAACATGCGGATGCGACCGGGTATGGCGAGTGCTGCGCCGAGCGGGCAGAGGTAGCGGCAGTAAAAACGCTCGATGAAAAGGCCGGCGACGAGCAATGTCACGGCGAAGAGGACGAAGGGCCACTGGCGGGCGAATTTCAGGATGATCGCCGTCTTGAAAGGCTCAACCTCCGCGGCTGTCTCAGCGAGCGCCATCGAATAGAAGGAAAGGCCGAACAGTCCGAGAAAGATGATGTATTTGACCGGCCAGAGCCTCTCGTGCAGCCCCCAGGGCAACTGGAGCTGCGGCACCTTCAGCCGCTGGGCCAGTTTGTTGGTCAGTTCCTGAAGCGCGCCGAACGGGCACAACCAGCCGCAAAACGGCCCGCGTCCCCAGAAAAGCAGTGCAGCTGCCACCGACGCCCACAAGATGAAGATGAGCGGTGCCGCGAGGAAGAATTCCCAGTTGAAGCCGGCGACGAGGGCATTGGCGAACGTCAGGACATTGACGACCGATAGCTGGGCATTGGCATACCAGCCGAGCCAGACCAGTGTGAAGATGAGATAGCCGTTGCGGACCCAGGCGAAAAGTTTGGGACGGCGGACCAGCCAATCCTGAAAGAAGAAGATCGCAGTCAGCACGAGCACGGCTACGACCGTGATGCCGATCGACACGCGGTTCATCTGCCAGATGCTGATCCACAGGGGCTGGCCCTCCTGCAGCGGATCAGTTGACACGGCCGTGATCGCTTTTTCGTCAGTCGCGACAGGCACCGGTGGTCCAGCCGGGCCGCTCTCGACCGTCATGTAGGCAGAGGGGAGAGAATAGCCGAGGTTATAGGGAAGGATAGCCTTCTCACGACCGCCAGCACTGCGTTGCACGAGCAGTTGCAACTCCCAGGGCTCCGTGACATCGAAGGCAAACTCGCTTGGCACAATGAACAGAGCGATCTCGCGAAGGTGTGGCGCGTCCGGTGCGGCAAATGCCGGCAGCCTCGTATGGTCGCGATCACGGAAGCGGAGGCCCTGGCCGTTCTGCAGCAGTTCGACCCGATCGAAAATGCCGCCGCGAACATAGCCCGAGCCCTTGAAGGAATAGGCTCCATCACCAGCCACGATGAGGGCGGACTGTCCGGGCTTGAGCCTGGCTATCAGACGCTGATACCCCTCCTCTCCCAGAAGCGTTCTGCCGATCGCCGGGACGCTGACAGGCGCCATGAAAAGATCGATGAATCTGTCTTCGGGATTCTGGGTTTCAGCCTTCTCGGCGGCGATCGGCTGGCCCGCCTGTCGGAACGCATCCGACACTTCCCCGACTGTCAGGCGAAGGCTGCGGATGGAGCCGTCGCCGATGAGCGTCTGCCAGTCACTCACGGCAGTCCTGGATGGATCGACCTTTCTGATTTCGGTCGCCGTCGCAACCGTCTCGCCGCTACCTGCATTCAGCCGATTGCTGCGGATGAGCTGGACTGCGGAGCGCACCACGCTGTCGCCCATGACAAGGACGGTGACAGTCGCACCGCTGACGATATCGACCTGCGGCGGCCGTTCCGCTCCCGCGGCAACGCGTCCCATATCCTTTCCGATGATCGCATTCAGCGATGCGACCACTTTCTTCTCGGGTATGCCGATAAGAACGATGGGTTCCTTGTGATCGACCAGCTTGAGGCCCCGTACGACGCCCTTCGGATCGATGCCGACGACGATGCGGATGGGCTTGCCGGAATAACCGACAGAACTGGTGAAATCGGAATTGAGATAGGCGTAGCCAAGCAGTTCGTCGCTACGGAGAACCGGAACGATCGGCGGGTCTCCGGCAATCGGTCCGAAACGATCTGCGCCTTGGAAAAGATCTCCCGGCTGGACCTTATCGAGAAAAGTAGAGAGCTGCCCGGCAGCATGGCCTTGCGGTGCAATCATGAATGCAATGAAGAAGGCCGCAAACCAGGCAAACAGGATCGAAGGGCGCAGCGAAAAACGTGATCTCTGTGGCATCTGCTCGGTCTTCTGTGAATTACGAGCAGAGCTTTAGGGGACTCGGGAAAATACTCTTTGAGCTAAATCAACTATAAAGGATGCATCTTTTTGCGATTGAAATTTTGGCTCCCGGCTTCCCTGTCAGTTCAGGCAGCGTTCGGCGTGCCGAAATCTTCTGGGTTGAGCATAAGATCCTGCAACGTATGGCGATCCAGAACATCGAGAAATGCCATAACCGCGCCTCCCAGGATTCCCTGTAGGCGGCAGGAGTGGGTAATTCGACACCTGTTGTCGGGTTTAAAGCATTCAACGACCGCGAAATCCGGTTCTGTAGCCCGTACGATATCGCCAATGCGGATGGCTTCGGCCGGCTGCCCGAGCATGAGGCCGCCGGCTCGACCGCGTACAGCCTTGAGAAATCCCTTCTTGACTAACAATTGGGCCACTTTCATGATGTGGGCGCGGGAGATGCCGTAAACTCTGGCGACTTCCTCGATCGTGATGAGCCGGTCCTGATGAGCGGCGGCCATCATCATCAACCGCATTCCGTAGTCGGAAAAAACCGTAAGCTGCATGTTGAGGCGACTTTCATTCCCCTACGCCGTATCGCGCAGAGTGGAGAATATTTTCCGCCCTGAATCTTTGCTTTGTCAACGGCTTTGAAACGCAACATAAGTCCTAAGGAACGCTCCTTCGCACTCAGTCAGGTAGAAGAGTGATGCGCCGGACAATCTCCCGAGCGATGCGAGCTTCACTGTAGACCAGCGGCACATAGCCACCCTTTGACCAGATTTCGGCGAGATCGCCATAATGCGATGAACGAGGATCTCCGGACTGGCCGGGCGCATTGATACACACGCTGTTGTCCCAATCGCCGACATCCATCACGAGCCGCACGGAAGCACCCGCATTGACGCCGAAATCGCTCATCCGGTAACCCGCATTCATGGGTGTCGAACGGCTGCCACCTAGCGGCAGTGGGCCAACGTTCCAATTTGCCATGCCTCCAGTCGTGATGCGGCTAGTGGCGTGCTCGAAAAGCGCCTTGTGCAGATCACCCCATTGCCAGTTGGCAGGGCTGGAACCGAGCCGCTTCTCGCAATCATCAAAGCTCGCCGAGAGTGTCGAAAGCAGCATGGCGTCGCGTTCGGCTTCGTCCCAATGCCTGCCGGGCTCGGTCAGCAGAGAGAGCATGCGGTCGACATCGCCTGGCAAAAGCAGTTGGCGTACGGTCTGGTTCGGTGCGAATTTCGTCAACAGCGCTGGGCGGAGATGTTTCATCCACCACACTTCGAAAAGTGCGGCCGGAGCGCTCGTCGCTTCCAGCCGATGATCCCAGCCTTTGACGAGAGCGAGCGCCGTTCGCTGCGTGCCATCAAGTGGATGCCGGACGGCAACCTTTTCCAGCAGACCGCAGATCGTCGCGGCGGGACGGGAATAAGTATCCGTCTGCAGCGCCATCGAGCCTTTCAACGTATGTTTCAGATCGGCGGTGAGCACGGACTTGATGCGCTGGGCGCGACTGATCTCCGCCCATTCATGGCCGATCGAAGGAGCGTTCGGGTCGCGGTCGGAGGGAAGGTTCATTTCATTGGCGGAAGCGACGAAGCCTTCGGCGGGATTATATCTCCGTGGCAACTGGTCGGCCGGCAGGAAACCGTCCCACTCATGGGATCCATGGCCCGGCACCGGCAGCAGGCCTTGCCAGTTATGTCGTACCGGTGTGAAACCGGCCGTGAACCATCCGATATTGCCGTCCACATCGGCGCTGACATGGTTGACCGATGGCGTACCCCAATGGCCGAGCGCTTCGGAGAACGCCTTCACTGATGTACTGCGCATGTAGGCTAGGCTGCCGAGATAGGCGGCCGAGCCCGGCGACAGCCACACGGAACGCATGGCGATCGCCAGTTTCTTCTTCGGGTTCTCGTACAGGAGCGGTCCGTGGCGGGTGAAGGACAATGTCAACGCTTGGTCGGAGAAGCCTTTGACCTCGAAGCGCTCCTCGATTCGGTTGATCTTCTCCCAGCCGCTGCCATAACGGTAGGAATCCGGATCGCCGTCCTCTGTCTCGTAGACATAAACGTCTTCCTGGTCAGCGCCGAAGATTGTGAGTCCGAAGGCGACCTTCTCGTTGTGGCCAAGCGAAATGCCGGGTGCGGTCGGCTCGCCGGTGCCGATGGCATTGAGGCCGGGCGCTTGGAGATGCACCAGATAGCGCAGCGACGGCACAGCATGCGCTCGGTGTGGATCGCTCGCCAGGATCGGCCGGCCGGAGTCCGTGCGCGAACCGTGAACGGCCCAGTTGTTGGAGCCTTCTTCCGTGACGCGTTGGATGACGTCGCCGAGATCGGTTACCTCGGTCCATTTCCAGACGTCGTCGAGGGTCGCGGCAAGCCGAACCTTGTCGAAAGTTACCGGCGCGGTGGCGAGCTTGAAGAGGCGAGTCGCTTCGAGTGGAATGTCGGAGAGCACAACGCCCCCGGCAGGCTTCAACTCAACCGGTGGATCGATCTCGTAGCGCAGAAGATCGGTTTCGGCATCGGCAAGCGCCATGATGTTGGCGCGCAGGATTTCCGAAAGGCCGTTGCGGGTCAGCGCGTGGCTGCGGATGCGCACGACATCTGAGGGTTGCCAGTAGGCCGGCCTGGTGCCGAAGACAGCGAATTCCGGCGGCAGGCGGACGGGTTCGGCCTCACAAAGCGCGGTATAGGCATTGATACCGGCCACGAACGCGTTGCAGATCGTCTCCGTATCCGGCGCATAGGAGGTCCATTCCGGTGCCATGTCGCCGCGATAGAGGAAGTGCCGGGCCGCATGGTCCTGCGCCAGGTAACCGGGGCCGAAATCTGCGGCAAGCAGCCCGAGCCCGCGCTTTCGCCACAGATCGAGCTGCCAGAGCCGGTCGCGTGCAGCGTTGAAACCCTGCACGAAGAACAGGTCGTTCTCGTTTGCCGCCTTGAGATGCGGAATGCCCCAGCGGTCGATGCGTATCTCCGCCTCGGCACTGAGGCCGGCCAGCCGGAAGGTTTCGTTCGTCGGGGCATCGGTCATGGCATTTCCCATGGGCAGTAGCGGTTAGGCGTGATGGCAGGCGACGCGAGCACCGTCCGGGCGCGGTGTCAACTCAGGTCGCTCCTTCGAGCAGATTTCGGTCGCCAGCGGGCAGCGTGTATGGAAGGCGCAGCCAGCGGGAATGTTGGCGGGGCTTGGCAGTTCGCCGCCGAGGATCAGCCGCTCCTTGGACCGCTGGACGACGGGATCGGCTTCCGGCACGGCCGACATCAGCGCCTTCGTGTAAGGGTGCTTTGGATTGGAAAAGAATGTATCCCGGTCCGCCATCTCCACGAAGCGGCCGAGATACATCACCACGACGCGGTCGCAGATGTGGCGAACCACGCCGAGATCGTGTGAAACGAAAAGGTAGGAAACACCGGTGCGCTTCTGCAACGCTACAAGCAGATTGAGGATCTGCGCACGCACCGAAACGTCGAGCGCAGAGACGGGCTCGTCGCAAATGACGAGGTCTGGTTCGAGTGCGAGCGCCCGGGCGATGACGACGCGCTGACGCTGGCCGCCTGAGAACTGGTGCGGATAACGGTCCGCGTGTTCAGGTCTGAGGCCCACCTGCTGCAGAAGCGTCGCGACGCGTGCTTTCAGTTCCTTACCCTTGGCGATACCACGCACGATCAGGGGTTCGGCGATCGTCGCCCCCACTGTCGAACGCGGATCGAGCGACAACGCCGGGTCTTGGAAGATCATCTGCACCTTGCGGCGAATGTCGTTGAGCTTTCTTTTGTCAGCTCCGACCACTTCCTCGCCGCTGATCCTCACACTGCCGGACGCCGGCGCCTGCAGACCGACGATCGTGTTGGAAAGCGTGGATTTACCGCAGCCGGATTCGCCAACCAGTGCCACCGTCGCGCCGCGAGGAATGTCCAGATCCACGCCATTGACGGCCTTCACTACCGGCCCGGACTGGCCGAGCAGCCCACCGCGGCCGCCAAAATGCACCGCGACGTCGCGGATTTCGAGAACGTTCTTTGTCTCGCTCATGCCGCAACCTCGCGGATTTCGGCCATTCGGTCGATATGCCAGCAAGCGGAACGGTGCCCGTCGCCGCAATCGATCAGCGATGGCTGTTCGAAGCGACACTTGTCGGTAGCGAGCGGACAGCGATCGGCAAAACGACAGCCAATGCCGAATTCGCTTGGGCTCGGCACCATTCCCTCGATGGTCGCAAGGTCCGCCTTCGGCGCGTCGTCGAGTTTCGGTACGCTGGCCAGAAGCAGCGCCGTGTAAGGATGCTTCGGCGCGCGAAAAAGGGCATGCACCGGCGCAATCTCGGCGATGCGGCCGGCATACATGACCGCAACTTCATCGGCGATGTCGGCGACCACGCCCATGTCGTGGGTGATCAGCACAATTGCCGTGCCGCGCTCGGCGACCAGCTTCTTCATCAGATCGAGAATCTGCGCCTGGATCGTCACGTCGAGCGCTGTCGTAGGCTCGTCGGCAACCAGCAGGCGCGGGCCGTTGATCAGTGCGATCGAGATCATGATGCGCTGGCACATGCCACCGGAAAGCTCGAAGGGATATTGATGCAGACGCCGGTCGGGATCGGGGATGCCAACATCGACCAGCATCTGCCGCGCCTTCTCGAAAGCCTCGGTCTTCGAGACATCGTGATGGACGCGATAAGCCCCGGCGATCTGCTCACCCGCTGTCGTCAACGGATCGAGCGAGGCACTCGGCTCCTGGAAGATGATCGAGATATCCTTGCCGCGCGCCTTGCGGAACTGCCGTTCGGACAAGGCGGCAAGATCGGTATTTCCGAGCATGATCCGGCCACCGGTACGCCGCGCCGCCGATGGCAGCAGGCCGAGCATGGCATAGGAAGTCAAAGACTTGCCGCAGCCCGACTCGCCTACCAGCGCCATGACCTTGCCAGGAGCAACGGTGAACGACACGTCGTCGACGACCTTGGCGCCACCGATGTCAATGGTGAGCCGGTCGACGGCAAGCAGCGGGTTCGCGGCGGCATTCATCAAACTCAAGCCTTCGCGCTGTAGCGCTCGGGGCGCTTGTAATTGCCGATCGAATTGCCGCCGTCGACGGAGAGCACGGCGCCGGTAATGAAAGAGGCCTTGTCAGAGCAGAGATAGGCGATCGCACCCGGCGCATCTTCAGGCCCGCTGGACCGACCGAGTGGGATGTTCTTCAGCATGTTTGTGACGTATTCATCGGAAAGCTCGCTCACTTCGCTGCCAGGCGCGAAGCCCGGTTCGACGACGTTGACGCGGATACCGTATTCGGCGAGCTCCATGGCGAAACCTTTCGACAACCGCTCGATCGCCGTCTTGGAGGTGCAATAAGGCACGGAATTCTGGTTCATCTTACGCGCCGCGCCAGACGAGATGTTGATAATCGAGCCCTTTTTGCCTTCCGAAATCATAAGCTTGGCCATCTCGCGCGACAGCACGAAAGGCGCGCGCAGGTTGACGCCGAAAACGCGATCCCAGTCGGAGAATTCCATGTCGAGCAGGCTGAAGCGGGTATAGATACCGGCGTTGTTGACAAGAATGTCCGGCGCTTGCCATTCACGTCGCACGAGATCGACCAATTCCAGCATGGATGCGTCGCTGGTCAGTTCGGTCGCATGCAGAAGCACCTTCGAACGGTCAAGGTCGAATTCCGCTACCATCCTTTCCAGCGCGTCCATGCGGATGTCGCTGAGGCAGAGCTTCGCGCCTTCCCTTGCGAAATAGGCGGCAATCCAGCGGCCGAAAATGCCGGCGGCGCCGGTGATGACCATGGTCTTGTTTTCGAATTCCATTTGAGAAACCTCAGCGCGAACGGGAACGCGGATCGATCTGGTCACGCAACCAGTCGCCCAGCACATTGACGGAAAAGACAAGCAGGAAGAGACATACGCCCGGGAAGGCGACGATCCACCAGGCTCTTTCGAGATACTGGCGTCCGACGCTCATGATCGAACCCCAGCTCGAGGCCGGCGGCTGGATACCGAGGCCGAGGAAAGAAAGGCCGGCTTCCATCAGGATCATCAGGCCGAATTCGGCGGTCGCGACGATCAGCACCGGACCGGCAATGTTCGGCAGGATGTGGTGGAAGAGGATGCGAGCAGCACCGGCGCCGGCGAGTTCGGATGCCTTGATGAACGGCAGGTTGGCGATCTGCAGTGTCTGGGCATAGGCAACGCGGGTGTAGCGCGGCCAGCGGGTCAGCCCGAGCACCAGGACGAGCTTCAGGAAACCGGGACCGAGGACCGCGACGGTCAGCACCGCAAGCAGTATGGCCGGGATCGACATCATGATGTCGACCAGGCGCATGATGACGATCTCGATCTTACCACGGAACCAGCCGGCGACCATGCCGAGCGTCACCCCGACGAGCGTGGAAACGACGACGGAAAGCACGGCGACGGAGAGCGATACGCCCCCACCATAAATGGTGCGCGAGAGCAGGTCGCGGCCAAGATCGTCGGTGCCGAGCCAGTAGGTCACGCCACGCAGTTCGAAACCCGGCGGCTTCAGGCGGGCAAGCAGATTCTGCTTGGCGGGGTCGGTGGGTGCAACCCAAGGTGCGAGAATTGCAAGCAGCACGATCACCAGGAAGATGATCGAGACGATGACGACCGAGATGGGAACCTGGCGAAGGCGCTGGCGAAGGACCAGAACGGCGGTGCTCATGAAATCCCCCTCACCGGACCAGACGGATGCGCGGATCGACAAGCGCATAGACGAAATCCGCAAGCACGCTGGTCAGCACATAGACAAAGGAAATCAGAAGCA
This sequence comes from Neorhizobium petrolearium, assembly GCF_017873175.1. GTDB lineage: Bacteria > Pseudomonadota > Alphaproteobacteria > Rhizobiales > Rhizobiaceae > Neorhizobium > Neorhizobium petrolearium. The sequence goes on from NZ_JAGGJW010000002.1 coordinate 351,558, forward strand.
CGATGACCTGGACGACAAGGAAGTCGCGCGCCTGGATGGACTGGATCGCGAGTTGACCGATGCCTGGCCAGGCAAAGACCGTCTCGATGATGACCGCGCCGGCGAGCAGATTGCCGATTTCCAGCGCGGCGATAGTGATCACCGGTATCGATGCGTTACGCAACACATGGCGAACCACTACCGAGCCAAGCGAAAGGCCGCGGGCCCGGCCCGCCCGCACATAATCCTTGCCGAGCTCATCGATGATGGAAATACGCGTCATCCGGGCGAAGGTCGACATCGAGATTGCGCCGAGCGCCAGCGACGGCATGATCAACGATGCGAAGTCGCCAGAGCCCGAGGTCGGCAGCCAGCGGAGCGTCACGCCAAAAACGAAGATCAGCACGATGCCGGAAAGGAAGGTCGGCACGCTCTGGCCGGTAACGACGATGGCGGTCAGCAGGCGCTCGAGCCAGCCGCCGCGCTTCGTTGCCATCAGAATGCCGGCCGGAATGCCGATGCCGATCGCCACGACCATAGCGCCGGTCGCCAGCATCACGGTGTAGGGTATGCGCGAGGCGACGATATCGATCGCCGGCACGCGCTGTACGACGGAAATGCCAAAATCGAGATGGACGAGATCTCCAAGATATTCGAGATACTGCACCCAGATCGGCCGATCGAAACCGAGCTGATGGCGCAGTTCGGCGATCATTTCGGCCGATGCGTCCTGCGGCACGAGCAACAGGGTTGGATCGCCCGAAAGATGCATGATGACAAACACGATGGTGAGAACGCCGAAGATCGCAATGATTGCCTGTACCAAACGCTCGACGGCGTATCTCAACATGATCCCGATATCCGTTTTTTATTGCTGCCAGCCCATGTCCATGACAAACATGGACTCATTGGCCGTCGGCTGCCATTTCAGCTTCTTGCTTGCGCCGTAGAGCGCGTAGGCCTGATAAAGTCCCATGCCCGGAACATCCTCACGGAGGATCTCGTAGGCCTGCTCGTAGAGTTTCAGCCGCTCGTCCTCATCGAGGATCGTACGGGCTTTATCGACCAGGGCATCATACGTCTCGTTCTTGTACTTTGCCCAGATGCTGCCGCTTCGGAAGAGGGGGAAGATGATACCGTCTGCATCCTGGCAGGCGCAGGACCAGGCCCCAAGCGCAAGACCGCCCGCATTCGCCGGATCGCCCTGGCGACGCTTGAGGAAGGTCGCCTGGTCGCTGGACGAGATTTCGACATTAAGGCCGACTTCGTTGACCATCTGCTGGATCGCTTCGACCATGGCGCGATTGTAAGCCGGCGACGTCAGGAATTCGACCTTGGCGCCTTCGGCGCCGGCAGCCTTGATCAGTTCCTTCGCCTTTTCCGGATCGTAAGGGTAACCCCGAACCTTGTCGGTGTAACCGAAAACCGGCTTGGCCCCGACGATATTGACCGGCGCACCGTAACCTTCGAGCAGCGACTGTATCAGCGCATCGCGGTCGATCGCATAGGCGATCGCCTGGCGGACACGAACGTCTTTCGTGGGGCCGGCCTCGGCATTGATGAACATATAGCCGACACGCTCGGTGGGAACCGAAAGGACCTGAGAGTTCGAATCTCCGTCGACACTCGCCGTCTGATCCGGAGGCACGTCGCGGATGAGATCCGCCTTGCCGGTCTTCAGGTCTGCGATGCGCGTCGAGACATCAGGAACGGCGCGGAAGACCACGTTCTCGAACGGGGGCTTTGCGCGCCAGTAATTGTCATAGGCCTGCAACTCGGTCTGAATGCCCTTCTGCCAGTTGACCATCTTGTAGGGGCCGGAGCCGAGCGGCTTCAGATTGAATTCCTGGTCACCGACCTTCTCGACATAGGCCTTCGGCACGATCGAGAGCTTGACGAGCTGGGCAAGCAGCGCCGGATAAGGCGACTTGGTCGTCATTTTCACGGTCGTCGGGCTTGTAGCTTCCGCCTTTTCGATCTGGTCGAACTGCGAGAGCTGCGGGCTCTTCAGCTTCGGATCGATGATACGGTTGATCGAAAAGGCGACATCCTCGGCGGTCAACTTGCTGCCGTCCTGGAAGGTGACGTCCTCGCGGATCTGAAACTCGATCGTCTTGTCGTCGAGATATTTCCAGGATTTCGCGATCTGCGGCACGATCTCGCCTGAGGCATCGCGGGTCAGGAGGTTGTCGAAGATGTTGCGATAGATGGTATAGCTGTCCGTATTCCACTGCAGATGAGGATCAAGCGTCGCGGCATCGCCGGGAAGATCGATGGTCAGCGTATCCTTGGTTTGAGCAAGCGTGGTCGAGGCGGTGAGCGCCAAGAGCACTGCGGCTATGGATGCGATTCTGGCAGACATGTTCCTTACCCTCTTTGATGTTGTTGCTTGATTTAAAATCTGCTCACGCGGCTTTTTCGGCGGTCTTGAGGCCGGCTTCGTCGGCGCAGTAGCGCGCCAGTTCCGCATGGGTGCAGAACCAGACATCGCCCTTCGATTTGGCAAGTCGGATGATTTCTTCGAGAATGAAGATGCGCGAGCGGTGGCCGACATGGTGCGGATGCATGGTGAGCTGGAACAACCCTCCCTCATCCCAGGCGGCTTCCAGTTCCCGGCTGAAGATGTCGAAGACCATTGAGGGTCCGCCATAGGGCCGAGCGCCGGTCATGCGGTCCATCGCTACATAAGGGGCATCGTCCCGGATCCACTCGACGGGAATTTCGACGACGCCCGTCGGCTCGCCGTCCTCGAGAAGCTCATAAGGCTCGTCGTCCGCCATAAGGGAGGAATCATAGAGAAGCCCCATCTGGCGGGCGATCTTCAGCGTGTAGGGGCTGAAATCCCAGGAGGCGGTGCGCATGCCGACCGGACGCGCGCCGGAGAGCCGCTCCAGCACGTCAGCGGCACGCAGTGCAAGATTCCGTTCCGTCGCCTCATCCAGGCGGGAATTGAATTCGTGAATCCAGCTATGCATGCCGAGTTCGTGTCCAGCAGAGACCACCGTTCTCACCTCCTCGGCGTTGATCATCGCGGATACGGCCGGCATGAAAAAGGAGGCCGGAATGGAGTATTTCTCAAGCAGGTGCAGAATGCGCGGCATGCCGCAACGGGCGCCATACTGGCCTTGGCTCATCTTGCCGAAGGAAAGTCCCCCGTTGCGCAATTCCATCGTCTCGTGATCGGAATCGAAGGACAACGCCACCGCCATGCGCGCTCCATCCTTCCATTTCGCCGGTCTCAGGGAACGCCCAGCCCGCACTTTCTGAACCCTTTGCTGCCAGACCGTATCGGACCACAGCCATGGTTCTGAGGCATCGTTTTGCTTATTTGGCGCGTTCATGAGATCGTTCATCCTTTCGCCACAGCACGCAAAAATGTGAGTGGCCGCTTTCTGGGCAGAATTGTTATGAGCCAACCGAATAGCCATCAACGGGGGTTTTGTTCACATACATGAACTTCGAAGTGAAAAGCGCCGGCCGGGTTTTGGATCTGCTCGAATATATGGCCTCGCAGCGGGAAGCGGTGCCGCTGGCGCAGATCGTCCGCGATCTTGAATTTCCGAAAAGCAGCGCGCATGGCCTCGTCCAGACGCTGGCGGCCCGCGGGCACTTGGTCCAGGATGCCGCCGGGCGTTACATGCTGGTCGAAGCGAGCCGGCATGGATTTCCCTTCCGCCGACATGAAGAACCGCTGGTGGTGACCGCACGGCCGTTCATGGAACGGCTGCGTGATGAATCCGGAGAAACGGTATTGCTCGCAACGATGAACGCCCATTGCGACATGCGCCGCCTCGCCAAATGCGTAAGCCGTCACCGGGTGCGTTACGATGTGAACCTGGATGCGGCAATCACGGCTTACTGCACGGCGACGGGCCGCATGCTTCTTGCCCATGCGCCGAAGGAGGCACTGGAGCATTACCTGGCCCGGGTCCAGCTCCTCTCTTACACGCGATATACGGTAACCGATGTTGACCGTATCCGGGAGATGCTCGTCAAGATACGGCGCGATGGCTACGCACTGAACGACCAAGAGTTCATCACGGGCTCGACCGGCCTTGCCGCCCCCGTCTTCGACACCCATGGTGCCGTCGTTGCTGCCCTCAACCTTGGCATGCCGACGATCCGTTACGTCGAGCGGCGCGAGACCTTCCTCCTGATGGTGCGCAATGCTGCTGACGAGATCAGCCGGGCGCTGGGATATCGTCGTTGATACGCGCTACAGGATATGACCCCACTGACATCGTCGGTCCGTTCTATTCCAGAAGATTGGCAAGCCAGAGCGCAACTTCCGCTGGATCGTGATGGAGCGACCACCGTCCGCCGTCGAGATATAGAGGCGACCGGCCACCGACCAGCGCCAGTCCAGACCTGCCCCCCAGCCCTTCGAGGCCGAGCATGATGCCGTGCAGGCAGCCGAGATTGCCGGCATTGCAATCGGGTATCCCATCCGGACGTGTTGACGATCATCTGACGGCGCTGGAAGGTTTCAGGCCAGACGCACCTGCGTCTCCTTGTCGAAAAGGTGCAGGCGGGATTGGTCGAGACGGAGGGGAATCATCTCCCCCGGACGTATCTGAATGCGACTGTTCAGCACGATGACCAGTTCCGGCAGCGTCGCGGTCGTGACATAGGTTGCAGCACCGGTGCTTTCGACGGCCCCGACCGGCAGCCGGAGTGTCGCGTCGGCCTCGCTGGAGAGCTCAATATGCTCCGGGCGAACCCCCATTGTCAGCGCCCGACCGGCCGCGACGGCCTTGGGCGCGATCACTGTCTGAGGCGTTCCCAGATCAAGCACCAGCGATCGTCCGTCCGCTCCGGCTATGCAGGGCACAAAATTCATGGCCGGCGAGCCGATAAACCCCGCCACGAACTGGTTTGCCGGCCGGTCATAGAGTTCGAGCGGCGCGCCCTGCTGTTCGATGACGCCCTGGCGCATGACCACCACGTGATCGGCCATGGTCATCGCCTCGATCTGGTCATGGGTGACGTAAACGGACGTGGCACCCAGCCGCTCATGCAGTGCCCGGATTTCCTTGCGCATATGGACGCGGAGCGCCGCATCGAGGTTGGAAAGTGGCTCGTCGAACAGAAAGGCCTTGGGATTGCGGATGATCGCCCGGCTCATTGCCACGCGTTGGCGCTGACCGCCAGACAATTCGCGCGGATAGCGGCCGAGAAGGTTCGAAAGGCCCGTCGTTGCCGCGACTTCCTCTGCCTTGCGCCTGGCTTCGGCCTTGCCCACACCACGCATTCGCAGGCTGTAGGTGAGGTTCTCCTCGACCGTCATGTGCGGGTAGAGCGCGTAGGACTGGAAGACCATGGCAAGGTCTCGCTTGCGAGGCGGAACGCCGTTCATCCGGGCGCCCGCAATGACCAGTTCTCCCTCCGAAATCGATTCCAGCCCGGCGAGCGAACGCAGCAGCGTGGACTTGCCGCAGCCGGAAGGACCGACGAGCGCCACGAAAGAACCCTTGCGGATCTTCAGGTCGATGTTCCTCAGCGCATGATAGGCGCCGTAATACTTGTTCACCCCCGAAAGTTCGATCTGGTTTGCGGTCATTTGAGAGCTCCCGAGGTCAGGCCGGACACGATCCGGCGTTGCAAGAGAACGAAGGTGGCGAGGATGGGCGTCACATACATCGCGGCATAGGCCATGATATTGTTCCATTCGTTGGTGTTCGGTCCCATGAAGGAATTGAGCCCGACGCTTGCCGGCTGGTATTCGATCGCCTGGATCATCGACTTCGAATAGACGAACTCGCCGAACGCCTGCATGAAGATCAAAATGGCACTGACAAGAATGCCGTTTCGGGCGAGCGGCAGCACGATGTTGAAAAAGGCCCCGAGGCGGGAATTGCCGTCCACCAGTGCGGCCTCTTCCAGTTCCATCGGCACGCTCATGAAGGTCGCCCTGACCAGTACGACGAAGAAGGGCATGCTTTTTGCCGCGATCGCCAGGATGACGGCGGTGCGCGGATAGTCCAGCAAGCCGAGTTGGGAGAAGCCGACGAAGATCGGCGTGATCATCAGCGAGGCCGGCAGCACCTGAAGCATGAGGATGAGGAACAGGCCGATATCCACCCAGACATTCCGGTAGCGCGCCAGCACATAGGCGCAGCCAGTGCCAAGGATGACGATCAGCGAGACCGCGCCGGAAGCGATGACGAGCGAGTTCCAAAGATAGCGGCCGACATTGCGGCTCTCCCAGACGGAGCCGTAAGTGCCCCATTGGGGATCACTCGGCCAGAGTGATGGCGGCGAGGCGAACATCGCCGACCCCGTCTTCAACGCGGTCACATACATCCAGTAGAGCGGGAAAAGATAGATTGCCGCGAGCAGGAATGCGGCTGCCAGCATGAACTTGTCGCGAAGGGCAAGGTTCATCCGCGCACCTCATGCCGTGTCGAGCGGACATAGACGACCGAGGCGATCATCACGAAGACGATCATGATGACGGAGACTGTCGCCCCTTGCGCGAAATCGTATTGGCGGAAAGACAGATCCCAGGCCCAGTACTGTGCCACGTTCGAGGAATTGTTCGGCCCGCCGGCGGTGATTGCCGCAAACAGGTCGAACTGCTGCAGCGTGAAGATCAGTCCGAGCGAGATGATCGCCCCGATCGTGGAACGCATCATCGGCAGGGTGATCGTGTAGAACCGCTGGATCACATTGGCGCCATCCAGTTCGGCCGCCTCGTAAAGGTCCTGAGAAATGGCCGAAAGGCCAACCGAGAGCAGGATCATATTGAACGAGATGCCCAGCCAGATATTCGCGATGACCACGGCCCAGAGCGAGAAATCGGGATCGGAGCGCCAGAAGATATTGTCTGAGATGAGCCCCGACTCTCGGAGAATATAATTCAGCACGCCGAAATCGCCCGACAGAATCCAGTTCCAGATGGCGCCGACGACCAGACCCGGCATGATCCAGGAGACAAGAAACAACCCGCGCAGCCAGGAAGAGCCGGGAAAGCCGGTCCAGAAGAAAAGCGCCAATCCAAAACCGATGGTGAATTGCCCGGCAATCGAAGCGATCACGAAAACAGCCGTATTCCCAAGGATCGGCCAGGTTTCCGGCAGCGAGAACAGCGTGACATAGTTCTTGAATCCTACGAACGGCCGCGCGAAAGTCCCGAGGCTGAACATGTCCACTTCCTGAAAACTCATCACGATATTGTAGATGAGCGGCAGACCGGCCATCGCGAACAGGAAGGCGAGCGGCACGGAGACGAGACCGATGTCGAAGCCGCGCCCGTCGCTGATAGAAAGCAGGAATCTTCTCATGACACCTCCGGATAGGCATCCACCTTCCGGTCCGGAACCGCGCGGCAAAACCGTCGCGACCCCGGCCGGGAGGAAAGGTTAGGAGCCGTCTGTCAGGGGCCGGCCCCAATGGTTCAACCAAGCACAGCCTTGATCTTCTGGTCCGCCTGATCGAGCGCCTCCTGAGCGCTCATCTGACCGGTCAAGGCCGCTTGGATGGCATCCTGGATCGCTTTCGAGATTTTCGGCCAGGCCGGATGCGGCCCACGCGGTTGGGCATATTTCAGCTGCTCCTGAAAGACCTTCAATCCGGCGTCCTTGAGCGGCTGCCCGGTGGGCGGAATAGCAAGGTCGGAGCGGGCCGGCAGTTGGCCGAAATCCTTGAACATCCGGTTGTCCTGGGAAACGAAATATTCCAGTACCTTGAAGGCTTCTTTCGGATGCTTCGTGTTGGCGAAGATCGCCCAGTTGAAGTCGCCCATAGCCGACGAACGTTTGGCGCCCGGCTCCGGCAATGGCAGCAGCGCCACGCCCCAATCGAACTTGGCTTCCTTCACCATTCGGTCGAGCTCCCATGGGCCGGAAATCGCCATGGCGGCATTGCCGGAATTGAAGGTGCCGGTGGAATCCCATTGGCTGCGGGTGAGCGTGTCGCGCGAGGCAAGCTTTTCGTCGATAATCGTCTTCCAGATTTCCAGCGCTTTGACCGTGCCCGGCGCGTTGATCTTGTCATAACCGCCGCCGCCCATCTGCGCCCAGGGCAGAAACTGGAAAGTCCCCTCCTCGTTCGCCTTGGCGGAGAAGGTGATGCCGTAGACATTCTTCGCCGGATCGGTGAGCTTGCGGGCCGTGTCGACCAGTTCGTCCCATGTCTGCGGCGGCTTGTCCGGATCGAGCCCTTTGGCCTTGAACATGTCCTTGTTGTAATAGAGCGCGATCGTGTTGGTCGCCTTCGGGATGCCGAAATAGCGGTCCTTCCACATCACCGATTTTAAAGGGCCGGGATAATAGTTTGCCGGTTTGACGACGCTCGACTGCGCGATCATGTCCGTCAGGTCGAGGAACGCGCCGCGTGACGAAAACAGTGCATGTTCCGGATTATCGACGGCGATGATGTCGGGCGCCTGCCCGGTCGAATAGGCACGCATTGCCTCGCTTACCACGTCGTCGAACTGGATCTGGCGATATTCGACAGTGATGCCGGTCTTCAGATTGTTGAAATCCTTGATGAGGTTCGGAGCCGGCTGAATGTCGCGGTCAAGCGACCAGACGGTGATCTTCACGTCCTCGGCGCAGGCCGAGGTATAGAATGCCGACATACTGGCGACCGCGAGCGCGCCGGCCAAAGCCAATTTGCGAATACCCATGCTCTCCTCCTTCAGGTTGTGCTCCCGATGCGACCTCCTCCAGGCCGCACGCGGCGAGCGGTTGCATCAAACCGGATCCGTAACGAAATCGCCGCCCCGGCAGGACTTCAGATAATTCAGTGCATGCACCTGACCGGTCATTTCGAGCTCGTCGCGATAGACGGGGTCATGCCACCCCTCGATGTCGATCGAACCCGACCAGCCCGCGAGCCTGAGTTCCGAGATGACATCCGTCCAGTTCGTGTCGCCGAAGCCGGGCGTGCGCATGAAAACGAAGGGATGTTTGCCGAAAATCCCATGCTCGCGAATGACGTCCCGGCGGATCGTCGCGTCCTTGCCATGCACGTGAAAAATCTTCGGCGCCCATTTGCGGATCTGCGGCAACGGGTCGATCAGGTAGACCATCTGGTGGCACGGCTCCCATTCGAGACCGATATTGTCATCCGGCGTCTCGTTGAAAATCAGTTCCCAGGCATCCGGATTGTGAGCGATATTCCAGTCGCCGGTCTGCCAGTTGCCGTCCATGGCGCAGTTCTCGAAGGCGATCCTGACGCCTTTGTCCGCAGCGCGCTTCGCAAGCTCGCTCCAGATCTGACGATAGCGCGGCAGGCTCTCGGGGATCGGTCGTCCCCTCAGCCTTCCGGTAAAGCCCGCAACGCAGGTCGCGCCGAAGTGATGGGCATTGTCGATGCAATCCTTCCAGCCCTGGAGCGTCTGGAGGTCGATGTCTGTCTCTTCCAGCGGATTGCCGAACATGCCGAGCGCCTGGATGGTGATGTCGTGATCGCCGATGGCCTCGCGGCAACGCTTGCCAAGTTCCGCAAGGTCCTGACCGTTGGTCGTCTGCCAGAAGAACGGCTGGAAGCTCTCGAAACCCATATCGGCAATCTGGGCGATGCGCTCTGCGGCGTGCCCCTGGGTGCCGCGGATCATGGTGCCGATACGGATGGATTTGGCCGGATTGCTCACTGTTCCTGGTCCTCACACTTGAATGGCGACAGGCTGACCGGTTCGCGCGCTTTCGATGGCGCCGAACACCATGGCCAAGCTCTTGATATTGTCGAAACCCGCCGTTTCCGGCGGCCGGCCGGATCGGGTCGCGTTCAGAAAGTCGGCGATGACGCTTGCATGGCCGTGCGTCTCCTCTTCCCGCGGCGCCGGCGGCACGTCGATCGGCCGGTGGCCGCGCAGAAGCCCTTCTCCCGTGCCGGCGACCGTCGCCTCGAAGGCCTCCTCGCCGTCCCAGGTCAGCATGCCTTTCGAACCGACCAGCCGCCAGGCGCTTTCCCAGCTCGTACGGCGGCCCTCGGCGCACCAGGAGCCGCGATAGGTAAAGGCGACATCGTCGGAAAACTTGAAGATCGCATTCGCCGAAGCCCCGTGGGCATACCAGGAATCGGCCGGATTGGTTTCAAGGCAGTACGCCGAGAGCGGCCGTTTGCCGCTGACGAAACGGGCGGCGTCAAAGGTGTGGATCGCCATATCGAGCAGCAGCACGTTATCCATCTGCTCTCGAAACCCACCGAAATGCGGGGCGATGAAGAAGTCGCAATGAACGCCGGTCAACTCGCCGATGGCACCGCCCTCGACGAAGCGGCGCATGCGGCGGATGCCGGATATGAAACGGCGGTTCTGCACCACCGCATGCATCCGACCGGCTGTCTCGGCCAGCGCAATCAGTTCCCTCGCGTCTTCAAGCGAAGTCGCCATCGGCTTCTCGCTCAAGACGTGACAACCATGTTTCAGCCCAGTGGCAACGACCGCCTTGCGGGCAACCGGCACGACCACATCGAACAGGAGATCGGCCCCAGTCTCTTCCAGCACCCGGTCGAGATCGGTCCCGACAACCGCATCCGTCAGGTCGAAAGCTTCCGCAAGCGAGCGAGCGACCGAGCGGTCAAGATCGACCAGCCCGACGATCGTGATGGCGTCTGCCAGGCCGGGCGTCGTTTTCAACGCCCGCATCCAGCCATGAGCCATGGCTCCGCATCCGCATAGGACTGCTTTCAATGTCACGACAACCTCCTCGCTGACGGTACCGATGCTCCTTCATCGGTTTCCGTAAACGTTTACGATCCTATTTACAGGCCGCGGTCTTTGTCAATAGGATTTCCGAAAACGATTACGGTCTGGTAGGACGGGGCTTATGAAGGGCATTCGGCGGCTGGCAGAACATCTCGATATTTCGATCGGCACGGTCTCCCGCGCGTTGAACGGCAAGCCGGACGTGAATGAGGAAACGCGCCGGCGCGTATTGGAGGCGGCCGAGCGGCTCGGCTATGTCGCCAATCAATCCGGACGAGCACTGCGCAAGGGCGCGACCGGGGTAATCGGTTTCATGATGCAGACCGGTCCCGAAATCACCGGCCAGGGCGATATCTTCTTCATGAGCGTCTTCGACGGCGTCCAGACGGTGCTGGCCCGCCACAAGCTCGATCTTGTCGCTCTCCTGTGTTCATCCGAAGAGGATCCGGACGATTATCTGAAGCGGATGGTCGCGCGTGGTTTTGCGGACGGCATCATCCTGTCGGCGACGCGGCGATACGATGCTCGTTTCGAGTTTCTGGCTCGCCAGAAACTTCCTTTCATCACGCTTGGACGCAGCCTTACCGATGTCGGGCAACCCTGGATCGATCTCGATTTCGAAGGCATGGCAGAAATGTCGGTCGAGCGTCTCGTGAAGGCCGGCCACCGCGAGATCGGTTTCGTCTGGCCGCATGGTGATCTCAACCTCGGATACATATTCGTGGAACGCTGCCGGGAAGCCCTGGCGCGGCACGGCCTTTCGCTTTCCGAGGACCATATCTTCCGCACCAATCCGAACGAGGCCGGTGGCTATGCGGTCGCACGCAACATCACGGCAAGCAGCCGCCCGCCCACGGCTATCATCCTGGTCAACGAAACCCTTGTGGCGGGGCTCTATCGCGGCCTGGAGGAGGTCGGCCTGAGGCCAGGGCGCGATATTGCCATCATCGGCAGGCAGAGCCCGCAGGCACGATTCCTTTCACCACGCCTGACGGGCTTCGAGCTCTCCTTGAGAGACCTCGGTATCGCGCTTGCCGAAAGCCTACTGTCGACCATGCCCGCCTATGCGAACCTTTATCCTCAGGCCATGCGTAGAAAACTCTGGCCAATGGCTCTGGTCGAAGGCGAAAGCGGCTAACGGGCGCGCGGCGGCTCTCTACCAGCGCGGAAGACGACGCTCATAACCGGGGTCGAATTGCTTCATATAAAGCGTATCATCACGCTCCCTGACGCCTGCCACTTCGTAAAGGGCAGCCAGTTCCACCAGCCGGGTGCGATCCAGGGTCACGCCCAGCCCTGGCCCGCGAGGCACAGCCAGTGCACCATCACGAAACACGAAGGGCGCATCTTCAACTATATCCGCGCCGACCCAGGGATAATGCGTATCGCAGTCGTAGCCGAGATTGGGTGTGGCCGACGCGACATGAACCATAGCGGCCAACGTTATGCCAAGATGCGAGTTGGAATGCATGGAGATGCCCATATCTAGGACTTCGCAGGTCTTGCCCAGATGGGTGGATGCACGCATCCCGCCCCAATAGTGATGATCGGAAAGGATGACCTTGACCGCCCGCTTGGTAAAGGCTTCGGCAATCTGATCGAATTCCAGCACAACCATGTTGGTGGCGAGCGGAATTGACGTCGCGGCGGCGACCTGTGCCATCGCATCCATGCCGACAACGGGGTCTTCGAGATATTCCAGAACGCCTTCCAGCTTGCGCGCGACATAGATAGCGGTCTCGACGGTCCAGCCACCATTCGGGTCGATCCTCAGCGGATGGTGAGGAAAGGCCTCTCTCAGCTTGAACATGGTTTCGATTTCGAGATCCGGGTGAAGAACACCGCCTTTGACTTTAAGGGACTTGAAGCCATGGTCGGCGACCATTTTCTTCGCTTCGCGGACCATCTGATCGGGTGTTAGCACCTCTCCCCACTCGTCCTTCTCCTGGCCGATATGAGCGCCGAACTTGAAGAACAGATACGCGCTGAAGGACACGGTCTCGCGCACCGCACCGCCGAGAAGGTCGCCCACGGACCTGCCAAGCATCTTGCCCTGTATGTCCATGCAGGGAACTTCAAAGGCCGATGTCACCACATCCGTCAACTTATGGTCGGCAACCGCCGTCCTGGCATTGATGCCGCCCCCCTCCGGCAGGGCAGCGGCCACGCGGGATTTCAGCTCGTAAAGATGAAACGGATCAAGTCCCCTCAACGCGGGCGCGGCGCGGCGCAATCCTTCCAGCGCCTTGATGCTCCCGTAACTTTCGCCGAGGCCGACCGTGCCGTCATCGCAGATTACTTCGATGATTGTCCGCATGGCATAGGGCTGGTGAACACCCTTGCAGTTCAGCAGCGGCTTGTCAGGGATGGCCACGGGCGTGAGATGGATTTCGGCAATGCGCATTCAATAGCTCCTTCTCACCATCAGGACCAGACCTTCGGTCTTTGCAGGAATCGGCGTCATGCCCGCACCGGACTGGGAACGGGGCGAACCTCGATTTTCGCCACATCGAGCTGCAGCGGTTCGGCTTGCGCGTTCAAGATCACGTCGAGATGAAGTTCGGGAACCTTGTTCCCCGGCTTCAACTTCAATGGAGGCGTCCTGAGCGTCCCTCGCCAGGATTGCAACGGGAACGGAAAAGGCGACCCGTCTTCGGCTCGAAAGGGCGCAAGGGCAATGCTTTCAAGTCCCTCCTCGGCAGTGTCGCGCAGCCTGAGGGAGACACCCGCGATGCCCTCGTGTGAGGGTACTTCCACGTCACATATGGCCTCGATCCAAACGCCCGCACCGGGATGGGACAGCTCACCACCCAACCGATGCCTCGTCTCTCCTGCCTCAGACGAGGTCGAGGCAGAGAGTTCGGAAGCAAGATTACCCAGCGGATTGTCTGCCGCGTCGTAACAATCGTCCTTTGACAACACACGATCAGGTGCATTGGGAAGGATATGATCGAGATAGCCGGCCAGAAGGCTTCCGACCGCAAAACCTCCACGGACGGAAAAATGCGTTCCATCATTGGAGTAACCATCTCGCGGCTCGCCGAATCTGCTCTGCGGGTCCACCCAGGCGGCGTTCCAATCGAAGACATGACAATTGGTGTGCCTGGCCGCAAAATCACGGCTGTGCTGATTGATCCAATGGGCCTTGGCACGCTCCGGGCCGCCAGCCGGCCATTTCTGCCTGCCTCTCGCCAGGATCGGCAGCAGGATCACCGTCCTGCCTGCGTCCAGCAAGGCCGTGACGATCCGGGCCCGGGTGTCGGCGATCGTCTGCCTTGTCTCCACCATCATATCGTTGGTACCCGCGTCGACGATGATGAGATCGAAATCGGACGCCAGCAACCGTGGCAGGCGCCGCTCGATCTCGATCGCCTTCTGTCCGGAAACACCGAAATTGAGGCCGGCAAAGAACCGGCTGACACCAGCACGATTGGAAGGTTCCCAACCCGGAACGATTGCAGGATCGTGATGGACAGGGCAAGCCAGCCGGCCGTGCGACAGCACCTCCGCCCAGCTCATCCAGCCGCGTGCCGACGTGCCGATGAAGGAGTGATCGCCGATGTGGTTCTGCTGCACAAGTGACGTACCGACAATGGCGATACGTCCTGCCCGCGGAAGAGAAACGGACATATTATGCCTCAGGAATAGAGCACGCCACCATTGATGTCGTAGCAGGCGCCGGTAATGTACGCTGCATCGTCCGAGGCAAGGAAGGCGACAAGGGCGGCAACATCCTCGCTGGTCCCTTCCCGTTTCATCAGGGCGGCAGCGGCGACGCGCTCGCGCACGTCCGGTTTTGTAAAGGTGTCGTGAAAGGTGGTGGCGATCATGCCGGGGCAGACGGCATTGACCCGAACGACCGGTCCAACCTCCTTGGCGAGCGCTCGGGTGAAGGTCATTACGGCTCCCTTGGATGTGGCGTAGGCGATAGCGCCCGGTCCACCACCATCTCTTCCCGCCTGCGAGGAGAAGGTGACGATCGCGCCGCCCTTTGCCAACCTGGGAAGCACAGCCTTGGTGGTCAGGAAAAGCGAAGTCAGATTGACATCCATGACCTGACCCCAAAACGCCTCATCCATGTCTGCCATGGTTTTTCGCGCCACCATGCCCCCCGCGACATGCACGAGCGCATGGATATCTCCAAACCTGTCCGCAGTTGTCGTGATGGCTTTCTCGACATCCTCTTTCCGCGTCAGATCAGCGTGGACTGCGATCGCGGCTTGGCCGCGCTGCTCGATTTCGGAAACGGCGCTTCTGGCACCTTCCTCGGCACCGTTATACGTGAGCACGACATTCGCACCTTCCTGCGCGAACCGCAAAGCACAGGCGCGGCCGATATCGCGCCCGGCGCCCGCAACCACGACCGTCTTGTTGGCGAAACGTTTCATCATGAACCTCTTTGGCTGGAATTCCTGGAACTAGAATTTTTTGGGAAGGGTCAGCTTGAAGCGCTGATCATCGACGTCGGTGAAATAGATGTCAGTGGAGAAGCCTTGATCGTCGATGAAGCTGAAGATCCGCTTCGGTTCCTTCAAACTGTAGGGGACCAAAAGCGTCACAAGGCTATGGCTCGTCGATGCCGGGGCTGTGGCGCGGACATGATGATGCCGCTCCAGTCCTTCCAGTTCCGCGGGATCGATGTCGGGGAAACCCTCGACTGCGACGATCTGAGGCGCGCCGGCGGATGAAAAGACGAACTGGCCGTAGAAACCGGCCTTCTGGCCCTTATACCGAAAACTCGAACGCCCCACCTGCGGCGCGCCCATGATGTGGCACAGCCATTGAAGCTCCTGCGGCTCCAGGCATTCGACCTGATCGACAATGACGAAATAGGAATCGTTGACGAAGTGAACTTCCCGTTCAACCTTCTGAACCAGTGGATTGACGAGCTGATAAGCCGCCGTCGCATCGCCGAGGATGCGAAGATATCCAGGTTTTTCTTCAGTCTCGACGATCCGGCCTGCGGCCCGACGGGCAAGCGCCTTGTCCTTGTCCGCATATTGGCCCTTGCCGCCGATCAGTACCGCATTCTTCGACCGCGTCTGCCGGCGCCAGTCACGATGCATGCTGGAGCCAAACGCGACATAGTACCCTGACTGGATCGCAAGATCCTCGCCATAGGCGTAGAGCAGAAATGCGTTCTGATCACCGTGGCTGTGGCTGAGCGATCCATAGGGGCTGGACTTGAAGACGAACTGCAGGTGCCGGTCGGGATCTTCCATATGCTTCTGCACCGCCACCCATCCGATGTCGTTGAAGCAGGCGACCGCCAGCAGGTCTTTAGGCGAAGTTGCCGGAACCTCCGGAAAGTCATGGCGGTAGACCAGATCGTCGAAGTTCAGGTCCCACCACCCATAGTTATAAAAGGCCATCTCGGTGCCGGCCGCATCAGCCTTGATGCGCTCGAAATACCATTGATAGTGGCCATTACCGGTTACTCCGGCGAATTGGCGGACGTTGTAGCCGACCTTCAATCCCGGCGGGTCACCGAGAGTGGAATCATCCCCGAAACCGGCGCGTCGGGTGCCGGGCGCTTTGGTATAAAGCGGAAAGCTGCCGGTGTTCTGGAAGAAGGGACGCTGATAGAGATCAAACCCCAGATGGGATCGGATGAGATTGGCGGCCTCGATGAGGTAGGCCATGCCCGTCATCCAGTAGTGCGGGCCTTCCGCCCATCCGCCATCCGTACCTGCCCACGGCGAATAGAGCGTCGCCAGGAACTCGACGGTGTAATCCAGCCACTCCGTCGCCTCGTCGCTCTCGCCCTGAAGCGCAATGCAGGCCGGCGTGAGGACCGCCGACAGTGACCGCACCGCGTGGCTGTCATAGGGAAAGACATGGATGCGTGCATGGGCGATGACATGATCGGCAACCTCCCGCGTCCGACGCAGGAGAACCGCCCGGACTGTGGAGCGCTCCTCTTCGCTCAAGTGGTCGTAAAGCCAATCATAACCCCAGGCGAGAGCCACCACGATGCGGAAGGCGGCTTCATCATTGTAGGCGCGCGAGGTCGGGCCTTGCGGGTCCCAGGCGACAACCGCAAGCAGCCAGGCACGTGAAGCGTCGAGGAGGTCGCTTCTTCCAAGAACCCGCCCCGCTATCGCAAGATGTCGGATGGCATAGATGACCTCCTGGCAATCGATGTACATCTGCCGCCAAAGGGAGGCGACGCGCACATTGTCGGGATAGGGTTGAGGTTCGGCGATGATGGGACGCTCGATCCACGGTTCGACCGACTTGGAGAAGAAATCCGACCAACCGCAATGGTTCGGATCATTGGCAACCGCAGACGCAAAGGACTTGAGCTTGTCTGGATTGAGCCAGAGCCGCGGATGACCGGTGCCGGCGGCGCCATGCCGGGTCTTCCGATCGGGAAGCGGCGCTAGCGGCAAAGCGTCGCTGATTTCGAAGCTGCGCACAACACTCCAGTTCGAAATGCATGCCCGGGACACCGGGTCCCAAAGCGCATAGGACCAGTAATAATGGCCCGTCGAAAGAACCTCGTTCGGCGTGAAGAAATTCCACGCCAGGTCCTCGTAAGTCTGCGTCTTGCTGTCGGGAAAGACAGGATCTGTCGAAATCCGAAGCACATATCGGGCGCCATCATCGATGTCGGGTAACCAGGAAAAACGCGGCGGGTTCTCCCGCGCTGGTCTTTGCTCGCTTGGCACATAATCTATGGTCAAAGAACCCGGGCGAGGTTCATCGAGATGGGTTTGCTTGACAATCGCCGGCGCAGAGTGACGCATTCGGCTCGAACTCCTGTGGAAAAATCTGGTGGTGGATGGCGACGACGCACGCCGCCATCCAGAAGGACGCAGGATTTTAGCGGGCGGCACCATATTGACGGTCATAGGCCGATTGCATCATGGCTATGACCTTGTCGTAGCCAAGCTCGGCAAGACGCTTCTTGTAGACATCCCAGGTGGCATTGATGTCCTGAGCGCCAAGCACCCAGGTCTGCTGCATTTCGGTCATGTAGGTGAGCAGGCTCGGCCAATAACGGTCATAGACTGCCTTCTCTTCGGCATTCAGAGAGACGCCGAGAAATTCCTGTTTCAGGCAGTTGCACTCCTCATACATGGCGATGCCTTGGAGTGCGATCTTGTTGGTCCATTGCCGCTCGTAGTCGTAGGTCTGCCAGTACCCCCGCGGGATCTGGGCGCCCACCGCCCAGAGCTGCGCGTTGACGGGATCCTTGTTGCCCAGGATCTCCTTCTTGAATTGCGGTTTTCCGTCGACCATTTCGTAAGTCAGGCCGTCGACACCGTAGTTGGAAAGAATCCGGCCCTGCTCCGAGAACCAGAAGTCGAAATATTTGATGGTTTCTACGGGGTGCTCATTGGTCGCGGAAATGGCCCATCCGGCAGGTTGCACCTGCAACCGACGGGCATCTTCGAACCTCTGGCCGCTCACTGTCTTTGGCGGGAGCATCGGCCGAAGCGCAAATCCCTCGATCTTGCCGGACAACGCATCATTGTAGGTCGATGTACTGGCGAACCAGTCATGCGTCATGCCACCCAGATTGTTGCCAAGGAGATATTCTCTGGAGCGCGCACCACGCGTGAAGATCTCCTTGTCGATAAGGCCTTCCTTGTACCACTGCGCGACATGGGCGATACCTGTCTTGTAGTTTTCCTCGGCCCACGGATGACGGAGCTGACCGTCATAGACCGCGAAATCGCCATAGCGTTCCGATCCTGACACGCGCGCATCCCACAGGTTGATCAAGCGGATTGCATCCACCTCTTCCCGGGCAAAATACGGCACCTCATCCTTGATGCCATTGCCGTTCGGGTCCTTGTCCCTGAAGGCTTTCAGGACCTCGTGGACTTCCTCCGGCGTTTCGGGTTGCTTCAGTCCGAGCTTGTCGAGCCAATCCTGGCGAATGAACCAGCCTCTGGAGAATTTCCCGTCCGGAACATAAGGGATGAAATAGAGATTGCCGTCTGGGCCGGAGATCGCACGGCGGATTTCCGGGTGGCCGTCGAAGAAGGCTTTCAAGTGGGGCGCATGCTCCTCGATCAGATCGTCCAGCGGAATGAATGCGCCCTCCAGACCGTATCGGATAAAATCCTCCTTCAGACCGCCGCTGGCATCTCCGCCAACAATATCGGGAAGGTTGCCGGAAGCGATGAGGAGGTTGAAGGCGTCGCGGCTGCTGGTGGTCGCCAGCGATGCAACGTTACGGACGTGGACGTTGGTAAGTTCGGCCGCCTTCTGCTCGACCGGCCACTTTTCCGAATAGACGTACTTGTCACGGAAATGGAAATGAATCGTCAGCTCCAACGGGTCGTCAGTGATCTTGGTTGTCTCCTGAGACCAGCCCGGCGATGCCGTCATCATGGCCGCCGCCAGCGCCAGGACAGATATTCCTTTATGAAATGCACTCATCGATAGTTCCTCCCTTTGTCGTTACTCTTTGACCCCGCCCAGCAAAATTCCCTTCGTGAAATACCTCTGCGCGTAGGGATAGATGATGAGGACGGGAATGATGGAGGCGACCATGATGGCTGAGGTCACCGTCTCGAACGAATACTGTGCCGTCAGTAGGCTGGAGGCGAACTCGTCGTTCGAGTTGAGATCGACGATCACGCGCTTCAGATAAACCTGCAGCGGAATCTTCTCCTCTCCGCGCAGAAGCACCATGGCCCAGAAGTAGCCGTTCCACCGTGAGACGATGCAAAAGAGCGCCACGGTTACGATCGCCGGCTTGGAAAGCGGGATAAAGACCTTCCACAACAACTGAAATTCGCTGGCGCCGTCCATCTTGGCCGCTTCCTCGAACGACTTCGGCACGGCCTCGAAGAAGTTGCGCAGCAGGATCACGTTGAAGGCATTGGCCGCAAAGCCGATGATGATGCCGAACCGGCTGTCGAGAAGACCCAGATCCCGCATATTGAGGAAGAACGGGATCATCCCGGCGTTGAACCAGAGCGTAAAGGCGATCGCAAGATTGAAAAAGGTACGGCCGCGCAGGCGCTTGCGTGACAGCGCATAGGCGCCGGGTATCATGATCGCCAAGCTCATCAGCGTGCCGCCGAAGGTGTAGATGAAGGTATTGCCGTAGGCGATCCAGAACATGCGGTCGGACAGGACGCGCTCATATGCCGCCAGTGTCATGTCCACCGGCCAGAGCGTAACGCGGCCCGCGGTGACGGCTGCTCCGGACGAAAGCGAAGCGGAGAGGATGTAAATGAAAGGATAAAGCGTCGACAGGACAAACAGACCGAGAAGAATGGCGTTGGCCCAGCCGAATATCCTGTCACCGCGGGAATAGAGGTTGAAACTGCTCATCTCAGGCCCTCACCAAAGCGACGTTGACGAGACTTTTCGGCTGATGCGGTTTGCCGAATAGACGAGGACGAAGGCAATCACTGCATTGAACAGCCCGGCTGCTGTCGCCAGATCGTATTGTGTCCCCTGCAGACCGGTCCGGTAAATAAAGGTCGAGACGACGTCGGAAGTCTCATAGGTCGGCGGCCGATAAAGCAGAATGATATATTCGAAGCCGACCTCGACCAGATTGCCGATGCGGATGATCAGCATGATGATGATCGTCGGAAGAATGCAGGGCAGCGTGATGCGCCACATCATCTGCCAACGCGAAGCGCCATCTACGCGCGCTGATTCATAAAGGGTCGGGCTGACACCGGCGATGGCGGCGAGATAAACGATCGATTCAAAGCCTGCTTCCTTCCATACGGATGAACTGATGAACACGGGCCGGAACCATTCAGGCTTCGTCAGGAAGTAGATGGGTTCGAAACCGAGGCGGGTCAGAAGCAGATTGACGACCCCTGTGGACGGCGACAGGAAATTGATGACAATGCCGGCGACGATCACGACCGAGATGAAGTGCGGCAGATAGACGATCGTCTGCGCCCAGCGCCTGGCGACGGCGTTTTGCACCTCATTGAACATCAGTGCGAGAATGATCGGTACAGGGAAGGCGAATATAAGCCCGAGCCCGCTGATGGTGATTGTATTCCAGAATGCCCTGATGAACATGTCGTTCTGGAACAGAGCCTCGAAATGGGCAAATCCGACCCAGGGACTACGCTCGATGCCGCGGAAGATCGAAAAATCCTTGAAGGCGATCAGAAGACCGTACATGGGTTTGTAGAGGAACAGCGCAAACCAGATGATCATCGGGGCCAGCAGCAGATAGAGTTGCCAATCCCGCTGCAGGTCCTCTGCGTGGGTGCGTAGCGCGTTACGAAATTTCTGCTTCATGATCTGCCCTCACGCTTCGGCTTTTAGCGTGCGACCGGTCGCAGCGTCGAAGATGTGAATGCGGGTACTATCGACACCCAGCCGGGAAACGGCATTCAGTTGGTGATTGGAATAAAGGGTTTCCTCCTTTGCGATAAACGACTGGCCGCCTGCCTTTCCGTGGAGGAGGGCTTCGGCCCCAAGCGGCTCGACCAATTCGATCGCACATTCGAGCACATCGGGAGCGTTGTCTGTTCTGACCGACATGATTTCGGGGCGGATCCCAAGCTTGATCGGCTGTCCATCCGTAGCGGCACGCGCGAAGACATCGGGAACGGCAAGACTTTGCCCGGACTGGCCGGCAAGCACGGCCTTCACCGCGCCATCCCGCTTGGCGATAAAGGCATCGAGCAGGTTCATCGGCGGAGATCCGATAAAGCCCGCGACGAAGGTGTTCGCCGGCTCGAGAAAGACCTCCATGGGCGACCCGACCTGCTCGATATTGCCGGAATTCATGATGACGATGCGATCGGCGAGCGTCATCGCTTCCACCTGATCGTGCGTCACGTAGATGCTGGTAGCCTTCATCCGCCGATGGAGTTGCTTGATCTCGGCGCGCATGTAGGTGCGCAGCTTGGCATCGAGGTTGGAAAGCGGCTCATCGAACAGAAAGACCTTCGGCTTGCGGACAATCGCTCGCCCCATGGCGACGCGCTGACGCTGGCCTCCTGACAAGTCGGCGGGTTTGCGAGACAGGTAGTCGGTCAGGCCCAGGATCTGTGCCGCTTCCGAAACCGCCTGGCTGATCACCTCACGGCGCTCTCCTCTCACACGCAGCCCGAAAGCAATGTTCTCCGCAACGCTGAGGTGGGGGTAAAGCGCATAGTTCTGGAACACCATCGCAACGTCGCGATCCTTCGGCGCGATCTTGTTGACCTCCCGGCCACCGATCGAGATCGTGCCTTCGGAGATGTCTTCCAATCCCGCCACCATGCGCAGCGTCGTGGACTTGCCGCACCCGGAAGGCCCGACGAGCACGACAAACTCTTCAGGCTGGATCGCCAGGTTGATACCGTGGACGACCTCGAAGGCGCCGTACCGTTTGATGACGTCACTGATCTGGACTGCAGACATAAAAGGCCCCTCCTCAAAAGCCTTGGATGGTCAAGCGATCGTATTGGAGCCTCTTGCGACCCGCTTCTTGGTGACGCGCGTGTTGACCTGTTCGATGTAAGCCCAGATCTTCGGGTTCTTGGACAGTTCGGCGATCTTGGATTCGAGCGATCCGAGATGACAGACAACAGCCTCCCGCGCCTGCTCGATGTCGCCAGACTCGATGCCAGCGACAATCTTCTCGTGCTCCTCGATCACCTTTTCAGTGCGGCGAACCGCGAATACGCGCTTGAGATGGCGCATCCGGTCCATCTCGCCCTTGGCCTGATTGACCACGCTCCATGCGCCGGGAAGGCGGGCCGCTGCGAAGATCGTTCGGTGGAATTCCTCGTCCAGCAAAAAGAAATCGGTGAACTGCTCGCCCTTTGCGGCAGCGCGCTGCTGAACCAGGCAGGTTTTCAAACGCGCGATGTCTTCAAAAGAATGCCGCTTGGTTGCCTCGATGACAGCGCCTTCCTCCAGCTTGAAGCGGATGAAGCAGGCCTCCATGTAGCGCTGCACGTCGATCGGGGCGATGTATGTACCTCCCTGCGGCACGACGATGACGAACCCCTCCTCCGCAAGCCGAATAATGGCTTCCCGCACGGGTGTCTTGCTGACATTCAGGAGTGTCGCGACCTCCTTTTCAGAAAGCGCGCGCCCCGGCAGAAGCTTCACCTCAACGATAAGCTTGCGCAGCAGAGCATGAATGCGATTAGTCATGTTGCCGCCAGGCGGCAACTCAAGGGGCGTAACGAGATCGGAGAGAGGTAGCGACGGGAATTCGACCGTATCCGACATATCAAATCCACAACTGAGATATTAGTTTCTGGCTTGATATCTTGGAGGTTCTCGACTGTCAATAGACTCCCATGGATGAGAAGTTGCCTGGGACAAGACTGGCGCCTTCCAATGCATGCGCATCATCGCGGCTTCGCATACGAGATGAGATGATCGGCCGGGGCCGGTCCGCAGCTTCGCCTGTTGCCAAAATTCGAACAGAGCAAGCGAAAGATAGCACTTTTCGGCAACACAAACGTTTGAGATATTTCGGAAAATTCCCGGCAGGATCGAGACTGCGATGGCCTACATCATTACCGAACCCTGCATCGACGTGAAGGACGGCGCCTGTACCGCAGCCTGTCCCGTCGACTGCATCTATGAGGGGGGGCGGATGTTTTACATCCACCCCGACGAATGCATCAACTGCGGCCTCTGTCTGTCGATCTGTCCGGTGGATGCCATCGCTTACGACGAAGAAGCGACAGAGGCGCAGAAGAGGTTCATTCCGGTCAATCGCGATTACTTTGGCCCCGGGATCACGGCACTCGGCTCTCCCGGTGGCTGGGACAAGAGCCGTACGACGGCCAAGGATCACCCGCTGGTTATGAGTGCATCGAAGACGGCAATCCGGTAGGCCGATTTTCAATCAGGCTGCTACGAGCAGCGCTTCGCGATCCCGAGACCATCAGGCCCGGGTTGGAGCCGAATGTGTCGGCAGCTTTAGCAATAGGCACGTGTCACCACATCAAGCTTGCGGCAGCGGTCTCTCTCGACGATGACGCGGTAGGTCCGCTTCCGCCGTCACCGTCTGATAACCTCCGCGATCTGTTCCGCAAATTTTTCGAGATCGGTGCTCATGGCCTCGATCACCGCCTCCGTGGCATGGGTGAGCTGCCTCTCTCGAGGTGCCACTATCCCGACCTCCATATTCTGCAGCCGGGAGCCGGCGATCGGGAGTGCCACCACTTCACCCGCATTCAGCTCCTTCAACAGGCCAAGAGGCGTGAAGAAGGCGACCCCTTCTCCCGAAAGAATCAGCGGCTTCAGCATCATCTGGTTGTTCGTCGCCACGAAGGTGCGCCCGACGCGGTCCAGTGCGGCAAGTTCCACGGCAATCATGGAACTCATCACCTCGTTATCGAGCTGCAGCAGCAGCTTGAATTGCGCACATTCCTGCAATGTCACGCTTTTTTGCCGGGCGAGCGGATGGTGACGCGCAACGATTGCCATCAGCGGCATGCGTACGCCGTATACGAGCTTGATATCGTGCGGTCGCGCCAGATCGAAGGTAACGCCGATATCGCAATCGCCATCGGCAACGAAATGAAAGATGTTGTTGAAGTTGTCCGCCCGGATGCGGAAGTCGACGGCCGGGTTCTTCTGATGGAAACCCACCACGAATTCCGGCAGGAACTGCACCGTGAGGCTATCGAGACAGGCGATATGCACCCGGCCCGTGCGCTTCCCCTGCAGGTCGCCGAGATCGGATTTCATGATCTCGTAGTGCTGCATTGTTTCCTTGGCATGCTTCAGGACCACCTTACCGGCGGCGGTCAGGCGCAGACCATCCGAAAAGCGCTCGAACAATGGAGTGCCGAGTTCGTCTTCAAGCTTACGGATTTGCCGGCTCACCGCCGAGGTCGCCACGTGCAACTCCTCGGACGCCTTCCGGATGGAGCCGGAGCGCGCGACTTCGATGAAATACTTCAGGATGCTGGCGTGCATGAATGTCCCCCAATATCCCGAAATTCATACCATGCTCATCGGCCTCGCCAAACCGGAGCGCGTTTTTCGCGGAAAGCCGCCACACCTTCCATGGCATCCTCGCTCTGGAGGGCGCGGACGAGTGCCGGGGTACGCAATCCCTGCGCTTCGGCAGGACTAAGGTGACCGGTGCGGTTCACCGTCTGCTTGATCGCTTTCAGGGAAAGAGGAGCGCAGGCGATAATCTCGCTCACCCAACGGTCCACGGCTGCATCGAGCTCTTCGTAGGGAACGATCTCGTTCACGATGCCGAAGCCATGCATCTCTGCTGCGGTGAACTGTCGACCGGTCAGCATCACCGCCATAGCCTGGTTATGGGCGATTTTCCGCTGCAGCAAAATCATCCCGCCGTCGAGCGGCATGCGCCCGACACGGGCTTCCGGCAGACCGAATTTCGCCGTATCCGCCGCGATCACGATGTCACAGCCGAGCACCATCTCGAAGCCGCCGCCGAGCGCATAACCATTGACGCGGGCGATTACCGGCACGTCGAGCGACCTGCGGAAGGCGAGGCCGCCGAATCCGTTCACCCGGCTTTCTGCCCAGTATTCGAGGCCGGTCTTCGTGCCACTGCCTTTAAGGTCGGCTCCAGTACAGAAGGCCTTGCTTCCACTGCCGGTCAGTACCACGCAGGAGATGTCATCGCGAGCTTCGATCTCGGTCCAGATGGCTTCGAGCTCCTGCTCGGTCGCCGCATCCACGGCATTCATTCGATCCGGACGATCAAGGGTAACGCGCGCCACCCGGTTCTCGACGGAAAATCCGACTGTCATGCCGCATCTCCGCGCTCGGCTTCGAGCGATGCAAGAATCTCGTCATTGTGCTGGCCGAGACCTGGCGGCGGGATGCGAACCGAAACCGGTGCTGCCGACATGTCGATCGGCGAGCCGATCAGCCGGATGGGACCGGCCGCCGTTTCACCTGCCTCCAGGATCATCTTGTTGATGATCGTCTGTTCATCCTCCAATGCCTCGGCAAGGTTGCGGACGGGGGCGCACAGAATATCCACCTCCTCCAGCCGCTTCAGCCAATGGGCGTTGCTGTTCTTCGCGAAATTCTCGCGAAAGATCGCCTGCAGTTCCGGTCGATGCTCCATCTGAGCGTCGAAATCCCTGTACCGCGGCTGCTGAGACAGGTCCTCGATATCGAGCGCGTTGCAGATGTCCTGAAGCGGATTCTGCTTGAAAGCGCCGACCATGACGATCGCGCCATCCGTGGTGTCGAACACGCCGGTTAACGGAAAGGCGCCCCAGTTGAGGTCCTTTTTGCGCATCATGTGCGCCGCACCTTCCTGCATCTGCATCGCCAGCATGGAATTATAGAGGCTAACGGCCACCTGCTGCCCTTCGCCGGTCTTTTCCCTGTGCAGGAGTGCAAGCAGGATGCCCTGGACGAGATGCATGCCGGCGGAGTAGTCGGCAAGCGGCGTCGCGTAGATGGAGGTCGGATGGCTGCTGTCGGATTTGCGCCGCATCACTCCCGAGAGCGCCTGGGCGAGGATATCCTGTCCACCCTTGTGCTGGTAGGGGCCGATTAGTCCGAAGCCGGTACCGACCGCATAGATCAACCGCTTGTTGATCTTCTTCAGATCACCGTAGCCGAAGCCCATCCGTTCCATGACGCCGGGACGGAAGTTGTTGACGACAACGTCCGCCTCCGCGATCAAGGCAAGCACGGCATCGCGCGCTTCCTTGAGTTTAAGGTCCAGAGCCAGGCTCTTCTTGTTGCGGTTTAGCGAGCAGAAGACCGGATTGTTGAGGCCATCCGGATCTGAACCGAGCGACCAGCGCGACAGGTCGCCGATCTTGGCTTTCTCGATCTTGATGACCTCGGCGCCGTAGTCGGCCAGCGTCTGCGTGCAGCAGGGACCGAGCATGACCTGCGTGAAATCGATCACGCGGACGCCGTCGAGTGGGAGAGGATTCATTCCGCAGCCTCCAGGAATGTTGCATTTTCGGACGGGATGTCGCCGGGATCGGCACCCTGCGCCCGCATCTGTTTCCGGATCGCGCGAATATCGGCTTTCCTGACGGTGGTTCCGGCATTGAGCGCCACTGTGGCGGCGACGCCCGCGGCCTCGCCCATGGCCATGCAAGGCGGGATTTCGCGGCTCGATTTTTGTGCCTGCGGCGTTGCCGAATAGTGACGCCCGGCGACGATGAGCTGATCGACTTCACGCGGCAGCATCGACCGGTAAGGCGTATAATAGTCGCGGCCACGGCAGACTGTGTCGGCAAAATGAACGCGGTTCATGACGTCGTCCTTCGTCACGACATATTCGCCCTCAAGCAGCCGCGTCTGGCGCACACCCGTCTGCGGCGCGAAATCCACCACATAGGCGTTTTCGAATCCCGGCATCGTTTCCCGGGCGAAATCGAGCAGCCGACCGATGCGGGCACGGCCTTCGAGTTCGGCCTTGGTGAGGTCCTCGGTCTTGAGACCGGAGAGGTTCGGCATATGGGGGCAGTTCAGCCAGACGACGCCGGGCAGCGGGGTCTTCAGCCACCAGAAGGACCAGCAACCGCCGATCAGGCGCTTGGCCTCATGGTCGATCTTCTTGAAGGCTTCGGGTTCTTCGAACTCAAAACGCTCGGCCGCATCCGTATCGACGCCGCCCCAGCGGGAGACGGTCGTCAGGATGAAGTTTGATTCCACATGCGAGGCGCCGGCAGAAGCGGCAACATCAAGGTCACCCGTCGTGTCGATGACGACATCGCCAAGGATCGCTTCCATGCCCGACTTGGTCTGGCAAATGACGCCCTTGATGGTCTTGCCTTCCATGATGGCGGAGGAGAACCAGCTATGGGCTCTGAGCTTCACGCCGGCTTCCGTCAGCACGTCATAGGAAGCGCGCTTGAAGCCGTCGGGGTCAAAGGCGGCGGAAAAGCAGATCGGGTGCGGCATGGACTGGGTGTGGAAGTCGAAGAGGCCCCAGCGCGCCCAGCGTCGCCAGGCTTCCGGTGTCTCGCGGATGTCGAGTTCGCGATCGCGACCGGTCGGCGTAACGCAGAGGTCCCATTTCTTCATCCGCTCGATCATCTCCATGCAGATGCCCTGCACGGTGACCTCAAGTCCGTTGATCATATCGTCAAGCACCAGCACCATGCCGCCGGCGGCAAGTCCGCCGACATAGGGGTAGCGTTCAAGCAGCGTCACCTTGGCACCGTTGCGGGCTGCGGAAACCGCCGCGGAAATGCCCGCAGGTCCCCCGCCGACGACCACCACATCGGAACGGTCGACCACTGCGACGTCGCGCGCCGCCTGAAGAATTGTCTGTTGCATTGGTTCAAACTCCCAGGGAACCGGATCAGAGGACGGTCGGGTTTAATGCGAGCCGGCCGGCTTCCAGCGGATCATCCGGGCCTCGATCACCGAGACGATGAAGAAGAGGACGACCGCAAGGGCCGCGGCGATCACGACGGTCGCGTAGAGCAGCGGTGAACGGAAATTATAGGTTGCCTCGATGATGACCGCCCCAAGCCCGAAGCTGGAGCCGATCCATTCGGCGACGATCGCCCCCATGACGCTGCTGGTCGCGGCGATCTTCAGAGCCGCAAACAGGAACGGCATGGAACTAGGCAGTCGCACTTTCCAGAGGATTTCGCTGTTGCTGGCCGAAAGCACTCGCATCAGGTCGAGCATGGCCGGGCTTGCGGATTTCAGGCCCTGCACCATGTTGACGAGCGTCGGGAAGAAGCAGATCAGCCCGGCGATGATGATTTTCGGCGCAAGTCCATTGCCGAAGATCAGCACGAGGATGGGCGCCAGCGCGATGATCGGGATCGCCTTGATGAAGACCGCGATCGGATAGAAGGCCTTTTCCGCCGTCGAGCTGTGTACGAACCAGATCGCCAGCAGGATCGCGACGAGATTGCCGAAGAAGAAGCCAAGCACCGCCTCGAGCAATGTCGGCAACATGTTCGTCCAGAGAATTCCGGCATTCTGCTGGAAAGCATAGGCGACATCGATCGGGCTCGGCGCCATGAAGGTCGGGATCTTGAAGACCCAGACAACCAACTGCCAGAGAACGATGAGGCCCATGGCAGCGGAAATCGCCGGCATGTGCCTGGCGAACACGCCCGCCGTGGCGTCGAGAAGCGCGATCTTGCGCTCCGTATCGACCCGGGATGAGACGACCTGGCTCATAGGCATTCCTCCAGGAGGCCACGCAGATGCGCGGTGACCTTGATGAACTCCACCGTGTCGCGCGCTGCGAGCGAACGGGGGAACGGCAGTTCCACCTTCATGAACTCCTTGACCCGACCGGGATGCGCCTGAAGCATCAGGACGTTCTGGCCGAGGAAAGCGGCTTCCGGAATGGAATGGGTGACGAACAGGATCGTCGTTCCCGTCTCCTGCCAGACGCGCAACAATTCCTCGTTCAACCGGTCGCGGGTGATCTCGTCGAGGGCACCGAACGGTTCGTCCATCAGGAGAATGCGCGGCCGGGTGATGAGCGCACGGGCGATCGCCACGCGCTGCCGCATGCCGCCGGAAAGCTCGTGAGGAAGCGCATTTTCGCGCCCCTTCAGACCGACCATGGCCAGTAGTTCATGCGGGTCCGCATGGTCGCCGGTTTGGGCGTGCTTGCCGACTTCCAGTGGCAGCCGCACATTGTCGAGCACGGTTCGCCAGGGCAAGAGGGTCGCATCCTGGAAGACGAAGGCGAAGTCACGACCTTCACGCGCTTCCTGCGGACTGCGGCCGAACACGGAAATCGATCCGTCGCTGATATGCACGAGATCAGCCACGCATCTCAGAAGCGTCGACTTCCCGCAGCCGGAAGGACCGAGCATGGTGACGAAGGCACCTTCCGGAATCTCCACGGAAACATCGGATAGTGCGGTGAATTCGTTGTTCCTGTCGCCGAACCGGACGGAGAGGTTCCGGATCGAAACCGCCGTGGCGGCCGGCTCGGTGCGTGGAACGTTCGGCTTCAACTGCGCCGCTCCCAACATTGCGATTACCCCACCTGTTTGCGGGCGTCGATGGTTGCTTCGAGGATGGAGAAGTTGACGACATCATCCACCGCCGGCACAGTGCCCTTGAACTGCTTGAGGTCGGCATAGGCCTTGATCTGCGCGGCCCAGTTCTCGCGCGTCATCGTGCCCCAGCCGGCGGCCTTGGTCGTGTCTCCGAAGGAGAAGTCGACGCAGGGGCCGACGGCCCGGAGCTCGCTCGGCTTGTCGAGGATCGGATAGGCCTCACAGAGATATTCCACAGCTTCCTCCTGATTTTCGCGGACAAAGCCCCACCCCTTGGCCGCAGCGCGGGTGAAGCGCTCCAGGACGTCGGAATGTTTGTCGATCTGATCGTCGGTCGTGTAGTAGACGTTGGCATAAAGCTGCAGGCCGCTGTCCCAAAGCATCATGTCTACGCGGTTGTCACCAAGCACGTCGAGCGCGTTGACGTTGGTAAGCCAGCCGGTGACCGCATCGGCTTGTCCGGTGAGAAGCTGGTTCATGTCCGAGCCCATGTTCACCATCTTCACCTGATCTTCGGCGATGCCATTCTTGGCAAGCAGGGCGCGCAGCAGGATAAAGGCCGTCGGCTGAGTGGCGATCGTTTTGCCGATCATGTCCTTCGGTTCGCGGATCGGCTTGGTCTTCAGCGAGAAATAAGTGAAGGGATGCTTCTGGTATCCGGACAGGAAGGCCTTGACGGGCATTCCCGCTGATCGCGCCAGCATGACCGAAGGGCTCGACGAAATCTGACCGATCGCGGACTGACCGGAAGCGACGCCGGCCACGCCGTCGACGCTTGGCCCGCCAGGCACGATTTCGAGCTCGACACCTTCCTCTTCGAAAAAACCTTTCTTTATTGCAGCGACCTCCCCCAGCAAGCCGTTCGAGGCGAGCCAGCCGAGCTGCATCCTGACTTTGGCCGTATCCTTGGCAAGGCCTGCCTTTATACCGATGAAGCTGGATGCTGCAGCAAGGCCGCCGATGGCGGCCGTTTGAGACATGAATCGCCGGCGATTCAGCATGAAATTGAACATAGTGTTCCCCTGTTTTGGCTCCGACACCGGAAGTGCCGGCTTGGCTGCGTCCGGTCTCTACCGCCGGATTGAACGCAGGATGGCTCAATGCTGCGTTCTAATAAAGAACAATATTTCGTATATCACGTTGCCGAAAAGGCAACGCAAGACCCGTTGTACGGAGGAGTCTGCCCCTCGACAGTTGCAGAACGCGTGCCTTGAGCTGCATTTGGCCCACGAGGATTATCTCAAGCATGAAATGTCGGAATCTCGTTTAGCCAGTCGTCTTCAAGACGGATAAGCTACGGAGAACACCAATGACTATTACCATTACCGCCTTTGAACGGTCGCCGGATCGCGGCAAGGGTCTGGCGCGTGACATGCGCGTTCGCTGGGCGCTCGAAGAAGTTGGCCAGCCTTACGACGTTCGCCTTCTTTCGTTCAAAGCGATGAAGGAACCCGCGCATCTCGCGCTTCATCCTTTCGGGCAGATTCCGACCTATGAAGAAGGCGATCTTGCCCTGTTCGAGTCAGGGGCGATCGTATTCCATATCGCGGAGCGCCATCCGGGCCTGCTGCCAGACGACGCGAATGCCCGTGCGCGTGCGATCACATGGATGTTTGCTGCGCTGGACACGGTGGAGCCGCCGATCTTCGATCACTCCCTCGCCAGGATCCTCGAACGTGACGAGCCTTGGTACGAGCAGCGCCTGCGTTTCCTCGAAGACAGTATCCGGAAACGGCTGGGCGGCCTTTCAAGCCGTCTTGGCGATGCCGACTGGCTCGATGGTGCATTCAGCGCCGGTGACCTGCTGATGGTGACGGTGCTGCGCAGGTTGCAGGGATCGGGCATGCTGGAGGAATATCCGAACCTCGCGGCGTACGTCGCCCGCGGCGAAACGCGCCCCGCTTACAAGCGTGCTTTCGATGCTCAGTTGGCGGCTTTCACCGCCGCATCGACCGGCTGATATAGATCCGTTCCGGACTCGAAGCCGGGTCTTTCGCTCAGTTTAGGAGGCCCGCTCCCTGGCAAATGGCCTTGCGCGGAGTAGCCTACGCGATTGGCACGTCAGGCCATTCGTGGCAACTTGTCATCCAAGGAAAGTTGCCAAGGAGCCGACGATGCCAGCCCTACCCACCCTGAATATCGTACCGTTCATCAGCGTCGAGAACATGATGGACCTTGTGCTGAATATCGGGATCGAGACATTCCTCGATGAATTGGCGGCTTATATCGAAGCTGACTTCCGCCGCTGGGAAGTCTTCGACAAGGTGCCGCGCATTGCCTCCCATTCACGCGAGGGCGTAATCGAGCTGATGCCGACCAGCGACGGCACGCTTTATGGGTTCAAGTATGTCAACGGCCATCCGAAGAACACGCGCACCGGCCGACAGACCGTGACGGCATTCGGTGTTCTCTCCGATGTCGATAGCGGCTATCCGCTCCTCATCTCGGAAATGACCATCCTGACAGCGCTGCGCACGGCAGCGACCTCGGCAATGGCCGCCAAATATCTTGCTCCGGAAAACGCCGACTGCATGGCGATTATCGGCAATGGCGCGCAGAGCGAATTCCAGGCGATCGCCTTCAAGGCGCTGCTCGGTATCAGAAAGTTGCGCCTCTATGACATCGACCCAAATGCCACGAAACGCTGCGCCAAAAACCTGCGAAACTTGGGATTCGAAATCCACGCCTGTCGATCGTCTGAAGAGGCTGTCGAAGGCGCCCATGTCATCACGACGGCAACAGCCGACAAGCAGAACGCCACCATCCTGACCGACAACATGGTTGGACCCGGTGTTCACATCAATGCCGTCGGCGGAGATTGCCCAGGCAAGACCGAGCTCCACCGGGACATTCTCCTGCGTTCGGATATCTTCGTCGAGTATCCGCCGCAAACGCGCATCGAAGGGGAAATCCAGCAGATGCCGGCGGATCATCCGGTCACCGAACTCTGGCAGGTCATCGCCGGCCTTGCACCCGGCCGGAAGAACGGCGCGCAGGTGACGCTTTTTGACAGTGTCGGCTTTGCGATCGAAGACTTTTCGGCACTGCGCTATGTCCGCGACAAGCTCTCCGGCACCAATCTCTATGAAAACCTCGACCTGCTCGCCGATCCGGACGAACCGCGCGACCTCTTTGGCATGCTCCTGCGCAGAAAAGCTCTAACCGCCACATCTCGGAAACCCGCATGAACTGAAGCAATTCTTCTCCGCGAGCATCCTGCGCAAGAAGCGCAATCAGATCGCCGGTCTTGACGTTACTCAGCCGGAGTATAGTGCGGCCAAAGCCTTCAAAGCTCTATGCAAGGAGACTCGCACCGCCACCTCGGTCATTTTCAGCCGGTCAGCGGTTTCGCGCACGGTCGATCCTTCAATCGAGATCGATTGCACGATTGTTCGTTGTGGGTCCTTCAACCGGTCCAGCACCCGTTCTATGTCGATGCGATCCGAGATGTTAACACGCTCATCGCTCTCGAGCGTTGCAATGACATCTTCCAGTGGGACGCTGGCCTGTCTTCCACGCCGGCGCATGCTATCGACAAGCTTGTTGTGCACGATTGCGGAAATCCATGGCCCGAGCGGCCGGGATGGATCCCATGTCCCTCGCTTCAGATGGATCGCCAGTAGCACTTCCTGAACCACGTCCTCGGCCTCACTTGTCGGTGCGCCAAACTGTTCACAACGCTTCCGCGCCATCATGCGCAGGTGTGGCGTGAGGGCAGTCAGCAGTTTTTGATAAGCACGGCTATCGCCCGCGATTGCCGACCGCATCCAGGCGGCCCATTCCATTTCACGCGCCTGGTTTCTCATCCGACATGTCCTTCTTCGGCGCGGCATATGGCTTGGTCCGGTCGTCTTTCACGTCGGGTTCGAGCAACGCGAAGATAGGTTTGATCAGACCTTCCATGAGGTCCCTCTCTGGCCGTGTTCGTGCGAGCACCCGAATGCCAAGAAGGGTGCACAAAAGAGTGCGGGCCATGTCAGGTGCAGTCTGGTACCGGCTGATCGTTCCATTTTCCTGTCCTGCCTGGAGACAGCGCTGGAAGAAAGCCTCCACTTGCAGCAGCACGTCGGCGACCACGCGCTGGAACTCTTCGTCGTGAGGCGCAACCTCGAGAGCCGAATTGACCAGCATGCATCCTTTCCGCCTCGTGTCGGTCAGTGAGCGGTCGATAATTTCAACAAAGAATGCATGAATAGCTTCACGTGGCTGTTTCTTTTCGAAACGCCCGACCCGAGCGATAAAACTCTGCTTCACGTAAAATTCCAGAGCCTTGCGATAAAGGGTCCGCTTGTCGCCGAACGCGTTGTAGATGCTGGCCGTGGTCAATCCCATCACTTGCGCCAGATCGCGGATCGAAGTTGCCTCGTATCCATGGTCCCAGAAGTGCTCGACGGCCAGCAAAAGCACCTTTTCATCATCGAATTCTCTCGGTCTGGCCATCTTTATCTCTCATGCCGCTGCTCGCGTTACCTTGCTGACGACAGCGGTGGCAGCAAGCAGCAGTCCTGGGGAGCGCTTCACTCTGCAGAGCGCGGAAGGCGGGTTTCGTTGCCCGCCTTCGCAACAATGTCAGCGATGACAGATTTGAGCTCTCCTCATCAACGAGGAAAGCTCACCCCTTATTTTCCTCGGTTCTTCCCGCTGACAATTTATCCTGGGTCTTGGTATTGAAGTCCTCGGCATCGTGACGCTCGTGCAATTGCTCGGAGAGGTCGCCGGAGAGGCGATTCACCATACGGCCACGCTTGACTGCCGGGCGGCTCAGGAGGAGATCGGCCCAGCGCAACACATTTTTATAGTCTTGAACCGACAGGAATTCGGCCGCACCGTATTGCCAGCCCTTGACCAGACCGCCATACCAGGGCAGCACGGCGATATCGGCAATGGTATATTCACTGCCACCCAGATATTCGCTTTCGGCCAGACGGCGATCGAGGACGTCGAGTTGACGCTTGACCTCCATGGCAAAGCGATCGATCGCATATTCGATCTTGATGGGCGCATAGGCATAGAAATGACCAAAGCCGCCGCCGAGATATGGTGCGCTCCCCATCTGCCAGAATAGCCAGGACAAGCACTCCGCGCGAGCCGGCTGCTCTATCGGAAGAAGTGCCCCGAATTTCTCGGCAAGATAGACGAGGATGGAACCGGACTCGAACACCCGCACCGGCTTTGGCCCGGACCGATCCAGCAATGCCGGAATCTTGGAGTTCGGATTGACCTTCACGAAACCGCTGCCGAACTGGTCGCCCTCGCCGATCTTGATCAGCCAGGCGTCGTATTCGGCGCCGGCGTGGCCGAGCGCAAGCAGCTCTTCCAGCATGATCGTTATCTTCTGTCCGTTCGGCGTGCCAAGCGAATAAAGCTGCAGCGGATGCCGGCCTACCGGCAATTCCTTTTCATGGGTCGGTCCGGCAGTCGGCCGATTGATGTTAGCGAACGCGCCGCCGCTTGGCTTGTTCCAGGTCCAGACTTTCGGGGGAACGTATTCGGGGGAATCTGCCATTTTTGTCTCCTGAGTTATTCCGCGACCTTTGTGCGGCCGGGAAATGGTGGATGGGAAGAGAGCGCACTTGGTTTGCTCGTCTCTGAGGTGTTTGAACGGACGATCCTTGCCGACTTCGCGGGCGCAAGCCGCGGCTGATCGCGCGTCGATGATCTCAAACAGTCGTTTCAGATGGGGGTTGTCGTGCAAGCGGTCATCGTGAAGCTCCGTTCTGGATGGCTCATATATTTGGGGTGCTGGTAGGAGAACGCATCTGGCGCTGGATCATCGGGGCCGATCGCTTCATTCCACGGCGAAGCTGGCATATCGTTTCTTGATTCTTGTCTTACAAACGGGCCACTCCACTGACGAAAACCGCGCGAGAACTCCGTGTAGCCATAGCGCAATGCCACTCCAGCCGCATGACAGCATTCCCTCACTTTGTCGTCTCCCGCCTTACTGCCATCGCTTGGCGGCAAGAGCGTCGCATTTTAACTCGATCGTTCTACAATGCAGCCCTGTTTGAATGTTGGCAACATACAATTCGATCGACAGTCTCAGCAAAAAGAAGGCCTGCTGCTGTAACGAACCGTATCATGCAACCGTAGTGGCTTTGTCGGACCTTACCCGACAGTGGGCTGCCGGACTAACCGCCGCTGCCTGTCCGTTGGTTCAGCAACTTGCAGTGGAAATCGTAAATGACGACATCGAACGATCAGAAGCCGGCCTGCCTTCAAGGCCTGCGCATCCTGGACATGTCGCGTATTCTTGCAGGGCCGACGGCAACGCAACTCCTGGCCGACCTCGGTGCGGATGTGATCAAAGTGGAGCGCCCCGGCCTCGGTGATGATACGCGCAGTTGGGGGCCGCCCTTTGTGGCGAACGCCGATGGGAGCGAAAGTGATCTGAGCGCCTATTTCCTCTCGGCTAACCGCAACAAGAGATCGATAGCGATCGACCTTGCGACGGACGATGGCGTCGCTTTGGTCAAGCGACTAGCCGCAATTTCCGATGTCGTTATCGAAAATTACAAGCCGGGCGACCTGGCGCGACGCGGTGTTGGTTACGACGATGTCCGCAAGTTCAAGCCGGATATCGTCTGGTGCGCAATTTCCGGGTTCGGGCAGAGCGGCCCCTACTCCGATCGAACCGGCTACGATTTCCTGATCCAGGCAATGGGCGGCATCATGAGCATAACCGGCGAAAGTGATGCTGCTGGCGGAAGGCCGGTCAAGGTTGGTCTCGGTATCGCCGATGTCATGTGCGGCATGTACGCAACAGTCGGCATCCTCGCTGCACTTCGCCATCGTGACCACACCGGGGAAGGTCAATACATCGATCTCGCGCTTTACGACACACAGGTCGCCTGGCTCATCAACGCTGCGACGAATTACCTGGCTTCAGACAAGGTGCCGAGCCGGATCGGTAACCGGCATCCGAACATCGCACCCTACCAAACCTTTGCGACAGCAAAGGGCGAGATCGCTATTGCTGTCGGCAACGATCAGCAATTCGCCAGATTTGCCGCAGTCATTGGCTCGCCGGCGCTTGCCCAAGATGAACGTTTCCACCGCAATCGCGATCGAGTGATGAACATCGATGCCCTTGATGCGCTGGTGACCGAGGCGCTGCGCAATGACACGGCGGAAAATTGGGAGCGGCGTCTCATAGCAGCGGGGATTCCCGCCGGACGTGTCGCAACGATCAGTCAGGTTCTTTCTGATCCGCACACGATCGCACGCGACATGGTAATACGCATGCCCACAGATGATGGCCAGTTGCTAAGGCTTCTAGGCAACCCATTGAAGATGTCCGCTACGCCCGTCAGGTTCCACCGTGCACCGCCTCATTTGGATCAGCATCGCGAGGACGTTCTTCGCGAGATCGTAGCTATCGAGGACGCCCAAAGAAGTGATGGCGCCAGATGATCCACTCCGCCGTCCCTTGAGGTAGAAGAGTTGGCAATACCACAGCACTCGCCTCTGCTACCAAGACAAAAGTCCAGCTCGGCGATTACGCCCTTCCGATGCGGCGGTACCGAAAGTCGTCTGCGTTGGAGGAAGGGAGTGAGTTGGCCTCCCCGATCAGCATCGCCATGCGGTTATGGAGGGGAGATTTGACACAGGCAGGATCAGTCGCGGCAGCATCGCCCGCAATCGCCATGGCCTGACATCGGCAGCCGCCCCAGTCGATCTCTCGCCGGTCGCAGCTTCTGCAGGGTTCCAGCATCCAGTCGTCGCCGCGGAAAGCATTAAAAGCCGGAGAATTGAGCCAGATATCCGTCAGGCTTCGTTCTCCGAACCGCTCGAAATGCAAGGTCGGGATGGTCGCGGCCGCGTGACATGGAAGGACCATGCCATCCGGCGCAATCATGAATGCATCGCGTGCCCAGCCGCCCATGCAGGGTTTCGGATAGATTGCAAAATAATCGGGCGCGACGAAATCAATGGCCAGAATTCCCTGCAACCGCGACTGAGCCTCCTCGACGATCTCGACCTGACGTTCCACCGCCTCGCGGTCGGGCATGAGGGTATTGCGGTTCAGAAGAGCCCAGCCTGCGTATTGCACGTTGGCGATCTCCAACCGCTGCGCGCGGAGGGAAAGCGCGAGATCGATGAAAGCCGGTACTTCCTCGATGTTGTGCCGATGGATGGGCGCGTTGATCGTGAGCGGCAGGCCGAGTTCCACGACCCGCCTTGCAGTCTCGAGCTTTTTCTCCTGTGCGCCACGGTTGTTGCCGATTTTCTCCGTCGTCGGCGCGCGGGCACCCTGAATACTCAACTGCACGTGATCGAGACCGGCGTCACATAGCCTCTCCATTCGACCCTCGGCGATGCCGACACCGGCAGTGATGAGATTGGTGTAGACCCCGCGCCGCGCCAGACAGCTTATAAACTGCTCGAGATCCGGCCTGAGCGTCGGCTCTCCCCCGGACAAATGGATCTGCAGAACCCCGAGATCGGCCGCCTCTTCAAAGAGAGCAAGCCATGCGTCTGTCGAAAGCTCCTTGTCAGCCTTCAACAGTTCGAGCGGGTTGGAACAGTAGACGCATTGCAACGGACAGCGATGCGTCAGCTCAGCCAGAATGCCGATCGGAGGCAGAGGTGCATCACTCATAGGGTCACCAGAAATCTGTCTGACCATTCCTGCAGGAACTGTTCGACATCGGGTGCGATATCTTCGCGAGCTCCATCATACTGGCCGGCGAGCTCGTCGACGATTTGCGAAACCGTGCGCTGGCCGTCGCACAGCCTGAGTATATCAAGGCTGACCTCATCCGGCCAGAAAACCCTTTCTGGCGAAAGCAGCGCCCAGGCACCGCGAACCGGATCATACTGCAGCCTTACGTAGTGCCTCAGGCGAGGTCGCGCTTCTCCGGACAGAATGACACGCTGACGGCGGGCCTCCATCAGATCGCCTCCGGCACAAAGGCGCCCGGCGGAATACTGCCTCCGCCTCCATAGGCGTAGTCCAGGGCATCCAGCATCGCCCACAAGATATCGCATTTGAAAATGAGGGCGTTGACGACGTCCTGCTGCTTTTCCGGATCGGTCGCATGCTTCAGAACATAGGCGAGCGCGAAATCGGAATCCCGCGGTGCCTGCGTCAGCCTCGGCATGAAATAGGCGAGCGTATCTTCGGTTACGTAGCTGTATTTCGCCAGCATGGCCGGAACGCGCTCGCCGATGATCACCGGAGAAAACAACTCCGTCAACGAGGACGCGACGGCTTCCAGCAGGCTGCGATTGGTACAGAAAGACAGATACGCTCCAACAGCGAAGCGAGTGGCGGGCAGGGCAAATCGCTCGCTCTTCACCGTCTCCTCGTCGAGCCCTAGCCCGGTCGCCAGCTTGACCCAACGGGCGATGCCGCCATCCCAGCCAGTCGTTCCGTCGTGATCTTCGATCCTGCGGCGCCATTCGACGCGAAATTCCGGGTCTTCCGCCCGGGCGATGATCGTCGCATCCTTGCGCGGGATCATCGCCTGATAGCAGTACCGGTTGAGCGCCCATGCCTGAAGCTCGGCCTTGGTCAAGGCGCCCGCCGTCATCCTGTGATGGTAGGGATGCCTGTTGTGGTATCGCTCAGCCCCGATCTGACGAAGTACCTCTTCGAGCGCGCCCGGCGTCAATCCATTGCGCGCCGCGTCTGCAAAATCGCTCATAGGCTGATCTCCATCCCGTCATAGCCGATCTCCCAGCCCTCTGCCCTCACGGCTGCCGTTTCGGGTGAATTTTCGCCGAGGATCGGATTGGTATTGTTGATGTGAACATAGATGCGGCGCTCCAGTGCGACATCGGCAAGCAGAGCCATGGACCCATCAGGGCCGCCGATGTGCAGATGTCCCATGCGCCGGCCGGTTTTGGCACCGACGCCGGCCCTCAACATCTCGTCATCCGCGTAGACCGTGCCGTCGAAGAGCAGGCATGTCGCAGCGGCAATTCTCTCTTTCAGATCGGCGTCGATAGCTGCACAGCCAGGGACATATAACGCCGAGGACTCACGACCCTCCTGCCAAATGCGAACTCCCACCGTGTCGCCCTCCTGCGTGCCGAAACCATCTTCCGCCTTGCTGGCATCCTCCAAAAACAGAGCCACCTTACCGAGAACCGGAAACGCCTCGACCACAATGGATGTCGGCTTGCCCTGCCAATCGGCAA
The DNA here is from genome assembly GCF_017873175.1 of Neorhizobium petrolearium. Classification (GTDB taxonomy): domain Bacteria; phylum Pseudomonadota; class Alphaproteobacteria; order Rhizobiales; family Rhizobiaceae; genus Neorhizobium; species Neorhizobium petrolearium. The sequence goes on from NZ_JAGGJW010000002.1 coordinate 391,236, forward strand.
TCGGCGTCGGGATATTCAGCAGAAGCTCGCGGCGCTCGACCAGTTCACTGTCGAGAACATTAAAAATGCTGTTTTCCGCGAGTACGCGTAGAACCCGCGCGGTTGCATAAATGACGAAGCGATGCCGCTCGCGCAGGCTCAAGAGTCCGGCAATGTGATCGACGTCCGCATTCGTCAGGATAACGGCTTGGATAGGCGAAGCACGAAGGGGGCCATCTTCCCTCGGCTGCAGCTCGGGAGTTGCCGCAATTTGCTCGCGAATATCCGGAGATGCATTGAAGAGAACCCAGTCCTTGTCATCAGCGGAGACACCCAGACTCGATTGCGTCCGAGGTCGAAAACCGTCTTCGCCATTGCGGACAGAACGGCTCAGCCGGTAGTTGCAGTTCCACTGGGGAAATCCCCCTCCTGCCGCGGAGCCGAGAATCTTCAGCCGCATGTGACAATGCTTCCTTCCGACGGCAGCCGCTCCATGCGTGAACGCCACATGGAGCGGTAAATGCTCTTACTTCTTGGCCTTGAGGTCGGCGGAATAATAGCGTGACATTTCCATTCCGACAGCTACCGTGCACATTGTCGGCTTTTTCCAGCTTTTCTTCATAAGCTTTCTCCTCTTCGCTCTTTGCCTGAGATCAACAATTTGATCTCCTCCCGGCATCGTGCGCCCTCGGGCGCAAGCTCTGAAATTTGCGGCGTTACATCCGAACGCAATCGCACCTCACATTGTTCGACGACACCCTATCCCTTGATCTCGTTGCCGGCTTCATCGATCAGCGGCACCTGATACTGCAGGAGAATCCGATTTATCTCCGACTGGTTCTCCCTGATCACGGAATTCAAGGCGCGTTTCCACTCCTGATCGGAGGGACGGACTCCCATGGTGATACGATAGGACATATGGCTGACCTTCTCCTTGAGAAGCGGCACCACGACAAGATCCGGATTTATTTCCTTGACATAGTAGCCGGCCATCGGCCCCCAGAGAACGGCGACATCGATGACGTCGTTCTGAAGATCCTTCAACATCACCTCGGCCATGGACGGCATCGAGCGCGTATCCACCATCAGAGGATATGCCTTGGCATTCCGCATCAGGTTGGCCTTTGCCATGCTGGCGCTCGGCGGCGTTCCGGCGACAATGCCGAGCCGTTTGCCGGCCAGTCTGGGATCCTCTATGGCTTCTGCACCATCCAGGCCGCTACCCTTCTTGAAAACCATGACGTAGGTCGAGCGGTAGTAGGCATTGGTGTTCTGCACGAGTTCGTCACCTTGGGCGTAACCCATGATGATATCGCAGCGGTTGGCCCGCAGCGTGTTCCGGACGAAGCCGGTTGCCATCGGATACCATGTGTAGCTGACCGACTTGCGGCCAGTCTTCGCCGCAACAAGCTCCGCCAGCTTGTTTTCGAAACCTTCTCCGCTTTCATCCGTGAACGGCATGTTAGAAGGGTCGGCGCAGACACGCAGCACGTCCGGATCCACCAATTCGCCCGCGGCGCCGAGCCCGGCTGTCTGCGTGAACGCCGCTGTCGGGACAGCGGCAATCGCCGAGATCACGCAGAGTATATAAAGACCGCAGGATTTGCGTGCAGGCATATGTTCAGCTCCCCATGCACGATGCTTCTTGATCTTTGGCGGCCTGCGGCTTGTCAGCTTTCTTGGGAGGTCTGCCGCGCGGGATCCCATCGACGGCACGCGCTCGCAGATAAATGTAGATATCGTCCATATAGCAATAGACGTTCTTGTTGTTGCCGAAAGCGGGCATGACGTTTTCCTTGCCGCCGCCGACATTCTTACGCCCCTCGGCGACGATCGAAAGAAACGTCGCGTAATCCATCGTCTTCAACGAATTGACCAGCGCCGGAGCATAGCTGGAACCCATTCCGTCTGGTCCATGACAGGTGTGACAGTCCGAATGATAACGGCGATATCCACTGAACGTGTACCAGTCCACCGTCCCATCATCCTGAAGCTTGAACGTCGGGTTTCCATCGGCGTCAAAATACTTACCGTCTTCATCGGTAACAGCTGCGGCCTTTTGTTTGTCGTCAGCGGCAAAGGTGATGCTGGAGCTGATGACAATAGCCATAGCGATAACCGAGACTGTTTTGCAGACAGACATTCCTACCTCTTTCTCATTTCGCCACGAACACAGCTTGGCTGTCGCAATGCGGCGTTGACAGGTGGGTTGTGGGTTGCGTGGCGAAATCGAGAGCCCGCCAGGGAATTCCCGGTGATCCGGGCCCTCGTTTCTCTGCCTGCCGCCTCTTTAAGCGAGGTCGGCGTGCCTATGGTTCCCGTTTATCAATCCGGGAGGCCGAAGACGGTGAGCTGACCGCCCAGCGTCGTATAGTCGGCGAGAGCGGCATACCCGCCGACCGCGCCGAGACCTGCTGTTGAAATCGACTGCTGTTCATCGGTGGGCGCTTTCTGGCCGGCGACAGCCGTTTGCCAGGCAGCCGCGCCTTCGGCCTGGAGCAGACCACCTGCAAGGCCGATACCAGCCCAGCCGCCAACACCCGAAAGCACGGCGATATACTGTTTGCCGTTGTGCTCGAAGGTGTTGATGTTGCCGATGATCCCGGACGGCGTCTTGAACTTGTAGAGTTCGTTGCCGTCCTTATCGACAGCCTTGATGTAGCCTTCCAGCGTGCCGTAGAAGATGACATCGCCTTCGGTCGACAGCGCGCCTGACCACACCGAGAACTGCTCGGGCTTGGACCAGACGATCTCACCCTTGGCAGCGTCCCAGGCTATGAAGTTGCCCATGCCGCCATGGCTCTTGGGAGCCGGGTACATCGACACTGTCGCACCCACATAGGGCTGACCTGCCGTATAGCTTACCCTGTATGGCTCGTAATCCATGCAGACATGGTTGGTCGGCACGTAGAACAATCCGGTTTTCGGTGAGTAGGTAGCCGGCTGCTGGTCCTTGGTACCAAGCGCTGCCGGGCATACGCCCGTCGTGTTGGTATCCTCGCCGTTCTGCTGGGTCGAATACTGAGCCACGACCTGCGGACGCCCATACTGATCACTCTTCGGGTCCATCACGACTTCCGTCGCCCAGTTGACCACCGGATCGTATTTCTTGGCAACCAGCAACTCGCCGTTTCCGCGATCCAGCGTATAGGCAAAGCCATTACGATCGAAATGAACCAGTACATCCCGGGCTGCGCCGTTGATCTGCATCCCGTCGACGAGGATCATCTCGTTGACGCCATCGTAGTCCCATTCGTCATGCGGGGTCATCTGATAGACCCACTTCGCCATGCCGGTATCGGCGTCACGGGCGAAGATGGTCATCGACCATTTGTTGTCGCCGGGCCGCTGTACCGGGTTCCATGTCGAGGGATTGCCGGTTCCGTAGTAGACCAGGTTCAGCTTCGGATCGAAGGCGTACCAGCCCCAGGTCGTTCCACCGCCCTGCTTCCATTGCTCGCCTTCCCAGCTGCTGACGCCGGAGTCCTTGCCAACCGGTTTGCCGAGCTGGGTGGTCTTTTCACCATCCATCAGGGTTTCCGAGTCGGGCCCGGTCGAATAGGCCTTCCAGGCAACGGAGCCATCCTTCAGGTTATACGCGGTCACATGGCCGCGAACACCGAACTCGCCGCCCGATATGCCGACCAGAACCTTGTCCTTGAAGATCATCGGTGCGGATGTTCCACTCTCCCCCTTGCCGCCAGCGGTATCCTCGCCGTTCTTCGCCTGCCATGCGACTTTGCCCGTCTTGGCGTCGAGAGCGGTGACGGTCGTATCCGCTTGGTTGAGGATGATCTTGCCGTCGCCATAAGCAACGCCTCGGTTGACCGTATCGCAACACATGATCGGAATGACGTTCGGATCCTGCTTGGGCTCGTATTTCCAAAGGATCTTGCCGTCATTGTTGAGGTCGAGCGCATAGACTGTATTGGGGAACGGCGCATGAACGTACATGACGTCGCCGATCACCAGAGGTCCACCTTCATGACCGCGCAGCACGCCTGTCGAAAACGTCCACTTGACCTGAAGGTTCTTCACATTGTCCTTGTTGATCTGGTTCAATTTTGAATAGCGGGTGTTGGCATAATCACCCGTCGGAATCGCCCAGTTCTTGGAATCGGAGATCAACTTCTGGACTTCGTCATTGGCAAACACTCCTCCAGCCAACGACAAAGACACCGCAGTCGCCACTAATCCCGATTTTATGAAGTTTGCACGTACACGCATTTAGTCCTCCCGAAGTTCGCACAGGTGACTTATTGCGGCGGCGCCTGTTTCATAACAGAAGCCCGCGTCACCGGTTCAGCATGTGGGAAGTATTTCCGGCAGCGTGTCACGACCTAAGCCAGGCGCGCGGAGGGCACCGTTACCGCCCACCCGCTTGGCCTACGAAGACTGTCACCACTCCCTTGACGGCAACGTCCTTGAAGCCGGAAACAACCTAACCATAAGAGATAGAATTACTTTCCGCAAGCGTGTTTCTCAGCAATATTCGCTGCGACGCAACATATTATTCTGCGATGCAGCAATTTATATTCGGAAAATTATCCTATGTTACTGGATGTTGACGCGATTTTGGCATTATACTTAGGAAAGTATTTGCCCCTCTTGTCAGAGGCGACAACTGCGCTATACGGAAAGGACATCCCATGGTTACGCTTGCGAAGTTTCCCGTCGCGGTGTTCGCATCTGCAGCAATAGGTTTCGCAGTCCCAGTGGTAGCGGCGACCACCTATCCGACCAATGTCATCGCTGAGTATGTCTATGCCTGCATGAAGGCCAATGGTGAGAACCGGGCCACTCTCGATCGCTGCTCCTGTTCGATCGATGTCATCGAATCCATCATTCCCTACGACCGCTACGAGACAGCCGCTACATTCAGGCAAATGGGGTTGGTCGCTGGGGAAAACGGCGCATTGTTTCGCGAAAGCGCCCCTGCCAAAGCTGCAATAGCGGAACTGAAAAGGGCACAGGCCGAAGCGGATATACGCTGCTTCTAAGTCAGATAGCGGCCCGTGCCGGAAATTTCTCGTGGAACGAGCGCAGGATGTCGCTGCAAACTTGAGCATTTCTGGATTGCCGGGGAATGCGCACCAGAAACGAGCCCACGACATGGGATGGGCGTGGCGACAGTACAATGATCCGGTCGGCCAGCATGATAGCCTCGAGCAGGTTATGCGTCACCATCAAGACCGTCGTCGGACGCTCCGACCAAATTTCGAGCAGCAGACAACGGAGCTGCTGTGCGGTCGCTTCATCAAGGGAGACGAAGGGTTCGTCGAGAACCAGGAGATCGGGCTCAATTGCGAGCGCCCGGGCAAGAGCAGCGCGGCGTGCGAGCCCGAGCGAAAGTTCTCCGGGATAAAACGCGCGCATTCCTGACAGACCAAGCGCGTCGAACAAATGATCGAGGTTTTTGCCAGACAGGCTTCTCGGTAATCCCAGACGCACATTTTCCTCGACCGTACGCCAGGGCAGGAGTATGGGCTCCTGAAAAACCATGCCTATGCGCGGCTCCCTTTCTCCCGGCAGCTTTATGCGACCCTCAAAGGAATGGTCCAAGCCGAGGAGCAATCGCAGCGTCGTGGTCTTGCCACAGCCGGAAGGACCGACCAGGCAGACGAATTCGTTCCGCTCCACCGCAAAGTTCAGATCACGCAGGACTTCGATGCTGCCGCCTCTGGACGCCTCGAACGATTTGTGCCTGACTTCGATTTCAAGCTGCGCGTCTGCGCCAACGGGTTGAAGCGTGTTCAAGGGGCTGTACCAGGAGAAATTCGATGACTAGCATTACGCAGACGAAGGCCAGCGTATAGGCCAAGATGGAAGCGACGTCGAAAAGCTGAAAATAGAGATTGATCTGGAAACCGACACCATTCGACCGACCCAGAAGCTCTACGACGAGGACGATCTTCCAGATCAGCGAAATGCCGGAACGTGAGGCCGCAGCTAGATAAGGCTGCAGCTGCGGCAGCAGGACATGGCGCAATCGCGCGAGAGGCCCGAACTTGTAGACCTTTGCCATGTCCGTGTAATTCAGATCGAGCGCACGAGCCCCTTCCCTCATGGTGACGATCACATTCGGGATCTTGTTGAAGGCCACGGCGCCGATAGCAGCCACCTCATTCAGCCCGAACCAGATATAGGCAAGAACGATGATCACCAGTGCCGGGATGTTCAGGGAAAGGATGACCCAGGGATCGAGAAACCTGTCGGCGCGCGGATGGCTTCCGAGAAAGATGCCGATCGCCGAACCAATGACCATGGCGAGCAGGAATGAGACCGCTACGCGACCAAGAGTGATCGCCAGATGATAGGGGATCTCACCCCTCGCCGTCTCGCGGGCCATGGCGCGCAGGACGTCCAGCGGTGGCGGAAAGGCACGACTCGGCCACAGGGTCGCTGACAGATGCCACACTATGGCCAGAACGACGACCGATGCCACGACCGTCAGGAAAGGCCCGAAACTGCGTCTTCGTGCAGTCTTCTCCGTTTGCCCTTGCGACGATGAGACAAGAGAGGCCGAACCCACCTAATCCGCCCCCCAGAAGGTGCCCGGCATCAGTTCTTTCGACGGTCCGACGAGCTCTTCGCCACCGATCGTGGCCAGTACGGAATAAAGCGTTTCCGCGTCCTTTTCCGCTTCTGCGGGCGGGCGTTTGGGAATGCCTTCGCGATAGCGATCGCGCATGACCTTCTGTTCGCTTTCGTCACCCCGAAGCATCTGGGCAAGCATTTTCCACTCGTCATCGGAGCTTTCGAGCAGCGCCTTTGCATCGGCACTTGCCGCTACGAAGCCGTCGATCGCGGATGGATGAGCCTTGCCCCAGGCTTCGTGAAAGATATATCCCAGAGCAACGATCGGTCCGGAGGCGCCAAGCGCGGCGGCGGCCTCCTGTCCTCCAGTCAGTCTGCGAAATCCCTTCGCCTCCAATCGTGCGCAATAATTCCAGAAATTGAGGACCGCATCGAGCTCCCGCTGCTGCACTTTCTCCGTCAGCAGTGGGGGAGCACCGTAGACGATCGTGTTCGTCTTGGCCAAGTCCCTGGAATAATCCTTTTTCGCCATCGCCTGGATCAGAAGCCAGTTCTTGTCCAAAGGACCGCCCGCAACGCCTATCTTTTTATCGGTGAGATCGCCGAGGTTTTTGATCGGAGAGTCTGGCGGGACCATAACAGCGCCGACCGCCGTGGAATAGGGAACAAAGGTCAGGTCGATGCCTGTGGCGCGCTGCCGCGAAACCCACAACCAGTCCGAAACGATCACATCGACCGCTCCGGCCATCAACGCGACGTTCGTGGCGTCTTCACCGGCAAATTCCTGCACATCCACGGTGATCCCGTGTTTCTCGTCGAGCTTATGCCGTTTGATCGTATCGAGTTCCCAACTCACCGTACCGAATTTGAGAACGCCGACGCGAACGACCTCCGCGGCCGCGGCCTGCCCTATCGCCTGGGTAGAGAATGTCGCCAGCAACAATAATGCGATCTGAAATAATCGACCGATCCCGCCTCCCATAAGTCCGTCCTCCCATGCGCCGCATCCGACGTTCCGTTTCTAGATGTCCCGGCTCTGGGTCGGGTATTCGCACCGCCATCTGACAACACGCAGACGCGGATGTTCCGTAGACCACTTCGCAATCTGCGGGGGTGCCTGGAGCATACAGGTTGTCAGGCTTCCCCTATCCTCGAAATGGAGATGTTCCTCCCGACAGCTCAAAGGCTTGTCCGCAAGACAAATTGTCAAGATGAGTTCCATAAAAGGCATATTGCACCTTTCGACCCACGGGCTTGCCGCAGCCGTTCCTTCTGCTCAGGCGGCTGCATGCGCCGCCACCAGCCAATCACAGCCTCCTCCGGTGCCGGGAAGAGATAATGGGGAAGTTAGGAGCATCACGTCGGCCCGTCAATCACAACTTCCGATCAGTGCCATCCACGGCCGGCCCGATTGGCGTATCAAGGGTTGACTTACATTCGCTGGCAGGTAACTTTTTTGAATGGATCAAAAGTCCCTGTCGCCATTGCGCGAGAGGTCCAGCGATCCGAATGGCAGGTGCCACAGGAGGAATAGCGGCACTGCCTTCGTCAAAGGGCACCCTTGGCGAATGAGGAGATACCATGAAATATCAAATCCTTCTGATCGGCGTGTCAGTTGCGATCTTTTCTGCCTGCGGGGTCAATGCCCAGGAGGGCGATGCCAACGCAGGAGCAACGGTGTTCAACAAGTGCAAGGCCTGTCATGACGCCGAGACGGATAAGAATAAGGTAGGCCCGTCCTTGAATGGTGTGATCGGCAGGGTTGCCGGCACCCATGCCGGGTTTGCCTATTCCAAGGCGATGGTCGAAGCAGGCAAAGCCGGCCTCCAATGGGACGAGGCATCGTTGCGCGACTACCTTCACAATCCCAAGGCGAAGGTGAAAGGTACCAAGATGGCTTTTGCCGGCCTGAAGGACGAAGGCGAGATCAGCAATCTGCTCGCCTATCTCGAACAATTCTCGAAAAAGCAATGAAGCAAGGGGCTGCCGGTCTTCCCGGTAGCTCCATCATGCATTTCGCATCACCCGCAGTTGAACTCAGGCAGCCTGACGCGCCAGTGACCTATCCGCTTGCCGGCGGATCGCCTCGATATTGCCTGCATAGGCGGTTCTATCGTTACCCGCGAACACGGCGGAGCCGGCCACGAGGACATTCGCGCCGGCAGCCGAGACCAGCGGCGCGGTTTCAGGGGTAACTCCCCCGTCCACCTCGATATGGATCGGACGATCGCCGATCATTGCCGCGACGCGGCGTACTTTCTCCACAACGGCCGGAATGAAGGCCTGCCCACCGAAGCCTGGATTGACCGTCATCAGCAGGATAAGATCCAGCCGGTCGAGCACATATTCGATGGTGCTTTCGGGCGTCGACGGATTGAGCGACACACCAGCCTTCTTTCCCAGGCCACGGATCGCCTGAAGCGTCCGGTCGAGATGCGGACCGGCTTCGGCGTGAACCGTGATGACATCGCAGCCTGCATCCGCGAAGGCGGCGATATAGGGGTCCGCCGGCGCAATCATCAAATGGCAGTCGAAGACGGCGTTCGTGCGCTTGCGGATGGATCGGATGACCTGCGGCCCGAACGTGATGTTGGGCACGAAATGGCCATCCATGACATCGAGATGAATCCAGTCGGCGCCCGCCTTGACGACGTCTTCCACTTCCTCGCCCAGCCGGGAAAAATCCGCAGACAGGATGGAAGGTGCGATGATGGTTTTCCTGCTCATGATGCGGCCTCCTCTTGCATCGTCCCGCTGTTGAAAATGCGGCTTGCCCTGATGTCGGCGGCAACGATCGTCGACAGCGCATCGGCACCGATCGAGCCGTTGGACGTTTCGAACAGCCGGTTTGCCTGGCGCAGGCGCGCCCTGTCGAGCGCGTTGCGGATGGAGCGGGCATTGGCGAAATGCGGCTGGCGACGGCGCAGCGCGATATATTGCTCCATGGCGGCCCGCCCCGCGACGTCAAGACTGTAATTCTGCTTAGCGAGCATTACCTCTGCGATCCGTAGCAGCTCGCTATCCGTATAATCGGGAAAGTCGATATGATGGGCGATGCGCGAACGAAAGCCAGGATTGCTTTCGAAGAAGCGATCCATCCGGTCGGCATAGCCCGCCAGTATGACGACGAAATCCTCGCGCTGATGCTCCATGACCTGCAGGAGAATTTCGATCGCCTCCTGACCATAGTCACGCTCGTTTTCCTGCCGATAGAGATAATAGGCCTCGTCGATGAAGAGGACGCCACCCATCGCCTTTTTCAGGATTTCCTTCGTTTTCGGCGCGGTGTGGCCAATATATTGCCCCACCAGGTCGTCGCGGGTTACCGAAACCAGATGCCCCTTGCGGATATAGCCGAGGCGATGGAGCAGATCGGCCATGCGCAGCGCGACCGTGGTCTTGCCGGTTCCCGGATTGCCGCTGAAGCTCATGTGCAGGGTCGGCGTCTCATGGGCGAGACCGAGACGCTTTCGCGCACGCTCGACTAGGAGCAAGGCCGCGGTCTCCCTGATCCGCTGCTTGACCGGCGCAAGGCCGATGAGCGAGTTGTCCAACTCTTCCAGCACGTCCTTGACACCGGATTCGACATATTCCGCCCGCAAGTCGATGGTGGAAGGCACTTCGCCGTCGACCCCAGGTCTCATGGAAACCGCCTCAGCCATAGCGCTCTCCCGCCGGCTTGTCCGCCGCATAGGACCGGGTGGTGTAGCGGATGCTTCTGCCGCCCGCCTCCTGCCGCTCCAGCCGGAAGCCCGGCTCTGCCGCAGGACGGTTGACGATGAAGGAAAGGCGGACAGATTCCCATCCGTGGGTGCTGTCGAAAGCGACGAAACGGATATAGCGGTCGCCATAGACCTTGCGGCACTCCTTCAGCTCCATGATCAGCGCAGCCGCATCCGGATTGTCGAACATCGGGTGGCCCCACATGTCCCAATAGGTGTTACGGGGATGCGGATCATCCGTGAATTCGAGGCTCATCGCCCAACCCTTGTCGATACAATACTGGGCCTGCCTGGCGATCTGCTCGTCCGTCAGCGGCGGCAGGAACGAGAACGCTCCCTGAGTGATATGCATGTCGCTTCTCCTATTCTGCTGCGGTGGCTGTCGGAACAAAGTCCGGCGTGTCGGTCGAGGTGTAGTCGAAGGTCACGTCCTTCCAGACATCGAGCGCCTGCTGCAGCGGCTGGCAGTGGCGCGCGGCGTCGCGCAGGATCTGTGAGCCCTCGCGCAGGATATCCCTCCCCTCGTTACGGGCGAGCACCATGCATTCGAGCGCGACGCGGTTGGCCGTGGCGCCGGCGGCGATACCCATCGGATGCCCGATCGTACCACCGCCGAATTGCAGCACGACATCCTCGCCGAGGAGGTCCAGCAGCTGGTGCATCTGTCCGGCATGAATGCCACCGGAAGCGACCGGCATCATCCGGTTGAGCGACGCCCAGTGCTGGTCGAAGAAGATACCATTCTCCAGCCTCATCGGATTGAAGTCCTCGCGGCAGATGTCGTAGTAGCCACGGGTCGTCGCGGGATCGCCTTCCAGCTTGCCGACAACGGTGCCGGCATGGATGTGGTCGACGCCCGCAAGCCGCATCCATTTGGCGATGACGCGGAAAGACACGCCATGCGTCTTCTGCCGCGTATAGGTCGAATGGCCGGCGCGATGAAGATGCAGGATCATGTCGTTGCGACGCGCCCATTTCGCCATGGACTGGATCGCCGTGTAACCAATGACGAGATCGATCATGACAACCACCGAACCGAGCTCCCTGGCGAACTCGGCGCGCTCATACATGTCCTCCATGGTGGCGGCTGTGACGTTCAGATAGGTTCCCTTGACCTCACCGGTTTCGGCCTGGGCCTTGTTCACCGCCTCCATGCAATAGAGGAAACGTTCGCGCCAATGCATGAAGGGCTGCGAATTGATGTTCTCGTCGTCCTTGGTGAAATCGAGCCCACCCTTCAGCGCCTCATAGACGACGCGGCCGTAATTGCGCCCCGAAAGCCCAAGCTTCGGCTTCACGGTCGCGCCGAGCAGCGGGCGGCCGAACTTGTCCAGGCGTTCGCGCTCGACGACGATGCCGGTCGCAGGCCCCTGGAAAGTCTTCACATAGGCGACGGGGAACCGCATATCCTCCAGCCGCAACGCCTTCAGCGGCTTGAAGCCGAAAACGTTGCCGATGATCGAAGCGCTGAGGTTCGCGATTGAACCCGGCTCGAACAGGTCGAGGTCGTAGGCGATATAGGCGAAATACTGCCCTTCGCCATTCGGCACGGGATCAACCCGATACGCCTTTGCGCGGTATTTCTCGGTCGCCGTCAGGCGGTCCGTCCAGACCACCGTCCAGGTCGCCGTGGAGGATTCGCCCGCGACGGCCGCCGCCGCCTCGATAGGATCGACGCCATCCTGCGGGGTGATCCGGAAGAGCGCGATCACATCGGTATCTTTCGGTTCGTAGTCGGGCTCCCAATAGCCCATCTTTTTGTATTCCATCACGCCCGATCTGTAGCGCGCCGCGCCTTTGACGGTTTGGGATTTGCTGTCCATGGCTTGGTCCTTTCGTTGTCTTCCGGACCGCCGCTCAGGCGGCTTCCGCGGTTGTGATCTGCGGATCGAGCTCCCCGGCGGCATAGCGGCTCGCCATCTCGTCCAGGGGAATGACCTTGATTTTCGAGGCCCTGCCAGCCGTACCGAAACGTTCGAAACGGTCGCGGCAAAGGTTGCGCATTGCCTCCATCGCCGGCTTCAGGAACTTGCGCGGATCGAATTCCTCTGGATGTTCCGTCGCGATCCTTCGCAATTGCCCCGCCATCGCCATGCGGCAGTCGGTGTCGATATTGACCTTGCGGACCCCATGGCGGATGCCGCGCTCGATCTCCTCGACGGGAACGCCATAGGTTTGCGGCATCCGCCCTCCGAAACGGTTGATGATGTCCTGCATCTCCTGTGGCACCGAGGAGGAGCCGTGCATGACGAGATGCGTGTTCGGCAGCTTGCGGTGGATTTCCTCGATCACGTCCATCGCCAGGATGTCGCCGTCCGGCGCCCGCGTGAATTTATAGGCGCCGTGAGACGTGCCGCAGGCGATCGCCAGCGCATCGACACCCGTGCGGCCGACGAAATCGACCGCCTGATCGGGGTCTGTCAGCAGTTGGTCATGCGACAGGGTGCCTTCCGCGCCGTGACCGTCCTCGGCCGCTCCCGTGCCGCTCTCCAGGGAACCCAGAACACCGAGTTCCCCTTCCACCGATACGCCCACCCAATGGGCAATGCGGGCGACCCGTTCGGTGATCGCTACATTGTATTCATAGGAGGCAGGCGTTTTCGCATCCGCTGCGAGGGAGCCATCCATCATCACCGACGTGAAACCGTGGCGAATCGCCGTCATGCAGGTCGCCTCGTCACTGCCATGGTCCTGATGGACGCAGACGGGAATGGCCGGGTAGATCTCCGTCAGTGCTTCGATCATACGCGCCAGCATGATGTCCTTCGCGTAGGAGCGGGCTCCTTTCGACGCCTGAAGGATGACGGGCGCATCGCACGCCGCCGCCGCCTCCATCACCGCCAGCCCCTGTTCCATGTTGTTGATGTTGAAGGCCGGAACGCCATACCTGTATTCCGCCGCATGATCGAGCAGCTGTCGTAATGTAATGCGGGCCATTGGACCTGCTCCTTTCTACCGATCTGTCCGGTCTGTGCTCGATCCGCGAGCAACAAACTCAAGCGCTGCTTCCACGACGGCCTTGGCAGTGATGCCGAAATGTTCATAGAGCGCAGCGGCCGGAGCACTGGCACCGAAGCCGTTCATACCGATGAAGACGCCGTCTTCTCCGAGATACCGGTCCCAACCGAGACGCGCCGCCGCCTCTATGCCGATCCTGGGCGCCGTCCCCAGCACGGCCTTGCGGTATTCGGGCGATTGCTGTTCGAACAGCTCCCAGCAAGGCATTGAGACGACCGCGGCGGCAATGCCGTGTTCGGCCAGCAGCTTGTCGGCGGCAACGCAGGCAATTTCGACCTCGGAACCGGTCGCAAGGAGAGAAAGGGCGCGTGATTCCGAGGTCGCGCGCAGGATGTAAGCTCCGCGCGCAGAACGGTTTTCTTCGCTGTTTTCCGGACGAGCCATCGGCAGGTTCTGGCGCGACAGCACGATAAGACTCGGACGGTCGCGTTCCTTCAGCGCCTGCTCCCAGCACTCCGCCGTCTCGACGATGTCGCAGGGACGGAAGACGTTGAGGTTTGGCGTCGCGCGCAGCATCGCCAGATGCTCGATCGGCTGATGGGTCGGTCCGTCCTCGCCGAGGCCGATCGAGTCATGTGTCATGACGTAGACGACCTGCTGCCCCATCAGCGCCGACAGGCGGATTGCACCACGTGCATAATCGGAAAAGACGAGGAAGGTGCCGCCATAGGGAATGAAACCGCCATGCAGGGCGAGACCGTTCATCGCAGCCGACATCCCGTGTTCACGGATGCCGTAATGGATATAACGTCCGGCGTAACTCCCCGGCCTGATAGGTTCCATCCCTGCAGTCAGGGTGAGGTTGGAATGGGTAAGGTCCGCCGAACCACCGATCGTCAAATCCGTCGCGGCGTTGATGACGCCGAGCACCATTTCCGAAGCCTTGCGAGTGGCGACCTTCGTTGCCTTCGCCTGATGCTCCCGGCGAAATTCGGCAAGCGCGTCGAAAAGCAACGCCGGGATTTCCCGTTCGATCGTCCTGAGGAACGCCCGGCCTTCTGGAGCCGTGGCGACCCGGTTGAGCCATTTATGCCGTTCCATAGCCCCACGCACGGCAACTTCGCCCCAGCGATCCAGGATGGATTCGGGAATCCGGAACGGCGCATAAGGCCACTTCAGCTGCTGCCTTGCAGCAGCGACTTCGCTCTCGCCAAGCGGCGCTCCGTGGGTTTTCTCCGTGCCCTGAAGGTTCGGGGCGCCTTTGCCGATCACTGTCCGGCAGGAAATGAGAGACGGTTTGTCCGAACCCCTAGCCCGCGAAATTGCGCGACCGACCGCGTCGAAATCATGCCCGTCGATCTCTTGCACATCGAAGCCTGCAGCCTGAAAACGGGCAAGTTGGTTCATCGAGGTCGAGAGACTGGTGGGACCATCAATTGAGATCGAATTGTTATCCCACAGCACGATCAGCCGCGACAGCTTCAGGTGGCCGGCAAGGTCGATCGCCTCGTGGCTGATACCCTCCTGCAGACATCCATCGCCGGCGATGACATAGGTATAGTGATCGACGAGCGCATCGCCGTAACGCGCATTGGAAATGCGCTCGGCAAGCGCCATGCCGACGGCCGTGGCGATGCCCTGGCCCAATGGCCCCGTCGTGGTCTCGATGCCGAGCGTATGCCCAAATTCGGGATGGCCGGCGGTGGTGGCGCCCAACTGGCGGAACCGCTGCAACTCCTCGATGGTCATATCCTCATAGCCGATCAGGTAATGAAGCGCATATTGCAGCATCGAGCCATGGCCGGCCGAAAGAACAAAGCGGTCGCGATCGGGCCATTTGGGATCGGAGGGATCGATCTTGATGAAGCGGCCGAATAGGACAGTGGCGACATCAGCCATGCCCATAGGCATGCCCGGATGGCCGGAGTTGGCTTTTTGAACAGCATCCATGGCAAGCGCCCTGATAGCATTCGCCATGTCCTGTTCCGTTACGATATCGGACTCGACTATGTCCTGCGGCTGAAGTTGCGTGTTCATCGCTTTCATCCTCACGAGGCTCGGTTCTTGCGTTCAATCAGTTGCATGATCAGAGGTGTCAGGATCAGCTGCATCGCGAGATCGAGCTTGTTTCCAGGCACCACGATGGAATTGGCGCGCGACATGAACGAGTCGTGGATCATCGACAGCAGATACGGGAAATCGATGCCACGCGGTCTCGCGAAGCGGATCACCAGCATCGATTCGTCAGGGGTCGGAATCCAGCGCGCGATGAACGGATTGGACGTGTCGACGATTGGCACTCGCTGGAAATTGATGTCGGTCAGCGTGAACTGCGGCGTGATATAGCGGACATAGTCCGGCATGCGCCGCAGGATGACGTCCATGACCGCCTCAGTCGAATAGCCGCGCGCTTCGCGATCGCGATGGATCTTCTGTATCCATTCAAGATTGATGACGGGCACGACGCCGATCTTCAGATCGGCGTGGCGGGCGAGATTGACCTTGTCCGTCACCGCGCAGCCGTGCAGCCCCTCGTAGAAAAGCAGGTCGCTTTGCGGAAAATCGCGCCATTCCGTGAAGCTCCCCGGCGGAACATTGTGGTGTGTGGCCTCCTGTTCGTCGTGGATGTAGGTGCGGGTGCGGCCTGTGCCGTACCGGCCATATTCCTCGAAGACGGATTCGAGGATTTCCAACTCGTTGGCTTCCGCATGGAAATGCGTGAAATTCGGGTTGCCGTTCCTCTCCTCCTCGGCGACCTTTTCCTTCATGGCCTGCCGGTCGTAGCGGTGAAATGCGTCCCCTTCGATGAAGGCCGCTTCGATTTGCTCGCGCCGGAAAATCTGCTCGAAAATGCGCTTGACCGAGGTGGTTCCCGCGCCCGACGATCCGGTAATCGAAATAATGGGATGTCTTGCCGACATTGCCGCGTCCTCCTGATCAGGCTCTGAAAAGGCCGCGATTGCTGAAAAGCGGCGCCCGTTCAGCGATGTTGCTGGGCTCGGTATGGTAGCGGCCGACGCGAGCCACCTCTCGAGCTGAGCCGAAGACCAGCGGAACACGCTGGTGCAGTGCCGTTGGCGTCAGGTCCAGAATGCGGTTGATCGTGTCGGTGGCGGCTCCGCCGGCCTGTTCGATGAGAAAGGCGATCGGGTTGGCTTCATAGATCAGCCGCAGCCGGCCCTCCCCGTAGCCTCTACGCCGGTCGCCGGGATAAAGGTAAACGCCGCCGCGTATGAGGATGCGGTAGGCATCGGCTGCAACCGCCGCGATCCAGCGCATGTTGAACTCCTTTTCGCGCGGGCCTTCAATCCCTTTCAGACAGTCATCGACGTAGAGCCGGACGGCCTCGTCCCAATGACGATAGTTGGCCGCGTTGATCGCAAATTCCTGCGTCCGCGGCGGGATGACCAGGCTTTCACAAGCCTGGACGAACACGCCGAGCTGCGCGGAAAAAACAAAGACATGGGTGCCGCTCCCGACGCTGAGGACCAGCGCAAGCTGCGGGCCGTAGATGAAAAAGCCGGCGGCGAGCTGGGCGTCTCCCGGGTGGAAGAAGGAGGCGTTCGGCTCGCCGACCGGATCACCAGCCGCTGGGAGGATGGAGAAGATGGTCCCGATCGAAACATTGATGTCGATATTCGAGGAGCCGTCCAGTGGATCGATGGCAATCGCGAGTGGGGCCCTCGGGTCAAGAAGAGCAGCCTCTTCAAGCTCTTCGGAAGCGTAGAGGCAGACGGGCGCCCGCCGCATCGCCTCGATAAACAGGGCATCGGCCAGAACGTCGAGTTCCTTCGGGACATCACCGCCGGGGCCGACATTGTCGCACTCCCGGGAAAAGGCTGTGCCAAGGGCACCCTGGTTGATGGTCCTGCCGAGCGTGACCGCTGCCGTAGCCAGCTGCCGGATCGTCGACGCGGCAGCTTCTGCGAATGGCGCACCACCCGCGACATGGGAATTCAAAAAGGCATCTAGCGTCGACGAAGTCATGGCTTACCCTCCCTGCCCGCTCACTGCCTTCCTGGGCATGGCGGTATCGAACCAAAAAACTTGGATTAAGTAAAATTTATTCCATTTACCTTCTGGATAAATTTTATTAATCTTCATTTATGAGAAATCTGACGCTCAGACATCTGCGCGCGGCGCAGGAGATAGCGAGACACGGAACGATCGTCCGGGCGGCCAACACGCTTGGCCTCACTCCGCCGGCGATCACCATCCAGCTGAAGCAGATCGAGGAGGATGCCGGCGTCATCCTCTTCGACCGGACAAACGATGGACTACGCCCAACAGCCGCGGGCCTTGCCTTCATCGATGCAGCCCAGATGATCGAAGAAAGGCTGCGCCAGCTGGACGACGAGATCGATGCCATCAAGGGCGTGCGCGCCGGCACGCTGGCACTCGGCGTCGTCTCGACCGCGAAATATTTCGCGCCCCGCCTGATGGCCACCTTCAAGAATACCCATCCGGACATCGCCGTCTCGCTGACGATCGGCAACCGGGCGGAGATCATCGCCAAGCTGAAGAATCATGACGTCGACATCGCCCTGATGGGGCGCTCGCCCAGCGATATGCCGCTGCACTCCGTGGTGTTCGGCGATCATCCGCTGGTGATGATCGCACCGCCGGATCATCCCCTGGCAAAGAGGCGTGACATTACCAAGGAAGAGATCGCCAGAGAGCACTTCCTCATTCGCGAGCCAGGATCGGGCACGCGCATCTCGCTCGAAATCTTTCTCGGAGAAATCCCAGGAAAGCTGGAGGATCTGGGTACTGAAATGTCGTCGAACGAGACTATAAAACAGGCCGTCATGGCAGGGCTCGGCATCGCCTTCATCTCCGCTCATACCATCGCCATGGAACTGGAGTTCGGAAAGCTCGTTACGCTGGACGTCATCGGCATGCCGATCCGCAGGCAGTGGTTTTCGGTAACGCGGACAGACAGGACCATTTCCCCGGCGATGAATGCCTTTCAGGTTTTTCTGCGGCAGAGAGGGGCTCAATGCCTGCCCTTCTTCAACAAGCTCTATCCTATGCAGCAGGAGCCGGGTTGAATATCTTCGGTCGATCTCAAGCCGGGCAGCCACGGCTCACCCTCGCGGAAACATGATTTCACCCTTGCCCAGAACGGCATTGTCACCTCCCAAACGGGTGGGTTTTGCGCCAAGCAGCGGCCGGTCGAGGATCTTTTCCTCCATCAGATAACGATCGAACAGCGCCTGAAAGGCGATATCGACCCGGCCGCAATCCAGGAATGTGGGTGAAAGGTCGGCCGGCCGCCGGTCGAACAGGAGCGAGCCGCGCTTCATCAGGTGGCCCGGATAGTGGCCGACCCGGCCGGCAACGACAATCGTGCCGGCAACCATGTTGAGGCCTGCATAGTCGCCGCAGCCTTTCAGGAGCGCTATGATGCCGCGCCGCATCCTCTCGCCGGAGCGATGCCCTGCCTTGCCGCGCACGATGATGAGACCGCCGGTCATGCCGTGGATTTCCCCTGCCATCGGCCCGCCGACCCCCTCGCCTGCATCGCCATTGATCTCGATGCGTCCATTCTTAAGGCCGGACCCAGCCTGCAATCCGGCTTTGCCCTCGATCACAAGTGTACCACCGGCCATGCGGCGGCCGGCACGGGCACCGACATCCCCGTCAACGCGGATGTGCCCTGTCTTCATTTCCGCGCCGACAAAATCGAACCGCCCGCTGCCTCCGGCAAAGACGATATTGGCGGCATCGGTACCGGTAATCTTGAAGATATCTCCGACGATGGCGGGACTCCGACTGGTGCCGATCGACAATCCCGCGATTTCGACCACCGGCATGCCGCCGAGCCGGTCGGGGATCAGGCCGGACAGGTCAAGCCTTTCCTCCGGCTCGGAGCGAAGCGTGAAGGTCAGCGGCTTCATGGCATGAGATCCTTCAGATGGTAATGGAACTTGCCGAGCTTGCCGCCGTAGTTTCCCGCGCTGATGCGCAACGCACCGCGCTTGGGCCCGAAATCGATGACGGCCTTCAGCCCGGCCCGCATCGCGGCGTTCACTGCGTCGTTGTTCTCACCATCGATCACGATCTCCAGGACCGCATTAATCTCCGGGCCAAGCGCACTCTTGACCACACCGCGCAGCGTCGGCGCGTAGGCATCGTTGGTCGAAGCCATCATGCCCTTGTACTTGCCGCCAACCTTCGAGCCGGACCGCACGATGCCGCCCGGAAAGGGCATGATCGCACCCGGAACCTTTTCGATCGCCGCCACGGCCCGCTCGGCGGCGGCCAGCGCCTTTTCGGCATCCGCGGCGAGAAGCAGAAAGTTCCCGCCGCCGACCGCATCCTTGGTCAAGCCGGTCTTCGCCTCGCAAAGAAATTCGCCGTCCATGACCGGCACCCGCCAATAATGCCTGCCGCCGAACTTCTTCGAGATCTGCCAACCATCCCCGAAGTAGCGCAGCGACGAGCCGAGATCGAGGGAGGCGCTACCTTTGAGGCTCGCGAAGCAGGCGCTGCCGGGCGACGTCAGAACGCACTGGCCGAGCCTCGTCTTCAACTGCTTCTGCAACTCGTCGGTACTCATCGCGAAGATCATCACCCGGCAGCCGGGACGCCCGTCCGGCGTCTCCGATGCCGGAATGTCGATATCGATCGCCGCTTCGCAACCGCAACCGATGACGGAGGTCGCAAAGCCCGTCATGGTGATGGCCGCCTGACGCGCCCATTTCAGGGTCGGCGCCGTGATGATGATCGCGGTTGCCCGCATGCCGAACGCTTCCGCGAACGTGTCATCGATCACAATGCCATTACGGATCAGCTCCTGCATGCGACCTCCGCAAATGGGTTCTCGCGAGAAATCGCCGAATCCGGGAAAGTGAACCAATCGAGCGACAGCCCGTAGCGGTCCTCGTGATAAGCTTGCATACGTTTGACGATCCCTTTGTCGGACGGCGGATTGAGCCGCAGCGCCCTTCCCCAGCGATAGTGCGTGACCACGCCGTCCCGAACGACCAGATCGCCGTTCTTGAACACCAATGCGGCGTCGCGGAACATCTTCTGGATGTCCTGGCCTTTCCGGTAGACGGCAATATCCGCGATCGCGCCGGGACCGAGATGACCGCGATCATCAAGCCCGAGCAGTTTGGCGGGCGCTCCTCTCGTCATAACGGCGACCTCATCAAGCGTATACTCGCGCGAGATCGAGGCAAGCGTGGTCAGTTCCAGCGCGGACTGGTCGAGTTCTGCCATCTTCGCGTTGCGGGCATCGCGGCGCATCAACAGCTCGAACAGTTCCGGATAGGCTGTGAAGGGGGCACCGTTCGGATGATCGGTGGTAAAGAAGACACGCCAGGGGTCGTCGATCAGCAGGAAAAGCTCCAGCCCCACCGCCCATTGCAGCGAACCATAATAATCCTGGCGATAGCGATAGGGCACGATACCGCCGCCATTGCCGTCACCATCGAAGAGAACGGACTTTTTCGGACTGGCGGTCCGCATTCCGGAATATTGCCTTATGACGTCGGCCGAAATCGTCACGGTCTGCCCGAACATCACCTGGCCGACATCGATCGTCACGTCCGGATTGCCGTTGACCAGTTCGGCAAGACGGGCGGCCTCGGACGAGAATCCGCGTCTGCCCTCGGTCCCATAGCCATAGAACTGCAGGTGCGCGAGATGGAGCGGCCGACCATTTGACGCGCCGATTGTCTCAGCGGCCGTCGCCGCATTTCCCGCAATTCCAAGGTTGTTGGCATGAACATGGAGGGGATGGGGAATACCCAGACGACCGACCGAGGCCTGCAGCACCTCCACGATCCTGCGGGAACTGACGCCGTAGGAGGGGACGACGTCGTCGAAGGAGAAAGTGCGGATGTTCTCCTTGAAGGCGGCCGAGGCGCCGGCATTGATAACCTTCACGCCAAGCGCCCTCGATCTCGATACGGTCCAGGCCACATAGTCGTCGATCATCGCCGACGAGGCATTGTCCCGGATCATCGACAAGAGAAAATCGTCATTGCCCAGGATCGTAAGCGTCGCCTTGTCGATGATCGGAATGTCGGCAAGCTCCATATGGGTATGAAGCGCGTTCGACGGCGACATGGCCGGTTCGACCACGGTCGTGAACCCCATCTGCGCGTAGAGGCACCCCGTCCGGAACGTCGACCATCCAGCATTCGAAAGCGGCGTATGTTGCGGCCGCTTGAGATGCGCGGCGTGTTGTTCCGGTAACAGAAGACGCGCAGTATTCACATTGCCGCCGCCAATATGGGAATGAATGTCTATCGCCCCGGCCATGACGAAGCAGCCTGAAAGGTCATAGGTCTTGTCCGCCCTCTTGGAGACGGGTTTCTCTACGATGATGCCGCCCTTGATCCAGACATCGCGCTTGCCCGCCAAGCCGTTGACCGGATCGATCACTTCTCCCCCTGCAAGACGGATCAGCATGAGGCCACGTCCTCACCCTGCAAAGCATGCTGAAGCTGCTCGACGATCACGTAAACACTGGGAAGATCGGACGGCGCTTTTGCCACAGCGGACCTCAAGGTTCCGATGCGGCTCGAATAAACCACGCCATCATGGTCGAGACCCGCTTTGCCGATGCGAACAGTAACCGCTGCGCCGGCTACCGGCCGGTCGCTTCTCGTCAGCACGATCGTCGGCAGGCCGCTACGCCTCGGCGGATCCACCTCGTCACGCTCCGAGACCCATAGATGCAGATCCGCCTCCTCTCCGGCTATCATCCGGTCCACATCACAAAGCCATGGGTCATAAACTGGCGAACCGGTCGAAAAGCCGGTTCGCGGCGGAAATCCCGTCATCCAGGTCGAGGTGAGGACCATGCCCCAGGCGTCGTCGTCGGAAGGCAGGAAAAGAGCCGTCGCACGCCGTTTTTTATTGATGTCGATGAGCATGCCCTGCAGCATCGTGAGGCTGGCGGCATCTCCGAAATGGGAGAAGACGAAAACGGGAAAATCCGCGTTCGCCACCGTCCCCAGAAAGGCGTCGATATTGTCGAGCACAACGGATGCTTTTCTCGCAGCCAGTGATGCTCTGAGAACCCCAAGCACCGCATCGATGGGAAGATCGGACGAACCGGCGTCGACAGCTTTCGCCCGTCGCTGCAATTTGCCGCTCAGGGCCAAAGTTGCCTTCCCCCTGATATGAAACCAGCGGCGCTTGCCAGACCGAGGCAGGTCCGGCGTCGTGGCCGCAAGAGAAAGAAGCAGATCGTGATGAACGGCCGGAACATCTCCGACGACGACAATCACATCGGCGCGACGCTGTACTTCCGTCGCCGTCGCAAAGAACCCGCCAATATCCGTATGCAGGGCGACCTGATGAACGAGATCGCGACCGTTCACATGGTCATAGGTCGCCCCGACCTGCTCTGCCAACGCTATCAGGCTGCGGCATCCATGGATATCCGAATCGAGGGAAAATACCGGGCAGCGGCTTTTTGCCAGAAGCTTTGCCGCCTGCTCGATTGCTGTCGGCAAAGGAACTGTTCGGCTGCCGATCCATGCAACCATCACACTCCGAAACTTTCTGGTGCCGACCTGAATTTATCCGTTCTTCGCCAAATGTGAAGTCCATCCGGCGAAAAATGCAGTCAGCTATCGTATTTCAAGTACGCAAATCGCTGATCGGTATTGGGGGTACCTTCCAAAGCCCCACCTTCCTTGCCTGGCTGCCACTGGACGACATCCTCAATCTTCCTGGCGAGTTCGAAATCCTTGTCGGTAATGCCTTTTGCCGCATGATTCACCAGCAAGACCTCCACCCAGGCATAGGATGCCTTGATATCCGGATGATGCCATGCCGCCTCTGCCAGATGGCCGACGGTATTGATGACCATCAGCGTGGATTTCCAGCCGTGCGTTTTGTATCTGCGGCGAATCCAGCCGTTTTCGTAACGCCAATGCGGAAGTTCCGCCTGCAGTTTCGAGACGATCTCGTCCTCCGAATAAACGCGCTCCCGTTTCCGTCCCGTCTCGTCGCTCATCGCAGATGCTCCTCGTTTCTTTTCACCCGCCTCTTCACGCTGGCTTGCGCCGGTAGCAAAATAGGATAACATGAACTCAGGGCCCGATTATCAAAAAGTTCAGAATCGAACCGATGTCGGACTCCGTCTCCATTCAAGTTCCTGGACGCCTGCACCTCGGATTTTTGGATATCCCTGGAAAGGACAGCTCGCGCTTTGGAAGCATCGGCTTACCTCTCGATGGCATATCAACCAGGCTGGAAGTATCGAGGGCGACGAGGACCAGCGTTCATGGCAATGAGAGCGCCCGCGTATTCTCGCACCTGGCGGCTCTCCGATCCCATCTCGATCTCGCCGATCATCATCAGATCACCGTGTTCGAGACCATTCCCGCTCATGCGGGATTAGGATCCGGGACTCAGCTCGCGCTCGCCGTTTCGGCGGCCCTTCGGACATTGCACGGTCTGCCGTTTCGCGTCAGCGACGATGCCGCCTTTCTCGGGCGCGGCGTGCGATCGGGGATCGGCATTGCGGCTTTCGAAGAAGGCGGTCTCATTTTTGACGCCGGCAAGGCCAAAGACGACCTGACGCCGACCGTCATTTCCCGCATCCCGTTTCCGAACGAATGGCGCATCATCCTGGTCCTGGACAGCGGCGCTCAGGGCATTCACGGGGACGCCGAAATCAAAGCCTTCCACACGCTTCCACCGTTTCCTGAGGAGAGCTCCGCTTCGATCTGCCGCCATGCGCTGATGGAGATCATGCCTGCCTTGATTGAGAAGGACATCGCGACGTTCGGCAATGCGATCACGGCGATCCAGCAGAAGCTTGGCGATTATTTCGCGCCGGCTCAGGGCGGGCGTTTCACCAGCCGGGCAGTAGAGGAAACGCTCACGAGGCTAGCTGAATGTGGCGCAGTGGGTATCGGGCAAAGCTCCTGGGGGCCAACAGGATTCGCTTTTGCTGAATCGCAGGTTGCGGCCGAACGCATCACCGCCGCCGCTGCGCTGCAGGATACCCAGACGACGATCCGTATCGTCGCCGCCAGAAACAATGGGGCGACGATCACGCGAAAGACAAAACCAGCCGAATTGGAGCTGGCATACAAGAACCGCTGCTAGGGGAGGCAAAGCAATGGGCCGGAAAACCATTCTTCATATGCTCACGCCGTTGAGACAGATGAGCCCCTTCGACGTCAACATGGCTCTTGATGCGGGTTATGATCATGTCATTCCCTACACGGATGTGGCGCTCGCAGACGTGACCGGCCTCGTTCAGGATGCGATCTTTTCGCGCCCACCGGACGCCGGTGTCGCCACCGGTGTTTTCATTGCCGGGCGAGATACTGTCCTGGCGCTCGACATGATCGATGCCGCGAGAGCGGCAATGGTGCCTCCCTTCGAAATTTCGGTTTTTGCCGATCCCGCCGGTTCGTTCACGACGGCTGCGGCAATGGCGGCCAAGGTCGAGGCGGCGCTCAAAAAACTGCATGATCGAAGCCTTGCCGGAACGAAAGTGACGATTTTCGGAGCGACCGGCGTCGTCGGTTATTGCACGGCGGTGATATCCGCCAAGGAAGGCGCAGACGTCACGCTGGCGGGCCACGACGGAACGAGCCGTGTTGAAAAGATAGCGGAAGCCATCAAGGCCCGTTTTGGCGTCACGGTGACGGCGGCCGATGGCTCGACGGACGAGAAAAAGACAGGTCTGTTGCAGGAGACAGAGGTTGTCCTGGCCGCAGCAAAAGCCGGCGTCAGAGTAATTTCGGTCGGGCAACTTCACTCGGCGACGCGTCTGCTCATCGCAGCGGACGTCAATGCTGTACCACCCTCGGGTATCGAAGGCCTGGCGGCCAACGCAAAGGCCGATAAACTGGGCGAGACATCGGCGATCGGCATCGGTGCTCTCACCATCGGAAACCTTAAATACAAGACTCAATCCGGCCTGTTCAAACAGATGATCGGCGCCGAAAAACCGGTCATCTACGATTTCCAGGATGCTTTCGCCCTTGCCCGCAGCATCGAAAAATAGCCCCGCCATTCTGATCGCGGCCGTTTCCGGCCGGTCACTTGCCGCAGCAGCGCGCCGTGCCGGTTTCAGACCGCTGGTGGCCGATCTCTTTGGCGACTCCGATACGGTCGCTCTGGCTGAGAGGACTGCGCGACTTCCCGGCAGCATACGCGATGGAATCGACGGCGGAAAAATAGTCGACATCCTCGTGGGTCTGGCACGACACAAGGAGCCGGTCGCACTGGTCTATGGCTCAGGTTTCGAGCGTCGCCCTGACATCCTCGATATACTCGCCCAAACCTTTCGGATTGCCGGAAACAGCGCTGCGACGATACGCGCGGTCAAGGATCCGGCAGGCTTGTCTCGCCTCTGCCGGGATCTCGATATCAGGCATCCGGCAATCCGCTTCTCCGCACCGGAGCAGAACGGCTGGCTTATAAAGCTCGGCGGCGGCGCCGGAGGCTCGCATGTCCGGCCCGCAGGGGCGGCAACCCTGGAGAATGGCTATTATTACCAGAAGTTCGTCCGGGGCAGCAGCATCTCGGCTCTCTTCCTGGCGCAGTCGGGAAGCGCCCGTATCGTGGGCTTCAGCCGACAATGGTCCGCGCCCTCGCGGTCCTCGCCCTATCGCTACGGCGGCGCCGTGCGGCTTAGGCGCTTCGACCGTGAGAAGAAAAGGCAGATCGCCGGCTGGCTCGACAAACTGACGAAGCGCACCGGCCTCGTCGGTCTCTGCAGCGCCGATTTCATCGATGGGCCGGACGGCCTGCACCTCATCGAAATAAATCCACGGCCGGGCGCAACGCTCGATATCTTCGACAGCGAAGAGGCACCCTTGCTCGCCGCGCATTTGAGTGCCGTGCGGGGCGAAAACATCACGGTGCCGACTTATCGCGGAACGAAAGCTTCGGCAATCGCCTACGCACCCTATGACATTTCCCGTTTTCCCCAGATCGAATGGCCTAGCATGACTGCCGATCACCAAAATCCGGGGTCAGCGCTATGCGCCGATGACCCCGTTTGTACCGTCCTGGCCCAGGCACGATCCGCCGCCGCCGCCGAACGGGCTGTGAAACGTCGTGTCAACGAAATGGCGGAGCATTGGAAGGAGAGTTTCCAATGATGAACGGCAAAGCCCATCTCAATAGAAGTGCCCAGCGCATCGTAGATCAGATCATTGCCGACGGAGAGCGGCTCGGCATTACCCATACCCGCGGTGCGCTCGGAGAACATCTGATCGATGCCGGCGCGGACAGTCCCGGCGGGCTCGAAGTAGGGCTGCGGATGACGGAAATCTGCATGGGCGGCTTGGGGACCGTCTCCATGGCACTCGATCGCCACAATGAACAGTGGCCGCTAACCGTCACAGTCCATTCCTCGCAGCCGGTCCTCGCCTGCCTCGGCAGCCAGTACGCCGGCTGGCGCCTCTCGCACGAGAAATATTTCGCCATGGGCTCCGGTCCTGCGCGTCTTCTGGCCCGGGTGGAGCCGCTGTTCGAGGAGATCGCTTATACCGAAACCGACGCCTCCACTTCGGTTCTCGTGCTGGAAACGCACAAGCCGCCGCCATCCGCTGTGGTCGAGAAGGTGGCGGTAGCGACAGGGCTGGCGCCTGAGGCCCTGACTTTCATCTATGCCCCGACACAAAGCCTTGCCGGTTCCGTGCAGATCATCGGCCGCTCCCTGGAGGTCGCCCTTCACAAGGCGCACAGCCTCCACTTCCCCCTGGACAACATCATCGACGGGGCGGGATGCTCGCCGGTTCCGGCTCCCCATCCCGATTTCCTGCAGGCCATGGGCCGGACGAACGATGCCATCATCTATGGTGGGCTGGTGCAGCTGTTCGTTCGTGGCAGTGCATCCGCTGCACGAGAACTCGCCGAGCAACTGCCGAGCAACAGGTCACGCGACTACGGGCAGCCTTTCGCGGAAACCTTCAAGAAATTCAACGGCGACTTCTACGCGATCGATCCACATCTCTTCAGCCCGGCCGAAGTGATTGTCACGGCCGTCGAAACAGGCGAGACTTTTCGTGCCGGTGAATGGAACAGGCAGATGCTGGAGCAATCTCTTGGCTGAGCAGATAGCAATTTCCGATAAAATTCTGATCGTTTCCGACAAGCCGGACGGCCAGGTGAAACAGCTAAGGCGCTCCTTCAAGGAACTCGGTTCCGAGGCAATCTTCTGCCCACTTGCCGATATCGCGTTCGATACGCGCTACCCTTCGGGCATCGCCATCCCGACACTCGACGGCGCTCTTCCGGCTGGCGTGATCGTCCGCTCCATCTCCGCCGGCACTTTCGAAGCGGTCACGCGCCGCCTCGGCATCCTGCACGCCCTCACCCATCTCGGCGTGCCGGTCTGGAATTCGGCCAAGGCG
The DNA here is from genome assembly GCF_017873175.1 of Neorhizobium petrolearium. Lineage (GTDB taxonomy): Bacteria > Pseudomonadota > Alphaproteobacteria > Rhizobiales > Rhizobiaceae > Neorhizobium > Neorhizobium petrolearium. The sequence continues at coordinate 418,783 of NZ_JAGGJW010000002.1, forward strand.
ATCGAGCGTTGCGTCGACAAATCGACAACCACTTTTTTTCTCGCGAATGCCGGCATCCCGACGCCGCAGACCTTCGCCGTGGAAGGTCCCCACAATGCCAAAGCCATCGTCGAGCGCGAGGTGTCCGACGGTCCGCTCGTGCTGAAACCGCTCTTCGGCTCGCAGGGGCGCGGAATCAGACTCATCCGCTCGATCGAGGACCTGCCCGATCCTGATGATGTCGATAACGTCTATTACCTGCAGCGTCTGGTCGTGAGGAATGGGCCACCCTACCGGGACTACAGGATATTCGTCAGCAACGGCGAAATCCTCGGCATGATGGGACGTTGCGCCGACGGCTGGATCACCAATATCGCACGCGGAGCAAAGGCGGAATCTGTGACAGGGCCATTGCGCCAGAAGCTCGAAGAACTCGCGCTTGCCGCGACTTCGGCCATCGGCACCGACTTTGCCGGCATCGACATCGTTCAAGGATGCGAAGGCAATCTCCTCGTGCTGGAAGTCAACAGCATGCCCGCCTGGACCGGTCTGCAATCCGTCGTTCCCGTCCGCATCTCCGATTGCATCGCTCGGGCGATGAGCGAGCTTCTCAATCCTGAAATCAAGGAAAGACCTGCCGCATGACGCTGACGCGGCAGCAGATCATGACGGCATATCTCGATGCTTGCCTAGCGGAGATCGAGGCCTTGAAACCCGGCAATGTCCATCGCTTTGCCGATGGCCACCGGATGACCGCGAACCAGTTCATTGAAAGCGCCGAGGTCAGCGCGCCGCTGGTTTCCGAACCAGGCACATCGGTCGGTCGGCGCGTTCTCGGCGCCATGACGGCGACGTGCAAAAAGGTGGGAACGAACACCAATCTCGGCATCCTCCTGCTCTGCGCACCGCTCGCCAAGGCCGCCGAAAGTAGCACGACAAATTTCCGCAGGGATCTTATCCGCACATTGGACGAGATGGATGCTGAGGATGCGCGCGACGTCTTCGCCGCCATCCGGCTCACCAATCCGGGAGGGCTGGGCAACGCTGAAGAACAGGATGTCCGGGAAGAACCGACAGTGTCCCTCATTGAGGCCATGGGCATGGCCGCCGACCGCGACATGATCGCGAGACAATATACGACCGGCTTTGCGGACATATTCACCGGCGGCCTGTCTGCCTGGACGGGAGCGACAGACAGGGGCGAAGAGGACATGTGGCCGACGATCTTCATCTACCTTCATTTCCTGTCGTCATTTCCCGACAGTCATGTCGGGCGCAAGTACGGCATCGATCTCGCCGAAGAAATCCGGAAAGAAGCGGAAATGATATGCCGCACGGTAACAGACGAGATGAACCTATCGAGGCGGGAAAAGGTCCTGCTGGCCTTCGACAAACGGCTCAAGGACATGGATATCAATCCCGGAACCTCTGCCGATCTCACCGTAGCCACGCTTTTTGTCTGCAACATGAACTTCGGCTTGCATAATCCCGACTTAAATGCTTGAATTTGATTGGCGAACAAATCTTACTCGCTGCTATCTGGCCAACCGACCCAGTCAAAGGGTGCTGCGAACAAGGATAGCTGTCCATCGAGCGCGTGTCTCGTGTGGTACGGCTTCTTTGGACGAACGCATTTTTGACCATACGGTACAAGGGAGGAATTGGCCGTGGCAAAGATTAGCAAGGTAATGGTTGGTGAGTCTCTCGTTGGTGAGGGAAATGAAGTCGCTCATATCGATCTTCTGATCGGACCGCGCGGAAGTGCTGTGGAAACGGCATTCTGCAACGCACTCACGAACAACAAGGACGGGTTTACATCGCTGCTGGCGGTCATCGCGCCGAACCTGGCATGCAAGCCTAATACGATATTGTTCAACAAGGTCACCATCAAGGGTGCAAAACAGGCCGTGCAAATGTTCGGCCCGGCACAGCATGCAGTGGCAAAGGCAGTACAGGACAGCGTTGCCGAAGGCATCATCCCAGCGGAAGAGGCAGATGACGTCTTCATCTGCGTCGGCGTCTTCATCCATTGGGAGGCCGAGGACGATGCCAAGATCCAGGACTATAACTACCGGGCAACGAAGGAAGCGATCGAACGCGCCGTAACGGGCAAACCGACCGCGGCGGAAGCAACCGCTCAGCGGGACACGGTCAAGCATCCTTTCAGCGCTTAGACAAGCAGCAACCCCGCACAGAGCGAGCCGCCCGTGGAAACAGGCGGCCTGTTGCGCCGGTTGTCGAGGCTTCTAGGCTTCAGCAGCGCGCCGTCTTCAAGCGCGAACCGCTGAGGATGGCAACGCTTCGGGTTCGTATCGAAAGAATGGAGCGGGAGGTTGAGCATGCGCTCATCCCCGCTCCACAATCAAAGCCATATTGAGAGGCTGTGTACCCGAGAGAAGAGGCAAAAACTTCTTCTCTCGGATATATTTATTTGTCCATGAAAGCGGAGATTTCCGCCCCGTCGAGCTCACCGCTATGCAACGAGGTCGCAACGAGAGCGCCTGCAATACCCATTCCGTACAGCCGTTCCAGGTCATCCACGTTGCGGACACCGCCCGCCGCGATGATTTCACGGTTTCCGGAGGCATCCTTGATGGCCTGCAGACGATCGAAATCGGGTCCGCGGCGCGCTCCCACCTTGTCGAGGGTCATGACAATCACCCGTTTTGGCCAAAGGTGAGGCTGCGAAAGGATGGACGGAGGTCCCAGGAAGGCACCGCCACGAAAATCGAGAGAGAGGATCAGTCTCGGATGCGAGCCGAACGCGCCGAGAACATCCGTGTCAGCCTGGCTTTCCGAGCCAAGAACCGCGAACGTCTGCGAATCGGCAAGCACCGCTCCGACGGCCTTCGCCTCTCGAAAGCCGGCATCGAGCCAGACATCTGGCTTCGGCCGCAGAAGAAACAGAGGGTCGGCGGTCGCGGAAGGGCTCGAGCCCTTCTCGATTGCATCGAGATCGGCCACATAGAAAACCGGAAACGGATGGATTCGGCGCAATCCTTCGGCGACGCTTTCGATCGTCGGCGTCGGGCTGAGTGGCGTCTCAATGGGCTTATAGCTCTCGCGCATGCCCATCTGCGCGCGCACCACAAGGCCGTCTTTGACGTCGAGAACTGGAATGATAAGCAATGATCAAACCTCGGCAGAAACGATGACTCCCATGAAAGCCGGAACTGCGGCGGAAGAAAAGGAAACAATTATCGGCTGGGACATCGGCGGCGCGCATTTGAAGATGGCGCGGGCCGAACAAGGCCAGATTACGCTTGCCACGACCCTCAAGGCATCGATGTGGCTCGGGCTTGACCAGGTGCGCGAGGCGCTGAATCGGTTGCGACCGCTTTTTCAAAGCAATGCCACCCATGTCTTCACGATGACAGGCGAGCTGTCGGATGGCTTTCCGTCACGAGAAGACGGTATTCGCGGTATCCTAGACTTCATCGATACAGAATTCGGCCGCGACAGTGTCCGTATCTATGCCGGCCGTGCGGGCTTTGTCGATCTTTCCCGTGCCTACGATCTCGGCCCCGACATCGCCTCGGCCAATTGGCATGCAACGGCCGAATTGAGTGCGAGGACGAAGACGGACGGCCTGTTCGTCGACATGGGGTCCACAACCACCGACATCATTGCGTTCCAGAATGGAAAGCTTCGCAACGCGGGTTATTCCGACGCGGAGCGCTTGTTGACCGGCGAGCTCGTCTATACCGGCTTCACACGTTCCGCGCTGATCGGAATAGCCGAACGGGTTCCTGTGCGCGGCACGATGACGCCGCTGATGAACGAATACTTCGCCAATACCGCCGATCTGGGGCGCATTCTCGGAACTCTGGATGAGGCGGATGATCACTATCCGGCCGCCGACCGCAGAGCCAAGTCGCTTGCCGGCTCCATCGGGCGCCTCGCCCGCATGGTCGGCCGCGACAGCACCGATCTCGACGATGGCGAATGGATCGATATCGCCCGCTGGTTCAGCGAGCATCAGCTGCGCATGATCTATGACGGCGCATTCATGGTCGCCGGCAATGCCCGGCTGAACCCGGCCGCTCCCATCGTGGGAGCCGGGATCGGCCGCCCGCAGATCATGCAGCTCGCCAGACGCCTGGAGCGGCCCTATGTCGATTTCGGCTCCCTCATCGCGGCATCCTCGCAGGAAGCTCGGGACCACGCCAGCAAGGCAGCACCTGCCGCCGCCGTTGCCCTGCTCTGGTCCGGACGCGAAAAGCCATAAGGACGGACTTTTGCTCGCGACCTCCCGACAAACGCTTCAATGCGTGGCACGGTGGGCGTTCACCCGTTCCATCAGCCAATCCCAGGCCTGCCGCTCGTCCGAGCCGGCCGTCTTCTCGATCGCGATCGTCAGATAAGCGATTTCGGATTCGATCTTTTCCTTCGGCAGCATTTGCAGCCTGCTCACCAGGATCGCAAGTTCCAGGACGGCCGCCTTGGCGCGGTTCATTCCCGTGAAAGGTGCGTGCGTGGCTTCGGCAACGACCTTGCAGAAATAGCGGGGGCGTATCTCGTCCTCTTTGACGGAGGCGACCTGGAGGACGGAATGACTGAGCGCCGCCTGCAGACGCGGGACCGGGCAGCCTTCCACCGCAACGACTGGCCAGTCCCGCCGCCCGGTGAGGCAGCCTGCGAAAATCCGCATGTCGTCCGTATAATTGGCGATGGCGAAAGGCACGGCAGTGAGGTTTTCAAGCGTCGCGGAGGGCCGGAACGGCGCGATAACCCAGCCGTCATCCTGTGCGATGATGCCGAGCGGGGCGATATGCACGCGCCCTTCGGCGCTCACCGTCGTCACGATCGTTTCCCGAATATAGGTCATGAGCCTTCCTTCTTCGCCCGGAGCGTATGGCCGGCCTCGGCAAGTCGGGTGCGATCCTCGCTTGTTCGAGGACTCGCCACGCCCCAGGCGAGCGGCTCGTCCTGCGAATAGCGTTTGCCCAGCTTCCAGGCGATTTCCGCCTTCATCAGTTCCGCGCCAAGATAGAAGGCATGCGCACCATCCTGCGCAACATTGAGGGAAGGAAAGAGATCGAAAGCATCCTTCGCCGTCCAATGCCCCTGATTACTGAAGACATGGATGCCGTCCGGAGCAGTCATGATCCGGAAATTGGCGTCGCGCACGGTCTCGGCCAGCGCATCGATATCGGCAAGGCTGCTGGCGAAGGGCGCGCGGTCGTGGATCTGCAGGAGACCGGCATCGTAGCCGCGCGGCAGCGCATGATCGTTCTTCGCGGCAAACATGATCCGGCGCGCCCGATCATGCTCCTCCACTGTGCGCACCGTATGCGGACTGACGTTGACGACCAGCACGTTGCCGATCGCAAGCTCGGAACAGAGGCCAGCAAGGATCGCTGTGACCCCTGATGAGTCCGCGTCCGTCAATTCGGTCAGATTTCCGGTGCCCATCATTATCTCGACATCCGGCCAGCGGCGTCGGGCCTCGATGAAGCGTCCCACGGAGGCTGCAAAGCCGAAATGGATCGGATCGAGAACCGGATCGGCGATGAAGGATATCCCGGCTTTCCGCGCTGCATCGATGGCACGCCCGAGGGAATCGAAATCTCCTGGCACCGCCGGAACGAGGATAGGCGTCACCTCGTGTCGGGTGGCGATGTCGATGGTCTTCTCATTGAGGCTCAGGAGATAATCCACGCCAGAGCGTGCGGCGAGTTCCAGCTCGTCAGGGTTAGCCGAGTCGACACTGACGGAAAGTCCCTCGGCCTTGAGCCGCCCGATCGCCTCCGACAGATGGACAAAGGGCGTGTCGGGAAGACAGCCAAGGTCGATCACGTCCGCCCCGACAGATGCAAAGGCTTTGGCTCGTTGCAGCAGGTCATCCAGCGAAAGGGTCGATGCATCCACGATCTCGGCGAAAATGCGCATGTCGTGGCGCGAGAGGTCAGGCACCTTTCCGGCCCGACCAAGATAGGTGGGCAGGTCCGCAACCTCGTCCGGTCCACGGACGAAAGGGACGCCGAAGGTATCACTCAACCGCTCCAGATGCCCCCTGAAACGCCCGGGTAGCACGACCCGGTCCGCCTTCAATGGACGAGGCAGGCGCCGGCTGACGATCTCCTCCGTCATCAGGGCGGCGACCTTCACGCCAATGTCGATGATCTCGTAAGTGAATGGCGTCGCTCCCAGTCCGGCGAGAACGTTTTCGAGTCTGGTTTTTGCCAGGTGTCCGGTCAGGAAGACGAGATGCTCAGCCACTGCTCTCGACCACTCCCTTCCGGCGCGCCACCGCCAGTTTCAGATCGGCAAAGGATTCGACGACTTCGGTGTATTCAAAGGCCTTGAGACGTTCGGTGTTCTCCAGATCGATCGGCCGGGGATAAACCTTCACCAATCCGTGCGGCGCCATCGTCTCCAGTTCGGGCGCAGTGTCGCATGCGAAGACGATCGACGGCAGGCGGCATTTGCCGGCCTGCGCATAGACGTTCGTGGCGATCGTATCGGAGATGCCGGCCACGCATTTGGCGACAGTATTCGACGTTGCCGGAGCAATCACGACGCTATGGTAGACGCCGTGATAGAATTCGCCAACGGGGATCGCGCTCGCCGTCTTGTCGTGCAGCACGCGCGTCGTGTCCGAAAAATCGAGCTTCAGCCCGTACATCCTCAGAACCTCGTCCGCCGCCTTCGTCACGAAGACGTCGCAATGGTCGAGCGATCGGATCAATTCGAAACATTCGACAAAGAAATGACCCGATCCGGTCAGAACCCAGGCCCAGCGCGGCGTATGAAGCCGCGTCATCCGCGAGCTTCCTCTCCGGCCGCCTCGTGCATCCTCACGCGGCTTCCCGGTATGCGAGTCATAGGCAACTCCGCCAGCTGCGAACGCAGTGACGATGGTCCGGCAATGTACAAGCTTGTCTCCTCCCCAAGCAGCCCCGGCAGCATGGCATCCACCACGCCCTTGTCAACCAGCGCTTGCAAGTCCCGGGCACCCGAATCGACCTGCTTGCACAGCAGGAGATGTCGGCTGCCGATCTGCCTGCACAGCCAGGCGGCAAGCGAGTCGGACGTGACGTCCCAGGATTGCGCGATATCGGCACTGCGTGTCATCTGCGAAGGAAGCCATACCGGCACGCCGCCTTCAGCAAGGATCGTTTCGAGATCATGGAGCGAACGGGCCCGCTGAAAGCGCGGATGCCGTTCGGCGATCACGATGCCGAACTGCTCCATTGCCAGAATGGCCATTTCATGTGCGGCGGCGTCGGAAAAGTGCATCTCCTTTTGCGAGAAGCGCACTTGATCTGCAAACGGCCCACCGCCGGGGACGATCAGCAAAGGCAAGGTCGCCGATGCCAGTACGGCAATCCATTGTTCCATCTCGATGCGGCCGGCCGTGCTTCCTCCAAGCTTGACCACCAGCGGCGTCATACCACGTTCCTTCCTCCGTCACCGGACGCTACGACCCGAAGCGGGTTCGACGACCGGGCACTTTCCCTTTTCCGCTCGATCTGCACTCCGACGCCACCTGGCCCAAGTTCCAGCTTCTCCGCCCGCACGACCACACGGGCTACACGCGGATTTTCGAGAATGAAAGCGGCTATCTGCTCGACAAGCGTTTCAACCAGGTCGACATGACCTCGTCCGACAATCGCCCGGATGCCGTCCATGATGAGGTCGTAGGATACGATATGATGCATGTCCTTCGGATCGCGGGTTACGCGAAGTACATCCGCCGTCACGTCGAACCGCACCTTCTGAGGCCTGCCGTGTTCGAAACTGTAGGCCCCGATATGCATCGGCAGGACGAAATCCCGCACGAAAATCTGATCCGCGCCAAGGTCCTCGTCTGCCGAGCTGGGAAAATATCCCCGCGCCGCCAGCAGCTTGAGGTCGACGCCGGAAGGCTTTTCGGCGGGCCGGTCTCCGGGAATCAGAGCGCGGATTTTGGCAGTCGCTTCGGCGTCGATATCGGCATTCCTGGACAAGCCTTCGCAGAGTGCCCCGCGGAAGCCAAGGTAATCCGGCTTGCTTGGCAAGAGCCGCGGAATGTCCGGCGCTTCAAGCGATCCCGCAAGACCGACCATCAATCCGTGCCGGTGCCCTTCGGCCACGAAATCCGGAATGTGATCAGGCGGCATATGATCCAGCAATCGCCCTTTCGATTTGTCGTCGGTATCCAGCATGATGCCGTAGAAGCCGGCTTTGGCGAACGATGTCATGACGTTCTCCTCATATCGATGATCGGCAAAAAGGACGGCGATCAGCTTCTTCCGGCCAGCAATATCGGCCAAAGCCTCCACACCTGCCGCAATGGGAGAGGACGGAAGAAATCCTATCTTGATGAAATCCACCCCTGCCGAGGCTATCTCCTCGACCTTTGACCGCAGCGCCGCGGGATCGCCGAAGAACTCTCCGCAAGCGGCACTGACGAGCCTTTTGCCGGAGACGAAACCGACCACATCGACGATGTGCCGGATATCTGCCGGCCCAAGCGCGCCGCGCGCCGGATCCTTGAGATCAATGATATCCGCTCCCGCCTGCAGAGCAATCTCCGCTTCCTGGCGATTTTGAACACTGGCCAGCATCAACGTCATAGGACGCCTCTCCGCGTACCGCATTTCTCACGGCAAGGACGAGAAAAGCTGAGTACAAGTATTGAGTTTATCGGGGATTGGGCTACAAACATAGTGGGCACCTCATCTGTACAGCGCATCTGCCTTCGCGGAAGGCCGGCGCAAGGCGTGGTATGACCATGAAGAGTACGGTGCCTAATACTCTTATATTTTTATTCGCTTGTTTTTTGCTCCTCGTCAATGCGCCGCAATCGATGGCGCAGCAAAACCCGGCCACGAAGCCCGCAACCGAGATCCGGATAGGCTATATTAGAGCTTATGAGCCACAACTGGCCCTTTCGGTTTTGGACATCCCTCCGGCGGATGAAGGTGTCGCGGGGGCGAAGGTTGCTATCAACGACAACAACACGACCGGCAGATTTCTCGGGCAATCCTTCACTCTGGACGTGGTTCAGACGAAGCGGGATGAGGATGTTGTCCCCGCATTCCGGGAAATGCTGACCCGGGGCGAGAAATATGTGCTGACCGACATCTCGGCCAGGCAATTGCTCTCCATCGCCGATCTCGCCAAGGAAAACGGCGTGCTTCTTTTCAACGTAGGATCGACGGACGATATCCTGCGTGAACAGGAATGCCGCTCCAACGTCTTCCACACCGCTCCGACCAGGAGCATGCTTGCCGATGGCCTGGCTCAGTATCTGATCTGGAAGCAATGGCGCACCTGGGTCCTTCTCTATGGTTCCCACGAACCGGATCAGCTTTTCGCCGACGCGATCCGGCGGTCGGCGAAGCGCTTCGGCGCTAAGATTGTCGAGGAACGGCTCTACAAGGATACGGGCACAGCCCGCCGCACCGACAGCGGCGTCGTTCAGGTCCAACGGCAGATGCCGGTCTTCACCCAGAACCTGCCGGCACATGACGTGGTGATCGTCGCGGATGAAAGCGAAGTCTTTGGCAGCTATGTTCCCTACCGGACCTGGGATCCGAGGCCGGTCGCCGGAACAGCCGGCCTCATCCCATCCTCCTGGCATCCGGCCAGCGAGCAATGGGGCGGTTCACAGATCCAGAACCGCTTCGTGAAAGCCACCGGCCGTCGCATGCTGGGCAAGGACATGCAGGCTTGGACGGCAGCGCGTATCCTCGGCGAAGCCGCGACACGGACCAACAGCAGTGACCCTGCGAAGATTGAAGCCTTTATAAAGGACGAGAATTTCTCACTGGCCGCCTTCAAGGGACAGAAAGTGACCTTCCGCCGATGGAACTGGCAGCTTCGCCAGCCAATCTTCCTCGGCGACGGCCGAGGCGTGATCTCCACCTCACCACAAGAGGGATTTCTTCATCAGTTTTCTGAACTCGATACATTGGGAGTAGATCAGCCGGAGACGGCCTGCAAACTGAATTGATAACGGGAATGGGAGGAGAGAATGCGCAGATATATTTACCTGCTCGCAGGGACTTTCGCGGCCGTCATCCACACTGGGCCTGTTTCGGCCAATGCCGTCTATGTTTCGAACGAGAAGGACAATACCGTCACGGTCGTCGACTCCAAGACGATGGAAGTAACCAAGACGATTGAGGTGGGACAGAGACCGCGGGGGATCACGATCTCCCATGACGGGAAGCATCTTTACGTCTGCGCCAGCGACGACGATACGGTCGAGATCATCGACACCGCGACTCATGAGATTACCGGAACGCTGCCATCCGGTCCGGATCCTGAACTCTTCGTGCTCTCTCCGGACGGCAAGACCCTTTATGTCGCCAATGAGGACGACAATCTCGTCACCGTCATCGACGTCGACAAGAAAAGCGTGATCTCCGAGATACCGGTCGGCGTGGAGCCTGAGGGGATGGGCATCAGCCCCGATGGCAAGACGATGGTGAACACGTCCGAAACCACCAACATGGCGCATTTCATCGACACGTCGACCCATGAGATCGTGGCGAACGTGCTCGTTGATTCACGTCCGCGTTTCGCCGAGTTCAAGCCGGACGGATCGCAGGTCTGGATATCCGCGGAAATCGGCGGCACGATCTCCGTCATCGACAACGCCTCCAGAGAGGTCGTCAAGAAGATCACATTCGAAATCCAGGGCTTACGCTCGGAAGCGATACAACCCGTGGGCGTGCGAATCACGGCAGATGGCAAGAAGGCCTATGTTGCCCTCGGGCCAGCGAACCGAGTGGCGGTCATCAACACGGAAACCTACGAGGTCGAGAAATACATCCTCGTGGGCCAGCGCGTCTGGCAATTGGCGTTCACGCCGGACGGCAAGAACCTGATCAGCACCAACGGCCTTTCGAACGATATCACCTTCATCGACACGGAGAGCGATGAACCGATCAAGTCCGTCACCGTCGGGGCGCTGCCCTGGGGTGTGACGGTCGCACCCGACTGATCCATATTTCGATTTTTTTCAAAGGGAGGAAGACATGTCGAAATTCACAGCCATTGCCGTTGCCGCACTCATCGGCGCTCTTTCGATGCAGAATCAGGCCTTCGCCCAGTCCGCCGACAAGGACGATGATGATGATGATGCGCCCAAAGTCACACGGGCCAGCCAGAATGTCCCGGAACTGATCCTCGGATCGAAGGACGACAATTTCGCTGTGAACCAGAAGGACTTCGAACTTATTGCGGGACAGGGCTACCGCTGGAAAATCACGTCCGCAGCCGGCCTCGAATACAAATTCATGACCGATCTGTTCCGTAACGTCTGGATGAACCAGATCGTCATCAACGATCTCGAAGTCCACATGAACGGCGCGCCTGCATGGCTGGAATTCGATTCCGAAGGAACGATCAACGTCCAGTTCACGACGGTGCGGCCAGGCGAATACACGTGGTCCGTTCCCGATCTGGCGGGCAAAGGCATGACGGGCAAGATCATCATCAAGTAGCCATCCCAGGCGCGGCCCTTGAGGCGCGCCGCTTGTGAAAGGCCATCCGATGAAGCTGCAGTCCCGTTTAACCGAAACATCGAAGAACGAGGAGAGAGCGGCGCCCGCCGCTCTCGAACTCGCATCCGTCAGCTATAACTACGGGCAACGAAAGGCGCTCGACAATATCTCGTTTTCCATAGAGCCCTCGCGGTTCACCGTGCTCCTTGGGCTCAATGGCGCGGGCAAGACGACGCTCTTCTCGCTCGTCAGCCATCTTTTCTCACCACGGACGGGTCGCATTCGCGTCTTCGGTCAGGATATCAACCGCAATTCCGGTCCGGCGCTCAGGCGCCTCGGCATCGTGTTCCAGGCCCGCACCCTCGATCTCGATCTCAGCGTCCGGCAAAATCTTCTCTATCACGCTGCCCTGCACGGCATTGGAACGCGGGTGGCGCGGCAGCGGATCGATGAGCTCCTTCAATCCATCGACATGACCGACCGTATCGAGGAAAAGGTGCGCGGCCTTTCCGGTGGACAGATCAGGCGGGTCGAGATCATTCGCGCCCTGTTGCATCGCCCCTCCCTGCTGCTGCTCGACGAAGCAACGGTGGGACTCGACATCAAGTCGCGCGCGACCATACTGAAAGACATCCGCGCGCTCGTTCAACAGCAAGGGATCAGCGTGCTCTGGGCAACCCATCTGATCGATGAGGTCGGCCAGGCGGATCAGGTTCTCGTTCTCGACCAGGGAAGGCTCGTCGCCGACGGCCAGGTGTCGACCATTCTTTCTGAGACAGGCACGGAGACAATCAACCAGGCATTCTCAAAACTAACCGGCATCGCGGATTTGAATGTTCGGGGAGGAAGAACATGACCGATGCAGCCGGAACGTTCGCGGGTTCACCGTCGGAGAAATGGAAAGGCTTCACCCCGATCCAGTATCTCGTCTGTCTCAAGGGTATTCTCCAACGAGAATGGCTGCGATACCTTTCGCAGAAGGAACGCTTCGTTTCCTCCCTTGTTCGTCCCCTGCTCTGGCTCTTCATTTTCGCGGCCGGTTTCCGGCAGGTGCTCGGTGTTTCAATCATACCACCGTACGAGACCTATGTTCTCTACGAGGTCTACATCACGCCGGGATTGTGCGGGATGATCCTCCTCTTCAGCGGCATGCAGTCCTCACTGTCGATGGTCTATGACCGCGAGATGGGCAACATGCGCATCCTGCTCGTCAGTCCCTTTCCCCGCTGGTACCTGCTGGTCGCCAAGCTTCTGGCGGGCGTCGCCGTTTCCCTCCTCCAGGTCTATGCCTTTCTGGCGATCGCCTGGTTCTGGGATGTCAAAGCGCCGGTCGTGGGTTATCTGCTGATCCTGCCTGCGCTCTTCTTCTCCGGATTGATGCTCGGAGCGCTCGGCATGCTGCTGTCCTCCCTCGTCAAGCAGTTGGAGAATTTTGCAGGCATCATGAACTTCGTGATCTTTCCCATGTATTTCGCCTCCTCGGCACTCTACCCGCTCTGGCGAGTGCAGGAAGCGAGCCCACTGCTCTATCAGATATGCCTCCTGAACCCGTTCACCTACGCGGTTGAGCTTATCCGTTTCGCTTTTTACGGCCGTATTGAATGGACATCGCTGATCGTCGTGCTGGCCGTTACGCTCGCCCTGCTCGGCGGAGCTATTCTGGCTTATAATCCCGCACGCGGTCTCACTGTCCGCAAGCAGGATATGGGAGGAAACCAATGAAGCGATATGTTCCTCTGATCGCAATGCTCGCCGCGCTATCGGCCACACCGACGGCCCTTGCCGCGGCAAATGTCGATCCCGACTGGCCTTGCATTCAACGCAAAGTGCCCGAGATTTCGATCGGCCAGGTTTGGAACGGCGACGAGCTGCCCGAAACGGCCAAGCAATGGGACAAGGACCCTCAGGTGGCCGATCTCGCCGCCGAACTCGTCAAGCGCAGCAATCCGATCGAAAATGCTCGCAAGCAGGTTTCGGCTTATGCCGCGACCCTGCCGAAAGAGCAGGTGCGTGAAAAGCTGGAGCAACTTTTCATGGGGGTGTTCGACAGGATCAATATAGAGCGCGGCCAGATCATCTCAGGCATTGCACGCTATGCCGAAAAGCAAAGGCAGCTTGCGGCAGATGTCAGAAAGAAGGCCGCAGAAATCGACAGAATGCGAGCCGCAGCCGATACCGACCAGGCGGAGCTTGCCAGGCATGACCAACAGCTGACATGGGAGACGCGTATCTTCGAAGAGCGTGTCCAATCACTAACCTATGTCTGCGAAGTTCCGACGCTAATCGAGCAGCGGCTCTACAGCATTTCAAAGATCATCGATGAGACGATGCAAAAGAACTGACATTCCATAAGATCAAACCTGATGGCCGGAATGTAGCCAGCCATCGAATGACCCACTTCCATCTCTCGCGCAATATGGCCGAGACGTTTGACACGCCTCGGCCATTGATCGTGGTGGCAAAGCCTCAGTTCTGCCAGCTCTTCACGAGTTCGTCGTAGTTGATGGTGATCGGCTTTTCCTTCTCGTTCTCGACCTTCAACTGCGGCGCGAGATTGCCTTTCGAGACGGCGTCCTTGTTCCAGTATTCGAGGTCATGCTCCTCGGCAAGCTTCGGACCGATATCGCCCTGGACGCCTGCACGTTCGAGGCGCTGCAGCACCTTCTCCTGTTCGGCGCAAAGCGAATCCATCGCCTCCTGTGCGGTTTTTGCACCCGAAGACGCATCACCGATCGCCTGCCACCACAGTTGGGCGAGCTTCGGATAATCCGGAACGTTGGTGCCGGTCGGCGACCACTGCAGACGGGCCGGCGAGCGATAGAACTCGATGAGGCCGCCGAGCTTGGGCGCACGGTCGGTGAAGGACTTGTGGTCAAGCGTGGACTGACGAATGAAGGTGAGACCGACATGGCTCTTCTTCACGTCCACGGTCTTTGACGTCACGAACTGCGCATAGAGCCAGGCTGCCTTCGCGCGATCGTCCGGGGTGGATTTCATGAGCGTCCAGGAGCCGGCATCCTGATAGCCGAGCTTCATGCCATCCTTCCAGTAGACACCATGCGGGCTCGGAGCGAAACGCCACTTCGGCGTGCCGTCCGAATTGACCACCGGCAGGCCTTCCTTCACGAAGTCAGCGGTAAAAGCAGTATACGTGAACATCTGCTGGGCGATTTCGCCTTGCGACGGAACCGGGCCGGATTCCGAGAAGGTCATGCCCTGGGCCGCGGCCGGCGCATAGGCCTTCATCCAGTCGAGATACTTCTGGATCGAATAGACGGCCGCAGGACCATTGGTGTCGCCGCCGCGCGCAACGCATGAGCCCACCGGACGGGAGTTCTCATCGACCTTGATGCCCCATTCGTCAACCGGTTTGCCGTTCGGAATACCCTTGTCGCCGTTGCCGGCCATCGATAGCCAGGCGTCGGTGAAGCGCCAGCCGAGCGACGGGTCCTTCTTGCCGTAGTCCATATGGCCATAGACCTTCTTGCCGTCGATCTCGCGGCCGGTGAAGAACTCCGCGATGTCCTCGTAGGCCGACCAGTTGACCGGAACGCCGAGGTCGTAGCCGTACTTCGCCTTGAAATCCGCCTTGTTCTTCTCGTCATTGAACCAGTCGTAACGGAAGAAATAGAGGTTGGCGAACTGCTGGTCGGGCAGTTGATAGAGCTTGCCGTCCGGCGCGGTGGTGAAGGACTTGCCGATGAAATCGTCGATGTCGAGGTCCGGGTTGGTGACGTCCTTGCCTTCATTCGCCATGAAGTCGGTCAGGCTGCGCGCCTGCTGATAACGCCAATGCGTGCCGATGAGGTCGGAGTCGTTGATGTAGGCGTCGTAGATATTCTCGCCCGACTGCATCTGCGTCTGCAGCTTTTCAACCACGTCGCCTTCGCCGATCAGGTCATGGGTGATCTTGATGCCGGTGATTGCCGTGAAGGCAGGCGCCAGCACCTTGGATTCGTATTCATGGGTAGTGATGGTTTCGGAGACGACCTTGATGTCCATGCCGGCAAAAGGCTTTGCCGCATCGACGAACCATTGCATTTCCTTTTCCTGCTCGGCACTGGAAAGCGTCGACATGTCGCCGATTTCCTTGCTCAGGAACTGTTTGGCCTCCTCCATCCCGGCGAATGCCGAGCCGGTCAGTGCCAGCAGCATGGCTGCCGTTGTCGTCATAAGATGCCGTCGCATGATATCCTCCCAGAGTTTGCGATTGCATGTTCAGTTCGAGGCATCCGGCATTCCGGCGCCCGTATCAGCTTGCCTTTAGACGAAGCGGAAAACGCCGATGGCGTAGACCACCGCTATGGCAAGAGCCCACCACAGGTTGGGACCGGCCAGTCCCAGCCATGCGAGATGAATGAATGCTGCCCCGAGCAGCGAGATGAAGAGCCGGTCTCCCCGCGTCGTTTCAAACCGCAAGATGCCGACGCGCGGCGAGCCTCCCGGTGCAAAATATTCCCAGACGCTCATGCCGACCAGCAGCATGAGGATCGTCAGGAAGAACAGCGCCGTTGGAGGCGTCCAGGCCATCCATGAAAAGTTCATGCGTGCTTCCTCCTGGTCAGACGCGGCCGAGGGCAAAGCCCTTGGCGATGTAGTTTCGGACGAAATATATGACGAGAGCGCCCGGCACGATGGTCAGCACGCCTGCTGCAGCAAGCACGCCCCAATCCATGCCCGCCGCCGAGACCGTGCGCGTCATGATCGCGGAAATGGGCTTTGCCGCCGTCGTCGTCAGCGTGCGGGCGAGAAGCAGTTCCACCCACGAGAACATGAAGCAGAAGAAGGCGGCGACCCCGATTCCAGAGGCAATCAGCGGCATGAAAATCCTGACGAAGAAGCGCGGGAAGGAATAGCCGTCGATATACGCCGTCTCGTCGATTTCCTTCGGCACGCCCGACATGAAGCCCTCCAGGATCCAGACCGCGAGCGGTACGTTGAACAAGCAGTGCGCAAGCGCGACCGCGATATGCGTGTCGATGAGGCCGAAGGCGGAATAAAGCTGGAAGAACGGCAGCGCGAAGACGGCGGGCGGTGCCATGCGGTTCGTCAAGAGCCAGAAGAACAGGTGCTTGTCGCCGAGGAACCGATAGCGCGAGAAGGCATAGGCGGCCGGTAGCGCCGCGAGCACCGAAATCACCGTATTCATCACGACGTAGATGATCGAATTGATATAGCCCGAATACCAGGAGGGATCGGTGAAGATCACCGTGTAGTTCCTGAGCGTCGGGTTCTGCGGCCAGAGCGAGAAGGTGCCGGTGATTTCGGCATTCTCCTTGAAGCTCATGTTAATCAGCCAATAGATCGGCAACAGCAGAAAGATGATATAGATCGTCGAAACCAGCCAGGAGAAGTTGCCGGCAGGCTTGTATTTCATCGGCGAAGCCATGGCTCTCTCCTTTCTCACTGGTTGGCATCGCTGCTGGTCATCACCGTGTAGAAGACCCACGAGAGCAGCAGGATGATCAGGAAGTAGATGATGGACATGGCGGCGGCCGGCCCGAGATCGAACTGCCCGACCGCCATCTTCACGAGGTCGATCGACAGGAACGTGGTCGAATTGCCCGGGCCACCGCCCGTCACAACGAATGGTTCGGTGTAGATCATGAAGCTGTCCATGAAGCGCAGGAGGACGGCGATCAGTAGCACACGCTTCATCTTCGGCAATTGGATGTAGCGGAAAACGGACCAGCGCGAGGCACCGTCGATCTTGGCTGCCTGATAATAGGCGTCCGGGATCGAGACCAGACCGGCATAGCACAGAAGCACGACCAGGCTCGTCCAATGCCACACATCCATGATGATGACGGTAATCCAGGCATCGATCGGATCGCGGACATAGTTGTAGTCGATACCGAGCGCCCAGAGCGTGTGGCCCAATAATCCGATGTCCACCCGGCCAAAGACCTGCCAGATTGTGCCGACCACGTTCCATGGAATGAGGAGCGGAAGCGCCATCAGGACGAGGCAGACGGGAACGCCAATGCCCTTCTTCGGCATGTTGAGCGCAATGAAGATGCCAAGCGGGATTTCCAGCGCCAGAATGATGAAGGAAAAGAGTAGGTTGCGCTGCAGCGCTTCCCAGAACCTATCGGAATGCAGCATATCGTCGAACCAGTCCGTACCGGCCCAGAAGAATTCGTTGTTGCCGAAGGTGTCCTGGACCGAATAGTTGACCACGGTCATCAACGGGATCACGGCCGAGAAGGCGACGAGCAGCAGGACTGGCAGCACCAGGAACCAGGCCTTGTTGTTCCAAGTCTTCTCCATGGTCAGCCCTCCCCGCCGACGCGCCACGAATCGGCATAGATGTTGATGGCTGCGGGGTCGAAGGTAACACGCGGCTCGGACGGGATTTCTACATCTTCTTCCGCAACAATGGAGATCGGCTGGCCGGCGAAGCTGGCGCGCACGATCTTAAGCCGGCCGATGTCCTCTATGCGGGTTATGCTTACCGGCACTCCCTCGCTGCCGATCCGAACAAATTCCGGGCGAATGCCGAGTTCAATCTTGCCGACACCCGAGATATTGGGAGCGTAATCAAGCGACACTTTTTCGTCGCCAATCGTCACGGTGCTCCCGTCGATCTTGGCAGGCAGCACGTTCATACCGGGTGAGCCGATAAAATAGCCGACGAAAGTATGCCGAGGACGCTCGAAGAGTTCTGCCGGCGTGCCGATCTGGACAATCTGGCCATCGTACATGACTACGACCTTGTCAGCGAATGTTAGTGCCTCCGTCTGGTCGTGCGTCACATAGACCATCGTAAAGCCGAACTGTTTGTGAAGCCGCTTCAATTGCGAACGCAGCACCCACTTCATATGAGGATCGATCACCGTCAGCGGTTCGTCGAACAGGATGGCGTTGACGTCGTTGCGCACCAGTCCGCGCCCGAGCGAGATCTTCTGCTTCTGGTCGGCTGTGAGCCTCTGGGCCTTGCGCTTCGCCCAATCCGAAAGATCGATGATCTCCAGCATCTCGCGGACACGCCGGTCGACTTCCGGCTCAGGGACACCGCGGTTTCTCAACGGAAATGCCAGATTGTCGTAAACTGTCATCGTGTCGTAGATGACCGGGAACTGGAAAACCTGCGCGATGTTACGGGCCTGAGTGGACAGATTCGTTACGTCCTTTCCGTCGAACAGGATACGTCCGTGGGACGGCTGCAGGAGGCCGGAGATGATATTGAGCAGGGTCGTCTTTCCGCAGCCGGACGGGCCAAGCAGAGCGTAGGCGCCACCGTCGTGCCATTCATGATCGATTTCGCGCAGTGCATAATCCTGATCGGATTGTGGGCTGGCTCCGTAGGCGTGGCGGATATGGTCGAGGGTGATGCGTGCCATATCTTTCCCCTCAATAGGCCGCGACGGTAGCGATGGCGCGCCCGTCCGTTCCGAAAGCCATCAGATGGCGGGTGTCCAAGAAGACCTCGATTTCTGTGTCAGGATCGATATCGTGAATCCCCCGCGCGAGCATGACCCAGCGAATCCCGTTGAAATCGAGATGAACGAAGCTTTCCGAACCGGTGATCTCGGAAATCTGGGTCCTGGCCCTGATATGCGCCGAGCTGGACGTCTGCGCTGAAAGTCCGAGATGGTGCGGGTGAAAGGCGACCGTCATCGGTCCGTCCGCGACGTCAGCAAGATGCGATGGCACAGGCATGCCATCGGTGTCCCCATGCCGGAACGAGCCGCCGGACTTGATGACTTCAATGAAGTTGAGCGGCGGATCGGCGAAGGTCTTTGCGGTAATGAGATCAGCCGGCCGGCGATAAACGTCAATCGTCGGACCGAACTGCGTCACCCGGCCTTCGCAGAGCGTGACTGTATTGCCGCCAAGTAGAAGCGCCTCCGAGGGTTCGGTTGTCGCATAGACGAAGATCGCCCCAGATTGCGCAAATATCTTCGGCAGTTCGACGCGCAATTCCTCGCGCAGCTTGTAATCGAGGTTAGCGAGCGGCTCGTCCATCAGCACAAGACCGGCATTCTTGACGAGGGCACGGGCAAGTGCCGTCCGCTGCTGTTGGCCGCCGGAAAGATTGAGCGGTGTGCGGTCAAGATAAGCCGTCAGCCGCAGGAGGTCGGCAGTCTTGCGCACTTCCCTGTCGATCGTAGCCGCGTCCTTGCCGGCGATCCGCATCGGGGAAGCAATATTCTCATAGACGGTCAGGGACGGATAGTTGATGAACTGCTGATAGACCATCGCAATGTTGCGCTTCTGTACCGGCACACCGGTGACATCCACACCGTCGAAATTGATGGATCCATCCGTCGGGCGATCAAGGCCTGCCATCAGCCGCATCAACGAGGTCTTGCCCGAAAGGGTAGGGCCGAGCAGGACATTGAGCGTCCCCCGCTGCAACGTCAGATCGGTGGGGCGAATGTGGTATTCGCCTCCTGCCATTTTCGACACATTGCGCAATTCGAGCATTGATGCCTCGGGCCTCCCAACCCTCGGTTCAGTTGCGGTTTCCTTGCTTCGCGTATGCTGCGCGGCGGATTCCAGCCATATAGTCCTCCAGTCGCGCAGCCTCATCAGCCGTCAGGAACAGTCCCTGCTTGGTGCGGCGCCACAGAACGTCCTCCGCCGTTCGGGCCCACTCTTTCTCCATCAGCCAGCGTATTTCGATCTCGTAAAGGGAGCCGCCGAAATGGCGACCGAGATCGCCGGCGACAGCGGCGTTGCCGAGAATGACCGCAGCATTCGTACCATAACAGCGCACGAGGCGTTCGGCATGTCTTGTCTCGATGAACGGATAGCTATGCCGAAGCGACTTCACTTGATCCTTGTAGCCGACGACAGAGAAGTCACCGCCCGGCAGCCGGCTTCTGGCCGTCCAGGATGACCGCTTGGCGCCAATCGCCTCCCCAATCTTCTCCAGAGCGTGCTCTGCGAGCCGGCGATAGGTGGTCAGCTTGCCGCCAAACACGTTGAGCAGCGGGGCACCCTCGGCTGCGTCAACTTTCAACACATAGTCGCGCGTGGCTTCCTGCGCTTTTGACGCGCCGTCGTCATAGAGTGGCCGGACGGCGGAATAGCTCCAGACGATGTCCTCCGGCCGCACAGGTTCCGAAAAATATTCGCTGGCCGCGCCGCAGAGATATCGGACTTCTTCATCGCTGATCTTGACGTCCTTTGGATCGCCTTTGTAGTCGCGATCCGTGGTGCCGATCAGCGTGAAGTCGCGTTCATAGGGAATGGCAAAGATGATGCGATTGTCCGGATTCTGAAAGAAGTAGGCACGCTCACCGTCGAACTTCTTCTTCACAACGATATGGCTGCCCTGAACGAGGCGGACATTGTGAGCCTCGTTGCGGCCGAAGACACCGCGGATGACGTGGTCGACCCACGGGCCAGCGGCATTGACAAGCATTCTCGCCTTATAGCTTGCGGTCTTGCCGGAAACAGCATCAACCGTATCGATCAACCAAAAGCCGTTCTCACGCTTGGCGGAGACCACCTTGGTGCGCGGCATGATCAACGCACCCTTGTCTGCCGCGTCGCGGGCGTTCAGCACCACCATCCGGGCGTCATCCACCCAACCGTCGGAATATTCGAAAGCCTTGGTGAAAAGCGATTTGAGCGGTTTTGCAGCAGGGTCGGACCGCATGTCGAGTACCGCGGTCGGGGGCAGCAGCTTGCGGCCACCCAGATGGTCGTAAAGGAAAAGGCCGAGGCGGATCATCCATGCCGGCCGAATTCCGCCCTTGTGATAGGGCAGAACGAACCGCAGCGGCCAGATGATGTGCGGCGCCATGGCCCAGAGGGTTTCGCGCTCCATCAGCGACTCGCGCACAAGCCGGAATTCATAATGTTCAAGATAGCGCAAGCCGCCATGGATGAGCTTGGTGGCGCCTGATGATGTGCCGGAGGCAAAATCGTTCATCTCGGCGAGAGCGACGGAATAACCGCGCCCGGCCGCATCACGCGCAATGCCGCAGCCATTGATGCCACCGCCGATTACGAAAAGATCGAAAACCGCTTTGCCCGACATTTCCTAAACACCAATTTCGCATTGCAGCATTATGCGCAATTACGAAAGACAAATTCATCTAAATCGAAACAAAATCGAATGTCAAAAGATATTCTTCGAAACCGCTTTCGCGGCCTCATCACCATTCTGAATATTCGTCTCGATCAACCGAACGTCGCGTTCCGCGCAGATTTGTCTGATAGACGGGACAGGGCAATGATCGGTGATGAAGGTGTGGACCTGGGATATATGGCCGATACGGACCGGGGCAGTACGTTCGAACTTGGAGGCATCGGACACGAGGATCACATGCCGCGCGTTGGCGATAATGGCTTGGGCAACCTTCACCTCCCGGTAATCGAAATCGAGTAGCGCTCCGTCTTCATCAATCGCCGAGACACCGATCACGGCGAAATCCACCTTGAACTGGCGAATGAAATCCACTGCCGCCTCGCCCACAATACCGCCGTCAGACCCGCGCACGACACCGCCGGCAATCACCACCTCAATGAAGGGGTAGACCCTCAATCTGTTGGCAACATTGATATTGTTTGTGATGACCATCAGGTCCTTGTGGTCCATCAGCGACTCGCCGACGGCTTCGGTCGTGGTGCCGATATTGATGAAAAGGGACGAGTTGTCGGGGATAATCGCGGCCGCCATCCGGCCGATCGCCTGCTTTTCCGTCGCAGCCATGGAGCGGCGCGCATCGTACTTCACGTTCTCGTTGCCGCTCGGGAACACCGCCCCGCCGTGGATCCGCGTCAGTGCCCTGCTGTCGCACAGATCGTTGAGATCCTTGCGGATCGTCTGAGGCGTGACCCCAAAGCGGGCGGAGAGGTCATCGACGAGAACTCGTCCATGCTCCTTGGCGATGGACATGATTTCCGACTGCCGACTGCTGAGTAGCATTGGGTCTCCTCCGGCGGTTTCGCTTTTTTCATTTTACGACAAAACGAAAGATCGCCAAGTACCCGTTCGTACTCTCCTGATTTATCCTTCCCTTGTCGGAGAAGGGGTTATCCGCCCTTTTGGAGCAGGCGGATATGTCCTTTACTGCGAGCCCGGGCATTCATCCACTTAGCAGTGTGTAACGCCGATGGCTTGGAGGATAGCCTGTGCTTGCAAGCGACCTTCATAGGCCGCATGGTACACGCCTTCCTGCGCATGTTGGTGGCTTCGCTGCTCTGCGCAAAATTGTGCCCCGTATCGGCGGGGAAGATCCGGAGATGCTTCTATGGAATTGAAATGGCTGGAGGATTTTCTTAGCCTTTCTCATTTCATGAACTTTACGCTTGCGGCTGGCGACAGGCACATCACCCAGTCGGCATTGAGCAGGCGCATCCGGCAGCTCGAGGAATGGGTCGGGCTTCCATTGATAGATCGTTCCACCTACCCGGTGCGACTGACGCCTGCTGGAGAAAGCTTCCTGCCCCGCGCGCGCAAGACAGTTGAAATGTTGATCGCGCTTCGCGAAGAGACACAGGAGCAGCATGCCGCTCCTCAAGACATCCTCTCCTTCGCCACCATGAGTACGCTGGTTCTCACGTTCTTTCCGGTCTGGATGGAGAAAATCGAGGCAGACGGGGAGTCGTTCCGGACACGCTTCACGGAGGCCTACTCCTCCTTTTCCAACAATGTATCGAAGCTGTTCCGCAATGAATGCGACTTCCTTCTGACCTACGCGCATGAGTGCGTCCCCGCGATCAAGGAATTGTCCGACTATCCCTACCTTACCCTCGGGTCGGAACGCGTCATCGCCATTTCAGCCCCAACCGACGACGGTGCTCCCATTCACCGGCTATGTGCCGACGGAACGCCCGTAAATTATCTGAGCTACCGGGATAGCTCCTTCTTCGCCCAGGCACTTCCCAAGACCATCTTTGACAAAACTCCGATCCGCTTGAATACCGTTTATGAAAACGCGATGTCGGCCGCCCTGAAGGCCATGGCTGTGTCCGGTCACGGCGTCGCCTGGATTCCCGAAAGTCTGGCAGTCAACGAAATGAGCACAGGGCAGCTCGTTCGGGCAGCGGACCCGTCACTCGACATGGAGGTGGAGATCAGGCTCTACCGTTCCTACCGTTTGCGCAGCAAGCGCGCAGGGCAGTTCTGGAGACGTGCCGAAGAGGTCGGCATGCTCGCCGACCGCGTCGTTCCTTGATCCAGCCGATGTTTGCCCCGAGGCTTGCTTCTTCAAGCCGCTGTCGTGCGATTGTCGAAGAGCTGTTCAAGAAAGCTCATATTCGTTAGTTCGTCGAGCGCTTCGAGAGTCGCGTAAAGTGCTTCTGCGTCCTTGAGGCCTGCGACGCAATCAAGGAACTTCGTCCTGCGGTCCTCTTCTGAAAAGGGATCGGCAAGACCACCCCGCGCGAAGAAACGTTCCTTTTCGTAAACATGGCCGCCATCGAGTGTGATCCTTAACCGATGCGGCAGCTGTGTTGCGGCACGTTCTTCTGCCGGAGTGTAGTGGGTCATCGAAATCTTCGCGAGCAGCGGGTCCCGCGCGGAAGCGACCACGCTTGGCGGCGTGAAATCCGACAAAGACAGCTTCTTGCGGCGCAATGCGAGCGCGAGGCAATATTGCATGGAGAAGCGTGCCTCCATCTCGTTGACTGGCTTGGTATAAGGGAGATTGCGAAAATTCGCGATACCGACATGGCATTCCGCGGAGACGACAGCGTCAGCATCAAGCGGCACCTCATGCAGAAGGTCAAGCGCCATGTCGATGACCAAATGTGTCGAACCGCAGCAGGGGTGTCGCTTCGGCATGAGCCCGACGGTCTCGATGACATGATCACGGGTGCTCGCGATAGACTCGCGATCATAACCCACAGGGTCCGATCCGCCGAACATTTCGAGGAAACCCTGCGGCCCTTCGAGAATGTCCGATCTGCCATATAATCCTTCGGCTGCCAGCAAAGCCGCTTCGACAGCGTTGCGGGCCGCCATTCCGGCATGAAACGGCTTGGCGGGAGTGCCGAATTGTCCCTTCGTGCCGGACGCCATGCTTGCTCCTAGGGAAAGGGCCCGGGCAATCCCGTCGGCGTCCAGTCCCAGCAGCTTTGCCGCTCCCGCCGCGGTACCGATGCTGCCGATCGTCGATGTGCCATGCCATCCGGCGGTGTAATGTGATCCGGCAACACCGCTACCGACAAAGGCCTGTGCCTGGAGCGCCACAAGATAGGCATCCACCAGCGCACGGCCGCTTGCTCCGGTCCGGCCGGCAATCGCGAGCAATGCCGGCACGATGACCGCCGAGGCATGGCTCATGCCGGGTTTGAAATTGTCGTCGTAATCGAGCGCATGTGCCGCCGTGCCGTTCACAAGAGCTGCAACGGAGGGAGACTGGCGCGCGCCGGTCACGAGTGGTGCTTCGTCCACGGACTGCGACCCGAAGGAGCGGCTGACCGCCAGGGTGCTGATATCGCCCCGGCCCGCGTAGAGGCAGGCAAGCGTGTCGGCGATCGCCTCGCGGGCAAGCCTCCGGGCAGTATCCGTGATTGCCGGTGGTGCGGCGCACCATGCCGCAATGGTTTCGATAACGCTCATTGTCATAAGGCTCTTTGGTAAACCGTTCGGAGGAAACGCAAACCCTGCCGCGGCCAACGAGAGACGCAGATGGCAGGAAACAGGAATTCGGAAAGCCCTGCTCAGGACGTATCTATCGCGGCCAGCAGATGCCGCAGCAGCCGTCCCATACCAAAGTTCTTAACCTCACGTCCGGGTATTTCGGTATCGACTCGGTGGATCACGACCATATCCAGTGCCGGCATGACCAGGCAGTAATGACCGCCGGCACCAAGCGCCGCATAGCTGCCTTTCGGCGTGACGACACCAGGCAGGAAGACGCCGTCCCTCTCCAGCCACCACATGTAACCATAGGCACCGCGCGTACCGGCGTGCGAATAGGGCATGACACATTCATGTGCCCATCCGACCGGGAGCACTGGCGCTCCGTTCCAGAACCCCCGCTGAAGGAAGAGTTGCCCGAAACGCGCGAGGTCACGGCTCGACATACGGAACGGATAGGCGGGATGGTCGCTGATGTCGAACGTCTCGTGCCACCCATCCGGTTTGTCGCCGTCAAGCGAGAAGTCCTCCATGCCGATCGGGCCGGCGATGCGGCGAGCAAAGGCCTCGTGAACAGTCTCACCAGTCAAGCGGGTGAAGATCGTGCCGAGCGCGTTGAAGTCCCAGTTGTTGTAACACCAGAAGGTTCCGGGCGCGTGGGAATGTCGCGTCTCCTTGATCCGTCGCATCCAGACGGTTTCGTAGCCGGCTGGGTGATAGATGCCGGAACGGGCGGTCAGCAAGTCATAGACGGTGGCCTGCCTCTCGACGTCGCTTAGCCCCTCCCGGTCGTTTATGCCGAGGCTCTCCAGCGTCGCCGAAAGATCGATCCTGCCGCTTTCCACCTCGAAGCCGATCAGGGCGGCAAGGAAACTCTTGCGGATGGAATGGCAGAGGAATTTCCGCGCCGGATCGCCGAGCGAGAAGGCCACCTTGCCGCGACGGATGACCAGCAGCATGTCGGTCGCCTGTGATGCCGCGCAGGCGCGAATCGCCTCCAGCGCTTCCGGCCGGAAGCCGGTAGGGCTTTCGCTGCCATGCCATTCCCATTCGAAGTCGATCGGATCGTCTTTCTTGAACGCGACCTCGACATTCATGCTCCAACCTCCTCGCGGCGCGCCACCGACTCGATGCTGGCTTCGAGAAACGCTCGCGTATAGTCCTCCCTCGCCTGGAAATGGCGGATCTGTTCTGCGCTCAGTTCCTCGATGATCCGCCCCTGATGCATGATCCCGGCGCGCTCGCAGATATGGGCGATCACCGCAAGATCGTGCGACACCATGAGATAGGTCAGGTTGCGCTCGCGGCGCAGGCGCTTCAGGAGGTTCAGGATCTCCGCCTGCACGGAGACATCGAGAGCCGAGGTCGGCTCGTCCAGGAGAAGGACTTCCGGCTCGATGATCAGCGCCCTTGCAATCGCCACGCGCTGGCGCTGTCCGCCGGAAAGTTCATGGGGATAGCGATAGCGGAAGGACGGGCCGAGCCCGACGGCCTCCAGCGTCTCGGCGATACGTTCCGACGGGCGGTCGAAGCCGTGGATGGCGAGCGGCTCGGCCAGAACCCGCTCCACGATCTTGCGCGGATGCAGACTGCCATAGGGGTCCTGGAAGACCATCTGCACGCGGCGGAAGAAGTCTTTGCCGCGCTTCTTCGGCAATTCACGAGCCCCGAGGACGAGCGCACCCTCGTAATCGCCGTTCAAGCCGGAAAGCGCACGCAGGATCGTAGACTTGCCGCAACCCGATTCACCGATCAGACCGTAGGCCTCCCCTTTCCGGATACGGAAGGACACATCATCGACGACGCGCGTGCGCGTGTTCTGGACGCCGAAGCTGATGGAAAGGCCGATAGCCTCTACCAAGGTACGATCGGGGGCGTTCATACGAGAACTCCGTTGCGATAGACAGGCCCGTCGAGCCAGGAAGGATCGCGGACCGGCACCCTCAACTCGTCCACCGGATGGTCGAGGCGTGGCAGGCTTTCGAGAAGCGCCTGCGTGTAGGGATGGCGGGCCTGATGCAGGTCCCGCGCGGGAAGATCCTCCATGATCCTGCCGGCATACATGACGAGAACCCGGTCGCAGAAGCTGGCGACCAGATTGAGGTCGTGGCTGATGAACATCAGCCCCGTTCCCCTCCGGCTCACCAGTTCATCGAGGATCGTCAGGACCTGGCGGCGCACCGTAACATCCAGCGCGGAGGTCGGCTCGTCGGCGATGATCAGGTCCGGCTCGGGGATCAGCATCATGGCGATCATGATGCGCTGTCCCATGCCGCCGGACACTTCGTGCGGAAAAAGATCGAAGACGCGCTTCGGCTCGCGGATCTGCACCGCTTCCAGCATGGCAAGCGCCTTGGCCTTGGCTTCGGCAGGCGGCGCATTGTGATGCAGCCGGTAAGCCTCGACGATCTGGTTGCCGATGCGCATCAGCGGGTTGAGCGAATATTTCGGATCCTGCAGGATCATCGAGATATGATTTCCGCGAATCCGGCGCATGTCCTTTTCGCTGGCGGCCAGGAGGTCCGTGCCGCGGAACCGCATGTGCTTGGCGGTGATTTTCGCGCCCTTCGGCGTCAGCTTCAGCAGCGAGCGCCCGGTGAGCGACTTGCCGGAACCGGATTCGCCGACGATCCCAACCTTTTCGCGGCCGATGGTGAAGGATATTCCCCGGACGGCGTCATGGCTCCGGTGCGCGCCGTGGAAACGGATCCTGAGATCCTCAACGTCGATGAGCGGCTTATCCATGGCGGGGGTCCAGAACGTCGCGCAGTCCGTCGCCGAAGAGGTTGAAGGCGAGGCTGGTCAGCAGGATGGCGGAACCGGGAATGGCGGCGATCCACCAGCTCGTCATCACGAACTCCCGGCCGGAGGAAAGCATGGTGCCCCATTCCGGGCTCGGCGGCTGCGCTCCGAGGCCGAGGAAGCCGAGGCCGGCCGCCGTCAGGATGATCGCCGCCATGTTGAGCGTCACGCGCACGACGACGGAGGGGATGCACATGGGCACGACATGCCCGAAGATGATCCGCAATTTCGATGCGCCCTGAAGGCGGACCGCCGCGATATAGTCGGATTTGCGAATGGTCAGCGTTTCGGCGCGAGCGAGACGTGCGATCGGCGGCCAGGATGCAAGCGAAATCGCGATGATCGCATTCTCGATGCCAGGCCCCAGGGCAGCGACGAAAGCCAGAGCGAGAATGAGGTTCGGGAAGGCAAGGAAAATGTCGACGATGCGCATCAGAACCGTGTCGACCCAGCCGCCCAGGTAACCGGCAGTCGTGCCCACCAGCAATCCGATGGGCGCAACGATAACGGTGGTCAGAAGAGCGATGTAGAGGGTGATCCGCGCACCATAGATCAGGCGGCTATAGACGTCGCGGCCGAGTTCGTCAGTACCCAGCCAATGTTCCGCCGAGGGGGGCAGGAGACGCATCGCGAGATCCTGCTCGAAGATGTCATGAGTCGCCAGAAGCGGCGCCAGAAGCGCAGCGGCGAGAATGACGACAATGACGGCAAGGCCAAACAGGGCGGAGAGGTTGGAACGCAATCGCCACCATTGCAGCCAGAGCTGCTGCATGCGGGCGTGAAAAGGGGAAGTAGGTACGGGCGCACGCAACCATGCACCGAGGCTGGAGAGTGAAATATTCTGAGATGTCATGGCTTTGTCGGTCATGGCGGCCTCACCGGGTTCTGGGATCGACGACGCGATAAAGGACATCGCAGAACAGATTGAGGGTGACGAAGATGATACCGACCAGAAGCGAACAGCCCACCACGGCATTCATGTCGCCGACGAGCAGGGCGTTGGTCAGGTATCGGCCGAAACCCGGCCATGCGAAGACTGTTTCGGTCAGCACCGCCCCCTCAAGGAGGAAGGCATAGGAAAGAGCCACGACCGTGACGACCTGCACGGCGACATTGCGGAAGGCGTGAACCCAGACGGTCCGCGCCCAGGAAAGCCCCTTCACGCGGGCCGTGATGATATATTCCTGACTAAGCTGCTCCATCATGAAACTGCGGGTCATGCGGCTGATATAGGCGAGAGCGCCGAAGCCGAGGATCGAGGCTGGCAGGATGATGTGACCGAAGGCATTGCGGAAGACATCCCATTTCCCCGTGATCGCCGTGTCAACCAGATAAAAGCCGGTAATCGGCTTGATATCGAACTCGTAGATGAAGTCGATGCGCCCCGGTCCGCCGATCCAGCCGAGCGTGGCGTAGAAGATCACCAATCCCATGAGGCCGAGCCAGAAGTTCGGCGCCGAATAGCCTATGAGGCCGGTGAAGCGGATCACATGGTCGATCCAGGAATTCCGGTACATCGCCGCAAGTACGCCGGCTGGGATGCCGAGCCCCGTGCCGATAATGATCGACAAGGTGGCGAGCTCGATCGTCGCGGGAAACACCCGAGCGATATCTTCGATAACCGGTTTTCCAGTGGTCAGAGCCTGTCCGAAATCAAGCGATAGTATGCCCTTCAGATAGATGCCGAACTGATACCAGAGCGGTTTGTCCATCCCGAGCGCGCGGGCCATGTTGTCATAGGCTTCCTGGGTGGCATTGTCGCCGAGAATGGCGACAACCGGATCGATCGGCAGCATCCTCCCGATGAAGAAGGTCAGGGCCGCAAGACCGAACAGGGTCACCAGGACCGGCAGCAACGTCTTGCCGATGATCCTCGCAACTAGGAATACGGGGTTCGGCCTGAGGTCCGTCCCCGCATTGTCGCGGGGAACGGAGGTGGTGATTTCCGCCATGGGCTCGCCTCCCCTATTTGGAGGCGGACGTGTAGTAGACGCGGAACCCGTTCCAGGTCCAATCCTTCACCTTGTCGCTCATGCCAAGGATGTTGTACATCTGAAACATGATGGCCATCGGGCCTTTTTCCATCACATCCTTCTGAAGCGCATAGTAGATCTGGTTGCGCTTTTCCGGATCGCCTTCGAGAAGCGCTTCCTGGACACGCTTGTTGAAGTCGTCGTTCTGGAAGGCGGCGCGCCATGCCGGAATCTGCGTCAGTTTCGCTTCCGCGCGATTGTCCGGGTTGTAGACGAGGCGCGAGGCATTGCCGTGCGCATCGGGAACGCCGGTCTGCCAGGCCAGCATGCCGCTTTTGAACTCGCGGCCGCGAATGCGGCTGAAGAGCTGGGCATTGGCCATGCGTTCCAGATTGAGCTTGACGCCGACCTTGGCCGCGTTCTGCTGGATGCTCTGGGCGATCGGCGCCGAATGCGGCAAGGTGCCGAACAGGACGTCGCTTTCGAAGCCGTTCGCATAACCCGCCTCGGAGAGAAGTGCCTTGGCCTTTTCGAGGTCGAGCGTAAAGGGCTGGCCTTCTTTCGCATCAAGTGCACCGACAGCGCCGAGCTGGGCGAAGCTTGCGCGCGGCACACCGAGATAGGTCATGACCGACTTGGCGAGCCCGTCATAGTCGATAAGGTAGCGCATCGCCAGCCGCACCTTCTCGTTCTGGAAGACCGGGTCGGCCACATTGAAAATCCAGAAGAAGAGCTGCGGTTTCAAGACGCGCTCGATCTTGAGGCCTGGCTTGCCGTCGAGATCGGCCAGATCGTCGGGTGAAAGATCGCGCGCAATGTCGACATCGCCCTGGGTCAGCAGGAGGCGTTGCGTTCCCGGCTCGGCGACGTGGCGGATCAGGACGCGGGAGAGCTTTGGCTTGGTGCCGTAATATCCGTCGTTCGCCTGAAGAACGACGGATTCACCCGCGTTCCACTGCATCAGCCGATAGGGACCGACGCAGGCAGTGTTGGTGGCGAGATACTTGTTGCCGAGGTCGCCATTCACCTGCTTCTCCATCAGCGTCTTCATGTCGAGAAGCGAAGAGACTCGGTTGGCGCCGATCGCCTGGAGAATGAGGTTGGTCGGATAGGGCTTGTCCAGCTTCATGACGAGCGTGTTGTCGTCCGTCGCCGCGATACGTTCCTTCACATTGTCCTTGCTGAAGCCATATTCAGTAAGCGTCGACGCATTGCCGTAGCCCAGCTGGACGACACGTTGCATGGACCAGGCAAGCTCCTTGGCGGTCGCCGGCTCGCCGCTTGGGAACTTCATGTTCTCATTGAGATGGAACGTGATCTGCATGCGATCCGGCGAAACATCCCAGCTCTTCGCCAGAAGGGGAACGACCTTCGATTCGTCGGCGGGATCGAAATCGACCAGCGAATCACAGGTGTTCTGCATCAGTTCGCTGGTCACGACTTCACCGATCTGCGCCGGGTCGAAGGTGCTGATCGCATCGATGTTCCAGGCCATGACGAGCGCGGAATCCGGCGTCGCAGCGAGGGCCGGCAGGCTGATTGACGAAAGGAAAACGCCGGCTGCTGCGGCAATCAGGCCGCGGCCTTTGATAATTTGCTTTCTGGTCATGTTCTCAATTCCCCTTTTTTGATTGTTGACTGAAACAGATGCCATTCGAAGCAATGCTGAAGGAATTTCAGGCCGCCTCCTTCGGGCGCGCCTGAAGAGGCGGCGTCACGTCGGCCGGAATGGGGCACACATAGGGCGTCCTGCCGACGCGCTCCTGATGATCCTTTTTCGCTGCAGCAAGCAGCTCGGCGTCGCTAAAAACGTCGATCGCGGTGGCGGCCATCATCTTGGCGGCATGAGTCATCCCCTTGTGAGCGGCGGGCATCTTGCCCTGCGCGGTCACCTGCCAAGAATGGCCGGGCGTGCCGATGGCAATCGTCGCGGCATGTGCCTGCACGGTCGGCATCACCCAGCTCACGTCACCGACGTCCGTGGAGCCAATCATCGGTTCGCCGCGGACATCGAGCGGCACGATGAAATCGCAGAGCGGTGTCTCCTGCCGACGCGGAATGCCGACGGCGCGATAGGCGTTGTTGATATCCTCTTCGCTCAACGTCGCCTGAATCTTCGCCGCGAAGGCCTTGTCTTGCGCATCGAAAGGTATGGGCCCAAGGCGCTCAAGATTGCGCTGCATGGCTTCTTCCAGCGGGCGATTCGGCAACAGATTGGAAACAGCGCTCATGATGGAGATGTGAACCGTCGTCCCCGTCATCATTGCAGCGCCTTGCGCAACCTGTTTCACACGTTCGTTGAGCTCCTGCATGCCCTTGAGATCTCGGGAGCGGATGGCATAGCGGACGGCGGCCGTTGCCTGCACCACGTTCGGCGCGATGCCGCCGGAATCGAGCATCGCGTAGTGGATGCGGCTGTCGGAGGGGACGTGCTCGCGCAGATAGTTGACGCCGACATTCATCAGTTCCACCGCGTCGAGCGCGGAGCGGCCGAGATGGGGCGCTGCGGCGGCATGCGAGGCCCGGCCGGTAAATCGGAAATCCATTCGGGTATTAGCGAGCGAAAGTGCGCGTGCCACTTCCGTGAAGGCGCTCGGATGCCAGGTAATGGCGATGTCGACGCCATCGAACGCGCCCTCGCGGGCCATGAAGGATTTCGCGGCACCGCCTTCCTCGGCCGGGCAACCGTAATAGCGCACGCGGCCGGGTCTGCCGGATTTCTCCAGCCAGTCCTTGATTGCCGTCGCCGCCAGCATTGCAGCGGAGCCGAGCAGATTGTGGCCGCACCCATGGCCATGCCCATTGCCGGGCAAGGGGCGCGGCTGGGCGACACCCGCTTCCTGGCTGAGCCCTGGCAGCGCATCGTATTCGCCGAGGATGGCGACGATCGGGCCGCCCTCGCCTGCCTCGCCCATCACCGCCGTCGGAATGCCGGCCACATTCTCGGTCACGCGGAAGCCCTGCTGGCGCAGCATGGCCGTATGCTCGGTCACGGAACGATATTCCGTATAGGCGATTTCCGGCATGCCCCAGACGCGGTCGCTCAGGGCCTCGAACTCGGTCCTGTGATTATCGACCAAGTCCCAGATCAGGTCGCTGTTCTGCATCGCTCACTCTCTCCAATCCATTACTCGTCATCAAAGATGTTTTTCGAGGAACCGGGCGAAGGCGGAAAACACCTTTCGGCGGTTCTCTATCCGGGCAAAACCGTGGCCCTCGTGGTCGATACGCAGGTACTCGCAAGGGTGACGCAGACCGCTGAGGCAGGAATAGACGGTCTCGCTCTCTCCGATCGGTACGCGCGGATCACGATTGGCGTGGACAAGAAGCAGCGGCGCCTTCATGCGGGCGATCCGGTTGATGGGAGAGAAGCGCTCCAGCGCCTCGCGCATCACCGCCGGCTCGCCATATTCGGCGGCACGCTGCTGGCGCCCCCACGGTCCGGTGGCGAGCAGATGGGTCAGGAAATTGCAGACACCGTAGAAATCGACGCCAAGCGCCCACAGATCCGGATCCTCCGTCAGCGCGGACAGCACCATGAAGCCGCCATAGGAGCGCCCGAAAACGCCGATACGTGCCGCGTTCACGTCCTTACGCGCGCCGATGGCAAGCCGAATGGCCCGTAGGTCTGCGACCGAGTCCATGCGCTTCTCACGGTCATCGAGTTCATGCCAGGCGCGGCCATAACCGGTGCTGCCTCGGACATTCGGGGCGACCACCATCACACCTTGAGAGACCAGGAACTGCACATCGGCGCGGAAGTCCGGTTTCCATTGCATCTCCGGGCCGCCATGCACGATGAAGAGCACGGGATATCCAGTTTCGGGGGGTGGGGAAGTCGGCTGATAGACGAGAGCCGGCACCATCCGCCCATCGAAACTTTCGAAGCGTTCCACGAGAGGTTCGCCGAAGGACCCGGTATCCGCCCCCCCACCATCGACCGTCACCAAGAGTTCGAAGCTGCCGTTCTCCGGATCGAGTTTCCAGATACCCGGCAGCGTCGCCGCACCTTCGAGCGGGAAGACAAGCGATCGGCTGTCGGGAGTAAAGGCAAGCGACGTCACGACGCCGGGCGGGTGCCCCTCGAACATCCGGATGGAATCGCCGTCGCGGTCGCAGAGGCCGATACGGCTCCACCCCTCATCGTTGAGGACGAAAGCGATTTTCTGCTGGTCGGGCGAAAGCGCCAGCGCCTCGACGTTGCTTCCCGGCTGTTCGAAAATGTTTGCCGTCTCTCCGCCCTCGGCTGGAAACTGCCGAATGCCCATGAAATCGCTTCCCTGATCGCAGACGGCAATGCCGCCACTGCCGTCCTTCAACAGGCGGGCGGCGAGATATCGAGCACGCCCTTGATGCGGCATAAGCGGCGTCAGGCGTCCGGTCGCGATATCGAGGCGATACATGTCCTGATCGTTGCCTGAGCGCAGGGACTCGCGGACGAGCAGCGATTGCCCATCGGGAAAGAAAGCCAGGACTTCCCGCATGCCGTCCCCCTCGCGGATGCAGGTGGCCATCCCCGTCGAGAGATCCATGACATGAATATCCATGTCGCGAGGTGAGCGAGCGTTGGAGGCATAGGCGATGCGCTGCCCATCCGGAGACCAGGCGCCCCACAGATGAACGATACCGGGCGCGCTCGTCAGCGCGACGGGTTGCCCGGATGCTTCCGGCAGGAGCCAAAGCTGATGGCGTTCGTCGCCGCCGCAATCCGTCGTGAACAGGATATCCCGACCTTTCGGGTTGAAGGCCAACGCGCCGACTGGCTCAGGCATATCCGTGACCTGTCGTGCCGCGCCACCGTCAAGCGGCCTGATCCATATCTGGTTGAAGCCGCTTGCGTCGCAGAGATATGCGAGAAGTGTTCCATCAGGGGATATCGCCGGCGATTTCACCGATCGGATTTCAAGAAAGGGCGCGATGGCGGCCGCATCGAAGGTAGACATCATTCTGCTCACGCGCATTCCCCCTCTTTGGGGGTGATCGGGGCCATCCGCTTGCGAAGCCGCTCGGTCGCCGCCTTCAGTTCATCGAAAAGAGGGCCTTTGGTGGATTGGTGGTTTGCTTCGGTGACGATCGAAAAGCCGGCTTCCGGCCAGGCACGATGCAGTCGCCAGGCGGAAAGCATCGGCGTGACGGTGTCGTATCGTCCCTGCACGATTTCACAGGGAAGATGTCTGATCCGATCGATGTCGCGCAACAATTGTCCCGGTTCCAGAAAAGCACGATTCACGCAATAGTGGGTGAACAGTCTCGCCACAGCGAGCGCTGCTGTCGGTTCCATCAATGCGGCCACATGGCCCGGGTCGGGAAGGAAAGTCTGGGTTTTCGCGGAAAAGCCGCGCAGGCTTAAGGCCGCCGCCACTTCCTCATGTGCGTTGCCGCTCGTCAGGCGCCGGTAATAGGCAGCAAGGAGGTCGGCGCGTTCTTCCTCCGGCACGAAACTCGCGAACTCTTCCCACTGGTCGGGAAAGATCGAACGTGCGCCATGGAACCACCAATCTATATCTTCCTGTCCGGCCAGGAAAATACCATGCAGTCGAAAGCCGAGGCATCGTTCGGGATGCGCCTCACCATAGGCCAGCGCAAGACAGCTGCCCCACGAACCGCCGGCCACCAGCCATCGATCGATCCCTAGCTTTTCGCGAATAGCCTCGATATCGGCAATGAGGGCATCAGTCGTGTTGTCGTGGAGGC
Organism: Neorhizobium petrolearium; assembly: GCF_017873175.1. Classification (GTDB taxonomy): domain Bacteria; phylum Pseudomonadota; class Alphaproteobacteria; order Rhizobiales; family Rhizobiaceae; genus Neorhizobium; species Neorhizobium petrolearium. The sequence continues at coordinate 454,218 of NZ_JAGGJW010000002.1, forward strand.
TTGCAGACGGAACGGAACGCCCGGCACCCCGCTGGTCGAAGGCGACGACGCGGAATGCCGATAGGTCAAATGTCTCCACATGCTTGCGGGAAATGCCGGCACCCGGCCCGCCATGCAAAACCACGACCGGAATGCCGTCATGAGCACCATATTCCTCGATATAGAGTTGGTGACATTTGTCGACCGGCAGATGAAAACGGTGCCTTGCCTTTTGTTCGTCCATTGCAAAGACTCAAGCCCAATAAAAACGGTCCACCGGCTAGCCACCGGAATGCCTACAAAATAGGCGAGACGATATTTTGGGCATGATGATCCAGATCGGATAGAGCGTCTAATGCTAATTGCAAATAGCTCATTCCGATTTGGAATAGTTTTATCTCCGCAACATAGGCTGGTTGCCTGGACGTGCCGCAAAGTGGACTTTCGGTCACCTAAACCCCGAAGTCGGTCCATCTTTCGCAGGTTCTATTACGCTGGAAATCCGAGAAACTGGGTCAGCGGATCATTCTGTTGGCGGACAATCTATTCTGCCGCAAGGTCAAAGCTTTTTTCACCGGAGCATCGAATTGGAAATTTGCAACGGTCCGTTCAAGCATCCGGACGACCCGCCCGGGGGGGGGGGGGGGGGCCGCACAGATTCCTCCTACCAAGGGCGGTCCGCTCTGGGCTTGTTCAGGTCAGGTCAGGCAACGATGACCGCGATGACCGCCACGCAATCGCCAGCCTTCACCAATCCCGGGAAGTGCCGAGCGCACAAGATGCCATCCATCTTTGCACGGATTTCGATAGGCGGTGCCCCGGTTCGTCCGGTTGGATAGATACGAGCCACCACGGCACCTTCGCGGACCTCGTCTCCGAGGTCAAAGATAGGCTCGATTAACCCGCCCTCCTCGGCGAAGGAAAAGCAGTTGCCGTCCGGCATATCGAGCCAGGTCGTCTGTCCGGCCTCAGCCCCTCCCGCGACGATGCCGGTATGGCGAAGCACGTTCATGACGCCGTGCTTGGCGATGCCCGCGCTTTTTGCCGTCGCCGTGCCGCCGCCGCCGAGCTCGGTGGTGATGAAGACCTTGCCCATTTCCTCGGCCGCGGTGTCGTACATGCCGACCGCGTCGATTTCGAGCATCCTCATCGAATAAGGTGCGGAAAACGCCTCCACCAACTCGAAAGCACGAGCTTCCTGATCCTTGTCCGGCAGGATGTGCGCGGCGCAGAACGGCAGGAAATCCAGCGTCCTGCCGCCCGAATGGAAGTCCAGCACGATATCGGCGCGCGGCAAGAGTTCTCGCTGGAAGTAGTCGGCGATCTTCTGCGTCACCGTCCCGTCCGGACGGCCGGGAAAGCTGCGGTTGAGATTGCCCGAGTCGATTGGCGACGTCCGCGTTCCTGCGACAAATGCCGGATAGTTCATCGCCGGAACGACGATCACCGTGCCGCTGACATCCTCCGCTCTGAGGCTGCGGGCGAGATCGAAGAGCGCAATCGGCCCTTCGTACTCGTCGCCGTGGTTGCCGCCGGTCAGGAGTGCGGTCGGCCCGCTGCCGTTGCGGATGACCGTGATCGGGATCATCACCGATCCCCAGGCGGAATCGTCGCGGCTGTAGGGCAGCCGCAGAAAACCGTGCTGCACACCCTCGGAGTCGAAATCCACCGTCGGGCTGATCGGTGACGGCCGCAAAGCTTTATCGCTCATCGCCGCCTCAATCCTTGACCATCAGCTTGCGCGGCACGCTCGCCAGGCATTCGACACCGGTCTCGGTGATGAGGATGCTCTCGGTCGTCTCGAAACCCATGTCCTCCAGCCAGAGGCCGGTCATGAAATGGAAGGTCATGCCGGGCTTCAGCTCGGTGCGGTCGCCGGGGCGCAGGCTCATCGTGCGCTCGCCCCAGTCTGGCGGATAGGAAAGACCGATCGGGTAGCCCGTGCGGTTGTCCTTGACGATCCCGTACTTCTTCAGCACCGCAAAGAAGGCGTTGGCGATGTCCTCGCAGGTATTGCCGGGCTTGGCGACCGCAAGGCCCGCTTCCATGCCTTCCAGAGTCGCCTTTTCCGCGTCGAGGAAAGCTTGCGTCGGCTTGCCGAGGAAGACCGTGCGCGACAGCGGCACATGATAGCGATTGTAGCAGCCGGCGATCTCGAAGAAGGTTCCCTCGCCCTTCTTCATCGGCCGGTCGTCCCATGTCAGATGCGGCGCCGATGCCTCCCTTCCCGACGGCAACAGGGGCACGATTGCGGGATAGTCGCCGCCGATCCCGTCGACGCCGCGCGTGCCGGCATCGTAGATCTCGGCGACGAGATCGCATTTGCGCATGCCGACCTCGATCTTGTCGAAGATGCGCGCATGCATCGCCTCGACGATGCGCGCGGCATTGCGCATGTACTTGATCTCCGTCTCGCTTTTGACCGCGCGCTGCCAGTTTACCAGCGCAGTCGCATCCACGAAGCGGGCATTCGGCAGGTGTTTCTGTAGCGAAGCGAAAGCGGCGGCCGAGAACCAGTAATTGTCCATCTCGACGCCGATCGTCAGCGTGCCGAAGCCGCGGTCCGTCAGGATGCCGGAGAGGTAATCCATCGGATGGCGCTCGGTCGACTGCACGTAGTGATCGGGATAGCCGATGATGTTCTCGTGCCTGAGATAAGCGGTGAGCTTGGCGCCGTTGGCATCCTGGCCGCGGCCGAACCAGATCGGCTCGCCGGACGGCGGCACGATGACGGCCTGGTGCACGTAGAACGACCAGCCGTCATAACCCGTCAGCCAGGCCATGTTGGAGGGATCGCTGACAATGAGGAGGTCGATCCCCTTCGCCTCCATGGCGCGCCGTGTCTTTTCCAACCGCGCGGCATATTCGCCGAGCGAGAATTTGAGATTGGGCTGGATCATGTTTCTTTCCTTCATTATCCGGCGCAAGCCGGCTCAGCTTTCGAATGCGGTGCCGGCGCCGGCAATATCCGCCCGCGCGAAGGCAAGCGTGGCGATGGCGGTATCCTGGATGCCCGTGCCGGTGAGGTCGACAAGCGTGATCTGTCCGGCGCCTCCGCGGCCAGGGTGGAGGCCTGCGACGACCTCGCCGAGATGCGGAAACCCGGCATCCGGCGAGACGAGCCCGGCCTCTATGGCATGACGCAGTTCCCCGAGCCGGCGTGTCTGTTTCAGGCTGTCGGCGACATAGAGATCGACCTTGGCAATCGCCGCCGGATCGATCTCGTTCTTGTGCTCGGCATCAGAGCCCATGGCAGTAACATGCTGGCCAGGCCGGAGCCATTCCGCCTTCAGGATCGGTTCTTCCGACGGCGTGGTGGTGACGATGATATCGGCACCCGCGACCGCGGCCTCTGGATCGGCCTCGGCGCGAACCGGAAGCCCGAGTCTGGTCGTCAGATCGGCAGCCACGGCCTCTGCTTTTGCGGCGTCCCGTGCCCAGATGCGCGCCTCGCGGATCGGGCGGACCAGCGTCAGAGCCTCCAGTTGAAGGCGTGCCTGCATGCCTGCTCCGAAGATCGCCGCAACGGTCGAATCCGGACGCGAAAGATGTTTTGCGGCAACCGCGCCGGCGGCGGCCGTTCGGACATCCGTCAGATAACCGTTGTCGAGCAGCAGCGCCTGCACGAGACCGGTGCGGCTGGACAGAAGGATCATCATGCCGTTGGTGCTCGGCAGGCCGATCTTCGGATTATCGAAGAAGCCGGGGCTGATCTTGATCGCGAAACCCTCGATGCCCGGCACATAGGCCGTCTTCACATCCACCTCGCCGCGATGTTCGGGGATATCAAGACGCAGGATGGGCGGCATGGCGACCGGCTTTGTGGCGAGCGCATGGAAGGCATCTTCGACACAAGCGACTGCCCCACGATCGAGCGGAACGAGCTTGCTCAGGTCTTTTTCGGTGAGAATGACCATCCGGCTCATGCGGCGTCCTTTCCATAGATCACGTCGCCGTTGATCACCCGCCGATGCTGTTCCATGTCGACGTTGCGGCCAGAAAGAATGGCGACGATCGGGCCTCGACTTGCGACCTTGCCCGCCAACAACGCCGCGATGCCGACGGCTGCAGCACCTTCGATGACTTCGCGCTCAACGGCATAGGCGTGCCACATGCCGGCTGCTATCTCGGCTTCGGAAAGCAGAACCACATCATCGAGAAGTTCGCGGCACATGGAGAAGGTTACACGGTTATCGAGGCCTATGCCGCCGCCGAGCGAATCCGCAAGACTCGGCAATTCCTCGACCAGAACCGGCCCGCCGGCATCCAGACTCGCCTTCATCGCCGCACCGCGTTCCATCGTCAGGCCGATGACTCGAGCCGATGGCTTCAAGCCTTTCACAGCGGCGGCAATGCCGGCCGCAAGCCCGCCACCGGACAGCGGCACCAGAACGGTCTCGACCTCCGGCACCTGCACGACAATCTCAAGGCCGAGCGTGCCTTGCCCCGCGACGACCGCCGAATGATCGAAAGGCGGCACCACGACCAGCCCCTCTTCCGTGACCAGCCTGTCCACCTCCTCCTGCGCCTCGTCCTGCGAACGCCCGATGATGCGAACACGTGCGCCGAGACGACGGATTTCCGAGACCTTGTTCTCCGGCACGAGCGACGACATGCAGATGGTCGCAAGCGAACCTTCCGCTCTCGCGGCAAAGGCAAGCGCCCGGCCGTGATTGCCGGTAGACGCGGCCACGACGCCCCGTGCGCGCTCTTCTGCAGAAAGGGCCAGAACGGCGTTGGTCGCGCCGCGCAGCTTGAAGCTGCCGGTGGTCTGGTGATGCTCCAGTTTCAGATGGACCGGCACGCCGCCGCGCTCGCTCAGCACCGGCGATTCCACCATCGATGTCCGGAGCACGCGATCATCGATACGAGCTGCGGCTGCGCGGATATCGTCGAGCTGAACCGGCAAGATCTTCCCGCTCATATCTTCAGCCTTCCGGATAGGGCTTCGTCATCAGCATGCCCAGGTCAGGGCGCGATGCAATTTCGCCGCAGAGCCGCAGGCAGGCCCAGGCGGTGGCGAGATTGCTGCTGACCATCGGCTTGCCAATCTCGGCCTCGACCCTGGCCACAACTTGTGCTGCCCGGACCGCCGTGCAGGAGATGAAGAGAGCTTCCGACTCCGGCGCCATCGCCTCGCGGGCAAGCGAAACGATCTCGTCTGGCGCAATCCGCGCCATTTCTCGGTCGTCCTCGAAACCCAGGCAGGTGAAGCGATCGATGGTGAAGCCGAGGCCGGTGAAATAGTCCGCCATCGGCCGGCTCGTCTCGACTGTATAGGGCGTCAGGATCGAGATACGATTCGCACCCACAGCCTTGAGGCCCTTCACTGCCGCAGCCGTCGGCGTCACGACGGGAGCACCCGGCTTGGCGACGCGGATCGCCTCCTCGATGCGGGCGTCACCGATCACCACGGAGGCGGAGGTGCAGGAATACATGACCGCATCCAGTGCCTCATCCGGCAGGATGAGCGCAGCGCCTTCGACCAGCACTGGCTGCATCTTCAGCAGGTTCTCTGGCGTGACCGGATTGGCATAGGGAATGCGGCTAACATAGACACCGATGCGCTCGCTAGCGACCATGCGCTGGAAGTCGACTTCCGTCGTGTGGTCGGTGGCGAGAATGATGAGACCAATCCGCTTTTGAAGCGGGCGGTCGTCCAGTCGCGGCTTCCGGCCGGCAAGCCTTATGTCGACAGAGTTCATGTCAGTCATCCATCCGGGCATAGCGCTCCTCGAGCCAGCGCAGTCCGACGACCGAAACGAGGCTGACGGCGAGGAAGAAGACGCCGACCAGCGTCATCGGCTCGATGTAGCGGTAGTTGCTGTTGGCAATGCTTTTGGCCTGATTCATCAGCTCCAGCACGGTGATGGCCGAGAGCAGCGGCGTTTCCTTGAACATCGCAATGAAATAATTGGCGAGCGCCGGGATCATCGGTGGCACGGCCTGCGGCAGGATGACATGGATCCAGGCTTGCCGTGTGGTGAGATTGGCCGCTTTCGCCGCTTCCCACTGGCCGCGCGGCACGTTTTCGATGCCCGCCCGATAGACTTCCGCCGTATAGGTCGCATAGTGGACGCCGATGCCGATCACGCCGGCAACCAGCGGAGACAGCCGGATGCCGATATCCGGCAGCACGTAGAAGATGAAATAGAGCTGCACGAGAAGCGGCGTGCCGCGGATGAATTCCGCGACGAAGCCAACGGTGCGCGAGACCGCGGCGATCGGCGAACGGCGCGCAATGGCGAGCGCGAGACCGATCACCGCAGCCACCGCCGCACCGAGAATGGTCGCCAGTATGGTGATCTTGAACCCTTCAAGAAGGGTCGGCATGATCTGCCAGACGAAATCCCAATCCCATTCCATGATCAGGTCCTCACGCCATCAAGGCTGCGCGTCATCCGCCGCTCCAGCCAGCGCATCGCCGTTGAAATCGCCCAAGCCATGACGAAGTAGAGGATGAGGATCGTCGTGAAGGGGACGAGCGTATTGCCGGTCTGAGCACGGACGACCTGCGCCTGAAAAGTCAGGTCCGTCAGCGAGATCAGCGATACGACGGCCGTGCCCTTCAAAAGCTCGATGGCATTGTTGCAGAAGGTGGGCAACATCAAAGGCAGCGCCTGCGGCAGGATTACATGGCGCAGGCGCTGATAGCGGGAAAGATTGAGGGCGATACAGGCCTCCCCCTGCTCCCGTCCAATCGCCTTCACGGCACCGCGGACAACTTCTGCGCCGTAAGCGCCGACGTTCAGCCCCAGCGCCAGAACCCCCGCCTGAAGGGGCGTGAGAGTGAGCCCCGCAAAAGGAAGCACGAAATAAACCCAGAAGAGCTGCACGAAGATCGACGTGCCGCGGAAGAACTCAATGTAGGTCGTAGCAAGCGCTCGCACGATGAAGAAGCGCGACAGCCGGCCAAGCCCGGCCAGGAAAGCCATCACCAGCGCTAGAGCCGACCCCATAATGGTCAGCTGCAGCGTTACCAGCGCGCCTTCCAGAATCAGCGACAGATAGCCGGACCAGTCGATCATCAGGCCTTGTTTCCCAGTCTCTTCCGACGAGTTTGCCCCTCATCCGCCTGCCGGCACCTTCTCCCCGTGAGCGAGGGAGAAGGCCGACACGGCACCGCCGGTGCACCCGGCGTAAGGGGTAAATTTATCACTGCGCGGCAGCACACTGCTTATCGCGGGTGGTCGACATCGCAGCCTTGGCGGAGAATCCGTAGGGTTCGATGAGCTTGGCGAACTCGCCAGAATCTTTCAGCTTCTTGAGCTCCACATCAAAGGCATCGCGGAGCGCTACATCCTGCTTGCGGAAGGCCGCGCCATCGCAATAGACCGGCGCGCCGACAACCGGCGCGACGACCTCCAGGTTTGGATCCTTCGCCTTGTCGAGCAGATCATGGATCGAAAGAACCGGAAGCGAATAGACATCGATGCGACCGTCCTGAAGCATCTTGAGACCGCTCTGCCCGTCCGGCACGACGATGACGCGATCGCGAGGCACGCCGGCCTGAAGCGCAAGCTTCTCCTCGGTGCCGCCGCCGGGTGCCCCGATTTTCGCATTTGTGTTGTCGGCGATGTCCTTGTAGCTCGTCAGCTTCAGCGGATTGCCCTTCTTGACGGCAAAAGCTTCCGCATCGCAAAGGATCGGCTCGGAATAGGCAACCGCGTTGCAACGCTCCGGCTTCATGAACAGACCGGCGGTAATGGCATCGTGACGTCCGGCCTGAAGCCCCGGGATCATCGCGCCGTATTCGGAGATCGAGGCAACGACCTCCTTGACGCCGAGACGCTCGAAAATGACGCGGGCGACATCAGGCGCCGCACCCGACACCTTACCGTCGGCACCGACTGCCGTATAGGGCGGCTCGTTGGCGATGGCGATACGGGCAAACCCTTGTTCCTTAAGCTCCTCCAAATCCGCTGCAGATGCAGACATGCCGCCGGCAACGGCGATAAAGGCCGCAATGCCGGCAGCAGTGGCGAGAATTCTTGTCTTCATTGTTCCCTACTCCTCTGGTTTCCTGATCATGTCTTCGGGCTATGTCGCCGCCGCCGGCGGTCAGACGCGGTGCCCCGCCGCGATGATCTTGCGAAGGAACGTCTGCGTGCGCTCCTGCCTGGGATTGCTGAAAATCTCCTCCGGCCTACCTTCCTCAACGATCTTGCCGCGATCGAAGAACAGCACGCGGTCAGCAAATTCGTGGGCAAAGCCCATCTCGTGCGTTACAAGAAGCATGGTCATGTCGGTCTCGGCCGCGAGCCGCTTCATGACGCTCAGCACTTCCTCGACGAGTTCGGGATCGAGCGCCGATGTCACTTCGTCGAACAGCATGATCTTCGGAGAAAGCGCTAGCGCGCGGGCGATCGCCACACGCTGCTTCTGGCCGCCGGAAAGCTGCGCCGGCACGCTTTTCGCCTTGTCTGCCATGCCGACCATATCCAGCAATTCCATCGCCCGCTTTTCGGCGTCTGAACGCGCCACGCCCTGGGTCAGCATCGGCGCCAGCGTGATGTTGTCGAGAACGCATTTGTGCGGAAATAGATTAAAGTGCTGGAAGACCATGCCGATCTTCTTGCGCATGCGATGAAGATGGCGCTCGTCGGCGGGAACCAGATCGGCGCCCTTCTTCATGTGATAAAGCTGCTCGCCGTCGACCTCGATATGTCCGCCGCTGATCGATTCCAGCGTCATCAAAATGCGCAGGATCGTCGTCTTGCCCGAGCCGGAAGGACCGATCAGCGCCAGCTTCTCCCCCGACATCACATCCATTGATAACCCGTCGAGAACGGTCAGCGGACCGAACCTCTTCACGATGTTGTCGATACGGATGATGGGTGATGGCATTCATGTCTCTCCCTGTTGAGACAAGCAATGCATCAACGATGACGGCCCCGCAAAATCATGTCAATTCGGAAAATAATATCATGACAATATTTGTTTGCCTGCACAAACCACAGGCGCCACCATCAAATTGCAAGCAGAAGCTCCTGCGGGTTTCCCTGCGCCAGCGAAGCGACGATCCCGAGCCCGGTGCGCAATTCGCTCTCCGTCGTCGATCCGAGCGAGATGCGGACGGCGGGCGCCCACCCGTGATCGGTCGTATGGAACGACTTACCGGGCGCGATCCCGACGCCGCGTAACCGCGCCTGCGCTACGAAGGCATCTTCAGTATGACCGCAGGAAAGCGGCAGCCACATATGCAGACTCTGGGGATGCGCCCGATACGGCAAACCCGCCAGCATTTCGGCAGCGATGGCATGACGGCTGGCAAGCGCGCGGCGCTGCCAGGCTACCAGTTCCATGGCCGTGCCATCGGCGACCCAGCGTGTCGCGATCTCCGCCATCGCCGGCGTTGCCATCCAGTTGGAGACCAGATGCCGGTTCGCGACGGCGGCAACATAGCGGTCCGGCGCGACAAGGTACCCGATCCGCAATCCTGGAACAGTCGTCTTGGTAAATGTCGTCACGTAGAGCGTCCGCTCCGGCGCAAACGCGGCCATCGGCGGCGCGCGGCCTTCGACCATCGGGCCGAGAACGTCGTTTTCGATGATGGCGATATCATGCCTGGCGGCAACCGCCGCAAGCGCTTCCCGACGACCCGCACTCATCAGAGCGGCCATCGGGTTGATGACCGAAGGCTGCAGGAAGATCGCCCGGATCGGACCTTTGCGGCAGGCCTCGTCCAGCGCTTCGGGGATCATACCCTCCTCGTCGATCGCCAGCCCTTCGAGATGCAGGCCGAGATAGGTCGAGAGCGGAACGAGCGTATGGTGGCTGACTACTTCTGTGGCGACCGTCGAACCGGGCGGTGCGACGCTCATCAACGCCGTTGTCATCCCCGACGTTGCCCCGTTGGTCAAGCTGACATTGAGCGGCGAAACGTCCAAACCGCAACGCGCCAGCCATTCAGTGGCGACGGCGCGATGGCGCGGGAAGACCATGTTGGGCCGGAACGACAAGGCGGAACTCGCCGGCAGGTTTTCAGAGAGCCAGGCAAAAGCCTGTCGCATCTTCTCGACATGGATCTGTTCGCAGACCGGTTTCAGGATCGAAAGGTCGATAACCTCGCCAAGCCTCTCCGGCAGGTAGGGTGGTTCTGGCTCGCGTGGCTGCGTCTGCACGAAACTGCCACGCCCGATCTCGCCGGAAATCAGCCCGCGGCGGATGAGATCGTCATAGGCCCGGCTGACCGTCTGGACCGATAGGCCAAGATCGTCCGCCATACGGCGATGGGTCGGCAGCTTGGTCCCGTTGACAAGCTTTCCCTCCTGAATAGCGCGCGCGATCTGCTCGGCGAGCGAAAGATAGGCCGGTCGGCGGAGTTGGGATGGGTCGGGACGCCAATTTGTCATGAATTCGACTGTGCTTAAAATCAGTTCAATTGACAATGGCAAAACGAATTTTCATTGTCTTTCTCAACAGTGATGCAGACAGGAACCTCCATGAAGCTTGACGCCATAGACTTACGCATTCTGGAAGCAGTCCAGAATGATGGCCGCATCACGAAGCTGGCGCTGGCGGAAAAGGTCGGCCTCTCTCCGACGCCCTGCTGGATGCGCCTGCGCAAGCTTGAAAAGGCTGGCATCGTCGCCGGCTATCATGCCCGGCTTGCGCCGCGAAAGGTCGCGCCGATCGCCAGCGTCATGGTGGAGATCACGCTCGCCAACCATCGCCAGAGCGATTTCGACCGCTTCGAGCGGGTCGTGGCGGCGATTCCGGAGATCACCGCCTGCTGGTCCGTTGGCGGCGGCCTCGACTATATCGCGAAGATCGTGGCTTCCGATATCGACGCCTACCAGCGCCTGATCGATAACCTGCTCAACCGAGAACTCGGCATCGAGCGCTATTTCACCTACATCGTCACTAAGACCGTCAAGGAGGAAACGGGCGTGCCCCTTGCTGCTCTCTTCGGGAGAGACGATAGTCAGCAGCCCTAGACAATCTCTCTGTAAGGCCGGGTCAGTTTAGACCATCTCTCTCTTTTCCCGCTCAGGAATGGACAATCTCTCGCTTCAGCGAGGCGATACTTGAGCCACGACCCTGAACGAGGATCTGGCCATGACCGCAATTTTTGCTCGCCCTGCCTATCACGAGGCCCTGACGCGTCTCTCTGACCGTCACCTGCTGCGCGATCTAGCCTATGTGGATGGACGCTGGGTTGCCGGCGCGGGAGGCCAAAGCTTCCAGGTCACCGATCCCGCCTCTTCTGCGACGCTTGCCTGGGTCGCGAGCCTCGGCGCGGAAGAAACCAGCGCTGCAATCGGTGCCGCCTCGGCCGCCTTTCCTGCTTGGCGAGCAAAGTTGCCGCAGGAGCGGGCGGCGATCCTCAAGGAATGGCACCGGCTGACGCTGGTCTCCAAGGAAGACCTCGCGCTCCTCATGACGCTGGAACAGGGCAAGCCACTCGCCGAGTCCTGCGGGGAGATCGATTATGCCGCCTCGTTTATCGAATGGTATGCCGAGGAGGGCAAGCGCATGAACGCGGAAGGCGTCACCAGCCATCTTCCGGGCGCGGAGATGATCGTCCGCCGGGAGGCGCTCGGCGTCGTCGGCATCGTCACGCCCTGGAATTTTCCCTCTGCCATGGTGACGCGTAAGGCAGGGGCAGCGCTTGCCGCCGGCTGCACGGTCGTTGCCCATCCCTCCTCCGAAACGCCGCTTTCGGCACTCGCACTGGCCGAACTCGCCGAGCGCGCGGGAATGCCGGCGGGGGTGTTCAATGTCGTGACTGGGGATGCTGCCACTATCGTCCGCAAGCTTTGCCAGGATAGCCGAGTGCGGGCGATGAGCTTTACCGGCTCCACCGAGATCGGCCGGCTGATCGCAGCGCAATGCGCGCAGACAATGAAGCGGCTGGTGATGGAGCTCGGCGGCCACGCGCCACTGATTATCTTCGACGACGCCGATGTCGATCGCGCCGCCAATATCGCTATTGCCGCCAAGTTCGCGACCTCCGGCCAGGACTGCCTCGCCGCCAACCGGATATTCGTCCAGCGACCCATCCTCGAAGCTTTCAACACGGCCGTCGCCAAGCAGATTGCTGCTCTGAAAGTCGGCGACGGGCTTGCCGAAGGCGTGGATATCGGCCCGCTGATGCACGAGCGGGCCGTGATGAAGGTCGAGGCGCAGGTGAAGGATGCGCTCGACAAGGGCGCAAGACTGCTGGCCGGCGGCGGACGGCACAAGGCAGGTCCGCTCTTCTTTCAGCCGACGTTGCTCACCGACGTTCCGGTAGATGCTCTGATCATGCGCGAGGAGACCTTCGGACCGGTCGCGGCCGTCACGGCCTTCGACACGGAAGAAGAAGTCGTCGCCCGCGCCAACGACACCGAATACGGGCTCGTCGCCTATGTGGTCACCGAAAACGGCGCGCGACAGATGCGCCTGGGACGCGCGCTCGAATATGGGATGGTCGCGATCAATCGCGTGAAGATCACCGGCGGGCCGATCCCCTTCGGCGGCTGGAAACAGTCCGGGGTCGGACGCGAGGGCTCCCGCCACGGCATCGAGGCCTTCACCGAACTCAAATACCTCTGCATCGACACCACCGCCTGAGTGGTCCCGTAACCTTGAAGGATAGAACCATGCTCGAAAGAAACAACGAACTCACCGCCTGGGACCGGGACCATTTCTTCCATCCGTCGACCCATATGGGCATGCATGCGCGCGGCGAAACGCCAACCCGGGTTATCGGCAGCGGGGAAGGCGTCTACATCACCGACAAGAACGGCCGCACCAGCCTCGATGCGTTTGCCGGCCTCTACTGCGTCAATGTCGGCTACGGCCGCCAGAAGATCGCCGATGCGATCGCCGAACAGGCCCGTAACCTCGCCTACTACCATGCCTATGTCGGCCACGGCACGGAAGCCTCGATCACGCTTGCCAAGATGATTGTCGACCGGGCTCCGAAGGGCATGTCCAGGGTCTATTTCGGCCTTTCCGGCTCCGATGCCAACGAGACCAACATCAAGCTGATCTGGTACTACAACAACATCCTCGGCCGGCCGGAGAAGAAGAAGATCATCTCGCGCTGGCGCGGCTATCACGGCTCCGGCGTCATGACCGGCAGCCTCACCGGCCTCGAACTCTTCCACAAGGCCTTCGATCTGCCGCGCGCGCCGATCCTGCATACCGAAGCGCCCTACTACTTCCGCCGCCCGGACCGCTCGATGAGCGAGGAACAGTTCTCGCAATATTGCGCCGACAAGCTGGAGGAGCTGATCGTCTCGGAAGGTCCCGAGACGATCGCAGCCTTTATCGGCGAGCCGATCCTCGGCACCGGCGGCATCGTGCAGCCGCCGAAGGGCTATTGGGAGAAGATCCAGGCCGTGCTTCAGAAATATGACATCCTGCTCGTCGCCGACGAGGTCGTGACCGGCTTCGGCCGCCTCGGCACCATGTTCGGCTCCGATCATTACGGCATGAAGCCGGACCTCATCACCATCGCCAAAGGCCTGACCTCGGCTTACGCGCCGCTGTCCGGCACGATCGTCTCCGACAAGGTCTGGCAGGTCCTCGTACGGGGTTCAGATCAGCTCGGTGCGATCGGTCACGGCTGGACCTATTCAGCCCATCCGATCTGCGCGGCGGCCGGTATCGCCAATCTCGAACTGATCGACGAGATGGGACTGGTTCAGAATGCCGCCGAAACCGGGGCCTATTTCCGCTCCAGGCTTGCCGAAGCCGTTGCGGACCACAAGCATGTCGGCGAGGTGCGCGGTGACGGCCTGATGGCAGCGGTCGAGTTCGTGGAGGATAAGGACGACCGCAAGTTCTTCGATCCGTCTCAGAAGATCGGCCCGCAGATTGCGGCTGCACTTCTGGAGCGTGGCGTCATCGGACGCGCCATGCCGCAAGGCGATATTCTTGGCTTTGCGCCCCCTCTTTGCCTCACGCGTGAGGAAGCGGATATCGTCGTAAAGGCGACGGCTGAAGCGATCGACAACGTCTTCGCCAACCGCTGACGGGAGAAAAGACATATGGCTTCAATCCCCGAAACGATGGCGGCCATCCTGCTGACCGGCCACGGTGGGCTCGACAAGCTCGTCTACCGGCAGGACGTTCCGGTGCCGAAACCTGTCGCGGGTGAGGTTCTCATCCGCGTGACAGGCTGCGGCATGAACAACACCGATGTATGGGTGCGCCAGGGTGCCTACGGCACCGAGGATGACCCCGGTGCCGTCTCCACCTGGCGGCGGCAGGGCAACACCCTCACTTTCCCGCGCATCCAGGGCGCCGATACCGTCGGCCACATCGTCGCTGTCGGCGAGGGCGTCGATCCCGCGCGGATCGGCGAGCGGGTGACGGTCGATTTCTCCATCTATAACCGTGAGGACGACAGCCTCGCGGACATCGATTACATGGGGCACGGCCGCGACGGCGGTTATGCCGAATACATGACGCTGCCGGCCGAGAACGCTCTTGTGGTCGACACTGACATGAGCGACATCGAGCTTGCGACCTTCTGCTGTGCCTATCTGACCGGCGAGCGAATGCTGGAGCGGGCGAGGCTCTCAGCCGGTGAACGGGTGCTCGTCACCGGTGCTTCGGGCGGCGTCGGCTCGGCAATCATCCAGCTTGCGCGGGCGCGCGGTGCCATTCCGATCGCGATTGCCGGTCCCGGCAAGGAAGGCGCCATGCTCGATATCGGTGCCGAAGCGGTGGTGACGCGCGGTAAGGGTGACCTTGCGGAAGCGGTGGCCGAAGCGACGGGCGGGCAGCCCATCGATGTCGTTGCCGACCTCGTGGCCGGGCCAATGTTCAACGATCTCCTGAAAATCCTGCGTCCGGAAGGGCGCTATACCACAGCAGGCGCGATCGCCGGTCCGGTCGTGCAACTCGATCTACGCACGATGTATCTGAAGCAACTGGAACTGCACGGCTCCAGCCAGGGAAGCCGAGCCGATTTCCGTCGTCTCGTCGACTATATCGAAAGCGGAAAAATCCGGCCGCTGGTCGGCGGCGTCTATCCGCTGTCGGAATTTCACCGGGCGCAGACGGATTTCATGGCCAAGAACTTCGTCGGCAAACTGGTCGTCGTCCCCGATCCCTGAAACGCTTCGGTCGTCAACATCCGAAAGGCGCGGAAGCCGAACCTGGGAATGCGGCGCTGTATCTTGATCGTTCCACGATTTCCACGCATCGGAGCACCCTCAGCACTCCGATGCGTGGAAATGTTATGCAGGGGCCATCTTGCGGTCCGGGCCGTATCGCTGTGGTGAGGTCACCAAAGCAGAGCTTCCGCTGCCGTCGTTCCGCACCGGAGATCAAGCCACGAGCACGTTGTCTCCCAGATTGAGGCCGATCAGCAATGGGTCGTGGTCCGACGTTCCATAGACATCGTCATTGTAGAAGGCCGGGTTCTTGAACTCAGTCGAATAGCTGAGCAGATCGGGTTCCTGCGCATTGATGTGCCATTCCGCCACACCGCTGACCTGGCTGGCAAGAGACTGCGAAGATAGCCCCTGATCGAGCGTTCCCTGCTGTCCGTCGAAGATGTAACTGAACGCGTTCTCCTGGCCGATGAAACTGTCGATCAGATCGGCGTAGCCTGCATCGCGAAGCGCATCGACCGGATCTTCCTGGGCATAGGAATTGAGGTCACCGATAATCAGGACATCACTATCGCTGACGCCGTTTTGCGCAAGATAGCCGTCAGGATTGTCAGCCGACAGCCATTCGGCGAGTTGCTGTGCGGCTGCCGTCCGCGTGGCGTTGAAAGCACCCTGCCCGTCCCCCTGATCGGCATCGGCGCCCGTACCGGTGCCGCCCTTCGACTTCAGATGGTTGACCGAGACAGTGAATTGCTCGCCGGTGCCGATCTCTGCGAAGGTCGCCGTGACAGCCGGCCGGCTCTGCTGCTGGGTGCCGTCGTCGAAAACAAGGAAATCGGAGGCGACGAGGCTGACCTCGTTGGTCTTGTAGATGAGGCCGGTGGTAATGGCATCCGTTCCGATAAAGCCGTCGGAACCCGGTTCGGTCGGGTCGACGAAGGCATAGGTTACGCCGGGTTCGGCGGCGGCGTTCAAGGCATCGACCAGGGTTGCGATTGCCGAAGCATCGTCGAAACCATTGTTCTCCAGCTCTTGAAGCCCGAAGACGCTGGCGTCGATCTGCAGCATTGCTTCCACGATCTTGTCGGTCTGACGCACCAGATCCTCCGCGGTGGTCGCTCCGCGAGGCTCGAGATTGTTCGGACCTGACCCTGCGCCAGAGCCATCATCCAGGGTGGTGAAGAAGTTGAGGAGATTGAAGCTGGACACTGTCAGCCGGCCACCGAGATCGTCCGGCGCATCCGGACGGGCAAGCCCGTTGGTCGTCTCATCGACCGGAAGGACACCGTCTACCAGCATCTTGTACTCGCCGAAACTATAGCTGAGGACACCGTCGACCGATCCGGCGAGCTCCGCCCCGAGCCTCAGCGTCGGCCCGTCCTCGGTGAATGTATCGCCGGCATCCAGATAACCGTTGCCGTTGTCCCCGGCGGAGGCAGGGACATAACGGAACTCGTCCGGATTCTGGGCGGACGAGCCATCGTCCAGGGTCAGCCGATTGTTGGCATTGGCCTCCATCAGCGCCTGGATCTCTTCCTGCTGCGTGGTGGGGTCATAAATCTGAGTGGGCTGATATTGGGAGCCGGCAGACACCGGGATTTCGCCATAACGGTCGAGATCGAAATTCTCGATCACGGTCAGCGGGTCATCCGTGCCGCTTGCCAGCGTGATCGCCATTCCCTCGTAATGTTCGAGATTGGCGGCAAAGTCCGGTGAAAGAGTGATCGATGCCGAGCCCGGCTGAGCGTTGCCGCTCGAAATGGAGATGATATCGGTGACATCGGTGATTTCGGTAAAATCGAAATATTCGGCCACCGTTCCGGCGACTTCCACATGGTCGCCGACGGTTACGCTCGGAATTCCCCCGGTAAAGACGAAGATGCCTTCCGACGTGGTGCTGTCCCCATCGGCATCGCCGTCTTCCTCCTGAAGGTAGAAGCCGTCTGCAACCGTGTAGGTCACGATTGCAGAAACGAGCACATATTCGCCGACGAGGAAGCTGGCAGTACCGTTACCCTGAACCTCGGAAATGAGATAGGCGGTCGGCTCACCGCCACCGCCGGGATCACTTTCATTGGCGGCACCCGGGGTCTGGTCCTGCGGACCGACCCAATCGGTCGGACCGTCACCGGTCCGCTGCAGCGACAGGCCCGCAGCCTCGTTGCCCGCCTCCGCCACACCGATATCGGTCGAGGTCGTGCCCGCAGCGGCTCCGTTCGACGCCGTAAAGCTCCCTTCATAAGACAGGAATTCGATCAGCGTACCGTTATCGGAGAGCGCCACGCCGTCCGGCGCGCCGTTCTGGATGCCGTTGGCCGGTAGCTCCCACACGTAATAGTCGTATTCGCCGTCCGAGGTCATCGAAAGGCTGGAAACGTCCGCCGAACCATAGATGGAGCCGCCATTTCCGTTATAGAGTTCGACTAGGAGTCCCGAGACATCGGCGCCGACAGCAACGCGGATCTCGATGAATTCGCCCGTATCGGTGCCGGCATTGTCGTAGTGGATTTCGTTTATGCGCGGTGCGACGGGAGCGGCTTCATCCGCCCCATTGATAGTGATCGTAACGTCCTGTTCGGTCCCGTCCGTGCTCACGACTGTGAAACTGTCGGTGAGGCTCTCACCATCGTCGAGCGCATCGACAGCAGCATTGTCGCTGTCGAGCGTATAGGTCCAGTTGCCTTCTTCGTCGATGCTGTAGGTACCGTAGCCCATAACGCTCGACTGGTCGCCCGCAGCTCGGAAGCGATCGTCATTATCGACATCGTCGGCGACGAGCCGGCCGGTCGCGGTCGGCATTCCCGATCCAGCACCGCCAGCCTCGGTTACCAACCCGCTAGCATCACCGGTAATGACAGCGGCATCATTCGCACCGGTGATCGTCACTTCCAAGGTTGCAGTGCCGGTGCCGCCCCTGCCGTCGTCAACCGTATAGGTGAAGCTGTCGACGGCGGCTTCACCTTCGTTCAGATACTGGAAAATATTGCCTGGACCGTAGGAGACGACACCGCTCGCAAGCGAGACGGATGCGCCGGCCGTGCTTGTCCCCGAAACGGCAGTGACCGAGATCCGGTCTCCATCGAAGTCCCGGTCGTTCGCAGTCAGGTCGCGCACGCTGATCGCAAGTGCGCCATCCTCATCCGTCGACACCGCATCGTCGCCGGCAAGCACGGCATTGTTGCGCCCATCGAGATAGAGCGTATAGCTGCTTGCGGTAAAGCGGATGGCTTCGATATCGTTGAGGATATCCTGATCACCATCGGCGTCGGTCATCGTAAAGAAGATGTCGGACAGGCGTGTGATCTGCGGCAGGCGATAATCGGATATGCTTCCCGAATAGATCGCAGTGTCGAAACCCCGCCCGCCGGAGATCAGATCGCTGCCGTCGCCGCCCTCGATCTGATCATTTCCGTCCCCCGCAATGACTAAGTCATTCCCCGCGCCTGCCTCGATGCGGTCATCACCGCCAAGACCGGTGATGATGTCGTTACCTGGGCTACCCTCGATATGATCGGCCAGGCGGGTCCCAAAATAGAGCCGTGGGAGGGAAAAGAAGAAGGACATCTATGCAACCCCTTGTTGGAGGACGATGGATGGCTTGACATAGCAGCCGACTACGACAGTCGCTTGACATATGCTAATTAGCAAGGACGGGCAGGTCCTACGTGCCGATCGTCTATGCTTAGCGACGTCTTCGGCTTAGTCCTCCCGAAACGCCCGATTGAAGCTGTCAACGATCGGTCTCGTCAGATACTCGAAAAAGGTGCGCTCGCTCGTCTTGATGTAGGTTTCCACCGGCATGCCGGGATAGATCTGCTCCATCTTGATTTCCGGCGGCAGCGCATCGGTCATGCGCAACCGCGCGGTGTAGTAGGGCTGGTCATTGTTGTTCTGATCGACCAGCCGGTCAGCCGAGAGGTAGAACACGGTCGCATCAACGGTCGGCGTCGTGCGGGTATTGAGCGCGCTGAAGCGCAACCGCGCCTCTTGCCCCACCTTGATGACGTCCACATCCTGCGGGGAAACGCGTGCTTCAATCATCAGGCTGGATGCGGTTGGAAGAAGTTCGAGCAGGGTGTCGCCCGGACGGACAACACTCCCGCGGCTGTTAAATGCCATTTCAACGATGATCCCGTCGCTCGGCGACCGGATCACGATCCGGTCTAGAATGGCCTTGGCCGCACGTCGCTGCTCATCGGCGTCAGCAATTTGGACGCGCACCTCGTTGAGCTCGGAGATTGCCGTCTCGACGCGCTGCGTCTTCAGCCTGGCTATTTGTTCCTCGGCTTCGGCGATTTGTGTGCGCGATGTCAGAATGGACGCCTTCGTCTGGCCAAGCTCGCCCAGAAGGTCGGCCTCGCTTCGCAGCAGAGCCGTATACTCGGACCGATCCGTCAGGCCTTTGTCCAGCAGCCCCTTCTTCCGTTCTGCTTCCTCCTGGACGACCTCGATCTGCCGTTCCACTGCGATCTGCTGAGCTGCCATTCCTTCGATCTGATCATTCAGCGCATTGATACGTTGCTGCAGGATGGCAGCTTCCTGACGGTGGCGTGCCAGGCGTGCCGTGAATTCGGCCGACTGCTCGGCAAGGACGTCGCTTTCGCCTCCCGGCCCGGTCGTTCTTTCGAGACTTTCCGGAAAGACAAGCTGATCGACGCCATCCCGCTCGGCCGTAAGCCGCGTGGCGCGTGCCGAAAGGGCAACGAGTTGCTTCTGGATTCGATTGTACTGGACGAGAGCACTGGTTCCATCGAGTTCGAAGAGCGGTTGCCCGGCTTTGACGCGGGCGCCTTCCTGAACGAGAATCTTGTCGACGATACCACCTTCCAGATGCTGAACACGCTGGTTTTGCCCGGCAGCAGCAACGACACCCGGCGCAACGGCGGCGCCGGCCAGCGGAGCAAGCGATGCCCAGGCGCCAAAACCAAAGATGAAAAGAAAGGTCGCGCCAAGCCCGACAGCCGCGACCCGCCGCGTACTGGTCGGAACACCTCTGGCCCAATCTGCTTTGTCGTTCATCTCCGTCATTCTCCGGCAGCTGCCTCAACGCCTGACATCGGTGGCACTGGCAAACTGTCCAAGCACAACAGGCTGCGAGGCATTGCCGGCACCCCGCCTTTGGCTCTCCCGCAGAGCCTGCGCCTTTTCGGCCTGACGCCGAAGTACCTCCTCGCGAGGGCCGTATTCTTCCAGGCTTCCATCACGCATGACCATGATGCGGTCCGCTGTTTCGACGACCGAGCGTCTTTGCGTTGCGATGAGGACGGTGATCGCCTCCGCTTTCGCCATCGCAAGCGCTCGCTCTAGAGCCTTCTCGCCCTCAATATCGAGATTTGCGTTCGGCTCGTCGAGGACCAGGATCTTCGGCTTGCCGAAGAAGGCCCGGGCGAGGCCAACACGTTGGCGCTGCCCGCCGGAAAGCTGGAAGCCGCCGGGTCCGATCATCGTGTCGTAGGCTTTCGGCAGTTTCAGAACGAGATCGTCCACCTGCGCTTCCTGGGCTGCGCGGACGATGGCCTCGCTGGAGGCATTCGGATCAAAGCGGGCGATATTCTGCGCGATGGTTCCCGGCAGAAGCTCGACGTCCTGCGCGAGATAGCCGATATATTGGCCAAGACGATCGGGGTTCCAATTGCGAATGTCGGCGCCGTCGATCCGCACAGCACCCGATCTCGGCTCGATGGCTCCGATCAGCGTGCGCATGAGGGTGGTTTTTCCCGCCCCGGAAGGCCCGATGATGGCCACACATGCGCCTGCGGGAATCGTCGCGCTGATGCGCTTCAACAATGGCTCGCCGGCCTGCGCACTCGCGCGGCCCGCTGCCTCACTTGCCGGAGGAAAGACAATGACCGCTTCGAAGCTCACCTCACCCCGCGGGGCAGGAAGTTCCGTGCGCGTCTCGGCCGGTCTCACGACGGCAAGAGCCTCGGTCAGGCGCTTCCACGCCTTGCGCGCTTCGATAAACCCCTTCCAGCCACCGATTACCTGATCGATAGGCTGGAGACCGCGCCCCGAGATCAGTGAGGCGGCGAAGATCATCCCCGCTGTCATCTCGCCGGCAAGCACGAGATAGCCGCCATAACCGAGGGTGGCGATCTGGAGGCTTAGGCGCAGGACACGCGAAAGACCGGCAAAGAAGGCATTGGTTGAATTCACCCGATCCTGTGCGGCAAGAGACAGAGCCTCCTCCGAACCCCAGCGATGGACGATGTTGGGTCTCATTCCCATCGCCTTCAGGCTTTCCGCATTCCGGACGAAAGCCTGGGCGGCAAGCGTCGCATTCATCTGACGAATGCCGGCATCGCCTGCTGCCTTGTCGCTCGCCCACTGGTTGGCTATCGCGATCGCGACGAGCACGACCACCCCCATCACTGTCAGCCAGAAGAGATTTGGATGGATGAGATAGAGAAGCGCGATGAAAAAAGGAGCGAAGGGCAGATCGAGAAAGGCGAAGAGCCCGCGCCCGGAAATAAAGCCTCGAACGGCCTGAAGGTCGCGAAGCGGCTGGACATCGCCAAGGCTTGCGCGAGGACCGGCCATCGAAGCCTGAAGTGCGTCCGCACCAACCGCGACTTCGAGACGGCTGGCGAGCCGGCTGGCCATGATCGCACGCACGCTATCGACGATACCAAGCAGAAAAAGAGTGCCGAGAGCAATGATGGAGATATAAATCAGCGTCTCGATGGAGGCCGATGGCAGCACTCGATCATAGACTTGAAGCATGTAAATTGGCTGAATAAGCAGCAGCAGATTTACGAAGAATCCAAAACCGAAGAGCCCCGCGAGACCCCGGCGAAAGGTGGCGGCAAGTCGCTCTCCGCCCTGCATTCGTAGATAGTCCCCTTGCAATATCTTCTCCGCATTTGCCGAGCGCCATCAACCGTCTCAGGCGATGATCCTTTCCTGCATCATACGCATGTGAAGAAGAAATGACACGCGGATGATATGTCCCGAATTTGCAGTGGTGACATCGCCTCAGCGTCAGGCGATCGATTGAAGCGCCTGAAAAAGCTGCACGAGCCACGAATGTCAGGCCCTGATATGCCGTTCCTGATCCTAAACTTGGTAAGATGGTCCTTCGAGCGACAGAGCGTCAACGGATGGCAAAAACGGCCGGCTCGCCAGCCGTTACCGTCGCTGACGACGAGTGACTTGAGCGCATTTCAAGCGAGCAAATCATTCGCTGTTTGATCGTTCAGGGAATAGGCGTGAATGTAATCTATCTGGAATTCCGCTCCATCATTGAAATCCTCAGACGGAGTTCCAGCCACTCCTCCAACCGCGAGGTTGACGAGCATATACATTGGATCATGCATGTCGGAGGGGGTGTCGGCGTGCGCAACGGCCACGTCGTCGAAATACCAGACAATCTGGTCCTCGCCCCAAAGAACACCGTAGGTGTGGAAGCCATCCGTGCTCGGAACCTTGACCGCCGTGGAATCCTTGGTCTGCGAGCCCGTCTCGTTTGAGTGGACAGTGACATGCACGGTATTTGGGTCCTGCCCCCGCATCTCAACGACGTCGAGTTCAGGAGGCCAGGAACCGTCTTCGGGCAAAAGCCAGAATGCCGGCCAGGCGCCCTGCTCCGTTGGCATGTCGGCGCGGATCTCGAAATAACCGTAGGTCTGGGCGAAAGAGGAATGCGTGGTGAGGATGCCGGATGTGTAGTCGTAGCCATCGATCTGCGACTTGAGAGCATCCGGCGTTGGAGCAGCCGTGATGGTTAGAACGCCGTTCTCGACCGAAAATGGATTGACGGCAGCCGTCCCCCCATAGGAAGGGTTGATGTACCATTGCAGCTCACTGTTGCCCGGCAGAGTACTGCCTCTTTCGGGGGCCCACCAGAACTTCGAATCCCAGGTACCTTCATCACCGTTGCGCAAGGACAAGGTGTTGAATTCGTCGGCGAAAGTCAGCGTGAGAGCCGACCGATCGAGCGTGAGCTGGAACTGATCCGCACTGAGATCCGCTGCAGTCGTGTCTGCCAGGACAAGGCTTTCGCCACCACCGAGATTCAGCCGCAGGTCGGCGCCCTCCTGTGTGGCGTGGCTGAGGACCTGATCGAACGTCGACAGCCCGTAGCTGTTCAATCGGATCGTATCGTCACTGCTGAAATCGACAATGAGGTCGCTGCCGTTGCCGCCGGTGAGGATGAAGGTGTCGGAACCGCCGCCGCCGATGAGGACATCGTTTCCATCACCACCGTCGATCGTCTGGCTGCCTGAAGCACCGGAGATGATATTGTCGGCATTGTTGCCGAAGGCGTAACGGCCGTTACCCGTGACAGTCAGGTTCTCGAAGTTCTCGGGTAACGTATAGCTCATCCAGGTGTTGATGGTGTCGATACCCGCGTCCGAGGCTTCCACTGCACGATTGATGCTGGAATAGAGGTAGTAGATATCGTCGCCGGTACCGCCCCGCATCGTGACATTGACCGAACTATCGCCCCATATCGAATCGTTGCCGGCGGTGCCATAAAGCACGGGGCCTGAGCCGGTCGCCGAGAACCAGGCGCGTGATGTACCGCTGTAGTAGAGTGTTTCACCTACGGCATTCTGTATCGACTGCGACATGGTCAGCTCCTTTGGTTGCCTCCCATGTCGACGCTAACATTGCAGCACCATCATGGCACGCCTAAAACGTCCGGGTGGCTGATTCTCGGGCATAGCCTCCCCTCATGCTTACCATCCCCTCATTATCGGCACATGGGCTGTTCCGATCTGGAGCACGCGTCAACGGCTGCTCCTCGCCAGGCTCAGCAACATCGGGCACGGCGATTTCGACCTGCCGAATTCTGGCTCTCTCATGGCGGAAGATATCGTTCACCGACCGAACACGGATGCAGGAAACAAGAAAGGGGAACTCAAACGGCCAACACGTGACGACGCAGGATCTCGGTTCACGTCACAAGCAGCAAACCAGCTTGTTCATCTGCGCCGGCATCAGCCTGCCATTGGCTGTTTTGCGACCGCGCTCTGGTATATCGAGAAGACCCGCCACAATGCTGCCTACGATACTCTCGGCATAGACTGCATTATCGTGCCTACTCATCTTGGCAGCCAGACTTCGGGCTGAATGCTGATCCGTACTCGATCAGCATCAATTGAGCCACGAGAGAGTTGTGATGTAAACGTCTCGTCTTCGACTGCAATGACGAGACCAAGGTGCCGAACACTCGCCGCCAACGTGGTTACTTCTGACGGTTTCAGCCCAGCTGATCCTCAAGGCGTGATCCTAACAGGCTTTCCCTCTTCCGCCTTGTAGAAATACTGGCTCGCCACCAGCCATCCCTTGAGCGGCCGAAGCGGCGGGACGCAGGTCAGCAGCATGAAAGGGATGGTGATCAGAAGGTGGACCCACCAGGCTGCCTGGAACTGTACCTCCAGCCAGACACCGAGAAGGACACTCGGCACGCAGGCGAAGCAGATGACGAAGAAAGCCGGACCGTCCGCCGGATCGGCGAAGGAATAATCCAGTCCGCACGCTTCACACTTTTGATTGAGCGTCAGGAAACCCTTGAAGAGGTGCCCTTGGCCGCAACGCGGGCAACGACCGCGAACACCGGTCTGCATCGGAGGGAGAGGAGGCCATTCGTTGTCCATGACGTCATTCCTTGCAAAGTCAGTCAACAAGCGTATTGAATGCAATCATTTGGATATATGACTGCATTCAATACGTCGATTGGCCAGAACGCCGCAGCCATGCTGACGCATGACGCCTCGCAACGATTGAAGGATCGAATCAGAAAAAGGAGCCGGCCATTTCGGGCGAACTCTCGAGCGCATGCCCCATGAATTCGAGGGCACCCTTGAGGGTATCCCGCCGAATCGGGCCGCCGAGGCACACCCGGACTGCTTCCGGCGCTGGGCCATCCACGGTGAAAGCATCGCTCGCTACGACGCCGATACCGGAGGAGCGCATGTGGCTGCCGAAGGTGGAACGGGTCCATCCTCCTGTCAGCGGTAGCCAAATGTTGAAGCTGATCGGATCGCCGCGATAGCTTCCCTTTGGCAGAATATCAGCCACAAGCTTCTGGCGGGCAGCCGCCTCCGCGCGTATGAAACGTAGGATACTGTCAGCCGTACCGTCCTCGATCCAGCGGGTGGCAAGCGCCACCGAGAGCGGCGAAGCCATGACACTGTTCGCGCGCATGGCGCTTACGAAAGGCCAAGCAGCCTTGGTATCCGGCGCCACGACATAAGCGAGCCGAAGACCGGCGCCAATGCATTTGGCAAGCCCCCCGATGTGCCAGGTGAGATCCGGCGCCATGGTTGCAAGCGGCGGCGGCGCATGCTGTGGAATGAAGCCGTAGGCGTCGTCCTCGACGATCGGAACATGGTATTTCCTCGCAACCGCGCAGATTTCCTCCCGGCGCTTTTCCGGAATCGTCAGCGTGATCGGATTCTGAAGCGTGGGGTTGAGATATAGCGCCTTTGGCTTCCTCATCTCGCAGGCCTCGGCAAAAGCGGCAGGGATGATCCCCTCCTCATCCATCGGCAGGCCTGAGAGGTTCAATCGGAGTTGGGCAGCGATCGAGCGCATGCCCGGATAAGTGATATTTTCCGAGAGCACCGTCTCGCCGGGCTTGGCCAGCATGCCGAAGATGGAAAGCAGTGCGGGATGCGCGCCGGGAGTCACGAAGATACGCTCTTGCGAGGGCACCAGGCCACGCCGGCTGAGCCAGGCGGCAGCCGCCTCCTTATCCATACCCGCGCCGCCGAAACCCTGATAACGCAAAAGCGGGACAAGATTTGTGGCAACGGCGGAAAGCCCTTCCCGCATGCGGGCAATGAGATCTGGATCATCAGGCTCCGGCGGCATGTTCATGGAAAAGTCGACGACGGACGTGCGTCGGGGATCGGGAGTCGCATCGGAAACAAAGCCGCGACGCTCCCTGTCGGCACCGCCGGTGACGAAGGTTCCACGTCCGACATGCGAACTGACGAGACCCCGCTTCTGAGCTTCCAGATAACCGCGTGCGACGGTGGTGAAGTCGATATCGAGCAGTCTGGCGAGATCCCTCTGCGGCGGCAGCCTGTCCCCGACAACCAGCTGCCCGCTTCTCAGATCCATTTCGATGACATCGGCGATCGCCATATAGCGAGGGCCATTGCTGCGGGTCAGATCAGGCGTCCAGGTCTTCATGGCATCCGGCATCCGGGTAAATTAGGTACAATTGACCGTATATTGTTGCTCTATACCGATGTCACGTTCGAAAAAAGGACATTGCGCCGCACCGCGTGCTCTACACGTGCGAAACTTTCTCTACAGCGGCAAATCTCTATCACAATGACTGCATATTGCATGCATTCATTTCATACATTACTGATCTCGTTTTTTGCAGGACGTTGCTCGTTATTTCGCCCATACAAAAACCGCCGCCCGCCATTGATCGCATAATTGAATGCAAAAATTGGCATTTTGACTGTATTTTAGGCAAACTCAATATTGGCACGGTGCTTGCAGTTGGATGGCAGTACCCCGCAACGGGGCCTGACTTCAAACACAGGAGCCATTCATGCCCGCAGTTACCGCACCGGCCCATGCTGATGGGGACTTTTTCGTCGACTACGAGGAAAAAGTCTTCGAAGACGTTCAGGCCAAAGAGGGCGAAAAAGCCCTCATCACCTTCCACACCGTTGCCTTCGAAGGTTCGATCGGCCTCGTAAACCTGCTGCAGGCAAAGCGCCTCAAGCGAAAGGGCTTCGAGACCTCAGTCCTCCTTTATGGCCCCGGCGTTACGCTCGGCGTGCAGCGAGGCTTCCCCAAACTCGGCTCGGAAGCCTTCCCCGGCCACCTGAATTTCAACAACCAACTCAAGGGTTTCATGGAAGAAGGCGGCAAGGTCTATGCCTGCCGGTTTGCGCTGCAGGCGCTTTACGGCCATGGCGAACCATCATTGATCCCCGGCATTACGCCGATCAGTCCGCTCGACGTGCTGGACCTCATCCTGATCCACCGCCGCGATGGCGCCTTCATCCTCGACACCTGGACGCTCTGAGTGGCAGGAGGCGGAGTCTCCTCCGCCTCCTTCATCTGAAACCGAAGGATTCCGCCATGGAGAACAAAACGATCGCCCGGAAATCGACGGTAAGGGCCGCAGCCGCGCAGATCGCGCCGGACCTTAACTCCCGTGAAAAGACCCTAGCCCGTGTGCTGGAAACGATCCGCGAAGCGGCCTTGAAAGGGGCGGAACTCGTCGTCTTTCCTGAGACATTCGTCCCCTGGTATCCTTATTTCTCCTTTGTGCTGCCTCCGGTCCTTTCCGGCCGCGAGCATCTGCGTCTCTATGAGGAAGCCGTCACCGTTCCCAGCACAGCAACTGACGCGGTCGCAGCCGCTGCCCGCGAACATGGCATCGTGGTGGCACTTGGCGTCAACGAGCGCGACCATGGCTCGCTCTACAACACCCAGCTTCTCTTCGATGCCGACGGCAAGCTCATCCTGAAGCGCCGCAAGATCACGCCCACCTTCCACGAGCGGATGATCTGGGGCCAGGGCGACGGCTCCGGCCTGACGGTGGTCGAAAGCAGCATTGGCCGGCTGGGAGCGCTCGCCTGCTGGGAGCATTACAATCCCCTCGCACGCTACGCGCTGATGGCACAGCACGAGGAAATTCATATCGCCCAGTTCCCGGGCTCTATGGTGGGGCCGATCTTCGCCGAGCAGATGGAAGTGACGATCCGCCACCACGCGCTTGAGAGCGGCTGTTTCGTCGTTAACGCCACCGGCTGGCTCACCGACGAGCAGATTGCCTCGATCACGCCGGACCAGAGCCTGCAGAAGGCGCTGCGCGGCGGCTGCATGACGGCGATCGTCTCGCCGGAAGGCAGACACCTCGCCCCGCCGATCACCGAGGGCGAGGGTATCCTCATCGCCGACCTCGACATGAGCCTCATCGTCAAGCGCAAGCGGATGATGGATTCGATCGGCCACTATGCCCGCCCTGAACTCCTGCATCTCGTCATCGACGGCCGCGCCGCGGCACCGATGGTCGCATCCCAGAATTCTTTCGAAACCGCACCCGTTAGGAGCAGCACCGATGGACACCACGACGACGCGTCTTCCGACCGAGATCCTGATCAACGAGTTGCAGTCCTTCGGAGCCAGGCTGGTTGATCCGAAGGCAGGGCACGAGAGCCGCCGGGGCGGTGCCGGCCCTTCCGACCACAAACCGATGACCATAGACGGCGTGACGGTCATGGTGCCGGTCCACACGGCGCCGGCTTTTGAAAGCCCATATCTCGTCGAAAGACCGGACGAGACGGGCAAGAGCCGCATCAGCCGCGATGGGCGTATCCTCGGTGAGGTCTCGTTCCCGCTCCGCCCCCGCTTCTACGAACGCTCAACGGCAGACGGCATTCCCTATTCGCAGATCGCTGTTCTGCACGGCCGCGATGTACTGGCAACGACCGTGCTCCAGACCTGCATCCGCTACCAGAGCCGCACGAAAACCTGTCAGTTCTGCGCCATCGGTCAGTCGCTGGCCGCCGGCCGCACCATCGCCCACAAGACACCGGAACAACTGGCGGAAGTTGCAAAAGCCGCCGTCGAATTGGACGATGTCAAGCACATGGTCATGACGACCGGCACGCCGAAAGGACCAGATCGCGGCGCGGCCGTGCTTGCTGAAAGCGCCCGCGCCATCAAGGCGGCCGTCGACTTACCGATCCAGGCGCAATGCGAACCGCCGGAAGACGACATCTGGTTTTCGATCATGAAGGGTGCAGGCATCGATGCGCTCGGCATGCATCTCGAAGTGGTCACGCCGGAGGTCCGCGCCCGCATCATGCCCGGCAAGGCACAGGTCTCGATCGGCAAATATATGGCATCCTTCAAGGCGGCCGTGGAAGTCTTCGGCCGCGGCCAGGTTTCGACCTATATCCTCGCCGGTCTCGGCGACACACGCGAAGCGATCCTCGACATCTGCGAGAAACTGGTGGCGATCGGCGTCTACCCCTTCGTCGTGCCTTTTGTTCCCATTTCGGGAACGCCGCTCGAAAGCCACCCGGCGCCGAAGCCGGATTTCATGCACTCGATCCTCGCCCCTCTTTCGAAGATGCTGGTCGACGGCGGCCTGAAGGCTGTCGACATCAAGGCGGGCTGCGGCAAATGCGGTGCCTGCTCCGCCCTTTCCACCTATGAAAGGATGCTGGCCAGATGATCTTCGAGCCCTTCGCACCCTATCAGGCCGGCGAATTCCAGGTGAAGTTCGCGAGATCCGCTTGGGAGCGGCGGGGGGCGCATGCGCTCCGCCGCGCCGTATTCTGCGAAGAGCAAAGGATCTTCGACGGCGACGATCGTGATGCGATCGACGACCATGCAATCCCGATCGTCGCGCTCTCGATGATGGGCGTCACAGCCGACAGGCTGGTCGGCACGGTGCGTATCCATCAGGCTGAGCC
The DNA here is from genome assembly GCF_017873175.1 of Neorhizobium petrolearium. Classification (GTDB taxonomy): domain Bacteria; phylum Pseudomonadota; class Alphaproteobacteria; order Rhizobiales; family Rhizobiaceae; genus Neorhizobium; species Neorhizobium petrolearium. The sequence goes on from NZ_JAGGJW010000002.1 coordinate 483,658, forward strand.
TGGCCTCTGGTGGGGCTCACGGCTCGCGGTACATGCGGATTTCCGCAAGATCGGTGCGCTCGGCGCAACGCTCATCAAGCTCGCCGTGTCGTCGGCCAACGCCATGGGCTGCCATACCTTCCTCGCCAATGTGCAGGTGCAGAACGGGCTGCTCTTCCGCCGGCTTCACTGGGACGTGGTCGAGGAATTCGAGATCTACGGCAAGCCGCATCTGAGGATGAGGGCCAATCTCGCCTGGTATCCGCCCTGCTCCACGCCGGAAGCCGGCTTCGTCGCCCTCCCGAAAAAGGCGGCATGATCATGGCGGCGATCGATATCCCGGCGCTTGCCATCAAACTTACCGCCTCTTCGGGCATTGCCGCCAAGGCGGATATCGGCACGGTCGCCGCCGGCCTCAGCCTTGCCGGCCAGCCAGTTGCCGTCGGTGACGACTGTGCCGCACTTGCCGACGGTGACGGCTTCCTCCTCTTCGCCATCGAAGGCTTCATCAACGAATTCGTCGCCGCCGACCCGTGGTTTGCGGGCTGGTGCGGCGTGATGGTCAACATCTCCGACGTTGCTGCCATGGGTGGCCGCCCGGTTGCCGTGGTCGATGCCGTCTGGGCGAATGGAGAGGCGGGTGCCACTCCTGTTCTGGAAGGACTGCGGGCAGCGGCCAGGGCCTATGGCGTGCCGATCGTCGGCGGACACACGAATATCCGCACTGATCGCGGACAGTTGTCCGTCGCTATCCTCGGCCGGGCGAAGAAACTGCTGACCAGCTTCGACGCGAAGCCCGGCAATCTGCTGATCGCCGCGATCGACCATCGCGGCCGCTACCGCGAGCCGTTCAATAACTGGGAAGCCGCAACCGATGCCCCGCCCGCCCGCTTACGCGGGGATCTCGAGATCCTGCCCGAAATCGCCGAGGCCGGGCTGGCTTTTGCCGCCAAGGACATCAGCCAGGGCGGCATTCCCGGCACTGCGATCATGCTGGCGGAATGTTCCGGCGTCGGCATCGAGATTGATGTTTCCGCCATTCCCGTTCCGGATGGTGTTGTGCTGGACCGCTGGCTCGCCACCTTCCCGAGCTTCGGCTACCTGATCTCTACCTCGGCGGAAAATGCCGAAGCCGTCCTTCAAAAGTTCACCGCGCGCGGCATTGTAGCCGCCGTCATCGGCACCGTCATTGCCGGCAGCGAGGTCGCCATCAATGCCGATGGCAATCGCGCGGTTATCCGCGACCATGCCGCAACGCCGCTCCTGCGGCTCGGTCGACGGGAGGAGGCCGCATGATCCGACCGCTCCGCATCGCCATGCTGTCCCATTCCACCAATCCGCGCGGCGGCGTGGTGCATGCCATGCAGCTTTCCGAGGCATTGACCATTCTCGGTCACGAGGTCGTGCTGCATGCGCCGGATGCCAAGGGAACGGGCTTCTTCCGCACACCCGCATGTGGGACGATGTGCATTCCGGTCGAGCCGGCACCGGCGGACATGACGGCGATGGTGGAACGGCGGATCGCCGACTACGTAAGACATTTCGAAAGCCCCGCAGCCCGCCACTTCGACATCTTTCACGCCCATGATGGGATTTCCGGTAATGCGCTTGCGACGCTCAAGCAACGTAGTGTCATCCCCTTCTTTGCTCGGACCGTCCACCATATCGATCAGTTTGCCGATCCTCGGCTGATGGAATTGCAGGACCGCTCCATCGATCCGGCGGACATTTTCTTCACCGTCAGTTCAGCATGGCAGCGGGTGCTGTGGGACCGTGGGCTTAACGCCACCGTTGTCGGCAACGGCGTCGATGTCGAACGCTTCGCGCCTGTCTGGAACGGCGAGCAGACGGCGCTCCGTGACCGCCTGGAACTGCCCCCCGGCCCGATCTTCCTCAGCATCGGTGGCGTGGAGGCACGCAAGAACACGATCGGCATTCTCGAGGCATTCCGTCAACTCCGCGCCGTCCGGCCCGATGCTCTGCTTGTCGTCGCGGGCGGAGCTTCGCTGCTCGATCACAGCGGTTACCAGGAAGAGTTCCGGTCCGAGCTCGCCCTGCTGCGTGATCATGCTGCCGCCGTGCATCTGATCGGCCCGGTCGCCGATGAGGATATGCCCAATCTCTACCGGCTCGCTGATGCCTTGGTTTTCCCCTCCCTGAAGGAAGGTTTCGGTCTGGTGGTCCTGGAAGCAATGGCGAGCGGGGTGCCGGTCATCGTCTCTTCCATCGCGCCATTCACCGGATACCTCACCGCCGACGAGGCGATCTGGTGCGATCCCCATCATCCGGCATCGATCGCTGAAGCCATGGCGCTTTCCCTCGTGCCGCGAATCCGCGAGCGCGTCATCCCGTGCGGCCTGGAGGTCGCTGGCCGGTTCTCGTGGCGCCGCGTCGCCGAAGCCCATCTCTCCGCCTATGCGACATTGAAGGAGGTCACCAATGCCTGAAATGCGGTTCGTCATCGCCTGGCCGGATGGCCGGGAGGAAACCTGCTATTCCCCTTCGCTGGTCATCAAGGATTTTTTTGAAGAGGGCCGGACCTACCCGATCCGCGAATTCCTCGACTTGAGCCGGAAGGCGCTGACCATCGCCAGCGATCGCGTCGAAGCGAAATACGGCTACCCCTGCTCACTCGCACGCGGCCAGCTTGCCCGCATCGAGACGGCCGGCGCACTTTTCCTCGACGACGCCGAAGCGCGTGTCCGCTGCCAAAGTTTCATCCTCTGAAAGGACTTCTCCCAATGACCTCGACCCTCAAGCCGCATTATAGCGCCGTCGTCATCGGCGGCGGGCAGGCCGGGCTTTCGGCCAGCCATTATCTCAAGAAGCACGGTATCGATCATGTCGTCTTCGAAAAAAAGACTGTTGCTCACAAGTGGAAGGACGAGCGCTGGGATGCTTTCTGTCTCGTGACACCGAACTGGCAGTGCCAGCTTCCCGATCATCCATATGACGGCGACGATCCGCACGGCTTCATGGTCAAGGACGAGATCATCGCCTATGTCGACCGTTTCATAAAGAGGGTGAATGCACCGGTGCTGGAAGGCACGGCAGTCATCTCGGTCGAAAAAAACGGCGACCTCTTCAAGGTCGAGACTTCGGCGGGTACGGTCACCGCCGACAGCGTTATCCTCGCCACCAGCCTTTATAGCCGACCTGCGATCCCGCGCGCCGCCGAACGCCTGCCGGAAGAGATCGTTCAGCTCCACACGGTCGATTACCGTAATCCGAACCAATTGCCGGAAGGCGCTGTCGTCGTCGTCGGCTCCGGCCAGTCCGGCTGCCAGATCGCCGAGGATCTGCATCTTGCCGGCCGCAAAGTACACATGGTCACCGGGAACGCACCGCGCTGTGCCCGCTTCTACCGCGGCCGCGACGTCGTCGACTGGCTCTCCGACGTCGGCCAGTACGACATCACCGTCGAACATGACGGCATGACGAAAAAGAAGCACGACACCAACCATTATCTAACCGGCCGCGATGGCGGACGCGACATCGACCTCAGGAAGTTTGCACTGGAAGGCATGTCGCTCTACGGCCGCATGGTCGGCGTCTCGGGCGGGCGGATGATCTTCGAGCCGAACCTCAAGGCCAATCTCGACGGCGCCGACCGGGTCTATAACGGCATCAATGCGCTGATCGACCGCCATATCGCGGAAAAGAGCATCGATGCGCCGCCGGCAAGCGTCTACACGCCCCTCTGGGAACCGGAGAACGAACCGGAGGAACTCGACCTCAAGGCCGAAGACGTCACTTCCGTCATCTGGGCCACGGGTTTCCACCCGGACTGGTCCTATGTCGGCCTGCCGATCTTCGATGGCACCGGCTACCCCGTCCAGCGGCGGGGGGTGACTGGCATCGACGGCGTCTATGTGCTGGGCCTGCCCTGGCTCTGGACCTGGGGGTCCGGTCGGTTTCTCGCCGTCGGCAAGGATGCCGAGCATGTCGTCGACCATCTCGCCGGTTATCTGGAAGCCGGTCAGCCCGCGCTCAGGCAGGCGGCAAGTCGTTGACTCTGAACCTCGCCATCGATATCTCACCACACACGCCTTCTCCCCGCGAGCTGATGGAACGTGCGCTCGAACCTCATGTCCTTCTCGGAATGCCGCACCTCAATCCTTACGGTCTGTCCGAAACCTGGTTGATGAAGGAACTGGGGCACCGGCATTGGGTGCTGCTGGCCATACGGCTTGGCATGGAGAACGCGGACTTCCGAACGCCCGACGGTCGGGAGGTTTATGCCTCCCTATGCGCTACGTCGCTACAGAAGGCGCGCCTTGAACTCGCGGCGGCAAATGACGTCCTGACCATCCGCTCGTCCGTGGAACAAGTGTCCCGGACGCAATGGTCCAGCCGGCACTGGCTGGAAATCCGCGGCTTCTGCATCGGTGAAGTGGAGCTCGTTTCCGCTTTCGTCCATCGCACGGTTGAGGGCGATAACCGCACATTGGCGAGAGTAGGCCATTGGGGAGCACTGGCCGAACCGTTTGCCAAGAGCGAGCTCGCAGCCACGGCGGCCTCCTTCCGCCGCGGAACTGCCGAGAGTCATCTTGGCATGTCAATCTCGTTCGATTCGGCTTTGCTCTGCCATCGCTTCAGGCCAAGCCCCCATCAGGAATTCAACGGCGCCGGCCTGTTCTATTTCGCGGAATTCCAGGCGATTGCAGACCGCGCCGTTGAAACATGGTTTCCCGACGAAACCCGCTCCTTCACTCGCCGCGATGCCTTCTTCACGGGCAATATCGTACCTGGAGAAATGGTGACGACCCATCTCAGATATCTGCAGAAATCGGGGAGCCTCCGATATGCCTGCGAATTGACGCGAGAAGATGGAACAAGGATAGCCTACCTGTTTGTGGAGGATACGCAAGCAACCCGACGCGCTATTCGTTAATCTCTGGCTCGACAAGCCTTGCCAGATTTCGCAGCGCCTCTTGCCAGCCGAGATAGCAAGCCTCGCCAGGAATGACGTCTCGTACGCCTGCCTGCGCTATATCCACCCCGGCCCCAAAAGGTCTTCTTGACCTTCCCCCTGCTGGAAGGCTCAATATCCCATCCTTGGATTTAATAGGCAGCCAGCCTGTTTGACAAAGGTCAAAGCCGACAGCATCCGTTTCATTAGCATACGGAAGCGGCGGGAATGAGTTAAGAATGGATCTGTGCATGCAGAAAAGGCTGATTTGGAGTGCGATCGCGGCACTCATCGCAGTCGCCGTTCTTTTCGGTGGCGGGGCTTCCCATGCCTTGCCCCAGCCGTGCTCCAGCAAGCACGCCTCCATAAGCCATAACAGCGTGGAAGAGTACCGCTCCACAGAGCCAGCCCTGGCGGACAAAGCCTGCTGTGCTGATGTCTGCCTCGCGTGTGTGCTCATGGTCCCGGTGCGGAATACCATTGCGGCGTGGCAAACACCTATGATCGCCCGGTTCGGTGAACTGCACGACCATCTGCTGGGGCAGGTGCCTTCCCCCGGGCTGGAGCCTCCTCGATCTGCTGCCTGATGACATGCTCGCCTGACCGGTGGGCCAACTTCCTTCATCAGCACTGTCGGCACGCCGACATAGATCGAGAGGCATATCATGTATCGCCGTCAATTCCTGAAGACGCTGGCCAGTGCGGCAGTCGTCTCGCCTGTCCTCAATTTTACCCGCGCCTATGCAAATCCCGCTCCCACCGATCTGGTCATCGGAAGGAGGATCCTGGAGGTCAATGGCAGGGCCGCGTCCGTCTTCGGACTGGCCGACCGCAATGGGAACCCAGGCCTCGCTCTGGACGCAGGCGCCGATTTCAACGTCCGCCTCATCAACGAGACGTCCGAAGACACCCTCATCCACTGGCATGGCCTGACGCCGCCGTGGCAGATGGATGGTGTTCCGGACAATCCGGCCGCTCTGCTTCCCGGCAAGGAGATGCGGGACTACCAGTTCCCTGTCGGTCCCGGCGGCACCCATTGGATGCACGCCCACACCCTGCAGGAACAGAGCCTGCTCGCCGCACCTCTGATCGTGCGGACTGCCGAGGATCGCGCCCGCGACGAGCAGGAAGTCGTGATCCTGCTTCACGATTTTTCCTTCAAGTCACCCGAAGAACTGTTGGACGGACTGAAGGGTGGCGGCTCGGGTCACGGCGGAATGCCGATGGATCATCAAGCCATGATGTCGATGATGACGAACATGCACGGTCAGCATCAGATGCCAAAGAACGGCACGTCGGGGATGGGCATGCCGATGATGGGCATGTCGACGATGGACCTCAACGACATCGAATACGACGCCTATCTCGCGAACGACCGCACCCTTGACGACCCGGAGGTCGTCAGGATCGAGAACGGCGGCCGAGTTCGCCTGAGGATCATCAACGGTGCAACCGCCACCGCCTTCACCATCGATACCGGACGCGTTGTCGGCAGCCTTATAGCTGTGGACGGCATCGATATCGAGCCTACCTCGGCCAGCCACTTCCCGATTTCGATGGGTCAACGCCTCGACATCCGGCTGGAGCTTCCCCCAGGCTCCGGTTCGTACCCGGTCCTCGCATTGCGCGAAGGTGCCAGGGAGCAGACCGGCATCATTCTCGCGACCAAGGGGGCGACCATTAAAAAGATCGACTCCACGGCTTCCGAAGCTGGTCCCGTTCTCGACCTCGGCCTGGAGCAACAACTCCGGGCTTCGGCACCTCTTGCCGCCCGGTCGCCCGACCATCAATTTATGATGGCACTAACCGGCGACATGGCTACCTACACTTGGAGCATCGAAACCAGCGAACCGCTGAGTGTAGCCAAAGACCGGCGGGTAAGGTTCATCATGCGCAATATGTCGATGATGTCCCATCCCATGCATCTGCATGGACATCATTTCCAGGTCGTCGGTATCAACGGCCAAGCCCTGAGCGGAGCCGTCCGGGACACCGTGATGCTGACGCCGATGGCAGAGATCGTCGTCGACTTTGACACCCGCAATCCGGGACGGTGGCCGCTGCATTGCCATCACCTCTATCATATGGCGACGGGTATGATGACGTTCATCACCTATGACGGCGCGATCTGATCAGGAGACCGACATGGCACACGACCATCATGGACATGCCCACCACGATCATGATCATCAGCACGAAACGAACAAGTCGGGGCCTGCAAAGGCTCCGTCACAACCTCCCGCCGGAGAGGGCGTGGTTTATACCTGCCCGATGCATCCGCAGGTCAGGCAGATCGGACCGGGTAATTGTCCCATCTGCGGCATGACGCTTGAACCGGAAATGCCTGCGGTCGAGACGGGGCCAAGCCCGGAATTGGTCGACATGCAGCGCCGCTTCTGGATCGGGCTGATCCTGACCCTTCCGGTGCTTGCGCTGGAAATGGGTGGTCACCTGACGAACCTCCACATGCTCCTCGGTGCGCAAACGTCGAACTGGATCCAGATGGCTCTAGCCACCCCCGTCGTCCTCTGGGCAGGCTGGCCGTTCTTCGAGCGGGGTTGGAAGTCCATTGTGACGCGCCACCTCAACATGTTCACCCTCATCGCCATGGGCACCGGGGTCGCGTGGATTTACAGCGTCGTGGCGACAATCCTGCCGCGCATCTTTCCGGACACGTTCCGTTCCGCCGAAGGCGCGGTCGCCGTCTATTTCGAAGCAGCGGCCGTAATCACGGTCCTGGTGCTGCTCGGCCAGGTTCTGGAACTGCGAGCCCGCGAACAGACAGGCGGCGCGATCCGTGCCCTTCTCGATCTCGCCCCCAAGATGGCGCGTCGCGTGAGGGCTGACGGTACCGACGAGGACATCGGTCTTGACGCGGTGGCCGTCGGAGACAGGCTGCGCGTTCGCCCCGGCGAGAAAATACCAGTCGACGGTACCCTTCTGGAAGGACGAAGCTCCATCGACGAGTCCATGATCACCGGAGAATCCATGCCGGTGACCAAGGAGGTCGGTTCAAAACTTATCGGCGGGACGATGAACCAGACCGGTGGCTTCGTCATGGAGGCCGGAAAGGTCGGGCGTGATACGATGCTGTCGCAGATCGTCCGGATGGTCGCCGAGGCACAGAGGTCCCGGGCTCCCATCCAGCGTCTGGCGGACGAAGTGTCCGGCTGGTTCGTTCCCGCGGTGATCGCAATTGCTATCGTATCCTTCGTCACCTGGATGCTGATGGGTCCGGAGCCAAGGTTCGCCCATGGCTTGGTCGCGGCTGTCGCCGTCCTGATCATCGCATGCCCCTGCGCGCTTGGTCTGGCGACCCCGATGTCGATCATGGTTGGCGTCGGACGCGGCGCGAGGCTCGGCGTGCTGATCAAGAACGCAGAGGCATTGGAACGCTTCGAGAAGGTCGATACGCTGGTTGTGGACAAGACCGGAACCTTGACTGAGGGGCGACCGAAGGTCACTGCAATCGAACCGCGCGAAGGTATTTCCGAAACAGAGTTGCTCCGGCTTGCGGCCACTCTGGAACGGTCGAGCGAGCATCCGTTGGCGCTTGCCATCGTCAATGCCGCGCATGAACGTAACGTTCCCCTTGGCAATGCCCAGGATTTCGACAGTCCGGTGGGCAAAGGCGTGACGGGCACTGTCGAGGGCAGGAAGCTCGTCCTCGGCAGCCACCGGATCATGGGCGAGGCCCATATCGATGTGTCCGGCATGGCATCGAAAGCCGAGGAGCTTCGCAACGAAGGCGCGACGGTGATCTTCATAGCCGCCGACGGTGTCCTGATCGGTCTTTTCGCCATCGCGGATCCCATCAAGGCAACCACGCCGGAAGCCGTACGACAGCTCGTCGCCGAAGGCGTCCGGGTGGTGATGCTGACCGGCGACAATAAAACGACCGCTCGGGCCGTTGCCCGCAAGCTCGGCATTTCGGAAGTCGAGGCGGAAGTTCTTCCAGAAGACAAGAGCAAGATTGTCGCCCGGCTTCATAGCGAAGGCCGGATCGTTGGGATGGCCGGTGACGGCGTAAACGATGCCCCGGCGCTTGCCGCCGCCGATGTCGGCATCGCCATGGGTACAGGAACCGACGTGGCCATCGAAAGCGCGGGGGTCACACTCCTGAAGGGCGATCTCCAGGGCATTGCACGGGCCCGACAGTTGAGCCGGACGACGATGCGGAACATCCGCCAGAACCTTTTCTTCGCATTCATCTACAATGCAGCGGGTGTCCCTGTCGCGGCGGGCGTCCTCTATCCCGCCTTCGGCATCCTGTTGTCCCCCATCATCGCTGCTGCCGCTATGGCGTTGTCCTCCGTCAGCGTGATCGGCAACTCCCTCAGACTCAGGAGTGCCCGCCTATGACCTCATCCCGCGTATGGCTGTTGATGGCGACCTCCTTCGCCGTCATCGTCGTTTTCTTTATCCTCCGCGAACACTGGGCCCATGCGCTGGGTCTCGCACCATACCTTCTCCTGCTGGCCTGCCCACTCATGCACCTCTTCCACGGTCACGGCGGGCATGGAGGACACGATCATAAGGACCGCACCCCGTGAGCTACTCGCGCTCCGCATCCAGCACGAACTGCTGGAATATGCCTTCATCGCCCGAAAGGCGGCCGAAAGCGGAAGGTTGACCAATCCTGCGAGGTCACCATCCAGGAGGACCTGGTGTTGGTTCTTCTCCGTGGCGGTCGTAACAGAGGAAAAGCACGGACAAGCCAAGCTTCCCAGCCAATTCCAGCCCTTGCTGCTTGCCGAGAACCATCATCGCTGTCGCCCAGGCATCGGCGCTCGTGCAATCGCCTGCGATCACCGTCGCCGAGGCGGGTGGCTCTTTGAGCGGCATCCCGAGCCGTGGATCCATTGTGTGAGAGAGGCGGCGTCCGCCGACGTCCACCCAATGGCGATAATCACCGGATGTAGCGACAGCTGAATCCACAAGCTCAATGATGGAATGCGCGGCGCGTTCGTGAAGGTTGGGTTTCTCAACTGCAATCGCCCAGCCTCTGCCATCCGGCTGCTTGCCGAGGGCGCGCAGCTCTCCGTCGATCGCGAAAAGGCCCGCTTCTATGCCGTGCTGGCTTGCGGTTTCCGCCAGCCTATCGACACCGTAGCCCTTGGCGATGCCATTGAGGTCAAGGCGCATGTCGGCATGTTTGCGCGCTCTCTGATTGGCCGGATCGAGCTCCAGCATATCATAGGCCGGATTGCGGCGTGCGAGGCGGGCAACCTTTATTGCCGTTTCGTCAGCCTCTGCAACTCCAAAACCCCAGGCGGCGACAGCGTCGCCCATGCCGATGTCGAAGGCTCCGCCCGAAGCTTCACCGATGGCCAAACCGATCCCGAGCACCCTCATCAGGTGTTCAGGGAGGGCTACCCATTCGCCGGGTGCGGCAGCGTTCAGGCGATTGAGATCGCTTTCGGGCTTCCATATGGACATCTGCCGGTCGACCTCTGCAACGGCGTCCGCCATGGCAGCGCGGACTTCCACGGTTTTGAAGTCGCCTGGCATGTGAAAGAGCCCCGACCAGCGTGTCCCCATGGAAGGCCCGTTCAGGGCATGACGGGTGAGATCAGTAAACGTCTTCGGCATAACGGCCTTCCGCCTTAAGTGTCGCGAGATTAACGCCCTGGGGCGTCAGGATATCGGAAAGAGCAGTGGCCACCCCCGCTGCCATCTCACGACCGCCGCAGACCAGGATCTGGCCGCCCGCTGCAATCAGCTTGCCGATCCTAGCGCCGTCTTTGCGCAGGATGTCTTGGACATAAGCCGGGTTCGCGGTTCGCGAGAAAGCGGTGGCAACGTCCGCCAGACGGCCCTCCGTCTTCCAATTCGACAATTCCTCCGCATAAAGGGCGTCGCTTGCTGGATGGCGGGCTCCGAAATAGAGATACATGGGTCGACTCGCCTTGTTTGCGCGGGCAAAACCCGCAAGCGGCCCGAGGCCGGTACCGGCACCGATGAGGATGACCGGCTTGCGACCGCGTGCCGGACGGAAGCTCGGGTTGGAGCGAACGAAGGCGGTCACCGGCTGGCCGGGCTCGAGTGCCGTGAGTTGCCCGGAACAGAGGCCGCCCGGCTGCTTGCGGACACAGATCTCGAGAAACCCGTCCTTTGTGCCTGAAGCGAGCGAATAGAAGCGCGGCACATCCGAACCTTCGGGCAGGACGCCGACCAGGTCGCCCGCCTCGAACCGGGGAAACGCCTTGCCGGTCAGGCGCTGCCGGAAGGATGTCTTCGGCAGGGAAAAGCGCAGGATGACGGTGGTCGCCTGAACGTTTGCGCCGTAGTCGCGGCGCGAGATCAGCGACAGTTCCCAGGCCTTCGGTCTGGTCGGCAGATGGTTGAGCTCGAAGCCGAGACCGAGTGTCCGGGCAAGATCGCGGCCCCAACGGGCGAAATCCTGCGGCGACTGGCGATCCACGGTGTTGTAGGGCAGCAGCGTGTCCCAGCCCTTTTCTTCCGCGACCCGGGCGACGTCGGCCGCAAAACCGCAATAAGCGGGGAAGCTGCGGTCGCCAAAGCCGAGAACGGCAAGCGAAAGACCCTGCCTGACGGGTGTACGTCGGAAGCACTCGATAAAGCCGCGCGCCGATGCCGGAGCTTCGCCGTCGCCATAGGTCGCGGCAAGCAAGATCAACCGCCGGGCGCTGGTCCATCGAGCCGGATCGAATGACGACATGGGTCCAACATGCACCTGCATGCCCTGCTCGGAGAGGGATTTCCGGAGCGTTTCAGCAAAGCCCCAGGTCGCGCCGCCCTCACTGCCGACAAGAATGATCGTGTCGGCGTGATTTGCTGAAGCCGAAGCTCCCCTCCGTTCACCACGCCCCCTGAGCCAGACGGCCAGGCCTGTCCAACAGAGGATGGGAACAGAAAGTGCAGAGAGACCGAGAAGCAGGCCGAGCCAGGCCATGCCCTGACCTGTGTGCAGCATGGCGAGCAAATTCGTCACACGATCGAGCCAGTTCGCATCGTTCCAGGCCAGCAGCTCGCCATTGCCCTGGTCGATATAGCCTTCGCCCGCATCCGTCTTGAGCGTGAACACGTCGGTTGCATCGCCTGCTGCCGGAAAGCCGAGGGAACGAAGTGTGCCGACCGGGGCCTCCTGCAGAACGGTTATGGAAGCGACCTGAATACCCGTAGTGCCGCTGACTTCCGACGGAAAGGGCGGAGCGCCGGCGCCCTCGGGCAGATAGCCGAACGTTGCGGCCGTCATCCAGAGAGCCGTCAGAGACGACAGCAGGAGGCCGGGTAGCGCAAGCCGCGATATGACCGCATGAAGGCGTCTATCGCCCGTACCCTTGGCGGGTTTCAGGATATGGCGCCAGCCGCCTGCGCGGCGCGCCAGCAGAAAAAGACCGGAGACGGCCAGCGTCAGCATCGTCACTGCTCCACCGGCGACAATCAGGCGACCGGTATCGCCGAGAAACAGCGAGCGATGCAGATTGGTAAGCCACCGCTCGAGGCCGGATGTATCGGCGCTGCCGACGGGCGTGCCCGTTGCCGGATCGATGATGGACGAAACCGGTTGGTCGCCATCGAAATAGTATGCCGTGATCCGGCCGGACGGTGCGCGCCTGATCTGCTCCACCGTGGGTTCCACGGCCTGGATCCGCGTGGCGAGTTCGGCCACACTGATCTGCTGAGCGGCAGGGATAGTGAGCGCCTCGGAGGTCGGGAAGATCGAAAGTGCCGTACCACTCAAGGTGATGGCGGTGATAAGCGCAGCTGCGACCAGCCCGAACCAGCGGTGGAGCGACCGGATCATGGCAATTTTCCTTCGTGATTAACGCGTATAAGTGAAGTCGGCGACGTAGCGGCTGCCCGTGGCCGCCTGGCCCGATCCGGCCGAGGTCAACGGCACGACAACCTCGTTGGGGCTGTCGCGCATGTCTTCGACGGCGGAATCAATGTGCAGCTCGTAGCCGGCATCGAAGAGCGTATCGGCAAGATCGAGCGTGATCTTGAGCGAACGGCCGGAACCGACGCTGGCGCCGGTAATGCCGTTGATTTCGCCCGTGTCGCCACCTGTGGCGCGGTACCAGCCGCTCAGATGCTCGTAGTAGCGGGCCTTGCCGCCGGCCATCCATAGGCTGCCGACATATTTGCCCTGCGCATCCGTCACGTAATAGGCGAGATAGGCTCCGTCTCCGCCGTAGCTACGCATATTGGTGGTGAAGGTCACCTCGCTTGCAAGCGCAAGACCGGGCACCGTCAGTGTGGTTGTGATGGCCAGCACGGCCAGAAGGGATTTGATCCTCATGGTTATTCTCCGCTTCGGGGACTTGTCAGTTCGTCTGGGCGCGCGGCTTGCTGCCGGGCGTGAAGAGGCCGTTGCCCGGAGGATTGGTGTTTTGCTGCACGGGAGCGCCACGATCGCCGTAGGCAGCACGGCCTTCGTCCTCGTCATCATCATCGTCGTCATCGCCGCCATACCGGCCGCGGTCGTTGGCGGTGTAGCGACCGTCCTCGTCGCGGTGACGGCGATCTCCCTTGCTCTCGTGCTCGCGGTAGTCCGCCTTCACGATGTCATTCCTTGTTCCGTTGCATCTCAGTGCATCGAGCGGTAGGGCCTGGCTGGCGAAGGCGGCGAGAATGGCGGTGCCGGCAACAGCGGCAAGAAGAAGTCTGCGGTCGATCATGGGTGGTCTCCAATGAAAGAACACAAGGGGCAAAACACCTTCGGTTGGCGGCTTTTCCTTGGGTTCGGTTATGTTTTGACCGGCGTTTTGACCGATCGGCTA
>NZ_JAGGJW010000003.1 GCF_017873175.1 Neorhizobium petrolearium
GCCAACCCCGGCAAGATCATCCTCGAAATGATCGAGGTCCAGACCGGCTCCTATCTCGGAGAAGACGACATCATCCGTATAACCGACGAATTCGGGAGGGGCTGAGACGATCGGGGCCTCGGGCGGTTCCGGATCATTGGCACCGATCAGTCGATCTCGTGCCGATGATCCAGATACCACTGAACGAAAGCTCTGACGCCCTCTTCCAGGTTCGTCTCGGGTTTCCTGCCGGTGAGCGCAACAAGCAGATCTGGGCTTGCGAAGGTCCGCGGCACATCGCCTTTCTGCATCGGCAGCATCTTGCGTTTTGCCGGCTTTCCCATGATCCGTTCGATCGTCTCGACGAAGTCGAGGAGGCCGGCCGGCTGGCCACCGCCGATATTGACGATACGGAACGGCCCCTGACTGGAGAGCGTGTCAACCTCGGGGACGCGGTTATCCTCACCGGGATGGATGCGCGACAAATCGACGATCGAATCCACCAGATCATCGATATAGGTGAAATCCCGGCTCATCCTGCCTTCGCCGTAGACCTCGATCTCGCGATCCTCGATCATTGCCTTGACGAACTTGAAGAGCGCCATGTCCGGCCGGCCCCACGGTCCGTAGACGGTGAAGAAGCGGAATGCGGTGGTCGGCACCTTATAGAGATGGGCGTAGCTGTGGGCCATCACCTCCATGGCCTTCTTGCTTGCTGCATAGAACGTGAGCGGCTCATCGGCCTTGTCGGTCTCCCGGAACGGAACCTCCGGATTGGCACCGTAAACCGAAGACGTCGAGGCAAGCATCAGGTGTCCCACACCATAGGTGCGGGCGATTTCCAGGATGTTCCAGGACCCGACAAGATTGGAATCGAGATAGGCCTTGGGATTTTCGAGACTGTAACGCACGCCTGCCTGCGCGGCGAGGTGGACGAGGATATCCGGCTTGAAATCGGCCAAGGATCTTTCCAGCAGCGCCTTGTCTTCCAGCATGCCCATGATGGGGCGGAATGATGGAAACTGCGCCAATCCCGCATTGCGTGCCTCCTTGAGGCGAAGGCTGTAATAGGGAGTCATGCCATCGAAGCCGAGCACTTCGTGCCCTTGTTCAAGCAGGCGCCGCGCCAGATGGAAACCGATGAAGCCTGCCGTTCCGGTGATGAAATAACGCATTGTGAGCCCGCTGCTGCCTGGATGTATCCCAATCCGTTGATTGCCATAGCCTGTCGTCAACGGATTGAACAACCTGTTTTGGTCGAGCAGGCTGAATTTAATGGAAAAGCCGCAATCTTGCCGGCGGGGTTCCCGGCCGGCCGTTCTTGCGGTCGACGGCGAACTGGATCAGGTCCATGGAGGCCTGGTCGGTGAGCGGCTTCGCCATGACGCCGACCGCACCCGAGACCCCGGACGCGACCCGACCTAGATTGCCGGTAATCATGATCACGACGATGTCGTATTCGGCAAGCGCCCTTGCGATCTCGGGACCGGTTTCACCATCGGCAAGGTGTACATCCACGAAGGCGATATCCGTCTCATGCGTATAGTTCAGCGCGCCCGTCATGTCGGGCGCGATGCCGACGACCTCATGCCCACTTCGCTGAATCGCATCCTCGATGTCCATAACCACCAGCGGGCTGTCCTCGACAATCAGGAAACGGTATTCCATGGCCAGATCCTCCCGGCTTCAAGGAGGCAAATAGATTCCGATCGACCATTGGCAATGGGGCCGGCAAACCTGACGTGTTTTTTTGATCGCACCTCTCAAGATGAAGAGGCTGCACGCGGTGCCTGCATCGTACGTCTCACGAGCACGGTATCGACGAAGCGCTCCAAGATGGTGTTGAAAGGCTCCGGCCTCTCCCGAAACAAGGCATGTCCGGCGCCTTCGATCACTTCAACATGATGATCGCGAGCGCGATCCTCGAAGCCGACGACATAGCTTTGGCGGATGAATGGATCGTCCCCGCCATTGACGAGGAACACAGGCACATCGGCATCCAGCACGGCACGGCGCTGATTGTGGCCGTCGCCGCGCAGCATGCTTCGCGAGAAGACTGCCCGCAACCGGCCATCCGTACGGATGAGCCCATTGCGTATGTCGGGTGTCGCGCTCTGGCCGAAACAGATGCTTTCGAAGCGATCGATATCCCGCTCGGACCAGTTCGGCTTCGAGGCCAGCATGAGGTCGAATGACGGGTGAAACCCTCGCAGCATCCCGATCAGGCCCGGCGCGACGGGCGGAGTGCCGGCGATGAGTATCCCCTCCACCGCATGGTTGCGGGCCAGCAGCTCGATCGCGAGGTGACCGCCGAGCGACCAGCCGAATACCGTGAGCCGATGAATGCCCAACCTGCCGAGAACGTCCTCTACCGTCTCGGCAAGGCCGGTCATCGTATAGGCGATGTCAGGGTCAGCCGCATCGTCGGATTCGCCGTGTCCGGGCAGGTCGAGGGCCAGGATACGCGTCTTCTCCAGGAGCCTCGGATCATATTGCCGCTCGAAAACCTTCCGTGAGGAGGAAGAGCCATGCAAGAAGAGCAACGGAAGGCCGGCGCCCTGCGTATCGCTTATTCGGATGCGCCCGTGCCGGGTCGTGATCGTTCGTTCCGCGGCCTTCACGCCGTCATTCCTGACTTCAGATATAACATCGATAAAGTCTGGGGCTTTTTCACAAAGAAAGCTTTAAACTGTGAAGGCGCGCACCAAACTGCCTTGTAACAGGATGAACGGATCGTTAACCTTTGCATCGCTCGCGGGGACAGAGTTATGCAAGGCATTTTGGATACCCTCATTACCATCACCAGTATTACGGTCATCAGCTTTTATACGTGGTCGCTGAAGAACCACTTCACCTCGGTTGCCATGACCTGGAGAGCCCGTCTCATATCCGCGGCGGTGATACTGACGACTTTGCTTTTCCTTTACCTGCAATGGACGGGGACGCAACTGCTCTGGGTGCAGACCGTTGGCCTGATCATCGAGATCGCCGCCGCCGCCCTCTTCTGGTGGGCGATCTGGGCCTCGCGCCAGGCCCGCCTGCGGTTCGCTTTCGATCCCGCCCTGCCCCACGGCATCGTTTCCGATGGCCCCTACCGCTATCTCCGCCATCCCTTCTACAGTTCCTACCTGATGTTCTGGTCCGGATGGGCGCTGGCTTCCTGGTCGTCGATCTGGTCGCCGGTTCCCGTGATCTTCTTCGCGATCGTCTATATCGCCGCGGCGAGGATGGAGGAGCGCAATTTCGAGACCTCGCAGCTTGCCGACGAATACCGGGAATACAAGCGCAGGACGGGATTTTTCATCCCGCGCATCGGCCGGGACTGATTCTCTCCCGACCTGTTTCGTTGACGAATCCTCAAACCAGGACGGCCTGGTCGTGCCGTCCCTCCTGACCGAAGAATTTCAGATAGCGCTCCACCTCGGCCGGATCGCCGGTCGCCTTGCGGGGGTTGTCCGAAAGCTTAACCGCCGGGCGACCATTCGCCTCGCTGACCTTGCATACGACGGAGATCGGCATCAGGCCGGCGATCTCGCGAGGGGCACAGCCGGCAAAGTCGTTCGTGAGGTTGGTGCCCCAGCCGAAGCTCATGCGGGCCCGACCCTCGAAATGCTTGTAGGTGTCGATGATCGCATCGACATCGAGTCCGTCGGAAAAGATCAGCAGCTTGTTTTTCGGATCGCGGCCCATCTTCTTCCACCAGGCAATGATCGTCTCGCCGCCTTCGATCGGTGGAGCACTGTCCGGCCTGAAGCCGGTCCAATCGGCCACCCAATCCGGTGCATCGCGCAGGAAGGCGGCTGTACCAAAAGCATCCGGCAGGACGATGAGCAGGTTACCATGATAAAGCCGGTTCCAGTCCTTCAAAACCTGATAGGGCGCATTGCGCAATTCCTCATCGCTTCTGGCGAGTGCCGCGGCGACCATCGGCAGTTCGTGGGCATTGGTGCCGACCGCTTCGAGGTCGGAATCCATGGCGAGCAGCACATTGCTCGTACCGGTAAAAGCCGGGCCGATGCCCTCCTTCAACGCCTCGACACACCAGCGCTGCCAGAGGAAGCTGTGGCGCCGGCGGGTGCCGAAATCGGAGATGCGCAAGCCTGGAAGTTTCCTCAGCCGCTCGACCTTCTCCCACATCTTGGCCTTCGCCCGCGCGTAGAGCACGTCGAGTGTGAAATAGCCGAACGAGCGCATGGCGGCACGTGAACGCAGCTCGTTGATGATGGCCAGCGCGGGAATTTCCCAGAGCGTCGTCTCCATCCATTTCCCGTAGAAATTCAGCTCATACTGACCGTCACGCTTGGAGAGTTCGTATTCGGGCAGCTTATAGGTGGAGAGCCAGTTCAGGAATTCCGGTTCGAAAATCTGCTTGCGGCCATAGAAGGTGTTACCTGCGAGCCAGATCATCTCCTTCTTGGAAAGGCTCACCGTGCGGGCGTGATCGAGCTGTTCGCGCAGTGCTCCTTCGTCGATCTCCTCGGCCAGTTTGACGCTGGTCGTGCGGTTGATTACGGAGAAGGTCGCGTCGATCTGAGGATAGAGCTTCCAGATCATCTGCAGCATCAGGAGTTTGTAGAAATCCGTATCGATCAAGCTGCGGATGATCGGGTCGAGCTTCCAGGTGTGGTTGTAAACCCTGGTCGCGATATCGGTCTTGGTCGTCATGCTGCCCTTGCCCCGATCTCTGAGAAGACCGGCTCCACCGCCTGAGATGCATTCGGAGGCAACGGCTGATCAACCTCCGGCAGTTTTATCGAAAAAAATGCCGCGGAAGTCCAGAACACAATTCTGGCCGCTAAGATCGCGGCCGAGAGACCTTATCCCGGCTGTCAGTTGTTGGCCGGCGCGTTGCCTGCCGGAGGCATGGATGCCGGCGGATTGGCCGGATCGGCAGAGGGTGCGGCGTCCGGATTTTGCGGCGCCGTGCTGCCCGCAGGTGGCGTTGCTGTCTGTTCAGACGGAGGCGCGGTGGCCTCCCCCCACCATTCGGCGCCGCCCCATGCGAGCATCGCGAGGATGAGGCCTGCAATCAGAACCATCAGGACAGGAAAACCCCTTCGCCCCTGGCGGGCTTCAGTCGGGCTCATCGGTTCCTCTACCGGCGAGCCAATGGGGTTCGGATGCCGCTTCTCGGGGCCTTCTGGATCGGGACGGGTATCCATGAATTCGCTCCTTGTCCGAGCCGGACTAACCCGGCCCATGGACAAGAACGGCTGGCGGATGCGAATGTTCCGGGGTGCTTAGTAGCCGGTCCTGCGGTCCACCACGTGCTGAAGAGGCTGACCCGCTTCATACCGCTCCATCTGGGCCTCGGCATTGCGGAACAGTGCCCGGACATCGGAAGCCGAAGCTGCATGCGGCGTGACGATGACATTTTCCATCGCCCAATAGGGGCTATTGGCCGGCAGAGGCTCCTGCTCGAAAACGTCGAGCGAAGCGCCGCCGAGGATACCTTTCCGGAGTGCCGCGGTAAGATCGGCATCCACCTGGCTGCCGCCACGACCGGCATTGATGAAGACGGGTCTGCCAAGCGCGCCGCCCTGCCGAAGCTTTGCGAAAAGCGACGCATCGAAGATGCTGCGGGTATCCGGCGTCAACGGCAGGAGACCGACGAGAATGTCCGTCTTCGCCAGAAAGGCGTCCAATTCGCCACTGTCGAATGTTTCGATACCTTCGATCATCTTCCTGCTGCGCGACCAGCCGATCACGTCGAAGCCCATGGCCTTCAACTTTTTCACAGAATCGAGGCCAAGCACCCCGAGCCCCATGACCCCCACAGTGAGATCCTTCGCCTCCGGCTGCGAAAGCTCACGCCAGTGCTGTTCGCGCTGCTGTTTCAGATAGGCCGGCACCTGACGAAGGTGGCTCAGGCATTGCAGCACGACCCACTCACTCATCCGAGTGGTCAGGCTCTCGTCGACGAAACGAACGATCGGGATGTCCGGCAGGCTCGGCATGGACAGGATGTGATCGACACCCGCACCGCCCGAAAAGAGGACTTCCAGCTTCGGCGTGCGCTCAAAGAGGTTCGGCGCCGGTTTCCAGATGACTGCGTAACGTGCTTCCGAAAGATCGAGCTCTGGATCCGAGGCATGCAGCACCGTCCGGCCAGGAAAGGCACTGGCGAGTGCGGTATCCACCTCGCGGCGTTCGAACTTCAGATCGATGACGACCGGTTTTTTCGCAGACATGAGCTTACCTTTGACGATTATTGGCTGACGGCGCCGGTCTCGACGGCTTCGAGATTGAAGGCGGCGGCCATCAGCGCACGGGTATAATCCTCCTTCGGCGCACGGAAAATCCGCTCCGACGGCCCTGCCTCCACCACCTTGCCGAGCCGCATGACGATGACATGGTTGGCGAGCGCCTTCACGACTTTGAGGTCGTGACTGATGAAGAGATAGGCGAGATCGTGTTTCTTCTGCAGATCTCGAAGCAGGTCGACCACCTGCGCCTGCACGGTCATGTCCAGCGCCGAAGTGGGTTCATCGAGCATCACGAAACGCGGCTTCAGAACCATGGCGCGGGCGATCGCGATGCGCTGCCGCTGGCCGCCGGAAAATTCGTGCGGATACCGCCAGCGCGTGGCGGGGTCGAGCCCCACTTCCGTCAGCGCCCAGGCGACACGCTCGTCGCGTTCGTCGGCAGAAAGAGCTCGCTCGTGCACCTTCAACCCCTCCGCGATGATATCGCCCACCGACATGCGGGGGCTGAGCGATCCATAGGGGTCCTGGAAGACCACCTGCAGCCGGTCGCGGAACGGCCGCATCTCCTTGAACGAGAACTGATCGATCTGGTTGCCGATGAAGACAATGCGCCCTTGCGAGGAAATAAGGCGGGCAAGCGCCAATCCAAGCGTCGTCTTGCCAGAGCCGGATTCGCCGACGACACCCAGCGTTTCGCCGGCGCGCAGTGTCAGATCGACACCATCCACAGCCTTCACGTGATCGACGACCTTGCGCAACAGCCCTGCCTTGATGGGGAACCAGACGCGGATGTCCTTGCCTTCCATGACCACCGGTTTCGAAGGATCGGTCTGCGGTGGCTCGCCCCTCGGCTCGGAAGCGAGCAGATGGCGCGTATAGGTATGCTGCGGATTGGCGAAAACGTCTTCGACTGCCCCGGTTTCCACGATCTTGCCCTTGGTCATCACGCAGACGCGGTCCGCGAACTTGCGAACGATTCCGAGGTCATGGGTGATGAACAGCATGGACATGCCATGCTCACCCTTGAGACCCCGCAGAAGATCGAGGATCTGCGCCTGTACCGTAACGTCGAGAGCCGTCGTCGGTTCATCTGCGATCAGAAGCTTCGGACGGTTGGCGAGCGCCATGGCGATCATCATGCGCTGCCGCTGTCCGCCGGAAAGCTCGTGCGGATAAGCCTTCAGCCGCTTTTCCGGCTCACGGATGCCGACCTGGTTCAGAAGTTCCAGAATGCGGATGCGGGCCGCTTGCCCGGTGATGCCCTGATGCAGTTGGAGGATTTCGCCGATCTGCTTCTCGATCGCGTGGAGCGGATTGAGCGAGGTCATCGGCTCCTGGAAGATCATGGTAACGTCGTTGCCGCGCACGCGGCGCAATTCAGGCTCGGAAGCCTTGAGCAGATCCCTGCCCTCGAACAGAATCTCGCCCGAAGGATGGCTGGCGGACGGATAGGGCAGCAGTTTCAGGATAGAGTTTGCCGTCACCGACTTGCCGGAACCGGATTCGCCGACCAGGGCTAGGACCTCCCCCGGCCGGATATCGAAGGAAACCCCATCGACGGCAAGGGTAGTGTCTGCGCCCTGATGAAAGGCGACGGAGAGATTGCGGACGGAGAGCAAAGGATCAGTCATCGGCTCACCCGAACGTCTTTCTGGGATCGAAGGCATCGCGCACCGCTTCCCCGATGAAGATCAGCAGTGACAGCATGATCGACATGGTGAAGAAGGCCGTGAAACCCAGCCATGGTGCCTGGAGGTTGTTCTTGCCCTGCGAGATCATTTCCCCAAGCGAAGGCGAACCGGGCGGCAGGCCAAACCCGAGGAAATCCAGCGAGGTCAGCGTCGCGATCGAGCCGGACAGGATGAATGGCAAGAACGTCAGGGTCGCCACCATGGCATTCGGCAAGAGATGCCGGTACATGATCGTCCAGTTGCCGACGCCGAGCGCTCGCGCAGCCCTGACATATTCGAAATTGCGCGCCCTGAGGAATTCGGCACGCACCACGCCGACGAGGCTGACCCACGAGAAGAGCAGCAGGATGCCAAGCAGGATGAAGAAGCCGGGCGGCAGGATCGAGGCAATGATCAGCAGGATGTAGAGAACCGGCATGGCGGACCAGATCTCGATGAAACGCTGCATCAAAAGGTCGGTCCAGCCGCCGAAATAGCCCTGCACCGCGCCGGCAGCGACCCCGACGATCGCCGAACAGATGGTAAGCGCCAGACCGAACAGGACGGAGATGCGGAAGCCATAGATCATGCGGGCGGTGACGTCGCGCGCCTGATCGTCGGTGCCGAGCCAGTTGAGGTTGCCAAGAGTGCAATTCGGGTCTTGATCGCCCTGCGGATAGGCCTTGCAGCGATCACCCTTTTCCATCAGCCAGAAGGGCTTGGTCGGAGCCGAATGCGGGATGTTGGAATTGACCGTTTGGTAAGAATAGCGGATGGGGGGCCAGATCATCCAGCCGTTCGCCTCGATTTCCTGCTGGATATAGTCGGAGCGGTAGTCGGTCGTCGCCAGGAAACCGCCGAACTTTTCCTCCGGATAATCGATAAAGACCGGATAGAGGATTTCGTCCTTGTAGGAGGCGATGATCGGCCGGTCGTTGGCAATGAATTCGGCCAGCAGGCTGAGCACGAAAAGGACCATGAATATCCAGAAGGACCAGAAGCCGCGCTTGTTTGCCCGGAAATTGGCGAGCCGGCGCTTGTTGGTCGGCGACAGGAACGGCCGCTTGCGCGGCGGCGCTACGGGTGTCGTCGCAACGGCGGACGCTTCCATCACACGTCCCTCCGCTCGAAATCGATACGCGGATCGATCCAGGTATAGATGAGGTCGGAAATGAGATTCACCACCAGACCGATCAGCGAGAAGATGTAGAGCGTGCCGAAGACGATCGGGTAATCGCGATTGATGATCGAGAGGTAACCGAGCCTCCCGAGTCCATCCAGCGAGAAGATGTTCTCGATCAGCAGCGAGCCGGTGAAGAAGGCGGAAATAAAAGCCCCGGGAAAGCCGGCAATAACGATCAGCATGGCATTGCGGAATACGTGGCCATAAAGCACCTGCCGCTCATTGAGGCCCTTGGCGCGTGCAGTCGTCACATATTGTTTCTTGATCTCGTCGATGAAGGAATTCTTGGTCAGCAGCGTCGTCGTGGCGAAGGCGGAGAGCGACATGGCGATCAGCGGCAGTGTGAGATGCCAGAAATAGTCGATAATCTTCTCCCACCAGGAGAGTTCGGCGAAATTGTCGGAGACCAAGCCGCGCAGCGGGAACCAGTCGAAGAAGGAGCCGCCGGCGAAAAGCACGATCAGGAGGATGCCGAACAGGAAGCTCGGCACCGCGTAACCGATGATGATGACGCCCGAGGTCCAGACGTCGAAGCTCGAACCGTCCTTTACTGCCTTGCGGATGCCGAGCGGAATCGAGATTACGTAGGAGACGATCAGGATCCAGAAGCCAAGCGAGATAGAAACCGGCATCTTATCGATGATGAGATCGAGAACAGACGTGTTGCGGAAGAAGCTCTCGCCGAAATCGAAACGGATGTAGTTCCACATCATGTCGACGAAGCGCGTCAGCGGCGGCTTGTCGAAACCGAATTGCTGTTCGAGCTTCTTGATGAATTCCGGATCGAGGCCCTGGGCGCCGCGATAGCGGCTTTCTTCACCACCGCCCTGGACCGCAAGATCGTTGCTGCCGCCGGAAAGCCGGTCGCCGGTATCCTGGCCCTGGATCTGGGCAATGATCTGCTCGACAGGGCCGCCGGGCGCGAACTGCACGACGAGAAAGGAAATCGCCATGATGCCGACAATGGTCGGGATCATCAGCAGGAGACGGCGGAGGATGTAGGCGCCCATCAGAATTCCCTGCCCGGCACAACGAGCATTGCCTCACCGCGTATCTCAGCGCAAATCAAATGGCTTTCCCTCGTTTTCTCTTGCGAATCATCGGGCTCATTTGGAACAGTTGCCGAAGGCCCGCGCAAGCCCGCGCTCCATCCTTCACTTCCCAGCGGTTTTGGACCACCAGATATCGGGAAAGCCGATGCCGTATTCCGGCAGCTTTTCCGGATGCGTTATGCGGTCCCAATAGGCAATCTTCGCCTCACCGGAGTAAAAGAGCGGAATGACATAGTGGTTGGCCAGGAGTACCCGGTCCATCGCCTTGACGGCGGCAACCTGTTCTTCCCGATCGGTCGTGAAGACGATCTTGCGGATCAACGCGTCGATCGCCGGATCGGCAATGCCCGCATAATTGCGCGAGCCCTGACGATCCACTGATTCAGAACCCCAATATTCCGACTGTTCATTGCCGGGATTCATGGTCTGCGCCCAAATGCCCCATATCATGTCGTAGTCGAAGCTCCTGACGCGATTGATATATTGCGAGGCATCGACCGTGCGGATGCGGGCCTCGACACCAATCTTCTTCAGGCTGGCTACGTACGGGTTGACGGATCGCTCGAACGACGGGCTGTTGAGCAGTATCTCGAAGCTCATCGGTCGGCCGGTCTTCACATTGACCATGCGATTGCCCTTCAGTTCCCAGCCGGCCTCCTTGAATAGGTTGACGGCGGTGCGGAGGTTGTCGCGCACCTTGTTCGGATCGCCGCCGACGGGATTGGTATAGGGCGTGGTGAAGACTTCCGGCGGAACCTTGTCTTTCAGCTCCTGCAGGATCGCCAGTTCGCGGCCTTGTGGCAGACCCGAGGAGGCGAGTTCGGTGCCCCAGAAGAAGCTATCGACGCGTTTCAGGCCACCATAAGCGAGGTTTTTATTCATATCCTCGAAGTCGAAGGCGTAATTCAGCGCTTCGCGTACCCGCTCGTCCTTGAAGATTTCGCGGCGCATGTTCGGCACCATCGCCTGCATGACGCCAGTGGCCTTGAAAGGATTGGTCAGCGCCTCCTTCGTGACCCGTCCGTCCTTCACCGCGTCGAAATCATAACGGGTCGCCCAGCGGCTCGAACTGTTCTCCTGGCGGTAATCGATCGTGCCGGCGCGGAAGGCTTCGAATTCCACGTCGGCGTCGGCGAAATAGGTGTAGCTGACCGTCCGGAAATTGT
This sequence comes from Neorhizobium petrolearium, assembly GCF_017873175.1. Taxonomy (GTDB): domain Bacteria; phylum Pseudomonadota; class Alphaproteobacteria; order Rhizobiales; family Rhizobiaceae; genus Neorhizobium; species Neorhizobium petrolearium. The sequence continues at coordinate 11,257 of NZ_JAGGJW010000003.1, forward strand.
ACTGGCCGATATTGATCGGCAGGTTCTTGCCCCAGTAATCATCCCGCAACTCATAGCGGATGGTCGAGCCGGGCTGGACCGATGCAATCTTGTAAGGCCCCGATCCCATCGGCGGCTCGAGCGTGGTGCGGGAAATATCGCGCTGCTTGCCCTGCGCATCCTTGCCCTCCCACCAGTGCTTCGGCAAAACCGGAAAATCGCCGACGATGGAGGGCAGTTCGCGGTTGTTCTTTTCGTCGAAACGGAAGGTCACCTCGCGCTCGCCGGTCTTTTCCACGCCGGTGACGTGGCGGTAATAGCCGGAATAAAAGGCACTATGCTCCTTCAGCTTCTCCATGCTGAAGATCACGTCTTCGGGCGTGACCGGCTGGCCATCCGCCCATTTCGCCTCCTGCCTCAGCCGGAAGGTGACCGAAGACATGTCGTCCGGATAGGACACAGCCTCGGCCAGAAGACCATAGGTACCGAAAACCTCGTCCTCTGACCGCTTCATGAGCGTGTCGTAAATTATGCCGGCGCCCGCAGCCACTGTGCCACGGTCGATCACGGGATTGAGGTTGTCGAAAGTGCCTTCATCGCCGAGGCGCAATTCGCCGGCCTTCGGCGCATTCGCGTCGACATAGGGGAGTTGCTTAAAGTCTTCCGGCAGTTCCAGGTCGCCGATGACAGCCATGCCGTGACGCCATTTCGGTTCCTGGGCCGCCGTTGCCGATGCCGATGCCACAAGAACAGTCGTCGCGAGAACGACTGCAAAACCCATCTTCAGCCGGGCGAAGATCATCCATAACCCCTTATTGGTTTGTTTGTTGCCGTGAAGCATAGGGCAAAAGCAGGCAAAAAACAGGAGTTGACCACTCACAACCGTTTTATCCGCCAGGGAAATCGCGTGAAATTGCCGCTTCCGGCTTGATCTCCATTTCACCAAAATCTTGTTTCACGGTAGATTCAAAGCCATCGGGTGATTTGCGGCGGACGGGCATGACTTTGATTTCGAGGACAATTTTGCGGCTGACCATGGCCGCTTTCCTTTGCGGTACATTCACGGGGGCCACGATGGCTCAGGAAGCGACACCGGCAAAGCAGCTTTTCGGCGCCGCGAAGCTTCCAAGCGCCGCCGACGCCGAGCCGCTCGGTTTCTACGCCAAGGGCTGCATGTCCGGCGCAGTTGCGCTGCCCACCGACGGCCCGACCTGGCAGGCGATGCGCCTTTCGCGCAACCGCCGCTGGGGCAATCCGGAAATGATCGCGCTTCTGGAGCAATTCTCCCGCGATGCCGCTAAGCTCGGCTGGGGATCGGGCATCCTCGTCGGCGACATTTCGCAGCCCCGCGGCGGCCCCATGCTTTCCGGCCATTCCTCGCACCAAATCGGCCTCGATGCGGATGTCTGGTTCACCCCTAAGCCGGCGCAGCCGCTTTCGCCGCAGGAGCGCGAAAGCATGCCCTTCACCTCCATGCTCGACAAGAGCAAGTTCCTCACCGTCGATCCGAAGAAATGGACGAACACTCATGCGCGGGTGATCATGCAGGCGGCTAGCTATCCGCAGGTGGAACGCGTCTTCGTCAACCCGGCGATCAAGAAGAAGCTCTGCGAGACCTGGACCGGCGATCGGAGCCTGCTTGGCAAGGTGCGGCCGATCTACGGCCACGACGAACATTTCCACATCCGTATCTCCTGCCCGCCGGGTTCCGCGAGCTGCCGGAAGCAGGCTGCGGTGCCGAAGGACGACGACTGCAACAGCAAGGCGTTTGCCTGGTGGTTCACCAAGGAGCCATGGGCGCCGCCGAAGCCTGATCCGAACAAGAAGCCCATCAAACCGCGCCCGGTCACCCTGTCCGACCTTCCGAAAGCCTGCGCGGCCGTGCTTGCCTCCTCCTCCCGTTCCGAAGACGAAGCGACCTTCGGCGGCAGCGCCATGGCCTACACCGATCGGCCGGCGGCACCCTCGCCCGTGAAAAACATCGAGGCGATTATCAACGATCCGCCCGTCGCCGCCGCCAATGTGCCGATTCCTGTGCCGCGCCCGCTACAATAATCATCGAACGGGCCGGCGGTTGAAAGCGCCGGCCCCTCCTCCACCTTCCCAAGGATGAGCTGGCGCGCTAGAACGCGTTGCAAATCGATTGAATGTCGCTTTCGGGAAGGATACCCTCATGTCGGCCACAGCCTGCATCGCACTGATCGCGCACGATCAGAAGAAGGACGACATGGCCGATTTTGCCCGCCATCATCAGGACGCGCTCGCCCGTTTCCGCATCGTCGCGACCGGCACGACGGGCGGGCGGGTCCAGGACGCCTGCCCGGAGCTTGAGGTCACCAGGCTGAAGAGCGGCCCGCTCGGCGGCGATCAGCAGATCGGCGCGATGATCGCCACCGGCGAGGTCGATATGCTGATCTTCTTCATCGATCCCTTGAGCGCGCTGCCCCATGACGTCGACGTGAAGGCGCTGACGCGACTTGCGACCGTCTACGATATACCCATGGCACTCAACCGTGCTACAGCCGAAAAACTCATCGACTTTCAGAAGGACTGAGCTCCCCGATGGCCGATAGCATGAAGACCGACAAACTGCCCTTTCCGATCCTGATCGGCGATATCGGAGGGACGAACGCCCGCTTTTCGATCCTGATCGACGCCTATGCCGAGCCGAAGCCCTTCCCGCATGTCCGCACCGCCGATTATGCCACGATCGATGACGCGATCCAGACGGTCGTGCTGGACAAGACTTCGGTGCAGCCGCGTTCGGCAATCCTTGCCGTTGCCGGGCCAATCGACGGTGACGAGATCGACCTGACCAATTGCGACTGGATCGTCCGCCCGAAGATGATGATCGCCAATCTCGGCTTCGAGGACGTGCTGGTCGTCAACGACTTCGAGGCGCAGGCGCTCGCGATTGCGGCACTGCCGGAGGAATATCGCGAAGCGCTAGGCCCCCATGACGAGCCGCATCTCGCCTCCCGCGTCGTGCTAGGCCCCGGAACAGGGCTCGGCGTCGCAGGCCTCGTCTACGCCCGGCACATGTGGTTTCCGGTTCCCGGCGAGGGAGGGCATGTGGATGTCGGGCCCCGTTCCGAGCGTGATTTCGAAATCTTTCCGCATCTCAGGAGGATCGAAGGCCGCGTTTCCGCCGAAGAGATATTGAGTGGACGCGGCGTCGTGAACATCTATCAAGCTGTCTGTGCGGCAGATGGGCTAGAGCCGGCGTTTTCCGATCCGGCCGACATCACGGCGCATGGCCTCAACGGCGCGAACCCGCAGGCGATCGAAACGCTTGCGCTTTTTGCCACCTATCTCGGCCGCGTGGCGGGCGACATGGCGCTCATCTTCATGGCCCGCGGCGGCGTCTATCTCGCCGGCGGCATCTCGCAGAAGATCATCCCGGCGCTGAAAGGCCCGGAATTCCGCACAGCATTCGAGGACAAGGCACCGCATACCGAGCTGATGTGCACGATCCCGACCTTCGTGGTCACCCATCCGCAGGCGGCTCTCGCCGGGCTTGCAAGCTTTGCCCGCACGCCCTCCACCTATGGGATCTCCATGGATGGCCGCCGCTGGCTACGCTGATCCGACCATGCCGGAATGCAACAGCACACTCGAATCTGGGACCTGCCGCTTTCAAAAGCGTTCCTGAGCGTTTAATACGCCCCGCACGGATATCGCATCTTTAAAGCCGGTACGGGAAAACCTTTGAAAGCTGCCAAGGACAAAAGACACCATATCGACTCGGGCACAGCCGCCAGCGTTCTAAAACGCGTCATCGCTGAGAATGGCAAGGACCACGTCCGTGGCTACATCTTTGCGATTCTGTGTCTCGTGGCGATGTCGCTTTCCACCGCTTTCACCGCCTGGATCATGGAGTCGGTCGTCAACGAGGCCTTCGCCAACAAGCGAGCCGATATCGTATGGTGGATCTGCGGCTCGATTTTCCTGGCGTTTCTGCTTCGCGGCTTTGCGACTTATGGTCAGGCCGTTACTCTCTCGAAAATCGGCAACAACATCGTCGCCAGATATCAGCAGCGCATTTATAGACACCTCATGGCGCTCTCGGTCGGCTTTTTCGCCGAAAAGCGCTCGGCCCAGCTTGCAGCTCAGCTCAACCAGAATATCTCCGGCATCCGTGACGTGCTGAACCTGACGGTCACGTCCACGGCGCGCGACCTGCTAACGCTCATCGCCTTGATCGCTGTCATGGTTTCCAAGGATTGGGTTCTGTCGCTGATCGTGTTCGCCGTTGCTCCGCCGCTTCTTTATGCCCTGCGCTATGTTTCACGACGCCTTCGCGCAGCAACGCGGGAGTCGGTGGAAGTCAACAGCCAAGTGCTCGGCGCCATGCAGGAGACAATCCAGGGAATTACCGTCGTCAAGGCGTTTACCATGGAGGATGAGCTCAACCGCAAGGTCAATCGCATCATCGACACGGCGGAACGTCGCAGCAACCGCATAGCCCGGCTTTCGGAGCGCACCTCACCGTTGACCGAGACTTTTGCAGGCCTCGCTATTTCCAGCGTAGTCGCCTATGCGGCCTTCCGCTCGATCTATGACAATATCCCGCCCGGAGCTTTCTTCGCCTTTGTCGCTGCGCTCCTGATGGCCTACGACCCGGCCCGGCGACTTGCCAAAATGCAAGTCCAGATCGAGCGCGCGGTTGTAAACGCCCGAATGATCTATGATTTGCTCGACATGCAACCGCACCAGCGGGAAAAGCCGGGCGCCGGGGATCTCGTCGTTAAGGATGCCCGCGTCGAACTGCAGGGCGTCACCTTCTCCTATGCCAATGGCGGCCCGATTCTTCAGGGTGTCGATATCGTCGCCGAGGGTGGAAAGACGACCGCGCTGGTCGGTCAATCGGGAGCAGGCAAATCGACGATCATCAACCTCATCCCGCGCTTCTACGATCCGACGGAAGGTCGCATCCTGATCGACGGGCAGGACATCGCGGACGTCACCAGGCAATCGCTACGCCGCCAGCTCGCCTATGTCTCGCAACAGCCCTATCTCTTCGAGGGCTCGATCCGCGACAACATCCGCTACGGTCGGCCGGATGCGACCGATCAGGAAGTCGAGGAAGCCGCGCGGCTTGCCTATGCGCATGACTTCATCCTCGCGCAGCCCATGGGCTATGAAACGCCGGTCGGCGAAAATGGCATGACGCTTTCCGGCGGCCAGCGGCAACGCCTTTCGATCGCCCGGGCACTGGTGCGCAATGCGCCGATCCTGCTTCTCGACGAGGCCACATCCGCGCTCGACAACGAATCCGAAGCGGCCGTCCAGAAAGCGCTCGACACGGCCATGCGCGGCCGCACCGTGATTGTCATCGCCCATCGTCTTTCGACCGTTGTCAAGGCCGACAAGATCATCGTCATGCATGAAGGCCGCGTCGTGGAGGAAGGCACCCACGATGTGCTTGCACAGCGCAAGGACGGTCTTTACGCTCGGCTCAACAATTTACAATCGCCTGAAAAGCGCATCTGACGAAACTAGGGACGACGTCGCACATGGCCGTAAATGACATGAGACTGGTGGTGGTCGGCGCGGCGGGCCGGATGGGCCAAGCCCTGATTCGGGTTATCCATGAAACCGAGGGCGTGACGCTGCATGCGGCGGTGGGACGCGAAGGGTCGGCTTTCATCGGCAAGGACGCCGGTGAGATCGCGGGTGTCGGCCCGCTCGGCGTGCCCGTCAGCACCGATCCGCTGCAGGCCTTTCTCGATGCCGAAGGCGTGCTCGATTTCACCACCCCGGCAACAAGCGTCACATTCGCCGGCCTCGCCGCCCAGGCCCGTATCGTCCATATCATCGGCACGACCGGCTGCTTGATCGAGGACGAGGAGAAATTCAAGGCCGCCGCCCGTCACGCGCGCGTCGTCAAGTCCGGCAACATGAGCCTCGGGGTCAACCTGCTCGGCGTGCTTACCGAACAGGCGGCGAGAGCCCTTCCCGCAACGGGATGGGATATCGAGGTTATGGAAATGCATCACAAGCACAAGGTCGATGCACCGTCCGGAACGGCGCTGCTGCTCGGCGAAGCGGCAGCAAAGGGGCGCGGGATCGATCTGGCAAGCCAGTCCGTCAGGGTTCGCGATGGCCATACGGGCCCACGCCCTGTCGGCACGATCGGCTTTGCGACGCTTCGCGGCGGTTCGGTCGTCGGCGACCATTCCGTCATCCTTGCCGGCGAAGGCGAACTCGTCACGCTCTCGCACAGCGCGCGCGACCGCTCCATCTTCGCGCGCGGCGCGGTTGCGGCGGCGCTCTGGGCGCGCGACAAGAAGCCCGGCTTTTATTCCATGCTCGACGTGCTCGGGCTTTCCCGCTGAACTTTCCGGAGGATTTCTTTTCATGAGCGGCACCCTCGTCCTTGTCCGTCACGGCCAGAGCGACTGGAATCTCAAAAACCTGTTCACCGGCTGGCGTGACGTCGATCTCACCCCGCTCGGCATCCAGGAAGCCGAGACGGGCGGGCAGGCGCTCGCCGACACCGGCATCAAGTTCGACGTCGCCTTCACGTCGGCGCTGAAGCGCGCCCAGGAAACCTGCCGCATCGTGCTTGAAAAGGTCGGCCAGCCGAACCTCGAAACGATCCGCGACCAGGCGCTCAACGAACGCGACTACGGCGATCTTTCCGGCCTCAACAAGGATGACGCCCGCGCCAAATGGGGCGAGGAACAGGTGCATGTCTGGCGCCGCTCCTATGACGTGCCGCCGCCGGGCGGCGAGAGCCTGCGCGACACCGGCGCCCGCGTCTGGCCCTATTACATGACGGAGATCCTGCCGCGCGTACTGCGAGGTGAGACGGTTCTCGTCGCAGCACACGGCAATTCGCTGCGTGCGCTGGTAATGGTGCTCGATCGGCTCAGCAAGGAAGAGATCCTGAAGCTCAACCTCGCGACCGGCGTGCCGATGGTCTACAAGCTCAACCCCGACTCTACAGTCGCCTCCAAGCAGGTTCTCGGCGACATGTCCGGCGCGCACTGACATCGAGCGCCGCTTCTTCTATTCTGGATGCCGGCCTTTGTTTCGTACAGGGGCCGGCGTTGTCAATTCGCGATCGTGAACTGGACCATATCCGCCGGAAAACGGCTGACGGCATACTGCACGGGCACTCCGTCCGGATCGACGTTCAACGCCCGGGCGACAAGGATGATGGCTCCCGGCGACAATTGCAGGTCGGCAAGGTCTGCCCCATCCGCATGGGTTGCGGTGATCTCCGTCGAAAAGCGCCAGTAATCGGAAAGGCCGAGTGCCTGAAAGGCCGCAGTGATCGAACCACTGGCCTCATAAGCCTCCTTCATTCCGGCAAAACGGCCGGCGGGGAACCAGTTGGTCGAGCGCGAGACCGGTCGCCGGTCGGCCTTTCTCAGCGTTTCCAGCCGGATGACCGGAGCACCCTCGGCAATGCGCAGGCTTGAGGCAAGAGCGGCCGGTGCCGGCTCCTCCGCCGAACTCAGAAGCAAGCCTTCTTTTTTCCGCGCCTGATCGCCGATCCCCTCTGTGAAACGGGTACGCTGCGAGATCGGGAAATTCAAACGCTCCTTACGCTCGATCAGCGTGCCGCGTCCCTGCATGGCACGGACGATGCCCTCCTGGGCCAGCGCCGCAAGAGCGCTCCTCACCGTATGGCGGTTTACGCCGAACTGGGCGGCCAGCACCATCTCGGGCGGCACCATCCCGGTCGCGTCGTATTCACCGTTGGCGATCGAAGCCCGGATGCGGTCGGCGATCTGCCGCCAGAGCGCCACGCCATTCTGCCGTTGGACGTTTATCTGTCCCACATCCATGTCACACGCTTGTTATATCCGAGAGTTATGAATAATATGATTTGTATGGTTGTCTATATTAATAGACATTTGAGGGCTTGGCAATGGACCCAGCAAAACAAATCGAGGCGAGTGAAGAAACGGCCGGACGCCGCCGCGCGGCCAGCCTCCTCGCGCGAGCAAAGACGGTCGAACTGAATACCGCCTGGGAGGAGCTTCCGACAAAACCGGATGTGAAGCCCGTGCGCGGGCCGGAGACCGGGCTCGTCATGGTGCGCGGGCGCATTGGCGGCGGCGGAGCTCCCTTCAACCTCGGCGAGGCAACGGTGACCCGCGCAACGGTGCTGCTTGCATCCGGCACGGCGGGTCACGCGCAAGCGCTCGGCACGGATAAGGAAAATGTGCGGCTTGCCGCCGTGTTCGACGCGCTCTGGCAGGAAGCGGAGACGCGCGCTTTTGTGGAGGCCGCTTTGCTTGCCCCCATAGAGACACGCATTGCCGCGGAGGACCGGCAAAAGGCGGAGGAGACCGCAGCAACCCGGGTCGATTTCTTCACAATGGTACGGGGGGAGGATTGATGAGCATCAAGCCGCAAGCGTTTTCCGGCGGGTTCGGTGAACCGGTATTCGAATCCCAGAGCATGTTCCGTCTGCTGATGGACGGCATGGCGCGTCCGGGAACGATCCGCACCGTGAGTTCCGATGTCGGCCAGCCTGAACCTTTGGGAGGAGCGGCAGGCGCAATCGCGCTGACCCTCTGCGACCACGAGACGCCGGTCTGGCTGAGCGCGGGCCTCGCAAAATCCTCCGTCGGCGAATGGATAGTGTTCCACACTGGCGCGCCGGTTACCCGCGAGAAAGCGGAGGCCCGGTTCGCGTTCGTCGAGGCTGGCGCAACGCTCGCCTCCTTCGGCCTGTTTGCCGCCGGCACTCAGGAATATCCGGACCGTTCCACGACGCTGATGATCGAGGTCGCTGCTCTCGATGAGGGCCAGCAGCTTACACTGACCGGCCCCGGCATCCAGGATGCCACGACCACCAGGGTCAGGGGCCTTCCCGACGTTTTCCCGAGACTGTGGGCCGAGAACCGGGCGCTCTTCCCGCGCGGCATCGACGTCATCCTGACGGCCGGCAGGACCCTGTTGTGCCTGCCGCGAACGACCAAGATCGCAGTCCAGTGAACGGGTGTCTGACTTTTCAGCCCCCGAGGCAGAGTGACCAACCCTTTCCGGCATCTAGCGGGGATGCCGGACGATGGGCAGGAGAGTGAAACCATGTATGTTGCCGTCAAGGGTGGCGAGGCCGCCATCAATAACGCTCACGAGTTGCTGGCCGACCGGCGCCGGGGCGACCGCTCCCTTCCTTCCGTCACCATCGGTCAGATCATTGAGCAACTCGGGCTTGCCGTCGACCGGGTGATGGCGGAAGCTTCGCTCTATGATCGGGCGCTCGCAGCCCTTGCCGTCCGGCAGTCACGCGGTGACCTGATCGAGGCGATCTTCCTCCTGCGTGCCTATCGCACGACACTGCCTCGTTTCGGCGCTTCTGTTCCTCTCGATACCGCAACCATGAAAGTCGAGCGACGCATCTCGGCGACCTACAAGGATCTGCCGGGCGGCCAGCTTCTCGGGCCTACCTTTGATTACACGCACCGCCTGCTCGACCCCTCGCTGCTCACCGACGAGCCGGTCGATGAGCCGAAGCGGAAGGATGCTTCGGATGAACGCATCATGCGGGTTTCCGACATCCTTGCGCATGAAGGCCTGATCGAGCCGGACGGTGAGTTTCCCGCGGATCATCTGGCCGGTGACCTGACGCGCGAACCGATGGAATTTCCGATGAGCCGGGACCTGCGCCTGCAGGCGCTTGCCCGCGGCGACGAGGGTTTTCTGCTCGCCCTCGGCTATTCCACCCAGCGCGGCTACGGCCGGAACCACCCCTTCGTCGGTGAAATCCGCATCGGCGAAGTGGAGGTGGAAATGGAGGTCGCGGAACTCGGCTTTGCCGTCTCGCTCGGGCGCATCCGCGTCACCGAATGCCAGATGGTCAACCAGTTCAAGGGCTCCTCCAAGGCGCCGCCGCAATTCACCCGCGGTTACGGGCTCGTCTTCGGACAGAGCGAACGCAAGGCGATGTCGATGTCGCTGGTCGACCGCGCGCTGCGCGCCGAGGAGCTTGGCGAAGACATCACCGCGCCGGCCCAGGACGAGGAATTCGTCATCTCCCATTCGGACAACGTACAGGCCACCGGCTTTGTCGAACATCTGAAGCTTCCGCACTACGTCGACTTCCAGGCGGAACTCGCTCTGGTGCGCAAGATGCGCGCCGATATCGAAGCCGCCCGCAACAGCGGCAAGGACCTGCAGGAGGCTGCCGAGTGACCGACCTCGCCACCTATAACTTCGCTTATCTCGACGAGCAGACGAAGCGGATGATCCGCCGCGCCATCCTGAAGGCGATCGCCATCCCCGGCTACCAGGTGCCCTTCGCCTCCCGCGAAATGCCGATGCCCTATGGCTGGGGTACCGGCGGCGTGCAGGTGACCGCCTCGATCATCGGCCCCGAAGACGTCTTGAAGGTGATAGACCAGGGCGCCGACGACACGACCAATGCCGTCTCGATCCGTGCCTTCTTCCAGAAGGTCGCGAACGTCGCCGTCACCACCCATACCAAGGATGCGACGATCATCCAGACGCGCCACCGCATTCCCGAGCAGAAGCTCGCCGAAGGCCAGATCCTCGTCTACCAGGTACCGATCCCGGAGCCGTTGCGCTTCCTCGAACCGCGCGAGACCGAGACGCGCAAGATGCATGCGCTGGAGGAATACGGGCTCATGCATGTGAAGCTCTACGAGGACATCGCGCATAACGGCCGCATCTCGAAGACCTATGCCTATCCGGTGAAGGTCGCCGGGCGTTACGTCATGGACCCGTCGCCAACGCCGAAATTCGACAACCCGAAAATGCACCTGTCGGAAGCGTTGCAGCTTTTCGGTGCCGGCCGCGAGAAGCGCATCTACGCTGTGCCGCCCTATACGGAGGTGGTGAGCCTCGATTTCGAAGACTATCCGTTCGAGATCCAGAAGTTCGAACAGCCCTGTGCGCTCTGCGGCGCCGAGGGCGTCTATCTCGACGAGGTGGTGCTCGACGACAAGGGCGGCCGCATGTTCGTCTGCTCCGACACCGACCATTGCGAAGAACGCCGCGAACACGGCCATGCCGGCGCGATGCTGGCGCCAAGCAAGGAAGCTGCGGAATGACCGATACCCCTCTTCTCAAAGTCAGCGGCGTTTCGAAATTTTATGGCAGCCGCATCGGCTGCAAGGGTGTTTCCTTCGATCTCTGGCCGGGCGAAGTGCTCGCCATCGTCGGAGAATCCGGCTCGGGCAAAACGACGCTGCTGAATTGCCTCTCGACCCGGCTGATCCCGACGACCGGCAGCGTCGAATACCGCATGCGCGACGGCAATTTCCGCGACCTCTACCATATGGGAGAGGCGGAGCGCCGCTTCCTGATGCGCACCGACTGGGGCTTCGTGCACCAGAACCCGGTCGACGGGCTGCGCATGACGGTTTCCGCCGGCGCCAATGTCGGCGAGCGGCTGATGGCGATCGGCGACCGGCATTACGGCAAGATCCGCGAGACGGCGAGCGACTGGCTTGCCCGCGTCGAAATTTCGACCGACCGCATCGACGACCAGCCGCGCGCTTTTTCAGGCGGCATGCGCCAGCGCCTGCAGATCGCCCGCAATCTCGTCACCCATCCCCGCCTCGTTTTCATGGACGAGCCGACCGGAGGGCTTGATGTTTCCGTGCAGGCCCGCCTGCTCGATTTGGTGCGCGGCCTCGTCAACGACCTTGGCCTGTCGGCGATCGTCGTCACCCATGACCTTGCGGTCGCGCGCCTGCTGTCGCACCGGATGATGGTGATGAAGGACGGCCATGTGATCGAGCATGGGCTGACCGACCGGGTGCTCGACGACCCGCGCGAGCCCTATACGCAGTTGCTCGTTTCTTCCATTCTTCAGGTCTGAGGAGAAGACCAATGGCAACTCCCCTCGTCGTTTCGGAAGTCTTCAAGAGCTTCACCATGCACCTGCGCGACGGCATCAAGCTGCCGGTCGTCAACGACGTGAGCTTTTCCGTCGCAAGCGGAGAATGCGTGGTGCTCGGCGGCCCGTCGGGCATCGGCAAGAGCTCGATCCTGAAGATGCTCTACGGCAATTATGCCGTCGATTCCGGCCAGATCCTCGTGGATCACAAGGACCGGCTCATCGATATCGCCCGTGCTGATCCGCGCACCGTTCTCGATGTCCGTCGGCATACGATGGGCTATGTCAGCCAGTTCCTGCGCACCGTGCCGCGCGTGGCGGCGGTCGATGTCGTCGCCGAACCGCTCGTCGCACGCGGCGTTGAAGCGACCGAAGCCCGGAAGAAAGCCGCGGAATTGCTCGCCAAGCTCAACCTGCCGCAGGAACTCTGGTCGCTGCCGCCTGCCACTTTTTCCGGTGGCGAACAGCAGCGCGTCAACATCGCGCGCGGTTTTATCACCAGCCACCGCATCCTGCTCCTCGACGAGCCGACCGCCTCGCTCGATGCCGTCAACCGGCAGGTCGTGGTCGAGATGATAGCCGGGAAGAAGCGGGAAGGCGTGGCCCTTCTCGGCATCTTCCACGACGAGGAAGTGCGCGAGGCAGTCGCGGACCGCATTCTCGACGTCACGCAGTTCTCCCCCCGAAAGGCAGTTGCAGCATGAGCAAGAAGCTTGGTCTTGAGCCGGCTATCCATCCAAGCGCCAAGGTGTCCAACTCAACCCTCGGACGCTATACGGAAGTCTCCGAGCGCTGCCGCATCGACGAGGCCGAGATCGGCGACTATTCCTACATCATGCAGGACGGGTCGATCTGGTGCGCGACGATCGGCAAGTTCGTCAACATGGCCGCTTCCGTGCGCATCAACGCCACCAATCACCCCACCTGGCGGGCGACGCTTCATCACTTTACCTACCGCGCTGCAAATTACTGGGACGACGCGGAAAACGAACAGAGCTTCTTTGAATGGCGGCGCGACCACCGCGTGGTGATCGGGCATGACGTTTGGATCGGCCATGGCGCGACGGTGTTGCCCGGTGTCACCATAGGGAACGGTGCAGTGATCGGCGCCGGTGCGGTCGTCTCGAAGGATGTCGCGCCCTACACGATCGTCGGCGGCGTGCCGGCTAAACTCATTCGCGAGCGCTTTACAAAAGCGGTCGGCGAGGCAATGGACAGGCTCGCCTGGTGGGATTGGGACCACCTGAAATTGAGAGCCGCTCTTGAGGATTTCCGGGCTCTTTCGGCGGAAGAATTCCTGTCCCGCCATGCGGCGTAACACAACCGTTACAAACATCAGGGGATTGTAACAATACCGACATAAAACCGACATTCAGGCTTCACGAACGCCCGCTAATCGAAGCCCTATGATAGGGATGGACGGGCGAGAGAGCATGAAGTTCGAGCTGAGGAATGTCACCCGCCGTTTTGGCGATCGCATCGCGGTCAATGCCGTGAACGTGGAGATTCCCCAGGGCCAGATGGTCGGCGTCATCGGTCGCTCCGGCGCCGGCAAATCCACCCTCCTGCGCATGATCAACCGCCTGCAGGAACCGAGCTCCGGTTCCATCCATTTCGGTGGGGTCGAGGTGTCCGCGCTCAAGGGTGCGGCGCTGCGCAACTGGCAGCGCGACTGCGCGATGATCTTCCAGCAGTTCAACCTGGTGCCGCGCCTCGATGTGCTCACCAACGTGCTGCTCGGGCGGCTGAACCACCGCTCGACGGTGACGAGCCTTCTCAACATCTTCAGCCGGGAAGAGCGCTTGATGGCGATCGCCGCCCTTGAGCGCCTCGGCATCGAGCAGACGGCGCTGCAAAGGGCCGGAACGCTGTCGGGCGGGCAACAGCAGCGGGTCGCGATCGCGCGTGCGTTGATGCAGGCGCCCAAGATGGTGCTTGCCGACGAGCCGATCGCCTCGCTCGATCCGCTCAACGCCAAGATCGTCATGGACGCGCTGCGCGACATCAACGAGCGCGAAGGCATCACCGTCATCACCAACCTGCATACGCTCGATACTGCCCGCAAGTATTGCGAACGGATCATCGGCATGGCTGCGGGCCGCGTCGTCTTCGACGGGCCGCCGCATGAGCTCGATGCCGCCGCGGTGCGCGAGATCTACGGCTCTGACAAGGACGGCGCCGGTATTGATGAAACCATGACATCCACCAGCATCGGCACTTCCGGCACGGCAAGCCCGGCTGGTGTGCCTCTATCTGCAGGCATCGAGGCGCTGGCGACCGCCAGGGCCTGAGCCGCACCAGGATCGCCTGCCCGCGTCAAGGGTATCGTTCACAACAGCCAATCCGGGGGAACCCGGGAAACAGGAGATGAATCCATGTTGAAGAAAGCTCTTCTTGCAGCCGTAGCATTGGCTGCGCTTGCCGGCTCCGCTGCCGCCGAAGATCTCAAGGAATTCCGTATCGGTATCCTTGGAGGTGAAAACGAGGCGGACCGCCTGCGCAATTTCCAGTGCATGGTCGACAAGCTGCCGGCGGCGATCGGCGTCGAAAAGGTTTCGCTCTTTCCTGCCGCCGACTATGACGGCGTCGTTCAGGGCCTGCTCGGCGGCACGCTCGACTATGCCGAGCTTGGCGCCTCCGCCTATGCCAAGGTCTATCTCGCCAACCCCAAGGCCGTCGAGCCGATCCTGACCACGGTCCAGACCGACGGATCGATGGGCTATTACTCCATCATGGTCGCCCGCAAGGATTCGGGCATGACCAAGCTCTCCGACATGAAGGGCAAGAAGCTCGGCTTTGCCGATCCCGACTCCACGTCCGGTTTCCTCATCCCGACCGTTACCCTTCCGGAAGCCATCGGCGCACCGGTCAAGGAATACTTCAGCGAAACCGGCTTTGGCGGCGGTCACGAGAACCTCGTTCTCGAAGTCGTCAAGGGCACGTTTGCTGCCGGCACCACCTGGGGCTCGGGCGTCGGCGAATTCAAGGACGGCTATTCGTCCGGCAACCTGCGCAAGATGGTCGACAAGGGCATCCTCAACATGGACGACCTCGTCGAGCTCTGGAAATCGCCGCTCATCCCGAATGGCCCGGTCGTCGTCCGCACGTCCATGAACGCCGACATGAAGGCCAAGTTCAAGCAGTTCATGATGGATCTGCCGAAGGCCGATCCGGCCTGCTTCTCCGCCGTTCAGGGCGGTGACTTTACCGGCTTCGCCGAAGTGAATGCCGACTTCTACAAGCCGATCATCGACGCCCGCAAGGCAACGATCGGCGGTTGATAAACCCCGATGAAGCGGCCGTCGAACGGATATCCGCTCGACGGCCTTCTCTTGCCTGCCGGGATCAGGGAAAACATATGCCGACTTCCGTATTGCAGCCGCGATTGAGCGACAACGGGCTGATGGTCGAGCGCCACTGGCAGCAGCTTGCGGGCCAGCGCCGCCTCTACACGGTGCTGACCGCAGTCATCCTGCTGATCACGGTTTCAGGCTCGCTGTGGTTCGCCAACGAGACCAATGCCGGCAAGTTCTTCGACCGGCTCCCGCATTTCTTCGACTTCGTCGGCGAGCTCATACCGCGGGACGGGATGGAAATCTGGCGGGCGATGTTCGACCTGCCTTCGCCCTATTACGACGGCAGCATGAAATACGACTATGTCGAGGGCCGCCAGTACATAACCGGCAGCTTCTACATACCTGAATATTTCTACAAGATGGCGGAAACACTCAACATCGCGCTTCTGGCCACACTGATCGGGCTGGTTTTCGGATTTCTCCTGTCATTTCTTGCCGCCCGCAACATGACCACCAATGTCTGGATACGCGGTACGGCACGCCGGTTCATGGAAATCCTGCGCGCCTTTCCGGAAGTGGTGCTCGCCGGCTTCTTCCTCGCGATTCTGTCTCTCGGGCCACTGCCGGCGGTGATCGCGGTCGCGATCCATACCATCGGCGCGCTTGGCAAGCTCTTCTTCGAAGTGATCGAAAACGCCGACATGAAGCCGGAAGAAGGTCTGAAGGCCGTGGGCGCGAACTGGGTGGAGCGGGCCTGGTTCGGCATGGTGCCGCAGGTCATGCCGAATTTCATGAGCTACTTCCTGCTGCGCCTGGAGATCAACGTCCGGGCCTCGACCATCATCGGCGCCGTCGGCGGTGGCGGCATCGGCGAACAACTCCGCCTGTCGATCGGACGCGGTCACGAGGCGAAGACGCTCGCGATCATCATCCTCCTGCTTCTGACGATCATCGCCGTCGACCAGTTTTCCGCCTGGCTCCGCCGCAGACTGGTCGGCGAGCAGGCCTTCCATATGATCTGACCGGGGTTCCGCCATGACTGTTCTCAATACCGCCGAGATGGAAATGCTGGCGAAGCGCCACCCCGAGATATTCAGGCGCACGCTGTGGCAACGGTTTCACGTTCCGATCATCGTGTTCTCGTTTGCCCTCTATCTGATTTTCTCCTGGTGGTTCTTCGCGGTCGGCAAGGTCATCAACGATGCCAACTGGGGGATTGCCGGCAGCTATCTGGCCGACTGGATTTCCTACGAAATCCGCCCGGATATCGAGATCGACGCGGACGGCGCCATGCGGATCAGCTATCCCCGTTTCGACCCGATCGGCCCCAATCCGAACCCTGACTGGCTCGAGGCCACGCGCGAAACGGCAACCCGCACGATCGAGGCTCCGGCGGCACCCTCCACCCAGTCCGCGGCCCCCTCATCCAGCTTCAGCTTCATGGCGCAGGCACCGAAGCCGGGAGAAGCCGCACCGCAAGCAGCGACCGCCAGCCAGACACGCACGGAAGAGATCGTAACGCATGCGTTCGTCACGCTGGGGACATCGCGCACCATCGACGTGAAACCGGACGAGGTCGTGCTCACACGCGGTGCGGAAACCGTCAGGCTCATCCTCGACCGGACGTCCGGCGAAGTGCGCGCGGACGGCGTCCTGCCCGAATGGGCCGAGCAACGGTCTCCAGGCGCTCGCGTGGTCGCCTATTTCGGCTTCTCCGGCTGGGCGGAAATATCCGCGGAGCGGGTGCGCGTGCGCAAGCGGTTCCTCGGCTGGGAGAACTTCTTCTTCGACACCAATTCCGCCTTCTTCGGGAAATCCGCCGGCGAGGTGGCAGGTCTCGTCATCTCCGGCGAACGGCTCGATCCGTCGCGCAGCAACCTGTCGCTCGCCTGGAATGACATCCTCTACAATCCGTCCTGGCAACATCTGGACGTGTGGACCAAGCTTTTGCAGACGGTCGTCATGGCCTTCATCGGCACGCTGTTCGCCACGATGCTCGCCTTTCCGCTGTCATTCATCGCCGCCCGCAACATCCTGCGCAACCGGCCAGTGAACCAGATCACCAAGCGCTTCTTCGACTTCCTGCGCTCGGTGGACATGCTGATCTGGGCGCTGTTCTTCACCCGCGCCTTCGGTCCCGGGCCGCTTGCCGGCATCTCGGCGATCTTTTTCACCGATACCGGCACGTTCGGCAAACTCTATTCGGAAGCGCTGGAGAATATCGACGACAAGCAACGCGAGGGCGTGCGCTCCGTTGGCGCGCCGCCGTCCGCCGTGCAGCGCTTCGGCGTCGTGCCGCAGGTCATGCCGGTCTTCATGTCGCAGGCGCTCTATTTCTGGGAGTCCAATATCCGGTCCGCCACCGTCATCGGCGCGGTCGGAGCCGGCGGCATCGGCCTCAAGCTGTGGGAGGCGATGCGCACCAATTCCGACTGGGAGAACGTCGCCTATATGGTGGTGTTGATCCTGATCGTCGTCTTCCTGTTCGACAATATTTCGAATGCCCTGCGCTCCCGGCTCATCGGCAAAACGAACCATTGAACAGCCGGCATCATCATTCTGTCATGGAAATCTTTTAGCCGGAGGTCCTGTTTTGACGTGAGGCGGCGGGGTAGTCTTTAGCCGGCCTCTTTGTGATTCCGGAATCCTGTCTTGCGCTACGCTCTTTACTTTTCGCCCGCCGAAACCCATCCGCTGACGAAAGCCGCGACGCATTGGCTCGGCCGCGACGCCTTTACTGGCGAGACGTTCCCGACGCCGGAGGCGGACGGTTTGGCCAGGGACACTATCCATGAGCTGACCGCCGACCCGCACCGCTATGGCTTCCATGCGACGCTCAAGGCGCCGTTCGAGCTGCATTCCGACCGGACCGAGGCGGACCTGATCGCTGCTGTCGAGCGTTTCGCCGCAGACACTCCGGCATTCGACATTCCGAACGTCATCGTCGATCAACTCGGGCGTTTCTTCGCGCTCGTTCCCGACACGGTCTATCCCGATCTCCAGCATTTCGCCGCCCGCGTCGTCGAGGAATTCGAACCTTTCCGCGCCCCACTTTCGGATGCGGATATCGCGCGGCGCAAACCGGAGACCCTCAGCGCCACGCACCGCGCCAACCTCGACCGCTGGGGTTATCCCTACGTCATGGACGAATTCCGCTTCCACATGACGCTGACCGGTCAGGTGCCGCCCGAATATGCACCAGCCATGCGCAAAGAGCTGGACCGCCGATTTTCCGAGTTTGCAAACGCGCCGCTCACGATCGACGGGCTTGCGCTCTTCATCGAGACCGAGCGGGGCGCGCCCTTCACCGTCCATCGCTGGCATCCGCTCGCGCCCGTTTCCGAGAATAGAAAGATCGCATCATGACCGCCGAACTCGTGCTCACCAATGCCTGTATCGTCCTCGAAGACGGCATGATCCACGGCTCCGTCCAGATCCGTGACGGCAGGATCGCCGACATCTCGGAAGGCAATGTCCGGACCGGCGAGGATTTCGAGGGCGACTACCTGATCCCCGGTCTTGTTGAGCTGCATACCGACCATCTGGAACAGCACTATTCGCCGCGTCCGGGCGTGCGCTGGAACACGATCGCCGCGATCCAGGCGCATGACGCGCAGGTCGCCACCTCCGGCATCACCACCGTTTTCGACTGCCTGCGTATGGGCGCGGATGAAGACGGCGGCTTTGTCAGGGGCGAGATGCGCGAGATGGCCGATGCCATCCAGGCTGCCGGTCGGCAAGGCCGGCTGCGTTCGGAACACTTTATCCACCTGCGCTGCGAGGTCTCGGCCGACAACTGCATGGAGCATTTTGTCGATTTCGAGAACGATCCGCATGTCCGGCTTGTTTCGCTGATGGACCATGCGCCGGGCCAGCGGCAGTTCCAGACGATGGACCAGTATACCCTCTATTACCAAACGAAGCGGGGCCTCAGCGACGAGGCCTTTGCCGCCTTCGTGGCCAAGCGCCAGGGGGAGTCGGCCCGCAATTCGGGGCCGCACCGTAGCGCCATCTCCAAAGTCTGCGCCGAGCGCGGCATCACGGTCGCAAGCCATGACGATGCAACGCTCACCCATGTGGACGAGGCGATCGAAAACGGCGTCAGGCTCGCTGAATTCCCGACCAGCTTCGATGCGGCCAAGGCATCGCACGAGGCCGGCATGAGCGTGCTGATGGGCGCGCCGAACATCGTGCGCGGCAAATCCCATTCCGGCAATATCGCCGCCCGCGATCTCGCCGAACGGGGCGTGCTCGACGTGCTTTCTTCCGATTACGTACCGCTCAGTCTGCTGCACGCACCCTTCGTGTTGGCTGACGAAGTGGAAGGCATCTCCCTGCCGAAGGCGCTCGCCATGGTGACCGCGACGCCTGCCCGCACCGTTGGCCTCGATGATCGCGGCCGGATCGCGACCGGGCTGCGCGCCGATGTCGTGCGCGTCTACCGCATGGAGGGCGTTCCGGTCGCCCGAGCGGTCTGGCGGGAAGGACGGCGGGTAGCGTGATGGACGCGAGGCCGACAGGGGCCGAGCCGATCTCAACTGGCTGCATGGTCGCCGTCGTCGGTCCGAGCGGCGCCGGCAAGGACACGTTGATGGCCTATGCCGCCCGGTTCTTCGAGGGGCGCGACGACGTCGTCTTCGTGCGGCGGGTGATCACCCGTGATGCCGCCGCCGGCGGCGAGGACCATGACAGCGTGTCGGAAGCCGAATTCGAAGCGCTGGAAAAGGCCGGCCGTTTTGCCGTGTCCTGGGGTGCGCATGGCTTACGCTACGGCATCCCCGTCGAGACGAAAGAGGCAGTCGACCGGGGATGGCTCGTCGTTGCCAATGGTTCCCGCTCCGCCCTTGGCCGTTTCAAGGCGGCATATTCACGGCTCATCGTGATCAACGTGACAGCTAGCCTCGATGTGCTTGCCGCCCGTCTGGAGGGACGTGGCCGGGAGACGCGGGAAGAAATCCTGCGCCGGCTGGAGCGTAGCTCGCTTTCGGTCGAAGGCGATTATGAGGTCATGACGGTCGATAACAGCGCTTCGATCGAAATGGCGGGCGGGGCCATGGTCGAGGCACTCCTCTCCCTCTACCCGGATTCTCCGCGCGAGCACTGAGCCCAATCGTCTCAGTGAGCCTCGTCCCAGTTGCCCGCCGCACGCGCATCCACCTTCAGCGGCACTTTCATGGCAATCGCCGGCATGGCCGCCTGCTCCATGGTCGAAATGATCACCGGCAGTGTCCGTTCAATCTCCTCGTCCTCGACTTCGAAGATCAATTCGTCATGCACCTGCAGGAGCATGCGCGCCGACAGGCCCGCTTTCGCGAGCGCGGGCTCCATCTTCACCATGGCGCGGCGGATGATATCCGCTGCCGAACCCTGGATCGGCGCGTTGATCGATGCCCGTTCGTTGAATGCCCGCACGGAGGGATTGGAGGACTTGATCTCCGGATAATGCGCCCGGCGGCCGAAGATCGTCTCCACATAGCCGTTCTCTCGTGCAAAACTCTTGGTGCTCTCCATATAGTCGCGGATGCCCGGGAAGCGCTCGAAATATCTCTTGATGTAGTCGCCCGCTTCCGAACGTTCGATGCCGAGCTGGTTGGCAAGCCCGAAGGCGGAAATGCCATAGATGATGCCGAAATTGATCGCCTTGGCGCGGCGGCGAACCTCGCTCGGCATGCCTTCCACCGGCACGCCGAACATTTCGGACGCGGTCATGGCATGGATGTCGATACCGTCCGAAAAGGCCTGCCGCAGTTGCGGAATATCGGCGACATGGGCGAGCACGCGCAGCTCGATCTGGCTGTAGTCGGCCGAGACGAGCTTGTGGCCGGGCGTCGAGATGAAGGCCGTGCGGATTTTTCGTCCTTCCGCCGTGCGCACCGGGATGTTCTGCAGGTTCGGCTCGGAGGACGAAAGGCGCCCGGTCGTGGTGGAAGCCAGCGAATAACAGGTATGGACCCGCTTCGTCTCGGGATGGACATAGCCCGGCAGCGCATCCGTATAGGTGGACTTCAGCTTGGTGAGCTGCCGCCAGTCGACGATTTTACGCGGCAGTTCATGGCCTGTAGCCGCAAGGTCTTCCAACACGCTCGCCGATGTCGACCATTGGCCGGTCTTGGTCTTGGCTCCGCCCGGCAGGCCCATCTTGCCGAACAGGATATCACCGAGCTGCTTCGGCGAGCCGATGGTGAACTTCTCGCCCGCGAGCTGATAGATTTCGTCTTCGAAAGCAGCCGCCTTCTGGGCAAGCTCGCCGGAAAGGCGCGAGAGGATCTGCCGGTCGATCGTGATGCCGCGTTCTTCCATGCGCGCCAGGACTTCGACCAGCGGCCGTTCCAGCCGCTCGTAGACGGTGGTCAGCCCCATGGCAGCCAGTTGCGGCTTCAAGACCATCCAGAGGCGGAGCGTCACATCGGCATCTTCCGCCGCATAGGCTGTCGCCTTGTCGATGTCGACATAGTCAAAAGTCACGCCCGACTTGCCGCTGCCGGCGACATCCTTGAAGGCAATCGGCTTGTGGTTCAGCCAGCGTTCCGAAAGCGCGTCCATGCCGTGGTTGGCCTTGCCGGCCTCCAGGACATAGGACATCAGCATCGTGTCGTCGTAGCTTTCGACGGTGATGCCGTGGCGCTTCATCACCAGATAGTCGAACTTCAGGTTCTGGGCCACTTTGAGGACCGACGGATCTTCAAGCAGCGGTTTCAGGCGGGCAAGCGCCTCGGATGTTGGAATCTGGTTCTCTGCAAGTCCTCCGCCGAGCAGGTCGCCCACTCCCGTCTTGTGGATCAGCGGCACATAGGCTGCACGAACGGCAAGGCCGGTCGGATTATCGGTATTGTCGGCGATTGCCAACGAGAAGCCGACGAGTTCCGCCTGCATCGGATCAAGAGAAGTGGTTTCCGTATCGAAGCCGACGAGGCCTGTCTCCTGCGCCGCCCGGATCCAGTCGTCAAGCACCTCGACATCCTGGATCGTCACATAGCAACTCGGGTCGAGCTTGGCCTTGGCAAAAGCCTCGATGCGGGCCTGCGCCAGTTCAGCGGGCGTTGCGGCCCCGACACCCTTTGCGATGGCCGCCTTGGGGAGACTCGCCGGCGCTTCGGCCGCGGCCTCGCCGGTATCGATCGGCGCTTTCGCCGGAACCCCGGCATCGAGATCCGGGCCGCGAGCCCCCGCGCCCCATTCGATCTTCAGGGCGGCCGGCTCGATCTCTTCGGCGTTGCAATCGCAGGCCGCCGCCACGCGCCGGGTCAGCGTGGTGAACTCCATGGCCTTCAGGAAGGCGATCAGCTTCGGGCCGTTCTGCGGCTCCAGCACCAGCGCATCGAGGGCCAAGTCGAGCGGCACGTCGGTCCTGAGCGACACGAGCTGGCGCGACAAGCGCGCCTGGTCGGCATTGGCAACGATGTTTTCCCGCCGCTTCACCTGCTTGATCTCGTCGGCACGGGCAAGCAGCGTATCGAGATCACCGAATTCCTCGAGAAGCTGTGCGGCCGTCTTCGGACCGATGCCCGGAATACCCGGCACATTGTCCACCGAATCGCCGACCAGGGCCTGGAGGTCGATCATCTTTTCCGGCGGCACACCCCATTTCTCGATGACGTCCGGAATGCCGATCTGCTTGTCCTTCATGCTGTCGTACATGTGGACCATCGGCGTCACGAGCTGCATCAGGTCCTTGTCGGAGGAGACGACCGTCACGTCGGCTCCGATCGCCTCGGCCTGACGCGCGTAGGTGGCGATGATGTCGTCCGCCTCGAAACCTTCCGTCTCGATGCAAGGCAGGTTGAAGGCGCGGGTCGCCTCGCGGATCAGCCCAAATTGCGGGATGAGCTCTTCGGGCGGAGCCTGCCGGTTGGCTTTGTAGGCGTCATATATGTCCTTGCGGAAGGTCTTCGCGGAATAATCGAAGATGACCGCGAAGTGCGTCGGCGTCACACCGACGGATGTGTCGCGCGCATCGGTCAGCAGCTTCCACAGCATGTTGCAGAAGCCGGAGACTGCGCCGACCGGCAAGCCATCGGATTTACGGGTGAGCGGCGGCAATGCGTGGAACGCACGGAAGATGAAGCCGGAACCGTCGATAAGGAAAAGATGATCGCCTTTTTTCATGGGCCAAAGGAATAGCGTGAGGCATTTCATCCGTCCATGAAAACTTCGCCTGTCGCCCTGCTTCCGATCCTCACCCGAACGTTACTGATTTGTAATAGACGGTTCCCTTGAAAAGCCGCATTCAGCCTCACATCTGATGTGTACCGGCGATTGATCACGCCGCAGTCTGGCAGCCGGCCTGTCCCCCGCCGCACCAGACCGGGCAAAGACCTATCCCCCTCTCCGGGTCTTTGCCCCTCCATCAGAACCGCCATGGCTGTCCCCTCCCGGCCATGGCGGTTTTTCATTTTCCTGAGAACGAAAAACTTATCGTCCTGCATGTCTTCGCACAGGCTTGGCGAAAGCATGGCGTGCGATATATCTGCAGGATTCACATCTCAAAGGGCGCATCAAGGGAGGGGATGGAGACCTAGATCATGACATTCGACCGTCGGCATTCTGCCACCTATCTGGCCAGTCAATTGGCCAAAGGCTTCGCACGCTCCCTGCAGAGCCGGTCGATGGCACTGGGGTTCTCTCCAGGCCAATTCCCCGTCCTGCTCGAACTCTGGCAGGAGGACGGGCTTACCCAGAAGCAACTCCTCGACAGGCTGGACGTGGAGCAGGCAACGCTTGCGAATACGCTTTCGCGGATGGAGCGGGATGGGCTCATCCAGCGCGCGCCCCATCCCGGTGACCGCCGGGCGCAGATCATTACACTCACCCAGCTTGGCCGCGATCTCGAGGTTCAGGCCGTGGAAGCCGCAGCCGAAGCGGATGCCGCCCTTTTTTCAGGCTTCAAGCGCTTCGAACGGGAGCTGATGATCGAATACATGCGAATGATCGTCGAGAACGCGCGGAAACTTTAGCCTCTCCCGGCAGGCCCCCGCCTGCGGACGCAGTTTTCCTCTTTGCCATTGTGCCGACCCGCGGAGGCTTGCTAACACAGTCGGACGCCGTAACGATTGACACGTTTTTCCAAGAGACCCGCTTCCGAGAGGCTTCAGGGTCTCACATTTCAAAGACAGGACCTCTTCATGACTGATCTTTCCTCCGTTCTCGACCGCGCCGACCAGAACCTTACAGCCAGCCTCGAACGCCTGTTCGGCCTTGTCCGCATCCGGTCGATCTCCACCGATCCCGCTTTCAAGGACGATTGCCGCAAGGCCGCCGAATGGCTGGTGGCGGAGCTCGAGGATATCGGTTTCGAAGCCTCTGTGCGCGACACGAGCGGTCATCCCATGGTCGTCGGCCATCATCCGGGCGCGAGCACCGATGCACCGCACGTGCTCTTCTACGGCCATTACGACGTGCAGCCGGTCGACCCGACCGAGCTGTGGGAAGACGACCCCTTCGACCCCAAGGTCAAGGACCTCGGCAACGGCCGCAAGATCGTCACCGGTCGCGGCGTTTCCGACGACAAAGGCCAGCTCCTGACCTTCGTGGAGGCCTGCCGCGCCTACAAGGACGTGCACGGCAACCTGCCGGTGCGGGTTACCGTGCTTTTCGAAGGGGAGGAAGAATCGGGCTCGCCCTCATTGAAGCCTTTCCTCGAAGCTCACGCCGACGAGCTGAAGGCCGACTACGCGCTCGTCTGTGATACCGGTATGTGGGACGCGGATACCCCGGCAATTACAGCCTCGCTGCGCGGCCTGGTCGGCGAGGAAGTCATCATCACCGCCGCCAATCGCGATCTGCATTCCGGTATGTATGGCGGTGCAGCAGCCAACCCCATCCAGATTCTTTCGAAGATCCTCGGCGGCTTGCATGACGAAACCGGTCGCGTGACGCTCGAAGGCTTCTACGACGGCGTCGAGGAAACTCCCTCCAACATCAAGTCGTCATGGGAAGCGCTGGGCAACAGCCGCAGCGATTTCCTCGGCGAAGTCGGCCTTTCCGAGCTCGCCGGCGAAAAGGGCCGTTCGCTGCTCGAGCTCCTCTGGGCGCGGCCGACCTGCGAGATCAACGGCATCAGCGGGGGTTATGAGGGTCAGGGGTTCAAGACCGTCATCGCCTCGAAGGCATCGGCAAAGGTCTCCTGCCGCCTCGTCAGTGGACAGGACCCGGAAAAGATCCGCGAGAGCTTCCGCGCTTATGTGCGCTCGAAGATCCCGGCCGATTGCTCGGTGGAATTCCTGAAACATGGCGGTTCGCCGGCAATCCAGCTCGCCTATGATTCTCCTGTGCTGACCAAGGCCAAAACCGCCCTTACGGAAGAATGGGCGAAGCCGGCGCTCGTCGTCGGCGTCGGCGGCTCGATCCCGATCGTCGGGGATTTCCAGAAGATGCTCGGCATGGAGTCGCTGCTCGTCGGCTTCGGCCTCAGCGACGACCGGATTCATTCGCCGAACGAGAAATACGACCTGAAGTCCTTCCACAAGGGCATCCGCTCCTGGACGCGCATCATCGAAGCGCTTGCGAAGTAACTCCGGAGACATGAAAAGACCCTGCCGTGGAAGCGGCAGGGCCTGAAAAACAAAAAGGCCGGGCGAACCCGACCTTTCCACCCCATTCACCGGTGCCAGTACATCCGTGGTCACTCGAAATGGGGGCAAGCATTTCCGACGCGCCCGCTTGCGATCTTCTGTAAGATCACTCGGGCTCCAGCGGTCATCGTTTCGCCAAATGGAAAACATTCCGTTAACGCGGACATGAAAACCATTTTAGAGACGGCACGGTCGCCCGTATTTGCCGTTACACACATCATCGCCAGGCCTTCTCAAGCCCCGACCATGCGGTGCGTCGGAAATGCTGTTGAGCAACAGATGGGGATGATCATCAGCTTCTGCAAGAGACGAACTGGAAACATCAAAAAAGGCCGGACAAGCCGGCCTTTCGAAAAGCGTCGGTTGTCGCGCTGATCAGGCCGCCTGGAGGCGATCCGCCGAAACCTTGCCCGAACGCTTGTCGCTGACGAGTTCGTAGGAGAGCTTCTGCCCATCCTTGAGCTGACCAAGGCCAGCGCGCTCCACAGCGGAGATATGGACGAAGACGTCCTGCGAGCCGTCGTCCGGCTGAATGAAGCCATAGCCCTTGGTTGCGTTGAACCACTTTACAGTACCGGTCGCCATAACGATGCCTTTCTCTTGCAAATGACCGACTATTCCGCGCCTAGGCGCATAGGAACGTTAAAAGTTTCGTATTTGAAGGAGAGATCGTCGCAGGCGAGGCAAATGAGCCAAGTGCTGGCTATCAAACAAATATCGATAGTCGAGGATTTAGTGCCCGCAACGGCGTGCGTCAAGGCCGGCTGACACTTGCAGATGACTTGAAACAGGAGGGCCGTCAGCGTCGGCAAAAGCAGAAAGCCCGGCGCGGGAGGAGGTGCGCCGGGCTTCTGAAACTGACCAACAACCGGGAGGAGGAGGTGTTGCTGGTCCCATCGTGGACGCTTGGGAGGAGGAGTGCGCCCGTCGACGATTTGGTTATACATCATTGAAGCTCAAAAAACAGCCAAAATTTTGCACCGCAGCAATGCAAAAATTGCATAGCTTTCTTCCTCGCTTGCGATACGCCTTTTCCTGGGCCATGGTTCACTCATGAGTCTCGAATCCGTCCGCGCCTTCTTCGCCATCCGCGCTCCCGAAATCGAAGTCATCGTCACCGAGGAAAGCTCCGCCACGGTGGCGCTTGCTGCCGAAGCCCATGGCGTGGCTCCCGAACAGATCGCCAAGACGATCTGCGTGCGCGCGGGCGAAATGACGGCGCTTGTCGTCATGTCAGGCGCAAGCCGGCTCGACAACCGGAAATTCCGGGATCGTTTCGGCGCAAAGCCGCGCATGCTCGGTAGCGAAGAGGTCATGGCGATCACCAGCCATCCGATCGGCGGCGTCTGCCCGTTCGGACTTGCAACACCGGTGCCGGTCTATTGCGACGTCTCGCTCCGGAGATTTTCCGAGGTCGTGCCGGCGGCGGGCGCGATCAACGCCGCCGTCCGCATCGACCCGGACCGAATGGCAGGCCTGACCGAAGCAACTTGGGTCGATGTCAGCCAGGAGCCGGCGAACGGCGAGGCAACCTTCTAGAAGTGCGCGGCGTCACGGGCCACGCTTTTGGCTTCCCGTCCTTCCGCACCTGCCATCGGGAAACGACCTCCTCTTTCGCTAGAAGCGATCGTTGATATAACGACGATACCACGCCTGCTTGTTGTCGGCCGCGGCGGTCGCGACGACATAACCGATCGCAAAGCCGATCGCGCCGATCAGAGTAAAGAGGGTCGTCGTGGCGGCAGGATGTTCCCGGATCGTCCCGGCGACCGAAGAGGCCTCGTGCTGAACGTAACTTGCCGCACCGCTGGCACGTTCTGCGATCTTGCCATAGGCCATGCCGGTCTTTTCAGCGAGAAGCTCGCGCAGGCTGGTGATCTCGGAGCGCAGCGTTGCAATCTCGTTGCCGAAGTCTTCGCTGGGCTCGTGGTCGAAAGACGACCTATCCGATTTGATGGGCGTCTTCAGGTTTCTGACTGGCTCTGCCATACCGGCCTCCTTGTGCGTTGATCGAGAGATCGTTCAACTGCGGAAGGCCGGATAGGTTCCTCTTTTCAGGAAAAGAGCCTACCGGCTTTTGGCCAGAGCCTCGGCCAATGCCGACAGCTTTTCCTTGTCATCCGAGCCTTTTTGCAGGGAGTTCACGAGGATCAGCGCGAGCGCTTCTGCGTCGGGGCTGGCCTTGTCGATACGGTGCTCGGCGCAGGCCTGGTCAAAAACCTGCTGTAGCAGGTTGAGCTGCTCCGGATTGACAGGCTTGCGGATCATTTGTGTAGACATCGAATGTGCAGACATAGAACCTCGCTACATCTCGTCCGATCGGCAAACATATCCCTTCGGCCTGTTTGCAACGAAAACCGGAGACGATCATCGGCGGCTTTTTGCGACAGACTTGCGTCGAACTTGCCGCCACCCGAGGAGCGATAAGGTCTCCGACCGAAGGCTGCTTAACGTGAGACTTTCCTAATAAATTGGCAACAACAATTAAAGAGGGGTAGATTATTAGGGTAGACGCGTAGGGATTTCTACCTAGAGCACGCCACAATCTTCCAGATCCGCTTGAGCTCCCTGTTTTCCGCATATCGTTATCGCAAAACCGCTGTACACTTTTGCGCGCGTCATGCTCTTAGGGCCCTGCCTGCGTCAAGCCGGCATCAAAAAGGCTTTCTGCCCATGGCCATCTCCTTTTTGGAGACAGCGCCGGTCGGGACGGCCGGTTTCTCCCGCAAGCACGAGGAGCCCGCGCCGTGCGGGGGCCGGTGCGGGCGGCGACTATTCGGTGGCTTCGGTCTTCTGTCCTTCGGCCTGCTGACGCTTCAGCACCGCAGCCTGTTCATTGCGCGCACCCGCTGCCGGAGTTGTGATGCTCGCCGTGGTAATCTCCCTGTCCACCTTCGCGGAGGCCGTCACATTATGGCTGGGGCATTCCGCAAGGGCTACGGATGACGACAGACCAAGCACTGCGGCGATTACGAGAAATGTCTTCATGTCATTCTCCTTTCCCTGTGGCTGCAAGAGCAGGTTACCCCGCAATGCAATGAACCCGAAATCACGAATTTTCGTCTTCGAGTGCCATTATCCTGCCGTTTTCCCTGCTCCGTCGCTCGCGCCGGGCCAATTACATCAATTTCGAAAGGGTTTCGCGGTTCACGAATATATCTGTCTTTCCGGCTTCATAAGCCGGATGGCTGAATTCAAACGGTGGCTTTTCGGGCATCTCAAGGGCCTGCTTGATACTGACAAGCCCAACGGGAACAAACTCGTCCCCTTTGCGGACGACCGCCTCGACGATCTTGTACATTTCCTCCCCTCCTCCAGGGCGGAGTCCATCACAACACGGACCCTGCCAGCATCTTCCATACAGAAGCGGCTTTTTTAAGGTGAGGGAAGTAAAACTCCGAACCTCCACCCGGAAACAACTCCCGGATGCCTCAATGCAGGTCCAGTGGAAGCTGGATACCTTTCGGAATATTCGGTTTACGCTGGCTGGCGACCTGAATCTTCTGGAATATCTCGCGCCGACGCTCCGCCTCCGCCTCGCGGATTGCCCGGGATGCCGCAACGGCGGCCATGGCGCGCTCAATCACCTGTTCGGCTCTGGTCATCCTTGTTTTCCTTTGCGGCAACTCCTTTGTTCTCTTTTTGTTCTCATAAATCGGAACCGATGTCAAGCTTCCCATGGCTGGAGTGACGAAAGAACCTTCCTTTACCCCTCCTTAAATCGCCGCATTTAGAGTCCAGCGAAGGCCCGGGCGATCGGACAATCGAGTAACGGCCTGTTTTGACAGGCGAGTAACGGGGGTAAGCCGGCTCATCATGGCAGCCAGAGGCAGATCAGACAGGCGCGTTGAACCGTCCTTCGAGGGCCCGCGGGCGCGTGACGATATCCGTCTCGACGCGGACGAGCGCATCGTGGGCACAGGGCGGCCTGTCAGGCGGTTGCCAAAAGCGGAAAGAGAAGACGACCGCGCCGAGCGCCCTGAACGTCCTCGCCCCTCCCGAAAGAAGGCGTCTCAACGCCGGAGAGGCGGCGGCTTCTTCGGCCCACTGCGTTCCCTCGTCTACTGGTGCATCGTACTTGCGATCTGGGGCGGCATAGGCGTCGGCGGCCTTGTCCTTTATTATGGGGCACAGATGCCGGCTGCCAGCACATGGTCGATCCCGGACCGTCCACCGAACATGAAGATCACGGCGATCGATGGCTCCGTCATCGCCAACCGCGGTTCGACCGGCGGCGAGGCGCTGGCGCTCGAGGAAATGTCGCCCTACCTCCCGCAGGCGGTAATCGCCATCGAGGACAGGCGCTTTTATTCCCATTTCGGCGTCGATCCGTTCGGCCTTGCGCGCGCGCTTGTCAACAACCTGACGGGCCAGCCGATCCAGGGCGGTTCGACCATCACCCAGCAGCTCGCCAAAAACCTTTTCCTGTCGCCGGAGCGCACTTTCGAGCGCAAGATACAGGAAGTGCTGCTCTCGTTCTGGCTGGAGCACAAGTTCAGCAAGGACCAGATTCTTGCCATGTATCTGAACCGCGTCTTCTTCGGCTCGAATGCCTACGGCGTGGAAGCCGCCTCCCGGCGTTATTTCAACAAATCCGCCCGCGACGTGAATCTCGGCGAAGCCGCGACGCTCGCCGGCCTTCTCAAAGCGCCTTCCCGCCTGTCGCCTGCTCGCGATCCGCAGGCAGCGGAAGCCCGTGCCCAAGTCGTGCTCGGCGCCATGCGCGAAGAAGGGTATATCACCGACAGCGACCTCAAAACCGCCATGTCGCAACCGCCGGCCAAGGCAAAAAGCTACTGGTCCGGCGCGCAGCACTATGCAGCCGACATGGTCGTCGACGAAGTGAAGGGCCTGATCGGCGAACCGAAGGTCGACGTCGTCGTGGAGACCACGGTCGACCTCAGGCTTGAAGAAGCCGCCGAGAAGGCGTTGAACGATGTCCTGAAGAAGGAAGGCGGCAAGCTCAACGCATCGCAGGCGGCCCTCGTTTCCGTCGATGCGACGGGCGCGATCCGCGCGCTGGTCGGCGGCCGGGATTATGCGGAAAGCCAGTTCAACCGAGCGGTCAAGGCGAAGCGCCAGCCGGGCTCGGCCTTCAAGCCCTTTGTCTATGCCGCGGCACTGGAGGCAGGCGCCCGACCGGATTCCATCCGCAACGACGCGCCGGTGACGATCGGCAAATGGACGCCTGAGAACTTCGACGAGAAATATCGCGGCGATGTCACGCTGGCGTCGGCGCTTGCGCAGTCGCTCAATACGATTGCCGCGCAGCTCGTCATGGAAGTCGGACCGGAGAACGTGGTGAGCCTCGCACATCGGCTCGGCATCGATTCCGACCTGCAGGCCAATGCCTCGATCGCGCTCGGCACGTCGGAAGTGTCGCTGGTCGAGCTCACCTCGGCTTACGCCTCCTTCATGAACGGCGGCTACAAGGCGACCCCGCATATCGTCAAACGCATTCTCGATACCGACGGAAAGGTTTTGTACGAGGCCGATTACACCAATCCGCCGCGGGTCTTGAGCGAACCCGTGGCGGCAACGATGAACAGCATGATGAATCGCGTCATCAACGAGGGCACCGGCAGGGCAGCGCGGCTGGACGGATGGCAGGCCGCCGCCAAGACCGGCACGACCCAATCGTTCCGTGACGCGCTTTTCGTCGGCTATACCAGCATCATGACGACGGGCGTATGGTTCGGCAACGATGACGGCGCCTACATGAAGAAGGTGACGGGCGGCGGATTGCCGGCCAGGGCCTGGAAGGAATACATGACGGCGGCGATGAAGGGTTATACGCCGACGCCGCTCTTCGGCACCGGCCGCGGGCTTGTCCTGCCGCCTCCCGCAGCCCAGCCGGCGTCCGAGCCGACGACGATCGGAGACATTATTTCCGGCATCCTTCCCGGATCCGCCCGCCGTGCGCAGGAGGAGCTTCCTCCCGATTATCCGCCGGCGCCAAGGCCTCCCGCCCGGGATTCCGCCTCCGTCGAGCGCAACCCCTATAACGACCGCACCTATGGCAATCTCGTGCCGCCTGCCGATGTGCCGGGGCGCGACTACCGCCAGTATCGCGGCCCCTATGACGCGCGCGCCCCCATTCCGCCCGGGGGAGTCGGCGGCCCCGTTCCGCCCGGTGAGGTCGGCGCCACAGGCTCCACCGGCCAGCCGCGACAGACGACGCTCTTCGACATCCTCATGGGCCAGTGAAGCGCGATCGCAAAAGGATAGAGCAAAGTCTTATATTTGCTGAGATACAGGCGATTTCTCGCCTTGCAGTCGGAAAAACCCGTCCTTATATACGCGGCATGACCGCAGCCGGTGCTGCGAAATCTGAAAGACCATCCCAGTCGAGGAACTGTCAAGGGAATGCCTGAACGGGGTTCCGACGGTTCGCTTAAAGGAGAGAGAAGAAATGGCAAAAGTAATTGGCATCGACCTCGGAACCACCAATTCCTGCGTCGCCATCATGGACGGCAAGGATGCGAAGGTGATCGAAAACGCTGAAGGCGCGCGCACCACGCCCTCTATGGTCGCATTCACCGATGATGGCGAGCGCCTCGTCGGTCAGCCGGCAAAGCGCCAGGCAGTCACCAACCCGACGAACACGCTTTTCGCTGTCAAGCGCCTGATCGGCCGCCGCTACGAAGACCCGACCGTCGAAAAGGACAAGGGCTTGGTTCCCTATCATATCGTCAAGGGCGACAATGGCGACGCCTGGGTCGAAGCCCAGGGCAAAAAGTATTCTCCGTCGCAGATTTCCGCGATGGTTCTTCAGAAGATGAAGGAAACCGCCGAATCCTATCTCGGCGAGAAGGTCGAAAAGGCCGTCATCACCGTTCCGGCCTACTTCAACGACGCCCAGCGCCAAGCCACCAAGGATGCCGGCAAGATCGCCGGTCTCGACGTTCTGCGCATCATCAACGAGCCGACCGCGGCGGCCCTCGCCTATGGCCTCGACAAGAAGGACGGCAAGACGATCGCCGTCTACGACCTTGGCGGCGGCACCTTCGATATTTCCGTGCTGGAAATCGGCGATGGCGTCTTCGAAGTGAAGTCTACCAACGGCGACACCTTCCTCGGTGGTGAAGACTTCGACATGCGCCTCGTCGAATATCTCGCGGCCGAGTTCAAGAAGGACAACGGCATCGATCTCAAGAACGACAAGCTTGCCCTGCAGCGCCTCAAGGAAGCTGCCGAAAAGGCCAAGATCGAGCTCTCGTCCTCGCAGCAGACCGAAATCAACCTGCCGTTCATCACGGCCGACGCTTCCGGTCCGAAGCACCTGACGATGAAGCTCACCCGCGCCAAGTTCGAAAGCCTGGTCGACGACCTCATCCAGCGGACCGTTGCTCCGTGCAAGGCAGCGCTCAAGGATGCCGGCGTCACCGCCGCCGAAATCGACGAAGTGGTTCTCGTCGGCGGCATGAGCCGCATGCCGAAGGTGCAGGAAGTCGTCAAGCAGTTGTTCGGCAAGGAACCGCACAAGGGCGTCAACCCGGATGAAGTGGTCGCCATGGGCGCCGCGATCCAGGCCGGCGTTCTGCAGGGCGACGTCAAGGACGTTCTGCTCCTCGACGTGACCCCGCTGTCTCTCGGCATTGAAACGCTTGGAGGCGTCTTCACCCGCCTGATCGACCGCAACACGACGATCCCGACCAAGAAGTCCCAGGTCTTCTCGACCGCCGAGGACAACCAGCAGGCCGTGACGATCCGCGTGTCGCAGGGCGAGCGTGAAATGGCCGCCGACAACAAGCTGCTCGGCCAGTTCGACCTCGTCGGCCTTCCGCCGGCTCCGCGCGGCATGCCGCAGATCGAAGTCACCTTCGACATCGACGCCAACGGCATCGTGCAGGTTTCCGCCAAGGACAAGGGCACCGGTAAGGAGCAGCAGATCCGCATCCAGGCCTCCGGCGGTCTCTCCGACGCCGAGATCGAGAAGATGGTCAAGGACGCCGAAGCGAACGCCGAAGCCGACAAGAAGCGCCGCGCCGCGGTCGAAGCCAAGAATCAGGCCGAGAGCCTGATCCATTCGACCGAAAAGTCGCTTTCGGAATACGGCGACAAGGTCTCCGAGACCGACCGCAAGGCCATCGAGGACGCCATCGCTGCCCTGAAGACTGCCGTCGAGGCTTCCGAGCCGGATGCAGATGACATCCAGGCGAAGACGCAGACCCTGATGGAAGTGTCCATGAAACTTGGTCAGGCCATCTATGAGGCTCAGCAGGCGGAAGGCGCCTCCTCCGAAGGCGGCAAGGACGACGACGTCGTCGATGCCGACTACGAGGAAGTGAAGGACGACAAGAAGTCCGCCTGATAGCCGGTTGCCTGATGGCAAGACCTCGACCATAGTTGACAGTGTATCCGGCTGCCTTCGTGCAGCCGGAATCCTTTCCGGAGCCGGTTACCTCCATGGCAAAAGCAGACTTTTATGAAACGCTGGGTGTCGGCAGAACGGCTGACGAGAAGGAACTGAAGAGTGCCTTCCGCAAGCTTGCCATGAAGTATCACCCGGACAAGAACCCGGATGATGCCGAGGCCGAAAAGAAGTTCAAGGAGATCAACGAGGCCTACGAGACCTTGAAGGATCCCCAGAAGCGCGCGGCCTACGACCGATTCGGCCATGCCGCCTTCGAGCAGGGCGGAATGGGCGGCGGCTTCGGCGGCGGCGGGGCCGGCTTCTCCTCGGCCGGCGGCTTCTCCGATATCTTCGAAGACATCTTCGGCGAGATGATGGGCGGCGGGCGTGCCCGGCGCTCGGCCGGCGGTCGCGAGCGCGGCGCCGACCTTCGCTACAATATGGAAATTTCGCTGGAAGAAGCCTTTACCGGCAAGACGGCGCAGATCAGGGTTCCGACCTCGATCACCTGCGACGTCTGTTCCGGCTCGGGCGCCAAACCCGGCACGCAGCCGAAGACCTGCCCCACCTGCCAGGGCTCGGGTCGGGTGCGCGCAAGTCAGGGCTTCTTTTCGGTCGAACGCACCTGCCCGACCTGCCACGGCCGCGGCCAGACGATTACCGATCCCTGCACCAAGTGCCACGGCCAGGGCCGCGTCACGGAAGAACGTTCGCTGTCGGTCAACATCCCGGCCGGCATCGAAGACGGCACCCGCATCCGCCTGCAGGGTGAAGGCGAGGCCGGCACGCGCGGCGGTCCCGCGGGAGATCTCTACATCTTCCTGTCGGTGAAGCCGCACCAGTTCTTCCAAAGGGACGGGGCGGACCTTTATTGCGCCGTGCCGATCTCCATGACGACGGCAGCCCTTGGCGGCACCTTCGACGTGGCGACGCTCGACGGAACGAAATCCCGCGTCACGGTGCCGGAAGGCACGCAGCCCGGCAAGCAGTTCCGCCTGAAGGGCAAGGGCATGCCTGTACTGCGATCCAGCCAGACGGGCGATCTCTATATCCAGATCCAGATCGAGACGCCGCAGAAGCTCACCAAGCGGCAGCGCGAACTCCTGCAGGAATTCGAATCCCTCTCGTCGAAGGAGAACAATCCGGAATCCACCGGCTTCTTTGCTAGGATGAAGGAATTCTTCGACAACTGAGCTCGGGGCCCGAGCCGAAAACAGATACGCCGGTCCCCAAAGGGCCGGCGTTTCGTTTATGCTGGCGACTGGATGGACGAACTCGCGAGTACCGTCCGAAGAGAAACAGGCAGGCGGCAGCGCCTTGCCCAGCCACAGGCATAACCACCGAGCGCCATCAGCGTGTTCGCCGGCCCGTTCCGACGCGTTTTCGATCTCCAGACGCTTCCTCGTTGGCCTTGGTCAATCGCTTCGACTTTCGCGGTTGCCCCTCCTGCGTCCAGACCAGCGCCCTATCTACCTCGGTTATCCAGCGCAGGGAGCTCGCATGACCGAGAGCGGACAACAATGGCTTCGGCAGGACGACCAGGAAGCCACCAGGGCGAGCTTTCCGGAGCTCTTCTTCGATCTGGTTTTCGTATTCGCGCTGATCCAGCTCTCCGAGACGCTTGCCGCCGATTTCACGTTCGGCATCGCCGCAGAGACGCTTCTCTTCATCTTCGCGCTGTGGTGGGTCTGGATCCACACGACATGGATCACCAACCTCCTGAACACGGAGATCACTCCGGTCCGGCTGCTGCTCTTTGCCATGATGTTCCTCGGCATCGTGCTGGCGATCACGCTTCCTCGCGCCTTTACCGATATGGGCCTTGCCTTCGCACTCGCCTATTCGGCCATGCAGCTCGGCCGCTCGCTGTTCGCGCTCTATGCCTTCCGGCAGGCAGGCGATGCCGGCTCGTTCATGTCCCTCCTCAGGATCACCGTCTGGCTCTTTCTGTCGAGCGTCCTTTGGATCGCCGGCGGTGTTTCGGAACCGCGCCTGCGTGTCATCCTGTGGATTGCGGCACTTGCCATAGAATATATCGGTCCGGTGCTGCGGTACTGGCTGCCGAGGCTCGGTCCCTCGCCTCAGGAAACGCTTGATATCAGCGGAGAGCACCTCGCCGAACGCTGCGCGTTGTTCGTCATCATCGCGCTCGGCGAGACCATCATCACCACCGGCAAGAATGCCTCCGGCCATCTGGAGATCGAAGCCACGTCGCTGGTCCTCCTCTGTGCATTTTTGTCCACCGTGCTCATGTGGTGGATCTATTTCCACGACGGACAGGAGCGTGCCGCCGATAAGGCGGAAGAGACGGCCGAACCGCAGATCATCGCCCAGCAGCTCTTCACCTACGGCCATCTGCCAATCGTCGCAGGGATCATCCTGACGGCGGTCGGCGAGGATTTCAGCCTGTCGCATCCCGAAGAAACGGGATCGTATAGTCATGCTCTCGCGCTGCTCGGCGGCCCTATCCTGTTTCTCGGCGGCACGGCCTTGATGAAGACCATGGCCTCACGCTACGTCCCCTACTCGCACGTCACCGGCATCATCCTGCTTGTCGCCTGCTTCCTGCTCGTTCCCTTCATCGCGAATTTCCTCACGCAGGTACTCGCGAGCACGATCCTGCTTGTCGTCGCCCTATGGGAATATGTGGCGCTGAAACGGTTCCGCCGCGCCGCCGCCTGAGCGCCTCAGTAATGTGGCGGCCTGGTGATCGGCGCCGCCTCCCGCGAGGCTTCCTCCAGCTCCAGGAACCGCTCCGTCAATCGGTCGAGCTTGATGCGGGCCTGCTCAAGCGCCTTCCATTGGCCGGCGACCTGGTCGGACAGTTCCTCGATCACCTTGGCCTGATGGGCGGCAAGCTCTTCGAGCTTCACCAGCCTTTCCTCGTCACTCATCGCTGGCTTCCTTCGCCGCCTTCCAGGCGCGCACCGCATCGGGCATGCCGTCATGCCTCCCAAGCGGGCGTACCGGCGCATCGTCCCACCAGTCGGAGCGGATCGGCTTCATGTCCAGGTTCCTGGGATAAAAAATACGATTCTCCGGCTTGCTGGCTTCCCCGACCACCAGCAGCCGCACGTCGGCTTCGGTGTTGTTGATGAAGGTATGAGCGATCCCCGTGCCCGCAGGAAAGCCGACAGAATCGCCCGGCTTCAGGCGGAAGATCTCGCCATCCAGCCAGACATCCGGCGTGCCCTCGATGACATAGACGAATTCCTCCTCCAGGCTCTCGGCATGCGGGAAGGAGGAGCGGCGGCCAGGCGGCAGGCGCTCGTGATGGATGCCGAGCCGTGTCAGGCCGAAATGCCGGGCAAGTGCCGCACCAAAGCCCATCGGTTCGTCATCGCCGCGATAATGCCCCTCGGTCGGCTTTTCGACTTCGGCCCAATGGGCGATGCAGGAAGGTCGGTCCTTGTCGGTCATGGCGCAATCTCCCTTGGAAATTGGCCGACACTAACCGACCGGGACCGGCCGGTCCATGTGGATTTCGAAGATCAGGCTCGAAGGCGCGGCCGCTCCATGCGCGCGTCCCGGGCGTCCTTCGTCTTGAAACGGGCGACAAGTGACGCCAGACGGCTGCTGATGCCGACCAGGTTCTGGGCTGTTGCATTGGTCTCTTCCATCAGCGCGGCATTCTGCTGGGTGATCTGATCCATGCTGCGGATTGCGGAGTTGATCTCGTTTATGCCCGACGCTTGCTCCTGCGCCGATTGCGCGATGGAGTTGATATGTTCATCGATGGACTTCACCCGCCCTCCAAGGCCTACAAGGGCCTGGCCGGTCTGGTTGACGAGATCGACACCCCGGTGCACGTCGGCCGAGGACTGGTCGATCAGTTCCTTGATCTCCTTGGCGGCGGCTGCCGAGCGCTGGGCAAGCTCGCGCACTTCCTGGGCGACGACCGCAAAACCCTTGCCCTGCTCGCCTGCGCGGGCGGCCTCGACACCCGCATTCAAGGCGAGCAGATTGGTCTGGAAGGCGATTTCGTCGATCACGCCGATGATCTGGGTCATTTTCTGGGAAGATTGTTCGATGTCGCCCATGGCGGCAACGGCCTCTTCCACCACCTCGCCCGAGCGAACGGTCTCCGTTGCCGACTCCCGAACGATCGTCTGGACCTCTCGCGTACGTTTGGCCGACTGAGTCGCAATCGTAGTGATTTCTTCGAGCGCCGCCGCGGTCTGTTCCAGGGCTGATGCCTGCTGTTCGGTGCGTTTGGCCATGTTATCGGCAGCCGATGAAATGCCGCCCACTTCGGCGCGCACCTGCTCGACCGAGGTATTGACCTCCCGCATGGCGGTATCCAGTTCGGCGACGGAAGAGTTGAAGTTCTGCCGCAGAGCGGAAAAATGCGGCGCCAGTTCCTGCCAGAGTTCCGCCGTGAGATCGCCGTCGGCAAGGCTCTTCAGCGCCCCGTCCAGCGCGGCCAGCGCTGCGTCCTGTTCGGCCTTCGCCTTTTCGCGCTCTGCCTCCGCCTTTTCACGTTCTTCATTCAGCGCCTGCAGGTAGACGGAGATGCTGTAATCCATGTCGATCAGCGCGGCCTTGATGATGGCCGTGAGGTTTTCGGAAAGGGCCTTTGCCTTCCTGTCCTGGAAAAATCCCTTCATTTCCTCCTTGATCACCGCACGGACAAGGCCGTCCAGAACCATCGCATAGCCGCCGATATACCAGCGTGGTTCGAGGCCGAGGCGCGCGTGAACGCGGCCGATGGCAGAGACGGCGTTTACGTACTCGCCGTCGTACTTGCCGGACGCGATGACTGCCCAATGATTGGCCTGCCGGCTTTTCGCATGGGCGATGTGGCCGTCGTTGGAGAAGAACTTCGCTGTATGAGGATTGGCTTTGACCTTGTGGTAAAAGGCATCAAGCGAACCTCCCACTGCCTGCTTGATGATCGGCTGGAGATTAGCAAGGTGACGTCGCTCTTCCTCACCAAGACCTGCAAATTCCAGGCGGTCTTTCAAGTCGGCGCTAAAGTTTGGATCGGTCATGGGGGCTCCGAGACGGCGAGATAAGGGGTGTTCCAGACAGGGTTGGCTGATTGGTACTTTTTGTCATCGAGTTTTAACGCGCTGTTAGCCATGCCCCCTGAATTTTCAGCATGCATAAATTAGCATTGCTTCTGAAAAGCACTGATTCTCCGAAAAACAGAACTCCAGATCACCGCGCAGGCATGCAGCCAGTCGGCGTACCTGATATGTGCAAAGCAGGCGCGAAACGCCGCCCTCTTCCAATGACATCAATGTCTTGAGCCCCCAAGGCGCTTGGCCAGAGGAGTATCTACAGACGAAGCTTGCCTTCCTCGCTCCAAAACCTTAGCTCCTGTACAACGACACCCAAGATTCCCGATGGCGCAGAAAACCTCTCTTTCCCGGCTCAAGCTCACCGATTTCCGCAACTATGCGGAAGCGACGCTCGTCCTCGACGGGCGCCACGTGGTGCTGGCAGGCGAAAACGGTGCCGGCAAGACCAATCTCCTGGAAGCGGTCTCCTTTTTCTCGCCGGGCCGCGGCTTACGCCGTGCGGTCCTGACCGATGTCGCCCGCGTCGGCGCTGCCGGCAGCTTCACGATCTTCGCCGATGTCGACGGAATGGAAGGCGAAGTCTCGATCGGCACGGGCATCGAACCTGCCGATGGCGAGAACGTCACCCGCAAGCTCAGGATCAACGGGACGCCTGCGAAATCGACGGAAGAACTGTCCGACCACCTGAGCGTCCTGTGGCTGACGCCGGCCATGGACGGGCTTTTTACCGGCCCCGCCGCCGACCGGCGGCGCTTCCTAGATCGGCTTGTACTGTCGCTCGATCATGCCCATGGCCGCCGCGCCAGCGATTTCGAGCGCGCCATGCGAAGCCGCAACCGCCTGCTCTCCGAAGGCCGTTTCGATCCCGCCTGGCTTTCCGCGGTCGAAGCGCAGATGGCGAGCCTCGGCATTGCCATGGCCGCTGCGCGACAGGAGATGCTCGGCCTCCTCAGGACATTGTCGGCCAGTTCCGGCGAGACGCCTTTTCCCACACCGGTGCTGGCGCTCGAGGGCTTCATGGATCACGCCCCGGAGCGGCCCGCCGCCGAGCTCGAGGACGAATACCTGGAGATGCTGCGGAATAGCCGCGGGCGCGACGCTGCAGCGGGTCGTACGCTGGAAGGGCCTCATAGATCCGATCTGATTGTCCGCCATCGCGAAAAGGACATGGAAGCGGAACGGTGCTCGACCGGCGAACAGAAAGCGCTGCTGATCGGCCTCGTGCTTGCCCATGCCCGTCTCACCGCCGACATGACCGGTCATACGCCGATCCTGCTGCTCGACGAGATCGCCGCGCATCTCGACGAAGGCCGGCGCGCGGCGCTGTTCGATCTTGTCCACGGGCTCGGCGGCCAGTCCTTCATGACCGGTACGGACAAAAGCATGTTCTCCGCTCTCGCCGATCGGGCGCAGTTTTTTACCGTCGCACATGGCAGCGTCACATCCTGAGTTACACGCCTCGTCTCGCGATGATATGATGTCTTCATGGAAACCTTGACACCTGACGAGATCGAACGTTACCGCCGCCACATCCTGCTGCCGGAAATCGGTGGCACCGGTCAGCAGAAGATGAAGGGCGCGCGCGTTCTGGTAATCGGCGCCGGAGGGCTCGGCACACCGGTCCTCGAATATCTCGCCGCAGCCGGCATCGGCACGATCGGCATCATCGACGATGATCTGGTCTCGCTCTCAAACCTGCAGCGGCAGGTGATCCACGATACTGGCACGATCGGCGAGATGAAGACGAGAAGCGCCCGCGAGGCGATCGCGCGGCTCAACCCGCATGTGCGCGTCGTGGATTTCGAGGAGCGCTTTTCGCTCGAATGGGCGTCGCGGAACCTGTCCCGCTTCGACCTCCTCATCGATGGCTCGGATAATTTCGATACGCGCTATGCGGCGGCGGACGCGGCGGAACTTGCGAAAATCCCGCTGGTGACAGGCGCCGTCGGACGTTTCGATGGGTCCGTAACCGTGCTGAAACCCTATGAGACCGGCCCGGACGGTGCGCCTAATCCCACCTATCGCGATCTTTTCCCGGAAAAGCCACCGGAAGGGCTGATCCCGTCCTGCGCCGAGAGCGGCATCGTCGGGGCACTGACCGGTGTCATCGGCACGCTGATGGCCATGGAAGCGATCAAGCTTATCGTCGGGATCGGCGACCCACTGGTCGGCCGGCTGATGCTCTACGATTCGCTTGTCGCCCGCTTCGACATCATCAAATACAACCGCCGCACCGCAAGGGCTGCCGCCGAATGACCGACATCATCCGCATTGGAGAAGACTTCGGCCGCTTCGACGAACTTCTGGCGCTCATCCTCTCCTCCTTCGCCTATATGGACGGCGTCATCGACCCGCCCTCTTCCGCGCATCGGCTGACATTGGCGTCATTGGCCGGAAAGGCGAAAGATGAAATCGCCTTCGCGGCCGTCGAGGATGGCAAGCTCGCGGGCTGCGTCTTCCTGAAACCGGAGCCCGGCTTCCTTTATCTCGGCAAGCTCGCTATCGCGCCGGAATATCAGGGCAGGGGTCTCGGCCGCCGGCTGCTGGCAATTGCCGAAGATGTCGCCCGAAAAGAGGGACTGCCGTCGCTCAGGCTCGAAACCCGCATCGAACTCGCCGGTAACCATGCAACATTCGCCAGATGGGGCTTTTCGAAAACCGCCGAGAATTCCCATCCGGGCTTTGAGCGCGTCACCTCGATCGAGATGCAGAAGCGGCTTGCATGATCAATTGCGGCCCGGCAGCACCCGGTTCGGCGGACGGTGGCCGTCGAAAAAGGTTCGGATATTGATGATCACCTTGTCGCCCATGTCGATCCGCCCCTCGATCGTGGCCGAGCCCATATGGGGCAGGAGCACGACGCGGCCCTGATGGGCAAGCTTGATGAGCTTCGGGCTCACCGCTGGTTCGTTCTGGTAGACGTCGAGGCCCGCGCCGGCGATCTTGTTGTCGCGCAAAAGCTGGATCATCGCCGCCTCGTCGATGATGTCGCCGCGAGCAGTGTTGACGATGATCGAACTCGGCTGCATCAGCGCCAGCCGGCGAGCCGAAAGCAGGTGGAAGGTCGCCGGTGTCGAGGGGCAGTTAACCGATACGACGTCGACGCGGGCAAGCATCTGGTCGAGGCTGTCCCAATAGGTCGCCTCCAGTTCCTCTTCCGTCGCAGGATTGGCGCGCTTCCTGTTGTGGTAATGGATCGACAGGCCGAAGGCTTTGGCGCGGCGCGCGACGGCCGTGCCGATGCGACCCATGCCGACGATGCCGATGCGCTTGCCCCAGATGCGCCGTCCGAGCATCCAGGTGGGGCTCCAGCCCGCCCAGTCCCCCGGATGGTCGGTCAGCACGCGCGAACCTTCGACCAGCCGCCGGTTAACCGCAAGGATCAGCGCCATGGTCATGTCGGCAGTGTCCTCGGTCAGCACATTCGGCGTATTGGTGACGGTGATGCCCCGCTTTGCGGCCGCATCCACATCGATATGATCGAAGCCGTTGGAGAAGCTGGCGATCAGCTTGAGCTGCGGCCCGGCTTCGGCAATCAGCGCTTCGTCGATCCTGTCCGTGACCGTCGGCACCAGCACGTCCGCGAGTCTCATCGCGGCCGCCAGTTCGTCCCGCGTCCTTGGCGTATCGTCGATATTGAGCTCGGCATCGAACAGCTCTCGCATGCGGGTTTCCACCGCATCCGGCAGCTTGCGGGTGATATAGACCTTGGGTTTTTTCTTTGCGGTCA
Source organism: Neorhizobium petrolearium (assembly GCF_017873175.1). Lineage (GTDB taxonomy): Bacteria > Pseudomonadota > Alphaproteobacteria > Rhizobiales > Rhizobiaceae > Neorhizobium > Neorhizobium petrolearium. The sequence goes on from NZ_JAGGJW010000003.1 coordinate 54,040, forward strand.
TGAGTTTCGCTATCCGGCGCCCTTTAGGATGTCCTTAACCAAGTCGCGCGATATTCGGTTCATCCAGGGCGTTTTCTACCAGACCCATCGGCGAAGACAAACAAAACCTCGCAGGGTCCGCGTGGCGCCCCACGGTCTTTCAGCCGGAACCAACCCATGCGCCGCGTTATCCTTCGTTCGTTCATTGCCCTGACTCTCGGTCTTGCCGCCTGCCTGTCCGTTTCCGCGCCAGCTTACGCTCAAGGCGCGAAGGGGCCTAGCGGCCTGCCGCTCCCCCGTTTCGTCAGCCTCAAATCGAAGAAGGTGAACATCCGTATCGGTCCGAGCACGGATTATGCGGTCTCCTGGATGTATATGAAATCCGGCACGCCCATGGAGGTCATCCAGGAGTACGAGAACTGGCGGCGCGTCCGCGATGCCGACGGCACCGAGGGCTGGGTGAACCAGGCGCTGCTTTCCGGCGAGCGCACCGCACTCGCGGCACCCTGGATGCGAGGCAAGGGCAAGGACATCTACGTCAACATGCGCCGGGACCCGCAGAACAGCGCCGCCATCGTTGCCAAGCTGGAGCCAGGCGTCGTGCTCAAGATCAACGAATGCAATGGCGACTGGTGCCACGCGGAAGCGAGCGGCACCGAGGGCTGGATCGCACAGGGCGAGGTCTGGGGCGCATATCCTGGCGAGGCCTTCAAATAAGGTTTTCCCGGCGAGGCCTTAAACAAGGCCTTCGCTCGCCGCCGCTTCCTTGAGTGATTCCATCGGACGCGGACCTATCTGCTGAATGCAGATGGCGGCTGCCAGGCAACCGAGCTTGCCGCAATCTTCAAGCGAGCGCCCCTGGGTATAGCCGTAGAGGAAGCCGGCGGCGAAAAGGTCGCCTGCACCGGTCGTGTCGACCAGTTCCCGGATCGGGTAGGCAGCGACCTTCACGCGCTGGTTGCCGCGGATGATAATCGCGCCCTCCTCGCTGAGTGTGACGGCAGCAAGCTTGCAATCCTTGCCGATCTTTTCAAGAGCCAGCTCGAAATCATCCGTCTCGTAAAGCGAGAGCGCTTCCTGCCGGTTGGCGAAGACGATGTCGACCGTGCCGGAACGCATCAGGTCGAGGAATTCGGCACGGTAGCGATCGACGCAGAACGGGTCGGAGAGCGTCATGGAGACTTCGCGACCGTTCGCATGGGCGATGCGGGCGGATTCGCGGATCGCCTCCTTGGCGCGCGGCGGGTCCCAGAGGTAGCCCTCGAAATAGGTGACTTTGGATTCGGCCACCACATCCGCCTCGACATGCTCCGGACCGAGATCGACACAGGCGCCGAGATAGGTGTTCATCGAACGCTCGCCGTCCGGCGTGACGAAGATCATCGAACGGGCAGTTGGCGGATTGGTGCCTTCCGGCTTCGTCTGGTAGTGCACGCCCTGGGCACGGATGTCGTGCTGGAAGATCTGGCCGAGCTGGTCTTCGGCAACCTTGCCGAAATAGGCAGCCCTGCCGCCGAAACCGGCAATCCCCGCCGCGGTGTTTCCGGCCGAACCGCCGGAGGCTTCCACCGCCGGCCCCATCTTCGAATAGAGAAGTTCGGCGCGCTCTGCATCGATCAGGTTCATCGCTCCCTTGATGATCGCATTCTCGCTCAGGAAACTGTCCTCACAGCGGGCAAGGATATCCACGATGGCATTACCGATGGTCAGCACGTCGAATTTGGGCATCCGGTCTTGATCCTCTTCAACAGGTTAGTCCGGGAAAACCGGTATTCGGGTTTTGACGTGATTGGAAGCGAAAATAACGACAATGCCCGTAAAACCAGGCCTTCCGGCATCTGTCACCTCCCTGTCACGATCTACGTTTATGTGTTTGCCCATCCGGTTGCGTTGCCGACCACGGATGAACTGGCGGCAGACTTCCGGAAGCCCGGATGAGACCGGGAACGAAAGCGGGGATTGCCCCGCTTTTTTGTTTGGCATCTAGGCCATCTCATTTCCTCCCTCGAAAGGCTCTTCTGCGGTAAACGCATTTGTCCTCACCCGCGACATGCGTTAGACGCATAAAACCTCCCTCTGCCGAAAGCCCGCCTTCGTGTCCTCCGTCTTCGTGAATGTCGTGCCCGTCTTCGTCCTGATCCTCATCGGCTGGATGTCGGCGAAAACCGGAATATTGAAGGAGGAGACCGGCGACGCGCTCGGTGAATTCGTCTTCAAGATCGCCGTGCCGATGCTGATTTTCCGGACGCTAGCGGATGCGCATTTCGAAGGCGCTTCGCCGTTCCGGCTCTGGACGGCCTATTTCCTGGCCGTCGCCGTCACCTGGACGGTCGGCCATCTCATCGCCACGCGCATCTTCCGACGTGATGCGAAAGTCGGTGTCATTGCCGGGATGTCCGCCTCATTCGCCAATAACGTCTTCATCGGCTTGCCGCTCGTCGCCCACATTGTCGGGAAAGACGGATTGGTGGCGATCTCGATCCTGCTCGCCATTCATCTGCCGCTGATGATGGTGGCCGGCACCATCCTGATGGAGGGTGCCGCCTCGAAGGTCGATGGAGGGGAGAAACGCAGCATTCCGGCCATCCTGATGCAGATCGGCTCGAATCTTGCCCGCAACCCGCTGGTGATCGGTCTTTTTGTCGGCGTGACCTTCAATCTGCTTGGCCTGCACCTGCCGCAGGCGGTTGCCGTGGTCGTGGACCAGATTTCCGCAGCGGCAAGTCCTGTCGCACTGATATCGATCGGCATGGCGCTGACGAAATATCCGATCCGCGGCGATATCGGGCTTTCGGGAATGTCGGCCGTCCTGAAGCTCACCTTGCTGCCGGCCGTCGTCTTTCTCATGAGCCATCTTCTGGGTCTTCCACAGGATTGGACCGCAGCACTCGTGCTGACTTCCTCAGTGCCTACCGGTATCAATGCCTGGCTGATTGCCCAGCGCTTCCGTTCCGGCCACAGCCTTGCGGCATCGGTCATTAGCATCACGACGGCCTTCGGCGTGATCACCGTCAGCTTCTGGGCCTGGCTGCTGAGTTGAGTAGCCCCAAATCGGGAACCTTCAAGCACAAACGCAAAATGCCCGGCCAAAACCGGGCATTTTCATTGGAAAACATGCCTGGACCGATCAGTTCGTCGCAGGCGGAGCGGCCGGCGCTGCATTCGGGTCCGGAAGCGGAGCCGGGCTGTCAGACTGTTCGCGCAGATAAGCGAGCAGGTTGGCCCGTTCGGTATCGTTCTTGAGACCCGCAAAGCCCATGGCGGTGCCCTTGACGAAGCTCTTCGGAGCCGTCAGGAAATGGTTGAGGTTGTCGAAGGTCCAGTGCTCCGAACCGCCCTTGGAGAAATCCTTCATGGCAGCCGAATAAGCGAAGCCTTCATGCGAAGCGACCGGACGGTCGACAACGCCCCAGAGATCGGGGCCGACCTTGTTCGGACCGCCCTTCTCGATCGAATGACAGCTCTGACACTTCTTGAAAACCGTCGCGCCGGCTGCTGCATCGGCACTTGCAAGAAGCTGTCCAACCGGAACTGCCGCCGGCGCCGCCTCAGCCGCTTCGCCCCCTGCAGGCTCCTCAGCCGCAACAATGGCAAAGCCTTCCTTTTCAGGGATCGGTGAATGAAAAATGCCTTCCGAGGCAATCGACACCGACATCATGACGAAGACCGTAGCAAGCAGGGCGCCTGCCGCCATGTTCACGTAGGGGTTCATCCGCAACCGCTCCTTCGCAACCGCCTGTCCTAAGGCGAGCCATCTTGAAATTGCGCGGAACCTATGTCTTTTGCATCATTGTTGCAACACGATATTCATCCCGCGCGTGAGACTTTTTGACACTTTTCCCGCCGGGACAGAAGGGTCCCCCATGAAGAATTCGGCTTTTGACCGAACGCTGGTGCTGATCCCGGCCCGAATGGCCTCGACGCGCCTGCCAGGAAAACCTCTGGCTGATATTGCCGGATTGCCGATGATCGTCCAGGTAGCAAAACGCGCCCAGGAAGCGGAAGTCGGCCGAATCATCGTCGCGGTCGACCATCAGGACGTCTACGACGCGGTGGCGGCCGCCGGTTTCGACGTGGTGATGACCCGCCAGGACCATCAATCCGGTTCCGACCGCATCTTCGAAGCCGTCCAGAAGGCCGATCCGGACGCGAAGATGGATTTCGTCATCAACGTCCAGGGCGACCTGCCGACGATCGAACCGGAGGCTGTCCGCGCCTCGCTCCGCCCCCTCGAAAATTCCTCGACCGATATCGCAACGCTGACGGTCGAGATCACCGACGAACACGAGAAAACCAATCCGAATGTCGTCAAGATCGTCGGCTCTCCGCTTTCCGCCACGCGGCTGAGGGCGCTTTATTTCACCCGCGCGACGGCCCCATACGGCAACGGCCCGCTCTATCATCATATCGGGCTATATGCCTATCGCCGCGCCGCGCTCGAAAAATTCGTGGCGCTCGGGCCGTCGGCGCTTGAAAAGCGAGAATCGCTCGAGCAGCTCCGGGCGCTCGAAGCGGGCATGCGCATCGATGCCGAAATCGTTGACTCCGTGCCTCTGGGTGTCGATACTCCGGCCGACCTTGAAAAGGCGCGCGCGATCCTTTCCGCCCGCGCTTCCTGACGGATGTTTCCCATGAACGCTCCCACCAATCGCATCGCCTTCCAAGGCGACTTCGGTGCCAATTCCGACATGGCCTGCCGAGACATGTTCCCGACCATGGAACCGCTGCCCTGTGCAACCTTCGAGGATGCCTTCCAGGCGCTCGAAAACGGCGACGCCGATCTGGCGATGATCCCGATCGAGAACACGATCGCGGGCCGCGTCGCCGACATCCATTATCTGCTGCCCGAATCGCGGTTGCATATCGTCGGCGAATATTTCATGCCGATCCGCTTCCAGCTCATGGTGCTGCCGGGCGTGAAGCACGAGGAAGTCCGCACCGTCCACAGCCATATCCATGCGCTCGGCCAGTGCCGCAAGATCATCCGCGCCAATGGATGGAAGGCGGTCGTGGCGGGCGATACGGCTGGTGCTGCCAAGCTGATCGCGGAAAAGGGCGACCGCTCCATGGCCGCGCTCGCGCCCCGGCTTGCGGCAGAGCTCTACGGCCTCGAAATCATGGCCGAGAATGTCGAGGACACGGAAGACAACATCACCCGTTTCGTGATCCTGTCGCGCGACGAAAAATGGGTGCAGCGCGACGACCCGACCGATGTGATCGTGACGACGTTCGTATTCAATGTCCGCAATATTCCGGCCGCGCTCTACAAGGCGCTCGGCGGGTTCGCGACGAACGGCATCAACATGACCAAGCTCGAAAGCTACCAACTCGGCGGCAAGTTCGTGGCCACCCAGTTCTACGCGGATATCGAGGGCCATCCTGACGACGCGCCGGTGCGCCGGGCTCTGGAAGAGCTCCGGTTCTTCTCTGAAAAGGTCCGCATCCTCGGGACCTACAAGGGCCATCCGATGCGCGGGGCGCTGCAGAAGGGATGAACGGTCAGGCGTGAACTCGCGCATGACAAAGGATGGATTCCCCCTTGGCGACCTCGGTTATTTTTCTCCTCGGGTTTAACCCGAGGACGAGGATCGGCCGGGACACGTCGGGTGCCTCGAATAGATTTTTATAGTGACACGCGACGTGTCCCGTTCGGTGTGTTTTTCCGCGCAACAAGGCGCGGGGGAACCATTTTCTGCGCAGCCCCTTTCGACCCGCCTGCATCAACGGCAGGCCGAAAGGGCACCGGTCCGTCCTTCGGACCGTCGGCGATGCTTGAACCGGTGTAGCCGAAACAGGACGTGGAGATTGTAGGCATAGGCTGAAAGAGCGGGGACGAACGAAGGCGGTTTTTCCTGTCGATTTCCCGCAAGGTTTTGATTTGCCTCACCATACCCCCCTCTGCCCTGCCGGGCAGAGGGCTGCCGCGCCCACCACCGCCGACCGCCTTTCGCGCTTACTCCGCGCCCATCGAATAGACCCGCAGGCGATGACCATCCGGATCGGTCATGACGAACGTATAGCCGAAATCCATCTGTACCGGCGTTTGCAGTACCCGCAGGCCGCGTTTCGCCCAGTCCGCATAGATCCTGTCGACATCGGTCGCATCTTCACGCCTGAAGCAGATCTCCATCCCGCCGCTTCCGCCAGTGACGAGCGGCTGTGCCGTGTGCCGTGACCAGAGGCCGACCTTGAGACCGGTCGGCAGGATGAAAAGGGCGAAAGTCGCCGAACGTTCGACGGGGTCAACGCCGAAGAGAGACTGATAGAATTCCGCGCTTGCGAGGGGGTTGTCGACGAAGAGAATAACGAAATCTGGATGAACCATGTCTGCGCTCCTGTGTTTGAGACCGACATGACGCTATCGCAGCCTGCTGTCAGATAGTGGCAGCAGCGATCACGGCCCGTTCGGAATTCCCTGCGTCTCTCGCCACTCCTTGAGGAGCACCTGCCGACGGCGGGGATAGCGCTGTTCAGTCGAGGTGACGGAAATCATACGATCGGTGCGGAAATGCCGAAAATCCTGCCTGAGCTCACACCAGGCAACCAGAACCCGGACGCTGTCGAAGAAACCGAGCGCGAAGGGCCAGACTCTCCTCGTAGTCAGCGTTCCCTTGTCATCTTCGTAAGCGAGTTCGAGAATGCGTTCAGCCCGTATCGCCTTGCGGATCAGGCCAAGATCAGCCCTGCCCTCCTGCCTTTTCGCCGGCCCGACGAGCAGGGTCGAGGTGTCGACCTCTTGTCTGAGGTCGGGCGGCAGGACAGTGGCGATCTTGGCAAGCGCATCGACGGCACCGGCGGCAAGTCGTGGATCGGCCGTCTTCGCCACCCAGCGGGAGCCGAGCACCAGCGCCTCGATCTCCTCTTCGGAAAACATCATCGGCGGCAGCATGAAACCCGGATTCAGCACATAGCCGAGGCCCGCCTCCCCTTCGATGAAGGCGCCCTGTGCCTGCAGGCTTGCGATATCCCGATAAAGCGTACGCAGGCTGACGCCCGTCTCCGCAGCGAGCCTCGCGCCGCTGACAGGCTGACGATAACGTCGGAGCACCTGGAGAAGGACCAGCAGACGTTCCGAGCGGGCAATGGTCATGATGCTGAAACCCCTCGTGTCTTTCCACAGACTGGTAAGACAAATCCGCTTCGAACACCCCGGCCGCTCGCTATGGCTCGCGGCGTTCGTCGCTGCAATCGATTCACTGGATCGATTGCTCAGGCTGCGCCTGACCGCTCGTTACTCCACTCGATCCAGTCGCGCAGCAGGCGGTGGGCGATCGCGCCCTTCGCCGGCGCAAAATGAGGGCTGTCCGGACCGGCATCTAGCATCGCGGCGACCTCCGCGCGCTCGAACCAACGGACGTCCGCCATTTCCTGCGGATCGATACTGATCTCGGTGGACGTCGCTTCGGCATAGCAGCCGATCATCAGCGAATGCGGCATCGGCCAGGGCTGGGAGGCGTGGTAACGCACCCTTCCCACCTCAATGCCGGATTCCTCGAAGGTTTCGCGGCGGACCGCGTTCTCGATCGTCTCGCCAGGCTCAACGAAACCGGCAAGACAGGAATACATCCCTTCCTGGAAATGGTGACTGCGGCCGAGCAGGCAACGGTCCCGCTCGATATCCACCGTCAGCATGATCACCACCGGATCAGTACGTGGAAACGTCATATGCTGGCATTGGGTGCAGACACGCTTGTAGCCGCCGATCTTCGACTCAGTCGGAGAACCACATTTGCCACAAAAGCGGTTGGCGCCGTTCCAGTTGAGGAGCGCTACGGCCTGCGCAATCTCGCCCTGCAGTTCGCCCTCGATCAGCGAATCACGGAAGAGCGCCCGCGCCTCCGTCGGTTTGTAATGGCTCGCCAAGTCCTCGACCGGGATCAATACCGGCACGGCAATCCGCGGCTCACCATTCTCCTTGTAGCCGAGCAGAACGGCGTTATCGAAATCAGGTTCGAGTTCAGCGAGTTCGTAAGGCGCAAACAATGGATCGAGGACCTGGCCGTCGTGCTTCAGGATCAGCCGGCTGCCGGTGAAGGCGAAGATATGAGTGCCCTCCACCGCAAGTGCCTTCTCCAGGCAATCATCATCACGGTATTCGGCCTGCCGATCCAGCTTGTTGCCGGAAAAGGCGGTGAGTTCACTCGGCTCTGGATGCGGTGCATCGGTTTGGAAAAGAGTTGCAGTCATGATCAGAGGGCTTCAATGAGTTTCTTGAGGAAATTCTGCTTCTGCGATTCGTCATAAGGCACTGCCTGACCGAATCCCCAGACGGGACCGGGCCAATTGGGATCACCCTCGAACCTAGCTATGACGTGGACATGCAGTTGGCGAACGATGTTGCCAAGCGCGCCCACGTTGACCTTCGTCGCGCCGGTTGCCTCTTTCAACGCCGTGGCCACCGTATTCGTCTCGAAGGCCAAAAGCGCCTGGTCGAGCGGAGTGAGATCGAATATCTCGACCATGCCGTTGCGTTGCGGCACCAGCATCAGCCAGGGCCAGCGGCTGTCTTTTAGGATACGGAGCTGGCAGAGGCCCAGCACTGTCACGAGATCCGAATCCCGAGCGAGTCTCCCGTCCAATTCGAAATCGCTCAAGCTCTCCTCCCGTTTGTTTTTCATTCGATAGCAGTTTTCGCCGATCCGGCGGTCCGGTTCCAACATTTGCATATCCTTGGCGCACCTTCGCAAGCAAATGTTGGAAGCACAAGGACCACAAGCAAGCATATGATTTCCAGTGGAATTTTCGGGTCGACATACGATTTGAGAAGGACCGCGAACGAGATTCGGATGGCAAATTCATTCCACCAGCTTGCATTTGGAAGCGTTATTGCCGATATGTGCGACGGGAGGTTGGTGGTGGACGAGCCACTCGCCAACCGGGTCAGGTCCGGAAGGAAGCAGCCCTAACGAGCCCGGCACGGGTCGCCGTGCCAGCCTCCCACCTCAATTCGATACCATCTTGGTCAGCTTCCGGTCCGGTCAAGTGGCTGGAACGGCCCGCGCAGGCTGGCAGGACTTTATGAGCGATACCGGGCCCACACAGACGAGCACCCCCACCGGAAACGGATACCGGGTGCTCGCCCGCAAATACCGCCCCAAGGATTTCTCGGACCTGATGGTCGGCCAGGAGCCGATGGTCCGCACGCTGACCAACGCCTTCGAGACCGGCCGCATTGCGCAGGCCTATATGCTGACCGGCGTGCGCGGGGTGGGGAAGACGACGACCGCCCGCATTCTCGCCCGCGCGCTGAACTACAAGACCCCGGAAATCGACAAGCCGACGATCGACCTCAGGATCCCCGGAGAGCACTGCCAGGCGATTATGGAAGGCCGGCATGTCGACGTGATCGAGATGGACGCCGCCTCGCATACCGGCATCGACGACATCCGCGAGATCATCGAGCAGGTGCGCTACCGCCCCGTCTCGGCGCGCTACAAGGTCTATATTATCGACGAAGTGCACATGCTCTCGACGCAGGCCTTCAACGGCCTCCTGAAGACGCTCGAAGAACCGCCGGAGCATGTGAAGTTCATCTTCGCGACGACGGAAATCCGCAAGGTTCCGATCACCGTCCTCTCGCGCTGCCAGCGATTCGATCTTCGCCGCATCAGCGCCGCCGACCTCGTCGGCCTGTTTTCGACCATCCTGGAAAAGGAAGGCATCTCCGCCGAACCGGAAGCGCTCGCCATGGTCGCCCGCGCGGCGGAAGGCTCGGCCCGCGACGGGCTCTCGCTGCTCGACCAGGCAATCGCCCACGGCGGCGGCCGGGTCGAGGCCGAAACCGTGCGCGGCATGCTGGGGCTTGCGGACCGCGCCCGCATCGTCGACCTCTTCGAGCATATCGTACGCGGTGATGTGACGGCGGCACTTTCCGAATTCGGCGCGCAATACGAAGCCGGCGCCAATCCGGTCGTGGTGCTCACCGACCTTGCCGATTTCACCCATCTCGTCACCCGCTTCAAATATATTCCGGATGCGGCAAACGACCCGTCGCTCAGCGAAATCGAGCGCGTACGCGGCCGGGAATTTGCCGACAGCGTCGCGGTGAGCACGCTGTCGCGGATCTGGCAGATGCTGCTCAAGGGCATTCCGGAAGCGGAAAACTCTTCGCGTCCCGCCGGCGCGGCTGAAATGGTGCTGATCCGGCTCACGCATGCCGCCCATCTGCCTTCGCCGGAAGAGGCCGCACGCCGGCTGGCGGATTTCTCCGGTAACGAAGGCCAACGCCCCCCTGCTCCGAACGGGAATGGCGCCAATGGGGGCGCAAGCCGGCCTGTTTCACCGCCCCAATCGCCGCTCAACGCGCGCGGCACGGAAATATCGAGCCCCTCCGTACCGGCAGGCGGCCCGACGGCGATGTTGCAGGCCGTTGCAAGCACCGCGCCCAGCCATATGCCTGTCGGCCGCACGGAAGAGCGGCCAGCCGAGAAGCCGCAGCCGAAAGTGCCGGTCAATTCGCTCGATGACATTGTCGAGCTCTGCACCAAGAACCGCGATCCCAAGCTGAAGGCGCTGGTGCGCAACTTCGTGCGGCTGGTGAAGCTGGAGCCGGGGCGGCTCGACATGCGGTTGACCGATGGCGGTCCGAACACGCTGCCCGGCGAGCTTGGCGTCAAGCTCAAGGAATGGACCGGCATTCACTGGATCGTCAGCATCAGCAAGGAGGAGGGCGCGCCGACACTGGTCGAAGCGGATAACAATGCCCGCGAAGCCCGCCTGACGGATGCCCGCGCCGACCCGGACGTGGCGGCGATCCTCGCCCAGTTCCCGGGGGCCAAGATCACCGACGTGCGTATCCGCGCCGCAGAAGAAGAGAACGAAACCGAGGAAGCGCCGGCACCGGCGACCGCAGAATCCGAAGAGGGCGATATCCTGCCCGGCGACGACATCGAGCTATAGAAGAAGAGGACAGAAAGATGCGCGACATCATGGGCATGATGGGCAAGGTCAAGGAAATGCAGGCCAAGATGGAGAAGATGCAGGCGGACATCGCCGCTCTCGACGTCGAAGGCACATCAGGCGGCGGCCTCGTCACCGTCAGGCTGAACGGCAAGGGCGAGATGCTCGGCCTCAAGATCGACCCGTCGCTCTTCAAGGAAGACGATGTCGAAATCCTCGAAGACCTGATCGTCGCTGCCCACAAGGCGGCCAAGGAACGCGCCGAGCAACTCGCCGCCGAAAAGACCAAGGAACTGACCGCCGGCCTGCCGATCCCGCCCGGCATGAAGCTGCCGTTCTAATCATTCCATCGGATAGAAGAGGGAGGTTCCGATGACGCTGACATCGCTTCTGGTCTTCGCGGCGGCGCTGTTCGTTGCGGCCGGCTCGCCCGGTCCGAGCATTGCCGCGCTTGTCGCCCGCGTGCTTTCCAAGGGCTACCGCGACGTGTTGCCCTTCCTGGCGGCAATGTGGGTGGGCGAAGCCGTGTGGCTGTCGTTCGCCGTTGCCGGCCTTGCCGCGATCGCCGAAAGCTTTCACCTCGTCTTCGTGGCGATCAAGTGGATCGGCATCATCTATCTGCTCTATCTTGCCTGGAAAATGTGGTTCGCCGAGCCCGCAGGCCCCGGCGAGGACCTGCCGGAAAGCCGCTCGGCGCTGAAGATGTTCTTTGCCGGGCTGACCGTGACGCTCGGCAATCCCAAGATCATGATGTTTTACGTGGCGCTGCTGCCTTCGATCATCGACCTCGGCGGCGTGACGCTGACCGGCTGGCTGGAACTGGTCGCGGCCATGTTCATCGTGCTGGTCGTCGTCGATCTCGCCTGGGTGCTGCTTGCCGCGAAGGCGCGGCAGTTCCTGAGGAGCCCGCGGGCTGTCAGGATCGCCAATCGTTTCTCTGCCGGAACGATGGCGGGTGCGGCGGCGGCCATCGCCGCACGTTGAGGTGTCAAGACCCGGTGCTAAAACGCCCCGGCGGCCGGTTCCGACCCGTAGGCTTCTCGGCGATTCCGTTCTGCCGGCATTTGAGGTACAAGCGCCGCATGGCAAAACGAGTCACTGGTCCCGAAATCGAAAAACTCATCCAGCTTCTGGCGAAGGTCCCGGGGCTTGGGCCCCGCTCCGCACGCCGGGCGGCGCTGCATCTCATCAAGAAGAAGGAGCAGCTTCTAGGTCCCCTGTCGCATGCCATGGGCGAGGCCTATGACAAGGTGAAAATCTGCTCGCGCTGCGGCAATGTCGATACGGTCGATCCCTGTAGCGTGTGCACCGACGAGCGGCGCGACCAGTCGATCCTGATCGTCGTCGAGGACGTGTCCGACCTCTGGGCGCTGGAACGGGCCGGCGCGATGAACGCCGCCTATCACGTGCTCGGCGGCACGCTTTCGCCGCTCGACGGCATCGGCCCGGACGATCTCAACATCCGCGGGCTGATCGACCGGGTGAACGAGGGCAATATCCGCGAGGTCATCATCGCCGTCAACGCCACCGTCGAGGGACAGACGACGGCGCATTACATCACCGACCAGCTTTCCGGCATCGATGTGAAGATCACGCGGCTTGCGCATGGCGTGCCGGTCGGCGGCGAACTCGACTATCTCGACGAGGGCACGCTGACGGCGGCGCTCAGGGCGCGGACGGCAATATAGAGTTTCGGAAGGAGACCGATGAGCAAGCTCGCCCCCCTCTGGCCTGCCGACGAGGCACAATGGAAGCTCCGAGCTCCCTCTTCTCCCCAGCGGGGAGAAGGTGGTCCGAAGAACCGGATGAGGGGGGCGAAGCCAAATGAGCTGGCGATGAGTTTGTCGCGTGTGCACCTCCTCATCGCCTCGCTTTGCTCGGCACTTCTCCCCGTTGGGGAGAAGAGGGAAATCCGCCGGGCCGCTTTCATCGCATTTCTCGCCCTCATTCCCCTTCCCGCCTCTGCCCAAAACAAGCCGGATGTCGAAAAGCAGTTCCAGCGGTGGATTGTCAGCGACCTCGGTCCTGACGCAAAGAGGGCGGGGATATCCGAGAGGACGCTGAAAGCCGCGTTCCGGGGCATTGCCCTGAACTGGACCCTGCCCGATCTCGTGCCGCCAGGCACGAAGCCTCCGAAACAGCAGGACCAGAGCCAGGCGGAGTTCTCCTCTCCCGGCGCCTATTTTTCGGAGAAGCGGCTGCAGGGCCTGGCCGCAACCGGGCGCGGGCTTTTTTCCACCCATGCAGCAACGTTGAAGAAGATCGAGGCCGCCTATGGCGTGCCGGGCGAGATCGTCGTGGCCATCTGGGGCCGGGAATCCGGCTTCGGCCGCGCGAAACTGCCCTATTCCGCCGTGCAGGTGCTGGCGACCAAAGCCTTCATGTCGACCCGCAAGGATATGTTCCGCGAGGAACTGATCGCCGCGCTGACGATGATCGAGCGGGGCGATGTCGACGTGGCCACCATGAAAGGCTCCTGGGCCGGCGCGCTCGGCCAGCCGCAATTCATGCCGTCGAGCTACCTGAAATATGCCGTCGATTTCGATCGCGACGGGCATGCGGATATCTGGAACTCCGTGCCGGACGCGCTCGCCTCCATCGCCCACTACCTGCAGAAGGAAGGCTGGCAGCGCAGCCGCGACTGGGGTTTCGAGGTCAGCATTCCGGCCAATGTCTCATGTGCGCAGGAAGGGCCTGACCTTGCAAAGCCGGTCTCGACCTGGGCGGCAGCCGGCATCACCCGCATTTCCGGGAAGGCGTTCCCTTCCGCCGATCTCAAGGCCGCCGGAATGATGCTGGTTCCCGCCGGGCGGCATGGGCCGGAATTCATCGTCACACCGAATTTCTACGTACTCAAGCAATACAACAATTCCGACCTCTATGCGCTATTCATCGGCAACCTGGCCGACCGCATCGCCAATGGTGGCGGACCGTTCCGGGCAAGCTGGGGCGATGTCGGGAAAATGCTGCGTTCGGACGTGCTCGCCATGCAGAAGGCGCTGGTCGCCAGGGGATATGATGTCGGCAATGTCGACGGTCTGCCGGGCTACAAGACCCGCCGCTCGCTCGGCGACTGGCAGGCGAAGAACGGGCTTCAACCCACCTGCTTCCCCGATCCTTCCCTAAAGGGAAAGATCAGGTAGTCAGAGGCTGCGTTTCAGCCCTTCATGGCTCGCGGTGAACCCGAGCTTCTCATAAAACCGGATAGCGTCGGGCCGTGCCTTGTCGGAGGTCAGTTGCACCAGCTTGCAGCCGCGCTCCGCCGCCTTCTGCACCGCCCATTCGATGAACTGCGATCCAAGTCCGCTGCCACGCTGGTCCGCTGCGATACGCACGCTTTCGATCTGACCCCGCCACATGCCGGCGCGCGAGAGGCCGGGGATGAAGGAGAGCTGCAGGCAGCCGACCACCCTGTCCCCGTCATCCACCGCAACGGCGAGAAGCTGGTTTTCATCCGTCTCGATCGCCGCAAAAGCCTGCTCATAGCAAGGAGCGACCGGATCGGAGACAATCTCGCGCGACCGCCCGAGCGGATCGTCAGCCAGGAGGCCGATGATGGAAGGGAGATCGGAATGGCTCGCTTTTCGAAAGGAAAACATGCGCCCGTGCCTCAGTGATGCAGATCGGGTGGCGATTTGTGGAACACGTCGCTGCGTGGCGGGATGGTCTGGCGTTCGATCATGCGGTGGGCGCGCGGGCCTTCCTCGCCGCGATGGAGACGGCGGATCGCATCCCATACCTCGACATCCGCCTGGGTCCTGCGCTGGTTATGCCTGACGTAATCGGCCCAGGTCGCCGTGTGATACGTCTCGGTCCAGATCTCCGGATGTTCGAGATCCCTCATCAGTGCCCATTGCCGCGCGCCATCACGAATGCGAATGCGGCGCCGACGCGACATGAGGGTCAGGAATTCCGGCACGTCCTCGTCGGCGATGATGTAGTCCACCAATGATACGATCGGCCCGCTGCGCATCTGCAGATCGAGCCTCAGCGATGGGGCGCTGAACCGGTTCACCGGATCGAGGTTGAGATCAACGAACTGCGGCAGGGCGAGACGAAGCCCGATCATCACCCCCACCAGCATGGCAAGGCTGGACAGTGTCAATGCGATCGAAACTCCGAACGTCTCCGACAGGACACCCCATAACCAGCTCCCCCCGGCAATACCTCCGAAGGCTGCGGTTTGGTAAAACGAGAGCGCCCGTCCTACCACCCAGCGCGGCGTGGAAAGCTGTACGGTCGTATTGAAAAGCGAGAGCGCCAGGACCCAGCAGGCCCCCGGCACGAGAAGAGCAAGCGTGGTGATCCAGGCGCTCGAGCTCAGGGCGATGACAGCGGCGCTCGCCGCGAAGCCGAGGAAGGACAGCCGGACGATCATTTCGCTCGACATCTTCTCGCGCAGCCTTGAATTGGCCATGGCGCCGGCGATCGCGCCGACCCCGAAAGCGCCGAGCATGATGCCGTAGGTCAGCGGGCCGCCGGAGACGAGGTCGCGTGCGACGATCGGCAGGAGAGCCAGTATGGCGCTTGCCGAGATGCCGAAGACCAACGCCCGAAACAGAACATTCAGGATATTCGGCGACATGACCACATAGCCGAAACCGGCCGAAAGCGCGCGCAGAAGCGTTTCCCGCGGCAGCACGTCGTCGCGCTTTTCAGGTTTCCACCGTAAAAGCGCATAGATCAGTGCGAAATAGCTGCAGGAGTTGACGGCAAATGCCGCAGCAGCCCCCCCCGCAGCGACGATCGCACCGCCGATCGCCGGGCCGAGGCTGCGGGTGATGTTGAAGCCGACGCTGTTGATCGTCACCGCCGCCGGAAGGACTTCGCGCGGCACCATATCGCCGACGGATGCCTGCCAGGAAGGATTGTTGAGCGCAACGCCACAGCCGAGCAGGAAAGTGAAGGCAAGCAGCAGCCAGGGGGTGAGCAGGTCGAGATAGGCGAAGACCGTGAGCGTTATCGAAACAACGAGCATGAAGAGCTGCGCCGTCAACATCAGGCTGCGACGGTTGAAATTGTCGGCAAGCGCGCCGGCGATCATCGAGAAGAGCATGATCGGCAGGGCGGTCGAGGCCTGGACCAGCGCGACCATGTCTTGCGAGTCGGATATGGACGTCATCATCCAGGCGGCGCCGACGGCCTGGATGAGGCTGCCGAAATTGGATGCGAGGCTGGCGATCCAGATCGTCCTGAATGTTTGGTGCCGGAAGGGAGCGAGAGTCGATATCCGATCGGGCACTTTGCATCCTCGTTCTTTCGTGCGTCGTTACAAACGGTTATAGACCGAGCTTATGCAAATTCCAGCGGTTCGGACCAACGAAAGAGGCAACTCTTGCAATCCGGGGCCTGAGAGCGTATATGCAAGCCATATTCTTGATCGTCCGATGAAGAGTGGGCCCGACCGGACCCGCTCTTTTTTGTTAGGCGATCGCTCCAACCTCGGCCGGAACGCTGGACGAGGGCAATGAACCGGAGAGCTTATGCCACAAACCGAAACCGAGCCGCGTCTCATTATCGAGACCGGGCTCGACCTCAGGATCGCCGAAATCATCGAGCCGGTGCTGACCGCCATGGATTACCGGCTGGTTCGCGTGCGCATGCTGAACCAGAACGGCCTGACGTTGCAGATCATGGCCGAGCGCAACGACGGAACCATGGATGTCGAGGGCTGCGAAGCCGTATCCACGGCCATTTCGCCCGTCCTGGATGTGGAAGATCCGATCGATAAGGCGTATCATCTCGAAGTATCCTCGCCGGGCATCGATCGCCCGATGGTCCGCAAGTCGGATTTCACCCGCTGGAAGGGCCATCTCGTCAAATGCGAAACGTCGATCATGATCGACAATCGCAAGCGGTTCCGCGGCAGGATCACAGAAGCAGATGCGGAAGGTTTCACACTCGAACGGGACCAGGTCGCCTATGGTGAGGAACCACGAGTGACAATCCCCTTTTCGGCGCTGGCCGAGGCAAAGCTCATTCTGACCGACGATCTGATCCGCGAAGCGCTGCGAGCCGACAAGCTCGCCAAGACGCAGGCCGCGAACCAGAACGACGAAGACGACGAATAACCGAACAAGACACAATGGCCCTTCAAGAAGAGGCCATAACAAGCGACCTACGGAGACCAACGACAATGGCAGTGAGTGCGAACCGGCTTGAACTTCTGCAGATCGCGGATGCAGTGGCGCGCGAAAAGGTCATCGACCGCGAAATCGTGCTGGCCGCGATGGCCGACGCCATCCAGAAGGCTGCCCGCTCCCGCTACGGTTCGGAAACCAATATCCGTGCCGACATCAATTCCAAGACCGGCGAAATCCGACTGCAGCGCCTCCTGGAAGTGGTGGACCACGCCGAGGACTATTCGACCCAGATTCCGCTGGCGCTTGCCCGCGACCGCAACCCCGACGCCAAGATCGGCGACTTCATCGCCGATCCGCTGCCGCCGATGGATTTCGGCCGCATCGCCGCGCAGTCTGCCAAACAGGTGATCGTACAGAAGGTCCGGGAAGCCGAGCGTGACCGTCAGTTCGACGAGTTCAAGGACCGTGTCGGCGAGATCGTCAACGGTACCGTCAAGCGCGTCGAATACGGCAACGTCATCGTCGACCTCGGACGTGGCGAAGGCATCATTCGCCGCGACGAGATGATCCCGCGCGAGAACATGCGCTACGGCGACCGTGTGCGTGCTTATGTCTACGACGTCCGCCGTGAGCAGCGCGGCCCGCAGATATTCCTGTCGCGCACGCATCCGCAGTTCATGGTCAAGCTCTTCACCATGGAAGTGCCGGAAATCTACGACGGTATCATCCAGATCAAGTCGGTCGCTCGCGATCCGGGTTCGCGCGCCAAGATCGCCGTCATCTCGAACGACAGTTCGATCGACCCGGTCGGCGCCTGCGTCGGTATGCGCGGCTCCAGAGTCCAGGCCGTCGTCGGCGAGCTGCAGGGCGAAAAGATCGACATCATCCCCTGGTCCGCCGATCCGGCATCCTTCATCGTCAATGCGTTGCAGCCGGCCGAAGTCTCCAAGGTGGTTCTCGATGAAGATGCCGAGCGCATCGAAGTCGTGGTTCCGGACGAACAGCTCTCGCTTGCCATCGGCCGCCGCGGCCAGAACGTCCGCCTTGCCTCCCAGCTTACCGGTTGGGACATCGACATCATGACGGAACAGGAAGAGTCCGAACGTCGCCAGAAGGAATTCAACGAGCGCACCAACCTCTTCATGGAAGCGCTCGACGTCGACGAGATGATCGGCCAAGTGCTGGCCTCGGAAGGCTTTGCGCAGGTCGAGGAACTGGCCTATGTCGATCTCGACGAAATCTCCTCGATCGAAGGTTTCGACGAGGACACGGCGACGGAAATCCAGACGCGCGCCCGCGACTATCTGGAGCGGATCGAGGCCGAAAACGACGCGAAGCGCAAGGAACTCGGTGTGTCCGACGAGCTTCGCCAAATCAACGGCATGACCGCGCAGATGATGGTCGCGCTCGGTGAGGACGGCATCAAGACGATCGAGGACTTTGCCGGCTGTGCGGCTGACGACCTCGTCGGCTGGACCGAACGCAAGGACGGCGAGACGAAGAAGTTCGAAGGCCTGTTCTCGAAGTTCGACGTTTCCCGCACCGAGGCCGAGAACATGATCGTGCAGGCTCGTCTGCTCGCGGGCTGGATCACCGAAGAGGATCTCGCCCAGCCGGAGCCGGAACCCGAGACCGAGGAGGCGGACGCCGCAGAACAGGAATGATGCCGCTACGGGAGACGCCGGACGCCGACGGCGGTGGCGAGTGGGACGAGATCATCGTGAACGACCGGACCTGCATCGTCACACGCGAGACTGCACCGCCGGAAACCCTGATCCGCTTCGTGGCCTCTCCAGACGGGCGCGTCGTGCCCGACCTGAAGCGGCAGCTTCCCGGCCGCGGTTGCTGGATCAAGGCGGAACGGACACTTGTCGACCGGGCGGTGAGTAAAAAGCTCTTCGCTCGGGCGCTGAAGACCGAGGCGAAGGCTGATGCCGATCTTGGCGCACTCATCGACCGACTGCTCGCGGCCGATCTGGTGGGGATGATGAACTTGGCCCGCAAAGCCGGTCAGTTCATCTCGGGCGCCACGAAAGTGGATGCCGCCGTGCGTTCGGGCGCGGCGATCGCCGTTTTCCATGCCGCCGATGCGGCACCGGACGGCGTCAGAAAAATAGACCAGGCCCGCAAGGCCTGGAAGCTCGGCTCCGATGCCGAGGAGGACATTCCGTCCTTTTCGCTCTTTACCGGAGCGGAATTGGACGAAGTGATGGGCCAGAATGCTTTTATCCATGCTTGCGCGCTTGCAGGGCAGGCGGGTGAGGGTGTAGTGAAGCGCGCAACCATGCTCGAAAAGTACCGCGATGTCGGTCAATCCGGAGCAAATGGCGGCGCTGGCCGGCGAGAACAATGACGCGGTCACCGGCGAAGGCCGGCCGCCATTTTGGAATGTACGGATTAAACGACAGGTTCTGATGGCTTCCATCCGTTCCTGTCCGAAGGAACAGGAACGGAATGACCGATAATAAAGACGACAAGACACTCGGCGTAAAGAAGACCCTCACCCTGAAGCCATCGGGGATGAGCCAGGGTACTGTGCGCCAGGACATGGGTCGCGGTCGCACGAAGGCGGTCGTCGTCGAGACGGTGAAGCGGCGGCCAACCCGGCCGATAGACGAAAAGCCAGCCTTTACGGCACCCGCCCCCGCCCAGCGTCCGGCCGAGACCGCGCAGCCGTCGCAGCAGCGCCCGCAGGCTGCCGCGCCGCAACCCCGGATCCACCAGCCGGCGCCACAGAGCCAGCGCCCACTTCCGCAGCAGGGCCAGCGCCCGTCCGGCGGACCGTCCGGTCAGCCGCAGCGCCAGCAGCCTCAACGCCCGCAGGTCCTGCATGATCTCTCCGCCGGAGAGATGGAGGCACGCCGTCGTGCGCTGATGGAAGCCCAGGCCCGCGAAGTCGAGGAAGCCAAGCGTCGCGCCGAGGAAGAAGCACTCCGCAAGGTGGAGGAAGAACGCCGCAAGGCGGAAGAAGCGGAAGAAGCCGCCCGTCGTGCTGAAGAAGCCAAGGCGCAGCCGCCGGCCGCCGAAGAACCTGTCCCGGCCGGAGCACCTGCTCCGGCGCCTGCAGTTGCCGAGAGGCCGGCTGAACGTGCTGCCGCTCCGGCTGCCCGGCCTCAGGAAGCCCGCCCGCAGGCCCCGCGTCCCGCCGGTGCTCCGGCGCCCGCGGGCGTTCAACCGGCCGCCGGTCGTGGTCGCCGTGCCAATGAGGACGAGGATGATGATCGCGGTCCGCCGCGGGGCGTCCCGAGCCGTGGCCGCGTGGCGGCTCCGGCGCCCGCCAAGGTTCCGGCACGACCGAAGACGGAGGAAGAGCGCCGCCGCGGCAAGCTCACCATCACCACGGTGAGCGGTGAAGACGACGAGGGCAGCTCGCGCGGCCGGTCGCTCGCCGCCATCCGCCGCCGGCAGGAGAAATTCCGCCGCAGCCAGATGCAGGAGCCGCGTGAAAAGGTCGTCCGCGAGGTCATCCTTCCGGAGACCATCACCATTCAGGAGCTGTCGCAGCGCATGTCCGAGCGCGCCGTCGACGTCATCAAGTACCTGATGAAGGAAGGCCAGATGATGAAGCCGGGCGACGTCATCGACGCCGACCTTGCCGAACTCATCGCCGGCGAATTTGGCCATACCGTGAAGCGCGTCTCCGAATCGGACGTCGAAGAAGGCATCTTCAACGTTGCCGACGACGAAGGCGAATTGGTGTCGCGTCCGCCGGTTGTCACCATCATGGGCCATGTCGATCACGGCAAGACCTCACTGCTCGACGCGATCCGCCATGCCAACGTCGTCGCCGGCGAAGCAGGCGGCATCACCCAGCATATCGGTGCCTACCAGGTGGAGCAGAACGGCCAGAAGATCACCTTCATCGATACGCCCGGCCACGCCGCCTTCACGGCGATGCGCGCCCGTGGTGCCCAGGCGACGGACATCGCCATCCTGGTGGTTGCGGCTGACGACAGCGTGATGCCGCAGACGATCGAATCGATCAACCACGCCAAGGCGGCGGGTGTTCCAATCATCGTTGCGATCAACAAGATCGACAAGCCGACGGCCAATGCGCAGAAGGTCCGCACCGAACTGCTGCAGCACGAAGTCTTCGTGGAAAGCATGGGCGGCGAGACCCTGGATGTCGAGGTTTCGGCCAAAAACGGAACCAATCTCGACAAGCTGCTCGAAGCGATCCTGCTGCAGGCGGAAATTCTCGACCTCAAGGCCAATCCGAACCGGACGGCCGAAGGCACGGTGATCGAAGCCCAGCTCGACCGTGGTCGTGGCTCGGTCGCAACCATGCTGGTGCAGAAGGGGACACTGAGGCCTGGCCAGATCATCGTGGCCGGCGATCAGTGGGGCCGCGTGCGCGCGCTCGTCGACGACAAGGGCGAGCATGTCAAGGAAGCGGGGCCAGCCACGCCGGTCGAAGTGCTCGGTCTTTCCGGCACACCTCAGGCAGGCGATAAGTTCGCCGTCGTCGAGAACGAGGGCCGCGCCCGCGAGATCTCCGAATACCGCCAGCGGCTCGCCCGCGACAAGGCGGCGGCTCGTCAGTCGGGTTCACGCGGTTCGCTGGAACAGATGATGACCCAGCTCCAGACTTCCGGCGTGAAGGAGTTTCCGCTGGTCATCAAGGGCGACGTGCAGGGCTCGATCGAAGCCATTGCCGGCGCGCTCGAAAAGCTCGGTACCGACGAAGTTCGCGCCCGCATCGTCCATTCGGGCGCAGGCGGCATCACCGAGTCGGATATTTCGCTTGCCGAGGCCTCCAATGCGGCGATCATCGGCTTCAACGTGCGTGCCAATTCCCAGGCACGCGCCTTCGCCGAGCGTCAAGGTATCGAAATCCGCTACTACAACATCATCTACGACCTCGTGGATGACGTGAAGGCGGCAATGTCGGGCCTGCTGTCGCCGGAACGGCGCGAGACCTTCCTCGGCAATGCCGAAATCCTGGAGGTGTTCAACATCACCAAGGTCGGCAAGGTTGCGGGTTGCCGCGTCACGGAAGGCAAGGTCGAGCGTGGTGCGGGCGTTCGCCTCATCCGCGACAACGTCGTCATCCACGAAGGCAAGCTCAAGACGCTCAAGCGCTTCAAGGACGAAGTCTCGGAAGTGCCGGTCGGCCAGGAATGCGGCATGGCCTTCGAGAACTACGAAGACATCCGCGCCGGCGACATCATCGAGTGCTTCCGCGTCGAACACGTCACGCGCACGCTTTAAGCACTGGCTCAATAATGCTACGAACCGCCGGGAAGAAATTCCCGGCGTTTTTTTATCTTGGTGGAGGAAGACAGAATATGGCTGTTTCATTCGATCTGACCGGCAAGACGGCGATCGTCACCGGCGCCAATACAGGTCTCGGCCAAGCGGTCGCAGTGGCGCTGGCCGGAGCTGGAGCGGATGTAGCCTTGGTCGGCCGATCCTCCATGGCCGAGACGGAAGCGGCGATCAGCGCCGCAGGCGGGCGGGCCAAATCGATCCAAGCGGACCTTGCAACGATCAAGCCGGTCGACCGGGTGATCAAGGAAACGCTCGACTGGACGGGCCGAACCGATATCCTCGTCAACAATGCCGGCATCATCCGCCGCGCCGATGCGATCGATTTCACCGAGGCCGACTGGGACGCGGTGATGGACGTGAACCTGAAGACGGTCTTCTTCCTTTGTCAGGCCTTCGCGCGTCATCTGATCGCCGAGGGCAAGGGCGGCAAGATCATTAATATTGCCTCGCTTCTTTCCTTCCAGGGCGGCATCCGCATCCCCTCCTACACGGCTTCCAAGAGCGGGCTTGCCGGCCTCACCCGGCTGCTTGCCTGCGAATGGGCGAGCAAGGGCATCAATGTGAACGCCATCGCCCCCGGTTACTTCTCGACCAACAATACCGAAGCGCTGCGGAACGACCCGGACCGCAATGCGGCGATCCTCGGCCGCATCCCGGCCGGCCATTGGGGCCAGCCCGAAGAACTCGGAGGCGCTGCCGTCTTCCTCGCCGCAACGGCTTCGGATTATATCCACGGCATCGTGCTGCCGGTCGACGGCGGCTGGCTGGCACGATAATCCCGCCTGTTTTCATGGCAGACCGAGAGCGATCCCCGTGCCGGCGGCATGGCTGCCGCCGTGTAAGGTGAATTTGATCGGCATTCTCAAGATTTATTAGTTGCCATTCTTACTCATGTTTATTATCGGGTAGCAGCAACATCGCGAATGCATCGGCTGAGGCCGCCGGCGTTCCGATGTCTTCGTTTCCGTCAATGCCGATCCGCGCCCATGCGCTGTCTGCCTTGCCGAATAGTCCGGAGTATCGCCTGTTATGTCCGTTATCCTGAAGCCCGCTTTTTCCATGCGCCAGCCGATCAGGAGCCGGCTCCCGATGACGCTCACGATACTGGCTGCCACGCTGCTGGCCGTCCCGGCGGCGATGGCTCAAGCGCCCGCCCCGCAAACAACCGAGCCCGCTCAATCCGTCGCTCCTGCTCCTTCTGCTCCGTCCATCGCAACGCCTGAAACGCAGGCCGAACCTGCACCATCCGGTACAGGGCCGAACGAAGCTCCGCAGACAACCCCACCTTTGCAGCCAGAAACCCCAGCGCTTGCTTCTTCGACCGTGCAGCGCGACACAGACAATGGTGCGCAACCGACGTCCGCCGAACAGGAAGAACAGCCGGTCGCGCAAGAGCCCGCCGATGTGTTCACACAGTTCCTCGAACCGGAACGCCGCTCCGACCTGCCGCATGATCTTTCCCCCTGGGGCATGTTCATGGCGGCCGACTGGGTGGTCAAAGGCGTGATGCTGGGACTTGCCTTCGCCTCGCTCATCACCTGGACCGTCTGGCTTGCCAAGACGCTTGAGCTTGCCGGAGCGCGCACCCGCGCAGGCCGGACTTTGAAGACCATCCGCACATCCCGCACACTTTCGGAAGCGGTCAATGCAGCCGGCAGCCGCGGCGGGCCTGCCGCACTGATGCTGCGCGCCGCCGCCGAGGAGATGCAGCTATCCGAAGCCGCGCTCGACCATGCTCACGGCGACGGCATCAAGGAGCGCGTCAGCTCGGTTCTTTCCCGCATCGAGGCCTATGCCGGCCGGCGCATGTCGCGCGGCACCGGCGTGCTTGCGACCATCGGCTCCACGGCGCCCTTCGTCGGCCTGTTCGGCACGGTCTGGGGCATCATGAATTCCTTCATCGGCATCTCCCAGTCCAACACAACCAATCTGGCCGTCGTCGCACCGGGCATTGCGGAAGCCTTGCTCGCGACCGCAATCGGCCTTGTTGCCGCCATTCCGGCCGTCGTCATCTACAACGTCTTCGCCCGCTCCATCACCGGTTACCGGCAGCTTCTGGCGGACGCGGCCGCCGGCGTTGAACGGCTGGTCAGCCGTGACCTCGATTTCCGCAAGATCCCGCCGGGAGCCCGCAAGACGCCGGTCTCGCTGGTGGCAGGAGGCTGATCGACCATGGCCGGCGGCATTCGCGAACATCATGGCGAGGACCTTTCGGAGAACCACGAGATCAACGTGACGCCGTTCATCGACGTCATGCTGGTGCTCTTGATCATCTTCATGGTGGCCGCGCCGCTTGCGACGGTCGACGTCAATGTCGATCTCCCTGCCTCGACCGCCAAGCCGGCCGACCGGCCGGACGAACCGCTCTACCTGACCGTGAAGGAGGATCTGAGCCTCAACATCGGCAATGATCCCGTGGCCCGCGACCAGCTGGCGGCAGCGCTCGGTGCTGTGACAGAGGGCAACAAGGATACGCGGATCTTCCTGCGTGCCGACAAGGCCGTCGACTACGGGCAGTTCATGGAAGTCATGAACCTCCTGCGGGACGCCGGTTATTTGAAGATCGCGCTGGTGGGGCTCGAAACTCTCCCGACACAGCCCACACCTGCGGTCGGTGCTACAGAAGCGCCGTCTCCGCAGCCGCAAGCTCCACCGGCCACGCTCTCCCCGGGAGTTGCGCCATGAGCCTCGTCACCTCGCAGGCAGGCCCGAGCGGGCGCGCCGGCGAACTGGCGCTCTGGAGCGTCGCCGGGCTGTTGATGCTTTCGGTGCATATCGGTGCTGCTGCACTTCTCATACAGGAAACGCCGGATGCGCCGGCCGACAATTCGCCGCCGGCCGCGATCATGATCGAGCTTGCTCCGGAACCCGAGGCCGTCAATACCGAAGAGGACCAGATTTCCCCCGACCAGCTGGATCAGGAGGAGGTCAAGAGCGAGCAGGCGGAGCCGGTCGAGGAACCGCAGCCCGAACCGACGCCGGAACCGGTCGAGCAACAGCAGAAGGTCGCGGAGCCGGTGGAGCCAACTCCTGCCGAACCGGTGATCGAAGAACCGCCTCCGGAAATGCCAGAACCGGAACCCCAGATCACCCGGACCATTCCTGAACCGCCACCGGAGCCTGTCGAAGAGATCGACCCGATCGAGGAGCAGATGACGGCTGCGCTGGAAAATGTCGAGGTGCCGTTGCCGATGATGCGGCCTGAGCTGCCAAAACCGGATGAAGTGAAGAAACCTGAGCCCAGGAGGGAACAGGCCAAAAGGAGCCAGAAGCCGAAACAGCAACAACAACAGCAGGCTCGCCAGGATATGGCCGAGGCGAAAGTTCAGGCCAGGCAATCGGACCGCACCGCCGCCAGCCAGAACTCGACAGGCTTCTTCTCGCAATCGATTTCGCCGGCCAAATGGATGACGCGCGTGCGGACGAAGATTGCGCGCTACGCCCGCAAATGCCCCGGTAACGGAACGGGTATCGTGACGGTTCGCTTCAGTTTCGATGGCAGCGGCAATATCGGCAGCGTCTCCGTATCCCGGTCGTCAGGCGATTCGGCAATCGACAATTATGTCACATCAGCCGTCCGGCGCGCTTCGCCGATCCCGGCGCCGCCGTCCGGTGTTGCAAGTTTCCTGAGCCAGCCAGTAAAGTGCGAATGACCGCCTGATTTCTACGCGGCATCCGCTCCTGAACTGATCTGGATCCAGCATGCACATGACCCTCGAAGAAACCGAAGCGCTCGTGAAGAGTGTTTTCGAAACCAATGGCGTCCTCACCGAGACCGCTCGTTCCCTCGCATGCGCGCTCGTGCATGCGGAGGCCGCCGGGCAATACGGGCATGGGCTCAGGCGCATTCCGGCCTATATAGGCCAGGCACGCAGCGGCAAGGTGGACGGCAAGGCAAGGCCGGTCGCCACGCGACCCCGGCCGGCGGTGCTTTCCGTCGACGCCGCGCTCGGTTACGCCTATCCGGCTTTCGACCTTGCCGTCGCGGACCTGCCCGCAATCGCCCGCGAGCAGGGTATCGCGCTTGGCCTCGTGCATCGATCGCACCATGCCGGCGTCATGGCGCTGACAGTCGAAAGGTTTGCCGAACTGGGCCTCGTGGCGCTGATGTTCGCCAATGCGCCGGCCTCCATGGCCGCGTGGGGCGGGAGGAAACGCCTGTTCGGCACCAACCCGATTGCGTTTGCGGCGCCGGTAGCAGGCGAGGACCCGCTGGTGATCGATCTGGCGCTCTCCACCGTGGCGGCGGGCAAGATAATGGCCGCCAAGCAGAAGGCCGTGAACATTCCGGAAGGCTGGGCCTTCGACCGGGAAGGCAGGCCGACGACCGACGCTAACGAAGCGTTGAAGGGCCTCATGGCGCCTTCCGGCGGAGCCAAGGGCGCGGCACTGGCGCTAATGGTGGAGATACTTGCGGCGGGCCTGACGGGATCGAATTTCTCCTACGAGGCCAGTTCGTTCATGGAAGAGAAAGGCACGCCGCCTTCCGTCGGGCAAATGCTGATCGTTATCGATCCTTCTGCCGGGGCCGGATCGGCCGCCGAACGGATCGCCGAACTGGCGCGCGAGATGACGGCGGAAGAGGGTGTTCGCCTGCCCGGCCGGCGCGGCCAGACCGCCCGCCGAACGGCGATCGAACAGGGCCTCGATATCGAGGACGAGCTGATCGCATCGATCAGGGCATTGGCTTAAGCACGAAGCGCCGTTGCCGGCGACTGGCGATAGGCCAGTATCGCCGGTACGGCCGACAGCACGGCCGAGACGCCGAGCAGGACAAGCGCGAGCTGTAGATCCTCATAGGTGAATTCGACCGGCAGCACGATGCCGCTCTCGGCCGTGAAGAGGCCGGCAATCACCCCGGCGGCAACCAGACCTGCCAGGAAACCCAGGCCAATGCCGAGCGCGACCAGGGAAAAGAGTTCCAGCCAGACGATCGCGAAGACCGAAAGCCGTGGCGCTCCGAAAGCCCGCAGCGCGCCGATCTGGCGTCGCCGCTGGCCGATATGCGTGACGGTGACGAGAACCAGCGCAGCCGCCACGAGGCCCTGCGAACCCGCCGCCACGGCGCTCAAGACCAGTTTGGCATCACCGAGCGTGGCATAGAGGCCAGTCAGCACTTCGCCTGGAAAAACGGCCAGCGTATTGCCACTGCGATATTCCTGTCGCAGCTTGTAGGCGTCCGCGATCGTCTTCGGCTTCACCAGCACCGCAGGGAGGCCTGGAGTGTCGGCGGAAAAATCTTCAACGATCGGGGCATCCCCGTCGATGGCATGGTCGTCGTGGTCCTCATCATGCTCTTCGGCGGCTGCCACCTCGTTCTCGTGATCGTGTTCCTGCGCGGCTTCCAGAGGGCTATGGCCGTGCTCATCGGTGGCTGCGGCAGCGGGCGTCACTTCAGGCGCGTCGCCTTCGTGATGTTCTTCCTCTTCGTGCCCATGCTCGTGACCGAGTCCATGGACATGCCAGACGGCCTGGATCGGCACCAGAATGGCGCGGTCCCACGGCGTGCCCGTTGGCCGCAGTTTACCCGCGACATGATAGACGATGCCCGCATGGGTCTCTCCGCCCGTCGCAGCCGTGCCGTGCATCGGCTTGATTTCTGCACCGACCGGCAGCTTGACGGCCGCACCCAGCACGGCTTCGCCTTCCTGCTCGAACATGCGGCCTTCCGCAAAACCGGAGACGGTGCTGGAAATCAAGGCGCGCGTCGTGCCAACCAGCGGATAGCCGGCGAAGGAGTCCCCGAAGCCCACGGGCGCTGCCCAGGCGACCCGCGAATCCTTCGAGAGCTTCGCCAGGACTTCGCCCGGCATCAGCGGCAAGGGAGCGGGCTGGAGGAAAACGGAGGACAGGACAAGCTGGGTTTCGCTCCCCGCCGCGCCGATGACGAGGTCGAACTTGTCCGCCGCCCGGGCACTGCCCAGACGCAAAGCCCGCTCTTGCAATGTCACGGTGACGCCCAGTGCCGTCGCAAGCGCCACGAGGAGTATCACGACGGCGGCACCGGCCCAGAGACGGCGCAGATCGGCCAAGATGAAGCGAATCATGCCGCTACCTCTTCACGCATGCTATCGGCGACGATACGTCCGGCACGGAGGGTGAGGCGACGATCCAGCCGGTCGATCAGGCGCTGGTCGTGTGAAACGACGATCAGCGTACTCTTCGTCTCCGCCGCCATGTCGAGCAGCAGCCGGCCGACAGTCTCGCCCGCCTCCGCATCCAGACTTGCAGTCGGTTCATCGGCGACGATCACGCCCGGCTTGCGCAGAAGCGCGCGGGCGATCGCCACGCGCTGCATCTCGCCGCGCGACATCGTCTCGATCTTCTGACCCGGCCGGGAAAGGCCAACGGTCTTCAACAATTCATAGGCCCGGGTGACCATCGCCGCATCGGCGACGCGCGCAAGCCGCGCCGGCAGAAGCACGTTCTCAACGGCGGAAAGGCCCGGGAACAAGTGGAAATCCTGCATGACGAGGCCGATATGCTCGGCCCGCCAGCGATCGCGCGATGTTTCCGAGAGCCGAGCGATATCTCGCCCGTTCCAGACAACCTTGCCGGTCGTAACCCGTTCCAAACCGGTAACGACATTGATGAATGTGCTCTTGCCGGAACCGGAGCCGCCGGTCACGGCAACTCGATCTCCGGGAGAGAATGCCAGGGAATCTATCCGAAGGACGGGGCCATCCAGCCCGGGAAACGACTTGATCAGGCTATCAATATGCAACGAAAGCATGTTCAGACCGCCTGGTATGCGGCGTCGCGGATTCTCAGGCGACTGACGAACCCGGTATCGGGATCGGTCCATGAGCCGACCTCAAGCGTGCCGCGCACCTCGATCGTCTCGTTCGGCTGTGTGAAGGTCTGTTTGCGGTTGAGGTAGACGACGACGATATTGTCGGGCCAATCGGAATCGGACGAACAAAAGGGGCAGATGGACATGGGCACTTCGGTCAGCACGAAAAATTGCGCTTCTGCTTTCAGCGGTGGCGCCATGAAGCCGCGCATCGCAACCGGCTTTCCGGCAAGCTTCTTCACCTTTTCGGAGAATTCGAGCCCCAGAACGCTGATCTTGCCGTAGAGATCATCAAAGGTCAGGTCATCGGAAGCTTCGCCCCTGCCCCCCACCATCAACAATGGCAGACCGACCACGAAACCCAGTGTCCGACGGCGGCTCAATTGCGCCCCAAACGACTTTTTCATGCCGCTCTCCCTCAATCCAGATCACGTTACTTATTTTCTTCTTTCCGACCGGCAAAGCAAGCGGCCAAAGGAAGCAGCAGGCGGCACGCCAAATGGGCATGCCGCCATTGCCATTTTAGTTCGTCTGCTTCACGCCGAGCGCGAAGGCATCGGCGAGGACCTTGTAGACGTCGCTCTGCTCCATGTAGCCCTTGAAGTTCTCCGAAGCGGGACCGGTTGCCTGCAGCACCACGTCATCGACCGTATGGGCGCCCGAGCTCGCATCCTTCGGCAGGTTGCCCTGGACGAAGACTGCGCCGGGAACATCCTTGTACGCTTCGTTCGCGACGTATTCCTTCTTGTCGTTCTGAACAGCCGGGCTGAACGGACCGTCGAGCTTCGGGCGGAAGGTCTCGTAATGGTCCGGATAGTTGCTGACGAACATGGCAAGACGCTTCGTCACGTCGACGCTGTCCGGAAAACCGTCCTTGTTGGCATCGACATAGTTCGGGAAGCCGCGCACGCCGACCTTCTCGCGCATTTCGGTTCCTTCAGCCTCATCGTCGATCATGCCCACAATGGTGATGCCATGCGTATGGTCGCCGGTCACGACGAGCAAGGTATCCGGGTTCCTGGCGACGAAATCCTTGGCCACGCCGACCGCCTGATCGAATTCGATCGTGTCGACTACCGCACGTTCGTTGTCGAGCGGATGCGTCATCTTGTCGATATTGGAGGCTTCGACCATCAGGAAGAAGCCTTCCGGGTTCTTCGATAGCTGATCGATCGCCGTCTTCGTCATGTCGACGAGGCCCGGCTGATTGGGAAATTTGCCGACGGTGCCCTTCTTGAGGAATTCCCGGTCGAGAGCCACATCCATGTTGCCGGTGTGGAAGAGGCCGAGGATCTTGTCCGCGTTCGTGGCGGCGGCCAGTTCGTTCTTGTCGGTCGCAAGCTTGTAGCCTGCATCCTGGAACATCTTGATATAGTCCTTGTCGTCCTTGCGCTTCGATCCATTCGTCGCCTGCGGAAGGAAGTAGGCGGATCCGCCACCAAGGATGACGTCCGGCCTCAGGTCGAACATCATGCCGACGATCTCTGCCTTGTCGTCGCGGCGGCGGGTATGCGACACGACGGCTGCCGGCGTTGCATCTTCGATTTCCGAGGTGGCGACGATACCGATCGACTTCTTCGTCTGGCGACGCAGCGCCTCGCCAATGGTCTCGACGCGGGGATCGTCCAAGGTATCTGCAGTGCGATCGGCGTAGACGCCGAGCGAATTGATGGCACCCTTGTGCCCGGTCATGTAGGCCGACATGGTATTGGCGCTGTCGGTGGTGATCGAGTCGGCTGCCGAGGTGCCGATGAAGGCCATGCGATCGAGGTCGTCCATATTGAGGCGGCCGTTCGCCTTGCCTTCCGTCATCCCCTTGGACATGAGGCGAGCGGCAGTCCGGTGCGCCACGGAAAGACCGTCGCCCAGCATGAAGATGATGTTCTTGGCCTTCGGGGTTGTCCCGGTGTTATAGACGTTCCAGGTAACGCTCTTCGTTTCGGAACCGGCGGAAACCTCAACCTTGTAGTCGCCTGCATTGGCAATCGTCAGATTGCGCAGGATGACGGCAGAGCCAGCAACCTTGTCCTTCACCTTCTCTTCGGCGACGAACTGGACATCCTTGCCGAGAGCGGCCTTGTAGTCCTGGCCATTGACGGTGATCTTGACGTCCTCCGGCTTCACGACGCTGCTGAACTCAACCTTGAAGTCGAAAGGGGAGCCGGCGAGGATCGTCGCACGATCCAGCGGATAGACGGTAGTGGCCTGGGCAGCACCGGCGAGTGCGGTCGAAACGACCAGAGCGGCAAAAAGCTTGCGCATAGTAAACCTCACGAAAAGTTCAAAAGGGAAGGCGAGGATTGCTATATCGGCGGCCCGTGACACGCACGTGACGTTATCGCCATATCGTTCGGCGGAACCGGACGAGCCCGTCCGACGCATCAGCGTGTCGATCAAAGGGTAACGGAGGAGAAGGCTGAAAATAGAAAAGCCTGGCGCGGGAGGAGGATGCGCCAGGCTTTAAACTTGATCGACAACTGGGAGGAGGATGTTGCCGATCCGTATCCAGCGACGCTGGGAGGAGGAGTGCGTCGCTCGATGACTGTTGATATAGGATAATCGATTAAGCGTGCCAATCCATTCTGTTGCAATGCAGCAATGCATTTAGCGCAAAGCTGAGCATTTGCTCAGGCTTGAACTTGTCGCTCGGCAACAGGCTTTTCGGTGGTCCGGGCCTTCGCCTCCCGAAGATGACGGTATCCTTGGCGAAAAACGTGGTCTATAGCGGATGGCCGAACACAGGCGACGGAGACGGACATGGCAGAGATTCGATATCATGAAGGCGATATTCCGGCAGCCGATGCAGCTCGCTACCCGGGTGCTATCGCGATCGATACGGAAACACTCGGCCTCGTTCCGCGCCGCGACCGGCTCTGTGTCGTGCAGCTTTCGCCGGGCGATGGCTCCGCCGACGTGATCCGCATCGCCGCAGGCCAAAGAGAAGCGCCGAACCTCGTCGCCATGCTTGCCGATCCATCCCGGCAGAAAATCTTCCACTACGGCCGTTTCGATATCGCCGTTCTCTTTCAAACATTCGGGGTGACCACGGCTCCTGCCTTCTGCACCAAAATCGCTTCGCGCCTGACACGTACCTATACCGACCGGCACGGCCTCAAGGACAACCTCAAGGAACTGCTCGATATCGACGTGTCCAAAGCGCAGCAGCAGTCCGACTGGGCTGCGGAGGTGCTCTCGCCGGCGCAGCTCGAATACGCCGCTTCCGACGTGCTGTACCTGCACGCACTGCGCGACAAGCTGAACGAGCGGCTCGTGCGCGACAACCGCCTCGAGTTCGCCCAGGCCTGTTTCGACTTCCTGCCGACCCGGGCAAAACTTGACCTGCTCGGTTGGGAAGAGACGGATATCTTCGCCCACAGCTGATGGACCGGCGTCTCCCAGAACGTCCTCCGACGCATGAGACGGGGCCTTATCTCGAACCGCTGCGCCTTCTCATTCGCGGGGCGCTCGCGCCACTTCCCTGGTGGCTTTCCGAGCTCATCCTTTTCGGGCTGAAACAGGCCTGGGCCTGCCTGTTCGCCGCGATCATGCTCACCCTGCTGCTTGTCACCAAGTTCGTCTGGCAGCCGGACTGGGCGCTTTACCGATACGATTTCCTGTTCATCGCCGCATTGGCAATCCAATTCCTCTTTCTGCGTTTCAGGATGGAAAGCTGGGACGAGGCCAAGGTTATCCTAGTCTATCACGTCACCGGCACCGTCATGGAAGTCTTCAAGGTGCATATGGGATCATGGGCCTATCCGGAACCCGCGATCATTCAGATCGCCGGCGTGCCGCTGTTTTCCGGCTTCATGTATGCCTCCGTCGGTTCCTTCATGGCCCGCACGATGCGCATCTTCGACATGCGTTTCACCCACTATCCGCCAATGTGGCTCACCGGATTGCTGGCGATCGTGATCTACGTCAATTTCTTCAGTCATCACTACCTGCCGGATCTGCGTTATTTTCTATTCGCAGCAACTGTCGTCGTCTTCCGGCGCGTCGATATCCATTTCACGACAGACCGGACGACACTGCGTATGCCGCTGGTCGTGGCAGCGTTCCTCTCATCCGCCTTCCTGTGGGTTGCGGAGAACATCGGCACGCTGACCGGGACCTGGATCTATCCGACGCAGAAGACCTGGCATGTGGTTTCATTCGGCAAGCTCGGATCCTGGTACATGCTTCTTTACGTCAGTTTTGTGCTGGTCACGCTGGTCCTCAAGCCGCGGCCTCCAACTCTCATTGGAACATGTCCTAATCAGCCGGCAATAACTCGTTAACCTTCGAAACCTATCGTCGCCTCCGGCATATCTCTCAATGAGACCGGATAATCGGGCATGTTGCTTCCAACACAGCAGACCTACGGACTTGCGGCGACCAACGTGATGCAATCGATGCTCGACAGCATCGAGGAACAGCGCAAGGAAGAGGAAGCCGAACGGTCCGGCAAGGAACGCGATCCAGTCGCGGACGCACGGATCAGCGCCAGCGAGGAGGCCAAGCGCGCCAGGGAGAAGATTACCTCCGCGCTGTTCGGCACCAACCGCACAGATCCCAACGAATTGAAGATCGATCTCATCGACCGCCTGGCCAAGAAACTCGGCCTCGATACCGATGAGGCCCGCTCAAACTATCGGCTGGGCGAAGCGCTCAAAGATCTGCTCAAGCCGATGGATATGACCCAGATCAGCAAGTTGGAGGAGGATCTCGGGCTCAAGGATATCGGCATCTCCATCAGGACGCTGCTGGCGGCAATCCAGAATCCCTACGGCGACGACAACCAGCGCCTGATGGACGCCTTCACCAAAAAGGCCAATGGCGGCAAGCTCGGCGCGGAAGTCGACCGCGTGGTCCAGCGGCTTGAGGACGTTGCCGATCCGAAGACCCTGGAAGAATTGAAGCTCGGCCCGCAGGGTTACGATCCCACCCGCGTCGAGGACGAGGAAACCCGCGCCGAGCGCCTAGAAGACATCGAGGCCGCGGAAGCCGGGAAGAAGCTCGAAGACGTCCAGAAGGTCCAAGACGTCATTGAGAAGACGAACAAAAATGACGGAACTGACGTGGGCGGCGACGGCAAAACCGACGCTGCTTCCGTCGACGCGCAGACGCTACTGAACGTGTTTGCCGCTGCGGCCGATCAGGTCGCTCATTCCGATTCGGCCGAGCCGGGCCGCGACACTCCGGCCGTCGACCAGGCACCCTCTGCGGAAGATCAGAACCGCACCAGCAAGGTCCTCGTTGCCGGCGAGGCGCCCGCGAGCGAATTTACTGCCGACGCCGTGGAAACGCTGGTCGAAGGCCAAGCAGTCGAGGAAACCACGGCCGGCGAAATCCTGCCGGTTCGCGTGGACGAGATCGGCATTTATGAATTGTTGAGAAAGAAGTTGGCCGCGTGATCCCGCAATAATCCGGGCAGTCCGCTGACTGTGCCGTCCAAGATCATTCTTCGCGCGCATGTTAGCGAGACGTTAACCTTTTTGCAGGAGATTGAATGCCAGCTATCGGCATTGGGAACGCCATGAGGCGTTACGGCCGCAACGCCGTTCCGTTGCGAAAACACACAATCGCGTGGCCGAACTGTCCTGTCGTCGCAATCAGACATGGAGCGGAAAATGCTGCCTCCGGTTCGTGCCACGTTAAGTTCATTCATTGAATACCAGAACCCGGCGCAGCAACTGGCCATGCGCCAGCGTATCACTGTCGCCAATAATTCCGCGAATGGCGAGACCATCGCTTCCCCGTCTCTGTCAGGCGGCAGGCTGGACATTCTCTCACTTTCGGCCCAGATCCAGCTCGCGCAGGGTGCCTCGATCTTCGCGGAGACCATCGGCAAACTGATCAGAGTTCCTCGCCGTGAGGGGGAAGCCCTGCTCGATTATGCCAGGCGTCTTTCGGAAGCAGTCAAAGCGATGAATCCGGCTGAACGCGCTGTGCTCGAGCGCATGCTCAATCAGCTCGTCAAGGGTGTTTCGCTGCGGCTGCTGGCCGAAATTCTCAACAATCCCGCAGGACCGGATGCGGCCCGGCTCGCCTTGCGGATGGAAACCGCTCAATTGCTCGACCGCGATCTCGCCGCCAAAGCGGTCGTCAGTTCCTATCGCCAGAACGCCGGGACTGAGCAGGTACTCAACCCGCCATCTCGACCTGCCAATTCCATCCCACTCCCGCCCGATCAGACTGTTGGAACGAACTTTTCGTCCGAGGCAGAGTCGATTGCGGCTTCGGCGCCGCCGTCAGATGACGCCGGCAGCATTCCAGCCGGTCAACGCGACAACATCGGTACGAAGGCCATCGGCAGCGGCGAAGCGTCAGCGCAGCAAGTCGCCGCGGCTTCCGTTGAGGCGGACGAGATACTTTCCGCTCCCGACTCGAGCATGCTCTCCACAGATACGGAAATCACAACCTCCGCATTGCCCGAGGAAAGCGCGCTACACGCGGAAAACAATGCTGAAGGCGAGGTCACCAAAGCGGCTACGATCGAGCAGGAGGTCGTGGCGGAAGTTGCCGAAGGCGACCGCCCCGATCTCTCCGCGCGCCCGGCGGATGAGATACCCGAAACCCCACCCACGGCAAGGCGCCACGAGAACGGGGAAAGGAACAGCGCACGCCCTGCTTCGGGGGAAGGCCGCGCCTCGGCTGCTATCTACGACGGCCCGGCACTCGCCCGTCTTTCGCAACGAAACCTCGAACAGACGCATCCTTCAATCATGTCGAACAAGGCGACGCCTGCAGCTACGGCCGAGTGGCTTGCCGAGGTCTTCGCGGAAGGCAACAGCGAACTCCTGGAACCGCTGCCACCCGCAGCGAAGCCTTTGCCGGAGCATCAGGAACTGGAGGAACGGGCCGACGGCCAATTCCCCTCAAGACCTGATCCGCTCACCAAAGAAGCCACAGCCGATCGTTTGCCGAGGCCTGCCGCGCCCCGCCTCTCGGAACCGGACATTCCGGTTCCGGCGGCCCGTCCGGCTCTCACCCAGGCGAATACAAGCGGCCAGCCCGCCAGTGCGTCGCAGCTCCCTGAACAATTCGCCCTCCCCCTGCCAATACCGCTGCGTGAGGGGATTCCCCTGCCCTTTGTCCCCTATCCGCCCGAAGAGCGGGAAAAGGACCCAGAAGAACGCAAGACGCGGGAAATATCAAAAACCGACGAGGATGGTGAACAGCAGCATTCGCCCGAGGGCCAGGCGTTTCACGAGAACAAGTCGACCGAGGATCAGGACGAGGAAACAGGCGAGGGCACGAGCGACGAAGATGCCGGCCGGGCCAACGATCTCTACTGGCGCATGGCCGGGTGGACCTGATCCTCGGGTTTCATCCCGAGAACGACAGTTGGAAGAGCATGAAAAAACCGCCGGACCTTCGATCCGGCGGTTTCAATTTCTGCAAGACGTCGATTACTCGGCGTTGTTGCGGTTCTTGAGAGCCGCACCGAGGATGTCGCCGAGCGAAGCACCCGAGTCGGACGAACCGAACTGAGCGACGGCTTCCTTCTCTTCCGCGATCTCGAGAGCCTTGATCGACAGCATGACCTTGCGGTCCTTCTTGGAGAAGTTGACGACGCGGGCATCGACGACCTGACCGACCGAGAAACGCTCCGGGCGCTGTTCGTCACGGTCGCGGGAAAGATCGGCGCGACGGATGAACGACGTGATGTCCTCGTGGTTGACGAGCTTCACTTCGATGCCGCCATCGTTGACGCCGATGACTTCGCAGGAAACGACGGCATTCTTGCGCAGATCGCCGGAAGCGGCTGCTTCGCCAACCGAGTCACGGCCGAGCTGCTTGATGCCGAGCGAGATGCGTTCCTTCTCGACGTCCACATCGAGAACGACGGCCTTGACGACGTCGCCCTTGTTATATTCCTCGATGACCTGCTCGCCCGGACGGTTCCAGTCGAGGTCGGAGAGGTGGACCATGCCGTCGACATCGCCCTCGAGGCCGATGAACAGACCGAACTCGGTCTTGTTCTTGACTTCGCCTTCGACTTCAGTACCGGCCGGGTGGCTGTAGGCGAATGCCTGCCACGGGTTTTCCAGCGTCTGCTTGAGGCCGAGCGATATACGGCGCTTGGACGGATCGACTTCGAGAACGACGACCTCGACTTCCTGGCTCGTGGAGAGGATCTTGCCGGGATGGACGTTCTTCTTGGTCCAGGACATTTCCGAAATGTGGATCAGGCCTTCGATGCCCGGCTCCAGTTCAACGAACGCACCGTAATCGGTGATGTTCGTAACGGTACCGGAAATCTTCTTGCCGACCGGATACTTGGCGGCAATGCCATCCCACGGATCCGACTCGAGCTGCTTCATGCCGAGCGAGATACGATGAGTTTCCTGGTTGATGCGGATGATCTGAACCTTGACCTGCTGGCCAATGGACAGGATTTCTGACGGATGGTTGACGCGGCGCCATGCCATGTCGGTGACGTGCAGCAGACCGTCGATGCCGCCGAGGTCGACGAACGCACCGTAATCGGTGATGTTCTTGACGACACCTTCGACAACCTGGCCTTCTTCCAGGTTCTGAACGATTTCAGAACGCTGCTCGGCGCGGGACTCTTCGAGAACCGTGCGGCGCGAAACCACGATGTTGCCGCGACGCTTGTCCATCTTGAGGATTTCGAAGGGCTGCGGGTTGTGCATGAGCGGGGTGACGTCGCGGATCGGACGGATGTCGACCTGCGAACGCGGCAGGAAGGCAACGGCGCCGTCGAGATCGACGGTGAAGCCACCCTTGACCTGGTTGAAGATGACGCCTTCGACGCGCTCGCCGGCCTCGAACTTGGCTTCGAGCTTGACCCAGCTTTCTTCGCGGCGCGCCTTCTCGCGAGAGAGAACCGCTTCGCCGAGAGCGTTTTCGATGCGCTCGACATAAACTTCGACTTCGTCGCCGACCTTCAGCGATCCGTCCTTGCCCTTGGCGCCGAATTCTTTCAGCGCGATGCGACCTTCGACCTTGAGGCCGACGTCAACAACCGCGACGTCCTTTTCGATCGCCGTCACAATGCCCTTGGCGACATAGCCTTCAGCAAGATCGGTCTTAGCGAAGGACTCTTCGAGGAGGGCTGCGAAGTCCTCCCGCGTGGGGTTAGATACTGCCATGAAATCTCCTAGAGTGCCTCTAAACAGGCACGTATGCGCCGGTGGTTCGTGTTGCACATGCCTGAGCATCAGGTCCGCCTCCTTTGTAGAGGACAATCCGGCGCGGGGACCGAGCGTCAAGCGGGTTCTCAAAGACGAAGCCGGCCGCAAACCGGCTCACATCGTCAAGTCGTCTTCAAGGCGGCGTCGATGATAACCTTCGCTGCCTGAAACGCGGCCTCTATACTCATTTCCGACGTATCAAGCAAGTACGCATCCTCGGCAGGCTTCAAAGGGCTATCGGCACGGCCCATATCCCGCTCGTCGCGCTTCTTCACGTCGGCGAAAATCGCCGCATAGTCGGCCACGCCGCCCTTGGCGAGAATCTCGTCATAACGACGTCTCGCCCTCACGTCCGGCGAAGCGGTCACATAGAGCTTCACCCGTGCATCCGGGCAGACGACCGTTCCGATATCCCGGCCATCCAGTACCGTTCCCGGCTCTCTTTGCGAAAAATCACGCTGGGCCTCGACCAATGCCCGGCGGACGGAAGGCATGACAGCAATTTTCGAGGCCGCCTCGCCGATCTCATGGCTGGACAATATATCGCGATCGAGTCCTGCCAATTCAACGCCTTTTGCCACTTTCTCGGCGACCTTTTCATCATCAAGCGGCAGGCCGGCATCGATCAACGCCTTTGCGGTGGCACGGTAAGTGAGGCCGGTGTCGAGATGGTGAAAGCCGTATTCTTCTGCGAGGCGGCGGGAAAGCGTCCCCTTGCCGGAGGCGGCGGGTCCGTCGATAGCGATGATCATTCCAGACGTCAATTTCCCAAACTCAAGCTTCGCGCGCTGCGCCATAATGACGGACGAGTTCCGCCATATCGTCCTGTCCGGGCATTTCATCAAGCCCTGCCGCAACGCCTTCACGATCGGCGACCGGGCGGTTTTGGCTCACCTTCCACTTGCCTTCGATCTCGGCGATCTCAATCTCCACGCCGACGATGCCCTTCAGTTGCGCGCGAATGAAGTCTTCCGGCGCATCGCCTACCGACCAGGGCAAGGCGCGCTTGCCCTCATGCTGATTGGTCATGGCGTTGATCTGGGCAAGCAGCCAATCGGCATCCTCCATAACCCGGGCCGGCCCTCTTGCCTGGACGATCGCGTAATTCCACGTCGGCACGACTTTGCCGGTCTCGCGCTTGGTCTGATACCATGAGGGCGTAACATAGAAATCCGCACCCTGGAAAACAGTGAGAACCGGCGCTCCGTCTCGGATATCCTTCCACTGGCCGTTCGCGCGGGCAAGATGCAGCCTCAGCGTTCCCTTTGCAGAGGCATCGGCATCCAGATGGAATGGTACCGGATTGGCAATGAGGCCGGTATTGCCGGAGGTGATCAAAAGGCCGAGTGAATGCGCGCGGATCAATGCATGCTGGGTGCCCAGGTCTTCTTCTCGAAAATGCGGCGGTTGATACATGGGCGGCTTCCTTCCATCCTGACGGGGTGACTATCATAAAGCTGCCGGACGGTCACCCGGGACGCGTTGATGCAATCCATGAAAGTTTGTCTTTGACATCACGGGGTACAAGCCTTAAGGGGACCGGCTTAGTTTTTCACCCAATAGAGCCGCTTTCCAAGCGGCGCGCCGATCTACTCGGCCATCCCTCATGAGGCTCTGACTGTGGCAAAAGCGGAACTCGGAACCAAACGCACCGATCCGGATACCGGCAAGAAGTTCTACGATCTGAACCGCGACCCGGTGGTCTCCCCCTATACCGGCAAGTCCTGGCCGCTCTCCTTCTTCGAAGAAAACAGCGTAGCTGTGAAGATGGAACAGGCCGAGGAAGAGGACGTCCAGGAAGTCGATACCGAAAATCCGGAAGTCGAACTCGTTTCGCTCGAAGAAGGCGACGAGGCCGCCGGCGGCGATGACCTGCCGGATATGGGCGACGACGACGTCGATCTCGGCGATGACGACGACGATACCTTCCTTCAAACCGACGAAGACGATGAAGACGACGATATGTCGGGCATTATCGGCGTCACCGGCGACGACGACGAAGTCTGATCGGATTCCACTTCAAGGCCCGGCAAGTCAATAAAAGTTGCCGGGCCGACAAATTTCGGCTTGCACTCTCCGAAAACCGGAAGTAATAAGCCGCCACTCCGCGAGGCGCAGCGCCCAGGAGTTTCCCAGGACCGGAAGATACCGGACCACCCTGATGGGGCTATAGCTCAGCTGGGAGAGCGCTTGCATGGCATGCAAGAGGTCAGCGGTTCGATCCCGCTTAGCTCCACCAAATCCCCCATGGGGACAATTTTATTAGACAAATCAAAGCATTACGGCAGGCGCTAATTTTCATTCTGACCAATCATTCTGACCAAGATTGGCTTAAGCCTGTATCTGATGCTGCTGCGGCAGCGAATCTGGGCGTCCAAGATTTGGTCGAAAGTCCCGCCCCCGTCCAATCTCTCAACATCTCCCATGTGCCATCTTTGAGGTTTACGCAGACGTAGACCGAATGCCCCCGGCGGTATTCCAATTCGAAGCTTGCCGTCTTGATGTGCATCTTTATGCGCCTCCATTCCTTCCGGTCGTGTCTTTGTCGCGATGCCGGTCGGCGGGTACCAGCTCAAGCAGAGCACTCTCTTCAAGTACCCTGAGATTATCCATGAGGTGATCCGGCGCGAGATGGGCATAAATGACCCCGTCCCCCTGCATCTGTAGGGGGTATTGCTCAATCGAGACCGACTGCATCTACATCTCACGCTCAGGCCACAAAGCCAGGGCCTTCTCGGTTCCTTCCGGGTCGTCCTTGATCCGATAGACCGTCTGCCGCGAAAGCCCACTGAGCTTGGCAATCTCGGAAATGCCCGTGTTCTTCCCCAAGAGGTCCCGAACGATAACGACCTGCTTCCTATCGAAGCTTGGTTTGCGCCCGCGATACGATCCATCGTCCTTTCCTTTCGCGTGGGCGATACCGGCCCGCTGGGCTTCCTTCGTGGCTTCCGCTTGAGCCTGAGCCGTTGCGGCCATGAAGGCAATCAGAGCGTCCCTTACGGCCATCTGCATCGGGTCCTTGGTACTGCCGTCGAATGTCATCCCGTTGATGATTGTTCGGACGATCACGCCCCGCGAGAGGAAGGTCTTGATGGTGTCCGTCACGTCCAAATAGTTGCGGCCAAGCCTATCGACCCACCGAACGACCAGCGTATCCCCGGCCCGCAGCATGTCGAAGAGCCGCTTGCCTTCCGGTCGCTCCCTCATAGGGACGCTCACTCCTGAGACGCCCTTGTCCGCGATGACGTGGTCGAAGGTAAAGCCAGCAGCTTCCGCTTGGGTGCGCTGGTGGTCGAGGGTCTGCTCCGTGGTCGAAACACGGGCGTAGAGGAAGGTGGCCATCGGCGGATCTCCATGTGTCCGAAAGGATATCGTCCGCATGAATAGATGTCCGAAAGACAAAGGTCAACCCTATCGGACGTATAAAGTGTCCGAAATCCGAAGTCCGCTGAGGTATGCCCTATTGGACAAAGAAAAGTGGATGTGGTGAATGCGCACCCCAATCACTCCAGAACGATGACCGTTAGCGTCCGCTTTCATATCCCCCGCCTCATCATCATCCGCCCCAAGATTGGAAGTGACAATTATCTGCGCGATGGGTTGATTTCGCTGCCGAACTCACATTGGTGCGGTGATCGACTTGGGATAGATCACCGACCGCCGACCGCATGGCGGATCGAAGGGGTACAGGGGGGGGGCCTCGCGCGTGCCGCTAATCCGATGGGGCGCTCAGATTTTTCTACCAAACATTTCGGTAAGAACTTCACTTCTCCATAAGGCGAAACCAATCGCGCACCGTGAGCCTCAACCTGAGTTGCTCATCCTCCGCAAGGGGGCAGCAGTGGGCGATGGGATTACGCAGCGCATTGAGACTAGCGAAGACCTTCTCGACGGCTTTCTTACTATTGAAGATGGAGCCGAATATTGGCCAATTCGAAGTGATGATCACAGAAAGCTCGCCGAAGGTAGTATAGTCCAATTCATTCTGCGAGCGTCTGCTCACTCCAGCGTCCATTTCTTTTCTCACACGCTGAGTGACCTCGTTACGGATCGTCTCAGGGACGTACATGTCCCACCAGTTGCTCGTAACAGGTTCGGCTTCAAACGTCTCTGCCACGAGCCGCCGAATGGAAGTTTCTAGGCTATAGAAGACCTCATAGTGCTTCGCCATTCTTGCGCCTTCAGCCCGAAGATCTGCATCGAGCTGCGGGTAGTATTCACTCTCCACCACGACTGCGGCTGGCGGAAGGTGGCCGAACGTGAAGTCAAACCTTCTTTCGAGCGATGTCAGGTCTTCTGCGATCATTTGGTTCGTCATGCCGAACGACTTAATCTTCTCCCAGACATCTCTATTCGCCATTTAGAAGGTGCTCTCTTAGGCTGCGGAAGATGGCGTTGAAGACCGCCTGATCAGCGGTTGCAGGTAGGTTCAGGTTTATCGTGTAAGAAAGGTTGAGCCCAAGGCCGCGCTCTGACGGCGGCGGCGGTGGGTAAGAAGGTGTAATGAAGCTTTCGCTGTCGTTGACAACTTCTGCGGCCTTGGATGGCGCATCAAAATCTGCATAGCTTCGAAGATTGCGAAAGGACGACACTGTTTGCCGAGCCACACTACTATCAGATGCAGCCCCCGTAACTTGGCAAACAAGGGAGTGAAGCTCTTTCTCGCTCAACTCATAGCAATATTCGTTTACGTCGAACAACTCCCGATATCCAAACTTAAGCGCTTCAGCTATTGCTTGACCCGCTGTCTGCGAGTTTCGGAACTTGTGGTACAATATCGAGGGCGAGCCATCCGAATTGACCAGCCCTATTTTCTTCAAAAAAGGAGGGACACTCGCTCCTGTGCCGCCTTTTATCTGGAGCTTGGTTTGGACGAAATCTTGCGTCACTCGCTCAGGGGTCGCAGCAGATTTAATCCTGTCGAGCGCAGTCTTGATCGTGCCAGGGGCTGACATATAAGGAAGACTAGCTGGCATTTTCCGATATCCTAAGGGCTAATACTCATCTGATTCGTAGTATAGTTAGTATACCTCTAGCCATTCAAGCTAGCCGCGTTGATTGTGAATACAGCTACCGCGATTTCCACGAGAGAATTGCGGTCTGTCCGCCTTATGATCACCTTCATGGTCGGCCCAGACGACGTCAAAATCACCTGTGGAAACTCTGCTACAACCCAAGGCTATCCGCGAGATACCCATCAGTCTTCACGAAATCGGCATCTAGGGGTAACGGCCAATGTCATTTATTGGCCTCGCGGATCATGTTTACCAACTCTGCCACCCGCTCCTTGAGGTCAAGGACGTTTAGGTCAGCGGGGCTTGAGCAAACGACCCGCGCGACCGCGACCTTATCAACGTTTTTCTCGATGTTATCCGTTGGTGGAGGGGTCTCAGCAGCAACCTTTCGCCTCTTCTTGGGTGCGTTACGTTCGAAATAAAGAGCGTGGTCATACTGACCGCCGAGGTGCGGGCCCTTATAGTTCAGCTCGTAAACCGAGCGGACTGCATCTTGCAACACGCCATGAGCAACGTAGTTCTCGATTTCCCGCCCTTTCGTGACCCAACATACGCCACGGTCTTTGCTCAGTTCATCGAGAAGGCGCTGCTTGGTGTCGTTGATCTTCTCTTGCGGACGAGCTTTGTCGCTGTCCATTATGATCGCGAGATTTCGATTTAAGGACCGTAGAGCAATAAATTCGCCGATTTCGTCAGAGTTGGCGTCGAGATGGCTTAAAAGGCGGCCCCCGTAGAACATGATGGAATAATGAATGCCTTCCACAAGATCAGCGTCCACCGCTGAAATCCAGTGCTTCACATAAATCCGGTCCGATGGCCCTTCGACCCACAGGACTGCGTTCGATTGAACAATGTCAGAAGCCCGATACCCCAAGTCCACGCAAACCTGATGCTTACCGCTCGGCAGAGTCGCTTCCGTGATCCGCGTTTGCTCGCCGTCGTTGGTGACATGAAAGATTGCCGCACCGGGGGTATCGATAAAGCTCGCAGAATGGGTTGCGATGAAATACTGATTGGTGGTGTATTCCCGAAGGTAGCGGATGAGTTTTCGCTGAAGTATAGGATGTAAATGAATTTCTGGTTCCTCTACGCAGAGAATTTGCCGCTCAGCAATAGTACAGAACGCAGCAATCATAATCACTTCGTGAATACCTGTGCCGAGTGAGGCCAATGGCAGAAC
Source organism: Neorhizobium petrolearium (assembly GCF_017873175.1). GTDB lineage: Bacteria > Pseudomonadota > Alphaproteobacteria > Rhizobiales > Rhizobiaceae > Neorhizobium > Neorhizobium petrolearium. The sequence continues at coordinate 98,403 of NZ_JAGGJW010000003.1, forward strand.
CTTGTTATCCATGTGAACAAGGATGTGCTCGCGATTGTGCGGTATTTCGATGGTTGCCTCGTCGGCCCCCGTAACCTTCCGCAGAAACACGTTGATCTTCTCGAAGATATCCCGTTCATGCCGCTTGTCGTGGTCGGGGCTTTGGATTTCGGCCAACCGATCTATAAGGCCCCGCCCGCTCAAGTCAGACAAGGTTTCGCCCTTAGGACCAATTTGTCTCTTTGCTGGTATTAACTGCGGCGCGGGCAAGGCAATCTCCTGTGCAGCGACCAGCGCGTCGATTATCTGGGGAATCCAGTGCCTGTGCAGATCGCCGCTAGTCTGGCCCGTTAATTTATTCCAAAGTAGTTGCCACTCTCGCGCAAGGAGGGCGCTTGTAAGGATATTTTGGCTGCCATTCCAAGTGAACCGGATTGACCGATGTTCATTCGCCGCTTGGAGCCAAACCACCCCGGCATCGCTTAGAGCGGAAGCTACCCTGCGGATGAGTTGTTGCCCAACTTGCGCAAAGTCGTTGGATAGTTTTCGGCTGCCATGGCTGATAAATTGTTCAATCGGAACCCCAATGGACACCATGGTTTCGCCAGTCTTCTGCCCCCTGTACTGCTCAAGCGCTGATACAGAGGGAAGGTTTCTTCTTCCCTGCGATGGCAGATAGTTTGATAGGTAATTCAAGACAGTCGATTTGCCCGAATTGTTCGCGCCTATAAAGAAATTAAATTCTGTGAAATTTGACAGTTTCTGCGTCTCGGGACCAATACCTCGATAGAATTGAAGGGAAAGAGCATGTAAGAAGACTGGCATACGGGGGCCTCGAGCTTAAAGAGTCCCACGTATACTGGTTGCAATGATTAGGCCAGCCGAAGTTGCAGTATTGACGGGCGTAGCGAACATGTTTCATCGCCTCGATTGCGCTTCAACTGCTGTCGGCAGATTCACGGCCTCGACACATCCCCTCATCTGCTCCCGGGACGCGCCCTGCGTGTAAACTCCGAAGGTGATGTCCTTCTTTTTATCAGCCACGTGCCCCACGACATCCTTAATCGTCTCACGGGGCTGCTCAGCGTGTCGTGCTTGGGTGATAAACCAACGTCTCGCCGAATGGAAATTTACGAGGCTTCTACGCTTGCCGGGCCGAACGTCGTCCACTTCAAGGTGCTTGCGGTATCGGTTGAAGCGCTTCCCGAAGGTATCGCCGGGGTCGCGTTCCTCTGCCAGTTCATGGAATAGCCAGGATTTCGGTCCCTTCCCTTCGGTTCGTCGCGCAACGATCTCTTTGAGGTCGGGATGAATAGGCACCTTACGAGCGGCAGATCGCGTCTTGCCCTGCTGGATATCAAACACATCGTCATGAACCTCTTCAACCCAAAGGGTCAGCACCTCCGCCATGCGCATCCCCGACAAGGCCGAAATTCGTAATGCGTCTACAATCTGCTGTTGGTGGTCAACGTCCATACCTTCCGGGTAGTCAGAGTATAAGAGCGTCTTCAGTTCCTTTTCGGTAAATGGCCGTTCCGTCTCTCCGTCGCCGCGCTCGACCCTTCGCCGGTTGTTAGAAACCTCCTGCCCCAGCCACGGGTTATCTTCGACCTTGCCGGTGACGTGACCCCGCTTAATAAGGTATTCCCAATAGCCGCGAAGAGCCGTCATATGCTTCTTGGCCGTGCTGCGGTCCATCGGTTCGATGATCTCGGTGACGTACCGTCCCGCAGCCTTACGTGTGATGTCGGGAAGCCGAAGCTTCTCCACTGTACACCATCGAGTGAATTTGTTGATTAGCCCCCGGCGCTCATTGGTGGTCTTTGGAGCGAGCTTGATGGCCGTCAGATACGCCTCTAGGAAGTGGTCAACTGGATGGTCCCCCGCGATTGCCCGTTCGAACCTCTCACGCGCTTTTTCTCGGAGGCGGTCGGCTTCCACCTCTGCTGCATTTACGATGTCGTGCAAGGCATCGTAATCTCGCTCTTGCTGAGCTTCTTGTATCGCGGCCCTCGTCAGTGCGCCCCGAAGCTCGGCCCGTTCCTCTGCGGATGAGATGACCTCTCCCGCTTTCACGCGGGCGAACAGTTTGCGAACCTCGGTCTCCAGAACATCCCGCTTCGCCATCGCGATCTTAATGTCCCCCGTCTGGAGGCTCTCAAGGTACATCGTCTTTTTGCTGAAGTAGTCCCGGCAAGCCTCTGGGATAGCCAGCCGGAACCACCATGTTTGACCTCTAAGGTCGAGTAGACGCCGTGCGCCCTTGCTGCTTTTTCCTGCCATTCTGACCAACCATTCTGACCAATATCAGTGGCTGATTATCCCCGTTTTTAAGCAATTTCAAGGAGCTGTCAGGATAAAACTTCGATCCCGCTTAGCTCCACCAAATCTTTCCTCTCAATAAATTCCTTTCAGCGGGAATTGAAGCGCGCGCTTCAAGACAAAACCGTCACCTCATCAGCACGGAGTGCGAATGATCTGACGGCAGCCGGGACGTGGGCTTTCGGGAGGTTGCAACGCCACGCGACAGCCGCACCTTGCGCGACGCCTTCTCATCAAACTCGCGCTGTCGGGCGTATGCAAGGTTATTGGCTGCCATTTCATCGCGATAATGCTGCCGATGAGCATCAGCCATCTGCCTGATGACGACCGTAAATACGCCGGCCAGAACCGTGACGCAGGAAAGAATGACAAATAGAGCGGCCATAGGCGCCTCCTTGTCTCTTTGTAACGACAAGGCCGGCAGAAAGTTCGACAACGAGGGTCTGATCCCGCTCACATTGGTTCACATCATCTTGCGCACGGCACGAGCGCGGCGCTGCTCAAGCCAAGCTGCACCTTGAAGCGAGGCAAGTATGATGACCACCCCGACGACCACCCGAACCGCCGGCACCTCGTCGAAGAACACGTAACCGACGACCGTCACGAATACGATCGAGAGATAGCCGACCGGCGCCAACACGCTGGCATCGGCGATACGGTAGGCCCGCAGGAAGCAGTATTGTCCCAATTGGGCAAGAAAGCCGATGCCGAGCAGCGGAAGCCAGTCGAACGGAACCACCGGCTGCCATGTGAAGATGGCCGGCACGGCGGTGATGACGGCGAGGCCGACGGTGTAGAAGACCATCATCACGGTCGTGTTCTCGTCCCTCAGGGCGCGGGTCTGGATGATCGCCAGCGAGCCGAAGACAACCGACACCAGCACGACCAGGACCCCCGCATGGAAGCTCGACGTACCGGGCGCCATGACGATCAGAACGCCGGCGAACGCTATGGCCGCGCCCAGCCAGCGGATGCGGCTCACGGTCTCTCCAAGCATCGTCACCGCCATCGCCATGGTAATCAGTGGCCGGGAGAACCCGACCGCATTGACCATGGCAAGCGGCAGCATGGTGATCGCGAGGAAATTGCTGGTCAGCGCCACCGCATTGCAGGAAATGCGGCTGATATTGCGCCAGGGATGCCTGATGCGCACCATCTCCGCGCGATGGTGCCAGATGAGCGGCAGAATGAAGAAAAGTCCGATCATCGCGCGGATGAAGACGAGCTGGAACGCGGGATAGGTCGCTCCTTGCGCCTTGACCAGCGCCGTCATGCCGCCGGAAACCAGCGTCATGTCGAGCAGCAGCCAGCCGATACCGATGCGGGCGTTCGATACCCGCTCCTGGTCTGCTCCTATCGCCTCTTCCGTGCTCACGCCGGTTGCACGAGGTTCGCCATCAGCCGGAAGGCGCCGGGGACCAGCTTGTCGAGCTGGTGATGCAGCACGAGGCTCGTATGGGTGTGCCGCCCCCTGCCAATCGCACCTGAAATCAGCGCGCCTTTCAGCGGCTGTTCGTTGGCGTCATGCATGGCGAGCAGCGGTTCGTAGATGTCATCCCAGCGGGAAACGAAATAGAGCCCGCGCTCTTTGTCCCAGTCCTGCCAGTCCTCCGGACCGATGACATTCGGACCTTTCAAGAGGACATGGCCGGGCGCAAGCAGGGTGACCTCGGCGCGCGGATCGGTGACCCGCCAGCGCAGCGACGGCGAGCCGATCTCGATGCGGCGAACCGGTGTTTCGTCCGGATTCCAGCCGTCGGTCGGCCGGTGATAGAGGGTGACGAGATGGCCGCCGTCCTCGACGAAACGATGCAGGCGACCAGTCGCTGTGGCAAGATCCTTGCGAATGCCGAAGGCGAAAATGCCGACGACGATGGTGGTGAACCGCGAAAGATCGCCGGACAGCGCCTGCGCATCGAGTTCCGTGACGTCGAGCCCCATGCGGGTGAGCCACAGGCCGACGCGATCCGCTCCGCCGCCCACATAGCCAATGCGGGCGCCTTCCGGCAGTTTCAGGTCGAGCGACAGAATTTTCAGCGTCGCAGGCGCACGAAAGCTCGCGCGGCCGATATGCCTGTAGGCGATCGGCGTCACCTGGAAGGCAGGGTGGCCATCGACCTGCGGTTCGATTTCGACGAGGCCGGGCCGGGCGGCGTCGGTCGCGGACGCGATCCAGCCGCCGTCGGCCTTCTTCATCGTCCAGCCTGTCGGCGTCGTGAAGGATACCGGCGCGTTGACGCCGGAGATATCCGCCTTGACCAGCCATTCCGTCTGCTTGGTCCCGAGCGGGACCACCAGCGCATCCGGCGACAGGGTCAGCGATTGGGCCGGCACGACGGCGAAAGGCTCTTCGAGATCGAACGCACCAGTGACAGTTCGGCCGGCGATTTCGGCCGAGACCTTCACATGCGCATGGCCATTACCGCCCATTGCCGACCAGGCGGGAAGGTAAAGACCGGAAAGCGGCGCGTCGGAGGCGGCGGTCAGAGAGAAGACACGCTCACCACCAAGCGATTGGAGAGAGGAAGAAACGCCGGAAGGCAGAACCGCGAGGACATCGACCTTATGATCGCCGGCCCCCTCGCCGAGTTCGACCGCAAGCGCTGCAGCACCACCCGGCGAAATGACGGACGGATCCGCGTAGGCCCGCTCGAAGATTGCGGCCGCCTCCAGGATCGCCGCATCCACTTCCGTGCGCTTGCGGGCGATGCGATGCCCATGCAGGGCGTTGAAATCGTCCGGAGCGGATGCTGCGACGACATCCAGCTTGCCGGCCGCGTCCAGCAGTGCGGCAATGATCGCATCGCGATCCGGAAAGGCCGAAATGGCCACCGCAATTGCATTATCCGCCGATCGCAACGCATTCGCCGCATCGCCCGGAAGACCGGAAAAATCGGCAAGCGCTGAAAGCGAAGCCGGCAGGTTTTCGAGGACGGACCGTTCAGCCACCGAGCCGGCGGCGTAGAGCTTCAGGTGCAGTTCCCATTGCCGCTCCGGCCGTTTCGGCCAATGCCCCATGCCTTGGGAGGCATGGTAATAACGCGACCATTCACCGATCCGATCATAGTCTGCGCCGGTCGCAGGTTCGCGGCCTTCCGCCAGCACCGTCACGGTCGTATCCGGCGGCGGCACCTCGTCGTCGTAAGTGTCACCGCCTCCCGACCAGGCCGGCAGGTAGTATTTCGCGACCTGCCAGGGCCTCAGGCCCTCGGAGAAATGCTTCGGATAGGCATTGGGGTCGGCGGCGAGCGCGATCGCCGCCTCCGCGGCCCGCGTCATGGCGCGGTGATGGCCGTGCTGGCCCGGAACATCGAGGAATGTCGGAATGACAATATCCGGCCGCTCCTTGCGGTAGGCGCGCACCAGACGCTCCACCGTGCGGGTCTCGCCCCAGCGGATGAACGTGGCGTCGCCATCCTTGGAGAAACCGAAATCGTGGACCGGATCGGATGGACCATGGCCAAGCCAGGAAACATCCGAGTCAATCGCGCGGGCCGCCTCCTCCAACTCGCGGGAGCGCAGCACACCGAGCGGGCCGAGACGTTCGGGGCCGAGCGCATTCTGGCCTCCTTCGCCTCGCGTCGAACAGGCGATAATGACACGCATGCCGAGGCCGAGGCGAAACCAGGCAAGCATGCCGTTCTGCTCGTCGTCCGGGTGCGCCCCCGTGTTCATCATCGTGACCGTCGATTTCAGCCGCGAAAGCTTGCGATGGAGCCGGACGAGCGAGGGATCGGCCATCTGCCGTTCAATGCGTTCGCGGGCGGTCAGCATGAAATCTTCTCCCAATATGTCAGGCAGGAATATCGGCGAGCCCCGCAAGCGAAGTCTCGAGCTTGGGTGTCACCACGTCGAAAAGCGGAAGGGCCGCAGCGCCGAGCGCGGCCGTCAACTGGCCCGTCTTTCCACGCAGCACGCGCGGCAGGGCGCGCTGGCGGCGGCTGGCGACCGAGGTGGGCAGGTTATTGCCCAGGCGGGTGATGATATCGTCAATGACGGCATCCGGAAGCGCGCCGCCCAGGATCACCGTCTGCGGGTCAAGGATGTTTTCGAGCATCGCCACCATCGGGCCGAGATAGGTGGCAGCCTCGTCCACCCACTCCTCCACGACCGGATGATTTGCGGCATGAAGCCTCTCGATATCGGCGAACTCGCATTCCGGGATACCGGCGCGGCCAAGTTTCTCCTTCAGCACATAGACGGAGGCGTAACCTTCCAGGCATCCGAGCTGACCGCAGGAAGGGCAGGGCCTTCCCCGGGGAACGACGGTCACGTGGCCGATTTCGCCGGCATTGCCGAAGGCACCGCGATACGGCGCGCCGTCCTGAATGATCCCCAGCCCGATGCCGACGCCGAAGTAGATCATGCAGAAATTGGATATCGTCAGCCCCGCGCCGAACAGGCGTTCGCCGACGGCGGCAGCGGTTGCATCATTTTCGACCACGACCGTATGTCCGCAGGCCTCGCCCAGCGCCTGCGCCGCATCGAGCCCAGCCCACCCAGGAAGCGTGGTCGGACCGACCGACGTCATGCCGTCGATCTCGAAGGGACCCGGCATGACAACGCCGGTGCCAAGCAATTTCGACCCCACAGATTTCTCGACGGTCGAAAGTTCCGACGTAAAGGCCGAAAGAATATGCTCCGGTGTCGTGTCCTTAAGGGAAGTGATCCGCTTCTCCCTTAGCCTGCCAGACAGATCGAGGGCGACAGTGACCATGCGGTCGGCAGCGATTTCCACGCCGATCGTCGCGCCACCCTCCGGATTCACCGCAAACTGGATGGGCGGCTGGCCGCGCCCGGAACGCAGGCGCCCCATCTCCATCAGCAGGCCCTCGCCCACCAGCTCGTCGACGATATTGGCGACGGCCTGAGGAGTAAGCTGCGTGATCTTGGCGATGTGGGCGCGACCAAGCGAGCCGTGCCGGCGCACCACGTCCAGCACGACGCGACGGTTGTGATCGCGGCTTCGTTCAGGGTTCTTCCCGATGGCCACCGGGTGCGTGCCGATCGTGTGTATCGTCATGTCGCCAACCTTCCGTTGCCGCGATTCATAGCTCCGGGAAACGGGTTCTCGCAATAGAATAATTCAAGTAAATTATCTTATTGACAAACAGGCTCAGTCGGGGAACCGTAAGGAGAGGGCTGGGGCAAAGGGGTCGCAGCACTTCAAACGGGAGGCATCGAAGTGGTCCTTCCGGAAACCAAAAACGCATCGGACCGCACAATGCAGCCGAATGCAGGGAACAATCAAACCCCAAGACCGGCGGACCCGGCGGGGCAAATGGAGGCTCACATGCGCAAGGCAACCTTGTTCGCCGGTCTCGTCGCCGGCTTCAGCACGTTCGCATTCAACGCCGCGCAGGCGGTCGAAATCGAATACTGGCAATATGTGTTCGATACGCGCGTGAAGGCGATGGATCAGCTTATCGCCGAGTTCCAGAAGGCCAATCCGGATATCACCGTCAAGCAGGTCACCTTCCCCTATGCCGATTACCAGACCCGCGTGATCGCCGCCAACATGTCCGGCAACGGCCCGGACGTCATGCAGCTCTTCTATGGCTGGCTTGACAAGTTTGCGGCCGGCGGCATCCTGCAGCCGCTGCCGACCGACGCCTTCCCGCATGACAAGATCGAGAGCGAGTTCTTCCCGATCGTGACCGCGATGAAGCGTGGCGACGACTACTACGGACTACCGACGGCCGTGCGCTCGCTCGCCCTTTTCTACAACAAGAAGCTCTTCACCGAGGCCGGCCTCGACCCGAACAACCCGCCGAAGACGCTCGACGAATATGTCGCTGCGGCCGAGAAGATCGCTAAGCACGATGCCGCGGGCAACCTGACGGTGGCCGGCTCCACGCTCGACATGGGCGGCCAGGACCACCAATGGTGGCGCGAGGTGCTGATCCGCCAGTTCGGCGGCGTTCCCTATACCGACAACGACCAGAAGGTTGCCTATGACAGCGAGGCCGGCATCATGGCGCTGAAATTCTACACGAGCCTGCAGCTTGAAAAGAAGATCGGTCAGGCCGGATTCATGGACGAAGGCCAGGCTGCCTTCCGCGGCGGCAAGGCCGGCATGACGATCGACGGCACGTTCCGCCTCGGCTCCTTCCGGACCATCAAGGATTTCGAATGGGGCGTGACCGAACTGCCCGCCAATGCCGAGGGCGTGCGCTCCAACTACGCCAGCTATTTCGCCAATGGCATCGGCGCCAAGACCACGGGCGAGGAACTCGAAGCCTCCAAGAAATTCCTGGCCTATATCTCCTCTCCGGCAGCCATGGACATCTGGCTGAAGACGGTCGGCGAACTGCCGGCACGCCGTTCCGCCGCTCTCACCGAAGCGAACCTCAAGGATCCGATCTACGGACCATTCCTCAAGGGCCTGGAATACGCCCATACCACGCTGTTCCTGGATGAAGCCGCCCAGCGCCAGAATGCCATCGACATGGCAAACCGCGTGCTGCTCGAAGGCCAATCCGTCGAGGATTCCATCAAGCAGGCGGCTGAGGCCGAGCAGGAAATCATCGACTCGGCCAAGCCGTAATCCCTGGAGCCGGCCATGGCATCGATCGAACAGCAGGGGACGGCATCCGGCCGTCCCGGCGGATCTCCAGGGATATCCTTTGGGGACCGCCTTTCCATGCGGACGAAGCGGCTTCTCTGGGTCTGGGGATTCCTGTTTCTGCCGATCCTCTTCTATGCGGTCATCCGCTTCTATCCCACCGCGCAAGCCTTCTGGCTGTCCTTCACCAACTGGGACCTGCTCCGCCCGGCGAAATTCATCGGGATCGCCAATTACACCAAGCTGTTCAAGGACCCGCAGTTCTGGAAGGTGTTCCGGAATACCTTCACCTACCTGATCATCGGCACGCCGATCAGCCTCGTGCTCTCCTTCACGATCGCCTTCTTTCTCGACCGCGTGCGCTTCATGCACGGCTTCATCCGGGCGCTCTATTTCCTGCCCTATCTCACGACCGCCGCGGCCATGGCCTGGGTCTGGCGCTGGTTCTACCAGCCGCCGCCGATCGGCATCATCAACGACGTGTTCGGCATGCTCGGCATTCCGCAGCAGCCCTTCATCCGCTCCGTGGATCAGGCGCTCTATTCGATCATGGTCACCGCCATCTGGGCGGGTCTCGGCTTCCAGATCATCATCTTCATGGCCGGGCTTCGCGCCATTCCGACCACCTTCTACGAGGCCGCCCGTATCGACGGCCTCGGCGAATGGGCGATCCTGCGCAAGATCACCCTGCCGCTCCTCAAACCCACGACCGTATTCCTGGTGGTCTTCTCTTCGATCGGCTTCCTGCGCATCTTCGACCAGGTCTACAACATGACCACCAACGACCCCGGCGGGCCGCTCGGGTCGACCAAGCCGCTGGTGCTGATGATCTACCAGACAGCCTTCAACTCCTATGCCATGGGCTATGCCGCGGCGCAGACGGTGGTGCTCTTCTCCATCCTGCTTGTTGTCTCGCTGCTGCAGCTCTTCATCCTGAGGGAAAAGAAATGAGCGACGCTGCACCCGTCTCCCCGCCGCTCTACAAGGCCGATCTGCGCCCCGGCAGGATCATCGCCTGGACAGTGCTCTTCATCGGCGGGCTGATCATGGTCTCGCCGCTCGCCTTCATGTTCTCCACCTCGCTGAAGACGGCCGATCAAGTCTACGACCTGCGCCTCATCCCCGCCGCACCAACGCTCGCCAACTATATCGCGGTGCTGGCGGACGGGCGCTTCATGCGCTGGTTCTTCAACTCGATGCTGGTCGCCACGATCGTCACGCTGTCCAACTGTTTCTTCGATAGCCTGGTCGGCTATACGCTCGCCAAGTTCGAGTTCCGCGGCCGCTATTTCATCTTCCTGGCGATCCTCTCGACGCTGATGATCCCGACCGAGATGCTGGTCATCCCGTGGTACCTGATGTCGAGCCAGCTCGGCTGGCTGGACAGCTACTGGGGCATCATGTTCCCCGGCATGATGACCGCCTTCGGCACCTTCCTCATGAAGCAGTTCTTCGAGACGGTGCCGAACGACTTCATCGAGGCGGCGCGCGTCGACGGTCTCAACGAGTTCCAGATCTGGTGGAAGGTCGCCATGCCGCTCGTCACGCCGGCGCTCTCGGCGCTCGCCATCTTCACCTTCCTCGGCAACTGGACGGCCTTCTTCTGGCCGCTGATCGTCACCACCAGCAAGGAACTCTATACGCTACCGGTCGGGCTTTCGAGCTTTGCCGTGGAGCAGCAGATCCAGTGGGAAATGATCATGACGGGGGCGGCGATCGCCACCATTCCCACGCTCATCGTCTTCCTCGTCCTGCAGCGCTACATCGTCCGCGGCGTCATGCTGGCGGGCCTGAAAGGATAATGCCATGGCGGATATCAACCCGCGCCTTTCCGACACCAGCAAATTCCCCGATCCGGTCTACAAAGAGACCGTGCTCAGGCCGCTCTTCGACGGCGCCAAGAGCCATCATGTCGACGGTTTCCGCCGCATCGACCGCGCCCATCTCGTGATGCTCGTCGAGACCGGCATTCTCGATCTGGACCTCGCCGGCAAGATCGCCGATGCGCTGGAAGCGATCGACCGGGAGATCGATCCCTCGACACTCGTCTATACCGGCGAAGTGGAGGACTTCTTCTTCCTGATCGAGAAGGAGCTGAAGGCCCGCATCGGCGTCGACATCGCCGGCCGGCTGCACACCGCCCGCTCCCGCAACGACATCGACCACACGCTCTTCAAGCTCGGGCTGAAGGAAAAGATCGACGCGCTGATGGGCAAGGCCAGGCTGTTGCTTGCCGCGATGATCGATGCGGCCGAACGGGAGAAATCCACGCTGATCGTCGCCTATACGCATGGCCAGCCCGCCCAGCCGACGACCTTCGGCCACTATCTCTCGGCCGCAATCGAAGTGCTGATCCGCGATATCGAGCGCTTTGCCGAGGCCCGCCGCATCGTCGATCTCTCGCCCATGGGCGCTGCGGCGATCACCACATCGGGCTTTCCGATCGACCGCGCCCGCGTCGCCGAACTGCTCGGCTTTTCCGCGCCGCTGCGCAACTCCTATTCCTGCATCGCGGCGGTCGACTATACGACCGCCTCCTATTCCGCCATCGAACTGATGTTCCTGCATCTCGGCCGCCTCATCCAGGACTTCCAGTTCTGGACGAGCTTCGAAGTGAGCCAGATCTACGTGCCGAACGCGCTAGTGCAGATTTCGTCGATCATGCCGCAGAAGCGCAATCCGGTGCCGATCGAGCATCTGCGCCATCTCGCCAGCCAGACTTTTGGCCGGGCGCGGACCGTACTCGACGTGATGCACAATACGCCGTTCACCGACATGAACGACAGCGAGGGAGAGACGCAAGGCATGGGTTATGAGGCCTTCGCCTCCGCCTCGCGCGTGCTCGACCTGCTGGCAGCCCTGATCAGCCAGATCAGCATCGACCCCGAGCGCGTCGACCAGAATATCCGCCGCTCCTGCATCACCATCACCGAGCTCGCCGACTCGCTGGTGCGGATCGAAGGCCTCTCCTTCCGCGAAGCACACGAGATTGCAGCAGCGACGGCGAAAAGCGTCGTGGCTGCCAAGGGCGACCTTCCCAACGACGGTTACGAGCCCTTCCTCAAGGCCTTCGAACATTCAGCCGGGCGCAGGCCATCAGTCGATCTTGCGAAGTTCAGGGAGATCGTCTCGCCGGAGCACTTCGTCGCCGTGCGCGCCCGCTTCGGCGGCCCGGCACCCGAACCGATGCAGGATGCGCTCAAGGCCTATCGCGAAAAGCTCGCGCTCTTCGAAGCTACGGCGAAGGAAGCTTCCGACCATGAGGCCGCTGCTGCTGCGGAATTGAGAGAAAAGTTCACCGCGCTTACGGGAGCCCGCTGATGGCGACGATAGAACTTGAAAAACTCGTAAAGCGCTACGGCAAGGTTGAAGCCGTCAAGGGCATCGATCTTTCGATCGCCGATGGCGAATTTGTCGTCTTCGTCGGCCCGTCCGGCTGCGGCAAATCGACAACGCTCAGAATGATCGCCGGCCTTGAAGAGATTTCGGACGGCACGCTGAAGATCGGCGATACCGTGGTCAACCAGCGGGAGCCGAAGCAGCGCAATATCGCCATGGTGTTCCAGAACTATGCGATCTATCCGCATATGACAGTGCGCCAGAACATCGGCTTCGGCCTCTACACGTCAAAGCTCAGCAAGGCCGAGAAAGACAAGCGGATCGAGGAAGCTGGCAGGATCCTCGGGTTGGAAGCCCTGCTCGACCGCCGGCCGGCGGCGCTTTCCGGCGGCCAGCGCCAGCGCGTGGCGATCGGCCGCGCCATGGTGCGTGATCCGGCCGCCTTCCTGTTCGACGAGCCCCTGTCCAACCTCGACGCCCAGCTTCGCTCACAGATGCGCATCGAGATCAAGCGCCTGCATCAGCGACTGAAGACCACCACCGTGTATGTCACACACGACCAGATCGAAGCCATGACCATGGCCGACCGGATCGTGGTGATGAAGGACGGCAACATCCTGCAGGTCGGCACGCCGTCGGAACTCTACGAAAGCCCGGTCGATGTCTTCACCGCCCGCTTCATCGGCAGCCCGTCCATGAACCTCGTGCGCGGCAGACGCAACGGCTCCGGCGTGGACATGGCTTCCGCCGGCGACATCCTGATCGGAATCAGGCCCCACGACCTGATCGCCCATGCCAATACGGCAGACAGCAATGGCTTCAGACTGACGGGAACGGTAACCGCTGTGGAACCCCTGGGACCTGAAACACTGGTGCATCTGGACATTGCCAACGCCTCGGTGATAGCCACGGCGCGAGACAAATCCGTGCCGGCCGTCGGCAGCGAGCTCACCTGCGAAGCAGCCCCCGGCAGCCTTTATCTCTTCGACGCCAGCACAGAGAAATTTCTGGGCCGTTCATGATGACGCATACAGAGACCAGATCTGCGGTGCTCAGCATCGGGCGGGTCTATTGCGACCTTATTTTCACGGGCCTCGATCACCTGCCGGTGCTGGGGCGCGAGCTTTTTGCAACCGGAATGGAGATCGCGGCGGGCGGTGGCGCCTTCATCGCCGCGGCGCATCTGGCACATGCCGGCCGCAAGGTGGCGCTCGCCGCACGGATCGGCACGGATTCGCTGTCCGCCGGCGTCGAGGCACAGCTCCGCGAGAGCGGAGTCGACCTGCGTTTTATCGAACATGCCGGGGATGCCGGCCCGCAGATCACCGTGGCCGCCGTCGTCGGGCAGGACCGCGCCTTCCTCACCCGCCGGGCCGGGCCGGCACTGCCCGCGACGCTTGATGCCGCGCTCGATTGGGAGGAGGCAAGCCATCTTCACATTGCCGAGTATGCGACCCTGCACGAGATCCCCGATCTCGTCTCCCGCGCCAAGGAAAAGGGACTGACCGTTTCGCTCGATCCGAGCTGGGATGCGACCCTGATCTATGACCGCGGCCTGCTTCATGCCTGCGAGGGCGTCGATCTTTTTCTGCCCAATCTGGAGGAGGCCGAGGCGATCACCGGTTCGGCCGACCCCCAGGTCGCGATCCGCAAGCTGTCGCTCGCCTTTCCGCTTGTGGTGCTGAAGGGAGGCGCTCAGGGCGCCTGGGTCATGTCGGGCGGCCGGATGCTGCATGCGCCGGCGGAAACCGTGCCGGTCATCGACACGACCGGTGCCGGCGATGCCTTCAATGCCGGTTTCATCAATGCCTGGCTGAACGGAGCCTCGGAAGAGATGTGCCTTCGGGCCGGCATCCGCTTCGGCAGCCTGGCGGTCCAGGCCGCCGGCGGTGCCAGGCTGCTCACGACCGCAGAGTGAATCAGACGATCGCGCGGTCGTCTGCGTCGAAGCGGTGCTGGCTTGGCTTGTCGGGCGTGGCGAAGACCACGTCGTCCGGCGCGTAACGGTGCTCCCCGAACAGGCGAACCGTCAGAAGCCCGGTCGCCTCGGTCTCCAGATAGACGATCGTATCGGCACCGAGGTGTTCCACATGGACGACCTTGCCCTTCCAGTCGCCGCTTTCGCGCGAGAGGGCAATATGTTCCGGGCGGATGCCGATGGTTTTGGCACCGGCGTCACCCAGCTTTTCGGCCGGAATGAAGTTCATCTGCGGCGAGCCGATGAAACCGGCCACGAAAATATTAGCCGGCTTATTATAAAGCTCCATGGGCGAGCCGACCTGCTCGATCGCGCCGGCATTCAGCACGACGATCTTGTCCGCCAGCGTCATCGCCTCGACCTGGTCATGGGTGACATAAATCATCGTCGCCTTCAGTCGCCGGTGCAGGCCGGCGATCTCCAGGCGCGTCTGCACACGCAGCGCCGCATCGAGGTTCGACAGCGGCTCGTCGAACAGGAAAAGCTTTGGTTCGCGCACGATGGCGCGGCCGATCGCGACGCGCTGGCGTTGACCGCCGGACAATTCGGCAGGGCGGCGGGCGAGATAGGGATCGAGCGAGAGCATGGCGGAAGCCTTGGCGACGCGCGTCTCAATCTCGGCCTTTTCCGTGCCCGCCTGCTTGAGGCCCAGACCCATATTGTCCTTGACCGTCAGGTGCGGATAGAGCGCATAGGACTGGAACACCATGGCGATGCCGCGTTTGGCAGGCGGCACATTGATGACCTCGGCGCCATCGATCCGCACGCTGCCCGATGTCGCGTCCTCAAGGCCGGCTATCACTCGCAGCAACGTGGACTTGCCGCAGCCGGAGGGGCCGACGAAGATGACGAACTCGCCGTCCTTCACCTCGAGATCGATGCCCTTCAGCACCTCGTGGGTGCCGAAGGCCTTGCGGATGGATTTCAGTTGGAGGGAACCCAAGGGCTTTTTCCTTCAGAGTCGGATAGGCTTACCGGTGCGCACGCTCTCATCCGCCGCGAGGCAGATGCGCAGCGACTGCACGGCATCATCCATATGCCGGGAGAGATCGATATTCTCGCGGATGGCCTTCAGCACATAGGCCTGTTCGAGATCGCAGAGTTTCTGGTGGTCCGGTTCGCCAGTCATCGACAGGTCCTGGTCCGGGCGGATGAACCGGCCGTCCGGGCCGGTTTCAGCACTATGGACGCGTATCACGGAGGTCTTCGTATGCGTGTCGATGTCGTCGGATTTCGCTTTCGCGTCGACGAGGATCGAGACCGAGCCCCCAGGCGACATGACATCCTTCACGAAGAAGGCCATTTCCGACATCATCGGCCCCCAACCCGCCTCATACCAGCCGACCGAGCCGTCCTCAAACAGGACCTGCATGTGGCCGTAGTTGTACATGTCCTGCGCGACCTCATCGGTCATGCGCAGTCCCATGCCGCGCACCTCGACGGCCCTGGCGTCGGTGATCTGGCACCAAACGTCGACATAATGCACGCCGCAATCGACGATCGGCGGGGTCGTCTGCATCAGCGCCTTGTGGACCTCCCATTTGTCGCCGGAGGACTGCTGGTTGAGGTTCATGCGGAACACGTAGGGCGGACCAAGCTTGCGGGCTTCGGCGATCAGCTGCATCCAGGACGGATGATGGCGGAGTATATAGCCGACCACCAGCTTGCGGTCATGCTTCCTGGCGGCCGCGACGACGCGCTCGGCATCGGCGACGGTGGTCGCCAGCGGCTTTTCGACGAAGACGTGGCAGCCAGCCTCGAAAGCCATGACGGCATAGTCCGCGTGGCTGTCGGAATAGGTGTTGATCGAGCAGAGTTCCGGCTTCGTCTGCCGCAATGCCTGCTCGAAATCCGAAAAGAGCGGATAGGCGTCGAGTTCGGAAGGCAGGTCGCGTTTGGTGCGATTGACGAGGCCGACTATCTCGAAGCCCGGATTGTCGTGATAGGCCAGCGCATGGCTCCGACCCATATTGCCGAGGCCGGCGACGAGGACACGGATGGGACGAATGGACGGGTTCACTTGACGGCTCCGGAGGTAATGCCGCGGATCAATTGCCGCGAGAAGATGACGTAGAGAACCATGACCGGAAGGATGGCGAGCGACAGCGCCGAGAGCACCGCATTCCAGTTGGTGACGAACTGGCCGATGAACATCTGGGCGCCAAGCGTGACCGTCTTGGTGCTTTCGCCGGGGGCGAGGATCAACGGGAACCAGAGGTCGTTCCAGATCGGGATCATGGTGAAAACTGCGACCGTCGCCATGGCGGGGCGCACCAGCGGCAGGACAAGGCGGAAGAAGATCGCGTATTCCGAAAGCCCGTCTATGCGGCCGGCATTCTTCAGATCGTCCGAGACGGTGCGCATGAATTCCGACAGGATGAAGATCGCCAGCGGCAGGCCCTGCGCCGTGTAGACGAGGATGAGCGATGTCAACGTGTTGACGAGGCCGGCCGCCACCATGCCCTGCAGGATCGCCACCGTACCTAGGCGGATCGGGATCATGATGCCGAGCGCCAGGTAAAGCCCCATCAGCGTATTGCCGCGGAAGCGATATTCGGACAGCGCGAAGGCGGCCATGGCGCCGGTGAGCAGAACCAGCGCGATCGACACGACCGTGACGATCAGGCTGTTCTGGAAATACCCGACGAAGTCGCCCTGGTTCAGCACGGTCTGGTAGCCGATCAGGCTGAAGGTCGACGGTGTCGGCAGCGCCATCGGCTCGCGGAAGATGGCATTGCGACTCTTGAACGAATTGACCAGAGTCAGGAAGACCGGGAACAGTGCCACCAGCGTATAGGCGATCAGCGCCAGGTGGATGAGCGCGGTGCGCAGCGGGGCGGAGCGGGCTTTCGACATGTCCGTCTCCTCAGAACTGGTAGCGGCGCATGCGCCGCTGGATGACGAAGAGATAGAGCGAGACGCCGGCGAGGATGATGAGGAACATCACGGCAGCGATAGTGGCGCCCATCGAGCGGTCGCCCATCTGGTTCTGGAACCCGAAGAAGGTGCGGTAGAGCAGCGTGCCCAGGATATCCGTCGAGCCGTTCGGGCCGGCGAGTGCCCCCTGCACCGTGTAGATCAGGTCGAAGGCGTTGAAATTGCCGACGAAGGTCAGTACCGAGACGATGCCGATCGAAGGCAGGATGAGCGGCAGCTTGATCTTCCAGAACTGGCCCCAGCCGGTAATGCCGTCGCACTCGGCGGCTTCCAGCACCTCGTCGGGAATATTCAGCAGCGCCGCATAGATCAGCATCATCGGAATGCCGACATATTGCCAAACCGAGATCAGCGAGACGGTGACGAGCGCCGTTTCCGGCTTGCCGAGCCAGGGCGCGAAGGCCCATTTCAAGCCCACCCAATCCATCATGCCGGGCGCAATGCCCCAGATCGGCGAGAGGATGAGCTTCCAGATGAAGCCGACGATGACGAAGGAGAGCAGCGTCGGCACAAAGATCGCCGAACGGTAGAAGGCGGCGAAGCGCAGGTTCGGCACCGACAGCATGGCGGCGATGGCAATGCCGACCGGGTTCTGCACGAGCATATGGATGATGAAGAAGATGACGTTGTTGCCAAGCGCGTTCCAGAAATCGGCGGAGAGCCTCGGATCGCTGAAGAGGACCCGGAAATTGTTGAAGCCGACGAAGGCAAGCTGGCCTTCGATCATGTTGAAGAGCGAGAGCCTCAGCGTTTCGATGAGCGGCAGGATCATCACCGCCGTATAAACGAGGAAGGCCGGCGCCAGGAAGACGAGGATATGCCAGCGGGCGGGCCGCTTCACCGCAACGATCTCGGTATCGGTCATGTCGGTATCGCTCATGGCGCGGGTTCCGGTCTTTAGTTACGGCGTGTTCAGGATGTTACGGCAATGCCCCTCATCCGGCTACCGCCACCTTCTCCCCGTTTTGACGGGGAGAAGGAATATGCCGCAACGGTTTCCTCCATCTCGAAGGTCGAGCGAGGCAGGTCCCCTCTCCCCGCAAGCGGGGAGAGGGTTAGGGTGAGGGGCAGATGGTGGGCGGGAGGCGCTTACTTCGCCGGCTTGTACCAGCTGTCGAGCCCCTTCTGGGTCTCTTCCGCCGCTTGCTCAGGCGTTTGCGTGCCGTTGATGACGTTGGCCGAAACGCGCCACATCTCGAGGTCGAGGTTCGGCTGGCCGCGGCCAACGATCGCCGCGCTCGGGCGGATCGTCGTCTTGCAGTTCTCGCGCCAGGAAACGAATTCCTGGGCAAGATCATCCGTCATTTTCACCGGCGTCGAGTTCAGGCTGAAGAAGCCGGGAAGCGCATTGGCGTAAAGCTCGGCGAATTCCGGCGAGGCGACCCAAGCGAGGAATTTCTTCGCCGCTTCCGGATTCTTGCCCTTGGCGTTGAGGCCGAGACCGATGTCGTTGTGGTCGGAGATGTAGCAGGTGTCACCTGCCTTCTTCACCGGCGGCGGGAAGGCGCCCATTTCGAAATCGGCCTGAGCCTTGAACGGCGCGATTTCCCACGAACCGGCCGGATAGATCGCGGCGCGGCCAAGCGTGAAGAGATTCTGGCTGTCCGGATAGGTCTGAGCCTCGAAACCATCGCCGAGATAGGGCTTCCACTTGGCGAGCGTCGCATAGGGCTCGACCCATTGCGGATCGGTGAGCTTCTCGGTGCCGGCGATCAGCGCCTTGCGGCCCTCCTCGCCCTTCCAGTAATTCGGGCCGATGTTGTAGTAGCCCATCGTGGCCGCTTCCCACTGGTCCTTGGTGCCCATGGCGAGCGGGATGTAATTGCCATCCTTCTTGAACTTCTCGAGCACGGCGAAGAATTCATCCTCGGTCTTCGGAACCTCAACGCCGGCTTCTTCGAAAGCCTTCTTGTTGTAGATGAAACCGTGAATGACCGATGCCATCGGCACGCAGAAGGTGGTCTTGCCGTCATCGGTGGTCCAGGCGGACTTGGCGACGTCGGAGAAGTTCGAAATGCCGGGCAGGTCGTTCAGCGAGGCGAGCTGGCCCTTCTGGAACATGGCGAGCGACAGGTCGAACGGACGGCAGGTGATGAGGTCTCCGGCCGTGCCTGCCTCCAGCTTGGCGTTGACGGCGGAATTGTATTCAGTCGGCGCCATCGGCGCAAAGGTTACCTTGATATCGGGGTTCTTCGCTTCGAAGGCCGGAATGATCTTCTCCTGCCAGATCGGCAGGTCATCGTTGCGCCAGCTCTCGATGGTGAGCTGGGCCGTCTGCGCAGACGCCATGCCCGCAGGCGCGAGCACGGTCGTTGCGAAAAGCATGCCTTTCAAAATGCGGGTCATGATGTTCTCCCTCTTTTTGCGCCGTCAAGCGCGCTTCATGGAACTTTTGCCTGCGTGCAGCTCATCAAGCGCGACACGCAGCACCTCGCCGGACCTGGCCAGCAGCGCGGTTGCCGCTTCCGGATCGGCCGCACCGGCCGCAAGCAGAACCGCCACCTTCACCGAGCCATCGGCAGCGCCAAACCAGGCGCGCGCTTCCTCGAACCCGATCCCTGCGATCTCCGCCACCATGCGGGCGGCACGGGCCTGCAGCTTGTCGTTATCGGCGCGCAGGTTGACCATGTGGCCGTCATGCACGTGGCCAAGCTTCACCGCCACCAGTGTCGAGAGCATATTGAACGCCATTTTCTGCGCCGTGCCGGCCCCCATGCGGGTGGAGCCCGCCACCACTTCCGGCGGCGTTTCAAGCAGGATCGACACATCGGCGCCATCGAACAGTCTTGCGCCGGCATTGTTGGCGATCGCCACCAGTTTCGCGCCGCGTGCCCTGGCCACTTCGGCGACAGCGACCGTATAGGGCGTCGAACCGCTGGCGGAGACGCAGAGGACGCAGTCTTCTCCTGAGATGACATCCGCATCGTGCCGCCCGAGTGCCGGATCATCTTCCGGTCCGCCGGGCAGATCGGTGACCGGGGAAAGTCCGCCGGCGAACAGGACAACCAGCTTCTCCGGCGCGATCCCGTAAGTTCCGGGCAATTCAAGAGCATCGGTCATGGCGACCAGACCGGCGCTGCCGGCACCGACGTAAACGAGCTTGCCGCCAGACTTCAACGTTGCAGCCATAAGACCAGCGGCTTCAGCGATAGCCGGAATGGCGTGGTCGACCGCTTTCGCGGCCTCCTGCTGAGCCGTCGCCAAAAGCCAAAGGATTTCGGCGGGCTCACGCATATCGAGCCCTTCCGCTTCCCCATGTCTTGTTTCGGTGGCGTTATTGCTCATCCGATTTCTCCCTCTAACCAAAATAATGCCAAAAAAATACCAATTGTCCAGAAAGAAAATTAACTTTTGTCACCAAATCAATAACGTTGTCTCGGAAAAAAGGAAATAATCTATCTATTTCAGAGTGATATCACATGACATTTCAGAAATCCGAAATCGTACTTGGTTATTGGTATTTTTTTGGTATTATCAATTTTCGGAGGTATCCATGATCGATTATTTTATCGGAATCGATGGCGGGGGAACCAGCTGCCGCGCGGCATTGGCTGACGGAGATGGTACTATTCTCGGTCGCGGCAAGAGCGGCGCGTCCAATATCCTTACCGATCCGGACACCGCGTTGAAACATATCGCCGAGGCGGCACAGCGCGCTTTCGAAGAGGCCGGGATCGAACCCGATCTCTCATCCGCATCCGCCATCCTCGGCCTTGCCGGCAACAATGTCGGAGACGCCGTGAGCTATGTGAAGGCGCGCTTGCCCTTCAAGCAGTCGGAGATCGTCTCCGACGGAGTGATCGCACTTCAGGGCGCGATCGGCGACGAGGACGGTGCGATCGGCATCGTCGGCACGGGAACCGTCTATATTGCGCGGCACGACGGAGAACTTCATTCGGTCGCCGGCTGGGGATTCCAGGTGAGCGATCTCGGCAGCGGCGCGCGGCTCGGCCAGCTTGCGCTGCAGGAAAGCCTGCTCGCCTACGACAACATCCGTCCGATGACCGGGCTCTCGAAAGCCATCCTTGCCGAATTCGGGAACAATCCGGAGAATGTGGTCGACTTCGCCCGGCTGGCGAAACCGGGTGACTATGGCCGCTACACGCCGAAGGTTTTCGAATACGCCCGGCATGGCGACCAAGCGGCGATCCGCATCCTGAAAACCGGCGCGGCCGGCATCGACGAGGCCCTCGACGCAGTGAACGCCGTCACTAGGGGTAAAGGCCGGCTCTGCCTGCTCGGGGGTCTCGCAGTGCTCTATCCCGAATACCTTGCCGAACGGCATCGCAGCCGGCTTTCCGAGCCGCTTGCCGACGCGCTGACGGGTGCCGTGGCGCTCGCGGTCAAGGCCTATGGCTCACCTTCGGAGGCGCGTGCATGAACGAGACGCTTGCCGCCATCCTTCCCCTCGACGGTCTGCAAAATGCCGGCACCGGGCCGCTTTACAGGAAATTGCGCCAGAGCCTGGAAGACGCGATCCGCACCGGCAAGCTCGGCCACGGCGACGCGCTGCCGGCCGAACGCGACCTTGCGGATTACGCCAATGTCAGCCGGGTGACGGTGCGCAAGGCGGTCGACGATCTCGTCAAGGATGGCCTGCTCACCCGCAGGCACGGTTCCGGCACATTCGTGGTCAAGCCGCTGTCACGTGTCGAGCAGCCGCTGACCCGGCTCACGTCCTTTACCGAGGACATGGCGCGGCGCGGGCTGGTGACCAAGTCCGAATGGCTGGAACGGGGCCTGTTCCACCCCTCCCCGGAAGAAATGATGATGCTGGGGCTTGCACCGGGAACGAAGGTGGCCCGCCTCGGACGCCTGCGCATCGCCAATGACATGCCGCTTGCCATCGAACGCGCCAGCATTTCCGCCGAATTCCTGCCGGACCCTTCCGCTGTCACCAATTCGCTCTACGCGGAACTGGAAAAAAAAGATGCCCGGCCCGTGCGCGCCATACAACGGATATCCGCCTGCAATATGAAGAACCCGGATGCCGGATTGCTGGCAGTGCCCGTGGGCTCCGCCGGGCTTTCGATCGAACGCGTATCCTATCTGGCATCCGGTCGCGTGGTGGAACTCACCCGCTCACTCTATCGCGGCGACGCCTATGATTTCGTGGCCGAGCTCTCGCTCGGCGAAAACTGACAAGGACTGAACCATGCAAACCCATATGCGGCAAGAGATCAACGAGATACCGGAGGCGACGGCCCGGTTGCTTGACAGGTCGGCAGCGGAGATCATTGCCGCCGGCCGGGCGCTCCGGGAGAAGGATCCCGCGTTCCTCATCACCATCGCCCGCGGCTCCTCCGACCATGCGGCGACCTTCATCAAATACGCGATCGAGCTTACCGCCGGTCGCCCCGTCGCTTCGCTCGGCCCCTCGCTTGCTTCGATCTACGGCGCGAAGCTGAAGCTTAAGGGCGGCGCGGCGATCGCGATTTCCCAATCCGGCAAAAGCCCGGACATCGTCGCCATGGCGGAAGCCGCAACCAGATCCGGCGCTGTCACGATCGCGCTCACCAATACGCTACCGTCGCCGATTGCCAGCGCTTCGAACCATGCGATCAACATCAATGCCGGACCGGAACTTGCGGTCGCGGCAACGAAATCCTTCGTCAATTCGATTGTCGCGGGCCTTGCGCTGCTTTCCGAGTGGGTGGACGACGAAGACCTCAAAGCTGCCATCCGCAACCTGCCGTCACATTTCGAAAAGGCGGTCAAGCTCGACTGGAACGAACTCGCCAAAGAGCTCGGCGACGCGGAATCTCTCTACATGCTTGGTCGCGGGCCGGCGCTCTCGATCGCCAGCGAAGCGGCGTTGAAATTCAAGGAAACCTCGAACATGCATGCGGAAGCCTATTCAGCTGCGGAAGTGCTGCACGGCCCCGTGGCGCTGGTGGAAAAGCGGTTTCCGGTCGTCACCTTCGCAGCGCGCGACGCAGCCGAGACCTCGGCCGTCGAGATTGCCGAGAACCTCGCCGCCAAGGGGGCGCTTGCCTTCGCCACCTCCGACAAGGTCAAGGCCGCTCGAAAGCTGCCTTTCGTCGCGACCGGCCATCCACTCACCGACGCGCTGGCGCTCATCCTGCCCTTCTATGGCTTCGTGGAAGCCTGGTCGCGCGCCAAGGGCTTCAACCCGGATGCGCCAGTCGCACTCAAGAAGGTGACCGAAACATTATGAGTACAGCCAAGGCCATCATCGGCGCCCGCATCTTCGACGGCGCTTCCTGGCATGAGAACGCCGCGCTCGTTTTCGGCAATGGCCGGGTCGAGGCGATTCGGCCTGTCGCAAATCTACCGGAAGGCATGGAGACGATCGATGCCGACAGCAGTCTGATCGTGCCCGGCTTCATCGACCTGCAGGTGAACGGCGGCGGCGGCGTGCTGCTCAACGAGGAGCCGACCGTCGCAGGGCTCAAGCAGATCTGCGCGGCGCACGCCAAGTTCGGCACGACCGGCCTGTTGCCGACCCTCATCACCGACACGTTCGAGATCACCGCCAGGACCGTCGAGGCAGGCAGGCAGGCCAAAGCGCAGAATGTGCCGGGCTTCCTTGGCCTGCATCTCGAAGGTCCGCATCTTTCCATCGCCCGCAAGGGGGCACATGACCCGAAGCTGATCCGGCCGATGGAGGAGAAGGACATCGAACTCACGCTCTCCTGCAGGGGCATATTCGATGCGATGATGGTCACCGTCGCGCCGGAGAACGTCACCCCGGAGCGGGCGAAGCGGCTTGCGGAGGCCGGCTTCATGGTGAGCCTCGGCCACACCGACACGACCTATGAAACAGCCAGGGCCTATGCCGAGGCGGGCGTGCGCACCGTCACGCATCTCTTCAATGCCATGAGCCCGCTCGGCCATCGCCAGCCGGGCGTCGTCGGTGCGGCGCTGGACATCGGCTCGCTCTACGCCGGGCTGATCGCCGACGGCATCCATGTCCATCCCGCCGCGATGGACATTGCTCTCCGGGCAAAAAACGGGCCGGGCAAGATCTTCATCGTCACCGATGCCATGTCGCCGATTGGTACGGACATGAAGAGCTTTACGCTAAACGGCCGCGAAATCCTGCGCCGGGACGGCCGGCTGACGCTTGCCGACGGTACGCTTGCAGGGGCCGACATCGACATGATCTCGTCGGTGCGCTTCGTGCATCAGACGCTCGGCCTGCCGATCGAAGAGGCATTGCGGATGGCCTCGACCTATCCGGCGGAAGCGGCATGGCTCTCCGACCGCAAGGGCGCACTGAAACCCGGCTTCGATGCGGATTTCGTTATCCTCACCGAGGATCTCGGCATGAAGAGCACCTGGATCGGCGGCACCATGGCTCATCAGGAATAAATTAGCCGGCTACCGGAAAGCGGATTTCCACCGTCAGCCCTCTGCCCTCGCGGCCGTCCGCGAGGGTCATTGCCGCGCCGTGGAGGCGGGCAATCTCCTCGATGATCGGCAGGCCGAGACCGCTGCCCGCCTTGTCCGTTTGCTCGCCACGCTCGAAGCGCTTCAATACGGAAGCCCGTTTCTCCGGCGGAATGCCGGGACCATTGTCCTCGACTTCCAGCACGGCCGTATCGCCTTCCTGTTTCACGCGGACAGTCACCTCCGCGCCGTTCCCCGCATAAAGCAGAGCATTGCCAATCAGGTTCTTCAGGAGCTCGCCGATCAGGAGCGGCTCCGCAAAGATCGCAACTCCGGACCCACCTTCGAACCCGAGATCGATGCCGGCTTCGGCGGCAAGCGGCACATGGTCCGCCGTCGCGCCCTGCACGAGGGTCGCCAGATCGACCTTCTGCATCGAGGCGGAGCGCTTCGCCGCATCAATCTTCGCCATCAGCAGGAGCTGGGCCAGGATGCGTTCCGCATCGGCAACCGCCTCATCCGCCTTGCGGACCGCTTCCTTCGCCCCGTCCAGTCCTGTAGCGCGGCCGGCCAGCGCAAGCTGCGTGCGGATGATGGCGAGCGGCGTTCGGAGCTGATGGCTGGCATTGCCGGTGAAATGCCTGAGAGCCTCCAGTGCCCCCTCGAGCCGCACCATGAAGGAGTTGACCGTATCGACAAGGCCCTGGACCTCGCTCGGCACCCGTTCGCTGATCGGATGCAGGTCGTCCGGGCTGCGCTCGGCGATCGCTTCACTGAAGCGGTAGAGCGGGCGGAGCGACAGGCTGACAGCAACCCAGACGATGACCGCTGCACCGGCGATCATGAAAAGCAGGCGCAATGCCGACCGGATCAGAATGGTCCTGGTCAATTGCTGGCGGGCGATCGTGGTTTCCGCCACGGTGACGATGAAGGGCACCGAGTTGATGCCGGTCGAGGCCGACCGGGCGAGTGCCGCCACACGGATCGGCTCACCCCGAAAAATGGCGTTCTCGAACGCCGCCGCCTGGCCCTCCCGGCGGGGAATCGAGGGCAGGTTCTGATAACCGGTGATGAAGGTTCCCGGCGGGCCATCCACCCGATAGAAGACGCGATCCTGCGCGGCCGACGTCAGCATCTCCAGCGCCACATAGGGGATATCAACTTCCAGCGAGCCGTCTTCGGCGACGATCACGCGCTCCGCGATCGCCAGCGCCGAGCCGGCCAGAACGCGATCGGAAACCTCGTTCGCCGTATCGACGGCCTCGTCCCAGGTGTCGACCATAGCGACGGTGCCGATCACCGCCGTCGAGATGAGAAGCCAGGCGAGCAGCCGCCGACGCAGCGAGTAGGCGGCCGTTGGCGTCATTGGCGGCGTCATGGTACGGGCGCCACGGTATCGAGATAGTAACCGATACCGCGGGCAGTCTTCACCGTCAGCCCATGCGGCGCAAGACGACGGCGCAGTCGACTGACATATTGCTCGATCGCATTGGCCGAAAGATCGTCGTCGAAGCCAGTCAGCGAGCGCATGATCGCGTCCTTGGAGACGACCTTGCCAGCGCGCAGGAACAGGAGTTCCAGGAGCGCCACTTCGCGTGCGGGAATATCGAGCGGAGCGCCATGGCTGGAGAATGTCCGGGAATTCAGGTCGAAGGTGACGCCGCCATAATTGACGATCGAGCTTCTCAAGCCCGCATGGCGGCGCAGGAGCACGCGGATACGCGCCTCGAATTCCGAGATGTCGAAAGGCTTGATCATGTAGTCATCGGCGCCGAGATCGAGACCCTTCACCCGCTCCTCCGGCGTGCCGCGAGCCGTCAGGATCATGACGGCAGCCTTGTTCTGCCTGGCCCGCATGGCGCGCAGCACGTCGAGCCCATCCATCTCGGGCAAATTCAGGTCGAGGATGACGAGGTCATATGTCTCCGCAGCGGCGACCGCTTCCGCAGAAGCACCGTCCGCCACCGCATCGACGGCATAGCCGCTGCCGCGCAGGATCGTCGACAGCCCTTCGGCCAACGCCTGATTGTCCTCGACCAGAAGGATACGCAACCGTTGTTCCCCTTTTTCTTCCAGTTTACAGGCGTAGGAAAGGGAAGTCACGGATGCGCTGGGAGCATGGTTATTGGCTCCGGCCGATATAGTCCATCTTGCCGATCGGCACGCCCTTGTGGCGCAGGATCGCGTAGGCTGTTGTGACGTGGAAATAGAAATTCGGGATGGCAAAGCCCAGGACATAATTACGGCCGGTGAAGGTCGTCGATCCGCTGCGGGTCTTCAACACCACCTCGGCCTCTTCACGGTCGGCCATCATGGCGGGATCGACACTTTTAAGAAAAGTCACGGTCTTTTCGATGCGGGCATGCAGGTCGGCGAAAGTCGCTTCGTTGTCGTCCATCGGCACGTTTTCGACCTGTCCGAGCCGGACGGGCACGAACTTGGCCGCGTCGCTGGCGCGCTGGATCTGCGCGATCAGCGGATACATGTCTTCGATCAGCCGGGCATTGAGAAGCTCCTTGTGCTCCAGGCCCTTTTCGTCGGCATAGGCCTCACCCTTCTTCAGGATTTCGGTGAGATTGCCGAAGGCGCGGATGAAGACCGGTACGGTGATATCGTAGAGCGAAAGTGACATGGTTCTGACCTCTGTTTGCAGCAAGGCGCCGGATCTTCCGGTGTGAAAAGAACCGCCCTCAGGTAATGAGGCCTGTGGGGAAAACAAGCCGGGTAAAAGCTGCAATCGGTGACCGTGACGCGAATGCCACGCGGCCACCGGTCTACTTGTCCCTGGAATCTCTGTAAGGCATTGTGGTCGTATGAAAAGATTCCTTCTCGCTTCGCTCTGCCTTGTCCTTTCGCCGGGTCTTGCGGCTGCCGGCACAACGTTGTTTCCCGCCCTTTCCGGCCGCAGCGACGCCCGGGTGCTGAGCGTCTATTCCTCCCTGGACGAACCGCTCGCCAAGCCGATGATTACCGGTTTCCAGCAGGCAAACCCGGATGTGGCGGTGCGCTACGAGGACATGCTGACCGGTGAAATCTACGACCGGATCGTCCGCGAGACGGATGCCGGCCAGAAAACCGCCGATTTCGCATTCTCTTCCGCCATGGACCTGCAGGTGAAGCTCGCCAATGACGGGTACGCGCAGCCGAGCGACCTGCCCATGAGCGGCCAGTGGCCGACCTGGGCGAACTGGCGCAACACGGCCTACGCGCTGACCTTCGAACCTGCCGTCTTCGTCTACCACAAGCCGAGCTTCAAGGATGCTCCACCCCCGTCGACCCGGGCGGAATTCGTGGAGTTCCTGCACAAGCAGGGCGACTCCGTCTACGGAAGGATCGGCACCTATGACATCGAGCGTTCCGGCGTCGGCTTCCTGTTCATGGCGCGCGACCAGGAACAGTTCGGCGATATCTGGTCGGTGATCCAGGCCATGGGTGCGGCAGGCGTCAAGCTCTACTCCACGAGCCAGGCGATCCTGGAGCGCATCGCGGACGGCCGCTTCCTGCTTGGCTACAACATCCTCGGCTCCTATGCCGCTGACTGGGCCTCGCGCCATCCCGACGTCGGCATCGTGTTACCGAAGGACTATACTGTCGTCATGTCACGGATCGGCCTCGTGCCGCAGGCCGCCACCGCGCCGGATCTCGGAAAGCGATATCTGCAATTCTTCATGTCGAAGGAAGGCCAGACGATCATGGCCCGCGAACTGCAGATCCCGGCCGTCAGCCCCGAAGTCGCCGGCAACAATACCGCAACCACATTGCGGGAGATGCTGGGCGGGCAGTTGAAGCCCGTTCCTGTCAGCCTCGGGTTGATGGTCTATCTGGACCAGGTGAAGCGGGCGCGACTGATTTCCCGCTGGAACGAGGCTCTCAGGCTGCAATAGCCACAAAATTCGACGGCGCACGGCCGATACCCCTTGCCAAACGTCAAACCCGCGAAAAATGTCAGGTAGATGTCAGCTTGATATGCTGGCTTATGTCTAATCGGCCCCCGTTTGGAGGCGGGGCTCCGATCAACGACGGGAGGGCGTCGGTAGCGGTTCTTGCTCACCGTCCCATCTTTTCGTTTCGACAGAAGAAACATTTGCGTCCGCTTCGGGCGCCAACGGAGGATCAACCCTTGAAACATTTCTTTCTCGCTTCCATTCTCGCGGGCGCGCTTGCCTTGCCGGCCGCAGCCGCCGATTACACGATCATGGCTCCAGCCGCACCGGGCGGCGGATGGGACCAGACGGCCCGCACCATGCAGACGGCGCTCCAGCAGGAAAAGATCGCCGGCAACGTGCAGGTCGTCAATGTACCGGGCGCCGGCGGAACGATCGGCATCGCCCAGTTCGCCAGCCAGCAGAAGGGCAACCCGAATGCACTCCTGGTCGGCGGCTATGTCATGGTCGGCGCGATCCTGACCAACAAATCGCCCGTCACGCTCAAGGACGTCACCCCGATCGCCCGCCTCACCGGCGAATATGAAGCAATCGTCGTTCCGGCCTCTTCCGACATCAAGACGATCGGTGATCTCGTCGCCAAGCTGAAGGAAAATCCCGGAGCCGTTTCCTGGGGTGGCGGTTCGGCAGGCGGCACCGACCATATCCTCGTCGGCCTGCTTGCCAAGGCGGCCGGCGTCGACCCGACCAAGATCAATTACATCGCGTTTTCCGGCGGCGGTGAAGCCCTTGCCGCCATTCTCGGCAGCCAGGTGACTGCCGGCGTTTCGTCCTACGGCGAGTTCGAATCGCAGATCAAGGCCGGCACGTTGCGCCTCTTGGCCGTTTCCTCCGACAAGAAGATCGAAGGCGCCGACGCCCCGACGCTGAAGGAATCCGGCTTCGACGTGGTTGTCCAGAACTGGCGCATGGTCGCCGCCGCTCCCGGCCTTTCCGACGAGCAGAAGAAGGCCGTGGCAGCCGACATCGAGAAGCTCGCCCAGTCCAAGACCTGGCAGGAAGCCCTGAAGACCAAGGGCTGGACCGATACCTATCTCGCCGGCTCGGCCTTCGATGAACAGCTCGCCAAGGACATTTCCGCCACAGACTTGGTCCTCAAGGACATCGGGCTGGTCAAATGAGCCCCGACCGCAACAAGACCGAGCAGCGCCGCCCCGATTGGGCGGCGCTTGCCGTTGCCGTAGTCCTGGCGGCAATCGCCGCCGTGATTTTCATCGATGTGTCGCGCTTGAAGGGTACGGGCGGCTATTCGCAGGTCGGTCCGGCGACGGTGCCCGACTGGATCGGCTTTGCGCTGATCGGACTTGCGATCTGGACGGTGATCGAGGCTTTCCGCGGCGATTTTCCGACGCGCGACAAACAGGAGATCGGTCCGGTCGTGTGGATCGTCGCGGGACTTGTCGCGCAGATGCTGCTTCTTCGCGTTGCCGGCTTCTCGATCGCGACCGGTATCCTGTTCGGCCTCACTGCCGCGGGCTTCGGCAAACGCAAACTGTGGATCACGATCCCGCTTGGCATCGTCGTCTGTCTCTTCATCTGGCTGATCTTCGCAGGCCTCCTGCAGCTTGCGCTGCCCGCAGGCCCGCTGGAACGGCTTTTTTGGTGATCGGGCCCGGAAAGTAGGACCATGAGCACATTCGAATTCCTCCTGCAGGGGCTTGCCTCCGCAGCGCAACCCATCAACCTGCTTTATGCGCTGATCGGCGTGACGCTCGGCACCGCAGTCGGTGTTCTGCCCGGCATCGGGCCGGCGCTGACCGTCGCACTGCTTCTGCCCGTCACATATCGTCTTGATCCGACCGGTTCGCTGATCATGTTCGCAGGCATCTATTACGGCGGCATGTATGGCGGATCGACCACCTCGATCCTGCTCAACACACCGGGAGAAAGCGCTTCGATCGTCACCGCGCTCGAAGGCAACAAGATGGCCCGGGCGGGACGTGGCGGACCGGCGCTTGCGACTTCTGCGATCGGCTCCTTCGTGGCCGGCCTGATCGCGACGCTGGCGCTCGCCTTCATCGCGCCTTACATCGTCAAGCTGGCGCTGGTCTTTGGCCCTCGCGAATATTTTGCCCTGATGGTGCTCGCCTTCGTGACGGTGTCCTCGGCCTTCGGAGATTCCACATTGCGCGGCCTCACCTCGCTGTTCATCGGGCTTGCGTTCTCCGTCGTCGGCATCGACCAGTTGACAGGCCAGAACCGGCTGTCCTTCGGCATCCCCGACCTTCTCGACGGGATCGAAGTCACGACCATGGCGGTCGCCATGTTCGCGATCGGGGAGACCCTGTTCATCGCCGCCCAGGGAAACAAGGGGCCGGAAACGGTGGAAGCCGTCAAGGGCTCCGTCTGGATGAGCGCCCAGGATTGGGCGCGGTCCTGGAAAGCCTGGCTGCGCGGCACCGCCATCGGCTTCCCTATCGGCGCCATGCCGGCGGGCGGAGCCGAAATCGGCACCTTCCTCTCCTACGCAACCGAAAAGCGCCTCAGCAAGCATCCGGAAGAATTCGGCAATGGCGCGATCGAAGGGGTTGCCGGCCCGGAAGCTGCCAACAATGCGTCTGCCGCCGGCACGCTTGTGCCGTTGCTGACGCTCGGCCTGCCGACGTCCGCGACCGCGGCGATCATGCTTGCCGGCTTCCAGCAATACGGTCTGCAGCCGGGCCCGCTGCTCTTCGTGACCAATCCGCAGCTCGTCTGGGGCCTGATCGCGTCGCTGCTCATCGCCAACCTGATGCTGCTGGTCCTCAACCTGCCGCTCGTCGGCCTTTGGGTGAAGCTGCTGACCATCCCGAAGCCATGGCTTTATGCCGGCATCCTGCTGTTTGCGACGCTCGGCACTATCGGTGCCAATCCGTCGGTTTTCGAACTCGGCATGCTTCTGACCTTCGGATTCCTCGGCTATGTCATGCGTGTGCTGGGTTACCCGATCGCGCCGGTCGTCGTCGGCTTGATCCTGGGGCCACTTGCCGAACAGCAGCTCCGCCGCGCGCTGGCGATCAGCCAGGGCGATGTCACGACACTGGTCCAGTCGCCGATTGCGGCCGTTCTGCTCATCCTGGCAGCGCTGGCTTTCATCATACCGCTGATCCTGCGCATACGCGGACGCGGCGAAGTGCTCTCGCAGATGGCAGCCAGCGAGGACTGATCACAACACGCTGCCGCTACATTCAACCCGGCTTCGGCCGGGTTTTTTATGCCGTATGCGGGATCAATGGCCGAAGACCGACCAGCCCGTGCGGGTCGTCAGCATTTCCAAAGCCAGCGAACCAAGAAGCGAATTGCCATTGTGATTGAGCCCCGGCGACCAGACGGCAACCGAGGCCCTGCCCGGTGCGACCGCGAGAATGCCGCCGCCGACCCCACTCTTGCCCGGCAGGCCCACCCGATAGGCAAAATCTCCTGAACCGTCGTAATGCCCGCAGGTGAGCATGAGCGCATTGATGCGCCTTGCCCGCTGTTTGGAGACGACCGTGTGTCCCGTCAGCGGATTGCGGCCGGAAGCAGCGAGAAAAAGACCGGACTTCGCAAGCTGCGTGCAGGTCATGGCGAGTGCGCAGTGATGGAAATAAACGCCGAGCACATGCTCGACCGGATGGTCCAGCTTGCCGAAGGAGCGCATGAAATTGGCAAGCGCGAAATTGCGGTAGCCTGTCGCCTGTTCCGACTTCGCCACGGTAGGGTCAATAGCGATCGAATCGTCATCGGCGAGATAACGCACGAAACGGACAATTTCCCCGATCGCCTCGCGCGGCGTGTGCCCCGCAAGCACCAGGTCGCTGACGGCGATCGCGCCCGCGTTGATAAATGGATTACGTGGCTTACCCTCTTCGTGCTCCAGCTGGACGATCGAATTGAAGGCAGAGCCCGACGGCTCGCGTCCGACACGGTTCCAGGTCGTCTCGCCATGCTTGCCGAGCGCCAGCGTCAGCGTAAAGACCTTGGAAATGCTCTGGATCGAGAAGGGGACATCGGCATCGCCAACTTTGAAGATCTCCCCATCCACCGTCACGATCGCCATGCCGAATTTCTTCGGATCGACATGGGCAAGCTGCGGAATATAGTCGGCGACCTTGCCCTCGCCGAGACGCGGCGCCAGCTTGTCGTGAATCTCGTCGACGATCGCCTGGAGGTCTGCCATCTATCACCCCGAATTCGTTACCAGCACCGGGTCTACTGATCGAAAGCGCTGCTGGAAAGGTGATTGCTGGCAGAAGTTTTCACGGCCCCAATCTCCGACCACAGCGATGCGATCGTGGCCGGAGCGACATCTGCCATGATGTCCCGCAGCCAGCCTTCATGGGCGGCAGCCATGGCAACGAAAAGCTTCGTACCCTCCGGCGTCAACCTGGCGACCGTAACGCGTCGGTCACCGTCCGGCGTTACACGCTGGACGAGGCCATCGGCCTCCAGACGTTCGACAAGACCGGTCACGTTGCCATTCGTCACCATCGTTCGCTTCGAAAGCTCGCCTAGGCGCAGGCCGTCGCTTTCGCGATAGAGCTGGGCCATGAGGTCGAATTGCGGCAGCGTCGCACCGAATTCGGTCCTGAGCCGTCGGCGGATTTCGTTGGTGATCAGCTTTGTGGTGGAAAGCATACGCAGCCAGAGCCGCGTCTCCGGCTTGTTGCGCCCATGCGGACCGTGGGCGATCAGTTCCAGATCGGCGCTTCCCGCTTCACCATCCATCGCTTACACTCCGAGATATCGATCCTGCAGTTCCGTCGTCAGTTCCTCAGCCTTACCGCTCCAGGCGCTTCTCCCGTTTTCCAGGATGACACAGCGATCCGCAACCGGCAAAAGCTCGGAAAGCGTCTTATCCACCACAAGGATGGAAAGCCCCTCCGCCTTCAGCCTCCGTATGGCTCTCCAGATATCCTGGCGTATGACCGGAGCAAGCCCCTCCGTCGCCTCATCGAGGATCAGGATGCGCGGATTGGTCATCAGAGCCCTGCCGATCGCCAGCATCTGCTGCTCACCGCCGGAGAGCGACCGCGCCATCTGGGCATACCGTTCCTGTAGGCGGGGAAAAAGCGCATTGACCTCGTCCAATGTCCATCTGCCCGGCCGAGCAGCAGCGACCAGGTTCTCATGCACTGTCAGGTTCGGAAAGCAGCGGCGGCCTTCCGGCACGAGGCCGATGCCGAGCTTCGCGACATGGTGCGGTCGCCTGCCCTTGAGGTCAGCGCCGCCGAGCCGGACCGCGCCGGCGCGAGGCGGATTGAGGTTGCATATGGCACGTATGGTCGTGGTCTTGCCCATGCCGTTGCGACCCATCAGCGCCACGGCCTCGCCCTCCGCCACAGACAGGTCAACGCCGAACAGCGCCTGGCTCGCGCCATAAAATGCTTCGATCCGGGAGACGTCCAGCAGCATCAGGCGTGATCTCCGAGATAGGCCGTGCGCACGGCCGGGTCGCGACGGATTTCCTCGACCGTGCCGGTGGCAATAATGCGGCCGTAGACGAGTACCGAAATGCGGTCGGCGAGTGCAAATACTGCATCCATATCATGCTCGACCAGCAGGATCGGCGCTTCCTGCCTGAGTGTGTCGAGGAACCGTGTCAACGATTTGGAGCCTTCCGGTCCCATGCCGGCCATGGGCTCGTCAAGCAGGAAGGCCCTGGAGCGAAGTGCCAGCGCCATGGCGATTTCGAGCTGCCGGCGTTCACCATGCGAGAGCTCGGCAGCGGGGATGCGGGCACGCGCCGTCAGGCCGACACGTTCCAGCATGGCCATAGCCGCGTCGATCAGCGACCCGTCACGCATTACCGGTTTAAGAAAGCGGAAGCTCGTACCCTCCCTCGCCTGCACCGCCAGCATGACATTACGGAGCGCGGAGAATTCCGGTGCCAGCGAAGAGACTTGAAAGGTACGCCCCAGGCCCAACCGGGCACGGCCTGCAACACCCAGGCCGCCAATATCCTGCCCGGCGAAGCGGATCGTGCCGCTATCCTGCCGGAGCGTGCCGCAGATCTGGTGAATGAGCGTCGACTTGCCGGCGCCATTCGGGCCGATCAGCGCATGGATTTCGCCCGGCCTGAGATCGAGCGTGACGCCGTCGGTCGCACGCAGTGCTCCGAAATTCTTGACCAGGTCGAAGATTTCGAGGACCGGCTCAACCATGTCTGGCCTTTCCGGCGAGAAGCCCCAGCAGACCGCCGCGGGCGAAGAGTACCACGACGAGCAGAATAAGACCGAGGAAGAACTGCCAGCGTTCCGTGATGCCCCCGAGCGCATATTCGAAGGCGACATAAAGCGCCGCACCCGCCAGCGGACCGAACAGCCGGCCAGTTCCTCCGAGCACGATCAGCACGATCAACTCCCCCGACATGTGCCAGGAGAGCATGGAGGGGCTGACAAAACGGTTGAGATCGGCAAACAGCGCGCCGGCAAGTCCGGTCATCATTGCCGAAATGGCAAAGCCTGTCAGTCGGATTCGATATGGCTGGATCCCGACCGTCGCGACACGCACCTCGTTCTGCCGCGCCGCCTGCAATGCGTTGCCAAAACGCGAGGCGCGGATCAACGCGAAAAGACCTATTCCGACCAGCAGCACCACGTAGCAGATCAGGAAGAAACCGAGCGGCCGCATCGTCATCACGCCCGGAAACTGGTTGCGGACAAGGATCGACAACCCGTCCTCCCCACCATAGGCCGGCCAGGAGACCGCGAAATAATAGACCATCTGCGCAAAGGCGAGCGTGATCATGATGAAGTAGACGCCTGATGTCCTGAGGCTGATCGCGCCGATCGCAAGGCCCAGAAGACCCGCGAGCAGGACCGCGACGATCCAGATCACCCACATCTGATTGGTGCCCGACAGACCGAAGAGCAGAGGCTCACCTGAGAAGCTATGCGTCGCCAGAATGCCGGCAACATAGCCTCCGATACCGAAGAAGGCCGCATGACCGAAGGAGACGAGGCCGCCCAGGCCCAATGCCAGATTGAGGCCGGTCGCGGCAAGAGCAAGAATCGCGACACGGGTTGCCAGCGTGACATAGAAAGGCTGGCCGGCCATGTTGGCCGCAAACGGCACGGCAAGCAACAGCACAGCAAGGATGAAGTTGACGAGGTTTTCGCGGTTCACGATACCGACCTCACGCATGCGCTGCCGGAAAGAGCCCGCGCGGCTTCACCGCGAGGATCACCGCCATGACGATATAGATGAGCATCGAGGCCACGGCGCCGCCAATCATGCCCGCCTGGGCCGGCGGCGCGAAGAATGCGAATATCTGTGGCAGCAGGAAACGGCCCATCGTGTCCGTGACGCCGACCAGAAGCGCGCCCAAGAGCGCCCCCTTGATCGAGCCGATGCCGCCGATGACGATCACCACGAAGGCCAGGATCAGCACCGGCTCGCCCATGCCCACCTGCACCGATTGCAAGGCGCCGACCATGGCACCGGCGAACCCGGCCAGTGCCGCACCAAGGGCGAAGACGACCGTATAGAGCGTGCGTATATCGACACCGAGCGCCCCGATCATCTCCCGGTCGCTTTCGCCGGCCCGGATGCGCATGCCGAGCCGCGTCTTCGAGATCAGCATGTAAAGCCCTATGGCGACGATCGCGCCGGCGGCGATAATGGCCAGCCGATAGACCGGGTATTGCGTGCCGCCGGGCAGTGTCACCGCCCCCTGCAGGAGCGGCGGAATATCGAGATAAAGCGGAAACGAGCCGAAGAGCCAGCGCGTGCCTTCGGAGAACATCAGGATCAGCGCGAAGGTGGCAAGCACCTGATCAAGATGGTCGCGATCGTAAAGCCTGCGGATCACCACGAGCTCGACGATCGCACCGGCCGCCGCCGCGGCGACGAGGCTGGCGATGAGCCCGATCCAGAACGAGCCGGTCCAGGCCGCCACGGCGGCGCAGGCGAATGCGCCGACCATGTAGAGCGAGCCGTGAGCAAGATTGATCAGGCCCATGACGCCGAAGATCAGCGTCAGCCCGGCGGCCATCAGGAACAGCATGACGCCGAGCTGCAGGCCGTTCAGCAACTGCTCGAGAGCAAGCGCAACGGTCACGGGGAAACCTTAGATCTTGCAGTCTTTAGCATAGGCGTCCTTATGATCGGTGAAGATCTTTTCCACCGTCTTGTTGGTGAGGACGCCATCCTGCTTCACCACTTCCGTGAGGTAGATGTCCTGGATCGGATGCTGGTTCGTGTTGAACTTGAAGTTGCCGCGCGGCGACTGGATATCCGCCTTCAGAAGTTCGGCGCGGAAAGCATCCGCATCCGTCACATCCGCCTTCGCAGCAGCCGACAGGATGAGCTGCGCGGCGTCATAGGCCTGAACTGCATAGATCGACGGCAGGCGGTTATATTCTTTCTGGAAGTCGGCGAGGAACTTCTTGCTGGCTTCGTTGTCGAAGTCCGGAGCCCACTGGCCGGACGCCTTGGCGCCCAGCGCCGCATCACCGATTGCCGGAAGCACGTCCTGGCTGAAAGAGAAGCCCGGCCCCATGACCGGAATCTTCACGCCCGACTGAGCAAATTGCTTCATGAAAGCAATGCCCATGCCGCCGGGAAGGAAGACGAAGATACCATCAGCGCCAGAAGCGCGCATCTGGGCAATTTCGGCGGCATAGTCGGTCTGGCCGACCTGGGTGTAGACTTCCGCGGCGAGCTCGCCCTTGTAATAGCGCTTGAAGCCAGTCAGCGAATCCTTGCCGGCCGGATAATTCGGGGCAAGGATGAACATCTTCTTGTAGCCCTTGTTGGCATATTCGCCCATCGCCTCATGAAGATTGTCATTCTGGTAGGCCGCGTTGAAATAGAGCTTGTTGCAGTTGGCGCCGGCCAGTGCCGCGGGAGCGGCATTCGTGGAGACGTAGAACTTGCCTTGCGCAACAGCACTCGGAGCAACCGCCATCAGGAGGTTCGACCAGACGATGCCGGTCAAAATATCCACCTGGTCACTCTGGATCATCTTGTCGGCGATCTGCACTGCGAGTTCCGGCTTCTGTGCATCGTCCTCGGTGACGACGGTAATGTCCTTGTTGCCGGAATTCTTGATCGCCAGCATGAAGCCGTCGCGTGTATCGATGCCGAGACCGGCGCCGCCGCCCGAAAGCGTGGTGATCATGCCGATCTTCAACGGCTCGGCAAAAGCAAGGCCCGAGGCGCTCAGGCTCAGGGTCAGCGTGGCTGCGGCAAGCAGTTTCTTCATGTGACGAACTCCCGTTTGTTGTTGTATGTCGTTCCCAGATTTTCCGGCAGCGGGGCAGCAGCCCGCCGAACGTTTCATTACCTTCCACATTTGCGTGGAAACTTCCACTCTGCATGCGCAGCGAAACGCAACCACCACGAAGTACGGTTAAGCTGAAAGTTTCCGCTTCAGCCGGAAGCGCTGGATCTTGCCGGATTCGGTCTTCGGCAGCGTGTCGGTGAAAACGATCGAACGCGGATATTTGTAAGGCGCAATGACGCTCTTCACATGCTCCTGCAGCAGCTTCACCATCGCATCGCAAGCCTCACTGCCGGGAACAAGCACGACATGCGCCTCGACGATCATGCCACGTCCGTCGTCCGGCACGCCGATCACGGCGCATTCCAGCACTGCCTCGTGCTTCAGGAGAGCCGCCTCCACTTCCGGGCCGGCGATATTGTAGCCGGCCGAGATGATCATATCGTCCGAACGTGCGGCGAAATGGAAATAGCCGTCCTCGTCCTGTACGAAAGAATCGCCGGTGAGGTTCCAGCCGTTGCGGACATAATCCTTCTGCCGATCGTCGGCGAGGTAACGGCAGCCGATCGGGCCCCTCACCGCCAGCCGGCCGATCGTGCCGCGCGGCACCTCGCTCATCTCGTCGTCGACAACGATCGCTTCATAGCCGGCGAGCGGCTTGCCCGTGCAGGCCGGCCTGGCATCGCCCAAGTGGTTCGAGATGAAGATATGCAGCATCTCGGTCGCACCGATGCCGTCCAGAATGGGTTTACCCGTCTTTCTCACCCATTCTTCGAAAACGGGGCCTGGCAAGGTCTCGCCGGCCGAAACGGCGATGCGCAGAGAAGAAAGGTCCGCACCTTCGTCCATCGCGGCCAGCATGGCGCGGTAGGCGGTGGGCGCGGTGAAGCTTATCGTCGCCTTGTAGGTCTCGATGATCTCGATCATCTTCGGCGGCGTCGCCTGCTCCAAGAGGGTAGCAGAGGCGCCGAAGCGCAATGGAAAGACCGCAAGTCCACCGAGGCCGAAGGTGAAGGCAAGCGGTGGAGAACCGACGAAAACATCGTCCGGCGTGACGTCCAGCACCTCCTTGGCATAGGCATCGGCGATGATCAGGAGATCGCGATGGAAATGCATGGTAGCCTTCGGTACGCCGGTGGAACCGGAGGTGAAACCGAGCAGGGCCACATCGTCCCGACCTGTCTTCACCGCATCATAGAGCACCGGCTTGTTCAGCGCCGCGCGATCGAGTTCCGCATCATGGTTGGCAGTGCCATCAAAACCGATCACCTGCTTGAGGAACCGGCTTTCCTTGGCGCAAGCGACCAGCTCGTCCATCAGGCGCGTATCGCAGAGCGCCAGGGAAATCTCCGCCTTGTCTATGATCTTGGCGAGCTCGCCGGCACGCAGCATCGGCATCGTGTTGACCACGACGGCACCGGCCTTAGTCGCCGCCAGCCAGCAGGCGACCATGGCTGGATTATTTGCAGAGCGGATCAGCACCCGATTTCCGGGTTTCAGGCCGTAGTCTTCAGTCAGCGCCAGGGCGATGCGGTTCGTCCAGTCGGAAAGTTCCTTGTAGGTGCGACGGCGGCCGTTGCCGATCAGAGCAGTATGATCGCCAAAACCCTTTTCCACCATACGGTCGGTAAGCTCAACCGCTGCGTTCATCCATTCCGGATACTCAAAGCCGTCGAGCTTGATTTCCGGCCAAAGATCCGGCGGTGGAAGGTTGTCGCGGGCAAACGTATCCAGATGGCCTGACGGTCCCAGCATTTTTCAGTTCCCAAGTTTCTTATCTATGCGGCTTTTTGCCTTTTGTTCAGAATTGCACCGCTTCCTTCCGGTTGCAAGAGAGAAATTTTAAGTTTGTAATAATTTTCCCGGCTGCCATTTTCCGCTCCGGACGGGTTCCAAGCATGCGATGGCGATGCCAATATGCGGCTGGGGATCATAACCGCATTGAGGGGAGAAAACGAAGATGCGCCACCGGATCAGCGACTGGGACAATGCCTATGCCAACGGCATCAACATTCCCCAGGGCGACCGCTGGCCGGCGGCATGGGTGGAGCCTGCACAGCAATATCGTGAAGCGCTTTCCGCCGAAGGGCGTGCCAAACTCGGCCTTGTCTATGGCGGAAAGCCCCGCAACCGCTTCGATCTTTTCCTGCCAGAGTCCAGGCCTGCCGGCCTGATGGTCTTTGTCCATGGCGGCTTCTGGATCGGGCTCGACAATAGCTACTGGTCGCATTTCGCCAAGGGCGCGGTGGAACGCGGTTATGCCGTCGCCATGCCGTCCTACACACTTGCCCCCGAAAGCCGCATCGCCGACATCACGATTGAAATCGGCAGGGCGATCGAAGCCGCTGCCGAAGAGGTCGAGGGACCGATCCGACTGATCGGCCACTCCGCCGGAGGCCAATTGGTGACGAGAATGATCACGATCACCTCCCCATTGCCGGAAGCAATACGCAGTCGCATTGCGAATGTCGTCTCGCTCTCCGGCGTGCACGATCTGCGCCCGCTCATGAACACGAAGATGAACGACAAGCAGCGGATCGACCGGGAAGAAGCCTATCGCGAAAGCCCTGCCCTTCTGGAGCCGATACCAAACGCAAGGGTAACCTGCTGGGTGGGCGCTGCGGAACGTTATGAATTCGTCCGCCAGAATGCACTGCTCGCAAGCATATGGAAGGGCCTGGGCGCTGAGACCGAAGCCGTCGAGGAACCAGACAAGCACCATTTCAACGTGCTAGACGGGATGACGGATCCCAATCATCCGTTGATGGAAGCGCTTTTCTCCTAGAGGGATGCGGCGGCGCGAGCCGCCTGATCGTAGTGTCCGGAAAGCGCACGAAGGCGGGCTGCCACTTCCGAAAGCGATTCCGCCGAGACTTCCGTGGCGAGCACCGAACGGACCAGCAGGCTTTCGCGCATCGCCTTGTAGCGGGCGCAGGCCTCGGCACCTGCTTCCGTCGCCATGACCAGCTTTTCCTTGCCGCGGCGCCCGGATTTGATCAGCTTGAGCCGCTCAAGCTTCTTTAACGCGTAAGTGACGACATGCGTATCCTCGATGTTGAGGACCAGTGCGATGTCGGCCAGTGTCTTAGGCTTGTTGCGGCTGTTGATGTTGTGCAACACGAGGATGTCGATCGGGGAAAGATCCGGCACGCCGGCTGCCGCCATGCAGCGAACCATCCAGCGATTGAAGGCATGGTTCAGCATGATCATGCCGAACTCGATCTCGGAAAGCGCCGGCAGGGCGCCGCTCGCCAGATGCCCGGAGGAAACGATCGGGCCCAAATAGTCC
Organism: Neorhizobium petrolearium; assembly: GCF_017873175.1. Taxonomy (GTDB): domain Bacteria; phylum Pseudomonadota; class Alphaproteobacteria; order Rhizobiales; family Rhizobiaceae; genus Neorhizobium; species Neorhizobium petrolearium. The sequence goes on from NZ_JAGGJW010000003.1 coordinate 139,293, forward strand.
TTTTCCAATGACATGACTTCTCCTCCCGGCAAATGAAAACGCCGCAAGCGACTGCTTGCGGCGCCCTCAAATCACATCTTCTTGTAGGCGTCCAGAATGGCGGCGCCGTCGGCGCCTGCCTTCTTCGACCAGTCCTCGGTCAGCTTGGCGCCGACATCGGCAAGACCCTTCTTGAGCTCGTCGCTGGGTTCGACCACCTGCATGCCGTTCTGCTTGAGTGCGTCCATGTAGCTCTTTGTTTTCTCGGCTGCGAGGGACCAGCCACGGGTTTCGGCCGCCGCCGCCGCATCGGCAACCGCCTTCTGAACAGCCGGGTCCAGCGCTTCGAACGCGGCCTTGTTGACGAAGATGACGTTCTTCGGAATCCAGGCCTGGGTGTCGTAATAATGGGTGAGCGATTCCCAGATCTTTGAATCGACGCCGGTGGCGCTCGACGTCATCAGGCCGTCGACGACGCCGGTGGCGAGCGCCTGTGGCAATTCGGCGGCCTGGACGGTGACCGGCTGGGCGCCGACGAGCTCGGCGATGCGCGACGTGCCGACATTGTAGGCGCGCCACTTCAAACCCTTGAGGTCGGCAACGCTGTTGACGTCCTTCTTGGTGTAGATGCCCTGCGGCGGCCATGGCGTCGAATAGAGAAGCTTCAGCCCTTGCGCATCGAGTGCCTTTTCGACGGTCGGCCTGGAAGCCTCCCAGAGCTTCTTCGCCTGATCGAAACTGGTGGCCAGGAACGGCACGACGTCGATGCCGAAGACCGGATTCTCGTTCTCGTGCAGGGAGATCAGCACTTCGCCGGCCTGGGCCTGACCGGTCTGAACCGCGCGCTTGATGTCCGGAGCCTTGAAGAGTGAGGCACTCGGATGAACGGTGATCTTCAGCGCGCCGTTGGTTGCCGTTTCCACGTCCTTGGAAAACTGCATCAGGTTTTCGACGTGGTAATTGGCCGGCGGATAGGCCGAGGGCAGGACCCAGGCAGTCTGGGCCAGAGCCGAGCTGACACCGGCGATGAGGGCGGCAGCCGTGAGGCCGACGCGGGTAATGGCTTTGAAGTGCACTGTCATGTTTTCATTCCCCTTTTTAAGAAATTAACCCGGAAAAGCCATTTTCGGCAGGACCAGCACGATATCCGGGAAGATCGTGAGGATGGCGACCGTCGCCAAAAGCAGGAAGAAGAACGGCAATGCGGCGCGCGCAACCGTCAGGCTGTCTCTACCGCTCATCGTCTGGAGCACGAAGAGATTGAAGCCGACCGGCGGGGTGATCTGAGCCATTTCCACCATCAGGACCAGAAAGACGCCGAACCAGATCAGATCGAAGCCGGCCTGCTGGATCATGGGCAACACCACCACAGTCGTCAGGACGATCATCGACAGGCCGTCGATCGCGCAGCCGAGCAGCACATACATGACGGTGAGCACCGCAATCAGCGCATAAGGACTCAGGTGGAAGCTATCGACCCAGGAGGCCAGCGCATTCGGAATCCCGGTATAGCCCATGGCAATCGACATGTATCCCGCACCCGTCAGAATCAGCATGATCATCGCCGTCATACGTGCAGCACCCATCACGCTTTCCCAAAAACTCTTCCAGGAGAGCGCACGTTGCCAGAGCGCGATCGCGAGAGAACCGAGCACGCCCCAGGCCGCACATTCGGTGGCTGTCGCCCAGCCAAGAACCAGCGTTGCGAAGATCACGACGATCAAAAGCGCCAGCGGAATGAGGTTGAGCGTCTGCTTCAGCTTGTCGAGAAAGCCGAGGGTCGGTGCCGGGGGCGGAGATTTGTCGGGGTTCATCAGCGACCAGATGACGATCGCTCCCATATAGAGCGCCATGACGATGACCGCCGGGAGCAGGCCGGCCAGGAACATCTGGATGATGGAAACATTCGCAGCGACGGCGTAGACGATCATGGTGATCGACGGCGGCACGAGAAAGCCGAGCGTACCGGCGCCTGCCAGCGAACCGAGGCAGATCATCTCGTCGTAGCCGCGCTTCTTCAATTCCGGCAGGGTGATCTTCGCGACCATGGCTGTCGTTGCGGCGGACGACCCGGAGACTGCGCCGAAAAGCCCGCAGCCGAGAACATTGACATGCACCAACCTTCCCGGAATGCGGTTCAGCCAAGGAGAAAGCCCCCTAAACATTTCATCGGACAATCTCGTCCTGTAGAGGATCTCCCCCATCCAGACGAAAAGCGGCAGGGCGGCGAGAGACCAGGAGGAGCTGCCCGCCCAGGCGTTGGTCGCAAGCGCCGCGCCGATCTGTATTCCCGCCGGAGCGAACTGCATGGCGATGAAACCGCAGATCAGCAGCGAAATCCCGATCCAGACGCCACCGACGAGGAAGAGCAGCAGGGCGCCGAGGATGAGCGCCGATATTTCGACAAGGTTCGAGGCGTCCATGATCAGGCCCCGCTTTCCATGATCCGCTCGATCATCTCTTCCTCGGATTTCGGAGCCGGTTTCTCGTAGCGCGGTACGCCACCAAAAAGCAGATGGATCAACTCGTCCACGAAAGCGATTGCGAGGACGACCATCCCGATGGCCATGCCGAGCTGCGGTATCCATAACTGCACGGCGATGACGCCCTGAGAGATGTCGTTGAATTTCCAGGACGTCCAGACCATATCCACCGCGTACCAGGCGAAATAGAGCATGGCGGCTGCGCCGATCGCCGTGCAGGCGATCTCGATGACCTTGCGCGCGACACCGCTGAACCTGTCGATGAGAAGGCCCATGCGAATGAGCTCTCCGGAGCGAAACGTGTGGGCAAGGCCCAGGAAGGCCGTGGCCGCCATGCACCAGGAGGCGAAGTCGTCGCCGGCTGGGACATCCAAGCCGATTGGCCGGCCAGCCGACAGCGATAGCATGATGACGAAAATAGCGATCAGAAAAAGCCCGGCCAGCCAGCCGGAAACGAGATAGAGCCCGTCAAGCGTTTGACGGAGCCATTCAGGAAAGATGCTATGGCGAGCATTAGCGGTGGACACGTGACGTCCTCCCCGCTGCGCGGTGGCAAAGGATCATGGTCGGCTCCCCTCGGTTGCCGGTTTTGCAGGTGGAGCTCTTTGCTGGCTTCCTTGCCTGTTGGAAAGGCATGATGCTTCAAAAGATATTTTCCTGTCAACTAATCATTGACGTTTTATCGACGAAATGTTTTCGTTATTGCAAATCAAGCTTTCAACGAGGGGCAGAACATGGCCGATGGCAAGTGGGACTTCTGGATCGACCGCGGCGGCACCTTCACCGACATTGTCGGGCGCAGACCTGACGGATCGCTGATCGCCCACAAGGTGCTATCGGAAAATCCTGAGGCCTATCACGACGCAGCCGTGCAGGGTATCCGCGAGCTCCTGGGTATTCCGGCCGGCGTTCCGATCCCCTCGGAGGTGATCGGCGCGGTGAAGATGGGCACCACCGTCGCCACCAATGCGCTGCTCGAACGCAAGGGCGAACAGACCCTGCTCGTCACCACGCGCGGCTTCCGCGATGCCCTGGCGATCGGCTACCAGGCCCGCGCCGACATCTTTGCAAAGAAGATCATCAAACCTGAACTGCTCTATTCGGCCGTCGTCGAGGTCGACGAACGCGTCCGTGCCGACGGCACCGTCGAAGCGGAGCCGGACGAGAAGGCCATCCGCAAGGAGCTTCAGGCGCAGTTCAATGCCGGCATCCGCGCCGTCGCGATCGTCTTCATGCACGCCTATCGTTACCCGGCTCATGAACAGCTTGCCGCACGGATCGCCCGTGAGATCGGCTTCACCCAGCTTTCGGTCAGCCACGAGGTCTCGCCGCTCATCAAGCTGGTCGGGCGCGGCGATACGACGGTGGTCGATGCCTATCTCTCGCCGATCCTGCGCCGCTATGTCGACCAGGTCGCGGGCGAGCTTGGCGCCAACGAGGAAACCGGCCCGCAGCTCATGTTCATGCAGTCTTCCGGCGGGTTGACTGCCGCCCGGCTCTTCCAGGGCAAGGATGCGATCCTTTCCGGTCCCGCCGGCGGCGTGGTCGGGGCGGTCGAAACCTCGCGGCTTGCCGGTTTCGAGCGGATGGTCGGCTTCGACATGGGCGGCACGTCCACCGACGTCTCCCATTATGACGGAGAGCTCGAACGCTCCTTCGAGACGGAAGTGGCCGGCGTTCGCATGCGCGCGCCGATGATGTCGATCCATACGGTCGCGGCCGGCGGCGGCTCGATCCTGCATTTCGAGAACGGCCGCTTTCGCGTCGGGCCGGATTCGGCGGGCGCCAATCCTGGCCCCAAGGCCTATCGGCGCGGTGGGCCGCTGACCGTCACCGACGCGAACGTCATGCTCGGCAAGCTTTCACCCAAACTCTTCCCGGCGATCTTCGGACCGAACCGCGACCAGCCGCTCGACGCCGACGCGGTGCATGCCGCCTTCGAGGAGATGGCCAGGGTGATCGGCGACGGCCGCTCGCCGGAGGAGGTGGCCGACGGTTTCCTGTCGATCGCGGTCGAGAACATGGCGAATGCGGTCAAGAAGATCAGCGTCCAGCGCGGCTACGACGTCACCCATTACGTGCTGACCTGCTTTGGCGGCGCCGGTGGCCAGCATGCTTGCCTGACGGCCGATGCGCTCGGCATTTCCACCGTTCTGATCCACCCGTTCTCCGGCATTCTTTCCGCCTATGGCATGGGGCTTGCCGATATCCGCGCCACCCGCCAGCGGACGATTTCGCTCGGGCTTTCGGCAGCGCTCGAAATGCTTTCTCCGATCCGCGAGGAACTTACGGCAAGCGTGCTTGAGGAAATGGCCTCGCAGGGCGTCTCTGACTCCGAAACCGACGTGTTGCATCGCGCTCATCTACGCTATCATGGCACGGATACGACCTTGGCCGTAACTCTCGATGGTGCGCCCGAGATGATCGCCGCTTTCGAGACGGCGCACAGGAAGCAATTCGGCTTCATCTTCGAGAATCGTGAGATCATTTTCGAAGCCTATGAAGTGGAAGCGATCGGCGGCGGCGCCTCTTCCGCCGAGCCGGAATTTCCGCTCGAAAGCTCCATGCCGGCTGCGAGCGAGAAGACGAAATTCTTTTCGGGCGGCGCATGGCGTGAGGCTCCCGTCTATCGCCGATCCGACATCAAGCCGGGTGCCAGAGCGAACGGCCCCTGCCTCGTCGTGGAGCCCCACCAAACGATCGTCGTCGAAGACGGCTGGGCCTTCGAGATCACCAAATTGAACCATGTGGTGCTGAAACGCGTCGCCGAGCTTTCCCGCGCGATGCCGATCGGCACGCAAGCCGATCCGGTGCTGCTTGAAGTGTTCAACAATCTCTTCATGTCGATCGCCGAGCAGATGGGCGTCACGCTGCAGAACACCGCCTCCTCGGTCAATATCAAGGAACGGCTCGACTTCTCCTGCGCCGTCTTCGACGAAAACGGCGCGCTGGTGGCGAACGCCCCGCACATGCCGGTGCATCTCGGCTCCATGGACCGATCCGTCGAGACGGTAATCGCTGTAAACAAGGGAAAAATCCGCCCTGGCGACGTCTTCGCTCTCAACGCGCCCTATAACGGCGGCACGCACCTGCCGGATATCACCGTCGTCACGCCGGTTTTTGACGAGAAGGCGCAAGAGGCGGGGAGCGCCGAAGGCGCGACAGGGAACAAAGAACCGAAGATTCTCTTCTACGTCGCCTCGCGCGGCCACCACGCCGATGTCGGGGGCACTGCGCCGGGCTCCATGACGCCTCTTGCGACGACGGTGGACGAGGAAGGCGTTCTTTTCGACAACGTTCTCCTGGTCGACCGCGGCCGCTTCGACGAGGCAGGCATTACAAGGCTCCTCTCGGACCACCCCTACCCCGCCCGCAACGTCGCCCAGAACGTCGCGGACCTGCGTGCGCAGATCGCCGCCAACGAAAAGGGTGTGCACGAGATGCGCAAGATGATCGCGCAATTCGGTCTCGACGTTGTGAAGGCCTATATGGGCCATGTGCAAGACAATGCGGAAGAAAGCGTCCGCCGGGTCGTCGCAAAGCTTAACGACGCGGAGTTCTCCTATCCGACCGACCAGGGCAGCGTCATCAAGGTCAGGATCACGGTGGACCGGGACAAGCGCGAAGCGACCGTCGATTTCACCGGCACCAGCCCGCAGAAAAAGAACAATTTTAATGCCCCGGAGCCGGTGACGCGCGCCGCCGTGCTCTACGTCTTCCGGGTGATGGTGGAAAGCGCGATCCCGATGAATGCCGGCTGCCTCAGGCCGATCCGCATCGTCGTGCCGGAAGGCTCGATGCTGAAACCGCAATATCCGGCGGCCGTCGTCGCCGGCAATGTGGAAACCAGCCAGCACGTCACCAATGCGCTCTTCGGCGCGCTGGGCGCGATGGCCGCGAGCCAGGGCACGATGAACAACCTCACCTTCGGCAATGCGACCTACCAGTATTACGAGACGCTGTGCTCCGGCTCGCCCGCCGGCCACTTCAACGACGGCACCGGCTTTGCCGGCACGGACGCCGTGCATGTGCACATGACCAATTCCCGCCTCACCGATCCGGAGATCCTGGAAACCCGGTATCCGGTGTTGCTCGAAGACTTCCACATCCGGCCGAACTCGGGCGGCAAGGGCAGGTTTTCCGCCGGCAACGGCACCGAGCGCACCATCCGCTTCCTGGAGAGAATGGATTGCGCCATGCTTTCCTCGCACCGCACGATCCGGCCGCACGGTCTTGACGGCGGCGAGGCGGGCGAGCTCGGCCAGACCCTGGTGCGGCGCCTGGACGGGACGATCGAAGAGCTCGCCGGCTGCGACCAGACGGTGATCGAGGCCGGCGAAGCGGTGATCGTCGTCACGCCGACCGCGGGGGGCTATGGCAAAGCGGGCTGATTTGTCCTAACCCGCAGGGGATGACGAAACAGATCGCGATCATCGGCGGCGGACCGGCAGGATTGATGGCGGCGGAAGTTCTTTCCGCTGCCCATTATGCTGTGACTGTCTATGATGCCATGCCGACCTTCGGTCGGAAATTCCTGTTGGCCGGCAAGTCCGGGCTCAACATCACCCATTCGGAGGATTTTGCGCGGTTTGCGGAGCGCTTCGGCGCGGCGTCCGCTCGCCTGCGGCCTGCCCTTGAAGCCTTCAAGCCGGACGATATCCGGGCCTGGGCGCTCGGCCTTGGCACGGAGACCTTCGTCGGCACGTCCGGCCGCGTCTTTCCCAAGGTCATGAAGGCCTCGCCGCTTTTGCGCGCCTGGATAAGGCGCCTGGAAGCGCAGGGCGTCCAGTTGAAGAGACGGCACCGCTGGACAGGCTTTGCGAACGATGGCTATCGCTTCGAAACCCCGGAAGGAGTGACGGTGATCCACCCGGATGCGGTGCTGCTGGCGCTTGGCGGCGCAAGCTGGCCGCGCCTCGGTTCCGACGCAGCCTGGGTGCCCTGGGTCGAGCAGAAAGGCGTCACGATCGCCGATCTCCAACCGGCCAATTGCGGTTTCGACGTCGCCTGGAGCGAGCCGTTTCGAGAGCGTTTTGCCGGCGTGCCGCTGAAATCCATCTCCGCATCATCCGATGCCGGCACGATACAAGGTGAGTTCGTCATTTCCAGGCAGGGGATAGAAGGCAGCCTTGTCTATGCTCACGCAGCAGCATTGCGAGACCGCCTCGAACGGGAAGGCCATGCCGCGCTGACGGTCGACCTGGCACCCGGACGTTCGGCCGAGCGCCTGGCGCTGGACCTTGCCCGGCTTAATTCCAAAATGAGCTTCTCCAACCGGCTGCGCAAAGGCGCGGGGCTCGAAGGCGTAAAGACTGCCCTGCTGCGAGAACTCGCGCCGGAAGCGAACCGCATGGCGCCAAAGGAACTGGCCCTATTCATCAAGGCGCTGCCCATTCCGCTCGTCCGGCCGCGTCCGATTGCCGAGGCAATATCCTCAGCGGGCGGGATCGCGTGGAGCAATCTTGATGAAAACTACATGCTGAAGCCCCTACCGGGTCTTTTTGTCGCAGGCGAGATGCTTGATTGGGAGGCCCCGACTGGTGGTTATCTACTCACCGCCTGTTTCGCCACGGGCCGCGCCGCAGCAAAGGGTATCGAAGCCTGGCTTCGCTGACGACCGAGCTGACGCACCGGGCAGATTTGCGATTTTTTCAATTTGTCCGGAATCATGTCGGATTGACCTCCCGACCATGGTTCACGCAGATTTTTGGGGCGGAAAGGGCCTCCATGTCCAGAACCAGACGACGCCACATCATCAAACAAAGACGGACAATCACAGGCCTTGCGCTTGTCGCGGCAATTTCCTTTGTCGCCGGCATGACGGATGCGATCGGCCTGCTTCTCTCCGGCGACTTCGTGTCGTTCATGACCGGCAACACCACGCGCGCCGCGCTTTCCTTCGCGGACGGCAACTATTCCCATGCGATCATCCTCTTCTGCGCGCTTTGGGTCTTCATCGCCGGCAATGCATTCGGTATCGTGCTGGCGCATACCGTCTCGGCCCGCCGCACTTTCGTCGTGCTCTCGGGCGTCGCAATCATCCTGGCTGCCGCGTCGGTGCTGCCCGAGACAAGTTTCCCGCGGCTGCAATTCTATCTGGTCGTGCTTTCCATGGGCATGATCAACGCGACGGTAGAACATATCGAAGGATTGCCGATCGGTCTCACCTATGTCACCGGGGCGCTTTCCCGCTTCGGCCGGGGCATTGGCCGATGGCTCGTCGGCGACCGCAACCCCGCCGGCTGGCTCATTCAGACGGTGCCCTGGACGGGCATGGCCTGCGGCGCAGTGACGGGCGCCCTGCTGACGAAATATGTCGGCAACCACGCACTCTGGATCGTCGCCATGCTGACCGTGGCGATCGCCCTGACAACGGTGCTCATGCCCCGCCCCCTGCATCTCCATTTTCACCAGCAGCCGATGGTGCCGGCCAGACGCCGCTCTTGACGGGAGAGCCGGCCGGCCGCCATAAATGTGCCGATGTTCCTGATTTCCAAGTTCTTCTGGCTGGCGGCGCAGCCCTTGTCGATCGCCTTCGGCCTGGCTGCGCTTGCAACCCTGCTGGTCTTCGCCGGCCGGCCAAGGCTCGCGGGCACACTCTCGCTTCTAGCAGCCCTCGTGCTGTTCGTCACGCTCTACACGACGACCGGCACCGCTGCGCTACAGGTCCTGGAGGCGCGGTTTCCGAAACCCCGGCAGGAGCCTGCCGATCTTACCTGCATGATCGTGCTCGGCGGCGCGCTTGAGACCGAGGTGACGACCAGCCGCGGCGGCATGGAATTCAACCAGGCTGCCGATCGCTTTGTCGAGACCTTGCGGCTCGCCTTGCACCATCCGCAGGCGCGCATCCTGATTTCCGGCGGCGACGGCTCCATCAGCGGTGTCTATGAGGGGGAGGCAGAAGCTTCGGAACGGTTCTTCTCCGCTTTCGGCATCCCGGCCGACCGACTCGTGAAGGAGAATACGTCCCGGACAACCTATGAGAACACGGTCAACACCGCCGGACTCCTGAAGAGCCGGGGGCTCGAAAACTGCCTGTTGATCACGTCGGCCTATCACATGCCCCGTTCGGTCGGCCTGTTCCGCAAGGCCGGAATTCAGGTCGTGCCCTGGCCGGTGGATTATCGGACGAGCGGCATTGCCGGCCTGTCGCTGGATTTCACCCAGCCTTCGCTCAACGCGCAGCTCACCACCACCGCCGCACGGGAATGGATGAGCCTGACGGCCTATTATCTGACCGGACGCATCGGCGACGTGTTTCCGCAGTGATCACTTCTTGGAGATCGTGACGAAGCGACCGCCGCGCACGCGCACGCGCATCTCGCAGGGCACCGCATCGGTGCGGTCGCAGAAGCGCGGATGCATATTCAGCAAAAACACCATGTTGCCGAAATATTTGACGAAGTCATAGCTGTAGATTTGTGCCGTGGCGATCATGAAATAACCGCCCTCCCTGGCTTGCAGATAGAAGTTATAGGGGCAGCCATCGCTGTTGCAGCCCGGTCCTCTTTTTCCGTCGCAGACCAGTTTGCTGTGGTCGGAGACCAGATCGATGATCCCATCGTTGTTGATGTCGAACCGTTTGATGAAGTCCGGTTCGAACTGCGCCATCTTGCACTCGCTCCGGAAGTGATCCTTCTCGTAGATCTCCGGATCGCTGATGAGCTGCTGCTGCGCGAAGGCAAGGGTCGGCACCAGGATCAGCACAACAACCCGGACCCATACGATCAGGAACCTTTTCACGGGATCACCTCCGCAAATTCATCTGTTCACGGCGTATGCGCACCGGTGACGGGTGCGATCGCCGGTGATTATGCTAAGGAGGAGCACTTGCGCGACGCTGACCACACGGGCCGCAACGCTGGGGGATTTGCATGTCCTTGCTGATGATTCTCGACTATGCCGGGATCGCGCTTTTCGCAGCGACAGGCGCACTTGCCGCCTCGCGAAAAGAGCTCGATCTGATCGGCTTCCTGTTCTTTGCGGCCGTTACCGGGCTTGGAGGCGGCACGCTGCGGGACATCATCCTCGACCGCATGCCGGTCTTCTGGGTTCTCGACCCGACTTATATCCTGATATGCGTGATTGTGGGCGCTTTTCTGTTCAGCACGGCGCACCGGGTGGAATGGCGCTATCGTCTGCTGATCTGGCTCGACGCGATCGGGCTTGCCGCCTACAGCGTGCTGGGAGCGGCAAAGGGGCTCGCCGCCACAGGCTCGCCAACGATCGCAATCGTCGCCGGCACATTGACCGCCACCTTCGGCGGCATCCTGCGTGACCTGCTTGCCAACGAACCTTCCGTCCTGCTTCGGCCGGAAATCTACATCACCGCTGCACTTGCCGGCGCCGGCGGCTTTACCGCCGCTGACGCATTTGGCCTGCCTCTTTATGCCAGCTCCGGCCTCGGCGTGGCCATCGCCTTCGCGCTGCGCGGCGGCGCCATCCATTACGGTTGGACCTTGCCGCGTTACAAGCCCCGGCCCGGCCGGCCTCCGGACGAAGCAATCAAAGGGAAAAAGATGAAGTAACCCGTATCAGGACTTCTTTTCGCGCAGGCGGATGATCACATCCACATGAGCAACTTCCATGCCTTCCGGCGCTTCGGGGAGATTGCCGATTTCCAGATTGCTGACCGGAATATCGAGCACCTCGTTGCGGCCTTCCACGAAGAAGTGATGATGATCGGAGATATTGGTGTCGAAGTAAGTCTTGGTGCTTTCGACCGCGAGTACGCGAATAAGACCGGCCTCGGTGAACTGATGCAGCGTGTTGTAGACGGTTGCCAGCGAGACGAGAACGCCGGCCGCAGCCGCTTCCTCGTGCAGTTCCTCGACTGTCAGATGACGGTCGCCTTTGGCGAATAACAGATCGGCAAGCGCGACGCGCTGTCGCGTCGGACGCAGGCCGCAATGGCGCAGTCTCGTCTCGATATCGATCGTGGCTTCTGCCATATTGCCTGTCAGCTCCCACCGTTCACGCGCATGTCAGGTATCTTGACTTTCGCATATAACTTTTGCGGCCAGCACTTTCAATAGTTTCCGGAGGATACTGGCCGGGAGATCGGCAAAAACGCGCAAATTCCCTCACAAGCCTCTGGTTTGCGCCCATAGCTTCCTATATGCGAACCTGAACGACGAATGTTCCCGCACTTGGCTATCCCCAGGGCGAAGTGAAAGGTCATCGTCACGCTTCAATTTGGACCGATCTTGCAATAGTGGTTCTGAAACAGAAGGTTCAACGGGGGAAACGGAAATTTATGGCAACCAGACAGTCCAGCTTCTCTTACGAAGAAATCCTCACCTGCGCCCATGGCCAGATGTTCGGCCCGGGCAACGCGCAGCTTCCGCTGCCGCCCATGCTGATGTTCCACCGCATCACCGAGATATCGGAAACCGGCGGCCCCAACGACAAGGGTTTCATCCGTGCTGAGTTCGACATAACGCCGGATCTCTGGTTCTTCCCCTGCCATTTCGAAGGCGACCCCGTCATGCCGGGCTGCCTCGGGCTCGACGCCATGTGGCAGTTGACCGGCTTTTATCTTGGCTGGCTCGGCGAGCCCGGGAAGGGGCGCGCCATATCCACTGGAGAAGTGAAGTTCACCGGCATGGTTACTCCCTCAACCAAGTTGGTGGAATATGGCATCGACTTCAAACGCGTCATGCGCGGCCGTCTCGTGCTCGGAATTGCCGACGGCTGGATGAAGGCGGACGGCGAGGTGATCTACCGCGCCAGCGATCTGAGGGTCGGCCTGTTCCAGGAAAAGGCGGCCTGACACCGGCCTCGCGCCGAAGGCAGAACAGAGAGAAAAGGTTTTGATGAGATGAGACGGGTAGTTGTCACGGGTCTCGGTATCGTATCCTCGATCGGGAGCGATGCCGCCGAAGTCACCGAATCGTTGCGCCAGGCGAAATCCGGCATTTCATTCTCCCCCGATTTTGCCGAGCATGGCTTCAAGTGCCAGGTCTGGGGCAAGCCGACACTTGATCCGACTGACCTCGTCGATCGCCGCGCCATGCGTTTCCTCTCCCAGGGAGGCGCCTGGAACCATGTGGCCATGAAACAGGCGATCGCCGATTCCGGCCTGGAAGACAAGGATGTCGGCGGGAATGAACGCACCGGCATCATCATGGGATCGGGTGGCCCGTCCACCCGGACGCTGATCGAGGCGGCCGAAATCACCATCAAGAACAACAGCCCCAAGCGCATCGGTCCCTTTGCCGTGCCGAAGGCCATGTCCTCGACGGCATCCGCCACGCTTGCCACCTGGTTCAAGATTCACGGCGTGAACTATTCGATCTCGTCCGCCTGCTCCACCTCGGCGCACTGCATCGGCAATGCGGCGGAGATGATCCAATGGGGCAAGCAGGACGTGATGTTCGCCGGCGGCCACGAAGATCTCGACTGGACCATGTCGAACCTGTTCGACGCCATGGGCGCCATGACGACCAAGTTCAACAACCGGCCGGAAAGCGCCTCGCGCGCCTATGATGTCGACCGCGACGGTTTCGTCATCGCCGGTGGCGCGGGCGTGCTGGTCCTGGAAGAGCTGGAACACGCGAAGGCCCGCGGGGCGAAGATCTACGCCGAGCTTGTCGGCTACGGTGCAACCTCGGACGGTTACGACATGGTCGCGCCGTCGGGAGAAGGTGCGGTGCGGTGCATGCGGCAGGCGCTTGCGACCGTGAAGGGCGACGTGGACTATATCAACACCCACGGCACCTCGACGCCGGTCGGCGATAGCAAGGAGATCGGCGCGATCCGCGAAGTCTTCGGCGACAAGATCCCTCATGTCCAGTCGACCAAGTCGCTCACCGGGCATTCGCTCGGCGCCGCCGGCGCGCAGGAATCGATCTACAGCCTTCTGATGATGCAGGAAGGCTTCATCGGCGAAAGCGCCCATATCGAAAACCTGGATCCGGAATTCGAGGGCGTGCCGATCGTGCGCAAGCGCATCGATAATGCCAAAATCGACATTGCTCTTTCCAATTCATTCGGGTTCGGCGGCACCAACGCCACGCTCGTCTTCCAGCGCTATAATGGATAATTCCATGACGGGAATCATGCAGGGGAAACGCGGCTTGATCATGGGGGTCGCCAACAATCACTCGATCGCCTGGGGGATATCCAAGGCGGTTGCCGCACAGGGCGCGGAACTCGCCTTCACATACCAGGGCGAAGCTCTCGGCAAGCGCGTGAAGCCGCTTGCAGCCGAACTCAGCTCTGATTTCGTCGTCCCGTGCGATGTCGAGGATATCGCTTCGGTCGATGCCACCTTCGCGGCGATCAAGGAGCGCTGGGGCACGCTGGATTTCCTCGTCCACGCCATCGGCTTTTCCGACAAGAACGAGCTCAAGGGTCTTTACGCCGACACGACGCGTGAAAACTTCAGCCGTACCATGATCATTTCCTGCTTCTCGTTCACCGAAGTCGCCAAGCGTGCCGCAGAATTGATGCCGAATGGCGGCTCGATGCTGACGCTGACCTATAACGGGTCCCAGCGCGTCATCCCGAACTACAATGTCATGGGCGTCGCCAAGGCGGCTCTCGAAGCATCGGTTCGCTATCTTGCTGCCGATTACGGCCCGCGCGACATCCGCGTCAACACGATCTCGGCCGGCCCTGTCCGGACGCTGGCGGGTGCCGGCATTTCCGATGCGCGCGCCATCTATTCCTGGAACCAGCAGAACGCCCCGCTGCGTCGCACCGCGACCATCGAGGATATCGGTGGCTCAGCCCTCTATCTTCTGTCCGACCTCTCGCGCGGCGTTACCGGCGAAGTCCACTACGTCGACGCCGGCTACAGCATCACGTCGCTTCCGACGCTCGACAAACTGCGCAAGGCAGATGCGGAATAGGACTTTCGGATTTTCGGACTATCAATAAAAAGACCCTGCCGGCATCGGCAGGGTCTTTTTTGCGTTTATTTCTTCGCCCAGAGAACCTTGAAGCGGGCGTTGCGGCAGGTTTCGCCATGCTCGCGGAATTCCGAAGCGAGAACCGGTTCATAGGGCAGGCCGCGATTGGCGACCAGCATCAGCCGGCCGCCAAGCTTCAGCGCAGATGCGGCGCTACGAATCATCGCCTTGCCGAGCTCCGGATCGGCCGCCTGCGCTTCATGGAACGGCGGATTCATGACGACAAGGTCGTATTTCTCCTTCACCGGCTCGCCGCCGAGATCCTGCCAATAGAAGCGGGCGTTAAGCTTCGGGCAGTTGCGCGCGAGGTTGAGCTTGGCGAATTCCAGCGCCCTGTGATCAGCCTCGTAGAGATCGATGCGGTTCAGGCGCGGCGATCTCTCCGCCAGCATCACGGAGAGATAGCCCCAGCCGGCGCCGAAATCGGCGGCATTGCCGTCGAAATCCGTCGGCAAGCGACCGGCCAGCAGTTCCGAGCCTGGATCGACACGATCGTGGGAGAACATGCCGGGTGCCGCCTCAAAGCGATCCTCGACCGTCACCGGCATCTTCTTCAGGGCCGTGATCGCCGCATCGGCATTCTGCGGACGGACAAGCCAGATCGCGACACCATGGTATTTCGGCGTGTAGTCGATCTGCAGCCCGAGCTTCAGGAGCGTATTGCGAAGCGGCTGGATGCCATCCTCCTTGCCGCCGGCAATGACGATGACGCCGCTTGGCTTCACGCGTTGCAGGGCTTCTGCCACGCGATCCTCGTTTTCGCTGCGATGCTTGCCACAAAGTACCAGCGCCCCGTCATAATTCTCGCCCTCCGGCTCCGGAACCGCGCCTTCTCCCAAGGCCCGGAAGAGCGGCCGGAACGGCTGCACGGCGGTGATTTGGGCGCCAAACTCCTCCGGCAGGGCACTGCCGGCTTCCGCGCCGAGAAAAATCACGCGCGTGCCCTCGCCCGGCATGGGCACGGCTTCGGTTGCGAAGGGATGAAACAGGGTCTTCAAGGCGTCGCGGCTCATGTCGGCTCTCTCGGCAATTCCCGGATATCGGATACAGAAAAGGCGCGGAAGAACTTCCGCGCCTCGATTTTTTCCTGAGCGGAAGGAAGCTTACTCGGCGGCTTCGCCGTCAGCCTTCTTTTCCTTCTTCTCCTGCGGGAGTTCCTGACCGGTCGCCTGGTCGACAACCTTCATCGACAGACGAACCTTACCACGTTCGTCGAAGCCCATCAGCTTGACCCAGACCTTGTCGCCTTCCTTGACGACATCGGTCGTCTTGGCGACCCGATCAACGGCGAGCTGCGAGATATGAACGAGGCCGTCGCGGGCGCCGAAGAAGTTCACGAAAGCACCGAAATCGGCGGTCTTGACGACCGTGCCCTCGTAGATCTGGCCGACCTCCGGTTCAGCGACGATCGAATGGATCCACTTGCGGGCAGCTTCGATCTCCTTGGCGGAGGAAGAGGCGATCTTGACGGTGCCGTCGTCCTCGATGTTGATCTTGGCGCCGGTCTTTTCGACGATCTCGCGGATGACCTTGCCACCCGAACCGATGACTTCGCGGATCTTGTCGACCGGGATGTTCATCACTTCGATGCGCGGCGCGAACTCGCCGAGCTGGCCGCGGCTTTCGGTGATGGCCTTGGCCATTTCGCCGAGGATATGCTTGCGACCGCCCTGGGCCTGATTGAGGGCGACCTTCATGATCTCTTCGGTGATGCCGGCGATCTTGATGTCCATCTGGAGCGAGGTGATGCCGTTTTCCGTTCCGGCGACCTTGAAGTCCATGTCGCCTAGATGGTCTTCGTCACCCAGGATGTCAGAAAGAACCGCGAAACGGTCGCCTTCGAGTATGAGGCCCATAGCGATACCGGCAACCGGCTTGGCGAGCGGAACGCCGGCGTCCATCAGTGCGAGCGAGGTGCCGCAGACGGTCGCCATCGAGGACGAGCCGTTGGACTCGGTGATCTCGGAGACAACACGCAGCGTGTAGGGGAACTGCTCGGGCGTCGGCAGCATCGGATGGATGGCGCGCCACGCAAGCTTGCCATGGCCGATTTCACGGCGGCCCGGAGAACCCATGCGGCCCGTTTCGCCGACCGAATAGGGCGGGAAGTTGTAATGGAGCATGAACTGCTCCTTGTACATGCCCGTCAGGCTGTCGACATACTGCTCGTCTTCGCCGGTCCCGAGGGTCGCGACGACGATCGCCTGCGTCTCGCCGCGGGTGAAGAGAGCGGACCCATGGGTACGCGGCAGGAGGCCGACTTCGGCGACGATCGGGCGAACCGTCTCGAGATCGCGGCCATCGATGCGGCTCTTGGTATCGAGAATGTTCCAGCGGACGATCTTGGCCTGCAGGTGCTTGAAGATCGCGCCAACCTCTTCAGCCGTGTACTTCAGTTCCGCAGTGCCTTCGGGCAGGAAATGAGCCTTGACCTTCGCCTTGACGGCATCAACGGCGGCATAGCGGTCGGCCTTCTGGGTGATCTTGTAGGCTTCGCGCAGTTCGGCCTCGAAGTGCTGCAGCATTTCGGCTTCGAGTTCGGAATAGTCCTCCGGCTGGAAGTCGCGGGGTTCCTTGGCGGCAACTTCGGCGAGTTTGATGATCGCGTCGATGACCGGCTGGAAACCACGATGGCCGAACATGACGGCCCCGAGCATGACTTCTTCGTTCAGTTCCTTGGCTTCCGATTCGACCATCAGAACGGCATCGGACGTGCCGGCGACGACAAGGTCGAGGCTCGACTCGTCCATCTCATCGAGATGCGGGTTCAGAACGTATTCACCGTTGATGTAACCGACGCGGGCGCCGCCGATCGGGCCCATGAACGGGATGCCGGAAAGCGTCAGGGCCGCGGAGGTCGCCACCATGGACAGTACGTCCGGGTTGTTTTCGAGGTCGTGCTGAACGACGGTTACTACGACCTGCGTATCGTTCTTGTAGCCTTCCGGGAAGAGCGGGCGGATCGGGCGGTCGATCAGGCGGGAAACCAGGGTTTCATTCTCGCTCGGACGGCCTTCACGCTTGAAATAGCCGCCCGGAATCTTGCCGGCGGCGTAGGTCTTTTCCTGATAGTTGACGGTGAGCGGGAAGAAATCCTGGCCCGGCTTCGGTGCCTTGGCGGAAACGACGGTCGCGAGAACCACGGTCTCGCCATAGGTCGCGAGGACTGCGCCGTCAGCCTGGCGGGCGATCTTGCCCGTTTCCAGCTTCAGCGGGCGGCCTGCCCATTCGATTTCGACAGAGTGAGTATTGAACATGTCTTGTCCTTCAATGCGGAAACATGCGCATCGCAACATCCGGCGCAGCGCATGATCAACCGCAATCAATGTGACGCATCATGGGCAAGACAACGGGAGGCTTTACAGCGACAGTTTCCCTTTTGGAGAAACTTGGCCAAAGCCACTGTGGGCTTCGGCCGAAAGCATCCGGCAATCCTGCCCCATGACAGGTCAACGGTTGGTTGGCAGATCCGGCCCATCCGGGTCCGCCGTCGCCTCGTACCGCGTCAATCTGGTGCGCGGCTTGAGTATTTCATCGGGCAGAGCCCGAAAAGACAACCGGCGGGCACTGTTTCCAGGCCCGCCGGAGGATTTCTTAGCGGCGAATACCCAGGCTGCCGATCAGCTTGGTGTAGCGCGCTTCGTCCTTCTTCTTGAGGTAGTCAAGAAGCGAGCGACGGCTCGAAACCAGCGTCAGAAGACCGCGGCGGGAATGGTTGTCCTTCTTGTGGTCCTTGAAGTGTTCGGTCAGATTGTTGATGCGCTCCGTGAGGATCGCGACCTGTACTTCCGGGGAACCGGTGTCGCCCTCGGAGGTCGCGTATTCCTTGATAAGCTCAGCCTTGCGCTCGGCAGTGATCGACATCGGACGATCCTTTCTATTGAAGAGGAATTAGGGACGCCAAAAGCCGGGATGTCGTCCAGCCTTGGCCGTGAAAAGCAAAAGGACCGCTTGGAGCGCCCTTCATGCTGGCGGTGCCTATAAACCATTCATGTCTGGATTGGAAGAGCCGATGTTTTCGCTCACCCAAACACCCGCTTCGGGCGGAATTCACCCTGGCCGATCTCGCCGATGGCAATCAGTTTTCCGCGCGCCGTTGCATAGGCCTCGGTCTCAGCCACCGGAGCGTCGCGTCCCCGCAGAATCACAGGATTGCCCATCTTCAGCCGATGCGCCTGATCGTCGGTCACCGACAAGTGTGGCAGATTGGAGAGCGCCTCAGCCGTATCAATGAGGAATTCGTCGAGCGCAGCGAGCCGCTCGTCACGGTCCTCGATCTGTTCAAGCGCCACGAGATCGGCGAGCGGCACCATGCGGTCCTCGGCGAACGGCGCCACAAAGGTACGGCGAAGCTCGGATATATGGCCGTAGCAGCCGAGCTCACGGCCAAAGTCACGAGCCAGCGCCCGAACGTAGGTGCCCTTGCCGCATTCCACTTCGAAATGCGCCTTGTCGGCCGCAACGCCAAGCAGCGTCAGGCGAAAGATCTCCACCTCGCGGGAAGGGATTTCCACAGTCTCACCATCGCGGGCAAGATCATAGGCGCGTTCGCCGGCGATCTTGATCGCCGAAAACTGCGGGGGAATTTGCGTAATCAGGCCGGTATATTTCGGCAGGAGACCGCGGATCGCCTGCTCCGTCGGACGCGTGTCGGATGTGGCGGTCACTTCGCCTTCCAGATCGTCGGTCGAACGCTCTTCACCCCAGGTCACGGCAAATTCATAGATCTTGCGTCCGTCCATGACATAGGGAACGGTCTTGGTCGCATCGCCGAGCGCGATCGGCAGCATGCCGGAGGCAAGCGGATCGAGCGTGCCGGCATGGCCCGCTTTCTGGGCGTTGAACAGCCACTTGATCTTGGAAACGGCTTCGGTCGAGCCGAAATCCACCGGCTTGTCGAGGATCAGCCAGCCGGAAACCGGCCGGCCCTTGGGTTTACGTGGTTTGGACATGCTTTCTCTTGGCTATTTCTTGTCTTCGGCGTCACCGTCAAGGTCCCGCTGGACCTCGGGTGAACGGAGCAGATCATCGATCTTCTTGTAATTGTCGAAGCTTGTATCGTCGCGGAAGCGCACTTCCGGCATGTATTTCATCTGCCGGAGCTGGCCGCCCAACCGGCCACGGATGAATTTCGCATGACGGTTGAGGGCATCGATAACGGCCGCATGGTCGGGCAGGCCAAGGGGTGTCACATAGGCTGTGGCGATCTTCAGGTCCGGCGACATGCGCACTTCGGAGACGGAGATCACCGTCCTTTCGATCAGGTCGTCGCGCACTTCGCCGCGCTGCAGGACCTGGGTTATGGCGGCGCGGACCTGTTCGCCAACGCGAAGCATGCGCTGGGAGGGCGCCGAGGATGTGGCTTTGGTCATCTTGTTTCTCTTTATAGAACGCTGCCGGGGTTCGTCCCGACCGAGCGCTACCTCAAGCAAGGCGGTCCAAATGACCGAGACGCGGCCAAAGGTCAAGGCTCGAACTGCAGTTTATCATAATACGGAACGCGATCCGACAGGGGCTTAATGCGGTTTTCGATACATGGCGGATCGCGCAGGTCCAACTGGTCGAAACCTGCTGCCTGATGGATCTCGCCTCAGAACAGCGCGTCCTCGATATCCTCGTCGGACAGGAGCGCGGCGACGGCCGGCGCCTCCACCGGCGGCGCGGTGCCGAGCACTTCGGCATGCACCTCGCGCTCCGCGACCATGGTATAGAGACGGGCGATGCGGCTGCCGAGATCGGCCAGGGGCCTTTCGATTCCCGGTAGACCGACCACGTCCTCCTTAAGCGCGAGGTCATCGGCACAGGCACGCAGCACCTCGCCAAGTTCGGCATTGAAGTTCAGGCGTGACAGCGAGGCATCCATCTCTCCGACCGCCGTCCTGCTCTGTTCGCCGAGCGCGGACATCTGCTCATCCATGCGGTCGCCGACGGCGCGGATGTTTTCGAGCGCGTTCTCCAGGCGCTGATCGAGGGAGCTTTCGCCTTCCTCGCCCTGAACGTCGTTCAGCTTGTTGGAGGCGGCTTCCAGCGTCTGAAGTTCGGCAAGGATCTTCTCGGCCGTCTCGTCGAGCTGCGCTGCGAAATTGCGCAATTCGGCGGTCACGACATTGATAGCCTTGCCTTCCTCGCCAATCTTGCCGCAGCGGAGGTTGGTGTTGAGCGCCATATAGTGGATGTCGGTACGCACCGCCCTGACAACACCGATACCATCCAGAAGTTCACGCACGATGCCACCAATCGAGTGGCTGAGCTCACCGGCTTCCCGGGCGACACTCTCGATTTCCTGCACGGTACCGCGGGCGGTTGCCACGCCGTTTTCGAGTTCGCGGATCGCGTTGTCGTTTCCACCGCTGTCGGAATCCGTCATCGTCTTGCGCAAAGCCTCTATTTCCGACAGGTCGGAACGAAAGCTTGCAACGGTGGCGACGATTTTCGCCGTATCGCGATCGAAGTCGGAAATCGAATGATCAAGCTGCAGCGACACGAGTTTGCGGATGATCAGTGACAGGCTCTCGCGCTGTTCGGTCCGCAGTACCGCTCCTTCGGGCGACTCCAGATATTCCGAAAGAATCTTGAAGCTGGACTGACAATGCTCGATGCGCTGGCGGGTGATATCGCCGACCTGCATGGCCGAAAGCGTGGCAGCGAGCTTCGTCTGGATACCGCCGGCAACGGCGCGCACCCTGGCGGCGCGCTCGACAAGCAACTTGCGGTGCTGACCGATCTCCGCTGCACCATTCGACAATCCGGCGACGATTTGCGGTATCTTCTCGTCATATCTCGCAAGGATCGCCTTTCCCTTGGCCATCACCGGGCCGAGGCCGTGACCGAGCGTGCCGAGCTTGCTGGCGAGATCGTTGACCTGTCGCGTACCCTCCTGGATCCGTTCCAGAATCTCTTCCGCAAAACCGGAAAAATCGGCGATGCCGGCACCGGTGATCTTGGCGGTCACGGCAAAGGTGCGCAGATAGCGCAGCGTCTCCTGCATTTCCTCGATCTCAGGTTCGAGCTTACGCTCGGCGCAGGCGATTTCCTGGAAACCAGCCTGGCGAGCGGCCTCGAGTTCGGTCAGATGCGACAGCCGGTCCACCGTACTCTTCAGCTCGGCCATCGTGGCATTTGCCGTTCCTTCATCCAGCGAACCGGTCAACTGGTCCAGAGAGGCGATCAGCTTGTTCAGCACATCAAGGATTGCCAGAAGCGCAGCACCGCCGTCCAGAAAGCGCTCTTCTATCCGCGAGCGCGCCGTTTCCATCCGGTCGGCAAAATGCAGGACGCCTGCCATGTCTTCTGCGACGTTTAAAATGGATGCCCTGACAGCCACTCTGCCTCACCTTTCAGGCCCCGCAGGGACCTCACCTTTCGCAATAACGACGAATGATCCGACTGGATTGTTTTGGAACAGCTCCGCACCAGCAAATCGTGGCACGGTTCCGTTCTGTGCGGGACTGACCTAGAGGCTGAGGGGTTAATTCCAGCAAAACGCGCCTTTGGTTTTGCGACTTGTGGTTAATTTTTCAATCAAAGACGCGATGCAAAATGCAACTTATTATAATTGCGTCGTGAGAAATCACCACAGCCGCTTAAGACCTCATTAACGATGCAAGTCCACAGTTTCGCGGGTATTTCAGCCGCTGCGGAATTATATTGAGGTCAGATGTCTACTCCCGATTTTAAAGAAGACCCATTTCAACTGCCGCAGAACTTAACAGTTCGCACGATCAGTGCCGTCAGGCAGGAAATACTCCAGCTGATCGACAAGAATAAATCCACCACCATCGAGATCACGGATGACTGTCAGGTCGACATCAGTTTTATTCAGCTGATGGAAGCTGCGCGCATCTATGCCGGTTCGGCCGGAAAACACATCGCGCTCACCCGGCCTGCCAGTGGTCCGGTGCTGGATATCCTGAAACGAGGCGGCGTTCTCGAAGGAATGTCCGACGACGACGCGAAATTCTGGCTTCATCAAAGGGGAACTCAATGACCGCCAGCATCCTCACAGTCGATGATTCCGCCAGCATCCGCCTGACGACGCGCGTCGCCCTCAGCAATGCCGGATACCAGGTCACCGAAGCCGTAGACGGTATGGACGGCATCGCCAAGCTCAATGCGGGCCAGTTCGATCTCATCGTCACCGATCTCAACATGCCGAACATGGACGGGCTCACGATGATTCGCGAGCTGCGCAAGATGCCGGCACATATGGGCGTCCCGGTGATCTTCCTGACAACGGAGTCCGACAGCGACCTGAAGCAGCAGGCAAAAGCCGCCGGCGCCACCGGCTGGCTCACCAAGCCGTTCGATCCGGAAAGCCTGGCCAAGATCGTCCGGAAGGTGCTTGGCAAATGAGCTTTCCCGATCCTATCGCGGTTTTCAGAACGGAAGCAGCCGAGCTTCTGGAACAGATTGAGGCCGGACTTCTCGATCTCAACGTAAACCTCGGCGATAAGGACCAGGTGGATGCGGTCTTTCGCGGCCTCCACACCTTGAAGGGCTCGGGAGCCATGTTCGGCTTCGATGCGCTCGCCGCTTTCACCCATCATTGCGAAACGGCCTTCGACCGCGTCCGCAAGGGTGAGGTGCCGGCAACGCAGGAACTGGTCACTGCAGTCCTCGAAGCCAAAGACCATATGCGCGCCCTGATCGAGACGCCAGCGGGCGACCATGAGGCAGCGAGCGAGGTGCTTCTCGCCAATCTGCGCGCTGCCGTCGAAGGCGCCAAGAACCCGGGCGCGGCACAGACAGCTGGAACCGTACCGGCCAAAACCCTCTTCAAAATCCGCTTCAGCCTTCCGCAGAATGCGATGGCGAACGGCACCAATCCCCTGCCGCTTCTCGACGAGCTGCGGGAACTCGGCGAGTGCAAAATCGTTGCCGACCGCTCGGCGATCCCATCGCTCGATCTCCTTACGCCGACCGACCTACATATTTCCTGGGATGTGGAACTCCTGACCGCTCAGCCGCGCTCGGCGATCGAGGATGTCTTCATCTTCGTGATGGACGAGATGCAGCTTGACATCACCGCCGTCGAGGCTACAGCGCCCGCCGCAAGGGCATCGGTCAAATCGGAAGCCGCTCCCTCGCCGCAGCCGGTTGCCGCCACACAGGATATGGCAGCTGCGGCGCGCGCGCCAACGCCGGCGTCCGCCCTCACCGCTCCCGCCGACACGAAGCCGAACAAGGCATCCGAAAACGTCCGGGTACCGGCCGAAAAGCTCGACGAGCTGATGGACCGGGTCGGCGAACTCGTCATCGCCCAGTCCCGACTCAGCCAGCTTGCGGGCGGCAGCGGCGACCTGCAGCTGCGCGCCGTCTCCGAAGACGTCGAGCGCCTTTCCGGCGAGTTGCGCGACACCATGATGGTGCTGCGCATGGTTCCTGTGGCGCACCTGTTCAGCCGCTTCCGCCGGCTGGTGCATGACCTCGCGCACGAGACGGGCAAGACGATCGAACTCATCACCGAAGGCGAAAGCACGGAAGTCGACAAGAGCGTCATCGAGCGCCTTGCCGACCCGCTGGTGCATCTGGTGCGCAATTCCTGCGACCACGGCCTTGAAACACCGGAAGAGCGCCGTGCGGCCGGCAAACCGGAAGCGGGCCGCATCCTGCTTTCCGCCCGCCAGCAGGCCGGCGAGGTCATCATCACCATCAAGGACGATGGCCGCGGCATCAACAAGGATCGCGTCCGTGCCAAGGCGGAAGCTTCCGGCCTCATTCCATCCGGCGCCAGCCTCACCGATAACGAACTCTACCAGCTCATCTTCCAGCCCGGCTTCTCGACGGCGCAGCAGGTTACCAACCTTTCGGGCCGCGGCGTCGGCATGGACGTGGTCAAGCGGACAATCGACGCGCTGCGGGGCACGATCAACGTCGCCAGCCATCCGGGCCAGGGTTCCGAAATCTCGCTCGCGATCCCGCTGACGCTTGCGATCATCGACGGCCTGCTCGTCCGGGTCGGCGCCGGCCGCTACGTCATCCCGCTGTCGGCGGTCGAGGAATGCCTGGAGCTTTCCATTGAGGAGGACATGCGCTCGCGCGGCCGCAGCTTCATCTCGCTGCGCGACAGCCTCGTCCCCTTCCTGAGGCTCCGTGACCTTTTCCGCACCGGCACAAAGCCGGATCCCTTCCAGAAGGTGGTCGTCATCTCGACCGGCGCCGAGCGGGTGGGACTGGTGGTCGACCAGATCATCGGCGACCATCAGACGGTCATCAAGGCCATGTCGAAACTGCACCATGATGTCGCGACCTTCTCGGGCGCCACTATTCTCGGTGACGGAGACGTGGCGCTGATCCTCGACGTCGGCCATCTCGTGGCCGAAGGCCAGCAACAGGAGGCGCATTTGCGCGCGGCAGGATGAACGAGGCAGTCAGAAAGATTTCCGAAGACCTTTGGGACGGCCGCGACGAGCTGGAAGTCCTGACATTCGACATCGCCGGCGAGATGTTCGCGCTGGAAGCCTTCATCGTGCAGGAAATCCTCGATCTCCTGCCGGAGACCGTCGTTCCGGGCGCCAAAGCCTTCGTCGGCAGTGTCATCAATTTCCGTGGCAAGGTCATTCCGCTCGCCGATATCCGGCTCGCATTCGGCATGGAAGCGACCAAGCCAACCATCGACAGCCGGATCATCGTCATCGAACTCGATATCGACGGGGAACCGGTGCTGGCAGGCATCCGCACCGACAAGGTGCACGAAGTGACGACCCTCCTGCGTGCAGCGGGCGAGCCGCCGCCGAGCGTCGGCATGCGCTGGCGGCCGGACTTCATCGACTGCCTGGTCAAGCGGGGAACCGAATTCATCATCATCCCCAATCTTCAGGCGATTTTCTCTGCTCAACACGATCATCCTGCGGCTGTGGGCAGCCACAGCTAACGACCTTCACGAGGGATTTGAAATGCGCGCGACGATCAAATTGAAGCTGGCTTTAGCGTTCGGTTTCGTCATCATCATGCTACTGGCGACAGCCGCTTACGGTATCTTCAGCCTCAGCACTCTCAACGATACGCTTGAACAGGTCATCACGGGCCCGGCCGAACGCCTCAAGCTCGCGCAGACGCTCAACAACGAGCAGCTCCAGCAGATTCGCCAGCAGAAGAACCTGCTGATAGCGGAAAGCGCCAGCGAAATGCAGGACTACATTTCGAAGAGCGACGAGGCTCGCCGGGCCTTCGACCAGACTTTCAAGTCGGTTTTCGCTCTTGCGACCGAACAGGGCAAAGCGAACTGGGCGAAACTCGAAGGTTTTACCGCCGAGTTCCGAAAGCAGGATGATCGCATCCGCAGCCTGATGCTGGGCGGCGATGCCGCGGGCGCACTCAGGGTTTCGACCAACGAAGCCCGCACCGTCACCAACGACATCGATGCGCTGCTGACCCAGGTCGTCAATCTTGAGGAATCCCGGCTGAGTGAAGCGGACGAGCAGGCCGACGTCGACTATGGCCAGACCCGTACGATCATGATCTCGGTCGCCGGTATCGCTTTCGCCATCGCCGTCCTCGCGGCGATCTGGATCGCATTGTCGATCAACAAAGGCCTGCGCAATGCGGTGACCGCCGTACAGCGCATTGCCGAGGGGGATCTTACCAAATTTGCGACGATCACCAGCAAGGACGAGATCGGAGAACTGCTCGGTTACGTCAATACGATGATCGAACGCCTGCGCGGCGTAGTCGGCGATGCACTCACTGCAGCCGACAACGTTTCCTCCGGCAGTCAGGAACTTTCGGCGAGCTCCGAGCAGCTCTCGCAAGGTGCCACCGAACAGGCTTCTTCGGCCGAAGAGGCCTCCGCATCCATGGAACAGATGGCCGCCAACATCAAGCAGAACGCCGACAACGCCGCACAGACCGAAAAGATCGCCCGCCAGTCCTCCAGGGACGCCGAAGCTTCCGGCCAGGCCGTCAATCGTGCCGTCGGCGCCATGCGCACGATCGCCGAGAAGATCTCCATCGTGCAGGAAATTGCCCGCCAGACCGACCTTCTCGCGCTGAACGCCGCGGTCGAGGCTGCTCGCGCCGGCGAGCATGGCAAAGGTTTTGCAGTCGTCGCGTCCGAAGTGCGCAAGCTTGCGGAACGCAGTCAGGCCGCAGCAGCCGAGATCAGCGCTCTCTCCGGGGACACGGTTCAAGTTGCCACGGAAGCCGGCGAAATGTTGAACAGGCTGGTTCCGGATATCCAGAAGACGGCCGAGCTCGTCTCCGAAATCTCCGCGGCCTGCCGCGAGCAGGATATCGGCGCCTCACAGATCAACGAGGCGATCCAGCAGCTCGACAAGGTGACTCAGCAGAATGCCGGCGCGTCGGAGGAGATGTCGGCCACCTCGGAAGAGCTCGCCTCGCAGGCGGAGGAATTGCAGGCCTCGATCGCCTTCTTCAAGGTCGACCAGAATGGCGGCAACAAGCTGGCAAAGCGGGCTGCGGCTGCTGTTACCGCCTCGAAGCCGGCAACAAGGCCGGCGCACCGCCCGGCAACACCTCAGCTCCACAAGCCTGATCATTCGGTGCAAAGCCAGCAGGCCCGTGCCAAGGGCTTTGCCCTCGACATGTCGATGGGCGGCCCCGACGCGGACGACGAAAACTTCCGCGAAAGCGCCTGAGACCTTTAACAGAATTCACCCAGGGCCGCTCAAACGGCCCCGGGATGGCCAGGTGCATGTAGCGCATGGCTGTCCGACTGGCCCGGACGATCGCAGAAGAGTGAATGTATCGGTCTTCCTGCTTCGAACCGCTTTCCGGCAAGACGAAAGGAAAGCACGACTGATGCGTTCATTGCCTTTGGGGATAAGGTTATGCGATTTACGATCAAGCTCAAACTAGGACTGGCGTTCGGCTTTCTTGTCAGCATGCTGATCGGTACCGCCGGCTACGGACTCTACAGCCTGGGTACCGCCAATGAAGCCATGACCTACGTCACGGAGGTCGCGGCAACCCGGCTCGACAAAATCCAGCAAATGAACATCCTGTCGCTCAATCGCATCCGAGCGCAGAAGAATATGCTGCTGGCCACATCTCCGGCGGAAATCGAAAAGTTCTATACCGACGGCGATAAGCTGGAACAGGCATTCCTCGCATTGCTGGACGAACTCGCTTCGACCGCGACAGCCGATCAGAAGCAATTCTGGGACACGACACGCGCACTGGCATCAGCCAACCACGGCGCAAACGAAAAGGTCGATGCGGCCGTCAAAAGCGGCAACATGCAGCACGCGCTCGACCTCTCCTCCGGAGAAAGCCGCAAGGCGATCACTGAGCTTACCGCCCAGCTCGAGGAGGCGGTGCAGATCAACCGCGACCGGATGCAAAAATCGAGCGACGAGGCGGAAGCCAATTACTGGGCCACACGTTCGCTCATGATCGTGATTTCCGTTATCGCGGTCATCACGGCGGCGGCAACCGCCATCTGGATTGCGCTGAGCATCAATTCCGGCCTTCGCAAGATCATGGCCGTCGCAGAGGCGGTCTCCATCGGCGACCTCAACCAGAACGTCGAGATCAAGACGAATGACGAGATCAAGGACCTGGTCGACACGATCAACGTGATGACCGGCAACCTGCGCAACACCGCCAGCATTGCCGACCAGATCGCCAACGGTAACCTGACCGTCACGCCAAAGCCGCTGTCGGACAAGGACACCCTCGGCCTGGCGCTCGAAAGCATGGTGGAGCGTCTGCGCGGCGTCGTTGCCGATGCCCTCTCCGCGGCCAACAACGTCTCGTCGGGCAGCCAGGAGCTCTCAGCAAGTTCGGAGCAGCTTTCGCAGGGTGCCACCGAACAGGCTTCCTCAGCGGAAGAAGCCTCCGCTTCGATGGAGCAGATGGCGGCAAACATCAAGCAGAATGCCGACAACGCCGCGCAGACGGAAAAGATCGCGCGCCAGTCTTCCCGCGATGCGGAAACCTCGGGTGAGGCCGTCGGCCGCGCCGTTACGGCCATGCGCACGATCGCCGAAAAGATCTCCATCGTCCAGGAGATCGCCCGGCAAACCGACCTTCTCGCCCTGAATGCCGCCGTCGAGGCCGCTCGCGCGGGTGAACACGGCAAGGGTTTTGCGGTCGTCGCCTCCGAGGTTCGCAAGCTTGCCGAACGCTCTCAGGCCGCCGCAGCGGAGATAAGCTCCCTTTCCGGCGACACCGTACAGGTTGCGACGGAAGCCGGAGAGATGCTCAACAAGCTCGTTCCCGCGATCCAGAAGACAGCCGAGCTCGTTTCCGAGATTTCCGCCGCCTGCCGCGAGCAGGACGTGGGTGCCTCGCAGATCAACGAGGCGATCCAGCAGCTCGACAAGGTGACTCAGCAGAATGCCGGCGCATCCGAGGAGATGTCTTCGACCTCCGAGGAGCTCGCCGCTCAGGCCGAGGAGTTGCAGGCTTCGATCGCTTTCTTCAAGGTCGATAGAGCCGGTTCGCAGGAGCGGTCTTCATCTACCGGAAGAGTGCTCGCCGCCCAGCCTGTGGCGCGGCCCGCAACGAAGTCCTCCGCGTCCAGAGCCGCCGACCATTCGATTAAAGCGCAGCAGGCCCGAGCCAAGGGCTTTGCCCTCGACATGTCGGTCGGCGGTCCGGATGCGGATGACGATCATTTCAGGGAGAGCGCATGATGGCAGGCATATCCTCTGAAGCTCAATTCGTGACTTTTTCCCTTGGCGATGAGGTTTTCGCGGTCCCTGTCGAAGTGGTCCGCGAAATCCTCGACCACGAGGAACCGTTCAAGATCCCGCACGGTCCGGAATATCTTCTGGGTCTACGCGATGTGCGCGGCCAGGGAGTGCCGGTGATCGACCTGCGCCTGCGGCTCGGCATGTCGAAGACCGTCAAGACACCGCATACACGTATCCTGGTGCTCGATGTGCCCGTCGCCGAGCGCATGCTCGCTCTCGGACTTGTGGCAGACCGGGTTTTCGAGGTTGTGCCGTTCCGCAACGACCAGGTCGAGACCGCCCCGGATATCGGCGTGCGCTGGCGCTCCGATTACATCGCCGGCGTCGTCAGGCGGGATAGCGGTTTTGTCGTCATCATCGACCTCGCGCGGCTGTTCTCCGATTCCGGATCGGTTCTCGCCGATGTCGGACCACAGGCTCAGGTGGCCTAGGCGATAGGAAAGCCCGGTGGCTGGCAAGAATGCATACGGAGATGCTCGGGTGAACATGATGGTGAGGAGTCAGCCGCTCGATGACCGGCTGAGCAAGCGCAATTTCGAGCTTCTATCGAAATACATATACAATTACAGCGGCATAAAGATGCCGCAGACGAAGATGACCATGCTGGAAGGGCGGCTTCGCCGTCGTCTGCGCGTCACCGGCTTGCCGACCTTCGACAGCTATTGCGATTATCTCTTCAAACATGGCGGTATCGAAGCCGAAGCAATCTTCCTCATTGACGCCGTCACGACCAACAAGACCGACTTCTTCCGTGAGCCGAAGCATTTCGACTACATGATGCAGAGAGCGCTTCCGGATATTTTGCAGACCTTTGGCGAACGGCGCATCCGCACCTGGAGTTCTGCATGCTCAACCGGTGCCGAACCTTATACGATAGCCATGGTGATGTCCGATTTTCTCGCCGCGAATGCCCCGGAGCGGGATTATTTCGTGCTCGCCACGGACCTCTCCACCGACGTGCTGCAGAGGGCCCAGCGCGGAATTTATCAGAACGATCTTCTTCAGCCGGTTCCGGCGGCGATGATGCAGAAATACGTGATGCAGCCCTCCGACAACCGGCGGCAGGAAATGCGCATCAGCCCGAAACTGCGCTCGCGCGTCGGCTTTGCCCGGCTGAACCTCATGGATCAGGCGTATCCGGTCGGCGATCCGATGCACATCATCTTCTGCCGCAACGTGCTGATCTACTTCGACAAGCCAACCCAGAACCACGTGCTGACGCGGCTCTGCAACAACCTCCTCCCCGGGGGCTACCTGTTCATCGGCCACTCGGAAACCGTTACCGGTTTCGATCTGCCGATCAGGCAGGTGGCAAACACCGTCTTCAAGCGGATATGATATCATGGGCGGCAAGATCCGCGTTCTGATCATCGATGACTCAGCAAGCGTCCGCCAGACCTTAGCCGCGATCCTGTCCGCCGATCCCGATATCGAGGTGATGGGGGTCGCCAACGATCCGTTCATGGCAGCGCGGAAAATCCGAGAGGAAATTCCGGACGTCATAACGCTCGATGTGGAAATGCCGCAGATGGACGGCATCACCTTCCTGCGCAAGCTGATGGCGCAGCATCCCATTCCGGTCGTGATGTGCTCATCGCTGACCGAGAGCGGTTCGGAAACGCTGATGCAGGCGCTGGAGGCCGGTGCGGTCGACATCATCCTGAAGCCGAAGATCGGCGCCGCCGACCACCTTGCCGAATCTGCCGATCGCATCCGCACTGCCGTGAGGGGAGCAGCACGCGCACGTGTCGGCAAGCTGCGCGCATCCCGCGCGGCAGGAGAAAGCACGACGGCGAAGCTGACAGCGGATGCAGTCCTGCCACCGCCGAAGGTCGGCGCCATGGCGAAAACGACGGAAATGGTCGTCTGCGTCGGCGCCTCCACCGGCGGCACCGAGGCGCTTCGCGAGCTTCTCGAAGCCTTGCCGGCCAATTCGCCGGGCATCGTCATCGTTCAGCATATGCCGGAGAGGTTCACCGCCGCCTTCGCCAAGCGCCTCAATGGGCTCTGTGAGGTCGAGGTCAAGGAAGCGGCGGACGGCGACCCCGTGCTGCGCGGCCACGTGCTGATTGCGCCCGGTGACAGGCATATGCTGCTCGAACGGCGCGGCGCACGCTACGAGGTCTCGATCCGCAGCGGCCCGCTCGTCAGCCGCCATCGCCCCTCGGTCGATGTGCTGTTCCGTTCCGCCGCGCGATCCGCGGGCGCCAACGCGATGGGTGTGATCATGACCGGCATGGGCGATGATGGCGCGCGCGGCATGAACGAGATGCATCAGGCGGGCGCCTATACGGTGGCGCAGGACGAGGCGACGTCGGTCGTCTTCGGCATGCCCAAGGAAGCAATCGCCCATGGCGGAGTCGACAAGGTCGTCCCGCTTGAGCAGATCGCCCGGGAAATCCTTGCAGCCGATCGCCGCCGGTGAAATCTGGCAGCGTGAAATTCATGCCTCGTTAACCATGTTTGGCAAGAATGAGGTAACGCATCATGAGGATGCGGTGAGAGAGCGATTTGCGCTCCAATTCATCGAATCCACGCATCGTGCCTGCCGGAAATCGGTTCCCGATCTTCGCGCCGATGCGGTGCCGGACAGGGACCAAGGATGCCAGTCATTACCTTTGCCAACACCAAGGGCGGAGCAGGAAAGACCACCGCGGTGCTCCTTCTTGCGACCGAACTCGTCGAACAGGGCTATCGCGTCATGATCCTCGACGCAGATCCGCAATACTGGATCTCCCGCTGGCACCAGCTCTCACCGCCGAACGAGAAGCTCAGCGTCATCTCCTACGTAACCCAGGCCTCGATCGAGCGCCACATTTCAGAAAACCGACAAAAAACCGATTATTTCGTGCTTGACCTGCCGGGTGCGCAGAGCCCGCTGCTTGCCAAGGCAATCGGTCTTTCCGACCATGTCCTGATCCCGATCCAGGGATGCGCCATGGATGCGCAAGGCGGAGCGAACGTGCTGGAACTCCTGCGTTATCTTGAGGACAAGGCCAATCTTCGCGTTCCGCATTCCGTCGTGCTGACCCGCGTCAACTCGATGGTCACGACACGGGCCCTGCTGGCGGTCAAGATGCTGCTCGCGCAGCGCAACGTGGACGTGCTCGACACGCCGATCATCGAACGCGCCGCCTTCCGCGACATATTCGATCTCGGCGGCACACTCTACACCATGGACGAAAGCCGCATCAGCAATCTCGACAAGGCCCGGCAGAACGCCCGTCTCTTCGCTCTTGAAATGCTCCGGCGCGTGCCGCTCCACAGGCCGGCTTCGGTTTCGAGCCGGTTGGTTCGCGCAGCCTGAAGCGGACTATTCCTTCACCTTGATCTGCAGCTTGACGTCCGACGGAAGTCCGGCTGCGGCACGCTCGAAGGCCTTGATCGAATCCTTGAAATCGAACGTGCCGGTGATCAACGGTTTCAGGTCCACCTTGCCAGAGGCGATCAGTTCCAGCGCCCGGTCGAAGATATTGGCATAGCGGAACACCGTTTCGATGCGTACTTCCTTCGAGATCGCGCCTGCGACATCGAGTTGGGCCGGTTCCACCGGCAGTCCAACCAGCACGAAGGCGCCGCCCGGCCGAACGAGATCGAACATGCCCTGATAGGCCTTCGGGCTGCCGCTCGCCTCGAAGACCACATCCGCGCCCCAACCGCTGGTCTCCTCCGCGATGACGTCGGCAAACGGCCGTTCGGTGATGTTCACGGGGATGATGCCCGGATACTGGCCGGCGATCTTCAGCTTGTCGGCGCTGAGATCGGATATGAAGACGCGAGCGCAACCGCCGGCAAGTGCTGCCAGCGCCGCCATGATGCCTATCGGGCCAGCGCCGATCACCGCACCGACATCGCCCGGTTGGATGCGGGCGCGGGTCGCCGCCTGCATGCCGATCGCAAACGGCTCGACCATCGCGCCTTCCGCAAAGGAGACGTTGTCGGGCAGCTTGTATGTGAAGGCCGCCGGATGGATGACGAACGGCGTCAGCACTCCATGGATCGGCGGCGTCGCCCAGAAGCGGACATCCGGATCGACGTTGTAAATCCCGAGCTTGGAAGCCCGCGACGAGAGATTAGGCACCCCGGGCTCCATACAGACCCGATCGCCGACCTTCAGGTTCCTGACATCGGAGCCCACGTCGACCACAGTCCCGGCCGCCTCGTGGCCGAGCACCATGGGTTCTCGCAGCACATAGGGGCCGATGGCACCGTGCGTGTAATAATGCACATCGCTGCCGCAGACGCCAACCGTATCGATTTCGATCTTCACCTCACCGGGACCGACCTCAGTCGGCAGATCGATTTCCCTCAGAGAAAGGACACCTTTCTTCTCAAGCACCAGCGCCTGCTGCATCGAACTATCCTCGTTCACGTCTTCTCTTTGGTTGACGGAGCTTCCAGGCAAGATCAAGACCGATATCCGCTCCACCTGTCAGGCGATGTTCAGCCCCGCCCAACATAGGGCATCTGGCTTGCCATCACGGTCATGAAGAGCACGTTGGCTTCGAGCGGCAGACCGTCCATATAAAGCACCGCATCGGCCACGTGCTTCGGGTCCATGACCGGCTCCACAGCGGTCGAAAGGTCCGCCTGAATGGTTCCTTCCCTCATCCGAACCGTCATCGGCGTATCGGCATTGCCGATATCGATCTGGCCGCAGACGATATCGAACTGGCGTCCGTCGAGCGCGATCTGGCGGGTGAGCCCTGTAACGGCATGCTTCGTCATTGTGTAGGGCGCCTGATAGGGGCGCGGGACATAGGCCGAGATCGAACCGTTGTTGATGATCCGACCGCCGCGAGGGCTTTGCCGCCGCATCAGACCGAATGCCGCGCGGGCGCAATAGAAGGCGCCGTTCAGATTGAGGTCGACGACCTCCCGCCAGGTCTCCAGCGGCAGTTCGTCCATCGGTACGGCCGGCGTACCGCGGCCGGCATTGTTGAACAGAAGATCGAGGCGGCCATAGGCCTCTTCGGTCGCGGCAAACAGCCGGTCAACCGCATGGGGATCGGTGACATCCGTCGGCACCACCAGCGATTCCCCGTCACCAAGCTCGGCCGTGCCCTTGAGTTCGCTCTCGCGACGGCCGGCGAGGACAGTTCGATAGCCTGCTTTCAAAAGTCCGACAGCCACGGCCCGGCCGACTCCGGAACCTGCTCCGGTCACGATCGCCACTTTCGACATCGGATAATCCTCCTCGTTTGGTCAAAGCCGCCTTATAGTCGCCCGCCGGCGCATTAGTCGAGGGCAAGTGCCTGGATTAATGCCTCAAGCTTCCGCCAGCAGTTCCCTGAGCGCGAGGCGCTTGTAAGTCTCCACCATCGCATCTCCCTGTTTGCGGCCGACGGAGATCGCCAGCCGCATGGTCGATGTGCCGAGATACATCACCAGCATGGCTCGGTTGAGCAGGCCTTCCGGGTCGGCGTCCGGATGGATATGCCGCAACGCCGCGGCGACAATCGCACCGTTCTCCTTGGCATCGGTGAGATCGACATCCTGCAACGTCTTGTCGGTCTGGGTTCCGGACCAGATGTCGCGCATGACCGGCTCGGCGAGAAACAGGCCGTAATAGGTATCAATGAGGCCTTTGAAGGCTTCGGAGAGGGCTGCAGCGTCACCTACCGGCTCGATCGCTTCGCGGATGCAGGCCCGTCCTTCTTCGTTGTAGCGCTCGGCGAGAGTACGCACCACCGAACTCTTGTCCGGAAAGAACTGGTAGAGCGAACCAATCGGCACGCCTGCCCGCTCGGCCAGTTCGCCCATCTTCATCGTATCGCTGCCGCCACGGGCAATCAGTTCCTTGGCCGCCGCCAGAATGCGTTCCACTCGCTCACGGCTGCGCTTCTGCTGTGGCTGGCGGGGCGTCGATGCAGAAATTTCCATCGTCTTTCCATGCCTTGATTTTCAACGCGAGGAATATTCGCATTTTTTGTTGACAAACACAACACGAGGATTTATCACATTTAAAACATGAGGAAAACTCGCATTAAAGGAGACGGAAACATGGAAAAGCCAATTCTCATCATCGGCGGCAAGGGCAAGACAGGTTCGCGCGTCGCCGAGCGCCTGCATGCGTTGAACAAACCGGTTCGTTTCGCCTCGCGCTCCACCGGCTTCGACTGGACGGACCGCTCGACCTGGGCGATTGCGCTGCAAGGCGCTTCCGCTGCCTACATCACCTATTATCCGGACCTCGCGGTAAAGGGCGCGCCGGACGACATCGAAGCGCTCGCCAAACTGGCAGTGTCGCTCGGCGTCAAGCGGCTGGTTCTGCTCTCCGGCCGCGGCGAACCGGAAGCGCAGGAAAGCGAAAGGCGGCTGATCGCCTCGGGCGCCGACTGGACGATCGTCCGCTCCAGCTGGTTCAACCAGAATTTCGACGAGGGGCAGTTCCAGCCGATGATCCTCGAAGGCGAGATCGCGCTGCCGGTGAGCGGGGTGCGCGAACCCTTCATCGATGCGGACGATATCGCCGACGTGGTCGTCGCGGCGCTCACCGATCCGCGGCATATCGGTGAGCTTTACGAAGTGACCGGGCCGAGACTTCTGACCTTCGCCGAAGCAATCGCCGAGATCAGCAAGGCCAGCGGACGGGAGGTCTTCTTTCAGACGATTTCAAACGAGGAGTTCGTGAAAGGGCTGAAGTCTGCCGAGGTGCCAGAAGATCTGGCCGAATTGCTGGTGGAGCTTTTCACCGTCGTGCTCGACGGCCGCAACGAATATCTGACCGACGGCGTACAGCGCGCGCTCGGCCGTTCGCCGAAGGATTTTGCCGGCTACGTAGAAGACGCTGCGGCGGGCGGCGCCTGGAAATAAGGTCAGGCGGATTTCTTCTTGGTCACGGTCACGGTGCCGGCATCGGCATCGATCACGACCCAATCACCGGTTTCGATCACCGAAAGCGGATCCTGATCCAGTTCGGTGATCGCCGGTACGCGGGTGACGACGGCCCCCAGCGCGATCTTGGTCGTCATGCGCGTGAAAATCATCGCCTGCGGCTGAACCCCGTTCAATCGCGTCATGTGGAAATAGGCGGACCAGCCCGACGAGCCCTTGGCGCCGGGAAACACGAGAATCTTGCCGGCAAACGAGACACCCCGCATCTCGTGCCGGCGCTCGATGACGGTGCCGGTACGCTCGTTGATGCCGCCCCAGCCGGAAATTGTCTCTGAGGTCACCAGCGCCTCGCCCTCGGCGCGTCCGGCAACCACCTTGCGGCCCTTGAGCACGATGGTTTCGGGTTTTGCTTCCGTCACGATATCCATCAGGCTCTCCCATTCCACTGGCCGGTCAACGCTGCGTCGACGCAATCGCGGACCGAACCGAACCAGCCCTCGACGCCGGTGATCGCCGGCAGGTAATGCGCCTGTTTGGCGGAATCGGTGGCGATGACGCGGGTCCCCTGCGGCAGGCGCCTCGAAATGGCGGGACAGGTGTCACTCATGACGACGCCGCCGGCTTCCTTGATAGCATCGAGATAACCATTGCGCTCGGCCACCTGCTTGATGGCACGCGGCGTGTGCACCCAGAGCTGCACGTCCGGATGGATCTTCCTGTTTTCCAGCATATGGGCGATCAGCGCCACCTGATCGATGGAATTGTGCGGGCAGCCCAACATGATGAAATCGACTTTTTTCTCGGTCGCGCTCTGCAGTTTCTCATAGGCCTCGCGGCGCTCCGCCGCGCCATACCGGAACGTGTCCTTCACTTTACGACCTCCGAAGGCTTCCTCGATCGTGTCCGCCTCCGGCGTGATGCCCGGGATATGGTACATCTCGACGCCGCCCGACGACGCGGCGGCAGCGCCGAAATGCTTGAGCTTGACGAGGTCCGGCTGATGGCTGGTACCCTTCAGCACCGGAATGTCCTCGCCGATCACCTCGCCGATATAATAACCCAGCAGGCCCCAATCCATCATGTCGTCAACCTCGATGTCGAGTTCGACCAGATGGGTGCCGCGGCGGTTTTCGGTGATATGGAAACCCCAATACGGAATGCGGCCCGTCAGCGCCGCCGCCCCCGTACTTTCCTTGCCCTCGACATTGGTGCGGGCGCCGAGCACGGAATTGCAGTAGATGACGGCGGACGATTCCATCCAGGCGCAATGCTCGCCCTTCACCGGCACGTTGCCCACCTGATAGGGCGTGCAGGTGGCGAACATGTTGACTCCGCGGCGGCCGAGGAATTTTTCGTTTTTCCGCTGCATATCGACGAGAGATTTGTCGACGCCCTGAAGTTCCCAGTTGTCGTTATCGATGCCAGTAATGAGCTGGCAGGTATGGGCCACCATATGCGGCACTTCCACCACCTCGTCGCTGTCGAGGTTGAGCTCCGAATAGACGTGCTCCATGCCCTTCTCAGCAATCGGCTGCACCGAGGGCGTGGAGGCGTTGAAGGCGCCCGCGACATTGTTGGTCTCGACCAGACGCTCGGCGCCGAGCGCCTCGCCGTAGCGCACGAGCAGGTCCATCGCCCGCGCCTTGGCGCGGCCGTGTTCGCCGTCATACATGGCCTTTTCATAATCTGTCAGCTTCATCGCGTCCTCCTCACGATGCGGCGCGCATCTCTTCGTCCGTCCATCGATAGTGCTTCTTTTCGACGTTGTCGGAAACCCGCTCCCGCAATGCCGCAAGGTCGATCTGGTGCACGCTGCCGGTGCCGGCAAGGTCAAGCGCATTCGCCGCCGCCATGCCCATGCCGATGCAAGGTCCCATGACGCGCACGCTGGAGAGCGCAGCCGAATCCGCATCAATGCAACGCCCTGCCGCGGCGACGTTGTCGCACTCGTCCGGCGTCAGGCTGCCTAGCGGGATGTAATGGGCGTGATCCTCGTCGAAGGTGATCCAGTGGTGGCCGTCACCGTGATCGTGCAACTCGATCGGCCAGGCGGTGCGGGCAACCGCATCGTCGAATTTCGTGCCGGCCCGGATCTCGTCGACCGTCAGGTGATGGCTGCCGGCGATCCAGCGGGTCTGGCGGATGCCCGGCAGACCGAAGGAACGGATGCGGGCATTGCCGAAACATTCCGGGAACTCCTTTTTCAGGAATTCCACGGCGCGTGATGCCTGGTCCTTGCCTTCCAGCGCCTTCCGCGATGCCTCGACCGGATCGAGCGGTGTTTCCACATGGGTCATGTTCATGGCGGCGATGCCGCGGCCGGGGATGGTGAACCCCAGGCCCTCGCGGCGCAGCAGGCCGTAATCCGCGGCCTTTTCTTTCATCCGGTCGGCAATCTCGTAGCGGGTCGGCTGTTTCGCCTCGTCGATGTTTTCCAGCACCACCATCTGTGTGCCAAACACGCCGCCCTTTTCCGGCTGGCGGCAGGCAAACCCCGCCTGCCAGACGAGCGCCGCATCGCCACTCGCCTCGACCCAGCCGGTCGCCTCGATCGATATGCCGCCGTAGCGGGTCATGAAATCCGTCTCTACGATGCGGCGGCCTTCGACATGCACGTCGAGGATCGTCGCGCCGAGCACCACCTCGATGCTGGCTTCGAGCACGCTTTGCTCCATCCAGCGGCCAAGAACCACTTCGTCGTAATAGACGACGGTCGTGTTCGGCCCGTGGCGGTAGTAGATCGACTTGTCCTGGGATTCCAAATGAGCGAGCAGCCTGTCCGCGACGCCATAGGTGAACTGATAACCGTGCGTTCCATTCGAAAAGAGGCCGCAGAAAGTGGCGATGATCGAGTTGACCGCCTGCCCGCCGAGCGCGGCCTGTCCATCGACAATCACGACCTTGCGGCCGAGACGCGCGGCTTCCAACGCCGCGGAAATGCCCGCGATGCCCGCGCCGACGACACAGATATCCGCCTTCAGCTTGCGGAACGGCGTGTCCTTTTCGCGTCTGACAATGCGCGTTTCCCGGCTCAGCGTTTCCGCCATAAAGTTCCTCCCTTGCGAGCCCGCGCCTCGCGGCGCACATCGGCGGATCGTAACCCAAGCCGCCAAGCCTTGAACCCGGCAAGTGTTGCGATCAGTTTTCGTGTTTCGCGAAAGCTGGAAGGGGCATCCAGTCTTGGCTTTCGCTCAAAACGCGGGGATGGCTTGATCCGGAATGCCTTCCGCGAGACGCTTCTGCGTGTAGGATATGAACTCGGACACCACGTTCTTGTTCATCTTGATGCGCGGCACCAGGGCCTTTACCCACAATGGTTCGACGGGGCATTCGGGCATGACTTCCTCAAGTCTGCCACTGTCGAGATCGGCTTGCGCCAGGAACCGCGGCAGGATTGCGAGCCCCAATCCCTGGCGGGCGGCGGCGAGCAGGATGCGGCTGTCATTGGCGGTGAAGTTCGACGTGATCTCCACGTTGAGCGGGCTCGTCTCCATCTGGAAGGTCCAGGTCGTGCCGATCGTGTGGAACGTGATGCACTCGTGGCCGACAAGTTCTGTCGGGTCCTTCGGCCGCTTGCGGCTCGCGAAATAGTCGGGCGCGGCGCAGAGCACCCGCGGATAAGCACAGAGCGGGTAGTCGATCACATAGGCATAGGATTGCGGCAGTGCGCCCACCGCGACATCGAAGCCTTCCTCCAGCGGGTTGACCGAGCGGTCGATCAGCACGATCTCGATCTTGACCCGCGGATTCCTGGCCTGGAAGGCCGCGCAGATATCGCCGAAGAACATGGAGGCGAGCGTCGTCGGCGCCTTGATGCGCAAGGAACCCGTCAGCCCCAGTTCCTGGGTGCTGGGCGTCGCCAGCGTATCCTCGATCTCGCCAACCAAAAGTTGGAGGCGCGGCCTCAGTCGCTCGCCATCCACTGTCAGGGCCAGCCGTCGCGTGGTGCGGACGAAGAGCCGGGTGTTCAGGTGCTCTTCAAGCCGCTTGACGCGCTTGGTGATGACGGAGGTCGCGACGCCCAGATCACGGCCTGCGGCGGAAAAGCTACCGGCGCGGGCCGTCGCCAGGAATGCGCCGATGTCGAGAAGTATGTTCACTGTCTTTCTCGTTTCGAGAAAAAATGGGAACCCGCATCAGGCGCATATTTTCGGCGTTTCCGCAACTCCAGAGACAATCCATAACCTGCGATCATTTCGCGACCAGCGTCGCTCCCTTTTCAAGTGGCGTGACCGTGCTGCCGTAGAGATTGAGCCAGCCCTTATCGGCCGAAAGCGGCTTCTGAACAAAGGCTTCAGCCCGAGCGGCAAGCTCCGCCTCGGGCACATGAAGTTCGATCGAGCGGCTGTCGATGTCGATTGTGATGCGATCGCCATCCTTCAAGAGGCCGAGCGGGCCACCAGTGAAGGCTTCCGGCTTCACCTCACCAATCACCAGCCCGACATTGACGAGGCCGCTCAACTGCCCGTCGGTCACCACCGCAACCTCGGGGCCGAGGCCGGAACCATCGAGCGCAAAGACAAGGCGGGAGGCGCCGCCCATGCCCGGCCCGCCCCTGACGCCCATGCCGCGCAGCACAAGTACCTCGCCGGGCTTCACCGCGCCTTCTTTCAACGCCGCTTCGGCAGAGGGTGAATTGTCGAAGACACGCGCGGGACCGTCAAAACTCATCGGCCGGCCTGGACCGCGCAGCCCCACCTTGGCGATCGCGCCATCCGGCGCCAGCGAGCCGCGCAGGAGCACGATTCCGGGTTTGACTGCAAAGGGCTTGTCGAGCGGACGGATGACCTCCGGATCGGCGATCTCGACATCGTTCAACTCTTCGCCCCAGGTCCGACCGGTGACGGTCAGTGCCGACCGATCAATGATCGGCTCCAGCCGTTTCATGATGCCGCGCGCGCCGCCGGCATCCTCGAATTCCTCGATCGAATTCGCCCCTATCGGCCGAACGGCGGCGAGGATCGGCACCTCGCCGCTCAACTCCTCGAAAATCCGGTAGACATCGATATCGAGGCCCGCCTCGACGGCGATTGCCTGCAAGTGCTTGATCGTGTTGATCGAGCCGGATACGGCCAGCACGGTTGCAGCGGCGTTGCGGAAGGCGCCGGGCGTCAGGATCTTTCGCGGACGCAGGTCTTCCCAGACCATGTCGATGATGCGGTGGCCAGCCCGGTCGACATAATCCATCATCTTCTCGCTCATCGCCCTCACCGGCGCACCGCCGGGCAGCGCCATGCCGAGCGCCTCGCAAACCGAATGCATGGAATTGGCCGTGCCCATGCCCGAACAGACGCCGGGGCTCTTGATGGCGTTCTCGCTCATCTCCTTCAATTCCTCGAAGCTGATCTTGCCCGCGGCATGGTGGCCGGCATGCAGGAAGACTTCCTCGATATCCATGTGGTGGTTGCGGTACTTTCCGCTTGCCTGATAGCCGCACAGCACGACCAGCGTCGGCAGGTCGATGCGGGCGGCCGCCATGATCTGTCCCGGCGTGGTCTTGTCACAGGAGGCGAGACAAATCATGCCATCAAGCTGGGCGCCCTCGACCGCCACTTCGATATCGTTGGTGATGAGGTCGCGGCTCGGCAGGATATAGGTCGCGGCCCGGCCGGCGCTGATGATGAAATCGCTCGGCGCGATCGTGCGGATTTCGAAGGGAATGCCGCCGGCGGCACGCACCGCTTCCTTCACACGGGCGGAAACCTGGTCGAGATGGCTGAAGCAGATGGAAAGTTCCGAAGAGGTGTTCACCACCGCGATCTTCGGCTTCTCCATGTCCTCGTCGGTAAGGCCGAGCGCCCGCCATTGTGCCCGTCGCACCGCCCAGCGCGACGTACCCGGTTCGAAATTGCTGCGCAATTGTCTCCTGGTCATCCTCAGGCCTCCTCCTCCCGATACCGATCACCTCCGGGAGAGGCTAACAATTCAAGAAGCGGTGGGGAATGCTTAGAACAGACCGCTCACCTTTCTCGAATCGAGAAAGACTGCTCGCATGATCAATCGCAACGCGCGCAATGAAACGCAAATTGTGCGGCGAGCCCGTTGACAGCGCGGGTTTCGGAAATCCGCAGCGCCATCCAGGCGGAGACGGCCGTCCAGGCTGCGCGCATATAGGCATCGGCGCGGTAAAGCGCCGCATCCGGATCGCCCTGCATGGCCATCATCCTGCCGCTGAGCGCTTCGAAACCGTCGAGAATGCGAAGGACAGCGTCCGACGCCGCCGGATGTTCGGACATATATGCGTCGATCTCGTCGCGCGCCTTTTCAAGGAAGAGCGCCAAGCCCCTGCCCTCGTCGCGCCAGAGCCGGCGGGTTAGGAAATCCAGCGCCTGCATGCCGGTCGTGCCCTCGTAGATCGCCATGATGCGGGAATCGCGCAGGTACTGTTCGAGCGGCCAGTCCTTCGTATAGCCGACGCCGCCCAGCACCTGGATTGCCGCATTCGCCGCGTTGAAACCCGCCTCCGCGCCGAAATTCTTGGCGAGCGGCAGCATCCAGCCGGTGAAATCCTCCAGCCCAGGCTCGGTACCGAGCCGCGCCAGATCCATGACGGTCGCGAGTTCCAGAATTGCGGCGCGCAGGATTTCCGTCGAAGAGCGGATTTCGTAAAGCTGCCGCTCAACGTCCGGGTGGGTCACGATCGGCACAGGCGGCCGATCGGGCCGGCCGCCCTGCCGGCGCTCTCTCGCATAATCCTCGGCTATATCGGCCGCAGCAGAGGCGATACCGAGCCCCTGGCAGCCGGTGAGCAACCGCATCAGCTCGATCATGGTGAAAAGCTGCGGCAGGCCGCGCCCCTCCTTGCCGAGCATGACGGCGCCGGCATTCTCGAACCGCATGGCGCAGGTGGGCGAGCCGTGCAGGCCCATCTTCTCCTCGATCCGGTCGACCGATACGCCATTCGGCTTTCCGTCGATCAGGTTCGGCACGAGAAACAGGCTGATGCCACGCGTGCCCGGCTGATCGTTGGTGCGGGCAAGCAGACAGTGGCCGATACGTTCGGCCATGTCGTGATCGCCGAAGGAGATCCAGATCTTCTGTCCGGTCACGAACCACTCGCCGTCGCAAAATTCCGCCTTCGTCCGCAGCCGGCCGACATCGGAACCGGCTTCCGGCTCCGAGATGCAGATGGTCGCCGCCCATTCGCCCGACGAAAGCTTCGGCACCCATTCGGCCACGGTTTCCTCGTCGGCCGCTTCCGCCAGGAGATGCGCGGCGGCACGGGTCGAGCCGGCCGCCATCATCAGCGCCACGCAGCCACGTTCGAAAAGCGGCGCACAGGCGGCATGCAGTGTCAGCGGCACGGCCTGTCCGCCGAACTTCTCCGGCACGTCCATGCCGAGCCAGCCGGCTTCGGCATATTGCCTGAAAGCCGCAGCGAAACCTTCCGGCGTCCTCACCCGCCCGTCGACGACCTGCGCGCCGATACGGTCACCGACCGCGTTGAGAGG
The DNA here is from genome assembly GCF_017873175.1 of Neorhizobium petrolearium. Classification (GTDB taxonomy): domain Bacteria; phylum Pseudomonadota; class Alphaproteobacteria; order Rhizobiales; family Rhizobiaceae; genus Neorhizobium; species Neorhizobium petrolearium. The sequence goes on from NZ_JAGGJW010000003.1 coordinate 182,615, forward strand.
TGCCAGCACCCCTTCGGCAAAATTCGCCGCCTCCCCGACGATCGCCGTCACCGTCTCGTCATCGCAATCCTGCCTGAGATCCCGCAGCCTGTGCCAGCCCGGCGTCAGGGACAGGAGTTCAAGCGTCCGGTCTGCCTGATCCGAAAAGGACATGGATCCTCACCGCGGCTGCATGCGGATGGCGCCGTCGAGACGGATCACCTCGCCGTTGACATACTGGTTCTCGATCAGGAAGCGCACCGCATCGGCAAATTCCGACGGTTCGCCGAGCCGCGAGGGATAGGGTATGGCGGCGCCAAGACTGTCCTGCGTTTCCTGCGGCAGGCCCTTCAGCAGCGGCGTCATGAAAATGCCCGGCGCCACCGTGTTGACGCGGATTCCGAAGCGGGAAAGCTCGCGCGCTACCGGCAGGGCCATGGAAACGATGCCGCCCTTGGAGGCGGAATAGGCGGCCTGACCGATCTGCCCTTCGAAGGCGGCAACCGAGGCGGTGTTGACGATAACACCGCGTGCCTTGTCTTCCCGTTCGGTTGTTGTCGCCATACGCTCGGCGGCAAGCCGCATCATGTTGAACGTGCCGACCAGGTTGATGCGGATCACACGCTCGAAATCCGCAAGCGGCATTGGCCCTTCCTTGCCGAGAATGCGGCCGGCCGTACCGATGCCGGCGCAATTGACGAGGATGCGCAGGCCATCGCCGGCCTTGGCGGCTACGTCCATAACCTTTGCCGCATCGCTCTCGCTGGTCACGTCGCCCGAGATTGCCACGCCACCGATATCACCGGCGACCTTTTCGGCCGCGTCTCCATTGCGGTCGAAGACGTGAACGATGGCGCCAAGCTTTGCAAGCAGACGGGCCGTCGCTTCGCCAAGCCCTGATCCGCCGCCGGTGACGACTGCGCTCGATCCCTCGATCCTCATGCCGCAAGCTCCTTTCCGACCCGGATGACATCCGGTCCATCCTCATAGAGAGCGTCGACCAGATCACTGCGATGTGCAAGCACGGCGCGCTGGTTGATCGAGCCCTTGTCGGTCACCTCGCCCTTTTCGAAGCGCAAGGGAGCCGTCATCAGCATAATGCGCATGATGCGCGTCGCCGAACCGCTCGCCTGCCGCTGATGCTCAGCAAGCTTTGCCGCAATCGCCGCCTTGACCTTCGGATGGGCAACCACCTCTTCGTCGGAAAGGCCGCTGCCGTCCGGGACGAGTTCCCGCAACGCCGGCATGAAGGGTACGGCGAGCGCGCCGAGTTCCGCCTGGTTCTCGCCGGTGATCACCGCATCGCGAATCAGCCCGCCGAACTGGTTGACGATCTGGGCGCGCAGCACGCCGACCGCGACCCATGTACCGGTCTGCAGCTTGAAGTTCTCCGCCGTGCGGCCGTCGAAATAAAAGCCCTTGCGCGGATCGCCGGGGACTGCGAACCTCACCGCGTCGCCGATCCTGTAGAACCCTTCCTCATCGAAGGCCGCGGCCGTCAGCTTCTCGTTGCGCCAGTAGCCGGGCGTGATATTGGGGCCCTTGAGGCGCAGTTCGTATTTGTCCTGGAACGGCACCAGCTTCATGGTGACCCCTTGAGCCGGGATGCCGATATTGCCGGGCTTGTCCTGCGGATCGGTACAGAAGAGCGAGAACGGGGCCGTCTCCGTGGAGCCCAAGCCGGTGCCGAGCGGCACGTAGCCGCCGACGGTCATTTCCGCAAGTTCGATCAGGGCATCCCAGGTATGCTGCGCCATGCCGGCGCCGGCATACATCATCATCTTCAGATCCTTGAAGAAGCTCTGGCGAAGCCCGTCGTCCTCCCGCATCTCCTGCACCAGCATTTCATAACCGGCCGGCACGTTGAAATACCAGGTCGGCGAGATTTCCCGGAGATTGGCGATGGTCTGGCCGATCAGCTTCGGCGTGGGCTTGCCGCGATCGATGTAATAGGTGCCTCCGTGGTAGATGACGAGGTTGAAGCACTTGTTGCCGCTGGCCGTATGGTTCCATGGCGACCAGTCCACCAGGACCGGCGGTTCCTCTCGGAAATAGGCGTAGCAATCGGCCACCATTTCCTGGTTAGAGCAGAGCATGCGCTGCGTCTGGATCACCGCCTTGGGAGAGCCTGTCGTGCCTGACGTAAACAGGAATTTCGCGACCGTATCCGGCCCGACCGAATCGAAAGCCTCGTCCACCGCCACGGTCGGTTCCGTCTTGAGAATATGGTCGAAAAGATGGGTATTGGGACGGCTATCCGGCAGGTTGCGGATCGCGGCGAACGGCATGTCTGCGCCGAAGGCCGTATCGACAGCCTTTTGGAAGACAGCCGCATCATCGGCGAACACCAGGCCCGGCGTGATCTGCGCGGCGATCTCGCCAAGCTTGCCGAAGTCGGAAGAGATGGTCGCATAGGCCGGCGCGATCGCGGCGGAAGGGATGCCGACATGCTGGGCGCCGAGCGCCATCAGCGCATGGTCTATCGAATTCTCGGAGAGAATGACGAGCGGATTTTCGGCCGAAAGCCCCAGATCGAGCAGGAACTGACCGATGCGCCGCACCCGGTCCAGAGCCTGGCCGTAGGTTACCTTGCGCCATTCACCCGTGCCCTCGCGATCGGCCATCCAGACACGATCCGGCCTCGTCTTCGCCCAATGCACCAGCCGCTCGTTGATCTTGCCGGGATAGGGACCGAGCCGGTCCTCCCGCCGGACGAGGAACTCGCCGCTTGGCCTTTCTTCCCAGCGCACCACCGGCGACCAGAGCTTTACATCGCGGACGGGTTTCCCGCTCATGAGTCTCCTCCCAGACGTCAATCACATGAATTCTAATGAGAGCCGTAGCGGCTCCTCCCAAAATTTGTTTACAAAGAAACAATCTCCATGTAAACGATCAAAAACTCAAAACGGACGGGGGAGCGTCCGTTGCTGGAGGGAGCAGACAAGAATGGCCGACCAGACGGCAACCAGCTTCGTGACCTATGAACTCAAGGGCAAGGTCGCCCATATAGGTCTCAACCGCCCTGAAAAACGCAATGCCATCAGCGATCGCTTCGTTGAAATGATTGCGGAATCGGTAGCGCGCGCCGAAAGCGAAGCGAAAGCCGTCGTTCTGTTCGGGCATGGCGACCATTTCTGCGCCGGGCTCGATCTTGCCGAACACGTCAAGAAGACGCCGATCCAGGGCGTGCACGGCTCGCGGCGCTGGCACGCCGTTTTCGCCGGCATCGAACACGGCACGATCCCGTGGGTTTCCGCCCTGCACGGCGCGGTCGTCGGCGGCGGGCTGGAGCTTGCGGCATCGACCCATATCCGGGTCGCGGACCGCTCCGCCTTTTTTGCCCTGCCGGAAGGGCAGCGCGGCATTTTCGTCGGCGGCGGCGGTTCGGTGCGTGCCGCGCGGCTTATGGGCGTCGCACGCATGACCGACATGATGCTGACCGGGCGGGTCGCCTCGGCGGAAGAAGCCGAGCGCTGGAACCTCGCACAATATGTCGTCGAAAAGGGCCAGGCGCGCGAGAAGGCGCACCAGCTCGCCGAAGCGGCCGCCAGCAACGCCGAAATTTCCAACTACGCGGTCATCAACGCATTGCCGCGCATCCAGGACATGGCCAAGGAAGACGGGCTTTTCGTGGAATCCTTCATCGCCTCATTCACCGCCACGAGCCCGGAAGCGGAAGAGCGGCTGCGCGCCTTCCTGGAAAAACGCGCCGCGCGGCTGAAGGCACCGGGTTCGGCCTGAGAGGAATTTTAGGATGGACATGCCGATCCGCACGACTGACGAGGTGAATCTCGATCGTCTCGACACGGCGCTCGGCTTCCTGATGCGGCTTGCCCAGCTCAAGATCTACGAGCGCTTCTTCGAAGAGGTCGGCGATCACAACCTGAAACCGGGAGAATTTTCGGTTCTCTGGGTCCTCCTGCACAATCCGGGCATACGGCAAAGCGTGCTCGGCCAGCGGCTGATGATCAAGCGGGCCCATATGACGAAGCTGATCCGCTCGCTGGAGGATCAGGGCCTCGTCTCACGCCGTATCCCCGACGACGACCGTCGCGCCGTCGAAATCACACTGACGCCGGCGGCCGTGACGATGGTGGAACAGGCCGGCGACTGGTTCTTTACCTATGAGGATTCAGTCGGGGAAAATCTCAGCGCCGCCGAACGCCGGCAACTGACGGCCCTGTTGCGGAAATTCGTCGGCCTGGGCTGAACATCGGCAGACAAATCGAAGGATCGGGAGGAGCGAACCTTGAATATCGACGATCTGGTTGCCATCGACATCCACACCCATGCCGAGGAGCCCTGCTGCGGCCCGCGGGACGACGGTTATGACGAGTTCCAGGCCGGGATGGCGAAATATTTCAGGAATCCCGCCGGTGCGCAGGGCATGCTGCCGACCGTGCAGGAGACCGCCGCCTATTACCGCGAGCGCAGGATCGGCTGCGTGATCTTTCCCGTCGACGCAGAACGGGAAACCGGCTTCCGCCGCTACGACAACGAGGAAGTCGCAAGGATCGCCGCCGAAAACAGCGACATCATGATCCCGTTTGCCTCGATCGATCCCGCCAAGGGCAAGGCCGGCGCCCGCGAAGCGCGGCGGCTGGTGCGCGAATTCGGCGTCAAGGGTTTCAAGTTCCATCCGACCATGCAGGGGTTCTATCCGAACGACCGGATGGCCTATCCGCTCTACGAGGCGATCCAGGAGGAAGGCGCGATCACGCTCTTCCATACCGGCCAGACGGGCGTCGGCGCCGGGCTTCGGGGCGGCATGGCGATGCGGCTGAAATTCTCCAACCCGATCCATCTCGACGATGTGGCGGTCGATTTTCCCGACATGCCGATCATATTGGCGCACCCCTCCTTCCCCTGGCAGGAGGAGGCCCTTTCGGTCGCGACCCACAAGCCGAACGTCTATATCGACATGTCCGGCTGGTCGCCGAAATATTTCCCGCCGATCCTCATCCAATACGCCAATTCGCTGCTGAAGCACAAAATGCTGTTCGGTTCCGACTGGCCGGCGATCACGCCGGACCGCTGGCTTTCCGACTTCGCCAATATCGCCATCAAGGACGAGGTTCGGCCGCTGATCCTCAAGGAAAACGCCCGCAAGCTTTTGAAAATTTAGGTCGGGACAAAGCTCTTCCGGATCACAAGCTCGGGAATGACCCGCTCGTAACCCGGCTCGGCATCCGGACTTGCAAGCCGGCGGTCGAGAAGTTCCACCGCCCTTTGCGCCATAGTGGCCGGGTCCTGCCGGAAGGTCGTGAGGCCGTAGCTCAGCCAGGCTGCTTCCGGCACGTCGTCGAAACCGATCACCGCCACGTCATCCGGCACCCGCAGGCCGAGTTCGGCGCGGACGAAATCCATCAGGCCGAAGGCGATCTGGTCGTTGGCGCAGAAGACCGCATCCGGACGCGTATCGCCGGAGAAGAGCTCGCCGGCCGCGACAATGCCGCTGTCGTAATCCGAATCCGGCCCTCTGGCCGCCATCACCTCGGCGCCCAGTGCGCTGGCCGCGGAAAGGAAGGCGCTTTCGCGCTCCACTATGCTCGGCGTGCCGGACCCGGAACCGATCACGGCAAGCCGGCGGCGGCCGCCGGCGAAAAACGCATTGGCGGCGTTGCGCGAGGCCTCGGAATTGCCGGCACGGACATGGTCGGCATCGGGTTCCGAGCGACCGATGACCACCAGCGGCTGGCCGTTTCGCTGGGCAAGCTCGAAGAAGCTCGCCGGCGGAGAGCCGGAGAGGATGATCGTCGCCTCGGCGCGGTGGCCGATCAGCATCTTCTGGGCGGCGAACAGTTCCTCCTCCGCCTGACCAGTATTGATGAGGATCGGAATGCTGCCGCGTCCGATCAGCGCCTTGGCGAGCGCCGCGGTCAGATGGGCACGGAAGCCGAGTTCGGGCTTGGTGGCAACGATGCCGACCAGCCGGCTATGGTTGGCGAGCACGCCGCGCGCCAGGTCGTTGACGTGATAGCCGAGCTCATCGGCCGCACGCAGCACCTTTTCGCGCGTCGCAGGCGCCACGCTGGCGCCCGGCGTAAAAGTGCGGGAGACCGCCGAGCGGGACACGCCGGCGAGCCGGGCAACCTGTTCGGCGCTGACGAAACGCATTCTCTTTTCGTCCTTCATGCTTTCCTCAATGCCCCACGCGCGAAAGGACGTCCGCCTTCAGGAAGCGCTCGACGACGGCCATGAAGACCAGCGATGGAACGAGCAACAGGAGGGCAGTGATCGACGCGATCTGGTAATTGCCGCCGGCGCCGGCGGTATAAAGCAGCAAGGGCAACATGTTCACATCCGGTGCGCCGACGAAATAGCTGCCGGTGAATTCATCGAGCGATTCCAGGAAGACGAAGATGGCGCTTGCCATCAGGCCCGGTGCGGCAAGCGGCAACGTCACGTCCAGGAAGGTGCGCATCGCACCGGCGCCGATGTTGCGTGCCGCCTGTTCGAGCTCCACGTCGATCGCAGAAAAGGCGGCGGTTGCGATCCAGACCGCATAGACGAGGCCATGCGAGACATGCACCAGCACCACGCCCGGTATCGTGCCGTTCAGGCCGATCTCATAGAAGATGCGCGCGACATTGACGTAGACCGTCAGGTTCGGAAACGCCTGCGGGATCAGGAAGGCAAGCAGGATCAACCCTCTCAGGGGCAGCTTCAGCCGCGCCAGCGCATAACCCGCCGGAATTGCGAGCAGCAGCGATACGACGACGGTGAGCAGCGCGACGATCAGCGAATTCGTGAGCGATTCCAACGCCCCGCCGCGCGGCGCGAACACTTTCGCCCAGGAACCGAAGCCGTATTCCAGCGGGAAGCTGTAAGGGAAATACCACTTCTCCGCCACCGTCCAGAGCAGCATGTTGAAAAGCGGGCCGAAGATGAAAAAAGCCATCAGTCCGAAGACGATGCCGCGCGGCACCCACCAGAGGGCTGCGAGAGGATTGCGGCGGACGGTTTCGATGGAGGCGGTCATGCGCGCTCCTTTAGGCTGGCGCGCAGATAGATCCACGCAACGGACGAGGCGAGCACGAGCGAAACGAGGCCGAGCGCATTGGCAACCCCGTAGTCCCCATAGGAATTGACCCGGAAGGCGATATCGGCGGTCAGCATGGTCGGCGACTGGGCGTTGATCATCAGGGGGACGGAAAGCACCGACATCATGGTGACAAAGGAGAGGATGAGGCCGACGGTCAGCGTCATCGCCACCTGCGGCACGAGGATCTCGATGAGGACACGCAGCCGCGAGGCGCCGAGATTGCGGGCCGCCTCGATCGTATCGCGGTTGACTGAAGCCATGGCACCGGCGACGAGCAGCGCCACGAAGGGCGTCTGCTTCCAGACGAAGGCGATGACGATGCCGCGCCAGTCGAGGAAGCTCTGTGCCTCAATCGGCGTCAGCAGGCCGAAACTGATGAAGGTGTTGTTCATCATGCCGTTCTTGGCGAGGAAGGTCCGGAGAATCTGTCCGACGACGATAAATGGAATGAACATCGGCCAGCGATAGAGAAAGCGCAGGATTGCCACCGCGACTGGATGTTCGCCCAGCGTCAGATAACCGCCGATCGCAATCGAGGCGATGCCGATCAGCCCCGTCGACAGCGCGATGATGACGACGGAAAAGACGATATCCTTCGTGTAGAGGTCGAAGGTCTTGGCGAAATTGCCCCAGCCGAATGCCCCCTCCACCTCAAAGGCGCCGACCGCCGACATGACGAGCGGCAGGATGAACAGGAGGACGATCACCGCAAGCGCGGGCAAGACGAGGAGGAGACCGAGGAGACGTCTGGGCATGGTTTGAGCTCGATGGGATTACGGCGTGGTCTCTTCTCCCCGACGGGGAGAAGATGTCTGGCAGGACAGATGAGGCGGCGGCTGGTACGAAGCATCACCTGAACATGCTGCACCGTCCCCCTCATCCGGCCCTTCGGGCCACCTTCTCCCCTGAGGGGAGAATGTGAGTATCGAGCTTACTTGACCGACTTTTCGTAGGCTTCCAGGATCGCGTTGTTATAGGGGGCGATCGGGAAGGGCTTGCCCTTGGCGGCAAGATCTTCCGGTGTGATGTCCACGAAGAGCTTGTTCCAGGTGGCGTCGTCAAGCTCGGCCTTGACCTTGTCGGCGTCGATACCCGGATACCAGTTGAAGCGCTTGACGATGCCTTCGGCCTGGACCTTGGGGCTGGTGGCAAGCGCGATGAACTTTTCCGCCAAGTCCTTGTGGGCCGTCTTTTCCGGCATGACGTAGTGCATCGGCTGACCCGGCATGCCCGGAGCCGGCAGGATGAGCTTCAGCGTCGGCGGCAACTGGCCGTTCGCCTGCCAGGAGTAGAACATGTCGACCCAGACCGGACCCATGGCGATCTCGCCGCGCGAGAGCAGGTCGAGCGTGCCGGCATTGCCGGGGGTGAGCGTCGCATTGGTGGTGAAGTCGGCGAGGCTCTTGAAGGCCGCATCCCACTTCTTCGTTTCCTCTTCCTTGAACGGGCCGTTCATCAGCGTGTCGGCATCGCCGCCGCCGAAGGCATAGATCCAGCCCATGACGAAGCTGACGCCCGAAGCGCCGCCCTTGATGCCGTTATAGCCGAACTGCTTGGGATGGGCCTTCGCCCATTCGGCCAGTTCCGCGTAGGATTTCGGCGGGTTCGGCACGAGATCGGGATTGTAGGCGATCGCCGTCTGGCTGTTGAACATCGGCATGACATAGCCGTCGACATTGGCGCCGAGCGCCATCTTCGCATTGGCGCGGGTGACTAGCTTGCCGGTGTCGATATCGCCGCGATACTTGGCGAGATAGTCCTTGGCGACCATCGGGCCGACGAACTTCTCATGCACGACGGCAACGTCGACATCCCACTTTTCCGCCTTAGCTGCGGACTGGGCGTCGAAGCGCTCGAGGATCTTCTGCGAACCGGCATCGCCGGGGCCGGTGCCGACGGCGCGAACCGTATTGCCCGGATAGGTCTTCTCGAAAAGGGGCCCAAGGTACTGGTTGATGTAATCTACCATGTTCTGGTCGCCGGCGGTCGCGACCGTCAGCTCTTCGGCATGGAGCGGAAGGGCTGCGAAGGCGACGGCGAAAGCTGCATAGGACATTCTCTTCATGGGTTCTCTCCGTGAGTTGAAAAGTCGAGTTTCAAAAGGTCAGGCGTAAACTTTCCCGGGCGTTGTCCGGGAAACGGTGGAGGCCGGCTCATTCGCCGACGCATTGAAAAGGAAAAGCGCTTCCGCCGGGACATGGACGGCGACGCGGGCGCCAGGTTCGAATGCCTGGGTCCCATCGGCCATGATCTCGGTCTGCCCGAGCCGGACCATATGGCGCCAATGGCCGCCGGGATAGCTGACGGCGGCGACCTCGCCCCGAAATGTAATGCCGGAGCCGACCGCCGCGACCTCCCCTTCCGTAAGGAGGCGAGCGGTTTCCGGGCGAAACCGGGCCTCGACCGGTCCGGAGGTCAGCGGACGATCGAGAAGCGGCACGCTGGCCTTCGCGTTAGCCGCTCCTTCGGCGATCACGAACTGGCCGCCATCGCGCACTCCATCAAGGTGGATCACGTTCTCGGCCCCCATGAAGGCGGCGACGAAAGCCGAGGCCGGACGGTTGTAGACCTCTTCCGGAGTACCCTGCTGGGCGATCTTCCCGGCATTCAGGATGACGATGCGGTCAGCCATGACCATGGCTTCCTCGCGGTCATGGGTGACGTGGATCGCCGTGATGCCGAGCCGCTTCTGCAGCGCCCGGAGTTCGTGACGGACCGTCAGGCGGATACGGGCATCGAGGTTCGACAGCGGCTCGTCGAGCAGCAGGATTTCCGGATCGACGGCGAGCGCCCGGCCAAGCGCTACGCGCTGACGCTGGCCACCCGACAGCGCCGAAGGCTTGCGCGCCTCCAGCCCGTCGAGGCCAAGCAGCGACTGCATGGCAGCGACGCGGGTGGCGATCTCGGTGCGCGACACGCCTTTCAGCTTCAGTCCGTAGCCGATGTTCTGGGCAGCGGTCATATGCGGCCAGAGCGCATAGGACTGGAAGACCAGCGCCATGCCGCGCTTGTCCGGCGGGAGATGCGTCACGTCGCGATGGCCCACCCTCACTTCACCGGCCGACGGGCTTATGAAGCCGGCTAGCAATCTCAGAAGCGTGGTCTTGCCGCAGCCGGACGATCCGAGCAGCGCCACGAACTCGCCTTTCGAAATCGACAGGTCGATGTCGGCCAGAACCTGCGTGGAACCGTAACGACTTGCGACGCCACGCAATTCCAGAAATCCGCCCCGCTCCATCGAAACCCCCTCTTGCACAGCCGTGCAATCTTGCTGGCGATTTCTTAAGGCGCGAGTTTTACAGGCGAATGACAGCGGCGTTGTTTGTTTACAAGCCGGCCGAACAGACCTAGACGGCCTGCAGTGCCTCGAGGCGGGCGAGCGCTTTTTCCAGTTCCTCGGCTCCGGTCGCCACCAGAGCGGCTCCCGCCTCCCTGAGAACCTGGGCGCGATCAGGCCGCGGGTCGGCGGGATCGACAAAGCCGATCGGCACCATGCCCGCGGCCCTCGCCCCCGTAATGCCGTGGCTGCTGTCGTCGATCACCACGCAATTCTTCGGATCGACGGCAAAGGCCTTGGCGCAGAAATGGAAAAGGTCGGGCGCCGGTTTCGGCCGTGCCACCCTGTCGGAGCTGAAGACCGAGGGCGCAAATGCGTGCCAGAGATCGAGCAGGCCGAGGCTCTTCGACAGCCGGTCCGTCGAGCTGTTGGAAGCGACGCATTTTTTATGCGGCAGCGACCGGACGAGTTCTTCCATACCCGCCATCGGCTCCAATGAACGCGCGAATTCCGGATAGATGTCGAGGTGCCAGGCCTCGAACACCGTCTCGAGGTTTTCGAGACCGAGTTCATCGACGCAGATGCGGCGGATGACATCCGGCGAATTACCGGTGAAGCGGATCAGGACCTCTTCCGTGGTGATGGAAGCGCCGGCATTCTGCAAGGCCTTGGCAAGCGTGCGACTGGCGATCGGCTCGCTGTTGATCAGCACGCCGTCACAATCGAAAATCAGAAGATCAATCTGCATGGGAGTCCAATTTCAGTGGTGTGTCAGAGCCGGTTGACGCCTGCTGCACCGTCGGCGACGGCGAAGCTCTGGAAAACGGTGGCCGGAGAGTTCTGCTGCTTGCGGTCTGCGATGCCGACGAAATCCACCTCGGTCGACCGGTCATTCAGACGCATGATGGCATAGCCATGCTTGTCCGAGGCGAACTTGAGGTGCGGGTTTTCGGCAAGCGCCGTGGCAAGGCTCTTTTCGGACGGCGCATCGGACGTGATCGAACCGCCGACGAACTCGGTGGCGATGGGCGCCGCCTTTTCGTCCGCGAAGTCGCGCTTCACGTCAGCCGCATAAAAGGCGTGCAGGTCGCCGCCGATGATCAGGGGATTGCGAACAGCAGGCGACTGCACGGCATCGAGGAGACGGCCGCGCGCTGCGCGATATCCATCCCAGCCGTCGAGATTGTAGGCCGTCTCAGGACCCGCCTTGGTGTCGCGCTCGGACAGCAGGGTCTGCTGGGCGATGACGTTCCATTTTGCCTGGGAACCAGCAAGCGCCCTGCCGAGCCATTCTTCCTGCGCCGGGCCGAGCATGGTTCGTTCAGGTCGATCTCCGACGGCAGCCCCCTGGAGCTGCGGCGAGCGATATTGTCGCGTGTCGAGCAGCGTCAGTCCGAGCAGGTTACCGAAGTGATAGTGATCGTAGATGCGCAGCGCATCGAAGCCATTGGCAAGGCCTGGATGTACCGGCATGTGCTCGAACCAGGCCTGATAGGCAGCGCGGCGCCGGGCAAGAAAGGCCGTCGAAGCCGGCGCGTCCGGCGCGCGATCATTGGCATAGTTGTTGATGACCTCATGATCGTCCCAGACCGCAAGCCAGGGGAAGGCCGCATGCGCCGCCTGCAATTGCGGGTCCGATTTGTAGAGCGCATAGCGGTCGCGGTATTCGTAGAGCATGGAGGGCACGCCGGTTCCGTGCTTGCGCACCAGTTCAGCGCCATAACTCCGCTCGTAGATGTAATCGCCGAGATGCACGACAAGATCGAGGTCTTTTTCCGCCATGTCGCCATAGGCGCTGTAGAAGCCTTGCTCGTATTGCTGGCATGAAGCGAAGGCGAAACGGAAGGCATCGGTACTTTCCGGCGCTGTGCGGGTACGACCGACCGGGCTTTCCGCATTTCCCGAACGGAAGCGATAGAAATACCAGCGGCCGGGCTGCAGCCCCCTCACCTCCACATGCACCGAATGGGCGAATTCCGGCGCGGCGCGGAAGAGGCCCGACTGGACAGGCTTGGAAAACGCCTCGTCCTCGGCCACCATCCATTCCACGTCGATCGGATCGGCAACCGACTGCGGCGCCGGCGCGAAGGGATCAGCGGATACGGCCGTCGATGCATTCTCCAGGATCAGCCGGGTCCACAGCACGACGCTATTGGTTCTCGGCGAACCCGATGCGACGCTGAGCACGAACGGATCGGACTTGAAGCTTTCCGCACGCGCGGACCCGAGCGGCCGCCAGACGGCCGCCGCTGCCAGTCCGCTTGCCAGGAAGCTCCGCCGGTCAATGCGCAGCATCAAGTAGTCCTTCGCGTGCCTTGACGGCCAGATCCGGCCGGTCGGTGGTGATCTGGCGGATCGGCCTTCTCAGCCAGAACGAGAGGTCGTCCGGGTCGTTCGGCACCCAGGCACCAAGTCTTTCAGCTGGAATCAGCGCCGAGAGCAGATCCCATTCATCAGAAAGCAAAGCCTTTTCGACGGCAAGCACGTCTGAGACCTGCAGCATGGCTTCGACCGATTGCCGCAGACCTCGGGCCTCAACGGACTTGTGGCTGAGCGAGGAGAGCCGGCGGATATGTGGCGCTACCTCGCCGACCTTCTTCAGGACGTCGCTGTTGAAGCTCGTCAGGAAGGAACGGTCTGCAAGACCGAAGCGGTCGATCTCCGCAGCAGCGACGGTTTCGAGGCCTTCGTAGGGCTTGCCATCGGCATCGGCCTTCAGCTCCACATGCAGTTCGAGACCGGTCGGGGCGTAGATTTCCAGCACTTCGGCAAGCGTCGGGATGCGCTCGTCGGTGCCCTTGAGGATGACCGACCGGTGTTCGCCGACGGCGAGGTCGGCGACGCGGCCGGAACGCTCGGTGGTACGATCAAGCCTCGCGTCATGGATGACGAGAAGCTCGCCCGCGGCGGTCAGATGCACGTCGAACTCGACGGATTCGACCTTGAGGCCCAGCAGGTTACGAAAGCCGGTAAGGCTGTTCTCGGCCCACAGATTGCGGGCGCCGCGATGGCCGACGATGATGGGTGTGGACATCGGAAATATCTCCTTACTTGCTTGAATCCACCAGACCCTTGGTGAACCAGCGTTGCATCAGCAGAATGACGAGGGCGGGCGGCGCCATGACGAAGAAGGAAGCCGCCATTGCGATGTTCCAGGCCGGTTGCGCATCCGCCACCGGGATCAGGTCCTTCAGCCCGATCATCGCCGTGTACATTTCCTTCTCGGTGGTGAAGAGCAGCGGCCAGAGATACTGGTTCCAGCCGTAAAGGAAGAGGATGATCGACAGCGCCGCGATGTTGGCGCTGGAGAGCGGCAGAAGCACGTCCCGGAAGAATTTCAATGGCCCGGCACCGTCGAGCTTCGCCGCCTCGCAGAGCTCGTCCGGCACGGTCAGGAAAAACTGGCGGAACAGGAAAGTCGCCGAGGCCGAGGCGATCAGCGGCAGGATCAAACCGCTATAGGTGTTGACCATGTTCCACTGCAACGCCGCATCCAGCTGGTAACCGGTGGTATTGGCAAGAAAACCGGTCAGGCCGATCGCTTCAAAGAAGGAGCGGAGCGGCCCGCCGGCATCCGCCACGGCCTCGTAGGTCGGGATGATGCGCACTTCGACCGGCAGCATCAGCGAGATGAAGATCAGCCAGAAGGCAGTCATGCGGAAGGGAAAGCGGAAGTAGGTGACCGCAAACGCGGCGATGATCGAGACCGTGAGCTTTCCGACAACGATGCCGACCGTGACGATGAAGGAGTTGATGTAGAGTTGGCCGAAATCACCTTCATTCCAGGCACCTATGGTGTTTTCGACGAAATGGTCACCCGGCAGCAGCGGGAACGGCACCTGCTGCACCTCACCGACCGTCAGCGAACCGGCGACGAAGGCGAAATAGAGCGGCATGCCGACCGCGGCGGCGCCGAGCAGCAGCACCACATGACAGAAGATGGAGAGACCAATGTGACGTTCGACCATGATCACACCTGGTAATTGACTTTGCGCTCGACGGCGCGGAACTGCAGGACGGTGAAAAGGATGGCGATCGCCATCAGCACCACGGATTGCGCGGCCGACGAGCCGAGATCGAGCTGGCGGAAACCATCCTGGTAGACCTTGTAGACCAGCGTGTTGGTGCTGCCGGCCGGGCCGCCATGGGTGATCGTGTCGATGATGCCGAAGGTCTCGAAGAGGCCGTAGACGAAATTCATGACGATCAGGAAGAAGATCGTCGGCGCGGCCATCGGCAGCGTGATCGTCAGGAAGCGCCTTACCGGCCGGGCGCCATCTATCGCGCCGGCTTCGATGACGGAAGCGGGTACGGCGAGGAAGGCCGCGACAAGGAATATGTAGTCGTAGCAGATATGCTTCCACACCGCTGCGACCGAGACCAGCAGCAATGCATCGAAGGGACGGCGGTTCGGGTCCCAGGCGAAGCCCAGGTCATGCAGCATGTGCGCCAGCGGGCCGACCGTCGGATTGAAGAGAAAGGCCCAGAGCACGCCCGAAATTGCCGGCGCGATGGCGTAGGGTAAGAGGATGACGCCCTTGTAGATCGCCTTGCCGCGCATGACCTGATCGGTGGCGAAGGCGAGCAGGCCGGCGACCAGAAGCGTGGCGACGCACTGGACGGTGGTGAACCAGAGGGTAAGCACCGCGCTGTCGCGATATTCCGGGCTCGAAAACAGGGTCGTAAAATTATCCAGCCCGACGAAGATCATCGTCCCGCCGAACGGATCGACCTGCACGAAGGCAAGCGACAGCGCCTTCCAGGTCGGAATGAAGAAGAAAAAGAGCAGGATCAGAAGTTGCGGAGCAACCAGGCCCGCCGCCAGCCAGGGCCGCCGGAAATGCGATGCCTTGAGCCCGGTTTCGGACGACCCGACAAGCGAACCCAACCAGGGCAGCAACGGAAAACGGGGGCGCGTCGCCGCGCCCTCGTCCAGTCTCAAGGCATCACTTGCCGGCATGGAGCTTCTCGTACTGGCGCAGGATTTCATTGCCGCGCTTGACCGAAGAGTCCAGAGCCTCCTGCGGCGTCTTCTTGCCGGTCCAGACCGCCTGCATCTCCTCGAGCAGGATCGCCGTCGCCTGGTTATGGTTGCCGAAGCGGAAACCTCGCGAATTGTCGTTCGGCTCGCCGCGCGAAAGCTGTTCGATGGCGATCTCGCGGGTCGGATGATCCTTGAAATAGCCTTCCTGCTTCATCTTGGCGTAGGCGGCATTGGTCACCGGAACATAGCCGGTCGACTTGCTCCACCATTCCTGAACGTTCGGCTGGGCGACATAGTTGAAGAAGGCTGCAACACCGGCCTGAACCTCTTCCGGCTTGCCCTTGATCGCCCAGAGCGCAGCGCCGCCGATCGTGCTGTTCTTCGGCTGGACGCCTTCCTCATGCGGCATGACAGCTGCGCTCCACTTGAACTTGGCATCCGCCTCGACGGCCGAATGGCTGGCCGTAGAATTGATGATCGAGGCACAGGTGCCGGAGGTGTAGAGGCTGATCGGGGAAACACCCTGGCCGGCGATCTTCAGCACGCCGTCGTCGATCCACTTCTTCAGCCGCGCGACCTGGCCGACCACGGAGGTCTTGTTGTAGACGAATTCGGTATCGAGACCGGCGTAACCGTTGGCCTTGGTGCCGAAGGGCTGATCATTGATCGCCGAATAGTTCTCGATCAGGCTCCACTGGTAGTCGCCCGGAAGCGCCATCGGGCAATCGGTGACTTTCTTTTCCTTCAGCGCATAGAGCTGCTTTTCGAGATCCTGCCAGGTGTCGGCCGGTGCATCGAAGCCGGCTGCCTTGAAGGCATCGGCATTGTACCAGAGGATCGGGGTCGACGAGTTGAAGGGCAGAGCCGCCGGCTTGCCGTTGACGATATAGAAGCCGGCAACCGGCTTGACGAAATCGTTCCAGTCGATCTTGTAGCCCTGCTTGGCCATCAGTTCGTCGGCCGGAATGATGGCCCCGGAATTCAGCATGGTCATGAAGCCGCGTTCGGCCGACTGAAGGATAGCCGGCTGCTGGTTGACGCGGTAGGCGGCGACCATGGCCGCCATCGTCTCTTCGTAATTGCCCTTGTGGGTGCCGACGACCTCGTACTTGTCCTGCGACTTGTTAAAGTCCGAGATGAGCTGCTGAACGGTCTCGCCGAGCTTGCCGGAGATCGCATACCACCATTCGATCTTGACGCGTTCCGCAGCCGCAGCGCCCGTCGCGCCCATCAGCAGCGCGCCGGCGGCAAGCAGGCCGGCCACCGATTTCACATATGTCGAAGCCATATTTTCGGTTCCTTGGGTTTCCTGGGCCCCTTGCGTGGCCCGCCTCTGTTAGGTTCTGGCCATTTTTCCCGCTCTGGGTTAGCCATGACACGAGCGGGTTACGTTACATATGTTACACGCATGTGACATATGAGCACAATGGGGCTTTAAGATGGAAAATCGCGAATTGATGGTGCGAGCGGCCTGGCTCTACCACGTGGAAGGGTTAACCCAGCAGCAGATCGCCGAGCGGATGAACGTCACCCGGCGGCGGGTCAACGAAATTCTGTCGGAAGCACTGGAAACAGGTGTGGTGCGGATCAGCTTCGATGCCGTGCTTTCGGAAAGCGTCGAACTGGAAGCCAAGCTCAGGAAACGCTTTGGTTTGAAGGACGCCGTGGTGGTGCCGAGCCCAAGCGATCCGGGGTTGCTTCATTCCGTGCTCGGGCGGGGTGCCGCGGGTTTTCTCGGCAGATTGATCCAGACGCAGAAGCCCGCCTCGATCGGGATCGGCTGGGGCTCCACATTGCGCGAGACAATCCACCACATGCCTTCGCTCAACGAGCCGCAGATCAGGGTGCGTTCGATGATGGGCGGGCTGACCCACGGCTCGGAGATCAACACGTTCGAGATCGTCCGCGGCTTTGCCCAGGTGCTGAACGCCCAATGCCGTTATTTTGCAGCGCCGATCTATGCCGACAGCGCGGAATCGCGCGACGCGATCATCTCGCAGGGCGTCTTCCAGAAGACGTTCAAGCAGATCTGCGAGGTGGATGTCGCCTACCTTAGCGTCGGCGACGTGTCGCAGCAATCGCTGCAGGTGCGCTACGGCCTGCCGGAAGGCATGGACGAGGCGATCCTGAGAGATGCCGGCGCGGTGGGCGACCTGATGGGCCGTTATCTCGACACTTCCGGGCGGGAGATCGACCATCCGCTGAACCGCCAGGTGCTCTCGCCGGAACTCACGGATTTCCGCGGGATCGACTGCCGGATCGTCGCCTCCGGCGGGGCGCACAAACACAGGATCCTGCACGCCGTGGCGGAAAGCGGCCTGATCAACGTATTGATCACCGATGCCGACAGCGCCCGCGCCATGCTGGCGCGATAGATCAAAAAGTTAGAGCGGGATCTTAACCGAAAACCGCCCACACTTTTCGGCATCCCGCTCGAGCCGTCAGATGTTCCTCCGCTTGCCCTCAAGCAGGTCGAGGACCTTGTTGGCGGCGTCCAGCACATTGGTGCCGGGGCCGAAGACGGCTGAAACACCGTGTTCCAGAAGGAAATCATAGTCCTGGCGGGGCACGACACCGCCGACCACGACGATCACATTGTCCGCCCCTTTCTTTTTCAGCGCCTCGACAAGCTGCGGCGCCAGCGTCCTGTGACCGGCGGCGAGCGAGGACATGCCGACCACCTGCACCTTTTCCTTCACCGCGAGATCGGCCGCCTCCTCAGGTGTCTGGAAGAGCGGGCCGGCCAGCACATCGAAGCCGATGTCGCCGAAGGCGGACGCGATCACCTTGGCGCCGCGGTCGTGTCCATCCTGGCCGAGCTTGGCGACCATGACCTTCGGCCTGCCGGACGCCTTGCTGTAGCCGCTGAGGCGGACAACGAGCGTCTTGTATTCGGGATCGCCGTCATAGGCCGGGCCGTAGATATCTCCCACCACTTCCGGCACTGCGGAATGATCGCCGAAGGCCTTTCGCATGGCGTCGGAAATTTCGCCAACGGTGGCGCGGGCGCGAGCCGCCTCGACCGCCGCTTCGAGGAGATTGCCCTCGCCGCTACGGGCGACCTCGGAAAGCACACCAAGCGTCTCTTCGACCTTCTTGGGATCGCGCCGGCGGCGGACCTCTTCCAGTCGCCTTACCTGCGCCTTGCGCACGGCGGTATTGTCGATCGCCAGAATGTCGAGCTCGTCCTCGTTCTCCAGCCGGTATTTGTTGACCCCGACGATGATCTCCTCGCCACGGTCGACGGCGGCCTGGCGAAGGGTCGCCGCCTCCTCGATCATCCGTTTCGGCAGGCCTTCGGCCACGGCCTTGGTCATACCACCCATCGCCTCGACTTCCCCGATCAGCGCCCAGGCCTTTTCCGCAAGCTCGTTGGTGAGGCTTTCGACATAATAGGAGCCGGCCAGCGGATCGACCACTTTCGTGACGCCCGTTTCATGCTGGAGGATAAGCTGCGTATTGCGGGCGATGCGGGCGGAGAAATCCGTCGGCAGCGCCATCGCCTCGTCGAGCGCATTGGTGTGCAGCGACTGTGTACCGCCAAGCGCCGCCGACAGCGCCTCGTAGGCGGTGCGGATGACGTTGTTGTAAGGGTCCTGTTCCTGCAGCGAAACGCCCGACGTCTGGCAATGAGTGCGCAGCATCAGGGATGACGCCTTCTGCGGCTTGAACTCCTCCATGATGCGCGACCAGAGCAGTCGCGCAGCGCGAAGCTTCGCCGCCTCCATGAAGAAGTTCATGCCGATCGCGAAGAAGAAGGAAAGCCGGCCGGCGAAGTCGTCGACATTGAGCCCCTTGGCGAGCGCGGCCCGCACATATTCACGGCCATCGGCCAGCGTGAAGGCAAGCTCCTGGACGAGCGTCGCGCCGGCCTCCTGCATATGATAGCCGGATATGGAAATTGAATTGAAGCGCGGCATCTCCTTCGCCGTATATTCGATGATGTCGGCGACGATCCGCATCGAGGGTTCCGGCGGATAGATATAGGTGTTGCGGACCATGAACTCCTTCAAAATGTCGTTCTGGATGGTTCCGGAAAGCTCGGCCCGCGAACAGCCCTGTTCCTCGCCGGCGACGATGAAGCTTGCAAGGATCGGGATCACAGCGCCGTTCATGGTCATGGAGACGGACATTTCCTTCAATGGAATGCCGTCGAAGAGGATCTTCATATCCTCGACACTGTCGATCGCCACGCCCGCCTTGCCGACATCGCCCTCGACGCGCGGATGGTCCGAGTCGTAGCCGCGATGGGTGGCAAGGTCGAAGGCGACTGAAAGGCCCTTCTGGCCGGCCGCGAGATTGCGCCGATAGAAGGCGTTGGATTCCTCGGCCGTCGAAAAGCCGGCATACTGCCGGATCGTCCAGGGGCGGCCGGCATACATGGTGGCGCGGGGGCCGCGCACGAAGGGCTTGAAGCCGGGAAGCGAGTCCAGATGCCCGATGCCCTCAAGGTCCTCGGCTGTATAGAGCGGCTTGACGTCAATGCCCTCGGCGGTGTGCCAGACGAGCGTTTCCGGCGGCGCCTTCAGCTCCTTTTCGGCCAGTGTTTCCCAGTCTTTTACGGTCTTCCTGGACATCGAATGCTCCTCGACATGCGCCTTTGGACACGCGATCTTTCGATCCGTGGTTTATCTAGTGTTCGAACGGGGCGCTGAAAGCTGCCTCTTAAGTTTTAGTTTTAGGTGACACCTCTCAGCGCCCCGTTCGGCGGTTTTTATCCGCGACTCCGGTCCCTCTGCCTTGGCCCTTCCGGACGGTTTTCTGCCGCCGGTTTCCCGATGTGTTCGGCGGACTTTTGAAAAATCCGGCGAAACCATCCGTCGGGCCACCATGTGTGCCGCCCCAAAGCCGCCCGCGATCAAAGATCGCGGAAAGCTGGCTTTGGCTCGTTGAGTGGAGCATGTACCTTTCGCCCGGCAAGGCGGGACATGCTTGCCACGCCCGGCGCGCTGTTCGGGCATCGGAAGCAGGCGGCCGGTCCGTAACCTTTTCGCTTCCCCCGTGTCGCCGGAGGGAGACCATTTTCCGCGGACCCGGACAATGAGGTTTCGCGTCCTACCCTCACCGCCCGCGCCGGCCCCGCCTCGCCGGAACGCCTTCCGGTGTATCCGATGCGGGACGGGATGATTGCAGGCACGGGTAAAGAGGGCGGGGAAACTGGAGGATGCGATTTTTTCAAGAAAATTGACGCGCATGCTACCCAGTAGTATTTTGCTTCCGTAAAGGGAGCGCATCCATGTCCGTGAAAGCCTCTGTCTCCATTTCAGATCAGCAAGACCTGTTTGCCCGCAAACTCGTCGAGGAAGGTCGCTTTTCAAGCCTGAGCGCTGTCGTCCAGCGCGGCCTCGAACTGGTGCGTGAAGAAACGGAACTGAAAGACGCCGAGCTTGCCGCATTGAAAAAGCTGATCGACGACCGTATGGACGACGAATTCGTGACGATTGAAGAGAGCGACAAACAGATCGCAGCAATGATCGCGGAAAAGAAGGCTGCGCTTGGCCTATAAGATACTCCGCTCGCCCGAGATCAGACGGGATCTCGCTCTCGTCTTCGACTTTCTTCTTCAGTCCTATATCACACTCGGCGATCCTGTGTTCGATGCCTTCGAACGTGCCGTGCACAGGATTGATGTCATCAAGTCCGACATGAATGACCTGGCGCTCGCCCCACACCAGGGTACTCTCCATAACGATATCAGACCTGGATTGCGTCACGTCACGAAAAACCGGGCGATATTTTATTTCCACGTCGATGATACGATCAGAACCGTGCGTGTCATCGCCGTCTTCTTCGGCGGTCAGGACCACCAGCGCCATATGCTGGCGCGGCTGAACAGGACCGGATCTTCCTGAAACGCCGGACGAGCTGTGTTCGCGAAGGAACTTTCGAGCGTTCTCCTGCTGGTCGGAAAGAGCAAAGAGGCGGATCACTCGAACTCCATGATCAGTTCATCGACCGCCAGGCTCTGGCCGACCACCGCCGCGACGCGCTTGACCACGCCCTGTCTTTCCGCCTTCAGCGCGTTTTCCATCTTCATGGCTTCCACGGTCGCCAGCGTCTGCCCGGCCTCCACCGCATCGCCCACCTTGACCGCAACCGACGTGATGACGCCAGGCATGGGGCACAGCAACATTTTCGACGTATCCGGCGGCAGTTTTTTCGGCATCAGGCGGGCAAGCTCGGCGACACACGAGGAGCGGACACGGGCGATCACATCCATGCCGCGCCAGCGAAGGCGGATGGCGGAGCCGGCGAGATCGACCTTCACGCCCATCGACTCGCTGCCGACATGGAAGTTCGCATGGCTCTGGCCCGGCAGCCAGCCGCTTGCCACCGAAAGCCGTTTGCCATCGGAAAAGATCACGGAGGCGCCATCCGGGCCGGTTTCGAGCGTCACGGCCTCCGTAAGGCCTGCGAGCGCCACCACCCATTCCCGGCCGACGACGCGGCGGTGATTGCCGATCGTGCCGGAAATCTGTACCGCCCTTTCCTGAAGCACCTGATTGATCAATGCCGCGATGGCCGCAAGCTGCCGGGCCGACGGCGCATCCGGCTCGACGCCCGCAAAACCGTCCGGGAATTCCTCGGCGATATAGGCGGTCGTCAGCCGGCCGGAGCGGAACCGCTCCTGCCCCATGACCGCCGACAGGAAAGGCAGGTTGTGGCCGATGCCCTCCACCTCGAAATCGTCGAGTGCAGCGCCCATCGCGTCTATCGCCTTCCCGCGATCGGGAGCCCACGTGCAGAGCTTGGCGATCATCGGGTCGTAATACATGCAGATCTCGCCGCCCTCGAAGACACCGGTATCGTTGCGGATCACCGTGCCGTCGTCCTGCCGGCCCTCCACCGGCGGGCGATAGCGCGTCAGCCGGCCGATCGACGGCAGGAAGTTGCGATACGGGTCTTCCGCATAGAGCCGGCTTTCGATCGCCCAGCCATTCAGCTTCACGTCGTCCTGGCCGAAGGACAATTTCTCGCCGGCGGCAACGCGGATCATCTGTTCCACGAGGTCGATACCGGTGACGAGTTCGGTCACCGGATGCTCCACCTGCAGGCGGGTGTTCATTTCGAGGAAGTAGAATTGGCGAACGCCGTCGACGATGAACTCCACCGTGCCGGCGGAGAAATAGCCGACCGCCTTTGCCAGCGCCACCGCCTGCTCGCCCATGGCACGCCGGGTGGCCGCATCGAGGAAGGGCGACGGCGCCTCCTCGATGACCTTCTGGTTGCGGCGCTGGATGGAGCATTCGCGCTCGCCGAGGTAAAGCGTGCCGCCGTGCCTGTCGCCCAGCACCTGGATCTCGATATGGCGCGGCTCGGTGACGAATTTCTCTATGAAGATGCGGTCGTCGCCGAAGGAGCTTTTCGCCTCGTTCTTTGAAGCCTGAAAGCCCTCGCGCGCCTCCTGATCGTTCCAGGCAATGCGCATGCCCTTGCCGCCGCCGCCGGCCGATGCCTTGATCATCACCGGATAGCCGATCGCAGAGGCGATCCTTACCGCCTCGCCGGCATCCTCAATCAGCCCCATATGGCCGGGCACGGTGTTGACGCCGGCTTCCGCCGCGACCTTCTTGGAGGTGATCTTGTCGCCCATGGCCTCAATGGCTTTCACCGGCGGGCCGATGAAGGCGACGCCTTCCTTTTCGAGCGCTGCGGCGAAAACCGCATTTTCCGACAGGAAACCGTAACCGGGGTGGACGGCATCCGCGCCCGTCTTGCGGATCGCATCGATGATCCTGTCGATGACGATATAGGACTGGGACGACGGCGCCGGCCCGATATGCACCGCCTCATCGGCCATGCGCACATGCAGCGCATCGCGGTCGGCATCCGAATAGACGGCCACCGTGGCAATGCCCATCTTCTTTGCCGTCTTGATGACCCGGCAGGCGATTTCACCGCGATTGGCGATCAGGATTTTCTTGAACATCATTTGCTTCCGGAATCGCGATCGTCTTCGTCGTCGCGGTATTTCTTGTCATAGGGAAGGGTGAGGATGGCGGAGCCGGCGGCCGCGCCGCCGAAGATCGAGGCGAAGGGAACGACCACCAGGAGAACGGGAAGAACGGGATTGGCCGAACGGGCGACCAGCGTGCCAAGGCCGCCAATGTCGAACAGGATAAGCGCAATGCCGACGCCTGCGCCGATGAGCGCGCCGGCCAGCGCATGAAAGCCCATGAAGCGCAGCATCTGCCAATGATCCCGACGCGCCTCCTCCGGCGTCAGTTCCGGCTTGCGACGATCATCGCGAAACGCATGGCGCGCCCTTTGCCTTTCCAGTCTTTTCCGGAGCCAGCGCTCCGGATCGAAAAGCCTGCTCATGCCCGCCTTGAGGGGATGAGCGACGACGATTTTCTCCCGCATCGCCCTAGACCTCCATCACGTCTTCGAAAGATTCCGGAAAGCTCTGGCGCGCGGTCTTCTCGTTGATCATCAATAACGCCTCATAGGAGGCCGGGTCGAAATCCTTCTCTGCCGGCACAACCTCGCGGCCGAAAAGGAGGCTGAGACGCGCGGCATCGAGGTTGCCGCGCTCGAAGGGTTCAGGCCCGAAATGGTGCCAGAGCGCATGCAGGAAGGCCGCGTCGACCCGATGTTCATGGGAGCCCGGCCGGGCACGGCGGGGAAGAGCCTTGATCGGCGTCACGCCCTTCGGGTTCGCGCGGCGGATGACGAACTGGATTCCCGTGCCCGGCATGCCGGAGGGAAAGCCCCGATGCTTCGTCATGTCGGGAAGATTGGCCATGGCTATTCCTCCGTCCTCTAAAGCGGGATCGTATCGTGCTTCTTCCAGTGCGTCGTCACCTGCTTGTTGCGGAGCGAGGCGAAGGCGCGGGCGATGCGGCGGCGGGACGAATGCGGCATGATCACCTCATCGATGAAGCCGCGCTCGGCCGCCACAAAGGGGTTGGCGAACCGCTCCTCATATTCCTTCGTGCGGGCGGCGATCTTTTCCGGGTCGGAAAGCTCGGAACGGTAAAGGATTTCGGTCGCACCCTTGGCGCCCATCACCGCGATCTCCGCGGTCGGCCAAGCGTAATTGATATCGGCCCCGATATGCTTCGACGCCATCACGTCATAGGCGCCGCCATAGGCCTTGCGGGTAATCAGCGTCACCATCGGCACGGTCGCTTCCGAATAGGCAAAGAGCAGTTTGGCGCCGTGCTTGATGACCCCGCCATATTCCTGCGCGACGCCGGGCAGGAAGCCCGGCACGTCGACGAGCGTCAGGATCGGGATCGAAAAGGCATCGCAGAAGCGGACGAAACGGGCCGCCTTACGGGACGAGTCGATATCGAGGCAGCCGGCGAGCACCATCGGCTGGTTGGCGACGACGCCGACCGTCTGTCCCTCAAGCCGGATGAAGCCGGTGACGATGTTCTTCGCGAAGGCTTCCTGGATTTCGAAGAAATCGCCCTCGTCGGCGATCGCGAAAATCAGCTCCTTCATGTCGTAGGGCTTGGTCGGGCTGTCGGGGATGAGGCTGTCGAGCCGCATCTCCACCCGGGCCGGATCGTCGTGGAAGGGCCGGACCGGCGGCTTTTCGCGGTTGTTGAGCGGCAGGAAGTCGAAGAGCTGGCGCACAGCCTCCAGCGCCTCGATATCATTTTCAAAGGAGGCATCGGCGACCGAGGATTTTTTCGTATGGGTGCCCGCGCCGCCGAGTTCTTCGGCCGTGACGATCTCGTTGGTCACCGTCTTCACCACGTCCGGGCCGGTGACGAACATGTAGGACGAATCGCGCACCATGAAGATGAAGTCCGTCATCGCCGGCGAATAGACCGCGCCGCCGGCGCAGGGGCCCATGATGACCGAAATCTGCGGGATGACGCCCGATGCCTCGGCATTGCGCCGGAAGACTTCCGCATAGCCTGCCAGCGAGGCGACCCCTTCCTGGATGCGGGCGCCGCCGGAATCATTGAGGCCGATCACCGGGGCACCGACACGGACCGCCATATCCATGATCTTGCAGATCTTCTGGGCATGGGTTTCGGAGAGCGAGCCGCCGAGCACGGTGAAATCCTGGGAGAAGACATAGACTTGGCGGCCGTTGATCGTGCCCCAGCCGGTGACGACGCCATCGCCCGCCACCTTTTGTTCCGCCATGCCGAAATCCACCGCGCGGTGAGTGACGTACATGTCGAACTCCTCGAAGGAGCCTTCGTCGAGCAGGACATCGATACGCTCGCGGGCCGTCAGCTTGCCCTTGGCATGCTGCGCGGCGACGCGTTTCTCGCCACCGCCGAGCCGTGCTTCCGCCCGTCGCTTCTCCACTTCGTTCAGAACTGCGCGCATGACTACTCCCGAATGCGTTCGCTCTTCCCTTATTCCGTCGGCCAATTCCAGAAAACCGTTGAACGCGTGCATTTGTGGAATTATAAAATCGCAAACTCGAAAATGCGAATTTGCGAACATGGCGATCGGAAAACTCTTTATCGGCAGGAAAGTAAGGGAATTGCGGGCCGCGAGCAATGCGACCCAGAGCCAGTTCGCCGAACGCATCGGCATATCGACCAGCTATCTCAACCAGATCGAGAACAACCAGCGGCCGGTTTCGGCCGCCGTGCTTCTGGCGCTCGCCGACAAGTTCCAGCTCGACATTGCCGAGATCTCGACCGGAGAGACGGACCGGCTTCTCTCCGCTCTTTCCGAGGCGCTGTCCGACCCGCTGTTCGAAACCTACCAGCCGAGCCTGCAGGAACTGAAGCTGGTGACCCAGAACGCGCCGGGGCTGGCGCACGCGCTGATCACCTGCCACCAGGCCTATCGCCGCAACGGCGAGCAGCTCGCCGGCATGGACGATAGGCTGGGGCGGACGGCTGCGGCCGAAACCACACCCTATGACGAGGTGCGGGACTTCTTCCACTTCGTCGACAACTACCTGCACGAACTCGATATCGCCGCGGAAAAACTGGCGCTCGACCTCAGTCTGCCGGCCGCCGACAGCCATCCGCTGCTGACGGACTACCTGGAAAAGGCATTCGGCGTGCGCGTGGTGCATGGACCGATGGCAGCGCATGCCATCCGCCACTACGATCCGGCCTCCCGGGTGCTGACGCTGAACCCCTATGCGCCGGCGCAGACCCGCCTCTTCCAGGTGGCGGTGGAGATCGCCCAGCTCCATGCGGGAACGATCGCCGATACCATCGCCCGCAACGCAGGCTTCCGGACCGAGGAAGCGGTGGACATCTGCCGCATCGGTCTCCACAACTATTTCGCCGGCGCGCTGCTGATGCCCTACCAGACGTTCCTCAAGGCGGCACGGGAGCTCCGGCACGATATCGAGCTTCTGGCAGCCCGCTTCGGTGCCTCGCCGGAGCAGGTCTGTCACCGGCTTTCCACCCTGCAGAGGCCCGGCCTCAAGGGCGTGCCGATCTTCTTCGCCAAGATCGACCGCGCCGGCAACATTACCAAGCGGCACAGCGCCACCAAGCTGCAGTTCGCCCGTTTCGGCGCGGCCTGTCCGCTCTGGAACGCCCACCAGGCCTTCGAGATGCCCGGCCGCATCATCCGGCAGCTTGCCGAAACTCCGGACGGCGTGCGTTACCTTTGTCTCGCCACGCAGGTGAGCAAGGGCATCGGCGGCTTCCGGTCGCACCAGCCGGTCTACGCGCTGGCGCTCGGATGTGAGATTTCCTATGCGGAAGCCTTCGTCTATGCCGACGACCTGAACCTTGCGGATCGTGCCGGCTTCGATCCGATCGGCATATCCTGCCGCATCTGCGAGCGGCCGAGCTGCACCAGCCGGGCAGTGCCCCCCTTCCGCCGCAAGATCGCAGTCGACCACAACATGCGCGAAACCACGCCCTACAAGCTGCGCTGAAGCCCGCTGCCTTCAATCGGATTCCGGGCCTTGGCTGGTTGATCTGCGCATGCCGTCAGTGAAAGACCGGCCCCCGTTTTCAGGCGAGGTGTTCAATGCACGTCGAAAGTGCCGGTGAGCGAGGCTTCCGACAGCATGTGCTTGCGCGCCTCATCCCACATGGATTCAGCGTCCGCCATATCCGACATTTCCAGCTCCGGCACATCGAGAGCGGCAATGCGGAACCGGTAATGGTGCATGCCATGCCCCTTCGGAGGCTGGGGCCCGTCATAACGGGTATTGCCGAAGTCGTTGCGGGAAAAGCGCACACCGCCGTCAGACTTCATGCGGACGCCCCGCGACACTTCGCTCCAATCCTTCGGGATGTTGAACATGCCGCAATGGCGAAACGTCCCGCGCGGCGCATCGGGATCCTCGACGATCAGTGCGAAACTCCTGGCACCCTCCGGCGCTCCGCTCCATTTCAGCGGTGGCATCAGATTTTCGCCAAACCGGGTATATCTGTCCGGCACACGTTCGCCCTCGGCGAAGGCCGGACTCGTCAGCGTCATAGCCATGTCCTGTTCCTCCATGCATCACGCAGCCTGTCGATCAGGCCGGCGATCCTTCAACAAGGAAGCCCATCCATCGTTCCATGAAGCGGAGCCTATTTCCGCGTCAGCCGCTCTCGGTGTCGGACCTGTCCTGTTCTTCCACAAAGATGCCCCAAGCCGCCATGAAGAGCGCCGCGATCAGGGGGCCGATCACAAAACCATTTATTCCCATCAGCGAAATCCCGCCGATCGTGGAAATCAATACGACATAGTCCGGCAGCCGGGTTTCCTTGCCCACAAGCGGCGGCCTCAGCAGATTGTCGACAAGGCCGATGACCAGGACCCCGATCGCCACCAGTATGGCCGCCTTGATCCAGAATCCGGAGAGCGCGAGGTAGGCTGCAGTCGGCACCCAGACCAGCGCGGCGCCCACCGCCGGAAGCAACGAAAGAAGGCTCATCAACACACCCCAGAGCAAGGCCGGCTCAACCCCGAGCGCCCAGAACGTTACGCCACCGATCGATCCCTGTATAAGTGCGATGATGACATTGCCCCTTACCGTCGCCCGGATCACAGAAGTGAATTTTGAACTAAACCGGTGGGTATGCGCGTCGCTCAACGGAAGCGCACGTCCGACGACACGCGCCAGCGAACGTCCATCCCGAAACAGGAAGAACAGCAGATACAGCATCACACCGAATGCGACGAAAAACTGAAGCGTGTTCTGCCCGAGACTTAAAGCCCTGCCGGCAAAAAAGCTGCCCCCCTGCATCAGCGCGCCGGAGACGCGAGTCCACAACTCGCCGAAACCATTCAACTCCAGCCTGTGAAGCCAATCTTGGACGAACAGAGGCAACGCGCCCTGCAGCTGCTGGAGAAGCCGCCGAACGTCGATTTCTCCATTGTCGATGCGCTGATAGAGGTTGTTGCCCTGCTGAACGAGGGAGCTGAGGACGATCAATCCCGGAATGATAACGAGGCAGAGGCAGATAAGGACAGAGATGGCCGCGGCAACATTCGAATGCCCGTGCAGCCCCGCTTCAAGCCTCACGTGCACAGGAAAGAAGATGATCGCAAGAACGACGGCCCAGAAGATCGCGGAATAGAAAGGCAGGACGACGGCGATGAAGGCGATGCTCACCAGGACGAGGAGCACATAGAAACTGATACGCTGGACGGGCATGCGATCTCTTCCGCTGCGGCTGGGCCGTGCAATCCTATCACACAAGTTTTCGCCGGTCTGGTCTTCCGAGCAAGCCCAACGCGAATGCCTCCCGTCTCCATTCATGACATAGATCAAAGGACGGCGCACCACCTTCCGGTAGGGGATTTTCCGGAACCAGAGTTACCCGGCATAGGCTACAGCAGTTCCGGCTACTGTGGATAATGGCGTTCATCGGCCCTAGATTAATCCGCGGTGGCGGAAGCCGTGGGCAGTCATCAAATCGGATTCCGGAGCGAGGATGCTTATGAACAAGAAGACGCAGTTCCACGTCTGGTATTGGGTCGCCGCCTTCTTCGGGCTGATGCTGTTCCAGTACCTCTTCACGACCGCGACACAGGTTGCGCAGATACCCTACAGCCAGTTCGAGACGGACCTGAAGGATGGCAAGATCGCCGAAGTGGCGGTTTCCGACAACTATATCCAGGGGCGATACAAGGAACCGCAGAACGAGCGCCCCTATTTCATCACCACGCGCGTCCAGCCCGACCTCGCCCAGCAGTTCCAGCAATACGGCGTGGTGGTGACCGGCCAGATGGAAAACACCTTCTTGCGCGACCTCCTTTCCTGGGTCATTCCCGTCGCGCTCTTCGTCGGCGTATGGATGTTCATGCTGCGGCGCATGGGTGCGGGCGGCCTGGGCGGCGGCCTGATGCAGATCGGCAAGAGCCGGGCAAAGGTCTATGTCCAGTCCGATACGGGCGTGACCTTCAAGGACGTGGCCGGCGTCGACGAGGCCAAGGACGAGTTGAAGGAGATCGTCGACTTCCTCAAGGACCCGGTCGGCTACGGCCGGCTCGGCGGACGCATGCCGAAGGGCATTCTGCTCGTCGGCCCGCCCGGGACCGGCAAGACACTTTTGGCAAGGGCCGTCGCGGGCGAGGCCGCAGTACCGTTCTTCTCGATCTCCGGCTCCGAATTCGTGGAAATGTTCGTCGGCGTCGGGGCTGCCCGCGTGCGTGACCTCTTCGAACAGGCGCGCTCCAAGGCTCCGGCCATCATCTTCATCGATGAGCTCGACGCGCTGGGACGCGCCCGCGGCATCGGCCCGCTGGCGGGCGGACACGACGAGAAGGAGCAGACGCTCAACCAGCTCCTGGTGGAACTCGACGGTTTTGATTCCTCGACCGGGCTCGTGCTGCTTGCGGCCACCAACCGGCCGGAAATCCTCGACCCGGCCCTCCTCAGGGCCGGACGCTTCGACCGCCAGGTGCTCGTCGACCGTCCCGACAAGGTAGGACGCATCCAGATCCTCAATGTGCATCTGAAGAAGGCGAAGCTTGCGCCGGAAGTCAATGTCGAGGAGATCGCCGCGCTGACGCCCGGCTTTACCGGCGCCGACCTTGCCAACCTGGTGAACGAGGCGACGCTGCTCGCCACCCGCCGGAAGGCGGCCGCGGTCGCCATGGAGGATTTCAACAACGCCATCGAACGCATCGTCGCGGGGCTGGAAAAACGCAACCGGCTGCTCAACCCCAAGGAACGCGAGATCGTCGCCCACCACGAGATGGGGCATGCCCTCATCGCCATGGCGCTGCCGGGCGTCGATCCCGTCCACAAAGTCTCGATCATCCCGCGCGGCATCGGCGCGCTCGGCTACACGATCCAGCGCCCGACCGAGGACCGTTTCCTGATGACCCGCGAAGAGCTCGAAAACAAGATGGCCGTGCTGCTCGGCGGGCGGGCGGCGGAATGGATCATCTATCATCATCTTTCAACAGGTGCTGCGGACGATCTCGTCAAGGTGACCGACATCGCCCGCGCCATGGTCACCCGTTACGGCATGACCGAAAAGCTCGGACACGTGGCGCTCGAAAGGGACCGGCGTTCCTTCCTCGCCACCGACCAGCCCTATTACGGACCGGAGGAGCATGAATATTCCGACGAGACCGCCACGACGGTCGACGAGGAAGTGCGTCGCATCGTCGACGAGACCTTCGACCGGGCGGTTGCCATTCTGACCGAGCGCAGAAGCGCACTGGAGAAATCCGCAAGATTGCTGCTCGACAGGGAGACGCTGGACGAGAACGATCTTGCATCGTTCCTGCAGGCGGCTCCGGCCAACGCCGTGGAAAAGGTTTGATCCGGAGGGGCGATGGATATCAGGCGGCGCTGCCGTTGATGCCAACCGAAAGGCGGGCCGACCGCTCTTCCCCCGGCTGCAGAACGAAAAGGCCCGCGGACGCCCTTGCTTCCGGCGGGAAACCGAAGACGCCGGCGACGTGGCTGACCGGTTCCAGGCAGACGTAGCCCGGCGTCCGGTGCACCACGATATGCGGCAGTTGCGGGCCGGCGGTAACGGTCACTTCGGCGCCGCCATCGAGGGTCGCCGTCGCAGACCCCCACTCCGACAGGAAAGCCGTAAAGCCCTCGCCAGGAAACGGCTTGTCAGCGTCGCGCGTTTGCGGTGCTGCTCCGCTCGGGATGCCCATCGAGCTTACCGGCCAGATTTCTAGCGCATCGCAAGAGACAGCATTCCCGAGGCCGGCCGAAAAATAGGGATGCCAGCCGAAACCACCCGGCATGGAGCCATTTCCCGTATTCGTCAGCGAGAGTTTCACGTCGAGCCGGTCGTCGGCGAGTGTGAAACGCTGCACGGCGCGGAAATCGAAAGGCCAGTCGGCATCCGCTTGATAGTCCAGGGCCAATTCGATCCGGTCCGGCTCATGCAAAACCAGATGCCAGGGCCGACGGTGAGCAGGACCGTGCTGTGCATCGCTCCCAAGTGCTGGATGCGGCGGGACTTCATAGCGCCGGCCCTCATGCTCGAAGGCAGCACCGACCAGCCGGTTATGATAGGGGAACAGGGGATAGGCGCCGACCTTCGGCCAGTTCAGCGGATCGAATTCGGGGCTTTCGGTCGGTACGAGGATGTCGCCAAACCGGTCGTGGACGAGATGGGTCATGCGCCCGCCGTTTTCGGGGAGGAAGCGGGCCTCAAGCGGTCCGCTCCTTATGCCTGTCCAGCTCCCGGGCCAATCAGGCGAAGGCATAGGACCCGTCTGGGCGCTTCGGCACGCGCCGCTGCCAGTGGATATAGCCCTCTTCCTGCATCGCCTTCTCATCCATCTCTACGCCCCAGCCGGGACGCTCAGGCCTCAGTTCGAGATAGCCGTCCTTCGGCAGATAGGGATCGACGACATAACGCGTCTCGCCTTCCCGTTTCTCGATCTGCGTGCCGCCATAGATATAGGCCTGCCCCTTGGGCAGCCGGTATTCGAGGATCTTGAAGTTCTGCTGCGCTGCCGAGAAATGCACGTTGACGGCGGTCGCAAGCGGCCCCATCGGATTGTGCGGCGCGACGCCCACGAAGAAGGCTTCCGCCAGCGTCGCGATCCGCTTCATTTCCGAGATACCACCGACGACGCAGATATCCGGCTGGATGAGATCGGCGCCCCTCACCTGCAGCAGCCGCAGGAACTCGTTGCGGTTATAAAGCGATTCCCCCGTCGCCAGCGTGCAGTTCAGGCCCTGTTTCAGGTCACCCCACATGTCGATGTTTTCGGGCCTAAGCGGCTCTTCGAAGAACAGCGGGTCGTAGGGCGCCAGCGCGTTACCGAGCTGGCGGGCCGCCGCCGGCTCGTAGATCTTGGCATGTGCGTCGAAGGCGATCTCATATTCCGGTCGCACGGCCTCCCGCAAAGTCCGGAAATATTCCGCCGAGGTGCGAACCACCTCACCCCAGCGGTTGGCGTGGATATCGATCCGCCACGGGCTGAGCTTGAAGGCGGTGAAGCCCCATTCCTCGTTCAGCCGGTCCAGCTCCTCCTTCGCCGCGGGCACGTCCGGCGCAGTATAGACGCCGGCATAGACCTTGACCCGGTCGCGCACCTCGCCGCCCAAAAGCTTGTAGACCGGCACGCCCGCCGCCTTCGCCGCGAGGTCCCAAAGGCAATGGTCGAGCCCGGAAATCGCCGCCAGACCCAACGCGCCCGGTGGAAACCGGCTCTGCTGGATCATCAGGTTGACCAGGAAATCCACCCGCGTCGGGTCTTGGCCCGCGATGAAGCCGTAGAGATAGTCCAAGAGCGGCGGCAAGGCCTTGTCCGGCCCGTGGTTGTAGCATTCGCCCCAGCCGGTGAGCCCGTCGTCGCTATCGAGCGCGACGATGACACGCGGCCGATCCTTGTCGCGGGTCATGAAGACCCGCATGCGATCGATCTTCATCCTTCAGACATCCCTCACGTGTTGAAATAATGCCGGCGCGACAGTCGTGTCTGGACATAGAGGCGTTCGCCATAGGTGCCGGGATTGTAGGAGTTTCCGCTTTCCTGCACCGGCACCGAGACGTTGCCATCGCTCGGGAAGCGGGCGACGAATTCCTCGTCAATATCGCAGCCGAGGCCCGGCGCATCCGGCACGGCAATCGATCCGCCTTCCTGCACCGGATGCGGCACGATCACATGCTGGCGGCCTTCCCAGTCGTCGTCGATGCGCTCCAGGATCAGCGCGTTCGGGATCGAGGCGAGCACGTGCAGCGCGGCATATTCCGCGACCGGTCCGAGCGAGCCGGAATGCGGCGCCATCTGGATGTGATGGGCTTCCGCCATGGCAGCGATCTTCTTCATCTGGGTGATGCCGCCGGCGCGGCCCGTATCCGGCTGGATGACGTCGACCAGTTCCTCCTCGATGAACTGCCGCTCGCCGAAGATGGTCGCGGTGCGCTCGCCCGATGCCAGTGGGATGTGTGCGGCGTCGCGGATGCGGCGGTAGCCTTCGATATTGTCGGGTGCGATCGGGTCCTCGACCCAGAGCAGTTCGTAGGGTTCCAGCTTGCGCACCAAGCGGCAGGCATCGGCCGGCGTCATCCACGGCGGACCGTGCAGGTCGATCGCGATATCCATCTCGTCGCCGACCGCCTCGCGCAGCATGTCCACCTTGCGGACCGGATCGGAGACACCACCGCATTTCAGCGCCTTGATGCCGCGCTCCTTGACGGCGAGCGCCTGCTCCACCGTGTTGGCATGCGAATAGATCGGGATGCGGTCGCGAACCTTGCCGCCGAGCAGATTCCAGACCGGCACGCCGAGCGCCTTGCCCTTGATATCCCACAGCGCCATGTCGATGCCGGTCATGGCGCCGCCACCGACCGTGCCGAGCATGCCGTGGCCCATCATGGCGATCGCCATCTTCTGCCAGAGCTTTTCGATATGCGCCGGGTCCTCGCCGATAAGAAGCGGCGCGAGATCCTTGATGGCCGTCTCGATGACCCGCGGCCAGCCGGAGCACTCGCCGATGCCGGTGATGCCCTCGTCGGTCTCGATCTTCAGAAAGAGCCAGTTGCGCGTGCCTTCGAGCTTGTGCTGGGTGACGTGGCTCGCATGTCCGTCGGATGCCCATTTGGAGCGGTGCGGCTGGCCGGCATGCATGAGAAAGGTACGAATTCCCGTGATCTTCATCGTGCGGAACTTCCATTCTTGACGTTGCTGGGTTCTGTATAGGGACTGGGTTCGGTGTAGCGGAACCGCCGGGAGTGGTCGCGATCGCGCGGGTCCGGCCGGGGAATGGCCGAGATCAGCGCCTGCGTATAGGGATGGTCGGGCGTATTGCAGACCTTCTCCGCCTCGCCCATCTCGACGAGCCTGCCGCGATACATGACGCCGACCCGGTCGCACATGTAGCGGATGACGCCGATATCGTGGCTGATGAAGATATAGGCGAGGCCAAGCTCATCCTGCAGCCGCATCAGAAGATCGAGCACCTGGAAGCGAACAGAGACATCGAGGGCCGAGGTCGCCTCGTCCGCCACGATGACGCGCGGGTTGAGCGTGATTGCGCGCGCAATGCCGATGCGCTGACGCTGGCCGCCGGAAAAGGCGTGCGGATAACGCTCGCGGGTTGCCGGATCGAGGCCGACCTGCTCCATGAGATGGCAAACGCGCTCGTCGAGCTGCCTGCCCCTGGCGATGCCATTGACGAGCAGCGGTTCGCCGATGACCTGGGCGACGGTCATGCGCGGATTGAGCGAGCCGAACGGGTCCTGGAAGACCATGCGGAGTTCCCGGCGCGCCGCCTTCAGCTCCGCACCTTCCAGCCTGGCGAGGTCAACGACCTGGCCATTGGCGCGGCGGTAATGCATCTCGCCGGCGGTCGGATCATAGAGCCGCATGATCGAGCGGCCCATCGTCGTCTTGCCCGAGCCGCTCTCGCCCACGATGCCGAGCGTTTCCCCCGGCAGAAGGGCGATCGACACATCGTTCAGCGCCTTCAATTCGCCGAACTCCATGGTCAGATTGCGGATGTCGAGGATGGGATCGGCAGTGGTGTCGAGCGGCGGCCGCGCAAGCCGGATTTCCGCCTTCTGTTCCAGCTTCAGGACCGAGCCGATCAGCATGCGCGTATAGGGGTCCTTCGGCGCATGGAAAATCTCGTCGACCGGGCCGTATTCCTTCATCACCCCGTGATGCATGACGAGAACGTCGTCGGCGATCTGGGCGACCACTCCCATGTCGTGGGTGATGAACAGCACAGCCATGCCGTGGGCCTTCTGGAGCCGCGAGATCAGATCGAGGATTTCGGCCTGGGTCGTCACGTCGAGGGCGGTCGTCGGTTCGTCGGCGATCAGGAGCTGCGGCTTGCAGGCGAGCGCCATGGCGATCATGGCGCGCTGGCGCATGCCGCCGGAATACTGGAAGGCGTAGCGGTCGAGCGCCTTTTCGGGATCCGGGATTTCCACCTGGCGCAACAGCGAAATCGCCTCCGCCCTGGCCTCCGCCTTGCTCATCTTCAGGTGCAGGCGGAGCACTTCGGTGATCTGGTCGCCGACGGTATGCACCGGTGAGAGCGACGACATCGGCTCCTGGAAGATCATGGCGATGTCGGCGCCGCGCACCGAGCGGATAAGCTTGCCGCGCGGATCGAGTTTCGCGAGATCGAGCGAGCTTCCGTCCTGACGGTTGAGCGTGATCGAGCCGGAGGCAATGCGGCCGGGCGCATCGATGATCTGCAGGATCGAACGGGCTGTCACCGACTTACCCGATCCGCTCTCGCCGACGACGCAGAGCGTCTTGCCCGGTTCGATCGAGAAGGAGAGATTGTCGACCGCCCGGAAGATGCCGGTACGCAACGGAAATTCCGTCACCAGGTTCCTGACTTCGAGTAGCGGCTTGCCGGCTGTGATCGAGGGGCGGGGTGCGATGGTGAGAATATCGGTCATCGGCGCCTCATTTGTTGTAGGGATCGGCCGCATCACGCAGGCCGTCGCCGAAGAGATTGAGCGCCATGACGGCGACGACGACGGCAGCCCCCGGCATGAAGAGCCATGGCGCCGTCGCGATGGAGCGGATGTTCTGCGCCTCGCGCAGGAGCACGCCCCAGGAGATCGTCGGCGGCTGCAGGCCGAGGCCGAGGAAAGAGAGAGACGTCTCGGCGAGGATCATCGCCGGCACGGCGAGCGTCATCGACGCGATGATGTGGCTCGCGAAACTCGGCAGCATGTGCCGGAAGATGATGCGGCCCTCGGGCACGCCGTCGAGGCGGGCCGCGGCCACGAACTCTTCCGTGCGAAGCGACAGAAACCGGCCGCGCACGACGCGGGCAAGCTGCGCCCAGCCTGTGAAGGACAGGATGATGGTGATCATCATGTATTGCAGCGTGGCCGGCCAGCCCTGCGGCAGTGCCGCGGCGAGCGCCAGCCAGATTGGGATCGTCGGCAGCGAGAGCACGAAATCGATCACCCGCTGCATGACGAAATCGATGCGGCCGCCGTAATAGCCCGAGATGCCGCCGAGCACGATGCCGAGCAGCAGCGACAGGAAGACGCCGACGAGACCGATCGACAGCGATATCTGCGCGCCCTGCACCGTGCGGCTGTAGACGTCACGGCCCAGGCGGTCGGCGCCGAACAGGAAGAGCGGATGCGCCTTGTCGGTCGTTGCGATCAGGTGGATGTCGGTTTCGAACAGGCCCAAGACGGAATAGGTGTAGCCGCGCCCGAAGAAGGTAATCGGAATCCGCCGAGTCGTGTCTTCCTTGAAGATGGCCGCAAGCGTCTCCGGGTCGCGGGTGAGCTTCAGTGGATAGTAGTGCGGCCCGAATTCGAAGCCCTTCGTCGTGTCGAAGAAGTGGATGGCCTGCGGCGGATGGAACGTCGCGCGAGCATTCTGCTGGATCGGATCGTTGATCGCGAAGAAGCCGGGCACGACGGCGACGATATACATCGCGACCGTGACGAAGAGCGCGACCATGGCAAGCCTGTGCCGCTTGAAAGCCCACCAGATGAGCTGCCATTGCGAAGCGACTGCGGCGCGGTCCGGACGGATATTAGTGATGGCAATGTCGGCCATATCGCCCTCCTATTCGAGCCGGATGCGCGGATCGACCAGCGCCAGCAGGATATCGCTGATCAGCGAGCCGATCAGCGTGAGCGCGCAGATCAGGAGCACGAACGCGCCGGCGAGATACATGTCCTGCGCCATCAACGACTGGAGCAGCAGTGGTGCTGCCGTCGGCAGATTGAGGACGATCGCCACCACGACCGAACCGGAAATCAGGTTCGGCAGCAGCCAGGCGATCGTCGAAATGAACGGGTTGAGCGCGATGCGCAGCGGATATTTGACGAGCAGCCGGAATTCGGAAAGGCCCTTGGCCCGCGCCGTTGTCACATAGGGCTTCGGCAACTCGTCCAGCATGTTGGCGCGCATGACGCGGATCAGGCTCGCCGTGGACGACACCGCCAGGATCGCCACCGGCAGCCACAGATGCGTCAGGAGATCGAACATCTTGGCGATGCTCCAGGGCGCGGTCTCGTATTCCGACGAGAACAAGCCGCCGACATCGGCGCCGAATTCGACGGCGGCGACATACATCAGCACCAGAGCGAGCAGGAAGGACGGGATCGAGAGCCCGAAGAAGGTGAAGGCTGTGAAGGCGTAGTCACCGATCGAATATTTTTTCACGGCGGAGTAGACACCGATCGGCAGCGCTAGTGCCCAGGTGGCGATCAGGCTTGCGAGCGCCAGCACCAGCGTCAGCGCCATGCGTTCCCATATGAGGCCCGAAACGGGTTGCTGCCATTCGAACGAGATGCCGAAATCGCCGCGGGTGACGATGCCCCATATCCATTTGAGATACTGCACCAGCATCGGCTGATCGAGCCCGAAGCGCTCGCGCAGGGACGCAGCGGTATTCTGGTCAATGACTTCGTTCGAAGAGGCAAGCGTCGCAATGTAGGTGGTGACGAAGTCACCGGGCGGAAGCTGGATCAGAACGAAGGCCAGGAAACTCACCGCAAACAGCGATGGGATCATCCAGAGAAGGCGTTTGACGACGAATTTCAGCATGGAGCGCTCGCAATTCGGATTGCACGGCCACCGACGTAAAGCAAAAGCTCTCGCCACGGCACCTGGGCAATAGGATTTGGAGAAGTGCCGCCGCCTAAAGCGGCGGCACCGGCAAGACAAATCAGCTTGTGAAGGTGAACTGCTGCGGCAGGGCCGGACCGGGATTCGGCCAGGACCAGCTGTCAGGCTGCTTCTCCGGCACGTTACGGAGGTTGTTGCGGATCACGCCGAAACCACCGACCGCCAGGCAAACTCCCATGACCTCGAAATCCTCCGCGGCGAGATCGAAAATCTGTTTCATGATCGCTCCGCGCTTGTCGAGATCGGCGGTCGAGCGGGCCTCGTCATAGAGCTTCATCCGCTTCTTCTGGCTTTCCGGCGGCTCTTCACCCTTCTCTCCGTTGGACGTGTACCAGAGCGTCCACGGGATGGCATAGCGGGAACCCTGCGGGTGGAAGGCGAAGAAGTCGCGCGGGTCGAGCATCGGGTCGAGCCCGCCGGGGCCGGGCCAAACCTGCGCGTCGTGGGCGTTGTCATCGCCGCGGGTGTAGTAGAGTGCACGTTCGATCGTGTTGACCTTCATGTCGATGCCGATCTGCGCCCAATGCGCCTTCACCAGTTCCAGCACGTCGACGAGGTCCGGATAGAGTGTCGGGATGACGTCGACAGCGAAAAAGACAGGCTGGCCGTCCGGGCGCAGGCGAATGCCGTTGCCGTTCTTCTTGTCCAGGCCGGCCGCGTCCAGCATGGAATTGGCCTTGTCCGGATCGTATTCCGTGAATTGCCGCGCCAGCTTCTCATGATACCAGGGATGGCCCGGACGCGGACCGGTCTGGTAACCTTCGCTCTGGCCGAAATAGATGATGTCGATGATCTCCTGGCGGTTGATGCCGATCGACAGCGCCTGACGGAAGGATTTGTCGGCGAACATCTTGCGCATCGCCGGATCCTTGTGGGTCATGTTCAGATAGAGCGAGCACTGCTGAGCCGCCGAAGGAACCAGCGACAACAGCCGGTAGTCACCCTTCTCCATATTCTGCGACAGGGTTGGCTTGTTCGCCAGGCTGTTGATGTGGCGCTCCTGGATATCGATCTTTCCGGAGATGACGTTCAGCATCAGCGATTCGACGTCCTGCGAGATGCCGAAGTTCAGCTCGTCGATATAGGGGAGCTGGTTGCCTTCCGTATCGACCTGCCAGAAGTACGGATTGCGGGTCATCAACACACGGGTTGCCCCGCCGGAGTAGGGCTCCTTGATCACCCAGGGATCGAGAACGGGTTTTTCGGGGTTGGCCCAGCGGGAGGGGATTTCGATATCGCCGCATTTCGCCCGGAAAAGCTCGGTCCAGCTCGTCACGCCCGCCGCTTTCACATCGGCATCCAGATTGGCGTTATATTTCGGCAGGAATTTGCTGCAGTAATGCTTCGCGAAGAGCGTCGGATGCTGCCCGAGCGGCGTCGCCAGGTTTTCGAGATAAAGCGCATTCGGCGCGGCGAAGGTGAATTTTACGGTGTAATCGTCGATCTTCTCGACGGTGACCGGCTTGCCGCCAACCACGATCTGCGCCGGCGTCGCGCTGTAAAGTTCCTTGTTCTTGACGACGTCCTCAATGGCGAAGACGACGTCATCGGCCGTGAATGGATGCCCGTCGGACCACTTCGCGCCCTTCAGAAGATGGAACGTGAATTGCGAGGCATCGTCATTGACCTCCCACTTCTCCGCAAGGTTCGGAAGAACCTCCGTGAACTCCAGGTTCCAGCGCACGAGGCTCTGATTGCCGACCATGCGGAGGATGCCGTTATGGTCGGACGAGCCGCGCAGGCCGCGCCTCAACGTGCCGCCATAGCCGCCGACCTTCTCATAGGGCGTCACGACCATCGGGTTTTGCGGCAGCCGGTCCGCCAGGGGCGGAAGCTTTCCCTCCTTCACGAGGGCAGCCAGCTGCGGCGCCTCCTTTCCACCGGCGGCCCTAGCACTGCCACCGGCGACGGAAAGGGCGACAGCTCCGCCCACCCCTGCCAGAAACGTCCGGCGGGTTACGCCGGCAGAAATGAACTCATCGTCGCGCATTGAAGTCCTCCCATGTCCTCCAGAACCACCGGATGGCTCCAGCGGCCTCCCAGCCGCCATCGCCTCGGACCCTCCATCCGATCGGCTCGAGGACCATAAGCCGCTTTTCAGATGATTACAAGTATTGACAGATTTTTACAGATTAAATAGTTCTAGGCGGAAGCGGCCTCATGACTGCGTGGGAGGAAGACGGATGACATTCGCTGAGGAAACACGGGAAAAGCTCAAGACGGTTTCGACCGCCACACTGACCACGATCCTTCTGAAGCGCGGGCTTCGGAACGTGTTCATTCACGGGATCCACAAGATCAACTCGGATGCTCCCCGGCTCGTCGGGCCGGCATTCACACTCCGCTACATCCCGGCGCGGGAGGACATCGATCACGTGGGCGTCTTCACCGACCGCACACACCCGCAGCGCCGCGCCATCGAGGAATGCCCGCCCGGCCATGTGCTGGTGATGGACAGCCGCAAGGACTCGACCGCGGCTTCGGCCGGCGCCATCCTGATGACAAGGCTCTACATGCGCGGGGCGGCGGGTGTCGTCACCGACGGCGGCTTCCGCGACACGCCGGACATCGCCAAGTTGCCGTTCGCGGCCTATCACGCGGCCCCCTCGGCGCCGACCAATCTCATCCGCCATCACGCGCTCGACATCAATCAGCCGATCGGCTGCGGCGATGTGCCCGTCTATCCCGGCGATATCATCGTCGGCGACGACGAAGGCGTGGTTGTCATTCCCGCCGCCATGGCTAAAGAAGTGGCCGACGAGGCAGTCGAGCAGACGGCCTTCGAGGATTTCGTCGAGGAACGCGTGAAGGCGGGACGGGGGATTTTCGGGCTTTATCCGCCCGGACCGGAAGCCGAGGCCGAGTTCCGCGAATGGAGACGTGAAAAGGGACGCTGATGGACCAGCCTAGCGTGATAGCGGCGGCGAAGACCGAACCTCGCTTCAGCGACATCATCTACGAGAAGATCGTGAGCATGATTGCCGACGGCCGCTTTCCCGTCAACGAACGGCTTCCATCAGAACCCAACCTCGCTGTCATGCTGGGGGCTTCGCGGCCGGTCGTGCGCGAGGCGCTGGAGCGGTTGAGGGCCGACCAGCTGATCGTTTCGCGCAAGGGCTCGGGCTCCTATGTGCGGCAACGGCCGGATTCCTCGGTCCTGAAGCAAGTGCCGGTGGGCTCGCTTGCCGACGTGCAGCGGTTCTTCGAATTCCGCGCCGGGCTCGAAGCGGAGGCTGCCGAGCTTGCGGCCCGCAACTGGCAGGTCAACGACAAGATCAGGATCACCGCAGCACTCGAGGCGCTCGAACGATGTCTTGAGGTCGGCGAACTGGGGGCGGAGGAAGACCAGGCACTGCATGACGCGATCGCGATGGCAACCGACAACCAGTTCCATGTAATCGTCAGGGAATGGTTCAGGCCGCATTTCGCAATCGGCATGTCGGTGACGCGCAGCCTCAGCCTGAAGAGGACCCCGCTGCATGTCCGCGCCGTCCAGGATGAGCATACGGCGATCGTCGAGGCCATTCTGGCACGCCGGGAACAGGAAGCGCATGACGCGATGAAGACTCATATCCTGAATGCACGCGCCCGCATGTTCCAGGGCGTGGGAAGTTAAGTTCCGGACACGGCGCGGGGAGGCGCCCGGGAGGAGGAGTATTTTGAGACGGATCGCGATGACGGGCGGTGCGGGCCATATCGCCTCGCAGCTCAGGACGTTTCTTTGCCCCGATGTGGAGCATCTGAGGCTCATCGACCTGAAAGCGCCGGAAAGCCTGGCTTCCAACGAGAGCTTCTTCGAGGCCGACCTTTCCGATGCCGACGCCCTGCGCAGGGCGCTCGAAGGCATGGACGGCATCATCCATCTCGGCGGCATTCCGCGCGAGGGGGAAATCGATGACGTGCTGCGCGTCAACGTTCTCGGCACCTACAATCTCTACGAGGCGGCACGGGCAAACGGCGTGGGCCGCATGGTGTTCGCCTCCAGCAATCACGCGACCGGCTTCTATCCCCGTTCGCAAACGATTTCGCCCCTCGACATCCCGCGCCCGGACAGCCGCTACGGGCTATCGAAATGCTGGGGCGAGCTTATGGCCGGGCTCTACTACGACACGGCCGGTATCCGCACGCTTTCGATCCGTATCGGCAACGCCGGCGTCTATCCCAACAGTGAGCGCTCGGCGGCGATCTGGATCAGCGCCCGCGACCTCTGGCAGCTCGTGAAGATCGGGCTCACCCATCCCGATATTGCCGCCGCCGTGGTCTACGGCATGTCCCGCACCGATGCCAATTGGTGGCGGGACGAACTCGCAGAACGCCTGGGCTATCGACCCGAGGACAATGCGCGCGACCACCTGCGCATCGAACGGGCGAACGAGAGCGAGGTGGCCGCCTTCTTCCAGGGCGGCGGCTTCTGCGAACCCGACCATGATGGACAAATCCGGCTGCGTGACCGAGATGGGCTGGTCGTGCCCTCGGGAGCGCCGTCATGAGCGAGACGAAGATCATCACCCCCGACGTCCGCCGCGTTATCGATTTTCCCCTGAAGGTGGGTGAATCCCCCACATGGGACGACCGGACCGGCGATCTCTGGCTCGTCGACATTCTCGCGCCGGCAGCCATCTGCCTCAAAGCCGACGGCCGGGTCGACCGTTTCGATATGCCCGTCAAGATCGGCTGCCTGGCGCTTTGCGAAAGCGGCGATATCGCGGTTGCGTTGGAAACCGGCGTTCACATCATGAATCCGAAGACCGGAACCATGAAACTGCTCTGCAATCCCGATGGCGGCCGACCTGATAGCCGGCTCAATGACGGCAAGGTCGGGCCGGACAGATGCTTCTGGGTGGGCACGCGCGACGAAGCGATCCCGCAGACCGGCAATGCGCGCCTCTACCGGGTCATGCCGGACGGCACGTTCGCCATCATTACCGACGGGCTTCTGACCTCCAACGGCCTCGCCTGGAGCCCGGACGGCCGGACGATGTACCATTCCGACAGCAGCGGGCTCTTTGCCCAGGTCTTCGATTTCGACCCGCAAAAGGGATTGACCGGCCCGCCGCGCCGGCTCCACGATTTCACGCCCGAAGAAGGCCGCCCGGACGGCGCGGCCATGGATGCGGACGGTTTCTACTGGATCGCCGGCGTTCTATCGGGAGGCGTCAACCGGCTGTCGCCGGATGGCGAGGTCATCGAGATCTACAAGGTGCCGGCGAAATCACCGACCATGCCCTGTTTCGGCGGGCCGGACCTCGGCACGATCTATGTGACCACCCTTTCGACCGACAACAACGGCACTTTCGAGCAGGGGACGGTGTTTGCCTTCGAAGCCGGCATTCAAGGTACGCCGGTCCACCGTTTTGCGATTTGAAACCAATTGTCTCCGCAAACCAGGAGAGGGAAAGATCATGAACATCCGGGACTTTCGAAAAGCACTGACCGGCATATCCGGGGTGCCGATCACTGCCTACGGCACCGATGGCGAGGTGAACGCCCATGCGACACGAACCGTCTATGCACGCGTGGCGACCGCCGGAATCCATAATATCGTGGCGGCAGGCAATACCGGCGAGTTCTATACGCTGACACCCTCCGAAATCAGCACCGTCATCGAGGCGGCCGTCGCCGGCGTCGACGGCAAAGCACCCGTGACGGCGGCTGTCGGCCGCTCGCTGCGCGAAGCGATCGAAATGGCGAAAGCCGCGAAAGCCGTGGGCGCCTCGGCCGTGATGTCGCATCAGCCCGTCGATCCCTTCGCGGCGCCGGCCGCACAGGTCGATTATTTTCGCGGGCTTGCGGAGGAATCACCCCTGCCGCTCGTCGCCTATGTGCGAGCCGAAGGCTTCGGCCTCGACGACATGATGCGGCTGGCGAACCATCCGAACATCGCCGGCATCAAGTTC
Source organism: Neorhizobium petrolearium (assembly GCF_017873175.1). Classification (GTDB taxonomy): domain Bacteria; phylum Pseudomonadota; class Alphaproteobacteria; order Rhizobiales; family Rhizobiaceae; genus Neorhizobium; species Neorhizobium petrolearium. Next base: position 226,738 of record NZ_JAGGJW010000003.1, read on the forward strand.
GCGACGACGGACATCCTCCTGCTGTCGCGTTCCATTGCGGCCTCCGATCCCGGCAATGCGCTCTTCGTCTGTGGCCTGGCGGAAAGCTGGGCGCCGGCCTTCACCGCCGCCGGCGCGAGGGGTTTCACGTCCGGCCTCGTCAATGTCGCACCGCAATTTTCACTCGCCATCCATGCTGCGCTCGAAAGCGGCGACTTCGCCGAGGCCCGCCGGATCATCGCGCTCATCGAGCCCTTCGAGCGCATGCGCACCAAATATCGCAACGGCGCCAATGTCACGGTCGTCAAGGAGGCCGTCGGCATCATGGGGCTCGCCGTCGGGGACGTACGCCTTCCCGGCCTGCCGAGGCTCGATCCGGAAGACCGGGTAAAGCTTGCGGACCTTCTCAAGAGCTGGGCAACGAAAGGCAGAAAACTCGATACCGCAGTATAATCTGCAGTATGGTCTACCTCGCCAGCCGCCTCAGAGCCTGAGGCGGCTGGCCGAAGTTGCGAATGAAGGCACGGCGCATACGACCAGAGTCTCCGAAACCGGTGGCCTCGGCGATGTGCTCAAGCGGGGAATGGCTTGTCTCGACCGCCCTTCGCGCGGTCTCAAGACGCAGACGCTCCACGACCTTTGCCGGGGTCAGGCCGGTTTCAGCCGAGAAGGCTCGGGCGAAATTGCGCGGGCTCATGGCCGCACGGTCGGCAAGGCGTTCCACAGTCAGCGGCTCGGCGACGTTCTTGCGCATCCACTCGATCAGGTCCATGAAACGGCCAGTCCGCCCGCCCAGTTCCGTCAGTGCCGAAAACTGCGACTGTCCGCCCGGCCGTCGCTGATGCACCACAAGCTGCTGCGCCGTCCGACGAGCGATCTCCGGGCCGAGGTCGTCCTCGATCAGCGCGAGCGCCAGATCAATACCGGCTGAAATGCCCGCAGACGTCCAGACATCGCCATCCCTGATGAAGATGCGCTCCGCGTCCAGCCGGATCTTTGGATAGCGTCGGGCGAAATCCTCCGAATTGCCCCAATGGGTGGTGGCGCGACGCCCATCGAGCAAGCCGGCTTCGGCGAGGATATAGGCACCCGAACAGACGCTCGCCGTCCGTCGCGGCGTGACGCGCTTCAGCCATGCCAGCATCTCCTGAAACGCCGGCATGGAACGGATGATATCACCACCCGAGACGATGATTGTATCGAAACGCCCTCCCTGAAGCGGCCCGGCCGTGAGCTTCAGCGCGGAGGAACTTTCGATCTCACCTCCACCGGGCGCCATCAGCGTCAGCTTGTAGCTTTCCGGTCGAAACCGCTCGGCTATCTCGAAAGCCGTCGTCGGGCCAGCCACATCCAGTAGCTGGAAACCCGGAAAGATGACGATGGCGATCGCTCGGCGCATGGCAGGAAATGCCCGATTTATGTCATTCCAGACAGAACGTAGCAGTTGTAGTCTCGCTTTCAAGCCGGAACACGAAGGAACGAGCCGAGGCTAGCGATCATGAACTGGCGGCTTTTGTCGTGGAGCGTCCTGGGCGTGATCGCACTTTTGCTGGCGATCGGCGGCGTCTGGATTTTCTCGCTGCCTGCGGCGACGGCCGCGTCGGCCACACGACCGATTCCCTTTGCGGGAGGAGTGGGCCGATCGTCTGGCAGGCCAAGGGAGGATAACCAGCGATGAAGGTATTGATAGCAGGGGCCGGAATTGGCGGATTGAGCACTGCCCTTTTCCTGCATCGGGCGGGAATTGAGGTCGAAATCTTCGAACGCGCCGAGGAGGTGCGCGAGCTCGGCGTCGGCATCAACATGCTTCCGCATGCCGTCGGTCAACTGGTCGATCTGGGGCTGATGGCGGACCTCGACGAAGCGGGTATCCGCACGCGCGAACTCATCTATGCAAACCGGTTCGGGCAGGTCGTGTGGCAGGAATTGCGAGGCCTCGATGCCGGTTACGACGTGCCGCAGTTCAGCATCCATCGCGGCAAGCTGCTGGGGCTGATATACCGGGCCGTGGTCAACCGGCTTGGCCCGGGCGCCCTCAGGACCGGATGCCGGATAGATGGCTTCGAGCAGACCGCCGACGGCGTCACGGCATTTTTGACCGGGCGCGACGGCTCCCGTGGCGAGGTCCGGGGCGATCTTCTGATCGGCGCCGACGGGATCCATTCCGCCGTGCGAGCCGCGCTCTATCCCGCCGAGGGTTCGCCGGTCTGGAGCGGCATCATGCTGTGGCGCGGTGCTACGCAATGGCCAACATGGCGGGACGGGCGCACGATGGCGATCGCCGGCGGCAATTTCGCGAAATTCGTCTATTACCCGATCGAGGCGGATCCGGAAGAGCCAGAGAGACGCCTGACGAACTGGGCCGTGATGGCGAAGACCGCCGAGACGGGCACGCAACCTTTGCGACGGGAAGATTGGAGCCGATCCGGCATCATGGACGAAGTGCTGCCCTTCGTGCGCGACCGGTTCCATCTGGATTTCGTCGACCCGGCGGCGATCATCGAGGCGACGGGCAGCTTTTACGAATATCCCAACTGCGATCGCGACCCGCTGCCCCGCTGGTCGTTCGGGCGGGTTACGCTGCTCGGCGATGCAGCCCACCCCATGTATCCGGTGGGTTCCAACGGCGCGAGCCAAGCCATTCTCGATGCGAAAAGCATTTCCACGCATCTGCAGAAGGCCGGTGAAATCGAGGCTGCGCTTCTGGCCTATGATGCCGAGCGCCGGCCTGCCACATCCGATATAGTGCTCGCCAACCGACGGGGCGGACCGGAGGGCGTCATCGACATGATCGAAGCCCGCGCGCCCGGCGGGTTTGACGACATCGATGCAATCGCCTCCTACGAAGAGCGCAAGAGCGTCGTTCGCGGCTACGCTTCATTAGCCGGATTCGCGCGACCATGACCGCCTTTTAAGATATTAACGTCGTGACCAGCTACCGGGAGGAGTACCGGCGGCTTCGGCCCGAAGCATCGAGTTTGCGCTTTGCGAATAAGATATCGAGCACCTGCCGTCCTACACATAATTGTCACCTGAAGCTGTTACAGGCATAATCATCCGAATGAATTCAGGATTCATCCGAATGATTGAGATATCTGAAGCGCCAGCCATCCGCTCCAAATGGGGGCAATGGCAGACAGTCGAAGAACAGATCAGCAGGGACATCGCCTCCGGAACGCTTGGCCCCGGAGCCCGGTTGCCGACCGAGATCGAGATCATGCATCGGTTCGGCGTCGGGCGACATACCGTTCGGCGCGCGATTGCCGAACTCGCCAGCGCAGGAAAAGTCCGTGTCGAACAGGGGCGCGGCACTTTCGTGGAAGAGCAGTCCGTCATCCGCTATAACATCGCGCGCCGGACGAGGTTCAGCAAGAACCTCAAGGAACAGGGGCGCGTTCCCTCGGGCCAGCCGGTCGAGGAACTGGAAATCCCGGCGCCGCCCATCGTGGCCGCCGCGCTTCGGATACCGGAAAGTGACCCGGTCTATATGATCGTCCGGCGAGGCTTTGCCGACGATGTCCCGATCACCGTCAGTCGCGCCTATCACCCGGTCAGCCGGTTTCCCAACATGCACATTCGCCGGCATGCGGGCGTATCGGTGACCGAAATCTACCGGGACTTCGGCATTCCGGATTACCTGCGCCATCACACCACGATCTTCACCCGCCTCCCGATCACCGAGGAGGCACGCCTTCTGGCACAGTCGCAGGAACAGCCGGTGCTCGTGGTCCAGAAGGTCGATGTCGACATGCAAGGCTGCCCGATCGGTTATTCGGAAACCGTCTGGGCGGGAGAGCGTATCCAGTTCGCGATCGATTACGACGAAGAGCCCGGCAACGCCGATGCGGCGGCCGGTGCCTAGGAAGAGTAAGGAAGCATGACTGATCTCAAAGACTCAGAGCCGCTCATCGGCTCATACAGCCACGGCGAGACACTGAGCATCATGGCAGCCAGCCGGCCCGCCCGGATAAAGGCCTGCGCGGAAGCACTTCTGGATGGGCTCGGGGATGTGGACGTGCTCGTCAACCGCACCGGCCTTGCCATGCTGCCGATGGTCGACACGGTCCGCGACACGGCGTTCCATCTTGGCGAAGTCCTGCTCGCCGAAGCCCATATCCGCGTGCCCGAGCGAAACGTCGAGGGCTATGGCGCGGTCATCGGCCGCGACCTGGAGCATGCCATGGCGATCGCCGTCATCGATGCGGCAATCGCGGCGGAGCATTCCGGCGAGCTGGTGCTCGAATTTCTCGACTCCGAAAAGGCCCATCAGGAAGAGGGCGATCGCGAGCGGCTGAGGAAGGTCGAGGCGACACGCGTGCAGATGGAGACCTTCTGACCATGACCTTGTCCATCCTTCCGACCGCCGGGGACATCCGCACCAATGCGGCTTTCGAAGAGCTGATGTGGGCGCTCGCCCGTCCCGGGCTGGAGCGCCGCCTTCCCACAGCCGGCTTTCGAGCCATAGCCGAAACCCTCATCGATCGTGAATGTACGTTCCACGCCGCGGATGACGTCGCGCTTTCCGAACTGCTCATGCTGACGGGCGGGAAACCCGCCGCCATCGAGAACACCGACTATGTCTTCGCGCCGCTCGCAACTGCCGAGGATGTGGCCATGCTCTCGGGGTTGCGCATCGGCACGCTCGCCTATCCAGACGAGGCAGCCACGCTTTTTGCGTCAGCCCGTTTCGGCGCGGGACAGGCATTGCGTCTAATTGGTCCCGGCATACGCGGATCGCTCACCATCCGGATCGACGGCGTCCATCCGTCCTTCTGGCGGATGCGCGCCAGTTCCATCCACTATCCGCTCGGATGGGATCTCTACGTCCTGGATGGCGACCGGCTGATCGGCATCCCCCGCTCAACCAAGATCGAGGTGTTGTGATGGCCTATGTGGCAACGAGAGGCGGCGAACGCGCCATCGAACAATCCGAGAGGTTCTACCGAGGAGATCTCGGCATCATCACCCGCGAGCGGGTGGATGCCATGCGCGAGGGCCTTCCCTACCTGATCGACAGGCTGATGGGAGAAGCCTCGCTCTACGAACCCGACCTTGCCGCGCTTGCGTTGGCGCAGGCTGGAGGCGACCTCTACGAGGCGGTGCTCCTGCTGCGGGCCTACCGGACGACCCAGCCGCGGCTTGCCGTTGCAGAACCGGTGACGCAGCCGGATCTCTTCACGGTCCGGCGCATTTCCGCCGCCTTCAAGGATATTCCCGGCGGACAGATTCTCGGGCCTACGCTCGATTATTCCCACCGCCTGCTGCAGGTCGGCGTGCTGAACGGCCAGAACTACGAACCGCCGGCGGTCGAGCCCGCGAAGGAACCCGCACCGGCGACCCAGCCCTCGCTCGCTGCCTGGCAGAAGGCGCAGGGACTTATCCCCGACCATCCGGCTCAAACCGTGCCGCCGGAGGACATTCCGGATGTTACCCGCGAACCGCTGCTTTTCCCGACAAGCCGCGCCCACAAGCTGCAGAGCCTGGCGCGCGCAGACACGGGCGGGACTTTGGCGCTCGGTTATTCGACGATGCGGGGCTACGGCTCGGTTCACCCGACTGTCAACGAACTGCGGCTTGCCGAAGCACCGGTGCGCATGCGCCATCCACGCGGAACCATCTTCAGCGCCGGCCGCGTCCGCATCAGCCAGACGGAGGTGATCTCCAAGGCGAGGGAACTGGAGCTCGGTTTTGCGGCTACCTTCGGCTGGAACGAGGTGAAGGTGATCGCCGCCGCGACGCTCGATCTTGCTTCGAACCAGCCGAACCCGCATCCGGCGTCGAACGAGGAATTCGTGCTCTATCATACGGAGCCGGTCGAAGGTTCCGGTTTCTGCATCCACTTCAAGCTGCCGCATTACGTGACGTTCCAGTCGAGCCTCGACGCCTTGCGCCGGGTCAAAACGGACCAGCAGGAAGCCGCCATCGCAAAGGCAAAGCCCGAGACGGAAATGCAACCAGAGGAAGACGAGGTTTTGCTGTGAAAATCAATGAACTGACCAAGCCATGGTCGGCCTTCAACTATGGCTTTCTCGATGAATCGGCCAAGCGCGAAATTCGCCGACGCACGCTCAAGGCTGTTGCCATTCCCGGTTACCAGGTGCCCTATGCAAGCCGCGACGTTCCGATTGCCCGCGGCTGGGGTACCGGCGGGCTGCAGGTAACGCTCACGCTTCTCAAACCGGACTCGGTGGTGAAAGTGATCGACCAGGGGGCGGACGATTCGGTCAATGCCAGCAGCATCCGCAAGTTCCTCGCCAAGGTCGGCGGCGCCACCGAGACGAGTGATACGACCGAGGCGACGATCATCCAGTCCCGCCACCGCATTCCGGAGGAAAAGCTCCGCGAGGATCAGATTCTCGTGCTGCAGGTTCCCAATCCGGAGCCGCTGCGCCCGGTCCAGCCTGACATGTCGATCGCCCGCGAAATGCATGGTGATGCCGACTATGGCCAGCTCTGGCTGATCCTTTATGAGCAACTCGTCAGATCGGGGCGGATCATGCAGGGATCGAGCTATCCCAGCATGGTCAACGGCCGCCATGTCATGACCCCGTCGCCGATCCCGCGCTGGGACGTGCCCAAGCTTAACCAGGCGGACCACCTGACGATCCTTTCGGCGGGGCGGGAAAAGCGCATCTTCGCGGTGCCGCCCCATACCAGCGTCGAACCGCTCGTTTTCGACGACGTGCCCTATCGCGTCGAGGATCACCAGGACAAGACCTGCTACCGCAGCGGGGTCGAAGGCTTCTTCATGAACGAGCTGCCGCAGGACGACGGCTCGTCGCTCTATGAGCTCTCCGACAGTCATTTCGGCATCAAGAGCATCCGCAAGGCGGAAGGCGAACCGGTGACGCTCGGCGAAACCTGGTACAAGAACGGAAGGATGGAATGATGGCCGACGCATTCTTCGATGGCCGCACGCCGGCCATCCGGCACCGGCCTCCGCGACTGATGACGGCAGCGCCCATCCTGACGATGGGCGGCATCAGCCGTACTTACGGCGACGTGCAGGCGCTTCGAAGCGTCGATGTGATCGTCTATCCAGGGGAAGTGCTCGGCATCGTCGGAGAATCCGGCTCCGGCAAGTCCACGCTGCTGAGGATGATGAACCTCGAGGATACGCCCGATGCCGGCACCTATCACCTGGCGCTTCCCGGGCGGGTAGACGACAATCTCTTTACGCTCGACCGCTTCCAGCGGAGGATGCTCAGAGCGCACCATATCGGCATCGTCTACCAGAACCCGCATCTTGGCCTGCTGATGAAACACAGCAGCAGCGGCAATGTCGCCGAGCGATTGCTGATCGCCGGCGAACGCAACTTCGCTGCCTTACGCCAGCGCGCCAGGGAAGCGCTCGACGCCTCCGAATTTCCGCTGACGCGCATGGACGCGCGGCCTTCCGAACTGTCGGGCGGAATGCAGCAGCGCGTCCAGCTCGCCAAGGCGATCGCGCTCGAACCGGCATTGCTTCTGCTCGACGAGCCGACGACAGGTCTTGACGTCAGCGTCCAGGCCCTCGTCCTCGACACGCTGAAGACGTTGCAGCGCGACCGCAACATCACCATGGTACTCGTCTCGCATGATCTCGGCGTCATACGCACGATGGCAGACCGGGTTATGGTGATGCGGAGCGGCGAGGTCGTGGAGCAGGGGCTCGCCGACCAGATATTCCAGGACCCACAGCATGCATACACCCAGCAGCTCGTGCATGCGAAACTCTGACGTGAAGAGGCGAACGTGAACATTCACACATCCGCGACGCCGTCACCTGCGCCGGTGCTGCGCGTCGAAGGCCTTTCGAAACAGTTCGAAATGCATCATCTGAAGCGTACCCTGTTTGCCTTCGAAAACATCGGCTTCGAGCTGAACGAGGGCGAGTTCATCCTGTTGAAGGGGGAAAACGGCGCGGGCAAATCCACCCTTCTGCGGACCCTCTATCGATCTTACCTGCCGCGCGCGGGGCATGCCTATTATCACACGCGGGAAGGCGTCATCGACCTCGCGGCCGCCGCCGATGTCGACATCGCCCTACTGCGCCGGCGGGAGATCGGTTTTGTCACGCAGTTCCTCAACGCACGTCCGCGCGTGGCCGCGGACGAGATCGTCGCCGAGCCCCTCAGGCTTGCCGGCACGCCGCGCGCCAAGGCCCTGTCGGAAGCCCGCCGCTGGCTTGCCGCCTTCGGTGTCAAGCCGCAGCTCTGGCCAGCCTATCCCTCGACATTTTCGGGAGGAGAACAGCAGAAAGTCAACCTTGCGCGCGCGCTCATCCTGCCGCAGCGCCTTCTGCTGCTCGACGAGCCGACGGCCTCGCTCGACCGCTCGGCGCGCCGGGCGCTGGTCGGGCGCCTGGCCGAACTCAAGGCCTCCGGTGTTGCAATGATCGGGGTCTTCCATCATCCCGAAGACGTAGCCGGTCTGATCGACCGGGAAATTCAACTGGAAACAATCAGGATTGCAGATGGGGCAGAAGAGGATGTGGCTGAGTGATTTCGAGATCGTCCTGCGCGATCGGGTGATAGAATGCGGGGCTGTCAGGATCGAAGACGGGCTGATCGCCGAGATCCGCGATACGCCCGTAGCGGATGCGGATATCAGTGGCGATGGCCGGCTCCTCCTGCCCGGTTTCGTCGACATGCATGGCGACATGATCGAGAAGGAGATCGAGCCCCGCGCCAACGTGCGCATGCCGCTCGAACTCGGCATCTACGATCTCGACAAGAAACTCGCGGCCAACGGTGTCACCACCGCCTATGCGGCACTCGCCTTCACGCCGGCTACCTATGGCCATGTCCGCTCCGTCGAGCATACGACCATGATGATCGAGACGTTGGGGAAAATGCGCGACGAACTCCTCGTCGACCATCGGGTCCATGCCCGTTTCGAGATCACTTTCCCATCCGCGGTGGAAGTCGCCGAAAAGCTGATGGCGGCCGGCGCGCTCGGCCTGATCTCGCTGATGGATCACACGCCGGGACAAGGCCAATATCGCGATCTCGAAATCCACACCCGCAACATGGCGAAGGCGAGGAAGATCGACTACGCGGCCGCCGTCGAGATGGTGAAGGAGCGAATGGCCCAGCGCGAGGCCCATGGCGATGCAACGCATGTCGTCACGGGACTGGCGGAACTGGCCAGGGAGAAGGGCGTCTCGATTGCCTCGCACGACGACGACACGCTCGAAAAAGTATCGCTGATGCACGGCCTCGGGGTGGCGATCAGCGAATTTCCGATCACGCTCGAAGTGGCCGCCGAAGCCCGTCGCCTCGGCCTTGCGACCGCCATGGGCGCACCAAACGCGCTGCGCGGCCTTTCTTATTCCGGAAATCTCTCGGCGCGCGAGGCCTTTGCGGCCGGCGTGCTCGATATTCTCGCCAGCGATTATCACCCCTCCGCGATCCTGCCCGCCGTGCTGGCGCTTGCGGAGATCGGCGACGGCGGATTGCCGGCTGCCGTGGCGCTCGCCAGCGCGAATCCGGCGGCGGCCCTCGGACTGTCGGATCGCGGCCGTATCGAAGAAGGGTTGCGCGCCGATCTCGTCATCGCGGAAAGAGGCAGGATGCCGAGGTTGCGCGTCACCATCCGAGCGGGGCAGGAGGTCTGGTCGGATGGGGCCGTTGGCAATCGTCGCAGAGTGGCTGCATGAAAAGCATCTCAGGCCGGCCCCAAAGGCCCGGCCTGCGCACGACAGGCGGTTATTTATTCCAATAATTAGAGCAATCATTTGAAAGTTTCGAACGTTTACGGCCGTTTTAGGAATAAATTTTTGAATTTTCCTAAAATATAATAATTCTGTCATGCACGACAGCTAAGAAATACTTCCAGCAAGCAGGCGTTAACGTCCCTTCGATGGGAGACCAAATCCATATTGTCTTTTTGGGTGGGATAGATGCTGGAACTATACTCGCTGAAGAAATCCTTTGGGCAGGTGGATGCTGTCGATGATGTGACGGTGACCATCGATGCCGGCCAGATGGTCGGCATCATCGGAAGAAGCGGTGCGGGCAAATCGACGCTGCTACGGCTGGTCAACCGGCTGGTCGAGCCTTCGAACGGAAAAATCCTTTTCAATGGGCGAGATATTACCAAAATGAAGGGGCGCGACCTGCGTTTGTGGCGTGCGTCATGTGCCATGATCTTCCAGCAGTTCAATCTCGTGGAGAGGATGGATGTCCTCACCAATGTCCTGATCGGCCGCGTCGCGCATCAAGGTTTTCTGCCAACGATAGCGCGGCACTTTAGCGAAGCGGAGAGGGCCATGGCCGTCCACTCGCTCGATCGTCTCGGCCTTTTGCCGCAGGCCTTGCAGAAGGCGGGGACGCTGTCCGGCGGGCAGCAGCAACGGGTAGCCATCGCCAAAGCCCTGGTTCAACGTCCCGAAATCATGCTTGCCGACGAGCCGATTGCGTCGCTCGATCCGGCGAACGCGACCCGCGTCATGGAAGCCCTGCGGAAGATCAACCGGGAGGACGGGATCACGGTTCTTGTCAATCTCCACACGCTTGATACGGCGCGGGCCTATTGCGACAGGATCGTCGCCATGCGCGCCGGCCGCATCGTCTTCGAAGGCCTGCCCAACGAACTGACACGCGACCGATTGAACTCGATCTATGGCGTGGGCGACGATGCAGATTTCGAAATCGATGAATCCGTGACATCAACAGCCATCGCTCCTCCGGCAGGCTCTCAAGCCAGGCAGACGACAATGGCCTGACGCCAAACCCCCGGCAATAGCGCCGGGTACAATCAATCCCTGGAGAAACATAATGAAGAACGTCCTCTTGACGATGGCCGTAACGGCCGCGCTTGCCCTTGCCGGCTCCGCCCATGCACAGGAATGGAAACAGATCTACAAGACGATCCGCTACGGCGTCCTCTCGGGCGAAAACGAGAAGGATCGCGTCGCCCGCTGGAAGGGCTTCGAAACCTATCTCGAAAAGCAGCTCGGCGTTGACGTGGAAATCTTCACCGCCGGCAATTATGACGGCGTGATCCAGGCGCTGGCCGCCGACCAGATCGAATTCGCCTCGCTCGGCTCATCGGCCTATGCCGCCGCCTATACCGAGACGGATGGCGGCGTCGAGCCGCTGCTCGCGGGCGTCGACAAGGATGGATCAAGCGGCTACTTCTCGGTCGTCACCGTCCGCTGCGATTCCGGTTACAAAAGCATCGACGACCTGAAGGGCAAGGTTCTTGCCTTTGCGGATCCGGATTCCACGTCCGGTTATGCGGTTCCCTATTTCAACCTGGTGAAGCAGGGTTACGATCCAAAGACCTTCTTTTCGGCCGTTCCGTTCTCCGGCTCGCATGAAACCGGCGTGATGGGCGTATTCAACAAGCAGTTCGATGCTGCCGCCACCTATATCAATACCGAGAAGAACGGCATTCCGCAGCGCATGGAAACCAAGGGCATGATCCCTGCGGGGCAGATCTGCCGTATCTGGCAATCGCCGGAAATCACCAACGGTCCGCTCACCGCCCGCAAGAACCTGCCGGCCGACCTGATCGCAGCGGTCAGGACCGCCGTCAAAGACCTGCCGAAGAACGATCCCGCCGTCTACAAGGAAATCACGTCCGGCGACCCGACGGTGAACGGCTATATCGAGGTCGACCACAAGCGCTACGAATGGATCATCGAGATGCGCGACTGGCTGAAGAAGCAGCGCCGCCAGGGCTGATCCGGGAGAAAGGCGCGCGGCACCGGAAAGGCCGGTGCCGCCGATTTGCGGGACATCGATGATGAGCGATCTTTCCCAAACGATCCACGGTTTCGAGACCGAATATGCGAAGACCCGGAGGAAGGCGCTGCGCCTGCAGGTCGCCTCCACGCTCCTCTTTGCCGGCGCCGTGCTGTTTTCGGCCTATGTCGGCGGTTTCTTCGGCTTTACCGACGTCACGCTGCCTTCCGGCGAGCGCGTTTCGATGCCGAAGCTGTGGGCCGGCCTGCCGCGACTTGGCGAATATCTCGAAAAGACCATCCCGACGCTGAGATTGACAAGCCTCGGACCCGACCTCGCAGAGTGGTTCTGGCGCTGGGAGACATGGTTGCGCCTGCTTGGGGAAACGATCCTCATCGCCTATGCGGCAACTGTTCTCGGCGTCGCGGGAGGTTTCCTGCTCAGCTTTCTCGCGGCGCGCAATCTAAGCCCCGGCCGGTGGCTCTCGATCCTCGTGCGCCGCTATCTCGAGATCATCCGCACCGTTCCCGAACTGGTCTGGGCACTCATCTTCGTCTTCTGCTTCGGTGTCGGCCCGCTTGCCGGGATGCTTGCGATCGGAGTTCACGCAACCGGCTCGCTCGGCAAACTCTATTCGGAAGCCAACGAGAATATCGACATGCGGCCACTCGACGGCATCAAGGCATCCGGTGGAAGCTGGTTCCAGCAGATGCGCTACGGCGCCGTGCCCCAGGTCATTCCGAACGTGATCAGCTATACGTTGCTGAGGTTCGAGATCAATGTCCGGTCCTCCTCCATCATCGGTTATGTCGGAGCGGGCGGGCTTGGCCAGGAAATCCGTACCGCAATGTCCCTGCAGGAATATACAGACCTCTCGGCGCTCTTCGTCATCATCCTCGTCAGCGTCACCATCATCGATTTCCTGAGCGAGAAACTGCGCCACAGAATTATCGGCCTCTCGGAGCACTGGACATGACGCGCGCTTCCGATTTCCATGATATCGATCTCGTGAATGCCGCCATGGCCCGCCTGCCGGATGCGTTCCGCCGCCCCCTGTCGCGGCGTCTCGCACCGGCGATCATCACGACTGTGCTGATCGCCCCGCTTGCCTATAGCGCCGCGGCTTTCGGCGCCACGCCGGGAAGGCTCATCGAGGGCCTGTCACGGCTCGGCAATATCCTTGCCTTCATGTTCCCGCCGCATCTGTGGACCACCTGGCCGGAATGGAGCGAAATCCTCGAAGGCCTCGGCGAAACCGTCGTGATGGCTTTCCTCGGTACGCTGCTCGGGGCTGTCGTCGCCCTGCCGCTCGCCTTCCTCGGGGCGAAGAACATCATGCCGCTCACCTGGCTTCGGCTGTTGTCCCGCCGCGGATTCGATACGCTGCGTGCCGTGGAACAGATCATCCTAGCCCTGATCTTCATCCGCGCCTTCGGGCTCGGCCCGCTGGCCGGCATTCTCGCCATAGCCGTCTCGGAGGTCGGCACCTTCGCTAAGCTGTTCTCCGAGGCGATCGAGAATACGTCGCGCAAGCCCGTCGACGGCGTGAAAGCGTCCGGCGGTAGCAACGTGCAAGCCATACGCTACGCGATCATGCCGCAGGCACTGCCGGTGATCCTGTCGATCATTCTCTATAATTTCGAATCCAACGCCCGCTCGGGCACGATCCTCGGCATTGTCGGCGCCGGCGGCATCGGTTTTCTGCTGGCCGATCGCATGCACGCCTTCCGATGGTCGGAGGCCTGGTCGATCATCTTCCTGATCATCGCCACCGTGTATCTGATCGACGCCGCATCGGCCTGGATTCGCAAGAAACTGATTTGACGCGTACTACCGCGACCGATGGGCGGCGAATTCGCGTGTCGCCCAATCGATGAACACGCGCACGCGCGGCGAAAGCTGGCGGTTGCGAGGGTAGAGAAGCGAAACCGGCGTCTGCGTCGGAGGGAAATTTTCCAGGACCTGCACAAGCTCACCGGACCGAAGGGCTTCCTCGGCATGATAACGCGGGATCTGGATCAGCCCCAATCCGAGCGTTGCCGCAGCGACATAACTTTCGGCGGCAGTCACGGTCATTGTCGCCGGCAGAACGATTTCACGTACATGGCCGTTGACCGTAAATTCGAGCGGCAGGACGCTTCCGGTCGCCGACGACCGAAAGCCGACCATCCGGTGTCGGTCCGGCAACCCCTCCGGATGCTCCGGCGTACCGTATCTTTCGATGTAGTCGGGCGATGCCAGCGTTACCTCCTCCAGCATGGCGACCCGCCGGGCAACCATGTCGCTGTCCTGCGGGATGCCGACGCGCAGCACGCAATCGATGCCTTCACGCACGAGGTCGGCCAGCCGGTCACCCTCGCTCATGATGACTTCGATATCCGGGTAAGTCTTCAGGAATTCGGGGAGGGCGGGAAGGATGAAGTGCCGGGCCAGCGTGCCATGCACGTCGATCCGCAGGATGCCTTTCGGCTTGACACCGGCAAACGCCCCCTCAGCGTCCTCGATATCGGCGAGAATGGCAAGGCAGCGCCGGTAATAGGCCTCTCCGTCGAGTGTCGGGCTGACATGCCGGGTCGTGCGCTGAAGCAGCCGAACGCCCAGGCGCTTCTCAAGTTGCTTCACGGCATCGGTGACCGTCGAGCGGGGAAGACCGGTATCCTCTGCCGCCAGAGTGAAGCTGCGCCGTTCGACAATACGGGTGAACACCTGCATGGCGTCAAACCGATCCATTATTTGTTCGCCTTTTTCGGATAGTGATGCTGAATAATGAATGATTATCCGCGAAAGAGAAAGGTCCATCTTCCCCTCATCAACAACGCGCTGCGGCGCATTCGATGAAGGAGAACAGGAATGTCCGAGAACAGCAACAAGGTCGCCATCGTTACCGGCGCCTCGCGCGGCATCGGTGCCGCAATTGCCGAGCGGCTGGCCAGAAACGGCATGACGGTCGTCATCAACTACGCGGGCTCCGTCGGGCCGGCGGAGGAACTGGCCGCCCTGATCGAGAAGGCCGGAGGCAAGGCACTGACCGCACAAGCGGACGTAAGCGATCCGGCCGCCGTCGCGCGCATGTTCGATGCGGTGGAAGCCGCGTTCGGTGGTATCGACGTCCTCGTCAACAATGCCGGCATCATGAAGCTGGCAACCATTGCCGACGGTGACGATACGCTGGTCGACAGCGAGATCGCCATCAACCTGAAGGGCAGCCTCAACACCATGCGCGAGGCCGCGCGGCGGCTGCGCGACGGCGGCCGGATCATCAACCTGTCGTCGAGCGTAGTCGGCCTCTACCAGCCGACCTATGGCGTCTACGCCGCGACCAAGGCGGCAATCGAAGCGGTCACTCACGTGCTCTCGAAGGAGTTGCGGGGCCGCAATATCACAGTCAACGCGGTCGCCCCCGGTCCGACGGCAACGGCGCTCTTTCTGGACGGCAAGCCGCAGGCGGTGATCGACCAACTCGCCAAGCTCGCGCCTCTCGAAAGGCTCGGCCAGCCGGAAGACATCGCCAGTGCGGTCGCCTTTCTCGCCGGCCCGGACGGTTCCTGGATCAACGGCCAGATCCTCCGCTCCAATGGCGGGATCGTCTGATCCGCAAGCCAACACCCGAAACCTCGCAACACAAGGAGATCAGACCATGAGCAAGAAGATCATTCTCATCACCGGCGCCTCCAGCGGCTTCGGCCGCCTGACCGCCGAGGCGCTCGCCCG
Source organism: Neorhizobium petrolearium (assembly GCF_017873175.1). Classification (GTDB taxonomy): domain Bacteria; phylum Pseudomonadota; class Alphaproteobacteria; order Rhizobiales; family Rhizobiaceae; genus Neorhizobium; species Neorhizobium petrolearium. Next base: position 242,100 of record NZ_JAGGJW010000003.1, read on the forward strand.
CGCCGGCCACACCGTCTACGCTTCCATGCGGGATATTGCCGGCCGCAATGCCGCCAATGCCACCGCGATCACGGAACTCTCCAGGAACGAACATGTCGATCTGCGTGCCGTGGAACTCGACGTCCAGTCACAGCCGTCGGTCGACAAGGCGATCGCGGCGATCATCGCGGAGGCCGGCCGTATCGATGTCCTGATGCACAATGCCGGACATATGGTCTTCGGTCCGGCCGAAGCCTTCACGCCCGAACAATATGCCCAGCTCTACGACAGCAATGTGCTCGGCACGCAGCGTGTCAACCGCGCCGCCCTGCCGCATATGCGCCGCCAGCATGAGGGCCTGCTGGTCTGGATATCGAGTTCAAGTTCCGCCGGCGGCACGCCGCCCTATCTCGCCCCCTATTTTGCAGCAAAAGCGGCAATGGATGCAATCGCAGTGCAATATGCCCGTGAACTGTCGCGCTGGGGCATCGAGACGTCGATCATCGTTCCCGGCGCGTTCACGTCCGGCACCAACCACTTCGCGCATGCCGGCGCGCCGGCCGATCAGGCGGTCGTCGGCGAATACGAGACCGGCCCCTATGCAGGCTTCGGCAAGCAGGTGCAAAAGGCTTTTGCGGAAATCGTGCCGCCGGATGCCGATGCATCGGCCGTCGCCGATGCGATCATCGAGGTCGTCGGCATGCCGTTCGGCAAGCGCCCGTTCCGGGTGCATATCGACCCGACCCAGGATGGTGCCGACGTGGGCTTCGCCGTGCTCGACCGCGTCCGGGCCGAAATGCTGCACAGGGTCGGCCTCTCCGACCTTCTGAAGCCACAGCTTCCGGCCTGACAAGGAAATCCTGCGATGGCAGGGTCCTTATGGCCCCGCCATCAATCTTACGGTCAGCTCCGCAGAACGCGGTAGACCGCCGGGATGACCAGCACCGTGAGCAGTGTCGACGAGGCAAGCCCGAAGAGCAGCGAGATCGCCAACCCCTGGAAAATCGGATCGGCGAGGATGACCGCGGCGCCGATCATCGCCGCAAGCGCGGTGAGCAGGATCGGCTTGAAGCGGATCGCACCCGCCTCCAGCAGCACGTCGACCAGCGGCCGATCAGGTCCGCCGGCATGGCGGATGAAGTCGGCGAGCAGGATAGAATTGCGCACGATGATGCCGGCCAGCGCAATGAAACCGATCATCGAGGTCGCCGTAAACGGGGCGGCGAACAGCCAGTGCCCCAGCATGATGCCGATGAAAGTAAGCGGAATCGGCGTCAGGATGACCAGCGGCAGCTTGAACGAACCGAACTGGGCGACCACGAGGATGTAGATGCCGAGGATCGCTACCATGAAGGCGGCCCCCATGTCACGGAAGGTCACCCAGGTCACCTCCCACTCGCCGTCCCATAGGAGCGTCGGATGGGTCTCGTCGTCAGGCTGTCCGTGAAGAGAGATGACGGGCTTTGGCAGACTGCCCCAGTCGGTCTTGTCGATAGCGTCCTGCACGGCGAGCATGCCGTAGATCGGCGCCTCGTAGGCACCCGCAAGCTCGGCCATCACCATCTCGGCCGCGCGGCCATTGTGCCGGAAGACCGGATAGGATGCCGGTTCGCGCTGGACATCGACTACGTCGCCGAGTTCGACCACACCACGCCCGCCCGGCAGCGTATTGGCAGGCACCGGCGTCGCCAATGCACGCTCACCGACCGTAGCGGCCTCCTTCGGCAGGGCGATCCGGATCGGGATCGGCTGGCGACCGCCGCGATGGGAATAACCGACCGTCGTGCCGGCATAGAGATAGTTCAACGTATCATAGACGTCGGACTGTTCGACCCGGTAATATTCGAGATTGTCCTGGTCGATGGCGATGCGCGTCCGTTCCGACTGGTTGTGATAGCTGTCGTCGACATCGACGATGAAGGGGACGCTTGCGAAGGCTTCACGCACCTTGCCGGCCACCGCGCGGCGGGTTTCCGGGTCCGGGCCATAGATTTCGGCAAGCAGGGTGCCGATCACCGGCGGGCCGGGCGGCGGCTCCACGATCTTCAGCACGGCGCCCTCCGGCAGGTCCAGCACCTTGAGGCGCTCGCGCAGATCAAGAGCGATGGCGTGGCTTGCGCGCTCCCGCTCGCCCTTGGGCGAAAGGTTCACGGCCACTTGACCCTGCTCGGGGTTGGCCCGCAGATAGTAGTGCCGTACCAGGCCGTTGAAATCGAAGGGCGCGGCCGTTCCCGCATAGGCCTGGAACGAGACGATTTCCGGAACCGGGGCGAGCCTTTCGACGACGGCCTGCAGGGTGCGGTCCGTATCCTCCACCGACGATCCCTTCGGCAGGTCGAGGACGACCTGGAGATCGGACTTGTTGTCGAACGGCAGCAGCTTCACCGTCACGTGCTTCGTGTAAAGGAGCCCGAGCGAAGCCAGCGTAGCGAAGCCGACGATTAGGAGAAACGCCCAGGAACGCGCCTTGGTCTTGAGGATCGGCCGGGCGGCCGCGACGTAGAGCCGGCCAAGCATGCCACCTGCTGCACCTTCCGTATCATGCCCCGCGCCCGCATGTTCCCTGCTGATCTTCAGCATCAGCCACGGAGTGAGGATCACAGCGACAAAGAACGAAAACAGCATGGCCGCCGAGGCGTTCGCGGGGATCGGGCTCATGTAGGGGCCCATCATGCCCGACACGAAAAGCATGGGCAGAAGGGCCGCGACCACCGTCAGAGTCGCGACGATGGTGGGATTGCCGACCTCGGCAACCGCATCGATGGCGGCTTGCGTTCGCGAACGTCCGTCATGCATCGCCCAGTGGCGCGCGATGTTCTCGATGACGACGATCGCGTCATCGACCAGGATGCCGATCGAGAAGATGAGAGCGAAGAGGCTGACGCGGTTCAGCGTATAGCCCATGATCCATGCCGAAAACAGCGTGAGCAGGATCGTCGTCGGGATGACGACCGCGACGACCGCGGCCTCGCGCCAGCCGATGGCAACGGCGACGAGCACGACGATGGAGACCGTCGCCAGGCCGAGATGGAACAGAAGCTCGTTGGCCTTTTCGTTCGCGGTCTCACCATAATTGCGCGTGACCGTCATCTCTACATCGGCCGGGAATATCTGGCCGCGCACCTGCTCGAGGCGTTGCTGGATTTCCTCCGCGATCACCACGGCGTTGGTGCCGGGTCGCTTGGCAATGGCGAGCGAAACCGCCGGTGCCCGGTTGAGCCCGTCCGAGGCCTTGCGGATATCCGTGACGCGGTTCTCCGCGGGAGACGTCGCAAGGACGACCCTGGCTACATCGCGTACGTAGACAGGACGCCCGTCTCGCGCGGTGAGCAGCAGGTTGCCGATCTCGGGCAGCGCCTGCAGGGTCTGGCCGGCGACGACGGCACGCTGGCCGCCATCGTCACGGATCGTCCCGATGCGGAACGAGCGGTTAGCTCCTTCGATCTTGGCGGCAAGCTGCTGCAGCGTGATGCCGTAGAGCGAGAGCTTTTCGGGGTCTGGCTCTACGCGGAACTGCTCCGGCTGCTCGCCGACGATGTAGGTAAGGCCTATATCGGGCAGTTTCGAAACCTCGACCTGCAGTTCCCGCGCCAACCGCGTCAGATCGTTCGCCGTCCAGCGCGAGGCGGCTTCCTCGTTCGGCCGCAGGGTGACGACGACGATCGCCACGTCATCGATTCCGCGGCCGACGATCAGCGGCTCGGGAATGCCGACCGGGATACGGTCCATATTGGCGCGGATCTTCTCGTGCACGCGGAGAATGGCCGCATCCGCATTGGTGCCGACCTCGAAACGCGCGGTGACCAAAGTGCCATCGTCCTCGGTCTGGGAATAGACATGCTCGACCCCATCGATGCTCTTGACGATGGTCTCGAGCGGCTCGGTGACGAGCTTGACTGCATCCTCCGCCTTGAGTCCGTTCGCGTCCACGTGGATGTCAACCATCGGCACGGAGATCTGCGGCTCCTCCTCACGCGGCAGCGTCAGCAGCGCGACCAGACCGAGCGCCAGTGCGGCGAGCAGGAAAAGAGGTGTCAGCGGGGAGGTGATGAAGGCGCGGGTAAGACCGCCAGCGAAACCAACTTTCATGGCAGCAGGATCCGATCGCCGTCGCGCAGGCCCGAGAGGATCTCGGTGCGCTTCATGCCGTCTTCTTCGAAGGTTTCTCCCAGGATCACGGCGACATCCATTTCACCGTCGGCTGTGGCGACCTTCACATAATCGACACCATGGACGGTGCGGATTGCCTCGGGCGGCACGGCAAGAGCCGTGCGCTTGCCGACCGGGATCGATACGAGCGTGCGCTCCTTGACGAAGTAGTCACCAATGCCTTCGACCTCGACATCGGCGATCACGCGCCCGTCGCTGATTTCCGGATAGACCTTGACGATCCGCCCTGCATGGGTGGCGTCGGCCTGGCCGGGCGACTGCGTGAGACCCCGTTCCCCGACCATGACTTCGGCGCCCTGCACGATTTCCGTCGCGTGGCGTTCCGGCAGCGACAGACGCAGATAATACGGGCCCGGAGCGACGCGAGCGATTTCCTCCCCAGCCAGAACGACGGAACCGAGGGTCACCGGCACCGTGAGTACCCTGCCTGTCGCCGGTGCGAGAACCTCGCCTTCCCGGGCATTCTGCTCGATCACGGCCTTCTCGGCCGTGGCGACGGCAACCTGATTGGTGGCTACCTCGAACTGCGTCCTTGCTTGATCCAGTCGAGCCTGACTTCCTGTGCCTGTTTCCCTAAGCTGCTGCGATCGTTCAAGCTCGATGCGCGCGTTGGCAAGTTGCGAATTGAGAGCCTCGATCCTGGCGTTCGCGGCGTTGAGCTGAAGCGCAAGCTTGTCATCGACGATCAGCGCTATTGTCTGGCCTTCTCTGACCTGGTCACCTTCGCCAACGCGTATCTCGCGGACGGAGCCGCCGATGCGGGTACGGGCCGGAACCACGATATGGCTTTCGACCTGACCGAAAACGGCCTTCATCTCGTGAATCGTGATAGGCTTGACGATGAACTCCGCAGCCCGGGCCCCCTGGGCTGCGAGAACCGTCGTCGCGATGAGGGCGGCACCGGCAAGGGGAATAAAAGATCGAAACATGGATACTGTTCTTTCGGGGAGCGGCATTGCCTGCTGCTCCCCATGTTGGAGGGATAGGGTCGGATCACCCGCTTCCGCTGTTCAGTGGAACGCGGTGCCGGCCTTGATTCCGAGCTTCTTGAAGACGATGGCCGCCGGGCAGAAGCCGGTGACTGAAGCCTGGATCAGGTTCAGCCCGACGAAGACCGTCAGCAGATACCACCACGGCGACACGTAGAAGCCGAGCGCCAGGGACACGAGGACCATGAAGCCGGCAAACATCATGACAGCACGATCGATTGTCATTGTTTTCTCCTTCTGCTTTCCCGGACGGCGTTCATTCGGCCGTCTCCATGTGGATTTCCTTCAGCTTTTTGATTCCGAGCAGATCGAGCACGAGGTTTTCATAGAAAGTGTCGCTCTTGCCCTGCCGGACCTTGTGAAGGAAATATTTCTCGAAGCCGACCTTGGCGGCGTGTACCCAGCGCCCCTGCGACGACCAGTTGACGTTGCGCGGCGGTATCTGCGGCTGGGCGACAAAGGCGATGCCGTCATCACCGAAATCGGCAAGGCAGACAGCATTCCAACTCGCAACGGCCTTCGGTTCTCCGCCCTTGACGAGGGCCGCGATGTTTTCCGCCGTCGCCGTGACCATGGATTCGATCATGAACCCCGTCTTCGGCACGCCGACCGCCAGGGGCGTCTTGCCGACAGGCGGGATGGCGACGCACACTCCGACCGCAAAGACATTCGGATAGGCCGGATTACGCTGATGCTTGTCGATGACGACGAAGCCGCGCGGATTGGTCAGTCCTTCTATGCCCGCGACCGCCGGCACGCCACGGAAGGCCGGTAACAGCATCGAGAAGGAAAACGGCAATTCGTGCGCCGTCTTGACGGAACCATCATCATTCACTTCCTCGACGAACAGCTTGTCCCGCTCGACCCTGGTAGTCCTGGCATTGGTGATCCATTTGATGTGTCGTTCCCTGAGAGCGCTTTCGATAAGCCCCTTGGTGTCGCCGACGCCGTCCAGGCCAAGATGGCCGATATAGGGTTCCGGCGTCACGAAGGTCATCGGCACCCGGTCACGGACGCGCGCGTTGCGGAGCGCGGTGTCCAGGATGAAAGCGAATTCATAGGCCGGACCGTAACAGGAGGCGCCCTGTGCGGCGCCGATCACGATCGGGCCCGGTGCCTTGACGAACTTGTCGAAGGCCGCCTTGGCCGCCACGGCATGATCGGTATGGCAGATGGATTGGGTATACCCATCCGGGCCGAGTCCTGGAATCTCGTCGAAGGCGAGATCCGGCCCCGTTGCGATGACCAGATAATCGTAATCGACGATATCGCCGCCGTTGAGTCGGATCCGGTTCAGGGCCGGCTCAACACGTTCGGCCCCTTCCGGGCGCAATGCGATGTCCCGCTGCTTCAAAACGGGAATGAGATCGACGGCGATATCCTCCGGCTGCCTCCAGCCGACGGCGACCCAAGGGTTCGACGGCACGAAGGAATAGGTCGAACCCAGGTTGACGACCGTGACGCGATCATCGCGCCGGAGCTTGGCCTTCATTTCGTAGGCCATTATGATTCCGCCGAGACCTGCACCAAGAATGACGATGTGAGACATGGCATTTCCTCCAGAGCCGTTTGCCTTATTCTTCCTGTGTCGCGCCAATCCGCCTTGATCCTGCTCAATTTCGCCGGACTGGTGGTGGAATCCGGCACCAGACTGGCCTCCTCGCCTACCTGGCGCGGTTCGAATGCCTTGCATGTAACATTCAAAGATTATAAATTCAAGAATATGAATGTAGAGAATATGATCCCAGCCGCCGAGTCGGCAGCCGAGCTGATGCGCAGCCTGTCCCATCCACAGCGCCTGCTGGTGCTGTGCGCTCTGGCGGAGGGAGAAAAATCCGTCGCCGAGCTGCGTCAGGAGCTCCTGATCGAACAGGTGCCCATGTCGCAGCAACTCATGCGGCTGAGAGCGGATGGGCTTGTCGAGGCGCGCCGCGAAGGAACCACGGTCTATTATCGCATCGCACGTCCCGAAGTGTCGGTCGTCGTCGGCGCGCTCTATTCGGCATTCTGTGGGGGTTTGGGCCTGAAGAAGTGACTGAAGTGAGAAAGACCGCTTCGGTGAAATCGTAAAGAGAGAGGCGCCATCGCAGGATGGCGCCTCTGCAGGTTCGCTATTGTGAGCGACCATCTGCCGTGGTCGAAGCGGATTGGGACCGCTTCTGCGCCGCATCATCCATCAGCTCGTACCACATGGCGTTGAGGACGGCGAAGGCGGCGGCAAGCGGCAAGCCAAGAAGCCATGCGAAATACCACATTCCAGTTTTCCTTTCCGTTCAGTAAGCGTGGCCGGTGCCGTCGCGGATTTCCTTTTCGTCGACCTTGCCCCACAAAACCCGGTAGACCCAGGCCGTATAGGCGACGATGATCGGTACGAAGATCACCGTCACGACGAGCATGACGAAAAGCGTGAGATGGCTCGACGAAGCATCCCAGACCGTCAGGCTCGACCGGGGATCGACCGACGAAGGCAGGATGACGGGAAACATCGACAATCCGACCGTCGAAATGATACCGAGGATCGAGACGGATGTGGAAAGTATTGTCAGGATTTCCCGCCGGCCACGCATGAAGACGAGGCCGCCCGCCGCGCCGAGAAAACCCAGGGCGGGCGCGATCATCATCCAGCCGTGAGCTGCATAATTTTCAAACCAGACGCCGGGAGCCTGTTCGGCGGTCTTGCCGAGCGGGTTCGACGGGCCGGTGGTCACGATCTCGCTGGTAATCCGGTAGCCGTCGATGCCGAGCCACAGCCACAGTCCCCCGATCGCGAACAGGGCGATCGTCGCGATCGCAGCGATGCTGCCATAGCCGCGTGCGCGCACGGCAACAGGCCCCTCGGTTTTCAGGATCAGCCAGGCCGCGCCATGCATGAGGAGCATGGCCACGGAAAGGAGCCCGCAGAGCAGGCCGAACGGATTGAGCAGTTCGAACAGCGTTGTGCCCTCATAATAGATACGAAGATCGCCGTCGAAATGGAATGGAACGCCCTGGAGGACGTTGCCAACGGCAACGCCCATAACAAGCGCCGGCACGAAACCGCCGATGAAGAGCGCCCAGTCCCAGGCGGACCGCCATGCCGCGCTCTCACGCTTTGAACGGTATTTGAAACCGACCGGACGCAGGATGAGCGCGAACAGGATCGCGAACATGGCAAGGTAAAAACCCGAGAAGGAAACCGCATAAAGCGGCGGCCATGCCGCAAAGATCGCGCCCCCGCCGAGGATCAGCCAGACCTGGTTGCCTTCCCATACCGGCCCGACGGCGTTGATGACGACGCGCCGCTCGACATCCGTCCTGGCGACGAAAGGTAAAAGAGTGGCTGTCCCGAGATCGAAGCCGTCCATCACGGCAAAGCCGATCAGGAGCACGCCGAGCAGCAGCCACCAGATGATGCGCAGGGTCTCATAGTCGATCAAATCATGCAGGATCATTGTCTTACTCCACGGCTACGAGGGAGGGCGATACGAGTTCGGCTTCCGGTTCATCATCCGGTTCCGGCCCCTTGCGGATTGCACGAACCATCAATGCCATCTCGATGATGAACAGCACCGTATAGATCAGTACGAAGCCGATGATCGTCAGGAGCACGGTCGAAGCGCCCAGGTTGGAAACCGCGGCGGCTGTCGGCAGCACGCCCTCGATAATCCAGGGCTGGCGGCCGAACTCCGCGACAACCCAGCCAAGTTCGGCGGCGATCCAGGGCAATGGTATCGCGAAGGCGGCCACACGCAGCAGGAAGGGATAGCGATCGAGCATACGCCGCGCGGAAAGATAGAAGAACAGAGCGGTCAGTGCGATGAAGAAGAAGCCCAGTCCGACCATGATGCGGAACGACCAGAAGAGCGGCAGAACGCCCGGCACGGTATCCCAGGCGGCGCTGTCGATCTGCGCATCCGTCGCCTGGCGCGGATCGTCGACATACCGCTTCAGGAGCAGCGCATAACCAAGATCGGAGCCACGGTCCTCGAACGCCTTGCGCACTTCCGGGGCGACAGTACCGCTCTCTCCCCCCGCGCGGATCTGCTGAAGAGCGTCGAAAGCGATGATGCCATTGCGAATGCGGATCTTCGCATGCTCGACCAAGTCCTCGATACCGGGTATCTCGGTTGTCAGCGAACGCGTGCCGATCAGCCCCATGACCCAGGGGACGTGGATCGCATAATGGGTCTCGCGGGCTTGCTGATCCGGCAGACCGATCAGTGTGAAGGCGGCCGGCGCCGGCTCGGTCTTCCACATCGCCTCGATGGCGGCGAGCTTCATCTTCTGATGCTCGGTGGAAAGATAACCGCTTTCGTCACCCAGCACGACGACCGAGAGCGACGAGGCAAGGCCGAAGGAGGCCGCTACGGTCATGGACCGTTTCGCCAGTTCGGCGTACCTGCCGTTCAGCAGATACCAGGCCGAAACGCCGAGCACGAAAATCGAAGCTGTGACATAGCCGGCGGAGACCGTGTGCACGAATTTTGCCTGGGCGACCGGATTGAAAAGAACGGCGAAGAAGTCCGTAACCTCCATGCGCATGGTCTGTGGATTGAAGGCCGAGCCGACCGGATTCTGCATCCAGCCGTTGGCGATCAGTATCCACAGCGCAGAGAAGTTGGAGCCGAGCGCTACCGCCCAGGTCGCGATGAGATGACCGACTTTCGAGAGCTTGTCCCATCCGAAGAAGAAAAGGCCGACGAAGGTCGCTTCGAGGAAGAAGGCCATCAGCCCCTCGATCGCAAGCGGGGCGCCGAAGATATCGCCCACATAGTGGCTGTAATAGCTCCAGTTCATGCCGAACTGGAATTCCATCACGATGCCGGTGGCGACGCCTAGAACGAAGTTGATGCCGAACAGCGTGCCCCAGAACTTCGTCATCTGCCGCCAGATCGTCCGGCCGGTCATCACATAGACCGTTTCCATGATCGCCAGCAGCACGGAAAGACCGAGCGTCAGAGGCACGAAGAGGAAATGGTAAAGTGCGGTAATCGCGAATTGCAAACGCGATAGTTCTACGATGCCAAGGTCCATTTCAGTTTCTCCGTTTGCTCCGGTCTGCTGCCACTATGGCAAAAACCCGGCAGGCCGCACTTGATTATCGTCAAAGTCTGGTTAGTCGGGTCGCAACGCGTCGAGGGCGTCGGTGAAATCAGGCTCACCCCGCCGCACGACGGCGATTATGGTTCCGCGATCCATGATGGCCAGACGATCGGCGATCGCAGCTTCCCGCCGGATATGCGTCGCGATGACCATCGTTCGGCCCGCCGATCTCGCGTCGAGACGGTCAATCACGTCGCGCGCCGTTGCGCCGTCCAGCCCTTCAGTAGGCTCGTCGAGCAGCCAGAGCGGCGTAGCGCGGAGGAAGAGTCGTGCGAGGGCAAGCCTACGTGCCTGTCCTCCTGAAAGGCCGTGACCGCCTTCCCCGAGCAGGGTCTCAAGTCCCGCCGGCAAAGCCTCAACATCGCGTCGCAAACCGGCTGCATCCAATGCATCCCACAGACAGATGTCGCTTGCCTGCGGATCGGCAAGGCGGAGATTGTCGCGCAGGCTGTCCTGGAACAATTCGGTACGCTGTGTCAGGAGCGTCGCTTTGAGACATTCAACGCGCCCGGCTTCGACGCCAATCTCGCCGGCGATAAGCGCAAGAAGGGTCGACTTGCCCGCGCCACTCGGCCCGATCAATGCTATACGCCCGCCATCGCGGATCGAAAACGTCATGTTACGCAATGCCGGCGCCGAAGTGCCGGGATGCCGGACCGCGACGTCCTGCAGGCGAACGGCGGCGCCGGGCGGTGGCGCGATGTCGACTGGCGCCAACCCTCGGTCTTCCAGCCGGGGCGAGATCCGATACGCGGCAAGCAGCGTGCGGCCGAGTTCGATCGCGCCTCGCCGCAGGGCGCCGAAAGGTTCGAGCGCCGCGAGCGCCAGCATCAGACCGAGTGCAGCGACCGGAGCACCGATCGAGCCGGCCTCCACGAGGAATGCCATTGCGACAAGGGTCGCGGCAAGCAGCAGCGCGCTCGCGATACCGAAACCCGCATCGGACCACGTTTCGATGCGGTTCAGAGCATCATCGCTCCCTGAGAGGTAGCGGTCGACAGCCGCAAGGCTTTCCTGGCGTGCCCGGAGCCGACCGGCCATGATCCACTCACGCTGGCCGGCAACGAGGTCTATGACCTGCGAGCGGAAGACCTCAAGGGCGCAGGCGCGACGCTGGACAGGCCGCCTCGCGGCCATGGCCGCCGCGACCGGTATGCCGATCCCGGCGATGATGAGAAGCGTGGCGACGGCAAGCCCCAAGAGCGGGTGCATCAGCCCCAGGGCGATGCCGCTCGCCAAGGCAACCAAAAGGGCGCCGGCAATCGGCACCAGCACACGCAGATAAAGCGAATCGAGTGCGTCGATATCGAGCGTCAGGCGAAAAAGGAGGCGCGCTGGTCGCTTGGCGAGCTCGCCCGCGGCGCCGGACACCGCCCAACCTCGAAACAACCGTTCGCGCAGGTCCGAAAGGATCCGCAGCGTCGCGTCATGCGTCGTCAGTCGCTCGCCATAACGGGCCGCAGTGCGCGCCAGTGCGAGAAAGCGGATGCCCGCCGCCGGCGCGAAAACATCGAAGGCGAGTGCCGTCGTTACCGACAGTCCGGCTATTCCGGTGGCGGTGATGAACCAGCCGGAAAGGCCAAGGAGCGCAATGCCGGACAGCACAGTCACGACCGAGAGAAGCGTACCGGCAAGAAGCATGGCGCGATTGCCGGACAGGAACAGGGCGGCGATCGGACGAAGCTGGCGGACAAGTCGTCTCATGCCACCCCCTCCGGGTTCATCGTCGTCAGATCAACGACGCGATCCATGCGTGCGGCCAATACGGGGTCATGGGTGGCGACGATCAACGTGCGACCTCGGGCAAATGCGATCAAAGCATCGGTTATGCTGCCGGCAGTGATGGTATCGAGATGGGCAGTCGGCTCGTCGGCGAGGACAAGCCCGGCTTGCGGGGTCGCTATGACGCGCGCCAGCGCCAGTCGCAAGGCTTCTCCGCCTGAAAGGCCGACACCGTTTTCCCCGACCGGAGCCGGCCCCCTCCTCGCGGCAACCTCTCCGAGGCCGGCGAGATTCACGGCCGCCCGGACTGCCTGTCGATCGATATCAGGCCGCCCGAGCGTCACGTTGCCAGAAAGAGTGCCGGCAAAGACATGCGGATTCTGCCCGATCCAGGCGATGTTCCGACGCAGCCGCGCCGCATTATCGGCCGAGAGCGCCTCTCCTCCGATCAGGATGCGCCCGCTTTCGGGAAGGGCGAGGCCGGCGATCAGCGCAAGCAATGTCGACTTGCCCTTGCCGCTCGGCGCAAGCAGGGCAATGTGCTCTCCCGACGCAACGCCCAGGTTGAATCCGTCGAATACGAGACTACCGTGCGGAGAATAGCGAAAGCGGAGATTTTCGATACGCACGGAGGATGCCGTGTAACCGGCTGTCGTGGGTGGCCGTTGATCGGTTTCCGAACCGGGCAGTTCCGGGCCTTTTTCCGACAGGCGACGGAGCGCATCGAGCGCCGCCTCTCCTGCCGCGCGATCATGCCATACGGCGGAAAGATCACGAAGCGGTTCGAAGAAGGCCGGTGCGAGCAGGAGAATGAACAGGCCCTCGCCAAGCGACAGCTTTTCTCCCCACGCGCCGAAGGGAAGCTGCCCGAGAAGGTGGAAGCCGACATAAACCGCGACCATGGCAACGCCGAGCGCTGCAAAAAGCTCAAGGACAGCCGACGAAAGGAAGGCGATCCTCAACACGGCCATGGTGCGCAGACGCAGGTTTTCGGCATTGGTTCTCAGTCTCGATGCCGTCACCTCCACCGCCTCCAGGGCGCGGATCGTCGCGAGGCCGCGCAGGCGATCGAGCAGAAAAGCGTTCATGCCGCCCATTTCGGCAAGCTGCGCCTCGCTCGCAGCCTTGGCCCGCCATCCGACCAATGCCATGAAGATCGGAATCAGCGGCGCGGCTACAAGCAGCACAAGGGCTGCGACCCAGGAATAGGCCAGCAAGGAAAGCAGAATTGCGAGCGGAACGACGGTCGCCCGCAACCGCGCCGGCTGGAAGCGTGAGAGATAGGGCACGATGGCTTCGGCCTGCTCAGCCAGCGTGCTGGCGGCGAGGCCGGAGGCCGGTCGTAGCGGATCAAGCGGAGAGCGGGAGGCGAGAATTCCAACGGCACGGGCGCGACATTGAGACAAGGCGACGCGTGCCTCTTTAAAAGCCACGCGATTGCCGAGCGCGGCCAGAACGGACCTGGCGATACCAAGCAGGAGGACACCGCTCGCGTACCAGAAAACCGTGCCGACAGTTCCTCCTGCGGCAAGACTTCCAATGCTCAGGCTCAACAGGCCGGCCTGCGGGAGCCAGAGCAGCGAGGCAAGGACCTGGAGAACCGGCCCGAGGCGCGACAGGCGAATCGGATCGGATCGTCCGGAGGAAATATTACCGTCATCAACTTCGGTCAGCGCGGTTTCGATGACGCTCTCCCCCGAACGCGAAGCGGTAGTCCCCATACGTGCCACCCGCGGCGGAGCGGCGAGCGCGCCGGTCGACGCCATCGTCATTGCTCCCCGTTTGCCGGTTTCCGGCGACCAATGGAGACGATCCTGTCCTTGGCCTCCAAGAGCTTGGTGACCTTCGATCCGAGTCCGAGCAGCATCGCCAACCGATCCGTATCGAGCTGTTTGACGTCATCGTACCAGTTCGTCAGGCGCTCAATCAACGCATGCATTTCCGCCATGCGTTCCTGCGCGAAACGCTCGTCGTCACCGGTGGGCTGCTGCATCAGGATCTCGCGTAGGACCGAGAGCGTGGGATCGATCTCGCGCTTCTTCCTTTCCTCGGCAAGTGTTCGCAGAATCTGCCAGACATCATCCGGCGTGGTGAAAAAATCCCGTCGGTCGCCAGGCAGATGCTTGAGGAGCACGAGGTTCCAGCCCTGGAGCTCGCGCAGGCTCATCGAGACGTTGGAACGGGAAATGCCGAGCGCCTCGACAATCTCATCGGCGCAGAGCGGCTCGGGCGATACATAGAGCAGCGCATAGATCTGACCGACCGTGCGGTTGATGCCCCAGCGGCTTCCCATCTCGCCGAAATGCAGCACGAAAGACTGGACGATGGGAGGAAGGTTCATAAAATTCAATCCAGACAGAGATTTCAGAAATTTCTGAAATTCATATACTCAGCGTGCTGCATCTGCGCAAGAAGGAATCCTCCTTCAGACGCTCACAAGAGCTTGAGGGAGCCGCCGACAAAGCGAGGCACGAACGCGATAAGACAGGCGACGCGAGACCGGAATGGGCGGCAAGGTTCCGTGCCGGGTCGTCCGGCAATGTCGGGGCGCCAACAACGCGGCCGGCAAGAAGGATCCTCCGCGACCGGGCTGCCGTATCACCCCTGTTTCGGAGATTTGCATCTGCGATCAAATTTAAAGTGGAGATTTGTAGACAACATTAATCGCGCGGATTAGGAATGCTCCCCGACACAGCAACCAATCGGGGACAGATGATGGTTCGGCTTATCCGTATTGCCTCTCGCGGCCTTCTCGCAGCTGCCTTCTCCGGCCTGCTGGCTGGCACCCTTGCTCAGGGCGTCGCGGCAGAGGAGATCGTCTTCAAGGATCAGGAAAACCGCGAGGTCCGCCTCGCCAAGGCAGCCGAGCGGATCGTCTCGATCGTCATCCCGATGGCATCAACTGTCATCGCGCTGGACGGTTCGACAAGCAAGCTCGTCGGCATGAACCCGACCGCCAAGAGCGCCGTGACGGAAGGCATTCTCGGCAAGATCTTCCCAGAAGCAAAGGATATTCCCTCCGATGTGACCGCGCCGAACTTCGTGCCGAATGTCGAGGCGCTGACAGCCACCAATCCCGACCTCGTCATCCAGTGGGGCGGTCGCGGCAACGATATCGTCGCACCGATCACCAATGCCGGGCTTACCGCCATGCTGATCCTCTACGGCACCGAAGAGCTGACCCGTGAATATATGACCATGGCCTCCACGGCACTCGGCAAGCCGGAGCGGATCGGCGAACTGGTCGAATGGCGCGACCGCGTCCAGAAGGATATCGAGGCGAAGGCCAAAGCCATCCCCGAGGACAAGCGCCCCAACGTGCTCTATGTCGGCCGAGCGCTCTCCGACATCACGGCGTCGGGCACCAAGGGCAATTACAATGCCTGGTATATCGAACTCGTCGGCGGCCGAAACGCATCTGCCGAACTGAACGGCACGGTTGCGATCAACAAGGAACAGATCGCCGAGTGGGATCCCGACGTGATCCTGCTGAATGCCTTCGAGGCCAAACTTGATGTCGACTGGGTCTACAACGATGCGATCCTGTCGCTCACCAAGGCTGCAAGGAGCAAGCGCGTCTACAAGATGCCGCTTGGTGGCTATCGCTGGGATCCGCCGAACCAGGAGTCGCCGCTCTCCTGGATGTGGGCAGCCAATCTGATCCAGCCCGACGTCTTCAAATACGATGTCCGCGGCGAGATGAAGACCGCATACAAGACGCTCTACAATTACGAGCTTAGCGACGCGGATATCGACGATATCCTCTGGACCAAGCAGCAAGGCGATGCTGCGAACTATACGCAGTTCAAGGTGGAATAAGATGGCGGTCGTGACGCAGGATGGGACGGCCCCGGTTGCCCGTCATTCACATATCGCAAGGCAGACGGCCGTCTTCGCCGCGCTCTTGGCGCTCTTCACCGTCGCCTTCGTGGTCAGCCTCTGCGTCGGCCGCTTCTCGGTGCCGGCGGGCCGGGCGCTGGAGCTCATCTGGCTCGGCATCATCAATCCGGCGCGGGAGCTTGCTAGCATCGACGAGCGCATCGTGCTGCTCGTCCGGGCGCCGCGCGTCGTTCTGGCGGCGCTTGCCGGTGCCGGGCTTGCCGTGGCCGGCGCCGCGCTTCAGGGCGTCTTCCGCAATCCGCTCGTCTCGCCGGATATTCTCGGCATTTCCCAAGGAGCGGCCTTCGGCGGAGCACTGGCGATCATGCTCGGCATCTGGGGTTTTCCGCTGATCGCCATGGTCTTTGTTTTCGGCATGGCGGCGCTCATCCTCGTCGGCATGCTCTCACGCATCAATGGCCGGACGGAGACGGTCACCGTCATTCTTTCCGGCCTCGTCATCAGTTCGATGTTTTCGGCAGTCGTGTCGCTTCTGCAATTCGTCGCCGATCCCAACACCTCGCTGCCAGCCATCGTCTATTGGCTGATGGGGTCATTCGCAACCGCCACCTGGGAGCGGACCCTGATCGCGGCACCCGGCCTCATCCTCGGAGCCGTCCTTCTATGGATGCTCCGTTTCCGCCTCAATATCCTGTCGCTGGATGAGGCCGAAGCGCAGAGCCTCGGCGCCAATACGACCCGCGAGCGCTGGCTGGTCTTCGGGCTGATCGCGATCATCGTCGGCAGCCAGGTGGCGGTCTCCGGCATCATCGGCTGGATCGGCATCGTCATCCCGCATGCGGCCCGCCTGCTGGTCGGCCACGATCATCGCGCGCTGCTGCCGGCCTCGGTCGTCCTCGGCGCCGGGTTCATGGTGATCATCGATACGCTCGCCCGCACCGCGACCGCCGCCGAAATCCCGCTTGGCGTGATCACCGCGCTGGTCGGCGCGCCGATCTTCGCGGTCCTGCTGCGCAACCACTACCGTGAAAGGACCGGATCATGATCGGCCTTGAGGACGCCATCGTCCGTTTCGGCGCACGGACGATCATCGACGGCTTGAGCTTCTCCGTACCGGTCGGCAGGACGCTCGCCATCCTCGGCCCCAACGGCCGCGGCAAGACGACGACGCTGAAAGCCATGCTGGGTTTCCAACTGCTGGATGCCGGCCAGCGGATCGCGCCGGAGATTGTCGGTTACGTGCCGCAGACCGGCACCAGCAACCAGCGCTACCGGGCGATCGATATCGCCGTCATGGGCCGTGCCGCCCATCTCGGCCTGTTCGGCCAGCCAGGCCCGAACGACTTTGCCATCGCTCATTCGGCGCTGGAGAAAGCCGGGGCTGTCCGATTCGCCGATCATTTCTTCGACCGGCTGTCCGGAGGCGAAAGGCAGCTCGTACTGCTTGCCCGTGCATTGGCGACCGGCTCGGAAGCACTGGTTCTCGACGAGCCCGCCGCCGCCCTCGACCTTCATAACCAGGAACGGCTGCTGACGCTGCTCAACGCACTGCGCGCACCGCGCGACAAGGCGATCGTCTTCACCACCCACGATCCGAATCATGCTCTGACCGCCGCCGACGATGCGCTGCTGATGATGCCCAACGGCCAGCCGCCGCTGTTCGGCCCCGTTGCCGAGACGATCACACCGGACCATCTGGAGCGCCTTTACGGCGTGCCGATGCGGGTCGTCGAGATTGACGGCCCCTCCGGAGAAACCCACCGGGCAGTTCTGCCCGCCTTTGCAGGAATCCGCGCCGCATGACCATCCTGATGATCCAGTCTCACTACCAGGAGCCGTTTGCCATGACGGCACCGCTCTTTGCGGATGCCGTCGCCTCGGGAGTCATGAAAGTGGTGCGCGAAATGGAACTCACCGAGGAACATTTCGACACAGCCCGCGGCCTGATCACCACCACGCATCTCGACCAGATCGGCTTCCAGCGTTTCTCATCGGCGGTCGCGGGTTTCCTCGATCGCGGCGGCCGGTGGATCCATCACGGTCATATCCTGCGGCCGATCCTGCCGGGGCTCGGGACTTACATACCCATGCCCCAACCGAAACGGCCTGATTTCGACCAGACCCGGCTCCACGATCACCCGATCTTCGCCGGGATCGACCAGAAGAAGCTCGAAACGAATCGCGGCGTCGCCGGCTTCTATGGCCGAGGACACAATCCGCCGCCGGAAGGTGCAGTCGTCATCAATGCGCTCGGGTCGGCTAAAATCCCGGTCGATTGGGTGTGGGCGCGGCCCGAGGGGGGCGAACTCCTCTCCCATGCGGGAAACGACTTCTGGGGTTGCGGCGACGATCCCGAAATCAAGAAACTGCTTGCCCATCGCTCCGTCGCGTGGCTTTCCGGAGAATTGAACTGATGAGCATCCTCGCGATCCATCCTGGCGCCTACTATCATATCGAGACGCTCGAAGCACCGCGTTATGCTCATTACTTCGACAGGCTCGTGCGGCCAGAAGACCTGTCCGGCGAGGATCTTGCCGAACACGCCGTTGTCTTCATTCCCTGCCGCACGCCTGCAGACCGGCTGGCGCCGCATGCCGACCAGTTCCGCGCCTATCTGGACCAGGGTGGCACGATCGTCGCCACCGGCGAGACGGCCCTGGAAGTCTTCCTGCACGGCATCACCTTCACGCCCCAGCCGACGAACTGGTGGTGGTGGCTGACACCCGGCGCCGACCTCGGCGTCCGCATCGCCTCGCCAGATCATTCTCTCTTCGGCCGCCTCGGAGAGAGGGACCTCACCTGGCACCTCCACGGCTGGTTCGACCCGCCTGATGGCTCGCAGGTGCTCGCCATCAATGGCGAAGGAAAGCCGATCTTCTATGTGGACGAGGTAACGACGCCCGGCCGCATGATCATCACCAGCCTCGATCCGTGCTTCCATCACGGATCGCATTTCATGCCGGCAACGACTCGCTTCCTGGACGGTTTCCTGCCCTGGATGCGCGAAGAGCTGGACGGAGCACCACGAAAATGACCGATAGAATCGATGTTCTCGAGAACGGCAAGCCGCTCTCCTACACCTATGCCGACATCATGCACTTCCACGGCTTCGGCTTTCCGGGTGGCGTGGCGCATGCCTTCAAGGTGATGCAGCGCGGCTTTCCCCTCGTCAGCCCAGACGGCCTGCCGGAACGGCGCGAGATCGTCACTCGCACCGCCTTTCGCGGTCCCGGCGGACGCGACGCCTTTGAAATGGTGACGCGCGGCCTGACTGAGGGACGCTATGCGGTCGATCACGCGCTGGAGAAGCCGGAACGCGGCGATGTCCTGCAGCGCTATGTCTTCGAGCTCACCTATCGCGGCAAGACGGTCACCCTGCAGCTCAAGGACGGCCATGTGCGGGAAGAATTCATCCGCCTCGGCCAGAAACCGGACCGCAGCCCGCAGGAGGAAGAGCGCCTGACCTACCTGAAGCAGGAAATGGCCGACCGGCTGCTCGCAGCTCCGGCCGACGCCCTTTACGAAGAGGCCTGATCGATCAGGCCTTGAACAAGTTCCTGAACTGGGATGGCTGGCAGCGGAGATATTGCGGCGCGGGCTTGACCTGAGCGCCGAGTTCCGCTGCCGCATGCCAGGGCCAGCGCGGATCGTAGAGCACGGCACGCGCCAGCGCGACGATGTCGGCATCGCCTGTCGCAACGATCGCCTCTGCCTGCACGGGCTCGGTGATCAGACCGACGGCGACGACCGGCATTTTGACCGCGGCCTTAACGGCACGAGCCAATGGAACCTGGTAGCTGGGGCCAAGCGGGATCTTCTGGTCGGGATGCAGACCGCCGCTCGATACGTGGATCGCATCGCAACCCCTCTCATCCAGCATCTGGGCAAAAGCGACGGTCTGGTCGATGTCGAGACCGCCCTCGACCCAGTCGGTTGCGGAAACACGCACCGTCACCGCCTTGTCGGATGGGAATGCCTGACGCACCGCATCAAAGACTTCAAGCGGGAAACGGGCGCGATTTTCGAGGGAACCGCCGTATTCGTCGGTCCGCTGATTGGACAGCGGCGACAGGAACTGGTGGAGCAGGTAGCCATGCGCGGCATGGATCTGGATCGCATCAAGACCGATCCGGGTCGCGCGCACGGCGGAAGCCGCAAAGGCGTCGCGCACACGCTTCAGCCCTTGTTTGTCGAGAGCGACCGGCGGAACGTATTTCGGGTTGAACGGGATCTCCGAAGCCGACTCGGTCTGCCAGCCATTCGGATGATCCGGAGCGATCTGGCCGCCGCCGGACCAGGGGCGATCGGTCGAAGCCTTGCGGCCGGCATGGGCAAGCTGGACCGAAATCGGCATGTCCGACCATTTGCGGATGCCTTCGAGTACCCGGGCCATCGCGGCCTCGGTCGCATCGTCGTAAAGCCCGACATCCGCATAGGTAATACGGCCTTCCGGCACGACGCCGGTCGCCTCGATCGTCAACAGCGCTGCACCCGACAATGCAAGCTGACCGAGATGGATCAGATGCCAGTCGGTCATGCAGCCGTCTTCTGCCGAATACTGGCACATGGGCGCGATAACGATGCGATTTTCGAGTTCGAGGTTGCGGACGCGGAAGGGCGTGAAGAGAACGGGCTGGGCCATGGCTGATTCCTTTGTGCGATCGATGGCACTCGAGGTGGGAGGAGGTTTGCGCCGGAGATCGGTTCCAGCTTTTTTTGGCAAATCATGCCTGCCGCTTCAAGTCACACTGAAGGGAGGCGTGCCCGGCCGCCGCCCTTACACCGTTTCTTGAAAGACAGCAGGTGCCGCAACGCTGTCGAATCGCCTTTCGGCATGCAAGCGGACCGCGTGCCGGACGATCCGACTGCACGTCGACGGCCATGCCGTTGATGCAAATCAAAGCGTCTCTGTTTGCCATATGTCAGCAGATCATGGTCAGCAATCCATCAACCAGCACCGCGCTCCCGCGTTGCGAGGCCAAAGACCATGAATCACGTCTCAGAAACCATCTGGTTGGCGATAGGCACGTTCCTTGCCCTGCTTGGAGCAGCCTATGCCTATGATAGTCTGTTTGCCGCCCACATGTGGGTCCTGTTCTTCGTGCTGCTCGTCAGCACGATCCTCATGCTCCGCCGGATTTCGTTTGCTTCGGCAGGACAGGCACCGGCTGCAGCGATAAAATCCGAATATTTCGACGAAGTCATCAAATACGGCACCATTGCTACAGTCTTCTGGGGCGTTGTCGGCTTTCTGGTCGGCGTCGTCATCGCTCTGCAGCTTGCCTTTCCGGATCTCAATATCGAACCCTGGTTCAATTTCGGCCGCATGCGCCCGCTGCATACCTCGGCGGTCATCTTCGCCTTCGGCGGCAATGCGCTGATCGCAACCTCTTTTTATGTGGTGCAACGCACGTCGCGCGCCCGGCTCTTCGGCGGTGACCTAGCCTGGTTCGTCTTCTGGGGCTATCAGCTCTTCATCGTCATGGCGGCGACCGGCTATCTGCTCGGGATCACCCAGAGCCGCGAATATGCGGAGCCTGAATGGTATGTCGACCTTTGGCTGACGATCGTCTGGGTCGCTTATCTGGTGGTTTTCCTTGGCACGATTCTCATGCGCAAGGAGCCGCATATCTATGTAGCAAACTGGTTCTATCTCGCCTTCATCGTCACCATCGCCATGCTGCACGTGGTGAACAACCTGGCTATTCCGGTTTCCTTCCTCGGCGTCAAAAGCTATTCGGCCTTTTCGGGTGTCCAGGATGCACTGACACAGTGGTGGTACGGCCATAACGCCGTCGGCTTCTTCCTGACCGCCGGCTTCCTCGGCATGATGTACTATTTCGTGCCGAAACAGGCTGGACGCCCTGTCTATTCCTACCGTCTGTCGATCATCCACTTCTGGGCTCTGATCTTCATGTATATCTGGGCCGGTCCGCACCACCTGCACTACACCGCGCTTCCCGACTGGGCACAGACGCTCGGCATGGTGTTCTCGATCATGCTGTGGATGCCCTCCTGGGGCGGCATGATCAACGGCCTGATGACACTCTCGGGCGCCTGGGACAAGATCCGCACCGACCCGATCATCCGCATGATGGTCATCGCCATTGCCTTCTACGGCATGTCGACCTTCGAAGGCCCGATGATGTCGGTCAAGGCCGTCAACTCGCTCAGCCACTACACGGACTGGACGATCGGACACGTGCATTCCGGCGCGCTTGGCTGGGTCGGCATGATCACCTTCGGTGCAGTCTATTACCTTACACCGAAGCTCTGGAACCGTAACCGGCTTTACAGCCTCGACCTCGTCAACTGGCATTTCTGGCTCGCCACGCTCGGCATCGTCGTCTACGCCGCCGTCATGTGGGTCGCCGGTGTGCAGCAGGGTCTGATGTGGCGCGAATACGACGATCAGGGCTTCCTGGTCTATTCGTTCGCCGAAACGGTGGCGGCCATGTTCCCCTACTACGTGCTGCGTGCCGTAGGAGGTGTCATGTATCTCGCCGGCGGGCTCATCATGGCCTTCAACATCACCATGACCATCCTCGGTTACGAGCGGCGCGAACGGGAAACCGGTGCGGCACCCGCCCTCCAGCCGGCGGAATAAGGAGGACCCATGTCCATTATCGATAAACACAAGTTCATCGAGCGCAATGCGACATTGCTGCTCGTTGGCTCGCTGCTCGTCGTATCAGTCGGCGGCATCGTGGAAATCGCTCCGCTCTTCTACCTGGAGAACACCATCGAAAAGGTGGAAGGCATGCGGCCCTACTCGCCACTGGAGCTAGCCGGTCGCGACATCTATATCCGCGAGGGCTGCTACGTCTGTCACAGCCAGATGATCCGCCCCTTCCGGGACGAGGTCGAACGTTATGGCCATTACAGCCTGGCAGCGGAATCGATGTACGATCACCCGTTCCAGTGGGGCTCGAAGCGCACCGGTCCGGACCTTGCCCGCGTCGGCGACCGCTACTCCAACGAATGGCACGTGCAGCACCTGACCGAACCGCGCGACGTGGTCCCGGAATCGGTGATGCCGAGCTATGCCTTCCTCAAGCAGATCCCACTGAAGGTGACCGACGTCTCCATGGAACTCAAGGCCAATCGCACGGTCGGCGTTCCCTATACGGATGAGATGATCGAGAACGCGAAGGCGGATCTGTCGGCGCAGGCCGACCCGAATGCCGACACTTCGGCACTGCTTGCCCGCTATCCGAAGGCCAAAGTTGGGGACTTCGACGGCGACCCCGCCAACCTGACGGAGATGGATGCGCTCGTCGCCTATCTGCAGATGCTCGGTACCTTGGTCGACTTCTCGACCTACGATGACGCTGCCGGCTACCGATAGGAGACAAGAGATGGAACTCTACACGGCCATGCGTCACTTCGCCGATAGCTGGGGTCTGCTGGCCATGACCCTCTTCTTCATCGGCGTTCTCGTCTTCACCTTGCGCCCTGGTGCAAAAGCCTCTGCGAACGAGGCTGCCCAGATCCCTCTGAAGGAGGATTGAAACATGGCGGACAAACATATCGATGACCTGAGCGGCGTCGAGACCACCGGCCACGAATGGGACGGTATTCGCGAACTCAACAATCCGCTACCGCGCTGGTGGCTCTGGACCTTTTACGGAACGATCCTCTGGGCTCTCGTCTATACCGTGCTTTATCCGGCGTGGCCGATGCTGACGGATGCGACCAAGGGCGTACTCGGCTATTCAAGCCGTGCCGAGTTGGCCGCAGACGTCGGAGCGGCGAAGGCCGCACAGGGCGTCGTTCTGGAAAAAATCTCAAGTTCGTCGCTTGAAGATATCCTCGCCGATCCGCAGCTCTCGCAGTTTGCGACGGCGGGCGGTGCGGCGGCCTTCCGCGTCAACTGCACACCTTGCCACGGCACCGGTGCCGCCGGCGGCCAGGGCTATCCCAACCTCAACGACGACGAGTGGTTGTGGGGCGGCGATGTCAATGCCATCTACCAGACAATCTCCCATGGCATCCGCGACACTGTCGATCCCGAGACCCGGATCTCCGAAATGCCGGTTTTCGCCGACATGCTGCAACCCGAGGAAATCCGCCAGGTCGCCGCTTATATCATCAGCCTGACCAGCGCGCCGCAAGATCCTTCGCTCATCGATGCGGGCAAGCAGGTCTTCGCCGACAACTGCGTCTCGTGCCACGGTGAAAACGCGGAGGGCAACCGCGAACTGGGCGCCCCCAATCTTGCCGACGCCATTTGGCTGAAAGCAAGCACCGAGGCGGAAATCGCCGCCCAGGTACGCTCCCCGAAGCACGGCGTGATGCCGGCCTGGACCGGTCGCCTCGGAGATACGGCAGTCAAGCAGCTCGCCGTCTATATCCACTCGCTGGGTGGCGGGGAATAAATTCCGCCCCTCGCCATGGGTGATTCAGATTGTCAGAAGGTCGCGCCGAAACCACCGGCGCGGCCTTCTTCTATTTCAGTCAATCCCTGGTCCAGATCGAAGAGTCGATCTTGCCCTTGAGTTCCGGATAATCCGCCGCATGGAAAACCGGTACGGCGCCGGCTTTCCGTTGATCGAAATAGTCCTGGGTGAGCTTCACCACGGTTCCGGAGAGCAAGAGGATGGCGATAAGGTTGATCGTTGCCATCAGGCCCATCGAAGCGTCTGCCGCATCGAAGACCGTCGTGACACTTTCATAGGCACCCCAAATGACCATTGCCAAGACCGCCAACCGCATGATCGCAAGCCCCATCCTGTTGCCGGCCCCGAGGAAAGTCAGCGCGTTCTCGGCATAGGAATAGTTGCCGATGATCGAGGTGAAAGCGAAGAAGAAGATGGCGATGGCGATGAAATAGGTCCCAAAGGCTCCGATATGCGCGTTCATCGCGGCCTGGGTGAGTTGCGTGCCGGTGACGCCGCTACCGGGAACGAGCGTGCCGGAAAGCAGGATCATCACCGAAGTCGCCGTGCAGATGAGGATCGTGTCGATGAACACGCCGAGCGCCTGCACGAAACCCTGCGAGGAGGGGTGGTGTGGATCGGGGGTGGCGACAGCCGCAATATTGGGGGCTGACCCCATGCCGGCCTCGTTGGAGAACAGGCCCCGTTTAACCCCGTTCATCATCGCGGCCATGATGCCGCCGGTAACACCGCCTGCTGCCTCCTGCCAACCGAAAGCGCTGCCAATGATCATGCCGACAACGCCCGGAACGAGGTTCGCGTGGGTGATCAGCACATAGATTGCCATCAGCAGGTAAGCAATTGCCATGAATGGAACGATGACTTCGGCGACGCGGGCGATCTGCTTGATGCCGCCGAAGATCACGACACCCGCAAGAATGGCCAAACCGATGCCGACGCCGATCTTCGGCAGGCCGAATGCGCCCAGCATGGCATCTGCAATGGAATTGGCCTGGACGGCATTAAAGACCAGGCCGAAGGACAGGATCAAGCAGATGGAGAAAATCACCCCGGCCCAGGGAGCCCCTAGTCCCCGCGCGATATAGAAGGCCGGCCCGCCGCGATACATGCCCTCTTCGTTCTTGATCTTATAGAGCTGGGCAAGGGCGCTTTCGGAATAGGCTGTCGCCATCCCTACAAGGGCGACCATCCACATCCAGAAGGTGGCGCCAGGTCCCCCAAGGTAAAGGGCCACGGCAACCCCGGCGAGATTTCCGGTGCCGACCCGCGAGGCGAGGCTGACGGTCAAAGCCTGGAACGGGCTGATCCCAGCCTTGTCTTCGCTCTGGCTCCTTCCCAGAACCCGGAACATCTCCCCGAAATGCAGAATCTGGATGAGCTTCAGCCGGATGGTGAAATAGAGGCCAACGGCGAGAAGCCCATAGATAAGGACATAACCCCAGAAGATCGTGTTGAGAAATCCAATTACAGCAGTCATTTCTTCCCCTCTCACTGCATCTCCAGTTCTCTGGAACAAAAATGAGAGTAGGGCGGCCGCCTGAAATGGGAAGCACCTCGCTGCAGTTCAATCGACAGCTATGTGTCGGAGCGTCATTCCGGCAATGACGGCAAGGCGAAGCTGTTTTGTCGCATCCGGTGCCTGCGGCGAGGCGGCGCATCGTTGACATAAGTCAAGGAGACTGGTGGCCGTCAGTGCGAGAAGGCAAGGGACAAAGGATCCTTCTCATGAATCTCTACACCGCGCCTTCTTCCGAACCCGCCGGCCAGATGGTTGAACGCATCGACGTCAAGTCGGCGCATCCGCCCAAGAAAGCCGGCGAACCACTTTATGAGAAACGCAAGAAGATTTTCCCCAAGCGAGCCGAGGGACAGTTCCGCCGCTTCAAATGGCTGGTGATGCTCGTCACGCTTGGCATCTATTATCTGACACCCTGGATCCGGTGGGATCGTGGCCCGTTCGCGCCCGACCAAGCGGTCCTAGTTGACCTTGCCACTCGCCGGTTCTATTTCTTCTTCATCGAAATCTGGCCACAGGAATTCTTCTTCGTCGCAGGCCTCCTGGTCATGGCGGGTTTCGGCCTGTTCCTCGTGACATCCGCCGTCGGGCGAGCCTGGTGCGGCTACACCTGTCCCCAGACGGTCTGGGTCGATCTCTTTCTCGCCGTCGAACGCTTCTTCGAGGGAGACCGGAACGCACGCATAAAGCTCGATGCGGCGCCATGGACCTTCGACAAGATCGGGAAGCGCATCGCGAAGCATTTCACCTGGATCGTCATTGCCGTCGCGACTGGCGGCGCCTGGATTTTCTATTTCGCCGACGCGCCTTCCCTCGCCTTCGATTTCATCACGGGCAATGCGGCCCCTGTCGCCTATTCCACCGTCGCCATCCTGACGGCAACGACCTACGTCCTCGGCGGGTTGATGCGCGAGCAGGTCTGCATCTACATGTGTCCCTGGCCACGCATCCAGGCCGCCATGCTCGATGAGAACTCGCTCGTCGTGACCTACAACGACTGGCGCGGCGAACCGCGCACCCGCGGGGCCAAGAAAGCCGCAGCCGCGGGCCTCCCGGTCGGTGATTGCGTTGATTGCAACGCCTGTGTCGCCGTCTGTCCCATGGGCATCGACATCCGCGACGGCCAGCAGCTTGCCTGTATCACCTGTGCGCTCTGTATCGATGCTTGTGACGGCGTGATGGACAAGATCGGCAAGCCGCGGGGCCTGATCGCCTATGCGACCCTCAATGAATATGACGCGAACATGGCTCTCGCTACGAATGGCGGCGCAACGACCATCGACCCGGCTCGCGTGCGCAACCCGGACGGATCCTTTGTCGACAAGGTCCGTCATTTCGACTGGAAGATCATCCTCCGCCCGCGGACCCTTCTTTATTTCGGCGTATGGACTGCGGTCGGCCTTGGTCTCATCTACGCGCTCCTTTCACGCGATCGACTGGAGATCAATGTCCTTCATGACCGCAATCCGCAGTTCGTGCTGGAATCCGATGGTTCGATCCGTAACGGCTATACGGTCAGACTGCTCAACATGATTCCCGAGCCGCGCACGATCCTGATCTCGATGGATGGGCTGCCGGAGGCAACCATGAAGATCACGGGGGTCTCCGACGTGCCCGGCCGCCTCTTTGCCGTGCAGGCCGAACCGGACAAGGCATTGGCCCTCAAGGTCTTCGTGACGCTTCCAAAGGATGCGATCTCCGACGAGGCCAAGGATTTTCACTTCATAGCCGAAGATCGGTCCAGCCACGAAAAGGACGATCACGGAGCAGTCTTCAACGCTCCTGAAGGCAGACACTCGGGAGGAAGGAAATGAGCACAACGCGCGTGAACACGAACCATCAAAAATCCTTCATTTTCACCGGGTGGCATATGGCGGGCGTCATGGTGCTCTTCTTCGGCACCATCATCTCGGTGAATTTCTACATGGCGTATAATGCCATCACGAGTTGGAGCGGATTGGTAGCTCAAAACACCTATGTCGCCAGCCAACAGTTCAACGGCAAGGCTGCCGAGGCGCGCGCGCTCTCAGCGACCGGTGTTACCGGTAAACTGAATGTCGCCGGCTCCGACCTTCGTTATGAGGTTTTCCATCCGAAGGACGGACCGGTCGCGGCAGATAGCCTGATACTGCAGTTCAAGCGACCGGTCGGGGAGCACCAGGACTTCGAGCTCGATCTTGCGCCTGGGACCAAGGGAGTTTTCACCGCCACGCATGAACTTCTTCCCGGCCAGTGGATCGTCGATGCCAGCGCCTTCAGGGACGGCAAGCGCATCCTGCATCAGGCCGAGCGCATTGCTGTTCTCCGGGGGCAATAATGAGTTGCTGCGCACCAGGCACCGAAGGTTCACTCGGGCGTTCTCTGCCCTCCTCGGACGAGCTTGTGCTGTCGAGCCGGGCTGTGGGGGCCGGGCTGCGTCAGACCGATCTCAGCGTGCCGCAGGTCCATTGCGGCACCTGCATAACGACAATCGAAAGGGCGCTGAAGGCGCTTCCGGCAGTCGAGCGCGCCCGCGTCAATCTTTCCACGAAGCGCGTATCCGTTGTCTGGAGAGAGAAGGTCGGAGCCGAGCTCACGGACCCGGTCACGCTTGTCAGGGCCATCATCGATGCGACAGGCTATGACGCCCACCTCTTCTCGAATGTTGAGGATACGGGCGGCAGGCTGCAGCGCGAATTCATTCGTGCCGTTGCCGTCTCTGGTTTTGCCGCGGCCAATATCATGCTGCTCTCCGTCTCCGTCTGGTCCGGTGCCGATGCCGCCACCCGCGATCTCTTTCACTGGATCTCGGCCATGATCGCAGCACCCGCACTGATCTATGGCGGCCGCTTCTTCTATCAGTCGGCCTGGCAGGCGCTCCGGCGAGGCCGCACCAACATGGATGTGCCGATCGCGCTCGCCATCACGCTTTCCTACGCGGTATCCCTCTGGGAAACGATGCATCATGGAGAACACGCCTGGTTCGACGCTACGGTATCGCTGCTCTTCTTCCTGCTGATCGGCCGTACGCTGGACCACATCATGCGCGACCGGGCGCGCGCCGCGATCAGCGGACTTGCAAGGCTCTCGCCGCGCGGCGCCATGGTCATCAGCACGGACGGTTCACGGGAATATCGGGCAATCGAGGAGATCGCACCGGGCGACCGCATTGCGATTGCCGTGGGTGAACGCGTTCCAGTCGACGGGATCGTGGAAAGCGGCGCAAGCGACATGGATGTTTCGATCGTCAATGGCGAAAGTGCCCCCCGGCCTATCAAGGCGGGCGATACGGTCCAGGCCGGGACACTCAGCCTCACCGGCATGCTCGTGCTGAAGGCGACAGCGGCAGCCAGGGATTCTTTCCTCTCCGAGATCATCGCGCTGATGGAAGCAGCCGAAGGCGGCCGAGCCCGCTATCGCCGCATTGCCGATCGTGCCGCGCAATACTATTCGCCCGCGGTTCATCTTCTGGCGCTTGCAGCTTTCCTTTTCTGGGGCTTCATCGGCGGGGACTGGAAACAGGCGATACTGATCGCCATCGCGGTACTCATCATCACCTGCCCCTGCGCGCTCGGCCTCGCCGTACCTGTGGTGCAGGTCGTGGCGGCCGGGCGGCTGTTCAAGAACGGTATCATGGTCAAGGACGGTTCCGCCATGGAGCGGTTGGCCGAGATCGATTCCGTACTCTTCGACAAGACCGGCACACTTACCCTCGGCAGGCCGAAACTGGTCGATGCAGGCAAGGCAGCACCACACCATCTGGCACTGGCCGCCAGCCTTGCGGCGCATTCGCGCCACCCTCTCTCCAGGGCACTCTATGATATCGCCTCCGGCCCCATGCCGGTTTTTGACGAGGTTGTCGAGCTGCCGGGCAAAGGGTTGGAAGCCCGCACGGTCAATGGAATCTACCGATTGGGTAATCGCCGTTTCGCCTGCGAGACAGCAAGTTTCGACCCTTCGGCGGATTCGACACTCGAAGTCGTGCTGTCGCATAATGGAGAAGAACTCGCCTGCTTCCGTTTCGAAGACGAGCTACGACCCGATGCCCGGGCCGTCGTCGACGATCTTTCGGCTCAAGGCCTGGCGAGTGGTATTCTCTCGGGTGATCGTACGAGCGCCGTCCGCAGCCTGGCATCGCGCCTCGGCGTGGATCATTGGCGGGGGGAGCTTACTCCGAAGGACAAGGCGGAATTCTGCCGTTCGCTGACGGAAAAGGGACACAAGGTGCTCATGGTCGGCGACGGCATCAACGACGCGCCGGCCCTGGCGGCGGCGCATGTCTCCATCGCACCGGCAACGGCCGCAGATATCGGACGGCAGACGGCCGACTTCGTCTTCATGCACGAGAGTCTTGATGCGGTGCCGCTGGCGATCGACATCTCGCGGCGCGCAGGCCGGCTGATCCGCCAGAACTTTGCGCTTGCCATCGGTTACAACATGATTGCTGTGCCGATCGCGCTTGCCGGATATGCGACGCCGCTCATCGCTGCAATCGCCATGTCGACTTCGTCCATCATCGTCGTCGCCAATGCACTGCGACTTAACCGGCTTGGCAACGCGCAAAAGACGGCGTCTGCCGGAGCTGAAATCAATCCGGCACATCCCGGGGAGGCTCGGCTCGCATGAACATGCTGATCTATCTCATTCCCATTGCGCTCTTTCTCGGAGGTCTGGGGCTTCTCGCTTTCCTCTGGTCGCTGAAGAGCGGTCAATACGAGGATCTCG
Source organism: Neorhizobium petrolearium (assembly GCF_017873175.1). Lineage (GTDB taxonomy): Bacteria > Pseudomonadota > Alphaproteobacteria > Rhizobiales > Rhizobiaceae > Neorhizobium > Neorhizobium petrolearium. The sequence goes on from NZ_JAGGJW010000003.1 coordinate 272,501, forward strand.
ATGGAGCAGCCTGGCGGATTCTTGAAGAGGACCCCCCTGAATGAGCCTGTCACCTCACCGGCGCCGAGTTATCCTCAGCGTTCAAGGGGCCTGAAACCCTAAATCTGGTGATTAGGCTTAGTCCAGAAGTTCCCGGAGCCGCACTGCAAGCTCCCGCGCCGTGTAGGGTTTCTTGAGCCAGCTTCCCGATTGGGCAAGTTCGCGTCCGGCGATTGCCGGCTCGGCATAACCCGACGTGAACAGCACCCTGATATTCGGCCGCCACGCACGGACCTCCGCCGCCAGTTCGTCGCCTGTCATGCCGCCCGGCATGACGATGTCGGTAAACAGCAGCGCGATGTCCTCGTTCTGGGCGAGCCGGTCGAGCGCTTCCACGCCATTCGAGGCTTCGATGATGCTATAGCCGAAGTCCGTCAAACGCGAGACCGCCACACGACGCACTCTGGGATCGTCCTCAACGACGAGGATCTTCTCCGTTCCACCGGGGATTTCGGCGATCTTACGGGAACCGTCATCCGGCAACCCCACGCCTGCGTTTGCTCTTTGCGTTGCCGGCAGGAAAATCCTGACACTGGTGCCCTGCCCCGGCTCACTGTAGAGCTGGATATTGCCGCCGGACTGCTTGGCGAAACCATAGACCATGGAAAGGCCAAGGCCGGTTCCGGAACCGACACCCTTGGTGGTGAAGAACGGTTCGAAGGCCTTTTCCTTCACCTCCGGCGTCATGCCCGTGCCTGTGTCCGTCACCGAGATCAGCACATAGTCGCCGGTGCGCATATGCGGATACATCTGGGCATAATCGACGTCCAGCTTGACCCTTGAAATGTCAATCGTCAGCTTGCCGCCGCGCGGCATGGCATCCCGCGCATTGAGGGCAAGGTTAAGAAGCGCGTTCTGGAACTGCGACGCATCGACGAGCGCCTCGTTGGAGGTGCCGTTCACGATAGTCCGAAGTTCGATGGTTTCCCCTAGCGTCCGCCGCAAGAGATTTGCAAATCCGGAGACAAGGCCACCGACATCCACCAGTTCCGGATTGAGGGGCTGGCGGCGCCCGAAGGCCAGAAGCTGGCCGGTCAGCTTGGCGCCGTCCTCGGACGCGTCCTGCGCCTCGTGCAGCAGAGCCAGCAGCTTTTCATCCGAGAGCTTGTTCTCGATCATCTCGAGATTACCGCTGATGACGGTCAGCAGGTTGTTGAAGTCGTGCGCCAGCCCGCCGGTGAGCTGGCCGATCGCCTCCATCTTCTGCGATTGCCTCAGTTCTTCCTCGATCTTGTGGCGGCTGGTGAGGTCGCGGATGAAGCCGGTGAAGATGCGCTTGCCATTGGTGATCGCCTCGCCCACCGCAAGCTCCATGGGAAACACAGATCTGTCTTTCCGCTGTCCTATGACGACGCGACCGTACCCGATGATGCGGCGCTCGCCTGTCCGAATATACCGGGCAAGATAGTTGTCGTGCACCTCTTTGGCTGACGCTGGCATCAGCAGGTTAACGGAGCGCCCGACAACCTCCTCAGAGGAATATCCGAACAGCCGCTCCGCTGCGGCGCTGAAAGACGTGATGATACCGGTTTCGTCAATGACGACCATCGCCTCAGGAACCGTATCCAGGATCGACCGCAGATGCGCCTCCCGTCCGGCAAGATCGTTCTGGACCTTTTTCATATCCGTGATGTCGTTGTTCGTCTGGATGATGATCGCAGCACCATCGCGCGACGAATTGACAGCCACCCATCGGGTTGCCGCGAATATTGGATGACCGTCCTTATGGTGATGAACGACCTCTCCCTCCCATACATGGTGGGTTTGGATATGCCGGCGGATTTCATCGAGCGGAAGTGGAAATTGTGCTGCGAGCAAGTCGTAGACCACCTTGCCGATCGCTTCGCTCCTCTGCCAGCCATAAAGCTGCTCGCAGCCGCCTGTCCATCGGCTGATGACACCATCCAAACCATGGACGATCAGATTTGCGTCATCGAGCACATTCGCAACAGCGTTAAGGAGATTCTCAGTGGTCGCGACGATGGCCGTATTCCCGCTCATGGTGGATCCGTGAATGATGCTCGTCAGTGGCGCCGGCGATCCCCTTGAACCATCAGGTCACGAAGCATTTCCGGACATTCGCTGTCATCGCCGGCAAGCTGGGCAAGCATTCCGGGCTTTTCGATCTTGATGAAATGACGGGCAGCGGGATTCACGACATTGACGACCCCCTTGCCGATGAGCTTGGTGATGGTGCGGGACACCGTCTCGATCGTGAGACCCAGATAGTCGGCCATGTCCTGGCGCGTCATCGGCAGTTCGAGAGTAGTATCGCGATTGCCTGCGGCTATTGTGCGCTGCAGGTGCTTGAGGAGAAACGTGCAAAGCCTTTCTTCGGCCGTCTTGCTCGACAGAAGCACCAATTGATCCTGAACCGCAGCCATCTCGTCACAGACACGAGAGAAAACCTCGGGGCGCAGGTCATCCGAATCCGCGACTGCCTCATCGAAAGTTTTGCGGGCAATCCGACGAATTTTGGTCGGAGTGATTGCTTCGGCGCTGTAGAGATACCGTTCCTTCAGGGAAACACCGACAATGTCACCCGCGTAGAGGAAGCCTGTGATGACCCGTCGGCCGTCCGACAGAATCCGAAAGATCCGGAGCGTGCCTTCGACAACTTCGAAAACGTGTTTCGCCTCGTCACCTTCGAAGAAAAGCGACTGGCCTACCGCCAGATGTTCGATCGGCTGCCTGGAAAAGAGCCCATGCAGGCTTTCGGCCTCCTTGAAGAGAGCTGCCTTCGCCACCTGGTGAGCATTCGCATAGCTGCTGAGAAACACTGTTTTCGCCTCCGTTCTTTCTACGGAGGATTTGACCTTTTCAAGTAACACGCGGATGCAAGGCGTGTGAAAAATGGTTCGATTTGGTAACAGTCTGTAACAAACGGGTCTACAAAACGTGCCAGCGGATCACACGTGGCCGGCAATGTGCTTCGGCAGATAACCCTGCCGGGCAGCGGCCCGCAATTCGACGCACTGCGCATTGCAACCCAGAAGGGCGGAGCTTCCGTGAAACGGAGCACTCTTTCCTGACGCAACGCCGTCGCTAATCGGGGATCAGCACACGTTGACAATCTGCCGTCGAGAGGCCCGCAAAGGCGAGATCACGGATTTCAGCTGCATCCCTCCCCTGCAACGGGACAGGACCTGCCGGCAATCCCCGTGCCGCTGGCCTGCCGCCGGCAACGGGAAGCAGGGCGAGCTCTTCGCAGGTGCCGTCATCCGCCAAGGTCAACCGGATCGCGGCGCTGCGCCAGACGTCGACGCCCCTTTCGTCATAGGTTGCGGAGCGTCGGGTGTGAAAGACGAAATTGCCGAGGCCGGGGATGATCGCCTTGCCGCGATGGAAAGTGACCGGCTGCATGACAGGCGCGCCCGAGCCGAGGATCACGTCTGCACCGTCTTCGATCAGGCCCCGGCAGATATCGGTGAACCAGTCCGGCGGCTTCTTCCAATCCGAATCCCAGTGATGGCCGTGGATCGCCACCGCAACGAGATGCCCGGCAGCCTTGGCGGTGTTCATGCCTGAAACAAGCCGCTGCATATCGTCTTCGTCGGCCAACCAGTGAGCGGCGATCGCCTGGCCCGAAACCACAGACGTGCCGAAAACTTCGAGGTCCGTATCTCTCCAGGTTTCATAACCGACCGCGGCGCGGGCGGCGGCGCGCTTGTCGTCCCCAAGGGCGCCGACGATCTGCCGTAGCGTTTCAAACTCCGTCGGTGGCACCCTGACGGTGCGTTTCATCCGAAGCGGCGCGATGCCGGCGCGATCGGCCGATGCATAATTGATATCCGGCTGCGGGCCGAGATCGACGGAGAAGATCGCCAGCGACTTCCCTTGCTTAGGCACGATGGCCGGTGCGGCGGCCTCGTCGATATTCACTCCGCTGCCGGCGAGTTCCAGCCCAGCCTGCTCCGCCATAGCCCGCGTCGCGGCGATGCCCGGCGGGCCGAGATCGAAGGCGTGGTTGTTGGCATGCGTCAACGCATGAAAGCCAAGTTCCCGCACGGAAGTGAGCGCGTCCGGCGACGCGAGATGCAATGTCTTCGTCTTGGTCGGCCAGGCGCCTGACATCTCGACCGTCGCCTCCAGATTGGCAAAGGTGGCGTCCGCCTTCAGGAAGTCCCTGACCTTGCGATGCCCCTCGCCCGTGAGATCGAGCGGGCTGTGGATGAGGATTTGGCCGGTGACGGCAATGATAATCGACATGGCTAATTCGCGAAGGGTTTCAGCGCCATCATCGCTTCACCGCGGACGATCGGCAAGCGGATCGCCGATGGCCGCGCGGCGTCACAAAATACGGAATTGCGAGCGATCTGCGTTGTGCGCCCCCGGCCTTCCGGGGCGTAGGTATTCGGGTTGACGTCGTATTTCGGGAAATTGGACGAGGAAATGTCGAGCCGGATGTGATGCCCCTTGGCGAAAAGATTGGCCGTCGCGAAAGGCTCTATCGTCACCTTGAAAACCTCGCCCGCGACGATCGCCTCTGGTTTTTCCCAGGATTTTCGGTAGCGGCAGCGGATAATCCCGTCGGTAATGTTGAGCGCATAACCGGTCGGATAGTCCTCGCTCGGTGGATAAACGTCGACAAGTTTCGCGGTGAAATCCGTGTCCGGCGCATCCGAGGAAACGTATAGCTCGACGATGATCGGGCCGACGACGGCGACGTCCTCTGCCAGTATCTCGGTCTCGAAGGAGAGCACGTCTGCCCGGGCAGAAAGAGGCAGTCCTGGGTGCTTCGAGCCGTAGAACTTCTCGCCTTCGCGCTGGTCAAAGCCGCCACCCTCAAAGATCGGCTGGCCGCTGGTCAGAGAACCACCGATGGTCGGCACGGGATTCTTCGGGTCGTAGTCGTAGACGAAAGGCTCGATATCGGCTTTCGGCTCGTCGGTAGAAAGCGAGCCATTCTGGTGAATGTAGAAATTGCGATATTCCGTTCCCGGCAGGGGCCAGTCGGCCGCTTCGATCCAGCGGCCTCCGTGATCCAGATGACCGTCCTCGTTGCGGATACCCGAGCCGCCGCCCATGACGAAGGTGCGCACTGCCGGTTCCTGCGACACGCCGTTTTCCTCACCCTTCAGCCATCGGTCGAACCAATTGCGGCGGAAAGCAAGCCAGCTTTCGACCACATTTCCTCCAAGCGACGCGGCCGCACCGAAGGAGGTGTCACCAGCGAAGGTCGTGTTGCGGTTGCCGTGCAGCCACGGCCCCATGATGAGTTGAAGCGGCCTGCTCTTCTTGCTGGAAAGGCCGCGAAAATTGTCGAGCGTCGATCTGACATAAGCGTCATACCAGCTCGACATCAGAACAATCGGCACCTCGGGGAAGGTATCGTAGAAGCCTTCCATATAGAGGCCAACGCGGCGCCAACTCTCATCGAACGTGCCGCTGCGCCATTGGTCAAGCAGATAGCTTTCATATTCCGGCATCCAGCGGACCGGTGAAACGCCTTCGCTCCAGGGCATGACGCTGAACCAGGCCTTGATATCTTCTGCTTCGATGGCGGCACGAGCCAACTCATCACCCTCGCCGATCGCCTGATTATAGGCCCATGTCGCCTGCTTGAGTTCGAAGGCGCCGCCCTGGCGGATGCCGCACTGATAAGCATTCGAAAAGCCGCCTGAATCCATCACCATACAGGCAAGGCCAGGCGGGTTAAGGCAGGCGAGCGCGGCTTGCGTATGCGCCGCATAGGAAAGCCCCATCGTGCCGAACCGGCCGTTCGACCAAGGCTGCTCGACCAACCAGCGGGCGGTATCGTAACCATCAGCGGCTTCGGAGATGTATTTGCTGAATTCGCCTTCGGAATTATAGCGACCGCGGCAATCCTGATAAACAACGGTGTAACCGGCGCGGACGAAATAGGAGGCAACCTCGTGGCGCTTCATCGGCGTGGACATGCCCACTTCGATCTCGGATCGGGAGCGTTCCGTCTTACCGTAAGGGGTGCGTTCCAGGATCGCCGGCAGCCGGGCCTCGATCACTTTGCCGTCCTTGGCCGGCTGGTAGATGTCGGTTGCAAGCCTGATACCGTCTCGCATCGTCACCATCACATCGCGTTCGACGACCACGTCGTCGGCTATCACCTCGCGGCGCGATGCCGTCAGGGTATCCATGTCCGTATCCTCAAAAATTGCCAGGAAAAGACCCGAACCGGCTCGCCACATCCCGACGCCGGCCCGGGGATGCCGCGTGCCGAGAGAACCAGCACGACGGCTTATCTCTTGCACTGCGGCTTACTCGGCGAGCCCCGCGAGCGTCGCGCTCGTGTCTTCCGTCATGTTGGCAATGTAGGAAAGATTCGCCTTGCCGGCCCAGTGGACCTTTTGCCAGTAGAGCGGAATGACCGGGACATCGGCAAAGACGGCCTTGGTCGCCTTCTGCAGCAATTCCACGCGTTTCTTCGCATCGAACTCGGCAGTTGCCGTGCGCATCATCTCATCGAAGGCCGGATTGCTGTATTTGACGCGATTGAACGAGCCGGTGCCGGCTTCCTTGTTCGCCGTCATCAGCAGGTTGCGCAGTCCCGTTGCAGATGTCGGCGTCGAGTTGCCGAGCGAGAAGATGAAGGCCGAAAATTCGCCTGCTGAGGCACCCTTGGTGTAGACATTGTAGGGCTGCGCCACGACACCATTCACTTTGAGCCCGCCACGGGCGAACATCTGTCCGAGCGCCTGAGCGACCTCCGCATCGCCGGGGAAGCGGTCATTCGAAGTATGGATGGTGACGCCGAAACCGTCCTTGTAGCCCGCTTCCGCCAGCAGCTTCTTCGCATTGTCGGCATTGAATGCCGGTGCGGCAATCGAGGGATCATTGCCCGCGACGCCGGTAGGCACGAGCTGGCCTGCCGGTTCGGCAGAGCCGTCCAGGATGCGGTCGATGATCAACTGACGGTTGATCAGTTCAGAGAGCGCGGTGCGGACCTTCACGTCCTTCAGCGGGTTCGTGTCGAGCGGTTTGCCATCCTTGTCGGTGATGAAGGGACTTTTGTCGCGGGCGCTGTCAAGCGCAAGGTAGATCATGCGGGCAGAGGCAATCGAAAAGACCTTGAGGCCGGAAATACCTTCAATTGTCTTCACATCGCCCGGCGGCACGGCGTCGATCAGGTCGACCGCGCCGGAGCGAAGTGCCGCGACACGCGACGCGTCGTTCGAGATGAACTTGATCGTGACATTGTCAAAATCCTGTTTCTCGCCCCAGAAATCGTCATTGCGGGTCAGGACCAGGTTGTCGCCTGGCGTCCAAGACTTGAACCTGTAGGCGCCCGTGCCGATTGCTGCCTCGCCGCTGTTGAAGTCCTCGATGGAAGCCCCCTCCGCGACCTTCTTCTCGACGATGTAGACGAAACCGATCTGTTCCATGAAGTCCGGTGTCGGCTTCTTGGTCTTGAACTCGATCGTCAGATTGTCCAGTGCCTTCATGCTGTCGATCGAGGCCACGTTGCCGGAAAACGGCGCCGGGCTGTTCGGAATGTCCTTGGCGCGGGTCAGCGAGAAGATCACGTCCTCGGCCGTCAGCGGGTTGCCGTCATGGAACTTGACGCCTTCGCGCAGCGTCACATGCCAGGTGAGAGGATCGAGGTTTGTCCAGGAGACCGCCAGCGCCGGCTCGACGTTGATCGCCGCGTCCGTTTGTACAAGACGATCAAAGATCTGCATGGCAATGTTCTGATTGTTGCCGGTGCGTGAGAACTGCGGGTCGATCGCCGACGGTTCGGTGGCGCTGCCGAGTACCAGGTCGGCGGCCTGAGCCGAGCTCAGTGCGATGACGGTGGCAGCAACCCCCGCCAGCAGGAATTTCATCGGTTTCATAAGTCTGTTCCCTTCCTTTTTAGATAGCCGGTTTAGATGGCCGGTTCGGCCGTTGCATTCTTCGTTTCAATCGCAGCCAGATCGTTCAGGTGGCAGGCGCTGACATGACCGACCGCATTCTGTTTCAGGACCGGCCGCTCCACACGGCAGCGGTCGAACGCCTTCGGGCAGCGGGGGTGGAAATGGCATCCCGGCGGCGGATGAAGCGGTGACGGGATTTCCCCCTTGATCGGCGTGAAAATGCGGTGGCGGTCGGCAACCGTCGGCAGCTCGCGAATGAGGGCCTGGGTGTAGGGATGTTTGGGATCATCAAAAAGTTCGTCGGGCGTGGCGCTTTCCACGACGCGGCCGAGATACATGACGACCACCCGGTCGCAGATATGCTTCACCACGCCAAGATCGTGGCTGATAAAGAGGTAGGTCAGGCCGAATTCCCGCTTCAGGTCCATGAAGAGGTTGAGGATCTGCGCCTGGATGGAGACATCGAGGGCTGCGACGGATTCGTCGCAGACCAGCAGTTTGGGTTTCACCGCCAGCGCCCGGGCGATGCCGATGCGCTGCCGCTGGCCACCGGAGAATTGATGCGGATAACGATCGAGATAGGAAGCGTCGAGGCCGACGCGCTCGGCGAGCGACGCGACATAATCACGAACCTCCCGGCCCTTGACGATGCCGTGTACCCGTGGCGCCTCACCGATCAGGTCGATCACCCGCTTCCTCGGATTGAGCGTCGACATCGGATCCTGGAAGATCATCTGGGCGGAAAGCCGCATGGCGCGTTTGTCGTCACCCTGCAGCGAGGTCAGCGGCCGGCCCTTCCAGCGTACCTCGCCGCCGCTCGCTGGCATGATGCCGGCCATCACCCGGCCGAGCGTCGATTTCCCGCAGCCCGATTCGCCGACAAGGCCGACCACCTCGCCCGGATAGACCGCGAGATTGACTTCGTCGACCGCATGTACGGTCTTTTCCTCGAGGCCCGCCCCGAAGAGATTGGCGATCTTTTCCGCATAGTCGAGCTTGCGGGAAAACCGCCGGCTGACGTCTACGGCTTCCACGAGCGGGGTCGTCATGCGACGCTCCAGAGGTGAGGGTGGAAACAGCGGAACTCGCGGCCGGCGGCGATTTCCGGCATCGGTTCGGTGGCGCAGACATCGGTGGCCCGGGCGCAGCGATCACGGAAGGCGCAGCCGGAAGGGCGCGACAAAGGCGACGGCGCGAAACCGGGGATCGGACGAAGCGGCTCGCCGCGCGGAACGGCAGCCGGAACCGCGCTGAGCAGCCCGGACGTATATGGATGACGCGGCTCGGTCAGCACGCCGTCCACCTGGCCAGCCTCGACGATCTTGCCCGCATACATGACCATGATCCGGTCCGCGAGTGCGGCGACGACGCCGAGGTCATGGCTGATCCAGATCAGCGCCATGCCGAATTCGGCAGCTAGCCGCTTGATCTCGAAGAGTATCTGCGACTGGATCGTCACGTCGAGCGCCGTCGTCGGTTCATCCGCAATGATCAGATCCGGCCGGTGCAGGAGCGCAATGGCAATCGCCACGCGCTGGCGCATGCCGCCAGAGAACTGGTGCGGATAGGCATCGAGCCGCTCCTCCGGCGAGGGAATGCCCACAAGGCCAAGTGCATCGCGCGAACGGGCCCAGGCCTCGGCGCGCGAGACCTTGCCATGGGCCAATACTGTCTCGATCATCTGGGTGCCGATCGAAAGCACCGGGTTCAGTGTCATCATCGGATCCTGGAAGATCATCGCGATGCGTTTACCCCGGATCGTCCGCATGGCGGCTGGCGACAGCTTCAACAAATCCTCGCCTTTGAACAGGATCTGCCCGGAAACGACGCGGCCGGGCGGATCGACGAGGCCGAGGATCGAAAAGCCGGTGATCGACTTGCCGGAGCCGGATTCGCCGACCAAACCGACGATTTCCTTCTGGCCAACCGCGAAGCTCACGTCATCGATGGCCTTCAGCACGCCGCGACGGGTCATGAAATGAGTGGAAAGGTTCTTGACTTCGAGAATCGGGGTCATCGTGCTCACCTTTCGCCCAGTCTCGGGTTCAGCACCTCGCGGAGGCGGTCGCCGACGATGTTGATCGAGAAAACGAGCACGAGCAGCAATAAGCCGGGATAGACGCTGATCCAGTATTCGCCGGACATCAGAAGCTGATAGCCGTTGGCGATCAGCAGGCCGAGCGAGGGTTCGGTGATCGGCAGACCGATGCCGAGGAAGGAGAGCGTCGCCTCCGCCGAGATGGCATGCGCGACCTGCAGCGTGCCGATGACGATCAGCGGTGGAAGACAGTTCGGCAGGAGATGGCCGATCAGGATGCGCGGCGTCGAAATTCCAAGCGTTACCGCCGCCTCGACATAGTCCTTGTTCTTCTCGACCAGTGCCGCACTCCTGACGGCGCGGGCGAAGGTCGCCCATTGCACGAGGATCAGTGCGAAGATGACCTTCCAGAGTCCCTGCCCCAGCAGAGCCAGCAGCATCAGCGCGACAAGGATGGTCGGGAAACCGAGCATCAGGTCGACGATGCGCATGATCAGCGCATCAATGCGGCCGCCGAAATAGGCGGCGATCAGGCCGAGCACCGTGCCCACCACCAACGCGACGAGGCCGGAGAACACCCCGACGCCGAGGCTGGTCCGCAGACCATAGATCATCGCCGAGAACATGTCGCGACCCTGGCCGTCGGTGCCGAGCCGATAAATAAGACCATCCATGCTTTCCGAGCCCGGCGGCAGCTTGGAATCGAGAATGTCGAGGACCGCGAGGTCGAAGGGGTCCTGGGGAGTCAGATAGGGGCCGACGATCGCGGCGAAGAGCAGGATGATGCAGACAATCGCGGCAATAACAGCTTTGGGGCTCTCGGCAATGCCCATGACGAGCCGGCCGAACAGAGTATCGTCACGGAATGAAGAAACGCGCGCATTCATTGGGCATCTCCCAGCCGGACGCGCGGATCGACCAGCGAATAGAGGACGTCGACCACGAAGTTGATGAAAATGAAGAGGCTGACAATGACCAGCAGGTAGGCAACCACGACCGGCCGATCGAGCCGCATGATCGAGTCGATCAGCAGCTTTCCGATGCCTGGCCAGGCGAAGATCGTTTCGGTCACGACCGCAAAGGCCAGCATGCTGCCGAGTTCGAGGCCGACCACCGTGATCAGCGGAACCAGGATGTTCTTGAAGACGTGGACGAAGACGATACGCTTTTCGGACAGGCCCTTGGCCCGGGCGAATTTGACGAAATCAAGCGGCATGGTTTCACGAACGCCGGTGCGGGTCAGGCGGATCACCAGCGAGAGTTTGAAGAGCGACAGGTTGATCGCCGGCAATATGAGATGAGCGAGACCATCCAGCGTGAAGAGGCTGGATCGGATGCCGAGGAATTCTCCCATCTGGCCGCGTCCGGTGGACGGCAGCCAGCCGAGCCAAACGGAAAAGATCATGATCAGCATCATGCCCTGCCAGAAACTTGGCAGCGAGAAGCCGAAGATCGAGCCGGTCATGATCGCTTCATCGGTGGCGCTATTCGGCTTCAGACCGGAGAGAAGGCCGAGCGGAATGCCAAGGACCAGCGCGAAAACGAGGCCGGTCAGCGTCAGCTCCAGTGTTGCCGGCAGGCGTTCGAAGATCAGGCTGATCGAGGGACGGTTGAAGACGAAGGAACGGCCCAGGTCGCCGTGCAACGCATTCCAGGCAAAGGTCAGGAATTGCTGCCAGAGCGGCTTGTCGAGGCCGAGCGATGTGATGACCTGCGCGCGTTCGGCGGGGCTCGCATCCGGCGAAATCAGCATCTCGATCGGATCACCGATCGCATAAATGCCGATGAAGACGATAATGGCCGTTACGAGCAGGACGGCGATACTCTGCAGGAAGCGACGGATGACAAAGACCGTCATGACATGCGCTCCCGCTGATCCATCCCGGCGGGACAGAGAATTTTCATGGAGAATGTTCCCCTGTTCTATTTGTTGAAAATGACGATAACGGCGCGCGAAAGATGCGCAATATTATGATTGGAATGCATGAACCTATGCATTTTGTGCGCGGAAACCTGTTTCGCTCTTCGCTTGTCTTCGTTGCAGCGTTACCTCTAAGATCGCGCCATGAACTTCAAGCAGCTCGAAATCTTCAAGACAATCATGGATACCGGCTCGACCATGGCGGCAGCCGCTCAGCTTGGCCTGTCGCAGTCGGCAATCAGCCGCCAGCTCGCTTCGCTTGAAGAGCAGATCGGGCGGGAACTTTTCCTGCGCGACAAAGGCCGGCTCATTCCGCGGCCCGAGGCGCATCTCCTTGTCGGTGAAGTGGATGACGTCGCCCAGAGCGTCGCGCGGCTGAGGATCAAGATCGGCGACGTCCGGACCGGCGCCTTCGGCGAGGCGCTCGTGCGCGTCGCCTTCCCGCACAGCCTGTCGACCACCATGCTGCCGCCCATCGTCGCCCGCTTCAAATCCGACCATCCACGTGTAACCGTGGAGATCCTGAGCGGGCCTTATGACGCAATCGAACGGATGGTCCGCAACCGGGTCGCCGACCTTGGCTTCGTCCGCTTGCCGCCGGAGGAGCATTCGTTCGATGCCCGGCCGCCTTTGTGAGCGGCACGACCTGTGTCATGCCGGCCGGCCATCCGCTCGCAGCCAAGCAGACGATCGACGTCAACGACCTCGCCCGCAACGACCTGATCCTGCTCGGCCGGCAGCGCGTCAACCGCAATGAGCTGGAGCATGAGCTGCGCCGGATGGTGCCGACCTATCGCTGCAGCCTGGAGGTCCATTCGGTCGAAACCGCCTGCGCCTGCGCCGCACAAGGGCTCGGCATCGCGATCGTGCCCTCTCTCATCGCCAACTTCTTCCGCAGCGACGCGATCGCCATGCGGCCTTTCCTGCCCGACAAAGTCTCCGATTACGGCATCATCACCATGCCAGGGGCGCCGCTGTCATGGACCGCCGAGGCCTTCATCAACATCATCAAGACAAATGCAACCGAAACGGCGCCTTGAATATCTCAGACCGGTCATCAGGTCAGTGCAAGCGCATCCTTGAGGCCCAGGCCCTGCTTGAGCTGGAGATCGAGATCGGCCTCGATGTGATCGATGTGATGAATCATGAGCTGGGTGGCCTGTCGGCCATCGCCTTTTTCAAGCGCGTCGAGAATGGCGGAATGTTCCGCATGCCCACAGCTCGACACACCGGAACGCCCGTATAGCGCGATAACAAGCGAGGAGCGCGCGACAAGCTCATCCATGAATTTCTGCAGGATGAGATTGCCTGCGACGGAGGCCAGCATGAGGTGAAAGTCGCCCGACGCCTTGATCTCGGCACGGCGGGCGGCGGGGCCGCGCTCGTTCATATAGCGCTCTTCTTCCTCAAGCTGACGGCGGAACTGTTCGATATCGGCAGGTGTGATGCGCTCAATAGCCGCCGCTACGATTCCCGGCTCGATCAACCGGCGGGAGGCGAAGATCTGTTTCGCCTCCTCCGGAGAGGGATTGGAAACGAACGCGCCGCGATTGCGCTCGGTTTTCACCAGCCCCTCGAACGCGAGCATCTGAAGCGCTGCACGCGCCACAGTGCGGCTGACATCGAAGAGAGAGCCCACCTCGCTTTCGGAAAGCTTCGTTCCCGGCGTGAGCCGCCGATCGATGATCGCATTGCGCAATGCTTCGCGGATCGCCAGCGAGCGGTCCTCGGGCGATGTCTCGGTGAAGGTGATCTTCTCGTTGATAGTCATGTCGTGATCCGATGCGGACCCTTTGTAACGCGAGCGGTCGCAAAATGCCAAGAGGATTGTTTTTGATCGAATCCCAAGATTGCATACGATTTATCCACATAATCGAAGCCGATCGCACGATTTTTGCGCAACACCTGGAACGAGCGTTCGTTTCCGGAGATAAATACAAGTCTTCCCAAAAGCTTAAATGAACTGGCACGGTTGATGCTTGGCAATATGCGACGCAAGTGGAGCGCCGGATGAGCAAAGCAGCCCAAATCGACATCGCCTCAGTCTCGAAGATCTACGGCACTACCACCGCCGTGCATGCCATCAGCCTGAAAATTCCGGCCGGTACCTATTGTTGCCTGCTCGGACCTTCCGGTTGCGGCAAGACCTCGACGCTTCGGATGATCGCAGGGCACGAGAGCATCTCCTCCGGCGATATCCGCCTCGGCAATGCGGTCGTCACAGACCTGCCGCCCGCGAGACGCGGTACGGCGATGATGTTCCAGTCCTATGCGCTCTTCCCGCATCTCGACCTCGTCGACAACGTCGCCTTCAGCCTGAAGATGAAGGGCGTCAGCAAGGATGAACGGCACGCCAAGGCGCTCGACATGCTGAAGCTGATGCAGCTCGAAGCCTATGCGACGCGACGCCCTGCCCAGCTTTCCGGCGGCCAGCAACAGCGCGTGGCGCTTGCCCGCGCATTGATCACCGATCCGGAAGCGCTGCTTCTCGACGAACCGCTTTCCGCACTCGATCCGTTTCTGAAAATCCGCATGCGCGCGGAGCTTAAGAAGCTTCAAACTTCGCTCGGCATCACCTTCGTACATGTGACGCACAGCCAGGAAGAGGCGATGGCGCTCGCCGATCTGATCGTCGTCATGAACGACGGTCGCATCGAGCAGGCCGCCCATCCACGCATGGTCTTCGAGCGACCGGCGACGGCCTTCGTCGCCCGTTTCATGGGCGACCACAATGTTATCTCCGGCCGCGTGATCGAGAGTTCGGAGAACATGCTGAAACTGTCGGTGCCGGCCGGCGGTGAATTTCTCGCCACCAATACCGGCGCAGCCGGCCTGACGGATTCCGCCGATATCGCTGTGCGGACCGATCGTGTCCGGATCGGCGAACCGTCGGAAAAGGGCCTGGGCTTCACCGGTTCGGTCACCAACGTCGAATATCGCGGGTCATCCGTGAAACTGTCGGTCAACGGAGCCGGCGTCGAGGACTTCACGGCCATCCTTTCCGACACTGCATTCTTCGCCAATCGAGTCAAGGTCGGAGAAGCCATCCCGTTGTGCTGGAACCGTGAGGACGTGGTCGTTCTCGGCCGCCTCAAGCACTGACGCCGCCTACAAAAATCCAACCAGAGGAGAACAAGGGCAATGACTGACACAACCAAGACCAGCAAGGGCATTTCGCGCCGCTCGCTGCTGAAAACCGCTTCCGCTGCAGCCGGTCTTGCCGCCGGTTCCGGCGCCATCAGCGGCTTTCCGACTATCTGGGCGCAGAATCCGATCACGCTGCGCCAGTTCGGCACTGGTGTTTCAAACCTCAACGCGATCGCCGAAAAGTGCAGGGCCGACCTCGGCATCACGCTCGAAATGACGGCAACCGACTCCGACGCTGCGGCGCAGCGTGCCGTCACCCAGCCGAATTCCTACGACATCGCCGACATAGAATACTGGATCCTGAAGAAGGTCTATCCGGCCGGCGTCATCCAGCCAATGGATGTGAAGAAGCTCAAATATTACGACAAGGTCGTGCCGCTCTTCAAAACCGGCAAGTTGAAGCCCGACAGCGTCATCGCGCAAGGCACTGCGCCGCACACCGTCGGTTTCGTGGAAAAGCCCGGCACCAAGACCTTCGCAAAGTCCGAGACCCAGTGGTTCACCATGATGCCGACGATCTACAACGCCGACACGCTCGGCATCCGTCCGGATCTCGTCGGCCGCGAGATCACCACCTGGGCAGACATCATGGACCCGAAGTTCAAGGGCAAGACTTCCATCCTCAACATCCCGTCGATCGGCATCATGGACGCGGCGATGATCATGGAGGCCATGGGCAACATCAAATATGCCGACAAGGGCAATATGACCAAGGAAGAGATCGACAAGACGATCGATTTCCTGATCAAGGCCAAGCAGGGCGGTCAGTTCCGTGCCTTCTGGAAAAGCTTCGACGAGAGCGTCAATCTCATGGCATCCGGCGAAGTCGTCATCCAGTCCATGTGGTCGCCTGCCGTTGCCGCCGTCCGCTCCAAGGGCATCGCCTGCAAATACCAGCCGCTCAAGGAAGGCTATCGTTCGTGGGGCGGCGGTCTCGGTCTCGCCGCGCACCTTTCCGGCGCCAAGCTCGATGCGGCTTATGAATACATCAACTGGTACACGTCTGGCTGGGTCGGTGCCTATCTCAACCGGCAAGGCTACTACTCGGCGGCGATGGAAACCGCCAAGCAGTTCATGAGCGAAGACGAGTGGGGTTTCTGGGTCGAAGGCAAACCGGCCAAGGGCGATATCGTCGCGCCGGACGGCAAGGTGATGGAGAAGGCCGGCGCGGTTCGCGACGGCGGATCGTTCGATGAGCGCATGGGCAAGGTCGCATGCTGGAATTCCGTCATGGACGAGGACCGCTACATGGTCCGCCGCTGGAACGAGTTCATAGCAGCCTGATCCGTCAGCAGTTGCGGCAGCCACGAGTGTCTCCTTTTCCCCGTACGAACGGGGAAAAGGCGCCCGGCGGGGCGGATGAGGGGCAAGACCCACAGGAGCAGCCATCATGGCGACGATGACATCCTCGGAAACGGGAAAAGCCGAAGGCGGGCGGGCGAAAGGTTTCCGCCTGTCGCCCGTCCTGATCTCCTATCTCCAGGCGGCGCCACTGACGCTGATCCTCGGCGGCTTCCTGCTCATCCCGATCCTGATGACCGGCATCGTCAGCTTCTGGGACTACGATTTCGCCCAGATGTATCCGGACTTCGTCACCTTCAACTACACTGAGACGCTCGGCTCCTGGGTAACCTGGAAAACCTATCTCAACACCTTGAAATTCGCCTTCCTAGTCTGGGCGGTCACGCTCTTCATCGGGTTCTGGGTTGCCTATTTCCTTGCCTTCCATATCCGCACCACCGCCATGCAGATGGTGCTGTTTCTCGTCTGCACCGTTCCCTTTCTGACGTCCAACATCATCCGCATGATCTCCTGGATACCGGTTCTCGGGCGCAACGGCCTCGTCAACTCGGCACTGACCAATGCCGGCATCGTTTCCGAACCGGTCGAATGGCTGCTCTATTCGGATTTCGCCGTCGTGCTCGCCATGGTGCATCTCTACACGCTCTTCATGGTGACCCCGATCTTCAATACGCTGATGCGTATCGACAAGACGCTGGTCGAGGCCGCGCGCGACGCTGGCGCATCGGGTTGGCAGGTCCTTACAAACGTCATCATCCCGCTTGCCAAGCCCGGTATGGCGATCGGCACGATCTTCGTCGTGACGCTGGTCATGGCGGACTTTTCCACCGTGCAAGTCATGTCCGGTGGCCAGAGCGCCTCCGTAGCGCTGATGATGAAGAACCAGATGTCGCTGCTTCAATATCCGGCCGCGGCAGCGAATGCCGTCGTGCTGCTCGTCCTCGTCCTCCTTATGGTCGCGGGCATCCTGCGCATCGTCGATATCCGCAAGGAGCTCTGACATGCATTCCGAAAAACGCTCCCGCGAATTCTATATCCTGGCGATCTTCTTCGCAGTCTTCGTGCTGTTCCTCTACGGCCCGCTCTCGGCGATCCTGATCCTGTCCTTCCAGGGGCCGAACGGCGGCCTCACCTTCCCGCTGAACGGCCTATCGCTGCACTGGTTCTTCAACCTGTTCGAGACCCAGGCGGTCGGTGATTTCGGCGGCTCTTTCCGTCGTTCGCTGATGCTGGGGCTGATGGTGATGATCGTAACGGTGGTCGTATCGTTGCTGGCCGGCCTCGCCTTCCGCCGCAGTTTCACGGGCGCAACCCCGCTCTTCTATCTCTCGGTCGCCAGTCTCGTCGTGCCCTCAATCATCATCTCGCTCGGCATCGGCGTGCTTTTCCAGCAGATCGGCCTTCAGCCGGCCTGGTATTCCTCGGCCTTCGGGGCTCATCTGACCTGGACGCTGCCCTTCGGCGTGCTGATCATGTTCGCCGTCTTCAACCGCTTTTCGCCGGCCTACGAGGAAGCCGCGCGCGATCTCGGTGCGACCTCATGGCAAACGTTCCGCCATGTCGTGCTTCCGATGATCGCGCCGAGCCTCGTCGGCGTCGGCCTGTTCGGTTTCACCCTCTCCTATGACGAGTTCGCACGCACCCTGATGACTGCCGGCACCTTCAACACGCTGCCACTCGAAATCTACGGCATGACGACCAATGTCACGACGCCGGTGCTTTACGCCCTCGGCACGGTGACGACCGTGTTTTCCTTCCTCGTTATTGCCGGCACGCTGGGCTTCATCGTCCATCTCAACCGACGCCGCCAGCGTTCGTGAACGCGAAATCATGCGCATCCTTGTTGTCAATCCAAACACCACCTCCAGCATGACCGCGACGATCGCCGATTCCGCGACGCGTGTCGCCAATGCCGACACTGAGATAGTCGCGGTCACCTCCTCCATGGGGCCGGTCTCCATCGAAGGCTATTACGACGAAGCTTTCGCCGTTCCCGGCCTTTTGATGGAAATTGCCAAGGGCGAGAAGGCAGGAGCGGATGCCGCCATCATCGCCTGCTTCGACGACACCGGCCTCGATGCCGCCCGCGCGCTCGCCCATATTCCGGTCATCGGCATCTGCGAAGCGGCGCTTGCCGCGACTGCCTTCATTGCCCAGCGTTTCACCATCGTCACGACCATGGAACGCTCGCGCCTGCCGCTCGAACATCTTGTCCATCGCTACGGCATGGCGGGCCGTTGCAAGGTTCGCGCCGCCGACATCCCGGTTCTCTCCCTCGAAGATCCAAACTCCAACGCACGTGACCGATTGCGCAGCGAGATCGCCACCGCGTTGCGCGACGAGGACAAGGCGGAAGCGATCGTGCTCGGATGCGCCGGCATGGCCGATCTGACGGCCGAGTTGCGGGCGGAGTTCGGCGTACCCGTGGTCGATGGCGTTGCCGCCGCCGTCAAGCAGGCCGAGGCACTCGTCACGCTCGGGCTTTCCACGGCCAAGCGCGGCGCCTATGCTTCGCCGGTGCCGAAACCTTACAAGGGGCTGCTCGAAGCATTCGAGCCGCGTAAGATCGCCGCCTCATGACCACCGATCCGATCATCCGCCCGCTGACGCTTGCCGAGACCACGACGCTCGTGGATTGGGCGCGCAGCGAAGGCTGGAATCCGGGATTTGCCGATGCACCGGCCTTTTATGCCGCTGACCCGCAAGGGTTCATCGGCTGCTTCGTCGATGATGAAATGGCCGCCGGCATCTCCGCCGTGCGGTACGGGGCCGATTTCGGCTTCATCGGGCTTTACATCGCCCATCCCGATTTTCGCGGTAAAGGCTATGGCCGCAGGGTTTGGGACGCAGGCATGGCGCATCTCGAAGGAAGAACTGTCGGCCTTGACGGCGTTCCCGAGCAACAGGCGAATTATCACAGTATGGGTTTCGAAACAGCCTATGAGACGTTCCGGTGGAGCGGCAGCCTCGTTGGCGATGCGGCCGACGAGGTGGTCTGCATCACTGCCGCTCTCGCTACTACCGTGACTGCTTTTGACCGAAAATTCTTCCCGTCGGAGCGCGATGCTTTTCTCGCCGAATGGCTGAAGCCGCCGAGGCTTGCCAAAGCAGTCCTCGAGGATGGTGAGATCCGGGGCTACGCAGTCGGCCGGAAATGTCACGACGGCTATAAAATCGGCCCTCTGTTTGCCGAAAGCATAGCTGACGCCGAACTGCTTCTTGGGACTTGCGCCGCCGAAGCGGGAGGTGCCCCTTTGCACATCGACGTCCCGGCCTCACAGGCCGAGTTTTCCGGCCGACTGGCGGCCTACGGTTTTTCCAAAGGTTTTACGACGGCGCGCATGTATCGCGGAAAGGCTCCCATTGTGCAAAGGCAAGGTGTCTTCGGTATCACGACACTCGAACTCGGCTAGTGGGCGAATATTGCAACGTCTACATAAGTCTCGGTCAGTGTCTCACAACAGCGCCGGTTCAAGCTATCGAGACGGCCGGCCGGTTTGAAAACCTTTCGATCATGTCAGGGCTTGTCCCGCACTTCCGATCGCTTCGCCGGAGCGCATGACAGACCGGCGGCCGCCCGAGCGGCCACGATCAGGAAAGAGCTACCTCCCGCACCTCCTTGAAGAGCACGCTTTGGTCTGTGAGGTATTTTGCGAATATCGGCAGGCTCGCACCGCCGATCGCTCGCGCCTGGGAACCAACCTGACCCTCGATGATATCGGGAATGATCACACCCTGAAGGTCCAGCTTCGCAACGGCTTCGATGGTGGACGTCACGATGCGCTTTCGCACCCAGGGAGGAAAACCGCCGTCGATCACGGCCGCGCCGAAATCGATGATCGACGCCGCGGCAATGATCGCCTGGGCAAGCGCATCTGCGGTCTGCTGGATCCAGATGTCTAGCGCTTCCCCGAAATCGATCCAGTCGTCGGCGGAATACCAGAGCGGCTGCGGATCGATATTCCGTTCCCGCAAGAGGTTTTCCAGCACGAAGATCGACGCTATGTCCAGCAGCTGCCGCGTTTCACCGGCTTTGCCGCGAACCGGCAGCGGGCCGACTGCGCCAGCCGTTCCCGTGCGGCCGGAGAAGATCGCCGAGTTCAACACAATTCCGCCGCCAATAAACGAACCGATGAAAAAATATACAAAATCGGGATAGGCGGATCCCACGCCGAACACGAGTTCTGCGCCGCAGGCGCTGGTTGCATCATTTTGCAGATAGACAGCATGCCGGACACGGCTTGCTATCTCCGTCTGCAGGTCGAACCCGCGCCAGGTATCCATCGCTCCTTCCGGAGCGCCCACTTCATCTGCCCAGTTCCAGAGCTCGAACGGTGCCGCAATGCCGATCCCTGCTATGCGACTTCGCTGAACATCGTCAAGCTGACCTTCAAGCCGTGCGATCCCCGCCGTGATGATTTCGAGTATTTTCCCCGGCAGCGGATATGCGTAGGTCTCATGATGCTGCAGGCGAATCCTGCCGACGAAATCCATCAACACAAGGTCAGCGCTGCGGCGACCGATCTTCACCCCGAACGAGTAGACCGCATCCGGATTAAGGCGCATCGGCACAGAAGGCTGGCCGACCCGTCCGCGCACGGGTTCTCCGCGCAAAAGCAGACCATCTTTCTCAAGTGCGCGCATAATAACGGAGACTGTCTGCGCAGAAAGCCCGCTGCGCCTTGTGATATCTGCCTTCGACATAGAGCCGTGGAGGCGCACCAGCGAGAGGACCAGCCTTTCATTATAGGCCCGCACGCGCACCTGATTGGAGCCGCCGGTAAAATTGCCCAGCAGCGTATGGCCTTGTGCCACACCATCTGAAACCGACATCGGCTCTTTCCTCCCGGAATACTCACTCACCTGGCACCATCATGCACGACCACGCACATCCGCTTGACGCTCCGCCGCAAACCAAAAGCGCATGATGCCCAAAATCAGATTCTCAACCTCCACCTCTCGTGGACTATGGCACGCAAAATAAATAATTCAATCGGAATTAATTATTGACAGGCTATTTCAACTCGTTCTTAATTATTGGGTAAAGGCATAGGGAGGCTCCGGGGAAACGCCTGTCGAACTTGAACGCCCGTGTCGCTTATTGGTCCGTGTAGCGGACAGTTTTTAACTCTGGGAGGAGACCATGAAGAAATCCATACTTTCTGCCGCATTCGGTGCTTTGGCCTTGGGCGTCGCGTTTTCCGCGCCCGCGAAGGCCGCGGATGTATCCGCCTGCCTGATCACCAAGACTGACACCAATCCCTTTTTCGTGAAGATGAAGGAAGGCGCGACCGCCAAGGCCAAGGAACTTGGCATGACGCTGAAATCCTATGCCGGCAAGATCGACGGCGACAGCGAAAGTCAGGTTGCGGCGATCGAAACCTGCATAGCGGACGGCGCCAAGGGCATCCTCATCACCGCATCCGACACCAAGGGCATCGTTCCGAATATCAAGAAAGCGCGCGATGCCGGAATTCTGGTGATTGCGCTCGATACACCGCTTGAACCCATCGATGCTGCAGACATGACCTTTGCGACGGACAACCTATTGGCCGGCAAGCTCATTGGTCAATGGGCGAAGGAAACGCTGGGCGATCAGGCCAAGGATGCCAAGGTTGCCTTCCTCGATCTCACGCCCTCACAGCCCTCGGTCGACGTCCTGCGCGACCAGGGTTTCATGATGGGCTTCGGAATCGACACCAAAGACCCAAACAAGATCGGCGACGAGGACGATCCGCGCATCGTCGGCCACGACGTCACCAACGGCAACGAGGAAGGCGGCCGTACGGCGATGGAAAACCTTCTGCAGAAGGATCCGACCATCAATGTCGTACACACGATCAACGAGCCTGCCGCCGCTGGTGCTTATGAAGCTCTGAAGGCGGTCGGCCGCGAGAAGGATGTGCTGATCGTCTCCGTCGATGGCGGTTGCCCGGGCGTCAAGAACGTCGCGGACGGCATCATCGGCGCGACGTCGCAGCAATATCCGCTGCAGATGGCGGCCCTTGGGATCGAGGCGATCAAGAAGTTCGCCGACACCGGTGAGAAGCCAAAGCCGACCGAAGGCAAGGATTTCTTCGATACGGGTGTGACGCTCGTTACCGACAAGCCCGTATCCGGAATCGAGTCCATTGATACGAAGGATGGCCTCTCCAAGTGCTGGGGCTGATCCTTCTATGACCTGGGTGGGGATGCGCTGCCATCCTCACCCAATCTTTGACAGAAGACCGAAGAAAGCGCAGCCTGAATATCCCCTGCTGCGGACCACGTGTCCGGCTGAGGGGATCCCGTGGGAGCGGGTCTTCAAGCGGAGGAGTTTCGATGAGCGAGCCAACGGCCGCCGCGCCGCATCACGATTATGAAAAGGTTCTCAAGGATAGTGCTGCGGAGGTTGCATCCTTCGACACACATGAGAAGACGGCCGTCCAGAGATTCCGGCATTTCCTGCATACAAGCCCGTCGGCGGTATCGCTGATCGTGCTCGTCGTATCGCTGCTGGTCTTCGGAACCCTATTGGGCACGAAATTTTTCTCGGCCTTCTCGCTGACGCTGATCCTTCAGCAGGTGGCTATCACCGGCATTGTTGGGGCAGCACAGACGCTCGTGATCATGACTGCCGGCATCGATCTGTCGGTGGGCGCGATCATGGTGCTTTCATCGGTGGTGATGGGGCAGTTCGCCTTCCGCTACGGCTTTCCTACAGAACTCGCCATCCTGTGCGGTTTCGCGGTGGGCGCGCTTTGCGGCTTCATCAACGGCATCCTGGTTGCTCGCATGAAGCTGCCGCCCTTCATCGTCACGCTCGGCATGTGGCAGATCGTGCTGGCCAGCAACTTCCTCTATTCCGCCAATGAGACGATCCGGGCACAGGAGATCGAAACGACGGCGCCCCTCCTACAGTTCTTCGGCAGTACATTTCGTATCGGCGGGGCGGTCTTCACCTATGGCGTGATCGCCATGGTGCTGCTCGTGTTGCTACTCTGGTACGTGCTGAACCACACGGCCTGGGGACGTCATGTCTACGCGGTTGGTGACGATCCGGATGCCGCGGAACTTTCAGGCGTCAACGTCAAACGCATGCTGATCTCGGTCTATGTACTTTCAGGCGTCATCTGCGCGCTCGCTGGCTGGGCCTTGATCGGCCGCATCGGCTCGGTTTCACCGACGGCTGGCCAGTTCGCCAATATCGAATCCATCACCGCGGTGGTAATCGGCGGCATATCACTGTTCGGCGGACGGGGCTCAATTCTCGGAATGATGTTCGGTGCGCTGATCGTCGGCGTTTTTTCGCTCGGCCTCAGGCTCCTCGGCACCGATGTTCAATGGACCTACCTCCTGATCGGCGTCCTGATCATCCTCGCCGTGGCGGCCGATCAATGGATCAGAAAGGCAGCAAGCTGATGGCCCAGGAATCCAATACGCAACCCATTCTCACCGCACGCGGACTCGTCAAGCGCTATGGGAGGGTCACGGCTCTCGACCATGCCGATTTCGACCTCTATCCCGGCGAAATTCTGGCGGTCATCGGCGACAACGGTGCAGGCAAGTCCTCGCTGATCAAGGCAATCTCCGGCGCGGTCCACCCGGATGAAGGCGAGATCCGCATGGAGGGCAAGGTTGTCCACTTCTCCTCGCCCAACGAAGCGCGCAAAGCCGGCATCGAGACCGTATACCAGAACCTTGCGCTTTCGCCGGCACTTTCCATCGCCGACAACATGTTTCTCGGCCGGGAAATCCGCAAACCGGGCTTCATGGGCAAGGTGCTTCGCAAACTCGATCATGCCGCGATGGAGAAATTCGCCCGGGCGAAACTTTCCGAACTCGGTCTGATGACGATCCAGAACATCAACCAGGCCGTCGAGACCCTGTCCGGCGGCCAGCGTCAGGGTGTTGCGGTGGCGCGCGCCGCTGCCTTCGGCTCTCGGGTAATCATCCTGGACGAACCGACCGCGGCGCTCGGCGTGAAGGAAAGCCGCCGCGTGCTGGAACTCATTCTCGACGTCCGGTCGCGCGGCATTCCGATCGTCCTCATCTCTCATAACATGCCGCATGTCTTCGAAGTTGCCGACCGCATCCACATCCACCGGTTGGGGAAGCGGCTTACGGTCATCAATCCCAAGGAATACACGATGTCCGATGCGGTCGCGTTCATGACAGGCGCCAAGGCGCCCGCTCAACCGGCGGCGGCGTGATCGCAGATTTTAGGATTTTCGCTGCAAGGCCGGAATTGCCTCTATCTCATGGCGAAGAGTTCCTGATGGAACCGTTGTGAGACGGGCATTCCCTGTGCAGCGAAGTCGCGACGCAGGACTTCGCCAAAGCCTACCGGACCGCAGAACCAGATGCTTGCCTCGCGCCAGTCCGGCACTGCGGCACGGATGCGCTCGCCAGTCAGAAGGCCGTCGCGGGAATCGACCAGAACATGCAGGCGGATATCTGCCGCTTCGGCATCTCCCGTCAGCTTGGCAATGGCTTTCTCGTCATAGTCGGCGGTCGTGTGAAACAGATCGACAACCGGCCGCCGACAGTGATCGAGGTTCGTTCGTCGCTCCAGCGCACGATGCTTCATGGCTGCGATGAACGGCGTTATGCCGATGCCCCCACCGACCCAGATTTGCCTCGACTGGCCATTGTCGAAATCGAAGCAGCCATACGGCCCTTCGACCTTCATCTCCTGCCCTATGTGCAGTGTTTCACGCAGGCGGCTGGTATGGTCGCCCAATTCCTTGGTGACGAAGGTGATGCGCCGCTCCTTATCATTCCAACCTGAGGCGATGGTATAAGGATGCGCACCTTCGGATGTGTCTGAAGTCACGAATGCAAACTGGCCGGCCTCGTGGCCGGGCCAGCCCTCCGGCACCTCGACCTCCGTCTCGAGCGCTCGAACGCCCGGGTAGTAGTGAAATGAGGTAATCCTCCCCCGAACCTGCCGTCCCGCGCCGACACGTCCCAACAGCACAATCACCGCGCTGTAGGTGCCTGCCGCCAGAAGCAGGCCTGTGACCACCCCGACAGGTGACGTCCAATAGCTGAACGTTGTCAATACCACCGAGTGAAACACCAGTACCAGATACACGAGGGCCAGCAGGCGGTGGGTTTTGTAGAATAGTTTATAAGGAAACTGCCTGATGAGCGCCAAGGCGATCAACAGTACCACGGCATAGAACGCCCACTCGCCTACTCCTTCCGCCGAGCCGCGCAGCGTCATGAAGAATTGCTCGATGGGATTTTCGATCTCTGCCCTTGCGCCGCGGGCCGGCCGTACAAGCCATCCCAGGCTCGTCGCCCATTTCGGAGTCTCGCTCCATAACCAATGGACTATGGATATGGCCAAGGCCGCGATGCCGAACCACTTATGTAGGCGATACATCTTGTCCAGTCCGCCCAGCCAGGGCTCCGGCAAGCGCGGACGCAGCGCAAGAACCATTGCGACACTCATGCAGCCTATCGCGACGATGCCACTGTATTGCATCATCGCAGCACGAAGCGCAAAGACGTTAGTCGACTGAAAGACAGAGGGCTCCGCCAACAGCCATAACCCGCTCAACAACACGAGAGCACCCCAGAAGGCGAGTCTGATATTCCGCATGGCTATCACTCTCACTGATGACCGGGTTTGCGTATCGTGGAGCGCCACTGCATGTCGTTGACGCATATCAAGGCCCGCGAGTACGAGCGCCGTGATTCAAAGAAAGTTGGCGCGCTCACATTGGAGTCGACATGCTGTGGTATAGATCGAATACCTGCTGGCGGCTGAACTCGCTGCCCGGCGTCGTGACGGCCGCAGCGCCTGCTGCGATTCCTAGTCGGAATGCTTCATCGAGCGGATAATTCTGCGTCAGGGCCCAGACCATTGCGCCCGTGAAACTATCCCCCGCGCCGACAGAAGATCGAACCGGGACGGCGAGCGCGGGTTCTTTGATGACTTTGTCGGCGCTTGCGACAAGCGCTCCCGCCTGTCCCATTGTAACAACCATATACTTCGCCGCGCCGCGTCTTACGATCATCTGCGCGGCCTCTGCCACCTGCACTTCATCCAGGGAGTGACCGACGACATATTCCAGCTCGTCGAGGCTCGGTTTCACAAGATAGACTTGAGTCTCGGAAAGTGTCTCCTTCAGCGCCTCTCCCGAAGCATCGAGAACAAACCGGCTCCCCTTCTCCAGGAACAGCTGCGCCATCCTGGCATAGGTGTTCGTCGGTGCACCGCGTGGCAGACTGCCGCTCGCCACCACATAGTCTGCGGTCGAAGCCTCAAGCGTCTCGAACATGACCTCCACTTCCCGTTCGGAAATGACGGGGCCTTCGGGAACGAAGCGATATTCAAGACCGGTCGATATTTCCTGCACCATGAAAGCAACGCGAACGGCGCCACTCATCGGCACAGGCCGAAGAGTAACGCTCATTCCCTTCAAGGCATCCTCAAGAACATTGCCCGTCGCTCCCCCGGAGAAATAGATCAGATCCGGATGCTCACCAAGTTCAGCCAGGACCCGGGCCACGTTGATACCGCCGCCGCCGGCATCCTGCCGCTGGTTGCGTGTCCGCATCTTGCGAGTCGGGACCAGCTTGTCCACATCGCTGGCAATGTCGACAGTGGGATTGAGTGCGATACAAAGGATCCGAGACAACGCACACCTTTCGTCACTGTTTCGACCTCGTCGTCCAAGTGGCTCTGACCAGACCGGTACCTGTAGCTGGCCGAGAACCTATCGCGCAAGAAAGACAGGGCGGCTCGGATGTTCCAGCATCGACCGGGTTACACCGCCGAAAATGCGTTCGCGCATGCGCGAATGACCATAGGCACCCATGACGATCATATCCGCCGCAACGTCATCGGCATATTGTTTCAGCGTCTCTGCAACCGTCCGGCCGTCGCTCCTCAACACATCGGCACTGAAGTTGACGCCATGCCTGGCGAGATAGATGCCGATTTCCGCCCCCGGCTGCTCAATCCCGGGTTCAGGATCGACCATGCCCCCGTGAACTTTGCTGGCGGCTTTCAAAAACTCGAGTCCCTGTTTGGCGGCTTTCGCCGCTTCCGGGGTGTCATTCCATGCCAGCACCACGGAGTCGGGTTTTAAGGTGGGGATCGCATTCCGGGGGATGATCAGGACCGGTACTCCCGAATGAAAAAGGGCGCCGTCGACGACCGCACTTTTCAATGGGCTGTCGGCCGCCAGTTCAGGACCGATAACCAGCAGGTCGGCATAACGCGCCTGATGCGCAACGACATTGTCGACATAGGTCCATTCGGTATAGATATCGATGATATCATGAGGAACTTCCGCTTGCTGCAAAAGGTCCTTTATTTTCGTGCTCCGCTCAGCCAGCTTTGCTCTATCGGCGTCTCTTTCTTCCAGCCATGCCACTGAAACATGTTCGGCATATTCGCCGAGCGGCGGCGGTGCTGCAATGGCGAGCAGCAGGACGGAGAGATGCGCACCGGACGACCGGGAGAGTTCGACTGCCGCACGAAGATCACTGTCCGCGTGATCGCACCGGATCACGCTCAAGATGGTTGTAAACGGCATCACCCTTCCTCCTCTCATCATTTAAAAGAAATCCTGGTACCATCGGCACCCCGGCACCTTGATTTCCGTCAACTCGGCTTCTGGGGAATCAACTAATTGATTGTCCATAGAGATCCACGCCGCGCCGAAGCGGCCGATTGTTATGGAGGCTAGCATTGAAACGCGACCCGAAGATTACGTTTCACGGAGCAGCCGGCACCGTTACGGGTTCCTGCTTCCTTCTTGAGACCGGCGAGAGCCGCGTCCTCCTGGATTGCGGAATGTTCCAGGGCTCGAAGACCGAGAAGGAACTAGATTACCGCCCTTTTCCGTTCTCGCCGGCTTCATTGGATGCCGTCATTCTCACGCATGCACACATCGATCACAGCGGGCTGCTGCCCAAGCTTGTGAAAGACGGCTTCACCGGTCCAATCTATTGCACTCCGGCGACGCTGGATCTCTGCGCAGTCATGCTGCCGGATTCCGCACATATTCAGGAAATGGAAGTCGAACAGCTCAACCGGCGAAACGAGCGGCGGGGCCGCAAGCCCGTCAATCCGATCTATAACGCGGCGGACGCCGCGGCAACGCTGGTGCAGATGAGGCCTCATCCTCTTGAACAATGGGAGGAGCTCTCACCGACTATCCGCTTCCGTTTCTGGAACGCCGGACATCTTCTCGGTTCAGCCTCCGTCGAAGTCGAGATTGGCGCCGGATCCGAGCGCCGGCGGCTTCTCTTCTCCGGCGACATAGGCCCCCACCACAAGCTGCTCCAATTCGATCCGGATGCTCCTGCAGGTTGGGATTATGTGATCTGTGAAAGCACCTATGGCGATGTCGACCGCAACGACCCCTCCGATGAGGGGCGACGAAAGATGTTGCAAGACGAGGTAAACCTGGCCGCCCGCCATCGTGACGGAGCTCTTCTCATTCCGTCATTTGCGGTCGAACGTACCCAGGAACTTCTGGCTGATCTCGTCTATCTCATGGACAAGGGAGAGGTCGCCCGTTGCCCGATTGTCATCGATTCGCCTCTAGCTCTTCGAGCCACCGAAGTCTTCAGGGAACATTCCCGCGAACTCGAGCATGGCCATCTTCTGCTGCGCGCGCTCGGAGCCAGGAACGTCCGGTTCACCCAAACCGCCGAACAGTCCAAGGCAATCGACAACATGCGAGGCTTCCACATCGTTATCGCCGCGAGTGGCATGTGCGAAGCCGGCCGGATTCGACATCGCCTGAAAAACTGGTTGTGGCGGGAGGAGGGTACCGTTCTTCTGGTCGGCTATCAGGCCACTGGAACACTGGGGCGTTTCCTGGAAGACGGCGCCTCGACCGTTCGGATTCAAGGCGACGAGATCGCGGTGCGAGCGAACATTCGCAGGCTCGATGTCTACAGTGGCCACGCCGACGGGCCGGAACTGGCCGAGTGGATTGCAGCGCGCCTGCCGGTAAGGAAAGCCGTCTTCCTGGTTCATGGCGAACTGCCGGCAATTGCTGGAATGAGAGAGCGCATGTCGCTGCTACGGCCCGAATTGACTGTGGTGGAACCTTACCTCGATGCAACCTACGACCTCACTTCCAAGGGCGCCGTAGACATTTCGGATGTCCAGGTCCCACCCCGGCTTGGCGCGCTCCAGGTCGGCCGCAAAGACTGGCATAACGACTTTCAATCGCTGGTCCTGGATTTGCAGGAAAGATTGGATGAAGCGGCCGATGAAAAGGCGCGTGGCATAATCCTCCGCAAAGTCAGACGCGCGCTTGATGAAGCCGATTGATAGTCTTTTGCTTCAACTTACGGCACCAGCACGGCGGCGCCGCTCAGACGCCCCCCTCTAAGATCGTCAAGCGCCTTGTTCGCTTCGGCAAGAGGATAGACGACGGTATGCGTTTTCACATTCGCGGCGGCGGCAATCGGGAAGAACTCCATCGCATCGTCTCTCGTCAGGTTCGCCACGGAGGCCACCTTTCGCTCGCCCCAGAGAAGAGCATAGGGCATCTGCGGAATATCACTCATATGGATGCCACCACAAATGACCCGTCCGCCCTTGCGTATTGCCTTCAAAGCCAACGGCACCAGATCACCGACCGGCGCGAAGATGATCGCCGTATCGAGAACAGCCGGCGGCGTTTCATCTGAACCACCAGCCCAGGTCGCGCCCAGACTTAGGGCAAAGGTCTGTGCCTGCCGATCGTCAGGCCGTGTGAAGGCATAGACCTGCCTGCCTTGCCATACGCAGACTTGCGCGATGATGTGGGCGGCGGCTCCAAACCCATAAAGCCCTATTTTCTTGCCTTCTCCCGCCTTTTTCAGGGAACGCCAGCCGATCAAGCCCGCACAGAGAAGCGGTGTAAGGGAAACGGGATCGGCTTCCTGGGGCAGATCGAAGGCATAGGCTGAATCTGCGACCACATGGGTGGCAAAACCACCGTCCCGGGTATAGCCGGTGAAGAGCGGCTCGTCGCAGAGGTTTTCCGCATTCGACCGGCAGTACGAGCAGTGACCGCAGGTATGACCGAGCCAAGGGATGCCGACCCGCGAACCGATGCGATGCGGGGAAACCCCTTGCCCGACTGCTTCAACGATACCGACGATCTCATGGCCGGGCACAAGGGGGAGTTTCGGGTTTGCGAGATCTCCCTCGACCACATGCAGATCGGTCCGACATATCGCGCACGCCTCCACCCGGACGAGCAGTTCGCCGGATTGCGGTTCAGGATCCGGCCGTTCCGCCAGTTCCAGTGGCTTGCCGACCTCATGCAATACCATCGCCTTCATGGCGTAACCTCGTCCTCGTCTGCCCCAGACCTCAGCGCTGCAGTTCACCCCGCTTATCGGGCCACATGATCGAGTCGCTTTCTTGATTCCGGAAACCATATTGCTGCGAAGGCAGTAACAGGAGAATTGCCAGGACCATCAGAACCATCGCAACGAGAAGCCAGAACACCAGCCGGCTCATGATGAAGCGGCGAAGTTGCATCCCGAAGTCCTCGATATGCATGTCTCTTGCTCCGCCATAACGTCTTCGGATCGATCGAAGTGCTTATGTTTGCAGTCTAGCGAAACATTGCAGGCATCATTTGATGCATCTCAATGAGCGGGCACGATGTTGACCCACGCTCCAAGGCATCGATGATTGACGTTGCTCCGAAATCGCGAGCTGCTCCCTATCGCTTGAACCGAAGATGAGCCTTATGATCGATAACATGAGAGGAAGACTTTCATCGACACCGGGCACTTCAAGCTTGCCTCTCGTTGGATACATGCGACCATTATCGCAGTGAAGCGCAATCTGATATGGAGACTGACGTGGGAAAAGAACAAAAAGCACGCAAAAAAGCAGCTGCGGAAGCAGATCGTGCAAAAGAGCAGGACGATTATCTCGAAGAGGCGCTGGAGGAGACATTTCCAGCAAGCGACCCCATAGCGCCCGGTCATCCGCAGGAACGGCCGACCGGTTCACCGAGCAAGAAGTCCGATTGAACGTCTTTCGCTCGGAGCCAGGATATTCTGCGTTGCCATGTTCAAGGATTCTGTAAGTCGCTCTTTCGTGACCAAGGTCAATGAATCAAACAATTGGCCCGCTATCATTCAGGGTGTCTTCCTCACCGACGATCGAGGCGTTCTCGGTGATTTTCGAAGAATAGCAACGCGCGTTGCGGTCCTTTTCCGATTGTAACCAGGCATCGGCTGCCGTCATTTAATTGCGAGTTGGTCCAGCACGTCCTGATCGGAAAGCTGCGAGAAATCCTGGTAATAGGCCCCGACAGCGCCGAAGCCGGACGGAGCCTCAAGGCAGATCACCTCGTCCGCCTCTCTTTGAAGTTCGGCGACAAGGTCGGCAGGAGCGACGGGAACTGCCAAAACGATCCGGGCAGGGTGGCGCATTCTCAAGGCCTTGAGCGCAGCTCTTGCGGTCGAGCCCGTGGCCAACCCGTCATCGACGACGATCGCAATTCTTCCTTCAAGATCATCACCTGCCAAGTGCCCCGCATAGACTTGCTGCCGGCGATGAATCTCTTCAAGCTCCTCTCTGCAACGCGCCTCGAAGACCTGGCCGGAGACGCCCGCGAGCGCGATAACTTCGTCGTTGCGTACGACGACGGGTTTTTTGCCGTCGATAATAGCGCCCATGGCAAGCTCGGGATTCCGAGGCAGGCCCACCTTCCGCACGAGAAGCAGTTTAAGCGGTGCTTTCAGCGCCACGGCAACTTCTGCCGCTACGGGAACACCTCCCCTGGGAAGGGCAAGAACGATGCATGGCTGCCCTTGATAACTCTCAAGCGCCTGCGCAAGTTGTCGCCCTGCCTGCCTGCGATCATGGAACATTCAGTACCTACCCGTGCAGCAGCAAAAATGACGTCGTGGCATTCTGCAGATTGCACTTTCGCGTTTATTATTCATGACACCACGATAAGAACGGCTCCACCTTGACAAGCATCAAGGTCTTTTGCCGCCAGTCGATTAGCTTCTCAAAAACTGAATTCGTGGATGACGACGCCAGCCGTCGAAACCGAGGTTCAAAATGAAGGCGATGGCTGCTGCCGTTGACAAAGATACGACTGAGAAGCTGCAGGCATCCGTACCAGCTCTGCCTGACCTCAATCTCGGGGTAGCAACCAAGCTGCGCGAATATGCGGATCTCCTTGTTCAACAGGGCGAGGGAGGATTTCGCTCCCGCGCCTATTACAAGGCAGCGGATGTGATTACGGCCTTGAAGCGCCCCCTTAACGAGATACTCACCGAGGAAGGCCGCATGGGTCTGGTTGCTCTCCCTGGCATTGGATATGGAATTGCGGCAGCCATCACAGAGATTTTGACGAGCGGCCATTGGAATCAATTGGCAAGGCTGCGTGGCGATCTGGCGCCCGAGACCCTGTTCCGGACAATCCCCGGCATCGGTCCCAAACTGGCCGACCGTCTGGCCGACGAGGGGCATGTCGAGAGCCTTGAAGACCTCGAATACGCCCTGCATTTCGGCGATCTCGCTGTGAAAGGAATTGGCGAGCGGCGAAAACGCATGATCGCTTCCGCGCTTGCCGAGCGGCTTGGGCGACCCACCGTTATTGCGAGCGGCCAAAGGGCGGCACCTTCCGTTTCACTGCTTCTCAATGTCGATCGAATGTATCGGGAGAAGGCGGCGGTCGATCAATTGCCCAAAATCGCCCCTAGACGATTCAATCCGAAAGCTGAAACATGGCTGCCGATCATGCATACCCGCCAGAATGGCTGGCATTTTACCGCTCTCTACTCGAACAGCCGTCTGGCGCATGAATTGAACAGGACGAATGACTGGGTCGTGATCCATTATCAGCGTGACGGCGAACCGGAAGGCCGGTGTACGATCGTGACGGAAACGCGTGGTCCAACAGCCGGAAAGCGCATCGTAAGAGGCCGGGAAAACGAGCAGGAAGAAAAGGAGCCCCAGAGATGAGGCAAGGAATTGGTAGCGAAGAGGTCGTGGCACCGGAACTGGCAATTCCGCTCGAAACGATCTGCTTCATCATCATCAAGGCGCGCGAGTTCGACGTGAAGGAAGGCGTGAGCGAACCCGACCCCGGTTCGAACCCCATCGACGACAACGAGGTGGCTGTCCTGCAGGATCATCCGGATGATCCGGTGCAAGAAGAACTGACGTCCGTCATTTCGGACCTTTCCGACGACGCGCAGGTCGATCTCGTCGCCCTCATGTGGCTTGGCCGTGACGGCTATACGGCAAGTGACTGGGCAGACGTGCGCCAACAGGCAGCGGATGCACACAACGAGCGTACTGCAGCATATCTCTGCGGCAATCCTTTGCTTTCCGATCATCTGGCCGCCGGGTTGGACGCCATCGGCCTATCCTGTGAAGATTACGAGAGAGAACACCTATAGCGGCCGTCAAAGGCGGATGGCGGGGCGGCGGTACCGCGCGTCATTCCGTTGGAACGTTCTCGGCAAGCTCTCTCAGCCAGACCTTTGCCTCGCTGTCGGACGGAGCGCGCCAGTCGCCTCTCGGCGAAAGCGAACCGCCGGACGAAATTTTCGGCCCGTTGGGCAATGTCGATCTCTTGAACTGGCTGGAGAAGAACCGCTTCAGGAACACTTCAAGCCAATGGCGGATTTCGGCAAGCGAATAGGCAGGCCGATCGGCAGCGGGCAAATCGACCGGCCAGACGCCGCTTTCCACATCGCTCCAGGCATGATGGGCCAGGAAGGCGATCTTCGAGGGCCGGAAGCCGTAACGGGTCAGATAAAACAGGTTGAAATCCTGCAATGCATAGGGGCCGACGATGTCCTGCGTCGACTGAATGGTTCCTTTTTCGTCAGGCGGCACCAGTTCCGGGGAGATTTCGGTCGCCAGGATGGCAAGCAGGATCTGCGCCGTCTCGTCGCTCACGTCACCCGATCCGGCTACAAAGCGAATAAGGTGCTGGATCAGCGTCTTGGAGACCGAGGCATTCACGTTGTAATGCGACATGTGATCGCCGACACCGTAGGTGCACCATCCAAGCGCCAGCTCCGACAGATCACCCGTGCCCACGACAAGGCCACCGTTCTGGTTGGCAAGCCGGAACAGGTAGTCCGTCCGCAGCCCTGCCTGGACATTTTCAAAGGTCACGTCGTAGACCGGCTCGCCCTTGCTGAACGGATGGCCGAGATCCGCAAGCATCTGACGCGCGGCGGGCCGGATATCGATCTCCATCCCCGTTACGCCCAGAGCATTCATGAGCGCCCAGGCGTTGGATTTCGTGCTGTCGGACGTCGCAAAGCCGGGCAAGGTGTAGGCAAGCACGTTCTTTCGGTCCAGCCCGGCCAGATCCATGGCACGCGTCGTCACCATCAATGCCTGCGTGGAATCGAGCCCGCCTGAAACGCCGATCACAGCGCGCTTGAGGCCTGTTGCGGCAAGCCGTTTCGCGAGGCCCTGAACCTGGATGTTGTAGGCCTCATAGCAGTCTTCGCGCAGGCGCGAAGGATCGGCAGGCACATAAGGATATCGCTCGACGCGGCGGCGCAGCGGCACAGGTTCGGTGGGGTGATCGAGTGAGAAGGACACCGTCCGGAACGGGCGGTGCCCATCGAGTTCCTCCCGGACACAGTCTCCAAAGCTGTTGACCCGCATGCGTTCCTGCCGCAGCCGGCCGAGATCGATGTCGGCTGCAACGAATGCGCTGTCATGCGGGAAGCGCTGCGTTTCGCCAAGGAGGTTGCCATATTCGAAAACCGCCGCATGGCCGTCCCAGGCCAGATCCGTGGTCGACTCCCCCGGCCCAGCCGCCGAATATGCATAGGCCGCGATCGCGCGCGAGGAGTGGCTGGCGCATAGCAGCCGGCGCGTCTCCGCCTTGCCGATCGTGATATTGCTGGCGGACAGATTGAGCAGCACTTCCGCACCGGCCATCGCCGCCCGCGTGGATGGCGGCAGCGGCACCCAAATGTCCTCGCAGACCTCCACCCCGAAGGTGAAGGGAACCGAACCGTTCGACCTGAACAGGAGGTCGACACCAAACGGCACGTTGTGCCCGGCCACCTGAATTTCAGCATTGGTCACCCCTGCCCCGGGCGAAAAGTGGCGGCGCTCGTAAAATTCGCGATAGTTCGGCAGATAGCTCTTCGGAACCGCCCCCAACACGGCGCCCCGGTGAATAACCACGGCGGTATTGAAAAGGCGCCCATCGCGCCGCAGCGGCGCTCCGACGACGAGGACCGGGTAGAGGCTCTCGGAGGCTTCGGCGATCCTGACGATCGCCCCCTCGACCGCGTCGAGAAGCACGTCCTGGAAGAGGAGATCGTCGATGGCATAAGAGGACAAGCCGAGTTCGGGAAAAAGCATGACAGCCACCCCCTCGGCATTGCCCTGCCGGGCCAGGCGAAGGGTTTCGGCAGCGGCGAAATCGGGATCGGCAACCTGGGCACGCGGCACACAGGCGGCGATCCGCAGGAATTCATGGCTGTAGAGAGAAAAGAACTGGTCCATCGCCGTGCTCGTTATTTTCGGTTGCCGTTGAAAATACCAGCCTTCGCCCGATTGTCATCGTCCTTCCGATGTTATCGGACATTGTCAACCGAAGGCTCGCCTCTCGCGATGTTTCTCAGGTTTCTGACACCAGTGGCAAAAAAGTTCGCAGTTGGCGTAAACTGCGCTTCGTGTCACATCATGCGTCGAACGCCATTGCACAGGGAGTTTTCTTGACCATCGGACTTGCCCACGCCGAACTGATTGCGGTTCTTGCGGCCGTTACAGGAGAGGAGCCGCGCGTCATGACGATAAGGTCCGGCGATGCATTGCCATCCGGTCCCTTCGAACTGGGGCACAGAAGTCTCCAGGCAGGCTTGAGAGAATGGGTTCGGGATCAGACGGGTCACCCTGTCGGCTATCTGGAACAGCTCTACACCTTTGCCGATCGCGGCCGTACCGGGGAGAATATCGACGGCCGAACCATCTCCATCAGCTATCTCGGTCTTGTCCGGGAACAGCCGGCGCCGGGGGCAGGGAGACCGGAATGGCATGGTTGGTACGAATATTTTCCCTGGGAGGACCACCGGAAGGGAAGACCGGATATCCTGGCCGATATTGCCAATCGCCTGCAGGACTGGGCGGATACGGAACCGGCGCGCCATGAATATCGCCAGCGCCGCATCGATTTCGCGTTCGGCCTTCATGGCGCCGCCTGGAACGAGGACCTTGCGCTCCAGCGATATGAGTTGATGTATGAAGCCGGGCTGGTGACTGAGGCCGGATACCCATCGGAACGTGGTTTTGGCCGCTCGATGTTTGCCGATCACCGTCGTATTCTCGCAACGGGCATTGCCCGGCTGCGCGCCAAGATCAAGTATCGACCGGTCGTCTTCGAGCTGATGCCGGAAAAATTCACGCTCCTGCAACTGCAGCGCACCGTCGAGGCCTTGGCTGGACTAACGCTGCACAAACCGAATTTTCGCAGGCTAATCGACCAGCAGGAACTGATCGAGGAGACCGGAGAGACGACCGCCGAGACCGGCGGCCGCCCGGCCAAGCTCTTCCGCTATCGCCACGCGATCCTTGAAGAACGGGCGCTATCCGGCTCGAAATTTCCTCTTTCACGCAATTGACATAAACTCAAAACGAGAATATCCATTTGCAGCCATAATACTCACTTTGAGTATAAAAGGAGCTGCTCATGAATTCCCCCCTTTCGGTATCCTCTCTCTACGACCGCGTCAGCCGCGTCATGCCCAAGGCCGAATGGATGGCTCATGAGGCGGATGTCGAGGCAATCATCGATCTGAAGCGCCGGCGCAATGCGGTCATCCTCGCGCACAATTATCAGACGCCCGAGATCTTCCATGGCGTGGCGGACATTGTCGGCGACAGCCTGGCGCTTGCCCGCAAGGCCGTGGAAGTGGATGCCGACGTCATCGTGCTCGCAGGCGTTCATTTCATGGCCGAGACGGCCAAGCTGCTGAACCCGGAAAAGACGGTGCTGATCCCGGACATGGGCGCAGGCTGTTCATTGGCGGAATCCATCACGCCGGAAGACGTGGCATTGCTCAGACGAGCGCATCCGGGCGTGCCGGTCATTACCTATGTCAACACGTCCGCCGCCGTAAAGGCCGCCTCCGATATCTGCTGCACCTCGGGCAATGCCAAACAGGTGGTGGAATCTCTCGGCGCTCCGAAAGTGCTGATGATCCCCGACGAGTATCTGGCGCAGAACGTGGCGCGGGAGACCGATGTCGAGATCATAGCCTGGCACGGGCATTGCGAGGTGCACGAACTCTTCAATGCCCAGGACGTCCGCGACCTGCGCGAAGCCCATCCAGGCCTCATGGTTCTCGCCCATCCGGAATGTCCGCCGGATGTCGTGGCGGAGGCCGATTTCGCCGGCTCGACTGCGGTCATGTCGGATTATGTCGGCCAGAAGAAGCCGGCGCGCGTCGTGCTGCTGACGGAATGTTCGATGAGCGACAATGTCGCGGTTCATCATCCTGATGTCGAGTTCGTGCGGCCCTGCAATCTTTGCCCGCACATGAAACGCATCACGCTCTCCAACATCCGCAAGGCTTTGGAGGAAAATCGCCACGAGGTGACCGTCGATGCGGCGGTCGCCACGGCTGCGCGGCGCGCGGTGGAAAGGATGCTGGCGATATGACCGAGGTCCTGAACCATCTTGCCGGCCGCGTTGCGATTGTCGGAAGCGGGCTGGCAGGCCTCGTGACATCCTTGAGGCTGGCACCGCAGCCGGTCGTGCTCATCACGCGGGCGGAGCTTGGCGCGGAAACGTCCAGCGCCTGGGCGCAGGGCGGCATCGCCGCAAGCCTCGGCGAGGACGACAGCGCCGACCTGCATCTGACCGATACACTGGCGGCGGGTGACGGGCTGTGCGATGCGGTTGCGGCAGCTTCGATCCTGCGGCAGGCGCCTGCTGCAATCGCCATGCTGGAAAGCTTTGGCGTCACTTTCGACAGGACGACCAACGGCGCATTCTCGCTTGGGCTTGAAGCCGCTCATTCCCGCCGCCGGATCCTGCATGTCGGAGGTGACGGCTCCGGCGCGGCAATCGTCCGTGCTCTGGTAGAGGCCGTCCTGCGGACGCCGTCGATCACGGTGTTGACCGACTTCGAGGTGCGGCGGCTGTTGGTCGAGGAGGGAATTCTCCGCGGCCTGCTCGGTGCAACGCGCAATGGCGCGGCAATCCTTCCGACCGCGCATATCGTAATGGCGACCGGCGGCATCGGCGGACTTTATGATGCCACCACCAATCCCGTCGGAAATTTTGGCCAGGGCATCATGCTAGCGGCACGCGCTGGTGCCGAGCTTACGGACATGGAATTCGTGCAGTTTCATCCGACGGCGCTTGATTCTCAGAGACGCCCCTTGGCGCTGGTAAGCGAGGCGGTCCGTGGCGAAGGCGCAACGCTGGTGAATGAACGGGGCGAGAGGTTCCTTGCAAGCGAAGCCGGTGCAGAACTTGCACCCCGTGACGTCGTAGCACGTGCAATCAGTGCCGAGCTCGCCCGCGGCGGCCGCGTCTTCCTCGATGCGCGGAGGCCACTCGGTAGCCGTTTCGCCAGGCGCTTCCCGCAAATCGACGCCTTGTGCCGGGAGGCAGGCGTTGATCCCTCTTGTGAACTCATCCCGATCAGGCCGGC
Source organism: Neorhizobium petrolearium (assembly GCF_017873175.1). Classification (GTDB taxonomy): domain Bacteria; phylum Pseudomonadota; class Alphaproteobacteria; order Rhizobiales; family Rhizobiaceae; genus Neorhizobium; species Neorhizobium petrolearium. Next base: position 311,406 of record NZ_JAGGJW010000003.1, read on the forward strand.
GGCGCACTATCACATGGGCGGCATTGCAACGGATGACAATGCGCGAAGCAAACTCCAGGGGCTCTGGGCCGTTGGGGAGACCGCATCGACCGGCCTTCACGGAGCCAATCGGCTTGCCAGCAACTCGCTTCTCGAAGCCGCTGTCATGGGCATGCGCGCCGCGCAGGATATCGCCGGCATGGCGGCCGTTGCGCCGCAGCGGGTACGGGGGATCGCCCTTCCCGCACCAGCTGATGTCTCCGCCGTCCGGTCGATCGTCTCGCGCCATCTTGGAGTGCTACGCAATACCGGCGCCATTCACGGCGCAATCGCAAGCCTGCTGCCGCTTGCCGAAAGCGAGGGACCTGCCTCCGACCCCGCAATGGTCGCACTGTTGATTGCAGTCTTTGCGTCAATGCGGCGGGAATCGCGCGGCGCGCATGCCCGCACGGATTTCCCGCTCAAGCTTGCCTACGCCGAACGCCGGAAAATGAGCCTCGACGAGGCGCTCGAGATTGCCCGCACGACCGCTTCCCATCCTCTTGCCAGGAGCGCCTGATGTCCTTCGTTTCTCCTCCCCGGCTGATCGTCGAACCGCTGGTGCGTGCCGCACTCGTCGAGGACCTTGGCCTTGCCGGCGATGTGACTTCGGCGGCCGTCATCCCCTCCGAGCATCGCTCGACGGTCGTCATGGCTGCGCGTAAAGCCGGCGTGATCGCCGGCCTTGATGCCGCCTCCCTCGCCTTCGAACTCGTCGATCCCGCGATCACAATGGCCCGGCATGTTCAGGACGGGACGATCGTGGAGCCAGGTGATACCATCGCCACGATCGAAGGCCCGTCCCGCAATCTGCTAACGGCGGAACGCACCGCGCTCAATTTCCTCGGCCACCTGTCGGGCATCGCGACCGTTACGGCTGGTATCGTGAATGCGATAAGAGGCACCAGAGCGTCGGTGGTCTGTACACGCAAGACAACGCCGGGGCTTCGGGCCCTCGAGAAATATGCCGTCCGGGCCGGCGGCGGCATGAACCACCGCTTTGCGCTTTATGACGCCGTGCTGATCAAGGACAATCACGTTGCGATCGCCGGCGGTGTCGCGGAAGCCATCCGGCGGGCCAGAGCGAATGTCGGGCACATGGTGAAGATCGAAGTGGAAGTCGACACGCTCGACCAGCTTAGCGAAGCCATGGAGATCGGCGTCGACGCCGTGCTACTCGACAACATGACGCCAGAACAGCTCCTCGAGGCCGTAACGATCGTCGGAGGCCGGGCGATTACGGAGGCCTCCGGCGGCATCACACCGGAGACGGCAGCAGCCATCGCTGCTTCGGGCGTCGACCTCTTGTCCGTCGGCTGGATCACCCACAGTGCACCGACCCTCGATATTGGCCTCGACTTCCACTCCTGAAGACCCTGGCGATGCAGAGAGCACGACCAGGCAAGTTAGCCGGCCTTGCGAGTTGAATTCCTGTCGGACGATGCTATAAGGCCCGCCTAGCTTGTTGCAGGTTTCATCTGCTGGTTGGAGAGGACGCCATGTCTCACGACGCCCTCTTCCAATTGGGGATGGGCTCAGTCGAACTTGATGCCCCCCGAACGGAAGAATTCTTAAAGACGCCCGTCATCGGAGCGCGCCTGGGAGTATTTCGTCTCGTCTTCACGAGAACGAGACGAAGCGCCATTGCGCTGGTCCGCACGGCCATGCGACAGCGCGGCATGAGTGCGAAAGCTCTGGTCCAGCCCCGGATCGCCGTCACCATCCCCTCCTGATCCCTTCCGTCATCTCCGGCAGAAACGATCGCCCGAACCGCCTTCCGCGGTCCTGACGCCCGTTTTCACGCCGACGTTACATTATCGCGGCAAAAGGCCGACACACCGAACGCGAACGAGTTTTCAAGATGCAGCTCACGACCCCTTATTACCTGATCGACAAGGCGAAACTTCTCCGCAACATGGAGAAGATCGCCCATGTTCGCGAAAGATCGGGCGCCAAGGCATTGCTGGCGCTGAAATGCTTCGCCACCTGGTCGGTCTTCGATTTCATGCGCGACTATATGGACGGCACGACTTCCTCGTCCCTTAACGAAGTCCGCCTCGGCCACGAACGCTTTGGTAAGGAAACGCATGCCTATTCGGTCGCCTACGCCGATTACGAGATCGACGAGGTGGTTTCCCATGCCGACAAGATCATCTTCAATTCGATAGGCCAGCTTGAGCGCTTCGCGGACAAGGCTGCCGGCATCGTTTGCGGCCTCCGCCTCAATCCGCAGGTGAGCTCGTCGAGCTTTGATCTTGCCGATCCTGCCCGCCCCTTCTCCCGCCTTGGCGAATGGGATGTTGCAAAGGTTGAGAAGGTAATGGACCGCATCAGCGGCTTCATGATTCACAACAACTGCGAGAACAGTGATTTCTCGCTCTTCGACCGCATGCTCGACCAGATCGAGGAAAAGTTCGGTCCGCTTCTGAGACAAGCGGAATGGGTGAGCCTCGGGGGCGGCATCCACTTTACAGGCGAGAATTATCCCCTCGATGCTTTCTGTGACCGGCTGAAAGACTTCTCGGACAGATACGGCGTGCAAGTCTACCTGGAGCCGGGCGAAGCCTCCATCACCAGATCCACCACCCTGGAGACCACCGTTCTCGACACGATCTACAACGGCAAGCATCTCGCCATCGTCGATAGTTCGATCGAAGCCCATATGCTGGATCTTCTGATCTACCGCGAAAGCGCGAAAGTAGCTCCGAATGCCGGGCCGCATCGATACATGGTTTGCGGCAAATCCTGCCTGGCCGGCGATATCTTCGGCGAATTCGATTTTCCGAACGAACTGAAGGTCGGCGACCGCGTCTCATTCCAGGATGCGGCCGGTTATACGATGGTCAAGAAGAACTGGTTCAATGGTGTGAAGATGCCGGCGATCGCCATCAGGGAGCTGGATGGCAGCATTCGAACGGTCCGCGAATTCACCTACGTGGACTACGAGCAGAGCCTCTCCTGAGGCACATCGGATAGAAGGAGATATCCTCAAAATGAAGAAAAATGTCCTCATCATCGGCGCCGGCGGCGTCGCACAGGTGGTGGCCCACAAATGCGCCCAGAACAACGATGTCCTCGGGGACATCCACATCGCTTCACGCACGAAAGCGAAATGCGACAAGATCATCGCTTCGGTTCGCGAGAAGAACGCGATGAAACAGCCGGGCGTGCTCGAAGCTCATGCACTGAATGCGCTGGACATCGAGGCGACCAAAGAACTGATCAAAAAGACCAATTCGCAGATCGTCATCAATGTCGGCACCGCCTTCCTCAACATGTCGGTGCTGCGCGCCTGCATGGATACCGGCGTCGCCTATATCGACACCGCGATCCATGAAGAGCCGAATAAGATCTGCGAAACTCCGCCGTGGTACGGTAACTACGAGTGGAAGCGCGCTGCCGAATGCGAGGAAAAGGGCATTACCGCCATCCTCGGCGCCGGCTTCGATCCGGGCGTCGTCAACGCCTATGCGCGCCTTGCCAAGGACGACTATCTCGACAAGGTGACGGACGTCGACATCGTCGACATCAATGCCGGCAGCCACGGCAAGTATTTCGCCACCAATTTCGACCCGGAAATCAACTTCCGCGAGTTCACCGGCGTCGTCTATTCCTGGCAGGGCGGCGAATGGAAGGTCAACAAGATGTTCGAGATCGGCAAGGACTACGACCTGCCGGTCGTCGGCACGCGTCGCGCCTATCTCTGCGGCCATGACGAGGTCCACTCGCTGGCGAAGAACATGGATGGCGCCGACGTGCGCTTCTGGATGGGCTTCGGCGATCACTACATCAACGTTTTCACAGTGCTGAAGAACATCGGCCTGCTGTCCGAACAGCCGGTCAAGCTTGCCGACGGCTCGGAAGTCGTGCCGCTCAAGGTGGTCAAGGCCTGCCTGCCCGATCCGGCTTCGCTTGCCCCGGAATACGAAGGCAAGACCTGTATCGGCGATTTCGTGAAGGGCATTAAAGACGGCAAAGAACGGACGGTATTTATCTATAACGTCGCCGACCACAAGGCGGCCTATAACGAAGTGGGCTCGCAGGGTATCTCCTACACCGCCGGCGTCCCGCCGGTTGCCGCCGCCATGCTGATCGCCACAGGCGAATGGGATGTGAGGAGGATGGCAAACGTGGAGGAACTTCCTCCGAAGCCCTTCCTCAGCATCCTGAACAGGATCGGCCTGCCGACCTGGATCCGCGATGAGGACGGCGAGCGGCCGCTAAATTTCTAAACCGGATCGGCCGGAAAGGCTGCAGAGTTTCCGCCCCGGCCGACCAGAAACCTCGTCTTGTTGACGAGCCCGAAGGGGTCGCCGCCGGCGGTCCCTTCCAAACTGTCAATTCCGGTTGGCATTCAGTCATGTCTAGACCGAAATGATCTTTTGCTCCCTGACTGACCGAAGGGCTGCATCCGCCAGGGCAAGCGCGGCCAGTCCATCCTCGACGGAAGGCGATGGTGCCGAGCCGGTCTCAAGGCTGTCGATGAAGGCGGAAATTTCCGCAGCATAAGCCGCCGTATAGCGGGTCATGAAGAAGTCATGCAGCGGAGGGCGTGTAAAACCGTCCTTCGTGGCAAGCTCGATGGAAACGGGCCGCTGGTTTTCCGCCGCAATGGAACCAAGGGAGCCGTGCACCTCGATCCGCTGATCGTAGCCGTAACTGGCGCGACGGGAGTTCGAGATCATGCATTGCCGGCCGCTGGCCGTGGTCATGATGACGCTCGCACTATCGTAATCACCCAACGCGCGGATCTTCGGATCGACCAGGACCGTCCCGGACGCCATCACGCTCGCAATCTCCTCCCCGAGCAGGAAACGAGCCATGTCGAAATCATGGATGGTCATGTCGCGAAAGATGCCGCCGGAAACCTTGATATAGTCCGCCGGCGGCGGGCTTGGGTCGCGGCTGATGATGGTCACCATCTCCACGTTGCCAATCCTGCCGTCATCGATCGCCTTGCGGACGGCCCGGAAATGCGGATCAAAGCGGCGGTTGAAGCCAAGCATCACCTTCGCCCCGGTCTTGCTGATGGTCTCGGCGCAGGCTCTGGCGCGCGCCACATCGAGATCGATCGGTTTTTCACAGAAGATCGCCTTGCCGGCCATGGAGAACCGCTCAATCAGATCGGCATGCGTATTGGTCGGCGTGCAGATGATCACCGCGTCGATATTGCCATCGGCTTCGACGGCATCGATGGTGCTGACCGCGCAGCCGGTGCTGTCGGCGATCGATTTCGCCGCATCCGCCACGGCATCCACGACGCAGACGAGCTTCGCCCGCTTGTCCTCCGCGATCGCGCGTGCATGCACCCTGCCGATTCGGCCTGCTCCCAAGAGTGCCAGTTTCGTCACCATGATTTCTCCTCCGCAGGCTTTGCGAATACCCAAGCCTCACGGCATCGCACGACTGCTTGTTCGATTATCGGGATGATGTTCTTGTCAGACTGTCCAAGCGCTAATTTGGAATATATGTTCTATTTTGCTAGATTGGGATTTCGTTTGTGTCAAGCACTGAAACAGGAAGGGTGACCATGGGAGATATCGGCGTGCCGACCACCATAAAGGCATTCGAGGAGCGGTTGCTGGAAGTATCCGAAAGCCTTCCCAAACGGCTGCGGCAATGCGCCGACTATGTTGCCGCCAACAAGGATCGCATTGCCGTGTCCACGGTTGCCGAGATGGCCGAAGGCGCAGGCGTTCAGCCCTCCGCCTTCATGCGCTTCTGTCAGATCCTGGGCTTTTCCGGTTTCTCCGAAATGCAGCGGCTATTTCGCGACTCCTATGTCGGGGGGTGGCCGGACTATTCGACCCGGTTGGACCATCTGCGGGAGAAGGCGGAAGGCAGCCCTTCCGCCTTGCTCGCGGAATTCGTCGAAGCAGGACGGGCCTCACTTGAAAATCTGCTGAAGACGATAGAGCCGCACGCTCTGGAGCAAGCGGTGAAAATTCTTGCCAGGGCGCAGATGATTCACATTATCGGCATGCGCCGCTCTTTCCCGGTCGCGAGCTACATGGCGTATGCATTCGAGAAGATGAATGTGCCAGCCATGTTGCATAGCGCGGTCGGTCGGCTGGAGAATCGGAATGCAGTTCGAGACGGAGACGCCCTGCTGGCGATTACGTTTTCTCCCTACACGGCAGACACGATCGACATGGTCGAGGCAGTCTCCGCCCACGGCTTGCCGGTTGTTGCCATTACAGACACGATCGTCAGCCCGCTGCGCAAGTTTCCAGCAACTATTCTTTCCGTATCCGAGGTGGATTTCGGTGCTTTCCGTTCGCTTTCCGCCACGCTCTGCCTCGCCATCACGTTGGCGGTAGCCGTCGGGACCGAACGTCCGGAGAAATGAATTTTTGTATTGTAAATAAAGAAAATGGAATTTAAAATCCAAATCCAGGAGAAATGATGGAAATTGGCAGCTTCCGTCAGTAGCGGGCCGGAGGTTAGCTCCAAGCTGCAGGGAGGATCCGGCTTGTGTCACTCGATCTGATCACGATCGGCCGATCATCAGTCGATTTGTACGGAGTACAGGTCGGCGGGCGGCTGGAGGATATGGCCTCCTTCAACAAGTATATCGGCGGATCACCGACCAACATCGCCGCCGGGACTGCCCGCCTCGGCCTGAAATCGGCGCTCATCACCCGCGTCGGCGACGAGCATATGGGCCGCTTCATCCGCGAGCAGCTCGAACGCGAAGGCGTCGACGTCCGTGGCGTCAGAACCGATCCCGAGCGGCTGACAGCGCTGGTCCTGCTCGGCATTCGCGATCAGGAACAGTTCCCGCTGATCTTCTATCGCGAGAACTGTGCCGATATGGCCATTTGCGAGGACGATATCGACCCGGCCTTCATCGCGGAAGCTCGCTGTGTCTGCGCCACGGGCACGCATCTGTCACACCCTCGCACGGAGGCTGCCGTTTTCAAGGCACTGAAACTGGCCCGGGAGAACGGCGCTCGCACTGCGCTTGACATTGATTACCGGCCGAATCTGTGGGGGCTGGCCGGCCATGACGCGGGCGAAAGCCGCTTCATCGAATCCCGGCACGTTACTGCAAAGCTACAGTCCACGCTCTCCTTGTTCGACCTTATCGTCGGCACCGAAGAAGAGTTCCATATCGCCGGCGGATCGACCGACACGCTGGAAGCGCTTCGAGCGGTCAGAGCGGTTTCGAAGGCGACACTGGTCTGCAAGCGCGGTCCGATGGGGGCTGTTGTCTTTGACGGCGAGATTCCGGATTCTCTCGACAAGGGCCAGACCGGCCAAGGCTTTCCGATCGAAGTCTTCAATGTGCTTGGAGCTGGTGACGGCTTCATGTCCGGCCTCCTCAAAGGCTGGCTGAGCGGAGAAGACTGGCCGGCCAGCTTGAAATATGCCAACGCCTGCGGCGCCTTCGCCGTTTCGCGGCACGGCTGCACTCCCGCCTATCCGAGCTGGGAGGAGCTGCAATATTTCTTCCGCACCGGCATTCGCAACAAGGCGCTCCGCAAGGATGAGGCACTTGAACAGGTCCACTGGTCCACGAACCGCAACGGGGATTGGCCGGAAATGCGGGTCTTTGCGTTCGATCATCGCATGCAGATCGAAGCGATCGCGAAAGAGGCCGGAGCCGATCCAGCGAAGATCGATGCCTTTAAGAGCCTTTGCCTAAGAGCCACGCTCGATGTCGCGGCAGGACGCCCCGGCTATGGCATCCTCTGCGACAGCCGTCTGGGGCGCGAGACGCTCTACAAGGCGACTGGAACCGGTCTCTGGATCGGACGCCCGGTGGAGTTGCCGGGCTCGCGTCCCCTCGTTCTGGAGCCGGAGCTCGGGCCGGATCTTGGCGGCCTGTCTGAATGGCCTATCAACAACGTCGCCAAGGTGTTGTGTTTCTATCATCCCGACGACGACGCTCAGATGAAGCGGCAGCAGGAGGAGATGGTCTCACGTCTGTTTGCGGCCACCCGAAGGAACCGGCTGGAATTCCTCCTGGAGGTAATCCCTTCAAAAGTCGGACCAATGGATGATGGAACCGTCGCCGCGGTGATCGAACGTCTCTACGAGATCGGGGTCTATCCGGACTGGTGGAAACTGGAGCCGATGAAAACAGCAGCATCCTGGTCGAAAGCCTGCGACGCGATCGTCAAACACGATCCTTGTACCCGAGGCATCGTGGTGCTCGGATTGGATGCACCCATCGAGGAACTGAAGGAGAGCTTTCGCACCGCCGCCCGTTTTGATCTCGTCAAGGGGTTCGCAGTCGGGCGCACAATCTTCGGCGATAGTGCGCGGAAGTGGCTTGCCCGGGAGATCACAGACGAAACGGCTATCGCCGACATGGCAGCCAGATATCGCGAGTTGTGCGCGATCTGGGACCGTGCGCGCGAGGACAGCCGCGAGGAGAAAGTGGCATGAAAACGATAAGGCTCACGGCCGCGCAAGCGATGGTGCGTTATCTCGCCAGTCAAATGACCGAGGAGGGTGAATCTTTCATCGCCGGGATGTGGGCGATTTTCGGTCATGGCAATGTCGCCGGGATGGGAGAAGCCCTTGCGGGAATCAAGGACAAATTGACGACCTATCGCGGCCAGAACGAGCAGTCGATGGCCCATGCCGCCATCGCCTATTCCAAGCAGTTGCGACGCAGGCGCGCCATGGCGGTGACGTCATCTATCGGCCCTGGAGCGACCAATATGGTGACTGCGGCCGCGCTTGCTCACGTCAACCGTCTCCCGGTTCTATTGATTCCGGGTGACGTCTTTGCCAACCGGGGTCCCGATCCCGTCCTGCAGCAAATCGAGGATTTCGGCGATGGCATCGTCACGGTGAATGACTGCTTCCGTCCGGTGAGTCGTTACTTCGACCGCATCACGCGCCCGGAGCAGCTGCTGACCGCATTGCCGCGAGCCATGCGGATCATGACCGATCCTGCCGAGTGCGGTCCCGTGACCCTCGCCTTCTGTCAGGACGTCCAGGCCGAGGCCTACGACTATCCCGAGAGCTTTTTCGAGAAGAAGACCTGGTATCGGCGGCGGCCCCGCCCCGACGAGCACGAGTTGCGGCGCGCCGTGGATGCCATCAAGGCGGCCAGGAAGCCGGTCATCGTCGCAGGTGGAGGCGTGCACTTCTCGGATGCAACAGAAGAGTTGAAGGCATTTGCCGAGCGCCATCGCGTTCCCGTGGTCGAGACTCAAGCCGGCAAATCGGCTTTGCCCTGGGATCATGACGCCAATTTCGGCCCGGTGGGCGTGACCGGCGCATCAAGCGCCAATGCCGTCTGCGCGGACGCAGACCTCATTATTGGCGCCGGCACGCGTTTCCAGGATTTCACAACCGGCTCCTGGGCTCTGTTCCGCTATCCCGAACGCCGCATCCTGTCACTGAACGTGCAGCCTTACGACAGCACCAAGCGCGACGCGATCCCGCTCGTCTGTGATGCGAAAGCGGGGCTTGCGCTTCTCAGCGAGGCGCTGGGCGACCATCGCTTCAGCGAGTTTCCCGCCAACCTGAAACAAGCTTGGCTTGCCGGCTCCGATGCGATCACCGCCGCACCAAAAGATGCGAACACCCTGCCGACAGACATGCAGGTGATCGGCGCAATCCAGCGTGCGGCGGTCGACAATACCGTCGTCATGTGCGCCGCCGGCACTATGCCGGGAGAATTGCATCAGCTCTGGAAGGCCGGGCGGCCCCTCTCCTATCACATGGAATACGGCTTTTCCTGCATGGGATACGAGATTGCCGGAGGGCTTGGTATCAAGATGGCCGAACCGGACCGCGACGTGATCGTCATGGTCGGCGACGGCTCGTACATGATGATGAACTCGGAGCTCGCGACCGCCGTCGCCATGGGCGTCAAGATCACCGTCGTTATCACCGATAATCGTGGTTACGGCTGCATCAACCGGCTGCAGATGGCGACAGGCAGCGCCGAGTTCAACAATCTCTACGAACACACCAGCCAGACCCACGCAATGCAGATCGATTTCGTCGCGCACGCCGCCTCCATGGGAGCGCGGGCGGTCAAGGTTGCATCCATTGCGGAGCTGGAGATCGAGCTGGAGATGGCGCGCGATGCCGAAAAGGCGACCGTGATCGTTATCGACACCGATCCCTATCCCACACCGGATGTCGGTGGCTTCTGGTGGGATGTCGCAGTCCCCGAGGTTTCGCCTCGCAGCCAAGTCAACGAGGCCCGCCTCCGCTACGAAACGGCGCTGAAGGAAAGACGCTAGCATGATTCTCTACGGCACCAATCCCATCGCCTGGTCGAACGACGACGACCGTTCGCTCGGCGCCCATATCAGCCTCGACCAATGCCTGGACGAAGCGTTTAAAATCGGATTCGACGGCATCGAGAAGGGGCACAAATTCCCGCAGGAGCCGCAAGCTTTGAAAACCGCACTGGAACCGCGCGGGCTGTGTTATGTATCCGGCTGGCATTCGCTGAACCTGCTTACGAATTCGGTCGAGGAAGAAAAGACCGCCATGCAACCGGCGCTCGATCTCCTCAAAACGATGGGCTCGAAGGTGATCATCGTCTGCGAAACCTCGAACGCGATCCACGGCGACGACAACAAAGCGTTGAACAACCGGCCGAAACTCGCCGAGGATCAATGGAAATCCTTTGGTGCGGGTGTCGAGACGCTGGCCGAATATGCGGCAAGCCAGGGAATTACGCTGGTCTATCACCATCACATGGGAACGATCGTTGAAAGCGAAGACGAAATCGACAAGCTGATGGAGAATAGCGGCCCGCACACCAAGCTCTTGCTCGATACCGGCCATTGCCTGTTCGGCGGCGGGGATCCGGAGCGCGTCGCGAGCAAGTACATGGCGCGCGTCAGTCATATCCATGCGAAAAACGTGCGGCCGGAAATCGCCCGTCAGGTTCGGGAGGGGAACCTCTCCTTCCTTGAAGGTGTCCGGCGCGGCGTCTTCACGGTTCCCGGCGATCGGGAAGGGGGCGTGGACTTCTCGCCAGTGCTGAAGATTGCCGCCGAACACGGCTACCGGGGCTGGCTTGTGATCGAAGCCGAGCAGGACCCGGATGTGCGCAACCCGTTCGAATACCAGAGCCTCGGGCTTTCCTCGCTGAAGGCGATGGCGAAGGCTGCCGGGCTGGACAAGGCGGAGGCGGCTGCATGACAAACCTGCTTCGAAAGCCGAAAGGCATATCCGGCAAAGTCCATGGCGTGACGCCCAAGGATGCGGGGTGGGGATATGTCGGTTTCGGACTCTATAAACTGAAACCCGGCGAAACCGCCGCGGAGAAGACCGGAGACAAGGAAGCCATCCTTGTGCTTGTCGAAGGCAAGGCCGAGATCAGCGGCGGGGGCAAGAATTTCGGAGAACTCGGCGACCGGATGAACGTGTTCGAACGCAAGCCGCCGCATTGCGTCTACATTCCCGCAGATTCCGAGTGGAGCGCCTGCGCCACCACCGACTGCGAACTGGCTGTCTGCACCGCACCGGGAAAACCCGGCCGCGAGGCAATGGCGATCGGTCCCGAAGGCCTGACGCTCAACACGCGCGGCAAGGATGCCAATATGCGCTACATCTATCCGATCGCGATGGAGGAGCGCGATGTGGCCGACAGCCTGCTCGTGACGGAGGTCTTCACTCCTCCCGGAAACTGGTCCTCCTATCCTCCGCATCGGCATGACGAGGACAATTTCCCTGACATGACCTATCTGGAAGAGACCTATTATCATCGGCTCAATCCGTCGCAGGGTTTTGGCTTCCAGCGCGTCTTTACGGAGGATGGTTCGCTCGACGAGACCATGGCCGTCTCGGACGGCGACCTGGTTCTGGTGCCCAAGGGGCACCATCCCTGCGGCGCGCCCTACGGTTATGAGATGTACTACCTCAATGTCATGGCCGGCCCGATCCGCAAATGGCGGTTCAAGAATCATCCGGACCACGACTGGATTTTCCGGCGCGACAATCCGTGACGCGCCGTTCGATATTCGCATGCCGTTCGGGAGGATGAGATGACAGGTTTGGGCGTCGGCCTGATCGGCACAGGCTATATGGGCAAATGCCATGCCCTGGCGTGGAATTCGGCTGCCGGCGTGTTCGGCGATGTGGAGCGGCCGAGGCTGGTGGCACTCGCCGAAGTGAATGCCGACCTCGCCGCCCGCAAGGCCGCCGAGCTGGGCTTCGCCACTTCGACGGGTAACTGGAGGGACGTCATCGACAATCCGGACGTGGACGTCGTCTCCGTCACCACGCCGAACGCCTTTCATGCAGACATGGCGATCGCCGCGCTCGAAGCCGGAAAGCATGTCTGGTGCGAGAAGCCGATGGCGCCGCTGCTTGCCGATGCAGAACGCATGCAGACGGCGGCCGCGCGATCCGGCAAGGTCGCCGCGATGGGCTACAATTATATCCAGAACCCGATGATCCGTCATATCAAGGCGCTGATTGACGCGGGCGCAATCGGTACCGTCAATCATCTCCGCGTCGAAATGGACGAGGATTTCATGGCCGATCCACAGGCCCCCTTCTATTGGAAGAGCGAGGCAAGCTCTGGCTATGGTGCGCTCGACGATTTCGCCGTGCACCCCTTGTCATTGCTCTTCGTCCTCTTCGGTCATGTGGAGGCAGTCATCGCCGACATTGTAAAACCCTATGCCGAACGGCCGATTGCCGATGGCGGATCGCGCGCGGTCGAGAACCATGATATCGCAAGCGTCCTGCTGCGGCTTGAGGGCGGCATCTCCGGCGTGCTCATGGCCAACCGCTCCGCCTGGGGTCGAAAAGGCCGCATCGCCTTGCAGATCTTCGGTTCCACAGGTTCGATCCTCTTCGATCAGGAACAGATGAACGAGATCGAACTCTTCCAGAATGCCGGGGGAAAAGCGGAACAGGGCTTCCGCAGGATTTTGGCTGCTCCGGTCCATGCGCCCTATGATCGCTTCATCCCCGCACCCGGCCACGGCCTTGGCTTCAACGACCTGAAGATCATCGAATGCCGGGAATTGATATCGGCGATCAGAGGCGAAAAAGCGCACCTGATCCACTTCGATGACGGCTTGAGGATCGAGCGCAGCATCCACGCCATGGCCCGTTCCTTTGCAGAACGCCGCTGGGTCCGCCCCCTGGAAAGCTAAGCGCTCTCCAGGGAATGGAGATGCAAGGACATGAAATCCATGCTGGCCCTCAATGCTGCGGCCGGATCGTCGAGTTCATGCACCTCTTCGGCAAAGGGCTCAAAGGAGAATGATCCTTCATAGCCACCACGGAGCAGCGTGCGAATCTGGCCAAGGTTATCGAGACGATCGCCTGCATCCACCAGCACTCGGTGGGAGTCGCGCAAACCGCCGACCGGCGTCCTCCTATCGGTCACGCCTGAAATATGCACCAGGCCGGTCAGCTGCGGAAAGAAATCCGCTTCTTCCGCGAGCATGTGGTGAAAGGTATCGTGAACCAGCCGGAAGGTCTTTTCGAAACCAAGTTCTCCGATTGCGTCAGCCGCTTCCCTCTTCGAACGCAGCGAGCAGCCGACAAAACCCAGGGGCTCGACAAGCCCAATGAGGCCCGCATCGTCGAGCAGCGGCCGCAACTGCCGCAGCGCGATCCTCAGGTCGCCGAGCCTGTCCTTGCCGGCATGGCTATGACCATCATTGACGGGAACGAGGACAAGCGCCTTCGCACCGCAAGCCTCGGCATAGGACACAAGGGCGCGCGCCTCGGTCTCACGCGCACCATTCCACTTGTTGAAGCGCTGCAATGCATTGATCGAAAGAATCGAGAGGTTCCGCTCCTCGGCGGTCGCTTTGACGTCTGCGGGAGGCGTACCGTCGAGGATTGCCCGACCGGGAAGATCGTTGCGGATTTCGACGGCGCTGATGCCCAGCCTCTTTGCAAGATCGAAAAACGAGCCGAGCGGCAGGCGGGTCGCCGCTATATGATTGAGGCCGAAGGCGATCGCCATCGCAGATGTTCCTTGTTCAGCGCTGGGCACGCTTCTTTTGGCGATAGACATCGGCGACGACAGCGGCAACGATGATCATGCCTTTGACGATCTCCTGATAATAAGCATCGACTCTCAGGAAGGTGAAGCCGGAGGTCATGACGCCAAGGATGATGGTGCCGATGACCGTGCCGGTGATCCGTCCTGCACCGCCGGCGAGCGAAGTGCCGCCGATGACCGCTGCAGCGATGGCATCGAGCTCATACATTACACCCATGCCAGCCTGCGCCGTTTGCGCACGGGCAGCAGTCACCACACCGGCAAGTCCGGCAAGCATGCCGGCAATTGCATAGACCTTGACGATATGCCGTTCCACATCGATGCCCGATACCCGCGCCGCCTGGACATTCGCACCGATGGCATAGGTAAACTTGCCGTAGCGGGTATATCGCAGCGCCACGTGGAAGATGACCGCAACCAGGAGGAAGACCACGACCGGCCATATGCTTGTTCCGACGAAAGTGAACTGCTCGGTGAGACCAGAGACCGGCTGGCCTTTGGTGTACCACTTCGAAATGCCGCGGGCGGTCACCATCATGCCAAGCGTGGCGATGAAGGGCGGAATTTTTGTCTTGGCGATCAGCTGTCCATTGATGTAGCCGGCCAGAAGTCCCGCCAGAATGCCGACCCCGATCGGAATGAAGAACGGCAGGTCCGTCAAGCTCGGGTAGAGTGCGCGCGGCCAGGTGGAGGACTGGGCGAAGCTGGCGGACAACATGGCCGTCATGCCGACGACCGATCCGGACGAGAGATCGATCCCACCGGTGATGATGACCTGGGTCACCCCCACCGCAATGATCCCGATCACCGATACCTGCAGGATCATGATTGTCAGTCGCTGCTGATTGAGCAGGAAGCTCTGCCCGACGAAGATCCAGCCGAGCAGTTCATAGACCAAGGCTATGCCGATCAACACGAGGAAGATGTTCACCTCCGGCGGCATCCGCCTCCGGCGATGGGCGGTCTTGACCTTCAGGTCAGGTTTGACAAGGCTTTCGCTGCTCATTTTTCCTCCCCGAAGCCGCCCTAGTGTGAGGCGAGTTCCATGACTTTGACCTGTGTTGCTTCCTCCCGGGTCAGAAATCCGGTAACGCGACCTTCGTGCATGACCATGATCCGGTCGCTCATTCCGAGGATTTCCGGCATCTCCGAGGAGATCATGATGACAGCGACGCCTTGTTTCGCCATTTCCGTGACGAGACGGTGGATCTCGGCTTTAGCGCCGACATCAATGCCGCGCGTTGGTTCGTCAAGGATCAGTATGCGCGGATTGGTCAGCAGCCAGCGCCCGATCAGGACCTTCTGCTGATTGCCGCCGGAGAGGTTCTCGATCTTCTCCTGCAGGCTCGGGGTCTTCACCCTCAGCTTGCGACACATATCCTCACATGCCGCAGCAACATCCGTTTCATGAACGAAGCCATTACTCACGAACTTGTCCTGCAGGACGGCGATCTGCATGTTCTCGAGAACATCGAGAATCAGCAAGCAGCCGGTGTCCTTCCGGTCTTCTGTCAGGAAAGCCATGCGATGACGGATGGCCGTGGTCGGATTGTCGATTACGACTTCCTTGCCGTCGATCGAGATCGTGCCCGATGTCGCAGGCGTGACACCGAACAAAGTCTCCGCGACGTTGGAACGCCCCGAACCGACCAGACCCGCAACGCCCAGGATTTCGCCGGCGCGCACCTCAAATGACACATCGCGGAAGATGCTTCCGAGCGTCAGTCCTTTGACCGAAAGGACGATCTCGCCGAGCGGTACGTCCTCCTTCGGAAACATCTGCGTGATCTCGCGGCCGACCATCATCCGAATGATGTCGTCGCGAGTGACGTCCTTGGAGGAGCGGGTGCCGATATATTTTCCGTCCCGGAAAACGGAAAACTCGTCCGCGATCTCAAAGAGTTCGTTCATCTTGTGAGTGATGTAGACGATGCCGATGCCTTGGTCGCGAAGACTGCGGATGATCTGGAAGAGGTGGCTGACCTCTCGCTCGGTCAGCGCCGAGGTCGGCTCGTCCATGATCAGGACGTCGGATTCATAGGAAACCGCCTTGGCGATCTCGACCATCTGACGATTGGCGACGGAGAGTTCCTTGACCGGAGTCTCAGGATCGATTGCTATGTTGAGACGCTGGAACAGCTCCTCCGTCCTGCGGCTCATCTCGCCATGATCGATCAGACCGAACCGGTTCAACGGCTCCCGACGGATCCAGATGTTCTCCGCCACCGTCATGTAAGCCATCAGATTCAGCTCCTGATGGATCATGGCAATTCCGTTTTCCAACGCGTCGAGAGGGGAATCCAGGCGGATATCGACCCCCTTGAGCTGTACGCGCCCCTGGTCTGGCTTGTAGATCCCCGCAAGTATTTTCATCAGCGTCGATTTACCCGCGCCGTTCTCGCCCATCAGCGCATGGACACTGCCACGTTTGAGGCGAAAGGAGACGTCGTCGAGCGCGACGACACCCGGGAATTCCTTGCGGATACCCTCTGCCATCAGCAGGAACTCCGCGTTCGGGATCGCACCGCTCTTGCGTATGGCGGCCATGGTTGCAGGGCTGACGGCCATTTTCGTCTCCTCCTCTCGCAAAAAAGCGAAGCATGGGCCATGCCGAAGCGCAGCCCATGCAGAACGGATCAGTTCTTGGCGATGAAATCCTTGACGTTTGCGGGCGTGACGAGCTGGAAGGGGATGTAAACCTTCTTGTCCACCTCCTCCCCTTTGGCAAGTTTCAGCGCAGCATCCAGCGCACCCTTGCCCTGGCCCGCGGCATCCTGAAACACAGTCGCATCCAGGTCACCCGCCTGCATGGCGGCAAGCGCGTCCTGGGTGGCGTCGACACCTGCGACGACGACGTTCTTCATATCCTTGCCGGCGGCCTTCAATGCTTGGATCGCGCCAATCGCCATCTCGTCATTGTTGGAGATCACGGCGTCAAATTCGATTCCACTGGAGAGCCAATTGGTGACAAGATCAGCACCTTGCGTGCGTTGCCAGTTGGCCGTCTGCTCCTCAACGACTTTCATGCCTTTGCATTCATCAGCAGCGACGACGTCATGCACCGCCTTGGTGCGCATACGGGCGCCCTGGTTGGAAAGTTCGCCCATCATGATAACGACATTACCCTTGCCGCCCAGCAGCCGACATACTTCCTTGGTTTCAAGCGTGCCAGCAACAATTTCCTCGGATGCCACGAAAGCCTGCTTGTCAGGCAGACTATCCACATTCACCGGTTCGCGGTTCACGTAGACCAGCGGAATGCCCGCATCCGCAGCAATCTTGGACATGGCCGTGGTGGCATCGGTATCAACCGGGTTGACGATAATCGCATCAACTCCGGCGGCGATAAAGTTCTGAATCTGACTCTGCTGCTTGGCGACATCGTTCTGCGCATCTTCGACCTGAAGTGTCACACCGTCGAGCGTCTTCGCATAGTCCTGCATGCCACTGCGCAGAACAGTCAGGAAGTTATCGTCGAACAACGCCATCGAAACACCAATGGTTTCAGCATGAGCCGCCGTGTTCAGCAAAACCGACAGAGCAGCGCTCAGGAAAAGCTTTTTCATGTGATGTCCTCCTCTGGGGTGTCCGGGCACCCGTCCATCCGGAAACCAGCCCTCCCGGCCGGTTGCATATCCGCACGCCACGCTCCCGACGCGGCAGCAAAACGGAATAAATGAACCGTTACTTTAGAAATGCAGATGATTTATTCCATTTTTCCGAAAACTAGTCAATGGTGGCCGCTGGAAATCGATTGCTGGCAGTCACCATAACGGAATGCGCGGCGCCTTTTTCGATACCCCAAACCGCATCACCATCCCATCGCCTCCCATCAATGACATGCGGCCGATATAAAATTCTTAATTCCTATATAATTTGGAATTATATATTCCAATTCGCATCTTCGAGGCTGAGTTTCTGAGACAACCGCCGAGGATTGTCTTTCCAAACCTGATTTTGCATTTGCAAATGCAAATGAAGAGCCGGCTAGGGCGAAGACGCGCTCCACGGCCACACCTTGCTTCCGGCTTTGATGTTTTATCGGCCGGGTATCCGCTGCATGCCGGCAAACTCATTTCGCTAGACTATTGAAAATATTTGGTACGAATAAAAAATTCCAATATTAATTGACAGAACGGAATTATCTAATAGGTTGTGCCTGCCAATACGAGGGACAAGTGCCGGAACCGGATCATGGAGAAACGAGATAAGCTCTTCATCTTTGATATCGGCGGCGTTTTCGTGAAGCTTGATCCGGCTTCACGTGACCGGGCCATATCACGGGCCGGGGACACCGATCTCTCATTCCGCTACAGCGATGCTCCGGAGGCAATCTTCCGGAATTTTCGATTGGGGCGATCAACGGAACCCGATTACGTGCGCAAGCTCGCCGACATGTTCGCAGTGTCATCAGATCGCATTTACGAAGCCGAACATGCCTACGTTGCCGAAGGATACGGCGAATTCATAGACTTTGTCCGGCGGCTGCGAAGGCACCATCGGGTCGTGTGCCTGAGCAACAATCAGGCCATTCACTGGCGCTACATAAGCGAGAATCTTCTAGGCCCTGGCTATTTCGACCATGAATACCTTTCACATGAAATAGGCCTGGAGAAGCCTGACCACATGATTTTTCAGGAAGTGTCACGAACCGAGCGATGCTCCGACAAGGAAGTCGTCTATGTCGATGACATCGAAGAAAATATCATCGCAGCACGGAAGATCGGATGGCAGCATTGCATCGTGCATCGCGATCCGGTTGAAACGGCGAGAATGCTTGAGGCGCTTGCCGCCGATCAGCCCTTGAACTGAAAAGGATGGAGTCCCGCCATGGCACGGATGACCCTCAATGGCATCAGAAAGAATTTCAACGCTGTCAATGTGCTGCACGGCATCGATCTCGAAATCGCCGACAAGGAATTCATCGTTTTCGTTGGGCCGTCGGGATGTGGAAAGTCGACGCTGCTCAGGCTGATTGCCGGTCTCGACTCGATCAGCGCAGGTGAGTTCCGCGTCGACGACAGGCGCATGAACGAGGTGGCGCCTTCCAGGCGCGGAATTGCCATGGTCTTCCAGTCCTACGCGCTCTATCCGCATATGGATGTCTATGAGAACATGGCTTTCGGCGCGCGCCTGATGGGGCTGGACGGGATCGAGATCGATCGTCGCATCGATGAGGCGTCCAAAATGCTACGGCTCGACCCGCTGCTCAAGCGCAAGCCGCGGGAACTCTCCGGCGGGCAGCGCCAGCGCGTCGCGATTGGGCGTGCTCTGGTCAGAAAGCCAAAGGTCTTGCTGCTGGACGAGCCGCTATCCAACCTGGACGCAGCGCTCCGCTCCGATGTGCGGCTTGAGATCGCCAGGCTTCACCGGGAGATCGGCGGCACGACGATCTACGTCACCCATGATCAAGTCGAAGCCATGACGCTGGCCGACCGTATCGTCGTCATGAATAACGGCAAAGTGGAACAGTTCGGCAGCCCGCGGGAACTCTACGAAAGACCTGCGAACACATTCGTCGCGACTTTTATCGGCTCGCCGCGCATGGCGCTCCTCAACGTCGAGCGGAGCGGCAATAACCTCGGACTTGCCGGATCAGGCTCCGTTAGGCTCGACAGGCTTCCGCCCTCGGATGAGCGGGACCTGGTCATCGGCGTTCGGCCTGACGCGCTCACGGTTTCTACCGGCGAGGCGACCAGCGGTTTCCGGGGCAACGTCGTCTACACCGAATACCTGGGCGACAATACCTATGTCTATGTGAGGCTCGGCGACGGAACGCTTGTCAGCGTCCGGTCCTCCGACGGAACAGCTCTTAAGCCCGACGCGCCTGTCGTGGTGAGCGTCGCTCCGGAAGCGGTGCATTATTTCAGCCGGACAACGGGGGAGAGGTTGGCGGCCTGAAACCATGTTTGTCTCCTATAAATATCAAAGAGGAAGGAACCAGATGAAAAAGCTAGTTTTGAGCACGATAGCCGCGCTGGGAGCTTTGGCGACGGCTCTGCCGGCGGCCGCGCAGGAATTGACGTTCTGGAGCTGGCGCCAGGAAGACAAGGCGCAATACGAAAAGTTCATCGACGCATTCGAAGCGAAGAACCCGGGCATCACCGTCAAATTCGAGGCTTTCGAGGCGACCAATTACAACACCATCCTGTCGACGGCACTCGCCGGCGGGTCGGGCCCGGACGTGATGTTCGCCCGCGCGTATGGCGGCCTTGAGACGGTCGCAAGTGGTGGTTACCTGCTACCCCTCGACAAGGACAACGTGCCTGCTTTAGCAAATTTCGCACCGGCTGCGCTCGCTGCTGAGAGCATGCGTTCAGACAAGACGACCTATGCCGTGCCTTTCGCCAGCCAGACCATGCTGGTCATCTACAACAAGGACGTCTTCGAAAAGAACGGCATCAGCGAGCCGCAGACCTGGGACGAACTTGTCCAGGTATCGGAAAAGCTGAAAGCGGCAGGCATCATGCCGTTCGCAAACGGAACGGCGACTGCGTGGCAGAATGAAGTGGTCGTTGGCGGCATCGCCTCCACGATCATGGGTCGCGCCTTCTATGACGATCTGATGGGCGGCAAGGCCGACTTCACCGACAAGCGCTATGTCGAGGCGCTTACCAAGCTTAAGGAAATCAGCAAATATTTCCCCGACGGTTTCATCGGCCTCGATTATGCCTCCGCGCAGCAGCTCTTTTCTTCGGGCATGGCGGGCATGTTCGTCGGCGGCTCCTACGAACTGTCGAATTTCAAGAAACAGAATCCCGATATCAAGCTCGGCATCTTCGCCACTCCCGGCCTGAAGGCGGAAGACGAAAAGCTCGTCGCGCAGTATTTCGATGGCGGCTATGCCGTCAACGCCAAGACAGCAAACAAGGAAGCGGCGCTCAAGTTCGTGAATTTCCTTGCCAGCCAGGAGTTCGGGCAGATGTTTGCAGACGGCTTGAACAACATCTCGGCTGTGCCGGGTGTTACGTTCAGGAATGAGCTCCTGGGCGAAGTGGCGGAGCTCAACAAGCACTCCATCCCCTATATCATGCTGGTGCATTTCCGTTACGGTGAGCCATCGGGTTCCGTCCTCTTGCAGAGCGAGATCCAGAAACTACTCAGCGGCAAGGCGACCCCGGAAGAGGTCGGCAAGAACCTGACGACCGGGCTTGCCAACTGGTACGCCCCCTTCAAGAAGTGATCCAGATGCAGGGGCAGCAACCGCTGCCCCCTCCTAACATGAAGAGAGTTGTGATGCCCGGATCGCCTCTTATGGCGCGCAGGCTATGGATTTCGGCGCTCATCGTGCCGCCGCTTGCCTTCGTTGCTCTGTTTGTCGTCTACCCTATCGCTTCGGCCTTCGCCTATGCCTTTTTCCAATGGCATGGATTGGCGCGAGGCGAATTTGTCGGCTTCGCAAACTTCTACAAGGTCCTGTTCACACAGCCTTATATGGAATGGACGGTCAACGCTTTCCTGCACAACGTCCTGGTCTTCTTCGCGCTGATGGTGCTGCAGAACGGCGTCGGCTTCCTGCTTGCCTATTGCCTCTGGCGTGAGTTGCCGGGTGCAGCGTTCCACCGCATCTCCGTCTTTCTTCCCGTAGTGCTCTCGACCATTATCGTCGGCTTCCTATGGAAGCTTTTCCTCCATCCGCTTTTCGGAGTGGTGAATATCTCGCTTCGCGGCGTCGGGCTTGGCAGTCTTGCGCAGCCCTGGCTCGGGCAGGACTCCACCGCGCTCTGGGCGCTGATCGCTGCCAACGCCTGGCACATGGTGGGCTTTCCGACCTTGGTTTTTCTCGCTGGCATGCAGCGCATTCCAGGTGAAATTCTCGATGCGGTCCGGATGGAGACCGAGAGCGAGTGGGTCAAGATCAGCAAGATCGTCTGGCCGCTGGTTGCGCCGAGCGCGACCGTCGTCTTCACGCTGCTCTTCGTCGGCAGCTTCAACTGGTTCGAACTGCCTTATGTGATGGCAGGCCTCGACGGTTCCCCGCATGGCGCCACCGACGTGCTCGGCCTCTATTTCTATCGGACGGCATTCGGCAACCAGTCAGGCGCAGCGCAGGATTTCGGCGCGGGCAGCGCGCTCGCGGTCCTCATTTTTCTCTTCATTGCCATTGTGGCGGGTTTCATCACGTTCAGGCTGCGCGCCAGAGAGATTCAGATATGAGCGCTGCTTCCGAAAGCTACTACGACCGGCGGGGCGTTCTGTCCGCGCTCGGCCGGGACGGTCTTATTCAGATCATCCTGATCCTGAACACAGCAGTCATGCTTGCCCCCATCGTCATCATGGTCTTTGCAGCATTCAAGACGAATGCACAGATCTTCCAGTCGCCCTTTTCGATCCCCGATTTTTCCAACGTCACCAATATCGTGAAAATCTGGACCGAAACCAACTTCTTGAGATATCTCCTCAATTCGGTGATTGTGACGACCTCGGCGATCGTCATCATCCTGGCTCTCGGCACGATGGCGGCTTATGGGATCGCAAGATACCGGTTCTGGGGCGCAAGCTTCGTGCTGATGTTCTTCCTTGCCGGACTGACGCTGCCGTTGAAGCTTGCCATCATCCCGCTGTTCATTCTCATGCGTGATCTCGGCATCCTGAACACGCAGCTCTCATTGATCCTGATCTACGTCGCGATGGGCCTGCCAACAACGGTCTTCATCATGACCGGCTTCATCCGCACGTTGCCTAACGAGCTCGAAGATGCCGCGCGCATGGATGGCGCGAGCGAGCCGAGGATCATGTGGTCGATCATGCTGCCGCTGGTGCGACCGGCGCTTGTCATTTCTTGCATTCAGAACGTCGTTCCTATCTGGAACGATTTCTTCTTTCCCCTGATCTTCATCCAGAAGGACAACCTCAAAACGCTTCCTCAGGGGCTTACGACTTTCATGGGCGAGTATACGACCGACTGGGGTGTGCTATTTGCCGGTCTGTTGCTGTCCTCTGCACCGGTCATCATCGTCTACATCATCATGTCGCGTCAGTTCATCAACGGCATGACAGCGGGCGCGGTGAAGTAGAACGGGGCTCGTCCGGAGCGATGGTGAAAGTCGAGGCGGAGCACCCTCGGCATGGCTACCGCGTACTGCCGCCGAAAGACGGGCCCAACTGCTCTCAGACAATGCTGACGTTTGCACGAAAATTTGATCACGGGATACAAGCTCAGGAAGAGAGCGAATAGCCATCTCATGCGTGTTCGCATCCAGAGGGCATGGGAGGCCCGCTCGTCCAGAGATAGACGAAATACCCCACCATCCTTGATGAATATCAAGAATTTCCTTTTCCCGCCTCCCGAATACTAAACTAAAAATGGAAATATTTCCTGCCAATGAAATGTATGTTTAGAAGCCAAAATTATACCAATCTGATTTTCCATCTAGTGACTTTGACATATGCTCGCTTGAGGGTGTATTAGATATTAGAGAATATAAAAAATCTAATTTAACCAGAAAATCAGAAATCTACTCCTTATGGCTGACAGAATAGGAAGCTTTGATAACAAGTGAAATCAGGGGGAATCCGACTATGGACATGGAGCAAGAAAAAAGGACGGGCTCAATAGTTCTGATTGACATCCTTGAGATGCGGCGCGCCTGCCTTCTATCCGCACTCGAGCCGTGGGCGCGTAACGCAGCTTTTGAGCTTATATCTTATGCACCCGACGATATTCATAGGTTCAATGATGACTATGGGGATCTCATTCGCCTAGTGATTATCAATATGGGAGGAGCATCACTAAGCGATCACAAGCAACAAGAATTGCTCATGGCAGTAAAAACGGCGTTCAAGGGCCCTTATGCCGTTATCTCGGATAGGCATGATCCAAATGACGCTGTCGTAGTTGCAGGCTTAGGCTTTCAGGCATTTCTGCCTGCAGCTTTGCCTCTTGATATAGTAAAACGGGCCTTAAGCTTTATCATCCATGGGGGGACTTATTTCCCTCCTGAAGCGTTCCTTGCAAGCCTCTCGGCATCGGTGACCGCCGGCGCTAGTCTGCATCATCGTTCATCTGAAACCTCGGCGACCCTTACGCAACGCCAGCATGAAGTGCTTGAACGTCTACGGTTCGGAAAATCGAACAAGCACATCGCTCGGGAACTGAACATGCAAGAGGCTACGGTGAAGGTTCATGTCCGGCAAATCATGCGAAAACTCGGGGCGACGAACCGAACGCAAGCTGCATTGCTTGCACAATCTACGATGCATCCTGCGGGCTCGGGTCTTGCTTCCGATCACGTTTTCAATGAAATCCCACCAGACCTGTTGGGCAGCCTATCAACACGGGAAAGAATGGCTGCTGTGCCGCCCAGGGGTTGAATCCATTCACCGCTTCAGCTCCGTCCTTGGCAATCACCTGAATAAAAGCGCCGACAGGCCGATTACGGAAATGCGTGCTTCGAAGTTTCGCATCAGGGCTTGCGGTAGCGCTTGATTCATCTGAGCGATGTCGTCAAATCCGGAGCCGAAAGCCTCCGAAGATTTATCCGCCCACGAGAGGTGTGAGAAAGCTGCTTTCGAGAAGGCGTTGGCTCGGGACCCGATTGTGAGCCACGAAACCCTCCGTGCCCAGTTCACCTTGACGAAGCAGCAAGAGCAGGCTCGCAGCATAGCCCGAAGCAACGGCGGTCATGGCATTAAACGGACCGAGAGCGGAATTCGGGCGGAACTTCACGGATAGCGAACGTTCAACCTTCCGATTGTCGCTCAATCCTTTCGCCGTCAGGAAGAGCAGCAACACGTCGTCCTCGATGATCGGAAGACCATTCAAGAACAGGGACCGCAGCATGTCGCGCCGAAATTTCAGGCCGAGGTCGTCCAGCAGGAAGCGCATATAGTCGAGATGACCTGGATAGCGCAGCGTCTTGAACGTAACGTTCCTAGCCTTCATTTGACGGAACAGTTCGAGATCCTTGAGACCGCCTGACGTGGTGAACCCCTCATAGGCAACGCCATCCAGCATGATCCGCTCGATATCCTCCAACGGTGTGAGAGTTGTCATGCGACCGTCACGGATGGCTTCACAGGGCTTCGTATATTCGTCGATCAGACCGTCAACATCCCAAATCTGCCCGTAACCCAGACGGTTGGTGGGAAAGCGTGGTATGGAGCCAACCCGGATGGTCAGATCCTGGATCGGGCCAGAATCGGCAATGAGGCCGGTCGCGATGTTTTCGACGATACCGGGTGCAACGCCGCAGCCATTCAGAATAACTCGTTGGCGGGCAAGGGGTTCGAGTATCTGCCGCGTATCGGGCTGGAGAGGGGAGAAATCGAGAAAGTGTGTCCCGGCCCCTACCGCAGCCTTTGCGATTTCCGGCACGAGACGCTGAGGTACAGCCGCTACGGTTGCATCTCTTTCCCGCAGGAGAGCCGGCAGTTCGTCCCACCGGCGGAAAAGATGAGACTTCACCGACAGGTGTCGGTCACGAAGCCCATCGAGCGCCTGCTCCGACGGGTCTATCACCAGAACCGAGAACTCTTCCCGTGCGCTTAAGGCGATTGCCAACGCGGAACCGATCTTGCCCGCTCCGAAAATCGTGACCTTGAATACTGTCATGTTCCCCTCAGCCTCTGAAACGCGCCACAAAAGCCTGAAGGCGTGGATTCTGTGGATTAAGGATGACGTCGTTGGCGGATCCGGCTTCGGCGATGACGCCTTGATCCAAGAACAGCACGCGGTTTGCGACATCAGCGGCGAAAGCCATCTCGTGCGTGACGATAGCCATCGTCATGCCTTCTTCGGCAAGACGGCGAATGACAGCCAGGACTTCACCGACGAGTTCCGGATCAAGGGCACTCGTCACTTCATCGAGAAGGAGCACTTCCGGCTGCATTGCCAATGCACGGGCTATGGCGACGCGTTGCTTCTGCCCACCGGAGAGATGGTTCGGATAGGCAGCGTGCTTCTCTGCGAGGCCGACTTGGGCGAGCAGGTCCATTGCACGCTCCTCGGCCTCCCGTTTCGATGTCTTGCAAACGATGATCGGGCCTTCGGTCACATTCTGCAGGACGGTCTTGTGAGGAAAGAGGTTGAAGTGCTGGAAGACCATGCCGACATGACGCCTCAAGGTGCCGATGCCGATTTCCTCGCCATTATCGCGGAACCGGTCGCCAACCTTCTTCTGGCGAAAGCGGATCGTGCCTTCGGTCGGGATTTCCAGCATGTTGAGACAGCGGATGAAGGTCGACTTTCCCGAACCGGAAGGACCGATCAGCGCGACGACCTCGCCGCGCGTCAGGCTGAGGTCGAGGCCTTTGAGGACATCGTGCGTGCCATAGCTCTTGCGCAGCGCAATGGCTTCGATCACGGACGCATCGGTGTGATTGTTCATTGTCATGATCGTGTTCCCGCTCTCTTAGTCGCTTACCCGAAGGCGCCGCTCGATCCAGTCGGCTGCCTGTGTCAGCGGCAGCAGCATGAGAATGTAGAGCGCGGCCATCACCGTATAGGATTCCAAGGGTCGGTAGGTCTGACCGTTGACCACGGCTGCCATGTAAGCGAGGTCTGCAACCGAGATGACCGAGACCAGCGACGTGTTCTTGAACTGGATGACCGACTGGTTGATGAAGGAAGGCAGGACGCGCTTCAGCGCCTGGGGCAGGATAATGCGTGTCATCGACTGCCATGGACTCATGCCGATTGCTGCTGCAGCTTCCCGCTGGCCGCGGTCAATGGAGACGATCCCGCCGCGGAAAATCTCGGCATAGAAGGCGCCGACATAAAGCGAAAGCGTGAGCATGCCCGCCACCCGATTATCGATCGAGCCGCCGACTAGCAGGGGAAAGGCATAGTAGAACCAGAGAAGCTGCACCAGAAGCGGAGTGCAGCGAAATATCTCCTGGTAGATTCTTGCGATCGTCCTGAACATCCACCAGCGCGACAGGCGCGCAGCGCAGGTGGCAAAGCCGATGATGACGCCGAAGAAGATCGAACCGATCGTATAGAGGACGCTGATCCAAAGGCCGTAGAGAAACAGATCGTAGAACTGCCAGACCGAATGAAAATCCCAGTTATAGGTCATTGCGCCGCTCCGGCTTCGCGCTGGGCTTTTTCCGGCGCCCTATAACACCGTGCGCTGCTGGTCTTGGCAGTCATATGCGTTCCCCTGGTCTTTGAGAGCCGCCCAGCCTACGGGCAAGGCCTTGCTCCATGCAGTTTCCTACGTCGATTGGCGCCGAACAATGCAAAGCTCTCCGGCCGGCTTATCGTATTTCTTGGAAGGCTGCGGAAGCGGCGCTGAACCTATTGAGAATACCGGCCAGCTTTTCACGGTTGAAATCCGAAACCGACACAAGGGGAAGCCGCATTTCCGGCCCGGCCAAATTGGCCAAGGCAAGTGCCGCTTTTACCGGTCCCGGGTTGGACTCGATGAACATGCCGTCAGTGAGTTCCGCAATCAATTCATGAAGCGCAAGAGCACGTGCCGCATCTCCGGCCTGCCAAGCTTCGAGAAGCAGCGCCATTTCGCGGGGCGCGACGTTGGCGACAACGCTGGTTACGCCAATGGCACCGAGCGACAGGAAAGGAAGCGTCAGACCATCATCGCCCGAGTGGATTATCAGCTTGTTGCCGCACGTGCGGCGCAACTGGGTGATCCGTGCCGCAGAGCCGCCGGCCTCCTTGATGGCGACGATATTGGGATGGAGATCCATCAGCGTCGCGCAAGTTTCGGGCGCAATCTCCACGCCGCACCGGCCCGGAACGGAATAAAGCATGATCGGCAGGCTGGTGGCTTCCGCAGTTGCACTGTAATGGGCAATGAGACCTGCCTGTGTGGGCTTGTTGTAATAGGGCGTGACAATCAGCAATGCATCTGCGCCGGCCTTTTCCGCACGCTTGACTTTGTCGATGGTTTTCCTTGTGTCGTTGGAACCGGCGCCGGCCATGACCATGGCCCGGCCAGCCGCAAGTTCCTTTGTCCGGGCGATCAGCCGATCGGCTTCATCATCCGAAAGCGTAGCTGCTTCTCCGGTCGTGCCGACCGGCACGAGGCCGGCAATACCGGCAGCGATCTGGCGTTCGACCAATGCGCCGAACGTGGAAAAGTCGACGGCATCACCTTTGAAAGGCGTTGCGAGTGCCGTGAAGACGCCTCTGAAGCGGGCGACGAGATCGTTCATCGAATTGATCCTTTCTTTGTCAATCTGCCAGGCTGTCGGAAAGGCTGTAGCGACCGGACGGACTCGCCCGCGAGACCAGCCATTGGGCTGCCGCCAACGCACCTTCCGCATAGGCGGCGAGCGTGTGCACCCGATATGTGAAAATCGCTTGGGCCGATCCCAGGTCGAGACGGACTTCGTTAATGCCGACAGTATCGCCCTCGCGGTGAACGATGATCGGCGGCTCAGGCGCTGAAAACCCCATAGCGCGGCTTCTGGCCTCGTGCAGCTGTTGTGCCAGAAGCATCGAAGTTCCCGAAGGATTGGCTTTCTTGCGCGCGTGATAAGTCTCTGCGATGGAAGCATCCGCTTCCGGCATGCGGTTGGCAAAGCCAGTGGCGGCAAGGCGGAAAGCCTCGAAGCCGTGGGCAAAATTGGCGCTCACCAGGATCGGGCGATAAGCAGCGTATCTCGTGAGTTGCTCATCCTCTTCAACGCTGAAACCGGTGGTGCCGATGACAACCGGGATCGGTTTACTACCGATATCCGCCTGCAGGTTCATGCTCGCTGCGGTCGTCGAAAAATCGATCATCACGTCGCAATGGCTCTTTATAGCCGCCTCGGGCGGGCGGTATTCGATACTGCCGCCATTGACGGGCATGCCGACCAGTCTGGAGCGAGGGGAGACGAGTGCTGCGGCGAGCTCCAGGCCCGGATTGGCAAGAATGAGCTCCACGAGATGTGTTCCAACCCTTCCAGAAGCGCCGACGACTCCGATACGCATCTTCGCCTCCTCAATCGATCACGACCTTGGGCTCCGACATCTCGCGAAGCGCGATGCGGACACCTTCCCGCCCCAGGCCGGAGCGCTTGACGCCACCGAAGGGCACATGCTCAGCGCGGAAATCCGGCCCTTCGTTGATCATCACGCCGCCGACCACGAGATCACGCGAAAACATCTTGATGAGCGCATGGTCGTTGGTGAAAACACCGGCCTGCAGGCCATAAGCACCGGAATTCACCTCGGCGATGGCCTCAGCCGAGTCGGAAAAGCTGCGGATAGCGATGACCGGCCCGAAGGTCTCTTCGGCAATCAACGGTGCGCCCGGTTCCACGCCGGAAATAACCGTCGGGGCAAAGAGCGTCTTCTCACGCGTGCCGCCGTGCAGCAGCCGGGCGCCGGCGGCAATGGTTGCATTGATCCGATCTTCGACCTGCCCGGCCGCCGCTTCGTCGATGACCGGCCCCATGTCGGTATCGTCCCTCGACGGATCGCCGAATTCGACCGCACCGACTGCAGCCAGGAGTCTTTCGGTAAACTCTTTCTCGATCGCCTGGTGCAGGTAGAGTTTCTTGACGGCAGCACAGCTCTGGCCGGCGATTTCGAAACGATGGCCGATCGCTGTGGCGACGGCCCTATCGAGATCGGCATCCGGAAGCACGAACAGAGGATCATTCCCCCCTAACTCCATCAGGCAACGCACAAGCCCGCTGGCATTCTTGAGCGCAAGGCCCGCTGCCGGCCCACCGGTGAAGGACAGGAGATCGATCGGCGCGCGGACGAGCGAGAGAGCCGCCTCGGCGCCACCGTGAACGATCTGGAAGATATCCTCAGGCCACCCGGCCTTCAGCGCCAGTTCGCGCAGGCGGGCGGCGGCGAGCGGTGCCTTCGGCGACGGTTTCGCCACGACGGCATTGCCTGCGGCAATCGCCGGACCGAGTTTGTGGCAGAGAAGGTTGAGCGGATAGTTGAACGGCGTAATGGCACCTACGACGCCGACCGGCTCATAGGTGATGGTCGCCAGGCGATCGGCCCCTCCTTCGACGATGGCGCAATGAAGCGCCTCGCCATCGAGAAAGGTTGCCGCATCGCCGGAAAGCCGTAGTGTATTCTGCGCGCGGCGCGTTTCATTACGGGCTTCCCTGATGGTCTTGCCCATCTCGGACGAGATGATCCGGGCCATGTTCTCGGCATCGGCGGCAATCTCCGCTGCGAGTGCATTCAGCATGGCTCGCCGCTGCGCGGGCGTCGAACGGCGGAACTGCCATTGTGCCACCTTGGCGCGCCGGACCGCGGCTGCGATCTCTGTTGCGTCGCTCTCTGCGACTTCGCCGACGACCGAACCGTCGAAGGGATTGCGCACCATGACCGCGTTTGCGGCCGGAAAGCTTGCGCGTTGCATCTGTGTCATCTCAGAACCTCGTCTTGTCCTTCGGCGTGGGGAGGCACGCCCACCAGCGTGCCGATCGAAACAGGTCTTGCCGGCCAGCGCCGGCCGATCAGGTCACCGGGTGCCGGCGCCGGGATATCGGGCCGCAGCCGGGCCATGAGAGCCGCTGTATTCGCCGCGCAGAAGCGCCCCTGGCAGGCGCCCATGGCAAAACGGCCGTTGTGCTTGATCTCGCGGCCGGTCAGCGGATCGGGCCGGCTGCAAAGCTGGCGCAGGTCGCCGACGGTCCTACCTTCGCAACGGCAGAGGATCGTTTCGTCGGTCAGGCCATCCAAGAGAGAGCCGGACTGCACTGGAGCAAAAATACGGGCAAGTACGGCCTGCGACCGGCGATTGCGGGCGACAAGCTCCTCAAGCTCGTTGATCTCGTGCCGACCATGGGCCAGCAGACCCGCCATCATTCGCCCTGCGCGTTCGCCATCCGCCTCGGCGGCAACTGCGCCCAAAGCTTCGCGGCAATCGCCGGCGTGGATCACAAACGGTGCGGCCCGATTTACCGTCGTTTCCGGCGGCATGCCGAAATCGTTGGGCCGAATCCCGTCATGGAGACCGATGCGGTCCGCGAGAATTCGTCGCCGGCTGCCCTTGCGATCCTCGATGACGGCTGCAAGATCCTGTCCTTCCCTCTTGATGGAGACGAGCCGGTGCCCGCGCAACCACGGAACGCCGTGGCGATAGACTGTCCGGAGGTAGGAAAAAGCCTCTGCGAAAAGTCCTGGCGAAATCAGTATCTGCAGTCCTGCCGCGAGTTCCTTCGCCGGATCGCCGGCTTCCACAATCGCGACAGGCGGATTGCCGAGCCGCGCCATCTGAGCAGCGACTGCAATCAGTAGCGGCCCGCCACCGGCAAGCAGGATGCGGCCCTGCGGCGCCCGGCCGGTCTCCTTCATCATGACCTGCAATCCTCCGACCGTGGAGACACCGGCCAGATGCCAGCCGGGGCGCGGATAGACCTTCTCGACGGCACCGGTGGCAATGATCACGCCGCGAGGCTGCAGCCGGTCGAGTTTGCCTCTATCCCGATCGTCGATCAGGAATGTTCCGTCCCCATCGATCCCCAAGAAGACGGAATGGGTTCTGACCGGGACACCGGACTCGGCAAATCGTGTCGAAAGGCTCTGCCAACGCCGCTTTGCGGCGGCAGCCTGCGGTACCGGTTCGACGCCGTCGACCGGTTGCCGATAAATGGCACCGCCCGGTGCATGGCGCTGTTCGATCACCTCAACCTTCAGGCCCGTTCGAGAAGCGGCAATAGCCGCCGCAAGGCCGCCGGGACCAGCCCCGACAATGATGATGTCAGGCTCGCTCATGACCGATCCTCCAGAGGCGTGACGGTCATGCCGCTTCGCGCCGGCGTCAGGCAGGCTTCACAAGCCGTACCATCGACCCGGACGAGGCACGATTGGCAGGCACCGATTCCACAGAAATAGCGGGTTTCCCGGCCGAGCGCGTCCAGACCCAGGCGGACGATACCCGCAGCTTCCAGCGCCGCTGCTATGCTTTCGCCAGGCCGGAAACTGATCTCCCGACCCTGCCAGATGAAACGATTGACACTCATGCGGCCACCATGCCGGATTTGAAGCGCGCCGGGTCGAAAGGCACAAGATCGATGGAAGGGGCTTCCCCGCACACCAGTTCAGCCACCGTCCTGCCCACGATGGGACCTAGGCAGATGCCGTCGCCCTCGAAGCCGGTGGCGACGAAGGCGTTGTCCAAGCCGGGCACGCGCCCGATCAGCGGAAGCCCGTCGAGGACGGCCGTGCGATTGCCGGCAAAGCTCCGAAGCAGGCGGACATGCACAAGTTGCGGTACTAGAGCGACCGCATCGGCGAGAATCTGGGAAACGGCACCAATATCATTGGTGCGCCGGTCTCCGTGATCTTCCCGTGTTCCGCCAATCAGAAACTGTCCAGTCACAAGCGGATCGATGACAAGACCCAATCCACGGGCCGGTGTTGGCGCTCCGGGCTTGCGATTGCCCTTGGACATCAGATAGCGCCCGGACATGATGGAACCCGCGAAGGCCGCATTCAGCCTGGGGGCGCGTTCGGTCACCAGGAGCTGCCCCTTGCGCGGGATGAGGATATCCGCAAGCCCCAGCAGGGTCGCTGAGCCGGTTCCCGCCGCGATGACGACGACATCGGCTTTGATCTGACCTTTATGAGTTTCGACCCCAAGCGCTCGTCCATTTGCGTCGCGAAGAAGCGCATTTACCGGTGTATGGCGGTCAACCACAATGCCGGCGGCAGTCAGCAGGCGATGGACAATCTGGTAGCCGATCGCATGTCCCTCGCCATGCACTTGCACCGCGAGCCGAGTAGAGGGAGAAAGCGCGGGCAGCACCTCGAAAAGTGCGCCTCCGGTCAATCGCTCGATGCGAACACCCGCTTGTTCAAGCGCATCAGCATGAGCTTCCAGCACCGCGCACTCTTCATCAGAAGTTGCGACGATAAAGGTTGACCGGCTTTTGAAAAGGCCGGCGAAAAGCCCTTCGTGCTCAAGCTCGCGATAAAGCGCCACGCCGGCGATTGCCGCGACCATCATCGGGCCAGGCCTTTTGCTGGCGACCGAAACGGCACCGTCGGCCGCTCCAGTTGCCTCGGCGGCCGGAGCCGAAGCTTCGAGAAGCTGCACTCTTATCCCGCGGCGCGTCAGAAAATAGGCAATCGCGGCACCGACAATGCCGGAACCGATGACGATTGCTGTTTGAGGTATGGAAGAGCGCATCGAATGAACTGGTGCTGTTGCTTTCTTTGCACCGATATTGAAGTCTGCTGCCTCGGGCCGTCGATACAAGATGACGGTCTTCCGTCCTCACGAAATTTGTATCGGCTGCAGAGCCGATCAGTCCTAGAGCGTCTGGCAAGGGGGAAACGACGTGGCGAAGATCAGTCTCACTCTCATCCAGACCTTCTACCAGGTCGCGCGACACGGTTCTTTTTCGGGTGCGGCCCGGGAGCTCAATCTGAGCTACCAGTCGGCCGCCAATCACGTCCGCCGCCTGGAACAGATCCTCAAGGGGAAGCTCATAGAGTCCGAGCAGGGGGCAAAGCGCATATCGTTAACGCCCCGCGGAAGGGCGCTTTACAGTCTTCTCCATCCTGAACTCGACATCATGCTCGAACGCCTGACGAAACTGATCGAGAGCCAGCGCTCGTCACTGCGGGTGGGGATGCCGCAGGCGATCTTCTTTTACCTGTTCCCCAAGGTGCTTTCCCGTTTCAGGGAAGCTTTTCCAGACATCGAATTCTCTGTCTACGAACGCGATACGGTGCTCGCGGAACTCGTCAAGAACGGCAGCCTCGATGTCTGCATTTCGGAACGCTATTTCGGTGATCCAGTTGTGCCACAGCGTCTGCTGGGCAGCTACCGGCTGAGCCTTGTTTTTCCACGCAGCTGGGGCGAGCCGCCCGAGCAGCAGGACATTCCCGCCTGGGCGGAAGGAAAGCCGTTCATCACCTATGAGCCGGGACAGACGCTCCGCAACCTGGCGGTTGACTTTCTCGGACGCGACGGTGCGATCGTGCAGCCGGCCATCTCTACCTCGGGAAGTTCAAGCGTTATGCGATGCGTGGAGGCAGGGCTCGGCTTTTCGATTATCCCCTCCTGGTGCGTCGGCGCGGCGGATGTGGCCATCACCGCGGTCAGGCTCACCAATCTCCCCGAAGTACGCGTCTATTTCGGCAGCGCAGGCTTTCTGCAGACGCACCCGACAGTTCAGCGGCTTTTCGACGACTGTCTCCGGGAACTGGTCGGTCCCGTCTTCGATCCGCCACGGGGCAAGGAATATGCTCACCCGCCGCCCTGACCAGCGACATATAAAAAAGACGATAAGTACCTCCGAGTCTCTAGCATTGTTCCCGCTCCATTCGGGGATAGGCTTGGCTTTGTTCGGAGATGCGGCACCCGGAACTTGGGAAGCCGACCGAAAACAGGAAGATTTCTTGGGGAACAACGGAGAGACTGACGATGAACTTGATTTCGAAAATTTGCAGTGTGGCGGCGGTCGCACTGTCGCTGTTCGGGACGGCCGCCGGCGCAGGCACGATCGAGGATGTCCGTGCGCGGGGGGTGCTGCGCATTCCGGCGATCCTCAATGAAGTCCCGTATTTCAACAAGGACGTGCGAACTGGCGAGTGGCAGGGGTTCGTCATCGATATGGCTAAGGACATCGCCAAGACGCTCGATGTGAAGCTCGAAGTCGTCGAGTCGAGTTGGGCAAACGCCATTCTCGATGTCCAGAGCGGCAAGGTCGACATGGCTTTCGCGGTCACGGCGACCCCGGTGCGCGCCCTTTCGGTATCCTTCTCCGATCCGACCTATTACAACAGCTTCGTCCTCGTCTCGGCGAAGGACGACCTGACCGACAAGAGCTGGAACGAGCTGAACGACCCGAAATATACCTTTGCCGTCGATCTCGGATCGGCCCAGGACCTGATCACCCAGCAGTATCTGCCGAAGGCGAACATATTGCGTTTCAAGACCCGTGACGAAGCCATAGTCGCCGTCACCACCGGCAAGGCCGATGCCCTCGTGAACACCATGCTGAACGGGCTGGTGATCACCAAGAAGGCTCCGGCGATGGGCAGTGTCAAGGTTCCGACCCCGGTCCTGTCGACGCCGTCCGTCATCGCCGTGAACTATGGCGCGGACGAAACCTTCAAGAGCTTTGTTTCCGCCTGGGCCGAATACAACCGGCGTATCGGCAACAACCAAACCTGGATATTGAAGAGCCTCGACCCATTCGGCATCACGCTCACCGACATGCCGGTCGGGTTCGGCTTCGGCGGATAAGATATTCCGACGCTAATACGGATCGGCCATCGGCGGGCGCTGGTGGCCGATCCAAGCATTTGCATTAGGCCTGAGGATTACCTCGCCCAGCGTTTTTCGCGGCCTGCTCCAGAAGATTCTGGCAAAGCGTTCTCCGTCGGATTTCCAGCTATAAGTTCTTAAAAAATTCCGATCAGATTGCGGTACGGATGGATGAAATTAACCATCTGTTAACCATGGCAGCGATAGACATGGTCAACGATTTCTTTACGTAGATGACCAAAGTGCTAACAGACGCTCGCTCGATCCGCATCAAGGGCCGCTCTTTCCTGGCTGTCGTACTTTCTCCGGACCTTCCTTTCGATGATTGGCTGGTCCGGCTCGATGATCTGGCCGCGCGTTCGGCAGGCTTCTTCCTAGGACGGCCAGTCGTGCTCGATGTGGCCGATCTGCCGATCGACAGGACACAACTGAAGGAACTTCTTGGAGAATTCGCCCAGCGGAATGTCAGTATCATGGGTATAGAGGGCGCCCGCCCGTCGATTCTTGCTCAGGGAATGCCCCCTGCGTTGAAAGGCGGCAAACCGGTTTCCGACGAGGCTGTAGCCAAGGAACCGATCATCGAATTGCGCAATAGCCAGAGCAAACCTGTCGCGGCGGAAGTTCGGCCGGCATCGCAGTCCATCATCATTCGGGAGCCGGTGCGTTCGGGCCAGTCGGTCATCTTTCCGGAAGGCGACGTCACGGTTATCGGATCAGTCGCTTCGGGGGCGGAGATCATCGCCGGCGGATCGGTCCATATCTACGGCACCCTGCGCGGCCGTGCGATGGCGGGTTCTGTCGGCAACGCATCCGCGCGCATTTTCTGCCGCAAGCTCGAAGCCGAACTGCTCGCGATCGACGGCGTCTACAAGATGGCGGAAGACATGCCTCCCGGCCTTCGCGGGCAGCCTGTCCAGCTTTGGCTAGAAGGCGACACTATAATGGCAGAGACACTTATCTGAGCCGGAGCCCGGCCGGGAAACAGGAGAGAAAGATGGGGAAAGTCATCGTAGTCACGTCAGGCAAGGGCGGGGTTGGCAAGACGACCTCCAGCGCCGCGCTCGGAGCCGCCCTGGCCCAGAGAGGCGAGAAAGTCGCCGTCGTCGACTTTGACGTCGGCCTGCGCAACCTCGACCTGGTCATGGGTGCTGAGCGGCGGGTCGTCTACGATCTGGTGAACGTGATCCAGGGCGAGGCCAAGCTGCCGCAGGCATTGATCCGCGACAAAAGGCTCGAGACGCTGTTTCTGCTGCCTGCCTCGCAGACGCGTGACAAGGACGCCCTCACACCCGAAGGCGTCGAGCGCGTCATGGGTGAGCTGAAGCGCTATTTCGACTGGATCATCTGCGACAGCCCGGCCGGGATCGAGCGCGGCGCGACGCTGGCCATGCGTCATGCGGACATGGCGGTTGTCGTGACCAATCCGGAGGTTTCGTCGGTACGCGATTCCGATCGCATCATCGGCCTGCTCGACGCAAAGACGCTCAAGGCCGAGCGCGGCGAGCGCATGGAAAAGCACCTGCTGCTCACCCGTTACGACGCCAATCGCGCGGAACGCGGTGACATGCTCAAGGTCGATGACGTCCTGGAAATCCTGTCGATCCCGCTCATCGGCATCATTCCGGAAAGCATGGACGTTCTGCGCGCTTCCAACATCGGCGCACCGGTCACTCTCGCGGATGCGCGCAGCACGCCGGCCTTGGCCTATTTCGACGCCGCTCGCCGCCTTTCCGGCGAGGTGCTGCCGATCACGATTCCCGGCGAAAAACGGGGTATCTTCGGTAAAATTTTCGGAAGGAAAGCTGCATGAGCATTTTCAGTCTCTTCCGCAAGCAGAGGTCGGCACCGATGGCGCGCGAACGCCTGCAGGTGCTTCTCGCCCACGAACGCGCTTCGTCCGGCTCGGATCTGGTGTCGGTGCTTCGCGAGGAAATCCTCGCCGTCATTGCCAAGCACGTACAGGTCGACAATGACAAGGTGCAGGTGAAGATGGATCGCGACGAAAATGTCTCGATTCTGGAGATCGACGTCGAAATCCCACTGGATGCCGCCCAGCAGGCGGCTTGAGAGGAGGCGATCCGTTCCGGGCAGCCCAGCGGGTCAGAACTCCACCTCCAGTTCGATGATCTCTTCGGGCTCAGCCAAAGCGCCTTCGGTCCACTCGACCATCAGCGGCCAGGACAGAACGGTTTCCGAATAAGCCGCAAAGTCCGGCTCCAGCTCCACCGCATAGGTGCGAAAGCGAGTACAGACCGGCGCGTACATCGCGTCGGCGACCGTAGGGGCGGTGCCGAACAACCAGGGTCCGCCGCTCGCCTCCAGGCATTCGGTCCAGATCGCCTTCACGCGTTCGACATCCGGCCGGGCGCCGGAGAATATCTTGAAACGCTCGTGCCGGGCCTTGAGATTCATCGGCAAAGCCGAGCGGAGATTATGGAAGCCCGAATGCATCTCGCCCGAAACGGCGCGACAGCGGGCCCGCACCGCGATGTCTGCAGGCCAAAGCCCGGCATCCGGCTCTATCTCGTTGAGATATTCGGCGATCGCCAACGTGTCCCATACCGTCACGGCGCCATGGGTGAGCCGCGGCACCAGAACGGACGGCGAAAGCAGCAGAAGTTCCTGCCGGGCATCTTCATCCAATTCCACCAGAACTTCCTTGAAATCGAGCCCTGCCATGCGGCACAGGAGCCAGCCGCGCAGCGACCAGGAGGAATAGTTCTTCGAGGAAATCGTCAGTGTCGCCTGCGCCATCGGTCATGTCCCTGTCGAACCACATTGCGTTCCGGCGACAATCTTCTCGCATCGCAAGACATATTGCACTAGCATTTTTGCACCGCCGCAATTTCGCGGCAGGCGGGATCATACCCATGTTCTATCAGACCTACCAATTCCAGGATGACCTCATCGCCCCGATGCGCGACTTGGCGCACCGCCTGCAAGCGATGTCTTCGACCCTGTTCTGGGGTATCGAAAGCGAGATGGGACGGCACTGGTCTGCCACGCTCGAGATGCTCTCCCGCTTCAGGCTCACGCATAAGCGGCCAGACTTCGAGATTTCCTCGGTTATGGTCGGCAATCGGCAGGTGCCGGTCACCATCGAGATCGCGCTGGATATGCCTTTCGGCAAGCTTCTGCATTTTTCGGCGGATGTGGATGCGCCGCGGCCACGCGTGCTTGTGGTCGCACCGTTGTCCGGCCATTTTTCGACGCTTCTGCGTGGCACGGTGCAGACGTTGCTTCGCGACCATGAAGTCTACCTAACCGACTGGGTCAATGCTCGTGAAGTGTCGCTGTCGGCCGGCCGCTTCGGCATCGACGATTATACGGATTATCTCATCCGTTTCCTGGAAGAGATCGGACCAGGCGGACATATCCTTGCCGTCTGCCAGCCCTGTGTTCAGGCGCTGGCTGCCGTGGCGGTCATGTCGGAGGACCGGCATCCGGCAACGCCGCGCACCATGACCTTGATGGCCGGGCCGATCGATCCGCGAGAAAGCCCGACGAAGGTCAACGAACTCGCTCTTGGGAAACCTCTCTCCTGGTTCGAGACATCACTACTCAGCGGCGTTCCTCTGGGGTTTCCAGGCCAGGGACGGAGAGTCTATCCCGGATTTCTTCAACTCGTGGCGTTCATGAGCATGAACATGGAGCGCCATCAGGAATCCCATCGGAAGCTCTATCGTCATCTCGCCAAGGGTGAGACGGCGGAAGCCGACAAGATCAAGAAATTCTACGATGAATATTTCGCAGTGCTCGACCTCACCGCCGAATTCTACATAGAGACGATCGATCGGGTCTTCCAGAAAGCCGAGCTTGCAACGGGTGACTTTACCCATCATGGCAGCCAGGTCGATCCGGGACAGATCCGCAATACGGCATTGCTGACGGTCGAGGGGGGCCGCGACGATATCTGCGGGCTTGGCCAGACCTCGTCAGCGCATGATCTCTGTCGGTCCCTGCGGCCGCATCTGAGACGCCATCATCTCCAGGCCAATGTGGGCCATTATGGTGTGTTCAGCGGGCGCCGCTGGGAAGCGGAAATCTATCCCGTCGTCCGCAACATGATCCTCGCCATGGAATAGCTCCGCGCCCTGATACCGCCCGGACTGCTTGCATACGATCACTCTTCTGCTGTATGCAATAAGCGGGCAGGAGATAAAAGATGAGCCGCAGGGAACCAGTTTTTGGGTGGTGGGACGCTCCTCCGTTCATCGGCGAGCTGATCCAGTCATTGTCCGGCCGCGGCAAGGCCCTATTCGGGTTTTCCTCGCAGCCGGTGCAGAGCCGCGATCTGACGGGCCTTGCCGAGATGATCCTGTCGCGGCGCGGCGAGGTATCCGGCGCGATACTGGCGGAAGCCTTTCTTGAAGCCTATCGGCAGGCGAGCGTCGTGGAGCGGGAGGCTTTCATGCGCACCTTGCTGGAGCGGTTCGGCCCCGACCAAGGTATTCTGGACGCGGCGGTCGCTGCCTATCAGGCCGAGCCGGGTGCAAAGACAATTGCGCGGCTGCATGAGGCTGCTGAACCGCG
Organism: Neorhizobium petrolearium; assembly: GCF_017873175.1. Classification (GTDB taxonomy): domain Bacteria; phylum Pseudomonadota; class Alphaproteobacteria; order Rhizobiales; family Rhizobiaceae; genus Neorhizobium; species Neorhizobium petrolearium. The sequence goes on from NZ_JAGGJW010000003.1 coordinate 351,057, forward strand.
CCGGCAGGAGCTCTTTCGCCGCATCAATTTCGCCAGGCGCGGCACGACGACGCTCGTCGAGATGCGCGAACACCTGATGGACATGCTCGGCAAGGAGCCTGCACTGCAGCCGGTCGATGTCGATTTCTGCCACCTCTTTTCCTCATGGTTCAATCGGGGTTTCCTGATGCTGCGATCGATCGACTGGAGCACGCCCGCCAATATCCTGGAGGCGCTGATCCGTTACGAGGCCGTGCACGATATCGACGGCTGGGACGACCTGCGGCGGCGGCTGGCACCGCCCGATCGCCGCTGCTTCGGCTTCTTCCACCCCCAATTGGAGGACGAGCCGCTGATCTTCGTGGAAGTGGCGCTGACCGACCACCTCGCATCGTCCGTCGACGCGCTGCTGGCGCGGGATCGCGCGCCGATGGACCCGAAGGATGCGACGACGGCGGTCTTCTATTCGATATCCAACTGCCAACGCGGGCTGGCCGGCATTTCGCTCGGCAACTTCCTCATCAAACAGGTGGTAAACGACCTGAAGCGCGAGTTGCCGCGGCTCGAGAATTTCGTGACGCTTTCGCCCATTCCGGGCTTCGGTGCATGGCTGCGCGGCGAAACTCGCGCCGAGGACAGCGAGGAGGTCGTTGCGGAGAAGAAGCTACTCGTCGCCCGATTGGAAGGCGATTGGACTTTGCTCGACGAGCGTGAACTCGACGCTATTCGCCGAGCCATGCTGCCGCTCGGAGCGCATTATCTGCTGAACGTCCGACGGAAGAACGGGCGGCCGGTGGACCCGGTGGCACGCTTTCATCTCGGCAACGGTGCGCAGGTCGAGCGGCTCAATTTCCTCGGCGACCGCTCACCCAAAGGCATGCGCCAGTCCTATGGCCTGATGGTCAACTACCGCTACCGGCTCGGCGAAATCGAGAAAAATCATGAAGCTTATGCCGAGAACGGCCATATCGCGGCGATGCCGGCGCTGCGGAAACTGGCCCAACCGGTATCGCAGGAGGTATATTGATGGCTGGCAATCTCTACGACGCGCTGCTTGGTGGGACCGAGGGGGAGGATCGGCTGCTTCTCAGGGACGAGACGGTCGGCACCATGAGCTATCGTGCCTTCACCGAGGAATGCGCCCGAATGGCTGGCGCGTTGCTGGAAGCCGGTCTCCAGTCGGGCGACCGCGTTGCCGTGCAGGCTGAGAAGTCCGTCGCGGCGCTCGCGCTCTATCTCGCGACTGTCAGGGCCGGCGGCATCTATCTGCCGCTCAACATCGCCTATACCCCGGCGGAAATCGAATATTTCCTGAACGATGCCGAACCGGCGATCTTCGTCTGCGATCCGGCGAAACTTCCGGCGCTGGCGCCGATCGCGAGCGCTGCCGGCGCCAAAGTGCTGACGCTCGATGCGACAGGCAAGGGAACGCTTGCCGATGCGGCAGCGGCAGCTCGGCCGCTTGCGGAAACCTCGCCGCGCGGCGGCAGCGACATCGCTGCGATCCTTTACACGTCGGGCACGACGGGACGCTCCAAAGGGGCAATGCTTTCGCACGACAACCTGCTTTCGAACGCGCACTCGCTGGTTGAAAGCTGGCATTTTACAGACAAGGACGTGCTGATCCACGCGCTGCCGATCTTCCACACCCACGGGCTTTTCGTTGCGACCAACGTGGTGCTCGCTTCGCGGGCTTCGATGATCTTCCAGGCGAAATTCGATCCGAACAAGATCATGGAAGCAATGCCGCAGGCGACTTGCCTGATGGGCGTGCCGACATTCTACACCCGCCTCCTGCAGCATCCCGGCCTTGACCGGCAAAACACGGCGCATATGCGCCTTTTCGTTTCCGGTTCTGCGCCGCTGCTGGCCGAGACTCACAGAGAATGGCAGGAACGCACCGGCCACGCGATCCTGGAACGCTATGGCATGACCGAGACCAACATGAATACGTCGAACCCCTATGACGGCCGACGCATCGCCAGCACGGTGGGTTTTCCTCTGCCGAGGGTCGAAATCCGCGTCACGGATCCGGAGACAGGCGCACTGCTGCGCACCGAGGAAATCGGCATGATCGAGGTGCGCGGCCCGAACGTGTTCCAGGGCTATTGGCGCATGCCGGAAAAGACGGCCGCCGAATTCCGCGAGGACGGATTCTTCATCACCGGCGACCTCGGCAAGGTGGATGAGGACGGCTACGTGCACATCGTCGGCCGCGGCAAGGACCTCATCATCACCGGCGGCTACAATGTATACCCGAAAGAGGTCGAAATGGAGATCGACGCCATGCCGGGCGTCAACGAAAGCGCTGTTTTCGGCGTCAGACATCCCGATTTCGGCGAGGGAATCATCGCTGCTGTGGTGCTGAAACCGGGCGCCGAACTCTCGGAGCAGCAAGTCATCAAAGCGCTTGACAGCCGGCTTGCAGCCTACAAACGCCCGAAGAAAGTAGCTTTCGTGCCGGAGCTTCCGCGCAACACCATGGGCAAAGTCCAGAAGAATATACTTCGCGACCAGTTCACCGGTACTTTCGAGCCCGACAGCAGCAAAAATAAGTCAGCCTGACTTTAGGGCTTGACGGATAATGTATACGAGTAGACTATGAATTGCATACGAGCAGTGTCATTTCGGGGAGGAAGTGGAATGCTGCAGCAGGGCAAGCCGGAGAGCGGTCAACCGCTTATCACCGTCCACAATCCGATGGGTTATCCACCGAAGGTCAGTCGCAAGCAGCCGGCCGCCCGGCCCACCAGTCTCGACGGGAAAGTCGTCTATCTTATTGACAGCCGTTTCGACGATTCCGTCGAGTTGTTGAAGCAGGTCGAGGCCTGGTTTGCCCGGAACATGCCCTCCGTCGAATTGCGCATCCGACAACTCGCCAGCACCTATGCCAAGGATGATCCGGCTCTCTGGGAAGAGATTAAGGCGAACGGCCATGCGGCGATCATCGGTGTCGGCCATTGCAGCACCTGCGCACCCGCCGTCACCACGCATGCGATAACACTGGAAACCAAATACGGGGTTCCGACCGCGGCAATCCATACGGATAAATTCGACAAGGTCGTGCGCTCGGTCGCCAAGATGGGCGGGCTGTCGCAGCAGCCGCTGGTTTTCGTGCCGCAGCCAGTCATGGGCAAGACGCCGGAAGAGCTGCGCGCCTATGTGGAAGGCATTGACCCGGTCAACGGCAAGCCGGTGATGCGAGAGATCATCGAGGCGCTGACGGTCGGCCTCGCCGCCGGCGCAGAGGACGGACATTTCGAGCGCAGCACGCCGCGATATGTGGAGTCCGACACTGAGGACAATCTCCACGCCTCCTTCCTGCGCAACAACTGGACGGACAAGCTGCCGATCATACTGCCGACGGATGCCCGCGTCGCAGATATGCTCGCCGGCACCTCCCGCACGCCCGAGGAGGTGGTCGGGCACATGCAGCCGACGACCAATCGCGGCCTGTGGGAATACACGGTCGAGAAAGTGGCGGTGAACGCCGTCATGGCCGGCGCGTCTCCGGAATATTTCCCGGTCATCCTGGCACTGGCGGCGGCGCAGGTCACTGCCCGTGGATCGACCTCCAGCTCGGCAGCCGCGATGGCGGTCGTCAACGGGCCGATCCGCGGCGAAATCGGCATGAACTGCGGCGTCGGCGCGCTCGGCCCGTATAGCCATGCCAATGCCACGATCGGCCGCGCCTTCGGGCTCCTGTCGCAGAACCTGCAGGGCGGCTCGGTTCCGGGTGAGACCTTCATGGGGTCGCTCGGTAACAACTATACCTACAACAACCTGACATTCGCAGAGAACGAGGAGCGCAGCCCCTGGGAGCCGCTCCATGTCCAGAAGGGTTTCGATGCGAAGACGAGCACAGTCAGCCTCTTCCACGGTTGCCGCTCGACGACCTTCAGCCTGGGACTGCGCAAGGAATACTGGCGCGAACATGTACGCGACATGCTGCTTGGCACGGACGCGATCACCGCGCCGACCCTCGTGCTCGATCCGATCTGCGCAAGGCAGTTCATCGATCGTGGCGGTTTCGTGAAGAAGCAAGATCTGCTGCACTTCATCTGGGAAACGGCGCAGATGCCGGCCGGTCGATACTGGGACCTGCAACTGGTACAGAACTACATCTATCCGCGCGCCACTTTCGGCGAAGAGCCGATGGCAGACAAGCTGAAGGCCGGCAGGGACGAACTCATCCATATCTTCCGCGAGCAGGATATAAACGTCGTGGTCGTGGGCGGCGAGTCCAACGGCTACTGGCAGATTTACGGCGCGCATTACCGCACCACCGTTTCCGTGGACGACTGGCGATGACCAGGGATGCGAACGATTACGACATTGCGATTATCGGCGCCGGTGTGGCGGGGCTCAATGCGGCAATCACGGCTGCACGACACGGCGCGCGCACGATCGTCATCGACATGCTCGGCGCCGGCGGCCAGGTGATCAATGTCGATCGCATCGACAATTTTCCGGGTCCGTCGGAAGGCATGTCCGGTTTCGAACTCGGCCCGATGCTGCAGATGCAGGCCGATGAAGCCGGCGTCGAATTCGCACTCGACACGATCGAAAGCGTCTCGAAGACAGACAGCGGTTTCCGCATCGCTGGTGCTGACCTGAATCTCACCGCAAGCGCGGTAATCGTCGCTGCGGGTTCCGCCAAACGCACGCTTGGCATTCCGGGTGCAGCGGAATTCGAAGGGCGCGGTGTTTCCCATTGCGCCTCCTGCGATGGCCCCCTGATGCGTGACAAGGAGGTCTGCATCGTCGGCGGCGGGGATTCGGCGCTCGATGAGGCCCTGACGCTGTCGGCTCATGCCTCGCGTGTGACCGTCATCCATCGCGGCCCGCGGCTGAAGGCCATTGCTGCGTTGCAGGCGAAAGTACGTGAGGCGGCGAATATCGATATCAGGCTCAATACGGTCGTACAGGCGATCCATGGCGAAGGTGGCGTCACCGCACTTTCCGCCCGTGACTTTTCGACGGGAGCGGAAAGTGAAATCCCATGCCACGGCGTCTTCATCTATGTCGGGCTGGAACCCCATACGGCCTTCCTCGGCGATACCGTCACGCTTGCGGCGGATGGCCGGATTGTCGTCGATCTCGACATGCAGACATCGGTACCAGGCATCTTCGCGGCGGGTGACATCCGCGCCCGCTCGGTCGCACATCTGGCGGCTTCAGCGGGCGACGGGGTAACGGCGGCAATTTCTGCAGTGCGCCACCTTGCCGCGGACGGCATCGAGCAACCGGCGAAACATTACGCGTCGACGGGATAGGATATCCATGAACGTGCAGCTCAAAGGCAAACAGGGCAAACCGAGCGTTCGCGATGCGATCGAGCAGGATATCGTTACCGGCTTCTATTCGCCCGGCGACAGGCTCGATGAAGCGGGCCTTGCGGCCCGTCATCAGGTCTCCCGCACACCCGTTCGCGAGGCGCTGATCCAGCTCAGCACCATGGGACTCGTGAAGATGGTGCCCAATCGCGGAGCCTTCGTTACCCAACTTACCGTCACCGAACTGGTCGAAATGTTCGAGGTGATGGGCGAGCTTGAAGCCATGTGCGCGCGGCTTGCGGCGCGGCGCATCCGGCCGGAGCAACTGAAGCTGCTGGAAGAGGCGCAACAGGCCTGCGCCAGTGCCCAGCAGGCAGGCAATTCGGACGACTATTATTACGCCAATGCGGAATTCCACCGGCTGATCTACGAAGCAAGCGGCAACGGGTTCCTCGCGGAAAGCGCCCATGCCCTGCAGCGGCGGCTGAAACCCTACCGGCGCCTGCAATTACGGGTGCCGGGACGTGTCAACAGTTCGCTTGCCGAGCACGAGGAGGTGCTTGCTGCGATCTGTGCCCGCGATGACGCCCGTGCCCGTGACGCGATGCGTGCTCATGTGGTCATCCAGGGCGAATATTTCAGCGATTTCCTGGCGCTCATGCGCCCGGTGGAGCGCCACCTCATACCTGGAGAATGACGGGAGCGAAATCTCCGAATCGGTGATGGCAGGGAAGGAACGCATGAACCTTTAGGCTCGGGAGGATTGAGCCTTTTGCCGGCAGCCGCCGGTTCAAACGGGAGGAGAGATCATGAAGCATGTCTTCAGTTATGTAGCCGGCTTTGTTCCGGCACTTGTGCTGGCGGCCGGCATTGCCGGTGCGGCCGAGATGACCGACGGAGAAAAACAGCTCTACGAGGCCGCCAGAAAGGAAGGCTCGGTCACCTGGTATGTTTCGCAGACGACGACTGAATTCGCCGATGGCATGTGCAATCTGTTCGAGAAGAAATATGCCGGCGTCGAATGCAATGTCGTGCGGGCTTCCGGCCAGGTGATTTTCCAGCGCCTTGTGCAGGAGCTTCAGGCCAAGGCTGTACAGGGAGACCTGATGTCGACCAACGACGATGGCCAGATGCTGCAGCTCAAGGAACAGGGCGCGCTCGCCCAGTTCGCGCCAGAAAACCTCAAGGACATGGTGCCGGTACTGCGCGACATGGCCGACAAGGAGCATTATTGGATCACGTCCGGCGTCTCGCCACTGGTGATAGCCTATAACACCAAGCTGGTTACCGAAGCGGAAGCGCCAAAGAACTGGACCGACCTCACCGATCCCAAATGGAAGGGCCAAGTTGCGGTCGGCCATCCGAGTTTTTCCGGTAGCGTTGGCCTCTGGACGATACTAATGAACGATCTTTACGGCTGGGACTTTTTCGAGAAGCTCGAGAAGAATGCGCCGCAGATCGGCCGTTCCGTTGCGGATGGGCATAACCTCGTCGTCTCCGGCGAACGAAAAGTGGCGCTTGCACCCCTGCCGCTGATCCTCTCGGATGCGGCCACCAAGAAAGCGCCCATCGCCGTCGTCTATCCAACTGACGGTGCGCTGCTTCCGCCGTCCGCAACCGGTATCCTGAAGGACGCGCCGCATCCGAATGCCGCGCGGCTTTTCGAGAATTTCCTGCTCGGTCCGGAGATCGCAGAGTATTTCTCCAAAGACTATCGTTATCCGCTGCGCGCCGGCGTGCCATTGGCCGAAGGCATGCGTCCCTTGGACAGCTACAAGACAAGGTCGATCGAGACGACCGAAGGCATAAGCAAGCTGCCGGACATTCAAGAAAAGTTCCGCGATACGTTCGGTATCTGAGCCTTTCCCCGAAGGCCGGTCCCATCCGGCCTTCGCCATGTTCTCGCGCGCAGGCGCGGATGAAGCGGAAAAATCCGACGCCTCCAACGATGAAGTGAGCGCCGATCATGACGAGTGTTTCCGATACTGATGCTATGAGCTGGACAAAAGACGAGCCGGCAAAGGCCCGCGTGCCCTGGCATCAGCGGCTGCAGCCGGCCAACCTGCTCTGGCTTTTTCTCGCCGGTATTCTGGTGGTCTTGATTATCGCACCCATGTGGACACTCGTGATCTCCAGCTTCACCGACGCCAAAACCGGCGGCTGGACGCTTCACAATTATGCGGAAGCCTATGGCAAGGAACGTCATATCACGGCGCTTACCAATACACTGAAGATGGGCGCCGCTGTCGTCGTGCTGAAACTGCTGTTTGGGGTGCCGCTCGCGTGGGCCTGCAGCCGCACCGACATGCCGGGCCGCAATTTCGTGCGTTATTCCGTATTCGGTGCCTTCATCATGCCACCCTATCTTGCCGGTGTCGGCTGGATCCTGCTTGCCGGTCCTAATACCGGCTGGATCAATAAGATCTGGCATGCTCTGACGGGGTCGACAGAACCACTGGTGAACATCTTCTCCTTCGGCGGGCTCGTTCTGGTCACGGCGATCGGCGGCTTCTTCCTCGTCTTCGTGCTGGTCAGCAGTGCCTTTGAGATGATCTCGTCGGAAATGGAGGATGCCGCCAATATACTTGGCGCCGGGCCGTTCAAGACGGCGATGAAGGTGACCTTCCCGCTTGTCATGCCGGCAATCATCGGGTCGGCGCTTCTTTCCTTCCTCGGTGCGATCGCGCTCTATGGCGTACCGGCGCTGATCTCGATTCCCGCGCGTTACCCGGTCGTGGTCATCCAGCTCACCGAGTTCTTCTCCTTTCCGCTCAGGCTGGAAGTGGCTGCCGCCTATTCAATGCCACTATTGCTGATCACGGCCGCCTTGCTCGGGTTGCAGAAGCTGATCCTGCGGCGCAAAGGCTATGTTTCGGTCAGTGGCAAGGGCGGCGAACGACGCATCGTCAAGCTCGGCAAATGGCGTTGGGTGTTGTTTACCTATTGCCTCATGGTCGTATCGCTCGCCGTCGTGATGCCGTTCTTAGTGCTTCTGCTCGCGGCCTTCTCGCAATCCTGGACGACCGGTTTCTCGTTCGACAACTTCACATTCGGCAATTTCCATTACGTGCTCTTCGAACATTCGAGCTCGCGGAGGGCATTGCTCGGCAGCATCGGTCTAGGCATCGCCGCCGCGACGGTCGCCATCGTCCTGGCACTCTTCATCGCTTACATCGTCCAGCGCCGGCTCCTGCCGTTCTCCGGCGTGCTCGCTTTCCTGGCGGTCTCCCCCTATGTCGTGCCGGGCATCGTGCTGGCTATCGGCTTTTATGCAGCCTATGCCCTGCCGCCGGTGGCGCTTTACGGCACCTACATGATCATGGCGCTCGCCTTCATCACCCGCTTCCTGCCAATCGCCTTTACCACCAGTTCGGCCGGCGTGCGCAGCATCCATCCGGAAATGGAGGAGGCGGTGCGCATCCTCGGCGGCGGGCGGACGACGGCGCTTCGTCATGTGGTCGGGCCGCTACTCAAGCGCACGCTTGCCGGCGGCTGGCTCCTGATCTTCGTGCCTGCCGCGCAGGAACTTTCGACCGCCATCTTCCTGGTCGGTCCCACCACGCGCGTCGTTTCCGTTGTGCTGCTCGATCTCAGCGAGGAAGGCGAGCTCGAAAAACTCGCGGCGCTGGGCTCACTTCTGTTGATCATCATCGTAGCGGTCGTTGCCGTCGGGATGAAATATCTCGGCCGCGACTTCATGTTGAGGAGGAGCTGATATGGACGGACTTGTCCTCAGGAAACTGGGTCGCCGTTTCGGTGCGGTAGATGCCGTTCTGGATTTCGACCTGCATATAAAGCCGGGTGAATTCGTCTCACTGCTGGGGCCGTCCGGCTGCGGCAAGACGACGACGCTCCGGATGATCGCCGGCTTCATCGATCCGACCTCCGGCTCGATCGAGCTGGACGGCAAGGTGCTTTCGGCACCGTCCGGCTCGGTGCCACCGGAAAAGCGCGGCATGTCGATGATCTTCCAGTCCTATGCGATCTGGCCGAACATGACGGTTTCGGAAAACGTCGCCTTCGGCCTCAATCTGCGCAAGCTGCCGGCCGAGGAGGTCAGGGCACGCGTGGGTGCCGTGCTGGAAACGGTCAGGATGAGCCATCTCGCCGACCGCTATCCTGCGGAGCTCTCCGGTGGGCAGCAGCAGCGCGTCGCACTCGCTCGCGCCGTCGTCATTCGCCCCGCCGTGCTTCTGCTCGATGAACCGCTCTCCAATCTCGACGCCAACTTACGCGAAGAAATGCGTTTCGAGATCAAGCGTATGCACGACGAGTTCCGCATCACTTCCGTCTATGTCACGCATGACCAAGGCGAAGCGATGGTGACCTCCGATCGTATCGCCGTGATGAACAACGGCCGGCTCGAACAGATCGACACACCCTACGCACTCTATAGCCGTCCCAAGACACGCTTCGTCGCAAGCTTCATTGGGCGCACCAATTTTCTCTCCGGCATCCGTGGCAATAGCATGATCGATTTTGCCGGCTTCAGTGTGCCGTTTGCGGCGATCGGTGAGGAGATGACGGGCGGCGGGCCGATCACCGTATCGATCCGGCCGCAGGCGATGAAGTTGTCCGCGACCGAAATGGCGAAGGACAAGACGATCAACCTGCCAGGCTCGGTGAAGCAGTCGTCGTTCCTGGGCGAAACCTGGGACTACGTCTTCCAGTCGCGCGAGGGGGGCTTGCAGTTTCGCGTCGCGGCACCGCCGGCGGACGTCTTTCCTGTCGGCACACCCGCGTGGCTGCAAATTGATCCTGCGCAGATCGTGCCGATCACGGACTGATGTTCACTGCAACCGTCCGGTGAGTTCTCAGGTTTGAGGAGATGCTGCTTCGGCGGGTGCACACTCGGTTTGCGCCAAGTGCACACTCGGCGGCGATGAGAGGAGATGAAAATTCGCCTCCGTCGCTCCTTCCTCAGATGCCGCCGACCTTTTCATTGAGGTCCGCCACAAGTCTCCGACGTCGCCGGATTTCCGAAAGAACCTCTCCAAAACGCTGCAGCCCGCGCCCCATCAGCATCGCCTTCAGTTTGATGAATGCTTCCGCCGTCGCGACGGCATCTCCCATCGCCGTATGCCGCTCTGCTTCGGTCAGGGGAATGGCGAGCCTGCGGGCCAACGCATCGAGTGTGTGCGTCTCGCTCTGTCCGAAGACGACGGCGGATAGGAGAACCGTATCGAGGACAGGATTGACGAAACGAATTCCTAGCTCCCTCTCCCTGCGGTAGAGGAATTCCATATCGAAAGGCGCATTGTGCGCCACAAGCACCGCCCCCTCCGCAAATTTATGGAATCGCTCGACCACTTCACGCGCACCTGGCGCATCGGCCACCATGGAATCCGTAACGCCGTGGACGGCCGAAGCGCTGGCAGGGATCGCTCGACCGGGATTGACCAGCGCCTCGAACATCTCTCCTTTAACGCGCTTGCCATTCACGATACGCACGGCCGCGATCTGCACGATTTCGTCGCCCTGCTCGGGCAGAAGTCCCGTCGTCTCCGTATCAAAAACGACATAGGTAAGATCATCCAGTTGCGCTTCGGCAATCTTTTCGTACTGAACACGCGAGAGCAGGTCGAAATCGTAGACGACCGTCCGCGAGAGATCGGTCGAGACCGGTTGCAGACGCTCGATCGGCTTCAATGTTGCGCCAAAACCACTTTCGGTTTCCGTGCGCAATTGCGTGATCTGTGTAGCATGTGCCGCGAGGATAGCATCCGCCGCCGGCCCGCCCTCCAGCACGGGCACGGCCAGCCATTCCTTGAGCTCACCGCCCGAGACGGAGGAGCCGGTCCAGCTGAGTGCGAGCATGGCGGCATCCCTCTCTTCCCGGATCGCTAGCCGGAAAGCCTTGACGCCGTTGCGATCCGCCACAAGCCGCGCCAGATACGCGAATAATGAGACGATATCGAAAGCGTTGCATCGCGCTGCCACCGGATCGACGTTGACGGCAAGGTTGATACCCTCATCCGCAAGCTCCCTCTGCAGCTGGTGCGCCAGTTCGCGGGCGTCGGCCGGGGCCATGGGCCAGCCATCGGAGCGGCAAGCTTCGAAGCGCTGCTCGAGATCACCCAAGGACGCATCGAGGGCCGCGACCTCACGCTCTACCGCAAACAACGTGTCGCGCGCTTTCGACTTATCGGGCTCGCCGAGAAACTGTCTGAGCGCCGCCACGACCGGGCGAAATCTCTCGAAGACATCGCTCAACAACACATCGCGACGCGCATAGGCCGCCACCTCGCTTGTCACATCGCGCAGCGTCATGGCATAGGCGCCGCTGTCGCCGCCATTATCGCCGATGAGGCGCATGCGGCCTGCCAGGCGGCGTGATCCACACGGGCTCATGCAAATGAATTCCACCACTGCATCTGGAGCATCCGCCTCCATCAGCCGGTGATGTGCATCGCGGATGGCACCGTCACTTAGATAATCGAAAAGGTTCCGATCGAGGCAGACCGGTCGCTGTGCGCCCGCGAGAAATCGCTGCGCCACGCCGTTATAGAAGACGAGATGATGGCGCCCAGTGCAGAGCAAGACCGCCGGCGGCACATCAGCGAGCAATTGCTCAAGCTTGCTCTTGTCCGACGACAGCCGAGCCGTTTCCCGCGCCACCGACTGCGCCAGCGAATTGCGGGTATGCGCAAGCGTCGCTGCTGCGGCCGATGCCGCCGCGGCGAGGTCACCAAGGTAGCGCGCATCGGCAGTTTCCATTTCCTCGTCGATATGGGCATGGGCATGTGCGCGCATAGCCGAAGCAACATTCCCGATCGGGCGTGCGACATAGGTATCGAATAGAAACCAGATCCAGGTGACGATCGCCAATATCCCGAAACCGGCGGCAACTGCGCCATGCATGAAGGCGTTGAACATCTCCGGATTCCCCTGGCGGTGGTAACCGAACCAGAGGCCGAGTGCCAGCGCAACCATCGAGCCGATAGCGATGGCTATGAAGAAAAGAAGAATTCGGCCGCGCAATCCTATTCGCACGTTAACGACGTCCTCAATCTTGCTTACACGCTGCGGCGAGCGTCGGATCATCCGCAGGAACATCCGACCATTTCGCCCCGATGATGGCGCCGTCCTCGGCAACGGTGACATCCTGATCGACAAGGTTCGCCTGTCGCTTGCCATTGCAATCGAATACCACTGTCACACGCACCGGCGGCTGCCAGCGCGCAGCCAGAACCAAATCCACCATGACCTGGCCCGGCTGTTCCGGATGACGCTTGGCACTGCCGGTGTCCACAGCGCTGAACCGGTCAATCACCGGCCGATAATAGGACCAGGGCCGCCAGAAAGAGCGATCCTCATGCTGCCATGTCACCGCGATCGTGGGCGGCATTGCGTTGGTAATCCGGGAGAACCAGCTGTACTCGCTCCACACTGCATAAAACAGCATGCCCAGCCCCGCCGCGGCCGGCACAATCCACTTCGGCAGGTGACCGCGGCTTATCCACCGGAGGCCCATGGCGATGCCTGCCAGTGCCACGCCTGCCACAACGGCTGCGATCAACTCGAATAGCATTCAATATTCCTCTATATGGGCGCCCTGCCGCTATTGGCCAGCGCCGATTGCATCGTGCGCACGACGACGAACGCGTCACGCAGATGGGAGCGTTCGAAGTCACCGAATTCATAGGGGCCAAGATAGTTGTCTGGCCGCAATCCCGCCCTCACCTGGGTCGCCTGATTGCGGAGTCTGAACTCGGCGATAAGGTCATAGGCTGCGATGAGATCGCGCGCTCCGGCCCCTGAAATGACACCCGCGTCCTCCGCCGCGAGCAACCGCGCCCGGGTATTCACCGGTGTCAGCCGCGCCATCAAGGCGTATACCCGCCCGAGATCGACGACGGGCACGACACCATTGTGCTTCATGTCGATCTGGTTGCGGTGTTCCCCATTGCGAACGGTGACAAGACCTCGCAAGAGACCGAGCGGCGGCGCATGTTTCAGGGAATTGCTGATCATATGGGCCACGAAGATCGAATTCCTGCTTGCCTGCTCCAAGGTCTGAGCCTGCAAACTTCCGAAAAGCGATACCGTGCCGGCTATGGGGCGCAGATCGAACATGACGCTTGCCAGCATCTGCGCCATCGGTTCCGGCGCGGTTATCCACCCGTGGAAGTACCCTCGCCAGACACTTACCGGCTGACACCAACGGGGATTGGTCGCCATCATGTCCCCTGGGCAGAAGACATATCCGCAGGCATCGAGGTTGTGGCTGACGAAACGGGCGAGTTTCTCGAACCATGGACGTTGGCTTTCGACGAAACTGTCATCGATGAAGATACAGTTATCCTGGTCGCTCACCCCGGCCTGTTCCTGCCTGCCTTGGCTGCCGCATGCGAGCCAGAGATAGGGAACGGGCGGAGGGCCCAGATCCCGCTCGGCAAGGACGATGAGCCGCCGTGTTACCGCATCGGCAATATCGGTAATCAGCCTGGTTACGACCTCGTGAGGATTGTTGCCGCCGACCAGTTGCGCGAGAAGCTGTGGAATGCGCGTCGTGATGTTTCGTAGATCCTCCACCTTTTCGGCGGCTGAAGCTTCGTGGATCAGCAGCGCCGAGGAGACGGCCTGAAATCGCGTCAGATCCGTCTGTGTAATCATGCCCACGAGCCGGTCACCTTCGACGACCGGCAGATGCCCGACGCCGCGCTCCAGCATCAGATTAAGGACGTCGGAACCCAGATCCTGCTCTGTAAGCCCGATGGGGTCCCGCGTCATCACGGTTGATACGGACGTGTTAACAGGGTCTAGGCCCTCGGCCAGCACTCTCGCAGCAAGATCACGCGTGGTGACGATGCCGACGAAGATTCCGTTGTCCACGACGCCGAGACTCGACACCTTGCGATCGCGCATGAGTTCCGCAGCATGCTTGACACTGTCCTTCGATGAGCAGACCAGCGGCGGCTTCGACATCAAGTCCCCGACCTTCCGCAAGGTCATGTCGGCGCGACGGACATCGTTGCTACTACCACGTGAGAAAAAGCGGGTATAGACCGGATGCTCAGCTAAAAGCCGCTTGAACTCGGCCGTGGGCAGGACAAGCAGGACGACGTCGGACAAGGCCCGGGCATTGGTGACGGCTCGGCCATCGGCCATCAGGCCGCGTTCGCCGAAAGAATTCCGCGGAGAAAGCTGAGAGATGACAGTGCCGGAAGAATCACGGATCTCGACGCTGCCTTCCATAACGAGATAGAGGCCGGGCAGGGGATCGCCACGGCTGTAGATTTCGCTGCCAGCCGACAGGCTTTGGCGGGTAAACCGTTGCGCGACATGATCAAACTCACGCCTTGGCAGGCTGTCATAGGGATGAACAGTCTCGAGAAACTTGGCTATATTAGGCGAGGTGGATCCCATAAGAGCCCTCATGCAAGCGCGCGAGGCCGGTTGATAGAAGAAAGCGGACGGCTATCACCGCCCGCTTCCTGCTGCATAAATGGATATCAGTGGCCTGTAGCCGCCCCGGCACCCCGCGGAACACGTATGGATTCCACGAGATCCTGTACATGCTGCGGCGGGGACTGGCTCATCATCGAGACGATATAGGCCGTCGCGAAGTTCAAGAGGGCGCCGATCGGGCCGAACGCCGTCGGCGGGATGCCGAACAGGTAGTTGGCCGGAACATCCGCCAGCATGTTGGTCCCCTTGATGAAGAACCATCCGAGGTAGGTGAACAGATAGAGGCACGTCACGATAAGACCGACGAGCATGCCGACCGTCGCGCCGACCGAGTTGATGCGCTTCGAGAAAATGCCCATCATCAGAACCGGGAAGATACTTGCTGCAGCAAGACCGAAGGCGAGCGCCACCGTCTGAGCAGCAAATCCGGGTGGGTTGAGACCCAGCAGAGTCGCAACAACAATGGCACCGGCCATGGCCACGCGGGCAGCCATGAGCTCACCCTTTTCGGAAATATCCGGTTTCATCCAATCCTTGATCAGATCGTGACTGATCGCGGATGAGATGGCAAGCAGCAGACCCGCGGCAGTCGACAAGGCTGCAGCAAGACCACCGGCAGCGATAAGGCCGATGACCCAGCCCGGAAGCTGCGCAATTTCCGGATTGGCGAGAACGAGAATATCATTGTTGATTTCCAGTTCATTGCCAGCCCAGCCACGCTCTGTTGCCTGAGCCTTGAAGCCCTCGGACTTGTCGTTATAATACTGCATGCGGCCGTCGCCGTTCTTGTCCTGGAATTTCAGGAGACCGGTCACTTCCCAGGTACGCATCCAGTCGGGACGCTCGTCATAGAGAACCGCCTGTTCCGAGGCGCCGTTCGGGAAGATCGTGTTGATGATGTTCAGGCGCGCCATAGCGCCGACCGCCGGAGCAGTCAGATAGAGAAGCGCGATAAACACCAGCGCCCAGCCTGCCGACCAGCGCGCATCAGCCACCTTCGGAACGGTGAAGAAGCGGATGATGACGTGCGGCAGGCCGGCGGTGCCAATCATCAGCGACAAGGTGAACAGGGTCATGTTCAGCATGGACCCCTGCGCGGTATAGGCCGTGAAGCCGAGGTCGGTAACGACCTGGTCGAGCTTCTGGAGCAGCGGCAGGCTCGATTCCATATGAGTCGAGAACAGACCGAGCGGCGGAACCGGATTGCCCGTGAGCTGGATCGATATGAAGATCGCCGGAATCGTATAGGCGATGATCAGGACAACATACTGGGCAACCTGAGTATAGGTAATGCCCTTCATACCACCTAGAACCGCGTAGACGAAAACAACTGCGGCAGCGATCCAGAGGCCGGTGGAGGATTCCACTTCAAGGAAGCGCGAGAAGGCAACGCCGGCACCGGTCATCTGACCGATAACATAGGTTACCGAGATGATAATGAGGCAGATTACCGCCACAAGACGTGCGCTCTGGCTGTAGAAGCGGTCACCGATGAACTGCGGCACCGTGTACTTGCCGAACTTGCGCAGATAGGGCGCAAGCAGAAGCGCGAGCAGAACATAGCCGCCGGTCCAGCCCATAAGATAAGTGGAATTGGCGTAGCCGACGCCGGCGATGAGGCCAGCCATCGAGATGAAAGAAGCGGCCGACATCCAGTCTGCCGCAGTCGCCATGCCGTTCATGACGGGGTGAACGCCGCGGTTTGCGGCGTAGAATTCAGCCGTGGAGCCGGCCCGGCTCCAGATTGCTATGCCGATGTAGATAGCGAAGGATGCCCCCACGATCAGCAGATTAAGCGTATATTGATCCATAATATAGGCCCGCCTTACTGCTCGTCGACGCCGAATTCGCGATCGATCTTGTTCATGTATATTGCATAGTAGAAGATCAACGCGATGAAGATGACGATCGACCCCTGCTGCGCAAACCAGAAACCGATATCCGTACCGCCGACCTTGATGCCGGACAGCGCCGGACGCAGCAGGATGCCGAAGCCGTAGGAAACGACCGCCCAGATCGCCAGACATATGCAGATGACACGCACATTCGCGGTCCAGTAGGCATTGGACGAAGACTTGTCCGCCATGAATGCTCCTCCCTTTTCAAAAGGCGCCAGTCGGCGCCTAACCCTCCAAGTCTATTTCTCCGACTCAACTCCTACGGCGGAATAGACCAGTGTTTAGAAGTAACCAAACCTCTGCCGCTGGTATATCCTCCGTTAGTCGTACATCCACAGCTCGCGACCGGTTTCGCCGGTTGCTACCGGACCAGGAGCATGTCGAGTGCAGAGTGGGCGTGAGCCAGCAGGGCGGGAAAGGCAAAGAGGCTGCGGCCAAGCGAAGCAAAACCCATGGAACCTTTCGTCAGCCTCAACCAGGCAATGACATCCGACTTGACCGATCCAGCATAGCCGATGGAAATTGAATCGAACCAGCCGACCTTTGCGAAAATCTGGCGGGAGTATTCATGGCGGCTCAGCCATCACTGATCGAAAACAGCTTCGTGATGCGGGAGTTGACGGAAACGATTCCGGTTGACACCATATCGTTGACCGCTGAAAAAGCCGTTACAAGCGGTGTGCCGGCGAGCATAAGCCAACGAAACGCTTATGTGCCCGGAACCTGTAATCGATTTGATTGACTGCAATGCATTTTAAGAACCTCTACGAGGAGAGTTGAGCCGCCGGCGTTTAGCTCGAACCGGAACACCTTGGAATGCCGGACTTCCCGATATTACGTCATGGTGGAAAGTGATGACGACATTCATCTCAAGATAAGAACCTGCCCGAACCCGTGGAGAATGGAACACTCCACTGCGCTGAAGTTGCTGATCGGAACCTACCAATGTCGCCTTTTCCACAAAACGCGCGAATTTTGATGTACAGCCACGACACGTTCGGCCTCGGCCATCTTCGGCGATGCAGGACGATTGCGCATTCGCTCGTCGATGCCTTCAGCGGGCTTCGTGTGCTCATCATTTCTGGGGCCACCATTGCCGGCGCGTTTGACTATCGGGCTCGCGTGGACTTCGTCAAAATTCCCAGTGTCATCAAGCTGCGCAATGGTGAATACACCTCGATGAACCGGCACATAGATCTTCACGATACGCTGAAGATGCGGCAGTCGATCATCCGTCATACAGCGGAGACATTTGAGCCGGACATCTTCATTGTCGACAAGGAGCCAATGGGCTTGCGTCGCGAGGTGGAGGAGACCCTGGTCTATCTGAAAACCAGAGGCACGGCCTTGGTGCTCGGCCTGCGTGAAGTCATGGACGCGCCACATCTTTTGAAGTCCGAGTGGGAACGAAACGACGTTCTCCGCAAGGTCGATCAGCTCTATGACGATATATGGGTCTATGGGCCTCCTGATTTCTACGATCCCCTCCTCGGGCTTGAGGTGCCACAGTCGCTGCGAGCGAAGATGAACTTCGTCGGCTTTCTGCAGCGCCAAGCTTCTCCCAAATCGCGCAACGGAACACGAGAGCGAGACGACTATATCCTTGTGACGACCGGCGGCGGCGGCGACGGCAGCGACCTCATCCGCGATGTGATCAACGCCTATGACAGTGATCCCACACTGACACAGCGGGCTCTCCTGGTGCTTGGGCCCTATATGCCCGCCGAGCAACGCCAACAGCTTACCCAGGCCGGTGCTCGGAATCCGGCGCTCGAAATCATCGAATTCGACAACCGGATGGAAGACCTGATCGCCGGCGCCAAAGCTGTCGTCGCCATGGGCGGCTACAATACCTATTGCGAAATCCTCTCCTTCGACAAGCCGGCTTTGATCATTCCGCGCATCCAGCCTCGGGAGGAGCAGTTGATACGTGCACTCCGAGCCCATGAACTCGGCTTGGTGGACATGCTCCATCCCGACGAATCGGTAAACGGACCCCGTCTGTCTCAGGCGCTCAAAGATCTCCTGAAGCGCCCACCACCGTCTGTCACCGCGCCGCATATGCAGCTGGATGGGTTGTCGAACATCTGCCAAATGGTCAACACTTGGCTCGGTCGCGATAATTCCGACCACCTCTCAGTGGTCCAAGGAGGATTGCCGTCCTGAACGGCCGGGTCGAACAGACGTTATCGTCGTATCTTTCCGACGCGTTCTGCAAGCAGTTCCCGGAGGATGATTGCGGTCTGCCGGGCTCCATCGAGCCGCAACGGAACCTCAATTGCGGAATCGAGCGCTAGGGCAGCCGGAATGGCCTCGACCAGCGCTTGTGCTGAAAGCGTCGCCTCGTCCACAGAGATTGCCAGACCAAGTTCCTGGAGTTTTTCGGCACGGGTCGTTTGCTCGGTCTCTCCGCCCGCGGCGAAAGGGATCAACACAGCCCGGCAGCGAGCCTGTAGAATATCGCAGACTGTGTTGTATCCAGCCTGTGAAATAGAAAGCCGCGCCTGCCCGAGCAGGCCTGGAAAATCCTTACGAAACCGAACGATCTCGATTTCCGGCGATGCCATCGCTACCAGGCGGTCCATTTCGGCTTGATCGAGGTTGGGACCGGCAATGACGCACCAGCGCCCAAGCGACGGTAGTTTCGGATAGGCCTCCATCGCCGCTTCGATCAGTTTTGCGCCAACGGCCCCTCCACCAGCGGAGACGATAACGTCGAATTCGGCCTCGCGCGGTTCCGGCGCAGGCGGTGCGACAAGACCGGTATAAGAGACCTTGTCGGCTATCTCAGCGGAAAGCGGGAAGGTTTCCTCTAGCCGTACGAAATTGGGATCACCATGGACGAGCACCCGGTCAAAATGGTCCCTGACGAGTGCTATCGTTTCCTCATCGCGGCCGGGCTTGCGATTCTCCTGCAGGATATCGCGTATCGAACTAATGACGAGGGGACGCGTTTCACAATGTTCAATTTCAGCCAGCAGCGGAAGGAGCTCGAAACGGACCTGCCGTCGGCCGAAAGGAAACGCCTCGATGATCACGATATCCGGCTGTCGCGCCCGGAACACGGCAAGAAGCTGTTCGCGACGCCGTGTCTCCGCTGCTTCGTCTATCGGATTTCCCGCAGCATCCTTAAGCTTTGAAAAACCGTCGCCGGCCGTCACCGCCGGTTCAAGCTGCACATGGTCGATCCCCGCAGCGGGAAAGCCTTCCAAGGGCAGGCCTCCCGTTACCATGGTGACCGAGAAATCACCCTCGCGCAGCGCGGCGGCAATGCGACTTGCACGGGCAAGATGGCCGATGCCGAGAAGGTGCTGGACATAGAAAAAAACCTTCGGAGAGGTCATGGAGCCGGCACCGGATTCAACGGGACAGCGATAGGCCGATCGGCAAACAAAGCCTGGAGCTGCCGGATGCTTTCGCGATGGTCGAATTCTGCGCGCACCTTCACTTCGGCGGCGATGCCTATCGCCCGACGACCCGCGGGGTCGCGAATGGCACTTTCGAGCATCTTCGCAAAAGCAACCGGATCTTCCGGTTCGACGAGGTAACCGTTCACGCCGTTTGAAAACATCTCGGGAATACCGGAGATCGAGGTCGAGACGCAGGCGAGCTTCTGGCTGGAAGCTTCGACAAGAACATTCGGAAGCCCGTCGCGATCGCCATTGCCAGTC
Organism: Neorhizobium petrolearium; assembly: GCF_017873175.1. GTDB lineage: Bacteria > Pseudomonadota > Alphaproteobacteria > Rhizobiales > Rhizobiaceae > Neorhizobium > Neorhizobium petrolearium. The sequence goes on from NZ_JAGGJW010000003.1 coordinate 371,292, forward strand.
ACCCGGCAGGCTAGCGCGAAGATGTCGGAGCTGCGGTAATAGGCGAGGATTTCCTGCTGGGCCATCGCACCATGCCAACGGATGCGATCATCGATGCCCAGCCTATTGGCCAGAGCCTTGAGCTTGCTCAGTTCCTCGCCGCCTCCGATGTGCTCGAAACACCAGTGAAGATCGTCAGGCAGCAACGCCAGGGCTTTCAGCAGGACGTCGAAGCCCTTCTTGTCGACGGCACGTCCGACACTGAGAATAGTGATCGGCTGGCTCGCATCGGTACCGTCGCGCAATGGACGTTCCGCTTCGAAAGGCGGAAACCGGTCAAGATCGAGCCCGTGATAACTCAGATGCACGATCTCTTCACGCCTAGACAGACCACGAAGGCGCTCGAAACCCGCCTGGGTACAGGTGACGGTCCATCGCGCGTCGGCGAGCTTCTCGCGCAACTCCCATTCCTTTGTCGTCCAGATGTCCTTGGCATGCGCCGAAACGCTCCAGGGAATTCCGATCATACGGCTCGCATAACGCCCGACTGCCGCCGGCGTATGGATGAAGTGGACATGCAGCCAATCAGCCCCCTCAGGCCATTCGACGGCGAGTACGGCCGCCTGGCCGAAACGGCGGACGCGATTGCGCGTGAAATCCCGACCGAGATCACGTATGAAATCCTTGCACGCCGCGAAGAAGCCCGGCTTCGCACATGCGAGGATGAGAGAGCGCAGAACGCGGAACGGCTCCTCGTGCAGATACTCGGGCAGATAATGCACCGGTGCACGGATTTCGTCATGGATGGGATGACGCTTCTTGTCGGTCGGGCGGCGCATGGAAACGAGAACTAGCTCGAAACCGGCGCGTTCGAGGCCAAGCAGTTCCTGCGCGATGAATGTTTCGGAAAGCCGGGGATACCCCTTCAGCAGGACGACGAGTTTTCGCTGCATTGCTACGTTGATACTTTCCGATGTCGATGTGGCTATGGAACGACGTGTGGCAGCGGCGCCATGTGCAAGGATCAGTAGTCCGCAAGACGGCACATTGCAAGTTACCGATAAGGGTCTGCGGCATCGCGCAGTCCATCTCCCAGGAAGTTGAACGCCAGGATAACGACGATCACGGGAACAACCGGAAACAGCAGCCAGGGGTAGAGCGCGAGTACGTTGATGGTGCGGGCTTCCGTCAGAAGCACACCCCAACTCGTGATTGGCGGGCGCAAGCCGAGGCCGAGGAAGCTTAGCGTGGTTTCGCCAAGGATCATGCCGGGAATAGTGAGGGTCGCGCTGGCGATCAGGTGTGACATGAAACCGGGAATTAGGTGCCGGCCGATAATGCGCCAGTGGCTCGCTCCCATCAGTTGGGCCGCAAGAACGTAGTCCTCTTCACGCAAGGCCAGCAGTTTCGAGCGAACAGCCCGCGCAAGGCCCGTCCAGTCCAGCAGGCCAAGGATGAAAGTGATGCCAAGATAGATGACAAGCGGACTCCAATCCGCCGGCATGATGGCTGCAAGTGCCAGCCAGAGCGGAATGCTCGGAATTGACTGCAGGACTTCGATCACCCGCTGGACGAACAGATCGACGACACCTCCGTAATAGCCGGCGAGGCCGCCGATGACGATGCCGAGCAGGAAACTGGTGATGATACCCAGAAGTCCGATCGTCAACGAGATGCGCGCCCCGTAGAGAATGCGCGAAAGGACGTCCCGCCCCAGCCGATCGGTGCCAAGCAGGAAGAAATCCCCCTTCTGCGACGGACAGACCAAATGGAGATCGCTTTCGACGACACCCCAGAAACGATAAGCATCGCCGCGGCAGAAGAAGCGCAGCGGCTGCACGTTGTTCCGGTCATCGGTATAGACCCGGCGCAGCGTCTTCATATCGAGCGTCATATGGTGCCCATAGACGAAAGGCCCGACGAATTTCCCTTCATGGAACAATCGTACCCGCTGAGGCGGCGCATAGATGTTGTCCATGTTGCGCGTATGCAGATTGTAGGGAGCCAGGAATTCGATGAAGACGATGGACACGTAGGCGACGAGCAGCACGACTGCTGAAGCGAGGGCCAGCCGATGGCGGCGAAAGCGCCAGAACATCAACTGGAACTGCGACGCCTGCTTGAAAACCTTCTTCCCGTCTTTTGCCTGTTCGTCTGCATATGGGTCGAACGGTGTTGCGGAAACATAGTGCGGAAGGGGCTCGCCATCCGGCGGCAGCGAAGTGGTCATTTCATGCTCCCGCCCTTGAGTCGAATCCTCGGATCAAAGAGCGCGAGCGCGATATCGGAAATCAGTACGCCGATGACTGTCAGGAAGGCCAGGAACATCAGAAACGACCCGGCAAGATACATGTCCTGGCTCTGAAGCGCCCTGATCAGCAGCGGACCGGTCGTCTCCAGCGACAAGACGACGGCGGTGATCTCGGCACCGGAGATGATTGTCGGCAGAATGGAGCCGATGTCCGAGATGAAGAAGTTAAGCGACATGCGAAGCGGATATTTCACGAGGACGCGGAACGGATGGAGACCTCTGGCCCGGGCCGTCATCACATATTGCTTCTGCAACTCGTCCAGCAGGTTGGCTCTCAGGCGCCGGACCATGCCGGCCGTGCCGGCCGTGCCGATGATGATGACCGGAATCCAAAGATGCTCGAGGATGGACTTGAATTTATCCCAGCTCATCGACTGCCCTAGATATTGCGGGTCCATCAGGTTGCCGATCGACGTGCCGAACCAGATATTGGCGAAATACATGAAGACCAGCGCCAGCACGAAATTCGGAATGGCGAGGCCGATAAGCCCCACAAGAGTAAGCCCGTAGTCGCCCCAGCTATATTGATGCGTTGCTGAATAGATACCGATCGGGAAAGCGATCAGCCAGGTGAGAGCGATCGTCACCGTCGAGACTAGGATCGTCAGCCATAGCCGATCGCCAACCACATCGTTCACCGGCATGCGGTATTCGAATGAATAGCCGAAGTCGCCTACCAGCATGCCGGTGGCCCAACGCAGGTATCGGATCGGTGCCGGCTTATCGAAGCCGTAGCGCGCCCGCAACTCCTCGATCTCCTGCATGTCGGCCTTCTCGCCGATCGCCCGCATTTCGGCGACATAGCTTTCGAAATAGTCGCCCGGCGGCAGTTCGATGATCGTGAAGACGAACATCGAAATGAGGACCAATGTCGGGATCATCACCACGATCCGCCAGAGAATGTAGCGGACCATCAGACTTCCTCCTCCAGCCAGAAGGTGTCGGGCAGATAGACCCCGAGATAGGAAGTCGGATCGAAACCGAAGAGTCCCTTATCGGGCATGTTGCGCAGGCGGGACGAGCGGACAACAGGTTGAAGCGCCGCATTGACGATGCCGATCGTGAAAACCTGATCGGTGAAGCGTTGCAGCATCCTGTGCCAGATCGCCTCCCTTTCTGCAAAGGTCGACGCACGACGCCAGGCGCGCATGAGATCGACGAGTTCGATTGCCTCCGGCATGTCGGGAGGGTGGCCGTCGCTGCCGCCGGAGAGATAGTGAAGGCCCCAGACCGGCCATTGCAACTGATCATCGGCAGTAGGTGCCAGCTCCCTGGGCGGCATGTCCGCCGTCGGCACGCCGTTGTCCAGGCCCTGGAAGACCGACATGATGGCTTCACCGCCGATGACCCGCTTGCGAAAGAGATCCCGTTGCGAACTGTGGGAGAATAGCTTTATACCGATTTCGCGCCAATGATCGGCGATGAGTTCGAGCACATCGCTCTCGAAATTGTTTTCACCGGCATTCTCCACAATGATCGTGGCGGGTCGGCCATCCGGCAGGGACCGTATTCCGTGAGGGTACGTCCTCGGCAAGCCCGCCTCATCGAGAAGTCTGTTTGCCTCTTCAGGATCGTAAGCCGCCCAGGCCCGAGCATATTCGGGCTTGAAAAGCGGGCTTTCGGGGAGGATCGAATTGGCACTTTCATGTGCCAACCCGTAAAAAACTGCCTTGTTGATTTCCGCGCGGTCGATCGCGAGGGACAAAGCGCGCCGTACCCTGACATCCCTCAGAAGCAAGCGCCACACCTCGTCATTGCAGTTTAGATTCGGCAGTAGCGCGATGCGCGAACCTTGGGTACGCTTCCAAAGGTTTACCTTGATGGGAAAGCGGTCTTCGGCGCTTTTCAGGAACGTGTAGTCCGCAAAATCGATATTCATGAGCTGCAGGTCGCTTTCACCGGCGCCTGCCTTGGCGGCGATGATATCCGCCGAACTGACATTCAGCAGCACACGGTCGATATAGGGAAGCTGAGTGCCGTTTTCGTCGAGGCGATGGAAATAGGGGTTGCGAACGAATACGAACTGGGATGCGGGCGGCTCGGTCGTGTTGCGCCAGGGGTCGTGGGTCGGCAGGTCCGGATTTTCAGGCCGATTGGTGCGCGACATCTTGAGCTGCAGATCGCTCCACGTCTCGACGCGATATTTCTTGCACAGCTTGGCGAGGGTCTCCGGATCCTGATAGCGGGCGTGGAACTGCTTAAGATAGGCCGCCGGCATCGCCAGCTTCAGCGGCGATGGAGCGGCGAGCTGGGCAAGGAAATCCGGGTTAGGAGCATGCCAGCTGTAGCGCACTGTCCATTTGTCGAGGATTTCGAAGACCGGCGCCTGGTCATCCACCCGTAAATCGGTCGGAATACCGCCACGGTGCAATTCGCGATTGTTGTAGATATCTTCCCAGCAGAACCGGAAATCCTCCGTGGTAAATTCGCTGCCATCGGACCAGCAATGTCCCTGCCGAATGCGAAAGGTGAAGATGCGATCTTCCGTTGTTTCGAAACTTTCGAGAATATCCGGCTGCAGATTGAGCGCTTCGTCATAGCCGATAAGCCGAGCATAGCCGTAAATCGGCATCAGCCGGATATCGCGCTGCCCACCGATGAGCATGCGAATGGTGCCGCCTTGCTTGCCGGGCATGCGCCCCATGGCAGCCAGATCAACGCGCCGCGGCTTGTCCGGAAGACCTCCCGGAGTATCCGAGACTGCAGGCGAGGATTTACTCGATGCCGCTGCAATCCGCCCGGAAAGGGTAGTGGAGGCCAAAAGAACAAGGAGAGTACGACGGTTTATCATGATCGCAGCTCTCGTGCGTCGACATTGCGGCGCGCCAGGACCAGATGGCCATTGCCAAGGTCGGCATGGGCCAGCTCCTGTCCGCCGGCCTCGTCGTCGAACTGTTTGCCCCAGCCATGAAAGCCGCTTGTCTTCTTTTGGCCGAGCGCGGTGAAATCGAGCGGGTGATCGAGATCCGGCACAGGAATGGCCGCAATGAGCTTGCGCGTGTAGGGATGAACCGGATCTCTGAGAATGACTTCACGGGGGCCGATCTCGACAATACGCCCCGCATACATGACCGCCACCCGATCGGCCATGTAGTTCACCACCGCAAGATTATGCGAGATGAAGAGATAAGTGAGGCCAAGATCCTTCTTGAGATCCTTCAGCAGGTTGAGAATCTGGGCCTGGACCGAGACGTCCAAAGCCGATACCGGTTCGTCGCAGATCAGCAGTTCGGGACCGAGCGCCAAAGCTCTCGCGATGCCGATGCGCTGGCGCTGCCCACCGGAGAAGCTATGGGGATAGCGGGTGAGTGCCCCCTCATCGAGCCCCATGGTCCGGATGAGCCGACGCACCGAAGCCAGCCGATCGCTCCGGTTGCCGCGGTTGTGAATCTCAAGTCCTTCGCCGACGATATTGCGAACGGTCATGCGCGGCGAGAGTGACGAGATCGGGTCCTGAAAAACCATCTGAATCTTCTGGCGCAGCATCTCCAGATCGCGACCCCTTGCCTCCAGCACGTTGATGGAACGACCTTCCGTATTGAAAGCCACCGAACCGCCATCGGCGCTGAGGCCGCGCATGAGGATTTTGCTCAGCGTCGTCTTGCCGCAGCCACTCTCACCCACAAGACCAAGACTTTCGCCCCGGCGGATATCGAAGCTCACGTCGTTCACCGCTAAGGTGCGCCCTTGGCCGCCCCCGAAAAAGCCCGATTTCTTCGTGCTGAAGGATTTGCTAACGTGACGGACCGACAGGATGACATTCTGATCCGTTAGGCCCTTAAGGCCCTTGCGCTTGCCAAGCAGTTCCGAGCTGTCGATTTCGATTTCCCGCAAGGGCTTCAGGCGCTCACCGGGATGCATATCGAAATGCGGCACGGCAGCCATCAATCCCTTCGGATAGGGATGGATTGGCCGGCGGAATATGTCGTCGACGGTACCGGACTCCATGACTTCGCCGCGATAGGCGACCACGACCTCGTCGGCCAGATTGGTAACCACACCGAGATCGTGAGTGATCAGCAGCATCGCCATATGGAAGCGATCCTGGAGATCGCGGAGCAGTTTCAATATCTGCGCCTGGATCGTCACATCCAAAGCAGTCGTGGGCTCGTCAGCAATCAGAAGAGCCGGTCGGCAGATCAGTGCGGCGGCTATCATGGCGCGTTGGCGCATGCCGCCGGAGAGCTCGAAAGGGTACATCCGACGCACCTTGGCCGGGTCCCCGAAGCCTACAAGCGAGAGCATTTCGTCTATTCGCTCGAGCTGATCCTTGGCGGAGGATGCATCGTGGATACGTAGCGCCTCCTCGATCTGGTTGCCGACGGTATGGAGCGGTGAGAAAGATGTCATCGGCTCCTGAAAGATCATGCCGATGCGATTGCCTCGGATATGGCGGATCTGTCGTCCGTCGCGCGGCAGGCTTAGGAGATCGACCGACTGGCCGAGTGCGGGATCATTGTAAAGAATACGTCCGCCGATGGAGGCGATGGGGCTTTCTATCCCGACGATAGTGCGCCCGATGACCGACTTTCCAGACCCGGACTCGCCAACGAGCGCGGTCACCTTGCCAGGGCGGATACGCATGCTGAAATTCTTGACTGCGTTGATCCTACCGCCAAAAATCGGGAAACTGACTGACAGGTTTTCTATTCTCAGGAGGTCGGGCGTATATGTCATGCTGATCGCCCGCTTGCCGCGTGATCTGAAACCTGAGACTGTTGCTTCAGGGATGCTCGTCCATTGCCTAGCACTTTCATTGATGTTGTGCGCTCGCCTCGGCTGAGTGGCTCATCGAACGAAAACTGGACTACAGACATTGTATCACGAAAGCACGGGTCGCGCATTGGTTGACTGGGTTATAACAAGCATCGTAGCGCATAAGCTCTAGCATCGTCTATGCTGCAAATTCGTGTTTTTCAGGCTCGTTCATGAAAACCAGGCAATATTATAAAGACCTTCTGCGAGACGCCCAGGATCTCATCAGGAAAGGACTTTTCCAAGAAGCACGATCAATCCTCGATACACTGCTTGGCGAGGCTGACGCGATGGCAGAAGCCCTCGGAGCAAGAACTTCGCTAGGTCTACCAAGGCAATTGCAATCCGTCCTGCTAAAGCTCGCCAAATCCGAAGCAGATCCTATCCGGAAGATCAGTTATCAATATCATTTGGTGCCACCGCCCGAAATTATCGCAAAACATGTGAAATACAATGCGGATGAGCGCCGCATAATGGCTGCGGCCATGACTTTGCCGGTGCCGCGCGTCATCCACCAGATCTGGATCGGAAAGAAGCCGGTACCGGTGACGGTCGAGGCTTGGAGAGAACATGCCGACCTCCACGGCTACCGCCATCACCTCTGGCGCGAGGAGGACTTGCGCGCTGTCGGCGCATATGAAAATGCGATCTTCAAGGGAATGCTGGAGGCCGGCGATTATCCAGGCGCCGTCGATGTCGCGCGTTACCTGATCCTCGACCAAATCGGCGGAATTTATCTCGACTGCGACTGGTACCCGGCACAGCGCGGCGCAACTTTTCACGATCTCCTGCAGTTGAGCGGACTCGGAGCTTTTGCCGAGGATATCCCGCGCAATACCGGCGCAGGCGTTGCGCTGCTGGCCAATTCCTTCATTGCAGCACCGCCCAGCCATCCCGTCTTCTCCAAGATAATTGAAGCTCTGGCGGGCATCCGCGCGGAATTGCCTGGCGCACCGGCCTGGTGGACGACGGGACCGCTGCTTTTCACGGTCGCCGCCCGCTCAACCGCAATAAACCTCGCCCCCGCCGATTTTGTTGCCGCCAGCGCCCCTGCTGCTGCGACCTTGGACGAGGTTCGGCAGTTGGCAGCTAGAGCCGAAAACACAACATCCGGACTGCTGATTGCCTGGAAACCGTGGTGACTGAGGCCATTGCGGCCCATCAGTGTCGTGCTGTCCGGATGATTTCCTCACTACGCATCCAGCGGCACCCCGGGTGCCCGCGCGTCAGCTCAAACAGCGCTTCAAGAAAGCGCCAGGCGGATGCATCATGCACTAGGTGATGGCTCAGGATGCCAACCGTATCGAGCGGATGCCCGCTTAACTCCCCGATCCTTCGCAGAACTTCCCCAAACAACAAGTCCTCCGGCCGCCCTCCTCTGGTGCCGTGCCAGTCGATAATGTCGATATGAGTATTCAAAAGGGGAATGCGGTCGTTTCCGTTCTCCCTGCCGAAAGTCGAAAGCGCCTGAATGCCGAGAGGCGGAAGCGCTGGCAGCAGACCTCGATCGATACGGTTCCATGGGGGCACGAGCATGGGAAACGCGCGCTCCCCGAACAGACCCTCCAAACGCTTCCAACCTTGGTCGATTTCGGCCAGCACGACAGCAGGGTCCCGGTGCGATCCGAGTTCCTGCTTCTTCTCCCCTTCCGGGGCATGATTTTGATGGCTCCAGCCGTGTACGACCACGGTCACCAAAGGCTCATCCTCGAGCCTCGCAGCGAGGGATTGTCTGGCACCTGCTGGAATCACGGCGAGCGTGACTGGAACGTCGTTGTCGGTGGTGAGTTCGAGCAGCTGCTCAAGCGGATTTGTCGGCTCGGTCGCATCGTCGTCTCGCAACCAAAACGTGATCGGCCGGTTGTTTTCGACGGCGCGATCGAGAGCCCGCGCTACGAGATTCCTGGTCATGAAGAGGCTCCGATATATCTTGCCAGAATGTCCTGCAGCCTGATGGCTGCACGATCAACCGAACGCTCGCTGCCGGCGAACCGACGCGCCTCGACCGCCATAGCCTGCCTCTCCACTCCGGAAGTTAAAAGGCGCTCGATCGCAGCCGCGTAAGCGCTCACATCACCGGCGGTCATCAGCAGACCCGTGCGCCCGCTAGCGACAACTTCGGGGACGCCGGCGGTTTCTTCCGCAACCACAGGCAGGCCGGCAGCTTGCGCCTCCAGATAGGCCAAGCCGTAGGCCTCGCCGTGTCCGGGCCAGACATAAAGCGACGCAGCAGACAGCAGTTCGGCGATTTCGTCGGCGGTTTTGACACCATGCCAGCGGATTCGCTCCGGCGTGAGGAACCCGAATGCCGCTTCGACCTCGGCTCTCGCTGGCCCGTCACCGATTACATCCAGCGTCCACGGGAGATGCCGGAGAAGACGAAGGCTTTCGGCGAGCGCGCGGTAACTGTCGAGCTTGTCGCCCGGCCGCATCATGGCGACAGTGATCAGGCGAAAAGGCTCGGGCCTTGGTTCTCGAACCCGAAATGGGGCTGGATCGATGAATGCCGGCAGGCGTTCGAACCGACCTTGTGGAGCGACGGCACGAAGGCCTCGCTCATCCCGACCGGTGAAACAAAGATTCACGGCCGCCATTTGGACCGCGCTCAACACAGCCTCCTGGCTGAACACCCAAGCGCCTTCATTGCGTCGCAACGAGTAGGAGGCTTCTGCGGTCACATAAGGCAGCCCAAAATGCTGACAGAGCGCCGGACCGAGCAGATCGGGGGCCTTGTAATAGGGGTGATAACAGAACCACAGGTCGGGCTGTCCGCCGGAAGTCCATCCTTCTTCCAGCCGCGCAATCTCAGCTTGAGCGGCCTGCCGTCGTTCTGCAAGACTGGAGCTGCTTGCGGTCGGCATGAAGGAACGAAATTCTGAAGCGATCTCGACATCGTAGCCGGCAAGAGTGAGCGCCTGGATGAGCAGGCGCGCCATCAGTCGATCACCTGAAGGAACAGGGTGACCGGGGGGCTTCAAGGGTGAATAGAAGGCAATTTTCATAAGTGGACAATGACGAATGCGTGAGGGATCGGGCAAAGACTTGTATCAAGGCATAGCCAAACTTAAGTCACCGTCCGACCTTTCGATCACACTTGACACATTGGGACTTCTCTCTCAACTGTCGGCACTTCCCATATGCTGCGGAGCCAATCCTGAATGCTTGATACCACACATTCTTCCAAGCTCATGGCTGCTATTCGCGCGAAGACCGCAAAGGCGGGAGTGATCGGGCTCGGTTACGTTGGATTGCCGCTTGCCATGGCCTTTTCCCGTGCCGGCTTCGAGGTCATGGGCTTCGATATCGATCCCGGCAAAATTGTCGCCATCGACGAGAATCGCAGCTATATCGAGGCTGTGCCTAGTGAAGTCCTCGCCGTGGAGCGCGAGGCCGGTCGCTTCGCCGCGACATGCGATTTCGACCTCCTCGGCGACTACGACATCATTGCGATTTGCGTGCCGACGCCGTTGACTGCCAATCGCGATCCGGATCTCTCCTTCGTGGAGAAGACTGCACGCTCCATCGCTGCTACGTTGCGCCCCGGTCAGCTCATCGTTTTGGAATCCACCACCTATCCGGGCACGACCGACGAAATCGTCAAACCTATTCTGGAAGCGAAGGGCCTGACCAGCGGCATCGATTTCTACCTCGGCTATTCGCCGGAGCGGGAAGACCCCGGCAACCGGAATTTCCAGACTTCCACCATCCCCAAAGTGGTTTCAGGCGACGGCGACATTGCCAGCGCATTGATGTCGGCCTTCTACGGCTGCATTGTGAGTTCCGTCGTGCCCGTCTCCAGCAACGCCACAGCCGAGGCCGTCAAACTCACGGAGAATATCTTCCGGGCTGTCAACATCGCGCTCGTGAACGAATTGAAGCTCGTTTACGAAGCAATGGGAATAGACATCTGGGAGGTGATCGAAGCAGCAAAAACAAAGCCCTTCGGCTTCATGCCTTTCTATCCCGGCCCCGGTCTGGGGGGACATTGCATTCCCATCGACCCCTTTTACCTGACCTGGAGATCCCGCCAGTTCGAACAGCCGACGCGCTTCATCGAACTCGCAGGCGAAATCAATACGGCAATGCCCCGTCATGTGGTCAGCAGGCTTGCTGAAGCGCTCGACATGCGGTCAGGAAAGGCGCTCAGCCGGTCAAATGTGCTGATCATTGGGCTTGCCTACAAGAAGAACGTCCCGGATATCCGGGAAAGCCCGTCACTTCGCCTGATTGAGCTGATTGAGGCACGCGGCGGGAAAGCATCGTTTTACGATCCTCACGTAGCCGAGATTCCCTCAACTCGGGAGCATACAGCGCTTCGTGGTCGGAAAACGGTAACGTGGAATGAGCAGACGGTTCGCGCCTTCGATGCAGTGGTTGTCGCGACCGATCACGATGCGGTCGACTATGCGGCGCTTGCGGAATGGTCGACGCTGATCATCGACACCCGAAATATCTTCACCCGCTGCGGAATTGCGTCAGAAGCAATCGTAAAGGCCTAGGTCACAATATGAGCCGCTTGGATATTTTTATAAGCCGCATGATCGCGCAGCGCGATATCCTGAATTATATCCAGGCTAACGGCCTATTGCCTGGGGCCGGTGCAGTGCTCGAGGTCGGCCTCGGCAATGGCCGCAGCTACAGCCATCTTCGAGAACTGTTTCCCAACCGGCGGATCATAGCATTCGACCGCCATCTCGGGGCACACCGGACAGTTCTACCGGAACCGGAAGATTTCGTCATGGGGGAAATTCGAGAAACTGCGACCGGTTTTATCGGCTTCGATGCGGCACTCGCGCATGCGGATATTGGCACCGGATATCCGGAAAAGGACGCGATCATCATCACGTGGCTGCCGGAACTGATGGCTGGAATGCTGATTTCCGGCGGCATTGCAGTCAGCGGGCTTCCGCTCGATCATCCGCATCTCCGTCCGCTTCCACGGCTACCTTCGGTGGAAGAGGGGCGGTATTTCTTCTATCAACGCGCCTGAAACGCGCCCAACTCATCAGTTGGCGTTGGATGGAAAGTGTTCAAACAAACTGATGAGCTTTGACGGTATCCAGTTCGTCGGCCGTGTGCCGAAGCCGCTCCGCAAGCGTGCGGGTCACCCGCATCGTCATGTTCGGGCTGTCGTGGATGATCCGCGAGAAACAATCCTTGTTGATCTTGAGAGCCTCTACATGCGTGAGTGCCTTGGCGGTATTGGTGCGCTCGCCCTCGCAAAGGAGGCATATTTCGCCGACCACTGAATTAACGCCATTCTCGCGAATTTTCGTCTGGCCCGTGGGTGTCTCGAGCACGGTTTCCACTGTACCGCTGAGAATGACATAAGCAGAGTCGCCGCCATCGCCCTGCTTGAAAAGTTTCTGCCCCGGCTCGTAGCTCACGCGTTCGGACGCAAAGGCCAAGAGTTTCAGTTTGCAACCATCAAGGTCTGCAAAATAGGGCAACTTCTTCAGTAACTGCACTTCCTCACATAGCAACATCGCCGCCACCAATCGGATGCTATCAGATGATCGTTAGGCCACCAGTGCCTTGAATATACCACTTTCTTCCCGAAGTGTCTCGTACAAACCATCCTCCACAATTTCGCCGTTGTCAAACATAACCACTCTTTCAAACAATTTGGAAAGAGAAATGTTCGACAAGACCCATACGATTGTCGGATTGTTCTCCTGCTGGCGCAGATAGGTCAGGACATCGCTCACAATCTCCTCCTGCAAACGCCTTTCCTGGCCAGGCAGGGGCTTGTTGAAGATATAGAAATCCGAGCGGCGGATAAGGGCACGTGCCAAATTGAGCTTCTGCCGCTGAACCAGCGTCAACCGCCGGCCACCAGCACCGATGTCGAACTCCAACCCGACGCGCAGGAGCTGATGATAAAAGCCACGTTCCCGCGAGACTCTCGCTGCTATATTTCGGATTTCACTCGGAGCATCGGCATTTCGGTTGGCGATCTTGCCGAACAGGATGTTTTCCTGAAGGGTCGCATAGGACATATACGCATCTGGATCGTAATGCTCGATCAGTCCTCTGAGATGGGCCGGCAGCTCGGCGAAGAAAATCTCGCGTGCGCCGACGATCTTCTCTCTGAGATCATCGTGCAGAACGCCAAGGCGGTATCGCGGTTCGATATATTCGAGCGTCAACCGCACCACTGCGCGCTCCTCCTCCGCCGAGAGGGCATGGGAGCGGCGCGTTCCCAGCTTCTGCAATATCTGTTGGTAATAGACGATATCGTCAGCAGTGAGGAACGGCACCTGGTTGAAGAAGGGGTGATCGGGGGGAAGACCGGAAAAGATTTCCACCATATTGCCGGCAATGGTGAGGCCTGTATCGACGAAAGCTCTGAGAAGACCAACCTTGGCCAGCGCGGTATAGAAGTGGTCACTGTCGAGCAGGGCGCTCGTCTTGTCGAGCGGCTGCAAGGTCTTGCCGAACAGCAGATTCTCTCCCACCGTCGCCTCTTTATTGTAGACTTGAGGCTCGAACGGCACGATCAGGCCAGAGCGGCCCGTGCTGCGTATCTCGTTGTGAAGCGCATGACGCATCGCAACAACGTCAGCCACAAGCTGAGGATTTGATTGCGCATCCAGCGTGGAATGGAGCGCGAACTGTAGGATATCATCAGTCAGTTGCACCTTGTCGAGAGCGGCGAGGAGCGAATTCTTTATGTCACTCTTATCGCCATTATCGCTGATTGATGTCGTTCGGTGATCAACCCAGCTGGCTCGAACGTCGAAATCCGGATTGGAAGCCATTTGGGCTTCGCGAATTTCCCAGCGCCGTTGGTTCGCGGCATCTCCCTCATATTGGGCAGGCTCCACGGGGGCATGTTTCAAACCGTAAAGAAGATTGTCCTTGAGGCTTCCGTGGAAGAAGTAAGTGTCCGCCGATACGTAGGAGACGCGCCTTCCCGCGATCGATTCCGGAAGTTCCAGAATGTCATGGTCACCCAGGCAAATCTTGCCTGACGTCGGCCAGACCTGCCGCCCAAAAGCTTCCGCCAATGCCTCCGCGCCACGCCCGATGTTGTCGGCCATGGCCACAGACTCCCCTCGCGCCAGCCGGATCGACGCACCATTTAATACCCTGACGCCGCCTTCGTCCTCTATGACCAGATTTATCGCGGCCAGTTGTTCGCCGCTATATGGTTGACCTACGGAGGCAATTGCATGGGTCGCCGGGTCGATCAGATCATCAAACTCGAAATAGTCCCGGACCTGCTCGTACTTCACCTGCACATCCTGGCGCGCCTGATCCCAGTCGATCAGCTCCTTGAGCGGGCTTGGAAGATCCTTGTAAGCATTAATAACGGCGACAAGCTGACCGACGTCCAGCGATCCCCGCAACGCGAAGTAGCCGCCGATGAGATAGAAAAAGAAGGGCGTCAGCTGCGCAAGGAAGTTGTTCAGAAATTTGACGAGAAACTTCCACTGGTAGATGTCATAGCGGATCTTGAAGATCTGACCAAGTCGATTGGCGACATCCGCACGCTCATAGTTTGAAGTATCATAAGCATGGATAGTACCAATGCCTTCCACGACTTCGCCCACCTTGCCAGCCAGATGCCTGGCGGTAATCTGCCGCTGGCGGCCGAGTTCGATCAAGCGCCGGCGCATCCTTGGGATAACGATCACCTGCACAAGCACCATGACTGCAGCGACCAGTCCGAGCCAGAAACTCTGGAGCAATATGAACAGCATTGCTGCCACGGCCTGACCGCCCAGCATAGCGGGCTGAACGAAGGCATCGCCGGTGAAGCCGCCGAAAGGTTCCACCTCATCCTTGATCATACTGGCGATTTCGGCGCCGTGGATATTCTTGATGCGGCGCGGCGGAAAGCGCAGCACCCGATCGAAGAGTTCAAAGCGGATGCGGCGGAGCAAGCGCTCGCCAAGCCGCCCCTTGTAGGTATTGATATAATATTTGAAGAAATTATTGATAATGACCAGCGACAGAAACCCGCCGCTCAAAGCAACCAGTGTCTGCATACGCCCGAGCTGGAAACCTTCAAATGTATAGATCGATCCGAGCAGCGGCAGATTTATTTCAAATTCCATAAAAGGTTGGGTCGCATTCGGAGTCTCGAACCCCGCACCCTGGATAGGACCATTGATGATCTGCTTTGGCAGATCGAGCGACAAAAAATAGGGTATCATTGAAACCAATACGACAATCAGGACCCAGATCTGCTGAGGCCGGGTATGGTTCCAAATGTAGCGAAGCAGATTCTTTTCCATTATTTCTTCACAAGTACGCTAAAACCGGGTCCGGGTTGTGTATCCCCTGGCTAACTTTGCTGATGCGCGTTGCAGGCCAAATGATGGGGCGCAGAAATCAAGTTCAAATTGCGTAAGAAAACCCCATTCACGCGTTTGTGGCGGCTCCCCCAGTCAATTCCTCGAATCTAATATAGTATGCGAGCCTCGGGGTTCCATCAATTGGATTCGCAGGCGCGACATTTTTTGGATTTCCTCGACGTTTCCGCCCCTGCCTTGCCACGATCATCGATCGACGTGGCCCGGCATCCGAAGACTGGATCGGAGATTCGATGGGCGGGCGCAGATGGCCATAGGAAGGTCGCACCCACCGCCGCGATACGCATGGTCCGAAATCGGCTAACGATTGACTATCCGGCAGTATTCCGCTTGCTTTAAAACATCTTCGCAATTCGGCGAACGAATGAAATCGTCATAGTAAAGCGACCAGACATCAGGAGCGCCATCGCGATACGGGCCGAATTTGAAATATTGGTTATTTCCGAGGCCTCCATCGGAATGGCCAATCGAACCTTTTACCGAAACGATCCATTTGCCGTTTGCAAAAACCTCAAGATGACCGGTGCCATTGGGTCCCGGTTTGGAGAGCACCGCGAAATAAATCCAGCCTGAAGCGGGCTCCGGTATGACGTTGCCTCGCTCGGTAACTGAGATTTTCTCCGTGCAACTTGTAAACCGATCCGCATCGACCGCTTTCCAATCCGGCGGCCGTACCACAAGTGCGCGCATTTGATTTGTTTCGGGCCGGAGCCATACGGGTGTCGCGCCATCGGGGCATACCCCATTCCGCGGTGAGCTCACGAGGTCCGGGTGGTAGTTCGTTTCAACAGTTACGAAAATCTTGCCGCCACTGAAGCGGAACGCCAGATACGGGCTGAAATCGCCCTGTGCCTTCGGTCCGATTTCCCTCTTCCACTGGGCGATAAGATAGCGGTGGTCATCTGTTGGAATAGGGTCTGCAAATTTGACCGCAAACCCATACCAAACGGGAATCTCATAAGGGACGCGCAACGGCGTCCTTTCCCAAATCTCTGCCCGCTCGCTGCAGCCTGGATCGCTGGCCGGGCACAGGGAACGGACGCTCAACTTCAGTGCACCAGAGCCGCTGCGCCTGACCTTGCTCTGAAATTCAGCCGTACCAGCGGCTTGTTCGCTGTTTTCCCGATAGTAGAGGCCGCCTTCCTCGGTAAAACCCGACGAGTCGAACCCGTCGTGCAATATCCGCGAAGCCGAGTCCTTAGCCTGGGCTGCCGGGAAACCCAAGCAGGAGATCAGCATCGATGCTGCGATCAATATTCCTCGAAGATGCTCGGCCATGAAACCCCACCTGCTCCATCGTCGCGATTTATTTGAGCAAACCCCTTCAGAAAGCAAGATGAAACACTGGATCGTGATGGGAAATAGGGCTCAGGAGGACGTGTTTGACGAGAAATCTCCGGCCGGACAGCAGCCCGTGAGACATACTGAAAGTGTGTGCGATCTTGGACGATGTCCGGCTCTGGTGCATTCTGCATGAACGGGAGAGGAGCCGTTGATCTCAGCGAGAGAATCTGCGAGCGCCGGCAACGCAGAGAACAGTGGCAAGCGTAGCGACGACCATCATGGCGCTCACCTCTTCATGCAGAAGACCGGAGGCCAACAACAGGCCGAAGAACGGTTGAAGCAGTTGCAACTGCCCCACAGCCGCAATGCCTCCCAGTGCGAGACCGCGATACCAGAACACAAAGCCGACGAGCATGCTGAAGATGGACACATAGGCAAGCCCGATCCACGAAGCGCTCCCGATGCCTTGCCAGGTATCCGGAAGAGTCGTCAGGGCAAATGCCGCCATAAGCGGCAGCGCGAGGATCAAGGCCCAGGAAATTACCTGCCATCCCCCCAAAGTCCGCGAAAGTTTCGCACCCTCGGCATAGCCGAGCCCGCAGATGACGATCGCAGCGAACATCAACAGGCCACCTGTGACCGATACCTCTCCGCCAAATGTCAGAGCAAAACCGGTCACTATGACGCTGCCCAGCCCTGAGAACAGCCAGAAGAACGGATTGGGATGCTCCCCGCCTCGCAGGACTCCGAAGATGGCGGTCGCAAGAGGAAGAAGGCCAATGAATACGATCGAATGAGCTGACGTGATGTATTGCAGCGCCAGCGCCGTCAGCAGCGGAAAACCGATGACGACGCCAATCGCGACCACCGCGAGCGACAGGAGATCGCCAAAGGCCGGCCGGGGCTGACGAAGGGTAAAAAGGAGCGCTGCTCCAAACATTGCGGCAATTACCGCTCGAGCCGATGTCAGGAACAGCGGAGAAAAATCCGCCACCGCGACACGCGTCGCCGGGAGCGACCCGCTGAATATGATGACACCGAGGAGCCCGCTGCCCCAGCCTTCCATGGACGTCTTCATGGCACCTCACCTTTGCCCCGTCTGATACGCGCGAAACACTGGCGGAAACAGATACAGATCAGTACGATTTCGAATAACTGTATCAGTGTGCAGGACAATACAATTCTTGGAGGCAGACCATGCCGCGCAATCACGCGGGAAACCGGACATCGCAAGTCATGACGGCAATACGAACCAAGATTGCCGCCCGCACACTTGCGCCGGGAGACCGCCTTCCTTCGATCCGAGGTTTTGCAGCCGCCATGGGCGTGTCACCTTCCACTGTGGTCGAAGCCTATGATCGTCTTGCTGCGGTAGGATTGATCCGGGCCCAACGAGGCTCCGGTTTTTATGTCTCCAACAATGCTTTGCCACCACTGAAGCTGGCCGAGACGGAATCGCCGCAGACAAGGGCCGTCGATCCATTCTGGGTTTCGCGGCAGTCGCTTGATTCCGATGCCACGGTGTTGAAACCCGGTTGCGGCTGGCTTCCTGCTGACTGGATGCCGAATGACGCACTGAGGCGGGCCATCCGAAGCCTGGCGCGAAGCGACGACGACCTCCTTGCGTATTACGGCAGAACACGTGGCTCCCTGCAGTTGCGGCATCTCATGCTGGCCCGTTTTGCAGTGGAAGGTATCCAAGCCACGCCGGATCAATTGATGCTGACAAGTACGGGAACTCAGGCTCTTGACCTGATCTGTCGCTTCCTACTTCGTCCAGGCGACACCGTCATGATCGACGATCCCTGCTACTTCAATTTCCAGGCACTGCTGAAAGCCCATCAGGTGAAGATCATCGGCGTGCCTTACACGCCATCAGGCCCCGACGTTACGGCATTCGAAACTCTGCTAAGCGCCGAACGGCCGCGGGTCTATATCACCAATTCCGCGCTTCACAACCCGACGGGCGCGACGCTTTCGCCCCAGATCGCCCATCGTCTGCTGAACGCTGCGGCACGCCATGAAACGGCGATCATTGAGGACGACATCTTCGCCGATTTCGAGCCGGAACCGTCATCACGGTTGGCGGCGCTGGACGGATTGAACCGCGTCATCCGCATCGGCAGTTTCTCCAAGACGTTGTCGGCTTCGATACGCTGCGGATACATTGCATCTCGCCCCGATTGGATCGAGGGACTCCTGGATCTGCAGGTCGCCACCAACTTCGGGGGGCCTAGTCCGATCTGTACTGAACTGATCACCCACGTTCTGGGAGGCGGCAGCTATCGCAAGCATATGGAAGAGCTGCGGCAGAAGCTCGTCCGGGCGCGCCGTGAGGCCGTGGATAAACTGCACCGGCTCGGCATCAAGCCCTGGCTTTCACCGCGGGGCGGTTTTTATCTTTGGTGTCAACTTCCAGATGGCCTGGATTCTACGCAGATCGCACAAATCGCACTTGCCGAGAACGTTATCCTGGCCCCCGGCAACGTGTTCAGTGTATCGCAAAGTGCCGGCCGTTTCATGCGCTTCAACGTGGCCCACACACTGGATCTGCGCGTTCATCGAATCCTTGAAGATGTGCTGCGGAAGGCTGGTCAATAAATTGTCAGTCTGCCTCACCGCCAACGTCAACGACCCCTTCTCCGCCCCGGATCAACGAAGCGGGTGCGGCCGACGCCCGTTCATCTCCATAGACCATGCAGCTCAGGCAATGCCAAGCCCCCTTGCGTAATATTGAAAACCTGTTAAACGTTTCACAGTTAAACGTTTAACATCGAGGATGCGGTGGCACGCAGACGAGCAACATTGAAGGAAGTCGCGGAACGGGCGGGGGTCTCGATTGCCACCGTCTCGAACGTCTTCAGCGGCCGCAAGCCGGTGAATGATGATTTGCGCGAGAGGGTCGAAAAGGCAGCAAGAGAACTTTCCTTCCAAATCGACAGGGCGGCCTCGCAGCTAAAATCCGGAAAGGCCAGGGTTGTCGGCGTGCTGGTGCCGGATCTCGATGATACGTTCTTCACCTCGCTCATCTCGCGCATCGAGGTGATGGCTCTGAAGGACGGCTATGATGTCATTGTTGCAAGCTCGCGTGATGACCGGCAGTTGGAGGAGTCACGGCTGCACACACTGCTCGGCTGGCGGCCTTCGGGCATTATTGCTGTGCCGTGCTCGGATACGGTGCCGGATATTCTCGTCCGCGAAGTAGTGCATTTGCCGACCGTGCTGGTCGACCGCGTAATCGCGCAGGAAGCCGTCGCCGACACGGTGACGATCGACAATTTCGAGGCGGGCGAGATCGCCGGCCGCTATCTGGTCGAGATGGGTCATTCCGACATCGTGCTGGCGGCATCAGATCTGGATGTCGCGCCGATCCGCGAACGCGTCCGTGGTGCCGTTTCGATCGTGCAGAAGCTGACCGGCAAGGAGCCGGAGGCAGTTGCGCTGGGTTCGAATGCCGAGCGCGGCGCCGAACTCTTCGCCCATTGGCTCGAGCGGCATCCGCTGCCGTCAGCGGTCTTTGCACTCACGAACGTCACGACGCTTGCCGTCCTGACCGCACTTGCCCGGCAGAAGATCGATATTCCCGATCAGATCTCGATCATCGGCTTCGACGACTACACCTGGATGAGCGCCCGCAAGACGGCACTGACCGCGATCCGCCAGCCGGTGGACGACATTGCCCGCGTTGCATGGGAGCGGCTGCTGTTGCGCATGGAGGGAGACGTCTCCGAACCGACGCCGAGTATTCTGCACACCAGCCTGCAGGTTCGGGATTCAACCCGCCGACTGGTGCAGCCGGCAGATGGTGAAACGGCTCAGGGGACCGGCGAGCCGCCGGCCGGAAATGCCGCGGAGGAGCGGCCGAACAGCATCCATTAGGCGCGTGAGGAGAGTGCGCGCCGCACTGAAATGCCCGCATGGGAGGGACTTTTTTGCGTCTGAACAAGATTACCGAAGCGCTGCCATTCCTCGCGCCGGTACAGATACTGATCCTCAGTGTCATCGTCATTCCGTCGCTCTATGTCGTGTGGCTGAGCCTCAACGCGTCCAGCTTCGGGCAGTCGGCGACCTTCGTAGGGCTCGATAACTACATCAGGGTGCTCACCGATCCCGCCTTTCTGCTGGCGCTTGGCAATACGGTCTTGATCGTCATCTTCGCCGTGCATCTGGAACTGGCACTCGGGCTTGGAATGGCACTGCTTTTTGCAAGCGGCCTGCCCTTCCGGCGCGTCCTGCTCGTCGCTGTACTGGCGCCTTATGCCGTGAGCGAAGTCATCGCGGTTGCCATGTGGCGCTTCCTCTTCGACCCCGACGTCGGTCCGGTCACGGCCATGCTGACCTGGCTCGGCCTGCCGATGCTCGACTGGTCCTTCGAGCCGTCGCATGCGCTCATTATGATCGGTCTCCTGACGATCTGGCTGCACCTGCCCTTTACCTTCATCATCCTTTATGCGGCGCGTCTGGCGATCCCGAAGGATCTTTACGAGGCCGCGCGCATCGACGGTGCCACCGCCTTCGATGCCTTCCGCAGAGTGACAATACCGCTTCTCGGTCCGGCAATCGTGGTAGCGTTGCTCTTCCGCTACATCTTCGCCTTCCGCATTTTTTCGGAGGTCTGGCTGATGACCCAGGGCGGACCTGCCCGCTCGACCGAAGTGGTCGCGGTCTACCTCTACCAGGAGGCTTTCAGCTTCAACGCTTTCGGTACGGCAGCCGCCACCGCCTGGATCATGGTGCTCGCGTCGCTGCTTCTTGCGACCGGTTATGTGTTCCTTCTTCGCAAGCAGGTGGCCGGCAATGTGCACTGACAAGCTCGCCATCGGCCTCGGAAAAACGGTCGCAGTCGCGGTGATTCTCGTGTGGTCGCTCTTCCCGATCACCTTCATCCTCATGTCGTCCTTCAAGCCGGGACAGGACATTTTCGCGGTACCGCCGAAATTTGTCTTCTCGCCGACCATCCAGCACTATGTCGAACTCTGGAACGGCTGGGGCGTGTTCTTCGGCGGACTTTTAAACAGCACCATCATCACGGCAGGCGCTACCGTTCTCGCAATCACCACCAGCACGGCGGCCGGGTATGTCTATTCGCGCTACAGCAGCCGGATGCTGAATGCGAGCGTGATGTTCCTGATCATCGTACGCCTCATCCCACCGATCGTCGTGACATTGCCGCTCTTCCCGATCATCAACGCGATCGGCTTGAACGATACGCATATCGTCCTGATGGTGCTCTACGCGACCTTCTTCGTGTCACTCGGCACGGTGCTGATGCGCACGTTCATCGATCAGATCCCGCGCGAACTGGATGAGGCGGCGCAGATCGACGGCGCGGGGCGTCTCACGATCCTTCGGCGGGTCATTGTGCCGCTTGCTGCACCGGGCATCCTGGCGGTGGCTGTCTTCGTTGTCGTGTTCGCCTGGAACGAATTCCTGTTCGCCTTCATTTTCACCGCGACGCGAGCCAAGACCGCACCGCTGGTAATCTCCGAAATGATCGGATCGATCGACGGGGTCGACTGGGGCGTCCTGTTTGCCGCATCCACCGTTCAGCTCATCCCCGTTCTGCTCTTCGTCATCTTCATGAACCGCTATCTGGTGGCCGGCCTGACTGCCGGCGCGACCAAAGGCTGATCACTGTCTGAAAGGGAGGAAAATCATGTCAGACAAGGTATTCACGAACATTACACGTCGCGGGTTTCTCGGGACCTCGCTGGGAGGAGCGGCCATGTTAGCCGCCGGGCCATCCTTTGCCGTCGGCAAGACGCTCAACGTCCTGAGCCACAAGGTGCACCAGACCGTGCTCGGCTCCGGCTCCGGCGACGGCGATCTCCTGAAGGATTGGCGTACCGGCAATGATGCGGAGATCGTCTGGACGACATTCGACTCCAACCCGTTGCAGGATCGCCTCTTCCGCGAGGCGAGCCTCAATACTACCGACTTCAATGTCGGCTACATCGTCGATAACCGGCCGACCAAGCAGATCGCGGCCATGTTCGAGCCTCTCGACAGCTACCTGGAGAAGGATGCGATCGAGGACTTCGGCGACATCGCTCCAGGTCTCGTCCAAGGCATGACCGTTGATGGCAAGCTGATCGGCATTCCGGTCCGCCACGCGACGCAGGGCCTATTCTACAACGAGGCGCTTCTGGAAGAGCAGGGCATCAGCGCGCCGCCGACCACGCTGGAGGAACTGGTTGAGCAGGCCCAGAAGCTCACCTTTACCTCCAAGGCCGGCACACCGGTTGCGGGTATGGTTCTCGCGAGCGACCTCGCCGTCTTCCCGGTCATGTTCGCACGTGCTTTCGGCGGTGATTTCATCAACGCGAAATTCGAGCTGCTGCCGAACCCCGAAGCGATGGAAAAGGGCCTGACGGTTCTGCGAAAGATGTTCGAGAGTGGTGCCCTGCCACGCAGCTATGCGACTACCAAGAACGATGACCAGGTAACCTGGCTGCAGCAGGGCCGGGCCGCCTTTACGGTGCTGCCCTTCGCCCGAAATGCGCAATTGAACAACAAGGAACAGAGCAAGTTCCCAGGCAAGATCAAGGCGATCGAGTTCCCGATTTCGAGCGATCTCAAGGGCAAGGTGCCGATGTCTTCTATCGTCGAGGCCTGGGGCATGGTCATCCCGGCTAATTCCAAGGACAAAGAACTATCCTGGAAGTTCATCAAGGAGGTCTCCAGCAAGCGCGTGACGCTTGGCATGGCCAGGAACGGCAACGGCCCGGTACGCGTCTCGACCTATGCGGACCAGTCTTTCGTGAATAATCCGGTTGCCGCCGTCGAGGCCGAGGTCCTGAAGAATGCCCGCGGCGCCTTCCCGCCTTTCCCGGAAGCGGCGCGCGCTCAGTCGATCTTTCTCGAAGAGGTGCAACTCGCCGTCCTCGGCCGCAAGGAGATCAAGGAAGCGGTCGCCTCCATCGCCACGCGCGTGAAACCGCTCCTGCAGGCCTGAAGTTTCTAATCACCGTCCGGGCGTTCTACGCCCGGACGGGCGATATCGCCGGAACCGCCACGAATGACACGGACCTTCGGGTCCACTCCCACGAAAGAGACCAGGACAATGCCGAACACTACCATTCGATCAATCCAGGAGCCGGCCCGGGCAACACCCGTCATGGCCGAATATGACGTGCTCGTCGTGGGCGGCGGGCCGTCCGGTCTGACGTCTGCGCTTGCTGCTGCCGAAGACGGGCTGAGGGTCGGATTGATCGAAAGCCGCAGCTTCGTCGGCGGCAACATGACGATCGGTCTGCCGGTACTCGGTTTCCTCGGTCAGAAGGGCAACCAGATCATCGAAGGCCTGCCGCAGAAATTCATCGACCGGCTGAAGCTTCGTAACGCCGCAAGCGAGCACCGGCCCTGCCCGTTGCATATGGGCATCACCCTCGTCGAGCCGGAGGCCGTCAAGACCGTTGCGCTCGAAATGTTGACGGAAGCCGGCGTCGAAGTGCTATTTTACACCTTTTGCGCTGGCGTGATTATGGACGGCGATACGATCCGCGGCGTCATCACCGAGAGCAAGAGCGGCCGTGGCGCGATCCTCGGCAAGGTGGTCATCGATTGCACGGGGGATGCCGATGTCGCCTACCGCGCAGGCGTGCCTTGTGAAAAGGGCAATGCCCATGGCGGTATGCAACCTCCTACATTGATGTTCTGCCTCGCCGGCGTCGATACCGAGAAGCTTCGCCTCAGCATCGCCAACCAGCCGCCACAGGCGCGCACTTATCTGACCGATTTCATTCCGGCAGAATATTTTGGCCAGAACAACCAGTTCATCATCGTCGGCCTGCGCGAGCTGATTGCCAGGGCGCAGACGGAAATGGGGCTCAAGATCCCCAATGAACGCACGATCATTATCACGGGCCTCAAAGCTGGCGAGGTCTGGATCAACATGACCCGCGTCAAGGGCGTCGACGGAACCGAGGCGGAAAGCCTGACGATGGGGGAGATCGAGGCCCGCGGGCAGATCGACGACATCGTCACCTACCTCATCAATTACGTGCCAGGCTTCGAGAACGCCTATTTCACGAAGACGGCACCATTCCTCGGTATTCGTGAGACGCGCCGTATCATCGGCGAATATGTTATGACGCAGGAAGACGTGCTCGCCTGCCGCCACTTCGATGATGCGATTGCGGTGGCGAGCTACCCCATCGACATTCACCGCCCTGCCGATGACGGCTGCACACTCATCTGGTGCGGTGACTGCTACGATATCCCCTATCGCTCATTGATCCCGACAAAGGTGAACAACCTGATCGTTGCCGGTCGGGCAATCTCCACCACCCACGAGGCAATGGGCGCGATCCGCGTCATGGCCACCTGCATGGCAATGGGCGAGGCAGCCGGCCGCGCGGCAAAGATTTCCGTCCGCGGCAATCGCGCACCGGCGGATATCGATGTGAAGGAACTCCGCCGTCAGTTGATCGCCAAAGGTGCTTATCTGCGCACCAGGGACAGCGCCGAACGGGCGCGCGAGCTGGAAGACGCTTAACGTCGCGGCTCGACGCAGAATGCGAAGGAAGTGAGGAAGCATGGCAAGTTTGCGCCTGGCCGGGCTCAGAAAAGATTTTGGTTCCGTCAACATCATCAAGGGTGTCGATCTTGAGATCGAGGACGGTGAATTCGTGGTTTTTGTCGGACCGTCCGGCTGTGGCAAATCCACTCTTCTGCGGATGATAGCGGGACTCGAGGACATATCGGGCGGTGATCTTTATATAGGTGGTCGGCTTTGCAACGACATTCCGCCGCGTGAACGCGGGATCGCCATGGTCTTCCAGTCATATGCACTCTATCCGCATATGACTGTGCACGAGAACATGGGTTTCGGTCTCTCCCTGAACAAGACACCGAAAGCCGAGCTGGATGCTCGGGTGCGGGAAGCTGCCCGAATTCTGAAAATGGAGCACCTGCTCGACCGCAAACCCAGCCAGTTGTCCGGCGGCCAGAGGCAGCGCGTGGCAATCGGCCGGGCAATCGTACGCAAGCCCGCAGTCTTTCTCTTCGATGAACCGCTTTCGAATCTCGACGCAGCGCTTCGGGTGGACATGCGCATGGAGCTTGCCAAGCTGCATCGCGATCTCGGTGCCACGATGATCTACGTCACCCATGATCAGGTCGAGGCGATGACGCTTGCGGACAAGATCGTGGTTCTCGACGGTGGTCTGGTCCAGCAGGTCGGTTCGCCGATGGAACTTTACAAGAAGCCCGCAAACAAATTCGTCGCAGGCTTCATCGGCGCGCCGAAGATGAATTTCCTTGCGGTAAAGGTGCAAGCTGCCCACGGAGGCACCGCAACCGTAGCGTCTGAGGCGATCTCGCCCATTCCGGTACGTGGCAAAGGGTTCGACAGCGGCGACAGCGCCTGGCTCGGGATCAGGCCGCAGTATCTGAAACCCGGCAGGGCGGCTGAAGGTGAGGGAGGCATCTGTGGAAAGATCGTGCTGATCGAGCGCCTGGGTACAGAGACAATCGTTGCGATCGAGACCCGAGCGAACGAGCGGGTGGTCGCCTCGATCCCTGTCGATATGGAACTAGCGTTCGACGACAACGCCGAGTTTCTCTTCAATCCATCTGCCGCGCATTTGTTTTCGTGATCGTCGGATGGACTGATCTAGCCAACCATCGTCAGCCGCGAAGATCGATCCAATCTGTGACCGGCATTGCCTGACGTAAATCGAAGCAAGGAATAGCATGAGACAGGAACTTTCTGGAAAGGTTGCAGCGGTTACCGGCGCTGCCTCGGGCATCGGCCTCGAATGCGCCCGTTCCCTGTTGCGCGAAGGCGTAAGCGTCGTTCTCGTCGACCGGGCCGCGGAGACTCTGGAAAAGTTGAGCTCCGAATTGGGGCCGAACGCCTTTCCTCTGACGATCGATCTGACCGACCCGTCCAGCGTATCCACGATGATGCCTCAAATCCTGGAACGGTTCGGAAAGCTTGATATCTTTCATGCCAATGCCGGCGCCTATATCGGCGGTGAGGTCGTCAATGGCGATCCCGATGCCTGGGATCGTATGCTCAATCTCAACATCAACGCCGCTTTCCGGTCCGTACAGGCGGTGTTGCCCCATATGGTGGAGCAGAAGACCGGCGATATCATCATGACCAGCTCGATCGCCGGTCTGGTGCCTGTCGTCTGGGAGCCGATTTATACGGCATCCAAGCACGCGGTGCAGGCGTTCGTTCACACGGTTCGACGCCAGGTGGCCAAACACGGCATACGCGTCGGCGCGGTGGCACCCGGACCGGTCATCACGGCACTGATCAGCGATTGGCCTCAGGCCAAGCTCGATGAGGCAATTGCCGCGGGTGGATTGATGGAGGCGACCGAAGTGGCCGAAGCAGTCATGTTCATGCTGACCCGGCCCCGCAACATCACCATTCGCGATCTGGTAATCCTCCCACTCAGCACGGATCTCTGACCATGACCCGGTTTTTCGTCGGCATCGATGTGGGAACAGGCAGCGCCCGCGCCGGCCTGTTCGATGAGAATGGCAATCTGAAGGCGTCGGCAAAGCGCCCGATCACCATCTGGCATGAGGCCGGCAATATCGTTGAACAATCGAGCGAACAGATATGGAAAGCGGTCTGTGAGAGTGCTCGGGAAGCCGTCAGTGCGGCCGGAATCCCGCCCTCGGCCGTTGCTGGAATCGGCTTCGACGCAACCTGCTCGCTGGTTGTCGTCACCCCTGACGGTGCACCGGTCGCGGTCGGCCCGTCGGGTGATGCTCAACGCAACGTCATCGTGTGGATGGATCACCGCGCCGCTGGCGAAGCCGCTGAGATCAACAACGGGACACACGAGGTTTTGCGGTATGTCGGCGGGCGTATCTCGCCGGAAATGGAAACACCGAAGCTTCTCTGGCTGAAGCGCAACCTGCCCGGCTCGTTCACTGGTGCAGGGCATTTTTTCGATCTCGCCGACTATCTGAGCTGGCGCGCGACGGGATCACTTGCACGCTCGGCCTGCACGGTCACCTGCAAATGGACTTATCTGGCGCACGAGAAGCGATGGGATGCGCAGTATTTTCGAGCCATCGGCCTCAAGGAGCTTGCAGATGAAGGCTTTAAGCGGATCGGCACAGATATCGTCGATCCCGGAATGCCCCTGGCAAACGGTCTGACGGAAAAGGCAGCGGCTGATCTTGGCCTGCCTGCAGGAATACCTGTCGGTGCAGGCCTCATCGACGCACATGCGGGTGGCATCGGGACGCTGGGTGGCCGGGACGCGCGCGGCAGCACCGATGTTCGCAACAGGCTGGCCTATATTTTCGGGACCTCCGCATGCTCGATGGTATCCAGCAACGATCCGGTATTCGTCGACGGGGTCTGGGGTCCCTATCATTCGTCAATGGTCCCCGGGTTGTGGCTCACCGAAGGCGGCCAATCGGCAGCGGGCGCGGCCCTCGATCATCTTGCCACAATGCACCCGGCCTCCGGGGAGGCGCGTGTGAAGGCGGAGGCCGCCGGCCTCTCACTGGTTGCGTGGCTTGATCGAGAAGTCACGAAGTTGTGCCCGGACCTTTCGCGTTCGGTGGAGCTTGCTGGCTCGATACACGTCGTGCCCGAGTTCATGGGAAACCGATCGCCACATGCTGACCCCGACGCGCGAGCGATCATTGCCGGTCTGGGACTGGAAGCCGACATTGGCAGTCTGATCTCCCTCTACGTCGCAGGACTTTGCGGTATCGGCTATGGTCTCCGGCAACTCCTGGAAAAACTGTCCCAGAACGGCATCATGCTCGACACGATCGTCGCGAGCGGTGGCGCCGCCCAAAGCAATCTCGTGCGACAGGTATTGGCGGACACCACCAATCTGCCTGTGGCCGTTGCTGACAGCGAAGAGCCGGTTCTGCTGGGGGCTGCAATGCTTGGGGCTGTCGCTGCCGGCAGATATCAATCACTGACTGAGGCCATGGGAGCGATGTCGCGCCTGTCGAAGCAATATGAACCCCAAGGAGGTGCAACCCGCGAATTGCACACTCATCGATACCTGGCCTTTGGACTTCTTCAAGCGGCCGGCAGACAGATCCGATCAGTTATCCCGAAGAGCTAGCGCTGGCTGAGAGACTCGTCCGCTCGCTCATTCGACGATCTTGCAAAATATTATTGACTAAAAGTGTCATGTTAATTTATTGGCCCACCTATCCCTTCTCCCAAGGCACGGGGCGCTGTCGTGTATTCTTTGAAAGCAGAGGTCGAGCAGACGGGCGGGGCAGCCAAGGCATTCAGCCTCTCGGGGATCTCCTTTTCCGTCGAACACCGCGGTCTGCTCAAGAACGTGAACATTGCTTTCGGCGCCGGTGAGATCTCGGCCCTAGTCGGTCACAACGGCTCGGGAAAATCGACGCTGCTCAAGCTTCTGGCCCGTCAGATGATCCCGTCGTCGGGCGAGATCCGATTCGGGGGCCATAAACTTAGCGAATTTGACCAACGCACCTTCGCCCGCTCCGTGGCCTATCTCCCGCAGGAGGTTTCCGCGGCCCCTGGCATGACGGTCCGGGAACTGGTGGCCTGCGGACGTTATCCCTGGCACGGCGCGCTTGGCCGCTTCACGGCAGGCGACAGCGCCAAAGTGGAAGAGGCGCTGGCGCTCACCCATGTCGAAAGTTTCGCCGATAGGCTCGTGGAGACACTGTCCGGCGGGGAGCGTCAACGCGCCTGGATCGCCATGCTGATGGCGCAGGATGCCGAATACCTCCTGCTCGATGAACCGACGTCTGCCCTCGACATCGCCCACCAGATCGAATTGCTCGGCCTCATCCAGCGCCTTTCCCGGGAAAAGGGGTTGAGCGTCGTGATCGTGCTTCACGACATCAACATGGCGGCGCGCTTCTGCGACCGCATCTACGCCTTGAAAGCTGGCGCTGTCGTGGCGGAGGGCCGCGCCGCCGACATCCTTCGATGCGAGGTGCTGGAACGCATATATGGCGTCAGGATGGAGGTGATGCCGCATCCGCATCTCGGAATTCCGCTCGCTTATGTCTGCTAAATCCGAAAACATGCGGGTCAAGGGCCTGAGCCGCCGCTCTCTTCTGTCTGCGGCCGCATTGGGGCCTCTCGGTCTTGCCGCCCCGGCCCGCGCCGCATCCCCGGCGCCCGTGCCAAAGGTCGCAAGCCTGGATTACGGCCTCGCGTCCACGCTGATGAACCTCGGAATCACACCGACTGCGATTGTCTCCCTCGCAGATTGGGACAAATGGGTCATCGAACCGGAAATCCCTGCGGGCGTGACCGATCTCGGCAACGGTTGGGAAATCAATTTCGAAGTCCTGGCGATGCTCAAGCCCGATCTGATCCTGACCACTCCTTATCTCGACGCATTGAAGCCAAGACTCGAAACCATGGGCAAGGTACTTCGCCTTGAAATTTACGATGCCAGCGGCGGCGCCGTTTTGTCCAAAGCCTATGCGGCCACGCGTGAACTGGCGCAGGCCGTCGACCGGGTGGCGGAAGGCGATACCTTTCTCGCCCGGGCGGACGTCTACTTCGACGATTGCCGGAAAAGGCTGGCGCTGATCGGCGCCCCGCCGGTTGTCCTCATGGGCTTCCTCGACGCCCGCCATGCGCGGGTCTACGCCAGTCCAGGTCTCTATGACAACGTACTTTCCCGCATCGGCGTCGAGAATGCCTGGAAAGGCCAGGGAAACTATTGGGGGTTCGAAACCATCGGCATCGAGGATCTGGCGCGTGTCACCAACCCACGTGCTCGTCTGATCGCGTTCGAGCCCGTGCCGGGCGACGTCCTGCCGAAGCTCGCCGAAAGCCCGCTATGGAAGGCGCTGCCGATATCGCAGCCAGGCCGTTTCTCGGTGATCCCCGGTGCTCTGATGTTCGGCATGGTCAACGACGCAATGCGTTTCGCGCATCTCCTGACCGAACACCTGGAGAATACGGCATGACTGCGATTGCCGCCGCGCCTGGCCGCCTTGCCGGCCCGCCCCTCGTCACGATCATCATCGCGCTTGCTGCGGCCGCATTCGCCGTCCTCCGGCTGGAGCCGGAACTTGTTGCCATCAGCCAGCAGGCCCCCGGCTACGATATCCGGCAAGTCGTGCTCCTGTATTCGACCCTGCCACGCATGGCTACGGCGCTTCTGGCGGGGGCGGCGCTTGGCCTTTCGGGCTCGCTGTTCCAACAGGTGCTGCGCAATCCGCTTGCTTCGCCGACGACGCTCGGCGTCTCGGCCGGGGCCAATCTCTCGCTCGCGCTCGCGACGCTTTACATGCCCGGTCTCCTGGGCTTCGGGCGGGATCTGGTAGCGCTTGCCGGCAGCGCAATCGCGGCCGGACTTGTGTTTCTGCTCGGAGCCAGACGCGGTTTTTCACCCTTTTCGCTCGTGCTGTCGGGCCTGATCATCAGTCTGTGGTGCGGTGCGCTCTCGGCCGTCCTTGTCATGCTGAATGACCGTTGGCTGGCAAGCCTCTTCATCTGGGGCGCGGGTTCGCTTTCACAGCAAAGCTGGGTCATCCCGCTTTCGCTGTTGCCCAAGGTGGCAATGGCCGGGCTTCTCGCCTGGCTGATCGTCAGGCCGCTCGGGCTGGTCGAACTCGGGGAGGCGGGCGCAACCGCACTCGGCGTCGATACGGCACGGCTGCGGCTGCTTGCCATCATCGTCGCTGTCGCGCTCGCCGCCTTCGTAACGAGCGCCGTCGGCGTCATCGGCTTTATCGGCCTCGTCGCACCGATCATCGCGCGGCTTTCCGGCGCACGCCGGTCCGGTTCCGTGCTCCTGTGGTCCGCTCTTATCGGGGCGGCGCTGCTGTGGCTCGCCGACGGCGTCGTCCAATATCTCGCCGGCGCATTTTCCGACTTCCTCCCGACCGGCGCGGTGACTGCGGTTTTCGGTTCTCCATTGCTCCTCCTGCTTCTGCACCGGCTCAAAGTGCGCCACCGCGTCCTGCCTGAACAAGGCAGGATACTCAGCAGGCGGCTCCAGGCATCCCCTGGCCTCACACTTGCTGCGATCGCAGGGCTTGCCCTGTTGGTCGCTGCAGCGCTTCTTGTGGGACGCGCGGCCGACGGCGATTGGGCTCTTCTTCAACCCGATCTTTACATCGACATTCTGCCCCTTCGGTTTCCGCGAGTTCTGGGGGCGCTTTCGGCGGGCGCCATGCTGGCAATCGCAGGTACGATCCTTCAACGCCTGACCGGAAACGAGATGGCAAGCCCTGAAGTGCTCGGCATAGGCGCCGGCGCCACGATCGGCGTGACGGTGACGATCTTCATCGTTGCCTCGCCGGGATTTGGCCTGCAGATCACTTCGGCGGCGGCCGGCGCGCTCGCGGTGCTGGGGCTTGTCGTCGGGTTTGCTTTGCGCGGGGGGCTGCTGCCTGAACGGGTGCTGCTTGCGGGCATAGCACTCAGCGCGATGGTCGATGCCGTCGTGGGCGTTCTATCCTCGACAGGCGATCCCAGGGCCATGTTTCTCTTGCGCTGGATGAGCGGCTCCACCTACGGCATGGAAACCTCCACCGCACTTGCGGTTGTGGCCGCGGCCATCGTGCTTGTGACGGCAGCGGCATCGGCTCATCGTTGGCTCGATATCCTGCCGCTCGGCCCCGCGCCCGCCGCCGGCCTGGGCCTCTCGCTCCCCCGTTCGCGGCTGTTTCTCTTCGCGCTGGCGGGGCTTGCTTCGGCGGCGGCAACGCTTTGCGTGGGGCCATTGAGCTTCATAGGGTTGATGGGGCCGCATCTGGCGCGGGAATGCGGGCTCTTGAGAGCACGTCCGCAAATTCTTGGCGCGGCGCTGCTTGGTGGCGGGCTGATGGTCGTCGCCGATTGGCTCGGCCGCACGATCATCTTCCCCTACCAGATTCCGGCGGGGCTGGTGTCGGCCCTCGTCGGCGCACCGTTCCTGATGCTCTTAATGCGGCGGAAGTGAAGACCGGAAGCGCTCAAGAGCGCGCCTACTGCCGTCCTTCCGGCAGGGGGCAGGTCTGGCCGCAACCACCGATCGCCGGCAGGCAGTAACGCAGGCAGCACACCTTGCGACGCTTGAACGCGACGCCATTCTCGTCGGTCATGGCCCGGAGCGTGCCGCAGAGAGGGTTTTTCGCACCGTCGGGAAATACCGCATCCTGAAACAGGGGGGCTCCTTCCGCAGCCAGCGCCGGACGGCTCTGGCGCCCCGCCTCCTCGACGATCCAGTCGAGATATCCGGCGGCATTTCCCCATAGCAGCTTGGTGCTGATACGCGTGTGGGCGGAGATCGCGCTGGCCAAAGGCTCGATATGCTGCCGCAGGAGGGGGTGCATCGCTTCATGGATGCCGAGTTCCCGCCGCTGGCCGAGACTGTGGACAAGGAAGGCCATGGGCACGCCTGTTTCCCGATCGAGACATACCGAGGTTTCATCAAGCGAGATCGGCAGGAGGCGCCGCAATTCCAGCCATGCGAGAGCGGTGTTGATGGTCAGGGTACTGAAATAATAGAGCGTCCAGAGCGACACGACGGCGCGACGGTCCGCATTCGGGAAAGCAGCTCCGTATCGATCGACAATGCGGTTGAAACAATCGGCCTCGCAGAGCGCGGAACACGGCACCGTCTCGCACCCGGCCGGCACATCGAGGACGAACTTTCCCCTACAGAAAGCGTATTTCTCGCCGCCGCGCCGTATCAACAGTTCGCCGAGATCGCGACAGCCGCCCGCATTGTCTGATGCGGGCGGCTCCGCTCCCTTTTCCGGGGAGGCGTGACTGGACGCGGTAGAGATCAAGCGATCACCATGTGAATTTCAGCGTTCCGACGATCTTGCGACGATCGCCGTAATATTCGGTCCCGTAATAGCTGCTCGCCACATATTTCCGGTCGAACAGATTGGTCGCGTTCACCGAGAGCTTGACGTTCTCCGTTACCTTGTAGCTTACAGCGGCGTCGAAGACCGTATAGCTCGGCACCTTGACCGTGTTGGCGTCGTCGCCATAGGTCTCCCCGATGTAACGCACGCCTCCGCCGATCGTCAGGTCACCGCGCTGGCCGTCCCCCGGAATGGTGTAGTCAAGCCAGGCAGATGCGAGATGCTTGGGCACGCGCTGCGGTCGGTTGCCCTCGTTGGCACCTGCGTTCTCACGAATCTCGGCGTCCCAATAGGAATAGGCGAGCGTCATGTTCAGCCGGTCGTTGATCGCCGCCTTGCCTTCAAGCTCGATGCCGCGAACACCGATCTTGCCGACCTGCTCCTGAACCAAGGGGCTGACATAGGTCGGAACATTCGTCTGGGTCAGGTCGAAGAGCGCGAGCGTGAACAGGCCGTCGAAATCTTCGGGACGGTATTTCAGGCCGACTTCATACTGCTCACCCTCCTGCGGCTTCAGAGAGCCACTCAGCGCGTAGCCGTTCGCGCTCGGCGTCACCAAAGGCTGGAAGCTTTCCGAATAATTGGCATAGGCCGCAAGGTTGGGCGTGAACTTATAGGTGAGCCCGACGCGGGTGGTGAAAGCGCTGGCTGTATTGTCGTCCCTGGTACCGGTGTCGACATAGTCAGCCGTGGTATGCACATGATCCCAGCGCCCACCAAGCGTAATGACCCAGCGGTCATCAAAAGTCAGTTGCTCCTGGGCATAGATGCCGACCGCCTGCTGCTTGACACGCCAGTTTACATATGGATCGAGATCAATGAACGAGAGCCCGCAATAGACGGGGTCGTAGATATCGATCGGTTCCGCAGTGCCATACTTGATGTCTTCGCGCGTGTTGTCGCTGGTGTAGTCGACGCCGACCAGGGTCTTCGATTCAAAATTGTCCCAGCTTGTGTCGTATTGAAGCTGATTGTCGAAGGCCCAGCGGTTCGAAAGGCCATCAACGGAAAAAGCAGCGCGGTCGGCTGTCGGGTCGAGAGAAGCCCCGTAGACTTCCGCGTAATCCAGGCTGAGATGCGTGTAGCGGGCGTTGGACCGGAACGTCAGGCCGTCGGTGATTTCATGCTCGAACTGATAGCCGATATCGGTCTGACGCGTGTTGAAGCGATTGAAGTCCGGCTCTCCGAGAAAGGTATCGATGTCGATATCGGCGCCGGTGGGAAAGCCACGGGCACCCGTGCCATCGCGCTTGTAGTAATCGGCAAGGATGGTGAGCGACGTGCCTTCTTCCGGCTTGATGGTCAAGGCCGGCGCGATATAGAAGCGGTCGTCGTTGGAATAATCCCAACCATTGTCTCCGTCCTTTCCAAGCGCGGTCAAACGATAGGTCCATACGCCTTCAGCATCGATCGGGCCGCCGAAATCCGTGCCGATCTCCTTGGTACCGTCACCGTAGGAGGTGTAGATTTCTCCGTGCTTTTCGTCCAATGGACGCTTGGTGATCGCGTTGACGAGGCCACCGGGGGCGTTGAGGCCGAACAGGGTCGAGGTCGAGCCCTTCAGCACCTCCACACGCTGCAGGCCATAGGGTTCGAGCCGGCTTGCCGTGTACCAGGCGGGAATGCGGGCGGCGAGCCCGTCGCGATAGGTGCCGAGCGCCGTCTGATCGAAGCCGCGGATGCGAATATAGTCGTAGCGGTCGTCGTTGCCGAACTCATCGGAGAAAACGCCGGCGGTATAGGCGATGGCCTGCTGCAGGTTGTCCACATGGCGTTCTTCGAGTTCCTTTTCGGTGACGACCGAAACGGAAGCCGGAATGTCGATGATGGGCGTATCGGTTTTGGTGCCGGTGGCCGTGTCCTTCGCGACGATCGTCCTGTCGGGGCCTACCGCGCGGCTCATCTTGCTGGTCAAAACGATCGTCGGCAGTTCGGTCGATATCTCTTGCGCAAAAATCGTCGTCGTCAGCGTCGAGGAAGAAAACAATACCAGGGCGCTGCTTGCCATCAGCCGCCTTACGGCAATACCCCGACTTGCGCACCTCAAGGACGTGCGTGATCCCGCCTGCCGGATGGCCTCCATGGCAAAGCATCTCCTGTCGTGTCATTTCAATTCCGCGCTATGCGTTGCTTTCAATTCGTCCCCGAAATCGATGCTGCGCCGCCGGAAAATATAAACATAACAAAAATAGTCAACTTAAAATTCTGAAATAGATGCGACAAAAAACACCAAGGACCGGAACCATGGAAGTGTGCGCAATCCTGGCAGGCATCAGGTCGAGCGCGGGATAAAAGCTCCGGCACCTTTATCAGCAATCGCCGTCTATCCACGTCCCTGCTGCAGCACCTAGATGCGCATGACACGAGACTTCTGCTACAATCATCCTTCTAGGCGGCCGCTCATGCGCTATACCGGGCGACTGATGCGAAGGATGGGAATTTCAACGATGCAGCAGCCACGTCAGATTCCACTCAGGGAACGGATGACAATCCTCGGCGATCTGGATGCTTCCTCCTTCGTGCCCTGGATCCGGCGCCACGCAGCCAAGCTCGGGCTTTCGCAAGACATAGCTCATACCGGGCCGGACCGTATTGAACTCGAGGTCACTGGACCTGAAGAGTTGATCGACATGATGGAGATGGGGTGTTCGCTAGGCCCGATTGATGTCTGGGTCGACACGATCGAACGCAGGCCCATTGACGACTGAAACAGGGTACCTTGAGCAGCCTGCGCGCCCGGCCTTGCACTTTATTTGGTCATCATTGCCAATGAGGAATATTTATGCAAACGTGCTGTCGTCGGGCAGCAGGCCGAGGACGAACATGCCTCGCGTGCGTCCTGCAAGTTATTGATGACGCTCAGAAAGTCTACCCATGCACTCCGATACGGCAGGCTCATGGATGCCAGTCGCTCTTTCCGTTGACCTGCCGGCGGGAACTGTCGTGCCGGCGCGTCTTCCTGCCGGATCAGTCGCCCTCTGGCGCAGCGCATCCGGGCGCCCGGCAGCATCGGCTGACCGCTGTCCCCATCGCGGTATGCGCCTCTCGCACGGTTTCGTGCGCGGCGAGGCCCTTTCCTGCATCTATCACGGCTGGAGTTATGGCCAAGCCGGACACTGTCTGCGCATTCCGGCCCATCCGAGGCTTGCTCCTCCGGAGACAATCCGCGTCACAACGCATCGGGTTGAAGAATCCGACGGGCTGATCTGGATTGCCGTGGGCAACCCTCTCTCCCAGCCACCGCGGCTAACCGGTTTTGCTCCCCTGCGTTCCTTGACTGTGCTGGCGGGTGTCGCTGCCATTGAAGCTGCTGCCGGCGCAAAGGCAAGCCTTGAAGGTCTTCTTGAGCTGAGCGAAGACGCCAGGAACATCTGTCTCCTGCTTTCAGCCCAGGATGACGGGGAGACACTGGCGCATGTCCTGATCAAAGGCGAGGCCGGACCGGCGGACCGCGTCGCCGCCTCGCGTACCGCGGAGAGCCTGCGCCGCAAGGCGGAGGGTCTTCAGAAAAAGGAGATCACGCAATGACTGTGAAAGCGATGATCGACGAATGGTACCCGGTCGGCCTTCTCAGCCAGCTCGACCTAAAGGGGCGAAAGACCGCGCTGATGGACGAGCCGATCGACGTAGCGCTCGACGCCGACGGCAACGCCAGGGTGACGGGCGGAAACGGGCGGACATTACCCGTACGCGTACGCTATGGCCATGTCTGGGCATCCCTCGGCGAGCCGAAGAAGGAGCTCTTCGACATTCCCGAGGCCGATCAGCCAGGCCGACGCTTCGTCGATGTCGGCGTGGTGCGCGTGCGCTGCTCCCCGCTCCGCGCCGTCGAAAACTTCCTTGACATCGCTCATTTTCCCTTCGTGCATACGGATATTCTGGGCGCCGAACCCCACACGGAAGTCCAGAACTACAAGGTCGAGATTCGCGAGGAAGAAGATGAAGTCTGGGCGACACAGGTGAAATTCTACCAACCCCAGGCAGCCAAATCGGCAAGCGGCGGCATCACGACGGAATATATGTACCGCGTGCCGGCGCCGACCTGTTCGGTCCTCTACAAGACCTGCCCGCCCCGCCCGGGAGAATGGGATGTCATCACCCTCTTCGTGCAGCCGCTTGCCGAGGATCTATGCGACGTCTGGCCGTGGATGGCGCTTTTCGATGACGAGAGCTCCATGACCGACCTCATCCATTTCCAGCAGACGATCTTCCTTCAGGACCGATCGATCCTGGAAAACCAGATCCCGCGGCTGTTGCCGCTCGATCCGGGCATGGAAATCCCGACACGTGCCGATCTCACCTCGGTCGCTTATCGGCGCTGGCTGAAACGCCACAATTATACCTATGGCGCACAGCTGGTGGCGCAATGAAGCTCTACGACTACATCCTCTCGCCCAGTTGCTACAAAGTGCGCCTGATGGCATCGCTGACCGGTGTGAAGCTCGACATCCGCCCGGTGGATTTCCATCCCGGCACCGAACATCGTAGCCCCGAACTCCTGGCGCTCAATCCGGCAGGCTCGATTCCGATCCTGGAGGACGGTGACCTGGTTCTTACCGAATCCTCCGCCATGCTCGCCTATCTCGCTGCCAAGGCCGCACCGGAATGGCTCGCCGGCAGCAGACCGGAGGAAGCGGCGCGCGTGCAGCAATGGCTGTCCTTCTCGGGCCGACTGACCGCCAGTCTCGGCGGTGCGCGGCTTCATGAAATGCTGTTGCGGCCCGGCGACATCGGTGCGCTGCAAACTCAAGGCGTTGCCGCTCTGCGTGAGCTGGAGGCCGGCCTCTTCGAACAGAGCATGCGCGGCATGCGCTTCCTCGCTGCCGAACGGCCGACGATCGCCGACATCGCCTGTTTTCCCTATGTGGCGCTCGCACCCGACGGAGGCGTCTCGCTTGATCCATATCCCACGATACGGCTCTGGTCCCGTGCCGTCCGCTCGCTCGATCAATTCCTTGAGATGCCGGGCATTCACCGGCTCCACGAGTTGAAGCCCGAGCCGCACGT
This sequence comes from Neorhizobium petrolearium, assembly GCF_017873175.1. Lineage (GTDB taxonomy): Bacteria > Pseudomonadota > Alphaproteobacteria > Rhizobiales > Rhizobiaceae > Neorhizobium > Neorhizobium petrolearium. Next base: position 409,749 of record NZ_JAGGJW010000003.1, read on the forward strand.
CGAAGGGAGCGAGGCGTGACATGGCGGGTTACCTTCTGAAGAACTGCGCAGCGGTCATCGTCGACGAGGGTAAGGGGCCGACTGTCTATCGCAATGTCGACGTTCTCACGAACGGCCCAGCAATCCAGTCGATCGGCCAAAATCTTGGCGCAGGCGACCTGCTCGACGGCACGATCACACAGGATGCCACCGGTTGGTTCGTCTATCCTGGCCTCATCAACACCCACCATCACTTTTTCCAATGCTTCGTGCGCAACCGCGCGGACCTCGATTGGACGAAACTCTCGGTCATCGAGTGGCTGGACCGCATCTATCCGATCTTCTCGCGGCTCAACGAGGATTGCTTCTATCACTCCTCGCTCACGGCCATGGCCGAGCTGATCAAGCATGGCTGCACCACGGCCTTCGACCACCAGTACAATTTTCCCCGGCACGCCGGAAAGCGGCTGATCGACCGTCAATTCGAGGCGGCCGATCTTCTCGGCATGCGCTTCCATGCCGGCCGCGGCGGAAATACGCTGCCGAAATCGGAAGGCTCGACCATTCCGGACGAAATGCTGGAAACGACGGACGAATTCATCGACGATTGCGCACGCCTGATCGACACCTATCACGACGCCGGCGAATTCAGCATGCGCCAGGTCGTGGTTGCGCCGTGCCAGCCGGTCAATTGCTACAGGGAGACCTTCGTCGAGTCCGTCGCGCTGGCGCGAGATCGCGGCGTCATGATGCATACCCATGTCGGTGAGGGCGAAAGCCCAGTCATCGAAGCACGCCACGGCATGCGGACCGTCGATTATCTCGAGAAACTCGGCTTTGCCGGCCCGGATGCTTTCTATGCCCATTGCTGGGAGCTGACCCACGACGAACTCAGGAATATGGCCGTCAGCGGCACCGGCGTTTCGCACTGCCCGGAACCGGTTTATCTGGTCGGCGCCGAGGTGACCGACATACCCGCCATGTCCGCCTTCTGCTTGCGCGTCGGTCTTGGCTGCGATGGCGCTGCCTCCAACGACAATTCGAACTTCATGCACTGCCTCCACTCGGCTTACATGCTGCAGTGCCTCGTTTCCTCCGCCCGCGCCCATCCGGTACCACCTCCAGCCGATTTCCTCGGTTATGCCACGACCGGCGGCGCGAGCCTGCTTGGCCGGAGCGACATCGGCCGGCTTGCGCCCGGCATGGCCGCCGACCTGTTTGCCATCGACACCCGCCGCATGGACTATGTCGGCACCCGGCATGACCCGTTGAGCCTGATTGCCCGTGTCGGCATCGGCACGCCGACCGACATGACCATGATCAATGGCCGGATCGTCTGGCAAAAAGGCGAGTTCATCGGACTGGACGAAGCGCAATTGTTCGCCGAGGCCGAAGCGGCACTCGCCGCCGTGGAATTCTAAAACCAAAAGAGGGAACCTGTATGCTCGACAACCTGACCCGCAGAACGTTTATGAAAGGCCTTGCCGCCACGGGCCTTGCCGGCGCACTCGGCAGCCGCCTTGCCGTCGCGGCCGATGAACCGCTCGGTATCGCTCTCGTCGTCCCCTCGCCGGTCGGCGATGTCGGCTGGGCTCATGCGCTCGCCGCCGGTCTCGATCCGATCAAGGCTGCCTATGGCGACAAGGTGAAGGTCACCGTCATCGAAAACATCCCCGAAGGCCCGGATGCCGACCGCATCATGAACAAGACGGTCGCCGACGGGAACAAGTTCCTGATCGCCGGCTCCTTCGGCTACCAGAACGGGGCGTTGCAGATTGCCCGCCGGAATCCGGGCGTCACTGTACTGCATGCTTCCGGGTTTCAGGTCGCCCCCAATTTTTCGCCTTTTGCCGCAAAATACTTCCAGGGCACCTATCTGCTCGGCATGGCGGCCGCCGCCCTTTCCAAGACCGGCAAGCTCGGCTCCGTCTCCGCCTTCGCGATTCCCGAGCTGATTACCTCCATCAATGCCTTCACGCTGGGCGCTCAGGCCGTGAAACCCGATATCGAGGTTTCGGTCGTCTGGGTGAATTCCTGGTTCGATCCGGCCAAGGAACAGGAAGCGGCAAAGGCTCTCATCGCCCAGAAGTGCGACGTGATTTTCTCCAATGCACAGGATACCCCGTCCGTCATCGCAGCCTGCGAGGAAGCCGGCGTCTATGCCTTCAACCTCAATTCGTCGATGAAGAAGTACGCGCCGAAAACCTATCTGGGCTGCGTGGCAACCGACTGGTCCCCCTTCTTCAAAGCTTCTGTGGACGCCCATCTCGCCGGCACGTTCAAGGGCGCAAACGCCTTCCTGGGCGTCGCCGACAAGGTCGTTGAAGTGGTCGACTGGAATCCCGACATCCCGGCAGACACGATGGCCAGGATCGAGGAGGTCGGAACCAAGATCGCCGACGGCAGCTTCTCGCCCTTTACCGGACCGATCACCAAGGCCGACGGCAACGAGGGTGTCGCTTCCGGCAAGACCATGGCCGATGCCGAGATCATTGCCATGAACTGGCACGTCAAGGGCGTGACCACACCGCTGCCGAAGTAAGCCATGTCACAACCCCTCCTGTCTCTCCGCGGCATCTCCAAGAGTTACGGTGCAATCAGGGCCAATCAGGAGATCGACCTGGACGTGGCTCCGCGGTCGATCCACGCGATCCTCGGAGAAAACGGGGCTGGCAAGTCCACGCTGATGAAGCTTATCTACGGCGTCGAACAGCCAGATGATGGGACCGCTGCCTGGAAAGGAGAACCTTTGAGCCTGGCCTCGCCTGCCGAAGCCAGGCACAGAGGAATCGGCATGGTCTTCCAGCACTTCTCGCTGTTCGAAACCCTGACGGTCGTTGAAAACATCCAGCTCGTCGTGCCAGGCCGGAAGGCCGAGCTGACCAAACGCATCCGCACGCTCGGACGGGATTTCGGCCTCGAAGTCGACCCCTTTGCCCATGTGCACGCGCTGTCCGTCGGCGAGCGGCAGAGGGTCGAAATTATCCGCTGCCTGATGACCAATCCGAAGCTTCTGATCCTCGACGAGCCGACGTCCGTGTTGCCGCCGCAGCTCGTCAACAAGCTCTTCGACACGCTGCGGCGCCTGCGCGATGGCGGCGTCTCCATCCTCTTCATTTCCCACAAGCTGGAGGAGATCCGGGCGATCTGCGACCGGGCAACCATCCTGCGTGGCGGGCGCGTCACCGGCAATGTCGATCCTCGCGAACACGATGCCCACGATCTTGCCCGCATGATGATCGGCCGCGACATGCCGGAGCCTATTCCGGCGCTGCCGTTATCGGGTGGCGAGAGACGGCTCGAAATCATTGGGCTCGACTACACGCCGGACGACCCATTCGCCGTGCCGCTTTCCAGCATCAGCCTGACGGTACGGGCAAGCGAGATACTGGGCATCGCCGGCATTTCGGGCAACGGCCAGAGCGAGCTTTCGGCACTGATTTCCGGCGAAACGGTGCTGAAACGCGAGCAGGCGGACCGCATCTTCATGATGGGCAGGGATGTGGGCACGCTCGATCCCGCCGCCCGCCGTGAACTGGGCTTCGCCTTCGTGCCCGAAGACCGGCTCGGCCGCGGCGCGGTACCCGAAATGTCGCTCCTGCTCAACAGCCTGCTGACCGCCCATCCGCTTAAGCTCCTGAAACACGGCCTCATCAACAGAGCACGCGCGGCCGCCTTCACCAATGACTGTATCCGCCAATACGATGTACGAACGCGCGGCCCGGATGCCGAAGCGGGCTCGCTTTCCGGCGGAAATCTTCAGAAATTCATCGTCGGGCGCGAGATCATGCTGGCGCCCAAGCTCCTCTTCGTCGCCCAGCCTACCTGGGGGGTCGATGTCGGTGCGGCTTCGGCAATCCGCCAGCGGCTCATCGCGCTGCGCAATGCCGGCATGGCGATCCTCGTCATCTCCGAGGAGCTGGAGGAGCTGTTCGAGCTCAGCGATTTCATCCAGGTCCTGCATCACGGGACCCTCAGCCCTCCGCTCCTGGCCGTGAACACGAAGCCGGAGGAGATCGGCCGATACATGATAGGGGCGGAACCTGCCGGCGAGAAAGCCTCCGCATGAGTCGCCCCGCCCTTGCCCTGCTGCCTATTCTCATACGTCGGGACCGCGCTTCTCTCACGGCGACCCTGCTTGCTCCGGCCTTGGCGCTGGCGGCAGCCCTTATCCTCAATCTGGGACTCTATGTACTCCTGGGTCGTGACCCCGTCGCCGTCGTCCATGCGATGCTCCTCGAACCCTTCCTCTCATGGGCATCATTTTCGGAAGTGCTGCTGAAGACCGGGCCGCTGCTCCTTATCGCCCAAGGACTGGCGATCGGCTTTCGTGCCAAGGTCTTCAACATCGGTGCGGAGGGCCAATTCATCCTCGGAGCGATCTTTGCTTCCGCCCTCCCGATCTGGTTTCCGCAGGCGACCGGGGCGTGGATCTGGCCGGCCATGCTGTTGCTCGGCGCGATCGGCGGCGCGCTTTGGGCGTCGATCACTGCCTTCTGGCGCGTCAGGCTCAATGCCAACGAGATCCTGGTATCACTGATGCTGAGCCTGGTGGCGGCGCAATTGCTCTACTACCTGCTGCTCGGACCCTGGAAGGATCCGAACGGCTTCAATTTCCCACAGTCGGTCATGTTCCAGTACGACGCGATGGTGCCGACCCTGATCCCCGGAACGCGCGTGAACGTCTCGCTTCTTATTGCTTTCGCCCTCTCCGCCGCAGCGTGGATCTTCATGCAGAAGAGCTTCATGGGCTACAAGCTGCAGGTCGGCGGACTTGCGCCGCGCGCCGCCGGCTATGCCGGCTTCAACCAGGGCTGGGCAATCTGGCTCTCGCTGCTGATCGGTGGTTTCGCTGCAGGCCTTGCGGGTGCTGCCGAAGTGGCGGGGCCGCTCGGCCAGCTGCAGCGGTCAATCTCCACCGGTTACGGCTATGCCGCCATCATTGTCGCCTATCTCGGCGGCCTGCATCCGATCGGCATCGTCGTCTCCGCCTTTTTCATGGCGGCGCTTTATATTGGCGGGGACAATGCCATGGTCTCGGCCAACCTGCCGATCGCCGCCGTGCGCGTCTTCCAGGGCAGCCTCCTGCTCGCCTATCTCGTCGCCATTACCTTCGTGCGCTACCGCCTCGAGTGGCGTCATGCCGGCCATCGGAATACATCATGAACGCCATCCAGTTCATCCTTGCGGGCATGCTTGCGGCCGCGACACCTTTTCTGCTCGCCGCACTCGGCGAACTGGTGGTCGAACGCGCCGGCGTACTCAATCTCGGGGTCGAGGGCCTCATGGCACTGGGCGCGGTCATCGCCTTCATCATTGTCTATCACGGCGGTGGGCATCTGATCGGCTTCGTCGCCGCAGGCATCTGCAGCGCATTGCTTTCACTCGTCTTCGCTATCATCGCACTGGTTTTCAGAGCCAATCAGGTGGCGGCGGGCCTTGCGATCGGCATCCTCGGCCAGGGCCTTTCGGCGTTATTCGGCAAAAGCTACGAAAGCCTGACAGTCAAAGGCCTGCCGAGGCTCGCCTTGCCCTGGTTTTCAGAGCTGCCGATCATCGGTGGTCTCTTCACCCAGGATATCGTCGTCTGGTTTTCGCTCGCCGGCACGCTCGCCATCTGGGCGATCTTTACCTTCACCAAGACCGGCCTTGTAATCCGGGCCGTTGGCGAAAATCCGAAAGCTGCGCACGCTATCGGTTATCCGGTAATCCTTGTTCGCACCGCTGCCGTCGCCTTCGGAGGAATGATGGCCGGCTTTGCCGGCGCGTATGCCGCGGTAGTCTATACCCCGCTATGGGCCGATGGCATGATCGCCGGCCGCGGCTGGATTGCAATCGCGCTCGTGGTTTTCGGTACCTGGCTTACCGGCCGCATCTTCCTCGGCGCCTGCCTCTTCGGCGCGGTTTCCCTCATGGGTCCTGCCGCCCAGGCGACAGGGATGGACGTACCATCGCAGCTGCTTTCCAGCCTGCCGTATCTTGTCACGATCATCGTGCTGGGGATCATCTCCGCCGATCGCCGCCTTTTAAAGCTCAACGGCGTCGCTTCGCTCGGCGAACCCTTCGAGCGCTAACGACGAGCCGTGGGATTGTATCCCGCATCGATACGTTCCGGTCGTCCTTCGATCTGCAGTTCGGTGATCTTCGGCACCGTGCGGGCGATGACCTTTCCCCGCCGCAGGACAGCAAGCCTGGTCGGCTTCAAGCGCAGGGCCTCGGGCACGTCCTCTGCCTGCAATATCACGAGGTCGGCATGGCATCCGGCATCGAGGCCATAGTCTTCGAGACCAAGCGCCTTTGCGGAATTGACCGTCAGGGCATCGAAGATCTTCTTCTTGTCCTCCACACCAGACATCTGCGCGACATGGATCGCCATGTGCCCGACTTCCAGCATGTCACCCGAGCCCATCGAGTACCAGGGGTCCATCACGCAGTCGTGGCCGAAGGAAACGTTCAGTCCTGCCGCCATCAGTTCGCGGACCCGCGTCATCCCGCGCCGCTTCGGATAGGTGTCGTGACGACCCTGCAGCATGATGTTAATCAGCGGGTTGGGAATGACATTGATCTCCGCCTCCGCCATGAGCGGAATGAGCTTGGAGACATAGTAGTTATCCATCGAATGCATCGACGTCAGGTGCGAGCCTGCAACGCGTCCCTTGAGACCGAAGCGGACGGTTTGGGCCGCCAGCGTTTCGATATGCCGGGACATGGGATCGTCGGTCTCGTCGCAGTGCATGTCGACCGGCAGGCCGCGATCGGCAGCGATCCGGCACAGCGCCTCCACCGACATTGCCCCCTCCTGCATGGTCCGCTCGAAATGCGGAATGCCACCGACGATATCGACACCCATGTCGAGCGCGCGCTCCAGCGATTCCACGCCTTCCGAGGCGCGGTAATAGCCGTCCTGCGGGAAGGCAACGAGCTGCAGGTCGATGTAAGGTGCCACGCGCTCCTTTACCTCCAGCATCGCCTCCACGGTGACGAGACGCGGATCGGAGGTGTCGACATGGGTGCGGATATGCAGAAGCCCCTGGCTGACGGCGAGATCGCAATAAGCCAGCGCACGTTCGACGAGCGCCTCCCTGGTCAGCAACGGACGCAGTTCCCCCCAGAGCGCAATCCCTTCCAGAAGCGTACCGGAAACGTTCATGCGCGGCAGGCCGAGGGAAAGCGTCGCATCCATGTGGAAATGCGGATCGACAAAGGACGGGCTGACCAGGCGGTTCGTCGCGTCAATGACCTCGCGCGCTCCACCCGGCAATCCCGCCTCCACGGCAGCGATCTTTTCGCCCGCGATACCGACATCGATGCCCCTGCGCCCGTCCGGGAGGTTGGCATTGCGAATGATCAGGTCAAACATGGAGAACTCCTCGGGCCTCGGTCAGCGCTCGCCGCGCCTATAGGGTTGCATCAGTGCCTGCGGGACACGGGCACGCCGCGCCATCGCGGCAAGCGCCGCGATCGACAGCAGATAAGGGATCATCAGGAATATTTGATAGGGCACCACTCCGCTCAGCACCGTCTGAAGACGCAGCTGAAAGGCATCGAAGAAAGCAAAAAGCAGCGCACCGAATAGAGCTCGCTCCGGACGCCACGAAGCAAATACGACGAGCGCGATGCAGATCCAGCCACGCCCCTGCACCATGGTCGGGAAGAAGCTGTTGAAGGCTGACAGCGTCAGAAAGGCACCGCCGACACCCATCAGCGCGCTGCCGGCAATAACAGCGCCGTAGCGGATCGCCATAGGATTGATGCCTTGGGCTTCCGCCGCATGCGGGTTTTCACCTGTCATACGGATGGCAAGCCCGATTGGGGTACGCGAGATGAGATAGGCCAGGACGACAGCAAGCACGATCGCGACATAGGTCGGAGCAGTCTGCGTGAAGAAGGCGGGTCCCAGGAAGGGGAGCGAGGAAAGACCCAGAATATCGATGGGCTTGAAAGGCTCGATGGTCGGCGGCGTGCCGGTGACCGGCACCATCAGCCGGAAGACGTAATAGGCAAAACTCGACGCAAAGAGCGTGACGCCGAGGCCGGAGACGTGCTGCGACAGGCCGAGCGTGACCGTCAGCACCGAATGCAAGAAGCCGAATACGGCACCACCGAGTGCGGCGATTAATAACCCCGTCCAGAGATCGGCGCCGTTATAGACCGCCAGCCAGCCGATCATGGCACCAAAGGTCATGATCCCTTCGATGCCCAGATTAAGCACGCCCGATCGCTCGGAGAGCAGCGCTCCGAGCGTGCCCAGGATCAGCGGAGTGGCAATACGCAGAACGGCAGCCCAGAGACCGGCAGAGGCAAGGATGTCGATCAGGGCGTTCATCGGCGTATCCTGTATTGCGTGAAGAAGACGGCGATCAGCATGGAAAGTAGCGAAAGGGCGACAGTGACGTCGGCGATATAGGTCGGGATGCCCACGCTGCGGCTCATGCCGTCTGCGCCAACGAACATGGCGGCCGTGAAGAGGGCTGCCAGCACGACGCCGAGCGGATTTAGGTTGGCGAGCATGGCGACGACGATACCTGAATAGCCATAACCGGGCGAAAGATCACTGGTCACGTATCCCTTGACGCCCAACACCTCGATCGTGCCGGCGAGGCCGGCAAGGCCACCGGAAATCATGGCGACGATCACCAGCGTGCGTCCGAGCGGCACCCCGGCAAAGACGGCGCTTGTCGGATTAAGCCCTGCGGCACGCGACCGGACGCCGAAAACGGTACGTGACTGCACGAAATGGATGGCAAAGGCGATCGCGACCGCCATCACCAGACCGATATGCAGGCGCGAACGTGTCAGAAGTTTCGGCAGACGCGCAGCGGCATCCACCGCCTCCGACTGCGGCCAGCCGAAGGCCAGCGGGTCTTTCAGCACGCCATCGATCAACATGGAGACAAACAGGAGCGAGACGAAGTTCAGCAGAAGTGTCGTAACGACCTCATCCACCGAAAAGCGTAGCCTTAGCCAGAGCGGTACCAAAAGCAACAGCATCCCGGCTACGGCGCCGATGATGAAGAGCAGCGGAATCTGCGCGGCGGAGGACCAACCATCGAAGAGCCGGGCGCTTGCAGCGGCAACGGCAATGGCGCCGAGATAGAACTGCCCTTCGCCACCGATATTCCAAAGTCGCGCCCGAAACGCTACCGCCGCTGCAAGGCCGGTCAGAATAAGCGGGCTGGCGCGGGTCAGCGTTTCCGTTACCGAAAGGCGCGAGCCAAAAGCACTCGTCAGAATCTTCCAATAGGCTTCGAGTACCGGAGCACCCGCCAATGCGATCAGGACACCGGCAACGGCGAGCGCCGCCGCGACAGCAATCATAGGCGCTGCGACGACAAGCGCTGCAGGTCGATGTTCACGCCTCTCAAACCGCATCGACCACCTCGCGTTCCTCCCATTCACCGGCCATCATCAGGCCGAGGCTGCGCGCATCGGCATCCTCCGCATCGAGGGACGGTGAAAGCCTGCCCCCAACGATCGCCTGGATGCGATCGGCCAGCGCCATGACCTCGTCGAGATCTTCCGAAATGAGCAGAATTGCCGTTCCCGCCCGACGGGCCTCCAGAATTCTCTGGTGCACCGCCGCCACCGCGCCTTCATCCAAGCCGCGTGCCGGCTGGGCGGCGAGAAGAATGCGCGGGGGCTCGATCAGGTTTCGGCCAAGGATGAGCTTCTGCATGTTGCCGCCGGAAAGCAGCCGGACGCGGCTCGTCGGAGATCCACCGCGCACATCGAAGGCTTGGATGATTCTGGCGGCGAAGGCAACACCGGCCTTCCGGTCGACAAGGCCCAACCGTGAGAAGCGTGAGAGACGTTCAAGGATTGCGTTTTCCCAGATCGTCATCTCGCCGATCACGCCTTCCCGGTTGCGATCCTCGGGAATACGGCCGATCCCGCTGGTGACCGCGTCCGCGACCGTGAGGTCAGCGGTTTCCTCGCCGAACAAGACAAGGGACCCCGCACTGCGCTGCGCCGTGCCGCTCAGCAACTGCGCAAGCGTCGCCTGACCGTTGCCGGAGACGCCGATGATCCCCAATACCTCGCCGGCGCGCAGCCGGAAGTCCACGGATTTCAGCCGGTCGACACCGCCCGTCCGCACCGTCACGCCGATCGCTTCAAGCACGACCTCGCCTGGGGTCGAGGCATCGCGCACCGGCCGCTTGACGGCCCGGCCGACCATCAGTTCGGCAAGCTCCGCCTTGCTGGTCTCTTCCCTCTTGCGCTCCGCCACCAGCTTGCCGCCGCGCAGCACGACGATGCGGTCGGCCGTCGCCATCACCTCGTCGAGCTTGTGCGAGATGAAAATCAGTGACAGCCCCTGGCGTGCCATGTCCTTAAGTGTCGAGAACAGCTTGTCCGCCTCAATCCTGGTGAGCACCGCAGTGGGTTCATCGAGAACGAGTATGCGCGCGTCGTTATAGAGCGCCTTCAGGATTTCCACGCGCTGCTGCTCGCCCACCGAGAGATCGCCGAGGCGCGCATCCGGATCGACCTTCAGTCCGAAACGCTCTGATATCTCCAGAAGCTTCTTGCGCCCGGCGGCAGCATTCGAGGCCGGCAACCAGAGGCTTTCCGTGCCGGTCATGACATTTTCCAGCACCGTGAGATTGGGCGCCAGCGAGAAATGCTGGTGTACCATCCCGACGCCGGCCCGGATTGCCGCCCGCGGCTTGCCGGGCGGCAACTCCCTGCCCATGACAGTGACCTTACCGGAGTCCGGCATATAGTGGCCGAAAAGAATGCTCATCAGCGTCGTCTTGCCGGCGCCGTTTTCACCAAGCAGGGCGACAATCTCGCCTTTCGCCAGGTTCAGCGAAATATCGTGATTGGCAAGATTGTCGCCAAACTGCTTGCTGATGCGGTCAAGTTCGAGCACCGGGCCGGTCATGAATTCAATCCTGCTACGCGATAGCGGTGCTGCCAACGGTCTTCCTTTTCCAGACGGCCTGCAAGGTGAAGAAGCAAGCGGTCATGACCCATTGGCGCGATCAGCTGCACCGGGAGAGGCAGGCCTTCGGCATCAGCGCCGAACGGCAGGGTCAGCGCCGGAAAACCGGTGATGTTGGCAAGCGCGGCAAGCGGCGCGAAATCCGTCATGCGACGGATCTGCAGATCCGGATCGCCGTGGTCGAAAGGGAATGAGCCAAGCGGACGTGGCGCTGTTGCCAGCATCGGCGCAACAAGAAGATCGAGATCCTCGAAGATGTCCCAGAAAGAGCGGCTGGCGCGGACCGCCCCATCCAACGCCGACCATAGCTCGCCACCGGTCATCGCCACGCCGCGGCGGATAAAGGCCCCTGTCAGCGGCTCCGCCAGTTCCGCATCAAGTCGGGCGCCCGCGACGTAGGACGCCAGGTTGACGGCAATGATGTCGCGGAGCGCGATCGCACTCGCGGCCACCGGCCCGACGAAATCTCTCCAACCGAGAGAGACAACAGTGTGGCCATCCTTTTCCAGCGATCTGGCCGCCGCCTCGACGGCTTCGCTGCGGGAGGGGTCGGTCGAATGGTCGTTACCCGTTTCGGCTAGAAGTCCGATGCGCAACGTTCCGCGCTTTACGGGAGCCAGTTCAGGATCGGCGAACGGACCGCGTACGCCGCCAAACACTGCCTCGAAGATCGTCGCGAGATCGCGAGAGGAACGGCAGACGGCGAGTTCACCAGCAATCCCGCCGAGATGATTGCCGAAACCCGGGCCGGCCGGCATTGCGCCGCGCGTCGCCTTCATACCCAAAAGCCCGCAACAGGCGGCGGGCACGCGTATCGACCCGCCGGCGTCAGTCGCGTGGGCGATTGCGACGACCCCGGCGGCAACCGCTGCTGCTGCGCCTCCGGATGAGCCGCCCGGCGTCCGAAGGGGATCGAGCGGATTGCGGCAGATCGGCCCGGCGGCGGGCTCACAGGACAATGAAAGCCCCATCTCCGGCACGGTGGTCAGCCCGAAGAAACAAAGGCCGGCCGCTCGCATGCGGGCGGCGAGATCGGAGTCCGGACAGTTCTCGTTACCGCGGCTCAACATGCGCGAACCGGCGGCGACCGGGAGGCCAGCAAAAGGACCGCCCAGGTCTTTGACAAGGCTGGGTACGCCGGCGAAAGGCACGGAAGCCAGACGCTCATCCGCTTGCGCCAGCCGGGCATCGATCGCCCGTGCCGCCTCAAGACCAGCCTCGGCCTCAAGATGAACGATCGCACCAAGGCGGTCCATCTGCTCCGCACGTTCCAGCGCGGCCTGCATGGCCCCGGAGGCATTGAGGCGATCTTTACGGATCGCCTCCGCCAGTGCCGTTGCATCGTCGGGCATGGAAGCGCCCGCTATTTCGGCTCTTCCATGTTGCGTGGAACCTCGAACGTGCCGGCCTTGATCTCGGCACGCTTGGCTTCCATCGCCGCTTCTGCGTCAGCCGGAGCGACACCCTTCACATATGCGATATCGCTGCCACCTTCCTTGAGAAGACCGAATGCGGTGTAGTCCTTACCGACCGGCTTGCCGGCTGCGACGTCGGCGAGTGCTGCATTGAGGATCGGACGGAAACCCCAGAGCGCGTTGGCGAAGACAGTGTCAGGGTAACGTGGCGTGTAATCGATCAGCGAGCCAACGGACTTGATGCCACGCGCCTTGGCGGCATCGGCCGTGCCGATCCGCTCGCCGAACAGGATATCCGCACCGGCATCGATCTGGGCGAGACCGGCTTCGCGGGCCTTCGGCGGATCGAAGAAGGTTCCGATGAAGGAAACGAGGAGCTTCGCATCCGGATTGACGGCCTTCACGCCTTCGCCGAAGGCATTGATCAGCATGTTGACCTCCGGGATCGGCATGGCGCCGACAGAGCCCACGACATTGCTTTTGGTCATCTTGCCGGCGAGCATGCCCGCAAGATAGGCGCCGTCATGATTCCACGTGCCGAAGACGCCGAAGTTATCTCCGGCCTCCTTGCCGCTCGAACCTAGCACGAAAGCCGTTTCCGGGTAGTCGGCGGCGACTTCGCGGGCTTCGGTTTCGACAGCATAGGCTTCGCCGATGATCAGTTGATGCCCTTGTTCGGCATATTCGCGCATGGCACGCGCATAGTCCGTTCCCGACACTCCTTCGGAGAACACATATTCGATCACACCTTCCGCGGCGGCATCCTGTAGAGCCTTGTGAAGGACGGAGTTCCAGGCATTTTCAACAGGTGAGCCATGTATGCCGGCGACCTTGATGGGAGCCGCCGCGCGCGCCCCCGACAAGAAGGTCCCGGCACTGAAAGCCGCGGCTGAAGCAAGCAGCGCACGGCGAGATAGACGTATTTCGGTTGTCATGACTGAAGCCCCTCTTCTTTGCCGGTTGGTCAAAAATTTCTATGGGCCGCCCAAAACTGTGTCAAGCGATGGAAATGCACAATCCGTAAGCAGAGCACCTAGAGAGCGTAGTGGCTGACGGCGTCCCGATCTAGGGGCATCCCCCAACCCGGCGCATCGGGGATGCGGGCTATCCCGTCGACGTGTCAATCTGATTTGCCGTCTCAAGAGGCGGACCGTGAAATCACTGCAGGCAGGGCTAGCGGCAGTGATTCCTGCGAGGATACATCGCAGACATGGGATGCCACCGGAAATCAGGTAGCCATGACGATCCTATTTCGCCAACGAGTGGATCTTGAGCGCCGCTTTGGCGCCGCAACCATTCTCTCTGGACTCGGTCAGTTCCTTGTGTCCGGAATACAACGACGCAGCACGTGGGATCGAAAAGACTTGTCCGCACACGGCTCATCAAGCCTGTATCTATGATAACTCCTGAAGATACCCTTCCTCGCCGTCAAACGCGACGAAGCCCGTCCTTTCAGCATTGATCATCGGGTACCGGCAGTTCAGACGGCGCAATACCGCTCCTGGATGTCCTTGTCCGCCAGCAGCGTGACCGCATCGCTGCGATAGACGATCTCACCCTGGTCGACAATCACGGCCCGGTCAGCGAGCTTCAGCGCCCATTCCACATTCTGCTCGACGAGTAGCAACGTCGTCCCCTCATCCCGCAACCGCCGGAACAGCACCCCCATCTCTTCAACGAGAACCGGCATGATGCCTTCGGACGGTTCATCGAGCAGGATCATCTTCGGCTTGGCGATCATTGCGCGGGCGATCGCCAACATCTGTTGCTCACCGCCTGACATCGTCACACCTTCCTGATGCAGCCTTTCTTTCAGGCGCGGGAAACTGCGGGCGATCTCCTCGATGGCGGCAGCCTCGTCGATACCCTGGCGGTCGGCCACCAATCCGAGCTGGAGGTTTTCCAGCACCGTCAGTCCACGGACGATACGCCGTTCCTCGGGTACGTAGGCGAGGCCACGAGTATAGCGGGCGTGCGCTTTCAATCGCGAGATGTCTTCACCATTGAACCGGATGCTGCCGGTGGTGCGCGGCATCAAGCCCATGATCGAACGGATGATGCTGGTCTTGCCCGCGCCATTGCGGCCGACCAGCGCGACAATTTCCCCGGGTTCAACGGCGAAGGACACGCCGTGGAGCACGTGGCTTGCGCCGTACCAGCCATTCAGACCTTCGATTTCAAGCATAGCCATCGTTCTGCCCCAGATAGACGCGGCGAACCTCGCCGTTCGCCCGAATTTCCTCCGGCGTACCATCCGCCAGAAGCTCGCCGTGATGAAGGACGAGGACCCTGTCGCTCAAGCCGAGGATCATCTTCATCTTATGCTCGACCAGCAGGATGGTCCGGTCGGCCGCCAGCTTCTCGATCAGCGCCACCATCTCGCGCGTCTCCTCCGGCCCCATGCCGGCAGTGGGTTCGTCGAGCAGCAGGAGGGCGGGATCGGCAACGAGCGCGATGGCAATCTCCAGCGCCCTTTGCTGCCCGTGGGCCAGGAATTTCGCCAGCGTCCCCGCCCGTCCCGATAACCCCACGGCGGCAAGAGTCGCGGATGCCTTGTCCTCGATGTCTTCGTAAACACCTCGGTTGGTCCAGATATTCATCCGGGATCTGAATGCCTGAGCCGCAACGCGGACGTTTTCAAGAACGGCAAGGTTCGGGAAGATATTGGTAATCTGGTAGGAGCGGGCGATGCCGCGGTGCACGTAATCGTGCTGCGGTACGCCCGCCATATCCGCGCCACGGAATTTCAGGGTACCGCTCGATGGTTTGAGGGCGCCGGACAGAATGTTGAAGAACGTGCTCTTGCCCGCTCCGTTCGGGCCGATGATCGCGGTGATCTGCCCTTCCTTGAAGTCGGCCGTGATACCCCTGAGGGCAATGAGGCCGCCGAACTGCTTACCGACATTGGCAACGCTCATAATCGGTTCGTTCATCGGCCCTTCCCCCAGGAAATCAGCGTGCCCCAGATGCCTTTCGGCAGGTAGAGGACAAAGAGGATGAAGATCACTCCGACGATGAGCTGCCAGTTGGTGGTCCACAGCGAAAAGATATCTTCCATCAAAAGGAAAGCGAGCGCGCCTATGAAAGGACCGAAGAAACTGCCGGCCCCACCGAGCAGTGTCATCATCACGATCAGGCCCGAGGTCTGATAATGCAGTGAGTCGAGCGGCACGATCGAGAGGTGCATGGCCGACAGCGTGCCGGCGAGCCCGCAAAGGATGCCCGACAGCACGAAAGAGAGGAGTTTGGTGCGCTCAACATTGTAACCGCAAGCGCGCGCCCGCGTTTCGTTTTCCCGGATAGCCTCGATAACGGCGCCGAATGGCGAGTTCAGCGCGCGCGACACGAACCACAGCGCCAGCGCCACGACGATCGTGATCGCGTAATATTTGACGAGCGGATCGAGGAAGTTCAACGAAAAGCCCGGAAAACTCAACGTGCTGACGGTGAAGCCGCGCAGACCATTCTCGCCACCGGTCCAGGAGGACGCCTGCAGCGCCGTATAATAAACGAGCTGCGAGAGGGCCAGCGTCACCATGGAAAAGTAGATGCCGCGCGTGCGGATCGCCAGCATGCCCATGATAGTCGCAAGGAAGCCGGCCACGGCGAGCCCGACCACCATGGCAACGAACCAGTTCACGCCGAAAGTGCCGATCGCAATACCGGTAGCATAGGCACCAGCACCGAAGAAGGCCGCATGGCCGAAGGAAAGCAGGCCGGTATATCCGAACAGAAGATTGTAGCCCACGGCCAAAAGGCCGTAGATCAGGACGTTCACGGCAAGCGCCTGCGATGGCAGCACCCAGGGCAGGATACAAAGTGTCAGGACGGAAAGCGGCACACGCCAGCGGTTGGCGCCTGGGAAAAGCACCGCAAGACCCCGCCGGGATGAAGGGGGAGCAAGCTCGACGTTTCTGACGACCGACATGACCATCTCCTCAAAGCCCCGGCGCTGCGCGACCATAGAGGCCATTCGGACGCACAAGAAGGATGAGCGCCATCAGCGCGAACATCACGATCGTCGCCATTTCCGGTGCGAACAGCGACGTCATGCTGACTGCCACGCCGACGATAAGACCCGCGATGACAGCGCCTGCAAGCGAGCCCATGCCGCCGATGACTGTGACCACGAAAGCTTCGGCGAGCACCAGCGTTCCCATTTCGGGAGAGACATTGCGCATCGGCGCGGCGAGCACGCCGCCGAGTGCGGTGATGCCGACCCCGATGCCGAACACGACCAACCACAGCTTGCTGATATCGACTCCGAGCACCCGCATGATCAGCGGATCAGCCGATCCGGCCCTTACGATCAGTCCGAATTTCGTCCTTTCGAGACCAAGCCACAGAAGGAGCAGCACGGCGAGGACGACACCGATGACGAACAGCCGATAGAGCGGAAAGAAACCGATACCGAGATTGACCACGCCGCGCAGAGCCGCCGGCGTGGAAAACGGAATTCCGTCGGTGCCGAAGAGGATGCGCACGGCTTCCACCAGCACATAGCCGAGGCCGAAAGTCAAAAGCAGCGGATCATCTGGCGAACGACCATAAAGGGGACGGATGAGAAAACGCTCAATGAGCATGCCGAACAGGCCGATCAGCACCGGCGCCAGCACGAGAGCCCACCAGAAACTCCCCGTCAGCCCGGCCACATAAAGACCCGCATAGGCACCCACCATGAACAGCGCCCCGTGCGCAAAGTTCACGATGCCCAGCATGCCGAAGATGATCGACAGGCCGAGCGCAACCATGATCAGGATCGCGCCGAGCGCGAGGCCTGAAAACAGCTGCATCGCAATGAGTTGCACAGTCATAGGTTCATCCGTCCCGGAATATCGGCTCTTGTCTCAGCTCTTGAAGCCGAGTTCGGAGCAGCTTCTGAGAATGCTCTCCGAGGCCGGCTCGTTGGCGACGATCTTGAAGAGATCGGCATCCGACTTCATGTCGCTCTTGGCTTTCGATTCCAGCACGAGAACCGACTGTACCGACTGATGGTCGCACTTGCGATAGAATTGCTCGCCCTTCGCAACGTCGTATTTCAGTGCCTCCATGGCCTCGATGACCTTCTGCGGTTCGGTTCCGCCGGCCTTCTCGATCGCCATGAGCAGCGACGCGACGCCGGTATAGCCGTAAGCACCGTAGTCGGTCGGTATCGCTCCCTTGTACTCGGCGCGGAAGACGTCATTGAAGGCCTTTGCCGACGGTACGGTTTCTTCGAGTCCCCAGTAATAGTTCGCGCCGCCGACCACGCCTTCAAAGACTTCCGGATCGACCGCGAGGCGCTGGTTGTGCAAGATAACGGGCACGACGATCTTCATCATGTCCTTCACGCCGAAATCCACCGCCTGCTTGATCGAATTCGCCTGGTCGCGGCCGAAATTGCAAATGCAGAGGATATCCGGATTGAGCGACAGGATGGTCGGGATGAAGGTGGAATAGTCCGCTGCACCGAAAGGATGCAGGATCTCGCCGACCGTCTCGGCACCGATCACCTCGGCAGCCCGCTTGAAGCCGGTCAGCATTTCATGGCCATAGGCATAATCGGCCACCAGATAGGCGACTTTGGAGCCCTTCTGGAAGGAATGCCTGGCCACCACCGCCGTGGTCATGGTCGGGTTCAACGCCTCGTGGAACGTATAGGGGCTGAAGTCCTTGATCTCGTTGATCGTATCCGACTGGCTGATCGAAACATAGATCATGTTGCGCGCACGGGTCACTTCGTTGACTGCAAGCTGCACGGCGCTCGAAAGCGCCCCCACCACCGCATGCACTTTGTCCTTCTCGATAAGTTCAAGCGTACGGGTTGCGGCTTCGCCGGCGTTCAGCTTGTCGTCACGGACAAGCAGCTCGACCTTGCGGCCTGCAATACCACCCTTGTCGTTCGCCAGCTTGACCGCGAGCTGGGCGCTGCGCACCTGGTCGTTGGCCTCGGCTGCAAACGGACCAGTGAGCGGCGTCGGAAAGCCAATGCGGATCGTCTCCGCCTGGGCCCGCGCGATCCACGGCATCGAAAGCGCGCCAGCGGTTCCGACCAGCCCTATCAGTGCGGTACGGCGGCTGATCGGCCTTTGGACCAGCTTATCAATTCCCTTCGTCATTGTTGTCCTCCTCCTCTTGGACATGTGTGCATGCGTCAGATCTTGCCGAGCGCTTTCAGGATGCGGGTCGGCGTCATCGGTATCTGCGACAGCACCGCGCCATGACCGGCAAGCGCATCGTTGACGGCATTCATCGCGGCAGCAGAAGCGGCAGCCGTGCCGGCCTCGCCGACGCCCTTGGCGCCGAGTTCCGTGTCGCGGGTCGGCGTCTCCACATGTGAAATCTCGATGTCGGGCATTTCGCAGGCCATCGGCACGAGGTAATCGGTGAGCGAGCCGTTGGTGAGCTGGCCTTCCGCGTTGTAGAGGCATTCCTCGAAGAACGCCGCGCCGAGCCCCTGAACCACGCCACCTCGGATCTGCTCGTCGACCAGAAGCGGATTGATGATGCGGCCGCAATCCTCCACCACCCAGTGCCGAAGGATCTTTACGAAGCCCGTCTCCACATCGACCTCGACGAGTGACCCCTGCGCGCCGTTGGTGAAGGCGAAGGGGTAGCCCTG
This sequence comes from Neorhizobium petrolearium, assembly GCF_017873175.1. GTDB lineage: Bacteria > Pseudomonadota > Alphaproteobacteria > Rhizobiales > Rhizobiaceae > Neorhizobium > Neorhizobium petrolearium. Next base: position 428,689 of record NZ_JAGGJW010000003.1, read on the forward strand.
CGGGGCATAATGATGGGCGACCGAGAGCTGCGCCTGCGTGCCAGGCGGCAAGGTGTCCGACCGAAAAAAGGCGATGCGGGCCACTTCCGCCAAACTGATCCGCTGCTGACCGGTAGTTGCCTCGATGATCCAGTCCTCGCGGATATCGAGTTCGCCAGGCTGCGCCTGCAGGATGAAACCCGCGATCGAGAGAAGATTGGCCTTCAGCCTGCGCGCCGCCTGCAGCGCTGTCTCGCCACCGATGCCTGCCCCGCGGCATGCCCAGGTCGCGCCACCATGCGGCGTCATGTCCGTATCGCCGGTCATGATGCGAACCTTGGCGCGATCAACGCCTAGCTGGTCCGCGACGATCTGACCAATGACGGTCTCGGTCCCCTGCCCCTGCTCGGTTACGGAGATCGCGCAATGCACCTCGCCGGATGGCGTCAGTTTGACGACCGCGCCGTCCTGCGCGGAAATACGCGCCCCGCCAACGCCGTAAAAGGCTGGGCTGGGATTGGTAATCTCAACGAAAAGCGCTATGCCGATGCCGCGCAGGATGCCTTTCTCGCGCAATTTCGCCTGTTCCTCGCGAAGCGAGTCGTAATTCATCAGCGACCGCAGGCGCGAAAGGCAGACTTCGTGGGAGAGCTTCTCGAACTGGTAACCCGTCGGCGACTTGCGCGGATAGCTGTCGTCAGGGATGAGATTGCGGCCGCGGATATCAAAAGGATCGAGCGCGAGCTCACGCGCCGCCTTATCGACCATGCATTCGGTCACCGCACAGGCGATCGGATGGCCAACGGCGCGATACTGGCTGGCCTGCACCTTGTTCTGGAAAACCACCGAGAGCTTTGCCCTATAGGCGGAGAAGTCATAGGGGGCGCCCATCAACCGGACGACCTGGTTGCCTTCCACGGCGCTGGTACGCGGGTAGCTGGAGAATGGACCGATCGCGGTCACGTCGTCGACTTCCATGCCGGTGATACGGCCATCCTTCCCGACTGCAAGCCTTGCCGTAACGCGATGGTCGCGGGCATGAATGTCGGAAACGAAGGATTCCATTCGATCCGCCACATATTTCACCGGCCGGCCGAGCAGGATCGAAGCCCCAACCGCCGCCATCTCCTCGTGATAGACATGCAGCTTCATGCCGAAGGAGCCGCCGATATCCGGCGCAATTACGCGGACATTGGCTTCCGGAATTCCGAAATGGCGGGAATAGACATCCTGGAACTGATAGGGCGTCTGAGTGGCGTGATGCGCCGTCAGCCGGTTTTCGCTGGGATCATAATCAGCGACGATCGCCCGAGGCTCCAGCGTCACGGCCGTATGCCGACCGAAGATGAAGCTCTGCTCCACGGTCAGATCCGCCGCCTCCAAGGCTTCATCGACACCGCCAGCGTCAAGCTTCATCGAAAAACAGAGATTGTCGTCGAGTTCCTCTGAAATCGCGCCTGCGGACATAGCCTCAACCGGGTCCGCAAGCGCCGGCATCTCCTCGATGTCGATCATCACCAGTTCGGCGGCGTCCTCGGCGATTGCCCGGCTGTCGGCGACGATCAGCACGACCGGCTGGCCGGACCAGGTCACCTTTTCCGTTGGAAGCGGCAGTTGCGGTGGCGACTTCATATTCTTGAAGTGATCGAGCGTGCCGACCCAGGGCGTACAGATCGCCGCGAGATCCTTGCCTGTGAAAACGGCGCGAACGCCCGCAAGCGCCGCGGCTTCATCCGTGTCGATCGAGAGAATTCGTCCGTGGGCATAGGGGCTGCGGACAAAGGCCGCATAGAGCATGCGCGGCAGGACAAGGTCAGTGACATACCGCCCCTTGCCTTCGAGCAGGCGTTTCGCATTCGGCCGGGAGACCGAACGGCCGATATAGGAATTGGGCCTGTCCAGGGAGCCGGCGGACACGTTCATGCCTCCTCCTCCGCCACCTTGGCGCGCCAGCGCTCGCCGACCGTCCGCTCGATCGCGTCGACGATCGCCTCGTAGCCCGTACAGCGGCAATAGTTTCCGGAAAGCGCATCGCGGATTTCCTCGCGGCTCGGAACCTTGCCGGACGACAGGATGCCGTAGGCGCTGACCAGCATGCCGGGCGTACAGAACCCGCATTGCAGCGCATTGCGCTCGTGGAATGCCTTCTGGAGATCGGTGATTGCATCGCGTGACGTCAGCCCCTCGACCGTCTCGATCACGCATCCGTCCACTTGTACGGCAAACATCAGGCAGGCATGGACGGGCTGGTCGTCGATGAGCACCAGGCAGGCGCCGCAAACGCCCATCTCGCAGCCGGCATGGGTGCCAGTAAGCTGAAGGTCCTGGCGCAGGAAATCGGCCAGCGTGGTTCTCGGGGCAACGAACGCCTCAACCTCCTCGCTATTTACCGTCAGCGAAACCGCGATCTTGCCACTCATGGCCTCGCCTCCAGCCGCCCCAGCAGGCGGCCGAGCAACACGCGCGCCAGATGCAGGCGCATCTCGACGGGCGTGTGCTCGTCACCAGGAGGATCAAGATCGACATCAAGGGCTTCCTGCGCCTCGCGGATAATTTCGAGCGTCAGGCGGCTCCCCGTAAGGATGGCTTCGGCGCGTCTCGCCCGCATGGGCGTAGGCCCTGCCGACAGAAAGGCAATCCCTATGCGCTCGATGCGATCGCCGTCGTATTCCGCGTTCACACCGGCACCGACGAGCGCATAGTCGCCGCGGCGACGGGCAAGTTCGTCGAAAGCGTAGCGGGTCTTTGCAGTCGCGACCGGGATGTGAACGGCCCGGATCATCTCACCGGACTGGAGCGCTGTCTCATAGAGACCGAGAAAAAAATCGGCAATCGCGACGCGCCGATCGCCTGCGAACGAGGCGATCTCGACCTCCGCGTCAAGCGCCAACGCCATGGTGGGAAATTCCGATGCAGGATCGGCCAGCGCCAGGCTGCCGCCGAACGTCCCCTTGTTACGGATCGCAGGATGGGCGACGAAAGGTGCCGCTTTCGAAAGCAGCGGCGCATGTTCTGCCACCAGTTCAGAGTTGAGGATTTCGAAATGGCGGGTTGTCGCCCCGATGCGGAGCCTATCTCTCACGACGGCAAGGCCATGCAGTTCCTCGATACGTGCGATGTCAATGAGCAATGCCGGTGCCTGGAGCCTTAGCGCCAGAGCGGGAACAAGGCTCTGCCCACCCGCGATATAGGCCGCATCGCCATCAGCATCCCCAAAGGCCCGCAGCGCCTCCTCGACGGATTGCGGGCGCACATATTCGAAAGCTCTCGCCTTCACCGGTCTCCTCCCGATGGCCGCTGGAATTTGTGACCACTTGGTTACATTATTCCGCAAGGTGGCTGCCGGTCAACAAAAATTACCAAATGGTCTCAAATAAATTACCACTTGGTCTCAATCGCAACTTGCGCTATCGCTGAGAAAGCAATGCGTTATGTGCCGCAGATGGCGAGCGGTCGTGGATTCAGGAGTGCAATGACGGATCAGCTGAATGTCCCGGAAGGCGGGCATGGCCGGCCAAAGCCACGGCGCCCCAAGCAGTACATGCGGGCAACCGAGCGGGAGCAATTCATTCTGGAAGAGGCCGTCCGCTTCTTTGCCGAGCATGGTTTCGAGGGGCAGACCCGGGAACTCGCAAAGAGGATCGGCATCACCCATTCGGCGATCTACCGGCATTTTCCCAGCAAGGAGGCGCTGATCGAGCGCGTCTACGAACACGTCTATCTAAGCCGCTGGGACGAAGCCTGGGCAGGTTTGATTACCGATCGCAGCCGACCGCTCGAAGGCCGGCTCACGGAATTTTACCTTCAGTACGTGAACCGCGTCTTCCATTATGATTGGGTAAGGATCTTCGTCTTTTCCGGGCTGAAGGCATTCGACATCACACCACGCTATCTCGACATCGTACGGCAGCAGATCATCGAACCTGCCTGCCTTGAGCTTCGTCATGAACTCGGGCTACCCGGGGCGGACGAGACGCCGCTGACCGAGCGGGAAACTGAACTCTTTTGGGGATTGCACGGCCGCATCTTCTATCTGGCGATCCGGCGTTTTGTCTATTCTACGCCAACACCGGTATCCTTGGACGATATCGTCCGAGACGGCGTTAAGAGCTTCATGCTCGGCGGACCGGAAGTCGCAAAAGCGATCGTGCAGGCAAAAGCCTGATCGGTCATTCCGCTGATCGTCGTCTGCTTCAGGTACTCCACGTTTCTCGAACGCCTTTAGACCTCATGCTCAAATAGCAAAGCTGTTCGACAAGCGATCAAGATCTTCCGAGATTGCCACCGCTGCCGACTGCAGAATTGGGACATAGCGATCGCAGGCCTCCTGCTCCGAACTGAAAGCCGATTTGAAATAAGTCAGTCCTATGCTCGCTATCACTCGCCCCCCCTGGCCGACGATGGGAACGCCGATGGTATTGGAGTTCTTGGGCTCCACAAGCGACGAGCGTGTTGCATAGCCGGATTCACGTACCTTTCCGACAAGCCTTTTCAGTTCATTGGGATGATGGCTCAGCGCGTTCTCCGGATCATCCGACCTTTTAAGAATATCGATGATCATGTCGAACTCGTCCTTGTCGAGAAACGCCAGATATGCCAGCCCAAGTCCGCGCGTAAGCAGGCACAGCCGCTTGTTCACGGTGCTGTGGAAGGGGGAGATCAAGCTATCGGGAACCGTGCTGAAGCGCACCACCATCCCGTCATAATCCGGGAGGGCGATCGCGATCGGCCATTTGTGCTTGCGGGTGATCGCGATAGCCCATGCACGCCCCGCCTCCACGACCAGCGGCCCCTTGTGAAAGCCGGAGCTGAGGGACGTCACCAGCGCACTGACACAGTATCCCCCCTGCCGCACATCATTCTCGACATATCCTGCATCCTCAAGCGTGCGCAGGATACGCACGAGAGTGGGCTTCGGAAGCTTCGTTCGGGCATGCAATTGGGCAATCGTGTTGATTGGCTGCAGATTCAGCTCCTGCAAAACATTCATCGCGCGCTCGATCGCTCGAATGCCCATTGATCTTCCTCCCCCTGGAATCGCTGCTACATATTTCGACTGGCGAAATGCGTGGGATGATAGGTTGTCGCTTTCCGGTGTCAAGTTTTAGGGGAGTCCTCGGATGCAAGCAGGGGAATGTCATGGCTTCGACAGACGATGCGAAACGCAACAGGGAAGAAGTGAGACGGCTTATGGCCGGCATAGATGATGCCAGAGCAAATGCCTTGCTGAAGGGCGCCATCGATCTTCACGTTCACTCCGGGCCGTCAACCATGCCTCGGCAGCTCGACCATATGGAGGCGGCCGAGGAAGCCGCGGCGGCAGGGATGCGCGCCATCCTTTTCAAGGATCACCACTACTCGGTCTCCCCGGTCATACCGATGATGGAACGCATTTTCGCAAACCCGGACTTTGCGATGTACAGCGGCCTGGTCCTCAACAATTCCACCGGGGGGCTGAACCCGTTCGTCGTCGATGCGCAACTGAAGATGGGCGCCAAGTTGATCTGGATGCCGACGGCCCAAGCAGCCAACCATATCCGTAGCGCTCACCGCAAGACGCGGCTTGCCTCGAACGTCCAGCTCAGAAACTCGCCGGCCCTGACGGTCGTTGATCCATACGGGGAAATCCTGGACGAGGTGAAGCAGATCCTCGATCTCATTGCCGAATTCGATGTCATCCTGTCCTCGGGTCATCTGCATGTCTGGGAAATCTGGAAGCTCTTCGATGAAGCACGTGCACGCGGCGTCAAGCGGCTGCTTGTCAATCATCCGATGTACGGATTACACTTTACCTATGACGATATCCGCGAACTGGCGCAGCTCGGCGCCCTGATCGAACAGTCTGCCGGGCTCTATGTCGATTCCCGCTTCAACACCTATACGCCGGAAGAGCTCAGGGAGCATATTCTTGCAGCTGGGGTCGAACATTCCTCGATCGGTTCGGACCTTGGGCAGGTCGACAATCCCACACCAGTCGAAGGCATGCGTCAAGCCATCAAGCTCTGCCTGGCGCTCGGCTTCACGGATGCGGACGTGCGGACCATGGTGGCAGACAATCCGGCTCGCCTGGTCGGATTGACGTCATGAACCCTTTCGGCATGGCGGGTGAGACATGCAAACCGTCATGATCGAAAGGCCGGGGGGGCCTGAAGTTCTTCGGATCGTCGAACAGCCGCGCCCCCTGCCAAAGGCCGGGGAGGTTCTGATCCGTGTCGTGGCTGCCGGGGTCAACCGCCCCGATATCCAGCAACGGCGGGGTCTCTATCCACCCCCGCCGAACGCCTCCGAAATCCCGGGCCTCGATGTTGCCGGCATCATCGATGAGGTGGGCGAAGGCGTTGGCAGGCAACACGTTGGCAACCCCGTCTGCGCGCTCGTCAACGGCGGAGGATATGCAGAGTTTTGCACCGTCCCGGCTGTGCAATGCATGCCTATTCCAAACGGTTTGAGCTTCATAGAGGGAGCGTCGCTCCCGGAAGTCTTCTTCACGGCCTGGAATAATCTGATCTGGCTTGCTAGGCTGGAGCTTGGAGAGACGCTGCTGATCCACGGCGGTACGAGCGGGGTCGGAATGGCCGGCATCCAGATCGCCAGACATCTTCGCGGTGCTACGGTTTTTGCCACTGCCGGCACCGAGGAGAAGCGGGCCGTCTGCAAGGCCATCGGCGCCCAAGCAGCCGTCGATTACCGCGGCGCCTGGGACGAGGGCATCCGGGCGTCAACGGGTGGCGAGGGCGTTGATGTCATCCTGGACGGCCAGGCCGGGGCCAACACGCAGCGCCAGTTGGATCTGCTGAAATACGACGGTCGGCTCGTCTTCATCGCCAGCCATCAAGGCAGTACAGCCGAGGTGAATATCCGCACGCTCGTGCGCCGCCGATTGACGATAACCGGATCGACGCTCCGGCCACGCCCTCCTGCCTACAAGGGGCGGCTCGCCAGAGAACTGGTCGACCATGTCTGGCCGCTGTTTGAGGATGGGCGCATCACGACCCGCATCCACAAAGTCGTTCCATTCACCGAAGTGCAGGAAGCCCATCATATCCTGGACGAAAACCAGCAGATCGGCAAAGTGATCCTGGCTGTGGACCCGGCGCTTGCCGCAATCGTACCCTCGTCCGGCAAGCGATTTTGATGTTCAAGGTGATAGCCGCCGACATTCGTGGCGAAAGCCGGCCGCAATCTCTTTAACGATGGGGCATTGGATAATCATTCTCGTTGAGCACCCAACCCGGCTTTTCTGAAAAATCCATGCGGGGCGGGGCGAAGATATCAACCAGTTGGTTGACACCTGGTCCTTCGGCGGTGGTCGTATGGATGGCCGGCGGCGGAATGACGCAGATCGAGGGCGACTCGCAATAGAGATGTTCGTCCTCGCGCCAGATGTTCATGTTCGTCGTCCACGGCCAGCGCAGATGATGCGTGAAGGTACCGCTCAGTGCCAGGGAGCACTGCTCGAAATCGTCGTGATGATGCGGTGAGACCTTATCCCGCTCTCGCGGGCCGATACGCGGCACGAGGTAGTTGATCATGAATGTCGTGCAGCGGTAGATTCGGCCGAACCGTGAAGGATCGTCCGGGACGTCCAGGGTATACCATTTCAGCTTGAGGCCGCCGGGCGGTTCGGGCCAGGCTTCGAACGGTGGCACATTGGGATGCGGCCCGCGATACGCATCAGCATTCGAGGCGGCCTCCGCCACATCCGTCGACTTCGGCGTGAAGAACCGGACGATGCTGCCGGCGGTCAGCATCCGGATGGAGCTCTTGCCGGGCGGCACGAAGGCGACCGAATAGCCGGGCACGGTCGCAGTACCCTCAGCGGTGGTGATTTCGACCGAAGTCTCCTTGTCCGGAATGATAACGGCATATTCGTCGGGCTGCGCGTCGCGGGAGAAGGCGCCGCCTTCCTTGCCTTTGGTATAGGCGACGACGAAGTTCTGGCCTCGACTGATCCAGGTATCTCCGTTGGCGTCCGTGATTTGGGGCTTTTCCTTATAGAACAGCCCCATCTGCGAACCAAAATAACTGCTGTGGACCCTGGCGCCCGCCGGCTTCGCATTGCCCTGCAGGCTGGATCGTGGGTCGTTCCGATCGTACATCCGTTCCTCCGCTTGTCTTTGTCGAAATGTCGGTAGAGCTCAAAGCCGCAGGCCGGGCGCGCGGGTGAGCCGCTGCCCACTCCCCCTAGCCGGCCCTGGGAGCCTGTTTCTTCAGTCCTAGGATTTCGCGCGCCTCGCCCGGGGTTGCGATGGTGCCGCCGAGTTCCTTCAGGATGCGCACGGCCTTCCTGACGAGCACGGTATTGCTTTCGGCGAGCACGCCTTTTTCGAGATAGATATTGTCCTCCAGCCCGACCCTGACGTGGCCGCCCAGAAGCCAGGCCTGCGCGAGCATGGGAAACTCCCAGCGCCCGACGCCGAAAGCCGCCCAGCGCGAGCCTGCCGGAAGCAGCGATCGCATGTAGAGAAGCGTCTCGGGCGTGGCGATCGCGCCGTAACGGACGCCGAGCACGATCTGGAAGAGCGCCGGCGCATCAAGCCGCCCTTCCTGAATGAAATGGTTGGCGAGCTGGATATCGCCGGTATCGAAGACTTCGAGCTCGGGCAGGACGCCTGAATCGCGAATAATATCCGCCATGACTGCGAGATTGCGCGGCGTATTGATGACCACTGACGAGCCGGAATACATCGTGTTGAAGTCGAGGCTGCAGATTTCGGGCCTCAGGGCCGCGATATGCTCGACGCGGCGCGCCGGCGGCATGAGCGTCGTGCCCGGTGCAGCGACGCTCGGATCGTGGTCGCTGGGGATGAAGCGACCGCCGGGGCCGGTGGTGAGATTGATGATGACATCCTCTTCGGCAGCGCGCAGGCGTTCGACGACCTCCCGGTAATGCGCCAATTCCATGCTCGGGCGCCCATCTGGATGCCTGACGTGGATGTGGACGATCGCTGCACCGGCGCGCGCCGCATCCAAACAGGCATCGGCGATCTGTTCCGGCGTTATCGGCAGATAGGGTGTCTGGGAGGGGCTCGTTATATTGCCGGTGACGGCACAGCTGATAATCGTTGGATTGGCCAAAGCTCTCGTTTTCCTTATTGAGCGCGGTCAGAGCTGACCTCACGCTGTCATGAAGCTCTGGCTCGCATCCAACGTCGGGGACCTCAATCGTTATCACCGGCCGTTTCGCGGAAAGAAACGCAAGTTGAAGGGCGGTGTTTCGCAGCGAGAAACGTCGCGGCAATTGGCTTCGTGCTCTGCGAAGGAGCCGCTACGAACGGCTAACGAAAGGCAGCCATATGACAGAACAGCGTCCCGACTTCACGACATTCCGCGAACGATTACTGACGCGCCAGCGAATGTTCGGCACATTCCTCAAGCTCCCGACGACGCAGGTCATCGAGATTCTCGGAACGATCGGATACGATTTTGTCGTCATCGATCAGGAGCATGCGCCGCTCGATCGCAACATCACGGACCTTATGATTTTTGCCGCGAGGGCCTCCAACATCACACCTCTGGTCCGTGTCGGCGAATTCACGGATGCGAACATTCTATCCGCGCTCGACTGCGGCGCGATGGGCATCATGGTTCCCCACGTGACCACCGTGGAAAAAGCACAGGCAATAGCCCGCAGTTGCCGTTATGCGGGCGGCAATCGCGGTTTTGCGGGACTGACTCGGGCCGGCATGTGGGGCAGCGTTGGCGGCATCCGCCATATGGCTCAGCAGGACCGCCAGATTGCCTGCATCGCCATGATCGAGGATGTCGAAGCGGTCGATCGCGCCGAGGAGATTGCCGCAGTGGATGGTATCGACGCCCTATTCATCGGTCGGGGCGACCTGACCGCATCCTTTGGCGACGACCCGCAGGCACAGGCCAGGGTCGCCGAAATCAGCAGGAAGGTTGCCGCTGCGGCCCAAAAGGCCAACGTCCCGCTGCTGATGCTGCCTACCAGCAAGGCCGATTTTGCCTTTGCAAAGGAACTCGGCGCCTCGGCTATGCTTCTGTCCAGCGACCACGGCTTCATCCGCTCGGCAGCGAGTGCAACCCTCGCCGATTATTCCGATTGAGAAAGTCAGCGGTTGCTTACGCACTGAACCGTCGGGGTCTTGCCCGTGGCGATCCGTCAGATTTGCTGACATGATCGTGTGCAAGAGAAACCACTGGCGTGGAACCATATAATCACATCAAACTGTAGAAGGCTTCGGTTGCCGCGGGAATGCGGGAAGTCTGTCGGGGAGAAACATGACTGCCATCGAAATTCCGGAGTTGACGATCCCGAAAGTGGCCCTCGTCACCGGTGGAAACAGCGGGATCGGACGGGCGATTGCCGCGCGCCTCGCCAGCATGGGTACAACCATCGTGGTTGGCTATAACAGCCGCCGCGAGATGGCGGATGAGGTCGTGGGCGCGCTTCAAGGCAGCGGGCATTTCGCCATAAGTATCGCCATCGATGACGCAACCTCCGTCGCCGCTGCCGCCGCCGTGGTCAGTGAACGGTTCGACGGTCTTGACGCCTTGATCAATTGCGGCGGTGCGACAACACCCGTCGCCGCCAATGATCTCGATGCTCTGACCGATGAAATTTTCGACCGTGCCGTCGCGATAAATTTAAGAGGCCCCTTTGCCATGGTTCGCGCTTTCCGTCCGCTGCTTGAACGCAGAGACAGTGCGGTCATCGTCAACATTTCCTCCATTGCCGCGCGGACAGGTGTCGGAAGCAGCCTTGCCTATGTCGCGGCAAAAGGCGGGTTGGATGCGCTTACCATAGCACTTGCCAAGGTGCTGGCACCGAAAATCCGCGTCTTCTCCGTTTCACCCGCCGGTGTCGATACGGATTTCGTTCCGCATCGTACCCGTGACCAACTCCAGAAAACCGCAGAAAGACTTCCTCTCGGAAAAGTCACGATCCCCGACGACGTCGCACGGGCGGTGATCGCCTGTATCGTCAACCTCACCAGCTCGACCGGTATCGTCGTTCCGGTAGACGAGGGCCGTCACCTCTAGCAATTGAAGGACGCAATCTCTCACGTCGTTCGGATCAAGCTCCGGTCGCAGCTTCGCGCCTTGCTCTTCGTCTGACGAAACATACTCATTTACCAGGTTGTCAGCATAGGGCAGTCCTGAATTGATAGTGACATGGACAACTTGCGACGTTTCTTACGAGCATTCGGCCCCTTGCCGAGCGAATCTTCTGACGCCGAGTTGTGATAGAATGATCACTTCTTCTTATGGTGTCGGGAGGACCTCGGATGAAGCTAAGCCAAGACGTTTTGCTTGGGCTCTTTTTTTCAGTCATCGGTGCCGTGTCGGCATGGATCGCGTGGAGCTATCCCTTCGGCACTTCCAGTCGGATGGGACCCGGCTATTTTCCAATCATCGTCTCGAGCCTGCTCTTGTTTACAGGCCTTCTCGTTCTCCTTCGCGCGCGGTTGGCCGGATCCCAGCCGATACCGACGATCCGGTGGAGGCCGCTCGTTCTCGTGCCGGTTGCGATCCTGATTTTCGGCCTGACGATGGAGAACCTCGGGCTGCCGCTTGCCGTCCTCCTGCTAGTGATCTTAAGCGCTGCGGCGAGCGTCAAATTCCGGCTCGATTGGAAAGCCTTCGTAGGTTCTCTCGTCTTTGCGGGACTCTGCTCCGTTATCTTCGTCGAACTGCTCGGCCTCCCCATACCAATCATCGGGAACTGGCTGCAGGGTCTTGGTTTCTAGTCGGTTCACGGGTTTGACATGGATATATTCAACGGACTTCTTCTTGGCCTTTCGACTGCAACCACGCTATCGAACTTCGCCTATTGTTTTGTCGGCGTCCTTCTCGGCACCGCAGTCGGCGTTCTGCCCGGTCTGGGGCCGATCGCGACCATTTCGATGCTCCTGCCCTTTACGTTCGGACTGCCGGTGGATACGGCGCTGATCATGCTCGCGGGCATCTTCTATGGCTCGCAATACGGAGGCTCCACCACGGCCATTCTGATGAACCTCCCCGGGGAGGCCTCGTCCGTCGTCACGACACTCGACGGCCATGAAATGGCTAAACAGGGCAAGGCCGGGCGCGCATTGGCAGCCGCCGCGATCGGCAGTTTCTTCGCGGGCACCGTGGGCACACTTTTTATCGTGATATCGGCACCTCTGCTGGCAAGCCTTGCCCTTACCTTCGGGCCTGCGGAGTATTTCTCGCTTATCGTGCTCGGCCTTATCACCTCAATGGTGCTGGCCAGCGGATCGTTGCTGACGGCTTTTGGCATGGCGCTGTTCGGCGTCATTCTCGGCCTGATAGGAACCGACGTCAATTCAGGTGCCGCGCGCTATACATTTGGCACGCCCTATCTCCTCGACGGGCTGGATTTCGTCATCGTCGCCACGGGCATATTCGGCCTCGGCGACGTTCTCGCCAACCTGGAGAATGAACACAAACGGATAGCCAGCGTGACGCACGTCACCAGCTTGTTCCCGACCCGCGAGGACTGGCGCCGGATGTCCATGCCGATCTTGCGCGGCACCGGCATCGGGGTGCTGCTGGGCGTGTTGCCGGGCGCCGGCGTCTTGCTTGCATCCTTCTCAGCCTATGCGCTGGAGAAGAAGATCTCGCATCGCCCGGAGGAATTCGGTAGAGGCGCGATCGAAGGTGTCGCGGCACCCGAAGCAGCGAACAACGCCGCGGCGCAGACCTGTTTCATTCCGATGCTGACGCTCGGGCTTCCCGGAACCGCGACCATGGCCCTGATGATCGGAGCACTGGTCGTTCAGGGCGTCCAGCCGGGTCCGGATATCCTCTCTCAACAACCGGCACTGTTCTGGGGCCTTGTCGTGTCCATGTGGTTCGGCAACTTGATGCTGCTGTTCCTGAACCTTCCACTGGTCGGCTTGTGGGCAAAGCTGATCTCGGTACCCTACCATTTCCTGTTTCCGACGATCTGCGTCTTCATCGCAATCGGCGTCTACAGCATCAACAACAGCGTCTTCGACGTATACATGATGGCCTTGTTCGGCGTGCTGGGATACTTCTTCAAGAAAACAGGAGCGGAACCCGCGCCTCTGATCCTGGCCATGATCCTCGGCCCGATGGCTGAAGAGTATCTGCGTCGGGCACTTTTGATCTCCCATGGGGACGCAAGCGTCTTCTTCACAAGCCCCGTGAGTCTCGGGACGCTGACCGTCGCTGCCCTCCTGCTCCTGTCGATCGTGTCCCCACGCTTCCGAAAAGTGCGTGAGGAAGGGTTGCAGGAAGCCGACTGACGGACGGTTTTCAGTTCTCCGGCACCTTTTCTCATCGGCGGAGCCCAGCCCTTGACCGACGCACGAACCCAGCCCCAGGAGCAACCCATGCAGCAGGACAGCAACAGTCGCCTTCAGGCCCTTCTTGATCGCGAAGAACTCTTCGATCTCGTGCGCCGTGAGCGCTTTGCACGCGATCAACGCCGTTTTGACGTCATGAGCGCGTGCTTCCATCGTAACGCCTATGTCCGCACGAGCTGGTATGACGGACGCGGAGGTGAGGCGTATGTGGACGCCACCCGCAAATGGATGAGCACGACGGGCAACAGCAAGCACTGGGTGTTTCCTGCGTTCGCCCAAGTGGCCGGTGATCGGGCAACGGTGGAAAGCCCGGCGATGATCTTCAACCGTGCGACGATGAGCGGCATCGAGGTTGATTTTCACGTCTTTTGCCGATTCTTCTCGCGCGCCGTACGGGAATCCGGGACCTGGAAGCTATTCAGCTTCGAGGTTCTGTTCGAGAGGGACGTTATGAAGCCCGTCAACCCATCCGAAGTGCTTCCTGTTGACTGGGTGCTCCTGTCGACGATGCGGCCGTCTTACAAGTTCCTGGCATATATCCAGCACACGCGAGGGGTGAAGGTTAGCCCCGACTTGCTGGGTGACGATCGGCAGGATCAGCTCGCCGCATTTCACGCGCGGGAAGAACTATGGCTCGCGGGGGAGGACTGACAGCCGTTCGTGCATATGAAGGTGCTACCGTTTCAAGAGGCGGAATGACCATAGTCAGCAGTTCTTTGCAGAGACCAGACAGGCTAAGTCTCGTCAGAATGAAGCTCGATCAAAACGAGCGGGAGGAGGAGTGAGGATGAACAGACGTGAATTTATCGTGTTCGGGGGAACAGCCGCCGTGCTGGCTTCCAGCAAAATCGCGCTGGCTGATAAATGGCCGAGCAAATCGGTCATGGTAATCTCGGCCTACCCTCCGGGTGGCACAAGCGACATCGTCGCCCGTCTCGTGGCCGATCTCCTGACGGCAAAGTTCGGTCAGCAGTTCGTCATCGCGAACGTGGCCGGCGCGGCTGGCGCACTCGCAGGCGGCAAACTCGCACGCTCGGCGCCGGACGGCTACACAATCCTCGTCAGCGGCAGCGCGCCGATTGCCGCCAACAAGGTGGTGCAGGCGAACCTTGCCTACGATCCGCAGGTTGACTTCACCCCGATTACCGTCGTCGCGGAAAGCCCTGCATTGCTCACCGCAAGCTCCAATGCGCCCGCGAAGTCGCTTCAGGAGCTGATCTCCTATGCGAAAGCCAACCCTGGAAAGGTCAATATCGGAAATCCAGGCGCGGGGACCAAGGGCCATATCTGTGCTGCGATCATCAGTCTCCAGACCGGCGTGGAAATCAACCACATCCCCTATAAGGGGTCGCCGCCGCTGCTGGCCGATCTGCTGGGAGGACATATCGACTTCGCGATCGATGCCCCGTCGAATTACCTTCCGCACATTAAGGGTGGAAAAATCCATGGGGTTGCCGTGACGTCGGCAAAACGCATCGGCGAGATACCTGAGGTGCAGACCGTCGCGGAACAGGGCCTTGACGGCTACAATCAGGCCCTCTGGTTCGGCGCCGTCGGTCCGAAGGGCATGTCCCCGGAGATCGTGACCGCCATTCACCAGGCCATCAAGGAATGGAGCGATACACCCGCAGCAAAGGAAAAGCTGACATCGCTCGGCCTCACTCCCGTTGTCAATTCACCCGAGGAGATGCGTGGCTCGATCGAGCGCGAAATCGAGTCGATCAGACCGCTGGTCGAAGCGGGACTTGTTCAGCCGAGCTGATTGCGACTTGATTGAGCGACAGAAGGCGGCCGGAACGGGAAGCCGGATGTCCGGCTCGGGGCCCGGCCGCCTTTTTCTGCATACGGTATAGGAAAGACTGCATCGCATGAGCAAAGCTCTAACCCTGACCGTCAATGGCCAAGACCATGACATCGACGTGCCCTTGACAACGCCTTTGCTGGACGTGCTGCGCAACCATCTGGGGCTAACGGGGAGCCGTTATGGCTGCGGCTTGGAGCAATGCGGCGCGTGCATGGTGCTGATCGATGGCAGGGCTACCTATTCCTGCAGTCGCGAAGTCGGCACGCTCGCCGGCCGCGCCGTCACGACGGTCGAAGGTCTGGGCTCGGCGGCGGCGTTGCATCCGCTTCAGCAGGCCTTTCTCGACGAACAGGCAGGACAATGCGGCTATTGCCTGTCAGGCATGCTTATCGCGGCAAAGGCCTTTCTCGACCAAAACCCCCAGCCGACCCGGTCCGAGGTCGCCGCTGCGCTGGATGCAAACCTCTGCCGCTGCGGATCGCATCCCCGCATCCTGCGTGCCGTGCTCAAGGCGGCGGCAAAGATACACCCGAAGGCGGCTTGATGACCGGGCTCACCTTCAGCCTCAAGGACAATCCGCAGCTCGACCGCTGGCTTCGTTTCCAGGATGACCGTACCGTGCGGATAGGCACCGGCAAGGTCGAACTGGGCCAGGGCGTCCTGACGGCGCTTGCCCAGATCGCGGCCGACGAACTGGACCTCGACATCGGCCAGATACGGATGATGTCGGGCAACAGTATAGAAGGCCCAGCCGAAGGCTATACCGCATCGAGCTGGTCGATCGAACATTCCGGTGCGGCAATTCGCGTCGTCGCGGCCGAAGTTCGCGCGCTCGCTCTGGCACGCGCCGCCCTGCGCCTGAATGCGGCCCCTGACGAGCTGACTATCGTTGAAGGCGCTTTTCTGAGGAATGGCGCACCAAGCGGCATCGATTATTGGAGCATCGCCGGCGAGATCAACCTCTCCGCCGAAGCCACGGGCACGGTTCCGCCGAGACCCGGAAGCACTTACCGCCTTGTCGGCACCTCGGTGCCGCGGATCGACTTGCGGGCCAAGCTGACCGGTTCCGGCTTCATCCAGGATATGGCGCTACCCGGAATGCTGCACGCCCGCACCTTGCGCCAGCCCGGCCGCGGAGCGACCTTGATCGGCCTGGATGAGGATGCCATCCGGCGCAGGGCCGGAGCCGCTATCCAGATTGTGCGCATCGACAACTTCGTAGCCTTTGTCGGTGTCGACGAGACTGCCGTCCGTGCTGCGGCCATAGCCGCGGCAGCGTGCGCCGTCTGGGAAAATGCCAGAGCCTTGGACCCCGAACAGGCGATGCCCGACTGGGTCGCATCGCAGCCTTCAATTGACCAGCGTATTGGAGATCCGCTCCCCGAGCCGGCGCCAGACCGCGTGTCCGTACGCTTCACTCGCCCCTTCCTGTCTCACGGCTCCATCGCCCCCTCCTGCGCAGTTGCACTTTACCGCGATGACATACTGACCGTCTGGTCGCATGCCCAGGGCATGCACCCGTTGCGTGAAAACATCGCGAAGACCGTCGGCCTGTCTCCCAACAAGGTCGCGTGCCATCATATGCAGGGCGCCGGCTGCTATGGGCATAACGGCGCGGATGACGCAGCGCTGGATGCCGCTCTCGTGGCCCTTGCGCTTCCCGGCCAGCCGATCCGCCACATGTGGCGGCGTGAAGAGGAGTTTGGCTACGAACCGCTCTCCTCCGCCATGGCGGTTACCGTACATGCGGCGCTCGACCCGGCGGGCCGTCCCGTCGACTGGACGACAGAAATCTGGAGTGCCACCCATGGCCAGCGCCCCGGCGTGGGAGGAGCCTATCTGCTCGCAGCCGATGCGTTGAAGGAGCCGCCGCCCGAACGCAAGCCCTTCGATATACCTCTGGAACGTGGCGGCGGCGCTACCCGCAACGGCATTCCGCTCTACGACATAGATGCCAAACGGATAGACCTGCATCTGATCCATGACGTGCCGGTACGCACCTCGTCGCTGCGAGGCCTCGGGGCGACATTGAACGTTTTCGCCATCGAGGGCCTTCTTGATAATTTGGCCGCGCGTGCCGGAGAGGACCCCGTCACATATCGCCTGGCCATTCTTTCCGACCCGCGTGCCCGCCGTGTTCTCGAAAAAGCCGCAGCTATGGCGGACTGGTCGTCGCGTGACGCCGGCGGCGCCGGAAGCGGGCTGGGCCTTGGTTTGGCCCGCTACAAGAATTCTTCGGCCTATGCGGCTGTTGTCGCCGCTGTCGAAGTTGACGAAACCGTGCGCGTCACCGACGTCTGGTGCGCCGTGGATGCAGGCCTCGTCATCAATCCTGACGGACTCGTCAACCAGATCGAAGGCAACATCGTCCAGGCGATCAGCTGGACATTGATGGAGGAAGTCCGCTTCGGCCTGGAGGGAATCGCGACCGTCGACTGGGAAAGCTATCCGGTCATCCGGTTTTCGGACATGCCTGAAATCAGGGTCGAACTTACCGAGGCCGGCGAGCACCCGCCGCTTGGCGTCGGCGAATGCGCCGGCGGACCGACTGCTGCCGCCATCGGTAATGCGGTTGCCCATGCGCTGGGCATACGCATCCATGACATGCCGATGACGAGAGACCGGATCATGACTGCCCTGATGGCATGAAGTTGAGGAGTTCAGGATGAGCGATCGATCTGCTGCCTTGGAAAAGATGTCGCTGCCGCGCGGCGAGTTGATATTGTTCCATAGTCCCGGCGCCTGTTCGCTGGCCTCACACATCGCGCTGGAGGAAACGGGCAAGCCATTCAGACCGGTGGAAACCCTGCTGTCGAAGAAGCAGCACCTCACGCCGGAATACCTTGCCGTCAATCCTCGCGGCAAAGTGCCGGCGCTTGTCGCGCAGGACGGCCGGGTGATCACGGAAAACACCGCCATCTTGACATATATAGGCTTGAACAATCCGGAAACCGGCATGTTTCCTACCAATATCGTCGAGCAAATGCAGTGCATCGCACAGATGGCCTGGTTCTCGAATACTCCTCATATCTTCCAGCGCGCGAAGTTCCGGCCTTACCGCTTCGCCGACCGTGAAGAGGCGTATGAGGACATTCGCGCCAAGGCGGGATCATCCTATTGGGAGAGCATGCAGGAAATAGACAGCCTTATCGCCGGCAAAACGTGGATCATGGGGAACCGGTACACGGTGGTGGATCCCTACGCACTTGTCTTCTATGGCTGGGGCAGAACCAACGGGCTGTCGATGGACACGCTGAAGGATTTCACGAGACACATGAACCAGATGCTCGAGCGACCAGCCGTAAGAGCTGTACTCGAGCGGGAGAACAATCCTCACTTTAAGTAAACGCGCCTTCTCGTCTCATGCACTCGGTACCGGTAGGCAAATCTTCTGCAATTTGTCATCCAATGAAAGGGCGCCCTCATCACTCTGGAAGCGGGATGTGCTCATCCCGGTCGTCGACCGGAAGATCGAAGCGGCCCTTGCCCCAGTTTTCAGCGCGCCACTCGGCCTTTGCGGCTTCGATACGCTCCTGCGACGAGGCAACGAAGTTCCACCAGATATATCGGGGTCCGGCGAGCGTCGCACCGCCCAGGATCATCAGCCGCGCGCCTCTCTCGCCAGCCGCGACCGTAATCTTGTCGCCTGGACGGAACACCATCATCTGAGGCGCATCGTACTCCTGACCGGCTATCGAGATCGTGCCTTCGACGATGTAGATGCCCCGGTCTTCATGGTCGTCCGGCATTGGCAATCGACTTCCCGTTTCAAGCGTTACGTCGGCATAAAATGTCTCGGAAAGCATCGTGGCAGGCGCACGCTTGCCATACGCGTTTCCAAGGATAAGCCGAACCGAGACTCCATTGTCCTCGATTGTCTGCAGCGCCTCCTTGCCATGATGTTCGAATACGGGCGCCATATCCTCGTGGCTTTCGGGCAAGGCCACCCAGGTCTGAATCCCGAACAAGCTGTTCGGGCCGCTTCGCGCCGCCACCGTGGTCCGCTCCGAATGGGTCACACCTCGCCCGGCAATCATCCAGTTCAACTCGCCGGGGCGGATGATCTGGTCCGCGCCGGTGCTGTCGCGGTGATGAAAATCACCGCGAAAAAGGTACGTAACGGTCCCCAGACCAATATGCGGGTGCGGCCTGACATCGACGCCTTGCCCGGTCAGGAGCTCGGCCGGTCCCGCCTGGTCGAAGAAGATAAATGGTCCAACCATTTGCCGTTTTGGCGCCGGCAAAGCGCGCCGAACCTCAAAGCCGCCAAGGTCGCGGGAGCGCGGAACGATGAGCGTTTCGATGGCGTCGATGTCGACCTCGTCAGGACAGCTTGGTTCGATTGCAGGGTTCCAACTCATACGCGTTCACCTCTCCTCTTCGCCTGGCGATCTCCCACCCGTGTAGAGCACAGGAGCCTTTGCATGGTCCAAGTGACTAACAGGTGAGCGCACTTACTACTAGCTGCACGACGCGGAGAGCTGTGTCGCAAAAAGTGGAACGTGCAGTCGAAAGCATCAACTCCCTGCGCCCTACAAATGAGGATTTCTTTCGAACGATTCGACCAGGAGCTCGGAAAGGATACGCACTTTTCGCGACGGGCGCGGGCCGGGCGGCCGCACGACGTAGACCCCACCCACCGGCAGTGGATAGCGGGTCATGACTGGAACGAGCGTGCCGGAGGCAAGATACTCATGGGTGACACAATCGGGGAGCCACGCAATACCAAGCCCTGTTGCTGCTGCACTGGCGAGCGCCGCGCCGTTGTCGGACCTGAAGCGGCCTTGCGGTTGTACAGCGATGATCTCCTCACCATCCATGAACCGCCACGTTTCGGCACCAACCAAGGCTTGGTGGGCGACGATTTCGTCCGGTGTCTCAGGCGAACCATGTATTCTGATATAGTCCGGGCTCGCTCGCCACCAGCTTGCCGTAGATCTGACCAATGCGTCTTGTAATCAGCTTTGAGTCGTGGAGGGCGCCGGCCCGGATTGCGCAATCGAAGCCGTCCGCGATCAGATCGACGAACCGATCACTGTATTCAGCGTGGATCTGAAGCTGTGGATGGTGGCGCGCCATCTCTGCCAGCACGGGCGCAAAATGCACCGGGCCTGATGTAGCGGAAGGGCTACCCGCAAGCGCCCGCGAAGGTCACCGGTAGGTACTATCGTTTCTCGTGCGATGTCGATCTCCGCACGGATCCTTGCTGCATAGTCGCGAAACGTCGTCCCGGCCTCCAAGAGTCCGGCGCCACAGGTCGTTCGTGCAAGAAGCTGGATGCCAAGCGCTCCCTCGAGCCGGATGAGACGCCGACTGACCATCGACTTGGAGATCCCCAGTCGACGTGCCGCGGGAGAAACACCCCCGGCATCGGCGACTTCGACGAAGGTCCGCAGATCTTCGATATCCATTCGGCTACCGCGCTTCCCGGATGATCGGCGCGACCTCAGTGCCAAGAAGTTCGATCGATCTCTTCATCGCTGCCGTATCGAGAGAGGCAGTGCTCATCTGGAAGGTGATGCGCGAGACGCCGCCAAGCGTTTCGCTGGCCTGCAGTATCTTAGCTGCGACCGTCTTCGGGTCACCGACCAGGAACGCGCCCTCCGGACCTGTCATGCCTTCGAACTGCCGGCGCGTCGGCGGCGACCAGCCGCGTTCGCGACCGATCTTCGTCGTCAGATGCGCCCATCCCGGAAAGAAGGCGTCTTTCGCTGCGGCGCTGGTTTCGCCCACGAATCCCATCGCATGAACGCCTACCTTGAGCTTCTCCGGACCGTGCCCCGCGCGCAGGCCGGCCTCACGATAGAGATCGACGAGCGGGCGAAACCGTTCAAAGGTTCCTCCAATGATCGCCACCGTCAGCGGAAGGCCGAGCGCGCCGGCACGCGCGAAGGATTGCGGCGAGCCGCCGACTCCGATCCATACTGGTAGCTGTGCTTGATGGGGACGCGGAAAAACACTTTGCCCTCTGAGGGCCGGACGGAAGCGACCTTCCCATCTAATATTGGTCGCCTCGCCAAGTTTGAGAAACAGGTCAAGCTTCTCCGCAAAAAGGTCGTCATAATCCCGCGTATCCAGACCGAATAGCGGATAGGCTTCTACGAACGAACCTCGGCCGACAACGACTTCCGCGCGGCCTTTGGAAATCAGATCGAGAGTTGCGAACTCCTGAAAAACCCGCACCGGGTCGGCGGCGCTCAAAACGGTCACCGCGCTCGTCAATCTGATCCGGCCGGTCCGGGCCGCTGCCGCGGCTAGAATGACAGTTGGGGCGGAATCAAGAAACTCGCCGCGATGATGCTCGCCTATGCCAAAGACATCGAGCCCGACGCGGTCCGCGACGACGACCTCCTCGATGAGTTCGACCATACGCTCGGTCGCCGAAGGAAGCTTGCCTGTGGTCGGATCCGGAAGGATGGCTGCAAAACTGTCGATACCGATTTCCATGAGAAGTCACCTGCGATTTGCGCGGAAGGCGCGGCGCCTTGTTGGGAGGGATGACGCAGTTCGATAGGCAATCAGCCTGTTCGCTGCGGATCGCTCACGACTTTCGTCACCCCCGCCCGGATCAGCCTGCGGTGCCCGGCACAGGCGTGTTGAGCAATTGCTGCTCCCACAAATACGCGATGCCGCTACCACCGGCATGCTGCACGACCACGTCCGTCATCTTTACGGCAGTGTCCATCCGCGCCCAATCGCGCTGCCATTCAGACGCAACCGCCAGCCAGGTCATCACGTTCGCGCCGGCCGCGATCATGCGGTGGATGGCGACCTCGTGCGCTTCGACCGACGTACCGCCCGATGCGTCTGTTACGACCGTTACATCCCAGCCTTCGCCGAGGGCCTGGATCGTCGGCATGGCGACGCAAACTTCAGTCCAGAGGCCGGCGATGATCAGCTGCTTGCGGCCGGTCGCCTTAACCGAATCCACTGTCGTCTTATCTTCCCACGTGTTAATGAACGTCCGGTCGATTATCTCCTGGCCTGGGAACACATCTGCGATTTGGGGGAACAGGTTACCGCCCCGCTCGGCGATCACGGTCGTCAAGATCGTGGGGACGCCGAACGCCTTCGCTGCCTTAGCCAAACCCACAGTGTTGTTGATCACCATCATCGGCTCGTGGCTGTTCAGGTTCGCAAGCTGATAAGGTTGGTGGTCGATCAGAACAAGGACGGAGTCTTCGGGGCGGAGAAGTGAGTCAAGGCCGTTGCGAAAGGTCATGGTTTCATCCTGTGTTGGCGGTTTGTTGAAGCGCGTTTGCTCAAAGGACATGCGCCATCCGAGGCGCTGCCGCGGGACGAAACTTGTCATTCCTGTTTGTGATGCAGTAGTCCGTGTCTGTGCTAAGCTGTGTCGCAGAATGAGGAACGCCGAGTGGATATTGAAGATCTCCGGACATTCGTCGAAGTTGCCGATGCGGGAGGCGTCACTTCGGCCGCGCTGCGACTTGGCATTTCCAAATCGATGGTCAGCCGAAGGCTCGTGCGGCTCGAAGCGGAGCTCGGTGTCCAGCTCCTTGCCCGGTCAACCCGCGGGGCTTCTCTGACCGAGGCCGGCGCGACGTTCCGGGACTATGCCGCAAGGATTTCAGCCGAAATCGATATGGCCAGGGAAACGATTCTGCCGGCCGGTGAGCTCCGCGGCCGCTTGCGGATTGCTGCGCCGCTATCCTTTGGCCCTACGCATTTCGCAGCGGTGATTGCACAAATGGCACGCCGCCATCCTCATCTCCAGATCCAAACCTGTTACAGTGATCGTTTCGTGGATCTGATCGCGGAAGGCTACGATTGTGCGATCCGCGTTGGCATTCTTCAGGACTCCAGCCTGATCGCAAGGCGCGTCGGTCCCCTCTATGGGAGTTTCGTCGCAAGCCCGGATTACATCAAAACCCATGGCTCTCCGGAGACGCCGGACGAGCTTGTCGCCCATCAGGCTCTCATGCAAGGCACGGAAACCTGGCAGCTGATGGATGGGGATAAGATTATAACCATTCGCCCGCAGGGGCGCTTCAAGGCCGACAACGGGGTTGCTCTCGCTGTCGCTGCAGTAGCCGGTTTGGGTATCGCCGCGCTCCCTGACGATCTCATAAAAGATTATCTGGCCTCAGGCGAATTGGTTCTGGTCATGAAACGCCATCCACCGCCCCCGGCCGGCATATATGTCGTCAGACCGCCGGGGCAGCGTCCTGCAAGAAAAGTCCGGGTGCTGACCGAAATGCTGATCGAGTGTTTCGACCACGCCCCGAGGTCGACAAGATAACGCGACTGGCCTGCTACCGGTTTCATGGACACCCGGATAAGGTGCTCCTTCCGAAACCGGAGAGTGTGAATGCAGAGACGGAAGTTCAGTCGCGAATAAAAGCTTGAGGCAAGATCAGAAAGACCACGGATTCGGGCGCTTAGAAACGCCAAAAGCCCCACGGAGGGGGCTCATTGGGATCGCAGGGATCGTTGGTTGCGGGGGCTTGCAACACCCGATTCCTGCGATTGGTGGAGCGGACGTTTCCAAGATTAGCGGCTTAGCCTCTCGATGTACGCCCAGTTCGATCCCTCGCGGCCCAAAACAGAAAAAATTTCCGCTCCCCAAGAATGGAGTCTTTTCGCCTTGAAGACGATTCCTTGACGCTGATATCTAACGCGCTTGAATTTAAGTTATTTTCAAAGCCTCGATATCTCCCGTTTCCAACGCCCGCAAATTCGCCTC
Source organism: Neorhizobium petrolearium (assembly GCF_017873175.1). GTDB lineage: Bacteria > Pseudomonadota > Alphaproteobacteria > Rhizobiales > Rhizobiaceae > Neorhizobium > Neorhizobium petrolearium. The sequence continues at coordinate 452,474 of NZ_JAGGJW010000003.1, forward strand.
GATCCTGTCGATCGGCCAGTCCCACCACGCAAGATCCAAAAGATCGGCGATGATTGCGCCTGCGCCGATCTGCACGCCGGGCATGATAGCGGTATTGTGACCGATCCAGACGTCGTGGCCGACGATCGTGTCCTTCACGGGCAAGTCCTTGTAACCGAAGGTTTCCCATTTGAAGATACGGAACGGATAAGTGGTGACGCCGGTCATGGGATGATTGGCTGAACTGGTGATAAAATAGCTGCCCCGGGCGATCTGCACGAATTTGCCGATCACCAGCCGCTCGCGGCTGTCAGGAAACAGATAGGGCGCCAGGATCTCGGCAGTCTCGTCCAGCTTTCCGTAATATGTGTAGTAGCTGTAGTCGCCGATCTCCATGCGCGGATGATTGATGACGTTCTTCAGGTAAACCGTGGTTCGCGAAACCCTGCCGTCCGGATGAGTGACCGGAAACATCGCATTCGCATCGAGAAGAGGCACGGCAAGACCCTTTCCTTGGAAAATTCAGCGCCCATCGGAAGCAGTTCAGAAACCTTCTGGAGCCTGTTCGACCAAAAGAACAGCAATCCCGCGACACGCACAGCAATCCCGCAAGGTCATGGATTTTCGCCCTCGCCTAGAACGTCTGCGAGCGATGCCTCAAACACGGAGATAGCCATGACTGGAAATTCTTTCCCCGACCTTACAAACGCAAAGGAACATCTTTTTGCAGCACCGCTGCCGCTTCGCCGCAATCTGCTGATTGCCGGCCTTTCCGCCTCGGTTCTGGCGGCCATGCCCACCGGCGCCGCAGCCAAAACCACCGCCACCACCAAAGGCAGCCAGGCCACCAAGGAGAGCCGTGACATGAACTATGTAACCACCACCGACGGCGTAGAGATTTTCTACAAGGACTGGGGTCCGAAAGATGCCCGGCCGCTCGTCTTCCATCACGGCTGGCCGCTCTCAGCCGACGATTGGGATGCCCAGATGCTCTTCTTTCTCGGCAAGGGATATCGCGTGATCGCCCATGACAGGCGTGGACACGGACGTTCGAGCCAGGTCAGCGGCGGCCACGACATGGATCACTATGCTGCTGATTTCGCCGCGGTCGCCAAGCATCTCGATCTCCGCAACGCCATCCATATCGGGCACTCGACCGGAGGCGGCGAGGCGACGCATTATGTCGCCAGGTACGGCCAGCCGAACGGGCGCGTGGCAAAGCTGGTGCTGATCGGCGCCGTGCCGCCGATCATGGTCAAGACGAAAGCCAATCCAGGCGGCCTGCCGCTTGAAGTCTTCGATGGCTTGCGCGCCCAGCTTGCCGCCAACCGCGCTCAATTCTATTACGATCTCGCAAGCGGCCCCTTCTACGGTTTCAATCGGGAAGGCACGAAGACGGTCGACACTATCGTCCGGAATTGGTGGCGCCAGTCGATGATGGGTGGCGCAAACGCTCAATATCTCGGCATCAAGGCGTTTTCTGAAACCGATTTCACCGAAGACTTGAAGACGATCACGGTGCCGACATTCGTCATGCATGGCGACGACGACCAGATCGTACCGATCGCCGATTCCGCGCCGCTTTCGGCCAAGCTCCTGAAGAATTCCACTCTCAAGGTCTATCCTGGCCTGCCGCATGGCATGTGCACAACACACGCCGAGGTCATTAACGCCGACCTGCTCGCCTTCATCGAGCGCTAGGTCGGCCGGGAAGCGGCGCCATCCGCCGCCGCCGCCGCTTCCCTATCTTTCATCTCTTTCGCCCTTAACGATCGGCCTCACAAACACACCGATCGACATCTGAACTAAAAGCTGAAAGCCACTCTATCTGCGATAAAGCGGTTATCGCTATCGTTGATAGTCGGCTGGAGTTTCGATCGGAAAAGCTATCCCCAGGCACAGGACTCCCCGCTATTTTCCGAATGTCGGCAGTGCCTCCGGTGCTGGCCGCCCAATTCTTTGGGCCAGGTTGCGGCAGTCCAGCGACCAATGTCGCCAATAGCGGTTGAAATCCTATTCTCCTTCCACGTTCTCGACAACGAGCCCGCTGGAAGGAATCGAGCATGGCTTCCTTTGATATCAAGGCGCCGAACCCGGCGGGGACCTTCACGAAGGCCTTGGAAGCATGCGTGACACCGGACCGCGAAATGCAGCGCGTGCTGCGTACTGCACCAGTGGAATCCTTCCACATCGACGACCCTTTCGATACCCGGCTCGCGCGGTGGAAGCACGATCCCTTTCATGAAGTCGTGCAGGGTATGTCGGACCACGTGATCATGACCTATCTCGGTACGATGCAGCGTCTGGAGCGGCGCTCTGGAACGGAATATTCGGCGGGCATGGGGCGCCGCGGCAGCATCACGTTCATCCCCGCCGGCTCCAGTTCGCGATGGGACATCTATGGACCGATGGATATTGTGCAGCTGTATCTGTCTCCGGAACTTCTTGACCGTGTCGCGCGCGAATGCCCCGGCCCTGCGAAGCCTCTGATCGAGAGCACGGCGCAGCCGGACAATGTCATGGCGACCCTGCTCGAGATGACGCTTAAGTCATCGGGCGATCCGGCCTATCTGGAAGCACTCTATCGGCAACAGTTGGCAAGTCTGATTGCCATCCACCTCGTCAAGACCCATAGCGGTATCGCTGAAACCGCTAAAAAAGCCGCGGGCGGCCTAGCACCGGCCATTCTCCGCATGTCGCTGGAGCGGTTGTCCTCGGAAAACGAGGAGGACTTTTCGCTCGGCGCGCTTGCCGAAGCTGCCAATCTGTCGCGATTCCACTTCTGCCGGGCCTTCAAGAAAAGCACGGGGCTCACGCCGCATGAATGGCTGCGCCAGCGACGGATGGAGCAGGCGATGGTGATGCTGCATGACCCGGTGCTGCAGATAACCGACATCGCCGGGATGCTTGGTTATGCGACGCTCACCGCATTTTGCGTGGCGTTCAAGCGCCATACCGGATCGACGCCCGGTGAGTGGCGGCGGGCTGCTGCCCTTTAAAATGATACCGGGCATGATCGATATTCGGTTAAGAAATCACTGCAGCCGGCTCGTCGGAAGCCGGCTGCAGCGCGTTGCACAATGGAAAGGCGGAATACGCCCCTCTCCGTCAATGTTCACGAGGCGGAAGGAACCCCTTGACGGTGGCGAGGTCCGGCCAGGGCAAGACCGTTTCCCCCGACACTTTCCAATCGCCGTTTATCCGTCGCATCCGCAACTCGTAGAATGCCGGCGACGCGCGATCGCTCATGCGGCGATAGAGAATTGCCGTCGCCTCATCGCCCTGCTGCTCGATGTGCAATATCCTTTTCTCCGTCGAAAGCGGCTTCTCACCTCCGTCGCGTCGGGCACGGAATTCGGCAAACATTTCCGCCTTGGAGAACCGGGCGATTGTGCCTTGCGGGGTCAGGACCAGAAAGCCCAGATCTCCAGTGTACAAATCCTCCATCTCCTCCATTCGATAATTGCTGCCGGCTTCTGCCAGCCGATCGATGAACGCGACGATTTCAGGATTATGCTGCTCATTCATAACTTTGCTCCTTTAAGCCAGCGTCATGCCGCCATCGACATGCAGTTCGATGCCGTTCACGAAGCTTCCTGCATCGGACGCGAGAAACAGCGCCGCGCGGGCCAGTTCCTCCGGCCGCCCCATGCGGCCAGCCGGAATGAGGGACGCCATATGGTCCTCAAATGCCGGACGATCGGCTTCCGAAACCCCGAGCTTGCCGAGGATTGCGGTTTCGACCGGTCCGGGGCTCAGGATGTTCACGCGGATCTTCCGTGGTTTGAACTCGATGGCCCAGTTCCTCGCGAAGGCGGCAACCGCAGCTTTCGAGCCGGAATAGACGGCGTGGTCCGGCAGGACCTTGGTGGCGGCCAGCGAACTCGTAACGATGATGTTGCCGCCATCACGGATCAACGGGGCAAGTACCTGCACGCCGAAGAATACGCCGCGGGTATTGGTGGCGAAGTGGCGGTCGTAATCCTCGGGAGTGACGCTGCCCGAAGCCGTGAGGTTGATAACACCGGCATTGGCCATATAGATGTCAAACCCGCCGAAGCGGCCCTTCACCAGGTCCGTGAGTTTTTGGTGATGTTCCAGATCGGTGACGTCGCCGGCAATGCCGATGGCGCCGTGGCCGATTTCGCCGGCCGCCTGGTTGACGATGTCCTGGCGTCGGCCGGTAATGATGACCTGCGCACCCTCCTCTGCGAAGAGCTGCGCGGTTGCCTTGCCGATGCCGCTGTTGCCGCCGGTGATCACCGCGATCTTGTTTTTGAGATGCTGCATTTGTTTATCTCCTGCTTTTCATCGCGGATGAGATAAATGCTGGCGGCGCATGCCATTAGACCACGATCAGGCACATGATCTGTGCCACGGAGACGCGAATGCCAAACCTGCTGGACGAGACGTCGGGATTGATGGCGTTCGTGAGGGCTGTGGAAGCCGGATCGTTCACGGCGGCAGCACGCGACCTTGGCACGACGCCATCGGCAGTTTCGAAGAGCGTGGCGCGGCTGGAGAAGAAAATCGGTGCTCGGCTCTTCCTGCGTTCTACCCGAGCGCTGACCCTGACCCAGGACGGGCAGATGTTTTTCGAGCGCATCGCGCCGCTTCTGCGGGAAATCGATGCGAGTGACGATGCCATCCGGTCGCAGACGGCTCCATCGGGCAGGCTGCGGATCAGCATGCCCGGCGAGCTTGCGCCGCTACTGCTCCCGAGCCTGTTTCGCAGATTTGCAAAGAGCTACCCCGACCTCCAGCTCGATATCGGCCTGACCGACCGTTTCGTCAATCTCGTCCGCGAGGACTATGACGTTGCCCTGCGCGTCGGAACGACCATGCAGGACGATCTGATCGTCCGCCGCCTGGCGGATCTGCCGATGGCGATCGTCGCCTCCCCTGCCTTCCTCGATACGTGGGGCAGCCCGAAATCCGTCGAGGAACTGGCGGGACTGCCCTTTGCCCGTTACGCGATGGGCGGTGTGGTACAGCCAGTTCGCCTCGCCGACGGTACGGTTTTTGTTCCGAGGGGAAGGGTCGATGGCGATACGGGAATGGCCTTGATCCAAGCCGCACGCAGCGGACTTGGCGCCGCTTATCTGCTTCGGTGCCTCGTGACGAACGAATTGCGGGCCGGCTCGCTTGTCGAGCTTGCACCGGACATCGCACTTCCCAGGTTGCCCCTCAGTGTCCTGCATGCCTTCGGGCGGACTGTTCCGGCACGCATAAGGCTATTTTGCGACTTCATGGTCGGCGAAGCCAAAATCCTCGCCGGCCTATAGTCTCGGGATTGGTAATATGCCAGCAGGGCAGAAGATTTGCTTAGTTCCCGTTGTCGATTCCGAAGGAAGGTATGAGCAGATACCAGAACTGAGGCGAGAATGCCGCCGGCGGAGAACGATCGCCATCCGTCTTGGAAATTCTTCGCCTATTCAGAAGTTCAGGTCGTTTGGCTGAATCTTTAGCGGTGGTCCGGGCCATTGCCCTCGCCGGATGCCGCCGTCACCCGTCGAAGGGAGCGGCCGCGACGAGATCGACCGTCGACGGGACCCGATAACCGGGGACGAGACGTTCGCCGAAATCCCTGACGAAATTGTCGTAGGTGGTTTCCGGCTGCGTTTTTGCGATGTGGCAGAAACACGCGGCCATTTTCTGCTTCATTCCGAGCCGCGGGAATTCAGCCACGATCGCCCGCACTTCGGATGACGGAATGAGGTTGTATTTCAGGCCTACGACATCGAAACAGATGCCGGTCGTGCACAGCATAACCTCCGCCTCCTTGTAGAGCCCGATCGAAGGTGTCGAGTTGAGTGCAACACTGTCCCAGATCAGTTGGGCGCGGCGCTGGTTCAATCCGGCCTTCGTCGCAAAATCCCGCGCCAGATCCGCGGCCTCAACCTCAAACCGACGGGGACCTGCAAATCCCTCGTTAAGAGTGATGTCGTGCAGCAACACGCCGAGGGCAACGACTTCCCCATCATGCGTGATATCCTGAAGCTCCGCAATCCTGACCGCGAACAACCAGGATCGGAGAACATGGTTGAACAGGTAGGTTTCGTATCTCTCGCGAGCATAGTCGATCGCCAGATCGACAAGCGGCGTTTTGGGAACCGAAATGCCGGCAAACATGCGTGTCTCTGTCGTGGTCATGTCGTGCCCCTCTGACGATTGCGGCGGGTAGACTTGGCGATCCCGGCTGACCGGGATCGCGCACGGTGCCTTACCGGCACCTCGGCTATTTGCGGTCAGTAATCCCAGAAAACCGGCACCCAACGGAAAGCGTCGCCATCAACGCCAACATGCCCAACCGAGGGGAACGGCATGTGGGTCGCTACCAGCAACTCGCCGGTCGTCGCCAGTTCCTTCAAAAGCCGGACTCGAACGCGGGCAGCCTCCTCGGGATCGTGTTCGAAGCCGTTGAACCAGTCAGGGTGTTCGAAACCGACCGCGAACACGGCGTCGCCGGCAAACATCAGCCGGTCGTTGCCGGATACCACGCGAACCACGCTGTGCCCGGGCGTATGGCCGCCCGTGCGGGAGACGACGACGCCTGGAGCAACCTCATATTCCTCGTCAAACAGCCGCAGTTGGTTATGGTATTCCTTGGCAAATCGTTTGGCGGCGGCGCGAAGGGCATCCGGGAAGCCCGGAGGCATGTTTACATGCGTGAAATCGGGCGCTTCCCAGAATTTGACTTCGGCGGAAGCGACGTGAATCCGCAGATCCGGGCGCAGCCGTTCCTTAACGCCATCGACGAGCAGCCCGCCAACGTGATCCATATGCATGTGGGTCAACACGATGTCGGTCACCGACGCGAGATCGATTCCGGCGCTCTCCAGCCGCTTGACCAGCTGCCCTGCCCGCGGCAGGTTCAATTCGGGATCCAGTCCCAGCCCAGCGTCGATGAGGATGGTCTGCGCGCCGCTGCGCACCACGACAGCGTTCAGTGCCCAATCGAAAGCGTCCACCGGCAGGAACATATTTTCCAACCAGACGGCGCGTTCTGCTGCGTCGACATTGTGCCCCAACATCTTGGTCGGAAGGGGCAGTACGCCGTCGCTGATCACCAACACCTCGATCTCGCCGATTTTCACCGCGTAGCGTGATGGAACCAATTCTTCGGTTGTCGACTGACCGGGACGTGAGATGTTTTCCATACTCACATCTGTCTTTTGCTGACCCATCATATGGGGATTTGCTTCTACCTGCGTCATGATGCGCTCCTGTTCTGCGGGGGTGGAACGTGCGAGGCACGGACCATGCAGCAGAGTGTATTGGGGCGCGTTTTGGCGGTCGATTGGGCCGAGGAAGAGGGAGAGCTAGCCCCAAGAACAGGGTAGGTGCCCCATTCGTTTACGAGAGCGAGGATTGAGTCATGGCTACTCTGCTATGGGGACGGAGGACGCTTGATATTTTCAGGGTGAGCGCTGGCCGAGCGGTGACCGCCGTTGATCAATGCAAGCGCTCCAAGCCGATGCTTGCGCCTGTCAAACCGGCTATTTCTACCAAAAAACAGCGTAATGTCGGGACCGAGAAAGTGACGTAAACGCGAGTCGGGCTCAGCTTTTCCGGTCGCCCAGCGCGTCGCGAACGGCCGCAAGCAGAGCATGCCCGTCAAAGGGTTTTCGCAAAAAGCCGCGAATGCCTCGGGCTCGGTCCTGATCCGCTATCTCATGCCGCCCGGTGATCAGGAATACGGGAAGTTGCGGGTTCTCCCGCCTGGCAAGGTCGCGGAGTTCGAACCCGTCGGCACCTGGCATGCCGATATCGGTGATCAACACATCCACTCCCTTAAGACCGGAGGAAAGCAGCGCCTCCCCCGAAGTGAAGCTGCAGGCAGCGAACCCCGCCGATTCAAGGAGTTCCACCAGTGAAGCAAGCACGTCCGGATCGTCGTCGACAATCGCTACAACAGCCTTGTGCATACTGTCCCCTTCCGACCCGGTGATCGCGTCATGGCATCTTCGCCACGTCGAGCGGCAGCGTGAAAACGAATTTCGCACCCCGCGGTTCATTCTTTTCTGCCCATAACTGCCCGCCATGCGATTCGACGATCGAGCGGGAGATCGCAAGCCCCATGCCCATTCCTTCATCCTTGGTGGTGAAGAAGGGCTCGAAAATCTTGTCGGGGAACTGGATGCCCCGCCCACGGTCCCTGACCTCGATGCGAACCATATCGTCCGCTCGGAAGGCACGGATCTGGAGGACACGGTCGTTCGAAACGGATGACATGGCATCTATGCCGTTGCGCATGAGATTGACCATTACCTGCTGGATCTGCACCCGGTCAAACGGGACGAGCTGGAGACCGCTCTCGCCCTCGATATCCATCCGGATACGCCGCCGCCCCGCCTCCTCCGCAAGCAGATCACGCGCTTCCCTCACGACGGGGCCGAGCTCGATGCTGTCCCGCTTATCCGTCGATTGCTTAAAGAGGGCGCGAATGCGGCTGACGACGGCGGCGGCGGAATTGGCGCTGTGGACGATGCGTTCCAACGTCTTCTGAGCGCGTTCGATATTCGGCGGTTCGGCGGTGAGCCAGCGCTGGCAGGCGCTGGAATAGTTCATCACCGCCGAAAGAGGCTGGTTTACCTCATGCGCGATGGAGGCCGACAATTCGGCAAGGCTGGCCGCCTGGTTGGCGCGGGCGAGGTTACCCTGGGCGCGGTTCAGTTCTTCCTGGGCATGCACCTGATCCTCTATGTCCAGGCAGATGCCGTTCCACTGCACGATCTCGCCGTCGCCATTGCGCATGGCCGAAGCACGGGTCTCAACCCAGCGGTACACGCCGTCGAAGCGCCGCAGTCGGTGTCGCAGCAAATAGGGCTCGCCAGTCGCCAGCGAATGGGCATACCGTTCCTTGACGACGGCCAGGTCATCAGGATGGATCACGGCGTCGAGCGTGCCGTCCAATCGGGATTTTCCCAGACCATCCGTGTCTTCGAGATTGAAGCCGAGATATTGGCGAAGACGCTGGCTGCGATAGATCGGCTTGCCATTCGGAAGAGCGCAATAAATCAGCGCAGGCAGCGTTTCGACCAGTTGCTGGAGGTGCTGCTCGCTTTCGCGCAGCGCCTCCTGGGTGGTTATGAGGTCATGGATGTCGGAGCTCAGACCGTACCATTGGACGATGGCGCCTGCCTCATCACGCGACGGTTCCGCCCGCGTTTCTGTCCAGCGATAGCTGCCTCCGGCTCGTTGCTGGCGGTAGCGCCGAATGTATGGGGCACCTGCCCTGACCGAATGCAGGAAGGCTTCCCGCGCCGCCACCCTATCATCGGGATGCACAACGCCGAGCGAAGGCGAGCCATCCGGTGCCGTCATGTCTTCAAGCGTAGCCCCGGTCACCTCCGTGAAGCGCTTGTTCACAAAGGCCGGTGTTCCGTCCGCCATCGTGCTCCAGATCAGCGCCGGCACGGTATCTATAAGCTGCTGCAGTTGCCGTTCGCGTTCACGAAGCGCCGCCTCGGTTCTCTTATACACGTCGATGTCCAATGCTGTTCCAAACCATCCGGTGATACGTCCTTGCTCGTCGCGCGTCGGGCGGGCCGCTGCCCGGTGCCAGACATAGGCGCCGTTGGCGCGCAGCACCCTGTATTCAACATTCCAGTGCTCGCCCGTCTTGAGCGCGCGGCGTAACGTTTCTCCCGCTCTTTCGCTATCGTCGGGATGCGTGCCGCGCTGCCAACCCTGCCGCCCACCTTCAAGAAAAGGCTTTCCGTCCAGGAGAACGTTGAGGTCCTCGAGCGTCATCGCGATCGAAGTCTGCGCCGTTGGGGTCGCATAGGTAAACTGCCCGGTTGTGTCGATTGCCCAAGCACCGCCATAGAGTTTTTCGATGGCGAGAGCTGCCTGAACCGCATCTCCCGTTTCACCGAAAGAGCTTGCCATCGTCCACGGCTCGTCCTGCCGCGCGACCGCCGGATCGACATCGACGCTGATGCTATAGTCCGGCTCGACCCGGAACTCGACCCAGCGATAACTGCCGTCGGACTGCAGTTGACGATAGCTGCTGATCTGAGGGATGCCGTGAAAGAAGGCTCGTGCCGCCGCCTGCTCGACGGTGGACCTGTCATGCGGATGGACCGCGTCCATCGACTTAAGCGCATCCTGGGCCGATCGATCGGCGAGCTGATCATCGATGTCTTTGGCTCGGTATTCGCCGATCCGGGACGGAAGGGCCATGTCGATGACCGTGCCGTACCATCCGGTGATCGTGCCAGCCGCGTCGTGTATCGGCTGCCCCGTGCTGCGGGCCCAGCCATAGCTGCCGGTCGCACGCAGCATCCGGTGTTCTACGTTGTAATGCTCGCCCGTCTGTAAGCACCGACGCCAGGCGGCAGCGGCGGCGTCATAATCTTCCGGATGGATGACACGCCTCCAGCCAAACGTGTTCCCGTCAGGCTGTGAATTGAGGCTTTCCAGGCTGGTGCCGAAAAAAGCGAGTGCTGCCGGCGTCACGTAGATAAAATTGCCATCGGCATCGGTTGCCCAGGCATTGCCGGTGACCCGCTCGACGACCTTCGCCGCTTGCACGGCATCGATATCTGGGGACCGGGCCGATCCACCACCATCTACCCCCGACGTTCCAGCGAACTTCGACATGCCTCAACCCGATCCCGTTGCATTTGAGATCGCCATGGTGCCTTAAACCGGGACCGCACCACGGCCCTCTGACGAGAACGGTATATGGGAGCTTGCGACAAAAACACCTGTTCCGAAGGATAGGGCGGAGATTTGCTATCCGAATTCACTCGTCCGGCCCCTGCGGAATCGCCGGTAAAAGGGCATGGCAAAGCTTTTCGGGGTTACTTCTTCGCTCAATATCGGCTGCGGAATCGATCGCGGCACATCCAGAGTGGCGCGTATTCAGGCACTGAAGATCGTCCGGATCGACTTCAGGAAAGCGGAGGCGCTCCGCTCATGCTTGGCCGCCGTAAGCGGCAACTGGCTGATGTCATTCGAGTATGTTGACAGCATTGTCGCAATCTCTTCGGCTATCGCCGGACGGTTGCCGATCAGGCGGGCGAAACTTTCCTGGTCAATCTCGTAGGCGGTGACCCGCGTCAGCGCCTGCAGCGTGTAAGCCTCGCCCATTCCCGCGAGGAGCCCGGTTTCGCCAAAGAAATCCCCCGACGAGAGGCGCCGCTTTTCCTGCTCGTCGTGCTGCACCGATACGACGCCGGTGCGGATAATCATCATCGAGGGCAGCGCTTGGCCTTGGGAGACGATGACGTCACCCTTTTGATACTCGCGCTCTATGCCCGACCGGGCCAATTTTTCTCTTTCAGACTGCGTCAGACCGGAGAAGATCGGATTTTCATCGATAACCTCCTGCAGCATCGCTTCAGGTAGTGGGGAGACGTCCTGGGACGGAATTCCATCGACGACGATGATCGCCGAGGGCGGCATCGCGAGTTGCAATCCGGTGGATCTGCAATGGCGATAGAAACGGTCGATCACCTCATTCTGAGCCTTGATTCTTAGCATCGGACTGCCCACCCGGAAAAACAGATGGATTTCCAGTGAGGTGGCATCCAGATTGCTGAGCGCGACCACCGGCGGCGGCTCCTGTATGATCGAGTTACAGCTGGCCAGGACCGTTAACATGGCCTTCTCGACAACGGAGGGAGCGTGTGTCGGCACCACCCGCACCGTCATCTTGAGAAGATGCGTTTCGTCAGGCCGGCTGACATTCGTAAGCTTAAGCTTGGCAAGGACGCTGTTGGGCAAGACAACGATGTTGTTGGCGCCGGTCAGGATTTGCGTCGACCGCCAGGTACTCGCGATGACGCGTCCCTCCGTGCCGTCCTCAAGGAGGATCCAGTCGCCCAGCGCATAGGTATGCCCGAGATTGAGGGCGACGCCGGAAAAGACGTCGCCCAACGTATTCTGGAGAGCAAGGCCTATCGCGATAGCGATAACACCAGACGTTGCAATCAACGTTCCGACCGGTGCGCCGAAAACGAAAGCCAGCGCTGCGAGCGTGACGCACATATAGACGACGCCGACGACGATGTCCTGCAGCAGGCGAGCCTCGCGCGGCCTTCCCTCCAGGACCAAATAGATTCGCACGAAGCCGATGACGGCCCAGGAAAGATGGAGCCACCACAACGACTGGGCGAAGACGACAAAAGCGGCATGCTCGTCGCCAATCCGCAGACCGTCCGATTGACCGAGCGGAATATCCTCCAGAACGAGAACGAAGGTCATGGCCGTGAAAAAGATGATCTGCACCACGAGCCGCAGATTGGAGCGCAACGGGCCGATGAGCTTCCACACCACCATTCCGGCTAGGCCGAGAATGATCAGCCAGACCAGCGGCGCGCCGGCGATTTCACCCAGATGCGCATTTAGCATGGTGTTCGTTCCGTATCGATGTGCGGCAGTCAGTAGCTGATGCCGGCGATGTAGTTCGCCAGCATGTGTTCCTGCAGTTGTTCCTGCTCGAAAAGCACTTTCAGGGCGTCGCGGATATCGAGAACGCCGAGCGGTTTTGCATCCGCACTAAGTACCGGCATGTTCTGGATGCGGTTTTCAACCATAACCTGCCATGCTGCCTGCAATTCGTCCGCCGGACTGCAGGAAATGACGTTGCGGCTCATCAGCGCCTCGACGCTGGCCTTTGCCTCACGATCCGTCAGATGGCGAATAAGATCGGATTTGCTGAGCACCCCCGCAGCCTTGCCGTTTTCCTCGCTGACGACGACAAGTCCGATCCCGGGATTGGAGAGCGTCAGCGCGGCGACCTGCAGCGTGGCAGCGACATCGATCACCATCAGGCGCGCCGACGTCATGGGATAGAGTTTTTCGATACGCATGGGATCCTCCTGACGGCACTCGCTGGCACAGCAGGGTATTTCGGTGTTGGTTGTAATCGGAGCTGGAATGGCGCCGGCTGCGGGCGCCATTCAGTCATTGATGTCAGGCGAGCGCTGGGCGCCCGGATCGAGATTATTTTTCGTAAGTCGTCAGATTGGTTTCGTTCGTATCGACCACGAACACGGCCAGTAGGCGAGCACGTTCGGTCTTGCTTGCATTTTCGCTGACGGCGTGATGGTCGCCGGGGAACTCCGAAAAGCTCTCGCCGGCATGGTAGACGGTCACCGGCCCGCCATTGACCTGGCTGGCGATCGCCCCTTCCAGAACCGTCGCATAAATGAATGCGGACTTGGGATGGGTATGAGCGGGCGAGGTGCCGCCGGGCGCATATTCGACGAGAACGCCCTTCATGCTCTTGCCGGGTACGTTGGGCAGCGGCTGGTCGTAGACCAGCGTCACCTTTTCGTCGACGCCCTCATCGGCCGTGACCGCAGCCACGGAGGCAAACACGAGAGCCGTGGCGCAGAGAAATGTCCTGATCATCTTTCGTCTCCTTGTTGAGCAGGGCCCGCCGGCCCGACGGACCGGCAAAGCGGGAGGAATTATTCGCAAGGGGGCCGTTTATTTCTTCTGAGCGGCTGCAGACTGCAGCCAGTCCCCGAAACGGATCACACCGAGGCGGGCGCCGTCATCCGGAACCAGCGTCCGATCGTCGATCTCGACTTCGAAATAACGGGCGCGCGGATCAGCGACGACGGTGCGCGGATCATTGGTGGCTTTGAGGTAGCGCGCGATGAATTCATTCATTGGTGCGCGCTCGGGGCCGGCGATCTCGATCATGCCGTTCACCGGTTCGGCCAGCGCGGCATCGGCCATGGCGTCGGCGACGTTGTCTGCTGCGATCGGCTGGAATGCCCCCGTCGGCACTCGAACGTTCGCTCCCTCGGTTGCCGATTGGGCGATGGCCGCTACGAATTCGAAGAACTGGGTCGCATGGACGATCGTGTAGGGAATTCCTGACTTGCGGATATGCTCTTCCTGCCGCAGCTTGGCGCGAAAATAACCCATCGTCTGCATACGGTCGGTGCCGACGACCGACAGTGCGACGTGATGGCGAACGCCGGCGGTCTTCTCAGCGGCGAAAAGATTGCGGCCAGCCGCCTCGAAGAAATCCATGGCGGCTTTCTCTTCAAATGATGGCGAATTCGCCAGGTCGATCACGACCTGAGCGCCGGCCAGAGCCTCGGCCAAGCCTTCTCCGGTTACGGTGTTCACACCGGAGTTCGGAGAGGCGGCAAGCACCTCGTGTCCCTTCTTGCGAAGCCGTTCAACTGTCTTCGAACCAATGAGGCCTGTGCCTCCGATGACGACGATTTTCATGTCCAATCTCCTGGTTTCAAGTTTGACGTCGGGATTTTGCGATTGCCTGCGGCGTTATTTTGCCGAGGCTGCTTCCTCAATCAGCGAAGCAATTTCCTTGGGATGCGAAACCATCAGGGCGTGTGACGCGCCTTGGATGACGACGGTCTTCACTGCATGCGAACGCCTCGCCATGAAGTTCATTACCGCCGGAGGAATGTTGCGATCTTCTGAGCCGTAGATCGCGTAGGAAGGCAATGCCTTCCACGAGGGGAAGCCGGACGGTTCGGCCAGTGCAGCCTGCGCAACGGGGCGCTGGGTGGCCGCCATCAGCCGCGCCTCGTCCTCCGGCACATCGGCGGCGAATTGATCGTGGAACCGATCTGGCCGGATTGAGAGGTCCTGGCCGCCGCCCGGCAGCGCGGTCGTCGTCAGGGCATCCGCCAGCGTGCTGCCGGGAAATTTTCCCGAAAGGCTCAGGCTGGATTCACCAGTCTCCGGAGCAAAGGCGGCGACATAAACCAGCGCCTTCACATTGGAACTTCCGTTGGCCGCTTCGGTGATGACTGGTCCGCCATAGGAATGGCCGACCAGCACGACCGGGCCTGAGATCGAGCGCAGGACACTTGCGACTACCGCCGCATCGCCAGCAACGCTGCGCAGCGGATTGGCAGCGGCAATCGCCGTATAGCCGTCCTTGGTAAGCGCACCGATCACGCCGTTCCAACTCGACGACTCGGCAAATGCACCGTGGACAAGCACGATCGTCGGCTTCGCCTGGGGGTCGGCGGCCTGTGTGAATGTGGCACCTGCCATGAGCACCGCCGCAGCGAGCCCCAGAGTTTTGATGTTAGCGCGCATCTTATATCTCCTGTTGCGGCCTTTCGACCGGGCAGGAGAATGCGTCAGCGCGAGCCCGCGGCCTATCGAACACAGGCATCGGGCATCTAGTCCCAGAGTACAGGTACGATAGATCGGATGATTAGACGCCCTGCTCGAAATCCCCCTCGTCGCAACTTGTTGCGAGGGGTAATTTCACGCTTCGCCCATGATCGGCGGCATAGGTGAGAATCGGATGTGCCTCTTTCGAACATCCGGCGGCAAGGGCAACGGGCCGCATCGGGGCGTATACGCCAAGACCAGAGGTTTCCGAATAGCGAGATATGCGCCGGACGCGCCGATCAAAGTGGCTGTCGTTTGTCAGCGATGCCTCAAGATAAGGTTTGCGGCTTGTCGCGCAGGCTGGAAGGCAGCGAATCCCATGCCCGGATGAGTTCGCCGACGGAAATGGTCCGCATCTTGCGCATCACATTGCTGCGGTGGAGTTTCACGGTGATCTCGCTGATCCCGAGTTCGAAGGCGATCTGCTTGTTGAGGCGTCCGCGCGCCACCTCGCGAAGGACCTGGCGCTCACGTGGCGTCAGCGTCGCAAACCGCGTGGCATGCTGGTGGATGCTTTCCGCCTGCGCTCTTTGCTCCACATCTCGCTGGATACCGGCAATCACGGCATCCAGCAGCGTCTGATCCCGCACGGGTTTCGTCAGAAAATCGACGGCCCCGGCCTTCATGGCCTGCACGGTCATCGGAATATCTCCGTATCCCGTGAGGAAGACGATGGGCTTCGTGATCCCACGCGCCGAGAGTTGATGCTGCAGATCAAGGCCACTCGCGCCGGGCATGCGGACGTCCAGCACCAGGCATCCGGGTCGGTCAGGAACGCCCGCATTCAATAGTTCGCGGGGCGACGGAAAACAAGCAACCTCGAGTCCGACCGACTCCATGAGTTCCTGAAGAGAGTTTCGAACGTCTTCGTCATCATCGACGACAAGGACCAATGGACTATCCGCAACGACAACTGAGGCGGACATCGGATCACCTCCCGAGACGGCAGGTCGCGGACACCGCCATGCACGGTACACCCATCTTGCCGCACCACGACCGAATATGCACCGATAAATGAAAAGCGCCGTTGCCAGCGAAGATGAATGTATCCTTCATCACTCTACATCCCCATCTGCCGAAGCGGCCGCATCTGGAACGCCGCCCGGCCGCAATTGCCAGCCGCAATCAAATGTCCCGCTCCGCCAATCCGTCGGGACTACATCCCCTCCGTCGCTGCAGGGCCACGGGCCCGGCCGTTCGCCCTATCCGCAAGCCATCTGCGAACATCCTCCGAGAACTCCGGCGGCGCCTTGCGGTCCAAGACGCCGGCGATATCGGCCAGGGTCTGATTTGCGAGCGAATCCCGCATCGCCTTCTCCGCACGCAGCATCACCGCGTGGATGGCGCATACGCCTTTCGTCGCCCAGGACGGCGGCCGCTCCCGGTATACAGCGCAGCGGCCGCGGATCTCCTGGCAGTCGAACAAGGGCTTCCTGCCTTCGATTGCATCCACGACCTCCAGAACGGTGATATCTCCAGGCTGCCTTGCGAGCAGATATCCTCCCTTGATTCCCTCGGATGCGGACACGATCCCCGCCTTCTCCAGCTTCGGAAATACCTTCGCCAGAAAGCTCGGGGAAATTCCCTGAAACTCAGCCAGGTCGCGACTGCTCAGCGGCACTTCGGGCGAGTTCGCCAACCACAGGAGACAATGCAACCCATATTCCACACCTGCCGTTATATGCGCCATAACTCGGACTATAATGATCCGCGTTATGGCTGGCAAGCACCAATTTGGATTATCTATCGAGAGCAGAAGACGGAAAGTCGTCTTTGGTTCGAATACCAATCTCCGCGTGCGCCATGAGATCCCCACGGGCAGGACAAGCCAGACCGGTCAACAATGCGTCTCATCCTAGGGGGTGGAAGGGGTTGGGATCGATCAAGCCAAGGATGGGACGAGCCCATACCGAAGGATAGGTTCCGCATGGATGGCCTTGCCCGGCGCGGAGTGGCGCGGCGTGCCGGCGAATACGCCGATCTATCCCCATCGATTAAGGACCCGGTCCGAAGGATTATCCGCATCCGCCGAGCCGCCAGCATGAGTGACCTATCCGTATGGCTGGGCAAGAACGCTGGCCTCATGGCACCGTGCTCGCCATCGAGCAAAGCTGGCCCTCACAAAGGAACTGGAAACTATGGCCTTCACCGACACCGTCTTGTTGCCGTCGGTCCGCGACCCTGCCGATGATTTCGAGGTTTGGCGTGCCATACCCTCCGCGCAGAAATTCATGATCTGCCCATTGATCCTCTTCGATCAACCAGGCCTAATCGGGCTGAAGCCGGCCAGAGCCTCGACCTCGCGCCGCATCCCCACACCAGCGTTGCGACAATGACCTATGTGATAAATGGGAAAATTCTCCACCGCGACCGCCTGGATAGGGCCCAGGCCATCGGCGCGGGCGAAGTGAACTGGATGACGGCGGGAGCGGGGATCGCCCA
Organism: Neorhizobium petrolearium; assembly: GCF_017873175.1. GTDB lineage: Bacteria > Pseudomonadota > Alphaproteobacteria > Rhizobiales > Rhizobiaceae > Neorhizobium > Neorhizobium petrolearium. Next base: position 470,021 of record NZ_JAGGJW010000003.1, read on the forward strand.
TTCGGAACGGATGCTGTCGAAGATGGCGGAGCTCTCATGAAATGGCTCACGGCATTGCTTATCCTTATCGGCACCATTTCTGCTCATGCGCAGGCGCCGTTCCCGGATGGGGCGCAGACACACGCCTTTTCCAGGACGACGCCGCAGAAAGTCGACGATCTGGCGCAGTTGCTCGACGACCCCGACATCCGTCGCTGGATCGAAGAGCAGACCAAACGATGGGCCCGAGCTGCTACGCCTATCGACAATGTGCCGCATCACGGAATTTCGGTAGGCGACATCGCCCGGGAGGTGACGGTGTGGGAAGAGCGGGCTCGCAGCCGGCTCCAGACCATGACCTCTTCGATGCCGCTTATTCCCGGTGAAATCGAGCGCGCCCTCCTTCGCCTGCGCGCGAACGCGGCAGGTAACGACCATGTAGTGGCGTCCATCGCTCTTGCCCTGCTTGTCGCGCTCGCAGTAACCGCAGAATGGCTGCTTCGCCGGAAGTGGCTGGGTCATGGCAGGAGCGTCGAACACTACCTTCCGACCGCTGTCTTCGCGGCCATCATGGCGGTATTGTTCTTTGCGATCGAATGGCCGCCACTCGTTCGGCTGGTCGTAGCCTGCTATTTCGGGGCGTTCATCGCCTATCGCTTCATTACGGTAGGCATCCAGCATGCCGCACATCCGGAAATCCACAAGCGACTGAGGATAATCTTAGGCCTGGCGCTGATTGCCATTGCCTCAATGGTGGCGGGGACTATCCTCGAAGCCGATGAAAACGCCCTTCAAGCGACCGCATTTCTCGCCTCTATCATCATCCTGGCGCTGGCGATCGAGCTCGTTTGGCACAAGATCGCGCGAAGCGTCGCAGCAAGGATCGCACTTTGCCTTCATCTTGCGGGCGTCTGGCTACTGTGGTGTCTCGATTTCAAGACGCTGTTTTGGCTCGGCATCTACATCGTCGTGCTTCCTTCGATGCTGCGCGCCATCGGCCATGCCCTGAGCGAGCACATCGCCGGACACTTTCTCATTCCACCGTCAGACAGCCGCAACGTTCTTTTTGTCCGCGGAGCCCGGGCGGTGGTCATAGGGGTCGCCATTGCCTGGATCGCCCTTGTCTGGGAAATCGACGGCTACACGGTCGACCACGGCTATCCGCAGATAACCTCGGTGTTTGACGGACTTCTCAAGAGCATCTTCGTGATATTGCTGGCCGACCTCGTCTGGCATCTGGCAAAGGCGGCCATCGACCGCAACGTCGTGCCCGCCATCATGCCGGCGCCTTACGGGGCAGAAGCCGATGGCGCCAGCCAGGAACTCCATGCAACCCGGCTTCACACTCTCCTTCCGATCCTGCGCAGTGTGCTGGCGGTTGCGCTTTTTCTCGTTGCCGGTCTTTCCATACTCGGCCAGCTGGGCGTGGATATCGGGCCGTTGATCGCCGGCGCGGGCATATTCGGCGTGGCGATCGGCTTCGGCTCTCAGGCCCTGGTGCGCGACGTCATCAGCGGCATCTTCTACCTTTTCGATGACGCCTTCCGGGTCGGGGAATATATCCAGGCGAAGAATTACAAAGGCACCGTGGAAGGCTTCAGCCTGCGTTCGGTCAAGCTACGACACCATCGCGGACCGCTCTTCACCGTTCCTTTCGGCGAACTCGGCGCGGTGGAGAACATGAGCCGGGATTGGTCCAAGGTGAAATTCTCCGTCACCCTGCCCTATGACACGGATATCGAGAAGGCGCGCAAGATCGGCAAGGCGATCGGCCAGGAACTGCTCAACGATCCGGAACTCGGCTCCCTTTTTATCCAACCGCTGAAAATGAAAGGCGTGGAGGAATTCGGTGAGTACGGTATCGTCGTCAGCTTCGCAATGGTCACCGTGCCGACCAGCAAGCAGAGTTTCATCCGCCGATCAGCCTATGCGATGCTGCGCGAAGCCTTTCAGAAAAACGGCATTGCCTTCGCACAGCCCATGATACAGGTTGGTGGAGAGACGACTTCGGAGGCGGCCGCGGCGGCCTTGCGACATCACCAGGAACTGAGCGTGGCCAAACCCGATCAATGAAATGTAAGGTATTTATGAAGAGGCTGGAGCTTCGCCAGAAGTCGCCAATTTCGAAGTCACAAATTCGTCGGTCTTGAGTGGGATCGGAACTGCGGACCTGTGCGGAAATTTAATCAGGACAGTGACCCGATCGCCCGCGTTAAGAGCAAAGAACCTAGTCATTGGTTCGTATGGTGCGTACGTTATACGCTCCGCCTTATAAAGCCCGGAGATCTTCTTCCAGCGTAAGCGGTCAGCCGACAGCGCCCTGGTTAAAGTTCCAGGGCATCAGAGCCTCGATATCGTGAGCAGGCCATCCGTTGGCCATGCGAACTAAGGT
>NZ_JAGGJW010000004.1 GCF_017873175.1 Neorhizobium petrolearium
GGAGGTGACCGGCGTCACCACCACCTTCGCCTCCAGGAACCGGGCGGCGATCAGGCCGAGAAGATCGCCGCGTAGCACCTCTCCCGTCTCGTCGGTCATCAGCGGCCGGTCGCCGTCGCCGTCGGCCGAGACGATCGTATCGAGCTTGTGTTCCGCCGCCCAGCCCTTCAGGAGGGCAGCGGTCTCAGTCGAGACCGCTTCCGTGTCGACGGGAATGAACTCCGCGGAGCGGCCGAGCGGCACGACATCGGCGCCGTGACCTTCAAGCATCGTCACCAGCAGGTCGCGGGCGACGGTGGAATGCTGGTAGACGCCGATCCTGAGGCCGGCGAGCGCGCGCTCCGGCAAGAGCCCGGCATAACGGGCGAGGAACAGCGCCTCGGCCTCCGCCGAGTGATCCGGCGCCGTGCCGGGTGTCGCATCGATCTCCTGCTCCTCGAACCCGGCCGCGATCGCGCCGATGCGGGCCTCGTCCTGCTTGTCGATCTCGCCGTCGGGGCGGTAGAACTTGATGCCGTTGCGGTCGGCCGGGATATGCGACCCGGTTACCATCAGCGAGGCGGCGCCGAGCTTCAGCCCGTAAAGCGCCAGCGCCGGGGTCGGCACCGCGCCGCAATCGACCGGCGACAGGCCGGCACGCTGCAGGGCGCCAACAACGGTCGCGGCAATCCCCGGGCTCGATGCCCGGAAATCGCGACCGACCAGCATGACGTCACCCGCCTTTGCCGCACCCGTTTCGATCAAATGCCGCGCAAACGCTTGCGTATAGAGCGACGACGCCCGGCCCTCCAGGGCCGCCACAAGTCCACGAAGACCACTTGTGCCGAACTTCATGAAGTACCGCCTAACAGAAAGAGAGAGAGATCATGCGGCCCGGCGCCAATCAGCCGACCAGCGTGAGAGGCGACCCTCAATCGCGCCACCGTCCATCAATACCCGGACTTCGATTGCCGTCCTGGGCTCCACTATCTCCACAGGGATGACCGCTTCGAACGAGCCGACACCCTGTGGGCAGACTCGACGCGTGGCGAGCAGGTCCGACGAGTGGACCTCGATCGAAAATATCTGGCCATAGCAGTCCTGTTCGACGTCGAAGAGCAGCCTGACATCCCAGTGCCCAGCGGGAAGATGGAAATAGGGGCCATAGACGAGGCAGCGGGCGCCACCGGTAAGATCGATCGTCTCACCAATTAAATAGTCTCCAGGCCGATCACCCGAAAAAAATGTCCAGGCGGGCCACGAGACGGTTCGCGCCTGCATTTCCGGGCGCCCGAGCTCCAGCGGAAGCAGAACCTTCTCGGCAGCCTCACGCAAAGACGGATCGAGATCAGCGCCATTTCCTAGCGGTGGCATGTATCCCGCAATGATTGCCGCAGCAGCCTCTTCAAGCCTCGGCGGAGCCAGGGGCCTTGCCTCGCCCGACACCGCCAATCCGATATGCTGCAGGGCCGATGTCATTTGATTGCGGGTGAGGCCGATACCGTAGTGCTGATCTATTCGCTGCAACAGCCAGTCGATACCACCCATTCCCCTAGCGTCGTTACGACGCATGACGAGTGCGGCGGGCGCCGTGGCAAAGGGCTCCAGACAGGCCAGACTCGCCGAAACCGCCCTGACCAGCGCCAGATCCTGCTGATCGGAGGAACGGGCAAGGTAGGATACGGCGTCGACAGGATTTTCAAGAAAAAGCAGGAACGGCACGTTCATTCGCATAATCAGTTCCGACAACCTCGCTTCCGGAAACTGGGAGAGAAGAAGGGCATGCTTTTTCTCTCGCTTCTGGACAAAATGCCTGAGGTCCCCGATCGTGTCTGCGGATATGATCGCATAGTCTCCGAAGACTTCACGCGCCACGGCATGCAGTGCGGCAAACCCCCAGGACGACATCACACCCGGCATGCCGAAACCACAAAGGACGGTCATGATGAGACTCCTTGCGCCATGGTTCTAGAGCGATCCCCGAAACAGGGAATCATAAAACGTTCCTACTTTCTTTTCATATTGATCGGCGGAGAAGCGGTCTGCCTGCGCCGGTCCGGCGCGGGATAGCTCGAGGCAGAGATCATCGTCACCCGCGAGGCTGGAAAGCGCCTTGCGCATCTCGTCCGTATTATATGGATCCACAAGCAAGGCGCCTTTGCCCGCTATCTCGGGAATCGATCCTTCCGTCGAGCTGAGAACCGGGGTTCCAAGTTGCATCGATTCCAAAACGGGCAGGCCGAACCCTTCATAAAGCGAAGGAAAGACAACGGCCCGCGCCCCTCTTATGAGGCTCACAAGCATGGGATAGGATACAAAATCGAAGCGCTGGATACGGCGTTGCGGAATGATCCTGTCCCTGTCACGCAAAAAGAAGCGGAACCGCTCCTCCTCGATGAGCTGTTGGGTTTCGGCTCCCTTCCAGCCCGGCGCGCCGACGATGATAAGCGGCAGGTCCACCTTAGCCGACAGATAGGCGTCGACTAGACGCGAGATGTTCTTCTTCGGCTCGAAAGCCCCGAAGAAGAGGAAATATTTCTTCCAGTCCAGACGGAAGATTCCCGCCAGCTCATCCGCTACCATGTCTTCCGGTTTGTCGCGCAGCGCGTGCGGCACATGAACAGCCTGGTAGATGTTGCTGACTCGTTTTTCCTCCACGCCGAGCACCTTGATGATGTCGGCACGGGATGTCTCGGACACCGTGACAATATGGTCTGCCTTTCGTACCAGCGCGCGCAACATCTTGTAATGATAACGTTTATCGTCTTCGGTCAGGTAGGGCAACCTGAGCGGAACGAGGTCATGGATCGTATAGATATTCAGCGCCTTCCTGGCCGCGAGAGGCATGGGATAAGTGCAGTGTAGGAGATCCGGCTGCTTCTCGAAGCTCATGGTGAGTCTGCCGCCGTAGCGCTTGAAGTGACGGCGGGAAAGACTGAAGAGATCGCTGGCGGCATAGAGGAATTCGGCGTCGCCGATCTGCGCCTTAAGCGACTTCAGGATGACCGTTCCGTTCAAGGGTATGGGAACAGGCCTGATACCGAACGGAGCAGCGACGCGTCGTCTCAGCCAGCGCCGCGTCGTGGAAAGCGGCCCGGCCGGCTCCTGCTGCGCATTGTCGTCGAAAAGAACGATCTCCCGCAACATCGGGTCGCGCGGGATGTTGCTCTGAATACCGTAGACGACCCCCGTATGGTAACCGAGCGCGCGGGCGGTCGTCAGCAGGCTCCTGGCGTAAGTGGCGACGCCGGTGCCCTTCTTGAGCGAAAGGTTGAGCCCATCATACAGGATCGTCCGGGACATCGTGCTTTCTCCTACGCGTTCTGGCTGCCCCGATGTCATCTCAGGCCGGCTCATCACGGGAAAGGACCAGAAGGCAATCATCCTTGGCATAAATGGACAGGAGATCGCCTCGCTGAACCGAAACGGCCTTGCCGCTGAAATCAAGGCGCCGGAGCGTGCCATACACGGCCGCAAGCCGGTCGATGAACCCGCCCGGATCCACATAACGCGCGGCGTTGAATTCCACGACGATGATCGGTTGATGACGGGTGATGGTTTCCTGCATTCCCTCAAATATGCCTTCCTCGGCACCCTCCGCATCGATCTTGATGAAATCGATCCGCGATGACGCAGAGCTAAGCCTGTCGAGTGTCGTGAGGGGAACCCTGACGATCTTTCCGTGCTCGGCGCCAGTAGTGAAACCTTCGGAAACGATCAGAGCATTCTTCGGCTCGTTATGCGGGACGTAAAGCGGAGCCCAGCCTTCCGCAGAACGGCCGAGAGCGGCCCGCTCGATCCGTGTGCGCCCAGAAAACCCGTTGATTTCGATGCTGCGGCTCAACATGTCCGCCGCATGAGGGTTGGGCTCTACCGAAATAAGCCAGCCGTCCTCCCCCGCAAGCTCGGCCAAAAGAACCGAGTAGTAACCGAAATTCGCGCCTACATCGACGGCGGTCATCCCTCGTTTCACATTACGGGCGCAAAAGAGCGTCAGCCAGATTTCCCAGAAACCATCCAGGAGAATATGTGAGCCAAACCCCCTGTCGCGCGTGTCGATATAAAGCTTGTAGCGGCCGAGCACACGGACTAGGGCCGTATGGTCCCCGAGATAGGCGCTCGCCACACGCTGCAGGATCGCCGCCTCGGCCTGATCTCGATCGAAAGCCATGAGCTCATGGAGATGAAGCAGGGTGGAAGAGTTCATGTCAGGCCTCCATCGCAATCGCCTGCCCCAGGCATGCAACAAGCCCATCGTCAATGCGGTCCCTTCCTTTCGCTCCGGCACGCGTCTCGGCACTCTCGATCGATAAACCCAACAACCTGGCCTCCATTGGCATCAATTCGCCGCAGCTATGCCGATAGACGTGGCGGAGAGTGCAGGTCCGCTGATCCCCTGGAACAGCGAAAGAAACTTCTGCAGTTCGATACCGGACGCATTGGAAACATAGATGATATCGCGCGGCTGAATGTCGAAATCCTGCATAGCAAGCAGCGTCGCCGCGCTCTTCAGATTGAAGCGATAGACGATCGGAACCGGATCGGCCCGGTGCAGGATCGGGTTTCCGGAAGGTACAACGCGGCTTGCGATGGCACGCGGTTCGTAGCGAAGAAGGAATACACCAGCCGCATCGGCACGATTGTCAAGCAGCCCACCTGCGCGCGCCAACGCGTTCGCCATGGTGACGCGCAAGGAGCTGAACTGCACTTCGGCATTTTGGCCGGTTGCTCCCAGAATCGTATAGGTCCGTGGCTCCTGCACGACCGTCACCACGTCACCCGGGCGTAACCGAACATTCTCATGCGGATTGCGGACAATCGCCTCAAAGGGGATGCTGAGCGTCGTGCCCTTCCGCGTCAGGTATACGACGCTTTCGTTCACGCTCGCCCGCAATCCTCCGGCGGCGGCAACCGCGTCTAGTATGCGATCTCCCGCCGGCGACAATGCCACGCGGGCGCCACCTGCAACCTCGCCCGTGACCGTTACCGTGTTGGCCGTGCTCTGCTGTACCGTCACTAGAGCCTGTGGCATCACGGCCTTGCCGGCCAGTGACGATACCACAAGTCGTTCGACCTCGGCAGGTGTCCGACCGGCGGCGACGACGCGCCCCACATAAGGCACGGCTATCGTCCTGTCGCCATTGACGACCTGCTGCGGAATGGTCACAGAACCGCCCGACGCTTGCTGTTGTCCCGCCGCCGTGGCCGCAGTGCCAAAAAGGGTGCCGGGCGGGGCCTCCCAGAGACTGACCGAGACCACATCCCCGACCGAAATTCGAAGACCCGGATCGCGCGCGCCCTCACCGAAATGGGCAACCAGGCTCGATTTCGGTCGCGCCATGTTCCTCACCTGCACCTGCGATGTGACATCGACCATGGCGAAGGCTGGCGGTGTCCCGCCTGTGCCGCTTTTGGCCTCTTCCAAAACGGCGGCGGTTTTCGGGCCAGCCGCTGGTAACGCGCAACCTGTCAAAAGGGAGGCGGCAACACACAAGACAACTAATAGTAACTGCATCGCCTATCCTGATAGGTCACGAGAGGTCGCGGGGTGGGAATGCGGTCCTGAACGTAGTCAGGTCCCGATCTCGTCTTGATACCCCCGAGCGAAGCGGAGATTGGATGAGGGGCTGAGGCCGTAAGCGCTTTTGTAAAGGACAGAAAATCTTCCAGGATTGGAGAACTGCAGACTCATTGCCAAATCGGTTATGCTTTCCGCCTGACCGCCTCTGATTGCACCATGAGCAGCGGCAAGCCGGTAGTTACACAATATGCCCATCGGCGTATCTCCGCGATAAATCCGGAACATCCTCTGCAACGCCCGGGGGCTGCACCCTGCTGCATTGGCCAAATCTTCCAGCATGACGGCATTGCGGAGATTGTCCCTCATGAAAGCTTCCGCCTTCAAAAGCTGTCGCGGCGCTTCCTTGAGTGCCGCTCGGCCGAAGGCGTACGCCAGATTATGAGGGAGTTTGGCGAATAATTTGGCTAGGATAAGCTGCTTATAGGCTTTGGCCAGCATCATCCTTTCGGCGGGGCGGGCGAGTTTCAAGTCCTTTTCCGCCTGACGGAGGGTCTGATAGAAGCCTTGAGCGTCGCCCTGGCGGAAGTTTGTCGGCGGCAGCGCGAACTCCTGCACGTAAGGCGCCCCTGTCAATTCCTCGAAATGCTCCCGCAGCCCCGTCGTCGATATCCGCAGCAGGAGCCACGAACTTCGTGATTGAATGCTGACCCGGCTCCCAGCCAACTCGTTGACGCTCGCGACCTGGTTCGGCGCGACACGCAATATCTTGCGCGTTCGCCTATTATGCATTTCAAGGCCACCCGCCAGCAGGAACACGATACTGACACGAGGCGCATCACGCTTGACTACGGCTTCAAGACGGGAGGAATGCTCCGCACTGACTATCGCTACCGACTCGACGGACTGCCGATCGATCTTGAAAGAGTAGTCCCCGCCCTCCTCCTGAGGCGCCGTCCATCTCCAATTCGGCTCAAAAACCTCAAGGTTACGAACAATTGCATCGCGCGAATATGCCTCAAAGCCGCTGACGCACTGCTCGACAATTCTCCCCAATTGGACCATTGTGCTATCCCGAATAAAATCTGACGTTGCAGCCTTTTCATCGCCGCCAACAGTTTTTCGACTAGGTCAGATACCGCATATGCTGTCATGACTAAGTCATATGCGCAGCCCCCCCTGACAACCTCACATGCAATATACCAAGCAGCTAAACTCCATAATTTATTGCTGAATTAGCATGGGCTTTCGGCTTTGACAGTACAAATAATGCCGCGACTATACAGATTGGTGCCTCTCGGCTTTTCCCCGGCGATTTCAAATTACGATCAACAAAGGGTAAAATCAGCTGCACTTTCTCCACCTCATGCAAAGCGACCGAAAAACATCTTATAGTTGTATTTACTATGCAAATATAAGAGAAACTCGAGCTGGTAAGTTCTGTCCCAGCGCGAGGCCGCAAAAAAAGAGCCCGCATGCGCAAGAGGAGTGGCCGACATCAATATATCTGACCAACTCCTCTATCGAGGGAAATGAGATATTGATCGCCCCATGGCGATCAAAGTATTTACTTAAATATATATAATATTTCCTGATATTTTTACATAATAACACGCAATAAGATTGACCTTTTTTGGGTCGATCTTATTTCCCACTGACAAAATTCAGAAGATACTTATAAAGTGGAATAGATGGCAAATGCCTGTTCGATATTTTTAAACACGCGGCCCCGGCCGTTTCGCAACACCAGAGCCGACGTGCAGAGATCACCAATAACATTGAGGTTATGACCGACAATGATCATTGAGCGATCCTTGCGCTTAACGAAAAGCTCCTCGAACGATCGAGTCTGAAACCGCCTGTCACCGACGGCAATCACCTCATCGATAAGATAACAGTCGAAATCAATGGCAAGCGACATGCCGAAGGCAAGTCGTGCACGCATTCCTGACGAATAGGTTCTGATAGGCATGCGCAAGTATTTGCCAAGCTCGCTGAAAGTTTCTACCGATTCGCGAATTTCTTCGAATGGCTTGTCGTATATGCGGCACAGAAAGCGCATGCAGTCGAAACCCGTCATCGATCCGCTGAAACCGCCGCTCAACGCGATCGGCCAAGACATGGACATGGTTCGCACAATCCTGCCGGACGTGGGTTCTTCTATGCCGGCCAAAAGGCGGACCAGCGTCGACTTGCCGGCACCATTGTGGCCCAGGACCGCGATCTTCTCGCCGCGCCCAATCTTGAAGGTTATGCCATCCAGCACGCGACGCATCCGCCCGTGAACCGGGTACTCCTTGACGAGATTTAGGACGCTGATACCCCCTTGGGATTCTGGCAGGTCATTTTTCCCGACCGGCTCGAAGGCCGGCGCGAACTTGGCAAGACTTGTGGGGATATCGTTCATTGCGAAGCCGCATGCTCCAGAACCTGAGCAATCCAAAGACGCACGATCCAATAGGCTGCCCCACACAAAGCAAGAAACATCAAGAATGACACTATGCGCTTTGGGTACAATGGATGGTCAGGCAGGCTTGGATCGGCGATGCGCTCGAGATAGAGTTGCTGACGCTGCGCATCGATTTTTGCGTTTTCCAGCGAAGCCGTTGCAGATGTCAGCATTTTGGCTGCCATCTCGCGCTCCAGCAAAAGCTGTTCGTACTGAGCGATCCTTGGCGCCATGGAATTGTCGCTCCCAACAATTTGGGAGCGTTCGTTACTGATCTGCCTCTCCACGGCATCCACGCGCGCGCGCAACGCTTCTCTCTGAGGGCTCTGCGGTGCCTGCTCGTCAAGGGCCATCAGGCGCGCCTTATTGGCGGCCACTTCGTCCGAAAGTCGTGCAATCAGGTCAAGAGCTGTGGCCGATTGCTTGGTCGGATCGACAAGCGCTTCCCGATTCCGAAAATCCGTCAGGCGGCTTTGCACAAGGGCCAACTGAACTTCGCTGTCTTCCATCTCGGCCTGCGCATAGCGGATGGCATCCAGCCTTGCCCGATCGTTGAGCCGATTGATAAGCGCCTCGGCGTGCTGAAGGAGGGCCTCGCCCAGATTGCGGGCATCTTCCGCCCGAAAGGCACGCACCTCCAAGGTGCTTACGCCACTGCCGCTATCGGTCTGAACCTTGACAAAGCGCAGGTAGTGCCGGAAGAGATTCTCACTGTTCTCTTCACCCCAAGGCAGTGGAAAACGTGTCAGGAAATCCGCCTCGGGACGCGATAGAATATCCTTCAGCCCGTTGTGTTCTATCAATTGATCCAGGGCAGCCCGAGACAACATGAACTCGCTGACGATATAACTGTCGTCCTGGGCCCGAACAAAACCCGTGCTCTGCAACAAGCCGCTCAACAGCCCCGTTGCGTTCCGATTGGGGCTTCTTATCACGAACTGCGTTTCGGAGACATATTGATCGGCACCGATGAAGGCATAATAGGCGCCTGCGGCCACTCCCGGAATGATGACCATAAGAAGGAGGAGGAGGTGGTCGCGAAGCCATCGCAAGGCCAGCCTCCATGGAGCGATCTGTTCGCTTGGCGCCTTGTCCAAAGAGCGCAGGCTTACCAGCGTGACAAAATCGGTGAATTCCTTGTTGTTCTCAATACGGCTCATCAGAAATCCGTCGGTTTCACCGCAATCTCGCCCCTGCCTCGATCCGCCTATGGTGACATTCCCATTGGATGCAAATCTTCAATGTCGAACGGGGCATAATTCTGAAATTTTTGCACGCCCGAAACGAAAGTCAAATATATTTTGCATTTTCCGTCAGGAAATTACATGAAATGTCGCAATATATACTTACAAGTCGCAATATGTATAGAAACAATCAAATATGGTCGCAATAAATTCCACGACAACATGTTCCTCTTATTGTGCTGAATTAGGGAATTCGGAATGTTCGAAGGTGCGCGGGACGGCGGCGGCACATCTACTGACCGATACGAACACACGGCTCCGGCCGCGTTTGGCTCTCAGCCCACCGACCGCCATGCGGCCCTGTCAGGATGCCCCCCCTCGTTGCGACGCCCTCCGCCTGGCCCGTTCTTCCTTCACAAGAGGAGGTGTGATGCGTCGGTTTGCCCACAAGCGCAACTTCGGCTGCCCGATGCGCAAAACGGAAGACCGCAATGAATGCGATCGTGATGGATATTTCCCGGCTGGTCGAGCGGGAACATTATTCGACGCCCACCGGCATCGATCGCTATGCGCTCCATTATGCAAATTGGTTGAACGAGCGACGAAAGCGGGGGGCAGATACTCGGCTTCCACAGTCCTTGTGGTTCATTGAGACCGGCTATCGCGGAGCGATACCTGTCGGAACCAACCGAGCTGACAGGCTGATCTCAACTGTCAATCGCCGCTGGGCGACAACGGAACTGTCGCCCTCACAGGCTGCCCTTCTGGAACAGATTTTCGCGGCCATTGATGGTAAATCCGCTTGGCATGCAGCAAAAGAGGAAACGCCGGCGAGCAGGGTCTCCCTGGAACGGCTGCGAAAGAACGCGCGCCTAATTGCCGGCAGCCTCTTCGACCGGCCGGCCGTTCCAGGCAACACGTCGCTTATACACGTTTCTCATAGCCGACTCGACTGGACTTCCGCTTTCTCCTGGCTCCAGGAGCCGGGTCGGAAGGGCATTTTCTACGTGCACGATCTCATTCCCTTGTCGCACCCGGAATACGTTCGGCCCCATGAGCCTCGGCGCCATCGCCATCGAATGGAAACGGTGCTCAACCACGCAGCGCTCGTTCTCTGCAATTCGCAGCTCACTGCCCGCGACCTATACACTTTCGCCCAGGAGGAAAACTTGCGGCTGCCGTCGATAGCCGTGCTTCCACCAGGGGTGGAAGAGAGCTTTATGAATGCGCCGCAGGACGTGCCCCGCCCGTTGACTCCCTATTTCGTGGTCGTGGGGACGATCGAACCGCGCAAGAACCACATGCTGTTACTCCATCTGTGGCAATATCTGGCGGAGCGCGACGGCTCCCGGGCTCCTCGTCTCGTCATTGTCGGCAAAAGAGGCTGGGAAAACAGCCAGATCCTGGCAATGCTTGAACGCTGCCGTGCCTTGCCGGGACTCGTCATCGAGGTCCCGGGGCTTGGGGACGCCGCGCTGGCAAGACTGCTCGGTGGCGCTGCCGCGCTGCTTTCTCCATCCTTCGTAGAAGGATACGGCATGCCGGTAACGGAAGCGCTTGCCCTGCATATACCGGTCATCGCTTCCAATATTCCATCGCATCGCGAAGCTGCCGGCAACGGAGCGATCCTTCTGGACCCGCTCGACGGCCGCAGTTGGCGCGCGGCGATTGATGCAGTCGTTGCCTCGCCGCGCCGCCTGTCAACCCCCAGCGCGATCCATCGGTGGGAAACACATTTCAGCGATCTGGAAGCCCTGATCGAAAACGATGTCGCCACACGTCGTTATGCAGCTCAGCGCATGCCCCAAAGGGCCTTTGCGATGCCGAACAATGTAATGTCTTGACATCAGCACGGAGCTCTTCCGTGCCGCATGCCAAGGAAAGAATCTGCCGGTGAGGGATCAGCAAGGTGACAAGCTATTACGATATTGAAAATTGCTACAAGTTCATCCTGGGCCGCTCACTGAACAAGGATGAAAAGGAAGCTATTGGCCGCAATCTCCTGCAGCTTGCGGACATACCACTCGAAGAACATCGCAAGCGCTTTCTCTCTTCGGCGGAATTTCACCAACGCCACGGGGAGCTTCTCTTTAACAATTTTGTTCCCAAATCCGTAATTGTTCTTTTTGAGACAAAAAACGATTTCAAGATGTATCTGGACCTGCGACAGTATCACATCTCCTTCGGCATCATGAGCGGAGAGTACGAGAGGTTCGACATCGATCTTATTAAGTCGATCACGCCGGATGACGGTCACTTCATCGATGTCGGCGGGAATGTCGGCTACTATTCGCTCTCTATGGCCGCCCGTCCTTCCTTCCGCGGCAAGATTCTGGCATTCGAGCCCCTCCCAACGCTCCACAGCCTTTTCGAACGTTCCGTTATGGAGAATGGTTTCAATGCTCGGATCAATGTTCGCCGGCTGGCACTCGCCGAGGCGCCAGGCAAGATGCAACTCAGTAACGCCGAGGAAACCGTTAACGCCGGCGCGACAAGACTGATTGCCAAAGCCGTCAATGATGGCGCCGAACGGGTGGCCCAGGTGGAGACACTCGATCGCGTCGTAGGCGAATTACGTCCGGACACATTGAAAGTGGATATCGAAGGTGCCGAAGGGCTCTTCTTGAAGGGAGCTACCCTCACCCTAGCCAAGCACAGACCGACTCTGTTGATGGAGATCAACCGCGACATGCTCACTGTCCTGTCAAGGATGGCGCCAGGGGAAATCCACCAGGGATTGCAGGAATTGGGTTACAATATCTGGAATTGCTCCAACCGCAGCCTGAAGCCGGTCGCAACAGCCTCAGCACTCGATATTGACTTTCCCAACGGCGCGGTGGCGAACATCCTCGCCGTCCATAAGGACCGCATGACGCAAGTAAGGGAGCGGCTTCAATCTCTCAATATCGAGCTGGAGCGACCGCGCAGCAGGCGGGGCAAAAGAAAGTGACCTCGACAATCAATCCTCAATTGAGACCGCTACGGCTGTAAGGAGCGCTGATTTGAAAGCAATGGTCAATACAAATGAGTCGAACGCATGAGCATCATCGCCTATTACGGCTCATGTCCCAGTGAAGAGTTCGTGAAATATGCTTTTCCCGAAAGCAACCTGGCTTTCTTCTGCTACGGGATAAATACTGCCAGCTTCATGGATGACACCAAGATTGAGCTTGAGGGGATAGAAAAGTGGCCTGAGCCGGTCAGAAAGAAAATGCTGTTCGAGGCCAAGCGCGGCTTTCGCGAAAGACTGAAGAACGCCAATCCCCATACGCTTGTGATCGATTTCACACGCGCCTCGCGTGCTTCTCTCATGCGTTTCAAGAACAGTCTCCTGACGGTCCCATATGAACTGCTTGAAGCAGGTGCAGAGGCTCAGCGCCAAGCCTTCACTCTCTTTGAAATCATACCTTTCGGCAGCCGTGAATTCTGGGCGCTCGTGATCGATTCTCTGATGGAATTCTGCCGTTTCATGTCCCGCGAACTGCCGAAGACAGAGGTGATTTTTCTCGATGTCCCTCCTGCATCCGAATATCGAGGAGTTATTGTCGACAGCGACACCTACGCGATGGATTTTTGCCGCTGGCAAATCCGCTATCCGATCTGCCGCATGCTGATCGATTTCTGCCTCCCGCGTATCGAAAACAGCCGGATACTGATGCCGTTCATCACCCCTTTTTCCGATGACGCAGCGGCCTACGGCCCCGCTCCGATGCATTATTCACCACAGGTTTGGCAGGAGACGGCGAGGCTTTTCCATGCCAATGGAGGCTTCGCAGGGCTGGCGCGCTCCAGTGATCCTGTCGTGACGCTTACTAGCTATTCCGGACTTATGGATGCTTTCACCAGGACGGCCTCTTCGTCCCGTCCGGACCTTCGCCGTTTCGGCCTTGACATCCTGCACGGCGCGCTGCCCTTCCTGTTTGCTAAAATCAGAGAACCTGCCGACCGCTATTTCCGCGATCCGATCGATTCCCAGGACGTCGTTGCGGCCTTTCGATGGATACTTGGGCGAGAACCGGAGTCGGCGATGACGTTCCTGAACCACTACGCCCTGGCCGACCGCAGGGAATTGCGCAACACGCTATTGCGCTCCACCGAATTCCAGAATCAGGTCAAACACTATGCGCAAACCTAGCTTCAATGGAGATGCGCTCGATGGCGTATCATTCGAATTTGATGTGATGGCGCGCCTCCTTGACGAAGTAGAGGCCCGCGGCGGTCGTGAACAAGCACGCTTTGAAGAGATAACCAATGTCGTAGTAGGTCTTGAGCGTATCTCCGAATATTCCGGCCCGAAAAAGCTCGAAACAATGGACGAGCGGCACGTAGAGCGCCAGCTTCTGTGCGTCCGCAGGCAGCCAGGCGACCATGAAAAACATACCCGAGATGGGAAGCATAAGATACTGAAAGGGCTGAACAAGCTTGTCGGCGAACTCGAACCTTTCCGACGCTGCGGCGAAGATCAGCCCTACAGCAAAGGCAAACCAGGCCATGAACATCCATCCCGCAAGGATCAGACCCAAATCACGGTAAGGTTCGATGAATCCCAACAGCCGGACGATGACATAGGTGATGATCAAGGCGGCGGTGATCCCGCCGATCTCCATGAGAGCGCGGGCGATGAGTGCGTCATGCAGGCGGATCTGCCGATAGTACATCAATGGCAGATTCTGGCGCAGGCAGGAGACAGAATGAGATGTCACATGCCTCCAAAGGGTCAGGGGCATGTATCCACTGAGCGCGAATGCGACGATGACAAGCCCATGCGATTCGTGCTTCAGCAAGGACCACATCGCCATGACGCCGCACGTCAGAATCATGGGCTCGACGATCAGCCACAGGAAACCGAGGTTTTCCCGACCATAGCGCGCCAGCACTTCGCGCATGATGAGCGCGCCGAGAACACGCGCCTGAATTTTCAGCCCCACGATGAATTGCGTGGAGCTACGCGCAGCGCCGTAGTTCGTGTTCATGCAGGGAGTTCCCCTCTTCGGTTCAGCTTCGGTGACGGCACCGTTCCACGATACCGGCGCCGCCCCCTCGCTCAATCTTCTTTGCGTCAGCTTTGGACAATTACCGCACCCGGCAGAAAGGCCTGGCCGGCGAGTGCCGGATCGTTTGCGGATAACCGACAGGAAAGGTGCCGCCATGGCACAGGTAGTTGACAGAACTAAATCGCAGGACTGGCAGACGCTCAGCCGCAGAATCTCGCGACTAGCTCCAGGACAGTCTGGAGTGGGAAAGGGCCCAAAACGCCCGGGGCGGCTGGCTGTCTTCCTTACCGTCGTGGGGCTGCCGGTCATGTTCGTAAGCTTCTACCATACCTTCATCGCCGCTCCGATCTTCGTCTCGGAATCTTCCTTCGTGGTCCGAATGGCAGCGCCGCCATCATCGAACGCCTTCGGCTCGCTGCTGCAGAACAGCGGGATTACCCGTTCGCAGGACGATACGTTTTCGGTGCAGGAATTCATGCGTTCCAGGCAGGCCCTCAAAGAGCTTGGCGAACGGCTTCCGGTGCGCGCAATTTTTGGGAGTCCCGAGGCCGACTGGTTGATGCGCTATCCCCGTTTCTGGGAGAGTAACAGCGAGGAGGAACTCTACCGCTACTATTCCAACCGTATCTCCGTCATACACAACGATACGACCGGCATCACCTTGCTGCGCACCACCGCTTTTCATGCAGAAGACGCGTACAACCTCAACCAGACGCTGCTTGCGCTCAGTGAAAGCCTCCTGCAACGCATGAACGAACGCGCGCATAACGATGCCGTCGAATTCGCCGGCAACGAGGTGCATCAGGCTGAACTGCGGATGATCGCGGCACAGAAGAGCATCACAACCTTCCGCAATAGGGAACTGATGATCGATCCGAACGCGAGTTCCACTTCGATGGTAGAACTCATCGGCCAACTGTCCGCCGAACAGGCAAACATGCGAGCCCGCCTGGCGGAAATGCGGGAGACGACCCCCGACAGCAACGCGATACCCTTCATGGCCAGCCAGATTGCCGCGCTCGAGCGGCAGATCGAAACGGAGCGTCAAAAGATGGTCGGCTCCGATAACTCCATCGCTCCGAGAATTGCCGATTACGAGAGCCTCGTGCTGATGCGGGAATTCGCCGACAAGGCGCTCGTCTCGGCCCTCGATGCCCTTGACATCGCCCGATCCGATGCGCGGCGGCAACAGCTTTATCTCGAAGTTGTCGTGCCGTCACACCTGCCCGACGAGGCGGAACTGCCCCTGGCTTTGAAGAATATCTTCATCACCTTCCTCGTTATGTCTTTCGCCTATTTGGTAGGCTGGCTGCTGGTGACAGCCGTCCGCGATCACGACAACGGCTGAAGATATGCCCTGCGGAAATGCCGTCGAGCATCTCAGGCGGCATGCCAGAAGCAAGTGTAGATTTCGGCCATGCAGGAGCGGATTTCATGGCCGCTGACGGAATCCGGCGCGACGTGATCGTAAAGCTCGAATTCCGTATCCCGGGCGCGGATATAGTGCTGCAAGGCGGAACGGAAGTCGCCCATTGCCTTGTGAAGGTGACCGATCTGTATTTCCACGTCGATAAGGGCCTTCGGATCGTTCGCCTGGGCGTAGCTGCGGTAGTCGCCGTAGAGGCCTAAGGCCTGTTCGAAGGCTCCGGTTTCTTTCGTCACATTCGCATAGATGGCGATCAGATCGGTTTCCCCGTCAACCGTCACCAGTTCCCGCAGCAACTCACGCGCCGGCTGCCAACACCGGGCTCGCACGAGTTCCAGGGCTTCTTCGCGCTTGCGCTCGACTTGGAGGCGGGACAGACGCAAACCGGCCGCCGCGAAATGATGCCCCACTTCCGGATCAGCAGGCGCCAAAGCCTGCGCCCGGCAATACCATTTGAATGCAGTTTCGGGCTCGCCCATCCGGTTGTACAAATGGCCAAGCTGCAGATGAATATCCGCATCGTGCGGCTGCTTGTCGAGGAACTGTCGGTAGGCTTCGAGGGCCGCGTCAAAATCCCCCAATTCCTTCCAGGCATGACCAAGCTGAACGAGCAGCTCGATACGCAATGGGTCATGTTTCACCGCCTGGCGATAGTACAGCGCCGCATTCGCCCAATCCTGCCGATCGCGGGCTGCATCAGCCGCAGCAAGCGCATCGGCTAACGGCAGAAGCTCCGTTGTTTCATCGGCACGACGACCGGCCCAACGGAGTGGAGAGGTCAGACGAAACTCACGCATCACGACGACTGCCGCAAGGAAATGTTACGGGGACGCAACCAGGCATCTTCAGGCGCCCGCTCGTGAATTCTGATACGCAACTCGATGAACCGGTGTTCCGGCCTAATATTGACGCACAATGCACCTGAGAACGGCCCCGCTATCGTTAGCTGTTGCAAGAAATCCAGGCCGGAATTGGCAACGATCTCCACGTCTAGTCTGGCGTTCGCCGGCTGAACGAGATCGAGATCCAGCAGCCAGATGCCTTCCGCGAAGCTACGTTTAGGGCCGACCAGAAGCCAACCGGGTTGCACATTCCACCCCTTGTCCGTGACCCGGAGCGGCTGGCACAGAAAGTCGGCGCCGATCATCCAGCCAACCCTCTCGACCTCGCGCACAAAAACTGCCGTCGCTAGGCCTTCCATATCGACAAGGAGCCCGGCCGGCATGATGCGGGCATCGGAGGGGTCGATGCTCTCGGGGAGATCGTCTTCGTCTCTCGGCAGCAAGGTATCCCAGAAGGCGGCCTGCCCATTCCTTCTCGCGATGGCGACGATCTTCTTTACAACCTTCGCACGGGTGGCCACACCACGCCTGAGATCGAATTCAAGTCCAAGACGTTCCGCCGAGTCTGGCTCACGCCCGCATATGCGCGAAAAGCTGTAACGGAGGAACGCCGCGTCATCGTCCGGCGCGAAGCGGGTGAAATTCTCCAGGATGGCGAACTGGTCCGGCTCGCGCTGGAGGGCTTGCAAAGCCGAGCGGTTGCCCAATGCCACCGGCACGGGGCGCCGCGCCTTCAACGCATCGACGACACGCAATCGGTTGGTTCCCTCGCGGATCGCGTTAGCAAGGGAAGATCTGTCGTCCTGGGAAAGCTCGCCTTCGGTCAGATCCAATGCCTTCGCCCAAGCATCCACGAAGGATTCCGCCGGCAACGAGAATACGTCCCTTGGCAGTGCCTCCAAGGGTTGTCTATGCAACTCGGCGATGGTCAATATTACCCCCTAATATCTGTTCGATCGCTATTACATGCCGTTCCGCCACGCGCGGATAGGAATACCACTGCGCTGCCTTGCGCCGGTCGGCATCGCGCATATGCCGCAATTGCGAATTCTGGGAGAGGCTCACGAGAGCTTCTGCGACACACTCCACTTCGGTGCTTTTCACGACATGACTGATGGGCCACATGTCCCGCAAGACCGTAGAACGCGAGCAGAGCATCGGCCGATCCACGCTCATGGCGATGCGTGCCGCGCCGGTCGCCGTTTCCGTCGAATGCCCGTATAGGAAAGCCAGCATGTCACAGGTGACGAGTTCGCTTCGCAGTTCCTGCTCGGAGATGAAATCGAAACGTGCCGTTACATGATCCGACAGGTCCAGATAATCGATCAGATTTTCAACGGTCGCGCGCGCCGCGCGGGATTCATCGTTCGGCACCATGCAGTTGAGCAGCTTCAGCCGCAGCCTCAGATCGTAGGTGCGCGCTTCGGCAAAGGCGAGTACGAGCCGGTCGATATTCTTGTGCGGCATCAGGAAACCGAAGGAGCCGATAGTAAACAGCGAAGGATCCGGCGCCAAAGCATTCTCCGGCTCCGGAAGAATGCCGTGCGGAATCACCACCGCATTGGGGTGCCCGGCGGCTGAAAGGGCGCCCGCATCCTCCGACGAATGCACGAACACGATGTCGAATGCCTTCGTCCACTGCAAGGAGCCGCCGCGCAGAGCTTCCTTGATACTGTGCATCGTGACAGCACGCAGCTTGTGGCCGGTCGACGGCAGCGCCTGCACCAGCAATTCCATGTCGGGCGTGGAGAAATGGCCAGGATGATGTTGCATCCAAAGGACATCTGCGCGCCCTTCATCCAGCTTGGCGACGAGACGCTTGAGGGAGACCAGATCGTATCCCCAAAGTCGGGAAAGCCTGCGGGGTACCGCGCCATCCTTCTGTGCCGGAGCTTCCGGCAAGGCATCGTTCATGATCCGACGCGCGAAGACGTGGTCGAGCC
Organism: Neorhizobium petrolearium; assembly: GCF_017873175.1. GTDB lineage: Bacteria > Pseudomonadota > Alphaproteobacteria > Rhizobiales > Rhizobiaceae > Neorhizobium > Neorhizobium petrolearium. The sequence continues at coordinate 18,336 of NZ_JAGGJW010000004.1, forward strand.
TGCCCGCGAATGCCGGCGTGGCATAGAGATGCTCTGAGTAGGTAGCGATGCCACATTGCTGCTGCCACGACGAGATCAGGTCGATGCTCCAGGTCCGCTCGGGCTCGGCGGTGACGGGAGCAGGCTTGGCAAGGGCAGCCAATACGCGGCGAGCCACGGCGGACCATGTGAAATGAGCGGCAAGCAGCTTCTGCGCCTGCCGGCTGCGGGCCTGGGCCTCTTCAGGCTGACTGAGCACGGCGCGCATCTGCGCGCCCAGATGTTCCAAGGAAGGTTCCGCCCAAAGGCTAAAGGAACCGGCGACATGCGCACGCGATGCCGACATATGGCAATCAACCAACCACGCGGTGTCGGCACGGCAAAAATCAAGCTGCCCGCTATAGTTCGTCGTCACAACGGGAACGCCGAGCCGCATCGCTTCGGCGAGAGGCAAACCAAAACCCTCACCTCGGCTGGGCGCGACGACCATGGCAGCTGAATGATAAAGTGCCAGAAGCTGCTCATCGTTATAGTAACGATTGATGACGGTGACCGGAGGAGCGCCGGCGAGCCGCTCGTGCCTCTCAGCAAGCACGGCCTCCAGTATATTGTCGGGATTGGGAAAGGTCTTGATGACCAATTCCACCGGCTCATCCGATCGGAAGGCGCGGAGAAACGCCTCGACGAGGACATCGATGCCCTTGCGTGCGAAGCAGGAGGAAACATGAAGGATGCGCGTACGCTGATGCTCCTGTGGCGACCTCAACGTAGAATCGACGGCAACGTTCACGTGATCACAGCCATTCCCGATTACTTCGATCGGGATCTTCACGCCAGATTGCACGAGCGCATCGCGGACGAAATTCGCCGTCACCATCACGAGGTCCAAATCGCGATTAAACCGGTCCACCAGGTATTGGGGAAATTCAAGCTCTTCCCATGCGAATCCCACATAGGCATTCATGTTCCCGACCATATCGTGGGTCGCGGGTGGCCAGGTGTTTCGCAGGTGAATGTCGAAACGCTCCGTCCCAGGATAGGCTTCGCGCATCCGGCGCTTGATGTCTGGGACAGCACCGAGACGAGCATCCGTCTGCCAATCCTCCTCCGCCGTATAGCAGACGACGTTCATACCGAGCGCGATTAGTGCCTGAGCCAAATGGCGGTTGACGATTGCCAAGCTGTAGTCGCCCTTGAACACACCGTCGAAGAATATCGTCTTGCCTGAAAATTTCTCAACCAGCAATTTTTCATCGATGTCCCCTGCATCAAGCGTATAGGGCGACACGGTTGCATCGACGTGCATACACTACTCCAAAGCCGTTGCTATCTCTAAGACAGAGGACGCCTTGCCACAAAGCAAGGCCGTAGACGAACAAGATGGTATCCTTGCGGCTCGCCTCGGCTGCTCTCGATTCGAGGCGGGCGACTTGCGCCGCCCACCTCTCCCCGCGCCGCAATTTAGGAGGCCTTAGCCTCTTCAACGATGTAACCCAGTTCTGCAGCACGCTGGGTAAGGGAGTGGCGTACCTTTTCGAGGACACCCCCGGCATAGACCGGCGGATAGCACCAGTCGTTCCAGGAGCGCGTGGCAGTCAGTGCACCAAAGCGCAGAACACCCGGCTCAAGGAAGGCGACGCGACCTCCGAGATCGAGATAGGTCTCGGTAAGCGCGCCTTCAGCAAGAATGATGTTATGACGTTCAAGTTCGATATGGAAATACTCGAACGGGGTCAGCATCGTATCCTGAGTGATGGTCGTACCGTTGACCAGGAATTTCGCCGGAATGAGCGAATCCTCGAAGAACATGCAGTGGTCCGGGGAGACAAGCAGATCTCGTTCGGGAACATTCTCGGCGATCGCACCTGCCTTGATGCGGATCGGCATCGTATCGCGCGGCTTGTCCAGTGCCTTCGGGTCGAGCATGCGGCGACCAACCCACTTGATTTCCGACACGCCTTCGCCGTTATAGGTCACGACAAGATCGCCAACCCGCAGTTCTTCGACAGGCACTTCTCCTTCCGGGGTCCGGATATAGGTGCCGCGCAGGAAGCAACTGGTGAACGTCAAAGTGTCGGTGCCGCCGTCGTAGTTGTATGTAACGCCATCCGGGATCGAATAGGAGCCCACCGGGAGGAGGTGCAGCGGATCTGAGTAGAACGTTACGACATTTCCGATCTGCCCGACATAGTTGGAACCAACTACCTCGATCCGGTCGCCGGCGCCGACATTGATGACATTCGGCGGGGTCGAAAGGTTCAGGTTGATCAACCCCGAATCATAAGTGAACAAGCCGGTTCCGCCGGAACTCGCGAAATCGACCGTAACGCCGTTCAAAAGGCCGAGATTGAGCGTGCTTGCCTGCACTTCAATGCTGGAATTCGCACCGATGGAATAGGTGAAGCTCGAACCTGCCTGGACGCCCGCAAGACCCGAGTCTACGACGACGTTAGCCCCATTGATGGCCTGGATCGTCGTGTTCGACAGAAGGCCACCCCCGACAATGCTGGTCAGGTTGACATCGACGCCGTCGACAACCAGCGTGCCGCTGGAAACGAGCGAAAGCTGGAGCGTGTCGGCACTGTCCCAGTTGCTGGAATCGATGACCGTCGTGCCCTGGTCAAGCAGATCAATATTAATCAAAGCCATGCTACTACCCTCTTTTTACAGTGATGCGGTTTTCAGAATTTGTAGTTCAGACCCACTCGAATGCTGTGGAAGTCAGGAGTTGCCCTTGTCCAGAAGGCGTCGCCTTCAGCATCGAATTTGTCGAATTTCACGTATTGGTATTCGAACTTCGCAGTCAGATGGTCGGTGAATGCGTGCTCGACGCCGGCACCGAGAGCCCAACCGACACTGGTCTTGTCGTCATCGATCAGCGTCACCCCTCCGAAGGAGGTCTTGTAGTCGATGTGTCCGTAGGCGAGACCGCCCGTGCCGTAGAAGAGCGTTCGGTCAACGGCGTAGCCCACACGAGGTCGAAGGGTGCCGTACCAATCGATTTTGGAAGACGTATGCAGGCCGCTCTCCGTCACGGAGTCGCTAATGTCCGCCCCTTGAAAATCAGCCTCGATCCCAACGACCCAGTTGTTGTCGAACTGGAAATTGTAGCCGATCTGCCCCCCACCTGCGAAGCCTGAGACATCCACGGAACCGAAATCACCGATATGGACGTCCCCTGAATGAAGGCCCACCTTGTCGTCACCGGCAAAGCCTCCGCCGGCATTCGCCCCGAGATAGAATCCGGTCCAGGAAAATACAGGCTGAACAGGTGGTTCAGAGGGAGGGTTCACTACTGTGGGATCTGCAGCATACCCCTCTCCTGCTGCGCCTATCGTCAGTACAAGAGCCGCAAAAATGCGCTTCATATACACTTAATCCCCTCCAATTAAAGTTCAAATGGCGACCAATGTATCAAATAGATTGGCCTCGCCTATAATATATCGACATCAATGCGTGTAAATTGAATCTGAAAATAATTTTTTGCGTAAATTATACCTTATGTGTATAATGTAGTCGCATTTTGTATTGATTTATACATCAGTCGCATGCGCCGGAGCCGACTCATAGAAAACGGACGGGATCCGGTTTCTGTTGACGGATTAGGAACTCGTGGGAGCCGATATCGTGTCAATCGCGTCGTAACGAGGTCTGCCTCGCTTTCGATGATCGCCTTATCGCCTGGCTGAACAGAATGACCAGCGGTCCGTCAGGTCGGAGACTTAGCCTCTCGGCCAATGCAATAACCACTTTCCACTTAGACCGGCGATGGACGGTGAGCCGTGCCGCTCATCAACCCGACGCAGATATCGTTGATGGCGAAGAGTCAATCGATAAGAGGTTTGGAATCGGGCGCTTCAGTGAGCGTTTGAGCGATATCCGGCAGCGGTGAAGCTTGTTGCCGCTTCTCCACGGCATTTAATGGCGCGGAGATTGTTGTTGCCGCAACGGCGCCGATCGTGCGTGCCGTGCCTCCGATGACCGCAGCCACCCCATCTCCCAAGGTCACGTTGGAATCCGTCAACGTCTGTCCCTTCATCAGCCGCTCGCCAATGAGCTGGACGATTTGCGGACTTTCCGCAAATTTCCCGTGATTAAGGCGATCGCTGGTATCGAGCTTCGTCAAATCAACGACGGTAATGCCTGCCTTCTCAAATTTCGAGCGGTAGACTTCTTCTGCCGGATTGACTGCGCCAAGACGCTGCACCTTGCCGGTAAGGAGGCTGGAAACCGCGAGCGCTTTGTCGTCTTGTGATACGAAAATCGTGAATTTCGCGGTGTGTGGCCCCATCTCGACGAACTGCTTCGCAAAAACCTGTATGTCGATATCGGGCGAAGCAAGGATGACATTGGCAATTTTCGGATTCACGCGACCGTTGCGGATGCCCATCTGACGCAGTGCCTCCATCGTGAGCCACGTTCCCATCGAGTGGGCAAGGATGGTAATGTCCTTGACATCTGGGTTCGACGCCAGAACTTGCAGTGATTGCTCCAAGGCCGTGCGGGAGTAGTTGGCGCTCTCCTTGTCATATTCATACGCCATCAGTTGAGCCCGCGATGGCCAGGTGAAAAGGATCGGGGTGGCCTGCATGCGGCTGTCATGGACAATTTGGGCCAGGCGGAAAACAGAATCCTGATATCGATTGTTATATCCGTGAACGAAGACCAGAGCATGACCGCCTGCCATGTGCTGCCTAAACCATGCAGTTGCCTCGGAGAGGGTCTCGACCTGCTTGACCTTCATAACCGCGAATTCGCTGGCCGGGTTCGGCGGCAGTTGCCGAGGCCACTGAACAGCGCCTTGCTTTCTCTCCTGCGGGATGGAAACGGCGACCTCCGTCAGATACGGCTTCGGGCTGCGCTCGCCGTTAAACAGTGTCTCCGGGTCACCAGAAGGCTGACGGTTGGTCGCGACCAGCATCTCCACCTGGGATGTTTTCTGGGCATTTGCGGCCAGCGTGACGGGTTGCATGACACCGAGGGGATGGCCGCAGCTTGAAAGAGTAAGCAAGATGCCGAGGAAAAGCGCCTTGTGCATGGCCACTCCGTCGAGGAGCCACCCACGATCCGGTGACCCAGGTTTTGAGCAAGAAGGTTCGCGCGGCGTGCTTCGAACCGTCGAGCTCGCCGCGGACCACGAATTAAAAGCGCTACTGATGCTAACCTTGGACGGCAAGTTGGAGTGGAAGCGAAGACCCCCCCAACGCCTTCGAGGACGTTTGGAACCGGCCGCTGGTCAAGGGAGCGTCTTGGCCTTGCGACTAAAGCGTTTCGACTGCCGGCGGCTTCCAACGGCCGTCCAGCGCCTCGGGCTTCGGCAGATACAATCTCATGACCGCGTAGAAAGTTTCGCTCGGCGCGGGGAGCCAGTTCGCTTCCAGTTCCGCACCCGGGCTTTCGTGCTGCAGGTAGAGGACAACATCGCCCTTGTCGTTTTTCTTGAGGTCGGCAAGCATCGGCGAGTTGATCAGGTAGCGATCAATTGGATTAGGCACCAAAAGCTGCTTGGGCTTGTCATACATTGTGATTGACCAGAAAGCGTCGACGGGAGGTAGCGTGTCGGCGGAGAAGGTTAGCGTATATTTTCCCTTCCTGCCGTCCAATAGCTGACGATTCCCGTCGAAAGCGTAGATGACGTAGAGTGCCTCCTGCACGGAGTTGCCATAGATGCCGCCCTGCGCCGCTGCGGCGCGAGTCATGTATTGGCCTTTCATGAACTCGGGCGTACCGAATATCTTGGACGAATCCGTCAGCCTGGCAGCGACGTCACGGATTTCCTTTTCCGTGGCAACCACCACCTCTTTCATCAACGCTACGATATCGGACGAAAGCGCCATCCCCGGCCACGTTACATTTTCCTGGATACCGAGCTTGGCGAGGTTTTCCCGCTGTGCATCATCGCCCGGATAAGGTGGAGCGAACTGCAGCAGGAAGGCAGCAAGCGGCCAGTAGTTCGTGGCCATCAGTTCGTCCGAGATAGGCATCCAGTCGACCGGCGGCGGGGCGGCGGGGGCCGGCGTGCCGGCATAGACGGAAAGCGGCTGCGCCTTATAGCCGGCCTGAACCTCCTTTATCCTCTCAAGATCGTCGGGCGAAAAGAGCTGCGTCCTGATGATGCCCATGGCGAGCGTCGTCGGCATTTCGATCACGCGCTTGATGCCCTTCGGCATGTCGCCCTTCCAGCCTGGGCCGGCGATCAAAAAGTCGCCGCCGCCATTGCCGTCAACCCGAGTTCCGGGATAGTCGACATTATTGGTGTAGAGGTCGATGAGTTGTAGCGAATAGTAGCGCTTCCTCTCGATCGGCGGCATCGTCACCACGACGGGCTCGGCTCTTAGATCGAAGACGATGAAGGAATAGGGCGTGTCGGAATTCGGCGTGATGATTGCCGTGTCTTCGGGCGTGTAGACCCTGGCGATACTGACCAGGGTGTTGAGCGGCCCCTTGTATTGGTGGCCGTCGGGCTCCAATGCGTACTGATACATCGTGAGGTAGTTCTTCACCATCGGATAGGTATAGATATACGCCTCACGGGCGGCCGCCCTGATGTCATCCTGCGCGAAAGCCGGAAGTGACGGCAGCGCCATTAATGCAGCGGTGCCCGTCAGAAAGCGACGACGTTTCATTTCATTTCCTCCAAAACGGGGAATTTCCAGCTTCCGTCGAGAATTTGCGTCTCGGGCCGATACAGGCGAACCATGTAGTTCCAGCCCTCGGGCGTCGGCAGACAGTTGGCTATCTTGCCGTCGCAGCCTCCGAACTGGATCGTGATCGAGCCATCCGTGCTCTTCTGCGCGGTTACGTCATTCAGCGAGTAGGCATTCAACTCGTTCGGCGTGAAGAAGCCGTCCTTGTTGTAGACCGTGACCGACCAGAAATCTTTGACCGGAACATCCTTGACAGTCAGCCGATAGATGCTCTTGCCATCGTTCTTTTCCGGCGTCACGTTGAGATAAAGCGCTTCCTTATCCGGGTTTCCGCCCCATCCGAGCGCTGCTCCAATCAGATGCCGGATCGGATCCACTTCGTCGCGCGATCCGAACATCTTCGCAGTGTCCGGGAGGAGCGCGCCGAGATCCAAGAGCGCGCGGCGGGTCTTGTCCCGGCTTTTGCCGTCCCACTCGGGAATCTCGAAACGACCCCCTGCCGGCTGCTTGACCGTAACCGCATCCTGAAGCGCATGAACCTTCTTCATGTCTTCGGAGTTGTTGGGATCAGCAAAGAAACGGAAGGCAGCCACGACATAGCGGGTCCCTATGTCCTTGCGCGTCAAGGTGTACGAACCAGCGCCGTAATATACCCCATGGGCATAGTGATCCTGGTCGATTATAAGAAGCGACACGAACCGGCTTCCGGTATCCGGCACGTTGATCGTCACCGGTCCCGCATCCAGATCAAACACAGCGGAAGAATAAAGTGTGTCGCGGTTCAGGCGGATGACCGTCTGCTTGTCAAGCGGCGCCATTTCCCGCGTATGGTCGAACTTGGCGAAGCCTCCGTTCGCGGCGATGCCGGAGAAGTAAAGGTCGCTCTCGGCGCGCACGAAGTTGTCGCTATTGACGAGGATTGGATCGGCTGCAACCGGCAACGCATGAAGCATTGCCGCCGTCGCAATTGTCGTAAAGCTCAATCTTGCAAGAAACATGGAAGCCCTCCAAGGCTAGTTCTGTAAAGAAGCGGATTGATCGACGAACGGTCAGAAGCGCACGACCAGGCCGAGAATCGGGCCTTGCTGCACCACATCGAAGACAAAGCCGTCGTGGCTGTAATCGACGCCTAGTGCGCGATAGCCGGCCACCGCCGAGATCCTGTCACTGAACTCGTACCCGATACCGGCAGCGAGATCCCAGTCGAGGTCTGCCTGCCCGGCCCCCACCAATGCCCAGGCGCTGAGATAGAGATTGTCCGTCAGGAAGTACCGGCCGCGAACACCCGCCATCGCGTCGACCCAGGTGGCGCTGTCTTTGGCTGAAACGCCATCCAGAAGACCGCCGGAAAACGAGATTTCCGTGCTCGCGTGCCAGACGCGCGCGCCGGCGACGAGATCGAGATTGCCACGGCCGTCCTGAAAGACAGCATAGCCCGCGCCGACAAGTCCGGCGAATGTCTCCGACGTGGCGTCGACCCGTTCTGCGACGATGCCGAGCGGCGTGGATGCCCCCGACGAGACCTTGGTGTAGATGACATCGCCGAAGATGCTGAACCGATCGTAACGCGCTTCACCAACCGCCATGAATCCGAAATCCAGATCCTTTAGGATGTCGCCGAAATCGGATTCAAGATGAACGGCCGGCAGACCGAACTGCCCGACATCGCCAGAGATGCCGGCGCCCCAGAAATAGGGGCTCACCGCAAAGGTCCAGCCGTCACTCACAGCCGGCTTAGCCTCGGGGATGATAAACGGCGACTGAAGGTCTGCAGCGCTTGCGGCCGAACCCGCTGACGCACTGATCAGTACCATCGCCGTGAATATTCTATGGACTTTCATTGACTGGTCCCTCTGCCAACAAATATCAATCTCGATCCGGCTCCGCATTTATGTCGGGAACAGGAATGTGAGCGTGGTCCGCCCTCGCCATTCCGGGCCGCCCGACGGTGCGTCGGCGTAGTACCGTCCTCCGATCGGGAAGCTCCTGGCCTGAGAACCCAAGGTGAAAATCTGGGAAACGCCGAAATTGACCGGAATAATCCGCTGTTCGTTGTTCCCGTCATGATTGGCGTCAACGCTGAGGGACACCGACCTTCCACCGCCGAAATTATGAGATGCGAAGGGCTGCAGGAGACTGACGCTGACGTCGGGCCGATCATTCGGTCCTGCGATCGAACAGATATGGTTGGCGAGTGCTCCGACCATCCAAGGACCCTGCTGAACAAGACCGACGGCCGTCGGTCCAAGGCCAAATATTCCTGATCCGAGGAAGTCGTCCGTGGCTGTCGGCAGCAAAGCAACGGGGCCAGCACCCCAGATCAGTCCGCCGGGTCCTGGATCCTTGGGCGAAAAGAAGAAGCTCGCATTGACGTCATCCAGACCCGAGACATCTGCGCCGGGCAGATAATCGCGATAGCCGACGGGGATTATGGTGCGTGTGATCAGGTTCCAGTCGTCATTCAGCTCGAACGGTATGACCGGCTGGATATTCGACGTATAAGCGAAACCCTTGCCCTCGACGCTTGCGCCGAAATCGACGTTGTTTTGGAGCGGAACGCTGGTCAGACCTGCAAGTGGATTGGCCAGTTTCTGCGAAAGGTCGTCCGCAGTTGCCTGCGCCGTGGCACTGCCGCTAGAGAAGCTGACGAATAGGAGAAAAACGGAAATAAACGCGGGTTCACCGCCGCTGTATTTGCGAATCACGAAGGGTGAATGTCCCGACATTCCAGAATTCATCTGCCGCCCCAAAAGTTCTTTGGCATAGTTTGGTCGGCGAGAATTGGTAGGAAGATCTCGCGAAGCTCACCGAAGGTCCGCGCTATTTCCTGACGGTAATGGTGTGTCGCGATCTAAGGAGTTTCGATTTCTTCTCTACAAATCAATGCTTGCGCCACACCATGACAATTCATCATCGACGGGGTCAGATTGCATATTCGCCGACATCAGATTGTCCGGATTCGGACATTCTCAGAAAATTTGGACAAGTATATCATCACCGGTATTCCCCGGCTGCTTTATTTGCGACCGTGGTGCAAACGGATGTGTTCGAGTGCTTTGTAGCTAATCGGCGACATCTATTCTGTCCGGATTTTGGCAATGTGGAGGAAATCGTGCTGGATCTGACGCGAAAAAAGGCGGAAGAGGTCATGAGCCAGGGCGCCTGGCTCGCGAGCATGAGCGAGACCTTTAGGACAGAACTGCTGCGTAACGCGCATTTGCAGAAGTTCACTGCCAACCAGATCATCTACCGATACGGCGATCCGGTCGGTGGCATGTATGGGCTAGTCGCCGGCTCCCTTACCATCAATTCAGCACCACCGGACGCGACCCCCCGGCTGATCCATCTCGGGATGCCGGGGGCATGGACAGGTGAAGGCCCCTTCTTGACCGGCCAGCCACGTAGGGTCGAGATGAGGGCGCTTGGTGGCGCGTGGATGATGCATGTGCCGCTCGATGCCTTGGAGCAGATGGCGGCACGCGATCCTGGTGTATCGCGTGCAATTGGAATGAACACTGTATTTACAGTTGATGTTCTGCTCCGCATTGTCCACGATTTGCAAAAGCGTGATGTTGGGCGCAGGATCGCATCGGTGCTTCAAAGAGCTGGCTGGCTCGGCGACATGCCTATCGGCCTGTCTCAGAGCGATCTTGGCGTCATGGCGAATGCTTCACGGCAGCAGGTGAACATGGCAATGCAGCGTTTCGTTGCCGCTGGTTGGGTCGACTACACCTATCGATCCATCACCGTCGTCAACCCGCAGGCGCTGCGACAGTTTTCCGAAGGCGACGGTTCGGAATAGTAATAGGTGGGAAAGCGTTAGCTGGGGGAAGCTTTGGACGTTGAATCTCGGACATCCAGGACGCAAACGCAATTGGCACTCTTTGTGAGCTTGGCGGTCTTCACCACCGGGCAATCCTTTCTTCTTGTCGTCCTTCCTCCCTTGGGTCGGCGTCTCGGTTTTGCGGACCTCCATATCGGCAGCATCCTCAGCCTGTCTGCCTTGCTGATCATGATATCGGCGCCCGCTTGGGGCTACCTCAGTGAGCGTGTCGGGCGCCGCCCGGTTCTGCTGATTGCTCTTGCTGGTGCCGCGTTAGGGTCGATCGGCTTTGGAACAATCGTCCACTTTCGGTTGTCAGGCGCTTTAAGCGTATTTTCTGCGCTCATGTTGATAACCTTCGCTCGGGCGGCCCAAACCCTGGTCACGAGCGGCATCTTGCCCGCTGCACAGGCCTATATGGCGGATATTACCGCTCCAGCGCAGCGGGCGAATGGCATGGGTACCCTTGGAGCGGCTATCGGCGTTGGCGCCATCGCGGGAGCGGCGCTTGCCTGGCGCGTTGCGGGAACCAGCCCAATCGTCGCTTTCGCGGTGATTGCGATGCTAGCTGCCATCGCCTGGCTGGGCATCCTCTGGCTTGCAAAAGAACCCGCTCGCAAAGTTATAACAGTCGTCTCGGATGCCTGTCTGCCTCTTCGGCGCATATGGCCATTCCTGGCGATCACGCTGGTCTCGATCTCCGCCTACAGCATCCTGCAACAGGTGACGGCGCTTCGCCTGCAGGATTCGCTAGGTTTTACGGTTGAGGAGTCGATCTCGGGCGGAGGCGCGGCGCTGATGGCAACGGCGCTTGCGATGATCGTGGTGCAGGCCTGTGCGGTCCGGGTTTTCCGCTGGAAGGCTGCTCGCTTGCTGGGGGTCGGAGCGATCACGGCGGCCATTGCCATGTTGATCTGCACGTTTGTGACAACGTATTCGGGGATTTTCGCCACATTGATCCTGCTCGGCATTGGTTTGGGCCTGATGTTGACCGGCAATCTCGCTTCGCTTAGCTTGCAGACCGGGAGTGGCGCCCAAGGCAAGGTTGCGGGCGTCAACGTCCTGGCACAGGGCCTCGGACAGGCAATCGGTCCAATCGCCGGCGCGGGCCTTCACCGGATATCGCCACAGATCCCGTTTTTCGCGGCAACAACCTTGCTTTTCGTAGCGTGTTTCGTTGCGGCTATTTCATGCAGATCTACCGCGACAGACCCGACAATATCCGCGGAATTCTCCTAAATGGACATAGGGAAATGTCAGCCATATCAACGGACTGTCATCAGCGCCGATAAAATTCTGCCGCGGACATGATTCGACATCGGAGAGACTTTGCAACTGGCGCAATCATCGAACAGCTACCACTTGGAAGCGTTAGAGAAGCGTACCGGTTGGAACTGTTGATGACAGCGAAGGGCTGCATGCGGTCTGATTGTCAGAGTCTTAATGGCCGCCACATACCGGCATACCATTTATACCCTCGGTATCCCCTTTAAGAGCAATCCTGAACACCATCGGCAAGTGCGACGGAGTGGAGGTTGCGGAACAAATACTTGACTTCAACAGTCTTGTTCAAGCGGGTCGTTCACGTTATAGGCTCAGCACCACAACTAAAAACTCCACTGATAGGAACATGAAAGTGTCTGCGTTCAGACCTCTTCTTGCCGCTGGCCTCGCAGCTGTGCTCGGTTTTCCCTTAACCGAAGCTTCAGCAACGCCGACGAAATATCCCCTGGTGCTCGACAATTGCGGAGCCCAGGTTACGATCAACAAGGCGCCGCAGCGGGCGATTGGACTTGGCCAGAACAGCGCCGAGATCATGCTGCTGCTCGGCCTGGAAGACAAAATGGCTGGCACGGCATTCTGGCCGAGCAAGGTTCTTCCGCAACTGGCCGCAGCCAATGCGAAGGTCAAGCTCCTGACTGTCGAATTCCCGACTTTCGAAGCGATTCTGGCCGAGAACCCGGATTTCGTCGCCGCAGCCCTCCCTAGCCTGCTCGGCCCGACCAGCAAGGTCGCAAAGCGCGAGGACTTCGATAAGGTCGGCGTGCCCAGCTACATCTCGCCCAGTACCTGCCTCAGCACCGAAAAGGCAAACGATCAATATGGCAGCCGTGATCAGCTATGGAGCATGGACCTGCTCTATAAGGAGATCGACGAACTGTCGCAGATCTTCGACGTCGCCGATCGCGGCCAGGATTTGATCGCCGACTTCAAGAAGCGCGAGGCGTCCTTGCGCGCTGGCGTCTCGAAGGACGGGGAGAAACTCTCCTACGTCTTCTGGTTCTCCAGCCCGTCACCGACAGCCGACGCGTATCTCGGCGGCAAGAATGCCGCATCGGGCTTCATCGCCGATCTTCTCGGCGGCAAGAATGCGATCATGGCGGAAGCCGAATGGCCGACGCTTGGCTGGGAAAGCATCATTGCAGCCAATCCCGACGTCATCGTCGTCGCCAGTCTCGACCGCAACCGCTGGGAACTCGACAAGCCAGAAGCCAAGATCAAGTTCCTGAACAGCGATCCCGCAGTCAGCCAGCTGCCGGCCGTCCGGAACAATGCGATCGTCGTCATGGACGGTCAGGCTATGAACCCCACGATCCGCACGGTATACGGTGCGGAGCAGGTGGCCGAACAGCTGAAGGCCCTCGGTCTGCTCAAGTGACTGCCTCTCACCGCCCTCTCCCGCAGGCTGTCGTCTTTGGTGCCCTCCTGCTGGCCTCCCTTGCGGCGATCGGATTTGTCGTAGGTGTCAGTGTCGGGATTGGCGACCTGCCGATCCCACTCGCCACGACGTTCGCCGCCGTCACGAACAGGCTGGGATGGACGTCGGTGGAACTGAACCGCATCCATGAGACCGTGATCTGGGATTATCGCCTCAGCCGTGCACTCGTTGCCGCCTTCTGTGGCGCGGGCCTGGCGCTTTCTGGCGCGATCATGCAGTCGCTGCTGCGCAATCCGCTGGCAGAACCCTATGTGCTGGGCATTTCCGCCGGCGCATCGACCGGGGCCGTCGCCATCGTCATCCTTGGCGTTGGCTCGGCGGCCGTCTCGTTGTCGGCGGGGGCCTTTGCTGGGGCGTTTGCCGCCTTCTTCTTCGTGGCCCTCCTATCGAATGGAACCCGCGGGGGCGCCGACCGGACAGTCCTTGCCGGCGTTGCCGCGTCACAGTTGTTCAACGCCGCCACGTCCTATGTCGTGACGACGTCTGGCAATGCTCAGCAGGCTCGCGACGTGATGTTCTGGTTGCTTGGCAGCTTCGGTGGCGTGCGGTGGCCGGAATTCATGCTGGTCTCGGTCATCGTCGGCCTCGGGCTTGTCGCTTGCCTTGCCTATACCCGGGTTCTGGATGCCTTTGCCTTCGGCGACGAGGCTGCCGCTTCACTTGGCGTCGATGTCGGGCGAGCGCGCATTGTGCTCTTCGCCCTGACCGCGATGATGACGGCGACGATCGTCAGCATGGTCGGCTCGATCGGTTTTGTGGGATTGGTGGTGCCACATGCAGCACGCTTCGTCGTCGGGCCTCTCCACAGCCGGCTGCTTCCGGCCTGCGCCGTCGTGGGGGCTATCTTCATGGTGCTCGCCGACATAGCCTCGCGCGCGCTCGTCCCTCAGCAGATCCTGCCGGTCGGCGTCGTCACCGCACTCGTAGGCGTTCCCTTCTTTTCCGTCATTCTGTACCGGTTCCAGCGCGCATCATGAGCATCAGGACCCAAGATCTCGTCTGGAAGATAGGCAAGAAGACCATTCTCGATCGCGTTTCCTTCGAAGCGCGGCCGGGAAGAATGCTCGGCCTGCTTGGCCCGAACGGGTCCGGTAAAACCTCGCTCCTGCGGCTTCTCGCCGGCCTGAAGCGGCCGCACTCCGGCGAGATCACGCTCGACGGGAAGGATATAGGCAGCATCGGTCGCCGCAAGATCGCGCAACGCGTCGCCTTCGTCGAACAGCATGCGACGACCAACGCGAACCTCAGGGTCGTTGACGTAGTCAAACTCGGACGCTCTCCGCATCGCTCGATGTTTTCCGGCTGGACACTCGCTGACGACCGGGCTGTCGAGCAAGCGCTTGAATGCGCCGGTATGATCGATAAACGAAATGCCCCCTGGCAGAGCCTGTCCGGCGGCGAGAAGCAGCGCGCTCATATTGCCAGAGCTCTTGCACAGTCGCCAAAAGAGCTGATCCTCGATGAACCGACCAACCATCTCGACATCCAACACCAGATCAGCCTCATGCGGCTTGTTGCCGATCTACCAATTACCAGCATCATCGCTCTGCACGACCTCAATCACGCAGCGATGTTCTGCGACGAATTGATCGTCATGCAGCGCGGCAGGATCGTTGCGTCGGGCACACCCGACGAAGTCATGACCGAGACGGTTTTAAGGGACGTTTTCGCGGTAGATGCGCGTGTCGAGACCTCACCGCATCACGCACGGCCGCATATTCACTATCTTCCCTGAGCTGCCCACCCAAAATATCAAGGTGAAAGAGATTGCGTCCCGTTCGCCGATCGTGCTGGAGGCGAGAAGGAAAACCCGACAGCCTTGAAAGACAGCCAGGTAAATCGTGATTTATCGGCGGCGGCGCATTAAGTTGCTGCCTTCTTCGCCGCCGTACCCGGCTTCACCGGCACCGGCGATGAACTGCATCCCTTGCTCATCATCGCGGACTGAATTGCCTGGACTTTCCCCTTGGCAACCGCCACTTGCCCTTCCTTGTCACCGCCGAACGTCGAGGACATCGGGACGCCGAGGAGGAAAACGCCAAAGGCATCGCCTGTCGCGGCGTCGTGCTGTTGTTTGGATACACTTGCCAGAGCCGTTTGCTCCTTGAACATCTCCTGGCCAAGCTGTTCGCAAGACAAGTTGGTATATGCCGCCATCGGAATGTCGGCAGGCACAATTGCGTCAGGCCTTTTTGCGCAGCCAGAAACCGCCAGCACAACCGCCAGCGGCATGATATGGATTTTCATGTAGTCCCCCATGTTGCCCGCGGGAGGATAAAGCATGTTTCAGCCAGAAGTGGAAGCGTCCACGGCAAGACATGGACCAAAATACATCCGCGTCATGGTCGATCGAAGCGCCTCTGCGAGCCATCCCGCCGGCTCCTCCGCCTTGCCTCCCACCAAAGCCGAATTTCTTTTAAAATTGCGGGCATCACGGGGATCGCTACGACCGCCAACATCAACCAATCCATCTTAGTCATCAAACCGATCTCCAACGGAGGATTTAAACACTCTGGGAGGGTATGACAGAAATGACCGAGGGGGATTTCCGGCTGCTAGAAAATCAGGGCGGCTTTATTCAAAACATTGATATGTCTGCCTTTATCGCCAGAAAATGTTGCCCTCAAGCACGCTCAACGTCCCCGGGAGCTTGCGAGCTCGGCTATTCCAGTTGCTCAGGCGCCAAGCTCAAGCCCGGAATAAACCCTCCAGTAATAGTTGCATGAAGGTCACGTTTGTATCACTCTTGTGATCGCGACGGAGGGCTGCAGTGATGGATCAGAAAAAACCAAATCCCATTGACATTCATGTTGGATCACGGATCCGGCTCAGGCGCACGATGCTGAAGATCTCTCAGGAGAAACTGGCCGATGGGCTGGGGATCACCTTTCAGCAGGTGCAGAAATACGAAAAGGGAAGCAATCGGGTCGGCGCCAGTCGCCTCCAGAACATCGCAACCCTATTGAATGTGCCCGTCAGCTATTTCTTCGCGGACGCCCCGAATGGTTCGCCGCTGGTCGACGGGAAACCCGTGATGCAAGAGGAAGACGCGGTCACCGCGTTCCTGATGAGCCGCGAGGGGATGGAGCTCAATATCGCCTTTCAAAGGGTGGCAAATGCGAAGCTGCGCCAGAACATTGTTCAGCTGGTCAAATCGTTGGGGAGCCCCCAAGAACTGGATCGCGACCGCGCGGATTCAGACGCGACGCGTTGACGGATCGTTCCGGTGCTCCGGCTTGTAACTTTTGGCGGCCTTCGGCTTGCCGACGACGAACGAGGGACAGTCCCGCTACCGCAAAAGGCGTTGTTTGCTGTTGTCTATATGCTGGCCAGCCGTGAGTTCGAGCTGCCTCGAGATTATCTCGCGAGACTGCTTTGGGCAGGCGACCAGGATGCCGCGAAGATCAACCTCCGCAAGATGATCGAGCGTGTCCGCAAATGCGCCACGGAGGGCTGGCCCATTCCTCTGGATTTCACGGCATCGACTATACGCCTGTCAGCAGAAGCCATTGACCCGGACTTTTCTCTCTTTTCCGCTGATCTTGAACCGCTGCGGCGACTAACCGTGATATCGAAATTGATGAGGCATCAATTTCTAGACGAGGCGAACTTACCCGTCGGACTAAAGTCATGGGTTGGGAAGCAACAGTCGGCCCAGTGGGAACACTTCAGGGTGGCATTCTTCGATGCGCAAGCCGCGGCGGCAAGCCGGTCGCATTGGGCCAGCGTCAAGGATAGTGCCAAACAACTGCTTGAGCGCTATCCGGATGATACCGCTGTTCGCGAAGTGCTGCTTCGGGCACATCGCCACGGCGACCAAACTGGCCCCCCGATGCACGCCACACTCCAGGTCGAATTCCCGTTGTCTGGAGAGACTGCCGTCGTCCCTTCGACACTGATAGAACTCCCCCGGCTGGTTTTGCTTCCTCCCCAGGAGGCTCGGGAAAACCCTGCTTACCCGGCCCGGGCACTGATGGAAGATATCACGATAAGCCTGTGCGCCTTGAGGACGGTCGCGGTCGTCGCCCCTTATACGGCTGCCCGCATTCGGCAGGATGCGGACAAGGTCACGCAGTTGGAGAGACATTCCATCTCCTATGTGATCGATACGACCATCAGTGGCGAGGGCCTCTTTGTTCAGATGATCTTCCTGCCATCCGACAGTGTTTTGTGGGCCGAGCGTTTTCGCCTCAAACCCGGCTCACTTGCTTCACATCGCAAGCAAATTGCGCAGATGATCGTCAATGCAATCAGCAATCATCTTCAGCGCACCGAACCGGTGCTCGCCGACTTCCGCGCTCACCCCGACGTCTACCGTTCCTATCTTGCAGGCGCTCAGCATCTCAACAGGTTCACACTCCCTGACCTGCGCCGGGCCAGAAATGCCTTCAGGGGAACGCTGAAAGCGCGCGCGGATTTCGCGCCAGCATTGGCGGGCCTGTCACGTACCTATTCCTGGGAATGGGTGTTGACGGCTCAAGGGGAGAGAGAGCTGCTGGTTAAAGCAGAAGAGGTCGCCCAAAAGGCAATCGCACTTCAGCCGGAATTGGCATCGGCGCATCGAGAACTTGGGCTATCAAAGCTCTACCTTGGCGATGTCGACGGCAGTCTGGAGGCATTCGATCGGGCGGAAGGACTGAGCCCGCATCTCGCCGACGCGATCTGCGGGTATGCCGATGCCCTGGTTCATGCATCGAAGCCCGCCGACGGTTTGGCCAAGATCGGCAAGGCTATCCGTCTCAATCCCATCTGCCCTGACGACTACTTCTGGATTGCGGCCGGCGCCAGCTATTTCCTGGGCGAATTTCGTCAGGCGATCAGCTATATTGACCGAATGGGCGACTCCTCGTCGGCCCGGCGATTGCTTGCGGCAAGTTACGCGATGGCGGGCGATGCCGCAAAAGCGCGTATCCATCGGCGCAAGGCTCAGGAGCTCAATCCGCAGTTCGATCTCCATACATGGCTTTCCGTGCTTCCGGTGAAGGAGCAATGGCAAAAGGACCTTTATCGCGAGGGCTTACTTAAAGCTGGATTTTAACTTTAATACCAAACCTGAGGGGGTAAGTGATGGCAAGAGTGGTGATAATCGGACTGCCCGGAGACGATCAGCTCTATGTCGCGGACATCGACGCGGGAACCGTTCAGCCTATGCAGCCGCCGGCCTCCGGACCGCTGGCCTCGGCAAACGATCTTCGAAATGTCGGAGGGACGATCGTCAAGGACGTCAATCTGGCCGTTGCGGTCTCCTCCTCCGAACAGGCTTTCTCCGGCGTCTTCGACGGCTAGGTGGCAGGTGCGTCAGCAATGGAGCGCGCCTACCCTCCCGACGAGACCTATGAGCGGGTGCGTCCTTTTCTCAAGACGCTGGGGATCACCCGCATAGGCCGGCAGACCGGACTTGATCATATCGGCATTCCGGTCTGGTGTGCCTACACGCCGAACGCCAAGTCGATCGTCGTTGCCCAAGGCAAAGGGCTTACCGATGCTGACGCGAGAACATCGGCGGTCATGGAGGCGATCGAACGGGCTGTAGCGTGCGATCCGTTCCTGGCCCGCAACGATACATGCGCGTCAGCTCTAGCGGATGCCGGCGAGCGGGTAGATCTCCTCGTTCCGCTGATCGCCAAAGGCCAGCCCCCTCCCCATCAGACCGACAACATGACATTTGCTGCGGGAGAGGACCTACTGAACCATGGCCGGGTCTTCGTCCCGGTGGAAGCCGTCTCAATCGACCGGACGCTGTCGAACTGCCGCTACTGGCAGTCTTCGGATGGCCTTGCATCGGGCAATACCCGTGACGAGGCGATTGTTCACGGCCTTCTTGAGCGTATCGAACGCGATGCCCATGTCTTGTGGCAGGTTCTTCCTGAACCGAAGCAGCACTTAAGATGTCTGGCACCTGACGCATTTGACGACGAGAATGTAAGCTCCCTTGTCACAAGGATCGAAGATGCAGGTGTCATGCTGCGCATGTTCGACATGACAAGCGATGTTGGCATACCGTGCATCGGTGCCTTTCTTGCGGCCAAGACCGCGCTTGCGTCCCCGGCGCCGCGTTATATTGACGTGACTTTCGGCTGCGGTGCCCATCCATCTCCCGAGCGGGCAGCCATACGGGCGTTGACGGAAGCCGCGCAATCTCGTGTCACCTATATCAGTGGCGCGCGCGATGATGTGTTTCATGAGACATATCGACGATCGCTGCCGGAGCGATTGCACAGGCTGTTTGATGCCGATCCTATAGGCCGTCTGCCCTCGTCCGGCCCACAGACGCTTCCAGGAATCCTGACGAATTTGAAGGGGGCGGGTATAACTCAAGCGGTTGCCATACAGTTGAGCGCACCGGCACTGCCGTTTGTGGTCGTCAAGGTTCTGGTGCCTGGACTGGAAAATCCGCAGGGAGAGCGACGGCAAAGATTTGGCAATAGGGCGATGGCAGCGTCGTTCGCATTATGAAAGTCATCTTCGTCGGCCCAAGCCTTCCGGACGCGAGGCGTTTCGTTGCGGAGGATGTGATTATAAGACCACCCGCGACGCAGGGCGATGTCCGGCTGGCTGTCGATGAGGGTGCACGAGCCATCGGATTGATCGATGGCGCTTTCGAATATGTTGCCCCCGTCTGGCACAAGGAAATTCTTTATGGCCTCTCGAAAGGTGTGGCGATCTTTGGGGCAGCAAGCATGGGCGCCTTGCGGGCGGCTGAGTGCCATCCCTTCGGAATGACCGGCATTGGAGAAATTTTCAAAGCCTACGCGACCGAAACTCTGGTCGACGATGCGGATGTCGCGCTGCTGCATGGACCGGAAGAGCTTGGATATGTTGCCATCACCATCCCCATGGTCAACGTGGACGCGACCCTCGCCCGATGTTGCGCGGACGGTCTTGTCTCGGATCGGGAGGCGCGGTGGCTCAAAGAGATCGCCCGTTCCTTGTTCTTCAAGGTCCGCACCTGGAACACGATCGTGAGAAATTGCCCGCAAATCGGCAACACCCGCATCGAAGAATTGTTGCGAATTCTGAACGACAACTATGTCGATCAGAAGAAGGCAGACGCCATAGCCTTGATTGAAGCTCTGCGTCGGAGTGATGGACGTTCACCACCTCCGTCGTTCGTCTTCAACCAAACATCTCTTTGGGGTGACGGCTGACGTCATCAGCCATGCGTTGTGTCACGCTGATGTCACACCCGTCGCCCCCAAATCGTTTTACGCTGGGGCCTCAGTCGAGGGTGTGATTCATGGAATGTCTGGATTTTGAAGGCGTTGACAGGAAAGCAGAACTCGTCGCTTTGGCGAGATTGGTGATTTACGCGCGAGAGACCGCAAAGGGTCTCAAATCAATAGAGGTGGAGGCAGGGCTTTCCGTGACGCTCGAAGCGATCACCAGGGAGCTCACCGACAACATGGATATAGACGTGGGGGCGATCGAGCGATCATCCAAGACGCCGGGCCAAACTTACCAATGATAGGAAAAGATGCAGTATGGGGCGGCACGAAGGGCTCGACAAGCGGCATTGAGAGAGCCTGTCGAGCCCTTGCCGCAGTGGGGGTAACCGCTGGAGCGGCCTGCGGCAGTGGAACTGTCACGGTCGTGGGCTTCGTCCAGTTCAAAGAGCAAATTAAGCGAGCTGTGGACAAATTTCCACTACGGCGAGTAGCTTCACTGGGCCAGTCTCTCCAGCCGGGTAATCTCATCAGCGCACCGAATGAGCACGACAGCAAGCAGCTCCGGCGGAATCCTGTCAAGGTTGGCGAGGAGTTTCGGGAGGTCAGCCGTAAGATCTTGCGTCAACGGCACGACATTGGTGGAGACCGCCAACCGTTCGCGCTGATCGTCAATAGTTGTTGCTGCCCGTTCAATGAGACGCTGGGCTTCCAACCGAGACATCAGATGGATCTGGTTAGCTGCGGCAAAGAGTTCACGGACAAAGTCGGATGAAACTGGCATGAATGGAAGACTATCAGACGTAGCTTCGGCTGAGGAGAGCGGAACGGCCGTTAGGGTTTCAACGTTTTACAGGCAAGGGACCACCATAGGCCTGCGAGTTCATCCTCAAGGCGCGTGCCTTGAGGGGACGTGAGAGGTGTTGTTGACCCCTTCCTGTCTAGCCGTCCGACGGGCATTCGCCAGCACCGCGTTTGGGAATGGATTGAAGACCGCCCTTGCCCACGGTCACTCTAACGCTGCCCAACTTTTCCCCCGCGGTGGATGTCAGCCGTATTCCTTTGATGGACATCGGATCATAGGAACGCTCGTGGAGCGTGGCCTCGGAGAAGCTATGCGACCGAACTTTTCGCAAGATACGTCATCAGAGTTCCAGCGCATTTTGAGACTCATCCTCTTCGGATTGCTCGCCATTCTACTCTCGGTGATAATCTACGGCAGCGGTCTTGCGGCCAGGTCCCGATGCATCGTCAATGACCAAGTAACCAGCGAGAACGGCGAACGCTTCTATCACGCGCCATGGCAGCAACATTCCGAGCGGTTCCATTTCAATCCATGGCGTGCGGAACAAGGGTATTGTACGCCATCGGAGACTCACGCCGCGGGTTGGCGACCGACAAATGCGTGAGTACCTATGCGCTTGATGCCGGCTGCCGCGTAGATCTCAACTTAACGAAATACCCGCATCGATACGAGATGACGGGCCATGACGAACCGTGATCGCTGTATCGTCGCCATCGCTTTCCTGCTGCGATCATCGCGCACGCAGTGCGGATTTATTTACCCTTCCCTCTGAGCCTGCGGATGGTCGAGCAGTCCGTTCTGCACGAGGATCGTGGTTCCTCGAGATATTCGATGCCATTGAGGTTGCCTAATAAGCGGGTTGCGATTCGACAGCGTATTCTTTCTTCGGATTCGCCGAAATTCGAGGGAGTTTACGATGTCGCAAACTGAAACTACCCGCCTGACAACATGCCCGGCGAACCGCACGCGACGTAAGCGATATGACGGATCGGGAGTGGGTGCTGCTTCAGCCTTTTCGGCCGAAGCCCGTCGCTAGTTGTCGACGCCTCCAGGGCAGTGACGTCAGTTTTCGTGCTAACCCGGTAAAAACCAAGCCGGGGCCGGATTTCACTTGCCCATGCCGCATCACTCCATGACTGTGCTGGAAAAAGCCAACAAACCCTGGAAGACGTGCCTCCGACAGAATTTTGTCGAATCATTGCGAATTCGCCACAGGCCATTCAGTGCCTCAGCGACCGGATTGGATCACTCAAAATCTGCTCCACCAGGACATGCACGCGGCGGAAAGCCGCTTTAGCGGCCTCGGCCATTTCCATTTCATCGGCATCGGAAAGATCGAGCGCATTGAGGGCCGAAACAAAGGTGCGCCAATGCAGACCACGCCCGCTCGGATGCGGCGCGAGGTGACGGGCGCCGAATTCCACCGACAGGCCGAGCCTTGCCGCCTCCTTCAGAAGGAAAGCCGCGCCGAGGTTGGAGCCCTCGGCAACGTAGAGCCAGCCAAGCGCGACTGGTACCGTCTGAAGCGGAGCCGTGACGCGCGAAACCGCCGGCATCGTGCCACGGATATCGGCGATATCCTGGCGGAGAAGCGAAAGCCGCGCACGGCTGGCAAGATCCGGTAGCAGTCGGTTGAGCCGCGGGTCGTTGTAGTGCGGATCGACATCTGCGTGGAAATGATGCTGGACGTCCAGGAGCAGCGCATAGCGCTCACGGTCTTCAAATGGGTTCGCCGCCATGATGCGCTTGTCGAGGCGCTCATGCGTGGCGGCAGTAAGGGCATTGAGGCGCTGGGCCCGACTCGGGGTTGCAGGGGTTTCAAGTTCGATCTGCATCGTATTCCTTGTGTCTGGATTGTCAGAACTTGGCGGTCAGCATGGCCCGGATCGTCCGGCCCGGCGCGGGGTTCCAGCCGTCGAGAGCGTCGATGTAATAACGGTCCGTCAGATTCTCAGCCTGGAGATCGAAGGTGAGGTTGTCGGTGATCTTATAGGTCGCGAAAGCATCGACGACCGTATAGGGCACCCACATGCCCGTATACATGCGCGCGCCCGGCGTGACCGGCGAGAGACGATCCCCGGCCTGGGTGACGCGGATGCCGGCTGTCAACTTGTCATCGAAGAGCCGCGTGCCGATCGTCAGCCGCTTCATGATCTCGGGCGGCATGTGGTTCGCCGCATAGTCCATGTCGACCGTCGTGTCGGCGCAAGTCGAGGACGTGCGGCAGAACGCATAGTCGGTATAGTAGGTGAGCATTCCCTCAACGAACAGGAATCCGACGTCATAGGACACGGATGCCTCGACGCCGGAGAAGCGCGCTTTCTTGAGGTTGTCGAAGGTAAACACCGGCTGGCCGGGACCCGCATTCGACGGCACGCGAGAGATGTAGTCGAAGTAATTATTATCGAAATAGGCGAGCTTGATCCGTACCGAATCGTCCGCCGTGAAAATCCCGTCCCGGCTATAGTTGATCCCGATCTCCCAGTTCTTGGCGATCTCCGGCTTCAGATAGGGGTTCTCGATGACATTGCCGTCGTTGCCCATCGTCTCGCGCATGGTCGGCGGGCGCATGCCTTCCGCATAAAGCGCGTAGAGCTCGAACCCGTCGATGGGCTCGATGACCGCGCTGATGGAGGGATTGAGGCGACCACCGTCTCGCTCGCGCACGCCCGTTCGCGAGGTGACGCCGCCGTCTTCGAGCCGGTAATGGTCGTAACGCAGACCGGCATTGAACTTCAGCCAATCCGTTACCTGCCACTCACCTTGCGTAAAGGCGCTGGCGATCGCGCGACTGCCGACGCTCGGGTTCATTAGCACGCCGATGTCGGTCGCGTAGCCGCGGCTGCGGTAAGGCCGCGAATCGATATCTTCTAGCAAGTAGGAGACACCGTAATTGACGTTGAACTTACCATGGGCGGTATCGAACGTGCTCGCGTTGGATATGTCGCCACCATAGGTATGCGTCATGGCATAGCGCGGATCATCGCCCGGCGGGCGGGTCTCCGGCGTGATCCACGGCGGCAGGTAGAATGCGAGGCCGGTCGAGATGTTGGTCTGGTCGACGATACTCATCCAGGCATTGACCTTGAGGTCGACCATGTCGTCTGGATTGTAGCGGTAGCGGGCGGTGAAGGTGTCGGTCACCACATCGGAAAGAGCTGCCTGTCGGAAGGTCTGATCCTGAGTGAAGAGCAGCGATGGCAGCGCCTCGCCGAACGTGCTCTCATAGCGCACATAGCCGAGTTCGAGGCTCTGGTCGTCGTCGAGACGCAGCGTGCCCTTGGCAAGGAAGGACGTCGATTCGTCCGACGTATTGAACACCTCCTCGCCCGGCTTCGTATAGGAGAGCGGATAGTCGCGGCCATTGAAATGGTAGGTCGTGGGACCATCGGAACCGGCGAAATAGTTGCCGCGGTAGCGGCGTGCGGCGGCGATGATGAAATCGAAATTGTCCTGCACGGTGGCGAGCGCGACGCTGCCCGAGCCGTTCTTGAAATCGAAGAAATCAGCGGGCTCCGTCTGCTGCGTCATGGAGTTGATGGTGAAACCGGAGGTCGTGTTATCCTGCGCGCCGATCCGGATGCGGCCGCCGTACCGTTTGCCGTCCTCGACGATGTCGGTGGCGCTCAGCGTGCGGATGCCGACAACGCCGCCGTTGACGCCAGCACCGGCTGCCCCGCCCGAAGGACCCTTGGAAATGGCAACGCCGCCGATCAGGTCCGGATCGATGTAGGTGCGGTCGTCGACGCCGGCGTAACCGCGCCAGGTGGTGGTCGTCTGCTGCGTGCCGTCGATCGCAACACGGACGCGGTTCTGCCCCTGCAGGCCGCGGATATTGACGTTGACAGCGCCGCCATTGTGGTTGTTGGCGGAAATGACGCCTGGTGTGTTCTTGAAGACATCGCCGGAGGTGGAACCGCGAAAACGCGCGATCTGCTCGGACGAGATATAGCTGGTCGAACCGGCCGTTTCATAGGGCTTGTCGGCGGGATTGTCGCCCCCATTGCGAAGTACGATCGGTGCGAGCGTCGTATCGCCGCCACCGGGCGCCGCCGCATCCACGCCCGCGGCCTCAAGTGTAACGGTGTTGCCGCTGCTAAACCGGTACGAGACGCCAGTGCCGGAAAGCAGTTTCGCCAGTGCTGCGGCAGGAGCCAGCGATCCGGTGGCGCCGTCCGTCACCTTTCCCGCCGTGATCTCACTGCGATAGACAAGGCGCAGGTCGGTCTGACGCCCGAGGGCGAGAAGTGCTGTCTCTAGTGACCCGGCGGGAATGGAGACGGCCATCGCCCGCGACGGCATGCCTGGCGGCACAGCCTGTTGCGCGACTGCCGGCAGTATGCCGCCAAGCAAGGATACACCGGCAAGCGCAACCGTGACAGGCTGCCACAATATCGACCCAGCCGGACCAATTTTGACCAAACTCATTTCCACCCCCTGCACTCAAAGCAACATCCGCTCTCGCCGCGGTCCTGATGACTACGAGCAAAGGAAGGCCTCGCCTCCTGAGGTCGATTCTCAAAAAAATGATTTTTCTACTCAGTTTTTTCTCTGACAGGCGCTCCAGTCAGCGCGAACGCACGAGCGTGACCCAGCCCGCAAGCCGCGTGATACGGATCGGCAGGCTCTGCTCCAGTGCCCGAAGGATCTGGTCGATATTGCCCGCGCCGAACACGCCGCTGACCCTAAGTCCCGACGCCCGGTCATCGAGCACGACGATGCGGCCACGGTGATAACGGTCGAGTTCGGCCAGCACCTCGCCGAGCCGCTGCCCGGAGAAGACGAGCTTTCCGCTGCGCCAGTTCGTCAGGCCGGCGACATCGCCGGTGCGCGTCCTCAGACGGCCATTGTCGTCGAGTTCGGCCATGCCGCCCGCCTCCAGCACTGCGCGCTGCGATCCGAAAGTGACCGCCACATGCCCCTCTTCGACCATTACCTCATCATGCCTGCCGACCTTGACCGCATAGTGAGTGCCAAGCGCGATCGCCTCGGTTCGATCACCCCTAACGACGAAGGGCCGCGCCGGATTCGGCGCCACATCGAAAAAGGCTTCGCCTCGCAGGAGAATGATTTGCCGCCGCGTCTGGTCATATTTCACCTGGATGGCACTATCGGTGTTGAGGGTGACGATCGATCCGTCGTCAAGAGCGAACCGCCCGACCGTACCTACCGGAGTATGGAAGTCGGAACGATACCGGTCGATGACACCGGTTTCATCGGCCATGTAGCCAAGACAGCCCAAAAGAAGGAGCCCGGCGACGCCTGCGCCCGCAACGCGCCTGCCGCGATGGGGAGCGACGGATTTCGGCACCTGAGCGAGATCGCGCCAGAGGATGCTCATTTCTTCGAAGGCAGTTGCATGAGCCAGATCTTTCGCCTCCCAGTGCGCGAAACGCCGGCGATCTTCGTCCGTCGCGTCGCGCGAACTCAACCGGGCGACCCAGCCAGCCGCCTCTTCGGCAATAGTCTCCTCCCGTTCCTCGTCCGACATATCAGCCATGCACGCCCTTCTCGCAAGCCGACAGAGTTGTCTGACGGGCCTGACGGCACGCCATCAGCGCGCGGATGATATGCTTTTCGACCATGTTTCGGGAGACGCCGAGCTTTTCGGCGATCTCGCCATTGGAGAGCCCCTCCAGTCGGCTCAGCACGAAAACGACGCGGCACTTCGGCGGCAGTGCCAAGATCGTCTCGATCAATAAGGCCAGTTGCTGGCGCGCGGCGACCACCCGCTCGGGGCCTGGCGCCTCATCGGCAACTTGTGTCTGATCTAAGTCTTCGCAGAATAGCGCACTATCGCGCATCAGCCGCGCGGTGATACCGTGGGCGACGGACTTCGCCACCTGGAAGAGGTAGGCATGCGGATTGCGCAGGTCCTCCTTTGGCGCTGCCGTTAGCAGCCGCAGAAACGTCTCCTGTGTCGCATCCGCTGCATCCTCCCTGTTGCGCAGGCGCCGTAGAAAGAACCGCCGCAACCTGCCCTCCTCAGTCTGCTGCAACTGCTCGACAAGACTGATATCCAAACCTCAAACCTCAAGGCGGCACGAAAAGCTGATTGACCTGCGCTTAGATCCCCTCAAAAAGTAATTCAATGTCAATGATTTGGAATGAATCAAAGCTAACGCATAAAAAAGATGAGTTTTATAGTCATCTTTTTGTGCAAAATCAGCGGGTTGTCTACTTAGCCAACCAATAGGCGGGCAAATGTCGCTTCCTTCAATATGCAGGTGCCGTTGCATATTGGCAACGGTTTCGCCCGGGCCCGAAGAATGTCTCATGTCATCTACCAATGGGTTGAAACCGGCATTTACGAAGTCGCGGGCCAGTTCGATGCCCTGTGCCTGTGACAGCCCGTGCGGAATGGTGAACTCCGGGCCGTTCGCGATTGCTCCAAGGGTCGGGCGCATCCCCGCTTCACGACATGATTGACGCTGTCACCAACATTAATGTTAAGACTCCTTTAGGCAGCTATCCCCATTGTCGGATTCATTTCTTTTAGAGGCTCGGCGGCAGCGCGCATGCGCAAATTCATTGACTGGTTTTCGAGGCGCGGCGCTGAGAGCCCCAGTTCCCCCAAACGCCGCCGGATCGACCTCGGTTCGACTTCGCCCAGCTATCCGATCTATGTCATCGGCGACGTTCACGGCTGCGTCGACGAGTTGAAGGCGGCCGAAACGCGGATCATAGCGGATATGCAGGCAACGAAACGCACCGGGCTCGTCATCCTGCTTGGCGATTATGTCGATCGGGGGCCGAGCTCGCGCCATGTCCTTGAACATCTTATCAGGCCCAGCGAACTCGGCCTGAAAAGGCTCCCGCTATGTGGCAATCACGACGACATCTTCGCCAAATTCCTCAGGGAGCCAGAGCTCTATTCGGATTGGCTGAGTCTGGGGGGAGAACAGACCCTGATCTCCTATGGGATCGATCTTCATCACCTGAGAGCCCGCGGACGAGGCCGCAGTGCGGAACTGAGCGACCTCTTGGCAGAGGCAATTCCGGCATCGCACAGGCAATTTCTAGCCGACCTGCCAGTCTGCCTGAGCATCGGCGAACTGCTTTTCGTTCACGCCGGAATAAGGCCCGGCATCCCGCTCGACGAACAGCATGACGAGGATATGCTCTGGATCCGCGAACCGTTCCTCACAGAAGGGCCTCGGCTTCCGCTTCTGGTCGTCCATGGCCACACGCCACAACCTGATCTCGATCTCGGGCCAGGCAGGATCGGCATCGATACGGGCGCCTATTACACCGGCAAACTCACCATCCTGAAAATAGACGAAGGGCGCGCCACGGTGCTCTGAGCAATGGCGGGCCTTATGCCGGTTTTCGCCGATACCACCACGTCACAAGCGGCTTGACGAGCGAGCCGAAGAGGCCGAGACCGGTGATCGAAAAGCCGAAGTAAAGCCTCGGCGTTCCCCGGTCGATCGCTCGCACGATGCGCCTCGCGACGTCCTTTGCGGGCCAGGGCGAAGCCTTGCCTATGAGGGCCTGCGCCTCAGGCGGACGTTTTTCCAGTTCCCGTTCGAGCTGCGGCGTGAACGTATCGGGGGGAAAGCAGATCGCGATACCGACGCCTGTTCCTGAGGCCTCCATGGCAAGCGCCTCGGCAAAACCCGTCAGCGCCGATTTCGAGGCGCAATAGGCGGTGTAGCCATAGATGCCGATGAGGCCCGCGCCGGAGGATACGATCATGATGCGGCCGCGGCCGCGCCCCTTCATGCCCGGGTAGACAGCCCGGACGGCATTGGCCACACCGAGGAGATTGGTCGTCACCTGTTCGGCGAAGGCGCTGCCCGAGAGCTTTTCAAAGATCTCAGGTTCGACGACACCCGCTGCCGCGACCAGGATGTCGCAGGGTCCGAAATCGGTCTCCGCGGCTGCAATCGCGGCGGAAAGAGCGGCATCGCAACCGACGTCGGCCGCGGCGAAACCGATATCCGCCTGCACATCTCCCGGCTGGAGAAGGTCCTGGCAGGCCTCCTCCAGCTTTGCAGGATCGCGTGCGATAAGCGTCAGCCGCGCACCGCGGGCCGCATAAAGCCTTGCGACCTCCAGACCGATCCCACTCGATCCGCCGGTGACGATGACATGCATTTGATCCCGCTCGTCCGGAATTGGCATTAGGTTCAGGATTTGCCGGCCGCCTGCAGCAAAGGCGCAAGCTGCATCACCTTGTCCATGTCCAGTGAGGCTAGGCCGAAATTGCGATCCTGTAAATCTTTGAGCTTGCGGGCCGTGACCTCCACGGAATGACGGATCTGCTCTTCCGTATGGTTGCAGGTGATGAAAAAACGCAGCCTCGCCATACCTTCCGGCACCGCCGGATGGATGATCGGCAGGACGTTGATTCCCTCATCCAGCAGATCGTTGGAAAGCTGCACGGCGCGCAGCGAATCGCCCACGATCACCGGCACAACGGAAAAGCCGACGCTCAGGCCCGTGTCGAGGCCCGCCGCCCTGGCGCATTCGAGGAAGAGCGCGCCGTTGCGGTGCAGCCTTTCGGTCCGCTCCGGCTCGCTGCGCAGTATATCGAGGCCCGAACGCGCCGCGGCCGCCAGGACGGGCGCCAGGCCGACGCTGTAGACGAACCCACCGGCCTCCGCCTTCAGGATATCGACAAGAGCCTGGGAGCCGGCGATATAACCGCCGCAGCTCGAGGTCGTCTTGGAAAGCGTTCCCATCCAGATGTCGACATCGCTCGGGTCGACGCCGAAATGCTCGAACGTGCCGCGACCGCTCTTGCCCAGCACGCCGAGCGCATGGGCCTCGTCCAGCATCAGCCAGAAGCCGTAGCGAGAGCGCAGTTCCAGAAGCGCCGGCAGGTCGGCGATATCGCCGTCCATGGAGTAGACGCCTTCGACGATCACCAATATCCGCCGGAAATCGGCAGACAGCGTCCGCAAGACTGATTCCAGATTGGCGATATCGTTATGCCGGAAAAGCCGCCGGGTCGCCCCGGACTGCTTGATGCCCGCAAGCGCGCTGTTGTGGATGAACTCGTCATGGATGACGAGATCCTGCGGTCCCATGAGACAGCTTATCGCAGCAACATTGGTAAGATATCCGCTGACGAAGCAGACGGCGGCATCGACGCCGTAGACCGAAGCCAGGTCCTGTTCGAGTTCGGTATGAACCGGCCGTTCACCGGCGACGAGCCGGCTCGCCGAAGCGGAAATGCCGAACCGGTCGATCGCCGCCTTGGCCCTCTCCTTCGTCTGCGGATCACTATTCGTCGCGAGATAGTCGTAGGATGCGAAGTTGATGAACTGCCGTCCGCCCATGGTCGTGGTCGCACCGGCCGCCCCGTCGTGGGAGCGGTAGAAGGGATTGGCAACCCCCGTCAGGTCGCCGGCCATACGCTGAAGCTGAACACGCTGATATTCCGGCAACTCATCAAAACGCAGGGCCTGGCGTGCCGGAGGCTGAGACTGCCGGCTCAATCGTGCGGCCCGGTTGCGCCCGGACGATTCGCTTGCCTGACGCATCTTGTCCAACAGACCGCGTTTTCCCTCAACGCCGAGCCCTGAGGAAATTTCGTCGTCCGGACCTTCGTTCTTCACTGCGTCGCTGCTTTCTGCTCTCGGGAAACCGAATGGCTCTTCACAAGCCTGTCGACCACCTCGCTCTGGGCGGGGGACGCGTCTTCGGTCTCATCGTTGTGCTTCGACACGCGCTCACGCAGGCGCGTGACGACATCGCCGACGGTCGTATCGTCACCGACGCCGCTTAAAGGAATATCGAATCCCGTCTTCTGTTGGAAGCCCATGCCGAGTTCCATCGCCATCAGGCTGTCGAGACCGATCTCCTTCAGGACCTTTTCTGGCGTGATGGTATCTTCCGCCACGCGCAGGATCGCGGCGATCTCGGCGGCCACCAGATTATGAAGGATCTGCTGCGACTCCTCCGCCGATTTGCCGTGGATCATTTCCTCCAGATCGATCGTATCGCCGTCGGCCACGGCGCTGTTGCTGCCGGCCTGGCGGATGATCGTCTCGAAGATCGCACCTTTGGCGATCGGCAGCATACGCACGGCGCTCCAATCGACTTCCGCGATCATCACGGTGGCCGCATCGATGCTGCCGGTATCGGCGACCATGTAACGCTCGACCTGTTCCAATGCCTCGCGCGCCTTCATCGCCGTCTTGCCGATGCGCTTGGCAAGTATCTCGTTGACTTCGGCATTGCGGGCGAGGAAGCCCGTATCGGCGATCGCGCCGAAGCCAACCGCCAATGCCGGAAGGCCAGCGGCACGGCGCGCGCGGGCCAGGCCTTCGAGGTAACCGTTGGCGATGACATAGTTCGCCTGGCCCGGATTGCCGATCATCGTGGTGGCGGACGAGAAGAGCAGGAAGAGTTCGAGATCGTCTCCGGCGGTCAGGCGGTGCAGAACCTCGGCTCCCCTCACCTTCACGTCCACGACCGGCTTGTTGCGGTCGGGCGTCAGGTTGGCGAGAAGCGCGTCGTCGAGCACCATCGCCGCGTGGACGATGCCCTTCACGGGACCTTCGGACCGCAGGAGTTCCAGAAGCGAAGCAGTCGCGGCCTCGTCGGTAATGTCGCAGGCGTGCACGGTCGCATTGACGCCCTTCTTCTGCCATGCGGCGATTGCCGCATGCGTCTCGGCGTCCGCGACCCCGCGGCGCGAGCAGAGCGCGATGCGGAGCGCACCTTTTGCGACCAGCCAATCCGCAGCCACGAGGCCGAACCCACCGATGCCGCCGGCGACCAGGAAGACGCCGTCGCCGGAAAAGCGCAGCGGCTTGCCCGGCGCGGCAAGAACCTTGTCCCTGCCAATTGCCGGCGGCCGGACCACGATCTTGCCGATATGGCCGGCATTCTGCATCAGGCGGAAGGCGCTGCCGATCTCGTCATGGGCGAAAGCGCGATAGGGCAGCGGCGTCAGCTTGCCATCGGCAAACAGGCGCCCGATCTCTGCAAAAATCTTGCCGGTGACCTTCGGCAGGCTGACCAGAAGCTGGTCCGCATCGATGCCGAAATAGCTGATATTGCGGCGGAAGGGTCTGAGCCCGATCTTGCGGTCGGAATAATAATCGCGCTTGCCGAGCTCCAGGAAGCGGCCGAACGGCTTCACCAGTTCGATGCTGCGTTCCATGGCCTCCGAAAAGAGCGAGTTGAGCACCAGGTCAACGCCCTCACCGTTGGTGACGCCCCGCACGCGGGAAACGAAGTCGAGCGATCGCGAATCGAAGATATGATCGGCGCCCAGCGCTTCGAGGAACCGACGCTTCTCGACAGTGCCGGCAGTGGCGATAACGGTCGCTCCCTTCAGCTTGGCGATCTGCAGCGCCGCAAGGCCGACGCCGCCGGCGGCGCCGTGGATGAGGATCGTCTCGCCCCTCTCGATATGGCCGAGATGGACCATGGCGTAATAGGCAGTCAGAAAGGTGACTGGCACCGTTGCAGCGGCGCAAAAGCCCATCCGGTCAGGGAATTTCGTGACACCGTCACGGCGGACCCGGACATGGGTCGAGAAGGCAGCCGGCGCAATCCCCATGACCCGGTCGCCCGGGGCGAGATCGGTCACCGCCGAGCCAACTTCAACGACGCGTCCGGCCAGTTCCATACCGATCGTCGCGCCTGCGAAGCCGTCTTCGAGCGCCTCTTCCGGCAAGAGGCCCATGGCCCACATCACGTCGCGGAAGTTGAGGCCGGTCGCCTCGACCGCAATGACCACCTCGTGCTTGTCCGGCACCGGAAGATCGCATGCCTCCCAGGCGATGCTGTCGACGCGGCCGCTAACGAACTGACGGATGGTCGCCGCCGGATAATCGGAACGCATGACGTCGGAAGACGGGAACGGGCCGGCAGCGGCGCGGACTTCCCGAACGCGGTTGTCCACCACCATCCATTCGCGATTGGTCGTGGATGCAGCAAATATCTCTGCGGGAAGTGACGATGCAGTGATCTCGTCGGTTTCGGCATCCAGCAGGTGGACATCGAAGGCATCGTATTCGTTCTGCAGAACGCGGGCGAACGTCCACAGGCCGGCATTGGCTCCGTCCGTCCTGTCACCGGCAAGCGGAGAACCGCCCGGCGCGACGATCAGAAGCGTCTGCCTGACAGCCGCCGTCCCGATATTGCGGGAATATGCCGATAGCGTTTCCGCCAGAAGGCCCAGCCTGCGCAAGCGGTCCTGCGCAAGCGCCGAGGCGTCGCGGGCCCCCGTGCGCTCCGCAACATAGACCAGCCGGAGCGTCTGGCCTTCAAGGCGCGCGAAGGCATCGGCAAGCGCGGCCTCGTCGGCGTCGATATCGACGGCCTCGATCGCTGCTTCGTCAGCGGCGATGCTGCGATCGGCTTCGGAAAGCATGAGGATCGGAGTGGCGGCTTCGTTTGCGGCATCTTCCTGCGGCAATGCTGCCGATGTCGCCATCGCCAGGATGAGCGCGCCTTCCGGGTAGGCCCGTTCCTCCGCATGCGGCCTTTCGAAGCCGAGGGTGGCGATCAGGTCTTCCACCTGACGCGAAGCCCCAAGCCGGCCGATCGGGAATTCCGAAGGCTGGCTGCTTTCGAACCAGCCTTCCGATTGGCCGAATACGAAGTCGTTGAAGGCGGACGGCGCACGATCGGCAAATAACAGGGCAGCGCCTTTCGCGGATGCCAGCCGGATCGCCGCACGGACTTGCTCGTCGCTCGCCAGAAGTCTCTGGCTCTCGGTGCCCGCGGCAATCACCAGGTCGACAGTCGGCTGTTCGCCAAGCTTCTCGATCTCGGGAAGGACGACATGCACGTCATGCTCGAAGGCGATTTCGAGGGTCCGGCGCACGCCTTCGCGGGGCTCGGCGATGATCAACATCGCCCCCTTTTCCGCGGCGATCGCCGCCAGGCGGCGACTGAACGCCACGGAGGTCGTTCCGGCTTCTAGGATGGAGCGAACCGCGTCATTCCGTTCGGCAAGAGCCGCTTCAACCGCTTCGACCACGGCGGAAAGGCGTCGTTCAGCGAGCGGCGAATGCACCAGCACGTGGTCGAGCATCGCCTCGCTGGTCGTCTCCGCCTTTGCGACGCTTTCATCGCCACCGCGCAGAGAGGCGATGGAGAGACGTGCGAGCGCATCCCGATAAGCGTTTTTGACGAGCACCGCTTCCGCGACGCGGCCGGCATCTTCGCGATAGATCTCCTGCAGGATCTCGCTCACCGGCGGCAGGGTGAATTCCCGCGGGATATGCCATTCGCCTTCATCCGCCATCGCAATGCCCGCGTCTTCCAGAACGAACAGGCAATTGGTCAGGAAGGAGCGGAACTCCGCATCTCCCGGCAGACGGCGAGTGGAAATAACGCCTCTGTTATCCGCGAGCATGGCCGCGATCTCGTGACAGGCCCGGTAAATGGCCGCATCCAGAAGCAGCGTCGCATTGTCAGACGACTGGCCGCGTGCCGACCCGAAAACGGTGGCGAGGCCGGGCCGGTCTCCGCTTTCCGATGCGAACAGCGTCGACGGAACGGACTCATAGTGAAACGCGACAGAGGCCAAGGTGTGATGACGGCGCAGCGACGTGCGGCGGAAACGGCAATCGTCGAAGGTTGCGACGACGTTTCCCTCCGTGTCGAACATCCAGAACCGGACCTTGAGGGAAAATCCGCTGAACCGCTCGATCTCGATCATTGCCCTGGCGATAGGCCCGCCCGTGCCGGAAACGCGGATCGAACCGAAGCGCACAGGAATATAAGGCGCGCCCGTCTCATTGCCGGAAAGCTGGTCGAAAAGCGCCACAAGGCCGTGGAACGCGGCATCGACCGAGAATGGATTCAGATTGTATTCGACAAAGGGATGGGCCGGCGCCTCTGCCGGTTTCAGGTTCACCTCGACAAAGGTGCGGCCATAGGCGGTCGCACTGGAAAGAAGCTGGAAGCGGGCGCCATACTGGAGACCGAAGCGCTCTGCCGTCTCATAGGCTTCGCCGGAGGTCACGACCGTACCCTGTCCGCCTTGCGGCAGTTCCATCGGCACGCCGTTCTCGCCGTCGACGGGGCGGCGCGAGCGTGCGATCGCATGCACCGTCCAGTCGTCATGGCTCAGCCTTTCGCGCGAGCGAATCTCGATATAGCCGGTCTCCGGCGACAGCAGGGTCGACAGCTCGACCATGCGGTCCTGGCGCAGTTCCAGCGGCCGGACGATCTCCAGATTGGAGATTTCGACTTCATCTGTGCCGTGATAGCGCTGTGCCGCCGTGACGGCGATCTCGATAAAACCGCTGCCCGGCAGGATGGCGCGCGAATCCACCACATGCTCGGCAAGGTCCGGGAAAAGCCGCGCATCGATATGATTCTTCCAATGCGGGGCATTGGGGTCGCTCCGCCAGCCGAGCAGCGTGTAGGGTTTTCTGTTGTTGCGCCCGAAAACATCGATTTCGTCGGTTGTCGGCGGGCTTTTCAGCTCGATCGGCTCGAACGGCAGGCTCGGCAGATCGACGGAGGCGTTGCGCTTGCCGCTGTGGCGTGACTGGAGCGGCGAAGCACCGTGGGCGACCGCGCGCGCGAAGGATTGCGCGACCGGGTCCCGGCCCGGCATCGGCGCCTCGCGCTGCAGCGTCGCGCTGACGACGGCCTGGACGGACTGATGCTTGGCGATATCGCTCAGATAGTTCGACAGGATCGGGCGCGGCGAAATCTCGATGAAGAGGTTGCAGCCCATCTCCATCGCCACCTGGGCTGCCGCCTTGAACAGAACCGGTTCGCGGACATTGTGCCACCAGTATTCGGCATCCAGCCCACGACCATCCTGAATTTCACCGGTCACAGTCGAGATATAGGCGCAGGTCCCCGTTTCCGGCTCGATCTGCGGCAGGTCGGCGAGGAAAGCGTCTCTAGCCTCGTCGATAATCGGATGATGGAACGGATAGTTGATGTCGAGGACGTGGGCGACGATCTGCGCCTTGCGGGCCGCATCGCGGAATGCATGGATCTCTTCGGTCGGACCGGAAATCGTTACCGAATTCGGCGCATTGATCGCCGCAACGCAAATGTTGTCGAGGCCCTGCGATTTCGCAAAGGCGCGTGCGGCCTCCTCGTTCAGGACGACCGCCGCCATCTTGCCCTGGCCGGCGAAAATATCCTGATACTTGGAGCGCTTGGCAACAATTGCGACCGCCTCGGCCGCCGTCAGGGCCTTGGCCGCATAGGCAGCTGCAATCTCGCCCACCGAGTGACCGAAAACCGCGTCCGGTCGAACGCCGAGCGCGACCAGGCAATCCGAGAGCGCGGCCTGGACCGCGAACAGCAGGGGTTGGGCGATCTTGGTATCGCCAAGCCGAAGCGCAAGATCCGAAGCCTCGAGGAGGTCGGTGAGCTTTTCCCCGAGGTGATATTCGAAGAGAGCGCTGAAGGATTGGAAACACTGCCGGAAATGCCGGTTTTCCCGGTAAGCCTCGACGCCCATACCCGCCCATTGAGCACCATTGCCGGAAAAGACGAAGGCGATTTTCGCAGTCTGAGCCGGCGCCTCGCCGCGCTCACCCTGTGAGGCCTCGCCAGCGAGGTGGGCCTCGATCGCCGTCAGCACGCCTTCGCTGTCCCTGGC
Source organism: Neorhizobium petrolearium (assembly GCF_017873175.1). Classification (GTDB taxonomy): domain Bacteria; phylum Pseudomonadota; class Alphaproteobacteria; order Rhizobiales; family Rhizobiaceae; genus Neorhizobium; species Neorhizobium petrolearium. Next base: position 55,019 of record NZ_JAGGJW010000004.1, read on the forward strand.
CTCGACGGCGAAGCGATGGCGCAGGATTTCCCTGTTGGCGGCCGTGGCGCTGATGATGCGGCGCGCCTGCTCGGGCTTGGACATGGAAAGACACGTCTTGTAGTCTTCGAGGAGCCTCGACAGCGCCGAAACGGTGTGGGCGCTCGCGACAAACAAAGAGCCTTCCGTTTTAGGCGTATCGAGAGGCGCCTGCCGCTCCGGATCGCTGATCACGACATGCGCATTGGTTCCGCCGAAACCGAAAGAATTGACACCGGCGAAACGGGCCTCCTTGGCCGGCAGCAGTTTCACCGCTGATGTGTTGACTCGGACGTTCAGGCTATCGAAATCGATATCCTCGTTGACCTTTTCTATATGCAGTGAGGCCGGCAGGAAATTTTCCTCGAGCGCGATCATCGCCTTCAAAAGGCCGAACAGGCCGGATGCGGGCTCGGTATGGCCGATATTCGTTTTGATCGACCCGATCGGAACCGGTGCACGGCGGTTTTGCCCGATCACCGTACCGATCGCCCATACTTCAGCCGGGTCGCCGACACGCGTGCCCGTGCCATGGCCTTCGATAAAGGCGAGACGGTTCACATCGATCGCATTGTTCTCGTAGATCGAATGCAGGAGCGCTGCCTGGGCTTCACGGGACGGCAGGCTGATAAAGTTCGTGCGGCCGGAGGAATTCACTGCAACCGCATGCAGACGCGCATAACTGCGATCCTGTTCAAGCCGCGCCCTGTCGGACCGGCGCAGTACGATCGCGACGCCACCTTCCGAGCGTACATAACCATGACCATTGGTGTCGTAGGCACGGCAGAGCCCTTCCGGCGACAGCATGCGCGCCTGAGCAAAGCCCACGAAGGACAGCGGGTGGACGAGCAGATTGACGCCGCCGACGATGGCCGTATCGATATCCCCCTTTTCAAGGGCAGCGGCGGCCTGATCGAGTGCAACGAGCGAGGAGGAACAGGCCGTGTCGATCGTCATGCTCGGCCCCTTGAGGCCGAAGACATGCGAGATACGGTTGGAAACGATCGACAGCGTGTTGCCCGTCATGAAATACGGACTGCCGGAGGCAGGGTCTTCCGAGATCAGGTTGCCGGCTTCCAGGCTGGAAGCCCCGATATAGACGCCGACACGCTCTTCCGAGAGCTTGCTCCAGGGCAGATTCGCGTCTTCCAGCGCCTGCCAGACCAGGTTGAGAAGAACACGCTGCTGCGGGTCCATCTGCATCGCTTCGCGTTGCGACAGACCGAAAACTGCCGGATCGAAGGCGTAGATATCGTCGAGAACACCGGCGGCAAAGGTATAGGTCTTTCCGAGAACGCCCTGGGCCGGGTGCCAGAAGCGGGCACATTCCCAACGATCATCGGGAATCCGAGTGATTGTGCAGCGCCCCTCACTCAGAACCTTCTGTAGCTCCTGTACAGAATTTGCGCCTGGGGCAACGCAGGCCCTGCCGATGATTTCGATCGTCATGGTCACTCGGTGTTCGTCACATTTACCGTGGCAAAGCAGTCGCGCCATCTCGCCAGATGACTCTAACAACACACTTATTAAGGGTTGTCACGAAAAAAACTGCATATATTCAACCTTTCGCATAAAACAGGCATCGCCTATTCATACGCCATTTGCACAACAAAAATCCACATGCAGCATCAAAAGCCGACGAATCCTGTCCGTGACTGGATAGATCCGAAAAATTATTCCACTCACTCTAGGCTGTGAACAGCCTAGTCACTGATCCGCTCGAGATTGTAGGCGACTCCCGCCCCTTGCGATGCGATGCCGATCGGTGCGCCGATGAGCGCCAGGAATTTCCGCAGATCGACGGAAGTATGACGGGATGCATAGATCACGTCACGGTTCTTAACCGGGAAGGTCTGCCCCACGAGCAGGCTATCCGGGTGGGTCATGTCGAAACTATAAACGATCGGATAACGGCCCAGCCTATCAGGCTTCATCCCCTTGGTCAGCAATTCGTTGAAACGTTGTCTGCCGAGCAGGCTCATCACGATATCCGCTTCCTCATAACGGAAGAGGAAATAGCCCTTGGCGTCAACCGCTGCATCGTTGCCGCCGCCGCCAAGCGCCACGGCTTCAAGCAGGTTGAGGTCGCTGGCTCCGAAATTGATGCGGGCGTTCGCCCTGACAGCACCGAGCAGAGTAAAGGTCCGCGGATCGCGGGCTACGAAAATCTGATCCCCCGGCTGGACATAGATGTTCTCGCTCGGATTATCGATGACCGACGACAGAAGCGCCGTACCCGTCCTTTTGCCGCGGACAAGCGTGACATAGGTCTCGTAGGGCTGGCCGCTGGGACCGCCCGCCTTGGCAATCACGTCGGTGATCTTTTCTCCGACCAGGCCAAGCGGCACTTGCGAGGAACTCCCCACAGCTCCCGAAACGGTGACCTTGCGCGATGCCGTGTTGACGCTGGAAACAATGACGTCCGGCTCGACGGCTCGGCTCCTCAATGACGAGAGAATCTCCTGCCGAGCCTCCTCAAGCGTCTTGCCTGCAAAACGAATGGAACCGACATAGGGGATGGCCGCCGTACCATCCTGCTGCACGACGACATCAAGACTGGTCTGTTTCGATTCCGTTGTGGAAAACAGGCCATCGGCCCCCGCTTCGAAGATGCTGATCTTCAGTTGGTCCCCCACACCGATGACCGCACGGCCGGCGCCGCCGCCAAATCCGAATCGGCGATTGAGAGCCGTGGCGATATAGTCGGACACAAGCTTTGCCGTTCGGTTGTCGACATTGACGATGTCGAATACTGCCGCATCGATCCGTCCGATCTGGGTGGGAGATTGACCTGCATCCTTCTTGATATCCGCCGTCAAAGGTCCTTCACCAGGTACGGCCTGGCAACCCGCCAAAACCGCACAGATCATGATTGCAGTCATTCGAACCAAATTCGATACTCCAAGTCAGGCCCATGTGCCCAAAGGGCAACGCGGACACTTCGGGGATTCCGACCGCCTTTCAAAAGCACACCAGGCTCTCGACAACAAGCCGGATCGCACCGCGCCGTCGAAAATAAAATTTCTGTGCGCTTTTAAGGCCATAGTCCGCGGCACCTTAATATTCACGGGCGAACCTAAACAAGTTGAGTTAAATGCCTTCTAATGAATTTGGTTAACAGGCCGGCGTCCGATATTTCCATCCAGCAGCTATAGAGCGTTGCGTATTCCGGGCTCGTTTCCGGCCATCCCGAGAAAGCTTGCCGCCAGTATGCACCACCATTTTTCCGTCCCGATCCGGAGTAATCTTGCCTTAACCGGACCGACACGGAGCAGTTTCCGGTTGTCCGGTAATGTGTTATGCGCGTGGCCACCCGCCAGAGATTCCTCGATCGGAAATGGAGCCCATGCCGGAAGAGGACCAGGCAAGAATCCTGACGCCAGCCGACCGACGCCGCAGACAGCGCACGGCAGCCTTCGCCTTCAGCCTCTTCCTTGCCGGCGTGCTTCTAGCACTTGCGGCGACCGTGCTTGCCGTCAACAACGGCCGCAATTTCGAACGCCTCGTCCGGCAGGTCGGCCTTGAGGACTATCTCCTTGCCGCGCCGCCGGCACTGCGCATCGACAGGCAACGCCGGCAGCCGCCCGCTAGTCGCTTTCCGCCCTGGCTTCTCAGAGCAGGGCTGGAACGCATGGCGCTCTTCGAAAAAGCAGCGACTTTTTCCGCCGAAGAACGCTGCAATCTCCTGCGAACCGAAAAGGGTACACAGCCAACCTTCACCACCTCGGACGATGGCTGGGAGTGCCTGATCTTCGAGGAATTCGATACCTCGCCCGAACCGGCCTCCTTCTTCATCCAGGCGAGAGGCGGCTTGCCGGATACCTTTCGCAATTTCCGGCTCAAGTTCAGCCTGACAAATCCGCTGACGGAGACCGTTGTCCTCAACGAGGCGATCGCCGCGATGCAGCGCTTCGACCTGCCGATGGCGCCGGAGACCCGTGCCTATCTCGCGGAAAAGCTCTCCGCCCGCGTCGAGTTCACATCGACCTCGGAAAACTACTGGATGTCTTTCAGACAGGAAATCATCGACAAGCGGCGGTACAATCTCGTCATCCTGCCTCTGCCGCAGACGATCACCTGCGGCGACCCCGAATTACCGCCGCCGGACAGGGCAAACAGGCCGATCTATGGCATGACCGTCGGTTGCCTCTCCCTGCAATCCGCCTCTCCTCAGCCCCAACCTGCGTCTTCGCCGCCTAGCCTCTTTCCAGCTGGATGAGATCGAGCTCACCGCCGATTTCGCGGCGGGCAGTTTCGACAAGGCTCATCTGGTGGGTGAAAAGGATCGTCTGGAATGTCTTGCCTGCCGCAGCCAGCGTGCGCAGGCCGGCCGCGGTGCGCTCGTCGTCAAAGGTCTGGAAGATGTCGTCGAGAACGAGCGGTGCGGGTTCGTTGCGACTGCAATAGTCCTCCAGGAAGGCGAGCCGCAGCGCGAGATAAAGCTGATCACCGGTGCCTTCGCTCAAGCCCTCGAGCTTCACCTTTTCCCCGGTGCGCCGTTCGACGGCAAGCTGCAGTTCGTCCTCATCGTCGTAAAGCTGGACGAGACGCGAAAAACGGCCGCTGGTGAGATCGGAAAAGACCTGCCCCGCCCGCTTCATCACCGGATCGGCCTGCCGTTCGCGATAAGCCTCCATCGAGTTTGCAAGGAGGCCCGAAGCAAGCTTCAGCACCACCCATCGTCGCGCGAGTTCCTTCGCTTCGGCCTCGGCCGCGAGCTTCTGAAACACCGCGCGTTCCGCGCCAATGCTCGTCTCCAGCTCCCGCCGGCGGCGGAGATTATCCGCTTCGGCAGTCCGCAGCGCCGAAATCCTGTCGACCTGACGACCATCTTCAGCCTCCAACCGTTCGATGTCCAGCCCGGCTGCCACCCGATCGAAGCCGTCAAGCGCCGCACGCACTCCCTCTTCATCCAAACCATCCGCCTGCTCGGCAAAGCGCACGCGGCACTGGTGAAGGCTGGCTTCAATCCGGGCGCGCTGCCTTAGATCTTCGAGCACGGCGCCGAGATCGGAAGGGGATTTCGAAACCGACCCGGCAAGCTCTGCGAGCTCCACCTCAAGTGCCGCCCCTTCTGCGGCGTGCCGCGCCAGCGATGATTCGGCACGCTCCAGCGCCGCCGACAGCGTGGCCCGCTGGTTTTCGGCAGTCTTGGCGGCCACGGCCCGTTCGTTCAACAGGCCTGCCGCGACATCGGCCGGGACAGAGGCAATATCCGGCGCGATCTCCGTACAAAACGTCCGGACTTCCTCCTCGAACGTCTCCATATCGCGCGCCATGCCGCGTACCCGGCGGTTGCGGTTCTCCCGCTCGGAGAAGAGATCGGGCACCGTGCGCCAGACATCAAGCGCGGCGAGCGCCATATCGACTGTCGCATCCTCCGAAAGACCTGACAGAGCAGCAGCGTTGGTGAAGTCCACACGCCAGCGATCGATCTCGCAGCGCAATTCAGCTTCCCGCTGCTCCAGCCGCTGCAATGCCTCCTCGGCGGAATGGCGCTTGCCCTCCAGAGAGCGGCTTTCCGTCCAGCGATCGGCGATATCACTGATCCGGCGATCGAGCGCCCGTGCAAGAGCGGGCGACGGCAAGGCCGCGGAGTCCAGGCCGATGCCATCGGCCAGGGCCAGAAGCACGGGCTTCAGCTTCTCTTCCTTGAGGCGAAGCGCCTCAAGCCCGTCCCTCGCCTCGTCCAACGCTTCCGCCAAATGGGAAAGCCCGTCCACGGCGCGGCGCCATTCGATCATCCGTTCCGGCGTCGACGGCGAAACGGGCGCCGCATGGAAAAGGTCCTCGAATTCGGTCACTGCATCGGAAGCTGCGATCTCGGCCTCTTTTGCCGCGGCTTCGGCTGCCGCAACGCTTTGCTCCAGTTCCAGCTGCCGCAGGGTAAGCTGTGCATGGCGGGAGACGCGCTCGGCATCGGCAAGTGCCGCATCGGCAAGCCGGTCGGATTGGTCGATTGCCGTTTTCAGCTCTTCGAGCTTGTCCGCGGAGGGCTTTGCACCCAACATTTCGAGGAGCTCGTCGCGTCGGGCTCGAACGGCTTCGATATCTTCGCGGGAGACGATCTTGCCCTGCCCTTCCAGTGCCGCAAGCTGCCCGGCAACCGCTTTCGCCTCATCGCGCAACGCCGTCCGCACCTGTTGCACCTTGGCGCTTTCTGCCCTGGCTTCCTCGATCAGGCGGCGATGGCTCACCAGTGTCGCGATATCCGGCATCGGCACGGTCCGGAGCTTTTGGATGTCGCGTACGGGCGGGTCGAGACGGTCGGCTGCAGCGTTGAAATTCGCCTCGGCCCTGGCCACCCTTACCTGCAGGTTTTCGAGCTCCGTCATCGCATTGATATCGGGCCTCAACGCCGCAAGCTGTTCCGCCCACGGCTTCGGATCGATGAGGCGACCATCCGCCCCGGCCGTCTCCAGCCGCCGCAGCGCGTCGCGTTCTTCCTCGATGCGCTGGCGGAGCTGCTTCAGGCTACGGTCGAACTCGCCTCCCTCTTCCATCAGCTTTTTCAGCCGCGCCAGATCGGCATCGGCCGGCTGGGCACGCTCAAGTTCCTGGGCGCTTGCATAACCAAGCCGACGGGCGGCCTGAAAAAGGCGCAGGTCGAAGTCATCGACCTCGCCGCGCACCCGGGCAATGTCCTCCCGTGCCTTCAGGTATGCGCCCTTTTCCGCATGGGTTGAAAGGATCTTCGGTGCCGCGGCGATCAGCGCCTCGTCCACATGAACGGCCTCGATCTCCTCCCTGAGCCGCGCCACGTCCGCTTTGGCCGCGCCACGGGCCTCACCGTTCCTCCTGCTGGCTTCCAGCGCCTTCTCAAGCCGCTCCTCAAAACCGTCCGGTAGTACGGCAAGCGCTTCGTATTGGGCAAGAAGCTGCTGCTCCCGGTCGATCTCGCGCAGCAACGGCTCCAGCGCCAGAAGCCTGCGCAACCGGTCGAGCGAGTGCCTGGTCTCCTGCCGTTCGGCCCGGACCGCCGCGAGATCAGCGTCGATCTCCACTTGTTCGGCCAACAGCTTCTTCCAGTCGCCGGATCTCAGCTCATTGTCGCGCTCGGCCTTGCGGGCTTCATCATGTGCGTCGATTACCTGATAGAAGAGGCGATCCTTCGAACGGCGTTGCGCATAGATGCCATCGGCCTCCGCTTCCAATTGCTTCCGCAGGCCAGAAAGCCCAGTCAGACCGGACGCCGCGGAAAACAACAGACTGCCGATCTCACCGCCGCTTTTCAGCATGGTTTCCCCACCAGCCCGCAGCGACAGGGAATCGAGCCCGAAGGCGCGCTCGAAGACATCGCGGGACAAGGTGCCGAGAAACGGCGCCAGCGCATCTTCAGGCAGCGCCTCTTCCGCCTCCGTCGAAGAAAGCAGCGTATTTTTGCGGCCGCGCCGGCGGCGAAAAGCGAGCGTCTGTCCTTCGCGCGCGACGATCTCGGCGCCGACCCTCAGCGAAGTCGGATCGTGCAGGAAACTCATTTCGGCGGTACTCGGGAAACCGAAGAGCAGATCGGAAATTGCCGAAAGAGCCGAGGACTTCCCGGCCTCGTTGGGACCGTAGATCACATGCAGCTTCGCATCAGGCCGGAAGGTGAGAGCCCGGTCGGTCAGCGCGCCGTAGCGCATAATGTCGAGACGGTTGAAACGCATCTGTCAGCCAGCCCTCGCCGCGCGCGCGAGCAAAAGATCGCGGGCTTCGGCCAGCAGCGTTTCCGCGTCGTCACCCAGGGCAAGATCGCCGGCGCCGATGCCACCCGGCAGACGCGCGGTGATCTCGGCGATCCTGGCTTCCGCGTCGGCCAATAGTTCCGGCGGGAATGTCCCCATGGGGATGAGGCCTGCCAAGCCGAGCATGTCCACCGGTACCGCGGCACCGGCTGTTTCCGGCTCCAGCCGGACGTCCAGCTTCTCCAGCCAGATGTCCGCGTGGCAGCGATGGCAGGCGGCCTGCACCTCGTCGCGGAAATCGTCGGCGCGCGCCGTCAGCTCGTTGCGGAAACGGCTCCTGCCGGTCAGTAGGATACGGAGCGCCAGCGGCCGTCCTTCCATCTTCTCGGCAACGGATTCCAGTGCATTTTCCAGTCGCCGGAGAATGGCCGGGATATCGTCGTCCGGTTCGACCATCGCGGCAAGCTCGCCGAAACGGGCGCTGTCGGTGATGATCCGCTCATGGGTGACGCGACCGTCCTCGACCGTGACCAGCACGGCGCCCTTCGCCCCCTGCTCGCGGATCGAACGGCCCTGCAGGTTGCCCGGGAAAACCACCAAGGGGTCTTTCGCGACGATCTCGAAATCATGCACATGGCCGAGCGCCCAATAGTCGTAGCCGCGCGAGCGCAGATCTTCGACCGAGCACGGCGCATAGGGCGCATGCGGCTCGCGGCCGGTCAGTGAGGTATGCAGCACGCCGACGTTGAACCAGCCGGGCTCCGGTTTCGGATAGGCAAGCGCCAGGTTTTCGGTTGCCGAGCGTTCGGCAAAACCTTGGCCGTGCAGCGCCACCTTCAAGTGTTCCAGCTTGAACGTGCCGGGCTTGTTGACCGGAAATTCGCTGACATTCTTCGGCAGCGTGATCGTCCTGGTGATCACGCTCTCGGCGTCGTGATTGCCCTTCAGGAGGAAGACTGGGATGCCGGCGCGCTCCAGCCGTGCCACCTCGCGGTTGAAGAACAAGCCGATCTTGTTGTCCTTCCAGTCACCGTCGTAAACGTCACCGGCGACGATGAAGAAATCCACCTTGCGCTCCACCGCCTGATCCACCAGCGCCGAAAAGGCCTTGCGGCTCGCCTCAATGAAGAGTTCCGCGATCGCCGCGTCCTTCATCGCCAGCCCCTGGAAGGGACTGCCGAGATGCAGGTCGGCGGCATGGATAAAACGGAAGGACGTCATCGAATCGCTTGTTTTGATTGCCCAGCTTGAGCATGTGTTTTAGGCAAATGCCGGGCGCGACGGAAGCTCCGGCTTGAGCGGCCTGTGGATATATCGGAGGACATCATGAGACAGCACGCGTTCGGACGCACATCCTTCACCGTCAGCGAGGTCGGCTTCGGCGCCTGGCAGATCGGCGGCTCCTGGGGCGATGTCAGCGAGGCGGATGGCCGGGCGGCGCTGGAAGCCGCGCTCGATTCCGGCGTCACCTTCATCGACACCGCAGACGTCTATGGCGACGGCCGTTCGGAAAAGATCATCGCGAGCGTTTTGAAGTCGCGTGGCGGCACGCGCCCGATGGTCGCGACCAAGGCCGGACGGCGGCTGAACCCGCACGTCGCCGACGGTTACACCAGGGCCAATCTCGAAGGCTTCGTCGACCGCAGCCTCAAAAACCTCGAAGTCGACTGCCTTGACCTCGTGCAGCTCCATTGCCCGCCAACCGAGGTCCTTTACCGCCCGGACGTCTTCGGCGCGCTCGACGATCTTCGCCGTGCCGGCAAGATCAGGAATTACGGCGTCAGCGTCGAAAAGGTCGAGGAGGCCTTGAAGGCGATCGAATATCCCGACGTCGTCAGCATCCAGATCATCTATAACATCTTCCGCCAACGGCCGGCCGATCTGTTCTTCAAGGAGGCCAAGCGGAAAAACGTGGCGGTTATCGTCCGTGTGCCGCTCGCCAGCGGTCTGCTGTCCGGTAAGATCACCCGTGAAACTGCCTTCGCCAGGGACGACCACCGCAACTTCAATCGCCATGGCGAGGCCTTCGATGTCGGCGAGACCTTTGCAGGCGTGCCCTTCGAGGTGGGCCTTCAAGCCGTCGACGAGGTGCGCAAACTGGTGCCGGCCGGCGCTGCCATGGCCGCCTTCGCGCTGAAATGGATCCTGATGAACGAGGCTGTCACAGTCGTCATCCCCGGCGCGCGCAACGCCGAACAAGCCAGGGCCAATGCGGCGGCGGCCGATCTTGCCCCGCTTTCCGACGACGTAATGACGGCGGCGAAGGAAATCTATGCGCGGCTCATCACCCCGCATGTGCATCAGCGCTGGTGAGGGATCGGATGAGGGGCTATCGCCGACGGTATTTAGCCTTTCTTCCGTTAGCCGATCCTAAACCGGTAAATCGTCTCGCTATCCGATTTCACCCGCTCCAAGGCCCCTCCTCCGGCAGCATCGATCGCCCGCGGCCAAAAGGCTTGGGCCGGTGTGTTCAACGCCATGACGCTCAATTCCCAGAGGCCAGGATGGGCGCGCAGAACGGCGGTGGCGGCGGCGCGTCCAGCACCATGCCGTCGCGCGTCCGGAACGATATAGAATTCGGCTATCGAGAAATCCGTGCCTTGGCCCGACGGGGACCAGGTATTGACGAAGGCCAAGCCGATGCATTCGCTGTCTCGTCGTATGAGATAGGGCCAGCGGCTTTCGGTCTCCTGCCAATAGGCATCGAAATACGGGTAGTCAGGGGCGGAGCCACCATATCTTTCGAACTCTGCGAGATATTGGGAAAGAAGATCTCTCAGCAGAGGCTTTTGCGCCGCGGATGCCAGCTCTATACCAATATCCATCACATCTCCTTACACGAAAAGGCCGGATAAAACCCGGCCTTTCCTTATCTTGGCATCCGTGGATGCTTAGTTCGTAACCTTCAGCTCAACCGGGAAGAACAGCGTCTCGCCGGAGCTATCGTCGACGCCGTCGTTGTCGGTGACGGCAAAGGCCTTGCCCGACTTGTCAAAGGCAAAGCCTTCGAGCTTGTCGAGAACATAGCCGTTGGTCGCTTTCAGATCCGGGATGAAGTCGTGGACTTCTTCCTTCTTCACCAGCGGCAGTTCGCCGCCGAGCTTCACCGGCTTCAGGTCGGCGATCGCGACGCGATAGAGCTTCTTCAGCCTGGCGTTGTCGCCGATCTGGTTGTCGCGCTCGACGATGTAGACGTGGTCACCGTGCGCGGTGATTTCCGAAAGGCCGACCCAGCCGGCATCTGCCTTCTCCAGCGGATAGCGGACCGCGCCCCATTCCTTGCTCTTCGGCTTGTAGGAAACGAGTTTTACGGTGCCCTTGGGATCGTCCTTCCATTCGCGCTGGATTGCCATCCAGAGTGTCAGGTCGTCGCCGGAGCCAACGGTGGTGATGCCTTCAAAGCCGAAGCGGGTCTCGCCGGAAAGCAGTTCGGCCGGCAAGCCGATCTCGGCCTTGATCTCGCCCTTCTTGTCGACGTTGTAGAGTGCATGCGGCACAAGCTTGGCCGCGTCCCCTTCCGAGGCCAGCCAGAAGCCACCCTTACCGTCCGTAGCCAGACCCTCGATATCGAGCTTCTGGGCCGGCTGGCCCTGACGGCTCACGCGCAGGACACCGGTGATCTCAGCGGGCGTCTTCGTCGTGTCGATGGTGAAGATCGAAGGCTGCATACCGTAGAAGGAATCGTTTGCGGCATAGAGGATGCCCTCCTTTTCCGGATCGCCGGCCAGCGCGGACATCGCACCCCAGCCGATGATCTTGCCGTCCTGATCCTTGGAGACCAGCGTCGGATAGGCTTTTTCGCCCTCCGCATATTCGTAGATCATAACATGCGAGCGGACGCCGCCGTCCTTGCCGAGATCCACTTCGTTGGCGGTGGCGAGGAGGTTGCGCCCGGGAATGGCGACCGCTCCTTCGGGGGAGACGCCGGAAGGCAGGAGCTGCGTGAGCTCGGGCTCGGCGCCGGTGTCCTTGTAGACGCCGACAATGGATGCGCGCTCGGACAGAACGAAGAAATACTTGCTGGCGCCGAAGGTGGCCGCCTCCAGGCCCTCGGGCTCGACACCCTTGGACTTGGCGCGCTTGTCCGGAAAGTGGCCGATGCGGGCAATCTCGTGCTCGAACGAGGCGCCGGCTTCATAAAGAACCTTCCCGGATTTGTCGAAGATCGTGAAGCCGCGCGAACCGCCTTTCCAGTCGCCTTCGTTGGCGACGACGAGGCGGTCATTGTCCAGCCACTTCACCGCATCGGGCTCGCGGGCGACATTCTCCACCTTGCCGGTGAAGGTCAATGCACCGTCGGACTTGGTGTCCACGCCTTCGACCGTCGTCGTGCCGGCAGAGAAATGCCCCTTCACCGCAGCTGTCCTGCCGTCGATGATGACGATCTCATTGTTTTCCTGGAGCGTCAGCGCGATCTCGCCGGCATCGTTGATGGCAACGAATTCCGGCTCCGGGTCTTCCGGGGCGACGCCAGCAAGTCCGGTCAGCGTGACGTGCTTGATGGAGTCGCAGTCGACGGCACCATCCTTCAGCGATACGATGACCAGATCGCCGGCCGGCATCTGGGGGATGGCGCCGTCGTTCACGTCCTCGTCGCGCTCGTTCTCGATGGCGATTGCGGCAAAGGTCTTGTCCTTCGAAATAGCGATCGAATCCGGCTGACCGCCGAGGTCGCAGGTCGCCTCGATCTTCTTCGACGCGATATCCACGACATTCAGCTTGCCGGACGGCTTTGCGTAGCTTTCCGACGTATTGACGGCGGCAAAAACCTTGGAGCCGACGGCGGCTACGGATGTCGGCTCGCCGTCAAGAGACAGCGCGCCGAGCGCCTTCGGAGTCTTGGGATCGGTGATGTCGATGAAACCTATCGCGCCGAGCGGGCTGTCGGAATAGATCAGCGTCTTGCCGTCCTCGCTGGCGGTGATGATTTCCGCCGACGTGGTTGCCAGCTTATCCTTGTCCGCAGGAAGATTGCTGGCAATGGGGAAGGATGCGATGCGGTTGAAGACCTGCTCTGCGCTGGCAGGCGCTGCGACCGAGGCGAGAAGCACTGCCGTCAGCGCGGCGTGAATACGGAATGTCATAGGAGCCCTCCTGTCCATAAAACCGTTGGTGGTTATTGGAGCATGCGTATGACAGAGGGATGACGGTTCTCACACGTTGGAGCTGTCCAACCTACGATGTTCTGAGAAAACGAAAAAGGCCCGGGAAACCCAGGCCTTTCCGTTATTGAGACTGCTACAGGGTTGCCCGGAGGCAGCGCGTTAGCTGTTGACGGCGTCCTTCAGGCCCTTGCCGGCCGAGAACTTCGGCACGTTGCGTGCCGGAATGTCGACTTCGGCGCCGGTCGACGGGTTGCGGCCCTTGGATGCCTCGCGACGGGAAACGGAGAAGCTGCCAAAGCCGGCAAGACGAATGTCGCCACCCTTCTTCAGCTCAGCCTGTACGGTCTCAAAAACGGCATCAACAGCAGATGCGGCATCAGCCTTGGAGAGACCGGCTTTTTCGGCCACTGCGGATACCAATTCGTTCTTGTTCATGTTTCCACCCCTTTCAGCGGTTTTGGAACGACTCATGTATTTCGGCGCCGACAATAGTTCGGTGTCGGGCCTTGGCAACCCAAAAGCTCCGCAATCGCCTGAAAAACAAGGGGTGTCCGGCAGTTTTCACAAAAAAAGCCGGCTTGAAACCGGCTTTTTCCGTGGATAGTGCCAATTTGGCATGACCAAAAGACGATCGATCAGTGGGCGATCGCAGTTCCGACGTCGTCGACCCCTTCGACGGTCGCAATCACCGGCGTTTCCACCGTGCCGTCCCATTCGATCGGCTCGGGCTGGCGGACAAGCGCCTGGCGGATCACTTCACCCATACGCGAGACAGGAATGATCTCCATGTTGTTCTTCACATTGTCCGGAATCTCCGCCAGGTCCTTGGCGTTTTCCTCCGGGATCAGAACCTTCTTGATGCCGCCGCGCAGCGCCGCAAGGAGCTTCTCCTTGAGACCGCCGATCGGCAGAACACGGCCGCGAAGCGTGATCTCGCCGGTCATGGCGACGTCCTTGTTGACCGGAATGCCGGTCATGACCGAGACGATCGCGGTGGCCATGGCGACACCCGCCGAGGGCCCGTCCTTCGGGGTCGCCCCTTCCGGAACGTGGACGTGGATATCCGACTTGTCGAAGCGCGGAGGTTCGATGCCGAAATCCACAGCGCGCGAACGGACATAGGATGCCGCCGCCGAGATGGATTCCTTCATGACTTCCTTCAGGTTGCCGGTGACCGTCATGCGGCCCTTGCCCGGCATCATGACGCCTTCGATCGTCAGGAGCTCGCCGCCGACTTCCGTCCAGGCAAGACCGGTGACGACACCAACCTGATCCTCACGTTCGGCCTCGCCGTGGCGGAAGCGCGGAACGCCGAGATAGTCATTGATGTTGGCAGCCGTGACCTCGACCGACTTCGTCTTGCCCTTGATGATCTCGGTCACCGCCTTGCGGGCGAGTTTCATCAGTTCACGTTCGAAGTTACGGACGCCCGCTTCACGGGTGTACTGCTGGATGATCGCCATCAGGGCATCGTCGCTCACCGAGAATTCGTTCGGCTGCAGCGCATGCTCCTTGATTGCCTTCGGCAGAAGGTGACGCTTGGCGATCTCACGCTTCTCGTCCTCGGTGTAACCGGCGATGCGGATGATTTCCATACGGTCCATCAGCGGTGCCGGGATGTTCAGCGTGTTTGCCGTGGTGATGAACATCACGTCGGACAGGTCGTATTCGACTTCCAGGTAATGGTCCATGAAGGTCGAGTTCTGTGCCGGGTCCAGCACTTCGAGCAGCGCCGAAGACGGGTCGCCGCGGAAGTCCATGCCCATCTTGTCGATCTCGTCGAGCAGGAAGAGCGGGTTGGACTTCTTCGCCTTCTTCATCGACTGGATGACCTTGCCGGGCATCGAGCCGATATAGGTGCGGCGGTGACCGCGGATTTCGGCTTCGTCACGGACGCCGCCGAGCGCCATGCGGACATATTCGCGGCCGGTCGCCTTGGCGATCGACTGGGCAAGCGAGGTCTTGCCGACGCCCGGGGGGCCGACGAGGCACAGGATGGGTCCCTTGATCTTGGTTGCGCGCGCCTGGACGGCCAGATACTCGATGATGCGTTCCTTGACCTTGTCGAGGCCGAAGTGATCGGCTTCGAGGATCTTTTCGGCGTTGTTGAGGTCGGCCTTGATCTTCGACCGCTTGCCCCACGGAATGCCAAGCAGCCAGTCGAGATAGTTGCGCACGACGGTGGCTTCCGCCGACATCGGGCTCATCTGCCGAAGCTTCTTCAACTCCGCATCGGCCTTCTCGCGGGCTTCCTTCGAAAGCTTCGTCTTGGAGATGCGCTCCTCGAGTTCGGCCATCTCGTCGCGGCCTTCCTCGCCGTCGCCGAGTTCCTTCTGGATCGCCTTCATCTGCTCATTGAGGTAGTATTCGCGCTGGGTCTTCTCCATCTGGCGCTTGACGCGGGAGCGGATGCGCTTTTCCACCTGCAGGACGGAAATCTCGCCTTCCATGAAGCCGAGCGCCTTTTCGAGACGCAGCTTGACGCTGACGGTCTCCAGCATTTCCTGCTTCTCGGTGATCTTGATCGACAGGTGCGAGGCGACCGTGTCTGCCAGCTTCGAGTAATCCTCGATCTGGCTTGCGGCGCCGACGACTTCCGGCGAGATCTTCTTGTTCAGCTTCACGTAGTTCTCGAACTCGGAAACCACCGAACGGGACAGAGCCTCGACCTCGACGGCGTCCTCTTCGGGCTCGTCGAGAACATTCGCCGTTGCCTCGTAAAATTCATCGCGGTCCGTATAGCCATCGATCTGGGCGCGCGCGCGGCCTTCGACGAGCACCTTCACGGTGCCATCGGGAAGCTTCAGGAGCTGCAGCACGTTGGCAACCGTGCCGACCTTGTAGATTGCCGAGGGTTCGGGATCATCGTCGCCGGCATTGATCTGGGTGACGAGCATGATCTGCTTGTCGGACCCCATCACTTCTTCGAGCGCGCGAATGGATTTCTCCCGTCCGACGAACAGTGGCACGATCATATGCGGAAAGACCACAATGTCGCGCAGAGGCAGCACCGGATAGGTTTCGCCGCCAGGTGCCGCAGACGTTGAATTCGTCATTTCAATTCCTTTCCATCGTCCCGTTTCCGGGATACGTCGCCTGGGCAGATCACAGGGCAATCACCCAGGCACTTCACTCCCGCCCAAAGTGGCGTTTCCGAAATTTGATTTCAAGCCTTGCAGTGCTGCCGTCGCATCAGCATTGTGACAGTAGCATTACAAAGCGCGCACTCGAAACGCTCATACGGGACGCCAAGAACACAGCACGCGGTCACCGACCGTCAACAACTATAACCGAAGCAGGCCACGCCGCTATAGAGCAGCGGCTAATCTTCCTGCGCATTTTCTAATGCAAGATGCACCAGGCGCAACTCTTCGCAATGCGAAAATGGTGGAATAAATAAAAAAAGCAAGTGTGTATATCGGCACGAAAAGAGGCCCCTGTCAGGGCCTCTCCAAGATGATCATCCAGCTTGCGTAGCTCAGGCCGAGACGTTGGCCTTTTCTTCCTGCCGGTCGGCATAGATGTAGAGCGGGCGAGCCGTGCCTTTTACGACGTCTTCGGAGATCACCACCTCGCGCACGCCTTCCAGCGCCGGAAGCTCGAACATCGTATCGAGCAGGATCTTCTCCATGATGGAGCGCAAGCCGCGTGCGCCGGTCTTGCGGACGATCGCCCTCTTGGCGATCTCGCGCAGTGCATCCTCGTGGAAGGTCAGTTCCACGTCCTCCATCTCGAAAAGCCGCTGGTACTGTTTGACGAGAGCGTTCTTCGGTTCCGAAAGGATCTGGATCAGCGCATCCTCGTCCAGGTCTTCGAGCGTCGCCAGGACCGGCAGACGGCCGATGAATTCCGGGATCAGGCCGAACTTGACCAGGTCTTCCGGCTCCAGTTCACGCAACACCTCGCCGACCCGGCGCTCGTCCTGGGCGCGCACCGTGGCGGCAAAGCCGATCGACGTCTTCTCGCCGCGGGCGGAGATGATCTTGTCGAGACCGGCAAACGCGCCGCCGCATATGAACAGGATGTTCGTCGTATCGACCTGCAGGAATTCCTGCTGCGGATGCTTGCGGCCGCCCTGGGGCGGGACCGAGGCGACCGTGCCTTCCATGATCTTCAGCAGCGCCTGCTGGACGCCCTCGCCCGACACGTCGCGGGTGATCGACGGGTTGTCGGACTTGCGGGAAATCTTGTCCACTTCGTCGATGTAGACGATGCCACGCTGGGCGCGTTCGACATTGTAGTCGGCCGCCTGAAGGAGCTTCAGGATGATGTTTTCGACGTCCTCGCCGACATAGCCGGCTTCGGTGAGCGTCGTGGCATCCGCCATGGTGAAGGGCACGTCGATGATGCGGGCGAGCGTCTGGGCAA
The DNA here is from genome assembly GCF_017873175.1 of Neorhizobium petrolearium. GTDB lineage: Bacteria > Pseudomonadota > Alphaproteobacteria > Rhizobiales > Rhizobiaceae > Neorhizobium > Neorhizobium petrolearium. The sequence goes on from NZ_JAGGJW010000004.1 coordinate 72,177, forward strand.
GATAGGTCTTGCCGCAGCCGGTCGGGCCTACCAGCATGATGTTCGACTTCGCGAGCTCCACATCGCCCCCCTTGGAGGCATGCGCCAGGCGCTTGTAGTGGTTATGCACCGCGACCGACAGGATGCGCTTGGCCTGCTTCTGGCCGATGACGTATTCGTCGAGAACCTTGATGATGTCTTGCGGTGTCGGAACCCCGTCGCGGGACTTGACCATCGAGGTCTTGTTCTCTTCGCGGATGATGTCCATGCACAGTTCGACGCATTCATCGCAGATGAACACCGTCGGCCCGGCGATCAGCTTCCGGACTTCGTGCTGGCTCTTTCCGCAGAAAGAGCAATACAGAGTATTCTTGGAGTCGCCGCCGTTGCTGCCGCTGACTTTGCTCATATCACTTTCCTTCCAGCACTCCGCGCTCAAGTCAGAACGGGCGCGGTCCACTCTACAAGCCCGCCAAACCCATCTGACGGGCTTCACGTGCCTGCCTGCCCTTAAGGGTACTCTACCGATCCGGGCACATCATGCAGATCGACGGCAACGAAACCCTCAGGAAACGCATGCTATGTCATAAAAGTTCAACACAGCATTAATAGCGCTTTCCGTGCGACTTGAAACCCTTTTTTGCTCACAACGGGGTGAGACGCACAGGTTCACGCTTCCACTCAATCTCCCGAGCCGCCTTCGATTTCCTGACGCGAAGTCAGGATCTTGTCGACGACGCCCCATTCGCGGGCCTCGTCGGCATCCATGAAGTGGTCGCGGTCGAGCGTCTTTTCGACTTCTTCGTACGTGCGGCCGGTATGCTTCACGTAGACCTCGTTCAAACGTCTTTTCATCTTCAATATGTCACGGGCGTGGCGTTCGATGTCGGAGGCCTGTCCCTGGAACCCGCCGGATGGCTGGTGCACCATGATGCGGGAGTTCGGCGTCGCAAAGCGCATGCCTTTCTCGCCGGCCGCAAGCAGAAGCGAGCCCATGGACGCCGCCTGACCGATGCAGAGCGTCGAGACAGCGGGCTTGATGAACTGCATCGTATCGTAGATCGCCATGCCGGCAGTCACGACGCCGCCGGGCGAATTGATGTAAAGGGCGACTTCCTTCTTCGGGTTTTCCGCTTCGAGGAAGAGAAGCTGGGCGCAGACGAGCGACGCCATCTGGTCCTCCACCGGACCGGTCAGGAAGATGATCCGCTCCTTCAGGAGGCGCGAAAAGATGTCATAAGAGCGCTCACCGCGATTGGTCTGCTCTACGACCATCGGCACCAAGGCCATTGCGGTATCAATTGGGTTTCTCATGTCCGTCCTTTGTCAAGCACTTGCCGAAGGCAGAGAGGCGCTCCGGAATCAAATGGAATAGGTCATTCCCTACATAGAGTGTCAACGCCCGGTACTTCAAGACGGAGCACCTGATATCCTTAACTGCCGCGTGGGATGCGTGAGATCGAGCGCTAGTATGATTCCTCCGACATTGCAGCCGGCCGGGATTCGTTTCCGCTCGCATGCACAAGTTTTTGCCCGATCACGGTAAAGTGTGTGTGAACACATTCGGGCATTGCTTGTTCCGCTTCGCGGCCGGTCCCGGATTCTGTCATCCCGGCAACCTCGTTTTAAAGAGTCTCAGCCATGCTGCTCCTGCCCAAAGTCGGGCGCGGAGGGGCAAGTGGACATTTTGACGGGCCTGATGATCTGGTCAGTGGAGGCGATGACGCTCGCCGTCCTCCTGTTTTCGCGCTGGTTTCACGAGCGGGACAACTTCTATCTGACCTGGGGCTGCGGCTTTGCGCTGCATAGTCTGGGCGTCGCGCTGGTTGCCTTGCGCGGCGACATTCCCGACTTCCTTTCCATCCAGATCGCCAATACCGTCATATTCGTGGCCATCGGCCTGTGGATCGCCGGGCTCCTGCAATTCGATCGCAAGCCGGTCCAGGGTTTTGTCGCCATTCCGGCACTTATCTGGATCGCCGGCATGTTGCTGGACCCGATCCGGGAGAACTTTGCGAACCGGGTGGTGCTCTACAATGCCGCGGCCATGGTCGGCTATGCGATCATGATCGGCACCCTTGTCAGGAACAACGGGCCGTCCCGGTCCACACGCCGCTTCATGGCCAGTTTCATCAGCGTCCAATTCCTGGCGAACGGCGCCAGCGCCATCCTTGCCGTCGTCAATCGCCCGACCTCGTTTGCCACCGCGCCGAATGCCATATGGCTTTTCTTTCCCGCCGCCTTCTGTTTCGTCGCGGGCATCATGAGCGGCGCAAAACTGCTGACAGAACGATCGGAGGAGAAACTGAAGATGCTCGCCGTGACCGATCCGTTGACCGGCGTGCTCAACCGTCGCGGCCTCATCGATGAATTCCATGGCCTGCGCATGGTCCAGAAGGCTAAGAAGCCACTGATTGCGTTCCTGCATTTCGACCTCGACGGCTTCAAGCAGATCAACGACCGCTGCGGACACCAGGCCGGCGATGCGGTTTTGGTGGCATTCTCGCAGGTCGGCCAGACCTCAATGCGCGGCCGCGGCTTCTTCGGGCGCATGGGCGGTGAAGAATTCGCTTCGATCCTGCGCGTCGGCGATATGATCGAGGCCGCCAGCATAGCGGAGGCGATCCGCCTCACCCTAAAGCGTCAGGTCATCACTGCCGGCGAGCATCGGATCAGGGTCACGGTGAGCGCCGGCATCGCGCTTGCGACAGCCGACGAAGCCGATCTCGACCTGCTGCTGAGCGCCGCCGACCGAGCTCTCTATGCCGCCAAGGAAAGCGGCCGCGACCGCACGGCGATCGATACAGGTGCGGAGGCCTCCATCATTCCCGCCGCCGACCGGCAGGGCGAAGACGAAGCACCGACCGATATCCGCGCCAACCGACAGGTGGCGGCCCTCAAACGCCTCGCATTGCTCGGCAAACGCTGACCCTCTTGTCCTTCCTTCCGTAAGGTCCACATTCTCCGTCAGGGATCAATGGCGGAGGGAGTGCCATATGCGAGCGACATTTTTCACGAGCCTTGCGCTTTCGCTTGTGCTTTCGGCAGGTGTGATCGGGGCTCAACAGGCATCCGATACCCTCGCACCGGAACGCGCGACGGGGATGGCGACCGCAAAGCGCGTCGAAGCGAAGAATTTCATGGTCGCGGCGGCCAATCCGCTGGCGGCAGAAGCAGGGCGAGATGTGATCGCCAAGGGCGGCAATGCGATCGACGCCATGGTAGCAGTCCAGACCGTGCTCGGTCTCGTCGAACCGCAGAGCTCCGGCCTCGGCGGCGGCTCTTTCCTCGTCTTCTACGACGCAGCCGCCAACAAGCTTACAACCTTCGACGGCCGGGAAACCGCGCCGATGGAGGCAACGCCGAAACTGTTCCTCGATGCGCAGGGCCAGCCGCTGAAATTCATGGACGCCGTGGTCGGTGGCCGGTCGGTCGGCACCCCCGGCACCGTGCGGCTGCTGCACGAGATCCATAAGCGCTACGGCAAGGCGGAATGGACGAGCCTGTTCGAACAGGCGCAAACCCTCGCCACAAATGGTTTCGAAGTCTCTCCGCGCCTGGCCTCCCTGATTGCCGCCGAAGGTGACCGGCTGAAGAAATACGAAGGTCCGCGCGGCTATTTCTACGACGCTTCGGGTGCGCCATTGAAGGTTGGGGCCATCCTCAAGAACCCCGCCTACGCGGAGACGCTGAAGGCGATCGCCACTGGCGGTGCCGATGCCTTCTATAACGGGCCAATCGCCGAAGCCATTGTCAAAACCGTACGGGAAGCAGTCGGGAATCCGGGCGTGCTGTCGCTTACCGACCTCGCCAACTATCGGATCAAGGAACGCGAGCCGATCTGCTTCAACTATCGCGCGCTCGACGTCTGCGGCATGGGGCCGCCGTCTTCCGGCGGGGTCGCGGTCGGCCAGATTCTCGGCACGATCGAGAATTTCGACATCAAAGGCCTCGGGCCGCAAAGCGCCGAGAGCTGGCGGATCATCGGCGATGCGCAGCGCCTCGCTTTCGCCGACCGCGAACGCTATCTCGCCGATCAGGACTTCGTCCCCTCGCCTATCAAGGGTCTCGTCAAGAAGGACTATCTCGGCACGCGGGCTGCACTGCTCGACGGCGAGAAAGCGCTTGCCGCCGACTCCGTGAAGGCCGGCGAGCCGGAGTGGGACCACGCCCTACTTTTCGGGGACGGCGAGGCGATCGAACTCCCCTCCACCAGCCATTTCGTCATCGTCGACAAGGAAGGCAATGTCGTGTCAATGACCACGACGATCGAAAGCGGTTTCGGCTCGCGGCTCATGACCAACGGTTTCCTGCTCAACAACGAGCTTACCGACTTTTCCTTCAAGACCCACGACGGGAGCCTGCCGGTCGCCAACCGCGTCGAGCCCGGAAAACGGCCCCGCTCCTCCATGTCGCCCACCATCGTCATGAAGGACGGCAAGCCGCTTCTCGCCATCGGCTCGCCCGGCGGCAGCCAGATCATCGGTTACGTGGCACAGGCGCTGATCGCCTATATCGATTGGGGCATGTCGGTAGAACAGATCGTCGCCCAGCCGCATTTGATCAACCGCTTCGGAACCTACGACATCGAGGCCGGCACGGACGCGGAAAAGCTCGCCGAGCCGCTGCAGGCGCTCGGATACCAGGTGAAGGCCGGCGAGATGAACTCCGGCCTGCATGCGATCGAGATCACCGCGAACGGCCTTGTCGGCAGCGCCGATCCGCGCCGCGAGGGTGTGGCGGTCGGCGAATAGACGGGACTTCCCCGTTTCACGGTATTGCGCTAGGCATCGGGCATGCACGCTCTGCCCGATTTTCTCCGCATCGATTCCGAAACCCGCCGCGTCTTTCTCGACGGACGCAATCCCGCCTTCTATAGCGATCCGAACCGCGTCTACGCGCTTCTCCACGAACACTGCCCGACCTTCTACTGGGAAGAGCAGCGACAATGGTTCTTCACCGGCTACGACCATGTGAACGCGCTCTTGCGCGACCGGCGGTTCGGCCGGCAGATCCTGCACATCGCCGGCCGGGAGGACCTGGGGCTTCCCGCTCCTCAGCCGCATCTTGAGAACTTCGATCTTGCCGAACGCCATTCGTTGCTGGAACTCGAACCACCGGAGCACACGCGGCTCAGGACGCTCGTCAACCGCGCCTTCGTCTCCCGTCACATCGAAAGGCTGAGGCCCGAGATCGCCGAGCTTGCTGAAAAGCTGATTGATGGTTTCGAGAAGGACGGCGGAACAGAACTGCTCTCCTCCTTCGCCGACATCATCCCCGTGACGATGATCGCAAGGATGATCGGCATTCCCGACGAGATGGGGCCACAGCTCCTCGATTGGTCGCATGCCTATGTGGGCATGTACATGTTCAAGCGGACAGCAGAGGACGAACATGCGGCCGACCGCGCCGCGAAGGAATTCGCGGATTACGTCAAGGACTTGATCGCCGAACGGCGCAGGTCACCACGCGGGGATCTGCTCACCCACATGATCCATACGGAGCACAAGGGCCAATATCTCACCGACGACGAGTTGGTTTCCACGACGATCGTGTTGCTCAATGCCGGACACGAGGCGACCGTGCACCAGATCGGCAATTCGGTGAGGGTGATCCTGGAAAGCGGGCTGCCGCCATCGGAACTCTTCCGCGACGATGCAGCGACAGAACGGACGGTGGAAGAGACGCTGCGCATCTGCGCTCCGGTGCACATCTTCCAGCGATGGGCATTGGACGATGTCGAGATGGACGGCCTTTCCTTCAAACGCGGCGAGAAGGTGAGTCTCATCCTCGCCGCCGCCAACCTGGACCCAAAGAAATTCTCCGACCCGCTGACCTTCAAGCCGAACCGCCATGAGGCGCCGAACCTTTCCTTCGGCGCCGGTATCCATTTCTGCATCGGCGCGCCGCTTGCCAGGCTCGAACTCAATACCGTGCTGCCGATCCTCTTCCGTCGCCTGCCGGGAATGCTGATCGCGAAGACGCCCGTCGTGAAGGACGTCTATCATTTCCACGGATTGGAGAGGCTCGAACTTTCCTGGTGAAGCCGATCAAATGGTTTGCGAAGAGGGAATCCCGAAGCGCGCGGCCGGCTTGTTCAGCGACAGATGGGGCCGCAATTCACCGCGAGCATTTTCGAACGCCTCATAGAGCGTCTTGTCTGCGAGCGATGGGATGGTGATCAGTTCGCCCTGGTCGAAGCCCGCGAGCGCCGCATCGACGAGATCGGTGACATCCATCACCATGTTCGGGTCCATGTTGTCGAATGAGCCGCCAACACGGTCGAAGATTTCCGTCCGGGTGAGCCCGGGAAGAACCGCCTGGATGCGGACGCCGGTTCCGGCAAGTTCACTCGCCAGAGATTCCGTCAGGACAAGAACGAAAGCCTTGCTGGCGCTGTAGGTGCCGCTGAAGGCCTGGGGCCACAGCGCGACGACCGAGGCGGTATTGATGATCGCCCCCTCGCCCCGCCCCACGAAAGCCTGCGCGGCTGCTACGGCAAGCCGGTTCGCGGCAGTGACGTTGAGATCGACCATCTGGTCAAGATAATCGGCATCGCTCTGGAGCAGCGATCCCTTCGGTCCGATGCCGGCATTGTTGACGAAAAGCGTGATTGAACCGTCCTCGCGCAGGCGCTTTTCGACCGCAAGCACATCAGCCCGCTGCGTCAGGTCAGCGCGCAGCACCTCTGCCGTTACACCATGGCCCTGCGACAGGCGCTCTGCGAGCGTTTTCAGCCTGTCTTCATCGCGGGCAACAAGAATAAGGTCATAACCGCGCCTGGCCAGGCGGTCGGCGTAGGTCGCACCGATTCCGGACGAAGCGCCGGTCACGAGGGCAGTTCCGAGTTTGGATGACGTCGTCATTGGTTCATCTCCTTTGATTGGAATTTACTGGCATATGCCACTATATATGAAAACGGGGTTTCGAAGTCACAAGAGGAGAGCAGAAATTTTTATCGGGAGTGGAAGCGCCAGCCAAAAGCGGGCATCCTCTCCGCGGAAAGCAGGTAAGGACATGGTGAACGACGAAAAAATGCGGGAAGACGGCATCTGGCTTTACTGCAGCAACAGCGCAGTGCGCCGCGCTTCGCGGCAGCTCGGTCAGCTCTATGAGGATGCGATGGGTGACACGGGGCTCAAGGGCACGCAATTCTCGCTTCTGTCGCAGATCGCACGCTCAGGAGAACCGACCCTCAAGAGCCTGGCAGAGGCGATGGTCATGGATCTTTCCGCGCTTGGCCACACGTTGAAGCCGCTGATTCGCGACGGGCTGGTGGAACTGATGCCTGACGACAAGGACCGGCGGGCAAAACGCGTGGGACTGACGGAGACAGGAATTGAAAAGCAGAAGGATCTGACCACACGCTGGCAGATCGCTCAGGACCGCTTCGACAAGGCTTTCGGCAAGGAAAAGTCGGAGGAGATGAGGCGTACGCTCGCCTTCATCTCGTCGCCGGAGTTCGCAGAGGCGTTCAATAGCGACAAGAAGGACTGATTTCAGACCCGGATCACGTAATCCTTGCGAGTCGTTTCAACGACTTCCCAGGTTCCCTTGAAGCCAGCTCTCAGGACCATGCTGTCGCCGGCCCTCAGATGGATGGGCCGGCCGGCCTCTTCCATCACGATCGAATGGCCGGAGAGGATGTGGAAATACTCCCACTCGTCGTAGGCGATCCGCCACTTCCCCGGCGTCGCCTCCCAGATGCCGGCGTAGAGCCCGCCATCGGCCTCCTCGACATTCCAGGTGCGGAAGGTCGGATTGCCGGAAATCAGGCGGTCGGGCGCCGGAGCGCCCTCCTCCGGTTTGATGGCCGTGATGTCGAATCGAACCCAGGATGCCATGCCGCGCCTCAGACCTTCGACAAGGCCTGATCGAGATCGGCGATGATGTCGGCAGCATCCTCGATGCCGATCGACAGCCGCACCACGTCGGGACCGGCGCCGGCGGCGATCTGCTGCTCTTCGGTCAACTGCCGGTGCGTCGTGGAAGCCGGATGGATGACCAGCGAGCGGGTGTCGCCGATGTTGGCGAGGTGCGAGAAGAGCTTCAGACCTTCGACCAGAGCTTTGCCCGCCTCATAGCCCCCCTTGACACCGAAGGTGAAGACGGCGCCCGCGCCTTTCGGCGAATACTGTTGCTGCAAGGCGTGGTTCGGATCGTCCTCGAGGCCGGCATAGTTCACCCAGGCGATTTTCGGATGCTTCTTCAGCCATTGCGCCGCGGCGAGTGCATTATCGCAATGCCTCTGCATTCTGAGGGGAAGCGTCTCGATGCCGGTCAGGATCATGAAGGCGTTGAAAGGTGAGAGCGCCGGGCCGAGGTCGCGCAAACCCAGCACGCGGGCGGCGATCGCAAAGCCGATATTGCCGAAAGTCTGATGCAGCACGATGCCGGCATATTCCGGCCGGGGCTGTGAGAGCATCGGGTAATTGCCGGATTTCGACCAGTCGAACGTGCCGCCATCGACGATGACGCCGCCCATCGAATTGCCATGCCCGCCCAGGAATTTCGTCAGCGAATGGACGACAATGTCGGCGCCGTGCTCCAGCGGTCTGACGAGATAGGGAGTTGCCATCGTGTTGTCGACGATCAGCGGAATACCGCGCCGTTGCGCCACGTCGGCGATCGCCGCGATATCCACGAAGGTGCCGCCGGGATTGGCAAGGCTTTCGATGAAGATGGCGCGGGTGCGTTCATCAATCTGTTTGTCGAAGCTCTCCGGCTCGTCCGTATCGGCCCAGCGAACCTGCCAGTCGAAACTTTTGAAGGCATGACCGAACTGGTTGATCGAACCGCCGTAGAGTCTTCGCGCCGAGACGAAATTATCGCCGGGCTGCATGATCGTGTGGAAGGTCAGCATCTGAGCCGCATGGCCGGAGGCAACCGCAAGCGCAGCCGTGCCGCCCTCCAGCGCCGCCACCCGCTCTTCGAGCACCGCCTGAGTCGGATTCATGATGCGGGTGTAGATATTGCCGAACTGCTGCAGGCCAAAGAGGGCCGCCGCATGGTCCGCGTCATTAAAGACGAAGGACGTCGTCTGGTAGATGGGCGTCGCCCGGGCACCCGTGGCGGGATCGGGCTGGGCGCCTGCATGCACCGCCAGAGTTGAAAAGCCCGGATTGATCGTCGGCATGGTCTCTCTCCCTTATTGCCCAAGTGCTTTTTTCAACCTTTTATCACACCTGGGAAATGCGGCCTGGTTGATCTTGATCAACGATCTCCGCTTCTCCGCACGTATGCTCCAGGTGCGAAGAGGAGTATGCCATGAATAATCAAGCCTCCACCACACATGAAAACTTCGTTTCCCGGATCGCCCGCTGGTGTTCCACAACCTGGGACGCCATCGAGGAGGCAAAGGTCCTCGCGAGTCTTGATGAGGAAACCGTCAAGATTCTCGCGCATGACAACGCCATGTCCAGGGATGAGTTCATTTCTCTGATCAGGCGCGGACCTCACGCCGCCGACGAAATGGTATCACTGATGCGCTTGCTGAACATCGATCCGGAAGAGGTCAGGCTCGCCGAACCGCTGGAATTCCGCGACATGCACATCACCTGTTCCAAATGCCAGGAAAAGGCCCGCTGCCGCCGGGAACTCGTCGATGGCGCCGCCGTCGCAGACTTTGCTGATTACTGCGCCAATGCCGAGTTGCTCAACGAGATGCGGGCCCGGCCGGAACTGCTCGCCGACTGAAGGCATCAGGCGACAAGCCGGGGATATTCGATTGCCGGGCAACGGTCCATGACAACCTTGATGCCGGCAGCTTCCGCCTTGGCTGCCGCCCCGTCGTCGCGGACGCTGAGCTGCCCCCAGATCACCTTGGGCAAGGTCTCAAGGGCGAGTGCTTCATCGACCACGCCATCCAGGTATTCGGCGGCGCGGAAGACATCGACCATATCGACCGGCTGCGGCACGTCGGAGAGCGTCTTGTAGACGGTCTGCCCCTGGATCTGCTTGCCCGCCTGACCCGGATTGACCGGAAAGACTGTATACCCCTTCGACAGCAGAAAACCCATGACGCGATTGCTCGGCCTATCCGGATTGGGAGATGCCCCGAGAAGCGCGATGGTCTTCACGGTCCTCAAGATATCGGCGATATAGGCATTGTCGTAATGATCATGATTCATGGATGGCAGCCTCCCTGATGATGCCTCTGGCGGCACAATCCTCGCGCTCTATGTAAGTCCGTGTCTCGATAAAAGGGATGCAGGTCATGAAAAAATTTCTCGCAAGCCTCACCGTCATGGCTTGCGCCGCCGCCCTCCTGCCGGTCGAACCGGCCTTTGCCATTTCCCGGTATAATTCCACCAGCATGTCCTGTGCTGCCGTGCAGCGCGTGATCAGACGCGAAGGCGCGGTCATCCTGCGCTATCCATCCAGAAACGTGCGCGGCATGACCCTCTACGACCGCTATGTCGTCGACAGCAGCTTCTGCGACGGCCATGAATTTGCGGATCGCGTGACGGTGCCGTCGGCCGATACACCCCGCTGCCCCGTTCGCGCCTGCAAACTCAGGCCTGATCGGGAAGACTGCTTTCCGCTGCAGCCAGGCTGTCTCGGATTCTGACGTGCAGATTCCTGCCCGGCAACCGCGGCGGCCGTTCTAGGAACGTTCTTGCTATTTTCCGCTTCCGTACAACGCATATTAGCATCATCTACAGTTGAATTAGGGGAACCTACTATTCATGATCCGTGATAATTCGCAATCTCATCAACTGTGACAAAACCAGGTATCCATCACTGCGTCATGTTGAAACCACAGGGGATTTTTTTGATCAAGCCGCGGCTGCCAGATCGCTCTCTCCTCGTGCCGTTCTTGAGGCCTTGTAGACGGAGCCCAGACAAATGACCCCATAGGTTGTATACACAAACCTTCATCCCGCCCCACCAATGGGGCCATGCGCCTAATTACATAGCCCGAAAGTGGGGGTGTCGAAAACCTGTCTGTATTCATAAAGAAAACATTCCAGGCATCTCGAAAGGAAGAGAATGCGGCCTATCATGACAGCAGAGGAGATCCATGCCTTCCTGGATCGCGAATTTCCGCAAATCCACGTGGATGGACGAGCACTTGCCGTGACGGATGTTCGACCGGGTGAACTCTCCATGCGCTTTGATCCGAGCGACCGGCACCTGCGCCCCGGCAATACGATTTCCGGTCCGTCGATGGTCATGCTGGCGGATGTCGCGGCTTATGCCGTCATCCTTGCCCATATCGGACCGGTGGCGCTCGCCGTCACCACCAGCCTCAACGTCAATTTCCTGCGCAAGCCGCAACTCGCTCCGCTCTTCTGCGACTGCAGGCTTCTCAAGCTCGGCAAGCGGCTTGCGGTGATCGACTGCCTGCTGACCCAGCAAAGCGGCGGAGAGCCGGTCGCCCAGGCGACTGCCACCTATTCGATTCCGCCACGATAAATTGTGGTACCATAAAACCACATATGTAAACCTTTGATTTTGCTGTGTCTATTTTTCAATCTTGCAAATCCGTCATCTTGACGCTTCGCATCCGCACCGGTATAAGCCGCCACAGATTGCGGACCTTCATGGCCCGCATTCTTTTTGTCGGTCCTTCGCTCTTTTTTGGGGGATTTCGGCCGACAATCCAAGCAACAAGAAACGCCCTTGCATCCGGTTTTCGAATGCCACGGGTCCCAAATGAAAGAGAAAACCATGTCAACCTTCGTTCAGAAGCCCGCCGAGGTGGAGAAGAAGTGGGTGATCATCGATGCCGAAGGCCTCGTTGTCGGTCGCCTCGCCACCATCGTTGCAAACCGGCTCCGCGGCAAGCACAAGGCCACCTACACCCCTCATGTCGATGACGGCGACAACGTGATCGTCATCAATGCGGAAAAGGTTGCCCTTACCGGCAAGAAGTATTCCGACAAGAAGTATTACTGGCACACCGGCTATCCGGGCGGCATCAAGGAGCGCACCGCGCGCCAGATCATCGAAGGCCGCTTTCCGGAGCGCGTCATCGAAAAGGCCGTCGAGCGCATGATCCCGCGTGGCCCTCTCGGCCGTCGCCAGATGAAGAACCTGCGCGTTTATGCCGGTTCCAACCATCCCCATGAAGCCCAGCAGCCGGTCGCTCTCGACGTGGCTTCGCTGAACAAGAAGAATGTAAGGAGCGCCTGAACATGGCCGATCTCTCCTCTCTGAAGGATCTCGCTCCGGCGGCCGAAAGCCAGGCCCCGGTTCACGTCCGCAAGGTTGATAACCTTGGCCGTTCCTATGCGACCGGCAAGCGCAAGAACGCCGTCGCCCGCGTCTGGGTCAAGGCCGGCACCGGCAAGATCACCGTCAACGGCAAGGATTTCTCCGCCTATTTCGCACGCCCGGTCCTGCAGATGATCCTGCAGCAGCCAATCGTCGCTGCGAACCGTGGCGGCCAGTTCGACATCGTCGCGACCGTTGCAGGTGGCGGCCTTTCCGGCCAGGCCGGCGCGGTGCGCCACGGCCTTTCCAAGGCGCTGACCTATTTCGAGCCGGGCCTGCGTTCGGTTCTCAAGAAGGGTGGCTTCCTGACCCGCGACAGCCGCGTTGTCGAGCGTAAGAAGTACGGTAAGGCCAAGGCCCGCCGCTCCTTCCAGTTCTCCAAGCGCTGATCGCCTGCTGCGATTACGGATTTGCGAAGGCCGGGTTTTCCCGGCCTTTTCTTTTGCCGGCGCTTGCGGGCATTTCTCAGATCGGCAGTTCGGTCGTCGACTTCAGTTCGCGCAGGACGAAGCTGGAAACCACGTTGCGCACATGCGGATTGCGCATCAGGTGGCGGGTCATGAAAGCCTCATAGGCCTCGACGTCGCGTGCCCTGATCTTCAGCATGTAGTCGAACGTTCCGGACAGCGCATAGCACTCCATGATCTCCGGTCGGTCCCGCACGACGCCGGCAAATGCTTCGATCGCCTCCTCGTGATGATCCTCCAGGGTCACATGAGCGATGATGCAGAGCTTGAGGTCGAGCTTTGCCGGATCGAGAAGAGCAACCCTCTTCCGGATGACGCCTTCGGCCTCCAGCTCCTGCATCTTGCGCCAGGCGGTGCTTTGCGACATGCCGGCTTTCTCCGCCAGTTCGGAGAGCGACAACCCATCTCCGGTCTGCACGAGTTGCAGAAGCCTACGGGCGGCCTGCAGGTTTTCTTTCATTCCGGCCTCTCCTCCCGAAATATTCTCCCATTTTCAAATCCTACTCCGGCAATCCTGAAATGTTTACCCGCATTTTCCGAGATATAATGGTGATCTGACAGCCGAAGGCTCGAATGCCCGGCCCATTGGATCGATGAACGGGAGGCCGATCATGACCAAGGAAAGCACCTATACGGCGAACCTGCCGGATGCGGACGGCATCTATCACTACACGGCCGAGGAAGACCAAATCTGGAGCGAACTCTACCAGCGGCAGATGACGCTTTTGGCCGACAGGGCCTGCCGGGAATATCTGGACGGCGTGAAGACGCTCGGGCTGAAACCGGACAAGGTTCCGCAGCTTCGCGACGTCAATCGGCGGCTCAACGAGACCACCGGCTTCGGCGTGGAGGGCGTCCCCGCCCTCATCCCGCCATCGCGCTTCTATGAACTTCTGTCGCAGGGCAAGTTTCCGCTGGCGACGTTCATCCGGCGCCGCGAGCATATCGACTACATCGAGGAACCGGATATCTTCCACGAGGTCTTTGGTCATTGCCCCCTGCTGACCAACCAGAGCTACGCCAATTTCGTGCGCCGCTTCGGCGAGAAGGCTGTCAGTCTCGGCAAGGGCTATTCATGGCATCTGTTCCGGATATTCTGGTTCACCGTCGAGTTCGGCCTGATCAATACGCCGCAGGGGCGCCGCTGCTTCGGCGCCGGCATCGTTTCCTCTCCCAGCGAAACACGGGCCGCGATGGAAGGCAAGGAATGCGAATTCCGGCCGTTCGACCTGATGACGGTGCTCCGAACGCCCTACCGCATCGATATCGTGCAGCCGATCTATTACGTCATCGACAACTTCTCACAACTGGAGTCGATCATCGAGGAGGATATCGGCGCACGCATCAACGAAGCCAAAGCGCTCGGCGACTTTCCGCCGGCATTCGAAGCCAAGGCCTCCTGAGCAAAGAGGAATTTGTTTCACTCAGGCTTGCCTTGCCGGCTCTGATTGTCCAACGTCCCGGCCACCTGATGATGGAGGGACGCCATGGCAGAAAAGACGATCGATCACGCCTTCACGGCAACCAGCCTCACCTCCGCCGCAACTGATCCAACCTTTGCGGGCGCGCTTTCCTTCATGCGCCGGCGGTTTACCAAGGCGCTGACCGGCGTCGATGCGGTCGTCTGGGGCATCCCTTTCGACGCGGCGACGTCCAATCGGCCCGGCGCCCGCTTCGGGCCGCAGGCGATCCGCCGGGCCTCGGCGATCTTCGACAACGATCCGCAATATCCCTTCTCGCGCGATCTCTTCGTGGATATGGCGGTGATCGACTACGGCGATTGCCTGCTCGACTACGGCAACCACCAGGAGACACCGGCGACGATCGAGCGGGAAGCCGCGAAAATCCTTGGCAGCGGTGCTTTCCTGCTCACCCTAGGCGGCGACCATTTTATCACCTGGCCGCTGTTGAAGGCTCACGCCGCCAGGCACGGCCCGCTTGCCCTTGTCCAGTTCGACGCCCATCAGGACACATGGTTCGACGACAACAAACGCATAGACCATGGTTCCTTCGTGGCGCGCGCCGTACGCGACGGCATCATCGATCCCGCCCGTTCGATCCAGGTCGGCATCCGCACCCATGCACCGAAGGATTTCGGCATCCGCCTCCTCTATGGCCATGAGGTGGAGGAGATGACGGCGGCGGAGATCGCCAGGACGATCCTCGGCCATACCGACGGCAAACCCGCCTATCTCACTTTCGACATCGACTGCCTCGACCCGGCATTCGCGCCCGGCACCGGCACGCCGGTCGCCGGCGGCCCGTCGAGCGCGAAAATCCTCTCGGTGCTGCAGAAGCTCGGCCCCCTCGATATCCGTGGCGCCGATGTCGTCGAGGTGGCGCCCGCTTACGACCATGCCGACATCACCGCCATTGCGGGGGCGACGGTTGCAATGTATATGCTCGGGCTCCATGCCGAGCGACGCGCGGCGCGTTAAATTTCTGATTCAACTTGCTGGTAGACTGAATCCGGCATTCAATCCAAGGCACTGATCCCACAGGACAAAGACAATGACAGCGAAAATCTTCATCGACGGCGAACACGGAACCACGGGGCTGCAGATCCGCACCCGCATGGCCGGCCGCCGCGATGTCGAACTGCTGTCCATCCCGGAAGCGGAGCGGCGCAATGCCGCCATGCGGGAAGACCTGCTGAACAGCGCCGACATCGCCATTCTCTGCCTGCCCGACGATGCTTCGCGCGAGGCTGTCTCGATGCTCGCCGGCAACAACCGGGTGCGTGTCATAGACACCTCGACCGCCTATCGCGTTGATCCGTCATGGGCCTATGGCTTTGCCGAGATGGACAAGGCACAGGCCGATCGGATCAAATCCGCGCGTTGCGTCAGCAATCCCGGTTGCTATCCGACCGGCGCCATCGGCCTCATCCGGCCGTTGCGCGCCGCGGGTATCCTGCCCGACGGCTATCCGGTGACGGTCAATGCAGTTTCCGGCTATACCGGCGGCGGGAAACAGCTCATCGCACAGATGGAAGACCCGTCGAGAGACGACACCATCACCGCCAACAACTTCCTCTACGGCCTGACGCTCAAGCACAAGCACGTGCCGGAAATGAAGGTTCACGGCCAGCTCGACCGCGCCCCCCTCTTCTCGCCGTCGGTCGGCCGCTTCGCGCAAGGCATGATCGTGCAGGTGCCGCTCTTCCTCGAAGACCTCAAGGACGGGGCCACGGTGGAAAGCATTCACGCGACGCTCGTCGAGCATTATGCCGGGCAGGATATCGTCACCGTCGTTTCGCTTGAGGAAAGCAAGGCGCTGCCGCGCGTCGATGCTGAGGAACTCGTCGGTCAAGATACGATGAAGCTCTTCGTTTTCGGTACACCGGGCGGTGCACATGTCAACCTCGTGGCTCTGCTCGACAATCTAGGCAAAGGTGCCTCGGGTGCGGCCGTCCAGAACATGGACTTGATGCTTTCGGCGTGATGACCGGGAGTTTCCCCTTCCCTGCAGAGTGGGCCATCGAGAGCGCCCGTGAGATCGCGGACACCATCGTCGGCACCGTCTATGAAGTGACGCGTGCCGGTGGTGAAGTCGACATCGCCAAGGTTTTGAAACCGCGAGCACTGGGGGACAGTTTTCGCGGTGCCGATTTCATGGCATGGCGGGACGGCATCGGTTGTGTACGGCTCATCGCCCGATCCGAAAATGTTCTCCTGATGGAGCATGCGGGCAAGGTGACATTGCGTGATCGTATCGCCACTCATGGCGACCGGGACGCGACACGGATCGCGACCGAAGTGCTGACAGAATACCATCGCCCATCCGAGACCCCGCCTCCTGCGAGCCTCCAGCCTCTTCAGCGCTATTTCTCAAGCCTCTTCAAGAAAGCCGGGGAAGCTCGCCGCAACGGGATCACCAGCCCGTTCGTGGAAGGCGCCGAAATGGCCGAGGCACTGGTCGCCGACCAGAAAGACATCAAGCCGCTGCATGGCGACCTGCATCACGAGAACATCATCTTCGGGCCGCGCGGCTGGCTGATCATCGATCCGGCCGGCCTGATCGGCGATGCGGCACTCGACGTCGCCAACATGTTCTCCAATCCGCTCGACCGACACGACCTCACCCGCGACGAGGAGCGCATCGCCTTCATGGCCGGTCTATTTGCCGATACGCTCAAGCGGGACGTCCGCACCATCCTGCGCTATGCCTTCGCCTATGGCTGCCTGTCTGCAGCCTGGCACGAGGAAGACGGCAACGAAAAGGATCGCGACGACGAGCTTGCCGTCGCCGCCGCAGTTCGCAAAGTCTTGAAACAGGCTTAGGCAGTCTACCGCACCGGTGCGAATGCCTGCTTCAGCCCCAGATGGACGGCGAGCTTTTCGCCCGGTCCGTGCACGGCGGCAAACAGCAGGCCGGCCAGGAACGTGAAATGGTCGACGAAAAAGCCGAACTCCGCCTGATTGCCCTCCCAGTGGCTTGGGCCGTGGAAGGCGAAGGCCAGGAAAATCACGTAAGCGCCGGCCAGCAATGCGGCTTCCGAGAAGAACGCGCCGCTCAGGAAAGCCGCGGCCAGAGCGATCTCGAAAATTGCGGCGACCCAAGCCAGGAACAGCGGGAACAGAAACCCTGCGCCCGCAATATATGCGGCGGTCGTCTGCATATCGATGAACTTGAATGTCGTCGCCATGACGAACAGGCCGCCGAAGATCAGCCGTGCGACGAGAATTGCGATTGTCTTTGCCACTGTCCTATCCTCTCTCCTTGATGACTATGCTCCAAGGACGGAGGAACGGAACCGTTCCCGACATCAGGCGGAAATTTCTTGCTGCATTAGTTCCGAACTTCGACCGCCGTCTCCGGCGGATATTCGCCGATGAAGCCGCGCCAATGGGCAATTGCGAAGCCGAGGACCGCCAGTGCGCCGGCCTGATGCGTCAGCGCCAGGTCAAGCGGCACCTGCATGAGAAGCGTCGCAATGCCAAGCGCGGCCTGGAGGCAGATCAGGCCGAAGAGCACGACTGCGCGGCGGGCATGCGTCGTGCCGGGCGCGGTCTTCAACATCACCACCATATGCCACAGCGCCAGCGCGAGGAGCGCATAGGCACCGACGCGATGAACGAACTGCACCGTCTTCGGGTTCTCGAAGAGATTGATCCACCACGGCTGCTGGATGAGGAGATCGCCGGGGACCAACGCCCCGTCCATCAGCGGCCAGGTATTGTAGGTGAAACCCGCGTCGAGGCCGGCGACCAGTGCACCAAGATAGATCTGGAAAATGCTCATCGCCGCCAGTAGCACCGCACCGGCCTTCGCCCGGCCTTCCGGCGCGATATCGTCACTATGCGGAGACAGGCCGCGCATGATCCACACACAGGCGGAGAAGATGAGACAGGCGATCACCAGATGCGTTGCAAGCCGGTATTGCGAGACGCTGACAAGCTTGGTCAATCCTGAAGAGACCATCCACCAGCCGATGAAGCCCTGAAAGCCGCCGAGCGCCAGAACACCAGTGAGCGGCCAGCCCAACCGCCTTTCGATGCGACCGGTCAACCAGAAGAAAATCAGCGGCACAGCGAAGACGACGCCGATCGAGCGGGCCAGAAAGCGGTGCGCCCATTCCCACCAGAAGATCGACTTGAACTCGTCGACCGTCATCTCCTTGTTGACTTCCTGGTATTGCGGGATGCGCTGGTAGAGGCGGAACTCCTCCTCCCATTCCTCGGCCGAAAGCGGCGGGATGACGCCGTGGATCGGCTTCCATTCGGTGATGGACAGGCCGGAATCGGTAAGCCGCGTCGCACCTCCGACGAGCACCAGACAGAAGAGCGTGAAGACAACGAAGGCGAGCCAGATGCGCACCGCCTTGCGGTCGCGCTCGCGGCGCTTCGTCTGTTTCAAAACGTCGATGATCACGGCATCGGTCGCCGACATGGGGCACGCTCCTGTCGCTCACGCCAAAGACGCATCCATACGCCTTTTGTTCTTTCGCGTTGCTTTGCCCCATCGACCCGTGCAAAACAAGCCCCGGCGCTTTGCGGCATGCGGTCGCGGACAGGCGGTCGCCATAAAGGAGAAGCATTTTGGTCCCGCGTTTGAGAAGTTTCATCGGCACCATCCTGATCATCATCCTGGTGATCACATATGCGCTTCTCGCCACCACTTTCGCGACGCTGCTCCTCGCCACCTCGCCCTGGTGGGTGCATTTCCTCTATTTCCTGCTCTCCGGCCTGCTCTGGGTGCTGCCGGCGATGCTGATCATCAAGTGGATGGCGGGGCCGAAGCCTGGAAAATAACCTTTTTACCGCCGATTAACCAGCAGCAGCGGTTTTGTTGCCTATAAACCGATTGTTGGCGCTCCTTCCCTATCCTGCCGGCGAGAGGCAATAGCGGGCGCGCCATGCAGCAGCGGAAAGTCCAGTACGGGGAGCAGGCCATCGAGACGCCTGGGGAACAGGCTGGCGATGCCGTGATGCGTTTTTCCGAACTGACGCTTGTCATCTCACACGATCCGCGCTCAGTCGAAGCGGAATGGCGCCGCCTCGAAGGATTTACGAAGAACTCGCTGCATCAGGGCTTCGACTGGTGCCTCGCCTGGACAGAAGCGCATGAAAGCGCGCTTACGATCGTCCAGGGGATTGCCGGCGGACGTATCGTTTTGATCCTGCCGCTCGAAATCGTGCAAGAGAACGGCATCCGGATCGCCCGCTTTCCCGGCGATCGTTTCAACAACATCAACACCGGCCTTTTCGATGGCGACCTCGCTGCGCCGGATGCGGAGGATCTCCGGAATTTCGCCTCTGCGCTGCGGATCGCCTTGCGGAACGAGGCCGATCTCATCGTTCTCGACAATATCCCGCTCATGTGGCGCGACAGGCAGCACCCGCTGTCCGGACTCGCGACGATCGAGAACCAGAACCATTCCTTCCAGCTTCCGCTCTTTGCAAATTTCGAGGCGACGATCGCGCAGTTGAGCGCCAAGAGCCGCCGCAAGAAGTTTCGCTCTTCAACCCGCAAGCTCGAAGCGATCGGCGGTTATGAACATGTCATCGCCACCGAACAAAGCGAAAAGCATGCGCTTCTCGACCTCTTCTTTCATCAGAAGGGCGCGCGGCTGGCGATGTTCGGCCTGCCGGACGTCTTCTCGGCACCCGTGATCCGCGACTTCTTCCACCGGCTGCTCGATGTGCCGGTTGATGGCTTCGACACACCGCTTGTCCTGCACGCCATCCGCCTGCGTGGCGAGCATGAAGGCCATATTTGCGCGATTGCCGGCCTGTCGCGCAAGGACGACCATATCATCTGCCAGTTCGGCTCGATCGACGAAAGCATTTGCCCGGAAGCCAGCCCCGGCGAACTTCTGTTCTGGCTGATGATCGAATTGTCCTGCCGGGAGGGTGCTTCGATCTTCGACTTCGGCGTTGGCGACCAGCCATACAAGCGCAACTGGTGCACACAGGAAACGGTGCAGCACGATATCCTGTTGCCGCTGACATGGAAGGGGACATTCATACGTCCCCTGCGAGTGGTCGTGACCGGGGCAAAGGCGATGATCAAGCGAAATCCGCATCTTTATGCGATCGTGCAGCGTTGGCGATCCAACCGTTGCCAGAAGGCTCCGGAGCCTCCGGTCTCCGCCATGGAATAATTCAATCAGGCGGCGCGGCGACCGCGGCGCGGCGAATGCCGGTCGCCGGCTTCCGTCATGATCAGCAGATTGCGGTAACCTGCTCCTTCGAAATCCACAACCAGCTTTGCCACGTCCTCGTCCTTGAAACCCGGCACAGAGAGGATGATCTCCGGCGTCTCGTTTCGGGTCAGGCGCGAAATGCCGGATATTTCCGCCGGGCCGCATTCGATGAGCACGAGGTCATAGGCATCCGCCAGCGCATCGATGATCATCGTCAGGCGATCCGCGCCGCGCATCGCGCGGTCCGGATCGGAAATGCCGTGCGGGATGATATGGGCGTCGGAGAGCCGGTCTCGATGGATGGCGTCGCCAAAGGCGGTTTCGCCGCAAAGCAGATCGGTGATGCCGGGCAGCCTGGGATTGTCCGCCATCAGGCCAGTCGGGCAGGTCGAGCCCGTCATGTCGATCAGGACCACGGTGGAGCCTCGCTCGGATACCTCGCGGGCCAGCATGACGGTTGCGGCTGAGCCTTCGTCACCGGCCGGTGATATGGCAATCGCCACCGGAATGTCGTGGCGCAGGAGATAATGAGCGACCGAGCCGATCGTGAAGCTTCGTTCCTCGACCTCGCGTGCAAGGGCGTCCCCGACCACCTTGGCGCGGACTTTCTCGGCGGCTGCCCTAACCTCCTCCCGCGCTGGTGCGGGCCGATCGAACCGTGCGGCTTCCGCCTGCATCTGGTGGACTGGCAGAGGAGCAGCCGCCACGGGTTCGGCAGGCAGCGGTGCGCCGATCGGCGCGACAACCTCCCCCTCCTCGACCTCGTGCGCCCCGGACGGACGGAGCGCACGACCGCTGAAGAGTTCGATGATCATGACAATCAGGCAACCAAAAATGAAGGTCGCAAGCGATACGACGATCACGATCGGGATGATCTTCGGGAAATAGGGCTCGGACGGTTCGACGGCACGCGACACGATGCGGGCGTCTGCCGGAGCGGCATTGCCGTCGAGACGGGAGGTCGCCTCGCGATAGCGGGCGAGATAGGTTTCGAGAAGCTGGCGCTGGGCAGCCGCTTCACGTTCGAGCGCGCGAAGCCCCACTTCCTCTTCGCCGGCCTTGGCGGAATCGGCCTTCAACCCGTTGAGCTGCGCCATGAGCTGGCGTTCGCGCAGCCGCGACACTTCCGCTTCGTTATCGAGACTTGCGAGGATCTTCTTGGTCTCGGCGTCGATCTGCTGGCGGATGCCGGCGAGCTGGGCCCGCAAGCCTCTCAGCCGCGGATGGCCTTCGAGCAGCGACGTGGACAGGTCCGAAACCTGAGCCTGCAGATTGGCTTCCGCTTCCTTCAGGCGCTGGATGACCTGCGAGCCGACCACATCGGTCAGCGTATCGGACGCCCGGCCGGCTTTGAGCGAAGCGCGGACGTTTTCGGCGCGCGCCTCGGCATTCGCCCGTTCGGCCCGGACCCGGGCAAGCTCGGTGGAGATATCGTTGAGCTGCTGGGTCGAGAAGCTGTTGGTCTCCGTGGTCTGGAAGAGGCCGTTGGAGGAACGGTAGTCGGCCACCTTCCCTTCGGCTTCCTTGACCTTCTGCGTCAGGCTGGCGATCTCCGGTTCGAGCCATTTGGCTGTCTCCGAATGGGTATCGAGCTTGGCGCTGCTCTGGATCTGGAGATAGACCTCCGCCATCTTGTTCGGGATGTCGGCCGCAAGCTTCGGATCGCGCGAGGAGAATTCGATCGCAATGACGCGGGAGTTTTCGACCGGATAGACCTGCAGCTTCTCACGGAATTCCTGGATTACCCGATCCTCCGGATCAAGCGTCATCGGGTCCTGTTTGAGCCCGATCAGCACCAGGGGATCGGGGAACAGAGATTGCGCAGCCGGGTCGAATTCCTCAAGCTCGGCAAGTTTGAGATCGCGAACGACCCGATTGATGAGGTCGGTGGACTGCAGGAGCTGCGCCTGGCTGGTGATGTTGAGCGAATCGAGGATCGGATCGTTGGCCTGCGGGGCGCCCTCTCCGCCCGTCAGGTTGGGCGACCGGGACTCGATCAGCAGCCGCGTCTCGCCCCGGTAACTGGGTTTCATCAGGCTGGTTCCGACGAGGGCCACGGCGGCAGCAACGATCGTGGCGCCGATGATCCTGGCCTTGCGCTCCCAGACCGCCGAGATGATCCGTCCGAGATCGATATCCACGTCCTGACTGCTGCCGTTTACGCCTGACATCATACACTCCAACTCATCGATTTCGGCGGATGGTAAAGGATCATGGTAACGCGAGGGTTAATGCACTTTCGGGGTAGCACCGGCCACCTGACAAAGCGCAAACTTGCGGCCTCTTTACCGGGCATTAACCCTAACGGATCGATAACGGGCGCAATGGTATGAACAGCCGGAGCTCGGAAGCGGAAATGTCCTTCGCTCGCCCCCAACATGTGCTGGCGCTCGCACTTGCCGTGGCCGTGACGGCGATTGCCGGCTGCACGAGCAATGCGCCGGCGCCCAGAAGCTTTCAGGAAGCAACGGTCCAGCCCTACCGGCTCGACAGCGGCGACCGGCTGCGCATCAGCGTCTTCGAACAGCCGAGCCTCAGCAACACCTATACGGTCGACCAGGCTGGTTATATCGCCTTCCCACTGATCGGCCAGGTGGCGGCACGCGGCCAGACGATGCCGGCACTGGAAGGCGCAATCGCCGCCCGCCTCCGGCAGGGCTATCTGCGCGATCCGGACGTGACGATCGAAGTCGACCGCTATCGGCCCGTCTTCGTGATGGGCGAAGTGGGGCGGCCCGGACAATATTCCTACGTCCCCGGCATGACCGCCCAGAACGCCATCGCGATTGCCGGTGGCTTCACCTCCCGCGGCAACCAGCGTGACGTCGACGTCACCCGCAAGATCAACGAACGGGTGATCACAGGCCGCACAACGATCACCGCGCCGGTCCTGGCAGGCGATACGATCTATGTCCGCGAGCGGCTCTTCTGACCGGACCATAGATATGGCCGAGAGCGCCCCTTTAAGGATACTCCACTGCTTCCGATCGCCCGTCGGCGGAATCTTCCGCCATGTGCGCGATCTGGTCGAGGAGCATCGGGCCGCCGGCCACGAGGTCGGCATCCTGTGCGACAGCTCGACCGGCGGAGCGCATGAGGATCGGCTTTTCGAAAGCATCGAGCCGCAGCTTTCGCTCGGCCTCACCCGTATTCCGCTGCGCCGTGCGATCGTTCCTTCCGATCTCATGGCCATCTACAGAAGTTATAAACATATCAAAAGCTTGAAGCCGGATATCCTGCACGGGCATGGCGCCAAGGGCGGCGCATTGGCCCGGCTGATCGGCTCAACGTTGCGGGTCAACAAGTATCGCGTAGCCCGCCTTTATTCGCCTCACGGAGGCAGCCTGCATTTCGACCGGTCGAGCCTGTCCGGCCGGGTCGTGCTCGGCCTGGAGCGTTTCCAGGAGTATTTCGGCGATGCGCTCGTCTTCGTCTGCGATTACGAGCGGCGCACCTACGAGGCCAAGGTCGGAAAGCCGCGCACGCTCACCAAAGTCATCTACAACGGCATCAAGGATGCCGAGTTCGAGACGATCGCTACCGACCCGTCGGCTCCGCATTTCCTCTATATCGGCATGCTGCGCGACCTCAAGGGCCCGGATGTCTTCATCGACGCCTTCGCCCGGACCGAGCGAGCCGTCGGACACCCGCTTTCAGCCCTGATGGTCGGCGATGGGCCGGACCGGGACCGTTACGAGGCGATGATGGCCGAGCGCGGGCTTGGCCGCCGCATCGGGATGAAGCCGGCGATGCCGGCGCGGGAGGCTTTTGCGCTGGCGAAGATCGTCGTCGTTCCCTCCCGTGCGGAGGCCATGCCCTATATCGTGCTGGAGGCGCTTGCGGCCGGCAAAGCGGTGATCGCCTCGCGGGTCGGCGGCATTCCGGAAGTGCTTGGCGAGGCGAGTGAAGCCCTTGCAGTCCCCGGCAATGCGGAGAATCTCGCCCGCGTCATGACACAAGCGGTCACCACGCCCGGCTGGAAGGATCGCGTCATGCCGAAACCAGAAGCCTTCAAGGCGGTGTTCTCCGCCTCGGTCATGGCCCGGGAGATGCTGGAACTGTATCAAAATCTGCTCGATTCAAAACCTGTTGCAGGACGCCGTTAAAGGCTTCCTTCACCTCTTTTTGCTAAGCGGTTCCCATGCCTTCCAACCCCACAGGGGCCGAGGGTCGAAGGGATCGGCCATGAACCAGCCAAGCAAGTCCGAACAGTTTGACGTGGAAAACCTTCGCCGGAGGGCTTCCGAAATCCGCAGCGCCGGCGAGAGCCTTGATCCGGCAGACGCCACGGTGCTCAATCCGTTTGCCCGGCAGATCGCCGAGCAGTTTCGCAACGACAGCACCTCGCCGACCATGCTGATCGGCCAGTTCCGCCTGTTCGAGCTCGCGGTGCTGCTGGCGATCGGCCTGCTCGTCGGCGCGTTGATGGCGCCGATCGATACCGGCGATTTTCTTGCCCGCTTCGCCCTCATCACATCGGGGGCGACACTCACGGTCCTGCTGTTGCAGGTTGCCGATACCTATCAGATTCCATCTCTGCGCGGTGCGAGCCGTACTGCCAGTCGCGTCTTCACCGGCTGGACGCTCGGCTTTCTGGCGACGGCCGTAGTCCTCTATTTCGCAGAGCCTCGCCCCTACTCCATCGCCGCCCTTCTCGTCTGGTTCGTCGCCGGCGCCGGTTTCCTGTTCCTCGAACGCCAGCTCACCGCGTTTGCCATCCGAAACTGGGCCCGAAACGGGGTCATGGAGCGTCGCGCCGTCATCGTCGGCGGCGGCGATCCGGCCAAGCAACTCGTGCGCCAGCTCGAGCAGCAGCCCGACAACGATATCCGCATCTGCGGCATCTTCGACGACCGCAACAGCGAACGTTCCCCGACCGTGGTCGCCGGTTATCCGAAGCTCGGCACCTTTGCGGAACTGGTCGAATTCGCCCGGCTTGCCCGCATCGACATGCTGATCATCGCGCTCCCCGCCACCGCCGAGCAGCGCATCCTGCAGCTTCTGCGCAAACTCTGGGTGCTGCCGGTCGACATCCGCCTCGCCGCGCACGCCAACCGCCTGCGTTTCCGTCCGCGTTCCTATTCGCATGTCGGCGCCGTGCCGATGTTCGACCTTTTCGACAAGCCGATCCGCGATTGGGATTCGGTTGCCAAGCGTGTCTTCGACATCGCCTTTTCGCTGATCGCGATTGTGCTCTTCTGGCCGATCATGCTTGCCGCGGCAATCGCCGTGAAGGCCACGTCCAAGGGGCCGATCCTCTTTCGCCAGAAGCGCCACGGCTTCAACAACGAGGTGATAGAGGTCCTGAAATTCCGCTCGATGTACACCAACATGAGCGACCAGACCGCGATCAGGGCCGTCACCAGGGGCGATCCGCGTGTGACCCCGGTCGGCCGTTTCCTGCGTAAATCCTCGGTCGACGAACTGCCGCAGCTCTTCAACGTGCTCCGTGGCGAGCTTTCCCTCGTCGGCCCGCGCCCGCATGCGGTGAGTGCGCAAACGGGAACGCGCAAATATGTCGACGTGGTCGAGAGCTATTTCGCCCGCCACCGCGTCAAGCCCGGCGTCACCGGCTGGGCGCAGATCAACGGGCTTCGCGGAGAACTGGACAGCGACGAGAAGATCCGCGCCCGCACGGCCTATGACCTCGACTATATCGAGAACTGGTCGCTGCTCTTCGACCTGAAGATCTTGTTCCTCACGCCGGTCCGGCTGCTCAACACGGACAATGCCTATTGAGCGCACTCTCCCATGATCACCAGGCGCATTTCGACAGCCGGCTTGCGGCCCTAAAGCTTGCTGGTTCCGGCATGTTCGCCTTCGGCGTCTTCCTGTCCGGCTTCGTGATCTCGGAACCCGCGCCTTACGAACTGATCATGGTGATCCAGATCGCCATCTGGTTCCTGCTGGGCCTTGCCATATCCCGTACGGTCGCGCCGCTTCTGGTCATGCTGCTCATCTTCAACCTGAGCGGCCTCACCACCATGTTCGTCATGAAGGACATGAGCGGGGCGCCGATGTATTTCGCCGTCTCGACCTTCCTGGCGTTGAGTTCGGTCTTCTATGCCGCGATGATCGAAAGCGATCACCGGCGGCTCAACCTGATCTTCAAGGCCTGGGTGGCGGCGGCGATCATCACCGCGCTGCTCGGTATTGCCGGTTACTTCAACGCGTTTCCGGGCGCACATGTCTTTACCCGCTACAACCGCGCCATGGGCGCGTTCCAAGACCCGAACGTCTTCGGCCCCTATTTGGTGGCTCCCCTTCTCTACCTGCTCTACCGCCTGCTGACGGAGCCGCTCCTGAAGGCGCCGCTGCTGATCCTCGGCATCCTGATCCTGGCGCTCGGCATCTTCCTGTCCTTCTCGCGGGCCGCCTGGGGCCTGCTCGTCTTTACGGGCGCGGCACTCGTCGTCGTCATGCTGCTGAAAGAGCGGACGACCGCCTTCCGCTTCAAGATCCTGGCTATTTCCGTTGCAGCGACCGTCTTCCTCGTGCTGGCGCTGGCGATCGCGCTGCAATTCCCGCAGGTCTCCGACCTCTTCATGAACCGCGCCAAGCTGGTGCAGGAATATGACGGGGCGCGGCTCGGACGCTTCGAGCGCCACAAGATCGGCTTCCTGATGGCGATGGAACGGCCTCTCGGGCTGGGGCCTATGGCGTTCGGCAAGATATTCGGCGAGGACGAGCACAATATCTGGCTGAAGACGCTCACCACCTACGGCTGGCTCGGCGCGATCACCTATCAGGTCATGATCTGGTCGACGCTGTGGTTCGGCTTCCGCTACATGCTGCGCGAGCGCCCCTGGCAACCCTACCTGATGATCGCCTGGGTGATGATCCTCGGCCATGCGATCATCGGCAACGTCATCGACACCGACCACTGGCGGCATTTCTACCTCCTGCTCGGCATCGTCTGGGGCTGCGCCGCACTCGAACATCGCTACACCCGTTCCCGTCGGCCTGCCTCGCCTGCCACAGCCCGGGCTTGACTTCCGGCCTCTTCGCGCCAAATCTGTTCCCATGCTGATCGCATCTCAACTCCGCGCCGCGCGTGCCATGACGGGAATGACGGTGGAGGACCTTTCCGCCGCTTCCGGTCTTTCCAAATCCGCCATAGAGGAAGCCGAAGCCGCCCAGGTCTTTGCCGATGCAGAGGTTACCGAACGGCTGCGCATCATCTTCGAATCGAGAGGCATCCTTTTCCTCGGCGCCGGCGAGGGTGACGACCCCGGTGCCGGACCCGGCGTCCGGCTGCGCCAGCAGTTCCATGACGAAGGCATCCGACCGCAAAACCTCAATGCCGCCAACGACGGCTAGAGCGGGATGCCGCCTATGCCTCAAGAACCCCTTTGGCTTTTCGTGCGCGTTCCGCCATCCAGGCGGTGAAAGCGTCGCGCCTGACCTGCCCGACGATTGCCATCTCGTCACCGCCGGTTTGATCCTGATCATTGTCGGCCTCGGTTTCCACGTCTATCGGGAGAGCACCCGATCGGCGTCCGGACGACCTTCGTGAGGACAGTATAAAAGTCTAAGAGACCGGGTGGCCACTTAGCATGTACATTTTTAACAATAAAAGCGCAGAATTCCGGGAACAAAGAATCATCATGAACATTGGGGTTTGAATAAGCAAAAGAGGGGAAGGCCATGACGACAAACATCAACATCGGCGAAGTTGAGAACAAGGGTTTGAAGAAAGTCTGGAGCGTCGCCGAGTTCGCCAAGCGCTACCGCCTGGACAGGCAGGAGGAAGCCCGCCTCCTGAAGCTTCTCGGGCCCTTCGCGTCCCAGCAGGAACTTCTGATGAACGCCAGCCGGGCACCGCGCTTCCGTTGATTGCCGGCATCCACAATCTTGCATGATAAGCAGATACGGCATTCGTTTCCCGAAGTCCTGAGCAGGTCGCTTTTCGGTCTTGTCCCCGCGCCACCCCTCTGCCGGGCAGACACAGGAAAAACGATTATGACGGGGAATTCAAAGAGTTAAATGGTCGGGGCGGCGGGATTTGAACATTATATGGGGTCGAACAGTTCAGACCCTCTCGATTCAACGCGATACATTCGTCGAAATTTGCAGCGCTATTCACTGACGATTGTCCAGCAATTCAGCCACATCTACACACAGCTTCGATGAACACGGATTCCATACCGCAAGCTGCTCTCGTGTCGCTACTCCATTACCAGTTCAACCGGTGAATATTTCCATCGAATGAATCATCTAGCTCTTCGGATTCGTAGACTAGACTTTGAGGAAGGTATTCTCGGATTGTACGAATATCTCCCATGTCATAAACAAATCCGATTTGGTCTATGGCCTTCTTTCTTAAAATAATGCTGATGTTGTATCCATACTGAAGAATATGGGCTTCCGAGCAATCGAATCCCGCATGTACTAAGTGATATAAGAGAAGGCCAGCGTTCCAAAGTGTCACATGGCCACCCACAATCCTGTGTTTGAGCGGCGGAACCGTTATCGCAACGATACCACCTTCCTTTACGACGGCATGCATCCTTCTTAGAAAATGATGTGGATTGAGCTGATGCTCCAATACATGGGATGCCCAGGCGCAGTCGAATTGGTCAGAAAGTTCCATAGTGTTGAAGTCGCCGATCACGACATCAACGGTCCCGTTTCTCCAATGGTAGTAAGGTGACTTGCCGTAATCGAGAGCAGTCACGTTTTTTCCATGATTCGCCAATACAGCCGCGTGCCGCCCTTCTCCGCACCCGATGTCCAAAACAGTTTCGAAGGCGAAGTCTGAAACCAGCTTGTAAAGCGCCCTTGCACCAAGTCTGACGCTTTTGAACTCTTCCGGTAGCGGGTCTGGCACATCGTCCACGGGCATAACACCATCGAGCGTTCGATAGCGCAGTTCACTACCTGGACTCATTCTCAGTGCCCTGATCTCCGATTTGAGCACCCACCGC
Organism: Neorhizobium petrolearium; assembly: GCF_017873175.1. Classification (GTDB taxonomy): domain Bacteria; phylum Pseudomonadota; class Alphaproteobacteria; order Rhizobiales; family Rhizobiaceae; genus Neorhizobium; species Neorhizobium petrolearium. The sequence continues at coordinate 101,417 of NZ_JAGGJW010000004.1, forward strand.
GCTGCAGGAGAAAGGACATGGCGGATAGCCTTTTTAAACTCCTTCACAGAATCATCCTTCAAAATGCGACGTATCGTTCGCTAGCTGTTAGCGCACTTTGGCCATGTAAGTTAAGCGGTAATCCGGAGATATGCCGAACTTCAAGACAGCGTCTTCAATGTGCGCACTATGGCGGCCCCGTTTTGCACCGTATCTGCCATGAGCGCCCACCTAAAGGTCTCGCGAGTATCTGAGATGAGATCCTCTTTACGCAGAATGGGCGATATCATGATCAGTGACGAATCTGGGCGGGATGATGGGTCAGAGATTTTTGGGGTGGACCATGCTCATCGAATTGAGTTGATAAAGGCCAGCGTGCGAAGGCTGTCGAGAAAACGGCATGATCCGCTCTGTCGATTCGAAGCCTTCCAGGATCACAGTTTAATCATGCCGCGCCACAACATAACGCCAAATCTGAAGCGATTGCCCTGATGAGCTGCCCTCTCCCGGGTAACCTTTGTCGCGCCGGTGAGTAAGATTTGTGATTCCTCTCGTGTGTGATAATCACCTCCGACCACTGTTTTTAGTCCGTGGGATCATGCAGACCGGAGCATCAGCTCTTCAATCCTAGGCACGAATGGAATGGCAAAAAAGAATAGACTCGTCGGATTCGCCAGCCGCGCCCTGCTTTCCATGGAGATGCCAACCCTCTTCTTTAGAAATATATTAACAGCCGATTCCTGGATCAAGCATTCTCAGTGGATACCGTCGGGGCTCGCCGAATTATCCGTCGCGCTTGCAGCGAAGGGTTGCGGCCTGAAGCGGCACAGGGTGAAGGCGAGATTAAATGGTTCGCTTAAGGCGGACTCCGCTTTGGTGGATGCTTTTTTTGAACGGGAAACAGTCAACGGGGTTAATCTGTTTAATGCCATTGCCTACTCGGTTTGTGCGGAGACTGAGCGATTGCCACACGAGCTGCAGAGGGAGCGAGATGCCGATGCGTTGTCTATAACTCGTTGGGCGACATACGCGTTGACCGCGTCGGAGGAGATCGAGCGGTCGATAAATAGGCTGTCTCCGCAGGCCGTTCTCTCTTGCCAAGGTTTTTTAGTCGAGAGTGCGATACTCCGTGATAAAGCTCGAAAGCTCGGGATACCCTCTGTCAATTGGGAGATCTCGATCGAACGAAGCAAGATGAGGGTCGATATTAACGACGGAAACGCAGTGTTCTTTCCAAAAATGCTGAAAAACGCTGCTGCAGGAGCTGCCATCGACAACCTCAATCTGCAGAAGCACTCTCACCACACCAGCGGAATTGAAGCTTTCCAATGGCCTAGTGGACGTTTCAGAATATTGTTTCTTGCTCAAGTTTATTCCGACGCTTCGATAATATTCAAGTCGAGCGGCTCCATGAACCCGGTTTCTTTGGTTCGTTCCGTGATGACAGCATCGAAATCGATGAACGGGTTTTTAGTCATCAAAGCACATCCAAAAGAAATATCAGGATCCTCGCCTATAGGTAAACCGCTTAGCAGTCTAACATTGAGGAAGTTGATGGATCACGGATTTCCTTGGTCGAGCCAGGGCGGAGAGGATTTCTTCTACGATACAAGTTCAAACCTTGATACGGCTAGACTGATCGAAAGTGCTGACATAGTTGTCGCGTTCAACTCCCAGGGAGCTCTCGAAGCGGCCATGGCGGGGAAAGAGACGATTATCGCTGCTGATTCTTACTTTTCCGAGCTGGACGTTTTCTGGAGGATAAGAGCGGTCGAGGATCTAGGCCCCATATTAGCTCAAATTGCTTCAGGTTGTCGGAAAGGTAACCACAATACCGCGCGGGCTGCAGTTCGAGACCATCTCGAAAGGCAGTGCATAGGCGCGGACGCGTCGTCAGTGGCCAAATTTTTGCTAGACGTTGCCAAGGGGCAAGGCGGCTAGACTGCAACTCCGGGTCCGGAATCAGAGTCCCACAGGAGGATAGCGCAAGCTACGGCCGCTCTCGATGCGCCCTCTAGGAAACTGGAATGCTCTTCAGCCATTTTGTGAATCGCATTCGCGAACTCCAGATCCGTCGTGGCAGCAATGGCGTTCCCATGGCGAAGGAACGAATTCATCGACATTCCCTCTGTGTGGATAATTGGCTTCCTGGCAGCAACCGCGTCTTGGACAACGCCGGAACCCTGGAGACCGTAGATCGACGTATCATATGGTAGGAGAATGGCATCGACTGACGCAAAGATATCCCGGAAAACGTGGGGCGGCAAACGATCTCCACTTGGGGAAACCAGTACCCCATCCTTACCCTCGAAAAACTCTGCCAGTCCGCTGTATACGCCCCCATTCCTGAACTCTTCTTCCGCGCCTTGGATCACAAACTCGAAACGACGGCCATTGTCCGGTTCGTTGCGACGTTTGACCTCCTCAACGATAGAGGCGATCCTATGGCTGCCTTTTTCGAGGCGAGGCGGTCCGAAAATACCGATGCGGAAGACAGTCCGGTCTGCCAGCGATTTCTGCGATGGGCATTCGATCTGCATGCTACAGGGAAGAAAAAAACCGCCCCGAATGCTAATACCGAATTTGTCGCGGAGATAGGCTGCGAGTTCTTCGGTCTCGGAGAAGAGAACAATCCGGTCGGGCAGTTGCGCGGTGGCTTCTCGCAGGCGGCATTCCCGAATAAGCTCGTCCTGCTCACCCAATTGCGGACTTAAGAAGCGGAGCCAAATGCGCGGAGTTGAAGGTCCGAGCAGATCCCACAACTCTCGTACCGACTCCAAGGAATCAAGTTCGGCTGTCGGGATGACGATCAAATCATTCGGCCCGAGATCAATGCGCTGACATACCTCGGCAAGCGACTGCCCATAACCTGATACCGGCAGCGACGCGCGTCTGGCCTTGATCATGCCGATTATGGCGGAAATCCGCTGTGGCAACGTGCCGTATCTTAGTCTGGTACGTAGGCGAGCAAGCTTGAAATTTCTCCCATCGAGTTGTTTAGCAGCAACTCCGAGGAAGCCGTCATAGCCTTCTCCCACCACAAGCGAGACGTCATGATCTGGAAACAGTGAAGTCAGAGCAGCGATTTGCGTGTGGTGATGCCCACGATTGGAGATGAGTTTACGCTCAACGATCAGGAGTTTGGCTCTCCTGGCCGTTTGCACCGCTCCCTCAGCTTTGGCGTCCTTCATGTAAGCTACTTCCGACCTTTTGCTCATTCTGTAGTCCCGCCTGGTCAATGGATTCACGCACGGCCATCGAATTGGCTTATTAAACGAACGGTCGGTGCGGCGAAAGTCGGATGCACGCCGTAAACAATACAGTCTGTACTGCAATGCGTGAGGATAACGTCTCAGTACGCCCCAATGTTCGACGGTAGGCTTGCTTCGATGAAGCCTTGTAGGGTAGTGGATTTGACTGCGTCACCACCGATCACGAAACTTGTGCTCGTCATCGCTTCGAACAACGGCAGTCATGTCATGGGCGGCGGTGAACGACTTACTGATCGATGATCAGGAGCAACGCTAACTGGAACCTGTGCCGGAGCAATCCCTGGGATGAGTGTCACGCGACGCCTTAAGAAAATCTTCTCGAAAACGAAAAAATCAGGAGAGCCCAAACCGGAACCTCTAACCGCGGCACAAAAACTCTACAATAAAATCAATGATGTAGCCATGGAGGAAGCGGCAGAATTCGTCCGGGCGAATATTGCCCAAGCGCTTATCTTTGAAGATATCGAGAAGATAATGAAGTATTCCCTGGATACCAGCGCAAAAAATGGTCTCCTCCTGGAATTTGGGGTGTTTAGGGGCAAGAGTATCAATTTGTTGGCAAGGCATCTGAAGGAGGCTGAAGACGCTAGACCCATCTATGGTTTCGACGCATTTCTCGGTCTTCAAGAAGACTGGAGCGGAACAGATCATAGATCCTTCAACCAATTCAACCTTCAAGGCGTGGCGCCTAAAGTCGAAGATAACGTTGAACTAGTTAAGGGATGGATTGAGGATACCCTCCCAACATTTTTAGAAAAACATCGCGGAGATATCTCTTATCTGCATATCGACACGGATACCTATACACCTTGTAAGACGATCCTCACTCTTTGCAAAGATCGCCTAAAAAGCGGATCGGTGATACTGTTTGATGACATGCTTTGCTATCCGGGATGGAAAAATGGAGAGTTCAAGGCTCTCGAAGAAACATTTAGTCCAAGCGAGTATACTTGGAGAGCGTTCTGCGGCTGGCGCGCGATGTTGGTGATTAATTAACCTTGGCGCTGCAGATGCTCCCCGCTACTCCGATAGTTGTTCCATCGGCGACCTGAGCCCCTTGTTTTCTGCCGTATTTTTGGAGCGCTTAGGTTTCTGGTCTGCTCTCAGGACGGCCGGTTCTCCATAGCCATTCTTGTCGCGAATTCACCGGAAGGAGGCCGGCTACGCTACCGAGGCTGCAAGGGCTTCGGAAATTCGTGTTTGGTTAGGCCTTGACACGTAGCATGGCCGCCCACCCCGCGAAGCCAACCCATTCATACGCCTGATCGTCTATTTCCTCTTTTAGCGCGCGATACTCTCCATCTTCCCAGCCGGGGTAGTCTATCAATTCGTCGAAAAGGATGAGTGATCCTGGCGTTAATCGATGCTTGCACGCGGCCAAGATCGCCTTTGCCGGCAGATATGTATCAGTGTCGATGTGGATAAAAGCGATCGAGTCGCTGTGGGCCTCAAGGAAGGCCGGTAGTGTTTCGTCAATCCAGCCCTTAACCAGCTCGACGTTACTCCCAACCTCGGGCGCTACGCCGGACTGATTGAAATGGTTCTCGCTGCGGTGGTAGCCAATTCCGTGCCAATGCTCCTGGAGACCTTCGAACGCATCAAATCCAAAGATTGTGCGAGTGTCTCCTCGGCGGCGCATCTCCTTGGCGAAAAAGTTGATGCTCTTCCCCTCGAAGACGCCAAACTCAAGAAGCAAGCCAGCCTTAGGTAGATCGTCGAACACAAAACGATGTAGGTCTGTCCTGTCGTCGAACAACATTGCAGTCTTGAGGTGAGGTTCGATGAAGTCTGCTGACCGCTCAGCCGCGCGCTGCCACAAGACAGCATTGACCGGAGGACGGTCCTTCTTCTTGATCGCAACCCGCTTCAATCCGAGAAATGTTCGTAACCCCATGATCCCTCAAAAGATTGTCTGTGATCGGTACGGGCGATGAAGATGTCAGGGGCCTACTGATGTCAAGGCTCAGTTGTCGATTTCCACCAAGAATTGTCCTGTGTTTGCGGCGAGAATTCCTCCGTTTCAGGTTTCCTCGATCGTCTGTTGCGTTGGCCACGTCAGCGCAATGGCGCAGAGCCGGCAACGACTCCGATGCCGTGTTGGATGAGCAAGGTCGGGATATCGGCGATGCCGCGACTGCTGTTCATTCCCGCTACGGGATAATCGCTGGCTACCTTGATTTGATTAACGAAGGCGAGGAAGTTGGTCGTCTGGAGTGCCTCCCGGATGGCGGCTCTCAGCGATTTGGCGCTGAGCCTGGGCTTGGATACGGAAGGAAAACGGCATCTGCCTGCGGCAGATCCTTCGTCCTGCCATGCGTGAGCAGAGAAGGTGTTCACTTCACACGAGAAACAGCCCGAATAAACCGAAAAGCCAGCTAGTCGTGAGACTAGCCGGCTTTCGATAACCAGCCTACCGCATAAAGTAAGCCCTTGAAAAAACCTCGGAATGGCCGGATTTGAACCGACGACCCCTTGACCCCCAGTCAAGTGCGCTACCAGACTGCGCTACATTCCGTCACTGCCCTCTGAAGCACGGTCTGAACATAATCACCGATCCAGTATAGTGAACCAGCGATCCCTTGCCCCTCAGCCAAGTACGCTATCGGGCTGCGCTACGCCCAGACCAGTTCTATGAGCAGGATTTCCCTAGTCTTTCGGACTTGCGGATGCAAGCCCTTATTTTCGCTCACGGAGAACAAATCGGTACAAAGGTCCCACATGGGACTTTGGAGGCGGAAAGCCGGATGTTCATCGTCTACCCAAGGAAGAAAGCCGCTTGCCACAGGGGCTGGATATTAAAGCCCTTTCCGGAAGAGGCGGCACGGAGGGAGGGGCCTGCCGTCACGCGCCGCATGCCGCCGTGGCCGGGCATTCTCTAAGAGCGGAAATCTACACCTCGCAGCGATTGAACCCGTTTCTTCCCTTCGTCGATCCCGATCTTGCCCGGCTGCCCTTTGTTCGCGGGTGCAGGCATACCCTCGCCTGGCATGTCGAAAACCTGGCGACGCGGCTTGGCCTCTATCGCTCACCGATGCGCGTGATCGGCAAGGTGCGCCCTCGCCAGCCTAGCTCATAGAACCGCTGACCGCCGGCTCCACCGAATGCCAGTGCAAGGGAAAAATCCACCGAATGCACGCGACACCTGCAAAGCCGCTCCGCAAACTGGAAACCGCCCCGCCTTCGGCGACGGAGCGGAGCTTTCCACGATCTCAGTAATATGGCGAGATGCATCGGCGGCGCGGGCCGTGATAGGGCTGGAACGTATTGTCATAAGCCCTGTACGACCGGTAGCGGGCATAGCACCAACGCGTATGGGCGCTTGCGCCTCTGTAGTATCGGCGCGGCGGCGCATAGCGTGGCTGTGCCAGCGCACCGCCGATGATCGCACCCAAAGCCAGACCACCGATGATCGCGCCGGCATCCGGACCGTGACGATGATGACGGCGGTAGTAGCGGTCGCGGTAATAGCGGTCGCGATAGTAGCGGCGGTCCCTGCGATCGCGATGTCGCCAGTATTGTACCTGTTGTACGGCCTGCGGCGCCTCGATCCTCGGCGCGCTCACCGACGGAAACGCCTGGGCCGGCGCGACACCTGTGAAAGCCGTGATCAGGGACAAGCCGATGATGGCAAGTTTCTTTTTCATGTTTCACCTCCTCTGATCCTTCCTATTGAAGAAGATGATCCTCCTTTCCGCCTTAACCAGAGGTGAATGGTAAATTCATCGTTATATGCGCAAAGATTAGTGCTCTACCTGACCTGGTCGAGCAGGCGCTTGCATTCCAGAAGATCGAACAGCGCCTCCTGCAAGAGCGCGCGATCCTCCTTGCCGACGCTCGACTTGCCGACCGAGACTTCCGGCACATCGTCGTCATGGGAAGAGCCGAAGCCGAAAAACCGGCCGCTTGGCTTGACCTTGGGACGCCCGACGATCTGATCTTCTTCGGTCGTGCTGACCTTCGGCTCGACATGCTTCTCGGTGTTTGCCGCCATGATCGCTTCCATGGTGGCAAGGTCGCCGGAAGCAATCGCTGCAACGAACTTGTTGCCATTTGTCTTCAGGAGCTTCTGGACGCCCTTGATCGTATAACCATGATCGTAAAGCAAATGGCGGATGCCCTTTAACAGATCCACGTCTTCGGGACGGTAGTAGCGCCGTCCGCCGCCACGCTTCATCGGCCTGATCTGTGGAAAGCGCGTCTCCCAGAAACGCAGCACGTGCTGGGGCAGATCGAGATCGTCTGCGACCTCGCTGATCGTACGAAAGGCGTCCGGGCTCTTGTCCAAGTGTCACTCTCCCAACAGCGAACTGCCGATTCTCGCCGCCGATAGGCATCCAGCCTCCGAGACATTCAATGATTATGCGGCGAATCGAACATATCTCAACGGTTTAAGCCGCGAGATTCAAGTATGTTCACAAGATTGGAGAAGACTGCAGCCGCGTCAGGCGACCGGGCTCGCCGGCTTCTGCTTGGCCTTGCGGGCCGTATGCGCCTTCAGAATGCGCTGCTTGAGGACATTGGAAGCCTTGAAAGTCATGACCTTACGCGGCGAGATCGGCACTTCCTCGCCGGTTTTCGGATTGCGACCGATCCGCTCGTTCTTTGACCGCACCTGGAATGTTGCGAATGAGGAAAGCTTGACGACCTCGCCCCGGATGATCGCGTTGCAAATCTCATCAATGACCGTCTCGACAAGCTCAGCCGATTCCGTCCGCGAAAGCCCGACCTTGCGGAATACCGATTCTGCAAGGTCCGCTCGTGTCACTGTCTTGCCGGCCATGATCCCCGCCCAATTCTCGATATTGATCTTTTCGAAGCCGACAGAGAGTATTTTGCTTGGGCGCGAGGGTCAAGCACCTGTGCTCAATCACTTATTTGGTTTGGCCGGACGGTAACGCCTTACCAGCGGACGAGAAGTGCACCCCAGGTGAAGCCACCCCCCATCGCTTCCAGCATGACCAGATCACCTTTCTTGATGCGCCCGTCGGAAGCCGCGACCGAGAGCGCCAACGGAATCGAGGCAGCAGACGTGTTGCCGTGCAGGTCGACCGTCACGACTACTTTTTCGAGCGGAATACCGAGTTTCTTGGCCGAGCCGTCGATAATGCGGCGGTTGGCCTGATGCGGAACCAGCCAGTCGAGATCTTCCGCAGTCGTACCGGTCGCGGCGAACGCAGCTTCGATCACGTCGGTGATCATGCCGACGGCGTGTTTGAAGACCTCGCGACCCTCCATCCGCAGATGGCCGACGGTGCCGGTCGAGGAAGGCCCGCCATCCACGTAGAGCTTGTCCTTGTGCGTGCCGTCGGAGCGCAGATGCGCGGTCAGTATGCCGCGGTCGGAGATTGTGCCCTTGCCTTCCTGCGCTTCCAGAACGAGCGCGCCAGCACCGTCGCCGAAGAGCACGCAGGTGGTCCGGTCCTTCCAGTCGAGGATGCGGGAGAAGGTTTCCGCGCCGATAACGAGCACACGCTTCGCCATGCCGCCACGGATATACAGATCGGCGGTCGCCATCGCATAGACGAAGCCGGAACAGACAGCCTGCATGTCGAAGGCATAGCCGTGGGTCATGCCGAGCCGCCTCTGGATGTCGACGGCCGTCGCCGGAAAGGTATTATCGGGCGTCGAGGTTGCGACCAGCACAAGATCGATGTCATCCGGCGTCAGGCCGGCATTGTCTAGCGCCGCGCGCGCCGCCTGCGCGCCAAGCGAAGCCGTGGTCTCCCCTTCGCCGGCGATGTAGCGCTGGCGAATGCCGGTCCGCTGGACGATCCATTCATCGGAGGTCTCGACGACACCTTCCAACTCTTTGTTGGTCATTACCCGCTTTGGGAGCGCTGCTCCGTGACCGCGAACCACTGAACGGATCATTTTATCACTACATCCTGTCGTCATGCCGCTTCGGGACCAGCCGGCGGCTGGCGACGGGCATGATAAAAATTCAAATCCTGCGCGATCTTTTCATTGAGATCATTGCGCGCCATGTCGTAGCCGACGTCGATCGCCGCGGCGAAACCCTCCGCATCCGTACCGCCGTGGCTCTTGATGACGATACCGTTCAGCCCCAGGAAAACACCTCCATTGACCTTGCGCGGGTCCATTTTCTCGCGCAACCGGTCGAAGGCGCCCTTGGCAAACAGGTAACCGATCCTGGCGAAGACGGTACGGGACATCGCCTCGCGTAAAAGCGTAGCGATCTGCCGCGCGGTACCTTCTGCCGCCTTCAGCGCGATATTGCCGGTGAACCCTTCGGTCACCACAACGTCGACGGTACCCTTGCCGATGTCGTCGCCTTCCACGAAACCATGATAGGCGATCGTCGGCAGGTTGGCTTCACGGATCAGGCGGCCCGCCTCCCTGACCTCTTCCTGACCCTTCACTTCCTCGACGCCGACATTGAGAAGCCCGACGGTCGGCCGTTCCACTTCGAAGAGCGCGCGGGCCATGGCGCCGCCCATCAGAGAGAAATCGAGAAGCTGCTGGGCATCGGCGCCGATCGTCGCACCGATGTCGAGCACGATGCTTTCCCCCTTCAGCGTCGGCCAGATGCCCGCGATCGCCGGTCGTTCGATATTGGCCATGGTGCGCAGACAGAATTTCGCCATCGCCATCAGCGCGCCGGTATTGCCGGCCGAGACGACGACATCCGCCTCGCCGAGCTTGACGGCTTCGATCGACCGCCACATGGTCGAGACATAGCGGCCGCGGCGCAAAGCCGCGCTTGGCTTCTCCTCCATGCTGACGGCCAACTCGCAGTCATGGAAGACCGACCTGTCCCGAAGCTTCGGATATTTCGCCAGCCACGGCTCGCATTGGGCTTTCAGGCCATAGATGAGGAACGTCACATCCGGATGGCGCTCCAACGCCTTGGCGGCACCGGGGATGACGACCTCGGGGCCAAAATCACCACCCATGGCGTCGAGAGAAATTCTGATCACGCGTCCCTGATCCTTAATCTTCGCCGAACGCATCACCCGATCATGGAGCCATGCGCCAGTTTATCGTTTCCAGCGACCCCGCTCATGCGCGGCCCTGCCGGCGAATTCGTGGCCAAAATATAGTTTTTGTTGCCGCTTACAACCGCCCTTAGTCCTTTTTCCAATCTTTCAGGACTGCGAAGGGGTTGGGTCGTGCCGGCGTCTCATCCGCATCGTCTTCCAGGTGATCGGCAAACTCGATACCGGGCTTGCGCGGATAGGGATCGATGGCAAGTGCTGCGAATTCCGCGACCACTGCGCCGGCATCGATCGTATCACCGGAAAAGGTCTCCGGAATATCCGGCCCCTCCGGATCAAGCACCATCTCGGCGGCATCGTTGGTGACAATCCGTGCAAGTTTCGAGCCTTCCGGCACGAAGATCTGTTCCAAATCCTCGTCAATCTTCGAGCTGACGGGCTCAAGCGTCACCACGCAGGCCTGGACGATATCCGCCGTGACCCGTCCTTTGAGGCGCACGCCATCTTTCTTCCAGCGGGCAACTTGGAGGTCGGCCTTCAGCGAATTGACTGCTAGAACCTGCCATAGGCTGGCCAGTTCCTCCAGCTCGCGCGCATTTGCCTCCAGATGCACCGTCACGGGATTGGCGGAGATGTGCCCGACTTTCACGGGATAGGAAAAGGGAGGCTTGTCGCCTCCGCCGTATCTGTTCTTCATGGAACCTCACTTTCCCGCCAAAGGCTGCGGCGGCGGCAGAACGACCTGCCCGCGGGAAATCTCGTCTTCGGACACTCCGGCAAGTGTCACTTCGGCCGCAATCATCCACTCCGCCAGCCCGCGCATCACGGGCGCATCTTCTCTCTCCGGATAGATATTGCGCCGGAGCGATGCCGCAAGTGCTTCGCCATCCCTCTCTTCCAAGGCTGCGGCGTAGGTCTCCAGGCGCCCGTAGAACATGCCGGCCAGCTTCTTCATCCGCTTCGGCACGCTCTGGTCGCCAATGCCAAGCTCCCGGATGGAATGGTCGATATCCTGGAAGAAGGCGTCAACGATCTCCTGGGCGAGTTCCTGGCCGCTGGCGTCGGATTTCGCCGTGCGGCGGAAGAACAGGATCATCACGATCGAAAGCATCTCGAAACGCCCCATCACCATGTCGGGCACGTCGAGATCGCTATAAAAGAAAGGAACGCGCGCGACAGACGTCAAGGCCGCGTATTGCCGGTCGACAATCGATTGATTGCGATTCTTCTTCTTGAAAAGGCCGAAGATCATCCGAATTCCTGTTCCTTGCTTCCGCGAATGACCCGGAGCGACGCCCGGCCATGTTGCATGGAAACGAAAGCTGGTTTACCGAAGCAGGCACGAATTGCAATGCCGTTCCGCCGGATCAGCGAACGGGGCGATGATCTTTGTGCCCGAATATCGGGAGCAAGATCAATCCTATGTCCCCGAATAGCCACAATGGTATGAGCAGCAAGGGCGCGTTGAGTTGGGGAATGCGGTTGAACAAGCGGGTTTTCGGGTACGAGATGACATTCTTGAATAAGACCGCGATGGCGATGGTCGTCGCATCCATCACCGTCTCGGGTTGCACGTCCATGCAAATCGGCGACACCATGTATAACGGCTATGTTATCGACCAGCAGTCGCTGAACCTCATTCCAGTCGGATCGAGTCGCGAACAGGTGCTGCTCACCATGGGCACCCCGTCGACAACGGCGACCTTCGACAGCGAGGTCTTCTATTACATCTCGCAGAAGCGCACGCGGGCGGCCGCCTTCATGAAGCCGCGGCTCGTCGAGCAGACGGTGCTGGCGATCTATTTCGACAAGGACGGCGTCGTCGCCCGCCGCGCCAACTACACGCTGCAGGACGGCAAGGTGTTCGATACGATCTCGCGCACGACGCCGACCGGCGGCCGCGACCTCACCTTCCTGCAGCAGCTCCTGTCCGGTGGTACCGGCGCCGCCAGCGGCGGTGCGGCCGCGGCCCGCAGCCTGTTCCAGAATCTCGGGAACTGATAAAACCGACTGCGAATTGAAAGGCCCGCGGGGATCGCTCCCCGCGGGCCTTTTCCGTTTCCGGTCGGCGATATCAACCGGCGAGAATCGCAAGCAGCAGCAGCGCCACGATATTGGTGATCTTGATCGCCGGGTTGACGGCCGGGCCGGCCGTGTCCTTGTAGGGATCGCCGACTGTGTCGCCGGTGACGGAGGCCTTGTGCGCATCCGAGCCCTTGAAGTGCTTGACGCCGTCCTTGTCGGTGAAGCCATCCTCGAAACTCTTCTTGGCATTGTCCCAGGCGCCGCCGCCCGACGTCATGGAGATCGCCACGAAGAGGCCGTTGACGATGACGCCCAGGAGCGATGCGCCGAGCGCTGCGAAGGCCGAGGCCTTGTCACCACCCGAGATCAGCAGAACGCCGAAATAGACGACGATCGGCGCCAGAACCGGAAGCAGCGACGGCACGATCATCTCGCGGATCGCGGCCTTGGTCAGCATATCGACCGCACGGCCGTAATCCGGCTTTTCCGTGCCTTCCATGATACCGGGCTTCTCGCGGAACTGGCGGCGGACTTCTTCCACCACCGCACCGCCTGCCTTGCCGACGGCGGTCATGGCGATGCCACCGAAGAGGTAGGGGATCAGGCCGCCGAAGATCAGGCCGGCGACGACGTAAGGATTGGACAGGCTGAAGGAAATTTCACCGATGCCGTTGAAATAGGGATATTCGGCGGCATTGGCGGCGAAATACTGCAGGTCGTTGGAATAGGCGGCGAAGAGAACCAGCGCGCCCAGGCCCGCCGAACCAATCGCGTAACCCTTGGTGACGGCCTTGGTCGTGTTACCGACCGCGTCGAGCGCGTCGGTCGACTTGCGCACTTCCGGCGGCAGGTGGGCCATTTCGGCGATGCCGCCGGCATTGTCCGTCACCGGACCGAAGGCGTCGAGCGCGACGATCATGCCGGCAAGGCCGAGCATGGTGGTCACCGCGATCGCCGTGCCGAACAGGCCGCCGAGCTGGTAGGTGGCGATGATGCCGCCAGCGATGACGATCGCCGGCAGCGCGGTCGATTCGAGCGATACGGCCAGGCCCTGAATGACATTGGTGCCGTGGCCGGTGACCGAGGCCTGTGCGATCGAATTCACCGGCCGCTTGTTGGTGCCGGTATAATATTCGGTGATCACCACGATCAGCGCCGTCACCACGAGGCCGAGCAGACCGCAGATGAACAGATTCGTGCCGGTGATTTCCATACCCGCGATCGTGCCGATCGTCCCCCAGCCGATGGTAAGCGAGGTTGCCGCGCCAAGGCCGAGGATCGACAGGAGGCCGGTGACGATCAGACCCTTGTAGAGCGCGCCCATGATCGAGCCGTTGGCACCGAGCTTCACGAAGAACGTGCCGATGATCGAAGTGACGATGCAGGCCCCGCAGATCGCCAGCGGATAGACCATGACGGTTTCCAGGATCGGCGCACCGGCGAAGAAAATCGCCGCCAGCACCATTGTGGCGACGACCGTGACCACATAGGTCTCGAAAAGGTCGGCCGCCATGCCGGCGCAGTCGCCGACATTGTCGCCGACATTGTCGGCAATCGTCGCCGGGTTGCGCGGGTCGTCTTCCGGAATGCCGGCTTCAACCTTGCCGACGAGATCGCCGCCGACATCCGCGCCCTTGGTGAAGATGCCGCCGCCGAGACGGGCGAAGATCGAGATCAGTGATGCGCCGAAACCGAGCGCCACAAGCGAGTCGATGACGTCGCGCGAGCCGCTCGGGTAACCCAGGCCGGAGGTCAGGATGAAGTAGTAGATCGAAACGCCGAGGAGAGCGAGGCCCGCCACCAGCATGCCGGTGATCGCGCCCGACTTGAAAGCGATGTCGAGGCCGGCGGCAAGGCTCTGCGAGGAGGCCTGGGCCGTGCGCACGTTGGCGCGGACCGATACATGCATGCCGATAAAGCCGGCAGCGCCCGAAAGCACGGCGCCGATGATGAAGCCGATCGCCGCCGGGCCGGACAGGAGCAGCCAAGCCAGGATGGCCACCACGACGCCGACCATGGCGATGGTCATGTACTGGCGCGTCAGATAGGCCTGTGCGCCTTCACGGATATAACCGGCGATCTCCTGCATGCGCTGATTGCCCTGATCGGCAGCCAGCACCGAGCGCGTCGCCCAGATGGCATAAATGATCGACAGTAGGCCGCAGACGATCACACCCCAGATTACGGTCATTCGCTTTCCCTCTCCCTAAGCGCCGGACGGTCAAATCCCTCCGGCCATGCACCCCGCGGCGCGGCACCTTTCCCGAAGATGCCAGAAGCACCGCAATATTCCATGCGCATTTCCGCGCAGGCGACCGCCTCCCCTCCCCGGGAGTTTCGGGCTCGCTCACGCGGAGGCGAGATTGCGGTGGAGATGAACCGGCGTCAAGCCCCGAAAGGGCAAGACTTCAAGCAGATTTGGAGGAACGCGACCTGGCCATCAGCGCCAGGATGAGGACGAGGCAGAGGATCGTCACCGGCCAAATGATGAGGTTCATGAACGACCAGCCATAAGCGGTGAAGACCTTGCCGGAGGAGAACGACGAGAGAGCCACCGTGGTGAAGAGGATGATGTCGTGGAAACCCTGCACCTTGTCAGCCTCGTGCGGGCGGTAGCTGGAGGCGACAATCGCGGTCGAGCCGATGAAGCCGAAGTTCCAGCCAATGCCGAGTAGGACCAGCGCACCCCAGAAATTCCAGAGTTCGATGCCCATATGGGCGACGACAGCGCAGCCCATGAGGATGAGAAGGCCGGCGGCGACGATTTTCTCGACGCCGAAGCGGGAGATCAGCATGCCGGTGAAGAAGCTCGGCGCGAACATGGCGAGCACGTGCCACTGGATGCCGAGCGTCGCCATTTCCGACGGGAAACCACAGCCGATCACCATGGCGAGCGGCGCGCCCGTCATCATGAAGGTCATCAGCGCATAGGAGCCGATGCCGCAGACCATGCCGGTGATGAAGCGCTGCGTCAGCACGATCTCGCGCAGCGGTCGCACCTGCGCCGCCGAAGCGGTGCCGACAGCCTCCGGCAGTTTCAGCGGCGAAAGCATGGCGATGGCCAGCAAGCAGAGCGGAATGATCGCCATGAAAGCACCGGCAAACAGAACCGGCTCGAGCAGGTTCTGGGTCCAGATCGCAAGCTGCGGGCCAAGCACCGCCGAGACGATGCCGGCCGCCAGAATCCAGGAAATCGCCTTCGGCTTGTAGAAGGACGGCGACGCATCGGCGGCGGCGAAGCGGATTTTCTGGGTGAAGCCGTTACAGAGGCCGATCAGCAAGAGGCCCAGCGCGAAGAGCCAGAAATTCGCCTGGAAGAGCGCGATTGCCGCAACGGCTGCGCCGAATGCACCCAGAAGCGCGCCCAGCATGAAGCTCGACTTGCGGCCGAGGAAACGCGAAGAGACGGCGATCGCGACGGCGCCCGCCGCCATGCCGACGTTGAAGCCGGTCAGCGGCGCGGTCGAAAGCGACTTGTCGTCGCCGAGAAGCTGATAACCTGCGAGCCCCCCGAGCGCAAAGACCATGGGCGGACCCGAACCCAGGATCGCCTGGGTGGCGGCGAGCAGCGCGACGCTGCGCCGGGCCGTCTGCAACTGCGTCTGAAGACCGTCCACCGTTGCGTCCATAGGTCCCTGCCCGGCTATTTCTTCGCTTCGCCGCGCGCCTGCTTGGCGATACGGTCAAGAACGGCATTGACGATGCGCGGCTCGTCCTCTTCGAAGAAGGCACGGGCGATTTCGACATATTCGGTGACGATGACGGCTACCGGCACGTCCTTGCGCTCAAGAATCTCGAACGTACCCGCCCTGAGGATGGCGCGCAGCGTCGAATCGAGGCGCGAGAGCGGCCAGTCTTCCTGCAGCGATGACCGGATCAGCGGGTCGATCTTCGTCTGGTCGCGCACGACGCCGGAGACGATGGAACGGAACCAGGAGGCATCCGCCTTGAGATAGGTCTCGCCGTCCAGCTCCTGGCCCAGGCGATGGGCCTCGTATTCCGCCACGACCTCCAGCACGCCGGTACCGCCTATATCCATCTGATAAAGTGCCTGCACGGCAGCAAGACGGGCGGCGCCTCGCTGATTGGCCTGCTTGACCGGCTGTTCGCCTTCCTTCGTCATGAAATCAACCACCATAGAGCTTTTCTCGCAGCGCGATCATGGAAAGCGCCGCCCGAGCGGCAAAGCCGCCCTTGTCCTTGTCCGAACGGCGCGCACGCGCCCAGGCCTGTTCCTCGTTCTCGCAGGTCAGGATGCCGTTGCCGATCGCCAGCGATTCGGAGACGGCGAGATCCATCAGTGCACGCGCGGATTCGTTCGAGACGATGTCGAAATGATAGGTCTCACCGCGGATCACCATGCCGAGCGCGACGAAACCGTCGTAATTCTTGCCGCCCTCTTCGGCTGCATCAAGCGCCATCGCAATCGCCGGCGGAACCTCCAGGGCGCCCGGAACCGTGACGACGTCATAGGTCGCTCCGGCTTCCTTCAGCGCATGGGTGGCACCGTCGAGCAGCGCATCGGACATGTCTTCGTAGAAGCGCGCCTCGACGATCAGGATGTGGGGCTTGGTATCGGACATCAGTGTTTCCTGCGGAAATTGGCGGGATTTGCATCTTTCCCGATTGCGGCGGTCAAATCATGGCGCGGCCGGATTGGCAAGTGTTTTTAGAGCCGCAGGCCTGCAGCGCCGGCACAGCAGCCTTGCCGTACCTTGCCCGCAAGTCTCGCCATGCTCGACCGAAAGTGATCGGCAGGCATACTACCCTCCTTGGCGATCTCGGTATTTCTTGTTTCGGCCGGGACACGTCGGGTGCCTCGAGTTAGATTTTTATGAGTGACACGCGACGTCCCGTTCGGTGTTCTTGTGCTGCGCAACTTCGATCCCTCTGCGCGGATACCGGCACCTTAGCCAGGGCAGCGCTCGCGGCGGAAACCGCCGGACGCTCCGAAAGGTTCGCGCCTTTCGGCAAGAACCAGTCGCCGGTCCAATCATGTGTGCCGCACAGGCACGCCCCGCCATATTTTCAGACGAGAGGGGGACCATTTTCTGCACAGCCCCTGACAACCCGCCTGCATCAACGGCAGACCGAAAGGGCACCGGTCCCATCTCGCCGGCGATGCTTGAACCGGTGTAGCCGAAACGGGACGCGGAGATTGTAGGCATGGGTTTGGAGGGCGGGGATGAAAAGAGACCGATTCGAGGGTAATTTTCTCTCAAATGACTGATTTTCCTAAGCAAGCCCCCTCTGCCCTGGCGGGCATCTCCCCCACGGATGGAGAGATCACAAGTGACGTGATCCGCGCTTCCAAACTACCGCTGCAAACGTGGGAGGCTCACTCGGGACACTCGATGAAGGGCTGTGAGCAGGCGTCCAGCCGATCTCCCCCTTGTTGTGGGGGAGATGCCCACCCTTCGACAGGCTGAGGAGGGCAGAGGGGGGTGCCGTGTCCACCGCCGCCGAACACGCTCCGATGCCTCTTGACCCCGCTTCCCTCGTTTCCATTTCAATGGCGGTGCCGATAGGAGGCGACCATGTCCGATGATCATAATGCCGTCCTTGTCAGGATAACCGGGAGGGTACAGGGCGTCAGCTTCCGCGTCTGGACACGCGACGAGGCAGTGCGGCTCGGTTTGACGGGCTGGGTCCGCAACGAAGAGGACGGGGCGGTGGTCGCCCTGATTGCAGGCCCTCATGCCGCGGTCTCGACGATGATCGAGCGCTTTCGACGCGGGCCCCCCGCCGCATCGGTTTCCGGTGTGGAAACACAAGCGACCACACTGGCAGAGTTTCCGACGGAATTCCGCATCAGCCGGTGACGGCGCCCGCGATGCGCCAAAGAAGACATTGAAAAGTACGGGTTGGCAGAGCGCCGCAAAGCGTGGTCTTTTCTTCCCAGAAAAAAGGAATGCGCCATGAACGAACCGACAGGACCTGTCGCCAATTCCGCCGATTTCACGTTCGACCCGTTCGAACAGGCAACGTCCGACAAGGGCGCCGGCATCCCAACGATCGAGACCGAGCGGCTGATCCTCAGACCGCACCGGATCGAGGATTTCGACGCCTATGCGGCATTCTGGGCCGATCCGGAGGTTGTTCGCTTCATCACCGGGGTTCCCTCGACGCGGGAAAACAGCTGGGGGCGGATGCTGCGGGTCAACGGCATGTGGCACCTGATGGGCTTCGGCTTCCTGGCGATCGAGGAAAAGGCGACGGGCCGGCTTCTGGGCGAGGCAGGCTTCCAGGACATGCGCCGCGATTTCGAGCCGTCCATCGAAGGCACGCTTGAAACCGGATGGGCGCTCATCCCTTCCGCCCACGGCAAGGGTTATGCAACAGAGGCGGTCAGCGCGCTCATTGCCTGGGCCGACGCGCATTTTCCCGGCCGGCGAATGACCTGCATCATCAGCCCGGAAAACCAGGCCTCGCTGCGGCTTGCCGCCAAGTTCGGTTTCCACGAATTCGCCCGCAGCAACTATCGCGGCCCGATCGTCGTGCTTGCGCGCGAAGGCTGAACTGCCGTTTTTCACCTTTTTTCAAGTATGATACGCGGAAAACGCGAAAGGTAATTGTTTTTCAGAAACTCCGAGTAAATTATCCCATAAGTTGCATGCCTGACATGACTCACCGCACCTTCATCAGAAGATCGCGACATGAACGACCATATCAGCGAGATACTATGGACACCTCACCGAAACAGCGTCCCGTTTCCACCGATGGCATGGAAGACCTGATTTTGCGCCTGTCCATGGCGCGCGGCGTCGAAGAGATCATGGCGTTGGTCCGCCAATCCGCACGCAGCCTCACTGGTGCCGACGGTGTGACCTTCGTCCTTCGGGACAACGACAAGTGCTATTATGCCGACGAGGACGCGATCGCGCCACTGTGGAAAGGTCAACGTTTCCCGATGGAAACCTGCATTTCCGGCTGGGCTATGAACCATGCCGAAGTCGTGGTCATCGAGGACATCTACAAGGATAACCGCATTCCGCATGAGGCTTATCGGCCGACCTTCGTGAAAAGCCTGGCGATGGCGCCGGTACGCGAAGAGGATCCGGTTGGTGCGATCGGAGCCTATTGGGCGAAGGCAGAATGCCCTTCGGCGGAAGCCATCCATCTTCTGCAGCGGATTGCGCATAGCACCGCCGTCGCCATGACCAATGTCGCGCTGATCAATTCTCTGGCCGCAGCCAAAGAGGAAGCCGCGCGGGCTCGCGACGCGATGATCCTTGCCATGGCCTCGCTTGCGGAAACCCGGGACACCGAGACCGGCAACCACATCCGCCGTACCCAGCACTATGTCAGGGCGCTTGCAGAAGCACTCAAGGAGCACGAACCTTACTCCGAGCACTTTAGCGACGACGTGATCGACCTGCTCTACAAGTCCGCACCGCTGCATGATATCGGCAAGGTCGGTATCCCGGACAGCATCCTGCTGAAGCCTGGCAAGCTCGAGCCAGAGGAATACGAGGTGATGAAGACCCATGCGGAACTCGGCCGCACAGCCATTGCCGCAGCCGAGCGCTACATGGGTTCGACGACCCCGTTTCTCAGCCTGGCGAAGGAAATCGCCCATACGCATCACGAAAAATGGAACGGCACCGGTTATCCGCAAGGGCTGAGGGGGGAGGACATTCCGATCGGCGGGCGAATCATGGCGATCGCCGATGTCTACGACGCGTTGGTCTCGGAACGGATCTACAAGCCCGCCATGCCGCATGACGATGCGGTCGACCTCATCCTCAGGGAGGCAGGGCGGCATTTCGATCCGGGCCTTGTCAATGTGTTCGCCACGATCGCCCCGAAGTTCAGGGAAATCCACCGCCAGTTCGCAGATGCGGCCTGATTTCTAGGCTTTCGCCGGAAACTCCGCCAGCCGTGCGGCATAGCGAGCCATGGTGTCGACCTCGAGATTGACGAAGTCGCCGGGCTTGCGGTCGCCCCAGGTGGTGACGGCCAGCGTATGGCGGATCAGGAGCACATCGAAATCCGTGCCTTCGACCGCGTTGACCGTCAGCGACGTGCCGTCGAGCGCGACCGAACCCTTCGGCGCGACGAAGCGAGCCAAACGTTCCGGCGCGCGAAGACGGATGCGCACCGCCTCGCCTTCCGGCTCGATCGCAAGGATTTCCGCCTTGCCGTCCACATGACCGGAAACGATATGGCCGCCGAGCTCGTCGCCGATCTTCAGCGGCCTTTCAAGATTGATCCGTGTACCCTCAGTCCATGCGGAGACCGTCGTCAGCCTGAGCGCCTCTTCCCAGGCTTCCACCTCGAACCAGCGCTCGTTGCTACCTTCGTCCGGAAGGGCCGTCACCGTGAGGCAGACGCCGGCATGAGCGATCGACGCGCCCATATCGATCGTCTTCGGATCGTAATTGGTGGCGATCCTGAGCTTCAGCCCCTCGTCCATCGGCGTCAGTTCGCAGACCGTGCCGACATCGGTGACAATTCCGGTGAACATCAGGAAACCCTTTCGTATTCGAACGCGCGGTCGGGACCATATGCGGCTTCGCCGACCAGTTCGAAGCCGTCCGGGATATCGGATGGAACGAGGGGCGATTCAAGTCCGTTGCCGCCAATCATGCCGGCGCCCTGGAAAAGCAGGATGCGATCCACGAGACCGGCGTCGATGAAGGATTTCGCGACCGCCGCCCCCCCCTCGACCAGGATGGAGGAGATCCCCCGGGTCGACAGCGCTCCCAGCAGCAGTTCCAGATCGTGCGGGTCGCATTGGAGCGTTTCGACACCGGCCGCCCTGAGTGCTTCCCGGCGCTCGATGACGGCCTGATCCGGATCGTCGCTGAACAGCGGCGGTTCGCCGGCGACCGCAATCACCGGCACGTCGTTCGCCGTCCGCACAAGATTGGAGGTGAGCGGCAGGACAAGCCTTCTGTCGAGCACGATGCGGGTGGGCGACCTGTCCTCCATACCGGGAATTCGGACCGTGAGTTCCGGGTCGTCCGCAAGCACCGTACCGATGCCGACGAGGATGGCATCGGCCTGAGCCCTCAGCCGATGCACCTCGTCCTTGGCGAGCAGCCCTGTGATCGCCACCTCTTCGCCCGGACGGCCAAGCATGCCATCGGCGGAAACCGCAAGCTTCAGTGTCACGTAGGGGCGGCCCTTCGTCTGACGCATGAGGTAGCCGGCGAGCGCCCGCCGTCCCTCCTTCTCCATCAGGCCAGTCTCCACGATGATGCCACCCTCCTCGAGGATGGCCAATCCACGGCCGGAGACACGTGGATCGGGATCAGCCAGGCAGGTGACGACGCGGGCGACGCCGGCTTCCACCAGCGCATTGGCGCAGGGCGGCGTCTTGCCGTAGTGCGAGCAGGGTTCGAGCGTTACATAGACAGTCGCCCCCCTCGCCTTGTCGCCGGCGATCGCGAGCGCCTGGGCTTCCGCATGCGGCCTGCCGCCCAGCGCCGTTACCGCCTCGCCGACGATCTCGCCGTCCTTGACAATGACGCAGCCGACCGATGGGTTGGTACCGGTCAGACCGGTATGCCGACGCGACAGTTCGAGCGCCCGCGTCATGAACTTTTCGTCATCAGCCGCGGTCATCCGTCACGCTTTCCTATGGCTCCACGCCAGGATCGCGGGCGATCTTGGCATTGATCTCGGCGATCACCTTCTCGAAATCCTCCGCATGGGAGAAATCACGATAGACCGACGCGTAGCGCACAAAAGCCACGTCATCGAGGCTCTTCAAGGCTTCCAGCACCTGCAGGCCGATTTCCTCCGACGAAATCTCGCTTTCGCCCGAGCTTTCCAGTCTCCGGACGATGCCCGAGACCGCCCGCTCGATGCGGTCGTTGTCGACCGGCCGCTTGCGCAGCGCGATCTGGAAGGAGCGCACCAGCTTGTTGCGGTCGAACGGCACCTTGCGGCCGGTCTTCTTGGTGACCATCAGCTCGCGCAGTTGCACCCGCTCGAACGTCGTGAAGCGGCCGCCGCAATCCGGGCAGATGCGCCGCCGGCGGATGGAGGTATTGTCCTCCGCCGGGCGCGAGTCCTTGACCTGCGTGTCTTCCGAGCCGCAATAGGGGCAGCGCATCGCTTCTCCTTAGGTCCTGGGTTTTCGGCTTACATATAAGGGTACATGGGGAAACGGCCGGTGAGCGCCACGACCTTTTCCCGAACGCCGGCTTCCACAGTGGCATTGCCCTCGTCGGAATTGGCGACCTTCAGACCGTCGAGAACCTCGACGATCAGGTTGCCGATTTCCCTGAACTCCGCTTCCTTGAAGCCACGTGTCGTGCCGGCCGGCGTGCCGAGGCGGATGCCCGACGTGACGAAGGGCTTTTCCGGGTCGAAGGGAATGCCGTTCTTGTTGGTGGTGATGTAGCCGCGGCCAAGAGCCGCTTCGGCGCGCTTGCCGGTGGCATTCTTCTTGCGGAGATCGACCAGCATCAGGTGGTTATCGGTGCCGCCGGAGACAATGTCGAGGCCGCCGGCCTTCAGCGTCTCGGCAAGCGCCTTGGCGTTCTTGACGATCTGCGCGGCATATTCCTTGAATTCCGGCTGCAGCGCCTCGCCGAAAGCGACCGCCTTGGCGGCGATGATGTGCATCAGCGGACCGCCCTGCAGGCCCGGGAAGACGGCCGAATTGATCTTCTTCGCCAGTTCCTCGTCATTCGTCATGACGACGCCGCCGCGCGGGCCGCGCAGCGATTTGTGCGTCGTGGTCGTCGCCACATGGCAGTGCGGGAACGGCGACGGATGCTGGCCACCTGCGACGAGGCCGGCGATATGCGCCATGTCGACCATGAGGTAGGCGCCGACCGAATCGGCGATCTCACGGAAGCGCTTCCAGTCCCATATGCGGGAATAGGCCGTGCCGCCGGCGATGATCAGCTTCGGCTTGTGCTCCTCGGCCTTCTTCTGCACGTCGTCCATGTCGAGCAGGTTGTCCCCCTCGCGCACGCCGTAGGAGACGACGTTGAACCATTTGCCCGACATGTTGACCGGCGAGCCGTGGGTCAGGTGTCCGCCCGAGTTGAGGTCCAGGCCCATGAACGTGTCGCCGGGCTGCAGCAGCGCCAGGAAAACCGCCTGGTTCATCTGCGAGCCGGAATTCGGCTGGACGTTGACGAAGTTGACGCCGAAAAGCTTCTTGGCGCGCTCGATCGCCAGTTCCTCGGCGATATCGACGAACTGGCAGCCGCCGTAATAGCGCTTGCCCGGATAACCCTCCGCGTACTTGTTGGTCATGATCGAACCCTGCGCTTCGAGCACGGCGCGGGAAACGATGTTTTCCGAAGCGATCAGCTCGATCTCGTGGCGCTGGCGACCCAGTTCCTTCTCGATCGCACCAAAGATTTCCGGATCGGATTCGGCGAGAGGACGGGAGAAGAAGGCATTGGTGTTCGACATGTGCGAAGCTCCTCGAAGGGGTGGGGCATGCGATGTCGCGTCTTAGCGCCCTGCCGGGTACAGGGCAATATGGAGAACGACATTTGCGGGCCTGAAGGCGCGGCGAAAAGCCTATGAACGAAAAAGCCGCACCCTTTGCGGATGCGGCCCTCGATGGTCTGACGACTGCGCCGGCTTACTGCGGCAGCATGTCGTCTTCGATGGAACCGGCCGGCTTCTCGACACCGGTCGTGGTCTGCAGCGCCAGTTCCTGATTGCCGTCGAGTTCGTAGATGTCGTCGCGGAACTGCACGACGCGGTCCTTCGCTGACCAGGCCGTGACGTAGACGATATAGACCGGCACTTCCTGCGCCAGCTTGATGGGCGTGTTGACGCGGCCGGCGATGACGCGCTCGATCTCCTGGCGCGACCAGCCGGGCGTGTCCCGCAGCAGCCAGGTGATGAGGTCGCGGACGTTCTGCACGCGCATGCAGCCCGAGGATTCGAAGCGCATCAGCTTGTTGAACAGGCCCTGCTGGGGCGTGTCGTGCATGTATTCGTTGTTCGGGTTGTGGAAGTTGATCTTCGTCGAGGCCATGGCGTTGATCTTGCCGGGGTCCTGACGGAACATGAAGTTCGGCGCCTTCGGAGCGAACCAGTCGACCGTTTCCGGCGCGACTTCGTTGCCCTTGCCGTCGATCAGGCGGATGTTGTTGCGGGTAAGATAGGTCGGATCCTTGCGCATCAGCGGCACGATGTCCTTCTCGACGATCGAGCGCGGAGCCGTCCAATAGGGGTTGAGGATGACTTCGTAGATCTTCGAGTTGATGGCGTGCGTCGGCCGGTCGATGCGGCCGACGACGGCATTGGTGCGCAGCGCCACGCGGTCGTTCTCCACCGCCTCGATATAGGCGGCCGGAATGTTGACCATCACGTAGCGGGGGCCGAGATCGCCCGAGAATGTCTGGAGACGGACGAGATTCGTGTTCAACTGCTGCAGGCGGATGTCGGCCGATACGTTGAGCGCCTTGACGGTGAATTCGCCGAGAACGCCGTCGGCCGGCAGGCCGTGACGGGCCTGGAAGCGCTTTACCGCGCCGTCGACATAGGAATCGAACGCGGACGAGATGCCGGCTTCCCGCGGCAGGTCGCCGGAAATCATCAGACGCTGGCGCAGGACTTGGACGGACGGATCGACGACGCCGATCTTGAGGCGCTGCTGGCCGGGATTGATTTCAGGCCAGCCGCCGTTCGAGACGATCTGCTGATAGTCGAAGATCGCCTGCTGGATGTTCGCCGGACCGCCGGGGCCGAGAACCGGATTGTTGGAGACGACGCCGACGGCCGTGCGCGATGCCGCCCTGGCATCGAACTGATCGTCCCAGGTGCCGCGGCGCGGCGCATTGATGAGGTCGTCGACGGCCGACTGCGCGAGAGCGGGTGCGGCAAGCGCTGCAGCTCCGGCGGAAACGGCCGAGCGGAGCAACGCGCGGCGGGATAGAACTTCGGATCCGGTCTTTTTCGACATCATACTACCCATCTGGTCCCGAGTATCGTCTTAGACGCCTACCGGGATATGGTTAACAAATGCGCAAAAGAATGCGCCGCCGGCCACGGCCTCGTCGTCATCGCGATATCGTGAAGCACGAAGTCCCGCCCGGCCCTTTGGTTCAGCGGGTCCCATAGCAATATGGCGAATTGGTGTCAGGTGCCGGCGTGTCACGATGCCGTGCGGGGCATGTGATTTTTTTGCATGCCTGCCCCAAACTCACAGCCGCGAAAACCGGATGCGCAGGGGACGCATCCGGTTCCGATCGCTGAGGAGGTCTTTTGCCGGCGGCCGCCCCTGTGGATGAGACGGCTGCTGGAGTTTTCGATTACAGACGATAGAGGATCTGGTCGTTCCAGAAACGGTCGAGGCGCTGCAGCAGCTTGTTCATCTGGCTGAACTCGCCTTCGCCGATGCCGCCGACCTTTTCGATCGAGCCGATGTGGCGCTCATAGAGCCTGGCGACGGTTTCGGCGATCGCCTGGCCTTCCGGCGTCAGGCTGATGCGGACCGAGCGGCGGTCGATTCGTGAACGCTGATGGTTGATGAAACCAAGGTCGACCAGCTTCTTGACGTTGTAGGACACGTTGGAGCCGAGATAGTAACCGCGGGAGCGCAGTTCGCCGGCCGTCAGTTCCGAATTGCCGATGTTGAACAGCAGGAGTGCCTGAACGGCGTTGACATCGTCTCGGCCCTGGCGGTCGAATTCATCCTTGATCACATCGAGAAGACGGCGGTGCAGGCGTTCGACCAGATGCAGCGATTCCATGTAAAGGGCGCGAATGGTTTCTTCATGCGGTTCTGCTACTGCCGGTGCCGCCTGCGGCTTCAGTTTCGTGTTCATCATGACTGCCTCACTCTGTTTTGTTTGGCGGTGTTTGTTTCTTCCCGCCTTGAGACAGACACTATCCAATACGCATAAAATTCGACTTAAAACATAGGCTTAACAAATACTTAACGCGACGCGTCGAATTCCGGCGACCGATTGCCGGCTATGAGGGCCAGCACTTCGGGCTATTAGAAATCAACAACTTAGCCGGATATTTTTCGTCAAATGCGGCCCCGAAAGCTTTAATTTCAGGGTAAATCAATCCTTACCCGCTCGGCTTTGCGGCGGGCTTCGATCCATAAGGAGAGGCGGAAAACGATATAAAGCGCCGCCACGAGGCCATGCATGAGAGGCACGAGCCGGTTATGACCAAATATATCCGGCCAGACCATATACATCAGGACCTGCGTTACGGCAGCGATCGCCCAAAGCACCGCCCCCCAGGAAACCGCAAGCCAGAGACCGAGCGAGGCGACCGGGAAAAGAACCGCGAGAGAAGACGCGGCCACCTTCCAGGGAAGGCTCAGGAGATCGAAGCGCGCCATGCCATGCAGCGAATAGCCGACCAGCATCGCCCAATATTGCAGGCCGAACCAGAAGCAGATGAGCGCGATCATCCGCAGGAAGATCACGTAAAGGATTTCCGTCAGCGTGCGCCTCGGCACGTTCAGTGAATCAGGCTCCATAGGATCTACACTAGCCGCCCCGACCGCCAACCGCCAGTGCCGGACCGGCGCCTGCACAATCGTTCAAGAGCTTTGAATTCGGCCCGGCTAAATCTACCGCCAACCGAAGGAGCAGACATGACCAGCGACTTTTCCCGCGCATCAATCAATCTTGCCGAAAAACTACAGCGGATTCCCGACCTCTGGCAACCGCGCGTCGTGGCGGAAATGAACGACTACCAGTTCAAGCTCGTCCGCATCCAGGGCGACTTCATCTGGCATGATCATCCCGAAACTGATGAAACCTTCATCGTTCTCGAAGGAGACTTGCGGATCGATTTCCGCGACGGCTCCGTCCATATCGGCCCCAGCGAAATGTTCGTCGTGCCGAAGGGTGTCGAGCACAAGCCGTTTGCCGAAAAGGAAGTGAAGATGATGCTGATCGAGCCGCGCGGCGTCTCGAACACCGGCCACGAAGGCGGCGAACGCACCGCTCAGAACGATCTCTGGATTTAGCGCTGCGGCGATCCCGCCCATTCATAAAGACCCTGCTCCATGATAATAGCGGCGCAATTGCAGAAGAATGGAGCCCTATCATGGACAAGACGCATCTGGTCGACGAGATCACCGGCCATCGCCGCATGCGGCGCAACCGCAAGGCCGACTGGACGCGCCGCCTCGTCCAGGAAAGCCGACTGACGGTCGATGACCTGATCTGGCCGATCTTCATCGTACCCGGCACCGGCATCGTCGATCCGATCGCGGCCATGCCCGGTGTCAGCCGCATGAGCGTCGACAAGGTAGTGGAAGCGGTAAAGGAGGCCGCCGATCTCGGCATTCCGGCGATCGCCACCTTTCCCGACATCGAAATGGAACTGCGCGACGAGACCGGCTCCAACAGCCTTGTTCCCGACAATCTGATCAACCAGGCGACGGCGGCGATCAAAAAGGCGGTACCGAATATCGGCATCATCACCGACGTGGCGCTCGACCCCTTCACCAGCCACGGCCATGACGGAATCCTGCGCGACGGCGTGATCGTCAACGACGAGACGGTGGACCAGATTGTCAGGGCGGCCGTGATGCAGGCGGACGCCGGGGCCGATATCATCGCGCCGTCGGAGATGATGGACGGCCGCATCGGCGCGATCCGCCACGCGCTCGATGCCGCAGGCCACCAGGATGTCGGCATCATGTCTTATGCGACG
Source organism: Neorhizobium petrolearium (assembly GCF_017873175.1). Lineage (GTDB taxonomy): Bacteria > Pseudomonadota > Alphaproteobacteria > Rhizobiales > Rhizobiaceae > Neorhizobium > Neorhizobium petrolearium. The sequence continues at coordinate 129,261 of NZ_JAGGJW010000004.1, forward strand.
AAATTCTCGTCCGGGTTCTACGGACCCTATCGCGAGGCAATCAACACGAGCGGCCTCCTGAAAGGCGACAAGAACAGCTATTACATCTCGCCGGCGAACGGCACCGAGGCCCTGCGCGACGCGGCACTCGACGTCGAGGAAGGCGCCGACATGCTGATGGTGAAGCCGGGTCTTGCCTATCTCGATATCTGCTGGCGCATCAAGGAAGCCTTCGGACTGCCAACCTTCGCCTACCAGGTCTCGGGAGAATATACGCAGATCAAGGCGGCCGCGATGAACGGCTGGATCGACGGCGAGCGGATCATGATGGAGACGCTGCTCTGTTTCAAGCGTGCCGGCTGCGACGGCATCCTCACCTATTTCGCGGTGGATGCGGCGAAGAAATTGGCAAAAAGCCGCTGAGACTTGTTGTATAAACGGTTTCTACCCATATCCTTTGGGTAGAAACAGGAGACACGAACCCGATGACGCTCGACCCGAACCCGGCCTATGCCGCCCCCGACGACTGGCGGGCCTATAGTGGCGTTCTGTCGCGGCGGGTCTTTGCCTTCATCATCGACTACCTGGTCATCCTGTTGCTCTGCATTCCGGCAGCGGTCGTCGTCTTTTTCCTGGGCATCATCACGCTCGGGCTCGGCTTCGCGCTCTATCCCGCGCTCTTCGTGATCGTCGCGCTCCTTTATTTCGGCCTTACGCTCGGCGGCCCGAACCAGGCCTCGCCCGGCATGCGCGCCATGGGAGTCGCCATGGTCCGCCTCGACGGCCGGCGGATGGACTTCCTGACGGCGGTCGCCCACACGGTGATCTTCTGGATCATCAACTCGGTGCTGACACCGCTCATTCTGCTCGTCGGCCTCTTCACCGAACGCTCGCGTCTCGTGCACGACATGCTGCTCGGCACCGTCATCATCCGGACCGCGTAACCGTCACCGACAGAACGTTTGTCGTGCAAGCGGCGCTGCACCACGCTGCACATGGTTGACGTTTTACTTTTATGCGCCATGGTATGGATTTACGATGACAAGACGGGACCACCGCGACGCAATGAATACCCAGGCAACGCCCTCACCGCAGTTTTATCTGACGGCCCCGGCAGTTTGTCCCTACCTTCCGGGCGAGATGGAGCGCAAGGTCTTCACTCACCTGGTCGGTCCGCGCGCCGCCGAAATGAATGATCTCCTCACCCAAGGCGGTTTCCGACGATCGCAAAACATTGCCTATCGCCCTGCTTGTGAATCCTGCCGAGCCTGCGTTTCAGTCCGCATCCTCGCCAATGATTTCGAGCATAACCGTTCAATGCGGCGCGTGCTCGCGACCAACAGCGACCTGGTCTCGACCGTCTATCCGGCGCAGCCCTCCACCGAGCAGTTCTCGCTTTTCCGCCGCTACCTCGATGACCGGCACCAGCGCGGGGGCATGTCCGACATGTCGGCGCTCGACTACGCGATCATGGTGGAAGACACGCATGTCAACACCCGCATCATCGAATACCGCCGTCGCGAGCCGGGTTCGGGCATCAGCAATGAGCCGAAGGGGGAATTGCTGGCCGTGGCACTCACCGACATGATGAGCGACGGGGTTTCCATGGTCTATTCCTTCTTCAACCCCGAACTCGAAAAGCGGTCGCTCGGCACCTTCATGATCCTCGACCACATCAAACGCACAAAGGCGCTCGGCCTGCCGCATGTCTATCTCGGCTATTGGGTCAAGGGTTCCTCAAAGATGGGCTACAAGACCCGCTTCCTGCCGCAGGAGCATCTCACCCCGCGCGGCTGGGAGCTCTACGATCCCTCAACCGACGCCTGATACCCGACCTTCTCCATGAACAGTCACAAGAAGGGCCTCGTGCTCACCACCATCGGCGGGCTCGCGCTCTCCTTCGACGTGCCGCTCGTCAGGCTCGGCCATGGCGAACTCTGGTCGACGATCCTATTGCGCAGCGTCACCACCTTCTTGGCGGCAATGCTCCTCTGGCTTCTGGTCCGCCGTTTCGGCTCCAGCCGCCCGATCCTGATCCCCGGCAAGGCGGGCCTCGCCGCCGGCATCTGCTACGGCATTTCGACGATCGCGTTCCTCGGCGCCATCTTCAACACGGCAACCGCCAATGTCGTCTTCATCGTCGCCTTCACGCCAATGTTCGCCGCACTCCTCGGATGGCTGGTGCTGAAGGAACGCCCCTACCCGGCGACGCTTCTCACCATGCTGGTCATGCTCTTCGGCGTTGGATTGATCGTCTCGGGCGGTCTTTCCGGCGGGCATCTCTTCGGCGACGCGCTGGCAATTCTGGTCGCCTTGGTGCTGGCACTGGCGATCACCATAGGCCGGGCGACGCGCATCGACATGGGCTTCGTGCCACTCGTCGCGGCGGCCATGCCGGGGCTGATCGGGCTTGCCTTCGTGGGCAAATCTTCCCTTGCCGGCACGGGCGGCTTTTCGGTCCCCGATCCCTTCTGGGTGATATTTGACGGAGCGGTGATGATGCCGCTCGCCTTCTGGTGCCTGGCAACCGGCCCGAAGTATCTCTCCGGCCCGGAAGTCGGCATGTTCTATCTGCTCGAAACGATCCTTGCGCCGATCTGGGTCTGGCTGATCTTTTCGGAATTCCCCTCTTCCCGCACACTTCTCGGCGGCACGATCCTCATCCTGGCACTGATCGGCTATTCGCTCTGGCAGATGCGGAGAGTGGAGAGGGTAACCGAAATAGCGTAATTTTATGTTCCATTGGGAATATCTTCGTGTTATAACCTCGTTGCAACATGAGGATTGAACCATGAACGCCACCATTCGCAAGATCGGCAATTCCGAAGGCATCATCATTCCAAAGGAAGTCCTCGACCGCATGGGATTGAAGGCGGGCGATAACCTGGAGATTCGTGAGAACGACGGTAATATCGAGCTTGTTCCGGAGCACGCTGATCTCGCCGAACAACTCAAGGCTGCGCGTCTCGGCATGCAGAAGTATCGCGTAGCGCTTCGGGAGCTTGCCAAGTGAAAGTCGTAAAATGGCTTTCACCGCAAGCCATTGAGATCATTCATGCAGAGCAATTGGCAGAGCACGGCGGATTGCCAGGCTTAAGAGACGAAAACGCACTGGAAGGGGCGCTCGCTCGCCCTCTCCATAAGCACGCTTATGGGGAAGAGAGTGTTTTTGTGCTGGCTGCCGCCTATCTCTACGGCTTTGCCCGCAACCACCCTTTCTCAGATGGTAACAAGCGCACCGCTTATCTGGCAACGTTCACCTTCCTGATGATAAACGGCTATCTTATCGAGGCCACCCAAGCCGAGGTCATTGCGTTCGTCCTCTCAGTCGCCGCCGGCGAGATCGATGAGGAAGGGGCCATGCGTTTCCTGCGCGATCACACCGTCCCCCTCACCTGATCACCCCGCAAATTTCCCGCTTCTCGGAAAGCCCTTCGGCACGACGCGTCCGGCGGAGGCGCGGTCGCCCATCCATTCCAGAAGCTCGTCGTTGTTGCGCGTGAAGACACGGCCGGCGCTGTCTTCCCAGGAAAGCCCGTCGGCCATCGCGAAACACTTGACGTCGGAAATGCCGCCGTCCTTGTAGCGCTGCAGGCGCACGCCCTTGCCGCGGCTCATCTCCGGAAGCTGGACGAGTGGAAAGACGAGCATTTTGCGATTTTCGCCGACCACAGCGACGTGATCGCCCGAAACCGGCACGACGAGCTTGGCCTCGTCCGGCATGCCGACATTCATGATCTGCTTGCCCTTGCGGGTATTGGCGATCATTTCGCTTTCCGCCACCACGAAGCCGTTGCCCGCAGTCGAGGCGAGAATCAACTTGCGCGACGGGTCATGCACGAAGGCGGTCAGGATGTCCTGATCGTTCTCCATGTCGACCATGATGCGGACCGGTTCGCCGTGGCCGCGGCCGCCCGGCAGCCTGTCGGCACCGAGTGTGTAGGCTTTGCCTCCCGTCGTCACCAGCAGCAGCTTGTCGGTCGTCTGCGCCGGGAAGGCGAGCTTTAGCCCGTCGCCTTCCTTGAAGGTGAGGCTCGACGTATCGGACATGTGCCCTTTGAGCGCGCGGATCCAGCCCTTCTGCGAGACGACGACGGTGATCGGTTCCTTCTCGATCATCGCCTGGTTGATCGCTTCGATATCCGCCTCCGGCGCGTCGGCAAAACTCGTCAGGCGCGCATAGGGCTTGCCGCGGCCCTTGGCGAAGGACTTGCGGACCTCCTGGATCTGGTGCTCGACGACCCGCCACTGCTTGTCGTCGGACGCCAGCAGCGCTTCGATATCCGCCTTTTCCTTGGTGAGCTCGTCGAACTCGGTGCGGATCTCGAACTCTTCGAGCTTGCGCAGGTTACGCAGCCGCATGTTGAGGATGGCTTCCGCCTGCGTATCCGTGAGCGACCAGCGCGCGATCATCACCGGCTTCGGCTCGTCCTCCTCGCGGATGATGCGGATCACCTCATCGAGATTGAGATAGGCGATGAGAAGGCCGCCGAGAATGTCGAGCCGCCGGTCGATCGCCGCCAGCCGGAAGCGCGAGCGGCGGATGAGCACTTCCTTGCGGTGCCCCAGCCACTCGCTCAGAATCTCGTTGAGCGCCATCACCTTCGGCACGCGGCCCATGGAGAGGACATTCATGTTGAGCGGGAAGCGGTTTTCCAGCTCCGTCAGCTTGAACATCGATTCCATCAGCAGCGTGGCGTCCACCGTTCGGCTCTTCGGCACCAGAACGATGCGAACGTCTTCCGCCGATTCGTCGCGCACATCCTCCAGCAGCGGCAGCTTGCGGGCGAGCAGCAGCTCGGCGATTTTCTCGATCAACCGCGATTTCTGCACCTGGAAGGGGATTTCGGTGACGACGATCTGGTAGCCGCCACGGCCGAGATCCTCGATCTGCCAGCGTGCACGCACGCGAAAGCCCCCGCGGCCTGTCTTGTAGGCCTCGATCATCGAGGCCCGGCTATCGATGATGATGCCGCCGGTCGGCAGGTCGGGCCCCTCGATGCCGCCCCTGGCGGGATCGGCCGGGTCAGCCATCAGGTCCTCGACGGTCGCGTCGGGATGCCTGATCAGATGCAGGGCCGCATCGCACAGTTCATGAACGTTATGCGGCGGGATCGAGGTCGCCATGCCGACGGCGATGCCCGAGGTGCCATTGGCAAGGAGATTGGGGAAGCTGCCCGGAAGGACGACCGGCTCGCTGTCCTCTTCGTTGTAGGTCGGGCGGAAATCGACCGCATCCTGCTCAATCCCCTCCAGCAGGAGACCGGCGACCTCGGTCATGCGGGCTTCGGTATAACGGTAGGCGGCGGCACCGTCTCCGTCGATATTGCCGAAATTCCCCTGCCCATCGACGACCGGATAACGCTGCGAGAAATCCTGGGCAAGGCGAACAAGCGCGTCGTAGACGGATTGATCACCATGCGGATGGAACTTACCGATGACATCGCCGACGATGCGAGCGCATTTCTTGAAGGCCGAATTCGGGCGGATGCCCATCTCGCTCATGGCGTGGATGATGCGGCGATGGACCGGCTTCAGCCCGTCACGCACGTCCGGCAGAGCACGATGCATGATGGTCGACAACGCATAGGCGAGATAACGCTCCTCGAGCGCAGCCTTCAGATCCACCGGAAGAATATTGTCTCCGCCGTCGCCGCCGGAAGGAGGTGTCAGATTTTGTCCCATGGGCCTTGACTACCGGAAAGCCTGATTCCCGGCAAGAATCATGTACGAAGCGCCTGTGGAGAACAGGGCATGGCGATGAATTTCGTCATCCGTTTGCCCCCGAACCGGAGCCCTAATTTCGCCGCGAGGAACGCGGAACAAACCGATGGACGTTTTAATGCCGTTGCATATAACTGCGCATCCCAGCCGAAACGATCGCGGGCCGCGACCTCGCCCGCCAGGAGGAAAAATCGATGCAATACTCCACCAAGGCCCGGCTTCTTCTCGCCGGTGTTGTGCTTTCCACATGGGCCGGGCCGGCCTTCGCGCTGGACGGCAACGATCTCGTCGCCAAGATCAGCAATGCGATTTCGGTGCAGGGCAGCGGCAGCCTCTCTGCAGAATCGGTCGCGGTCAACGGTTCGGATGTGACGCTTACCAATGCTAGGTTCACCGCCGCATCCGGTCAGCCGAGCTTTCCGCTCGGCACGATCCGCCTCGAAGGCGTGGAGGAAAACAACGGCGGCTACACGATCGAAACCGCTTCCTTCGACAATGTGAACATCACGCAGGACAAGACGACTTTCACCGCTTCGGACATCTCGATGAGCGGCCTCGTCGTCCCATCCGATCCGACCGCCAACAGCCTGGACGCAGTCCTTCTCTATGACGAGGCGCATATCGGCAGGATGGCTGCGACGATCGACGGCAAGCCTGCCTTCTCCGTCGATGAAACGAACCTCACGACGGAAGTGGCAGACGACAATTCCTCCATCGGCTTCGATCTCCAGGCCAACGGCATCAAGAGCGACCTGAGCCTCATCGAGGACGCCAAGGCCAGGGACGCCCTTCAGCGGCTTGGCATTACCTCCCTCGACGGCAAGGTGACGATGCAGGGAAGCTGGGCGCCGGAAGACGGTGCACTGGACGTCGACGAATACGCGCTCGACTTCGCCGATATCGGCCGCCTCAATCTCACGTTCAGCATCTCCGGCTACACGCTGGACTTCATCAAATCGGCGAACGAGACCGCCAAGGCGATGGAAGCGAATCCCAACAAGGAAGAGGCACAGCAGGCCGCGAGCCTCGCCATGCTCGGCCTGATGCAACGCCTCACCTTCAGCAGCGCGGAAATCCGCTTCGAGGATGCCGGCATTACCAAGCGCGCACTCGACTATGCGGGCAAGAGCCAAGGCACCAGCGGCGAGCAGATGGCCCAGATGTTGAAGGGCATGGCGCCAATGATGCTCGCGCAGTACAACCTGCCGGAACTGCAGAACATGGTGAGCGCGGCGGTCAACACCTACCTCGACAATCCCGGCAGCTTCACGATCAGCGCCGAGCCCGAAAACGGTGTGCCCTTCCCGATGGTCATGGGCGCTGCCATGGGCGCCCCCAACACACTGCCGAAGGTACTCGGCGTCAAGGTCACGGCGAACGACTGAAGCGGCAAGCTTCGATTTTTGGAGCCCCGGAGAGCAGAGCTTTCCGGGGCTCTTTCTCCATCAATGAGATGCCGGAGTTGCAAACGAGGCATGCTCCTTGTCGTGAAGCGCAAAGCGATCGATCATGCTGGCGCTTGCTTCATTCACACCGTGAACGCTCACATCGATTCCACGCCGGCGGAATTTCAGCACGACGTCGTCAAGCGCGCCGACTGCGGAAATATCCCATAGATGGGCCTCGCTCACGTCGATCAGCACTCTTTCTATTGGCTCATCAAAGTCGAAAGCCTTGATCAGGCTTTCCGTGGAGGCGAAAAATATCTGACCGTCAACTCTATACGTCCGGCTCGTGCCATCGGCGTTGAGTTCCGAGCGGACGTGGAAAAGACGGGCGACCTTGCCGGCGAAGAAAATGCCGGACAGCAACACGCCGACCAGAACCCCCTTGGCCAGATCGTGGGTCGCGACAACCGTCACCACGGTTGCCAGCATGACGACCGACGACGGCAGCGGATTGTGCCGGAGGTCACCGATCGAGCGCCAGGAAAACGTGCCGATCGAAACCATGATCATCACGGCAACCAGAGCGGCCATCGGGATGATGCGGACGAGATCGTCGAGCACAACGATAAGGAAGAGCAGGAAAGCCCCGGCCACGAAGGTCGACAGCCTGCCGCGTCCAGCCGAGGAAACATTGATGACCGACTGGCCGATCATCGCGCAGCCGCCCATGCCGCCGATGAGACCGGAGGCGATATTGCTGACACCCTGGCCGATACATTCCTGGCTCTTGTTGCTGGTCGTGTCGGTCATGTCGTCGACAATCCTTGCCGTCAGCAGGGATTCCAATAGACCTACTGCGGCAAGAGCAAGCGAATAGGGAAAGATGATCTGAAGCGTCTCCCACGTCAGGGGCACGCTCGGCAAGGCGAAGACCGGCAGCGCGGATGGCAGTTCTCCAAGGTCGCCCACTGTGCGGATATTCATGCCGAGGAAGATTGATGCTCCGGTGAGGACAGCGATCGCGACCAGAGGCGAAGGGATGGCTTTCGTGATCCTCGGGAAAAGATAAATGATGGCAAGCCCCGCCGCGATCATGACATAGGTCTCGACCGGAACGCCGATCAGTTCGGGCAGTTGTGCCATAAAGATCAGTATCGCGAGCGCATTGACAAAACCCGTCATGACCGACTTCGAGACAAAGCGCATGACCCGGCCAAGCTTTGCAAGCCCCGCCAGAATCTGCAGCGCGCCCATCAGCAGTGTCGCGGCGAAAAGATATTGCAGGCCGTGATCGCGGACCAGCGTCACCATCAATACGGCAGTCGCAGCCGTCGCGGCCGAAATCATCCCCGGTCGCCCTCCCGTAAACGCCGAGACACAGGCAATGGCGAAAGAGGCGAAGAGACCGACCTCGGGATCGACCCCCGCTATGACCGAAAATCCGATTGCCTCCGGAATCAAGGCAAGCGCCACCACGATACCCGAAAGAATATCGCCGCGAATGTTGGAAAACCATTCACGGCGATACGCAGAAAGTTTGTTCATCAGGAAACTTCGCAAAAAGAATCGCATCCGCCAGGAAAGAGATATCCGGGTGTCGGAACGGCTGATGCTTTGCGTTGTCCGGCGGATCGGCGGCCGGAAGAGCCACCCGGGAGTTTCACCCGAGTCCCTGTGATGCGGCACAATAGCCTGCGAAATGCTGCGCCGCAACACCAACAGCGAAAACCCGTATGTGTTTGCCGGGCTTCCTGGTTCTCCTTGTCGTTATTCCAGAACCTGGATTACCATACGGGTTTGCGGATTGACGATGACGCGCTGTTCGTTGACGACCGTGTAGGCGTAGTCTGGATGATCCTGGATGGTATGGATTTCCACAGTGTCCGGTAGCGCAGTGCCAACCGCGAGCGTGCCGTCATAGGTGACTGACGGAACGGTCTGTTCCATCACATAGGTCCGTACCTCGCCGGGCAGTTCCATCGTCGTCGAGCCGGTAACCGCCGGATCCTTCGTGATGATTGTCGTTTGTGCATAGACTGTTCCCGAAAGAGCGATCAACGCTGCGGAAACAGCCGCCAGAGTCTTGTGCATGTTCTTCTCTCCCTGTGCTTGAGCCGACCTAACAATACAAACGAGCGATCGTTCCCGCCCCTTCCCGCTTGCGCTGAATGCGGCAAACGACACCTTGACGCCGTGGGCAGGCGCGGGTGAAAACCGCGGGGCGGAGCAGTGGGCAGGCTCGATCTTCGGGGAGCGCCGCTATCTATGAAAGGTTTCTATTCCCATGCTGGCATGGCTTGCCGCGGAAACGCAGACGATCGAGAAGCTGGAGACCGCCCGCAAGCGTTTCGAGCCGGCCCACCCCTCCTATTACAGCGGCCGGCCCGGCAACCAGCTACAGCGGCTGATGACTGCACGCCAGGATTTCCTGTCGATCTGGCGACAGAGCGACCACCGGGAGACGGTCCGGGACATCAAGCTCTTCGGGCGGCAGATCGTTGCCGTGAACTCCCCCGAGGCGATCAAATACGTGGTTGCGACCCGGCACGAGAATTTCGAACGCAAGACGCCACAGATGCGCCGGGCGCTGGAATATCTGCTCGGCGACGGGCTGTTCATTTCGGACGGCGAGACCTGGAAACAGCGGCGCCCGCTTGTCGCGGACATCGTCCACAAGCACCGCGTGCCCGCCTTCGGCGATATCATGAAGAACACTTCGCTCGAACTGGCCGAACGCTGGACGGCACTCGGCGACGGCGCGTCCGTCAATGCGCTCTACGAGATGGCGGGGCTGACGGCGGAAATCATCTCCCGCAGCGTCTTCGGCAACGATCTCGGCGAGGAACGTGCCGGCATGGTCACCGACGGCTTCACCAGCTATCAGGCGCTGATCGACTCCATCAATATCGGCTATTTCCTCGGCTTCGACGAAGGCCTGCCGCTCCTTCGAACCCCTTCGCTCCGCCGTTCCGTCAAGCGCATCCATGGCATTATCGACCGGGTGATCGAGGATCACCTGGCCGGCAAGGGCGACGACAATTCGATGGTGGAGCTCTTGATCCGCAGGCAGAAGCGCAATCCGGAACTCAATCTCGACGTGGTCGCGCTCCGCAACGAGGCGGCGACCATCTTCATGGCAGGCCACGAGACTACCGCCGCGACGCTCACCTGGGCCTGGTACCTGCTCTCCAAGGCGCCGTGGGTCGAGGAAGCGGTGCATGCGGAGATCGAAGGGATCTGCGGCAGCAGCGTGCCGACCGTCGCGGATGTATCCAACCTGAAATGGTGCACGGCGGTGATCGAGGAAACGCTTCGGCTCTATCCGCCCGTCCCGATCCTTGCCCGACAGGCGAAGCAGGCCGACCGGATCGGCGACCTCGACGTCAGGCCTGCTTCCCTCATCCTGATCGTGCCGTGGGTCCTGCACCGGACGCCTTCGCTTTTCCCGGATCCGCATCTCTTCAGGCCGGAGCGCTTCCTGGAAAGGCGACCGACGCCCTACAGCTATATTCCCTTCGCAAGCGGCCCGCGCATATGCCCGGGCCTGCAATTCGGTCTCACGGAAGCGATCCTCTGCCTTGCCGTGCTCGCCCAAAGGTTTCGCCTGCGCGTGCCGGAGGACCACAAGGTCGAGCCCGTCAGCCGGCTGACGCTGAGGCCCCGCGGCGGCCTGCCCGTCACCCTCCATCAGCGGTGAGGGTCAATGACCGAGACTGGAGATGTGCCGCCCACCGCAAGCCCGACCAAGCGCAAGGCCTGGCTCTACAGGGAAACCGATGCGCCGACGATTGGCGATTTCTTCGCCGGCGGCGAGACCCGGCAGCGCTTCCTCGATTTCTGGCGCCCCGACGCCCTGAGCAACGCCGGCGAAATCCTGATGTTCTTTGCCTTCAAGTTATTGCCGGCAAAGGTGGTTTCCGAAATCGGCGGCGCGCTTGGCCGCTTTGCCGTGCCGCGCTGGCATAAAAAAGCTCTCTCCCGTGTAAGGAACAATCTCAGGGTCATCCGGCCGAATGCATCGGAGGCGGAGATCGACCGGTGGGCGGAGGAGTTTGCCGATTCGCAGGGGCGGCAGAGGGCGGAATATTCCGTCCTGCAAAGGCTGGCTGCCGGCCGCAACATCCGTTTCGTCGGCACGAAAGGCCTTGCTGCCCAGTGCTCCGACCGCCCGGTCATCTTCATCGGCTTCCATACCGGGAATCTCGAAATTCTCTGGCAGTGCCTGATCAACATGGGGCTTACCGTCACCACCAATTACGACCCGCCGAAGCGTCGCTCGCACCAGTGGATCACCGACCGCATCCGCCGGCACGGCGGGCTTGGCCTCTTGCCGCCCGGCAGGAGCTATGTCCGGCCTGCCTTGAGAATTCTCCAGTCCGGCGGCAACCTGCTCATCTATTGCGACGAGGGGTTCGGCGGGATCATGCGCGCCCCCTTCTTCGGACGCAGGCCGCACCTGCAAAGCAATTACGCGCTGGTCTCGCGGATGGCTCGGAAGACCGGCGCACTCATCCAACCCGTCTATCTGACGCGCGACGGCGGGACGCGCTTCACCTTCCATGCGCTGCCGCCGATCGATTTGCCGCCGGAGGACTCGCCGGGAAGCCGGCTGGTCGAAGATGTAGTATTGCTCAATTCCGTGGTCGAGCCGATCATCGCCGCTCATCCGGGCCAATGGTTCTTCCTCGACAACCGGATCGTTCCGCTCTGAATGCATATCGGGGCCGGTCAAGACAGGAGATTTGGCTTATGATTCCCTTCGATGAAAGCAAGCAGAAGACCTACCTCGCCGTCGATAACACGATCGATACCGCCCTTGCATCGAAACGGCTGGTCGGCACGGTGGTGCTGATCGCCAGGGACGGCGAGACCGTCTATCACCGCGCCGCCGGCCTTGCAGATCGCGAGGCCAACCTGGCCATGAAAGAGGACACGATCTTCCGTCTTGCCTCCGTCACCAAGCCGATCGTGACGATTGCAGCCATGCGGCTCATCGAGCAGGGTCGGATCGGGCTTGACGATCCCGTCACGAAATGGCTGCCTAATTTCCGGCCGCGCCTCGAAGACGGAAGCGAGCCGGCGATCCTGGTCCGGCATCTCCTGACCCACACTTCAGGCCTCAGCTATTGCTTTGCGGAGGAGAACGGCGCCTATGTCCGCGCCGGTGTTTCGGACGGCGTCGACCAGCCGGGCCTGTCGCTCGACGAAAACCTTCGCCGCATCGCTTCGGTGCCGCTGCTCTTCGAACCCGGCAGAGGCTGGCAATATTCCGTTTCCATGGACGTGCTCGGCGCCGTCATCGAAAAGGAGACCGGCAAGCGTCTGGGCGATGCGGTGGCGGAACTCGTCATGCAGCCGCTCGGTCTTTCCGACACGGCTTTCGCCGTGGTCGACCGCAGCCGACTGGCCGCCCCTTACGTGGACGCATCGCCCGAGCCGAAGCGGATGGGCGAAACGGAAAAGGTTTGGGCGCTCGACGGCTCCGTGACCTTTGCGCCCGACCGCATCTTCGATCCCCTCTCCTTCCATTCCGGCGGCGGCGGCATGGCCGGAACCGCAGGCGACGTGCTTGCCGTGCTCGAGACAGTCCGCAAGGGCGGCGCGCCGCTGCTTTCGGAAAAGACGGTTAAGGACATGATGACGAACCAAGTCGGGAACCTCCTGGAGCCGACGCGACCGGGCTTCGGGTTCGGCTTTGGATGGGCAATCATCCTCGACCCGGCGGCAGCGGCTCTGCCCGTCTCGCCCGGCACGCTGCAATGGGGCGGCGTTTACGGCCACCACTGGTTCATGGATCCGGCGAAGAAGCTCACCGTGGTGGCGCTCACCAACACCACGCTCGAAGGCATGTGGGGCCAGTTCACGCTGGATATCAAGAAGGCTGTTGCCGCTTCGCTCTAGGCAGGCTACCTGCCGCCTTCACGCGCGAGACGTCAGCCTGTCGAAAAGGCCCGCGACGGCATCGGGATCGGCGGCATCGATTGCCTCCAATCCATGTTCCTTTGCCGACGCGTGCATTTCGGAATTGTCGCGCAAGGATCGTTCTATGAATTTGTCGATGAGACCGCGGCTGAGGTCGTCGGCCTCACCATATCTTGCTTCGGATCGCATCCTTGCCTGCAGGAAATCCGCATCCGCATAAAGACACACTCCCGCAATTTTCGCGGAAACCAGCGGCGCAATATATTCCGGGCGAAGCGCCGAACCCTCGAACACGAAACGTCTCTCGGCCCCGCTCTCTTCCTTGATGATCTGCTCAAGCCGAGGCCACATATTCTCCTGGTGTACCTTCAGAAACCAGTAGATCGTCTCAGGCGAAAGGCGAGAATAATATTCGGCAACGGGTTGGCGGACCTGAGGCCAAGGGCGGCCTGGATGTCGCCCAAGGCTGTCGGTAGAGATCATCCGCCAGGCAAGCGCGTCCGCCAGACGCCTGCCGAGCGTCGTCTTGCCGACGTTTGAACTTCCCGCAATCAGAATGCCCGAGAGGCGCTCCTCCATTAGAGTCGCCGCTCAGTCCTTTTTCTGCGGCGGAATGACCCGGATCGAGAGTTCGCGGAGCTGGGTCGGCGTTGCTTCCGACGGCGCGCCCATCAGGAGGTCCTGCGCCTGCTGGTTCATCGGGAAGAGCGTGATCTCGCGCAGGTTCTTCGCGCCCGTCAGAAGCATGACGATGCGGTCGATCCCGAAGGCGGCGCCGCCATGCGGCGGGGCGCCGTACTGGAAGGCGCGGTAAAGGCCGCCGAAGCGCTCCTCGACATCCGCCTGCGACAGGCCGACCAGTTCGAAGGCCTTGACCATGGTTTCCGGCGACTGGTTGCGGATCGAGCCCGAAGCGATCTCGAAGCCGTTGCAGACGGCGTCGTACTGGAAGGCCTTGATCGCCAGCGGCTCCTTGTTTTCCAGCGCTTCAAGCCCACCCTGCGGCATGGAGAAGGGGTTGTGCGCGAAGTCGATCTTCTTCTCGTCCTCGTTCCATTCGTAGAACGGGAAATCGACGATCCAGCAGAGCTCGAAACGGTCCTTGTCAGTGAGGTTCAGTTCCTCGCCGACGCGGCTGCGCGCCTCGCCCGCGAACTTGTAGAACTTTTGCGGATCTCCGGCGACAAAGAAGCAGGCGTCGCCCCCTTCCAGTCCGAGCTGGGTGCGGATCGCTTCGGTGCGTTCCTCGCCGATATTCTTGGCGAGCGGGCCGGCGCCTTCGAGGACTGCGCCTTCCTGCCGCCAGAAAATGTAGCCGAGGCCCGGCTGACCCTGTTGCTGCGCCCAGGCGTTCATGCGGTCGCAGAAGGCGCGCGAACCGCCGGTCCTGGCCGGGATAGCCCAGATTTCGACATTCGGATTGGAGGCGATCATGTTGGCGAAGACCTTGAAGCCGGAGCCGGCGAAATGCTCCGTCACCGCTTCCATGACGATCGGGTTGCGGAGATCCGGCTTGTCAGAACCGTATTTGCGGATCGCGACGTCATAGGGGATGCGCGGCCATTCCCTGGTCACCGGCTTGCCGTCGGCGAATTCCTCGAAGATCGAGGTCATCAGCGGACCCATCGTGTTCCAGACGTCTTCCTGGGTCACGAAGCTCATTTCGAGGTCGAGCTGGTAGAACTCGCCCGGCAGGCGGTCGGCGCGCGGGTCTTCATCGCGGAAGCAGGGGGCGATCTGGAAATAGCGATCGAAGCCTGCCACCATCAGAAGCTGCTTGTACTGCTGCGGCGCCTGGGGCAGCGCGAAGAACTTGCCCTGGTGGATACGGCTCGGCACCAGGAAGTCGCGCGCGCCTTCCGGCGAGGATGCGGTCAGGATCGGCGTCGTATATTCGGTGAAACCGACATTGGTCATCTCGCGGCGCATGGCCGAGATGATCTGCGTGCGCTTGACGATGTTCTTATGCAGCGTCTCGCGGCGCAGGTCGAGGAAGCGGTAGCGCAGGCGCACGTCTTCTGGATAATCCGGCTCGCCGAAGACCGGCAGCGGCAGTTCCTTCGCTGCGGAGAGCACTTCGATTTCCTGCGCGTAGAGCTCGATCTCGCCGGTCGCCATGTTCGGGTTGACCGTGTCCTCGGAACGGGCCTTCACCAGGCCGTCGACGCGGATCACCCATTCGCCGCGCACGGTCTCGGCCATCTGGAAGGCCGGCGAATCCGGGTCGGCGACGATCTGCGTCGTGCCGTAATGGTCGCGCAGATCGATGAAGAGAACGCCGCCATGGTCTCGCACGCGATGCACCCAGCCGGACAGGCGGATGGTGGAACCGACATCGGACTTCCGAAGGGCGGCACAGGTGTGGCTGCGGTAACGATGCATTTCAAGAATCCTGGACTGATGCGTAAGACGGCTTGTCGGCGTGCGCGGCACTGCCGGCCGGTCTCATGGAAAATCGGCGCGAAAAGCGCATGATGGGCCTGCTTTGTCAAGGCAGAACCGGTTTGCAGGCAAAAACGCTTCTAACCCGAGGCCGGATATAGGACCGCAATCACGCCGCGCCAGTGCCGCGGAACAGGTCCCGCATCGCCTTTTCCTCCTGCACGATGCGGATGGCGAGGATGACGAGATAGACCGGCAGCCCGATCGCCAGCGTGAGATAGGCGTGGAAGATCAGGGCATAACCAATGAGTTCCGGCAGGATATTCAGAAAATAGTTCGGATGCCGGATCACGCGGAACAGCATATGCCGGCTGATCGGATGGTTCGGCGCGATCATGATCTTCACCGTCCAGACCTCGCCAAGCAGCCCGACGATCCATACGAGCATCAGCATCGCCGCGATGAAGACGGCGAGACCGATCATCGACACAGCGTCGAACTGAGTCTGCCTGATCCACCCTTCACCCAGCCCCGCGAGGTAAAAGACCGTGTGAGCCAGCGCCAGCAGCGCGCTGTTCAATGCGCCATATTCCACCGCGCCCTGCTTTCGAAGCTGCCGCTCATGCCGCTTCGACACGACGACGCTTGCGATTCGGGCTGCAGCGGCAGCGAGGAAAATAACGACGAGAATAGGACTCATGACGACTAAGCCTCCGGTCGTCAGCAATTAACCGAAGCCCCGTCGCGAAACCATAGGCATGGGTCGACGGCGGGTGAATTTTCCAAGACAGATGTAATGTTCTTCGTCTATGAGTTGCCTTGAGCGCATCGATTGGCGCGATTCACGTCCTGCCTCACGCGACAAAGTTCGATGAACCATATCCGTCCGTTGATCCCCCTTCTCGTCACCGCAGGCATCCTGATCGGCGGCAACGGACTGCAGGGAACGTATATTGCGTTGCGCGGTTCTGCCGAGGGTTTTTCCCCCTCGATCATCGGCATGATCGGCGCAGGCTACAGCGTCGGTTTTGCGATCGGCTGCATCTACGTGACGCGGCTGCTGCGCGCCATCGGCCATATCCGCACCTTCTCCGCCATGGCTGCAATCACGGCATCCGCCTCGCTCGGCATGTCGATGATCGTCGATCCCGCCGTCTGGTTCGCCACGCGCTTCCTGATCGGCATCGCGGTCGCAAGCCTCTTTGCCACCGTCGAGAGCTGGATCAACGCCAAGGTCACCAATGCCAACCGCGCCCGGACGCTCTCGATCTATCGCCTGGTCGACCTGAGTTCCGTGACGATCGCACAATACATCATCCCGGTGGCCGGCATCGAAGGGCCGCTCGTCTTCAATATCATTGCGATCGCTTTGACGCTGTCGCTCGTGCCGATCTCTCTCGCTGACAGATCGAGCCCTGCCCCGCCTGAGAAGATCGCCTTCGATCTCAAGGCCGTCTGGCGCATCTCGCCGCTCGCGGTGGTCGGCGTCATTTCGGTCGGCCTTTCCATGGCCGCCTTCCGCAATATCGGGCCGATCTATGCCGAGGAGATCGGCATGAGCATCACCTCGATCGCCACCTTCATGAGCGCCGGCATCATCGGCGGCGTCGTGCTGCAATATCCACTCGGCATCTATTCCGACAGGCTCGACCGGCGGCGCGTCATCCTGTGGACGACGATCGGCTCGATCATTACCGGCGCCTATCTCTCCTTCGGGGCCGGAACCAACGAGACGGCCAACATCGTCAGCGTCTTCCTCTTCGGCGCCTTTTCAATGCCGCTCTATTCGCTCTGCTCGGCGCACGGCAACGACTATGCGAAGAAGGGCGAACACGCGCTGGTCTCTGCGGGCCTGCTCTTCTACTGGTCGGTGGGTGCGACGATCGGGCCGCTGCTCGCCTCCATGCTCCTCGAATATTACGGGCCGCGGGCCTTCTTCGCCTATACGTCCTTCATCTTTGCGGGCTTCATGGTGTTTACGATCTGGCGCATGGGCGCGCGGCCGCCCGTGCCGCCGTCCGAGCGCAGCTCGCGCTTTCGCGCTCTGCTCCGGACGTCTGCCTATTTCAACAGGCTCGCCGGTCCGCCCGATAAAGACGAGCGCAAGTAACACTTAAATCCCGTTCTGTATTGACATATGCCGTCGGACGCGAAAGGAAGGTTGATCACCCTCAAATGAACGAAAAAATGATCGAAACGACCGCCGCCCTCGAGGAAGCCTGCCATGCGCTGGCCAAATCGGACTTCATCACCATCGATACCGAATTCCTCCGAGAGACGACCTTCTGGCCGGAGCTCTGCCTCATCCAGATGGCAAGCCCGCGGCTGGAAGTGCTGGTCGATCCGCTCGCCAAGGGGCTGGACCTCAAACCCTTCTTCGAGCTGATGGCGAACCCTTCGGTCACCAAGGTCTTTCACGCCGCCCGGCAGGATATCGAGATCGTCTACCATCTCGGCAATCTCGTGCCGCATCCGATCTTCGACACGCAGGTGGCCGCCATGGTCTGCGGCTTCGGGGATTCGGTCTCCTATGACCAGCTCGTCAATCGCATCAAGGGCGTGCATATCGACAAGTCCTCGCGCTTCACCGATTGGAGCCGGCGACCGCTTTCCGACAAGCAGCTCGAATATGCGCTGGCTGACGTCACCCATCTGCGCGACGTCTATCTGTCGCTGAAGGAGCAACTCGAGCGCGAAGGTCGGGCGCTGTGGCTCACCGAGGAAATGGCGATCCTCGAATCGCCCGAGACCTACGACCTGCATCCGGATGATGCCTGGCTGAGGCTCAAGGCGAGGCTCAGGAAACCGACCGAGCTTGCCATCCTGAAATTCGTCGCCGCCTGGCGCGAGCGCGAGGCGCGCAGCCGCAACGTCCCTCGCTCCCGCGTGCTGAAGGACGATGCGATCTATGAGATCGCGCAGCAGCAACCGAAGGATGCGGAAGCGATGTCCAGGCTGCGCACGGTTCCCAGGGGCTGGGAGCGCTCGGCCTCAGGTGCTGCGGTCATCGAGCAGGTCAATGCCGCGCTGGCACTGCCGAAAACCGAGATGCCGCATCCGCCGAAGCATGCGCATGTGCCGGAGGGCACGGCCGCGGCGGTCGAACTGCTCAAGGTTCTCCTGAAACTCATCTCCGACAGGCAGGGCGTTGCCGCCAAGGTCATTGCCAACACGGACGACTTGGAGAAGATCGCCGCCGAAGGCGACAAGGCCGACGTTCCCGCCCTCTCCGGGTGGCGTCGCGACCTCTTCGGCGACACCGCATTGAAGCTGATCGACGGCGACGTGGCCCTCCGCTTCGTCAACAAGAAGGTCGAGGCGGTCGAGCTTTAGGGGCTTACGACATTTTCGCTTTTCCCCTGCGTCACCCCCTCTCTCCGACAGGACAGAGGGGGTAAGAGCGGAACGTCGTATATTTCGCGACAAGTCATTCCGACGCAGCCATCCGATAGCCCCCTATCGAATGACCGGTTCGCCGTGATAGCGTCGTTTCGACGGTTTCGAAACGCCGAATCCGACCTCCATCATCAGGCGCGGGCTCTGCTTCGCGAGCGTGCCCATATGAAAGCCGAACGGGTCCTCGACGAAGCCCGTTCCTGCACGACCAGTCAACGTGACGGCGTTTTCCTCGCCGTAGAATTCCAGCACCTCTTCCGCCGGATGACCGACCAGCAGAGTCAGCTGATGCTTGATGCGCCGGCGCCTGTGGCTGCCCCGGACATATATATGCGGGCCGGCGTCTGCATCGACGTCCGACAGGTAGAAGAAGAATTTGAGCATGCGCCAGTCGTCCAGATCGAAGTGGTATTTGAACGAGGCGCGGCTGAGATCCGCGTCGGTTGCCGCCTTGGTGGGGAAACTCCACCAGATCCGGGTGGTGATCAGTTTCGCCTCGCCGCCGAGATAGTGCCGCGCCACGTCGATGAGAAGCGGGTCCTGTTGCACCGCGACGGCGGCCTCGCATTGCAGGACCCGTTCGAAGTGATGGCCGCTCAGGATCGGGCGTCCGAAGCGCCGCTCGGCTTCCGCATGCTCACCGGCCAGAAACTCGAGCTTGCGTTCGAAATTGCCGAAACACGGCGTTTCCCGGCCAAAGCGGGCGATCTCCCGGTGGATGTCGTCCGGTAGGGCAAGACCGGCAAATATCCCAGCGCTTTTCAGATCCGCCGCAATGGTCCGCGCATCCAAATCGCCGAACATCGAAAGTCCCGGCGTTACCGTGCGGACCGGCTTCGCCGTCAGCCAATGCGCCCGGCGGAACGGCATTGTCCGCGCCAGAAGAAACATCGGCAACCATGCGGGATTCTCGCGCACGTCGGTCAGATAGGTCGGTATGCGTGCGGTGATGCGGCGAAGCGATCCGCCGGTACGGGCAATGGTCTCGAGATCTCTCGGCTTGGATCTGGAAGCGTCAAGCATCTGATATCCTTTATGAAATCTTTGCTGGAACGAAATCAAAAATCTTGGCGGCCCCTCATTTACGGTAACGTCTTCCCGCTGCCATCGCAATGCAGCATAAGAATTTTCGCATAAAACACCGAACGCAAACCACCACCTTCGTTAAGAGAAACTTGACACCGGCCAGCCATCTCGATCACGCGGGATTGCCGGCGAGCATATGCCCGCACCCGTTTCCGGCTTGATCCGGCCGGTTTCGTATGGTGATCTCGCCCACATCCTCCCCGACGCGACGATGTCCGCCCATCGCCGCTCCTTCAAAGCGAGCCAATCCACATGCGCCAGTCCCTCACCGCCGAGACCGCCCAGCATTTCGCCGTCATCGCGCTCGGGCATGTCAGGCGCGAATATCCGAACAAGCCGGCCAACGTTTTTTCGGGCCCGGAAGACGCGAAAACACCGAGCGAGCTTCATCCGATCTTCCACGGCAGCCTCGACTGGCATTCCTGCGTGCACGGCTACTGGATGATGGCGCATATCCTTCGGACATTCCCGGATATCCCGGCGACAAAGAACATACGGGCGCTGTTCGACGCGATGCTGGTGCCGGACAAGGTGACGGGCGAATGCGCGTATCAGGCGAAGCCCACGTCGCGCGGCTTCGAGCGGCCCTATGGCTGGGGCTGGCTCCTGAAACTTTCCGCCGAACTGTCGCTGCTCGATGAGCGGTGCTGGTTCGAGAACCTTAAACCTCTGTCGGATGTCTTCACCGGTCGCTTCACCGATTTCCTGCCGGTCGCCACCTATCCGGTCCGGGTTGGCACGCATTTTAACACCGCCTTCGCCATGCGGCTTGCAGCCGACTATGCGGAAACGGTTGGCGATGCAGCCCTCCTCCAACTGTTAAGGGACACCGCACAGCGCTGGTATGGCCCGGACGAGGCCTGCCCGGCCTGGGGCGAACCCTCCGGCGACGATTTTCTCTCTTCAGCGCTCGTGGAAGCGGAATGCATGCGGCGGCTGATGCCGGCGGTGGGTTTTCTGTCCTGGTTCGACCGTTTCCTGCCTGAGATCTTGGCGCGGAGGCCCGCGACGCTGTTCTCGCCGGCCTCCGTCTCCGACCGCTCGGACGGCAAGATCGCCCATCTCGACGGTCTCAATCTTTCCCGCGCCTGGTGCTGGCGGTCGCTCGCGAAGGCCCTGCCGCAGGATGATCCGCGACGGCCGATCATGGAAAGGGCGGCGGAAGAACATCTTGCAAGCGCGCTTCCCCATGTGGAAGGCGACTATATGGGCGAGCACTGGCTGGCGAGTTTCGCGACGCTGGCGCTGGAGGCATGAGCGGAAAAATTACCGGTGCATCTTCGCTCCCCTGGTGATCTTGTCGACGATCTTCTTCTCGGCCCTCAGCGCGATCCCGACCAGCCTGGCATCGTCCGGCGCAAACTCGGCGAACACCGTGCGGTTCGCCGCATCGTGGCCGGTTGCAAACATCTCCTCGATATAGGCCGATGTTGTCACTTCCCGTTCGACCGAGCGCCGGTGGATCGTGCGCAACGTCTCCTGCTCGGCAGAGAGGACCACGACCGGCTGGATGCTCATCGGATTGTAGACATGACCGGCCGCGTCCCGGTATGCTTCACCGATGATCGCGGGAGATTGGGCGACGATGCCGCTCATCAGGAAAGCGGTCACATTGAGCTCCTGCCAGGGGGCGAGGTCATCGCGAAGCACGAGCGCGATCTTGGTGTCGAACATGAAGAACTCCGTCGAAGGTTATGCAAGGACTGACGCGATAGCGGCAGCAAGCACCGCCGGTCTTGAACGTTCGTGCAAGGCGGAGGGAAAGCCGGACGGCATCGTCCAGGCTCCCTCCTCATGCGGCATCGAGCGGATCGAGGCGCGGTTCCACGGCAATGGCTTTTCGCCGCACCGGCATGACACCTATGCGCTCGGAATCACGCTTTCCGGCGTCCAGACGTTCCATTATCGCGGCTCCGTCCGCGTCAGCCTGCCCGGCAATGTCATCGTCCTGCATCCGGACGAGGTGCATGACGGCGCCGCCGGCACCGACCACGGTTTGCGTTACCGAATGCTCTACCTGCCGCCGGAACGGCTGATCGAGGCGGCGGGCGGTGTGGCCGGACTGCCCTTCGTGCCCGAGCCTGTCATGGCAGACGATGCCTTCCGCGACTGCCTCGCCGAGGCGCTCGATGATCTTGACGCCACACCGCAGGAGCTTCTGCTGGATGACCTGATCGCCCGGCTGACGGCAAGCCTCTGGCGTCACGCGGACGCCCATGGCGGCTCTCCAGGCACCTCTGCGGGCAAGGCGGTCGCGCGCGACGCGGTGCTTCGTTGCCGCGACTATCTCCAGGACAATTGCGACCGTGCCGTCTCCTCCAGGGAACTGGAGGCCGTCAGCGGCCTCGACCGTTACACGACCGCGCGGCATTTCCGGAAGCTCCTGGGGACAAGCCCGCACCGCTACCTCGTCATGCGCCGGCTCGACCGGGCGAAACATCTGCTCTTCGAAGACGGGAGCCTGGCGGATGCCGCTTTCGGTGCAGGCTTTGCCGACCAGGCCCATTTCACCCGACATTTCAAGAAGGCCTTCGGCATGACGCCGGGCCGGTGGGTGGCGCTCAAGAGAAGCGCCTGACGTACAAGGCGACCTCGATATCCCGTCATCAAAGCTTCATCGAAGCTTCAATGTTCCATCACCCGGCCGTCATGACCGCTCCCTATGCGGTAGGCGTCTTTGACACGCCAACCAACAGGTGATCTCATGATCCGACCCCTTCTCGCCTCCGTTGCTCTCGCTGCGCTGATCGGCGGTTCTGCTGCTGCCGAAGAAAAAGCCTTCCCTGCCAAACTCGTCGGCCAGGCGATCCTGCCCGCCAACACGATCGTCCCGGCCCCGGCCGATGCGCCGGCCTTCCTGAAGACATCCGGCAAGTTCACCACGCCCGACCGCAAGCGCACCGAAGCCCTCGGCACGCTGCCAGGCAAGGACGGCGCCCGCGTCACCGATGTGAAGCTGCCGTTCGACGGCCAGCCGCTGCAGGGCTTCTCCGGCATCAAGACGATGGCCGATGGCACGTTCTGGACACTGTCGGACAACGGTTTCGGCTCGAAGGCCAATTCGTCCGACGCCATGCTCTTCCTGCACCAGATGAAATTCGACTGGGCCGCCAACAAGGCGGAAGTCATAAAGAATATCTTCCTCTCCGATCCGAACAGGATCGCGCCCTTCCCGATCACCATGGAAGGCTCCGACACCCGCTATCTCACCGGCGCCGATTTCGATATCGAATCCATCCAGCCGGTTGCCGACGGCTTCTGGCTCGGCGAGGAATTCGGCCCCTATCTCCTGAAGTTCGACACCGAAGGCCGCCTGACCGACGTGATCGCGACCGTGGTCGACGGCAAGCCGGTCAAATCGCCCGACAATCCGACGCTCACCACGCCAGCCAACCCGGCCGCAAAAATGGTCGCCTTCAACCTGAAGCGTTCCGGCGGCTACGAGGGCATGGCCATGTCGAAGGACGGCTCCAAGCTCTATGGCCTGCTGGAAGGCCCGCTCTATCTGGAAGACGGTTCCGTCGAGAAGGCGGACGGAATGACGGCGCTGCGCATCGTCGAATTCGACGTCGTCTCGAAGGCCTGGACCGGCCGCTCCTGGCTCTATCCGCTATCCCAGGGCGGCGAAGCGATCGGCGACTTCAACATGATCGACGCCACGACCGCCCTCGTCATCGAGCGCGACAACGGCGCCGGCTCCGCCGACAAGGCATGCGCCGATCCGGCCAAGCCCCAGCCGACCTGCTTCAATGCGCCTGCCAAGCACAAGCGTGTCTACAAGATCGAGATGACCGACGGGAATGTCGGCAAGGCCGTCCGCAAGATCGGCTACATCGATCTCATGAAGATTGAGGATCCGGACGAGAAGAAGAAGGCGGGCAATATAGAGGGCATCTACGACATGCCTTTCGTGACGATCGAGAATGTCGACGTGGTCGATGCGACGCATATCATCATCGGCAACGACAACAACCTGCCCTTCTCGGCCGGCCGCGCCGTCGACAAGGCCGACGACAACGAATTCAGCCTGCTCGAAGTCGGCGAATTCCTGGCGGCGAAGTAATTCAGGTCCACATCAAACATCTCAGCCCCGGTATCCGCCGGGGCTGATGCATTCAATCAATTGACCGGTATGTCGATCGCATAGCGGTCGACCAGTTTCAGGCTCCGGTCCGGCTGGATGATGTAGGTCTCGTAATACCGGCGACCGTCCTGGCCGTAGAACTGATGGGTGACGGGACTGCCGACCGGCGACTTCGTTAGCTTGCTGCGCGGCTGTCCGCCATAGGTGATGCTGCCCGGAATGGGTTCCAATGCAACAGCGGTGCAGCCTGCAAGGGCCGCCGTCAGCAGGGCAACTGCAACTATCTTCTTCATCACTCGTCTCCCCTGTCCCGCAATTTCCTACACGCCGGACAGCCAAAATGGTCTGCCTTATGGTGGATGTCGGGATTGTCGACGTGATTTGCAATCGGGCAGCGATAAAGTTTCCCGAAATCTATTCGAACCGGAACGCCAGCCGCTTGCCGGTCAGCTTCGCCAGTTGCTGCAGGCGACCATCCAGCCTTTCACCGGCAAAATTGCGGTAGGCCGGCGGCACGATGAATTCCAGATCGAGATCGGGGTCGGATGATGGGCGGAACGTCAGGTTGTGGACGATGCCCGGCATCGCGGCCGAGAAGAGATAGACAACACGCAGCAGGCCACCGAGCAGTTTGGCAAGATCGAGCATGCGCGGTGTGGCAATCGTCGCCAAGGGGCCTGTCGCGCCGTCGTCGTTCAGTCCCTCGAAGCGGTAGTAGTTGGCGAGCGCCAGATAGGCGCGGCCGGCATGGGTGATGCCGACGAAAGAGGAATGAGCGATGATATTGAGCGCCTGCAGACCGCGATAATCCGGATGGGCGCGCCAGCTTATGTCGGCGAGCAGGCAGGCGGCCTGACGATAGCGGCTTTCTTCCTCCGTCTCGGTAATGCCAAAAGCAGGCACCATGCGGCCCGTCCATTCCGCCAGCTCACGGGCATGCTCCGGCGAGCGGGCGCGCAGGATCGCCAGTTCATCGGCCGCAGCCAGCAACGGGTCACTTGCCTTCTCTCCGTCGGAAAGCCGCGAATAGAGATAGCCTTCGCGCACACCCTGCGCGGAGAAGCTCACTCTGGCGGGTTTCATCGCATTCAGCACTTCCTGCATGGCGATGGCGCCGTAGGGCAGCAGCGAGCGGCGGCTTTTGGAAACCGCCTGCCAGGCAGGGTCCTTGGAGTCCTTGGCGGCGATCACCTCTTCGAGGAATTTCTGGATATCCGCGAGCGGCAGTTCGTAACCCTGCATCATGTGCAGGGGATATTTCGTCATCTCCATGTGCAGCTTGGCGATATTTCGCCAGGTGCCGCCGACCGCATAGAAGGTGCGGCCCGCGCCCTGCTCAAGGAACCGCGCGGTGTTCACCTGCTTGCGGGCGAAGGTGCGCGCCTTGGAAAGCGAATTGCCGGAAAATTCCGACAGCCTCAAGCCTCCGAGCGGCAACGTGATGCCGCGACCGAACTCATTGCCCTTGATATCGATGAGTTCCAGCGAACCGCCGCCAAGATCGCCGGCGATCCCGTCGGGGTCATGGAACCCGCTGATGACGCCAAACGCCGAATAGCGCGCCTCTTCCTCCCCGGAGAGAAGCTGGATCTCCTGGCCAAGGATCTCTTCCGCCTCGCGGATGAAATCCGGTCCGTTCGACGCCTCACGGGCAGCCGCCGTCGCCAGCACATAGATCTCGTTGGCGCGCGCCTGCGTCGACAACGCCTTGAAGCGTCTCAGCGCCGAAAGCGCGCGCTGGACGGCCTCCTCGTCCATCCGACCGCTGGATCCGAGCCCCTTGCCGAGCCCGCAAAGAACCTTCTCGTTGAAGAGAATCGTCGGCGCGCGGGAAAGGCCTTCATAAATGACGACACGAACGGAGTTCGAGCCAATGTCGATGACGGAAACAGGGGCAATCCCCGGAAGGCGCCCCTGGGCTTCGGATCGTACCATATTGCCTATTTCTTGCGTCCGGACATCAGGCCGGCGATCAGTTTGGGAGCACTCGACTTCAGAGCCTCCCCGCGCCCCGAGAGGCTTGGATTGGTCATGAAATAGTGCTGCGCGTTAAAAGGTTCCTCGCCTTTGCGCACTTCCATGCGCCGCGACGTGCCGTCGGGCAATATCTCGTAGCTCTGCTGGTTGTCAATCAAGTTGCCCAGCATGATCTGTGAAAGAACCTGCTCATGCACGGTCGGATTGAGGAGCGGCACGAGCGTCTCGACGCGGCGGTCGAGGTTGCGCGGCATCATGTCGGCCGAGCCGATATAGACCAGCGCCTTGTCGGACGGCAGGCCGTAACCGTTGCCGAAGCAGAAGATGCGGCTATGCTCCAGGAAGCGGCCGACGATCGACTTCACCCGGATATTGTCGGAAAGCCCCGGCACCTGCGGGCGCAGGCAGCAGATGCCGCGCACCACGAGGTCGATCTCGACGCCCGCGCGGCTTGCCCGGTAAAGCGCGTCGATGATGTCCGGATCGACGAGCGAGTTCATCTTCATCCAGATCGCTCCGGGCTTGCCGCTCTGCGCGTGGACGATTTCCTCCTCGATATGCCTGAGGATGCGCGACCTGAGCGTATAGGGCGAGACCGCCAGCTTCATGCTTTCTTCCGGCTCCCCATAGCCGGTGATGAAGTTGAAGACGTTCGCCATGTCGTGGGCGATCTTCGGATTGCAGGTGAAGAAGGACAGGTCCGTGTAGATCTTGGCAGTGACGGGATGATAGTTGCCCGTGCCGATATGGCAGTAGGTACGGAGCTTGCCCTCTTCGCGGCGCACCACCATGGACATCTTGGCATGTGTCTTCAGTTCGATGAAGCCGAAGACCACCTGCACCCCGGCACGTTCGAGATCGCGGGCCCAGCGGATGTTCGCCTCCTCGTCGAAACGGGCCTTCAACTCGACCAGCGCCGTCACGGACTTGCCCATCTCGGCCGCATCGATCAGGGCCCGGACGATCGGGCTGTCATTGGAGGTTCGGTAGAGCGTCTGCTTGATGGCGAGCACGTCCGGGTCGCGCGCCGCCTGCAGAAGAAATTGCACAACCACGTCAAAGGATTCATAAGGGTGGTGAACCACCATGTCCTTTTCGCGGATGGCCGCAAGGCAGTCGCCAGCATGTTCGCGAACCCGCTCGGGAAATCGGGCGTTATAGGGCTCGAACCTCAAGTCGTCGCGCGGCGCCCTGGTGATTTCCGAAAGGGTGTTGAGCGCCAGAAGGCCGGGCAGAACCGCAACGCGATTATCCGGCACGCCGAGTTCCTGCACCACGAACTGACGCAATGACGCCGGCATTTCCGAATCGGTCTCGATGCGGATGACCTTGCCGCGGCGGCGGCGCTTCAGCGCCGTCTCGAAGAAGCGCACCAGGTCCTCGGCCTCTTCCTCCACCTCGATATCGCTGTCGCGGATGATGCGGAAGGTGCCGGCGCCCTTCACCTCATAACCGGGGAAGAGCCTGTCGGTGAACATGCCGACGACGTCCTCCAGCGTGATGTAGCGGATCGCCGCGCCTTCGTCCGGCAGGCGGATGAAGCGATCGAGCGTGGTCGGCAGGCGCAGGAGCCCCGTCATCGGCTCCTTGCCGTGCTTGCTGTGAAGCTGCAGGCCCATGGAGAAGCCAAGGTTCGGGATGAACGGAAACGGATGGGCCGGGTCGATCGAGAGCGGCGTCAGGACGGGGAAGAGTTCGTCGTCGAAGGACGTGGCCAGCCAAGCGCGATCTTCCGCCGAAAGCGCCGCCGGACGGACGATCAGAATGTCCTCCTTGGCAAGATATTGCTGCAGCACGGCGAGCGAGGCCTGCTGTTCCATCTGCAGATTGTCGATTTCCCGCAGGATGGCGTCGAGCTGTTCGGCGGGCGTCTTGCCGTCCGGGCTGCGCACGATGATGCCCTGGCGCACCTGGCCTTCCAGACCGGCGACGCGGACCATGAAGAATTCATCGAGGTTGGCCGCGGAAATCGACAGGAAGCGCACTCGTTCCAGAAGCGGATGGGCCGTGTTCAGCGTTTCTTCCAGAACGCGGCGGTTGAATTGCAGCCAGGAGAATTCGCGGTTGATGAACCGGTCCGGGCTCGTCAACAGTTCAGCGGCGGAATCGACCGCTGCGATTTCGGCCTGCTGCGTTTCCGTCGTCATCGAATCCATTTCGCATCCTCCGCTAACCCTTTGGGTTCGAACGCCAAGTTCGGCGAGGAAAGTGTCACAGTCAATCACCGTCCCTGGCGCCGGCGCCAGAATTTCCGACATCGTTCAGCACTTCGGCCGCCAGCGGACGGGTGATCCTGGTGCCGCGGGCGAGCGCCAGCCGGTCCAGCCGGTCGACGATCGTCTGGGCCGCACCAAGGGAACGCTCCATCCTGTTGACGATATAGCCGACAAGTTTGTCATCGATATAAAGCTGCCGATCCGCGAAAAGTTTCACGATCACCTGGGCGAGCAGCTCCTCGTCCGGCTCACCGATCTCGACTGTGGTCGCCGCCTTGAGCCGCGACTTGAGGTCCGGCAGCGTCACGCCCCACGATATCGGCCATAAGCGCGAGGTCATCAGGAGGCTATGGCCATTCTCGCGCACGCTGTTGATGACGTGGAAGAGCTCCGCATCGTCGAAACCGCGTCTATCGGCATCCTCGAACAGGACCGGGCCGGCGGCTGCAAGGGCCGCGGCATTCGAACCGGCCACCGGATGAATGTCCGTCGCGCCGGTCTTCTCCCGCCAGATATGCGCGAGATGCGATTTGCCCGAGCCGATCGGCCCCGCCAGCACGACGACCGGCGACGGCCAGGCCGGCCATTCGTCGACGATCGCGACGGCCGCAGCCAGGCGTTCGGAGACCAGGAGGTCATCCCGGCTCTTCGCCGCATCATGAATGAATTGGAGCGGCAATTGCTCGCTTCTCCGCCGCTCGCGCTCAGTGGTCTCGTTCATTGGTCTTTCGAACTGCTCTCTTGAGCATCATTTGCTGCGCTGGTTCCGCTGCCATCCTGACGGTGTTCCAGCACTCGGGGCGGAGGCGCCCCTTCCCAGGGAAGCGTGGCCGTTCGTCCGTAATAGATATCGCTGTCAAGATACCGCGCCAGCGCGAAGCGGACAAGGACGCCAACCACGGCTGCGGCCGGCACGGCAATCAGCAGCCCGACGAAACCGAATATCGCACCGAACGCAAAGAGCGCGAACATCAGCCAGACCGGATGAAGTCCGACGCTTTTGCCGACCAGCTTGGGCTGCAGGATGTTGCCCTCGAGGAACTGGCCTATGAAGAAGACGCCGGCGACCGCAACAATCCACGCGTAATCCGGCCAGAATTGCACGAATGCAACGCCGACCGAAAGCACCAGGCCGACCAGCGAGCCGATATAGGGGATGAAGCTGATCATGCCGGCGATGAAGCCGATGAGCAGGCCGAAATTCAGACCGACAAGCGAGAGGCCTACCGCATAGAAGATGCCGAGGATGAGGCAGAGCGAGCCCTGGCCGCGGATAAAACCGGCGACCGACTGATCCATCTCGCGGGCGATCTGCCTGACGGTGTCGACCTGATCGCGCGGAACCCAGCTATCCACCCTGGCGACCATGCGGTCCCAGTCGAGCAAGATGTAGAAAGCGACCACCGGCGTCACGATCAGCAGCGATACGACGTCGACGATCGCCTTGCCGGAATTCCAGATCTGCGCGAGCAGCGAGCCGAGAAAGCCGGCGCCCTGGCTCAGCACCTCGGAAAAGTTCTGCTTAACCGTCTCGATCTGCGCGCCGACCCAGCTCGGCAGGAAGGAAGTCTCAGGGCTGGCGATGATCTGCTGCAATTGCGAGATATAGCCCGGAAGTGCCGCCGCAAGCCCGGTGAACTGGCTGATGATGATCGGAATCACCAGCATCAGAGACAGCGCGAAGACCAGCACGAAGCAGACAAGGATG
The DNA here is from genome assembly GCF_017873175.1 of Neorhizobium petrolearium. Lineage (GTDB taxonomy): Bacteria > Pseudomonadota > Alphaproteobacteria > Rhizobiales > Rhizobiaceae > Neorhizobium > Neorhizobium petrolearium. The sequence goes on from NZ_JAGGJW010000004.1 coordinate 159,123, forward strand.
ACAACCGTCGCCATCAGCCGGCTGAGACCCCACCGTTCCAGCCAGTCTGCGACCGGATCGAGGAAATAGGCAAGCGCCATGCCCGCCACAAAGGGCAGGAGAATCGTGCGGAAGAACCACAGAAACAGGATAAGGACGACCAGCACGCCGATCCAGAACAGGATGTGGCGTTTCAGGCTCGCGCCGCTGATATGGTATGGCATCTCTGCTTCCCCTGGTATTGGCCGGGCCGATCAAGGCATATGGAAGCGGGCGTATCAGGTCAAGAGTCCGGTCGTTGGGCTGTGAAAAGCCTTCAAAAGCAGCCTGAACGCTTGCATATCGGGGCGTGGCGTGCAATGGCGGCCAGATATGTTGCACATGCCTCCGAAAGTGCTTCACACTTTTCGGGGGACATGCGACGGTCCTCATTGGAGATGGAAGATGAGCGAGGCGGGCAAGAACGGTCTCACCTATAGCGATGCCGGTGTCGATATCGATGCAGGCAATCTCATGGTCGAGAAGATCAAGCCGGCCGTGCGCTCCACCCGCCGGCCCGGCGCCGACGGAGAGATCGGCGGTTTCGGCGGGCTCTTCGATCTCAAGGCTGCCGGCTTCAGTGATCCGGTTCTGGTTGCGGCGAATGACGGCGTCGGCACCAAGCTCAAGATCGCCATCGATGCCAACTTCCACGACACTGTCGGCATCGACCTCGTCGCCATGTGCGTCAACGATCTCGTCGTGCAGGGCGCCGAACCGCTATTCTTCCTCGACTATTTCGCGACCGGCAGGCTCGATCCCGACCAGGGTGCCGCGATCGTCGGTGGGATTGCCGCCGGCTGCCGCGAGGCGGGCTGTGCGCTGATCGGCGGAGAAACGGCCGAAATGCCGGGCATGTATTCCGACGGCGACTACGACCTCGCGGGCTTCGCGGTCGGGGCCGCCGAACGTGGCCAGTTGCTGCCGGTCGGCGACATCGCTTCGGGCGACGTCATCCTCGGTCTCACCTCCTCCGGCGTCCATTCCAACGGCTATTCGCTGGTCCGCAAGATCGTCGAGGTCTCCGGCCTTGCCTGGGATGCGCCCGCCCCTTTCCGCGACGGCATGACTCTCGGTGAGGCGCTGCTCGTGCCCACCCGCATCTACGTGAAGCCGCTCTTGAAGGCGATCCGCGAAACCGGTGCGCTGAAGGCTCTCGCCCACATTACCGGCGGCGGCTTTCCGGAGAATATCCCGCGCGTACTACCGAAGAACCTTTCCGCCGAAATCGATCTCGATTCCATTCCGGTTCCGCCCGTCTTCTCCTGGCTCGCCAAGACCGGCGGTGTCGAGGCGAAGGAAATGCTCAGGACCTTCAACTGCGGCATCGGCATGATCGTCGTCACCGCCGCCGAGAACGCCCAGAGGGTCAGCGACATCCTCACCGGCGAAGGCGAGATCGTCGTGCCGCTCGGCCGCATGGTCGAGCGCCCCGAAGGCGGCGCCGGCGTCATCTACAAGGGCACGCTCAGCCTATGACGGCAACCTCCGCACCGCCGGCGCGCAAACGTGTCGTCGTCTTCGTTTCAGGCGGCGGCTCCAACATGCTGGCTCTCGCGAACGCCTGTGCGGCGCCGGATTTTCCGGCCGAGATCGTCGCGGTCATCTCCGACAAGCCTTCGGCCGGCGGCATCGCCAAGGCTGAAGCACGCGGCATCAGGACCTTCGTCTTCGAGCGCAAGCAGTTCGCAGGCAAGGCCGAGCACGAGGCAGCGATCCTTGTCGCGCTCGACGAGATAAAGCCCGACATCCTCTGCCTGGCAGGCTATATGCGGCTCTTTTCCGGCGACTTCATCAGCCGCTACGAAGGCCGCATCCTCAACATCCACCCTGCCCTTTTGCCGCTCTTTCCAGGCCTTCATACGCATCAGCGCGCCCTTGATGCCGGCGTCAAGATTGCCGGCTGCACAGTGCATTTCGTGACCGAAGGCATGGATGAAGGACCAATCGTTGCGCAAGCGGCCGTTCCGGTGCTCGCCGATGATACGGCGGAAACGCTCGCCGCCCGGGTGCTGACCGTCGAGCACAAGCTCTATCCGCTGGCTTTGAGGCTGCTGGCGGAAGGCAGGGTGCGGATGGAGGGGGACAAGGCAGTTTTCAGCGACCTGCCCACGAAGGACGAGGCCAAACTCATTTCGCCGGCAGTCTAAAGCCGCTCGATCTGATCCGGCGGATCACCCCTCCAGTTCATCTCCTTTCACCGGCGGGTTGCCTTTGCCCGAACGGACGAGGATATCGACCTCGTCAGCTCCGCAAAAACGTCATCAGGTCTTTCGCCAGTTGATCCTTGTTCGAAGCGAAGAGGCCATGCGGTGCGCCATCATATTCGATCAGTTTCGAGCCGGGGATCATCGCAGCAGCGGCACGGGCGGACGTATCGATCGGCACGGTCTGGTCGCTCGTCCCGTGAATGATCAGCGTCGGCACCCTGAAACTCGTCAGGTCGGGCCGGAAATCGGTCGTCGCGAAGGCCTTGGCGCAGGCAAGCGTGGGTTTGAGCCCCGCCATCATCGTCTGGTTGAAGGACCAGTCGAGCACTTCGTCGCTCACCGAACCGGTGAAGACCCCTACGCCGAAGAAGCTCTTGAAGAAGTCCGCGAAGAAATGCGCCCGGTCCTCCCTGATACCCTTGGTCATCTCATCGAAAACCGATTGCGGCACGCCGTTCGGATTGTCGGAAGTCTGCAGCATATAGGGCACGACGGAAGCGATCAGCGCCGCCTTGGAAATACTCTTGCCGCCGTGGCGCGACATATAGCGGGCGACCTCGCCGCCGCCCATGGAAAAGCCGAAGAGCGCCGCATCTTCCACTTCGGTCGCGGCGATCACGTCCGCAAGGTCATCGGAGAGCGTATCGTAGTCATAGCCCTGCCAGGGCTGGTCAGATCGGCCAAAGCCGCGGCGATCGTAGGAGATCGCGCGGAAACCCGCCTCGGCCGCAACCATGGCGAAATCATCCCATGTGTCGCAGGTCAGCGGCCAACCGTGCAGCAGGATGACCGGACGGCCCCTGCCCCAGTCCTTGACGTAGAGTTCGGTGTCGTCGCGCGTCTTGATCATCGTCATCGGAAAATCCTCGCTGGATGGGATTTTCCGTAAACGGTCCGGCAATGCGGTTGTTCCTGGGATTCAGCCCGAAATCGCCGTCCGGTTGATCACCGCCCATTGCAGCAGCATGATCGTCTTGGCGTCGCAGATCTCGCCGCTTTCGATCATCGCCACGGCTTCATCAAGCGGCAGTTCCACCACCTCGATGTCCTCGTGTTCCTCCGCCAGCCCGCCGCCGCCGTTGATGCGGTCGGCAAGATCGATCGGTGCATAGAAGAAGTGCACGAGTTCCGTCACCGATCCGGGTGAGGTCAAAGCCTTGAACAGGTGGCGCACGTCGCGCAAACGGTAGCCTGTCTCCTCCATCGCCTCGCGGCGGATCGCATCCTCTGGATGATCCTCGTCGAGAAGGCCGGCCGGCACCTCGATCATCCAGCCTGGTTCGCCGGAGAGATAGGCCGGCAGGCGGAACTGCTTCACCAACACCACCATGCCTCGCTTCGGATCATGGAGCAGAATGCAGGCCGCCGGGGTGCGGTGGTAAATTTCCCGGTGCAGGCGATGGGTCTCGCCGTTGCGGTCCATATAGTCGAGTTCGTAGTTCGACAGCCGTGTCCAGCCATCCGACAGCGTCTTTTCGCTGACGATCTTCACTCGCGCATCATTATCCGTCATGCGGCATCCTTGCGAAGCCAGACCTTGTTGTCGTGGAAGGCCGCGCCACCATAGGGCGCCACCGCATCAGCGCCGGTCAACACGTTGATGCCCTCGCCGTCGAGATGCTTCGCGTTCGGCCAAAGCCCTTCGGCGATCAGCACACCCGGCCGCGCGCCTGGTACGATCCTGGCATGCAGACGGATTTCGCCGCGCTGGTTGCCGAGCCGGACGATATCGCCGTCCGCAATGCCGAGCCGGGCCGCATCGGACGGTTCGATCATCACTTCCGGCCGCCCTTCCCGCTCGTAGGAACTCTTCGTCTCGGTGAAGGAAGAGTTCAGGAAGCTACGCGCCGGCGATGTCGCAAGCCTGAAGGGATGTGCCTCGTCCGCTACCTCGATGACGTCGACCTGATCGGGAAAGACCGGCAGTTCGGAGAGCGGCCCCATCGGCCCGACATTCTTTGGCGGTTTGTCCGGCGACGGGCCGTTCGCCCAGTCCGGACTGAAACGAAACTTGCCATCCGAATAGCCGAAGCCCCTGATATAATGGGCCGTTTCAAAATCCGGCTGCGCGTCGATCCATTTTTCCCGTTCCAGCACGTCGACGCCCGGCCAATGGCTCGCCTTCAAAATGTGATCGATATGTTCTCGCTCGTTGAGACCGAAACCCGGATAATGATCGACGCCGAGACGCTTTGCCAGTTCCTCGATGACGAAGAGGTTGGTGCGCACGGTCGGCGGTGGTTCCGTGATCTTCGGTCCGAGCAGGATGTGCTGCTGTCCACCGGCGCGGTAGATGTCATCATGTTCGAGGAACATAGTGGCCGGCAACACGATATCGGCGACCTCCGCCGTATCGGTCATGAACTGCTCGTGGACGGCGACGAACAGGTCGTCGCGCATGAAGCCCCGGCGCACGAGGCGCTGTTCCGGCGCGACGTTCATCGGGTTGGTGTTCTGGATCAGCATGGCCGTCACCGGCCCGCCATAGCGCAAGGCCTCGGCATCACCCGTCAGCACGCGGCCGATCTGCGACTGGTCGAGCTGGCGGATGTCCGGGTCGGCATAGGTCGTCCCCATCAACTCCGACTTGTTGAGCCTAAAGATCTCGCCGTTATTGTGGAAGGCGCCACCGCCCTCGTATTGCCAGGAACCAAGCACGGTTGCGATCGAAAGAGCAGCATGCATAGCGACCGCGCCGTTGCGCTGGCGGGCAAAACCGTAACCCAATCGGAAGAAGGTCTTTCTGGTCGTCCCGACGAGCTTGGCGAAATTCTCGATCTCATCGACGGACAGGCCCGTAATCGCGGATGCCCATTCCGGCGTCTTTGTCCTCAGATGCGCCTCAAGCCCCGCCGGATCGTCGGCGTATTTTTCCATATAGGCGCGGTCGGCATAACCGTCGCGGAAGGCGACATGCATGACGGCACAGGCGAGCGCGGCATCTGTCCCCGGCCTGACTGTCAGCGCGATATCCGCCTGCTTCATGGTCGGATTGTCGTAGATATCGATGACGACGATCTTGGCGCCGCGTTCCTTGCGGGCCTTCACCGCATGGGTCATGACGTTGACCTGGGTCGAGACGGCGTTCGTCCCCCAGATCACCACGCAATCGGATTTCGTCATCTCGCGCGGATCGGGGCCGCGAAGTGCGCCGGTCCCCGTCACATAACCCGTCCAGGCCATGTTGGTGCAGATCGTGCCAAAAAAGCCGGAATATTTCTTGGCGTGACGCAGCCGCTCGATCGAATCTCGCTGCACCTGGCCCATCGTGCCGGCATAGAAATACGGCCAGACCGCTTCCGAGCCGTGCTTCGCCTCGGCCTTCAAAAAGGCATCCGCGATCTCGTCGAGCGCCGCCTCCCAGGAAAGTTCCTGCCAATCGCCGCCGCCCTTGGCACCCCTGCGGCGCTTCGGCACCATCAGCCGGCCGGGATGGTAGATGCGCTCGGAATAACGCGCCACCTTGGCGCAGATGACGCCGGCAGTATAGGTGTTGTCGGCCGAGCCGCGCACGCGGCCGATACGGCCGTCGGCGGTCAGGTCGACATCCAATGCGCAGGCGGACGGACAGTCGTGCGGACAGACGGTGTGGCCGACAGTCGTGTGACTGACAGCGGTTTTGGCGGAGATCGGGGTCGCAACGTTCATGGCTTTTCTATATTGCAAGCAGAGGGCCACAAAAAGTGCGATTTACGGCGCATCAATTTTATTCACGCGAGACTCCAGTCACGATGAACTACCGGCACATCTATCACGCGGGCAATTTCGCCGACGTCCTGAAACACGCGGTGCTGGCGCGGCTGATCCGTTATGCCCAGAAGAAGGACAAGGCATTCCGCGTGCTCGATACGCATGCCGGGATCGGTCTTTATGATCTTTCGTCCGAAGAGGCGCAGAAGACCGGCGAATGGCGCGACGGCATCGGGCGGCTGATGGAAGCTGAGCTCCCGCCAAATGTAACCGAGCTTCTGGAACCGTATCTCACGGCAGTGAAGGAGTTGAATCCCAGCGGTTCCATGAAACTCTATCCCGGCTCGCCAAAACTCGCCCGCATTCTATTTCGCCCACAGGACCGTCTGTCGGCCATGGAACTACACCCGGAAGACTTCAACCGCCTGCATAACCTGTTCGAGGGCGACTTCCAGGTGCGCGTCACCGAACTCGACGGCTGGCTTGCACTCGGCGCGCATCTGCCCCCGAAGGAGAAACGGGGAATCATCCTGGTCGACCCGCCCTACGAGGAAGAGGGCGAATACCAACGGCTGGTGAAGGGTCTTGCCAATGCCTACAAGCGTTTCCCCGGCGGCACCTACTGCCTTTGGTATCCGATCAAGAAGGGCGCGCCGATCAAGGTCTTCCACGAGGAGCTCCAGGCGCTCGATATCCCGAAAATGCTCTGTACGGAACTTACCGTCCGCAGTGACCGCGAGACCACCGGCCTCACCGGCTCCGGTCTCGTCATTGTCAATCCGCCCTTCACCTTGAAGGATGAGTTGCACGTGCTGTTGCCGGTCCTGAAGACAATCCTCGCCCAGGATCGTTTCGCCTCGCAGCGCACCTTCTGGCTTCGCGGCGAATAATCCGATTCACGAGGTCTCCCGTTTGCCTCTCTCCACATCCGACGGATGCTCGGCGCGGAACCGCGACCGCTCGAAGACCAGGATCACCACCAGCGCCATGGCGAAGGGGATGAGCAGGTAGAACAGCCGGAAGACCAGCAGGGCGGCGATGACATCCGCCGGATCCATGTCCGGCAATCCCATGACAAAGACGAGTTCGAGGACGCCGAGCCCGCCCGGCGCATGGGAGATGAGTGCCGCCGAGAAGGAAATCAGAAAGATGCCCAGCACGACGAGGAAGCCCGGATTGCCCGTCTCGGGCAGCGCGAAATAGATGATGCCTGCGGCACCGATCAGCTCCACCGGCGCGATGATGAGCTGCGGCAGCACGACCCGCGGTGCCGGATAGAAGATGCTGATCGAGCCGATCTTGAGCGGCCTGAGCTTCAGGAAGCTCGCGGCGACATAGAGCGCGATGAGGAGAAGGATGACCAGTCCGGTTCCCGTCGAGGCTTCGACCGGCACGACATCGCCGAAACGTTCGGTAAGGTCCGGTTCGATGACGAGCACCAGACCTGCGAGCAGGAGAGTTCCGAGGACGAATGTGAAGGAGCATATGGCGATCAGCACGCCGATTTCGGCCGGTGTCAGGCCCTTGGAAGAATAGGCACGATAGCGGACCACCGCTCCCGAAAAGACGGACGCGCCGACATTGTGCGACAGCGCATAGGTGGTGAACGAGCAGATCGTGATGAACCACCAGTCGACCTTGCGCCCGAGATGCATCAGGGCGATACGGTCGTATCCGGCCAGTGCCGCATAGGCAAGCAGGGTCGAGAGACCGGCCAGCATCCAATGGGTCGGCGAGATCGCTTCCAGACTGTGCCACAGATCGTCCAGAGACAGCCCGCGCAATTCCTTGTAGAGAAGCCATGCCGAAAGCGCTATCGTCAGTCCGCCTATCGTCGGCCACAGGTATTTCTTGAATGTCATCCAGTCACGTCGCTCTTTACTCCCTGCCTCTATCCGGGCTTTCCGCCTTCCGCGAAAGGTTACTCTATTCGCCGAAACTCTGATTGTTCAACCGTTCAGACCGATGCCTGTTCCGAAGATCGAGATTTCCGACAATGACGCTGATCTTTAAAGCGACAGCCAAGAGCATCATCGCCGCAGCGCTTTTTTTTATGCCGGTGACGGCCACCATCGCGCAGGCCCAGCAACGCCACGACGATCGCGCCGGGCAGTTCGATTTCTACGTCCTTTCGCTCTCGTGGTCGCCAACCTTCTGCGCCTCGCAACGCGGCAACGGAAGCGATCAGCAATGCGGCGAGACCAGGGATTTCCGCTTCATCGTCCATGGGCTCTGGCCCCAATACGAGAAAGGCTATCCGGATTTCTGCGAGACCCGCGAGCCGGGCCGTGTGCCGCGCTCGGTCGGCGAACCGCTCTTCGACATCATGCCGTCCATGGGACTCATCGGCCATCAGTGGCGCAAGCATGGAAGCTGCACAGGCCTCAGCCAGCGGGAATATTTCAACGAGACCCGCCGGGCTTTCGAGCGTATCCGCCTGCCCTCCGATCTCTCTCGCGGCGACAGCGCCGTGACGCTTTCCGTCGATCAAATCGAAGAGAAGTTCGTCTTGGCCAACCCCGGCATGAGCCGCCGCGGCATTTCCGCAAGCTGCGAAGGTCGGCGGCTGGAAGAGGTGCGTATCTGCCTCACGAAGGACCTGCAATTCCGCGATTGCGCCGAGGTGGATGGTGACGGCTGCCGCACGGGCAGCATCACGCTGCCGCCGGTGCGCTGAATTTCATAAAGAGGAAAGACCATGAAGCTGCTTTATTCGCCGGCATCGCCCTATTCCGCCAAAGTGCGCATGGCGGCACGTCATCTCGGCATCGGGATCGCCGAGGTGAAGACCGATACCAACTCCAATCCGGCGGAACTCATCGACAGCAATCCGCTCGGCAAGATCCCGGTGCTGATCCGCGACGGCGAGCCGCCGATCTATGACAGCGTCGCCATCATGCACTATCTCGACCGGCTATCCGGCGGAAAGCTCTATCCGAAGAAGGATGGAAAACGCACGGAGGCAGAAGTGCTGGAAGCCTTGTGCGACGGCATCATGGATTGCCTTCTCGCGATCGTCTACGAGCGTCGCTTCCGCCCGGAGGAAAAGATCCACCAGGGCTGGATCGACAAGCAATGGGAAAAGGTCATGCGCGGCCTGGATTATCTCGAAAACAACCTGCCGAAGACCGGCAAGAAGCTCAATGGCGGCCATTTCGCGCTCGCAGCCCTGATCGGCTATCTCGACCTGCGCTTCAATGGGCAATGGGCGGAAGGCCGTCCGGAACTCGCCTCATGGCCCGATACCTTCGCCAAGCGGTTTACCGATTACGGCGCGATGAAATCGTCCGGATAAACAAGGAAAAAGCCCGGAGCGGCGCTCCGGGCTTCCCCAGCCTGTGAAGGCTTTCGAACTTAGAACTTGACGCCGATACCGACCTTGACGCTGTGGTCGTCGAAGCCCTTGGAGACCGAGCCCGTGGCAAGGTCGTAATCCTCGGCGGCGAAGTCGGTGTAGCGATATTCGATACGAGCGGTGATGTTGTTGGTGACGAACGCTTCCGCACCTGCACCGACCGTATAACCGACCGAAGTCTTGTCGTCGGAAGAGATGCCGTCGCTCAGTTCGTTGTTCTGGAAGGCGACACCCGCCGTACCATAGATCAGGAACGGATTGAGGTCATAACCGACGCGGCCGCGGACCGAACCCTTCCAACCACCTTCGCCGGTGTAGCCATTGGGGCTCGGACCGTCGAGGCCGTTGTAGCCGACATCAGCTTCGATACCGTAGACGACCGGACCGGTCTGGAAGTTGTAACCGGCAAAGGCTCCGCCGCCGAGACCATCGGCGTCATAGTCGCCACCACCGAAGCGGCCCCAGTCATATTCACCGTAAGCACCGAGATAGAACCCCTGCCAGGTGGCGGCCGGTGCCGGCTCTTCGACCGCGACCGGAGCCTGCGGAATCTGCTCTACGGCATCAGCGGCATTGGCCGCGGAGATTGCGATGAAGCTGGCTGCCGAGGCCATCAGAGTTGCGATAAGAGTACGCATACATTTTCTCCTTTTGCTGCTGTGCCGGGAATTTCGTCGCGACAACACGATAGCCGACGCATTTGTTCCCTGCCCGCTGGAGGCGAATGTGGATGCCAAATGAGGAATTGAAAGAGCCGAAATGTGAATTGATTGCGGCAGACAGAAGGCGAAAATTTGATGTTGCTGTAGCGCAACATGTAATTCATTAACCTTAACTGTTCCTTACTTTAAATATAAATTTCTTCACCTTCGTAAAATACTTCTAAAATACAAGAACAACTTCGTCAATATATCTTGACAGGCAGCCACCGTGGCTGGCTTGGTGCGGATTCGACTTTCATATTCAGAAAAATCTGCGCCCGCCGCGAGCAGAAGGAGATTTTAGACATAGAAAATAAAGAGCTTCAGGCGCCATCCGGGACAAGGACGCGATCGATGAAACGCTCTGCCGGATTTCTGCCTCAAATCATCCGGCAAAAGCGGCGTTTCCGTCCTCGAAGCCCGAAAGCAAGGCATTCGCCTGCCACGCTTTCAAAATCATGCCTGAGTCACTATGTCTGTCGCAACGGCCGATCGGGAGCCCGGCCGGCTATCCCGCAATCTTTTGACAAGCCGCCGATGACGAGCCCATGGTTCGAATCGGCAATGGTCAGGCATCGATCGCGAACGGAAAGCCGAGTTCGCAGGTCGCATCTGGCGGAGACTTTGGAAATGAACGGAACGAAGCTGCCCGACGGCGGCGTTCTCTACGACGAAACGGAAGACGATGACGACGACGCCCTGGTGAGCGAGCCGAGCGCAGGCCTTGCTGTGCCGATCGACTGGAACGAAGCTCTCAAGAACGAGAGCGGGTTGAAAGGCGCCGAGCTTATCGGCGAATTCGTCAAGCACCTGCCGAACCAGCCTGGCGTCTACCGCATGTTCAACGAGGCGGGCGACGTGCTCTATGTCGGCAAGGCGCGCAGCCTCAAGAAGCGGGTCGGCAACTATGCGCAGGGCCGTGTCCATTCGAACCGCATCGCCCGCATGGTGCGCGAAACCACGCATATGGAATTCGTCACGACGCGGACGGAGACCGAAGCGCTGCTGCTCGAGGCCAATCTCATCAAGCGCCTGCGCCCGCGTTTCAATGTGCTTCTGCGCGACGATAAGTCCTTCCCCTATATCCTGATCACCGGCGACCATCGGGCGCCTGCCATCTTCAAGCATCGCGGCGCCCGCGCCCGCAAGGGCGATTATTTCGGCCCCTTCGCATCCGCCGCCGCCGTCGGTCGCACGATCAATTCGCTGCAGCGGGCGTTCCTGCTGCGCACTTGCACCGACAGCGTCTTCGAGACGCGCACCCGCCCCTGCCTGCTCTTCCAGATCAAACGCTGTTCCGGCCCGTGCACCCACGAGATCAGCGACGAGGATTATGCCGGCCTTGTGCGCGAGGCGAAGGATTTCCTCTCCGGAAAGAGCCAGAACGTGAAATCCGCGATCGCCGCCCAGATGACGGAAGCCTCGGAAGACCTCGATTTCGAGCGCGCAGCGGTCTATCGCGATCGTCTTGCCGCGCTCTCCCATGTTCAGAGCCACCAGGGCATCAATCCGGCGGGCGTCGAGGAGGCGGATGTCTTCGCCATCCATCACGAGGGCGGGCTCTCCTGCATCCAGGTCTTCTTCTTCAGGACCGGCCAGAACTGGGGCAACCGGGCCTATTTCCCGAAAGCCGATCCGCAGATGCCCGGCACAGAGGTTTTGAACGCCTTCCTGGCGCAGTTCTACGACGACAAACCGGTGCCGAAGCAGATCCTGCTTTCCGAACCCGTCGAGGAACAGGACCTGCTGGCGCAAGCGCTTTCCGAAAAGGCCGGCCACAGGGTGACGATCTCGGTGCCACAGCGCGGCGAGAAGAAGGACCTTGTCGATCATGTGCTGGCAAATGCCCGCGAGGCCCACGGTCGCAAGCTCGCCGAGACCTCATCGCAGGCGCGGCTGCTGCAGGGCTTCGCCGAGACTTTCGGCCTGGCACAGGTCCCGCGCCGCATCGAGATCTACGACAACTCGCACATCATGGGCACCAATGCCGTCGGGGGCATGGTCGTGGCGGGGCCGGAAGGCTTCGTGAAGAACCAGTACCGCAAGTTCAACATCAAATCGACGGACATCACCCCCGGCGACGACTTCGGCATGATGCGCGAGGTGATGACCCGCCGTTTCAGCCGCCTCATCAAGGAGGAAGGCATTCCCGACCGCAACGCCACGGAGGCAGCCGCCGGCGAAGACGCAGCCGACGCCGTCTTCCCCGCCTGGCCGGACGTGATCCTGATCGATGGCGGCCAGGGCCAGATGACCGCCGTGCGTGCCATCCTCGACGAACTCGGCATCCGCGATGTCGTCACCGCGATCGGAGTCGCCAAGGGCGTCGACCGCGAGGCCGGCCGCGAGCGCTTCTTCGCGGACGGGAAAAGCGACTTTTCACTGCCGCCGCGCGATCCCGTTCTCTATTTCATTCAGCGCATGCGCGACGAGGCGCATCGTTTCGCGATCGGCTCGCACCGGGCTCGGCGCAAGAAGGAGATGGTCAAGAATCCTCTCGACGAGATTTCCGGCATCGGACCTGGCCGCAAGCGCAAGCTCCTGCAGCATTTCGGCACGGCGAAAGCGGTCTCCCGCGCAGGCCTCACCGATCTGATGGCGGTAGAAGGCATTTCCGAGGCTGTCGCGAAGCAGATCTACAATCACTTTCACGAGAGCCGGGCATCTTAAATTTGTCTGCTGCATTCGGCTGCAAAAAAGCCGCGAGCACATGTTGACGCTTGAGCCGCAAAGCCTCAACTAGAGACAAACATCCTGATAGGTCGTCCATGGCTTCCCGCGCATACAACATCCCGAACCTTCTGACCTATGCGCGTATCCTGGCCGTGCCGGTGATCGTCCTTTGCTTTTTCATCGAAGGCCGGCTGGAAAGCTCGGATTTCGCCCGCTGGACGGGGCTCACCATCTTCGTCGTCGCCTCGATTACCGATTATCTCGACGGTTACCTGGCCCGCATCTGGAACCAGACGTCGAATATCGGCCGCATGCTCGATCCGATTGCCGACAAGCTGCTGGTCGCGTCCGTGCTGCTTCTGATGGCCGCCGACGGGACGATCGCCGGCTGGTCACTCTGGGCGGCAATCACTATTCTGTGCCGCGAGATCCTCGTCTCTGGACTGCGTGAATACCTGGCGGCACTGAAGGTCTCTGTACCGGTAACGCGGATCGCCAAGTGGAAGACGACGATCCAGATGGTGGCAATCGCCTTCCTGCTTGCCGGCCCTGCGGGCGACAAGATCATGCCCTATATTACCGAGCTCGGCATTGCGCTCTTGTGGATCGCAGCGATCCTGACCTTCTATACCGGCTACGACTATTTCAAGGCCGGGCTGAAACATCTGGTGGATGAGGAATGACCACGAAACTCGTCTATTTCGCCTGGGTGCGCGAGCGGATCGGCAAGCCGGAGGAAGAGATCGCGCTTCCGGCCGATGTCGTCACCGTGCGAGATTTGCTGAATCATCTGAAGGGCCTGGGCGAAGAATACGAGAATGCGCTTCAATATCCGGAGGTGATCCGCGTGGCGATCAACCAGGAGCATGTGGAACACAACGAGCCGATCGCCGGCGCGCGGGAAATCGGGATATTTCCGCCGATGACCGGAGGGTGAGGAGCGATCCGGCGAAGCCGGAGAAGTCGATCCAGTGAATCGATTTCAGTGACGAACGCCCGGAGCCAAAGCGGCGGCCGGGGCGCCGGCGAGGCAAGCTCGGCTCACGGCAACGGAGACGGTCAATGTCGAAAATCACCCTCACCATCCGCGTCCAGGCGCAGGATTTCGATCTGCAATCCGAGATCGATGCGCTGACTGCCGGTCGCAAGGATATCGGAGCCGTCGTCACGTTTACCGGCCTTTGCCGCGATGAACAGGGGGCATTGTCGGCTCTGGAACTGGAACATTATCCCGGCATGGCGGAGGCAGAGATGCGCCGCATTGCCGAACTCGCCATCGAACGCTTCTCGCTGCTTGGCCTCACGGCCGTGCACCGCCACGGAAAGATCCTTCCGGGCGGGAATATCGTGCTGGTCATCGCCGCAGCCCCGCATCGGCAGGCCGCCTTCGACGGGGCCAGCTTCATGATGGATTTCCTGAAAACCTCGGCCCCCTTCTGGAAAAAAGAGCATGGCGCCGGCGGCACGACGGGCGACTGGGTCGCTGCCAAGGATGCGGACGACAAGGCCCGCGACAAGTGGCGATAATTATGGCACCGCCCTCTCCCGCCGGCTCATGACCAGCACGGCAACCAGCGCCGAGACGATCACCAGATCGCGCCAGACGATCGGGCCGTAGCCGCTCCAGAGTGTCTCTGCAAAACCGATCACCGCGGCACCGGCCGCCGATCGCAGTGGATTGGAATGGCCGCCTGCCGCTGCGATCAGCACCACTTTGAGCCCGAACAAGAGGCCGGCGCCGAAATCCATCGTGCCGTAGTGGGAGGTCGCAAGAATGCCGCAGATCGAGGCGAACAGCGCCGCGGACACATAAGCCGTCACGAAGACGCGGGCGGAATTGGTGCCGGCAAGCTCCGCCGCAAGCGGATCATCGGCAACGGCGCGCCAGATGCGCCCCCAACGGGTATAGGAAAGCACGAAAGTGCCTGCAGCGATCATGGCGAGCATGATCGCCACGTTGATGAGCTGTATGAGCGTCAGCGTCACGGGGAAACCGCCGCCCCTCCAGAAAACCACGACACGGTTCAGGAAAGGCGGCAGCCAGAGTTCGCGTGTATCGGAAGCGAGCCGCGCACCCTCCATCAGCACCATGAGAACGCCGAGCGATGCGACGATCATCGCATTGGGAGAAACCTTTGCCAGCGGTCGCATCACGAACTGCCCGACGATCGCGCCCGCCCCTGTTCCGCCGATCAGCGCCACCATGGCTCCCATGGCCAACGTCGCCGGCAGGATCAGCCAGAACCGGTCCCAGCCGATATGGGCAATGAGCAGATAGAGATGGCCGGAAAAGGCGAAGATCGCCCCATAGGTGATGTCGGCACGCTTCGTCACGGCAAAGGCGATCGCATAACCGAAGGCGAGCGCCGCATAAAGCGCCGCCAGCGGAATCGCATTCGCCAGTTGCTGCAACAGATAGGCCATGGACACTCCGGAAATTGGGCCAAATATAACTGGTCAATTGCATTTTGCCAGTTATAATCTTAGGCATGATCTTTTCCTGGACCCCGCATCGTTTCGTCGGAGGCGCGCTGGCACTGGATGTCGCCAACAGCGTCATTATGCGCTTCGACCCCAAGCGCAGCATCGACCGTTTCGCGAAGCCCGAGCAGATGAATGCCTTTCCGAAGGCAGCCGAGGAATTTTCAGCCGAACGAGCACTGTTCGGCGAACTCGCACCGGTGAAGCCCCAAAATCACAAGCCTTTCCTGGCTCTGCGGGAGGCGATCGACCGTTATTTCCGCGCCCGCGTGCTCGGTGAAGAGGAACATACGCTGCTTGCCGACTTCCTCGAAGCCACGGCCTCGATCCTGCGCCTTGCGGAGAAGGGCTCGCTTGAGGCCGCTACCGCGCATTCCGCCCTTCGACTGCTCGCCGAGGAGGAAATGGCCCGGTTGAAAATCTGCGGCAATTGCGGCTGGCTGTTCATCGACCGCAGCAGGAACCGCAGCCGCACCTGGTGCGACATGGCTATCTGCGGCAATCGGGTGAAAGCCAACCGCCACTATCACCGCAAAAAGAAGGAGGCCGCGACATGATGCTTCGGCTCGTTTTCTGCACCCTTGCCGCGCTCTTGCTCATCGCCTGCCAGCGCGAGGCGGACGAACCGTTGACCGAGCTTTCCGGCCGGGTGTTCATCTTCAACTACCGGGTGGCGGCAGCAAACTACGTCGTCACGCTCAGAAAGACAGCGCCCTTCCCTGAAAACAGCTATGCGGAAGCGGAGTTCGAAAACCCGCAGGGCGGTGCGGCGCTCGTGGTGCGGCAGAAGCTTTTCCCAGCCAGGGATAAGATCGTTCTCGAAAGCCCGGATCTCAAATGCGTCAGAAAGGACAAGCCCTATTCGGTGAAAATCCGCCTCGTCGGCGCGGACGACAGGCCATTGCAGACGATCGAGACGAGCATCACCTCCAACATGGACCAGGCGGCAATGATGCCGGGCAAGCCGCTGGTGGTCGGACCGATCTACACGCCGAACCCGGAGGTTTTCAAGGCGGACGGCAGCGTCGACTATGACAAGCAAGCCAACTGTCCGGCATGAAATCCTGAAAGGGGAATTAGCCCCTCACCCTAATCCTCTCCCCGCATGCGGGGAGAAGGTCCCGGCAGGGGGATGAGAGGCAAAACGCAAAAAGCCGGGGCGCGCGCCCCGGCTTTTCCTATTTCATCGCTACCTGAAATAATCAGCCGACGATCTCGGTTTCCGAGAACCAGTAGGCGATTTCCTGAGCGGCGGTTTCCGGCGCGTCGGAGCCATGAACCGAGTTTTCGCCGATCGAAAGCGCAAAGGTCTTGCGGATCGTGCCTTCGGCGGCCTGGGCCGGGTTGGTGGCGCCCATGATTTCGCGGTTCTTGAGGATGGCGTTTTCACCTTCCAGGACCTGAACGACGGTCGGGCCGGAGGTCATGCCTTCAACGAGTTCGCCGAAGAAGGGCCGCTCCTTGTGAACTGCGTAAAAACCTTCTGCTTCGCGCTTGCTCATCCAGACGCGCTTGGATGCTACGACGCGCAGGCCGTTGTCCTCAAAGACCTTGGTAATGGCGCCCGTCAGGTTGCGCTTGGTGGCATCCGGCTTGATCATCGAAAACGTGCGTTCAATCGCCATTGTTCTATCCTTCATCTCCAACGGAAAGTGGGCGGTGTTTACCCGCCCCTTTCACTGGAAACAAGGGGGTTCCGGCAATTTCACGCGGCTGTCACATGCCGTCCGACGCCATCATGGAGGTCCAGGCAACGTTCGAACCACTGCCCGACCAGGTCGTCGTCGGCAAATACCTTGGCACCTGTGGTAACCCTCATCCACTGCAGCGCGCCGAAGAGGATGTAGTCGGCAAACAGGGGGGCATCCCCGCCGATAAACTCCTGATATTTCAGCGTCTGACGCACGGGTTCCAGCTTTGCGGCGAAGGCGGCGATCGCCTCGTCGCGGCCCGCCCTCATCTCCTCCAGCGTCCTGCCGAGAAAGGCCTCCCGGCTCTTGCGGAAATAGATCCGGTCGGTCTCATCAAGCATGTCATGGATATCGGCAACGGCAATGTTCGTGACGGCAGGATGGATGATGGTCTGCGAGAAACGCTCGACGAAACGGGAAAGCGCCTTGCCGCCTTCGCCGCCGAACAGCGTCGGCCGGTTGGGGTAGGTCTCCTCCAGGTAAAGCGCGATGTCGAAACTGTCGCGGATCAGCTCGTTACCGTCCCTCAGGATCGGCACGGTCTTCGAAAAGCCGTTCTCCAGCGCAGGTATCTCCGTAAAGGGCGTCGGCTTCTCGATGAAGTCCAGCCCCTTGTGGCGAAGCGCCAGCACGACCTTCCAGCAATGGGGCGAGAATGGGCGGCTCTCGTCGGCGCCGCAGAGGGAATAGAGGATACGGGTCATGTCAGGCTCCTGTTTTTCGGTCGCAATAGTGAAGGCAAACGGGCCGTCAAATCCAGTCAGGAAATTTCATGGATCCATCACGCGGCAACCACGCAATCGCGCCGTCCACTCTCCTTTAACCCTGTCATCGAGCTGCGGTGCGGTTTTCAGCAGCTATTAAGTGGAAGTCACGCATGGATTTTGCGGATGTCGAATAGATCCGATCAGGCGCGGGAGCGAAGTATGGCGGGTGAGGTCAGCAAGGCGGCGAGGGACGGAAGCTTGCAGGCGGTGGTGAGCCACATGGCGAAGCTGGATGTCGGCGGTCTGCCGCGCAATTACGAGCTTTTCCACGAAGCGCTTTCCGGCGCCGATGCGACGCTTTCCCGCGAATTGCTGTCGCTCCCCTCCTCGCCATCCCAAGCGCTGCTTGATGAGATCGGTCTCAGATACCAATTGCCGGGCTTCATCGCGCTTGCGCCGTCCACCTCCCGCGATCAGGAAATCGGGCTTCTCCTGGAACTGAGGGAAAAGATGGCGAGCGGCGTGACGCAGAAGCAGGGATTCACGCGTGTCCTCGAAGCCGTCGCCCGGAGCCTTCGCGAAGACAGCGATGCAGGCCCAAGAGATATTCTTGCCGAAATCGAATACCTGAGCGTCTCCCTGTCGGATGCCGTGGTGGCCGAAACGGAACTGGAGGCGGCGCTCAAGGCAGGCATAGACCGCCTCGCCGGCGCCAGCCAGAAAGCCGCAGCCGCCCGCGCCATCACGCTCCGGGACCGACTGACCTCGCTGCCGAACCATGCCGCATTCGCCGAACGTCTTGAGACTCTTTATACTTCCCCGGCCGACGACCACGGCATGGCACTCTTCCTGATCACGATCCCCGATCTTCCGGACATCACCCGGACCTATGGCGAAGCAGCGGCCAGCCGGATCGTCAGAAAGGCTGCCACGACCTTTCGCAAGGCGATCAAGAAAAACGATTTCGTCGCGCGCATAGGCAGCGGCGATTTCGCCTTCCTGTTCCGAGACGTGAGCCGCGACAGCGTGCAACCGATCGCTGAGCGGCTGATGACCGCGATCGCCGACAACCTTGTCTTTGCCGCCTCCGACCGAACAGCGGCGACACTCGATCTTTCGATCGGCGTTGCCTTGGCGCAGGATGCGTTCTCACCGCAACAATTGCGCCTGCAGGCCACGGCTGCTCTGCAGACAGCGAAGGCAAACGGCCGGCCGGCCGTTTTCGTCCCCGACCAGGCCAGGCGTTAGCTTCGCGTCGAAATTGGAACGGCGGGTGCCCGCACCCGTCTTGCCTTCGCGGCCGGTTTCGGCCAAAACGCCGGCCATGATTACGATCACCGAACTCTCCGCCCGCGTGGCCGGGCGTCTTCTCCTCGACCATGCCAGCGTGACGCTTCCGGCGGGCGCGAAGGCCGGGCTCGTGGGCCGCAACGGCGCGGGCAAATCAACGCTCTTCCGGGTGATCACCGGTGATCTAGCAGCCGAAAGCGGATCGGTGACCATCCCGAAGAACGCCCGCATCGGCCAGGTAGCACAGGAAGCGCCAGGCACCGAGGAGTCGCTGATCTCGATCGTGCTTTCTGCCGACAAGGAGCGCACCGCCCTTCTGCAGGAGGCAGAGACCGCAACCGACCCGCATCGGATCGCCGAGATCCAAGTGCGGCTTGTGGACATCGACGCCCATTCGGCGGAAGCGCGCGCGGCGAGCATCCTCTCCGGCCTCGGCTTCGACCATGACGCCCAGCACCGTCCCGCCTCTTCGTTTTCCGGCGGCTGGCGCATGCGCGTCGCGCTCGCGGCGGTGCTTTTCGCCGAACCGGATTTGCTGCTGCTCGACGAACCGACCAACTATCTCGACCTCGAAGGCACGATGTGGCTGGAAGACTATGTGCGGCGCTATCCGCATACGGTCATCATCATCAGCCACGACCGCGACCTCTTGAACAACGCCGTCAACTCGATCGTCCATCTCGACCAGAAGAAGCTCACTTTCTACCGCGGCGGCTACGACCAGTTCGAACGGCAGAAGGCGGAAGCCGACGAGTTGCAGATGAAGGCGAAGGCCAAGAGCGACGCGGCGCGGAAACATATCCAGAGCTATATCGACCGCTTCCGCTACAAGGCCTCCAAGGCCCGTCAGGCGCAGAGCCGCATCAAGGCGCTGGAGCGGATGGGCACGGTCTCGGCGGTCATCGAAGATCACGTCCAGCCGATCACCTTTCCCGAGCCGGAGAAACAGCCCGCTTCGCCGATCGTCGCGATCAGCAAGGGTGCGGTCGGCTATGTGCCCGGCAAGCCGATCCTGAAGAACATCGCGCTCAGGATCGACAACGACGACCGCATCGCCCTGCTCGGCTCGAACGGCAACGGCAAGTCGACCTTCGCCAAGCTGATTTCGGGTCGCCTCTCCGCCGAAAGCGGCGAGATGAAGCTCGCGCCCGGCCTGAAGATCGGCTTCTTCGCCCAGCACCAGCTCGACGATCTCATTCCCAACGAGACGCCGGTCGATCATGTTCGCCGGCTGATGCCGCAGGCGGGAGAAGCGCAGGTGCGCGCCCGCGTCGCCCAGATGGGGCTTGCGACCGAAAAGATGGCGACCGCGGCGAAGGACCTGTCCGGCGGCGAGAAGGCGCGCCTGCTGATGGGGCTTGCCGCCTTCCACGCGCCGAACCTGCTTATCCTCGACGAACCGACCAACCACCTCGACATAGACAGCCGCCGGGCGCTGATCGAGGCGCTTAACGACTATGATGGCGCCGTCATCCTGATTTCCCACGACCGCCATCTGATCGAGGCGACCGTCGACCGGCTATGGCTCGTTAACGAGGGCACGGTGAAACCTTTCGAGGGTGATCTTGAGGAATATCGCGATCTGATCGTCTCGGCCGGCCGCAGGAAGGACGACAAGCCGCAGGCTGCCGATGAGCCCGCCTCGAAATCGGTTCAGCGGAAGGCGAATGCGGAAAAGCGCGCCTCGCTCGCACCTCTGAAGAAAAAGATCAACGAAATCGAATCCTTGACGGCCAAGCTGGAGAAACAGATTCAGTCTCTTGATAAAGAGCTTGCGGATCCGGCGCTCTATGACAAGGCTCCCGCCAAGGCCGCGCAGAAGGCCAAGGAGCGAGGCGAAGCGGCGGCAAAGCTCTCCGCCGCCGAAGAGGAATGGCTGATGCTGTCTTCCGAGTACGAAGAGGCGATGGCGGGCTGAGCGCCGCCTCATTAAAACCCCGCGCCATTCAACCCGAAATGACGATCGCAGCGGTTGCCCATCGCGCTTCGGGACCATACGTATGGCTTCCTGACTGGAGACCTGCCATGGATCTTTTCCTTGAAACCGATGACGATCCGAAGACACTTGCCTTTGTGGCGGACCTGAACAAGGCTTCCGATGAGCAGTTGCGGACACCGGCGTTCGAGAAGGACCGCGACATCGTCAAGGCGATGTTCGAACGCGAGGACCGGCTGATCGTGCCTAGCCGGCGTGGCAATTGGCTCTTCGACTATCATCGCACCAAAGACAATCCGCTCGGCATCTGGCGTCGGCTCCCGGCGGATCAGGAGCCGCGTTCAGACGCGGACTGGGAAACGGTCTTCGACCTCGATGCCTTCTGCAGGCAAGAGGGCAAACGCTGGATCTATTACGGCGCGATCACCTGTCCGTTCGAGCCAACGCTGGTGCTACTCATTCTCTCGGATGGCGGCTCCGATCTTTTGCGACTCATCGAATTCGACACGGCGGCCAGGGCCATCGTCGAAGGCGGCTTCGATACGCCCACCGCGCGCGCCCATGCAAGCTGGCTGAGCCGCGACGAGATTGCCTATTTCGGTTCGGTTGACGAGAACTCCGCCACCCGCTCGGGTTGGCCGCGGGTCGGTCGCCGGTTGAGGCGTGGGCAGAAGCCCCAGGATGCACCTATCTATTTCGAGGCCGGCAAAGACGACGTCTACGGTTCGGCCTTCTCCATCGATCCCCTCTTCTGGCGCGGCAAGCCGGGTGAGCGGCCGATAGAAGTCTTCTTCATTGGCCATGAGATCGGCAAGGTGAGCGTGCATCTGCGTGACGGCAAGGGCGAGATCCGCCGTCTCGACCTGCCGACCGAGATCGACTATTCGATCAATCACAGCCATATCCTCTGGCGCGTCAAGACGGACGAGCGTTTCCCGACCGGCAGCCTTATCCTGCAGGGCATTGCGCCGTTCTCGGACAATTTGCTCGGGGAACCGCGCGTGCTGTTCACGCCGAGAGACGGGCAATCGATCGCCCAGATGGCGCTCCTCAAGACATGGGCCCTCTTCATCGTCAGCGACCGGATGGTCCCGAAGTTTTACCTGTTCGATTTGACCAAGGCGGATGCCGAACCGGAGGAGTTGCCGCTGCCGCCCGAATTGCAGACCGTGAACTTCCGGCTGCTCGATGCGGACCTGACGCTCGGTGAAGAGGTGCTGACAGTGATCGGCCAGGGTTTTCTCCTGCCCTACAGCACCTACCGCCTGGACCTGACCGGGCGGAGCCGAAAGCCGGAACTCGTTCTGACCGGCACAGCGCCGGCCTATTTCGATGCCGATGGCATGCACACCGAACTCCTGGAAGCCACGTCGGAAGACGGGACGAAAGTGCCCTATCATATCGCTTTCCCCAAGACCTGGACCAAGGGCGAACTGCCCGTGCTGATGTATGGCTATGGCGGCTTTGCCTCGCCCCTTGCGCCCTACTATTCGGGCAATAACGGCCTCTGGCTGGAACACGGCGGCGCCTATGTGCAGGCCTATATACGCGGCGGCGGCGAACTCGGGCCTGACTGGCACCACGTCGCCAAGGGCCGCGGTCGTCACAAGGCATTCGAGGATTTCGTGGCGGTCGCCCGCGATCTTGTCAGGCGGGGCTACACCAAACCGTCGCGCATCGCCTGCACCGGAGGAAGCAATGGCGGCCTGCTTACGGCCGTTATGCTGACGCGGTATCCAAAGGACTTCGGCGCTGTCTGGACCCGCGTGCCCGTAATCGACATGTCGCGCTTCCACGTATTCCCTGCCGGCAAAGCCTGGATGGACGAGTACGGTAATCCCGACGTCGAAGCCGATCTTGAATACATGCTCGGCTACTCGCCGCTGCACCAGGTGAAGCCGACCGCCGAGATCAGCTATCCACCGGTCTATATCGAAAGCTCATCCAATGACGACCGGGTCCATCCCTCCCACGCCCGCCGCTTCGCCAAGCGGCTGATAGAGGCGGGACATAGACCGCTGTTCCATGAATATGGTTCCGGCGGACATGGCGGCGCCGGCGATTCCTCAGAGCAAGCCGCCCGCGTGGCGATGGGCTACAGCTTTCTGCGCCAGACGATCATGAGCGGCTGACCGGAACGGCGGCCGCGGGACGTGAGCGCGGACCGTATCAAGCCTTCTTGACCCAGCGCCCTTCCTCCGACTGCTGCCAGTAGGTGAGCGTATGCCCCTCGCCCTTCAGCTTCTTCCATTGGGCGCGGGCGTTTTCGAGTTGCGCGGCATCGTAGCCGTCGAACATGAAGACGATCCGTTGATAGGTTTCGACCGACGGCGGCTCGGCGCCGTCGACCAGAAAACGCACGTTGGCGCCATTGCCGTTTTCCGCTTCGGCGGTCAAAAGCACCGGCTGGGCCTCGGCCATCGGTGCCGTATCCGTGCCATGCGGCAAAAAGCTGTCCTCGCGAAAGGTCCAGAGATGCGCGTCGAGAAAATCCCGCCGCGCCTCTCCGCTCGTCTGCACAACCACCTTCCAGCCTCTCTCGACACTCTTTTCGAGCAGCGCCGGAAGCGCGTCCTCGAGCTTGGACTCGGTCAGATGGTAAAACAGGATTTCAGTCATCAGGCTTCGTAGTGCGCCCGCACCAGTTCGTCCAGAAGGCGCACGCCGTAACCTGAGCCCCAGGACTGGTTGATCTCGTTTGCCGGCGAATTCATCGCCGTGCCGGCGATATCGAGATGCGCCCAGGGTGTTTCCCCCACGAAGCGCTTCAGGAGCTGCGCCGCGGTGATCGACCCGGCCTGGCGGCCGCCCGTGTTTTTCATGTCGGCGAATTTGGAATCGATCAGCTTGTCGTAATCCTTGCCGAGCGGCATGCGCCACAGCTTTTCGCCCGTCACTTCGCCGACGGCGCTGAGCTGACCCGCCAGCGCGTCATCGTTCGAGAAAAGCCCTGCATGCAGGTTGCCGAGCGCCACGACGATCGCGCCCGTCAGCGTCGCAAGATTGATCATGAAGCGCGGCTTGAAGCGGTCGTTGCAGTACCAGAGCGCATCGGCAAGCACGAGGCGGCCCTCTGCATCCGTATTGATGATCTCGATCGTCTGGCCGGACATCGTGGTGACGATGTCGCCCGGGCGCTGGGCATTTCCGTCCGGCATGTTCTCAACGAGACCGAGAATGCCGACCGCGTTGACCTTCGCCTTGCGGGCGGCAAGCGTGTGCATGAGGCCGATCACGGCAGCCGCGCCGCCCATGTCGCCCTTCATGTCCTCCATGCCGGCGCCGGGTTTGATGGAAATACCGCCGGTATCGAAGACGACGCCCTTGCCGACAAAGGCGACCGGCGCGTCCTTCGTCTTGCCGCCCTTCCATTGCATGATCGCAAGCCGCGGAGGCCGCGCAGAGCCCTGGGCGACGCCGAGCAGCGCGCCCATGCCGAGCTTCTTCATCTCCTTCTCGGTCAGGATCTCCACATCGACGCCGAGCTTTTCCAGATCCCTGGCCCTGTCGGCGAATTCGACCGGGCCGAGCGCGTTCGGCGGCAGATTGACGAGTTCGCGCGCCAGGGTGACCCCGCCGGCGATCGCTTCCGATTCGGCGAAGGCCTTCTTGGCGGCCGCATGCTCGCCGGTGACGATCGTCACCTTCACCGTCTTCGGCGCCTTGTCCTCGTCGTCTTGCTTCTTCGTCTTGAAAGCGTCGAAACTGTAGCTGCGCAGCAGCATGCCGAGCGCAAGGCCTGCCACCTGTTCGCCGCCGACCTGCAAACCGGGGGCATCCGCAAAAATGGTCACCTTGGACATCGATTTGACCGCGGCGGCGGCAACTCCACCCGCCTTCAGCCAGTCATAGGCCGTCAAGGCGTCCGCCTTGCCGAGGCCCAGCACGACGAGCCGATCGGCTGGCGAGCCCTCAGGCGCGATGATGTCTAGTGTCGTCATCGCCTTGCCGGAGAATTTTCCAATCTCCGCCGCCCTTGCGACGATGCCGGCCGGATCGACGTCGGCAGCACCTGCCGCCGGTCCATCGCCGGCAAGTTTGAGCTGGATGGCAAGTCCACCGTCGATCTTGGCGGACTTGGCGAAGGATATATCAAATTTCACGGACATTGCGGCTCCAGAAGACTCTCGAAGAAGGAGCCGAGATCATCACCGTTTCAGCGCGAACGCAAGGTGGCGATCCGTTTGCGCCTTCACAGGAGCGAGAACGTTTCACGGCGATTCATACGCGAGTATCAAAAACCTTTCATATTCACATGCGAAACAAGGAAACGAAATCACCCGATTTCATTCCGATCAGTATTGTATTAAGTTCTGCGCGGGCCCCCATCGGAAATCAACAATTCGGCGCGACCAGTCTGTTCAAGAAACTCTAGCCATGACCGTCAGACAGTTCCTTTCGAGACCTTCAGGCTGGTTTATAGTGCTCTTCGGGGCATGGTGGTCGCTTCTGGCAATCTTCTATCTGTTTCCACAGATCGATATCTGGGTCGCACACGCCTTCTTCATCAAATCCGTTTGCGGCAGCATGGATAGCCAAGGCCGGGTCTGCGGTAGCTTTCCCTACGGCACGCAGGCCGTCTTCATCGTTATCCGGCGCATACTCTTTTACCTGCCTGCGCTCGTTGCGATCTATCTGCTCTATCGCCTGCTCGCCAATTTTCAACACCATGGCACCACATATTGCAGACGCAAGACACGCGATTACTCGATCGCCCTGACTGCCTTCCTGATTGGCCCTCTCGTGCTGGTCAACATGATCCTGAAGGAGATTTCGGACCGGCCGCGGCCCTATCAAACCGATTTCTTCGGCGGCGGACATGTCTTCATGCCGGCCGGAGACTTCCAGGGTGCCTGCGTCAACAACTGTTCCTTCGTTTCCGGCGAGGCGGCCGGCGCCGGATGGCTGGCCTGCCTGATCGTGCTTATGCCGAAGCCGTTGCGCGCGATCCTGGGGCCGCCGCTCATCAGCATCTCATTGATCTCGCCGGCGCTCCGCGTCTCCTTCGGCGGCCATTATTTCTCGGATGTCACGCTCGGCTGGCTGTCCTCGCTGGTCATCTATGCCGGCGTGGCAGCGTGTTTCGAAATGTCACAACGCGAAAGAAAACGAGAGCTCCAAACAAATTTGTGACACCGCCCCTGTCGCAAACCCGCTCTGGATCGCTTAGATAGGCGCGGCTGCCATCAGCGGTGTGACGAGGTCATCACCCGGGTGGCGCAACGCAACAAGTCTAGGCCGGGATGAAGCTTCTCGAACGCTACATACTGCGCCGGATTTTCCAGATGTTCCTGGTGACGCTCGTTCCCGTGCTCACTATCATCTGGACCATCCAGGTGCTCGGACGCATCAATCTGGTCACGGACACTGGCCAGTCGATGGGTTCGTTCGCGACTCTTGCCACCTATATCCTGCCGACCATCATTCCCGTCGTCGTGCCCTTCGCACTCGTCATCGGCATCACCCAGACGCTGACGGCGATGAACAACGATTCGGAACTGCCGGTCATAGATGCGGCAGGTGCCTCTCGCGACATCATCTACCGGCCGGTGCTGATGCTCGGCATCGTGCTCAGCCTGTTCTCCTTCCTGGTGACAAACTTCGTCGAGCCGCCCTCGCGTGTGGCAGCCCGCCAGATGGTCGCTGCGGCTTACGCCGACCTGCTTTCGTCGGTGATCGAGGAAAAGACCTTCCGCAGCATCGAGGACGGGCTTTACGTCCAGATTTCGGAGCGCCATTCCGGCCGCGTTCTCAAGGGCCTGTTCGTGGTGGATTATCGCGACCCGAACTTCGACCTCATCTATTATGCCCGTGAAGGATCGATCGACGAAAACGGCACAACGCTCACCATGCGCGACGGCGAAGTGCATCGCAAATCCGCCGACGGGCGCGTTTCGATCATCAAATTCGTCTCCTATGCCTTCGATCTTTCGGCCATGGCGAAGTCGGAAGGCGGACTGCCGCAATATTCCGCCGATCGCAGCCTTGCCTTCCTGCTCAATCCGGATCCGAACGACCCGCTCTACCAGAAATCGCCCGATTCCTTCCGCGGAGAACTGCATCGCCGCCTCTCGGATTGGCTGTACCCGATCACCTTCGCACTTCTTTCGCTGGTCGCCGCGGGCAGCACGCGTTCCCACCGCCAGGCGCGGGTGCATCCGATGGTCCATGCGCTCTTCCTTGCCTTCTTCATCCGGTGGCTGGGTTTCTCCGCAACCAATTTCGTGGAGCGTCATCCGCTTTATGCCCCCCTCCCCTACATGGTTCCGCTGATCAGTTCCCTGATCGCCATCTACATGCTGGCCACCAACCGACAGTTTGCGATTCCCGGCGTCCTCGCCCGTGGCATCTCGCACCTCACGGGCAACCTTCAACGCCGCTTCGCTTCCCGCACCTCGGATGGAGGCGCGGCATGATCTTCTCGACGCTCGGGCGGTATTTCTTCCGCCGCTATATCGCGACTGCGCTCTGGTTCCTGCTCGGCGTCAGCGCCATCATCTTCCTTGCGGATTTCAGCGAAACGAGCCGCCGCATGTCCGGCTTCGTGGGCTATACGGTCTATAGCGGCCTCCTGATGACCGCGATGCGCGTGCCACTCATCCTGCAGCAGACCATCCCGACACTCAGCCTCTTCATCGGCATGACAGTGCTGATCGCGCTCAACCGGCGCTACGAACTGGTGGTGACCCGGGCGGCCGGCATCTCGGTCTGGCAGTTCATCGCCCCCTTCATCGCCGGCGCCTTCCTGATTGGCCTTGCCACGCTTCTCATCATCAATCCGCTCGCCGCCTGGGGCCAGCGCGAATCGATCTCGATGGAGGCGAGCTGGCGCGAAGCGAGCAACCGTTCCCGTGCCTCAAAATTCGTTCCGTGGATCCGTCAGATCAGCGGCGACGAGGATACGATCATCGGCGCCAAGAGCTACCAGGAGGAAGGAACGTTCCTCATCGACGTCGTCGTGTTCCACTTCGACAAGGATGGCCGCGTCATCATGCGGCAGGACGCCAAGACCGCAAAATTGGAAAATGGTTACTGGCTTCTTAACGACGTTCTGGAAAACCGGCCTGGAGAAATCCCCGCCCGTCGCGAGACTGCACAGGTTCGCACCAACTTGAGGCAGGAATATATCCAGGAGAGCCTGGCGCAGCCGGAAACCGTTGCGTTCTTTGATCTTTCCAGAAAAATCGAGGTGAGCAAATCCTTCGGCATATCCACCAAGGCGCTCGAGACGCAGTATCACTCCCTGCTCTCCATGCCGATCCTGCTCATGGCGATGACTCTCATTGCTGCAACAGTCTCATTAAAATTCAGCCGGTTCGCCCAGTCCCGCTCCATGATTCTGGGTGGAATAGTTTCCGGCTTCGTGCTTTATGTCGTAACCGTGCTTGTGAAGGCATTTGGGAGCAGCGGGGCGATTCCTCCCTTCGTGGCAGTCTGGGTTCCAGTCATCGTCGCGACGGCGTTGGGGATGACTATTCTGCTTCACCAGGAGGATGGCTAGTGGCGGCAAGTGACCGCAAAAACATAAGACGGCTCGCCGCCGCCCTGCTGACAGGTGTGTCTTTATGCGTTCTCGGCGTATCGGCAACGGTTGTGCATGCACAGAGTCTGGTTCCCGCGCCGGCGGACGACGCCAAGCTTCTCTTGCGCGCCAATGAACTCATCTACAATCAGGATGCCCAGCAGGTCACCGCCTCCGGTGGCGTGCAGATGTATTACAACCGTTACCGCATGGTGGCGCAGCGCGTTCAGTACGACCAGAAGACCGGGCGCGTCATGGCGACCGGCAATATCGAGCTGGTCGAGCCCGGCGGGAACCGCGTCTATGCGGATGCGCTCGATGTGACGGACGATTTCGGCGAAGGCTTCATCAACGCGCTCCGCGTCGAGACGACCGACAATACCCGTCTTGCGGCCGAAAGCGCCGAACGCCAGCCCGGCGACCTGATGATCCTGAACAATTCGGTCTATACCGCGTGCCTTCCCTGTACCCGGACGCCCGGCAAGGCGCCGCTTTGGCAGGTCAAGGCCGAACGGGTCGTCCGCAACGGCCAGACCCACACGATTCGCCTCGAAAACGCACAGTTCGAACTTTTTGGTTTGCCGATCGGCAGGTTGCCCTTCGCCATCGAGGTGCCGGACGAAACGGTGGAGCGCAAGTCCGGCCTCCTCTTCCCGCAATTTTCCGCGAGCGACAATCTCGGCTTCGGCGTGACGGTGCCTTACTATCACGTCTTTTCGCCGAGCATGGACGCCACGCTCAGCCCCACCTACTATTCCAACCAGGGCTTGCTGCTCCAGGGTGAGATCCGCAACAAGTTCGAGAGCGGCGACCATACTTTCCGCTTCGCCGGAATCCATCAGCAGAATCCGGACGCCTTCGACCTCGGCAGCAGCGACGCGCAGGCGGAAAACCGTTTCATGGCCGCCTCGAAGGGCGAGTTCCAGATCAATCCCCGCTGGACCTTCGGCTGGGACGTCATGGTCCAGAGCGACAACAACTTTTCGCGTACCTATGATCTTACGGGTGTCAAGGCCGACACGTTCACCAACGACGTCTACCTGACGGGACTCGGTACCCGGAACTATTTCGACCTGCACGCCTATTATTTCAATGTTCAGGACGACGCCTCTCTCAACACGCTCGAACAACAGCAGGCGATCGTCTACCCGTCGCTCGACTACAGCTATTACGCTCCGGAGCCGATCCTGGGCGGCGAGTTCTCGATCACTGCCAACCTCACTAATCTGTCCCGCCGCGAGGACGATTGGTATACCGAAGGCACGACCGACCGCTTTCCGGGCCTCGAAGGCAGCTACAGCCGCTTCACCGCCGAGACCGAATGGAAGCGCACCTTCAACACGTTCAACGGCCTCCTGCTGACACCGATTCTGGCCGCGCGGGCAGACGGACTGCGCCACACCGCATCGAACGTTCCGGGCGGGATCTATCTCGGCGACCTCGAGTCGGAAGGCAGCGATGGCCGTTACATGGTTACTGCCGGCCTCGAAGCCCGCTATCCGATCCTGATGACCTACGGCGAGAGCAGCCATATCATCGAACCGATCGCGCAGATTTTTGTACGCCCTGACGAACAGATGGCCGGCGGCCTGCCAAACGAAGATGCCCAGAGCTTCGTCTTCGACGCGACTACCCTCTTCGAACGCGACAAGTTCTCCGGCTTCGATCGGATCGAAGGCGGCACGCGTGCCAATGTCGGCATTCGTTACACCGGGTTGTTTGCGAACGGCATCGGCGTGAGAAGCATTTTCGGTCAATCCTATCATCTCGGCGGACAGAATTCCTTTGCCACCGAGGATCTCGTGCACGCGGGCGCCAATTCAGGCCTGGAAACCGACGTTTCCGACTATGTTGCCATGGCGGCCGTCGACCTGCCGCAGGGCTTCACGGTTGGCGTCAACACCCGGTTCGACGAGAAGACCTTCGCAGTCAAACGCACCGATGCTTCGCTCAGCTACACAATGCCTCGCCTGCAGGGGACGCTCGTCTACACGCAGGTCGATCCGCAGCCGGAATATGGTTCCGACGAAGCGACCGACGTGCTCAAGCACTCGATGAGATTCCGCATCAACGAGAACTGGGCGATCGCCGGCACGGCGACCTGGGATCTCGCCGACAAGGAGATCATCAAGCGCGGGATAGGCATCAGCTATGCGGACGAGTGCACGATCTTCACGCTCGCCTATACGGACAAGCCGTCGGACACTGCGGCCAACGACTGGACCGTCAGCGCCCGCCTCAGCTTCCGCACGCTCGGCGACATCAATATCGGCTCGAACACTGCCGATTACGACCAGGATTACCAGTACCAGTAACCCGTCGTGAATACGAAAACCTCGGGTCCGGACTGGATCGGCGTCATCGTTTCGCCGCAAGAATTGTGCAAGCGGGCGCAAATATAGTATGAGAACGAGGCCGGTCGGGCAGAGTGCCGACCGGGGCGGGAAAGGAATTGGTATCATGTTTGCAATGACCGCAACGCGCAGGCTGGCGTTGGCCGTGGCTGTACTGGCCGCCTCCGTCGTCGTTCAGCCGGTCGTCCAACAGGCGCAGGCCGCCAGCGAGATTGCGGCGGTCGTCAATAGAACGCCGATCACCAGCACCGATGTCGCTCGCCGCGCAGCCTTCCTTCGGCTGCAGCGCCAGAAGGCCGACACCAAGACGGCCCGGGAGGCGATGGTCGAGGAAATCCTGAAGCGCCAGGAAGTCGCCCGGATGAGAATGTCGGTCAGCACCGACGACGTCGACAAGGCCTTCGAGCGCTTCGCCGCCAGCAACAAGATGAACGCGCAGCAGATGGGCCAGATCCTTGATCGGGCCGGCGTCGGGGTGGAGCATTTCAAGAACTACATCGCCGTGCAGATGAGCTGGCCGCGCCTTGTCAACGCCCGCTATGGCAGCGGCCGCGGCCGCATGTCGAGCCAGGAACTCGTCACGCGCATGATGGAGAACAAGGAAAAGCCGGTGACGACGGAATATTTCCTGAAGCAGATCATCTTCGTCGTGCCGCCGGCCAAGCGCAACGCCATCCTCGGCAAACGCCAGAAGGAGGCCAACGCCTCCCGCTCCAAGTTCCCGGGCTGTGAGCAGTCCAAGCAGTTCGCAGCAACGATGCTGGACGTTTCCGTTCGCGATCTCGGCCGCGTCCTCGCCCCCGAACTGCCCGCGGAATGGAAGCCGCTGGTCGAGAAGGCTTCCGGCGGAACCACGGCCACTCGCGTCACCGAGCGCGGTGTCGAGTTCCTTGCCATCTGCAACCAGCGTCAGGTTTCCGACGACTTCGCGGCTGAAGTGGTCTTCCGCGCCGAAGACCTCACCAAGGCGCAGAAGGAAGGGCAGAACCCCAACGACAAGAAGTATCTCGACGAACTGCGCGGCAAGGCGCAGATCGAATACCGCTGACAACCGGAGTGCCCATGCCGCTTGATCGTCCGCTCGACCGCCCTTTGGCGCTGACCCAGGGCGATCCCGCCGGCATCGGCCCCGACATCACGCTTGCCGCGTGGGTTTCGCGCGAACGGCACAGCCTGCCGCCATTCCTTTTCCTCGGCGATCCGGCGGTCCTGAAATCGCGCGCCGCGCTGCTTGGCCTCGACGTGCCGATCCGGGAAGCGGATACCGAGAGAGCCATTTCCGTCTTTCAGGATGCGCTCCCCGTCCTGCCCATCCCGGCCGGCGCGGAGGTTGCAGCCGGAGAACCGCATGCGGCGACTGCAAAAGGCACGATCGGCGCGATCGAAAAGGCGGTATCCCTCTGCTTCGAAGGCAAGGCTGCCGGTACTGTCACCAATCCGATCGCCAAGTCGATCCTCTACCAGGCAGGGTTCGGTTTCCCGGGACACACGGAGTTCCTGGCCGATCTTGCCGAGAAAGCGACCGGCAAAAAAACGATGCCGGTGATGATGCTGGCCGGCCCGAAGCTCAGGGCCATTCCGGTCACGATCCACATCCCGATCAAGGATGTGCCGACGGTGCTCACCCAGACGCTGATCGAAGAGACCTGCCGGATCGCCGATCACGATCTCAGGACACGCTTCGGAATCGCTCAGCCGCGGCTCGCCGTCGCGGGGCTCAACCCGCATGCGGGCGAGGACGGAGCGATCGGGCGCGAGGACCAGGAGGTCATCCATCCGGCCGTCTTCAAGCTGCGCGCCGAGGGCATCCACGTCTTCGGGCCGCTGCCGGCCGACACCATGTTCCACGACGAGGCGCGCGCCCGCTACGACGTGGCGATCTGTATGTATCACGACCAAGCGCTGATCCCGGCCAAGGCGCTCGGCTTCGACACGTCCGTCAACGTGACGCTCGGACTGCCCTTCATCCGCACCTCACCGGATCACGGTACCGCTTTCGGCATTGCCGGCCAGGGCATTGCCCGCGAGACCAGCCTTGTCGAGGCGCTCAAGCTCGCCGGTGATCTCGTTTCGAAAGCCTCCGCCTGATGGCTACACTCGATGGCCTGCCGCCGCTGCGTGACGTCATCCAGCGTTACGGGCTCGACGCCAGGAAGGCGCTCGGCCAGAATTTTCTGTTCGACCTCAACCTCACCCAGAAGATCGCCCGCAGCGCAGGACCGCTCGACGACGCCACCGTCTTCGAAGTCGGCCCCGGCCCCGGCGGGCTGACCCGCGCGATCCTGTCGCTCGGCGCAAAGAAGGTCATCGCGATCGAGCGTGACAGCCGCTGTCTGCCGGCACTCGCCGAGATCGGCGACTACTATCCTGGCCGGCTGGAAGTCATCGAAGGCGACGCACTGAAGACCGATTTCGCGGCGCTCGCGCCCGAAGGGCCGGTGAAGATCATCGCCAACCTGCCCTACAATGTCGGCACACAGCTTCTCCTCAACTGGCTGCTTCCGGAAAACGGGCAATGGCCGCCCTTCTGGGAAAGTCTGACGCTGATGTTCCAGAGGGAAGTGGGGCTCAGGATCGTCGCCGACGAGGACGACGACCACTACGGTCGCCTCGGCGTGCTCGCCGGCTGGCGGACGGAGGCGCGCATGGTCTTCGACGTGCCGCCGCAGGCATTCAGCCCGCCACCGAAGGTGACATCGACCGTCGTACATCTGACGCCAAGGCAGAATCCTCTGCCCTGCGACGTGGGCAAGCTGGAACGGGTGACGCAAGCCGCCTTCGGCCAGCGGCGGAAAATGCTGCGCCAGAGCCTCAAACCACTCGGCGGCGAGTCCCTGCTCGTCAAGGCGGGCATCGACCCGTCAAGGCGGGCGGAAACACTATCCGTGGAAGAGTTCGTGCGGCTGGCGAATTGCCTCTGAGGCCACGACTTCGTAGCTTATTGCAATGTCATGACCCGCCAGCGGCGGATGCATTCAGCGTGTTACGGAAGTCGCCGGTATACCGCTTCCGGCCAGCAGGTTAACGCATCGGCTTGAGGTGCTTGAAGCGGCCAAGGTTACGAAGGGATATTGGGCAAGGGAAATGATCACTGAAATCGAAGACTTCTTTACGAAGGGATGCGGACGCTGCGAGCGCTTTGCGACACCGGATTGCTCGACGCGGCAATGGGCCCATGGACTGAACGAACTTCGCCGGATCTGTCTCGAATCAGGCCTCGTCGAGACGGTGAAATGGGGGCATCCGTGCTACATGCATGGAGGTCGCAATATCGTGATCTTCGGTGCCTTCCGCGGCGATTTTCGCCTCAGTTTCTTTAACGCAGCGCTGATGAAAGACCCCGAAGGCCTCCTTGAAAAACAGGGGCCGAATACCCGGCACCCCGACATGATCCGCTTTGTCGATAACCCACAAGTGGCGAAGCTGGAGCCGGCCATCCTGTCCTATCTGAACGAGGCGATAGGCTATGCGGAGGCGGGCATCAAACCGCCAAAAGAACAAGGCGATATCGAACTGCCTGACGAACTGGTCGAGGCTCTGGATTCCGATCCCGAACTTGCAGAGGCCTTTCACAACCTGACGCCGGGGCGGCAGAAAAGCTATGCGATCAATCTCAGATCGGTGAAGAAGTCCGAAACGCGAATTTCGCGCATTGCCAAATTCCGCAATCACATCCTAGCAGGAAAGGGTGCTATGGAGCGGTGAGCCCGGGATTTCGAATGGCGGCAAGCAGGCCGTGCGGCCGGTCAATCCGCCGGCCAGCCTCCTGCCTCCAGGGATACAGGCAGGCGATGTGTTTCAGGTCGGCGTGGCCTGTATCCGGTTTGCGTTCGGTCTGCGCAGGTTGAAAAGGTTGCCGGCAAGAATCAATCCGGCACCGATTGCGGTAAGGCCGTCGATCGCCTCGGCATACAACAGATAGCCCAATAGCGCCGACAACGGCACACGCAGATAATCCATCGGCATCGCCACTGTCGCTTCAGCGTGGGTCAATGCTTTGGCCATGCAAAAATGCGCGAACGTACCTGAAAACGCGATCAGAAAGATCCACGGCCAGATTGCTGCGGATGGCCATACCCAGACTTCCAGCGCCGGGATAAATCCGACGACTGATTGAATGATGAGCATCCAGAAGATGATCTTCGTTGGGCTGTCCGAGAGCGTCAGGATCTTGGTGGCAATAAAGGATATGGCGAATACAAAGGCTGCTCCCAGCACGATCAGATGGCCTGGGTTGAGCGGTGCAGCACCCGGTCGCACGATCAATACGACGCCACCCAGCCCGAACAGAATAGCGACGCCCTTGCGCCAGGTCAGCTTCTCACCAAGGAACGCTGCAGCCATCAAAGCCGCCCAGATCGGCGCGGTAAACTCAATGGCAATGACTTGCGCCATCGGGATCAATGTCAGCCCCATCAGCCACGCGAATTGGCCGATGTAGTGGGCAACGTTGCGGCCAATATGACTTGGCAGAATGCTGGTTCGCATGGCCCTGAAGCCACCTTCGCGATAGACGAGCGGCAACAGCATGAAAAAGGCGATGATGGAGCGCATCTCCATGACCTGGAAAACATCGACTTCACGCGTTATGGCACGACCCGAAACGGCCATGAGCAGAAGTAGTGCGATGGAGGCCATCATCCATGCGGCCGCCTTCATGGTTGAAGGACTATTTTCCACGTATGATCTTCTTTCAGGCGCGCATCATGGGCGACGGCAGCCAGCCCTCAATCAAGACCCGGCAAGCCCTGGCGGCGACAATCTCATAACTCCGGCTCTTCCATTAAAAGCCCCTGCACGAAGTCGAACAGGCCATGGCGGCGGTCGCGGCGGATGCGTTCGGCACCGATGATGTTGCTCACCGCGTGGAAGGCATTGTCGAGATCGTCATTGACGATGACGTAATCGTATTCCCGCCAGTGCTCGATCTCGGCGCGCGAATTCAGGAGCCGCGTGCGGATCACCTCCTCGGTGTCTTCGGCGCGGCGGTGCAGGCGCGACTGCAACTCCGTCATGGTCGGCGGCAGCACGAAGATCGATACGACATCCGCTTTCATCTTCTCCTGGAGCTGGCGTGCTCCCTGCCAATCGATGTCGAACAGCATGTCGCGGCCTTCCGCCATGGCGGCCTCGACCGGCTCGCGCGGCGTGCCATAGAAATTGCCGTGCACCTCGGCCCATTCGAGCAGCGCATCGGAATCCCTCAGCCGCTCGAACTCCCGGGTGCTGATAAAGTGATAGTGCTTGCCGGCGATCTCGCTCGGGCGGCGCTGGCGCGTCGTGACGCTGACGGAAATGCCGAGAGTCGAGTCGGATTCGAGCAGGTTGCGGGCAATCGTCGACTTGCCGGCGCCGGAGGGCGACGAAAGGACGAGCATCAGCCCGCGCCGGGCGATCTTCACGGGCGAGGACGGCTTGCCCTTGGACGACGGTGCCGGGCTCATGGCCTACTCCAGATTCTGGACCTGTTCACGGAACTGGTCGATGACGACTTTCAACTCGATACCGGCTGCGGTTACAGCAGCAGAATTCGATTTGGAACAGATCGTATTCGATTCCCGGTTAAATTCCTGTGCAAGAAAATCGAGCCTGCGCCCCACCGGCCCGCCCTTGTCGATGAGTTCGCCGGCGGCCGCGACATGCGCCTTCAGTCGGTCGATTTCCTCACGCAGGTCCGCCTTGGTGGCGAGAAGAGCCGCTTCCGCATGCAGCCGGTCGCGGTCGAGCGTCGGCGCCTCCTGCAGAAGTGCCGAAAGCTGCATGGAAAGCCGCTTGGCGATCTCTTCCGGCGTGCGGGAAGGATCGGCTTCCACGGCCCTGGTCAATTCCGCAATCCGGGCGACATGTCCCTTCAGCACGTCGGCGAGGACCGCCCCTTCCCCCCCGCGCATTCGCGCAAGACGACCGATCGCCTCGTCGAGGCCAGCGAGGATCGCGGCGTCACGGGCAGCGAGCGCCTCCTCACCCTCTTCCGGCTCCCTGATGTCGACAAGCCCGCGGATGCCGAGCAGCGTATCGAGTTTCAAGGGTGACGGATCGACGAGATCGCCGAGTTCCTCGCGCAATGCCAGCACTGCCGCCAATGCGTCGCGGTTCAGCACTGCCTCAAGTTGGGTTTCGGCGATGGTCAGGTTGAGGGACGCCTGCAGATTGCCGCGGGAGAATCTTTCCGAGATCAGCCGGCGCACCTCCGGCTCCAGCCGTTCGAGGCCCGGCGGCAGGCGGAGCCGGATATCAAGGCCTTTGCCATTCACGGAGCGCAGTTCCCATGCAAAGCGGTTGCGCCCGCTCGATCCTTCGCTGCGAGCAAAACCAGTCATGGACTGCAAGGTCATTGACGTCTCCAGATAATGCTTAGGCCACAATCTGCGGCCTAAAACCAACGGTCAGTTGCTCTTCGGCGGCTTTTCCGCTTCCTCGCCGTCCGGCTGACCATCCACGGCGATTTCGGGGTTGGCCGCGCGCTCGGCTTCCACCTTTCGCCAACGACGGACATTGGCATTGTGTTCCTCCAGCGTCGCGGCGAAGACATGGCCGCCGGTGCCGTCGGCTACGAAATAAAGGTCGTTGGTGCGCCAGGGGTTGGCGACTGCTTCCAACGCAGCACGACCGGGATTGGAAATCGGCGTCGGCGGAAGCCCCTTGATCTGGTAGGTATTATAGGGCGTCGGCTTGGCGAGGTCCGACTTGAAGATTGGCCGGTCGGACGGCTTCCCTTCGCCGCCGAAAAGTCCGTAGACGATGGTCGGGTCCGATTGCAGGCGCATTCCCTTCTGCAGCCGGTTGATGAAAACGGATGCGACATGAGCGCGCTCGTCTTCCTTGCCCGTCTCCTTCTCGACGATCGAGGCGAGCACGACAAACTCTTCTTTCGTCTTGATCGGCAGGTCCAGATCGCGCTTT
Organism: Neorhizobium petrolearium; assembly: GCF_017873175.1. GTDB lineage: Bacteria > Pseudomonadota > Alphaproteobacteria > Rhizobiales > Rhizobiaceae > Neorhizobium > Neorhizobium petrolearium. The sequence continues at coordinate 196,654 of NZ_JAGGJW010000004.1, forward strand.
TCCCAGATCTGGTCGATCATCTTCTCTTGCGCCACGCGCATCTGCTGGATGATATCGGCCCTCTTGCTGCCGCGCGAGAACTTGTAGGTATCGGGGCGCAGGCTGCCCTCCGGCGGTAGTTCGGCGGGCAGTTCGCCTTCCAGCACCGGATCTTCCGCCAGCCGCAGCATCATCTGCCGGACCGTCAGGCCCTCCGGCAGCACGACGGAATAAAGGATCGACCTGCCCGATTCCAGGACGTCCATGATGTCCTTCATGGATGCATGCGCCTTGATCTCGTATTCGCCTGCCTTCAGCGTCTCGCCTCTGCGCAGATAGGTGGCCGTTACGTAGCGGAAGATGCGGGCATCGGAGACGATGCCGTTGCGCTCGAGATTGGTGGCTATCTCGGCCAAACCGGCGCCCGGACGGACCATGAAATGCGTGTTCGCCTCCAGCGGGCCGGGCTCCTGGAAGGCCGAAATCATGTAGTAGAAGCCGGCGACCGCTGCCACGCAGATGACCACGACCATCGTCATCACGAAATTCAGAAAGATGACGAGCTGGCTGCGCGCCTTCTTGGACCGGCGCGGCGGTTCGGGCACGCGCTCCGGCTTCAGAGCTTCATTCGGCGATTTCGGAATGATCGGCCCCCGGCCATTGCCGGGCGGCAGTTCATTGACATGATTCGTATCGCTCAACCGCGCCCCCCAAGAGACTCAAACACGTTCGACCGCTGTTTGGCCAAGCAATGCGGCAAAAAACAGGTCCAGAAGATGATACGAGCCGGACCCGAAAGTCCAGCCGCATTAAAGCAGCGCTTCGACTACGCGTCGTAACGGCGCAGCACGAGGGAAGCGTTCGTGCCACCAAAGCCGAAGGAATTCGACAGCGCCACATTGATCTCGCGCTTGCGCGCCTTGTGCGGCACGAGGTCGATCGCCGTCTCGACATCGGGATTGTCGAGGTTGAGCGTCGGCGGCGCGATATTGTCGCGGATCGCCAGCGTCGAGAAGATCGCCTCGACGGCGCCGGCGGCCCCCAGAAGGTGGCCGATCGCCGATTTCGTGGAAGACATGGAGATCTTCGACGCCGCATTGCCGACGAGCCGCTCGACCGCGCCAAGCTCGATCGTGTCGGCCATGGTCGACGTGCCATGAGCATTGATGTAATCCACGTCCGATGCCGAAATACCGGCCCGCTTGAGGGCCGAGGTCATGCAACGATAGGCCCCGTCGCCGTCTTCCGACGGCGCAGTGATATGGAAAGCATCGCCGGAAAGCCCGTAACCGACGATTTCGGCGTAGATCTTGGCGCCGCGCGCCTTGGCATGTTCCAGCTCTTCCAGGACGACGATGCCGGCGCCCTCGCCCATCACGAACCCGTCACGGTCGCGGTCATAGGGGCGCGAGGCCTTCTGAGGATCGTCGTTGTGCTGGGTGGACAGCGCCTTGCAGGCCGCGAAACCCGCGAGCGAAATGCGGCAGATCGGCGATTCCGTGCCGCCCGCGACCATCACGTCGGCATCACCGAGCATGATCAGCCGGGCTGCGTCGCCGATCGCATGCGCGCCGGTCGAACAGGCCGTGACGACGGCATGGTTCGGGCCGCGCAACTTGTGGCGGATCGACACCTGTCCGGAGACGAGGTTGATCAGGCGACCGGGAATGAAGAAGGGCGAAATGCGGCGCGGGCCCTTGTCGCGCAACGTGTAGCCGGCTTCCACGATGCCCTCGAGGCCGCCGATGCCGGAACCGATCAACACGCCCGTGGCGATCTGATCTTCGTCCGTCTCAGGATGCCAGCCGGCATCGTTGAGCGCCATGTCGGCGGCAGCCATGCCGTAGATGATGAAGGGATCGACCTTGCGCTGCTCCTTCGGCTCCATCCAGTCGTCGGGATTGAAGGTGCCATCGGAGCCATCGCCTGTCGGAATACGACAAGCGACCTTAGCGGGAAGATCCTCGACTTCGAACTCAGTCACGAGACGGGCAGCGTTCTGGCTGGCAAGCAACCGCTGCCAGCTCACTTCCGTTCCGCACCCAAGAGGAGATACCATGCCGGTACCGGTGATAACGACACGTCTCATCGCCAGCGTTCCACCCTGAATTTTCATGTTCCAGGGGCAAGCCCCCAGTTGCTGAAACGGCCCGTGCGAGCGGGCCGTTGTCGGGATTTGCCTTGCGGCTTTATCCCTAGTCTATCGGATCGATCAGGCCTGGGCCTTCTCGATGAACTTCACGGCATCGCCGACGGTCAGAATGGAATCAGCAGCGTCGTCTGGGATTTCGACGCCGAATTCTTCCTCGAAAGCCATGACCAGTTCGACGGTGTCGAGCGAGTCTGCGCCAAGATCGTCGATGAAGCTTGCGCCTTCAACAACCTTGTCGGCATCGACGCCGAGATGGTCAATAACAATTTTCTTCACGCGTTCTGCGATATCGCTCATGTCGGTTTCCTCGACCTTTGTCTTATCGGATGCCCGTTTGGCATCCGCATCCTGTTAAAGCCTGCAATCGCCGCCTTCGCAAGGCCGATGCCGGCAAACCTGTTCGCCCCTCGTCAGGCTCCAATCATGTGTTGCTCACGCAATATGAAGGGCTGCATTTCAGGGTGACTTCTCACAGTCATGGCCCGCTTAACACGGTTTGACTGTTCCGCAAAGCCAGAATTTGTTCCATTCCACCGCCGCCAACAACCGATTGCAGCGGAATTCTGGAACCTTCCCGGCTCGGCTCAGATCATCGCCATACCGCCGTTGACATGGATCGTCTGGCCCGTGACGTAACCCGCCTCGTCGGAAGCGAGATAAAGCACCGCCGCGGCGATGTCAGAACCCGCACCCATGCGCTTCATCGGGATCGCGCCCAGGATCGCTTCCTTCTGCTTTTCGTTGAGCTTGCCGGTCATGGCGCTCTCGATGAAGCCCGGCGCGACGCAGTTGACCGTCACGTTGCGGGTGGCGATCTCCTGTGCCAGCGATTTGGAAAAGCCGATCATGCCGGCCTTGGAGGCGCAATAGTTCGTCTGGCCCGGATTGCCGGTGACGCCGACGACGGAGGTGATGTTGATGATGCGGCCATGGCGCCGGCGCATCATCGGATGGGTGAGCTCGCGGGTCAGGCGGAAGACCGCCGTCAGGTTCACCTCGAGGACCGAATCCCAGTCCTCGTCGCTCATCCGCACGAAGAGGCCGTCCTTGGTGATACCGGCATTGTTGACGAGGATGTCGACGCCGCCGAGTTCGGCTTCGGCCTTCTCGCCGAGCGCCTTCACCTCGGCGCGGTCGGACAGGTTGGCCGGGAAAATCTTGACGCGGTCACCGAGTTCGGCAGCCAGTGCCTCCAGCTTTTCGACACGCGTGCCGTGTAGGCCGACCACGGCACCCTGCTTGTGCAGCATGCGGGCGATCTCTTCGCCGAGGCCGCCGGTTGCGCCCGTCACCAATGCCTTGCGGCCGGTCAAATCAAACATGGTGGTGTTCCTCTTTTTTGGAGCAAATAGCCAGTAGCGAATAATTTTTCATCGCATCATCGCCATCTCTTTACTATTCGCTACTCCCTATTCGCTATTCGCTTTTCGCAATCAGCCGAGGATAGCGGCGAGCGCCGCGTCGATATCGGCCGGCGTATTAATGGCAATGCCGGAAATATTCTTGTCGATGCGGCGGGCAAGGCCGGTCAGCACTTTTCCCGAACCGATCTCGTAAAGCGTCGTCACACCGTTGGCGGCGAACCACTCCACCGTCTCGCGCCAGCGCACCTGGCCGGTCACCTGGGTGACGAGCAGCTTGGCGATCTCGTCTGCATCGTAGACTGGTGCTGCGCGGACATTGGCGACGAGCGGTACGACCGGGTTCTTCTTTTCCGCCCTGTCCAGCGCATGGCGCATGGCATCGGCGGCCGGCGCCATCAGGTCGCTGTGGAACGGCGCGGAGACAGGCAGCATGATGGCGCGCTTGGCGCCCTTTTCGGTCGCGAGCGCCGCCGCCTTCTCGACGGCCGCCTTCGAACCGGAAATCACGAGCTGGCCGCCGCCGTTGTCGTTGGCGATCTGGCAGACCCCGGCATCACGCGCATCGGCGCAGGCGGCTTCCACATCGCCATGCTCCAGACCAAGGATTGCCGCCATGGCGCCCTGCCCTACCGGCACCGCCGTCTGCATGGCGTCGCCACGGATGCGGAGCAGCCTGGCGGTATCGGCAAGCGAGAAGGTGCCTGCCGCGCAGAGCGCGGAATATTCGCCGAGCGAATGGCCGGCCACATAGGCGACCCTTTCGGCAAGGTTCAACCCACGCGCTTCCATGACACGGATCGCAGCCATCGAAACGGCCATCAGCGCCGGCTGCGCGTTGGCCGTCAGCGTCAGCGTCTCCTCAGGCCCGTTCCACATGATATCGGAGAGCTTCTGGCCGAGCGCATCGTCGACCACCTGGAAAACCGCGCGGGCTTCGGGATAAGCGTCCGCCAGATCCTTGCCCATGCCAACGGACTGGCTGCCCTGTCCGGGGAATGTGAATGCGATGCTCGCTGAAGTGCCCATGGGGATGATTTCCTTCCCTTATGTTTGCCTCTCCATTCACATTTGGGCTTCCTGAGTCAAGGGCAAGGCCTATCTCGAAGGTCTCCGAGGCCCTGTTGTCCCCCTTGCGCTATGTCAAATCCCGCTTAAAGTCCGACCGACCTTCCAAGATCAGGATTCCTTTCATGAGATATAAGAGACTGGGCCGCACGGATATCACCGTGTCCGAAATCTGCCTCGGCACCATGACCTGGGGCACGCAGAATACGGAAGCGGAAGCCCATGAGCAGATGGATCATGCGTTCGACCAGGGCGTGAATTTCTTCGATACGGCCGAACTCTACCCAACGACGCCGGTCAGCATCGAAACCTACGGCCGTACGGAAGAAATCATCGGGACCTGGCTCAGGAAAAGCGGCAAGCGTAAGGACATCGTCCTCGCCTCCAAGATCGCCGGAAGCGGCCGGCCGCATATCCGCGGCGGCCGCGATATCTCGGCCGCGACGATCCGCGAGGCGCTCGATGCCAGCCTGAGACGCCTGCAGACCGACTATCTCGACCTCTACCAGATCCACTGGCCGAACCGCGGCACCTATCATTTCCGCAATCTGTGGTCCTTCGACGCTTTCACGCAGGGTCGGCAGAAGGCGGCGGCCGAGATCGCCGAAATCCTCGAGACGCTCGGCGAACTGGTGAAGGCGGGCAAGATCCGCGCGGTCGGCCTTTCCAACGAAAGCGCCTGGGGCACGCTGAAATACCTCAGGCTTTCTGAAGAAAGGGGCCTGCCGCGCGTCGCCTCGATCCAGAACGAATACAGCCTGCTCTACCGCCAGTTCGATACCGACCTCGCGGAAGTCGCCCATCACGAGAATGTCGGGCTGATGGCCTATTCGCCGCTCGCCGCCGGCATCCTCACCGGCAAATACCGGAACGGCGCCCGCCCCGCCGGCTCGCGCGCCACGATCAATACTGACCTCGGCGGCCGCCTGCAGCCGATGCAGGAGCCGGCCGTGGAAGCGTATGCTAAGGTCGCCGAAAGACACGGGCTCGACATGGCGCAGATGGCGCTCGCCTTCTGCCTTTCGCGCCCCTTCATGGCCTCGGTCATCATCGGCGCAACCTCGATGGCGCAACTGAAGACGGATATCGGCGCGACGGAAGTGAGGCTCTCCGAAGACGTGATGAAGGATATTGCCGGGGTTTATCGGCAATATCCGATGACGCTGTAAGCAGAAGAAGCAGACCCGCCTTGCCGACGTGAGGCGGGTCCGGCTCTCAAAAGCTCGTCGTGAGCCGTGTCAGCCATTCCGGAGATGCCGCGACGAGCGCCGCCTCGATGGTCTTGTCCACGCCCGTCAGGACGGCGAAGCCGACCACCAGCAGGACCAGGCCAAGAAAGCCCTTGGCAACCTTGCCGAAATTCAGCATCCGGTCGCGCCAACGCTGCACGATATCCCTCGACAGCCGTCCGAGCAGGAGAAGCGGCGCTGCCGCGCCAAGTCCGAATGCCGCCATGGTCAGAAAAACCTCGCCGAGGTTCTCACCGCGCGCCGCCATCAGCGATGCCGCGCCGAGCGTCGGGCCGACACACGGGCTCCAGACCGCGCCCAGAAGGACCCCGACGAGAAACTGGCCTGTCAAACCCCGGTCGTCAAAGCCGCCGAAGCGGCGCTCCGTCCAGTTGCCCACCGGCCCCGCTGCGGCGGCGAGGCGAACCTGCATGGCCGGGGCCAGGAGGACCACGCCGAACAGGATCATCACCAACGCACCGATCTGGCGAAAGAACACAAGATCGAGCCCGAGGCCAAAGCCGACAAGCGCCACGAACATGCCGATCGCAACGAATGAACCGGCCAGTCCCGAAGCGAGCGCCACCTGGGCATAACGGTGCTTGCCCGTCGCACTGGCCAGAACGATCGGAACCAGGGGCAGAACGCAGGGCGAGAGGATCGACAGCACGCCTGCGAGGGCGGCGAAAACCAGTGATGTGCCCATGCCTAATTCTTCTTCAATGTGGATCTGAACAGCTTCTCGATCGACCTGGCATCTGTATCTCCAACCGAGCGGGCGGTCTCGCTATCGCCCTTGAAGGCGATGAGCGTCGACTGACTTTGAGCTTTGAAGGATCTGACGACGTCCTTCTGCGTGTCGAAATCGACCCGGAAAATCGTCAGGTCCGAGAAGTCGGATGAAGAGGTCAGCTTCTCGATGATCGGCTGCTGCGCCGCGCATGTCGGGCACCAGCTTGCCCAGATATCGACAACGATCGGCGTTCCTGCCTTTTGAACTGCTTCAAACGATTTCTGGTCGTAGCCTTTCAGCTCAACGGCGCCGGCCGCCGTCGAAACCAGCACAACGAATGCCGACGCGCTTAAAATCCGCATCGAGCGCAACATATTTCTCATGTTCATCCTCCAATGGTTCGCCCCGGCCCCTGTTGATACAGCATATCAAAACGGCAGCCATCCGGACGTCAGCGGAAACCGGTCGGGATGCGGCTTCTGCCTGGCGTCAATCCGGTTACGCGTCGCGCGGGGCTCAGGTTACATCTCGCCAAACACAAGGCCGTGATCGGATGACGCTACGCAAATCCGCCGCCCGGCAGGAGGCAATTCGCCCGCGCCCCTTGCCATCCGCCCAAAAATCCGTATAAGCGCGCTGTTCGAAACACCCGGTCTTCTGGCTGGTGGCTGAACGGAGGGCAGGTTTCCCGAGGGAAACCGCAGGGACCACAAGGTCCAAGCCTCCCGTGTCTCCGCTCTCGACCGTCTCGATCAAACTACTTTTCTTGCTTGGCTTTTCAGTCTTTCAGGAGCAGTCGTTGAGGCTTAGCCGCCGAGTCCGGGTGATACACAACCGCAAGAAAAGGCAAAGCTTACATGGCTCTTTACGAACACGTATTCCTTGCCCGGCAGGATATGTCGCCGCAGCAGGTTGATGCCCTCGTCGAACAGTACAAGGGCGTCCTCGAAGCTAACGGTGGCAAGGTCGGGCGCGTAGAAAACTGGGGCCTCAAGTCCCTCACCTACCGCATCAAGAAGAACCGCAAGGCTCATTACGCGCTGATGGACATCGATGCTCCGGCTGCTGCCGTACATGAGATGGAGCGCCAGATGCGCATCAACGAAGACGTCCTCCGCTACATGACGATCGCCGTCGAGAAGCACGAGGAAGGTCCGTCCGCGATGATGCAGAAGCGTGACCGCGACGACCGTCCGCGCCGCGATGGCGACGACCGTGGCCCGCGCCGCGAATTCGGCGACCGCCCGCCGCGTCGTGAATTCGGCGACCGCCCGCCGCGTGAAGGCGGCTTCGAGCGCGCCCCGCGCCCGCCGCGTGAAGCGTAATCGGCTATAAGGAGAAAACACCATGGCTGACGTATCCTCCTCCCCGGCACGCCGTCCGTTCCATCGCCGCCGCAAGACCTGCCCGTTCTCGGGCGCCAATGCGCCGCGGATCGACTACAAGGACGTACGCCTGCTGCAGCGCTACATTTCCGAGCGCGGCAAGATCGTTCCGTCCCGTATCACGGCCGTTTCCCAGAAGAAGCAGCGCGAACTCGCCCAGGCGATCAAGCGCGCCCGCTTCCTCGGCCTGCTGCCTTACGTCGTAGCGTAATGTGAATTTCCGACCCTCTGGTCCCAAACCAGAGGGTTGGATCTCCCTTCCGCGATGGGCGCGGATCGGAACTCCGACAAATCCCATGTTGGGGATGAAGGACCTGAGACAGAGATTCAGGTCGCCTCCCCTAACTGCTTGAATTGGCAGGACAGCGAGACCGTGACGACCAAGAGACAAAGCATATTGCCGATCGGCATCCTTGCCGGCATTGCCGCCACCCTGCTGGTGCTGGGTGCGAATGCGCAGTCGTCTTTTGCCTCGCTTCTTTATGCCGCCTCCGCACTTCCCATCCTGATCGCTGGCCTCGGCTGGGGCAATCGCGCCGCCATCGTCGGCATCTTGACGGCAGCTGCGCTCGGCGCCGTCCTGGTTTCGCCGCTCTTTGCGCTCGCCATGGCGATCTTCACCCTGATCCCGGCGGGCTGGCTCAGCCACCTCGCCAACCTGGCGCGCCCGGCCACCGAACTCGGCGGTCCGGACAACCTGATGGCCTGGTATCCGATTTCGGACATCCTGCTGCATCTTTGCGGCCTGGTGACGATTGCCGTCATCGCGCTCGGCGTGGTCATCGGCTACGGCCCGGAACTTACCGGCCAGATGGTCGATGCGATGATGTTGTCCCTGCAGACCCAGGAACCCGCCTTCGCGCCAGATCCGGCCAGCCTGGCGCAGACCAAGGCGATGATCGTGCTGATGCTGCCGCTGGTTCAGGGTGGCATCTGGGTCATGCTTTTGTTCGCGGCCTTCTATATCGCCGTGCGCATCGTCTCCCGTTCCGGCCGGGCTCTGCGCCCCCGCGAGGACATGCCGTCCGCGCTTCGCATGAACCGCCATGCGATCTTCATCTTCCTCGCCGGCATCGTACTCACCTTCGTGGGCGGTGTTCCGGCGATGATCGGCGCCGTCATCTGCGGCACGTTCGGCGCCGGCTTCCTGATGGCAGGTTTCGCCTCCATCCATTTCCGCAGCCAGGGCAAGGACTGGCGGTTGCCGGTCCTCGTCCTCTGCTACCTGTCTTCCATGCTTCTCCTGCCGGCAATCATCATCCTCGTGCTCGGCCTGTCCGACACGCGACGGACGATCGCACTCACGCCGGCAAGAGGCCCGATCAATCCCAACGAAAACAAGAATTGAGACCTAGAAAGGAAACCACACATGCAAGTCATCCTGCTTGAACGCGTGCCGAAGCTCGGCCAGATGGGCGAAGTCGTGAAGGTTCGCGACGGTTACGCCCGTAACTTCCTGCTGCCGCAGGGCAAGGCGCTGCGCGCCAATGACGCCAACAAGAAGCGTTTCGAATCCGAGCGCGCCACCCTCGAAGCCCGCAATCTGGAGCGCAAGGGCGAAGCCCAGAAGGTTGCCGAAGTGCTCGACGGTAAGTCTTTCGTCATCGTCCGCGCCGCCGGCGAAACCGGCCAGCTCTATGGTTCTGTCGCTGCCCGCGACATCATCGAGGCGCTTGCCGCCGAAGGCTTCAACATCGGCCGCAACCAGATCGATCTCAACCATCCGATCAAGGCGATCGGCCTGCACAAGGTCACGCTGCACCTGCATTCGGAAGTCGAGATCACCGTCGAAGTGAACGTCGCCCGTTCGCCGGAAGAAGCCGAGCGCCAGGCCAAGGGTGAGAGCCTCACCTCTGTCGACGCCATCTACGGTGTCGATGAGGATGCGCTGCGTCCGGAAGATTTCTTCGATCCGGATGCCGACCGCGAAGAAGGCGAAGAAGCCTGATCGCATTTCGGATTGCAGTTTTCTCAGGCCCTCGGCTCACGCCGGGGGCTTTTTTTATCGAAGCTGCAAGAGACTTCGGCAAGGCAGGCTGCATGTCACGGTAGCCATGCCGGGCGGTCATGCGCCTCCTGCGCGAAGCAGGAAGACGTGAACGACAGCCGGAAGTGGTTGACATGCAAGCCTGACTTTCTTCATGGTGACCGAAACAAGAGAAAGGGAGAAACAATGACCATCAGAAAGAACCTCCTCGCGATCGGCGCCATGATCGGCCTCGCGGCTGCAGGCATCGGCTTCGCGGCAGCTCAATCGCCGGCCTTCTTCCGGATCGGCACGGGCGGTACGGCTGGCACCTACTATCCGATCGGCGGCCTCATCGCCAACGCGATTTCGGGTGCCGGCGACAAGGGCGTCCAGGGCCTCGTGGCGACAGCTGTCGCGTCCAACGGCTCCGTCGCCAATATCAACGCCATCCAGGGCGGTTCGATGGAATCGGGCTTCTCCCAGTCGGACGTCGCCTATTGGGCTCATAGCGGCACCGGCCTCTACGAGGGCAAGGGCAAGGTGGAGGATCTTCGCCTGATCGCGACGCTCTACCCGGAAACCATCCATCTCGTCGCCCGCAAGGACGCCAACATCAAGTCCGTCGCCGACCTCAAGGGCAAGCGAGTCTCGATCGACGAACCCGGCTCGGGCACGATCGTCGATGCCCGCATCGTCCTGGCCGCCTATGGCCTCAGCGAAAGCGATATCAAGGCCGAGCATATGAAACCCGGTCCAGCCGGCGAGCGCCTGCGCGACGGCGGCCTCGACGCTTATTTCTTCGTCGGCGGCTATCCGACCGGAGCTATCTCCGAACTCGCCACCTCGGCCGGCATCTCGCTTGTGCCGATCACCGGTCCGGAAGCGGACAAGATGCTTTCGGAATACAAGTTCTTCTCGAAGGATATCGTTCCCGCAGACACCTACAAGGACGTGGGCGAAACCCCGACCATCTCGGTCGCGGCCCAGTGGGTCACCAGCGCCAAGCAGCCTGACGATCTCGTCTACAACATCACCAAGGTGATGTGGAACGATGCGACGCGCGCCGCACTCGACGCCGGCCACGCGAAGGGCAAGATGATCACGCTTCAGAACGCCGTTACCAGCCTCGGCATTCCGCTGCATCCGGGCGCCGAGCGCTTCTACAAGGAAGCCGGCGTCCTCAAGTAAGGACGATATCTCTCCTTGATTGGAATGGCGGCGGTCGGCATCGGGCGGACCGCCGTTTTCCGTCTGGAACACGATAAATATATCAAGGGAAAAATGACATGGCGGCGGACGACGAGAGCAAGATTGCTCCCCTAGAACTGGACGAGGCGAAGGCGCGCGAGCTGGAAGAAAAGTTCGACTCGGAGATCCGCTTCCGGCCGCTCTCGCCGATGGCCGCCCGCCTGGTGGGCGTGCTGCTGGTGACGCTCTCCATTTTCCACTACTATACCGCCGGTTTCGGCCTGCTTTCGGAAGTCGTGCATCGCGGCATTCACCTCTCCTTCGTGCTCGGGCTGATCTTCCTCGTATTCCCGTTCACGCGGCGCGGCTACGACCAGCCGGCGCAATCGAGCCTCGTCCGCCCGCTCGGGATTTCGCTGATCGATTGGGCGCTGGCGGTCGGCGCGGTGGTCGCCGTGCTGCATGTCCCCTTCATTCCGCTCGATGACCTCGCCTTCCGCGTCGGCAACCCGACGACGACCGACGTGGTGCTCGGCGGCATTCTGGTTCTGGTGCTGCTGGAGGCGACCCGCCGTTCCGTCGGCTGGCCGCTGCCGATCATCGCCCTTCTCTTCATGGCCTACTCCATCTGGGGACCGTCCATGCCCGGGATCCTGGTGCATCCGGGCGCCACGTTCTCGCAGCTCATCAACCATCTCTATCTCACGACGCAGGGCATCTACGGCATCGCGCTCGGGGTCGTCGCGACCTATGTCTTCCATTTCGTGCTGTTCGGCGTATTCGCGACCCGCATCGGGCTTGGCCAGCTCTTTCTCGATTGCGCCGCCTGGGTCGCCGGGCGTTATGCCGGCGGGCCTGCCAAGGTGTCGATCTTCGGCTCGGCGCTGTTCGGCATGATCTCCGGCTCGTCTGTCGCCAATACCGTCACGGTCGGATCGCTGACGATCCCGGCGATGATCCGGCTCGGCTACAAGCGGACCTTCGCCGCAGCCGTGGAATCGGCATCCTCGACGGGCGGGCAGATCACGCCGCCGATCATGGGCGCGGCCGCCTTCCTGATGATCGAATTCCTGAACCTGCCCTATACGACGATCATCCTTGCCGCGATCGTGCCGGCCTTCATGCATTTCTTCGGGGTACTGATCCAAGTGCATTTCGAGGCCAAGCGCAACGGACTGCGCGGCATGACGCGCGAGGAACTGCCCGATCTTAAGGAAGCCTTCAAGCGCGACTGGCCGACCGTCATTCCGCTCGTGGTGCTGATCGCCGTGCTGCTTTCCGGCTACACCCCCTATCTTGCCGCCTTCTGGGGCATCACGCTCTGCGTCGCCGTCGGCCTCCTCAATCCGCGCCGGCGCATGTCCTTGACGGAGGTGTTTGAGGGGCTGCGCGACGGGGCCAAATATGCGCTCGCTGTGGGAGCCGCCGCGGCGACTGTCGGCATCATCGTCGGCGTCGTGACGCTAACCGGCGTCGGCTTCAAGATCTCCTATATCGTCACCTCCACCGCCGCGCAGATGGCTACCTTCGTCGGCACACTCGTGCCGGCCGCCTGGTTCGGGCCGCAGACGCTGACGCTGCTCTTCACGCTCATCATGACGGGTGTCGTCTGCATCCTGATGGGCTGCGGCATCCCGACGACCGCGAACTACATCATCATGGCAACGATCGCCGCCCCGACGCTCGGGCTTCTCGGGGTCGAGCCGATCGTCGCGCATTTCTTCGTCTTCTATTACGGCGTGCTTGCCGACATCACCCCGCCCGTGGCGCTCGCGGCCTACGCGGCGGCGGGCATGGCGGGCGCCGATCCGTTCAAGACCGGCAACACGGCCTTCCGGCTGGGGCTCGGCAAGGTTCTAGTGCCTTTCGTCTTCGTCTTCTCTCCATCGCTGCTGCTGGTCACTGCGAATTTCACCTGGAGCAACTTCCTCATCGCCTTCATCGGCTGTGTGCTCGGCATCACCTGCCTCGGCTCGGCACTTTCAGGATGGCTGCTTGTCAGGACGGCAGCCTGGGAGCGGCTGCTTCTCGTCGTTGCGGCAGTCCTTCTCGTGGTGCCGGAACTGATGTCGTCGCTGATCGGGGTGGCGCTGATCGTTCCCGTGCTTCTTCGCCAGTTCGCCGGCCATCGCATGCAACCCGCCTTGTAGCGAATCTGCAGAAGACTTATTCTTCATGGCCGTGGCAAAGGGTTGAACAGTTTTGCCACGGTCAAATCATCTTGTTCGGTTCGGTGCGTTTTATCCACAAGCTCAAGCGATGACTGTGGAGATCGATGGATTCTGGAGATTCTGCCGGGATCGCCCCTCCATAGTCTGCAAAGTGCTGTAGGATCGCGCCCGATTCAAAAAATACATGATTGGAAGACATGCAGGACGTCGCACGCAAGCTGACAGCGCTCAGCAACAAGGATGCGGAACCCCATTACCGCGAAGCTCCGAACAATATCGAAGCCGAACAGGCGCTTTTGGGCGCGATCCTGGTCAATAACGACGCCTATTATCGCGTCTCGGATTTCCTGAAGCCCGTCCACCTCCACGAGCCCCTGCACCGCAAGATCTTCGAGGTGGCAGGCGACATCATCCGCATGGGCAAGACTGCCAATCCGGTGACGATCAAGACCTTCCTGCCGGCAGAGGATAAGGTTGGCGATCTGACCGTGGCGCAATATCTCGCCCGTCTCGCGGCCGAAGCCGTGTCGATCATCAATGCCGAGGACTACGGCCGGGCGATCTACGATCTGGCGCTCAGGCGCGCACTGATCACCATCGGCGAGGACATGGTTAACATCGCCTATGACGCGCCGCTCGACATGCCGCCGCAGACGCAGATCGAGGATACCGAGCGCCGCCTCTTCGAGCTTGCCGAGACCGGCCGCTATGACGGCGGCTTCCAGTCCTTCAACGACGCGGTGGCGCTGGCAATCGATATGGCGGGGGCCGCCTTCGAGCGTGACGGACATCTCTCCGGCATTTCGACCGGCATCATGTCGCTCGATGCCAAGATGGGCGGGCTGCAGCGCTCGGACTTGATCGTTCTCGCCGGGCGTCCCGGTATGGGCAAGACCTCGCTCGCCACCAATATCGCCTACAATATCGCAGCCGCTTACGAACCGGAGGTCATGCCGGACGGCACGTTCAAGGCGAAGAATGGGGGCGTCGTGGGCTTCTATTCGCTCGAAATGTCGGCCGAACAGCTTGCAACCCGTATCATCTCGGAGCAGACGGAAGTCTCGTCGTCGAAAATCCGCCGCGGTGACATTACCGAAGCCGATTTCGAAAAGCTCGTCGCCTGCAGCCAGATGATGCAGAAGGTGCCGCTTTTCATCGACCAGACCGGTGGTATCTCGATCGCCCAGCTGTCCGCCCGCGCCCGCCGCCTGAAGCGCCAGCGCGGCCTCGATTGCCTTGTGGTGGACTATATCCAGCTCATGACCGGCGCCGGAAAATCCGGTGACAACCGCGTGCAGGAAATCACTCAGATTACCACCGGCCTCAAGGCGCTCGGCAAGGAACTGAACGTGCCGATCATCGCGCTGTCGCAGCTCTCGCGTCAGGTCGAAAGCCGCGACGATAAGCGCCCGCAGCTTTCCGACCTTCGCGAATCCGGCTCGATCGAGCAGGACGCCGACGTGGTGCTCTTCGTGTTCCGCGAAGAATACTACGTCAAGAACATGGAACCGCGCGATCCGGCCGATCCGAAATATCCGGAGTGGGAGGCCCATATGGACAAGGTGAAGGGCACGGCGGACGTCATCATCGCCAAGCAGCGCCACGGACCGACCGGCACCGTCAAGCTCGCCTTCCAGTCGGAATACACGCGCTTCGCCGATCTGGCCGACCCGAGCTTCACCCAGTACGAAGAGCATTGATCGGGTTTCGGCGCTCTCCCCCGCTTGGGCTGCATTGCGTAGCAAAAGCCAGCAGACCGAAGCTCAACCCAAGACACATCCGCAAGGATTGCTGGGAATTGTCGGGACGGGGAAAGTACAAGAAGCCCAAGCAGATCGTGACAGGGAGCAAGCGTCCAGATATCAAGGTTCTACCGCGGGAATTCCCGTGGTATGATGTTTCATGCGGACGTCGTCCGCCATGGCCTCCGCGCCAGAGACTTGTCTGATGAGCGAATTGGACGTACTTTTTGCCGCCCTGCGACAGGCGGCTGACCCGCAAGCGGTTGAGTGCATCGAGCAAGTGGTCATGCATGGCTCGGATCGCGATCTCAACCGCATCAATGTGTTTGCCTTCGCCAACACGCACAATCTCGACGAAGACAAAACGATTTCGGCGTTTCTCCATGCGGCCCGCATAGGCGCATTCGAGATGACCTGGAATGTCCTTTGCCCCGGATGCGGCGGCGTCCTTGAAACCGGCTCCAACTTGAAAGCGGTCGATCAGGGGACGTACCATTGCGCGCTCTGCGCGGCCGGATACGAGCCAACTCTCGACGAGATGGTCGAGGTAACGTTCACGGTCAGCCCGAGAGTGCGCCGCATTGCTGCCCACGATCCCGACCGCCTGCCCCCTCTTGAATACTACCGCCAGATATTCTTCAGCTCGGGAGTCGACCTGCCGGAGAACCTGGAAGCAAGCTTCGTACCTATTCTGCTGGAGATGATCGAGCTGGATCCGGGCGAGAAGGCTTTCGTCTCGCTGCAGCTGCCGGCGCAATTCGTCATCATCTTCGATGCCGTGACACACTCGGCGCAATTCATCGACGTGAAGGGTGAGCACACCGACGAACGCCAGAACCTCTCAATGTTCATCAGTCAGGATTATTCGCCGAACGAAACGCTTACCCTTCGTCCCGGCTTACTGCGGCTCACGATCGAGAATCACACCAACCGCAGAGTGCTTCCCAACGTCTGCGTCGCCGGAGACGAGCTGCATGATCTGCTGGGCCGCAGGCGACCTTTCCTGACAGCCAAGCGGCTTCTGACAAACCAGAGCTTCAGGGACATCTATCGGACCGACACGCTGGACATCGACCAGCGTCTCAAAATCACAAGCCTGACATTCCTCTTCACCGATTTAAGGGGTTCGACTGCTCTCTACGAGCGCGTCGGCGATCTCGCAGCGTTCGATCTGGTGCGAGCACATTTCAAGGTTCTTCACGAGATCATCGCCACGGAGGCCGGAGCCGTTGTCAAAACCATAGGCGACGCTGTGATGGCGACATTCCCGAGCCCGGACCGTGCGGTGGCGTCCGCGCTCAAGATGCGGGAAGCGATGCTTCGGCTGAATGCCGAGCACGGTCGCGAGGACCTTCTCCTGAAGATCGGTATCCATGAGGGTCCATGCCTCGCGGTAAACCTGAACGACCGGCAGGACTATTTCGGTCAGACCGTCAATATCGCCTCCCGCGTCCAGGGCCTTGCCGATCCCTATGTGATCCTCACGACGGAGGCCGTCGTCGGGAACGCCGAGGTTTCAGAGATCTTGAGAAACAACGGCATCGCATCGGTTTTTCGGATGGAGGAACTTCAGGGCGTCGAAAAGGAAGTGAGAATATTCGCCCTGGCGTGATCTCCGGATCTGCGCCGTCGACGAAGCGTGACGGAAATCCTGTCACGTTTATGCCTGGTGGCTGTCCAAGGCTAAGGCCAATCCGGATGCTCTCGCCCCAAAAGATTGTGCAGCGCGAAGGTTTTTCGCATGGCGGCCTTTTTCCCGCCTTCGAAACGGATAGGATCGCAGGAACATTCCTCACCATGGCCGACGTGTAAAAATGATCGATTTCGACAGCGACTCTTCTCCCTCCGGCGATTTCGACGTCGCGCCCGTCCGGCTGACGGTCGATCTCGCAGCGCTTGCCGACAACTGGCGGGAGATGCAACGCCGCTCCGGAAGGGCGCGCACCGCGGCTGTCGTCAAGGCGGACGCCTACGGTCTCGGTATCGAGGATTGCGGCACGGCGTTCTATGAAGCCGGCGCGCGGGACTTCTTCGTCGCGGTCGCCCAGGAAGGCGTGACGCTGCGCACCTATGCGCCGGACGCCCGCATCTATGTGCTTTCCGGCATCTGGCCCGGCCAGGAGCAGATGTTCTTCGAGAACGATCTCGTGCCGGTGCTGGCCTCCGAAGAACAGCTTGCCTTCTGGATGTCGGTCGTATCGGAACATGGAGACCACCCCTGCGCCCTGCAGGTGGATACCGGCTTCAATCGGCTCGGCCTTTCATTCGACGATGCTCTTGCCCTTGCAGGCGACGTCTCGCGGCCCGCAGGCTTCTCGCCGGTTCTGGTGCTGTCGCATCTTCACAGCGGCGACAACCCGGCGTCGCCCCTCAACCGGCAGCAGCTCGAACTGTTCCAGCAGGTTAGCGCCGCCTTCGAAGGCATCGAATCAAGTCTTTCGGCTTCTGCCGGAATCTTCCTAGGCCCCGAATATCATTTCGACCTCACCCGCCCCGGCATTGCGCTTTATGGCGGCGAATCCGTCGTCGGCATGATGCCGCTCAAGCCGGTGGTGAAGGCGGAGGCGCGTATCGTCCAGATTCGCGACGCCGCCGCGGGCGGCACGGTCAGCTACGGCGCCACCCATCAGCTTTCGCGCGAGAGCAGGCTTGCCATCGTCTCGGCGGGGTACGCCGACGGCTATCTCCGCTCGCTCTCCGGCTCGGGCGTGCCGCTCCGCACCGGCGGCTCGTCCGGCGCATTCGGCTTCATCGCCGGTCACAGGGTGCCGGTGATCGGCCGCGTCACCATGGATCTCACCATTCTCGACGTGACGGATGTTCCGCCATCCGATATCCGCGCCGGCGATTATATCGAGCTTTTCGGCCCCAACATGCCGCTCGATGACGTTGCACGGGCCGCCGGCACGATCGGCTATGAACTCCTGACCGGCCTCGGGTTGCGCTACGAGCGGCGGTATATCTACCCAGAATAGTTTCACTCCTCCTTGCCAGCAGCGATATTTCCGGAGTACAAGGACAAATGTTCCGCTTTTGTTCATGGCGGATTTCGTGAGTATTTAAAGACGGCAACTCATTTCATGGCAAAACCCAAAACCCAATTCGTGTGCCAGAACTGCGGCACGGTGCACAACCGCTGGGCCGGCAAGTGCGATGGCTGCGGCGAATGGAACACGATCGTCGAGGAAGACCCGATGGGCGGCATCGGTGGCGGTCCCGGCCGCGCACCGAAGAAGGGCCGTGCGGTGGCGCTCACCACGCTTTCCGGCGAGACCGAACGGGCGCCGCGCATCCATACCGGCATTTCCGAACTCGACCGGGCGACCGGCGGCGGTTTCGTGCGCGGTTCGGCCGTGCTTATCGGCGGTGATCCCGGCATCGGCAAGTCGACGCTGCTGATGCAGGCGGCGGCGGCCCTCTCCCGCCGCGGGCATCGCATCATCTATGTTTCGGGCGAGGAGGCCGTGGCGCAGGTGCGGCTTCGCGCCCAGAGGCTGGATGCCGCCAATACCGAAGTGCTGCTCGCCGCCGAAACCAATGTCGAGGACATCCTCGCCACGATTTCCGAGGGCAAGCGGCCCGATCTCGTCATCATCGATTCGATCCAGACGCTCTGGAGCGACACCGCTGATTCGGCACCCGGTACCGTCACCCAGGTTCGCACCGGCGTGCAGGCGATGATCCGCTTCGCCAAACAGACCGGTGCCGCGATGGTCCTCGTCGGGCACGTCACCAAGGAAGGCCAGATCGCCGGCCCGCGCGTCGTCGAACACATGGTCGATGCCGTCCTCTATTTCGAGGGCGACCGCGGCCATCACTACCGCATCCTGCGGACCGTCAAGAACCGATTCGGCCCGACCGACGAGATCGGCGTCTTCGAAATGTCCGACAAGGGCTTGCGCGAAGTCTCCAATCCGTCCGAACTCTTCCTCGGTGAACGCAATGCAAAGGCGCCGGGCGCGGCCGTCTTCGCCGGCATGGAAGGGACTCGGCCCGTGCTTGTCGAGGTGCAGGCGCTGGTGGCGCCGACCTCGCTCGGAACACCACGCCGTGCGGTGGTCGGCTGGGATTCCTCGCGGCTTTCGATGATTCTCGCCGTGCTGGAGGCTCATTGCGGCGTGAGACTCGGCCAGCATGATGTGTACCTGAACGTAGCAGGTGGCTACCGCATCTCCGAGCCGGCGGCCGACCTTGCCGTCGCATCGGCGCTGGTCTCCTCGCTTGCCGGTCTTGCCCTGCCCGCCGATTGCGTCTATTTCGGCGAAATCAGCCTCTCAGGGGCAGTGCGGCCGGTTTCACAAACGGCGCAACGCCTTAAGGAGGCTGAGAAACTTGGTTTTGCCGGTGCCATGCTGCCGGCGGCATCCGCCGAAGTGCCGAAAGGTACAGGCGGTCGCTGGACCGAGATCGACGACCTGCCGGACCTGGTGGCACGCATCGCAGGCTCATCGGCAAGGTTACGGCAAGCACCGGAAGATGATTGATCTTCCGTTAACAGGTCCGCTGTTGTATGACGGCTGCCTTGAGGCGGGGCGCCGGCATGATCCGGCAAGTCTTGGAGTAATATATGCCCATTACGATTTTCGACGGTATCGTCATCGGCGTGACGCTGTTTTCCGCCGTGCTCGCCATGGTTCGCGGCTTTTCGCGGGAGGTGCTGTCGATCGCAAGCTGGGTGGGCTCCGTCGCGGCCGCCTATTACCTCTATCCGCTGCTTCTTCCCTATGCGAAGAACTACACCGCCGATGACCGCATCGCGATTGCCGCGTCCGCCGGCATCATCTTCCTGATCGCGCTGATCGTCATCTCGTTCATCACGACCCGCGTCGCCGATTTCATCATCGACAGCCGCGTCGGCGCGCTGGACCGGACGCTGGGCTTCCTCTTCGGGGCCGCCCGCGGCATCCTGCTGCTCGTCGTCGCCGTCGCTTTCTGGAACTGGCTCGTGGCCGCGAATGCGCAGCCGGCCTGGGTCACGCAGGCGAAATCCAAGCCTTTCCTCGACACGCTCGTCGCGCGCCTCGAAGCCGTGCTGCCCGACGATATCGAGCCGCAGATCCGCGCACGCATCCTGGGCCGGGAGACAGCGCCCGCCGAGGGCGCCGCCGGACAGGATCAGCCGCCGGCAGAGGATGCGCCTGCGACAAATAATTGACGCTTTGTTGCGCTTGATGCAGCGCAAAACATCACCATTTGTGGTAACATTCGAATTCAGGTAAGAGCGGGCTGGGTTCCGGGGAGGTTTCCCCGGCCGGCCTTTCCATTTTTCCGACAGGGACAGTTGTCCGAAGGATAAGGGGCCAAGATGAGCGAGCCGGTTTCCGAGACGTTTGACGAAAAAAGCGTCCATGAATGGGATGGCGATACGCTTCGCGAAGAATGCGGCGTTTTCGGCATCCTGGGCCATCCCGAAGCGGCGACGCTGACGGCGCTTGGCCTGCACGCGCTCCAGCATCGCGGCCAGGAGGCGGCCGGCATCGTCTCCTTCGACGGCCTGCGCTTCCATTCGGAACGCCGCATGGGGCTTGTCGGCGACCACTATACCGATCCTGCCACGCTTGCCCGCCTGCCCGGCAATATCGCCATCGGCCACAACCGCTATTCGACGACCGGCGAGGTGGCGCTGCGCAACGTTCAGCCGCTTTTCGCCGAGCTTGAAGTCGGCGGCATCGCGATCGCCCATAACGGCAACTTCACCAACGGGTTGACCCTGCGCCGGCAATTGATCGCCGGCGGCGCCATCTGTCAGTCGACCTCCGATACCGAAGTGGTGCTCCACCTCATCGCCCGCTCGCGCTACACCTCGACAGCAGACCGTTTCATCGATGCGATCCGCCAGATGGAGGGCGGTTACGCGATGGTCGCGATGACCCGGACCAAGCTCATCGCGGCGCGCGATCCGATCGGCATCCGCCCGCTCGTCATGGGCGAGCTTGACGGCAAGCCGATCTTCGCTTCCGAAACCTGCGCACTCGACATCATCGGCGCGAAATTCGTGCGCGACGTGGAGAACGGCGAGGTCATCATCTGCGAAGTCCAGCCGGACGGCTCGATCACCATCGACGCCCGCAAGGCGGGCAACGGACAACCGGAACGCCTCTGCCTTTTCGAATACGTCTATTTCGCCCGTCCCGACTCGGTCGTTGGCGGCCGCAGCGTCTATGTCGCGCGCAAGAACATGGGCATCAACCTCGCCAAGGAAGCGCCGATCGAGGCAGACGTCGTGGTGCCCGTGCCGGACGGTGGCACGCCGGCGGCACTGGGGTATGCGCAGGAAAGCGGCATTCCGTTCGAATACGGCATCATCCGCAACCACTATGTCGGCCGCACCTTCATCGAGCCGACGCAGCAGATCCGCGCCTTCGGCGTCAAGCTCAAGCATTCCGCCAACCGTGCGATGATCGAGGGCAAGCGCGTGGTGCTGGTCGACGATTCGATCGTGCGCGGCACGACCTCGTTGAAGATCGTCCAGATGATCCGCGATGCGGGCGCCAAGGAAGTACACTTCCGCGTCGCAAGCCCGATGATCTACTACCCGGACTTCTACGGCATCGACACGCCGGACCGGGAAAAGCTTCTCGCCAACCAGTACGACAACCTGGACGCCATGTGCCGATATATCGGCGCGGATTCGCTCGAGTTCCTGTCGATCAACGGCCTCTACCGCGCCGTCGGCGGCGAGGACCGCAACGATGCACGCCCGCAATTCACCGATCATTACTTCACCGGCGCCTATCCCACCCGCCTGCTCGACAAGGACGGAGAGACGATGGGTCGCAAGGTTTCGGTTCTCGCCAGCAACGGCTGAGACGAACGGACCGGTTTGCATTCAGTGGCAAACGCTTTAGAAGGCTGCGGCAACGCAGCCTTCTTTTTATGCCGCGAGACCGTGAGGTGAGCAGATGAACATCGATTTGAAGAACAGGATCGCGCTGGTCACCGGCGCGTCGCGGGGCATCGGCTATTTCACGGCGCTCGCATTGGCAAAGGCCGGCGCGCATGTGATCGCCACCGCGCGCACCGTCGGCGGCCTGGAAGAGCTCGACGATGCGATCAAGGCGGTCGGCGGCACAGCCACCCTCGTCCCGTTCGACCTTACCGACATGGCGGCGATCGACCGGCTCGGTGCTTCGATCTTCGAGCGCTGGGGCAAGCTAGACATCCTCGTCGCGAATGCCGGCATCCTCGGCGTCATCTCGCCGCTCGGCCATATCGAGGCCAAGGTGTTCGAAAAGGTGATGACGACCAATGTCACCGCCACCTGGCGGCTGATCCGCTCGGTCGAGCCGCTGCTCGTCAAATCCGATGCGGGCCGCGCCATCCTCCTGTCGTCGGGCGTCGCCAGCAATCCCCGCGCCTTCTGGGGCGCCTATGCGATGTCCAAGGCGGCGATCGAGAACATGGGCCGCATCTGGGCTGAGGAGACAGCGCATACGTCGCTCAAGGTCAATCTCGTCAATCCCGGCGCCACCCGCACGGCGATGCGCGCCCAGGCGGTACCGGGAGAGGATCCGGAAATGCTGCCGCATCCTTCCGAAGTCGCCGAGAAAATCCTCTTCCTCGCCTCCCCCGACATGCAGGAGAGCGGCCGACTGTTCGTGGTGCGCGAGAACCGGTTCGTGGATTTCAAGTCGCCGGAGTGAGACGGTCGAACCATCGCGAGCAGGGACCATTCCTGCTTGCAGCTTCGAAGCGGGGGGCCTAATTTGCCCGGCATCGATTGGGTACCGGGACGCCTTCTCCATTGTCTCTTGCAGAATTCATCACGCAATACGGAGCGCTCGCGGTCTTCGTCGGAGCGGGAGCCGAGGGTGAGACGGCCGCATTCCTCGGCGGAATCTTCGCGCATCGCCACCTGATGCCATACTGGCAAGCGGCGGTGGCCGCATCGCTCGGTTCTTTCTTCGCCGACCAGTTCTTCTTCCTCGCCGGACGATACGCGAGCAGGCTTCGCTTCGTCCAGAACTTCACCGCCTCCGGCATGATGCAGCGCGTCACCCGCCTTCTGGAAACTCATCCGACCGGCTTCATCCTGTCCTTCCGCTTCATCTACGGCATCAGGATCATCAGTCCGGTCGCGATCGGCCTTTCCTCTGTATCGGCACTGCGGTTTCTGGCTCTCAACCTGGTCGCCGCAGGTATCTGGGGCACAGTCATCACCGCAGTCGGCTTTCTCCTCGGCAACGTCGTCGAAGCCGTTTTCGGCCGGCTGCACCTCCACGTCCATCTGTTGATCGCGCTCGCGGCCGTCGCCCTATTGATCGCCGCGACGGCCATCCTGACAAAGAAATACCTGGCACGTCCTTCCAGGGGCGCGTGAAGCCATATTGCCCACCGGTTGACGTCATGACCACACGCAAGCCCCGTATCCCGATTGCTTGATTTCCACTATGTTGTGGCGCCTGCGGTGGGACGCAGGAATCACATATTGGGGGATATCGCATGAAAAATATCGCATTCTATTTCTTCGGCGCGGCGGTGCTGTGCGTCACCGTCGGCATGTTCTGGGGCATCCAGATGTCGATCTCGCACAATCACACGATGGCGCCGGCGCATGCACACCTGAACCTCGTCGGCTGGACGACGCTCGGCCTCTTCGGCCTCTATTACACCGTGACGCCGAATGCCGCCGGCACCATGCTGTCGAAGGCCCATCTCGGTTTCGCCGTCCTCGGCGTTCTCTGTCTGGTGCCGGGCATTGCGATCGCGGTCTCCACCGGCGGCGAGGCGCTGGCCGCAATCGGCTCGATCCTCACCGTCATCTCGATGCTGATCTTCCTGGTTATCGTCTTCAAGAACGGTATCGGCCACAAAGCCTGACGCATTCGCCCGTGGCGCGGGCAAGGCCCCTTGACCAAAGTTCCCGCCCGCGCCATAACCTCGTACATGAAAACGGCGATTTCCATTTGCGGGATCATTATTCGCTAGCGCATCCGCTGGCCCGGCCGTTTTCGTCTCTCGAAAAGCCTTGAAGACAAACGACCCGGCCGGAGCCGGATGTCGGCCGAAAACCGCATACACTTTTCGGCATCCCGTTCTGCCGGCCGCTTGCTTTGGGAGATTTTTCGATGAGCGTTACGCTCAAGCTCTACAATACACTGACCCGCGAGAAGGCGGAGTTTTCGCCGATCGATGCCCGGAATGTGCGCATGTATGTCTGCGGTCCGACGGTCTACGACTACGCCCATATCGGCAATGCGCGTCCTGCAATCGTCTTCGACGTGCTCTTCCGGCTGCTGCGCCACGTCTATGGCGAAAACCACGTCACCTATGCACGCAACATTACCGACGTGGACGACAAGATCAACGCCCGGGCGCTGCGCGACCATCCCGGCCTGCCGCTCAACGAGGCGATCCGCGCGGTCACCGAACGAACCGAGACGCAGTATCACGAGGATGTGGCCGCACTCGGCTGCCTCACGCCCACCATGGAGCCGCGCGCCACGGACAATATTTCCCAGATGATCGAAATCATCGAGCAATTGATCGCCCGCGGCCATGCCTATTTGGCGGCCGGCGAAGTGCTGTTCGACACGAAGTCGATGCGCGACTACGGCCAGCTTTCCAAGCGTCCCCTCGATGAGCAGCAGGCCGGCGCCCGCGTCGCCGTGGATGCACACAAGAAGAACCCCGGCGATTTTGTCCTCTGGAAGCTCTCCTCCCACAACGAGCCCGGCTGGGAGAGCCCCTGGGGCCGTGGCCGGCCGGGTTGGCATATCGAGTGCTCGGCGATGAGCCAGCGTTATCTCGGCGAGGTGTTCGACATCCATGGCGGCGGGCTCGATCTCATCTTCCCGCATCATGAGAACGAGATCGCCCAGTCGCGTTGCGCCCACGGTACGGACGTGATGGCGAATGTCTGGATGCACAACGGCTTCGTGCAGGTCGAAGGCCGCAAGATGTCGAAGTCCGAAGGCAATTTCGTCACCATCTACGACCTCCTGCACACGGATACCTTCGGCGGCCGGCAATGGCCGGGCGATGTGCTAAGGCTTGCCATGCTGATGACGCACTACCGCGAGCCGATCGACTTTTCGGTGAAGCGGCTGGAGGAAGCCGAGCGCCTCATCGCCAAATGGCCCGCCGCCGACCCTTCGGATGCAGCCCCTGCCGACGTCGTACTGGAGGCGCTCGCGGACGACCTCAACACGGTCGCCGCCGTTCAGGCGCTGCACGGATTGGCGCAGGACGCCAACGCCGACAAGTCGCTGCTGCACGTCTTCGCGGCGAGCGCCGCCCTTCTCGGCGTGCTGCCACAAAAGATGGAGATCGACGAGGCCGTCGCCGCCGAGATCGACCGGCGCGTCAAGGCGCGCCTCGAACTCCTCAAGGCGAAGAATTTTGCCGAGGCCGACAAGATCCGCGACACGCTTTCCGCCGAAGGTATCCAGCTCAAGGACGGCAAGGACCCGGCAACCGGCGAACGGGTGACCACGTGGGAGGTGAAGCGGTAGGATGGGTGCCCTTGCGGCATATCCCCCTCTGCCCTGACGAACGAGAAGAGGAGACTCGCCCATGACCCATATCCATACCGGCGGGTGCCAGTGCGGTGCCGTGCGCTTCCGTGCGGACGGAGAGATCGGTTTTCCGCATCTGTGCCACTGCCGCATGTGCCAGAAAGCGGCAGGCAACTATTTCATGCCGCTCGGTGGCGTGAAGTGGGAAAACTTCTCCTACACCCGTGGCGAGCCGGCCTGGTTTCACTCCTCCGAAACCGTGAAGCGTGGCTTCTGCGGAAAGTGCGGCACGCCGCTCTTCTATGATGGCGGGAGCGATCATGTCAGCATCACGCTCGGTTCACTGGACGATCCGGAAAGCGTCAAGCCTCGGCTGCAGACCAATCTCGTGCACAAGATGTCCTTTTTTGGCGAACTGGATCACCTAACGCACGAGACGGCCATGGATATGACGCCGGACGAGGCAAGGAAGGTCGCGGCGAGCAGCCGGCAGCATCCGGATCACGATACCGAGGTCTGGCCGCCGGAGCGATGGGAGGAGAAGCCATGAGCGATATTGTCCGAACCGGCGGCTGCCAGTGCGGCGCGATCCGCTTCCGGCTGGAGGGTGAGCCGAAGGATTCGTCGATCTGCCATTGCCGCATGTGCCAGAAGGCTTTCGGCGCCTATTATGCGCCGCTGGTTGCCGTCGGCGAGGCGGAGCTTGCGTGGACGCGCGGTGAGCTCAAATATTTCCAGTCGTCGAACCATGTGCGGCGCGGCTTCTGCGCGGATTGCGGCACGCCGATGACCTACGAGGCTGACGACGGAATTGCGATTTCCGCCGGCAGCTTCGACGATCCGGCCTCCCTGCCACCCGTCGTGCAATATGGTATCGAGGCCAAGCTTCCCTTCGTGGACCGGCTGCATCAATTGCCCGGACGGCACACGATGGAGGATATCGAGGCGGCGCCCTTCCTCGCCGACGTCGTCTCGTACCAGCATCCGGACCACGATACCGAAACCTGGCCGCCGGAGAACCGGCAGAAGGAGAAGAAGCATGAATGAGCAACTGAGAACAGGCGGCTGCCAGTGCGGCGCCGTGCGCTTCCGCATCCATGGAAAGCTGGGGCGGCCTTCCATCTGCCATTGCCGCATGTGCCAGAAACAGTTCGGCTCCTTCTTCTCCGCGCTGGTCACCGTGCCGCCGGAGAGCCTGGAATGGACGCGCGGCGAGCCGAGCTATTTCCAGTCATCGGTCAATATCGACCGGGGCTTCTGCCCTCATTGCGGGACGCCGCTGACCTACCGCCATCCGAGCGGAATCGAACTCGCCATCGGCGCCTTCGACGACCGTTCCGATCTCGCGCCGCAGATTCAGGTCAACTATGCCTACCGGCTGCCCTGGGTCGAAACGATCTTCGACCAGCCGGTCTTCGAAGATCCGGATTTCGACCGGCAGCAGGAACAGATCATCTCCTTCCAGCATCCCGACCACGATACCGAAATCTGGCCGGAAAAAGGCCTTCACCTGTGACCGGCAACCCGAACCTGAAGATGCCGAAATGGCTGTTCTACGGGCTGATCGCCAAGGGTGCGATCGTCGTGCTCATCACCGCCGCGGTGCTCGCCTATGCATTCCTCGGATGAGGGACTGAATTGCCAACCAGACTGCCGGCAGGCAAAAGCGATTGATCAAGGACTTTTCGATGACTGAAATGCTACGCACTCTCTATCCCGAGATCGAACCCTACGAAACGGGCCATCTCGATGTAGGCGACGGCCATGTGATCTATTGGGAACGCGTCGGCACGCGCGGCGCCAAGCCCGCGGTCTTCCTGCATGGCGGGCCGGGCGGCGGCTGCAACCCGAACCAGCGGCGGCTCTTCAATCCGGAGCTCTATGATGTATTGCTGTTCGATCAGCGCGGCTGCGGCCGGTCCACGCCGCATGCCGGCCTGGAGGGCAACACGACCTGGCATCTGGTCGCAGATATCGAGCGGCTGCGGGAAATGGTCAGGGTGGAGAAATGGCAGGTCTTCGGGGGCTCTTGGGGGTCGACGCTGGCGCTCGCCTATGCCGAAACCCATCCGGAGCGCGTGAGCGAACTTCTGGTCCGCGGCGTCTACACGCTGACCAGGCCGGAACTCGACTGGTACTACCAGTTCGGCGTCTCGGAAATGTTCCCGGACAAGTGGGAGGCCTTCATCGCACCCATTCCGCCGGAGGAGCGCCACGAAATGATGGCCGCCTATCACCGCCGGCTGACCGGCGAGGACAAGGCGGAGCAGATCCGCTGCGCCAAGGCCTGGAGCGTCTGGGAAGGCTCGACCATCACGCTTCTGCCGGACCCGCAACTGGCGACCAGTCACGACGACGACCATTTCGCGCTCGCCTTCTCCCGCATCGAGAATCATTTCTTCATGAACGCCGGCTGGCTGGAGGACGGACAGCTTTTGCGCGATGCGACGAAGCTCAGGGGCATTCCGGGTGTCATCGTGCACGGCCGCTACGACATGCCGTGCCCGCTGAAATATGCTTGGCAGCTCTCGAAAGTCTGGACGGACGCGGATTTTTTCATCGTCGAAGGTGCGGGACACGCGGTCTCGGAGCCGGGGATTACCGATCAGCTCATCCGCGCGACGGACCGGTTTGCGGGGAAGACGGCGTAACAACATTTGCCCCTCACCCTAACCCTCTCCCCGCTTGCGGGGAGAGGGGACGCGCCATACCCAGCGTCGAGGGTGGAGAAAACGGGGCGGCATATTTCCTTCTCCCCGTCCCCACGGGGAGAAGGTGCCCGGCAGGGCGGATGAGGGGCAATATCGCCCCATAGGATTTTGGACATGACACGCGAACGCATCTATCTCTTCGACACCACGCTCCGCGACGGGCAGCAGACGCCCGGCGTCGATTTTTCCGTCGAGGACAAGATCGCCATCTCCAATCTCCTGGACGAATTCGGCATCGACTATGTCGAGGGCGGCTATCCGGGCGCCAACCCCACAGACACGGCCTTCTTCTCCGAAAAACGCACAGAGAAATCGACATTCGTCGCCTTCGGCATGACGAAGCGCGCCGGCATTTCCGCCTCCAACGATCCGGGTCTTGCCGTGCTCCTGCAGGCGAAGAGCGATGCGATCTGTTTCGTCGCGAAGAGCTGGGACTATCACGTGCGCGTCGCGCTCGGCTGTTCCAACGAGGAGAACCTCGAGGCGATCCGCGAGAGCGTCGAAGCCGCCCGCAGCGCGGCCAAGGAAGCGATGGTCGATTGCGAGCATTTCTTCGACGGCTACAAGGCCAATCCGAAATACGCGCTTGCCTGCGCGAAGACCGCCTACGAGGCCGGCGCCCGCTGGGTCGTGCTCTGCGACACCAATGGCGGCACGCAGCCACATGAAATCCGCGAGATCGTTTCAGCGGTGATCGCCGCCGGCATTCCGGGTTCGTCGCTCGGTATTCATGCCCATGACGATACAGGCCAGGCGGTCGCCAATTCGCTTGCAGCCGTCGAGGCGGGCTGTCGGCAGATCCAGGGCACGCTGAACGGCATCGGCGAGCGCTGTGGCAATGCCAATCTCGTCACCCTGATCGCGACGCTTTCGCTGAAGAAAACCTATTCCTCGCGCTTCGAAACGGCGATCGACGCGGAAAGCCTCACCGGCCTCACCGCTCTCAGCCATGCTTTCGACGAGCTGCTCAACCGTTCGCCGAACCATCAGAGTCCGTACGTCGGGGCATCCGCTTTCGCCACCAAGGCCGGCATCCATGCTTCCGCCCTGCTCAAGGACCCGCGTACCTACGAGCATGTGACACCGGAGAGCGTCGGCAACTTCCGCAAGGTCATGGTCTCGGACCAGGGCGGCAAGTCGAACTTCATCAATGCCTTGAAACGGCGCGGCATCGAGGTCGCCAAGGATGATCCCAAACTTGACCAGCTGATCTCGATCGTGAAGGAGCGCGAAGCTTCCGGCTATGCCTACGAGGGCGCCGACGCGAGCTTCGAACTGCTTGCCCGCCGCACGCTCGGCACCATCCCGGAATTCTTCACCGTCGAAGGGTTCCGCGTGATGGTCGAGCGCCGGTTCGATTCCCACGGCCGCATCAAGATCGTCTCGGAGGCGGTGGTGAAGATCGCGGTCGACGGCGAGACGCATATGTCGGTCGCCGAAGGCGATGGCCCGGTCAACGCGCTCGACCGGGCGCTACGCAAGGATTTCGGCAAATACCAGCACGAGATCGACGACCTCGTGCTGGCCGATTTCAAGGTGCGTATCCTCAATGGCGGAACAGAGGCGATCACCCGCGTTCTGATCGAATCCACCGATTCGAGCGGCGTGCGCTGGTGGACGGTTGGGGTTTCGGAAAACATCATCGACGCCTCGTTCCAGGCGCTGATGGATTCCGTCATCTACAAGCTGATGAAGAATCGGGAACTCGCCGGTAAGATCGCCGCGGAGTAATCAAGGCCCGGCGCTTGCCCGCTTCACTTCCTGGCAAGCGCCATGATCGTCCAGCCAAACCCCAACCTTTCCTTGAGCCGTTCGACGCGATTGCCGAACAGGAGGCGAATTGGCTCGTTCAGCCTTGAAGAGTTCACGACGCGCATGAGCCCCTTGTTCGCCTTCGGTGAGACTGTGAACAGCTCGGTAACCACGAAGTTGTTTTCGAGAAGATTGCGGAGTTCGCCTTTGTCCACCCAGCGGCGGATCTGGCCCGTCGCCGGTGGAGGGACATTATTGAAGTTCTCAAGGACATAACGGTTCTGTGTTGCCATCATCAGATAACCGCCCGGCCTTAGATGATCCGCGAGCTTTCTCACAAAGGCCGCCTGATCCTCGACATGGGAAAGAACTTCGAGCGTCACGACCACGTCGAATTTCTCCACGCCGAAATCCAGGTGCATGAAATCACCGGGGACAAAGCGGATATGCGGCATACGTCGGCTGGCGCGCGCCAGAACCTCATCCGACAGATCGGTCGCGGTGACGCTTCCGTAGCGCGACAGCTGATTGCAGAACCAACCCGATCCGCAGCCCGCTTCCAGGATCGCGGCATCGCGAATTTCCAGCCTGTCCAGCCAGCCGGTCACCACCTCCGCCTGCCGGAGTGAAACATCATGGACGGCATGCTCACGAGCGGAAGCATTCCAGTCGTTCCAAAAGCGCGTTTGGAGGCCGATTTCTTGCATGTCAACGCCACTCCGAATGCAGCGCCGTCCCATGCCGCCATAGGTCTCCGCTGGAGGGTGGGAAAGCCGCCTTTATCGAAGGCTACCACTGGAGCACCCGTCTCCCCATCTGTCCATTAGAGGTATGTGCCGGAGTAACGCTTGTGCGAGCGGTTGCCTCGACATGACACGCGAAAGAGCAGAATGCCGAAGCCTGTTGTTCCTCACACCTCCTCGAACGACAGTCCCCAATCCTCCTCACCGTACCATTCCTCCCGCCCCGGCGGCGTTTGCCAGCGAAAGCTGCGCACCTGAAAGCCTCGGCGCGAGCGGAAGGCATCGGCCAGTCGCTGATGGCGGCCTTCCGGTGGGGGCTCCTGTCCCTCGACCCAGACGAAGGAGACTGGCTGCAGGAATTTTGCGCCGAAGCCTGACGGCCGGCGGTCGATGATCAGGAACCCGGCCCACCGGGTGAAACCGGCAGGCCTGCCGTTCTCGATCGCCGGGACGCCAAGGGGGAAGAGCGTCCTGCCGTAGATCGCGAGATTATCGATCCAGGCTTCCGGTGGATGGTCGAGCGCAAAATTGGCATAAACAACATCCGCATCCTCCTCCGGCCATTCGGTCCCATCGCCGTGAATGAGCTGGACGTTCGCATAGCGGCCAAGGTTTTCCCGCGCCTTTTCCGCCAGTGCTTCATCATATTCGACTGCGATTACCCGGCCCGACGGTCCCACCAGTTCCGCGATGATTGCACTGTAATAGCCTGTTCCGGCCCCGAGATGGGTGACCGTCTCCCCTTCCCGAATGCCGAGCGCATGCAGCGCTGCGGCATGCAGCGAGGGCATGCCGTTATTGACGCCGCGTGCCGTATCAATCCCGATCAGCATATCCTGATAAAGAACGACGGGATCGGCGGATGCCATCTCCCGATAGTTGTGGAAGTCCTTGTAGATCCAGGGCGGCGGCCCGATGAATTCCTCGCGCGCTACCTTCGCAAAAGCCGCTAAAAGTCTGTCGTTCCTGGAAATTCCGGCTTTCGCCAATATCTGTTTCGCATAGATCTGCCGGTGTACCGGCTCATCCTCGAAAGCCATTCAACCCTCCGCTCTCAAAGGCAACCACCATTCCATGCGAAGCTTACAGGATCGCGACAGGTCATGGTTCCTTCAAGGAAATGAATTGGTTCGGCTCAATCTATTCGTTTAGACCGGGGAAAAATAGAATAAATGATGGAAACACCCGCAATGGCCTCCGATACCACCTCTGATATCATCAAGAACGAGGATACGCCGCGCGGTTTCGCGTTCGGGCTGACGGCCTATTTCCTCTGGGGTTTCCTCCCGTTCTACCTAAAGGCGGTCGCCCATATCCCCTCGCTCGAAGTTTTGGCGCATCGCGCGATCTGGTCCGTTCCGGTTGCCGGGATCGTCCTCGTCGCGCTGCGCCGCACGGCCGACCTGAAGGTCGCGCTGAAGACGCCGCGCATGCTGGGCATGGCCTGCCTGACCGCGGCGATCATCATGGTCAACTGGGGCATCTATGTCTGGGCAGTCGCCGCCGGTCGCGCGCTGGATGCCGCGCTCGGTTATTTCATCAACCCGCTCTTCAGCGTCTTTCTCGCAGCCGTCATTCTCAAGGAGAAGCTGGCGCCCGCGCAGCTCGTGGCGATCGGCCTGGTCGTGGTGGCCGTCGCGATTCTAACGATCGATGCCGGAGGCCTGCCGTGGGTGTCGATCGGACTTACCGTAACCTGGGGCTTCTATGCGCTTTTCCGCAAGACACTGCCGATCGGGCCGAACCAGGGCTTTTTCCTGGAGGTGCTGCTGATCAGCATTCCCTGCCTGCCCTATGTGGTCTGGCTCGAGGCCACCGGACAAGGCCACCTCCTCCACTCGACCGGCTGGGACACGTTCATCCTGGCGGTCGCAGGCTTGGTCACCGCCGTTCCTCTGATGGTCTATGCCAACGGTGCCAAGCTCCTGACGCTCTCTACCATCGCGATCATGCAGTATATCGCGCCGACAATGATCTTCCTCATCGCAGTCTTCGCCTTCCACGAGCCACTCAGCCTCGTCAAGCTCGGTGCCTTCGTGCTGATCTGGGCAGCGCTGGCAATCTATACATGGTCGATGCTTAGGCAGGTGCGCGGGCGCTCGCTTTAAGATACTGAGGCATACTCATGAAAATGAACGGGATTCCCTTCGGCACTACTGACTGGAGCGGCGTGCCGAAGGCCCGTCACGAGGGCGAGCGCGGCTTCGCGATCTGGCAGACTCGCCATTTCGGGGATCTACGGGTGCGCATGGTCGAATACTCGCCCGGGTACCTGGCCGACCATTGGTGCGTCAAGGGACACATTCTGCTCTGCCTCGAAGGGGAGCTTGCAACCGAACTCGCGGACGGCCGTGTCTTCGTGCTGAAGCCGGGTATGAGCTATCAGGTGGCCGACGACGCAGAGCCACACCGCTCCTCGACATCTGGCGGCGCGAAACTCTTCATCGTCGACTGAGGGCCATCAGAGCTTTGAAATCACATCCTCCTCGCCATCGGACGGGGGACGGTCTTCGCCCCGCTCCAGGATCGCCGGGACGATCTGGTCCACTTCCGGGATGACCATGGGCTGGACGAGATGTGCGTGATGGACGAAGCCCTGCTCGCGCATGTGCCGGATGAGCTCGAGCATCGGGTCCCAAAAGCCGCCGATATTGGCGAAGACCATCGGCTTCTGGTGCCGGCCGAGCTGCGCCCAGGTCATGATCTCGACGATCTCCTCCAGCGTGCCGAGGCCGCCCGGCAGGGTCACGAAAGCGTCAGCGCGCTCGAACATCTTATGCTTGCGCGCATGCATGTCCTCAGTCACAATCAGCTCGTTGAGCTGGCCGAGCGAGTGGCGGGTCGCCTCCATATCGACAAGAAACTCGGGAATGATGCCGGTGACCTGACCGCCGTTCGACAGAACGCCGGATGCGACCGCACCCATGATGCCCTTGGTGCCTCCACCGTAGACAAGCCGAAGCCCGTGGGCAGCAATGGATTTTCCGAGCGCACGGCCCGCCTCTATATAGGCGGGATCGCGTCCCGGCTGCGAACCGCAATAAACGCAGATGGATCGAATCGGCAAGAGTTTTCTCCGTCAGGCATTCCAAAGTGCGGGCAAGAACATGCCCTGATCCGCGAAATTGGCGGGAAATGCCCGGAAGAGCAAGGGTTTATAACGTGAAAAGCTTGTGAAGGCAGGAGGAAAGGATTAATCCGATTATGCGACGGTAATTTGATCCGCATCCCTCCACTGGCAGGGATTCAGGACCCGTCGGGAGAGACTTTGATGATGAGAAACCGCGCCGGCTTGCTGGCCATCACCGCACTCGCCATAGCATCATTGCTGATGGTGTTCTTCGTATTGCCGCGAATCAACCACGACGCAAAGCCGGTCGGGGATGCGATCAATGCCGCGGGCAATGCCGTCAAGGAAGCGGTGACGGAAACGCAGCAGGCCGCCAAGACGCCGGATACTTCAAAGCCTGCCGAACTTCAGGCTACCGCTCCACAGGCCGGAGCCCCGGCCGCCCAGCCTGCCACGCCTCAGGCTGATGCGACCAAGGCTACCGCCATGACGTCTCCCTCCTTCGACGTGCTGCGCGTCGAACCCGACGGCTCAACTGTCATTGCAGGGCGCGCCGAACCCCATTCCACGATCGAGGTGACGAACGGCACATCGGTCGTCGCCAAGGTGGATGTCGGCCCGAGCGGCGACTTCGCCGCCGTCCTTGATAAACCACTCCCGCCTGGCGACCACGAACTCGTGCTGAAAGCGACCGGCAAGGACGGCAAGGCGACGATATCCGAGGAGACCGCGACGATTTCCGTCCCTGCCGACAAGAGCGGCAAGCTGCTCGCCATGGTGACCAAGCCTGGCAAGGCCAGCCGCGTGATCGCCATGCCGGCCCAGAACAAGCCCGCAGCTTCCGTTCCGGAGCAGCCGTCGCCTACGGTTCCCGCTGCTTCGGCTTCCGAAACCGCGACCTCGACGGCGACCGCGCCTGCCGCATCGGTTGCGGAAGCGCCGACTGCGCTGCCAGCTCCTCCGGCGGGCTCATCCGGCCTTGCGTCCTCGGCACCGGACGTTGCGGCTCTCACACCGAACTCTGCGGCACCGGCTGGCGCTCTCGTCTCGTCCGAACTCCATATCACCGCCGTCGAGATCGAGGGCAGCAAGATTTTCGTCGCCGGCGTTTCGAAGGCCGGCACGTCGCTGCGCGGCCAGGCCGACGGTAAGCTGATCGGCGCGGCAAAGGCCGGTCAGGACGGCAGCTTCATCATCGAAGGCAACATGGAACTTGCGGTCGGTGATCACCGGATTTCCGTCGAGGCGCTCAGCGCGACCGGCCAGGTTGTGGTCCGCGTCGAGGTGCCCTTCAACCGCCCGGCCGGCGAACAGGTCGCTGCCGTTGCCGCCCCGCAACCGGGGGGCAATGCCATGGTCACGCTCGACGACGCGGCCTTCGACAAGCTGCGCAACGAGACGGTGCGCGCCTTCAACCTGCTGCGCGGCCTTTATGATGGCGGCAACATCCCATCCATGGAACAGATGATCGCCGCCCGGTCCGCCACTTCGATCGCGCTGAGATCGCTCAGCGAATACCGTCTGCCGGCCGATGCCGCGGCCGCCTCCCGCTCCGTCGCGGAGACCACGGCAAAAGATGCGGCGGCCGCCTTGGCCGCCCTCGACGCGCTTCCGAAGGACGTCGCCGCCGTCGGTGCCGGCCTCAAGGAAATCGCGACAATGATCGCCAAGGCCGTCGGCCCGGTTATCGCCCAGCAACTGGCAGGCGTCGAAATGGCCGCGGTGGTTCCCGTTGCAGCGACGGATGCGAGCGGCGCGAAGACGATCCAGCAGGCGCCGCTGACCCAAAGCACCCGCAACTCGGTCATCATCCGCCGGGGCGATACGCTGTGGCAGATCTCCCGCCGCGTTTACGGCCAGGGCGTGCGCTACACGACGATCTATCTCGCCAACGAGGACCAGATCCGCAATCCCGACATCATCCAGCCGGGCCAGATCTTCGGCGTGCCGGAGGAATACCGGCCGGATTCGGAAGAGCTTCATCGCCAGCGGATGCTGCACAAGCGGTCCTGATCCCGCATTTCCCCTCCCTGCCTGCGGTTGGGAGGGGATGAATTCCATGGGCCTCAAAAAATCTTCGACCATTTCCCAATGGCTTAATC
Source organism: Neorhizobium petrolearium (assembly GCF_017873175.1). Taxonomy (GTDB): domain Bacteria; phylum Pseudomonadota; class Alphaproteobacteria; order Rhizobiales; family Rhizobiaceae; genus Neorhizobium; species Neorhizobium petrolearium. The sequence goes on from NZ_JAGGJW010000004.1 coordinate 232,466, forward strand.
CCGCCATCGCCCTCGCATCGTCCCCATATCCCGGAGCCAGGTGATAATCGTCGCGTCATCGGATGGGAAACCGGGTTCTAGAACCGGTCGCCTCCCTGGGTTCGAAAAGCTCGGTTTCCGGTGATGGTCGACGAAGGCGGCAAGGGGGCCTGACTATACCTCCCGAACCGCCTTGCACCGGCCGGGGCAGGCGGAAAACCTGATACCCAATACCATTGAATTGCCCCGCCTGCCCCATTCCCAGGCAAACCGCGCGGACGAGACGTCCGGCGCGGGTGAAGGGATTCCCGCAGCCGATACATCATCCATGTCAGGGTAATAGTTCCCGTCCGGATGCAAGGCATCATCGGATGTCTGCGGCTTCATCCCATAAGCAGGATCACGCCGTAGATCATCGCCGCCCACATCGCCAGTGAGACCGCAACCATCAGCAGGAAGTTTCGAAAGCGCGATGTCATAAGGCATAGTACGGCCATTTTCCGGCAGCTTCACCGTGGCTATAAGGCGTAAGAAGCCGCAGGCATTTCCTCCCGGTCCATACGGCCTGGCACTTCACGGCCGACGACATCACATCTCCCGCAAGCCGGAACTTTCATCAAACCGTCATTGCAACATTCCGCGTCGGACCTTATGTGCCGGATGGCGTTTGACACGCCCCGCGCGGAGATATCGATGGCAGGACAGAAAAAGACCGTATCGGCGGATGCGAGCAATCCGCTCGGCACTCTCGTCAACCTGTGGCCCTATATGTGGCCCGAGGGCCGCGCGGATCTGAAGGCACGGGTTCTCTGGGCGACCCTCTTCCTCTTCGTCGCCAAGCTGGTGCTGCTCGCTGTTCCCTATTTTTTCAAATGGGCGACGGATGCGCTGAACGGCAAGCTCGACATGCAGGGCCTCCTGCCCACCTTCCTGCTCGGCGCCGTGGTCCTCGTCATCGCCTATAATTTCACCCGCATCCTGCAGCTCGGACTGAACCAGCTTCGCGATTCGCTGTTTGCTTCGGTCGGGCAATATGCGGTGCGCCAGCTTGCCTACAGGACGTTCGTGCATATGCATCAGCTTTCCCTGCGCTTCCACCTGGAGCGCAAGACGGGCGGGCTGTCACGCATCATCGAGCGCGGCACCAAGGGTATCGAGACGATCGTCCGCTTCACGATCCTCAATTCCGTGCCGACGCTGCTCGAATTCCTGCTGACCGCGATCATCTTCTGGGCGGCCTACGGCTTCTGGTACGTGGCGGTCACCGCCGTTACCGTCTGGCTCTATATCTGGTTCACGATCAAGGCGAGCGACTGGCGGATTTCCATCCGGCGTTCGATGAACGACAGCGACACCGACGCAAACACCAAGGCGATCGACTCGCTTCTGAATTTCGAGACGGTCAAATATTTCGGCAACGAGGAGATGGAAGCGCGGCGCTTCGACGTCTCCATGGCGCGCTACGAAAAGGCCGCGACGGACGTCTGGACCTCGCTCGGCTGGCTGAACTTCGGCCAGGGGGTCATCTTCGGCATCGGACAGACGGTGATGATGGTCATGTCGGCGCTTGCGGTCCAGCGCGGTGACCAGACGATCGGCGATTTCGTCTTCGTCAATGCGCTGCTCATGCAGCTCGCCGTGCCGCTCAATTTCATCGGCTTCGTCTATCGCGAAATCCGCCAGGGGCTCACCGATATCGAACAGATGTTCGAGCTTCTGGAAGTGGAGCCGGAAGTGGTGGACAAACCGGATGCCAGGGCACTCGATATCCGCAAGGGCGCCATCGCCTTCAAGGACGTCCATTTTTCCTATGACCCGGAGCGGCCGATCCTGAAGGGCGTCTCCTTCGACGTGCCGGCGGGCAAGACGGTTGCGATCGTCGGCCCCTCGGGAGCGGGCAAATCGACGATCTCCCGCCTGCTCTACCGCTTCTACGATATCCAGGAGGGCGCGATCACCATCGACGGGCAGGACGTCAGGGACATCACGCAGCAGTCGCTACGCGCCGCGATCGGCATGGTGCCGCAGGATACGGTGCTCTTCAACGACACGATCGCCTACAATATTCGCTATGGCCGGCCCTCCGCCACGGACGAGGACGTTCAAACGGCAGCCGAAGTGGCGCAGATCGGCCATTTCATCCATACCCTGCCGGAAGGTTTCGCCACCAAGGTGGGCGAGCGGGGCCTGAAACTCTCCGGCGGCGAGAAACAGCGCGTCGCGATCGCCCGCACGATCCTCAAAGCTCCGCCGATCCTCATCCTCGACGAGGCGACCTCGGCGCTCGACACGACGACCGAGCACGAGATCCAGTCGGCGCTCGACACTGTTTCGAAGAACCGCACGACGCTCGTCATCGCCCACCGGCTGTCGACCGTCATCCATGCGGACGAGATCATCGTGCTGCGCGACGGGCAGATCGCCGAACGGGGCACGCATGCAGCACTTCTCGAAGCGAACGGGCTCTATGCCTCGATGTGGAACCGCCAGCGCGAAGCGGTGCAGGCCGAAGAACAGCTCCGGAAAGTACGCGAAAGCGACGATCTCGGCATCGTGCTGCGCGGCCAGCCGGCGGCGGAATAACTGTCACGAGGAAACAATGCGATATTCTTGGAAGAGAATGGCGGTGTTCGGCGGCGTTGCACTTGCCTATCTGCTCGTGCTGGCATTCTACGGCTCGCCGCTGCTGGCACTCACGACGTGGCTCGGTTGGGTAGAGCCTTAAGCTCAGACCAGTTAAAAGGATTCCCAAGACGCCAGCGATATGATTCATTGGCGCTCATGCCGGGGCCGCGCAGCAGTCCGCCTAAATACAGGAGAGGCATACCCGTGACGACGACATATGCTCCCGAGCGAACAACCGGTCGCGGGCAGACCGTTCAGCTCAACACCATTGAAATGCACTACGAAGAGTACGGAACTGGAAAGCCCTTGGTGCTGTTGCACGGGTTTGGCGGCTGTGCGCAGAACTGGTATCCCTTCATCGCCGAACTCTCGGAGCACCATCGACTGATCGTCGTGGACCTGCGCGGCCACGGTTACTCCACCAACCCCGGGAACAGGTTCACACATCGAGAAGCGGCCAACGACGTATTCCTCTTGCTGGAGAAGCTGGGAGTTGGGCAGTTCTCGGCCATGGGTATCAGTTCTGGCGGAATGGCGCTCCTGCACATGGCAACGAGCCAGCCTGAGCGCATCGACTCGATGGTGTTAATTAGCGCAACCACGCACTTCCCGGATCAGGCCAGGGCAATAATGCGCAGGGCTTCGATGGCCACCATGCCCCAACCGGTGCAGGAGATGTATCGGGAATGCGCAAAACGCGGTGACGAACAGATTCGTCAACTCATTTCACAGTTCAACGCGTTCGCCGAAAACTACGACGACATGAATTTCACGAAACAAAGCTTATCGACCATCACAGCTCGTACGCTCATCGTGCACGGTGATCGCGATAATTTTTTCCCCGTTGAAATTCCAGTAAGCATCTATCGTTCTATACCGGATGCCGAGTTGTGGATTGTTCCCGGCGGCGACCACGCGCCCATCTATGATTCCACGGTCCCATTCACCTCAACAGCCCTACGATTCCTTCGTGGGCCAGACTCAATGCCGGATTTCACCCCCGACTGACCTAATCCCGGGAACGAGCGTCGCCGATCAAATATGGGCAGGCCGGTTGCCTCGACGAGTCCTGAACTTCGGTTCCGGGGCACCAATTGAGCAAAATATTTGCATTCGCCGTTTTTCTTCGCAGTTTTCTTCCACTCAAAGCGTCCTAATTTCTGGCATCTAGGGTCGGAAATCAAATGCCAGCAAAGCATTGCTGAAAGGATGACGAAAATGATCCGGTTGAAAACCATTGTCGCTGCGGCCCTCATTCAGGCGGCGGCGATCATTCCCTCCCTCGCCGGCGAAAACCTTGCCGCCATCAAGTCGACCGGCGTCCTGAAGATCGGCACCGAGGGAACCTATGCGCCCTTCACCTATCACGATCAAAGCGGCAAGCTCGTCGGCTTCGACGTCGAGATCGGCGAAGCCGTTGCCGCGAAGCTCGGCGTCAAACCGGAATTCATCGAGGGCAAGTGGGACGGCCTGATCGCAGGCCTCGATGCAAAGCGCTACGACACGGTCATCAACCAGGTGGGCATCACCGAAGCGCGCAAGCAGAAGTACGACTTCTCCGACCCCTACATCGCCTCCAAGGCGGTGCTGATCGTCCGTGCGGACAATGACGACATCAAGGGCTTTGCCGATCTCAAGGGCAAGAAGTCGGCCCAGTCGCTGACCAGCAATTTCGGCAAGCTCGCCGAGCAGTCCGGTGCCGAACTCGTCGGCACGGACGGTTTCGACCAGTCGATCCAGCTTGTGCTGACGCGTCGCGCCGACGCCACGGTCAACGACAGCCTCTCCTTCCTCGATTTCAAGAAGCAGAAGCCCGATGCTCCGGTGAAGATCGCTGCCGAGCAGGAAAACGCCGACTATTCCGGCATCATCATCCGCAAGGGTGAACCGGAACTGCTGGAAGCCATCAACAAGGCGCTCACCGACATCAAGGCCGACGGCACCTATCAGAAGATTTCCGAGAAGTATTTCGGGCAGGATGTGTCCAAATAAAGGGAGCGGTTTCCGGTTTCCGCAAACTGCACTAATTGAAGACATTCAAAGCGTCCGGCGGCTGCGCCGGACGCGCTGTTTTTGAGGGGCACACCTTGCCGCACTGGCTTCAACTGATGTCGGATTCACTTCCGATGCTTTTATGGGCGGGCATCAAGTTCACCGTTCCGCTGACCTTGCTTTCCTTCACCTTCGGCCTGATCCTCGGCCTCGTGACGGCGGTCACCCGCCTGTTCGGGCCCAATCCCCTTGCGCTGATCGCGCGATTTTATGTCTGGGTGATCCGCGGCACACCGCTATTGGTGCAACTTTTCGTGATCTTCTACGGCCTTCCGAGCATCGGCATCCTGCTCGATGCCTTCCCGGCGGCGCTGATCGGCTTCACGCTCAATATCGGCGCCTACAGTTCCGAGATCATCCGGGCGGTCATCTCCTCCGTCCCCAAGGGGCAATGGGAAGCAGCCTATTCGATCGGCATGACATGGCGGCAAGCGATGAGCCGGACGGTCCTGCCGCAGGCCGCGCGGGTCGCGGTGCCGCCGCTCTCCAACACGTTCATTTCACTCGTCAAGGATACCTCGCTTGCGGCCGCGATTACCGTGCCGGAGCTTTTCCAGGCGGCCCAGCGCATCGTCGCCACCACTTACGAACCGCTTATCCTCTATATCGAAGCCGCCCTCATCTATCTCGTGCTGAGCTCGGTCCTCTCATCGCTGCAGGACAGGCTGGAAAAGCGCTTCGCCCGCTATGGCGGCATGCTGGAGGCAAATAGATGATCGAGCTTTCCCATATCGAAAAAAGCTTCGGCGATACCGCCGTCCTGAAGGACATCAGCATCCGCATTCCCGAGGGCAGCGTCACCGCGCTGGTCGGCCCGTCCGGCGGCGGCAAAAGCACGCTTCTGCGCTGCATCAACCTTCTGGAAATCCCGACCGCCGGTTCCGTGCGCATCGGCGACGAAAAGCTCGATTTCGCCCCCGGCAGGAAGATCGGCTGGCAGGCGATCCAGAAAATCCGCCGCCAGACCGGCATGGTGTTTCAGAATTTCCAACTCTTCCCACACCGAACGGCAATCGAGAACGTCATGGAAGGGCTGACCACCGTCCTGAAATGGCCGCGCGAGAAGGCACAGGCTCGCGCCATGGAGTTGCTGACCAAGGTCGGCATGGCGCACAAGGCGGATGCCTGGCCCTCCACACTCTCCGGTGGACAGCAGCAGCGCGTGGCGATCGCCCGGGCGCTGGCGCCTTCCCCGCGCGTTCTCCTTTGCGACGAGCCGACATCAGCCCTCGATCCCGAACTTTCCGCAGAGGTCGTCGACGTGCTGGGACGGCTTGCGAAGGAAGGAACGACCATGGTCATGGCAACGCACGACCTGCGCCTTGCCTCGCAGATCGCCAATCATGTCGTCTTCCTGGAAAACGGCAGCGTGGTCGAATCGGGCAGCGCCCAGGCGATCTTCAACTCTCCGAAACACGAGCGCACGCGACGGTTCGTTTCATCGATCAATGCGGCGCAGGGGCTTTCGCCAGGTTGATCGGACAGGTGGGTGGCTCAACGCTACCGCGCGTCATCAACAAAGCCTGAAGTTGCGGCAGCGGAACCGCATTGCCGGTAAAGCGGTTTTTCTGTAGTCAGGTCCGGCTGACCAGCAGGAGAACCAGGTTGATCAATCTCTTCGACACCATCCGCAACACGCTCGTGCCGATCCATAAGGAAGGCTATATCTTTGTGGCGGCCTTCTTCATCGCCTCGCTGATTCTCGGCTATATCGCTGAACCGCTGTTCTGGATCGGGCTTGTCCTGACGCTCTGGTGCGCCTATTTCTTCCGCGATCCGGAGCGCGCCGTGCCCCAGGACGACGATCTTGTACTGAGCCCTGCCGACGGGAAGATCTCGCATGTCGCCATGGTCGTGCCACCGGCTGAGCTCGAACTCGGCTCCGAGCCGATGCTGCGGATTTCCGTGTTCATGAACGTCTTCGACTGCCACATCAACCGTTCGCCGGTGCGTGGCCAGGTCTCCCGCATCGAATACCGCCCCGGCCAGTTCATCAACGCCGAACTCGACAAGGCGAGCGAGGACAACGAGCGCAACGGGCTTGTCATCGAAACCCGCCACGGCAAGATCGGTGTCGTGCAGATCGCCGGCCTCGTGGCGCGGCGCATCGTGTGCTGGGTGAAGTCCGGCGAGCCGGTGAATGCCGGGGAGCGCTTCGGGCTGATCCGCTTCGGCTCCAGGCTCGACGTCTTCGTGCCGTCCGGCGCTGAGCCACGCGTTTCCATCGGCCAGATCGCCATCGGCGGCGAGACCGTGCTTGCGGAATTCGGTTCGTCCAAGGGCCCGACCATCAGCCGCCGCACATGAGCGAAGAGCGAGAAAACCGCATGGAGACGCCCGCTTCGCCCCCGCAGCAGAACGAACCGAACCGTCCGAACGACGAGGCTCGCGGTCCGCGCCTGCGCGAAATCCCGATCCGGCTGATGGTACCGAACCTCATCACCGCGCTCGCCATCTGCGCGGGACTGACGGGCATCCGGCTCGCCTTCGAAGGACGTTACGAACTCGCCGTCGTCATGGTGCTCGCAGCCGCCTTCCTGGACGGTATCGACGGGCGCATCGCCCGGCTGCTCAAGGCAACGTCGAAATTCGGCGTGCAGATGGATTCGCTTGCCGACATCATCAATTTCGGCGTGGCGCCGGCGCTGGTCTCCTACGCCTTCCTGCTCGACAACGCCCGTTCGCCGGGCTGGATCGCGGCACTTCTCTACGCGATCGCCGCCGGGCTTCGGCTTGCCCGCTTCAACGTCATGGCGGACCGCGAAGTGAAGGCGCCGTGGCAATCGGAATTTTTTGTCGGCGTGCCGGCCCCTATGGGGGCCATGCTGGTGCTGCTGCCGGTCTATCTGGGCTTCCTCGGCGTCGAGCCTACCCCTTTCTTCGTCTACGGAAGCGTCGCCTACACGGTGCTGATCGGCTACCTGCTCGTCTCCCGCCTGCCGGTCTGGTCCGGCAAGTCGAGCCGCATCCGCCGCGATCTCATGCTGCCAATCCTGCTCGGTGTCGTGCTCTATGTGGCGCTGCTGATGAGTTACACCTGGCAGGTGCTGTCCGTTACCGTCATCGCCTATCTCTGCGTGCTGCCCTTCAGCGCGCGCGCCTGGCAGCGTCGCTACGGCACGATTACAATCGAGGATGACGGCACGAGCGTCTGAACCCTCGCTCGTGACAAGCTGCAACTTCCGCGCAACAGTTTCCGGCAAGACGACAGCTCCGTGAAAGGCTGGCGACGACGCCGGGTAGTTGGTCACGATTCCGCCCTGTTTCATGGGAAAAGCCGCGATGGACGCAACCGAATCGCGCGTGTGACAGAGACAGCCATGAGCACAGAAAAGCCAGCCAAGAAAACCGAAACCAAGCAGGATATCACCCCACCCTACCGCCCCCTGGCGCTCAAGGCCGTTGTTGCCGCCGCGCTGATGCTGAAGCGCAAGCCGAAGCTCAACCCGACCGGTTAAAGCCCGCCTTCATTCCTATTCGCCGCCAAGGAAGCTCAAAAGCAGCCCGAGCGCGAGCAGGCCCATCACAACGCCGATGACGACATCCAGAACCCGCCAGGCGGCGGGTCTCGCAAAGAACGGCGCTAGAAATCGCGCGCCGTAGCCAAGCCCGAAGAACCACAGGAACGAGGCGATCGCCGCACCGGCGCCGTAGGCCACGCGTTCCATCCCTTCGAAGGCCGCCGACAAGCTGCCAAGCAGCACGACCGTGTCCAGATAGACATGCGGATTGAGAAAGGTGAAGGCGAGGCAGGTCAGGACCGCTGCCTTCAGCCCCATCGGTTCCGGTACACCGGTCACCAGGGCGCCGGGCTTTGCCGCGCGGCGGAAGGCCATGACCGAATAGGTGCCGAGGAAGACGGTGCCGCAGAGCGTCACCACCTGGATCAGCGCCGGCGAGCGCGAGACGATCGTGCCAAGGCCGCCGACGCCCGCGGCGATCAACAATGCATCCGAAAGCGCGCAGATCAGGCAAAGAATGAAGACATGGCTGCGGATCAGGCCCTGCCGCAGGATAAAGGCGTTCTGGGCCCCGATCGCGACAATGAGCGATCCACCGAGCGCAAGACCGGAAAAACCGGCGGAAAACAGGTTCATGGAAGTATCCGTTTGAAGAAAGCCGAAGGATCAGAAGAGCGACATCTGCGAGGAGTCCGGTTTCGCCTTCTTCGGCAGCTCCTCTTCCGGCGGGCTGACCGCGACCGGTTTCTGCAGGTCCGGCCCCATGTTGGAAACCTTGTTGACGAGGTCGGAAACCGGCAGCGCCTCGAAGAAATCCTCCTGGACCGGCTGCATCAGGTCGGCCACCTCGCGCGGTTCGCGCGTCTTGCAGTCGAGCCAGCGGTCGAAATCCTCCGGCTTGATGACCACCGGCATCCGCTCATGGATAGGATGGATCGCGGCATTCGCCCTTGTCGTCATGATCGCCGCCGTATCAACTTCCGAACCGTCGGCCGATGACCAGGTCTCCATCAACCCGGCAAAGGCGATGACGCCGCCCCTTTTCGGCCGCACCCAATAGGCCTGCGGCCTGACACCTGTCTCCTTCGGCGGCCGGCGCCATTCGTAAAAGCCGGTCGCGGGGATCAGGATGCGGCGGTGGCGCATGGCGGCGCGGAAGGAAGCCTTGCCGATCGCCGTTTCGGAGCGCGCGTTGATCAGCAGCGGAAACTCCTTCGGGTCCTTCACCCAGCCGGGAATGAAGCCCCAGCGGGCGAGGAACGCGCGGCGCTCCGGCAGGTTGCTGCCGGGCTCACGCCGTTCCGACGACATCACGACGAGGATCGGTTGCGTCGGCGCAATGTTGTAGCGGGCCGGGAAATCGTCGAGATCCGCCAGATCGAAGAATTCCGAAATCTCTTTGGGAGTGGCCGTCAGGGCGTAGCGTCCGCACATGCGAACCTAGATGGCATCGGGCTTGCGAAGGGTCAAGCGGGTCTACGCGCTTCTCGGACCGAAGAGGATGATCGCTCCTCCGGCAAGGCAGACCGCAACGCCAAGCACATCCCAGCGATCCGGCACCCGTGCCTCAACCGCCCACAGCCAGAGGATGGAGGCGAGGATATAGATGCCGCCATAGGCCGCGTAGGTGCGTCCCGCCGCCTCGCTCGGCACCAGCGCCAAGGCCCAGGCGAAGAGGATCAGCGACACCATGCCCGGCGCCATCCACCAGACGGGCTTTCCAAGCCGGAGCCAGGCCCAGAAAGCAAAGCAGCCGGCGATCTCGGCAAGGGCAGCTAAGGCGTAGAGGGTGTAGGTTTTCATGGATGTATCACTTGCAGGACTGTAGCTTACGCGCTACATATCTCACATGATCGAAATCCTGGAAACCGAAATCTACTCGGCTTGGTTTACCAGGTTGCGAGATGAGCGTGCGAAGACCCGGATCAACACTCGCATCTATCGCTTATCTCTTGGCAATCCCGGCGATGTAAAGCCTGTTGGCTCCGGCATCAGCGAAATGCGCATCGACTATGGACCAGGTTATCGAATCTATTTCACACGCCGTGGGGAGAAGCTGATCATCCTGCTGTGCGGCGGCGATAAATCCAGCCAGTCGGCCGATATCGCTTCGGCCAAAGCACTGGCCGCGGATCTGGAGGAATGACGATGGCTGTCAAAACGAAGAAATGGGATATCGTTGAACATCTGGATAGTGACGAGCGCATTGCGCTCTTTCTGGAAGCGGTATTCGAGGATGGCGATCCAGCGGTTATCGCAGCCGCGATTGGCGATGTTGCTCGTGCCCGGGGTATGAGCCAAGTTGCCAAGGACGCCGGCTTGTCTCGTGAAAATCTCTATCGAGCGCTCAGCGAAGGCGGTAATCCGGAGTTCGCGACCATCCTGAAAGTCATTCGCGCAATAGGGTATGATTTAACCATCGTGCCCCACGGCGCCGCGGCCCGCTGAATCGAAAAGACATAGCATGCCCTCCTCCCCTCAACCTGCATCCTCCGCCATTCTCGAACGGGAAGGCCGGTTCCTGCTGATCCGGCGGATCAACCCGCCGTCGGCCGATCTGTTCGCCTTTCCGGGCGGGCGCGGCGAGCCCGGAGAGACGCCGGACCAGACGGCACTCAGGGAATTCTTCGAGGAGACCGGCATTGCCGTCCGCAACCCCATTCTGTTCGCGACCTACGACATCAGGAGCGAGAAAGACGACGGCAGACATTTCTTTCTCTCGGTCTTTCGCGTCGAGGCGGATGCCGACACCGAAGCGATTGCCGCCGATGACGCCGCCGATCCCGGCTGGTATACGGTCGAGGAGATCCGCCTGCTTCCGGTGCCGCCGAGCGTGCTTGAATGCGTCGAGAGACTGGCGGCGGAGCTGAATGCCCGGTAAGAGATGCCGATACGCCGGGACTCGTTCATGAAGCACAGTTTGCGATTTGCCCTCACTCTCCTGTTGCCGGTTCTGGTGGCGGCACCTCTCGCCGCCCAGACAGCCAAGCAGCCGGCGGCGAAACAGCAGTCAACTCTTCCTCCCCCACAACCACCGGCGGAGGAAAAACCGGCGCCTTATGAAGCGCAACTCACCCGCCTTGCAGAGGTTCTGGGATCGATCCAATACCTCAGGTCGCTCTGCGGCGCACCGGGCTCCGACTGGCGCGCGGCCATGCAGCAACTGCTGGACGCCGATACGGCGAACGAACCCAAGCGCCGCGAGAAACTGACGGCCGCCTTCAACCGTGGCTATCGCTCCTTTGCGGCTGTCCACTCCTCCTGCACGGACGCGGCAAGGATCGCGGAGGAGCGATACCGTAACGAAGGCGCAACACTTGCCGCAGAAATTGCCGCACGTTTCGGAAATTAGAGGATTATTTACCTCTTTTCGCAGGAGGCCGTGTCGTTTTGATAAAAGACTGATAAAGTTTTTAACGGGCTAGTAATCAAACGGGCACCGAGGACGAGAGAATGCAAGCAGGCCGCAATGACATCGACGACATGATTGTGCATGAGAAGATGCAGGCTGCCTTGGAATATCAGAGTGAAGCCTGGGCTGACGGCCGGGCTGACGGTATCGAAACGGAGATCATCGCTGACGCAGCCCTGGTGCTTGCTATGCGGGAAACCATCCGAATCCATGGCGAGACCGGAGCCGAAGCCATGCTTGAATCGCTTCGGACCCGCATGCTCGCAGGCGAGTTCTCCCCCGAGCGCACGGTCCAGTAAACAACCGAGGTTTCCCATGCGCGGCGCAGCGGAAACGACCATGCACCAAACCTTCATTCGCCTTTCCATGGCGGTGCTGTTTGCCGTTGGTGGCACGGCGGCCGGCAGTCACGCCTTTGCCTTTTCCGAGCTCTCACCGGGTGTCGAATCTCCTCGGGAGCCCCAGCGCTCCCAAAAGGTGGAAGACCTCGAAGCCTTCGAGGGTACGACGCTGCCCCAGCCAGGCCCGGCAATCGATCGATCGACACAGGTCGACGAGAAACCGGCTGCGGCGCCCGATACCGATGCCGGCAAGACCGTAGCCGATGACAACGCGCCGCTCGAAATCATTCATGACATGTCGAAACTGCCGGCACCGGTCAAACAGATGCGCGAGCAGATCGTCGAAGCCGCCGCCTCCGGAGATATCGAGCGCTTGCGTCCGCTGATCGGAACCGGAGCCGGCCAGACCCTGGTGATGAACGGCGAAAGCGATGATCCGATCGAGACGCTGAAAGGCTTTTCCGGTGATCCGGACGGTCAGGAAATCCTGGCGATCCTGCTCGACATCCTCTCGACGAGCGCTGCCCATTTTGACACCGGCACGCCGGACGAGACCTATGTCTGGCCCTATTTCACCGGCAAGTCGCTTGCCACGCTGACCCCGCCGGAGCGTGTCGACCTGCTCCGTATCGTCACGGCCGGTGATCTCGCGGGCATGGAAGAGAACGGCAACTACAACTTCTTCCGCGTGGGCATCACGCCGGACGGCAAATGGAAGTTCTTCTCGGGCGGCGATTGAGAGATTGTGGGCTCGCAGAACGGTTGCTCTTTTCAATCGCCTCCCCTCAACCGACAAAATCTATGACTGAGTTACGGCTCAGGATCGGGATTGATCGATCGCTCACGGACCCTGCGTCTTCGCTCCGTTGATTCAACCAAGGGCACGACTTGTCCCCGCCCCGCGAAAGACTTAACTCTCAGTTTCAGAACAACCGGATTCCCGTGCCATGTCCGCCGCCTATCTTCCAACGCGAAGCCTGATCCGCCTTTCCGGCAAGGATGCGCAGGATTTCCTGCAGGGGCTGATCACCACCGATATCGATGGGCTGCCCGAAAACGAGGCGCGGCCGGGCGCGCTTTTAACCCCGCAAGGCAAGATCCTCTTCGATTTCATCGTCTGGCGGGATGGCGACGGTTTCGTCATCGAAACCGATGCCGACCAGCGGGAAGCACTCGTCCGCCGGCTCACCATGTACAAGCTACGCGCGGCGGTCGACATCGCGCCCGATGCTGCGGAAGGCGTCACGGTCTTCTGGGGCGACGACGCGGACAAGGGAAGCATAAAGGACGCCGCCTTCGAGAAAGCCGGAATCCCGCTTACCCGCGTGCCGGGCAAACAGGCCGGGGGACCGGAAGAGGCTTATCATGCGCTCCGCGTCGAAGCAGGCCTCACGCTCTCCGGCCATGATTACGCATTGCAGGACGCCTTTCCGCATGACGTCCTGCTTGACCTCGCAGGCGGGCTTTCCTTCCGTAAAGGCTGCTATGTCGGCCAGGAAGTCGTCTCCCGCATGCAGCATCGCGGCTCAGCGCGGCGACGCGTGGCGCTGGTTTCAGGCGATGAGCAGTTGCCTCGCTCCGGCACGGAGATCATCGCCGGCGGCAAGACCGTCGGCGCCCTCGGCTCGGTTGCCGGGAACAAGGGGCTTGCAATCGTCCGCGTCGACCGCGCCGGCGATGCCCTGGCGCGAGGCCTCCCGCTGATCGCCGGCGATGTGCCGGTGACGCTGACGCTGCCCGAATGGACGGGACTTTCCTTCCCCGTCGAGGCGGAAGAGGCCGAACCGTGAGAGCGGCCAAGACTCCTGCCTCGATTTCCGCCCGTGCGGCCCGCGCCTGGCAACGCATGCTGTCGGGGCGAAGACTCGACCTGCTCGACCCCTCTCCACTCGACGTCGAAATCTCCGACATCGCCCATGGGCTTGCCCGCGTCGCCCGCTGGAACGGCCAGACACGCGGCGATCATGCCTTTTCCGTCGCCCAGCACTGCCTCGTGGTGGAGGAGATTTTTCGCCGCTGCAATGAACCCTGCACGGCGGAGGCGTTGCAGATGACGCTGCTACACGATGCGCCGGAATATGTCATCGGCGACATGATTTCGCCGTTCAAATCGGTTGTCGGCGGCGACTACAAGGCCGTCGAGCAGAGGCTCGAAGCGGCCGTCCACCTGCGCTTCGGCCTGCCGCCGCATCCCTCCCGCGAACTCAAGGCGCTGATCAAGAAGGCCGATACGATCGCCGCCTTTTTCGAGGCGACCGAGCTTGCCGGCTTCTCCGTTGCCGAAGCGCGGAAATTCTTCGGCCAGCCGCGCGGCATTACCCGCGACATGCTGCCGATCGATCCCATGCCGGCAACCGAAGCGCAGCAGCGCTTTCTCGATCGCTTCCACGAGATCGAGGCGGAGCGGGCGGCAGACAAGAGAGCGAGCAAAGCCTCATGACGGGGATCGTCGTGTGCCCGCTTGCCAGCATCGCCGAAATGGCGGTCCGGCACCGCGCCCGGGAAATGGTAAGCCTGATCGCCGAGAGCCAGGATTTCCATCGGCCGGGCGTCATTTCCGCGAACCGCCACCTGAAGCTTGCGATGAACGATATCGGCTTTGCCGGAACGGGCGACCTGGTGGCGCCGAGCGAAACGCATGTGAAAAGCCTGATCGGCTTCGTGCGGGACTGGGACCAGTCGGCACCGATCATCATCCATTGCTGGATGGGCGTTTCCCGCTCGCCGGCCGCGGCGGTGATCGCCACCCTTTCGCTCCACCCCGAAGAGGATGATTTCGCGCTCGCCGCACGGCTGCGTGAAGCGGCGCCGCATGCGACGCCGAATTCCCGGCTGATCGAGATCGGCGACCGGATGCTGAACCGCGGCGGCCGGCTTATCGCCGCCATCAAGGGCATCGGGCGCGGCGCGGAGACGGACGGCAGGGCATCCTTCGTGCTTGCACCAAGACCCCGCAATGAAGCCAAAAGTTGAATTTTCATAATTGGTTAGCCTGAGGCCGAAAAGCTCGTTTTTTATCTTGACCTCGCTGCATTCTGCGCCAATTACCGCCGAGCCAAATACCGGGAAGAGATTCCAGACCCTCAGGTAGCTTCCCGCAGCATTTCCGGTAAGAGCGGACCTCCGGCTCCTCAAGGAGCGGACGAGCCGGCGATGGCGCGGGTCTGAAGGAAAGGATGCATCGGGTCCGGCTTTACGAGGAGCCGGACCCGATGTGCACCTCAATGGGACATGGACGAACGGTGCGCCCAGCCGGTCATGCGCATCTCGATCCAGGCCATCAGCGCGTACATGGCGATGCCTTCGACCGCGAGCGCCAAGAGGCCTGCGAAGACGAGAGGCACGTTGAACTGGCTCTGCGCCGAGCTCATCATATAGCCGAGCCCGTAATTCGAGGCGACCGTTTCCGACACAACGGAACCGACGAAGGCGAGCGTAATGGCGATCTTCAGCGAACCGAAAAAGTAGGGCATGGAGCGCGGAATGCCGACCTTCAGCATGATGTCCATCTTCTTCGCGCCGAGCGCGCGCAAGACATCTTCGGTTTCCGGCTCGATCGTCGCCAACCCCGTTGCGACGTTGACGACGATCGGGAAGAAGGAAATCAGGAAGGCGGTCAGCACCGCCGGAACGGCGCCGATGCCGAACCAGATGACCAGGATCGGCACCAGCGCCACTTTCGGGATCACGTTGAAGCCGATCATCAGCGGATAGAGCCCGGCATAGATGGTCTTCGACCAGCCGACGAAGAGGCCGAGCGCCAGCCCCGCCGCCACAGCGATCGCAAAGCCTACGGTGGTCGTATAGAGAGTTTGCAGCGAGTTCTTCCAGATCGGCGACCAGTATTGCATGATCGCCTCAAAGACGCGGGTCGGCGCGGGCAGGATGGTGGGCGGCATGTCGAGCGCCATCACCAGCAGTTCCCAGAGGACGAAAAGGCCGAGCGTGTAAAGCCAGGGTGCCAGACTCGTCCAGTTGACGCGGGCCAGGAGCGGCCGGGCGGGTGCCGCAGATGAGGCGGTGTTTTCCGTGACGGCACTCATGCGACCACCCTCGCGCTGGCAATCTCACCGTGCAGTTCATGCACCATGTCGTTGAAGCCTTTTTCGTACATGACGTCGAGATCGCGAGGCCTGGCGAAGGGCACAACATGCTCCTTCAACACCCGGCCGGGACGCGCGCTCATCACGAAGATGCGGTCGGCGAGGAAGGTCGCCTCGCGCAGGTCGTGGGTGACCAGGATGATCGTCACGCCCTGCGCGGCGTGCAGGTCGCGGATGACGCACCAGAGCTCCTCGCGTGTAAACGCGTCAAGCGCGCCGAAGGGCTCGTCGAGCATCAGGAGTTCCGGCTCGTGGATCAGCGCGCGGCAGAGATTGGCGCGCTGCTGCATGCCGCCGGAAAGTTGCCAGGGAAATTTCGATCCGAAGCCCTTGAGGCCGACGGTCTCCAGCAGGTGTTCGGCCTTCTCGACATATTCCTTTTTATGGGCGCGAAGCCGGTGGCGGTGCTTTTCGACGATCTCCAGCGGCAAGAGGATGTTGTCGAGCGTGGTTCGCCAGGGCAGCATGGTCGGGTTCTGGAAGGCCATGCCGACGATCGACACGGGCTCGGTCACCTGGCTGCCGGCGACGATCACCACGCCGCTCTGCGGGATATGCAGCCCAGTGACGAGCTTCATCAGAGTCGACTTGCCGCAGCCGGAAGGGCCGACGACGGCGGCGAACTCTCCCTTGTCGACCTTCATCGTGAGGCCGGAGACCGCGAGCGTGCCGTTTACGCCGCCATAGCGCATGTCGACGTTGTCAATGGAAACGAGGTGAGGCATGGGGTCTCCGTTCTGGCGCTAACTCCCTCTTCTCCCCAGCGGGGAGAAGGTGGCTCGAAGAGCCGGATGAGGGGGCCTATGCCAGGTTCCGCCGACGCTTTCCGCTCAGGGCGTCGTTTCGCTCCCCCTCATCTGCCCTATCGAGCATCTTCTCCTCAGCTGGGGAGAAGACAATTCCAGTTACGGCAGCATCCGCTCCGCCTTGGGCGGCAGATAGCTTGCGTCGAACACCTGCTCCGCCTTCACATTGCCCTTCAGACCCATGGAGACCTTGAGCGTGTCTATCGAGGCGGAAAGACGCGCCGGATCGACGCCGCCGAAACCATTCTCCACGACATAGGGCGTCTTGATGTTCATGGAATTCGCCATGGTCAGGCGCTCGACCTCGATATCCTTGTTGAGCGTCTCGTTGCGCTTCAGGACGGCGGCGGCGCCCTCTTCCGGATTGGCGACGGCATCGGCAAAGCCCTTGGTGAGCGCCTTCAGGAAGCCCTTCACGGCATCCGGATTTTTCTCGGCAAAATCAGCATTGACCAGAACGGCATTGCCATAAAGGTTGAGGCCGTGTTCGGCCATCAGGATGGTGGCGATATCCTCGTTTTTGATGCCCTGCGCCTTCAGGTTCAGGATCACCGAGAAGGCAAAACCGAAAACGGCATCGACATCGCCCTTGGCGAGCATCGGCTCGCGGACCGGGAAGCCGATCGACTCGATAGTGATCTTGCTGTCATCAATCTTGGCGACCTGCTTGAAGGCCTTCCACTGGGCAAATGCGCCGTCCGGCGGCGGGGCGCCGAGTTTCTTGCCCTCCAGCGACTTCGGATCGTCCGTGACCCCGAGCGACTTGCGGCCGACGACGGCAAACGTCGGGCGCTCATAGATCATCATCACCGCCTTGATCTTCTGCGACGGATCCTCGTCGAGGAACTTGATCAGCGAGTTGATGTCGCCGAAGCCCATCTGATAGGCGCCGGTCGCCACGCGCGGGATCGCCTCGACCGAGCCGTTGCCGGTATCGATCGTGACATCCAGCCCTTCGGCCTTGAAGTAGCCCTTGTCCTGAGCGAGCAGGAAACCGGCAGCCGGGCCTTCGAATTTCCAGTCGAGTGTGAACTTGACCGGCGTCTCGGCCAGCGCCGACGCGGCAGGCACGGAAAAGCCGGCGGCAAACGCCAGCGCCGCAGCGGCCGAAAGTTTGGAAAACAGTCTGCGCGAGATCATGAAAATGGGTCCCCTCAAAGTTTCTTTTGTTCGGATGAGTTGCATCCAAGCGCTTCTTCAGCTCTCGCGCAAGCCGAAACTGCACATAAAGTCATCATATTTTAATATCGGTCAATTTGTATGCATACGCCTGTCTTGTGCGCAATATCATGGCGCGATTTTCAGCAGGAGGCTGGCCCTTCCCTTCCTTCGTCCGGCAATTGTATAACCTCTGGAACATTCCACCCCGCTTGCGAGGATGCCGATGATCGAACTCCTGCTCCTTATCCTGGTCATCGTCATGGTGGGCCTCAACAGCAGAACCGGAAAACGTCTTGGCGCGCTCGAAAAGGAGCTGGAGGCGATCAAGGCGGACCTCTCGAAACGGCAGACGGTTGCTCCACCCTCATCCGTGACGGCGATTTCAGCGGAGGCCGCAGTGGACGCCATCCAGGACGAGCCGGTCTCCCCGATCGAGCTCGCGGCACGCGAGGCGCATGAGGAAGCGCCCGCCGTGGCAACGCAGCCGGCCGTTGTGGCAGAAGATGTCGGCACCGGCCAGGAGACCGTGACGCCCGGGCCTGTCCCGCAGCCGGCGGCAGCCCAGGCAAGGACCCGCGAAAATCTGGAAAGCTATCTCGGTGCCCGCTGGCCCGTCTGGGTGGGCGGCGTGGCGCTTGCTTTCGGCGGTATCTTCCTGGTGCGCTATTCGATCGAGGCAGGGCTGCTCGGACCGGCCGCACGGCTTACGCTTGCCGGTATTTTCGGGCTCCTGCTGCTTGCCGCCGGCGAGATCGTCCGCCGCCGCGCCATGCCGCAGATTTCCGAGCGCTACAGTCATGCGATGATCCCCGGCGCGCTGACGGCGGCCGGCGCGGTAACGTTGCTCGCGGCGATCTATGCGGCTTACGGCATCTACGAGTTCATCGGCCCGGCCTCGGCCTTCGTTCTGCTGGCACTCGTCTCGTTCGCGACGATCGCGCTGTCGCTCCTGCATGGGCAGGCGCTTGCCGGCCTCGGCCTGCTCGCCTCGCTGCTGACACCGGGCCTCGTCGCAACCGAAGAGCCGAACGCCACGGCGCTCTTCCTCTTTCTCGGCCTCACCTGGCTTGCGGTGAATGCCGCCTCGCGCTTCCGCCGGTGGACGGTCGTGCCGATGCTCGCCAATATCGGCGTCGGGCTCTGGGCCGTCGCCTATGTGGCCGGCTCCGACGCCTTCGATCCCCTGCCGCCCGTGCTGGCGCTGATCGTGATGATCGCCGGCACCGGCTTCTTCTGGCCCGGCTCGCGCTACGAAGCCGGCGCGTCAGCCAGAACGGGATGGCGCGGCCTTCTTCTCCGGCCGCCGTTGAAGATCACGCTTTCCATCGCGATCATGACCATGCTGCCGGCGCTTGTCATGGTGTTGCGCCATGCGGAAGGCGCAGGAATGGTGTTATTCGGCTTTGTTGCCATCACGGCCACGCTTGCGGCACTCGGCGCCAGCCGCATCCATGCAGTCTGGCCGGCGATAATCGCCGCCGCGGGCTCCATCCTGGGCATTACCATCACCGCCCTGACTTGGTTCGATTATGTGCCGCAATCGGTGCTTCCCGCTCCGGCTGACGGCCAGCCGGCGCAAGCATTGACCTTCACCAACGAAATCACCGTCTATCTCCTGCTCGGCGCGGTCTTCACGCTTCTGGGCTTCGCCTTTCTCAGGCGCTTCCGCAGACCGGAACCGGAATTTTCCATTGTCTGGGCCTTCCTCATGCCGGCCGTGCCGGTGGCGCTTGCCTTCATCAGCTTCCTGAATTTCGGAAACCTCGGGCGCGACTGGATGCACGGGCTTTACGGCCTCGGCCTCGGGCTGGCGCTTCTCGGCGCGGCCGAATGGCTGTTCCGGCAAGGCGGCGATGCGACGGAGGGCGGGACCGGCCCGTCCGTCGACTGGCCCGCCAATCTCCTGGTCGCCGGCTCCTTCGGGGGCTTCACGCTGGCGCTGCATGCGCTGACCAACGGCATCGTGACGACCATCCTCGTCTCCGTGCTCGGCTTTGCCTATCTTCTGGCGATGCGCGCAAAACCCTGGCCGGCGCTGCCGTGGATGATGGCCGCCGCCACGCTGATCGTCTTCGGCCGCATCGCCTGGGAGCCGACGCTGATCGGCCCGAACAGCCTCGGCACCACGCCCTTCCTCAATGCACTGCTGCCCGGCTACGGCATACCCACACTGCTTGCGATCGTCTCCGCCTGGCTTCTCAGGGAATCGCCGGATTTCCGCATCCGCAACCTCATGCAGGCGCTCGCGTCGCTCGCAGCACTGATGACGATCGCCGTTCTGGTGCGCCACGCGATGAACGGCGGCGTGCTGGACAGCCGGGTCCCGACGCTCGGCGAGCAGTCGATCTACACGCTCGTCACTGTCGGCTTCTCGGGCATCCTGATGACGCTCGACCTTCGGTCGCCAAGCCCCGTCTTCCGCTTCGGCTCGATGATCGCCGGGGTGATCGCGACGATCAACGTGCTGTCGCTGCACATCTTCGCGCTCAACCCCTATTTCAGCGGCGAAAACACCGGACGCTGGCCCTTCTTCAACCTGCTCCTGATCGGCTATCTGCTGCCGGCGCTGGCCTACGGCCTCGTCGCCTGGTATGCGCGCGGCCGCCGGCCGATGCCTTATGTGGCGATGCTTGCAGTGGCCGGTGCTGTGCTCGGCTTCCTCTGGGCCACGCTTTCGGTGCGCCGCTTCTGGCAGGGCGACAATATCGCCGACTGGAAGGGGTTCCTGCAGGGCGAGACCTATACCTATTCGGTCGTGTGGCTCTTGATCGGCGTGGCACTGCTCGCGCTGGGCTCGAAGCTCGACGCCAAGAGCCTCCGGCTTGCCTCGGCCGGCCTCGTCCTGATCGCGGTCGTGAAAGTATTCCTCATCGACATGTCGAACCTCGAAGGCATATTGAGGGCGCTCTCCTTCATCGGCCTCGGCGCGGTGCTGATCGGCATCGGGCTTTTCTACCAGCGCATTCTGGTCAACAGGAGTGCGAACCCCGCTCCTGCTGATTCTCCAGCCGATTCCCAGGGAACCACATCGTGACCCCATCCATCGCCGTCGCCTTCCAGCCCTACAGGACGCTGGCCGAAGCACTCATCCCGCACGCGACGGAGGGCGATGACGGCAGTCATGACATCGCCCACATCCTGCGTGTCTTCAAGAACGCCATGCGCATCCACGCCAGGGAAGGAGGCGACGGGCGCGTGCTGGCGGCAGCCGTGCTGCTGCACGATTGCGTGTCGGTCGAGAAGAACTCGCCGTTGCGTTCCCAGGCCTCGCGGCTGGCAGCGGAAAAGGCGTCCGGCATTCTGACTGAGATGGGGTGGGGCAAAGCGGATATCGCCGCGGTTGCCCACGCCATCGCAGCCCACAGCTTTTCGGCCAATATTGCGCCGGAAACGCTAGAGGCGAAGATATTGCAGGATGCCGACCGGCTGGATGCGATCGGCATGGTGGGCGCAGCACGCTGCTTCTACATCGCCGGGCGGATGGGCTCCGGCCTCTACGACCCGGCCGACCCGCTTGCCAAGGAACGGCCGCTCGACGACAAGGCGTTCGCGATCGACCATTTCGAACTGAAGCTGTTCAAGCTCACCGACGGTTTCCAGACCGCGGCCGGCCGGGCACTTGCCGCCGAACGGCACGCGCGCCTCAAGCAGGTGCTCGACCTTTTCATCGACGAAATCTGAGGACTATTTCCATGCGCGTCAGCCAACTCAATTTCTACCCCCTGAAAAGCGGCCGCGGGATTTCGCTCAATGAGGCCGAAATCGCGGCGGAAGGCATTCCCGGCGACCGGCGGATGATGGTGACCGATCCGACCGGCCACTTCATCACGCAGCGGGAACTGCAGGCGCTGGCGCAGCTTCAAGTCACGCCCGGGGACGGCGGCTTCCGCTTTTTGATCGAGGGCAAGGGCGAGATTTTCGTAGAGCAGCCGCCGAGAGACCGGCGGATGGATGTCGCCGTGTGGAAATCCATCGTCAATGCGGCGGTGGCCGACGATGCGGTCAACGAGACGCTGTCCGGATGGCTGGGACGCGATGTCCGGCTCGTCTTCTTCGACGATCAGGCGAAGCGCACGGCGAGCGCCGAATGGGCCGGTCCGGATTCACCCGTTACCTTCTCAGACGGATACCAGGTGCTCGTGACGACGACCGGATCGCTCGCGGCGCTGAACGCCGATATGCAGAGAAATGGCGAAGGCTCGGTCGGCATGGAACGTTTCCGGCCGAACATCGTGCTCGATCACGAGGAGCCCTGGGCCGAAGACAATTGGGAAGGCATCGAGATTTCCGGCATCCGCTTCGATTTCGTCAAACCCTGCGCCCGCTGCATCATGACCACCCAGGACCAGGCGACCGGATCGCGCGAGGTTCCGAGCCCGATACCGGCCATGGGCCGCATCCGCATGTCGGCCGACCGGCGCGTACCGGGGCCTCTGTTCGGCTGGAATGCCGTACCGCGCGACACCGGGCGGATCAGGGTCGGGGATGAGGCGACGGTCATCGCGGAGCGCGAGGCCTGGGCGATCAAGCGGCGAGGGTGAGCGAGACGCCGATGATCGCCACGGAAAGGCTCATTCTCCGGCCTCCCAGACTGACGGACGTCCCGGCTCTTTTCGAATTCCTCGGCGATCCGAAGGCCATGCAGTTCACCCATGTGGACGGTTCGCAGAAGGAATGCCGGCGGCGGGTAGCCGCGCATGAATGGCAGCGGCGTAAGGACGGCTACGCGCCCTGGACGGCGGAACTGAAGGAGAGCGGCCGGATCATCGGCTGGGGCGGGCTTTACGACGATCCCTTCGATCCGGGCTGGGGCGTTGAACTCGGCTACTATTTCCACCCCGATGCCTGGGGACAGGGTTTCGGCAGCGAACTGACGCAAGCGGCGATGAGGGAGGCCGACGAGGTGCTGAAGCTACCGAAGGTCGCAGCATTCGCGCGACCAGAGAATGTCGCCTCGCGACGTCTGCTGGAGAAGGCGGGCTTCCAGATGATGCGTTATGTGCCAGAGATGGAGCGCTTGTATTTCGAACGGCAGAGATCTGGGCCTGCCGCCGAAGGCGTCACATAATCTCACCCTCCCCTCGAGGGGAGGGTCAGTCTGCCGCACCACCTTGCCGACACTACTCCGCGGGATTTAAAGCAGCCGAGCCCGGCGTGGCTTCCTGGGCCGGACTGCTCAACCGGCCATAACCGGCAAGCATGGTCACGAACGCCACCGCGCCGCCGGCGACCGCCACCCAGAAGCCGTTCGACGCGCCATAGGCATCGATCGTCCAGCCGGCGAGCGAGGAGCCGGCGGCAAAGCCGATGCCGACGCCGGTCATGGCATAGGTAATACCCTCGGTGAGCTGCGACGCGGGCACGATGCGCTCGATCAGGCTCATGCCGGTGATGAAGGTCGGCGAGATCGCCGCACCGGCGAGAAACACGACCAGCGTCAGCGCCCAGAGATTGCCGACGAAGGGCATGGGCAGCGTCGTGACGGCGGCAATGAGGCTCGCAAGGACCAACCGGCGGGCAAGCGGCGTCTTGAACTCGATCGCGCCGATCACAAGGCCGACGATGAAGGAACCGGCGGCATAGGCGGACAGGACATAGCTTGCAGCCCCCTTGTGTCCCATGGCTTCGGCAAAGGCGACCACCGACACTTCCGCCGTGCCGAAGATCGCACCCATGCCGGCAAAGACCGTCACGACGAACCACATGGGAAGAAGCCGCATGACCGAGCCGCCATTCCTGATCCGATGCGGGTCGACCTTCGGTTCGGTGGATTTCTGGGCGACGAAGAGCATCGTGCCGATTGCAAGGAAAGCGGCGGAGGCCAGCACGCCCGCTTCCGGGAAGAGAGAGACGCTCAAGCCGATACCGAAGATCGGGCCGCAGATATAGACAACCTCGTCCATCACCGATTCGAAGGCAAATGCGGTATGAAGCTCCGGCCGGTCGCGGTAGATCTCCGTCCAGCGGGCGCGCACCAGCGCCATCATGCTCGGCATGACCCCGGCGACCACGGCGAAGACGAAGAGCGTCCAGTTCGGCCAGCGCGCCCAGGCTGCAGCGGCAAGTGCCACGAGTGCGGCGACGGTGACGATCGTCGTCGGCACCAACACAGCCGACTGGCCCTTGTTGTCCACCCACCGAGAGACCTGCGGCGCGATGAAGGCATTGGCGAGCGCGAAGGTGGCCGAGACCGCACCGGCGATCCAGTATTCGCCATGGGTCTGGGAAAGCATGGCGACAAGGCCGATCGTCGTCATCGGCAGCGGCAGGCGGGCAACAAAAGCGGCCGCGGCAAAACCTTTCGTCCCCGGCCTTCGGAATATTTCGCGATAGGGATTGGGCATATCGGAATCCTTGGGTTATCTTGAATGACCACTTACATACGCCGCGTATGTAAGCTAAATAATCACATACGTTGCGCATGTCAATTAACATACGCTGCGTATGCGAATAATTTTCGGAGTCCGTATGGCGCAGAAAATAGGGCATAAGCCCCGCAAGGAAATGATCGCCGAAACGAAGGGCAAGCTGATCGCCGCCGCCCGTCGCGCATTTGCGACGCGAGGTTACGCCGAAGCCTCGATGGACGACTTCACCGCCGAGGCAGGGCTGACGCGCGGCGCGCTCTACCATCATTTCGGCGACAAGAAAGGCCTGTTCCAGGCGGTGATCGCCGAGATAGACGCGGAAATGTCCGACCGGCTCTGCGCCATTTCCAGCAAGGCGCAAACCGCCTGGCAGGGCTTCGTCGACGAAAACATCGCCTATATCGAGATGGCCCTGGAACCCGAGATACAGCGCATCATGCTGCTCGACGGGCCGGCGGTGCTCGGCGATCCTTCCAGCTGGCCGAACCAGAACGCCTGCATCCGCACCATGACCGCCAGCATCCAGAAGCTGATGGACGAGGGCACGATCCGCGACGTGGATGCGGAGGCGACCGCACGGCTTGTCAATGGCGCGACCTTGAGCGCCGCACTCTGGATCGCCAGCGCAGAAGACCCTCAGGCCGTGTCGAAGAAGGCGGTCGGTGCGTTTTTGGTGATGGTCTCGGGATTGTTGAAGGAGAAGGCGGGGGCGTGAGACGGCATCCGGTTTTGCCGAGGATGCCAAAACGATTTGCACTGCCGCAAGCAATCCCGATAGTTTGAGCTCGAAAACCAGGAGCCCCGGAATCAAGGAGAGGCTAATGGGATATTTCCGCTTGCCGATTTTGATTTTTGCGCTGATTGCTGTCTTTGTCTGGCCCCAGCCATCGCAAGCCCAGAACGAGAGCAGCTCTTCCCGGCCGCTGACAGTGGGGGTCTATGTAAGCCAGCCTTTCGTGATGAAGGATGGCGCACTCTATTCCGGAATGGCGATCGAGCTGTGGGAGGCGACAGCCAGACCGCTGAACCTCGTTTACAGCTACCGTGACTATCCGAGCCCCGACGCCCTCGTCGCGGCGACGGAACGCGGCGAGATCGATGTGGCGGTCACCAACCTGACGATCACCAAGGACCGGGTTGAGCGCATCACCTTTTCGCAGCCCTGGTACGATGCCGGCTTGCGCATCATGGTGGCCGATAGCGAGGATGCAGGCTTCTGGCAGGTCATCGGCGGGCTGGAGCGGGCCGGGCACCTCCGCGCCATGGCATGGCTCGTCTTCATCGTCCTCATTGCCACGCTCGTTCTCGTGCTGTTTTATCGCCGCTTCGACAAGACCTTTCCGCGAAGCTGGCACGAGGGCGTGGCCGAGAGCTTCTACGAAGTCATGTCGGTCGCGACGTCCGGCAAGGTCACTCGTCCCAACGCGCTCGGCTGGGTGGGAAGGATCTCCGGCGGCATCTGGATGGTTTGCGGAGTGGCGGTGATTGCCTACGTCACCTCATCCGTCACCAGCGTCATGACGGCGCTGACGCTGACGCACCAGATCAACTCCCTTGCCGATCTGCCCGGGCGAACGGTCGGTGTGTTCCGCGGTAGCGTGGCGGAGGCTTACTCAAACGAATTGCGGCTTTCGACGACGTCATATCCCGATATCGGCAGCGCGGTGGAAGGCCTCGTCTCCGGCAGTTCCGTCGCTCTCATCGGCGACGCGCCTGTGCTGGAATATTACGCGCATACCCATACGAAGCCACCTTTCTCCGTCGTCGGGCCGATCTTCCATCCCGACAAATACGGCTTTGGCTTCAGGCACGGCGATACGCTCAGCCATGAAATCACACTGCGGCTCCTGGCGCTGCAAGAGGCGGGGGCGCTCGAAAACCTGAGACAGAAATATTTCGGCAACAGCCGCTGACCGGTCATGGCCCCCCTTCATCGCTGTCCTGATTTGAGACGTCATCCCGGCGGCCGGATCAATTCAGGATAACCATACCGGATCACCTGCACTTGAGAAAAAGCGTCATGAACCTACCCTTAACGGTCGGGCGTGGGAACGTTTTCCCTCGGCGCTACAAGTCGCAGGCCCTTTAGAGATCACGGAAGTCTGGCGAAACTCAACAGGGGATATCACCATGAATCGCTTCGCTTTATCCGTTTTTGCCGTTCTCGCCATCCTATGGCTCGCGCCGCAGGCCAATGCCCAGGCAACGGTCGAATGCCATTCGAGAGACTATCAGTATGACGAGTGCTTCGCCGGGCCGCTGAGACAGCCGCAGCTCATCCACCAAATCTCCGGCAGTTCATGCATTCTGAACCGGTCATGGGGATACAACCCGAGAAGCCGGTACATCTGGGTCGCTCAAGGCTGCTCCGGGGTTTTCGCCGATGTCGGCGGCTATCATCACGGACGCGGCGACGGTTTCGACCAGAATGCGAGAATGTACGATCATCGCGGCCATGACATCGGAGGAGCGGTGGCCGGCGCGGTGCTCGGCGCCATCCTTGAGGGACTAGCCGATGAAGGCGAGAAAAAACACCAGCATCATACCAGCAACCATCACGACGGCGGCGGATACAACGGATGCCATGGCATCGGATGCAAGGTCGACAATCCTGACCAGGCCATCGATACCAGGCCGCAGTTCGACAGACAGGGCAATCCCAACTTCGATGTGCATGGCAACTATCAGGGATGCCATGGCGCCGGGTGCCTGGTCGATGATCCGGACAGCGCCAATTGAGGTCGCGACCCGATTTTTGAGAGAGGAGAAAGTGATGAAAAAGGTAATGATTTTGCTGGTTTCCGGCCTTCTGGCCATGTCCGGGGCGACCCTGGCCCAGACCGCCGCCGATACGAACAAATCGCTCGACGACCTGTTCGGCCACCACCAGCCCTATGCGGACTTCTTCTCCAGGCTGCAGACTGCCCTCAGTTCCGGTGACAAGCAAGCCGTGGCCGGAATGGTCGATTATCCTTTCCAGGCACGCATTGGCGGCAAGGCCGTCAAGATCAACGATGCCAAGCATTTCGTGGCCGATTACGACAAGATCGTTACGGCAAAGGTAAAGGGCGCCGTCGCCAAACAGACCTATCCGACGCTGTTCGCCAACTGGCAGGGCGTGATGATCGGCGAAGGCGAAGTATGGTTCGCCGAAACGGGGAAAGACGAAAAGCACATGGCGGTCAAGATCACCGCCATCAACGATTGATACGACACGCTTCGCCTCCGCGACTCACCCGCTGAATGCATGGCAGCCATTCGCAAAAGGCAGGTTGTCCGTTCGGCTTGAGAAAAGTCAAAACGGAAGCATAATCTGCCCTGCCCTGCTCATCCCTCTGCGTCGGCGCGCCTGCAGCCGGCGGCGCCCGAAAGAGACTGCCCCCATGACACCTCGGTCCACCGGCCTCCTTTGCGCGCTTTCGGCCGTGACCATCTTTTCTGTGCAGGACGGCATCTCCAAACATCTCGGCACGGCTTATCCGCCGATTTTCATCACCATGATCCGCTACTGGGCCTTTGCAGGCTTCGCCCTGCTGCTCGCCAGCCGCTCGCCGGCCGGCCTGAAAGGCGCGGTCTCCGCCAACCGGCTGTGGCTGCAGATCGCCCGCGGCGTTCTCCTGGCGGTCCAGATCGTCATATCGATCTTCTCCTTTTCGCGCGTCGGGCTTGCGGCAAGCCACACGATCTTTGCCGCGACACCGCTCGTCGTTGCCTGCCTTTCCGTGCCGCTGCTTGGAGAAAAGGTCGGCTGGCGGCGCTGGACGGCGATCGGTATCGGCTTCGTCGGCATTCTCCTGATCATCAATCCGCTGCACGCCACATTCGATACGAAGATCATCGTTCCGATCATGGCCACGCTGATGTTCGCCCTCTACTCCGTGATGACCCGGCTTGCGAGCCGAACCGACGCGGCCGACACCGCCTTCTTCTACACCGGCGTGGCGGGGGCGGCGGCGATCACCCTCGTCGGACCTTTCTACTGGACGCATATCACGTTCACCGACTGGTTCTGGATGCTGGTGCTCTGCATCACCGGCATGAGCGGTCACTACCTCCTGATCCGCGCCTTCGGACTGCTCGATGCGGTCGTCGTGCAGCCCATGTCCTACATCCAGACCGTGCTGGTCTGCCTGATCGGCGTTTTCGTCTTCGGTGAGGTCATGACCTTCAACATGATCGCCGGCGGCGCAATCGTGATTGCCGCCGGCATCTTCACCATCTGGCGGGAATCCCGGCTGGGACGCTTGGCGCCGGCGGCGATCGATCCGCCCGGCACGCCGTAAAGCATCATCCGCCCATCAAATGCGGTGATGGATTGATTGAGCAAAAGTCATTTCGGGAATCACGGCACAGCCCGTATGATTTCTCCTTCAAATCGAGGAGGGATCCCATGAGCCAATCCGCGCCCCGGGCCGCCCGCGCATCCATGCCCTGGCTGATCATCACCGCCGGCGCATTGATCGCCATGCTGACCTTCGGCCCGCGTTCCGCCATGGGTTTCTTCCAACTCCCCATGCTCGCCGATACGGGCTGGGACCGTTCCACGTTCGGGCTGGCCATGGCGATCCAGAACCTCGCCTGGGGTCTCGGCCAGCCCTTCTTCGGCGCGCTTGCCGACAAATACGGTACCGGCCGCGTGCTGACGCTCTCCGGCCTCCTTTACGCCGCCGGCCTCATCCTGATGTCCACCGCCCATTCGGTCGCGATCCTGCATCTATCCGGCGGCGTCATGGTCGGGCTTGCGGTCGGCGCCGGCTCCTTCGGAACCATTCTCTCCGCCTTCGCCCGCAACGTGACCCCCGAACAGCGTTCGCTCGCCTTTGGCATCGGCACAGCGGCAGGCTCCGCCGGCATGTTCCTCTTCGCTCCGCTCAGCCAAGCGCTGATCAGCACCTATGGCTGGTCGGACAGCCTCGTCATCATGGGACTGATGATGCTGCTCGTGCCCGTGCTTGCCTATCCGCTACGCGGCAATGCCAAGTCCGGCACGCAATCCCGGGACGAAATCGACCAGACTGTCGGTCAGGCGCTACGCGAGGCCTTCGGGCACCAAAGCTACCTGCTGCTCACCTCGGGGTTCTTCGTCTGCGGTTTCCAGGTCGCCTTCATCACCGCGCATTTCCCCGCCTATCTCGGCGATATCGGCATCGACGCCCGCTATGCCGTGATCGCCATGGCGCTGATCGGCTTCTTCAATGTCATCGGTTCGTTCGGCGCAGGCATGATCGGGCAGCGCTACTCGAAACCCTATTTCCTCGCCTATATCTATGTCGCCCGCTCGGTCGCGGTAACGGCCTTCCTCATCCTGCCGCAGACGCCGCTCTCGGTGATCGTGTTCGCGATCGTCATGGGCCTCCTTTGGCTTTCCACCGTGCCGCCGACCAACGGGCTCGTCGCCATCATGTTCGGCACGCGTCATCTTGGACTTCTGGGCGGCATCGTCTTCCTGTCGCATCAGGTGGGTTCGTTCCTGGGCGTCTGGATGGGCGGCTTCCTCTACGACCGCTTCGGCTCCTACGATCCCGTCTGGTGGCTCGGCGTGGCGCTCGGCATCTTCGCGGCGATCGTGCATTGGCCGATCCAGGAAAAGCCGGTCGACCGGCCGGTGCTCGCCGCCCAGCCGGCGGAATGACGATCAATCGGCCTGAAGCGGCGGCACCCAGGGGTGCCTATGCTGATCGTAGACCGCCTGCGACGGTGCCGGGAAGTGCGGGTCCGCAAAGGAACCGACGCCGATTGCGATGACGTCCGGCTTGCGCTGCGGCTCCCAGAAGACCGTCGAGCCGCAATCCGGGCAGAAGTGAAGATTGACGGGAAAGCCGCTGTCCGACGGACGGGCATAGGTCTTGCTCGCACCCTCGATGCGAACCCGGCTGCGATCGAAGAAGGCGGCGATTCCGTAGGTGCTGCCGGTGCGCCTCTGGCATTCCAGGCAGTGGCACAGCGAAACCTTGGCAGGCTCGCCTTCGCAGATCGCCCGGAGCTTGCCGCAGGCGCAGGTGGCTATCCGCTCCATCCCTCTCCTCTTCTTCAACTCGCCTGACGCTCCGCCTCGCCGTTCCCCTGAGGCCTTTGGGACAGCGCCTTCAACGCCGCCTGCACGAAACCCTCGCGGGCGGCCTGTTCCGTCAGCCCCCGCGGTTCATAGACATGCCGGTGCAGGAAAAATGCAGTGAGCCGGAAGGCGGTGGCAAGGCTGTCGCAATCGGCAGCAGCGACCGCCCCTTCCCCCAGGAAAGCCGGGAGAGCCAACATGCGGTCGGCGTAGGGGGCGCCTGCCTGGCGGGAGACGGCGCGGCCGCTCTTCGGCGAGACGTAGATGAGTTCCTCCCGCAAGCCGGTCGCAGCGCATTCGGAGAGGTCGAGCCCGAAGCCCAGGTCGTTCAGCACCGCAAGCTCGAAACGGACGAACAGTTCGCCGGCATCGGCCGGGTTGTCCAGTGCATCGAGGATGATATCGAGCGCTTCGAAGAGATGCGGGTGCGGGTCGCGCTCGGGAAGCAGCCGGAGCAGTGCGCCCATAGCCTGCACGCCGTAGACAGCGGTCGCAGTCTCCATCAGCTTTGCCGCGCGCAGTTGGAGCGGTTCAAGACGGAATTCGCCGAGATGTTCGTCGAGACGGGCGCGCCAGACGGCCTCCACGCGGTTTCCCGGCTGCAGGACAGGCTGCATGGTGCGCGAGCGGCCCGAGTGGACAAGACCCAGATGCCGGCCGCGCTCACGGGTCATCAGTTCGGCGATGACGCTCGTCTCGCCGTGGCGCTTGACGCCGATGATGATGCCTTCGTCCTGCCACTGCATATGTCGGTTCAAGCCTCCTGCATGCCGATTCAACACTACCCCATAAGGAGTTCAGACTGAATCGCTTTTTGGCCCCGCTCGTCTTAAGCCGGATGCGAGTATGTACCGGCTTGTCTGGAACAAATAGGGCTCCATTTGGATTCCTGTGCGGAGAATTCACGACGCCAGACAACGCGCTTGGGAGCCCTTATGAAACACGCCCTTCTCGTCGCAGCACTTGCCGCCATGCCTGCGGCCATCTTCCTCGCCTCACCCGCCGCCGCCCAGTCGCAGCAACTCGAACAGGCCTGTATCGCCGTCGCGCAAAACTTCCTGCTGGTGCCGTCGGTCAAGACCGGCATCGTGCAGTCCTTCCCCGAGCTCGATCCGCCAGGGGCACGGCTCACCTACTCCACCCGCGAAGATCCAAAGCCGACCGATTTCAACAACGAGATCGAATGCGAGTTCGACAAGGCCACGGCTCCCTTCAACTTACTGCGCTTCTGCATTTCGGAAAGCTGCTACGGACCGAACGAGCAGGACCAGGAAAATCGCAGACGCTATCAGGAGGTCAAGGCGCTGATGGATCGGCAGAAGAAATAGGCGCCTGACCGACCCTGGATCAAGGACACCGCTGCGCGGACACCATGTGATGGCTGCGGAGCCCTACTCGATCACCATCACATGCGCCTCGCGCGCTGCCCTGATCAGCGCAGCGCGCACGTCTTCGGGGCTCGCCCGATCATGCATGCCCTCGAAGCACACCTTCACCGCCTCGCAAAACTCCTCGCCGTCATCCGTCGGCCATTCCCGCAAGAGCACATCTGCAGCTTCCTCGACCGAATGTACCACGCTGTATCGGCCCGTCTCATGCATCGCCAATCCAACCGGCTGAAACTGGTGCAATTTGTCCCGTTTCATGACGTTCTGCCCTTGCCTCGCTGCCACATTAGCAACGTTGCAATAACCATGCCGTGAGACCGGTGCGAACAGGAAAGCAGGAAATGGAAGCTCGCCACCCCGCTCTCCTAGAGGGGGTGCCGTTGCCGCCGCTATGCGGCGGCGCTTCAATGCCTCGGGAATTCCAGGCCCATTTCGCGGAAACGCTCCGGGTCATCACCCCAGTTCTCGCGCACCTTGACGAAGAGGAAGAGATGCACGGGCTGTTCCAGGATTTCGGAGAGCTCCTTGCGGGAGGCGGTGGAGATCGCTTTTATCGCCTCGCCGCCTTTGCCGAGCGCGATCTTCTTCTGGCTCTCGCGCTCCACGTAGATCACCTGCTCGATTCGCACGGAGCCGTCCTTGCGCTCTTCCCACTTCTCCGTCTCGACATGCGAGGAATAGGGAAGCTCCTGATGCAGGCGGAGGAACAGCTTCTCCCGGGTGATCTCGGCGGCGAGCTGGCGCATCGGCAGGTCGGAGATCTGGTCCTCGGGATAGTACCAGGGGCCTTCGGGCAGCGTTTCCGCCAGATAGTCCATCAGGTCGTCGCAGCCGGAGCCGGTGGTGGCCGAGATCATGAAAGTGCGCTCGAAGGGCACAACCTCGTTGGCAGCCGCCGCGAGCTTCAGAAGATCCTCGCGCTTCACCTGGTCGATCTTGTTCAAAGCAAGGATCTTCGGCTGGCGGACCTCCTTCAGGCCTTCCAGTATCGCTTCCGCATCGCCGCGCAGGCCGCGCTCGCTGTCGATCAGCAGCATGATGAGGTCGGCGTCCTTCGCCCCGCCCCAGGCACTCGTCACCATGGCGCGGTCGAGCCTGCGGCGCGGCTTGAAGATGCCGGGCGTATCCATGAAGACGATCTGCGCCCGTCCATGGATGGCGATGCCCCGCACGATGGCGCGCGTCGTCTGCACCTTGTGGCTGACGATCGAGACCTTGGCGCCGACGAGGCGGTTCACCAGCGTCGACTTGCCGGCATTGGTCGGGCCGATCAGAGCCACGAAGCCGGAGTGGGTGGCGCCGGCTTCCTTCTCGTCACCCGCGATGTGTTCGTTCTCTGTCATCTTGTCCAATTCATTGTTCGGCAGGAGGTCTCTGCCACACGCCTTCGCGTTCGAGTATCCTGGTTGCCGCCACCTGTTCGGCGGCGCGTTTGGAACGGTCGACGCCGGTTTCCGGCGCAACGCCCGGAATCTCCACCGTCACCGTGAAACGCGGATCATGATCCGGCCCGCTGCGGTCATCGACCCTGTAGGAGGGCGTCAGTCCGAATTTCGCATGCGCCCATTCCTGCAGCTCGGTCTTCGCATCGCGCCGTGCGCCATCGGCGCGGGTGGCGCGATTTTCCCAATGCTTCAGGATGAAAGCGCGGGCGGCTTCCAGCCCCCCATCGAGATAGAGCGCGGCAATCAGACTTTCCACCACGTCGGCGCGCACATTCATCATGCGCTTGCCTGTCAGCTTCTTCACGTCGGCGCCGGTGCGGATGAAACGGTGCAATTCCAGTTCGTCGGCAACGGTCGCGCAGCTCTCGGCGCTGACAAGCTGGTTCAGGCGAACGGAAAGCTCCCCCTCGGCAGCGGTGCGGAAAGTCGTGAACAGGAGTTCCGCGACGCAGAGTCCGAGCACACGGTCACCCAGAAACTCCAGCCGCTCATAATTGGCCCCCTTGGACGAACCGGTGCTGGCATGCGTCAGCGCCCGGTCGAGCCATTGCTTGTCGGTGAATTCATGGCCGACGGCCTTTTCAAGCTGGCTGCGTTCCTCCGCCGAAAGCGCCTTTGCCCTCATCACTCGACGACCTTGAAAATCCTGTCCCAGCGCATGTTGGTCGGCCACTTCCAGACCTCGCGGAAGGAAGTATCGTTGCCGAGCGAGAAGAAGATGATGCTGGCACGACCGACGAGATTTTCGGCGGGCACATAACCAACGTCGAAACGGCTGTCGAGCGAGTTGTCGCGATTATCGCCCATGAAGAAATAATGGCCCTCGGGAACAACGAATTCCTGGGTGTTGTCGCCGCGCGAAACGTTCGACTGGTCGAGCGTGTCATAGGAAACGCCGGTATCGAGCGTCTCGCGGAAGACGGGGATATGGTCACCCGGATCCAGGCTGTAGTCGGACGCAAACGTCCCGTCTGCCTGCTTCGGCACCGGCTGGCCGTTGACGAGGAGCACGCCGTTCGTCACCTGCACGCGGTCGCCCGGCAGGCCGATGAGGCGCTTGATGTAATCGACATCCGGATGGCTCGGCAGGCGGAAGACGATGATATCGCCGCGCTTCGGCTCGTTGAACTCGAGAATGCGGCCGGAAAACAGGTTCGGAGAGAACGGTAGCGAATACTTCGAATAACCGTAGGCGAACTTGTTGACGAAGATATAATCGCCCACAAGCAGCGTCGGCATCATCGAGCCGGAGGGAATGGTGAAGGGCTGGAAGAGAACCGTGCGGATCACCATCGCCAACAGCAATGCCTGAATGATGACCTTGATGTTTTCCCAAAGGCTGTTCTGCGATTTGGTTTCGGCGTTTTCGGACACGTCTGAATTCTTTCTCTTTCCAGCGAGGTGCCGCTTTCTAACCCCTTCGCAGAGCCGCGGCAATGGCTCATCGGGTCACGGGTCCATGATCAGGCCGGGACCGGCCTTGCCTCGATCACCACAAAGGCCTGCGCGTAAGGGTATTCGTCGGTGATGGTGATGTGGATTACCGGTTCGTGACCGGCCGGCATCAGTTCGGACAGCCGCTCGGCGGCGCCTCCGGTCAGCGCCATGGTCGGCTTGCCGCCGGGCAGGTTGACGACGCCCATATCCTTCCAGAACACGCCATTCGCCAGGCCGGTGCCGAGCGCCTTGGAACAGGCCTCCTTGGCGGCGAACCGCTTGGCATAGGATGCGGCACGGTTCTTGCGCCGATCGGATTTCGCCCGCTCGATCTCGGTGAAACAGCGGTGCGTGAAACGCTCACCGAAGCGTTCGATGGATTTCTCCACCCGGCGGATATCGATCAGGTCGCTGCCCATGCCGATGATCATGCGGTTCCTTTTTTAATTTTCGAGCATGCGGTTCTTCCGAAACCGGTTCCCGCTTTCGGGCGACATGCTCATGCTCCGTCAGTCTTCATACTGACTTGAGCGCTCCTGTTCGCGCCGTCAAGCGTTCACGGCGGCGATTGCGGAAACTGCGCACTCCCAAGTAGGTGACGGCGTAGAAGACAAGACCGCAAAGAAGCCCGGGTGGAATGGAGCCGATGAGCATCGGTTCCAGGATCGGCCGCCAAAGCTGGGAGATATCGAGATGGTGGAAGAGTGCGCCGAGGTCGATACGGTCGTGGCCGGCGGCGCTTTGACCAAGCATGATCTCGCCGATCTTCCAGGTCAGTGGCCAGATGATGGGGCAGGTCAAGGGATTGGCGAAAGCGGTGCCGAGAGCCGCTGCAACCACGCTGCCGCCAAGAAGCCAGGCGATCGGGATTGCGAAGAGAATGTGGAAGCCGAGGAACGGGGTCCAGGCGCTGACGACGCCGACCGCGATGCCAGCCGCCACCGCATGCGGAGATCCGCCGACCCGCATCACCTTCAGGCGATAATAGTCGAGGCTGCGGCGAAAACCCCTGGACGGCAGGATGGCGCGGCGCAGTCTCTCACGAAATCCAAGCGGGGTGCGGCGGCGAAACGGCATGGAGACTTATCTGTTTCAGCGGCGCGGACTTTTTCAACCGGCCGCAGGGCTCTCTTCTTCATCGGATATGCGGCTCTAGCCCAAGCCCACGATGATGGCAAAAATTGGCCCGGCTCACTCCAGGGAATAATTTCCGCAAAAGAGGCCCGCTCCTTGGCTGCACATCGCGGCCCGTGGAGCCTTGCACTGACCGCGCGACATTTTCCGCGCGGCGGAAACGGGTTCAGGATCTCAAAAGCCGGACTTGCGGAACATGCCGCGGTCGATCTGGCGCATCCGGTATTCGAGGTCGATCCGGTCCTTGGCTTCGTTCAGATAAGCGATTTCACGATCCTGGGTGGTCGGGACCCGGAAGGCGCGGGCGAACTTGCGTACTTGCTCAAACATGACTGTCTTCTTTCTCTCTTATATTGCACTGCAGCAATATAAGACGAGGCCTCACGTTTTACCAACGCCGCAACCGCTGGTCAGCGTTGCGTGGGGAGCATGGCGGGGGGATGAGGTGGGCAGAAAATGGGCTGAGATCATTGGCGACATCGGCCCGAAGCGGTCAACGGCCGCCGTGAAAGTTCCGCCGCGAAACTCCGGCTTGGCGAGGGAGTTTTGCGGCGAAACTGCTCGAAGGTTTCAGGACGTCACAAGACTGATACTAGTTTTCAGACTGCCACGAAGCCGCCATCGACAAATAGTTCCTCGCCGCCAACGAAGCTGCTTTCGTCCGATGCCAGAAACAGAACCGCCTTGGCGATCTCTTCGGTCTGGGCGAGCCTGCCGAACGGAATAGTTTGCTGCATCCAGTCTTCAGCGCCGGCATTGTTCTGAAGATAGGTCTGCATTGCCGGTGTCAGGACCATACCCGGTGATACGACGTTCACACGAATGCCCTGGCTTTTCAGATCGGTCGTCCATGTTCGTGCGAACGAGCGGATCGCTGCCTTTGTAGCGCTGTAGATGGACAGGTTGGCAAAGCCCTTGCTACCCGCCCCCGATCCAGTCAACACAACAGCACCACCGGCAGACATCAGGGGTAGAGCCTTTTGCACGGTGAAGACCATGCCCTTCACGTTGATGCCAAAGACGCGGTCGAAATGATCTTCTTCAATGGCGCCGATCGTGGCGGATTCGGACACGCCGGCATTTGCAAATACCACGTCGACGCGGCCGTGATCACGCTTTACCTCCGCATAGAGCCTGTCGAGGTCTGCAAGATCGCTGACATCGCCTTGAACGCCAACAGCGCCGTTGCCGATTTCCTGTAGCGCCTCGTCCAGGCGTTCTTGCCGGCGTCCCGTGACATACACATGGGCACCTTCTGCGGCGAACAACTTGGCTGTTGTTAAGCCTATGCCGTCCGTTCCGCCCGTGATCACCACGACCTTGTCCTCAAATCGCTTCGTCATGTCATTCGCTCGCTTTCGCAATAAGTGGAGGATTGCTCCACTTACTATATGGAGATATCCTCCACTTACAAGTCATGGCGAGGCAGATTTTTTGGCCGACGAGACCCCATTGCGAGCCGATGCGCAGGCGAACAAGGAGCGAATCCTTGCCGCAGCCGAGGAAATTTTCATGGAGCGAGGCGCGGGCGTTTCATTGGACGAGGTCGCAAAGCGCGCCGGGGTTGGGATCGGGACGCTCTATCGCCGCTTCCCAACGCGGGAAGACCTCCTGGCCGCGACCTACAGCGCCCGATTCGTGGCTTTCGCTGAGACGAGCCGTGCCAGATCAGCCAATCTCGACCCTTCAAACGCCTTGCGTGCCTACCTCGAAGAACTCGTCCAATATACGAATGTTTATCGAGGTTTTGCGGCGTCTCTCGGGACGGTTCTACAGATTGGAACAGCCGGATGTCTCGCTACCAGTGAAGAAGGTGCCCGACTTTTGCATACCGCACAGAAGGCGGGAGCTGTTCGACCTGATATCAGTTTCAACGACATAGTCTGCGTAGCGACCGCAATATCACTAGCTACCGAGCAAGACAGCTCACCACAAGCGCACATCGCTCATTTGGTTGGCGTATTCATGAATGGGATCGTTGAGCGCTGAAACTCCCACGATGACCGCTTCCGGCGCAAGGCAGTCATTCAATCCGAGCGTCTGGACCGGCTTACACTAATCATACACCCGCTTCACGTTCGCGACGACGTCGAGTTCCTTCATCTGCAGCAGGAGCTGGTTGAGCTGCCTCAGGTCCCAGACCTCGACTTCCATGGTGATCTCGGAGAAGTCGTCGGCGCGGTTGCTGCCCATCGTCAGCGTGCGGATATTGATGTCGAGCCCGGCGATCGTCTGGGCGACAGTCGCAAGCGTGCCGGGTTCGTTCAGCGTGTTGACCTCGATCTTGGCGAGAAAGCGTGACTTGTTCGCCTCGTCAAGGTCCCAGCGCACGTCAATCCATCGCTCCGGCTGGTCATCGAACCGCTGCAGGGCAGACGCCTGGATCGGGTAGATGGTGATGCCCTTGTCCCTCTCCATGATGCCGACGATGCGGTCGCCGGGGACCGCGCCGCTTGGAGCGAACCGCACCTGCATGTTGCCGGAAAGGCCGCGGATCGGCAGCGGGTCCGGCCCGGCCTCGATCTCTTCCGGTCCAACGCGCCGCTGGTTCGGCAGCTTGAAGATCATGCCCGAAGCGCTGCGCATATTGAACCAGCCGTCATCGGCGGCAGGCTTCACGGTCACCCGCTCGTCCTGATAGTCGGGGAAGACGGCGCGCAACACGTCCAGCGAGGAGAGCTCGCCGCGGCCGACGGCGGCGATCGCATCCTCGACGTCCTTGTACGCCAGCCGGGGCAGTGCGGGCTTCAGCGCATCGCGAGAGAAAACCTTGCCGGCCCGCTCGAAGGTGCGCTCCAGAATGCGGTGGCCGAGGCCGGAATATTGCTTGCGGATCGCCATGCGGGTGGCGCGGCGGATCGCCGAGCGCGCCTTGCCGGTCACGACGATCTCTTCCCATGCGGCCGGCGGCACCTGCACGCCCGAGCGGATGATCTCCACCTCGTCGCCGTTGTTGAGCCGTGTCACGAGCGGCATGATACGGCCGTTGATCTTGGCGCCCACCGTCGTGTCGCCGATGTTCGTATGGACCGCGTAGGCGAAATCGATCGGCGTCGCGCCGCGCGGAAGCGCGATCAGCTTGCCCTTCGGCGTGAAGCAAAAGACCTGGTCCTGGAAGAGTTCGAGCTTGGTATGCTCCAGGAATTCTTCCGGATTGTCTCCTTCTGCCAGCGACTCAATCGTATGACGCAGCCAGGAATAGGCATTGGATTCCCTCGGCAGGAGTTCCCCTGCCCTGCCATCCTTGTAGAGCGCATGGGCTGCGATACCGTATTCGGCAATCTCCTGCATGAGCTGGGTGCGGATCTGCAGCTCGATACGCTGGCGCGACGGACCGACGATCGTGGTGTGGATCGAGCGGTAGTCGTTCTGCTTTGGATTGGAGATGTAGTCCTTGAAGCGGCCCGGCACGACGCGCCAGCGGGTGTGGACGATGCCGAGCGCGCGGTAACAGGACGGGATGTCGCCGACGATGATGCGGAAACCGTAGACGTCCGAAAGCTGCTCGAAGGAGAGCGACTTCGACTGCATCTTGCGGAAGACCGAATAGGGCTTCTTCTGCCGGCCCTTCACGAAGGCATCGGTCAGGCCGTTGGCGATCAGGAGTTCGCGCAACTCGTCTTCGATCTTCTTGATGAGGCCTTCGTTGCGGGCCTCCAGCTCGGCCAGCCTTTTGGTGACCGTCTCGTGGGCCTCCGGATTAAGGTTGCGGAAGGCGAGCTCCTCCAGCTCGTCGCGCATGTCCTGCATGCCCATGCGACCGGCGAGCGGCGCATAGATATCCATGGTCTCTTCGGAGATGCGCGCCTTCTGCTCCGGCTTCATGTGCTCCAGCGTGCGCATGTTGTGGAGCCGGTCGGCGAGTTTGACGAGCAGGACGCGCACGTCATCGGAAATGGCAAGCAGCAGCTTGCGCAGGTTCTCCGCCTGCTTGGCCTTCTTGGAGACGAGGTCGAGACGTTTCAGCTTCGTCAACCCCTCGACCAGCCGGCCGATATCTTCGCCGAAGAGCTCGTCGATCTCGGCGCGGGTGGCGGTCGTGTCCTCGATCGTGTCATGCAGCAGGGCGACCGCGATCGTGGATTCGTCCAGGTGCATATCGGTCAGGATCGCGGCCACTTCGAGCGGATGAGAAATATATGGGTCGCCGCTGGCGCGCTTCTGCTGGCCATGCTTCTGCATGGCGTAGACATAGGCCTTGTTGAGGAGAGCTTCGTTGGCATCGGGCTTGTATTTCTGAACCCGCTCGACGAGCTCGTATTGCCGCATCATCCTGAAAAAAGTCCTCGATACCGCTCGTCTTGACACGTTTAGGGATGCCCGGAACCGGTTGCCAACCGTTTCCCCATGGCGGGCAACGGCACCGGGCGAAAAGAAAATGGCGCGCCAACCGTCAGGTTGGCGCAGCCATCATAAAACATCCAGCCAGATTAGGGCGAGAGGATGAACGAAAACTTGCCAAACAAAGATTTCGTTCAGTATCCGTCGCTCTTAGTAGTCGTCGCTCTTTTCCGGCGGCACCAGGCCTTCGATACCGGCCAGCAGCTCCTCTTCCGACATCTGATCGAAAGTGACGGTTTCGGGAAGTTCCTCTTCCTCGTCGCGGTCGGAGGCCACGGCAACGCCGCCGGCGGCGATCAGCGAAGCCGGATCGGGCTCGGGCTCGTCCACTTCCACATGCTTCTGCAGCGAATGGATGAGGTCTTCCTTGAGGTCGTCCGGCGAAAGTGTCTCGTCGGCGATTTCGCGAAGGGCGACGACCGGGTTCTTGTCATTGTCGCGGTCGATCGTGATGGACGCGCCCTGCGAAATCTGGCGGGCCCGGTGGCTCGCAAGAAGAACGAGCTCAAAACGGTTATCGACTTTGTCAATGCAATCTTCTACTGTGACACGGGCCATTGCCTGTCCTTTGGGTCATGAATTTCGGGATTGATACGCCCGATACAGCCATTGCGCGGCAAATTCAAGTTTTTCTGACGAACGCGGTCTGAATACATTCGACCGGGCCCCCTTGGAGCATCAAAGAGATTCAACCGCAGGCTGCTTGGATTATTGCGAATCGTGCCATAAATGACATTTATATGAATAGTTCGTAATGTAGTGGATTATTCACGGGTTTTGGATCAGCTTATATTGACCAAGGCCCTGCCTGCCAAGCAGGTTTATAAGAACAAGGGGATGGAGACCATATGTTTGACCCAAGAGAGAAGATTGCTCTCTTCATTGACGGCGCCAATCTTTACGCTGCATCGAAAAGCCTCGGTTTTGATATTGATTACCGGAAACTGTTGAAGGCTTTCCAGAAGCGCGGTTATCTCTTGCGGGCTTACTATTATACGGCTCTGATCGAGGATCAGGAATATTCCTCCATCCGCCCGCTGATCGACTGGCTCGATTATAACGGCTACAAGGTGATCACCAAGCCTGCCAAGGAATTTACCGACAGCATGGGCCGCCGGAAGATCAAGGGCAACATGGATATCGAACTGGCGATCGATGCCATGGAACAATCGGAAACGGTCGACCATCTCGTGCTCTTCTCTGGCGACGGCGATTTCACGACGCTGGTGGAGGCCTTGCAGCGCAAGGGCCGCAAGGTTTCGGTCGTCTCCACGATGTCCACCCAGCCGCCGATGATCGCCGACGACCTGCGCCGCCAGGCCGACCACTTCATCGACCTGATGACGCTCAAGGCAGAAGTCGGCCGCGATCCTTCCGAGCGTCCGGTCCGCCCGACGGAATCCGCCGAAGCGGTCGATCTCTGATCTCAAGCGGCGGCAATGTTCTGCGCATGTCGTTTCAGCAAAACCGTCGCGCCCGTCTGCGCGAGATGCGATAAAGAATAGGCGCCCGTTTTTCGGCGGCGCCTTTTTCGATTTCGGGGTAGAAAGCTCCATGCTTTTCAAACGCCCTTCCGATGATATCCTCTACGAAGCCCTGGTCGCCCGCGACGCAGCCTATGAAGGTTTTGCATGGGCGGCCGTGAAGACGACCGGCATTTTCTGCCGCCTCACCTGTCCGGCCCGCAAGCCGAAGCGCGGAAACACCACATTTTACGGCACGATCGCGGAATGCCTGGAGGCGGGCTTTCGCCCCTGCAGCCGCTGCCGGCCGATGCTGAAACTCGGCGAGGCAGACCCAATGGTGACTCGGCTCCTCAATGCGCTCGATGCCGATCCGCACCGCCGTTGGAGCGAAGACGACGTGGTCTCGCTTGGCGTCGACCCTTCCACCGCCAGGCGCGCCTTCAAGCGGCAGTTCGGCATGAGCTTCCTGGAGATCGCGAGGCTGAGGCGAATGGGCAAGGCGGCCGAGACACTGACGTCCGGCACGAGCGTCATCGATGCGCAGATCGACGCCGGTTATGAATCCGGCAGCGGTTTTCGCAGCGCCATGACGAAGCTCTTCGGTGCGGCTCCCGCCAACCTGCGCGACAAGACGCTGCTTCGTGCCGACTGGATCGAGACACCGATCGGACCGATGATGGCGATCGCCGACCAGCATGCCCTGCGTCTCCTCGAATTCGCTGAACGCAAGGCCCTGCCGGCCGAAATCAGGAAACTTCAGAAATTTACCGGCAGCGGGATCGTAATGGGCCGGCATCCGCCGATCGACGAGATCGAACAGGAACTGAAGGCCTATTTCGCCGGCGAGGACCGCGGCTTCAGGACACGGCTTGCCGGCCACGGCTCACCGTTCCAGCGGCAGGTCTGGGAGGCGCTCAGGGCGATCCCGGTCGGCGTGTCGCGCACCTATGGTTCGATTGCCGCAGAACTCGGCCTCCCCTCCTCCACCCGCGCCGTTGCAGGGGCCAACGGCGCCAATCAGATCGCAATCGTCATTCCCTGCCACCGTGTGCTTGGCGCTGACGGCAGCCTGACCGGTTATGGCGGCGGGCTGTGGCGCAAGCGCTGGCTTATCGAGCATGAGCGGCGCATGGCCATGCGCCCGGTCAGTCATTCGACCGCGGCAGTGGTTTCCTGATTGAGGGACGGCTCGCGTTTCGCAGTCTTGTTGGTTCGAAAGATCGCTTCGACGACCAGCGACAACGGCAGGCCTATGACAAAGGGGATGAAGAAATAGATTACCCGAAAGGCGACCAGAGAGCCGATCGAGGCCGCATCACCCATCACGTGCCTGACCGTCGCTTCCAGTACGCCGAGACCGCCGGGTGCATGAGTGATGAGGATTGCCAGATTGGCGAGGACGAAAGCAGTCGCCGCTTTCAGATAGCTCACATCCGCCGTCGCAGCCATGACCTCGCGCAGGCAGGCGGACACGAGGGCAAAGTTGATCGTGCCTATCACCACCTGGGCGACGGCGATCCTCAAGGTCGGCATCTGAAACGTCCACGCCCGTACCTTCAAGGGTGTGCGGAGGAAGGCCGCGAGCGCCAGATAACCGGCCGTTGCGGCAAAGCAGGCAAAGCCGATCGCCCGGGTGACACCCTCGCCCATGCGCAGCACCGATGCGATATCCTTCGGATTGACGACGAGAACAATGCCAGAAAGCACGGTCATGCCGAGACCGACCGTGACGCCCGAGAGCAGCACGATCTTGGCAACATCTTCCGTGCTCATGCCCCAATGGGCATAATAACGATAACGCAACCCGCCGCTGCTGAGCCCTGCCAGGCCGACGCTCTGACCGATCGACAGCGCCACGAAGGAGGCGAGCGCGACCTTCGGATAAGCAAGGTCGTTCTTCACATAACGCACGCCTGCCCAGTCGAAACCGGTCAGGCAGAGATAGGAACCGAAGGCGAAGCCGAACGCGGCCAGGAGATTGACAATCGGAATGGCCTTGACGGAGTCGACGATCTCCGAAGCCGAGTATTCACGGAATGTATGGTAGAGAAGGTAGCCGGCCAAACCGAAGCCGATGACCACCGTAACGTAAGTGAGAATTTTCTTCGCCATCGCCTACTCGCGTCCACGGAATGAACCGCAACGGGCGGATGCGGAGATTGTTCCTGGACGGGAATTTCAGATACGGCCGATGATGCGCGAAAATGCGGGATCGTTGCGATTATAGCCACGCGCCGTGCCATGAAACCTCAGATCCGTTTCGGCAAGCTCGCTGATGTCATCGACATGAAAGAGCCGCCAGCCGGCGCCTGTGCCGGAAATCTGCCAGCCGCTCAGAGCCAGTTCGCCCGTCCCCACATATCCCAGGATATGCGGCCGCACCCTG
This sequence comes from Neorhizobium petrolearium, assembly GCF_017873175.1. Taxonomy (GTDB): domain Bacteria; phylum Pseudomonadota; class Alphaproteobacteria; order Rhizobiales; family Rhizobiaceae; genus Neorhizobium; species Neorhizobium petrolearium. Next base: position 276,426 of record NZ_JAGGJW010000004.1, read on the forward strand.
CGCGCCACATCCTTGTAGCGGAGTTCAAGAACCTTCCGCCGGTCGATCGCGTCGATGATGATATCCGGATAGTCCATGCCTCACCTCTCACCCACAACGAGTGGTAGGGAGCAAAGTTCACGGGTGTCAGAGGGCGTCGAAGTTTATGTCCTGGGCGCCTTTCCAGAGCACAAGCTTGCCCATTTCCTCGAGCTGCTCGCGACCTTCAATAACCGTCAGGAAGTGATTGCCTGCGAGAGCGCCCATCTTGCTCGCAAACGAGGAGCTGCCGTAGGCAAACAGCAGCTCCGTCTCGCTGTGGCCACCGGGATAAAGCAGGATATCGCCACGCGAGGGATGGCAAGTGTGGTTTTCGAAACCGGCGCCGAACCGGAAATCGCCAAGCGGTACCCAGACCGCCTCTCCGCTCCAGCGGGAATGGATGACCTGATTGCGGAACGGCAGGAAGGTCTCGAAGATGCGGCAGGTCTCAGGCGCCTTTTCACGCTCGAAACGGGCGATGAAGGCAAACGGGCCGACCGTGATGCGCAAGCCTTCCATGCCGGTCAATTCGCCTTCAGTAGCCGCGATTTCTGGCGGTTCCAATCGCGCTCCTTCTCCGTCTCGCGCTTGTCGTGCAGCTTCTTGCCCTTGGCGAGCGCGAGCTCCAGTTTGGCACGGCCCTTCTCGTTGAAATAGATCTTCAGCGGCACCAGCGTCATGCCCTCGCGGTTGATGGCGGCACGCAGACGGTTGATCTCACGCTTCGAGAGCAGCAGCTTGCGGCGGCGGCGCGGCTCGTGATTGAAGCGGTTCGCCTGCAGATATTCCGGCAGATGCGAATTGATGAGCCAGATCTCATCGCCCTCGTCCGAAGCATAGGATTCGGCGATATTCGCCTTGCCGTCGCGCAGCGACTTGACCTCGGTCCCTGTCAACACCAGGCCGGCCTCGTAAGTGTCGATGATTTCATAGTTGAAGCGGGCCTTGCGGTTTTCCGCGACAATCTTGTTGACCGTGCGCTGACTGCCTTTGGGTGCCATGGGATAGATTCCGTTCCGCCCTTTTTCTGAACATAAATCCCCGCCCATGGGCGATGAGCGGGGTTTGATCCTTATCTAATGCGCGAGACGTGAAATGTGAAGCTTCTGCAGCTTTCGCTTCAGTTCAAGAGCCCCGCGTGACGCATGGCCGCGTCGATTGCGGCTTCCGTCGCCGGCTCCAGCGTCGAGATCAACGGGGAACGCACCATGCGGTTCATGCCGCGCAGTCTGTGCAGGGCATATTTGGCGCCGCAAAGGCCGGGCTCCATGAAGATCGCCTTGTGGAGCGGCATCAGCCGATCCTGGTATTCGAGCGCCTTCGCGTAATTGCCGTCCAGCATCGTGGCCTGGAAGTCGGCGCAGAGACGCGGTGCGACATTGGCCGTGACCGAGATGCACCCGACACCGCCGTGAGCATTGAAACCGAGCGCGGTCGCATCCTCACCCGACAACTGGACGAACTCCTTGCCGCAAGTGATGCGCTGCTCGGAGACCCGCTCCAGCTTGCCGGTCGCATCCTTCACGCCGACGATGTTTCTATGAGACTTCGCCAGCGCACCCATCGTCTCCGGCGACATGTCGATGACCGATCGCGGCGGGATGTTGTAGATGATGATCGGCAGCCTTACGGCTTCCGCGATCGCCGAGAAATGCGCGATCAACCCCTTCTGCGTCGGCTTATTGTAATAAGGCGTCACGACCAGGATAGCATCGGCGCCGGCGTTTTCCGCGTGCACGGCCAGTTCGATCGCTTCCCGCGTGTTGTTGGAGCCCGCACCGGCGATGACCGGGACCCGCTTTTTCGCCACCTCGACGCAGAGTTCCACGACGCGCTTGTGCTCGTCATGGGACAGTGTCGGCGATTCACCGGTGGTGCCGACCGGCACCAAGCCGCTGCTGCCTTCACCGATCTGCCATTCCACATGCGCGGCAAAGGCGTCTTCATCCACCAAACCATCGGTGGTGAAAGGGGTGACGAGGGCGGGGATCGATCCCTTGAACATGCAAAGCTCCCAATCGGCCGCAATCCATGCTTCGGCCGCAATCCGTGACTAAGGTCGCGCACAATAAAGCGGCGGGAAAGCGGCGACAAGCGTGACGACAAGGGATTTCATGCGGAATCTCATATAAGAAATCGCGCATTTTCATAAATATGGTAAGGTTTCGTTAATCCGCTCGGCGGCTAATAGGGGTTAGACATCTTCACGACGAGTTACCGGATGAATAGGCCCGTTCTGATCCTCGCTGCTCTGGGGCTTGGTGCTGCGAGCGTGCCCGGTTTTGCCGCGTCCCCTGAAAGCGCCGTACCGCTTCCCTTCGTCAAGCCGGAAGATCCCGTTGCGCGCGCAATGCCTACCGCCATGCCGGTGCCAAGCGTGCCTTCGCCGGATATCACAGGCGCGATCCCGCGCACGGGAAGGCTGCAGCCGGCCGGCGTGTTGAGAGAAGGGCTCGACGCCCTTTCCCGCAACGATATCGCAACAGCACTTGCCACCCGCAACGGGCTCTCCGAAGATTCACTCGACCGACATATCCTGACCTGGGCGATCGCCACGTCCGGCGCGCCGGGCGTTCCGTCCGGCGAAATCGCGGCCGCGCAGCGGGAGCTGAAAGGCTGGCCCGGCCTCAAAAACCTGCGTGCCAATTCCGAGCGCGCCCTCTATCGGGAAAATCCGTCGGCCTCCACTGTGCTTGCCGCCTTTGGCTCGACACGGCCCGAAACGACGGAAGGCGCGATTATCCTGGCGCGCGCGCTGGTCGCCGCCGGAAAGACCGGCGAAGCGGCGCGTCCGCTGCGTCAGATCTGGCTTTCCGAAACGCTCGACAAGCCGACCGAAGACAGGATCCTTGCCGAATTTCCGGCGCTCCTCTCGCCGGCCGATCACAAGGCCCGCATGGACACGCTGATGTACAAGGGGCGTACCACGCAAGCCAAGCGCTTCGGCGATCTCGGCAAGGCGCAATCACTCTACAAGGCATGGGTGGGCGTCACCAGCAACGCCAAGAATGCCGAGACCCTTCTCAATGCGGTCGACCGGTCCTGGAAGGATGATCCGGCCTATCTCTTCGCGCGGATAGAATATCTGCGCCGGCAGGACAAATATCGCGAGGCGGCCGAACTCATTGAAAAGGCGCCGCGCGAGGCTTCCAGGCTCGTCAACACGAGCGAATGGTGGAACGAGCGGCGCATCGTGGCCCGCGGCCTTGCCGACCAGGGCGATTTCAAGCGCGCCTACACGGTCGTTGCCAATCATCTCGCGACCTCCTCGACCGATGTGGTCGACGCGGAATTCCATGCCGGCTGGTACGCGCTGAGAGCGCTTCGCGAGCCGGCGCTCGCGGAAAAGCACTTCCGCAAGATCCTTGATGTGTCGAACAAGCCGCTCTCCGCTTCCCGCGCCTGGTACTGGCTCGGCCGGGCCGCCGAAGCCGGTGCACCCGGCAACGCCCGCGAATTCTTCGCCAAGGCGGCGCATTATTCCGGAACATTCTACGGTCAGCTTGCAGCCGCCCGCCTCGACATCAAGACGCTCGACGTGAGCTACCCCTCGCCTACTGCTGCCGACCGGCGGAATTTCGAAAACCGCGAGGCGGTAAGAGCGATCGCCCGGCTGGAAGATGCAGGCCACGGCAAACGCGCCGGCACGCTCTACCGGGCACTCGCCGAGGAAATGACAAGCCCGGGCGAGCTTGCGATTCTCGCCGCTCGCGCCGAAACTCACGACAACCATGCCCTTTCGCTGCAGATCGGCAAAATCGCGTTCGGCCGTGGCATCGAGGTCGCGGCGCTGGCCTTCCCGATCGGCGTCATTCCGGCCGGCGCCAATATCGCCGGCTCCGGCAAGGCGCTTGCCTATGCCATTGCACGCCAGGAGAGCGCCTTCAACCCTGCCGCCGTTTCAGCCGCCAATGCTCGCGGACTCCTGCAGCTCCTGCCCGGCACGGCCCAGGGCGTCGCCAAGCGCCACGGCCTCACCTACGCCGCCGCGAAGCCACCACGGATGCCGGCTATAACGCCACGCTCGGCGCGCACTATCTCGGCGAACAGATCGACACGTTCGGCGGCTCCTATATCCTGACCTTCATCGCCTATAATGCCGGTCCGCGCCGTGTGCCGGAATGGATCTCCCGTTATGGCGACCCGCGCGGCAAATCCCTCGATGACATCGTCGACTGGATCGAGCGCATTCCCTTCCCCGAAACGCGCAATTACGTGCAGCGGGTGATGGAGAATTATCAGGTCTACAAGATCCGCCTCGGCCAGAAGGCCGATATCGAAGCAGACTTGCGGTTCGGACGGCAGTAGCGGGGCTCGCGGCGTCCAGCATCACTGCCCCACTTTCCGAAAGCCCTTATCATCACGCCATAAACGAGAAGGCCCGGCGCAATGGCCGGGCCTTCAAGCTCAGATCAGACGCTCAGATCAGAAGTCGCGCTGCAGGCGGACGAGGCCGGCCCATTCGTCGGCTTCATGGCCATAACCGACAGCGAACTTGCTGCGCAGGCCTTCCGTGATCTGGTAGTTGACGGTGAGACCGGCAGCCCAGTCATCGCCACCGCCATCATAGCTGCCCGCTACGACATTCGTATTCCAGAAATACTGGAATTCCGGAATGACTTCGAGCTTGTCGGTAGCCTTCCAGACGTAGTTCGCAGCAACCGTCCACTCGGCGTCTTCATAGTAGACGCTCGGGTCAGACGACCAGAGAGCAGATAGGTAGAAGGTACCCGGACCGGCATCAATCGAACCGATCACGCGAACGGCACCGTCTTCGGAGTCATTATCATAGGCGCCGAGGAGTTCGAGGTTGGCCGGACCGAGAGCCGCCCGAAGACCACCTTGAATACCGAATTCCTGGCCATTGTCCAGTTTCGGCGTGCTGATTTCATCAGCTTGAATCATGGCAGTGATCGTTTCGCCGGTGTAGGTATATGACACCGAGGTGAAGCGGGTCTGGTTGCTCAGGAGATCCAGTTCGCCTGGCAGATCGTTATCCCACCAGCTCAGGTAGTCACCGACCTTGAAGCCGCCGAGTTCGATGTAGACTTCATCAAAGTAGAAGTTGTCCGAGCCTGAGCTACCAGAGTTGTCGCGCGAAGCTTCACCGTGGATGGCAATGAAACCAGTCAGCGTGCCAAGTTCTGTATCGCTCTTGGACGTGATCTCGACACGACCACGGGTCCAGGCATCCCAGTCGTCATCGTTATAGTCATTCGTGCTATTGCCGATATCGACCTGGAAGCGGACGTAACCGCCGATCTTGAGGCAGGTTTCCGTGCCCGGGATGTAGAAATATCCGGTGCCGAATGCGTCGCAAACGCGAACGTATTCCATCGGCTCCGGTTCTGCAGCAACGATGGCGTCAGCAGCCTGAGCGCCAGAGACTGCTGCAAGTGCAGCAGCGGAGCCGAGGAGAAGGCTCTTGATGTTCATTTTCATGACCTCCAGTCATTTCAAAATGGGCATCCGATTCACCAGATGCTGGCTGAACCTTATTACCGAAGGCTAATCAGCGGCAACAAGGTTCCCCGGCTCTCTCTCCTCCCGCGAGGCATTTGAAAGCCCATCGTCTCCTTTTTGTCACAAAATCACCACCACTACCGAAAGTGGAGTTCAACACAGGCACAACAAAAAACTCCCCCGGCAAGGCCGGGGGAGTTCACCGATCAGGATAATCCGATCAGATTAGAAGGTACGCTGCAGGCGGACGAAACCGCTCCAAGCGTCCGGGTCGTCCTGATACTGAACCGAGCCCTTGAATGCGAGGCCGGAGGTGATCGCATAATCAACCGTCAGACCAGCCTTCCAGTCTTCATCACCGTCAATGAACTCATCCCAGACGTATTGGAAGCCGGGGGTGAGCTTCAACTTGTCGGTCACATCAAAAGCGTAGGAGGCTGCAACCGTCCATTCACCAGCCATATCGGTAATGGCACCGGTGCCGATGTTGCCACCATAGTATGCAGACGGATCAGAACCCCAGATCACGAAGCCCTGGAGAGTGCCGGGACCAACCGGAGCACTCGCGAGAAGGCGAATAGCACCTTCTTCGACACCAAGATCATAAGCACCGAGAAGGTCGACGGAAACGGCACCGAACTTCGCAGACACGATAGCTTCGATACCGACTTCCTGACCGTGAACAAGCTTCGGATAGCTCAGCTCGTCAACCTGAACGCCAGCCGAGAAAGCATCGCCCGTATAGGTGTAGGAGATCGAGGTGAAGCGGGTCCGAGCGCCACCGGCGTTGACATCGGTTTCGCCGTTGATGCCCTTATCCCACCAGTTGTAATAGTCACCAGCCTTGAAGCCGCCAAGCGACAGGTAAACTTCGTCGAAGTAGAAGTTGTCACCGCTGGAGCTACCGCTATTGTCACGCGAAGATTCGCCGTGGATCGCGATCAAGCCGGTCAGCGTTCCGAGCTCAGTGTCGCTCTTCGACTGGAATTCAACACGGCCACGCGTCCAAGCATCCCAATCATCGGCATTGTAGCTGTTCGTGCTATTGCCGATATCAACCGTGAAACGGACGTAACCGCTGATCTTAAGGCAGGTTTCGGTGCCCGGGATGTAGAAGTAGCCCGTGCCGAATGCGTCGCAAACGCGAACGTATTCCATCGGCTCCGGTTCTGCAGCTACGATGGCGTCAGCAGCCTGAGCGCCGGAGACTGCTGCGAGGGCAGCAGCGGAGCCGAGAAGAAGGCTCTTGATGTTCATATTTGACCTCCAGTCAAAGTTTCGTGTGGGTTTGGGTTCTTTTTGCTGAAGGACAGCGTTCCCTGCCCCATCCCCGTCGATTGCCAGAAGAAGGACGATCCACCGCCTCGCTTCCGGATGTGAAAATACAAGACGGCAGAGGGCATGCAATCCGGAACTTGAACCTGACACCTTTTCGAAACCCGCTTCCCGACGGCCTGTTGCCGAAAGGACACAAAGCTGCCGGCGGCGCCCGGCATTATTTTACACTTTGTTAAGAAAGAGCTTATTCGACAGTCACTTAGCGGCGATGGCTCAGGCATCGGGAGAATCGCTCGGATGCACGATCGGCCGTGGGTATCCGGCGGTGCCCACATGACACCACTTCAATCAAGGCGGGAGGTTGTATACAGGATAAAGAGGCCGTTTAGCCGGCAAATGGCGGAGAAGATGGGATTCGAACCCACGATACGCTTTTGACGTATACTCCCTTAGCAGGGGAGCGCCTTCGACCACTCGGCCACCTCTCCGTCGCGGTCTACCTATGTTAGAGCCCCCGTGAATGCAAGGCTTTTGTGACGGCGACAGCAAGTTTTTAGGCGAATCAAAATAGGGATTCGCGCCTCGCCGGGCAGCACTCTCGATGGCTTCCACCCGGGCTGCCGGGGTTCCCGGACCTGTTGCTGCCGGACGGGATTCTCAATAGCCGGAGCGCGGCGTCGGTTTTCCCGTGGCGCGGCCGTAGCGTGCTGCAAGAGCCTTCAGTGCGCCGGAAAATTCCGTCACGTCTGCGCCAACCGCTACGAAAGATGCGCCGAGATCGAGATAATGACGGTTCAGTGATTCGCTGAAGGTGAGGATGCCGGCCGCCTTGCCGGCCTTCACGATCGTCACGATCGCCTTGTCGATCACTTCCTGCACTTCCGGCGCTTCCATGCGGCCAAGATAGCCCATGTCGGCGGAAAGGTCGGCCGGGCCGATGAAAATGCCGTCGACGCCGTCGATGGCCGCGATGTTTTCCAGATCGCGAATCGCAGCCATGGTTTCCGCCTGGACGATCAGGCAGATCTCATCGGCCGCCGTCTCGGCATAATCGGGGATAGCGTTGAAACCGGAGGCACGCGCCACGGCAGCGCCCACGCCGCGAACGCCCTTCGGCGGATATCGCACGGCGCGGACAAGCTCTTCCGCCTCGCTTGCCGAATCAACCATCGGCACCAGAAGCGTTCGGGCACCGATATCGAGCAACTGCTTGATGAACCAGGTCTCGCCCATCGGCGGGCGCACGACCACTTCCGAAGGCGAGGCGGAAAGCGCCTGGAGCTGCGCCACGATGCTGCGCAGGTCGTTCGGTCCGTGCTCGCCATCGATCACCAGCCAGTCGAAGCCGGCCGTGCCGGCGATCTCGGCCGACAGCGCCTCACCCATGTTGAGCCAGAGGCCGATCTGTTGCCGACCGGCCTTCAGCGCTGCCTTGAAGTGATTCTTCGGAGCCGGCATGGCATTCACATTCCCTTCAAACGAGAAGCTGCTTCAGGTCTGTGGCCGGATCGGCAAGGACAGCCCGGTTCGGCTCGATGCCGGCTTCGAGCATCTTCTTGCCCGTCACATAGGCCTTCGCATCGTTGATCGCGTCGACAGCTATGAACTTTCCCTCGCGGAAATACCAGACGGACAGGCTTCCCTCGCGGGCACCGGGCCGCGCAAACGTCTCGTCATAGCCCATGTTGAAACCGGCGATCTGCAGCTTCACGTCATACTGGTCCGACCAGAACCAGGGTTTCGCGTCGTAGGGCGCATTGCCGCCGGCCATGATCGCCGCGGCGGCTTCCGCCTGATCGACGGCATTCTGCACCGATTCGAGACGGATCCGCTTGCCCTTCCAGGGCAGCATGGCGCAATCGCCGATCGCGAAGATCGAGGGATCGGAGGTGCGGGCGAACTCGTCGACGACGATGCCGTTGCCGACCTCCAGGCCGCAGTCCTGCGCCAGCAGGTCGTTCGGGGTGACGCCAATCCCGACGATGACGAAATCGACGTCGATCGTGCTGCCGTCGGAAAGTTCTGCGGCGCAAACCCTGCCATTTTCGCCTATCAGGCGATGCAGGCCGGTCTTTTCGCGGATGACGACGCCGTGGCCCTGATGGATGGCGCGCATCGCATCGGCGGTTTCCTTGGCCGCGACTCGGGCCAGGATGCGGTCGGCCATTTCGATCAGCGTCACTTCGAGGCCGAGATGGCGGGCGACCGAAGCCGCCTCCAGACCGATATAACCGCCGCCTATTATAAGGAGTCGCCGGCCGGGCCGCATCTCGCCCATCAGCAGATCGGCATCCCGCTTGTCACGCATGGTGAAGACGCCGGCAAGATCGCCGCCGACGCTTGCCGGCAGCGTGCGGGGGGTAGAGCCGGTGGCAAGCGCCAGCGTCTCGTATTCCAACACGGCGCCATCCTGCATACGCACGCGCTTTGCCTTGCGGTCGATCTCCTCGACATAGGTCGACAGCAGAAGCTCGACGTTGTTGTCGGGATACCAGTTCTCGGGCCGGAAGGTCAGCCGGTCGAATTCCATCTCACCGAGCAGATACTTCTTGGAGAGCGGCGGGCGCTGGTAGGGGATCACCTCTTCCGAACCGATGATCGTCATCGGCCGCTCGTCCTTCAAGGCCCGGAGCTTCGCAGCGAGCGCAAACCCCGCCTGCCCGGCGCCGACAATCACCAACCTGCCCGTCACGTCTCACTCCCCACGTCGATCATGGTTCTTGTTGAGATAACACCGATAATCCGATCGCAAGGGGTATCGCCGCGACGCGTGCCCGTCAACAACGCGACATCGGTGATTATGTGCTTTGAATTATGGACTGTTCCATACGGAAGGAATAAACGCCTTCCGCGTGTTCAAATGCCCGACTTTTGGGCGCTATCTGCCTGTATCCATACAATTTTACCGATCCGTTTCAGAATATATCAGCGGAAGAGGAATATAGTCACAGCAGGAGTGAAGAAGGAGGGTTTCATGCCCTATGTCATGGACCAGGATACGAGGCTGAAGGGCTCACGCGAGAAGGCTTTCGAGAAGTTCCCGATCGACAGGCCCGGCAAGATCATCTTCGTCGGCCGTCATCTGAGCACCAAGACCAGCTTTCGTTGCCTGATCCGCACCATTTCGCTCTATGGTGCCGAACTGGAGATCAGCCCGCATCTGCCGGTGCCGAACAATTTCTTCCTCGAAATCCTCGGCATTCATGACGATATCGGCTGCACGGTCATCCGACGGGAGGAGGAGAAGGTTTCGGTCGGCTTCAATATGCTGATCGATCAGGAATTCCTTCATCACGTCATCCGGCTGAGTTTCGAGACCAGCCACTGATCGGTTCACGGCGCAGTATCCGGCGGGTCTTTGCAGCCCGTCGTTTCGGTTGGCTGCCTGCCAGACGCCCAAGCAACGGCACGATCCATAGCAGTCCGCGCCATTCGGCGCCTTCCAGGGGGTCGGCAAGCGGATGCCGCCCGCGCCTGTCATTTTCCTTCTTCAGCCGATCCCAGAGCTTAACCCAGTTGAGAAGCATGGCGGTATCTCCATCTATATCTGATGCCACCGAGCTAATGGCCTACTCGCCGGTCTTGTAGACGCGCCGGCGAAAGCCGCTTTTCATCCATGAACGATGGGAAGAACACTGGCGAATCCATAGGATAACTCAATGACCGATGCGGGCTGGGACGATCTGAAACTCTTCCTCCACGTGGCGACGGAAGGAGGCTTGAGCGGCGCGGCGAGCCGGACAGGCCTGAGTGCGCCGACAATCGGGCGGCGCATGCTGGCGCTCGAACGCACGACCGGCCGGACGCTCTTCGTGCGCAGCCCGCAGGGATACCGGCTGGCGCCGGACGGCGAGATCCTGCTGGAGCATGCGCGCGCGATGCAGAGGGCGGCCGACGGCATCGCCGACTGGAAGGGACAGGCCTTTGCCATGCCGATCGTCTCGATCGGCGCCGATGCCTGGCTATCCGGCTTCATCGCCGAACACACCGCAGACATCCGAGGGCAGGACGATCGCTTCCGGCTCTGCTGCAAGTCGCTGCATAGGGGCATGGACTTCACCTATCGCGAGGCGGATGTCGGCCTGGTCTGGCGGAGACCCGAATCCGGCAATATCGCAATCCGCCGCTCCGTCAGCGTTACCCATGCGGTCTACAAAGCACGCGCTCTCCCCGAAGAGGACGATCTGCCATGGGTCTCGCTCGGCACGGAAAGCTCCCATGCACCGGGCGACAAATGGGTCTTTCAGCATCAGGAAGCCAGGATCCGCACCTGGACCAACTCGCCGGAACTTCTTGCGCACCTGATAGCAAGCGGCAACGGCCGAGGCGTGCTGCCCTGTTTCGTGGGCGATGCGCTTTCCAGTCTCGTGCGCGAAGGCGGCATCATTCCGGAACTCACCTATACGATATGGATCGTTGCCAATGACGATGACCGGCACCGGCCGGAGGTGCGACACGTGATCGAAAAGCTCGGCCACCTGTTCGGGCGAGAGCGGAAAAGATTTGCAGGTGAGAGAGCTCAAACAGGCTCAAGTGGGCTTGCGCATTGATGAATCACTCTTATTGTGTGCCGATTTTAGAAAGCCGGAACACAATCCATGCCTGCATTCTCGCGCTTCACACCGCTGATCAGTGCCCTTCCCGCGACCGTCCCCTTCGTCGGGCCCGAGGCCATCGAACGCAACCGGGGACTGATCGTCAAGGCCCGCATCGGCGCCAACGAAAACGGTTTCGGTCCCGCACCGTCGGCCATCGAAGCGATGTGCGCGGCCGCCGGCGAGACCTGGAAATATGCCGATCCGGAGAATTTCGACCTCAAGCAGGCGCTCGCGGCCCATCTCGGCTGCAAGGCCGAGAACATCGCTGTCGGTGAAGGCATCGACAGCCTGCTGGGCCTGATCGTCCGCCTGGTGATCGATCCCGGCCTGCCGGTCGTCACCTCCTTCGGCGCCTATCCGACCTTCAATTTCCATGTCGCTGGTCACGGCGGGCGGCTGGTGACTGTCCCTTATGTCGAAGATCGCGAGAACCTCGACGGACTGCTGGAAGCCGTGCGCCGCGAGAACGCGCCGCTCGTCTATTTCGCCAATCCCGACAATCCGATGGGAAGCTGGTGGGATGCCGACAGCATCGTCGCCTTTGCCGAAGCGCTGCCGGAAACCTGTCTGATGATCCTTGACGAGGCCTATTGCGAGACAGGTCCGGCCAACGCGATGCCAGCGATCTCCGCCCTCATCGGCCGCCCGAATGTCATCCGCACGCGCACCTTCTCGAAGGCCTACGGCATGGCCGGCTCCCGGGTGGGCTATGCGATCACGACGCCCGGCACAGCGCAGGCGTTCGACAAGATCCGCAATCATTTCGGCATGAATCGCATTGGCATCGCAGCAGCGCTCGCCGCCCTCAAGGACCAGGCCTATCTTTCCGACGTGATCGGCCGGATCAAGGCCTCGCGGGACCGGATCGCCGGGATCGCCGCGGCCAACGGACTGAAACCGCTTCCTTCGGCGACGAATTTCGTGGCGATCGATTGCGGCCGTGACGGCGCCTATGCGCGCTCGATCGTCGATGGGCTGATGGAGCACGGCGTGTTCATCCGCATGCCGGGTGTCGCGCCACTCAACCGCTGCATCCGCGTGAGCGTCGGACCGGAATCGGATATGGCTCTCCTGGAAGAGGCGCTGCCGAAGGTCCTGAAAGGATTTTGAGCCCTCAAGAAAGCGACCGCGTCGGCCTTGTTCCCTGCCGATCGCGGTCTTAGATTGCCGGGCCAAGGTCCCATCCGGTCCCCAAGTCCCGTCCCCTCCTGGATTTATTCTGTGTCCGACCTCTTGCAGGGCCGGCGGTTTCACTGACACGCCGGAGCAGCTTAGTGCATCGTCATCCATTCGCGGGCGGCGCGAAGAGCTGCGGCGAGCTGCATCTTGGTCATGGTCTGGGCGAGATCGGCCCGCAGCTCGGCGGCGCGGTCGGATCCCTTGATCGCGGCGATGTTGAGCCATTTGTGAGCGGAAACGAGGTCTATCTCGCAACCACGGCCAGTCGCATACATCAGACCCATTTCGCAGAACGTATCGGCGCGGGTTTCGCCACCCATGGTGGCCATTTCGGAATTGTTGATTTCAAAGCGTGCCATCGGTTTGATCCCTGTCTAAAGCCTGTCGTTCATCTGCCCTGTTTTCCGTCCGGATCCACCGTCTTGAAGCGGCTGTTTTTGATCCGTCAGGCCGGCGGTTGCCCCGCTCGTCTTGATGAGCCCACTATGCGCCCAACCTTCCAAAAGACGCCTAAAAAGCATGATTAATTTGAGGAAAACAAAGTCCAAACACTTGGTAAACTTGGGTTTTTGTTAAACATCAGATGCCTTGCATTTTCGCGATTTCGCGACGAATTTTACGAAAACTTTAGAAATCGATTTAAACGGATGCGTAACCACGATTTCGGTCTTGGGCCTTCACACTTCGGAAAATCCGCACCTCAGGCGCGTTGAAATGCTTCAGCGATACAGCCTTTACCTTTACGTGTGCGTAAGATAAATTCTCGAAGAAGCCTGCGCGGAGGAGCGAGAGCTTTGAAGGGAAATTGCACCGCGGGGCTCGATGGGCCTGCCGGCATAAGGAGGAGAAGCCATTATCATGCGGAAACTGATGCTTGCTGCAGCATTCGCACTTGCAGCCACCGCCGGCCAAGCTGCGGAGCCGATCGAGGGTAACTGGAAAACCGCCAGCGGCGAAACCGCTGCGATCGGCAAATGCGGAAGCGTCTATTGCGTAACGCTGAAGACCGGTAAGCATGCCGGCAAGCAGATCGGCCGGCTCGCCGGCAAGGATGGCGAGTATTCCGGCGAGATCACGGATCCGGCCGAGGACAAGACTTATAGCGGGTCGGGGTCGGTCAGCGGCAATTCTCTGAAGATGAAGGGCTGCGTTCTGAAGATCCTCTGCAAGTCGCAGACCTGGACACGTCTCTAACCCCTCCGCCACTCCCTTTTATAAAGATAGGAATTGGAATGGCCGCACCACTGCCGGCGCGGCCATTCCCTTCCGTTCCAGAACTCCAAACTTTGCCCGATTTTTTTTGCCCGTGCATTGGTAAAGGGCACAGTGGCCGCAAAAAACGGCATCGGTTGAAGTCCACGAACTCCACCAATCCGGAACATCACAGTTTTGTGAAAACCTTGAATAGCACCGGCGCAATTATGCCGCCGTACAAAAGACGTAAAAAAGCCATATTTTGCCAAAGCCTACACGCCTAAGGCGCAATTGCTTACCATCTCTTTTATCATTTTGTTTTTCCACTCAATATTGCCTTTCTAGAATGCAACCTAATCGGTTTACGTAGGACGCCTGCGCAAAAATTAGCGCACTTAGCACTTTTAACGCGTATAAGAAGAATCGGATTTTTATCGTCAATGTTTCATTGACAGCAGTCGCCAAAATGGGGGGCTTTCAGATCGAACCGATCGGTCCGATATGATGGGTGCAAACAACAACACTCTCATTTGAATTTTATGACGCTGAAAGGACATGACAATGAAGATCATTGCTTCCACCATTGCAGCTACTCTGATCGCTTCGGCTTCGTTTGCCGGTGCTGCTTTTGCTGGTAATGGCGACTATTATGAAGGCGTTTGGCCTGATCACACGATCCAGTCAGCCCACCAGATACAGTCCGACAGTTACGGTTATACCGGTTCGATCTCCCGCGCCTATGGCGTCGACCAGCAGGGCGGCTGGATGTCGGCAGAGGCCAGCCCGGATCGGGGCGACTATTACGAGGGCATTAACCGACCGAACTAACTGCAGTTCATTCAAGACATCGAACAATGCCGTCGGCAAGGTCGCAAACTCAACGCCGGCGGACAACTCTGAGAGGATAAGACAATGACGAAGATCGCTTCTGCGTTCGGAACCGTTCTCATCGCATCGGCTTCCTTTGCCGGCGTCGCTCTTGCCGACAACGGGGACTATTATGAGGGCCTCGGCCGCAACAGCACCGTGACCAGGGCCGCTCCTATAACCGCTCCTTCCCGGGTCGATCGCTTCAGTACCGGCAGCATTACGAATAGCCGAACCTATTCGACCGGCATCGATTCCCGCCAGAGCTCCGGCAACCCCCAGGCCCCTCCTGAGAGGGGTGACTACTATCCGGGCATCGTTCGCCCGGAATAAGGCCTTCCGACAGTCAGGGTTTGAAACGTGAGTGAAACCTGATTCTGCGAAGGCCCCTGTGCCGCCGCCATCCGGGGACGTTCCCCCTGCCCCTGCCCCGGATGGCGGTTTGGCCTGTCATACATACGCAAATGCCAGCCGCAGAACGGCTGGCATTTGCAGTTCATTCAAGACACCGATCGGAAAACGGGTCGCAATCGTCTTCCGGTAAGGTGACAGCCGGACTCTGAAACCGGTTGTCGACTTCAAGATTAGGTGAAGCCCTCCAGCGAATCAATCACGAATAAATCCGCAAACCGTGATTTCCGGGCGGTTTTCCGTGGAAAATCCTCACGTTTTCCGGGTCATCCCACCGGAAATCTGCAGCCTTTCCGTGTCGGTTTGTTGGAACGATCTCCCTCTCCATCGATTTGTACCTTCGTACGAGGCGATGCCGATATCGCTTCGCAATATGATGGGACCATGGAAAGGACAGGAAATGAAGACCTATCTGACCTCCGGTATTGTAGCTGCCCTCGTCGCTTCGGCAGCTTTCGTCGGTCCTGCCGGTGCCCAGGACTATGGCCAAGACTATAGCCAGGATTATATGATGACGGCTCCGCCCCAGGGCGATGCCCCCAACCTTGACGATACCTCCGTTGACAGAATGCCTACCGGCAGCATTCAGCCCGTCCGCCCCTGGGTAAGCAACGAAGGTGCCGATACGGACATAGATAATTCCCAGGATAGCGGCGATTTTTACAACGGCGTCATCCGTCCGCAGGACTAAGCATTTGATTCAAGATACCGAACTCCGCGCAGGTCGCAGCCTTTGCACGGAGTTCCCCTAAGGATAAAGCCGGCTTGAGACCGGCTTTATCCTTAGGGGTCCCGTCCCTGCCCCCCCCGCCGACAGCAATGCGTCCTCCAGGCCTCCTGTCCGCAACAAGGGTCGTGCGTTTCCTTGCCGATTGGCACGCCATGCGCGGCAATCCTTCATGCGCCACGCCTTCGGTCCGTTAACGATGCTGAATTCCTGATGAACCGGTCTCTCAGGACGCGTTCAGTCTCCCGCCATTATCCTGCCTGCATTGGATCGGGAGTAGGCCATGTTCGTTCTTGCACGCCGCTTAACCATCGTGACGCTGATCATGACGATTTTCGCATTGTCCTTTGCCGCGCTCGTCGCGGAGCCGGGGCGCAGGGACCTGCGCGTGCATCTGGGCACGTCGGCTCAGTGCTTTCACTCCGCAACGCCGAACTGCGTCAAGGCGCTCTGACGGTAAACCGCGAAGAAGATGATGCGATCAACCATCGGCGAGCGCGTGACGTCGTTTGATTGTCAACGAGTTCCCACTATAATGGCGCATGAACACACGAATCTTTTCCATCTCCCCCCTTTCCTTCATCAGCCCGAGCCCGGCCGAACCGCGCGTTTTCGACAATGCCGTGGCGGCGGTCGACGCGCTCACCGAGCTATATGAGCGCAATACGCGCTTCCTGATCGATGCATTCGGTGCGCTCGCCAGGGGCGCGCCGGTGACCGGACGCTACCGCGCCTTCTATCCCCAGGTCAGAATCGAGACGACCTCCTTCGGGCACGCGGACTCCCGCCTCTCTTATGGGCATGTGGCCGCGCCCGGGATCTACACGACCACCATCACGCGTCCGAAGCTCTTCCGGCATTATCTCAAGGAACAGCTGGACCTCCTGATGCGCAACCACAGCGTTCCGGTCATCGTTTCGGAATCGGCGACGCCGATCCCGCTGCATTTCGCCTTCGGCGAAAACGCCCATGTGGAGGCATCGGCAACGAGCTCGCTCGCCGACATCTCGCTGCGCGACATCTTCGACACGCCGGACCTCACCAACACCGACGACCTGATCGCCAATGGCGAATACGAGGCTCTGCCGGGAGAGCCGGCGCCGCTCGCACCCTTTACAGCGCAGCGCATCGACTATTCACTCGCACGGCTGAGCCACTATACGGCAACCAACGCCGACCATTTCCAGAACTTCGTTCTCTTCACGAACTATCAGTTCTACATCGACGAGTTCGCTGCCTGGGCGCGCAAGCTGATGGCGGACGGGGGTGAAGGCTACACGGCTTTCGTGGAACCGGGCAACATCATCACGCCCGCCGGCAGCAACAAGCCGGAAACGGACGTGGTCGTACGTCTGCCGCAGATGCCCGCCTATCACCTGAAGAAGAAAGGGCATGCCGGGATCACGCTTGTCAATATCGGTGTCGGCCCCTCGAACGCCAAGACGATCACCGACCATATCGCCGTGCTTCGACCTCATGCCTGGCTGATGGTCGGCCATTGCGCCGGCTTGCGCAACAGCCAGCGGCTCGGCGACTACGTGCTTGCACATGCATATGTACGCGAAGACCACGTGCTCGACGACGACCTGCCGGTCTGGGTGCCGATCCCGGCGCTGGCCGAAGTGCAGCAGGCGCTGGAAAGCGCGGTGGAGGAAGTGACCGGCTACAAGGGTTTCGAGCTGAAGCGCATCATGCGGACCGGAACGGTTGCAACGATCGACAACCGCAACTGGGAGCTGCGTGACCAGCGTGGCCCTGTGAAGCGGCTTTCACAATCGCGTGCCATCGCGCTCGACATGGAATCGGCAACGATCGCCGCGAACGGTTTCCGCTTCCGCGTGCCCTATGGGACGCTGCTGTGCGTCTCCGACCGGCCACTGCATGGCGAACTGAAACTGCCCGGCATGGCGACGGCCTTCTACCGGACCCAGGTCAGCCAGCATCTGCAGATCGGCATACGCGCGGTACAGAAGCTCGCCGCCATGCCGATCGAGAGGCTGCATTCACGCAAACTGAGAAGCTTCTACGAAACGGCGTTTCAATAATCAGCCGAGCTTCGGGGTCGCGCCGCAAACAGCGACAGCGCCGTGCCGACGAGCGAGGACACGATCACCAGAAGGTGGGTATTGACCGCGGCCCGGCCGAGTTCTTCCAGAGCCTCCCTGCCGGCATCGGCGCCGAAGGCGAGCGCGCCGGCAGTGATGCCGGCCGGATAGGTGCCGACACCGGCCGGCGCATGTACCGGCAGCACGGAGGAAAGCTCGCCGCCGAGCGCACCGCCGAAGCCGGCGGCGATGGGCAAATCACCCAGAAGGCCCAGCACCCAGGCCAGCACAGCGATCTTCGTAAACCAGTTGATCAGCGTCGCGCCCCAGGCACGGGCAAAAGCCCAAGTATCGAATGGCAGGCCGGCTTCCACTTCTTCAACCAGTTTCTCTGCCCTGCTCGGCAGAAATTTCGCGGCCAATCGGAAAACCGGCTTGCGGATCGCGAAGGCCACGGCCGGCAGGATCAGAAACAAGAGCCAGAGCCCCCAGGCCCAAGCCTTGCCGGTCTCAAGCGCGAATCCGGTGCCCGCAGCAGCCAAGAGCGCATGCAGGTCAAAAAGGCGCATGACGAAGAGCGCCGAGGTGCCGCGCGCCAGCGGCAGGCCGAACTCCCGCCTCATCAACAACGGAAAGCTTGCCTCGCCGGTGCGGAACGGCAGCATGACATTCAGGAGGTTATGGACCTGCACGAGCCTCAGAAGCGTGCC
Organism: Neorhizobium petrolearium; assembly: GCF_017873175.1. GTDB lineage: Bacteria > Pseudomonadota > Alphaproteobacteria > Rhizobiales > Rhizobiaceae > Neorhizobium > Neorhizobium petrolearium. Next base: position 294,919 of record NZ_JAGGJW010000004.1, read on the forward strand.
GAAATGCCCGCCGGTCTCCTTCGGGAAGTAGTCGTAGATACGCCAGGTGCGCAGCACATAGGTGCATAAAAGCAAGGCCAGAGCGATGAGGGCGGAAGTCCAGCCGGCGCCGTTCCAGAGCGACACGACGCCCTGCCAGCCCCAGACCCACTGGATGAACGCGGCATAGACAACGATGATCGCAACGGTTCCAAGCGTCACGGCGTGGCGAATTATCCATGCTCGGCGACTGGCAACCGGATAATTCTTCATATAGTAGGGTGCCCCATGTAAAAGTTCCGGGTTCCGGCAGCCTGACAGCATGCCGCGTCAAGCCCGAGGTTCTAGGAGAAACACAAGGTGCGTACAACAGCAGAGTCGGTCACAAGCCGCATCGAGGCGGCCGAACCGATCGAACTGTCCCTCGTCGTGCCGCTCTTCAACGAAGAGGAAAGCGTCGGACCGCTGATCGAGCGGATCGCAGCGGCAATGACCAGTTATCCCGCAAGCTGGGAGCTCATTCTCGTCGACGACGGCAGCACGGATGCGACGGTCGCCAATGCGAAAAGCGCGTTGAACCGCCCCGGCCTCGACCTGAAGATCGTGGCGCTGCAGCGCAATTTCGGTCAGACGGCAGCCATGCAGGCGGGCATCAACCAGGCGCAGGGCCGGCTGATCGCCACGCTCGACGGCGACCTGCAGAACGATCCCAAGGACATTCCGGGGATGGTGGCCGAACTGGAGCGGCGCGAACTCGACCTGCTCGTCGGCTGGCGCAAGAACCGCCAAGACGGTCTTCTCCTGCGAAAAATCCCTTCCTGGATTGCAAACCGGCTGATCGGCCGCATCACCGGCGTACGCCTGCACGACTATGGCTGCAGCCTGAAGATCTATCGCGGCTCCGTCATCAAGCAGGTCAAGCTGATGGGCGAAATGCACCGGTTCATCCCCGCCTGGGTGGCTGGCGTCGTGCCGAGTTCGCGGATTGGCGAAATGCCGGTGACCCACCATGCGCGCCAGCACGGCGTCTCGAAATATGGCATTTCCCGCACGTTTCGGGTGATCCTCGACCTGCTCTCGGTGATGTTCTTCATGCGCTTCAAGGCGCGGCCGGGACATTTCTTCGGCTCGGTCGGCCTCGGCCTAGGCGCGCTTTCGGCCATCATCCTCGCCTATCTGTTCATCGACAAGTTCATCATGGGCAATGATATCGGCACGCGACCGCTGTTCATGATCGGCGTGATGCTGTTCCTATCGGCGGTACAGATGATCACCACCGGCATCCTTGCCGAGATGATCGCCCGTACCTACTACCGCGAAGACACGGCGGTCAGCTACATCATCAGGGAAGTCTATGAGGGCGATCAAGCGCATCAGTGACGCGCTTGCCCGCCGTCCCGACCTTATCCTCTGGCTGATCGCGGCTTATTACGTGCTCGCGATCGGCTTTCGGGTGCTGCGTTCCGAGGCGCTTGAAAGCGACGAAGCGGAACAGCTCTACCAGTCACAATTCTTCCTGATGGGTTACGGACGACAGCCGCCCCTCTACAACTGGCTGCAATACGGCGTCATCCAGCTTATCGGTCCGTCCATCTTTGCGATCTCGCTGCTCAAGAACCTGCTCCTCTTCTTCTGCTGCATTCTCTACGGGTTCGCGGCCCGGCTGATGCTGAAAGACCGGCGGCTTCCGGCGATCGCGATGCTCGGGGTGATCGCCATGCCGGCGGTCAGCATCCTGGCTCAGCGGGACCTTACGCACGCCGTTGCAACGCTCTTCGCCGTAGCGCTGTTCTTTTACGCCTTCCTTCGCACCCTGACGCGCCCAAGCCTCGGCAACTATCTGCTGACCGGCCTGGCCGTCGGCATCGGGCTTATCGCCAAATACAATTTCGTCGTCGTGCCCATCGCGGCGATCCTCGCCATCCTGCCCGAACCTGATTTGCGCAAGCGCGTCTTCGACTGGCGTTTCATTCCGGCGCTTGTCGTCGCCGCCGTCATGTGCCTGCCGCACGGACTCTGGGTGCTCGGCAATTTCGCCGAGGCGACGGCGGGTACGATCAAGGTCATGCGGGAGGACGCTACCGGGAATGCGATCAGCGATCGCCTCACCGGACTTGGAACGTTGCTCATTTCCCTGCTGGGCGGCACGCTGCCAATCCTGGCCTTTTTCCTCATCGCCTTCCGTCGCCCGCTGCTCTCGACATGGCAGGCGACAAGCCCATGGACCCGCGTCACCGGCCGGACGATCCTCCTATCGCTGATCGCAGTGGGGCTGATCGGCCTCGGCCTCGGCGCGACGACGATCAGCGAAAAATGGCTCTCGCCCTTCCTGCTCCTGCTGCCGCTTTATCTCTGCCTGAAACTCGATGCAGCCGGCGCGGACACGACCGATGCGATTTCGCGGATGTTTCTTCCCGTTGCGGCTCTGGCGCTGGGATTCATCGCCTATATCTCGCTCGGCAACGTGATCGGGCCACGCTTCGGCCAGTATACCAAAGAGAACTTTCCGTCGGGTCCGTTCATCCGGGAGGTTCTGGCGGAACAGCCCGGCACGAGGCCTGCCTATGTGATCGCCGATGATCCCGCCCTTGCCGCCAGCGCGCGGCTGGAGCTGCCGGATGCGCGCGTATTGCTGCCGAGTTTCGAACAGACGCCGCCTCTGAACGAGGCCGAGAAAATTCTGCCGGGGCTTGTCATCTGGCGCGCGGTCCAAAGCAGTGGTGAAATTCCCGCCTATCTCAAGGCCTATATCGCCGGACAGGGAGGTGCGCCGGAAAATCTCTCACCTGCAACGCTGGCAGTCCCCTATCTGTTTTCCAGCAGCCGGGACAGCGCGCTTTTCGGCTATGCCTGGGTGGGCGGAGCATCGCTTGATTCAACTTCATTCCGGAGAAACTAAGTGGGACCAGACCATGCGGAGACGGTAAGAGACGATGCAGTTCCCGGCAGCCGCACCCTGCTGATCGTGCTGGCCGGCTATTTCCTGCTGAACTTCCTCGTCAGGATGGCGTTGCCGCATTCTCTGGAGTTGGACGAGGCCGAGCAGTCCTATTTTTCTCAATGGCTGCTGGGAGGCTACAGTTCCCAACCGCCCCTTTACAACTGGCTGCAATATGCGGTCGTGCAGGTTTTCGGCCTTTCGCTGGTCACGCTGTCGCTGCTCAAGAACCTGCTGCTGTTTGCCTCCTACGGGTTCTATTGGCTGGCGGCGCGGCAGGTCCTGCGCGACGGCCGGCTGGCCGCCGTCGCGGCCCTCGGCTTGCTGACCATTCCCCAGGTGGCGTTCGAAGCCCAACGCGATCTCAGCCATACGGTCGCGACCATCTTTGCCGCCTCGCTGTTTCTCTACTGCTTCTTCCGGGCACTCAACCGGCCCTCTGTCGCCTCCTTCATCCTGCTCGGCATCGCTACGGGCATCGGCGGGATCGCCAAGTACAATTTCATCGTATTGCCGATTGCCGCCTTCGCGGCGGTCCTCAGCGATCGGCAACTGCGTTTGCGCCTTCTCGACTGGCGGGTCCTGCTTGCCGGCGCCGTGGCATTGCTGATCGTCCTGCCGCATGCGGCGTGGCTCGTCGACCACTTCGAGGCAACGAGCGGCCATACGATGCGCAAGCTTGTCGGCGACGACACCAATCCCGTCGTCGCGATCTTCGAGGGTTTCGGTTCGCTTGCACTTGCTTCGCTCGGTTTCGGCGCATTGACGACGGTGATATTCGCGGCGGCCTATCGCGAGCGGCTGCGCGAGGTGATCCGGGCTCGAAACGACCGGACGCGGCTTGTCGGCCGGATCCTGCTTTTCTCTCTCGCGTTGATCGTCCTCCTCATCCTCTTCGCCGGTGTCGAAAGGGTGAAGGACCGCTGGCTCACGCCGATCCTGATCGTGCTGCCGCTTTATCTCGTGGTGAAGATCGATGCGGCGGCGATCGACCTGCAACCGGGACTGAAGCGGATATGGGGAGTGGCCTTGGTCATCATGGCCCTCATTCCATCAATCCTCTTCGGCCGGGCGGCCTTGGCTCCGGTCACCGGCATCTATCAATATTCCAATTATCCCTTTCAGGCGTTTTCCGACGAAATCCGGCCGCTTGCGGACGCCGCGCCAACCCTGATCGTTGCGTCCGACGGTCAGTTTGCCGGAAACATGCGGTTCAATTTCCCCTCCACGCCGGTCACGACGCTCTCCACCCCGACCGACATCCGCTCCCTGCCGATGCCACCTCACCGGCGCATCCTGTTCGTCTGGCGGAATTCCGACGGCAGCATGCCACCCGGCTTTCCCGCGGGCTTCGCGCAATATCTGCAGGAGCGTGGCCTCGCTGGCACGGTACCGCAAGCCAGGATCACCGCCCTTCCCTACAATAACGGGCGGCCGGACGACCGATACCGCTTCGCTTACGCAGTGGTCGATATTCCCGGATAAGACCTATTCCTTCACCGTTTCGCGCAGGTGATCGAGTGCGGCGCGGAGCTTTTCGATCACCTCGTCCACTTCCGAACGGCTGATGGTCAGCGCTGGTGAAGCCAGCATGCGGTCGCCGGTGGCGCGCATGATGAGGCCGTTCTCGACGCAATGATTGCGGACCATCGCGCCGATATCGTCGGGTTTCGCATACCGCCGTCTGGTCGCCTTGTCGGCCGCAAGCTGCAAACCGCCGATCAGCCCGACGCTTTCGGCCTGCCCGACGACGTCATGATCTTCGAGGCTCTTCCAGGCTTCGGCGAAATACGGGCCGATATCATCGCGCACGCGCTCCACCAGCCCCTCCTCCTCGATGATGCGGATGTTCTCCAGCGCGGCAGCCGCCGAAACCGGATGACCGGAATAGGTGAAGCCATGATAAAAATCGCCGAGTTCATTGACCATGACATCGGCAACCCGGTCGCTCACCAGCACGCCGCCGATCGGCAGATAACCGGAGGAAAGTCCCTTGGCGATCGGCGCGAGGTCCGGCTCGACGCCGTAATACTGATGACCGAACCAGGTGCCGAGCCGGCCGAAACCGCAGATCACCTCGTCAACGACCAACAGAACATTTCGCGCCCTGCAGATGCGGGCGATCTCCGGCCAGTAGGTGTCGGGCGGAATGATGACGCCGCCTGCCCCCTGGATCGGCTCGGCGACAAAAGCCGCGACGCGGTCCTCGCCTAGCTCGTCGATCTTTTCTTCCAGCTCGCGGGCAACTTTCAGGCCGAATTCGGCGGGGGACAGGTCGCCGCCTTCCGCATACCAATAGGGCTGGCCGATGTGATGGATACCTTCGATCGGCAGGTTGCCTTGCTCGTGCATCAGCTTCATGCCGCCGAGCGAGGCGCCGGCCACAGTCGAGCCGTGATAGCCGTTCTTTCTCGCGATGACCTCAGTCTTCCCCGGCCTCCCCAACGCTTTCCAATAGACCCGTGCCATACGGAACCATGTATCGGTCGCTTCCGAGCCGGAATTGGTGAAGAAGACGCGCTTGAGGTTCTCGCCCGCATGCGAGGCGATCTTTTGGGCAAGAAGGGTCGCGGGCGGCGTCGTGGTGCCGAAGAAGGTGTTGTAATAGGGCAATTCCTGCATCTGCCGATAGGCGGCATCGGCAATCGACTTGCGGCCGTAGCCGACATTGACGCACCAAAGTCCGGCGAAGGCATCGAGATATTTCTTGCCGTTCGAATCGTAGATATGGACGCCCTCGGCCCTCTCGATGATGCGCGCGCCTTTGGCGTTCAGCTCCTTCATGTCCGAAAACGGATGCAGATGATGGGCGGCGTCGATCGCGGCGAGATTGGAAAGGGCTGGCTTGTCATTCATGGGACTGTCACGGCCTCCGATTGTGCCGCCAATTCTTATCGGCTACGAACAGGGCTCCGCAACCCTTCAAAAGACTGATCATGCCCGCAGAGATCGTCCCGCCCCATATCGAAATCCTGCTCGTCGGCATGAACGGCGACCTGCGCGGCAAACGCATCCCGCTCGCCGCCGAAAAGAAGGTGTGGGATGGCACCATCAGGCTTCCCTCCTCCACCCAATCGCTCGACATCTGGGGCGACGACAATGACGACATCACAGGACTGTCGCTGACGATCGGCGACCCGGACGGGGTCTGCCTCCCCGACAAGCGCAGCCTCGCGCCGATGCCCTGGGGGCCGGAAGGATCGGTTCAGGTGCTTTCCACCATGCACGAGATGGACGGGTCGCCCTCCTTCATGGACCCGCGCGCCATCCTCGCCTCGGTGCTGAAGCGCTATGCAGAACGCGGCCTCACGCCTGTCGTGGCGACCGAGCTCGAATTCTACGTGGTGCAGGACGACTGGCGCGAGACGGGAAAACCCCGGCCACCGGAGAAGCTGATGTATCGCGGCGAGCCGAACGGCTTCCAGCTTTACGACATGAGCGCCGTCGATGCGCTCGACGATTACTTGCAGACAGTGCGCGCCTGGGCGAAGGCGCAGGACCTGCCGGCGGACGCAACGACCGCCGAATTCGGTCCCGGCCAGTTCGAGATCAACCTTCTGCACCGCGCCGACGCACTGGCGGCGGCCGACGACTGCATCTATCTGAAGCGTATCGCCGAACAGGTGGCGAGAAAGCATGGGCTCAAATCCACCTGCATGGCGAAGCCCTATGCGGACCAGGCGGGCTCCGGCCTGCATGTGCATGCGAGCATCATCGACCGCGACGGCAACAATATTCTGGATGCCAGGGGCGGCGATCCGGTGCGGCTGAGATCCGTCTGCGCAGGCATGCTGAACACCATGCGCGACGCGCAACTGATCTTCGCGCCGTTTGCCAATTCCTACCGCCGTTTCCAGCCGGACTCGTTCGCGCCAGTCGATATCGACTGGGGTTTCGGGCATCGGGGAACCGCGATCCGCATTCCCGACAAGGACGGCCCGGCCGCCCGCATCGAGCATCGCGTCGCAGGCGCCGACGCCAATCCCTACCTGCTTCTCACCGCCATCCTCGGCGGCATGCTCATCGGGCTCGATGAAACGCTCGATCCCGGTCCCGCAACCGAGCCGGGCAAGGAACCGCCGGCCGGCACGAAACGCCTGACGCATGATTTCCTGACGGCAGTCGAGGATTTTTCGGCCTCCCCTTTCATCAAGGACGTGTTCGGCGAGCGCTACCAGAAGCTCTACGGCGATACCAAGCGCAAGGAAGCGATCACCTACCTGCGCACCGTCAGCGACTTCGACTACCGGACCTATCTCCCGCGGATTTGAATCCTCATTCCTCGGGCGATGCCAGGCAAGGATCCAGCATGATCCGCCGCGCGCCAAATCGTGCATAGCCGCCCGCGAACAGGACGGGATCACCAATGTTGCGCCCCTCCTTGCTGTAGGTGACGCACATGACCTGAACGTCCTTCTCGTCACACATCACCAGGTATGCCAAAGTACCGTCCCAATCCACCGCAACGAGCCTGCCGCTGATCGTCAACGTGATACGGTCGTCGGTCTGCGGAGCGTGATCGATCCAGTGTTTTATGGTCCCGCAGGTCGCAGGCCGGTCTGCATAGCCTTCGCCCATCCTGAACGGCCCATCCGGGTCTATCACCGTCTCCGCGAACGAAGCGGGAGGCAATCCGAACAGAAGCAGGACGGCAATAGCGGCTCTGGCCGGAGCTTTGCGGCGCGACGAAAAAAACAAGCAGTTACTCCTTGATTGATTCCTTCGACTACCAATGCCGATTCGCGCAAATTTGAGGCCAATATCGGAGCGGCGCGAGTCACCGCTCCCGGCCATGCACGGCCTTGCCGGCGGCCACACCAGAGGATCCGGTTTTCTTCCGGGAGACGGCAGCGTTATCCACATTCTCCAAGGCCAAACTTGCTGATATATTGGTCATTATTCCTATGTCGCACATAGTCCCCAGGGTTTGACGGGAAACCGGTTACACAACCTTTCTTCGGCGACTGGCGAAATAGGATTGTCAGCCTTCCGGTGCGCTCTGCCCGGACGGCATCAGGGGACGTCGCATGGTGCAGGCAGGTGCATTTTTAAGAGTTTGTCGTATCGTGACGATCGCGGCGTCGACGCTGTTGTGCGGAGCATCTGGCTCCCTAGCGCAGGAGGAGCCGCTGACGCTGATCCTTAAGCAGGGCCAGAACGAGGCCGATATCAAGCGTGTCCTGGATATCGCCGCGCAGACCGGCCGTCCGGTGAGCGTGCAGGTCGAGAATGCGCAAGACGATCAGAAGGCCGGTTCCGCCGGACCGGCCATGGAGCCCTCGCCGGAAATGGTCGCGACCAACATGGGCATGGCCTCCTGGGACACGCTTTCGAGCGCTGTGGTGCGGGGTGTCACGATCGCCGTTTCGGGGTTTTCCGGCTTTTCCACGGTTCTGGGAATGACCCGGAGCAACCTTGCTGCCGAGGGAAGCAATTACGGATGGCCCCTGTTCGTCGCCTTGCTGGCAATTGTCGCCGGCAGCGCCGCGGTAATGCTGTTGCGCTTCCTGGCTGCGAGTGTGCTGCCTCGCAGGTACGAATCGCTAAGCGTTGCCGGAAAATTTCGGCGAGCCGCGTTGCGGGCGCTCGCCGATCTTCTTTGCATCGCTGTTTTCCTTGCAATAGCCAGATTTGTCCTGCTTGCGATGCTTGACCACGGCTCGATTTCCCTGCGCATCGCGAGGGGCGCGGTCACGGCCGTGCTGATTTCGACCATCTACGTCACGCTTGGCCGCTTCCTCTTCAAGCCCACCGCGACGAGCGATCCCCTAGTCAATATCGAGGGACCGAACTGGCATTTCCGAATGCTCGTCGCCTATGGGCTGATCGGCGCCGTCTTCGCAGAGACCATTCGCCTGTCGGTTTCGCTCGGGCTGAACACGGGCGCCATGGAAGGGTGGCTCCTGATCGGCAATACGGCGCTTGCGATATTGAAGCTCGTCTGGTTCATCGGCGGACGGAAAGGTATTCGCGATGCGTTCATCGGCGCCAATCCGGGCTTCATCCGGCGCCTGGTCGGCAATCTTCTGCCGGACTTCTACGCATTGACGGCGGTGCTGATATGGATCACCGGCCTTATGGTCGCGGGCACGCCGGACAGCGCCCGCTGGAGTTTCGCGGCCGGGGCCACGCAAGTCCTCCTGCTGATCCTGCCGATCCTGGCGATGGGCGCCTATACGATCATGGACGAGTTTACCCGTCACCATGAGCAGGCCGGCGGCGCCGGACTATTGTCGTCGTTGTTGGCAAGCCTCCGGGTCGTCGTTTCCGGCGCAATCTGGATCGGCGGACTGCACCTGATCACGTCACTCTGGCGCCCGCTGATGGCGGGAGAGGCGGCCACTCTTGCCACGGGCTGGATCGTCTGGCTCGAGCGCTTCAGCTTTGCCGTGGTCGCAAGCTGGGCCGTCTGCACGCTGATCTGGAGATATTTCGAGTCGATCTCTCCATCCACGCAGATCGCGCTTCCGGGCCAGGAGGACGATCATGGCGAGAAGAAGATGACGAGCCGGTTGTCGACGGCCCTGCCCGTCGTCCGCAACCTGGCGCTCGGGGCCGTGCTTGCCGTTGGCGCCCTGCTGATCCTCAGCTCGCTCGGAATCGATGTCGCACCGCTTCTGGCCGGTTTTGGCGTCCTCGGCCTGGCGCTGTCCTTCGGTTCGCAGGCGCTGGTGAAGGATATCGTATCGGGCATCTTCTTCATCGCAGACGACGCCTTCCGTATTGGAGAATACATAGACACGGGCAGGCTGAAGGGCACCGTGGAGCAGATCACGGTGCGATCCATCCGATTGCGGCATCATAACGGGCCTATCCACACAATCCCGTTCGGACAGATCAGCTCCGTCACCAATTACAGCCGGGATTGGGGCACGATCAAGTTCGAGCTGCGCTTCGATCGCGAAGCCAATACCGAGACCATCCGGAAAGTGGCGAAGAAGGTGGGCCTGGCGATGCTCGAAGATCCGGAATTTGGGCCGGAATTCCTCGTTCCGCTCAAGATGCAAGGTGTCCAGGACATCACCGAAACCTCCATGATCGTCCGCTTCAAGTTCACCTCGCGTCCCGGAAATCCGAGCCTCATCAAGAGAGAAGGAATGAAACGGCTGATCGCCGCCTTCAAGGAGGCAGGCCTGGAATTTGCCTCGAATGCCGTGACGGTCCGGTCCAATGCCGCCAATCCGGCAGAAGCCGCCGCCGCCGCGCTTGCGCAGCAACCTGCCCCGGCTCCGGTCGTGGCGGCATAAGCCTCAGATGCCGCTTCCCTGCTGCTCCACCTCCCCGCGGGGCAGAGGTTCGTTGACCAGCACCTTCAGCTCGCCCGCATGGATTTTCAGGCGCACGTCGCGGTCCATCGGCAGAAGCTCACCGTCGATGACGCAGCGAATGTCATGACGCTCGCGCGGGAAATGCAACTCCACCTCCGTCGCGGTCATGGCGGTGATGGCGACGTTCTCCTTGAACCGGCCGCGCAGGATATCGAAGGTGAGGCGCGCCACACCGGCGGGCTTCAGCGGGTCGGCGATGTAAAAACCGAGATGGCCGCGGGTGAGGTTGTCTGCATACATCAGCGGATCGGAACCAAATTCGTTATTGGACACCGAGATGGCCGAAACCCTGCGATGGCCAGTCTTGCCCTCGGCCTTGAACTCAACTTCGAACTCCGGCGGATTGAACATCACACCGACAGCCGCCCGCACGCTCGCCCGCATCTTGCCAAGCCTCGAGCCAAAGGTCATGGAATTGCGGTAGCGCACCATGCGCGCGTGCATGCCGGCGGAGAATTGATGCACGAAACTTCTTCCGTTGGCGCTGGCAATATCAATATTTTCAGGCCTCGCGACAGCCAGGGCATCGAGCGCCTCCCAGATATCGAGTGGCAGTTTCAGCGAGCGGGCGAAGAGATTCATTGTGCCCGCCGGCACCACGCCGAGCGCAATCCCGCTTCTCCAGGCAATGCCCGCCGCCGCCGAGATCGTGCCGTCACCGCCGCCGGCGATCAGGCCCTCGATACCCGGCGTGGCCGCTGCCTTCTCCATCGTCTCCACAACTCTGTCGCCGGAGACCACATGGCATTCAATGTCATGTCCTGCTCCTTCAAAAGTCCGGAGCGCATGGGCGCAGTAAGCGTCCATATCGGTGGTTCGGAAGGTACCGCCATCGCGGTTGAAGACGGCAAACAGATTCATCTCATATCCTGGGCCAGATCGGCGGCGGAACAACGGATCACCGAAGAAATGGTTGCGGACAAAAGGTTTATCAACACCACGCCGCCTCCTTGCGGCGCATGCACACAATCCCGTGATATGAGCGGGGGATCTACCGCAACGCACAATAGCATGCTAACTTTCAACGCAGGTCATTTCGATGACCGCTCGCCTCCAGAGCGGGTAGATGTTTCCACATCTCACCCGCGTCTTTTTTTCAAGCAGATCATTTGCATGACCGACTCCGCCGCTTCTTTCGCTTCCGCACGCGACCGTTCGGAAACACGCGCCTCTGAGGCCGCTCCCGCCCTTTCACCGCTCGCGATCGCGCTGATCGAAATCGCGCTGGCGGTCGGCGGTTTCGGCATCGGCACCGGCGAATTCGCGATCATGGGCCTGTTGCCGGACGTGGCCGCCACCTACGAGGTCAGCATTCCCATGGCGGGTTACGTCATCAGCGCCTATGCGCTCGGCGTGGTGGTCGGTGCACCGATCATCGCGGCACTTTCGGCGCGCATGCCCCGCCGAACCCTGCTTCTCTGCCTGATGGGTCTGTTCGCAGTGGGCAATATCCTGAGCGCGATCGCGCCGGATTTCTGGAGCTTCACGGCCCTGCGCTTCATCACCGGCCTACCGCACGGGGCCTATTTCGGCGTCGCCGCGCTTGTCGCCGCCTCCATGGTGCCGTTCCACAAACGTGCCCGCGCCGTGGGCCGCGTGATGCTGGGACTTACGGTGGCAACGCTGGTCGGCACGCCGATCGCCACCTTCATGGGCCAGATGCTCAACTGGCGCACCGCATTCTTCCTCGTCGGCGGCATCGGGGCGGTAACAGTCGCCCTGCTCTGGTATTTCCAGCCGCGCGACCAGGTGCAGGAAGGCGCGAGCGTCAAGCGGGAGCTCGGCGCTTTCAGCCGCCCGCAGGTCTGGCTGACGCTCGGCATTGCTGCCGTCGGCTTCGGCGGCATGTTCTCGGTCTTCAGCTATATCGCCTCAACGACCACGGTGACCGCCCAGATGCCGGTTGCCATGGTATCGATCGTGCTGGTGCTTTTCGGCATCGGCATGAACGTCGGCAACATTCTGGGCTCGCGGCTTGCAGACCTGTCGCTGAAGGGCACGATCGGCGGCGTGATGGTGTTCAACGTCATCGTCATGAGCACCTTCGGACTCTGGGCCCAGCATCCTGTCGTACTCTGCCTCTGCGTTTTCCTGATCGGCTGCGGATTTGCCGCCGGCCCTGCCCTGCAGACGCGGCTGATGGACGTCGCGGTGGATGCGCAGACGCTCGCCGCCGCCTCCAACCATTCCGCCTTCAATATCGCCAATGCGCTCGGTGCCTGGCTCGGCGGTCTCGTCATCGCCTGGGGCTGGGGTTTCTCCGCCACGGGTTATGTCGGTGCATTCCTGTCGCTGCTCGGTCTTGGAGTCTTCTTCGCGTCGGTCACGCTGGAGAAGAAGGGCGGGACGGCCTGATCTCAGGCTGCCTTCGACGGCGTTTTTGCCTCCGGCATCACCATGTATTTCCGGCCGTTCTCGCAGATGACGTGCTCCTTACCCCATAAACGCAACGCGGCGATGACCGGCTCCAGGCTGAGACCCAGCGGCGTCAGCATGTAGTCGACGCGCGGCGGCACAACCGGGAACACGGTGCGTTTCACAAGCCCTGCCTCTTCCAGTTCACGCAACTGCTTGGTCAGCATGCGCTGGGTGACCGATGGAATGCGGCGACGCAGTTCGTTGAAACGCAGCGTGCCGTCTTCCAAGAGGTGATAGAGGATCACGCCCTTCCATTTGCCATCGAGGAAACTCAGCGTCGATTCCACCGGGCAGCCGGGGAAATTGTCGGTCAGCTTCGCACGTGGTTTCGACATGGCGGCGATCCTTTCACAGTATACTTTTTGGCACTATACACCAAAAATGTGCATTCTTGCGCTCCTGAACCTTACGCGCCATCTAGTTTCCACGCAACGAAACCAAGGAGATTTTGAGATGCGCGCCGTCGGCTTCAACACACCCCAGCCCGTTACAGCCGAAACTTCCCTGCTCGATATCGAGCTGCCCGTGCCGGAAGCGAAGGGCCGAGACCTGCTGGTCGAGATCAAGGCGGTCTCGGTCAATCCCGTCGACACCAAAGTTCGCGCCTCGGCGACCGTCGAAGCCGGCCAATATCGGGTTCTCGGTTACGACGCGGCCGGAATCGTCAAAACCGTCGGGCCTGACGTCAAACTCTTCAAGCCGGGCGACGAGGTCTATTACGCCGGCGCAATCAATCGCCCGGGCACGAATGCGGAGTTCCATCTGGTCGATGAGCGGATCGCCGGCTTCAAGCCAAAAACACTGAGCTTCGAGGAAGCCGCTGCGCTGCCGCTGACGACAATCACCGCCTATGAGGCGCTCTTCCATCGCATGAAAGTGCAGGACAAGGTGGCAGGCGCCTGGAACGCCGTGCTGATCATCGGAGGCGCAGGCGGGGTGGGTTCGATCGCCATCCAGCTCCTGCGCGAGCTTTCCGACGTTACGGTGATCGGCACCGGCTCACGGCCCGAGACCCAGCAGTGGATCAAGGAACTCGGCGCCCATCACGTACTAGACCATTCGAAGCCGATGACAAAGCAGCTTGCCGAGATGGCGATCGGTGCGCCAGCCTTCGTCTTCTCGACCACCCATACCGACCAGCACATCAAGGACATTATCGAGCTGATCGCGCCGCAGGGCCGGTTCTCGCTGATCGACGACCCAAAGGAGCCTATGGACCTGCGTCCCTTCAAGAGCAAGGCGCTCTCTATCCACTGGGAGATGATGTTTGCCCGGCCCGTCTGGCAGACGGCGGACATGATCGAGCAACACAAGCTTTTGAACCATGTCGCCGAACTGGTGGATGCGAAGAAGATCCGTACCACGCTTTCCGAGGTACTCGGCACGATCAGCGCCGCCAATCTCAAAAAGGCCCATGCGATGATCGAGAGCAACCGCACCAAAGGCAAGCTCGTGCTCTCCGGCTTCTGAGCCCCTTGCCGGACCATGAAAAAGCCCGCCGTGGCTGAAACGGCGGGCCCTTGCGTGGCAGGCCTGCGGCCGGTCGATCAGGCTTGGATTACGACCACACGGGCACCGACCTTGACTCGTTCGTAAAGATCAATGACGTCGTGGTTCATCATGCGGATGCAGCCGCTCGACATGGCAAGACCGATCGATTCCGGCTGGTTCGTGCCGTGAATGCGGAAATGCGTGTCGTTGCCGTTGCGGTACAGATACATGGCGCGGGCGCCCAGCGGATTATTCGGGCCGCCCGGCACGCCCCCGGCGAGCTTCCGGTAGCGGGCTTCCCGACGCTGCATGTTCAAGGTCGGCGTCCAGCTCGGCCATTCCGCCTTGCGTCCGACATAGGCGTTGCCGGCAAGCGCCAGACCGGCGCGACCGACGCCGACGCCGTAACGGATCGCGCGACCTTCGCCCAGGACATAATAGGCTCGACGAGCCGGCGTATCGACGACGACGGTTCCGGCGGGGTGCGCCGTTTCATAGGCCACTTCCTGGCGGCGAAGTTCCGGCTTGATCCTGTCGAGCGCCACGGCCTTCAACGGGAATTCCTCGTTCGGCAAAGCGGCATAATTCGCCTCTGGAACGGTGGAAGCGCAACCGGCCAGCATCAACGGCAGACCGACCAGAAAACCGCGACGGGAAATCGACATGAATGTGTCCTTGGTGCATCGGAAAGATGACCCAAGACTTAAGAATATTATGGTTAATAGACGTTTAATTCAGCCCGACGCGCCAGCAAACATCCGCTTCTTATCACAAACCATGAAAGAAACGGGGCACAGCAGTGCCCCGCGGTCCGCCGAGCTCGTTCAGTTCCACTGTTGGCTACGCCATTCCCAGGGCGTCACTTCTCCGCTCTTGTCGGCATCGGCCGCATCGTAATGGGCCTTGGCGCCGGCCATGAACTCGACCTGGGTCACGGTGCCGTTCTTGTCTTGATCCATTTCATCGAAACGCGTGAGCTTCGCCTTCTCGCGGGCAGCCTGCCGCTCCCTGTTCCAGCCCATCTGCGGTCCCATCCGCACGGCCATGTATTCGTCCTTGCTCAGTTCTCCGTTGTCGTCGGCATCCATCGCGATGAAGACGTCCTCGGCTGCGGACGCAGCCTCCTCCGCAGTCACCTTGCCGTCTCCGTTCGCGTCGATCATGGCGAACCGCCCGCGGCCAGGCGCGTGCATCATGGGGCCTGAACCCATGCCCATTCCCCAGCCCGGGCCACCGAAACCGCGCCCCCAGGGGCCGTCGCCATAGGCTTGCGAATAGGCCGTACCGGCAACGAGGCCTGTGCTCGCCACGACGACGATTGCTGTCAGTATCCGTTTCATCTCAGTTCTCCCTAGATCAACAGAACCGCGGCCCGACACCATGGACGACCGCATGCCGATGCTAGTCGGTTTCTGGGAACAGGCCTTGCGGCAGATCAAGGGAAAAGGCAGCCTCTTCCGGAGGCCGCCCAATTCGCCGGCGGGGACAGGCGGCGAGCCCGTCTTCCCCAGAGCGGCGGTCGCGGGAACTACCTGCGACGATCACATATTCTGGTAAAGCGGCCCTTCGCCGCCCTGGGGCGGGACCCAGTTGATGTTCTGGTTGGGATCCTTGATGTCGCAGGTCTTGCAGTGGACGCAGTTCTGCGCGTTGATGACATAGGTCATCTCGCCATCCTTCTCCACCCATTCGTAGACGCCGGCCGGACAGTAACGCGCCGAAGGGCCGCCATAGACGTCGTGTTCGGAGCGCTTCTGCAGGTCCATGTCCTTGACCTTGAGGTGGACAGGCTGGTCCTCCTCATGGTTGGTGTTGGACAGGAACACCGAGGACAGGCGGTCGAAAGTGAGCACCCCGTCCGGCTTCGGATAGTCGATCTTCTGATGCTTCGATGCCGGTTCCAGGCTCTCCGCATCCGTCTTGCCGTGCTTCAGCGTACCGAACAACGAGAAGCCGAAGAGCTGGTTCGTCCACATGTCCAGCCCGCCGAGCGCAATGCCGAGGCCCGTGCCGAACTTCGACCAGAGCGGCTTGACGTTCCTGACCCGCTTCAGGTCCGTGCCGATCGCGGTCTGCCGCCATCCGGTCTCGATCTCGATCGGCTCGTCATTGGCGCGGCCGGCGGCGATCGCCTCGGCGATCTTTTCGGCCGCCAGCATGCCGGACAGAACCGCATTGTGGCTGCCCTTGATGCGCGGCACGTTGACGAGACCGGCCGAGCAACCGATCAGCGCTCCGCCCGGGAAGGACAGCTTCGGTACGGACTGGTAACCCCCTTCGGTGATGGCGCGCGCGCCGTAGGAGAGACGCTTGGCGCCCTCGAACGTGGCGCGGATCGAAGGATGCGTCTTGAAGCGCTGGAACTCCTCGAAGGGGTAAAGCCACGGGTTCTTGTAGTTGAGATGGACCACGAAACCGACGGCGACAAGATTGTCCTCAAGATGGTAGAGGAAGGAGCCGCCGCCGGTCTTCATGCCGAGCGGCCAGCCGAACGAATGCTGCACCAGGCCGGGCCTGTGGTTCTCCGGCTTCACCTGCCAGAGTTCCTTCAGGCCGATGCCATATTTCTGCGGCTCGCGGCCGTCCTGTAGACCGAAGCGGGCGATCAGTTGCTTGGCGAGCGAACCGCGCACGCCCTCGCCGATCAGCACGTATTTGCCGAGCAGTGCCATGCCGCGGGTATAGTTGGGGCCGGGCTCGCCGTTCCTCTCGATGCCCATGTCGCCGGTCGCCACCCCGACGACCGCACCCTGTTCATTATAGAGCACTTCGGTCGCGGCAAAGCCCGGATAGATCTCGACGCCCAGTGCTTCCGCCTTTTCGGCGAGCCAGCGACAGACGTTTCCGAGCGAGACGATGTAGTTGCCGTGGTTGTTCATCAACGGCGGCATGGCGACATTGGGCAAACGGATCGAGCCGGCGGGACCCAGGAACAGGAACTGGTCGTCGGTGACCGGCGTCTTGAAGGGATGGCCCTCCTCTTCCTGCCAGCCGGGCAGAAGCCTGTCGATGCCGATCGGATCGACCACCGCGCCGGAGAGGATATGGGCGCCCACTTCCGAACCCTTTTCAAGCACCACGACCGTCAGATCCGGGTTGACCTGCTTCAGGCGGATCGCCGCCGCAAGCCCCGCCGGCCCCGCGCCCACGATCACCACGTCGAATTCCATGCTCTCCCGTTCGGGAAGTTCCTGTTCGTTCATATCCAACTCCGCTCGCCGGCCCCTCCCGGCGTCTGTTCAGGCACCTGTTGCGGCAGGCACCCTGTCTTGGCAAAAGCCGCCCCGCTTGTCGAGGCGGGAAAACGTCTTCAGCCTTGCCATTCGCGCAAATTGCCTTTCCGTTTCTTCAACTTACTTTTACGTTCACGTCAATTATAGGTCGCGAACCGAAGAAAGCAAGTTCGGCCTTTCGCGACCAAATGCCCCTGCTATAAAGGCCGACAGTCCGAAGACAGGAATGGAAGGAACAGCATCATGGATCTCGGTCTTACCGGCAAACGCGCTCTCGTGCTCGCCTCATCGCGCGGCCTCGGCCTTGGAATTGCGAAGGCGCTCGCGGCGGAAGGCGCGAACGTGCTGCTCGTCGGCCGCTCAGGCGACCGCCTCGCGGAGAATTGCGAGGCGATCAATGCGGAAGGCAAAGGCAAGGCCGAATGGGTCTGGGGGGATATTGCCGACGACAATTTCGTCGCAGCCATGGTGAACGCGGTCAAGGAGAAGCTCGGCGGCATCGACATCCTCGTCAACAACACAGGCGGCCCGACACCCGGCACGACGGAGGATATGACGGCCGACAAGCTCGACACCTTCTTCCAGTCCATGGTGCTGCGCGTCATCACGCTTACCAATGCGCTGCTGCCGCAGATGAAGGAACAGGGTTTCGGCCGCATCCTGACGGTTGCTTCCTCCGGGGTCGTCGAACCGATCGCCAATCTCGCGCTTTCCAACACGCTGCGTTCGGCGCTGGTCGGCTGGAACAAGACGCTTGCGACGGAAGTGGCCAATTTCGGCATCACCGCCAACATGCTGCTTCCCGGGCGCATCCACACGGACCGTATCGATGAACTCGACAGTGCAAATGCAAAGCGCACCGGCAAGTCCCTCGAGGACGTGCGCGCCGCGTCGCTCAAGACGATCCCCGCAGGTCGTCTCGGCAAGGTGGAGGAATTCGCCGCCGCCGGCGCTTTCCTCTGCTCGGTTCCGGCAAGCTATGTCACCGGCACCACGCTGCGGGTCGATGGCGGCGCCTCGCGCTCGATCTGAGCATCGTCGTTCAATGTTGATTCGAATTGAGGTCTTCCTCTTCGGAGGATCTCAATTCCCGTGACGTAGGACACGAGCCGGCCCTGAAACCCACAGCATCGGCCCGAAAATCGGAATCGATTTTCGGAAAGCACGATGCGTAGATTCAAGGAGATAGAGCGTCCTTTGTGCGTCCATTCGGACGCACGGCGCTCTAGGGATCGCCGGCATGATCGAAAGCGTTCCGGAGGTAAACGAAGCTTCTTCGCCGGACAGTTCTTCCGCGACGCCTGCGCCGGCCTCCGCCGCCGCGGCGATCGCGGAAATGCTTGCGGTGGGAGACATGCCGGGACGCGATGCCGATGACCGGCCGGCGCGGCCCATTTCCGCGGCAGCCGCTATCGCCAGACCGGCACCCCTCCACGCGAGGCCGCTCGGTGCCTTCGAGGATGCGGTCATCTTCAACCTGCTCGACAACCTCTCGCCTTCGAGCCGCATCGCCGGCATCGTTCTGTCCGAAAGCGAGGAGCCGGCGCCAAGATCGCTGATCACGGCCTATTACGAAGACGCCTGATCGCCTTCCGATATCACGCAATCGCGTCTCGCGATCCGCCCGGCCCGGGCCTATGATCCGACGTTTCCTGACCCTCGGAGATTTCCCATGAAATTCGCACGACTGGCGCTTTCCGTGATCGGTGTCCTGCTGATTGCTCTCGGCCTTCTCTGGATCGGCCAGGGCAGCGGCATCTTTCCCTACCCGGCGCGTAGTTTCATGATCAACCAGACGCCATGGCTCATCAACGGCGCGATCGTCGCCGTCATCGGGCTTCTCGCCATCGGCGGCGCACGGCGGTTTCTCCGATAGCGGCATAGATCCGCCTGTCGCGAGACAGTCAGCCGGGATCAGTCGCGATAATTCGACAACCACTTGACGCCCGCTGCGGCCACAGTGACGAAACCCATGAATCCCGCCCAGGTTTCAACATAGACCGGTGGTGTGGCCGGCAATTCCCCTTCGATGTCGAAGTAGCCCAGGGTGAGCATGCCGGCGCACAGAACGAAAGCGAACGTCGCCCAAATCCATATCCGCAGGTATGACATTCATCTCCTCCTCCGCTGACGCGCGGCAGAAAAATAAACGAACGGCGGCGCCGGGAAAGTAAGCCAATCGACGTAAGTCCTTCAGATGAAGCAAGGCGGGAGGGTAACCTTAACGGATAACCTGAATATCGAACTCCGCTTGCACAAGCGGCCTCCGATGCCGTTTATGGTTGGTGCGCTGCAGCGCTGCCTAGGCGCTATGGGCGGTCGGGCCTGGGGGGCCTGGCCGCTTTCGGTTTTCAGCGCGAGAACTCTTTGAGATCAGAACCTTTCCGCCAGTTTCGGAAAGTCCTCGATCAGCCCGTCCCGCACCACGAAACTGATAGGCTCCTTCGGATACCGTTTGGTATCGACCAGCAGCCTTGCGAAGATGACGCGCCGTTCATCCTTCATCGCCCAGCCGACGAACCAGCCGAGCGGGCGGTCGCGATCCGTCTTGCCGGCCTTGTCGCGCAACCAGCCGGAACCGGTCTTGCCCTGGATGTCCCAGCCGTCGCCCGCTTCGAAATGCGGGGTGATGGCGAGCGTCATGTCGACGGCATGTTCGGAAATCGGCAGGCCGCCGGTCAGGAAGCGGCGGATGAACTGCACCTGCTCGTCGGCCGAAATCTTCAGCGAGGACATGAGCCAGGCTTCGGTCAGGCCGCCGGAGACATCGCGATTGCCGTAGCCGAAGCGCTGGATGTAGTCGGCGAAGGCGCGTTTTCCAAGCTTGCGAGTCAGTTCCTGCGAATACCAGACGATCGAGTCCTTTTCCCAGATCAGCGGATCGACATCTTTCTTCACCCGATCCGGCCCGCCGAACTTCGCCTGGTATTTCCAGCGCGGGTTTTCCGCATCGGTCAGGATGCCGGCGTCATATCCCATCATGGCCAAAGGAAGTTTGAAGGTCGATTGCGGATAAAAACCCTGGTCGCAGGTGCCCTGACGATAAAGCGTCTCGCCGCTCTGCTCATCGATAATCACGGTGCAGCGGATCGGCTCCGCCGCCCCGGCCGACGCAAAATCGAGGAAAGCTGCGGTAATTCCAAGAGAAAATGCCAGAATAAGGGAATTTCTGAAAGCCATGGTCAAAGCTCCGGTTGATGGGACATGGTTTTCTAGGCCGGCTTGCGAGCCCCAATCAAACGATGATATCTGCGGCGAGCCATAAACTGAATTAGGGCATTGCCATGGTCCGGCCATATTTACCGCTGAACGCGCTGCGCGCTTTCGAAGCGGCCGCAAGGCATCTCTCGTTCACCCGGGCGGCGATCGAGCTCTGCGTCACGCAGGCTGCCGTCAGCCATCAGGTGAAGCTTCTGGAACAGCGGCTCGGCGCGACGCTCTTCCGCCGCCTGCCGCGCGGGTTGATGATCACCGAGGAAGGACTGGCGCTCTTACCCTCGTTGCAGGAGAGTTTCGACCGCATGGCCGACATGCTGGAGCGGTTCGAGGGCGGGCATGTGCGCGAGGTGCTGAAGCTCGGCGCGGTCGGCACGCTGGCGGTCGGCTGGCTGTTGCCGCGTCTCCACGATTTTCGGGAAAGATATCCGTTCGTGGACCTCAGGCTTTCCACCAACAACAACCGTGTCGACATCGCCGCCGAAGGGCTCGACTACACGATCAAGTTCGGCAACGGCGCGTGGCACGATATCGAGGCGGAGGCGCTGTTCGAGGCGCCGCTTTCCGTCCTCTGCATCCCGGCGATCGCAAAGCAGCTCAAGTCGCCGGAGGACGTGACGCACCAGACGCTGCTCCGCTCCTACCGCGCCGACGAATGGCCGAGTTGGTTCGAGGCGGCGGGCGTCACCTCGCCATCGATCCGGGGCATGGTGTTCGACAGCTCCGTGCTGATGATCGAGACGGCTTTGCAGGGTGCCGGCGTGGCACTTGCCCCGCCGCTGATGTTCTCCCGGCAGCTCAGCTCGGGCGCACTCGAACAGCCCTTCGAGATCTACATTTCCAAAGGCAGCTATTGGCTGATCCGGCTGAAGTCGCGAAGCGTGACGCCGGCGATGGAGATGTTCCGCAACTGGCTTGCGGAACAGGCGGCGGAGACGCGCAGGCAGATGCAGAACTGAGTTTTCCGGGGTTGCCATCCGCCTCCCCTTGTGCGATCACGCGCCCTCTCAAAACATCCGGGGCGCCACGAAGCGCCCTTTTCGCGTTCGGAGCCTTCGGCTTCGGTTCAATGATCTTCTGTGGACAAAAGGAGCACGGCCATGGCACGGGCGCTCGGGCTTGATTTCGGCACGACGAATACGGTTCTGGCGCTTTCGGACGGCGCCGACGCCACGCATTCCATGCATTTTACGAGCAGCGCCGGCGAGACCGACACGATGCGCACGGCGCTTTCCTTCATGAAGGACCCGGTGATGGGCGCGCAGGCGCTGAAGGTCGAGGCGGGTCAGGCGGCGATCCGCCAGTTCATCGACAATCCCGGCGACTGCCGCTTCCTGCAGTCGATCAAGACCTTTGCGGCAAGCGCACTCTTCCAGGGCACGCTGATCTTCGCCCGCCGGCACGTCTTCGAGGACCTGATGGAGATCTTTCTGCGGCGGCTGAAGACCTATGCGGAGGAGAACTGGCCGAGCGACGTCTCGCGGGTCATCGCCGGGCGGCCGGTGCATTTCGCCGGCGCCAATCCGGACGCGAAGCTCGCCACCGAGCGCTACAACGCGGCGCTGACAAGGCTCGGCTTTCCGGAAATCCACTACGTCTACGAGCCGGTCGCGGCGGCCTATTACTTCGCGCAGACGCTGAAATCCGACGCGACCGTGCTGGTCGCGGACTTCGGCGGCGGCACGACCGACTATTCGCTGATCCGCTTCGAGCGGCAGGCAGGCAAGCTGATGGCGACCCCCATCGGCCATTCGGGCGTCGGCGTCGCGGGCGACCATTTCGACTACCGCATGATCGACAATCTCGTGGCGCCCGAGATTGGCAAGGGCACGTTCTTCCGGAGCTTCGACAAGGTGCTGGAAGTGCCGGCCGGCTATTACGCCAATTTCGGCCGCTGGAACCAGCTGTCGATCTTCAAGACCACGCGCGAATTCGCCGATCTCAAATCGCTGGTGCGCTCGGCGCTCGATCCGGACAAGCTGGAGCTGTTCATCGACCTCGTCGAGCATGACGAGGGCTATCCGCTCTACCAGGCGATCTCCGCCACCAAGATGGCGCTGTCGGGCGCGGAAGAGGCGGAATTCCATTTCCCGCCGCTTGGGCGTGCCGGCCGGAAGACGGTGAAACGCGCCGATTTCGAGACCTGGATCGCCGACGACCTGGCGCGCATCGAAGGCGCGCTCGACGAAGTGCTGGAGAAAACCGGCACGGTGCCGGGAGAGATCGACAAGGTGTTTTTGACCGGCGGCACGTCCTTCGTGCCGGCCGTGCGGCGCATCTTCACCCGGAGATTCGATGCCGGCAAGATCGAGAGCGGCGGCGAACTGCTGTCCATCGCGCACGGCCTGGCGCTGATCGGGGAAAGCGACAACGTTCGGCAATGGGCGGCGTGAGGGTCTGCTGTAGACATCCCCTCACCTGCAATTTCAGTATCTTAGCTGAAAGCTAAGCGCTAAATTTTGTTGGTGAGGGGGAAATAATGACATAACAAGGGTGGCTATGGCCGACCTAAACAGATTCCCACTTTCAGCCGACTTGCTGTAAGAACGATCCCATGAACGCCCAAACCCTCGACGCCCAGGAGCTTGCCGCCCTTCTGCATTTCTATGCGGACTCGGGCGTCGAATGGCTTGTCGAGGACGAGCCGGTCGATCGTTTCGCGCAGTTTGCAGCGCAGAAGGCCGCGCAGGCGGAGGCACGGATGCCCGCGACGGCGCGCCAGCCGCAGCCGGTACAGAACGAGCCGGCCCCCACGTCCCGAACGGGTGGGGCTTCCCCAGCTCCAAATCGCGTCGCCGCACGGCCTGCAGCCCCCACCCCTTCGCTCGCCGTGCCGGATAGCGAGGCTGTGGCCTCGGCCCGATTCGCAGCCGAAAGCGCCCGCTCGCTCGTCGAGTTGAAAACCGCGCTCGACGCCTTTACCGGCTGTAACCTGAAGAACGGCGCCCGCTCCACCGTGTTTGCAAGCGGGGACCCCTCTTCCGGCATCATGGTGATCGGCCCGACGCCGAATGCCGACGACGACCGCGACGGCATTCCTTTCTCCGGCCGGCAGGGCCAGTTGCTGGACAGGATGCTCGGCGCGATCGGGCTTGCGCGCGAGACCGTATTTCTCACCAACATCATTCCCTGGCGTCCGCCGGGCAACCGCATGCCTTCCGATGCCGAACTCGAAATCTGCCGGCCCTTCCTCGAACGGCAGGTGGCGCTTGCCGAGCCGAAGCTCCTGCTGCTGCTTGGCAATTTCCCGGCCCGCTTCTTCTTCGGCGCCAATGGCACGATCCATTCGCTGCGCGGAGAATGGCGCGACATCACCTTCGGGGGAGTCGACGCCGGAGCGATCGCGACGCTGCATCCGCAGGAGCTTCTTGCAGCACCCGCCAACAAGGCGCTTGCCTGGCAGGACCTTCTGACCTTCAAAAAACGGCTTTGAAGCCATCGACTGCCCGCATTTCGGGCAGAAGCTTGCGGAATGGCCACACGATTACAAAAATATGAAAAATGCCATGCGCCTGACGCATGGCAGCGCGGCGTTCTGCTGCATTGCAGAATCAATGTTGCGCTGCAATATTAGCCTCATGTCTTGGGAGGAACAGGTTTAAGGAACCAAGGCAATGACGACGCGCTTCCGCCCGATCCATTCGGGCTTCGAAACCCTCCGGATGGCAGGCCTTCAGCCGCGCTCGACGCAAGGGTATCACCGTTTCGGCTCAGCGACGAACGAGCAGATGACGTCCCGCGCGATGGCCCGCCCTACCGGCATCACGCGTCCGGCTGCCATCTTCGCGGATTTCCGCGAACGCTGATGGCCACAGCAAGGAAGCAGCCATGATGGCCATCCTCCATCCGATCCGCATGCTGCGGGAAAACCTCTCCGATATCAGCGCGGCAGTGAACGCCTCGCGCGAATTCAGCCGCGCGGGCGCCGCCCGGTACAGCTCCGAAACGATCAACCCTGTCACGGCGGCCATCCCGCTCTGATTTTCAGGTGCCCGCCCCTGGCGGCGAAGCCTTGCGCGCGGCCTTCCGCTCCAGCCCGAGCTGGTGTTCGCGGTAGATGATGAAAATTCCCGCCGAAACGGTGATCGCCGTGCCGATGAGCATGCTGACTGTCGGCACATCCCCGAACAGCACATAGGCAATGCAGATCCCGAGCAGGATCGACGTGTATTCGAACGGCGCGACCGTCGAGACGTCGGCATTGCGGTAGCCCTCGGTCAGAAGAACCTGTCCCACTCCGCCGCAGAAGCCGGCGCCGATCAGGAAGAGCTTTTCCGACGTGGACAATTCCACCCAGCCAAAGGGCAGGCTGACCAGCGAAAACACCGCCCCGCTCAGCGAGAAGAAAAGCACGATCGTCGCCGTTTTCTCTGTGCGCACGAGCTGGCGCGTCTGTATCATCGCAAACCCGGCCAGCACTGCCGATATGATGACGGAAACCGCGCCGATCGCCTGTTCGGACCCCATGCCGCCCTGTTGGAACATGGTCAGCTTCGGCCAGGAAATAATGACCACGCCGATCATGCCGATCAGAACCGCGGTCCACCGATAGACACGCACCGTCTCCTTCAGGAAGATTGCGGCGAAGACGACAGCGAGCAGTGGCGTGGAATAGCCGATCGCGATCGCATCCGGCATGGGCAAATGCACCAGTCCATAGAACCCAAAACCCATGGAGAGAATGCCGAGAAAACCACGCTTCAGGTGCCCAAACGGACTGTCGGTGCGAAATGCGCCCCGCAACTCGCCCTCGAACGCGAGATAAGCCATGATGGGCACGATTGCGAAGGCGGAGCGGTAAAAGGTGATCTGACCGGCTGGAATATCAGGCCCCGCGGATTTGATGCAGGTCTGCATCATCACGAAAATCACCACGGAGGAGACTTTGAACATGATCCCCCGCAAGGGATTCAGGGCATCGGCGGCGGCCATCAACAACTCATTGAAATCTTAGGCCGCATCGAAAACGGAGCCTGCAAGGAAAAGAGGGGATTCAGTTTGTCGGCAGAGTAACGGAAAAGCGCTGCGCGCGAGATCAAAACTGATGATGGGTTGATCAATATCCGTGACCTGATGAAATATACCGAAACAAAATGAGGTTTAATTTAGCCAAAGTTTCAACAATCGTTTAGCATTGCATGCAAGTATGCGCGCGGCGTCGGGCAAAAGCCAGTGAACGGGAGCATTCATCACTCCCAATGCCATTTTTGAAGAGCCGGTTCAGGAAGTAACATGCGAACAGATACGGGCCAGATCGTTCATCTGGCAGATTACCGCCCCACCGATTTCGTCCTGGAACGCGTCGATCTGACTTTCGAGCTCGACCCGACCAACACCAAAGTGGAGGCGCGGCTGATCTTCCACCGACGCGAAGGTGTCGATCCCTCTGTACCCCTCGTCCTCGACGGCGACGAACTCACCCTTTCCGGGCTGTTGATAGATCAATCCGAAGCGCCAGCCAGCCGGTATGACGCGACGCCGGAAAGTCTGACGATCCGCGATCTGCCGGCCGAAACACCCTTCGAGGTCACCGTCACCACCTTCATCAATCCGGAAGCCAACAGCCATTTGATGGGGCTCTACCGCACCAGCGGCGTCTATTGCACCCAGTGCGAGGCCGAAGGCTTCCGCCGCATCACCTATTTCCCCGACCGTCCCGACGTTCTTGCGCCCTATACGATCACCATCATCGCCGGCAAGGCCGCCAATCCGGTGATGCTGTCGAACGGCAATTTCCTCGGTGGCGGCGATTACGACGAAGGCCGGCATTTCGCCGCCTGGTTCGATCCGCATCCGAAGCCTGCCTATCTGTTCGCGCTGGTGGCGGGCGACCTCGGCGTGGTCGAGGACACGTTCACCACCATGTCGGGCCGCGACGTCAAGCTCCGGATCTACGTGGAGCACGGCAAGGAGCCGCGCGCCGCTTACGCCATGGATGCGCTCAAACGCTCGATGAAGTGGGACGAGGAACGCTTCGGCCGCGAATATGATCTCGACATCTTCATGATCGTCGCCGTATCGGACTTCAACATGGGGGCCATGGAAAACAAGGGCCTCAACGTCTTCAACGACAAATACGTGCTGGCCGACCCCGAGACCGCAACCGATCAGGACTACGCCAATATCGAGGCGATCATCGCGCATGAATATTTCCACAACTGGACCGGCAACCGCATTACCTGCCGCGACTGGTTCCAGCTCTGCCTCAAGGAAGGGCTGACGGTTTATCGCGACCACGAATTTTCGGCCGACCAGCGCTCGCGCGCCGTCAAGCGCGTCGCCGAGGTGCGGCATCTGAAGTCGGAGCAGTTCCCCGAGGATGCAGGCCCGCTCGCCCATCCCGTCCGCCCGACGAAATACCGCGAAATCAACAATTTCTATACGACGACGGTCTACGAAAAAGGCTCGGAAGTCACCCGCATGATCGCGACCCTGCTCGGGAGCAAGGATTTCAAGGCGGGCATGGACCTCTATTTCGAGCGCCATGACGGTCAGGCGGTCACTGTCGAGGACTATCTGAAGTGCTTCGAGGATGCGAGCGGCCGCGATCTTGAGCAATTCTCACTCTGGTATCATCAGGCAGGTACGCCGCTCGTTACGGCTTCGAGCAGCTACGACCAGAAAAAGGGGACATTTACGCTGTCTCTGGAGCAGATGCTTCCGGCCACGCCCGGCCAGTCGAACAAGGAGCCGATGCACATTCCGCTCTCCCTGGCGCTGATCCTCGACAATGGCCAGATTGCAGCGCCGACAGCCGTCAAGGGCGGCGAAATGACCGGCGATGTTCTGCATCTTACAGAACGCAAGCAGACCTTCACCTTCTTCGGCATCTCGTCCCGACCGGTTCTGTCGCTCAACCGCTCGTTCTCGGCGCCGATCAACCTGCATTTCGACCAGACGCCGGCCGATCTTGCCCATATCGCCCGCCACGACACCGACCTCTTCGCCCGCTGGCAGGCCCTCACCGACCTTGCGATGCCGAACCTCATGCAGGCGGCACGCGACGCCCGCGAGGGCAAGGAGATCACCTGCGATCCGGCGCTCACCGCAGCACTCCTCGAAGCCGCCGGTGACGAGGCGCTGGAGCCCGCATTCCGCGCGCAGGTGCTGACGCTGCCGAGCGAGGCCGATATTGCCCGCGAACTCGGCGGCAACAACGACCCGGACGCGATCCATGCCGGAAGGCATGCGATCCTTTCGACGATCGCCAAGGCCGGTGAAAAGGCTTTCCTTGCGATTTTTGACGGGATGACGATCGGCGGCCCCTATACGCCGGATGCCGCAAGCGCCGGCAAGCGGGCATTGAGGAACAGTGCACTTGCCTACTTGACCTATGCGGAAGGGACACCCGCCCGCGCGACGCAAGCCTTCGCCGCTGCCGACAACATGACCGATCTGGCGCAGGCGCTGACGCTGCTCGCCCACCGGTTCCCGGACTCGGCGGAAGCGCAAGGCGCGCTCGATACGTTCCTGAGGCGGTTTGACGGCAATGCGCTCGTCATCGACAAGTGGTTCTCGATCCAGGCGACGATTCCGGGCGCGGGCGCACTCGCCCGTGTCAAGGCCTTGATGGAGAACCCGCGCTTCGTATCGACCAATCCGAACCGCGTACGTTCGCTGATCGGCACTTTCGCCTTTGGTAATCCGACCGGCTTCAATCGACCGGATGGCGAGGGCTACCGGTTCCTCGCCGAGCAGATCCTTTCGATCGACCCGAAGAACCCGCAGCTTGCCGCCCGCATCCTTACTTCGATGCGGTCATGGCGGTCGCTGGAGCCGCAGCGTGCGGACCATGCCCGCTCGGCACTGGCGACCATCGAACGGGCCGAAACGCTGTCGACCGACGTGCGCGACATCGTCGAACGCATGCTGAAGGGGTGATCGATCGGCACGAGGGAAGAAATTTTCCCGTGCTATTGCTTGAAAAATCGCGCGACGAGCGCCCGGCAGTAGTCGGGCGTCGGCTCCCTGTCACCGAACAGGATGTGATAGACAATCGGCGCCACCACGAAATCGACAGCCTCGCCGAGATCGAAAGGCGTCTCGCCGCGTGCCGAGGCTCTTTTCCGCAGGGTCTCCAGATGATGATAGGTATATTGGCAGCATTTTACCGGAGCATTGCCTTCCAGGCTTCCGAGCACGTCCGCGAGCAGCGCGCGCCCCACTCTTGAGGACATTTCCTCCGCATATTGCAGGATGAAGGCTTCGAAATCGGAGGTCATCGCTCCCGTATCTTCAGGATCGGCTATCGGCCGCATGCGGTCGACAGCCACATCCGCCAGAAGTTCAGAAAGATCACCCCAGCGGCGATAGATGGTCGAGGGAGTGACACCCGCCTTGTCGGCGATCATCGGTACGGTGATCTCGCCCCGGTCCATGTTCTTCAGCAGTTCCTGAACCGTGCGGTGCACCGCCTCCTGGATCCGCGCGCTACGCCCGCCCTGCCGCAACATCTCCCTCGCCACTTTTCTTCTCCTTGCCGGCATTCCGCCGGAAAATCGTTCTTATTAATGCAAAGATATTGCATTAGCGCGGAAATGCAACTAAATGCCATTAACGCTAAAGATTTGCGTTTAGGTGAACCTATGAGCAGTATCCTCCCCTCTGCAACGTCTCCATCCGCTTTCCGGATGACGGTCTACAGCTTCACATTCGCGGTGCTGATTTCGGTCTGCAGCAGTGCGCCAACTCCGCTCTATCACCTCTATCAGGAACTTTTTGACCTCTCGCCAGCGATGATCACAATGATCTTCGGGTCCTATGCCTTCGCGCTTCTTGCCGCGCTTCTGACGTTCGGCGGACTTTCCGATTACGTGGGACGCAGGCCACTGATCCTCGCCGCCCTTGTCATCAACGCCACCGCGCTGGTGATCTTCATGCTGGCCGAATCCGGCGCCATGCTGATGGCCGGCCGCATCGTCCAGGGCATAGCGACCGGCCTCGCCTTCCCGACTTTCGGCGCCACGATCCTCGACAGCGACAAACGGCACGGGCCGATCCTCAACAGCATAACGGCCTTTCTCGGTCTGATGATCGGCACGCTTGCGACCGGCACGCTCGTGGCCTTCGCGCCTGCGCCGACATATCTCATCTACGCGATTCTGTTAGTCGCCACCATCGCCGGCATTATCGCGCTCGCCTTCATGCCTGAAACCATCACCAGACGATCCGGCGCGCTCGCCGCCATGCGGCCGCGCATCAGCGTGCCACCCCGTGCCCGTGGGGCACTCATCAAGGTCACGCCGGTCAATGTTGCCAGCTGGGCGCTTGCCGGCTTCTACCTCTCGCTTATGCCGACCCTGGTCGCGGTCGCGACCGGTATTACCTCGCCTTTCGTCGGGGGCGCAGTCGTCGCCACCTCCATGCTCAGCGCCACGGTCTCGGTCTTCGTTTTTCGCGCGTTCGCGCCGCAACGGGTTCTGTTCTCTGCTACGACCGGGCTGATGATCGGCGTTCTGATCACGTTGCTCGGCGTGGAGGAACGAGCCGTCGGGCTTCTCTTTCTCGGTACGGCGGTCGCTGGTCTCGGTCTTGGATCGATCTTTTCAAACATCCTGAAGATTGTTCTGCCGCTCGCTGAAAGCCATGAACGGGCCGGCCTGTTTTCCGCCTTCCTGGTGGAAAGTTATCTCGCCTTTGCGGTTCCCGCTATCATCGCCGGCCTTGCCGCACCGGCACTGGGTCTCTCCGCAACGGCCTACATCTATGGCGCGGTCATCATCCTGCTTGCCGCGATTTCCATCGCAGCCACCCGCACCGGCCTCATCGAAAACCCGGCTGTCTGACCCGACGGCCGGCTCCTTCATTCGAAGAGGGGCTATATTGGTTCCTTACCGACCAGCCTTTTAGTTCGATGAGATCATCGGCGCCATATTGGCCGGCCTGCTTCCGATCGCGCTCAATGCCTATGACAAGGGCTGATCGCTCCACCCGGCGCAAGTGATTTGCCGCTCCTTTTGACAGGCAGCCATACAGCCGAGACACCCGGTCGGCATGGGTCTCGTCCGATTCGCAATTGAATCAAAGTGTTAAAAAAATATTAGCAACCCTCTGGACACGAAGAATCACTAGTGATTCATTAGGTTAGATTCGGGCGAGCGGCGCCTCGAATCACACGAGGGACCACAATGAGGACGATGTCGGGCGTGCAGCGGGCAACCGCGGCCGAGGGGCGGCTGCGTTTCAAATTTCCGAGCTTCGCAGGTTTGGGGCGCATCTCTCCGGAGGAGGTGCGGCTTTCCGTCAAGCCCATCTCGCGGCAGTTGCCGCGGGTGGAATTGGTTCTGAAGCGTTCCATCCCCCTTCTCATCGTTGCCTTCCTCTCCGTCGTCGCAGCCTCGCGCGTTCTCGGCATCGTGGCGGAATACGGGCGGATGGAAGATGCGGCCCGGCAGTCGACGGCGCTGATGGCGGCCGCGGCTCGCGCTGCCTTCTCCGGTGAACCGGCCTTTTCCAGCCGTGACCGGGCCATCGCGGAAATGCGCCTCGGCTCCTTCCTGCCGCAGCAACAGCTGAAATCCGACACCTTCCTTCTCCTTGTCGACGAAGCCGGGCGTGTCTTTGGCGGATCGGGCGAGATCGCGGCCTATATCGGGCGGCGCCTCACATCCGTGCTGCCGGAAACCGCTGCGTTGCGCCGTTTCGGCGGCGACGGTGTGATCGAGACCTATTTCGGGGAAATTCCCCATTATGCAGCGATCCAGCCGCTCGGCAGCGAAGGCGCGCTCATCGTCGCAGCCCAATCGCTCGACGGCATTCATCGCTTCTGGCGGCGGGAAGTATCGCTCAACGTCACGCTTTTCACCGGCATTTCGGCGATCCTGCTCATCATCCTCTACGCCTACTACATGCAGGTCAAACGCGCCCGTGAGGCCGACGATATCTTCGTCGAATCCAATCTGCGTATCGAAACCGCACTGTCGCGAGGCCGCTGCGGGCTTTGGGATTTCGACGTTACCAACAAGCGCCTCTTCTGGTCCGGCTCCATGTACGAGATGCTCGGCCTGCCGCCCGGCAGCAACGTCATCTCCTTTGCCGACGCAGCACGGATGATGCATCCGAGCGACGGCAATATCTGCACGCTTGCCCGGGCCATAAGCCGCGGCAATGCCCGGCAGGTGGACCAGGTTTTTCGCATGCGCCATGCCGCGGGCCACTATGTCTGGATGCGCGCCCGCGCCCAGGTGGTGAAGACCGCCGCCGGCCGGACCCACGTCATCGGCATCGCCATGGACGTGACCGAGCAGCATCGTCTCGCCCAGCGATATGCCGAAGCCGACCAGCGGCTTGCGGACGCGATCGAATGCACGTCGGAAGCCTTCGTTCTGTGGGATAAGAACGACCGGCTCGTGATGTGCAACACCCATTTCCAGCAGGCTTACGGGCTGCCGGATAGCGTGCTGGTGCCGGGCACCGAACGTGCCTCCGTCAACGCGGCGGCCGCCCGGCCGGTCATCGAGCGGCGTGTCGCCGATCCGGACGGCAGCGGCCTTTCCCGCACGACGGAAGTGCAGCTTGCCGACGAACGCTGGCTGCAGATCAACGAACGACGCACTCGTGACGGCGGCCTCGTCTCGGTCGGCACCGACATCACTCTCCTGAAGCGCCACCAAGAGCGGCTGCGCGACAGCGAGCGCCGGCTGATGGCGACGATCGGAGACCTTTCCTCTTCGCAGAAGAAGCTGGAGCGTCAGAAAGCCGAGCTTTCGATCGCCAATGCCAATTACCAGGCGGAAAAGGAACGCGCCGAGGCAGCCAACAAGGCGAAGTCCGATTTCCTCGCCAACATGTCGCATGAACTCAGAACGCCGCTCAACGCCATCCTCGGCTTTTCGGAAATCCTGATGAACGGCATGTTCGGGCCGCTCGGCTCGTCGAAATATTCGGAATATTCCAAGGATATCTACGACAGCGGCAAGCATCTCCTGAACGTCATCAACGACATCCTCGACATGTCGAAGATCGAGGCCGGCCACATGCGCATCCAGTGCGAGGCGGTCGACCTGAAGTCGCTGATCGAAGAAAGCCTGCGTCTGACCTCCATCTCGGCTCAGGACAAGGCCATCATCATCCGCCAGCGCCTGTGCGACAGCCTCGACATGGCCGGCGACCGGCGCGCGCTGAAACAGGTGCTGCTCAACCTCCTCTCCAACGCCGTCAAGTTCACCAACGAGGGTGGCAAGGTCGAATTGCGCGCCCGCAGGCTTGAAAAGGGCACGGTGCTGACCATTGCCGATACGGGCATCGGCATCCCCAAGGAATCGCTCAGCAAGATCGGCCAGCCCTTCGAGCAGGTGCAGAGCCAGTATGCCAAGAGCAAGGGCGGTTCGGGGCTCGGGCTTGCCATCTCCCGCTCGCTGATCTCGCTCCACGGCGGCACGATGCGCATCCGTTCCCAGGTCGGCAGGGGAACCGTGGTTTCGCTGCATATCCCCGACCGGCCGCTGCAGGCGGCACGGAAACGGTCGGCGTAAGACTCACATAATCCTCGACATGGCGGACGCGCGGCGTCGGTGCATCAGATTACCTTGCAGGTGGTGGGTCAAAAGAACTCAGGGACAAGCGTGCGAAAGCGAATCCGCCTTAACGCCACGTGTTATCTGTCTGTTGTGGACTCCGGTTAACATCGCAGCAAGACTAGGAAATGAAGCGGGGGGAGTATGTCGCCAGAATGCCCGTTCTGCATGGCAAACCGAAGCGGGAAGGACCAGCCCGTTTTCGCCAACGAAACCTGCTTCTTCCTCAAAAGTGCAGATGAGGTTCTCCAGCATTCTGGCATGATCATCCCATTCAGGCACGTCAGCTCACCATTCGATCTCACCCCTGCCGAGTGGATCGATACTTTTGATCTCCTGATTAGAGCCAAAATCCATTTAGGCCAGACAGAGCCTCACGGCTTCAACTTGGGATGGAATGTAGGGCAAGCGGCAGGGCAGGCAGTCAATCACGTGCATCTGCACGTAATTGCGCGCTTCGCCGACGAACCGCTCACAGGTCAAGGCATACGCTATCACCTCAAGCAATTGAAGAACCGCCGACAATCGTCACCTGACTGCCCCGGGAATAACGGTTCTCCCAAACACCTCCCGCACCGCCTTTGAAAGCCTCTTGACCTCCCCTTCGAGCGTCCCGATATCCGGGCAGTCACCTGCCCGGCAGACACGCTCCAGGAGACCTGCCGGCGCGTCTTTCGGATCGAAGGGACCGTCGACGCAAAGCCGGATGACCTGGGAAAGCTCGGTGAACAAACGTAACGCTTCGAGGCAAGCGTCGAGATCGCCGGGCGGCATCAGCTTGCTGCCCAGCGTCTTCAGTGCCTCGGCCGTACTGAAGCCATAGGTATCGATGGCGACGCCGCTCGCCGGCGCGATGAGGCGCAGATACTGCGCAATGAACTCGATATCGATCAGGCCGCCGGGGATCAGCTTGAAATCCCAGATGTCGCGCGGCGGCTTTTCCTTTTCGATTAGCGCGCGCATCTCGGCCACATCCTTGGCAATCTTGCCGACGCCCCGCCTGGCCGACAGCACTTCGCCGATCACATCCCTCGCCTCGTTCACAAGGCTTTCATCGCCGCAGACGAGACGGGCGCGCGTCAGCGCCATATGTTCCCAGGTCCATGCTTCCTCGCGCTGATACTTGCTGAAAGCGTTGATGCGGGTGGCAACCGGCCCCTTGTTGCCCGACGGCCGCAGGCGAAGATCAACCTCGAAGATCACGCCTTCCGCCATGGGCGCGGAAAGTGCTGCGATCAGCCGCTGTGTGATGCGGGTAAAATAACGGGTGGAATCGATGGGCTTCGGCCCCTCGCTTTCCATTGCGTCTCCGTCGTAGTCATAGAGAAGGATGAGGTCGACGTCGGAGCCGGCGGTGAGCTCGAAGCTGCCGAGCTTGCCCATCCCCATCACCGCGACACGCCCGCCGGGATAGGCGCCATGCGCGGCCGTGATTTCCGCAGTGACCGCCTTCAGCGCGGCCTCGATCAGGAGATTGGCAAGATGGGTGAAGGCGCGCGCCGCCTCGACGCCCGAGATCGCTCCGGTAAGCAGCCTGATCCCGATCAGGAAACGCTGTTCGGCAGCGAAGATGCGCAGCCGGTCGAGCAGTTCCTCGTAAGCCCTTGCACCGCCGATGAAGGTCGTCAGCCGCTGAGAAAGGTATCCCCGGGTCGGCAGCTCGGCCATCAGGCCGGGGTCCAGCATGCCGTCGAAGACATGCGGCTTGGAGGCGACGATATCCGCCAGCCTTGGGGCCGACGACATGATCGTGACGATCAGCGCCAATAGCGGCGGGTTGTTGCCGATCAGCGAGAAGAGCTGGATTCCGGCCGGCAGGCCTTTGAGAAAATGATCGAAGCGCAGCAGCGCCTCGTCGGCCCGCTTGCTTTCCCCAAATGCCTTGAGCAGCGCCGGCATGAGCTCCGTCAGTCGCTCGCGCGCCTCGACAGATTGCGTCGCCCGGTATCGGCCATAATGCCAGGTGCGGATGACGCGGGACATGTCGGCGGGTCGCTCGAAGCCGAGCGAAGCGAGCGTCTCAAGCGTGCCGGGATCATCGTGCTGTCCCGTGAAGACAAGGTTGCCGTCGCCGCCCGAAAGCTTCGCCTCCTGTTCGAAGAGCCGTGCGTAGCGTCTTTCGACCGTGCGCAGCACCTCTTCCAGCCTGGCCGAAAAGCTCGCCGCATCGGCAAAACCCAGCATGAAGGCTATTCGCTTCAACTCGGCATCCGTCTCCGGCAGGTTATGGGTCTGCTCGTCATGCACCATCTGGATGCGATGCTCGACATCGCGCAGGAACCAGTAAGCCTCGGTGAGTTCCCCGGCGATCTCCGGCGCGATCCAGTTCGCCTCGGCAAGGGCGGCAAGCGCCGCCTCCGTCTCCCGGGCGCGCAGCGGCGGCATGCGGCCGCCGGCGATCAATTGCTGGGTCTGGGCGAAGAACTCGATCTCGCGGATGCCGCCGCGGCCGAGCTTCACGTCATGGCCCTTCACGGCGATCGCGCCATGCCCCTTGTGGACGTGGATCTGCCGCTTGATCGAATGGATGTCGGCGATCGCCGCATAGTCGAGATATTTGCGGAAGACGAAGGGGATCAGAAGCCGCAGGAAATTATCGCCGGCAGCAATGTCGCCCGCAACCGGCCGGGCCTTGATGAAGGCCGCCCGCTCCCAGTTCTGCCCCCTGCCCTCGTAATAGATCAGCGCCGCATCGAGCGAGACGGCAAGCGGCGTCGAACCGGGGTCGGGGCGCAGGCGCAGATCGGTGCGGAAGACGTAGCCGTCCGCCGTGCGCTCCTGCAGGATGCGGATCAGCCGCCGCATCATCCGCCCGTAGATTTCCGAAGCGTCGAACGGATCGGTCAGAATGCCCGCTTCCGGATCGTAAAAGACGACGATGTCGATGTCGGAAGAATAGTTGAGTTCGCGGCCGCCGAGCTTGCCCATGCCGAGCACGATGAGGCCCGAACCCCTGCTCGGTTCGGCAGGATCGGCAAGCTTCAGCTTGCCGCTCTCATGGCCGGCGAGCAAAAGATGGTCGATCGTTGCCGCGACGGAAGCATCGGCAAAGGCGCTCAGCCAGCGCGTCGTGTCCCGAGCGGAAAAGATGCGCGCAAGATCGGCGAGCGCGACCAGAAAACTCAAACCCCGCCGAGCGTTCCTGAGTGTCGTCATCACCTCGTTTTCCGAGGGCGCCTTGCCGTCTTTCGGACGCCATGAATTGCGCGCCGAATCGATCAGTTGTTCCAAAGCCGGCTCGAGCGGCTCACCTATCGCTGTAGCGAGAAGGGTCGGAGAAACGGCGGCCGTGTCGCGCAGATAGGGTGAAAGCGTGAAGGCTGCGGCGATAAAGTCCTTCAGGGGACTTTCCTTCGTGAGCAGATCGGCAACCGCCGGCTCGGACTTGCCCATATCCTTCAAGGCGGCCATCGCCGCCTTCAACTCCGCCTGGTTCAGCGGGCGTATCACCTCCGCCTTGACCGCATCGAGCCGGTTCAGTTTTCCCGACACCGAAATCCTCCTCGAATCTCTCCCTCGCTCTATACCCCACTTAGGGCTTCGGAACCGGAAAGACCATGGTGACGGTCAGGCCGGGCGCTTCCGTATTCTCCTTATGCGTGGAGGAAAGTTCGAGCGAACCGCCATGCAGTTCCATCACCGCCTCGACGAGCGAAAGGCCAAGCCCGGTGCCCGGCTTGGAGCGGCTTTCGTCAAGACGGACGAACCGCTTCAACACCTCGTCGCGCTTTTCGGCCGGAATGCCCGGCCCGTTGTCCCAGACAGAGAGCCGGAACGTGCCGTCGCTTTTTGCAAGCTTCACGCCGATCTTCGGCTCGCCCTTGCCTCCGGCGGCATATTTGATCGCGTTGTCGAGCAGATTGAAGATCGCCTGGCCGATGAGCTCGCGGTTGCCGCGCACGATGAGGCCCGGCTCCAGCGCGGTCGTAAGAGAAAGACCCGCCTCCTCCGCGACCGGCTCATAGAGCTCGGCGCTGTCGGCGGAAATCGCCGAAAGATCGACCTCGGACATTTCCGCGGCGATCGATCCGGCTTCCACGCGAGAAATCATCAGCAACGCATTGAAAGTTCGGATGAGCTGGTCGGATTCAGCGATGATGCCTTCCAGGGCGGAGCGGCGCACGTCCTCGCGCTTCTCGGCCAGCGCATCGGCCGCCTTGTTGCGCAGCCGCGTCAGCGGCGTCTTCAGGTCATGGGCGATGTTGTCCGAGACCTGACGCAGGCCTTCGTTGAGTTTCTCGATACGGCCGAGCATGGCGTTCAGCGAATCCGACAGCCTGTCGAACTCGTCGCCGGATTTTCCGACCGGCAGGCGCTGGGAGAGGTCGCCGGCCATGATCTTCTGGCTTGCCGCCGACATGCGGTCAATGCGTTTCAGCGCGTTGCGGCCGATGCCGAACCAGATTATCAGTGCGCCAAAGCCCATGATCGCCAGCGCCACCATCAAGGCCCGCCGCACGAGACCGCGGAACCGGTTCGGATCCCCCAGATCGCGGCCCACCATGACCCGGAGGCCATTGTCGAGGAGCAGCACGTTGGCCACGGCCAGGTGCCGCCGCGGACCGGCGGCCTCCGAATAAGGTTCGTAGCTGAAAGGAAATTTAGTCCAACCCTGCTCGTCAAGCACGCCCGGCTGCACGGAGGCGACGTTGCCTGCCAGCATCTCGCCGTTCGGGCCGGCGATCACATAAAGATTGGCACCCGGCTGACGTGCGCGACGCTCCATCATCCGCAGCAAAAGATTGATGCCACCGCGCTCATAGGCGCGCTCGATATCCTGCACCTCCTCCTGCAATGTCTGACGCGTCTGCTGCGCGAGCAGCCGTTCGGACATCGCCGTCACGTAAAAGACGAGAAAAGCGGCGCATAGTGCGAAGAGCAGAATATAGAGCGCCGACAGCCGCACGGCCGTCGAGCGAAACATCAGGCGGGCACGTGCGAGCAATTAGGCCTCGTCCTTGATCATGTAGCCGGCGCCGCGGATGGTCTTCAGAAGCGGCTTGTCGAAATCCTTCTCGATCTTCGAGCGAAGCCGCGAGACATGCACGTCGATCACATTGGTTTGAGGGTCGAAATGATAGTCCCAGACGTTTTCGAGCAGCATGGTGCGGGTGACGACCTGGCCGGCATTCTTCATCAGATATTCGAGCAGGCGGAATTCGCGCGGCTGTAGAAGCACTTCCTTGCCGGCGCGCTTCACTTCGTGGGAAAGGCGGTCGAGCTCCAGGTCGCCGACGCGGTAGACCATGTCCTGTTCGGGCGTGCCTTTCCGACGTCCGAGCACTTCCACCCGGGCAAGCAGTTCGGAAAAGGCATAGGGCTTCGGCAGGTAGTCGTCGCCGCCGGCGCGCAGTCCCGTCACGCGGTCATCCACCTGGCCGAGAGCGGAGAGGATCAGCACGGGGGTGTTGATGCCACGCTTGCGAAGCTCGCTGATGACCGACAAACCGTCGCGGCGCGGCAGCATGCGGTCAATCACCAGCACGTCGTAGGAATTTTCCGTGCCCATGAAGAGGCCGCTTTCGCCGTCGCTTGCATGGTCAACCACGATCCCGGCCTCGCGAAAGGCCTTGGTCATGTAGGCAGCCGCCTCCAGGTCGTCTTCGATCACCAGAATCTTCATGTGCGGAACAATAGCGTCACCGCCCGTTTTTGCACCATTGGATTCGGCAGTTTCGGCAGAATAACGGACGCTCGTCTCCATCTCTTTTCCCTTCCAAAGGAAAAGGGCGCCGGCCGTTGCCGGCGGCGCCCCGCTTCAATACGACCCAAAAGGGATCAACCCTGATCGATCGGCAGGGCGATGAAGCGGCTGTTGCCGCTGCCTTCGACCTGGAACAGCGCACGGGTGCGGCCGTCCTTGCGGGCCTCCTCGATCACCTTGCCGATATCGGCGGCACTCTCCACCTTGCGATTGTTGACCGAGACGATCTTTTCGCCGCTCTTCAGGCCGCGGGCGGCAGCCTCGGAGTCAGGATCCACCTCCGTCACCGAGAGGCCGGAACCGTC
Organism: Neorhizobium petrolearium; assembly: GCF_017873175.1. GTDB lineage: Bacteria > Pseudomonadota > Alphaproteobacteria > Rhizobiales > Rhizobiaceae > Neorhizobium > Neorhizobium petrolearium. Next base: position 334,046 of record NZ_JAGGJW010000004.1, read on the forward strand.
CTCGGCCGGGGCAACGGTGATGCCGAGATCGGCAAGCGCCTTCTCGCTGGACGGGGCCGGAGCGTCGGGCTGCTTCGGTTCGGCGGCGGCGGCCTCGTCACTTGCGAGGTTGCCGAGAGTGACCGGGATCGTCTGGACCTTGCCGTCGCGCCACAGTTCGACATCGACCTTGGTGTTCGGACCGAAGGCCGCGACGCGTTTGGCGAGGTCACGGGCATCCTTGATCGGCTGGCCGTTGACGGCGGTGATGACGTCGCCTTCCTTGATGCCGGCCTTCTGGCCCGGCGAACTTTCCTGCGGGGCGACCACGAGGGCACCGGAGGCTTCCTTGAGACCAAGCGATTCGGCAATGTCCTGATTGACCGGCTGGATCTGGACGCCGAGCCAGCCGCGCTCCACCTTGCCGTCCTTGATCAGGTCGTCGACGACGTCCTTGGCCACGGAGGCAGGGATTGCAAACGCGATGCCGACATTGCCGCCGGAAGGCGAGAAGATCGCCGTGTTGATACCGACAACTTCGCCCGAAAGGTTGAAGGTCGGGCCACCCGAATTGCCACGGTTCACGGCCGCATCGACCTGGATGTAGTCGTCATAGGGACCGGAGCCGATGTCACGGCCGCGGGCCGAGACGATGCCGGCCGTCACCGTGCCGCCGAGGCCGAACGGGTTGCCGACGGCGACGACCCAGTCACCGACGCGCACCTTCGAATCGTCCGCGAAGCTGACATAGGTGAACTTGCGGCTGGAGGCGTCGACCTTCAAGACCGCGAGGTCGGTGCGGCTGTCCTTGCCGACGAGCTTGGCTTCAAGCTCGGTACCGTCGTTCATGACGACCGTGTAGGCCGAACCGTCGGAAACGACGTGATTGTTGGTCACGAGATACCCGTCTTCGGAAATGAAGAAGCCGGACCCCTGGGCGGTCGGGCGAAGACGGTGCGGGCGGTTGCTGTCCGGGCCGCGCGGGCCGCCCCGTTCGGCGCGGTCGCGGTCGCCGGGACCGCCGGGCATCTGGCCGCCGAATTCGCGGAAGAAGCGTTTCAGCGGATGATCGTCCGGAAGCTGGTCGAAACCGCGGCCGCCGAAATTAAAGGAGAAATTGCTGCTGTCGTCGGAAGCGACCTGAGTGTCGGACTGGACACGGACGGAAACGACGGCGGGCGAAACGGCGGAGACGACGTCCGCAAAGCTCGGTGCCTGCGGTGCGGTGACGCTGACCGGAGCCGCAAAGGACTGCACGACCTGAGCCGGGATGCCGCTCGACAGCATGACCGCTGCAAGACCAGCCACGGTGGAGGCCTTCAAAACGGTCTTCAGGGAGGGACGTCCGATATTGCGCATCTTTAGAGTTACCTTCTTTTCTTCAGTCGTGATGTTGGCCGGAGGTCTGGCCAGGCGGTGGATGACGAAGATATAGGCGGCAACACGTTAACTGCACGTGGCGGACGAATGAAATATTGGTAATGTTCGCCCTGGGCTGTGTCAGGCGGCTATTTTTTCAGAAACTCTTCGAGTTTCGACTGCTCTTCCGGCGTCAGCGCCGCAACCGTCCGCTGGCTGGGACGCGTGCGGACGAAAACGAAAATCGCAATGGCGCCAATGAGAAGCAGCAGGATCGGCGTTGCCCAGAGGATCATCGTCTTGGTGCTGAAGCGCGGCTTCAAAAGCACGAACTCGCCGTAGCGCGATACGACGTAGTCGATCACTTGGCTGTCCGTATCGCCGTTGCTCAAACGCTCGCGCACCAGCACGCGCAAGTCGCGGGCAAGCTCAGCATTCGAATCGTCGATCGACTGGTTCTGACAGACCATGCAGCGCAGTTGCGCCGAGAGGTTCCGCGCCCGCTGTTCGAGAACGGGGTTGGAGAGAACCTCGTCCGGATTGACGGCAAAGGCTGGCAGCGCATTCAGAAACAGGAAAAGCGCGATGAAAAGCCTGCGCATCACTCCGCTGCCTCCAGTGCCGGTTTCACCGGCTTCGCCTTCCGGCTTGGAGCCCCGACCCGAAGCCTGCGGTCCGACAGCGATATGAAGCCGCCGAACATCATGATCAGCGCGCCGCCCCAGATGCACAGGATGAACGGCTTCCACCAGATGCGCACGACGATACCGCCGCCTTCCATCGGATCACCGAGCGAGACATAGAGTTGGCTGAGCCCGAAAGTCAGGATACCGGCTTCCGTTGTCGGCATGCGCCGGGCCGTATAAAGCCGCTTCGACGACCAGGTATCCGCAACCTGGACGCCACCGCGGCTGACCGTGAAATGACCGCGTTGCTCCGTGAAGTTCGGGCCTACCGCGTCTCGCATGCCGTCGAAGGTCAGCGAATAACCGCCGGCATCGACAGACGCGCCGGGTTTCATCTCGACCACCGTTTCGGTGCCGAAGGTCGTCGCGGCGAAAATCCCCAGAACCGTCACGCCGAGGCCGAAATGGGCGATCGCCGTGCCGAACACCGAACGCGGCAGGCCAGCAAGCCGCCGTAGACCGACCGACAACCCGACCTTCGAAAAATTGCCGCGATACCAGAGATCGGCGAGCGCGCCGAACATGCCCCAGAAGCCAAGCGCGAGCCCGAAGATCGCCATCACCGGACCGCCGTTGTGAACGTAATAGAAGGCAAGGCCGGCGAACAACGCCAGCGCGGCAAAGATCCAGAGCCTCTGCAGCGCGCCGAGCAGGTCGCCGCGCTTCCAGGCGAGCATCGGTCCGAAGGGCACCACGACCAGAAGCGGCAGCATCAAAAGCCCGAAGGTCATGTTGAAGAAGGGCGCGCCAACGGAGATTTTTTCGCCGGTCAGCGTTTCGAGCACCAGCGGATAGAGCGTGCCGGTCAGCACGGTTGCGGTCGCGACCGTCAGGATCAGGTTGTTCAGCACCAGCGCGCCCTCGCGCGAGATCGGCGCGAAAAGACCGCCCGCTTTCAGCATCGGCGCCCGCCAGGCAAACAGCGTGAAAGCGCCGCCGATGAAGATCGCCAGGATGCAGAGGATGAAGATGCCGCGCGTCGGGTCGGTCGCGAACGCATGCACGGAGGTTAAAACGCCGGAGCGGACGAGGAAGGTGCCGAGCAGCGACAGCGAGAATGTCATGATCGCCAGAAGCACGGTCCAGATCTTCAGCGCCTCGCGCTTTTCCATGACAAGCGCGGAGTGGAGCAACGCCGTGCCGGCAAGCCAGGGCATGAACGAGGCGTTCTCGACCGGGTCCCAGAACCACCAGCCGCCCCAGCCGAGCTCATAATAGGCCCAGTACGAACCCATGGCGATGCCGGCCGTCAGGAAGGTCCAGGCGGCAAGCGTCCAGGGCCTGACCCAGCGCGCCCAGGCGGCATCGATGCGCCCTTCCATCAGCGCCGCAACGGCGAAGGAGAAACAGACGGAAAAGCCGACATAACCGAGATAGAGAAGCGGCGGATGCACCGCGAGCCCGAAATCCTGCAGAACCGGATTGAGGTCCTGCCCTTCGGCAGGAGCGGGATCGAGGCGCAGGAACGGGTTCGAGGTCAGCAGGATGAAGAGCAGGAAGGCACAGGCGATCCAGGCCTGCACGGCGAGCACATTGGCTTTCAGCGTCTCCGGAAGGTTCCGCCCGAAGACCGCCACCAGCGCACTGAAAAAAGTCAGGATCAGCAGCCAGAGCATCATAGAGCCTTCGTGATTGCCCCAGACGCCGGAGTATTTGTAGATCAGCGGCATCAGCGAATGGGAATTCTCCCAGACGTTCTTCACCGAAAAATCCGAGACCACATAGGCCCAGGTGAGTGCTGTGAACGACAGGGCGACGAGCGTGAAGACCGTCAGCGTCCCGGTTGTGCCGAGCGCCATCATCGCCGTGTCGCCACGCCGGGCTCCGATCGCCGGCAGGACCGAAACGATCAGTGCGGTGGCAAGCGCGAGCACAAGCGCGTAATGGCCGATCTCGATCATCATCGGGTTGCCGCCTCCTTGCCCTCGTTACCTTGGCCCTCGTTCCATACGCCATCGGCCTTCAGGCGGTCGGCGACTTCCTTCGGCATGTAGTTCTCGTCATGCTTGGCAAGCACGCTGTCGGCGACGAAACTATGCGTCACCGCATCAAAAGTGCCCTCGGTCACCACCCCCTGCCCTTCGCGGAAAAGGTCCGGCAGGATACCGGTATAGGTGACGGGCACGTTGCCCGTGCCGTCGGTCACGGTGAAACTCACCGTCGAACCCTGGCCGCGTTTCACGGAACCTTCCGCCACCAGCCCGCCGAGCCGGATACGCGTGCCCGGCTTGACCTCCGTTTTGGCGAGATCGGCCGGCATGAAGAAATAGGCAACCGACTGGCTGAAGGCGAACATGACGAGCAGCACGGCGACGATGATGAAGCTCATGCCGCCGGCGATCACCGCAAGCCGTTTCTGTTTGCGCGTCATTGGGTCGTTCCCTCCACGGCGAGCCCCATCTCGTTTGCCAGGGCCACCAGTTCGCCGGAGGACGGGAACTGTTTAAGCCCGCTCTTCAGCGCTTCCTGCGCCTTCTCCTTGTCGCCAAGCACGGAGTACGAGCGCACCAATCTCAGCCAGCCTTCAAGATTGTTCGGATCCTCTTTCAGCCGCGCCGCAAGGCTGTCCACCATGCCGCGGATCATCGCCTGCCGGTCGCCCTGCGACATGGTCCCGGCTGCGGCCATGTCTTCCTGCGTCGGATTGCCCGGCGCCTGCGCCGTACTCTGATCGGGCGCGACCGTGCCGCCGTTCTTGGCAATATGCTGGTTCACGAGCTCGAGCCACGGCGCGCCGGCCGGCGAATCCTTGGCGATCGCCTCGAACACGCTCCGCGCCTCCGCCGCCCGCCCCGCCTGTTCGAGCCCGAGACCGACATAGAAGCGCGACCGCGGATTATCCGGTTCGAGCCTCACCGCCTCTTCGAACGCAGAACGTGCATCCTCCGTAACGATGCCGTCATTGGACGCCACCAGCGTCTCGCCGAGACCGGCCAACCGGGTTGCGCTGGGGCCAAGCAGGCGGATCGCATTGCGATAAGCCATTTCGGCGTCACCCAGCCGCATGGAGCGGAAGTAGATCGGCGCGAGCAGATCCCAGCCCGCCCCGTCGTTCGGGTTCTGGGCAAGATGGCGTTCCGCCTTGGCTACGAGCAGGGCGACATTGTTGCCGGGATTGGCGAGGCGCGCTTCGAGCGGCTGGTCCGGAAGCCCGGGGCTGCCAAGCGTCAAGTAAAGACAGAGACCGACGACCGGCAGCACGAGCGTTACCATGGAGGTCACGAGGGCATATTTCCCCGTCTTTGCCGCGCCTTCCTGCCTATCCGCATTCGCCCCCGCCGCGGCCAGCAGCCGGCGGCCTATCTCGGCGCGGGCATATTCGGCCTCCTGGGGCTCGATCAGACCTTGGGCGCGGTCCCGCTCCAGCTCCGTCAGCTGATCGCGATAAACCTCGACCTCACCGGTACGATCGGCAGCCACCACCTTGCCGCCGCGGGCGAAGGGCATGATCAGCACTGCCGCAACGGCTGCCGTCAGAAGCGCGAGGATAATCCACAAAACCATAATGGCCCATTACTGCAACGGCGCTAGCTTTCCAACTGCGGCGCCGGCGTTGACGCGAATTTGAGGCGTTTCGCCGCAAGTCGCGGCATTCATATGGTGTCTCAAGCCGTATCCGGCCATGACATAAGTCAAAGCGTCGCAGACGCGTCAAACTTCACGTTAACGGTGTCCACGTCCCGTCGGAATTGCGGCATGCCGCACCGCGTGCCGTCACGTCGCGTCCGTCGGCGGTTACAGTATGACGATATTGACGGCAATTCTGCGTTCCGACCTGATAAGGAGCATTGGCGACCACCTGGCCGTTTGCGTCATCTCCCTTCCAAGGCACGGTCTGGCCGACGGCGGCTCCTTCCAAAGCCCGGTATTCCGCCTCCAGGGCGCGTGAACGGTCGCTCCCCGAAAGCGTCACACCCGTGCGGCCGACGATACCGCCCTGTAGCGCGGAAATATAGGAGGCGGACGCAGAAGGCTTCGGCGAAAGAAGGCCACGCGGTCCACCCATCCCGCTACGTGACGCTGTACCGCAGCCGGCAAGCATGCCCGCTACAAGAAACAATGAAACGGCATTTCGGAGTTTCGGGGATCGCATCTTGTCAAAAACCGGGTCGCGAGTTGTCTTTGCTCGGTCATCTCTGCCGAAACTGCTTCCGTCTCGGCATGGCATCATTATGGCGCTACTCGAAAAACACATGGATCCGATAATGGCTCAATCCTCGCATATCAGCAGGCTGCAGCAATGACGCTGTTTCCGGAAAAGATATAGCAGGCGATCCATCCGTCCATAACCGGAGGAACGGATCAATCCCATGTTGCCCTTCCGCCACATCTGCTCCGGTGTTGTCATGGCTCGCCTCGCAGCCTTCGTCGGGTTCACGCCGCACTCTTCGTCACGCCCGGCAGAAGAAGCCGGGCCATCAATCCCCCGCGCGGACCGCGCGTCAGCTTGAACATACCCTGATATTCACTGGTGATCTCGCGCACGATCGACAGACCCAGACCTGCACCCGGCTTGCTCTCATCGAGCCGCGTGCCGCGCTTCATCGCTTCGCGGATCTGGTCGGGTTCGAGCCCTGGCCCGTCGTCCTCCACCGTCATCTCGACCCAGGTGCGCCGCAGCGCATCCCCCTCCTGTTGCGGCTCGGAGGCCGGCGTTGCGGTGATCCAGACACCCGTCTCGCAGAAGCGCGCCGCGTTTTCGAGCAGATTGCCGATCGTCTCCTCCACATCCTGCTGCTCCATGGCAAGTGCTGCGCCTGGCGGTGAGACGGAAAGATGGAATTCCTTGTCCGGATTGAGCCGGCGCATGACGCGGACCAGACGCTCCAGCACCGGCTCGATATCCGTGCGGGCGAGCAGGGATTCGCGCTGGGCGGCGATACGCGCGCGGCTGAGATAGGATTGCACCTGTGCCTGCATGGCTTCGGCCTGCGAACGCACGAGTTCGGACTGCGGCTTGTCAAGCAAGCGCGCTTCGTTGAGCAGCACGGCGATCGGCGTTTTCAGCGAATGGGCGAGGTTGCCAACCTGCATGCGCGCCCGCTCGACAAGGCGGCGGTTGCTTTCGATCAGCGCATTGATGTCATTGGCAAGCGGCATGATCTCGCGCGGGAACTCGCCCTCCAGCCGCTCCGCCTCCCCACGCCGTACCCTTTCGAGCGCCCGGCGGGCCCCGTCGAGCGGCTGCAAGCCATAGAGGATGGCGAGGCCGTTCACGACGAGGCTGCCCAGGCCGAAGACGGCGAGCGCGATATAGAGGCTGCGGGTAAAGGCCTGGATATCCTCCTCGACGACCGCCAGATTGCCCGACACGCGGAAGCGGGCAGCCCGCCCCTCGCCGTCAAGGACGACCTCGGTTTCCGCAACGAGAACATGGTTCCCGAAGGCGTCATTTGCAGGATAGAAGCGCTCGTAGCGGTTGTTGAAAGGTACCGCCAGGATCGAGGGCACGCTGACGTTCGAAGTGCCGAGCGAGGAGGAGGATAGCGGCCTTGCCGCAAAGGTGCCGAGCGGTTCGATGATCCAGTACCAGCCCGTCTCCGGCTGGGAAAAGCGCAGATCGCCGAGCTGCGGACTTCCGGAGAGCTGGTTGTCGCTGCCGATCGTGATCGAATTGATGACGTTGTAGAGTTGAGCGCGCAGAAGGTCGGTGAAGGCGCGCTCCGCCGATTGCCGGTAGAGCTGCGAAATCACGATCGAGATCACCACCAGGGCCAGCGCTGACCAGGCAGTTGCAAGAAGCAGCACGCGGGCTGTCAGCGATCTCGGTCCGATGGTGCGAAACCTAACGCGCATCAGTTGGCGCTTGCATCCTGTAGCCGAGGCCGCGGACAGTCTCGATGAGATCGACGCCGAGCTTCTTGCGAAGCCTGCCCACGAAAACCTCGATCGTATTGGAATCGCGGTCGAAATCCTGGTCATACATATGCTCCACAAGCTCGGTGCGGGAAACGACCTGGCCCATATGGTGCATCAGGTAGGAGAGCAGCCGGAATTCGTGCGAGGTAAGCTTGAGCGTCACGCCGTCGACGCTCGCCTTCGATGCCTTGGTGTCGAGCCTGACCGGCCCGCAGACGATCTCCGAAGAGGAGTGCCCGGCGGCACGGCGGATCAGCGCACGCACCCGCGCCAGCACTTCCTCCACGTGGAAGGGTTTTGCGACATAATCGTCGGCGCCTGCATCGATTCCCGCCACCTTGTCGCTCCAGCGGTCGCGCGCGGTCAGCATCAGCACCGGCATGCCCTTGCCGCCGGCGCGCCATTTCTCGATGACGGTGATGCCATCCATGGCCGGCAGGCCGATATCGAGGATCACCGCGTCATAGGGCTCGTTGTCGCCGAGGTAATGGCCTTCCTCGCCGTCGAAAGCCTGGTCGACCACATAACCGGCCTCTTTCAAGGCATCGGAAAGCTGCCGGTTGAGATTGACGTCGTCTTCGACCACCAGAATGCGCATGCACCGCCCCTCGAATGATATGCCGGCAAATTGGCCAACAGCTTACATCGGAACCCTTACGGTGACCTTACGCGGCCTCTCGCTGCCGTTGCCCTGGACGAGCACCGTGACGACACAGGTCTGGCCGTCGGAGGACGGCTGAGCGGAAAGAAGCTGGCCGCCGGTTTCCCGCACAACGCGAGATGCCGCCGAGCCGCAATCGCCCGCAACGAGCATGAGATAATCACGCGCAGAGGCCTTTTCCGGCTGCAGGCCGGAAAAACCGACAATGCCGGCAGCCAGTATCGCGATGATCGGCAGTCGCGCCATGGTTACAGTTTCCACTCACAAGACAACAGGATTCATGCCCGAAGCATATGGCGGATTATGTAACCAAAGGCGGCTGAATGGCAAATGAATGGTCCGTAATGCTTTCTTTCATGAGGCTATTTTCCCCCGATTCCGGTATCGGCAGAAATCCGCCCATAGATTGCAAGAAGCCCGCCGGCCGCCCCCACCAATGTCACCGCGATGTCCGCAAGATCGGCCTGCATGTCGGCGCCGAGTTCGATTCCCGCCACCTGCAAAAGTGATGCGCCGACTGCAATCAGTGCGCCCCAGACCGTTTTCGACTGATACCAGGCCTTCATCCCGTCCATGTTTCATCTCCGTTTCTTCAGCTAAAGTAAAATGGTCGTTCCAACCGGTACACCGAGCGGCACGGCGCGGCCCATCTGCCGTATGCGCAATGAAAGGCTCGCCTGCGCCGCGCCGAAGTCGGCAATCTCATCGGCCGCCGGATAGGTGAAAGCCGGTTCCGTCACCTCGATCGCGCGCCGGACGATTGCTCCGTCCAGAACCTCGATGCGGTAGCGCTCCGTCGGTTCGTCCAGCGGGATATCCGCTCCCTCCCAGTCGTCCGCTTCCACCCTGCCGCGTCTCACCCAGGTCACCCGGACGTCGCCCGCGGCCTGTCGCTCCCCGCGGACATGAGCGGGCGACAACGGCGTCTCCGCGCGGATGCCACCTGCAAAGACATGCGGGCCTGAGCGGCCGCCAGCCTGGCCAAGGCTTTCCGCAAGCCAGTTCATGCCGAGACCACGCTCTTCCGCCGTGAGCCCCAGCGACACCACCGCCTCGTCGAGAACCACGACGGCAGCGCCCTGACCCGCGCCGGCCAGCATCGCATCTTCCGTGCCGGCGAGACCGCGCAGCAAGCGCCCGAGGCGCCAGCGGTTCGGACTGATCTCCTCCGCATCCGCATAACCGATCCCCTCCCAGACGCCGTTCGCAGCCTTTACCGCGATCCGGTTCTCGCCGTTCAGCACCGCCCGCTCATCCGCAGAGGACAATCCGCCGAAGAAGAGGTCGAGTTCCGCCATGCCGCCCCGATCGAAGCGACCGGTCATGCCGGGACTGAGCGGCTCAACCAGAACACCCACTCTCGCGGGTCGGTCGAGCACCGTCCGCGTCCGGTAGCCCTGGTTTCCGGCCGACGAGGAAAGCGCCATGCGTCGCCACGGCCGGCAGAAGCCAGCAACGCGCGCGAAGCCTGCCGCTTCGCCCGACGAGAAACGGGGCAGGTCGAGTAAGTGCAGGACCGGCGCAAAGGCATTGGACACGGTGCTGCCCGCATTCCTGCGTTCCGGCTCGCCGGCATAATTCGCTGGCGCAAGCGGCGCGTGATGGCGTGCCTCGATCCGCCGTGTGGCGCCCTCCTCGATCCGCTCGACGATGAAGGTCCCGTCCGGACCGGCGATATCCGGCAGCGCCAACCGCACTGCATCCCCCGGTTCGACCCCGATATCGGCGGGTGAGAGTGAAAAAGCTACCGTTCGCTGCCCGATCCGCTGTGTACGCAGCAGCGTCTCGACCGCGCCGAGTGCCGTCTCCTGCGCAAGCACCGCCGGCAGATCGTAGCTCAGCGTCCGTTGGCTTTCGGCTCGCGTCCGGCGGGAGCGCACACTGGCCTGCTCATAATCGAGCCGCGGATTGGCCTTGCGGAATTGTCGAGCAGCGCCTTGTTCCAGGAAGCCGCTGTGGTCGTCGAGCGGATGAAACAGTTTCAGATGCAACAGCATCATGCCGTCCCCATCCGCCGCGTGACGCCGCCGGCGCGGTAGTCATAGCCCGTCGCCCAGCCGTCGCGGCCCTCGACCACACTCACCCGGTCGGGGCGCAGGAGATGCAGTTCCCGCAGGGTCCCGCCGATCAGAAGCGGCTCCACATAGGCATTGCCCGAGAGCAGCAGATGCCCATGGAGCGCCTCGAGGAAATCCGGTCCGCCCTGCCGCCCGTTCGGCCGGGAGACCTGCGGATGGGTTTCACCCTTCTGTGCTTCAGCCACGGCTTTTCGCCCGCCCGTGAAGAACCACGCGCGCCAGAATGGAGATTTCACGTTTAAAGCCTCTGTTCTTGCGAAACTTCCCGCAAGGGAGAAAGGATGCCGCGTTGCGGCGGGTCTACCTCTCTCCAGGCGGGAGAGGCTTTGAAGCGGTGGCCGAAGGCCAGAAATCGATGAAGTCGATTTTCAGCGCACAAAGGCCTGAGCGCATCCCTGTGCGAAGGCAATCACGATCTTGAGCCTAAGCTAAGTCGTAGATTTTGTTGGTGAGGGGGTAGGTTTGCGGAAGCCCCTACCTCAGATCGGGCGCCTTACCGCCTTCTCGACGTCGTAATCGGCCGCAAACCGCATTTCGCGGATGGGCCTCACCCGCTCGATCGATTGCTGATAGACCGGATGCGCCTTGTAGGCGGCAAGCGCCGCCTCATCTTCGAATTCGCCATAGACGACGAAATCCACCTCGTTGCCAAGCTGGTCGGTCTTCTCATTGATGCCGATCTCAAGACGTGCCGCATGCGGTATCTCGGTCAAAAGCGACAGGCCGGAAAGCACGGCCTGACGGTCGTCCTCGCTGCGTGCGGTAAAAAAGACGATATGGCGGATCATGGATGCACTCCGGTTGACGCACCGCCGGCTATCATATCCCGGGCGAGCGTCAAGACCCGACCAATGCCCCGGCAAACACCTGCCCGTATCCCGCCGCCAGCCCGGCCCGGTCCGTCCCGTTGATGATTTTTCGCGCGCCCAGCCAGTCGTTCCTGCCCGGCGCGAAAAAGTCGTCGAGTGGCCCGCCGGTGAAACTGCCGCGCTGCATACCCTCGATCAGGATGGCCACCGAGACATCCATCTCCATCGCGCAGCCCGGGTCGGCAACGAGATCGATCCCGATCAGCCTGGACATGGCTTCGTAGTTCCGCTTGTGGGTGAGCTGTACTAGGCCACGGCCGAGCCAGCTCTTGCCATCCCCATCCGGCCGCCAATAGGACGTCCTCACCGACCCGAGCCGGCCCGCCGCGAAGGCCGCGTCCAGCCGCGCGACTGCCGCCCTGTCGCTCTTCGCCAGCGTCTCGCGGACGGGCTGCATGGTCGCGGCCATCTAGAGGAAGGCGGTCGCCACAACGTAAGCCATTGCCTCCATCGTATGCCTCGCAGCCCGCGCCTCCCAACCGTCGAGAATCGCACTCAAGCCTGCTACCTGCCCCGCGGACAGCCGCCCCTTGAAGAGCTTCGACCGGATGACATTGAACAAACCGCCCGCTGCAGCGTCATGTTAAGCTTGCGCCCTCACCCTTCCCAAAGTTTCAATCGGTTTAGAAAAACTAAATCGTTTTAAGCGCTTAGGCGCCACTTTACTTTTCATTGACGCTATGGAACCAACGGTGCCGCAGGACGTTCATGTCTGCCTTCTAATGAACAAGGAGATCATGATGATGCAGCAGCCGGTGCAGGCCGCCCCTTCGAAGCAGATCCCCCAGCATGTCGCCGAGCGCATGGAATCCGAATGGAAAGAGATGCGCGAAAACGCCCCGCCGAAGCCGGCAAGCCAGCAGCGCTGATCACCACGATCCAATCATCGAGCCGCGTCAGATGCCCCGCACGCGCGACTCCCCCGAGCCTTCCAGCAGAAGCGCCGTCAGCGCCCAGACCAGCGCATCGAGCCGGTCCGGCGAACGGCCTGAGGAGAGCCGTCCGGGCCGAAATCGCGCATCTGGTCCTCCAGGTCCGCGAACCGCCCTGCATGGGCGATTCGCCCCTGCTCGTAGAGTGCAGCCACCGGTTCGGCCCGCATGAATTTTCCCCGGGTGGCGCGCACCATGGTCACCGGCAGGACCGAATCGACGCTTTTCAGCATCGCCGTCACCATCTCGCCGCCCTGGTTGACCTCCGCCACCACGCGGTCCGCCTGGAAGCGCGAGAAGGCTCTTGCCACCTCATGCGCCCAGCCGCCCGGGCTTGCGCCCTCCACCGAACAATCCGCCAGCACCACAGCCCTTCCGCTCGTCTCCAGCCCTGCCACGACGATGCGCCTCAGCGCGCCGGCGAAGCGTCCCCTGTGAAAACCGATGCTGCAGGCCTCGATATCGGCGCGTTTCCACAGCGCGTCCTCGCGGTCCTCGATCAGCTCGCCGGCAATTTCCCGCCGCCCGAGCCGCGTCCCGCCATAGCGCGCCTCCAGCGCCTCCAGAAACCCCGGAGCCAGATTTTTCGCATTCGCCTCGGCAGAGATCCTGATCAGGCTGGTCCCCGGGTCGGCGATCAACCGTTTCAGCACCGGCACCGGCCGCGGCGTGGTGGTCACGAGCTGGCGCGGATCGGCCCCGAGCCGAAGCCCGAACTGCAGCATGTCGAAGGTCTCTTCGGCATGTTTCCACTTGGCGAGTTCTTCGCACCAGGCAAAATGGAATTGCAGGCCGCGCAGCGCCTCCGGGTCTTCGGAGGAGAAGATCTGCGCCACCGCTCCGTTCGGCCAGACGAGCCTGCGGCGGGAAATCTTGAAATCTGGCCGCTTCGTCCTGGCGACCCGGCAGATGCCGGAAACGCCGTCGATCATCACTTCGCGGGCATCACCCAGCGTTTCGGCCACCAGCGCGATCCTGAGATTGGACCGTTTGTCGGTGGAAGCCAGCGCATGCACCCATTCGGCGCCGGCCCTGGTCTTCCCCGACTCGCGCCCGCCCATGATCAGCCAGGTGCGCCAGTCGCCGGCGGGAGGATACTGCTCGCGGCGGCCGGCATGACGCCAATCGCGACTAAGGGGACGGGAATGGCTTACATGAATGCTGTCGCGCCATTTCGGCGATAGGACCGGCGACATGGTCACCCTCCCTTTCTTCCCGTCGGGGAGAAGGGGGTCCGAAGGACCGGATGAGGGGGGCGAAGCCAAACTGTCCAGTGCCTCGAGCGCTGGCAAGTGCGATCGATCTTCCGTACCAATCACTTCGGCTCTGGCAGGCTGATACTCTGTCCCCTCTTCTCCTCGCTCTGCTTGGGCTTCCTCCCCACTGGGGGAAGCGAGAGCTCGCTAGGCTGATCGTCGTCAGCTTCAACCGGTGCTGATTCGCTTGGCGCCCCTGCATGCCGGTAGCTGGAGATAATCTCCTCACCCGGCTTCATGGCAACCGCTCTTGCCGCCGCCCAAGCGCTGTGGATTCCGGCCATGTCTTCTCCGTGCCGCGTCAGTTCGCCGATGCCTTCCGCCTCACCCGGTGTCGGAAGGCTCCGGTTGATCCCCTCCCGCACCGCTGGACTTACCTGGGTCAATGCCAGCTTCGAGGTACCGTTGTTCAAAACGTTCGCGGGTCCGTTCTTCGATAAGCCTTTCGACCTCACGCACCGCCTCCTCATACCCGCTCTCATCAGCCATGCGCTCGGCTTCAAGCTCCCGGTCGCGGGCGAGCGACGCTGCAGGCTGTCGACCTTTTCGAACGTTCGCACGATCAGCGACATGGCGTCGGTTGCCGCCTTCACGTCGGCGCGCGCCAGTTTCTGGGCCGCCTCGTCGCCATCTTCCAGCGCCTTTTCCGCCGACCTGCGCATGTCGCGGAACGTTTCGAACTGCGCACGCATCTCGGCGGTCATATCGTTCAGCAGCCGGCGCAACTCCTCGGCCGGCTGGATCGCGCTCTCGGCCGACTTGATTTCCAGCAGCACGCCGCGCGCCCTGTCGGCCAGTATCTCGTCGTCCATGACGATCCCGTCGCCATAGGCAGGCCGTTCCGCCCAGAGCCCGAAGAGCGCCGGATCGAAAGTCTCGAATTCATCCATGGCCGATTTCCCGATGCGCCTTTCGCGCATGCCGCGTCACCCGGCGCCCGTTCCCGGTCGCCGGCGCTCCCGCTATCGATTGTCGTGATAAAAAAAGCCCGGCATGAAGACCGGGCCGATCGCTTGAAGCCTTGCCACCGAGAACCTCCAAAGGCTCCGCGCCGGCGCAATTCCTCGACTGTAGTCAAACCCTATCAAACCACCGTCACGCCGTCAAGGATTATTTTCCTATCTTATGATAATTTTATAGCTCCTGTCAGGCGCCTGATCGTCAGCCAACTTGTCAGAGACCGCAGCCGCACAGAGACGCCGCTTGCCACAAGTGAGAACCTGCGGGACAATCGACGCGGGAGGAATCGCCATGGGTGTCTACAACGATGTCATCCTGCCGAAGCTCTGCGATCTTGCGATGCGGAACGAGCGGCGGCGGCCGTATCGCGAGCGCGTGATCGGCGCCGCAGAGGGACGCGTATTGGAGATCGGCAGCGGTTCCGGCCTCAACCTGCCCTTCTACGGCGCAAGGGTCCGCGAAATTCTGGCGCTTGAGCCTTCCCCAAATCTTCTCGCGATGGCCCGCAGCGCCCCGCAGTCGGCAATGCCCGTCCGGTTCATCGAGGCCTCTGCGGAAGCGATCCCGCTCGACGACGGCAGCATCGATACGGTCGTGACGACCTGGACGCTCTGCACGATCCCGGGGGCGGCCGCGGCACTTTCGGAAATGCGCCGCGTGCTGAAACCCGGCGGGAAACTGCTGTTCGTCGAACACGGGCGGTCGCCCGACCGCGGCGTGCGCTGGTTTCAGGATGGCCTCACGCCCGTCTGGCGGCGCATCAGCGGCGGTTGCCATCTCAATCGCCCGATCCGGTCGATGATCGAGGACGGCGGATTCCGGATCGACCGGGTCGAGACCGGCTACATGCAGGGGCCGAAACCGATGACGTTCATGTATGAAGGCAGCGCCCGCCCGAACTGACCGCCACTCACGTGCCGCAGAACGTCTGCGTCACCCGCTCCTCCGGCTTCGGCGGCGCCATCAGGTCGGCGAATTCCGGCCGATCATCATAGGGATTTTCCAGCGCCTCCAGCAGCCGTTCGAAGAAGCTGAAATCGCCGTAATTGGCGGCGGCAATCGCCTCCTCCACCCGATGGTTGCGGGGAATCACCGCCGGATTGACGGCGCGCATCGCAGCCGCCCGTTCCCCGCCCGACCGATCTTCACCCACCAGCCGCTCCCGCCATGCCGTCAGCCAATCCTGCGCCTTGGCGGGGTCGACAAAGCAGGCGAGGAACGCCTCGTCCCGGCCCTCGGCCGCATCGGCCAGACGCCGGAACGCAAGGGTGAAATCCGCCTCGCCTTCGTGCATGGCGGCAAACAGCGCCTGGATCAGCTCGCCGTCGCCATCCGCTCCGGAAAACAGCCCGATCTTCTTCCGGAAGACCGTGAGCCACTCGCTCTGGAACCGTTCGCCGAATTCTGTCAGCACGGCATTCGCCGCATTCACCGCCTTTTCCTCGTCACTGTCCAGAAGCGGCAGCAGGCATTCGGCCAGCCGCGCGATGTTCCACTGGCCGATGCCCGGCTGGTTGCGATAGGCGTAGCGGCCCATCTGGTCTATCGAGGAGAACACTTTCATAGGATTATATTCATCGAGAAAGGCGCAGGGGCCGAAATCGATCGTCTCGCCGGAAATCGTCATGTTGTCGGTGTTCATCACGCCATGAATGAAGCCGACGCCCAGCCAGCGGGCGATAAGATCGGCCTGTTTCAGAGCCACCGCCCTCAGGAGCGCGAGATACCGGTTTTCTTCGTCTTTCAGCTCCGGGTAATGCCGCTCGATCACGTAGTCGGCAAGCAGCTTCACCCCGTCATTGTCGCCGCGGGCGGCGAAGAACTGGAACGTGCCCACCCTCACATGGCTTGCCGCGACCCGCACGAAGACGGCGCCCTGCTCGACGTGCTCGCGATAGACCGGCTCGCCGGTCGCAACCGCCGCCAGCGCCCTTGTCGAGGGAAGCCCAAGTGCGGCAAAGGCTTCCGAAACGATGTATTCGCGCAGCACCGGGCCGAGTGCTGCGCGCCCGTCGCCGCGGCGGGAAAAGGGGGTCGGCCCCGCCCCCTTGAGCTGAATGTCGCGGCGCTTTCCGTTCCGACCCACGACCTCGCCGAGCAGGATCGCGCGGCCGTCGCCGAGCTGCGGCACGAAATTGCCGAACTGGTGGCCGGCATAGGCCATGGCGATCGGCGCAGCGCCGGGCGGCACGACATTGCCGGCGAGGATCGCCGCCAGTCGCGCCGGATCGGAAAAATCCGCCTCGACGCCCAGTTCTTCGGCCAGTTCCTGATTGAACTTGATCAGCTTCGGCCCCGCAACCGGCTCGGGATAGACGGAGGCGAAAAACCGGTCCGGCAAGCGGGCATAGGAATTATCGAACTGGAACACGGGAAACTCCTTCGGCCCGGCAGGCTTTTCGCGCCGTGCGGGCTCTTCCCCAATATGGGGAATCTCCCCCGTCGAACAAGCGAAATGCGCTTTTGTTGCGTGCTTCAGGCACTCTTCAGCCGTATGCCGAAACCGAACAGGAAGGTGAGCGCGGCACCTGCCGCCGCCGTGCCGTAGAGCCACAGCGAGGCGCTCGCATCGCCGTTTTCCAGGCCCGCGACGAGCCCGGTCGCGGTGGCGATCATGCCGGCGATCCCCGCGCCGATCGCGTAGCCGGTCGTCGAGATCGTCGGAAGGAGTGCGCTCGCCAGATCCCGCTCGGTACTCTCGGCCGCTTCCATCGCCGCCTGGTTGATGTTTGCCCAGGCAACCCCGAAGCCGGTGCCGATCGCCATCTGCCCGATAAGCAATAGCGTGACGGAACCCGACGTGAAGGCGGTGCCGAGCGCCAGGAAACCGAAGAACTGAAACAGCGCGCCGCTCAGCATCCACCTCTGCCGCGAACCGACGGCCGCCACCCGGCTCACCAGAACCGCGACCGCGCTCCAGGTCAGCGCCATGATCACGACGATGGAGCCCACGACCGATGGCCGGAAATCGAAGACGGCGCCGATCATCATCGCCAGGTAGACGCTGCCGACCGAATGGCTGGCGGACATGACGAGCAGAACCCAGAACCCGTGCCCCAGCACCGAACCGAGCCGGAAGGCGCCGGCCGGAAACAGTCTTGGGCCGATCTTCCCGTCAAGCTTCAGCGCCGGCAGGAAAAGTGCGGCACCTGCGGCGATCGTCATGGCCTGCATGCCGCCGCCGCTCATCACCGACGACAGCGACAGGACGAAAGCTGCTGCCAGGCAAAGGACAATCGTTGCGACGGAAAGCGGGACGGGCGCCGCCTCCGTCATCCTCGGCCTTGCGGCAAATGCGAGGAAGGGCAGCAGCAGGACGAAAGGCGCAACCGCCAGAAACGACGCACGCCAGGAATAGGCTTCCGTCAGCAGCCCGCCGGCCAGCGGTCCGGCGATCGCCGCAACGGCCCAGACGATCGCCTCGACGGCAAACACCCTGGCGATCAGCGCGGACGGGAAATTGGCCGGGATGAGGCTGTAGCAGATCGCCACGATCAGCCCGTCGGCAATGCCCTGGAACAGCCGCCCGGCCATGATCCAGGAAAAGCTTGGCGCCGACAGCGCCAGCAGGCCGCCGAATGCAAAAACCAGCGTCGAGACGACAAGGCTCGCGCGCGGGCCAAACCGGTCGCGCATGGCCGCCGCCCCCGTGCCTCCGGCGATCGAACCCAGGAAATAGAGCGTATAGGCCCAGCTGAAATAATTCGTGCCGCCGATCTCCGCCGCCGCCGGCGGCAGGGCCGCCACGATCGCGAACTGGTTGAAGGCGTGCAGGCCGACGCCCGCCGAAATCAGCCCGAGCATCGCCCCGTCGCGGCCCTTCAAAAGCCTCGACCATCCCGCATTCACGTCCTGCAACACGCCCTTACCCTTCCCTTTGTTACGATGGGCAGGACGCTACAACCTCAAGCACAGTTGAGGTCAATGGACGAGCTGAAAATAAAACCCTTTCTTTTTCAGCCTCTTATGCAGGCGCTTCAGTTTTTGCATCCTGTTGTATTTTAGCTACAGCTTTTCAAGAATGGCGACATACATCATAATCATCTGCAATCGGAGGGAATATCCATGAAGGCTCTTTTCATTCTTGCAGCATCGGCCGCCATGACCGCTTCTTCCGTTGTGTTCGCAGCAGATGCGGTCGAACAGATCCCCGCCGCGCCGGAAGTGGTGGAGACGCCATCCTTCACCTGGTCAGGCCCCTATATCGGGCTCCACGGCGGTTATGCCTGGGGTGAAGGTGACGCGACGGCCGCCGGCGGCGGCAGTAACGACAATTTCGACGGCGGGCGCTTCGGCGGCTTCGTCGGTTACAACTGGCAGTTCTCCAACGGTTTCGTGGCCGGTGTCGAAGGCGACCTGAACTACGACTGGAACGAGAACAGCTATACGGGCGGTTTCGACATGGACACCGGCTTCTCCGGTGGATTGCGCGGCCGCGTCGGTTATGCTTTCGACCGGGCATTGCTTTATGCGGCCGGCGGCTGGACGATGACCAATATCAGCGTCGAAGGGCCGGGCGTGGATGACGACGACACCCTGCATGGCTGGACGGTCGGCGCCGGTCTGGACTATGCCTTCACCGACAATTTCTTCGGCCGGGTGGAATATCGCTACAACGACTATGGCGACGGGGATCTCGGTGGCTTCGACACCGATTTCAACCAGCACATCATCAATGTCGGCATCGGCGTGAAATTCTGAGGCCTTGGAGGCCCGCCCTCTGTCTGATTGTCATCACGAGAAAGCCGCCTGAAGGAAACTTCCGGCGGTTTATCCGGTCGGGTGAATTTGCCGAAGTGAAAAGGGGCGCGGGCGCTGGGACCGCGACCGCAGATCGATCGTGTTCGTGGCCATTTCCAGCGCCGCAAGCCCCCTCGGCGTGATCAGGCGCGGATAGCTGTTCGTGCACAGGCCCCGGCTACCCAGCTCTTCCAGGCATATCCATTCGGCCACGCTACCCGTGCCCGGACGCTGGCCGGCCAGCATCTGCAGGACTTCGATTTCAGGCTGTATCAGATCGTCGTTCAAGATGGCGTTTATTCGTCGAATTCATAGGCACGAATTGTTTTCAGATTGGCCGCGAAATTCTCGGCCAGCCGCCATCCCGCCAATATGATCCAGCCGACACCAAAAGCGGTAAGGAATGTTGCCGCGCCCCCAAACTCAATCATTGGTCCTGCCCCCCGATAAGCTCACCCCGAATAATATCCCGGACACACAACTGTAAAAACTTGGGAAATATACGTATTCGAACCTGATAATATTGCGCGGCGAGATCCCGGAAGCGAAGGTCCGCCTCATCATGTCACAGGGGCCGACACGAATTGACGTTTGTCAAAATTTTGAAAGGCTACTACTCTACAAGCTTGGGTAGTCATATCTGCCGTGACGGGGCGACATCGTGCAGGAATTCATCGCGAAGAAAAACATCGAACGCTTTCGCTCGATGTTGCAAGCGGAAATGGATGAGGGCCGGAGGCGCATGCTCGAGAAGCTGATCGAGGAAGAAGAGCGCATCCTTGACGCCATCAAATCGGCGACGCAATCTGAGGGCGACCAGGACTGAGGGATTGCCTTCCCCTGTCCCGCAGATGTCGACGTTTGGGTAGCATGGCGGCACGCGACGGTCTCGCCCCGGCAGATCAAGAAACCGCCCCGGTTGCCGATGCAGCATCGAAGCATAAATCCCCGCTCCGACGGCCGAAGATGTGATCCCGAACTTCATTTGAAGCTCAGGATCACACTGGTGCTCTACCGGGATTATGTTTCGGAGTTCTCTTCCAAGATGCTTAGATTCCGAGACCGCCGGCGATATTTATGGCCTCGCCGTTGATGTAGCCCGCATGTGGTCCGGCGAGGAAGCAGATGGTTTCCGCCACTTCTGCGAGGGTCGCAATGCGGCGGATCGGATGCATGTCAAGGATGGCGTCACGGTTCGGAAGCTCACCGGCAACCTCCGCCGCCATGTCCGTGGGCATGATGCCCGGCTGGACAACGTTGACGGTGATATTGCGGGGGCCAAGATCGCGCGCAATGCCCTTGGCGTATCCGGCGAGCGCCCACTTTGTTCCGGCATAGTCGGCGACGCCCGGGAAGGGCACATAGGAGCCGAGGAGAGAGCCCACGAAGATGATCCGGCCACCATCGGTCAATTTCGGCGCTGCCGCGCGCGTGTTGGCGATCGTACCCATGACGTTGACCTGCCACTGGCGGTTATATTTGTCTCCGTCGAGTTCCGGATCGTCGACAGTCTGCCCCTGGATCGCAATGCCGGCATTGTTCACGAGGATATCGAGCCTGCCGAACTCGGCAAGCACCCTGTCGATCAGAGGCCTGGCGGAAGCAAGGTCAGCCTGGTCGCTCTTTACCGCAATCGCCCGAATACCCTTTCCCCGGAGCTTCTCCACGACAGCTTCCGCCTTGTCCGCCGAGGTCGCGTAGCTGATGGCCACGTCTGCTCCGTGGTCGGCTAACGCTTCCGCAGTCGCGGCGCCAAGGCCGCGGGAGCCGCCGGTTACGAGAGCGACCTTTCCCTTCAGTATGTTCGACATGAGTACCCTTTCTAGGTTTGGTCAGGGCGCCGCCCGGTTGTGGTGAGCGACGCCGTCACTTTTAGTAACGAACGTTACGATAATGATCGGTATGAAATTTGACGACGACGGTCAAGAGGTTTAATAATGATCATTATGAAACAGGCCCGCTTGAACTGATGGGACGCCATCGCGAATTTGACGTGGAGAAAGCGCTCGACGCCGTTTTGTGCGTTTTCTGGCGCAAGGGCTATGAGGGGGCATCCTACGCCGACCTGACCGCGGCCGCCGGTGTCGAGAGACCTGCCCTCTATTCGGCATTCGGCAACAAGGAAGCCCTCTTCCGCAAAGCCTTGATGCGCTATTACGAGCGATACCTGCACTACATCCCGGCGGCGCTGGCGCTTCCGACAGCGCGAGAGGTCGCAGCCCACATTCTCTACAATGCAATCGACCTCAACACCCGTTATCCCGACCATACGGGATGTCTGGTCATCAACGGTGTTCTGGCTGGATCGGATGAAGCGGAGCCTGTCCGGCAGGTGTTGATAGAGGCTCGCGCGGTTGCTGAGGCGCAGCTTCGCGAACGCTTCGAACAGGCGAAGGCCGAAGGCGACCTGCTGGAGACGGCCAGACCCGACGCCCTTGCAGCATTTCTTATGGCCGTGCTTCACGGCATGGCGGTGCAGGCCAAAGCCGGTTTCAGTCGTGAAACGCTTGAGGCTGTCGCCGAGCAAGCGCTGTCCACCTGGCCTGCGGGCAGTGCCGGATGCGCAAACAAACGGCCTTGATATCGGACAATGTGGCCCGTCCGTTTTCACGCAAGATGAATACCAGTTCCAAAGAAACCGAGTTGAGGAGCTGGAGCATGAAAAGCATTATCGCATTGACCGCCATTTGCATCGTTCTTGCCGGATGTACCCAGACGAGCCGCTATACCAGCGTGCCCGGATACGCCCATAGAACCGATCCCACCTGCAAAAGAACCCAACCACCCTCGAAATACGATCCGAAATGCGATTGCCCGGATGTGGGCTACGAGGGCTTTTCTCCTCCTGTCACATGCGGGTCCAGATAAAGGCGCCCTGCCGGCAGATGATGCAATGACGGTGAATGCCGGCCGGTCACGCCGCCACGGGTTGCGGCGTATAGCCCGCTTCGCGGATCGCTTCCTCGGCCTTTGCCGCATCGCCCTCGACTGTCACCCTGTGGACCGAGAGATCGATCGTCACCGCAGCATTCGGCAGGGCTTCGCCCAGCGCGCCGCGCACGGTCTTTTCGCAATGGCCGCAGGTCATGTCCGGTACGATGAAAGTCGCAGTCATTTTCAAGATTCTCCTTGTTGAGATAAACGCCTTCTGCACCTTCCTATAACGGGAAGGTCAAGCGGGCTGCTTGGTCTTTTTCGGCTCGGGGGACATCTTCCCCGGCGCGCTGCCGGCAAGGTCGTCGAGGATCGGGCAATTCGGGCGATGATCGCCGCCGCAGCAATGGGCCAGGTGCTTCAGCGTCTTCAACATGCCCTGCATTTCGGCAATGCGTCGTTCAAGATCGGCGATATGAGCCGTGGCGACGTCCTTGACCGCCGCGCTTTCGCGACTCTTGTCCTGCCAGAGTTTCAGGAGCGTCTCGGTCTCTTCCAGCGAAAAGCCGAGCGAGCGCGCCCGCTTGATGAAGCGCAGGATGTGCACCTCGTCCTCGCCATAGACCCGGTAATTGTTGCCGCTGCGGCCCATGGGGCGGATCAACCCGATCTCCTCGTAATAGCGGATCATCTTGGCTGTCACGCCGGAAGCGTCGGAAGCCTGTCCGATATTCATCTCGTTTCTCCTATCGTTACCGCTTTCAGTCTCAGCGCATTGCCGAGCACGAAGACGCTCGACAGCGCCATGGCGCCAGCCGCAATCATCGGCGACAGCGTGAGCCCGAAGGCGGGATAAAGCGCGCCCGCCGCGACCGGGATCAGCGCCACATTGTATCCGAAAGCCCAGAACAGGTTCTGCTTGATGTTCACCATGGTCGCGCGGCTCATGGCGATCGCCGAGACGGCACCGGAAAGCTCGCCGCCGACCAGCACGACGTCGGCGCTTTCGATCGCCACATCCGTGCCGGTGCCGATCGCGATGCCGATATCGGCTTCCGCCAATGCCGGCGCGTCGTTGATGCCGTCTCCGACGAAGGCGATCTTCCGGCCGCTTTGGCTTCGCTTGGCTCGCATCTCGTGGACCGCGGCGACCTTGCCTTCCGGCAGGACCTCGGCCACGACCCTGGTGATCCCGACCTGGCGGGCGATGGCTTCCGCCGTCCGGCGGTTGTCGCCGGTCACCATGGCCACTTCGACGCCCATTTCCCGCAGCGCTCTGATCGCAGCCCGGCTTGCGGGCTTCAGGGGATCGGCAACGGCGATCACCGCGGCAAGCTTGCCGTCCACCGCGGCATAGAGCGGCGTCTTACCCTCGTCTGCAAGGCGGCTGGCCGCTTCTGCAAATCCCTCCACCGAAAGCCCGAGCTTCTCCATGAAGCGGTCGGCGCCCACGGCGATCTTGCGGCTATCGACCACCGCCTGAATGCCGTAGCCGGTGACGGATTCGAATCTTTCGGCCTTCGGCACGGCAATACCCTTTGCTTCCGCCGCCTTGACAATAGCTTCCGCGATCGGGTGTTCGGACTGCGCCTCGACGCTTGCCACCAGTTTCAGAACCTCGTCCCCGGCAAGGCCTTCGGTGGTGACGAGATCGGTCAATTCCGGCTGGCCCTTGGTCACCGTACCGGTCTTGTCCAGTACAACCAGGTTTACATTGCGCAGTTCCTGCAGCGCCTCGCCCTTGCGGAAGAGCACGCCGAATTCAGCCGCCCGGCCGCCGCCGACGACGATCGAGGTCGGCACGGCAAGCCCCATGGCGCAGGGGCAGGCGATGATCAGCACGGCAACCGCATTGATGAGCGCGTGGGTCAGCGCCGGGCTCGGGCCGTAAAAGGCCCAGACGGCGAAGGTGAGGACCGCGAACGCGATCACGACGGGTACGAACCAGGCAGTGATCTTGTCGACCAGGGTCTGGATCGGCAGTTTCGCCCCCTGCGCCTGTTCCACCATGCGGATGATCTGGGCCAGCATCGTGTCGCGGCCGACCTTGTCGGCGCGGAAGCGGAAGGAACCCGTCTTGTTGATGGTGCCGCCGACCACGGTCGCACCGGCCGCCTTTTCCACCGGCAACGGCTCACCGGAGATCATCGATTCATCGACATTGGAAGAGCCGTCGATCACCGTGCCATCGACCGGAATGCGCTCGCCGGGGCGGATGACGACGATATCGCCAGCTACCACCTCGCCGGCCGCGATATCGACCGTCTTTCCATCGCGCTCGACGCGGGCGGTCTTGGCCTGCAGACCGGCAAGCTTCTTGATCGCCTCGCCGGTGCGGCCGGCAGCGCGAGCCTCCAGGAGCCGGCCGAACAGGATGAGCGTGACGATCACCGTTGCCGCCTCGTAATAGACGAAGCGGGCGCTTTCGGGCAGCAGGTCCGGCGCAAAGGTCGTCACCAGCGAATAGCCATAGGCCGCGAGCACGCCAACGGCGACCAGCGAATTCATCTCCGGCGCGCCGCGCAGGAGCGCCGGCAGGCCGAGCCTGATGAAGCGGAAGCCCGGCCAGAAGATCACCGCCGTCGCGGCCAGGAAATAGAGGTAGTAGAGATTCTGCGTGTCGATGATGCCCATCAGCCAGTGATGGAACGGATCATAGAAATGGCTGCCCATCTCCAGCACGAAAAGCGGCAGCGTCAGCACGAAGGCGACCGCAAGGTCGCGTTTCAGCTTCCCCTCCTCACCCTGGTGCATGTGTGCATGGTCGTGTCCGCCGGCGTGACCCGCATGGTCCCGGCCCGAGGGGTCAGGGCCCGCGTGGTCATGATGATGACCATGGCCGGCATGCCCCGCGGGAATCGCAGCCGGCGGCATTCCGGCCTCGCGGAGCGCGTGATCCATGGCGCCCGGCGGGATTTCATAACCGACCTTTTTGATCGCTTTTTCAAGCTCTTCGGGCAAAAAGCCGTCCGCCGATTCCACCGTCAGCTTCTTCGTCGCGAAGTTGACCGCACTCTTGTCGATGCCCGGCACCTTGGCGGCCGCATTTTCCACACGGCGCACGCATGAGGCACAGGTCATGCCCTCGACCGGGATGGTGAAGGGTTCGCGAAGACGGTTCGGGTTTACGGTCTGGTTCATCACTGGATCCCTGGGAGCGGTATTTCTCTTTCCCGCCCTATGTGGGGCTTCCCATCATGGGAAGGTCAAGGGGTGATGATGCGGATTTTTCGGCCTCGTCAGAACAGCAATTCGTCGCCGTTTCCGTGGCCGACCGCCAGACACGGACGGACGTCCGCGGGACCGTTGCTTGAGAGAGACGTTATTCGTCCTGGTCGCCGCGCTCTCCGATCCCGAAGATCGGCGCGCTCAACCCCGCGAGCAGGAGCACCAGTTCCGCCTGCCTTGTGGTACCGGTCTTGCTCATGATCCGCTTCAGGTGCGAGCGGACGGTTTCGAACGAAACGCCGAGCGAGGCGGCCACCGTTTCGGGCGTCTGGGCCATCGCAATCCCGCGCGCCACGCGGGCTTCGGCCGGCGTCAGGTCGAAGAGGCCGCAGAGAACCCGCATATCCGGTGAGCCGACCTTCCCCACCTCGGTCACCGCCAGAACCGCCATGGAACGGGAAAAGATATCGCGCGCCGCGCGGCGGATCGGCAGGAGATGCAGGATCAGCGCCGGCGCCCCGTCGCGCGCCATCATCGGCAGCGACTGCACCGTCGGCACGGCCTGAGCCCTGTAGCGCCTTATCGCATCATCCAGCAGCGCGTTCGCGCCCATCCCCTCCAGGATCAGCCGGTCGGCGGCGCCGGTGCGGATGCGGGGAGCGAGCGCCTCCATCTCGGGATTCATGGCGATCGCCTGGCCGCCATCGCCGATCACCGCCGCCGGCAGGCCGAGCATGGAAAGCGTCTCAGTCATCGAACGCGCCGCGTTGAAGGAAAGACGCGACGAAAGATAGGCGGCCCGGGCGATATCCGGCTTCAGAAGGTTGAGCCGAGCAAGCTCCTCGTCCGCAAAATGCTCGCGTCCATGGTTGCGCATGAGGATGATGGCGATCGTATGCCCGGTCGGCTCCTGGAATACGCAGCCGGCTTCCCACTGCACGCCGTGAGGTTCGAGAAAGATGGGACGGATGAGATCCTGCGCGTATTCCTCCTTCGTCAGGATGTCGATATCACGGCCGAAGGAGAAGGGCGATCGCTCCAGTGCCCTGGCCGCCCGGGTATTGTTCAGCCGATGCTCGCTTTTGGCGAACTCGACATAGGCTTCCGCAATATTGGGCGTCGTGACGAAGCGATGGCTGCCCTGGTGGTCGACGGTAAAAATGGAGGAACTGTCCGCCTCGACTACCGAGGCCAGATGTTCACAGGCCTCCGTCCAAAGCTCAGGGACGAGGGCTGCCTCGTAGAGGCGGTCTGCCAATGTACCTTCTGCCTTCATCAAACTGCCATCGAATGGTTGAACTGACGGGCATCAGGTTTAACCGCCTCGGTCGGGAAGGTACATTCGCAAAATTACGTAAGTAAGAACTCGCTTTTTGAATGTATTTTGAATTTTACCTATCCGGCCGGCAGGTAATTCTCCACGACGTGGTCAGCCGTTTTCCCCGACCGTCAGCGGCCAGTCGACCAGATAATCTTCGAAGTCGTCGACATCGACATCCGCCTCGCTGACCGTTCGGCCGCGGGCGGATATGCCGGCGAGATGCACGGTCTCCGGATCGCCGGAGACGAGCGGGTGCCACCAGTAGAGGTCCTCGCCGTCACGCATCAGCCGGTAGCCGCAGGTGGGCGGCAGCCAGGCGATCTCGTCGACCGTGTCGGGTGTCAGCCGGATGCAATCCGGCACGGTTGCCTGACGGTTGTCGTAATCCTTGCAACGACAGCTTTCCCCGTCGAGGAGCCGGCAGGCCACGGACGTGAAGACCACGTCCCCCGTGTCCCAGTCCTCCAGCTTGTTAAGACAACAGAGTCCGCAGCCGTCGCAGAGGCTTTCCCATTCCTCCCCGCTCAGCTCATCGAGCCGCTTCGTCTTCCAGAAAGGTTCTTCCGTCATATCACTTTCACGGCAACATGGAACGAATCGTCCATCTCGCCCTTTACCTGTTGCGATTTGACTATCGCGCTTAAACCATTTGTCAGCTATTGCTGAATAACGGTGAGAGCTCATGCCTTTGATCCCTTCATGGGGCGGCGTCAAGCACATCTCATTGAAAACGGGCGGGGGAATCCACGGTGCAGGACGAGCCAAAGTCACCCGACGACAGGCCGCGCAGAAAGCGCCACTTCCTGCTGCGCATCGATTCCTGGATCGATTCCACCGTCTGGAATCTCGGCTTCACGCTCGGCGAAATCTGGGAGGAGATCACCATCTTCTCCCGCAAATTCCGCGTCCGCGGCTTCAAACGCATCGGCTTCGAGCTCGCCGGCGAGGCGATGACGCTCGGCACCGCCGGTTTTGTCGTTCTTCTTGCGCTGGCGCAACCCGCCTTCGAGGAAACCAAGGAAGACTGGCGAAATCGCGGCGATTTCGCCGTCACCTTCCTCGACCGCTACGGCAATACCATCGGTCACCGCGGCATCATCCATGAGGATTCCGTCCCGGTCGACGAACTGCCCGACCATCTCATCAAGGCCGTGCTCGCAACCGAAGACCGCCGCTTCTTCGACCATTTCGGCATCGATTTCATCGGGCTCACCCGCGCGCTCAGCGAAAACGCCAAGGCAGGCGGCGTCGTGCAGGGCGGTTCGACCATCACGCAGCAGCTCGCCAAGAACCTCTTCCTCACCAACGAGCGCTCCATCGAGCGCAAGATCAAGGAAGCCTTCCTGGCGCTGTGGCTGGAGGCGAACCTGTCCAAGAAGGAAATCCTGTCGCTCTATCTCGACCGCGCCTATATGGGCGGTGGCACGTTCGGCGCGGCCGCCGCGGCGCAATTCTATTTCGGCAAGAACATCACCGAAGTGAACCTTGCCGAATCCGCCATGCTCGCCGGCCTCTTCAAGGCACCGGCGAAATATGCGCCGCATGTCAACCTGCCGGCTGCCCGCGGCCGCGCCAACGAGGTGCTTTCCAATCTCGTCCAGAGCGGGCTTATGAGTGAAGGCCAGGTGATCGCGGCCCGCCGCAATCCGGCCACCGTGGTCGACCGGGCGGACGTCAAGGCACCCGACTATTTCCTCGACTGGGCCTTCGACGAGGTGCAGCGGCTCGCGACGGAAGGCAAGTTCCGCGAGCATTCCGTCATCGTGCGCACGACGATCGACACCGGCCTGCAGCAGGCGGCGGAATCCGCCGTGGAAACCAGCCTGCGCGAATATGGCGAAAGCTACAAGGCGAAGCAGGGCGCTCTGGTGATGATCGAGAACGGCGGGGCCGTGCGCGCCATGGTCGGCGGGCGCGACTATGGCGAGAGCCAGTTCAACCGCGCCACCCGGGCACTTCGCCAGCCGGGCTCCTCCTTCAAGCTCTATACCTATTCCACCGCCATGGAGAACGGCTTCACGCCGGAATCGGTCATCTCGGACGCACCGATCACCTGGCGCGGCTGGTCGCCCCAAAACTACGGCAGATCCTACAAGGGCAAGGTGACGCTGCTCACCGCCATGGCCCAGTCGTACAACACCGTGCCGGTCCGGCTCGCCAAGGATTATCTCGGCACGGAAGCGATCGTTGCGACCGCCAAGAAGATGGGCATCGAGACTCCGCTCAGAACCGACAAGACCATCCCGCTCGGCACGTCGGAAGTCACCGTGCTCGACCAGGCGACGGCCTATGCGGTGATGCCGGCAGGGGGCATGCAATCACGCCGCCACGGCATCGCGCAGGTGCTCAGCTATGACGGCGATGTGCTATACGATTTCAACCGCGACGAACCGCCGGCCAGCCGCGTGCTTTCGGAACAGGCGACCTCGTCCATGAACCGCATCCTGACGCAGATCCCGGTGATCGGCACGGCCCGACGGGCGGCCCTTGACGGCGGCATCGTGACCGGCGGCAAGACCGGCACCTCGCAGAGCTACCGCGATGCCTGGTTCATCGGCTTCACCGGCAATTACACGACCGCCGTCTGGTACGGAAACGACGATTTCACGCCGATGCACAACATGACGGGCGGCTCGCTGCCGGCCATGACCTTCAAGACGCTGATGGACTATGCCCATCAGGGCATCGAGCTCCGGGCCATACCCGGCATCCAAAACCCGCTGCCGACCGGCGGCCACAAGGGTACGGAAGTAGCAAAGAAAGATGGCGAGCCCGGCCTCGTGCTCGTTCGGCCACGCTCGCTCTCGGCCGAATCCACCCGCATCCTCAGGCAGATCGGCGAAAACCTGAAGAAGGCCGGCCCGCTCGCGCCGGTGGGCACCAAGGTGGCCGACGCCGGGGGCGTGGTCGGTGAAACGGAACCGGCAAAGGGCGCACCGGTCATAACGCCGGTCAGCGGGGAGCTGCGGCGGTAGGTTCAGGCGGCGCGGGGCCGGATGCGACCGAGTTCCCGGCGCCGCTGCATAAGGTCGTAATCCGCCTGAAGGCCCAGAAAAAAGCCTTCCGATATCCCGAAATAACGGGCGAGCCTCAGATCGGTATCGGCGGTGATCGCCCGCTTGCCAAGCACGATCTCGTTGATGCGGCGCGGCGGCACATCAATGGCCCGGGCCAGCCCGTTCTGACTGAGTTCCATGGGATTCAGAAACCTCCAGCAGGATTTCTCCGGGATGCAGGTTGTGGAGCCATTCGGCCTCAGTCGTGATAGTCGACGATTTCGACATAAGCAGGCCCTCCTTCGGTCCAGATGAAACAAATACGCCATTAATCATTGATGCGGATGGAAAACTGGTCCGCGCGATCCCCCCTCAGAGCCTCGAGGCGATTTCCCGGGAAATCCGCAGGTCCGACAGTTCATGTGCCTGGTTAAGCAAACGCAGTTTTCTGAGCGCAATCGGCTGGATGTCCGATGGTAAATTGCGGCTTCTCGAGCCGAGACCAGATCCGCTCAGTCTCGCGATCCGCAAAGTTCTTGATCATGCAGCATATACAACGCATGGCGTTATAGCCTGCAATAACCGAAGTTTCACCCCGCCCATTCCTTCCCGCCAGAATCAATGCTAACCCTCTGACACAGCTAGCGAGGGCCAAAGCAAACCAGTGTTCCGTGTTCCCTTCCTCATCGCGATCGCGCTTGCCATCGCCTTCGGCGGCGGGATCTGGTCCACCCTCGTGGCGCTTGACGCGACCGTCGGCTTCGGCGCCATCAAGCTCGGCCCTTGGGAAGCCTTTCCGGAGGTGCAGACGGCCAAAGCAGACCCTTATGCGAAATCCCACCGGGCGAATGCCGGCAAGCTCATCTATGCCAGCGCCGAAGGTCTCGTCTTCACCGCCGCCACCGACGAGACGGGCGCCCGGCTTTCCGGGAACTGTTCCTACCGTCTGACCGGCCATACGCCGCCGGCGCGTTTCTGGACGCTGTTTGCCAGCGCTCCCGGCACCGCCCCGCCGTCTGCCCGTTCCGACCTGCCGAGGGCGCTCAATTCCCGCATCGTGCTGCGCGACGAGGAGGGCAGCTTCGACATCGCCATTTCCTCGGCCGCCAGGCCCGGAAACTGGCTCGCCGTGCCGGCCGCCGGCTCGTTCCGGCTGACGCTGACCCTTTTCGATACGCCAACTGCCGGCAGTTCCGGCCTCATCGACCTGACCATGCCGCGGCTGGAAAAAACCGGGTGCGGCAATGCTTAGGCCCCGGTCGCGATTTGCGCTGCAGATCCTTTTCGCCTCCGTCACCGGCCTGATCGGCGCAGCACTCCTGCATCTCGTCATCGTGCTACTGCTGCCGGAATTCAGTGAGCGGGACGCCTATACCCGCGTTCTGGCGGAAGGCGATATCCACCGCTTCTACCGGCTCGGCGAACGACCGGACCGGGCGGGGCTTTCGAAGGACGATCCTTTCGTGGAAGCTGCCGTGTGCGCTTTCGACGTCAGTAGCGGTCCCGTGCGGCTGACGGCTCACAATGGCGGCGTGCCCTTCTGGTCGCTTGCCATCTACGACCAGTCGTCCAACGAGGTCTTCAGTATCAACGACCGGACATCGGCCGACGGCATGCTGGACGTGGTGATCGCCACGCCGGTGCAGATTACCACGCTACGCAAATCGCTGCCGCAGGCGGTCTCGCAGTCGATCCTGGTGGAAACCCAGCAGGCGGAAGGTTATGTGATCCTGAGAAGCCTCGTGCCGCAGGCAAGCTTTGCGGATATCGCCTCGCAATTTCTGGCCCAGGCAACCTGTGCGCCCTTCGAGTGGCGTTCCAGAAGCCGGTTCTGACCTGATTTTCCCAAGGCCTAACCCGAATGTGAACCGGTCTAATCAGCGTGAAGGGCGTGGTTTTCGGCCTTGCGGTCTCCCCGGTCATCGAAGCGCTCATAACGCACCCCGGTGAACAGCAAGAGCCGGCCGGCATCATCTTCCTCGCCGATCCTGATCTGTGGTCGGCGGATATTCTCGCTCCGCCATCTGTTCAGCACTACGATCTCTGCCATGCTCGTCTCCGTTTTCAGGAATTCGAGACGGATGAAGACGGACCGATCTCACCCTGCCCTCCTTGAGGGCTGGTGCTTCCCGAGGGGTAACCCGCGAGCATACCGCACCTTTCTCCTTGCAGCACCTTTTCAAACAAGGCGCAATGATATTCCCGTACTGGCAGCCGGTTCCGCCTCAGCCGGTCGCCTGACGGATGGCCTCCAGGGTCGAGCCCTGCAACGCGAGGCCATCCGGAACCTGAAATCCCGGCAATACACGCCGGTTACTTCGCAAATTCAGCCAGACCAGCGTTAATAGTGAGTTAATGCTAAAATAGCATTTGCTACCGGTGCATGTCTGGTGTCGGCAGTGGAAACGTACGATCGGCCGATTGGTTCACACATCGATCTGACTCGCTGCGCATGGCGATGACAAACCAACAGGGAACTCCAAAAAATCACAGACGTATCAAAACGATCCGTTTTCACTGACCGTTAACCCTCAGAGAGTTAGCATCTGGTTAAACCGGGGCACTCCCTTTCCGACGGATGTTTTCACAGTTGCGTGAGAGCGGCTCGGCGCCATGGGGAGAGTTCCGATTTGAGGGACTTAAGCAAGGTACGATGAAAGCGTCAGGCGGGCCTTGAGGCAGGCCTGGATGCTTCGCGGCACCTCCGGATTTGTATTGCGTTGACGTGAGTTTGCCCGTGACGAACGAGTTTCGCGACCTTGAGAGGCCCCCGGCCATGCGTAAGAAGGATGTGGTGCTGATGGCCACCGTCACGAGCTTCGAAAGTCTGCCGCATCCGTCGCGGTCGGAACTTCGACAGTTCGCCGAACTCTTCGCCCCGCTCTTTACCGCTTCCTCCGAAGAGGCCCGTCGCGAGGCGGTCGCAGCCCTTTCACAGTGCAGGACCGTGCCGCCGGCGGTTGCCTTTTTCATCGCCTGTCAGCCGATCACCATCGCGGCTCCCTTCCTCATCTCGTCCACCTGCCTTACCGACGACGCTCTGATCACCATTGCCCGCACGCAAGGAGAAGCGCATGCCCGGGCGATCGTCAGCCGCGAAGCACTGTCGCCGACCGTCATCGATGCGCTCGTCGGTCTGCGCTACGACCACGCGAAGCGCCTGAGCGCCAATGGCGGAGGTACCGAGGAGGTATCGGCCGTGAGACCGATGCCTGGCGCGACGGGCGATGCCGAGCGGCTGGCGCGCGAGGAGCATTTGCGCCGGCACATCAAAGCGCTCGCCGGACATGTCAACCGGCCGGCCGCGGACCGGCTCGGGCTTCGCACCCTTTCGCCGATCCAGGAGGCGCTGCTCGTGCGCTTCGCCCGCAACCGTGAGGCCGGCCTGTTCGCCAGCGTGCTCGCCGACACACTTTCCGCCAGCCGATGGCTCGCGGAGCGCATCATGCTCGATATCTCCGGCCAGCAGCTCGCCACCACGCTAAAGGGCGTGGCCATGGAGACCGAGGATGCAATCTGCATCCTGCAGCGGCTCTACGACCATCTATCGGGCCCGCAGAGCGGCATGACCCGGGCACAGGCGCTGTGGGAGGCGCTCGACGAGGAGGAATGCGGCAGGCGTGTCGAAGCCTGGCGCCGCGCCGACCGCTACACCTACGCCGAACCGCAGCGGCCGGTCGCTTCCGACACGCGTGATGGCGAAGGACACGAGGCCCCGCCGCAGGTGATCCGCACCACGGCGAGCGCCCGCAGGCAGGTGCACGGCCTGCGCCGGGTTCGATAAAACGCTGTCTTCAGCCGGCAGGCTTGACGACCTCGAAAAGACCGGCGA
Organism: Neorhizobium petrolearium; assembly: GCF_017873175.1. Classification (GTDB taxonomy): domain Bacteria; phylum Pseudomonadota; class Alphaproteobacteria; order Rhizobiales; family Rhizobiaceae; genus Neorhizobium; species Neorhizobium petrolearium. The sequence continues at coordinate 367,616 of NZ_JAGGJW010000004.1, forward strand.
CATCGTCGGTCTCCAGTTCCAGCAGCCAGAGATCCGGATCGAAGCGGAGTTCGCGCGACAGCATCTCGCTGACGGCATCGGGTTCTGCCCTTTCCGCCCTCGTCTCGAATTTGCGCCCCGCATCCTCCTCGCCGAAGAAGTTCTGCGGCGCCGGCGCGTAGAGTGTCTCCAGTCCGTCGCGGAACCGCTGGCGGATAAAGATCGCCCCCGCTTCCTCCGCCCCCTTCTTCTCGACGGCGGCGAAACCGCCGAGTGCGAAGACACGGCGGATCAGGGCGGAAACAAAGATATCGGATTTCAGGCGCATAGCCCGTCTTACAGTGGTTCGCCGCGAAGGGCAAATGGGGCGATAAACCAAAGGTTGGACCGCCCCAGGAGATGGCGCGATCCACAGGAGGCAATCGTCAAAGCGCGCCGATCGACTTGAGCTTCTTCAGCACCATCTCGTCGGGCTCACCCGTTTCCGGGAGGCGGTAGTGCTTCTGGAAACGGCGGATGGCGGCCTTGGTCTGCTCGCCGGCGACGCCATCCACCGCGACATCCGCATAGGCGATGTTCGACAGGCCGCGCTGGATCTGCAGGACGAGATCGGCCGAGGATGAAGATGCCGCCGGCTTTTGGGCGACAGGTGTTGCCCGGGGCGTCCGGGGAGTCGATCCGGTGCTGGGAATCTCGGCAGGCGGCCTCATCACGGGGCGGCGCTCCGCCGAGCGGATCGCCGCCGCCACGGGGTCCTCGTTGCGCACAGCAGCAACCTTTTCCGGCGGGCGGCTTACGGGCACCGCCTTCGACGAGGATGCCGGCCGGGCAGGCTTTGCCGGGGCTGCCTTCGCGGTTTCAATCGGAGCCGGTTTCTGAGGGGCGGGTTGCGGCGCGGCCTCCCGGGCCTCTCTCTGGATTGTTTCCGGACGCGGCGCGGGAACGGCGACCGGCAGCGGATCGGAGAGCGGCGCGGCTACCGATTCGGTCTCAGGTGCCGTTGTGGCGGGCGACGATGCGGGCGCATCCGGATCGGCGCGCTCGATGCGGAAGGTCGTCACTTCCTCGGGCGTTGCGCGGCGCACGGGCCGATAGCCGGCGATGGCATTCGGGTCGCTGGCATCGCGGGTGGCAAGGAATGGCGCGGGATGGCCGCCCGGCTGGTACCAGAGCGCATTGGCAGCGACGAACGAGAAGACGACGATGAAGGCCGCAACGCCGATGACGGGCCTGGGATGGCGCGCAGCGGCGCGTCCCGCTGCCGAGAGGAGGCTCGACAGAAGGCCCGGCTGCTGGACAGGCTTTCTCCTGTCAGGCGATTTTCGCTTCCGCGCGGCCATCGATAAAATCCTGTTCGTCCATCATGAACGTTTTCTGCGACGTTAGCCGGGCTTTGCTGAGCCGCGGCGGGAATTCGACTTTCTCCTCCCGGATTTTGTCCAGTTTGCTTCCGATCCCCGACCCGTCGGCCGGCAGCGAGACGGTCACCACGGTCCCTTCGCCCGCACGGCTGGCGATCGAAAAACGGCCGCCATGCAGCGCCACCAGGCCCTTGACCAGCGAAAGCCCGAGACCGGTCCCTTCGTAGCTTCGAGTATAGGCATTTTCAACCTGCATGAAAGGCTGGCCGATGAACTCCAGCTTCTCGGCCGCAATGCCGATGCCGGTATCGCTCACGGAAATCACCACGTCGTCACCGGCGAGCACCGCATCGATCGAAACGGCGCCGCCGGCCTCGGTGAACTTGATGGCATTGCTTGCGAGATTGATGAGGATCTGCTGCACCGCGCGGCGGTCGGCGATCACTTCGCCAAGGCCCCGGGAGGCGCGGCTTGCCAGCGTGATGCCTTTTTCGCGCGCCGACAGGTCGAGCATGGCGCGGCAGGCCTCCATGGCCTCGGCGAGCGCGAAGGGTTCGGCGATCAGTTCGTAGCGGCCGGCCTCGATCTTCGACATGTCGAGCATGGTGTTGACGACCGAGAGCAGATGCGCGCCCGACTGGCGGATCAGCCCGACATATTCGCGCTGGCGATCGTTCTCGAGCCTGCCGAAATATTCGCCGGCGAGCACGTCCGAAAAACCGAGAATCGCATTGAGCGGCGTGCGCAGTTCGTGGCTGACCGCGGCGAGGAAGCGTGACTTCGCCTCATGGGCGGAGCGTGCCTCGGCGACACGGGCGACCGCTTCAGCGCGCAGGTCTTCCTCTTCCGACATGTCCCGCGCCTGCGCGAAGGCATGCACGAACTGCCCCTCGCCATCGCGAATTGCAGTCATGTCGAGCCGGACGGGCAGGAACTGTCGGCCGGCGGCCGAGAGAGGCCGCTCGATCCGGATGTCGACAACCGCACTTGCCGCCCCCTGGCGCAATGCATCGAGCGCCTGGACGAGGCCGATCCTGTCCGACACATGCACGCATTCGGCAAGCGGCAGGCCCGAAGCCTCGCTGAGGCCGACGGGAAAGGCGTCACGGTCGCGTCCACCCGTCTTCATGACCTGCCCCTGCGGGTCGAGGATGAGCGACAGGCCCGGGCAGGCCTCGAAAGCAATGTCCTCCGGCTGCGGGACGACGGCGGAAACAACCGCATGGCGCGGCAGGGCAAAGAGGGCCGCGACGGCCAGCAGGAAGAAAGAGATGACCAGTGCGGCGCCGACCGGCAGCGCCAGCGCGGGGGTGAAGACGAGCGTGAGCGCGGACGGCACGACAACCAGCGTTGCGAGGCAGGCAAAGACCAGGCGGCGGAAGAGCGCAATCTCCTGCGCGCGCGCCACTTCGCCTTCGCCAAGGCGAGTGAGCCAGCGGTTCACGGTCTCATCGACCAGAAGAACCATCCTGTCGGCAATGTTACTCAATACGCGCACGCCATACCCTGAAAAGACTCGTTTTTACACGAGGGACAATAGGCCCCCGCGGCTTAAGGAAAGGATAAAAGATGGGGTGCCGAACGCCCATCCGAAGCCCGAAATCCGACTTTGGCACATCTTCGCCAAGCCTTCTCTGCTTGTGGTTAACGCGACGTAAGCGACGGATTTGGTTTGATTTTTCCTGTGACGTTAACTTTTGAGGCAATCGAGCGGGTGCAAAACCCAGAGCTTTTCGGGCGTCTGCCGCAATTATGCTTAACATCATCCGCTAAAATTCGAGACAAGCTCACCAGAAGTGTCATGCAGCGGGACCGATAGATCGAATTTTAGATAAATTTGCCGAAAAACCGAGCGGTTGCGTCAAAGCCATATTTGCTTCCGGGCGGTACAACCATGTTCAAGACCGGCACAGACCCGGCGGCCCTGCACTATCCCGGAATCACTCCGGAAGCCGGCAGGGAAAACAGGTGGACAGGACGATGTGGTTTCTCATCAAGGGAACATTCTGGTTCGCAGCCGTGCTGGTGGTGCTCTCCTACTTCAGCAGCCGGCCTGTGACCGTGACCGAGGGTGTCTCGGCGATTGAGGTCGGCGACGCTTTTCACGCTGCGACCGAAGCCTATCAGTATGTGAGCGCCATCTGTCTGGAAAAGCCGGATGTCTGCGAAAAGGGCGCAGAAACCTTCTCGGCACTCGGGGTCAGGGCCAAGGAAGGCGCCCGCGTCGCCTTCGAACTGCTCGACAAGCAATTTGGAAACGGGCAGTCCGGCGCCAAGGAACCGGAAACCGCCGTGCTCGCCGATCCGGATCCGACGCCCTTCCCGTCCGAGGCCGCCGAAACCGCTGCCGCCCCTGCCGACACGATCTCCACCGGCACCATCCTGACCGGCTCGGTGCCGGTACCACAGAAACGCCCGGTTCACTGAACGGGATCGTCCTTACGAATTTCAAAGCTTGCGCCGGGCCTGATTGCCTCGCTTCCCGGCGCCGGACCTGCCTGCCCTGCAATTCGGCATTTTGCTGACGCCGTGAGGAATGAACGCCTCACGGCGCATTTTTTTCTTTTATCCCGCATTGCAATGCCTATATGAAATGCAGATAAACCGGAGCGCTCATGGCCAGTATCGACCAGATCATCGACGATTTCGCCTTCCTCGACGAGTGGGAAGACCGCTATCGTTATGTGATCGAACTCGGCAAGGAACTGCCCGATCTTCCCGACGACAAGAAGACATCCGAGTACAAAGTGCAGGGCTGCGCGAGTCAGGTCTGGCTGGTCAGCCATATCGAAGACGGCAGCTCTGATCCGGTGATGACATTCAAAGGCGATTCCGACGCCCATATCGTGCGTGGCCTCGTCGCCATCGTGCTCGCCGTCTACTCGGGAAAGCGAGCCTCCGAGATCGTTGCGACCGACGCGATCGAAATCTTCGACCGCATCGGGCTCGTCGAACACCTCTCCTCGCAGCGCGCCAACGGATTGCGCTCCATGGTCAAGCGGATCAGGGAAGAGGCAAGGATGAAGGCAGCCGCTTAGAGCCGCCCTCTTTGTTGCTCACTGGTTGATATATGCTCCCCCGCGACAGGCGGACGAGGGGCAATCCTAGCAAGATCACAGCACCGGCCGGTAATCCTCCGTGCCCCAATGGTGGCTGCGACGACGGCTTGCGGGCGGCGGCGCATAATGACGGGCGAGCGCCAGAAGCGCGGCGCGCAGCATCAGCTTTGCCGAGCGCGCCGGCCACTGGCGTTCGCGCTCCACCGTCTCCAGCCCCTTGGAAAAGCAGCAGACGTCCACCGCGACGCCAGAAAGCTCCGGCCCCATGGCATCCATCGCCCTGGAGAACCTGAGCCTTGCGGCCATGGCGCTGTCGGCAATCTCCGCCTGACCACCCGCCTGCCCCTTCCCGCGACTCGATAGACGCGGTTCCCAGGAGGCGGTGACGCGCGGCTGCAACTGCCCGCGGGTGAAATCGGCAAGCAGCCGTTCGCCGGCCTCGATCGCCTCGACCTGCAGGAAAGGCTTGCCCTCACGATCCTTCATCCGCGCCACCGCGCCGAGCGGCGATTCCAGAAGATTGCGCCGGACCGGTTGGCGGGCACCTTCCACCTCGACGGTGGCGGCAACCATCTCGCCATGCTGCTCGATGAACGCCTCCCCGCCCGTGACCAGGGCCCGGCGCAGGAAGGCCGATGCCTCGGCACTTGCCATAAGCCGGTTGCCTGAAAGCTGCGCCAGCCCGAGCGACCGGGCCTCAGCAATCACGGCTTGCGGATAAAGCCGTTCCCCGCCACCGGTTACCCGCATGTCGCCACCTTCCGCCGCCTCGACCGCGCATTCGCCGCGGGCGAGCTGGCGGATCAATCTGAGGAGCTGCTTTCCAAACGATGGATCGGGCTTCCTCTCATTCATGGGCCGGTACCTCCGACATGCCGAAGACGACCGTGACGATCCGCTCCACCGCCGAGACGAAATCGTCGAAGGCGGGATCGTCGCGGCGATCCTCGACCACATGGCAGGCATGGCCGACGGTCGTGCGATCGCGGCCGAAGGCCTCGCCGATATCGCTCATCGAGATCCGCAGCACCACGTGGCAGACATACATGGCGATCTGCCGCACATGGCATGAAAGGCGCCTCCGGTCCCGGCGCAACATCACCCGGTCACCGAACAGCGGCACAAGTTCGCCGACCATCTGGCGGACGATCCGGCACACATTCCTGAGCGGCAGGCTGGCGGGAATCCCAGGGGAACGACTAGCGGCACAGGCAGCGATCAAGCGGCCGGGCGGCGGGACGAAAGACTCGAAATGTTTCTCCAAAGGCATGACAAATTCCCTCACAAATAGGAATTAATTCATACACCTTAGAGCAAACACGGGGATGCAAGAAACTGCGTGCCTGCAACCTATCGCTGAAATTATTGATATTTTTGACAAGCGCCAGAAAGAAAATGGGATTTTTTTCCTCTCTCCATTCCCCTCTGCCTTCCGCAAGGAAAAACCGGGCCTGGAAGCCCGGTCCTGATCCGCATTCGCATTTCCGGGTACAAAATCCCAATTCCGGTCGAGTTACGATCGGTCTCCATCGGAGGGATTGGCTTTTTCCCAATTGGCCAACCAGCGTATGTCCCGGCTCAGGCGGCCTTGCTGCGCTTGCGGCGCTGGCCAAGCCCCATTTCCTTGGCGAGTCTGGAGCGCGCTTCCGCGTAAGCCGGGGCTACCATCGGATAATCGGCCGGCAGACCCCATTTCTCGCGGTATTCTTCCGGAGTCATGTTGTAATGGGTCATGAGGTGACGCTTCAGCGACTTGAACTTCTGACCATCCTCGAGGCAGATCAGATAGTCGTCTTCGATGGACTTCTTGATCGGAACGGGCGGCTTCGGCTTTTCGACGGCTGTCGCAACCGGAGCCGGCGAGGACGTGTTGCTCAGCGCCGAATGCACATCGGCGATGAGGTTCGAAAGATCGCCGACGGGGACCACGTGGTTGCTCACATAGGCAGCCACGATATCTGCTGTCAGTTCAACCAGCAGGTCCTGGCCTTTGCCCAATGCGATGTCTGTCATTTCCTGTCTCCTGTTGTAAGTGACCGGCAGGCCCGCGACCTCCGCGGCACCCGACCGTTCGCAGAGTCTCCCGAAGAAACCCCAAAACCCCCACATCGTCCTTAGACCGAAGCCTACCCCTAAGCTTCATGCGGAAGAAAAGCGATTTTCACCGGATATTGCTTTCGACTGAAATCAGCCTCGTCATCGACCTTCACCCGTTTTTCAGTCTGAAAAACTTGTCGACTCTATCGAATTAACGAGGTGACGCCTAATCTAGAACAACATCTGCACTCTACTATTCATGAAGTAGCACTGCTTCGCCAAATGTCCAAGTGCGATTTTTACCTAAGGCCGGACTTTCTGCCGGCTATAGAACGCATAAAGCAGCGTTACTGCCGGATAGACGAGTGCTTTCTCAGTTATGACAAGCTTATAACTCGTTTCTGACAGACTATATTCATTCCCGGTATTCATTCATTTCATCACGCACGGATAACTCGGAAAGATTGTATCCGACCTTATGAGCCGCCATTGCGAGCAAATGCGCCGAGACCGGAGCCGTCAGGACAAAGAAAAAGAAGCCCGCGATCGCACGCGCGAATGTCGCAAGATCGCCGGCATGCAGGCCGACCGCCAGAAGCATGAGGCCGGATCCGACCGTGCCGGCCTTGGAGGCAGCATGCATGCGGGTGTAGAGGTCCGGCAGGCGATTGATGCCAATCGCCGCAACCAGGACGAATCCTGCCCCGACGAGGACGATGAGAGCGGTGAGGATGGCAACGAGCGTACCGATCATTTTGCTGCCTTTCTCCGCACGGCCGGCCCGGCGCCGTCCTTGCGCTTGCCCGCCGGCTTTCGCCGGCGCGCGGATGGAGCCGCGATGAGCCTCATGTGCGGTCCTTGCGGTGTTTCCTCCCGCCGGACGCGCGATAGGATGAAACGGGCAAATGCAACGGTCGCCAGAAAACCGACAAGACCGAGCGAGATCGCGATATCGATATAAAGCGTGAAGCCGGTGCGGATGGCGATCAGCGCGATGAAGCCGATGACAATGCCGACCAGCATGTCGAGCGCCAGAACCCGGTCGGGAAGCGTAGGACCCTTGACCACCCGCCAGACCGTCAGGAGGAAGGAGAGGCCGAGTATCAGGAGTGCCCCCCACACTGTCCAGGAAAGGATCGTTTCTGCCGCCGTCACCGGAATGCCTCCATGATCTTCCTCTCGAAACCGCCCGCGATATCCCTCACCGTCGCATCGGTATCCGAACAGTCGATCGCATGCACGAAGAGTATCTTGCGATCCTCGGAGACATCGACCGACAATGTGCCAGGGGTGAGCGTGATGAGATTGGCAAGCAGCGTAATCTCGAAATCCCGGTCGACCGTCAGCGGGAAGGCGAATATGCCGGGCTTCAGGTCCATGCGCGGACTGACGACCAGGACCGCCACCTTCCAGGCCGAAAGCGCCAGTTCCTTGAAGAACAGTAGAAGAAGCGACAGGATGCGCCCGAGCCGCCGCCAATAGCCGCGGGCGCTCATCTGTTCGCGCACGACCCACAGCGACAGCGTCGAAAGCACAAAACCGAAGATCAGGTTGTGCAGCGTCGCGCTGCCGGTAATAGCGGCCCAGATTATGGCCAGGACAAGCGACAGGATGAAGATGATCACGGCAGGGCACCCCGCTCTATCGCTGACTGGGGAAAGACGGACAATATATAGGCCGCCGGATCGGCGAGATTCGTCGCGGCCCTCTGGGTAAGATCCAGCAGCGGTTCCGGCAGCAGGCCGAACAGGACGACGAGGAAGGTCAGGGCGCCGAGCGGCAGGACAATGCGCCAGTCGCCGGCGGGTGCATCCTCGCCGGGCATTTTGGGAGCCGGTCCGGAAAGCGGCCGCCAATAGGCGAGCAGGAAGACGCGGCCGAGCGCCAGGGTGATGACAAAGGCGGAGACGAGGATCGACGCCGCCAGCCACCACGCGCCAATGTCGAGCGAGGCTTTGAGCAGCACCACCTTGGGCCACATGCCGGCAAGCGGCGGCAGGCCGGCAGCGGCCAGGAAGAAGGCAAACGAAGCGGCCGAGAACCATGGCGCCCGGCGATAAAGCCCGCCGAGCCCCGAAAGCGACCAGGCGCCGGCAAGCCGGGCGGCTTCGCCCGCCACCAGATAAAGCGCGGTCATCGTCGCCACGGAATTCAGGGCATAGAGGATCGCGCCGCTGACAGCCGCCGGCGTGCCGATCGCGACACCTGCCATCATGTTGCCGATGCCCGCGATCACCAGATAACCGACAAGCTTGCGGATATCGTTCTGGGCAAGCGCGCCGAGCGCCCCGATCAGCATGGTCAGCGCCGCCGAGACCGCGATCATCAGGCTCAGTTCCTCCCGCTCGACGGGAAGCAGCATGACGGTGACGCGGATCAGCGCATAGATGCCGATCTTGGTGAGCAGGCCCCCGAACAGGGCCGACACGACGATGCGCGGCGTGTGATAGGAGGCCGGCAGCCAGAAATTCACCGGAAAGGCGGCCGCCTTCATCGCAAAGGCGAAGATGAAGAGCGCCGTCAGCGTCGTCAGCGGCGCCGTCTCGCGCAAGGTCCCCGCCTTCCTCGCGATATCAGCCATGTTGAGCGTGCCGAAGATCGCATAGAGATATCCGACCGCGATCAGGAACAGCGTCGTGCCGATCAGGTTGAGGATGGCATATTTCAGCGCGCCGTCGATCTGCTCGGGTTCGGACCCCAGGATCAGGAGGCCGAAGGAGGCGATCAGCAGCACCTCGAACCAGACGTAGAGGTTGAAGATGTCGCCGGTGAGAAACGCACCTGTGACGCCGGCCATCAGCAGCATCAGGAAGGGAAAGAAGCCGTAGCGGCGGCCGCTCGCATCAATGTCGGTGAGCGCGAAGATGCCGGCGGCGAGCGCCACGACGGCTGACACGAGCGCCATGACGGCACCGAAGAGATCGGCGGTGAAGGCAATGCCGAACGGCGGCAGCCAGCGGCCCATCACCATGGTGACCGGACCGTGAACCATGACGCGCCAGAGCAGCCCGGCATCCAGAAGGACGAGCAGCGCGAGGCCGGCAATCGCGATCGTGCCCTGCAGGCGAACGGATTTGCGGACCATCATCAGGAGCGCGCCGAACGCGATCATCGATGCCACGGGCAGAACCACCAGCCAATCGGCAAGCGGCACGGGTGCAAGGACCAATGCTGCGGAAAGATCGACGGGAACGGTGGAGGGAGTCGCCATCAGATGCGCACCTCCGCCAGCGGCTGTTGCCCCGCATGCTTAACGATCCGGAGGGTATCTGTCGCAAACTGCATCACTCAATACCCCATCGGCGGACGCTCTTCGTCCCGCGGCTCGGCGAGGCGCATCTCGTCCGTATTGTCGGTGCCGAGCTCCTGGTAGGCGCGATAGGTCAGCACCAGGAGGAAGGCGAAGAAGGAGAAGGAGATCACGATCGCCGTCAGGATGAGCGCCTGCGGCAGCGGGTTTGCTGTGCCGGCCGGAAGCTGGTCCATGCCCGTCGGGATGATCGGCGGAACTTCGCGCGTCAGCCGGCCGGTGGTGAAAAGAAGCAGGTTCACCGCATTGCCGAGCAAAACGATGCCGAGCAGCATGCGCACCGTATGCTTCGACAATAGAAGATAGACTGCGGCGGCGAAGAACAGCCCGATCAGGATGGCAAAAAGCGCTTCCATCAGCCTTCCTCCCCGCCTGTTTCCGGTCCCGGTTCCTGTTCGAGCGCAAGCGCGATCGAGGTGATGGCGCCCAGCACGACAAGATAGACGCCGAGATCGAAGGATATGACGGTCGCCAGCGGCACTTCGACGTCGAAGAACACGGGATAGATCCAGAGGCCGGTCATGAAGGGCACGCCGAAGAAAATCGAGATGAGGCCGGAGAGCGTCGAGATAAAAAGCCCGGCACCTGCGATTGCCATCGGATGGAAGCGGATGGCACGGCGCACCGCGGCGACCCCGAAGGCGATGCCGTAGATCGCCAGCGCCGAGGCGGCGATCAGCCCGCCGATGAAGCCGCCGCCCGGCTCGTTATGGCCGCGCAGCAGCACGAAAATCGAAAACAAAAGCATCAGGGCGGTGAGTACGGGGGCGACCGTGCGCAGGATGAGGGTGTTCATGGCTGAACACCTCTCGCCGCGCTCCATGCTTTCGCCTCTGAGCAAGACCGCCCCCCTCTGCCCTGCCGGGTATCTTCCCCACAGGTGGGGAGATTGGCCGGACGCGCCGGCTTCCCTCCATCGTCAACGCCCGTTGAGGGCGAGACGCCACAGCGAATCGATCTCCCGCCTTGCGGGGGAGATGTCCGGTATGACAGAGGGGGGTAATCGACATATCTCATCGCCCTTCCTCCTCTTGCGAAACCGCAGCCTTCCCCGCCCGCACCCGGATCAGCGCGAGGACCGCAAGGCCGGTCACCATCACCACGGCGATCTCGCCCAGCGTATCCGTGCCGCGGAAATCGACGATGATGACGTTCACGACGTTGGCGCCATGGGCGATCACCTTGGAATAGGCATTGAAGAAATCGGTCAGCAGATTATCGAACGACGCCTCAACAGACTTCAAGAGCAGGAGCCCGAAGCCGAGCCCACAGGCGACCGCAACGCACGCATCGAAGAGCAATTGCCTGCGCGGCCGATGATCCGCAGGCGAAAGCCGAAGCCGCGTCATGACCAGCGCCAGGATGACGACCGACAACGTCTCCACCATGAACTGCGTGAAGGAAAGGTCCGGCGCGCCGAACAGCAGGAAGATCACCGCGACGGCAAAGCCCTGGATGCCGAGCGAGACGATCGCCGTCAGCCGGTCCTTCGCCCTCAGCACCGCGAAAATGCCGATCAGCGCGATCGCCAGAAACGCCGCCTCCTGTGGAAGAACGCTGCCCGGCCAGGCCGGCATGCCCGGCAATTCGTCGAAGACGACGGGAGGAACCAGCAGCGTCAGCGCCAGAAGGATGAACGTGGCGGTCATGTAGACCTCCAGCCTTCCGGGCTGCACGAAGCGGGTGATGGCGACCGAAAGCCGGACAAGCCCGGAGACGAAATGATCGAAACCGAGATCCGGTCCGGGCCCCAGATTTTCCAGCACACGGACCATCAGTGCGCGGGCGCCGTCCAGCCGCCAGAAGACGAACACGCCAAGCCCTATGGTGATGACCGAGAGAACGAGCGGCATCCCGAGATGCGGCACGGTGGTGATATCGATCACCACCTTTTCGCCGGAGACAGCGCTTGCCATGGGCGAGGAAACGTAGTGATGCGCAAGGCCGGAAAACAGTGCTCCGAGCAGCCCCAGCACGGCCAGGACGGCCGGCCCCAGCCAGAGGGCGACAGGCCCTTCGTGAGCCGATTTCGGATTCGCGCTGGGCGGCCCGAAAAAGGGCCTGATGGCGATGGCGAAGGCCACCGCAAACATCAAGGCATTGCCGATCACTGCAAGACCGGTAAAGAAGACGGCACGCGGATTGCCGGCCGCAAGGGCGGCATAGATTTCTTCCTTGGCGAGAAAGCCGAAGAAGAGCGGCAGGCCGCCCATCGAAAGGGCACAGAGCATTGCCGCCGCGAAGGTGATCGGCATGGCGGATCGGAGCCCGCGAAGCTGGGTCACGTTGCGGTCTCCCGCTTCGTGGTCCACGGTCCCCACCACCATGAAGAAGCCGCCCTTGAACAACGAATGCGCGACGAGATAAAGCACCGCCGCCTCAACCGCATGCGGCGCCCCGAACCCCGTCAGCATGACGAGCAGGCCGAGCGAGGCCATGGTCGTATAGGCCAGCATCAGCTTCATATCCACCTGACGGACGGCGAGGAAGGTGCCGGCAATCAGCGTGATACCGCCGAAGAAGGGCAGCAGGATTTCCCAGGCTGGCGTCGCGCCCATGACCGGATTGAGCCGCATCAGAAGATAAACGCCGGCCTTCACCATGGTGGCCGAATGAAGATAGGCCGAGACCGGCGTCGGCGCTTCCATGGCGTTCGGCAGCCAGAAATGGAAGGGAAACTGCGCGGATTTGGTGAAGGCGCCGCCGAGCACCAGAAGAAGCGTCGCGAGATAGAACGGGCTTTCGCGCAGGCCGTCTTCCATGTGGACGAGCAGCGAAAGCTGGGTCACGCCGGTGATGTTCCAGAGGAAGACAAGGCCGGCGAGCAGGCAGAGCCCTCCCCCGCCGGTGACCACCAGCGCCTGCAGCGCGGCGCGGCGCGCCTTCTCCCGCCCGTGATCGAAGCCGATCAGCAGGAAGGAGGTGATGGAGGTCAGCTCCCAATAAACGAAGAGCATCAGGAAACTGTCGGACACGACAAGGCCGAGCATCGCCCCCATGAACAGGAGGATGAAGGACAGGAAACGGCCCTGATCCGGATGGCCCTTCATATAGCCGCCGGAATAGATCACGATCAGCGTGCCGATGCCGGTGATCAGCAGAGCAAAGGTGAGCGACAGGCCATCAAGGAACCAGGAAAAGGATAGGTTGAAGCTCGGCGCCCAGGCATAACCGCCCGTCACGACTTCGCCTGCGGCGACTTCGGACAGGAAGCCGCAGAAGTGCAGAAAGGCGAAAAACGGCGCCAGAGCCAACAGCCAGGCCGCCTTGTCACCAAACCGGCGGATGAGAACAGGAGCAAAAACGGCGCCCATAAAGGGGAGGAACAGGACAACGAATGTCAATGCCGGCACATTGGCAGCCATGCCATCTCCTTTTGAAACCGCGAGAACCGACCAACCGCCGGGAGGAAATGGCTTTCTAGGGTAAAGAATCCCCCATCTCAAGCATAACCGGACGGAACACACAGAAACGCGACTTTTCGTCAACGCCCCGGATGCCTATCTAAAGGAAAAACGAAAGGAATCTGAAGCGATGTCCGATGTGACCAATCCGAAAATCCAAAAGAGCGATATTGAATGGCGCGAACAGCTTTCGCCGGAGCAGTACCGTATCCTGAGGCAGGCCGGCACCGAACGGGCCTTTACCGGTCCTTTCTGGAACGCGAAGGAAAAAGGCCTCTATCGCTGTGCCGGCTGTGGCGAGGAACTGTTCATCTCCGACACGAAATTTGACTCGGGTTGCGGCTGGCCGAGCTATTTCGAGCCGGTGAAGCCCGGGGCGGTGACCGAGCACCGCGACATATCGCACGGCATGGTCCGCACCGAAGTGCGCTGCGCCAATTGCGGCGGGCATCTCGGCCACGTCTTTCCGGACGGTCCGCCGCCGACGGGACTGCGCTACTGCATCAACGGCCACGCAATGACCTTCGAGCCGCTGAAATAAACCGCCGGACTACGGATGCTTCCCCGGCCAGCGGCCCGGGGAAGTCATGACGAGCATGGCCTCCCCTCAAGGGTCATGATAGGTAGTTCTGCACCGACCGCAGGAAGACGTCCGTCATGCCCAAGATCGATATCGCCACCGTTCCCAAATATAAAAGCTCGGGCTATCCGCCGCCATTCGACGCCCCCTGTGCCGGACGCGTGCGGCAGCGCCTCGGCGATGCCGGCGGGCTCACCGATTTCGGCATCAATCTCATGCGCCTGCCTCCCGGCAACTGGTCGAGCCAGCGCCACTGGCACTCGCACGAGGACGAATTCGTCTATGTACTCGAAGGCGAACTGACGCTGATCGAGGACGACGACGAGACGATATTGCGCGCCGGCGATTGCGCGGCCTTTCCGAAAGGCTCCGGCAACGGCCATCACATGATCAACAGATCACGTGCGATGGCGGTCTATCTCGAAATCGGCTCGCGCCAGCCCGCCGACATCATCACCTGCTCCGACATAGACATGATGAGCGCCAATGCCGACGGCCGGTTCGTGCACAAGGACGGCACGCCCTATCCTGGGCCCGGCTGAACCGGCGCTGTCATTCCACCGCCCGGCCGCGCACGGCCCATGCCCTAGCCTTGAACGGAATGGAGCCGTCGTCGGCATAGGGCAGATTTGCTTTCAGCTTTTCCCTGAGCTTCCGCCGTCTGTCGGCGGGAAGATTGGCGCAATATGCGGGCGCAGGCCCCGTTCCCAATGTGAATGGTCGCCAGAAATCGTCGAAACTCTCAAAGCGCGTCGCAATCTCGATCTCTTCGTCTTCCACCTCCGCCAGGCCCGACTGTCTTGCGAGATGGGCGAGATTGTCACGCGTGCAGAAGGGAAAGCGGCGGTTCTCGGTCAGATCCTGCGCCGCGGGGTCGAGGTCGACGGCAGCCATCCAGAAGGCACGCATGAACTCCACGCCGCCACCCGGGTAATCCCAGACATAGAACGCGACCCTGCCGCCCGGGCGCGCCACGCGCGCCATCTCGCGCAATGCCTCCTCCCGCCTCGGAACGAAGTTAAGCATCAGGCCGGACACGACGATGTCGGCGACATCCGACGGCATCGCGAGCATTTGCGCATCGCCCAACCGGAATTCGGCCCGCGGATCTGGCACGTTGAGGCGGGCCTTTTCCAGAAACCCTTCCGAAGGATCGAGGCCGACCAGGCTTTTCGGATCGTAGCCCGAGACAATTGCCGAGGAAAGCGCTCCGGTGCCGCAGCCGACATCCACCCAGTCCAGACCCGCGGCGGGATGCAGCCATTCCAGGAAGCGGGGGGCGACCTTGCGGCTCCATCGGCCCATATAAAGATCGTAGCTGTCGCCCGCCCGCCAGGCGTCATGCCGCGAAGCCCTGGCCATGATGTCCTCCGATAGACCAAGGCCACATGATACGCCCCCCATTCCGTGCGCGAAACAGCGTCTTAAGGCTGTACGAAACGGCTTTTCCTCAACAATAAGGCGGAGCCGGCGTTCAGATGCTCGCCTGCACGCGGTGCAGGCCGGCGTAGACGCCGTTCCGCGCCATGAGGCGGTCATGACTGCCCTCCTCGACGATGCCGTTGCCGGTCAGGACCAGGATGCGGTCGGCATGGCGCACGGTGGAGAGGCGGTGGGCGATGACCAGCGTGGTGCGGCCTTCCGCCAGGCTGAGCAGCGCCTGCTGCACCGCCCGCTCGCTCTCGTTGTCGAGCGCGCTGGTCGCCTCGTCGAAGATCAGGATCGCCGGATTCTTGAGGAACGCGCGGGCGATGGTGAGGCGCTGGCGCTGGCCGCCCGAGAGTTTGACGCCGCGCTGGCCGATATCAGTATCGTAACCGTCGGGCAGAGCCATGATGAAGTCGTGCGCGTTGGCGGCCCGCGCCGCGGCCTCGACTTCGGCGTCGGTTGCGCCGGGCCGGCCATAGCGGAGATTTTCCGCCACGGTTCCCGCGAAGAGGTAGACCTCCTGCTGCACCACGCCGACATGGCGCCTGAGCGACGCCAGCGTCACATCGCGGATATCGGTGCCGTCGATCAGGATCGCCCCGGCCTCCACATCATAGAAGCGCGGGATGAGCGCGCATAGCGTGCTCTTGCCCACCCCGGAAGGCCCGACGAGCGCCACGAACTCGCCCGGCGCAATCGTCAGCGAAAGCCGGTTCAGGACCCTGGGGCCATCGGCCTCATAACCGAACGTGACGTCCGAGAACCGGATTTCGCCCCTCGGTTCCGGCATGGGGCGGGCCTGCGGCCGCTCGGCGATGTCCGGGGCGACGTCGAGAATCTCCATGGAGCGGACGAAGCCGGTATAGCCCTCCTGCCAGAGGCGCACGAAATTGGCGAGCCGCTTGACCGGATCAACCAGCACAGCCACGCAGAGCAGAAAGGTGAGGAGGTCGGCGACGGTCAGTTCCGCCATGAGGATGCGCAGGCCGCCCACCACGATCACCAGTATGGTGACAAGTTGCGCGAAGGTTTCGGTGCCGGCCGAAAACCACGCCTCGCTGCGATAGCCATCGTTGCGGCTTTGCAGGAACCGCCGGTTCTGTTCGGCGAAACGTTGCCTCTCCAGCGCCTCGTTGGCAAAGGACTGGACGACGCGAATGCCCGCCAGTGCATCCTCGACGCGCTCGTTGACGGCGGCGATCTGACGCTTGCTGGCGTCGAGCGCGCGGTTCATTCGCCCGTTGAAATGGAGCGCGTAAACGACAGCCACCGGGGTCAGCAGCAGGATGAGGCCGGCGAGCGGCGGATCGATGAAGAACAGCACCAGCATCGCGCCGCTATATTTGAGCACGGCGATGAAGAGATCTTCGGGGCCGTGGTGGAAGAGCTCGCCAAGCCACAGGGAATCGCTGGTGATGCGGCTCATCAGTTGGCCGGTGCGCTGCCGGTCGTAGAAGCTGAACGAGAGCTTCTGGCAATGATCGAAAAGCTCCTGCCGGACATCCGCCTCGATGCAGGCGCCCATCATGTGCCCACGATAATCGACGAAGAAGATGGCGACGGTCTGGATCGCCAGGATGGCCAGCATGACGCCGCCGACGGCCAGCACCTCGCCGTAAGCGTTCGGCGCCTCGGACAGGGCAAGAAGGCGGCTGGTGACGAGATTGGCGCAGAGCGGCAGGGCCACCGCCGTGCCGGCGACGAGGATCGCGCAAAAGAGATCCGCCAGAAGCAGTGGCAGGTGCGGGCGGTAATAGGACAGGAACTTGCGCAGGCGCGAAAGGCGGCGCTCGCGGTCAGCGGTGCCGGAAGGGTCGCGGAAATACTGGAGAAAGGGCTTATGGCGCGGCGGGCTTTTCCTCGCGCGCGGGAACAGCGTGTGCATGATGCGAAATGTCCTTGTGGGCGATGTTTCCTTTCTGGTTGGACAGGATCGCTTTCATGTCAGTCTCCCAAAGCTCGGAGGAAATGAGCGCCAATCATCGCAGACAACCGTCGCGATCTCAATGCAGCCCTTGAAAAACGAACGGGGTGTCGTCCGCGAGCAACAGGCGGATGTCCGTCGCAGCAAGGCTTCTATGATGCCGGAAGCTCGACCGTAAAGGCAAAGCGCGCCTTGTCGCCCGGCTCCAGAATCATCCCGTAGGGGCGCTTTGCCAGATCGTCCGGGCCGTCGAGTTCGGCGGCCGTGCCGTGCCACGGTTCGATGCAGACATAGGGCGCACCGGCCTTCTGCCAGAGCGCCAGGTTCGGCAGGTTCTCGAAGGAGAATTTCAATGCCGGACCGCCCTCGGCCGCATAGGTGAGGCCGTCGCCCGCGCCTTCCGGAAAGATCATCGCGTCCTTCTCGAACATCGCATGGTCGAGGCTGAGCCTGCCCGCCCTGAAGGGCGACGGCAGCCTTTCCGGCTTCACCAGCCCGCCCTCCAGCCTGACGAGCGCGGGCTCGGCGCCGTTGTCGAGGATGACGGCATGGGCACGGCCCTCGCCGCCCGGCAGCGGCCAGAGGAAAGCCGGGTGGAAACCGAGGCCGAAGGGCATCGGCCGCGTATCGCGATTTTCGACTTCCGCCGAGACCGTCAGCTTCGGACCATCGACGGCGTGGGTTATCGCCAGCAGGAATTCGAACGGGTAGACGGCGCGCGTCGCATCCGAGGCGGAAAGCTCGTGGCGGCACGTCGTATCGGTCGACGTGGCGAGTGCGAATTCGGCTCTCCGGGCAAAGCCGTGCTGGCTCATTTCGTAGGCCTTGCCCTCGACACTGACCCGGTTTTCCGGCGCCTTGCCGACCATGGGAAAGAGGATCGGCGAGCGGCCGCTCCAGAAAGCAGCATCGCCGTTCCAGAGCCATGACCGGCCATCCGCCGTGGTGAGCGACTGCATTTCCGCACCCAGCGAAGAAACCTCGACGGCGAGGGAGCGATTTTCAATGCGGACGGTGT
Source organism: Neorhizobium petrolearium (assembly GCF_017873175.1). Taxonomy (GTDB): domain Bacteria; phylum Pseudomonadota; class Alphaproteobacteria; order Rhizobiales; family Rhizobiaceae; genus Neorhizobium; species Neorhizobium petrolearium. Next base: position 385,716 of record NZ_JAGGJW010000004.1, read on the forward strand.
CGGACATGCTCTTTCCTCTCGGCGGCTGATTCACCTGACAGCCTGGCGGGGAAAAGTTGCCATTCGATGACCGCGCCCGTCGGCGGCGGCCGCCGTCATTTGCCGTCGACGATGTTCTTCAGGTAGCTTTCGGCAAAGTCCGTCTGGATCTCGATCCACAGCGGAGAATGATCCGACATCTGCCAGGTGCGCCATTTCTCGTAGAGCTTTTGCGGCGTTGTGGCCCGGAACTTCTCGTTCTTCTCCGGGTCCTTCTTCGGGACGAATTTCTCGTACAGTTCCATATCCTCCGGCGTGGAACGGAAGACGTCGGCATACATATCGACAATGCCGCCACCCAGAACCTTGAAATGCTCGTCCGTCGCGCGCACGGCGATCTGGTCATAGAAATGATCCCGGTTCGGCATATGCGCGCCGTCGATCTCCTCCGGCACCTCGAACCCGTTGGCCGCCAGCGCCTGCATGGTCTCGTGCTCGGGGCTGACCACGTTGAAATCGCCGAGCAGGATATAGTTTTCCGCCTCGCGGCCGCGGTCGAGCGGTTTCATGCCCTCGCCGGTAAGCTTCCTCTCCTTGTCCTGCCGCTTGGCGAAGAAATCCACCAGCCGCTCGATCTCGGCGACGCGGCGCTTCAGTTTCTCGCCGGAATCGTCGCCAAAATAGATATGTACCGTGCAAAGGCTGAAGCGGAACCAGCCGGACTGGAAGGCGACGAGGAAGGGCGTGCGGGCAAACTGCTGCTTCATCTCCTCGATCTTCGGCTCGATATCCGGCTGGTCCTTCGGCGCCTTCACCTTCTTGCGCGAAACCACGAGCTGGCCGTCCGGCAGCACGATCTCGCCGGCGATCTTGCGGAACCAGACCTTCTCGGTGTTGTAGACGAAGGCCATGCGTTCGCCGTTGCCGCTGGTGCCCTCCGTCACGTCGGTGGCGATATAGTCCCATTCGCGACCGAGGATGCGCATCACCTTCTGCAGCGCGGAAAGATCGCGATTGACCTCCTGGACCGCCACGAGATCGAAGCAGGAGATCATCTCGGCGATGTAATAGAAGGTCTCCGGAAGGCGCGGGCCGAAACCGAAATCGTTGGAATCGAAATCTCGGATGTTCCAGGTCGCCAGAAGCAGCGAACTGTCCTTCTTGCGCGCCCGCAGCGGTGCGAGCGTCTTGCGCATCGCGACCAGTCGCTCGGCGCAGCGCTTGGCCGCCCCCGGCTCCTTGAAATCGAAACGCAGGCCACCATAGTTCACCATCGTCCCCTCCCCGATCCGCCATGCGTGATCACGGCATGGCACCGACAGTTGCAGCCGGAGGACCATAAACCAGTTTCGCTACACTTTTAAGTCGCCCCCTTCATGGCCCTGCATCCCGCCTGCGGCTGCACCTCGGGGAAAGTCCGCGCTTGCCCCCCGGCTTTGAAACGATATAGTGCGGCATCACCAGCGACTGATCGAAGTGCCTACATCTTTTCCTCATCCGGGAGACTAGAGAATGCGGCGACAAGCGAGGGTCTTGCTCGTATATCCAAGGTTCACCGGCGCATCCTTCTGGAATTTCCGGGAAGCCTGCACGCTTATCGGCGCGCGCTATCCGGCTCCGCCGCTCGGCCTGATCACCATTGCGGCGATGTTGCCGCAGGATTGGGAACTCAGGCTCATCGACCGCAACGTGGAGGAACTCTCCGGCGGCGACATCGACTGGGCCGACCTGGTGCTGACCGGAGGCATGCTACCCCAGCAGATCGACGTCCTCCACATCATCGATCTGGCGCATGCGGCCGGCAAGCCGGTCGCGGTCGGCGGCCCGGATGCAACCTCGAGCCCGGAGCTTTATGCGAGCGCCGATTTCCGTGTCCTGGGGGAGGCTGAAGACGTCATCGACGCCTTCGTGGCAGCCTGGAGCGGAGGGGAAAAGAAGGGCGACTTCCTGGCGCCGAAATTCCAGGCGGACGTCACGCGGACGCCGGTTCCGCGCTTCGATCTCCTCAAGTTTTCGAACTATACATTCATCGGGATTCAGTTTTCCCGCGGCTGTCCGTTCACCTGCGAATTCTGCGATATCATCGAACTCTACGGGCGCGTTCCCCGCACCAAGACGGCCGTGCAGATCCTCGCCGAGCTCGACGCGCTCTACACGCTCGGCTATCGCGGCCATGTCGACTTCGTGGACGACAACCTGATCGGCAACAAGAAGGCCGTGAAGGCATTCCTGCCCACGCTCATCGAATGGCAAAGGGCGCGGCACTATCCCTTCGAGTTCTCGACGGAAGCCTCGCTCAACCTCGCCGACGACAAGGCGCTGCTCGACCTTCTGGCGGAAGCGGGTTTCTTCACGGTGTTCGTCGGCATCGAAAGCCCCGACGAGGAGGTCCTCAGGGCAACGCAGAAAAAGCAGAACACGCGGCGCGACATCGTCGCCAGCATCGACAAGATCTACGCTGCCGGCATCGTCGTGATCGCCGGGTTCATCCTCGGCTTCGACGACGAAACGCCGGGCGCCGGCGGACGGATGACCGCGCTGATCGAGGATGCGTCGATCCCCGTGAGCATGGTCGGCCTGCTTTATGCCCTGCCCAACACGCAGCTTACCACCCGGCTCGAGAAGGAAGGCCGGCTCCATTCCGGGCATGCGGTCGACATGGACGACGGGAGCGCCGACCAGTGCGTGTCCGGGCTCAATTTCGCGACGAGACGTCCGCGGATCGATATCTTGCGGGACTATCATCGGGTCGTTTCCGCCATCTATACGCCACAGGCATTTTTCGGCCGGGTTTCGCGTGTCGGCCGGAAGCTGCGCGTGAAACACATCAAGGGAGGCTTCAATTGGGGCCGCACCTGGGTGGACACCCGGCGGTTCCTGTATTTCACCGTGGCTGCCACGGTGAGGCGCCCGAAATTTGCCGGGCAGATGGCCCTGATGATCGCCAGGGGCCTATTCTCCAATCCGGCAGCGCTTCCGCACATGTTCAAGATGGCGATACTCTACGCCCATCTCGGCCCCTTCAGCCAGTATATCGGCAGGGAGATCTCCTCGCAGATCGGCGCGATCGAGGAAGCCTCCCGCATCGTTCCCGACAATGCCTGGGAAGGCGAACTGCGACCGGCCTGAAACGCGCTGCGTTCCAGCGGTGCCATCCGCTTTCCGAGTCATCCGTCAATCCGCGGCGATCGCGCCCGCATATTCCGCGTCGGCGACCGGCTCCAGCCAGTCGGCCGTCCTGCCGTCCAGCGCCTCCTGGATGGCGATATGGGTCATGGCGGTCGTAGGGGCCGCACCATGCCAGTGCTTTTCTCCAGGCGGGAACCAGACGACGTCACCGGGGCGGATCACCCGGATCGGCTCGCCCCAGACCTGCACCAGGCCGAAACCCGCCGTGACGATGAGTGTCTGGCCGAGCGGATGGGTATGCCAGTTGGTGCGGGCGCCGGGCTCGAAGGCGACCGAGGCGCAGACGGCCCGGGCCGGCGCCGCGGCCTCGTTCAGCGGATCGAGACGGACCGTACCGGTGAAATATTCCGCAGGCTGCCTTTTCGACGGCTGCGATCCGCCACGCTTGATCTCCATGGTGCAAGTCCTCGCTGTTTCATTGCTTCCCGCCTCATATAGGGCGGATGGGCGCCTCACGGCAGGGCTTGCCTTTCGCTGATATCTTGTTATCCATTGCGCCCACAAGCGTCGGTTTTTGAGGTCCAGTTTGCCTAAGTAATCCCCGGTCTCGACAGTTTCACCCTTCCATGCGGGCAGGCCGGCAAGGCTGCCGCATGCGAAAAACTGTTCATCGGGGTGGCGGCTTGAGACCGGTATGGCATTGACCTGCCAGTGCTGCTCTTGAAAAAGCCGCCCTGAACATCCGACGCTTCGCTTTTTCTTCAAGTCCGGACCTTCGCCACGCCGCGCCCGATCAAGGGCTTCTCCAGTGCCGTTTCCCGCATGAACTTCCCGACCGGAAGATCAAAACGGCATGTGCACTATCCTTCATCTCGAATGGTCCATAATCCCGAAATCTCCACCCCGACCGATCCTCGCCTGCAGCGGTTGCGGCGGGCATAAACCCTTCCGCTCCAGCGGACGCATCCGCCTCAACGCCAACGGCAAGCGGCTCGATGCCTGGCTCATCTACAAATGCACCACCTGCGACGCCACCTGGAACCGGCCGGTCTTCGAGCGGCAAAGCGTCCGCTCGCTCGATCCCACTCTCCTCGACGCCCTGCAGACGAGCGCGCCGGATTTCGTGGCGCGCCTCGAATTCGACGCCGACGCGCTGAGGACCAAAGCAATCCGCATCGCGGAAAGCGAGGAATTCGAGGTGCGCAGGCAGGCGCTTTGCGACCTCGCGGACTGGTGGAAAATTCACATCGCGCTTGTACTGCCCTTCCCCGCCGGCTTGAGGCTCGACCGGCTGCTTGCGGCGGAACTCGGCCTTTCGCGCAGCCGGTTGCAAAAACTCTTCAAGGCAGGCGAGATCACGGTCGAGCCGGTGCGGAAGGATGCCCTGAAGCGCGGCATTTGCGACGGCACCACCATCATACTCGACCTGCGCGACGAGGCCGAACGGCTTTCGGTCGGCGGACGGGCGATGGGCGGCTGATACGCCCTCCCCGCATACTGTTCGCCCCCTCGAAAGCAGGCAATCGCATGTGGGGAACCGAGCAAGCGCAGCTTACTCCCTCTTCTCCCCAGCGGGGAGAAGTGCCGAGCAAAGCGAGGCGATGAGGGGGTGTACACACGGCAAACGCATCGCTAGACTTGGCTTCGCCCCCTCATCTGCCCTTCGGGCATCTTCTCTCCGCTGGGGAGAAGAGGGAATGTGTTGCCCGCCTCATCATTCCACAGAAGCCTCAGCATATTTGTTCATATGCGATTACCCTGCCCTCAAAAGGGGGCGAATATCGGGCCGCTGTTTCCTGTCAGCAGTTCCGGAACCGGGACATAGGCGCAAGCCGGATCCATACTTCCCGCAGGGTTTCCGCCTTCAGGGAAACGATAGCAACGCCCGACAGCACGATAAGGGTGGCGACCACCTCGCGCAGGCTGACAGGCTCTCCGAGGAGCACGAAGCCGAGGACGATCGTCCAGGGCGGCAGGAAATAACCGTTCATGGAACCGATGGTCGGCCCCGCCTTCTTCAGGATGTTCATGTAGAGCACAATCGGCAGCGCCGTTCCAAAGATGCCGAGCAGGAGCAGGACCGGCACAGCATCCAGTGCTGGAGCAAAGGCCGAAAAACCGCCGAGCCAGGCCACGGCGGCGAAGGTCGGCAGGCCGGAAAAAGCCTGCTGGCCGAGTGCCAGCCGGATCGGCTGCGCCTGCGGAATGCTGCGGACATAGAGATTGCCGAGTGCATAGCTCACCGCCACCGCCATCATGGCACCGATACCCGAGGGGTTGACCTCGGCAGAACCAAAAGCCGCCGGGCCGATCAGCAGCACCATCCCGCCAAAGCCGATCAGGAGACCAGTTATTCGTCTCCGCGTCAGTTGCTCGCTGGCAAACAGCGCCTGCGCCAGGACGGCGACGACAAGCGGAGTCGAGGCCTGGATCATCGAGGTCAGGCCGGCGGAAATCTGGGTCAGCGCATAGGCCGTCAGCGTGTTCGGTACCACGCCCTGCAAGAAGCCGAGGACGATCCAGTCGCGGTACTCGCGGCCGCGGGGCAGTATCTCGTGACCGGTCGCCGCCATGAAAGCGGCGATCAGAAAACCGCCCATCAGCCCCCGCACGGCCGTCAGCGCCAGCGGCGAAAGCGAGGTACCGGCGACCTTCAGAAGAATGAAGGCGCTCGCCCATAAAAAGGAACAGAGGAGCATTTGACCGATCAGCGGGGCTGCAGCGGCCTTCCTTGCGACGAGCGATAACATGACGGCCTCCCTAGTTATCTTCACGTGAAGATATTTGCACTCAATTTATCTTCATGTCAAGATAGTTCAGACGCAAACGAGGAATCGAGGCGATGGACAAGCCGGAACAGCAGGATCACGTCGATCGGTTGAAAGCCCAATGGGCCAGGGAACTGCCCGACCTCGACACGAGTCCGATGGAGATATTAGGGCGCATCTATCGCCTGTCGCGGCTGGTGACGCCCACGATCGAGGCGACCTTTGCCTCGCATGGGCTCGACCGCGGCGAGTTCGACGTCGTCGGTACGCTGCGGCGGACCGGCCCGCCCTACCGGCTGACGCCGACGGAACTCTACCGCTCGCTGATGATCGCCTCCGGCAGCCTGACCCATCGGCTCGGGCGGCTGGAAAAGGCGGGCCTCATCAGGCGCGTGCCGTCCGAAAACGACGGCCGAAGCCTCGCCGTGCAGCTTACGGAACAAGGCATTTACCGCGCCGAAGCGGCGTTCCGGCAGGACATGGCGAGCGAAGCGGATGTGATCGCGGCATTCGATCCGGAAAAGAGACGCCAGCTTGCGGCTCTGCTTCGCGAACTGAACCTCGCCGTCGAGGCCAGGCTCGCGATGCCGGCGGGTGGAGAGGCGGAGACTTGAGCGATGGCAACGCTTCGCGAAAGAGGACAACGCCTGGCGCTGCCTGTCAGCGGGCGCTCTTCGCAGCACCCATTTCCAGATCAACCTGATCCTCGAAGGCGCGCTTCCTGCCGGCGATGAAACGGCGATAGCCCTCCGGGTCTCTCCAGGCATTGACGCCTTCGGTCTGGGCCCGCTGCCGTTTGCCTTCGAGATCGTAATATTCATTGTGCTGCGCCAGCCAGATGTCAGGCTTCAGCATTTCGAGCATATGGTGGGTGCGTCGGTAATCCTCGGCGATACCGGGATAGGACGGATCCTTCGCCAGCCGATAGCCGGGGTTGAAGCCCGCTCCATCCGGGAACACCACGACATAGGGCTTGCCGTCCAGGACGAGATTGGCGATCCAGGTCGTCGCCCCGCGGGTATGGCCGGGCGTCAGATAGGCCGTGAGCAGCACGTCGCCCATCCTGATCGTGTCGCCATCGCGCAGGATGCGGTCGACCTTGACCGGCGGATAGACAAAATCGTTCCCGTATTTGAAGTCCCCGGAATCGCCGCTCTCCATGGCCGGAACATCTTCTCGCATGACCGCAAGCTGCGCGCCGAACTGCTCCTTGAAAAAGGCAAGGGCGCCGGCGTGATCGATATGCGCGTGGCCGTTGATCATGATCCTGATGTCCTCGGGCCTGAAGCCGAGCTTACGAATGGAATCGACGATCATCGGTCCCGACGACGGCATGCCGGTGTTCATCAGAATATGCCCTTCGGACGTGGTGAACAGGAAGACGCCAAGCCCCTTGGTGCCGACGAAATAGAGCGGGCCGATAATCTGGAGCGGTTCGTCCGGCTCCTCCCACTTGAGGGCCTTTCTAGCGATCGACATAAACAGGTTGTTGTCGTTCGCCAGTTGTTCCTGCGTCGGCATGTTTTCCGGCAAGGCCTGGGTGGCGGCCGGCAGCGCGGCGCCAAGAACAAGGGCCGACGCGAGGACCGGACCCGCCACGTGTATCATTGCGTGCATGCCTGCCTCCTCCTCTTTCAAGGTCGAGGGCCAATGCCTGAGCGCGTATCGCCTTCCTCCGGGATCTACCCTCAGGTCTCCTCCCGCAGGTGCGGCGATATTACTCCCGATTTCACTGGAGGAATATGGCAGGACGCAGCAACCGTTAACGGCGGCTGACCGCAGCGCCAATCGGGAACACATTAAGCAATGGGAGAAACGAATCCCGTTATCAACGTGCCCCCGACACCTTGAGCTCCATGCAGGTGAGGTCCAGCCAGCGGCCGAACTTGGTGCCGACTTCGGAGAATTTGCCGGCAATGCGGAAGCCGAGTTTTTCATGCAGGCGGATGGAGGCGGCGTTTTCCGATTCGATCGCGGCGATCATCACATGCACGCCGTTCGAGGCTGCGCGTGCGATCAGTTCCAGCATCAGAAGTCGGCCGATGCCCAAGCCGCGAAAATCGCGGTGGACATAGACCGAATGCTCGACCGTATGGCGATAACCGTCGAAGGCGCGCCAGTCGCCATAGGAGGCATAACCGGCGACTTTCCCGCCGACCTCCGCGACAATGACCGGGAAGCCCCGCGCCTTGCGGACCGCAAACCATTCCTTGCGGTTTTCGAGGTCCACCAGCACCTCGTTCCAGATCGCCGTGGTGTTGGCGACTGCGTCGTTATAGATCTCCATGATCGTCGGAAGATCGGCTTCGGTTGCGTCGCGTACAAGGGTGCTGGTCATGGCCATTTTCCATTATGATATAATTTTGTCCACTTTAGCAGACGATCGTCTGTTGTCCACAATTGTTAGCTTCTCGCTCTTCTGATAGCGTGAAGCTCTCGGGGATGGGAGGCGAAGATGCGGGTTCTGCTGACAGTTCTGGCCTGGCTGGCTGCCGTCCTCGTCGCGCATGCCGCCGAATGGCAGACTTATGCCAACGATCGCTACGGCTACACGATCGATCTGCCTCCGGGCTTCACCATGCAAAGAGCGCCTGATAACGGCGACGGTGGCACGTTCCTGGCGAAGAACGGCGATCGCATCCTCGTCTTTGGCACCTTCCTCGTCGACGTTTTCTTTGATGACGAAGCAGCCAATCGTATCGAACAGGCAGAGAAAGACGGCTGGAAGATTTCCTATTCCCGGGTCAAGCCGGAATGGGCGAGCTATTCGGGCACCAGGGGAGATCGCATCCTCTATGTCCGTGGCATGTGGCTATGCGAAGACGCGGCGGCCTTTCTGCAACTCGAATACCGAAAGCAGGATCTCAAGGCCTACGACATGATCATCAAGCGGATGGTCGCGAGCCTCAAGCCTGTCGGCTGCCCGCAGTAAGGGCGATCGTCAGAGACCGGACAGGCTGAAACAGGTTATCACCGCGCCGTAATGCACAGCGGCGGCGGCCACCACGAAGCCGTGCCAGATGGCGTTCTGGAAGCGCAGCCTTTCCCATACGTGGAAGATGACGCCGAGCGAATAGATGAGGCCGCCGATGACGATCAGCCAGATCGTGACGGCCGGCAGGTATTCCGAAACCTGTCCCATGACCATCGCGCCGCTCCAGCCCATGCCGAGATAGAGCAGAATCGCCAGCTTGTCGTAACGGCCCGGAAACAGGCATTTCAGCGTGATGCCGACCACCGCCGTCGCCCAGATAGCCAGCAGCATGGCAAGGATCCAGGGATCCTCAGCGCCGCGCTGCAAAAACGGCGTGTAGGTCGCCGCGATCAGGATGAAGATCGCCGAATGATCGAGCCTTCTCAGAAACCATTTCGTGCGGGAATGCGGCCAGATATTGTAGGTAAACGAGATCGACAGACAGAGCACCAGACCCAGCCCGTAAATCCATGCAGCGGCGATCGCGCCGTAGCTCGACCAGACGGTTGCGTAAAAGATCAGCGCCGTCGCGCCGATCAGCGCAAACACAATGCCGATGCCGTTGATGATCCCATCCGCGACGATCTCGTGAAAATCGTAACGCCGTCCGAAACTGAAAAACTCGTTCATGCCTACCTTCCGTCTCCTCACAGGATGGACATGGCGGCGGCGGAAGGCAAGAGATGAGCGATTCACTTTAGGTTTTAGGCATTAACCCTTCCGGCTTAAGCTTCTCCGGCGCAGGTCTGGCAGAGCGGCGCATGCGGCACGGCATCGAGCCGCTTTTCCGAGATCGGCTGGCCGCATCTTACACAGGTGCCGAACGTGCCGCCCGCGATCCGCGCAAGAGCCGCCTCGATCGCGACGAGTTCCTTTTCGCCGACCTCGCCGAGCTCGTCGAGCACCTCATCGTTGTTGCGTTCGACGGCGCGATCGTCATCGTCGGGGTTGCGCGGCGAGGTGAAGTCCTGCTCGATGCGGCTCAGGCGGCTCTCCAGCTCGGCTTTCCTCGTCCGCAGGATGGTTTCGTATTTGGCGATATCCATGGCCTTGTTCCTCCTTACCGGTCGATCAACACCGAGCATTTTGCGTGACGCACGACGCGATCCGCCGTGGCGCCGATGAAGTAGTTCGACAAATCCGGTATATGCGAGGCGACGATGATCAGGTCAGCGCCCCGCTCCTCCGAAGCCGCCAGAATCTCCCGCGCCGGCGAGCCTTCGCGGATCTCGATCTCGGCAGCAATTCCCATCCTCGCCCTCAGGTCGATCAGGGTCTCTTCCGACTCCTGCCGCGCCTTGACCATCATGTCGACGGTGAGATCCGAGACGAGATAGCCGGGGATATCCTCGACCACATTCAGGAGCAGAAGCGTACCGCCTTCATCGAGCAACGTCGATGCCTTGCGCAATATCCGCTCTCCCTTTTCCAGTTGCGCTATGTCCACCGCAACGACAATCTTCCTGTACATCGTGGTATCTTATCCTTCCTGTCTTTTTTACCGCCATCATCTTTTCTTCCGGCTTCCCGCCGCATTGATCAGAATCAACGATGCCGGATTGCCGTTTCCATTTTGGAGACGATCAATCGCCATTTTGCATTCTTTCGTGAACGACAGGAATGGGCCATATGGCTTTGGAGAGGGAGCCAGTTGGCCCCATCAAACGAGGATTTTCAACGTGTCCGATGTCGTCCAACCCTTCGCACTGACGCGGCCCGCCCATGTCCGCGCCGCCCATCTCATCGTCAGCGACCTGGCCGCCGTCTCCGACTTCTACCGGAAGATCATCGGCCTCCAGGTCATCGAAAAGACCCCTAGCGGCGAGGTACTCGGCGTCCGCGGCCAGCCGCTTCTGACGCTCACGACCGGCACCGGCGTTTCCCGCGCACCGCGCAATGCCGCCGGCCTGTTCCACACCGCCTTCCTGGTGCCGGACCGGCAAGAGCTCGCCCACTGGCTTGCGCATGCGGCCCATAACAACGTGCAGCTCGACGGCGCCTCCGACCACCTCGTCAGCGAGGCGATCTACCTCTCCGATCCGGAGGGCAACGGCATCGAGGTCTATCGCGACCGTAAACCCGAAGAATGGACCTACCATCCGGACGGCACCGTCGCGATGGCCACCGAGAGGCTGAACCTCCAGGAACTTTACAACAGTGCGCCCAAGCAAAGCTGGAACGGCATGGCGGACGGAACGGCGATCGGCCATATCCACCTGCAGGTCGGCGACATCCCCGAGGCCGACGCCTTTTATCGCGACGTGCTGGGTCTGAAGATCATGGCGCGGTATCCGGGCGCGAGCTTCTTCGCCACCGGCGACTACCATCATCATATCGCCGCCAATATCTGGAACAGCCGCGGGGCCAAAGCGCGGGAAGGCAACATGACCGGTCTTTCGGACTATACCGTACGCTTCAATGACAAGGCGGCACTCGATAGCGCAGTGGCTGCGCTCGATGCCCAGGAGATCGCCACGACGAAGACCGCTGAAGGCTTCTCGCTCAGGGACCCCTGGGGTATCGGCCTGACGCTTGCAGCCTGATCCTCGCGGCCTATTCCCGGCCCCCTCCCTGCGAAAGCGGCGTTCCGGAACCGGAGCGCCGCTTTCGCGTTGAAGGACATCACGGGGACCTATCGAGAAATGGCCATCACCAGCGCGCGCGGCGCAAGCAAGCCGAAAAGACATCCGGTCGACGTGGGAGGACTGGCGGGCGGGGACGCCGGCGGTGAGGATACCGACATCACCGAACATCACTATCCGCTCGGCCGCGAGGCGCTGGACGTGGTGATGGCCTGGGCGGTGATCGGCATCTTCGCGATCGCCTTCTTCGCCATCCTTCACTACATGGCGCTGATCCTGATCCCGGTGACGCTCGCCATCGTCGTGGGTTTGATTCTCGGGCTTGCCGCCGACCGGCTCGGACAGGCGGGCGTGCCGCGCTTCGGCATCGCGCTCATTCTCTCCACGCTGGTCTTCGCAGTGCTTTTCCTGATCATCAACTTCCTGGCGGAGCCGGTTTCGACGCTGGTGCGCGAGGGGCCAAGCTTCCTCGAGCGGACAGCCGACCGCATCATGCCCTTCCTGGAGAGACAACGCTGGCTGAACATCTCGCCGGCGACCTTCGAGACAGGGCCGATGTCGATGCAGTCACTGCTCGAGAATTCCAGCAATATTCTGGGCGTGGTGACCAGCAGCCTGACGCCCGCGATCATCCAGGGGCTGATCTTCTTCGCCGCGCTGCTGCTTTTCCTCTATGGCCGCGTCAGGCTCCGGCGCACCGTCATCCTCGCGTTCCCGACCAGACGGCAGCGGCTGATCGCGATCCGCGTGCTCAATGCGATCGATCAGGTACTCGGATATTATTTCGCGACGGCGAGCATCCTCTATTTCGGGCTTGGGATCATCATGACGCTGATCGCCTACTTCAGCGGACTCGCCATGCCGGTGCTCTGGGGCCTGTTCGCCTTTCTCTCAAGCTTCGTCCCCTTTCTCGGCATCACGCTGATGACGATTTCGGTGGCGGTCGCCGGCATCCTTACGCATGAAGCTCTCTTCATCGGGCTCATCCCGGCGGTCATCTTCTTCTCCGTGCATCTCGTGATGGAGAACCTGATCTTTCCAGCGATCATGGGCCGGCAATGGGAGATCAACCCCTTCATCGTCTTCCTCGCCATCCTGTTCTGGACCTGGATGTGGGGAGCGGTCGGCGCCATGCTGGCGCTGCCGCTTTCCCTCATCATGATGACGGTGCTTGCCGAACTATTTCCCGAGCGGAAGACGACCCCGAACCTGCCGGGATGATGGCGAGGATCAACAGATGAACCTCAGTCGTAAAGGTAATATTGCTCCCACTGCTCCCTAGGGACCTTCGAACCGATCTTGAAGTCGAAGGACATGACCTTCAGACCCTTGTCGCCCGTCTCGCATTGATATTTCAGGCGGTACCAGTCACCCCGGCTGCGAAAGACCGCACCGGGGGCGCGGACGGAATTGCCGTCCTCGATCGCTTCTGAAAACGTGTAGGCGATCACCTTGTCAGGTTTGAATTCGCCCTCCTTCCGAATACGCTCCATCGCTTCCATATCGCAACGCTGTTCCCGGCGTTCGTCCGGAGCAAGCGCGTTGAGCTGTCTTTCGATGCGTGCATCAAGGGCATAAGCTGGCAGGGCGTAAAGAAAGGCGAGCGCTACCAGCGACCAACGTCTTGTCATGTCATTTCCCATCCAATGTGACTCGGACGGCGCGGAAACTAAGAGACGATCGGATCGTTGACCACCGACCAGAACGGGAAATAGGATGATGTGATCGGGTGAGGTCAATGGGGGCCAGGTGAGCAAGCGTTTGGAACGAATGCGCGCCAATCCCCAGGCGGATTGGCGAATCGAAGACATCGAGGCCGTTTGCAGGGAATTCGACGTCGTGTGCAGTCCGCCGCGCGGCGGTAGCTCTCACTACAAGGTTAGTCACCCCAAGATGCGCGATATCCTGACCGTGCCTTTCAAACGACCAATCAAGCCTGTATATATTCGTAGGCTTGTACAATTTATCGACGCGGTGAGAACCTCATGAGTCCGTTGCGATATGCAGTTCTTGTATCTCCCCTATCGCCTGAAGATGGCGGCGGCTTCCTTGCGACCGTGCCGGACCTGCCAGGCTGCATGAGTGACGGCGAAACGCCGCAGGAAGCCATTTCCAACGTTCAGGACGCGATCGAAAGCTGGATCGAGGCGACGCATGACATGGGGCGGGATATTCCTCCGCCTTCAAAGCGGGCGGCAATCGGCTAAACGTCCCATACCCACCTTCCCCGCTTGCTTCGCGCTCCGTCGCCCCCTATCTCTGGCACTCCTTTCATAAAATCCGGAGTGCTTCCTTGGACATCTCCCGCAAATCGCCGTTCGGTCCTCTTCCCAGCCCTCCGCTGGCCGCGAAGAAGCCGGTTTCAGATACACGCCACGGGATCACCCGCACCGACGACTACGCCTGGCTGCGCGCCGATAACTGGCAGGCAATGTTCAAGGATCCGTCGATCCTCGATCCTGAAATCCGCGCTTACCTCGAAGCCGAAAACGCCTATATGGACGCGGCGATGGGCGACACGGCGGAGCTCCAGAAAGTGCTGTTTGCCGAAATGCGTGGCCGCATCAAGGAGGACGACAGCTCGGTGCCGATGAAGGACGGGGCTTTCGCTTACGGCACGCTCTTCGTCACCGGCGGCGAACAGCCGCATTATTTCCGCACGCCGCGCGACGGCGGCGAAAAGCACGTGCTTCTCAACGGCGACGAGGAGGCGAAGGGCAAGGACTATTTCCGCCTCTCAGGCATCGATCATACGACCGACCACGCCAAAGGCATCTGGGGCTATGACGACAAGGGCTCGGAATATTTCACCCTGCGCATCCGCGATCTTGCAACCGGCGAAGACCTTTCCGACGTGCTGGAAAATACCGCCGGCGGCGGGGTCTGGGCCCCGGACGGCAAGAGCTTCTTCTATACGCTGCAGGACGAGAACCACCGGCCGTCCAAGGTCTTCCACCACATCGTCGGCCAGTCGCAGTCGGAAGACAGGCTGGTCTACGAGGAGAAGGATCCCGGTTTCTTCATGGGCGTTGGCGGCTCCTTGCTGGACGACTTCATCTATATCGACATCCACGACCACGAGACGTCGGAATACCGCATTCTTTCGACCAGCGACCTGACCGCCGAACCGAGGTTGGTCGCCGAGCGCGAGGAAGGCATCGAATATTCGATGACGGAGGGTGGCGACGTCTTCTATATCCTTACCAATGACGGCGGCGCCAAGGATTTCAAGATCATGCAGGCTCCGGTTAATGCACCGGGCAAAGAAAACTGGACCGAGGTCGTGCCGCACGAGCCGGGCCGGCTGATCATCAGTCACATGGCGTTTGCTCGCCATCTCGTCTGGCTGCAACGCAAGGACGGCCTGCCGCAGATCATCATCCGCGATCGCGAGAGCGGCGAGGAACACGCGATCGCCTTTGCGGAGGAGGCCTATTCGCTCGGCCTGCAGGGGGCGGCGGAATACGACACCGATGTCATCCGTTTCTCCTATTCCTCGATGACGACGCCCTCGCAGCTCTTCGACTACGACATGGTGACCCGCAAACGGGTGCTTTTGAAGACGCAGGAAGTGCCGTCAGGCCACAACCCGGACGACTACGTCACCCGCCGGGTGATGGCGCCGGCCCATGACGGCGAACTGGTTCCGGTCTCGCTACTCTATCGCAAGGATACGCCGCTCGACGGATCCGCACCCTGCCTGCTCTATGGTTATGGCGCCTACGGGATTACCATACCCGCTGGCTTCAATACCAATATCCTGTCTTTGGCCGACCGCGGCTTTGTCTATGCCATCGCCCATATCCGCGGTGGCAAGGACAAGGGTTTTGCGTGGTACGAAACCGGCAAGATGGAGCATAAACAGAATACGTTCAAAGACTTCATCGCCGCGGCTGACTATCTGAATCAGCAGAAGTTCACATCCTACGCGAACATTATCGCCGAGGGCGGTTCGGCAGGCGGCATGCTGATGGGCGGCATCGCCAACATGGCACCGGAAAAGTTCGCCGGCATCATCGCCGCCGTGCCCTTCGTCGACGTGCTGAACACCATGCTGGACGACACGCTGCCGCTCACCCCGCCCGAATGGCCGGAATGGGGCAACCCCATCGACAGTTTCGAGGAATACCAGTGGATCGCCACCTATTCGCCCTACGACAATATCGCGGCCAGACCCTATCCACCGATCCTGGCGCTTTCCGGCCTCACCGATCCGCGCGTCACCTACTGGGAGCCGACCAAATGGGTGGCACGGCTGCGGGAGAAGGCGCCGGAAGCAGGCCCTTATCTTTTGAAGACCAACATGGCGGCCGGCCACGGCGGCAAGTCAGGCCGTTTCCAGCGGCTGGAGGAGATCGCCTTCGAATATGCATTTGCGATCAAGGTGGCGGGGAAGATGTAGGCTGCAGTCGGGATTGGGAAGGGGAAGATGACGGTTTATGTAGCCCTCCTGCGGGCGGTGAATGTCGGCGGCGCCGGTGCGTTGCCCATGACCGAGCTTAAAGGCATCTGCGAAGGGCTCGGGTTCACCGACGTGAAGACCTATATCCAGAGCGGCAACGTGCTGTTCCGCTCCGGTGAAACGGAAGCAGCGGTGGCCGAGAAGCTCGACGCGGCGCTGGGCAAAAAATTCGGCAAGAGACCGGGCGTCATGGTGCGCACGACCGCGGAACTCGAAGCGATCGCCGAGAACGCCCCCTTTCCCGAGGCCAAGCCGAATTTCCTGCTCGTATATTTCCTGACCGAGGCCGCCCCGGCCGATGCGCTCGCTAAAATGGTGGCGCCGGACGGCGAGGAAGCGGCCGTTGCGGGACGCGAGATCTACGTGCACTACCCGAACGGATCCGGCCGCTCGAAGCTGAAACTGCCGGCCCGGAAGCCCGGCACCTCGCGTAATCTCAACACGGTTCGGAAGCTCGCGGGCCTGGCCCGCGCGATGGAATAGGCGGATGGCGCAAATGGCGGGCATCATCATTCCGATCGTCTGTTACGCCATCATCTTCTATGTCGTCGGGACGATCTCCTGGTCCTTGTGGAAACAGCGGAAGAAAGGCCCCCCGGCCTGGCCGCCCTACCCGCTCATCAATGCGACCGAGGAGGAGATGGACCGCAGGCGGGCGGAAGTGCGAGACATGCTCTCCCATAAGGCGCTCGGAGCCGAACGGGCACGGCGACTCTGGGGCAAGCTGCAGCGGGCCGAAATCGGCGGAGGCCTCATCCATGAATTCCATCGCGATTTCTGCGGCCACGGTCTCATCCGCACGCAAGCAGGCATAATCCTCTGCGATATCCAGGACGGGCATTTCCCGGGGCCGGCGATCGCCACCTGGGACAACGAACGGGAGTTCGTGGACTTCTTCGCCCGCCAGAGCGATTTCACCATGAGCGGCTGGGAGCCCGCCGAGCCGGTCTTCTTCACGGAAGACAAATGGTATCGGAACAATCAGCGTCTGCGAGCAGAGATCATCGACAGGTTTCTCTGAACCGGAACGGATAGGAAACGCCGCGAAGCACGGCGCGGTTGCATTTCCTTGTCAAGCCCCAGTCGTCAAATCGACGTCACGGACGCAAGCCTCGCGCAAGGTTCAGCCGTTAACCATTCGTTAACCATTCTGAACACGGGCGTTCTGCCATGAAGATCGATAGCGGCCTCAACGGCTATTATTATCCGAACCGGACCCTCGACATGGACCGCAAGACCGAGGAAGCGCCTCAGCGCGAAACGGTGTCAGTTCAGCGTTCTCCCAATGCTTTGACGGGCAGCAGCACGCTGCTGTCGTCCTCGCTTGCCAATGCCCTTTGGGTAATCGAGAGCGGCGAGACGGCCTCCACCGAAGCGGAAGCGCCGATGCCGACCGTTCCCCATGACTGGGTCGAAGGCGTTTACCAGGAGTTCGCCTGAACCTGAGGCACCAAATCCCTGATCGCGGTTTTACGACGCTTCCGCCGGCGTCACCTCCACTGTGACATGCGACAGATCCCGGATGCTCCGGAGTTTTTCCTTGTAGAAGGATGGCGCGCGGGGCTTTGACGTGACGAGCGCCACGATAGCCGCGCGATGACCCGGCCCGACCTGCCAGACATGCAGGTCCGAAATCCTGTCCTCCTCCGTCTCCACCTGCTGCCGGATTTCGTCGGCCAGATCCTCGTCGTCCGGCTGGGCATCGAGCAACACCGTCGCAGTGGCGCGGATCAGCCCCCAGGACCAGCGGGCGATCACCAGGCCGCCCACCACGCCCATGACCGGATCAAGCCAGATCCAGCCATAGCCGCGGCCGAGGAACAGGGCGAAGATCGCCAGTACCGACGTCAAAGCATCGACCAGAACATGCAGGTAGGCGGCCCGCAGGTTGTGGTCTTCGGCAGGGCGGTCATGATCGTGTCCACCATGGTGGCCGTGATGATGACCGCCATCGTGCGCATGGGCGCCGTGATGACCATGATGGCCGCCATGATGATGCCGATGACCGCCCCTGAGCAGCCAGGCGCTCAGGAGGTTGACCGCAAGCCCGATGACGGCGACCGCGATCGCCTGATCGAAATCGATTGCAACCGGATGGGCAAGCCGCAGAAAACTCTCCCAGGCGATCAGGACCGCGATCAGGGCAAGCACGATGGCGCTCGCGAAACCGGCGAGATCGCCGAGCTTGCCGGTGCCGAACGTATAACGCGGATTGCGGGCCTGGCGGCGCGCATAAAGATAGGCCAGGGCGGAAATCAGCATTGCGCCCGCATGGGTCGACATGTGCCAGCCGTCAGCGGTCAGCGCCATCGAGCCGAAGATGGAGCCGGCAACGATCTCCGCTACCATCATCGTCGCGGTCAGCACGATCACCAGCCAGACCTTGCGTTCGTTGCGCTCGTGGTCGGCGCCTAAAAACACGTGGTCGTGCTTCAGCTCCTCGATGGAATGCGCCATCCGGTTTCTCCTTTTCGTCCACTCAGCGGATGTAAGTTCTCAGCGCCTCGGCGAGTTCTTCCGCCGCCTGAGCGCGTTGCTTATCGTTCTCGGCGTGCAGCACATGTTCGTGCAGGTGCCCCTCCATCACCTCGCCGGTGAGCCCTGCCAGCGCGCCGCGGATCGAGGCGAGAAGTTGCAGCACCTCGCCGCAGGGCGTTTCCTTTTCCAGCGCCCGCTCGACCGCATCCATCTGCCCCTTCAACCGGCGCACCCGCGCCAGAAGCTTTGACTTTTCCCGAATGGTATGGGCCACGGAATGCTCCCGAATTTAATATAGGGGGGTATCCTATACCATGCCTGAGCTTGCGCGCAATCCGGGGAGCCATCCCAGAGGCGCCGCAGGCTGGATGCAAGCCCCGGACAGGATTGGAACCCTAAGCCGATCCCCAGTCTCACAGCGAGGAGAGTCGAGATGACGACGATTGGCAGCACCAATTCATATTACGCATCCCTCCGCATCAATTTCGGCAAGAGCAACGACAGCAAGAATACGGACAACGGGGGCAACATCGCAGGCCCTCGGCAATCATCTGCCGGCGGCATGACCGGCAGCGACACGGTCTTCGGCGCCAAGCTCGCCGACGCGCTGTGGACAATGGAAAGCGAAGGCGTCGAGCTGGAGCAGAGTGCCGACGACACCTGGCTCGGCGAACCGCCCTCCACGACCTATGAAGACGAATTCCTGGAACTCTCCAAGAAAACCTATGCCGAACGCATCCGTGAACAATATCTCGAAGAGCATGGCCTCACCGAAGAGGACGTGAAGGCTATGTCGCCGGAAGATCGTGAAGCGGTCGAAGCGGGAATCCGCGAGGCGATCCTCGAAGCCATGGGCGTCAATGGCCAGAAGCAGGAAATCGCGATGGACATGGGCGGCGGTGCGGCAGGCGCTCAGGCGGCGGGCATTCAGGCCTCTCCGGGCAAGGCGGGGCAGGACACCAAGGACGACCCTCTGCTCTCCATGTAGCCCCGGCAAAACAGGCCTTATGCGGCTGCGGCCTTTTCAAACATGGCCGCTGCCGTTTTCTGCTGTCCTGTCGCCGTCGACATCACCATCGATCACACGGGATGCGCAGCTTTCCGCATACCATTCCCATTCCGCCCGCAACCGCCGCAGCATCTCCATCGCGAGGAGCAGCCAGAAACCGGCCGCCAGGGCAATCAGCGCCCAGAACGGCCGCATGCAATCCCTCGAAAACCCTCCGAACCTTTCATGATCGTGGCTAAAGCACGCGCTCTTCATCTCACCTCTCCGCTTGTCTCCGTGCAGATGACGACCTAGATAATTGCTACAGTCACTAGAGCTTCAAGAGGAATTTTGCGACATGCTGTCGATCGGCGATCTTTCGAAACGCACCGGCGTCAAGGTGCCGACCATCCGCTATTACGAGCAGATGGGCCTCATCGCGGCAGCCGAACGCTCCGAGGGCAACCAGAGGCGCTACGAAAGAAGTGATCTCGAACGGCTGGCCTTCATCCGCCATGCACGCAACCTTGGCCTCGACATCCCGGCGATCCGCGAGCTGATCGCGCTCAGCCAGCATCCCAGCGAGCCATGCGCCAATGCCGACCGAATCGCCGCCGACCATCTCGCTGCCGTGCGCGAAAAGATCGAGAGGTTGAGGAAACTGGAGCATGAACTCGAGCGCATCGTCTCCCAGTGCGACGGCGGTCACTCGATCGAGGACTGCTACGTGATCCGGGCACTCTCGGATCACGGGCTGTGCGAGAGCGAGCATTGAGAGGCACTCAAGGCGCTCGTGGAGCATCCGCCCCTGCGCACGACTCTATAGCCCGATCGGATCACCTCATGCCCGGCCTCTTCCCTCCCCTTTCCCCTTACGAAACCGGTTTCCTCGAAACCGGTGACGGCAACCGGATCTTCTTTGCGCTTTCAGGCAATCCTGCCGGCAGGCCAGCGCTCATCCTGCATGGCGGGCCGGGCTCTAGCCTGTCGGAAAGCGTCCGGCGGCATTTCGATCCGAGGGTCTGGCGCATCATCCAGTTCGACCAGCGTGGCTGCGGCAAAAGCACGCCGAATGCCGGCGATTTCGACAACGCACTTGCCGACAACACGACCTGGCATCTAATCGGCGACATCGAAAGGCTGCGGGAAATGTTCGGCGTCGAACGCTGGCTTGTCTTCGGAAACTCCTGGGGCGCGACGCTGGCGCTCGCCTATGCCGAGACTTTTCCCGAGCGGGTGAACTCCATGATCCTCGCCGGCGTCACCACCACCCGCTGGAGCGAGATCGACTGGCTCTATAACGGGCTTTCGCTTTTCCTGCCGGAGGCATGGGAGAGGTTTATCGCGGCGATCCCCGAGCGGTTGCGCGGCGATCATCCCGTCGCCGCTTATCATACCCTTCTGAACGACCCCGACCCGACCATCCGGCAGAAGGCGGCCTTCGACTGGCATGCCTGGGAGACGGGCTCGATCTCCTCCGACGGGCGGGCCGGGCTGCCGGAGCGCTGGCGGGACCCGGCTTTCGTGCTCGTCCGCGCAAGGCTCTGCGCCCATTATTTCCATCACCGCGCCTGGCTGGAGGACGGACAATTGCTTGCCGATGCACATCGGCTCGCCGACATCCCGGGCGCGCTGATCCAGGGCCGGCTCGACCTACAGGGGCCACCGGCCACGGCTTACGCGCTTTCCAAGGCGTGGCCGGGAAGTGAACTCACCCTGGTCGACAGTGCCGGGCATTCGACAAGCGACCGGGGCATGGCGGACGCGATCATGGCGGCGGCGAAACGTTTTGCGGATTACGACTGATCCGCCTGCCCATCCGGCGCAGCGACGTCCTTCAGGATATTCAATGCATCACGCAATGCCGGCGAACGGTTGCGGGGGTCGTAGAGTGCCGCAAGGCTGAGTGTCAGCGAGGCGGGATAGGGTTCGATCCGCCGCCGGACGATGCCCGCGATGTCGATGCTTCTCGACTGGACCGGGGCCAGGCCGATCCCGAGACCGGCGGCCACGAAGGAAAGCTGGCTGTGGAGGCGACCGGCCGTCGCGGCGACCGTCAGCGAGTGTCCCGCAAGCCTGCATTGATCCCTGATCGCGGCGTAAAGAGAAAGTCCCTGTTCTTCCGGAAAGAGGATCATCGGTTCTTTCGCCAGCTGGACGAAACCTATCTGCCGTTCCGCACTCAAGGGATGATCCTCCGGCAGAACCGCGTCGAACCGGTCTTTGGAGAGGATTTCGACGGAAAGCCGCGGTTGCGTTTCCACCGGCGGATGGCCGAGACCGAGATCGATCCGGCCAGCGGAGATCATCTCGACCTGTTCATTGGTCGTCGCCTCATGGAGGTCGAAGTCGGCTTGCGGATTTACCTGCCGCAATTGCCGGATCGCCGCCGGCAGGATGTGATAGAGCGCGGCCGAGACAAAGGCGATCCGAAGCCGGTTGCCGGCTTTGCGGGCGGCCTGTCTGGCAAATTGCCGTGCGCGTTCCTCCGCGTTCACGATCGCGAGCGCTTCCTCCCGAAAAGCCAGTCCGGCGGCCGTCAGAACGACGCGCCGGCTGGTGCGTTCGAACAGCCGGACATCGAGTTCGTCCTCCAGCCGGGCAATGGCGCGACTGAGATGCGGTTGCGCCATTCCCACCGCCCTCGATGCCCTGCCGAAATGCAGGGTCTCCGCGAGCGCAAGAAAATATCGGATCTGGTTGAAATCCATCGATGTCAATTCTGGTATCGGATGAGACCAGACCGCATCATTGATGCATCGGTCTCCCATCGTCTACCTCTTCGGCATCACAATGAAAGGAGGTGACATGAAAGAGGTCGCAGCCGCTGAGAGAACGGATCACTGAGATGCAGGTGATGATAGAGGGACAGTCACACTTCCAGCCTTTCGGCTTATCCTATTGGGGTTTTGAAGATCTCAATAAGGGAGTTGGAAGCATGACTGCCTCTTATGAATACCACATCGGGGTCGACTACCACAAATCCTACAGCCACCTGGTGGTGCAGGACAGCAGTGGCAAGACGCTGAGATCCGGTCGGGTTAAGAACGACCGCCAGTCGCTAGGCGGGTTTCTGGAGCGATATCGTGAGAATAGCCATGCGGTTGTCGAGGCGACCCGCAACTGGATGGTGATCTACGACTGGCTCGACGACATTTGTGATGATGTCGTTCTCGCCCATCCATTGAAGGTCAAGGCGATCGCTGACGCCAAGATCAAGACGGACAAGATCGATGCGACGGTGCTGGCGCATCTGCTGCGAGCCGACCTGGTGCCGGAGGCTTGGGCACCCGGCGAAAAGGCCCGAGAGCTGCGTGTCGCGCTACGCGAGCGAATGTTTTATGTGCGGCTGCGCACGATGACGAAGAACCGTATCGTCACGGTGTTTGATCGGTATCCGGAGCAGACGGCGCAGCTGAAGAAGCTGGGCGACCTGTTTGGCAAGGCCGGCCGCATTCAACTTGCGCAGGTCAAGGTCTCGGAGATCGACCGCATTCAGATCGACCGAGGTCTTGCCTTCATCGGCGACATCGATGTCAGGATCAAGCAATCGGAAGCGACGATCCGGGCGATGACCAAAGCCAATGCCAATGTGAAGCTGTTGAAGACGATCCCCGGCATCGGCGAGTTCTTTGCAAGACTGATCGACGCGGAGATCGACGACATATCGCGGTTTCGCAACCCGAAGAAGCTCGCCGCCTATGCCGGACTGGTGCCGTCGACCTATTCCTCCGGCGGCAAGACCTTCCACGGCAAGATCATCCGGCAAGGCAACAAGTGGCTGCGCTGGGCGTTCGTCGAAGCCGTTTCTCCTGCCATCGCCAGCGATCCGCAGCTTCGCGCCCAGTACGAGCATCTGAAGATCAGAGGAGCCAACAAGGCGCGTGTGGCCATCGCGCGCAAGCTTTTGACGATCGCCTTCCAGATCCTGGGGGACCAGCGCGCCTACGAGCAGCGCGGCGAAAGCAACATGGAGAGCACGTCGACAATATCCCGGTTGTCCTGATCGCTGGCTAGCGAGCCCGGCAGATCTGGGCTGCGCTCATAAAGGAGAATGGGAAACCGGGAGCCGAACGTCACTCTGTGACCAAAGCTAACGCATTAGGTCACGTATTGGAGATTGGTTCGAGAACCGCAGGACGGCAACATTCTGTCCGGCGGAAGGAAGAGATTTAGCCGATCGGCAAAATCGCCGATCAAAACGAAACCGAACCCAAGGAAAAGCCGCCAGTTGAAGGCGTTTTGTCCCTTGCGTTCTTTCATTGGAGGCAGCGATGAAAATAAGGCTTCTGGCGATGCTGTTTGGCGCGGCACTTGCCGGCGCTCTGCCGGTCGAGGCCCATCACGGATGGGGCTATTACGACACCGCCCGGCCTATCTATCTTTCCGGACGCGTCACCTCCGTCTCGTGGCGCAATCCGCATCCGGAGGTCACTGTCGAGAACGAGGCCGGCGCGCTTCCATCGACCTGGGACGCTCTTCCCGTGCCGGAGGAACTTGCGGAACTCGGCTTCGATGCGACGCTTCGGCGCGTCCAGCCTGCCGCCCCGGCGGAGCGATGGACGCTCGATCTCGCACCGATCAACCGGCTGGAAGCCTGGGGCATGCCGCGCGAGCCAAAGGCGGGCGACGTCATCACAGCGATCGCCTTCCCCTCCTGCAGTGAGGAGGGCGTTGCGCGGCCCGCCCTGATCGTCCTCGACGGCGTCGGGGTCCGGCAGCAATCGGTCGCGCTGCCCGCCGGCTGCAGCGGCGATCCGCGGGGGTGATGCAATGCTCACCGCGCTGGAAAATCTGGATCTCGTGATCGCACTACGCCGCTCCGTCTGGGCCTATCCGATCATAAGCTGGCTGCATATCCTCGGCATCGGCCTTCTGTTCGGCTCGATCGCCGTTGTCGATCTGTACCTGCTCGGGCTGATGAGGAAACTGGACGGGAGCGCCGTCCGGCGCTCGCTGGTACCGGTCGCGATTGCCGGATTCTGCCTTGCGGCGGCGACCGGTCTCCTGCTCTTCGCGCCGGCAGCGCGGGAATATCTTGCCAGTCCGTTCTTCCGGCTGAAGCTTCTGCTTCTTCTCCTTGCCGGAGGCAACGCCGTTCTGCTGCGCAATCTCGACGGCCGCAATATACGGCATGCGGCTGCACCTCTCTGCGGTCTGGCTTCGCTCGCCCTTTGGGTTTCCATCATCTTCGCAGGGCGGATGCTCGCCTTCGGATGATTGCGCTTGACAAGCTGCGCGAACGGGCGCATTTGAGCGCCATGATCAAGACGCGCACACACATCGCCTGCTCGTATTTTTGGGCCTACCTGTAAGGGGCGGCCGACAGATCATCATGTCAACAAGCCGCCGTCAGGCGGCTTTGTTGTTTCAAACGGCACCTGACGGCACCACAAGACCGAAAAAGGATGCCGGAAATGACCGAAGATACCGAAATCTCACTGCCGCGCCCGCCCGTCGTGACGATCCGCAGCGCCAAGGCGCGCGACCTGCCCGAGCTCAACGAGATGATCGCAGCGCTCGCGGCCCACCACAACGATCCCGCCGCCATCACGCCCGAAAAGCTCGAACGCGACCTTTTCGGCCCGATGCCGTGGATCACGGCGCTGGTCGCCGATACGGGTTCGGAGCTGATCGGTTATGCCATCCTCGTGCCGCTCTACCGGGCGCAGGAGGGCACGCGCGGCATGGACCTGCATCATCTCTTCGTGCGCGACGGCCATCGAGGCCACGGGATCGGGCATCATCTGGTCTCACGTGCGCGGGAGATCGCCAAGAATGCCGGCTGCGACTATCTTTCGGTCAGTGCCGCAACCGGCAATGTCGCAGCCCACCGCTTCTACGAGCAGATGGATTTCAAGCCGCGCCCGGTCACCGGCATGCGCTACATGCAGGCGCTGGCGTGAAAGCTATGCGGCGATCCGCCGCCGCGAACGGGCGTGCGCATCCGGCCTGGGCTCCTACTCGATGATTTTCCAATAGGAGTCCTTACGGACCACCTTGCCGTCTCTGAACGTATAAAAGTCGCAGCCATGCACCTCCGTCCTCTTCCCGTCGGCGGTCGTTCCCGTAAGCCGCCATTTCGAGATGCCGGTATCGGCCGCCGCATCGACAAAATGCTCCTCATTGCCGTAGTGGACATCGGGCAGGCCCTCGAAGCGCATCGCCAGTGCTTTTCGAACATCCGATTTGCCCTCGAAGAGGGTGCCCCAGGGCTTGTTTCCCTTCGGCATCTCCAAGACGCAATCGTCGGAAAAGCACGCCATGATGCGGTCGAGATCGTGCGCGTTGAAAGCCGCGCACAGTTCCGTCAGTGTCCATCGAATGTCCATGGCCCAATCTCCGCCAAACCCGCCCGCGTCGATCCGGCTAGGGCTGCGCGTTGACGAGCAGGCGCTGCAGTACCACGATGCTGCGACTCTCACACCCGGACAGGTTGCCGTCAACATCGGCCTTTCATTTCCGCAAACGGCAATCCGGTGGATGCCCTATCGTGCCGGCACCGCCTTCAGATAGGCGGCGATGGCCTCCAAATCGCTCTTCGGCAGATGCGCCAGGTTCTGCTGCACCTCGACCATCGAGCCGCCGACGGAATCATAGTCCGGCGTAAAGCCCGTTTCGAGATAGCTGGCGATGTCGCCCTCGCTCCACGAACCGATATCCCGGGAACCCGGCGTGATATCGGGAATGGTGCCCTTCCCTTCCGGGTTCGGGCCGCCGGCCAGCCATTGATCGGCCAGGAAGCCGCCGAGCGCATTGCGCGGGGTGTGGCATTCGCCGCAATGGCCGGGACCTTCCGCCAGGAACTGGCCGCGCCGGACCTTTTCATCGGCCGAGGCGAGCTCAACACGCGGCCGGTCGTTGAAATAGAGGAATTTCCAGCCGCCCACCGCCAGCCGGATATTGTAAGGGAACTGCAATTCGTGCGGCGGCGCGACATTGCTGCTTGCCGGCAGCGTCTTCAGATAACCGAAGAGATCATTGATGTCCTTGGCCGAAAGCCTGGCATAGGAACCGTAGGGGAAGGACGGGTAAAGGTGCTCGCCATCCGGCCCAACACCGCGGGTCATGGCATTGCCGAACTCGGCGAGCGTCCAGTCACCGATGCCGGCGCCCGGATCGGACGAAATGTTCGGGATATGGAAAGTGCCGAAGGGGCTCGGTAATGCACGGCCGCCGGAAAGCACCTTCAGCGCATCGCCGGTGGCGTTCGGGGCCGAGTGACAGCTCGCGCAGCCGCCCGCCCAGAAGAGGTGTTCTCCGTTGACCATATCCGGTTCACCGAGACCGGCCCAATAGGTATCGGGATGCGGATCGGGCTTCGTCAGCGCCCAGGCTACCCCGGCGCCGGCAGCGACGACGACCACACCGGCACCCAGGACTTTCGCCCACCGAGACGCCATGCTCTTCTCCTTCATCATTTCATGCAAAACCGGCGGCAGGCGAGCCGCCGGCTTCGGTTATCCGTCAATTGGTGGGAGCCCGATAGGTCTTATGACACTCGGAACAGATCGGCCCCAGTTTTCCCAGCGCCGCTGCCACGCCATCCTTGTCAGCCGGCAGGGTGGCAAGCAGGGCGTCGGCTTCGGAGCCAAGCTTCGTCGCCAGGGCGCGAAAATCGTCAGGTTTTTGCCAGACCGCCGGCAAAGCTTTGGTGTCCCCGATGTCCGAACCCGGAGGGAACTGATCCGGAAAGGCTTTGATATTGGCGCTGATCGTCGTCAGCGCCGTCTTGACCACCGCCTCGTCGTAGGGCTTTTCACCCTTGGCAATTGCCCCCAGCGCGCCCGCCGCCTGCCTGTTCTGCTTCATCAGGCTCTGTCTGGCAGCGATCGGCTCCTGCTGCGCGAACGCTGCGGACAGACAGAGGCAGGCGACACCTGCCGCGATGACGTAAGACCTCAACCGCATCTGCACATTCCTCCCATAAAGCCCGCCTCCCATAAAGCGGGACAAGCGGCCCGTTGATGACGGCTCACGATGCGACGCGCGTCCGGCCGGAGGAAGTAACAAGGCAGTGATAACATTCGAGCTTCACCTGGAGCAGCGGCGGTGATTGAAGCAGCCGTCCGGCCGCCCTGCATCGTTTGTCAGCGCTTCAGACGATAGGTCTGGTGGCAGTCGCCGCAGGCTCCGCCGAGCGTCTTCATCGCACTGCCGACACCTGCCTGATCAGCCGGGACAGCCGCAAGCAGGCTCTCCGCGTCGGCTGACAGCTTTTGCGCCTTGGCCTGAAAATCGTTCGTATTCTGCCAGATGGCCGGAGCGGCCTCCGTCTCCGCGCCCGTCTCGGAGCCGGCGGGGAACTGGTTGGGGAAAGCCTTCATCGTGGTGCTGATGGTCGTCAGCGCGGCGGTCACAGCCTGGGCGTCATAAGGCTTCTCGCCCTTTGCAATGCCCCCGAGGGTGCCGAGAGCCCCGCCGACGGCTTTCATCTGGCTCTGGCGAAGGGCCTGCGGCTCTTCCTGCGCAAAGGCAGCGGACAGACAGAGACAGCCGAAACCGGCCGCGATGATCATGGATTTCAGGCGCATGCAGACATTTCTCCTCTTTGGCATTGAATCCGACGGTCATGATGCGCTGCACCATGACCGGCATCGCGATGACAATGAAGTAACAAAACGGTGAGAGTATTAGCGAAATCAGTTATATAGCAGAAACGCTGCTGTGCCGGATCGGCAATCGTAGCGACGTTACGCCTTCACCCCTTCCCAGAGTGTGAGAAGACATACCAGCACCAGCAGCAGTCCGGCAATCCGCCCGACCCAGACGGTCGCCTTGCCGTTGCCGACAAGCATTTCCCGCGCCCGGCCGGCCGCCACCGCCAGCCCGCCATAAACCGCGAACTGTGTTCCGGCGGTCATCGCCGCCATGATCGCCGCCTGCGGCGCAAGCGGCCCGAAATCCGGCCGCAGGAACTGCGGATAGACGGCGAGCATGAAGAGATAGGCTTTCGGATTGATGAGGCAGGTGACGGCGCCGCGCCGGAACGCTTCCCAGTTGGAGTGCGTATCGGCGGGGCCGACGTGATCGACAATGATCGAACTTCTGAGCAGGCCGAGACCGATCCAGGCCATGTAGAGTGCGCCGAGGATGAGCAGCGGCTTGAACAGAACGGGCATGAGGCTCGCCAGCAGACCGACGCCGAGCGCGCCGTACAGCGAATGGACAAGCCCTCCGGCCATGATGCCCGAGGTCGCGGCGAGGCCCGCCATGCGGCCGCGGGTCAACGCGTTGGCGAGCACGAAGATCATGTCCATGCCGGGCACCACGATAATGCCGAAGAGGAGCGTGAAATAGAGCCAGAGGTTTTCGGTGTATGTCATGTCAGTTTCTCTTGCCGCATCGTAGGCTTCCAGAAACGCGAAGCCTTGTTTTTCAATCGGATATGCGGTCCTATAGACCAGCCCAACTGACAGCGTATTGTCAGTTGGCATTGTCCGAGCCGTGGGGAAAAGCATGCGCAAGGCTTCGCGCCTGTTTGAGATCATCCAGATCCTGCGGCTTGCGAAAAAGCCGGTGACGGCTGCCGAGATCGGCGCGCAGCTCGAAGTGACCGTGCGCTCCATCTACCGGGATATCGCCGCGCTGCAGGCCATGCGGGTGCCGATCGAGGGCGGTCGCGGCATCGGCTACATCCTGCGCCCCGGCTTCACGCTACCGCCGCTTATGCTGTCGATCGAAGAGACGGAGGCGATCGTGCTTGCACTGGCGCTTCTCGAACGCACCGGCGACACGGAACTCAAGCAGGCGGCCAGACAAGTGAACCGCAAGATCGCCGCGGTCGTGCCGGCGCCGCTTGCCGATATCCTCTCCACCAATGCGCTGCATGCCTGGGGGGCGCCGGCGCCGGTGCCGGAAGCGGTCGATCTCGCCATGGTGCGCCGGGCGATCCGCGACGAGCAGAAGCTGACGCTCGACTATCGCGACGAATATGCCCGCAGCACGGAACGGACAATCCGGCCGGTCGCGCTCATCTATTATTCGCAGACGGCCAACATCGTCGCTTGGTGCGAACTCAGGCAGGCGATCCGCAACTTCCGCACCGACCGGGTGGAGCATTGCGAGCCGGTCGGGGATTTTTTCCGTGGCGAAGGCGACAAGTTGCGCCAACTCTGGGTGCAGGGCTGGACGGTGAGTGCCGAAGCGGCTGGTTAAAGCGGCAGTGTCCGGCTTTCCTCGCGGCCGTGGCCGATGATCGCGATGCGGTCGGGAAAAATCTCCACGACGGCGAAGGTGTTTTCCTTCTCCGTGTCGACCATGCCCTTGAAATTCACGTACCAGGTGTTGCCGTTGCGGCCGAGATTGCCCGCATGGTTGTGGCCATTGAGATAAGCGACGACATTGCCGGAGCGAGCGAAGAGATCGGTCAGACTCCCATGGCCCCAGAGATTGTGCTCGTTTTCCGGAAATAGCGGATAGTGGCCCATGACGATGACCTGCTCTCCCGCCGCCCTGGAACGTGTAAGCGTCTCCTCGAGCCAGGCGAACTGTTCTTCGCCGATCCCGCCATTCCACTCCTTTGCGTTGATTGCGCCTTCGGTCAGCAAGGTCTCCAATCGCTCCCGAGCCCGCGTGTGCCGCGGATGGCCTTCGGGTGCCGAAAACAGGCTGATCTCGTTGCCGTCGATCACGATGAAACGAAAGCCGCCGCGGGAAAAATCGTGCCAGGCGGCCGGCATGCCGAGCCTTCCATGCACATCGTCCAGCCGTTCCGGCGCAACGGCGAAATCGTGGTTGCCCGGCATGAGGAAACTCTCATGCCGCAGGCCTTCGTAGACTGAAAGGACGGGATCGTAGCTTTCCCAGTTGCGATCGACAAGATCGCCGAGCGTCACCACGAAGGAGAGGTCCTCGCCGTTCAAGACGCCGATCGCTTCCCTCAGTTTGTCAAGGCTGTTGGCGTAGTAACGGTCCATCTCCAGCCACGGCGGCAGGTCGGCATATTGCGGATCGGCAATCACGCCGAAACGGAGAAGCGGTGTTTCGTGAGGCATGGAGAGGAGGTATTTTGCGGCTGTGACAGGCGTGTGACGGACCGGGATGTCGGGCGCAGCTGGCCCTCGTTCAAGCAATCACCGTTCCCTGATGGAACAGTATTTTCCAACCCGCCGACGTGTTTTTCCAAAGCGTCGTACGCCAGGTGCGACGGTCCGGCTCCTCCAATATGTAGGACAGTTGGTATAGTCCGTCCGCAAGGCGGCTGATCGCGAAATCACGGCACGGCCAATCGTGAGGCTCCGGATCGCGATATCGCTTGATGAGATTGTCGATCACGAATTCGCGCGTATAGACCCGGCCGCTCGCTCCAATCTCCCAGAACGCCTCGTCCGTCATGGCTTCCAGCGCTTCTCGACTGGTGCCGAATTCGCGCCTGTGAAAAATCGGCTCCCGGGGGACAAGTTGCGCCAGCACGGCCTCGATAGAAGGTTCAACCACTTTGTCCTTGCTTCACATTCGCTAGAGGAACACATATTACGTTGATGCCTGCGCGACAGGAAATCAACTGTCACAGGATCATGGCCTCAATCGGCATAGGGGGCGATCTTATTTGATCGCTCCCCTGCCACACCACCCGGCATGCGGGTCCGCACCGGGCGGTTCGAGGGATTGAGGTTAT
>NZ_JAGGJW010000005.1 GCF_017873175.1 Neorhizobium petrolearium
CGCGAGAAGCTGATCCAAAAGTTCCTTCTCAATGGCCATGTGATGATTCTCCTTTCCATCATCATGGCCTCAGACACAAAATTCCTGACAGTCCCCGACTAAGGCGGGGAGAGCAGCATCCACCCCGGGTGACATGGTCAGACCCGTCAGGACCATGAGAGGCAGCAGAATAACAATGACCGCCAGATAGGTCAGTTTCTGAAGTGCATTGTAATGCCTGGCCTCCTCCCCTTCGGGGAAGCGGAGACGAGCATGGTCGAGAACCTCGCGGCCGAGGTGGCGAGGCGAGAGTTCGTTCACCTTCGGCGCCAGGTCTCGCTTGAAATGTCCGCTCAGCAGGCTGAATCCAAGATAGAGAATACCATTGATCACAAACAGCCAGGCGAAGAAGAAATGCCAGCGACGTCCAGCCGCGAGATCCTGGAACGAGGGGATTGTGGCCCAGGATGGGAAAGCTCGCGCAGTCGGCTCCCCATCAACATTGGAAACACCGAGAACGCCAGTTGTAGGAATCTGTAGCCCTGCGACACGCAAGAAGCCGCTTGGCGTGCCTGCATCGTCGTCGGAGCCGATCGTCAGAACGGCGGGGTCGCCGTTCGCGCCATAATGACCCCAATAAAGCTCCGGGTGGGCATTGAAGATCTGCAGTCCGCTCAGAAAAAGGAAGCTCAGGCAAAGCACGTTCAGCCAGTGCGTAAGCCGAGTTACAACGGAGTGGCGGCGGATGAAGATCTTCCGAGGATATTGAACATTGTCATTGGAAGCGTTTGCGCTCATCTCAGCGTCTTTCATCTGTGGCATTTACGGCTGCAGTTCAAACAACCTCGATCTGTAGTCACCGGCCGAAGCAGTATGGCGGCTGCTCCGGCCAGTGACGGCGTGGCTTACATGGGTGGAACCACGCCATTCTTGCCGACCACCACCTGGTGAGCGATCGGGCCGGTTGCAGCCTTTTCGGCGGTGATGAAGACAACGGCGCCGGGAACGAGATCATCCTTGGTGGCTCCAGCGATGGTGACGACAGGTGTCCCATCCGGAATGGCGATCTTCTTTTCCTTGCCATGATAGGTCACGGTGACAGTCCGGCCATCAACGCCCTTAACGGCATCCGCGACCGTCGCATTGGTCATGCTGCTGTCGGGCTTCAGATCCCAACCGTAGCTACCCTCGCCTGTGCCTTTCATTGCCGGCGGGAAAATGAGGACCTCAAGCGCTCCATCGCCGCCGTCCGCCCTTGGCAAGGATGCGATACCCACGAAATCGCCCGGCTTGATATCTGTGACCTCGGCATCCGCGACCCCAGCCACCTTCCAGTCGTCGGCAAGCGCGACATCGATTGTCTCGCCTTCGCGCGTCTTCACTTTGAGCGTTGAACCCTGGTAGTCGACGATGCTGCCGCGGACATGGATCGGCGCGGCTTTCTTATCTTCGGCAGATGCGGGTGACGAAAGGACTGTTACAGAAAAGACGCTGGCCAGCCCGAAGGCCAAAGCGGGGAAAGCATTTTTCATTTTTATCTTCCTACTAGTTGGTAGTTTCGATGGACGCGAGTTACCTGAGCAGGCTAGCCACGCAGGATTAGTGAGAGACAGTCGGCGTAAGGCGGTTGAGAGCAGGTGAAAGTATCGTCGAAAAGACCTCCGGTTTCCCGTAGGCTCTCGCCGAGAGCATCGCCCCATATACCGTCGCCAGAAACGCTTCGGCTTCGACATGCGGTTCGCTCGTGAGATTGAGCGTCCCGCTTTTGTAGCCACGTTCCATGACCGTCGTCAGCCACGATGAAATGAAGCGAAAGAAATTCGTCACCTCGGTTGCGACTTCCGGCGGAAGGGATGGCAGTTCACTGGCAAGCAAGGCGCACACACAATAGGGCCTGCTCGCATCCTCGATGCATTTGGCCCAGTGGTTCGCATAGACTTTGAGGATGTCCAATTCGTCTGGAACGTTCTGTTCGAGAGTGACAACGCTCGCCTGCCCGTCTTCCCGATAACGCTTGACCAGCTCACGCACCAGATCGACCTTGCTGGGGAAGTGGTGGTGGATGCTGGCCTTGCGGATGCCGACCACTTCCGAGATATCTGCATAGCTGAACCCGTTGTAACCCCCACTCATGATGAGGTTGCGCGCAGAGGCCAGGATTTCGTCGGAAGTATTCGAAAGGTTGCTCATGGAATCTGTCTACCTTCTAGTAGGCAGATCGTCAATAGCAAAAAGCTCGTCTTGCTTCTAACCGTCTGTGGAGACCGTAAGAGCTTTCCACGATGCGAGTTCCTGCTGCAAACGCTCGATCCGCGCCGTCACGTGGCTGAGGGCATCGCTGCCAAGAAGGAGCTGCGGCGGAGGATTGTCCGATCCAATGAGAGTAAGCACAGCGGCGGCCAGTTTTTGAGGATCACCGAGCTGCTTGCCGCTTACGGCCTGACGCGCCTCGCGAATCGGATCGAACAGGCTGTCGTAATCCGCAATCGACCTGTCTGTGCGGACCATCGAACGCCCAGCCCAGTCTGTCCGGAATGAGCCAGGGCAAAGCGTTGTCACGTGAACTCCAAACGGCGCCATTTCCGAGCGCATGACCTCGGAAATGCCCTGAAGAGCGAACTTGCTGCCGCAGTAATATGCGATGCCGGGCATGGTGATCATACCGCCCATCGACGTGACGTTCACGATAAAGCCACGGCGGCGCTCACGGAACCTCGGAAGAAATGCCTTGGCCACAGCGACGGCGCCGAACACGTTCACATCAAACTGACGTCGCATCTCTTCAAGTGGCGATTCCTCGAGCACGCCTTCGTGACCGTATCCGGCATTGTTGATCAGCACGTCGACTGGCCCGTGTTCGTCCTCCGCTTGCTGGACGACGTCAGGGATGCTGTCGAAATCTGTGACGTCGCAGAGGACCGGGCGCAGTTGCGGGAGGGTCTTTGCCAGCGCTTCGCGCGAGGCTTCGGAGCGGACGGTCCCGATGACGGTGTGACCGGCTTCCATTGCGGCGGTGGCGATCGCCAATCCAAAGCCCGAGTTCGCCCCTGTTATGAAAAACGTTTTGCTCGACATTTCTGAAACTCCTTGATTAACCGTGGATGACAGATAATCTGAAGGCCAGCTGAACTCGATTGCGGATTCTCTAATTGGCTTGACTAATCCTATGATTTTTGAAGAACAGTCCGTCGCACATGACCGGCTTGTCGCCGTGGCCGAACAACTGGCTCCTCGCCTCGGTTACAATCAGACCGGGATCAGTTGTCTCCGTATCCTGCGCACTGAAGCGGTACTAGATGACGTTCCGGTTCTCTATAAGCCGGGGGCAGTGTTCGTTTTGCAGGGGAGCAAGCAAGGCATCCTGGAAGGCGAAGTCTACCTCTATGACGAGGACCATTATCTCGCTGTTTCGGTACCCGTTCCATTCCGGATGACTTCAAAGGCAAGTCCACAACGGCCATTACTTGCCGTCTATCTGGAGTTCGATATGCGGATGGCGGCCGAGATTGCTCTGCAGGTGGAAGAACTCGCAGGTCTCTCAGGCGCCAAACCGCGAGGGCTGCTCTCGAGCAAAATGGATCGCAATATCGGAGACGTCCTGTATCGCCTGCTGACTGTACTCGGCAACCCGGTCGATGTCGCCGTGCTCGGGAATTCCATCCTTCGTGAACTGCATTACCGGGTCATGTCAGGGCCGCAGGGTGACGCGGTGATCGCGGCCCTTCAGCGCAAAGGAACCTCGGGAAAACTGGTCGAGAGCGTGACGTGGCTACGGGAGAATTACGCTACCGAAATCGCCGTGGCGGATCTGGCCAAAGAGGTGGGCATGAGCGTTCCTTCCTATCACGTCCATTTCAAGAACCTGACCGGCTCAAGTCCGATGCAATATGTAAAGGCGATGCGGCTCCATGAGGCGCGACTTATGATCGCCCGCCAGAGCGGGACCATTGCAGACGTAGCTGCGTCGGTCGGCTATGTCAGCCCTGCCCAATTCAGCCGCGATTTCAGAAGGCATTTTGGACGCACGGCGTCGGAAGAGGCGAAGTGGGTCCACCAGCATCTTGGTGAGGAGGGCTAACCGATGCTCTGGCACACTCCCGCAAACCAGTCGCCAGATAGGCAGCATGTCACTGCAAAGCAGCTCGAAGGGCGGCTTCACAGTGAACTAGGGTCGTATCGAAGACGGGGACGCCGACATTACGCTGGTTCAACAGCATGCCTACCTCGGTGCATCCAAGGATAAGACAGTCGCAGCCTTGATCGATCAGTCCCTGCGCGATCCGTTCATACGTCACGCGACTATCCTCACGAACCACATCGCGACACAACTCGTCATAGATGATGCGGTGGGTTTCCGCTCGATCATCGGCATCAGGAACGGTTGGTGACAGTCCTCGCGCGGTTAGCCGGTCGGTGTAGAAATTCTGTTCCATCGTGAAAGCGGTTGCCATTAGCCCCGGCCTACGGAAACCGCTATCAAGGATAGCTGTCGCAGTTGCATCCGCGATGTGTACCAATGGGATCGACACCCCGCTCAGGATCTTGTCCGCCACCTTATGCATGGTATTCGTCGCCATGATAAGCAGGTCGGCACCTCCGCGCTCCAGAGCAATGGCTTTTTCATTGAGGATATCTGCCGCCGCGTCCCACTCGGAGGATGCCTGTAACTTTTCGATTTCGTCGAAGTCGACCGATCGTATGAGCAGCTCGGGAGAATGAAGTCCTCCAAGGCTCTCGCGTGTCAGCCTGCAGAGTTCCCGATAATAAATCTGGGTCGAGGCTGCGGACATTCCGCCAAGTATACCGATTGTCTTCAAATGCTTTCTCCATATTCACGTGTTTCAGCCTGTTGCCGCCAGACCAGTCGAACCAACACTCTGTCGTCAGGAAAACCCGACGACAGAGTGGGGAATGTAGTTGATCTCAAGAGCTTGTATTTCAGCGTCGGTGAGCTTGATGGAAAGCGCGGCGACAGCGTCGTCCAAGTGCTGCAACTTGGTTGCGCCGATTATGGGAGCCGACACTTCGGATTTAGATAGAACCCATGCCAGCGCAATCTGTGCTCTGGGCACTTCCCTCTCCTGCGCAATCTTGGCAACCGCCTCCGCCACGCGTCTGTCTGCGTCCTCGGTGGTTCGGGTGTAAAGGCCCTTCCCGATCTCGTCGGTTTCGGAGCGATCGCTCTGCGCGCTCCAATCGCGGGTC
Source organism: Neorhizobium petrolearium (assembly GCF_017873175.1). Taxonomy (GTDB): domain Bacteria; phylum Pseudomonadota; class Alphaproteobacteria; order Rhizobiales; family Rhizobiaceae; genus Neorhizobium; species Neorhizobium petrolearium. Next base: position 5,185 of record NZ_JAGGJW010000005.1, read on the forward strand.
AGACGGCCACGTGCGAGCGGGCTCCACGGGATAACGCCAATACCTTCGGCTTTGCAAAGCGGGAGCATCTCTCGCTCCTCTTCACGATACAGCAGGTTCAGGTGGTTCTGCATGGAGACGAACCGTGACCATCCGTTCGCCTGCGAGACAGCGAGCATTTTCGAGAACTGCCACCCGTACATCGACGACGCACCGATGTAGCGGGCTTTGCCCGCCTTGACGACGTCATGCAACGCTTCCAGCGTTTCCTCGATCGGCGTATGATGGTCGAACCGATGGATCTGATAGAGATCGACATAGTCAGTTCCCAAACGTTTTAGGCTGGCATCGATCTCGGAAAGAATGGCTTTTCGCGACAGGCCGGCCCCATTTGGTCCGGGCTTCATCCGACCGTTGACCTTTGTGGCGATGACCACGTCGTCTCTCGTCGAGTAGTCCCTTATAGCGCGGCCGAGGATTTCTTCGCTCGTTCCATCCGAGTAGACATTGGCGGTATCGAAGAAGTTGATCCCCAATTCGATCGCTTTGCGGATAAAGGGGCGGCTTTGTTCTTCCGTTAGCGTCCAGGGGTGGCTTCCACGATCGGGCTCGCCATAGCTCATGCACCCAAGGCAGAGCCGGGAAAGCTCAAGGCCCGTATTTCCAAGGCGTGTATATTCCATCTCTATCTCCAATTTCGCAGCGAGAACTTGGCTGGCCGATCGGCAGCTCCCGCCTTGCTTAATGTTCAAGCGCTTATGCCGCCATCGACGAGTATGCCCGAGCCGGTGATGTAGCCAGCGCCCGGGCCTGCAAGGAATGCAACGGCCTCTGCGACCTCTCGGGTCCGACCGTATCGGGCAATTGACAGGCTCGGCAAGATCGCAGGTGCCAGAGCGCCATCGGCAGGGTTCATATCGGTGTCGATCGGGCCAGGCCGGACCAGATTGACGGTAATTTCCCGCGGTCCCAGTTCGCGCGCTAGACCACGTGTAAAACTTTCCAGAGCGGACTTGGTCGCCGCATAGACCGCAATTCCTGCGAAAGGGACAGCCAGGCCTGCATTGCTGCCGGTACTGATGATGCGGCCTCCGTCCGGGATGTGCTTTAGCGCCGCCTGCGTGATTAGAAACACGCCGCGCACATTGACGTTCAGCTGCAGGTCGATTTCCTCCAGTGGCTGTGTGGAGAATTCACCTGCAAACAGGACGCCGGCATTGTTGACCAGGATGTCGAGGCCGCCGAGGTCAGCGACCGTCAGCTCAACCGCAGCTTTAGCAGCGTCTGGGCTCGCGGCATCAGCTTGAATGGCAATGGCTTTCCGGCCCATCGCTCGGATCTCGGCGACGAGGGCTTCGGCCTTGTCCGCCGACCTCTCATAGGTGATCGCGACGTCGGCGCCATCTTCGGCCAGTTTTAACGCGATGGCTGCACCGATACCGCGTGCCGCACCGGTCACGAGCGCTCGCCTTCCCGCAAGCGGAGGAGTGGGAATGTTGTTCATGGAATTTTACCTCAAAATGTTGCATGTTGATCGGCCGAGAAATGGACTGTCCGACGGTGGCCGACTGGGAGTGGGAATGGTCAAACCTTCAAAGGAAGAGCCGATGGCTCAACGTTCGCACTCATCGGTGGACTTCTTTGTCCGATGGCAGGCCAGCGGAAAGCCAACCTGCAATGAGGAGACAAATACCAATCGCGACGGCTGCGACGCTGTAGGCATGGCCGATGGATCTCCCGTCGGATGCTGAACCCAGGATTGAGAAAAACAATCCGCCGATAAGCGCTGTTGCCAAAGCGCCGCCTATCTGGAGCATCGAATTGACTAGGCCCGACGCCAAACCCGACCGCGTCGGGTCAACCCGCTGAACGACAGTCTTCACCAGATTTGGGAGCGCAATTCCCTGACCGGCGCCAATAAGGAACAAGGCAACGAATAAGAACTCTGGTGCCCCGAACGAGATCAGGGCAGCGGTCCCGAACAATCCAGCCGCTTCCAGGGTCATGCCTGCGGCGGCGGCGAACCTGCCGAAGACGCGCAGGATGCTCCCGCTCGCGAATGGTCCCAAAACGAACCCGAGGGCCGCGGGAAGGATTGCAACTCCAGCCTCGAAAGGCGTACGGCCAAGGCCGCCCTGTTGGTAGACCGAAAATGTCAGCCAGAAAGCCGCGAAGGCATAGAAGAACAGGGCTGAGAGCAGCCCGCGCTTCAATCCCGTAACCTGGAGCAGTCGAGGTTCGACAATCGGATCTCCCCCCGCGGCCCCCACCCTTTGCTCGTAGCGCCAAAACAGCAGAAGAAGTGGCGGGCAAGCCGATAGCATCAAGATCGACCAGATCGGCCACCCTTGTTCACGGCCCTCAATCAGCGGCGAGATCAGCGCAAACAACGCAACCGCGATCAGCGTCGCTCCACCCATATCCAGCTTCCTCGCATGCTCCGATCGGGTCTCGCGCAACATTACCAGCGCGGCCGGCGCGGCTATTGCGATCACGGGAAGGTTGATAAGGAAAATGGCTCTCCATCCGAGGCCAAAGACATCCAGTGCAATCAGCGCCCCACCGAGAAACAGGCCAGCCATTGATGCCACCCCAAATGTCAGGGCATAAAAGCTGAGTGCCTTCGACTTTTCGTGGTCGGGAAAAATTGCATTGATTGACGCCAAAGCTTGCGGCGCCATGATTGCTGCCGCAAACCCCTGGAGGATCCTGCCGGCGATCAGGACCGAGGGGGACCAGGCAAAGCCGCACAAGGCAGAGGCGGCGGCGAATGCGACCATTCCAGCCAGAAAGACGTTTCGTCGACCATAAAGGTCGCCAAGCCTGCCACCGGTGATCAGCATGACTGCGTAGGTGGTGGCATAGCCTGAAATAGTCAGCTGCATCGTCGAGGCGGAGGCCTGAAAGTCCTCCCGGATCGAGGGCAGCGCCACGTTGACGATAAAGAAATCCAGCGGGGGCAGAAAAGCCCCGGTCAATAAGATGGCCAATGCCGTCCACCTGCGCGGATCGAGACTATCCTTGGCGTCATGGGATTGTGACAACTTTCTCTCCATATCGAGAAGCGAAGCCGCTGAAGCGGGTTGCAAAATGCGTGCATTCGGAACTTAATGGTTCCTAATTGAAGTCAGTCGAGCGGCTTCAGCGCGAAGTCGACCATCGCCCTGGTGTCGTCGCGATCCGCTCCAGTTTTTCCTAAAACTCTCATTCCTTGGATCTGACACACGAGGAACCTCGCCAGAGTTCGCTCGTCCAGCCCGGGATCAATCTCACCGAGGGCTTGGGCCCTTATGATGGCGGCCGCATAAAGATCCTGCAGTCGCCGGAACAGTCGTGCAATTCGAGCGGAAACCTCTTCGTCCGCGGGAAGCATTTCGACGGCCGACAATACGACAAAGCAACCGCGCAGGCCTTCTTTGCCTGACGAATCCTCAACCTGCCGAGAAAAGGCTTCTCGAATTGCGGCCTTCGGCGACGGATTGGCGTGAAGGATTTCGCCAAGCTTACGAATGGCGTCTTCGATATAGACATCAAGCGCGCGGAGATAGACGCCCCGCTTGTCCACGAACGCCTTGTAAAAGCTACCTCTCGATAGCTCCATGCCTTCGAGCAGGTCGGGCAAAGACGCATCGTGATATCCACGGTCCCAGAACACGCCCATCGCCTTGCGAACTGCGTCGTCGAGTTCGAATTCGCGAGGGCGTCCAACGGTCGGGGATGTCTGACTGCGTCTAACCATAGAGACAATATGGAACCGTTCGGTTTCTATTGCAAGTCTTATTCTCTCGCATTAGGTAATCGCTCGTGGTTCCAAGGCGGCGCCGCTCTTCACTACCTGGGCCGCCTATATTTAACAGGAAAGTTCAGGCCAATGGATCGAGAAGTCATAATTCCAGAGGAAATGCGCGAAATCGTCGCCCGCGCAGGATATGCCCCGGCGGTTAAGGTTGGCGATACGATCTACGTCGTCGGGCAAGTCGGACGCACGAGGGACTTGCAGGTGATTGAGGACCCGCGAGAACAGTTCAGGGCCATATGGGAGAACCTCCGCATCGTCCTTGAGGCCGCAGACTGCACCTTCGACGACGTGGTGGAGATGACGAGCTATCATGTGGAGATGTCGAAGCACATGGATATTTTCCGGACGGCAAAGAACGAAGTCTTTCCAAAAGGAACCTACGCGTGGACTCGTATCGGCGTATCCGAACTGGCACATCCTGGCTTGCTTGCGGAGGTGAAATGCGTCGCGGTGAAGCGATAGCGGTTAGGTTCACACCGATCGGCGAGCGGGCAATGCGCCCTCGATCGGAGAGCGATGCCGGCATGGAACAGGGTACCAGCTCTTGAAAGGATACGGACCTAAGACCCGTAGTCTCGGCATCATTGAAATGATGTATCCATTTGATTTTGCTGGAGACAACCGGTCTTGCGCCTCTCACGCCGGAGTTGATGAAGCCTGACCATCAACTACACTATTTTCGCGTAGGGCGAGCCACTCCATCAACGAGTTGCTTACCCTCAGCAACTCGTTCGCCCGCGTCTGTGATCGCGACGATCACATAATCATCGACCTTGTCTGTGCGTACCAAGCCGGATCGCTCAAGAAAACTTATGACCGCCCGAATTTCTTCTGGGGTTCCGTACATACCACATTTGTCCAAGCATACGCCCAAAATGCTGTCATTGGAGCGACCACATGCGACAGGGAGCACTAGCACCTGCAAAATCTGCAGAGCTTGAAATTCCGCCTTAGCTTTGCGAAAGACGCCTTCTTCATTCCCGGCCATTCAAATTTCCTATCTAAGCGGGAGCTGGACCGCCCATATCCAGTACTATCGAAGACTGACGCTTTCTCATTACCCGCAGGTTCAAAGTCTTCAATTCAAGGACTGCATTGGAACGTGAATGGTATGGCCCACGTGTCCATTAGCAGGGATTGTGTTGCGGCGAGAATTTCCAGCTGCCCTTTATCCTGCTGTCGGATTGCCTCCGATTTCGAGTACCCGGGCTGGACCGCGGTCATCTCAAAACGATAGTCGAATTCGCTCCAGCGGTTGTGCCATTGGATCAGGTCGATAACGCTACCCTTCTCCAACCTTGAAAGCCCAAACTTCTTCTGTATCGCCGTCTCGCGTTTTCTCAACCGGGCGAACAGGAGATCCGGCCGTTCCCTCCAACGGATCGCCTTTTGCGTCTGGCCACATACCTCGTAGAGGTCATCGACCCTGGCGGACGGGGTAAGATCGCTCGAGTACTTGCAATGGAACATCGCCACCGTGATGACGTCACCCTCTTTCTTGATGGCCACGACGTCCGCAGATTCGCCAGAGCCGTCATCATCGAATACGACATCGAACCCACCGCTCTGCAGCAGTTCGTCGATGACGCGGCGCTGGATGCTGGTCGCGTCCTTGTTTCTGCCCTGCGATTCCTTCTTGATGTTGACGCCGCTCCAGTCCCGGGCAACCAAGCGATCGGGATCGAACGGCGGAGCGTGGTCGTCGGGCAGCTTGAGCAACTCGGACGCCAAAAGCATATTTCCATCCGCGAAGTAGATATGCGGCGGATCGTCCTTGAACCATGTGACCAAATCCGTTGTTTTTTTACCGATACGGACGCCGCTCACGGCCGTGGGCCTATAGTGCGCACCGGAACCGTCTATGGTCATCGCGACATCGACGAACCTGTCATCTCCTCCGACCCTCATTACGATCTCGGTACCAGGGATCTGGGATAGGATGCGGATATCGCAATCGTAGAACGGAACCGAGACGTCGCCGAAAACCAAATCCACCCTGTCATCATCGACATGGAGGACCGCCTCGGGCCAGTTGATGGCTACAGCGTGCTTGTCTGGCATCGAAGTGAGCTTGGTGGGCTGAACTAGCCGTCGCAGAATACCGTCGGGCTGGATTGATGAGTCCTGCAACTTCGCACCGATGACCTTGCACCACTCCATCCAGCCTGCAAAGCCATGCACCGACTCGTAAGACCAGATCTTTCCCTTCGTGGAGCAACCGATCGTCGACTTGCCACTCGCGGTGTAACCCTGGCCAAAGATGTTCGTCTTCATCCGACCGCGATTGGCGGGGTCGTCGGTAAGCTGGGGAGCGATGTCGCTGCCCATGAACTGGGAATACCTGATTGGCTTCCGGACCGCTTCCGAAAGGCCAAGATGGCTTAGGATTAAACGCTTGTAGCCGTCCAGCACCCTGAAGACGTCGTCTCCGCGAATTCGCTTCGCATCGGCGCCGGCAACCTTTTCGGCCAGCCTGGCGTGAAGATCGCTCAGGTTCGAACTGCTGACGTAGAGAAGCTGCCGCTCATCATCCCAATGGCATGCGTACAGGTGATACGCCGAATTTACGGGCTGGCGCATCGACGTCCACTTGAGCTTCTCTTCGGTTTTCAGAACCCAGACCGCAAGCCGCTCGGCGTAGTTGATCGACGGACCTTCGATAATGGAGCCAGGTCCATAGGCATCCACGATCCTGTTTGGATCCCATCGTTCGCAAGTGGTCTCGTACACGACCGCGCCGAGGCGAGGTGTCACCTGATCTAGTGGAAAATCCGTCGGCGGCTGATCGAAACCCTCGAACACTTCCTGCCGCCGCTCTTCGCGGGCGGTGTTACGGGTTCCGAGACCTTCGAGCAGATGGTTCCAATCGGCGTCTTCATTATAGAGTGCCTGAAGACTGTCCCGCATGCCGGCGGCCACGACGTTGGCGATCACCGTCGCATCGCCGAGGTCTTTCCGCATTCTGGTGAACCGCCCGACGAACTGAACGGTAATTGCTTCGCTCTGATGCTTGTCGTGAAGCGCCGCGATCTTGAGTTCGGGAAGGTCGAAGCCCTCACCCAACATGTCTACGCACACCACGATCCTGCTCTCTCCAGACCTCAGCTTCCGGAGCGCCTCCAGCTTCGCCTTAGAGGAGAGGCTGCTGTAAACGATGACGGGATTGTACTCCGGCAGAAGCTGGCAATAGAGGCGATGCAGCTTGATGGCGGCATCGATTATCCGACAACGCGCCATCGCAAGATGAACGTGGCCCTCTGCTTCGTCTTGAACCAATGCAGCCTTGACGGCCTGGATGATCCGCAGGTCGGCGTCGTCCCGGTCGAGACCGTAAATCGGTTTGAAGTGGATTTTCTTGAAGTACCCCTCGGCATAAGCCTTGGCGAGCGGGTAGTTGTAGATGAACTTGCCATCGACGCGTCGCCCGTCGGTTCGGTACGGCGTCGCGGTGAACTGCAGGACGGTGCGGCTCGCAAACTGCCCCCTGAATTCCCGCCACATCTTGGCGGCGATATGGTGTGCTTCGTCGACGAAAAGGTGGCTGATAAGCTCCGCCATCCTCAACTGGACTTCCCCGTTTGCCTTGGCAACCGCGTCCATAGTCGTGACGACGACGTTGGCCCGCCTGAAGATGCCGTCGACCTCTTCGACCGACTTGGGGATTTCATCGAGGGTCGCAACGACGGGCAATTTCGCGTCCGGAGCGAGACAGCCGCTGTCCTTGAGCACCCCGAGGCTCAGGAACTTCTCCGACATCTGCGTCCGCAAGGCGTCGCTCGGCACCACGACAAGAAGCCGCTCGACTTCGGCAACGACCATCAGCGCTAGCATCGTCTCGGTCTTGCCAGTGCCGGTTGGCATGACGATGGTTGCCGGGGCAGAAGAAGCGGTCCAATGGCCGAGGGCGGCATGTATCGCCCCTATTTGCGGCTTCCTGAGACCGGGCTGGACAACTATGTCTCCAACTAGGCGCTCTTCGGCAAAGGTGAACGCCCCTCGCCAGGATTCGCGTATCTCCGCGCACCCGGCTTCGAGTTTCTCGATCGGGATGCTTGTGGCATCGGCGGCGGCGGGTTTGATCCAGACGCCCGGGGTCGGGTCTCTTCGGAATTCCGCAAGGCTCGAGGCCGCCGGATGGCGAAGTATCTCGTCGGCGGGCAGATCCACATCGGTTTTGCGAGAGATGACCGCAACCTCGCGTCGCCCATCGGGGCTGCGAAGAAACAATCCCCGAACCCGTTTTTCGGTAAACTCGTTCGCTGAAGCGATCAGCTTGCTGCAGGGATGGCCGAGTTTCCTGACGGAGGCACCATGGATTTTACCAGCGATCGCGAATTGGGGCGGAAGCGAGATTTCGAGATCTTCTTTGAAAAGCGTATCCACGTCGCCTCCAGGCAAAAGAAATGCGGACCCTTTACTGTACCCTCAATGGTAGTGCAGCTCCTCAGCCGCTGCAACGCCGGGAAAGTGAGGCGAACTATTGCAAGCCGCCTGTTCCACAAGAGAGTTCGAACGGAACGATTGCATTACTCACCCCGAGCCCTGTGCACAAGGCTGCTACCATCGGGCGAGGCTAGTTTGCTTGCACGACCAAAATACGTATCATGCGTGCCACGCGAGCAATCAGTGGATTCCGCGACAATGACATGGAAATCATATGACGGTCTCGCCTTCGGACACTCCGACAGAACAGTTCAAGCTCTTTTTCTCTTCGCAGACGCCCTCCGACGCCCGATCGATCGAAAATAATACTATTCTGATCACCCCGTCTGGAGACAGTTTCGACGATTTCCGCTTTAAGACGCGGATCAATGTTTTCGTTCGCCGGGACTCTGCTCGCCTGACAGCCGAATTTTCTGGCATGATCGGCTTTCTCCAAAACTCGAATGACGAGGTGAATGGCGCTGATCTCATCAAGAGTGCGGCTCCAGACAAGTCGGTTGTCCCCGGGGACGACTTTCCGAAATTCTTCACGCTACTGCCCGACCTCGATGCCTATCGCGGGCTCGTTGCCGATGCTGACGTCACTGGTGCTCGCGAAATTCTGCTAAAAACCTGCGATCTCGTCGCGTTGGGTGAGTTTTCCGCAAACTCTCCGATTGTGCGCGACGCGCCGAACACTGCGGTTTTCCAGTATTCCTTAACGCGTACCGCGGAAGCTTTTTTTGCCTACAAGAACGCAGGACCGATCCTGCGAGGTCTCGGCCATGAGGAAATCGGTCGGATGTCGCCGACGATCGCCGTGTCGTTCAAACTCACGGCTTTTGAAAACGAGCACGAGCTCAGATTCAACTTCGACCATACCGGCTTCTTGCCAAAGCGGATGGCGATCATCATCGGGAAAAATGGTGTTGGGAAAAGTCAAGCGCTCAGCACTATCGCGAAGCGGGCCATAAAAGGCGGCGGCCTGATTGATCCACAAACGGGGGAGCGGGCTCAGTTCAACCGGATGCTGGCGTTTGCCCCAACGAAAGAGGCGCTCTCTATCTTTCCGGGCACGGCGCGACGCCGGCAATATGTTCGCTATTCACGTTATGCCCTGACGCGATCCACCCCGACTCGAAAAGCCGGCGGTCTGATCAGCGCGATCGTCAGCGTCGCCCGGTCGAACCAGGCGATCAAGGATCGCAGCCGATGGCAGATTTTCCTCAATGCACTCGAAGCGCTGGGTGACCCGAAGTCCATCTGGGTCTGGACAAACGACGGCATTATTCCATTAAGCTCTTTGAACCAGGGCGGTGAACAGGAAAAACTCAGACGTTTTGCGTCGCTTAACACCCGGCGCGATCCGGTTCGTTTCTCCGATGGCAACGCGCTTCGCCTGAGTAGCGGCGAAATCTCCTTTCTCAAGTTTGCGGCCTATGTGAGCTTGGAAATCGACAATAGCTCTCTTCTACTCTTCGACGAGCCCGAGACCCATCTGCACCCGAACTTTATAGCGCGCTTCGTTTCAATCCTGGACAGCCTGCTGGCGCAGACCGGGTCCGCAGCCATCATCGCGACGCACTCTGCCTATTTTCTCCGAGAGGTTTTCAGGGAGCAGATCTCGATCCTCAGGGCTGATGCCGACAGACGCATTGAAGTCCAGAGACCTCGCCTTGCAACGTTCGGTGCAGACGTCGGAGAAATTTCCTACTTCGTTTTTGGAGAAGACGAACCTTCATATCTCGCGCGGGAGCTGGAGAGAAACATCCAGTCATCGGGGATGACCTGGGATGAGGTCCTCGAAAACTACGGCAATGAGTTGTCGCTGGAATTCCTGAACGAACTTCGGGCAAAGATCGGCTGATGCGCAAAATCTCTTTTCCGATTTTCGATGACATCGCAGGCGTCGATGCTCTCGTCGACAACCACAGGCTTGGAAGTTATCCGGGCTTACAGGCATTCCGACAAGCCCTGAAGACCGGCTACGTGCAGTATGACAGCGTCTCGGGGAACGCGCAGGCGGTCGTGCAGGTCCCGATCCCGGATCCATTGGATAAATGGCTGCGCAAGCACTACAAAGATTTGCCCACCAGCCACCACCCCATCGATGACATCCGCGAGGACAATCTCGCATTACCATGTTCGATGTGTGGCTCCTTGCACGCACACACGCTGGATCACGTTCTGCCAAAGGAAGATCACCCGGCATTTGCGATCTTCTCCAAGAATCTGGTCCCGGCATGTGATTGCAACCTGAAGCGTGGCCAGAACTACAGGGGCCATGCCGTGGGAGCGCGCATCCTCCATCCATACTATGATACATGCATGGACGAACGTCTGTACGCAGCGAAGTTTTCCGGCATGGATGCAACCGTGATCGTAGACCTCGAAATCCTGGTTGCCCTCACGCACCCGGACAGGCCCGCGATCGAATACCACCTGGAAAATGTGATCAAGCGGACTGGCGTGCTGAACTGGCTGGGAAAACAGTGGGTCAAGTTCGTGCGCGCGCCGCGAAAGATCGTCGGGTCCCTGAATTTTATCCCCACCAACCAAGCTGAATTGATCGCAGCCATCTGCGAGCATCGAGATGCGCGGGACTATGCTCAGGATTCTCTCAACAATTGGGAATCGATGTTCGCACAGGGCTTGCTCGATCCTGCGGTCATAGCCTGGCTGTTCCCGAGACTGTCAGCAGCCGGTCGCAGCGTCGATGACCCGGTGATTGCCGTGGCGACATAGACGAGCTGGAAACTCGCCCCTGAAGACCTAACGCCTAGCCCAAACGAGCGTTGAAAGCACCCTTACCATGCTGATCAAACAAACGGACTATCATAGGATCTACCGGGTCATTAACAGCCTCGTTGTCAACGAAGGCGGCAATCCCGCATATGCCTGTATGTACTTCAGCACCTTCGGTGCGTTTATCCTTGAGCATCATTACAAGATACAAGCGACGCCCAAAGGCGGTCTCGCCGCCTACAATCTTGATGGATCGATGCTCCTTTTTGCCGATCACCGCGACGACGGTTATGTCACCGGCGCCGGCGAAAACTTCCATTGCTGGACCGAGGCCGACGGCTGGGCTATCGATTTCATGGCCCCTGCTTTTTCAGAGACGGCCAGTCCGCTTGGCGTGCCGTCAAAAATGTTCCAACGACCCATTTCGGCAATGGCGTCGTCGATCAATGATCTCAACCATTCGGGCTCGTTCTTTTACCAATCGGAGCCTGAAGCGACGGCCGGCCGGTTCGCGGATTGGCAGAATCTGCCGATGATCGGCGACCTCGCCAGCATCGCGGTGAAGTGGTTTCGTCGATCTCACAAGCAGATGCTTCCTTCGATTTCGGTGGGAGATCAAAAAGGGAACCTCAAACCAGTACCCTTGATTGGCAACCCTCTCGCTGGTTCGTGGTAAGCCTGTTGATGGGATTCGATCCGTAAACCATGGCCGATAAGCCAGAAGTTTCCTTGAATACCAATAAGTTAGTAAACTGCAGCGATAAACATCGAACGCTAACCGCCAAGTGCTGCCGTGCCCGATAGGGTGACGCGCGCCTATCTTCAAACCGCCTCTTGCGTTAAGTGCCATTATACAAACGCCGGCGGCCAGTGCAGCAAAATTTAGCGCGGCGTAATTGACCATCTGGTCTCGAAAAAGGTTGAGAACCATGGAAATTATAGACGGACGCCCCTCGTTCTGGCGAGAACGCGTTGGTGCCTACGTCGACACGATCCAGCAGTTGCCTGCGAAGGTGGGAGTGGCGACGGATAAGGTAGCCGACCTTGAGCTAGCCGCCGACATCTCAGAAAAATTCAACAAGTGGAACCCGGAGACTCCTAGCGACGAGTATGCGCTCAAAACATCCGTCGCGAGCTATGTCTACTATAGCGAAAGAACAATTGACGGGCTTTGCCGCGCGGCCTTAAATCAATGGCAGGAGGGCGAATTCGTGAGTTTTTGCCTCGTCGGACGGCTGATCTTCGAGTACGGCGCATCCATCCATTATCTGCTGAAGCAAATGAGGTGCGCCGCACCTGACTGGGCAGCCGCACGCACGAAACTGACCCCTTTTTTCCTGGGTAGCCGCAGAGGGCATTGGCTCGAAGCTTTGAACATCGAGCAACCCTCCAGCGTCAACATCCTGACGCAAATCAAGCATTGGGTGGATGAGAATCCGGAAGCCGAGGACGACTATGCGTTCCTGAGTGAAAGCTGCCATCCAAACTTCATCCAACATTACTATCTACATCGTGCAGGTTCTGGAGGGGACGTTGTGTTCTCAATGCTGGCGCAACTCCCACTTGACCAGGCTCTCCACCGTTTTGTCTCGATCATTGACAAAGCGGCCCATTCCATCGGTCAGAATCTGCTAGAAATTTCGACGCTTAGCAAATTGCCACCCTATAGTGCGTCAACTGCGTCGTGAATATCAGCTGATCTGTTGCAGCGGCGCATATCGTCCTGTCCAATTCGCTGTAAGTGAAAACGATGGAGATAAGCTTGGACGTCTCTCGCAAGGGAGAAATGAATTGGAATGCCCTGAGTGGTGATAGGCTATCAAAGAGCATAGCTGGAGCGGTGGTATTCGTGAAGAGGAAGTCCGGTTGTCTAAGCCGCAATGGAGCTGATCCCGGTCGCTAAGACCGCTTCTTTGCAAACTTTTCGGATCAGGATCCTGGCAGCATAGTGGCGTCGTAGTCTTCCAGCTCCGAAAGAAACTTCCTAGTTGCGTTGAGCTTTTCCTCATTTGTCTCTGCTGCCTCTAGGCAATCCAACACGCGGCCGGGGCTGAAGGGGCCGAGGTCAGGATCAACCAAATGATATGGATGGAGGAAGAAGTGACCTTCATAGAAGCAGACGAGCCTCAGCGCTTTTTTTGAATATCCAATGGTTGCCATGAAGTGTGGAGAAATAGCGATGGCGCAGATATCCTTTACACTTGAGGGTCTTTTTTCCGCATGGTCGTAGGCGTCGAGAAACCCTCCGCCGACTAAAAGACCATCGCCGCGGACGATATCGCCGAATCCTAACCCTCCCCGGGGAATATATTTGAGTGCCAACATTTGCTGGTACAAAATAGACGCAGTGACGAGGTATCGCAGAGCTGGATCTGGCATCTCCCGCCGCGAATGGACAATAAACATATCATTCAGGCGCAGCGTCTCAAACTCGCGCGTTCCGATTATGCGCGAGCCGAATTGAAGTGCCACAAGATTTGGCAGTTTCAACTTAAACGCGGCGTATTGGCGATCCACTTCGCCCCAGAGATCAAGAAGGGATCGGCGATCGGCGCGGCGAATCTTGTCAGAGAACCCAAGTGCATCAACTACGAACACATGAGATTCGAAAACCTTGCGGCGCCTTTGAAAGATCATCGTCCCTGAGCTCCTGAGTTCGAGCATTTCGCGATTACCACTGATTGCCACCGGCCGGAAATCAATGTATGTTCACTTTTTGTTCACGCCAATAACTCGCTCACGGAACCACTCGCATGGCTCACCGAATGCGGAATATAGCAACCTCCTAGCGGCGTTTTTCACATGTATTTTTGTTTTTCCACTAACGTGAACACGTCTGGCTCGAATGGTGGTTGTGCCTGCGCCAGTCCCGTGCAAGTTCCGACTGAGAAACGGAATGTATGATGATGCTATCCCAGATCCCTTCGTCCCAGAATGCTGAACAGAAGGTGCAGTCCCTATGTGCGGCTGACTTTGTCTGCTGGTCGCGAATGCAGGCTGAGGCGGGACAGGAACTCAATTCCATTCTTGCTCGCAAAGAGAATGAAAGACGTGCAGGCGACGGCCTCTTTTTTTGGGGGGTTGGCAATGCACCATCGACGTCGATTGGCGCCCTTGCCCGGATGAAGAAGGACGTTCCAGTCGTGTTCTCAATCATGAAGAGCAGGCCGAAGGTGGCGGACTCATCCCCCAGTAGCCTTCTGGTGTGGCGGCGCTTTGTTGATCTGTATGGGGTGGAACGACCATTGCCGCCTCATGCCCTTATCACAAGTCGCGGCGATAGCGACAGCGGCACCCGCAAGACCAAGCACTACGCACTTATGTGTTGGTCGCAGGACGAGTTGCAAATCAAGCGTGGCATACCGTTCGATCATAACGCCTACCGAAATGCGGGACCGAATGGTGCTCCGGTCGGCGCTTCTCAGGTAACGGCTTTACTGACGCAGGCTACGAAGCCTTCTGGCGAAGCCCAATACGAAGCCAATTTGGAAGCAACCCTTGCAGGCAGCTATTGGATTCGCCTTGTCGATCCTGTGAGATTGACAAAAAAAAGGGCTGCCATCTATGCCGACACCTCCTGCAACACAAGTTCGGAATGGCTCGATATGGTTAGGGAACTTCGGGCTGGCGTCGGTGTCGAAGGTCAGCCCGACTTCCAACCTTCGCTGTTTTAGGTTCCTGGTCCACAGGCGTTACGCGCCATGTTAAGGTAATATGGGAAACGACTGCAGCTTGAGATAACGGTGGATCCAGATACCAAAAATTTATTGAATGAGTTGCGCAAGGCCGGCCTTGGTGATCGCGCAATTCGAGCAGCGTGGCCAGCTTGGTGGTCCGATGACATGGCGGCTAGCCCGTCAAGTCGCGCAGAACTTAGATTTGCACTCGCAAGGAAGCTGGGACTAAGCCCAAAACCTCTGCTGGGAGAACGCGTCGAGTTCATCTGGAAAGATAAAGCTCGATTCAAGCACCTTTCCGTTCACGACTTCAATCAGCAAGACGCGATGACCTCGTTTGGCGTCTCAGTAGGACGCCTGTTACTTCATGCAACGATGGCGACGCACCCGATAAACTCGATATCGGCGACTTCGCTTCGCCAGGCGGTGCTTTCAAACGCCAATTATGTCGATCTGCAAACCTTGCTGGCCACGTGCTGGGCGATTGGCATCCCAGTGATCCACCTCCGCGTGTTTCCGCTCGACACAAAGTCGATGCATGCGATGGTGGTCGAGGATCGTGGCCGGCATGCAATTTTGCTCGGGAGAGATGCAAATTATCCAGCACCAGTCGCGTTCACTTTGGCTCACGAGCTTGGCCACATAATGCTCGGCCATCTGGAAGGCGCTTCAGCAATCGTTGACTTGGAAGAGTCCACAGAATTCGAAGATGGGGATCCGCAGGAACAGGAAGCCGACGAATACGCTTTGACGCTCCTGACATCAACACCGTCCCCAGACATTCGGACTAATATCTCTCAATTTGGGGCTAGGGCTCTTGCGAAGGCGGTGCTGGAAGCGGCCCCACGATATGGAATTGAGCCAGGAACGCTGGCTTTATGTCTAGCTTATCGCGAAAAGATGTGGCCAACAGCAATTGCTTCACTGCGACACATTTACACTGAGTCGAAGCCGGTTTGGAACGAAGTGAATTCAATCGCAAATCAGCAACTGGACTGGGGGCAGCTTAACGAGGAATCCGCCGAGTATCTTCACAATATAATGTTGGGAAGCGATGACTGAAGGTGTACTCGTTGACAACGATGTTGTCGTAAAGATCTGCGCCTACCGATGTGGGCAGGAGTTCCTAGAAATCGCGACCATCAGCGATCGTTCACCGGGCATACTGGCTGTCGCTCGCCACTCAATTTCCAGCCGCCTCGGACGCTCGAAGGTCCTTGCCGACCAACAGGGAGCGAAAACAGAATGGGATGGACTCGTATCACGGCTGACAATAATCGAGCCTTCTTCTGAGGAAGTCGATCTCGCTGCGGATTTTGAAACTCGCGCAATCGAACTGTCACTGCAATTGGACACCGGCGAGAGTCAACTCTTTGCTGTACTCATCCTGCGATCGGCGCCGTTGTTGCTGACCGGCGACAAGCGAGCTATCCAAGCGTTGGAAGAAATCGCACCTTCAAGCTCTCATGGGACAGTTGGTTGCTTGGAGCAGCTCTTGCTGGCTTTCCTCAATGTCTTTGACAACGCCACCATACGAGGCCGGATTTGCGCTGAGCCATCAGCTGATCGTGCGGCTGCGATTTGCTTTTCATGCTCAAGCCCATCTGTTCCAGCTGCAACCATAGTGGCTGGCCTAAAAAGCTACATCGCGAACCTTCGGGCTGTGACCCCTAGGCTGCTTGTCGCGGCCGACGATATCTCAGCGATAGTTCCGTAGAAAAACAGCGTATGGGGCTTTCAACTCGGCTACGAGATTAATAGGGCGCTCTTTAGGCTGCTCCATCGCTTCATTGCTGCGCTCTGGCCCATCAAGAACCTCCAAGCAAGCCTTGTCGACGCGGCCATTTATGTATCGACTGCCCAGCCGACCAGCGCTTGGCCCCACGGGAACTCGTGTCATATCGAGCGGCAAGTCGAATACATCTTCCCTCAGGTCTGCGATAACCAGCGCATAACGCGAGCCACGGACTTCAATTGTATCTGGAATGGTCTGCCAGGTCACACCATCAGCTGAGTATTCCGCTGCGCAAAGCGGCTCTGCGAAGTGATTTGACGTCATCGCTTCCATGCACAAGTGAATTGGTTCGCCCGCCTCTGCGAATCGACGCGCAAAAGGCTGGACCATGGAAGTCGGGTGACAGGTGTTGCCACCGTAGCCCCACATCCCATAACCCGTCTGCTTAATCTCCTCCGATTTCCTCTTGATGATGTCTTCGAGAGTCTCCTGGGCGTGTGTGCCGACCTTCATGAAAAGTATGCCCGCACCTGGATGAATTATGTTGCTCACTTCCCGTCCTCCAACATCACCAGCTCATATTCGTCGTCTGGAGCCATACCGTAGTCAGGCCGTTTTCGTTCCTTGACATACTTTACCTTAGGATCCTTTGAATTGCCGTAGAAGTTCGTCAACCGTTCCTGACTTGCCGCAATGCTCGGGCTGCGCTTAGCGCTATTGCCTGGAAGGGCGCTGACAAAAAGGTTGCAGGAACGAAGGTCTGGCGCGTCATCGAGATGATACTCATGCAGTTTCCTCTGCATGCGGGAGACGTAAAAGCCACGCTGGGATCCGAACGCCTGGACGTTCGCCAACACCCTCTTTGGCCAAGCCAGTTCATCGTCGTCGGCAATAACCACCATGCCGTCACCCTCGTAGTGCACCGCGTCGAATCCTCGCTCCATGAAAACGTTCACACTTTCCCCATTGTTGGATGCACCCCAAGGCGGGTTCGTATAAAAGCAGTCGTATTTGTTGCGATCAGGGAACGCGTCTAGGCAGTTATATAGCTCGGCATCCAGATGTTCGAGCCGCTCCTTATCAGCGAAACGCTTGACAGCATTGACGGTACGCTCGTCAAAATCAAATACAGTGATCTTCGAAGGGCCGAAACTGAGAACCTCGCGAGCCCTGAGATATGCGACGCAAACGCTGACCGCATCACCGTCGCCGATGAAAGCCAGACGTTTGCCGTCTGCCCAATCGGCGACAATCTCACTTTGAATCACCATATCGGCCGTCTTCATATGGATCTGGTCGAACACTCTTAACGGTCTGGGACGATTTTGCACGACGTCCGACACAGCATTGATGGCTTTATGCAAGTCCACTTGTTCGCGCATCAAACATCGCACTCCAGCTTCGACTAATATGAATGTTCCCGGCATTTTAGCGTGTAGGTCAGGCCAGGCGTCGGGCAAGCCGCGTCACCAACGCCGTTTGCTCGATGTTCGTATCAAACAAATAGACAGGCTTGCCCGTGATCGCGCCGTAAGTTGCTGCCAACGATGCCTGCAGAGTGGTGTGAAATCTTGCTTGCTCAATATCAACCATCGGTCTGCCGCTGGCATCATCTCCGATGCGCTGTATGGCTACTTCTGGCGATGTGTAGAAAACCCAGATCTCATCAGGGTTCAGCTTGCCGACCTGCTCAAGCGAAAATGCCGTGATGCGATAGCCGTAGTCCTCTTTTGTCACTGGATGGCTATCAATCAGAACGTGACTGCTGGCGCGATGTGTTTCGATGAACTGCAACAACAGTTCATCAACTGCCGTGACATCTTCGGGAAGAACAATATTAGCGGATTTTCGCCGAAGATCACTTTGGTCACTAAGAACAGCGCCGCGGTCACGGACAAACGTTGTGAGCCGCGCACCGTATTCCCATAGCACAAGAGGTATGACAGCTTCCGCCAGCAGGCGCGCTGTGGAACTTTTTCCGGCCGCAGGCGCACCAGTGAGATAGATCGTCTTGAAGGACATTCTGCGAACACCTGCCAACGAAAGATTTGTCAATGCTACTTATAATAAGTGGATTGATTCTGAGATGCGCGCAATGCGAAAGTCAACCTAACGCCCTAAATGTCAAAGCAAAAAGATGAAAGTTGGTGTAATTCGCAGCGATTATCCTAGGTAGACAATATTCCAACTTAGATTTTATAGGGCTTGACTTTGCTTCCCAGTGATCCTGTCCCGCCCCATGGCAATGCTTAGAACGTGTTACGGTCGGCTTGCCGCAACATCCCCGTCAGACCATGATCTAAGTTATAACAAGGCAGCTATCCGCGCTCTTTCTACAAGATCGACGATCTTCCAACCTTCTTTTTCAGCCTTTTCGGCGACCGCCTCAAACTCTGACTTTCTCAAAGCGAGGCCCAGGAGTTCACGCGGCCGCGTCACGGCAACGAAGACATTGGTGGCCGCTGCCACCCCTATTTCAGACAGGGGCGTTGCCCCTTCGATCCCAAACGCTCTCGACAAGACAGTCGAAAGGTCCAGGCATGACTGGTCTTTTGCGTGCCCCTTCCAAACCTCGCTCTCCAAGACCAAAATCCCGTCGACCGTCTTCCCCTTGACTGAATGGATAGAACCGAGGCGGATGGTTGCTTCCCCGATCGTGACCTGCTTCGTCGCTCGCGCTGCCGGCCCGACCGCTTCTGCCTCTTTACCCCGAACGAAGCCACAATACTCCGTCACCCCCGCCGAAACAGCCTGCCCGTCGGCTGGATCAAACAGCGCAAGCAACGCTGCACAAAATGTCTCCCAGGCGACCTTCTCCCAAGCAGCTTTGCCAGTTAATATGTGCCTGTGGAGGAGCGACCTGATTTTTCGAGGCAGTTCAGCCTCGCGACGACCGAGAGTCACCCAAAGGTTTCTTGCCGTAATCGGTCCACCGTTTGAGCCGGTCCAATCGTAAAGCCGCAAAAGCTCGGCGATAGCGCTACAGAACAGATCCATGACTTCGGACGGTGGACGAGCAGCCGCGTGATGGAGCGCAGCTTTTTGAAGCTGCCTGCAAAGGAGATTTGCCTCTTTCGGCGTACCGGCTTCACCGCGATATGTGGAATGGTAATCGACAAGGCTCTTCGGGTACCAGGCTCCCTTGACCTTCCCCGTGACGTTGTGCCGTGACGCTACGGCCCAGATCTCCTGCCGCGAAAAGGAATCGGGCCAATGCGCCTTGGCCTCCTCAGCGAAGGCGGTAAGCACGCCGGCAATCGTCTTCTCATCAAACACGATGACGACCATCGAGGTTCGCTTGCCGCCAACGCTTTGTATTTTTTGGGGAAGCTTGGTGGTCAGCCGGCTCGCGAAGTCGGCTATTGGCTGACCGAACCGGCGGCTCTCGTTGAACGGAATGCAATCCGCGCCGGGCGTCCAGTATGACGCTACGGTCGCATCATCCTCGTAGAGGGTCTGATTGCTGTCGCCGAGACGTTGGAACGCTGCGCCGCCGCCGCCGAATAGGAGCTCCAAAAGCTTCATCTGCTCGCCGTTCGTGTCTTGTGCTTCATCCAGGATCACAACAGGAAAGCGGGAGCGCAGGCGTTCTGCAATTTCCGGATTATCTTTGAGGGCACGCAACGCGAGTACAGTCATATCTGAATAACGATAGAGCCCCTTCTTTACCATGAGCGCCTTCAGCCGAGCGAGCGCCTTGCCGCAGGACGTATCAGCACCGTGCTGCCGTTTTCGGCGACGTACCGCGAGAGTTTCGGGCAGTTCCGAACCGGTCACGAAATCTACGTCAAGATCCAAGCCTCGGACCCATGATTCCACCATTGCAGGCGCTTTTTTGGCCTGTGCTTTCAATTCCCAATAGTGGGGTAGCGCTCGTGCCGCTTCCGCGGCGAAGACATCATCATCGATGCGCCGGATCGGCCAGCCAAGGCCGTGCAAGTAAGGCAATGCCAGGAATTGGTTGACGAACGCCGTCACCGTTCCGGTGAAATGGGGATAGGCCATAAGTCGCGAAGCCGTCGGGTGGCGCGAAATCTGCTGCTCAACTTCCGTGCGCGCCGAATTTGTGTGCGAAATAACGCATACGCCTTGGCGGCGGCTGTCCCAGCTTCGCGAGAGAAGAGCGAGCTTGGCTGCCAGTAGAGTGGTTTTCCCGTTTCCGGGTGCAGCCTGCACGTCGCAGGAAATCATGCTTCCGAGAAAGTCTGAACGGCTCTTGTCCGAAAAGTCACAGCCGCCGAGCTCGGCGCCAAGCTCGGCCAGGAGTTGGGGCGTGATCGGCGCGATTTCGAGCATGACTACCGCGCCCCTTCCACTGGAGCCGGTTCGGCCACGTCATCCTCCTCGACGTCATTTCCGAAGGGAGGCTTTCCTGCCTCATAAGGTTGAGTCACAAAATCGATAGCGCGAACAAGATACGGAGGCAGACGATCGCGCATGTCAGCAGGTGTATCCGGCCGCGCCCGGAGGATGGCCGCCAATTCTTCAGCTACTTCAGCTTTTGACGCATTGCTGTTGAAGACTGGATCGTAGATCTTCACTGCAATTTCCAGGTTGGTGAGACCGTCGTGTTTCCACTGCTGATATTCCTTGTTCGCGGCCTCAATGATCTTCTCTCGCCGTTCGGGCTTCCGCGTGGAAGATTTCGCGAGCTGGACCGCCTGATGGACGCTTTCAGCCAGAAGTGGCTGCAAAGCCAAATCAAACTCAAGGGTCCAGCAGTCAGCAATGAAGGCGTCGACCGGATCGCCGACGTCACGGCGAAGCGTTTTCATGCGCGCTTCGATAACCTCTGCGTCCAGCTCATCTTCCGTCATTCGTTTGCCAACCAATGCTTTGGCTTCCTTGGGCGGGATATCCCGATCCGGGATCAAAGCGACCGGAATACCCACTGCCGGCCCGACCTTGCGCTGGAGAATGCGACTGTACCGAAAGAGCCCCCTATGCCCGACATTGACGATTGAAACGCCGTACCGGCTAAGTGGTCGCCCCAGCTTTTCCGCAAGCGCTGGCAGAAGAAGGTTCTCGCCATCGCCTTCGACAACTATCAGGGCCCGGGCGAAAAAGAGATTGGCTTTGGTTGCGTCGAGGAACCGCCGAAGAAACTCGTAGTCGCCGATATCGAGGCGGGTATATGTGGCGGCCAGAGGGAATGCTTGATGCCCGACCATCATGGTCATGGTCTCGAGGTCTGCGCCAGCTGCCAGCTGCGGACTATGGGTCGTCAACAAGACCTGCACCTGCTTCTGGGCGTCGCCGGACCCAGCCGCCGCGCGCGCAGCAAGCACCTCCATGAAGAGTGTCTGATGCTGTGGGTGGAGATGCGCCTCGGGCTCCTCGATCAACAGGAACGGGACTTGATCCGGGTGGGATTGCAGCAACAGCAACTCAGCCGCCATAAAGAGGAGATTGTTGTAGCCAAGCCCTCGCTGAACTCGACCTTCGCCCGATTTGGCATTTAGATAGAGTTCAAAACGCTCAAGCACCTGATCGAATGAACCATGCGCGCCGAGATCAAGGGTGGCGACCAGCGGATCATCGGAAAAAGATAGCTTGTCGAGGAAGGCGGTGTTGACGTTGCTCGCGATGCCGCGGACGGCGGTATTGTCGCTGACATCCTTGTCGGCAGCTTTGAGCGTATCAAGCAATGTCGCGTTTCCCCCAATAACACCCGGTTTGCTTTCTGGCCCCATTTCCGGCATGGCGCCAAGGATGCGGGAAAGACGGGACCGGCGACCCGCCCTGAGTTCGCGCTCAGCATCTCGAAGGGGCTTCAGGTATGTCGCTTTGAGGTATTCACGCAGCTCTCCGTCGACCGGTAGGCCTTCGCCATCCTTCCCAGCTCGATGCTGGGTCGCGATAATGCTGCCTCCGCCCGGTGAAAGGCGACGCACGCTTCGGATACAGATGTGGAGACGGAGGGTCCCCTTCTCGTTTGTGCACCATTCAAGAAACCGGGATTCCTCGTCCGCTGTCAGTGCGTCGAACGTGCAGGTGATTGTGAACTCTGAGGTACGCGCCCCTGTGGGATCGACGTGAAAATCCAACTCATCAGGTCGCAGATAGTCGTCTCCGCGCGTCCATAGAGTATACCGGACGGCATCGATGATCGCGCTTTTCCCAGCGTCGTTCGGACCGACAAGGATGTTGAGGCCAGGGGTCAGTTTGAGTTGCAACGGCGAGCCGGGTTCGAAGCATCGAAAACCCTGCGCAAAGATTTCTGAGATGAACACTGAATGCCCCCCACGACTCACATCCAGTATTACTTCCTCGTTTGCATCGCGCTGAAAAGGGACAGCTTCCGATTGAACATGAAAAATTGCGTTCACGTCGAAGAATGCATCTAGAACGGTAAACTTTGCTCAACTCCGGGCATGGAGGCGAAGCGAAGCGCGCCTTTCGCCCAAACATCTCCCTGTTTAGCACTTCTTTCAACCGCCTCTCGGCTGGTCAGCAACCACGTCGGCAATTTGGGCTGGCCAATCAGGTTCCCCGCCTTACTGCGGCATTGTCCGATGAACAATTCCATGCGCTCATGGATCTCGTTGGTCGCAGCCAATCCAGTAAGAGGGCCGAAATCTTCGAGGACGCGATATCGCAGAAACGGAGGCAGGCCGCCCGCAATTTCCCAGCAAACCAGAGGCACCTCAGCTGCGGGATAACCCGAGTCCCGCGGCAAATAGTGGGGCCCGATATCAATCAGCCATCCGGCCGCGACCACCCAGTAGTGCGCGTGGCCTTCTTGCGCATGTGCGAAACCTTGCATGCCAGCCTGGTGTCCAGATCTAGACACCATGAAGGTGACTGCATCACCACCCTGGATCGATGCATCATGTCCAAAGTCTGACAGCAGCGTTTGCATGCCAAAGGCCGCGTACATGCATCGTTTATGGTAGTCAGCCGGGAAGGACCGGCGCAAAGCACGGTCCACGATAGAAAACGAGCGTGCTACCGCTTTCTCGAACAGCATACCCTTACCCCCCCTGAAATCGAGCTGCCAAACTGCGCAAACGCCGGGTACGAAACGGAGATTATTGTAGCTGTTCAGGCGCGGACAATACCTTCCCGCTCGAGGACTTGGCGGATTTCCTCCGATTTGTCTCGCAGTCGGCCGGCTTCGAATCGAATTTGCCCTAAGCCGACGATGTTCGAAAACTCCTCGCACCCGTGTTCCAAAAGAATAATCGCCTTACGGAACCCGAGCCTTCCCTGAAACAGCCCAACTTCGTGGATGACATTCATCCGAGCCTGCTTCTGCCCCTCTGCGCTTTCGTCCTCTGCCGTCATCACCAAGAAAGCAAAGGCCGCGTTTTCGAGCATTTCCTCTAATCTGTTTGAGGTCGCAATACCCGCAGCCGACTCGCGGTTGAATTCATCGTATGCGAGGCCCAGTCTATCGCCCAAGAAATCCTTGAGGTCTCGCCAGTCTGCAGAGCGCCCGTGGCCGATGAAAATCTTTTTTCCTTTGTTCATATCGGGTCTCCGTTCGCTGCGTGTTTTGTCCAATTCGTGCCAACCATGAGGAGTTAGCGCGTAATGGTCCTCTGGTTCATATGTGATGAGGCCTTGCCTCGTCGCCTCGTTCAAAAGCACGTCAACTGCGTCACCGTCCACAACGCCGACTATGCCAGCCAAAAACTCCGGCTCAGTCACCTCGACCGCCTCGAAATGATCGTCTCCAGCCAACTCCTCGAAGTACGAGATGAGATTGATGAGCTGTTTGGCGACTGGCGGCAGTTTCTCCGCAATCAGCGAATCAAGGTCCCGACTCTGAAGCTCGAACCATGAGTCCGAGCTAGTTCGTCGACGGATCGCATGGCTCAGCCGTGCGGGGGCTGTCTTTTGCGCCGCGAGCCGCGACGTCAACATGGCCAGGGACGAACCGGTTGCAACGAACGGGCCGCAACGCGGACAATTGAACTGGCGGCCGTCATCTCCACGACCTTCATCACAGCTATTCTTGCAGACCGGACATCTTCCCATGTTAAACCCCAAAAACGCTATGTTCGTGCCGCTACGATGACGCTAACCGTCCAACCAGACCCTCGCGTTCAAGGACCATTCTGATCTCTTCGAAGGCCGCAACGATATTGTCCTTTGGGAAGCGGATCTGCCCCAGCCCCTGTATGTTCGAGAATTCCTCACAACCATCTTCGAGTAAGACTATCGCTCGCATGAAGCCAAGCCGTCCCTGAAACAGCCCCACCTCGTGGACCACGTTCATACGTGCGTTCAACCTGCCATCGCGCTGCTCATCCTCTGCGGTCAGGACTAAGAATGCAAACGCGGCAGCCTCAAGCATCTCGTTCAGGCGCGTGATGTTGCTCATACCTGCTACGGGGACGCGATTGAATTCGTCCGAAGGCAAATGCAGGCGGTCTTCAATGAAATCCTTGAGCTCACGCCACGATGATGAGCGACCGTGCCCAATGAAGACGTTTGTCCCGACTAGAGATGAGACCCGGGTCTTCCGTTCAGCCCGGACAAGGTGTGAGCCGATTTGCCGCACGATCTCGGCAAGTTGCTTGCCACACTCTGCAGGCTGATTAAGCGCGGTAGTTTCTGCAATTATAAGCTGGTGGGGAGCGGCTCGCGCGCCACCGTTCAAGGCACGCGTGTCCTGCGTCATAAACTGGCCCCCTCCTAGGAAGGCGCGAGAGAGCTGCTGGGCACTGGCTATCTGGACGCCGTGCACTTGCTTAAGCAAGGAGCTCAGGAATGCGTCCTTCCGGCCTTCCAATAAGATGTTCATCCCCGACAACACCTCCCCCTTCGCTCGATTGAACTCCCTTAGCGACTCCCCAGATGCGCTTTCGCAATCCGCCATCTCTGGATTGCCGGCGAGCCGATAGACTGCCGTCTTCACCTGGGCAGCACTAAACTCTCCCCAGTCTCCCAAAGTATCCGACAGCCAGTCCTCGCCGATCCCATGCATGACGCTGAACTGGGCACCTGCCGGCGGCTTTCGAAAGCCGTCGTAATAAACATTCGCTTGATAGCCCAAGTTCGATCCGCTCCACGCCTCATGGATCGCTACAGCGGCATCCAAAACCCTCTTGAGTTTTGCCTTGAAACGTCGCTCGAAATTACTGGATGATTCCTCCAGTTTGTCGGCGATTTGCAGAAAATCTCGACCGTCCATATCGCCCTCGTCACATCCATGCCGGGAATATCCCCGTCCGGAGCCAGATAGTCCATCCGCCGAATACGATGACCAACATGAAATTGCTCACTAAACGTGATGGCATCGCCAACCCGAAGACACGAAAAACCTGTTGATAAAGACTGACATTTGAGGTTGCTTCTTGCCTGAAATGCAACCATTGCAGCGGTTGCGCGACTTAATCCGGAGACCCTGCCATGTACTATTTTATCGATGAAAGCGGAAACACCGGTCTTAACCTGTTCGATGTAAACCAACCCAAGCTGTTCTATGGGGTGCTTGGCTGCCCGGCCAATCTCGATGTGATTGCGGAGCCTTTGCTGGTAGATCTTAGGAAGGAACTAGGTGTGGAGCGCATCCACGCCGCAGAACTGGGTGTAGGCCGCCTTATCCCGGTAGCAAAACGGATTGCAGATTTCAGCAAGAAACACGACCTACGGTTCTCCCTGCTCAAGGTTGCCAAGGAGGATCATGCGGTGATCAGCTTCTACGATCAGGTGTTCGACTCCGGAATGAACAAGGCCGTGTCTTGGCATCATTACTTCACCCCCCTTCGTTACCCGATGCTAATAAAAGTCGCGTTCCTCTTCGATGATCAGCTGAGGAAAGACGCTTGGGCGGCACGGAAGGAAACCAATTCGGCCAAGAGCGCGTCCGCGCTGGTCACAATCTGCAATACTCTCCTTTCTCGCGTCGATCGGCTTCCCGACGCACGCTCCCGCGAACTGGTGTCAGGCGCGTTGAAATGGGCAGCAGCCAACCCGTTCGAGATTGACTATGGTGTCGGTAACAAGGACACGGCCCTGCAGATTTCGCCGAACCTAGTCGGATTTCAACAAGTCATGCAGGTCATGGCCGTGCAGTCGAACAAGAAGGGGCGCTCCATCCGCAAGATCACGGTTGATCGCCAGACCGAGTTCAACAAGGCGCAAGGCGAACTTGCGAGCTGGTACGAGAGCCTTCGGGCCGTCAAGCACAACACCGATCTCGGTCCGGGGATGCCAAAATTCGATTATTCAATGATGCCAGAAGTCCCGCCGACTTTCACAGCCGGCGATGAAAGCGCTGGATTGGAATTGGTGGATGTAACCCTATGGATTACGAAACGTCTGGAGGAAAAGAGAGATGTTCCCCCCGAGCTACGACAGCTGTTTGTCAGCCAGACCAAGCGGGGACTGATCGATGAAGTTTCGCTTGATGCGATAGACAAGCGTTGGCGGCACCTTTTGTCGCTGCCAGCCCCTGATAAGGCCCTTCCTGCCGATCTCGATAAACACTTCAAGGATCTGGAGGACGAGAGGAAGGCGACTGTTGCTGCGCTGGGATGAAATGCAGCTCAATGCGTATCGAAATCGTTGTATGGTGATCCGCACACGACCGAGACGTAGACCTCAAGCAAGCACTGGCGGGTTGGGTCCGCTTCCTCAACAAAACGGAACTCCATGCGCCTGATGCGCTCGATCGCGTCGGCGAATGCCGATGCGAATTTGGGCTTCAGCAGCAGCCCGGAGCGCGAGGTCTCTCCTGGCCGGTAGTCCGACTTCAGAAATCCGGTTGTTTCGCGCGCAAGTTTGAAGGCAAATGGAGCGCTGTTGTGGCCGCTGGATCCGCGGGTATGCTGGCCGTAGCGCTTGCGCACATCGCGAGTGCGGCCGACATAGAGGCTATCTCCGCCTTCCGAAAACATATAGATCCCCGATCCCTTGAAGTCCGGACGCAAGATCGCGTCTGTGACCGGCGCTTGGGCCATAAGGGCTTCAAATTTCGGATGCAGGTTTTCGGTTAATGCGCGGAATGTCTCGTGCATGGCGCCCCCAATAGAGTCTTAATTCGAGTATATTGCGTTCGATTGCGCGCAAAGGCATGCCCGATAACGGCAGTAAGAACCTTCAGTCAATAGAAGGGTCATTTAAGCCGAAGGGGGAGGGAAGATGATGTTTATATTATCCCCCATGCCCGAAACCTCCCCCTCCCCGTCATCTCTCTGAGGCCGAGTTCCAAAACGATCCGCCGCGCCGCCTGCGGCGTCACCTCGAGCGTCTTCGCCACCATCCCGGCCGACACCAACGGCTTTGCCATCACCAGCTCGACCAACTCCGGCAATTTCGAAGACGCCCGGCGCCCTTCCAGCTTTCGCTCGAACAGGGTGTGCGCCAGCACCAGCCTGTCATGTTCCTTCATGCCCATATCGGCGGCCGCGATCAGGCCGTGGGCGATGGCGAGAAGCCGGGTCTCCCGGTCGCGATGACGCCGCCGATCGACGGGTATGGTTTTCAGGCCAAGATTGATGGCGGCGAGATGGGCGCCGGTGGTGATGCCGGCCTGGCGCAGGATCGAGGCGCACAATAGCCGGCCGAGCCAGGGCGCGTGCTGAAGCACGGACAGCTCGTTCCAGGCGTCGAGGGCAACAATCGCCTGCAGCACAGCCGGCAGGTTTTCTGCCTGGCGCAGCACGCCGCGCCATTCGTCGAGCCTGGAATCCTCGTCCCAGTCAAGATCATAGATCATCGGATCTTTTTCAGCCCCGCCGCCGCGGCCGTGCCGTGTGGCGTTTGCGATCGCCGCCTCCGATCGGGCGAGCACGGCATCGATGGCAGCATAGTCGACACCAGGAAGGTTCTCGATGTCGTCACCCTCCTCGCCCTCCCCTTTCAGATCGATCAGGACCGCGGGCCGGATGACGCGGGCCGTGCCCGTCTCGGTAGCCCCGGCCGACGTGTTTTCCGACGTCTGTCGCAAAGTTCGGATACCCTCTGTCGATAACGCCCAATCCGGCGACTGCACAGCAATGCGTCGGCGGGTGCGCAGCACGTCGCGGGCGATTGTCAGCTCATGGGTCGGTGTGCGAATATCGCGGGTAGCGTCGTGGAGGACGAGGTCCTCGAGATGGACGAGCTCGCCGTCAATCCACAGCGAGGCGCAGGCGTCGGTGAAGTGGGATCGTTCGATCCATCCCTGACCGACCGGTGAGCGGGCGACGCGCTCGTCAACACGCGCCAATTCTGTGCCGGCACGAAATGCTGGCTCCAAAAGGGCTGTCATGCTGATTTTCGTCAAATCGTAAGCCATTGAAATCATGGTAAATGATTTCCTAAACGAACTCTATACGAATATTATGGTTCCTCACATGGTATTATTGAGGGTTGGGCTTCTAACCACCGATAAGTATCCCTTATCGGAAGTGATATAGTCCACCCCTTGACCAACCTCGCTGTCAAACCTATTCTCGGCACAAGCTATTATCTAAAGAGGAATTACCATGACCGTCACCGTCAAGGTCGCCGAGGCCAAAACGCATCTGTCCGAGCTATTGGCGCGGGTTGAGGCCGGCGAAGACATCGTCATTGCCCGCGGCAACGATCCCGTCGCCCGTCTGGTCGCCATCAACGAACGCCGGCAGCGGCTGGCGGCGATCGAAGCGGTGCGGACGCTGCGCGCCCAGGCCAAGCCCGTCACCAGCCAGGAAATCCAGGACTGGAAGCAGGAGGGCCGCCGCTGATGGCGTTTGTCGTCGATGCCTCGATCGCCGGCGCCTGGCTGTTACCGGACGAAGAAAACACGACTGCCGAACAGGCGATGGGGCGCTTGGCCGAAGAAGACGCGGTGGCTCCCGATCTGCTGCGCCACGAGATTCGCAGCATTCTGTTGAGCGCGGAAAAGCGCGGCCGGATTTCAGCCGATTTTGTCCATTCGGCATTGGCACGGTTTCGCGGATTGCCATTGCAACTCACCGGTCCGGCCGATGACACGGAGGTGATCCGTTTGTCCCGGAAATATCGTCTCAGCGCTTACGACGCTGCCTACCTTGCTCTCGCGCTTCTGGAACAGCTCCCTCTTGCCACGCTCGACCGTCGACTGGCAGAAGCCGGCCGCGCAGAAGGTGTGGCGGTGTTTGGACCCTCCGAGCATGAACATTGATCACCATACGGAGCTCTCGGGCCGCATAGCAGCACTCGACACGATTGCCTCCGTTCTGCCCATGGACCGACGGGATGAGCTGGCGGAACTGCTGACCGATCAGGACATCGAGACCCTTCGCCATCTCGTCAATGAGGGCATGGGTGCCAACACGCTGCGCGCGCTGACCTCCGATCTTGCTTACCTGCAGGCCTGGTCGCTCGCCGCGACCGGACGTTCCCTTTCTTGGCCTGCGCCTGAAGCGCTGCTGCTGAAGTTCGTCGCTCACCACCTTTGGGATCCGGAAAAGCGCCTGACGGATCCGGAACACGGGATGCCAGCAGATGTCGAGGATAAGCTCCGGATCCAAGGATTTCTGCGGACGGTCGGCCCCCATGCACCCGATACCGTCCGCCGGCGGCTCGCCACCTGGTCGACCCTGACCAAATGGCGTGGGCTGCAGGGTTCATTCACCTCCCCTGCCCTCAAGTCAGCCGTCCGGCTGGCGGTGCGCGCAACGCCACGCCCGAAACGGCGCAAGAGTGCCAAGGCCGTGACATCAGACGTCCTCTCTAAGCTGATTGGCACGTGCCGGACCGACAGCCTGCGTGATGTGAGGGATAAGGCGATCTTGATGGTCGCTTTCGCCTCCGGTGGCCGACGCCGTAGCGAAGTGGCCGGCCTGCGCAAAGAGCAGCTTTCCGTCGAGGCGCCAGTCACGGGTGAGAACGGAAGCGCCCTGCCCTCGCTTTCCATCCATCTCGGTCGCACCAAAACCTCGGGCGCCGATCATGACGAAGTCGTTTATCTCACCGGCCGGCCAGTCGAGGCCCTGAACGCCTGGCTGGCGGCCGCGAAAATCGACAGCGGCAGTATGTTTCGGGCGATCGATCGCTGGGGCAATGTTTCGGGCCGGGCGCTTGATCCGAAGGCGGTCAATGATATCGTTAAGCAACGCGTTGTGATGGCCGGGCTGGAGGCTGGGGAGTTTTCGGCGCATGGGCTTCGCTCTGGTTATCTCACCGAAGCGGCCAATCGCGGCATTCCGCTTCCCGAAGCGATGGAGCAGTCCCGGCATCGATCCGTGCAGCAGGCATCGAGCTACTACAACAACACGGCGCGTAGAAGCGGGCGGGCCGCGCGAATGCTGTAGGGGGTCAGCTAAATGACTGATAATGTTGCCTTATCGGACGTTCTTTCCATTATGGAGAACCGTCCGGCGAATCGGGAAAAATCGCACTGGCTCGGCGGAATTTAGTGCTTTCGCCCGCCGGCAAAGTTGCGTATAAAGACTAGACAGTCTAGCTAGATTTGAGAAAATGCATGGAGTGGCCGCTACAGGACGCCAAGAACCAGTTTTCGAAGGTGGTGCAGAAGGCGCGCCACGAAGGGCCGCAGGAAATTACGGTGCGCGGCGAACGCACCGCCATCGTGCTGTCCGCCCGCGATTATGACGCCCTGCGCGCCGGGCGGCCGACGCTGGTCGACGATCTGCTCGGCGGTCCGGCCTGGGACGACGAGTTCACCGATGCGGTCGACACGCGCTCTAAGTCGCCGAGCCGCGACGTGGCCTTCTGATGTATCTCGTCGACACCAATATCGTCTCGGAGGCGCGGCGCGGCACGCCGCAGGCGGTTGCCTGGCTGCGCTCGGTCGACCCGCTCAGCGTTCACCTGAGCGCATTGACGCTTGGCGAGATTATGCGCGGCATCGCCCTGAAGCAGAAATCGGACCCGAAGGCTGCAGCGCACCTCGCTGAATGGCTGCGCAAGCTGCGTCACGACCACGCCGACCGTATCCTGCCGGTGACCGATTAGATCGCCGTCGAATGGGGCCGTCTCGCCGCGACCCGACCGCGCGGCGATATCGACGGGCTGATCGCCGCCACTGCGATCGTCCACGACCTGATCCTCGTCACCCGCAACGTCAGGGATTTCGAAGACACGGACGCGGCGGTCATCAACCCGTGGGAGGCGCCGACATGAACGGCCAAGAAACGCCCCCCGAACCGCCAGCAGTCGATCTTCCCCACCCCGGTGAGTTCGCGGCCGACACCACCCCAGGTGGCCCTCCCCTCCCCCTGCCCATTGCGGAAGCAAGCACTGCCCTTGCCGGCGCATCTGCAGGACCTCACCGACCGCGCCCGCACGTATGTCGAGGCAGCCTCCTCCGCCAACACACGCCGCGCCTACGTTTCGTCGGCGCGCCTCTCCAGCCTTGAGACGTTGGTCTGCTTGACCCCGGTCGCCGCAGAAACGTCTTCCTGCGTCCTTCCAGCAAGCGCCCGCAATTCGCGCAGATTCTGCGCCGTGACGAGCTCGTCGGCACGCCTCGCAACGGCGCGCCGTTCATCCTCAGGTAGCGTCTGTATCAGCTGCCGAGATCATCCATGTTTCTTCTCCAACCCGCTCAAATGCTCGTCGTACCGTTTGTCCGCCAGATCGATCAGCCGTTTGTAGAAGAGCTTCTGGCTCACACCGCTCTTCGCGCCACCACAGAGAACAACCGCCTTTCGCTCCGGATCCAAGGCAAAGGCGCACCGCCATTGCGCCTCCAACACCTTGACGCGCAGCTCTTTCATGTTCGCATGCCTGGAGCCTTCGAGTGTGTCGACCTCAGGTCGTCCCAGTCGAAAGCCCTTCTCACGAAGCAGCAACATATAGATACTTTGGCATATATAATCCATGCATCCGTTCGAAGCGATAGCGACATTTCCTCCGGAGGCGCCAGCAACCAATCGCTTATCCTTATCTTCTGGACTTGGAAGAAAACGCTCCTAGATGACCGCTTCGCTTTCTTGCCGAAGTCATCCCCAAGCCGCGGATCCAAAGTCGCTCGTCCAGTCGGCTCGGCGACAAATGGCACGTCGACGAGATCTCGTTTCGATCCGCGGCAAGAAACACTGGCGCTGGCGCGCTGTGGATCAGGACGGCTTAGTTTTGGAGAATTTGGCCCAAACCCGTCGCAACGCCAAAGCAGCCAAGTATCTGATGCGCAAGCTATTGAAGGGTAGCGGCCGCTCGCCGCGGGTGATGATCATCGACGAGCTTCATCCTATGGCCAAAAAACGGGAGATGGCCCCTGGTGTCGAGCATTGCGCGGCCGCGATGTGCTTGTGGGTTAATGTTGCTCGGGTATGAACCTGCAGAGGCGCAGGCGACCTGCTATATCTCGCGACCGTTAAGTTTACGAAGCCCCACGATCGGTTGCCGCTTTGCAAGGGCAACTGTGGCGCTTCCGTCACTTCCTGACGAATGACGGCGAGGTGACGGCGATGTGATCGGGCCATGCCTTGCCGGTCCGTGCCGGACCTGGCTACTAGCTTTCAAGTTCCGATTTCAGAGAGTTTTTCGATCCATGTTCAGCGAATATCGGCTGTCGCGGCGAGCCTTCGTTCTCGCCTCGGTTTCAATGACCGCGACGCTCGCAGGCTGCGCCGCCACGACATCATCTGCCCAGCGGGCTCCTCTTCCCGAAAAGGTCAGCCGTCCGATCGGTCCTCCGACGGAAGCCGAGTTGCAGACGAGATATGCGGCCCTTGAGGACGGCGATCATCTCATCCCCGCCATTCCCTATCAGAAGATGGATCCGAAATATTTCCGCCAGCGGGTGGCCGATCCGACCGGCGAGACGCCCGGCACCGTCGTCGTCGATACGCCCGGCCGTTTCCTCTATGTTGTCGAGCCCGGAGGGACCGCGATGCGCTATGGCGTCGGCATCGGTCGTGACGGCTTTGCCTGGCAGGGCGAAGGCATCATTCATTGGCGGCAGCACTGGCCGCGCTGGAAGCCGCCGGCCGAGATGATCGCGCGCCAGCCGCATCTCGAAAAATATTCGGTCGAGAACGGCGGCATGGAGCCCGGGATCAAGAACCCGCTTGGCGCGCGGGCACTCTACATCTTCCAGAATGGACAGGATACGCTCTACAGGCTGCACGGCACCCCGGAATGGGACTCGATCGGCAAGGCTACCTCCTCCGGCTGCGTCCGATTGGTCAACCAGGATGTCCTCGATCTCTATACGCGGGTGCCGTACCACGCGCCGATCGTCGTTCACCAGGAGCCCCTGGTGCCGGTTTCCACCGTTTGATATGGCCGCTGCTGTTTTACCACAGCCGGGTCATGTAGATTTCGCTCAAAGGCGCAAAAAACAGGCGAAGGGGCTGGAGGGCAAGCTGGAGCTGGACGAGGAAACGCCGCAACCCGACACTCCGACGCCGCGGATGTTGTCATGGGCCCGCAATTCGACGATCTATCGCCTTGAGCGGCGGATGCATACGGAAAAGCAGCTCTTTGACGCCATATGGCGAAAGGCTCGGCAGAAATTCGAAAACATCAGCGAAGCACAGGCCAGGGCATTGGCGGACTCCGCTGTGAAGTTTGCCTATGACAACAAGGCGCTGGATGATGCGGCCTATGCCGAGATCAGCAGCCGTTCGGGCATGCGCGGCGGCAGGTCCAAACGAGCAATCGCCCAGAAATTGTCACAGAAGGGCGTCGCCCGAAGCACCGTCGCGGCTGCCATCGCCGAGGTGGACGACTTTCATGCAGCTCTCGTCCTTGCGCGCAAACGCGCCTTCGGGCCGTTCCGCAAAGGCGAGCTCGATGAAAAGCGCAAGGCAAAGGAGCTTTCCGTCTTTGCCCGGGCGGGCTTCAGCTTCGATATCGGCAAAAGGGTATTCGAGATGTCGCTGGACGAGGCTCAAGAAGCGCTGGATGTCGGCCGCAGTCTTTAAAAACGACAGGCATCGGCAATCAGGCACGCTTGAGTGCGGGGTCGTCGAGTGCCGGATTGTAGAAGAGCGAAAGCGTCAGGCTCTTGGCGATGCGCTCCGCCGTGGCCATGAACCAGGCCTTTGCTTCTTCGTTTGGGGCGATGTCGTCAAGCGTCGCGGCAAAGAGCTCCAGCCACTTCGGGAAAAGCTCCGGAGTCAGATTGGCGACGCCGAGATGCGCCTGGACCGGTTTTCCGCCATAAGCGCCCGTGCGCAAGGCGACGGAAGACCAGAAGCTCTTCATTTTCTGCATATGCTCCGGCCAGCGCCCCGAAAGCCTCGCGTCGAAGACAGGCCCCAATTCCGGATGAGCCAGCACCCGGCCGTAAAACGTGTCGACCAGATTGCCGATGAAGATCTCATCAATACCGATCGCTTGCATTTCCGCTGCGGCGCGTTCGCGGATCTCTGCGGCATGCGCAGCACGGCCCTGTAGTTCGTTATTCATGTAAAACCCCGCGGCTCCGACACCATCTACGGCTCACCTGATATGGGATCTGTCGATGCCGGACCAAAGGCCGAACTCTCGGTTGCGACGATCTGTCAGACAGCGGCAATCGTCTGGCCAGCCATTCATTCAGGCTTTGGTCGTTGATCGCTGCGGCTTTCACCGCGGCGAATGGATGAGCTCAAGCGCAATACGATGGCGCTTCTTCATGCCGAATAGTACCACAAAACAATGGCCCGACATTGCTGCCGGGCCACCAGGAAATCAGAAGAGCGCGATCGGATCAGACCCGTTCGAGCGCGACGGCGATGCCCTGCCCTACTCCGATGCACATGGTGGAGAGCGCATAGCGGCCCTTGCGGAGCGACAGTTCGAGTGCCGCCGTGCCGGAGATGCGTGCGCCGGACATGCCGAGCGGATGGCCGAGCGCGATCGCGCCGCCGTTCGGGTTTATGTGCTCCGCATCCTCGGCAAGCCCGAGTTCGCGGAGCACGGCGATGCCTTGGGAGGCAAAGGCTTCGTTAAGCTCGATTACATCGAAATCCTTCGGCGAAAGACCGAGACGCGCGCAGAGCTTCTGCGTTGCCGGCGCCGGGCCTATGCCCATGATCCGTGGCGGAACGCCGGCGGTCGCACCACCCATGACGCGGGCGATCGGGGTCAGGCCATACTTCTTCGCCGCGGCCTCCGAGGCGATGATCAGGGCGGCTGCGCCATCGTTGACGCCGGAAGCATTGCCGGCGGTGACGGTAGCGCCCTCAATCCGGTTGATGACATTGAGCTTGGCGAGCGCTTCGATGCTCGTCGCGCGGGGATGCTCATCCCTGGAAACGATGATAGGGTCGCCCTTGCGCTGTGGGATGGTGACGGAGGTGATTTCCTTCCCTAGCCGGCCGTTTGCCTGGGCGGCTGCGGCCTTGGCCTGCGAACGTACAGCAAACGCGTCCTGGTCCTCGCGGGAGACCTTGTAATCGATCGCCACGTTGTCGCCGGTCTCCGGCATGGAATCGACGCCATATTGCTTCTTCATTAGCGGGTTGATGAAACGCCAGCCGATCGTCGTGTCATAGATCTCGGCATTGCGCGAAAACGCGGTCTCCGCCTTGGGCATCACGAATGGCGCCCGACTCATGCTTTCGACACCGCCGGCGATCATCAATTCCGCCTCGCCCGCCTTGATGGCGCGTGCGGCAGTAATGACGGCATCCATGCCGGAACCGCACAGCCGGTTCATGGTCGTGCCGGTGATGGAAACCGGCAGGCCGGCAAGCAGCACGGCCATACGGGCGACATTCCGGTTGTCCTCGCCGGCCTGGTTGGCGCAGCCGTAGACCACATCGTTGACGGCTTCCCAATCGACCGATGTGTTGCGTTCCATCAGGCTCTTAAGTGGAATCGCGGCAAGGTCATCGGCGCGGACGGAGGAGAGCGAACCGCCGAAACGGCCGATCGGGGTGCGGATGTAATCGCAGATATAGGCTTCAGTCACGGGTCTCTCCTCAAAGTTCCGGCACGACGAGGTCGGCAACCGACCCCTCGATATGCAGTTTCGCACCGGTCATGGCCTGCAGTTCTTCGATCGTCATGTCGGCGAGCTTTTCGCGCAACACGAAATGGCCGTCCTTGATATCGACGACCGCATGGCTCGTATAGACACGGGTGATGCAGGCGACGCCGGTCAGCGGAAAGGTGCACTTTTCGACCAGTTTCGGATCGCCGTTCTTGGTGACGTGTTCGGTGATGACGGACACCTGCTTGGCGCCGTGCACAAGGTCCATGGCCCCACCAACGGCAGGCACGCCCTTGGAACCGACGCGCCAATTGGCAAGGTCTCCATTCTGCGCCACTTGCAGTGCACCGAGGATCGCGACGTCCAGATGGCCGCCGCGCACCATGGCGAAGCTGTCTGCATGGTGGAAGAAGGCAGCGCCAGGCTTCAGTGTTACGGCTTTCTTGCCGGCGTTGATGAGGTCCCAGTCCTCCTCACCGGCCGGCGGCGCTTCGCCGAAGTTCAGGATGCCGTTTTCGGTGTGGAAGATTGCTTGCCGGCCCGGCGGCTGGTAGCGGGCGACCATCTCCGGAAAACCGATGCCGAGGTTCACATAGGCTCCGTCGAGGATATCCTGGGCGGCGCGCCAGGCGATCTGCGCGTTGGAGAGCTTGATGTCTTCACGGGTGTTGACGGTCATGCTTGGGCTCCCTGGGATTCTGGGGCGGCGTAGGCCACTCCAGCGCGGATGAGCTCTTCCTCCTGGCTCGGGTTCGCGACTTCGACAACGCGATCGACGAAGATACCGGGCGTGACCACGTGCTCGGGATCGATCTCTCCGGCCTTCACGATCTTCGAGACCTGCACGATCGTCCTGGCGGCGGCCATGCACATCAGAGGATTGAAGTTGCGGCCGGCCTTATTGTAGGTCAGATTGCCATAGGTGTCGCCGAGATGCGCCTTGACGATCGCAAAATCTGCCTTCAGCCAGCGTTCCTGCACATAATGCCGGCCGTCGAATTCAGCAATCGCCTTGCCTTCCGCAAGCTCCGTGCCATAGGCCGTCGGGGTGTAGAAGGCCGGAATGCCGGCGCCGCCGGCGCGGATGCGCTCGGCGAGCGTGCCCTGGGGTACGAGTTCGAGCTCGATCTCGCCCGCAAGATACTTATCCGTGAACGCCCGCGGATCAGAGGATTTCGGAAACGAGCAGATCATCTTCCTGACCATGCCCGCGTCGATCATCGCTGCAATGCCGATGCGGCCATTGCCGGCATTGTTATTGATGACCGTGAGGTTCTTCGAACCCTTGTCGATCAGAGCATGAATAAGCTCGATCGGCGCACCGGAACCGCCGAAACCGCCGATCATGACGGTCGCGCCATCGCCGATTTCGGAGACGGCTTCCGCCAGACTCCCGATTGTCTTGTCCATGGGGATTTCTCCTTGCCTCGCTTCAGGCCCGGAAAATCGGTCCTCCGCGCCTCCTCGATCAGACATAGATCGCGGCGGGATCAGCAGCAAGGAATTTGTGCGATATTTGACATTTGTTCATATATCGCACAAGATGGCCAGGGCCATTGAGGCAGACGAGGGACGGAGGCAAACGTCTATCAAACGGAGAGAGATCGAGGAATCATCATGCGGGAAACTGATTTTGTCAGCGGTTTTGCGCGGGGACTGAAGGTGATCGAGGCTTTCGGCGAGACGACGCCGAAACTGTCGATCAGCGATGTCGCCAAGGCAACCGGCCTCGACCGGGCCACAGCACGACGCTGCCTGCTTACGCTCGCCGAGCTCAGCTATGCCGATTACGACGGGAAATTCTTCGCGCTGACACCGAGGATTCTGCGACTCGGACATGCCTATCTTTCCGCGACACCCCTACCCCATATCGTCCAGCCCTTTCTGGACAAGCTTTCCGAGGAAGTGCAGCAGAGCGCATCGGCGAGCGTGCTGGATGGCACGGAGGTTGTCTATATCGCCCGTGCTTCACAGAAGCGGGTGATGTCGATCAATCTGATGCCTGGCAGCCGCCTACCCGCCTATTGCGCCTCCATGGGGCGCGTGCTGCTTGCGGCCCTGCCGGAAGAGGAGGCACGGGCGCTTCTGAGGCAGACCGTGCTGAAGGCCTTCACCCCGCGCACGAAGACGGACCCAGCCCGGTTGATGGAGGAGCTTATCCGCGTTCGCGCTCAGGGTTTCGCCGTTATCGACCAGGAGCTCGAGCTCGGCCTATGCTCCATCGCCGTACCGCTGGAAAACGACCGTGGCCGGGTGGTCGCAGCGCTCAACATCGGTGCCCCGGCAGCCAGCGTTCCGGCTGAACAGATGGCCGAGCGTTATCTGGAGCCACTCAGGGCCGTGGCCAGAGCGCTCAAACCCATGCTTCGCTAAGCCCCCTCCCCTTCTCTCGATTTCGCGCCTCCCCGAGTAGACAACCCTCCCTCCATTCGCTATAAACGTAATGTTATTACATACCATAAGGAGTTTTCGATGAGACGTACGAGAGAGGGATGGAAGAAAATCGCCCTGGCCTCGACAGCAGTGTTCTGGCTCGCCGCCTCCCCTGCGGGCGCGGATAACGCAGAACGCGAGGTCTGGCGGCTGTTCGTTGCCGATCACACGGCACCGGTTGTCCGTGCCATCGATCTGGAGACCGGCACCGGGCTCGGGAATTTCGACCTCAAAGGTTTCGCAGCCCTGACCGCAAGTGCATCGGGCAGAACGGTTTTCGCGGTTCAGACAGAAGCCGACATGGTGCAGGCGATCAGCACCGGCATCGCAGTTTCCGACCATGGCGAGCACCGAGACGTGGATATCAAGGCGCCGGAGATGCTGCCGGTGAGCTTCGAAGGTCGGCGGCCCGTGCATGCAGTGCCCCATGATGACAGAATGATCCTGTTTTTCGATCGCGAGGGACGGGCGGATGTCGTCGGCGAAGATGCGTTGCTGGAGGGAAAGACGGATATCCGCGCCGTCGATGCGACTGCGCCGCATCATGGCGTCGCGGTGACCATGGGCAGGCACACGCTGGTTTCCGTCCCGGCTACCAAGGCAGAGGTGAAGCCGGACGAACTGCCTCCGCGGCTGGGCCTGCGTGTTCTCGATGAGAGTAGCAAGCAGGTTGGCGACGTTACCCCCTGCACCGCCCTGCATGGCGAAGCTCTGTCGGCGAGGCTGGTGGCTTTCGGTTGCGAGGAAGGTGTCCTGTTGGCTCGCCCTGGCGGCAGCGCCGGCCCGAAGCTTGAGATGCTCCCCTATGGAGGCGCTCTTCCGAAGAGCAAAGTGACGACCCTGCTCGGCGGCAAATCGATGCAGTTCTTTCTGGGCAATTTCGGCGAAGACAAGCTGGTCGTCATCGATCCGGACGCGGAGGAACCCTATCGGTTGGTCGAGCTGCCGACCCGACGGGTAGATTTCGCGCTCGACCCCGCCCGCGCAAAGAACGCCTATATCCTGACGGAGGACGGCGATCTGCATCTGCTCAACGTGCTGAATGGTTCGATCGTCGGGACGGTCAGGGTGACCGAGCCTTATAGCAAGGATGGTCACTGGCGCGACCCGCGGCCGCGGCTTGCAGTCGCCGGCGACGTAATCGCCATCACCGATCCGCGTCATAGCCTGGTGCGGATCATCGATATCGAAACATTTTCCGAGAGTCGTACCATTCCCGTGGAAGGAATGCCGTTCGCGATCGTCGCCGTGGGCGGGTCTGGCATCGATCACTGAACGGTGGCTTCGGTGAACACTCCAGCGCCGCGCTCCCGGGAGCGTGGCGCCTTTCGGTTGTCTGGGGCGATCCATCATCAGGATGAATCGGTCGGGCCGGATCGATTCAATCATCTCGTTGGACGATGGAATCTGGCTTTGCGATTCTGCTGCCATGGATACCGAACCTCTTCTTCTTACCCGCCGCGACCCAGTTCGCAACATGGCTCGCTTCTATGTGCTCACCGTCGAGCCTGATTTGTTCGAAGGCACGGCACTGACCCGCAACTGGGGCCGCATCGGCACCAAAGGCCGAACTTGCATCGAACTCTTCTGTTCAATGCAAGAGGCCGAGCGCAGGCTAACGGCAATCGCGCGCAGCAAGATGAGGCGAGGGTATAGAGCGACCGAAAAGGCGAGTTGACAGCTGTCAACTCGTGAAATGATGGCCTTGATCGAGGACGACAGGCAGCTATCCGGCCGGCATCTTCCCGCCGCATCAATGAAGGATCGGCAGCGATCTCGATAGAAAAAGATACGAGAGCAGCCCTCCGACAACTCTGTCCGACAAGGACTCACGCAGCAGCGTATCTCCTCAAGGAGCGAGAAGAAAAACGAGTTGACAGCTGTCAACTCGATATGGGGACGAAGGTACTGACGCTGCCGTAACCTCTCCACCAGATGACGAACTCCGCACTCTCGCCCCCTTTCTGCTTCTGCTTACCCCGGCTGCCAGCAGCCGACCGATCGTCTCCCGTTGCGATTGCTGCATCGCTTCGGAGCGAGCGCACGGAGATCCAGTTGCCTTAGTAAGATACCAGATCACAGTCCCCGCGCCTAAATCCACGCATCCGATCTGGCCCATCCGAAGCGGAGGGAGGTTGATCGACTGCGGGACAGAACAGCACCAATGGATATTACCCGTCGATGGAATCCGCCAAGACGAAGCATTGCTCAATTTCGCCGGCTGCCGCGGTTGCGGGAACACGGCTACCGACTATCCAACCAACAGAGGTCCGGTGTCGTCTTCAGTCTCAGTGTCCTGATGCGGCCGCACCGGTGGCAACAGCAGACAGCAAATGCCCCTGAGGGCACAGCCGCCAAATGCGTCAGCTCGACCGCCTCGTCGGCTTTTGCCGGGCGCCTCCGAGCGAGGTGGGGGAGGGGGCGTCTCGGCGTCGCGATCCGCCCAATCGATGCGCCGCTTGCCTCACGCAATCGGCAGGGTAAAATCGCGATGAAAATACTCTGCCGATCGATTCGTTATTTGCCGCATCAAGCTCCGCTCCGGCATCACGTTTCGAGGAAGAAGCCCTTAATCCGCACCTACCGACAATCAGCATGAATTATGGTTAATGCAGCGGTAACGAAACCAAACTGCCATATCGCTTTCGTAACGAAGATCATCTATAACAACAACAATGCGTTACGATCTTTCGACATTGCCGCTGCAGACCCTTGTCACGCCCGTAGCGACGGCGACCGCCGCCCTGGTACGCCTCGACGAGCGCCTTAACCGGTCCGACTTGCGCGAGGGCTGCATCAGCCGCACCGACTTTGCGGACGCCTGCGCCTCGCTATGGATTGACGGCGAACTCGTTCACCTTGAGGATCTGGTCCTGCACGATGCCGGCATGGGCATTCGCGCACCCACGCACGAGCTCACCATCGCGCAGGACGTGCTGCGCACCCGTCGGCGCATTTCCAGCCATCCGCCCGGCTGGGCGCTGAGCCCCGATGGCCTCAGAAGTCTCCGGGGCAGGGGAGGGGGCAACGACGCTGCGACCCCGCCTGCTCCATTGGCGGAAGGGGAGGCATTCGGGGAATCGATCACCGAGGATGACGATCCGCTGGCGAAGGAACTGGCGGAGATGGATGCCGTTCTTGCTCGCTCCGAGGCCGTTCTTTCCGGTGCCCTTCGGCCATCACAGTTGCCGCGGCAGGAGCGTGCCCCGCTCGTCTATGAGCCAGGCTGGGATGAGGACGAGCGCCTCGAGGAGTGGCGCGCTATCCTGATCGAAACGGACGGGTTGCCAGCGGCGCTGCGAGCTGTACTGTTGCTCGATGCCTGGAACCAGTTGCAGGTCCTCCAGCATGCGCCCTGGCTGGGCCGACTGCTGGCGGCCTCCTTGCTCCGCAAGGCGGATATCACTATCGCGCATCTTGTTGCGGTTAACCTGGGCCTTAAAAACGTTTCACGCGAGCGGCGCGCCAGCCGCGACCGGAACACGCGACTGCTCGCGATCCTCGACGGAATCGGCATGGCGGCTGAACTGGGCCTGAAGGAGCATGACCGGTTGCTGCTTGCAAAGCAGCAGA
This sequence comes from Neorhizobium petrolearium, assembly GCF_017873175.1. Taxonomy (GTDB): domain Bacteria; phylum Pseudomonadota; class Alphaproteobacteria; order Rhizobiales; family Rhizobiaceae; genus Neorhizobium; species Neorhizobium petrolearium. The sequence continues at coordinate 47,340 of NZ_JAGGJW010000005.1, forward strand.
TGCGGAGAAAACTCGATGGCCGTCGCCAATCGTCCAAGCTGCCAAAGCTGATCGAGCTCGTCCTCTCCCGTCCGATGGTCTCGGCCGGCATGATTGCAGAGGCGCTTGATGTCACTCCGCAGGGCGCACTCAAGATCGCTGGTGAACTGAACCTGCGCGAGCTGACGGGCAGGGGGAGGTTCCGGGCGTGGGGGATCATCTAGAATTCCCACGCCCTATGGGAAAGTTCGCACTTCGCATCCCCTCAAGGCAGCCTGTCGAGGCAATTCGATTACGGGCCACATGGCGCATCATGCCCCCACAAGCGGCAGGATGACCACATCGCGCGGGGGAACTTCGACCTGGCCGCCGTCATGTTCGTGGCCAATCGGCCAAACGGCCTTGCCGGAGCAGATGCTGCCATGGCGATCCGCCAGCGCCACGTCGGTGGCCTGTGTCGTACGGGTCGGATTGACCAGCCATAGAAAGCTGCCTTTCTCACCTTTGTGAATGCGGGCGAAGAGCGTCTTGTTGGAGAGCATCACATGACGCTCGCGGCCGCTCCACCTCAGGAGCTCGGCGAAGAAGATCGTATTCGCCTTGCCGTTGCTGAGGTAATAGGCGACGGACGGGTTGGTGCCGATCAGCAGCGTGCGCCCCTTGCCGAAATTGTTCTCGACGATCGCGAGGCGGCCGTCGGTGAAATTGCCCCGGGCCGTACCGCCGTTGAGACGATAGGACTGCAGGAGACCGCCGCCATCGACGGCAAGCTCGCCGAACTTGAAATGGATGCGATCGCCGATATCGGGCATGAATTCGACGGTTTCCTCCTGGGCACCGAAGACAGCATCGAGGCCCATGTTTGGCTGCACCTGACCGACATGGCCGCGATCGCCGAAATAACCGGGGCAGGCTTCGGTGATCAATGTGCCGCCATTCTCGACCCAGGTCTTCAGCCGGTCGGCCTGTCCGGCGGTAAACATGATCGGGTAGGGGAAATAGAGAAAGTCGTAGGCATCGATATCGTCGATATGCACCCAGTCCGGCTGCACCCCGTTGTCGAGGAAGGCCCGATAGGCGCCCCACATGGCTTCCGGATAGGGCTTTTCCTTCCTGTCGTAATTGAGCAGATAGTCCCATTCCTGCGTCTCGCGCACAACCAGGATGCCGATTTCGCCGCGTACCGGCTTCGCTTCCCAGAGTGACGCCTGTGCCGGATCGTTCGCCCATTTCGCCATGGCGCTCTGCATGTCGGAACGCGGTGTGCGTGAGCCGTCCATGCCATAGGCGCCGAAGGCGCCGAAGAGCGGACCATCGAGCAGTGGACGCCAGCGCAGGTTGAGCACGCCACGCGCACCCCCGGCGAGCGAGGTCATGCTCCAGATGCGGATATCCTCCGGCTCGGCGACGCGTCCGTCTTCCTTGTCGCGACCGATCACCTGCGGCTGTAGCCACAGCGGCCCGCCCTGACGCTCCGCATGCCAGAAGGTTTTTCCGCGGGCAGCGGCGCGGTTGATATCGACGCCGTACCAAGACTTCCACGGCTCGGTGCCCTTGCGCGCCTGAATCCAGGTGAAGCCGTAGATTTCGACCTTGGAGGCGGCGAGCCAGTCGTCGCAGCCGTTCGCCGCCATATTGGGGATCGCGCCGGAAATACCGTGGGCAGCGATAACGTTCTTGCTGTCGACGGCGCGGATCGTGTCGATGCGCCATTGCATCTGATCGTAGAAATTGTCGCGCTTAAATTGCAACCAGTCGATGCATTCAGAATAGGGCGCCATATGCACCGGCGGCTCGATGTCGTCCCATTCGGCATAGCTGTAACGGTGCCAGGCCTTCGCGAGCGCTTTCAGCGAGCCGTATTTCTTCTCCAGCCATGTGCGGAAGGTGGCCTTGGCATAGCTGGAGTAATCAACGTCCGCGGAATAGTTGCATTCGTTCCAAACGTCGTAGCCGTAGATGGCGGGATGATCCTTGTAGCGGGTGGCGAGCGCCGTCAGGAAGTTGCCGGCAGCTTCCTTCACCTCGGGGCAGTTGAGCGTCAACGCCCCAGCACCGCCACCATTGTTGGAAAAGCCGCCGGTCGCGGCCGAGACACCCATCCAGGAGCCGAGCTTCGTCCCGTCGGCGTTGACCTGCAGGGCATGAGAGAATTTGCGAACCGCCCAGTCCGGCACCGCGTGGATGAGTTCGGCGATGACCGTCTTAAGGCCGTTCTTCGCCGCGAGATCGAGCTGCCGGTCGTATTCCTCCCAATCGTATACGCCGGGCGCCACCTCGATCGCGCCCCACATGAACCAGTGGCGGAAGATATTGAGCCCATCCTCGGCGGCGATGCTGTAGTCGCGTTCCCAATCTTCCCGCGGCGGGTTCGACTTGCGGAAATAAACGGCGCCATAAGGGAATTGAATATCGTTTCTGAGCATTGTCCTATCCTTCTTCAGTTCGGGCATAGCTTCGCCGGCCGGAGAAAGAGGCCTCCGGCTGAAAGCAAGCGAAGATATCGTCCGGCAGTCCTAAAAAGCGTTGGTCTTAGCGCGGTCCTCCGGCGAGGAGTTCGAGCGTGCGGATGAGGGCGGAATGGTCGCGTTCGCCATCGCCGTTGGCGATCGCGGCATTCATGAGCTGCTGGGTCGCGGCGGTATTGGGCAGGGCAAGGTCGAGCGCCCGGGCGGCATCGACGGCGAGTGTCATGTCCTTGCGGTGCAGGCGGATGCGGAAGCCGGGCTCGAAGGTCTCCTTGAGCATCCGCTCGCCATGCACTTCGAGGATGCGGGAGGCCGCAAAGCCGCCCATCAGTGCGGCGCGGACCCTGGCCGGATCGGCGCCGGCGCGTTTTGCAAAAAGCAGGGCTTCCGAAACGGCTTCGATCGTCAGGCCGACGATGATCTGGTTGGCGACCTTGGCCGTCTGGCCGTCGCCGACGCCGCCGACCAGCGTGATGTTCTTGCCCATTTTCTCGAACAGCGGCCGGGCCCGTTCGAAGGCCGTATCCTTGCCGCCGACCATGATGGTCAGCGACGCGGCCGTGGCTCCCACCTCGCCACCGGAAACCGGCGCGTCGAGATAATCGCAGTCGAGCGCTTCAATGCGTCTCGCAAAGTGCTTTGTCTCCACCGGCGAAATCGAACTCATGTCGATGACCAGCTTGCCTTTGGACAGGCCAGAGGCGACGCCGTTTTCGCCGAAGAGGACCGCCTCGACATCCGGCGTGTCGGGCAGCATCAGGATGATGATATCCGAGGCCTCGGCCACGGCCTTTGCACTGGCTGCCGCCCTGCCGCCCTTGGTGACGAGATGCTGGGAAGCTTCCTTCACGCGGCTGAGATGCAGCGTGTGACCCGCATCGATCAGGTGTTCCGCCATTGGGCGGCCCATGACGCCCAATCCGATGAATCCGATATTCATGACAACCTCATTTTAGATAGGGCCTCATCCAGCCGAGGCCCCCGCTGGTACCAGCCTTCGGTTTATATTCGCAGCCGACCCAGCCGTCGTAACCGAGGCGGTCGAGTTCGGAGAGGATGAAGCCGTAGTTGATCTCGCCCGTGCCGGGTTCGTTGCGGCCGGGACTGTCGGCAATCTGCACATGAGCGATCTTCTCCCTCAGCCGTGTAAAGGTGGGGATCAGGTCGCCCTGCATGATCTGCATGTGGTAGAAGTCGTATTGGATAAAGAGATTGTCGGAGCCGACCTTATCGAGGATGCGCTCGGCATGCTTCGTCGTCGACAGGAAGAAGCCGGGAATGTCACGTAGGTTGATCTGCTCGATCAAGAGCTTGACGCCGGCATCGGCGCAGCGCGGCGCGGCATATTTCAGGTTCTCGACCAGCGTGTTTTCCAGCACGTCGGGGTCGGCGTCCTTCGACACCAGACCTGAAATGACGTTAAGCTGCCGGCAACTGAGTGCCTTGGCATAATCGAGCGCCAGCGCCACTCCATCGCGAAATTCCTGCACGCGGTCAGGCAGGCAGGCGATGCCGCGCTCGCCGCCGGCCCAATCGCCGGAGGGCACGTTGAAAAGCGCCTGTTCGAGACCGCTTGCCTTCAAGGCATTCGCGACTTTTTCCTTCGGCTCGGCATAGGGGCCGAGATATTCCAGTGCTCCGAAACCGTCTTTCGCTGCGGCTGCAAAACGGTCGAGAAAGGGCAGGTCCTGATAGAGGAAGGAGAGATTGGCTGAGAATTTCGGCACTGGAACATCCTTATGAATTGATGGGCGCGACGAAACGCTGCCGGTGCATCATGCGCTTGTCGCGAGGATCGGGGTTAGGAACCGCAGAGATGAGGCTTTTTGTGTAAGCCTCCCGCGGCGCGGTGCAGATCTGCTTGGCCTCGCCAAGCTCGACGATCCTGCCGCGGTGCATGACGGCCACGCGGTCGCAGAAATAGCGCACCACGGAAATGTCGTGCGAGATGAAGATGAAGCTGAGGTTCAGCCGCCTGCGGATATCGAGCAGAAGGTCAAGGATCTGGCTGCGGATGGAGACGTCGAGCGCCGAGGTCGCCTCATCGGCGATGATGATGCGCGGTTCGAGCGCGAGCGCCCGAGCGATGCCGATGCGCTGCCGCTGGCCGCCGGAAAAGGCGTGCGGATAACGCTCCATGCCCATCGGGTCGAGTCCAACGAGGCGCATCAGCTCGGCAACGCGGTCCTCCAGTTCCTTGCCCTTGGCAAGACCGTTGACGATCAGCGGGTCGCCGATCACCTCCTTGACCGTCATGCGCGGATTGAGGGAAGCGAACGGGTCCTGGAAGACAAGGCGGACTTCGCGATGAAAGTCCCGAAGTCCCTTCTTGCCAAGCCTGGTGACCTCGATTTCGCTGCCGTTCTTGTTGCGGTAGAAAACGGTCCCGGCCGTTGGCTCGACAATGCGCAGGATCAGCCTGCCGAGTGTGGTCTTGCCGGAACCGCTCTCCCCGACGATGCCGAGGTTCTCACCCGGATAGAGGTCGAAATTGGCGTCGTCGACCGCCCTGAGCGTATTGTTGCCCGCATAGCCGAAAGTCTTGCCGAGATTGCGGACAGACAGAACAGGCGACGGCGCTTCGGCCGACAGCATCACCGCCGGTTTGCCGACATTCGCCTGACGAGTGAGCTTCACGGTCGAAGCAAGCAGTTGGCGGGTATAGGGATGGCCGGCCGCATGATAGATCGCATCGACGGTTCCATGTTCGACGATGCGGCCGAAACGCATGACGGCGACTTCATCCGCCACTTCGGCCACCAGGCCCATATCGTGAGTGATGAGCAGCATGGCCATACCGCGCCCCACCTGCAGGCGCTTGATGAGATCGAGAATTTCGGCCTGCGTGGTGACGTCGAGCGCAGTCGTCGGCTCATCGGCAATCAGGATGTCCGGATCGCCGGCAAGCGCCATGGCGATCATCGCGCGCTGGCGCATGCCGCCGGAAAACTCGAACGTATAGCGATCGGCCATCTTGTCCGGATTGGGGATTTCGACCTGGCGCAACAGATCGATCATCCGCTCGCGCGCCGCCTTCTTGTCGAGGTTGGTATGCAGGCGGATCGCTTCGACGATCTGCGAGCCGATCGTGTGGACCGGCGAAAGCGAACTCATGGGCTCTTGAAAGATAAGACCGATGCGCCGACCGCGGATCGCGCGCATGGCGTTGCTGTCGGGAGAAAGCGTGGCAATGTCGGTGATTGCGTCGCCGTTTTTGAGCAGGATACGTCCACCGACGATCCGGCCAGGGCGGTCGATGATCTGCAGCAGCGAACGGGCCGTAACGCTCTTGCCGGAACCGCTTTCTCCGACGAGGCAGAGCGTCTGGCCGCGTTTCAGCTGAAAGCTCACCTTTTCCACCGCATGCAGAATATGGGTGCGCAAGCGGAAATCGACCGAGAGGTTCTCTACCGAGAGGACGACGTCATCGGGAAGATCGTTCATCGCTTCCTCCTCAATTGTCATAGGGATCGGCCGCATCGCGCAGGCCGTCGCCAAAGAAGTTGAAGGAAAGGACGGCCACGATAACCGCGAGCGATGGCCAGATCAGCAGCCAGGGCGCGGTCGCGACCGTGCGGATATTCTGGGCGTCCTGCAGCAGCACGCCCCAGCTGACGACCGGCGGCTTCAACCCGATGCCGAGGAAGGAGAGGGAGGTCTCCGCGACGATCATGGTGGGCACGGCGAGCGTCACCACGGCGAGGATATGGCTCGTCAGCGACGGCAGAATATGCCGGAAGATCAGCCGCGCCTCGCTCGAACCGTCGAGCCTTGCGGCGGTGACGAAATCCTCACTTCTAAGCGCCAGGAAACGCCCGCGCACCTCGCGCGCCAGACTGGTCCATCCGAGCAGCGAGACGATGATGGTGATGACGAAATAGACGCTGACCGGCGACCAGGTAAGCGGGATGGCCGCCGCCAGCCCCAGCCAGAGCGGGATGGTCGGCATGGCGCTGATCACTTCGATGATCCGCTGGATGACCGTATCGACCCAGCCGCCATAGAAACCGGAGATGGAGCCGAAGACCACGCCCAGAACCAGGGATACGGCGACGCCCACGAGGCCGATCGACATTGAGACACGCGTTCCGTAGATCAGTCGCGAGAAGACGTCGCGCCCGAGACGATCCGTACCGAGCAGGTACATAGGATCATTGGGGTTAAGCGGGCCGATCAGATGACGATCCATGGGGATCAGTCCCCACAGTTCATAGGCCGGGCCTTTGACGAAAAAGCCGATCGGCACGACCTTGCTGTCATCAACGACGAATGTGCGTCTCAGCGCTACCTTTTCGATTTCGATCTTATAACCCTTCACATGCGGATTGAACTCTGTGCTGCCGTCCGGCTGCGTCACGAAGAGACTGATCCCTTGCGGCGGCGCATAGGTATATTGCGGCTTTGACGTCGAGGGCAGGGCAGGGGCCAAGAACTCGGCGAACAGACCGACCAGATAGAGGAAAAGGATGACAGCGCCCGCCGCCATTGCCACCTTCTGGCGGATCAGTTTGCCGGCGATCAGCCGCCAAGGTCCGATTGTCGCTATCGAGACTGATTTGCCCTGCTTGAGCGGGCTGATCGATGGTCCATCGACGACCATCAGTGCCGGATCGATGTGTTTTCCGAGAGTATCGCGTGCACCCATGCCGGCCTCCTCAGTTGAACCGGATGCGCGGATCGAGCAGCGCAAGCAGCAGATCCGAAAGCAGCATTCCGACAAGGGTGAGGGCGCTCAAAAGCAGGATGAAGCTGCCGGCGAGATACATGTCCTGGGAAACCAGCGCGCGGAAAAGAAGCGGCCCGGCCGTTGGAAGATTGAGCACGATCGCCGTGATCGTCACACCGGAAACGAGATGCGGCAGGACCCAGCCGATCGCCGAAACGAAAGGATTGAGCGCGATGCGCACTGGATATTTGAGGATGACTTTGTATTCCGGCAGGCCCTTGGCGCGGGCGGTGATGACATAGGGCTTGTGCAGTTCATCGGTCAGGTTGGCACGCAGGATGCGGATCAGTGCGGCAGTTCCGGAGGCGCCGATGATGATGATCGGGATCCATAAGTGCGCCAGGAAATCGCCGACCTTGGCAAGGCTCCATGGCGCCTCGGCAAATTCTGGGGAGTTGAGGCCGCCGACGCTCTGGCCGAGATATTTGTAGGCGACATACATCAGGATCAGCGCCAGGATGAAATTCGGAACCGCAAGGCCGATGAAGCCGAAGAAGGTAAAGATGTGATCGCCAACGGTATGGCGCCGCACGGCTGAATAGATGCCGATCGGAAGTGCGACGACCCACACGAAAAGAAGACTCAGCAGCGAGATCACCAGAGTCGATCCCATGCGAGCCCAGATGAGGTCAGCAACCGGTTGATTCCATTCGAAGGATCGGCCGAAATCGCCGCGGCTTAGAATGCCCCATATCCATTTCAGATACTGGATGTAGAACGGATCATCGAAACCGTAGATTTCCTTCAGCCGCTCGATCTCGGCCGGATCGACCGCCTGGCCGCTGTCACTCATCGTGGCAATCATCGAGGTCAGATAGTCGCCCGGCGGCAACTGGATGATCAGGAACGAAATCAGCGACATGCCGAACAGGGTCGGGATCATGTAAAGCACGCGCTTGAAGATATAGCCAAGCATCGGAATGTTTCTCCTCCCGTTGAGAGCGCGGGACCGGCGCTTCCTTCGGATCTCCACCCACCACCGACCCCTCCAGGCCGGCAGCGCCTTCCGTTTCAGTCGAGCATCTCAAGTCCAGGTGAGATGCAGCACCTCCAGCCGCTCGATGCCAGGCACTTCCACAATCGCGCGGCCATCCGTGACGCCGAAATCCGCTGCGCGGTCGGCGATAACGAGCCAAGCCTTCGCTACCGATTTGCCCATGGGAATTTCCACGGAAACTGTCTGGCCTGCCAGAGGGTAATTTTCGCGGATCGGCCCTTTCATCATCATCGGGTTGGTGAGATTGAAAAGGCTGAGTGCGATGCCTTTGTCGTTTTCGCGCAGCGCCATATCGATGACTCCAGGCCCTTCGACCATGACGCGCGGCATCTTGCCGAGCGCCCAGCGCACGGCATTGGCGATAAGTCGCGCGTGGTCGACCGCGAACACCTCCCAGAAGATCTCGCCGATATTCCAGGGAATATAGACCGCCCGACCGCCCCTGCCGGTTTCGCGGGCGATGACGGCGGTTCCTTCCGGTGCCTTGCGTGGATAGACTTCCTCCATAGGCAGGTCCGGGAAGTCGGGGATGTAGAGAAAGGGCGTCGCGGTGCTGGTGACCGGCTGGACATGGATGAGCCGCGTGCCGCCCATGATGCGGCTCGCTCCTTCATACCCTTCGCCGATCGGATGGTCTCCCGAAAGCGCAAGATAGGTGTTCTTGACAATGCCGCGGGGGCCGGAGACGAATTTGACGCCGAAGACATCCGCAAGGCCGAATTCCGGCCGCATCTTGCCGTTCTCGTCGCGCAGCGAGGTTTCATAGGCGGCGATTATGCTGCCGCCACGCTCCACATAGGCACGGATCGCCGCGTTCTGCGCGTCCGACAGGCAGGAGGCATTGGCGAGGATGATTACTCTGAAACGATCGAGGTTGTCCTTGGTCAGAACCTGATCGGAGAGAAGCTCGAAGGGCAGGCGGGCTTCGACCAGCGCATGGTAGAAGCCGAGATCATGTTTTTCTGCGCCGTGCCGCTCTTCCGGCGCCCAGTGCCGCAGCGTCGTCGAGGGATCGATCACGGCAATTTCCGCGGTCGGCTTCATGCTTTCCAGCACCGGTTCGACCGCAGCCTGCAGGTTGAAGGCATCGGCGACCGGTTCCACCCAGCGCCTGTCAGGCACTACGCCGTTGAATTTCGTGAACCAGGCATAAAGCCCGTGGGTCGTGCCGTTGTTGATCCAGAGCTGGATTTCTTCCGGCGACGTCACGGCATCCTTCCAGCGATATTCCTCTTCTGGACCGATCGAGGTGATGAGCATGACCGGGCGATCCGGAAAGGTCGCCCGGATGCGCTTGCCATTACGGCCTGCCGACCAGCCTACTTCCAGCCCCTTGCGACCCTGGTGATCGACGACGAGGAAGGGGCAATGTTTCGTGATGACGGAAAGGTCGAACTCCATCAGCGACGCCCCGCTCATGTTGGGAATGAAGCTCGCATGTGGCCGGATCGCCTTGATCGCGTCATCCCATTGCGCGATGACGCCCGTCAGGACCTGGCGACGCCATTGCAGCCAGGCCTGCCAGGCCGGATCGTCCGCATCCGCCTTCCGCGGCAGATCGTAGCCGGATATGTTCTTGAAGCAGCGTGCGCTGTCTTCGCTGTAATCGACGCCGTGGCCCTGCCAGCGGTTGGCGAAGATCGCGTCGATATCGTACTCGCGGACGATCTCCTTCACTACCTCGGGCATGAAGACCGTGTTGTAGTCGCCGTAGGCGTTGGTGACCCAGACATCCGGATAGGCCCAGTGTCGGCGGGGCGTGCCGTCGGCATTGACCATGACCCATTCCGGATGGGCTTTGGCGGCATCGTCGTGGATGGCGTGCGGATCGACACGGGCCATCACATGCATGTCGAGCTTGCGTGCCGCATCGACGAGAGCGCCGAAGATATCCTTGTCTCCCAGATATTTGCTGACGTAGTGATAAGGAACCCTGCTCGGGTAGTAGGCGACGTAACCACCGGCGCTGAGGCAGACGGCATTGGATTTCGTTCGCTTGAAGACATCGATCCAGAAGGCGGGGTCGTATTTTTCCGGATCATCCTCGACGAAAGTGAGCTGGGTCCAGCGTGTCGCAGTCTTGTACCAATCCGGTGTCCTCAGCGTGTCTGTGTTCTGTTTCCTGGCGTCGAGCATCGTCTTCATCCAATCATCGGCAAAGAGGTATCGCGGCGCCGACCAGCTCGGCCGGCGCCCGAAACGCGTCATTCCGTCGAAGGCCATCAGACCTTGTAGAATTGCTCCGGCATGGTGGGAGCGGGCGTCGGCCAACCGAAAGAACTCGGCATGGTTCGGGTAATGTTTTTCATGTTGTTCTTGACGATGCCGTAGCCGTCCGGCGGCTGCGAAATGCCGAAGACATAAAAGTTGTCCGCAGCACCCTGCAGAATCTGTTTCATGATCGCCTGCTGACCTGCAGGATCGGATGTCGCCTTCAGCTTGTCGTAAAGCTCCAGCTGCCTCTTCGTCTCCGGCGGCGGTTCCTCCGCACTGGCATTGTTGCGGTCGAGATACCAGAGCTGCCAGGCGGGGGCATACATGGCGTTGGAGTCCGTTGGCACATAGTAGCGTGGGTCGAGCATGGCTGCGATGCCACCATTGGCGCCGAACTGATGTGCGGTCGCGTCGAAATCGCGACCCTGACGGACGCGCGTCTCCCAAAGTGAACGATCCATGGTCCGCATCTGCGCATCGATGCCGACCGCCTGGAACATCGGGATCACCAGTTGGAAGAGATCGAGGAAGATCGCGCGCGCCTGGTCAATCTCAAAGATGATCGTCAGGCGCCGGCCTTTCTCGTCGAGGCGGAAGTTCTGGTCGTCGCGCTTCGGAATGATCTCGTCCAGCATGGCGTTCGCCTTCTCGACATCATACTCCGTGAACTGCTTGGCAAGCTGCTCGCTATACAGCGGGTCGTTCTCCTTGATGGAGGGTTGAGCAGGAGCTCCCTGGCCAACCAGCACGGCGTCGATCAGCGCCTGACGATCGAGAGCCATCGAGAGAGCTGCCCGGAAATTCCTGTTCCGGAAAAGCGTCCGCTTTGTCTCGTCGTTATGATTGAGGTTGAAGATGAAGTTCATGACGTTGGCCTCCGTCGAGGTCAGCGTGCAGAAATCATAGTCGCCCTGCTGGCGCGCATCGTAGAGCACCGACTTGTTGTTCGGTGTTGCGATATACTGGTCCATGTAGTCAATTTCGCCCTGCATGGCCTTCAAGAGCAGCACCTGCGGATCGGCGACCATCTGGTAGACGATGCGATCCATATAGGGCAGCTGGTTACCCTCGGTATCCACTTTCCAGTAATAGGGATTGCGCTCGGCAACCGCCCTTTCGGTGTTCTCGCCGGGTGCGATCGTGAACATCCAGGCGTTGAGGCACGGCTTCTTCGAGGAGTTCAGGAAAAAGGCATTGTCGTTCTGGAACCCGGAAACCGATTGAAAGGCGGCAATCCAGCTTTCGAAGCCGTGCTGTTTGGCGAGTTCGTCGGCCTTCGGATTGTAGTCGATATGGAACTGTTCGAGATAATGCTTGGGGCAGCGTGTCGTGTGATCGTTGTTGGCCCAGGCGACCTGCAGCGGGAACATACCGTTAGGTGCCTCGAAGATCACCTTGAAGGTCTGTTCATCGACCACTTCCAGCTTCGCCGGCTTGCCGGCAGTCTTCCAATGGCCCTGACTGGTGACCGCGACACGCTTGTCGGTGAGCACGGTATCGTACCAGAACTTGACGTCCGCCGTCGTGTAAGGGTGTCCATCGGACCATCTCATGCCCTTGCGCAGCCGGATCGTGTAGACCGTGGCGTCCGCATTTGCCTCGAAGGCTTCCGCGACATTCAAGGTCACCCCCGACCAGTCGGGTGTATAGCGCAGCAGAGGTTCATAAGCCTGATAGCGGAACAGCATAGAGAGCGAACCGCCTCCCACCAGGGCCATTCTCCAGTCACCGCCATATTTCCCGATGCTCTCGAACGGTTTGACAACAAGGGGGGTCTCAGGAAGCCGATCCCCAACGGACGGCAGGGCGCCGCTTGAAACCTTGTCCTTCAGAATGTCCGCTTCCTTGTAGGTGGCGGCGGCGACCGGCAAAGCCGGCAAAATCAGAGCGGCCGAACTTCCGGCCAGAAACGTACGACGTTTCAGCTTGATCATCGGTATCTCCTCCACAAAATCCTTGCCCCTGCTTTTCCTTCTCCCGGGCTTGGATAACGTGAGGTTTGCATTACAATATCGTTAGGTAAAGTGTTATGTTCCGCGTTTGGAAAATTTGTGTTTTACTGCGCGGCCGTGTAGCGAGGCTGCGGCTGCAGAAGGATACGGGAATGGGAAAGCGCGGACGCGTCACCTTACAGACGATTGCACGGGAAGTCGGCCTCTCTAAATACGCGGTATCGCGATCATTGTCCGGCAAGAGCGGTGTCAGCGATGAGACCCGCGAGCGCATCCGCGAAACGGCGCAGCGGCTGGGATATATCAAGCCGCTGAATAAGGTTGCGGCGAGCGAGGTCGCCATCGTTTTCCATGATCACGATCCCGTCAACAGCGAACTCTACATGCAGATCCAGAACGGGGTTCAATCCGAGGCCCATCGGTTGGGCATGGGTTTGCGGATGCGCTGGACGCACCACGCGAGCCAGCTTGAGGATCTGGCACACACCTGTGCCGGTCTGCTGCTCGTTGGACCGCATGCCCCTGAAGCGATTGCAGCCGCGACGGCGACCGGCATTCCGATCGTCCGTTTCGGCTGGATCGATCCCCTTGAAGACGCCGACCACGTTTCCGGCACCGACCATGAGGCGGGCCAGGCAGTGATGCAGTACCTGTTTGGCCTCGGGCACCGATCGATCGCCTATGTCTACGGTACACCCGGCTATCGCGGTCGCCGCGAGCGTTTCTATGGAGCGCGCGAGATTGCCGAACGTTACCCCGATGTCGTATTGCATGCCATGGAGTTCGACGAGCAGGGCGGCTTTGCCGGCGCCTATCGCGCGCTCAAGGAGAAGGGTATTCAACCAACGGCGTTCTTCTGCGCCCATGACGGTCTCGCTCTGACTGTCATGTCCGAACTTTTGGGGCAGGGCTATCGTATTCCCGATGATGTTTCTGTCGTCGGCTTCGGCGATTTTTCGCCTGCAACACAGATATCACCACAACTGACGACAGTGCGGATGGAAGGCCAGGAATGCGGTGCCGTCGGCCTGCGACTTCTGGTCGAGCGCATCGAACACCCGCGCCAGCCGGGCACGCCCGCACGCCGCGTCAATATCGCATCGAGGATTATCGAGCGCCGGTCCACCGGCCCGTGCAAGCAATTGACGAAGCATGACGACGACTTTGCGGCGGAGGAACACGCGTAATTGCACTCGGCTTATCGGCGCGCATGGTCTCACATATTGCCTGGGCCAGACTTCTGTCTCTGACGAGACGCGCACGCTTCGCTCCGCCCCAAAAGCACGTCGAGTGATCTTTCCGGAGACGCGTGCTTTTAGGCAGGAATTCGCATGATCAGTCATATTCCGACGATACATGCTGCATAGCCGGGAGCTGTGATCGAAAGGTCCTTATCTTACCGTTTTGCATTTCCGCCATATATTCCAGATCATGAACATTCGACGGAAAACCATGCGGTGTTTGAGGTTCTGGCGGTTAATGGCCCGAACCATCGTCCTGCTGCTTGCCCTGCCGGTTTTTGGTCTGTTCGCGGCACCGTCAACGGAACCCGCACATATGGCGATGGTGCTGAAGCTGAACGGTGCTATCGGTCCGGCGACGGCAGACTATGTCAGGCGCGGACTTCAGCGTGCCGATGAAGGTGGAGCGGGTTTGGTTGTCCTGCAGATGGACACGCCCGGCGGTCTTGACGCATCGATGCGCGACATCATTCGTGCGATCCTTGCCTCGCCCGTGCCAGTGGCAGGTTTCGTGGCCCCAAGCGGGGCGCGGGCTGCCAGCGCCGGCACGTATATTCTTTATGCAAGCCACATCGCGGCGATGGCGCCGGGCACCAACCTGGGGGCAGCAACACCGATTTCCCTCGGCGGAGGGTTCGGTCGGGGTCCGGAACCGGGCAACGATCGTCCGGCCGATCCCAACGGCAAACAGCGACAATCCCCGGACAACGCAAGTGAAGCAAAGGCCGTCAATGATGCGGTTGCCTATATTCGCGGTCTTGCGGAACTGCGCGGCCGCAATGCCGATTGGGCAGAACGTGCCGTACGTGAAGCTGCCAGCCTTTCATCGGTCGCCGCCCAGCGCGAACATGTCATCGATTTCACAGCAGCGACCGTGGAGGACCTCCTGGCGCAGGCTCAGGGCCGCGTTGTACGCGTTGGCCAGACAGACGTTCGGCTCGAAACCGCAGTCCTTGCCATCCATTATTTCGAGCCGGATTGGCGAACCCGGCTACTTTCAGTGATTACCGACCCGAACATTGCCCTCATCCTGATGATGGTGGGCATCTATGGTCTTATCTTCGAATTTCTCACTCCTGGAACATTTGTTCCTGGCACGATCGGAGGTATCAGCCTGCTTCTCGGCCTTTATGCGCTTGCATTGCTGCCGGTGAGTTATGCCGGTGTCGCGCTGATTGTCCTCGGTGCCGGGTTGACGGTAGCCGAGGCACATTCGCCATCCTTCGGTGCCCTCGGCATCGGCGGCACTGTAGCGCTGGTGCTGGGCGCGACCATCCTGTTCGATACGGATGTACCCGGCCTGGAGATTTCCTGGTCGGTGCTGGGGGGCATAGCCATTGCCAGCATCGTTTTCAGCGTTATCGTTGCTCGCCTCGCATTCACCTCGCGCCGGCGCGACGTCGTCACCGGCACGGAGCAAATGGTCGGTATCGCCGGCAAGGTTGAGAGCTGGAGCGAGACTTCGGGTTATGTGATCGCGCATGGCGAGCGCTGGAAGGCAATATCCACCGAGCCGCTCGTCGCCGGCGATGGCGTCAAGATAACAGGTAGAACCGGGCTGACGCTCGAAGTCACCAGAATTGCGCAGGAACGCTAGGGGCTTCTGGAAAACAGGAGGAAATCATGAGCATGTTTACGGATATCGCCTTTTATCTCGTCATCGTCCTTCTTCTGCTGCTCCTCATCGGTTCCGCGATCAAGATCCTTCGGGAATACCAGCGCGGCGTCGTCTTCACGCTCGGCCGTTTCACCGGCGTCAAGGGACCGGGATTGATCCTTCTCATTCCCTACGTGCAGCAGATGGTGCGGGTCGACTTGCGCACGCTGGTGCTCGATGTTCCCAGCCAGGACGTCATCTCTCGCGACAACGTTTCCGTCCGGGTCAATGCCGTGATCTATTTCAGGGTCATCGATCCCGAGAAGGCGACCATCCAGGTCGAGGACTTCATGATGGCGACGAGCCAACTGGCCCAGACGACCTTACGCTCGGTGCTTGGCAAGCACGATCTCGATGAAATGCTGGCCGAACGCGACAAGCTCAACAACGACATCCAGGAGATCCTCGACATTCAAACCGATGCGTGGGGCATCAAGGTCGCGAATGTCGAGATCAAACATGTCGACATCAATGAATCCATGATCCGTGCAATCGCCCGCCAGGCGGAAGCCGAACGTGAACGGCGAGCCAAGGTGATCAATGCCGAGGGTGAACAACAGGCCGCGGCGAAGCTGCTTGAAGCGGCCGAAATTCTCGCAAGACAGCCCGAGGCGATGCAACTTCGCTATCTCAACACGTTGAACGTCATTGCAGGCGAACAGAATTCGACGATCATCTTTCCGTTCCCGATCGATCTCGGCAATCTACTCCCGCTCAAGACGCGGAAATCGCCGGAGTAATTCAAGGATAACGTGACAACCTCTCCGATCAGGTCGTCGCGCGGACAATCAATTCAGGCTCGATCAACTGAGTTTCCGCGGGAAGCCGCGCCTCCTTGTTTTCCAGACGATGAAGGATGCGTGCAACGCCGATTCGACTGATTTCATCGGCTGCATAGTTCACGGTCGTCAGCGGCAAAACGCTGAATTCCGAGACTTCCGTATTGTCGTATCCGGCGATCGCCATTTGGCCGGGAACCGAAATCCCGTTTTCGCCGCACCACCGCAACGCTCCGGTGGCCAATGCGTCGGTTGAGGCGACAAGGGCAGTCGGCTTGTTGGGATCGGCCATCACGGCAGGCATCACCCGGTAGCCTTGGGTAGCTGAAGTTCCCTTGGCATTGTGAACAATGAGCGTATCGGTCGGAAGCCCCGCCTGACGGATTGCCTGGCGAATTCCGCGGCGTTTGTCGTCATTCCCGGACATGAAGCCGCCGTCCAGCATGGCGATCCGGCGGTGACCGAGCCCGAGAAGATGGCAAGCGACCTTGTAGGCACCCGCCATATCGTCGATTGCCACCGTATCGAGGCCCGATCCGCGCAGTTCGGCCAGCAGCAAAACAGGTGTCCCGGCCTCAGCGACGGCGACGATATGATCGAATTTTCGATGATGGGCGGGATATACCAGAATTCCGTCCACCTGATAGGACTGGAAACGCAGCAGCGCCCGTTTCTCACTTTCGACGCTGGTGTCGCTTGCCGCGAACATCATCCCGTAGCCGGCTTTGGTCAGTTCCCGCTCGATCGTGCGGGCAGCCAAGGTCAGCGTAGGGTTCATGATGTCCGTCAATACCAACCCGATAGTCCGCGTCGCATTGTTGGCCAGCGAGCGGGCGATATGGTTGGGAAAATAGTTGAGTTCCTCCGCCACCCTAAGGATTAGGTCCCGGGTCGACTCCGGCAGGCGGGGACTGCCCCGCAGGGCCAGCGATACCGTATTTTCTGAAAAACCCGTAGCTTTGGCCACATCCTTCAGCTTGGTTTTGGGTTTTGGTTTCACGACGCCCTTTTCCATGGGACCGACTTTTCTAGCCTGCCTGTGCCGGCATTCCGTCTTCCAGATGCAACAGACCGGTTGCCGAATTCAAGCGCCAATCACCAGTCCGCAACGCGGTCGCGGCCGGTAAACTGAGCGCTCTTATCTGTATATTCAAACAGTTCGATCCTCACTCCGTTGGGATCCCTTATCCACGCCTGATAGGTGTCGTCGCACGCGTACTTCTTGTTGGTGATATCGATACCTCTGGATTTGATATGCGCGATTGCCTCGTCGAGATTTTCGACCTCGAGGCAGAAATGGGTGATCTGGTTCGTGTCGCTATATGAGGTTCCATCCTTCTGGAAAACCTCGACATGGCTTCTGCCGCCGCAATTGAGATAGAAGCCGAAAATCCTGCCGTTACGCAGGAAGTTGAACTGCGTGTCGAGCCCCAGAACATCCTCGTAAAACGCGCGGGTCTTATCCAGGTCGTGTGCAAAGATGCAGACATGAGCGATCTGTTTTACCTTGATCATGAAAATCCTCCCGGCCAATATTGTCGGCCTCGTTTTGCGGTTTTCGACGGTTGCTAATAGACAGTCAGGACGTGGGGCTCACCGCCGGCGACCAGTGCTCTTTCAGCTTCGTACTGGATACAGTTCGGCGCCATTTCCTGGATTTCGATGCGATTCCCGTCCGGGTCTTCGATCCACATGCCCCAATTGCCGTCGACACCGCGTGTTTCCTTGCGGGGACGGCGAAGCTTGATGCCGGCTTCCGAAAGATCCCTTTCGGCCTGATCGGCATCGGCGACCGTGAGGCAGAAGTGGTTCAAGCCGGTTTTCTCGTTGGCCGGAGCGGGGGTGCCATCTCCTCCAGGGAATAGTTCAAGATAAAGATTATCGTTGATGCGGTGATAGACGATCCAGGGCTTGCCCTCCGCATCGAGCAGGCGGAGCATTTCGGGAAATCCAATCCTGTTGTAGAATGCCACCGATCTATCGAGATCGTTGACCTTGAAGGCAATGTGGCCAAGCGTCGTGAAGATACCCATCTTCTCCTCCAGATATGGCCGGTGTCTTGCCCGGCCTCCTCTTTAAATCAGTCCCACGCCGGACCCCATTCCGGGTTAATGTGACGCCTGCCGCAATCGAGACCTGCGATCGCCTCAAGGTCCTGTGCGTCGAGCTTCACGGATTTGGCAGCGAGGTTCGATTGCTGGCGGGCGCGTGAGCTCGCTTTCGGTATGATGATCGAGCCCCTGTTGAGCAGAAAGGCGAGCGCGACCTGGCTTGCGGCAACGCCATGTTTTTGCGCAATGGCATTCAGAACGGCGTCGCCTGAAACGTTGCCGCCTGCCAACGGCATGTAAGCGGTGACCCGTATGTTCGCCGACATGCAGTGATCTTCCAGAACGCGGTTCTGCAGATAGACGTGCTGTTCGAACTGGTTGGTCGCCAGGCGATTCTCACCTATTTCCGCGATGGCCTCATCGATATGTCTGCGCGTGAAATTCGAAATGCCAATCAACTTGCACAGACCTTCGTCCTGCGCTCTCGCCAGGTCTCCGATATAAGAGCGCACGCTCACCTCGTCGTAAGGTGCGGGCCAGTGGATGAGCACAAGATCGGCGTGATCAAGCCCCATAAGGGTGAGGCTTTCCCGAATGCTCTGCCGAATGCGTCCGAGGTTCTTGGCGGTGATTTTCGTCGTAATGAAAAATGAACCCCTCGGCAGTTCCGATTCACGGACAGCCTGTCCGGCATTTTCCTCCGTGCCGTAGGTTTGCGCGGTATCAAGATGCCGATATCCGAACAAAATTGCCGATTTCATTGAGGAAAGGCCGTCGTTTCCGGTCAGCCCGTATGTACCAAGCCCCACCGCCGGTATCTGGTCCCCAAGCATCGCCTTCCTCCCCGGCCTCTTTTCCGTGATGGCTTCCCGGCATCAACAAGGCCATTGACGTTTGGCAATGCTTACCTTTATATTAGCGCTAATACAAGATCTGTTTGCGATCATTTGCGGATGCCCTTCGCAAGCGACCACGGCGGGTCGGGGAGGAACAGATGGCAATTCGGTGGAGCTGGGCATCGCCCAGGATTGCGCTTATTCCCGCACTGACGACGACCGCCGTTGCGTTTCTCGGCGCAATTCTCTGGACGATCTGGATTTCGTTCACGCGCTCGCGGCGGTTTCCCGAATATACGATCGATCTCAGTTCCTGGAGCAGACAGTATGAACGGCTGTTCAATGACAGTTCCTGGACCACGGCGCTCGGAAATATCCTTGTGCTGGCAATCGGAAATGCGCTGGCAATTCTCTTCGGTTTCATACTTGCCGCGATGATCGAGCGGGAGAAGCGAGGGGAGGGGTTCTTCCGGACGATATTTCTCTATCCGCTGGCGCTTTCTCTCATCGTGACAGGCATTGCCTGGCGATGGATTTTCAATCCGGATCTCGGCGTCCAGAATTTCCTGCGGGGGCTTGGCTGGGAAAGCGCGAATTTCAACTGGCTCGCCGACACGCGGACAGCCATGTACGGAATTATTCTCGCCTCCATCTGGCACGGTCTCGGCTTCTACATGGCACTGATGCTGGCGGGGCTGAAATCGATCAATTCCGAGATATGGAGCGCGGCAAGGCTCGATGGTGTGAGCCTCTGGAAACTTTACACAGAGATCATCATTCCCATGATGAAGTTCACCTTTCTGACCTGCGCGATCCTGTTGTCTCTTGGTGTCGTCAAGACTTATGACATCGTCCTTGCAATGACCAATGGCGGGCCCGGCACATCGACCTGGACACCGGCCTATTTCGTGGTCAACTCGTTCGGCGCACGCGGCAATATCGGCTATGCCTCCGCTGCGGCCGTCATCATGCTTCTCATGACGGCCGCACTTTTCCTGCCTCTCATGCTCGTGACAGCCTGGCAAGCCCGACGGCGGGAGGGGCGCACATTATGACCGTTACCATCGAAGCAACGGCATTTGCCGCCGACCGGGTCAAGGTCAAACGGCGCCGGAGACGGATCCGGGGATCGAGCATCGCCATCCTCGTCTTCCTGACCATGTGCGCCGCTTTTGTCTCGGTTCCGCTCTATGTCGTGATCGTGACCTCGTTCAAGACGATGGACCAGATCGCGCAAGGACAGATCTTCTCGCTTCCGACGGAATGGACGCTAGAACCCTGGCGCTATGCGTGGTCGCAGACCTGTGCGGGCATGACTTGCAAGGGGGTGAGCGCCGGCTTCTGGACGTCGCTCAAGATATTGTTTCCGAGCCTGTTGCTGTCGATCGGCGTTTCATCGGTGACGGGTTATGCGCTGGCGCTCTGGAAGATCAACTGGGCGGGAACCTTCCTTTTCATCCTGTTCCTCTGCGCCTTCGTGCCTTTCCAGATCATCATGATCCCGCTTGTGGTGCTCGTCTCCTCGCTGGGCATCTTCGGCACAGTCTGGGCGGTTGCGCTCGTCCACGCCATCCTGTCGATGCCGTTGCTGACGCTGATTTTCCGGAATTTCTACAAGGACATTCCAGACGAGATCATCAAGGCGGCGATCATGGATTGCGGCTCCTTCTGGAAGATATTCCTGGAAATCATACTGCCGATGTCGGCCAACATCATGATCGTGGTGCTCATCCTGATGATCACCAGCGTGTGGAACGATTATCTGATCGGCCTCACCTTCGGGGGCGTCGGCACGCAACCGATGACCGTCATCCTCGCTAATACCGTGATCACCTCGTTCGGCGAAGTCCGGTACAACGTGAACATGGCCGCAGCACTTCTGACCGCCATCCCTCCGCTCGTCGTCTATTTCGGGCTTGGCAAGTTCTTCGTTGAGGGCATCACTGCCGGAGCAATCAAGGGATAGTCCATGCCTGACGTCGAGTTTCGCAATATTGTCAAGCGCTTCGGCAGTCTGACCGTGCTTGAGAAGCTGAATCTCAAGATTGCCGATGGCGAGTTTCTGGTGCTTCTCGGACCGTCGGGATGCGGCAAGACCACGCTGTTGAATATGCTTGCCGGCTTGCAGGAAACTTCGGACGGCACGATTGCGATCGGTAACCGGGATGTGACCGATCTCGATCCGAAGGATCGCGGTCTGGCAATGGTGTTCCAGTCCTACGCCCTCTATCCGACCAAGACCGTGAAGGGAAACCTGCTGTTCGGTCTTTCTGCTCAAAAGCTCGACAAGGCCGAAATGCAGCGACGTGTCGAATGGGCGTCAAAGCTTCTGCAGATAGATGCTCTGCTGGACCGCAAGCCGGCGCAGCTCTCCGGGGGGCAGCGCCAACGTGTCGCCATCGGCCGGGCGCTGGTGAAGAATGTCGATGTCTTCCTGTTCGACGAGCCGCTCTCGAACCTCGACGCGAAGCTCAGGACTGAAATGCGTCTCGAGATAAAACGTCTGCACAATGAACTGAAGAAGACGATCGTGTTCGTCACGCATGACCAGATCGAGGCAATGACGATGGCGACGCGGATCGCCGTCATGAATAGCGGTGTCATCCAGCAGATCGGAACGCCCGACGAAATCTATGAACGGCCGAAAAACCTCTTCGTCGCCTCGTTTATAGGGTCACCGGCGATGAACATGGTCCCCGCGACGGTCGTCGCCAATGGAGGCACGTGTGTGGCTCGGCACGAGCCGTCAGGCGTTCCCCTTCATCTCTCGCGCTATCAATTCGAGCACCAGCCCAAAACGGGGCAGAACGTCATTGCCGGCATGAGGCCGGAACATTTTTCCGTTGGGGAGATGCCTGAGGAGGCATGTGGCGCATATTTCGAATTGCCCGTCCGCTACACGGAAAAAACCGGAAGCGACGTAACTGCCTTTCTTGAAAGCGGCGGCGGGCTGATCGCTGTCCGTTTCGATTCCAAGCATTACCACGTACCGGCAGCGGGCGAACGTCTTCGGGTCAGCTATCCGGCTGACAAGTTCGATCTGTTCGACCCGAAGACGGAAGTGCGAATCTAGGCCGGAGGGCCTGATGACAGGGAGGAAATGGCATGAGATCCAAACTCGCAGGCATCGGGCTGGCGCTCGCGCTCGCTATCGCCCCCATCACCAAGACCAGCGCAGCCGATCTGACGATCTTCCATTCTTGGTCGAATGAAAGCGAAATCAAAGCTCTCAACGTGTTCGTGGATGCGCTGAAAGCCAAGGGCAACACCATCAAGGAACTGGCGGTTCCGCACGAGCAGTCGGGAGCAGGAGGCCCGATTGTGAGCCTGGTGATTGCCGGAACGCCGCCGAACATCTTTCTCACCGGCAATGCCGACGTCTATCGGGATATTCGTGATCGCGGGCTTGGCCAGACCGTGGGGGAATATTTCGACAAGATCGGCGCGACGCCGAATTTCCCGGCCGCCGTACAGGAAGCGATCAAGGTCGACGGCGAGGTGCGCAAGATCCCGCTCGGAATTCATATCGATGGCATGGTCTACTACAATATGAAAGTCGCAAAGGCTGCGGGCGTCGATCCGACGCAATGGAAGTCGGCGGACGATATGTTTGCCGACATGGATAAGGTGAAGGCGGCCGGCTACAATTTCATCGGCGTCGGCGGCAATACCTTTCAGGCAGGCTATCTGTTCCACGCTCTCATGGCGGCGGTAGCTGGTCCTGAAGTCTACAAGAAGTTCTACAACGTATCTGACGGCGGCAAGCCGGATCCGTCGGTGTTCGAGGAAAAGGGGCTTCGCGACGCGATCGAGATGTTCCGGAAGATCACTGCCCAGGCTGACGAAGGCTGGACGAACCGCCAGTGGAACGAAACTACGAATACGGTGATTTCGGGCAAGACACTGATGCAGTTCCACGGGGACTGGATGAAGGGGCAGTGGAAAGCCAACAACAAGGTGCTGGGCGAGGATTTCAACTGCATCAACTGGCCGGGCACCAAGGCTGTGGCTGTCACGGTCGACGCCATGGGTATCCTCGGTGGAGCTCCTGTCAGCAAGGATCAACTCGCCGCAGAATTCGACATGGCGTCGATTGCCGTCGATCCGGTCAATAATGGACAATTCGCAGCCTATAAAGGATCGACCCCGGTTCGGGTCGATGCGCCGGAGGACAAGCTCGACGCCTGCAACAAGCTGGTTCTGAGCAATCTTGCCAAGGACAATTCCAGCGTGCTCAATCCGTTCTATATTTCGGATTCGGACTGGATCAACTCGATCTGGAACACGATGTTCACCTTTCAGGGTGATCGGAACATGACGACAGACGATGTGATCGCCATGCTGAAAGGCGAATACGAGTCGATTTTCAACTGAAGCCCTCCCAGTGGACTGACTGCAAGCCGGGCGCGCGAATGCGTCCGGCATTTTTGTTCCCGGAATTGTCCTCACAGGTCGAAGCCGGAGTGATTGCGAAACCCCGGGCAAAGATGCGCAGGCGATCAGCAAGCTTGAAAGGAGGCTTCGGCGTCGCGCCAGTCAGGGAGCAGTTCCAAAGAAGGCGAGCCGGGTGAGGATGGTATAGTTTGCCTCCGAGACCATGAGGGCCGTGAAGACCAGCACCAGCGCCGGCGGCAGCAGGATGGCATAGACGAGCGCCAGCCGTTCCCAGGCCATGTGCATGAAGATGGCGACGATCAGCCCCGCCTTGAGCATCATGAACACGAGAATCAGCGACCAGCGGGCAAAGCCCTGGATTCCGAGATAATCGACCATGTAGGAAAAGGCGCTGAGCACAAAGAGCAGGCCCCAGACGAGAAGGTAAAGCCGGATCGGATGTTGCTGCCCGGTGTGCGTCTGTGTGCGTGCCTGCGTGTGCGTTTGAGCATGCGCGGTTGTCTCGCTCATGACGATCCTCCTCACCACAGATAGAAAAATGCGAAGATGAACACCCAGACCAGATCGACGAAATGCCAGTAGAGGCCCATGATCTCGACGGCTTCGTAGTGACCTTTCCTGCTGGTGAAGAAGCCGCGCCGCGCCTCATCGAAATCACCCCGCCAGACCTTGCGGGCAACGATGAAGAGAAAGATGACGCCAATCGTGACGTGAGTGCCGTGAAAGCCTGTGATCATGAAAAAGGATGAGCCGAACTGGGCCGCCCCCCAGGGATTTTCCCAGGGGCGCACCCCTTCCGATATCAGCTTCGTCCATTCGAAGGCCTGCATGCCGACAAAGGTCGCACCGAGAAGCGCCGTCGCCAGCATCAGGGCAGCCGTCCGGCCGCGCTCCCGGCGATAGCCGAAGTTGACCGCCATCGCCATGGTGCCGCTGCTTGAGATCAGCACGAAGGTCATGATCGCGATCAGGATCAGCGGAACATCCTGCCCGCCGATATGGAGCGCGAAGACCTCGCTTGGATTGGGCCAGGCGACGGGCGTCGACATGCGCGCGGTCATATAGGCCAGCAGAAAACATCCAAAGACGAAGGTGTCGCTCAAGAGAAAGATCCACATCATCGCCTTGCCCCAGGAGGCGGTTTTGAAGGCGCGCTGATCCGAGGCGAAATCGGAAGCGACGCCGCGCAGTCCGGCGGGGCGGAGATCAGGATTGCTGTGTGTCTGGAGAGACTGTGTCATCCGGGAATCCCCTGGTTCAGCAATTGACGGCAGAGATCGACGAAGTCGTTTGCCCAGCCGGCAAAGAGCCCAAAGAGCAAGAGCCAGACGGCGAGCAGGAAATGGGAGTAGATGGCGGAAAGATCCACGCTGAGGCGCAACCTGTCCTGTCGAGCATCCGCCACGAATGATCTGGCGGTCGTTCGGCCAAGCACGACAAGGCCACCGAGAACGTGCAGGCCGTGCAAGCCCGTCAGCATGTAGAAGAAACTGTTGGCGGGATTGTCGGCAAGCACGTAGCCGGTCGACATCAGTTCGCGCCACGCCTGGATCTGTCCGACGAGGAAGAGGGCAGCGAGCAGGAAAGCGGCGGCAAGCATTGGCTGCAGGATCTCCATATGGCCAAGCCGCGCTTCTCTTCTTGCCCATTGCAGCGCAACGCTACTCAGGACAAGCACGGCGGTATTCACCCAGAGCAATCGGGGGACCGGCATTCCTCCCCAGTCCGAGGCCTCCATCCGCATGAAATAGGCGCTGACAGAGAGGCTGAAGAGGGCGCCTACGACGCCGAGGAAGACATAGAGGCCGATTTTTACTGCCAGAACAGGCGGATCTTGCTCGCCTGCCACCGCCTGCACCGGACTTGCTTCAAGCCAGGGCTTCGAGGTCAACCGCTGCCCGGCCAGCCACCAGAAAATGATGGCACCGATCGCGGCGAGAAAGACCAGTGCGACGTTCATGCGACGACCTCCCTTGTAACCCCGCTTGCCGGTTCCGTCTGTGGGATGAAATCTTCGGCCGCTCCCGGCACGCTGTAGTCATAGGCCCAGCGGTAGACCACCGGCAGATTCTTGCCCCAATTGCCATGTGCAGGCGGGGTCTGCGGCGTCTGCCATTCGAGCGTTGTCGCCCGCCATGGATTGCCGCCTGCCTCCCGGCCCCTGAAGAGGCTCCAGACCAGATTGAACAGGAAGACGATCTGAGCCGCGCCCACGACGAGGGCCGTGACAGTGATGAAGACATTCAGCGTATGGGCCGAAGGCGGAACAAAGGCTGTCTCTCCCAGCTCGTAGTAACGGCGCGGCACACCGAGCAGGCCGAGATAATGCATGGGAAAGAAGATCGCGTAGGTGCCGAGGAAGGTGATCCAGAAATGGATCTGGCCGAGTGCCTCGTTCAGCATGCGCCCGGTCACCTTCGGATACCAGTGATAGATCGCTCCGAAGATGACAAGGATCGGCGCGACGCCCATGACCATGTGGAAATGCGCGACGACGAACATGGTATCGGACAGGGGAACGTCGACGACGACGTTGCCGAGGAAGAGGCCGGTCAGGCCGCCATTGACGAAAGTGACGATGAAAGCCAGCGCGAAAAGCATCGGCAGCGTCAGATGAATGTCGCCGCGCCACAAGGTCAGCACCCAGTTGTAGACCTTGATTGCCGTGGGGATGGCGATGATGAGCGTGGTCGTGGCGAAGAAGAAACCGAAAGCCGGGTTCATGCCACTGACATACATATGATGCGCCCAGACGATGAAGCTCAAGCCGCCGATGATGATGATCGCCCATACCATCATGCGGTAGCCGAAGATGTTCTTGCGCGCATGGGTGCTGATCAAGTCCGAGACGATGCCGAAGGCGGGGAGCGCGACGATATAGACCTCAGGATGTCCGAAAAACCAGAACAGGTGCTGGAACAGGATCGGGCTGCCCCCGCCATGCTGCAACTGCTCGCCCATTTCGACGATGGCAGGCATGAAGAAGCTCGTGCCGAGCAAACGGTCGAACAACATCATGACGCAGGCGACGAAGAGGGCAGGGAAGGCCAGTAGTGCCATCACTGTCGCGGTAAAGATGCCCCAGACGGTCAGGGGCATGCGCATCAGCGTCATCCCGCGCGTACGTCCCTGCAGCACCGTCACCACATAATTCAGGCCGCCCATGGTAAAGCCGATAATGAAGACGATCAGCGAGGAGAGCATCAGGAGGATGCCCCAGTCCCTGCCGCCGGGCGTGCCGGACAGAACGGCCTGTGGCGGATAGAGGGTCCAGCCGGCTCCCGTTGGCCCGCCCGGCGCAAAAAAGCTGGCGACCAGGATCAGTACGGCGAGCAGGTAGATCCAGTAGCTCAGCATGTTCGCATACGGGAACACCATATCGCGTGCGCCGACCATCAGCGGAATGAGATAGTTGCCGAAACCGCCAAGGAACAGTGCCGTCAGGAGATAGATCACCATGATCATGCCGTGCATGGTGATGAACTGGTAATAGCGGTCGGCATCGATGAAAGCGAAATAGCCGGGAAAGGCAAGCTGCAGGCGCATCAGCCAGGAGAGCACGAGCGCCAGAAGACCGATCGAAATGGCCGTGACCGAATATTGTACGGCAATAATCTTGGCATCCTGGCTGAAGACATATTTCGTCCACCAGCTTTTCGGATGATAGAGTTCGACATCCTCGACTTCGGCGGACGGGACGGTGCCTGCGTCGCCGGATGGAATCTCGACCATGATATCTCCTCCCTTTCCTTCCGATGCTGCCTTCCTGCCCGATTCAATTTGCCGGTTGCGGCTCTCCCAGTGCCAGAAGCTGGGTGAACGTCTGTTGCTGCTCCAGCCATGTCTGGTAGTTCGCTTCGTCATCGACGACGACAGTTCCGCGCATCTGCGAGTGGCCGACGCCGCAGAGTTCGGCGCAGAGTATCTCGAAGGTTCCAGTTCGCGTCGGCGTAAGCCAGAAATAGGTCACCATGCCAGGGATCATGTCCATCTTGGCGCGGAATTCCGGCACGTAGAAATCATGAAGGACATCGACGGAGCGCAGCAATACCCGAACCGGCTTACCGACCGGCAAGTGCAGCTCTCCACCCTCGATGATCACGTCGTCCAACCCTGCGGAATCGTTCGTGTTGAGGCCGAGTGGGTTTTCAGGAGTAACGTCGCGCGTATCCGACCGGCCGAGTTTCCCGTCGGCTCCCGGCAGCCGAAAGCTCCACAACCATTGCTGTGCCACAACCTCCACAGGGACGGCTTCGTCCGGCACCGTGACGAACTGGTTCCACACCACAAGGCCGGGCGCGAGCATGGCTGCGACACCGACCGCCGTTACCGATGCCAGCGTCCATTCCAGCTTGCGGTTCTCAGGCTCATAGGCCGCTCGGTTGCCTGGTCTGTGTCGGAAGCGGAAGACGCAATAGGCCATGAAGGATACCACAGCCACGAAGACGATGCCGGTGATCCAGAAGGTAATGACCAGCGTGCTGTCTATATAGGACCAGTTGGACGCGATCGGCGTCCACCACCAGGGGCTCAGCATGTGGAACAACACGGAGCCCACCACCAGCAAAACGAGAATCAGCACGACAGCCATTATCGCCCCTCCCTGAGCCGATCCGACCGTGGATATGAACCGCATTCCGCAAATATTCGGATCTTAGTATCTCATAAACAGAAAATGCATGCAATTACCGCAAGTTAGGTATATTCTAACCGGTCTGCTCCGCAATCGGTCAATTTGTAGCGCCGCTTCACACAGGTGATCTCTGCTCGTGCCTCAGGTCGCCAAATGCCGTCTTCGCAGCTTCCGAATTCAATTTTGGGTTGCAACGATGACTGCATAACGTCGTTTCGTCTCCCACACGCCGATTAACAGAAGAAAACGATATTCCATGGCAAACCTCATCCTCCTCAAGGTTGCCCAATCGCTTCAGCATCCACTGCTATCCTTGCGCGGATGAATTTGCGATCTCTAAAAAGTAGTCCTTCGCAGTGGCAAGTCAATCGGTTCCACCATTCGGAGGTCTCAAGCAACATATCTGGCTCCACGGGCAGTCACCTGATTTAAAGTTCGCAAGACATGAGATCGCATGCTGCTCGATAGAACTCCCCGCTGAGAGCCTCACTGATAACGGAGGGCAGGGGCCTAGATCCTGCGCCATCAAAACGCGGGGAGAGTGACATTCCAACTTTGCAGAAACAGGACACTTCAACATTGCGGCTACACACAAAAATCGCATAATATGCATTATGGAACATACTTATTCCTTGAACGCCGCGCGTACAATCTCATCTATGCCTGCTTGGACATCGTCGGCTGTGGTTGCCCAGTTGGACACGCTTATCCGCATTGCGGTCCGGCCTTGCCATACAGTCGCGCTGCACCAGAGAATCCCGCCCCTCTGGATTTTGTCCACAACAGACCTTGTTTCTTCCGCCGAGCCAAAAGAAACCAAAACTTGATTCAACACGACCTGATTCAAAATTTTGAACCCGTGGCTTGCAAGACCTCGTGCGAACGCCTGAGCTTGGTGGCAGCTTCCTGCTACCATATCCGCGACACCATCCCGCCCAAGGCTGAGAAGTGCTGCCCAAATGTCGACACCCCTTGCACGCCGCGACGATTCCGGGGCGTAGTGAGAGGGTTCGCGATCGGCCTGTGCGTCAGTGGTGGTCAGGCAAGCGGCGTTCAATGCCATGGCGGAACGCAGGTCATTCGCTTCTCGAACAAGAACGATCCCATTGTCATAGGGAACGTTGAGCCACTTGTGCCCATCGGTAGCCCAAGAATCCGCGTTGGGCACACCCTCGGCACGGAGCGCGAACTCCGGATGTGCAAGAGCCCAAAGGCCAAAGGCGCCATCGACATGGACCCATGCACCGGCGGCCCTAGCCCTCCGGCAGATGACCGCTGCCGGGTCGAAATCGCCAGTGTTGACGTTGCCTGCCTGCCCGCATTCTGCCACGCTCATCTGTGGGAACGCGGCTGACGCGATCACGGCCAAGACCAAGTAAGGAAAGTGCCTTCAATACGGTCACATGGACTTCATCGCTGACCACAACCCGAATTTCAGGCGCCCCAAAGAGGCCCTTGTATACCTTGATCATTGCACTCTCTCTTTCTGGAGTTGACCCGAAGCATTGGCCAACGTTCAGTCGTGTTTCTGCCTCGGGTTTAATGCGAGCCGAAAACAGTTCGATGGATTGGCGGTATGACGATCACTCGCGGTGAAACCGCATTCCAACGTGATGCAGGACGTCGTCGATAAATTCGCCGTCGGCGGTGAAGCCGGTGTCGTCCCAGTATTCGATATGATTTCCGGTAATTTCGTAGCGTCCCTGATAGGCGCTCTTCTTGTTGCCTCGCGCCTCGTCGTAGCGCCCGTTTGGCAGCAGTTCCTGGCGGATATACCCATCCTCCGTCACCCACATTCCGACAAACGGATGTGCGTTACTATCGGTCATCTCCACCTCCTTGCACCCTGCGTGCCCTTTGGGTGATGCCGCCTGTGCAAGGGTTGCTGAAAACGAAGCTCATGCGCGGGATAGAGAACGTAAGCTTGCCTGCTGTTTGCATGTTGCAGTCCCTTCTGTTGACCGCAATATGTGCCTCGATTTAAAAGACATCCAATATATCGTATGTTTATTACGATACGTTCCACGTATCGGTCGTGGGGAAGGATCAAATGGAGCTGAGGCACCTGCGCTACTTTATCGCCGTTGCGGAGGAAGGTAACTTCCGGCGGGCGGCCGAAAGGGTGGGGATTGCCCAACCTCCGCTCAGCAGCCAGATCAAAGACCTCGAGGATGAGATCGGCGTTCAGCTTTTCCGCCGGCTACCACGAGGTGCCGCTTTGACGGAGGCGGGCGAGGCCTTCCTGGCGGAGGTCCACGTAATCTTTGGGCAGCTCGAATATGCGAAGAAGATGGCCCTGCGTGGTGCCGCCGGCGAGTTCGGGCGATTGAGGGTAGGCTTTACGGGATCGGCGGCATTCAACGAAGCCGTCCCTAAAATCATCCGATCGTTTCGGCGTGCCTATCCAAAGGTCGAGATCACGCTTGTGGAACTGAATACCGTGCAACTGCTGGAACAACTGAGGCATCGTTCGATTGATGCCGTCTTCATTCGTCCCGGACCGAAGGCGCCGGAAGGCTTGGCCGTCACATCCCTTCCCGAGGACGCAATGATGGTCGTCCTCCCCTCCGGTCACAGGCTGGCGAGCGAATATGCTATTCCCCTCACTGCGCTGAAGGATGAGCCGCTGGTCCTGCATTCCCGTGCTCTCGGGCCCTATCTCTACGACGAAGTTATCGACGCTTGTCGACGGGCTGGTTTCGAGCCGATCATCGGGCAGGTCTCGCCCCAGATCACATCGATTGCAAACCTGGTTGCCGTTGAGCTAGGCGCTTCCATTGTTCCTGCCCCTTTGTCCAGCGTCAACGTACCAGGCGTGGTCTTCCTCCCGATCGTCGGGCCCGCGCCGCGTGCTCGTCTTGCATTGGCGACGCATCCTGATGACCATTCCGTTGTCACCAGAAATTTCCGAGAGCAGGTACGAGCGAACATCACACGGTCGAGACATGATCCGCCACCTCAGCGAAGATCCCGAGACGCCACTGGCCCCTGCCATATTGCGGCATGCGACATCGAGGCGCTTTAGCTTCGACTGAGAGTCGTCTTCCAGATTGGAGTCGCCGGCTTTACTGGTTTTGCCGGGGCTGCCGTGCTTCTTTGGACGGATGTCCGCGCCTGGATTTCTGTGTGATCGACATGCATAACGATACCGAAGCCGCCGCGTGCTTCGCGACGGCCTCCTCAACGTTTGCTACGCCCTTTCCAACCATATTTCACTTACGGTGAGCCATATGGCCGAGACGAGAAAGTAGAAGGCACCCAAGCCGGCATATCCTGCTATACTGGCGATCGAAGGTGCTTCCGGCAACTGCGCC
This sequence comes from Neorhizobium petrolearium, assembly GCF_017873175.1. Classification (GTDB taxonomy): domain Bacteria; phylum Pseudomonadota; class Alphaproteobacteria; order Rhizobiales; family Rhizobiaceae; genus Neorhizobium; species Neorhizobium petrolearium. The sequence continues at coordinate 78,582 of NZ_JAGGJW010000005.1, forward strand.
TGGGCGATGAAGAAGGCGCCGGCAACAGCGGATTGCCCACCGCTGAGGATCATGGCCCACTGGCCCCCGCTTGTCTTCCAGCGCCGGACGGCCGCCGCGAGTTGAAGGAGGCCAGAAAAGATCGCCCAGAGGCCAAAAACACCGAGAACCCAATTCATGCTCATGGTGAGGGCGACGATCACGGCAAATGTCATCAACGAACTGACCACAACATTGATCGCCTGGCTCCGATTGCTCGCCAAGCCACCGCTTTGCGCTGCATCGACATAGTTCGCGATCGCATCCCATGCCGGATATATGATCAACAAGATGGCCGCCACCGGGAACAATTGGCGTCCGGCAGTCAGCGCCAATACAACCCAAATTATTGAAAATGCTGCCCGAACGAAATAATACCGCTTCAGCCATTGTTGCTTGCCGCGGTTACCGAAGCCTGCCTGGTCGTTTGTCATGATACCGTCCTGGTTTGATTTTCACGTGATTGTATTTCTAGGGAAAATACTCTGGTACGTTCAAAGGTAGCCGACACGTTCTCCAAAGGGTGTGCTTTCTTCCCAGTCCCATTCGCCTATGCGCTCGCTCTCTCCAGAGAGCCGCGGCGGTGAGTGATCTTCGTCAAGAGCACCATTTTCAGCCTCCCCATTCATCGGGATGCTGTCGCCGTTGATATCAGTGTTGACAGCCGGATTCTCGTTCTGGCCATCTTGAGTTCTTTTCCGCCGCTCCAATGCAGCGTTGATAGCCGACTGTCTGTTCGCGACCCAGGCGTTGTCAGAATCCGACGTAATCGATGTGGTGAAGCAGGTTTCCACGGCGGCCGATGATGATGTCGCCGATACGGGCTCAACCTTCTCCACTCGTCTCCGACTGCTCATCTGCTTCTCCATGTTTGGCTTGAGCGAAGCCTTTCGGCTTTGGCTCTACTCACTGAAATCCGACATCAATCTGCTGGACGGCGGTGTACCCTCAATCAGGACACAGTTTCGTTCGATCGGCCGCAATAGGCGGTCTGGCGTAGACCGAAACCGCCGCTGACAAGTTCGGACCCGACACGGAGCCTAGATGCCGGCGTACCATTCGTATCCGCGGTCCTCCCAGAAACCGCCATTGCCTCCCCACAGGCTAGAGAAACTGTCGACCAGTTCGATGCGCATGATGTATTTCGCCTGCTTGTAGCCTAGCTGCCGCTCGACCCTCAGGCGCAGCGGAGCGCCGTGACCGATGCTGAGCGCCTGCCCGTTCATCTCGTAAGCAAGGATAGTCTGCGGATGAAACGCATCGACAAGATCGATGCTTTCATAATATCGGCCGCTTCCGTCCAACGTCCTCTCGAGTTCGTCGGCGCAATGAAAGACCGCGTAGCGCGCGGTTGGCTTGACGCCGGTGCGGTTCAAGATGCTCATCAGCGGGACACCGGTCCATTTGCCGATGGCACTCCAACCTTCGACACAGTCGTGACGGGTGATCTGGGTACGAGCGGGAAGCTTCCTAAGATCGGCGAGCGAAATCTCCTGCGGCCGTTCCACCAAGCCGCCTACCTTCAATTTCCAGCCCTTGAACTCACCTTCTGCCAGCACCGCGTATTCGTCGCTGTCGGGTACACTCGTACCGTTCACACGGAAGGACGGTGAAATGTCGGCCTCGGTGAATTCGCGGGCCAGGGCATTGCGACCCTGGAGCAGCCTTTGCGCCTTCATCGTCAGTTGCTCGGCCGAGCGCAGGACGGCGTCGATGTCACCGTTTTGATCCAGCACATCGCAGCCAGACAAGGCCAGCGCACCTGCGCCCAATGTGCTGCCAACGAGGAACCGGCGACGAGTGAAAACGTGGCTCATGACTTCGGACCTTTCTCGTGGATCGCATAGCGACCCGTGATCATCGAGCGGATGTTGTTCCAGGTGCCCGACAGCACGACCATCGCAACGTGAACGATGACGAAGAGCACCAGGAGCGATGCCGTGATGAAATGGATGGTGCGAGCGGATTGGCGCCCGCCGAAAATATCGACTAGCGCAGGAAGAGCCGCATTCATGCCGGGGGACATCGTCAGACCGGATAGAACCATCAGAGGCAGCAGCACGAAGATCACCGCCAGATAGGTCAATTTCTGAAGAGCATTATAGTGCCTGGCTTCCTCCCCTTCCGGGAAGCGAAGGCGAGCGTGGTCGAGAATCTCATGCCACAGATGTCGCGGCGACAGCTGATGCGATGACGGTGCAAGGTCTCGCCGGAAATGCCCGCTTAGGATGCTGAAGCCGAGATAGAGGACGCCATTGACGAGGAACAGCCAGGCAAAGAAGAAATGCCAGCGGCGCCCCGCCGCGAGATCCTGGAACGACGGGATCGTGGCCCAGGCCGGGAAAGCCCGCGGGGTCAATTCGCCGTCGACCTCCGAGACGCCCAGAATGCCGGTCGTGGAAAACTCCACGCCGGCGATACGCACAAAGCCGCGCGCGTCGTCTCCCCGCACGTCGGAGCCAATCGTGACGATGGCAGGGTCGCCGTCTGCGCCGAAATGGCCCCAGTACAATTCGGGGTGAGCGTTAAAGATCTGCAGCCCGCTCAGCAGAAGGAAGCTCAAGCAAAGCGCGTTCAGCCAATGCGTGAGCCGCGTGACCAGCGAGTGCCGGCGGATGAATATCGTCCGGGGAGATCGAACGTTGTCGTTGATTGCATTCTCATTCATCTCGGCATCCTTCGTCCTGACATCCGTTCAACTGCATGTCGGGCGGCCTTCCAATGAGGTGCCGGTCGGCCTCGTAGGGCGGAAGGACCGACCGGCAAGACGTGGTCACATAGGCGGAACCACGCCATCTTTCCCGACGACAAGCTGATGAGCGATCGCGCCGTCCGCAGTTTTCTCGGCGGGGATGAAGACGACCGCATCAGCAACCAGATCGTCTTTGGTCGCCGGACCAAAGGTCACGATGGGCGTGCCATCCGGAATGGAAATCTTCTTTTCCTTTCCGTGATAGGAGACCGTGACTGTCCGACCGTCGACGTCCTTGACGGCGTCTGCGACCGTCGCATTTGTCATGCTGCTGTTCGGCTTGAGGTCCCAACCGTAGCTGCCCTCGCCCATGCCCTTCAGGGCCGGCGGGAAGATAAGCACTTCAAGCGCTCCATCGCCGCCGCCCTCTTTCGGCAGAGATGCGATGCCGACGAAGACACCCGGCTTGATATCCGTCACGTCTGCCTTTGCGACGCTGGAGACCTGCCATCCGTCAGCAAGGGTAACAGAGAGGGTCTCGCCTTCACGGGTCTTCACCTCGAGGGTAGATCCGCTGTAGCTGAGGATGCTGCCCCGGACATTAATGTGATCGGCCTTCGACTCTTCGGCCTGTATCGGCGCAGCAATCACCACCGCCGCCGAAATGCCGGACACCCCGATGAGCAGTGCGGAGAGAATGTTCTTTATCATATTTTATCATCCTACTAGTTGGTAGACATTCAAAGTGAAGTTCGTGCCCTTGGGCCGTAGGTCTGGCCCAAAGGCTGATTAAGCCCCGGTTGGAGACAGCCGTTGCAGGGTGGGCGTCAGGATGACGCCGAACACGTCGGGCATACCGTACGCCCGTGCCGAGAGCATCGCTCCATGAACCGATGCCATGAATGCCTCAGCCTCGACTTTGGGTTCGCTGGAGAGGCGCAATGATCCTTCCTTGCAGCCGCGCTCCATCACTGAGGTAAGCCAGGTCGCCAGGAAGCGGAAAAAGGCCTTCACCTCCACCGCGACTTCCGGCGGCAAGGCCGGCATTTCACTTGCAAGCATCGCGCAAACGCAAAACGGCCGGCTCGCATCCTCAATGCAACTTGCCCAATGATCCGCGTATACTTTAAGTATCTCGAACGGGTCCTGCACATTCTGCCCCAAAGCTGCGACCGCGGCTTCGGCGTCTTCACGGTAGCGCGATACGAGCGTGCGGACGAGATCGGTCTTGGTCGGGAAATGGTGATGAATGCTGGCCTTGCGAATCTTGACGACGTCTGCGATGTCCGCGTAGCTGAAGCCGTTGTACCCGCCGTTCATGATGAGGGTGCGGGCGGAAGCCAGGATTTCGTCGGAGGTTGTTGAAAGATTACTCATGCCCTTACCTACCTTCCAGTAGGAAGGGCGTCAAGCGAATTGTGAAAAGGCCTTAAAGTTCGCAGGAGTGCCGCGTCCGGCTTCAACTATGGGCTCCAAAGATCATCGACGTGCAATGTCATATAATTTGCCGCAGGCGGATATCGTGCGAGCAGGAAGATTCAGCAGAAAGCCGCGGGAAGGTGAACCTATGAAGACAATTGGAATTCTTGGCGGAATGTCGGCCGCTTCCACACAGATTTACTATCGCGAGCTTTGCAACCGGACCCGAGAGCGATTAGGAGGGCTTCATTCTCCCGAGTTGCTCATTCGGTCTCTTGATTTTGCGGCCATCGAAGCCTTGCAGATGGCCGGAGAATGGGAGCAGGCGGGCGAGATCCTGAACCGGGAGGCAAAGGCACTTGAGCGTGGAGGAGCAGATTTTATCATCCTTGCCACGAATACTATGCACAAGCTTGCCGACCAGATGATGCTGGGCGTTTCCATCCCAATGTTGCACATTGCCGATGCCACCGCCGCCCGCATCCAGCAGCAGGGCTTGCGCTCGCCGGGCCTGATGGCAACCGCCTTCACGATGGAGCAGCCTTTCTACATCGATCGGCTAGTGGAGGCCGGCCTCGCGCCCATCATACCGGAAACAGCCGATCGGGCCGAGACGCATCGCATTATCTACGAGGAGCTTTGCTGCGACGTTGTCACCGAGAAGAGCGAGGCGGCTTATATCACCATCGCCCAGCGCCTTGCCGACCGCGGGGCGGATTGTTTGATTCTCGGATGCACGGAAGTCGGGATGTTGCTCAATCAGAGCAATGTGACAGTGCCGGTGTTCGATACAACCGTAGTGCATTGTGACGCCGCGCTGACCATGGCGCTTGGCGCGTAGATGGAGTGGGAGAAAAACCTGCCGTAAACGTTGAACTTAGAGGTGGCTCGGTTCGTTTGACCAGTTTTAGGCGTTTTGCAAAGTGGATTCCCACCTGCTGTCACCATCACCGTTGCCAGCACGTCGAAATAGACCTCAATTGCCGCCGGTCAGCGCGAGCCGAGCACAGCCCCCGAAGCAGGCCGGCCATCGAAGTCATTGATCCTGGCCGATGAAGGCCTGGAGCGTTCGGAGGCCTTGTTCCGGAAGCTGTTGACGCCGTCGTCGCAATAGCGGCCCCTTTTTGGGCTTTCCACTCCCACGGCAGCATATATTGTGAAACCAAAGACCGTGCCTAAGATCCAGAAATCGAGTCTTCTTGGCATATAGGGATTTTCTGTCGACACAATGTGTGCAATTGTCGCCCCAGCATCGCTGGCGTTGCATGGGACGGTGATTGATGGTGGCGAAAGAAACGGCAAAAAACGGTGTTACCCGCGTCCGCGGCTCCGGCACCCAGAGCGTCTATACCGTACTCCGCCGTGAGATTCTCGCCATGACGCTGACGCCGGGTAGCCCGCTTGACGAGGTCCGGCTGTCGGACCGTTTCGGCATGTCGCGCACACCGATCCGTGAGGCGCTGCTGAGACTTTCCGGCGAAGGCCTCGTCACGACGCTGCCCAATCGCAATACGATTGTCGCGCCTATCGATTTCGCGGCGCTACCCACCTATTTCGACGCGCTGACGCTGATGTACCGCGTAACCACTCGCGGCGCAGCATTGCACGCGACATCGGGGGCAATGGGCGATATCCGCAGGCGTCAGGAGGAATTCGCCGCGGCCGTGGTCGCCCGCGATGCCTTCGCGATGATCGAAGCTAACCGCGAATTCCATGTGGCAATCGCCGAACTTGCCGGCAATCCCTATTACACCGCCTTTTTTACGCGGCTTCTCGATGAAGGACGACGCATCCTGAGGCTCTACTACCGCACCTTCGATGACCGCCTGCCCCGCCAATATGTCGATGAACACGAAGAGATGATCGTTGCGATCGAGGCCCGCGATCCAGAGCGCGCCGACCAGCTCGCCATCAGGCATGCCGCCCAGATCGTCAAACAGATCCAGGACTATGTCGCCCGCGATCTCGGCCATCCGATCGATCTCTCGGCCAGCTGACCATACCTTCCGAATTCGTCACACAGGATAGATACCATGAACAACCCTTCGGTCGACGTCGTCGTGATCGGCTCGGGCATCATTGGCGCGATGGCGGCGCATTACCTGCAGCAGGATGGCCGTTCGGTGATGATGATCGAACGCGGAGAGGTATCGAGAGGCGCAAGCAGTGGCAATGCCGGCATTCTTGCCTTTCCGGAAATCATCCCGATCGCCGCACCCGGCACGATATGGAAGGCGCCGAAATGGTTGCTCGATCCGCTCGGTCCACTCAGCCTTCCGCCTTCCTATGCGCTCGCCATGATGCCGTGGCTGTGGCGCTTCTGGCGTGCCGGCGCTCGCGCTGCTTTCAATCGAACGGTTGCAGTGAACGCGAAAATGATGCCGCTGGCACGCAGCGAGATGCTTCGGGTCATCGGGCGCACCGGCCTCGAGAAGATGGTGAGCCGGACCGGGACACTCGATCTTTACGACAGCGAAGAAAGCCTCTTTGCAGCCTCGACCGATTGGGAGGCGAAACGCAATGCCGGCTTCGAGTTCAACCGGATAGGCCGCAGCGAGATCGATACCCTGCAGCCGGGACTGGCGCCGCAGTTCCGGCATGGCATCTTCACCCCGGACGGCCTGCAGGTTTGCGATCCTTACGAGTTCACGAAAGCACTTGTCGACCACGCCATCTCTTGCGGCGCCTCGCTCAGGATCGGCGAGGTCACGCGCATCGAACCGACGGCATCGGGTGCCCGCGTAGCGCTTTCGGATGGCGCGGCCTTCGAAGCAAAGACCGTCGTGCTTGCCGGCGGTGCGTGGTCGAAGTCCGTCGCCGCAAGTCTCGGCGATTATGCGCCACTCGAAACCGAGCGCGGTTATAACACCACATTGCCGCCCGGTGCCTTTCCGCTGCAGCGCCAGCTCTATTTCAACGACCACGGGTTCGTGGTGACGCCGCTTTCCTCCGGCATCCGCGTCGGCGGCGCGGTCGAGCTCGGAGGGCTCAAACTGCCGCCGAACTACAAGAGGTCGGAAGCCATGCTGAAGAAAGCGAAAGCTTTCCTGCCCACACTACAGACCGAGGGTGGCAGCCAATGGATGGGTTTTCGCCCCTCCATGCCGGACTGCCTGCCTGTCATTAGCCCTTCGAGTGCGACGCCAGCAGTGATCTACGCCTTCGGCCACGGGCATCTCGGCCTGACCCAATCGGCGGCAACCGGACGTCTGGTCGCCGATCTTGCCGCACACCGCCAGCCCGCCCTTCCCATTGAGCCATTCCGGATCGGCCGTTTTCGTTAATCCTTAAGAGCACTCGCGGACGCCTGAAAACTACGCTCAAATGTCTTGTCGACAAACTAAATACAAACCTGTATAGAACCTCTCAGCAGCGAAAAGGAACCGGCCATGACCTGGTCTCATCCCGTCCCGAAGATCACCAATGACGAGCGACGCCTGCGCCTTCAGCGGCTGCAGACCACGCTTGAGGAAAAAGGTCTCGAAGGACTGCTGCTTGGTTCCACGGAAAGCCTGCGCTATTTCACCGGCCTCGAATGGCATCCGAGTGAGCGCCTGCTCGGCGCGCTGGTGACACCGAAAGACGTTTATTACATCGCGCCCGGCTTCGAGCAGAGCCGCGTCGAGACCCTGCCCCGGCTTCCGGGCGAAATCGTCACCTGGCAGGAGGATGAGTCGAGTGCTGCGCTGGTTGCCTCGCTGATGCCGACGGGAGGAAAGCTCGCGCTCGATGATGCCCTGCCGCTCTTCGTCTACCATCAGCTTGCCGCGATCTTCGGCCCTGACCGTCTTGTCGATGGCGGCCGGCTCATTCGCGACCTGAGGCTCCGCAAATCGAAGGCTGAGATTGCTCTGATCGAATATGCGATGGGCCTGACACTGGAGGTCCACCGCCGCGCACATGCCTTCATCAAGCAGGGCGTCAAGGCTTCCGAAGTCGTTCGCTATATTGACGAGCAGCACCGCGCGCTTGGCGCCGAAGGCGGCTCGTCCTTCTGCATCGTCTCGTTCGGGCTGGCGACCTCGTTGCCGCACGGCGCCGATGGCGACCAGGTCTATGCACCGGGTGATGTCGTGCTGGTCGATACCGGCAGCCGGCTCGACGGCTACCACTCCGACCTCACCCGCACCTATGTGCTGGAAGAGCCGACCAAGGAATTCGCGGATGCCTGGGCGGTAGAACGCGAGGCGGAACAGGCCGTATTCGATGCCGCCCGCCTCGGGGCAACCTGCGGCAGCCTCGACGACGCAGCCCGCCGGGTGCTCGCACGACACGGACTAGGTCCGGATTATATGCTGCCGGGCCTCCCACATCGCGCAGGACACGGATTGGGCCTCGAAATCCACGAGGAACCTTATCTCGTCAGGGGCAATGCAACTGTTCTGGAACCCGGCATGTGCTTCTCGAACGAGCCGATGATCGTTTTCCCCGGCCGGTTCGGCATCCGTCTCGAAGACCATATCCATATGACCGAAACCGGGCCTGAATGGTTCACCCAACCCGCAAAAAGCCCGACGGAACCCTTCGCGTGACAAACCCCGACAGGGACACGCGCATGGTATGATCCATCAACCACAGGAGTTCTTCCAATGACCACAGGCTGGACCGGCGTCTTTCCCGCAGTGACGACACAATTCAATGAGGATTTCTCCGTTGACCTCAAGGCTACGCAGGGCGTGCAGGACGCGCTCGTCAATGATGGCGTCAACGGCCTCATCGTCATGGGGACCTGCGGCGAGAACAATTCGCTCGACCCGGAAGAGAAGCGCACGATCCTGAAAGCTGCCGTCGAAGTGGTGAACGGGCGCGTGCCGGTCGTCACCGGCGTTTCCGAGTTCGACACCCGCCGCGCGGTAGCTTATGCGAAAGATGCCGAAAAGCTCGGCGCCGACGGCCTGATGGTGCTGCCGGCGATGGTCTACGTGCCGAAGCCCGAAGAGCTCGTCGCCCATTTCAAGGCGGTTGCCGAAGCGACCTCGCTGCCGATCATGCTCTACAATAACCCGCCGGCCTACCGCGTCAATATCGGCGTCGACGTGCTGCGCCAGCTCGAAGACGTGCCGAACATCAAGGCGGTCAAGGAAAGCGCACCGGATCCGCGCCGCTTCACCGATCTGATAAACGTCTTCGGCGACCGGTTCGATATTTTCGCCGGCCTTGACGACGTGGCGCTCGAAGGGCTGCTGCTCGGCGCCAAGGGCTGGGTCTCCGGCCTCACCAGCGCCTTCCCGCGGGAATCCGTCGCGTTGGTTGCCGCTGCTGAGCGGGGCGATTGGGAAGAGGCCCGTAGCATCTATCGCTGGTTTATGCCGCTTCTGCATCTCGACGCGGAACACGACCTCGTCCAGTCGATCAAGCTCGCCGAGCAGATCATGGGCCGCGGCTCCGAGCGCGTTCGCATGCCACGCATGCCGCTTTCCGGCGCGCGCCGGGCAGAAGTCACCGCCATGGTCGAGAAGGCGGCTGCGACACGTCCGACGCTGAGCAGAAAGGCTGCGTAGGGCAGCCTCCTTTTCAAGGTTAACTTTCAATGCCGGGCCTTGTGTCCGGCATTTTCATGTCAGGTTACCGCTGCCCACCCGGCTCATTACTCTGGTCCAGCACCCGGGTGAGGCTGAGCGCGATGATCGTGCAGATCGCGCCGGAAATCAGATATCCCCCAATGAAGATGATACCGAAACTGCTGGCGAGCCCCAGCGCCACCAGCGGTGCGAAGCCTGCGCCGACTAACCAGGCAAGATCGGATGTCAAAGCAGCGCCGGTATAGCGGTAATATTGCCCGAAACGGGAGGAGACAGCCCCAGAGGCCTGGCCGAACGAGAGGCCTAGAATACCGAAACCGATGATGATGAACGCATCCTGCCCCGTCCCACCGGCATCCAGCAGGAACGGCGCGGAAAAGCTGAAGATGGCGATGATAACTGCGCCGATCATCAATTGGTTGCGACGGCCGATGCGGTCGGCGATGACGCCGGACAATACAATCCCGATAACGCCGACAGCCGCACCCGCAACCTGAACCCAAAGGAATTCCGCCGCCGACTGCCCGCCTGTGAGCGTTACCCAGCTCAACGGGAAGATCGTCACCAGATGGAACATGGCAAAGCTCGCAAGCGGCGCGAAGGCGCCGAGCACAACATCATGGGCATGCTTGCTCAGCATTTCGAAGACTGGCCGGGGCTCCAGTTCACGCGCCTCCATAGCCGCTCCGAACTCCTTGCTGGCGACGATGCGCAGACGGGCGAAGAGCGCCACGACATTGATCGCGAATGCGACGAAGAAGGGATAGCGCCAGCCCCAGGAGAGAAAATCCTCTTCGGAAAGATTGGCGACGAAATAGCCGAACAGGATGCTCGCCAGCGCAAAACCGAAAGGCGCACCGAGCTGCGGGATCATCGCATACCAGCCCCGGCGGTTGGGCGGTGCGTTGAGATTGAGCAGCGAGGCCAGCCCGTCCCAGGCTCCGCCGAGCGCAAACCCCTGCCCCAGGCGGAAAAGCGCCAAGAGCGCCACCGACCACAGGCCGATGGTGTCGTAACCGGGCAGGAAAGCGATCGAGGCCGTCGATCCGCCCAGGATAACCAGGGCGACCGTCAATTTGGTGCCACGCCCGTAATTGCGGTCGATCCACATGAAGACGAACGAGCCCACCGGCCTCGCCATGAAGGCGAGCGGGAAGATCGCGAAGGACATGAGGGTGGCCGCCACCGGATTAGGGGCGAACGGGAAGATCAGCTTGGGGAAAACGAGCACGGAGCCAAGGCCGTAGACGAAGAAATCGAAGAACTCGGACATGCGACCGATGATCACACCGATGGCGATGCTGCCGGGCGAAATCGGCTTGTCGTCATGAATGCGGCGAGCATCCCGCTCCATACCTGACGATGTGGGATTGACGACCGTGCTCATAAAGTCTTCCTCCTGGCGAGAATCCGCCTCAGCCTTGAAATGTTGATCAAATGCCGGCCGAGTTCAAGGAACCTCTTCAAAAAACGCCGATTGTAGTGGCACCAGACTCTGGCGGGCCAGGGGTTCTGTCCTAGATTTCCGCGAACAGCGATTGGCATATGCTACTCCAACGGCGACAAGCTTTGACCAAAACGATCGACAAAAAATCTTGCTGCGCCGCGACAGATTGCTGCACTGCGACGAACGACCTCATTCCAGCAGGGGCATCGCCGCGATTAGTCCCAACTAGACAAAACGCAAATTTCGAGCCCGAGATGCCCACTCTGTTGAAGTTCACCGGACGGTTGTTCGCTCTCCTGCCTGCCTTGGCGCTGACCGGATGCAATCTGGTCGTCATGTCTCCGTCGGGCGATATCGCCGCGCAGCAAGCGGATCTGATCGTCGTCTCGACGGTGCTGATGCTTCTGATCATCGTGCCCGTCGTCTGCTTGACGCTGTTTTTCGCCTGGCGCTATCGCAGTTCAAACACCACCGCGAAGTACGACCCCGATTGGCATCATTCGACACGGCTGGAGGTCATCATCTGGTCTGCACCGCTTGCCATCATCATTGCACTCGGCGCCGTGACCTGGATCAGCACCCACAAGCTCGATCCCTATCGGCCACTGGATCGCATCGACGCCGAAAGGGCCATCCCCCCTGAAGTCAGGCCGCTGAGGGTGGAAGTCGTGGCGCTCGACTGGAAGTGGCTGTTCTTCTATCCCGACTACGGCATCGCGACCGTCAACGAGATGGCCGCTCCCGTCGACGTGCCGATCAACTTCAAGATCACCGCATCGTCTGTCATGAACTCCTTCTACGTGCCCGCGCTGGCCGGCATGATCTACGCCATGCCGGGCATGGAGACGAAGCTGCACGCCGTCATCAACAAGGAGGGCGAGTATGATGGTCTTTCGGCGAACTACAGCGGCGACGGCTTCTCCCACATGCGCTTCAAGTTCCACGGGGTGGACCAGGCGGCCTTCGACCAATGGGTCGCCCGGGTGAAGCAGAACGGCACCGCGCTTAACCGCGATGTCTACCTGAAGCTTGAGAAGCCGAGCGCCAAGGAACCGGTCCGCTACTACGCCAGCGTCGAGGACGGACTCTACAGAGCCGTGCTCAACATGTGCGCCACGCCCGGTAAGATGTGCATGGAGGAGATGATGCATATCGACATGATGGGCGGCGGCGGAACCGAAAGCCACGAGAACCGAGCCCGGCTGGAGCATGACAACCGCCATGCGGACGAAACCGCCCACGGCACGCTGGCTCCTGCCGCCACCTTCCCTGCCACGGGCAACCCGGCCCGCAGTCCCGAACCGACGGAAGGCGTGAATAATCCTCAGCAACCCCAGTCGCACAACGGGTCTCAGGGGCAGCCGATGAACCACGACATGCACAACATGCAGAGTGATACGCCCGGAAGCACCCCCGGAACCTCGCAGGGCAGTGCCGCGCCGGCACAGCTCAATAACGTCGCTCCGGCAAAGCCCTGAAAAGAGATCTGGTAGAAACCCATGTTCGGCAACACCACGCTTACGCAATTCCTCTTCGGGCGGCTTACATTGGAAGCCATCCCGTATCACGAACCCATTCTCGTCGTGACGTTCATCGTCGTCGCGATCCTCGGCATCGCCATCCTGGCACTGATCACCAAATACGAGCTTTGGGGCTATCTCTGGAAAGAGTGGTTCACCAGCGTGGACCACAAGAAGATCGGCATCATGTACGTGGTGCTGGCGCTGATCATGCTGCTACGCGGCTTCGCCGACGCGATCATGATGCGCCTGCAACAGGCAATCGCCTTCGGCGGCAATGAAGGCTACCTCAACCCGCACCATTACGACCAGATCTTCACCGCGCATGGCGTGATCATGATCTTCTTCATGGCCATGCCCTTCGTGACGGGGCTCATGAACTTCGTCGTGCCGCTGCAGATCGGCGCGCGTGACGTCTCCTTCCCGTTCCTCAACAACTTCTCGTTCTGGATGACCACTGCCGGCGCGATCATCATCATGATGTCGCTTTTCGTCGGCGAATTTGCCAGAACCGGCTGGCTCGCCTACCCGCCGCTTTCCGGCGCCGACTACAGTCCGGGCGTTGGGGTCGACTATTATATCTGGGGTCTGCAGGTGGCGGGCGTCGGCACGACGCTGTCGGGCATCAACCTGATCGCCACGATCGTCAAGATGCGGGCACCCGGCATGACCTTCATGAAGATGCCCGTCTTCACCTGGACCTCGCTCTGCACCAACGTGCTGATCGTCGCGACCTTCCCGATCCTGACCGCCACGCTCGCCCTTTTGACGCTCGATCGCTATGCGGGTACGAACTTCTTCACCAACGACCTCGGCGGCAATCCGATGATGTATGTGAACCTCATCTGGATCTGGGGCCATCCGGAGGTCTACATTCTCGTGCTGCCCGCCTTCGGCATCTTCTCCGAAGTGGTGGCCACTTTCTGCGGCAAGCGCCTCTTCGGTTATGCTTCGATGGTCTACGCAACCTGCGTGATCATGATCCTCTCCTACATCGTCTGGCTGCACCACTTCTTCACCATGGGTTCGGGCGCGTCTGTGAACGCCTTCTTCGGCATCACCACGATGATCATCTCGATCCCGACCGGTGCGAAGATGTTCAACTGGCTCTTCACCATGTATCGCGGCCGCATCCGCTATGAGGTTCCGATGCTGTGGACGGTCGGCTTCATGGTGACCTTCGTCATCGGCGGCATGACGGGCGTGATGCTCGCCATCCCGCCCGCGGATTTCGTGCTGCACAACTCGCTCTTCCTGATCGCTCACTTCCACAACGTCATCATCGGCGGTGTGGTGTTCGGCGTGCTGGCGGGCGTGACTTACTGGTTCCCCAAGGCCTTCGGCTACAAGCTCGATCCCTTCTGGGGCAGGATGAGCTTCTGGTTCTGGCAGATCGGCTTCTTCTTTGCCTTCATGCCGCTCTATGTGCTCGGCCTGATGGGCGTCACCCGCCGTGTGTCCCAGTTCGAGGATCCTTCGCTGCAGATCTGGTTCGTCATCGCTGCCTTTGGCGCTTTCCTGATCGCGCTCGGCATCGCCTCCTTCCTCATCCAGCTCGTCGTTTCATTTCTCAAGCGTGACCAGTTGCGCGATACGACCGGCGATCCCTGGGATGGTCGCACGCTGGAATGGTCGACCTCCTCGCCGCCGCCGGATTACAATTTCGCCTTCACCCCCGTCGTGCATGATCACGACAGCTGGTACGACATGAAAAGCCGCGGCTACGAGCGTCCGCTTGCCGGCTTCAAGCCGATCCATATGCCGAGGAACACCGGCACCGGCGTCATCCTGGCCGCGATCAGCGTCGCCCTCGCCTTCGGCATGATCTGGTACATGTGGTGGCTGGCGATTGCCTCCTTCGTCGCCCTGCTCGCCGTCGCGATCGGCCATACCTTCAACTACAACCGGGATTTCTACATCCCGTGGGAAACAGTGGCCGCGACGGAGAACGCGCGTTCGAAACTGCTCGCGGAACGGACCTGACATGGCAAGTCAAATGCAACTTGAAGAAGCCGAAAAGCCGAAGTTCTACCTCACGGAAGAGCATCACCCGGAAGGCAGCACCATGCTGGGCTTCTGGCTCTATCTGATGAGCGACTGCCTGATCTTCGCAGTGCTCTTCGCTACCCACGGTGTGCTCGGCCGCTCTTACGCGGCAGGCCCCTCCCCCGCCGACCTCTTCGATCTGCCGATCGTCGCGATCAACACGTCGATGCTGCTCCTCTCGTCGATCACTTACGGCTTCGCGATGCTGCAGATGGAGCGGAACGCCAAGGCCGAAACGCTCTTCTGGCTTGCGGTGACCGGTGTCTTCGGAGCGATTTTCCTTGCTCTCGAGCTCTACGAGTTCAATCACCTGATCCACGAGGGCGCCGGTCCGACGCGCAGTGCTTTTCTCTCCTCCTTCTTCACGCTGGTTGGCACCCACGGCCTGCACGTGACCTTCGGCATCATCTGGCTGATCACGCTGATGGTGCAAGTCGCCAAACACGGCCTGATCCCGGAAAACAAGCGCCGGCTGATGTGCCTGTCGATGTTCTGGCACTTCCTCGACGTCGTCTGGATCGGCGTCTTCTCCTTCGTTTACCTGATGGGAGTCCTCGGATGAGCTCGCACCCCCACGCACCCGCCCATGAAGATGCCCACAATGTACATCACGGGCACAGCAACGGCCACGAGGCCGGCCACGGCACCCTCAGGAGCTACCTCATTGGCTTCTCGCTTTCCGTCATCCTGACGGCCATTCCCTTCTGGCTCGTCATGGGCGGCGTCTTCGACAGCAAGCTGTTCACGGCCTTCCTCGTCATGGGACTCGGTGTCATCCAGATTGTCGTCCATATGATCTACTTCCTGCACATGAACCCACGTTCGGAAGGTGGCTGGACGATGATGGCGTTGATCTTCACCTTGGTGCTGGTCGGCATCACGCTCGCCGGCTCCCTTTGGGTCATGCATCACCTCAACGTCAATATGATGCCAATGTCACCGGAAATGATGAAGAACATGCCCTGACTGGCAAAACCGATGAGCGCGGCCCCGGATCGCCCAAAGATTGGAAACATGATGCCGGACAAACCGGCTCCTTCGGCTCGGCCCCGCCGTTTTTTTGCGGCGGCCATGCTGTTGCTGGCCGCAGCATTCCTCTGGCTCGGCACCTGGCAGGTGCAGCGGCTTTTCTGGAAACTCGATCTGATTGCCCGCGTAGACGCTCGCATTCACGCCGCGCCGGTCACGGCACCGTCACCATCCGCGTGGCCGGGAGTTAATGCTGAAAAGGACGAATACCGGCGCGTGACCGCTTCAGGCACGTTCGATCATAGCAAGGAAACCCTCGTCCAGGCAGTCACCGAACTCGGCGCCGGCTTCTGGGTGATAATGCCGCTCAGGCAGGCGGAGGGGACAACAATCCTGATCAACCGCGGCTTCGTCCCGGCCGACAGACGCGAGCCTGCATCGCGTGCCGAGGACGAGATCAAAGGCTCCGTCAACATCACCGGCCTTCTCCGCATGACGGAACCCGGCGGTGCGTTCTTGCGGAACAACGACCCGGCAAGCGACCGCTGGTACTCGCGTGACGTCGCGGCGATCGCCGCGGCAAAAGACCTGACGAACGTTGCACCCTATTTCATCGATGCGGATGCGACACCCAATCCCGGTGGCCTGCCCGTCGGCGGACTGACGGTCGTCAAGTTCCGCAACACCCACCTCGTTTACGCGATTACCTGGTATCTGATGGCCGCCATGAGCGCCGGCGCGACTTTCGCGATTTTCCGCAGGCGGATTGCCTAAAACGCGCCGCATCCCGCGGATTCGCTCAAGGTGATCTAACCCCTTGATCTTTCGTAATCCCGAAACCGGCTCCCGCTTTCGGCCGATATGCTGACACCTGAATTCTCTGCCCTTCAATCCCAATATTCACGGTATTCGAATCACTGCTGGCGTCGCGCACAGGAGTGAGGATGACGGAAAGCGCGTATCCAAGCCGCCGCGGCCCTGATTTTGAGAGGTTCTGCTTCGCTTCGGCACGGGATTTGTGGATATTTACAGAATGTTAGCCACGTCTACTAACGGAACTGGAACCATCCAGGGCGGGAAAAGATAGTGCTGTTGCTGCGGGAAAGCCCCCAATACCCCTCCCTGCGGCCGGGAAGTCCGGCACGGATCACATGAGGCGCGTCGGACCTCCTGCCCCATTTCGATGGGATTGGTCATTCACTGCAGTTGCTGTGAGATTGTGCCCAGGCTCGGCGATCTTCAGCACGTTGCCGGATGAGGCCTGCCCGCGATCAACATCAATCCTAACGAACCTATTCGAAGCGATAGCTTCAACCCTCCGCCGCAACGTTAGTGACCCTTCGCAGTGCGCCGCGAGCGGGCGAACATGCCGGGCGAGCACCCCAGACGCCGACGAAACGCTGTGCTGAACGCGCTGGCGGACTCGTAGCCGATCTCTTCCGCAAGGCGCTCGAGAGGCTTGCCGCCGCGGCTTAGGGCATCCTGAGCCAGCGTCATGCGCCAACGGGAAAGGTATTCCATAGGGGCACAGCCAAGGGTTTCGGAAAAACGAGCCGAGAATGCCGATCGCGACATGCCCGCGAGTTTCGCAAGCTCCGCCACCGTCCATCCGGCGCGCACATTGGCATGCATTGCACGCAGGACCGATGCAAGGGCCGGATCCTGCATCCCCGCCAGCAGGCCGGCAGGCAGTGCTCCCCGAATGAGGCTGGGCCAGCGCAGGCATTCGACCAGCATGACCTCCAGGAGCCGTTGAAGCATCATTTCGCGCCCCGGCCTGTCGTTGGCGCACTCGTCCATGATGAGATCAATGATGCGCGTCAGGCGTGAGGTATCTCCGTCTTCCGCCCTTATGTGAATCATACCGGGCAACAGGGCCAGCAGCAGCGAGACATTGACAGGCTCGAGTTGGAATGAGCCGCCGAGCATCTCGAAGTCGGGCTCTCCCTCCGGATCTCCATGCCGGATGCTGCTGAACGATGGAATGCCCGGCACGCATGCCGCACCCGGCTCGCTGAGAAGCGAAAATGCCGGCGAGGCGGGCAAGAGCACGAAGTCACCCCGCTCCTGCGGCACCGGGTCTGCGCCTTCGATGGACAGCCAGCATCGCCCCTTGAGGACGATGGCGAACCCCGGCGCCCCATAGGCCGAATAGCTCACGCCCCACTTTCCGCGGCCGGTTATCGGCTTCGAGAACACTGCATGAGGGCGCAGCAAGGCGATGATGTCGCTGAAAGGATCCATTCTGGACGATTCATAATTAAATAAACACAGATGATTATAGATCGTCCTATGCAAATGTCTATTCTCCGCCCTGGCAGAAGCGGAGAAACCCATGACCAAAACAATCCTCATCACCGGAACATCATCTGGCTACGGCAAAGCCATCGCCGAGCTTTTCCTCGATCGCGGTTGGAACGTCCTCGCGACCATGCGGCGCCCGGATCCGAGCGTCTTTAAGGTGCAGTCAAATCAGCTGAAAGTGCTTCCGCTCGACGTGACCGACCCAGACAGCATCGCCGGTGCGATCGCCGATGGCGTGGCTGCCTTCGGCGGCATCGACGTCTGGGTGAACAACGCCGGGATCGGTTTGGCCTCCGCGGTAGAGGCGACGCCCGAGGCAACGATCCGAGAGCTGTTCGAGACCAACACGTTCGGCGTGATGGCCTGTTGCCGCGCGATCATTCCGCAGATGCGCAAACAGGGCCGCGGTACCATCGTCAACGTCACCTCCAGCGTCACCATCGGCGTCATGCCGCTGTCGGCGGTCTATGCCGCCAGCAAATGCGCCATTGAAGGCTTTACTGAGTCGCTCTCCTACGAGCTCAGCCTGTTCGACATCAGGGCCCGGCTCGTCGAGCCTGGTTTGGCGCCGACCACGAGCTTTGGCGTGAATACCGGAACGAGGATGCAAGGGGTGTTTCCTAAGGACTATGAAGGGTTCGTCCAGGCCTTCTTCGAGAAAATGGCGAACTATCCGACACCGTACTGCACGGAGGCTGAAGTCGCCGAGGCCACCTGGTCGGCTGCAACGGAGGACGGGGAACGTATTCGTTATCCCGCCGGCGCCGATACCAAGCTTCTCACAAAGCTGCGGTGGTCGACCTGCGAAGACCACTACCTGGCGAAGATCAGAGAGCTGTTCATCCCGACGACTATTTTGCCGGTCCCGACTCCCAAGCCCTATCTGGCTTGACTTCAACCGTTTCGTGGGCCTCCTGCCAACTGTTGATGCCGCCTGGGAACCAATGAACGCCGGTATAGCCCTTCATCACCAGCCGCTTGCCGGCGTTCCAGCTCCCCCAGCAGCCGGGAAGGCAAAAGGTGACGATGGGCTTTGAACTGTCGCCTTGAGTCAGCTCTTCCACGCGACGAAAGAAAGTTTCTTCCTGCGCCGCCTCAAAAGATGCGGCTCCGGCGCCCGGAAACCACGCGGCGCCCGGGATGGAGCGATGGGTCGGCAGCCAAAGCCGGTCCCGGGGAAAATCCTCCGGCTTCTTTTCGGCGGGGCCGACATCGAGAAGCACCGGGTTCTTCGGCATGAGCGACTCAAGGCCTGCCAGATCGATGACGACGGCACCCGTGAGCGTCTTTGGTGTCTCCCCTCGCATCGGTCCGGTCCACAAGCCTTCCGGCTCCGGCACTTCGGCCCGGGACAGTTGCGTGCCCGCCGCGGTCATCAACAACGCAATCGCAAGTGAAGCGGCAACCCTCACAAAGGCTCCAATCAGATCGGACATGCCCACACCTCAATTCGTGACCGGAGGCACTTTGAAACTCTGCTCCCAGCGCTCTCCTTTGGTGTCGGACGCGACCACCTTCATCGGCTCGTTGCCACGCGGCACGAAATTGAAGCCGATTGCGGGATTTGAGGACAGGGAGATATCGCCAGACACTTCCAGGACAGTCTGGTCGCCATAGGAGACGGTCACCTTGTCGATGTAACGCGACGGCGTGTAAAGCCGGGTGAGTTGGTTCATCTGCATTCCCGTGAAATTCGGATGGCGGATCATTAGCGTTGCCTCGGCAGGTTGTCCGTCCTGCACGCTCTCCGCGAACTTCATTCTCATTTCACCCATGCCCTTCATCGCTTCCGCGTCACTGGGTCCGGAGGGCGCCGAACAGCCGCCGGAGGCTTTCACGAAGGCGACAGCTGAAAACAGCTTTCCCTCTTTCGTCTCGGCAACGGCGTGAACGTTGGTGTAGGTGTCGACCCGGACACGCAGCTGCAGCGAACCAGGATCCGCAGCCGGCCCGAAGGTGACGTGAGCGGCAAGCGGCGCAGGGTTGTCATCGATCACAAGATAGACCGATTTGATCTTGTCCTTTTCGGGCATCGTCAGAGTGATCGGAACGAGCGCAGCATCCTGCGCACGCTTTGGCGCATCGATCTTGATCAAGGAATCGTTCGGAAGAACTTCCCGATCATCGAAGAGATAGTCGGCAATCAGCTGCCAGCGCTCCTCTCGCTTGGCATCAGCCTGAGAGGAATCTGCGGCAGGAGCCGGCCCGGCGCAGATCGCCGTCATCAAAGCGGCCGCAAAGGCCGGTCGCAATATATGCATCATATTCTCCTCCCTGCTTCGATCCGAAGCCTACTCCCATTCAAGCTCCTTGTAAGCTTGAATGACGTTGCGATCATTATAGTCGTCGAACAACACCCAGCCTTCGCCCTCTTCCGCAGCCACCGTTCGGCTGGCCTCGTCTATCGCAATTCCCTGCGCTATCGCCTTGCGTGTTTCATCGCGGAGAGCCGTGAGATAGCGCACCTGTTTTGCCATGGCCGACCCGAAGTCCACCATCGCCGGCCCATGCCCCGGCACTGCGCGGGCCGCACCAACGCCCTTAAGCCGCTCGGCTTCGGCCAGCCATCCGGGCAGGCTTCCATCCAGCGATGGAACGCGATCGACAAAAAGCAGATCCGCGGGAAACAGCGTCCCCGTCGAGGTGTCGAACATCGACAGGTCGCAATCGGTGTGCGCAGTACCATGCGCGGTAAACCGGATAATACGGTCGCCGAGATCGACCTCGGCGACATCTTCTATCTCCCGGGTGGGATATACGATGCCGCCTACGCTCTCCGGTCCGATGATCTCGACAAGACGCTGGCGATAATAGCTTCCCCGCGCGTCGAGCGCGGACCTCAAAGCGTGATGACCGATAAAATCCGGCCGCTCTTCAGCAAAGGCCGAAGCACCAAGGCAATGATCGGGATGGACGTGGGTCATTACGACATGCCGGATCGGTTTGCTGGTCCGGTTCCTGATTTCTGAAAGGAGCCATTGCCCGTCTGCCAGACTGCCTCCTGGATCGATCACGAGCACGCTATCGCGTCCAATGATGAAACCTATATTGGCAATGCCTCCGTTATTGGCTCGTGTCGCTTCCTCATGCGGTGCCTCACGAATGAAGAGGCCGTTCCCTACATCTTTCAGCGAAAGAGATGCGGCCGCAAAGCCACGCATCGGCACGCAGCACAGACAGAGACCCATTGCCAACGCTGCACGTCGCGTGAAGCGAGCGCTTCCGGCGGACTGTCCGGCATCATCGACCCAGTTGAGCCTATCTATCGACATTCTCTAAAATAGCACGTTTCGCCTTGACCTGATAGCCACAACAGAGCGTTCAATGGGTGTTTGTCATACCGGACAAAACCCGAACTCACGATCGGCGCTTGAACGTATGTTCAGGCGCCGGGAACTGGCGTGCACGAACTTCACGCGCATAATCCTCGGCTGCCTTGTCAACCCGCTGACCCAGTTCGTCATACCGTTTCACGAAGCGGGGCGTGAAGTCGTTGAAGAGGCCCAGCATGTCATCGGAGACCAGAATCTGGCCGTCGCATGCCGAGGATGCACCGATGCCAATGGTGGGAACATCAACCAGCGCCGTCAGCTCCCGGGCAAGAGTTTCAACGATTCCTTCAATGACAACTGCAAATGCTCCAGAGCTGCCGATGGCGCTTGCGTCACGCCGAAGCTTTGCAGACTCCTCATCCGAATGGCCGACCGAACGATAACCACCGGCCGTGTGAACCTGCTGGGGCATCAGGCCGATATGACCGAGCACGGGAACGCCCCGCGTCGACAAAAAGGCAATAGTCTCAGCCATCTCCTCTCCGCCTTCGAGCTTCACCGCATCGCATCCTGTTTCCTGGAGAAGGCGGACGGCATTCCGGAAAGCGACCTCCCTGGACTCCTGATAGGAGCCGAAAGGCATGTCGACGACGACGCACGCATTTCTGACACCTCGCATGACTGCCTTTCCGTGAGCAATCATCATATCGAGCGTCACCGAAACGGTCGTCTCCATGCCGTAGAGGACCATGCCGAGCGAATCTCCGACAAGCAACAGATCGCAATGCGCATCCAGCAGACGTGCCATCGGTGTCGTATACGCGGTCAGGCAGACGATCGGCTGCCCGCCTTTCATTGAACGGATACGCTTCGGCGTAATGCGCCCTTGTCTTGCCGGGACACTCATCGAAATCTCTCTTTCATTGCACGCCTCGGCGGCCAATGACCCTGTTGTCAAGAAGCCGGGTGGAGCCGATGCGGACGAACAGCGCGACGACGACCGGCTCGTCAATCAATGCGACGGGCTGCAAGGTCGAAGCATCTCTCACTGCAACGACCTCCGCATTTGCCAAGGGTTCCCGGCCGATGAATTCGCGCAGCATTTCCTCAAGCCTGACCGGATCGGTCTGGCCCGAACGCACAAGTCGTTCCGCTTCGTCGAGGGTACGCGGCACGATCGTTGCGGCGCGCCGCTCCACCTCGGAAAGATAGACATTGCGCGAGGAAAGAGCCAGCCCGTCTGTATCCCGTACAGTTGGAACGGCAATCACCCGAACCGGAAGCGCCAAGTCTTCGACCATTCGCTTGATGATGACAACCTGCTGATAGTCCTTTTCACCGAAATAGGCCGTCTGCGGCTGGACGATATTGAAGAGTTTGCAGACCACCGTGGCGACACCGGCAAAATGACCCGGTCGCACCGCGCCTTCCAGTTCGCACCCGAGATCAGGCACGTCGACGACGGTGAGCATGGGACGGGGGTACATGTCCTCACCGCCCGGGGCGAACAGGATATCGACACCGGCAGCCTCCAGCATGCTGCTGTCGCGCGGCAGATCGCGTGGATACCGGCTCAGATCCTCATTGGCGCCGAACTGCAATGGATTTACGAAGATCGAGGTTACGACAATGTCGTTTTCCGCGCGGGCTCGCGAGACGAGTTCCATATGGCCGGCGTGCAGATAGCCCATGGTGGGAACAAATCCGACCCGCTTTCCGGGCTTTGCCAGCAGACGCAAACTATCGCGCAGCTCATCGATCGCCTGGATAACCCGCATCATCTCTCCCTCGGTGCGCCAAGCTTGTGGCGATCTGAATAGAGACCGGCCCCGCCGGGAGTCAACGTGCCCCAACTATTAATAACGATTAGATGTTCAGGCCTGTTACGAGGCGGACCGAAGCCGGATGCGATCTTTTGCGGTGCGTGATCGCTCAAAATATGATCCAGTTGATCCTTCGAGCCATCCTTGGCATAACCGCCTCTACAAAATCTGGATCATGCCG
The DNA here is from genome assembly GCF_017873175.1 of Neorhizobium petrolearium. GTDB lineage: Bacteria > Pseudomonadota > Alphaproteobacteria > Rhizobiales > Rhizobiaceae > Neorhizobium > Neorhizobium petrolearium. The sequence goes on from NZ_JAGGJW010000005.1 coordinate 101,795, forward strand.
ATGGACCAAATATTCGATATCGGGGCACGGCTCAACGCCATGCGACTGGCAGCCGGCCTATCCCAGCGTCAGCTCGCAGAGCGAGCTGGTGTGCCGCATGCTCAGATATCGAACGTGGAGACCAACAAGGTCAGCCCTTCAGTCGCGACATTGCGCAAAATCCTGAACGGCCTCGGCGTCGGCATGGGTGATTTTTTCGAGCCGGAGCGCAGCCCCCCGAAAGGCCCGTTCTTCTCGGCGCATGAACTGGTTGATCTGACCTCGAAAATCGCCGCCTCGCCGATTTCCGGCGGCGATGACGGAACACTCGTTTTTCGCCAGATCGGCGATGCGCGGACACATAACCTCCAGATTCTCCATGAAGTCTACGAACCGAACGCGGATACCGGCGACACGCTGCTGCAGCATGCTTCGTCCGAAGGAGGGTATGTGGTCGAGGGCGAATTGGAGGTCACCGTCGGCGATGAGGTGCGCGTGCTCAAGACTGGCGAGGCCTATCTCTTCGACAGCCGCGTGCCGCATCGCTTCCGGAACCTTTCCGATCGCCGCACGATCGTCATCTCCGCCTGCTCTCCACCTTATCTGTAATTCCTAGGGCTGCCCTATTGCTCAAAATATTGAGCAAAGATATACCTTGATCATCGACATCAGGGGACACTGCGATGACCGTTTCATCAGATCTGCATTCGCGCCAGAAAGCTGCCGTGGCAGGTGGCGTTGGCACCCGCGCCATCTTCGCGGAGAAGGCACTGAACGCCGAACTTTGGGATGTGGACGGCAGGCGCTTCATCGATTTCGCGGCCGGCATCGCCGTCAACAATACGGGTCATCGTCACCCGACCATTATGCGCGCCGTCGCCGAACAGGCCGAACGCTTCACCCATACCTGCTTCCACGTGGCGCCTTATGAGGGCTATGTAAGGCTCGCCGAACGGCTGAACGCGATAGCGCCGACCGGTGCAGAGAACCGCACCATGCTGGTAACGACCGGCGCCGAGGCTGTAGAAAATGCGGTCAAGATCGCGCGTGCCCATACCGGCCGTGCCGGTATCATCGCGTTCTCAGGCGCCTTCCACGGCCGCACCATGCTCGGCATGGCTCTTACCGGCAAAGTCATGCCCTACAAGAAGAATTTCGGTCCCTTCCCGGCCGATATCTATCACGCCCCCTTCCCCAACCCCTATCTCGGCTTCTCGATCGAAGATGCGATCGCCGGTCTGGAACGCCTGTTCGCCGCAGACGTCGATCCGGAACGAATCGCGGCGTTCATCGTCGAGCCCGTGCAGGGCGAAGGCGGCTTCAACATCGCGCCGAAGGAATTCCTCATCCGGCTCCGCGAGATCGCCGATAGATACGGGATCGTGCTGATCGCCGACGAGGTGCAGGCTGGAATGGCCCGCACGGGAAAAATGTTCGGATTCGAGCATGCCGGCGTCAAGCCGGACCTCGTCACCATGGCGAAGGGACTAGCCGGCGGTTTCCCGCTTTCCGCCGTCACCGGAAAGGCCGAGATCATGAATGCGGCGCATCCCGGCGGTCTTGGCGGCACCTATGCCGGCAATCCGCTGAGCGTCGCGGCCGCCAATGCAGTGCTCGACGTCATCGAAAATGAAAGGCTCTGCGAGCGCGCGGCGGAAGTCGGGCGCAGGATCACGGAGCGGTTGACGTCGATCGCATCGCGCCAGGGCATGGAACGCATCGGTGAAGTCCGCGGACTCGGCGCCATGGTGGCATTCGAACTGGTTGAGGACCGCGAGTCCAAGGCGGCCAGCCCGGCGATCACCAACCGTATTGTTGCGGAAGCGGAAGCCCGCGGCCTCATTCTACTCTCTTGCGGAACGCGTCTTAACGTGATCCGGTTGCTCCCGCCGCTGACGATCGAATGGGATGTTCTTGAAGAAGGGCTTAACATTCTCGAAGCTTCGATCGAAGCCGCATTTTCGGATGCGACCGCTCCAGTGGCAGCCTGAGCTGCGTCCGTGCGAATGGATGCCGGTATAGACGAAAAAGAGGGAACTGCATGAACGGCGCCGATATGCTTTGTGATGTCCTGCTGGTAAACGGCATCGACGTCTGTTTCGCCAATCCTGGTACATCGGAGATGCATTTCGTCGCGGCGCTCGACCGCAAGCCCGCCATGCGCTGCGTCCTCGGTCTTTCGGAAGGCGTTGTGACGGGAGCTGCCGATGGCTACGCTCGCATGGCGGACAAGCCTGCTGCGACACTCCTGCATCTGGGACCCGGCCTCGCCAACGGTCTTGCCAACCTTCACAACGCTCGTCGCGCACGCACGCCCATTCTCAACGTCGTCGGCGATCATGCATCCTATCACCTGCAATATGATGCACCGCTGACGAGTGATATCGAAAGTCTGGCACGTCCGATGTCCCATTGGGTCGGACGTGCCGGCGGACCTCACGATATACGCCGTTGCACCGAAGAGGGCTTTGCCGCGTCGATCACCCGCCGCGGCGTCTCGACGATGATCCTGCCGGCCGATGCCGCCTGGGGCGAGGTTTCGCCGGAAACGCTTTCTCCCGTTACCATCCCCGAGCCTCCGGCAATCGAACCGGAAGCGTTGAAGGCTTCCGTCGCGGCGCTTCGCAGCGGCAAACGCGCCGTGATCATCCTCTCCGGCCACGCCCTGCGCGAAAAGCCGGTCGAGACCGCCGGTCGTATTGCGGCGGCAACCGGTGCGGCTCTTTTCTCGACATCGTCGGCCAGAAGCGCACGCGGTGCGGGGCGCGTTTTGGTACAGCCCGTTCCTTATAATATCGAGCTGGCGATCGAGGCGTTGAAGGAATTCGAGGTGGCGATCTGCATCGGCGGGCCTCGCCCCGTTACCTTCTTCGCCTATCCCGGCAAGCCGAGCACGACGTTGCCACCGGACTGCCGGGTGATCCAGCTCGCCGAGCATGAGCACGATCTCGCCGATGCGCTGGAGCAACTGGCGGATGGGCTCGGCATCAGGCCGAATGCGGACTTCGCCCGCAACGCTTTCCGTCAGAACGAGATACAGGTGCCAAACGGTGCTCTAACACCGGATTCCGTCAGCCTGGCGATCGCCCGCCACCTGCCGGAAAATGCCATCATCATTGACGAGGCACTGACCTCGATCGGCCAGCATACCGCACTCGCGCCCGGCCTTCACCCGCACGACCACCTGCCCATCACCGGCGGTTCGATCGGCATCGGCATCCCGCTTGCGGCAGGTGCTGCGATCGGCGCGCCGGATCGCAAGGTTGTGGCGATGCAGGCTGACGGCAGCGGCATGTACACGGTTCAGGGCCTGTGGACCCAGGCACGCGAGCAACTCGACATCGTGACGATCGTCTTTGCGAACAACGCCTATCGCATCCTGCAGGGCGAGATGACCAATGTCGGCGTGAATTCCTATGGCGCCAATGCGCGCAAGATGCTCGACCTCGACCAGCCGAAACTCGACTGGTGCTCGCTTGCCAAGGGCCTCGGCGTTGAAGCCGACCGCGCCACGACTGTCGAGGAATTCATAAAGCTCTATACCGCCGCCCTCTCCCGCAGGGGACCGTTCCTCATCGAAGCCGCAATCGTCTGATCAGGCCGCGTTCGCCGCGGAAACCATGATCATCTCGACCTTCAGGTCCGGGCTCGCCAATCGTGCTTCGAAACAGGCGCGCGCCGGCGGCGCGATGCCGGAGACCCAATCGTCCCAGACCTCGTTCATAGCGGCATAATCATCCATGTCCGCCAGCATGATCGCGCAGAAGATGAGGCCCTCCTTGGCGCTGCCGATTTCCGCCAGCCGGCCTTCTGCCTTGGCGAGAAGCTGCCGCGTCTGCTCTGCAATGCTCAGCGAACCGTCATAGGGTGCCTGAGGCGTGCAGGCAAAATAACCCGTACCTTGATGGGCGACGGCGAGGCTGCCGCGCTGGCCGACGCCGAAACGCCGGATGATCGACGAAAAGTCAGAGTTCATGGGGCTACCTATTTGGTGATGACGAAGACAGCTTCAGGCGTCCAGCTGATGCAGCATTCCTCGCCTTCCTTGATGATCACCACGTCCGCGCCAAGCACGCGCACCCGCATGGAGAGTTCTCCTGCCCGGCCGATGACGAGCGCATTGTCACCGTAGTTGACGATGGTTTCGACCTTCATGCGCACATTCTTGCGCCCCTCGATCGGATTGCGTGAAAGCTTGATATGCTCCGGCCGAATGAGCAGCGTCACGTTCTGACCGTCGGAGAGAGCTTCGCCGCCCGCATAGTCAAAGGGCCCGAGCGTCGGATTGTCCGCCGTCTTCGTCATCGCATTGGTGATGGTTGCCGGAATGAGGTTGCTCTCGCCGATGAAGGTGGCGACGAATGCGGTGCGCGGGCGATGATAGATATCGAGGGGTGCCGCCGCCTGCTCGATCCGCCCCTTCTCGAAAACCACGATGCGGTCGGACATGGACATGGCTTCCGACTGATCGTGAGTGACGAAAATGGTGGTCACGCCCAGGCTGCGTTGGATGCGCTTGATCTCGATCTGCATCTGCTCACGCAGGTTCTTGTCGAGTGCGCCGAGCGGTTCGTCGAGCAGGAGCAGCGATGGCTCGAAGACCAGCGCGCGGGCAAGCGCTACGCGTTGCTGCTGACCGCCGGAAAGTTCCTTCGGGTGGCGATGGCCGAAACCCTTGAGACCGACAAGCGAGAGCATGTCTTCCGCCCGCCGCAAGCCTTGAGAACGGTTGACGCCACGCATCTGAAGTGGAAAATACACGTTCTCAACGGCCGTCTTGTGTGGGAAAAGCGCGTAGTTCTGGAAGACTATGCCGATATTGCGTTGATGCGGCGCGAGTTGCGAGATCGACTGCCCGCCGATCTCGACCGCGCCGCCGCTCGCCTTCTCGAAGCCGGCGATGATCATCAAGGTCGTCGTCTTGCCGGAGCCGCTCGGGCCTAGGAAGGTCACGAATTCTCCCTTGTCGACCGAGAGGCTTACATTGTCGAGCGCCGTGAAATGCCCGTAGCTCTTGGTGATGTTGGAGAGTTGCAGGTAGCTCGTCATGAGAAATCCTTGGGATCAGTGTGCGCCGGCGGATCGGCTCGGCTTGGGCACGCGACTGCGGAGCGCGCCGACGAAATAGGGAGCGGCGATACCGATCAGCACGGCGAAGAAGAGCAACGTCGAGATGACTGCAATCACCGGGTCCGCCTCCTGGCGGATGCTGTCGAACATCTTGCGCGGCAGCGTCTCCGCGTCGCGGCCGGAAATGAAGATCGCCACCACGGTCTCGTCGAACGACTGGATGAAGGCGAAGAGCGAGCTGATGATCAGGCCCGGCCGCAGGATCGGCAGCGTGATGTGGAGAAAGGTTCTTGTGGGGCTTGCGCCCAGGCTCTGGGCCGCCCGCTCCAGATTGCGGTCGAAACCCTTGAGATTGGCGGAGAGCACCAGGAAGGCGATCGGCACAGACAAGCAGGTATGCGCGAGGATGACGCCGAGATGGGTATGGACCAGCTTCAACTGCCCGAAATAGGAATAGTACCCGATCGCCATGACGATATGGGGAACCGCCATCGGCATCAACATCATCAGGTCGGCGAAACCTTTGCCGCGAAAGCGATGACGCACGAGCGCGAAGGTTGCCGGCACGACCAGCGCCATGGTTAGGATCGTCGTCGCGGTAGCGATGAGAATGCTGTTCCAGGTGGGCACGAGCCAATTGGGGTCGGTGAAATAGGCGCGGTAGTAGCCGAGCCAGTAGCCGGGCGGCGGGAACTGCAGCGAACTCGCATTGGATAAGGACATCGGCACCACAATGACCAACGGTGCTGCAATGAAGAGTACGACGATGAAGCCTGCCCAACGCATGAACGTATTCATGACCGATCACCCCCAGAGTTTGTCGAGGCCGAAACGGCGGTGATAGATAGTCAGGATGATGAGCGTCACGACGAGCAGCACCATCGCCATGGCGGAACCGAGGCCAAAAGCCAGGAATTCCTCGATCTGATGGCCGATCAGGCCGGCGATCATCTGTTCGCGCGGGCTGCCGAGCAGCACCGGCGTGACGTAGAAGCCGAGGCAGATAACGAAGACCAGCACCGATCCATTGGCAATCCCAGGTGCCGTCAGCGGCAGGTAGACATGCCGGAAGAGCGACCAGCCTTTGGCACCGAGGCTTTCTGCCGAGCGGATCAGCGCCGGATCGATCTTCTTCATGACCGAATAGATGTTCATGATCATGTAGGGCGCCAGGATGTGCACCATGGCGAGCGTCGAGGAAAAACGGGTGAATAGGAGCTGTGGGGGTTGCTCGATGCCGATCATCTGCAGGAAGGCGATCAGCGGGCCGTTGTTGCCAAGCAGCACCATCCACGAATAGGTGCGCACCAGGAAGCTCGTCCAGAAGCTCATGGTCACAAGAAGCAGGATGAGCATCGCCGTGCGCGGCTTGGAATGCGCCATCAGATAGGCCAACGGATAACCGACCGCGAGGCAGCTAAGCGTCACGAAAGCGGCAGTCGCGAAGGTGTTGACGAAGACGCGCTGATAAAGCGTGCCCGTCAGAACCTTCTGGTAATCGGCGAACGAAACACGCGGTTCGGTAAAGCTCATGATCGCCACGTCGGCGAGCGGCACGACGAAGAAGACGAGCATGTAGATGCCGAGCGGTGCAAGCAGCAACCAGGGCCAGATATTCGTCTTTTCCGTCAGTCTTGAAAGGCTCATGCCCATTGCCGTTCCTTCTCATGGCAAGCGGGGTCGATACGGCAGCGCACAGTCATCGTGCGATGCCGCTCAAGCAGGTCAGATTGATCCGGGAGCCGATCAGCTCGCAACCCACTCTTCAAAACGTTCGGCGAGTTCTGCCGGGTCGGCACCGAAATTCGCCATATCCTGCTCGAAGGTGAGCTTGTAGTTTTCTGGCGAGGTCGGCATACGCTTTGCGTCTTCGGCGCTGACGAACTCGTTGGACGCCGGGTTCAGCGCGCCGTAATCGGCAGCCTTCGCAAAACCGGCGAGCGGCTTGGCGCTCGTTGCGAATTCCACGAACTTCTTGGCGTTATCGAGGTTTGGCGTATCCTTGGCGACAACCCAATAGGCGCGTTCGATCTCGCCCTGGTTCCACGTCATGGCGACCGGAGCGCCGGCCTTTTCCGCTTCGAAATAACGGCCATGCCAGATGCCTATCATGTCGATCTCGCCGTCACGGAGAATCTGAGTCGACTGGGCGCCGGCCGTCCACCAGACGCGGACATGATCCTTGATCTTGTCGAGCGACTTAAAGGCCCGATCGATATCGAGCGGATAAAGATCCTCCACTGCGACACCATCGGCCAGCAGCGCGATCGGAATGACGCGAGCTGCATAGCGTTGCAGCGAACGGCCGCCAGGGAATTTCTCGACATTCCAGAAATCGGCCCAGGTCTTCGGCGCTTCCTTATACTTGTCGGTACGCCAGGCGATGACGGTCGCGAAGGCATGCGAAGCGACGCCGTTTTCGAAGAGACCGCCTTCATAAGGCGCCTCAAGCTCCTCGATAATGCCGGCCTGATTGGCGCGAACGAGTTCGCCGCCACCGAGCGTGGTGACGTCGAATTCATAGGTGCCCGTCTTCACCTGCTGGGCGAGCTTGGCGAAGGAAACCGGAGAAACGGTCTTTACCTGAATACCGGTCTCGGCGGTGAACGGATCGATGAGATTTGCCTTGGCCGCCGCTTCCCAGGGGCCGCCCCAGGTATTCACGTAGAGGATCTTCTCCTGGGCGCGAACGATATAGGGCGCGGCAAGCGAGGCGGTGACGGCGGCGGCGGCAGTTTTCAGGAAACTGCGACGATCTGGCATGAGAAAAGTCTTCATTCCGGGCATGATCAGTTCTCCTCTTTTTATGGTTTTCTGAAGGTGGCTTCGTAGAGCCGAAGCCAATTCTTGTGAGTGATCTTAGCGACCTCCTCTTCCGAGAAGCCGACGGCACGCAGACCATCCGGGATCACCTTGATGTCCTCGACCTTCTGGAACCATTCCGGCGGCGCAGCCTTGAGCGGCCTGCCCGCCGCGCTGGCGCCATAGTCCTCGCCGCGGGTCCAGCGGCCCTTGCGCATCCAGGCGTAGTCGGGGGCGGTGAAATTGTGGCTCTTGTCGGTACCGATCGCGACGGACTCGATGCCGGCAATGTCGACCGTGCGGGCCACCATCGTGCACCAGGCCTCGATCGACTTGCAGTATTCATCCCCAGTGATGTTGCGATAGGCGGCACAGCCGATCACTCCGCCGGTGTCCCTGAGCGCCCTGATGACGTCATCAGATTTGTTGCGCTTGTGAAAGAACAACGACTGCGCATTGGCATGGGTGACGGCGATCGGCTTTTCGGAAACCTTGATCGCATCCAGCGTCGTGCGGTCGCCGACATGGCTGCAGTCGACGAGAATGCCGGCCGCATTCATTTCGCGGATGACCTCCCTGCCGAAGCGGGCGAGGCCGGAATCTTCCACCTCGTAGCAGGAGCCGCCGAGCTCGTTCTGGTTGTTGTAGGTGAGCTGAACGACGCGCACGCCGAGTTCTGCAAACATCTCCACGAAACGGATGCGGCCCTGGAAGAGGTTGGCGTTCTGGAAGCCCATGATGATGGCGAGCTTGCCTTCCCCGGAAATCCGGCTGATGTCGTCCGCCGTCAGCGCGATTTCGGCAATATCCGAGTTTTCGCGGACCAGATCGCGCCAGCGGCCGATCGAATCCATGGATTCGATCGCGCCTTCCCAGAAGCCGCAGGTGTTGACGACGCCGCCGACAGTTCCCGCGAGCAGGGTTTCAAAGGCGGCGCGATCGAAATGCCCGCATTGCAAACCGTCGATGATCACGATCCAGCGCCTTCCTTTTCACGTTCGGAGAGTCTGGATGCCAGGAAGCTGACATCCGTTTCGTCGTCATTGTCCTTGCGTCCGATGATCGTTCCGTCCTCGTTGATGATCATCGGTCCGGCGTGACGTCGGGAAACGACGCTGTCGGTTGCCAGCGCCTGCTTGGCCAGGTGGTAGATGCGCCACCAGAGATCCGCCTCGACCAGCACCCCATCCTCAAGCAGGGCCCAGAGCAGGGGATCATCCTTCCGGACATCACCGGTGACAGTCGCGGGAGCCGCGTTGAGCACGTTGCCGGAAACGGTGATCGTAAGACCGGTGCGCCCCCCGAAACTTGCTGCGGTTGCCAGTTCCTCGGCGTCTGCCACGTTGACAGCCGTCAACTCCGCCGAACCGAAGCGAGCCGTCAACTCGCCGAGAAGGTCGATCACCGCCGGAAGGACGAACCACGCGTGTTCACCAGCCGCATCGAGCTTGAGGCGATTGCCGTCCTCGGAGGTGATCGAGATGCGGGCAGGATCGGCGGATTTGAAGCTTTCGAAACGCTCCTCAAACAGCGCGAAACCGCCGAGCCCGAGCTTTTGGGAATACATCGGGAAGTCGCCGACCGTGAGGAAGAAGCCCTTGGGCAGGCTGCTGAGCGAGAATATGCGCTCGGACATCAGCCGCATTTCACGGGGCATCACGCGCATAGAAACATTGGAATGCGAGGAGGTCATAGAACAGGTTCCGCCGGATAATACCAGGTGCCGGTGTAGCCGGAGCGCAGATCGTCGGGAGTGGGCGCCCCGTGATAGAGCACGCCGCGCAGATTGCGACTCAGGAAGTCTCGGGTCTTGTCGATGCCGTGGAAGCCGACATTCATCAGCCGAACGAGATCGATCGGCACGAATTCTTCAGCATTGATGTTTGCATGCGGCGTGTGATAGCCGAGGCCGCTGAGGCTCTGTATGCGGGCAACCATGTGACGGTGTTCAGGATGCTGCATCAGGAAACGGGCGATGCTGAGTTGGCCGTCGACCTTGCCGAGAACAGCATAAAGCGACTGGATGTCCCCGCAGACATCGAGGCCAAGATCGAGCGCATCGGGGACTTCCTCACGTGCCCCGCGGCGCGGCTCCTCGGCGGTCTCCGACTTGTACCAGACATATCCGTAGGCTTCCGGACGGGACATATCGATGTCGAGAGCCCACTGATATTCCTCACGGATGAGACCAGCGAGGCTTTCTGCGGTTTCTGCCGGAGAGACATTCAGTTCATCTGGCGCATGAATCGCTTTCAACAGACGATCCGCCTCCTCCGGCACAAGCTCGATCAGCAAGGACAGGAAGGTCTCATAAGCTTCCGGAACAGACTCGGCTTCAAATTCGCAAGCCAGAATATCGAGCGGAACATCGGCCTTTCGGCCAAGTACCGTACCGCTGCTGCGGAATTCTTCGAGTGCTTCCACCATGTTGTCTAGATCGGCGGCGATCTCGTCGCTCGAGGCGAAGGTCTCGTAGACCATCTGGTCCTGCTTACGGAAGACAATCGCCTGGCCGAGCAGTTCGATGAGCTTCGCCACGCGCGGATCGGACGGCTCGAGCTTCAGTCCGCGCGCCATGGCGATCGCCTCCTCGCGTGCGCGGATGAAGGCATCGATCAACCGCGGATGCTTGTGCACAAAAAAGATCAATCCCAGCGCCGAGCCATTGCCCACACCGATATAGCGGCGGAGCCGCGGATCAAGCCGCACCGCCTTTTCCGATTTCTTCGCCGCCAGATGCTCGACGAGATCGCAGGAGAATTCCCGCATCAGGTAGGCCGTGAGAAGCTGGGCCTCCAGAACGCCTCCGAGCGCATGCCGGGATCCGAGAGACGGGAAGGAGCGCGTACCGAACGTGCCGTTGCCGTCGAGGCCCGTATTGCGCATCAGATAGCAGACCCTGGAAAGGTCGGTGACGGAAGGCTGGCGACCTTCGGCAAGTGCTTCGAGCGTCTGGTCGAAGACGCGCATCGAACGGTTCGACCGGCACCAGATCAGGGTTTTCGCGGTGGCGCGGCCAGTATAGAGCTTCGGTATCTCGCGCCGCGCAGTCTCAATTTCTGCTTCGCTGGCTGGCCCTTCGATCAGTGTTCCCATCATATCCCAGGCCTGGCCGATGATCCGGCCGGTGCGGGCAACGCGGCTCGGCGGACGGGAAAAGCCGATAAAGGAAAACTCCTGGGACGGCGCCTTGATGGAATAGATGACGGTGCCTTCGGCATTGCCGTCGATATCGAAACGGATTTTGGAAATATCCCAGCGTTCGCGGATCATCTTGTTCATGAAGGCCCGCGTGCCGCTCAACCTGCTTGGCTGCATTGCTGCCAGCCGCGAGGTTTTCATCACCTCGTGACTGGCTCTTGGCAGCCGCACGGCCACCCGTCCAGAAGTTACGGTCATCGCCGTCAACGCTCTCCCTGCTGCATTTTCGTGATGGTGCGCGCCGCTTCGAGGAGCGGCTCCCGGAAGGTTTCGAGATCGAAACGGGTTTCGGGCATGACCAGCGAGATGGTCGACGTACACCTGCCCTGGAAATCGAAGATCGGCGCCGCGATCGCCGTCACGCCGCTCTGGGTGTAGCCGCTCGACAGGGCATAACCGTTCTCGCGCGCCTCGCTGAGTATCTCCCTCGATGCAAGCGGCTCGCCGCTTTCGCGCAACCGACCGAGAGTCGGTTCATCCGCAAAGGCTGTGAGGATGCGTCCGGATGCCGAGCCTTCGAGCGACATCGTGGTGCCGATCTTCTGCTCCGCCCGCAGCACGCTTTCGGATTCGACACGCGAGACGATGCAGGGCAGGCCCCGGTCGAGTACCGCCAGCGAGGCGGTTTCCTTCACACGGTGAACCAGCATCTCCAGCACCGGCTGGACGCGGGTGCCGAGATTGGCCTGCTCCAGGGCCGAAGCGGCAATCCGGCAGGCATGCATGGAGAGCCGGTAGCGCATCTCCCGATCCTGCTCGACCCAGCCGGCCTCGATGAGCGTCAGGAGGCGCTGGTAGGCCGTTGGCCGCGACAGTTCCATGGCCGCGGCAACCTCCGGCAGCTTCATTCCTCGCGGGCTTGCGGCAAGCACGTCCAGCACGGCCATCGTCTTGAGAACCGTGGACAGAGGTCTGACGCCGCCCTCTTCCTCTTGTATTCTATTTGAATATACTGTATCCATAACAAATATATTGATCGTCGGATTTGATCGCTGTCAACTGCACCTGACAGCGACGAGGGGGCATTTTGGCCTCTCCAGCCCTTAAGCCATTCAAATATCTGGAAAGTTTTTCTTGCCTTTCGTCAGCTTCACCCACAGGCGGACTGACGGTGCTGAGGCGCAATGCGACGCAATGAACAACCAATAAGAGCATTATGGGCGGGTAAGCATCCCTGGTGATGAAGGCCCGACTCCGTCTTGCCACCCTCGACAACCAGCCTGGCGAGGCTGAGGCAACACGCGAAAACCCTGCGCGAAAACCCACCAGCACAGAACGGCCGGTAGAAATTTCCGGGAAAAGGCGGCAAGGTGAAGCCGCCGCTCCAACCGATGTCGAGGTCGAGATTCCCGCCTGATCTTTCAGGCGCGTCACCGAATGCGCTTCTATTATGCAACCAGGAAGAGATGGCCGTCGCCCGCCTCCAGGTAGCGGCGCTGCGGCGGCACGTAGTCGGCCGCGCGGAACGGGCTCCTGATTTCGTCGTTCGAGATCCGTCGCGTCTGCCGGCGAGCGGGGTCGGCGATCGGTACGGCTGCCATCAGGCGCTTCGTGTAATCGTGCTGCGGATTTTCGAAGACGGCTTGCCGTGGGCCGATTTCGACGATCTCGCCGAGATACATAACCGCGACGCGATGGCTGATCCGTTCCACCACTGCCATGTCGTGGCTGATGAAGAGATAGCCGAGGCCGTATTTCTCCTGCAGGTCGAGCATCAGGTTGATGACCTGCGCCTTGACCGACACATCGAGAGCCGAAACGGATTCGTCGGCGATGATCAGCTTGGGTTCGAGGGCAAGTGCGCGGGCGATGCAGACGCGCTGGCGCTGGCCACCGGAGAATTCATGCGGGAAACGGTCCGCCATCGAGGCTGAAAGCCCGACGCGTTCGAGCAACTCGCCCACCCGCTCCTTCGCCTCGGTGGCATTGGCAAGCCCATGCGTGACGATAGGCTCTGCAATCGCATCACCAACACGGATACGCGGATTGAGGCTTTCGAACGGATCCTGAAAGATCATCTGTGCCTCCCGGCGGATGTCCGCCAGTTGCGACTTGCCTGCGCCCAGCACGTTCTTGCCGTCGATCTCGATCGTGCCGGACTTTGCATCCGTCAGCCGGATGATCGAGCGGCCCGTCGTGGACTTGCCGCAGCCGGACTCACCCACCAGCGACAACGTCTCACCCTGCCGCACTTGCAGGGAAACGCCCTCGACGGCATGAATTCGGCCGACCGTCTTGCGCAGGAAACCCTTCTTGATGTCGAAGCGCGTCACCAGATTGTCGACCTTCAGGATCGGAGCCGCATCGCGCTTCACTGTATCTGCCGTCGGCTCGACAGGCTGGATCTCGCCGGTCGCCATGTCGACCTGCGGGAAGCGCAGTGGCCGATCGAGACCTGTCATCGAACCAAGCTGCGGCACCGCAGAAAGGAGCGCCCGCGTATAAGGATGCTTGGCGCCCGCAAAAATTTCCTGCGTCGTCCCCGTCTCCACCGCATCGCCGCGATACATGACTACCGTCCGGTCGGAGATTTCGGCAACCACGCCCATGTCGTGGGTGATGAAGAGGACCGACATGCCCTCCTCTTCCTGCAACGTCTTGATGAGCTCGAGAATCTGCGCCTGGATGGTGACATCGAGCGCCGTCGTCGGCTCGTCGGCGATCAGCAGCTTCGGATCGCAGGCGAGCGCGATCGCGATGACCACGCGCTGCCGCATGCCGCCGGAAAAGTTCATCGGATACTCATTGAGGCGAGATTTCGCCGATGGAATACGGACCTTCTCGAGAAGCCGAACCGCTTCGACTTCAGCTTGGCCGTGGGACATGCCGCGATGCTGAACGAGAACCTCGGTGATCTGCTGACCGATCTTCAACACCGGATTGAGGCTCGTCATCGGTTCTTGGAAGATCATGCCGATGCGGTTGCCGCGAATCGACTGCATCTCATCGAGCGGCAGGTCGAGCAAATTTCTCCCCTCGAAGTCGATCCTGCCGGTCACGCGCGAATTGCCTGGCGGCAGAAGTCGCATGATCGACATGGCCGTAACGCTCTTACCCGAGCCCGACTCGCCGACAACGGCAACGGTCTCCCTCGGACCGATATCGAAGCTGACGTCACGCACGACGTTTCGCCATTCGCCGCCGACGCGGAACGAGGTATCGAGGTTGGAAATCGAAAGTATCGGATTGGACATGGCTCAGCCCTCCCGCCGAGGATTGAGGATGTCGCGCAGGCTGTCGCCGATCAGGTTGATCGCGACGATGAGCAACAGAAGAACGAGGCCGGGAAAGAAGCTGATCCAGTAGTCGCCGGACAGCAGATATTCGAACCCGTTCGAGATCAGAAGGCCGAGAGACGGCTCGGTAACCGGCAGGCCGATGCCGAGGAAGGAAAGCGTAGCCTCGAGCATGATCGCATAGGCGACACGCATCGTCGCGACGACGATCAGCGGCGGCAGGCAGTTCGGCAGGATGTGCCGGAAGAGAATGCGCCGGTCGGGGAGCGCCATCGAGCGGGCGGCATCCACATAGGCGCGCTTGCGCTCCACCAGTGCCGAGCCGCGGATCGTGCGGGCATAATAGGCCCACTGGGTGACGATCAGCGCCAGGATGATCTTATCGACGCCCTGCCCCAGGATGGCAAGGAAGATCAGGGCGATCAGGATCGCGGGGAAGCTGAGCTGGATATCGACGACGCGCATCAGGAAGGAATCGAGCCTGCCGCCGGCATAGGCGCTGACAAGGCCGATCGAAGCGCCGATCACCAGTGCGATCGCGGCGCTCGAGATGCCCACAAGGATACTGGTGCGCAAGCCATAGAGGATGGCGCTCAGGAGGTCACGGCCCTGGTCGTCGGTGCCGAGCAGATAGACCATGCCGTTCATGCTCGCGGAACCCGGCGGCAGCCGGCCGTCGAGAATATCGAGCTGTGACAGGTCGTAGGGGTTCTGCGGTGCGATTACCGGCGCGAAGACCGCCGCGAGAATGAAGACCAGCACCAGAAGGATGCCGACGAGCGCCAGCCTGTCGTTCAGAAGGGCGGAAATCGTCTGGCGGAACGGCGACCGCGAGCGGTGCGCCTGACCGTTGCCGGCATGTACCGAGCTTGCGGCGTTTGTGTCCTGGCTCATCACGAATTCCCTTCAAGACGAACGCGCGGGTCGACGACCGAATAGAGGATGTCGACGAGAAGGTTGATGACGCTGAACATCACGACTGTGATCATCAGGTAGGCGAGGATGACGGGCCGATCGAGGACGGCGATGGCGTCGATGATCAGCTTGCCCATGCCCGGCCAGGCGAAGATGGTTTCGGTAACGACGGCGAAGGCGATCAGCGAACCGAGTTCCAGGCCGATCACGGTGATCAGCGGGATGAGCGTGTTCTTCAGCACGTGGACGAGAACGATGCGACGTTCCGGCAGGCCCTTGGCGCGGGCGAAACGCACGAAGTCGAGCTGCATCGTCTCCAGCACGCCGGCGCGGGTCAGGCGGATGATCAGCGATATCTTGAACAGTGCAAGGTTCAGCGCCGGCAGAAGAAGATGGGACAGGCCATCCAGCGTGAAGAGGCTGATGGGGACGCCGAAAACCGACACTGTATCACCTCGCCCGGATGACGGCAGCCAGCCGAGCTTGACGCTGAACAGCATGACCATCACGAGGCCGATCCAGAAGGTCGGCAGGCTGAAACCGAGGATCGAGAAGGTCATGACCGACCTGGAAACGAGACTTTTTGGCTTCAGGCCAGCATAGACGCCGAGTGGAATGCCGAAAACAAGCCCGATCACCAGAGCGACAAAGGCAAGCTCCAACGTCGCCGGCATACGGTTAAGGATCAGCGTCAGCGCCGGCTGGTTGAAGACGAACGAATTGCCGAGATCGCCGGAGAGCGCGCGGGTCAGGAATAGCCAGTATTGTTCCCAGACCGGCTTGTCGAGGCCGAACGACTGGATGACCTGCAGGCGCTCGGTCGGCGTGGCAGTCGGACTCAGCAGGACGTCGACCGGATTGCCGACGAGATAGAGGCCTACGAAGACCAGGACCGACATCACGAATAGCGTCAGAACCGTTTGGATCGATCGGCTTAAAAGATAACCGCTCATAGATTCAACCTCCCGGTAATTTGGGACCGGGCGCGACACTTCCGTAAAGCGAGATGCGCTCGATCAGCAGATTGATGAATCCGGCCTCGTCGACGTCAGTCACCACGGTGGCGTTCGGGACACGGTCCATCTTTTGGTAAAAATCGGCATAGGTATAACCCAACGTGAGGCCGGTTACCTGGGTGCCGACGGTAGCTCTGAGGCTCGTGAAAAGTTCAGGCTTGATCAGCCACGCGATCGTCGTCGCGTCATGAATAGGCCCGCCCAGGCGGCCGAAGCGCTCGATATCGCTGCGATCGAAGGCCGAGAAGAGATTGTAGAGCGCGCCGCCCGCGCGGCCGCCCCTGTCTCGAAAGCTCTCGAAATGCTGTGCCGTGAACAGGGCCTGGAAGGTCATGTCGAGCGGCATCACCACGATCGGGACGCCGGAACGATAGACGATTTCGGCCGCGTGGGGATCTGCGTAGATGTTGAATTCGGCCCATGGCGTGCGGTGACCGAGCGCCGTGAATGCGCCTCCCATGGAGACGATCCGGCGGATTCCGCGCGCCACGTCCGGATGCTGGATCAGGGCGAGCGCGATATTCGTCATCGGTCCCATCGCGCAGATTGTGATCGGATCACCGGCCTCCGCCGCTTCGCGTGCCGACCTCGCGATGAACTGCACCGCATGTGCGTCCGAAGGGACGATACTGCTGCGGGCGACGAGTTCATCGCTAAACGCACCGATCCTGGCATATTTGCCGAAGACCTGATCGCGAACCAGCGGACCTGCAGCGCCCGCATAAACCGGCACATCGATGCGTCCCGATACGCCGACAATCTTGCAGGCATTGGTCACCGTATCCTTCAACGGGACGTTTCCGGCAACGATCGACAGGCCGAGCACGTCGATCTCCGGCGATGCCAGTGCCATGAGGATGGCCGCCGCATCGTCAACGCCGGGGTCCGCGTCGATGATGATCCGGGTGCGGCTCATGCGACGGCCTTTTCGGCATAACGTGACAGACGCTCCAGGAAGAAGGCGATCACGCCTTCCGCATCGACCCTGATGACGATGTCCGCATTGGGCTCCAGGCCACTCTTGCCGTACCAGTCGGCAACGGTCTGGCCCATGCACAGCTCGCTTTCGTGCTCGACGAATACACGGGCGCGCTCGGTCTTAAAGAGGTGCGGCGCCAGCAGATAGGCGATCACCAGCGGATCATGGAGCGGACCGCCGCGCGAGCCGTAACGGCGCACGTCGTTGCGATCCCAGAACGCCATCAGTTTCGCAAGCGTTTCGGAGATCCGGCCGCTGACACTCGAGAACTGCGCGACGTGCTCCGGCTTGAGCATCACCTGATGCGTCGCATCGAGCGCCAGCGCGACGATCGGGATGCCGCTCGAAAAGACGACATGCGCGGCATGCGGATCGGCCAGCACGTTGAATTCCGCCGTCATCGTCCGGTTGCCGGGCTCGCGATAGGCGCCACCCATCATGACGATGCGCTCGATGCCCTCGGCGATCTGCGGGCTCATCCGCAACGCCACCGCGACATTGGTCATCGGTCCGAGGCAACAGATGGTGATGCGCTTCCGCAGGGCTGCTGCGGCAATCAGCGTGTCGATCAGAAAATCGACGGCGGACTTCTTTTCAACCGCCTTCACCGGATCCGGCAGCACCGTATTCCCAAGCCCGGTCTGGCCATGGAACTGGCCGTAGATCGGCTCGCGAAACATGGGGCGGAAACAGCCGGCATAGACCGGGATCTCCGTTCTTCGTCCGAGTTCGCAGACCTGAAGGGCATTCCGCACGGTGCGTTCCAGCGGCTGGTTGCCGCAAACGGGCGTGATGCCCAGGATATCGAGTTCCGGTGAAACGAAAGCGGTCAGGAGCGCGATCGTATCGTCGATCCCCGGATCGCAGTCAACGATGATCGGAATGGGAGTCATTTCGAAATTGCCTTTGAATTGTCAGTCGCATGCCGGCGCTCAGAGCGCGCCGACATCACGCAGAACCGCACCGATCTCGGCACGGGCCGCCTCGCCGAGCGGCATCTGTGGCGCCATCGGCGCGCCAACCGGAAAACCCTGGAGTTCGAGCGCCGTCTTGATGCAGGCGGCGATCGAATATTTCGCGAATAGCTCATTGACGCGCCAAAGCGGGCGCTGCAGTTCCATGGCTTTGGCCCAGTTTCCCGCCTTCGCAGTTTCATAAAGTGCAATGCTCTGCTGCGGCACGACACAGGCGGGACCGGCCATCCAGCCGACTCCGCCGATCATCATCACGCAGGCCGGAATATGTGCGGAGGCGGCAAACACCTCCATCCGGCCGCGGGTCCGCTCGATGATGGAGAGAAGACGCCCCGTATTCGTCGAGGCATCCTTGATATAGCGGATGTTCTCGACATGGCTCAGCCGCTCGATGACCGGTAGGGTTAGGTCCGAGCGCTGGAATTGCGGATTGGTATAGAGCACGACCGGCCGCCCCTTGGCCGCCTTGGCGATCGCCGTAAAATAGGCTTCGACGCCCTCGTCGCTGATCGGGAAATAGGCTTCGAGAATAGCCAGTATGCCGTCAGCGCCCGCCTCGACCATGTATTCCGTCTGCGCGACGGCATCGCTGGTCGACGTAGACGCCACGCCGGCGACGACGGGAACCCGACCGCGATTGGCCGAGATCACCGTGCCGACGACGTGGCGCCGCTGCTCTTGGGAGAGATAGGCAAATTCACCGGTGCTGCCGAGTGGCGTCAGGCCATGGACGCCCTGTCCGATCAGGTGATCCACCAGGTCGGTCAGCACGCCCTCCATGACCGCACCCGACTGGTCGATGGGCGAAACAAGGTAGGGAAAAACGCCGCCGAAAGACATGATGGATCGCCTCTGCCGCGGTCAGTTCTGCTTCACGTAATAAGGAAGCGTGTAGCCATCCGAACGGCCCTCATAGGAAAGGTCCTTATTAACCGCCCACGTATTGGCGAGATAAAAGACCGGGATGACGCCAAGGTCGGTCATGGCGATCTCGGTCGCCTTCTTCAGAAGCTCTTCCCGCTTGGTATCGTCCAGCGTGCCGCGAGCCTCGTTCAGCGCCTTGTCGAACTCAGGATTGGAGTAGCGGCCACGATTTCCCTGACCGGCCTTCTCGCCGTAGGTTTCGAGGATGGGGCCGAGCACGCCGGACGCTTCCCCCGTTTCGACCGCGGCACCGCCCATGATGAAGCTGAATTCCAGAGCCGAGGCACGGGTGAAGTAGACACTGCCCGGCAGCGTCGCCACTTCCGTCTTGATGCCGATGCGGCTGAAGAACTGGCCAACCGCTTGCGCGACCTTGGAATCGTTCGGATAGCGGTCGTTGGAGGCGTGGAAGGTCAGCGAAAAGCCGTCCGGATAACCGGCGTCGGCCAAAAGCTGCTTGGCCTTGTTCGGGTCGTAGGGGTCGACCTTGATGGCGGGGTCATAGCCGAAATAGCCTTCCGGAACGACCTGACCGGCCGGCACCCCCTGCCCGTCCATGATGCGGTCGACCAGCGCTTCGCGGTTGATCGACAACGAGAGCGCGCGGCGCACTTCCGGCTTCAAAAGTGGGTTCTTGCCGTCAGGCCCTTTTGCGAAAGGCGATTCCTCGCGACCCTGGTCCATGTGCAGGTACATGATCCGGTTGCCCGCGACATTGACGACTTTCAGCTTGTCGGATGCCTGGAGCTTGCGCGTGTCGGCGGTCGGAATGCTTTCGATCATGTCGACATCGCCGGAAAGCATGGCGGCAACACGGGCACTGGCATTCTTGAACACCCGGAACGTCACCTTTTCCCAGGCCGCCTTCTCGCCCCAGTAATCGTCGTTGCGCGCGACGACGATATTGTCGTCCGGCGTCCAGGAGACGAATTTGAACGGGCCGGTGCCAATGACGCCCTTGCCGGAATTCATCTCCTCCGTTGTCGTCTTTTCCATTTCGGCCGGAAGGATGGCGATGCGGCTCAGGTTATTGAGCAGAAGCGGCGTCGGGCCATCGGTCTTGATGCGGACCGTCAGCGGATCGACGGCGGTGATCTCGGTGATCGCCTTCACATAGGCGGCAAACGAACTCGGGCTGTTCTTGGAAGCCAGAGGGACGCGCTTGATGCTGGCAACGACGTCCTCAGCAGTGAAGTCGCTGCCGTCGTGGAACTTGACACCCGGGCGCAGCTTGAACTCCCAGGTCGTGTCGTCGATCGTTTTCCAGGACGTGGCAAGCGCCGGCTGAATCTGCTGTTTCGCATCCTGATTGACGAGGCCGTCGAAGATATTGCGCGCCATCGCGCTGTTCGGGCCGACGACGTAGAACTGCGGATCCATGGACGTGGTCGATGCGGCCAATCCGACCGTCAGGTCTGTGGCATGGCCAGCAAACGGTACGGCAAAAACAGACGCTGCCAATGCGGCTGCGATCGTAAGGAATTTCATGTTGGAGCTCCTCCGGGTGTTTCCGAAATCCGCACTCTCCCTGCGGATTGGAAACGCAGTTAAAGCGTCCGCAAGCAAAAGAAAAATTGCATTTCGTATTCAGTTCATGCCCTAATGTTATGGGAAGGGCACGCACATGCGATTGAAACCACGACAGGTCGAAGCTTTCAGGAGCGTAATGATGACCGGGGGCATCACCGCGGCCGCCGACGCCATGAACGTGACGCAGCCTGCCGTCAGCCGCCTCATCCGCGATCTGGAGGAAATCGTCCAGATCACGTTATTCGAACGGGTCGGGGCACGGCTCGTACCAACTGCCGAGGCAACCCAGCTCTTCCGCGAGGTCGAGCGGCTTTATCTCGGCCTAGACCAGATCGCCCAGGCGGCTGACGATATCCGCCGACACAAGAACATCGTGCTCAGGATCGCAAGCGTAACCTCGCTGGTCCGGCCCTACCTGCATCAGGCAATCATCGACGTCGTGGGAACCCGCCTGGACATCCCGCTGGTGATCGATGTCGAGAACAGCCGGCATATTTGGGACATGGTCGACAAGAACCGCTACGATCTCGGCTTCGTCTTCAGCTCCCCTCGCATGGCAGACAAGAATGCGGTCCTACTGCATGGCTCCTCTGCTGTCGCCGCAATGGCGCCAGACCACCGGTTGGCCTCGCGGAAAATCATCACGCCCGCCGACCTTATGGACGAACGCGTCCTGATCCCGGGCCGCAATTCTCCATTGAGGCTCGCGCTGGACCGCGCGTTTTCCAGGGAAGACCACCAGCCGGCAAGCACGATGGAAACCTCCATGCTGAACTGCTGCCATTTCGCAGCATCCGGAATAGGGATAGGCATCGTCGACCGTACGAGCCTTCACTCCGCGGGGGCCAAAGTCGTCGCCATCCCGTTCGAGCCGAGAATCGACGTCTCTTATTTCGCGATTCGTCCTTCAGGTGGTCAGCGCATTCCCGTGCTGGATGATATAGTGAAACGGGTGCGCGAACTGATGGAGCGGCCCTTCAACAACCCGGTTGACCCTATGTTTAACCCTCCCACATGAAAGTAACTGGGGCCTGAGGCACGGTTATCTGCCTCTCTGGTCGCAGCGATCATGCCACCACCTCATCGGATGCACATCCTCTCCTGCCTCCGGGCCGAGCATTGTGTTCGAAACTCCACGCCTCATCGCCTTCCGACCAGCCCCGCGATCAACAGGACCAACCGATCCGATTCTGCCGACGCGGAAATCAGCACGAGATTGATCGATATTGTCATTGCCAAGGCAATCCTCCCACTTGACGATCTCTTTTTCAATATTCTATAGAATATGGAATGCAGAGCACGACAAGGGAGGAAATCGTGGAAGGCATGGAGAAGAAGACAAGCGCGGGGAGGAGATTTGTCCTCAAGGGTGTGGCCGGATCGCTGATCCTGGCGGTTATGCCCCTTGCTGCCGCAAATGCGGAAGGCGGGCTGGGCGCAACAGGTAATCCGGTCGAAGTGAAGATCATGGCCAACGAGGCCTTCGCCAACAGCTGGCAGACGATCCTCGTTCCGGAATTCAACAAGGCGTTTCCGAACGTGAAGGTACGCATCGACGGCGTGCCCTATACCGAGCTGCTGGCCAAGATGATGCTCGACGCTACCAGCCCGCAGCCGGAATACGACATTCTTCTGGCGGATGATCCTTGGGTGCCGCAACTCGCGCAGATCGGGGCGCTGAAAGATCTCAAGAGCGACGAGATCTCGGCCATGACCGACAAGGGCTACGACTGGGACGACTTCAATGCCGCACCGCTGGCGGCCGGCGAGTGGAACGGAAAGCAATATGCAGTGCCGGTCCGTTCCAACATGCTGCTGATGTTCTACAACCGCGCGCTCTACGAAAAGGCCGGCGTGCCGGAACCGACGCCACAGATCACCTGGGACCAGTTCTTCGCCAACGCGCCGAAGCTGGTTCAGGATACCAATGGCGACGGTAAGCCGGACTCCTGGGCGATTGACACCTATTTCGTACGCGAACCGCTGACCCCTACAATCTGGCAGTCGATCCTCAACTCGAACGGCGGCGCGCTGCTGGATGCATCCGGTGCCCCGGCTTTCGCCAACCAGGTTGGATCCAAGTCGCTGGAAATGCACAAGCGCCTGCTGGAGTTCGCACCACCCGGCGCGCTGGGCCACGGCTTCTCGGAGTCACTTCAGGCCTTCCGCCAGGGTATCGTCGCCAACATGATCACCTGGGGTAGCGTCTACAAGGCGACCGCCGTCGACAAGCAGTCGACCACGCTTACGGTGGAGGATGTCGGCGTGCAGGTCCTGCCGGTCGGCAGTACCAGTGCCGGCACGCACCGTGGCATCTGGATCGCCGGCGTCAGCAGCAAAACGGAGAAGCTCGATGCATCCTGGGCCTTCGTCCAGTGGCTGACCTCAAAGCAGGGCGAAAGCATCAACGCCTCGATGGTCGGTTCCTTCCCCGCGCGCAAGTCCACACTGGCGAGCGAGCCGTCCGAGGCATGGCTGAAGCCGATCTACAAGACCCTCCAGAACGCCTATGACGTCGCCGCCACAGGCAAGATGTGGCGCATCCGCAACCCGAAATCGGATGCGGCGCAGCAGATCCTGGCGGACGAGATCGCCCGCGGCCTTGCCGGACAGGCCTCTCCCGAGGAAGCCTTGAAGACGGCTGCCGGCAAGATTGCCAAGGTCCTCAAATAAGAACCGGGCCCTACCGCATGGGTGCTGCCCCAGCACCCATGCGTTCGCCGCCGGTGAAACGCCTGACGGCCGTATTTCCAGGAAGACCGGCCCGCCTCGCGGACCGGACAGCCAATCCCGTGTCGATGCTTTCGGCATCGCATATCCGGGCGGCACCTGCCGCACCCGAACTGACCGAGGAACATGATGCCAACGAAAGCGATTGTAAGCGAAGTCAGGACCCTGTCCTGCAGCAACTCCTGGCGCAACTACCATTTCCTGAAGATCACGACCGAAGACGGGATCGTCGGCTGGAGCGAATTCGATGAATATTTCGGCTCGCCCGCGGTATCGGCGGTGATCAACGAAATCTCCGGTCGCATGATCGGCAAGAGCGCAATGCATCACGAGCATATCCGCGAGGATCTGCGCAATGTCACTCGGCCGGGTTCCGGCGGCGTAGTCGGTCAGGCGCTCGGTGCGATCGAGAACGCGCTTCTCGATATCAAGGCCAAGGCGCTGGAGGTGCCTTGCCATGTCCTGCTTGGCGGCAAGGTGCGTGACAAGATCCGGGTCTATTGGTCCCATTGCGTATCCTACCGCACCCGCACGCAGCATTATTCGCCCGGCATCACAGATATCTCGGGCGTCGAGCAGATCGCCCGCGAGGTCGGAGAAAAAGGTTTCACCGCCCTTAAGACCAACATCTTCCATTATGATGCGCGCGATCGCATCGAAGGCTGGTCGCCGGGCTTCGGCCGTCCCTATGAGACAAGCCGCAACGTCGAACGCAAGACACTCAAGGATTTGCGTCGGCATCTCGAGGTCATGCGTGCGGAAGCAGGCGCCGACATCGACATGCTGCTCGACCTCAATTTCAACGCGAAGACCGATGGATACGTGAAGATCCTGCGTGAAATCGCCGATCTCGACCTGTTCTGGGTGGAGATCGACACGCTGGACCCGAAGGCGCTCGCCTATATCCGTTCGCAGAGCCGGCACCCTATTGCTTCCTGCGAGACGTTGATCGGTCTCCAACAGTTCCTGCCATTCTTCCGCGAAGGCGCAATCGACGTCGCCATCATCGATACCCCGTGGAACGGCGTCTGGCAGTCGATGAAGATCGCGGCCGCGGCGGAAGCCTACGAGACCAATGTTGCTTGCCACAATTTCTATGGCCACCTCTGCACGATGATGAATGCGCATTTCTGCGCGGCAGTACCCAATCTCACGATCATGGAGACCGATATCGACCGCGTCGCCTGGGACCAGGAACTCTTCACCCATGTTCCGGAATACAAGGACGGTCATCTGATCCTCCCCGACCGTCCAGGCTGGGGCACGGAGCCCATCGAAGAGATGCTTGCGAAATATCCCCCTATCCCGGCCGCGGGCATGTGGAAGCGTACCGAGCCGTCGAAGCTTTCGATATGATGGTTAGCGAGCGAGCGGCGGGAGGCGCATGCTTCAATCATGAATGAAACTGTGGATGTCCTCATCATCGGCGCGGGCGCGTCCGGAGCGGCGGTGGCCTGGAGCCTCGCCGAGACAAAGATGCGCATCCTCTGCCTGGAACAGGGGGACTGGCAGAAACCGTCCGGCTATCCAAGCTCCGGACGGGATTGGGAGGCGCGGCTTTCGGAAGATTTCGCGATCAGCCCGAACCGCCGGAGACTTGCCGCAGATTATCCCATCAACGACGACGATTCGCCGATCAAGATCGCCAATTTCAACGGCGTCGGCGGGGGCACCATTCTCTACGCCGGGCATTATCCGCGGCTCCACCCCTCCGATTTCAAGGTTCGCAGCCTCGACGGCATCGCCGAGGACTGGCCGATCGACTATGCCACGCTGGAACCCTTCTATGCCTTGAACGACCGCATGATGGGCATATCCAGCCTTTTGGGCGACCCGGCCTATCCGCCCAAAGAGGCGGTGATGCCGCCGATCCCGATGGGCCGTACTGGCCAGACGCTCGGCAAGGCGATGAACAGACTCGGATGGCACTGGTGGCCGTCCGATGCCGCGATCGTCACACGGGAATACGAGGGACGCGCGCCCTGCATCAATCTCGGCCAATGCGGGTCCGGTTGCGCACAGGGCGCCAAGGGCAGCACCGACGTCACCTATTGGCCGGAGGCGATCCGCGCACGCATCGAACTCAGAAGCCGCTGTCGAGTCAGCCGCATCGAGACAAACGAGGCGGGCATGGCAACCGGCGCGTATTATTTCGATGCGGACGGCAAGGAGATTTTCCAACCGGCCGAGATCGTCATCATGGCCTGCAACGGCATAGGCACGCCGCGCATACTCTTGAACTCGGCATCGGACCGCTTTCCAAACGGTCTCGCCAATTCCAGCGGGCTCGTCGGCAAGAACCTGATGCTGCATCCCTATGCACAGATCCGCGGCCATTTCGACCAGCCGATGGACGGGCATCGCGGTTCGCCGATCTGCACCTGGAGCCACGAATTCTACGAGACCGACCGCTCGCGCGGCTTCGTGCGCGGCTATTGTTACCAGTTCTCGCGCGGCACCGGCCCGGTGCGTGCGGCGATCAACGGCATGGCAGATGGCCTCATTCCCTGGGGCGAGGGCCATCACGCCGCCTTCCGCCGGCTGTTCGGCCACAGCGCCGGCATGGTCTCGGTCTGCGAGGACCTGCCGGAGGAAACGAACCGCGTGACGCTCGATCCGGATCTCAAGGATGCCGATGGCATTCCTGCGCCGAAGATTACCTATCGGCTGAGCGACAACTCGCGAAAGATGCTGGATCATTCAGTCGCCCGCGGCATCGAGATCCTGAAGGCTGCCGGTGCCCATCACATCACTACGAAGGCACCCCTGCCCTATGCCGGCTGGCACCTGATGGGCACGGCCCGCATGGGCGCGGATCCCGAGCGCTCGGTGGTCAACGAATGGGGCCGCAGCCACGACGTGAAGAACCTTTTCATCGTTGACGGCAGCGTGTTCGTTACCTCTGGCGGCGTCAACCCGACATCGACGATCCAGGCGGTGGCACTCTACATCGCCGACCAGATCAAGTCCCGTCTCTACGAGCTTTTCGATTGAACCGACCATGACAGCACTCGAAAAAAACCAGCCAGCGGAAGAGCCATTCGAAGATGCAAGGCAAACGCTGCTTGCAATCGTCGGGCATATGATTCCGGCGAGTACGGAATTCGGCCTGCCCGGCGCTGACGATCCGGCGATCTATGCGGACATTCTCCGTTCGGTCGGCCGAGACAAACCCCTGCTCTCCAAGGCACTCGATGCTGTCGAGGCCTGGGCCGGCGGTCGCCTCGCGACATTGCCGCGCGACCAGCAGGCCGCCCTGCTCGCCGAATTTCGTTCCGCCGAGCCTGAGCTTGCAGGCGTTCTGGAGGCCGTGACGGCGCGCTGCTACTATCGCGACGACCGGGTAATGGCGGCGATCGGCGTAGAGGGGCGTCCGCCCTTTCCGCTCGGCTATGAAGTGGAGGAAGGCGACTGGTCGCTGCTCGATCCTGTACGGGCGCGCGGACCGATCTATCGCGCAGTCGGCGAAGGAGGGCAGCGATCATGATGAAATCCGTACCTCCGGCGAAAACTGACGTCAGTCGATCCCGCTGGCGGGACCAGGTCGGCGACCTGTTCGAACGCTGGTCCTTTCTGATGCCGAGCATCCTGGTGCTGACCGTGATGCTCGCCTATCCGATCTTCTATACGATCGAGATCAGCTTCGCCTCCTTCGACATAGCAACGTTCGGTGCCGGCGAATGGATCGGCTGGGCAAACTACGAGGAGGTGATCGGCGATTACCGCTTCTGGGATTCGCTGCAGGTCACGCTGATCTATCTGGTCATCGCATTGCCGCTGCAGGTCACGCTCGGCTTCGGAATCGCCTTCCTTATCAATGCGGAATGGTGGGGCCGCAGTGCGCTGCGCGCCCTGTTCATCATTCCGATGGTTGTGGCGCCGGTGGTTGCCGGTGGCATGTGGCGCATGATCCTTGATCCGCTCTGGGGCATCATGAACTATTGGATGGGACTTGCCGGTATCAGCTCGCTTGATTGGTTCGGCGATCCGAAGCTCGCCATGGCCGCGATCATCATCATCGACACGTGGCGCTGGACCCCGTTCATCGTGCTGATTGCCACTGCCGCCCTGCTGGCACTGCCCAAGGACGTGTTCGAGGCAGCGAAGATCGACGGTGCCAACTGGTGGTCGACATTGTGGTCGGTTGCTGTGCCCCTGCTGGTGCCGATCATCGCGGCGACCTTCGTCATCCGCTGGCTGGGCGCGGTGAAGATGTTCGACATCGTGCTCGCCGCCACCTATGGCGGCCCCGGCAAGGCTACCAACATCATCAATCTCTTCATCTACGAGGAAGCGTTCCGGTCGCTGCGCTTTGCCGAATCCGCCGCCATGGCCGTGATCGTGCTGGTCTTGACCATGGTGCTGACCGGCATCTTCCTGCGCGGCAGCCGCAAATTGGAGGAATTGTTTTGAGCGCCAGGGCCCCGGCCGTCTCCTACGATGCCCGCAACACGTTGGGCCACAGGCTCCGCATCCTCGCCGGTATCTTCGTCAGTATCGTCTTCCTGTTTCCGATCTACTGGATGGTGCTGACCTCGTTCAAGCAGCAGGTCGACATCTTCACCAATCCGCCGACCTTCTTCTTCGAGCCGACGCTCGCCACTTACAAAGAGTACATGCGGCGCGCCGACATCGTCAGGCGCATCGTCAACACGATCATCGTCGCCGCCGGCTCGGGCCTGTTGTCCATCGTCGTCGGCACCATGGCCGGCTATGCGCTGGCACGTATCCGGCTCAGGGGCGCCGGGACGATAGGGCTCATCATCCTCCTGTCGCGCGGCGTGCCGCCCATTGCGCTCGCGGTACCAATGTTTCTGGTCGCGCGTAAACTTGGGCTTACCGACAAGCACATCACGTTGATCCTCGCCTACAGCACCTTCCTCATCCCCTATGTCATGTGGCTGATGCGCGGCTTCTTCCTCGCCCTGCCAAAAGAACTCGAGGAATCGGCCATGATCGACGGATGCTCCCGCTATGGCGCCTTCTTCAAGATCATCCTGCCGATCTCGCTGCCAGGCCTGCTGTCGACCCTCATCTTCAGCATGATCCTCGCCTGGGAAGAACTGCTGTTCGCGCTGGTGCTGACCAACCGCTATGCCTCGACCATTCCAGTCGCCATCGCCGGCATCGCGGGCGACACCGTGAACGGCGCGAACTGGGGGGCGCTCACTGCCGTCGGCACGATCACTGTCGTTCCGGTCGTGATCTTTGCGCTGCTTGTTCAGAAATGGCTTATCAAAGGCTTGGCGGACGGCGCGACGAAGGGATAGATCGCGGCAAGCTTGTGCAACCACAACTGGATGGATTTCATGCAACAACCGAAGACCTTCACCACCAAGACCGAGCTGGCCCGGCAGCATATCCAGTCCATGGTCCTCTCCGGCAAAGTAGGCCCTGGCGACCGCATCACCACGCGCGAAGTCTCCGACGCGCTCGGCATCAGCGAGACCCCCATCCGGGAGGCCATCCGCAGCCTTGCCTCCGAAGGCTGGCTTGCGGTGCAGAATCATATCGGCGCCGTGGTCCAGGGGCTCAAGGTCGAGCAGATCCGCGAGATCAGCGCGCTGCGCGGCCTGGTTTGCGGTCTGGCCGTGGAACTCGGCGCGGCGAGTTTCGACGAGGAACGGTTGCGCAGGATCGATGAGAATCTCGAGGCGTCGGCCGGGGCGCTCGATGCGGACGATTTCGCACTGTTCGCCGAGAAGAACTACGAATTCCACCAATTGCTCTGCGACAACCCGGAATCGCCATGGTGCAAGCGGCTGCTCGAAAACATGCATGGGCTGATGTCGGCCCAGCGCCATGGCATTCCCCCGCAGCCGGCACGCCTGAGGGAAGCACTGAAGGAGCATACGAAAATCCGCGATCACTTGCGCGGCGGCGACTATGCAGCCGCGGCGGCAATGGTCAATCAACACGAGAAGAACACCGGTGACTTCCTGATCCGGATGATCGAGGAAATGCCGAACGGGGGCCGCAGCCGCCAGACCTGACGGGGCAGGCACCGCCCCTTTGCGGTGAACAAAGCAAACTATGCCCGGGGAAAGGGCAGGAAATGGGAGGAGTTCCGAATGGGTACGGTGCAAATACGCGAGGTCCGCAAGTCCTATGGCGCGGTCCAGGTTCTGCATGGGATCTCGATCGACATCGAGGACGGCGAATTCGTTGCGCTCGTGGGCCCGTCTGGTTGCGGCAAATCTACCCTGCTCCGGATGATCGCCGGTCTCGAAAGCATCAGCGGTGGCGACATCGCTATCGGTAACCGTGTGGTCAACAACGTAGCGCCGAAAGACCGGGATATCGCCATGGTATTCCAGAACTATGCCCTTTATCCGCACAAGAACGTACGGGACAACATGGGCTTCGCTCTACAGCAGCGCCGCGTACCAAAGCCTGAGATCGCAAAGCGCGTCAACGAGGCAGCTCGGATCCTCGGACTCGAGCATCTGCTGGACCGCAAGCCGCGCCAGCTTTCGGGCGGGCAACGCCAGCGCGTCGCCATGGGCCGCGCGATCGTGCGCGATCCCAACGTTTTCCTGTTCGACGAGCCGCTGTCGAACCTGGATGCCAAGCTGCGCGTGCAGATGCGCTCGGAGATCAAGGAACTGCACCAGCGGCTGAAGACGACGACGATCTACGTCACCCACGACCAGATCGAAGCGATGACGCTCGCCGACCGGGTCGTCGTGATGAACGGCGGCGTCGTGGAACAGGAAGGTCCACCGCTCGAACTCTACGACAGGCCGGCGAGCCTGTTCGTTGCTGCCTTCATCGGCTCGCCGCCGATGAATTTCCTGCAAGGCCAGATCATCGAAGGAAACGGATTGCGGCTTGAAGACAACACCGTGCTCGGTCTTCCGGCGGCCGATCCGAAGCAACGCAGGCAGGTCACCATCGGCGTCAGGCCGGAGCATTTCGTCATCGCCGAAACCGGCTGGCCCGCCACGGTTTCCATCGTCGAGCCGACCGGGTCGGAAACTCAGATCACCGCCCGCCTTGCCGGCCAGCTCATTCGCATACTCGTTCGCGGGCGAACGTCGGCCATGCCCGGCGATGAGATCCGTCTCGCCGTGACACCGGGCGACATACATTTCTTCGACGCTGCTCCGATACCAGAGCTGGCATCGGCCGAAGACGCCTGACGGCCGAAAAGGAGAAGGACATGCGGAAATTGCGGGAATTCTACATCGGCGGCCGCTGGGTGCCGGCCCTGTCGACGGCCGGGCATACGCTGATCGACTCCACCACCGAGCAGCCCTTTGACACTGTGGCGCTTGGCGGGCGCAACGACGTTGACGCCGCGGTCATGGCCGCGAAGCTCGCCTTTCCGGCCTGGGCGGCAAGCGAGCCGGGCGAGCGCATGGCGCTGATCCGACGGATCCGGGAGATATATTCGGAGCGCGTCGAGGATATGGCGCGCGCGATTTCGCAGGAGATGGCCGCGCCGATCGAGCTCGCACGCACGCGACAGGCACCGGCTGCACTTCGCCATATGACCAATTTCCTGGCAGTCATGGAGCATTTCGAATTCGTTCGGCAACTCGGACCCCATGCGCCCGACGACCGTATCCTGATGGAACCGATCGGCGTCGTCGGCATGATCACACCCTGGAACTGGCCGATGAGTCAGGTGGCGTTGAAGGTCGTGCCGGCACTGCTCGCCGGTTGCACCATGGTGCTGAAGCCATCGGAACTTGCCCCGCTTTCCTCCGTCCTGCTCGCCGAGATCATTCATGAGGCGGGCGCCCCGGCCGGCGTCTTCAATCTGATCCAGGGTGATGGCCTGACGGCGGGAGCGCGGTTGGTCGAACATCCCGATGTCGCCATGATCAGCTTCACCGGCTCGACGCGTGCCGGTGCCAGCATCATGAAAGGCGCGGCCGACACTTTCAAGCGCGTGGCGCTGGAGCTCGGTGGCAAGGGTGCAAACCTCATTTTCGCCGATGCGGAGGAGGATGCGGTCGAGCGCGGTGTTCGGCAATGCTTCATCAACAGCGGGCAAAACTGTAATGCTCCGACGCGCATGCTGGTCGAGCGTTCGATCTACGACGAAGCCGTGGAAAAAGCCCGAACAGCGGCACAGTCGATCGCGGTCGGACCCTCGTCGGCGGAAGGGACCCATATGGGTCCCGTAATCTCGGAACGCCAGTTCGACCGGGTGCAGTCGCTGATCGAGACCGGCATCCGCGAAGGCGCGCGCCTCGTCGCCGGCGGTATCGGACGGCCCGCCGGCTTCAATCGGGGCTTCTTTGTACAGCCGACCGTGTTCGCCGACGTTTCCAACGATATGATGATCGCGCGTGAAGAGATTTTCGGCCCAGTGCTCTCGATCCTTCCCTTCTCGGACGAGGAAGATGCCGTGGCCATCGCCAACGACACGCCCTACGGTCTCACGAATTACGTGCAGAGCAGCGACGGCGCCCGGCGCAACCGGCTGGCGCGGCGCCTCCAATCCGGCATGGTGGAGATGAACGGCCAGCCGCGCGGCGCCGGTTCACCTTTCGGCGGCATCCGCCACTCGGGCGGCGCGCGCGAAGGCGGCGTCTGGGGGATCGAGGAATACATGATCGTCAAATCGGTGTCTGGCTGGGCATCCTGACGTCGGATCGTAGGCTTTCCGAACGGACAGAATGGATCAGTGCTGTCGGCGATGGCACCCATGTTCGAGATCGCCGCTCTTAGGGAATAGAGATCAACGACCAGCGCGCGCACGCGTTCGTCTGGAAACCGGCCGCCGCAATGGCGGCGAAGTGGAAATTATCCCGGGCCTCGATCATGCGGCCGACATTGTGACGACCGGCGGCGCTCTTTCTTCGGAGAAGGCCTTTGTCCGGCAGAGGGGAAAGCAAGATGAACTTTTCCGCCTGGTCAATCGGCAACCCGGTTCCCGCCATCCTGCCGACCGTCGGCGGCCGCTCAAAAAATACCAAGAGACGGCTTTGGTCGACCTTCGACGTCCAGACAAAGAAAAAGCCCGGAAATCCGAGCTTTTTGGGCTGCCTATAGACAGCTACATACGGAATTCTGGTGCCCAGAAGAGGACTCGAACCTCCACGCCTCGCGGCACAGGTACCTGAAACCTGCGCGTCTACCAATTCCGCCATCTGGGCGACGGAGAGCCATGTAAGGGGGTGGCTCCTGCCTGTCAACTAGCTTTTTGAAGTTTCCATGTCACCCGTGGAAAAACCTTTGACGGTTGATCGCTGACGGTCTCAAACCTCGCCGCTCTCTTTCGCCGCGCGGTCCACATGGCCGAGATCCCGCTCGGGGTCGATCACATCGCGCACCCGCTGCTTCAACTCCTTCGGTCCAGGAAAACCGCCGTCGCGCTTGCGTTCCCAGATGAGTTCACCATTCAGGCGAATCTCGAAATTGCCGCCGGTGCCGGGGATGAGCGCGACTTCGCCAAGCTGGTCGGCAAAGGTCTGCAGGAGTTCCTGAGCCATCCAGCCAGCCCGAAGCAGCCAATTGCACTGCGTACAGTAGAGAATGGTAATGCGCGCCTTTTCCATCGGTTTCACCTTTCCGCCGATTCAAATGGACCTCACGATAATGTCACCTTAAATAGTCATGTTTTTGAATTTACGCATCTCGACAGGAGCAGCTTCCACGTCAATTGGTGACCACGACGTATTGTTCTCTCTGCCACAAGGAGGTCTTCGATGGCTCTTCAATCCACCACTCGCTCCCGCCTCATTATCCCGGCACTTGCCCCTGTCTATACCTCCACCCACGAGACCGTCGAGACGATCCTGCGCGTGGTCGCAGGCCTGCTGCTCGTCACGCATGGTTTCGGCAAGATCACCAACCCCTTCGGTACTATCGCCATGGTCGAAGGCCTGGGGTTCTATCCGGGCGTCTTCTGGTCACCGCTGCTGGCGGCCACCGAATTCTTCGGCGGCATTCTCGTCACCATCGGCCTTTTCACCCGTCCTGCATCATTCGCGGCCATGATCGTGCTGCTGGTCACCGTTTATTTCCATGGCATCGTGCAGAATCAGGGTTTGATGGGGGCGGAAAAGTCCATTCTCTGGGCTGCCATCTTCCTGTTCTTCGCAATTCGCGGCGGCAACAGCCACTCAGTCGACGCTCGTCTTAGCCGCACATTCTGATCTTTCGGGAAGGCTGGGCAGTCCGCTGCTCAGGTCTTCCCTTCGAGCGCCAACCGTACGACGGTGCCGAGATCGGCTTCGCCATGGCCGAGTGCGGCGGCCTCCTTGAAGCTCGCATGCGCGGCCTCGATGGCGGGTGTCGCAACACCCAGCCGACTGGCGAGCTCGAAGACGACGCCCATGTCCTTGAGGACGCCGGAGACGGGAAAGCCCACATTATCGGTCTCGCCGAGGATGACGGGAAGCCGCGAGCGCATAGCCGGGCTCGCAGCCGGGCTGCCGGATAGGATTTCGATCATCTTGTCGCGCGAAAGCCCGGCCTTGCCGCCAAGCTGGACAGCTTCCTTCATGATCTGCCAGAGCCCCATCAGCATCATGTTGTTGACGAGCTTCGCCGATGCGCCGTCTCCCAGCTTTCCGACGTGATGGATACGATTTGAGAGAACTCCGGCGACCGGCAGGAAGCGCTGGAAATTCTGCTCAGCACCGCCGACGTAAAAACCGACCGTGCCCGCGAGCAGCATTTCCGGTCCGCCGGAAATCGGCGCATCGAGAAGCGATGCCCCTTTCTCCTTTATGCTGACTTCATGGGCGCGCAGCGTCTCGGGACTGACCGTACTCGTGTCGACAATCAGTTTTCCCGTAAGCTGGATGGCAGCGAGTTCGTCGAGCACGGCATGCACGGCGGGATCGTCGAGCAGGGCAAGAACAATGATGTCGGAAGCAGCCGAGAGCGACGGCAGGTCGCTTGCCGCGGCGATCCCGAATGCCGAGGCCTTTTCCGGCGAAAGACCGCTACGGGTCCAGCCCGTCACGAAAAAACCCTGCTTTGCAAGGCGTTCCGCCATGGCACCACCCATGCGGCCGAGTCCAACCACGCCGATACGCTCTGTTGTCATATGCACATTCCCACTCTTCCACATCATTCAAGTTAAGCAGAACGGGTCGCTCCCGTCTCCCCAATTTTGTATTGCGAAGCGACGACTCGACATTTCATGATAGGCTTACCGCACTGAAGGGTGCCAGGAAGCGACATGAGCGAGATGTTCGAAGGAGGTTGTTTCTGCGGCAGGATCCGCTACCGCATGAACGGGCAGCCGATGTTCATCCATTGCTGCCACTGTACGGATTGCCAGCGCCAGACCGGTGGAGCTTTCGCTATCAACGCGCTGATCGAGGCAGAGTACATCGAAATCGTCGATGGCGAGCCTGTGCCGGTCGCCATGAAGACCGACAGCGGCCATCCGCACGACATCTACCGTTGTCCCGATTGCCAGATAGCGCTCTGGAGTGACTATGGCCGGCGCAGGTGGATGCTTTTCATCCGCGTATCGACCCTCGACAGACGGACGGAATTCACACCCGATGTCCATATCTTCACCCGCTCGAAAGTGCCCTGGGTCGAACTGCCGGACGATGCCAAGGTCTTCGAGGAATATTACAGCACCAGGGCGCTGTGGCCGCCGGAAAGCCTGGCTCGACGCGAGGCGGCCCGGATCAAGGCTGGTGCTGAACGGTGAAGCAAAAAGCGGGGACGGCAAGATATGGCGAACGAGCGGGAAAAAATGGCGGCGGGAGACTGGTATTCCTGTCTGGATCCGGAACTCGACGCCCTGCGCAACAACGCGCGGATCGCCTGCCACGCCCA
The DNA here is from genome assembly GCF_017873175.1 of Neorhizobium petrolearium. GTDB lineage: Bacteria > Pseudomonadota > Alphaproteobacteria > Rhizobiales > Rhizobiaceae > Neorhizobium > Neorhizobium petrolearium. Next base: position 136,911 of record NZ_JAGGJW010000005.1, read on the forward strand.
CAATACGCTGCCGCCTGACCAGCGCGGCACGATAGCGCCAAACCTGCGGACTCTTTTCGGCGCGGTTCACGAAACCGTCTTTCTGGAAGCGCCGTTCCATTGCGCCTACGGGTTCAATGTCTTTCTCGATAAGGGCGTTTATCTGAATGCTGGTTGTACAGTCCTCGATACCGCACCGGTCAGGATCGGCGCCTGCACGATGCTCGGCCCTTCCGTGCAGCTCTATTGTGCTGACCACCATCGTGATCCAACCCTTCGCGCCCAGGGGCTCGAGATCGCCCGTCCGATCACCTTGGGCTCCGATGTGTGGATCGGCGGCGGCGCAATCATCCTCGGTGGCGTGACGATCGGTGATGGCGCCATTATCGGCGCGGGCGCGGTCGTCACGCGCGACGTTGCGGCTGGCATCACCGTTGCCGGCAATCCGGCTCGTGCCATCAAGCCGCGCGGCTGATTCCCTTTCTGGTGCACATAAAGATTGGATTCAGCATTTCTTGGTAATTTTCCATTAGCAATTCCTCTCAGGGATTATCGACGGCATTGGGGACGCCGTCTTGGTTGTTTTGCGTACGGGTTTCCAAATGCGTCGTCTGTCGGCTGTACCAGTTCTCTTCTTTGCCTGTTTCGCTCTGGCAGGTTGCGCCTCCAGTTCTGGTCCGGAGGACATCGTGGCCGGCGTTGCACCAAGGGAAACCACTGGCTCGATCACCCAGCCGGTAGCGCCCGTTCCATCCGTCAGTGTCGGCAAGACTTCGCGGATCAGTACCCCACAGGTTCGGCAAGAGCCGCAGACGGAAACGCTTGCCTGGTCCGGCTCGATGCCAGCGCCACAGGCCTTCGTGCAGGAAACGACGGTCGGCATGCCTGTCCCTTCCGAAAGGCCGGTTGCCATGCTGGTGCCCGACAGGTCGGTGGTCGAAGCTCCGCTACAGCGGCGCATGCAGATCTATAGCCGTCGCTTTCGCGACGCCAAGCCGATCAATTTTGGCCGTGTCTCGCCGAAGGACTATGCAGTCCACGGCGTCGATGTCTCTCGCTGGCAGGGTGAGATCGACTGGGGGAAACTCAGGACTCAGGGCGCCAATTTCGCCTATATCAAAGCGACCGACGGGGGCGACCATCTCGACCCGATGTTCAAGACCAATTGGCGGCGAGCCAAAGAGGCCGGTCTGAAGCGCGGCGCCTACCACTTCTTCTACTGGTGCCGTACCGCCGGCGAACAGGCTGACTGGTTCATCCGCAACGTCCCTCGGGATCCCGATGCGCTGCCGCCGGTCATAGACGTGGAATGGAACCACGAATCCAGCTGCAGGCAGCGCCTGTCGCCCAAGCGGGTGGTGGAAAAGATGCAGGTCTTCATGGACAAGCTCGAACGGTATTACGGCCAGCGCCCGATCATCTACACCGCGCCGGACTTCTACAAGGACAACCTGAGGGGAAAATTCCTCGATTATCCTTTCTGGTTGCGTGCTGTCGCGCAGCACCCCTCGAAGGTCTATCCGGGCCGCAAATGGCTCTTCTGGCAATATTCCGGCTCCGGCCTGTCGCATGGCGTCGACGGCAAGATCGACCTCAACGTCTTCCACGGCAGCGTGGAACAATGGCACAATTGGATCTCGCCGCGGACGACCCTGGCGCGAAACTAGCCAGGCAAGCGGGACCTGCCGAAAACGGCCCCGCTTGATCCCTCGGGCTACATCAAAGCCGCGCTTCGAGGATGAGGTTGAACGGTGTCGCCATGGCCCGCCGGAAGTGCGTAAAGCCGGCCTTGTAGAATACCTCCCTCAGCCGCGCCTCACCGGCCTGCGCGCCCAGCACAATGTGGCCGCCATCCGAGATAGCATGCGCGCAGCAGATCGTCGTCGACGCCGCGTAATATAAGCGGGCGACCGGCGAGATATTGTCCTCCACGCGGTCATTGGCGAAGGGTTCCACCAACATGACGGTACCGCCCGGAGCAAGCGTGCGCGCGGCGTGCTTTGCCGCGGCGAGCGGATCGCCCATGTCGTGCAGGCAATCGAAAAAGCAGATCAGATCGTATCCCTTGCCGGAATAGTTCTCCGCACGCGCCTTTTCGAATGTGACCCGGTCTGCAACGCCGGCGTCCAAAGCGATCTTTCGAGCCTCGGCGACCGACTCCGGATGCGTATCGAAGCCGTGGAAGTGCGATGCCGGGAAGGCTTCCGCCATCAGCACCGTGGAATTGCCGTAGCCACAACCTATATCCGCCACCAGGGCCCCGCTCTTCAACTTGTCGATTACACCATCGAGCGACGGCAACCATTCGGGGACGAGGCTCGCCTTGTAGGCGTTGCGGTAAAATGACGCCACGCCGCAATAGAGACGACCGTCGTGGTCGCCCCAGGGGATGCCTGAGCCTGTGCGGAATGCTTCAAGCGCCTTGTCTTCGTCCGCCCACATCGAGGCCGGCACCGCCCAGGCGCCGGCGATGAAGACCGGGCTCTCGTCGTTTGCGAGCACCAGCGCCTGTTCCGGCGTCAGTTCGAAGCTGTCGCTGATCGCGTGATAGGCAATATAGCCCCCGGCGACCTGGGAATTCAGCCACTCGCGCAGGTAACGCTCGGCGCAACCGGTACGGGCCGCCAGCTCGCGCGAATTCAGCGGTCCGGCGCCTGCCATGGCCTTGTAGAGGCCCAGGCGGTGGCCGATGCTGATCATGACGCCACCATAGCCGGCTGACAGATCGCCGATGGCGCGCGAGACGATCGCGTCCAGCTTGGCCGGATCGACGGAATTGGTTGTAAGATAATCCATGTTGCTATCTCCTGTTCGTTCGGTTGTGATGATGATCGGAAGATTGCAGATGAAATCCGGGGTTGGCAGAGCGGGAAAGTCCAAGATCGGGCCGTTTGCGCCACATCGCGGCTGGGTATAGGCAATAAATGTCGGAGGGAGGGATATGCCGAATGAGGCAGATCGGACGCGCTTGAAGCCGCGACATGTAAGCCTTGTGGCCATTCCCGATGCCGTAGTCTCGACACTGAGCGGCGTCTTTGATGTCATGAACGCATTCTCGGTCCTGCCGCCAGGACTTACAGAAGCACAACCGTTTGAAGTGCAGATCGTCGGGTTGGAAGCGGGCCCATTGATACTGGCAAGTCAGGTGCCGATCACCGTGCAGCGGAGCATCGACGATCTCGATGCCACCGATATCATCATCGTTCCGTCGATCCTGCTTGGTCCCGGTGGTTGGCGGAAAGGTCGATATCCGCAGCTGGTCGAATGGGTTCGCAGAATGCATGACCGCGGCGCTCTTCTCTGTTCGGCCTGTTCCGGCATATTTCTGCTTGCCGAGACAGGGCTCTTCGATGGTGCAGAGGCGACCGTTCATTTCGGTTATGCCAGCGCCTTTTCAGCCGCCTTTCCGCATGTGTCAATCCATCCGGAGCGCGTGCTCGTCGTTTCCGGACGGAGAGAGGAACTGATCAGCTCGGGCGCCTCCATGACCTGGCACGACCTCGTGCTCTACCTCATCAGCCGCCATATGGGAGCTGCGGCAGCGCAGACCATAGCGCGTTTTTTTGCGCTTCAATGGCATCAGGACGGGCTCGCGCCCTACATCGTTTTCGAAGGGCGCAATGACCACGGGGACACTGCGATCCAGGTGGCACAGGATTGGGTCGCGACCCGCTTCTCCGTAGCCAATCCGCTTGAAGAGATGACGCGGCGGGCCGGTCTCACCGAACGCACCTTCAAACGGCGCTTCACGCGCGCCACCGGTGTCAGCCCGATGGCCTATGTGCAGCGCCTCAGGATTGAGGATGCCAAGCGTCGCCTGGAGACCACCGACATATCGGTCGATGAGATAAGCTGGCAAGTCGGCTATGAGGAGCCCGCTTTCTTTCGCCGATTGTTCAAGCGCATCACGGGCCTGGCACCCGGTGTCTATCGCCGTCGGTTCCGTATTCCGGACTACGCACGATCGACGTCGAAGGAATGATCGTTCACTCGCCGCTCCCGGAAAAGTGATTTTCTTGGAACAAATCCTGCTCGCCGGCATTGTCTCCTGCGTAGGAGGAAGCAATCATGACTTTTGATCCCAATGACAGACAGCCCGATTACCGTTCCGAGCCGGCCCGAGGCCGGAGTTCCTCGTGGATGGCTTGGGTCGCCGTGATCGCCGTCATCCTTGTCGGCGCCTTTGTATGGTCCCAGATGGGCGGCTCGCCCACCGACACACAGACTACGTCTTCGACAACACCGCCGGCAGCAACGGATCAGTCGCCGGCTCCGGCACCTGTTATGCCGGGTGCCCCGCCGGCGGACAATGCAACTCCGGCGACTCCGCCAGCAGGTGGTGGTGCGGGTGGCACGGGCACCCAGCCGTAAGCCGTTCATGCATCAACCAACGGTCGCCCGCCTTTTACAGCGGGCGGCTTCTTCAGGTCAGACATTCGAAATGGCGTCATCCGGCGTCGTGGGGATGAGGCTTGCCTCGGGCCAGCGCTCCAGAGACTGTCGCCCGAGTTCGGTCAGCGCATAGACGCCTTTCTCCACCCGTTGGAACCAGCCGTAATAGTTGGCAAGCAGGATTGAACCCGCGTTCGGAGCCGCCGTCTTCATGTCCCGGGGCCGGAGTGGCCCGTGGACGAGCGCCGCCGCGCAGGCAAGCGCCTGCTGACGATAGGCGGTCATGACCGGTACCTTGGTGCTGCCGCCGATGGCCGGATCACCTCGCCGCCTGCGATGTTCCTTGACGAGACGCGTCCGCCGCTTTGGATTGGTGCGCGGCATGGGCGAGACGGAACTGACGATGACGCTCACCTCGCCCGCACCCGACACGCCGAGCATCCCGATGCCGAGGCGGCGGCAGAGATCACGATACCGCTGGTCAGCCTCGCGGCCACGGCCGCTTGCCGAAACCCGCGCAGCAATCCACACCTCATCGGATGTTGCCGCTCGGTCAACCGCCTGAAGAATGAGTTCCAGATTGAAGCTGAGCTTCAGCTCACAAACCACCACGACCGGCGGGTCGGTTTCGCTCAAGCCCACCAGATCGCAGCCGCCCACCTCGCCCTTCACTTCGTAGCCGAAGCTTTCCAGAAAGGTTTTGACGGGCGCGTAGAGCGAGGTTTCCATGCTGTGCGACCAAAGGGAATCAATCGCAGGAAACTAACACGAATGAGCGATCTATTTGACCGGTTCATCATCGATCGTCAGCTTGGCGCTATGGTTGAGCAGAAAAGCGAGATTTTTCGCTGCTTCCGGCGTCATCCCCCCACTCAGCTGGATCGTCGGACCGTTCATCGGGCCTCCGATAAAAGGAGACATCAGCAGAATTCCGTCGGCACGAATGTGGATCTGCCTACCCACCCTGCTTTCCGTGAAAGCCGCAGCTTCGACGCTTTCATCCGTCAGGAGAACATCGACCGCACCGCCTGGCGGCACATTGTCCCGGCTCGCTTCCGCCCTCGCGACCTTGAGTTCGAGCATCTCGGCCGAGGCCGTCATCTGGCCCATGAGAGAAAATGCAAGGCCGCTCACGAGCTTTGCCAACATGGAACTTCTCCTACACGCTACGACATCTCGAGGATTTAGGACAAACGAGGCGAACGTCATCCTCTCCGGCCGCGAAGTAGCGTGCGGGCCGAGGTCTGCGGCTCCGCCAGATGGTCGGCCTCCAGAGACGAGAACATCCACTCGATGAAAACGCGCACGATCGGTGTGGAGCGCATCGCGGGGCGGCAGGCGACATAGAAGGAATCGTTTGCCGCCACGCTCAGGTCGAAGGGAACGACAAGCTCTCCCCGCGCGATCAGGTTGCTGGCCGTGATCGTATCCCCGAGCGCAATCCCCTGCCCGTGCAGGGCGGCTTCCGTCGAAAAACGCGCATCGCCCATGTAATATTGCTGACGGCGAGGCAGGTCTACGGCATCCGCTGCCGCCAACCAGGTATTCCATTCCCGCCCGTCCGCGTCGCCATGCAGCAGGATGTGATCCTCCAGGTCACGCATTGAGCGTAGCGGGCGATTGTTCAACAAAGTCGGACTTGCAACGGGGAAAAGCCGCAGATTGCTCCACAGCCGTGTCCAGACATCAGGCCAGTTGCCATCGCCGTAGAGAATGCAGACGTCGACATCGGGCGAATGCAGTCTGACGGGATCGTTAGATGCGGTGAGCTTCAGCCTGACGCCCGGAAATTGCTCGGTGAAGGAATTGAGGCGCGGCACGATCCAGAAGGAAAGAAGCGCCGGCACGCAGGTGATCGAGAGTTCGCCGGTGGTGGCCGGCCGCTTCATCTGAGCGGTCGCAGCCGCAATCTCACCGAAGGCCTGGGTAACGGCCGGCAGCAGCAGCGCCCCCTCCGAGGTGAGTTTCAGGCGCTTTGCGCCGCGTTCGAAGAGCGGAACGTTGAGCGATACCTCCAGCGCCTTGATCTGGTGGCTGACCGCACCATGGGTGACGTTGAGCTCACGCGCGGCGGCCGAAACCGAGCCTCGACGGGCGGTCGCCTCGAAGGCGCGGAGCGGATTGAGGGGCGGCAGGCGGCTCGTCACGCTGAACCTTATTGTTAGTTTTTCTCACATCAACCGCTAGAACAATCTCAATTGCTTTTCCACCTCGTCTCGGCGGATAATGATGAAAACAAGGGCTGCCGCCCAAAGGGAACAAAATTTAGGCTGCGCTCAAACAATATTAGGATAGACGAGGCAATCATGGCATTCGACGGCAAGAAGCTCGAGGAGTTGCGGGCGAAATATCTCGACAGCCAGGGCGGCGAGATATTCGATCCGAAATTTCGCAAGGTGGGCGAGAAGATCTTCAACAAGGCGGGCACCCGCGTAGCCCCCTATGCCGGCATTCCGACCCTTCTCGACGCACCTTACCTACCCGTTGACGCGGAAAACCCGGATTTCGGCGATCTTCAGGTGGCAATGATTGGCATGCCGATGGACTTGGGCGTTACCAACCGGCCAGGTTCGCGCTTCGGGCCGCGGGCGCTGCGTGCCATCGAGCGCGTCGGCCCCTACAACCACGTCCTGGAATGCGCGCCGACCCATGAGCTTCGGGTTGCGGATATCGGCGACGTACCTTTCCGCAGCCGCTATCGGCTGGAGATGAGCCATGACGACATCGAGAAGCGTATCAATCAGATCGTCGATGCCAGCGTGCTCCCCCTGTCCGTGGGCGGCGACCATTCGATCACCCATCCGATCCTGAAAGCGGTCGGCAAAAAGGCCCCCGTCGGCCTGATCCATATCGATGCCCATTGCGATACAAGCGGCTTCTTCGACGAGACGAAGTTCCACCATGGAGGCCCGTTCCGCAACGCGGTGCTGGACGGCGTGCTCGACCCGACCCGCACGATCCAGATCGGCATCCGCGGTGCCGCCGAATATCTCTGGGAGTTCTCCTACGAGTCCGGCATGACCGTGATCCATGCCGAGGAAGTGGCCGGCCTCGGCATTCCGGCGATCATCGAGAAGGCGAGAAAGATCGTCGGCGACGGTCCGACCTATCTCTCTTTCGACATTGACAGCCTCGACCCGAGCTTTGCGCCCGGCACCGGCACGCCGGAGATCGGCGGACTTACGACCCGTGAAGTGCTGGAACTGATCCGTGGCTTGAAGGGCGTTAATATCGTCGGCGGCGACGTGGTCGAGGTGGCGCCGCAATATGACGCGACCAATAACACCGCGCATGCAGGTGCCCAGATGCTGTTCGAAATCCTGAGCCTGATGATCTTCAGCCCTTCCGTGAAGGGCCGGGCTTGAAGTAAATTAGATAACAAGAGTGGGAACCCGCCCATGCGGCACCGGACCGGTGGGCACACAAAGGAGAGACATCATGTCTGATATCTTCAATGCCAGGATCGGCCGTCGCACCGTGCTCGGCGCCGGTCTCGCCGGCGCTTCGATGCTTGCCATGCCGGCGGTATTGCGCGCCCAGGACAAGAGCCTGAAGGTCGGCGTCTACGGCGGCTACTTCAAGGATTCATTCGACAAGAATATTTTCGAGGATTTCACCAAGACGACCGGCATTGCCATCGAATCGATCGCCGAACCGACAGGTGAGGCCTGGCTCGTACAGCTCGAGCAGGCCGCCAAGGCGGGTGCAGCGCCAGCCGACGTCTCGATGATGTCACAGGTCGCGATGCTGAAAGGTCAGTCGACGGATCTCTGGGCGCCGCTCGATCTTTCCAAGCTTCCGAACGCCGTAAACCTGATCGAACGCTTCGTCAACAAATATCCGGACGGCCGCGTTGCCGGTATCGGCGCCGTCTCCTGGTACATCACGCTGGTTTCCAACACGGACGTGTTCAAGGACGCGCCTACCTCCTGGAGCGCGCTTTGGGAGAAGGACAAGGAAGACAAGCTTGGCCTGCTCGCGCTCGTCTCCAATTCCTTCCTGCTTGAGGTGACGGCGAAAACCTTCATGGGCGGCACGAACGCGCTCGACACGGACGAAGGCATCATCAAGGCGCTCGAAAAGCTTGCCGAGCTGAAGCCAAACGTCCGGCTGTGGTATCGCGACGAGGCGCAGTTCGAACAGGCGCTGAAGTCCGGTGAAATCCCGATGGGCCAGTATTATCACGACGTCACCGGCCTTGCGATCGCCGACGGTTTCCATGTCCGCTCCACCTTCCCGAAGGAAGGCGGCATCCAGGACAGTGGGTGCTGGGCGCTGTCGCGCGCCTCGAAGAAGACGGAAGAGGCGCATGTCTTCATCAATTACATGTGCCAGCCGGCAATCCAGGCGACACTTTCCCGCAAAGTCGGCACCTCACCGACTGTCCAGCGTGGCTTGACTGATCTCACCGACCAGGAATTCGCCGCCGTGTCTTCCGATGTCGAACCGATCGTCCCGCGCTATGATCTCTACCAGACCAAGTCCGACTTCCTGAACCAGAAGTGGACGGAGATGATCGCGGGTTGAGATAACACTATCGTTAGAGGCAGCCCCTCATCCGGCTGCCGCCACCTTCTCCCCGTTTTGACGGGAGAAGGGATATGCCGCACCCGCTTCCGCTATCTCTCCGACAGCGCGAGGCACGTCCCCTCTCCCCGCGAGCGGGGAGAGGGTTAGGGTGAGGGGCAATTCATGTTATTGACAGCCGCCACACTGAGCGCGGAGACCGAATGTCCGGATTGAACCTTGAGCATGTGACGAAGCAGTTCGGCACCTTTACCGCCGTCAACGACGTCAGCCTCTCCGTGCCCGACGGCACGTTCGTCTGCCTGCTCGGCCCTTCGGGCTGCGGCAAGACCACGCTGATGCGGATGATCGCCGGGCTCGACCTGCCGACCGGCGGTGCGATCCGATTGGGCGGCGCCGACATTACCCAGGTTCCGACCCACAAGCGCGATCTCGGCATGGTCTTCCAATCGCTGGCGCTTTTCCCGCACCTGACAGTCGGCGAGAACATCGCCTATTCGCTGCGCATTCGCGGCGTGGCGAAGGACGTGCAGAAAGCTCGCGTCGACGAGTTGTTGGCGATGATCCATCTGCCGGGTTTCGCCGACCGTTCCGTCAACAAGCTCTCTGGTGGCCAACGACAGCGCGTGGCGATCGCACGCGCCTTGGCCATCTCGCCGAAGCTTTTCCTTCTTGATGAGCCGCTTTCGGCGCTCGATGCGAAGCTCCGCGAGGCAATGCAGGTGGAGTTGCGCCAGCTGCAGCAGCGGCTCGGCATCACCACCATCGTCGTCACCCATGACCAGCGCGAAGCGATGACCATGGCCGATACGGTCGTGGTGATGAACAAGGGCGAGATTCGCCAGGCCGCCGCTCCCGTCGATATCTACCGCCGTCCGGCCGACAGTTTTGTCGCCGACTTCATCGGCCAGACCAACCTCCTGCCCGTCGAGGCCGACAGTGCCGGCCGTGCTAGGGTGCTGGGGCAGGCCGTCGAGGGACTGATGCTATCCGCCGGGGCGACAAAGGGCGTGCTCTCGGTGCGGCCGGAAGACGTGCAGCTCACCGCCCCTGGGAATGGCGCGATTTCCGGCATCGTGACCTTTATCCGCGATCTCGGCGGCGCCATCGAGACCTTCGTGGAAGCAGGTGGCCAGCAGATTATCGCCGTTTCCTCGCCGCGCAGCCGGCCCGAGGTTTCGGTCGGACAGCAAGTCGGCATCCGGCTCGATCCGATGACCAGCGTGGTGCTTGCGAAATGAGACGCGAACCACCGCAGCGCCTTGTCGATTACGGACCGCTTGTCTTTCCGGCAGGCATGCTGACCGTATTCTTCGTGGTACCCTTCGCCACGATGATTGCCGTCTCCTTCTTCCAGCGGCAGCAGGGCGGCTTTTATACGCCGGCTTTCGTCTTCGACAACTACGCCCGGTTCCTGAGCCTGTTCTTCGGCAAGGTGCTCGGCTTCTCGCTGTTTCTGGCGATCGCGGTGGCGGTTGCCTGCGTGGTGGTCGGCATTCCCTTCACCTATCTCCTTTCTCGCTCCAAGCGGAACGTCCAGATCGTCTGGCTGGTAGCGCTCCTCTCCATCCTGTCGCTCTCGGAAGTGATGATCGGCTTCGCCTGGTCAACACTGTTTTCCCGCACCGCCGGCATCACCAATTTGCTTGTCTGGCTGGGACTGATGGAACAGGCGCTGGCGCTGACGCCAAGCTTTACCGCCGTCATGACCGCCATGACATACCAGGCCTTTCCCTATACGATCCTGGTGCTTTATCCGGCGCTGGTGCGGCTCGACCCGACGCTGACGGAAGCAGCGCGCACGCTCGGCGCCTCGCCCGTCAAGGCATTTTTCACAGTCGTCGTGCCGGTACTGCGGAATACGATCCTCGCGACGCTGATCATGGTCTTCATCTTCGCGCTCGGCTCCTATCTGCTGCCGCAGCTTCTCGGAAGGCCTCAGCACTGGACGCTCTCGGTGCTGATCACCGACCAGGCGATCTACCAGTCGAACATGCCGTTCGCCGCCGCCATGGCCGTATTTCTCGTGCTGGTGTCGCTGGCGCTGGTAGGCCTCGCTTTTTATGCGGGCCGGCAGAAGGAGGCCAAATGACCGCGCTTCGCCGCCTGTTCTTCTTCATCGTCAGCTTGTTCCTCGCCCTGCCATTGATCGTCGTCGCAGGCGTCTCGGTCAACCAGCGCCAGTCGCTGACCTTCCCGCCGCAGGGCTTTTCGCTCGCCTGGTACGGTCAGATCTTCACCAATCCGGAATGGCGGAACGCGCTGATCGCCTCGCTGACGCTTGCCGCCCTTTCGGCCCTGCTGGCGCTTTTGATCGCGCTGCCGCTCGCCTGGTTCCTGTGGCGGCGCATTGCCCCCTGGGCGAATATTTTCCAACTTCTCGGCATCGCGCCCTTTACTCTGCCGCCGGTGATCACCGCGCTCGGGATGCTCACCTTCTGGGCGACGACCGGTTTCTACGGCCAGCCCTGGACTGCGGTCATCAGCCACGGCATCTTCTTCGTCACCCTGCCGCTGGTGACATTGTCGCTCGGCTTTTCAGCGATCGATCGCTCGCTGGTGGAAGCGGCCGCCACGATGGGTGCCGATGACAAAATGGTGTTCCGCACCGTCGTGCTGCCGCTGATCCTGCCTTATCTCATCTCGGGTTATGCCTTCGCCTTCGTCCTGTCGCTCAACGAATACATTGTTGCCTACATGACGGTAGGCTTCACGATGGAAACCTTGCCGATCAAGATCTTCAACGCGCTGCGCTACGGCTATACCCCGACCATGGCCTCGGTGACGATGCTGTTCCTGGTTGTCGCTGCGGTTGTCTTCGGCCTGGTGGCACGGTTCGGCGACCTGCCGAAGCTGCTTGGCGCGATGTCGGAAGACAAATAGAGGGCGGACCGATGAAAATTGCCGGTTATCAGATGCAGCCGGTCGTCGGCGATGTCGACGCCAATCTGGCAAAGATCAGGGCCGCGGCGGAAAGGGCGGCGGCTCAGGGCGCCGCATTGCTGATCGCGCCAGAACTAGCGCTGACCGGTTACGGCGCCGCGGACCGGTTTCCCGATCTTGCCACGCCCGCCCATGGCCACGTAACGGACCAGCTATCGGAAATCGCTGCAAGGCACGGCATCGCCATCGTTGCCGGCTTTGCCGAAGAGACCCCTGAAGCCACTTTCAACAGCGCCTTCTTCACGGACGGCAATGGCCAGACAGCGGTCTACCGCAAGTGCAATCTCTATGGTCCCTATGAGCGGCAATGGTTCGCTCAAGAGGATCGACGTCAGGTTCTCGTCACTCTCGGCGGCATCAGACTCGGCTTCCTTATCTGCTACGATGTCGAGTTCCCGGAGAATGTCCGCCAGTTGGCAAAGGGCGGAGCCGATCTCGTCGTGGTTCCGACGGCGCTGCCGAAGGGCTGGTCCGGTGATTTCATCGCCAACCAAATGATCCCGGTCCGTGCTTTCGAGAACCAGGTTTTTGTCGCCTATATCAACCACTCAGGCTCCGACGAATTGTTCGCCTATGCGGGCCTCTCACGCATTGCCGCGCCGGACGGCAAGCTGCTGGCCGAAGCACCCGCCGAAGGCGAGGCACTGATCATCGCAGACATCAATCCGGCGGCTTACGCCCAGTCAAGGGCGGAAAACACCTATCTCGCCGATCTCGCTTGATCCTCGGCCGATCGGTACAGACCCGTCGCAAGTCAATTCGGCCTTCGCCAAACTCCCATTCCTTTGATAATGTTGTATAGCGTTCTACGTGACAGCATCTGGGGGGGGTCCATGACACGTATTTTCCGAGCGCCGGCTTTTTATATACAAGGCCCCGGCAGTCTCGGTTTGCTCGGCGAAAAGGCGGCTACGCTCGGCCGTTCGGTCGTCGCCGTCTGCGATGCCGCCGTGTTTCCCCACATTGAAGCCGAGCTCGCGAAGACGCTCACCCGGCAGGATATCGAGCCGACGATCATCCTCTTCGATGCGGACGTCACCCATAGAGAGATGGACCGGCTGGCCGAAGAGGTACGCCGCAAAGGCGGCGAAGTGGTGGTCGGCATTGGCGGAGGCCGCACACTCGATGTCTCCAAGGGCGTCGCCCGCCGCACCGGTCTGCCTTTCGTCAGCGTGCCGACGGTCGCCTCTACCGATGCGCCCGCAACGCGCGGCATCGTCATCTATGACGACAACCATGCGATGATCGCCGTCGAGCAGATGGACGACAATCCGGCTTTCGTGATCGTCGATACGGGAGTCATTGCCAGGGCCCCTGCCCGGCTCCTGCGCGGCGGCATCGGCGATGCGCTCACCGCCAAATTCGAGGCGGAAGGCACCTGGAAGGGAACCGGGCTTTCCAAGCACGGCACAAGACCGCTCAAAACCGGCGTGATGCTCGGTGATCTCTGTTACCGCATGCTGCTCGAACACGGGCCGGGGGCCATGCACGTCGCCGGCACCGGCGAAGTGACGCCGGACCTGGAAGCCTTGATCGAAGCCATCCTCTGGCTGAGTGCCGTCGCCTTCGAGAATACGGGCCTCTCTGTCGCCCATGCGGTCGCGACCGAACTCGGCGCCATCGAGCCGGTGCGCAAGCAGTCGCTGCATGGCGAACATGCGGCCTATGGCACGCTGGTTCAGGCGACCGCCGAGGATCGTTCGGAAGGTGAGCTCGAAACGCTGTTTTCCTTCTACGACGAGATCGGCATGCCGCGCAGGCTCGCCGATCTCGGGTTGCCGGCAGTGGATGACGCTGCGATCGACAGCCTCGCTCTCGCCTGCGCGAAAAGCCCGTTCCTGATCAACCAGGAACATGGACTCGATGCCGATGACCTCGCAGCCGCGTTCCGGGCTGTGGAAAACCACAGTTGAAGCAGGCTCGACCTCATTCGAATATAAGGATAATCATCTGGGAACATGAGGGATTTAGAATGGCATCAGATAAAGGAAAGCCAGCCGAGGAGTGGACCCAGCGCCGCATTCAGTCGATCGAGGTCGGCTTCCAGGTGATCCGCGCCATGGAGGCGGCCAACGGTCCGCTGCCGTTGCGGGACATCGCTGCTGCTGCCGGCATGCCGCCGAGCAAGGCGCATCTCTATCTCGTCAGCTTCGTCAAGGAAGGTGTTGCCTTCCAGGATCCCGTCACCGGCCATTACGGGCTCGGGCGTTTTGCAATCCAGCTCGGTCTGTCGGCCATCCGGCAGCTCGATGTCGTGGAACTCGCCCGCGAAGAACTGGCCACGCTGCAGCGGGCGACCGGCTTTGCGACGTACCTCTCGCTCTGGGGCGATCGCGGCCCGGGCATCGTCTCCAAGGTCGACGGCCAACGGCAGGGGTCGCTCGCCGTGCGTCTTGGCTATGTCCTGCCGCTCCTGACCTCCGCGACCGGCCAGGTCTTCCTCACTTATCTCGATGAGAGCGAGACTGCCGCGGTACGGCAGGACGAGATCGCCGCCGCCAAGCGGGATCATTCTGAAGAGACTGCTTCGCTTGCACCCCGCGTCACGACGGTGAAGGATATCCAGAAGATCGTCGAGACCGTACGCCGCCAAGGCTATGCGATGACGGTCAACAGCATCAATTCGAGTTTCGCCGCGATCGCTGCGCCGGTCTTCGACTATAGCAGCCGCATCGTCGCGACCATGACCGTTCTTGGGTCCGACAAGCAACTCTCCGGCCCTCGGAAAAAGCAGACGCTTGATGCGCTGCTGACGGCAACACACCGGCTTTCAGAACGGCTCGGTGCCTCCAGCCGCGGCGTGAAAGGCAAAGAAAACGAAACCCCTCCGACAGCACCGAAGTCGGCGAAGGCGAAGGGTGCTGCGGGGCGATAGTTCGTTGTCCTAATAGCCATACCCTTGTTTGTAGAACTGCTGAGAGGAAGCCCCGCCTTCCGTCATTTTCAGTGACATCTCCCTCAGGGGAGAAACCGCATTGGGTCTGCCGTACCGCTTCTTCCTCCAATCATCGTCATCAATTGACGCGCTCAAAATAATTAGTATACCTTACGATCTATGGCTTGAGGAAACCATAGGGAGGATTCTATGCACGAGATCGATGCAGTCACCGTCGCAAAACGCGAGGAATTCTACGGACGTCTGAAGCCACACAACATGGCGCCGCTCTGGGAAGTGATGAAGGGCATGCTGCCGCCGGAGCCGAAATCCAAGGCTGAGGCGCATCGCTGGCGCTATGACGATATCCGTCCGCTGATCCTGGAATCCGGCAGCCTGCTGACGGCGGAAGAGGCCGAACGCCGCGTGCTGATCCTCGAAAACCCAGCCTTCCCCGGCCAGTCGCGCGCCACCTCGACGCTTTATGCCGGCATCCAGATCATCATGCCGGGCGAAGTAGCCCCTGCCCACCGTCACACGCCGTCGGCGCTGCGTTTCATGCTGGAAGGCTCCGGCGCCTATACGTCGGTTGGCGGCGAGCGCACCCGCATGGCCTTCGGCGATTTCGTTATCACGCCGGTCTGGGCCTGGCACGACCACGGCAATGACGGCTCCGACCCGGCCGCCTGGCTCGACGGCCTTGACGTGCCGATGATCGCCTTCTTTGAAGCAGTCTTCCGCGAAGACTACAACGACGCCGAGCAGGAGATTCTCCGGCCGGAAGGCGACTCGCTCTTTCGTTTCGGCTCCGGCATGCTGCCGATCGGAGGTGCCAGCCCCTACGGCCAGACGACGCCGATCTTCAACTACCCTTACGAGCGCAGCCGCGAGGCGCTTTACAGGTCTTCGCGCGGCGAGGAGATCGACGCCCATATCGGCACGACGCTCCGTTATGCCAACCCGCTTGACGGCGGCTGGACCATGCCGACCATGTCGGCCTGGCTAAGCCATTTCCCGAAGGGCATGGAGACGACAAAGATTCGCTCCACCGACCATATCGTCATGTGCATCGCCGAAGGCACCGGCTCGATCACAATCGGTACGAAGACTTTCGACTTCGGCCCCAAGGACGTCATCGTTGTGCCCGGCTGGTCGTGGCGCTCGTTCAAGACGAACGAAGACGTCGTCGTCTTCTGCTTCTCCGATCGCGTCGCGCAGGAGAAGCTCGGCTATTTCCGCGAAGACCGCGCCAAGGTCTGAGCACCGCCATCTGTAGAACCCGAGGAGAGAAAAATGCGTTTCTGTCGCTTCGACGATAATCGTCTGGGCGTGGTCGTCGGCGATGAGGTGAAGGACGTCACCGCCGTGCTCGACCGCCTGCCGGCCTACCGCTACCCCTTCCCGCATGGTGACCAGTTCATGGCGCATTTCGCCGAGCTCAGGCCCGTCATGGAGGAGATGGCGAAGATCGCGCCGTCAAAGAAGCTCGCCGATGTGGCTCTCTTGAGCCCTATTGCCAATCCCGGCAAGATCGTCGGTGCGCCAGTCAACTACCGGCTCCATTTGGACGAGGTGCTGGACAGCGACCAGTTGCATCACGGCATGAAGATCAAGCCGATCGCCGAGGCCGGCGTTTTCCTCAAGGCGGTGAGCTCGCTGATCGGTCCTTCGGAAGGCATCGTCGTCGATTGGGACGACCGCCGCACCGACCACGAGATCGAGCTCGCCGTCATTATCGGCAAGAAGGCCTTTCGCGTGTCGGAGGCGGATGCGCTAGATTACGTCGCCGGCTATGCGATCGGCTACGACATCACCATCCGCGGCCCGGAGGAGCGCAGCTACCGGAAGTCGCTCGACACGTTCAGTGTGCTCGGCCCTTATGTCGTTACCGCAGACGAAATCCCGAATCCGAACAATCTTGATTTCGAATTGGCCATCGGCGGCGAAACACGCCAGAAGTCCAACACGAAGATGCTGATTTTCAACGTCCAGAAGCTGATCGAATTCACCAGCAAGGCCTATACGCTCTATCCCGGCGACATCATCATGACCGGCACGCCGGAAGGCGTTGCACCGATCGCCGCGGGCGATATCCTGCATGGCACTTTCGAGGGCATCGGCACGATGGATGTGAAGGTCTACGACAACTGGAACAGGAAATGAGTTTCGATCCGAAGGCCCCGGAACAGGAGGCTGGCAAAGCTGTCCTGCTGCCCGGTGTCGTCGGCATCCGCATCAGGCGGCTGCAGTCGCTGTTCGGCAGCCATTGGCAGGGCTGGTTCCGCCCCCGCGGGCTTGCCGTCACGCCGGTGCAGGGCGGCGTTCTGCTCCTGATCCACCGCCATCCCGGCATCAGCCAGATCGCGCTCGCAAGGCGGCTGAGGATCGAGGCGCCGACGCTCATCCAATCGCTTGGCCCCCTCATCAAACAGAAGCTTGTCGAACGCATCCGTTCGGCGGACGACGGCCGGGTCTACGAACTCCGGCTGACCAGGGCCGGGTTCGAGGCGGCCGCCCTGGTGGAGGCTTCCATACCGGAACACGAAGCGGACCTTTTACGGCACCTTTCGATCGAGGAACGGCAGACTTTCCTTTCCTTGCTGGATAAGGCGATTGCCGGAGCGGAGGCGGCGTTGGAAGAGCAAGAGAAGGCGGAATAGCCATTTCCCGGATTGCGACATGACAGGCAACCTGATATTCACTCTCGGATATCTGGGAGGAACGGTATCATGCGATCATGGAAGGTCTTCGAAGCGTCGGAGGTGCTGAAAGAAGTCGAGGAGGCAACGCCTGAGCCCACCGGCAGTGAGGTGGTCGTCTCGGTATCCCATTGCGGGCTCTGCCATTCCGACCTGACCCTCTGGAAGGGCATTTTCGACATGGGCGACCGCAAGGTGTCGATCGACAGCATCGGGCTTACGCGGCCCCTCACTCTCGGCCATGAGATCCTCGGCACCGTCACCGCCATGGGACCGGAGGCGACCGGCGTGAAGATCGGCGACCGCCGCCTTGTTTATCCCTGGCTCGGATGCGGCACCTGCGATACCTGCCGCACTGGACGGGAAAACCTCTGCATGCAGGCCCGCCAGCTCGGCATGAAACGGCCCGGCGGTTTCGGCAGCCATGTGGTCGTGCCGCACGGCCGCTACCTGATCGACACGGACGACCTCGATCCGGCGCTTGCCGCGACCTATGCCTGCTCGGGGCTCACCGCCTATTCCGCCGTCCGCAAGGCCATGCCAATGCGTCCCGATGAGGCAGTGGTCGTGGTCGGCGCGGGCGGGTTAGGTCTGAGCGGCATCGTCATTCTGAAGGCACTCGGCCACGAGAACATTGTCGTGGTCGATATGTCGGAAGAAAAGCTGAAGGCTGCGCTGGAAGCCGGTGCTCATAAAACGGTGCTTTCGAGCAGCGGCGACGTGACACAGAAGATCGTCGAAACGGTCGGCGGGCCGGTGCGCACCATCATCGATTTCGTCAACAACAGTGAAACGACCGCCTTCTCCTTCCCGGCGCTGGCGCGCGGCGGCCGTATCATCATGGTCGGCATGTACGGCGGCCAGCTCACCGTTCCGACCATGCGCATGGCGCAGGGTGGTTTGAGCCTCATCGGCAGCATCACCGGCACGCTTCAGGAATTGCGTGAACTGGTGGACCTGGCAAAAAGCGGCAAGCTCGACGCCATTCCCTATGAAACCGTGCCGAAGTCCGACGTCAACGATGCGATGAACCGCCTTCTCAAAGGCGCCGTCAAGGGTCGCATCGTGCTTCAGGGAGAAACGGCTTGAGCGGCGAGATGACCGAAGTATGGCGCGGCAGCGTGCGCCAATGGGAAGTGGACGAGATGGGCCACTGGAACACGCAATATTACGTGGCGCGTGCCAATGAAGGTCTCGCCATGCTCTTCGGCTTCAACGGCCTGCCGGGTCTCTTCTCGCCCTCGTCGCCCACGACGGTCGCCTTCAACGAGCACCATATCCGCTTCCATCGCGAAGCGCATGCCGGCGCGCCGCTGCACATGACCGGCGGTTTCTTGCAAGTGGGTGAGACGACAGCTTTCGCTGTGCTCGTGCTTCATCACAGCGAAAGCGGGCAGGTGGCTGCGACCTTCCGGGTGCGGCTCACGCATGTCGATGCGGCGGACGGCACCACTCCGCAGCCCTGGCCGGCGACTTTCCGGAAAAGGGCCTCGACCTCGCTGGTCGAGACGCCGAAGGAGGCCGCGCCGCGTGGCACGGACGACGAACCGGTGGCGCTGACCGCCTCGCGCGAGCGGGCCTTGAAACTGGACCTGAAGCGCACGGCAATGAGCCTGATCGAGCTGGACGCTTGCGATGCCTTCGGACGGATGGGATCGCAAAAGTTCATCGGCGCGGTCGGCGGCGGCGTAAAACAGCTCACCGGACCGATCCGGGCGCTGGTTGCCGAGCACGCGGAGGCACGGCTCGGCAAGATCGGCGGGGCCGTGCTGGAATTCCGCATCATCTACGGTGAGACGCCCCGCCTCGGCGATTGTTTCGAGATCTGGGCGGGACTGCAGAAGACCGACAAGCGCACCATGTCGCTGATCTTCTGGATGGTTGATCCCTTCACCGGCCGAGTATTCGGCTCGATGCAGTCCATCGCCATCGTCTTCGATCTGGATGCACGGGCGATCGTGCAGATTTCGCCAGCAGCGACCGAAGCGTTGACGCCTTTCGTTACGGAAGGGCTGGCGCTGTAACTTCAGCTTCCGGCTGCCGCCATCCTCCCTCCCCACTCGCGGGGAGAAGGTTAGCATGGGGGCAAATAAGCACCTATCTGAACTTCTCCGCCGTCGCGACGCAGTTGATCAGCGCGGCGAGTTCCTTACGCGAAGCAGACGAGGTTTCCGGACTCATCGAGATGAAGGCCTTGATGCCGCGCACGGTCGGCACCGAATTCTTTTCCAGTTGACCCACCACGCGTGCGACTTCCGCTTCCAGCCCGTCGGCCGGAACCGTGATGGCGATCAGGCCAAGAACCTTGGCTTCCGCCGCCGGAATGACGTCGCGGGTAAAGACCATGCGGGCAAGCGCTGCGCGCGAGATGCGGTCGGCGAGCGCGTTCAAGACCAGCGTCGGGGCGATATCGTGGTTCATTTCCGGCACCTGGAAAGTGGCGGTGTCGGAGGCGATCGCCACGTCGGCAAGCGCCGCGATGGCGCAGCCGACGCCGGCGGCCTTCCCTTGAACAGCGGTAATGAAGGGCACGGGAATCTCGCGCAGCACTTCATAGAAATCGAGCACCGGGTCGGAGATCGCGTTGCGGAGATCGAGCGCCGTGGCGCGCGTGCCCGGCGCCGGCATGGCCGCACTCCGGCCGGTGCAGAAGTCCGGCCCGTTCGCCTTCATCAGCACGGCCCGGGTTTCCGGCGACAGCGACTTCAGTGCAGCGGTGATGGCTTCCGCCATCTCCGGCGTCAGCGCATTGCCCTTGTCGGGACGGTCGAGAATGATTTCGAGGACGTTCCCCTTCGTGGAAATCAGGACTTCGGACAATTTTTCCTCCCCTATTGATTGGCTTTGGCCTGCTGGATCGCCTGCCAGATGCGGGATGGCGTCACCGGCATTTCGATATGAGTGACGCCGAGATCGGTGAGTGCATCTGTTATCGCATTGACGACCACGCCCAGCGAGGGAGTCGTACCGCCCTCCCCGCCCGGACGGAAGCCGAGCGGATGGCTCTTCGCCGGCACTTCGCTGATCACCGTATCGAAGCTCGGAAAATCCGAGGCGCGCCCGATCTGATAGTCCATGAAGGTCGCCGAAAGGTTCTGGCCGGTTTCGCGGTCGTAATGCGACCATTCATACATGGCCTGGCCGGCGCCCTGCACGATACCGCCATGGGTCTGGCCGTCGACGATCATCGGGTTCAGCGCCTTGCCGACGTCGTCGACCGTCGAATAGCGCGGAATCTCATAGTAACCGGTGTCCGGGTCGACCTCCACTTCGCAGACGGCCGCGCCATAGGGATAGGCAAGTCCGTGGGTCGTCTCGTCGGCAATTGCGGCGAGCACGCCCTTCAGCTCGTCCGGCAGACCGAGACTCTTGTCGGCGGCTTCCGCCGCTTCGAACAGACTGATTACGCCATTCGACCCGCGGGCGCGGAAATGGCCCTCGGCATAGTCGATCGCGTCCGGCACGACGTTCAGCATGAAGGCGGCGATCTTCCGGCCGCGCTCAATGATCTCGGCGGTCGCCTTGTGCATCACGATCGAGGAGAAACGCAGCGAGCGACCGGAATGCGAGCCGCCGCCGGCGGAGACGAAATCCGTGTCGCTGGCGCGGATCTGAACGACCTCATGGGAAATGCCGAGGAAAGAACCGACCAGCTGGGCAAAGGCCGTCTCGTGCCCCTGCCCGGTGTTCTGGGTACCGATCACCACATCGACAATGCCCGATGTCGGGTCGACGGTGATCTCGGCGCGCTCGCGCGGCACACCGCTGGTGCCTTCGATATAGTTGGAAAGGCCGATGCCGCGATATTTTCCCCGCTTCCGCGCTTCCGCCCGGCGCGCCTCGAAACCGTTCCAGTCGGCCATGGCGAGCACCTTGTCCATACAGCCGATATAGTCGCCGTTGTCGTAGCTCACGCCGAACGGATTGGCATAGGGACATTCCTCTTCCGGGATCATGTTGATCCGGCGCAGTTCGACCCGATCGAAACCGAACTTGCGGGCGGCAAGGTCGATCATCCGCTCTATGATATACATGGCTTCCGGCCGGCCGGCGCTGCGGTAGGGAATGGTCGGTACGGTATTGGTCATCGCCGCGAAGAAGTCCACATGCGCGACCGGCACGCGATAAAGGCTGGTCATCAGCTGCAGGCCCTTGTTGAGGGCGGTGTAGGAAACCGTGTGCGCGCCGATATTGCTGACGTTGGTCGAGCGGAAGGCAAAGAACCTGCCGTCCTTGTCCAGCGCGAGCCTGGCCCGAACATGCAAGTCGCGGCCCTGGAAATCCGAAAGGAAGGCCTCGATACGCTCCGCCTGATGCTTGACCGGCCGGCCGATCAGCTTCGCGGCATAGGGCAAGAGCACGAATTCCGGATAGGTGGCGTTGCGCGTGCCGAAATTGCCGCCGACATCGCGCGGCGCCACGACCCGCACGAAGGCCATATCGACGCCGAGCGAAGCGGCGATCTGCTCGCGCATCATGACGACGCCATGGCCGCCGGAAGCATGGATCGTGAACTTGCCGGTCTCAGGATCGTATTCGGCGGACGACGAGCGCGGCTCCATGTGAACGCCGGTGACGCGCTGCGCCCAGCTTTCGAATTCCAGCACATGCGCGGCCATGGCGAAGGCGGCGTCGGTGCCCGCCTTGTCGCCGACTTCACCATCCATCGCCCGGTTGCCCGGCACATGCTCCCAGAGCTGCGGCGCGCCCTCCTCGATCGCGTCGATGCCGCGCACGACGGAAGGCAACTCCTCCCAGTCGACCACCACGGCTTCGGCCGCATCCTTGGCGAGGTTGGTGGATTCGGCCACCACCATGACGACCGCCTCGCCGACGAATCGGGCCTTGTCGGTGGGCAGCGCCTGATGATGGGTGCGGGCCCGCTCCGAGCCGTCACGGTTCCTGATGCGGATGTCGGAGCCGAATTGCGAGCTGCCGATCGCATGGGGAATCGGCTTGATGCCGGCCACGACGATATCCTCGCCGGTCAGCACGGTCAGCACGCCCGGCATTTCGCGAGCGGCGGAGGTATCGATGCTTCTGATGATCGCATGGGCATGCGGCGAACGGACGAAGGCGGCATAAGCCGCGTTCTCGTATTTCAAGTCATCGGCATATTGACCCTTGCCGGTGATCAACCGGAGATCTTCCTTGCGCCTGACTTCTTCACCGATCATGCTATTCCTCCCTTGCACACCGTGCCACGTATTCGGGACGATGGCGATCTGCCCGTGGCTTTGGGCCATCCCGATGCAAAACGCAACTTAATTCATAATAGACATACTCAATCCGTCAATGTTGAAACTTTGGGATCGACTGGAATTGACCATCGCGACTCGCTTTTGAGCGATTGCGATCGTGACCACGCAGCTGCGTCATTCCTATGCTTGTCACAGGGAAGACGGAGGAGAAGTTGCCGCCATCCGTTCCCCCAAAGAAAAAAGGCCCCGACCGAAGTCCGGGCCAAGCTTCCCTGGGAGGGGGGAATTGAAATCCCAGGGATATCTCTCAAGCGGCTTCCGGCCCCTGGTTCAGCACATAACCCGGGCCGCGCTTCAGGAAGGCGGTCCAGAGACGGAGCGTTCGCTCAGGCTGGTCGACCTCGATCGAATGAGCCGCATCGAAGATGAAAGCGCGCTGCGAGGTCGGGATCATGCGTTTCAGGTACGCGCCT
The DNA here is from genome assembly GCF_017873175.1 of Neorhizobium petrolearium. Classification (GTDB taxonomy): domain Bacteria; phylum Pseudomonadota; class Alphaproteobacteria; order Rhizobiales; family Rhizobiaceae; genus Neorhizobium; species Neorhizobium petrolearium. The sequence continues at coordinate 160,000 of NZ_JAGGJW010000005.1, forward strand.
GCTTCTGCCGGCACGACCTTGTCCTCCGTGCCGAGCAGGATCAGCGTCACCGCCTCGATCGAAGGCAGGCGCGCGCTGAGCGCTTCATCAACCTGAACATTGTTGGCGAGGCGCTCGTAGGTATTGCCATTGGCCGCCATGACTTCCGGCGACTTCGGTGCAGACGTAATCTTCTGCGGATGGGCATAGAGCGCCTTGAAGCGCGCTTCGGGATCGGCCGGAAGGCCGCCCTTGCCGCCGAAGCGGAAACCGGCCGGCACCTGCAGGATCAGGTGATCGACCATCTTCGGGTTATTGGCGGCGAGCCACAGCGCCGTCCAGCTTCCGAAGGAGGAGCCGATCACGTCGAAACGCGGTCCGATAACCTTCTCGGCGAATTCGGCGACCATAGCCGCCCAGTCCTGCACGGTTTTCAGGCGCTCGTCGCCCTCGGTGCCGTCGAAGCCGGGGCAGATTGGCGCGTAGACCGTGTGGCTCTTCGTCAGCGCCTTGAGCGGCTCGGTGAGCATAACGCCGCCGGCAGCGTGCAGATAAAGGACCGGCGTACCGGCGCCGCCGACATGATAATTGAGCTTGTCGCAGGAAAGCTCGATCGTCTTGATTTCAAAAGTCATGGATCAAACCTCCCTCTCAAAGACCAGCAACATGCGGCGCGACGCGATCGCGGAACAGTTCCATGCCACGGCGGACGACACTGCCCGGCATGTTGCCGACCTTGATGGTCAGGTTGAGCAAACCGCAGCCGAGCTCCTGGTTGAGGCGGGTGATCTGCTTGACGACCGATTCCGGGCTGCCGCAGATGATCGAGCCCGCCTCGATCTGCTCGTCGACGGTGCGGTTGCGTAGCATCGCGAGCCGCTTCTGGAAATTCTCGCCGACATCGGTGCCGGTATAGTAGCGGCTCTGCTGCAGCACGAGTTGCTGGGCGGAGCGCTGCGGGCGCATCAGCGTCTGGTGGAAATAGGTCTGGGCGGAGGCCATGTGCTCCTTGGCCTCCTCATCCGTATCGGCGATGCAGATCTGCTGGCCGACGAGGATATCGTCCGGCGTCGGTTCCCAGCCATAGCCGCGGGAGACATTCCTGAAGTGCTCGATCGCCTTCCTGGCTGCCCCCAGATCCTGGATGAGGGTGATGCCCATGATCGCCCGCATCTTGGCGACGAATTCCGCCGATTCTTCATTGCTCGCCGACATCAGGATGCGCGGATAGGGCTTCTGGATCGGTTTCGGCCAGATGGAGACGGCCGGGAACTGATAGTGCTCGCCCTCCCAGCCGAAGGGTTCGTCCTCGGTCCAGCACTTGATGATGAGTTCGGTCGCTTCGCGGAGCCGGCTGCGGGATTCGCTCGGCGGGATGTTGTAGGCGATATATTCATGCGGGATACCGCGCAGGAAGCCGGCGATCAGGCGGCCACCGGACATAACGTCAATCATAGCATATTCCTCCGCAACGCGGATTGGATTGAGCAGCGGCAGCAGGTTGCCGACGATCGCAATCTTCGCCTTCTCCGTCTGGCGAGCGAGCACGCCAGCGATCAGGTTGGGGTTCGCCATCAGGCCATAGGGGCTGTAATGGTGCTCGTTACAGCCGACCCAATCGAAGCCGTAATTCTCGGCATCGACCATCTCGTCGACATATTCCTTGTAGAGCGCCTGGATGCGCCGGCTGTCGATATCGCGGGTGCTGACAGGCCACTCGTGCGGCAGCTTGTCATAATCCGGATAGGGCATCAGGTGGAAGAAGTTGAACTTCATGGAAAACTCCGCAAAGACCGCCGTCCCTTAAGATGCCAGGCGGTTCCGGTGATGACGAAAGAGAAGAGGGATCAGTGGGCCGCGACGAGGCGCGGCGCGACCTCTTCGACGCGGGCCGCCATTGCCATTTCGGCGAAGCTGACGACCTGCAAGGCGACGATTTCAAGTGCCTGGGCGACTTCGCGCTTCGCCGGCTGGCCATCGACGAAGGGCTTGTCGTTGGACTTGATCGTCGCCGCATAGGGCGTCGGCCAGCCACGTAATGCATGGACGATGGAACGCAGCCCGGCCAGCGCCGTGCCAAGCGCCTGGTCGCCGCTGGCGCAGACGATGCAGCCGACGGCGCGACCATCGAAATAGGAGCGCTCGTCCTCGCGCATGTCTTCCGTATAGTCGATGGCGTTCTTGATCATGCCCGACATGCCGCCGTGATAGCTCGGCGTCGCGATCACGATGCCGTCTGCGCGACGGAGCGCCTGGATGAGGCGGCGTGCGGCCGGCGTGCGATGAGAAACGCCGGGATCGAAGAGCGGCAGCTCAAGTGCTGCGCCGCAGATGATGTCGATTTCGGCGCCGGCCCTTTCGGCGACGGAGAGGCAATAGCGAAGGGCGAGCTCGGAGCTCGAACCGGGGCGCTGCGTGCCGCCGATGCCGACGATGAACGGCTTTCTGGTCTGGACCATGATCATTTCCTCCTCCCTCGGCCGAAGCCGACTGCCTTATCAGGCATCCTGATCAAATTTTTGTATACCGTTTACGAATAAGTCAAGCCTTACATGTCATTATTAAATAAGTTTCCCAAAATTGGTATACACTTTTTGACGATTGGCCTTTATCGACTGCTGCCTTATCTTCCCGTGATGAATGCGAACCATGGGTGGCAGCTTGAAGAACGAGATGACCAGAGAGGGCAGCAAGGACGCAGCGACGCAGAGCGCGGTCGAAACAGCCTATCGCCGCATCCGGCATATGATCCTCACCGGCGAGATGCGCTCCGGCGACAAGCTGCTCGAAAACCAGCTCGCCACCACAATCGGCGTCTCCCGCACACCTATCCGCGAAGCGCTGAACCGGCTGAATGCCGAAGGCCTCGTGGTGCTGGAACGCTACCGCCGCGGAATCGTGGCGGATTTCTCGCTCGAAGATGCGATCGAAATTTTTCGCCTGCGCGCAATCCTGGAGGGCCATGCGGCCGGCCGAGCCGCAACGCGGATTTCCGATACCCACCTCGACCGCCTTCAGGACCTGGAGCGGGTGATGGAGAAGCAGTTCGAGGAACTCGGCTGGAACGAACATCTCGAAGGTTTCGACAAGCTGAACGCCGAATTCCATGCGGTGATCGCGTCCGCCGCCGAAAGTCCACGGCTGGAAAAGATCCTCGCCTCGTCGCTGGAGCTGCCGGCCTCGATCTTCAACCGCTATTCCGAGCCCGTCGAAATGCGCACCCGCCGCACCCACGCCCAGCACCGGGAAATTCTTTCGGCGCTGAAGGCCCGCAACCCCGAATGGGCGCAAGCGGCCATGAACGCCCACCTCTTCTCGCTGCTGCCGACAGCCTCGGGATCGCTGGAGCATGAAGCAGGTAACGTGGGTTGATCCGGGCTAAGCCGCCTTCTTCGCCGTCACGTTCCTGAGATAGGGCATGACTTCCTTGGAATAGATCTCCATGTTCTTGCGTGTCAGCTCCGCCGGCAGCGTGCCGAACTGCAGGAGCGTCAGGAGGTGGCCGAAGCCGATCTCAGCCTGGTATTCCTCCAGCTTCTCGCGCACTGTCGCCGGACTGCCGCAGATGAACTTGCCCTCTTCGATGACGCTGTCGATCGTCTGCTTCATCGAATGGCCGGCCTTGGCGGAGAGCGCGCCGACCATGGATTTGACCGAGGTGTAACCCGGCGGAAGCAGCATCTCCATCGGCATACGCAGGAACTTCTGCAGGAAGGCCTCGATATGCTGCTTGGCTTCCCTGCGGGCAATCTCGTCGGTTTCGGCGACGTAAAGCGGCAGCGACCAGCCGAGCTGGTCCTCGGTTGCCTCATAGCCGTAACCGGCAGCGACGTCCTTATACATCTTCATGTAACGGGCGACGGTCGAAACCGAGGCGAAGGTCTGGAGATAGGTGTATTTGCGGTCCGGATGGGCGGCCCACTCGATCGTTTCGCTCGACCCCTGGCTTGGGATCCAGATCGGCGGATGCGGATTGTCCTGATAGACCCGCGGCCAGACGTTCACGTATTCGAAATTGTAGTGCTTGCCTTCGAAGACGCTCGGCCCCGGCTGGGTCCAGGCCTGCAGGATAAGGTCGTGCGCTTCCTGGAAGCGCTCGTGGCTGAAGGCTGGGTTGACGCCCCAGGAATGGTATTCGGCGCCGATGCCGCGCACCATGCCGGCGATCAGGCGGCCGCCAGTGATGTTGTCCACCATCGCGAATTCTTCGGCGACGGTGAGTGGGTTGTTGAGGAGCGGCAGGGCGCGGCCGAGAATGGCGATCTTGACATTCTTGGTGCGGCGGGCAAGCGCGCCGGCCATGACACCCGGGATCGGCATCAGACCGTAGGCGTTCGAATGGTGCTCGTTGACGCAGATGCCGTCGAAGCCGAGCTGGTCGGCATATTCCAGCTCGTCCAGGTAACGGTTGTAGAGCTGATGGCCCTTCTTCGGGTCGAAATAGCTGTTCGGCAGCGTCACCCAGGCGGAATCGTGCTTCTCGTCATAGGACAGATCGAGATCCGCATAGGGCATCAGGTGCATGAAGTAGAATTTCATCGCGTTGCCTCCCCAATGAAGCCGCCGACCAGTTGGACGAAACGGTCGGTCTTTTCGATCTGCGGCAGGTGGCCGCAATTTTCGATGATCTCAAGGCGCGAATTGGGGATGAGCTCCTGCCAGGCCGGTCCGTATCCAGCAGGCACGACCTTGTCGTCATCGCCCCAGACGATCAGCGTCGGCACCGAGATGCGGTGCAGCCACTTGTGCAGGTCGGGATTATAAAAGCGCGGTTCCCAGGCGAGCTTGGCCGTGGTGAGCTTGTTCTTCAGAGTGGTTTCGAGCCCCTCCTTGGATGGCGGGATCGCCAGTATCTGCTCTGCATAGGCCTGGTCGTGGAATAGGTTGCGGGCGGTCTGTTCCGCATTCCACATGAAGACGTCGCCCTTGCGCAGGCCCTTCACGCGGATGCCGGCCGGCGCAATCATGGTGAGCGATGCGAGCTTGGTGCTGTTGCGGATGGCGATCTCGGCCGAGAGCCAGCCGCCGATCGAACCACCGACGAGATTGACCTTGTCGAGGCCGAGATGGTCGATGACGTCGAGATAGAAGAAGGCGAGATCGGACATGCCGTCCAGCCATTCCGGAGAATCGGACGCGCCGAAGCCTGGATGTTCCGGCACGATGACCTCGTAGGTCTCGGAGAGTTTTTCCATGAAGGGCGCCCAGCGCGGGGCGCCACTCGAACCGTGCAGGAAGAGCAGCGGCGCGCCCTTGCCTCCCCGCATGAACCGGATCTTGCAGCCGGTTATGGTTTCCGTGCTTTCGGTAAAGCTCATCGGCGTCCTACCTCCCCGGCTTGCTCGATACCGCAAATGGCAGATGCTCCTCCGCACCCGCAACTGGCGGCAATCTGTATAACCTTTTCGGGTGGGTCAATATGATTTTGTCAAATTTTGATTGATAATAGCAAATTTCTAGCTTGCTTCTTTGACGATTGCATACAAAGGTGGCTCCTCCCGGGAGGGCATAGCCGGCTCACCAGAGCCGCTGGGAGGAGAAAATGCAGGCGGAAGAACTGTTCGATCTGAAAGGCCATGTGGCGGTGGTCACTGGGGCGGCGAGCGGGCTGGGACTGGCGATCACCAAGACGCTCGCGGCCAATGGTGCGCATGTGGCACTGCTCGACCTGAACGCGGACACGCTAGCAGCCGCCACCAAGTGGATGAAGGACCACGGCTATTCCGCCGAAAACCATGAGGTCGACGTGTCGGACAGCGCCGCCTTGCGGACGACGATCGACGGCGTCGCCGAGCGGCACGGTCGTCTCGATATTCTCGTCGCCAATGCCGGCATCAGCGGCGGCCCTAATTCCCGCACCAACGCGGGCGCCATCGAGAATGTCAGTGACGAGCTGTGGAAAAGGGTGGTGGATGTGAACCTCACCGCCACCTTCGTCGCCATCCAGTCCGCTGCCAAACATATGAAGAAGCAGACGAGCGGACGCATCGTCGCGATCGCCTCCATAGCCGGATTGCGGGGCGACCCAATGACCGGTTATGCCTATGCCTCTAGCAAAGGCGCCGTCGTCAACCTTGTCAAGCAGGCTTCCTGGGAGCTGGCACCTTATAACGTGCTGGTGAATGGCATCGCGCCAGGCCCGTTCCGCACCAATATCGCCGGCGGTCGCATCCGCGAACCGGAGGTGGAAAAGGCCTTCGCCGACACCGTGCCGCTCGGCCGCATCGCAGAGACCGACGAGATCATGGGACTCGCCCTGCTGCTCTGCTCGAAAGCGTCCAGTTTCATGACCGGCGCGGTCATCCCGATCGACGGCGGCACCGTTGCGATCTGAAACATGCAGCGATCCAGGGTATGGCGAAATGCCGGAATTGACAATATCAGGCTCCCTGTTTTATCCCCTGAAAGCAGGAGGCGGCGAACTGCGGCGTCACGCGTGCAAATGACGAATGGCAACGCACCTTTCTATTGAAGCCGGAGGAACGACCATGAACATCGCGACCAGTTCTCCCCCCTCTTTCGAGGCGTATAAATCCCCGCGCCTGCTGATCGACGGCGTCTGGCTGGAGGACAGCGATCGCAAGACGCAGCCCGTCATCAATCCGGCCACCGAAAAGGCGATCGGTACCGTGCCGCATGCCACGGCCGAAGACCTCGACCGGGCGCTGGAAGCGGCGAACCGGGCCTTTCCGCTGTGGCGCGCCACGAGCCCGCGCGAGCGCGGCCGCATCCTGAAACGCGCCGCCCACCTCATGCACGAGCGGCAGGAAGACATCGCCCGCCTCGCGACCCTTGAAATGGGCAAACCGATCGCCGAGGCGCGGCTGGAAACCCATTTCGCATGCGAGGAGATGGAGTGGTTCGCCGAGGAGGGCCGTCGCACCTACGGCCGCGTCATTCCGGGCCGTCTCGGCGAGACCCGCTTCCAGGTGGTCAAGGAGCCGGTCGGCCCGACCGCCGGCTTTTCCGCCTGGAATTTCCCGGTCGGCAACGCCGCCCGCAAGATGGGCTCGGCGCTGGCCGCCGGCTGCACGATGATCTACAAGCCGGGCGAAGAAGCTCCTGCAGCGGCAGCGGCCGTCGCCCAGTGCCTGATCGATGCGGGCGTGCCGGCGGGCGTCATCGCCGTTGTCTACGGCGTGCCGGATTTCATCTCGCGTCACCTGCTTGCCTCGCCGGTCATCCGCAAGATCTCCTTCACCGGTTCCGTGCCGGTCGGCCAGCACCTCATCCGACTTGCTTCGGAAGGCCTCAAGCGGACCACGATGGAACTCGGCGGCCATGCGCCGGTGCTTGTCTTCGACGATGCCGACCAGACGTCCGCCCTGGAGATGTCCGTGCAGCGGAAATACCGCAACAGCGGCCAGGTCTGCGTCTCGCCCACCCGCTTCTACATCCAGGACAAGTCCTACGAGGCCTTCTGCGCCGGATTTGCGGAAAAGGCCTCGAAGCTGAAGGTCGGCGACGGCCTCGACCCTTCGAGCCATATGGGGCCTCTGGTGCATGCCCGCCGCCGCGATTCGATCGAGGCGCTGGTGCGGGATGCGACCTCGAAGGGCGCAAAACTCCTGGCCGGCGGCCACCGTGTCAACAACGAGGGTTTCTTCTATGCCCCGACAGTGCTCGCCGACGTGCCGGATGACGCCCGCATCATGAGCGAGGAGCCGTTCGGCCCGGTCGCGGTTCTCAACCGTTTCTCCGATTTCGACGACGCCATCGCCAAGGCCAACAATCTTCCCTACGGCCTTGCGGCCTACGGGTTCACCAATTCGCACAAAACCATCGCCCGGCTCTCCGACAATCTGGAAGCCGGCATGGTGGGCATCAACTCCTTCAACATCTCCATGCCGGAGACGCCCTTCGGCGGCGTCAAATACAGCGGTCACGGCTCCGAAGTCGGCATCGAAGGGGTAGAGGCTTACATGGTCACGAAGACGATCAGCATCACTTGAGCCGGCGGATTTTTAGATCAAGAGTTTTCAGGAGGAGACTGCCATGAAACATGTAAAACCGACCGGCCCTTTCGCCGCGGAAGCCGTGCTGACCCATATGAAGGCTGCCGGCATCGACGTGCTTTTCGCCAACGGCGGGACCGATTTCCCATCGATCATCGAGGCCTTTGCCCGCCAGTCGGAGACGGGGCTGGAGATGCCCGAACCACTGGTCATCCCGCATGAGGGCGTCGCCGTGGGCATGGCGCACGGCTACTACCTGATGACCGGCAAGCCGGCAGGCGTGATCGTCCACGTCAATGTCGGGCTCGCCAACTCCGTCATGGGCCTGATCAACGCCCGGTCTGAGAACGTGCCGATCATGATGTTCTCCGGCCGCACGCCGATCACCGAACATGGCCGCTTCGGCTCGCGCTCCTCGCCAATCCACTGGGGCCAGGAGATGTTCGACCAGGCCGGCATGGTGCGCGAAGCGGTCAAGTGGGATTACGAGCTGCGTTATCCGGAACAGGCGGGAATCGTCATCGACCGCGCCATGAGCATTGCCATGAGCGAGCCGCGCGGGCCCGTTTATCTCAGCCTGCCGCGCGAGGCACTGGCCGAAGGTGCGGAGATTGTGACTGGCCATCGTTCGACCGTTGCACCCACGTCCTACGGTCCGGCCGATCCGGCGCTTGTCGCCGAGGCCGCCGACCTGCTCGCCAAGGCAAAGAACCCGCTCGTCATTACGCAGAGCCCGGAGCTTGCTTCCGATTTCGAGCCGCTCGCAAGCTTCATCGACAAATACGCCCTGCCGACCGTCGAAATGTGGGCGACCCGCCTGGCACTGCCCTCCGATCATCCGATGATGGTAGGCCGCGACTCGACGCAGGTGCTGAAGGAAGCCGACGTGGTCGTGGTCATCAACGCCGCGGTTCCGTGGATCTCCGATCATACTGCCCCCGCCGAAGGCGCCAAGGTCATCGCAATCGGCCCGGACCCGCAGCATAGCCGCGTGCCGATCCGCAGCTTCCCGATCGACATCGCACTCGCCGGCGGCACCAACAAGACAATCGCAGCGCTCGCAGCAGCCATGGCGGAAAAGGTGCCGGCGAGCGAAACCTTCTCTGAGCGTCGTGAGAAATGGGCCAAGGTGAAGGCAACCCAGTTCGAAGCGGCCGCGAAGCGTGCTGCCCTCGGCAATGGTTCGCCGATGACGCCAGCCTATGTGAGCGCTTGCGTCTCCGCCATTATGGACGAGAAGACCACCGTTGTGAATGAACTTGGCATCGATCCGTCGGTGATGGAGTTCAAGCACCCGAAGTCTTTCTTCTCGACGCCGCTTTCCGGCGGTCTCGGCTTCGGTCTTACGGCGGCGCTCGGCGCCCAGCTCGGCGACCGTAGCCGCCAGGTGATCGCAACGATCGGCGACGGCTCCTACATGTTCGCCAACCCTGTCGCCTGCCACCAGACGGCAACCGCCCTGAAGCTGCCGCTGCTGACGATCGTCTTCAACAACGGCATCTGGAATGCCGTGCGCCGCTCGACGCTCTACATGTATCCGGACGGCAGTGCAGCGACCGCCAACACCATGCCGATCACCGCGCTCGATCCGGCTCCGGATTATGCGGCCGTCGCCCGCGCCCATGGCGCCCATGCGGAACGCGTCGAGACCGGCGCGGACCTGCCGGCAGCGCTGCAAAGGGCACTTGCCGCGACCAAGAGCGGCCGGCAGGCCATGCTCGAAGTCATGGTCTCCTACTGAGAAGGCGTCGGCGATGGGGGGAGGAACCGGAGACAACGCAAAGACGCTGGCGGAACTCCGCCGGCGTTACCCGATGGTCAGCGATCTCGAGAAGCGGGCGAAATGGCGTATTCCGCGTTTCGCCTACGAGTTTCTGCAGGGCGGCGCCGGAGACGAGACGGGGCTGAACCGCAACCGTTCGGCGCTGAAGGCGGTCGAGGTCGTGCCGCGCTACGGCATTGACGTTACCAAGGTCGATACCTCCGTCGAACTCTTCGGCCATCGTTACGCCGCACCGATCGGCATTTCGCCGATCGGCCTCGATGGCATGATGTGGCCAGGAGCAACGGAGCGTTTCGCCCAGGCCGCCCAGGCCCATAACATCCCCTATATGGTCGGCACGCTCGCCTGTTCAACGATCGAGCAGGTGGTGGAATGGGCGCCCGACGTCACCTGGTTCCAGCTCTACCCGATGGCTCCGGACAATCATCGGTACAGTCTCGAAATGGCCGAACGCGCCCGTGTGGCTGGCGCGAAGGTTCTTGTCGCCACTCTGGATGTGCCGGTACGTGCCAAGCGACCGCGCGATCTGAGGAACGGTCTCGTCATGCCCTTCCGGCTGACGCCGAAGACGATGATACGGGCGGCGATGGCGCCGCTGTGGCTCGGTGCCGTCCGCCGGAACGGCATGCCGACCTTTGCCAATATGGCGACGTTCGCCGGCGGCACGGATCACGGCGCGACGGCAGGCTTCGTGCAGAAACATATCGGCGGCGGCTTCCCGTGGGAGCAGATCGCCAGGCTGCGCGACAAATGGCCGGGCCCGATGATGGTCAAGGGCGTCATGCATCCGGCGGATGCGGAAAAGGCGCTGGAACTCGGCCTGAACGGTGTCGTCGTCTCCAACCACGGCGGCCGCCAGTTCGATGCCGCGCCGGCGACGATCGACGTGCTGCCGGAGATCGCCCGCATCGTCGGCACACGCGGCACCGTGCTGTTCGACAGCGGCGTCGTTTCCGGCGTCGACATGCTGCGGGCGCTTGCCTGCGGCGCGCATTCCTGCTTTGCCGGGCGCGCCTTCATGCTGGGGCTTTCCGCCCTCGGCGACCATGGCGCCACCCATATGGCGCAGGCCTTCATCGAGGAATACCGCATCGCGCTCGGCCAGAACGGGCTCTTGAGTTCCGACGAGGCCCGCCGCGCGCCCGTGCGCCATCCCGGCGCCTGGACCGCAGAGAATTTCAAACTTCGTAGCTAATCCGTTCCCGGGAGGGGAAACCCATGAAAGTCGCAGACGCCATTGCCGAAATCTTGAAGCGCGAAGGGATTGAGATCGTCTGCGGTTATCCGGTAAACCACGTTCTCGAGCACGTCGCGATGGCCGATATCCGCCCGATCATCGTGCGCCAAGAGCGTCACGGCCTGCACATGGCCGACGCCATGTCACGCTTGAGCTCCGGCAAAACGATCGGCGTCTTCGCCATGCAGCTTGGCCCGGGCACGGAAAACGCCTATGGCGGCATCGCCCAGGCCTATTCGGAATCGGTTCCGATCCTCGTGTTGCCGATGGGCTACGAGCGCCGCATCGCGCATGTGGACCCGAACTATAACGCCACCCGCTCGATGCGAGATATCACCAAGTCGGCCGAGCCAATCACGCTCGCGGAAGAAATTCCCAACATTTTTCGTCGCGCTTTCTCAAAACTTCGCAACGGCCGGGGCGGACCCGTTTTGATCGAGATCCCCAACGATATGTGGCAGCACGAAGTGCCGGAACCGCTGAATTATCGGCCGGTCCTCGCCACCCGCTATGGGCCTGATCCGGCGGCGGTGAAGGAAGCCGTCGACCTGCTGCTCGCCGCCAGGCGCCCGGTTCTTTATGCCGGCCAGGGCGTCCATTATGCCGAGGCCTGGCCGCAGCTGAAGGAGCTTGCCGAACTGCTGGCGATCCCGGTCTCGACCAGCCTCGAAGGCAAGAGCGCGTTTCCAGAAACCCATCCCCTTTCAGTCGGCGCTGGCGGTGCTGCGATCTCCAAGACGCTCCGGCATTTCCTCGACACGTCAGACCTCATCTTCGGCATCGGCTGCTCGTTCACTGAAACCGCCTTTGGTGTGCAGATGCCACTCGACAAGACGGTGATCCACGCCACCCTCGATCCGGACCATGTCAACAAGGACATCGAGGCCAAGGTGGCGCTGATCGGCGATGCGGCGCTGACGCTCGATGCCGTTCTCGCTGAACTCAAGGCCCGCAAGATCGAGACCCGCGACAGCAAGGATGTCGCCGCCGAGATCGCGAAAGTGCAGGAAGAATGGCTTTCGGAATGGATGCCGAAGCTGACCTCGCAGAGCAAGCCGCTCTCGCCCTACCGCGTCCTCTGGGACCTGCAGCACACGGTGGATATCGAGAACACGATCATCACCCATGACGCCGGCAGCCCGCGCGACCAGCTTTCGCCCTTCTGGAAATCGGTGAAGCCGCTCACCTATATCGGCTGGGGCAAGTCCACCCAGCTCGGTTACGGCCTCGGACTGGCCATGGGCGCCAAGCTCATGCATCCGGACAAACTCTGCATCAACGTCTGGGGCGACGCGGCGATCGGCTTCACAGGCATGGATTTCGAAACTGCGGTGCGCGAACGCATTCCTATCCTGTCGATCCTGCTCAACAACTTCTCCATGGCCATGGAACTGCCGATCATGAAGGTCTCGACGGAGAAATACCGCTCGACCGATATATCCGGCGATTACGCTGCCTTTGCCCGCGCCCTTGGCGGCTATGGCGAGCGCGTTATCGATCCGGACGAGATCATCCCGGCGATCCGGCGCGGCGTCGAACAGACGCAGAAGGGCGTGCCGGTCCTGCTCGAATTCATCACCACGCAGGAAATCGCCCGCTCGCGTTATCACCGCATGCTGACGGGTGAGAAAAAATGAGCGACCTGCAATCCACCCTCGACGCGCTGAAGCTGCATTTCGGCGAGCGGCTTTCTACCGCCGACGCGGTGCGCGAGCACCACGGCCATGACATGTCCCGCCAGCCGACACGGCTGCCGGATGCCGTGGTCTATGCCGAAAACGAGGACGAGGTGGCGCGTGTCGTCTCGGCCTGTTTCGAAGCGGGCATTCCAGTCACGCCGTTTGCGGCCGGTTCCTCGATGGAAGGCCATACGATCCCGCTCAAGGGCGGGATTTCGCTGGACCTCACCCGCATGAACCAGATCGTAGCGGTCAACCATGAGGATTTCGACGCGCAGGTGCAGGCGGGTGTTACTCGCAAGCAGTTGAACGCCCATATCCGCGATACCGGCCTTTTCTTCCCGATCGATCCCGGCGCCGACGCCTCGCTCGGCGGCATGGCCTCGACCCGCGCCTCCGGCACCACCGCAGTGCGCTACGGCACGATGCGGGAGAACGTACTGGCACTGCGTGTCGTCACCCCGCAGGGCAGGATCATCACCACCGGGAGGCGGACGAAAAAGTCCTCGACGGGCTATGACCTGACGAAACTCTTCGTCGGTGCGGAGGGGACGCTCGGCGTCATTACCGAGGTGACGGTCAAGCTACACCCCATCCCGGAGACCATCGCATCGGCCGTCTGCACCTTCGAGACGATGCGGGGCGCGGTCGAGACGGTCATTGCGACGATCCAGAGCGGCATTCCGGTCGCCCGCATAGAATTCCTTGACGAAGTCGCCGTCGAGGCGGCGAACCGCCATGCCGGGCTGACGCTCAAGGTGGCGCCGACCCTCTTCCTCGAATTCCACGGCAGCCCGCGCTGGGTGGAGGAGCAGTCCAATACCGTGGCCGAGATCGCTGGCGATCTCGGCGGGTCCGATTTCCAGTGGTCGACCCGCACCGAGGACCGCGAGCGGCTGTGGAAGGCCCGCCACGAGACGATCTATTCCAACCAGACGTTGAGGCCCGGCTGTAGGGCCTTCACGACCGATGTCTGCGTGCCGATCTCCAGGCTGGCGGATGCCGTGCTCGCCGCGCGCGAAGATATCGACAATTCCTTCGTGATGGGCAAGATCATCGGCCATGTGGGCGACGGTAATTTCCATGTCGGCTACCTGATCAAGCCGGAAATTCCGGAGGAACTGGCGGAGGCCGAGCGTCTCGCGGAAAGGCTTTACCAGCGCGCCATGGACATGGGCGGCACGTTCAGCGGCGAACACGGCATCGGCATCTCCAAGCTGAAATATCTCCGCCGCGAACACGGCGATGCGGTCGACATGATGAACGCCATCAAGGCGGCAATCGACCCGAAGGGCATCATGAACCCCGGCAAGCTCGGCCAGGTCGGATAATCCTCTCCTGCCTCACCGGCTGAGATCGATGCGGCTCGTCACCACAGACTTGCCGCTCGCCGGATCGTTGTCCACCGTCTGAAGACGGAGACGGTCATTGCCGATCCTCTCGATCGTCATTTTGGCGGCGCGGTCGCCGTTCGTCACCCGTGCCCAGCGGACACCAAGATTGATCGCATTGCCCCGCCTGTTGCCTGCAAGCGTCGAAGATTGGCCTGACGGCCCGACATAGGTGCCGCGATAGCCATGGTCGGATGCCCGGAGATTGGCGGAGATTTTCCGCCGGACGACCAACAGGCCGCGACAGTTTCCGTGCATGGACAGAGCGGTGGTCACGGCCTCAATCGCCAGATGGCAGGTAATGTTGATCGGACGGGCTCCGATGCGCGTCAGCACCATGCCCCTGCCGCTCCAGTTTCCCGCGAGCATCCGCAGAAAATTACCTTCGGCTGCCGGCGAGAGGGACGGCCAGAAAATTGTGGCGGCGATTAAGGCGGAAGCGAGAAAACTACGCATGGCGGTAATCTGTCTTCACGTTTCGCTTCCAACGCCAATTGCTGAACCAGGTTCCGCCGCGCACGCGAAGGTGATGACAGTTGGCCTCCCCTGCCCTACCTGCTCTTCCTCAGGAAACAGGGAGAAGAGAAGATGATCATCCGGTCCGGGGGCTGCCTGTGCGGCAGGGTCAAATACAGCGTGAAGGGTGCGCCGCTCAGGATCGGGCTCTGCCACTGTATGGATTGTCGCAAGGAGAGTGGCTCGAGCTTCGCTACATTCGGAATCTGGCCGCCGCATGCGTTCGAGAGCACAGGCGAAGTCAGATATTTCCAGGGGCGCGGGTTCTGCCCCGAATGCGGCTCGCGCGTCTTCAACGAAAGCAGTGATGGAGAGGAAATGGAGATTCGTGTCGGCTCGCTGGACATGGCGCCAACCGATCTGGAACCCACCTACGAGCTCTGGGTGAAGAGGCGCGAGAACTGGCTTCCGCCACTACCCGTCAAGCAGTTCGAGGAAGACCGAACTGACGCATTGCCCTGACATGCCGCGGGTATAAAGTGCCCACGAAACGCCAAGGAGAATCTTGTCATGGCGAAGAAGGATTTGCTCAAAAAAGCGATCGCGATCGCTACAGAGGCACATCAAGGTCAATCGTCGAAGACCGGCGGACCGTTCATCGAGCATGTGCGGCGCGTGGCCGAAAGCGTGGCGGGCGAGGACGAGAAACTGGTCGCCTGGCTGCACGATGTGGTTGAAAAAGGCCCTGGCTGGACCTTCGCCCGACTGCGTGAAGAGGGTTTTCCGGCATTGGTCATCGAGGCCGTCGATGCGATGAGCAAGCGTGATGGCGAGGACTATTTCGACTTCGTTCGCCGTTCCATCGGGAATCCGCTCGCACGCTCGGTGAAACGCGCCGACCTTACGGACAATCTTGCCCAGATGCGCCAGATGGATGGCGATGGTTCGAAATTTGCCGAGGGCCTGCGTATCCTGAACGCGGAATATCCTGCCTGAGCCCCGGAACCTTGAGCGTTTCCCATCGTTCGTCTTCGCAGTGCGGCATGCCGTTCGAATGCAGGATGGACCTATGGAACTCAGATCTCAGGTAGCTCTGGTAACGGGCGCTGGCTCGGGCATCGGCAGGGCTGCGGCCCTGAAGCTTGCGGGCCAAGGCGCAAAGGTCGGCGTGCTCGGCCGCACGAAAGACGAGATCGATAAAACTGCCGACAAGATCAGGAAAGCCGGTGGTGAGACATTGCCACTGGAGGCGGACGTCTCGGACGAGAAACGGATGCGTGAAGCCCTCGACCGGCTTGCGGAAACGTTCGGCCGTTTGGACATCGTGGTGGCAAACGCCGGCATCAACGGCGTCTGGGCGCCGATCGACGACCTCAAGCCGGAAGAATGGGATAAAACCATCGCCGTCAACCTGCGCGGCACCTATCTCACCTTCCACGCCGCCGTTCCACACCTGAAGAAACGGGGGGGTTCGATCGTGGTTGTCTCCTCGATCAATGGCAACCGCACTTTCAATACCCCCGGCGCGACGGCCTATGTGGCGACCAAGGCGGCGCAAGTCGCAATCGTCCAGCAGCTTGCATTGGAACTCGGCAAGCACGGAATCCGCGTCAATGCCGTTTGTCCCGGCGCAATCGACACGAACATCAACGACAACACGACGGTGCGAAAGGAGAAGGACACGGCCGTGCCGGTGAAGTTCCCCAAAGGCGATATCCCGATTACCGGCGGCAAGGCGGGTGAGAGCGAGGATGTTGCTGATGTCATTCTCTTTTTGGCCTCGGACCGGTCCCGACACGTGACAGGCACGCCAATCTTTGTCGACGGTGGCCAGAGCTTGCTCAGATAGAACGTCCGGCGAGCAGCCGGGACGTATTGAACAGGCTGGCGTCCGCGCGCATTAATGGGCATCGTCAATCGCCTATGTTCAGGAGTTCATGATGGTTCACGAAAAGCCCGCCAACGGCGCCCCCGTCCTCGTTATCGACCTGCAGGCAGGCATGTTCGACGGCCTCGTCGAGCCACCGGTACACGATGCCGATCGCCTGACCGAGCATGCGCGAAAAGTGATCGACTGGGCGCGGCGGGAAGGCCGCAAGATAGCCTTCATCCGCCACGACGGGCCGGAAGGCGATCCGCTTGCGCCGGGAGAGCCGGGTTGGCCGGTCTCTCCGGCGCTCGGCCAGGCCGAGGACGAACCGACCTTCTCCAAGAAGGTCGGCGATGCTTTCAGCAACCCGGAACTCGGCAAGTGGATCGAAGTGCAAGGTGCACCGGAGGTCGTGCTTCTCGGGGCGCAAACGGATTTCTGTGTTGCAGCGACGGTCAAGGGCGCGATGTCCAACGGGCTGAAAGTCACCGTCGTTTCGGATGCTCACAGCACGCTGGACCAGCCGGACGAGGCCGCACCGGCAATCATCAACCGCTACAATGCGCAGTTCGCCGAGGCCGGCGTCAACCTGGTGACGACCGAGGCGCTGACGGGCTCTCAGGGCTTTTGAGCCCAAGTTCCAGCCGGCGGGTGATGCCGATTTCGCTGAGAAACACCTCGTCGTGGCTGACGACCAGAAGCGCGCCGTCATAGGCGTGCAATCCGGCTTCAACCGCAGCAATCGAATCGATGTCGAGATGGTTGGTCGGTTCGTCGAGGATCAGGAGCGACGGCGGTTCCGGCCCGCCGAGCACGCAGGCAAGGCCCGCGCGCAGCATCTGCCCGCCCGACAGCGTACCGACGATCTGCAAGGCAGCATCGGCGCGGAACATGAGGCGCGCCAGCGCTGCGCGGCAGGCATTCTCGTCTGCCTGTGGATTAAGGCGCTTGAAATTGTCGCGTATCGACAGAGCCGAGTCGAGCAGGCTCACGCGCTGATCCAGCATAGCGGTCTTCACCATCACCCGCACCGATCCTTCGAAGGGCTGCAACGTGCCAGTCACGAGCGAAAGCAGCGTCGTCTTGCCCGACCCATTCGGCCCGGTGACAGCGATCCGCTCCGGCCCGGTGATCTCGAAAGAAAGACCGCGCAATACCGGGTGCTCCGGCGCATAACCGGCCGTGACGTTGTCGATTCTCAGCACGACCCTGCTCGCCGGCAGGCCTGTCGGCGGCAGCCTCACGGAAAGCGGCTGCAGGATCTCGATCTTTTCACGCGCGGCGGCGGCTTCTTCCATCGCCTGTGTTCTGCGCCGTTCGGCAAGCCGAGCATTCTCGCCACTGGTGTTCTCCGCTTGCCGTTTCAGCCCGCCGGCTACAATGCGCGGCATGTCGCCCCGCGCTGCCTTCTTCTTTCCGACGCTGTCGCGGCGAGCCTTGCGCTCGACTGTCTCCTGTGCCGTCCGGTTGACCTCCGCCACCCGCTTCTCGGCATCGGCAAGATCGTGCTCCACAGCAGCCAATTCCAGCGCCTTGCGCTCCCGATAGTGGCTCCAGTTGCCGCCATAACGCGTCACCCCAAGTGTCGTCATCTCGACGATCGCATCGACGGTATCGAGCAATTCCCGGTCATGACTGACAATGATTGCGCCACTGCGCCAACCGGCGAGAAGGTCGATCACCGCCCGCCGTCCGTCACGGTCGAGATTGTTGGTCGGTTCATCGAGGATCAGGAAATCCGGCTCGGCGAAGATCAGCGCTGCCAGCCCGGCACGCGTGCGCTGACCACCCGACAGCGTTGCGAGCGGCGTTTCCGCATCGGCATCGAGGTTGGCGCGCGCCAGAGCTTCCGCCATGCGTGCTTCGAGCATCCAGTCGGCGGAGGAGAGTTCATCGGCCGTCGCTTCCCCTCTTTCGGCGCGGGCAAGCAGGTCAAGCGCATCACGTGCACCGAAGAGATCTGCGATCGTTTCGTCCGGCCCAACCTGCACGCTCTGGCGCAGTACATCGAGCGTGCCGAACACGGAAACCGTGCCGGATAAGGGTGAGAGTTCCGCGCTGATCAACTTCAGAAGCGTCGTCTTGCCGACGCCGTTGCGGCCGACAAGGCCTACGCGTTCAGGCCCGAAGCTGAGGTTCAGATGTGAGAAAAGCGGTCTGCCGTCAGGCGTGGACCAGGAAAGATCGGAAAGAGTGATGGAAGCAGGCATGGATAGAGATTCCCCGAATGGCAAGGCGAAGTGGCGTTGCGATCGGGGTGAAATCCATGGTCGACCATCCTGTCGGTGTTGCGGATGGCGGGGAATTTAGGCGGAAAATATGGGCGTTTCAAGACGACTGATGTGGCGAGACGCCCACCATCCTCCTCAAGGGGAGGATGGGTGCATGCTGACAGGCCTTGCTCCTGTCACAGCCTGGCGCTTTTACGCCCGCTCCTCCCAGAGCCTGGCGAGCTCGACGATCGTCTTCACCGCCTTTTCCATGTCCTGGCTGCTGACGAATTCGAGCGGCGAGTGGAAAGCGTGGCCGCCGGCAAAGATATTGGGGCAAGGCAGGCCCATGAAGGAAAGCCTCGAGCCGTCCGTGCCGCCGCGGATCGAGCCGCGCACGGGCTCCATGCCGGCGCGGCGGATCGCTTCGACCGCGTACTCGACGATCTCCGGATGCCTGTCGAGCACCACCTTCATGTTGCGGTACTGTTCCTTGACCGTGAACGTGTAGCTGGAGCCCGGATAGCCGGCCATCACCTCCCTGGTAATCTTTTCCAGCAGCGCTTCCTTGGTCTTGAGGCCTTCCTCGGTGAAATCGCGGACGATGAAGGAAAGGTTCGACTTCTCCATCACGCCTGAGATGCCGGTCGGATGGATGAAACCGTCGCGGCCCCTGGTCGTCTCTGGCGCCTGATCTTTCGGCAGGCGATCGATGATCGCACCGGCGATCCTGATGGCGTTCTCCATCTTGCCGTAGGCGAAGCCCGGATGCATGGCGACGCCCTTGATGGCGATCTCCACGGCATCGGCAGAAAAGGTCTCGTCCTCGATCGTGCCGGCCGTCTCGCCATCCATCGTGTAGCCGAAATCGGCGCCGAGCTTTTTCAGGTCGACCTTGTCGACGCCGCGGCCGATTTCCTCGTCGGTGGTGAAGAGAATGCGGATCGCGCCGTGCTTGATGTCCGGATTGTTGATCAGGAATTCGGCGGCCGACATGATCTCGGCGATGCCGGCCTTGTCGTCGGCGCCGAGCAGCGTCGTGCCGTCGGAGGTGACGATGTCGTGGCCGACGAGGTCCTTCAGCACCGGATGCTCGGAAACCCTGATCACCTGGCTTCTGTCGCCGACAAGCTGAATGTCGCCGCCCTGGTAGTTCTTCACCACCTGCGGTTTGACCCCCGTGCCGGAAAAGTCCGGCGCCGTATCCATATGGGCGGTAAAGCAGATGACGGGGACGTTGTTCTTCGAGGTCGTCGCCGGGATCGTCCCGTAGACATAGCCGTGCTCGTCGAGATGCGCGTCGGTCACGCCGATCGCCAGCAATTCCTCGGCCAGCAGCCGTCCGAGGTTCTTCTGTTTCTCGGTAGATGGCTGGGTCGGCGACTTCGCGTCCGACTGGGTATCGATGACGACGTAACGGAGAAAACGATCGGTAACGCTATCGGCCATGGCTCAAATCCAAATTTGTCGAGGAACACTTGACTTGTAGCGAGACAGGACGCCGGCGTGAATGGGGTCCACCGGAATAATCCTCATCTCCGGACGCCCGCGTTTCCTCCCGCAGGTTTTCCGGATCAGGAGCGGGTCTATAACAATCCAAAACGTTTTGGCTTGACTCCCAAAACGTTTTGGATGATCCTTTCTTCAATTCGGGAGGAAGATCTTGGCCAATCTGAAACAGCTTGCGCAATCGCTTGGACTGTCGATAACGACGGTATCGCGTGCGCTCGACGGCTATTCGGATGTCTCGGCGGCAACCCGCGAGCGGGTCCGCGAGGCTGCCGACAAGGCGGGCTATCGGCCGAACGCGTCGGCCCGGCGCCTTCGCAGGCAGCGCGCCGAACTGGTTGCCGTCACACTTCCGAGCGATCCCGGCCATATCGGACCGCCGCACTTCCTCGACATGCTCTCCGGTTGCGCCGAACACCTGGCCGGTGCCGGGCTTAATCTCGTTATAGCACCCGTGCCGCGCGGCGAGAGCGAGCTTGAAATCTGCCGCCGTTTTGTCGATGGCCGTCGCGTCGATGCCATGCTTTTGGTCCGCACCAAGCGACATGACGAGCGCGTGGAATTTCTGCAGTCGCGCGGCATTCCCTTCGTCACCAACGGTCGCACCGAAAGCCCGGTCCCCCACCCCTATATCGACGGCGACGGCTTTGCCGGTTTCCACGCCGCGACCCAGCGTTTCCGGACCGCCGGCCACCGCCGCATCGGCCATATCGCCGGGCCGCAGGAGTATTATTTCGCCCATGTGCGCCGCATGGGCTGGCAATCCGCTATGGACGAGGCCGGCCTTGAAGCCGACCTCTGCGCCGAGGGGGCGCCAACCGAACAGGGGGGGTATCTCGCAGCGCTCGAACTGCTGCGTCAGCCATCACGCCCGACCGCGCTCGTCTGCGCCACGGACGAGATGGCGATGGGCGCACTTCGGGCACTGAGGGAAATCGACGGCGGAAACCAGATCAGCATCGTTGGCCATGACGATCTGCCGATGGGCGCCTATACGAGCCCTTCGCTTTCGACCATGCGGATGACCGGCGAGAACCTCGGCACGAATTTCGCCTCGCTGCTCTTGCGCGCCATCGCCGGAGAACCGGCCGAAGAGCTCCAGGAGCTTCACGCGATCGAATTCGTCGATCGCGACAGCCATCGCCGCCCGCCCGCGGCGGCATGACAGCAGTACCCAGACAAGAACAATGAAGGAGGAGAATATGAAACGCCTTTTATCGCTTGCAGTTTTCGCTTCGACCGCCCTGGCGCTCGCCACTCCGGCGCTTGCCCAGACGGTCTTCCTGTCCACCCAGCTTCGCCCGATCGAGGAAGCCACCGCCGTGCGCCAGGAAATCCTGAACGGAGTGGACGCGAAAGTCGATTACGTCGTCGAGGAGCCGCCGCAGTTCGCGGTACGCATGGAGGCCGAGCGCCAGGCCGGCAAGCATACGATCAGTCTCGTCGGCGCCTTGCATGGCGAGCTCTCGCCGCTTGCAGACAAGGATTCGCTTGAGCCGCTCGATGACCTTGCCAAGAGACTAGCCGCCAACGGCATGCCGCAATCGCTGCTCGACCTCGGCAAACTCGGCAAGTCGACGCAGCAGTACATTCCGTGGATGCAGGCAACCTATGTCATGGCTGCCCACAAGGACGCATTGCAATACCTGCCGGAAGGCGCCGATATCAACGCGCTCACCTACGATCAGTTGATCGCCTGGGGCAAGAAGATGGAGGAAGCGACCGGCCAGCCGCAGATCGGCTTCCCGGCCGGCCCGAAGGGACTGATGGCACGCTTCTTCGAAGGATATTTCTATCCCTCCTTCACGGGCGGCGTGGTGCGCACGTTCAAGAATGCGGATGCCGCCGCGGGCTGGGAGAAGTTCAAGGAACTCTGGACGGTCGTCACGCCCACCTCGACCAATTACGACTTCATGCAGGAACCGCTTGCCGCCGGCGAAGTCATGGTCGCCTGGGATCACGTCGCGCGGCTGAAGAACGCAATCTCTGCGAGCCCCGACGATTATGTCGTCTTTCCCGCACCGGCCGGCCCGAAGGGCCGCGGCTACATGCCGGTCGTCGCCGGCCTCGCCATTCCGAAGGGCGCGCCGGATGCGGCAGGCGCCACAAAGGTCATCGAACACCTGGCCACCCAGGATACGCAGTTGCTGACCGCCCAACTCGTCGGTTTCTTCCCGACGCTGAACGTCCAACTGCCGGAAGACCTCGACAAGGGGGTTGCCCTGCTCGCCGGCGCCGTGACCGCCACCCAATCGGCCAAGGACGCGGTGATCTCGCTCCTGCCGGTCGGCCTCGGCGACAAGGGTGGCGAGTTCAACAAGGTCTATATGGACAGCTTCCAGCGGATCGTTCTGCGCAGCGAGCCGGTCGCCGACGTCCTGAAATCGCAAGGCGAGACGATGGCCAAGCTGATGGCCGACACCAAAGCCCCATGCTGGGCTCCCGACGCCAAGAGCAACGGCGCCTGCCCGGTCGAATAAGCCTCCCAAGGCAACCTGAGCGGTCCGGGCGTTGATGCCCGGGCCGCACGCGATCCTAAATTACACAAGACGCCTGCGGGGGCCGATGACCAATAACCGAACCTGGATCCCCTATCTTCTGATCTTGCCGTCCGTCGCCTTCCTGGCCTTGCTCTTCGTCGTGCCGCTCGTGCAGACGATCTGGCTTGCATTCTCGGACAACGGCCTGCCATCGCTTGCCAATATGCGCACGATGGCGGGTGACCTCAATTTCCTCCCGTCGGTTCGCAACACGTTCCTCCTGACCATCGCCGTTGTGCCGGTTCAGGTGGTGATCGCGCTTGTCATGGGCACGCTGGTGGCGAAGGTCGGCGCCGGCCGCGAGACCATCCTGTGGATCTGGACGATCCCGCTCGGCATCTCCGATCTTGCCGCCGGCATGGTGTGGCTGTCGATCCTCCAGAATACCGGCTATCTCAACTCGCTGCTCTTCAGCCTCGGTCTGATCGAGCGCCAGACGAGTTGGCTCACCTACCAGACGCCCGTCGCGCTCTTTATCGGCATCGCTGTCGCGGAAATCTGGCGCGGCACGGCGATCGTCATGGTCATCATCGTCGCAGGCCTCAACCAGGTTCCGAAGGAATTCAAGGAAGCCGCCGAGATCTTTGGTGCCGGGCCGTGGACACGCTTCTTTCGCATCACCCTGCCGCTCATCCGCCCGGCGCTGCAATCGGCACTCATTCTGCGCACCGTACTGGCCTTCGAGGTCTTCGCCGTCGTCTATGCGCTCGGCGGTCGCAATTTCCCGGTCCTGGTCGGTGAGGCCTATACTTGGCAGAACCAGAACCAGAATTACGGCGTGGCCGGCGCCTACGCCGTGCTGATCATGGTGATCTCGCTTGCCGCGACCGTCGTCTATCTGAAAGCCATCAAGGTCGATCCGGAGCGCCTGCCATGAGTTCCAAAACCGTAAGCGCAGCAAGTCCCGCAGGTTTCGTCTCGTCTCGCCGCTGGCTGGTCTGGAGCGGCATCATCGCACTTTGTGCCTGGGTGCTCGTGCCGATCTATCTCGTCGCGCTCGGGGCGCTCGGGGGACGCCAGGGCGTCTATCAATGGCCGAAAACTGGCCTGCCGACCGGCATCTCGATCGAGCCGTTCCTCCTGTTCTTGAGAACGGAAGGCGTCGTGCAGTCCTTCCTGAATTCTCTGGGTGCTGCTGGCATCACGGTGGCGCTTTCGATCATCCTCGGCGCACCCGCCGGTTATGCGCTTGCCCGCTACAATTTCCACGGCAAGGACAGCTACCGGCTGCTGGTGCTCCTGACGCGCGCCTTCCCGCTGGCGATCCTGGCGCTGCCGCTCACGGTCTCCTTCATCCGGCTTGGCCTCTATGACACGATCACCGGCGTCGGGCTCATCCATACGGTGCTGGCGCTGCCGTTTGCGGCACTGGTGACGCAGGGCATTTTCCTCGGGGTTCCGAAGGAGTTGGAGGAAGCGGCCTGGGTGTTCGGCTGCACGCGAATCCAGGCCTTTTTCAAGATCGTGGCGCCGCTGGCGCTGCCCGGCATCGTTGCGACGGCCGTCTTTGCCTTCGTCATCTCCTGGAACGAGGTTTTTGCCGCTTCGGTGCTGACGGTGAGGAACCGCACGCTGACGGCCTATCTCTTGACGGTGCTTTCTGAAAGCCCAATGCACTATCGTTTCGCCGGCGGACTGTTGCTCATCCTTCCCTCGGTTGTCTTCATCTTCGCGGTCAGGCGCTACCTCTTCGCG
Organism: Neorhizobium petrolearium; assembly: GCF_017873175.1. Taxonomy (GTDB): domain Bacteria; phylum Pseudomonadota; class Alphaproteobacteria; order Rhizobiales; family Rhizobiaceae; genus Neorhizobium; species Neorhizobium petrolearium. The sequence continues at coordinate 184,304 of NZ_JAGGJW010000005.1, forward strand.
ATCTGGGGCATTTCCTCCAAATAACAGGACCTAGCCATGGCCAACATTGTCATCGACCGCATCCGCAAGAGCTTCGGCTCCTTCGAGGCGCTGAAAGAGGTCTCGCTGACGATCAACGACGGCGAGTTCGTCTCGCTGCTCGGTCCCTCCGGCTGCGGCAAGACCACGCTCCTGCGCATCATCGCAGGTCTCGAAACCGCAACCTCGGGAGACGTCCGCATCGGCGACAGATCGGTGATCGGCCTGCCGCCGAAGGATCGCGGACTGGCCATGGTCTTCCAGAACTACGCGGTCTTCCCGCATATGACCGTCTACGAGAACGTCGCCTTCGGGCTTCGCATGCAGAAGGCCGACGACGCGCGGGTGAAAGCGCAGGTTGAAAAGGCCGCCGGCCTGCTCCACATCGAGCAATATCTCGATCGCTATCCGAACAAGCTCTCCGGTGGCCAGCGCCAGCGCGTTGCGGTCGCCCGTGCGCTTGCCGTCGAGCCCAAGGTCCTGCTGATGGACGAGCCGCTCTCCAACCTCGATGCGCTGTTGCGGCTCGAAATGCGCACCGAACTGAAGACCGTCCTGCAATCGGCCGGCACGACGACGATCTACGTCACGCATGACCAGACCGAGGCGATGGGCCTGTCCGACCGCATTGCCGTCATGCACAACGGCGTGGTCGAGCAGGTCGGCACGCCGGTGGACGTCTACAATCATCCGGCGACGCGCTTCGTCGGCGGCTTCATCGGCAATCCGCCGATGAATTTCATCAAGGTGCCGGTCTCGAACGGTCAGGTGGTAGCGGGTGCCGAGCAGTTCGTGGCGCCGAAGGAAGCAGGCGGCGAGGTCGTCCTCGGCCTGCGCGGCGAAGCCGTTGAACTGGCACCCCTCCCCCAAGGGCTCGAAATGAAGGTTCGCGTCGCCGAGCCGATGGGCTCGCATCTGCTTCTGACCGGCTCGATCCACGACCAGCCGGTGCGTGTCATTCTGCCGGCGTCCGAGACTGTCAGGAGCGGCGACACGATCGGCCTCAAGCTCGACCGCAACCGCATTACATGGCTTTCGCCCGAAAGCGGCAAGTCCTACCCGGCCGTCGCGGCCTGACAATCCTGGAGTACCGGCATGAACACGCATATCGATGAGGCCAAACGGATCCTCGTCACCAACGACCGCGGTGGCTATACGGTGCCGACCGATCGGCTCTATCCCTTCCAGTGGAACTGGGATTCCGCCTTCGTCGCCATGGGTTTCGCGCTCTACAACACCGATCGCGCCTATCGGGAGCTCGAGCGCCTCGTCGAGGGCCAGTGGGCGGACGGCATGATCCCGCATATCGTCTTCCACCAGCCGAGCGACACCTATTTCCCTGGCCCGAATGTCTGGCGCACGAAACACACGATCCCGACCTCCGGCATCACCCAGCCGCCGGTCTTTGCGATCGCACTGCGCGAGCTGCACGAAGCCGCAGGCAACAGGGACCGCACCCTGCCGCTCTATGAAGCGGCGTTGAAATGGCACCGCTGGTGGTATTCGGCGCGCGATCCGGAAGGCACCGGCCTCGTAGCGCTTCTACACCCCTGGGAAAGCGGCAGCGACAACTCGCCGGCCTGGGATGTCGCGCTCGCCCGCGTACCGACCACGACCGACACGCCCGTCGTGCGCAAGGATACCGGCCATGTGAATGCCGACATGCGCCCGCGTGACGAGGATTACAAACGCTTCATCCATCTGGTCGACACCTATGCCGCCTGTGGCTGGGACCCGGCGAAGCAGTGGGAAAGGGCGCCCTTCAAGATCGCCGAAATCCAGACGACCGCGATCCTGCTCAAGGCTGGCGAAGACCTGGAACATCTTGCACGGCTGTTCGGCAGGACGAAAGATGCGGCCGAGATCGTTGCGTTGAACGAACGAACGCGCCGGGCAATACTCACCCAATGGCGCCCTGCCCTCTCCCGCTTCGTCTCCCGCGACCTGATCTCCGGTAAGGATGTCGAGGCCGCAACCCAGGCCGGTTTCATCCCGCTCCTTGCACTCGACCTCGACAGGCAAATTGCGGATGCGCTGGTCGATGAGATGAAAGCCTGGTCGAAGGGGCTAAAAGTCGCGTTCCCGACCACCAGGCCGGGCGTCGCAGGCTGGGAGCCGAAGCGCTATTGGCGCGGCCCGGCCTGGGCGATCATCAACTGGCTGCTGATCGACGGACTGAAACGCAACGGCCATCCAGAAGCAGCCGAGGAGCTTCGTAAGTCGACGACCGCAGCGATCGAGACCGAAGGTTTCGCCGAATATTTCGATCCGATCACCGGCGAAGGCTGCGGCGGCCTTGGCTTCTCCTGGACGGCCGCCGCCTATATGTGGCTGATGAAAGCCTGACCGTAACTTTGGGGAAGACAGACGCCTAGCCGGCGCCTGTTTCCGTTTCAGCGACGGCTGGCGATATCGGAGACCTGTACCGCGGGTGCGGCATTGCCCCAACTGTTGCGGATGTAAGTCAGCACGTCGGCCACCTGCTGGTCCGACAGCCGCCAGCCGAGCGACGGCATCGAAGGCTGCGTCTTCGCTTCCGGCGTATGAACCCCCTGGCTGCCGTTCAGCACCAAGCGGACGAGCGTTTCCGCACTCGGCTGCTGCACGATCGAACTTCCCGCCAGTGCCGGGAAAAGCTGGCGCGCGCCCTTGCCGGCGCCGCCATGGCAGGCCGAACAGGTGTCATGGTAGATCGCAGCACCCGCCGTCATATGCGGATCGCTGGCGGAGACCGGCTGTGGCTTGCCGGTCGGACCACCTTCCGTACTCTTGAGATAGGTGGCGATCGCCTTCGCATCCGCGTCGGTCATCAGCGAGGTCGAGGCCTGGATCGCCTCGGCCATCGGACCGGACGCGATCGTATGGCCGTTCGCCCCGCTCTTCAGGTATTGGACGATCTCATCCTCGCTCCAGCTGCCGATCCCGATATAGGAGTTGCCGGTGATGTTCGGGGCATACCATCCCTGCAATGATGCCCCCTGCAAAGCCTCGTCCACCTTATCGGCTCCGAGGAAGGTTTTCGGCGAGTGGCAGGTGCCGCAATGGCCGGGTCCCTGGACGATATAGGCGCCGCGGTTCCATTCCGGCGATTTCGACGGGTCGGGCTTGAACGCGCCGCCTTCGAAATTGATCATGTTCCAACCCAGCATCGAAAGCCTGATATTGAACGGGAACGGCAACTGGTTGGCGTCGACCGGATTGAAGACCGGCTCCACGGTGCGCAGATAAGACCAGAGGCTGGAAATATCCTCATCCTTCATCTTGGTATAGGCGGGATAAGGCATGGCGGGATAGAGCCTCTTGCCGTCGTGTCCGATACCCGTCTTCAGCGCCCGATGGAAATCCTCCTCCGTCCAGTTGCCGATACCGGTCGCCTTGTCCGGCGTAATGTTCGGCGGGATCAATTGCCCGAAAGGCGTTTCGAGCGGAAGACCGCCGGAAAGCGGTTTGCCCCCCGGCGCTGTATGACAGGCAGCACAGTCCGCCAGGATCGCCTGATAATGGCCGCGGATGATCTTGGAAGCATCGTCAGGTGCCTGCGACAGTGCCAGCCCTGCAGAAAGCACGGTCGTGGCGAGTGTGAGGGAAAAAGCGATCTTCTTCATGCCGTCACCAGAGGCTGACCGGGGGTACGGAGATATTGCTGGCGGATGGCATCTGCCGCGTGGAAGGCGAGCGCGCCCACCGTTCCGGTCGGGTTCTTGCCGGCATTATGCGCGAAGGCGGATGCACCGACGACGAACACATTGGGCACGTCCCAGCTCTGCAAATATTTGTTGACGGCGCTGGTTGCGGGATTATCCCCCATGATCGCCCCGCCGGTGTTGTGGGTGCTTTGGTAGGGTACCGAATCCCAGCCCTTCTTGCGCCTGTTGACGACGTATTGCCGCCCGCCGAAGGTCTTGGCGATCTCCTCCAGCCGATCCGAAACCCAGTTCGACATGCGGATATCGTTATCCGGGAAATCGAAGGTGATCCTGAGCAGCGGTCGTCCGAACCGGTCCGTATAGGTCGGGTCGAGATCGAGATAGTTGCCGCGGGTCGGATAGCTCGACCCCTGGGACGAAAAGCCGAGCGTCGCCTTGTAGGCCTTTACGGTTGCCTGCTTCCATGCCGCCCCCCAGCGCGGCGTGCCGGGCGGCGTCGGGCGGGTCGAGATCGGGCGCCCGTTGGTCGGGATGCAGTTGACGCCCGCACCGCCGACGAAATCGAGCGGACCGTGATCGAGGACGTCACCGTTGTAGTCGTCCAGCGTCTGGCCAAGCGCGCCGGCGGCGATGAACGGATTGAAGTTCTTGTCGTCGAAGAAGACCTGCGCACCGGAATTGGTCTGGTAGCAGTAGTTCCGCCCGACCGTGCCCTCGCCGGTATTCGGATCATAGATACGGCCGATGCCCGAAAGCATCATCAGCCGGACATTGTGCAGACCGTAGGCGCAGAGCAGGACCATGTCCGCCGGCTGGAAGAATTCCTCGCCAGACGTATCGACATAGGTGACGCCGCGGGCCTGCGTCTTCGAGGCATCGAGATCGACATGCAATACTTCCGAGTCGGTACGAACCTCGAAATTCTTCTTCTTCATCAGCACCGGCAGGACGGTCGTCTGGGCGGAAGATTTCGAATAGTTGGCGCAGCCAAAGCGTTCGCAGAAGCCGCACATCGTGCACTGGCCCATGGCGATGCCGAGCGGATTGATATAGTCCTGCGACAGGTTCGCCGAAGGCGTCGGAAACGGATGCAGGCCCATCGATCTGGTGACCTCGGCAAACAGCGTGGGCGCATAGGTCATCTGCATCGGCGGCAGCGGATAGTCGCGGGCGCGCGGGTCCTCGAACGGGTTGCCGCCCTCCTGGATCTGACCGTTGATGTTGCCCGCCCTGCCGGAAATGCCGGCGAGATATTCGAAGCGGTCGAAGGCGCTCTCCATCTCCTGCGCCGTGACACCCCAGTTCTGCAATTGCAGCTCGGCGATCTTGCCGATCCCATATCGCTCGCTGAGGTGATCAGCGATGCGGAAATCGGTATCCCAGAACCGCCAGGTATGACCGTTCCAATGCACACCGGCACCGCCGACGCCATTGCCAGGCAGGAAGGAGCCGTAGTCTCGCATCGGCAGCGCCGTCTGCGACGTGTTGTTGCGCATGGTCATCGCTTCGACGACCGGCTGCAGGAAGAGGTCCTTGCGAATGGCGTATCGCAGTTCGTCCTGGGCATAGCCGATGTTGAAATCTGTGGCCGTATCGCGCCAGGGGCCGCGTTCGATCGCGACGACGTCGAGCCCCTCTTCAGTCAGTTCGTGGGCAAGGATGGCGCCCGTCCAGCCAAGGCCGACGATGACGACGTCCTTGCGAGGTAGAATTGTGGTCATGATCTTTGCGTCCCTACCTGGTGATCCATTCCGTCGAGCCCGCGATCGAAACCGGAGGCAAGGGATAGGGTTGGTTATGTTTCGTCACGTGGTCGCGATAGTCGTATCGCGCGCCGGGGAACCCCAGCATCTTCCACGAAGCCATGTCCTTGTTGCCGCCATAGATCGGATCGGCGAAGAAGCCTTCCATCGTGTTGCTCAGCATCAGGTTGAAGAAGGATTTCGCGTCCAACTGCTCGGAAATGCTGATCTTGCCGGCCTCGAGATCCTTGAGCACGGCATCTTGCTCGTCCGGCGACAGTTCGGAGAAGCGCTTGCCACCCTTGTTGTCCCGCGTCCAGGCATCGATGCCTGCAAGACCCGCCCGGTAACGTTCCGCCGGCGTTTCCGGCTTCTGGTATCCCTGCGTCGGTAATCCGGGAAGGAAGGGGCCGCTGGTGTAGAGACGGCTCGACACGCCATAGAAACCCGCGAGCTGCCGGTCCAGATAGACGACGCATCCGGCTTCCTTGCCGCCGATTGACAGCTCGTCCGCCGGGACCAGCCGATCGACGACCGCCTCCATGGTCGTGACCTCCTCCGGCGTGAAGAACAGCCAGCCTCCCGGTCTCACCTGTACCGGCGGATCGGCGGAACGCACCTCCCAAGGCAGGCTGCCCGAAATGCTACGAGCAAGCACCGGCGCTGCGGAGCCGGCAAGAACGGTAAATGCGACAGAAGACAGGAATTGGCGCCGCGTGGGGCGCTTGGGACAGCGGGTTTCCATGAGACCTCCCCAGGAAGAAAAGGTCGGTGACGCGTCAGGACAGACGTGCGCCGAGATGATCGAACCGAACGGTTCAACGTTTCACCTAGGGCACTCGGAGCCAGCGGCAACCCCTTTTTCGAGGGTAAATTTTCAGAACTCATCGGAACAGAACGGACCGCGGTATCCGAGACGGACGGAAATTGCCCGCACCGTGGAAAGCAGCGGCTCGGCAAGACTGTTGAGATTCCTGAGCGACAGACGCTGGACCGGTCCTGCGATAGCGACCGAGCCGACCACTTCCGATTGGGCGTCGTAAATAGGCGCTGCGATGGCACGCATGCCGAGTTCGCTTTCCTCGTCTTCGATAGCGTATCCCTGGCGGCGGATATTGGCGAGTAGCTTCAGGAGCTTGTCAGGATCGGTGACCGTCTTCGGCGTGCGGGCTGGCATCGGCGCCGTCGTGACGGTGGCGATACGGTTCTCCGGCTGGAAGGCGAGGATCGCCCGGCCGGCCGCCGTGCAATGACAGGGCACCCGCATGCCGATCTCGGCATTGATGCGCACGGCCTGGCGGGACGCCAGGGTGCGGATATACATGATTTCCCGCCCGGCCGGCACCGCAAGCAGCACCGTTTCGCCCGTCTCCTGGCGCAGATCCGCCAGCAGGGTGCGCGCTTCCGTCGACAGATCCATGCGGTGGCGGACCAGCGAACCGAGGCCGAAAAGCCCGAGGCCAAGCCGGTAGCGACCGGTTTCCGGATTCTTGTCGAGAAAATCCTCCGCCATCAGGGTCACGACAAGGCGGTGGACGGTGCTCTTGGCAATCCCGAGACGCTTGGCAAGCTCGCTGATGCCAATCTCGGCATCGTCGCCCGAAAAGGCTTTCAGAATCCGGATCGCCATCGAGACCGAGGAGAGCCGCGCCTTCTGTCCTTCTTCGTCCACGTCCGGTATTTCCGTTCCCATCGCCACTCCCGTCACTACTCCACCGCAGGCGTCCGGAACATGCCGTTGACAGCCCGATCCATGAAGGAATACCATATAATGGACCGTCGTTCCATATAGAAGAACACTTAGGCAAGCGGGCACTCTCCGCGGAGGAGTAGCCTGAGGGTCCGGCAAAGCGGCATTTCGGCGCGTGTGGTAACGTGAAAGCAGAAGAGAACAATCCAATTGGAAACGCGCAAGACCGTGCCGCTGATCGTCGCGTCGGCCCTCATCATGCAGCAGATCGATTCGACGGCGATCACAACCGCCCTGCCTTCGATCGCAGATGCGCTCGGCGAACCGCCGGTCGCACTCCACTCGACGATCACCGTCTACATGCTTTCGCTGGGCGTCTTCCTGCCGGTCAGCGGATGGTTTGCGGACCGCTTCGGCGCCCGCATCGTCTTCTGCTGGGCGATCGGCCTTTTCACCCTTGCCTCGCTCCTCTGCGCCGCCTCGACAAGCCTTGCGATGCTGATTGCTGCCCGCATGCTGCAGGGCTTCGGGGGCGCGCTGATGCTGCCGACGGCGCGCCTCATCCTCGTGCGCTCCGTGCCGCGCGAGGAGCTCGTCTCGGCCATGGTGCTGATGAGCATGCCCGCCGTGATCGGCCCGGCTATCGGTCCGCTTTTCGGCGGCTTCATCATCGGTATCAGTTCCTGGCACTGGATCTTCTGGATCAACCTGCCGGTCGGAATCATCGCGATCGCGCTGACATTGACGCTGATCGACAAAATCCCTCCGGTCGAGCGAACCACTTTCGATTTTACCGGTTTTGTCCTCACGGGCATCGGCATCGGCGCGGTCATATTCGGTCTCGATTCCTTCGCCCGCGGGATGAATGCCGGGCCGCTGGTCCTGGCTGCGACGGGCCTGGCCGCGCTCGCCCTCTACATCCTGCATGCGCGCCGGACCAAAGCTCCGATCCTCGATCTGAAGCTCTTCCGCCATCCCACATTCCGCGCCAGCCTTGCCGGCGGGTCGCTCTTCCGGATCAGCATGGGCGCGCTACCCTTCATGTTGCCGCTCCTGATGCAGGAAGTGTTCGGCTACACGCCGCTGCAATCCGGCGCCATCACCTTCGTTTCGACCATCGGCGCCTTCGGCATGCGAACGATCACCAAGCGCATCCTGCACCGTTTCGGCTTCCGCAGCGTGCTCTTCTGGAACGCGCTGATCGCCAGCTTCTCCATGGCTCTCTGTGCGCTTTTCACGCCCGGCACTGCGCCGGTAATCATGATCTTCGTCATCCTGCTTGCGGGTTTCTTCCGCGCATTGCAATTCACCGCGCTCAACACGATTGCGTTTGCCGAAACGGACGAAGCGGAGATGAGCCACGCGACCTCTCTCTCGCAGATGGCGCAGCGCATCGCCCAGAGCGTGGGCGTCGCGATCTCGGCGATCCTGCTGCAATTCTATTCCGGCGGCTCGGAAACACTGACGAACCACGCTTTCGCGATGGCCTTCATCGTCGTTGCGGTAATCTCCGCCTCGTCCTGCTTTTCCTTCTTCCGGCTGCCCCGGAACGCCGGCGACGTCCTTGCCGGGCGAAAAATGGCGGTCATGGAAGAGCAGATCAAGGAAGCCGAAGCGGCGGAGTAACATGATGAGGAGGATCTAGCCTCCTCACGGCGCGGTTTCACCGCCTCTTCCCATCTTCGATGGGTCCCTTTTCCAATTCCCCTTGAAACGGAATAGTTGGCATGCTAAGTATTAACAAGAAACTTAGCACACTAACATTAAGCACCCAATGAAACCCGATCCGATCAGCTCCGAGTTCCTGGAATCGCTCACCAAGGTGAGCCGCAAGATTCGCACGGCTTTCAATCAGCAGGTCACGGCGCATGGGCTCACCTATCCCCGCGCACGCACGCTGCTGCGGCTTTCCAAGAAGCAGAACATGACCCAGAGCGAGCTTGCTTGCGAGCTCGAACTGGAGCAGGCAACCATGGTGCGCCTCCTCGACCGGATGGAGGAAAACGGTCTCATCGAACGCCGGGCGGACGCCAGCGACCGCCGCGTCAAGCTGATCGTGCTGACCCCCTACGGCGAGGAACAGGCCGCGCTCGTGCAGTCGATCGGCGAGGGCCTGCGCATGCAGGTCTTTGCCGATATCGACCCGGAAGAGCTGCGTGCCAGCATTGCCCTTTTCGAACGCATCTCGGCCAATGTCGCGGAAATGGACGATATCCATGTCCCCGCGTGAAGCCGCAGCGAGACTGAAAGACGAGACGATAGAACGGCCGGAATTTCGCGAAGATGAAAAGCTGGCCGAACCCGCTCGTCTCTCCGAAACGCGGTCGGAGCCGGTTGCTGCTCACGCGTTCCCCGCGGCTCCGGCGCCAGCTGCGCCCCCTGCCTTCGTGCCGAAATCACCCCTGATGACGGTCGCCTACATCGTCGCCGGCACGTTGATCGCGCTGACCCAGGGACTTGGGTTGAGCTTCATCTCCACCAACCTGCAGCAGATCGCCGGCCCGATGAGCCTCACCCAGGTCGAAACCACCTGGCTGATGGCAGCCTATCTCTTTCCCAATGCCAGCCTGACGCTGTTGCTCTTCAAGGTGCGCGCCCAATACGGCCTGAGGAATTTCGCCGAGGTGGCGGTCGTCGTCTATGTGCTCGTCTGCCTCGCCCACTTCTGGGTGGACAGCTATCATAGCGCCTTGGTGCTACGCTTCTTCGCGGGTGTCGCCGCGGCTCCCATGACCTCGCTCGGCTTCCTCTACATTCTCGAGGCCATTCCGCCAGCGAGGAAGATGAACATCGGGCTGTGTATTGCGCTGACGGCGCTCGCCATCCCGGCTCCCATCACCGGACTCATCTCGCCGACACTGCTGGATCTTGGCGATTATCACGCGCTCTATGTGGTCGAGATGGGGCTTGCCATGGTCTCGCTCGGCCTCGTCTATCTCCTGCCGCTTAATTCCCCGCACCGCGCGAAAGTGATCAGCAGCCTGGACGTGGTCAGCTACATCTTCCTGGCGATCGCGCTCGGCTGCTTCGCGGTCGTTCTCACGGTCGGCCGGCTCTACTGGTGGACGGCCGCAGACTGGCTCGCCCTCCCGATCATCGCCGGAATCATCGCGTCGGCCATCTTCGCAATGATCGAGCTCAACCGGAGAAACCATCTGGTCGACATCCGATGGCTTACCTCCCGCGAAATCCTGCATTTCACCGGCGCGTTGCTGGTCTTCCGTATCGCGCTTTCGGAGCAGTCGAGCGGCGCCATCAACTTCCTGCGCAATGCCGGCATGCTGAACGAGCAGATGGCCGGCCTCTATTGGGTCATCCTTACCGGTTCGATCGTCTCCGGGATCGTCTGTGCCGCGATCATGAAGCCAGGCCGGGCATCAGCGATCCATGCAGTCTCGCTGCTCTTCGTCGCCATCGGCAGCTATATGGACAGCCAGTCGACGACCCTCACCCGGCCGGAGCAAATGTATGTGAGCCAGTTCCTGGTGAGCTTCGCAAGCGGCCTTTTCCTGCCGCCGGCGCTTGCCGTAGGCATGGGCGCGGCTCTGAAGCGCGGCCCGGGCTATATCCTCTCTTTCATCGTCGTCTTCCTCACCACGCAGAAGATTGGCGGTTACCTTGGCAGCGCGCTCTACGGCACGTTCGTGCAATGGCGCGAGCAGTTCCATTCCTTCCGGCTCGTCTCGCAACTCATCTCCACCGATCCGCTGGTCACAGCCCGGCTTAAACAATTCGGCGGCGCCTATGGCAAAGTGCTGGCCGACCCGAACCAGCAGACGGCCCAAGGCGCCACGCTCCTTGCAAGACAAACGCAGCAACAGGCTTATGCGCTCGCCTATAACGACTCCTTTCTGCTCACCGCATATCTATCGCTCGCGGCGCTCGGCTGCCTCGGCATTCACGTCGCCTGGCGCAACCGCGAACGCTTCCTTCCAAATTCAAACCCGGTGCCCGCAGCCGCCTGAGGGACACTCAAGAAGAACAAGACGCTATTGCCATGACCAAGCTTTTTCGATCCATCGCCACCTATATGGCCATGATCACCGGTGTCACCGGCGTGTTCCTCGTGCTTTACGCCTGGGACCTGCCACCCTTTCACGGCTCAGTCGAGATGACCAACGACGCCTACGTGCGCGGTCAGGTGACATTGCTCAGCCCGCAGCTTGCAGGCTATCTCGTGGACGTACCCGTGCAGGACTATCAGAGGGTCAAGAAAGGCGACCTCATCGCCCGGATCGACGACCGCATCTATACCCAGAAGCTGGAGCAGGCGAAGGCGACGCTGGCAGCCGCCGAAGCCGCGCTCGCCAATTCCGAACAGAGCCACAAGTCGGCGGAAGCCAAGATCGCCTCTGCCAAGGCGGCAGTGGAAAGCGCCAATGCCGCTCTCGAGGTTGCCAGGACGACCTACGAGCGCACCGAAGGCCTTCTGGAAAAGAACATCGCCAGCCAGAGCGAAGCCGAGAAGAACCGCGCGGCCTTCAACCAGGCGCAGGCCGCGGTGCATCAGGCGGAAGCCGCCGAGCTCGTCGCAGAACAGGATCTGAACACGATCGTCGTCAGCCGCCGTTCGCTGGAAGCCAGCGTCGAAAGCGCCAAGGCCGCTGTGGAGCTCGCAGAGATCGATCTGGCCAATACACGCATCACAGCGCCGCAGGACGGCACGCTCGGCGAGATGGCGGGCCGGATCGGCCAGTACGTCTCGGTCGGCACGCAGATCGGCTCGGTTGTGCCCGATCATGTCTGGGTGGTCGCCAATTTCAAGGAGACCCAGCTTGCCGGCATGCGGCCTGGGCAGGAGGTAGTCTTTACCGTCGATGCTCTCGGGCATCAGAAATTCGCGGGCCGGATCGAACGTTTCGCGCCGGCCACCGGGTCAGAATTCTCGGTCATCAAGGCCGACAACGCCACCGGCAACTTCACCAAGGTGGCCCAGCGCATTCCGGTCCGGATCGCCATCGAGCCGCAACAGCCGCTGACCGACAGGCTCGTCCCAGGCATGTCGGTGGTCGCAAGCGTGGACCTCGCGCAAGGCAGCACTGCTCTTGCCCGGGCTGCAGAACTCGACTGATCGTTGCCCGCAAGCGAGCTCCGCCCTGCTGGCGATCCGACGGAGAATTCCCCGCGCCGCAGTTCAGCTTATGGCGGCGCGGGGCGTTTATGCTCCTCGCAAAACCCTCTGCCCACTCTGAGCTGCACGGCCTTGATAATCAAAGCAGACTTCAGCTCCGAAACAGCGGCAAGCGCACGATGATCCTCGCTCCGCGGACCGGAGCATCGTCGATCGCCAGTGTTCCGCCATGCGCCTCCACTAAATTGCGGGCCACCGCAAGACCGAGGCCGGCCCCACCGGTCTTGCGAGCGCGTGATGTTTCGAGCCTAACGAAGGGCTCCATCAGGATTTCCCGCTGATCGATCGGAATGCCTGGCCCCTCATCGTCGATCGTCAGCCGCAGCCATTCTCCTTCAACCATCAGCCTCAGATGCGCCGCGCCGCCATATTTCAGCGCGTTGTCAATCAGGTTTGCGAAAATGCGCCTGAGTGCCAGCCGGTCGCCTATCAAAAGTGCGGTTTCGGCTGCAGTCCCTGATGCAGCCTCGGCAGACAAGGCAGCCAAGGTGACGCGCCCTCCGGTTGCTCGGCGGTCGGCAACCTCTGCCTCCAGTAACGGCACGATATCGAAAAGCTCCTCGTCCAATGCACCGACTCCGGCACGACCGGCAAGCATTGCGTTGTCGAGCAGTTCGATCATGTCGTTTATGTCGGCCACGGCTTTCTCCCGCACCACTTCGTCCGGGATATGTTCCAGTCGCAGCCTGAGCCGCGTCGCAAAGGTCCGCACGTCGTGCTGTATGCCGCCAATCAGAGCGAGCCTTGCCCTGACGATCGCATGAAGCCGTGTCTGCAGCCGCTCAAAGGCATTGACCAGCGCTCGCGTTTCGGGTGCGGCGCCTTTCAGCTTCGGCAAGGGAACCGGAGTACCGGTCGGATCGATCCGATCGACGGCTGCGGCCAACCGCGTCAGCGGGCGGATCTCACGGTGGAGGGCGATCATGGCCACGAGTCCGAAAAGCGTACCGATCAGGCCGGCGCCGAGCCCCACCGGCAAACCGAACCACGTGACGATGAAGGGCGTGCGAGTCTCCATGACCAACACCCGCTCCGGCGAAAGCCGGACACGGAACTGGATGGGGTTTACCACGCCCTTGAAGAAAAGCGGCCGCCTGATCCGGCGCTCCGGCGTGAGGAGGCGGATCGAAAGAAGATCCTCGCCCAGCACTTCGCGATAGATCCGATATTCGGCATTGTCCCATAGATCGGCAGTCTTTTCGGGCGGCAAGTCGGTCCCGATGATCCGCACATTGAGGACCGGTGAATTCGCGGCATCGATCAGCAAGGGCCACCGATCCTCCGGCTCACTCTTCAAAAGCGTGGCAATCGCTGCGATTTGCTCGGGCGGAGGATTGGACGTCGTTCGACTGAGGTCATTCGCCAGATAATAAAAGGAGATCAACGCGATCCACAGGGCCAGCAAGCCTGCGCCGCCAATCGCTATCAACCTCCGGGAAAGGCTTAAGCCCAACATCACGTCACCTGGCGCACCGGCACCGTCAGCAGGTAACCTCCGTTGCGAACCGTATTGATGAGACTGCTGCCGGGACTTGCCGCATCCAGTTTCTTGCGCAGCCGCGAGACGAGCAGGTCGACCGTCCGATCAAAAGGATCGGCCGTACGCCCATGGGTCCAGTCGAGGATTTGGTCGCGCGAGAGCACCCGGCGTGGCCTCAGCACGAAACAGGAGAGAAGCTCGAATTCGCCGCTCGTCAGTGGCACCAGCCCGCCTGGCTCCACTTCAAGCTGCCGGGCATCGAGATCGGCGACGAAACGGTCGAAGGCGAAACGCCGGCTCGGCGGCTGGAAGGGTTGCGGCGAAGCCCGTCGCAGAAGCGCCCGGACGCGCGCCAGGAGCTCGCGCGGGCCGAAGGGCTTGACGAGATAGTCGTCGGCACCGAGTTCCAGACCCACGACACGATCGGTCTCGTCGCTTTTCGCCGTCAACATCAAAATCGGCAGCGGCCGCGTGGCGCGAACGCGGCGGCAAACCGAAAGGCCGTCCTCGCCCGGCATCATAAGGTCGAGGATCATCAGATCGGGCTCGCGGCGGCGGAGGATTTCGTCCATCGCGCGGGCATCCTCCGCCGTCTCCACGGCGTAACCCTCCCGCGACAGGAAATCGCCGACGAGCTGCCTTATTTCGGCATCGTCATCGACAATCAGGATAGTGGGCACGGGTCTGTCCATACCGAGACCATGGCGAAGCGGTTTCACGAAATCAAGCTGCTCCGGACCGCCGATACAAAATGCTACAAGCCAAAAACAAAAGCTTACGTTTTGAGAACTGCACGACAAAACCGGCATACATCAGCAAACCATCCTTGCCCTCGCATCACCGGCCGATTCCCTGCGACCATTGATGTGACGATCCAAACCATACGAGGATGGAACGATGACCAAGACACTCGCCGCCGGCCTGCTTGCCGGCACTTTCGCGCTTCTTTCGGTGGGTCAGGCGAATGCCTGGACCCGCGACGGTTCGGTGAGCGGTCCGCGCAGAACCGCCTCTGTGCATGCGAGCGGCAGTTGCGCGTCCGGCTCCTGCTCGCGCAGCATCACCCGCACCGGCCCCTATGGCTACAGCATGTCGCGCAGCGGCTCGGCCTCCTGCAACGGCGGCACTTGCACCGGTTCGCGCACCACAACCGGTCCGCGCGGCAATACCGTTACCCGCTCAGGCAGTTTCCATCGTTACTGACTTGAGCAGGCGCCCGGCGGTTTCCTACCCCTGGCTCAGGCCGCCGGGCGTTCCTGTTGACCAAGCGAGGTTCTTCCATGTTCCAGAGCATCGTCGATCCGTCCGTGCGCGGCGGTATCCTTGTCGTCGCGGCATCCTTCATGCTGCTCGAATACCTCATCGGCAGGCTGGCGGAGCATGATATCCATGATCTGAAGGAATCCGCTGCCTCCTTCGGCGTCGCGTTCATTCACAGCATTCTCCGCCCCGTGGAAGCAGCGGTTGTCGCCACGCCTTTCATGCTCGCTTACCGGCATCGCCTGTTCGATATCGACATCACCAGCGCCGCCGGCGCCCTGGCGCTCTTCCTCGCGGTCGATCTCGTCTATTACTGGCACCATCGGGCCTCGCACCATATCCGCTGGCTCTGGGCGACCCATGCCGTCCATCATTCACCGACGAAGCTCAACCTGACGGCCGCGATCCGGCTCGGCTGGACGGGCAGCATTTCCGGCAATTTCCTCTTCTTCCTGCCGCTTGCCTTTGTCGGCTTTCATCCGTTCGGTATCGTCGCCATGATGGGGCTCAATCTTGCCTATCAGTTCTTCATTCATACCGAGCTTTCGCCCCGCCTCGGGCCGCTCGAATGGGTGTTGAACACACCGGCGCATCACCGCGTTCATCACGCTTCCAATCCTCGCTGCCTCAATAAGAATTTCGGCGGCATCCTGATCGTCTTCGATCGCCTGTTCGGCACATTCGCGGAGGCGCCGGCGACCGAACCGCTGCGTTATGGCCTGCGTGGCCGCCCACCATCACTCCATCCCGGCCAGATCGCTCTCGGCGAATGGGCGATGCTCTGGCGGGATTTCTTCCAGGCGCCGAATATAGGCAAGAAACTCCGCGTGCTGTTCGGACCGGTCGGCCCTTTACCAAGCACTTCGCCCAAGCCGCCGCCGGCCGTCAAAGACAGTCTGTCGCCCGAAACCAACTCCATTACCAGAACCGAAGGACTATCCCGATGATCCGAAAAATCCTGTTCACCCCGACGCTTCTCGCCCTGTTCTTCGCAACACTTGCCGGTACAGCACCCGCCCAGACGCAGGTCTCGCCCGAGATGCGCCAGATGGCGATTGCGGTCGCACGCGCCTGCCGCACTGATCTCAAGACCTATTGCAACGGTGTCGAGAGGGGTGAAGGTCGTATCGCCGCCTGCCTTAGACAGAATGCCGAGAAGCTTTCCTCGCCCTGCCGCACGGCGCTCGCAGACGTGGCGCAGCGCTGACCAAACGCTCTGAAAGGAAGAACCATGTTCAGGAAACTGCTTCTCGCGCTGGCAATGCTGGCGGGCATGTCGTCCGTCGCCGCAGCTGCCACAGCCGCGGTCGCGACCGGCAACGTCAACCTGAGAGCCGGGCCGTCGACCGCCTATCCCGTCGTGACCGTCGTGCCGGTCGGCGCCCGCATCACGACCTATGGATGCGTCGCAGGTTATAGCTGGTGCGATATCTCGCTTGGTGTTTATCGGGGTTGGGTATCGGCGAACTACATCCAGGTCGTTTATCGCGGCGCGCCAATCGTGCTGACGCCGGTCGTTGCACCCCGTATCGGCATCGTCGTGGTCGGCTACAACCGCGCCTATTGGGACCGCTATTACGTTCGCTATCCCTGGTATCATACCTGGCGCTATCACCCGCCGGTCGCGGCACCACGGGTGAATTCTTTCGACCGGTCGGTGAACTGCGCAAACGGAGCCTGCACCGCGACCCGCTCGACTACCGGCATCTATGGCGGCTCAGCCACCCATACCCGTACCTGCAGCGGTGGTGAATGCGCGGCGACACGCGAAGTCGTCGGTCCGCGCGGCAATACGACATCCCGGGTCCGCAATTGCAGCCGGCCTGATCAGTCCTGCTCCGTTACACGCACAGGCCCGCGTGGCAACACGCGCACCCGCTTGTTCGAGCGTTGAGGGAGGGAGCGATGCAATCCCGATCTGACATGAGGCACAGGCGTATTCCGGGTCTCATCGCCCTCCTCCTCGTGCTGGCCACGGCCGAGCCTTTCACAACTCCCGCTGCAGCGCAGGAACCGGACGATGAACCCTTCGAAGAATTCTGCCTCGCTCCGGGCGGCAGCGCGCGGCAGGCCTGCGTCGCCTTCTTTCTGGACGAGGACGGTTACGAGCTTTGTCTGATGGACGAAAGGGAAGGCATCGCCCGCTGCACACGCTCCTGGCATATCGAACCTGACGAAAAGCGCGACAGAGGTTCGCTTCCTCTCGGTTTCGAAGGTCCCGGCCCGGGCGAAGCCATCGAGGCATAAGGAGCGTCCGGCACCAGAGCATCACCCTCTCCGCGCAGCCGCGAAGAGGGTGTTCATCCAATGTTGCATATCAATGAGCCGGACGGGTGCCGCCGCCCTTCTTTTTCGCGTCGTGGGCATGGTGGCTGTCGCGTTCCCCGCCACCGCCGGAAACCCGGCTCCGGGATTGCCGGTCGTCATCCGTCGATGGTTTCTCAGCCCTCACCGGCGCTTGGCATTTTGTGCGAAGCACCAGGCCCGCCCTGGCGGATGCTCGCCGGGGTCTTCTGCGATGTGGACATGGAACAACGCCTATCGGTCTTGCTGATAGCCCTGATGGGTCGTGTTGATCTTCGTATTGCCCTGCTGACCCTGCTTGCCAGGATCATTGGCGGCTTTGATCGTGCCGCGCCTGGTCTCTGCATGGGCCTGTTCGCCAGGCCCCTTGTGGCTCAGGTTATCGGAGGGTGTGGGGGGAAGTCTGCTGCTCATCTCGGGCCTCCTCATGGTCTTCGGTTTCAGAGACCATAACCCCCGGCGTGTACCGATGTTCCTCAGTCAACGTCAGACAGCTTTGATCCGCAGCAGACGAAGCGCATTAAGGGTGACCAGCACGGTCGCGCCGGTATCGGCAAGGATTGCGGGCCAGAGTCCGGTGACGCCGAGGATCGTGGTCACCAGGAACACCGCCTTCAGGCCGAGCGCGATGGCAATGTTCTGATAGATGTTGCGCATCGTCCGCTTCGAGAGTTCGATCATGTCGGCGATGTCCAGAACCCGCCCATGCAGCGCGGCCGCGTCGGCCGTCTCGAGCGCGACATCCGTGCCGCCGCCGATCGCAATCCCCACATCCGCAGCAGCAAGCGCCGGTGCATCGTTGACGCCGTCACCGACCTTGCCGACCACGAAACCCTCGCGTTTCAATTCGCCGACGATGCGCTGCTTGTCCTGAGGCATCAGTTCGGCGCGTACCTCGACGTTGAGTTCCTTGCCGATTGCAGACGCCGTGCGGGCATTGTCGCCCGTCAGCATTACGGTTTTCACGCCGGCGTCAGTAAGTGCTTTCAGTCCCGCCATGGCATCGGGGCGTGGCTGGTCGCGCATGGCGATCGCGCCGGCCAGGACACCGTCGACGATCAGCACGGACACGGTCTTGCCTTCATCGTTGAGGCCGGCGATCCGCCGGGAATGTGCCATCGGCAGCGAAACCCTCTCGGCTGCCGCCTTCGGCGAACACAGAAAGACTTCCTGGCCTTCGACCGTGGCGGCGACACCCTTG
The DNA here is from genome assembly GCF_017873175.1 of Neorhizobium petrolearium. Lineage (GTDB taxonomy): Bacteria > Pseudomonadota > Alphaproteobacteria > Rhizobiales > Rhizobiaceae > Neorhizobium > Neorhizobium petrolearium. The sequence continues at coordinate 202,777 of NZ_JAGGJW010000005.1, forward strand.
CCATTCAGGGATCTGGCATCCGACACAGCGGGAATATCCACCTCATCCTCGGCCGCCTTGGCGAGGATTGCGACGGCCAGCGGATGGCTCGAGCCGGTTTCAAGCGCCGCGGCGTAGCGCAGCACGTCTTCGGCGTCGCGGCCGAAGGCGATCACGTCCGTCACCTGCGGCTTGCCGGCGGTCAGCGTTCCGGTCTTGTCGAGCGCCACGGCCGTCAGCTTGCCGAGCGTTTCCAGAACGGCACCGCCCTTCATCAGCAACCCGCGACGAGCGCCGGAGGAAAGCGAAGCAGCGATCGCGGCCGGCGTCGAGATGACGAGCGCGCAGGGGCAACCGATCAGCAGGATCGCCAGACCTTTGTAGACCCACTCCTCCCAGGCGGCGTCGGCCACAAGCGGCGGCAGGATGGCAACCAGGGCCGCGACCAACACAACACCCGGCGTGTAATAGCGCGAAAAACGGTCGATGAAGCGCTCGGTCGGCGCCTTCTTCTCCTGCGCCTCCTCGACCATCCGAACGATACGGGCAATCGTGTTGTCCTCCGCGGCAGCCGTCACCCGTACACGCAGCGCCGCATCGCCGTTGATCGTGCCGGCGAAAACCTTATCGCCGGCGCCCTTCACGACCGGCGTGCTTTCCCCTGTCACCGGCGCCTGGTCGATCGCGCTCGTGCCGGCGACAATGACGCCATCCGCCGAAATCCGGTCGCCTGGCCGCACGAGGATGACGGAGCCGACCGCCAGGCTCTCGGCTGGTACCTCGCGGATCTGCCCGTTCACCTCCAGCAGCGCATTCTTAGGGACCAGCGCCGTCAGGCTGCGGATGCTCTGACGCGCCTTGCCGGCTGCGACCCCTTCCAAAAGTTCGCCGACGAGGAAGAGGAAGACGACGGCGGCAGCCTCTTGCGAGGCATTGATGAGGACGGCGCCGATAGCCGCGATCGTCATCAGCATCTCGATCGAAAACGGCGTGCCGGCAAGGGCTGCCATGACGGCGCGACGCGCGATCGGTACAAGGCCGATCAGCATGGCGGCCGTGAATATGTAGGTGTCATAGGCCGGCACCAGATGGCCGAGCCCATAGGCAACCGCGAGCGCTGCACCGGCAAGGATAGTCAGCCGGCCTTTGGCGCTCTTCCACCACGGTCCTTCCGTCGGCCCGTGGTCATGACCATGAAGGCCTTCAATCTCCTTGGCGCCATGTGTGGAATGGTTGCGGTCGTTGTGGTCATGCCTGTGATCGTGCCCACCATCGTGATCATGCTCATGCCCCGTCGTGGTTGGCGCTTTCCTGCCAAGTGCCCGCAGCGAATAACCGAGCCCGATCACCTTTTTCTCGATCGCGGCGAGATCGCTCGTTGCGTCATGGCTTACCGTCATCGTACCCGCCGCGACGGAGACGGAAACGTCCTCGACGCCCGGCATGCGTCGCACCGCCGTATCGATCTTGGTCGCGCAACTTGCGCAATCCATACCACCAACCTTGTACCGAACCTGATTTGTCGCTGCCATTTCTCTTTCCTTTCGGGATCGAGCACTTCCTTACAACCTCCAGCCACTAGAGCTTCAAGGGCATTTTTCAGAAAAATTCGCTGGCGGTCGCAGGCCGATCTACGATAAGCCTTGTCCCAGACGGGGGCGTCCGGCGTAAAGCCGGGCTGAGAAGTACCCTTTGAACCTGAACCAGATCATGCTGGCGGAGGGAGTCGTTCGGTTCTTCGAACAGAAGAACCCATGCGTCTGCCCCGCCGAACGAGGCGAGAATGCAGACCACACAGACTCCCGGCCAATTGCTGACTGCGATGCGCGCGAAAAATCCGCTCGTCCAGAACATCACCAATTTCGTGGCGATGAATATCGCGGCGAATGTGATGCTCGCTGCCGGCGCCTCGCCCGCCATGGTGCATACGAAAGAGGAGGCTGGCGAATTCGCTCGGATCGCATCTGCACTGACGATCAATATTGGCACGCTTTCGCCAGATTTCCTGGCCGGCATGAAGGAGGCAGCAAAAGCCGCCGATGAAGCCGGCAGGCCTTGGGTGCTTGATCCCGTTGCCCATTTCGCCACCGCCTACCGCCGTGCCGCCGTCGCCGAACTCATGAAGCTGAAACCCACGATCGTGCGAGGCAATGCCTCCGAGATCATTGCGCTGGCAGGCAGCCAGTCGAGCGGCCACGGCGTTGACAGCGGCGATCCGACCGAGGCGGCAGAAGGTTCGGCGATCACGCTTGCCCGGCAGAGCGGCTCCATCGTCGCGGTTACCGGTGAAGTGGATTTCGTCACCGACGGCCAGCACTCGGTTCGCATCATGGGCGGTTCAGCGCTGATGCCCCGCATCACCGCTCTTGGCTGCTCGCTCACCTGCCTCGTTGGCGCCTTTGCGGCGGCAAACCCGGAAGGACCGTTAGAGGCGACGGCGGCGGCACTCGCCATGTTCGCGGTCGCTGGCGAAGAAGCGGCTATCGGTGCCGCCGGACCCGGCTCCTTCCTGCCCCTCTTTCTCGACCGCCTCGCAACACTTTCGACCGAGACGCTCGATGCCAAAGTCAGGATCGTCAGCGCATGAAGAATTTCGACCTTTCCGTCTATCTCGTTCTCGATCCCGATCTATGCCGCGAAATCGGCATGGTGGAGACCGCGAGGCTTGCCGTCGAGGGCGGCGCTACGATCGTGCAGCTCCGCGACAAGCACGCGGATACGGCGCAGATCATCGAGACCGGCCTTGCCCTGAAGGCCGCGCTTGCCGGCGCCAGAGTGCCCCTGATCGTCAATGACGATGTCGAGGCGGCGATCGCAATCGGTGCCGCAGGCCTGCATGTCGGCCAGAGCGACATGGTCGCGGCTATCGCCCGCGAGCGCATTGGCCGAGACATGATCCTCGGTCTCTCGGTCGAAACCGAGGAACTGGCGCAACGCATCGATACCTCCGTCGTGGACTATGTCGGCATCGGCCCGGTCTTTGCGACCCTCACCAAGCCGGACCATAAGCAACCGATCGGCTTCGAGGGACTTGCCCGCATCGTCGCAGCAGCACCCGTGCCGGCTGTTGCGATAGGCGGAATCAAGGCGGAGCATGCTGGCCCAGCACTTGCCGCCGGCGCGAGAGGCATCGCCGTCGTCTCCGCGATCTGCGGCCAGCCGGATCCGAAAGCCGCCGCCCGCAGGATTGCCGAGGAAATCGAAAAGGCACGCACATGATCCGCAATATTCTTTCCATCGCCGGTTCTGATCCCTCCGGCGGCGCCGGCATTCAGGCCGACCTCAAGACGTTTTCGGCACGCGGTACCTATGGCATGGCCGTGCTGACGGCGCTGACCGCGCAGAACACGCAAGGGGTCACCGGCGTGCATGCGGTGCCTGCCGAGTTCGTCGCAGAGCAGATCCGCACCATTTTCGCGGATGTGCGGGTGGATGCGGTGAAGATCGGCATGATTGCCAATACCGAAATCGCCGAAACGGTCGCGGATGTGCTCAAGCCCTATCGCGATAGCCTGCCGATCGTGCTCGACCCGGTAATGATCGCCAAGGGAGGCTCCCCGCTGCTTGCTTCGGAGGCTATGGATGCCGTCAGCTATCGGCTGATGCCGGTTGCCACGATCGTCACGCCAAACCTGCCGGAAGCAGCCGCCCTGCTCGGCGAACCCGTCGCCACCACCCGCCAGATGATGGCCGATCAGGCCGAACGCCTGCGTAAAATCGGTCCGAAGGCGGTATTGGTGAAGGGCGGTCACCTAGAGAGTGGTGACAGCCCGGATGTTCTGGCCGACAGCGATGGCCTTCACTGGTTTGAAGGGAAACGCACCCTGACGAGAAACACCCACGGTACCGGGTGTACCCTTTCCAGCGCAATTGCCGCGGAACTCGCCAAGGGCGCCTCGCCGGCCGACGCCGTCGCGATCGCCAAAGCCTATCTCTCCGGCGCCATCGCGGCTGCCGGCACGCTCACGGTGGGAACCGGTCACGGTCCCGTGCAGCATTTCCACGAATGGTGGTAGGAACAGTCGTTCGCTCAGCCAAGCCGCATGGTGCCGGTCTGCCGGCTCCGCTCATGCCAGGAAAACGCCTCTTCGAGCAGATGAGGCGTCTGCCCGCCGCGGGCTGAGGCGCGTTGGAAATAGTCGGCCAGACGATCGCGGAAGTCGGGATGGGCGCAGTTGGCAATGATCTGCTCGGCGCGCTCGCGGGGTGCAAGCTCCCGCAGATCCGCAAGCCCGTTTTCAGTGACGATGATGTCCACATCGTGTTCGGTGTGATCCACATGCGGAACCATGGGAACCACCGAGGAGAGCTTGCCGCCCTTGGCGACCGACTTGGTGACGAAGATAGACAGATAGGCGTTGCGGGCGAAATCGCCCGAGCCGCCGATACCGTTCATCATATGCGTGCCGTTCACATGGGTGGAATTGACGTTGCCGTAAATGTCGACTTCCAGAGCGGTGTTGATGCCGATCACGCCCAGCCTGCGGATGACCTCCGGATGATTGCTGATCTCCTGCGGACGCAGGACCAGCTTTTCCTTGTACTTGTCGAACTGGCCAAAAACCCGCGCAGCGCAGGCGGCCGAAAGCGTGATCGAGGAACCCGAGGCAAAGGTCAGCTTCCCGGCATCGAAGAGATCAAACGTGCTGTCCTGCAGCACCTCGCTGTACATGCGCAGATGATGGAAGGGCCCATCCGAGAGCCCGGTCAACACGGAATTGGCGATCGTGCCGATCCCCGCTTGCAGAGGCTGCAGCGTCAGATCGAGCCGGCCTTTTTCGACCTCCTGCTCCAGGAAGCGGATGAGGTGGCTGGCAATGGCCTTCGTGTCGACATCCGCCGGCTCGACGGTTGAGAAACTGTCCTTCACATCGGTCACGACGATGGCAGCGATCTTTTCGGGGTCGATCGGCACATAGGGAAAGCCGACGCGGCTGTCGCAGGCGACAACCGGAATCGGCACACGCGACGGGCGCTTCGTGGGTATGTAGATGTCGTGCAGGCCCTCGAGCTCGGCCGGCTGACTGAGGTTGATCTCGACGATGATCTTCTTCGCAAGAATGGCGAAGCTCGCGGAATTGCCGATCGAGGTGGAGGGTACGATGCCCCCATCCTCGGTGATCGCCGCTGCCTCGATGACGGCGTAGTCGATCGGGCCGAGCTGGTTGGAGCGCAGATGCTCCACGGTCTCCGAAAGATGCTGGTCGACGAACATCACCTCGCCGCGGTTGATCGCGGCGCGCAGCGTCGCATCCGACTGAAAGGGAATGCGCCGGGAGAGCACATGGGCTTCGGTCAGCATGCGGTCGATGTCGTGGCCGAGCGAGGCGCCGGTGATCAGCGTGATCTTGAACGGATCAGTCTTCGCCCGCTCCGCCATGGCGATCGGCACCGCCTTGGCATCACCGGCACGGGTGAAGCCGCTCATGCCGATGATCATGCCATCCTTGATTAGAGCGGCAGCCTGCTGGGGGGTGGTGATGCGATCAAGGAGCGATGGGCGGCGAATACGGGTTTCGAGCATGGGTGACATTCTAACCATTGAAGAGGTGATGCTGCAGCGTTTTCAGACGAACCCGCTTAAGCGGAGGGTCTATGCCCCTCATTGACCGACGTCAAATCCGGAAATCTCCCGCAGACATTTGGTCGCTGTCCATCGGATAATGAAAACAAATCATTCCTCTCTGCAATGAAGTAATCTCAAGGCGTCACCAGGCGGAGCTGTAGATCATCAGCGCATCCTCTTCGGCCATGCTCCTCGGGTTGTTGACCAGCAATCGCTGCTGCTTCATCGCATCGGCGGCAAGCTTCGGCAGGTCGGCTTCGCCGATCCCGACATCACGCAGCCTTAAAGGCAGGCCGAGCCGCTCCGAAAGTGCGGCCAGTTCTTCGATAAAGGCCGCGCATCGCACCGGCATCTGCCCCTCCCGGACAAGATGTGGGAAGGCGTCAACGGCTATTTCGGCATAGAGATCCGCCGCGTCGGACATGTTGAAACGCAGAACATGCGGCAGCACCAGAGCATTGGATAGTCCGTGCGGAACATGAAATGTGCCGCCGATCGGATAGGCGAGCGCATGCACTGCCGCGACGGGCGAGTTCGCAAAAGCTTGCCCGGCCAGCATCGACCCGAGCAGCATCGCGCCCCGCGCCTCCATGTTGCGCCCATCGGACACTGCCGCCTCGATGTTTGCGCCCAGCAATTGCAGCGCCTGTCTCGCCAGCATTTTCGAGAGCGGGTTGTTGTTGGCATTCTTCGAGGCATAGGCCTCGATCGCATGTACCATGGCGTCAATCCCCGTTGCAGCGGTGATCGACGGCGGGAGGCCAAGCGTGAGCTCCGGGTCAAGCACCGCGACATCAGGAAGGTTGATGGACGAGGAAACGCCACGCTTTTCCTCTTCACCCACGGTGATAATGGAGACAGGCGTCACCTCCGAACCCGTGCCGGCGGTGGTCGGCACCAGCGCCAGGGGCAGACGTGGTCCCTTTGCATTTCCGACACCCCAGGCGCTATCGATATCCTCGCCAGAGCCGAGCAGAAGTGCCGCGAGTTTCGCCACATCCAGCGAAGAGCCGCCGCCGAAGCCGATTACCCCGGTCACGCCGGCGGTCCTTCCAGCCTCCACTGCCCGCATGAGCGTGGAGAGCGACGGATCGGCCTCCACCTCCCCGAACACTTCGACTTTCACACCGGAGTCGGAAAGCGACACAAGTGCATGATCGCAGAGCCCGAGCTTTCTCAGTCCCGGATCCGTGACGAACAGAACGGCGTTGCCGAGCCGCGACCTCACGTGATCTGCCAACTCGCGCGCAGCACCCGCCTTGAAAATCAGCGACGGCGTGGTGTTAAAAATGAAACTATTCATCTCGTTTCCGGCCTCCCTCCGACAGAAACCCGCTTACCACTTTACTCTCCAGCCAGCTACGAGCCAGCTTGCCCTCTTTGCTTTTTCAGTTGACTTCGAATTCCAATTTGTACACTTGTACAAATTATAAGGACAATCGACTTTCGGACCGATATGCGCCCAAGCCTGCGGGAAACGCTTCTCCTCAATGCTGTGACGCTGTTTTCCCGCAGCGGCTACAACGCCGTGTCGCTCCGGGACATTGCCAAGGCTTCTGGCGCGAATGTCGGCAGCCTCACTTATCACTTCGGCTCAAAGGCCAATCTCCTCAGAGAAATCTATGAGCGCCACACGAAGCCGATGAATGCGCGCCGCCTCGAACTGCTCGGCGAAGCGCGGCGGATCAGCAATCCAGACGAGCGGCTGATGGCGGTTCTGAGAGCCTATGTCGTTCCAGCCTTCACGTCCTCCACCGAAAGCGATGGCGGAGGGGCCGAGTTCACGCGCATGCGCGCCGTGCTTTCGGCAGAGGGCAATCCTGATGCTCGCCAGATTATCGCCGACGCCTTCGACGAGACGAGCCGCGTCTTCATCGGAGCGCTGGCGGACTGCGTGCCCGGAGCGCCACTGGAAGGCGTCGTCTGGCGCAGCCAATTCCTACTCGGGGCACTCTATTATGCCTTGATCAACCCGGAGCGCGTGACGCGTCTTTCGGGAGGAGCGGTCGACGGAGAAGATCGGGAGACCGCCGTCAACCAGATCGTCGAGGCGAGCTTCGCCAGCTTCCGCAGTCTCCCCACGGAAGCTGCCGCACCTGAATCATCGATCGTGAAAGGTAAGAACTGATGACCACTGCCCTTCATGCGGGCGAAAAGCGGCGCAAGCCCGATTTCATTCTGCCTGCCGACAGTTGCGATGCCCATTGCCACGTCTTCGGTCCGGGCGCCGTTTTCCCTTATGCACCGGACCGCCGCTATACGCCTGACGATGCACCCAGGGAGGCACTGGCCGCCGTTCATGACCGGCTCGGCATCGATCGCGCCGTGATCGTGCAGGCGAGCTGCCATGGGACCGACAACCGCGCCATGCTCGACGCGATCGCCTGGCGTCCGGACCGCTATCGCGGCGTCGCCATCGTCGACGACACATTCGACGACAGGGCCTACCAGGCGCTCGATGACGGCGGCGTGCGTGGCGTGCGCTTCAATTTCGTCCGTCATCTCGGCGGGGCGCCGGACATGGACGCCTTCAACCGCGTGATCGACCGGATCAAGGGCCGCGGCTGGCATGTCGTTCTGCATCTCGACGGCGCTGATATCGTCCCGCTTTCCGACATGATCCGCCGCCTGCCGCTTCCCTTCGTCATCGACCACATGGGCCGTGTCGATACCGCACTCGGCACGGAGCAGCCGGCCTTCCAGGCGCTTCTCGAACTCGTCCGGCGGGAAAATTGCTGGATCAAGGTCTGCGGCTCGGAGCGCATCTCGCGGTTCCCGTTCGATGCAGCGATGCCGTTCGCTCGGGCGCTTGTGGAATTGAGCCCCGAACGAACCTTGTGGGGCACGGATTTCCCGCATCCCAATCTCAAGGAGCCGGTGGACGAGGCCGATCTCGTGGACCTGGTTCCGCGCCTTGCAGTCCGTGCGGAGGATCGGCAGCGACTGCTCGTCGACAATCCCGCGCGTCTTTACGGTTTCGTGGCCTGAACGGTCTCAAAAAAGAGGAGGAGAGAATGTCATTCGATGTTGCACAGAAACCGCCGGGGCTGTTTCGGCGGGCCGGCAAATTCATGAAATGGCTAGCGCCCGCGCTCGCCCTGGCGATCGTCGCGCCGGCTGCCGCCGCAGCGCAGGAGGATTACCCCTCGCGGGATATCACCCTTGTGCTGCCGTTCGGTCCTGGCGGGATTGCCGACATCACGTCGCGCGTGGTGGCAGATGCGCTCGGCAAGAAGCTTGGCAGGCAGATCGTCATCATGAACCAGCCGGGCGCCGGCGGAGCCACCGCTGCGCAGGCCGCACTTAACGCCGAAGCCGACGGATACACGCTTGCCCTGCTTTCGAACGGGACGGCTATCAGTGTGCCGCTCTTCAAGAACCTGCAGTTCGATCCGGTCAAGGATTTCGTCCCGATATCAAGCCTTGCCTATTTCGACTTCGTGTTCGTCACCAAGGCTGGCGGCAAATATAAGACACTCAAGGATGTGCTGGACGCGGCGAAGGCCGATCCGGGGGCACTGAATGTCGGCACGATCAATGTCGGCAGCAGCCAGAATCTCGCCGCCGAACTCTTCAAGTCGACCTCGGGGATCGATTTCACCATCGTTCCCTACAAGGCGACGCCCGATCTTCTCGTTGCCCTGCTTGGCGACGAACTCGACGTAATCGTAGACAGCCAGACTGCGCTGAAGGCGGCCCTCACCCAGGGACAGGCGACCGCTATCGCCTCCTCCGGCCCGACGCGCTCAATGTTGCTGCCCGACGTACCTACCGCACAGGAGCAGGGCGTCGCCGGTTTCGACGTGACGTCATGGAACGGTATCTTCGCACCAACCGGCACGCCGGCGGAGGTGGTGAAGAAACTTAATGCCGCACTCGTCGAGGTGCTCGCCGATACGGCGATCCAGAAGCGATTTGCGGATCTCGGTGTCGAAGCTCGTTCAAGCACTCCGGAGGAGATTGGCAAGCGGCTTTCGGACGACATAAGGAAATGGTCGGACGTGATCGAAAAGGCTGGAATTCCGAAGCAATGAACAAAAGAGGGAGGGATGGCGCCCCATCCCTCCCTCCGTATCATCCCTGCGGGAAGGACATTGCGTCCCGACGCCCCTCACCCTGTCGGTGCGAAGACGGTGAGGCCAAATCTGTAGCAAGTCGCGTCAGTGCCGCGCGCCTTTCTCCACTCCAAGATGCTGGCCAAGGATCGCCTCGTCGGCAAGAAGCTCCGCGCTGCTCCCCTGATAAACCACCGCGCCGCGGTCAAGGATCACGGCATCATCGGTCAACGGCAGGACTTTCCGCGCCTTCTGCTCGATGATGATCGCCGACATGCCCTCACCCTCGACGATCCGGCGGATTGCCGCAAGCAATTCGTCGACGATGATCGGCGCGAGACCTTCGGTCGGCTCGTCAAGCAACAGCAGCTTGGGGTTCACCATCAGCGCGCGTCCGACCGCCAGCATCTGTTGTTCGCCGCCTGAGAGTTGATTGCCGAGATTCTTCCGCCGCTCCTGAAGGCGCGGAAACATGCCATAGACGCGTTCCAGGTTCCAGACGCCCGGCCGCGCGATAGCGGTGAGGTTCTCCTCGACGGTCAGCGATTTGAAGATGTTGCGCTCCTGCGGCACCCAGCCGATACCCGCCGCCGCGCGACGGTCGGCCCTCAGCCTGGTGATATCGCGGCCCATCAGATGGATCGAACCGGCGTGGTAGGTTGTCACACCGGCCAGGGTATTCACGAAGGTCGTCTTGCCCGTGCCGTTGCGGCCAAGCAGAGCCAGCGTCCGGCCTTCCTGGATCGTCAGGCTGATACCGGACAATACGCTCGCCTCGCCGTAGCCTGCCACCAGCTTTTCGGTGACCAGAACCGGGGTATTCATGCATTTTCTCCGAGATAGACGGCCTTGACGCGCGGATCGGCGGAAATCTCGGCAACCGTGCCTTCGGTAAAGAGCGCGCCGGCCACAAGAACCGAGATCCGATTTGCAAACGAAAAGACCAGATCCATGTCGTGCTCAATCAACAGCACAGTTACATCCGCAGGCAGGTCCGAGACGATCGACAGCACTTCGTGCCGCTCGTCTTCTGGTACGCCGGCGGCCGGCTCATCGAGCAAAAGCACGCGAGGCTTGGACGCAAAGGCGAGTGCGATCTCCAACAAACGCTGTTTGCCGTAAGGCAGGATGACGGTGCGCTCGGCCATTACCGAAGCAAGCCCAAAGCGGGCAAGAAGGGTTGCAGCTTCGTCGACGACCTTCCCATAGCCGGCAATCGACCGCCACAGATTGTGGCCAACACCTTCTCGTTCGGCAATCGCCAGCGCCACGGTTTCGAGTGGCGTGAATTCGCTGAAGAGCTGATTGATCTGAAAGGTGCGGGTAAGCCCGCGCTTGACGCGCCGGAAGGACGCCATCGAGGTGATGTCCTCCCCTTCCAGGAAGACCTGGCCTTCCGAAGGAGGCAAAACGCCGGTGAGAAGGTTGATCAGCGTCGTTTTGCCCGCGCCATTCGGGCCGATCAGCGCATGGCGGGCGCCGCGCTCCACTTTCAGGCTCACGTCATTGGTGGCAAGGAAGGCGCCGAAATAGCGCTTCAGGTTCCTGGTTTCAAGAACGATGTCACTCATCGGCCCTCCTCCTTCGACTTCGAGAAGCGTTCCGGCAGATATTCGATCCAGCGCGCCAACCGGTCACGGCCGATCAACACGAGCACGACCAGAATCAGGCCGATATAGAACATCCAGTATTGCGGCGTGACGACCGAGAGCCAGTCCTTCACCAGCGTGAAGAGCACGGCCCCGAAAATGCCGCCGTAGAGATAGCCCGTACCCCCGATGACGAGCACGAGAAGCACGTCGGCCGACCGGTGAAAAGCAAGCACGTCCGGCGAGACGAAACTCGTCGTCTGGGCGAGCAGGGCGCCCGCCATACCGGCGAAGACAGCGGCAATCGTATAGGCTGTAACGATGCGTTTGCGCGCTGGTACTGCGATCATGGCGGCTCGCATCGGGTTGCCCTTGATCGCCTTCAGCGACAGGCCGAAAGGCGAAAAGGCGATGCGGCGCATGATCATCGTTCCGATGAAGAGCACGGCAAGGCAATAAAGATAGCCGGTCTTGCCGAAAAGATCGAACTCGAAGAGTCCGAGGACCGGATTGAGCGAGAAACCGCTCAGCCCGTCGGCACCGCCAGTGAGCCAGGCCATCTGGTTGGCCAGTTCCGCCATCATCAAGCCGATGCCGAGCGTGGTCATCAGGCGGGTCAGGTCCGAACCGCGCAGGATGAGGAAGCTGGTCAACAGGCCCAGCACACCGGACAGAATGCCGGCCACGATCAGCCCGATCACCGGCTCGGCGATAAAATGCAGGGCCAGCAGGCCGGCGATATAGGCGCCGAATCCGAAGAAGGCAGTGTGACCGAGCGAGACGATCCCTGCAAACCCGAGTACCAGGTCGAGCGAGACGGCAAACAATGCCAGAATGGCGATCTCGGTGAGGATCAGCATCTTCGATGGCAACACGAAATAAGCTGCGATCGCGGCAAGCCAGATGACGATCTCGTAGAAACGAACGCGGCTTCTGCGCTTCATCAGCCTGGTCGCGCGGCTTTCGGCGTCGGCGGTCGGGTTTGCCGTCACTGTGGTTTCCTGTTGAACAGCGCTCATCGGCCACCCCTTGCGAACAGTCCGTTCGGGCGCACGATTAGCATGACGATCATCAGCGCATAGATGACGAAGGGGCCGATGGCGGGGACATAATATTTACCCGCGACATCGGCGATACCGAGCAGCAGGGCGGCGAGGAACGGGCCGGAAACAGTCGAAGTGCCGCCCACGGATACCACGATCAGGAAGTAGATCATGAACTTCAGCGGGAAGTTCGGATCAAGCCCGAGGATTTCCGCGCCCATCGCCCCGCCGAGGCCGGCAAGCCCCGAACCGAAGGCGAATGTCAGCGCGAAGACGAGCGGCACATTGATGCCGAGCCCCATCGCCACACGCCGGTCATCGACCGCGGCGCGCAGCCGGCTGCCGAAGCGGGTTTTCGACAGGATGAACTGCAGCGCGACCGCAAGCAGGGCGCAGACGACGATGGTGAAGAGCCGGTAACGGCCGACACCCACACCGAAGACATCCATCCGACCCGAAAGTTCCGGGGGCAGATTAATGAGCTGCTGCTGACCGCCCATGAAATAGTCCGTCGCGGCGATTGCCATAAAGACGATGCCGATCGAGAAGAGAACCTGGTCGAGGTGCGGCGCCTGGTATAGCCACTGATAGAGCGTGCGCTCCAAGACGAGGCCGATCAGCGCCGAGACGAGGAAGGCCGCCGGCAGACACCAGTAAAAGGAAATGCCGTAGCGGTTCATCATGATGACGGTCACATAGCCGCCGGCCATGGCGAAAGCGCCATGCGCCAGGTTGATGAAGTTCATGAGGCCAAGCGTCACCGTCAGCCCGCAGGCGAGAATGAACAGCAACATGCCGTAAGCTACGCCGTCAAACAGAATGGTCAGCATGCGAAATCTTCTCTAGAGGGCCCTGATTTCCCGGTTACTGCACCCATGATGCCTCCCCGCATTGTCGCCGGGAAACCGAGGCGGCTCAAGCCCCGAGTTTCTTGTGACTAAGGGGGCGCTGCCAGATAACTCCTCACCCGGCTGCCGGCTTGCTAGGCGGGGTAAGGGGTATCCAGTCTTTACTTGGCTTCGGCTTTTTCCGGATCCTTGAGCGCCTCGAACGTCTGGAATTCGACGTTCTGCAGCTCGCCGTTCACTTCCTTGACCTCGCGCATATAGATGTTCTGGATGATGTCGCGGGTCTCGGGATCGATGGAGACGGGGCCGCGCGGGCTCGTCCAGGAAAGCCCCTTGACGGCCTCCATGAAGGCCGGCCCGCTCGCATCGCCCTTGGTCTTTTCAAGCGCGGCATAGATCAGCGCCATGCCATCATAGCCGCCAACCGACATGAAGTTCGGGCGCATGTTATCGTTGGCCTTCTTGAAAGCCTCGACATAGGCCTTGTTTTCCGGGCTGTCGTGCGCGGTCGCGTAGAAATGACCGGTGATAGTGCCAATCGACGGTTTGCCCATGCTGTTGAGGATGTCGTCATCGGTGACGTCACCGGTGGCGATCAGCTTGATACCGGCATCGGCAAGCCCGCGTTCGGAGAACTGCTTCATGAACAGCGAACCGACGCCCGACGGAAGGAAAACGAAGACCGCATCCGGCTTGGCGTCGCGCACCCGCTGCAGGAAAGGTGCAAAGTCGGGGTTCTGCAATGGAACGCGCACGGCCTCGGTGACCTCGCCGCCCTTGGCCTTGAACTCCTTGGTGAACCATTTTTCGGCATCTATGCCCGGGCCGTAGTCAGACACGAGCGTTACGACGTTCTTGATACCATTCTGGGCAGCCCAGGTGCCAACCGGAAGCGAATATTGCGGTAGCGTACCGGAGGTGCGGGTTATGAACGGCGAGGCTTTGGTGATCGATGCCGTGCCGGCAGCCATCACGATCGCCGGAACCTTTGCCTGGGTCGCAACCGGCGCGACCGACATGGCAAGAGGAGTGAGACCGAAGCCCGCGAGAACCTTGGCGCCGTCGTTGACCACCAGTTCCTGCGCAATACGGCGGGTCTGATCGGCAACACCTGCGTCGTCACGGATGATGAGCTCGATCTTCTTGCCGGCGACGGTGTCGCCATGGGTTTGGATGAAGGTCTTGGCACCGGCCGAGACCTGGCGTCCGGTGGAAGCAAACGGTCCGGTCATCGGCAGGATAAGGCCAACTTTCACAACTTCCTGCGCGGCCACCGGAAATGCGGCAAGGCAGCCAAGCGCCGCGCCTGCGGCAGCCACCAATGTTCTTCTCTTCAGCATGAGTCTCCTCCTCAGGGTGCGGATTATGTCTATCGGCCTCTTGCCAGCCAGCCGATTTTTCAACCGAAGCGGCAAATCCTCACGATCTGGCGCCTATATCGATGAATGTATACATAGTCGTCAACCGGCTACGGTATTTTGATGCCCCATTATTTTCGCTTTCGGTTCCGCCTGTGGCGTAAGCTTCAAGCTGCAATCTCTCCCGGGGCTTGTTCCAGCTCCCACTATTAAACCGGACGCGGGCCAGATGTTTATCAGATCGTCTGCCGTTCTCATAAGTTCTCGTTATAGCGGCCGATCGGGCCGTGTCGGCAGAAGTTCCAGAAACGTCTGCTGTGCGGCAGTCGGCAGCCAGTCCTTGCGAAGCGTCACCCCGATCGGTCTCGACGTGTAGCTCAGATCGAAAGGCAAGGCGCGCATCAACCCGCGAGCTATTTCCGCTTCCGCCTGAAGCCTGGACGTGCACCCAAGATGCTCGCTCGTGTCCAAGAGTTCGCGCATGAGGATGAGCGAACCGGATTCGACGATGCTTTTGGGCGACCCGCTGGCTGCGTTGGCGAATATGCCATCGAAGTAGCGGCGGATTGGCGTACCGCTCTGGCCGACAACCCAGGGGTAGGCGGCAAGCTCCTCGACCATGATTTCCGACTTTCCGGCCAAGGGGTGATCGTTGCCCGCAACCAGAACGACGGTGTCGTAGAACAGGACCCTCTGCTCGACGTCCCCGATAGGTGCAGGCTCCCGTAGTGCGCCGAGCAGGAAATCGATCTCGCCCCGGCGCAAAGCTCCGAGCAGGTCAGGATAAGGACCTTCCTGAATGTGGATGGGAAGGTTTGGGCGGAATTTTCGGAAGCTCGCGATCGCTTTCGGCAACACATAGGATTTCGCAAGAGGCGTGGCACCGATGACGATCTGGCCGGCTTCAGCCGTCGTGAGCTCTGCCATGTCGGCATCTGCCTGTTCGAGTTCAAGGAAGGCGAGCTTTGCTGCCTGGGCGAGCACCTGCGCCGGGCGGGTCGCGACAATCCCATAGGACGCGCGTTCGAAGAGAGGCCGCGCTGCTTCCTGTTCGAGCTGGCTGACCGCGCGGTATACGGCGGGCTGGCTCAAGCCAAGCCGCCGCGCGGCGAGCGTGAAGTTCTCGGTTTCCCGGACGGCGATCAGAGATTTCAGCTGTGCCGTCGTAGCCGTCACCTTGAGCCTTGGCGAGAGCTCGGAAAGGGACGGGTCGAGATAACCGAAGGCGCGCCTGATGCGCCGCGCCAGCATTTCCCCGCCGGTATTGGCAAAGACGCGTTGCGGCGTGCGGGAGAAGAGCGGCATGCCCGCCGTTTTCTCGATTTTCGACAGCGCCTGCGTGACGGCGGGCTGCGATACGAAGCACAATTCCGCTGCCTTGGTAACCGAGCCGGTATCAACGACCGCAAGAAACGCCCTCAGGTGCCGCAGGCTATGCTGCAATATGGTGGATGCGGAAGCGGGCGACGGGGAAGAACTCATGATCCCGTCATTAACACATCTCATGATGGAATCGGGAACCGTTTAAAGCCGAGACAAGGATGGCGGGCCAAAGCCCGCCATCCGCATATGCAACGATCCTGCCCGCCGATTACTTGGCATTCGGATCCTTGATCTTTGGATAGGTGGCGAACTCGACATTGTAGAGTTCGCCATCCACTTCCTTGACCTCGCGCATGTAGATGTCCTGCACGATGTCCCGGGTCGCTGGGTCAATGGTGATCGGGCCGCGCGGACTTACCCACGATGCCCCCTTCATGGCTTCAATGAGTTTGGTGCCATCCGTATCGCCCTCAGTCTTCTTGAGGGCGGCATAGGCCAGCGTCATGGCATCATAACCACCGACCGACATAAAGTTCGGACGCATCCCCTTGTTGTCTTTCTTCACCTGCTCAACGAAGGCCTTGTTTTCCGGGCTGTCGTGCAGGGCCGAATAGAAATGGCCGGTTATCACCCCCTTGGCCGCCGGGCCAATGCCGTTCAGAAGATCATCGTCGGTGATATCGCCAGTACCGATCAGCTTGATGCCCGCATCCGCCAGTCCGCGTTCGATGAACTGCTTCATGAACAGCGAGCCGACACCCGACGGCACGAAGGCGAAGACCGCATCGGGTTTGGCGTCGCGCACGCGCTGCAGGAAGGGTGCAAAATCCGGGTTGGCGAGCGGAACACGGACGGCTTCGACGATCGTGCCGCCTTCCTTCTTGAACTGGTTAGTGAACCCCTGCTCGATGTCGATACCTGGACCATAGTCGGAAACGAGGGTGACGACGCGTTTCAGGTTGTTCTGCACCGCCCAGGTGGCGACCGGAACAGCCGACTGCGGGCCGGCCATCGAAGTACGAGCAAAATATTGCGATTGCGGCATGATCGCCGATGTCGTGGCCGATGTGATAATCGCCGGGATCTTCGCCTGGTTAAGGACCGGAGCGACCGACATGGCAAGCGGCGTCAGGCCGAAGCCCATCAGCATCTTGACCCCATCGTTGACGACGAGTTCCTGGGCTATGCGGCGAGTCTGGTCAGCAACACCGGCGTCGTCGCGAAGAACAACTTCGATCTTTTTGCCGGCGACGGTATCGCCGTTCAGCGCCATGTAAGCCTTCACGCCGGCGTCGACCTGGTGACCGGTCGAGGCAAACGGACCGGTCATCGGCAGAATGAGGCCTATCTTGACTGTCTCCTGTGCGGCCGCCGGCAGAGCCACAAGACCGCTCAAAGCGATCCCGGTCGCAGCCATCAGTGTCCTTCTGGTAATCATTTCTTTTCCTCCTCAAAAGATGACCATTTCCAAAGCTTGCGTGACAGGCCGCATCCTCCTTGCGGCCATGGCCCACCACGGCTTGCAGAGCATATCAGGTTCAGCAGAACGAGCAGTCAACCAGTTGAAATGATCTGCAGGCCCACAATTTCCCTTTTTCATTGACGCGATATCCTGGGTCGCCGCTTTCTGATGATCCGGGGGACTCTTTCTAAGACGGCCTCACAAAACCGTGTATACACTATCGCCCCTGCCTCCCTATTTCCCGAACATTTCATCCGGCGCCTGGCCAATCTATGGCGCGATATCACAAGCGCAGAAAAGGTATTCGTAAAAAAGGAATTACAGACCCCACTCCAGAAACCGTCAGTTTTCCCATCCTCCATCGCGACGCTACAGAAGCAATAAGTCTGTATACATTCACTGTCAATATTAGCCTTTCGGATCAAAATCATCAAAGGAAGGCATATGAATCCTGACGCTCCTCAATTCCACCCCCGGCGAGCCGCCGCTATCCCCTCAGCGCGTTCAGCATTGGATGAACAGAGAAGCGGCCCTTTTCCGCCTTCCGTGTCAAATCGCGCAGGTAACCGCCCGGCGAGCGGATATCCTCCGCCCTTTCCAGGATTGCCGCGACGACGATTGCGGCGGAAATGTCCCCCATCGCTGCCCTCGCCGCCGCCCAAGCACTCGGACTGATGCCCAGCATGGAGCGGACAAGATCAGCCGCCTCCACCACGTCCCGCCAGTTCTTCACCCCGGTGCGAGCATAATCGGCAATCTGCGGGCAAGTTTTCAGGAATTCCTTCAGCCCAACTCCGACAGATTTGCGTTCTGGGGCAATCTCCGGCATTCGCGGCGCCGGGGTGTTATGTTCTTGGCCGTTTAATTCAAAAGTTGGGTCTGTATTTGAATTCTGAATATGCTGCTCAAAAACAGACTCATTGGCGCTCATTTCCTGTTCCGAGAGACTATTAAGATAGGCATTCTCCACCTCAGCCCTCAGCCGGATCAACGCGTCGCAGCGGATTTCCAGTTCCACAATCTCGGTCCGCCTCGGCACGCGACCGGAAAGTGTCTGCAGCCGCTCCAAATAGGTGCCCCAGTCCCCTGTCCTGCTTTCATTGAGCGCTGCTTCCACGGTCTTGGCAATGTCGCGCAGATGCAGCGTGATCTCCGAACGAACCCGGGCAATCCGCTTCGCCTCCGCCCGTGCGGCTTCCGCACGTGAAAAGATCTCGTCGGCCCGCAGCGCCAAGGGCGCCAGGTCAAACCCGAAGGCGCTCTCAACCTGACCGCTCCCATCACGGCGGCAGAAACGCTTGCCGTTGGCGCTGTCGCGGCGGAAGATCAGCCCTGCCTCGACCAGAGCTGCCAGATGCCGCCTCAGCGTCGCAGGCGACATGCCGCGGGAACGGATTGACAGTTCCACGTTCGATGGAAAGACGATGAGTGGCGCACTACCATCGAGTTCGCGTTCCTGATGAAAGCTCGTCAGCGCTTCAAGCACCGTGATCGAGCGGTCCGAGAGGCCATAGACCTCCCTCGCCTCGGTGAGCGCCCTGATAAGCTGCCATTTCTCGGCCTTGCCGGTGTGATTGCCACCCTCGCCCGCGCGCAGACGTTCCTGCCGGCGCTCCACTTCGGCTCGGAGGGCAAAATTGCGCGCAGAAAATTGCGCGCCGCCAAAAGGCGTCGTTGCCAGTCTTTCCACCATATCCGTCTCCGTTCGGAGGCAAGCGCCCGCGGAAACGTCGCAATCAGCCAAAATCTCCCACGCTCGGACACGGCATTTCTGCCGCCGACTCTTGACTTTGGACTATGGAAGTGATTCTCTTGAACTGCTTAGATTGAAGAGGGCTTCCAGGACGGTGACGTTTTGGGGGCCTTTTTCTTGCTCTCGTAGCTTCCTTTCCGTGTGTTCCGATACGCCCGTTAAGGCATTTCTACTTCCGTTTGTGCATGCCATTGCCCGGAATCGATTTCCGCTTTTGGCAACATGCAAGACAGCTCTCAGCTCTTTCCGGCCGATCGACCTGTCAGAAACTCCTCGTAACGGGCGGCGAGCAATGACGCCGCCTCGTCGACAAAGGCGGCGTCGACATCCGCCGCAAATTCGATACGCTTCGTCTTCCCTTCGCGCCTCACGCGGGCGAAGACCTGACCGTTCCTATCCTTCAATTCCTGCGGCTTGGCAGGCTCAGGCTTCATGCTCGCATCGAGCCGTGCGAACAATATCTGGAAACGGCTGTCGCTGTCGGCCACCTTGAATCGTTCGGTATGGATCACGTCGGTCGCGATATGCTGCTTGGCCTCCCGCGAGAGGATTTCGCCGAGCTTCATCCAGCGCTCGCGCCCGACCTTCGGTGCCGGCCCGACAGCCCGGATGAACCGTTCGGGCACACTTTCCACCACCTGCAGCAGGCGTGACAACTCGCTCTTCTGCACGGCCAGTGCATCGCCGACCACCTTGCGGTCGAAACCGAGGCTCACGAGATTCCTGGCAAACAGCCCACGCTCGATGAAGGAAAGGTTGCGGCGTTCGGCATTCTCCTTACCCTGCGCCAACACCAACTCGTCGTCGGAAAGCGGCCTGACGATCGCCTTTACCTCGATGCCGAGACGAGCGGCGGCCTTGACGCGGCGATGACCGTAGGCGGTCTGGTAGCGGCCCTGCTTTTCAGGATGCGGACGCAGCAGCACCGGCACCTGCTGGCCACTCTCGCGGATGCTGTCCACCAGCGCTGCGAAATCCCCATCCTCATGCCCATCAAGCATCAACCGATCCTCGATGAAAGAGGAATCGATCCTGTCGGGATGGATGGTGACGACGCGCTCCCCTTCGCTCAATGCCTGTCGAAGCGCTCGGGCCTCTTCTACCTCGCGAGACATGGCTCCGAGGGAAAGCCCCATCGCCT
The DNA here is from genome assembly GCF_017873175.1 of Neorhizobium petrolearium. GTDB lineage: Bacteria > Pseudomonadota > Alphaproteobacteria > Rhizobiales > Rhizobiaceae > Neorhizobium > Neorhizobium petrolearium. Next base: position 222,894 of record NZ_JAGGJW010000005.1, read on the forward strand.
TGACAGCACCCGATGCGCTGCGGGGCGGCAAGGCTCCCTCTCTCGCCGGCGCAGGTTTGGCCTCAGCCTCAGGCATGGATTTCGTCTCGGGCGCACGGGCAGGCTCGGTCGGTGCCAGCCCTCCCCCGAACAATGCCCTCAACTCATTCTTGCGGCTTCCCGCCATTCCCAAAACCTTCCTTCAGTTCAGTCCCCTATCGACCCCAGGCAGTGTGTATCAGCCCTTTGACCTCATCATTGACGGCATTCATCGCCTCGAGAGCGCGGTCATAGGTGGTGCGGGTGAAATTCTCGCGGCCCACCTCATAAAGTGTCTGCTTGGTGAGCCCAGCGTCCGAGACCGCCGTCGATTTCAGCATCGGAGCCGTCAACACGCGATCCCCGAAGAGCGAGCGCATAAAACCGACGATCTGTGCCTGCGGCCCGTCATTCGGTTCATATCGGGTGACGAGATAACGCAGGAAATCAAAATTCAACGTACCACCCGCTTCGCGTACGACCGCAAGCAGATCGGACGTCATGAAGAGGAACTGGTTCATCGAGGCGACGTCGAGCATCTGCGGGTGCACGGTAACGATGACCGAGGTGGAGGCACACAGCGCCGAGAGGGTCAGGTAGCCGAGCTGCGGCGGGCAGTCGATCACGACAACGTCGTAGTCGGCTTCCACCGTCTGCAGTGCTGCCTGGATACGTGCGAAGAAGAGCGGCCCAGCGTCTTCGCCGTTCTGGCGGCGAGACAGCGCTTGTGGCGTCACGTGCTCGAATTCCTGCAGCTCGATATTGCCCGGCACGAGATCAAGGCCGGGAAAATAGGTGCTGCGGATAATGTCCGCCAAGGGACGCTGCTCGTCGTCATAGCGGATCGCGCCGTAAAGCGTGTCGTTGCCGGTGAGATCGAGTTCCGGTTGATAGCCGAAGAGCGCCGAAAGCGAGGCCTGCGGATCGAGGTCGATGGCCAGAACCCGGTGACCGGTCAACGCCAGATACTGGGCGAGATGCACGGCAGAAGTTGTCTTGCCCGAGCCACCCTTGAAGTTGGTGACCGAAATCACCTGCAGGTGTTCCCCGCGCGCCGCATCGCGACGCGGCAGGTAGGATCGCGCCTTGGCGATGTTCCCCTTGGCAAGCGCCTGTTCGGCAAGATGGCGGCGGAGCGCATTGATGTCGGTAAGCGAATAGAAGCGCCGGCCGCCGGCGCCCGTCTCCGGCTGCGGCCCTTCTCCTGCCAGCGAAAGCTGGCGGAGATAGCCATCGGATACGCCGACCAGCTTTGCCGCTTCTCCAGACGAAAAGGCACGCAGCGATTTCATCGAGGCCGGGGGAAAGAGCCGCTCGCGCATCGCCTTCAGTTGTTCGGAAAGCGCCCGCGCATCCCTGGCGATCGCCTCGTCGGCGAGCACGCGCGGCTCGACCACAGCTCCTGTGCTCCCCGCTCCCGATTTCTTCGCCGATACGTTCATGCGTTTGTTCCCCTTCGTGTCCGCCATGCCTTGCTCCCTTCGATGACCAGAGGCAGGATAAACCTCCGATATGAAGCCGGCTTGACCGGGCACGTGATTCCCGTCTGATTTTATACGCTGAGCAACCGAACTAACAGAGGCGGCCACCGGTTACGCTGAAATGAAAAATATCCGCTCAATTCCGTTACGGAAGCTGAACGCCTCTCCGAGTCGCGTCAAGGATTTTTTGGTTAACGAGAAGTTATCGATCTCAGGGAGATCGATATAGCCTATCAAGGAGACGAGACTGCTCCAGGATTTAGCCGTCCGGCGAACTGCAGTATGGCAGGTAAGTTTGCTCAGGATGAGCGGAATATGCGAATGGAAAGACAGCCACCAAAGCGGCGCTGACTTTCATTCATGACCATGAACCGAGTTTGCAACGGCCGGGCCGAAAGCCCGGCCGTTCGGCGCTCGAGATTATGATCCGTTTTCCAGCCATGCCACTTGCCCCGGCGAGAGCTGGATATCAAGGGCCGAAAGACTGTCCTCGAGCTCGCCCACGGTCCGCGGCCCGATCAAGGGTATGACAGGGAAGGGTTGTGCGATGACATAAGCCAATGCGACGTGGATCGGGTGACGTCCAAGCTTTTCGGCAAGCTCTATTGCCCGGTCGCGACGCTGGAAATTGCGTTCGCAATACCAGACGCGAACGAGTTCTTCGTCGTCGCGTTTGTCACGGCCGGCCCGGTTTGTGAAGAACCCGCGCCCCTGGCTCGACCAGGCAAAGTTCGGGATCTGCCTCTCCATCAGCCATCTCTTCCAATCATCGTCAGATGCGGCAACACATCCTGCCCAGATCGGATCGAGCATTTCGGCAAGCGAGAAATTGTTTGAGAGGGCGCGGGGGGGTGCCCTGCCGTTCTTGCGGGCATAGGCGATTGCTTCGTCCATGCGTTCGCGGCTCCAGTTCGACCCGCCGAAGATGCCGCGGATCCTGCCACGCTTCACTTCCGCATCCATCGCATCGACGAACTCACCGACCGGAACATCCGGATTGTCGCGATGCATGAAATAGACATCCACATAGTCGGTCTTGAGGCGGTCGAGCGATTGATCCAGTTGCCTGGCAATCACATCGGGATAGCAGAGCGGCGAGTGAGCGCCCTTGCCGATCAGGATGAAATCCTCGCGAGGCAGCCTTCGGCTCGTATGCCAGTCGCCGAAAATCTTCTCCGTCTTGCCGGCGCCGTAAACATAGGCGGTATCGAAAACATTTCCTCCCGCTTCATAGAAGGCATCCATGGTCAAAGACGCAGCAGCGAAGTTCGGGAAGAACTCAAACCCCAGGCTGACGACGGAAACCGGTTTCGCTAAGCCCGGAATCTGCCGCTTGGGCACATTGCGGCCGGCACGAACGGTCCCTCCGGCAAGGTTCGTGAGACGCTTTGCAGCTTTCTCCACGCCATATTCCAGGCCGACCGAAGCCCGCCATTGATCGAGCACGCGCAAATTTCCAAGTGAATCCGCAGCGCTCATGCCCGGCCAGGCGAATTCGGTCCGGCCTTCCCGGATAGCCCCGCCGGCCGCATCCACCTCAAAAGAATAGAGATATCGTCTCTCCTCAAGCTCAACCGCCTCGCGTTCGTTCCCTCTGAATATCTCGATCCGCCCGACACCCCCTTGTCGGCCCGAAGCGAACCAGAAATCCTTGACTTCGATCCGTCCTTCGGAGCCGATGATACGCAGCGTGTTGTCCTGCTGAGCCATGATCGAGCAGGAGACCTCCGCGACGATGCCGTTGTCAAATTTGAGAACGGCGGAAGCCCATTCGTCAACACCTGATTGACCGAGATGAGCTGCGCCGGTGACTGTTTTGGGCTCCAGAAAATCCTTGCCCTCGACGGCTCCTGCAATCAGGCGGACCATGGAGACCGGATAGCCTCCGACATCCAGAATGCCGCCACCCGCCGTGTCGTTGTTAAAAAGGCGATGTTCAGGCTTGAAGCCTCCCATGTTGAAGCCGAAGCTCGAGCGGATGATCCTGATGTCTCCGATCACGCCGCTCTTCACCAGTTCTATAAGCTTCGCCGTCTGCGGATGAAGACGGTACATATAGGCTTCGCCGGCGAAAACTTTCGCTTTTCCGGCTTCATAAAAGACGACGTCGGCATCATAGGCGGAAAGCGCGATCGGCTTTTCGACCAGCACATGTTTGCCGGCGCGGATGGACTTGATCGCCCATTCCGCGTGTCCGGTATGGGGAACCGCGATATAGACTGCGTCTATCTCCGGATCACCAAGCAGCGCCTCATAACCGGCGACGATCCTCGCACCGGGAAAGGCCTCTGAAAGCCCGGGTTTGTCCGGATTGCGCGTGGCGATGGCAACGAGTCGGCCGGTTTGTGAGTGTGCAATCCCTTCGGCGAAGGCGCGCGCAATCGTGCCGGGCCCGATAATGCCCCAGCGGATTTTGTTTTCTATGGTCATGACTCTTTCCTTGGATGATGAAATTGCTCAGCGGAGACGATTGCCTGTCTCGTCGAAAAGAAAGGCGCGGAGCGGACACGCCCACGGTCAGGTGCGCGCTATCGCCGTTGTGGCGGGATTCCGGTTGCTCGATGACGATCGTCTCGCCGGAAAGACTTGCATGGACATAGCTGGTATTGCCGAGATGCTCTGCCACCTCGACAACAACCCTCAAATCGGCGTCACCTTCTCCCGCCTTGACGAAGTGCTCCGGCCGGATGCCGAGGATTACAGGACTGCCCGGCGCGAGGTCGGACGAAATCGGAACGGTAAAGCTTATCTTACTTTCTGCGGCCAAGGCCACGGTGATCCCCTTCGGACTGCGGTCCACCACCTCGGCTCTCAGGAAGTTCATCTTGGGCGACCCCACGAAACCTGCGACGAACTGATTGGCGGGGTCGTCATAAAGGTCGAGCGGCGCTCTCACCTGCTCGATGCGCCCTGCCCGCAACACGACGATTTTGTCGGCAAGCGTCATGGCTTCGGTCTGATCATGTGTCACGTAGATCATGGTCGTGCCAAGCCCGCCTTCTCATAGAAGTCGCGCCGATAAAAGATGGCAACGGGGCCGGAATCCCACGGCACGGCATAGGATACGCCATCCACTTCGAGTTCCGTCCGCTTGAATTCCGGGAACAGGGCTTGAATTTCCGGTGTATATCCCACTTCACTCAGATCGGCGAAGCAATCGGGGAAACGATTCCAGAAGACCTCGGCTTCGAAGTTCTCGATCGAAACGATGTCGGGCAGGCCTTCTCCTCCCGCCGCACAGGCCGCCAGCGTCTTGTCGTAAACCTGATCGTTGCCAAGGTCCTCCACCTTGACCTTGATGTCCGGGTATTTCTTGTTGAAGCCCTCAAGTGTCGCCTTGAGCGCCGACGCGGCAACGTCCCAGTTCCAGATGGTCACTTCGCCGGACTGCGCAAAGGCGGTACCGGACATGAGCGATGCGACAACAGCCGTCGCCCCCGCAAGTTTGAAGCGCATTGAAAACCCTCCCTTTTCAATTGCTGTCCCTTCGGAAACATGCCTAAATTATCGCCTGCGAAACGTCTGTCTCCGACAAAGGGAACATGTATTTGGCGGAAAGTAAGGTGGCCACGAGAGCGATCTATCAACCCGGGGCAAGCAGCATCGAGGGCTTACCAACTGCCTTGCAGATGTTCTTCACCCATCCGCTGATCATGCTGATGCCACACTGGCACGCACAGGTAGAGGTAAATTACGTGATCCGGGGTACGGTTCGGTACCGCATGGGGGAACACGACATTCGTCTCGACGCCGGGCAGATGTGCCTCTTCTGGGGAGGCCAGCCGCATCGCATGGACGAGTCCTCCGACGATTCCCTTTATGCCGGCGCCCATCTGCCGCTGGTGCATTTTTTCCGGTTGCGGTTGCCGGGCGACGTTTCCAGGCAACTGATGCACGGCGCGACGTTGCTGACATCCGCCACCGACACGGCGGACCGGGAGAATTTCGCGCGCTGGTTCGAATATGTGACTTCAGGCAATCCTCTCAAACGGCAACATGCCGTCGATGAATTGCTCTTGCGGATAGAGCGTATTGCCCTCGATTCCTATTGCATGATCCCCGACGCGCTATCGGGAGCCGAGCCGATCAGCCCCGACCAGCCCTATGCGCAATCGGCGAGAAGCGTCGCACGCATGTGCGATTTCATCGCGGCAAACTTCATGCAGGATATCGACACGATCGACATCGCCCGCGCCGCCGAACTTCACCCCAAATATGCGATGAACATCTTTCGGAAATCCACCGGGATGACGCTCAGCAAATACGTCAATCTGCTGCGGCTATCGCGTGCCCAGGCCCTCCTCATGCAGGAGGGAGCCAACGTGCTGCAGGTTGCGATGGACAGCGGCTTCGGTTCGATCAGCGCCTTCAATAAGTCCTTCCGGCATATTGCCGGCATGTCACCTTCCGATTTTCGACGAGACATCCGCGTGGTGACCTGCGCAATGCCGTAAGTGACCATGTTGCCGACCGCCACTCATCGACGGTCAGTCGGCGCTCACTTCACCCGTCGAGCAACATCTGACAGGAGCCGGCGAGCCGCTTTTTACATTCTGCGACATACGCCTGAACTGATCGCAGTAGGTATGATTCCGACGGCCCTATCACCTTCGATCAGCTTGCGGTCTTGCTCCGTCTTGCCAAGATTGCTCCGGTAGGCCCTGGGTGGCTTGCGGGGGCACGGCATGAAGATCATTTTCCTCAACCGCTATTTCTTCCCGGATCAGTCGGCCACCAGCCGCATGACCACTTCGATCGCACTCGCACTGGTGCAACGCGGATTCGATGTGATGGCTGTCGCCAGCCGCGAAATCCATAACCAACGCACCACCAGCCTGCCTGCAGATGAGGTCATTGCGGGCGTGCAGGTTAAGCGCCTTGCCACATTCCGCTTTGGCCGGCACACGGTGGTCGGCAGGGCGATCGATTATCTTTGCTTTCACGTCCTCGCGTTCTTCTGGCTTCTGCGCAATGTTTCGGCGGGCGATATGACGGTGGTATGCACCGACCCTCCATTCCTGTCAGTGACGAGTGCCGTAGCGCTGCGCCTGAAGGGCGGGATCATGGTAAACTGGATCATGGATCTATTTCCGGAAACGGCAGTCGAACTCGGCTTTTTCCGGCGTTGGCGGCTACCCATGCAATTCGCTCGCAAGGCGCGCAACTGGTCACTGAACTCACCCGGAATTACGGTCTGCTCTACGAGCAGGATGGCGACATATGTCGAACAACAGGGATTGCCGCGGGACCACCTGACCATCATGCACCACTGGTCGGATGACGAGGAAATCTATCCGATCCCACCATCCCGGAACAGGCTCCGCAGCCAATGGGGATTAAGCGGCACATTCGTGGTCGGCTATTCCGGCAATTTTGGAAGAGCGCATGAATTCCAGACGATCATCGATGCCGCACGGCGACTGAAAGACCGCGACGACATCCGCTTTCTTCTGATCGGAGGCGGACATCAGCATGCTGCCGTCATGGAGGCCGCGCAGCAGTTCCAGCTGGACAACATGATCTTCAAGCCGCTGCAGCCTATAGCAAATCTGTCCGAAAGCCTGAACGCTGCAGATGTGCACCTCGTGTCGCTGCTGCCCGAACTCGAGCATTGCATCGTACCGAGCAAGTTCTACGGCATCCTCGCGGCCGGTCGCCCGACAATCTTCATCGGGGATCAGGATGGCGAAGTACCGCGCGCGCTCGCTTCCAATGGGTGCGGAAGAAGTGTCGAGATCGGCGCAGTCGATGACCTCACGGCCACCATATGCGACATGCGAAATAGTCCTGAACTCCGCACGGAGATGGGGCAAAAGGCTCGTCAGCTCCTGTTGAAAGAATATTCGCGAGAGAGAGCGATCGATGCCTGGTGCGCGCTGATCACGCGGGTCCGGAATGCGAGTCCGTCCGTCTCTCCCCTCGCTCAGGGTATTTCGCCATGAACGGAAAGGTCGTCGTCAGCCAGCTCGGCGCCCGTATGCACTATGCCGTGCCCAGGATATTCGCATCGCAGGATCGGCTGGCCCATTTCTACACCGACATCTGCGCGACGAAGGGCTGGCCAAGAATAGTCAACTATTTGCCCTCCGGTCTTTTTCCTGCGCCCCTCAAACGCCTTGCTGGTCGCCGCCCCAGGGGCGTTCCAGCAGAGCTCACCACGGTCTTTTCAGGCTTCGGAATCGGCTCGGCACTGCGCCGGATGCGTGTCAAGGATGCCATCGAGGAGACCGGCCACGCGGTATGGGCGGGATCGACGTTCTCGCGGATGGTCGCGCGAAACGGGTTCCATGACGCCGCAGGACTTTATGCCTTCGGCGGCGATGCCCTCGAACAGATGCACGCAGCGAAGCGGCAGGGGCTTTGGACGGCAGTCGAACAGATGATCGCGCCGCGCGACGTGGTGGAAACACTCGTGGATCGCGAGATGCATCGCTTTCCGGAGTGGGCAGGGCTGCCTCGCCACAACCCTCATGCTCGCATATTCGCCAACCGGGAAAGGGCTGAGTGGGCTCTCGCCGACTACATCGTCTGTCCTTCGGATTTCGTCCGGCAACATGTCATCGCCTGCGGAGGTCCCGGTGAACGCTGTATCGTCGTGCCCTACGGCGTCAATTCGGCTTTCACTATCGACCGGAGAAGACGATCGCCCGGACCTCTACGGGTTCTGACGGTCGGAGAGGTCGGGCTACGCAAGGGCTCCCCCTATGTTGCCGAGGCCGCGCGACTGGTCGGAGGGGCCGCGACATTCCGGATGGCCGGCCGCCTCAGTATCTCCGAAACCGTCCGGCAGGACATCTCGCGGTGGGTGGAACTTCGCGGCATCATTCCCCGGTCCCAGGTCGCCGATGAATTTCGCTGGGCCGATGTCTTCCTCCTTCCGTCGCTCTGCGAAGGATCGGCCACCGCAGCCTATGAGGCGCTCGCCGCCGGTCTGCCCGTCATCACAACAGAGAATAGCGGGACTGTCGTGCGCGACGGCATAGAGGGGTTCATCGTGCCTGTTTGCGATGCCGAGGCAATCGCATTGGCGGTAGAGCGTCTCGCCGCAAATGACGGGCTGCGGGCATTGATGTCCGCCAACGCACTGCATCGCGCGGCTGATTTCACTGTGGAAGCTTACGGACAGCGGCTGCTCACAGCCTTGTCGATTTCGAATGCAAACCAACCAACAGGAACAAGGACTGTTCCTGAAACGCAAGTTCAACGGCAATTTTTCCGATGAAGATCGTGCACGTAATCGCGTCGATCGACCCCAAAAACGGCGGTTTGCAGGCAGTCGCGATGCGCATCGCCGCTGCGCAAGGGGCCATGGGCCTCGATGTCCACATCGTCACCTATGGGAACACAGCGGTAAACACGCAGGTGATGGAGATCGGGAAGGGCATACCAGGCTTCTCCAAAATCCACTGGCATATCCTCCCGGACGCAAACGGGATTGAGAGGCTCTTTTGCTTCAGAGGCCGAAGAATGCTTCGCAGGGTCCTTGAACAAGCATCCTTCATGCACATTCATGGTATTTGGGAACCGTTCCTCCTGCATGCTGCGAAATTGGCGAAAGCGGACGACATCCCCTATTGCGTCTGCCCGGCCGGAATGCTCGATCATTGGAGCCTCCAGCAAAAATCATGGAAGAAGAAGATCGCCTTGGGCCTTTGCTACAGAAGGATGCTGAATGATGCGGCCTTCCTCCATCTTCTGAACGTCGACGAGGCATCGGCAATCAAGCCGCTTGAATTCAAGGCCCCGAACTTCATCATCCCGAACGGGATATTTGCCGAGGAATTTGATCCCCTTCCACCCAAAGGGCTTTTCCGGCCCCAAATTGCCCTTCCGGCGAACCGGCGCTACATCCTGTTTCTCTCCCGCCTGCACTTCAAGAAAGGCCTGGATATTCTCGCCAAAGCTTTCGCCGAAATCTGTGGAACGTATCCCGATGTCGATCTGGTCGTCGCTGGTCCCGCGGGAGGGGCAGAAGGCGATTTCATATCCCTGGTCAGGCAGCTCGGCATCGAGGATCGGGTACATCTTACAGGCCCGCTCTATGGCAAGACCAAGATCGAGGCGATGGTGGATGCGGACTGCTTCTGTCTGCCGAGCAGGCAGGAAGGTTTCAGCATGGCGATCACGGAAGCGCTTGCTTGCGGCACCCCTGTCGTGATTACCGATCAATGCCACTTTCCGGAGGTTGCCGCGGCCGACGCCGGGATCGTCGTCTCGCTCGACCAGGGAGAGGTTGCAAAAGCTCTGGCGGCGATCCTTGATGATCGCGCGCGAGCACAATCAATGGGGCAGAATGGACGGCGGCTGGTTCTCGATAAATTCACCTGGCCGGCAATTGCCGACACGACACTCCGCAGCTACCGCTTGAGTGCATAGGAGGCCGCCGCTTCCAATCGCCGGCGTCCGACCGGTTTTGCCGGGTTGCCGACATAGATCGTCCATGGCGCCAGCGATTTAGCGGCAACACCCCTCGCCCCCAAAACAGCCCCTTCTCCAATCACGACGCCTGGGCCGACGAAGGCTTCCGCCGCGATCCAGGCGTTCGCCTCTATCGTAATGGGTTGGGTCATCAGCGGAAAGGCGCTGTCCTGGATATCGTGTGAACCAGTGCACAGATGCGACCGCTGGGAGACGGAGGCAAACTCACAAATTGTAATTTTGTCGACGTTGTAGCAGATGACGCCCGGCCCGATCAGGGCGTAACGCTCCATGACGAGATGTCCCGGCCACCAGATCACTGCCTTTGCGTGGACGATCGCGGTGGAGTGAATGTCTGCCCCGAACACCCGCAGAAGAAGATTGCGCCAGCGTCGCAATGGTGGCGGTGTCCAAGACGCGAGAAGACGCCAGACCGTCATCCAGATCAGTCGCTTTAGCCGGAAGCGCAGGGCGAATGTCGGCCCTCCGAACCGCGGCAAGGGGGTGGCGGCGTGTTTGAAGGCCGGATCGTCGTATCTTGACAGCATGACCTATCCATTGGCCGCAAGCGAAGGAGGATGCATCTCATACCGGTTGCGGCGACGGTAGGGGATGATCGCAAAAGCCAAAACCGGCGCAGCAAACATCAGCATGTGCACCCAGACCATCAACACCCAGTCGGTTTGGTGGGAAATCGCATGCATCGAAGGAATGATCGAAAGCGCATAGGTAAATTGCGCCGCGAATTCTCCACTATTGGCCGTGACCCAGATGCGGCGGAGAAGATAAGCGAGAATGAAGAACTTGAACGCACCGAGATACCAGAAGGATTCGAATGCATCCGCCATGCCCGTTTCGGTCGTGCCAACGACAGGATTAAAGTCCCGAGCCCGTGGCGGCATGGGCAACATGAAAGACTGTTTGACATCAACCCCAACAACCTGGGCGGGCACGAAACTGAAAACGAGCCTGTTCCAGTGGAATTTGCCGTAATCGAATTGCATGGTCGTGGCGGCATGATGGATCCGAACGATGGCGTTGCGCATCTCTTCTCCGCCATCTCTCAAGACCCCCGACAAATTGCCCACCACGTCGATTCTCTTGATTTCATCCCACACAGGCGCAGAATTCGCTTTGGTTATCGTGCGATAGTCCCCCATGCTGTTCATCAGCAGCGTGCCAAGTAAAACCCCGACGATGATGAGAGTGCGCGGAATGGCCAGGCCTTTATACCACCACCATGCAAGCATGAAGATCATGATCAGTTCGACCGTCTCTGCACGTTTGCCGGTGATCACGATCCGATCGAGATAGAAGACAAGATCGAAAGCAATGATGGTGGCGGCCCACCAGGAGAAACGTCGCGCGAAACAGAGTGCGGCGATGACCAGTCCATAACTCAACAGACGCGAGAAGAAGACGTACATGACGGGAGTACCGGTCATCTGCACTGCAATGGTGAGTTCACCGGGAAGACGGCTCAGTTTGAAATAAAAATAGGCACCGACAATGGAAAGCAGAGCCGCTATGATCAGGAGGCGGCCTTCATCAAAGTCGAGACGGAAAAATGCCAACGGCCTTGCCGTCTGGCTCCACCCCCACCAGCACATGAAAAGACAGACTATCGTGAACGCGATCGTCCTGGCGAATGCCGTCTCCGGTAGAAAGCTATCCGTCGCCAGACCCGGAACCTGCGGAAGGATGAAGCTGAATGTGATGACACCTGTGAGGAATGGGAACTCGTAGATCCTTTCAGGACGCAACATTCCCCATCCGAGAAGCAGGAGCACGACGCCGGTCAGACAGAAGACCAGAAAGATGTTCATCGCCCGGCATCCGCGTTAGCCAGTGGCAGCGCTTTGGGGGCTGCGGCAGTGGAGATTTGGCTCCTTACGTCGTAGGCGATGGTCTTGATATATTCCTTTACGATTTGGACGCCGTCGATATCGAAAGCGAGCATCCAGTAAGATTTCTCCCTTTCAGCAGGTACCGAGATCCAGCGGATGTCCGGCATTAAAGAGCGGAAACGCTTTACCGCGCGGCCCGAGTGAAACCAGCTCGTCACCAGGATCGCGCTCCGGACCTGCATGCCGGTGAGTATAGGCTGCGAGAACGTGGCGTTCTCCCATGTGCTGCCGGACTGGCACTCCGTCGTGATCACCTCGGACTTCACGCCGGCTTCAATCAGCAGCTGGCGAATGAAATTGCAGTCGCCGCGGCCTGTGACCAGCACAAGTGGTGCCCTTCTCTGATGCCAGAGTGCCGCCGCTCGCGCTGCTCGTGGCGGCCCGTCGCCCCCCAGCACGACGATGATATCCGCGTTCGCGAGAACGTCCCGCGCCATTAGCAACGAACCTGCGGAAATGAGCGCCAGGCCATAAAGCACAAGGATACCGGCGACCATGGCACTCAGATATGCCAAGATGCGAGCCAGCCGTCCAAAGGGCTGCACCCTGACGAGGGTCGGCACATATGTCCCGGCAGGTTTCGGCCGAAGGTGCAGCGCCACCCAGGAGCAATCATTCATCTTTCAAGACCGGCTTCGCCGCTCCCTTGAAAACCATACTGCTCGCAGCGCCGCCGAGCATGTCCGTTCTGCTTGATCGCAACCCCGCTCCGTTTCCTTCCGGCTGCACTTTGGCTCGGTAGCCAGTGGTGGAAAGAACGAACAGCGTATGAACGGCGATCGGTAAGATGAGCCCGAGTGCCATGATCTCGCCAGGCACATTTGCCCGAATTCCCACATAACCGATCCCGCCACAGATCGCCGACGCTAATATCACGGTGTTGGTTGTCGCAGCATGACTGAGACCATTGTCGAGCAGCAGATGATGGAGATGCCAGCGATCGGCCGACATCGGACTGCGGTGGGCAAGCAGCCGGCGAGCGATCAGGCTCAGCGTATCGACGATCGGAACGATCACGACCCACAACAATGCGGGAAAGGAAACCGCACTGCTTCTGGTCGCCAGTAGAAGTATGACATAAGCGATCGTTGCGCCGAGAGCCGTACTGCCGGCATCGCCGAGGAACACGCTCGCACGCATGCGCCAGGGGCTTCTCATGTTAAACACCAGGAACGCGCAGAGGCAGATGAAAAGCGTCTCGAGCGAGGCAATGAACTCCGTCATTTCTGCCGATCCGGCGATGACGATCAACCAGATCAGGGAAACAGCCGCCACGCCGCCCGCAAGCCCATCGACCCCGTCGAGCATGTTCCACGAATTCACAAGCCCTGCGACGAATAGAACGCCAATAAAGAAAAAGAATGGCAGGAACAGTGCGGTATCTTCGGAAAACAGAGCCCCCACCGTTAATGAACTGATATCGGTACCGCCAACGAGGGCAACCGCTATCGACAGCTGCAGAATCAGACGGCCGATGGCGGGAAGGGGCAGGCGGTCGTCAACGACACCAATGAACGTGATGATCAGCAGCCCCAGCCAGAAATTCAATCCGAGTAGATCGGGCCTTCCTCCGAAGAAGGTGGCAATGGCGAAGGCGGAGAATACGGCGATCCCCCCGCAAAGCGGAATGGCACCGCTATGGCGCTTCCTGACGGTATCCGGGCGATCGACAAGCTGAAATGCCACGGCCAGACGGCGCAAACCAACGATCAATGAGACGCTCAGGATGAATGTTGCGATCGTATTGACAAATAGCCAGGACATCTCGAATTCCCTTGCCACGGAGGAGAGTAAGCTTCGGTCGAGCGACCACGCCGACCTTCGATGTGATTCTAAAAAACCTCGGCGGAGGGCGGTACGCGAGCAAAGGGAGCAGAGCTCTCCGACATAGGAAGGAGGTGGTGCCGCGGATACCTACCCCTCTAACCCCTATGGCGGTTCCAGTCTCGAAAGGCGTAGGCGAGTGAGCTTCTGGTGCCCCTCCGGCACCTAATCCGCGAGAGATTTTGGAGGTGTTTGCATCAAATGCTGAGCAGGCCGAGCGACGTCCTCGTCGTCGTTAGACAAGACAGCCACCCAGTCGTGGAAGCCGGAATCGTTTGGCGTCTCGGGGACAGCGATTTCTTTCACGCCATCACCGACGAACCGCTCACTGTCTTTCATGAAGATACCGCTGGATGGATCGTACCATCGCAGCAGCTTTCCGCCTCTCGCCAGGCTGGCGAGATCGATCGTCAACGTAGTAGCGTCGCTGACGTAGATCACGGCAAAGGAGCCATCCACGCTGCGCGCCGCCGATATCTTGCGGTGGCCCATGCCTTCCCCGCCTTTTAGCAGGGAACCTTGATCCGGCGTGAGCTTCCACCATTCCAGTCCGCCGAAGAACGTATTGAGATGCTTCAGGCTTTCAGCACCATGGCTCGAAATCGCCTGCTGCCAGGTTTCCGAGGAGCCGTAGAGACCGGGACCGGAAAAATGCCAAACGGGATTGTTCCCGAACATCTGGCCGCCAGCGCCTGAAAGGAGTGCGCTGTAAGCAATCAAACGGACTTCACGCTCGTCAACGCCATGCTCACCCTCGTACTTTCCCTCCATAAAGAAGAAAGGCCTCCGAGGCCCGGATCGATGGCGTGCGGAAACTGCCTCGGCGACATCGTCGTATGTGTAGACAGTATCGATGTCGAGCCAATCCACCCCTTGCCAGTAGTCGCTGCTGACCGTGTCGCGATTGGCGTGAATGGTCTGAAGCGCATCCGGCGCGACATCTGTTATCCCCTCGGCGATCGCCGTCACCAGAGCCTTGTCGGGCGGATCGTAATCACCGCCCTGTACCCAAATGATATTTGAAAACTTGGCGAAGCGGCGGGCGATGTACCGCCCGTAGGCTTTCAACTTCTCCGGCCCTGCGGCAACCATTTCCAGATACCAACCATCCGGCCCGCCACCGGCCCCGAGATAGGCCGGACACAGGAGGACGAGGAGATTTCTATCGGCGGCGGCCTGGATGACCATCTCGGCCCTTCGGAAATAGGCCTCGTTCGGCACCTCGAAGGCGGCGCCGAGAAATGGCGCTTCGCCGTAAAAATTTGCCGGCGCATTATGTGCGAATCTATGCTCGATCAGTGATGCCAGGACTGTGTTGAAGCCCTGCCGCTTTCGCGTATCGAGATAGAATTCCGCGTCGTTCAGGGAGAGATCCGCGATCAGCGACCAGGCGCTGTCACCCGAGATAAGAAATGGCCGGCCCTGGCTGTCCTCCAGATAATGACTACCCCGTGCCGTTCGCAGCGGAAATTCGATACCCCCGGCAAAGGAGGAAGTCGTAAGCATGAACAACAGACAGGAGCTGATGGACATCCTTATCAAGGAGCGCATTCGGCCGTCGTTCGCCGGTCGTTTCTGAAGGCGGCGCCCAGGAGATAGGAGATAGCGTTTCATCGTATCACAGCCGCTCACGTACGACACGCAGCCAATTCTTGATCGGCAGGGGGATATAAGTGCGCAACCCTGGCCGCAGTCCGGGAGGGATCGACCAGCCGTCAATATCCAGCACAGGCGACAGCTTCGGCCAGCCGGTCATCGCCGAGCTTATGACGTCGTAATAGCGATCCGCCATCCTTTCGATGCTATAACGCTCCGGGGCTATTGCGCGCGCCGAAAACGACATGCGCTCAAGCAGATCGCGATCTTGATGGAGGCGCGTGACAGCATTCGCAGCCGCGGTATAGTCTCCGACGGGAAAAAGCATTCCGTTCTTGCCATTCTCGACGATCGTATCCGTGACACCTCGGATATGGGACACGACCGGGACGCATCCTCCCGCCATTGCTTCGATCAAAGTCAGTCCGAAGCCTTCGAAACGGGAGGGCATGATGAGAACGTCATGTTCCGCCATCACTAACGGAATCAGAGCAAGCGGCATCGTTCCGGTATAGCGCACGCGATCCGCATGCCCCGCAAGACGTCGCTTGAGCTTAGGCATATCCGGTCCGTCACCGACCACCGTCAGGGATACGGTCTCCGGCAGGCCGTCGAGAATCTCACGGAGCCACAGGACGCCTTTGGATGTATCTTCGATCCGTCCCACATAGAGAGCACGCAATTCCGCTCCGGTGCGCACACGACGGCCCTCCTGCTCGCGAAAAGCGGCCGTATCGACCGCATTCGGAATGGTATAGGTTCGGTCGGCGGGAAAACCGTGACGTTCAACCAAGTCGGTGCGGCATCGCTCCGATACGCCGATCGTTGCATGCGCGAAATCGCGGATCGACCTTGCTGCAGCATAGGTACCCGGGGTGATGCTGTGGACGACCAGAATGCGCAGGATGTGTTCCGGCAGGTATCGGGCGATATTCGTCTGCAGCCTGTCGCCAAGGACATTGATGACGACCCCGTCAAAACCCTCGCTTTCGATTGCTTCCGCCATTCGCTTGGCACAGGCGCCTTCCGTGAACGAGGCTGGCATTTCCAGCAACAATCCAAGCGGGCCTTCCTCTCGCATCGCTGCCGGCAGTTCATATCCGTCGCTGCATGTGCCGAGCCATTGAACATCGACCCCGTATGCCGCCAAACCAGCCCGCAGATGTTTAAAAACGGAATAGGTTCCGCCGACATGCGGAAGCACGAAATAAGCAAGCTTCATCTACGGCCTCTCTCATCGCAGGCGAAGCGACGGTCCATCCATCCGGATGATCGAAAGCACCGTTTCCGCTCAATTCGAGGATACTAGAGCCCCGACTGTCTGGAGGTAGTCGAATGCTGGGTTAAGTCGCATCGTCCTTAGAAGGATGGCCGCAGGAGCATGTATTCGTTTGGGGGATCATTCCAGCCGAATTACGATGTGTGTAGGCACTCGTCGAGCCGATATCAGTGTCTTTAGAAGCGACGGTATCACCGGCCGCAGTCTCGCGCTCATGGAAGACCAGATGAAGATCAGCCTGCTCGGGCAATTCGGATCCGGCAACTCCGGCAATGACGGGTCGTTGGAGGCGATGCTCATCTATTTGCACAAGTTGCGGCCTGACGCTGAATTTTTATGTATCTGCTCCAACCCGGCCGTCATTGAAGCGCGTTATAACATACGGTGTATGAGCGTTGGCGGCCCCGCCCTTTCCGCTCCATGGGCCAGGACGCTGGACAGGCTCCTCCTGAAACTGCCCCGTCGGCTGGCGTTGCTCGGCATCGCGATTGCACAACTGAACGGGTTTGATTTGATGATCATCCCAGGAACCGGAATCCTTGATGATTTCCAGGAGAAAGCATTCGGCTGGCCGTTCGTGATCTTCTGCTGGTGTTTCGTCGCCCGGCTATGCCGAACTGAGATCGCTTTCGTCAGTATCGGCGCGGGACCGATAAAAGGCCGCCTCAGCCGGTGGTTTCTTGTGTCTGCGGCAAAGATGGCCTCATACCGGTCATATCGCGACGATTATTCATTGGAATATATGCGCTCACTCGGTGTCGACGTTTCCGGCGACCACCGCTACCCGGATATTGCCTTCGGCCTTCCACTTCCCGCATGCGGCCCTGAAAAGCCGGCCGGTGGAGGTTTGTGCATTGGAGTCGGCATCATGCATTATCGCGGATGGCAGCCCGGCGAATCTCATGCCGACGCGATCTATGAAAACTACATCCGCAAGATCTCCGCTTTCACGAGCTGGCTTGTCGCAGAAGGATACCGTGTCAATCTGTTTATGGGGGACGTCACCGACCAGCGCGCGTGCGACGATATTGTCGACATCCTCGCAAACACGGTCGCAAAAGCGGACTGGGCTCGGGTCGAGATCGCTTCGGGAGGAGGATCACTCCACGACCTGATGAAGCGGATCTCAACCGTCGATCTGGCGGTGGTCTCGCGATATCACAATCTCGTCTGCGCATTGAAGCTTGGCCGGCCGACGATATCGCTCGGATATGCGAAGAAGAATGATGATCTGATGCGGGATTTCGGCCAGCAGCAATTTTGTCGGCATATAGAAGCATTCGACGTGGATGGACTTCAGACCCTGTTTCTGGAGATGCTCGATAAACGAGAAGCCATCAAACACCAGATCGGGATCGTAAATGAGCGTTTCCAAAGTCAGCTTCTCGAGCAGCAGCAGATTTTGGGCAAGCAGTTGCTTTCAGCGCCTCCGGTCTGACGTGAATACAAAACAACATCTGGAATGACGCATGCCCAATCCTTGAGTAGCCCCGGGGGTCTTTAAAATGTATCGGCACAGGAAAAGAACCGACCGTCTCCATCGGATCGCAAGGTTCACCGGATTTCGGAGCGGCACATGAGTACCCCTCGCCGCGCGTTCATTATGTCGTCGATAGAGCAGTATCTGGGTCTGGCTATCAACATCATCGTCGTGGCCGCGATGGCACGATTGTTGACGCCTGATGCCATCGGGCATGCGGTGACGGGTATTGGTATTGGCGCAATCGCCCTGTCGCTGCGAGAATTCGTGACGCCGGAATTTCTCATTCAAAGGCCGCAGATCGAGGAAAAGGATCTCCGAACCTCCTTTACGATGCTCCTTGTGCTCACCGTGTTGATCACTGTTGGAATGGTGATCATCTCAAACGAGATCGCGCAGTTTTATGATGCACCCGAACTGCCGCTATTTCTCTTTCTTGTCATGATGTCGGCCTTCGCCGACGTGGTTTCGCAGCCGATTGTCGCAACCCTGCGGCGTAATATGGCGTTTGGAGTACTCGCCAAAATCCGCAGCGTAGCCCTGCTCGTTTCCGCTTCGTCGACGATCCTGCTGGGATTTCTCGGTTTCGGTTATATCAGCTATGCATGGGCTATGCTCGCCGGCGCGATCACGCTCGCCGGCTTGTCTGCTTTTGTCTCTCCCCATTCTCTCGTCCTTATATGCCGGCCGAGTTTGGAATCCTGGCGTACGGTGGTTGCGTTCGGGCGTTTCAAGGGGGCTTCTCAGGCAGTCGATCGCATCTATGAAACTGTTCCGCAGTTGATCCTCGGCAAGATCATATCGATGTCCTCCGTCGGTCTTTACAATCGGGCCAACACCTTGTGCGGAATTCCCGACAGGATCGTCATGTCGGCCTTCTATGCGATGGCCTTTCCGGCTCTGGCTGCCAGCGTAAGAGGGGGCGGAGACATCAAGAAGGCATACCTCAATACGCTCAGCTATCTGTCAGGACTCTATTGGCCGGGCGTACTCCTCATCGCACTGACAGCTGCCCCCATCGTCGATCTCATTCTTGGGCCTCAATGGGGTGATGCAATTCTGCTCGTTCGACTTCTTTCGCTTGCTGCAGTCTTCTGGTTCGCAGTCGTTGTCACCAATCCGCTGCTGCTCGCACTCGGGCACAACCGTGACGCATTTCTCTCCGGCTTCCTGTGCCGTTGCCTGGCATTGGTCCTGCTCTGCGGGGCCAGCACCTATGGCATCACGGCCATGGCAGCAAGCCAGTTCATCTCCCTGCCCGCACAGATGCTGATCTCTCTCTATTTTGCCAGAAAACATCTGGGATTTACATTCGCTGAACTGATGGCGGCAATTCTTCCAAGCGTCGTCGTCACCCTTTTTTCAGTGATCGGACCGCTGGCGTTTCTTGCCTTCAACGGGTGGAACTTCCAGATGAACTTCCTGCATTTCGGGCTGATGCTTTTGACCGCCGCTGCAGGGTGGCTCCCCGGCCTGATTGTCGCAAATCATCCATTTCTGACGGAAATCCGGTTGATCCTGCGTACGCTGTCAAACGCAGCGCCGTGGCTGCGCCGACATTTTCCGGCCTTGAGAGCATAGACAGATGAGGACCGTCGACGTCGTCGTACCCAACTATAATTACGGAAGATACCTGCGCACCTGCGTGGAAAGCATCCTGAATCAGGAAGAGGTCCAGGTCCGCGTCCTGATTATCGACAATGCATCGACGGACGACAGCGCAGAGATCGCAGGATCGCTCGCCCACGACAACCGTGTCGAGCTTATTCTCCGCCAGGAAAACCTGGGAACGCATGCCTCCTTCAATCAGGGCGTGGATTGGGCCCAGGGCGACTATTTCCTGCTGATGTTCTCCGATGACTTTCTTGTCCCCGGAGCTCTGAAGCGCGCGGTCGACCTCATGGAGCGAAACACGTCGGTCGCATTCTGCTATGGACTGGACGTCGCTGTCGAAGACGACGCGCCAATTCCTCGGATTCCACCTCAACCCTATCCAACGCCGTTCGAACTCCACGAAGGTCGAGCCTTCATCGAACGCTTCTGCAGGATGGGAGTGTTCCAGATACCCGGATCATCTGTTGTCGTAAGGACGAGCATCCAGAAGCGCGTCGGCCATTATCGCACTAACTTACCCCACAGCGACGACTATGAAATCTGGCTGCGGCTGGCGTTGCATGGCTCGGTAGCCGAGATTGCATGTGTCCAGGCCGGTATTCGGTCACATGCGAACAACCGCTCCAAGACATTTGCGTCGCGCCAGACACAGCACATCCTTCATACGGCCGCGGCTGCCGAGAGTTTCTTCAGCCATGAAGGAAAGAACATGGTGGGCAGTGACGCAATGCGGCAGCTGGCCCGGCGGGGTATTGCAAACCGAGCCTACTGGTCCGGCATCTCTCACCTTCTCCGGGGAGATATCGAGGCTTTCGAATTGTTGAGGCTGGCTTTTCGCATCTCACCGCTTAAGGCTTTTCTGCCACCTGTCGGCTACCTCCTACATCGGCCCGACGCTGGTCGCCGCATAAGATTTCTTCTTTCAGCGTGGCCGAAAATTTTCAGACGCCGCTTTCATTGATGCAGGCGGCCTGACACTATTCCTCTGCCGCAACCACAAGCCGCAGCAAGGCAGGAAAAGAGGACGAGCCTGTTCTGCGCATGATGGAAGCTCGATGGTTTTCAACCGTCCGCTGGCTCAATCCCAGCTCTGCAGCAATGATCTTGTTCGGCTGTCCGAGGATAATTCTGTCCAAGATCTGCCGCTGCCTCCGCGTCAAGGCAGCAAGCTTGGCACGGGCCGCGTCACGACGGCCGGAGCGGTCATTTGTATCGCGCACCTGTTCGAGCGCCGTTGTGACACTCCGTTGAATATCCTCAAGGGAAAACGGCTTCTCAATGAAGTCCGCCGCCCCGTGCTTCATCGCATCGACGGCCATGCGGACATCGCTGTGACCGGTGATGACAATGACGGGAAAACGATGCTGCCTTTCCTTTAATATGCGTAACAGTTCAAGCCCGCTCATGCCGAGCAGATAGGCATCCAGCACAAGGCAGCCCGGTCTGTCCGGATCGTAGCCAGCCAGGAACTCTTCTGCGCTGGCGTAAGTCAGAACTGCCCAGTCCATCCCCTCGAAGAGAGTTCGTATACTCTCTCGAACGCCTAGCTCATCGTCGATCACTTCGATCAGCGGACTGAGTGCGGCGTCCGACCTCGCGGCATGACTATTGTCTGTTGCATTCCCCTTGTCGGAATGCACAAGAAGGTCATCGACCGCCTGAATGACCTCCCTCAGCTTCACGGGTTTGTTCAGGTGCGGGATAGCATGCTGGGCGTATTTTTTGAGTGCGTTGCTCGATATGTTGCCTGTCAGTATCAATCCGGGAATCCGACGCCCGAGGATATTGCGTATGTTCTCAATCGTCGCGAGGCCGTCCATAGCCGACGAGATATTGTAGTCGGCAAGGACAAAGTTCGGCATGAAGCGCCCCTGCTTGACAAGGGTTACCGCTTCGAAAGCGTTAGTTGCGGTCGCGACGGTATGTCCGGCCTGCTCCAACCCCATTCTCAGCAAGTCTCGCATTGCATCCTCATCCTCTATGATAAGAATTGATGCCACTGGAGAGTTTTGAGCTCTTTCCGCCCGAAGATCCAACGGGAGCAACGCCACCAGGGGTTGGTCAATAGCAGCGCGATCGATCTCGATCGAGAAAACCGATCCCTTCTGAAGCTGTGATCGTATTGAAATCTTCGATCCGAGCAGATCGCTCAGACGCTTAACGATTGAAAGGCCCAACCCTAGACCACGGTCTCTGCCCCGAATGGGTATGTCGAGCTGATGGTATTCGTTGAAGATCTTTTCGATCTGATTTTCGGGAATCCCTATGCCGGTGTCCCAGACCTCAAGCCGAAGTTTGCTGCCATGCCGGCGACATCCGAGAAGGATCTTTCCGCTAAGCGTGTATTTGAGCGCATTCGACAGGAGATTGCGGAGGATTTGCTCCAACAGACGGGGATCCGTGCGTACCGCCAGCCTGCAAGGGACAACCCGCAGTTCGAGTCCTTTTGCACGCGCGGGGTAGAAAAACTCCTTCTGCATCCGAACCAGGAGATTGGTGATTGCAAAGCTTTCAAACTTCGGCTGCACCATGCCGGCTTCGATCTGATTGATGTCGAGAACCGTATTGAGAATGCCCGACATCGAGGCAAGCGTCTCTTCCATCCTCAGCACAAGTGTTCGCGGCTGCTCGTCTTTGACCATTTTCTCCAACAGCCCCTGAAGGAGTTTCAGTGTCTGCAGAGGCTGACGAAGATCATGACTGGCGGCAGCCAGAAAATGAGATTTTGCTTGAGTGGCGAGCTCCGCGGATCTCTTCGCCGCCTCTCTATCCTGCAGTATCTGCTTCTGAATGCTCACATCGATGAAGATAACCACAACCCCCTCGATCCGGCCTTCCTGGGTTCGGTAGGGCCTTATCCGGCGGATGTACCAGCGGTCGTCGCGCGCACTGATCTCTCTTTCGACTGCCCCCTCGCTTTTCAGGACGTCGAGCGCATCAGTCTGCAACGTCCCATCATCCGTCAATGTCGTGAAATCGGAAAGCGGCCGCCCAATATCGGAAGATATTATGTTGAACAGAGACCGGGTTGCAGGCGTAAAAAAGCGGATATTCAATTCGTTATCGAGATACAGCGTAGCAATGTCTGTACTGCTGAGAATATTCTCGAGATCCTTCGAGATTGCCCGCTGGCTCTCTAAAGCCTCCCGGAGCTGATTGTTGACAGACGCCAGCCCCTGGTTCGAAGACTGCAATTCCTTTTGAGAGGTTACGAGCTCTTCGTTTGCCGCTTGGTATTCCTCATTGAGGGAGAGAGCTTCTGCATTGATGAGCTGCTGCTCCTCGCTTGCGGTCTGCAGGTTCCGGATGGCGGCCTGCAATTCGGCCCGCGTCTCCTCCAGCTCGGCCGCAAGCTCCGCAACGCGGGCATCATCTGCGCGTGCGCCCTGCGGCCGCTCTGTCCTATGGTCCAGAGAAATATCCTCAACGAAGCAAACCAGAAAATAATGTTCCCCGTGGTCGATCAGCGGCTCGACGTGAATGCTGAAATGAATCTTGTCGCCGTTATTTTCGATCATTGCTCCTGTTGCGACGAAAGGCTTTCGGTTTTCTGTCGCGTGTTGGATCGCAGATCTGAGTTTTCTATGAAGTCTCTTGGGGGTTATGGCGAAAAGATTGTGAGATGCGGACCCCGGCGCGACATTGAGGAATTTAGCCATTAAGCCGGTCGAATAGAGGCATTCATGTCGTCGATCGATAAGAAGCGCCGCTGGGGCATAACGATCAAGCAAGACCCGAGAGACGGCTTCAGCCAAGGAACCTTTTCCGGAGGGTGAGAATGTGCGCTCGGGACGGGTCGCCAATCGAGCGCGGAGGTTTGCTGGAGCCATAGGTGTCCGGTTGAGGATTGCTTCCGGCATCCTTGCAACAGGCAGGATGACCGGATCAATAGCCGACCTGATCGCATTGCGCGGCATACCGTCGAACTCGGCTTCCTGCGGATCCTGTACGACGACGAGGCCACCGGCATCCGTTATTGAGGCGATCGCGGCAGAGCCATCAGCCCCGGCACCGGACAAGATGACTGCAACCGCGCGGGCACCATATTCGCGAGCCAGGGAATACAACAGGAAATCTAACGATAATCGCGCATCGGCCTGGGTGTGAGGCGGGGCGAGATGAAGCCTGCCCGCTTCCGCCTCCATGTAGAGTTCCGGCGAAATGATATAGAGATGCTCGGGTTTGATGACGATGCCATCCGTTGCCTGGAGCACCTTCAGTGAAGTCTCAGCCGACAGCAATTCGGCCAACATGCCTTGGTGAGCCGCATCGAGATGCTGCACAAGCATGAATGCGCATTCGGTCCGGTGGGGCAAGGCTTTCAAAAGCGAGCTGACCGCATTCAGCCCTCCCGAGGACGCGCCTATGCCAACCACCTTGAAGCCGGTTATCGGGTTCGACGCGAGGCCATGTAACGGTTCGCCCGAATCTCTGCCGGATCGCCGCGCCTTTCTTCTTCGACTGAAGCGGCGTTTCACCATACTTACTTCCCGCTTGTGCTATTTTGATGAAGGGCCGCCGGTGCCAGTTGATTGTCCATAAGGCAGCCGCAACGAAGTCGAGAGGACTTCATCGGCTCGGCGAGCATTCCTTAGGTTTCTGGATCATGTTGTCACTGGCGGGTTCGGTGATGACCAACTCCGATGGTAAAAGACGCCATTCTCGATCGTTGCGGGTCCTCCCTTCAACCGCGGTTTCCGACGAAATCGTGCGGCTCGTCAGGTTTCTATATAGTTTCGGTTTCGATATATTACCTAGATACGTCCCTGAAGGGGATATACCCTTAAGTTGTAGGGCATTACCCAAATAATTAAGTAGGGGATCAAGCCAGTAGTTCTTCACGTTTTCTTACCTATTTTGATGCAATTCCGCGCTCCCAATTTTTGTCGTATTAATGAAGGTATACGAAGAATTAGGTATTTTCCGATGCTTTTCCACTTGCGTCGCTCCATTGTAACCTACTGCCATGAGAGAGTGCCTGGGCACGTTGTGCGCCAAGTCGGAAGCATCGCGTAGCGCCTCAGTTCTAAGCAAACATCGGAAAAATCACCTAAACAAAAGTATTGTATTTGCATTTGTAAGTTTTTATTTAATAGAATTAAAATATAATAAAAAACTAAACGGGACCACAATTATGTGAAGCCGAAGCTTTACTTGAAATCCAGCACTTTCGCTGGAAATAAGGGTTGGAAGGGGGAAAAAGGTGGCAACAGCAATCCCTACTTATGGCTATATGCCGAACGCGGCGCGATTTAGGGTGGTCGCCAATTCGCTGCGCGGCTCCGAAATGCCTGACACAGAGACACCTAAACTGGCGATTATCGATGATCGAGCGCTAGACCGTGAATGCCTGGCTCAAAGTCTGATTGCTCATGGGCTCGGGATGGATGTGGAACTGTTCTCGTCCCTCGAGATGTGGAGGAACACCGCAGAATCCCGGCACGCCGGCATTTTGATCAATATCGGCCGGAACGACGTCTGCGACGATCTCTTTATAAATGATCTCAAACGCCTTATTTCGGAATTTCCGGAACTACCTATTGTCATTCTGGCGGAAAATCGTGACCTCCGGCAAATTCTCCGGGCTTTTGAAGCCGGTGTTCGAGGATACATTTCCTCGGCGATCGGGTTGAATGTTTGCGTCGGCGCCATTTCACTGGCTCTGGCGGGAGGCAAGTTTATCTCGGTGGAAAACCCGGATGACCTTCGTCAGTTGCTGGTTGTAGCCGAGGACAAGGAGCGGCGCCGGACGGCCATGTTCACACAACGTGAAGCCGATGTGATCGACGCACTGACACGCGGAAAGCCCAATAAGATCATTGCCTATGAGCTCAACCTCCGCGAAAGCACGGTCAAGGTCCACATCCGGAATATCATGAAAAAGCTGCATGCCAGAAACAGGACGGAGATCATTTTCAAGATATCCGATCTGTTTAAGTAGAAATCCCCAATCTGGCTTCTCTATCAAGGCCGCGCGGTGATCCTCGTCTGAGACGTGCTCGCCTCGATGGATTTTGGGTGTTCACTCCGAATAATTGACGGATATGCGTCGGTCGCACGTCATCTGCCCCTCGGAAGAGAACGATCTCCTGTGACCGGCTCTTTGTCGCAACGGACTCAAAAATAGAGACGTTGTCAGCTCATTTGCTCTTCGTAGCCAAAGAAATCCGCTCATATCGTTTTCGATCCGGTTCATGGATGCATAACCTAAACCTTTCGATCGAGCCGGCCCGTCAAATGGTGGAATGAAAACGTGCAGCCCGGATGCGGTATTAATCGTCATTCGAAGATCGCAACCGGGGCCTCGTAAATGGAAAACCTGATCCAAGATTTTGAAAACTCTGATCGTCTTCGCAAGCGGGCACGTCAACTCATACCCGGCGGTGCCCACACTTATGCGAAGGGAGACGATCAGTATCCCATCCTTTCCCCCGGCTTCATCGAAAAAGGGTATGGCTGCCACGTCTGGGATGTCGATGGCAACGAATATATCGAGTACGGAATGGGCAACAGGGCTGTCGGCCTCGGCCACGCCTATTTCCACGTTGTCGATGCGGCCAGAGCAGAACTGGAACGAGGCTGCAATTTCACGCGTCCGTCCCGGATCGAGATTGATTGCGCCTCCGCATTTCTGGAAACGATTACAACCGCCGAGATGGTCAAGTTCTGCAAGAATGGTTCGGATGCGACGTCAGCGGCCATACGCCTTGCAAGGGCGGTCACGGGGCGGGATCTCATCGCCCGTTGCAGCGATCACCCATTCTTTTCGGTCGATGACTGGTTCATCGGGACAACCGAGATGAATGCGGGAATTCCAAAAGCGATTCAGGCTCTTACAGTCGGCTTCAAGTACAACGATCTGGAGCGCGCGCGCAGTCTCTTCAGCCAATATCCGGGCCAGATCGCGGCATTCATCCTGGAAGCGTCGCGCGGAGAAGATCCAAAGGACCATTACCTTCACGAGCTGAAAAGACTATGTCACGAAAACGGTACCTTGTTCATTCTTGATGAGATGATCACCGGTTTTCGGTGGCACACCGGCGGCGCACAGAAAGCCTATGGTATCGTTCCGGATTTGTCGTGTTTCGGCAAAGCGCTGGGCAACGGTTTTTCCATTTCCGCGCTTGCTGGAAAGCGGGAATTCATGGAACGTGGCGGTATCGAGCAAACTTCCAAGCCGCGCGTATTTCTGCTTTCGACGACCCATGGTGCGGAAACCCACACAATGGCGGCGGCTATCGCCACCATGCATGTCTATCGGCACGAACCCGTCGTTGAGCATCTCGTCCGCCAGGGAAATCTGTTGCGGGCAGCAGTCAACCAGGTCGCCGCAGGCCATGGGCTTGCAAACCACTTTAGCGTCCACGGTCATCCGGCCTGCCTCACCTATTCGACCCTTGATGAAGAAGGCAAACCCTCCCAGGCCTTTCGCTCCCTCTTCCTGCAGGAAACCATACGCCGGGGTCTTCTCGCCCCGTCGCTGGTCGTCAGCTATACACACATGGATGACGACATAGAAAGAACGGTTGGCGCTATCGATGGAGCGCTCGGCATCTACAAGAAAGCACTGGAACATGGCGTCGAGAAATATCTCATCGGGAGACCCTCCGATGTCGTCTTCCGACGCTTCAACCAACAATCGCTGGTCGCACACGACCCGGAGCCAATGCCAGCTGCGCCAACTGCTCTGAGATCATCTGAAAGACGTAGCGGCTAGGATCACCTCATCCAATCGCATGCCTGCGGCGACCGGTTTCCTCAGTCCTACGCGGTCGGCCGAGGCGATACGCTTCTCCGCGTCAAGAGCTGCGGAGAAGGAAAACGGCAATGAGAGTTCTGGTTACCGGCCACAGAGGGTATATCGGCTCGGTCATGGTGCCCATGCTGCTGAAGGCGGGCCATGAGGTGCACGGGTACGACAGCGAATTCTACCATCGCTGCACCTACTTTCCCGGAGGGCAGTTGCCCAGGGTCCCGGGCGTGTGCAAGGACGTTCGCGACATAACACAAGCCGACCTCGAGGGATTTGAGGCGGTCATCCATCTGGCCGCACTTTCCAATGACCCGCTGAGTAATCTCAATCCGGAGATAACCTACGAAATCAACTACCGCGGCAGTGTCCGCACGGCGGTCGCTGCCAAGAAAGCCGGCGTGAAGCGCTTTCTGTTTGCTTCGTCCTGCAGCAACTATGGCGCAGCCGGCGAAGGCTTCGTCAATGAGACCGCGGAACTGAAACCCGTCTCGGCCTATGGCATCTCCAAGGTTCTCGCCGAGCAGGAAATCGCAGGCCTTGCCGACGCCAACTTCTGCCCCGTGTACATGCGGCCGGCGACCGCCTACGGGCTTTCTCCCATGCTCCGTTTCGATATCGTGCTCAACAATCTTACGGCTTGGGCCGTCACCGAAAAGCTTATCCTGCTGAAGTCTGATGGCACGCCATGGCGTCCGATCGTTCATATCGAGGATATATCGCGCGCATTTCTGGCGGCGCTGGAGGCACCGGCCGACGACGTCCGCAATCAGGCGTTCAATGTGGGCCAGGACGCACACAATTATCAGATCAAGGAGATCGCCGAGATCGTCGCCATGACGGTTCCGGGATGCCGCCTGCAATATGCAAGTGACGCCAGTCCGGATACCCGCTCCTATCGCGTGGATTTCAGCAAGATTAAGCGAACGCTCCCGGCTTTCAAACCGACCTGGACCGCGGCCGCCGGCGCCGCGCAACTTTACAAGGCCTATACGAGCGCCGGCCTCACGCTCGCCGAGTTCGAAGGCCCGCATTATCAGCGCATCGGTCAGATTCAAAAGCTTATCCGTGATCACGAGATCGATGAAAATCTGCGACGCCCACCGCGGATACCGGAACCCGCCACCCATATTGCGGTAGCCGGAATGTGAGGCCGACATGGATAGCGTTGGGAAAACGCTCGGCTCATCCGCGACTTCCCGGAATGACAGAGAAATGGGACAGGCGATCTACATGCTTGCCTGCCGGCTCTTTCCGATATGCCGTAGCATCACGGGCAAGGGCGTCAGGGATACGATCCGCATCATGCGAGATTATATCGATGTCGAATGCCGGGAGGTTCCGAGCGGTACACGCGTTTTCGATTGGACTATTCCCGACGAATGGATCGTCAGAGATGCCTATGTGAAGGATTCCCGCGGACGGAAAGTTATCGATTTCGCGGCGTCCAACCTCCACCTCATGAACTACAGCATTCCGGTACGGCGGGTTATGCCGCTGGCGGAGCTAAAAACTCATATCTATACCTTACCGGCGCAGCCGGACCTCATTCCTTACAAGACCGCCTATTACACCGATGCCTGGGGCTTCTGCATGGCGCACCGGGAGTTCCTGAAACTCCGGGATGACGTCTACGACGTCGTCATCGATACAGAAAAGCGGCCGGGCCATCTCGTCTATGGCGAATATCTTCACGCGGGGGGGAGTAAAAAGGAAGTCCTCCTTTATGCACACATCTGCCATCCGTCGCTCGCAAATGACAATTGCTCCGGGTTGGCATTGCTTACATGCCTCGCCGCGTACCTGAAGGCGGCCAGCACGCATTATAGCTATCGTTTCATCTTCGCGCCGGGAACCATTGGTTCGCTTGCCTGGCTGGCCAATAACGAACATCGCCTTTCGGATATAGCTCACGGCCTCGTTCTGTCCTGCATTGGAGACGGCGCGGTTCCGAACTACAAGCGAAGCCGGCGAGGCAATACGATGATCGATCGCATTGCCGCCTGTACGCGTTGCGGAGATGAGAGTATCCCTCTCACTATCAAGGACTTCAGTCCCTACGGATATGACGAGCGACAGTTCTGTTCGCCAGGTTTCGATCTTCCCGTGGGCCTTCTGCAGAGAAGTGCATTCGGCACCTTTCCCGAATATCATACATCAGCTGACAATCTTGATTTCATTCGTCCGGAACATCTCGGAACCTCCTTCCGAATGGTAAAGGACATGATCGATGCATTGGAAGGGAACTGGACACCTCTGAACCTCTCTCCCAAGGGAGAGCCGCAATTGAGCAAGTACGGGCTTTTCTCCGTCATCGGAGGACACAAGACCAACAGCGACCGAACCCTGGCATATCTATGGGTGCTCAATCTCTCCGATGGGCACAACTCATTGCTGGACATTTCGGAAAGATCGAAGATGCCTTTTTCGGAAATCGCCGCTGCGGCCGCGGCGCTTCAGGAAGTCGGACTGATTGCGAACCTGGGCTTCACAGAACGGTAGAAATGTCGGACATGGCCCATCTGGGCCAGCTCAGATCCCGTTCCGAAATCACCGATGGCTTTGCCGGCCAGCTGATACCGAGCGCAGGCTCATCATAGCGTATACCACAGGCACTATCTGCGACATATGGTGTTGAGATCATGTAAGAAACGGCGACGTCATCGCTAAGCGACTGGAAACCGTGCGCAAATCCCTCGGGAATATAGAACTGCAATCCATTCTCGGCCGAGAGTACCGCGGCAACCCAATGCAGGTAGGTTGAAGAGCTGCGGCGCAAATCCACCGCCACATCCCAGATCGCTCCCCTTACACAGGAGACCAGTTTGGTCTCCTGATGCGGTGTTTTCTGGAAATGAAGTCCACGCAGCGTGTGTTTGAGTGTCGATATGGAAATGCTGTGCTGAACGAAGTCGGTCGCCAGGTTGTGGTCAGAGAATTCTTGCTTGCAGAATGTCCTTGCGAAAGAGCCGCGCTGGTCAACGAACCGCTCTGGCTCAATGAGCCAGAGATCTTCAATTTTCGTTCTGACAAACCGCATTGCTACCTCCGCAGCGGACGTGATCCCCATCCCTCAAGACCAATGACTTTCCTTCACCCCGCTCATCCCGCAAAGTGATCTATAAGTTGTATTAGCCACCGCCCCCCAAATGTGATTACAAAACTGAAAAACTACAACCATTTGATAAGATCGCTAAAAGACAGATGTCTAATACATCTTTTGGATGATACCCTACATCGGAATACAATATCGCTTCCTCCGTCCTTCCGTAATAAAGTCTTTCCAATAATAAAAACGGCATTCAATTAATATACGTAACCGGGGGTGACGATATGAATGGCGGTACTGAAGTTTCCTTCAGCATGGATACTGCTCAAAACGTGGGACTGTGCCGGCTATGCGGCTCACCACTCCAACATACATTCGCCGACCTCGGTATGTCGCCGCCATGCGAAAGTTTTGTGCCTGCCGGTGCTATCAACAGCATGGAGCCATATTATCCGCTGCACGCTTTCGTTTGCAGTGAATGTTTCCTCGTCCAGCTCCAGGAATATGTCGAACCGCGGGATATATTTGAAGAATACGCTTATTTTTCTTCGTACTCGGATAGCTGGGTTGCGCACGCGAAGCAGTATTGCGAAGCGTCGATCGAGCGGTTTGCATTGGATCACAATAGCTTTGTTGTTGAGATTGCCAGTAACGACGGCTACCTGCTGCAGCACTTCCTGAAGAAAGATATTCCCATCCTCGGCATCGAGCCGGCGCTCAACGTTGCGAAGGTCGCGGTACAAAAGCGTGTTCCGACCATCACCGATTTCTTCTGCAAGACATTGGCAAAGCAGATGGTAGCGGAAGGGCGACAAGCCGACCTCATCATCGGCAACAATGTCCTTGCTCAGGTGCCCAACCTCAACGATTTCGTTGCCGGCATGAAGGTCCTGCTCAAGCCGTCGGGTGTGGTTACGCTCGAATTCCCGCATATCGCGAGGCTGATCGAGGAAAACCAGTTCGACACGATCTATCACGAGCACTTCTCCTACTTCTCGCTTCTGACCATCGAAAAAATGGCTGAGCGGCATGATTTGAAGGTGTTTGACGTGGAGGAACTGCCCACCCATGGGGGGTCCCTGCGAGTCTATCTCACCCACGCCTCCAGCTTAAGGCCGCGTGAACCCCGGGTGGACGCATTGCGGCACCGTGAGAGCGAAGCCAGGCTTGACCAGATCGAAACTTACACCGCATTCGCCGACGCGATACAGCAGACAAAGCGAAACCTCCTGTCGTTCCTCATACGTCTCAAGGAGATGCGCAAATCCATCTGCGCCTATGGCGCGCCCGGAAAAGGCAACACCCTGCTCAACTACTGCGGCATCGGCACGGATTTCATCGATTTCGCGGTGGATCGGAATCCCTACAAACACGGCCGTTTCACGCCCGGCATGCATATCCCGATCAAGCCCGTCAGCGAGATCGAGCGTGCCAAACCGGATTACATTCTCATCCTACCTTGGAATCTCAAGAGTGAAATCGTCAGTCAGATGAAGGACATCGGCAATTGGGGCGGCAAGTTCGTCATCCCGATACCGGACGTCTCCGTCATCGATCCGAAGGAGCTCGGACAATGAAGGTCGTCTTGTTCTGCGGCGGCAGAGGCACACGCATCCGCGAATATTCGGAAAGCGTCCCGAAGCCCCTCATCCCGCTCGGCTCCCAACCCATCATGCGCCATGTCATGGAATATTACTCCAGTTTTGGGCATGACGACTTCATCCTCTGCCTTGGCTACAAGGCGAGCACCATCAAGGACTTCTTTCTCAACAGCAGGCCGGAAAGCTACAGTGATTGCATCATATCGAGCTCCGGACGGGTCGAGATGCTCGAGGGTCCGCCCAGAGATTGGCGTGTGTCGCTGATCGACACCGGCATCTGGCGCAATATTGGCGAGCGTTTATGGGCGGTGCGCCATCACCTCGACAACGAAAAGATATTCCTGGCGAACTATAGCGATGGCCTGACGGATGTCGATCTCGACGACATGATCGAGCGGTTTGAAAAAAGCGACAAGATTGCGTGTTTCCTCGCGGTGCGTCCTCCTCTCACCTACCACCTTGCCGATATCGAGGAGAACGGACGGGTCAAGGAATTCAGGTCGTCAGAGACGTCCGACATGTGGATCAACGGCGGCTATTTTCTGATGCGGAGAGAGATCTTCGACTACATGCGTGACGGCGAGGAACTCGTGCTGGAACCGTTCGCCCGTCTCATCGCCGAAGACAAACTGATGGCCTACAAGCATGAGGGCTTCTGGCGATCCATGGATACGCTTCGCGACTGGCAGACTCTGGAAGCCATGGTGGAGCGTGGTGATATGCCTTGGATAAGGCGCAATGCCACGACAAGAATGGCTCCCCAGGCGGCGGTACAGATCCCATGAAAAGGATATGTCTGGCCGCACCCGGCGATCGGTTGTCCGTGCTTTGTGTCGGAGCACACTCCGACGATATTGAGATCGGTGCCGGCGGCACGATCCTAAGTCTGCTTTCGGAGGGCGTGCAACTCGACGTGCACTGGTGCGTGTTGAGCGGTGGGGAGGAACGCGCGGCCGAAGCGCGGAACTCTGCTGAAGCGTTTCTGAGAAAAGCGGCGTCCTATTCCATCGAACTCGGATCGTTCCGGGACAGCTTCTTCCCGAGCCAAAGCAACGAGATCAAGTCCTGGCTCCTGGCTCTGCGTGAGAAAATCGATCCGGATGTGATCTTCACGCACAGTCGCGAGGATGCCCATCAGGATCATCGGGAGATCAACGAGTTAACGGCCAACGTGTTTCGAGATCATCTCGTAATGGAATACGAGATTCCGAAGTGGGATGGGGATTTCTGCAGTCGCAACACCTACGTGCCGCTGACTGAGGATGCCTTGAACATGAAGGTTGCGCTTCTCCTGGAGCACTTCGGCACACAAAGGTCCAAAGACTGGTTCGATGCGGATACGTTCAGAGGCCTGGCCCGCCTGAGAGGCATGGAATGTCGTGCGCCGGCCCGTTTTGCAGAGGCATTTACCGTCAGGAAGTTTGTCCTGGTCTGAGTTCAATGAAAAGGCTGATCGGAGGGGGGGTCCTTCGATCGGTCAAGAAAGAAGAGAGCACATGTTCGTCTGAAATATCTGATGTCACAACAAGGGGGAGTACGTAGCGATGGTAGAGAACGATGGAATTTATAATTCTGCTCGGCTCGACAAATACGATGAGCTGCGAGGGAAACTGCGACAAGACGACATCGAGAGCCCGCAGGTCGACCTTCGGTGCCGGGCAGAGAGCGGATACATCACACTCATAGACCGGCGAACGCTGGAGCGCGAATGCCTGGCACATGGCCTCAACTGCCATCATATCAACCGAAGGGTCTTCACATTTTCCGATCTTCAGGAATGGCAGGAAGCGAGAGCGGATCTCGGCATACCCTCGGCGGTACTTTTCAACGCCGGCAATTGCGCGGCCAGCAACCAGCAACTGGTCGCAGAGATCGCGGAACTCGTGGAGGCAGTGGCCCCGGCTGCGGTCGTGGTCCTGTCGGACAATCAGGATATCAACACGGTTCTGGACATAATCGGGCTCGGTGTTCGCGGCTATATACCGACCTCCGTCAGCATAGATGTGTGCATTCAGGCGATAAGTCTCGCGATCGCCGGCGGCAAGTTCATCCCGGCAAGCAGTATCGCCAATATAAGGGATCTTCTCGGCGTTTCGTCGCCCAGAACTATGCCGGCCATGAAATTCACAAATCGGCAATCCGCCATTGCACGGGCGCTGCGCTGCGGCAAGGCGAACAAGGATATCGCCTCGGAGCTCAACCTTTGTGAAAGCACGATCAAAGTGCATATCCGCAATATCATGAAGAAACTTGGCGCAACCAATCGAACTGAGGTGGCCTGCAAGATCGGCGATATGGTGGTGTGTGAGCACTAGCCGCACGTTTTGAGGCATATCGGAATACGGTTTACAGCAGGTATCGCAATGATCCAGTCGTCGTCGCCTCCTAACGAGCAGGATGGCATCCCTCGTTTCCTCTCGGTCATCTGGGAGCGCCGGAAGGTCATTTTCCTCTGCATGCTCGCCAGCTTCGCCATCGCCGCATTCGGCTATTTTCACAGCCCCACGCGATACAAATCCGAGGCAATTCTTGCACTCGACGTCCGCAAACTCCAGGCTTTGCCAACTGAATCCGTGGTTTCGCCTCTGCCGCAGGAAAGCCCGGTCCTGCGCACTGAGCTTGACATCATAGGATCCAGATTGATGGCCGAAAGGGTTCTCATGAGCCTCCAGAAGGCCACTCCGGTCAACGGCCCGCAAGGCAAATACGCCAGCTTGTATAACGAACCGGACTCTCTTCCCAACGATGCTGAAACTCGGAAGATGATCGACGATTTGATGAAGAACGTGCGCGTCATCAACGACGGGCGATCTTACACCATCTACATTTCCTACTATGCAAGCGACCCGGCTTATGCGGCAATGGTCGCCAATGCCTTTGGCGAAGCTTACATCGACTACCAGATCGACCTTCAGACTACCGCGACACGTCGGGTCAGCGAGTGGCTGGGAGAACGCCTTGGTAGCCTGCGCACCAAGCTTGAAGAATCGGAGAGGGTGGCAACGGAGTTCCGCGAGAAATCGGGCCTGATTGACGCCGGCGGCGTCACGCTGCAGGCGCAGCGACTTTCAGGGCTGAATGTCGAACTGACATCCCTGCAGGCAAGGCTTGCCGGGGCGAAAGCCCGTCTTGCAACCGCTTTGGAAGTGCAAAAAAGCGGTGATGGAATCGGTTTGACTGAGGTTCTTTCATCACCCACGATTCAGGTCCTGCGTACCGAGCAGGCCCGCGTGATCAGGGCCATTGCGGAAATTGACCAAAGCGGTGCACGCATGAACGCCCAGCTGCCGCAGCTTTCCTCTCAACTCGCCTCGCTGAAGAAGCAGGTCGAACAGGAGATTGCCCAGATCATCGGCAGCCTGCGCAACGAGATCGAGGTGAATGAAAAACAGCAGGAGGAAGTTGAGGCCAAGATCAATGAAGTGCAAGAGGCCATATCCGCAGCCAACATGGCTTTCGTCCAATCCGCTCAACTCGACCGGGAAGCCACTGCAAACCGCACGATCTACGAAACCTATCTTACACGTTACAAGCAAACCATCGAACAGGACGGCATTGCTACTGCCGAAGCGAGAATCATCTCGCGTGCCATGCCGAGCCGCAGGCCCACCAGCCCGGACGCGACGGTTTGGGGCTTGGCGGGGCTTCTACTGGGAGCGAGCACCGGCCTGGCCGCGGCCTTCGTCCTGAACTTCACGGATCGGTCGATAGGATCCATTTCCTCCCTTCAGCAGAGGACAGGCCTCGCCGTAATCGGCCGCATACCACGCGTTCCTTCCAACATGCTCAGGAATAGCTTCGACAAGTTCAGTAGCGGCGCTGCCGATTTCTACAGCGCCGTAGCGGAGCTTCAGGCGTATATACAGCTGTCCGACGACAGAACCCGTGTCATTGCGTTTACATCGTCCACTGATCAAGAAGGCAAGTCGTTCGTCATCGCAAACCTGGCCCGATCACTGGCCCTGAGCGGTGTCAGGCTGGTCGTAATCGATGCGGATTTGCGGAATCCGGGGCTTAGCCGCGAGTTCGGAATTCAGCCCTTGCCCAACTTCGGACGCGCAATTGCCCGTGAGATTCCCTTCGATGATGTCATCCAACACGATAGCTCCTCTTCCGTGGACGTCATTGTCGCGCACGCGGACGCCGCGCCACCGGATTTCATGCTTGGCAACAAGGGATTTGCCGCTCTCGTCTCGGACATGAGGCAACGCTATGAATTCGTGCTGATCGATGCGCCGTCGGCGTCGCACGATCTTGATCTGCTGCGCATAGCAACCCTCGCGGACACTGTCGCCTTCGTGGCCAGAAAAGATGCTGCCGACAGTGCAATCATCCAGAATGCGGTCATCAAGCTTCGCGTGGCAGGCAGGCATATCATCGGAATCATTCTCAACGGTGTACATCGAGAAAAACAGCGGCGCCGGTCACGTTGGATCATGAGCTTCAAGGCCAAAAACCAGGCCATGCAGAAGCCGGCATACAATCCCCGTCCCCCAATCGCTGTCTCGAATACGAGGTGAAGAACATGCGATTCACGCGTCCCGCCCGACACTCACATCCGCAACGGCGATCCTGGCTCAAGAATACCCTCCTGCTTCTGATCCTGCTCTTGTCGCCAATGCAAGTGTCGGCCTCGGAGATCTCGGCCTACAAGGTCGCCGTTGGCGATGTGTTGATGATATCCGTCTATGGGGATAGCGGCCTGACGGGCCTTTTCCCGGTCAGCGTGGAAGGCACTATCGGCTATCCTATCCTCGGCAACGTCGAGGTCGTTGACAAGACCGTTGACCAGATCGGCACCCAGATCGGCCAGGATCTCGCAAAGCACTTGGCCAATCTGTCGGTTGCCGTCGCCGTGAAGGAATATGCGCCGATCTTCATTGTCGGCGATGTTCAGAAACCCGGAAAATACGAATACCGCCCCGGCATGACCGTGCTGGAACTGTTTGCACTCGGCGGTGGATTGCGCGAGCCGACGGCACGGGCGGACATGTCCGGCGTCCAGCTCATTTCCGCGCAGCAGGAATACGAGGATATGTCACTGCAGTTGCTGTCCCAGGACGTCAAGCGTGTTCGACTGGAGGCAGAGCTGAACGATACTGAGTTCGAGTATAAAACCAACGAAATCGGATTAACCAGGGATCCTGCCGTCGTTCAGAAGATCGTCGATGCGGAGCGAAGCCTTTACAAGCTCCGGCTGTCGGTCATGCGGGACGAAAAGACCAACCTGGAAGGGCAGCGGCAGAACTTTATCCAGGAAATCGAGACACTCGAAAAGAGCGCGTCCCTGCGCAACGAGCAGTTCCGCCTTCTGGGTCTCGATGTCAATGCGTCCGAGGAGCTTGTGACACGGGGAGCTGCCTCCCAGGCGGCGCTCAGGGAGCGTCAACGTGAGTTGCTCGCGATGAACCAGCAATTGCTCGAATCAAGCTCCTTCCTTGCCCGCGCGCAGCAGAACAAGAATGAGGTCGAGCGACGAATTCTCGAACTCCAGAGCAAACGGCACAATGACGCGGCCACTGAATTGAGGGAGATCGAGCTCGACATGATCCGGCTGCAGAAAAAAATCGCCTTCAGTTTGCAGACAATCGCCGAGATCGGCGCGACGGCAAGGCGCGTCAGCAGTCTCGAAGACATGATTGAGACGAAATTCTCGGTCGTACGTCCGGTCAGCGGCGAATACAGGGAAATGCCGGCGGGGGAGCATACGCGCATACAGGCCGGCGATGTCATTCGCGTAAGCCTTGCTCCATCCGGCTCTCTCTCCGCCTCAAAGGGTATCGCAAAGATGAACTGAAAGAGCTCCGCGTCCTTTGCGCATCCTCCGGATGCGTGCGCTGTGTCTGCGTCGCGGGCGCTCACGGCCAGGCTCTCAGGCCTGATCGGGAGCGCTCTTCGCATTTTCCTGCCCTCTCAGACACCAGTCCGATCCGGCTTATGAGGGATGCCTGGAGCACGTCCTTCGGTCAAAAACGCCTGACGGAGTTTGGGATGGAACCGACAATTAACGCCCTTGGATATCGCATGGTTGGACAGGATGCGCTCATCATCATGAGCGACGGCAAAAGCTGCCAACCCGTCCAGATCTCACGCGATGCCTTGACAGGCATCCAATCCCCTCCCCGGTGTGATGCTACCCGGCTTGCACAATATCTCGATGTCTTCGCCGAGATCGCAACCCGAAAGATCGAAACCGAAAAGGCTGCATTCGACGGACGCATATGGATCACTGGTGACGACGTGCGGGCCTGGCGTTCGCTTAACAGGAAATGAACGAAGGGCCGAGGTGCCCAAGCTCCCCGCCATACGGCCGTTGGTGTCGGCTGCCGCCTTGCACTTATGGGCGCGACCTCACTGAACGGCTTCGAGACAATCCGTCAGGGATAACGAAATGTTCAACGCCTATACTTCTAATAGACGAATTGAATGAGAATGCTATTCGGCGCCTTCTTTGATTGCCCGCGCCCCCATTCCTTGCGGGTACCCGGTACTACGGCCGTACCACGGGTGGGCTCGCTCTAACCCCCGGAGCGAGCCCGTCATCCGCCGTACATTCGGCAATGCCGTGTAACGATGGGTGTAGATGAATTCTCACGCCTCCGCGGTCCGAAATTGAGCGCGATATCTCCGCCAAACAATTCTTAATGAGCTACGATTACGGATCTGGAACCGCGGACCATTCATGACTGCTCATAAAGTCACAAACGGTCCGAGGCGTCCCCTCGTATGAGCCGAATGTCGTAGAACTGCCGGAGAAGCAAGGCTCAAGCGCCTGGGGCCATCGATCGAAGGATTTTCAACTGACGCGGCTGAAGCGTCAATTTACGGAAAATACTCCCTGCGAGAGAAAGCTGTGGATTTTCGCTGTAAGGCACCAATCGCACGGCTTAAGCGCAAAACGTAGCATACCGACAGATTTCACGACGCTGGACGGTATCCGCTCCCCGTCGAAGAGACTCGGCGAGGAGCGATAAAGGCTCAAGCGCCGGTAAACAGGTCAGCCGTGTAGAATTGCTCTGGCGGCAGCGGATCTTTCACCGTGCCGAATTCCTGGAACATCTTGTTGAAGTCCGACAGCCACTTGTTGACGGTGCCGTCCTTGGTGAAGTCGTCCAGTTCCTTGGCTGTCAGCATCTTGCGGCTGCGGGCAACCTTCTCGGTGGCATCAGCCGGCGCGTTGAGGAAGGCCGTGGTGATCTGGATGGACCTCTCGAGGTTGGCGGCGCGATAGTCCATCGCCTTCTTCATGACGCGCAGGAATGTCTTCACGAGGTCCGGATTCTCCTGGACGATCTCGTTGCGTGCGACGAATGTGTTGATGAACGAGGTCTGCGGGTAGAAATCCTGGTTCGATGCCAGCTCCTTCATGTCCGGCACGCGTGGCTTGATCGTGTCGATCAGCGGATACCAGATGCCGGCGCCGTCGATCTGCTTCGACGTGAAGGCGGAGACAACCGTCGCCGGGTCCATCGGCACGACCTGGATGTCGCCGATCGTCATGCCGGCCTTGGTCAGCGCCATGCGCAGGATCATGTCGCCGGACGTCCCCTGGGGAACGCCTACCTTCTTGCCTTTGAGATCGGCAATCGAGTTGATCCCGGACTGCGCGATGACACGGTCGGAGAAGCCGATGTCGTTGACGCCGACCACCTTGGCGCGGCCGCTCGCCGGCAGCCACAAGGCCCCCGGACCGATCGTGCCGAAGTTCAGGCTGCCAGCGCCCATAGCCTGGATCTGGATCGGACCGTTGGTGAACACCTTCACCGACGGCGTGATGCCTTCGGCTTCCCACAGTTTCTGGTCCTCGGCGATCGCCAGCACACTGGCATTCGGGAAGTCGGCAATATAGCCGATGGTCATGTCCGCGGATTGGGCACGCGCCCTTCCGCCGATCGAAAACGCAGTCGCGGCAGTGATCGCCGCTGTCGCCTTGATCAGATTTCGTCTCGTCAGCATGTTCATCTCCTCCTTGTGACAGCCGATGATATGGCAGTGTTTCAGGCCGCGGCCGGGTGATAGACTGATCGCCAGACCTCGTTGCGCAATGTCGAAAATTCCGGCGAAAGGCGCATCTCCTCGGTGCGCGGATAGGGCAGATCGACCGGGATGATCCTGTGAAGCCTGCCCGGACGGGCGGCCATGACGACGACGCGGCTCGCCAGATAGACCGCCTCGTCGACATCATGGGTGATGAAGATCACCGTGCGCCGCTCCTTGCTCCAGGTCGCCAGCAGCTGATCCTGAAGCTGGACGCGGGTCAAAGCATCCAGTGCCCCGAAAGGCTCATCCATGAGCAAGATCTTCGGGTTGACGGCATAGGCACGCGCGATCGCGCAACGCTGTTTCATGCCACCCGACAACGTCTTCGGCAGCGAGTCCGCAAAATCGCTCAAGCCGACGAGCCCGATGAAGTGGTCGGCGATCCTGCGGCGATCCGCCTTGGGGTGCCTGGCAATCTGCAGGCCGAACTCGACATTCTCGCGAACCGTCAGCCAGGGGAAAAGCGCATATTGCTGGAATATGACGCCACGTTCGGGTCCCGGCCCTTTCACCGGCACATTGTCGACGAGCACCTGGCCCGAGGACGGCGCCGTCAAGCCGGCGGCGATGTTCATGGCGGTCGACTTGCCGCAGCCGGACGGGCCTACCACGGTGATGAATTCGCCGTCTTCGATATCGAGATTGAGGCCCTGCAACGCGTTGAAGGACGTCTGACCGGCAATGTTGAACGTCTTCGTGACGTTCTGGAACGAAATCTTGATGCTCATAGCTTTTCCTGCCAGGCGGTCAGCACGTTATCGAGTGCCATGACGATCCGGTCCATGATGAGGCCGAGGACGCCGATCGCGATGAGGCTGACGAAGATTGTCGGAAGGTCGTAATAGAGCTGCGCCTGCTGCATGCGGAAACCGAGGCCGGACTGTGCCGCGATGAGTTCTGCCGCGACCACCGTCGCCCAGGACGAACCGAGGCCGATGCGGACGCCGACCATGATATAGGGCAGCGATGCCGGCACGATGACCCGACGGAAGATGGTGAAGTCGTTGGCGCCGAGAACACGGGCGGCGTTGATCAGCGTCTTGTCCACGTTGACGACCCCCTGGTAGGTCGCGACGACGCTCGATAGAAACGATGCCAGGAAGATGACGAAGATCTTCGGCGTCTCGTCGATGCCCATGGTGACGATCGCCAGCGGGATGATGGCGAGCGGCGGGATCGTGCGGAAGAACTGCACATAGGGCTCGATAATGCCGCGGGCGATGCGGTACCAGCCCATCAGGAAGCCGATGGGGATCGCCACGGCGATGCCGAGCGCAAAGCCGGTGAAGACGCGGCCGAGGCTTGCCAATGCATCGGACCAGAGAAGCCCGTTCTGCGCTTGAATGACCGCCTGCCTGGCAACCGCAAGCGGTGTCGGCAGGCCGACGACGCCCTGTGCGGTC
This sequence comes from Neorhizobium petrolearium, assembly GCF_017873175.1. Taxonomy (GTDB): domain Bacteria; phylum Pseudomonadota; class Alphaproteobacteria; order Rhizobiales; family Rhizobiaceae; genus Neorhizobium; species Neorhizobium petrolearium. The sequence continues at coordinate 264,354 of NZ_JAGGJW010000005.1, forward strand.
ACGATCGCCCAGAGAAGGATTCCGACAACAACAGCGGCGATATTGATCGCCAGCATGCCCATCGGACGCGACAGCAGGGACGGCCGCTGTGCGGGTCCCGGCTTTTCCTCGGTCGTTGAAATTGACAAGGTCATGACTCCCTCACGAAAGCTTGTCCGGTTCGCGAATATCGATGGCTCATCGGGCACCGGCCATGACGTCGCGCGTCTTGAAATTCGACTCGATCAGCCAGTCGCGCATCACGTCCAGAAGCTCCCGCTTCTTTTCGGCATAGGCCGGATCACTCCAGAGGTTCTTCACCTCCTTCGGGTCGCTTTCGAGATCGAAAAGCTGCCCGTCGGATGAGCCTTTGAAATGCACGAGCTTCCATCGGTCGCTTCTGACGCCGGTCATGAATTCCACGCCGCCGGCCATCGCCACATCACCGATCTGCTCGCAGAAGACATGGGCGCGCGGCGTCCAGTCCTTGCCTTCCAGCGCCGGCTTGAGGCTCTGCGCTTCGAAGGATTTCGGCGGCGTGATGCCTGCATATTCAAGGATCGTTGGGCCGAGGTCGAAGAGCTGGCAGAGCCCGTCGATCGAGCGGCCGCCCTCGAACCGGTTTGCCGTCGACCAGATGACCGTCGGCACGCGCGTGACGATATCGTACATCGACCACTTCTGGATCAGGCCGTGTTCGCCAAGGCACTCGCCGTGGTCGGACGTGAAGATGACGATCGCATCCTCCAGGTAACCGCGGGCCTTGAGCGCCTCGAGCAGTTCGCCGACCTTCTCGTCGATCAGCGTGACATTGCCGAGGTAGTGCGCCCAAAGCCGCTGCATCTGGTCCGGCGTCGGATCGAGGTTCCAGACGACGGAATCATGATCGACCTCGACGTCATGCCGGCGCTTGTCCTTCAGCTCCTGATGAAGCGAGTCCAGTTCTTCCTTCGCCGGCTTCGGCAGCGGCAGGTCGTTGCGTTTCAGATAGGGCTCCGAATAACGGGCCGGCGGATCGAACGGCGGATGCGGTCCCGGGAAGCCGACCTGCAGGAACAGCGGTTCGGTCGGAGGATAGGTATCCACCCACCACTTCGCCATGTTTCCGACGAACGCGTCGGCATGCAGCTCTTCGGGTAATTCCCAGTCGAAGCAGCCGAGCCGGTCGCGGTAGTCGTCGAGCTTGCGGTAGAGTTCGCGCTGCTGCTTGACGAGGCCATTGGCGGCAAGCGCCTTGTCCCATTCATCGAAATACCAGCGGCCTTCCATGTAGCGGTCCTTGTTTTCCACCACATAACGTTCATGGAAACCGGAATCCGAATTGTAGGGGATGGTGTGCATCTTGCCGACGTTGACGCAGCGATAACCCGCATCCCGAAGCTGTTCGACCCAGGTCTGCTGCCATTTCTGACCGTTCGCCAGAACGCCCGTCGTATGCGGATAGTAGCCGGTGAAAAGGCTCGCACGAGACGGAACGCAGCTCGGCGCAGTGATATGGCAATTGGTCAGCGCCACGCCCTTCTCTACGAGAGCATCGATATTAGGCGTCACCGCATAGGGGAATCCGAGCGCCGCGATCGAATCGTAGCGCTGCTGATCCGTCATGATCAGAATGATGTTTGGCCTTTCAGCCATATGACCTGCTCCTCCACGCCACCGATTTCGGCTGGCGCCAATCATTTCGGGCGAAAGAAACTGGTTTTGCCCCTCTTCCGCTTGCCTCACCATCAAAACGATGGCACAAAGTTAACGGTAACGCAACGATCACTCACACGTTTTTTTGGGCTCCGGAATGAACATGGGCATTGCTGACAAAGAGACGCGCAACGTCCCGACCCTTGCCTCGATTGCGGAGCGGGTGGGCGTTTCGGTCAACACGGTCTCGCGGGCGCTGCGCGCTCCGAATACGGTACGGGTCGAGCTTCGCCGCCGTATCAACGCGGCGATGGAAGAGCTGAACTACGTGCCGAACCGGCTTGCCGGGGGCCTCTCGGGAACACGCTCGGATATCGTCGGCGTTGTCGTCACCTCGCTCTATTATTCGGAATTCGCCAGTATCGTCGACACGCTGCAGTCGGCCCTGCTGGAGCAGGATCTCCAGGTGATGCTGGCCAATACCAGATATAATCCCGACCAGGAGGTACGCCTGGTCCGCTCGATACTCAGTTGGAGGCCGGCGGCGGTCGCCATCATCGGCGTCGACCATCCCCCGAAGGTGGTGGAACTCCTGAAGGCCTCAGGCATCCCGATCATCGAGATGTGGGACGTCGGAGGCGAGGTAATCGATACGGCGGTCGGCATGGATCACGCGAGCATCGGCGCGGCACAGGCCACCCATCTGATCGCTGAAGGCTATGCGCGCCTGGCGTTTGTCGGCAGCCTTCGCGAAAACGACAGACGCGCGCAGAAGCGGTTACGCGGCGCTGAAACCGCGGTTGTCGCGGCAGGGCTTCCCGAAATCGTGAGGCTTACCACCCAGCAGAACGGCAGCCCCGATCTCGGAGAGCGCCTGACCCACGAATTGCTGGAGCAGCATCCCGAGGTCGACGCCATTGTCTGCAACAGCGATGTCGTCGCATTTGGCGCGTTGCGGGCGCTCAAGAGAAGCGGCAGGCGGATACCAGGTGAAATCGGCGTCCTCGGGTTCGGAGACAACGAAGCATCAAGCTGCGTCAGCCCGTCTCTCACGACAGTCCGCCCCGATCGTGAGCGTATCGGCAAGCTGACCGCGGAAGCGATCCTTGCACGGATCAATGATGGAGCACCGAAGACGACAGTTGTCGATTGGGAGCTTATCATCCGTGAAAGCACCCGGCGGCGGGACTCTCAAAATCAGTGAGGGCTCGCCTGTCATAGTGGCGGCAAAACCTGCCTGTGCACAGCTTGCCCTCATGAAGGTGTGGCGTGGGTATCGCGCATGGCCGCCTCTGAAAGTTACCCCCCGTCCTGACGGGCATTGCTCTCCGGCGTGCGCCCGGAATTGGCGCCAAGCTTGGCGCTTGCCAACGTCCACCCTTGCGTCTTGAGCGAGCTTCTGATCCGCCATTTCAGGATTTCGGTGATGAGTTCCTGCTTGGTCGTCTGATACGCCGGATCATCCCAGAGATTGTCGATTTCCTTGGGATCGTTGTCCATGTCGAACAGCTGTCCCTCGTCGCTGTCGATGAAATGGACGAGCTTGTAACGCTGGCTGCGGATCATCGTCATGAATTCCGTGCCGTTGAAGATCCGGTCTCCCGCATGTTCGGAGAACACGAATTTCCGCGGTTCGCATTCCTCGCCATTGAGATAAGGCAGGAGCGACCGCGCCTCCATCCAGGCGGGAACCGGCAGGCCGGCGAGTTCCAAAATGGTCGGCGCGAAATCGAAGAGTGACACCAGATCATCGACCACCCTGCCCTCCGCCACACGGCCGGGCGCCCAGACGATCGCCGGCACGCGGACGCTCTGTTCGTACATCGACCATTTCTGGCTGTGGCCGTGGTCGTTGAGGCTGTCGCCGTGGTCGGAGGTGAAGATGATGATCGTGTTATCGAGAACGCGGCGCCGCTCGACCGCCTCGATGAGTTTAGCCATCTGCGCGTCGATCATCGAGACATTCGCGAAATAGTGCTGCCGCTGACGCCGCAACTGCTCCTTGGTCGGGTTCGCGAGATGCACGACCGCGTCATGGTCTACGGCGAGATGCTGCTCCCGCAATTTCTTCAAGGCTGTCGGCTGAGCGACAAGATCCTCGTCGCTGAGGATTGCTTCCGGCAGGTCGGCATCGGCGTAGAGATCGAGATATTCCTGGGTCGGATCGTAAGGCGGATGCGGCCCCGGAATGCCTATCTGCAGGAAGAACGGTTCGTTGCCCGTATAGGAATCCAGCCACATCTGGGCGAATTCCGGCACGAAATTATCCGAATGCAGCTCGTCGGGCAGTTCCCAGACGAAGGCGCCGAGGGAGGAACGATAATCCTCCCGCCGGCGATAGGTTACGCGGCTCGGCTTTTCGAAACCGCGGGTCCAGATCGCCTTGTCCCAATGATCGAGAAAGAACGGTAGGCGCGCCGTGGCGCGATCCTTGTTCTCCACCACGTGCCGTTCATGGAAACCGAAGGAGTCCTCGAAGGGCGAAGTGTGCATCTTGCCGATATTGACGCAACGATAGCCGGATTCGGCCAGTTGCTGGACCCAGCTGAAGGCCCAGGGCTCGTCATTGCGGAAAACCCCGTTGGTGTGCGGATAGACACCGGTGAAAAGGCTCGCCCGCGACGGCGCGCAGGACGGCGACGTTACATAGGTCTGCCGGAAATAGGTGCCTTCCCCGACCAGTCGGTCGAGGGTCGGCGTCTTCATGTAGGGGAACCCGCCGGCGGCAATCGTATCGAAACGCTGCTGATCCGTGATCACGAAGATGATGTTCGGACGCTCCTGGGACTTTGACACCTGTTCCTCCGGGAATTGAGCTTGCAAGATCGCGGATCTCCGGTCAGCCGGATGCGCGCACGATATGTTCGAAGCCAAGATCGATGGATACCGGCGCGCCCTCGCCCCGGAACCTTTCGAGCAACAGCTCTCCCGCCCGCCGGCCGATCTCGCGATCCGGGGGGCGGACGGAACTCAGCGACGGCGAGGTCGTCGTCGCGAAATCGAAGTCGCCATAACCGCAGAGCCTGACGTCGTCCGGAACGCGGATGCCGAGACGGCCGGCCTCGAACAACGCGCCAAGACAGAGCATGTCGTTTGAAAAGAAGATCGCCTGCGGCGCATCTGCCCGGCTCATCAGCTCGCCAAACGCTGTGGCACCGACCTTCGACGAGGCCCGCTCGGGCGCGGTGAATTCTTCCAGATGAAGCCCGTCCTCCCGCGCGATATCGCGAAAACCTGCGCCACGGTCAGCTGCCCGACGGTCGCCGGGCAGCGCCACGAGCACAAGCCCGAGGCGACTGACACCGAGGTTTGCAAAATGTCGGGCGACCCGCCGCCCGACATCCCGGTGCGAGAAGCCAATATTGCTGTCTATCGCGCCGTCCAGATATTCGCCTACTTCCACGACCGGCAGACCGTCCTCGAGCAGCACTTTCAACGTGCCGCGCGAATGATGCCGCCCGACCAGGACGATACCGGCCGGAGACCAGGAAAGCAGCGACTTGACGAGCTCTTCCTCGCGTTCGATGGAATAGTCATTGGATGCCAGCATAACTTGATAACCACGGCGGTTCAGGACGCTGCTCATCTCTTCCAGCATGAGCGCGAAGACGGAATTGTTGAGCGTCGGCACGACAACGGCCACCATCTTGCTGCGCGTTGCAGCCAGGCTGCCTGCCATGACGTTCGGCACATAGGAAAGCGCCTGCGCCGCCTCTGCGATCCGCGCACGAATCTTTTCCGACACGGCATCAGGCTCATTGTAGAAGCGGGAAACCGTCGTGACGGATACGCCCGCCATGCGGGCGACATCAGCCATTTTCGGACGACCGGACTGCAGCTGTTTCACCTGGCCTTTCACCGGCTCGCCCTTTTTGGAAGCGTTTTCATTTCTTGCCTTCGTAATGCCAGTTTTGCAACTGGTCAACGCAATTTTGCCTTGACGCATGTAATGAAAACGCTACCAATTTTTCAGATTCAATATTGCGAGCGACTCATGGCGACCATACTGATTACCGGCTGCGACCGCGGCCTTGGCGAAGAATTTGCGCTACAATATGCGGCAAAAGGCGACCATGTCATCGCGACCTGCCTCTCCCCCGCTGATTTCTCGGCAAGACATCGCCTGGGCTCCAATGTCGATGTCGTCGGGCTTGATGTAACCGATGAAGACGCCGTGCTGCAGCTTGCCGCCGATCTTCAGGACCGGGAGATCGATATCCTCATCAACAACGCCGGAGTTCCCGGCCCGCACCTTTCGCTGGCGGACACCGACCTCCACCTTTGGCGCCGGATGCTGGAAGTCAATCTCATCGCTCCTTTCGTCGTCTCGAAGGCATTCATCGAAAACGTGGCGCGAAGCGAGCAAAAGGTGATCGCCTTCATCTCCAGCCGCATGGGCTCGATCAGCCTCAACAATACCGGTATTTCCTACGCTTACCGGTCCAGCAAGGCCGGCCTCAACATGGTGATGAAAAGCTTCGCGATCGATCTGGCGCCGCGGCAGATCTGCGTGCTTGGCATCCATCCCGGAAACGTACCGTTCGCCGCCAATGCGGGGCTTGCCGCATCGGCAAGCGTCAACCGCATGCGGGAAGTCATTGCCGAGGCAGGGCCGCATCAGACTGGCACATTCTACAACTACAATGGCCAGATTCTGCCTTGGTGAGGGCTTCCGCCCCCCATATGTCTAGCGGTCGACCTCGATCTGTAACTGTGCAAGCAATCGATCGCGGACTTCGGCGGCACTTTCCCAAAGATTCTCGGTTTCGAGCGGATCTTTTTCGAGGTCGAACAGCAAGCCGGTCTCGAACGTCTCCGGCGTCAAGCTGCCGAATTGCAGGTTCTCCTGGAATATTTCGGTCGTGAAGCCGACAAGCAGCTTGTAGCGCCCATCGGTGATTGCCCGCCAGCCGCCGAGGCCGGAGGTCAACAGCCGACCTTCGGGCGGTCTCTCGCCTTTCAGAATGCGGGTCAGGTCACAACCCTCATAGTCGCCCGGGACAGCAAGTTCCGCATGGGAAAGGAATGTGACGGGGAGATCGAGAAGGTTTGCAAGCAGACCCGGCACATGTCCCTGCGGCTTTACGCCGGGTCCCGCGAGCACCAGAGGCACCCGCACCGAGGCCTCGTACGGCACCTGTTTCTTCCAAAGATTTCTGTCGCCAAGCATCTCGCCGTGGTCGCTGGCGAAGACGATCAGCGTTTCGTCGAGTTGCCTGATCTCCCGCAACGTCTCGATATAGACGCCGAGCCAGCGGTCAACATTCTCGAGCATCGCGGCATAACGCCGACGGATGTCCTGCTGCAGCGCGGCATCGGCATTGTCTCTCAGATGCGGGAGCGGAAACTTAACGTCCTTCCAGCGGGTGGCCATGTCTGCAGTTACGTCCATCGGCTCGTGCGGGCCGGGGAAATTGACGATCAGGAACCAGGGTTTTGCCGGATCGAAGTCACGGATGATGCGGTCCGCCGCCGCTCCGACGAAATTGTCGTTATAGGCATCGTCCGACAGGTCGACCGGCGCCACGTTGGCATAAGCATCGGGCGGCCTCTGGATGCGGCCTTCGATCCAGTCCGCCATCGGCGGTTTTTCCTTGCCGACCGAACGATGCGCATAATCGGCCATGAAGCGGTCAATCAGGCCGCGGTGTTTCAGCATTTCGGTATAGGGTTCGGGACAAGCTTCGGCATAGGCTTTTTCGGCCGCCTTCTTGCCGGCGCTGTCGAAGCCGTGGCTGAAGCCGAGTTGAGCAAGCTGATCGACGCCATTCACCACGTGCCGGCCGTCGATGCCCCAGCTATGGGCGCCCTTGAGCAAATCGGATTTGCCTGCATTGGCCACCTGATATCCGCCGTGACGCAGGCGGGCATAAAACGTGGGGGTGTCGGGCGGGTTGTCCATCAGATTGTTGGCGACGGGTGCCCGGCCGTAGCCCTTGCCAGTTGCAAAGCAGGAGCGCGCCGGTGCACAGAGGGGACTGGGCGTCCAAGCCCGGCCGAAGGAAACGCCTCTTGCGATCAGCGCATCGATGTTCGGCGTGCGCAACGGCAAGTTGCTGATCGCGCCCAGCCAGTCGCCGCGCCACTGGTCGGGAAAAAGCATCAGGATATTCGGACGCATGGCGGCTTTTTCCTCCCGGCTAACTAGCATGTCAGATCGCGTCGCCCTCGCACGGCCGCGCATCGTAGGCGATGCGGAAGCCGGTATTGCTCGACGCGCTGTCCGGCGAAAGCCCCATACGGGCGGCGATCCGGTAGCGGTAGCAATAACTCTTGTGGCAGAGGAAAGAGCCGCCCTTCAGCACCTTGTCGGCGCTCTTCTTCGACTGTTCGTTGCGCAGCTTCGCCTGACGCGATAGCGAGCGAACCCGGAACGGATCGCTCGTCCACTCCCAGGCATTGCCGGACAGATTATAGAAACCGTCCCCTGTCGGCGAGAAACTGCGCGAGGGTGCCGTGCCGAAATAACCGTCCGCCAGAGTATTCACCTGCGGAAACCGTCCCTGCCAGATGTTGCAGAACACTTCGTCGTCCGTCGGCTCCTCGTTACCCCAGGGATATTTCCGCCGGCGATTGCCGCCACGCGCCGCATGCTCCCATTCCGCCTCCGTCGGCAAGCGACCGCCGACCCAGGCGGCAAAGGCGAGCGCATCGTTCCAAGACACCTGCGTCACCGGGTGGTCCATGCGGTCTTCGATCGAGCTGCCCGGTCCTTCCGGCATGTTCCAGGCCGCGCCATCCACACGAGCCCACCAGGGCGTGCGGGCGACATTTTCGGCGATGAGCTTCTTATCCTCGAGCAGGCCGACAAACACCGCGGCGCAGCCGAACTTTTCCGCCTCGGTGACATAACCGGTGGTTGCCACAAATTCGGCGAAGCGAGAGACGGTGACGGTTTCGGCTTCGAGGAAAAAATCGGTGACTGTGACCTTGCGTTCCGGCCCTTCGCCATCGACGGTCAGGATCGGCTCACAGGTTCCAACAAAGCTTTCGCCGCCCTTCACCGCGACAACCGCACCGGCCCTGCCGCGCGACGTGATCCTCGCAGCAGCGCCCAATGCTTCGTTTCCCATATTCCGACTCACCGCCGAACAGCATCCGCTCATTGTTTCTTCCAAGCGCCCCATATCGGCGAGCCCCTGCCGGACATTATCTGCCGCTGTCGAAAAGCATCTCGAGATGGAACATGTGCGTGCCGCCGCGCTCCGTCGGCACCAGAGCGCCTGCCTCGCGCAATTCCTTTCGCGGTAGGCGATCATGCGTCGCAGGCTCAATGCAGAACACATTTACACCATCGTGCGAGTTGCGAAGCGTCTGCAGGGAAGGCAGTTTCCGCCCGTCATATTTCAGGCGGAAGCGCGAACCGCTGCCGGCACCAGCCGCTAGCTCGACCTCCGATACCGACGCGCCGGAGGGGTGGGTCTTGATCTTATTCTCGCCCAGGCAATCCACTGAGATATCTTCGCCATTGAGATGCAGCACGCTTGCCGGGGTCATCGCCGGAAAACCAAGGTTGATGTGATACATCGCCATGATCGGTAGATTGCCGGACAGCACGGTGACGCGGTCGGAAACCACCAGCGAGCGGCCTCCGAGCGGCACATAGATATGCCGCTGCAGCCGGATCGTGCCGTGGTTCAGGTTGAACTGGGTCACCTCGGCCTTGACCCGGAACAGGCATTCGTCGCCATCCCAGACCGTATCCGTGGTGGTGATCTTCGACGGCAGGTTCATCATGTTGCCATGTAAAGGGAAACTCCGCCCCTGATCGGTGTCGGGCTGTCGGATATGGTCAAAGCCGCAGGTCATCATCAGACCGGAAAGAGCGTTGTTCTCGCCGATCAGGGACGGGAGGGACGTCCCCATCGGGCTGATCCAACCGAACGGGATATTGTCGCACCAGACCTGGCCGATATCGCAGCACCGGTCCGGCAGGAGATCGATCCGCAATCCGCCACCGCTGTCGATCTGGAGGAGCCGCATGCCGCGGCCCGCCCCATCCTCGACCGTCATCCTCTTGAAGCCCGCCACTTGCATGAGATCGGGAAAAACTCGTCCGAGTTCGCGCTTCGTGAACGTCTGGCCGAACAGCATCACCATTTCAGCACCTCGCACCTGACCGATTGGTTTGTCATTCGGCCAGAAGGCTGTCGCCGCTCGCGATATCGAAAACGTGCCAGCGATCCGCGACCGGGCGGATGTTCAGGACATCGTTCGCCGCCGCCGCCATTCCTTCCGGCAGGCGCACGCCGATCGGCCCGAGCGCCGACTGGCCGAAGATGAATATCTCGTGGCCCAACCATTCCGTGACATTGACCTTGACCTCGAGCGCGCCCTCGGTGCCGGCCGCAACGATCTCGAAATGCTCCGGTCGGATACCGACCTTGACCTGCCTGCGGGAGGCCATCCCGCCAGCAAGCTTCGCCTGCCGCTCCGGCGACACCGGCAGCGAAATTCCGCTGGCGCCACCGAGCCAGAGTCCACCGTCGATCATCTCGACCTGGCTCGCCACGAGATTCATTTCCGGCGTGCCGATAAAGGTCGCCACGAAGGTATTTTTCGGCCTCAGATAGAGGTCCTGCGGCGAGCCGATCTGCTGCAGCTTGCCGTCCTTCAGGAGCGCGATGCGGTCCGCCATCGTCATCGCTTCCACCTGGTCGTGGGTGACGAAGATCGAGGTTGCGTTGAGCCTTTCGTGCAGGCGGCGGATCTCGATGCGGGTCTGGGCACGCAGCTTTGCATCGAGGTTGGAAAGCGGTTCGTCGAACAGGAAGAGTTTCGGATTGCGCACGACGCAGCGCCCCATTGCGACGCGCTGGCGCTGGCCGCCGGAGAGCTGTCCCGGCTTGCGGTTTTCAAGGCCGCCGAGATCGAGCATGACGACAGCTTCCTTGACCCGCCGGTCGATTTCGGCCGGATCCTCGCCACGCATCCGGAGCGCGAAGGACATGTTGTCCCTGACCGTCATATGTGGATAGAGCGCATAGGACTGGAACACCATGGCAAGGTCGCGGGCCGACGGGTCGAGATGGGTAATGTCCTCGCCATCAACCATGATCTTGCCGGACGTCGTTTCCTCCAGCCCCGCAATCATCTTGAGCAGCGTCGATTTTCCGCTGCCGGAAGGCCCGACCAGAACCAGAAACTCGCCGGAATTGATCTCAAAATCGATGCCGGGAATGACCTCGACCGCGCCGTAGGATTTACCGACTTTCTGAAGCTGCAAGTGTGCCATTGGTTTTCCTATTTAACGGCGCCGGCGAGAAGACCGCGCACGACGAAACGCTGCCCGAACATGATGAAGGCGAGCGCCGGGATCATGGAGAGCATGGAGGAGGCGGCCATCTGCCCATAGAGGATCTGGTGTTCCTGGGCGAAGGTAGCGATCGCCACGGGTGCGGTCATCGTATCTTTGTTGGAGAGATTGAGGGCAATCGCGAAATCGCTCCAGGCCGAGATGAAGGCGAGCGCACCGGCCGCTGCCATGCCGCCGAGCGACAGAGGGAAGATCAGGTGACGGAAGACCTGCGCATAGGTGCAGCCGTCAAGCCGCGCCGCCTGAACGAGCTCCTTCGGGATGTTCATGACGAAGCCGATCATCAAAAATAGCGCCATCGGCAGCCCCTGCACCACCTGCGCCAGAATAAGCGCCGTATAGGTACCGTGCAGGCCGACCTGCGTGAACATCACGTACCAGGACCCGACGAATGTCAGCGTCGGCAGCATGTGGAAGACCAGCGCCCAGCCGAGCAGGATGAAGGTCACCCAGCGCGGCGGCTGGAGGCGCGCCACGGTGAAGGCCGCAACTGTTGCGATGGCCAGTACCAGCAGTGTCGCGATCACCGCGACAACGGCACTATTCCAGAGATTCCAGAGGAAGTGCGATTGCCGTGAATTGATGATGAGCTGGTAATTGACGAGCGTGATTGGCGCAACCGTTGTGCCCATCAGGATGTCGATCTGCCGTTTGAACGAATTAGACAGGATCCACAGCATCGGGCCCAGAATGATCAGGGCATAACCCCAAGCCATCACGTTTCCGCCGATGCCGCTGAGACTTCTCTTGGCATTCATGCTGCGGCATCCTTCTGTTTGCGGCGGCGGCGGACCACGGTATTTGCAACGACGATCAGTGCGGCAACGCCGAAGATCGTCAGGAGAGACATTGCCGATCCCATTCCGACCCGATCCTGCGCGAAGAACACGCGGTTGATCGAGAAATTGATGACTTCGGTTGCCGTACCGGGGCCACCGCCCGTCAGCAGGAAGACCTCGTCGAAGACCTTGAAGGACAGGATCATGCGGAATGCCAGCGTGATCAGGATGGTCGGCATCATCAGCGGGATGGTCACGTAGCGCAATTCTTGCCAGCGGTTCTTGACGTCCAGCTTGGCAGCCTCGAACACTTCCTGATCGAGCGATTCCAGGCCGGCGAGCGTCAGGAGGAACACGAACGGCGTCCAGTGCCAGACGTCAACAACGACAACGGACATCAGCGCGAACCGCGGATCGCCGAGCCAGTCCACCTGCGGCAGGCTCAGGTAGCTCAGCAAGGAATTGACGATACCGAAATCACGGCCAAGCAGAAGGCGCCACATGGCCCCGATGACGATCGGAGGAATGACGATGGGCAAGAGGACGACCGCCGTCAGCACACTCCTACCGATCTTTGAAGCGCGACGCACCGCAAGCGCCATGGTGAACCCAAAAATCATCTGCAACGTCACGGCGCAAATCGCAAAGATGATCGTGTTCCTGACACCGGCCCAGTAGACCTCCTCGCCGGTGAAAAGCTCGTGAAAATTTCGCAACCCGACGAAATCGACGACGGCCGAGCCGGACACCCACTTGACGTCGGAAAGGCTCAGATAAGCCAAATTGAAGACCGGCCAGATCGACAGAAGAGCGAGGACGATGATGGCGGGTGCAAGGGAGCCCACCCTCCACCAGAAATTAGCGCGTTCGATTTTCGTCGCGTCTATGGGACGTATCGCCATTGTGAAAGATAACTCCAGAAAGGGGTGTCCGGGCATGGTGTCCCGGACACCGTGCGGCTCACAGCATCTTGGGAGGAGTGAGCTTGTAGCCGGCCGCAGTCAAAATCTGATTCATCTCGGTCGCGGCGCCGTTCAGAGCATCCTTGGCGGAAATCTCACCGATCAGCGCCCGGTTGAGATAAAGCGAAATGACCTCCTTCATACGCACGCCTTCCTTAAGCGGCGTATTCATTTTGGCGACATCGGCATTTTCCGAAAACGCCTTGATGAAACGGTACGCTGGATCGCCGGCAAGTGCGGTATCGCTGAGGTCCTTGCGGATCGGGATGCCGCCAGCCTGCGTATAGGCAACCTGCGTATCCTTTTGCAGGAACCACTTGAGGAATTTCAGCGCCGCCTTCTGGTTGGCCTCCGGCACGTTCTTCGGAATGCCCGCCATCCAGTGGCCGGCGACCGACGCGTGCTTGCCGCCCGGGCCGGCCGGCAGAAGCGCGGTTTCGATCGTGTCGGTGACGATCGACTTGTTAGGGTCCTGAAGGTCGGCGACGGCTGCGATGACCGCGGTGCCCTGGGCTGCCTTGCCGGTGGAAAGGAGCTGGATCAGTTCGGCCTGTTCAAGCGCGCCGGCATTGCCCGCGCCAACTTCCTTGTTGAGCTTGATGAACGTCTCCAGCGCCTGCAGGCCCTGTGGGCTGTTGAGCGTCACCGAAAAATCTCCGGTTTCCGGATCTGCAAAGAAGCTGCCACCATGGCTGAAGAGGACGGGCGAGAAATCGAACAGGATCGATTCACGCGTACCGCGCGACACAAAGCCGTAAGTCTTTGGCGGATTGTGCAGCTTCTTGGCATTGGCCAGCAGATCATCCCAGGTCTGCGGCACCTTCAGCCCGGCCTGCTTATAGAGGTCGCTCCGGTAATAAAGCACCAGGACGTTGCCATTGGTCGGAACACCGAGGAGCTCCCCCTTGGGATCGAAGCTGTTCTTGGAGGCGTTCCAGTGGGCTGAACCACCGAAATCCAGCACACCCTCCGGCAGGGAGAAGCTGGAATCGATCTCCTTGAGCGGCCTCAGGAAACCGCCGGCATACATTTCCGCAAGCCCTTGGGCATTGATATTGATAATATCGTACGAACCCTGCTGGGCGCGAACCGAGTTGCGCATCTTGTCGACCATGCCGCCAAAGGGCGTCACGTCGAGCTGGAATTTTGTGCCGGTATCCTTCTGGTATTGATCGACAAGCGATACGAACGAGTTCAGCCAGGGCGACTGGCTGATCAGGACTCTGATCGTGCCCGCATCCTGCGCAAACGCCGGTGACGTAAGGTATGCTGCGAGGGAAAGGCCGGCAAGAAGCCTGCCCAGCGTCCTTCTCGTGTATCTGCCAATTTTTTTCTCAGACATTTCGGTTCTCCTCCCTGAATTGAAATCTCGCTTACGACTGTTCCAGACCCATCCAGTCGAAGAATTCCGGTGTTGCGGAATGCTGTCGGAGGATGGCCGATATGGCGTCCTTGAAGCGCTCCTCCAGGTCCGGTGCATCGAGCGGGTTCTGCTGGTACGGGTCTGCAACATTGTCGTAGAGCGCCGTCTTGAAGCTCTTGAAATGGGTGCGGTCGCCGCCGGGCGGGCGTCGGGCATCGTTCAGCGCCCGAATGCTCAGCACCGGCAGGCCCTTGGTGAAATCCATCGGCTCGTGAAGCTCTGCCGTCTTCAGCTCGTTCAGCGCGAAGAAGCTGTGCAGATGCGTCGGCATCAGGGTATATTCCCTGAGATTTTCGTCATCGAGATCAGGCGGATAAAGAAAGCAGGTATGCCTGCCGTCGGTCACGCCGATCGCGCCGCCGAACATGCCGAAGATCACCGACCTTTCCTGCTCCTCGCTTTCCACCAGGTCTAGAACCGAAGCGCCCTGCACCTCGGCTGGAATCTCCTGGTCGAAGAGCTTGAGGATCGTCGGCATCAGGTCAGGTGTCTGCGTCACGACATTGGTGCGCGTCCCTTTGCGGGCGTCGAGCTTCGGGTGGTGAACGATAAGCGGTATGTGCGAAATCTCCTCATAATAGGGCATGACGTTCTTCGCCCACCAATTATGCTCTGACAGGAGATAACCATGGTCGGTCGTCAGGATGAGGCATGTGTCTTCCCAGAGATTGTGGGTATCGAAATAGTCGAGCAGCTTGCCGAAATATTCGTCGCACATAGCGACCAGGGCAGCATAATTTGCGCGTATTTCGGCGACCTCGTCCTCGCTTTCTGAAACCGGCGCGTATTTCGGCCAATCTATAATCGGGCCGTCATAATTCGTCTTGAGCTTCTCGCGAAACCGCTTCGGCGTGTAGAAGGGCTCGTGCGGATCGAAGCACTCCAAATGCAGCATCCAGTTGTCGGCGCCGCGGTTGTTGTCCAGGAATTCGAACGCCCGGTCAAAGCACTGGACGGCCGGGAAATCCTTCTCTTCCTTGATGAACTCTCGATTGATCTGATGCTGCAGGCGGTTCGCCTGGTTCGGACCGTTATAATGCTGGTTGGAATACTCTTTGCGGAAGCGATCGAGCGGCGGCTGAACCAACGCCTTCCAGGTGTCGTACTCCTGGCCGCGCACGAAATCCCAGGTCGAATAACGGGAATGATACGTCGCTCCGCCGTCTTCGAAATAATGGAAGTGGTCCGTCAGGAGATGTGTGTAAACGCCGTTCTTCTTCAGAAGCTCCGGCATGGAATTGTCGAAGGGTTCGAGAGGCCCCCAAGATCGGTGCATGAAGTTGAGACGCCCTGTATGAAGGTCGCGCCGCGCCGGCATGCAGGGCAGGCTGCCGACATAATGATTATCGAAGGTCAGAGACCGCGCTGCAAACCGATCGAAATTCGGCGTCGGAACAGCTGTTCCCCCATAACAACCCAGAGCAAGCCTGTTCAACGAGTCGAACAGCACAAAAACTGCACGCATCAACGATCCTCCATGAGCGGAAACTAGCGGCAGTCTTCGGCTTGCGCTAATACCTCTCACATCGATGTCGATAACCTGGGGATATCGCTTGTGGCGATGCATCATATCTGGCGGCTGCATCATTTTCTGAGTGTTGCGGAACAGGGAAGCTTTCACGCGGCAGCAAGGGCGATCAATGTCAGCCAGCCGGCGTTGACCAAATCGATCCGCCTGCTCGAGCAGGATCTCGGCTGCTCGCTGTTCGTGAGGCTACCGGGTGGCGTGCGGCTAACCGAGGCGGGCGAGCTCTTCCGACACCGGGCACGGGAGATCGAGGCGTCATGGAATGCATCGCTGGTCGAACTCAAGGTGCAAACGCGCGGCCTCGGCGGCGAGATGCGCATCGGTGGCGGACCGGTTTATTCGGCAGTCTATTTTCCCAACATGCTGGCCGACCTGCGTACCAATTTCCCGAACCTGCGGGTCGCAGTGTCGACCGGTGTCGGCGCGGATCTTCTGCCGCTGCTGCAGCGCGGTGATCTGAGATGTTATGCTGGCGGCATTCCCACCGAGATCGACGGACTAGGCCGCGATTTCATCACGGATATCCTCTACGATCAGGAGAATTCACTGTTCGCATCCAGCCAGCATCCGCTGTTCGACGGGGGCGAGATCACGCCCGAGAAGCTTCTCGACTATCCCTGGCTGAGCCTGTTCAGCGGTGGACTGGCGAACGGCAAGATCGATCGATTTTTTGCAAGCCATGAACTGCCAGCACCGCCGCTTGCGCTCGAATCTCATTCCCTGCAGATTGCGCTCAAGATGCTGGTCGAGCACAATTTCATCGCCTGCATGCCGGTGCCGCTCGCCCAGAGCTATTCGACCCTGCAATTGCGCGAAATCCATATGGAAGGTTTCCATTGGAGCATTCCGACCGGCATCACCTATCATCGCTCCTCTAAGGAATTTCCGCCGATCAAGGTGATGCGGAAATTCCTCGAGAAGGCGACTCCCTTTGCAGTGGCCCATCGATCCGACAAGAAAAAGGCCTCGCAAGCGGGGCCTTGAAGGCTATTGCGTAAGCCCATACCACCGATAGACTTCCGGCGGCGCATCGTGTGCCGCGAGTTCACTGAGCAGTAGACGCGTGAGCCGTACCTGATGTCCGGCATCCTCGACAGTTATTTCCTGCTTCGGATCGTTGATGACGTTGTAGAGACGCGTGCCGAGATCCTCGAAACCCTTGCCGTCATTCCGGGGCGGACGAGGCACGCCCTTCAAGGCATCAATGGCGAGCAGCGGTATGCCCTTGGTAAAATCAAACGGCGGCGCCAACCTGGCCGTGCGCAGTTCTTCCGCATCGAACGGCACGGTCATATGCGCGGGCGCCAGCGTGTATTCCACCAGTCCGCCCGCCAGAATATCCGGCGGATAATGATAGAGCACCCATTCGCCATCCGTCACGCCGATCGGCCCGGAAAACACGCCGAATGCCGCAACATCGCGCTGGCGGACATCCTTTTCGAGCAGCGGCAGCAGGCTGCGGGCTCGCACCTCACCTGGGATCTCCAGGCCGTAAAAATCGTAACCGCCCGATTGTGACCGCCTGCCGGATTGGGGCTTGATGGCCTAAGACACGTGTTTAACGACGTCGTTAGGGACGTGTCTTAGGCGAGTGTTACGATGCGCGTGGAAATTCTTGGGCAGGAACGGCGGCGGCGATGGCGCGACGAAGAAAAGCGCGAGATCGTCATGTCGGTTGGGGTTTCGGGAGCTACGGTGACGGAGGTGGCTCATCGGCACCACGTGACGCGGCAGCAGATTTACACCTGGCGCAGCGAGCTGAAGAAGAAGGGATTGTTGTCGTCATCCGCCAATGCGGTGTTTATTCCCGTCGATATGAGTGCCGTGCAGACCGAGCAATATGGCGATCAACAAGACCGATCTGGGATGATCGAGTTGCGATTGCCCCGCGGTCGCAGCCTTTGCTTCGACAGCGGCGTGAACGCCAGCGTCCTGACGCGGCTTATCCGGGCGGTGGAAGCGGCATGATCGGACCAGGAACTGGCGTACGCGTGTACCTGGCTTGCGGGGTTACGGACATGCGCAAAGGAATAGAGGGCCTGGCTGCGCTGGCGCAGGACGTATTGCGCCAGAAGCCGACCGGGGGCGCGGTCTTCGCCTTTCGAGGCAGACGTGGTGATCGTTTGAAGCTCCTTTATTTTGATGGGCAGGGCTTCTGCCTGTATTACAAAATTCTGCAAAAGGGACGTTTCCCCTGGCCTTCGGCGGCCGACGGGACAGCCCGGCTGACGTCGGCGCAGATGGCGATGTTATGGGAAGGGATCGATTGGCGGCGTCCAAACTGGGGCGCACCACCGGCACGTGTCGGCTGATTCTTATCTCTCTGAATCTTATTGTTTTTATGGCAATTCGTCCTGATTTTTGATAGTCATGCTCATGTCGAACGCGACCCAAAATCTTCCCGATGATCCCGCCTTCCTGAAGGCGATGATCGCTGCCTTGCAGGCGGAAAATGCGAAGATGTCGGCGACGTTGCGGGCGCACGACCAATTGATCCAGGACCTGCGGCTGCGCATCGCCAGGCTAAGGAAACAGGCCTTCGGCAAATCCTCCGAGAAGATCGAGCGCGAAATCCAGCAATTGGAACTGGCGCTGGAGGATTTGTTGATCGCAGCGTCGGAGAACAGCACCAAACCAATAGACGAGGACGATGAGATCGTCCCGGAGGCGTCCACAGATCCTTCCAGGGAGAAGGTGATCCGCAGGCGTCCACGCGTATCAGAAAAGGCCGTGCGCGAGCGCAGGGAAATCGATCCCGGCAGAGTCTGCCCCGATTGCGGAGGAGAACTGCGCCTGGTGGGTGAAGACGCCAGCGAAATCCTCGACATGATCGCGGCGCAGATGAAGGTCATCGAGGTCGCCCGGTTAAAGAAGTCCTGCCGTTGCTGCGAGAAGATGGTGCAGTTGCCGGCGCCAAGCCGCCCGATACCGGGCAGCATGGCAGGTGCCGGGCTTCTGGCTTATATCCTGGTCTCGAAGTTCGACGACCATCTGCCCCTCTACCGCCTGAACGAGATCTTCGCCCGCATGGGCGCCGACATTCCCGACAGCACGCTGGTCGATTGGTGCGGTCGCGCCATGCGGGTGCTTCAGCCTTTGATCGAGCGGATCGAGGCGGCGGTCATGGGCAGTGACCTTCTTCATGCCGACGACACCCCGATCCGGGTGCTCGATCGTTCGCTGCGGGATAAGGGGCTGGGCAAAGGCGTGAAGAAAGGCAGGTCTGGGCCTATGTCCGCGATCAACGTCCCTGGGCGGGTGTGGCTCCACCGGGTGCGGTCTATTACTTCGCCCCCGACTGGAAGGAAGAGCACGTACACCGTCACCTCGAACAGACAAGCGACATCCTTCAGGCTGATGGCTACAAAGGCTATGGCAAGCTGTATGATCCTGGAGGGGATGGGACATCCCGCTTCCGTGAGGCGGCCTGCTGGGCACACTGGCGACGCGACTTCCACGATATCTGGACCTCGAATAAATCCGAGATCGCACGCGAGGCTCTCGACCGTATCGGCGCGCTTTACGACATTGAACGTGAGATTGTGGGTCAGCCTGCCGATATCCGCCTCGCCGCGCGTCAAAAGCACAGCAAGGCAAAAGTCGAAGCCTTGCGCGTCTGGACCGAGGCGCAGTTGACCCGCATTCCGGGCAAGGGCGATCTGGCGCAAGCTTTCCGCTATGGCCTGAGTCGGTGGCCATCATTCTGCCTGTTCCTGGAGGACGGCCGTGTCGCGATCGACAACAATGCTGCTGAGCGAGCCCTGCGCCCGGTTGGAATTGGAAGGAAAAATTGGCTCTTTGCCGGCGCAGACACCGGTGCGGAGACACTGGCGCGTGCCATGACGATCATCGAAACGGCCAAGATGAATGGCCTCGATCCGCAGGCCTATCTGGCCGATGTGCTCGATCGTATCCACGATCACAAGATCAATCGCCTCGACGAACTGCTCCCCTGGAATTGGTCACCTGTTGCCGTCATCTGCGCCGAGGCGGCCTGATGGCAACAGTCACTTATGTCCGCACCATCAAATACGTTGCCGAAATTCTTGGCGAGGATCCGGAGCTTCTCCAGGCGATCGTCAGCAACGATGACAACCTGACCTACGGCAGTATCATCAGCGTCTATAACGGTGAGGACGAATCCATCACCGCCCTGACAGACGACGGCATGGAGGAGTTGGAACAAATGTTCTCCTATGCTCGCCGCTCAACTCAGGAATGGAACGACTTCCTCGACAGCTTTATCGACGACGAAGAACTCATCGCCCGCATCAAAGCAAAATCTCCGCGGTAGCAATCGGCCGGTTACTAAAAATCCAGGAAGGTCGGCATCAGATCGCCGGTCTGGGTCAGGCTCAGCCGGTGTTCTCCTGCCCGGTTCTTGAAATCCGGGTGATGTATCATCAGCGGAATATGGGAGATCTCTTCGTAATAGGGCATGCGGATCTTGCCCCACCAACCATGTTCCGACAGGAGGAACCCATGGTCGGTGCTCAGCACGACGCAGGTGTCGTCCCACATATGGTGTTCGTCCATGTAGTCGAGCAGCTTGCCGAAATAGTCGTTGCACATCGCCACAAGCGCCGCATAATTCGCGCGGATTTCGGTCATCTCTTCCGGATTTTCGGCCACCCTGTCGTAATGCGGCCAGTCCAGGATACTGCCCTGATAACCTGTCGCATACAGTTCCTTGAAGCGATCCGCCGCATGGAAAGGCTCATGTGGATCGAAGCATTCGAGCATCAGGAACCAATTGTCGGCCATCCGGTTGCGGTCAAGGAAATCAAAGGCCGAGGCAAAGCAGCGCGGACCGGGCATGTCCTGCTCCTGCTGCATCTCAGTCCGGTTGATCGCATGCTGCAGCCGCTTGCTCGGCTTTTTGACATTGTAATGCCGCTGGTCGAATTTCTCGGCGATCATGTCCAGCGGCGGCGCGACCATCGGAACCTAAGGATCGTATTCCTGCCCGCGGATATAGTCGTAGCTCGAAAATTTCGTGTGAAAACCATGCCCGCCATCTTCGAAGTAGTGCAGGTGATCGGTGATCAGGTGGGTATAGACGCCCTTCCGCTTCATGATCTGCGCGAACGAATTGTCGTATGGCTCCAGAGGTCCCCAGGAGCGGTGCATGAAGTTAAGCCGGCCGGAATGCAGATCGCGCCGTGCCGGCATGCAGGGCAGCGAGCCGGCATAGTGTCTGTCGAAGGTAACTCAGCGCTCGGCGAACCGGTCGAAATTGGGCGTGGCGATGCCGGTTCCGCCATAACAGCCAAGAGCGTCGCGGTTGAGCGAGTCAAAAAGGACGAAGATCGTTTTCATGAGGGTCCTCCCTGCTACCCGTTTAAGGCAAAGATCATCGCCCGCATAATCGCTCCCGGTACTGAGGAGATAACCAGCGGTGATCAGTCATGTACATTTTCGACATTTGCGCTCTGCTGTTTTAGGCAACCAGCCGTGCTCGCCAAGCGCATTGCAAGCCATGTGGGCTTCCGCCGTGTTAAACGCGTACCTCCATAGGAGAAGTCCCATGATCAGGCAGTCTCGAAACATAGATGCGGTCCTTGCCTCGCTTCTCGTCGCTTTCGTTCTGTTGCTCCTGGGACCGAGCGCCGCAACTGGCTGGTGGTCGTCATGAAGGCTGACAAGAAGAAGGTCTACGCCTTCGAAAATCAGAGGCACGGCCTCATCCGGGAGCCGAAGGCTTGGCGGTGCCGTCGGAACTGCGGGGCCTGGCCTATGCTTCTTTGGCTGCCTTTGATGAGGGGGGTGAACTGGAGGATTCTCCGCCGGAACCGTGCTGTGGGGATGGATGCCACGAATGGAGACGGTCAGCCGTACGAGCCTAAATCGCACCAAACTTATCATAGCGGGAACCCGTTCCTTCAGCCAGCGCTGCACGTCGCTGATATCCAAGTCGAGCTACAGCAGTTTCGTAGCCATGGCGTGCCGAAGCAGGTGCGGAAAGACTCGCCTCGTAATGCTCAGACATCGGGCAGTAAGGATATTTCCTAATTGCAGAGATTGCTAAAGTAAGGCATCAGAAACGACAGGAGGATAAAGGCTGCACTTTCGTAAGATGGTGCTGCCTATCATAGCCGACGTGAATTGGCTATTCGAGGGAGGGCAGCGAACATGGTGGAGCACGGTCCCTCAGTCCGTTTACTCGGCGCTGCGCCGTTGGCTGGTTTCGTTCTGGAGGATACGCTGGAGCCAGAGCGCTTCGTTCTTGATGTAAAGGATCAACTGGATCGCATCCTGGCAAGCGAAGAACTTGCCGTTCCCGACCGTGCAAAGAAGTTCCTTAAATATCTGGTGGATGAGACGCTTGCAGGCAGGTCAGACCGAATAAAGGCCTACTCCATTGCAATCGAGGTATTTGGCCGCAGTCAATCATTCGATGCTCAGAACGATCCGGTTGTCCGCATTGAGGCGGGTCGAATCCGCCGCGCACTTGAGCGTTATTATCTGATCGCTGGCCAAGCGGATCCCATTCTCATCAGCGTTCCAAAAGGCTGCTATATACCGCGCTTCGCTCGGCGCCTGACACAGAACACGGGCGGCTCACGGGCCGCCAATGAGTCCGGACAACGACCTGACGCGCAAGCTGAAGTTCCCCACCTGAACCGGAAGATGACGATACTTGGAGCGCTGGCCGCTTCCCTGGCCGTGGGTGCAACAGGTTATTACAATTGGAATGCATCGGACCAGCCGGCCAGCTATGTCGAATATGCGCCGCGGGTGTTTATCAGAGAGTTCGAAGATCTTGGCATCAAGGATCATTCGACGGTATATGCCCGCGGAGTGTCTGCTGAAATTGCAAGTCGGCTCGCCAGATTCAAGGATATAATCGTAATCACCGCGCCTACAAAGGAGACTTATGAACAAGTTCCGGCCAGCGGCGGTATCTTTGACCTGGGCGGGTCCATACATACCTCGGGAACCCATCTCCACCTGATAGTGAACCTTTTGGATGGATCAAGTGGAGAAGTTCTGTGGACTCGAACTTATGATGGTGAGGTCGACGTCGGGAACCCCGTCAACTTCCAGAAATATGTCGCCGACAGGGTCGCAACGGAAATCGGCCAAGCGTATGGAGTCATCGCTCGTGAAAATTTCGTGCGTCTGAAGTCGACTTCCAGCAGCGACACCGAGGCCTATACCTGCCTGATGTCTTACTACGGCTACAGGCAACAGCTCGATGGGAGCCGACGCCCTGATATTTTGAGCTGTCTTGAGAAATCCGTGGAGAGGTTTCCCGAGTATGCCACGGCCTGGGCTTTGCTGGCCGCCGTTCTCCTGGATGAGGAGCGCTTTGGCCCCAGCGATGTCCCCAAAGACCCGACCTCTCTGGAACGCGCGTTTGCGGCCTCACGTACCGCAATCTCACTTGATCCGAACAATATTCGGGCTCAACAAGCCTTGATGACAATCTATTTCCTGATGGACAATGTCGAGATGGGTTTACAGACGGGGCGCGAGGCATTGGCCCTTAATCCGAACGACATGGAACTCACCGGCGAGTTCGGCATTCGTCTGGCCGCATCGGGCTCCCTGGCAGAGGGAGCGGCCCTGATCGAGAAGGCGCTCGCAGACAATCCCAGCAACGCCAACTACTACCTGACGTCACTGGCGATGATTAATTATCTGCTCGGACACTATGCCATTGCGGCAGATCTCATTCGTCGTGTCGAAAACGTCGACAATCCATTGCCGCACCTGATCGCCGCGGCAACCTATGCTCAGAGTGGAATGATGAAAGAAGCGCAAACAAGCGCGGGCCGCTTCTACGCCACGAAATCAGACTTTCTGGACAAGATCGACGCCGAATTGAAAAAGCGAAACTTCTCCGACAGCGACAAAGCGCACTTCCTGGATGGTATTCGCAAGGCCGGCCTGTCGTTTCGAAGCGCATCGCTTGCCTCGGCAGGCCAATGAGCCCATTCCATGTTAAATGCCCTCTTCGCCCGAACATAGCCTACTTGCCGCTCGACGCGGAAGTCAACCGGCAGATAATATATCCTCTACTCAACATATACAACATTCACCTTATACTATAAATCTTGATTCAGGCAGCAACTAATCAGGTCGAAGATTCTTTAGCGTCTCCCGCGATCTACAAGAGTGATCGGAGCGGCCACTGTCGTCGCCGCAACCCTGCCCACCGTATCGACCGCGCGGTAGACAGTCTCGCCGATACCGACATCCGAGTCCGTGAGGGTCTGTCCCGTTACCAGCCGTGAGCCGATCAACTGCACAACCTCAGGGCTCTCCGCGAATTTGCCGTGGTTGAGCCAATCGTCGGTCTTGAGCCTGGTGAGGTCCACCACCGTAACTCCGGCAGTTTCCAACTTGGTACGATATGGTTCGGCTGCAGGATTGATCAGTCCTACCCGGTCGACTCCGCCCGAGATCCGCCGCGACACTTTGAGCGCCCGGTCGTCTTGCGACACAAAAATGGTGATCTTCGGCTTGTTTTCCCCAAGTTCCCACCATTGGCGCCCAAAGACGTCGACGTCGAGATCCGGCGAGGCGAGGATGACATTCTTTATCTTGGCGGCGACCCTTCCGTCACGCAAAGCCATCTGCCTCAGCGATTCCATCGCCAGCCATGTGCCCATAGAATGGGCCATGACGGTTACCTCCTTCACCGTAGGGTCTTCCGCAATGATCCCGAGCCCCTCCTCCAATGCCGTGCGCGAGAAATTCGTGCTTTCCTTGTCATAGTTGTAGTCGAGCACATTTGCACGGGACGGCCATGCAAAGAGCAAGGGAACGACCTCCGCATCGGCATCGTGCACGATCTGTGCAAAGCGAAAAACCGAATCCTCGTAGCGATTATTGAACCCGTGGACGAAGACAAGAACGTGTCCCATCTTATTATACTTCTGAAACCATTTGCGCGCCTCGGTGCCTCGCTCCACATTCTGCGCCCTGACGACCGCAAACTCCTTGCCCGGATCAGGCGGCAACTTCTTTGGCCATTGCACCGTACCGGAGGACCGATGCGGTGGAATCGAAATGGTGATGTCGGTCAACGATAGCGTCAGGCTGCGTTCCCCTGAAAACAGGGTCGCGGAATCACCTGATGGCTTTCGACTGGTGGCAACCAGCATCGTCACGGTCGATGCCGACTGCTGGCCGGCGGCGATCGGGGTAAGAACACCCTCGGGACGTCCCGCACATCCGGCAACAGCCAGGCCGACCAGAAGAGCGACGACCTGGCTCGCACGCTTCCGCATGGAGCCGACAGCTTCGCGGCACGTCCGCTCGCTTGCAGGCAGTGCGATATATCCAGGACCGGCGCGCCGTGGGGTACAATTACGACGACCGATGGAACTCTCGACCAAACGATATCTCCTTTTGAATACTCGATGCCAAAAGGGAATGAGCCGTCCTGCGATCCCGATTTTTCCCGCGGTGCTCAAACCCTCTGCTCGATATCGCCGCTGAACGGCTTGGGAACGGCACGAATGCCATTTTCCCGGAACGCTTGCAGTATTGCCTTCATGGCGGCCTTCCGGATCGGGAACTGCGTCCCGGGCTTTGCCATGAATTTCGCCTTGACGATGAGAGTGCCGTCTTCCACCTCTGTCGAGCCTTGGCTTTTCAAGGGCTGCAGCAGGTTCGGGCTTAGTTCCGGGTCGGCTGCAATTTGCTCTCCGATCGTCTTGAATATCTTGCGCACCAACTCGGTGTCGGTTTCCATGGCAACGCGAAGGGCGATCTTCTCGATGACCCAATCCCTGCTGAAGTTCTGGATCTTTCCCATCTGGCCATAGGGTACGGTTGCTATCGGACCGCGGGAGCCACGCAGGGAGACGGAGCGGATCGAGATTTTCTCGACCGTGCCTTTTGCCCCGGTCGTTTCGATGTATTCCCCATAACGAAAGGCATCGTCGATCAGGAAAAACAGACCTGAGACTACATCCTTGACCAGGGCCTGCGCACCAAAGCTGACGGCCAGGCCGAAGAAGCTCAGGCCGGTGATCAGCGGCCATACGTTGACGCCAACGGTCACCAGCATGGAAAGGATCGCGAAAGCGACGATCAACGACTTGCCGATAGAGCCGAATAGCGGAACAAGCGTGCCCAGCCGCGAACTTGGCATGTTGGATCCCGGCGCAGCATGGTCGGCGGCAGCCATTTGATCCGCCCGCGACACCCGCTCGATCGAAGTGCCGATCAGGTTCCAGCAGAACGCGGTAAACATCCCGATCAAGGCGACCTTGAAAGCATCGAACGCGACATGCCTCAAATCTATGCCGAACCCTACCGCCAGGGGTGTTGCCCATAGCGCGCCCAATGATGCGAGCATGACGATCAGGACGGCAAAACGTGCCGTTTGTCGCCATGCAGCGGCCACGGCGGAGATGTTCGGTGATTGCAGACCGCGTTGCCCCCAATCCCAGATGATCGCATCAAGATGTGGCGTCGCGATCACCACGAGAGCCGTCATCATCACCGCGCCGCCTGGAAGCGCGACCCCCAGCGTTCGGGCCAACTGCGCGTTGGCGACAATCAAGATAATGAAGCCGATCACTATAGCTGGCCATGATCGCGCGAAGCGACTGCGCCAGGCGGCGCGAGGTCGAGGCCCGGCCACTGCTCCGGCAAGCGTCCGCCTATGGCGCCAAACAGCACCGCCAAACAGGATCAGCGTCGGAACGGCCACCAGTCCCGTTCCCAACAGGTCTACCAGGCCGGCACCGGCGCTCCAAAGCCGCAGCGTGGATATGAGCGCCAGCCCGGTGACCGCCCATATCACAGGGAAGGAAAGGTCGCGCACAAATACGGTCAAGCGACCCGGCCGAAGGCGAAAGTCCCGGGGCACCGACGGCAGCAACAACCAGTGCAGCGCAACAAGCACCATCCATCCCGCAACGGTAGATGTGGCCCAAAGCTGGAGAGTTTGCTGCGGCAGACCCTGGGTTGCCACTGCTCGCGCAACCAGGAAACCGATTGCCAGAGCGGTTGCCGCTGACGCCGCCAACAAAAACAAGCGGCGCCAAGCTGTACCGGTACTTTTCTGGATCCGC
The DNA here is from genome assembly GCF_017873175.1 of Neorhizobium petrolearium. Lineage (GTDB taxonomy): Bacteria > Pseudomonadota > Alphaproteobacteria > Rhizobiales > Rhizobiaceae > Neorhizobium > Neorhizobium petrolearium. Next base: position 291,012 of record NZ_JAGGJW010000005.1, read on the forward strand.
CGACCGGCAAGAAAAAGTGGAACAGCAACGAGCAAGACGATCAAAACGATCTGGGATCCCAGTGCGAAGGCGGATGTCGACGCTTCTGCTAAGGACGCACGGAATTCTTCATATTCCGCAGGCGCCGCCAACCACGCCAGATATCGCGCATGCAAGCCCTCCATGAATTGCTCGACAAGCAACTGCAGGCGGATAACGAGCAAGGCAAGACCGGTACTCGAAGTATTCTCATCCATTCCCCGGGTCCTCCAATGGCGCTCCAGCAGCAATCATGTGTGATCGTCTCCAGACAAAAGGGGGTCGACGTATTGGCTGGCGCCCGCACTGTCGCCTCGTATAGGATCGTTAAAACGACGCACAACGGAACTGCGGCGGCCGGCCGGCGCCTTCCAAATCTACTTCGGGAACAGCAGGGTGAGCCCCAGCCGGAACCCTATGCCCTCAGGCCCACCCTTGGGGCTTTCCGCCCAGTATCGGATACCGGCGGTCAAGCTGATCGGCTGCTTGTCCAGCACGATAAGTTTTGCAACCGAAAAGTTGACCGGGACAGACCATGAATCGTCCTCCCAGTTGTATGTGCTTTCGCTGTTGAGTGTGAATGTCCACGCGTCGGGCGTCGTGTATGAGAGGAAGGGCTGCAGGAACGTCGCGTTGACATCAGGCCGGCTGCCGTCTCCGCCGAATGACCAGATGTGATTGCCAAGCGCTCCGATGGTCCATCCGTCGCTCTGCTTCAAGGCGACGGTCGTCGGGCCGGCGCCCCATTTTTCGCCACCCAGCAGGTCGTCGGTTGCCGTCGGAAGAAGGAAGACGGGACCGACGCCCCAGACGATACCGCCCTCCGTCGGCTTGACCGGCGATAGAAAAAAGCTCTGGACCACGTCGCCTAGTCCGAACTGCTCACCCGATGGCCCGGCAATATCGTTCTGCCAGGTGATCGGGACGATTGTCCGGGAGATCAGGTTCCACTCGTCATTGATGGAGAACGGTATGACAGGCTGCACATTGACTAAGCCCCTGTCACCATCATCAGGTCCGTAACCGTGATCATAATTGAACTGAAAGGGCACGCTTATCAACGACGCGATCGGATTGGAAAGTTGCTTGGCCAGTTCCTGAGTTCCCTCCTGAGCCGCCGCGTGGCCGGCGATGGCCAAAGCCGCAATCATGACGGATGCGCAGGCTGCGATTGAAAATTCTGATGCAGGTCGCATGGCTCCCCTCCAGGGCCTGGTTCGTTTTTGCTGCTATTGCGTGTCGTTCCTCAGTTTTTAAAAACGAGCGGCCGGCGGTCGCATTTCATGGTCAGAAGCTGGCCAGCCTCCCCACCAGCCAGAATGTAGAAATCGCGCCGAGCAGATAGCCGGAAGCTGTGCGCAGCAAAGCGAACGAGATGCTGAACAAGCCGATGACCGCCCGCAACAGGACGAAAGCCAGGGTCAGGAACAATAGCTGGCCCACCTCTACCCCCACATTGAATGTCAAAAGGGCGAGCGGTACATCGGATTGCGGCAGGCCGATCTCCTTTAGTGCACCGGCAAATCCAAATCCGTGAAGCAGTCCGAAAGCGAAAGCGACCAGCCATGGATAGCTCTCGGAAAGGCGCTTGCTGCCCGGCTTCATCTTGACCAATTCGCTGGCGACGAAAGCGATGCTGAGTGCGATCGTCGCTTCCACCGGTTTCTGCGGCAGACTGAAATATCCCAGTGACGCTCCGGCCAGCGTAATGCTGTGGGCGATGGTGAAAGCCGTTACCGTCTTGATCAGGATCACGGGATCGCGGATCAGCAGAAAGAGGGCGAAAACGAACAGCAGATGGTCGAAGCCGGAGAGGATGTGATCGACGCCCAAACGGAAATAGGTCGACGCCACCTCGAGGCTGGTCTGCGCGTCCGCGACGATGAAGGTGGCCGCCTCCGGCTTGAGGCGCGAGATCTCCGTCGTACCGTCCCGGTGGGCGATGCGCGCCAGGGCATCGGTCATCGTCGAGCGCAGGCCATCGATGGCGATTTCCTTGCCTTTCAGCCCACCCTCGCAAGTAGCGCTCCAGCGCTCGATGTAGGCGCCGCCCTCGATCGATCTGCGGGGCTTGGCGTTCGCCCTGCAAGTGTCCGGCAAACGCACATAAAGCCCCAGGCGCATCTCGCCCTGCGCCGGCACTTTCCAGACCAGGGCGAATTCGTCGGGTGCGGTTTCCCGCATGTCGAGATAGGCCGGCCGCATCTCGTGAGCAGCCGCCGGTGACGCTACAAATGCCAGCGAGAGGATTGCCAGCAGGGTGCCGAATCGCATCATGGGACGATCCCCGCTACGGCAAGGTTCTCGATGGTCACGTCATAGCGCTTGAGAAGCTCAGCGAAGCGACGGTCTTCGAGCGCGACGCGTCTGTCATTCGCCCATTCGCGCATCACCGCGGCGCGAACGTCGCCGAGTGCCGGCAAACGACCCGGCTTGCGTTCCGTCACCCGAACCAGGTGAAGGCCGAAGCCGGAGGCGACAGGACCGATCCATTGGCCCACGGACGCCTTGTCGAGCGCTTCGGCGAATTCGCCGCCAAACATCTGGGCGATTGCTGTCTTGCCGGTCAATTCCACCACCGGCGGAAGCTGCGTGACATCGCCGAGGGAAGCCGGATCCGTTGAAGGAACCGTCGCCAACGCCTCCAGGGTGGAAGCGGCGTTCCTGGCAATCGCGTCGCCTTGCCGCTCGGGGTTGAGGAAGACCTGCTGGAAAGCCAGCATCGGATCGGTCTCGAATGCGCCGGGATGCGCATTCAGATAGACATTCAGTTCCGCATCCGTCGGCACCGGCGCATCGGCTTCGTCTATGACGAGAAATTCCATTTTCTGACGCAGCCGGCGTCGGATGACCGTGTCATCCTTGTCGAGCCCGAGTGCCAGCGCTTCACGAACAAGAATCTCTTCCCTGACATGATCGTCGATCAAGCCCTTCAGTTCACGCCCCGTCGGCGGCCGCTGCCAGGTCTTGGTGAAGACCGAGCCCATCTGCTCGATCTTCGAGGCCGTGACAACGATCACGTCCGGCGCCGGCACACTCTTGTCGCCGACAACGCCATGCATCGCGAAGATGGCAAGGGCAATCAGAAAAAAATGAACGAGCGGTTCCTTCAGAAGTCGCTTCACCATGACGCAGCACTTCCGCGCACCCAGGCAATCGCGCATGCTTCATGCTGTGCATGTGCGACGAGAGACAGTGTAGGCACCAGGGCTGAAACGGCGGAAATCCATGAACCAGCGATACGCACGCCGATGCGTCGCCATTCTTTCGTCTGACCAATCGTCAGGCCTGTGACAATCGTCGCGACACAGAAGACACCGCAAGCCTGGCCTGCAAAGGCGACCAGTCCGTCCCGGTCGCTCGCATCCATCGGGGCGGAATCGAGACCGATCGCCAGACCGGCAATAGCTGCCGCCGGAACAATTGCACCCATGGGGGCCTGCCGGCCGAGTATGACCGCGTCGCCCGCGGGCAAGGCTCCGGCAAGGAGCCGCGGCTCGCTTGCCCCGCCGAAGCGAGTTGGCAGGATCCGCAATACCGACACTCCCCGCTTAAGCCACACAGAAGCACCTCACCCTCAGGGCGTGTACCAGATGGGCGACGTGTAGGCGCGCTCCGTCATCGTCATCGTAGTCCCTTCCAGCGGTTTCGTACCGAAGCGCTTGGCGTCATAGGCAGTCCAGCGCGGGGTCGGAATCTCTATCACGCGGCCATAATAGAAGGCCTTTTGCATCGGATCGAAATCCGGGTCAGTCCAGACCGCAATCAGTTCCGGTGCACCGATCGTGTTGGTCCAGGTCGCGTTCCCGACGTCGACAGTGCTGCCAACCGATGGCAGCTTGCCATCGGCATCGGGCTTGCGGTCACCACCCCATACCACATTATAGACCTGCTCATGGGTTTCACCCTTGTCATCAAGCCATCCCTTGACGATCTGATACCGGTCGAGATTGGCCCCTATGGGGTCTTTCAAAGCTGCGACGAGAAAGCTGGGCGCCTTATTCTCCGGGGCCGGCCCGAGATCGCCTCCCATCGGCACACCCTTGCCATAACCGATGGCGCCCGGATTGCGGTTTGAAGCGTCCGCCGGCTCGAAATCGAAACCGCCGAAGAAACGAACCATCATGCGCGACCCGGTGGTGGCGTAGGTCTCCTTACGCTGCATCGCGTCCCAGATCGCTTCACGAGTGTTGTCGGCTGCCCATACGGCGGCATAGCCGGAGGCGCTCACCTGCCAATCCATGACCTTGATATTGGTCTGCGGATTACTGACGAAAGTGGCAGTAAGCCGCTCGGGGCTCGGTTCCTGCGGCGTTGTCTTGCCGAAGAAATTGTCTTCTTCCATCGCGGCAAGCCCGGTATGGGCGTCGGAACTGCCGATCATGCCGAACTTGTAGGGGTTGGTGCCAAGTTCGGCCTCGAGCTTGAGACCGTTCCGCAGCGCCGACCGTGCATATTCGAACTCGATCATCTCCGGCTTCTTGGCTACGCTCGCGTCCAGATTGCCAAAATCCCAGGTCTCGAAATCGGCAAACTCGTCATTGGGGGAAAGCCTGGGATGGGTTTCCCCATCGCCCTTTGTCTGGGTCGCTTCGTAGAGGCGCTCCCACCTTGCGCGCTCTTCCACATATTCCTTGTCCACCGGCTTGCCGGTGAAGGATTCGATCATCGGAAACATGATGCCGTTGGAGAGGTTGCCGTTATGGGCAATGGCGAGCACGCTCCCTCCCGTTTTGTCCTCATAGGCCTGCATCCATTTCCAGAGGTCGCGCGGGTTGTCGCTGCCGAGCGGTTTCATCGTCGTGTAAGGCACGATCTGCTCGGCCTTATCGCCATTGTCGCGCAAGATCACATTGCGGTGCAGGTTGTTGCCGCCCGTGTTCGAAGTCCACTCATAACCAATGAGGGCCGTGAACCGGCCTGGATCGTTGTATTCTTCCGCCGCCTTGACCGTATCCTGCCATGCCGACTTGTAGGGCCGCGTTTCGGGACCATAGATCATGCTCTTCGGCAGCGTCCCGGCGCTGAAACTCATGATGATCTGCAGTGCAGCCTCTCCTCCCCGCCCGGATTTGATCATATCGTACCAGGTCTTGGCCTGCGGATCGGAAAGCACCTCGGCCTTGCCGGCAAACAGGTCCGGAAACATGCCCATATTGTCGGAATGGTCAGCCACAACCAGGAAGTCGAGCGGCCGCGACAGCCTGGCCGGCTCTCCGCCAGATGCAATGATCTGCTCACCTCGTGCAAAGCGATAGGCGTCGCGCGGCGTCAATCGCGCGCCGAATGCGCCAGCGTCGAAGGATGCAGCCGTGTGCAGATGGGTATCTCCGAACAAGGGTCGGGTCGGGAAACTGCGATCGGCATAGGGTGAATAAGGCCTTTTGCCGGGGAAGACCTTCTCCGCCTTCGCCTGATCGAGGGTGCCGACGTCGCTGCGGGCATCCACCGCAAGAGCGGGCAGGCCAAGACAGGAGCAGGCGACAGCGGTCAAGAGAACCCTGATCGTTGATATTTCCACCATGTCTTCCTCCATTACCACACAAGACTTAGTAATTTTATCATAAAATAATCGTTATTACATCAGTCAACCGAATATTACTTCCCTACAATAACATTATTTAGATAAAACGATCTATTTTCATAAAGTAAATTCACAGAAACCCGTCCGGAAAGTACAAATGCTGCACAGCAGACTTCCGAATCTGCTTTTCCTGCTGTCAACGCGATAGCCGGGAACGCTTCCGTTCGAAACAGCGTCGAGGAGACGCTCGATCTCTTGGTTTCGCGCAAACCATCCCGCATCAGTCGACATAGACGACAACATAACGCCCACCATAGGATTGATAGTATGCTCCAGCGCAAGACCACATGGAAACGCCGTTGATAACGACGGTTGAGCAACCCCTTGGCAGCGTCGCAACATAGATGGTGGAGCGGCGCACGACGCGACGGGTGGTTCGGCGCGCCACGCCCGCAACGCTGCCGGGAGTGGTTGGCCTGCCCACTCTCGCCTGTGCATCGGAGACCACGAAATCCGCAGGGATTACGGCGCCGTTCGTCCAGTAATCCGCCGCCATCAGGCCGCAGATGAGTGTTGCCGCCGACAGGCACCGACCTACCGATTTCATTGCGCATCCTCCAGAGTGATATCGCCGATCACATCGGAACCGATCTGCTCGATTTTCTTCGCACCAGCGGGCGGAGAGAACGTGAATATCGACTCGTCGAGTTTGGGCTCGACATTCCAGTTGGTCAGCCGCACCGAGTATTGCGGCGCTCCGGTCACCCATTTGGAGGTGATCACATATTTGACCGGCACCGGCTGCTCGCCCTTGCGTATCCAGATCTGCCAATCGACTATTTCCGTGCGGAAAGCGAGATGGTCGCATTCCACGCCACCGACAAAAGCCGTGCCGACGAAACTTCCTTCATCGACTGTTTCGGTGAGGACTGCGTAGGGATCAGCCGACAGCAGATCGGCACCCGCAGCGTCCAGTCCTGTCGATATGCGGAATTCCTCAAGTCCCGTATCGATGGTCGTTCCTGGGTTTTCCATCTGGGCGAATATGTTGAGCCCGCGGCCGTAGAGAAAAATGAGCTTTCCGTTCAACGTTGCTTCAACGTCGGCATAAGGACCTTTCCGCGTTACGTGCAGCTTGTCGGGCCGCGATGCCATCACCGCACCCGAGGCGCTGTACTGCAGCTTCTGCCCCCATCGATCAATGATCTCCTGGTCGGTATCGTAGTCGAAGCTCAGCGTCTTCAACCCACCGAGATAAGACGCCATCGCGTGCAATAGCTTGTCGGCATCCCCATCGATCGCGCTTTGGCTTGATGCCGGGGAACAGGACAACCCCAAGGCAAGCAACGTCGCAAGAACAAGAAGATGAGGCCTTGCATGGTTTCGCCCATTCGAACGACCGCAACATATCCGGGTGTCCCTCATGACTTCCTCGCCTGAAACAGTCTTTTCTATGCGGCTATTCTTTCCCTATCACGCCAGGCTGCCCACGATGTGGCGGAGCCCTGTAGCATCCTGTAGATTCGGGTATCGCTGAACAGGGATCCGCACCGACGACTTCGGAGCCTTGACTTGGAAGAGTGCTGGCGCCTTTGCCTTGGGAAAACCGCCGGCATGGGGACTAATAAACAGACGCACCCTCGGTTCGACGCTCGCCACCATATCGATCATGCCGCTTCTCTCGGTGCCACGACACCAGCGAGTCCACCGGATGAAGATACTTGGCAACGAGAGCCAGAAAATTTGCGGCACCAGTTCCCTACAAATTTATCGGCGATACCGCAATGTATCATACAGGTTCATCTTGATGTATTATACAAAAATAAGCTGTCTTTTGTGTAAAGATCAATTGAAACCGACAAAATCATCATTAGTATTTAAACATTCGCGCTTCGCAATTAAGATAAGTAGATTACCCGGGGAGATCACCGCGAACAAAGGAGATAAGCTTGCCAAACTACTTTGTATTTGGAATATCTCTCGCTTGCTATCTGATGGCTGGCACGGCGAGCCGAGCGGCCGACGTCACGCCCCTCCTGGCGCAGGATCCCAACATGGTCGAGGCGCAGGATGGCTGGACGTTCACTTTCGCACCTTATTTCTGGGGCACGAGTATTTCCGGCGACACTGCACAATTCAGCCTGCCAAGCGTTCATATCGACGCCGATTTTGGCGACGTCCTCGATCATCTTGATTTCGCCGCCATGGCAGCGGGTGAAGCGCGATACGACCGCTTCAGCATTATTGGAGATATCGAATACGCGAAGCTCTCTGTGGGGGCGTCAACTCCGTTGGGCATATTGGCTTCGGACGTCGAGGTTGCGACGGAGATGTTTACCGGATTGGTCGGCGCGGGTTATTCCGTTCTGGCGGATTCATTCGGTTATCTCGACATCGTGGCCGGTATCAAGGTATGGTCCGTCGATACCACGATTTCGTTTAGTGGCGGCCTCCTTGACGGCGTGGAGCGCAGTGATAGCGCAACCTGGGTGGATGGATTGGCCGGCATTCGCGGTCGCTATTCGATAACGCCCGAAGTCTACATAACCGGCTGGGGCCTTGTCGGAGGAGGCGGAGCCGATCTCGATTGGGACGTCGCATTGGCCCTCGGCTACAATTTCAACGAAAGATTCTCGATGATCGCGGGATATCGGGCGGCAGGTGTGGACTATAGCGATGACGGGTTCGTTTTCGACGTCATCCAGCAGGGGCCTATCTTGAGCCTCGCCTTGCGGTTCTAGGGCAATTCCAGCAGGAGGCGGGCAAGTTGCGACCCGGCGCCTCGATGAGCCCCACCACCTCTGCCTCGCTCGTCAGGCTGCAGAGGACGTATTTGCCGCGCCGCGCCGTCTCAACGAGGCGCGTGCGCCGAAGGATCTGGCACCCGCCCTGATCTGGCTGGGATGGAGGAACCATAGGATAGCGAGAGCCGCCATCGCGGGGGAATGAAACAACAGTAGAGCGATCAAGCGAACTGTTGGCCTTCGGTCGACCGACAAGGGCCTGGCTTGCTTTGCCCGGTCCGAGGGGCATTGCGCCCCTCTCCCTGCTGCGGACTGCGGTCTTCGATCAGGCTTTGCCAGGCCTGTTGATCGTCAGGAAGTGCCTTACCACCGGCTTTTCCGGGCCTGTATGATAGGCCAGTACCTTGCCTTGCAGGTCTGCATCGGCATTGGAGACCCGTTTGTGCTGGCGAAGATGCTCCGCCCAAGATTCCACCATGAACCATTCGACCATTCTTTCCGGATCAGCAGAGTCTTCGGTCACGCCCCAGCCATACGCTCCGTCGCGCCGACGTTCCTGGGAGAGTTCGTCTAATGCATGCAGGAAAGCGGTGCGGTGATGCTTTTCGACATGGTACTCGATGAGTATCAGGACCGGGCCGCGGTCATGGGCCACCGGTTCTGCCACGAGCGGCTCGGGCCAATGGTTCGACGGCACCATATCCGCGTCGCCTGCAGGCAGTTTCAGGCGATGCATGATGAAACCTGCGACGAGCAACCCGGCGGCGCCGATCAGCAAGGTACCCGGTACGCCTGCCGCTTCGCCGACGGCGCCCCAGCCGATGCTGCCGGCCGTCATCGCGCCATTGAAAACAGTCAGGTAGACGGCAAGACCACGGCCGCGCACCCAGTTTGGCAACACAGCCTGAGCTGTACCGTTGAGTGTGGTCAGCGCGGTAATCCAGGCGCCGCCGAGGAACAGCAGGACGACAATGGCAAACCATTTTGGCGGGGCAAGCGACAAGGTTCCCATTACAAGGGCGGTGACGACAGCCGCACCCAGAAGCAAACCATCTGCATCGAAACGTTCACGCAGCTTCGGCATGACCAATGCACCGCCGATAGCCCCTGCCCCGACCGAACCAAGCAGGATGCCGTAGAAGCTCGCATCTCCGCCGAGCAATTGACGCGCGACGAGCGGCAGGAGTGCCCAGACAGCACTCGCAAACGCGAAGAAGATGGCAGCACGCACCAGGACGACATGCAGCGGACGGCTGGCCCGGGTGTAGCGAAGACCGGCCCGGAAGGCACCGAAGAAGCCTTCTGCGAGTGCATCGTTGGCGTTCTTGGCACGCGGCCACCAGATCAGCGCGGCAATAACGACGATATAGCTGGCAACGTCCGCGCCGTAGGTGAGGGCCGCGCCGAAGGCAGCAAGAAGTAAACCACCAGCCGCCGGGCCGATCGATCGGGCGATGTTGATCCCGAGCGAGTTGAGTGCGACGGCGCTTTTGACATCCTCGCGCTTGACCAGTTCAGGCACGATTGCCTGCCAGGTCGGTCCCATCAGTGCAGCGCCGATGCCCCCGAGGAAAGTCAGTCCGATCAGGGCGCTGACGGAAAGCATCCCCGTATGCGCCAGAACCATCAGACCGATGCTGACGGATGCAAGCAGAAGCTGGACCGCGATCAGGAATTTGCGGCGATCGAGGATATCGGTCAGCACGCCGGCCGGGATGGCGAGCAGGAAGATCGGCAGCGTACCTGCAGCCTGAACCATGGCGACGGCTGCCGGCGAAACGGACAGGTCCGTCATCAGCCACGAACTCGCAACATCGCGCATGAAACTGCCGGTATTGCCGAGAACCGTGGCGGCCCATAGAACTGCGAAGACCGGCTGCGCAAGGGGAGCGAAGCTGCTCGCTGGCGTTTTTGCGGCACTCATTTGCCTTCTCCCTTCGTTAGATCGATTGCGGTAACAATGACGAATGCACCGGCGAGGCCGAGATGTTCAAAGAAAGCGTTGGTCGCCATCATGCGGTCCATGCCGGGCGGAAGTTCCCAGAAACGAAGGGCGATGAGTGTCGCCAGGAGAGTGAAACCGGCGAGCGCCAGAGCGCCCACCCAGCGCAGGAAGCCGGAGACCACCATCGCGGAGGCCGTGAGCTCAAATACGATGACAACAACAGCAAATGCGGCTGCCGGATGAAGGCCGAAATGCTCCATCTCGGCCAGTGCTCCGTTGAAATCGAAGATCTTGGTGAGCGGCCCTTGGATGTAGGCGGCGCAGAGTGCAAGAAGTGCTGCAGTCCGAGTGACGGGCGCCCCGACGATTTCTGCGAGAAATGTCTGGCGGCGCGTTGTGGAAGGACACTGATCAGTCATTGTTGGCTCCGACAATCTTGGCCGCCAATGAGGGCGGCGCTGCGTTTTCTGATGGAGCGATATTGGCGGGAACCATTCACGCCAACAATTGCATCAATTGTTTCGATTTAATTGCACTTTACGCAATAGATGTAGCATGAAGCCGGATGGGCACTGATAGACGCTGCCCATCCGGTGTCATCGTTAATGACCAGCCGAACTCAAACTGCCCAGCATGAGCAGCCGAGTGCGCCGAAGAAGCCCTTGAGGTCGGCGATCGGAAGCTTCGATGTCCACGCTCCCGCATGGTCATGACCATGAACACCACAGTCATGGGTGCATCCGCAGGTCGAAATCGCTGTGCGACGTAGCGAGCGAGCACCTGCACCCTGCGGCTCGCCCCAGGCCGCGTAGCCGCCAAACTTTCGGACAGGAGACCAGTCTGGCATCGCGGGCGGCAGGTCGTTCTCGTCGAGCGCCTTGAAGTCGCCGGCACCATAGACGATCCGACCGCCGACCATGGTGAGCTCCGAAGTCAGGAAGGAGATCTCGTCCTCGGCGCAGGAGAAGAAGTCCTTATCCGGCACGATCAGGTCAGCGAACTGGCCCTTTTCGATACGGCCCTTCTTGCCTTCCTCGTTGGAGAACCAGGTGACCTTCTCCGTCCACATCCTGAGTGCCGTCTCGCGGTCGAGGCAATTGGCGCGCGGGTAGAGCTGCATGCCGCCCACGGTCTTGCCGGTGATCATCCACGACAGCGACACCCACGGATTGTAGGAGGCGACGCGGGTCGCATCCGTGCCGGCGGAGACCTTCACGCCCTTCTCCAGCATCCGCGCGATCGGGGGTGTCGCCTCCGCCGCGCCATGGCCATAACGCTCGACGAAATATTCGCCCTGATACGCCATGCGATGCTGGGTGGCGATACCGCCGCCCAGCGCCGCAATACGGTCGATCGAACGCTCGGAGATGGTTTCGGCATGGTCGAAGAACCAGTTCAGGCCTTCGAGCGGAATGTCCTTGTTGACCTTCTCGAAGACATCGAGGGCGCGCGCGATCGTTTCGTCATAGGTGGCATGCAGACGCCAGGGCCAGCGGTTTTCGGCAAGCACGCGGACGACTTCTTCCAGCTCGCCTTCCATCTCCGGCGGCATATCGGGACGCGGCTGACGGAAGTCCTCGAAGTCGGCCGCGGAAAAGACCAGCATTTCGCCTGCGCCATTATGCCGGAAATAGTCGTTGCCCTGCTTGTATTTGACCGAACTCGTCCAGTTGAGGAAGTCCTCTCTCCTGCTTGGGCTTCTGGGTAAAGAGGTTGTAGGCAAGCCGAACCGTCATCTGACCGTCGTCAGAGAGCTTCTGGATCACCTCGTAATCGTCCGGATAGTTCTGGAAACCGCCTCCGGCATCGATGACACCGGTCACACCCAGCCGGTTGAGTTCACGCATGAAGTGTCGCGTGGAATTGACCTGATAATCAAAAGGTAGCTTGGGTCCCTTGGCAAGCGTCGAATAGAGGATGCCAGCATTCGGCTTTGCCAGCAGCATGCCGGTCGGATTTCCGTCGGCATCACGGGTGATCTCGCCGCCCGGCGGATTCGGCGTGTCGCGGGTATATCCGACGGCTCTCAGGGCAGCGCCGTTTAGAAGTGCCCGGTCGTAGAGATGCAGGAGAAAGACCGGCGTATCTGGCGCGATCGCATTAATCTCCTCGACGGTCGGGAGGCGCTTTTCGACGAACTGGTGTTCGGTAAAACCGCCGACGACGCGCACCCATTGCGGCGCGGGCGTATTCGCCACCTGGCGTTTGAGCATATCCATGGCATCGGCAAGCGAGCGTACGCCATCCCAGCGGAGTTCCATGTTGTAGTTGAGACCACCGCGCACGACGTGGGTGTGGTTGTCGATCAGGCCGGGCAGGACACGCTTGCCTTTGAGATCGACAATCTTCGTGTCGGATCCGGCTAGAGCCATGATCTCACTATCGGAGCCGACCTCCAGAAACAGTCCGTCCTTGATGGCGACCGCGGTCGCGTTCGGGTTCCTCCGGTCAAGGGTCGTGAAGCGACCGTTGTGCAGGATCAGGTCGGGATGCATGGTGTCTACTCCAGTCTGGTTGGGATCGGTGGCTTTCGCCGTTGAGAAGAGGTTCGAAAACGCCAAACTCGACGCCCCTCCGAGAAAAGTTCGACGTGTCGTCATCAGCTCTGCTCCTTTACTCGGGCATCCACGCGGTGAGCAACATCAATACGGTCGCGACCCTTGGGAAGGTGACCAAACATGTGCGGCTTGATCTGGTGGAGCCACGAGACGGCGGCGGGCTCCTTGCTCCAGAGCGTCTTTGCAAGCGGGAGGATCTGCTCGCCAACGAGAATGCCGAGGAGACCCACGAGAGCGATGACCGGAGGTGCAGGCGAGCGGACGTTTAAGAGGCTATAGACGATGCCGACAAGCAGGCCTGCGCCGAGAGAGAAGAAATAGACTTTCATGGGATATCTCCACGATTACGGAAAGGCCGCTCCGACGGGATTATCGGAGCGGTCTGTTCGGGTCCTTACTTGGCGGGGTTCGGGCCGATGCGCTTGCCGTGCTTGACGCGTTCTTCCGCGCCGTGAACCATGGTGTAGGCGTAATCGATGCCCATGCCGTAGGCGCCCGAGTGCTCCTTCACCAAGCTGGTAACGGCATCGTAGGTTTCCTTGCGTGCCCAGTCGCGCTGCCACTCAAGCAGGACCTGCTGCCAGGTGACCGGGATGACGCCGGCCTGCACCATGCGATCCATCGCGTATTTGTGGGCATCGGACGAAGTGCCACCGGAGGCGTCGGCGACCATGTAGATTTCGTAATCCGGGACATCATGGAGAGCGGAAAGCGCGAAGGTCGTGTTGCAGACTTCCGTCCACAAGCCAGAAACGACGATCTTCTTACGGCCGTCAGCGGCGTTCTTCGCCAGCGCATCGCGGACGTTCTGGTCGTCCCAGGAGTTCATCGAGGTGCGTTCGAGAATGTCGTTCTCCGGGTAGACCGCCAGCAGTTCTGGAAAGGTGTTACCGGAGAAGCTTTCAGTCTCGACCGTGGTGATCGTCGTCGGGATGTTGAAGATCCTGGCGGCCTTGGCGAGGCCGACAACGTTGTTCTTCAACGTCTGGCGGTCGATCGACTGAACGCCAAAAGCCATTTGCGGCTGCTGGTCGATGAAGATGAGCTGGCTGTTGGCCGGGGTGAGGACTTCGAGCTTCGACATTGTGGTTCTCCTTCTTGATGTGTGGTGCCGATCAGCGGCGGTTGGATTTGAGACGCCTTCGGCGGTCGGCTGCCTGCGCCAGTCAGCCGTGTCGAAAGGTAAAGTTCTGTCTTGATGAGGTTCGAAACCTCGATCTTACGCCGCAATCGGAACGAGGTTGGCTTCGATCTGAGCGCGGAAACTTTCGTAGCGGCTCGGCAGCTTGAGTGCCTCGCCAAGATGCGCGGTATCCTCGTCCCGGTCGAAACCAGGTTCGTTGGTAGCGATCTCGAACAGGATGCCACCCGGCGTGCGGAAGTAGATTGCCCAGAAATAATCGCGATCGATGACCGGGGTCACCTGGTAACCGGTATCCATCAGCGCCTTCCTCACCTCGAGTTGCTTCTCGCGGGTTTCGACGGCGAAAGCAATGTGGTGGACCGAGCCGGCGCCCTGGCGGGCAAACGGCGTCTTCGGAAGCGCGGCAAGGTCTATCCTGTCTGCCCCGTTGCCTCCGGGAATGATGAAGCGGGTGACGTTGCCCTCGGCCTCAGTTCGCTCATAGCCCATGAAGCGAAGAAGTTCTTCGGTCGCAGCCGTATCGTGCAGGTTGAAGCGGGCACCCGTGAAGCCGCGAACGGCAACCTCTTCCGAAATACCCTCCCCGACCCAGGCCGGTCGGTTGTCGTCGGTGGTCTCAACGAGAGCGAAACCATCACCATCAGGACCGATGAAGCGCAGGCGATTGGCGCCGAACACGGTATCTGCCTCGACCCCGCCGACACCCTGGGCGGCAAAGCGCTCGTTCCAGAAGGAAAGCGACCCTCTGGGAACGGAAAACTGGGTTTCGCCGACTTCGCCGACCCCCGGGCGACCCAGCATCATGTTGGGAAAGGGGAAATACGTCATGACGGTGCCGGGCGTGCCCTTTTCGTCACCGTAATAAAGGTGGTAGACGCTCGGCTCGTCGAAGTTGACGGTTTTCTTCACCCGCCGAAGGCCGAGAGTATCCGTGAAGAACCTGTTGTTCTGCTGTGCATCTGACGCCATCGAAGTGATGTGATGCAGTCCCTTGATGTCCTTGATCATGGCCCGTGCCTTTCTGCGCTGCCGATGTCCGTTTCGTTGGACAAAGGAGTAACCGGATTGATCGCGCCGCGGAATTGCAATATTCCTGTCGAATGAATTGCCGATTTTGCAATAATCGAGATGAACGACTATAAAGCCCTGAAAACCTTCCTGCTGGCCGCCGAGAAGCGCAATTTTGCGCAGGTCGCGCGCGAACTCGACATGACCCCGGCCGCCGTGACGAGAGCAATCGCAGCCCTGGAGGACGATCTTGGTGTCCAGTTGTTCGTCCGCACGACGCGCCAGGTATCGCTGACGACCGATGGGGCTGTTTTTGCCGCGCAGATCCAGCCGGCGGTCGAGGCACTTGAAACCGCCCGCAAGGACGTCCGCAATGCCCATAAGGCGGACCAGGGCCGTCTGCGGATCAGCGCTCCGACCTGGTTCGGCAAGGCAGTGCTGCCGCCAATCCTTTCCGGCTTTCGACAGCTTTATCCGAAGATGAGCTTCGAGATCTCCCTGTCAGACGGGTTCGTAAACATCGTTGATGACGATTATGATCTGGCAATCCGCATCTCGTCCCAACCATCGGACAAATTCACGATCTGGCGAAAGATCCGTGTCGTGCCGCGCATCCTCGTCGCTGCACCCGGAAGCCGGTTCGCCGATATGCAGCATCCCAGCGAGCTGACACCCGACGATTGCCTCGCCTATAGCGGCGAGAGCCGCCGGGAAAACTGGGTGCTGTCGGATGGGGGATCGAGTATGACAATCTCGGCCGGTCGGGCCTTCAGCGCCAACAACGGCGAAATTCTTGCTGACATGGCCGCCGATGGCGCCGGCGTTGCCATGCTGCCGGGATTTCACATCTCGGAACACTTGAGAACGGGACGGCTGATCCACATCATGCGTGGCTGGGCGCCGCCGGATCTGTGGCTGACGCTTTACTACCCCCCCTATCAGGCACTGCCGCCCCGCATCGCCTCGTTTTCGAAATTCTTCGAGGAGCAGGTCGCGGCTCATATGGTGATGCTCGGCTGAGCAATCGCATGCGCTAAACTGGCGGACGGAACGCTCGCCAGCACCACGTCCGATGCGGTAGCGCGCTGGCGGCTGGCGGTTCGAGCTGGCCGCGGCGGTATTCCACCGCGGCCAAACCTTTGCCTCATGCCTTGACGAAGGCCAGCAGATCGGCATTCAGCACATCGGCATGGACGGTCAGCATACCGTGCGGGAAGCCGGGATAAGTCTTGAGCGTGCCGTTCTTCAGGAGCTTGACCGACTTCAGCGCCGAGTCCGCAATCGGCACGATCTGATCGTCTTCGCCATGCAGGACAAGCGTCGGAACGGTAATCGTCTTCAAGTCTTCGGTCTGGTCGGTTTCAGAGAAAGCCTTGATACCGTCGTAGTGAGCCTTCGCGCCGCCCATCATGCCCTGGCGCCACCAATTCTGGATTACGCCTTCCTGAACCTTGGCACCTTCACGGTTGAAGCCGTAAAACGGACCGGCCGCGACATCGCGGAAGAACTGCGCCCGGTTGGCGGCAAGCCCGGAACGGAAACCGTCGAAAACTTCAATCGGCAGGCCTTCCGGATTGGCGGCGGTCTTGAGCATCAGTGGAGGTATCGCGGAAACGAGAACCGCCTTGGCGACGCGGCCGGCAGGCTGGCCGTGTTTGGCGACGTAGCGGGCAACTTCACCGCCACCGGTTGAGTGGCCGATATGAACGGCGTTCTTGAGATTGAGTGCCTCGACGACCGCAAAGGCGTCGGCAGCGTAATGATCGATGTCATGACCATCGGAGACCTGGGCTGAGCGGCCGTGGCCACGGCGGTCATGGGCAACAACGCGATAGCCTTTGGAGACGAAGAACAGCATCTGTGTGTCCCAGTCGTCTGACGACAGCGGCCAGCCATGGTGGAAGACGATCGGCTGCGCGTCCTTCGGACCCCAGTCCTTGTAGAAGATTTCAACGCCGTCCTTGGTGGTTACAAAGTTATGCGTCATTGGTTCAAGTCCTTTTGGGTTGAGGGAAGGTTTCTTTTCCGAAGCCAGGGCCGGCACGGCCAAGGCCAGAGAAATGGTGGTGCCGGTCAGCAGGACCTGCCGGCGAGAAAGAGCAAAGTCATATGTCATCGGTCTCTCCGATATTTTCGATCCGGCTCGATGCTGGCCGGCACGACTCCTTGAAAGGTTCGAAGAGGTCACTCGGCGTCGCGAGTGCTTTCGAACAGGAACCATGCGCGACGCTCGGCCTCATCCACCCAGTTTTCAATCAGGCTCGCTGTGGCGATGTCACCATGTTCATCGCAGAGCTCGTGTGTCTCCTTCAGCAGCGAGACCAGCATGAGATTGTCATTGCGAAGTTCAGCCAACATGTCCTTGGGCGTGACGAAGGTGGCATCATTGTCGAGGAGCCGCTGTACCCGGGAGATATGACCGATCGAACGGATCGTCGTGCCGCCGATCTTGCGAGCCCGCTCGGCGACGTCGTCGGTCATCGCAAAGATCTGCTCGCCCTGCTCATCGAGCATCAGGTGATAGTCGCGGAAATGCGGCCCGCTCATATGCCAATGAAAGTTCTTGGTTTTGAGATAGAGCGCAAAGATATCCGCCAGCAGCGCGGTCAATGCACCGGCGATATCCGTTGTTGCATTTGAGCTCAGAGTTGTCGGCGTTGCGAGAGGCGACTTGCGATGTTTTTCAGTAAGCGTGCGGTCCATGACGGTCTCCATTGGGGGGTGCAGGCTGTTGGAGACTTTTTAGACGACGACGCCAGACCACAATATCCAATGCTTGGCTAGGCGAACCCACACCTTGGTATAGTTTCGCCAGGCGACCGCTGAAGCTACACATAATGCGTCTTCGATCCCCTCCCAAGAAGACAGGCTGGGCACCATGGCCCTGACGGTTCAGGCATCCCCTCCCCTGAACCTCGGATGTCGCGATCCGGTTAAGGCCATCCCAGCCACCTGGGATGGCCTTTCTTTTAAGGACGTATGAGATTGAGTTTGCACGGCAATATTCGACATTGCGTTTGCTTTTTATCGACCGGAATGGCTTGATGGTGCCATTGAAATCCAAGTGGGGGAAAGCATTGCGATCGCTCGCTCTTGTGAACCCGAAACGGCGTCTGCCGGCACGCCATGAGATCGGCATTCTTTCGTTCGCTGTTGTCCTTACAGCGACGGTTTTCTATCTCGACACTTTCACCGACATCCATAGCGCGCTGGCGACCCTCTATGTCATCACGCTGCTTCTGTCGGCAGAAACCCTGACGGAAAAGGGAACGCTGTCGCTGACGGCGATGTGCATCGGCCTGGCAGCATTCTCCTATGCAGTCGCCCATGGGCTGCAAGCCGACCTCGCCGCAACATTGCGTCTGACAGTGGCGGTCGCCGCGATGCTGATCACCTGCGCCTTGATCATCCGCAACCAGCGCGCCCGCCTGGACCTGGTAAAATTCAATGTGGCTCTGCAGAGCAGCGAAGAACGCTACCGAACGATTTTCGAGCAGAGTCGCGTTGCTCTCTGGGAGCGCGATTATTCGCAGGTCCGGACTATGCTGATGGCGCTCAAGGCCGATGGCGTCGAAGACCTCGGCGCTCATGTCAGGGCGAATCCCGACTTTCTTGAACAATGTATCACCCGCGTCCCGACCGTGGCCGCGAACGCGGCGGCACTCGAACTGCTCGGCAATGCGAGCGGCGAAAATGCCAGCTCGATGCGCCGCTTCATTGCCCAGAATGATGCGACCTTTCTTGAACTCATCGTGGCAATTTTTAACAATGAAACACATTTTGAGGGCAAGGGCAGCATCATCACCAGCGATGGCACCCACAAGCATGTGCTGCTGACTGTCGGCTTCCCGGAAGACCCCGCCAATTTCAACCGCGTTATCGTCGGCATGTTCGACATTACCGAGCGCGAACTGGCCCAGAAGGCATTGTTCGAGGCTCAGGCGGAACTGGCTTTGGCATCGCGCGCGGCAACCGTCGGCGCGCTGTCGGCGTCACTCGCCCACGAACTCAACCAGCCGCTCGGTGCGCTGGTGGTCAACGCCCAGACCCTGTTGCGCTGGCTCGATCGTGACCCGCCGGATCTCGAGGCTGTTGCCCGCTCGGCCGAGCGCATCGCGCGCGACAGCCAGCGCGCCAGCGACATCATCCAGAGCACGCGGTCCATGCTCGGCAAGCGGGCGCCGGTTCGTGAGCCGGTGTCGCTGGTCGATCTGGTCGGAGAGACGCGTGCGCTGATGGAGGGCGAGCTTGCCAGGAACCGGATCACGTTCGAGACCCGCACAGCATCCAACATATCCCCCGTCAGTGCCGTCCGGATCGAGCTGCAACAAGTGTTGATCAACCTTATCACGAATGCCATCCAGGCCATGGGCGAGACGCCGGACGAACTGCGGCGGATCTCGGTCTTTATCGAACCGGCTGCTGCGGAAACTGTGGCAGTCCGCATTCATGACAGCGGCCCTGGCCTCAGCGCGGACATCCTCGCGAAATTGTTCAAGCCGTTTCACACCACCAAGGACACCGGCCTCGGCATGGGCCTTGCCATCTGCCGCAGCATGCTGGAAGCCCGTGGCGGCGCCCTGACCGCCAGCAATCACGCCGAAGGCGGCGCCCTGTTCGAAATGATCGTACCGATCGAGGCCCTCGATGAATGACGCCAAGAAGTCTGCAAAAGCCCCGGCAAACGACACACCCGTCGTCTATATCGTTGATGACGACCCCTCTATACGCGAGGCGCTGGTCGATCTTTTCCTGTCGACCCGCACGGATGCGACATCCTTCGAAAGCGCGCAGGACCTGCTCGATAATGCCGATCTCAAACGACCGGGCTGTATCCTGCTCGACGTGAGATTGCCCGGTGCGAATGGCCTGGATTTCCAGCTGCATCTGGAAAAGCTCGGCAACCAGATGCCGATCATCTTCATGACCGGCCATGGCGACATACCGATGAGTGTGCGCGCGATGAAAGCCGGCGCGGTCGATTTCCTCGCCAAACCGTTCCGGGACCAGGACATTCTTGATGCCGTTGCGGCGGCGTTTAAGAAGGACCGGGAAGTCCGCCTGCAATCTGCAGCCAATGATGCTGTCGCCAAGCTGGCCAGTACATTGACGCCCCGCGAACATGAAGTTATGGCGGCCGTGGTCAAGGGCCTGATGAACAAACAGATCGCCTTCAACCTTGGCATCAGCGAGATCACGGTCAAACTGCATCGCGGCAATGTGATGCGCAAGATGGAGGCGCGCTCGGTGGCGGATCTGGTGCGCAAGGCCGAGTTGCTGGGGCTTTGAATTCAAAAACCTAGACACTTGTATGGTACAAGGCCCTTTCTGTAAGTCGTATATGATGGGCAGTTGAATTGATGTGGCAAGGCCCAAAAAATTGTCCAGAAAACCAGTCATAGCAATCGTTGACGACGATCAGTCGATCCGCGAAGCCCTTGACGATCTCGTTTTGTCATGCGGCTACAGGAGCCGACTGTTTAGCTCGGCGGAAGCTTTCCTCGCCGATGATGATCGCGCTGCGATCGATTGCATGCTCGTGGATGTCAAAATGCCGGGCCTGAGCGGCATCGAATTGCAGGCGGTGTTGAATTCGCAGAATGCACCCAAGCCGCCAATGATTTTCATGACGTCCTATCGGGACGAACGAACGCGGGCGGCTGCGATGGACGGCGGCGCTTTTGCCTTTCTCGGCAAGCCAGTCGACTTCGACCAATTGGTGCGGTGTCTGGAACAGGCGCTGAAGCACTGAAGATATGCCGATGTTATCCAGGAGCAAAAGCATGGCCCACAACTGCTCTCACACGTCCACCATCCGCCCAGTTCGCCCCACGACGCTTGGCTGCGAGGAGTGCCTCAAGACCGGACAGGTCTGGCTCCATCTCAGGCTTTGCCGCGAATGCGGTCATGTCGGCTGCTGCGACCAGTCCCCTGGACGCCATGCGACCGGACATTTCCACGCCACCCGTCATCCGATCATCGAAGGCTACGACCCGCCGAAAGGCTGGGGCTGGTGCTATGTTGATGAGATGGTCGTGGACTTGCCGGATCAGACACCCCAGCGCGGGCCCATACCTAGATACTACTGACACCTTCCTGAACTCGGTAGCACTGTTCCAGTGGCATCACGAATCGGAGACGTTATGGCAGATCTCAGCGCGCGCCAGCATCAGATGTTTCCGGTGCTCAATTCCCACCAACTCCAGACGGCCAGGCGCTTCGCCAGTGGTGAGCCAAGGCATTTCGCGCCTGGCGAGTTCGTCTATAAAGTCGGCGATCACGCGGCACCCGCCTGGCTGGTGCTTGATGGCTCGATGGATGTGTTCCGCCACGAAGGGCTGTCCGGTGAGGCACCGATCATCACGCATGGGGTCGGCCAGTTGTCCGGCGAGGTTAACCAATTGTCGGGTCGTCCGACGCTGGCTGGTGCGCGTGCCGGAGCTGAGGGTTGCGTCGCCCTGCCCTTTGATTCAGCGCATCTACGCGCCCTGGTGATCGGATCGGCCGATATCGGGGAAATCATCATGCGCGCCTTCATCCTGCGCCGCGTCGGCCTTATCGATGCCGGCGCCGGCTCGGTTCTGATCGGTGCTACGGGCAACGCCGCGCTGTCGCGCCTGCAGGGCTTTCTCGCCCGCAGCGCCTTTCCATATATCGTGCTCGATGCTTCCACCAATAGCGAAGGCCGTGCCCTGATTGAGCGTTTGGGTGTGCTCAGCTCCGAATTGCCCCTCATGGTTTGCCCCAATGGCACCGTGCTGAAGAACCCGACGGATACAGAAGCTGCCGCCTGCCTGGGTATGACCCCGGAGCTTATACCCGGTAAGCTATATGACGTCGCCGTGGTCGGCGCCGGCCCGGCCGGGCTCGCCACTGCAGTATATGCCGCGTCCGAGGGCCTCGACGTCATCGTCATCGACGAGCGCTCGGTCGGCGGACAGGCTGGGGCCTCGTCGAGGATCGAAAACTATCTCGGCTTTCCAACCGGCATATCAGGCCAAGCTCTGGCAGGTCGCGCCTACAACCAGGCCCTGAAGTTCGGCGCCGAACTGGTCCTGCCTGTCGAAGTCAACAGCCTGGTCCCGCCAGCGGACGGTGCCGGAGCACTGACACTCGACCTTGCCGGCGACAAGGCCGTGCACGCCCGCAGCGTGGTCATCGCTTCCGGTGCCCGATACCGGCGGCCAGACGTAGCCAATATCGCGACCTTTGAAGGCAACGGCATTTCCTACTGGGCCTCGCCGATCGAGGCAAGGCTGTGCGCCGGCAAAGAAGTGGCGCTGGTTGGTGGCGGTAATTCGGCCGGCCAAGCCATCGTCTTTCTTGCACCCCAGGTGAAAAAGCTGCATCTCGTCGTCCGGCGCGCGCTGGAAGAGACAATGTCTCAATATCTGATCGATCGCATTAAAGCCCTGCCCAATGTCGTGTGGCACATGCATTGCGAAGTGGAGGCGATCGATGGTGATCGCGCCACGGGACTCACGTCCGCTACCGTGCGCAACCGGCTGGATGGCAGCGAACAGAAGCTGCCGCTTCACCATCTGTTCCTCTTCATCGGAGCCGATCCCAACGCGGGTTGGATCGGCGACCGCGTGCAGTCTGATGAGAAGGGCTTCATCGTCACCGGCCAATCCTTCGATACGCTTTGCGGCTTCACCCGCAAGCCGCCACCGCTCGAAACCAGCGTGCCGAACGTCTTTGCCATTGGCGATGTCCGGGCCGGATCGACAAAGCGCGTCGCAGCCGCGGTCGGGGAAGGTGCTGCCGTCGTCTCCCAGATCCACGCCGCCCTGAGTTTGATGAATACCCAGGTTAAACGCTAGGATGCGGCCCCTCCACGAATACAAACGATCCGCAGGGAGTTGCTGGCGGCTCGAAAAAGTCGCTCCTTGACAGGTATCCAGCTTGAAAGGGAGGCCGCTCCCCCTTTTCCCTCATTCAATGCTTGCCAGACCGGAGTGGGCTTGATCCATCGCCCGCCGCAGGTCATCCACCGCGGAAGCACTGGGAAGGACTTCGCCTTCCAGCTCATCGGGCATCTGCCATCCCGGGTTGACGCCTTGCATGTTCGGCAGTTCGTGAGCGATGCCTTTATGGCAGTCTATGCAGGTCGCCCTCCCGCTCAGGAGATATCGCGTGTGGATATCCGCGGCGCGTTCGGTCTGCTTCGAAAGGTCCATGGCTATCGAAGAATGGCAGTTGCGGCACTCGAGGCTGTCGTTGGCCTTCAGCCGAGCCCATTCGTGCTGCGCAAGTCGCAGACGTTCGTCGAGGAATTTCTGGCGCGTGTTGATGGTGCCGAAGATCTTGCCCCATACCTCCTTGGAAGCTTGCATCTTGCGCGCGATCTTGTCTGTCCAGTTATGCGGCACATGGCAATCGGGACAGGATGCGCGCACGCCGGACCGGTTGGAGAAATGGATCGTCCGCGTCAGTTCCTCGTAGACGTTCGCCTGCATCTCGTGACATCCGGTACAGAACTTCTCTGTATTGGTCAGCTCCAGCGCGGTGTTGAACGCGCCCCAGAAGATCACCCCGCCGACGAAACCGCCAAGTGTCAGGAAGGCAAGGCTCAGAGTGCCCGCCGGCGTGGTGAGGATCTTCCATATCCACGCCGCAAGATTTCTTATCCGTCCCATCACCCTATTTGCCCCCCAGATGCTCGACACCCATCTGGCTCATGTCCCGGAACGTGTTGCCGACGAGCGGATTCACTTCCGCCTGGGGAACATGGCATGCCGTGCAAAAATAGCGGCGCGGCGAGACGTCCGCGAGCATCTGTCCCTCCCGCGTCATGTAGTGGGTGACGCTGATCATCGGTGCGCCCGCCCCTTCCGTGAACTCCCGCTTGTGACAGGAAAGACAGCGGTTCGTGTTGACCGACAACTGATAGCCTTCGATCGAGTGCGGAATGACCGGAGGCTGATCGGGGTATGCCCGCATCTTGCGTATGTCGTCCACGTTCCACTTGGGCATCGGGCGGGCGGGCACCGTCTCCATGGCCTGCGACGGTCCCGACAATTGCGGGACTATCTGGGCTGCGGCAAGCGTCGCCATGAACGCGACCGCAAAGGCCGTGACTACGATTCGAAAGGAACCAAAGCTCAGACGGCTGGAACGATCTTGACTGCGCATTTCTTGAAATCCGTCTGTTTGGAGATGGGATCGGTGGCGTCAAGCGTGACCTTGTTGATCAGTTGGCTGGCGTCGAACCAGGGCACGAAGATCACGCCCGGCGGCATACGGTTGCGCCCGCGGGTTTCCACCCGGGACCGGATTTCACCGCGCCGGGAGACGATCCTGATTTCGGCGCCCTGATTGATGCCCCGCTTTCGGGCATCGTCGGCATTCATGAAGCAGCGGGCGCCGGGAAAGGCCCTGTACAATTCCGGCACGCGCATGGTCATGGATCCGGAATGCCAATGTTCGAGCACGCGACCGGTTACCAGCCAGAAATCATATTCACCATCGGGAGACTCGGCGGGCGGCTCATAGGGAACGGCAAGAATCACGGCTTTGCCGTCCGGTCGCCCGTAGAAGCGTACGCCCTCGCCCGGCTTCACATAGGGATCGTAGCCCTCCCGATAGCGCCACCTGGTCTCTTGCCCATTGACGACGGGCCAGCGCAGACCCCGTTCCTGATGGTAGCGGTCGTAGGGCGCGAGGTCATGACCGTGACCCCGCCCGAACGAGGCATATTCCTCGAACAGCCCTTTCTGTATGTAGAAGCCGAAATCCTTGGCTTCATTGTTTGCATAGTCCGGATCGATTTCGCTGAGCGGGAATTGATCGACCTGTCCGTTCTGGAACAGCACCTCGAACAGTGTTTTGCCACGATAATCGGGGTGCTTGTCCAATATATCCGCGGGCCAAACCTCGTCGGTGGTGAAGCGCTTTGAAAACTCCGCTATCTGCCAAAGATCGGACCGCGCATCGCCCGGAGCCTGCACCAGTTGGTGCCAGACATGGGTGCGGCGCTCGGCATTGCCATAGGCTCCCTCCTTCTCCACCCACATGGCGGCGGGCAGGATCAGGTCTGCCGACATCGCCGTGATCGTCGGATAGGCATCGGAGACGACGATGAAATTGTCCGGGTTGCGGTAACCCTGATAGGTCTCGTTCTTGGTATTCGGGGCTGCCTGGACATTGTTGTTGACCTGCACCCAATAGAAGCTGAGCTTGCCGTCCTTCAACATGCGGTCCTGCTGGACGGCATGATACCCCGGCTTGTCGGGAAGCAGGCCTTCGGGAAGCTTCCACAACTCTTCCGCATGATGCCGGTGCTCGGGATTGGTGACGACCATATCGGCCGGCAGCCTATGCGCGAAGGTGCCGACTTCTCGAGCCGTTCCACAGGCGGACGGCTGGCCCGTGAGCGAGAAGGGGCTGTTTCCAGGCTCGGAAATCTTGCCGGTCAGCAGATGGAGATTGTAGACCATCTGGTTGGCCCACACCCCGCGGACATGCTGGTTGAAGCCCATGGTCCAGAGCGACATGACCTTCCGGTTCGGATCGGCATAAAGTTCGGCAAGCTGCTGCAAAAAGCCGGGATCGGCCCCGGTCAGTTCGGCGGTCTTTTCGAGCGTGTAGTCGGAAACGAATTTCTTGAAGGCGTCGAAATCGATCGGCTCCGTCTTGGTGGGGTCGCCGGCATTGGTGGCCTTGAGTTCCAGCGGGTCCTCGGGGCGCAGGCCATAGCCGATATTGTCCACGCCTTTCATGAAGGTCGTATGGTTGCGGACGAACTCCTCGTTGACCTTGCCGCTGGTGATGATGTGGTTTGCGATGTAGTTCAGGATGGCGAGATCCGTCCCGGGCGTGAAGATGATCGGTATGTCGGCGAGATCCATGCTGCGATGGGTGAAGGTGGAAAGCACGGCAACCTTGACATGGCCGTGGCCGAGCCGCCGGTCCGCCACACGCGTCCAGAGAATCGGATGCATCTCCGCCATGTTCGAACCCCAAAGCACAAAGGCATCTGCGTTTTCGAAATCGTCATAACAGCCCATCGGCTCGTCCATGCCGAAGGTGCGCATGAACGCATAGGCCGCGGACGCCATACAGTGCCGGGCGTTGGGGTCGAGATTGTTGGAGCGGAACCCCGCCCGCATCAGCTTGGTCGCGGCATAACCTTCGAAGATGGTCCATTGGCCGGAGCCGAACATTCCGACAGCGGTCGGTCCCTTTTCCGTCAGAACCTTCTTGCACTGCTCGGCCATCACGTCGAAGGCCTCGTCCCAGCTGACGGGCTCGAATTCGCCGTCCTTGGCGTATTGGCCGTTCCGCTTGCGCAGCAGGGGCTGGGTAAGCCGGTCCTCACCATACATGATCTTGGAAAGGAAATAGCCCTTGATACAGTTCAGGCCGCGGTTGACCTCCGCCTGCATGTCACCATGGGTGGCGACAACCTGGCCTTCCTTGACGCCGACCATGACGCCACAGCCCGTTCCGCAGAAACGACAGGGCGCCTTGGACCATTTGATCTCCAGCGCCTCCACGCCGCCCGGAACAGGTTGAGCGGCTGCCGGCAGGACGATCCCCGCGGTCGCAGCGGCAATGCCTGCCGCATGCGCCTTGATAAGATCACGCCGCGTCAGTTCTCCCTTCATCTGCGATACCCTCTTGCTCTTCGGAATGTTCAAAAACCATGTTCGCGGCGACCACGCCGTCAATCGCCGAGATTGCCGACAAAGTCGCACCCAACTGGCCGCTACTATAGCCGTCGATGACGACAACCATCTTGCCGTCCTGAACGCCGTGAACCTCGACATCGCGCATCTCGGATATCGCCCAGCGAACGCGTTCCTGGTCTTGCGGCTTCATCACGATCACTGCGCTGGACACGTAGTAGCGCTGCTTCCCTTCAGACATCGGATATCCCCCGGTTCCATGCGCATCGCGCCGACAGGGCAGACGCCTTGCCTGCATTGCAACCGGTGACGGCTTCGTTGTCGTTATCCGGAAGGAGCAGATCACCGCGTGCCGGCCAGGCGCCAATGACCTCGGCAGGACATCGTTCGGCCAGGACGCCGAAGCCCGTGTCTGCATGGAACGAGCGGGTGCCAAAACCTCGAGGTCGGGCGCCCGTGTCTGACTTTACCCTGTCTGGCAGGATACGGTATCGGGTGAGGCGACGATCCTGCATGCCGAGCCTCAGTGACCGGGGGGACCAGGAGGGCCGCTTATGATCTGGTACATCCAGACCAGGAAGCCGTATCCGCCGACCACGCCAACGGCGACGATAGGCCAGATGCCAAAGGCCAGGATGACAAACGTTAAAAGCTCAGCGCGCCTGCGGGATTTTGGCGCCCCATCCTTGAGTTGCTCCGTGGAAAAATTGACCAATCAATCCTCCATGCTGCGCACTTTTTATGCAATCTACCATTGAATCGCTCAAAAAAAAGCCAAAACTGAAATGCGCATTGCCTTTTGGTTACCGAATGCATGCCTGCCGTTACTCGTCTGCATCTCTTTGCCTTGGCCTATTTGCGCAAGCGCAAAGACATCTGTTTTTTTCTTCTGAATCTGGCGGGGATGAAAGCCGATGTCCCAGTTCCCCGCCGCTACGCCAATCTTCAGGATTTTGTTGCCTTTCTGGAAAGCAGAGGACGGCTGAAGCGGATATCTCAACCCGTATCGCTGGTCCATGAGATCACCGAAATCCATCGCCGGGTTCTCATGGATCAGGGGCCGGCGCTGCTCTTCGAAAAGCCGGTCGATGCTTCCGGCAACGTCCAGCCGATCCCGCTCCTCGCCAATCTGTTCGGGACACGCGAGAGAATAGAATGGGGCCTTGGGCTTGAGGCAGGCGGCATCGCGGGACTTGCCGCTTTCCTGAGTGAATTGCGTGAACCGCAGCCGCCGAAATCGGTCCGTGAGGCGTGGCAGAAACTCCCGCTTCTGAAAGCCGCCCTCGCCCTGAACTCCCGTTCGACATCTCGCGCGCCTTGCCAGGAGATCGTCTGGCAAGGCACGGAAATTGATCTCGACCGGTTGCCGATCCAGTCGTGCTGGCCCGGCGAGCCCGCCCCCCTCATTACGTGGCCATTGGTGATCACGCGCGCGCCGGACGACCCGACGGATATCAATATCGGCATCTACCGGATGCAGAAGCTCGGCAAGGACCGCCTGATCATGCGCTGGCTTGCCCATCGCGGTGGCGCAAGACACCACCGTATGTGGCAGGCGCTCGGCTGCGACATGCCGGTGGCGGTCGTCATCGGTGCGGATCCGGCAACAATCCTCGTTGCCGTCATGCCGCTGCCGGAGAACCTGAGCGAGTTGAATTTCGCCGGCCTGTTGAAAGGCAGGCGACAGGAGATCGCGCCGGCGTTCTCTGTACCGCTTCCGGTTCCCGCAGAGGCGGAAATTGTCCTGGAGGGTCTGGTTTCCGCTGCCGAAATGGCTGAAGAGGGCCCCTACGGAGATCACACGGGATACTACAACGCCGTCGAGGCCTTTCCCGTTCTTTCCCTTTCGGCGATCACGATGCGCCGCAATCCGCTTTATCTCTCCACCTATACCGGCCGTCCCCCGGATGAGCCGTCCAGGCTCGGTGAAGCCATGAGCGAGCTCTTCATCCCGTTGGTCAAGCGCCAGTTCCCCGAAATCCATGATCTCTGGCTCCCGCCGGAGGCCTGTTCATATCGGGCGATGGTCGTTTCGATCGACAAGCGCTATCCGGGGCATGCCCGACGGATCATGATGGGCCTTTGGTCGATCTTGCCGCAGTTCAGCTATACCAAGCTGATCATCGTGGTGGATCGCGACATCGATGTCAGAAGCTGGCCGGATATCGTCTGGGCGCTTTCCACCCGCCTCGATGCCAGCCGCGACCTCATGATGGTGGATAAAACCCCGATCGATTACCTCGATTTTGCCTCTCCGCAGCCCGGGCTCGGTGGCAAGCTGGGGCTGGATGCCACGACCAAGATCGGTTCCGAAACAGCGAGGGAATGGGGCAAGGTTCTCAAGATGTCCCCTGAAGTTGTCGGAAAGGTCGACCGCATATGGGCGTCCCTCGGCCTCGGCGAGGTCTCGCCATGACAACCCGATCATTTGCAGACCTGCGAGCGGCACCTGCGAGAGAACAAACCGGCCTCACCGCAATCCTGAAATCATCATCGACGAGGAGTACATCATGAGTGGAATTAACCCGGACAAGACGGTCGCCGCCTTCGCCACGGAACTGCCGGGCGCCGCTGAAATCTTTCGCCGTCACGGCATCAGCTTCTGCTGCGGCGGCGACATACCTCTGTCCATGGCGGCCGAACAGGCAGGCCTTGCGCCGGCGGCCCTGATCGCCGATCTGGAGGCCCTCGAACAGGCATCGGGACGGGATGCGCCGCAGGAAACATTGGCCCTGATTGCGCACATCCTCAGCAGGTATCACGCCGCGCATCGCGAAGAGCTCGATTGGCTTATCCCTCTGGCCCAGAAAGTCGAGCGGGTGCATGCCGCTCACCCTTCCGCACCGATCGGACTTTCAGAAACCTTGACAAGTCTGCGAGACGAACTGGAAGGTCATATGAAAAGGGAGGAGCAGGTACTCTTTCCGATGATGCAGCGCGGCGGCAGCCCGATGATTAGCCATCCGATCTCCGAAATGCGGCACGAGCATGAAGATGAAACACAGCATCTGCAGGCCATCGAGCATGTGACGCACGGCCTTGCCCTGCCGGAAGGTGCCTGCAGATCCTGGACGGCGCTCTATACGGGATTGCGCAAATTCACCGACGACCTTGTCGTCCATATGCATCTCGAGAACGAAGTGCTGTTCCCACGGTTTGAAACCGTGTCGTAGAATGTCAAAGCGCGTTGAAGCGGTAGATCCCGCCTCAATATCATCGACGAAGGAAAAGCGATGCATATCGAACGGGGCCCGAACGGGGACTTCATACTGGAATCCGGTGAACTCGCCGGTCGGTTCGGGCTATCAGGCGACGACTTCCGGCGGAGAATCCGGCAAGGTCTCGTGAAAAGCATGGTCGAGCGTGGCGAAGCTGAGGACATCGGGACCTGCCGCCTCAGCGTTCGCCTTGGAAACCGCCTGTGGCGCGCCATCCTGAGCGACGAAGGCGAGGTCCGGGACGAAGCCATGACGTTCGTTCGCGGAGGAGGCCGGGTTCGCGGGCCCTGACGCCGATGCAACCTCCCGTTCCTGGTGACAATGAGGGAATGAATATGCCTGCAGACGCAAACCTGAACGCGCATGCTCTCGCCCAGCTCGAAAGGAATCACGAAGCTCTCATGGCGCTTTGCCTCGTCCTGGAAGAGATTGCTTTTGCGCTCCCGTCGGACGTGGACCGCGAGGCCTGTCTGCGCGCGTCGCAGATCATGATTCCGCTTCTGCAGCAGACGCATCAGGTGGAGGAACGGATCCTGTTCCCGGATTTCGACAGGAATGCCGGCTCACATTTCGCCGCCACGTTGATCGAGCGACTGAAAGCCGAGCACCGCTGTGACGTGCTGACCTGCGAGGAGGTATCGCTCATGCTGAAAGCGATGGCAGAAAGGCCCGATATCCCGCCTGAACAGGCCGTTCGTTACATGCTCCAGGGCTTCTTGGAAAGCGTCCGCAGACACGTCCTTTCCGAAAAACTGATCATCGAAGCACTTCTGGTCGCGGAGGCCGAAGGTCGCGAAGTTCTCGCCTAGCCAGGCTCGCCTCCGTGATGTGAGTTCCCCTCACGCCGCGGCACGTCTTCCTATATCGGAGCCGATCTCCTCTCCGGTCTGAAACGCGCCGAGCTGTGCCCTCAGTTTCTCGGTCTCGCTTGCCGCAGCGCAAACAATCCGGCATTGAGCCGCCGGGCAAAACTATCCGCACCCCATTGGCAAATCTTGCTTGCGGATCGGCAGAGCCATGAGCCGAAACCCGTTCGACCGGAACTGTCGTTTGTCTTTGCGCTAGCTCAAACACCGCCCCTCCTGCAGTCGATAGCCTAGGTCCGCATTTCAGCAGGATGTGTCAATATGGAATTTCCCCGCTTGCTCGCCATTCCCTTGAACTACATGCCGCTTGCGGCGATTGAACGAGCGACGGGAATGCTGTTCCAGCGGCTGTTGAAGGAGCATCCGGATCTCTTCGAACGGCTGGGGGAGCACAAGGCGAAACGCTTCGCCTTTCTGCCGGGCGACCTACCGCTCGCCTTCATCGTGGAGCCGGCCCGGCCGGCGATCTGCGTCATCAGAAAGTCGGCAATGCGAAGCGCGGTTGATGCCTCGGTGGAAGGGCC
Organism: Neorhizobium petrolearium; assembly: GCF_017873175.1. Lineage (GTDB taxonomy): Bacteria > Pseudomonadota > Alphaproteobacteria > Rhizobiales > Rhizobiaceae > Neorhizobium > Neorhizobium petrolearium. The sequence continues at coordinate 322,191 of NZ_JAGGJW010000005.1, forward strand.
GCTCTTCATGTTGCTTGCACTGCTCGAAGGCCGTTGCGATGCCGATGCATTGTTCTTCTCGCGCGATCTTTCCATCACAGGAGACATGGAGGCCATGCTTGCGATGCGGAATGCGCTCGACGACGCCGATATCGACCTGCCGCGCGACCTGTCGGCCCTCGCCGGTCCTCTCGCTCCGGTCTTCGGAAAGATGGCCGAGGACATTCGCCGTCGAGCACTTGCCGATGAGGTCTCCGCATGGAACTGATCTGCCCGGCCGGAACGCCCGCGGCCTTCCGCGAGGCCGTCGATGCAGGAGCCGACGCCGTTTACTGCGGCTTTCGTGACGAGACCAATGCCCGCAATTTCCCCGGCCTCAATTTCAGTCGCGACGAATTGCGCACGGCGATCGATTATGCCCGCCGCCATGGCACGCAGACCTTTGTTGCCCTCAATACCTTCATGCGCGCCGGGGACGAGGAGATATGGTATCGCGCTGCCGCCGATGCGGTCGCGCTCGGCGCCGATGCTTTGATCCTCGCAGATTTCGGCCTGATGGCGCATGTGACGGAGCGTTATCCCGAACAGCGGCTGCATGTCTCGGTCCAGGCTTCCGCCTCGAACGCGGATGCGATCAATTTTCTGGTCGATGCGTTCAATGCCAGGCGGGTCGTCCTGCCGAGGACGCTAACCATCGCCGACATCGCCCGCATTGCACCGCAGATTCGTTGCGAGATCGAGGTCTTCGTGTTCGGCGGGCTTTGCGTCATGGCAGAGGGGCGCTGTTCTCTATCCTCCTATGCCACCGGAAAATCGCCAAACATGAACGGCGTCTGCTCGCCGGCAAGCCACGTGCGGTACCGTCAGGAAGGCAATGAACTGGTTTCGGAGCTTGGTGATTACACCATCAATCGCTTCCCCGCCGGCGAGGCGGCCGGCTACCCCACTCTGTGCAAGGGCCGCTTCGATATCGCCGACAGCCGCGCCTATGCTTTCGAGGACCCGGTTTCTCTCGATGTGATGGGCGAGATCGATGCGCTTGCCGCCGCGGGTGTCAGCGCTTTGAAGATCGAAGGCCGCCAGCGCGGCAAGGCCTATGTCGCCGAAGTCGTGTCGACCCTGAAGAGGGCGTTGTCGGCCGATCCTGCCAAGCGAGCCGCATTGCTTGCCGGCCTGCGTAACCTGAGCGAAGGCCAGAAGACCACGTCTGGCGCCTATGAGAAGCGCTGGAGATGAGCATGAGCCGCACCGTCCCGCCCTCCCTGACGATGGGGCCTGTCTATTATCTCTGGGATGGCCCCAAATGGCGCGATTTTCATTTCCGCATCGCCGACGAAGCGCCGGTGGATCGCGTGGTGATAGGCGAGACCGTTTGCTCCAAGCGCCAGCATTTCATCGAACCCCATATCGCCGAGGTGATCGAGCGGCTTGAAACGGCCGGAAAGAAGGTGGTTCTGTCGACGCTGTCACTCGTCACGCTGGAGCGGGAAAGCCGGCAGATCCGGGAACTGATCGCCGACAGCGAGCATCTGATCGAAGCCAACGACCTTTCCGCCCTGGGACTGCTGAACGGCAGGCCTCACAGCATCGGCCCATTGGTCAATGTCTACAATGCAGCGACAGCCAGACTGCTCGCTGACCGCGGTGCGACCGCAATCTGTCTGCCACCGGAACTGCCTTTCACATCCGTCGAGAAGATCATTGCCGACGATCCCGGGATCGCATTCGAGGTGTTCGCCTTCGGCCGCATGCCGCTCGCGATTTCGGCGCGATGCGCGCATGCCAGATCCAAGGGCAGGATCAAGGACAATTGCCAGTTCGTGTGCGGAGAAGACCCGGACGGCCTGCCGGTGAAAACCCTTGACCGTCAGTCTTTCCTCGCGCTGAACGGAGTGCAGACCGTCTCCCATACCTGTCAGGCGCTCCTGGGCGAACTCGCAAGCCTCTCCGCATGCGGCGTTTCGGCCATCCGCCTGTCGCCCCAGGATTGCGACATGGTGGCGGTCGCAAAGCTCTATCGCGCCGTGCTCGATGACACGCTGGATGCAGACGAGGCGATCGCGCTGCTGCGCGAAATCTATCCGATGGCACCCTTGTCGAACGGTTTTCATCATGCACGCGAAGGAGCTGCATGGGTCGCCCGTGCCCGCAATACGGCCCACGGCGCAGACCTGAGCTAACTTATTAGCATAAGCGGAGGAGGCGACCAGGATCGACGGCTGAAGCGCGCCTCGTCAGAACGTGATCAAGCTCGAAGGAAAACAAGCGGATCCGCGCCCATCAGGGCGGCATGCCCTCCCGCAAGAAGCCAGAAGACAAGCACGACGGTGAAAAGGATGGCCACGGCCATCGGCCTGTCGATCCTGAGCCTGGTTCGCCCTTTGATGGCTGCCGCGAAGGGAATGACGGAACTTTGCGAAGAGGCCACCGGCCATGTGGCTTCGGATGCGCGACGCGCCCTTCTTTCGAGCATGAGGAACCCGCCGGCAGAGAAGACGGCGAAGCCGCCGAACAGGAGGAGCGAACGCAGATCTCCGTTGGGCGGGATGTGCCCGATCGACCAGCACAGAAAACCCCATAGAACCGGATGGCGCGTCACGGCCACGATGGCGTCCGGTTCACCTTTCTTCCTGAACGAGATCGAAAAGGGATTCCGGCTGAAAAGGCCGGCCAGAACCAGGAATAGCCCGATCGGCGAGAGCAGGAGCGTGCACCAGGCCTGCCATGGCTCCGGCTGCCAGACTTCCACGTAATCGAGGCTCAGGGCGGAAAGGAAAAGCCAGGCAAGAGCCGCGGTGGAAACGACGGAATAGGCGGCGATATAACTTCCGTGCCCCATCCATTCGATCAGCGTGCCACGGATCCGCGGCACCGCCGGTATGGAGTGCAGGGCGATGAACGCCGTAAACGCCAACAGGAACTCCGGCATGGCAGGACTGCTACTGTTGCCAGAAGAGAACGCCGGCTATGGCAACTGAAAAGACAACTGCCGCCAGCGAGCTGTACCCCTGCAGCACCCCCATGCGCTTCAGCGCGATGGCGAATATGACAATGATCGGAGCGGCCATCACGAGGCCGATTTGAGCATCAGACATGACAAATCCTTGGTTTTGCCCTGATCCTAAGCCCTCCATCTCTCGTTTCTTTGCGATATGACAAAGAGCGGCGCCTGATTTGCCTTCATCTTCTGCCCGGAAAATAACGGAGACATGAGAATGGCGGTAATCCCGGCGCCCGACGAGGCGGACGAAGGCAGCGACCTTCTTCTCTGGGTCCTGGTCTGGGGGGAACTTGCAGCATTCGGCATCCTGCTGATCGGCTATCTCATCATGTCGATGCTTCACCCGGAAAGCTTTGCGCTTGCAAAGCTCCACCTCACCCCTCGGCTGGCGGGATTCAACACCGTCGTGCTCCTGGCGAGCAGCTGGCAGGCGGCGCTGGCCGCGAACTCGCAGGATAAACCCGGCCGACAGCGCCTCTTCCTGTTGCTCGCCGCGGCATTGGGTTTCCTTTTCGTGGCGTTGAAATTCGTCGAGTACAGTTCCGAATGGACAGCTGCCGGCAGTGAGAACCTTCAAACCTTTTTCGAACTCTATTTTCTCATCACCGGCTTCCACCTGGCGCATGTGGCTTTCGTAGCGGCTCTTTTCGTGCTGGCGGCGATCAGACTGGAGCGCTCGACAATCGTCATCCTGACGACTGTCTGGCATGTCATAGACATCGTCTGGCTGGTGATGTTCCCCTTGATCTATCTGAGCTAGGGTCGGGAGGCCGGAATGAACGATTCGAAACTCTTCGGCAGCGCGAATTGGGTCTTGATGCTCGGCATCGTTGGCGCGCTGATCGCGGCCCAGTGGAAGCAGGAGGCGATCCCGATGATCGCGTTCACCGTCATCCTGGTCATGACGGTCGCGAAAGCGCGGCTCATCGTGCTCGACTTCATGAGCCTGCGTGGGACGCGGCCTCTTCTGGCCCGTGCGCTGATGATCTGGCCGATGTTCTTCGCGGCTCTCTCCCTGGGCAAGGTCGTGCTGGCGGCTGTTCTCTAGGCAAACCTCCGCTCCACTCTCAAGCCGGTGCGTGCCCTGACCCGCAGGCGCGTTCGTCGTTGCTCCCTACCGGCGCCAGGGAAAGCCGGCCCTCGCCTTTTGAGATCGCGGTCTCTCGAAGCTCCGACTTTTTGTTTGGGAAAGCGCAAAGAACCCATCCCGGAATCCCCGCATAGAAGCTCCCACGGGCCATCGTCCGCATCTGCGGCTCGACTCCCGAATTTGCCAAAGGCATCCGCACATAGGGGACATCAGGATGGCAGAACGCCTCACGAAGACCGGGGCACGCAACGTCTTTTACGGCGGCTCCGCGTTCTTCTTCGCAATCTTTCTGGGGCTCACCGCCCACAGCCACTACTACATGCGAACCACCTCCACGGACGAGGCCACGCTGACGGATTCCGTCGCGCACGGCAAGCACGTCTGGGAGAAGAACTCCTGTATCAACTGCCACACGCTTCTCGGTGAAGGCGCCTATTTCGCGCCGGAAGTGGGCAATGTGTGGAAGCGCTGGGGCGGCGATACAGATCCGGACACCGCCCGCGCCACCCTGAAAGCATGGATGGCCGCACAACCGAGCGGCATCGAAGGCAGGCGGCAGATGCCGCAGTTCAATCTGACGGAACAGGAACTCGACGATCTGGCCGACTTCCTCGAATGGACCAGCAAGATCAAGACCCAGAACTGGCCGCCGAACGATGCCGGCTGATCTGAGGGGAAGGAAAGACACATGAAATATCAGACGCAAAAGGTCGCAATGCTGTATTTCTACGGCGCGCTCGGCCTCTTCATCGCTCAGGTCCTGTTCGGCGTTCTGGCGGGCACGATCTACGTCCTGCCGAACACGCTCTCGGAACTGTTGCCCTTCAACATCGTACGCATGATCCATACGAACGCGCTTATCGTATGGCTGCTCATCGGCTTCATGGGCGCGACCTACTACCTTCTGCCCGAGGAGACGGAGACGGAACTCTTCAGCCCGAAACTGGCTATCGCCCAGTTCTGGATTTTCCTGATTGCCGCAGCGGTCGCCGTCGTCGGCTACATGTTCAAGATCCATGAGGGCCGCGAGTTCCTCGAACAACCGTTCGTCATCAAGGTCGGCATTGTCGTGGTGGCGCTCATGTTCCTGTTCAACGTAACACTCACGGTGCTGAAAGGTCGCAAGACGGTCGTTACGAACATCCTGGTCTTCGGCCTCTGGGGTGTCGCGATCTTCTTCCTGTTCGCCTTCTACAACCCCGCCAATCTGGCTCTCGACAAGATGTACTGGTGGTATGTCGTTCACCTGTGGGTCGAAGGGGTCTGGGAACTGATCATGGCTTCGGTCCTCGCCTTCCTGATGATCAAGCTCAACGGCATCGACCGCGAGGTCGTCGAGAAGTGGCTCTATGTCATCGTCGGGCTTGCCCTGTTCTCAGGCATTCTCGGCACCGGCCACCATTTCTACTGGATCGGCGCGCCGGGCTACTGGCAGTGGATCGGCTCGCTCTTCTCGACGCTTGAGGTGGCGCCCTTCTTCACCATGGTCATCTTCACGTTCGTGATGACCTGGAAAGCCGGCCGCAAGCATCCGAACCGCGCCGCCCTCCTCTGGTCGATCGGCTGCTCGGTCATGGCCTTCTTCGGAGCGGGCGTCTGGGGCTTCCTGCATACGCTGTCGTCGGTCAATTACTACACCCACGGCACGCAGGTCACCGCGGCCCACGGCCACCTCGCCTTCTTCGGCGCTTACGTCATGCTGAACCTCGCCGTCATGGCCTACGCGGTTCCGGAGATCCGGGGTCGCAGCCCTTATAACCAGTGGCTCTCGATCGTCAGCTTCTGGATCATGTGCACCGCCATGTCGGTGATGACCTTCGCGCTGACCTTCGCGGGCGTCCTCCAGGTGCATCTCCAGCGCGTCCTGGGCGAAGGCTACATGGATGTCCAGGACCAGCTGGCGATCTTCTACTGGGTCCGCCTCGGCTCGGGTGTCTTCGTGCTGATCTCCGCGCTGATGTTCCTCTGGGCTCTGTTCGTCCCTGGACGCGAGAAAGACCTTGCGGGCAGCGCAAGCATCCAGCCGGCCGAATGATGCGATGCGGCTCCATCTCCCGATGGAGCTGCTCCCCCTTTAAAGATCAAGGACACCCCAATGAAAGCTAACCCTCAGGTCAAAACCGCAGATGCCGGGCAGGTCCCTCACTACGTTCCTGCAGGAAACGAATGCGAATTGTTCGAGACGGCATGGAAGCGGCAGCTTCCGCTTCTTCTGAAAGGCCCGACCGGCTGCGGCAAGACCCGCTTCGTCAGCCATATGGCGGAACGGCTCGAATTGCCGCTCTCCACCGTCTCCTGCCACGACGATCTGACGGCCGCCGATCTGACCGGCCGCTTCCTTCTGAAAGGCGGCGAGACCGTATGGGTCGACGGGCCGCTGACGAGATCGGTCCGTGGCGGCGGTATCTGCTATCTCGATGAGATCGTCGAGGCGAGAAAGGATGTCGCCGTCGTCATCCACCCGCTGACGGACGACCGGCGCATCCTGCCTCTCGAAAGAACGGGAGAAGTGCTGGAAGCCCCCTCGGAATTCATGCTGGTCGTCTCCTACAATCCCGGCTACCAGAATATTCTCAAGACGTTGAAGCCTTCGACCAAGCAACGCTTCATCGCTATCGAATTCGATTTCCTGCCCCGGGAACAGGAGGTCGCAATCGTTGCGGCAGAAAGCGGCCTTGCGGAGCGGCATGTCGTGCCGCTGGTTACCCTCGCCCACCGCCTGCGGGCGCTCAAGGGACACGATCTCGAAGAAGGCGTTTCGACGCGCCTGCTTGTCTATTGCGCCTCGCTCATCGAAAGCGGCCTGAAGCCGCGTGACGCGATCCGTGCCGCCCTGATCGAGCCACTGACAGATGATCCGGATGTGCGCGCGGCACTGTTCGAAGTCGCAAATGCGGTCGTAGCTTGAGGATAGATCAATGCTGGACTTCCTCGAACTGGAAGAAACCGTCGGCAAGGCCTGGCATCGGCTGGTCGGCCAGACGCGCAGCACGCCGCGATATCCGGAGCACGCGGTCGCATTGGACGAGATCAAGCCGATGCTCGCCTCCTGCTTCCGCGGCTTCGGCGGCGATCACGCCGTCCAGCTCGTTGCTGCCCATCAGCGCACGTCCAAACATCGGCTGAAGCTTCGCCAGCTCGTCGGGCTGGGCGAGGAGCGGCTTGCCCGGTCCGGCCGGGATTTTGCACGGGCAATGCTGCCGGAGGTCATCGACTTCTTTCCCGATCGCACCCTCAACCGCGAGCTGTTCATCTGGTTGACCGCCGCCGTGGCCATGCTGCCGGCGGCACAGCCCACGTCGACCGATCCCCTTATCCGCGATCTTGAGCGGCTGCACCTTTCCACGACCAACGTGGAAGCCGCCCTAGCCGCTTTCCCCGGGCTGCGTCCGGCCTATCGGCGCCTTTGCGCGGCAACACTTGCGGAACGCCATCGCGGCAAGCTTCCGGCGGTCGAACAGCTTCTGGAAAACAGGATCGTGAGCCTTCTTCGCACCGGCGCTGGCTTGCCCGACGATCTGCCCCAAGCAATATTCCCGCACCATGCCCCGCCGGGCTATCAGCCGATGATGGATGTGCCGCTCTGGCCGGAATTCTTCCAGCAGGAAGAAAGCCGCTCCTCGGCCACAGATTCGGAAGCCCCGCTCGGCGATCCGCAAGGATCGAATGGAGGACGCCGTTTTAGTGCCCAACGGGAGCGCGAAGACGAGAAGCGTTCCGACCGGAGCCCCTTCATCCTCAACCGTTTCGAAAAGATCCTGGCAATGGCCGAAATGGTCAATGTCGACCGGCCGACCGACGATACGCCCGATGAGGATGGAAAGGCTGCCGAGGATCTCGACGAGATGGTCCTCGGGCATCGGCGGGAGCGCCCGTCATCCCGTTTCCGCTTCGATCTCGACCTTCCGCCCGAAATGGTCGACCTCCAGGAAATCGCCGCCGATCTGACCTATCCCGAATGGGATTATCGGAAGGCCGCCTATCTGAAGAACCATTGCCGGGTTCTCGCCGTTCCGGTCGCGGCCTCCGGCGATCGCCTTTTAATGTCCGACGATACGAAGGCACTGGTCAGGAAGGTCCGCAAGCAGTTCGAGATCCTGCGCCCCCGGCAGGAACTCCTCAAATCGCAGCTTGACGGAGGGGAACTCGATCTCGATGCGGTTGTCCGGCGCCGGACCGACCTCGTGGCCGGCGGACAGGGCACGGACCGTATCCACATCACGAGTCAGCCGCGCAGCCCCGATCTCACGGTCACCATCCTCGTCGACGTCTCCCTTTCCACCGACGCGTGGATCGATAACCGACGGGTCCTGGACGTCGAGAAGGAAGCACTTCTCGTCCTCTCGCAAGGTTTGACCGGCTGCGACACGGATCACTCCATCCTGACTTTCACGTCGCGACGCCGTTCCTGGGTGCGGATCGAGACCGTAAAAGGGTTCGATGAACGGCTTTCTCCGGGTGTCGAGGATCGCATCGCCGGTCTGAAACCAGGATATTACACACGCCTTGGAGCCGCCATGAGACATGCGACCTCCGAACTGGCAAAACGCCCCAACCGGACGCGCCTGCTTCTCGTCCTGACCGACGGCAAGCCAAACGACATCGATCACTACGAGGGCCGTTTCGCGCTGGAGGACAGTCGCCGCGCCGTGCAGGAAGCGCGCCGCCAGGGTGTAAACGTGTTCGCCGTAACCGTGGACAGGGACGCAAAATCCTATCTGCCGACGATGTTCGGCCGCAACGGCTATGCGGTTGTCGGGAACATTTCGAAGCTGCCGGCAGCCTTGCCCGCCATCTATCGCGGCCTGACGGGTTAGGGAGACCCGGCCGCGCAGAGGTTCGGCCGCGGCGGATTGCCGAACCTCCACCTCTCCACTCAGAACCAGCGCCTACGCCGCCTTATCGAAATGGTCTGCCGTTCTGTTCCGATAGGCCTCGGATGCTAATCCCGATCTTCGCCATCGCCTTGGGCGCGTATGCGGTTATCGGCGGCATCAATGGCCAGCCGACGCTGTTCTCCTCCGCCGACAAGGTGCAACCCGGCAGCCAGATTGACGACGACGCAGGAGTGGTTCGGATAGATGAGCAGCCGGTCGCCGATCGCAAGATCGGTCGCGCCGCGCGCGACCATGCCGTGCTCTTCGGAGAGCCGCGTGACGATCAACGGTGTTTCGAGCTCATCCGACCAGGCTTCCCCAAAGGCAGTGCCGGTACCGACGCTGTGGGGGCCGAGATCGGAACTCAGCGTCTTCGAACCGGCATCGATGATATAGAAGTCGCGATTGGCCGAAATAATCGTTGTTGCGACCGCCAGCGCAATCTCCGAGCGCGTGGCGATTCCGAGCCTGACGGCCGTGAGATCGAGGAAGACGTAATTGCCGGGCCGGACTTCGTCGATGCCCTCAAAGCCGTCATTGCAGAGCATCGTCGGCGTGCTTCCGATCGAGATGCGCGGCACGTCGATCCCGCTGCCACGCAAGGCCTCGCGGAAGCGCAGCAGTGTCTCGCGTTCGTCAGTCGCGGCCTTGCGGACGCCGTCTGGATTGCCGGCGCCATAGGCGTGTCCGGCATGGGAGAGCAGCCCCATGAAGCGGTGCTTGGAGCGCGCCAGTCTGTCCGCCTGCACGAGGCTTTCGGAGCTCTCCGGATCGACGCCACAGCGGTGCAGGCCGACGTCGATCTTGAGGAACACGCCGCCTGCCCTGCCCGTCTCGGCCGCGGCCTGTTCCAGGACATCAAGCCCGAAGCTGCTGTCCACGATGAAGCGCAATTCCGCATCGTGATCGGCCGCAAGTTTCAAGAGGCCAACGACTTGTCTTGACGCGACCAGCGGATAGGCGACGGTGACCGGCGAAATACCCGCCCGGATGAAAACGGCGGCTTCGGCGGCATGAGAGGCGGTGATGCCACGGGCTCCGGCCGCAAGCTGCCGCCTGGCAAGCGCCACCGATTTGTGCGTCTTGATGTGCGGATGCAGTTCCACCTGGTTATCAACGATCGACTGCATGCGGGCGATATTGGCGTCGAGCCGCGGTTCATCGACCACGACGCAAGGCGTTTGAAGGTTTTCAGCACCGGCAAAGGCTTTCCGCACGCCATCGGCTGAAACATTCAATGGGTCGTGCATGGCGCCCTCCTTACCAGACAATCGGATGGGTTTCGCCGGTGGCAACATTGACGAGGCCTTGCGGCACGTCGTCGGAAGGCGCCACCAGTACCCAGCGCCAGGGCGCGCATGTAAGCGTGGCGAAGGCCAGCCGCTCGGGAAAGCCTGCCCACCACCGCGGCGAGGACGAGGGCTCGAACATCCAGTCGATCTTGTCGCCCTCGGCATAGAGACGCTGCATGTCAGCGTCCAGGTCTTCCGCCGAACGGGACGACATCAGCCCGGCCACTTCGTAGCGCACCGTGGCGACAACCTTGTTGCCCCGCACGAGAGCCCAGCCGCCGCCGATTTCGGCAAGCGCATTCACGGCGATTGCCATGGCCTCGTCGGAGGAGCCGACGCACCAGACATTGTGCTTGTCATGGGCGAGAGAACTTGCCAGCGCGCAATCGGGCGTGCGCGGTCCCGTCCCCGCCCAGAACATTTTCGAAAGCGACTTCTTGCCGGAAAAGCGGTCGACGATGGCGAACTTGGTGATGTTTCGGTCCGTATCGCGCTGAACCCTCCCCTCTTCCACCGGCAGTTCGTAGGTGAGGAAACTGTCTTCCCAATGGAAGGGCCGCAAGACGGCCGCCATCATCGTGGTACGGCCGGCGGGAGCCTCGATCGCGAAATCCGCGGCCGTGAGCTCGCCACCGATCTGCACCGTATTGCGTGCCCATTCCGGCCAGTCGATATGCGGCACGGGCAGAATATAGTCCCTGCCCTTCGAGACCTGCCTGCCGTCGGCCCAGACTTCGGCGATCTCGAAATTCTCGAGGTCCGAGAGCAGCGCGATATCGGCGAAACGGCCCGGAGCGATCGAACCGACCCAGGGGGTGAGGCGCATGTGCCGCGCCGGATTGATGGTAACACACTGGATGGCGATTTCCGGTGCAAGGCCGGACTGGATGGCGAGCCGGACATTATAGTCGGTCGCGCCCTTCTGCAGGGTTTCGGAAGCGCTGCGGTCGTCGGTGGCAAAGGCGATCTGCGACCAGTCGGAAAGGCCGCGTTGAAGCAGGCCCTTGATGACGTCGGGCATGGAATGCGGACGAAGTTCCATGAAGAGCCCGTGGGAGAGTTTGTCCCAGAACTCCTCAGCGGTCCATGCCTCATGGTCAGAGGCGAGACCGGCAGCCGCGAAGGCGTTGATGGTCGGCAGATCCTTCAGCCCGGCGGCATGGCCCTCGACGACGCCGCGCGCCTCGAACGTGGCCTCGATCATGCTCCAAAGCCGCGCGTGAGATGCGTTTTCGGGGTTCCACACGGCCGGCCAGTCCATGACCTCGTCCAACCCGGCGACCATCAGGCTGTCTTTCAGGAAGGCCTTCTGCTCGTCATAGCCGAACCAGCCGCCGCCATGTTCATAGGCCGTTGGCGGCACCGCCGAGCCGGGCAGAGGAAAGATCTTGAGCGGCGAGCCGTGCTGGCGCGCAGCCATCCAGAATTCGAGTGTGCGGGAGCCGCGCACATTGGAGAATTCGTGGCTTGCCTCGCATGTCCATGTATTGCCGCGGGGCATAACCAGCGCCGCCTCCCATTCGGGCGTCAGGTGCGAGCTTTCGATATGCTTGTGCACTTCGCCGAGCCCCGGGATGGCCATCAGCGACGGCCGGTCCACGATGGCATCGGCGGTTCCCGGCCAGGAACCGGCCGGGCCGACATAGGCAATGCGATCGCCCTTGATGACGATTTCCTGGTTCTCGGCCCAGGTGCGGGTTGCCGTATCGAGCAGCCTGCCGACACGCAGGATGCGATCGGCGGGGGCCTTGCCGAGGGCGACGAGCGTCAGCTTCTGGCGGATAAGGACTTCGGATTTCGCGTTTATCATTTTGCTTCCAGGCTTTCCGTCGGCTTCGGTGCCGAACCGGCAAAACAGATGGAGAGGATGCGGCCGGGTTTCGGGCCGACCGCATAGAAACCGTGATCCATCGCCGCGTCGAAATAGGCGGAATCGCCGGCTGCGAGCACAACGGGCGCATAAGGATTCATCTCGAAAACGACATCGCCTTCAAGCACATAGACGAATTCTTCGCCGGAGTGGGCGCTCCTGACGCTCGGACTGTCGTCGTCACGCGGCTGGATATCGATGACCATCGGCTGCAGTGACTTGGCAGCAAGATCGGTCGCCAGCATTTCGTAAAGCCCCATCTCGCTACCGAAATGCTTGCCCCTGCCCGCGCGCGTGATGGCGCGGGCGGCGCCGGAAAAGCGCGCCTGCGGCGGCTCGCCGCCCAGCAGGTCGGCAAAATCGATGTCGAGGCCGGAGGCAAGACGGGTCAGCACGCTGTAGGCGGGGCGGCTCTGGCCGTTTTCGATCTTGGACAGCGTCGAAATGGAGACGCCGGTTCGCCTGGAAACCTCGGACAGCGTCCAGTTGTTCGCCTTCCTGAGGTCCGACAGAATACGCGCGACGGCGGCTGCATCGTCGTTTGTCGGCGCCGCATGTTGTCCTGGATCATTCATTCCGGGTTCCTCCCTCCCGTTTTCAGGTCTCGTTCTCTGCGCCCGCAATCGGCCCCCTGGTTTCGACGATCAGGCGATAATGGTCCGGCTCGCGGTGGCGTGCGAAATCGAAGATCGTCTTGCGGTAGAGGGCCGCCATATCGAGATTGCACTTTGCCACAACAACTTCATCCTCCGTGGAAGTCGCCATTGCCGCGATCTGCCCGGACGGTGCGACGATCATCGACTGGCCGATCAGGTTCGAGCCCTCCTCTAGTCCGGCCTTGGCGGTGGCGACGACCCATGTCGAGTTCTGGTAGGCGCCCGCTTGCAGGGACAACTGATTGTGGAACAGCGTCAGGCTGTCGAAATCGAAATTGCCGGTATGGTCATCGGGCGTATTGTAGCCCACCAGGATCATCTCGGCACCTTTCAGCGCCATCACCCGGTAGGTCTCGGGCCAGCGCCGGTCGTTGCAGATGCACATGCCGATCGTCGTGCCCATTGTTTTCCAGACACGGAAGCCGTAATTGCCGGGCTCGAAATAGTATTTTTCAAGATGCTGGGCTTGAAGGTCCGGCTGCGGCCTGTCCCAGCCCGGCAAATGGACCTTGCGATACTTGCCGACGATCGCGCCGGCCCGGTCGACGAGGACGGCGGTATTGTAGCGATGGGTCCTGCCCTCTTCGACGGCAAGCTCGGCATAGCCGAGATAGAAACCCACTTGCAGGCGTTTTGCCTCCTCGAAGAGCGGCAGCGTCTCCGGTCCGGGCATTTCGCGCTCGAAAAAGGCATCGATCTCGGCTGGATCAGTCAGATGCCAACGGGGAAAGAAGGTCGTCAGCGTCAGTTCGGGAAAGACCACCAGTTCGGCGCCGCGGGCCGCCGCTTCCTGCAAAAGCGCGATCAACCGCGCGACGACCTGTTTACGGCTGTCCTGTCTTGCAATCGGCCCCGTTTGTGCGGCCGCGACCACCATCGAGCGCGCCATGGTCAGTTCTCCTCGTACGGCAGGATGCAGCAATGTTCGAAATTCAGCCTCAGGCCGACGGCGCTGTCCTGCCCGTGGTCGTGGGCAAGCGGCGCGTTGGCGGTGAGTACGCCGAGCGCGGTATCGACCTTGTACTGGTAGGCGCGGCCGAGATAGGAACGCGTATGGGTCTTGCCCGGGATCGTTTCCGGTCCCGCGGAGACGATTTCCAGCCCTTCCGGCCGGGCGCCGACCAGGAAGCGATCGGGGAGCGGACCGGTCATGCCCAGCGATAGCGTGAGAAGTGTGCCGCCGACCGTCTCGACGGTGACCGCGTCACCGTCGCGGGCGATCACGGTCATGGGCAGCAGATTGTCGAAGCCGACGAAACGCGCCACGAAGGCATTGACCGGGCGGGTGTAGAGGACTTCCGGCGTGTCAAGCTGGACGATCCGGCCGGCATGCATGATCGCCACGCGGTCCGAGATCGAAAAGGCCTCTTCCTGGTCATGAGTGACGTAGATCGCGGTGCGGCGGTTGGCGCGCTGCAACTCGCGGATCTCGACGCGCATGTCGATCCGAAGCTTGGCGTCGAGGTTGGAGAGCGGCTCGTCGAACATCAGAAGCGGCGGGTCGATCACCAGTGCCCGAGCGAGCGCCACACGCTGACGCTGGCCGCCTGATAACGCGGCCGGCAAGCGGTCGGCATAGTCGGCAAGGCCGACACGGGCGAGCATGGCCTTGACGCGGGCCTCGCGCTCGGCGACCGGCACCCTGCGCTGCTTGAGCCCGAAGCCGACATTGTCCGCGACCGTCAGATGCGGAAACAGGGCATAGTTCTGGAAGACGATGCCGGCATCCCGCTTGTGGGGAGGAAGATCGGTGATGTCGCGCCCGGCGACGGTGATGGCGCCGCTGGTCGGCTGAATGAAGCCGGCGAGCAGCCTCAGTGTCGTCGTCTTGCCGCAGCCGCTGGCACCGAGCAGCGAGACCAGTTCGCCTTCGCCGACGGAAAGGTTCAATCCGTGCAGGACCTGGGTGCGACCATAATGGGCAACGACATTATCCAATGTAACGGCGTGATCGGCCATTTCGGCTCCTATTTGATGGTCTTGGACAGCCCGAGGCTGCGCTCGATCAGGATCATGACGATGGTGGTGACCGCCATCAGAAGCACTGAAACCGCGCTGACCGTCGGGTCGAAGAACTGCTCGACATAGGTGAAGACCTCGATCGGCAGCGTCGAAATCCCAGGCCCCGTCAGGAACAGCGCCACCGCCATGTCGTTGAGCGAGGTGATGAAGGCGAGCACCACGCCGGCGATCATCCCTGAGCGGATATTGGGCAGCACGATCGTCCAGAAGGCGCGCACCGGATGCATGCCGAGGCTGACGGCGGCCTCCTTGATCGAGAAGTCGAAGCTTGCAAGACTCGCGCCGATGACCCGAACCATATAGGGCAGGCAGAGGATTGCATGGCCGAGGATGAGTGACGGCATGACCGGAAGCTCGAAAAGCACGATCAGGGTTTTCAACAGCGAAAAGCCGAAGACGATTTCCGGGATGAAGAAGGGCAGGAAGAAGACCGATCCGTACCAGGCCGGGATCGTCGTGCGGTAGCGGGCGAGCGCATAGGCTGCCGCAAGGCCGAGCACCAGCGCCAGCAGCGTGCCGCCCGCCGCGACCTGCATGGAGATGGCGAAGGTCGACAGAAAGCTGTCCTGGGCGAAGACGTTTTCGAACCAGCGCAGCGTCAGTCCTTTCGGCGGAAAGGCGAGATAGGTGGTGTCGCTGACCGAGGTGCCGAGCACGATCACCACGGGGCCTATCAGGAACAGCATCACCAGCCAGCCGGCGAGTTGCATCAGCGGGTGGAGCTTGCGGCGGTTCATTGCGCAACCCTCGCGGATGTGGCGCGCCGGACGAGCCAGCCCATCAGGAAAACGCAGAGAATGGTGACGGCCATCATGATCGCGGCGATGGTATTGGCCGCCTCCCAGTCGAAGGAAATCATGGCCTTCTGGTAGAGGAGCGTCGCCAGCGTCATCTGCGGCTCGCCGCCGAGAAGCCGCGGCGTTACGAAGGTCGCGAGGCTGCCGGTGAAGACGAGCACGGAGCCGACGATCATGCCCGGCACCGCCAGCGGCAGCGTGACCTGGCGAAAGACGCCGAAAGGGCTGGCGCCAAGGGATTCGGCGGCGAGATAAAGGTCGTCCTCGATGGTCTCGAGCACGCCGACCAGCGACAGGATCATCAGCGGCGTGAAGAGATAGGCGAGGCCCACGATCACCGCACCTTGCGTGAAAAGCAGGCTGAGAGGCTGGTCGATCAGGCCAAGCTGTATGAGCGCGGTATTGACGATGCCGTTGCGGCCAAGGATCGCCATCCAGGAAAAGGAGCGCACGACGACGCCGGTCAGAAGCGGGAAGACCGAGACGATCAGCAGCACCCGCTTCAGGCCCGGGCGGGAATTGGCGATCATGTAGGCGCCGAAGAAGCCGGCGACGAGCGACACGGCGGTTGCCTGGAGCGCGATCCAGAAACTGCGGATCAGAACGGCGCGGTTATAGCTGCTGGAAAAGAAGAGCCGGTAATTCTCCCAGATCCCCTTCGGATTGCCGAAGCTCTCCATCAGCGTGCCGGCCACGGGAAGAACGAGCAGCAGCAGGAGGGCCAGGGACGCCGGCAGAACCAGCACCCATGGCCCGATGACGCTAAGACGCCGGATGATTGACGGACTGTGCGACAAATTACTGCCCGAACACCGTGTTCCAGCGGCTTTCCCAGTCGGCATTGACCGCGAGCAGCTTCTCATACGGATTGGTCTGCATGCTCGTGACCGCCTTTTCGCCATAAACCAGGCGTGAGGCCTGTTCGGGCGTCAGCTCGACATTCTTGTTGACGGGGCCTTGGCCGCCACCGAGGGCAATCGAGGAGATCTGCTGGATATCCTTGCTGATCTGCCAGTCGATGAACTTCAGCGCCAGTTCCTTGTTCTTCGAATTGGCCGGGATGTTGATCGTGTTCATCATGGCGAAGTCGCCTTCCTTCAGCTCGGCCCAGCCGATATTCGCATTGGCGGCCTTGATTGCCGGGAAGGCATAATCCTGAGCGAGTCCGATAAAGGCCTCGCCGGTGGAGAGCAGGTTGGTGAGTTCCGAACCGGAGCTGAAGGTCTTGACGATATTCGGCTTCAGCTCCGCCATCTTCCTGAAGGCCGCATCAGGATCGCTGAAGGCATCGGTGCCGGCGCATTTCGCTGCCATCATGACGACGGACGGGCCGCCGGTCGTGTTGAAGCCGGGCATCGCGATGGCGCCCTTGAAATCCGGCCGCCACAGGTCGCACCAGGACGTAATCGGCGTAGCGGTGCGCGTCTTGTCGTAGACGATGCCGTAGCGGCCGAAGGTGACAGCCGGGCCGTAATCGCCCTGCGGGTGCTTGGCGGCGTCGTAGAGTTCATCGAAGTTCGCGAGCTTGGAGGCGTCGATTTTGTCGAAGGCCCCTTGGTCGATGCCGATCTGGGAGAATTTGTCGGTCAGGTAAATGATATCGACACCGCCGCGGATGCGGGCCTTGTTCAGGCGTTCCGGTGCCCCACCAGTCTCGATGACAATCTTGACGTTGTTGGCCTTTTCGAAGGGTTCGTAGACCTTCGGAACGAGGAAATCATTGGCATAGCCCCAGTCCGAGATGACGAGCTTCTCCTGCGCGCTGGCGAAAACCGGCAGCGCGATGCCCGTCACAAATGCGGCCATACGCATCAAGGAAACCATCGATGACATCTATCTCAACCCCTCTCCGTTATCGGTTTGGAAAATAATTTTCGATTTGGAAAATCATACATGGAGTGATTTTTTATACAAGCCCCATGCCAGCCCAAAATATAGGCATTTTTTGACAGCATGGACAGATAGCCAGCCCGTCGATCAAATCGGTGGATATTTGCCGAAACCTCCGGCACAAGGGGACCTGGAACTGCCAGACACAAGAGATGCCGCGCATATGAGCACAAAACCCTACGATCCTGCCGAAGACGGCGCGGAAATGTCCTTCCGCGAACAGATGTCCTATTCCGACTATCTGCACCTCGGGGAAGTGCTCAATGCGCAGAAGCCGATTTCCGGGGCGCATGACGAACTGCTCTTCATCATCCAGCACCAGACTTCGGAGCTGTGGATGAAGCTTGCGATCCACGAGATCACGTCGGCAATCGCCGCGATCCGCGGCGACGATCCTCAGCCGGCCTTCAAGATGCTCACGCGCGTCGCCCGCATCTTCGAACAGCTCAACAATGCCTGGGACGTGCTGCGCACCATGACGCCCAGCGAATACACCGAATTCCGCGCTTCGCTCGGCAAGTCCTCTGGTTTCCAGTCCTATCAGTATCGCGCGATCGAATTCCTGGCCGGGAACCGCAACCTCGCAATGCTCGGTCCGCATTCGCACCGGCCGGACATCATCGCCATGCTGGAAGGCATCCTTGCACAGCCAAGCCTTTACGACGAAGCGCTGATGCTGCTTGCCCGGCGCGGTTTCGATATCGGCGAGGATGGGGCTCGCACGGATTGGCGCATGACGCACAGCGAGAACCAGAAGGTACTGGAGGCCTGGAGGGTGGTCTACAGCGCTCCCGGCCGATACTGGGAACTCTACGAGCTTGCGGAAAAGCTCGTCGACTTCGAGGATTATTTCCGCCGATGGCGCTTCAACCACGTCACCACGGTCGAGCGTGTGATCGGTTTCAAGCGCGGGACGGGCGGCACATCCGGCACCCACTACCTGAAGAAGATGCTGGAGGTGGAACTCTTCCCTGAACTCTGGCGGGTGCGCACCGTTTTGTAGCCGAGGGTCGCCTCAGGCGGCTTCCCTCTCCTTGCCTCATAACCGGGCGCGGAAGGCGGCGCGCCGGTGTTCAGTTCAGGGCGAGGTCGAAGACGTGGTGATGAATGCGGCCGTCGAACATTTCGAGCAGGCCCTTGGTTACTTCCCGGCTTTCGTAGCGCACCAGAGATTCGAGCGCGGCAGTGAGCGCCTCGCGGCTGTCATACATGGTGGATAGCACCATGGGATAGCGCGGCGCGCCTTCATCCCGCTCGATATTGTAGAGCACGCGGACCTCCCTCACGCCGGGAAAGGAAAGCCACAGCGGCATCAGCTTATCGGCGACGTAGGTCTTGAACTCTTCTTCCTTGCCGGCATGGATCGTGCCTTCAAAAAAGGCCTGTCGAATGATCATTGTTTTCTCCGGCTCAGTTCACGGTGGTCGGCGGCTTTTCACCGGCGAAGTGGGCAGCGATATTGGCAAGCACGAGATTGCCCATGGCGACCCGCGTCTCATAGGTTGCGCTGCCCTGATGCGGCATCAGCACGGTGTTCGGGGCTGTGAAGAAGTCTTCGCGAATACGCGGTTCATTGAGGTAGACGTCGAGACCGGCGGCGGCAATCGTGCCATCGTTCAGCGCTACGAGCAGCGCGTCCTCGTCGACAACGCTGCCGCGCGCGATATTGATCAGAATACCCTTCGGTCCCAAAGCCTTCAGCACCTCGGCATTGACAATGTTCTGGGTCTCAGCATTCGCCGCGACGATGACGCAAAGCACGTCGCTGTCTTCCGCCAGCGCCACCGGCGAGGCGCAGGACTTCCAGGCCGTGTCCTTGACCGGCGAACGGTTCCAATAGCGCACCTCCATGCCGAAGGCCTCCGCGCGGTGGCCGAAGGCCTTGCCGATCTGGCCGAGGCCGAGAATGCCGACCCGCTTGCCTTTCGGGCTCGTGCCGAGCGGGAAAGCCTCCTTGCCCCACTTTCCCTCGCGCACGAAGGCGTCACCCCTGGCAATATGGCGCAGCACGCCGAGCATCAGCGCGATGCCCAGATCGGCGACATCGTCGGTCAGCACGCCGGGCGTCGTGGTCACGTCGACATTGCGGCTGCGGGCAAATTTCAGATCGACCTTGTCGGTTCCGACGCCGTTGATGGCGATGACGCCGAGCGAAGGCAGCTTCTCGATCCAGTCGTTGGAAAGTCCGGTGCCGCCGCCGGTCGCGACCGCGCGGATATTCGGCAGTGCCGCTTCCAGCGTCGCCTTCTGTGCCGGATCGTACATCCGGCGCACCGTGTAGGCCGCCTCGAGCTGATCCTCGATGAATTGCATCATCGGTTCTACGAGCAGGATATCTGGTTTCACGTCCGGAACTCCGTATCTTGAATGGCTGCGGCTCAGGAAATCTGGCCAAGGAAGGTCTTGAGACGCTCGTTCTTCGGGTTGCCGAAGAACTCGTCCGGCGTGCCCATTTCGAGGATTTCGCCGCGGTCCATGAAGATCACCCGGTCGGCGACCTGGCGGGCGAAGCCCATCTCGTGCGTGACGCAAAGCATGGTCATGCCCTCTTTCGCGAGGTCGATCATCGTGTCGAGCACTTCCTTGACCATTTCCGGGTCGAGTGCCGAGGTCGGCTCGTCGAAGAGCATGATCTTTGGGTTCATGCAGAGCGCCCGGGCGATCGCCACACGCTGCTGCTGGCCGCCGGAAAGCTGGGCCGGATATTTCTCCGCCTGCTCCGGAATATGCACCCGTTCCAGATATTTGCGGGCGGTCTTTTCCGCATCCGCGCGGGAAATGCCGCGCACCTTCATCGGCGCTAGCGTGCAGTTTTCCAGGACCGTCATATGGGGAAAAAGATTGAACTGCTGGAAGACCATGCCGGTCTCCTGCCGCACGATATCGACATTCTTTCCGCCGGCGGTGAGATCGTGGCCGTCCACGACAATCCGGCCCTTCTGGATCGTCTCGAGCTGATTGATGCAGCGGATGAGCGTCGACTTGCCGGAACCGGACGGGCCGCAGATGACGATCCGTTCACCCCGGTTGACCGAAAGCTCGATATCCTTAAGCGCGTGGAAGCCGCCATACCACTTGTTGACGCCTTCCATGTTCACAGCCAGATCGGAAGCTCCCCGCCTGGCTGCGGCCGATGCGTTTGCTGTAACCTCATTCATGCGAGGAACTCCCTTCAATCTCTACTTTTTACTTCTTGGCGTTGGCGACGAAATCCGGCAGCGGCGTGCCGAGCCACTTCTCGTGAATCTTGCTGAGTTCGCCATCGGCCTTGACCTTGTCGATGAAGGTGTTGACAGCCGTCAACAGCTCAGCCGAGCCCTTGCGCACCGCAATGCCCTGCACCTGCTGGCTGAGCTGAAGCTTCTGTTCGAAACGGCCCGGAGCGGCAGCCTCGATCTGAGCGGCGACGACGTTCGACACACCGATCAATTCCACCTGACCGGACAGCAGGGCCTGCACGGCGCTGGCGTCGTCATCGAAGCGCTGGATCTTGGCATCCTTCGGCGCGATCTTGGTCACTCCTGTATCCTGCGTCGAGGCGCGGGCAACACCGATCGTCTTGCCGGAAAGGTCCTCCGGTTTGGAAACGGCAGTGTCCTTGGCTCCGAAGACGCCGATCGAGATACCGGCATAGGGTTCGGAGAAATCGACGCTCTTGGCGCGCTCCTCGGTGATGCCGAGCGAGGCGACGAGCAGGTCGACCTGGTTGCTCTGCAGGTAGGGGATGCGGTTCGGGCCGGTGACCGGAACGATCTGCAGCTTCACGCCCCATTCCTTGGCGAGCAGCTTGGCGACGTCCGCGTCATAACCGTCCGGCTCGTTGCCGGTGTTCATGATGCCGAAGGGCGGGAAGTCGACCAACATGCCGATCTTGACCGTTCCGGCAGCCTTGATGCTTTCGACGGTTTGCGCCGCGGCCGTCGAGGCCATCGCGCCCATCATCAGGCCTGCACCGATCGCGGCCACTACTATGCGTCTGGAAATGTTCATTTTTCCTACCCTTTCTGTTATGCCGGCTTCCTCCCGCCGGCTCGGGTCCCGTCAGCGTGTCGTCGCCCGGGAAAATCTGGTTTCCATGCGCCGCGCGAGCACCGAAAGCGGCCAGCACAGCACGAAATAGACCGCGGCGACCGTTCCGAACACGAGGAACGGGCTGAAGGTCGCGTTGTTGATGATCTGTCCCTGGCGAGTGAGCTCGGTAAAGCCGATGATCGCCGCAAGCGACGTGCCCTTGATGAGCTGCACCAAGAAGCCGACCGTGGGCGCGACCGCGATGCGGGAAGCCTGCGGCAGGATGATGTAGCGCATGCGATTGTAGTAGCGTAGGCCCAACGCCGTCGCCGCTTCCCGTTGTCCGGGCGGCACTGCCTCGATGCAGCCGCGCCAGATTTCGCCCAGAAATGCACTCGCATGCAGCGTGAAGGCGATTGCAGCGGCAATCCAGGGGTTGATGCCGAGGCCGAAGATATTGAGCCCGAAGAAGACCAGGAAAAGCTGCATCAGCAGCGGCGTGCCCTGGAAGACGCGGATGAAGCCCGTTGCGACGAGACGCGGCCATTTGGAATCGGAGACACGCACCAGTGCGATGACGAGACCGCCGATACCGCCGCCGGCAAAGGCGATCGCCGAGAGCGCGATCGTCCATTGCGCCGCGATGACGATGATCCAGAATTCGTTCCAGCCGAAAGGTCTGATCAGCATATCCTACCCCTACCGGCTCAACGGATATTTGAAGGCGGCCTTCTCGATCGCCGAAAAGATCGCAGAGAAACCGACGGACATGGCGAGATAGATCAGCGTGACGACGATATAGACCTCGAAGCTCGCAAAGGTCGCCGATTGCAGGTCGTTGCCGGCGGCCGCAAGGTCGTCCGCCGAGATTGCCGAGACGACGCTGGAGGTCAGCATCAGGTAGATGAACTGACTGGTCAGCGCCGGATAGACGGTGCGCAGCGCCGGCTTCATGATGATATAGCGGAATATCTGCAGCTTGGAGAGACCGAGTGCCGTGCCCGCCTCAACCTGCCCTTTCTGGATCGATTCAATGCCGGCGCGGATGATCTCGGTGCCGTAGGCGCCGAAATTGACGACAAGCGCCAGAAGTGCCGCGCTGTTCGGCGTCAGGCGCAGGCCGAGCGACGGCAGGCCAAAGAAGATGAAGAAGATCTGCACGAGAAAGGGCGTGTTGCGGATGACCTCGATATAGGCATCGATCAGCCAGCGCAGCGGCGCAACCCCGGAAGTCTTGCCGGCCGCACACAGAACCGAGACGATCAGGCCGAGAATCATCGCCGCGCAGGAGAGCTGGATCGTCAGCCAAGCGCCGAGCAAGAGCTGATCGAAGCCCGAGAACACGGGCTCGAAGTTGAAATTGTACAACTTGGGACCTCCCCAATCATTGTCGAACGGGGTCCACTCCTCTGTGGCGCACGCCCATTTAGATCGATCTAAAATCTTTTCCAACGGGCGTCAACCACCCTTGGGTGTTTATTATAGGGTGGTCACGGCGAGCGGTGCACAGGACTGGCGGATATGAAGCTGCGTTTCCTTCACAACCCTGCGAGGTGGGAGCATTGGATCGATGAGACGGTCGAGCAGAAGCCGGGCGGCGTTCTCCCCGATCGTCACCGGGCCGGTGGAGACGGACGTGAGGCGTGGACGCATCACCTCGGCTTCCGCCACGTCATCGAACCCGACCAGCGAAAAATTCTCACCCACTTCCCGCCCGAGGTCGTGAAGCCCGGCTGACAGACCGAGGGCCACGACGTCGTTGAAACAGATGACCGCCGTGGGCTTTTCTGCCTTGTCGAAAAGCAGATGAGCCGAGCCAGGAATTCTTGCCGTCTGGTATGGAACCCGGATGATCATGCCCGGATCGAAACCGCGTGAGACCATGGCTTCCCGGAAGCCCTCGATACGCTCCAGATAGGCTGAATGGATCGGCCCGTGGACAGCAAAGGCAATCTTGCGATGGCCGAGGGACGCAAGGTAATCCACCGCCTGCCGCATGCCAGCGGCATAATCCACCCCGGCATAATCGACATCTTTCGAAACATGACGAAGCAGCTGCACAAGCGGTAGGTTCCATTCACCGATACGTTCGACGAATTCCGGCGCAGTATCCGCCGCCGGGCAGAGAATGACGCCGTCGACGCCGTGTTCGCGCATGCGGCGCATGACCATGTCCTGCCGTTCGACAAGATCGCCGCTGTTTGCCAGGATCACGACCATGCCGGCTGAATCGATCACGGCCTCGATGCCGGACAGGAGTTCCGCAAAGAACGGATTGGTGAGGTTCGGGACGATCACGCCGACCGTGTGGCTGCGTTCCGCACGAAGCCGAGCCGCCCCCATATTGTAGACATAGCCGAGCTCTCGCATCGCGGCTTCGACGCGTGCCCGCGTTTCAGCACCGACCAGCGGGCTCTTGCGGATCACGAGTGAAGCGGTGGCGCGCGAGACATTGGCGTGCCGCGCCACATCGAGAAGCGTGACACGGCTTTTCTTTCGGTCGTCAGATGGCATGAACTTCACTTAGCAGAGGTGACGGGAACCCGGATAGGGCTCTTCTCCTATAATCCGACCTCGGGATGGCGCCGGTCAAGCCATCCGGATTTCGTGATCGGCTCAGGAGATGACAGGCGCTACGCCACCGCCTATAAGTGGAGAAATAAAATCATATAAAGGAGATCCACATGCTTCAGGCGACTGCCGCCGTGAAAACCGAACATGGTTCGAAATATCTCCAGCAGCTCTGCAAACATTTCGCCCACAAGATCGAGGTGAGCTTTACCCCGACACACGGCGAATGCACGTTTGCGATGGGCAAGGGCATTCTCGATGCGGATGGCGCGGGCCTGACGGTGACGGCCACCGCGCCCGACGAGGAGCAGCTCTCGCGGACAAAAGAGGTAATCGAATCCCATCTGGTCCGCTTCGCGTTCCGCGAGGAACTGGCCCCACTTGCCTGGAACCAGGTCATAGCCGCCTGATCAGGCTCCCCCGTCCTGGTGTGCCGCCAAAAGCCCTTCCATCTCGATCAGGAAGGAGAATTCATTCCCGAGACCGGGTGCAAATGCGACCACCGGCCCGCCGCGGTGAAGCAGCCGGTCGAGCGGTGGCACGGCGACTGTCGCGCCGGCTTCCTTTGCGATCAGTACGCCGGCCAGCATGTCCCAGGCCGAGAGGTGCCGCTCGTAATAAAGATCGGAAATGCCCTCCGCGACACGGATGAGGCCGATCGCCGCCGCCCCCATTCGGCGGTAATCGATGCCGCGCTCGTAGAGACGGCGTGAGACGGCGATGTAATCCTCAAAATCGGTACGGCGCGAGTGGCCGAGGACGGCGATTGCCTGGGCCGGGTCCATAGTCTTCGCGGCTGCGATCGGCTGGCCTTCCTTGAAGGCGCCCTCCCCGCGGATCGCGTGGAACACCTTGTCTTGCGCTGCATCGTAGATGGCGCCGATCAGGATCTCACTGCCGGCAACGAAGGCGATCGACACGCCCCAATGGCGGAAGCCGCGGATGAAATTCGTCGTGCCGTCGATCGGATCGACCACCCAGGTCCCCCTCTCGCCGGATTGCCCGCCCCCCTCCTCGCCCATGAAGGCATCCTCCGGAAAGGCCGCCAGCAGGGCGTTGCGGATCGCCTCTTCCGAGCGGCGGTCGGCGATCGTCACGAAATCCTGCGGTCCCTTGTTCTCGATTCCCAACGCGTCCGGCAGCGCCTCCAGCCGGAAGCGAGCTGTATCTTGGCCGACCTGCCGCGCGATCGCGGCAGCCGCCTCGCATCGAGCCCGAAGGGATGAACTCTCGAATTGCAACGACATTTTTATGCGCTTCTTCTCTTGATCAGGGTCACGGGGGTGAATTCCACTCGCGCGACGGCATCCGGTTCGGACATGCGGCTGGTGAGCAGGTCGATCACCTGTTCCGCCTGCACGTCACAGGGCTGCTGGAACGTGGTGAGTTCATAGGCGCTCCAGCTTGCCTGGGGAATGTCGTCGTGGCCGATGACCTTGACCGATCCGTCGCCCCGGCCCGCCTTGGCGAGTCCATCGAGCACGCCGCAGGCCATGTAGTCGTTGACGGAGAAGACGCCGTCTATGCCCATGTCCAACAGCTTTTCCGCCGCCTCGTGGCCGTGCCGGTAATCGTTGATCGCAACCGGGATCAGTGGCGCCTCGATTCCAAGACCTGTGCAGCGGCTCTGGAAAGCCTCGGCCCGACGGCGCGATGAATAGGAGACCGTCTTGCCGGCAATTACTGCGAGCTTCTTCGCACCGGTTTCGATGAGGTGATCGACGGCCGTGTAGCCCGACATGCGATCGTCGGAAACCACTCGATCGACGAAGGGGAAGTCCTCACCCTTGTTGATCAGGACGATCGGCACGCCTTCGACAGCACATTCCTCGAAGATATGGGATGGCGGTGCGTCGGAGGTGACGATGACGCCGGAGACGGAATAATGCAGCAACTGCCCGATAACGGTCGCGCTATCGGCCTCCTCCGAGGTCGGCAGCAGGATCGGTCGATAGTTTCGGGCAATCAGCGCGCGCGCCAGATGTTCGAGCTGCTGGGTACGGTACGGGTTGTCGAGCCCCGCGGCGACCAGGCCCACGAAATCCGACCGCTTGTTGGTCAGGCTGCGAGCGAGATAATTCACCCGGTAGCCGAGCTCCTTGGCCGCCTGGTAGACCTTCTGCCGGGTCTTTTCCGAGACGCTGGCGTCGGGTGTGAAGGCACGCGACACGGCGGCACGGGAAACGCCCGCCGCACGCGCCACGTCGAAGGACGTGACCCGGCGGGGCTCGCGGGAAAGGCCGTTTCCTTCCTTCGGGCGCATCAGGTCCGGCAAGTCAGTGCAGATGCCGAGGACCGGCAGCGCCATGATGTCCTTCAGTACATCCGGCCGTTCCTCATGCCAGAGCACCAGTTCCTTACCGTCGGCGAAGGCTCTTTCGATCAGTTCCCGGGTGACGAATTCCTGCGGTGAGTCGCTCGCGCGCTCCCAGCAGAGATGCAGGATATCGGCGCCGGATTCCTCGCCGAGCGCATGCGGATCAGCTCCGACGCGGACGAGTACCGAGAGCGGATAGTCGCAGCCCATGTCGCGTAGCTCGCGCACCTGGGCGACATCGAAGGAACCGAGGCAGGCGAAACGCTGCCCCATCTCCTTCAGGTGCCGCCAGCAGAGCGGGCCGGTACCCGGCCGCTTGAGTTCGATATAAAGCCCGCAGCCGGTCTCGCGGCCGAGGGCTGCCACTTCCGCAAAGCTCGGCACGTCGGGAACCGCTTCGCGCAGATCCGCGAAGGTCATCTTCGAAATGTGAAGGTCCTTCTGGAAGACGCGTTCCAGATGATCGTCATGGGAGACGACCACGACGCCGTCGGCGGTCATCTGCGTGTCGAGTTCCCACATCTCGGCGCCGAGTTCGGCAGCCCGGCGGAAGGCGGCGAGCGTGTTTTCCCGCTCATGGCCGCTGGCGCCCCGGTGGCCGATGCAGAAAGGCAATTTCCCCCTGTGTTCCGGCCAGCCGAACTTGCGGAAAAGGGCGCTCAAATCCCGCATGATCAGAGCCTCCGGCCGTCTTCGCCGAAGACGAGAGCCGCCTTGCTATCGAGGCTCCAGCGCACGCTGTCTCCCGGCTTTACGTCGCTGCGCGCCGGCTGGATCGAGCGCAGCGCGGAACCGTCCGGCAGCACCACGTCATAGAGATTTTCACGGCCCTGCGTTTCGGCGAAGGTCACCTTGCCTTCAACCGGCACGTCACCGCCAATACCGAAATGCTCGGGGCGGATGCCGAGCGTCAGTGCCGTACCATCCGGGATGCCGGAAAGGGCCGCGAGCGGCAGCTTCAGGCCGCCATCATCCAGCGCAAAAGCCCCCTGCTTCGCCCTGCCCGTGAGGAAGGAGATCGGCGGGTTTCCGAGGAAGCCCGCGACGAAGGCCGTGCGCGGATCGTTGTACATTTCCGACGGCGTGGCGATCTGGACGATCTCGCCCGCCTTCATGATGGCGATACGGTCGCACATCGACATGGCCTCCACCTGGTCGTGGGTGACGAGGATGGCGGTGATGCCCGTTTCCTTCTGGAGGCGCCGGATTTCCGAGCGCATTTCGAGACGCAACTTGGCGTCGAGATTGGCGAGCGGTTCGTCGAGAAGGAGCACGTCCGGGCGGCGGATTAGCGCACGGGCGAGTGCTACGCGCTGCTGCTGACCGCCGGAAAGCTGCGACGGCTTGCGGTCGAGCAGGTTGTCGATATGGACGAGTGCCGCGATCTCCGCGACCCGTTTGTTGATCTCGGCCGCGGTCATCCGCCGGACGGTCAGCGGAAAACCGATATTCTCCGCCACGGTCATATGCGGGTAGAGTGCATAGGACTGGAAGACGACGCCGACGTTGCGCTCCTGGCTCGAGAGGCTGGTGACGTCCCTGTTGCCGAACAGGATGCGGCCGGAGGTCGGCCGGTGGATGCCACAGATGGCAAACAGCGTCGTGGACTTGCCGCAGCCGGACGGTCCGAGCAGCGCCAGCATCTCCCCGGACCCCACATTGAGGTCCATGTCCTCGATGACCTTGGTGGCACCGAAGCTTTTCGAAAATTTGTCGAGCAGAATACGCATCAGCCCTTGGTGCCTCCGCCGTAGATGTTCATGAGATGCTTCTGGAAGAAGACGTAAAGGATCAGGACCGGGATGACGTAGAAGACGCCTACGGCCTTGAAGGTGGCAAAATCGAAATTATTGTCGTCGGCGATCAGGCTCGCAAGGTAGACCGACAGCACCTGCACGTGCGCGCCTGGCGCCAGCACCTGTGGCAGGATGAACTCGCTCCAGCCGGTCAGGAAGGAAAAGAGGCCGAGCGCCATGATCGCCGGCTTGATCTGCGGCAACACGAGCCTGCGCCAGACCGCGAAGCGAGAGGCGCCGTCGACGATGCCGGCCATCTCAATCTCCCACGGCACGGTGTCGTAGAACCCCTTCATCAGCCAGATGCCGAGCGGCAGGTCGATCGCCGACTTCACCAGGATGACGCCAACAAGCGAATTGTAGAGGCCGATATACTGGAGGACGATGAAGATCGCGATGATCAGCGTCACCGAAGGGAAGGCATGCAGCACCATGACACCGGCGAGGAAAAAGCCGCGAGCCGGCAGGTTCAGGCGCGACAGCACGTAGCCGGCCATGGAGGAAACGATCAGGATGACCGCCGTGATGCAGCTTGCGAAGATGAAGGTGTTGAGCGTGACGAGCCAGATGTTTGGCTTGCCCGGCTTCATCTGCCAGAGAAAGCTCCAATGTTCCAGCGTGAACTCGCTGGGGATGAGTGAACCGGCTTCGGAATTGCTCACCGTATCGAGCAGAAGATAGGCGTACATCAGCACCAGCGGCAGGCTGACGAGGCCGAGCAACAGGATCACGGGGAGGCTCGAGAAATTGGCGGAGACCTTGCTCTGTTCTGACATTGTCAATCCTCGATCAGCGGCTTGGAAATCAGCGTATCGTAGCGGAAGACGCGCAGGTAGATGAGCGACAGGACGAGCCCTACCACGACCAGCACCAGCGCCATGGCAGCGCCCAGCCCGTATTCCAGGTTGCCGGTATAGTTGTTGAGGGCGGTGTGGAAGGCGGCGAGGGACCAGACCTCGGTCGCCTTCCCCGGCCCGCCGCGGGTCGAGAGGTGAATTTCCTGGAATGAGGCGAGTAGCGACAACGTTTGGTAGCAGGTGACGAACAGGATCGGCCAGCGGAGTTGCGGCAGGATGATGTAGCGGATCTGCTGCCAGCGGCTGGCGCCGTCCACCTCGCTCGCATGGAATTGGGTCTCGGGGATCGCCTTGATGGCCGACGAGAAGACCAGCATGCCCATCGACGCGCCGATGAAGCCATTGATCAGGATCACGAAGAACCAGGCATTATAGCTGTTGTCGAGCAGGTAGTTCTTCGGCGGCACGCCGAACTGGCCCATCAACAGCGAGAGGAAGCCGTTGTCCCAGGTGAGCCATTTCCACATCAGCACATAGATGACGACCGGCGTGATGCGTGGCAAAAGCCAGATGGCGCGGAAGACGGATGCCGTCGTCGGCGGCATGTAATGGGTGGTGA
Source organism: Neorhizobium petrolearium (assembly GCF_017873175.1). Classification (GTDB taxonomy): domain Bacteria; phylum Pseudomonadota; class Alphaproteobacteria; order Rhizobiales; family Rhizobiaceae; genus Neorhizobium; species Neorhizobium petrolearium. Next base: position 351,776 of record NZ_JAGGJW010000005.1, read on the forward strand.
CCGCCAGGAACAGCGCGTAGCTGACATTGAACAGCAGCAGCGTTACCGCGACATAGAAGGCGGTATTCAGGAATATCTGCGCCATGTCCGGCGAGTTGCCGATCATCCGGAAATTGTCGGTCGTCCAGACCCAGCCGGTATAGGTGGCGGTTGCCACCTTGTCCCGTTCTTCCGGCGTCAACTTGAAACCGAGTTTCTCCAGACTTCTGACCAGCGCCTCGCGGCTCTCGAAGCGGGTATTGAGGACGGAGCGGTTGAAGAGATCGGAAATCTGCTTGACCTCGCGGGTCGAAGGTCGGTCTTTCAGCGCCTTGATGACACGCTCGGCCTCGCGCCGCGACGGAAAGACCTCGCCCACGTGCTCGGCGCGCAATTCGATCACGTAGCCCGGCTTCAGCTTTAGGGCTTCGAGTGCGGCAAGGCCTTCCTCATCGACCACGAAGCGCGGTTGGGCAATACCTTCCGCAAGCGCCGGCATGTCGCCCTCCAACCGGTTCACCGCACCTTGCGTGACCTGCCATACACCGCCGGAAATGCCGGTCGCGGTGCTCATACTGGTCATGGCGAAAATGGCGGTGAGACCCACCGGCATCAGGAAGAAGAGGAAGATCATGATAGCCGCGGGCGCGATCATCATCATCCCGAGCGTTCGTGACGTTCTCATGGAAAAACCCCGGTACAGGATGCAGGCGGCGGAGCGAAACGCCGCCTGCCGTTTCAGCGTGCGCCTTCAATCAGCGGATGATGATCGCGTAGCCGAGCGTCGACTTTAGCTCGTTTTCGGCATCATTAACCGCGGCATCGGCCGTCTTGGCGCCGGTCCAGGATGCTTCGAAGTTCTTCCACATGATCGTCCAGTATTTGCCGAAATCCGCATTGTTCGGCATGGCGTTGGCATGCGGCAGAAGGCGCTCGGTGGCTTCAAAGGCCCAGCGGTCCCCGGCATAGAGGTCGACCTTGGTTTCGGACGGTGAGATGCCGAGATGGGCCGACTTGATCGCATGCAGCGCGTTGATACGCGGCTCGGATGCGATCTTGATGAGATCGGCGGCGATCTGCGTTTCTTCTTCGGTATGGCCTGATGTCAGCAGATAGACGAGCGGATGGGTAAGCGTATTGGCCTTGCCGCCTTCACCAGCCGGGATCAGCGTAAACTGGACGTTGCCGAAGAAATCCTTGAGGCCTTCCTGGTTGACGAGGCGGGCATAGTGCCAGGTGCCGCCGTGCCAGATGCCGGCCTTGCCGGTGGCGACTTCCTTCCACCACTGGTCGCCCGGCATGCCGATATGGTTCTTCTTGGTGACGCCGGCTTTCACGAGGTCGGCGAAATATTGGTAGGTACGCTTCATGGCGGCCTTGTCGAAAACGAGCTTGCCTTCTTCTTCCATCACGCCACCGAAGGACGTGTAGAACTGCCAGTAATCCGGGCCGTTGTTGGTGCGGGGATAGAAACCGTAGCCGGCCTGCACGAGGCCCTTGTCCTGCATTTTCTTGGCGTCTTCGAGCACGTTCTTGAGCGTATACTCACCCTTCTCGACCTTTACCGGCAGCGCGTCGATATCGGCATCGGTATAGCCGATCGCCTTCATGTATGGCTTCCAGAAGAACATCGGACGGGATTCGGCGTCCTGTGGAATGCCATAAACGGCGCCGTTGAAGGAGCCGATCTCCATCAGATTCGGATAGATGTCGCTGATCGGCCAGCTATCGAGGTCGATGAAGTCCTCGACCGGAACTATGAGGCCGGACTGGGCCCAGGGGCCGATGTCCTCATGACCGGTGGCGACGATGTTGGGCGCCTTCTTGGCTTCGGCGGCAAGCGTCAGGGCCTGCTTGAAGTCTTCCCAGCCGTTGTAGGGAGTCTTCTGGATAATGATGTTGAGCTCCTCGCCGCGGATGGCGGCTTCGCGTTCGAGAATATCGGCAGCGATGTCGAAGGCATCCGTGCGGTAGTTGTCGTTTGGGCCGGAACCGCCGGACCAGACGGAAATGGTGACATCCCTGGCGGATGCGAAAACAGCGGTCGAAGCAAGCAGCACGGCTGCGAGCGTGGCGGATTTCAGGATCGGAAGAACAGTCATCGGTTAACTCCCCGAAGAGTGAATTGGCTGCCTCCCCGGGCCTCAAGCGACCGTCGTCCCTTGGGTCTGAAGAAGCGCTGAAGATCATCACAACGAGGCCGGTTTAGAGGCGCCTCATAACACCCGGATGACAAAATGTACGCGTGTGCAAAATTTCCTTCGGGGAACTGTGCTGTCTCCATCTGCACGCAGCACGAATGCCCGCTGCGGAGGAAAACTCCGCCGCGGCCCGGTCCATGTGGGATGGGCAGGCAGTTGGTATAAGGTGATATTGATGTCAGGCTCGTCCGCCTGCCCGATCGCTTTGGCTTTTCCGGAGAAGCGGTTTCCGGGATGGAAACCTCGTCTTCCGGTGGTTGGCGCCCTGACGGCGCGTCCCCTGCCGTGGAACGACCATCACCGGACGCCGGATCTCCCCCCGTGGATGAACCGGTTCGCGACCCGGCTCCCTGCCCGATGACACCGTCAGGATAAATGCCGGAAATCAGACGTGGACGAAGCAGAGCTGTCTAAGTGACCTTCCTCTTGAAATCAGAGGAGGATTTCTTTTTTGCCTGCCGGATGCGTCCCCCGCAAAAGCCTGAAGGAGGACATGTTGCAGTTTCGCGGCTCCGGCATCGTCAGCGCACGGCATGGGGTGCTCTGCCCCGGATGGTTATTCTGCGTGGTGCTTACTGCAGGCCAAACAGCTTCACGGCGTTGTCGCGGAAAATGGCAGAACGTTCTGCCGGCGTCAGCGGCACTTTGAAGGCATAGCGCGGATCGTCGAAATCCCAGTGCGGGTAGTCTGTCGAGAACATCAGCCGATCCACACCGATCCAGCGCAGGATATCGAGAAGATGCCGGTTGTTTTCCGGCTCCTCGATCGGCTGCGTCGTGTACCAGAAATTCTCGCGCACATATTCCGATGGCTTGCGCTTCACATGCGGCACCTCGCTCTTTATGCGCTTCCATTCGCGATCGAGACGCCAGACGAGCGACGGCAGCCAGGAGAAGCCGCCTTCGACGAGCACGATCTTCAGCTTCGGGAACTGTTCGAACACGCCTTCGAGGATCATGCTGGTCAGCACGGTCTGAAGGCTGTTGGAAGCCGCATAGTGCTCCTCCAGATAGAAGGAGGTCCAGCCGGACGGTGTGTTCGGGCGGTAACCGAAGGCGCTGGTATGGAGCCCGATCGGCAGGCCGTAGTGCTCGGCCGCCTCGTAGATTGGCCAGTAGCGGCGGCGGCCGCATGGCTCCATCGTGCGTGGCGGCATGGCGATCTGCGCGAAACGGCGGTCGGTGACGCGCCGGTCGATTTCGGCGACTGCTTCCTTCGCATCTTCCTGAGCGATGCAGATGGAGGCTTTCAGGCGCGGCTCCGGCCCCGCCCATTTGTCGATCTGCCAGTCGTTCAAGGCTGCACATAGCGCCGCGCCGAGCTCCTGGTTGAAGGCCATGCTGCCGGCGGCGAGCGGCTGCAGGATGCCGTAATCGATATTGCACTGGTCGAGCAGCTGCTCCCGCAGGAAGGCGAGGTCGGAAGCCGGCGGACCACCGTTCGGCGGCCAGGAATCCCGGCGCATGCCGTTTCCCGGCGTCATGCGCGGATAGGGCAGCGTGCCGTAGAGCGGGTTTGCCGAGCGAACGGCATAATCACGTATATGGGTCTTCCAACGTTCAGGTAGATAATCGGTGAGTTGGTCTGGCCGGGAAAAGGCCGGATGCACGTCGCAGTCCACCACGCCAAGCGCCTGGGCCTTGTCCTCGGCACGTTCGAGTACGGGAGTTTCCATGATCAATCTCCAAGCCTCGGATATGTAGCAAGAACGTTGTCGCGGAGAATTTTGTTCAACTTGGCTTCCGGCAAGCCCTCCGGCAGCACGTCCATTCCTTCGTAATGCCAGTGCGGGTAGTCCGAGGAAAACAGCAGCATATCATCGCTCAGCAGATGGTCGAGCGATTTGGCCACGTCTTCGATATCGTCCGGCCCGTCAAAAGGCTGCGATGTCATACGGACATGCCGGCGGATAATATCGCCGGGAGCATCCTTGACCCACGGCACCTCGATGCGCGTGCCGCGCCAATCCTTGCCCATGCGCCACATCAGGGCCGGCATCCAGGTGACGCCGGATTCGATCAGCACCGTCTTCAGGTTCGGATATTTGGTGAAGACCCCTTCGGCAATCAGGCTCGCGACCTGGGTCGAGAAGCCCTGTGGCTGCACGACATGGTCCTCGATCAGGAAGGAATGGAAGCCGCTGTGACTGGGCGCATGGCGGAAATTCGAGCCCGCGTGAATGCCGATCGGAAGCCCGTGTCTTTCAGCCGCCTCGTAGATCGGCCAGTAGGTGCGGCGGCCGAGCGGAAGCTCGGTCATGGCAAGCGTCAGGATCTGCACGAAGCGCTTGTCGCCGGCCCTCCGTTCGATCTCTTCGACAGCGGCTTCGACATTCTGGAGCGGCACCAGCATGGACGCCCTCAGCCGGTGATCACGATCGAGCCACTTGTCGGCGAGCCAGTCGTTGGTGGCACGGCAGATCGCGGCCGCGAGATAGGGGTCGAAGAGCGCATGCGCACCCGATACGACGTTGAGGATGGCGCATTCGAGGCCGAGCGGATCGAGCAGGTTCTTCTGCATCTGCGTGAGCGGATCGTCGGTCCACTCCCAGCCGGGCCGCATGTAGGGGCGGGTGCGCTCCGGATAGCCCATCAGTTCCAGCACGTCGACTTCGCGCGATGTGACGATCTCTGTCCAATAGTCATCGAGATAGGGAAGCAGGTCCGCGCGGCGCGGCGTCGGAGGATGGACGTCGCAGTCGATCGCGCCGGCAGTCTGTACTCTGGACATGTTCATGCAGCCTGCACTCCCGTTCTTTCTTCCCGGATGAAATCCGCCGCCTTCTCGGCAATCATGACGGTCGGGGCCTGGGTATTGCCTGATACAATGGTGGGCATGATCGAGGCATCGACGACGCGCAGGCCGGAGAGACCGTGGACCCGCAGCCGGTCATCCACCACCGCCATACGATCGCGGCCCATCTTGCAGGTGCCGACGGGATGGAAGGTGGTGTTGACGGTCCGGCGCGCATAGTCGAGCAGTTCGTCCCGCGACTGCACGGCAGCGGTCGGCAGGATTTCCTCCGGCTCGAAACGATCCATGGCCGAGCTGGCGACAATGCGCCGGACCGCCTCGACCGAGCGTATGACAATCTCCCGGTCCGCCTCCTCCTTCAGGAAATTATGCAGGATGCGCGGCTGGACCGAAGGATCCCTATCCGCGACATGGCAATGGCCACGGCTCTCGGGCCTGAGGATGCATACCGACGAGGTAATTCCCGGAAACGGATGCATCGCACCGCCGAAACTGGGCGACGTGGAACCTGAAACGTGGATCTGGATATCGGGAGCCGGCGCATCCGGCGAAGTCTTGATGAAGGCGCCGAGCAGCGTCGGCGACCCGCCGAGCGGTCCCCTCTTTGTCGCAAGATACTGCATGCCGAGCAGCATTCGGCCGAGGCGCGTCCCGCCACGGGTATTGAGCGTATGGGTGTTGTGGAGGCGATGCTGCACCCGGATATGCCAGTGGTCCTGCAGATTTTCGCCGACGCCCGGCAGGCCGTGCAGCACCTCGATGCCGGCGTCTGACAGCACGTCCGGCGAACCGACGCCCGATCGCTCGAGTATGGCCGGAGAACCATAAGCTCCCGCCGACAAAATGACGTCCCGCCCGGCCTTCGCCTCCTGGCTCTGTCCATCGATGCTGAAGGTGATGCCGCTCGCGCGCCTGCCGTCGAAGGTCACGCGGTCGACGAGCGCATTGGTGACAACGGTCAGGTTGCGGCGGTGGCGGATCGGCTGGAGAAAGGCCCGCGCGGTGGAGTGACGCACGCCATTCTTGATGGTGGCGACGAAGAAGGCGACACCTTCGTTGTCGCCGGAATTGTAGTCGTCCGAGGCTGGAATACCCTGCTCAATCGCCGCCTGGCGATAGGCGACCAGGGCTTCCCACCGCACGTTGGGATCCGAAACCGACCATTCACCTTCCGTGCCATGCGCCTCCGAACTCGGGTGATGGAAAGCTTCGGAACGCTTGAAATAGGGCAATACGCTCTCCCACGACCAGCCGCGATTGCCAAGTTGCGCCCACTGATTGTAGTCGTAGGCATGGCCGCGCACATAGATCAGGCCGTTGATGGCGGAACTGCCGCCGAGCATCTTGCCGCGCGGCAAGGGCATCCGGCGCCCTTCGAGATAGGGCTCGGGCTCGCCCTTATAGAGCCAGTCGTATTGCGGCCTGCCGATCAGGAAGGCGAGACCGAGCGGCATGTCGACATAGAAGCCACGCCCCTCACCGCCGCCTTCGATCATCAGCACCTCAACTGACGGATCGGCCGACAAGCGGTTGGCGAGCACGCAGCCTGCAGTGCCGCCGCCCACGATGATATAGTCGTAGGTCCGGGAACGCTCGAACGCGCCCATGCTTCACTCCTCCATTTCCTGCGACCGGCAATGCCATCGCAGCCTCCCGTATAATCATGGCACACGCCCCCGTCGGAAGGAAGCTGTTTGCGTCAAAACTTCACGCAAAAAGTATACACAGGAAAGGTGCTGTTGTAGATTTGCGATCGGCAGAGTGCTGCAGAGTCGGAGGAGGAAGCCGGCCAAGCGACAATCATGTATGCACGCATGCCTGCCTGACATCTATCTATTTCATCAATCTGTTTCATGGGGAGGAGCCCAGGAGATGAGCAAGCAGCAGGACGCAAGATCGTCCATCATCAACGGCAGCGGGATCAATCGAAGGACGCTTCTTGCGTCCAGTGCAGTGCTGGGCGGCGCGATGCTGTTGCCTGGACGGACGTTCGCTCAAGCGTCACAGCCCAGCCCGGGCGGCACGCTGCGCATTGCGATGCCGTTCAATCCGGCCGCACTCGACCCGATCACCGGGCGCAACGTGCCCGACTTCAATGCGCTGTATGCGATATTCGACGCACTGATCGCGTTCGATCCGGCCACGCTCGAACTCAAGCCGATGCTGGCGAAGGACTGGACCTTCACCGATCCTAAGACGCTCGTGCTCAACCTTGTCGACGGTGTGAAATTCCATGACGGAACACCGTTCACCGCCGAAGCCGTGAAGTTCAATCTCGACCGTTCGATGAACGATCCGCGCTCCAACGTGAAGTCGGACCTGGTCTCGGTCGCATCAGTAGCAGCCACCGGCTCGGGCCAGGTGACGATAAAGCTCAAGCAGCCGAACTACTCGCTGCCGACAATCCTGACGGGGCGCGTCGGCTGCATAGTGTCACCCGCTTCCATCCAGGCTGCGGCCAACGGCAATGTCGACCGCAATCCTGTCGGCACCGGACCGTTCAAGTTCGTTGAATGGCAGGACAATACGCTCATCAAGGTCGCCAGGAACCCCGACTACTGGCAGAAGGGCCTGCCCTATCTCGACGGCATCGACTTCCGCATCATCAACGAACTGAACACGGCCGCCCGCACGGTGACTGCCGGCGAGACCGATCTGGCGCTCAACATGGCCGCGCAGCAGATCGCCACCGCACGCCGCATGCCGGATCTCACCGCCGAGGCCAATCCTTCGATGATCTTCTTCACGCTGATGATGAACTTCGCCAAGCCGCCGCTCAACGACATCAGGGTCCGGCAGGCGATGAACTACGCCATCAATCGGGAGGAACTGAACAAGGTTCTGATGCTTGGCCTGGGGCAGCCGACCTCGACGATGTTCCCGAAGGACTTCTGGGCAGTCGATGCCGGCACGGCGAATTTCTACCAGCACGATCCGGAAAAGGCCCGCAAACTGCTGGCGGAGGCCGGATATCCGAACGGCCTCGAAGTCGAAACCTGGAGCTGGCCGGACCAGACGTCGATCCAGCGCCTCGAACTGGTCGGCAACCAGCTTTCGCAAGTCGGCATCCGCCTCAAGGTCACGCCCTCGCCTCCTCAGGTGGTGAACCAGTTCTTCTATATCGAGGGCAAGGGTTCGATGATCCTCAATCCGCAGGGCGGTTGGCTCGATCCGAGCCAGACCTATGAGCGGCTTTTCGGTGCGAGCGGCCAGTTCAACGCAGGCAAAGTGGAAGATCCGCAATTCCGCAAACTCTTGGATGCGACAGGCGCCTCGGCCGATGCCGGAGAGCGCAAGGCCGCCTTCGCCGCCCTGCAGCGCTTCGTCGTGGAGCAGGCGCTGCACTTGCCACTGGTCACGTCGGCGGCCATGTCGATCCGCAACAAGAAGGTCCAGGACTGGCATTACGACCGGCTGCATTCGCCGCGATTCCACCGCGTATGGCTCGACCAGAACGCCTGATCTCGACGCGGCATCAGCCAACAACAGTAAACGGCCCGGTCGCAAGGCCGGGCCGTTTACTGTCTGGCCTTAGAGAGAACGTTCACCGCCGCTTGATTGTCGGGTCGAGAAGCACGCGGATCGACTCGCCGAGCGTGTTGAACGCGAGCGCCGTGAAGAGGATGGCGAAACCCGGTGCATACATCTGCGCCGGCGCCACTTCCACATAGTGATAGGCACGCGCCAGCATGCCGCCCCAGCTCGACTCCGGCGGCTGGACGCCGAGCGAGAGGAAGCTCAGGCCCGCCTCCGCCAGGAGCGCCACCGCCAGCATCAGGGTAATCTCGACGATCACAGGCTGGATCGCATTGGGCAGGATGTGGCGGAGGATCAGGTGCAGACGCGAGGCGCCGAAGCCGGTTGCCGCCTCCACGTAGAGCGCGTTCTTCACCACCAGGGTCTGCGCCCGCATCGTCCGGGCGAGCACCGGCGCAAAGGCGAAGCCGACCGCGATCATCGCATTGGTAAGACCGATGCCGAGCGCGCCGGTGACCGCAACGGCGAGCACGATCGGCGGAAAAGCGAGGACGCCGTCGATGATACGGCTGCCGAGCTCGTCGATCCAGCCGCCGACGAAGCCGATGAAAACCCCGAGCGGAACACCGATTGCAACCCCGATGCCGACGGCAAGGCTTGCGGCGTAGAGCGCGTTGTAGGAGCCGTACATCAGTCGGCTCAGCGTGTCCCGGCCGAGGTCGTCCGTGCCCAGCCAATGTTCGGCGCTCGGCGGCATCAGGAGGTCCATCAGGTTCTGCTCGTTGGGCGGATAGGGCGCTACCAGCGGCGCGAAGATCGCTGCCAACACGAGAAGCGAGAGATAAAGAAGGCTTATCAGCGCGCGCTTGTCTGACCACAGCCACGCCCAGAACCGGAAGCGGTTGGGGGGCGGAAGGGTCGACCGGGTTGCCGGTTCGGCACGACTTTCAGTGATTGCAGTCATGTTCGCATCAGTCATGTCGAAGCCGCCACTCTGGGATCAAAGGTCGCGTTCAGCACATCGACCAGAAGGTTGGTGAAGATCACCACCAGCACGAGCACGAGCGCCACGCCCTGCACGACGGGGAAATCCTTGTTAAGTGCCGAATAGCTGATGAGATTGCCGACACCGGGAACGGCGAAGACCGCCTCGATGATGACGGCGCTGGAAAACAGCCGGTTCACCTGCAGGCCGGCAATGGTCAGCATCGTTGCCGACACGTTTCGAAGCCCGTGCTTCCACAGGATCGAGCGCGAACTTAGCCCCTTGGCGCGCAGGGTGCGGATATATTGCGAGCCGAGCACTTCGAGCAGCGCACTGCGGACCTGTCTCGCCAGGACGGCAACGACGCCGGTCGAGAGCGCCACCGCCGGAAGGGTCGCGTAGTAGAGAGCTTCCAACGGCTTTTCGAAGAAGGAAACCGCACCCGTGGCGGGAAACCAGCGATAGCCAAGCGAAAACAGCGTGACCAGAATGATGCCGAGCCAGAAATTGGGAACGGCGACACCGAGCGAGGCGACGCTGGTAATGATCTTGTCGAGGGTGGTGCCCTGGCGCGTGGCGGCGAGAATGCCGAGCGGGATGCCGATCAATGCGCCCAGGACCAGCGCATAGACAACCAGCAGGATCGTATGCGGCAAGCGCGTGAAGATCAGCCGCAGAACCTCTTCGTTGGAAAAGAGCGAGTGGCCGAGATCACCCTTCAAAACACTCCCCAGCCAGGCGAAATACTGCACGAGCATCGGTCGGTCGAAGCCGTAGATGTGGCGGATTTCCGCGATACGTTCGGCCGTCGCGTAATCGCCCGCAATCATGACGGCCGGATCGCCCGGCATTAGATAGACGAGGGAGAACACCACGAAGGTCGCCACGATCATCACGGGCAAAAGCTGCATCAGCCTTCGCGCAACCATCCCGAGGACACCGTCCATCATTTACACTCCGTCGATCCGCAATTGACGCCGATGCGGAGCGGGCCTGCAAACCCGCTCCGTCCAAGTTTCGCGCAACACCCCGAAGCCGCCGCGTGGGGATGTCGTATTGCCGAGGTTCACGCCTCCATCCATACTTTATGGAAGCGCGGGCGCTGCAACAGGCTGAAATTGAAGCCGTGTACCTTCGGCGTGCGCACGATGATGCCGGCCGACGAGAACTGCGGCAGGTGAAGCGCATTCTCCAGTACGAAACGCTGCATCTTGTAGAGAACCTGCTGGCGTTTCGCGTTATCGAACGTGCTCATGGCCTCATCCATCAGTTCACGATAGCCCGGCAATTCGGTCTTGGCCGCGTTGCGGTAGGCCGTTGCGGAAAACTGACGATCGTAGGCGGTTGCCGGATCGGGAAGGCCGCCCGTCGGGGTCAGCAGCATGTGACCCTTTTTCTCCGTCAGAAAATACTGCATCGTCTGCGCCGGCTGTGCCGGAGTGACCTTCAGCCGGATGCCCGCCTCGGCAAGCTGGGCACTCAGAACCTCCTGACGCTGGACTGCGGCCTGGTCCGCCCAGGTGAACGTGTCGATCTGGATGCCGTTTGCGAAACCCGCTTCTTTCAGGAGGGACTTCGCACGGTCGAGATCCCTCGTATAGAAGTTTTCAGTCGCGGGATCATTCGCCCAGAAGCCCGACGGGAACATGCTGCAATGCCCGCCGCCTAGGCCGCCCCAGAGGACCTTGTTCAACACCGGCCGGTCGAGCGCCCAGTTCATTGCCTGGCGAACACGTACGTCCGCCAGCGGTCCCTGGCCATAATTCAGGAAGGCCGTGTAGTAGATCATCGACGGCGTGGCTTCAGCGACCAGGTTAGGGTCGCGCTTGGCCACGGCCATCTGCTGCGCGCTCATGTTGAGGACGATGTCGGACTCACCTGCCGTTACCGTGCGGACAGCCGTGTTGAACTCGTTGACGATGCGGACATCGATCCCGTCCAGATAAGGCGCTTCTCCCCAATAGTTCGAGTTCTTCGTGACCTTGATGATCGTGTTGTCCTGCCATTCCACGAACTTGAACGGCCCGGTGCCGACCGGCGCGCGGTCGACATTGCCGTCAGCCGCGGCCTTGACCGAAGCAGGCGACACGATAAGACCGGCGCGGTCGGTCAGGACCGAGGGGAGCGTGGCATCCGGATACTTCAGCGCGATCGAAACCTGGTACGGGCCGGTGGCCTCGACCTGCTTGACGACCGCAAGATCCGATTTCACGTTCGAACGATCGTATTCCATACCGCGCTTGAGGTGGAAGACGACCGCTTCGGCGTTGAACGGCGTGCCGTCGTGGAACTCGACGCCCTGGCGAAGTTCCAGAACCAGCGTGGTGGGATCCGTGAACTTCCACGACGTCGCGAGCATCGGCTGAAGTTCGAGCGTTTGCGGATCAAAACCGATCAGCGCATCGAACATCATCAAAAGAGTATTGAAATCAGGGTTGTTGCGACCCGTCAGCGGATCGAGCGCGGCGGGGTTGAACGGGATTACGGCCCGGAGCGTCCCGCCCGACCTTGGCTGCGCTTCCTGAGCGCGCGCCATTGCCGGCAACAGGGCCAGGCCGCCTGCGGCGGCTGTTCCGGCCAGCAGCGAGCGACGGGTAAGATCCGGCATCTTTCCAAATAGACTAGTGGTCACGTCTTCTCCTCCATCATCCATGACCGGCCGTGCCTGGCCACTACATCAGCATTCCATCACGTCGGCATCTGCGTGGCAGCAGCACCTCGGTCCGCGCCGTTCCGTCCCGCAGGACCAAGACCTCTCCTCTCCTTTTCCCCGAGCATCTCCTCGGCGAAATGGCATGCGACATGGCGTCCGGGCAGCAACTCGCGCTGCTGGGGCTCCTGCGTGCGACAGATGTCCCGCACACGCGGACAGCGTGTATGAAAGCGGCAGCCGCTCGGCGGCGAGATCGCGCTCGGTATCTCGCCCTGAAGGATGATTCTCTGCCGAGCTTCGGCTGCAGCGGGATTGACCTCAGGTTCTGCCGATCGCAGTGCTTCCGTATAGGGATGCAGCGGAGTGTCGATCACGGCATGGGCAGGACCGAATTCCACGATCTTGCCGAAATACATCACCGCCACGCGATCGCTGATGTGGCTGACCACTCTCAGATCATGGCTGATGAACACATAGGTGAGACCGAGCTGCTCCTGCAGCCGGGAGAAGAGATTGAGCATGTCGGCCTGGATCGACACGTCGAGCGCCGCGACCACCTCGTCGCACACGATCACGGTCGGATCGAGCATCAGCGCCCGCGCGATGTTGGCACGCTGCTTCTGGCCGCCGGAAATCTCATGCGGATAGCGGTTGGCGAGCTCCGGCGACAGTGCCACCCGATCCAGCATCGCAAAGGCCTTTTTGCGTCGCTCCGCCTTCGTCCCCTCGCCAGCTATGTCCGCCGGTTCGCAGACGCTCTGAAGGATGGTCATGCGCGGATCGAAGGCCGCATTCGGATCCTGCGAAACGATCTGGTACTTTCGCCGGTGCCGGTTGAGCTCGCGGCGGGAAAACTTGAACGGGTCGACGTCACCATGCAGCACTCCGCCGCCGCTTGGGCTGAGCAGACCGACAAGACAGCGCCCGAGCGTCGATTTGCCGGAACCCGACTCGCCGATCACGCCAAAAATCTCGCCCTTGCGCACGCTGAAGCTGACGCCATCGACGGCGCGGATAAGAGAGCCGCGTCGTGCATTGCCGAAGCTGACATGCAGGTTGTCGGCCTTGAGGGCCGTCTGGCCGGACGAAACGACTTCGTTCATGCTTCGACCCTCTCCAATTCGAGTTCTTCCCAACGATTGCAGCGCACTTCCCTTCGGCCGGTGTTTTCGATGCTCTGGGAGAGTCCGCAAGGCTGGGCGGAAAAGGTGCAGCGCGGTCCGAAACGGCAACCTTTCGGCATGTGACGCAGCGAAGGGACACGGCCGGCGATCGAAGGCAGGGTGCCGCGTGGGCGGTTGCTGTCAGGTATCGATTGCAGAAGCCCGGCCGTATAAGGGTGGCGGGGACCGGCGATGACGTCCTTTACCGGACCGCTCTCGACGACCTGTCCTGCATACATTGTCACCATCCGATGGCAACTCTGTGCGACCAGCCCGAGATTGTGGGTGATGAACATGATTGCGGTGCCTGTGCGGTCGGCAAGGCCTAAAAGCAGGTCCATGATCTGCGCCTGGATCGTCACGTCGAGGGCTGTGGTCGGCTCGTCGGCGATGAGCAAGCGCGGCTCGCAGACCAGTGCCATGGCGATCATCACGCGCTGGCGCATGCCGCCCGAAAGGTTCATCGGATAGAGTGCCGCGACATGACGTGGCGACGCGATGCCGACCGAATCAAGCGCCGCGACGGCGCGCTCCGCTGCCTCCCTGCGGTCGAGTTTGAAGTGCCGTCGAAGGGTTTCCTCAATCTGGTAGCCAACGGTGAATACCGGATCGAGAGCGCTCATCGGCTCCTGGAAAATCATGCTGATGTGCCGCCCGCGAATGCGATTCATCTGCGATTCCGGACAGGAAACGAGGTTCTGGCCGCCGAACATGATCTTGCCGCCCAGGCGGGAGTCGCGCGGCGGTAAGAGCCGGAGGATAGAGAGTGCAGTCATCGACTTGCCGCAGCCGCTCTCACCGACCACGCCGAGAATCTCCTTCGGCTTCACCGAAAGCGAAATATTGTTGAGAACTTCGACCCAACCCTGCTGGTCACGCAATGACAGGGTCAGGTTCTGGATATCCAGAAGCGCGTCCTGGCCAGCCGTCATCGACTCGGCAAGCTGCTGCATACGGCCTGATCCTCCCTATCGGCCACCACCCGCACGATCAACTTGTGAAATGCAGGCGGCTGCTATGCTTTTCCCCATCACGCCCGGGATCCCGTCAGGGTTCCTGATACGCAGGCCGGCTCTTCCCAAAGCCTCGTGATGTATACACTACAGTACGTTTTACGGCGGCGAAAGCCCCAGAGCGATCGGAATCAAAATTGTCGTGAAGCATGCCGCACAAAAGTGTGCGGCGGCTTTGCAACAGAGGAAATGAGAGAGCGCCGATCCTCGAGTATCGGCTAGCTTAGAAGCGGTGAAGTCTCAGTCCCAACATCTTTTCCGAAATCACCACGACGATCAGCGTCAGCACGATCGAGCAGGTTGAGACGGCGGCCGCCTCCGGTGTGAAGTTGGTCCTGAGATAATCGAAGAGCTGGATCGGTAGCGTCGACGTTCCGACATTCTTCAGCATGAAGGAAATGGTGAAGATATCGAAGGAGATGATGAAGGCGAACAGGCACCCCCCGATGACGCCCGGCTTGATAAGCGGCAGCATGATGCGCCGGAACCGCGTGAACCGTCCTGCGCCGAGGCTCTGTGCCGCCATGCTCCAGGAAGGATCGTAACTTTCCATCGAGGCCGAGACGTTGATGAAGACGAAGGGCAGCGTGATCAGGACATGGCCGATGATCATGCCGAACATGGTCTGCGTGCCGATGCCGATCGAATAGACGAAGAAGAGCAGCGCGATCGCCGTCAGCACTTCCGGCAGGAGCAGCGGCGCCAGCATGGCGATGCGCACCGCCTCCTTTAGCCGGCCGGAATACTGGACGTAGAATATCGCCGCCGTCGTGCCGATGATGCCTGAGATCACCATCGTGACGGCCGCGATCCACAGCGAGGTGCGGATCGCCCGCATGAACACCTCGTTGTTGAAGAAGACCACGTACCAGCGGAAGGACAGGCCCTGCGGCGGGAAGGTGAGGAAAGCGCCGGCATTGAAAGAGGCGATGACAACGACCGCGATCGGCGTCAGCAGGAAGGCGTAGATGATCAGGCAATAGACGGTGAAGAAGGGTTTCGACATCGGTTCAGGCCTTCCACTTCATGACTGTCAGCCGCCCGAAGACCACCACGACGATCGCGCCGGTCACCGACAGCATTAGCGCCAGCGCAGAGCCGAACGGCCACTGGAAGGTGTCGATCAAAGCGTCCACCACCGTCACGGCCATGGTCTTGACCCGCAAGCCGCCGATCAGCGACGGCGTCACATAGGCGCTGAGCGACAGCACGAAAACGAGGATCGAGCCGGCCTGGATGCCTGGCAGCGACAGCGGCAGGGTGATGCGCCGGAAGGCCGTAGCCTTCGAGGCTCCCAGCGAACGGGCCGCGGCTTCGAGCGACGGATCGATGCCCTGGATGGCGCTCATGATCGGCAGGATCATGAAAGGCAGGAAGACATGCACCAGCGCGATGACGATACCAAGCGCGTTGTACATCAGCGGCAGCGGCCCGTCGATGATGCCCCAGCCCATCAGCGTGCGGTTGATGAGGCCGTTGTTTCCGAGCAGGATCGTCCAGCCGTAGCTGCGGATGACGATGCCGACAAGCAGCGGCGAAAGCACGAGGCCATAACCCATGGCCCGAAACGCCGAATTGCCGCGGGCAAGCTGCCAGGCCACCGGATAGCCGAGGATCAGGCATGCCAGCGTCGTCACGAAGCCGATCCAGAGCGTATTGGCCACCTGCTGGATATAAAAGATATCCGAGAAGAACTTGCCGTAGTTGACGAGTGTGAAGCCCGGCCCGTAAGGCGTCCCCTGCCCCGGCATGCGGAAGCTCATCACCACGATATTGAGATAGGGCAGAACGAGAAAGACGCCGATAAGGATCGCGGCGGGTGCGATCAAAAGCAACGGCCCGAAGCGTTTCTTCGCAGCGACGTTCATGCTTCAGTCCCGCGTATTGGCCCAAGCGGCCAGAATCGGTCGACCGGTGCATGGATTAGCACCTCGTCGCCATCGGCAAACCGGGTGCGCGGAAAGGTCTGGACGTTGACGGTCGCGCCATCCGCAAGGTCCAGCCGGTAGTCGACAAGGCTTCCAGAATAATAGCTCGACCGGACCTTTGCCGGCACGCCGGATGTGCCGGAGTTGACGGGCAGAAGCTCGACCGCTTCCGGCCTCAGCGCCAGCATGATCTCCGTGCCGTCGGCATAGGCGCCGGCAGCAGGCAAGTTCCCGAAGGGGGTCGAAATCGTTCCGCTGCCCACCTTGCCGCGGATGATGTTCACCTGGCCGACGAATTCAGCCACTTCCAGATTGGAGGGCCGCTCATAGATGTCCGACGGCGTGCCGATCTGCGCGATGCGCCCGCCGAACATCACGACGACGCGGTCCGACATGGTCATCGCCTCCGCCTGATCATGGGTGACGTAGACGGTGGTGATGCCGACGCGGCGTTGCAGGTCGCGGATGAAGACGCGCATCTCTTCGCGCAGCTTGGCATCCAGATTGGCGAGCGGTTCGTCGAGCAGGAGGATCTTCGGTTCGATGACCAGTGCACGCGCAAGTGCCACGCGTTGCTGCTGGCCGCCGGAAAGCTGGCGCGGATAGCGTTCCGCGTAGCCCGCAAGCTGCACCATGTCCAGGACCTTTGTGATGCGTTCGCGGATTTCCGCCTTGGAGATCTTCCGCATCTCCAGCCCGAAGGCGAGGTTCTTCTCCACTGTCATGTGCGGGAAAAGCGCGTAGTTCTGGAAGACCATGCCGATGTCACGCTTTTCGACCGGCACATGCACCACGTCGCGCCCGTCGAAACGGATCGCACCCTCGGTCGCATCCTCGAACCCGGCGATCATCTTCAGCGTCGTTGTCTTGCCGCAGCCGGAGGGGCCGAGCAGCGAGATGAATTCGCCTTCCGCGATCCTGATGGAAATGCCGTTGACCGCAGGCCCCTGCCCGTAGTCCTTGGTCAGCTTTTCGATGCTAACCTCTGTCATGAAACTTCACTTTCAATTCGCCAAGAAACCCGAAAAAGCCGATCATGGCCCGCCACGGAGGCAAGCCATGATCGCAGCGGGGGAAAATCACTTGAGCGTCTTGGCCCAGCGCTCGGAAAGCTCGCCCTGCTTTTCGTTGACGAAATTCCAGTCCCAGGTGAGGATCTTGTCCATGTCCGCACCGGAGATCGGCACATCGGCCTTGAGTTCTGCCGGGATCACCACCTTGGAATTGGTCGGCGAGATGAAAAATTCCTTGGCCATCATGCCCTGCACCTCCGGCGACAACAGGAAGTTGGCATAATGATAGGCCAGTTCCTTTTCGGGCGCGTTGGCGAGGATGTTGATCGTCTGGTCGAACATGATCATGCCTTCCTCCGGAATGATGCAGTCGACCGGTAGCCCCTGCTTCTTCAGGCGGGCGATTTCACCGAAGTCAAAAGGAGCGACCACGATTTCGCCGGAGGCAAGGCCGGTGGAGAGGTTGAAATCGACCTGGATGACGGAGCCCAGCTTTTCGAGCGCGGCGAAGCCCGCGTCGACGTCGTACTGGTCTTTGCCGAAGATCTTGGAGAACAGCAGGAGTTCCATCTTGCCGGCACTGTTGGCGAAATTGTAGAGGCCGATCCGCCCCTTGAATTCCGGATTGTTCCAGAGGTCCTTCCAGCTTTTCGGCGGCGTTTTCACAAGGTCGGTACGATAGCCGATGCCGATCGGCGATACGGCGCCGATCGCACCCCAGCCATCAGTCTTCTTGGCAAGCGGATAGAGGTCGGCATAGTTCGGCAGCTTGGAGAGGTCGAGTTTTTCGAAAAAGCCCTCCTTGCGCAGGCCCGATGCGAAAACCTCGTTGGTCATCACGATCGAATAGGGCGGCTTGGCGACGCCTGCGGCACGCAGGTTCGCGCCCCAGACACGGCCGTTGCCGACATCGAGCGTCACGGCTGCGCCACTCTGCTTGGTGAAGGCCGGCGCCACGGTCGAGCGCCAGTATTGCTCCCAGACGCCGCCGAGCGTCGGCACGACCAGCGTTTTCGTTTGAGCCCGCGCGGGCAGGCCCATGAGGCCTGCCGCAGCGAGTACCCCCATTCCGGCAAGGGTTTGCCGTCTTGTCATATCCATCATCTTGCAGTTCCCCTTGTTGCGATCATTGATCGATATGTGCCGGCGGTATTCCGCTTCTATGCACGCTTTTGGTCAGCGCTCAGCCTTTCGAAAAAGCCTGTTTCGTCTTGAGGTCGATATATTCGCCATAGGTGATCGGCTGGTATTTCGCTCCGCCCTTGATGAAGGGCTTCAGGCATTCAATCACCGTATCCTTCGACGGATTAAGGAAGAACGGGATAGACTGCCGGCGCGCCGTGCCCTTGAACCCGCTGGGCGGATTGGCAACCCGGTGCGGCGTCGAGACCCATTCGTCATTTGTCCAGCGCATGAAGGCGTCGGCGATGTTAATGACATAGGCGCCTTCGATCGACGGGGCGTCCAGCCACTCGCCATTGCGGTTCCGCACCTGCAGGCCGCCCGGAGAGGCTTCGGAACGCAGGATGGTCATGAACCCGTAATCGGTATGCACGCCGGCGCGCAGCTGGCCCGGCAACGGCGCTTCGCTCTGTTCCGGATAGTTGATGACGCGCAACGCCGAGAGATGGTTTTCGAAGGACGGTTCGAAATAATCCTGATCGAGCCCGATCGCCTGGCAGAAGATGCGGCGCATGTGCTTCGACAGCTTTTCCATTTCCTTGAAATAGCCGCGGAACGCCAGCTCCAGCCCCTCGGGCTTGTTTGGCCATATATCGCCCGGCAGATTCTCACCGAAATTCAGACTTTCCTTGTAATCGCCCGGCGTCTTCAATCCCAGCGTCGCAGCCAGTGCTTCCTCGGCGATCGGGGAGAAGGAGACGCCGCCGATCACGCCCGTGCCGCGGCCGATCGTCTTCTTCCACTCCTGCGGTTCGTCGAAGAAGGCCCTCGCAAGACTGTAAAGCCGCGAGGTCGCCTGCGTTGAAACGCCATGGCCCGTGACGAGAAAGAAGCCGGTATCGCGGCAGGCAGCCTCAATGGCTTTCACCACGCCCGCAGCACCCACCTCGTTTCGGATGAAGGGGCCGACGTCGATGACCGGAATGCCGGGTGCGGCATCGCCGGACGATACGGGATTGGCACCTGAAACGGACATGGCCTTCCTCCATCAACGCATCTGACAAACAGATGTTGACAAAAACATCTGTTGTTGTCCATATCAAAAATAACGAAGTTTCAAGACGGCACTCGCCGCAAGGATGATGTACGAGATGGATGATCTCGCTCCGCAGGAAGCGGCCGTTCTGTCGATCATCAAGGACAACCCGTTCGCGGGGCAGCAGGAGATCGCCACCCAGCTCGGGCTGGCGCGCTCGACGGTCGCTGCGCACATCGTCCAGCTCATGCAGAAGGGTTATATCCTTGGTCGTGGCTATGTAATGCCGGCCGAAACGCGCGCGGTGTGCATCGGCGGCGCAGTGCTCGACCGCAAATACCGCGCCAAGGCGGATCTCGTTTTCGAAACCTCCAATCCGGTCGACGGCATTCGCTCCATGGGCGGTGTCGCCCGCAACGTGGCGGAAAATCTCGCTCTCCTTGGCACCACGACGAGCTTCGTTTCCATCGTCGGCGACGACGAGGGCGGAAGGGCGCTTTTGAAACACATGCGCGACCGCGGCATCGATGTCAGCCAAATGGTCACCACGACCGAGCGACCGACTGCGGAATACGCCGCGATCCTCGATCTGAAGGGTGACCTGGTGCTAGGCATCGCCGACATGGGCATTTTCGACCTGCTGCTGCCGCCGCATTTCGAGCGCATCTGGCCGCATCTCGCTGCCGCGAGCTGGGTCTTCTGCGACTGCAACCTCCCGGACGAGACAATTGCCGCCTTGATCGCCAAGCGCCAGGGTGCCCGCTTCAAGCTGGCGATCGACGCAGTTTCAACGCCAAAGGCTGCTCGCCTGCCGAAAGACCTTTCCGGCATCGATCTGCTGTTCATGAACATCGACGAGGCGAACGCTGTCCTGCATCGCAAGGCACATGAGACGATCGAGGACGCCAGAGAAGCAGCCCTTGCCCTGCAGGAGGCCGGCGCCCGCGAAGCGGTCGTCACCATGGGAGCGCGCGGCATCGCCGTCGCCGGCACCGAAGGCGCCCGCACCTTCCCGGCCGTCCAGGCAAGGCCCGTTGACATTACCGGAGCAGGCGACGCGATGATTGCCGGCACGCTTCACCGCATCCTGCACGGCGAAGACATCTATACGGCGGCACGCACCGGCGCGCTGCTTGGCACGCTGACCACCGAAACCCCCGCCAGCGTCCACACTGAATTGTCTGAACGCTTCCTGGAAGCCAATATGCACCGTCTCGCCGGATAGGCGGCCGGTCGAAAACACCATTCGAGGAATACCCGCAATGACCCTTCTGAAACCGAAGCTGAGCCGTGAAGTCGCCGAGACGATCGCTGCCGGCGGTCCTGTCGTCGCGCTGGAATCGACCATCATCACCCATGGCATGCCTTACCCCGCCAATCTCGAAACGGCGCTTGGCGTCGAGGCGGTGATCCGCGAGAACGGCGCGGTGCCTGCGACGATCGCTGTGATAAATGGCGAACTGCGCGTCGGTCTCGAACGCCACGAGCTCGATGCACTCGCCCAGGCCAAGGACGTAGTAAAGGCTTCCGGCCGTGATCTTGCCGTCGCCATGGTCAAGAAGCAGTCGGCCGGCACCACCGTATCAGCCACCATGCTGCTCGCCGATCTCGCCGGCATCGACATCTTCGCGACCGGCGGCGTCGGCGGCGTGCATCGCGGCGCCGAGCAGACCTTCGACATTTCCGCCGACCTCACCGAGCTCGGCCGCACCAGGACTGCCGTCGTCTGCGCCGGCGTAAAGTCGATCCTCGATATCGCCAAGACGCTCGAATATCTGGAGACCCAGCGTGTGCCGGTCATCGCCTACGGCACCGAGGATTTCCCCGCCTTCTTCACCCGCAAAAGCGGCTACAAGGCCGACCATCGGCTCGACACGCCGGAAGAGATCGCCCAAGCCATGTCGCTGCACCACAAGCTCGGCACCGGCACCGGCTTGCTGATTGCCAATCCAATCCCGGAAGCCGCCGCACTGACGCCGGAATTCATCGACGGCACGATCGCCGATGCGGTGCGCGAAGCGGATGAAAGAGGCATCGGACGCAAGGAACTGACGCCCTTCCTGCTTGCCCGCATCAACGAACTTTCGAAGGGCGAAAGCCTGAAGGCGAATATCGAGCTGGTGAAGAACAATGCCCGGCTCGCTGCAAAGATGGCCGTCGCCTATGCGGCTTTAAAGAAATCCGGCAAATAGTTCAAAAATAAGGGGAACTTCCATGAGCTACGAGACGATCCTGTACGAGAAGGATTTGACCGACAAGTTCGCGACGATCACCATCAATCGCCCCGACAAGATGAACGCGATGAACAAGACGGTGATCCGCGAGATCGACGCGGCACTGAAGAGTGCCGTCGATGACCCCGACGTCAACGCTCTGGTCATTACCGGCGCCGGCCGCGCCTTCTCATCCGGTTATGACCTGCAGGGCGGCGATTTCGATGTGGACATCGACTTCTGGCGCGAGGACATGACCGAAAACGCCGAGGCACTGCTCAACATCTGGCGCGCCCCGATCCCGGTCATCGCCTCGGTCAATGGCTACGCGCTGGCCGGCGCGCTCGAACTGATGATGTCCTGCGACCTCGCCATCGCCGCCGACACGGCAAAATTCGGCGAACCGGAAGTGCGCCATAATTCCGGCCCACCGGCCCTGATGATGCCCTGGCTGCTTGCCACCCGTGACGTGCGCTGGCTGATGTTCACCGGCGACATGGTGGATGCCGAAGAAGCGCTGCGCATGCACCTCATCAACAAGGTCGTGCCGGCCGATCAGCTGAAGGAAAAGACCGAGAACCTGGCCCGCAAGCTCGCCCGCATGCCGGTGCCGGCGCTGAAATACACCAAGGCCTCCATCAACAACCAGCAGATGGTCGCGGGTCTCATGCCGTCCTTCCAGTACAATATCGAGGCGATCGCCGCGCTGCATGTGACCAAGCAGGGCCGCGAATGGATGGCGAATCTCGCCAAGATGTCGCTAAAGGAATACCTCGCCTTCCGCGACAATCCCTTCAAGGGCCTCGACTGAGGCCGCGCCGATGGCGGCCAATACGCTGGAAGCGATGCGGGCCTTGATGGCGCCGCGATCCGTCGCGGTCGTCGGCGCTACCGAGCGCGCCGACGCTTCTTCCGGCTTCGTGATGAGGAACCTGATGCACTTCGGCTATCAGGGACAGATCATCCCGGTCCATTCCAAGGCTGAAACGGTCTTCGGCTACAAGGCCGTCTCCTCCCTTTCCGCACTCGATGATGCACCTGATGTCGCCGTGATCGGCATCAATGCCGACAAGGTCATCGGCGCGTTGGAGGAGGCCGGCCAGACTGGCGTCAAGGCTGCCGTCGTGCTGGCTTCCGGCTTCGCCGAACTGGACGAGGCCGGCCGCGAGCGGCAGCGACAACTGATCGACATTGCCGAACGTTACGGCATGGCGATCTGCGGCCCGAACTGCCTCGGCCTCTTCAACCTTGGCTCAGGCGCCGCACTATATTCATCGAGCCTCTCGACCAATCTCCAAAGGGGTCGTTTTGCGATCCTCTCCCATTCCGGCGCCAGCACGATTGCGCTCAGCAATACCGGCCGGTTCGGCCTCAGCCACATCGTCTCCTCCGGCAACAGCGCCGCGACCGATATTCCCGACTACCTCGACTTCCTGGCCGCCGACGAGGCAACCAATGCCATCGGCATAGTCATCGAGGCAATCCGTGAGCCGGAAAAGCTTGCTCAGGCGATGGAAAGGATGCACGCGGCGGGGAAGCCGGTGATCGCGCTGCGCGCCGGCCGTTCGGAGCGCGGAGCACAGGCGACCGCTGCCCATACCGGATCGCTCGCCGGCAGCAACGAGGCCTATCATTCGTTCTTCAAGCGCGTCGGCATCATCGAAGTGCCGGACATGGACAGCTTCATGGAGACGGCCACACTTTGCCTAAGCCTCGGGCGGCGCCCTACAAAACCAGGCGTCGCCATCGTCGGCGTCTCCGGTGGCGGCGTTGCGCACGTCTCCGATATTGCAGACGAGGCGGGTCTCACGTTGCCCGGCCTGCAGCCGGAAACCACCGCCAAGATCAAAACCCTGCTGCCGCCCTTCGCGACCCCTCAGAACCCGCTCGATACGACGGGTGTTGTCTTCGCCAACGGCGATATCTACCGCGACGTGCTGCATACGCTGGCCGACGACCCGTCGATCAGGTTTATCGTCGCCGCGCAGGACGCACCGGCCGGCTTGGACGATTTCTGCGCCTCCGAATATCTCGGTATCGCCCAGGCGGTCTCCGACTATGCCGGAACCGGCAAAGCGCCGGTCGTCTTCATGAGCAATCTCTCTTCCGGCCACCACTGGGCCGTCGAGGAGAAACTGCCAAACGTGCCGGTCCTGCGCGGGACGAGAAGCGCTTTGGCGGCGATTGCGGGCCTGATTGCGCAAAGCAACACCGTTTCGTGGCCCGGCAAAGCGGCAATGGAAAGAAAGCCCCTCTCCGCCGGCGCCCTGACTGAGCGCGAAGCCAAGACGCTGCTCGCCTCCGAGGGCCTGCCTGTCCCGAAAGAACGGCTTGTTACCAGTGCCGATGCCGCGGCGAAAGCGGCGAAGACGCTCGGTTTTCCAGTCGCGATGAAGATCGAGTCGCCGGATATCCTCCACAAGACCGAGGCGGGCGGCGTGAAGCTCGGCATTGGCTCGGAAGCGGAAGCATGCGCTGCCTTCGACGCGATCATGGCGAGCGCCCGCGCCTATGCGCCCGATGCGGATCTGCGCGGCGTCTCGGTGCAGGAGATGGTGATGGGCGGCGTCGAGGCCCTGGTCGGGATCGTACGCCACGAGCCCTTCGGCCTGGGCCTCGTCGTCGGCATCGGCGGAGTGCTGGTGGAACTGGTCAATGACTCGGCCTTCGATCTCCTGCCGATCGATCCTGCCCGCGCGGAAGCGATGATCGGTGAAACGAAACTCGCCTCCCTGCTGGAGGGCTACCGTGGCGCACCAAAAGCAGATCGGAAGGCGCTTGCCGAACTGCTGGTCAAACTTTCCGATTTCGCCGCCCGCTACGGCGACGATATCGAAGCGATTGACCTCAACCCCGTCGCCGTGCTGCCGGAAGGCGAAGGCGTGCGCATCCTCGATACGCTGATCATCCCGCGAAACAAGGCCTGATCAGACGAGCCGCAGCTTTGCCGGCGGCTCAGCCTGCCGGGCGACGATCCCCGCCAGACGCTCCGTCAGCAGGGCATAAAACCCGTCTGCATCGACGTCGCGCATGAATATCGCATTCTTCGGTCGCCCGGAAACGCCCCACCAGTCGGCAACCGTCATGCCCTTGGTCAGTTCCGATTCCGTCTCGATCTCCACGTTGCAGAGCCGGCCGGAATAGAGCTCCGGCTTCAACAGATAGGCGATCACGTTCGGGTCGTGCAGCGGTCCGCCCTCGCTGCCGTATTTCGCCACGTCGAAACGCTCGAAATAATCCAGCCAGCCGACCAGCACTTCGGAAAAATGCCCGCCGATCGCCCGGATCGCCTCGACGCGGGCGCGCGTCGTCAACGTCTTGTGAGTAACGTCGAGCGGCATCATGACGATCGGCACGCCCGAGCCAAATACCACGACCGCCGCCTGAGGATCCACATAGATGTTGAACTCGGCGGCCGGCGTGATGTTGCCGCCTTCGAAGCAGCCGCCGCCCATCAGCACGACCTGCTTGATGCGGTCAACGATTTCCGGCGCCTTGGTCATCGCCTTGCCGAGATTGGTGAGCGGTCCGAGCGTGCAGACTGTCACCGTGCCGGCCGGCTCGTGCATCAGCGTCTCGATGATGAAATCGACGCCATGCTGCTCCTGCAGCGGCATCGCCGGATCAGGCAGGTCCGCGCCGTCCATGCCAGTCGCGCCATGCACGTATTCCGCGGTGACCAGCGTGCCCGACATCGGCTGGCTGCAGCCCGCGAACACCTTTACATCCGTGCGGCCTGCAAGTTCGCAGACCTTGCGGATGTTCACATTGGTCAGCGACAGCGGCACATTGCCCGCCGCGGCGACGATGCCGAGAACCTCAAGTTCCGGGCTCGCCAGCGCCAGCAGAATGGCCAGTGCATCGTCCTGGCCGGGATCGGTGTCGATGATGATCTTTTCTACCATGCTGGTCACTCTCGGAAACTTGGGGAACGGTCAGGCGACATCGGGAATCGGCTCCTTCGCGCGCCATTTCGCCAGAAGATCGGCCTTGCGCTTCTCGAACCGCTCGACGGAAGCGAATTTGATAGGGCCGAAGCCGCGGACCATGTCCGGCAGGCCGGCAAGCTCGACGGCAAGTGCATGATTGCCGGCTTCGAGCCCGGAGGCGAGCCCCGCCACGAGCGCGAAATAGTCCTCGACCAGTTGCCGCTCCATACGCCGCTCGGCGGTGCGGCCGAAGGGATCGAATGCGGTGCCGCGCAGGAATTTCAGCCTTTCCAGCACTGCGAAAACAGGCCTGATCCACCCGCCGAAGGCGATCTTGGCCGGGTGGCCGGTGCGCGAATCGATTCTGCGGGAGAGCAGTGGCGGTGCAAGGTGATGCTTGATCCTGAATTCACCCTCGAACTGTTCGGCGAGCTTCCTTTCGAAACCGCGATCTCGATGCAGCCGGGCGACCTCGTATTCGTCCTTGTAGGCCATCAGCTTGAAGGTATTCCTCGCCACGGCCTCAGCAAAACCGGTCATGCCGCGCGTCCGCGCTTCAGCATCTTTAGCGATTTCGACGAGGTCCGTATAACGTTCGGCATAGGCCGCATTCTGGTAGGCGGTCAGGAAGGCGGCACGCTTTGCGACGATCTCCTCCAGCGTCTCGGTCTTCGGCTCAGCCTTCACCAACCCAGCCTCGCGAGCAACAGCTTCGGCATCGACAGCGGCACGGCGGCCCCAGCCGAACGCGGCACGGTTCATCGCGACACCCGTCCCGTTGAGCTCGATCGCGTTGTCGATCGCCGCCAGACTGATCGGCACGAGGCCGCGCTGCCAAGCGTAACCGAGCAGGAACATGTTGGATGCGATCGCGTCCCCCATCAAGGCCGTGGCGAGATCGGTGGCCGGTACCGTCTCGACCGCCTCGTCGCCAGCCGCACGGCGCAGCGATTTCAGCGTCGCCTCCTGCCGGAAATCGATCGTCGTGTCCTTAACGAAGGAGGCTGTTGGGGCAAAATGATCGTCGATCACCGCACGCGTCTTGTTCTTCGCGAAGGAGGCGAGCGAATTCTTCTGTGCCGCCACGACGATATCGAAGCCGAGCACGAGATCACTCTCGCCGGGACCGATGCGGGCCGCATGGATCTGCGCAGGGTTCTTCGCCAGACGGATGTGCGAGATGACCGAGCCGTTCTTCTGGGCAAGTCCGGTCTGGTCGAGCGTGACCAGAGCCAGCCCGTCGAGCAACGCCGCCTGGGCGAGGACGGCACTGACCGTGATGACGCCCGTGCCACCGATACCGGCCAGCAGCATGCTGTAGGGTTTTGCAAAGTCGGTGGCGAAGGCGGGCCGTGGCAGGTCGTCGGTCTTGACGGACTTCGACTTTGCGGTGGGCTTTCGGATGCTGCCGCCCTCCACCGTCACGAAGCTCGGACAGAAACCCTTGATGCAGGAGAGATCGGTATTACAGCTCGACTGGTTGATACGCCGCTTGCGGCCGAATTCCGTCTCCTGCGGCTCGATCGAGATGCAGTTGGAGACGGCGGAACAGTCGCCACAGCCCTCGCAGACCAGTTCGTTTATGAAGGCCCGCCTGTCCGAGACCGGATAGGCGCCGCGCTTGCGGCGGCGGCGCTTTTCTGCGGCGCAGACCTGGTCGTAGATCAGCACCGTGACACCGGGGATTTCGCGAAGCTCCCGCTGCACGGCATCGAGTTCGTCGCGGTGGTGGATGGATACCTCGCGGGGCAGGTTGCTCTGCCAGACCTCCGGCCGTTCGGCGACCACGACGACACGGCTTGCGCCCTCGGCCAGCATCTGCCCGACAATGCCGGGCACCGTGACGTCGCCGTCATGCTTCTGGCCGCCGGTCATGGCGACCGCGTCGTTGTAGAGGATCTTGTAGGTGGCATTGACCTTCGCGGCAATCGCAGCGCGGATCGCCAGCACACCGGAATGGAAATAGGTGCCATCACCCATGTTGACGAAGATGTGCTTCTCGTCCGTAAAAGGCGAAAGCCCGATCCAGGAGCCGCCCTCACCGCCCATCTGCGTAAAGCTCGAGGTGTTGCGGCCCTCGTTGCCGATGATCATCATGTGGCAGCCGATGCCTGTCGAAGCCCGGCTTCCCGCCGGCAGACGGGTCGAGACGCTGTGCGGACAGCCTGAACAGAAATAGGCCTCGCGCTTGAGCGCGGTGGCCTCGAGACCAAGCGCAGCCGTCATCTCGTCCACAAACCGCGCCTTGGCCTGCAAGGCTTCGTCCAGAACGCCGAGACGGGAGAGAATAGCCTTCGCCACCGAAAAGGTGCCGATCTCGCCGATCGCCTGAAGAAGCGTGCCGCCGCTCTCACCCACTTTGCCAAACACCCGCGGTCGCCGGCCGTCAGGCAGGTTGAAGAGCAGCGCCTTGATCTGGTCCTCGAGGATGGAGCGCTTTTCCTCCACCACCAGCAATTCATCGACCCTGGACGCAAAGTCCGCAATGCCCTGCGGCTCCAGCGGCCAGACCAGGCCGACCTTGTAGAGCACGATCCCGAGTTCGGCGGCACGCGCCTCATCGATGCCGAGAAGTGTCAGCGCACCCATGAGATCAAGCCAGGATTTGCCGGTCGAAACGATACCCAGCTTTGCCTTTCCACCGTCGCCCCAGACGGTGCGGTCGATCCGGTTGGCACGTGCGAAAGCCTGCGCCGCAAGCATCTTGCGCTCCAGCCGAAATTCCATCGCATGCGGCCCGTCCGGCCAGCGCAACGAAAGGCCGTCGGGTGCAAAAATCTCGTCGGGAATGACGATCTCCAGTTTGTCCGGATCGAGATCGACCGTCGCCGAACATTCGACGATCTCCGTCTGGCACTTGAGGCCGATCCAGGCGCCGGAATAGCGGCTCATTGCAAAACCGAGGAGGCCGTATTCGATATACTCACCGACACCGGCGGGCGACAACATCGGCACCATCGCGGAGATGAGGTTGTGCTCGCTCTGATGCGGCAGAGTGGAGGAGACAGCACCGTGATCGTCGCCGACCAAAAGCAGCACGCCGCCGTTCGGGTTCGTGCCCACCGCATTGGCGTGGCGAATGACGTCCATGCTGCGATCGACGCCCGGCCCCTTGCCGTACCACATGGCGAAGACGCCGTCATAGCGCGAGCCCTCGAACATGCCGGTCTGCTGCGTGCCCCAGACCGCGGTCGCCGCCATGTCCTCGTTGAGACCGGGCTGGAACTTGACATGCGCTGCGTCGAGATATTTCTTCGCCTTGCCCATCTCGCGGTCGAAACTCGCCAGTGGCGAGCCGCGATAGCCCGAGACATAACCGGCGGTGTTCAACCCTCGCGCCAGGTCCCGCTGGCGCTGGATCATAGGCAGGCGGATGAGCGCCTGCGTGCCCGAGACCAGGATACGGCCCTTTTCCAGCGTGTAGCGATCATCGAGGCTGATCTTGTGAGCCGAAGAGGACGTGTCCGGCGCGGCATGGATCGACATCTAGGCCTGCTCCACTTGTCCGACCGAAGCTGGCGCATGGAAGAGCCGGGTGGCGGCATCCAGTACTCCGTCAGGCAGCGCGAGAAGGCGATTCACATGGTCAGACAATCAGGTCCTCCCGGGAACTCTCTGCCACGACGACGACACGACGCCTGGCCGAACACGATCTCGCCCATATCCAATTCCCCTTGCCTTTTCGGCTTTGCAGGCAAAGTTATTCCCATTCCGCTATTTGTCAAACCTATATTTAAAAAGCAGTAGCCTTTTCGACTGCGTCGTGGCATCACTGGAAACTGCAGAGGCAACCAGAACGCGGGGAAGGCCAACGTGATCCTCAAATACGACGAGGTTGTGCGCACGGGCATTGCCAAACAAGTGGCCGACAATATCCGCTCCGCGATCCTGGACGGGCGCCTGAAAGTGGACGAACGCCTGCCGACCGAAGAAGATCTTGCGAAGAGCTTCGGCATCTCCCGCCCAACCGTCCGCGAGGCCCTGAAACGTCTCGCCGCCCAGAACCTCATTCATTCCAAGCGCGGTCCGGCTGGCGGCAATTTCGTCAAGCGCCCCGACCCGGAGGGCTTGTCCAAGGCGATCACCGGTGCGGCAACCTTGCTCGTCGGCATCGGCGCCTTCGACATCGAAGAGATCATCACCGCACGCCTGGAGACGGAGACCGTGTGCTGCCGACTCGCCACCGAAAACCGCGGCGAGGCCGATCTTGCCGCCATGGAGGCCGAGATCGCGATCCAGCAGGACGAGACGATCAGCGACGAGGATTTCTGCGCCTCGGATGTACGCTTTCACAGGGCACTGGTGGAATCGACCGGCAACGGCCCTCTGAAGCTGATGATGTACACCGTCATCGAAGCCTTCATCCCGATCACCAACATGATCGTCTTCCGCGTGCGTGAACGCCGTCATGTCGCCTCGCTGCATCAGGAAATCCTCGATGCAGTGCGCAAGCGTGAAGACGTCAAGGCTGCGGACGCGCTCGCCCGCCTGCTCGCCTATGTGCGCGAAAGTTATGCCGCCGTCCTTGAAGCGCGTGCCAAACGCGAGGGCGCGCAGGCCTCTGCCTGATCCGAACTATCCAACACCGGAGAGATGCCATGACCGAGACGTTCAGAGCGATGGTTATCGATGCCGTCGACGGCAAGCCGAAAGGCGCTTTCAGGGATATCTCGGTCGCCGATCTTCCGGATCATGACGTGCTCGTCGAGATCGCCTATTCGACGCTGAACTACAAGGACGGACTTGCCATTACGGGCAAGGGCCGCATCGCGCGCCGCATGCCGATGATGGGCGGCGTAGACCTCTCCGGCACCGTCCTCGAATCCCGCTCGCCCGAGTGGAAGCCGGGCGACAAGGTGGTACTGAACGGCTGGGGCCTTTCCGAGACGGAATGGGGCGCCTATGGCCGTTATCAGCGAGTCAAGCCGGAATGGCTGATCCCTCTGCCTGACGCTTTCTCGATGGAACAGGCGATGGCGATCGGCACTGCGGGATACACGTCGGCGCTCTGTGTCGACGCGCTCGAAAAATGGGGCACGATCAAGCCCGGCGAAGGCGAGGTCCTGGTCACGGGCGCTGCCGGCGGGGTCGGCTCGGTGGCGATCGCGCTTCTGGCAGCACGCGGCTATAACGTCACGGCCTCGACGGGCCGGCCGGAAACTCATGATTATCTTGCCTCGCTCGGCGCCACGAACTTCGTCGATCGCGCAACGCTCGCCGAAAAGGGCGGACCATTGCAGAAGGAGCGCTGGACCGGGGGCGTCGATAGCGTCGGCTCCACCACGCTCGTCAACGCGCTGGCACAGACCGTCCGGGGTGGTGCGATCGCCGCCTGCGGTCTTGCCGGCGGTGCTGACCTGCCCGGCACCGTGTTGCCGCATATCCTGCGCGCCGTCACCCTGATCGGTGTCGATTCCGTCTTCGCCACCCGCGAACAGCGGATGTCCGCCTGGGCGCGGCTCGCCCGCGACCTGGACAAAGCGAAGCTCGACAGCATGACGACAGTCGAGCCTATGTCCAACCTGCCGCAGCTCGCCGAGGACATCGTCGCCGGCAGGATCCGCGGCCGGGTGGTGATCGACGTTATGGCTGTATGAGAGAAAGCAGCAATACCTGCTCTTCGAGGGTCATAGCGTCGATGAGATCTTCGACAATCCCGGCCATTTCGTCCATGTCCGTCACGTCGCCAGTTCTCTCAGCACCGAGGCACTATCATGTTCCGGCATGTCACCAATCTCGGCCATCTTGGCATCGAGCTTGGCCAGCATGTGCCGGAAGACTGATGCATAGGCAGGGTCGCCGGCAACGTTGGTCAGTTCGTGCGGGTCCTTCTCGCAGTCGAAAAGCTCCCATTCCGGCGGCGCACCATTGGGGCGCGCTCCAAGCTGGCCGAGATCGTCGTTGTACCAGTAGATCAGCTTATAGCGCTCGTCGCGCACACCATAATGCGCCCAGGCTTCATGGATGTTGTCATTGTGCATCCAGTAGCGATGATAGGTGAGTTGCTCCCAGTCGCCGGGCGTTCTGCTTTCCAGCACCGGTCGCATCGAGCGGCCCTGCATATAGCTGGGAATGGGAAGGCCCGCATAATCGAGGAAGGTCGGGGCGAAATCGACATTGCAGGCGATATCCTTGCTGGTCGAGCCAGGCTTGATTGCCGCCGGATAACGGGTCAGAAACGGCATCTGCAGCGATTCCTCATACATGAACCGCTTGTCGAACCAGCCATGCTCTCCGAGGAAAAAACCCTGGTCGGACGTGTAGATGACGATGGTGTTCTCCGCGAGGCCCTTCTCATCGAGATAGTCGAGCAGGCGCCCCACATTTTCGTCGATGGACTGCACCGTGCGCAGATACCGCTTCATGTAACGCTGGTACTTGAATTCCGCGAACTTCTGCGGGTCGGCGAAGGTGAAGTTCTCGCCGGTTTCGGCACAGATGACGGTGATGGTTTCGCCGGGTTGCAGATCCGGCACCTTGCGCATCCAGGGAATGAAGTCGAGCATCAAAGGACCGACTTTGGAAGCCGGTCCGGGCGGTGTTACCAGCCCGAGATCCTCATAGTTCATGTCCGAGCGAATGCGCATCTTGGCCGCCGCCGCCGCAGCCGCGCGATTGGAATAGTCGTCGTTGAAGGTTTCGGGCAGCGGTATGTCTTCGCCGGCCCAGAGATGGGTATATTTCGGGTGCGGCTCGAAATTGCGATGCGGCGCCTTGTGGTGACACATGAGGAAGAAGGGCTGGTCCCCAGATTCCTCGATGAAATTGAGACTGAGATCAGTGATGATGTCGGTGGCGTAGCCGGGGATGCGCCGCTTGCCCTCCGGGAAGATGAACTTGGGGTCCCAGTAGTCCCCCTGCCCCGGTACGACGGCCCAATCGTCGAAACCGGTCGGATTATGCGCGGGCCCCTCACCCATGTGCCATTTACCGAATATGCCGGTGCGATAGCCGCCCCGCCGCAGATTCTTGGCGACATTGGGCAAACGATTGTCGATCTCCGTATGGAGCGTGGTGACACAGTTCACATGGTTGTAGGTGCCTGTGAGGATGGCCGCACGGCTGGGCGTGCAGATGGAATTGGTGACATAGACCGCGTCGTGGCGCATGCCCTCCCTGGCCAGGCGGTCAAGGTTGGGCGTACGGTTCAGGCCGGCACCGTAGGCCGAGATCGCGCGAGCGGCGTGATCGTCGCTCATGATGAAAATGATGTTCGGGCGCATGTTGAACTCTTCGGATCTAGAGATAATCAAGCCGGGACCGCCGTCCGGAGCAAAGCCTCCAGCGCATTGAGGCGATCCTTGTCGAGATGAGGCACCATGCCGGAGATCTCGAGCAGCGTCTTTTCGTCGAAGATGGCGGGAACCTTGCCGCCACGCAGGGCGGGAAGCGCGTCGGCAATGATCTCGCGCGTGCTGACCTGCGTCAGCAGAACGTTGACGGGAACCGTCGCAATCACGGCATCCGGCGTGAAATCCGCCGCCGTCGGCGCCCGCCTCTGGCCCAGTTCGATCTGCGCCCATTGCCGTTCCACGAGAAGGTGGTCTTCCGTCACCGGGCCATCGGCTGGCAGACCCAGACGCTCGAACTGGCTGGACGGCGCCTCGTTCTCGCGCATGAGCCGAACGAGAAGGCGGGCCATACGCAATTCCAGCGCCGGATCTCGTAGCGGTGTGGTCTGACCGGGATCTGTTTCGAGGTCGTAGAGCAGCGTGCCGTAATCGGCCGGGCCGCGCATGGTCCAGCCGGGCATCCGCATCACCGGTGCGCCCTTGGTGAAGGAGAAACCCGGCATCATCTCGGCCTCAACAAACTCGGACGGCTCGAAGCGCGATCGCATATGGGTGGGCATCAGCGTGTGTTCCATGAGCGGCGTGTTGGCCGGGTCGACACAGGCGCGCATATAGACATGGCGCCCGTCGGTGACGCTGACATGGCCGCCGAAATTGCCGAACAGTCCCGCCTCGCGCACCGGACGATCGCTCGCGATCGTCTCTCGCAGAGGCCGACCAAGCATGTCCCCGGTCGGCTGGAGGCCGAAGAAATCGAGCAGCGTCGGCGCGATGTCGATGGTCTGGACCAGCGCCTGCCGCCGCTCTCCAGCGACGCCCACACGGGGATCCCAGACGAAGAAAGGGGTATGGATGGTTTCGTCATACCAGGGCATGACGGATTTACCCCACCAGCCACGTTCCCCCAGCATGTAGCCATGGTCGGTGCAGACGATGAGCATCGTATCCTTCCACATGTCGTGCTCGTCCATGAGGTCGAGGACCCGGCCGAGATTGCGGTCACACATGGAAAGAAGGGCGAGGTAACGACGGCGCGCATGATCCGCGGTGGCTTGGGACTCAGTCACCCGTGCATAGGGCGGCCAATCGAAATCAGTCGGGCTGTCGCCGGATTCGCCCTCGGGATAGAGGCGGTGATATTGTTCGTAGCTGAAGAAAGGCTCGTGCGGATCGAAGGTCTCGATCTGGAGCATCCAGTTGTCCGCCCCGGCATTGGTGTTGATGAATTCCAACCCCGCATCAAACGTCCGGGTCTGTGAATGGTCGGCCTCTTCGGCCAGATAGGACCGGTTGATCCGGTCCTGGTTCCTCATGCGGTGGAAGATGTCGGTCAGCCGCCTGCGGTCATTTTCGGCGACCACGCCCTTCCACAGATCGCCTTCCTGGCCGCGGAAGAATTCGTGGCTGGAATAACGGGTATGATAGGTCGCGCCGCCGTCTTCCCAGTAATGCTGGTGGTCGGTGACGAGGTGGGTATAGACGCCGTTTTTGGCGAGGATTTCCGGCATGGAGTCGTCGAAGGGCTCGATCGGCCCCCAGGAACGGTGCAGGAAGTTATGCCGCCCGGTATGCAGTTCCCGCCGTGCCGGCATGCAGGGCATGGAGCCGGCGTAGCAGCGATCGAAGGTGGCCGTGTACGCCGCCAGCCGGGCGAAATTGGGGGCATGGGTCTGAATGTCGCCATAAGGCGGCAGCATGCGCCGGTTAAGGCTGTCGAACATCACGATGATGGCGCGCATGAATCAGGCCCCCATGGCCAGAGCGCGGAACGCGGCGCGCCGTTCGACCTGACGGACGGGATCCGCCACGGGAGCGGCCAGCAGGAGCCGCCTGGTATAATTGTGCTGCGGATTGGCGGTGACCTGATCGCAGTCACCGAATTCTACGATTCCACCGCCCCGCATCACCGCGACGCGGTGAGAGATGTGACGGACGACCGCAAGGTCATGGCTGACGAAGAGATAGGCGACGCCGGTGCGCTCCTGAATCTCGATGAAGAGATCGAGGACGCGCGCCTGCGTGGAAAGGTCGAGCGCAGACACGGGCTCGTCGCAGACGATGAGATGTGGCGAGAGCGCCAGTGCCCGGGCTATGGCGATGCGCTGCCGCTGCCCGCCGGAAAATTCGCGCGGATAGCGGAAGGCGGCATCACTCGGCAACGCCACCTGGTCGAGCAGGGTGCGGACCTTGGCGGTGGCCTCGGCCTTGCCGGCCTGCCCGCGCGCGATGATCGGCTCGGTCAGGATGTCCTCGATGGTCATCGAGGGATTGAGCGAGGTATAGGGATCCTGAAATACCGCCTGGATGGCGGCGGCATTACCCTTGCGGTCGCGCGGCGGGACGCCGGCAATATCCTGCCGATCGAACAGGATGCGCCCCGAACTGACCGGACCGATGCCGAGAATGGCGCGGCCCAAGGTGGTCTTGCCGGACCCGCTCTCGCCGACCAGTCCCACCGTTTCACCGGCACGCACAGTCAGATTGACGTTCTTGAGGATGTGAAGCGCGCCGAAATGGGTGTTCACATCGATGCATTCGACGATGACGTCGTCAGTCATGCCGCAACTCCCCTGCCGGAACGAGGCTGGTAGACACGCGGCGTCACGTCGTCGAGGACGGCGCCGAGCAACATTTTGGTGTAGTCGTGCTGAGGTGCCGCGAAGAGCCGCCGGACATCGTTGGTTTCCACCACTTTGCCGTCTTTCATCACCGAGACGCGATGGCAGATGTCGGCCACGACCCCGAAGTTGTGGGTGACCAGGATCACCGACATGTTCATCTCCGCCTGAAGATCGCGCAGCAGGTCCAGCACTTCCGCCTGCACCGTAACATCCAGAGCCGTGGTCGGCTCGTCGGCGATGAGCAAGTCCGGATTGCAGGAGATGGCGCGGGCGATAAGCACACGTTGCGCCATGCCGCCGGATATCTGGTGCGGATAGGCGCTAAAGGTGCGCAAAGGATCTGGCATGCCGACGCGCTCGAGGAGTTTAAGCACCCGTTTCCTGGCTTCGGATTTCGAGATGCCGAGCACGGTGACCATGGGTTCGGTCAGCTGGTAGCCGATGCGGAAAGCCGGATCGAGATTGCTCATCGGTTCCTGGGGCACATAGGCGATGCGTTTGCCGCGCAGCTTGCGCATGTCCTCTTCGGGCAGATTGGCGATGTCGCGGCCATCGAACCAGGTCGAACCCGAGAGGATACGGCCGCCCGTTGAAAGCAGTCCCAGCACGGCAAAAGCCGTCTGTGTCTTGCCCGAGCCGCTTTCCCCGACCAGGCCAAGCACCTCGCCGCGCCGCAGCGTCAGCGATACGCCCTTGACGACTTCCGTCCAACCGGACTTATCAGGATAACCGACGACCAGGTCGCGCACGTCGAGCAACACATCCTTGTCAACCGGTGCGGCTCCAGCTGCCGGTTTGGCAATCGCTTCCGGCAGGCCTGTGACGGCCGCCGGCCGGTTGCCTTGCTGCAGCCGGTCGCGGATGGCATTGGCAAGGAGGACAAGCGAGGCCACGGTCACCGAAATGGCGAGACCCGGCCATAAGATCGCTGTCGGCACCACGAACATGTTGGCGAATGCGTCCTGCAGCATGCCGCCCCAGGTCGGAATGGATGTATCGCCCAAACCGAGGAATTGCAGACCCGACTGGATGACGATCGAGATGCCCGCGACGACCGAAACCTGAATGGTGACCGGCGCGCGAATGACCAGAAGGATGTGCCGGACGATGATGCGCAGGTCCGAGAGGCCCGAAACGCGTGCTGCATCGACATAGAGTTCGTGCTTGACGCCATTCACCAGATTGCGTGTCAATCGATAGAAGCCCGGGGCCAGCATAACGCCGAAGACCAGCATGGAAATCTCGATGGACGAGCCGAGCGATTGATAGAAGGCGAGCAGGACGATGAGCGCCGGAAGGGACATGAGGCCGTCAGAAATCCAGCTCATGACGACCTCGCGCCGGCCTCCGAAATAGCCGGCGAACAGGCCGGCCGTCACCCCCACGAAGGCCGCCACGGTGACCGCGATGAGCGCGCCTATCAGGGTATTGCGTGCCCCATAGACGAGACGGCTGAAGATATCGCGCCCCGATCCGTCGCCGCCCAGGAGATAGCCGTCTCCCGGCGCCGCGTTGACCTTGAATATCTGCAGGTCGTCGGGCGCGAAAGGCGCGATCAGCGGTGCGAAGATGGCGGTGATAACGACGATGGACAGAAGGATCGACGCGACGAGCCCGAGCGGATTGATCAGCACTGAGCGCAACAGGCCGGCGCGGGCGGCGAGCGGCGCCGGGGATTGTTGTTGAGTTGCAGAAGTCATCAGAGCCTCACCTTCGGATTGACCCAGGCATTGGCGAGGTCGATGGCGATGTTTACGAACACAACGAGAATGATCATGGTGACCACCACGCCCATCAGCACCGGAACATCCCCGGAAAGCGCTGCCTGAACTGTGACGGACCCGAGGCCCGGGATGGCAAAGACCCGTTCGATGATGGCCGCACCGCCCAGAAGGGCGATGAACTGAACGGAGAGCACGGTGAGTGCCGCCGGCATGGCGTTACGCAGTGCATGGCGGAACAGCACCGATGACGGCCTGATGCCGCCGGCCCTCAGGGTGCGGACATAATCCTGGCGCAGCGCATCGATCATGGCGCCTCGCACCTGCTGGGAGGCAGAGGCGATGCCGGAAAGCACCAGCGCCGCAACAGGCAGGGTGAGCGCTGCGACCCAGCCGACAGGAGATGTCGAAAAATCCACATAGCCCGTCGCCGGAAACCAGCGGAGATTGAGCGCGAAAACCACGACCAGGATGAGACCGAGCCAGAAATTCGGCAGCGAGAAGCCGATAACGCTCAGCACCTGGATCACCCGATCTGCCCAGCCGCCTTTCACGGCAGCGGTGATACCGAGAAGTGAGGAGATGATGCCAATCGTGATGACGGCCGCGGTCACCATGGACAAGGTCACCGTCAGCCTCCCCGAGACGATCCGTGAGACGCTCTCTCCCATGGTCCAGGACTGGCCCAGATTGCCCTGGACGGCATTGACTACCCAGTCGCCGTACTGCTCGTAAAGCGGTCGGTCGATCCCGAGCTTAACCTCAAGTGCGGCGATCTGTGCGTCGGTGGCGTTCTCCCCCAGGATGTTCTGGGCCACATTGTCGGCTCCAGCGAATACCATCGCGAACGTCAGCGTCGTCACCAGCACAAGAAGAACAAGACTTGAGAGGATGCGCTTTGAGACATACCTCAGCATTGCGATCAGCTCCCCTTCCGGGAGCGGTGCGCCGCCCGTCCGGGCGGATGCTGCATTCGGGTGAATCTCATTGTCTGTCTCCTCCTCACATTCCTGCCCTGCGAATTCTTATCGGGCGTCTTTTGCAGGAATTGATAACAGTTGAACCGATGCATCGATAATGCAAAAAGCATCAGCAGTGATAACGCAGGCGCATATCTTTCATGCTCGACCAGATCACCCATCTCTTCCGTCTTCGCACGATCCTTCAGGAAGGCAGCCTTCGGCGCGCCTCGGAAAAGCTGAACATCACCCAGCCGGCGCTTTCCCGCTCGCTCGCGCAGTTGGAGAGCTATTTTGGGCAGCGGCTGGTGGAGCGGCATGCACGCGGCGTGAAGGCGACAGCTTTCGGCGAGCGGGTTTTGTCCGTTTCCAGCCGTATCGAGCGCTATTGGGAAATCGCCGAGCACGAGTTGCGCGCGGAAGCGATGGACGAAAAGGGCGTGATGCGGATAGGTGGCGGACCGGTGTGGCGCTCAGGCGTTCTGTCGGGCGTGCTCAGCCAGTTGCAAAAGCGTTTCCCCCGTCTTCTGATCGAATTCACGACCCTGACCTTCGGCAAGACGCTGCAGGATCTGCATGAGGGGAGGCTGGATGTTGCCTTCGGCGGCGTCTTCAATGACGGGGGAACCAGTCAGCGCTTCGCCCGCATCAAGCTCACGGAAGTATCCAATCATGTCATGGCGCGGGAGGATCATCCTCTGCTCGCCACGCGCCGGCAAGATGGCGGCATTGCGGCTTCCGATCTTCTTGAGTATCCGTGGATTATCTACTCCGAGCTGCCGGCCTACCGCGAGATCACGCAGCATACGATAGCGGAACATCTCGGCGGTTCACCGGATATCCGCTTTGTGTGCCAGAACCTGCTTTCAGTGCTTACGATCCTGCAGCAAAGCGATTGCCTTTGCGTGCTTCCGGAATTGTCGGTGCATGCCGTTGCCGCGCCGCGCATCGTTCCGGTTCCCTTGCCCTTGAAGCGGAACACGGCCGAGATCGGCATGATCTTCCGCACAGAACTGCAGGATTGGGAGCCGATGAAAGCACTGGTCGAGCTGTGCAGAACCAGATTTGGCCTCGATAACGAGGTATGACACGGAATGTTTGCTGCCAGCGCCAGACGAAAATGGGCAGTCGCTGCCGACTGCCCACTATCGAAGGCGTGTTTGCCTGGGAGGGTCGTCTATTCCGCCTTCGAGAAATCGCGTATGTGTGGCACAGCGTTGGTGGGATGTAACTTCACGACAGTCTGCTTGTTCGTCAGATAAATGGTGTCGCGCCGATACCACGGGGCAAAGAAGGCGTTTTCCACCATATAGCGGTTGAGATCCCGGTAACCCTTGATCTGCTCGTCGCCGATCGCGTGCTGCGTCGCATCGAGCATCTTGAGGAGCTGCGGATCGGCAACTTTGGACGTATTCCAGGCGGAATGCGGATAGCCGAATTTCTGGTACTCCGCCCAAGTGCCCTGATAGCCGAACTGGAAAACGTAGGCTGGAAAACGGCCGGACCGCAGCTCGGGGATGGTTGCGTTCGGAGCAATCTTCTCCCATTGCACCGTTATGCCGATATCCTTGAGCTGTTTTTCGACGATGGGATTGAAACTCGCGAAACTGGCAAGCTCCGGCAAAACCAGGGTGAAGCCCTTGCGGTATCCGGCTTCTTCGAGAAGGGCACGGGCGGCCTTCGGATCGAATGGATAGACCTTGTCGAGTTCCGGAACATAGGCGCTGCTGCCGGTAGGGAAAATCTGATCGCTCAGGCGGCCGAAGCCCAATTCGACGAATTTGAGGATCGAAGCCTTGTCGAAGGCCATGTTGAGCGCCTTGCGGACGCGCACATCGGCAAGCGCCGGCGTAATCTTGCCTTCGCGGTCAGCGATGATGAAGCCCAGCCAGTTGACGTCGTTGCGCTGCACGACGAGACCGTTAGCCTCGGCATCCGCGACCGTGCGCGCTTCTCCCAGGCCCGCGTCGACCTGACCCGATTTAAGGGCATTGAGGCGAGCTACCTGATCGTTGATCGGCGTGATGGTGACACGCTCAAAGGGGAACGCCCCCTTGTTCCAATAATTCGGATTGCGGTTATAGACATATTGGCGGCCGGGAACGGAAGCCGAGACATCGTAGATGTAAGGACCTGAACCGATCGGGTTGTTCGCAAAGTCCTTGGAGCCGAGAGTGGCTGGCGAGGCCATCGCGCCGGCGACCACAGTCAGATTGTCGATCAGGCTGGGATCGGGCTCGCTGAGATACAGGCGCACTTCGGTCGGCGAAACCACTTCTACCTGGGAGATCAATGCGGCCATGAAGCCGTTCTGGCCGGCACCCTTCTTGAGATAGTCGAGATTGGCCTTGACTGCGTTGCCGTCGAAAGGTGTGCCATCCGTAAAGCTCACCCCTTCGCGCAGAGTGAGCGTCAGCACGCTGTGGTCGTCATTATAGGACCAGGCGGTGGCGAGGTTAGGCACGACCTTGCCATCCGGCTGCATGACCAGAAGCGTGTCGAGCACGGGCTGCCAAAACTGCATCTGATTGGCGATCATCAACTGCGCGCGATCGAAGCTGTTATTGTCCAGTATGGCTGCGATGGCCAGCGTCTGGTCGTCGTTTGCGACCTGCGCCATAACCGACGGTGCCGATGCAACAGAACCCATTGCCGCGACAGCCGCCGCGAACACGATGTTACGCATTTTTCCTCCCTTGGCGTCCTGCTCGGTGCGACCTCCATCAGCCTCGCGACCGGCTTTTCCATCTTCGCTTACCATCCGGCGCGATTAACGAGAAATGCAAAGAACAGCTTGAGTGATAGATCAAACTCATATCTCCTTTTGTCGCGGCTTATGCATTCCGCTTATCGCTCGCGGGTGTTTTGTCAGTCCTCTCCACGTTTTGGCGATGATATCGAGATAGCCGAAGACAAGCGGGAGGAGGAGGCATGGGCGATCGGCCGAACATATTGTGTATCGTAAGCGAAGACTGCCCGCCCCGGCTTGGTGCTTATGGCGACACGCTGGCACACACGCCCAATCTTGACCGGCTGGCAAGCGACGGGGTCGTCTACGAAACGGCCAACTGCACCTCGCCGGTCTGCGCACCCTCGCGCTTTGCCATTCTGACTGGTCGCTATGCGGAAAGCTGCCCCAGAGCACAGCATATGCAGGCGCTGGCCCACCTCCCGAACGAGTTCCTGACCTACCCTGCCGAGATGCGGAAGGTCGGCTATTATTGCACCAACAATGCCAAGACCCACTACAATTGCGATGTTGATCCGGCGGAAATCTGGGACGAATCCAGCAGATCGGCTCATTGGCGCAACCGTCCCGATGACAAGCCCTTCCTCGCCGTCTTCAACTGCATGACGACGCACGAGTCCTGCACCTTCAAGGAACAGCCCGGCACCGCACGCCCCGAGGATGTCTCCCTGCCATCCTATCTGCCCGACACGCCCGGCATGCGGCAGAGCCTGGCGCGGCAGTATAATGCCATTGCGCGCATGGATGCGGAACTGGGCCAGCATCTGGCCGACCTGGAGGTCGACGGCCTCGCCGACAACACCATCATCTTCTATTTCTCGGACCACGGTTCGGCCCTGCCGCGCTCCAAGCGCTATCTTTATGATGAGGGATTGCGCGTACCCCTGATCATCCGGGTCCCGCCCAAATGGCGCCACCTCATGCCGCATGCCGCCGGAACGCATGTCAGTGCCCCGGTATCGCTCGTGGACCTCTTCCCGAGCTTCCTTGCCATTGCCGGCCTCGATAGTCCGCAGGGACTGCATGGCACGCCACTGCTGGGGCCGAAGACCGCGCCGCGCCAATATGTCTTCGGTGGCCGCGACCGGATGGGCGAACGCTACGATCTCAGCCGCACGGCGCGTTCGGAGCGGTATCGCTATATCCGCAATTACACGCCGCACCGCATGCTCGGGCAATATGTCGCCTTCGAGTGGCTCGGCGCGCACTATCAGGACTATGAGGCGGCGCGTCTGGCCGGTACGCTCAACCCCGCGCAGAAGCAGTTCTGGCGCCAAAAACCGGCCGAGGAATTCTATGATCTGCACTCCGATCCCGACGCCACGGTCGACCTGATCGATGATCCGGCGTGCGAGACCCTGATCCAGAACCACCGCGCAGCACTGGACGAGCATATGCTCGCCATACACGATACCGGCTTCATTCCCGAGCACAGCCCGGTGGAAACCTGGGAGGCGAGCCGGGACGAAACGCTCTACCCGCTCGCGGAGATCATGGACCTTGCGCTTGCCGCCGCTGCCCGAAACAGGGAGAATGCGCCGACCCTTTTGAGCAAGCTGTCTCATCCCTCACCGGTCTTGCGCCATTGGGCCGCCAAGGGGCTGCTCATGCTTTCTTCCTCGGGGCAGCCTCTACCCGAAGGCCTTGCGGCCGCCTATGCGAAGGAACCGGACCCACAAATCCGCATCCCGCTAGCCGAAGCGCTCGGTCATGCAGGGGACGCCCGTCATTGGGTGAGCGAAATAACGCGGATTCTCCGCACGGAACCAGACCCGCGCATCAAGCTGCAGGCCCTCGACGCGTTGACCTGGTTGCCGCCATTCCCCGACATCTCGCTCGCCGACGTGCGTGCGCTGCATGATGACGAAGACACCTATCTGCGCCAATCCTCCGATTATCTGGCCCAGCGGCTGGACGGCACCTACAGGCCGACCAACACGATCTTCGACTGGAGCAGACTCGATGCCGAAGGGCAGATGGGCAGGCAGAAGGCCGGCACGACCCGGCAATAGCCGCAATGAAGTCCTGTAAGATGCGCTACTTTTCGTTTGATTGGATATAGCCATGACGCTCACCTTGGATCACCTGACGAAAGCCCCCTTCAATCTCGATCGCGAAGCGGTTGCCTGGGTGGAACGCACGTTCCAGGCCCTCGATGAAACGTCCCGTGCCGCTCAGCTTTTCAACCTGAACTCCAAGGGCGATGACCGTCAGACGGAAACCGCCCGCCTTCGGCACCTGAAGCCGGGCGGCATCACCCGCTTCTTCGGCTCCGACGGCAGGGCGGAACGCGAGCATATGGCCGCCATTCAGGCGGAGGCCGACATCCCGCTTCTGGTGTCCGCCGATCTCGAAGGCTCCCGCATGAGCCTTTCCTTCGGCACGCCCGTTCCCAATCCGCTGGCGCTCGCGGCAGTGGACGATGTTCCGCTCACCGAAGCGATCTCCGACCTCATGGCGCGCGAGGCCCGCTCCGTGGGTATCAACTGGTCCTTCACCCCGGTCCTCGACATCAATGCGGCCTTCCGCAGCCCGATCGTCGCGACCCGCGGATACGGCTCCGACCCGGCGCTCATCGAGCGTCACGCGCTGGCGCAGATGCGTGCCTTCCAGCGGCTGGGTGTTGCAGCCACCGTCAAGCACTGGCCGGGCGAAGGATATGACGAGCGCGACCAGCATCTCGTCACGACGATCAATCCGCTGTCGATGGAAGACTGGCGTGCGACCTTCGGAAAACTCTACAAGGCTGCCATCGACCATGACGTCAAGTCGGTCATGTCGGCCCATATCGCGCTGCCGGCCTATATCCTCGAACGCGATCCCGACGCCGGAGAAGAAGCCTATCTGCCGGCTTCGATTTCGGCGGCACTCAATCTCGACCTGCTTCGCGGCGAACTTGGCTTCAACGGCCTCATCGTCTCGGATGCAAGCGAGATGGCGGGCCTGTCAGGCGTCATGCCGCCATGTGAGGCCAAGATCGAGATCATCGCGGGGGGCTGCGACATGGTGCTCTTTTCCTCCGATCCGGAAACGGAAATCGCCGCCGTGCGCGACGCCGTCCATTCCGGACGCATCACCGCCGAGCGCTTTGCCGACGCGGTGACCCGGGTCCTGGCGCTGAAGGCCTCGATCGGGCTGCACCGGAGGGGCGAAACGCCGGCGCACATCACCGATGCGGCTGCGCAACAACTGGCGGCAGACGCTTTCGCGCGCGCCCCGACGCTGGTGAAGGACCGCACCGGCACCCTGCCGCTGGACCTTGCGAAACACCGGCGCATCCTCGTCGTATCCGGCGGGATCGTCGAACCCATGCAGAACGCCCGGCTGGACTTCAAGCTGCCGGAGATGCTGGCAAGCGAGGGGTTCGAGATCACCCTCCATCGGTACGGCACACTCCTTGATGCGGAAGGACAGGATCTTGTGCTCTATCTCTTCGGCGAGGAGACGCTTCTGACGCGCGGGCGCATTTTCCTCGACTGGCTTTCGCTCCACGGCGATTTCCGGGCGGCCATGAAGCGGTCCTGGACACGGCTGCCGACGGTGATGATCTCCTTCGGCTTCCCCTACTACCTCTACGACGCCCCAAGAGTGCCGACCTACATCAACGCCTACTCGACCCACGAGGCAATGCAGAAGGCGGTGCTTGAGGCGCTCATGGGCAGACGCCCGTGGAA
Organism: Neorhizobium petrolearium; assembly: GCF_017873175.1. Classification (GTDB taxonomy): domain Bacteria; phylum Pseudomonadota; class Alphaproteobacteria; order Rhizobiales; family Rhizobiaceae; genus Neorhizobium; species Neorhizobium petrolearium. The sequence goes on from NZ_JAGGJW010000005.1 coordinate 396,259, forward strand.
CCGGAAGAATCCCATCGATCCCTTTTCTGGCGCTCCGGATGCCAGGTTCTAGGCGGATGCGACCGCCCTGCGGGATTTCCGCGATATCAACCTGCTCGACGCTCACCGGGCCGAACATCATAGGCGATGCGGAAGCCGGTATTGCTTGACGCGCTGTCGGGTGACAGGCCCATGCGGGCGGCGATCCTGTATCGATAGCAGTAGCTCTTGTGGCACAGAAACGAACCGCCCTTCAGCAGCTTGTCGGCACTCTTTTTTGCCTGTTCATTGCGAATTTTCGCCTGGCGCGTGAGCGATCGCACGCGGAACGGATCGCTCGTCCATTCCCATATGTTGCCGGCGAGATTGTAGAAGCCGTCCTCGGTCGGTGTGAAGCTGCGCGCCGGCGCGGTGCCGAAAAATCCATCCGCCAGCGTGTTCTGGTGCGGAAACCGGCCCTGCCAGATATTGCAGAAGACTTTCGCGTCCGTCGGCTCTTCGTCGCCCCAGGGATAACGGCGGCGACGATTGCCGCCCCGTGCCGCATGTTCCCATTCCGCTTCCGTGGGAAGGCGCCCGCCGACCCAGTGCGCAAACGCCATGGCGTCATTCCACGACACTTGCGTCACCGGATGATCCATCCTGTTCTCGATCGAACTGCCCGGCCCTTCCGGAGCCTTCCAGATCGCCCCGTCCACCCGCCCCCACCACGGCGTGCCCGCGACATTATTGGCTGCAAGTTCCCGATCGTTCAGCAATCCCATGAACACCGCGGCGCAGCCGAATTTCTCCGCTTCGGTGACGTAGCCAGTCGCCTCAACGAATTCGGCAAAGCGCGCGACGGTAACGGTTTCGGCCTCGAGAAAGAAATCGTTGATGGTGACCCTGCGTTCCGGCCCCTCGCCGTCGACGGCGATGACAGGGTTGTTGGTACCGACGAAGGTCTCGCCGCCCTTGACTGCGATCACCCCCCCCGCCTTGCCCCGCGACGAAACCTTCGGCGCTTCGCCCGATCCTTCGTTTCCATTGTTTCGGCTGACGGCCGAACAGCATCCGCTCATTGTATCTTTCCGAACTTTTCCATCCCGGCGAACTGCACTTTCAGTAAACTACCTGCCGCGGTGGAAAAGCTTTCGAGATGGAACATGTGCGAGCCGCCGCGTGGCGTTGACGCCAGGGTTCCCGTCTCACGCAACTCCTTCCGCGGCAGGCGGTCATGGGTCGCAGGTTCGATGCAGAACACGTTTATCCCATCGTGGGCATTGCACAAGGTCTGCAGGAAAGGCATGCCGCCCCAGCCTATCCCGGTCCATTGAAATGAACGCCCGTAACGTAAAAGCCAGGTGAATATGTCCGATGGAGGTAATCGCGCGCTCCAAATTTCGCTCGGACTTGCGCAATGACAAGGACGAAAAACGGCTCGTTCGATATAGGCGGATAGCCGGCCTCGCGAGGAACCCTAGCTGGAACTCCCCTAATCCGCGAGGCCCCGCGATGTCTCATGCGTTTCACGTCATGGCCAAACCCATCGGCCCCAAATGCAACCTCGATTGCACCTATTGCTATTACCTGGAGAAGGAAGCCCTGTACCCCGGCGAACGCCGGTTTCGGATGTCGCCGGATATTCTGGAAACCTTCATCCGTGACTACATTGCCAGCCAAAGCAGCATCGGACAAAAGGAGATATGGTTCGCCTGGCAAGGCGGAGAGCCGACCCTTCTCGGGCTGGACTACTTCAGGACCATCGTTGCGCTGCAAAGGAAGCACTGCCCTCCCGGCCGAACCATCGCGAACGCCTTGCAGACGAATGGAACGCTGCTGGATGCGGATTGGGGGCAATTCCTGCGTCAGGAAAGGTTCCTGGTTGGCTTGAGTCTTGATGGCCCTCCTCACCTTCATGACCATTACAGGCGCGACAGACGGGATTTGCCAAGCTCTGCGCGCGTCCTGAACGCCTGGGAACTGCTCAATCGCCACAAGGTGGAAACCAATATTCTATGCGTCGTCAACAAGCACAACGCGGCCTTCCCTTTGGATGTCTACCGCTATCTCCGTGAACTTGGCGTCGATTTCATACAATTCATTCCTCTGGTCGAGCGCGTTGATCCGAAAGGTCACCTCGCGCCTTCGCCGCACCCCGGGGACGAAGGAAACGTGGTGACTCCCTGGAGCGTCACGCCGGAAGACTATGGCCGGTTTCTGTGTAGCATTTTCGATGAGTGGGTCCGCCACGACGTCGGCAAGATCTTTGTCCAGCTATTCGATCTGCAGCTCAGTGTATGGATGGGACAGCCGGCCTCGCTATGCGTGTTCGCGGAAACCTGCGGTACCGGTCTTGCGCTCGAACACAATGGGGACCTCTATGCCTGCGACCACTACGTCTATCCTGAATATCGACTGGGCAACATCAAGGATACGCCGATAGCCGACCTGGCCGCCCTGCCGCAACAGTTGCAGTTCGGCCTCGACAAGCGAAGCGGGCTGCCCGGGATGTGCAAGGAGTGCCGATGGCGGTTTGCCTGCCATGGCGGCTGCCCAAAGCACCGCTTCCTGCCGGCAATTGGAGACGAGACTGAACGCGTCAATTATTTCTGCCGGTCCAATCGCATGTTCTTCGAACATGCCGCTCCCTATCTGGGAATGATGGCAGAGCTTCTGCGTCGGGGCCAGCCGCCTGCCCGTATCATGGACCTGCTCGGCGGCCTGGCCGTCCGCCCGGACATGTAGGCGCTGCTGCGGGACGCCTTGGGCATATTGCCTCGCCTGCAGCCTTACGCATGCGGCGGCAATGGAGCGCCGGCAAGTTTTGCCGTGAGATTGTCTCGGAAACGGTAGTAGCGCAATGTCATCGCCGGAGCGAAACTCATGTAGAAAGGCGCCGCCGAGAGCGGTTCCAACTTCAGCGCCAGTTCGTCGTCCGGCTTGCCAAGAGCCCATTCCGACAGGACTGAGCCAAGCATGGAGCCGGTCGGCACGCCGCGCCCGGAAAGGCCGGTGAGCGCCACGACACCCGGTGCGAGATTGTAGAAACGAGGAACTGTCCGGTATTGCATGTCCAATTCTCCGAACCAGAAATACTCCCAGCGGATGTCGGTGCGGATCTGCGGATGCAGCCATTTCAACCGGTCGGTCATCACCTGCCGTGTATAAGTCATGTCGCTGCCGCGCCTGCCCATCGGGAACATGGAGGCGACGATGCGGCCCTCGCGATTGTACTTGTAGACATAGATGTCGCCCCGCCCGTCATGGATCGTAGTGTTCCGCGGCAATACCGTCCGGCGCTCGTCCTCGGACAGCGGCTGCGTGGCGGCTACGAAGACGCGCTGAATTTTGAAAGTCCGGTCGAGCTTTGGCCAGCCGCCAACCGTGTAGGCGCCGGTCGTGAAAAGCACTTTGTCTGCAATGACCTCTCCCTTCTCCGTTTTCACCGACCAGCCGCCGCCGGCATGACGCTCGCAGCCGGTCACCGGAGAGTGAATAAAGATCCGGGCTCCTTCGGACATGGCCGCTCGCGTCAGGCCACGTGCATAGGAAAGCGGGTTGAGATGCCCCCCTTCCGGGTGAAGCCAGCCACCATGAAAGCGCGGGCTGCCGGTAATCGCCTCAACCTCGTTTCTGTCAATCAGACGGGTCCCGGCACCGACTGCATTATATGTATCGACCTTGGCCCGAAGTTTCGAAAGCGCCCCGGGATTGGCGGCGGCCATCACGTAGCCGTTCTGCACCCACTCGCAGTCGATCTGGTAGTCGCGGATCATCGCCGAGACACGGTCGTTTGCCCGTGTCTGGCGCTCGATGAGGCGATCCGCCCAGGGTTTTCCGAGCATTGCCCGGAGTTCCGGCAGGCTATAATGGGTGAAGGTCGGAGTGCAATGGCCGGCGTTGCGGCCGGACCCGCCGAAGCCCGTCTCCCGCGCCTCGATGAGCGCGACCTTCACCCCGGCGCGGGCGAGCTCCAGCGCCGTCGTAAGCCCCGTATAGCCGCCGCCGACGACGGCGACATCAGTCCTCACTATGCCCGCAAGCTCCGGCGTCTCGGGAGCAGGAACGGCGGTCGCATACCAGAGCGACGCCTCGAAGGGTGAAAAGCGCGCCATCTGCCTCTCCTCAATCGATATCGCTACGGGCGTCGAGCGCGTCGCGCAGTCCGTCACCGATGAAGTTGAAGCTGGTGACCGCAAGCGTGATCGCCACACCTGGCACGATGGCGAGCCAGGGCGCTCGGTCGAGATACTGCTGGGCACCGTTCAGCATGTTGCCCCAGCTCGGCAACGGCGGCTGAATGCCATAACCCAGGAAGCTCACATAAGCTTCGAGGAGAATGGCGCGAGCGACGGTGAGAGTGGCGGCCACGATGATCGGACCGATCGCGTTCGGCAAAAGCTCCCGGAACATGATCTTCGTATCCCTGAGGCCGAGCATGCGTGCGGCCATCACGAAATCGCGTTCCCGCAGCGACCGGATCTCGGCCTCAACGATACGGGCAATCTCCATCCAGCTTGTCACGGCAATGATGACGGTGATCATGAACGGGCTCGGCTTGATGAAGGCTGCGAGCACCAGGAGAAGGAAGATCGAGGGAAAGGACAGGAACGCATCGACGAAACGCATCAACGCCGCTCCCAGCCGCCCCCCATAATAGCCGGCAGTGATGCCGATCACCGTACCGATCGCTGTGGAAAGCAGCATGGCGAAGAAACCGACGAGCAGAGAGATTCGCCCGGCCATGAACAGGCGGGCCGCAATATCTCGACCGAGCGGGTCCGTACCGAAGATATGCGCTCCAGTCATCGGCGAGGCGAAGCGGGCCCGGATGTCGATATAAAGCTCATCATAGGGCAGCAGCCAGGGACCGCAAACGCAGGCGAAAGTGAGGATGACAATCATAGCCAAGCCGATGAGAGCGAGACGATGGCGCATGAAACGGCGCAGCGTGCGGCTTTGCCACCAGTGAATTCGCTCCACGGCGATAGGGGAAGCGACAGCGGACATGAGCGATCTCCTTTCAACCGAGCCGAATGCGGGGATCGACGAATGCAACAAGCAGATCGGCAATCAGATTGCCGGCCAGCACGAGCATGGCGGAGAACATCAGAAGCCCCATGACCACCGGATAATCGTTATAGCCGAGGCTATCGAGGAAAAGCCGCCCCATGCCTGGCCAGGTGAAGACCGTTTCGGTGACCAGGGCACCGCCGAGGATGCTTGGCAGTTGAACACCGGCAAGTGTAATCATCGGCAGGAGCGCATTGCCGACCACGTGCTTCATCATGACCGTTCGCTCCGGCAAGCCTTTGGCGCGCGCCGTGCGGACGAAATCCTGGTTGATGACGTCCAGCGTCGCGGTACGCATGTATCGCCCCCAGACGGCCACGTTGACGAAAGCGAGGACCAGACTCGGCATGATGAGGTGGATCGCATAGTCGCCGAAGGATCCGTCGCCAATCGTGTACATGTTGCCGGCGGGAAGCCACTTCAACCATAGCGAGAAGACATAAATCGCAACAAGACCGAACCAGAAGGTCGGGATCGACAGCGCCACCATGGCACCGACCGTCGCTGCATAATCGAAGACCGAATATCGCTTCACCGCACCCTTGATGCCGATCCAGGTGCCGACGAGGATCGAGATCAGGGTCGAGGTTCCCATCAGCAGCAGCGTGGCGAAGAGATGCCGGCCGATGACATCCAGTACCGGCTGGTTGTCGCGATAGGAGCGGCCCCAATCTCCCTGCACGAGGTGCCACAGCCAATCGGCATATTGGACGGGCAGAGGCCGGTTGAGGCCCATCTGTTCGGCCAGCCGGTTAAGCGCTTCCTGCGTCATGCCGGGTGTCAGCGCATATTGAGACAGCGGCCCGCCCGGAGCGAGATTGAGGACGGCAAAGCCGATCATCGAGACGATGACGAGCAGGACAAGGCTTTGCCAGAGCCTGCCGAGGAGATAGTGAAACATGGCGGTCTCCGATTGTACCGGGCCGGCAACCGGTGCACTTGCGTGCCGCTCATTCCGGACCTGGTTGGACGGAATACGAGAGGACCCGACCGATCGCGGGTCCTCCAGACGAGTTAGGACGCCCAATACCAGCTTGCGACGTTCCAACTGTCGATGCGCACGTTGATGTTTGGCTCCACGCCATCGACGCCTGCCTTGTGACCGCGAACGATGGCGTATTGGAAGAGCGGCAGAAGCGGCAGGTCGTTCCGGACCGTTTCCTGGATCTTGAAATAGATCTTCTTCCGTTCCTCGGGCACGAAAATCGTACCGCCTTCCTCAAGCAGCTTGTCCACGGTGGGATTGGCATATTGCCACGTGTTCTGTCCCGCTCCTCCCTTTGCGGCGGAGGACGTGGATTTCATGTAATCCGACGTATCCGGATCCGCGCCGGTCAGGAAGTTGATGCCGACGACGACGGAGTCGAACTGGGACATCATCCAATAATCACCCCACATGACGGCCGGCGGCAGGTTAGAGATCTTCATCTCGATGCCCAATTCCTTGAAGGATTGCTGGAGATATTGCTGCACCTGTTCCCGGATATGATTGCCGGCCGTCGTGGAGTTGGTGAACGAGAGCTTTACCCCGTCTTTCGCTCGTATGCCGTCGGAGCCGAGCTCCCAACCCGCGTCGTCCAGCAGCTTCTCCGCGGTTTCCATATTGTATTCATGCTTCGGCAGGTCCGGATTGTAATAGAAGGACTGCTGCGGCATGTAGCTTTCGGTCGGAGTGGGCAGGCCATAATAGAGCGCATCGATGATCGTCTGCTTGTCGATGGCAGCATAGAGCGCCTTGCGTACCGCCGGGTCCTTGAATTGCGGCTTTTCCATGTTGAATGAAAAGGATTCGACGGTTGCCATCGGCACGACGTTGACTTTCTTGCCATCGAGGCTCTTGGCTTCGTCATAATGATCCGGGGTAATGTACTGAAGGCCAATGACATCGATGTCGCCGGTCTTGAACTGGGTGTAGAGCACCGTCAGATCCGGGATGTATTTGTAGATGACCCGCTCCAAATACGGACCGTCACCGAAATAATCCGCGTTCGCTTCAAGCTCGATATGGTCGCCGGCGACACGGTTCCCCCACCTGAAGGCGCCCGTTCCGATCGGCGCATTGTTGAACGGAGCCGTGTTCTTGTCGGCCACACCGTCGAAGGCGTGCTTTGGCACGATGAAGGTGGCGGCGAGAATCGAGGCATAGGGTGCGAAGGCCACCGCCATCTTCCAGGTGATTTCTGTCGGGGAAACGACGGTCAGTTCGCGCACATGCTCATGACCGGTCTTGCGCCAGCTGCGGAAATTCGGATCGACAAGCAGCTCCAGCGTGAACTTTACGTCTTCGGCTGTGAAGGGTTTGCCGTCATGCCACTTCACACCGTCCCGCAGCTTGATCTTCCAGGTGAGTCCATCAGCCGAAATGCCGCCGTTCTCGACGCTCGGCACTTCCCTGGCAAGCGCCGGATAGAAGCTGCCGTCCGGCCCGATGCCGAAAAGAGGATCGAAGATCGAGAACGAGACGCCTTCATCCACCTCGATATGCGGCATATGGGGATTGAATACGGTCGGCTCCTGCGAAAAGCCGATGATGACTTTGCCGGTCGGCTTGGCGGGCGGAGCGGCTTGAGCTTCGCCCTTGCCGAGGATATTCGGCATGAAAAGACCTGCAGAACCTGCCGCCATCATCAGCGTCAGTGCCTGCCGCCGAGTGGGATGCGTAAAAACTGTAACTTCCTTGTCTGACATAGCTGTACCCCTTTGTTGATTTTCTGGAACTGCTTATCTGACCGCCCTCTTGCGGGACGTTGACGGTGATACGCCGCCGGGGCGGCGCCTCTGCGAAGGGCTCCGGGGAAACCGGGCCGTAAAGGCAGAAGCGGCTCCTAGAAGCCGCTGATCAGTTCGATCTTCGAGCCATCGGAAAAACGGCCGAAACGGAAGGCCTTCCGATCGACGACCGGCTCGCGGCCGGTGACGATATCGGCCATCAGGCGGCCCGCAGCCGGACCGATGCCAAAACCGTGGCCGGAAAAGCCCGTGGCGACATGGAAGCCCGGTATGGCATCCAGCGCGTCAATCACCGGAACCGCATCCGGCGTAACGTCGATAAGCCCTGCCCAGCGCTGGGTGATTTCCGCCCTTTCAAAAACCGGAAACGCCTTCTTCAGCTTGGCGAGCGCACTCTCGGCCATCGCCTTGGACGGGATCGGGTCAAGGACGCGATGGTATTCGAAGGGGCTTGGCTCATCGAGCTCCCAGCGCCGTGGAATGCGGTATTCGTCATAAAACCGGCCGCCGAACCGGAAGCTCAATGAACGCCATTCATGCATCAGCGCCGGCAGGAACTTCGTCGCATATCGGAACGAGGCTGGCACGATATCCACGATGTTCTGGAAGCCGTTGGCGATCGTGTAGCCGCCATCCTGGCGTTTGCGGATGGCAAAGCCGCTCGACCAGATGGCTTCCTCCGGCCCACCTTCCAGAGGCTTGGTGCGCATGACCGAGTTCATGACCTTGAGTTGCGGCAGGTCGAGGCCGTTGTTGCCGAGAAAGAGGCTGGACCAGGCACCGCCCGCAAGGACGACGAACTTGCAGGCAATCTCTCCACGCTCGGTGACGACGCCGGACACCCGGCCGCCGGAAAGCTGCAAGCCGCGCACGGCGCATTCGGTCAAAATATGGGCGCCCTTGTCGCGCGCCGCCTCGGCGATCGCCGGAGCGGCTTTTTGCGGCTCAGCGCGGCCGTCGGCGGCGGTGTACAACGCGCCGGCAAGCTTCATGTCGGAACCGGGATATTTTTCCCTGAAGTCCTTGGCGCTCAGCATGCGGGACTCGAACTGGTAACCTTCCAGATTCTTGTTCCAGCGCTCGTGTTCTGCATAAGCCTTGTCGTCCGCGCAGGTGAACACGATGCCTGCGCGTTTGTAGCCGGTATCGCGACCCGTGCGGCGGTCAAGATCTGCCCATATGCGCAACGCCTCGGCCATCAGCGGAACTTCACGCGGATCCCGCCTGGAGATACGCACCCAACCCCAGTTACGGCTCGACTGCTCATGGCCTATGCCGCCTTTTTCGCAGAGCGCCACGCGCATGCCCCGTTCTGCAAGTTCCAGCGAGGTGGAAGTGCCTATGATACCGCCGCCGATAACAACGACATCGACCTCTTTCGGCAGCTCCGCATCACCCTGAACGGGAACGACATAGGGTCCGGGCATGTCAGAAGGACTCCTCCAGCTGGCAATTTATGGCGAACTCTGCGACCGACGCCTCGTTCGGCAAAGAAACGAGCATCACGATAATGCGGGCAAGATCGTCTGGGCTCGTCATCAGCCGATTATCCCGGTCGGTCAGGCCGCGGGCCATGTCAGTCGCGACGAAGCCCGGACAAACGGCGGTTGCGCGGATACCCTGATCGAAGCCGGCATGGCGAAGGGCGTGAGCCAGCCCGACCGCCGCAAACTTGCTGACCGAATAGGTTCCGGAGCGAGCTGATTTCACCCGCTTTCCGGAGAGCGAAGCGATGATGATGATCCTGCCTTGCCCGCCTGCCGCAAGCGGCTCCCACGCGGCCCGGGCGAGCTGACGCGGCGCCCTCACATTGACAGTCAGCATTGCGTCGAGGTCTTCGTCTTCGGCCTCGATCACGGTTTTGGCGACCATGACACCGGCATTGGCTATGATGGCGTCGATGCGGCCGAACCGTGCCAGAGCAGCCGCTGCCCAGCGCGCCCCGGCTTTCGGATCAGTCGCGTCGTAACCGAATACCTGGTGTCGGTTCTCATCTGCCCAGACAGGCAATACCGGCGACCGCATGCCCAGGGAAACTCTCCAGCCTTCCGCCGCGAAGGCTTCTGCCGCGGCGGCGCCGATACCGCGATTGGCACCTGAGATCAAAACCACCTTTTCATCTGCCATGGTCCTGATCCTCAGGCTTCGTCGTTGGGCTCAAGCCCGACGACGCGGCGATAGGTACGCCCGAGAACCCGGATCAGCATCGCGTGCTCCTCGTCCGTTATGTCGGAAAAGAAATCCCGCGACTGCCTGGTGATAATCGGACGGATACGATCAGCGAGTTCCCTTCCCTTCCCCGTGATGTAAAGAGCCTGTGCGCGATTGTCGTCCGATGAAACTTCGCGCGTCAGCAGTCCGTGCTCTTCCATCTGCTCGAGCAGCCTTCCCATCGCCGAGCGATCTTTCAGGATCATTTGCGCAATTACCGAAGGTCGTATTCCCGGATGCCGATCCACCAGAAGCAGCGTCGTAATCTTACCGGTGCCGCGGGCTACATCGAGCCCTTCGAGGCTTTGGTCGAGATCGCGGGAGACTGCCATATTCAGCGATCTGATATAGAAGCTCAGCGTGTCCTCAAGCACGTCGAGCCCGATTTCGGTCATCGGATTCCGCGTCGCTTTCGGATCGCTGGCCATCATCCCTCGCAAAAGCAAAACCATTCCCACCAGCCAAGACGAAATTCGTCGGCCAAGAGATTCTTACCGCAAAGACATGATTAACCGTTTTCCGGTTAATCGCCGAAAGCGCATAATTTCCAGAAGCTTGGTACATCAACAAGAGCGTCATTCTGCTTGAGACGGTCCGCGCTCTTTTCGTATTGCAGTTTTCATTCAACGCCCATTAGTGGACTTATGCAACTATTATTTTGCCCGAGCGCCCTAAAATTTTCCACACCCCCTTAATGCACAAACATTGGGCAGGCGTTGCGATTCGCAGCCACAACGCCGTGGAGATGTTCGGCGAGCGCTTCGAGTGCTCGGGTGCGAATGCTCGCTTTCCATTCTTGAGAAACGGCAAATCGCATTAGACCTTCGGCGCAGTTGCGGCATGATCTTTTTCACGGGACAATCGGGCATGTTCTGCGGGAGGAGCCAATGAACCAGCATGTCACGCATGCAAATCAGGTCTACGCATCCGCGCAGTCCGCAGCCGCGAGTTCCCGGGTCGTGGCATCGTGGCGACGCTGCATGACCATGCACCGTCTTTCGCCGGAGGAGAAACGGCTGCCCATACGGCTGACGGAGGAGGAACTGCGGTTGGCGCGTGAGCGATCCGGCAAATTGGTCGCCCATGCCACGGGGGAACTCGATCTCCTCTTTCAAACGGTCGGCAGGGCTGGCTGCTGCCTGCTGCTGACCGATCGTGGCGGCATCGCACTCGAGCGGCGCGGGGTGGCGGGAGACGACAAGGATTTCCATGACATCGGTCTATGGACCGGCTCCATTTGGTCCGAAGCCAGCATCGGCACAAACGGGATCGGCACGGCAATTGCCGACGAACGTTCCGTTTCCATCATCCGTGATCAGCATTTCTTCGCGTCCACCACCAATCTGAGCTGCACGACCGCGCCGATCCGCGATCATCGCGCGCAGCTTGTTGGAGCGCTGGATGTTTCGACCTGCCGCGACGACATCAATGAGATCACCCTCTCGATCATCTCGCAGACTGTCCGCGAAGCCGCCATGCGGATCGAACTGCAGTTGTTTTGCAGTGCGTTCGCAGCCGCGCGTTTCATCGTGGTGCCGACGGAGAGTAGCGCAGTCTCGGCATTGCTCGCGGTGGATGGGAATGACATGGTAATCGGTGCGACCAGGGCGGCACGTCTGGCACTCGACATTGACGACCAGCGGATTGCCGGCGGCATGCCCGCATCGGACCTCCTCGATGAAGAGGCCAATCCGGAACAGGAAGGCTTGCGGGGAGCGGAACGCGCGGCTCTTCTGAGGGCGCTGTCGCGCACCAACGGCAATGTCTCGCAGGCAGCGATATCTCTCGGCATGAGCCGGGCGACCTTGCACCGCAAGATCAAGAGGCTCGGATTGCACTGATGCAAAGGAATCCGGCAGGCTGAATGTGTCGCAGATTTGCGACACTGTGCAATGCGGTATGACGCTGCGGCTCTGTCATCCGGATCAGAAGATGGGCAGTTTCTCCCTCAGGTTCGTCGTGAACCTGGTTATTCCGGGAGGATCAGATGCTGCATCAGAAAATTATCGAATCTCCGTTCAAGCTCAAATACGGCAACTATATCGGCGGCGATTGGCGTGAGCCGATCGGCGGCCGGTATTTCGACAATATCACGCCGGTTACCGGCGGAAAGATCTGCGAAATACCGCGATCCGACGAGAAGGATATCGAGGCCGCGCTCGACGCCGCGCATGCCGCAAAGGACAAATGGGGCCGAACCTCGACCACCGAGCGCGCCAATATCTTGATGAAGGTCGCGCAGCGGATGGAAGATAAACTGGAGGTGCTTGCCCAGGCCGAGAGCTGGGATAACGGCAAGCCGATCCGCGAGACGATGGCCGCCGACATCCCGCTGGCAATCGATCACTTCCGCTACTTCGCCTCCTGCATCCGCGCCCAGGAAGGATCGATCGGCGAGATCGACCACGATACCGTCGCTTATCATTTCCATGAGCCTTTGGGTGTCGTCGGGCAGATCATCCCGTGGAATTTCCCGATCCTGATGGCGGCCTGGAAGCTTGCCCCGGCACTTGCCGCCGGCAATTGCGTCGTCATCAAACCGGCCGAGCAGACGCCGGCTTCCATCCTTGTCTGGGCCGAAATCGTCGGCGACCTCCTGCCGGCCGGCGTGCTTAACATCGTCAACGGCTTCGGCCTCGAAGCCGGCAAACCGCTTGCCACGAGCAACCGGATCGCCAAGATCGCCTTCACGGGCGAAACCTCCACCGGACGGCTCATCATGCAATATGCAAGCCAGAACCTGATCCCGGTAACGCTCGAACTCGGCGGCAAATCGCCCAATATCTTCTTTGCCGACGTGATGGTCGAAGACGACGATTTCCTTGATAAGGCGCTGGAAGGTTTTGCGATGTTCGCGCTGAACCAGGGTGAGGTCTGCACTTGTCCGAGCCGTGCACTCATTCAGGAAGCGATCTACGATCGCTTCATGGAAAAGGCGATCAAGCGCGTTGACGCGATCAAGCAGGGCAATCCCCTCGATCCCTCGACAATGCTCGGAGCGCAAGCTTCTCACGAACAACTCGAAAAGATCCTCTCCTATCTCGACATCGGCAGGCAGGAAGGTGCCGAGGTTTTGACCGGTGGAGCGCGTAACGATCTCGGTGGAGAGCTTTCGAACGGCTATTACGTGAAGCCCACCATTTTCCGGGGTCACAACAAGATGCGCATCTTTCAGGAGGAGATCTTTGGTCCGGTGGTCTCCGTCACGACCTTCAGGGACGAGAAGGAGGCGCTCGAAATCGCCAATGACACGCAGTATGGCCTTGGCGCCGGTGTGTGGACGCGCGACGGGATGAGAGCCTATCACTTCGGGCGCGAGATCCAGGCAGGGCGCGTCTGGACGAACTGCTATCATGCCTATCCGGCGCATGCCGCCTTCGGCGGCTATAAGCAATCCGGCATCGGTCGCGAAACGCACAAGATGATGCTCGACCACTACCAGCAAACCAAGAACATGCTGGTGAGCTACGATCCCAAGCCACTCGGTTTCTTCTGATTTTCAAGAAACCGAGTGGCTCCCGGTGAGGTCGGGAGTTCCCGGTCGTGCCCAGTCTTCCCATAAGAAGGCTGGGCAAGGCAACAGGCGGCCATCGTCATTCGCACTAGGCAATCCGCCTACGGGCCGGGAAATTCGGCAGGCATTTTGCCAGCATCATCGGCGATTTCGAAAATCCCTGCTGATAGCGCGTTTCGTTTTCTCGGACACCCGCTTCATTGCCTTTCCGAGCGGCGGCGCTAACTCCAAGGAAGGAGGAACGACAATGCTGACGCTGCGATGGGACAAACCTGTCCGCGCCGGTGGCCATTTGATATTCGGGCCGCTCGAAGCGCACAACTTCATGATATCCGACTGGCCTCATCGGAAGGACCACGACTTCGCGATTGCGGAAAACGCAATACTTGCGGCGTTGGATGGACGACAATCACCTGACGAGGCGCGCGAAAAGTTTGAAGCGGCGTTGAAGTCAGCGCAGCTCAATTAGACCAATTGCCGAACGATAATTCTTTCACCATCGGCAGAGGCCGACGATGCCGCTCGAGAAATCGACGACGCGACCTCCGTCACGCAACCGTCTGGCAGCCTCCCAGAGGCAATCGAACGTGCCTTTGAGATTGACCGCGAGAATACCTCACCGTGCGGATGGGGGCTGGTTTACAGCAAGAGCCTGTTTTCCGCTCTGACGGTCTCAGGCCCGCGTCCAGTTGAAGCATCCCGCTGGCAGGATCGAATTGCCGATCAGGAGCGTGCCATGATCGTAAAACTGCTTCGCATCCCCTCCGCTGGATATGTCGACGGCCCAGACGGTATCGGACCTCGGTCGTAGCCACGGCCTTTCTCCTTCGCCCGACAACAAGGTAAGGCGCCCGAAGTTCGGAGCGACCCTTGAAATAACAACATTATACAATATTTTAGAATGTATAATTATTGTAATCAAGGAGATGGCATGAAAGAGGCCGCGGCCGTTGAGAGAACGGATCACTGACATGCAGGTGAAGATCGAGGGACAGTCACACTTCCGGCCTTTGGG
>NZ_JAGGJW010000006.1 GCF_017873175.1 Neorhizobium petrolearium
AACCCCGGCAAGATCATCCTCGAAATGATCGAGGTCCAGACCGGCTCCTATCTCGGAGAAGACGACATCATCCGTATAACCGACGAATTCGGGAGAAGTTAGCGAATTACCGAACTGGCGACGCAATTCGATCGGTGCCGTCGTTTCCCGCATGGACGAAATTTCGGCAGTATTCCACATACGGAGCGCTGTTGGGACCGCCAAATCGCAACAGTCGGAAGTCTGGCTGAAACGCTTCGGCAGCCCCCAGTCAGACTTCCGCTTATCAGCCGCTATAGATGATCATCGCGCCTCGGAAACATGCGTCAGTCTCAAGACAGCCGAAACGACCGCGCTGATTGGGAGACGACACCTGCATGGTGAGTGTCGAGGTCATCGTTGAACTGCAGGAACGTGGTGCAGAAGCTCGTGCTCGGGGGGCTGGTTGGGAAGAGAACCCTTTTTTGAGAATAGTGGCTCTGCTCGGGACTTTCGATCAAACCAATCACTGGGAAGAAAAAAGGCAGGCCTGGCAGTTCGGATGGGCCATCGAAAATGCCTACCGGATCGCTTATTTCGACGATCGGGTTTCCTGAGAGGTTATTTGCGGACTATGCAACTCTGGATTCGAATTCACTCGCTGACATGAAGGCCCGCTGCTGTGGCCGAGCTGTATAGAATCTGTCTCACAGCATTGGGCGAAATGCGATCGTTGATCCCATCGATGCAGGCTTGAAGCGCATTTTCGTACGCTTCCCCAGCTCGAACTGGCCAAGAATCAGCCACAAATTCGATCGCATCTTCCACTGAACCTATAAAGATACACCCGTTACCCTCCCGATCAAATCGTAGAGGTCGGAACACTCTTTTGATAGAACTCGTCACATTACTGCTCCTCCATCCTATTAAATTGAAATTTGAACCGTTTGTTCCGCTCTCCACGCCTGAAAGATCGGCGATGGATCTTCATTGACGGATGATTGCCTTAATTTCTTTGTCGCTTTGTAAGGGGCTCAGCACCAAATCGACTAATATTTATTGTCATTTTTTCGAATCGGGCGGGACATGGCCTCTGGTTCAACGCGCGTTGTCGCTCGGGCGCTGTGGGGAACTGCTGTCGACCTGCTTTTTGATCCTCATTCAGAGGAGCATGAGAATTGTAGGGCGGTGCCGGAATTTGGGTGAACAGGCTATGGATGAGGCGGTGATTTTCACAGAGGCATATCCCTTTGAAATTGACAAGCAGGAGACGACAACGGTTATCGCGGGGACCGAAATCCATCGACATCGCATGAGACGCCCACCATGTCTTCAGTTCCGCGTCGGGCTGAAAGACGCAGGCCCGATGGTGTAGCGTCGGGTTCAGATGTCATCGACCATAATGCTGGGTGAATTTCATGGTGTCCTGCAGGTCGTCATCGGATGAGAGATATCCCCTTTATCAATTCATCATTCACGCGGGGGGTATGGTTCGTCATCGGCTGATCTGGCGCAGATATCCGACTTGACGATTGTGCGTGCTCATGTCTCGGCGGCCGGAGGTGAAGCGACCGACAAGAAGGTCCTCCATTGGGAAGTCTGATCTGCCCCTTACCACGATCTCCGCGATAACATCGCCGGGGCTGAAGCCGTGACCGGAAAAGTTGACGGCATGGAAGAGGCCGGCCTTGTCGAGGACGGCCCTATCACCGGAAGACCATCTTCGACATAGCCTTCGCAGCCGGACCATGTGCGGATCAAGACATGGTTTTCAGCGTCGGCTAGGCTCGTCACCCCGCACGATAGCATCCATCGGAATTCTCCAGAGGCTCTAAAACATCCTCCAGCTTGTCCGACCGGGGGGAGCGCTGTCGATCGAGTGCGGCCATTGACAGGTGGGGGAACAAGCTATTTTATTGCTCAGATGTCAGACCAATTTTTGCCTCATGAGTAAACTGTTGATCTCCGCGCTGCCGCCTGTCGATCGGGCCCGCCAAGTCGGCGAGGCGCTCGCCGATTACGTGGAGGGCGCTGATCTGAAGGCCGGCGACCGGTTGCCGGCCGAGCGGGAACTGATGGCGGCGCTTGGTGTCGGACGCTCGACCATCCGCGAAGCGATGCGCCGGTTCCAGGCGCTTGGGGTCATCGAATCGCGAAAGGGAAGCGGCAATTATCTGCTGAAGCCGATCTCCAAGCGCACGATCCACATGCCGCTGTCGCTCGATACGGCCAATCTTCGCGATGCGCTGTTGCAGACACTGCAGGTGCGCAGGGGGCTTGAATGCGAGGCCGGCATGGTCGCGGCGCGCATGCGGACTTCTGCTGATCTTAAGATCATCGAGGCGCGTCTTGAGGAAATGGAGCGGGTCCACCACGCCAAAGGCGCTTCGGGGCCCGAGGATCTGGCGTTTCATCTGGCTGTCTACGATGCCACTCACAATCCGCTCTTCCGTCAGTTGCTCGAACAGATGCGCGAAACCTTCGAGCGTTTCTGGAGCCATCCGTTCGAACGTTTCGACTTCGCCCGCCGGTCCTTTCCTTACCACCGGACCCTGTTTAACGCGATTGCCGCACAGGACCCGGAAGCGGCACGCAGCGAGACGCTGAAAATCCTCAAGATCGTCGAAGAAGATATCAAGGAAATGTCCAAATGAATGACGGCTTGGAACAGTTCGAGTTCGCCTCGCTGATCACCGCCCACGACGACGGCAATTACGCCGAGGCGGTGGTTCCCCCGATCTTTCAGACATCGCTCTTCACCTTCTCCAATTTCGACGACATGATCTCCGCCTATCGCGGCGAAAAAGTGCGGCCGATCTATACGCGTGGGCTCAATCCGACCGTGCGCGCATTCGAGGAGATGCTTGCAAAGCTCGAGGGTGCGGAAGATGCGCTCGGTTTTGCAAGCGGCATGGCGGCGATCTCGTCCGCTATACTCAGCTTCGTTGAGCCAGGCGACCGGATCGTTGCCGTCAAACACGTCTATCCCGATGCATTCCGGCTGTTCGGCACGATCCTCAAACGAATGAAGGTGGAGGTGACCTACGTCGATGGCCGTGATGAGGAAGCGGTTGCCAAGGCCCTGCCGGGCGCGAAGGTCTTTTACATGGAAAGCCCGACAAGCTGGGTGATGGAAGCTCACAATGTCGGTTCGCTTGCCGAGCTCGCAAGGAAGCACGGCGTGGTTTCGATGATCGACAACAGCTGGGCAAGTCCGTTCTTCCAGCGGCCGATCACGCTCGGCGTCGATCTCGTCATTCATTCGGCTTCGAAATATCTCGGCGGGCACAGCGACGTTGTCGCGGGCGTCGTCGCAGGTTCCAAGGAGATGATCGCCAGGCTAAAGGCCGAAGCCTATCCCTATCTGGGTGGCAAGCTTTCGCCTTTCGATGCGTGGCTCCTGATCCGCGGGCTTCGGACGCTGCCGATTCGCATGAAGGCGCATGAGGCAGCGGCACTCACCATTGCCCGCCGTCTTCAGGAACTCGACGTAGTGGGGCAGGTGTGTCATCCGGGTCTGGCGAACTGCCTTCCGGTGGGTCTCAACGGCACCTCGGGTCTGTTCTCGTTCATCTTCCGCGAGGGCGTCGATATCCGCGCCTTCACCGACCATCTCAAGCTCTTCAAGCTCGGCGTCAGCTGGGGCGGCCACGAAAGCCTGATCGTCCCGGGCGAAGTGGTGCTGCAGCAGAAGGCCCAGCCGAATTCCGCGCATGCCTTCGGCATCCATGCGCGGTCCGTGCGCCTCCATGTCGGCCTCGAGGGAACAGAGGCCCTGTGGAGCGATCTTCAGGAGGCGATTGCCGTCGCCTCCTAAAGCATCAACCGATAACAACTGGGAGAACGACAATGAAAACACTCATAACAACTGCGCTGTTCGCGACGTTGATGGCAGGCAGCGCGATGGCCGATACAACCCTTAAGTTGGTCGAGGTGATCACCAGCCCGGAACGCACCGAGACGCTGAAATCGATCGTCGGCAAGTTCGAGGCCGCCAATCCGGACGCCAAGGTCGAGATCATCTCGCTGCCTTGGAACGAAGCCTTCCAGAAGTTCGCGACCATGGTATCGGCAGGCGACACGCCCGACGTGATGGAGATGCCGGATACGTGGCTGTCGCTTTACGCCAACAACGGCATGCTCGAAAGCCTCGAGCCCTATCTGGCAAAATGGGAGCACACCAAGGAGCTGACGCCGAGGGCGCTCGAACTCGGCCGCGATGTCAACAAGACCGCCTATATGCTGCCCTACGGCTTTTATCTGCGGGCCATGTTCTACAATAAGAAGCTGCTTTCCGATGCCGGTGTTACAACGCCGCCGAAGACGATGGACGAGTTCACCAAGGCCTCCGAAGCGGTCTCCAAGCTGCCGGGCAAATACGGCTACTGCATGCGCGGCGGCCCGGGCGGTCTGAACGGCTGGATGATCTTCGCGGCCTCGATGGCCGGCGACAACACATATTTCAAAGAGGACGGCAGCTCGACCATGAACAGCGAAGGCTGGGCAAAGGGCATCGAGTGGATGGTCGATCTCTACAGACAAGGCTATGCGCCAAA
Source organism: Neorhizobium petrolearium (assembly GCF_017873175.1). Lineage (GTDB taxonomy): Bacteria > Pseudomonadota > Alphaproteobacteria > Rhizobiales > Rhizobiaceae > Neorhizobium > Neorhizobium petrolearium. Next base: position 4,515 of record NZ_JAGGJW010000006.1, read on the forward strand.
GGACAGCGTCAACTGGGGCTTCAACGAAGTGGTCGCCGGCTTTTATTCCGGAACCTGCGCTTTCCTTGACCAGGATCCGGACGCGCTGATTGCGATTGCCGAGCGCATGAAGAAGGAGGATTTCGGGGTCATTCCGCTGCCGAAGGGGCCGGACGGCAAATCCTTTCCGACGATCGGCTATGCCGGCTGGTCGATGTTCTCGACGACCAAGAACAAGGATTTGTCCTGGAAGCTGATCGCAATGCTTGAAGGCAAGGAAGGCAATCTCGAATGGAACAAGAAGATCGGCGCCCTGCCGGCCTATACGTCCGCGGAAAAGGACCCATTTTACGCCGGTGATCAGTTCAAGGGCTGGTTCGAGGAACTCGCCGATCCGAACACGGTCCCGACCGTAATGCCGACCTATCTCGAGGAATTCGCCTTCTTCAAGGATTCGCTCGCAATCAAGACGTCCCAGCAGGCGCTTTTAGGGGACATCACCCCAAAGCAGCTGGCTGATCAATGGGCAGAATATCTGACCAAGGCGCAGCAGAAGCACCTCAAGAAATGAGACGAACTGCGAGACCGGCAGCGTCAACGACGGCCGGTCTTCCGCCAGATCAAGACGGCGAAAAGCCGCGAAGGGGAAATCTTGCCCATGATGATTGCTGCCGGCACCACGAAGGGACTTCCTGTCCGAAAGCCATGGTTGACGCGTTTGGCTGATGCCTCGGAGCCCTATCTCTACAGCGCGCCGTCGTTGATCCTCATCGTCGCGGTCATGCTGGTGCCGCTGGTCATCGGCATCTCCTACGCCTTCAGGGATATCCAACTCCTCAATCCCTTCTCGGGAGGGTTCATCGGCATCGAGCATTTCCGCGCCCTTTCCCAGGATGCGGCCTTTTACGGGGCATTGAAGAACACGCTTTGGTGGACGGGCGCTTCCGTCCTCCTGCAGTTTTTCTTCGGGCTCATCCTCGCCCTGCTACTGGACAAGCCGTTCTGGGGCCGGGGCCTCGTCCAGGCGCTGGTTTTCCTGCCCTGGGCGGTTCCCTCCTTCCTCGCCGGTCTGAACTGGGCCTGGCTCTTCAATCCGGTGATCGGACCGATACCGCACTGGCTTTTCGGGCTCGGCGTGATGTCCCAACCAGGCAACATCCTTTCTGATCCGCAATATGCGATGTGGGGGCCGATCGTTGCGAATGTCTGGTGGGGCATTCCATTTTTCGCCATCACCCTGCTTGCCGCCCTCCAGGCAATCCCACGCGATCTTTATGAAGCCGCATCGATCGACGGCGCCAACTGGTTCCAGCGGTTCTGTTCGATCACCCTACCGTTCCTTGCGCCGACGATCGCCATCACCGTATTGCTTCGCACAGTGTGGATCTCCAATTTTGCGGACCTGATCGTCGTGATGACCGGTGGTGGGCCTGCCGATCGGACCCAGATCGTCGCAAGCTATATCTTCACCCAGGCCTTCAAGGCGCTCGATTTCGGCTATGCATCGGCGATCGCGCTCGTGCTGCTCGTTCTTTTGCTCGCCTATTCGATGTTCATCATCCTGCTGCGGCAGACTTTGCTGAACAAGGATTGAACTCATGAAGCAATCCCTTCTGCTAATCGTCGCGCATCGCCTCGCGATCCTCTGCTATATCGTCCTTGCGCTTTTCCCGCTGTTCTGGCTGCTGAAAGTATCGGTGACGCCGAACGATCTTCTCTATTCCGAGGGCGTGCGGATGTGGCCCTCGCGCGCGACATTCGCCCATTATTCCTTTGTGCTGCGGCACAGTGCCTTTCCGACCTTCTTCAAGAACAGCCTGATCGTATCGGGATCGACTGCCGTGCTCGTGACGGGCTGCGCGTCGCTTTCGGGTTATGCGCTCTCCCGCTTCAGCTTTCGGGCGAAATACTGGATCGTCGCGCTGATGTTGCTGACCCAGATGTTTCCGCTGGTCATGCTGGTCGCGCCGATCTTCAAGATTCTGTCGCCGCTCGGCCTCACCAACAGCCTGACAGGACTGGTGGTGGTCTACACCGCGTTCAACGTGCCCTTTGCCACCTTCCTGATGCAGTCTTTCTTCGACGGCATCCCGAAGGAACTGGAGGAGGCGGCGATGATCGACGGGGCGACGAAGTTTACGGCCTTTCGGCAGATCATCCTGCCGCTTACGCTGCCCGGCATTGCCGCGACGCTCGGTTTCGTCTTCACTGCCGCCTGGAGCGAACTGCTTTTCGCGCTGATGCTGATCAACGGCAACAACGCGGCCACCTTCCCGGTCGGGCTCCTGACCTTCGTTTCGAAGTTCTCAGTCGACTTCGGTCAGATGATGGCTGCCGGCGTGCTGGCTCTCATCCCGGCCGCACTCTTCTTCCTTCTCATTCAGCGTTACCTCGTCCAGGGCCTGACGGCCGGCGCGGTCAAAGGGTAGTCAAATGGCATCCATTGAGATCGAAAAACTCGAAAAGTCCTACGGCCATGTCTCCGTGCTGCATGGCATCGACCTCGATATCCGCGACGGGGAGTTTGTCGTGCTGGTAGGCCCGTCGGGCTGCGGGAAGTCGACGCTGCTCAGAATGATCGCGGGGTTGGAGGACGTCAGCAGGGGCGAGATCCGCATTGCCGGCAACCGCGTCAACGACCTGCATCCAAAGGACAGGGACATTGCCATGGTGTTCCAGTCCTACGCGCTTTATCCGCATATGAATGTTGCGGGAAACATGAGCTACAGCCTGCGCCTGCGCAAGGCGACGAAGGAGAAGATCGGTGCGGCCGTTGCCGGCGCTGCCGCAAAGCTCGGCCTGGAGCCACTCCTCGAACGGCGGCCGAAAGCGCTCTCTGGCGGGCAGCGCCAACGCGTCGCGATGGGTCGCGCTATCGTTCGCCAGCCGAAAGCCTTTCTGTTCGATGAGCCCTTGTCCAACCTCGATGCCCGGCTGCGCGAGCAGATGCGCGCCGAAATCAAGAAGATGCATGCCGACCTTAAGGCGACCTCGATCTATGTGACCCATGATCAGATCGAGGCGATGACGCTCGCGGACCGCATCGTGGCCATGCATGGCGGTGTGGTGCAGCAGGTAGGCAGCCCTCTGGAGCTTTACGATCGCCCCGCGAACCTTTTCGTCGCCGGTTTTATAGGCTCGCCTGGAATGAATTTTCTCGACGTAACCTATCGTGGTGGTGCGCTCAGACTGAAGGATGGAAGCCGCGTTGCCGACAGCCCGCCTGTCGCCGTTCAGGAAGGAAGTGACCTGACGCTTGGCATTCGACCCGAGCACCTAACGATCACGACCGATAGCGGTGGGATATCGGCCGAGGTCGAGCTGGTGGAGCCGACTGGCTTTGGCATCATCGTGCATCTGACGTTGCACGGAATGCCGGTGAAGGTGTTCACGCTGGACCGACAAGCATTGGCAACCGGCGGGGAAATCAAAGTGTCTTTCCCGGTCCAGCACATTCATCTGTTTAACAATGAAGGTAGCCGGATCGGATAGCGGTCCGAGCGATGTTCCACGTCGAAAAGCGACTGCCGGAAGGTTCGGCTGGCTACTCTAGGGGAATTCCGGCAGCCTCAGCCAACCAAAGGTACACTCCAAACCTGAGACGGGTAGTGATCCGACCCACGCGCCCCCGGTCGGGTCATGCTACGCCGGCTTCATGGCTGGTGCGAACCCAATCCGGCAGCCAGTCGCCATGGGCGGCCAGAAGATCGTCGACCAGGGACCAGATCTGGTCGAGATCGAGTTCGGCCGCTGTATGGGGATCCATCATCGCCGCATGATAGATGTGCTCGCGATTTTGCGTCATCAGCGCTTGCACCGTCAGTTCCTGCACGCTGATATTGGTGCGCATCAGTGCCGTTAGCTGCGGCGGTAGTTCACCGACATAGGTCGGCTGGATGCCGGAGGCGTCGACAAGACAGGGAACTTCCGCCGCGCAGTTTGCCGGTAGGGAGGGAATACAGCCGTTGTTGCGCACATTGCCGTAGATCACCGAGGGTTCGCCGGTCCAGACGGAGTTGATGATCGAGGAAGCATATTCTTTCGAAGGGTTGACCTCGATTTTATCGGCGCTGCGATAGGCCGCGGCCTGATCTTTCCAGCGCTCTATCTGCTCTATGCAGCGTTTCGGATATTCATCGAGCGGTATGTCGAACCTTTCAATGAGGTCGTCGCGTCCCTCCTTGATGAAATAGGGGGTGTATTCCGCGAAATGTTCCGAACTTTCTGTGACGAAATAGCCGAGCCGCGTCAGCATCTCGTAGCGAACCTTGTTCGGGCAGCGTGTGTTCCGGCGCGGAAGATTGGACGCCGATAAGGGGTCAACATTCCGCGCCGATTGACATTCGGACGCATGCGCGCCCATCGCCATGGCTGAAACACCTAATGCTAAGCCGGCCAGAATGCCGATGTTTCGCAAACTGCTCATCGTCTCTCCCTCTTTTGCCGGAGCGCCGGTGGCTGCTCCATCTTCTCCGTACGATCGTGGCCAAGCCTCCGCGTGATGGACTTCCTCCCAAAGCTCCATCTCAGCCCATGCCCACGTCAGCATTTCACACGGCCTGCTTCAGTATCTCCTTTTCGGTGCACAGTTCATCGATGGAACGCACGCTGCGGCGAGCAGCACCAGCCCAGTCGCTGGTCTTCACGGTAGGGCGAGCAAGCCGTTCCTTGGCGGCAGGTACGGCATCGGCATATTGCGGCAGCCAACGGGCTTCAGCGACCACCATCTCGTCTACCATCTGCCACACCTCCTCCGGTGTGCAGACCGCGCCGACCAGCGGGTCATGCAGGACAGCGAGTTTCAAAAGTTCGATATCGCCATTGATGGCCGCATGCACCGACATGCGTTGTACATTGATGGAAGACGTGCATGTTGCCGCGCAGGCTTCCGGCAGGGTGATCCCGGAGACCATGTTGATGCCGAAGCGATCGACGAAGCCTGGCGACTCGATAATCGCGTCGTCTGGTAAATTGGTGATCACACCGTTGTTCTTGACGTTGAAATGGCCACGGTAGACCCGGCCGGTCTCCAGCGCCTCGATGATGTGGCTCGCGTGCTCATTGGAGCGTTTGGTCGGATCGATCGGCTTTTCGGCGGATGCGAGGAAGCTGGGAAACTCCGTTTCGAACCAGTTGCGGGTTTCGGTCGAATGGCGCAGATAGCCGCCGGTCTCTCCGTGAATCCAGTTGGACATGTCGATCCATCTGACGATGTCCTCGGGGCGCTTGCGATACCAGGGCAGGTATTCGGAAAGATGGCCATTGCTTTCCGTCGAGTAGATGCCGAAGCGCTTCAGCACGTCGATCCGAAGCTTCTCCTGCTGCGAATAGACGGGGTGCGCTTCGAAGGCGGAAATCAGTTCGTCTTTGCCGATTCTGCGGCCGTCGAGCCGCAGGTCGATAAACCATGTCTGGTGGTTGATGCCGGCGCAGACATAGTCGAGTTCCTTCAGCGATTTCGCGCACAGAACTTCGGCGATCTGTTCGGCACCATGCTGAACTCCATGGCAAAGTCCGATGGTTTCGACCTTGCCATATTCGATAGCGGCCCAGGTATTCATCGCCATCGGATTGGCGTAGTTCAGGAATCTGGCTCCGTTTTCGGCGACCTCGCGAATGTCCTTGCAGAAATCCAGGATGACCGGGATATTGCGCTGGCCGTAAAGAATGCCGCCGGCGCAGATTGTATCGCCCACGCACTGGTCGACGCCGTATTTCAGGGGAATGCGAATGTCTTCCGCATAGGCTTCCAGGCCGCCCACCCGAACACAACTGATGACATAGCGTGCGCCCTCCAAGGCCCGTCGCCGGTCCGTCGTTGCAGTGACTTTAGTCGGCAGCCGGTTGGAGACAACGACCTTGTCGAGGATAGCCTTGATCATCTCAAGATTGTGTTCGCTGATGTCGGTCAGGGCAAATTCTGCGTCCTGAAATTCCGGCACGCAGAGGATGTCCGTGAACAGCTTTTTGGTGAAGCCAACGCTGCCTGCTCCGATGATAGCGATTTTGAAACTCATGAGCCTCCACCTCGATTACATCCCATGCCGGAAAGAGGTCAGATGAAGGAGGACAGGCTGGATGACAGCGCATGTCGTCGAAAAGTGCCGAATTTACGGGCATCTCTCCTCCAGGCCGTGTCGTGGCCCGTGACCTTTTCCTCTTCCCGACGCAAGATTATGCGGATAAAACAGGTGCCGACCAGAGAAGGATTATGCTTTCGAGGGTAATTTTGTGCTGTCGAATTTGATTGCCAACGGACAGACGATGCGAACGGTGTCGCTGCCGCGCGGGCGCCAACGCCTGCATGTCATGCCCACCAGCACCGGCTATGAGGTCAGGGAGAATGAAATCTATGACTGGGACGGGCGCAGGCGCGGCCAGACGCCCTTCACCGTACTCCAGCACACGATTAGCGGCACGGGCAGGCTGCGCTACCAGAGCAGGAGTTACAGGCTGCAGGATGGCGACACGCTTCTGGTGCTGGTCCCGCACAACCATCGATATTGGCTGGAGAAAGGCGACCGCTGGGAGTATTTCTGGATCTCGATGAATGGCGAAGAGGCGCTGCGCATCCACAAGATGGTTCTGGCCTTGGCCGGTCCGGTTCTGCGGCTTCAGCCGGCCACGATCGATCATCTTGCCGATTGCAGTCTTCGATTGATTGAGGGCGCAACTCCGACACCGGGAGCCGCATCCGCTATCGCTTACGAAGCGGCGATGGCCCTTTACGACGATGTTTTCGGCTCGCCCGCCTTTGTCGCTGAGCAAAGTTTCATGCAGCCGGTGATCGACTACATCAATGCCAATCTGGAAAAGCCTCTTCCGGTGCGTGATTTGGCTGCCATCGTCGGCCTAAGTCGCGCGCATTTTTCTCGCAGCTTTTCCGAAAGCGAGGGAGTGCCGCCGGCCGAATATGTCGTGCAGCAGCGCCTGCAGCGGGCCGCAAAACTGCTCACCAAGGGAGATTTCCTCCCGGTGAAGGAGGTCTCGATGATGTGCGGCTTTCAGGATGCCAACTACTTCGCCAAGGTGTTCCGCCGCGTCTATGCCATCACGCCAACCGAATTCAGGACCACCGGCATGTATGCCAGCGTTGGAAAGCTGAGGTGATGGAATTGGGCGACGATCCAGTCGGCACAATCAAACGGATGAGCCAACAGCGGAAAGCCTGCGACGAGGACGAGGACGAGGTTTGGCCCCGGATTAACAGGCGTTGTTCGGCCCGCAGTCTGCATGCGGATCCGTGAAGATGCCGCTTCCGCTTCGTGCCACCTGACGGCCCTGTTCGCCGCCGAGGACGAGCTTTCGGCTTCCCCTCCTTCCGGGGGAATGTTCAAAGCCCCCGGAAAGACCGAGTGGGCTTGCCCCTTCGCGGTGGCAACCGCCGCCGCCAAAGCCAGAGCGCCACGGTTGGACGACAGCATGCTGCCGTCGAAAGGTGCGGCGACCGGTTTGCCGTCGACAGATGACAAACCGCTCAGCTGCAGGTTAAGATTGTTTATGGCCCACGTGGTCTCCGGGATCATTTCAATGGCTTGCATCACATCAGCCAAGCCAGTGCGAGTTTTTTGAGTTTGGTGGTGGACCAAATAACGTAAGCTTGATGCCACCTTTCAGTGTCAATGTGACATGAATCAATGGAAGTGATGCGTCGATAACCGATGCGTTTCGGTAGAGGGTCATGATGAGTGAAAATTCGAATGGCAACGGCAAGGTTGCATTAATTACCGGCGTCACCGGACAGGATGGGGCCTATCTTGCCGAACTGCTGCTAGACAAGGGCTACACCGTCCACGGCATCAAACGGCGCTCCTCAAGTTTCAACACCAATCGCATCGAGCATCTTTATGAAGATCCGCATGTCGAAAATCCGCGTTTCATCCTGCATTTCGGCGATATGACGGACTCGACCAATCTCATCCGCATCGTGCAGGAAGCCCAGCCGGATGAGATCTACAACCTCGCCGCCCAGAGCCACGTACAGGTCTCCTTCGAGACGCCGGAATACACTGCCAATGCCGACGGTATCGGCACCTTGCGCCTGCTGGAGGCGATCCGCCTTTTGGGTTTGACCAAGAAGACCCGCTTTTATCAGGCTTCCACCTCAGAGCTCTACGGCAAGGTGCAGGAAGTGCCGCAAAGCGAAACTACGCCGTTTTATCCGCGTTCGCCCTATGCCGCCGCCAAGCTTTACGCCTACTGGATCGTCGTGAACTACCGTGAGGCCTACGGGATGCACGCTTCGAATGGCATCCTGTTCAACCACGAAAGCCCGATCCGCGGCGAAACCTTCGTCACTCGCAAGATCACCCGCGCGGCGGCCGCCATTCATCTTGGTCTTCAGGATCGGCTTTATCTCGGCAATCTGGATGCCAAGCGCGACTGGGGGCATGCGCGTGAATATGTGCGCGGCATGTGGCTGATGCTGCAGCAGGACGAGCCGGACGATTACGTTCTGGCGACCGGCGAAACGCACACGGTGCGCTCCTTCGTGGAGAAAGCCTTTACCAAGGTCGGCATGCCGATCGAGTGGCGCGGAGAGGGCGTCGACGAAAAGGGGTATGACGCGACATCCGGTCAATGCGTGATCGAGATCGATCCGCGCTATTTCCGTCCGACCGAGGTCGACCTACTGATCGGCAATCCGGCCAGGGCGCATCAGAAGCTCGGCTGGAGGCATGAAACCAATCTCGACCAACTGGTTGCTGAAATGGTTCGGGAGGACTTGAAGGTGATGGCCCGCAACGTGCCGTCTGCGGGGGGCAACAAGGGGCTTGCCCATGCCTGAGGCGATCTATGGCCTTGCCGGTAAGAAAGTCTATGTTGCGGGACATCGCGGCATGGTCGGATCGGCGATTGTCCGCCGTTTGGCCTCTGAAGGCTGCACGATCCTGACGGCCACGCGCGCTGAGGTCGACCTGACGAGGCAGGAGGAGGTGGAGGTCTGGATGGAGAAGAACCGCCCGGATGCGATCTTCCTCGCCGCCGCAAAGGTCGGCGGCATCCTTGCCAACGATACCTATCCGGCCGATTTCCTCTACGACAACCTCATCCTCGAAGCGAACGTCATCCACGCGGCCCACCGGGTCGCGGTGGAGAAGCTGATGTTCCTCGGTTCATCCTGCATCTACCCGAAATTCGCCGACCAGCCGATTGTCGAGGAGGCATTGTTGACGGGCCCGCTGGAGCCCACCAATGAGTGGTATGCGATTGCCAAGATCGCCGGCATCAAGCTGTGCCAGGCCTATCGCAGGCAGCATGGTCGCGATTTCATCTCGGCCATGCCGACGAACCTTTATGGTCCCGGCGATAATTTCGATCTGAAATCGAGCCACGTCATGCCGGCACTCATCCGCAAGGTCCACGAAGCGAAGGTTAACGGGTTTCCTGAGATTACCCTTTGGGGCACCGGCACGCCGCGCCGTGAATTCCTGCATGTGGACGATTGCGCAGACGCCTGCGTCTATCTGATGAAGACCTATTCGGGCGACACGCACGTCAATGTGGGGTCTGGAGAGGACATCACCATCCTCGAACTGGCCGAACTCGTCTGCGAGATCGTCGGTTTCGAGGGGAAAATTGTCCACGATCGTTCCAAACCGGACGGTACGCCGCGCAAGCTGATGAGCGCCGAAAAGCTGCAGCGCCTGGGTTGGAAGCCGAGGATTGGGCTCAAGGACGGGGTTGCGGATGCCTACGGTGCGTTCCTGAAAGGCGCGTATCTGGTGCGTAAGCATGGAGATGCAGCGTAATGGCTGTGAGGCTGCAAACAGAAACCGCATCCAATTCGCCCGACAGCCCAGTTTAGGGTCGCCAAGCGAGCAGGTAAATTCAAAGGGCGTTGGCGCGTGATGAGGGACGCTTTTCTTGTATATCCTTTCGACTGAGCCGTCGGGTCCAGCAGGCGAGTTGCCGCGGCTCCGAACTCTGGCCGCGGTCCGGCGATAGTCGCTTGCTTCGTCATTGCGGCATTCATGCCAACCCTGGTGCTTGCGCGTCGGGACCTGGCGCTTTTCGGTAGCCCGCCTGAGGCGAAGAACCGCGAGGCCTAATTCCTCGCCTTGCGCCAACCTGCTGCGCGGGCTTCGTCCTCTGAGCAGAACCAGCGCTCGCCGTATCGCGGGCTGATCTTCGTCGCAGCGTAGTCCTCTTGGCCGGGGACGTGAAAGATGCGTTCCCGGCTATTGATGCTGATATTGCCCTTGATGTCGCATCCGCGTGCCGATGCGGCGACCGATCCTATAAGATCACCCGCGCCGTAGTATCCGACTGCGCCAATCATGAGAACACCGGCCAAAAGGCCAGGGACGGCCTTGGCAATCGAAAGGATGCGATTTTGCTTTTTCGGTTTCAAATGCTGGCGAGGGCTACGCATGAACATCCTCCAGTTCATGCATGGAAAGCGCATAGGGATTGATGGGCGGTTTCGCAGATCATTAAAAGACGCTGGGAATGCTGAATTGCGGCGACGATCGCGGCAATTCCGAGACTCGTTCACGACCTGTGACACCTTGCGTCCGGGAGGTGCGGTTAACTGCGGCCGGTATCTGATGGGAGGGCATACCCAACCGATGCGACAGGCGGTCCAGTGTAAGATCCGGATATCGGCAACGTTTTCACGTGCATTGCGGTATCGAGCATAGGTCATGCCCCGACGGTCTTCCCCAGCCGCAGGAAACCGGACAGGGGTCTCCAGCGAGGCCGCACGGCCCCGTTGCTCGCGCCAGCTCAGGAAACCCATCGCTGCCCTGGCATAGGCGTGACGGGTGTTCGGGTTGCGGGTTTGCGCGGTGAAGAATTCCAGGAGGCGGCTTCTGGCGCATGCTCTCAAATCAAATCTGAAATGTGACTATTTCAGTATCATCCTCAAGTCGCGTCTTACGTCTCGCCTTCCCGGATGCTTATCGGAGGAAACGAAAATATGAAATAAACTATTGTAAATAATCTTTTTTTTGTAATTTTAGATCGTCGCCCGTGGGATCTGTGTTGGGATTGCGGAAAAGACATATAATAAAATAAGTGACTTTCTCTGGATGAGTAAGTGAAATTGCGGTAAGGTTCGTCGCCTTGGAGATCATGTTGAACCGTCCGTTTTAAAACCACCATCGTGGAAACGACGGGCGATCAGCTTGCGGGTGAGGACTGCAGACATGGGGCAGCGACGCGAAAGAACGATTTACCTCCGGGTCACGACGGAGGAACATGCGGCTATTGCGCAGGCAGCCGCGCAAGCGAAACTGACTGTCGTCGACTTCACCCGATCGGTGGCTCTCAGCGGCGCCGGGGCCCAACCGTACTACACCGACGAAGATCGTCTGTTGCTCCTGTGTTTGCGAGAAGAGCTGCGGGCGGAAGGCTGCAATCTCACGCGGGTTTTGATTGCTCTCAACCGTGATGGGCGTTTCGCGGAGGCACCGTTCAAGGCCGATTTGTTGAAAATGCAACGCGTGATCGCGGCTCTGTGTGTGGAGCTGTCCGTTCGAGCGAAGAAGATTACCCCGCAATCAAGGAGGGATTGAAATGCCGGCTATCGATCAAAGCTTTCTCAATGAGTGGGTCAGCAGGCGTGAGGCGCTTAAAATTGAGCTTGCGGCCAATCAGGAAAGACGTTCGGAACTTGAGGAATGGTGGCGGCGTGCTCGCGGAGAAGTGCCGCCAGACTCGATGAGCATTTTTACCAAGAAAGGACAGCGCTTGAGCGCAAGGCGCACTGGGGGCAGGGCTGAACGCGGCATGCCTCAACGCTTTATCGGGCTCGCGCTCGGGGCCCAGCCCGCAGTCGTAAAGGTTTTGGGCTTTGGGGGCGGTGCCGGTGTCAAAAGGAAAATCAGCTATATTTCACGCGACGGTGAGGTGAAAATCGAAAACGAGCGGGGAGAAACGCGCAGCGGCAAAGATGCCGCCGATACGACGTCGCGAGAATGGCGACCGCTTTTAAGCGACCGGAAGGCGAGCCAGGATATCGGTTTATTTGAAATTGAGGTGGCGTGGCGGCCTGCGGCGGCGCGACCTGAGGATCTTGGCTTGGTTGTCGCCAGACAGGCATTCGCAGACAGGTCCTTCGCACTGGCTGCGACGCAGACCTCTGGGGCAACGCGAATTGAGGGACTGGTCGTGCTATTGTCTCCGACGGAAGGCCGCCTTGCGACCGACCGTCACGCGAGCAAGGTGATAAAGGCGAGGTTGATGGAAGCGTTCGCGAGGGAGGCGGAGGCACTAGAATTCCGGTTCACCGGACGTGGGCATGGCATGCAGTACGGGAGGTCGCAGCTTCAAGCCCTGGTGGAGACGCATCGTGATCTGGTTCATGACGAGCGGGGCAAGCCGATCGACGACATGAAAGCCGCAAGTGAGCTTGTCGAGCAAAGGTGGCAGGCAAAGCTTGGAAGCATTCGGCCCCGTGACACCATGCATCTCGTCGTCTCCGCTCACCATGGGACGGATCCAGCCCGGTTTGAAGACGCAGTCCGCGCGTTTTTGGCGCAGGATTTCGAAGGCCATCGCTATGTCTTTACTGTTCATGATCCGGTTCACGACCCGAAACCTCAGCTGGAGGGAGGAAGACGGCCGCATATTCATGTGCATGCCGTTGTGGCAACCCTGTCAGACTATGGCGACAGGTTGACGGTTTGGATTTCCGATTTCAGGCGGTGGCGCTTGACTTTGGCAGAGAAGGCCCGTGCACGCGGCCTCAATCTGGAAATGACCGACCGCCGCGACATGCTCACCGCACCGGCATATTCGAACAAACATGTACGACCGATCAACTACCTCGGACGCACGCAGTATGAGGGCACAAGCGTCAACGGCCAGCGCCGTTATAGCGCGAAACGCTGGGAGCTACCTTATTTACCTGCAAGTGAGCGTAGCCGTGCGTATAGTTCGATTGCGCAGCGGAACTGGCAGTTGTTGTCGACGGCAGGCTACACGGCACAAATCCAGCAGTTTGCAGGTTTGAAGCTCGCGCGCTTTCAGGATCTCGATCGACAATCGTTGGGCCATTCATCGCAGGCTGCGACACGTGGCGCAGTCGTGCCAGAGCAAATGGCAAGGTCGCGGGCCCGTGTCGAGCATGGCAACGATTGGCAGTCTCGAAGCGCAGATAGCAGGCCGATGAAGGAAGACGAAGGCGGGCGTTTTCGTGTGAAACACGACATGCGTGATTTGCCAGGTGCCGGATCCGAGGACATTGAACCGCGGCAAGAAAGGAACGCAAGCGCGATCGCAGGAGATCAGAGCCGCTCGCGAAATCCTCTCGCCAGAGAGCTGTGGGGGCCGTCAAAAGAGGCCGATCGAGCCGAGCCGTTCGGCAATCGGGTGAACGACGTCGGACATGTCGCCTTCGCGGCTATAAGGCGCTTCAGAGAGGTCGTCTTTCGCTCCAAAGCCGATGCCCAAGAAATCAACGTCCTTCGGCAAGACATCAAACGAGATCTTCAAAGCAAGATTATGAAGGCAGCGGAGATTCCCGGGGCCGAGGCGGGTTTTGGCTTGCACGCGGTAGCAAGCCCCGCTCATCGAGAGGCTGCACCTGCGGTCGCGAAAGACCACAGCATCGTGACGCCGGAGCGTGGAACGGCTGAGACCTCGGGAGTGAACAGGGATCGGGAAGAAAGGATTGCAGAAGCTTCCAAGTTTCAGATCTCTTCGCCTGTCCATGAACGACGCGCTCGCGATTTCGATCGTGATGAGTATGAAAGGTGAATGTCCATTTTCTGCACGTTCACTTGAGCCGGAACGACCGTCAATCTGCTCGGCTGCATGAAGCTCCGGAGGCGGTCGATATATTTCCAATATCGCCTGGAAATACCAGTTCATTCCGAACAGCCGTGTTAGTCTACCAGAACGTGTAGGGGCAGGAGCCGGTTGACGGCAAAAATCGAATGGCAGCAATGATTGATGAAAGCAGTTCATGGAGATCGCATATCGCCTGACAAATCGACGGAGGCCTATACCCGGCTCAAATCGGCGGTAACGAGCTACAGGTCTTTTCCTGGCACGTTCTTCAACATTCGGACGCTTGCCGAGCGCATGAAATTGAGCCCGACACCGATCCGCGAAGCGCTTATCCGGCTCGTTCATGAGGAGGTGATTGGTTTCGTTCCAGGCCGTGGCTACTATGTCAAACCGCTCGACATCGATGATCTGCGCGCCGATTACGAACTGACTTTCCTCATGCTGCGTTTCGCGATCGAAAAGAGCGCCAATCGGTTCGATCTTGACGATTTGCCGCCCGTTCCCACGCCCATTGACCTTCCGGGAGAAGTCGACTTGGCCGCCAACGCGTGCACCGTCTATATCGAGACCTTTTATGAACAAGTGGCTCTCTTGGCTGGCAACTTGCGTCTGGTGCGAGCCGTGCGGCAATTCAATGACCGCATAAGGCCCGTTCGGCTCTTTGCATTGCGGTCGATGCCGAGCCCAGGTGAAATACCAGCAGATCTGAGCCGCCTTGCTGCGGCCTTGGCAAGCGGCGAGCAAAAACGGGCGCTGGGGATGCTTGAAGAGCGATGCCAGGAGATGATTGCCGCTCTTCCGGATTTGGTGAAATCGCTCCACCTGCGCGCGCAGCACGTCCGGATGCCACTTGAGGACCTCGTCTAGTCGCCCGGCTATACAGGCACGAATTCTCCGCCATTGACGTCGATTACGGCGCCGTTGATAAAACTGGCGGCATCCGAGGCAAGGAAGTCGACAACGGCTGCGACTTCCTCCGGCCGACCCAGTCGGCCAGAGGGGATGCGCGTTCGCGCGGCGCAATTCTCCGGGCTATCTGCCGGACCTGTCATCTCCGTAAGGATGCGGCCAGGTGCAACGGTGTTTACGGTAATTCCCGCCGCGCCATATTCGGCCACCAGCGAGCGCGAGAGGCCGGCGAGTGCGGATTTCGACACCACATAGCCGGTTCCGGCAATGCGCGGCAAGGTGCGCCCCGCGACCGAGCCGATGAAGACAATTCGGCCAAAGCCGGTTGCCGACATCGCCGGTGCTGCGAGTTGGCAACAGACCATCGCGCCCGTCAGATTGACACGAAGCGTGTCGTTCCATTCCTCCAGTGCGATACGGCTGAACTCGGTCCGTCTGCCATTTGGCTTGGGCGACCAGCCGGCATTGCAGACGAGCACTTTCGGTTCCTCCCAAAGCGAAGTTACCTTGGCAAAGAACAGTCTCAGCGCATCAGGATCTCGAATGTCGACGGTGGCCGCGTGAACCCGATGGTTTCCGAAGTCCTGTGCAAGCGCACTGCCGGCTTGGCAGACCTTTTCGCGGCTCTGACTGAAGATGGCGACACGGTGTCCGCTTTCCAAAAGCTTTTGCGCGCAAGCAAAGCCGATCCCGCTGGTTCCACCCGTGACGATCGCCACGCGCCAGTGATCGCCTTGCGTCATGCCACGTCCTCCAGCTGAGCAAACAGTGACAGGGGTGGAAATGCATCGGGGCTGGTCATCACCTCAATCAACAACGGTCCGTCACCGTTAAAGGCGCGATCGAGCGCGGCGGAGAGGTCCGATCGTTCGTGAACGCGCACGGCCGCGCATCCGCAGGCTTCGGCAATTTTCGCGTGATCAACTGGATTGAGATGGCAGGCGCTGGTGAAGCGTCCGAATTTCACAGTCTCCGCGTGTTTTTGAAAGCCGAGGATCCCGTTATTGAGCAGGATGATGATCACGGGTAGATTGCAGCGAACCAGCGTTTCCAGTTCGGCCCAGCTATGGGCGAAGCCACCGTCACCGACGACGATTACGACGGGATGTTCGGGAACCGCTGCCTTGGCGCCGATGGCAAGCGGAAGTCCCCAGCCGAGGCCGGCAAGTCCTCTTGGACTGATAAAGCGCATGCCGCTTTTCAGGCTGCGCAACTGACCAACGATCCACATGGAAGAATAACTGGCGTCCGCTACGACGGTGGTGTCGGGGGTGAGGCGACTTTGCAGTTCCACCATGACAAGCTCGGGACGAAGAAGCGATTTGTTTGCGTCGAGGAGCAAGCGGCGATCGTCTTCAAAGCTTGCCCAAGCCGCTGCGATCAGGGCTTCGACGCGCTTTCGGTTTGCCTGGCGGCGATGGAGGTCCTGCCGTTCGAGAAAAGCACAAAGCGCCGACAGTGTCTCGCCGGCGTCGCCAACCAGGCGGATGGCCTCATAGGTGCGTCCGATCTCCTGGGGATCGACATCCACGTGAATGACGCTTGCCGTTTGAGGAATGAGGCGCCAGCTATCGGTGCCGTTCTGATTTGTGCGGGTGCCGACCAACAACACGAGATCGGCGTCATCGATGAGATCACGGCAATGGCGGCCCAGGGATCTTGGGCCGGTCAGCGTAATCACCCCGGCTGACAGCGGATGATGTTCGTCCACGGCACCTTTCCCCATGTTGGTCGTGAAGACGGGGAGGTTGGCAAGCTCTTGAAGCCCGGCAAGCGCTGTAACGGCCTGGCCGTTGTGGATACCTCCTCCCACGATTGCGATCGGCGCGCGGGCTGAGGCAATGCGTTCGGCCGCCTCCTGGATGAGGTTGTCATTGGGCCGGGTGAGATCCAGCGGAATCGATCCAAGACTTGAATTGCGGGCGAAACGTGCTGGCGGCGCTGGTTCGCGCAAGAGATCCGCGGGCAGGAGAAGCACAGCAGGGCCAGGTCGGCCGGATGCGGCAGCCGTGAAGGCCATGTCGACATAGTCATCGATCCGATCGGCGCTGATGACCCGCCGCACCCACTTGGCGCAGACGCGAAAAAGATCAAGGTGATCCAGTTCCTGGAAGGCGTTGCGATCGGCTTGGTTGCGCTCGACATCCTGGACGAGGGCAATGATGGGAACGCTGGCCTTCAAAGCTTCCGCAAGCGGTGGCACGAGTAGCGTTGCGGCGGGGCCATTTTGCGCCGCAACGACTGCAACGCGACCGTTGCGGCGCGCATAACCATCGGCCATGGCGCCGCCCATATTTTCCTGTCGATAGGCGATCTGGCGAATTCCGATCGCCTCGGCGGCGAGGATAACCGCAGAGGGCAGGCTTTGGGCGAAAATGACATCGACGCCGTGTCGTTTCAGAGCAAGTGCGATACGTTCGGCAACCGTCGGGATCGAAGGGGAATTCATGCTGCTAACTCCTCGCAAACGAGCGCCTTTTCGAAGGCATCGACGATAAGTTCGATTTCGGTGTCTCCCATCGCCGTCGAGAGGCTGGCTGCGGCGCCAAAGGGCAGGATAATTCCATGCTTTTTGAAATGGCGTCCGAGCTGGCGCATGGTATCGGCCTCGTTCCTGGAAAGATAAGCCTCCCGATATTCCCGCGGGGCCTGAAGCCTCGGATGCAGGCGAAACAGTGAAGCCGAACCGGTGATGCTGAAAGGCGCCTCGTATTTCGCAATCACTTGCCGCAAACGCGTGCGAAGGTGACCCCCGAGCCGTTCAAGCCGCTCGAACTGCTCGGGCGTCATGGCTCTCATGCTGGCAAGGCCGGCGACCATCGAAACGGGATTGGCGGAGAATGTGCCTGCCTGAGGCAATAGCGGCCGACCGCCCCGCCCGTCGAACACGGCCATGGCAGTCTTTTTTCCGCCGATCGCGCCGATCGGAAATCCGCCGCCGATTATTTTGCCCATGGCAATCAGATCGGCATCGAGCCCGAAGCGGGCCGATGCGCCGCTATAGCTTTGACGCAGATTAAGGACTTCGTCGGCAATAACGAGAATTCCATATTGTCGCGCGGTTTCGACCACTGCGGTCAGGAACGCTTCGTCTGGCTGCAGAAGTCCTGCGCGGCTTGGGACCGGGTCGATCAAAATGCAGGCCAACTGTTCGTGATGAGCTTTAATGCGGCGACGAGCACCGTCGGCGTCGTTGAAGCGAAGCAGAACAACGTCGTCGGTCACCGAACGCGGTTGACCTGGGTAACAGGGAACGCTGAAAGGCGCCTCGGGCGAGCCCCAGTTTTCGGGCGTTCCTGTTTGGCCGACTTCGGCCCAGTCATAGGCACCGTGATAGGCGCCCTCGATCTTGGCGATCGCGGGACGGCCTGTGGCGGCACGGGCCGCCTTGATTGCAAACATCACGGCTTCGGTGCCGGTATTGACAAACCGAACCTGTTCTACCGCCGGAATTCTTTCGCACAATAATTCGGCAAGATTGATCTCATGTACCGTCGGATTGGAAAAACAACTGCCATCCTTGAGCGTTCGGCTGACGGCCTCGACGACCGGCTCGAAGGCATGCCCATGGATGAGTGTCGTGAAATTGTTGTTGAGGTCGAGATAACCGTTGCCGTCGACGTCGTGGACATAGGCGCCTCGGCCCCAGCCCACGTAGTCGGGACGGGGATCGCGATCAACGGTGGCGCGATTGACGCCGTCTGGAATGACGACCCGCGCCCGTCGGTAAAGATCCTCCGAGATATGCGCCGGTGGTGTTTGAAGTATCGGTGTTCGTGTCGGCATGAGTTCCTCCGGGCCGGCGGCAGGCCAGCGACACCAAAAGGAAGCCAGATTTTCGATTTTGACGCAACAAAAAAATCGAATGCAGGTTATTTTTCCAAAAAGCGCTCAGAAAGGACGTGTCGCAACTGACGGTAGCCGTTACGAATATCGGTTTCGATGGCGGCGCGCACTTCGTGGGGGTCACCATGTCGCAGTCCCTCGATTGCTGCGCAGTGGTTGCTTACGCCGGACCGGGAGATGGCAAAGGCTGGGTAGAGGTCGTTGAAGGTGGCGCCGATGCGTAGCCACAATTGCTCGATCGTGGCGACCAGGATCGGCATGTTGGAGCGTTCGTAAAAGAAGAAATGAAACTCTTTGTTGGCCCATAGGGCTTCGGCATAGGCTTGCCTGTCTAGGGCCGCATTGATGCGATTTTGGATGGTTTCAAGCGCAGGAATCATATCCGAAGAGATTGCTGTTGCTCCCTTCTCGGCGGCAAGCCCTTCAAGCGCGAGGCGCATTTCTGTGACCTCGCGCAACTGTGAAAGCGTAAGGTTTGGGACGATGACCGTTTTGGGGCCGGCATAGACGAGCGCATGCTCAATCGCCAGGCGGTTCAATGCGTCGCGAGCCGGTGTGCTCGACAGTCCGAATTCCTGGGCGACCCTCCGCACCGTCAGTTTTTCTCCAGGACGGAACGATCCTCGAATCAACTTCTCCTTGAGGACTGTGTAGGCGTGATCGCCAAGGCCGACGCTTTTTCCGGACGCTCGTTCGAGAGATTCGTGTTTGTCACTCATGTCCTATTCGTCCCCTCAAACGATTTGAAATATTTTTGTTGCATCATGTTCATGATAAATGTATTCATCAATAAAATGCAGAAAACTATAAGTCTATCTGAGCGATAGTATGGTGAAATAAAAGTATAAAAATTCAATCCAGACGAGAATCTGATGGTGTTGCTTCGATATTTTGGAATGATGTCGTAATAAATTCGACAGTAAAACGTATGATATGAGTGTCTGTACTTGGACATGCTTGCGATGAGGAGGGTGATTTTGAAAGGTGAGACTGTAACTCTGGAAAAGATCGAGAAGAACTTTGCCGAGACGGCGGTTGTTCGCGATGTGTCGATTGCCGTCCAGGCAGGGGAATTCTTGTCGCTGTTGGGGCCGTCCGGCTCGGGAAAGACGACCCTGCTGATGATGATTGCGGGGTTTGAGGCACCTAATCGCGGGCGCATCAGTGTCGGGACGCGGGATATCACCTTCGAGGCTCCAAACAAGCGCGACGTGGGCATGGTGTTTCAAAGATATGCTCTGTTCCCGCACATGACGGTAGCACAGAACATCGCTTTTCCACTGCGAATGCGTCGCTGCAGCCGTGCGCAAGCGCGTGACCGGGTCGACGCGATGCTGGCGATGGTTCGACTGGAGGGGTTTGCCGACCGGTTGCCGCAGCAATTGTCTGGGGGCCAACAGCAGCGCGTCGCGGTCGCACGAGCGCTGGTCGCCGAGCCGCCGGTTCTCTTGATGGACGAGCCTTTGAGCGCGCTCGACAAGAAGCTGCGTGAAACCATGCAGCTTGAGATCAAGCGGATTCAAAAACGGCTTGGGGTCACGGTCGTCTATGTCACTCACGATCAGGAGGAGGCGCTGACGATGTCGGATCGCGTCGCAGTCATGGCCGACGGCGAATTGATGCAGGTCGGCGCTCCCATCGACCTTTACCATCGGCCGGCCAATGCGTTCGTGGCAGGCTTTATTGGCAAGATGAATTTCCTTGAGGGCGAATATATCGGCCATGATGGCGGCGAAGCGGTGATCCGCCTGTCGCAAACAGCCACTGTGAAATGCCCGACTTCCAGCGCGACGGCGGTGGTTGGTCAGCGCCTGACCGTTGCCATCCGTCCCGAGGACTTGTCCGTCCGTCCGAGCGGGGATGTGAGGCCAGGTGGCTTCAAAGGCAGAGTCGAGGCCGCGCTCTTCGTCGGCGCAGCCTATGTCGTTCTGGTTGCGATCGATGGGCGAGCAGGGGAGGTAGTCGAGGCTCGCCTACCGGCCAACGGCGGATCGCTGCCGCTTGTTCCTGGCGATATCGTCGACGTCTTCGCTGAACCGTCCGCCGTGCGGTTGTTTTCCCATCAGCAGAGGCAGGCGGCATGAAGAAGGCAAAGACCCATAAACTGCCCGTGCGGGCCGCAATATCATTCACGAAGTCCAAATCGTGGCGCCACTATCCGATCGGCTTGTCACTCATCCTGATTATTCCGCTTTGCCTGCTGCTCGGCTTCGGATTCGTCTATCCGGTCGGACGCCTATTGGGACAAAGCTTCTTTGCGCCCGATTTTGGCCTGGACAACTACCGCCGGCTTCTGGAAACGCCTCTTTATCTGCGCGTGCTTGGCCGGACCGTCATTGTCGCGCTGATCGTAATGGCGGCAAGCCTGGCGCTTGGCTATCCGGTGGCGCTTGCGATGGCAAGACTCAGACGCGATCTCGCAGGCGTGGTCATGGCCTGCGTGTTGCTGCCGCTTTGGACCTCGGCACTGGTGCGCTCCTATGCTTGGATCGTTATCCTGCAGCGACGCGGCTTGGTCAACGATGCGCTTTTGGGACTTGGCGTGATTTCCGAGCCGCTGAAGCTCATCTACACCGAGGGCGCCGTCATCCTGGCGATGACGCATGTGCTCGTGCCCTTCATGATCCTCCCGATTTTCGGTGCGATCCGGGCAATCCCGACCGAGCTCGTGCAGGCAGCCCGCAATCTCGGGGGAGGCCAGTTCACCGTGTTTGCCAGGATCCTGCTGCCGCTCAGTCTGCCCGGCATTTTCGCGGGCTGCCTGATGACCTTCATCCTCGCGCTCGGCTTTTACGTGACGCCGGCGCTTGTCGGCGGCCCAAGCAGCCTGCTGATGGCGACTTTGATCGGCCAGCAGACAACCGAGACGCTCGACTGGGGATTTGCCGGTGCGCTGTCGACTGTTCTGCTCTGCGTCACCCTTGTGATCGTCGTTTGCTTCCGCAAGGCACTTTCCAACAACAGGGGGATTTCCAATGTCGCCTGATCTGGAGTTTGCGCTCGCGACCCGCGAAATGGCCAACGAGGACAAAAGCTTGGTTTCTCGCAATAGCCGGTCGCTTTGGAAATGTCTCGGCGCGGTCACCGCAGGCTTTCTCATTTTGCTGATATTGCTCTTCTTGGTGCTGCCGATCGTCATCATCTTTCCCATGTCGTTCGGCAGCGCCAGCTACCTGGAGTTTCCGCCGCGCGGCCTGACACTGCGCTGGTATGGTCAATACCTGTCGGACCCCGACTGGCGTGCCGCCACTTTGTTCAGTCTGAAGATTGCGCTGGCGACGACGCTTTCGGCCACAATCATCGGAACGCTTGCCGCCATTGCCTTTGTGAGGGGCAGCTTCCCGGGCAAGGGCCTGTTTCAGGCCATTACCCTAAGCCCGATGATCATCCCCCACATCGTCATCGCAGTGGCCGTGTTTCTCGCGTTTGCGCCACTCAACCTGTCCGGCAGCTTTTTGGGCTTCCTGATCGCCCACACCATGCTTGCCGTGCCTTATGTCGTGCTCACCGTGGTTGCGGCCCTGCAGCGCTTCGACACGACGCTTGAGCTCGCAGCACTCAATTGCGGCGCCGGCCGCATCCGCACCTTCTTTTCGGTCGTCCTGCCCAACATCCGTGTCGGCGTTGCAAGCGGAGCCGTATTTGCCTTCCTGGCCTCCTTTGATGAGGCGACGGTCGCGTTTTTCCTCTCCGGCATCGAAGGCAAGACCATCACCCGCAAGATGTTCGAGGACATCGACTTCAATCTGACGCCGGTAATTGCCGCGGTGTCAGTGGTGCTCACCGTCACATCGCTGCTTGTGATGGGAGCGTTGCATGTCTTCAGTCGCAATCCAGTCCCTGCTCAGCGCTAACGAACCCAACGAAAGGGATTATTTCCATGCCGATCGCAACTGCTCACTCCTTTAGACCAACAAGTCACGTCGTCAGATCATTGCGCATGCATTTGAGATCTGTCGCCTGCCTGCTGGCTTTCACGATTGCCGCCGCTCAACCGTCTTTCGCCGACGAGCAGATCGTGATTGCCACGACCGGCGGTACTTGGGAACGTCAGATGCGCGAGCATTTCTTTGACCCCTTCACCAAAGAGACCGGAATAAAGGTCGTCACTGTCTCGGGCACCGGTGCGGAGAATGTAGCCCGCGTGAAGGCGATGGCGGCGACTGGCAAAGTCGAATGGGATCTTTATCAGGCAGGCGAGATCCAGGCCGCCTCCGAGCTGCACCGGTCCCTCAACGAAGACATGACGGCCTTTTGTAGCGACTATGTCACTGACAAGGATCTGCTTTCAGACGCTTGCAATCCATCCGGGGTCTTGTTCGGTTATGGCACCACGTTGATGGTCTACAACACGGAGAGTTTCCCGAAGGACGGTCCGGCGAACTGGAAGGACTTTTTCGACGTCGATCGATTTCCAGGCCCGCGGGCGCTGCCGAACTTCAACGATCCGTGGCGGGTGATGGCTGCGGCGCTGCTTGCCGATGGTGTGGAGCCCAAGGACCTGTTCCCGCTCGATATCGACCGAGCCCTCAAGAGGCTGAACGATTTAAGGCCCCATATAGGGCTGTGGTGGAAGACCGGTGACCAGTCGACCCAAGGGTTCAGGACAGGTGAATATGTGATCGGGCAGATATGGCAGACCCGCGCGGCCGCATTAAAGCAGGAAGGCCAGCCGCTCGCCTGGCGTCAGGACCAGGCCTTCCTGGTTGGTGACCGCTGGGCGTTGATCAAGAACGCGCCAAATCGCGACAACGCAATCCGTTTCCTGCGCTATTTCCTGGACCATCCGCAAGCGCAGGCCAAGGTCTGCGAGGCGCTGACATGCACACCCGCACGCTATTCGGCTGCCGCGGCCATGGGGGAGGCGGCTCGCGCCATGGTCCCGACATCGCCTGAAGTGTTCAGCCGGCTGATCAAGCCGGACGCGGCGTGGATCAATACCCATACGCAGCTTTTGATCGAGCGCTGGAACGAATGGAGCCAGCAATAGCGTCCGTTTCAGCACATCATGGGAGAAAGATGATGACATTGAAGCCTTTTCGAGTAGCCGTCGGTCGGCTCTATCACGAATCCAACCGCCTGAATCCGCAGCCTGCCGCGGAGGAGCAGTTCGAGATTGAGCGGGGTGAGCTGGTCTTGAATGCTTCCGGTTCGACCTTGGCGGGGATCGTCATGGAGCTTCAGGGCGAGGCGATGATCCTGCCGACCCTTTCGGTTGCCGCACCGCCAAGCGGGTTGATCGACGATGATTTTTACCAGCGGGTCGCGCAGGAGTTTTTAGACGAAATCGAGAGACTGAAGCCTGATGCGGTCGTCCTTGACCTGCATGGTGCCGGTGCCACGACGCGGCTTGCTGATCTTGAAGGCGACCTGCTCTTCAGACTGCGAGCGCTGGTCGGGCCGGCCGTGCCTGTTGGCATCGGTCTTGACCTGCATGCGCATCTCACCGATGCGATGTTGCGCAATACTGATGTGTGCATTGCCTGCAAGGAAAACCCGCATTCCGACGTGGTTGAATGCGGCGCGAAGGCTGCAAGACTGGTACTTCAAACGCTTCGAGGCTCGCTGTTTCCCGTGACGACGAGCGCTCGCGTGCCGATGATCTTGCCGGGAGCCGGAGAGACTGCATCTGGGCCGCTGGGAGAAATCCATGCCAAGGCCCGCGCGTTCCAAAAGGCTTTCCCGGAAGTTCTCGATGTTTCGATCTACAATGTCTTCCGCTACGCAGACGATCACCATATTGGCCAGGTGGTCACCGTGATGACAAATGGGCCCGAGCCCATTTCAGCGAAGATCGCAAAGGATCTGGCGGGAGATTTTTGGCGCTACCGGGAGCGGTTCGAGGATGAGCTCCTGTCGATCGATGAGGCCTTTTTGAGAGTTCGAAATGAGGCGCGGGAACGACCGTATGTCATGGCGGATATGGGGGATCGCATCCTTGCTGGCGCGCCGGGTGACAGCGTGATCCTCCTGTCGGCAGTGCTCGATGAGTTTGCCGATCTGAAGGGCGCATTGACGATGACCGATCCCGCCAGCGCCAGGGCTGCCATTGCTGCCGGCGTCGGATCGGTCGTGACGATGAAAGTTGGCGGGCAAATCACGCCGGGTTTTCGCCCGCGCGAGGTAACCGGGAAGGTATTGCATGTCAGCGACGGCAGCTTCACGCTGGCTGGTCCGTTTCATGGCGGCGAGGAAAGCTCGCTAGGCGAGACTGCCGTCCTGCTGATCGATGACCGCCTCTATCTGATATTGACGAGTAAGCCGGCCTTCAGTCACGATCCGGCGGTCTTCACCAGCCAGAGGATCGATATCGGCAGTCTCGATTTTGTCGTCGTGAAATCTGGCTATCATTTCACGATGAACTTTGCGGGCATTGCAACGCCTCTGCTCGTTTCGACGCCCGGTGTCGGTTATTACAGAAAGGGCGCATTCACCTATGAGAAGTCGCGCTTCTGGCCGGAACATGCCGTCGACCAACCTGAGATCAATGTGGCGATTTACGGTGGTGTCAGAATGGTGACGGATGAAGAGTGCAAGGCCGCCTAATGGAAGGGCGTCGTCATTCCAAGGGGAGGAGGTGACACGGGTCTCGACATGATTGCCGGCAGCAGGCGTCGCCGTGCCGGCAATCATGGGGTCGCTTATCAGGGCAAGGGAGACCGTTTAGACCTGCGTTTGCGATCCAAGGCCCGCAAAAGCGGGTCGTCGAAATTCCACAGCCGCCTTTGCGCGCAGCCAGGCTTAATGTCCACCCGACATCCCCTGTTGCCGCCATCAGTTAGACGATGTGCGCTGAGCGGAAATGCAGTACGAAGAGTGGGGGGGCGCAGTCAGACTTTTTCGCGCTCGCAGAAAGGGTTGTCCGCCCGCTTCATCTCATAAAACCTGAACGCAGTGCCGTTATGCTCGGTCATGCCGCGGTAGCTAAAGCCAAGATTTGCGGTCATCTTCTGCGATCGGATGTTCTCCGGCCGAATGACCGAGACAAGTCGGACGATCGGCAGACGCTCAAACGCATAAGCAATGATCGGCCCTAGACTTTCCAATGCAATCTTCTTGCCGGAGCTGAATCCAAAGAGACAGCAGCCGATTTCGACATCCTTGTCATCATAGTGTCTGAGACCTGCCCGACCAACGAATGTCAGATCGCCATTGCTTTCACGCAGGTAGAGCATCCAGAAGCCGTAGCCGTATCGCCGCCATTCATCGAGATAAAGGGACAGCCTTGCGTCGGATTCTTCGCGGGTCGGCGATCGACCTTGCATGATCAGTTCCACCACCAGCGGATCGCAATGCAGCCGATAAAGCGCGTCACCGTCCAGTACGCTGACGGGCCGCATGAACAGCCGGCGAGTTTCTATATTCACGGGCTTTCCTCCCTGCTTGCAGATGACTTAAGTCGGCTCGCTGTTCAGCGATCGCAGTGCCTCTTCGAGCGTTTCAGCAAGATATGCGATATCGGTCCCGGTCATCGGGGTTGAGAGGGCTCCAAGCCCGATCGATGACAAAAGAACCTTGCGCTCTCGCATACGCGCGACAACCGATCTCAGCCTGGGGTCATGGGCAGAGGCGAACGTATCGGCGTAGCTTGCGACTTGTTCGGGCCCGACAAACAGGCGGAAAAGCGATCCTTCGCCGGTGACCGTGCCCTTGATGCCGGCAGACGCGAATGCCTCGGCAATCAGGTTTCGGGCTTGCGCGCCAAGCACATTCAGCCGGTCGAGTTCTGATCGTGGTAGGGCCGTCATTGCCGCAAGTCCTGCAGCCATGCTGAGCGGGTTGGCGGTGAAGGTGCCCGAATGGATAACACGAGCGCGGTCCGCCCGAGTTGGATCAAATACCGCCATGATATCGGTGCGGCCGGCGACGGCGCCGATCGGCAGCCCGCCACCGATGATCTTGCCGATCGCGCAGAGATCGGGAAAGTT
This sequence comes from Neorhizobium petrolearium, assembly GCF_017873175.1. Lineage (GTDB taxonomy): Bacteria > Pseudomonadota > Alphaproteobacteria > Rhizobiales > Rhizobiaceae > Neorhizobium > Neorhizobium petrolearium. Next base: position 30,914 of record NZ_JAGGJW010000006.1, read on the forward strand.
TGACTTGGCAACTGGAGCGCCGCCATAGCCGAGCCGGAAGCTTAAAACCTGGTCGAAGGTCAACAGGCTGGAATTCCTGAGCGTGAAATTTCTAAGAAAAGTGAGGTAGTCGGCGCTGATCGCAATGAGGCCGATGCGGGACGGCAAAGGGTCGACGACGATCGCCGCCAACCGATCCGCCGCGCTTTCGATAATCTTCCTCGTCCTTTCGATATCGTTGAACGGAATGATCAAACAATCCGAAAGGGCAGAGCGGGCGACACCTGAATGTTCGCCCTTCGGCGTCGGCCGTTCCGTCCCTGCAAGGGGAAGGGGCGTGACATTGGCTTCCACCACATCGTAATTGCCGTGATAGGCGCCGTCGCATTTGGCGATCAGGTCGCGGCCGGTGTAAGCGCGAGCGGCTTTGATCGCCATCATCACGGCTTCTGAACCGGTATTGGTGAAGCGGATCTGTTCGAAATAGGAGACCCTTTCGACAAGCAACTCGGCGAGTTCGATTTCGGCGACGGTTGGGCCGGCAAAGCTTAAGCCAAGGCCCGCCTGCCGGCGGATGGCATTGACGACTGAGGGATGGCCGTAGCCATGGATGAGGGTGGTAAAATTGTTCTGAAAATCGAGATAGCGCGTGCCGTCGACGTCGGTGACGTAGGCTCCGTTTCCGCAAACGAGGTAGGTTGGATGCGGCTTCTCGAAATTGGATGTGCGGGTGTTGCCGCCAGGCATGACCTTCAGCGCGCGCCGATAAGCGGCATGGGAAAGGCTCATCGTCATCCCCTTATCTCCTGGTCTTGCCGGAGAACCTCATCAAGTGCTTGGCAGAGCCCTTCGATTCCCTCTTTTGTGTGGCTTGCTGACAAGCAAAGGCGCAGGCCCGCTTCACCTTGCGGCACGGTTGGGAAAAAGACGGCGGACGTGTAAAACCCGCGATCGATCAGCGTTCGCGCTGCACTGATCGTAGTCGTTTCGTCGCCGATTTTGATAAAGCGGATCGGAAGCGGCAGTCCGCTCTGGTCGGTCTTGCAGAGGCGATCGAACTGCTCGATGTGTTCACCAAGAAAAATCTGCCGGCGTAAGAGTTCAGCAGTGCGATGTAATTTCGCTGAGGCAAGCGCGGCACCCACGCCTGCAAGATTGAGTGATGCGGAAAAGGCATGTGCAATCGCAAATCGGCGGAAAAGTTTTTCATGTTCGTTGCTGCCGAGCATCAAGAGACCGCCAGAGGCCCCGAAACCCTTGCCGAGTGAGGCGGCGATGATCGTCCGGTCACCAACGCCGCCTGGAACTTGCGAACGTACGAAGCCTTCGCCTTGGCGGCCGAAGAGCGAAACACCGTGGGCGTCATCGATATAGAGGAAAAGGCCATATCGCTGTTGAAGCGACAGAAGAGCCTCGAGCGGCGCCGCACCGCCCATCGAATAAACGCCGTCACAAATATAGGCGACGCAGGGGTTTTGCTTACAGATCTGCTCCAACATGGAAACGTCATTGTGATCGATGGTGATGACGGCGGTTTCTGCTGCAAGCGTCGCCTTGTGAAACGCGAGCGTCGCATGCGCGAAGCGGTCAAAGACCATCACCGGTTTTTTATTTCCGGTAAGATGGCCGGACGCGATGAGCGGGAGCGCGCTCATGTTTGCTGCGAGAACGCTCGAATAGGTGATGACGCGAGCCTGGAACAGATCGGCAAGCTCATTCTCAAGTGTGGTCAACAATGCAAAATTGAGACGGGTGCGAGCGCAGGACCAATGCAGGCTTTTGTATTGTGTCATGGCGTCGATTGCGCCGGCGACGATTTCGGGATGGTTGTCGAGACCGAGGTAGGAGCATCTTATGAAGTCGAGGACGCATTTATTCGATCCACCAAGGTCAATGGAAACGAACCTTTCTTTCATGGGCCTGGCGGACAGTCCCATGACGCCTGACTGATATGCGAGATCAAACTGCGGGCCGGCCTTGTCGATCATCGCGCGCGTGTTGCGGCTAGAGGTGACGGAGATACCAGCGCCTCTCTCCTGAATTGAATTCTCGGTCATCTCAGCCTCCAAATCAACTGACGCGAGCATAGTCGATGAGGTTCGAAGACTGAAATGATATTGATTTTATGTGGCTGATATATATTGAAAATATTCTGCGCCATCGACACTTAGCGAGCCGAAAAACAGGAGATATTCGAGCTTCCATGGGACAGAAAGATTGGCAGGAATTGCTCGCAGTGCTTGCAAAAATAATCTGAGAGTTTAAAAAGGAGTCGAGCAGCGCAGGCTGCTTGGGGCTTCGAATCCCCATAGGTCGGTCCGTGCCACCGGAAGGCAACACTCCTCTATGGTCGGGGAGCCTGCGGCGTATAAAACAGGCTTTGCCAAAGGCCGCAGGGGCTGAATCTATCGGCATTCGAACTCCCCGATCACCAGGTTTCGCGTAGCGGACATTGTCTGCTCCTGGAGGGAGTTGCCATGACATATGCAGTCGCTCGTCGGGCGCAGTGCCCATCGACAGGTCTGCCGGCCGAGGTTGGCGAGAGAACCATCGACCAGCTTATCGGTCAGCAGATTCGTTTAAGGCGAACGCACCTCGGCATGACGCAGGGAGCACTTGCTGAGCGATTGGGCATGTCGTTTCAACAGGTGCAGAAATATGAAACCGGCGCCAATCGCGTAACCTCGTCAACTCTGTACGAGATCAGCCTCATTCTGGAGGTTCCGGTCGAGTTCTTCTTTAGTGCGTTGCCGAATGCGGCGGGTGAGGGAAGTCACATGAGCCCGGAATGGGCAGCGCGGCTTGCCTATATTTCGACGGCGGAGGGGCAGCACCTCATCGACGCCTTTCAGGATCTTCCGATGCCCGTGCGGGCTAGTATCCTTGGAATGGTTCGCACCCTTGCAAGGATCGCTCCCACGGCGGGTGAACCCTGACCGCGCACGCCGAACCGGCCGCATAAGTGAGTTCTTTGCCCATTTCGCCGGCCCGGCCGGTGGAACGAAATTTTCTGTCTTTGAGTTCAGCGCCCCAAATAAATGTCGTGTCCCTGTAACGCTTTATTCGAGATTTGAGCTGGTAGGAGTTTTCTCATTCTGCGCTGGAGCGGGCTTGACCTATGCTCCGCCAGGCATGATTTTGAACGGAAGACGAATACGAGGGCGTAGGTTCTGGATTTGCAGATCGACCAGAACCGGCGACGGAGACAATGGATGCAAGTGTTCCCGTGACTGATAGCGAGGCCGTCGGGCATCTTCCGGAGCGCAAGCAGCGAGAGTTGGCACGCGCCTTGAAAATCATCTTCGAGGAATTCGAGGCGGCTCAGCAGTCGAAGCTTTCCGAAAAGAAGAAAGCCGGGCGGATCTTGAAGGTCATCCTCTTTGGTTCGCACGCCCGCGGCGACTGGGTGGAAGACCGTAAGAGCGGTTACAGGTCCGACTACGATATTCTCGTTGTCGCCAACCTGAAGAGCGTCGGGGAAGACAATGATCTATGGCAGGAGGTGTCCGATCATTTCCTGCGCGAGCTGACGATCACCAAGGAAATCGAGACGCCGGTCAACATCATCGTTCACACGCTGCAGGACGTGAACGACCAGCTGGCACGTGGAAGACCGTTCTTTATCGACATCATCCGCGACGGCATCATGCTCTACGAGAAGGAAGGGCATCCGTTTGTGACGCCAAAGCTGCTCAGCGAGGAAGAGGCGCGAAAGGAGGCACAGGGATATTTTGAAAAATGGTATTCGAGCGCCGAGAGGCGTCTGGAGCTCGCGAAGGAAGGACTCCGAAGGCAATATTGGAACGACGCAGCTTTCGACCTCCACCAGTCAACCGAGCGCCTCTATCACTGCGTCCTGCTCGTCCTTACCCTCTACTCGCCAAAGTCGCATCGCCTGAAATTCTTGCGCTCTTCGGCTGAGCGGATCGACGCGCGCCTGATCGAGGCGTGGCCGCGAGATACCAAGTTTGCCCGCCGCTGTTTCGAGCGGCTCGATCGCGCCTACGTCGATGCGCGATATTCGCCGCATTACGAGATCACGGAGGAAGAGCTTCGCTGGATCATCGAACGCATAGAGGTGCTTCAGAAGTTGGTTCGCCTCATCTGCGAAGAACGTCTCGCAAAGCGTTCATGATCTGCCAGATCCGCGGAAAGTCCAACGCCAGCCTCTCGCGGCGTCCGCAGTGCATGCGTAATCGGCCGGTGAGATTCCTATCATCGGGTGGCCGCTATGCCACGCCTCGTTCCTTAAACGCAGAGAGCCGCCGTTCGGTCGTCAAAAACTGCTCGAAGGCGGCCTCGCGTTTTTCGACGGGCGGAGGATTGCAGTGCTTTTGAGCGAACGTTCCATCGATGCGCGGTTTTGCGGCCCTATCGCCTTGGCGCTCGGAGCGGTCATTGGTACCGTTAATGCCAGAGCCCGAGAATGGTACGTTTTTAATTGTATATTAATCGTGTAGCGATCGTTTCTGACGGGTTGCTCGCCGCTCATTGCCGCGAGCAAATCGGCATGTTTATTAAATTTTTAGCAACGGCATTCTTCGCCCATTTCAGACTATTGCGTTAAATGGATTTCCTCCATGATTTCCTTTGTCGTCCGATTGAAGAGGCGCGCTCATTTTATAGTGAGGCGGCGGGACGCCGAAGGACGCGGGGAGTTCATTGGCACCGGTGCCTGCCGGAGGAAACAGGCACGTCAGCGACTGGGGATTTTGATCGCGGGTTTTTCGGTCGTCTTCTTCCTCATTGGCGCCCGGCTTGTTCAATATGGTATCGCTGATCCCTTAACCACCGCTTCGCTCGGCAGCCCTACCGTGGTGGCATCACGCCCCGACATAGTCGATCGCAACGGCGCACTTCTTGCGACTGACGTTAACATGGTATCGCTTTATGCGGACCCGCGGCGCATCATCGATGCGGACGAGGTCGTGGAGAAGCTCGCGCAGGTTATTCCGAATCTGGATTGGAGCGAAACACACAAACGGCTGCGTTCAGGGACTGCCTTCCAGTGGTTGAAGCGGCAACTGACGCCTCGGCAACAGGCGGCTGTTCTCGCGCTCGGCATCCCCGGCGTCGGGTTTCGTCCGGAGAAGCGGCGCTTCTATCCGGGGAATGCAACCGCGTCGCATATTCTAGGCCATGTGAACGTAGACAACCAGGGTCTCGCCGGCATGGAGCGATATCTGGACCAGCAAGGCTTGTCGGATCTCCGCGCTGCCGGAATGACAGGCGATACGCCGCTGGAGCCAGTTACACTTTCGATCGACATTCGTGTCCAGAACATCGTGCGTGAGGTGGCCGCTACGGCGATGATCGCCTACAAGGCCGAGGCCGCCGGTGCGGTCATTCTCGATGTCGACACCGGTGAAGTGCTCGCAATGGCCTCGGTGCCCGATTACGATCCGAACGAACCGTCGCGAACGCTTCCTGACGGAAACGTGGACAAGGAATACGAAAAGGGCTGGTTCAATCGGGTGAGCAATGCGACCTATGAGATGGGCTCGACATTCAAAAGCTTCACTTTGGCGATGGGACTAGACGAAGAGAAGATTACCTTGAATTCCGTTGTCGACGCATCCCGGCCGATCCAACTGGGCGGCTTCACGATCAGGGATTTCAAGGGCAAGAACCGGGCGCTGACAATCCCGGAAGTCTTCCAGTATTCATCAAACATCGGCACGGCCGCGATTGCCGATATGGTCGGCATCGAAGGGCATCAGCAATTTCTGGCAAAGCTCGGGCTCCTGTCAAAGATGAAAACCGAAATGCCCGGTGTCGCAACGCCGACCCAGCCGCGCACATGGAAGAAAATCAACTCCGTGACGATCTCGTTCGGCCATGGCGTGGCGACCACGCCGTTGCAGACGGCGGTCGCCGCCGCTTCATTGATCAACGGCGGAAGTCTTGTCCCTCCGACATTTCTTCGCCGTAGTCGCGAGCAGGCGAAACTGCTGTCGCGTACCGTCATAAAGGACAAAACCAGTGCGGACATGCGTTATCTTTACACCTGGAATGGCCTGAAAGGCTCCGGCCGGAGCGCCCAAGTCGAAGGATTCAACGTAGGTGGCAAAACGGGCACCGCCGACAAGGTGATCAATGGGCGGTACGCGAACGATATCAACTTCAATGCATTCGTCGCGGCATTTCCGATGGACAGGCCGAAATATGTGGTGCTTTCGATCATCGATGCTCCAAAGACAGGTGAGCATAGCGGCCGAACGGCAGCATCCACCGCCGCGCCTATGATCAAGTCGATTATCAGCCGCGCTGCGCCTCTTCTCGGCGTGCAGCCTCGTTTTGGTTCTCCAGACGCAAGATACTCTTTGTCGGACTACTGAATTCTTTAATCCTACAGCGGAAGATTTGCTCCGACATAACGAGTGTCCACCTATGGCCCCGCACGGCGGTCGGTAATGCCCCCTTTCGGTGACAGAGGCAGTTGTTCGCTCTGCCCGAAGCAGACATCGAATTGGTTTTGAGGCGATGGCATCTGTACGCCAGTTGTCACCGTTCGGCTCGTTGGCCATTGGCGGCATTCTACCCTTCCCATTCTGAAATTGTGTCGTTTGCGCATCACCTTCCGTCAGGTTGTGGTGAACGCTTGGCAATACCGAATTGCTCGGGTATAAACCGCTCACCGCTTAGGATCGAACAAAGGGAGGCGTTGAATGACAGTATCAATCGTCGAAAACCTCCCGTGCGGAATGACCCGACACTAGGTCATTTCCATTCGCGGCCCTCCTTGGGCGCGATCAGTGGTTTTCTCTTTTGTCACAGCCCGATGATTTGACGGGATTACTTCGTCTCCCGCGTGGGCTGTGCGCCTCTCAACTCTCGATTTGAGGACCGGCGCCGACACGGGCCGGGCTAAAGTCAATGACTCGCAAGAAGCTCGATTTTCGTGCCGACGCCTATCGCCAGGTGCTCGGCTTTGTTTTTCATCATTGGAGCTATCGACCTGTTTTCGTGGGCGCCATCATCGTGTTGGTGATCGCAAGCACGCTGGCCGAAGTCATGGTGCCAGTATTTTCCGGCCAGATCGTCGATGCCATTGCCGGCGGCGATGGAGCCGATCGTGCGCTCAGCGCCTTCGTCATCGTTGTCGTGCTGGGCCTGACCAGCGTGGCGCTGCGCTGGTTAATCTTCACCGGCATTATCCGGATGACGTTGCGCACCATGGCGGATGTGGTCAACAACGGCTTTTACAGGGTGCAGCGGTTCTCGACCGACTGGCACGCCAACAGCTTTGCCGGCTCGACAGTTCGCAAGATCACCCGCGGAATGTGGGCGCTCGACTCGCTTAACGACCTGCTGCTGGTCGCCCTGCTGCCGTCCATCGTCATGCTGGTCGGCGCGAGTATCGTACTCGGCAGCTATTGGCCGGTCATGGGGCTGATCGTGGGGGCGGGCTCGCTCATCTATGTTGGTGTCACCGTGGCGCTTTCCATGGGGTTCGTTTCGCCGGCCGCAAGACTTGCCAACGCCTGGGACACCAAGCTCGGCGGTGCGCTGGCGGACGCCATCAGCTGCAACGCAGTGGTCAAGGCCTTCGGCGCCGAGAAGCGCGAAGAGGCACGGCTGAGCCAGGTGTTGGCCAGATGGGACAGTCGCACGCGACGGACATGGAAGCGCGGCACTACGAGCGGCACGATCCAGGGTTTCATGATGGTCACAATGCAGGCGGGGATTTTGGGGACGGGCCTGATCATGTGGCGGCAGGGGCTGGCCACACCCGGTGACATCACGTTCGTGCTGGCAATGTTCTTCGTTCTGCAGGGCTATCTTCGCAACGTAGGCCAGGACATCCGTAACTTGCAGCGGGCCGTCAACGACATGGAAGAACTGGTGCTGCTCGACAAGATGCCGCTCGGCATTGAGGACAAGCCGCACGCCGTGCCGATCGAGATTGGCGCGGGCGAGATTGTCTTCGATCGCGTCACCTTTCAATACGGCGCTCATCCAAATCCTCTATACGAGGACTTTTCCGTCACCATCAAACCGGGCGAGCGCGTCGGTCTGGTGGGGCATTCGGGCTCGGGTAAGACAACCTTCGTCAAGCTCATTCAGCGTCTCTATGACGTAAATTCTGGCTCGATTCGTATCGATGGACAGGATGTCGCCGAGGTCATGCAATCGAGCCTGCGCGGCCAGATCGCCATCGTGCAGCAGGAGCCCATCCTGTTCCACCGGACGCTGGCGGAAAACATCGCTTATGGCAGGCCGAATGCTTCGCGGCGCGAAATCGAAAAGGCTGCGAAACAGGCCAATGCGCACGAGTTCATTATGGATCTTCCCAAGGGCTATGAGACGATGGTCGGCGAACGCGGGGTGAAGCTATCGGGGGGCGAGCGTCAGCGTGTCGCCATCGCCCGTGCCTTTCTCGCCGACGCGCCGGTGCTGATCCTGGACGAGGCGACATCGAGCCTTGATAGCGAGAGCGAAGTCCAGATCCAGCAGGCCATGGAACGCCTGATGGACGGCCGCACAACGCTGGTAATCGCCCATCGTCTCTCCACGGTGCGGGCGCTGGACCGGCTGCTGGTCTTCGACAAAGGCAAGATTGTCGAAGAAGGCGACCATCAGGCACTGATCCGGCTCAATAAGGGGATCTATCGCCGGTTGTTCGAGCGGCAGGCGCTGGAACTGACCAAGGGTCTGGTGGCGTAGGCCGACATCTCAACAAACGAAACGCCAGGGCCGACTCATCTGGCGTTTCCAACGCACTACAGCAAGATTGCGCCCTCTGAGCGGACGACATTCCCCTCTTCCACTTTAGGTCTACCTCAGCCGGAAACGCCCGCTTTCCACTGCCTGACGGATGGAATTGCAGGTTTCGTCAGCGCTCATGCCTGCCACCGACAGCAAATGGCCTTCCAGTACGCCCAAATTGGCGAACTGCTGGTGGAGCGCGGAAATTGGAATGGGATCGGAAAGGGAGGCGCCGCCTCGTTGGCGGCATCGTCTGATTGCCTCCTCCAGATCCGGACGAAGGACGATATAGTGCAGGACCGCTCCGATATTTCGGAACGCGTCTAAAAACCAGGGCCCAATGATGCCATCCACCAGCACGAAGTAGCCGCCCTTCGCATAGCGGGCAGCAGCTCCGGCCAGCACATCGATCACTGTTGTATTCTGGTCATGGGCCTCGGGATGCCACGGTGGAATCGAGCCTGCCTTGATGAAATGCCAGAAGTCGTCCGAATGCAGGTGGACCTTCGGGCTGCCGGGCAGGTGCGCGATGCTGTTCGCCGCGGTCGTTTTGCCTGAACCAGGTGTTCCGGTCAGGATAAGGATTTCTCCGGATATGAACATCTTACGCTCGTGGTCTGGTCTTCTAGCCGCATGGGACGGCCTTGTATGCGAACATGCCGCTACGCGCGACTCTACCTTGCAAAGAGACTCGCAGAGAATTATTGCCGTTGACAAATTTTAAGCCTAAAGGATTATACCGCAATAAACATGTCTAGTGGGTGAACCTCTTATGATCGGCGCTCGGTTCAGAGCGGCGCTGAGTGGAGTTATGGCGTTCGCCGGAGCGATCGCAGCACTCTCCTTCGGCTTGCTCGCTCTTTCAGTTATCCTAGACGTTCTCGGACGCAATCTCGGCCTTTTGAGTTGGCCGTGGCTTAACGAGGTCACCGAATATCTCATCACAGTCGGCACCTTCGCGGGAGCGCCCTGGGTCCTGCATCACAATGGGCATGTGAATGTGGACGTCTTGCTGCGGGTCGTGAGCAAGGACACAGCGTCGGCGATGATCAAGATCTGCTTCGTGGTCGGAATCGTCGTCTCGCTCGGCCTCACCTGGCTCGCCGTCGCCACTCTTCTCGACAGTTATAATGCCGGCTCCTTGGTCTTCAAAACCCTCGTTTTCCCGGAATGGTATCTGATGCTGCCGGTGATTTGGTGCTTTGGCCTCTGCGGTCTGGAGTTCCTTTCGAAGCTGCTGCAAGCAGGAGAGACCGTATGATCTGGTGGCAGACACTTCTTCTGCTGATTGGCCTACTTGCTCTACAATTTGCCATCGGTACACCGGTTGCATTCGCATTTCTCGGCGCAAACCTCGTGGGTGCATGGATATTCCTGGGCGGCGAAGCCGGCCTGATGCAATTGACGCGCAATGCCTCGCTCGCAGTGAACTCTTTTGCGCTTGCCCCGATTCCACTCTTCATTTTGATGGGTGAGCTGCTTTTCCATACGGGTCTTGCCTATAGGGCGATCGATGCGGTGGAGAAGCTACTCGTCAGACTTCCCGCGCGTCTGTCTTGCGTCTCCGTCGTGGGCGGAACGGCATTCGCTGCGCTTTCCGGTTCTTCGATTGCCAATACAGCGATGCTGGGCGGTACGCTGTCGCAGGAAATGATCAAGCGCGGCTATTCGACCACGCTTGCCCTCGGGCCGACGATGGCAGTGGGTGGTATCGCCGTCCTTATTCCGCCGTCGGCGCTCGCGGTCATGCTAGGATCGCTCTCGGGCATTTCCATATCCCAATTGCTGATCGGTGGGATCGTGCCCGGCCTCCTGATGGCGGTGTCGTTCCTGGCCTTCGTCATCATCGTGGCACAGATGGTCCCATCGTCGGCGCCGCGCGAAGATGTCAGAACGATCCCTCCGCTTAAAGAGCGGATCATGCCGTTCGTGCGTGATGTCCTACCGCTTTCGGGAATTTTCATTGCCGTTGTAGGCGGAATGCTTGCCGGTATCGCAACGCCCACGGAATCGGCGGCGCTGGGCTCGGCGGCCGCCTTGATCGCTACGATAGGCTATCGCACCCTGACCCCGGCCAACTTCATCAAGTCGATGGTCGAAACGGCCAAGGTTTCCATCTCGATCCTGTTCATCATCGTGGCGTCGACGACGTTCTCGCAGATTCTATCCTTTTCTGGGGCAACCACCGGCTTCATCGGGCTGATCGAAGCTTTCGACCCAAGCCCCGCCATTTTAGTGGCGATGATGCTGCTCATCATCCTGATCCTTGGCTGCTTCATAGATCAGATCTCGATCATGATGATTACGCTTCCTTTCTTCATGCCGCTGGCGCAAGCGGCGGGCGTTGAGCCGGTCTGGCTCGGCTTGATGATGCTGGTGGCCATTGAGCTTGGATTGCTGACGCCACCATTCGGTATCCTGCTGATGGTGATGCAGGGCGTTAGCCGCGATACGGCGCTCCCCAAGATCTACCGGGCTGCCGCACCTTTTATCCTTATCGAACTCGTCATTCTGGCACTCATGTTCATGGCACCGGACCTGACGCTTTTGCTGCCCAATCTTCTCAAATAGAAAACAAGGGAACCCTCCATGAGACAACGCGCACTGTCCGCTCTCTTTGCAATGATGGCCACTCTGAGCGCCGCCGTGCCCGCCGCGGCAGACGAGGTCGTGCTCCGGGCTATCTCCGCTTTTCAGAAGGGCACGACTTTTTTCACGCCTTTCGACGCCTTTGTTAAGAGCGTGAATGAGAACGGGAAGGGCAAAGTTCGCATCAACCTGGTTGGCGGTCCGGATGCCATGCCTCCCTTCGAGGTTGGCAACGCGCTTCGCGGCGGCGTAATCGACCTTGCCAACACGACTGCCGTCTATCACGCAAATCTGGTTCCGGAAGGTCTGGCGATGACGCTGACGGATCTGTCCATGGCCGACTTGCGTTCAAACGGCGGCTACGCCCTGCTGGACGAGATTCATATGAAAAAGGCCAATATCCACTGGTTGGGCCGGCTGGTTCAAAACATGAACTACCATATCTACATGTCGAAATATCCTGACAATCTGGAGTTCAAGGGTCTGAAGATCCGCTCGGCGCCGACCTACAAAGCCTTCTTTGACGGTCTTGGGATCGCTCCGATGCAAACGGCGGCCGGCGAAGTCTTCACCGCACTGGAGCGCGGCACGATTGATGGTTACGCTTGGCCGTCCGTCGGCGTGTTCGATCTCGGCTGGCAGGAGAAGACAGCAGCGCGTATTGATCCGGGCTTCTATCAGGTCGAGACAGGTATCTATATTAGCGGAAGCGCATGGAAGAAGCTGACCGCCGAGCAGAGGGCAGTTCTTGAGGAGGAAATGCTCAAGGCGGAAGCCGCGTCCGCTGCATACAGGGATATGGCGAAGGAAGAATTCAAGCGCCAAGAAAAGGCTGGAATTCGCACGTTCGCGCTCGACGACACCAAAGCCAAAGCTTTCACCGACATGGCTCAGGAAGAGGGGTGGAAGCCCGTCGTCGCCGCCAGCCCCGTTGAGGGCGCCAAGCTGCGTGAGTTGTTCGCCAAGTAAGCGAACGCCCAGAAAAAGGACGAGACATGGTTAATGCTCTCGTCCGGTAGCTGGATTGCTTTGGAAGGCAAGCCTCAGCTTCTCGGGAATACCGCCAGGCATAGGAAGGCAAGGGCTGCCGCGAGGCAGCTTGCCATAGGGAGCGGCCACCAACCCAAACTGAGGAAGTAGGCTGTGGCAGCGGTACCCGCGGCCGTGAAACCGAGAATCGCCGCCACGACCAATGCGGCGCCGCGAGAATGATCGCCCTTCGAGGCAAGGATGGCTTGATGGAAGCCGATCGGCCCCCGGATGCCAAATGCCCCGTTCGTCAGAATCCACAGGGGCACAAGTACGATGAGACCGCCACCGCCGGTTCCAACATTGGGAAAGCCAGTCTGGCGGTTTACGGCGGCTTGCGGCGCATAACGCACGACAATATTAAATAATTGATTTTTAGACAAAAATACTGTTTTTCTTGGTGTGCAGGCGATTGGCCGCCGAGTCCAAAATTACGCCGATTTACATCCGCGTGGCGACATGGTTGCGACACGGAAACGGATGAATGGCCACCGAGAAGATCACAAAACGGCTTGTTGACGGCTTGCGCCCAGAGGCGCGCCTTTACGCTGTTTACGATACCGAACTGAAGGGTTTCGGGGTGCGGGTCATGCCATCCGGCCTATGTCCCTATTTCATAGAATACCGGCCTGATGGTGGCGGACGCAATGTCACCAAGACCGATCCGTTCATAGTAACGAATGGTGTAGGCCGACAATCCCGAACTCTTTGCCAGCTCGCCAATCTTCATCAACGCCATTCTTTCGTCACGACGCCCAGAAAGCTACGGGTTAGAGTGTGCTCTAAGTCAATAGGGAAATGACCCGTTTTCGTGTCGCGAGAATGCAACCTTTCACGACCGCGTTTTCCGAGATATCTGATGCCCGTTTGGGGCCGACAGGCGCAATCCGCTCCGCCCCCCATGCCGGTCGTTCGCACCACCCGCATTAGTTCTTGGAAGCTGTCGGTCTGCTGTTCGAGCGGTCTCCGGAACGCGGCCGTTAGGTGACTTCGACAATGATAGAACGCCCAACAATGAGCCTCAGACAGCGTCAATAGCCTCGCAAGCATCCGTAGGACGAGCGTTTTCAGCGAACTCGTTTCGGTATCGGCGCGCCGATCTCCAACGGCCTCGGCATTTCGCTGCATTGTAGGAACAACAGAGACCGACTTCACGTTTTGAAATGAACGGTCACCGAAAATGAGTTCCCATTCTGTGCCAGTGCGGCCATGTCTTTGTGAAAGCTCGTATGAGCCATCGCTCGACGACACACGAATCAAAGAGCTGACAGCATGGAAAATCCGGTTGCACTGAATCGTCTTTCCGAGAACACGGTCTTCCGTAAAGGCGATGTTTTCGTACTCTTCGGCGAACTGTTCGGCCGCGGATACGCCACCGGCTTGCTCGAGGAAGCCAGACGCGCTGGAATGGAGATTGTGGGGATCACCGTCGGGCGGCGCGACGAGAACAACGCGCTGCGACCGCTCGATGCCGAGGAACTGTCTTCGGCGGAGGCTCAGCTGGGCGGCAGGATCATCAACATACCTCTTATGGCGGGTTTCGATCTCGATGCACCCGCAGACGGCCCAACTCCCACCGATCTGCTGGCAAAAATGACGCTTGAGAGCTGGGAACACGACAAGCTCGACTGGGACTATATCGGGCAATGCCGCGACATCGCCACTGCGCGTTTTACGGAGTCGCTTTCAAAAGTCATGACCGTTCTCGACGGAATGATCGCCGCTGGCCGCAATGTTTTCTTCGCCCACACAATGGCCGGGGGCATCCCGAAGGCGAAGGTATTCTTGGTCGTCGCCAATCGAATCTACAAGGGGACCGGAACCCGCCATATGTCGTCGCAGACCTTGCTCGACAGTGACCTGGGAAAACTCATCCTGCAGAATTTTGACGACGTCTCCGCAAACACCTTTCGCCATCTCATTGATTTCAGCGCTGCGATCCGCGAGCGCGTGGAAGCTTCTGGCGGTCAAATACGATATACGGCCTATGGTTACCACGGATCGGCGGTCCTCATTGACGGAAGCTATCGTTGGCAGACCTACACCAACTACACCCAGGGTTATGCGAAGATGCGGCTCGAAGGCATTGCAGAGGAAGCCTGGGCGACAGGGATCAAGGCAACTGTCTATAACTGTCCCGAAATCCGGACCAATTCGTCCGATGTGTTCACGGGTATCGAGCTGCCCCTGATACCGCTGCTGCTTGCGTTGAAGAAAGAGAACGGTGGCCAATGGGCAGACGAACAGTGGCAGGCCTGCCAGCAGCGTTTGGCCGACGGCTTAACCATGAAGGATGTTTTCCGGAAGATCACCGACATGCAGGCCAGCGAGGTCATGCGTCCGTTCTATGACTTTTCGGCATGGCCCATGGCAAACAGCCAGGCACAGGCCGATTTGACCATCGGCACGTCCAACGAGATCACCCAGATGCATCGGGATAGCAAGCTGATGATCAGCGACCTCCTGAGCGGTCTCGTTGTGAAGGCAACCGGACAGCTAATTTTTGGCGAATCTTCCGAACCCTCCGGTCCCGTCCTGTGGCTCAACCACGATATCGTGGCTCGGCGACTTAACGCTTCCCACCCGCATTCGAAGTCTCCCGCGCCGCTTATCGCGCGGGGAATGGAATCCTCGCACCTTGAGATGGCGTGAAGGCTTCCCAGCTTAGCTTGGAAGCTGGGTGTTTTGGCCATGAAACGACGAATCTTGCGACAGGAATGCGCCCGCATATCGGCCACAGAGACCGTCACCGTGCCCGCCTTAAAGCAGACATCGCGCCGGCAGCGGCGCCACCTCACGTGCGCGCCGAAAGTGCATGTTGTCTCTCGTTCAGAACGAATTTGCTTTCCATGTCGCAACGTCATCGTGCCGCTGAGATAACTTGTGAACTTCAAGGATGCGGCTTGTACTTTGACACCTCAGCCGCATGCAGCTACAGGCCATGACCTCCGGTGGTCAACGCGCTTGGCTCAGGCCCGAGCTACTCTCCTTTGTATCCTTTTTAGCAGCTCAACGGCCGTCAATTCAACCTTCGACCGGAAGCTTCCTCGAATACATGAACAGCGTCTATGTTTGGGCGCACGTGGATCAGATCGCCCACGCTGATGGCAGTATCACGAGGAAACTCCACCGTGAGCATACGCGCGTTGCCAGTTTCCAGGTAACCATAGGTCTGGCTGCCCAATCGCTCGGCTACGGCGAGTCTCCCGCCGAACCACGCCTCTTCTGGACTGCAGACGACCAGATCCTCGGGCCTGATTCCGAGGGTTGCGGCCCCGGCTCGCAATTGTTGTGCGGCCTCGTTCTCCAGCATGATGGCGCGGTCCTTCAGCCGAACTTTGACCTTCTCGCCATGGGTGACGAGTTCCGCGGAGAACGTATTCATTGTCGGACTACCGATGAAGCGGGCGACAAAGAGGCTGGCCGGACGGTGGTAAAGCTCCAGCGGAGGACCGATCTGTTCGACGCGCCCGGCATTCAGCACCACAATGCGATCCGCAAGCGTCATCGCCTCGACCTGGTCGTGTGTGACATAAACGGTGGTCGCCTTCATTCGATTGTGAAGTTTTGCGATCTCCAGCCGCATTTCTACCCGCAGTGCGGCGTCGAGATTTGAAAGTGGCTCATCGAAAAGGAAAGCGGAAGGCTCCCTCACGATGGCGCGGCCCATGGCGACACGCTGGCGCTGACCGCCGGAAAGCTGGGCAGGCCGCCGGTCAAGAAACGGCTGGATCCGAAGGATATCGGCCGCCTGCGCCACGCGCTGCTGGATGACGGCCTCGTCCGTCCCGCGCATCTTCAGCCCGAATGCCATATTCTCGAGCACACTCATGTGCGGATAAAGTGCATAGTCCTGAAACACCATCGCAATGTCTCTTTGAGACGGCGGTAGGGCGTTGACCATCTTTCCGCCGATCTCGAGGCGGCCTCCGGAAATATCCTCAAGCCCCGCGATCATTCGCAGCAGGGTGGATTTTCCGCAGCCGGAGGGACCTACCAGAACGAGGAACTCGCCGCTTTCGATCTCGATATCAATGTCGTGGATGACCTGCAGCGATCCGTAGGATTTCCGGATTTCCCTCAAGCTGATTGCAGTCACGGCATGCTCCTCCCGCAAGGTCTCTATCCGCTCTTGACGTTCATTATCGATATCAATATCAATAATTGGAGGGAAGATGATTGGCAACTCCGCGGAAGCAAATGACGTACTTTTCTGCCCAGTCGAATGCGCGAGACGCTAAGCCGGCAAAGTCGGCTGCCACCTTCAACGCGCTCAAGCGCGATATCATGCTGGGGGTGCTTCCGGCTGGAGCCGCTCTGACCGAGCTGGATCTTGCCGCCTATTTTTCCTGCAGTCAGGGAACGGTGCGTGAAGCGCTGCTGCAATTGCAGGAGGAGGGGCTTGTTCGCCGGCAGGGTCATCGCGGTACGCAGGTCTCCGAATGCACGGAAGCTGAAGCGGTGGAAATGTTCCGGGTGCGCCAGCAGATCGAGTGCAGTGGCATTCTGCGAGCATTGCAGATGCCCACACGCACGCTCGTTGCCGACTTGAAGGCTCTGTTCGACAAGATGTTGGAGGCGGCAGCGGTGGGCGACGAACTGAAACTGGCCTCGCTTGATCGGGATTTTCACCGTCGCCTGTTTCAAGACGCGCAGCTTCCCGCGCTCGACCCGATTCTGCACCGCTGCCTGGTGCACAATCACCGCTTCAAGATTTCACGCAGCACCAGCCCTCGCGATCTTGTCGCAACAGCACAGCGGCATGCCTCGATCATCGACGCTGTCGAGGCGGGGGATGTGGGAAGGGCGTCTGAGGCGCTGCGTCACCACATCGCGACGATCGTTGACCTTGGTCCCGATGTTTTCCCGGATGAACGTCAATGAACGCAGCGCCCGACATCTCCCTGCTTTCTGCCGATATGGCACGGCTTCTTAAGCGCGTCGAACGAGAAGTGAGGCCGCAACCTGATCCGACGCTGCTGTCCCCGTCAAAAGGAAGGGCGTTCACCCTTAAGAGCAATCGCCGCTGGAATGTCGATCTGCCCGAGATAGCCGCCGCTGGTGACGCCTGGATCGACGCGGATGAAAGTCTCGGGTCGGCGCGCGTTCGCCTGAAGGTTCTGGTGCCGCCGGGGCATCGGCCGGGCGCGATGATCTTCGTGCATGGCGGCGGTTTCGCATTCTGTAGTCCTGAGACGCACGAGCGATGCGCGCGCGTCCTAGCGGTTGAGACTGGCCTGCCGGTCTTGCTGCCGGACTATCGGCTCTCGCCGGAGCATCCCTATCCTGCGGGGTTGGTTGACGTTGTCGCAACGTTGCGATCGGCTTTTGCTGCAGCAAGAGTCTTCGGCGTTGAGGAAGGCCCACTGGTTATGGCAGGCGACTCCGCAGGCGCAAATCTTGCGCTCGCGGCGTTACTACACGAGCAACCTCGATCGAACGCCGTTGTGGCAGGCGCCTTGCTTTTCTACGGAACCTATGCAGCGTCCTTCCACACGCAGTCGTACCGTGATTTCGAACATGGACCGGGACTGACGACTGCAAAGATGCAGCGCTATTGGAACTGGTATACCGGCGATCGCGATGTTTCGCTCGATCCGCTGGCGTGTCCCCTAGTCGCCTCTGAAGAGGCACTGAAAGCGCTGCCGCCCCTTCATCTGACGGCCGCTGGCGTGGATCCTCTGCTCTCGGACAGCATCCTGCTGGACAAACGGCTCGAGGCTCTTGGGCGCAGCGATGCGCTGACAGTCGTGCCTGGTGTGACGCACGGCTTTCTGCAGAACACGATCGATCTTGCCGCGGCGCGGGAGGCGCTGGCGGCGGCAGGGAAGGCGGCAAAGGACATGATCGCCGGAACCCAAGCTTGATTTTCAGAGGAGGAGAGAATGAAAATGCTGAAGAAACTGGCCGTAGGCGCCGCCCTTGCGACCGCGCTCCTTGCAAGCACCGCATCCGCGGAAACCGTCCGGTTCTGGTATCATTTTGATAATCCGGAAAACCCGATGGACGATTTGGTAGCCAAATTCGAGGCTGACAATCCAGGCATCGAGATCGAAGCCGAAAACGTTCCTTGGAACAGCTACTACGATAATCTTTATACAGCCCTGGTCGGTGGAAATGCACCTGATGCGGCCATGGTGAAGCTGTTCGCCCAGCCGCGCCTCATCGAAATGGGGGCGCTGGAGCCAATTGGCGAGCAGGTCGAGACCTGGTCCGGCAAGGCAGACCTTCTCGACAACCTGCTGGAAATCAACAAGGGGCCGGACGGCCAGCAGTACTATCTGCCGATCCAGTACGTCGTACTCTATCTCTACTATCGGGCTGACTTGTTCGAACAGGCAGGCTTGAAGCCGCCGGCGACGTGCGACGAGTTCCGGGATGCAGCTATCAAACTGACCAAAGCGCCGGAGACCTACGGCTTCGGCCTGCGTGGCGGGAAGGGCGGCTGGGACCAGTGGGGGGCCTTCGTGTTGTCGCAGGGCGCAAAGCTGGAGCCAGGGGGGCTGACGACCCCTGAAGCGATCGCTGCCAATCAATGGTTGATCGACCTCTTCCAGAAGGACAAGGTTATCCCTCCGTCCGCGCCCAACGACGGCTTCCAGGAAATTACAGCCGCCTTCAAGAACGGTACGACTGCCATGACCATCCATCACATTGGCTCGTCCAATGACATGGTCAAGGCGCTCGGTGACAAGGTTTCGGCTGTCCCCGTTCCCGAGTGCGGTGGCGGACGCTGGACGTCCTATGGCGACGAGTCGCTGGCTATCTTCTCCTCTTCGCAGGTCAAGGATGCAGCATGGAAGTGGATCTCCTTCCTTGCGGAGGGGGAGAACAACGTCGCGTTCAACAAGGCAACGGGCCAGATGACTGTCACCAAGAGCGGATCCGAGAACTGGACCCTGCATGAGCGCCGGTTCGTAGACGCGACCGTGCAATCGCTGCCCTTCGCTGAAGTACTGCCGCAGAACACTGCCACGTCCGAATTCGTAAACACGGCCTGGCAGACGGCGATGCAGCAGGCGCTAACCGGGCAGATTACGTCAGAACAGATGATGCAGCAGCTCGAGGCGCTCTTCGCGCAGCAGTAACCTCCCAGAAGAGGGCGCGCTGCGCCCCCTTCGCCTCTCCCATTCGCCCGGCCCGAACATCAGGGCGGATGGGACCTTCCGAATGCCAACGGCCGGGAACGACCGAATGACCGCGACGACCGCCTCACCATCGAGCGCTGTGACCATCCCGACGCCTTGGAGCGTCCGACTGATGCCCTACATGCTGCTGGCGCCCGCGGTTCTCGTCACCGTGTTCATCGTCTTCTTTCCGATGGTGCAGGCGCTGGCCACCAGCTTCTATGATCTCATCCTCTGGAAGCCCAATGCCAGCCGCTTCGTCGGGTTTGGTAACTATGTGAAGCTGTTTGCCGATCCGGTGTTCTGGACCGCGCTTGGCAATACCGCCATCTGGATCGGCCTGACGGTGCCGCTTCAGATGGCCCTCGGTCTCCTGACCGCATTGTTGCTGAACCGGGAATTCCCGTGGCGCGGTCTGGCGCGCGGGCTCATCATCATACCCTGGGCGCTGCCGAGCGTGGTGATCGCCCTGATGTGGCGCTGGATCTACGACCCGAATACGGGTGTCTTGAACGATATTCTGATTTATCTTTCGGTCGTGCATTCTGCCGTGCCATGGCTTGCCGATCCCGATCTCGCTCTCTATGCGATCATCGCGACATTGACCTGGCAGGGCTTCCCCTTCTTCGCGGTCATGATCCTTGCGGGGCTGCAGGGGATCCCAAAGAGCCACTACGAGGCAGCTTCCATCGACGGCGCCTCGACCTGGCGGCAGTTCGTGCACATCACTCTGCCGGGTATTGCTCCGGTTCTGGCGACTGCCGGACTGCTTCGGGTCATCTGGGTAGCCAACTCCATGGACGTCATCTTCGTCATGACGGGCGGGGGACCGGGCTATGCCACCCATACCCTGCCGCTCTACGCCTTTGTGCGCGCCCGCCAGAACCTCGACTTCGGCTATGGCACGACCATCGCGGTCACATTTACCATCCTCCTCGGTGCAGTCGTCGCTCTCTATCTTGCCCGTACCATGCGCGAGGTAGAACGATGAACAAGCCCTCGACCTTCCGCCGCATCATTACAGTTGATCTGCCTGTATTGATTATTGTCCTCTTTGCAATGGCGCCCTTCGCTTGGATGGTGCTGACGTCGCTGACACCGACGCAGGCTCTGAATGCGACAGGCGTTTCAATCTCCCCTGCAGGCTGGAGTCTCGACAATTATATGCGTCTGCTGCAGCAGACTTCCTTCCTCGGCAACATGCTCGATAGCCTGATCATTGCTTGCGGTACGATGGCACTTGGGCTCGCTGTCGCTGTGACGGCTGCCTATGCCTTCTCGCGCTTCCGCTTTACCGGCCGCAAGCTCCTCATGTTGCAGTTTCTGCTGATCAACATGTTCCCGATCGTGCTGCTGATCCTGCCACTCTTTGTGCTGATGCGGAGGGTGGGCCTACTCGACACTCATTTCGGGCTGATCCTTGCCAATGCGACGGTTGCCATTCCCTTCGCGGTCTGGATGCTCACGAGCTATGTCGGCGCTATTCCGAAGAGCCTCGACGAGGCCGCGATGATTGACGGCTGTTCGCGGCTGACGGCGCTAAGGCGGGTCGTTCTGCCGCTCATGCTGCCGGGTATCATCTCGACGGGCATCTACATCTTCATCACCGCCTGGAATGAATATCTTTATGCGCTGACGCTGGGCGGAAGGAACGTTCGACCCGTCACGGTCGCAATCCAGACCCTCATCGGCGAATATCAGATCGAATGGGGCCTGCTTGCTGCGGGCGCCGTCGTCGGTGCCATGCCGGCCACCATCCTTTTCCTTCTCGTTCAGCGTCGCCTCATTGGCGGGATGACGCAGGGTGCGGTGAAGGGCTGAACCGAATAAAAAGAGGACAGATAATGAACCCAATCGGGTTGATCTCCATGCAATATGCGCGGCCATTCATGGCAGAGCATTTCTCTTTGTTGTCCGAGATGCGCGGACTTGGCTACGATTTCGTCGAGCTTCTTGTCCCGGAGCCGGGTGAGCTCGATCTGAAGGAGGCTCGCCAAGCGCTAGAGGGCGCACAGCTTGGCGTCGTGCTCGCCGCCCGCGTCAACCTGCAGCGCAACCTGTCGTCGGATGATCCGGCGGCCAGTCGCGCTGGCATCGACTACCTCAAGTATGCGGCCGATTGTGCCGCGGCTCTCGGCGCCACGATCGTCGGCGGTCCGCTCACCGGCAATCCGCTCGTCTTTGCCGGCCGGCCGCCGCAACCGGTCAGCGAGGAGGAGCGACATGCGCGAAAGGCCCGCTGCGTCGCCGGTCTGAAGGAAGCGGGCGATCATGCTGCCAGCCTTGGGGTGGTACTGGCGGTCGAGCCGCTCAACCGCTTCGAAAGCGACGTGCTTTGCACGACACAGCAGGCGATCGAGTTGCTCGACGCCGTGGATCATCCAGGCGTCCAGCTTATGCTCGACACGTTCCACATGCACATGGAAGAAGCCTCCATTGCCGAGGCGATCCGGCTGGGCGGACGGCGCGTCGTGCACTTCCAGGCCAATGAGAACCACCGCGGCTTCCCCGGTACCGGCGCGACGGATTGGGTCGATGTGTTCCGGGCGCTCCATGAGATCGGTTATGGAGGCCCGATATCGCTCGAACCCTTCCGCCGCAACGACGACCGCTTCGGCGTTCCCTTCGCGCAGTGGCGCGCGCCGCACGAGGACGAGAGCGAACGCCTTGCTGCGAGCGCCCAATTCATCAAGTCCCACATCCTGCTTACGGAATATCGTCGATGACTCTCAAGATCGGTTGGATCGGCTGCGGCGTCCACGCTACCCAGATGCTGCTTCCGCAGCTCGTTCGCCACGACGTACAGATTGTTGCGCTTTGCGACATTGACGGCAAACGTCTGGCATCTGCGGGACGGCAATTCGGCGTCTCGAACCTGACGAGCGACGCGGAGGAGCTCATACGGCGCTCCGATATCGACGCTGTCGGCATGGCCGTTGGCCCTGACCAGCACCTCCAGTTCGGCAAGATGGCATTGGAGCGGGGGCTTCCCGTCTTCATGGAAAAGCCGCCATCCGGCAGCGCCGCAGGTGCGCGGGAACTGCGTGTCGCCTCGGAGAAAACCGGCAAGCCGCTGCTTCTCGGCTTCATGAAGCGCTACTCAGCCGGAAACAAGATCGCGGCTAATATCCTGCGCTCGGGCCGTTTCGGAGAAATCTACGGCCTTACCGGCTACTACATGACCGCACCTGGGTATTTCGCGGGCAATGTCGACTATACCGGCTTCTTCCTGCATCACTGCGTGCACTATATGGACCTCGTTTCCTTCCTCGTCTCGCCAGTCACCAAGCTGACGGCCCGCAAGGTGGAGAAGGGCAGGGGCAAGGTGCTCTTCCATGTGAACTTTGATTTCGAATGCGGTGCTATCGGCACCATAGCAATGGGAACAGCACAATCGCGCGGAGCTCCCGTTGAGCGCATTGAGATCATGGGCGATCACCAGCGAATAGAGGTCGACAACGTCATCGAGGTGCGCTGGAACCGTAACCCGCCCTTCAAGGTCGACGATCCGGCTGCCACGCTTGACGATGCTGCTGACACACTGACTTGGAAACCCAACTTCACGGCGGCGGCGAACGAAGACCCAAAGGGTTACCACTCGTTGCTAGCCGACGTCATACCGGCACTGGCGGGACAGAAAACGCCGGCTCCGACGATCGCAGACGGTGTAGTTGCCATGGAGCGCCTTGAAGCATTGCGACGTGAGTTGGCCTTGTAGAGCTCTCGGTGAATACCGGAGACTCCGAACATCTGGGCTGCTGTAGCGTTGGCGTTTGCCGATACGAACTCGCCACTATAGAAGTTCGCTCCGCTCGAAAGCAAACAGTCAGGTGCGCCAAAGCCAGCAGCAGTCGCAGCGGCGATTATTCCGCTTCGCGCCTGCAACCTGGTCGTTCACAGTCAGAGCTGGGCGACCCGAAAGCTGCCCTGGGCCGCAGCGCCTAGCAGGGGTAACCAAGCGGACCGAGCCGCCGTTCGTCTAATCGTTCAGACTCTTTAGAACTTGTTGATAGAACGCGCCTTGTGCATTCTCAGCAGTAGACCTTACGCCCCATTCCCAATCCAAACTCAGTTTTCCTGCCGGGACCATTTGCCGCGCGATCTCAGCCGGTGTGGTTTCGTTGCTAGTTCCGTTCTCCCAGTCGTGAAAGGCTGATGAGTATCGAACGACCGCTCCGCTGATCGGCAAATCGAGCAACCCTCCCTCGGCAAAAAACATCAACCCGTCGCCCATTTCTTCCCCGATGAGTTTGAGCCTACGTCCCAAACGATGTTTGAGGATGGCTACAAACACTATCGCTGCCGAAAACGTGAATTTGTCGACAAGCACAACAACCTGCCTGCTTGCGTTTTCAGAGATGGCGTCGATCAAGGGCATCGTTTGAAGGAAGTCGCCACCGGTGTTTCCGCGAACGTCAATCAAGAGTTTTTTGTTCGAGCAGGTGCTTACACGT
The DNA here is from genome assembly GCF_017873175.1 of Neorhizobium petrolearium. Lineage (GTDB taxonomy): Bacteria > Pseudomonadota > Alphaproteobacteria > Rhizobiales > Rhizobiaceae > Neorhizobium > Neorhizobium petrolearium. Next base: position 54,801 of record NZ_JAGGJW010000006.1, read on the forward strand.
TCCGCTGCACCAGAGATGGCTTTTGGCAGCGCACTTTCGCTTGGATCGAAGAAACTCGGCAATAATATTGAAAGCCCAAGCCCCTGCCAGTCCTTAATCTCGACAAATCTCTCGGGTTCCCAGGCCGGATCAGCCTTGCCATGCTCGTTTCTCGGGTAGAGCATCGATGCAGGGACCGTGTGCCCGTTCTCCACTTTCAAGTCGGTTATCTGCCCATTCTCGTCTTTCACGCGATACTCAGTCGTATTCTCTTTTGAAGAAAAACCGAGGTGAGCTAATGCATACGGCCATGCGAGAAGAATCGGTCCGATGACCCGTTTCCTCTGGCGCGTTCCCGCCAGAAATTTCTCTGCGGCGGCTTCAATTTGGCCCAAAGGTGTGCCGTTGACCGCTATCAGCTCTCCTCTTGGCGCAGTTGTTTCTAGTGCCGTGTCAGTTAACTGCACCACCGTCCCGACGCTCACAAACCTCAGCGGGAGCACCGAGATGGAATCGTTCGGGATCAGCCGTGTGTGTCCGTTGTCGGGAAGTGCGAGTAGGCGCATCGCGGAAAACAGAAAGGCCTCTTTGGAGCCCTCCAAAGCGTATCGTCGAGTGTCACAAATGTAGCTGTCTATCATCGCCTGTTCGATCCGCCGAAAGCTGGGATCGGCTGGCAGGACAGTTTCTAGAATTTTCTCGAGGTCTTGCGTCAGGGACATGATTCACGGTGCGCATAGTTGCTCGTCGATGTCCAGATTGGGCTCGGTGTCACCCTTCGCCGCGCCCCGCTCGTAGGACAGCAATGCGCCCGCATGTCGGCCAAGGGGGACGTCATAATGCTTGCCTAAAGCAGACATCGCCCCGCGGCCGTGTCACGTTGCCTGCGCACAGATAGGAGACAATCCTCCGCTGCCAATGAAGATCGTATTCCGGCCCCATCGCGAACCTGCAGTTGATCTACAGCGCTCGTCAAAATCCGACGGACATGCGTGTGTTCCAAGCCGATAGGCTCCCCGAATGTCAATCCTGTGCGGTCGGGCGCACCACGATGCTGCCGATTTCGACGTCGCTGGGTTGTTCGATCGCGAAGGCTATCGCCCGTGCAATCGCATCAGGTGAAATGGCCAGCTCTTCCTTGCGCTTTAGGATGGCCGCTCTGATGTCCGGATCGGTTATGGCGGCATCTGCGAAGGTCGTGTCGATGAAACCCGGCGATATCTCCGTCACGCGCAGGTTTGGACCCGATTCCTGCCGTAGAGCTTCGGTGGCTGTCCGCAATGCATTCTTGGTCGCAGCGTAGACTCCCATCGTCGGCACGATTTTGATGCCAGCCGTCGATACGACGTTGATAACGTGCCCGCTGTCCTGACGACTGAACACCGGCAACGACGCAGCGATGCCGTAGAGCGCGCCCTTCAGGTTTACATCGATCATGGCGTCCCAGTCATCGACCTTGAGAGCGTCGAAACGCGATAGCGGCCCGACGCCCGCATTGTTGACGATGACGTCAAGCCGCCCGAAACGCTCGCAGGCAAGGTTGACCAGGGCGTCCAAATCCGCGCGTCTGGTGACGTCGGTTGTCAGATAAACGGCTTCGCCGCCCGCCGCTTCGATCTCCCCTGCCACAGCGGCGATCTCCGCTTCGCTTCGCGCACCGAGCACGAGACGCGCACCGCGCGCAGCAAGATGAATGGCGGTTGCCCGGCCGATGCCGCGGCCGGCTCCGGTGATGGCGACGATCTTATTCTCTATGGTCACGATATTGGCTCCATCTTCTGACTGAAAAGCCAGCCTATGCGAGGTGGGCCGGATGATCTATGCTCGAATAGCCATGTCTTTATCGCAATCCGCCGAAACCACTCCCGATCCGTTCTCTGAGGTTCTCGCGGCGCTCGGCACGCGGAGCGTTCGCGGGACCGGCCTCGAAGCGGCGGGAGAGTGGGCACTCGCCTTCGACGGGCGAGCGCGGTTGAAGTTCGTCGCCGTCACACGAGGCCGATGCTGGCTTCTTCTTCCGGATCATTTGCCGGAAGCACTTGTGGAAGGCGATGTCGTTCTCATCAGCAACACGCGCTACACGGTGGCGAGTGACCCGGCGGTCGAACCGATGGATGGAATGCCGCTCTACGCTCCGCCGGGGCAGGACTTGGTACGCCTAGGCGATGCAACCGAGACGGCCCTGATCGGCGGCGGCAGCGGCTTTGCCGATGGCAGCGCCGCGTTCGTTCTGGATGCGCTCCCGAAGTTTCTGCGCGTCGACCGGACATCGTCCACCACCGAGGCTGTTGCCAGGACGCTGAACGCTCTGAGGACGGAGGTCGCCCACGCGGAACTAGGTGGTTCGCTCGTCGCCGAGCGACTGGCGGAAATCCTGGTGATCGCAGCCATCCGCGCTTTCGTGGCCGCCAGCCCTACGACCAGTGTCGGCTGGGTCACCGCGCTGGCCGACTCACGGATCGGCAAGGCCCTCAGACTGTTGCACGGGGATGTCGCGCGCCGGTGGACAGTGCCAATGCTGGCGTCAGAGGTCGGCATGTCACGCTCGGCCTTTACACAGCGCTTCGCCGAGCGTGTCGGCCGCCCACCTCTCGACTATCTCACCCGCTGGCGCATGGTTCTGGCGCAGAGAAAGCTGAATGCGGGCCAGACCGTCGCGGCAGTTGCCGCCGCAGTAGGCTACAATTCGCAAAGCGCCTTTTCCCATGCCTTCAAGCGAACCTTTGGGCGTACGCCACGGTCGGATGGTTGTTGATTGGCTTTGCGATTGTTGTCGGGGCCATGGCTAATGTCCGATGTCGTCGCCCGTGGGTCAGGATTTTTTTGCCGCGCTTGTGTGCGACTGCTTTCATCGTCCTCACGCTGCAAGCGGGGACTGTTTTTCCACCCCATCTCAGTCATGGTGGGGCACTCCTTCAATTATCCCTTCTGGCCGACAGCGGAAATAATTACCGTTTAGCGCCTGCAAATCGGTCGGAAACGTCGTCATCGCGCAGGCCAGAGAGCGGACATAGCTCCGTGGGGACGCCGCGTCGCCGGTGCCCCATCAGCGGTCAAGCATGTTGCGAACGCGCTCGCATTCCGTCGCGTAGAGAATGCTGCGCAGAAGAGCTACGCCTCATTCGATATTGATTGAGGTCGATCAAGGATGGTTCGGTCTCGATCATCTAAGCTTTTGTGGAAGTGAGATTGTCATGGCCGAGACGCAGCAGATGTTGACCAACCCGACGCGCTATCTGTTCTTCACGGGGAAGGGCGGGGTCGGCAAGACGTCCCTAAGCTGTGCAAGCGCGATCACGCTTTGCGACGGCGGAAAGCAGGTGCTGCTGGTCAGCACTGACCCCGCATCCAATCTGGACGAAATGCTGGCGACGCTGCTCGGGGATACCCCCACCCCAGTCCCATCCGTACCCGGCCTCTACGCCATGAACATCAATCCGGAAGCGGCCGCCGAAGACTATCGCGAACGTGTATTGGCACAGATGGCAGCCAACGCTTCCGAGAGCGAACGGAACACAGTTCGGGAACAGCTTTCCGGAGCCTGCACGACAGAGATTGCGGCGTTCGATGCCTTTGTCGGACTCCTTACAGACGACATGTCGACCTTCGACCATATCATTTTCGACACCGCACCCACAGGTCACACGTTGCGGCTTCTCAGTCTTCCAAAGGCATGGACCGGCTTTCTTGAGGGTAATGACAGGGGCGCATCGTGCCTGGGTCCGCACTCGGGCCTGAAGATGCAGGAGGCGCGGTTCCGGGAGGCGCTTGCATGCCTGGGAGATGGGAAGCGCACCCGGATCGTCTTGGTTGCCCGTCCGGACTCGAGTGCTCTTCGCGAGGCTTCACGCACGTCGGGCGAACTGGCGGCCCTCGGGCTAAAGAACCAACTGCTCGCGATCAATGGGCGGTTTCGTGCGACTAAGCGCAACGATCCGATTGCAGTCGGGATTGAGCGATCACAGGATGCCGCGCTCTCAACGATGCCGGTTGAACTGTCCCGGCTGCCGAGCGAAGAGTTTCCGATGCTTCCCTTCGACATGGTGGGTCTTGATGCACTTCGGGCCTTGTTCGCACCTCAGTCGCAGGCGTCGACCATCTGGGAACCGGTGGCACCCGCCCAGGCCAACCTGCCGTCGCTTGCGAAATTGATTGACGAGATCGCCGGTGGCCGCAGGGGCTTGGTGATGGTGATGGGAAAGGGCGGCGTTGGAAAGACGACGGTCGCTGCGGCCCTTGCTGTCGGCCTGGTCGAACGCGGCCATGCCGTGCATTTGACGACTACTGATCCGGCGGCTCACCTGTCGTTCGTTGTCGAGGGAAATATGCGCGGTCTGACGGTCGACAGGCTTGATCCCGCCGCCGAAACCAAACGCTACATCGAGAAGATCATGTCGTCGCGCGGACGCGATCTCGACGAAGACGGTAAGGCGCTGCTCCGGGAAGACCTTGAATCTCCCTGCACGGAGGAAGTCGCTGTCTTCCACGCCTTCTCACGGATCGTGGCAGAGGCCCGCGACGCCTTTGTGGTCATCGACACCGCTCCGACGGGGCACACGCTTCTCCTGCTGGATGCGACGGGCGCTTATCATCGCCAGATGACACGACAGATGGAGACGGTCGGCCCTGGCCGGATCGTCACGCCACTGATGCGCCTTCAGGACCCCGAATATACGCGCGTCATCCTCGTTTCCCTTCCCGAAACGACGCCGGTCTCCGAAGCGGCGATGCTGCAGGAAGACCTGCGGCGAGCAAAGATCGAGCCTTACGGTTGGGTGGTCAACAGGACCATGGCGGCGAGTGGCACGCATGACCCGCTTTTGCAGTCGCGTTTTGCGGGAGAACGGATGCAGATCGACCGGATCACACGCAAATTGGCGAAACGAGCCTATATTCTGCCGTTCCAGGCTGTTCCCCCGGTTGGCATCGACGCTTTGAAACGGCTGTCCGGGCGGGAGTGAGACGACGAGCGCAAAGCTCGAATTAGGAAGCCGCGTCGAACCCATGGCGGTTCTCGTTACATCCCTTCCCGCGGCGGGCTGGAGGCGCTTGCGCCCTGAGGCTCTGCCTACCTAAAAGACATATTTAATATGTCCGCAGTTGGCCGACTGGGACCACATCGCCAGATGTTTGGATGTCCGCTCTCTCCCTTCCGCGCAGCGGGTTCGTTCCTCGGCCCCAAATCAGTCATTCCAGCCTTGCCAAGTTCTTGGCTCGCCTACGGTTCTGTCGCAGAGGAAATCTGTAATAACAGGGCGTTGGTCCTGGTCCTTTCAAATGCAAGCCTCACACCGAATGACGAGTCTCAGGTTCTGATCCTATCAAAAGCTTAAGTTGTTTGAGGCCTACCTTGCGTGTGAGGCAGCAGTCATTCAGGAGGTGTGGCGTTTCAACCAGGCAGGCGGATGTCCGTGAAAGCCGCCATCCAATGCCGTGCGGCAATTGCAGTTTCGTTCGCCGATCAGGCCGGAGATAGCGTCGATGAGGGTTTTCTCGATGAGATCGTGGAAGCCTTCCTTATAGTAGATTTCGTTCATGCTACCCGGTCCGAAATGCACCACGGCCGGGGCCATGCCGGCGCCGAAATTGATGACCGGCGCGATGGAGGCGAAGCACATTTCCGCCTCGCGGGCGAAGATCACTTCGGGGACCAGCGGCGTGCCGACAATATCGCCGCCTTCATGCGCATAGGCGCGGATTTCCGCCGGCGTCTCGAAGCGCGGGCCTTCGGTACAAACGAAGGTGCCACGTTCGATCACGCGGTTGCTGTGCCGGTTGGCGGCAGCGATCAGGTCGGCGCGCAGGCGCGGGCAGAAGGGGTCGGTGAAATCGACACGCACCCAGCATTCGCTTTCATCGAACAGCGACTGGGCGCGGGATTTCGTCTTGTCGAGGAAATCGTCGGAAACGACGATATCGCCCGGCCGGATCGCCGGGTTGACCGAGCCGATGGCGTTCTGGGAGATGATCGATTCTACGCCGAGCTCGCGCAGCGCCCAGATATTGGCGTGATAGTTGATCTTGTGGCTCGGTAGCGTCAGCTTCTCGCCGTAGCGCAAGATGACGGCGGATTGCCGTCCGCCGATATCGCCGATCAGCACTGGGGCGTCGCCCCAAGGGGTCGAGACCATTTCCAGCCGGCGGTCTTTCAGAAGGTTGTCGGAGGCGGCGCTGGTGATGAGCCCGACAGGTGCGTCCGTCATGGTCCTGATCCTTTATTATGCTTGATGTCTGTAATGTTCGTGAATGGATCGGCGGATGGCCGGTTCGTCGACATTGAGAAGCCGTCCGTCCTCGAAGATCATGCGGCCGGCCACCATGACGCCGCGCACATGCTGCGGCCCGGCATGGTAGACGATATCGGAGAGCACGCGTTCGGACGTCAGCCCGAGCGGATGGCTGACGTCGAGAACGACGAGGTCCGCTTCCTTGCCCGTTTCGATGCTGCCGATTTCCGCATCCCAGTTGAGAACGCGGGCGCCTTCGAGCGTCGCCATGGTAAAGGCGTCCCGCGCGCCCATGATCCGGCCGTCGAGGCTCGTCGCGCGCTGCAGGAGCACCGAGAGCTTCATTTCCTGGAAAAGATCAAGGCAGTTGTTGCTGAGCGTGCTGTCCGTGCCGAGCCCGACCGGCACGCCGCGCCTGCGCAATTCCGGCACCGGCGCGATGCCGCTCGCAAGCTTGGCATTGCTCGCCGGGTTGTGGGCGACGCCCGCACCGGTTCTGGCAAGGATGTCCATGTCGTTTTCGTCGACCCATACGCAATGGGCGAGCACCGCGCGGCTGTCCAGGACGCCGAGTCCGTTCAGCCAGACGGTCGGCGACTGGCCGTATTGCTCCATCACAATCTCGTTCTCGCGGCGGTTTTCCGCGACATGGATGACGAAGGGCAGGTCGAGGCGATCGGCCTCGCGCTTAACGTCCTTCAAAAGGGAAGGGGTGCAGCTATAGGGGGAATGGCCGCCGAGATAGAAGCGGGCAAGGCCGTTGCCCCGGTGCATCTCGATCGCTTCCAAGGTCTCCTCCAGGGCGAGCGGCCAGTTCGGCCGGCCGTTGCGGCGCAGTTCCGGCGAGTTTGCGAGCGCGCCGCTCAGCGACCGCATGCCGATCTCGCTTGCGACCGAGGCGAAGACGCCGGCGCCGTAGCGGGTGCAGTCGCAGGCGGTGGTGATGCCGTTCCTCACCATGTCCATAATCGCAAGATAACAGCCGCGCCGGTTGTCCGCGACGGTAAGGTGGGAGGTATGGGGTGCCAGCGCCGCGGCCCATTCGAAGAGGTTGCCCTCGTCGCAGCAGCCGCGATGGGTCGAAAGACCGCCATGCGCATGAGTATTGATCAGGCCGGGGATGACGACGCGTCCGCCGAGATCCCGTCTTGCGATGAGCTCCGCCTGCGGTGGCATCTCCGCCAGCGGGCCGGCCCAGACGACCTTGCTGCGGCCGATCAGGACGGCACCGTCCGGATGGAAACCGCCGGGCAGCCCGGTGCAGAGAAAGGCGTTGTGCAGAAGTGTCAACATTCTCAGACCTCCAGCAGGAAACGTCGGCCATCCAGCGTCAGGCTGACCTCGGCGCAAACGGAAGGGGCTGCGGCGACGCGGCCGTTTTCGATAGTCAGCGGACCGTCGTGACCCGGAACGACGATATTGGCCATGCCTACGATGCGGCGGATGCTGGCGCGGGCCATTTCCTCGTCGAAGGCGCCGGCGGGGGCGCCGGTTTCAATCTCGCCGCGATGTTTGATCGCGTCCTGGGCGAGGACCACACGTTTGTCGTCGACGGTCATCACCAGCGAGACATGGCCGCCGCTGTGTCCCGGCGTCGAAATCATCCTCACCCCCGGCAGCACTTCGAGTTCGCCGGAGACGAGGGTGAGTTGCGGGCTCCGCAACAGACTCTCGACCTGGAAGCGGGAGATGGCCGGGTCATCGAACCTGTGGTCCTGGACATAGGCGAATTCGCTTTCGTGAAGCACGATCTCCGACTTCGGGAAACATTCGACATTTGCGATATGGTCGAAATGGAGATGCGACAGGATGACGGTGCGGATATCGTGGCGGTCGATGCCACGCTCGGCGAGTGCCGCCATTAGGCCCGGGCGGTCGCCGCTGCCGCCGGTATCGAACAGCGCGTGACCTTCGCGCGTCTTCAGGAGAAGGATCGTGCTCCAGCCGAGGAAGCCGCGCGAACTGCGCCCCGGAAAGCCGGGCATCAGAATGTCGTAGGAAGCAGGGTTCGGCATCGATCAGCCCTCCATCTGCCTGAGCCGCGGATCGAGAAGGTCGCGCAGCCGGTCGCCGACGAGATTGGTGCCGACCACGGTGAAGAAGATGGCGAAGCCGGGAATAGTCGCGACCCACCAGGCATTGCCGATATAGTTGCGGCCTTCGGAGATCATCGTGCCCCAGGTCGGCGTTTCGGGCGGGACGCCGAGGCCGAGGAAGCTCAGCGAGGATTCGAACAGAATCATCTTGGCGACCAGCAGGCTGGAAATGACGATGACCGAGGACATCACATTGGGCAGTAGATGGCGCGTCAGGATGTGGGGAGAGGAAATCCCCATCATATACGCCGCCTGGATGAATTCCCGCTCACGCAGCACCAGGCATTCGGCGCGCACGACGCGCGCATATTGTACCCAGTTCGTCAGGCCGAGGATAGCGATGATGTTCCACAGGCTCGGTCCGACGACTGCGGCGACGGCGAGCGCCAGCACCAGGAAGGGAATGGCGAGCTGGATATCCGTCAGCATCATCAGCACGCGACCGGCATATTTGTCCTCGTAGCCGGCGATCAGCCCGAAGGTGACGCCGACGGCACCGGAGATAACGACCGAACTGACGCCGACCAGCATGGAGACGCGGGCGCCGACGACGATGCGGCTGAAGATGTCGCGGCCGAGCGCGTCGGTGCCGAACAGGTGGATGCCTTCGGAACCCTGCCAAAGCGGCGGCTTGAGGCGCTGAAGGATGTCCTGTGCGCTCGGATCGTAAGGTACGAACCAGGGGCCGAAGAGGGCCGCGAACAGCGCGACGAGAAGGATCGCGAGGCCGAAGGCGGCGAGACGGCTCGTCAGGTAACGGTTGAGAAATGCGCTCATTTGCCCGTCCTCAGACGCGGATCGAGCAGGCCGTAGGAGAGGTCGACCAGGAGATTGATGACGACGATGACGGCGGCCATGAACAGAACGAAGGCCTGCACCACGGTGAAATCGCGATTGGCGATCGCCTGGATCGCCAGCCGGCCAATGCCGGGATAGGCAAACACCTCCTCCGTGATCACCGCACCTCCGAGCAGCGCGCCAACCTGAAGCCCGATAACGGTCAGTGTCGGGATCGCAGCATTGCGCAGGGCGTGGGAAAGGAGAATGCGGCTTTCGCGCACGCCCTTTCCGCGGGCGGTGCGGACATAATCCGATTGCAGCACCTCGATCAGAGAGGAACGCAGCAGGCGGGTTATGATCGCAGTCGAATAGGTGGCGAGCACGATCGCCGGCATAACGAGGTTCTGCCAGCTTCCGCGGCCGGAAGGCGGCAGCATATGGAATGTTTCGGAAAAGAGCAGGATCAGCATGATTGCCAACCAGAAGGCCGGAAAGCTCTGGCCGATCAGCGAGATCAACAGGCTTGCGCGATCGATAATCGAGCCGCGATTGGCGGCGGCCAGAATGGCGAGCGGAACGGCGAGCACGATCGACAGCACGAAGGCGGCCCCGCCAAGCTGCAGCGTCGCCGGCACGCGTTCCAGCACGAGCTGCATCGCCGGCTGCTCGTATCGCAGCGACATGCCGAAATCGCCCCTGGTCGCGCGGCTGAGAAAATCCCAGTACTGGATGACCAGCGGCCGGTCGAAGCCCATCAGGTGACGAAAACGCTGGATGTCCTCGATCGAGGCCTCCGGCGGCAGGAAAAGCGCCGACGGATCGCCACCGATCCGGATCAAGAAAAACACGGCGACCGATACGCCGAGCAGCACGATGGCCGCGTAGAGCAATCGGGATATCAGAAAATTGGCCAAGACCTGCTTCGCTCCGTCAACGTTGGCATCCGCGGCCCGGCCGGAAGCCGGCCGCGGATGCCGTTTCTATCAGAAATGCGCCTTGCGCAGGTCGATCATGCCGTCCGGACGCGGTGTCCAGGTGAGCCTGGCGTCGAGGCCGTAGATCAGCGGCGGCTGGATCATCGGTAGATGCGGCGCATCCTCCTTGATGATGGCGGCCGCCTTCTCGTAGATCGACTTGCGTTCCGCCTGGTCGATCGTGCCTGCGCCGGCATCGAGCAGCTTGTCGAGCTCCGGATTGCTGTAATAGCTCTGGTATTCGCCCGTGTGCAGCAGCGGGTACCAGACGAGGTTCGGGTCGCGGCCGCTCCAGCCGGGGAAAGTGATGCCCTCACGGCCCTTCTTTTCCGAAACCTGACCCCAGACGCCCGGCTCGAGATATTGGATGTTCACCTTGATGCCGACCTTCGCGAGGAAACCGGCCGTCGCTTCTACGATCTCGCTGTCCTTCATGTAACGTCCCTTGCGGGTCATCAGTGGAACGGTGAAGCCGTCCTTGTAGCCGGCTTCGGCGAGCAGCGCCTTGGCCTTGGCCGGATCGTAGGGGTAGGGCTTCCAGGCCTGATCGTAACCGAAGGCGTTGGCCGGAAGAGTGAGCGCAATGCGGGTGCCCATGCCGTTCAGCAGCGCCTGCTGGATGGCATCGACATCAACGGCGTAGTTGATCGCCTGGCGGACATGCTTGTCCTTGAGCGGCGTGTCGCGGGTGATGTCGAAGGCCAGGAAATAGAGCGAGTCGCTGGCGACCGTCGAAATCTTGGTCTCGCCGCCGTCGAGCGAGGCCATGTCCTCCGGCGGCACATCGACGGCGATATCGACGCCACCGCTCTTCAGTTCGGCGATGCGAGTACGAGTTTCCTTGATAGGGCGGAAGATCACTTTTTCGACTGCTGGCTTGCCGCCCCAATAATCCGGATTGGCTTCGAGCACGACGCGCTCGTCCTTCTTCCACTCCACGAAACGGTAGGGGCCGGTGCCGACCGGCTTGGCAGCGAGATCGGCGCTGTTGTTTTGGGCGGTGTAGGACGGCGGCACGATCAGTGCCGGGAAGCTCGCCTCATACAGCGACAGCAGCATGGTCGGGAAAGGCTTGTCGGTCTTGATCTCGACCGTGTAGTCGTCGACCACCGTGACCGACTTGATTTGCGAGATGCGCGAGTAATAGGGCGCCTTGAAATTCGGATCGAGGGCGCGGTCGAGGGTATATTTCACCGCGGCCGCATTGAAGGGCTCGCCATTGTGGAATTTCACGCCTTCGCGCAGCTTGAAGCGCCAGGTCAGCGGATCGGGATTGCTCCAGGATGTCGCCAGCGCGGGAACGATGTCGCCCTTTTCGTTCTGGCTGACGAGACCGTCATAGATCTGGAAGAGGATATTGGCGGTCGGGAAGGCCGAATGTTTCGCCGGGTCCATCGAATATGCGTCGGCGGCCTGGGCGACCACGATCGTCGAGGCGTTCTGGGCCGAGGCGGCGAGCGGAAGAAGCGCGAGCGCGGCAGCACCCAGCGTGCCGGCCACAAAATGTCGTCTCAGGATATCTTTCATCTGTTCACCCTTTTCTGTTCTGCGATGGGCCGAGCGGCCCGTCGGATCTGTCGTCTTCCTCAAGCCTTCTTCCTCCCGGACGAACCCTTTACCAGAGCTATGGCCGCAAAGTGATCCAGGCGCCCGAGGCGCAGGACCATCATTTTACCTGCCCTTGCCGCGGGCAGTTCCGTGTGATCGTGAAGCGAGAGAGCGGTATCGGCATCGGTTTCCACCGAGACCTCGAACCCGGTGAGCGGCGTCAGTTCGGTCAGCCTCTTGGTCTGCGAGGCGGCGCCGTTGAGAAGATGCAGGACCATGCCGTCCGGATGGCCGTAAAGGATGGTCTCGACGGCACTCGATGCGGTCGTGCGGACGGGCGGCGGGCCGATCTTGGCCTCCACCAGCGCGCCGAGGATCCGGCGATATTCCGGCATCGAATAGCGGTGATAGAGCGCGCCGATGCGCCAGGGAAGCCAGATCGCCCGACCTTCGCCGAAGCTGCGCTCGATCAGACCGGGTTCGCTGCCGTCTCCTTCGACGGTCGTGAATTCCGGAGCGTTGTTCGCGAACGGGCCAATGATGCGGAGGTCGTCCTGCGTCTCGCCATCGCCGAAGGGTGCCCAGAACGGACCGGCGGCCGGGATATGCGGGATGCCGTCCACAACGCTCCCGAGGTCGGCCCGCCTCAGCGCGAAATAGGCGCCGACCACCGAGCGGGCCTCGCCGGGAAGGGCCGGCAGGCAGCGCAGGGCAGGCGTTTCCCGCCGTGTTCCTATGTCGGTTGCAGCTGCGAGATCGGCGGTGGCGACAATCTGGCCGCCCTGTTCGACATAGGCGTCGATCGCCGCCGCATCGGTATCGGACAGGCAATCTGCCGCCGGCAGGATCACAAGATCGAAACAGCCGAGCTCCATTGCATCGAGACCCGGGGCGACAACAACGGCGAAGGGATAACGCAGATCGGACAGCAATTCACAGGCGCCGCGGAATTCCGCGACATGGCCATTGCCGTTCGGCGCCCCGGCCATCCGGCCGGCGTCCTCGCCCCACAGCCGGCTGTGCTCGGAACGGACCACGGCGATGCGGGCGAGGCTCTTCAGGCCACGGTACCAATGGGCGTTCTTCTGTTGGTAGGCACCGAATTCCCGCAGCGCCGGAACGAAGCGTGCGTCTTTCTGCTCGAGCAGGCCGTTCACCGCCGGCGCCGTACTGGCGCCATGCGCCGCCGCCTGAACGAGGTTGTGGATCAGCCGCGCCTTCGGCATCGCCGACTGGCGGCTGGCGAAGACTTCCGACGTCGTCTGGATGAGGAGCGGCGGACGGCCGGGTTTCAGGGCGCCGGCCGTGAGCGCCTCTTCTGCGGCCCAGAGGTTCCAGATCGGCTGCGGATCGATCGGATTCGGCATCACGGGGTTGGATACCTGCGAGCCGATGATGTCGCTGACCTCGGCCATGCGACGGATGTTCCAGCCCTCATGGACGTGATGGTAGGGTACGATCGCCGCACCCGGATTGCGCTGCTGCACGAAACTGCGGACGCGGCCCATGTAATCGGCGAGGAAATCCTGCCGCCAGGCCTCATAGGCGGGTTCTCGACGGTCGGAAGCGGGAACGGGCTTGCCCGTCGCCGCCTGCACGATGCCCCTGCAGCGGCCGCAATAACAGCGCGGCACGTGCAGGTAGTTGAAGAAGAAGCCGTCCGCGGTGGGGTAGCGGCCGAGGATCTCGTCGAGGATCGAAAAGACCTGCGCTTGCCAGAACGGGCCGGTGGCGCAGATCTGCGGCATGGCCCAGACGCTGGTGACCGCGCCGTCCGGTTTGCGGACGAACCAGTCGGGGTGTTTCGCCTCCATGCCTTCGCGGCCCTTGGAAATGTCCATCCGCACCAGGACGCGAATGCCTTCCGCCTTGGCGGTATTCAGGAAGTCGCCGAGGAAATCTCCCTGCAAATGCGGGTTGATCGTCTGCGAGGCGAGTTTCGTCGGATACCAGGCGGAAAAACCGCCGCCCATAACGATGCAGGCATTGGCGCCGACGCTTCTGATCTCGCCGACGAGCTGGCCGACAGTCGATTTCGCGGCATCGGTCTCGCGCAACAGGTGCTGGAAAAAACGCAGCGGCTCTTCGGTCCAGGCCAAAGGTGAGGTCAATGGCATGCGCAGCCTCCTGCCCAAAGCTTGGCGTAGCGCTTCCGCATCCCGCGGATCGGCGCTTCCAGAACATGAGCTGCGGCCCGTGCGGCCGCGCCTTCGGTCCGCCGCCGGTCGGCGAAGACTTGGGCCTCGCTCCAGATCGCCGCCTCGTCGATCGCCGTGGCACGGCCGTTCGAAACGACGATGCGCCCGGCGATCATGACCCGGTCGATGGCGCTGCCGTTTTCTGACAGGACGAGCTGGCGAGGTGCATCGTTCAGCGGCCGAAATGCCGGTGCGTCCAGGCGGAAGAACGTGATGTCCGCATCGTATCCCGCTTCCAGGCGGCCTGTCGTCTTTAGGCCGATGGCATCGGCGCCGCCGGATGTGCCGAGCTTCAACGCGGTCTGCGGGCCGATCCAGTCTTCCTCGTCGTCGGACTTGAGATTGTGTAGGAGAGCGGCCCATTTCATCGTTTCGAGAAGATTGGCGCCGTCGTTGCAGCAGGCGCTGTCGGTGCCGAGCCCGACCCGAATGCCCCTGCCGAGCAGGTCGGGAAGCGGGCAATAGCCGCTGCCGAGCCGAGCGTTGGAGACCGGATTGTGGATGATCGTCGCATCGGCGGCGGCAATCCGCGCGGCATCGTCCGGCTCCAGCCAGATCGCGTGAACGAGATTGGTGCGCGGAGTCAGCAGGCCAAGGCCTTCGAGATGGGCGATCATGCCGCGGCCGTAAAGCTTCAGGCCCATCTCACGCTGCAGCCGGGTTTCGAGGATGTGGGTGTGCAGGAGTGTTTCGTGCCGCCGGCTGAAATCGGCCGCCGCGACAAGCAGTTTGTCCGAGCATCGCTGCGGACCGGATGGACCGATCGCGACGCTGATCCTGGCGTCCGCTTCGCCGTTCCAGCGGCGGAAAAAAGCGTCGACGATCGCCATCTGCTCGCAGGCGGGCACTGGAGGACGGCTTCCGTAGGAGGCAAGATCGAGGCCGACGAGGTTGCCGGCATCGAAGGGCAGGGTGTCGATAATGCTCCGGTCCGAAACGATCGGCGCGATCACCGCCCGCATGCCGCTGTCCCGCCAGGCCGAGGCGACGGCATCGAGCGCCCCGGCATCAATATCGGGTGAGATGCGCACGTGATCGAGGACGGCGGTCGTCCCGGACCGCATCATCTCGATCGCGCCGAGCATCGTCGAGATGTAGATCTCCTGATGGCTGCGTCTTTCACGCGCTGCGGAAGAGGTGAGCGACCAGAGTTCGAGCGGAAGGTCGCCGGCGATCCCCCGAGCCAGGTTGTCCGGTGAATGGCTGTGGCAGTTGACGAAGCCGGGCGTAGCGAGGAGGCGGGAAGCATCGATGAAATGTCGCCCGGCAGGGGCAGGCGTGCCTGCGGGATGCAGCGCTGCAATCCGGCCGCCCGCAACCTCGATCGACCACCGTTCCGTCTTGAAGCGGCCGGCGTCTTCCATCAGGCATAAAGTGTTTTCGAACCAGTATCCCGGCACAGATTTTCCATTCGATGCGTTCCCCGGCGCCTTTGGCATCCTTGGCCCTAGTGTTCCCAGCTAGCGGCGAAGGAAAATACGCAGTTTTGGAAAAAATCATTTTCCGGATAGAAACCCGGCGGATGGAGAGGAACGGCACGCAAATTGCTGCTGGAACCTGTCTGCTTGCGATTGCCCCTTTAATGCGTAAGCTGTCGATTAACGGCGCGTCACAATGCGCAAGATGTGAGCAGTGAACGAACCGAAGTGAACAGGTTCCAGGACATATTGTCATTCGTGCGGGTGGCCGAACTCGGCGGCTTCACCGCAGCTGCCAAGGCACTGTCATCCTCCACATCGGCGGTGACCAAGAGCGTGACCCGGCTCGAGGAAGGACTTGGCGTACAGCTTCTGCACCGCACCACCCGGCGCATGCATCTGACCGAATACGGGGCGGAATATTACGAGCGCTGCCGCCAGATCCTCATCGATCTTGATGAGGCGGAAGGCTCCATTCGTGAGGCAAATATCGCCCCCAGCGGGCCGGTCCGGATCGCGCTGCCGCCGTCCTTCGGCCGCATGACGGTCATTCCCGCGCTGCCGGAATTCTACGATCGTTATCCGAACGTCGTGCTGGACCTGTGCCTCAAGAGCCAGACAACGAATCCAATCGAAGGCGGCTTTGATCTTGTCGTGCATTCCGGCCGGCTGGCTGATTCCCGGCTGATCAACCGTATCCTGGTGCGCGGCGCCCAGAAGACGGTGGCAGCTCCGAGCTATATCGAGCGCTATGGCCGGCCGCAGACGCCGGCCGATCTCGTTCGGCACAACTGCATCACCGGCGCCTTCGGGCCAAACTGGCATTATCGCGGCAAGGACGGCAGCGAAGAGGTAATCCGCGTCTCAGGATGCCTGACGACAGACAGCGGCGACATTCTGCGCGAGGCGGCGATGACCGGTCTGGGGATATCTCAGGCGACATGGTGGCTGTTTCGCGAGGAGATGCAGCGGGGCCTTCTAGTGCCCGTGTTGGAGGACTACGAGATCGAAGCCGATCCAATCGCGATCGTCTTTCCCGCGAACCGCCGCACACCTGTAAAGGTGCGCGCTGTCGTTGATTTCCTTCTTAAAATTACAAGAGGTCACGCACCGTAGGTCCCAATCGCTCCAAGGCGAGTGGTCTCGCTTAAGTCTCGGTTGGTGGCTCAGGGCCACAAATGGTCTCTAAAATCTCAATCGTCATCTGCTGCGCTTGCGATGGTATCCTAAAGTATTTCGACTGGTACAGAAGCTTGGACATAACAGCCTCGGCGAGCCGGGCGTCCATCATACGTGCCGTTTTCAGGGCCCGTGCGCATGATTCCTTGAACGGAATGAGCGCCTCTACAAGGTAATCATGGCCTTCGCTCTCGCGGATGCAGGCAATATCGAACATGTCGCGTGGCTGCATTGAGGCCCCGCGATAGAAAATCTTTTTCGCAACGATCTCGGCTGGCGTCTCCAGGTAAACCTTCTGCCCTCGTATTTCTCTTTCCCTCGTGGGCTCAGACGTCAGGTGCGTTGCGACGATAAAGTCGATCTCTCCGATATCCTTGAACACGATTTTGAGCGCACGCGTTCCGTCGAAGGTATAAGCCTCGGGGTATATGTCGAGAGCAAAGCCCTGCGTTTGTGGATTGAGATAAGGCAGCACCTGAGGATCTTCGATGAAGATATCGACGTCGAAACTCTGCCGGTGGCCGATTTGAAGCATCAGCGCAGTGCCGCCACCGAAACTCCAGCTGTCGAGAACGGTGAACTTTGAATTAGCTTGGCTGATTATCTTCTGGGCCTGGTCAAAGAGCTCGGCCCAATGACTATTTTGAGATTGTGCCACTAGGCTGCTCGGGCGAGCGGCAGTTCGTATCCGGCCATATCGGAAAACCGTCGTGCAACGACAGAGGCATCAGCAAGGTTGACATGCATTTCATCGAGAAACGAATGCTGAAGGCTTTCGCTAACATCAGAAAAGAACGCAAATGCCGATGCGTCGTAATGGTCGGCGCTCGCCGGGTCGGCAATCTTCGACGCCAACTGCTCAGCCGAAAGGCTCGTCCCATAAGGGGCGTTTACCGTAGCCAACACTGTCGTAGTGACGAATGTCATCAATTTTCACCGCAGTTAATACATTGCCATATATAGCGTCTTGCGACGCGGGAGACAAGGAGCGAGCCGTTTGCCGGCATCCGTTCGTCTGGCTCGATTCGCTTCAACGGCAGGCCAGACATCGAACGACGGGGTCTCAGGCTCTACTCTCATCAACTGGAACGATTGTGAAATAGCGGGATCGTCGGTTCGAACCCATTCAAGAGCTAATCCATTCAGATGAACCTGACATCCCCTTGATTAGGAAAGACCGTACCAGGCGCCGCGGCCGGCACCGTGGAGGACGAGGTGCCCTTGATCCACGAGTGCCTTGAGATGATCCTTGATAGTGTAACGGCTTGCATCGGTGATCCGTGCAGCCTCCGCGACCGTGATCCGCCCGTGCTCGCGCGCCAACTCGAGCAATGTAACGGATAATTCCGGCATGTCGGCGAGGATAATACGCTCGCGCTCCATTTTATTCTCAAGCCGCGTCTTCTGCCGATGCAGGGCTCTCAAAAAGAACTCGATCCAGGGATTCCAGTCGGGATCGGCATTGCGGATCGTTCCCTGCGTGCGCCGAAGCGAGATGTAATAGCTCTCCTTGCTTTGCTCGATGATGCTTTCGAGCGAGCTGTAGGGGACGTAAGCGTAGCCGGCCCGCAGGAGCAACAAGGTGGTCAGAATACGCGATAGGCGGCCATTGCCATCCTGGAATGGATGGATTTCGAGGAAAACGACAACGAAGATCGCGACAACCAAAAGTGGATGGAGCCGCTTTTCTCGCCCTTGCTCATCTAGCCAGGCGATCAGTTCTCCCATTCGACGCGGCGTATCGAACGGTGATGCCGTTTCGAAAACTATGCCGAGGCTCTCGCCCTGTTCGTTAAACGCTTCCACGTTGTTGGAGAGGGTTTTGTAGGTGCCGCGATGCCGCTCGTCCTTTGTCGAATGCGCAAGAAGGTCGCGGTGGAGCTGACGGATATGATTCTCGGTGAACGAAATAGCTTCGTAAGCACTGAAGATGGTTTCCATCACCTCCGCATAGCCGGCAACCTCTTGCTCGTCACGTGTCGTAACCGACCCCAGGCGAATGTTTGCCAGCAGCTTTTCGACCTCTCGATCGGTGAGGCGTGCCCCTTCGATACGGGTGGAGGAACCGACGCTTTCGATCGTGGCGACACGCCGGAGGCCGGACAGCCGCTCAGGCGCGATCCGGCCGATCGCACGCCAAGCACCCTTGAATTCGTCGATTTCGGCGATCAGCGACAGGATCTCGGGCGTGATCCGGACGGTCGCCGTATTTAGAAATTCCATTTGCGCATCCATTCCCATCCAATTCCTGAGACGCTGTCATGCACTATTTATCCATCCATTTCCATCCAATTTTCACGAGAGAGTTCGTCAGATCCGTCAGTCATTAGCTAGATGACTGGCCATTCCTCACTCGAGCGGATCCAGACTTTTGCAGCGAGACGAGAGAAGATGTACGAGGGCGACAGCGATCAGCAACTCGAGACGGCCCTCCGATGTGATTGGCAAAGCACTGGCGACCGAGGACGAGGATTTCTAAATCTCTGACAGGTGTCGTTGCGCCTCACTCGGGTAAGCTAATGAGACAGGTTCACTATGCCTGGCTTCGTGCGTTGCCGGAGGCGAGTTCTGTCGAGGTCATTCAGCAGATTTTTGCCTGGGTCTTCCCAAAACAGCGCCCCTCGCTTGAGGGCGATCTTGCGGCATCCGCCGTTGAAAAACTGCTCAATCCCTGGCTTCGGTCGCATCTTCCGGCGGATGTCGGGACATTCTTGTTCACCGCATCGTTGAAGCTTTCGGCGATCCGAGAAATCAACGTGCTGAGTTTTGGGCATTGGTCACTCCCGCCCATCGCAAAGTGGTCGTCCGCTGGCTAGCAGGGGAGAGCATCGACGCCTTGCTGGCGATTATAACTAAATCGACGCAGACACATATGTGGCCCCCGCGTCACGTATTCTGGAAAGGCTTGTACGATAAGGGCTTCGTCGAGGAGGCATGGGTCGCCTTGTCTCCCGCCGCCATTCGCAATGCGGCAGTTATGTTCGAGGAGACTAAAGACCCTATCTACACCATGACGGGTAGCTAGATGGCGGGTGGGAACAGGAAGGACACCTGCCTTCTGATTATGCGAATTGGCCGTTACACTGTCATCGAGGGATCGCACGACTACCGAATCCACGTTTTTCAGTCAGATGATCCAGCTGCGCCTTTGTTCTATCAGGATACGTATGATGCTGAAAAAATAATCCTTCCGGCCAACCACAGTGATACCCGAATTCACGATGGTTATGGCCATTGGCAACGGTGGGTCGAGCAGCGGTTGTTACGATGAATTGTCGGCAATCTTGCTTACGGCAAGACAAGCACTGATCGTCATATCATGGATGGCTGCGTTGCAGCTGAAAGCTTCGGATTTCGCGCCGGCTTCTGGCTGGCTGGAAATGTAGTGTAGAGGATTGCCATCTGTCGCTTTTGCTCAGCTTGGTTGAGTATTTGGAGTATTTTTCAAACTTGAAAATGGTTTGAGAGTCATTTAATATACTCAGCATGGCTGAGCGATCTGCATCACTGTTAAACCGACTTGAGAGAGACCTTCCCGAAGGGCTGGTCGTGGATGCCGCTTGGCTGGAAGACCACGGCGTCGCCAGCAATCTGCGTGCCTACTACGTCAAGGCCGGCTGGCTGGAACAGCCGGTGCGCAGCGTCTATAAAAGGCCACGTGGCAGGCTAAGCTGGCAGCAAGTCGTTATCTCTCTTCAAACCCTGCTCTTGCGAACGCCGTTCTATGTCGGTGGGCGCACGGCATTGGAGCTACAGGGCTTTGCGCATTATCTCTCGCATGAGACCAAGACCGTTCACCTCTATGGTCCGGAAAAGCCGCCGACATGGTTGGACAAGCTGAACCTTCCTCAGCGCTTTGTCTATCACAACAGCGCGACCCTCTTCCGGAATGATCCGATCACGCAGGGGCTTGGCAGCCTTGCCTGGAATATCGCGGACGGAACAGGCCGCGATCTCACCCGCTTTCAGGGCGGCAGTCTGAAGTCGCTTCCATGGGGACAGTGGGATTGGCCCCTGACCCTTTCACAGCCCGAGCGCGCCTATCTCGAAATGCTCGATGAATTGCCGCGCCATGAGAGTTTCCATCAGGCCGACATGATCATGCAGAGTGCCGCAAATTTCAGTCCGAGACGGCTGCAGAAACTGCTGGTGGACTGTGACAGCGTCAAGGTGAAACGCCTGTTCTTCCTATTTGCGGATCGTCACCGCCATGCGTGGCTCAAGCGTCTGGACAAGGAGGCGATCCATCTGGGCAAGGGCAAACGCATGCTGGTCCCTGGTGGCCGGCTCGATCCTGTCTATCTGATCACCGTGCCGGAGGACCTTGATGCCGTTTCGTGACCAGTCCAGGCTCAGGTTCGGCTGCTCATGCGCCTTGTCCCCATCGTGACACGCGAAGCCTGTTTCGCGCTCAAGGGCGGAACGGCGATCAACCTCTTTGTACGCAACCTGCCGCGCCTCTCGGTTGATATCGATCTGATGTATCTGCCGGTGCACGACAGGCCGGAGGCATTGGCCGGGATCGATGCGGCCATGAAGCGCATCAAGGCGGCAGCTCTGGCGGAGCTGCCGGGCGCGCGCGTCACCGAAAACATTCACGATGGTGCGATCCTTCGCCTTCTCGTGATTGCGGAGGGCACGCAGGTCAAGATCGAAGTCTCTCCCGTATTGCGTGGCGTGGTTCATGAACCTTCCACCATTCCGGTCACCGAGGCGGTTGAAGAGGCGTTCGGCTTTGCGGAAACCAGCGTCGTATCTTTTGAAGACCTTTTTGCTGGCAAGCTGGTTGCAGCACTGGACCGGCAGCACCCGCGCGATCTCTTCGATGTGCAAGGTCTGCTCGCCCATGAAGGGCTGAGCGACGACCTGCGCGAAGAAACACCCGCTCTCTCGGCTTTTAACACCGGAAAGCAGGGATATTGGGAGCGTCAACTGGGTAGGGGAAGGACTGCAAGATAAAGCGAACCTGGGGTTCGCGCTCGCGTTGCTCGTAAGTTGTTGTCTGCACATTATTTTCCGAGCCGGAAAACGGGGAAGCGTCGCGATCCGCGATGTGAGATGAATTTTAGATCCGACTGATCTTCTTTGTGGTCCGTGATGATAGCGGCTAGTTTCCGCGAGGTGCGGTACGCGGAACTACGCGGGTTCAAGTCTTTTTACGTCCGCCTGCGATGACTGCCAAAAGCCGCTTGCCAGGCCGGGGATGGGGGTCGAACCTGCCGATATGGCAGATCGTGACGACGACAGTTTCCACATCAAACCGGGCCGACCGAAGAGCCGGGGCGGTCGCACCAGCCTGCATTCGAAACCGTTTCT
Source organism: Neorhizobium petrolearium (assembly GCF_017873175.1). Taxonomy (GTDB): domain Bacteria; phylum Pseudomonadota; class Alphaproteobacteria; order Rhizobiales; family Rhizobiaceae; genus Neorhizobium; species Neorhizobium petrolearium. The sequence continues at coordinate 76,516 of NZ_JAGGJW010000006.1, forward strand.
CACACAGGTGAAGATCGCCGTGAGCAAGGCAGGCGGAAACCCCGACCGGATAGGCCGATCGTCGGGTAACGGCGGCGGGCGGTTCAATGCCCGGGGCGGTGGCGCAAAACTTGCGCCATCGTTTCCGAATGACGGTGGAGGATGGACGCGTGGTGGCAGCGGCACCCGGTTCCGCTCGCGGCGTGTTGTCGTCAAGGTGCGGGTGGTGAAGCTCGCCCCGCAACGGGGTCAGTCGCGTGGCTCGAAATTCCGAGCGGCGACGGCCAAGGCAGTCGATGCACACCTGGGCTATCTGGAACGCGATGGCGTGACGAAGAATGGCGAGAAGGGCCGGGTCTTTTCCGCGATTGAGGATGAGGCCGATGGAAAGGCGTTCGTCGAGCGCGGACGCGACGACCGGCATCAGTTCCGGTTCATCGTGGCACCCGAAGATGCAGTCGATATGGCGGACATGCGATCCTTCACTCGTGATCTCATGAAGCAGATGGAAAACGATCTGGATACCCGGCTGGATTGGATCGCTGTCGATCACCACAATACCGGTCACCCCACACTCATGTTATCGTGCGGGGCGTGCTGGACGATGGTCGCATCCTCAACATTGCCGGCGACTATATCGCGTATGGGGTCCGCCACCGGCCGAGGCACTGGTGACGCTGGAACTGGGCCAGCAGAGCGAGTTGGAGATCGCGGAAAAGCTGCGCCATGAGGTCGAGGCCGAACGCCTGATCCGTCTCGACAGGATGCTGATCGCGGAGAGCCAGGAACAGGGTATGATCGATCTGCGTCCGGATGGTTCCGACAGTTACACGGTCAGAGCCAACCGATCGTTAATGATCGACCGGGCCAAGCGGCTGGAGCGGTATGGTTTGGCGGATGAGATCGGCACGGGACGATGGACGATCCGCGACGATCCGGAACAGACGTTGCGTGCGCTTGGCGAGCGCCGCGATATCATCAAGACCACGCACCGGGCGCTGGAGGATCACGGCCTTGCCGAAGAGCGTGGTGCCCGCGATTGCATTACCCACGGCAAAAGCATCACCGAGCCTGTCGTCGGTCGGGTCCTGGCTAAGGGACTGTCAGGCGACGAGATGAGCGACCGGCTACATCTGGTCATCGACGGCGTGGACGGACATACCCATTATGTGGAGACAGCAGAGATCCACCGGCTGGACGATATCCAGCGCGGCCACATTATCTCGCTCGACCCGATCCCGCCCAAGTCCAAGCCCAGGGCATCGGACATCAACATCCTTGATCTTGCGGCAAACAACGATGGCATTTACCGGCCCACCGATCATCTGGAGCAGGCGAGGGCAAAGATCGAAAGGATCGGCGGCGATCCGGACGCCTTCATCCGCTCCCACGTCCGCCGCCTGGAAGCGCTACGCCGTGCCGGTCATGTCGAGCGGATCGACGCCGATCACTGGAAAGTCCCCAACGACCTCCCCGAACGCGGCATGGCCTATGATGCGCAAGACCGGGCCAAGTGGCCTGCTGCCGGTTTCGTGGACACCAAAACGGTGACCGAAACAGCAAGTTACTAACAATAGCTTGGGTTTCGCGGGTCTAGTCCGTTCAGGAACAAGGCACCATTCCCGCTGAGGTCGCGCAGGGTTTTTAGCCGTGATCAATGGTGTGCGAGGGCGGCGGGAGACAGTTCTGCCACTGTCGAGCAGCCGAGATGGCCGAGCGTCGTCCAGAATTCCCGCTGCAACAGTTCCAGCGTTCGCCGCACCCCGTTTTCGCCGTCGGCCGCAAGGCCGTAGGCAACGATGCGGCCAAGCGCCACGGCATCGGCGCCGAGTGCAATCGCGGCGGCGATGTCGCTTCCCCGGCGGACGCCGGAATCGAAGATCACAGGAACGTCCTTGCCTACCGCATCGCGGATCGCCGGCAGTGTTTCCAGTGTTGTCGGCGTGCGGTCGATCGTCCGGCCGCCGTAATTGGAGACATAGAGACCGACTGCACCGGCATCGAGCGAGGCCTTGGCGTCGCGCACGCTGGAGACCCCCTTGACGATGCAAGGAAGAGGAGCCTTCTTGATCACGCTGGCGGCCTGAGCCCAGCTCCAGCGCGGCCTGGTGAAATCCAGAAGCTCAGCAAGGGCTGCTGCGTCGGACTTGCCGGGACCGAAGTTCGACGGACCTTCCTCGCCGCGGATCGAAAACCGGTCCTCCATCATCCGCTCCCGCCACTGGCGTATCGGTGAATAGGTGACGCAGATATATTGATAGCCGGCTACCTTCGCTCGCTCGATCATCTCGAGCACGGCACCTTCATCCCCTACGAACGTCATCTGGAAAATGGATGCGACCGGCGAGGCTATCGCTACCTCCTCCAATGAATGGGCCGCCGCGACCGGCACCATCTGCTGGATGCCTGCCGACGCTGCGGCGCGGCCGATCGCCAGATGCCCTTCCGGATGGAATACGGCCTCGCCGCCGCCGAAGGGCGCGATGAAGGCGGGGAAGCTGAGGTCGAAGCCGAGGACTTTCGTGCGCGTGTCCGGATTGCTGATGCCGGCGAAAAGCGGCACCTCGAACCGGATGCGGTCGAAGACGGCGGTGTTTTCGCGTAGTGTCACCTCATCGCCGGTGCCACAGGAAAGATAGTTCCAGTCGACCTCCGAGAGCCGGCGTTGCGCATCCTTGTAGATGCCGCGCAACGTCGTGTATTTCTCGCGGGTCGCATAGCGATCGTCGATCCGGTTCGGCTTGTCCGTCATGTACGTTTTCCAGTCCGTGAAAGCGAACGTGCGGACCAAAATCCGCCCGTGCCATCGAGGTTATTTCTTGGCGGCGATCAGCACGATTTCTATAAGCCTTCTGGGATCGCCGAGATCGGCAACGCCGATCGTCGCACGCGACGGCAGATCGTCGCCGTCGAGCCATTCGAGCCAGGCCTCGTTCATCTCCTCCTTGCGCGACATGTCGGAGAGATAGATGCGCGCCGACAGGATGTGATGCTTGTCGGAGCCGCATTCGGCGAGTATCTCTTCGAGCTTGGCGCAGGTCTGTTGCGTCTGCTCCTTCATGCCGACGGAAATGTCGCTTGCGGCATGGCCGCCGAGATAAAGCACGCCGTTATGTTCGACGGCGCCGTGCATGATGCGGTGCTTGCGGTGACGTTTGATCATTATGAGTTCCTTTGACAAAGGGAAAGGGTGCCCGCCAGCTGGGGTCAGCCACGTCCTTGCGGGGCGTATCTGTCGAGCGGGATTTCGGCTTTCTGGCCGGTTACCAGCTTAGCGAGCTGGGCGCCTGCAAACGGACCGATCGTCAGGCCGCCGGCCCCAAGCCCGTTGCCGATCGTCAGGTTGGCGATATCGGGAACCCGACCGAGGGTCGGGTTCATCGTCTCGCCCGCCGGGCGAAAGCCGATGCGCGTTTCGATCAGCGTCGCATTGGCAAGACCTGGTGCGATATTGAGGCCGGCGGTGAGCACTTCCAACTCGCCGGCGGCGGTGACGCGGTAGTCGAAGCCGGTGTCGTTCTCGCGGGTCGCGCCGACGACCACGCGGGAATCGTCGAAGGCGAGCATGTAATGGCTGCTCATCGGCAGGACGACGGGCCATTTGGCCGTCGCCACGCCTGGCAGGCGCAGGTGGATGATCTGGCCTCTCTGCGGCTTAACGGGATGGATAAGCCCGAGCGGTCCAAGGATCTGGTAGGCCCAGGCACCGGCGGTCACGACGATTTCATCTGCTTCGATGACGGCGCCATTGCTGTCGAGGCAGCGGGCGCGATCGCCGTCGAGCGTCAGGGTGACATGTTCGCTGCGGAATCTTGCACCCATGGAGACGGCTGTGCGGACCATCGCGGCGGACAGCAGGCGCGCATCGACGCGGGCACCGCCGGAGATGTAGATTGCATCGAGATCCTCGCGCAGCGGCGGGAAGAGTGTACGCGCTTGCGTCGGGGTCAGGTGCCGGACATCGCCGGCCTCAGGCGCATCCTTGACCCGGCGCGCCACCCGTTCGGCCGCGGCATCGAATTCGGCGCGGTCCTCGGCGACCACCAGGGCACCGACCTTGCCGTAGCCTAGCTCGGTCTCGCCCTTCGCCTTCAGACCTTCGATGAGGCCGTCATAGAAGCGGGCGCCAGCGGCATACATCTTGTACCAGTCCGGCTCGTCGGCCTTGGTGGCCCAGGGGCAGACGATACCCGCACCGGCCATGGTGGCCTTGCCCTGATGGGCTTCGTCGACGATTTCCACCTCCACGCCCTCGCGGGCGAGATGGTAGGCGGCACTGGCGCCGAAAATGCCGGCGCCGATGATCAAGACACGCATTTCAAGAATCCCGTATGTTTTGACTTTGGGCCGGCGGATGCCATCGATTATCACCCGCCGGAATGCGAAGGCCTATTCGACTGTTACGCCGGAAAGGCGACTGGTGCCGAAGATCGCCGGCGCATAGCCTTTGACGGTCTTGGCGACGGCGGTGATCGTGTCGGCGCCGCCGAGGATGACGGCGGGCACTTCCGCGTGAAATTCCTCCTGAGCCTTTTTGTAGAGCTCGATGCGCTTGGCCCGATCGGTCACGGTGCCGGCCTCGTTCATCAGGCCAATGAATTCCTTGTCGCACCAGGCACCGATATTGGACGGGCTCGGCTTGCCGGAGGAATCGCACGTGAAGTAGTTGTTGGGGATCTGGCTCGGGTCCGGGAAATCGTAGATGCCGCCGAACATGCCAACCTCGGCCTCGCCGTTGCGGGCGCGGGTAATGTACTCGCCCCATTCGTATGAGACGACCTCGGCCTTGACGCCGATCTTGGCCCAGTCGGCCTGGATCATCTCGGCTGCGCGGCGGCCGTTCGGCATATAGGGACGCGAGACCGGGACGGCCCAGAGCTGGGTGGAGAACCCGTCGGGGAAACCGGCCTCCGTGAGCAGCTTCTTGGCGAGGTCCGGATCGTAACTATAGGCGCCGACATCCTTGTCGTGGCCCCAGAGCGACGGGGGAATGATCGCGCCGGTGACGGTGCCCATGCCGTCATAGACAAGGTCGACCAGTGGCTTCATGTTGATCGCATGCGCCAGAGCCTCACGGACGCGCTTGTCCTTGAACTTGTCCTGCCTGAAGTTGAAGGTGATGAAGCCGGTGGAGGCGACCGGCGTCTGGACGAGATTGAGATTAGGGCTTTTCCCGATCATCTCGCGGTCGGCGAGGTTCGGATAGAGTGCGATCTGGCACTCACCGGCCATGGCGCGCTGCAGGCGGACGGATGCATCCGCGCTGATCGCCATGACCACGCCGTCGAGCATTGGCGTGCGCGCCGGATTGTTGATCGCCGCACCCCAGGTGTCTTTGAAAGGCACGAGACGGACGACGGCATCCTGCTGATAGACCTGAAGCTGAAATGGCCCGGTGCCGATCGGTTCGCGGTCTATGAGTTCCTGTGTGCCGGCCTTGGAAAGCGTGGCGGCATATTCGGCGGAGGTGATTGCCAGCGACTGGTGCGCCATGATGCCGATGAAGGGAGCAAGCGGGCTCTTCAGAGTGAAGGCAACGGTGTAATCGTCGATCTTCTTTACCGATTCCAGCGCGTCGGCGAGCTTGGTGTTGAAGGTGATGAAGTTTCCGCCGTTGACCTTGGCATAGGGATGGTCGGGCTTCATCATCCGCTCGAAGGTGAACATCACGTCGTCGGCGTTGAACTCACGGGTAGGCGTGAACTTGTCGTTCGACTGCCACTTCACGCCCCGGCGCAGTTTGAACGTATAGGTGCGGGTATCGTCGGAGACGCTCCAGCTCTCGGCCAGCGCCGGCTCGATATCCGACGATCCGGCTTTCACGGAAACCAGGCCGTCATAGATCTGGCCGAGCACGTAGGAGGTCGTGCCGTTGCTGGTGAGCTGCGGATTGAAGACCTCAGGCGAGCCTTCGATGCAGACCGAGAGCATCGCGGCATTGGCCGGTGCGGCGGCCGTCAGGACCAGGATGGATAGGCCGAGGATTTTCTTCATATGTCGTCGTTCCCTTCTTCTTTCAGCCGCTTGCCGCGGCCTTGGCGTGATCAAGCTCCGGCCGGCCTCGAAGAAGCCGTCCGCCGGACCGGACCGGTCTGCAGAATGATTGTTTTGCGGAGTTCGGACGTCCCCTCACTCGTTCGAGTTTCGCCCGTTCACACCTTCACTTGCATGTTAAAGCGCTTCGGCAATATGATTGTCAAATAGCTTGTTCTCCCTTCATTATAACCAAAACTCATGTCGGAAAACTTGGCATGAGGGGATCCCGCCGGCCATGAACATCAGACAGCTTGAAGCCTTCCACACCACGATCGAAACCGGATCGGTGACCCTTGCCGGTGAAAGGCTCGGTATTTCCCAGCCGGCCGTCAGCAAACTGCTGCGCAGCCTGACCGAGGCTTGCGGCTTCCAGCTTTTCACACGCAGCGGCGGGCGCCTGGTGCCGACGCTGGAGGCGCGCATGCTGGCAGTAGAGGTGGAGCGGATGTTCTCCGGCGCCAAGCGAATCGCCCGGCTTGCGGAAGCCGTACGCAATCGAGAATGGGGCGAGGTGACGATCGCAGCGCCCCCGGCGCTTGCCACCCTCTACCTCTCCAACGCGCTTTCGCCTTTCCTTGCCGAACAGCCTGACATCCATTTCACGTTGCAGAGCAAGACGTCGCCTCGGATCGGCGAACTGGTGGCGGCCGGGCAGATCGATATCGGTCTGAGTGTCCTGCCCTTCGATCACCCGAATGTCAGCGCCGAAGTGATCATGCGTTTCAGCATGGTTTGCATCCTTCCCGCCGGACATCCGCTCACCGGGAAACAGGTGATCGAGATCGACGATCTTCGCAATGAGGCCTTCATCTCGCTCTTCCGCGACGACTGCTCGCTGATGACGATCGACCGGGCCTTTCAGCTCAAGGGCGTTCAAAAACGCAACCGCATCGAGGTGCCGCTGTCGGAAACTGCTTGCAGCTTCGTTGCCAACGGTGTCGGCGTATCGATCGTGCCGCCCTTCGTCGGGCTGGACTATCCAGAAGATCGCCTTGTCCGGCGGACACTGCTGCCGGAAACCTTCATGGATGTCTGGCTCTTGACGCCAAACGGGCGCCCGCTGTCGCTCGCCTCGCAGAAACTGGTGGACTTCATTCGTGCGGCCGTCGCGCCGTTCGACCAACGGGATGATACGCACCGAAGCTCACAATGAGGTATGCATGCGACGTTGGTCGCGGGATTTTCGCGGTCGCGTATGGTAGCATTATGTGATGGAGATCGACGAGGACAAAATCGACGACGCGGTGCTGGCGCTGTTGTGGCTGACGCTTCACGATGAGCGTCGCGCCTGGAAGGGTTTTGACTGGGCGACGACGGATCGCTTGCACCAGAAAGGGCTGATTGGCGATCCGATGAACAAGTCAAAGTCGCTGGTGCTGACGGACGAGGGGCTGCGTCGGTCGGAAGAGCTGTTTCACAAGCTGTTTACGCGGCAGCGGGTACTGCCGCCGTCTTGATCGCCCCACGGTAACAGGTCGTGCAGGCGGGAGGCGGACAAATCGGCGATGCGGGCAAGCACGTCCGCAGTCCACGCCGTGCAGGGGCTCTTTCCGCTGTAGCGAGGCGGCACCGGGTTGGCTGGTGACAGGGCACGATCGCGGAGCTGCGGTGTGTTTTCTGAATAGCTGTATTCTAACAGAGGCACTCGTAGAGCGCATTTGACCTGACGCTTTTGGCTGTCGCGTATAAGGTCACGAATCGAACGTGCCCTCCCACGCCGCCGAAAGCCTTTGCGCAGCCGGCGGTTCGTTCATCAAGGTATCAGAAGCCAAAGCTGACGCTTGCCCGTGCCATGCCTTCGGAGCATGTTAAATAACAGATGCACTACAGGACTATCATGGATGGAACGTCCTCGTCTGCTTCCGGAAAGATCTTTTCCAGCCTATGCTTACTTGCCCGGGCGGCAGCCACATCCGGTGCGGGATCCTGCGGGACATAGCTACCAGATCCAGCCTGTGCAAGTTATCCCATCGCTCGGGTCGGACGAGTTCGTGTGGGGCGAGGATCTCTTCAATCATGGCTACTACTGGGAAGCGCATGAGGCATGGGAGGGGCTTTGGCATCTTGCCGACAAAGAAAGCGCACTGCGCGCGTTGCTAAAGGGCCTTATCCTGCTTTCTGCCGCCGGGGTGAAGATCCGCGAAGGCAAACGGGCCGCAGCGAGACGTCATGCCGGGCGCGCAGCCGGGCTGCTTCGACAGTTGCCAGATCAAGCGTTTTCGGGTGAACTGGGCGTGTCGCCCGCACTGCTTGCCGATCTCGCCGAAGTCACCGCCGACGCCGCACCGCTTCCTCGAACTGCGGAAAACGGCAAACCTGAACCGGTGTTTGCGTTTTTCCTCGGGCGTGCATGAGAAATCCCTTCGACGGTGCCCAGCCTTTAATCTGATTTGGATGGATTAAATAACAGTCTTTAGCCTGATTTCGGCTTGAAGAACGTTGAGTTCGGATGCGCCAGATATCTTTATAGCGGAAGATCCAGCTGCGATGACATTTGCTCTGCGCCTTGCTCCAATGAAGACAATGTGACGCCGAGCAGCCGGATTCCCTTGCGGGCCGGAAAGACCGGCTGCAGCAAGAAGGCAACGATCTCCTCCAGCTCAAAAATCGATGTTAACGGAATCGGTACGGTCTTGCTGCGGGTGATCTGCTGAAAGTCCGAATATTTTACCTTCAGGGTTACGGTCTTGGCGCCGATCGAGTTCACCTCGCAATAGCTCCAGACCTTGTCGATCAGCGGCTGGATTCCTTCGCGCGCCGGCTCAAAGGCATGAACGTCTTCAACAAAGGTGTCCTCGGCGCCGACCGACTTTCGGACGCGATCCGGCTTGACCTCGCGATTGTCGATGCCCCTGGCGATGCCATAGAAGTAGGGGCCGGACTTGCCGAAGTGGTTGATCAGGAAATCAAGTTCCTTTCCAAACAGATCGGCGCCAGTCTCGATGCCGAGACGGTGCATCTTCTCGGCCGTGGCGGGACCCACGCCATGAAACTTCTTGACCGGTAAGCCCTGCACAAAGGCTGGACCATTCTTTGGCGTGATGACCGCCTGGCCGTTCGGCTTGTTGAGATCGCTCGCCATCTTGGCGAGAAACTTATTGTAGCTGATCCCTGCGGACGCATTCAGACCGGTCGCCGCCTTAATTTTCGCCCGGATTTTCGTGGCGATCTCGGTTGCGATCTCCATTCCCTTGAGGTTTTCGGTGACGTCGAGATAGGCTTCATCCAGTGAGAGCGGCTCGATCATCGGGGTGTATTCAGCGAAGATTTCCCGGATCTGCATCGAGACGGCGCGATAGACGTCGAAGCGCGGTCGAACGAAGATCAGCTCGGGGCATTTGCGCTTGGCTGTCACCGACGGCATGGCCGAATGGACGCCGAACTTGCGCGCCTCGTAGCTGGCCGCGGCCACGACGCCGCGGGCAGCCGAGCCCCCGACGGCGACCGGCTTGCCTCGAAGCTCCGGATTGTCGCGTTGCTCGACCGAGGCATAAAACGCGTCCATGTCGATATGGAGAATCTTACGTGGCCGGTTGGCGTGCTCGTTCTGGTCCATGGGGCTCAGTCTTCGTCACAGGAGGATAGCTTCTCCATCAGCCATGGGAAATAGGTGTCGCATCGGTCGCCTTCCGCTGTATTCATCCTCTCGCAGCCCACCGTCATGCGTCGCCTAAGTCCCGCGAAGCTGACACCGGCTGCGAAGGCCTTTACCAGCCGTGTCCGCGCGTGTCCGCCGCGACGCCGACACACCCGGCAGTCGAGCTTGATGACCGGCTCTCGCAGATCCACCCTTGAGCTTCCTGCGCCACGATCTCGCCCGGAAGAGGATCGCCACCTGCAGCGACGCGACGAGGGCGCGAGACGGCCAGTAGTTGACGGCGGCCGGCCTGGTTCTGGTGCGGCAGATGCCGGGCTCTGCCAAGGGGTTCATCTTCGTGACGATCGAGGACGAGATTGGCGTCGCCAATGTCGTGGTCTGGCCAAAGCTCTTCGAGAAGTCGCGCCGCGTTCTTCTCAGCTCCAGCATGCTGGGGATCCACGGCAGGATCCAAAGGGAAGGGAAGGGAAGGTGGTGCACCTCGTGGCCCAGCAACTGTTCGATCTGTCGGCAGACCTATCGAGCTTGGCGGATCGTGATGGCACCTTCCGCCCGCCGACCGGCCGCGGCAACGAATTCGTCCATGGTTCGCCAGGGATGCCCGATCCCCGCGGAAGGCCGCCAGCGCCGGTCAGGTCGAAAGACATCTTCGAGCCAGATCGTTATATCGGCACGCTGAAGATCAAGAGCCGGAATTTTCAGTGACGGAAGCGGCGCTTCCAGCTCGATCAAACCACGCCGACGTTTTCGGCCTTCGATTTTCCGGTCTTGCGGTCCTGGCCGAGATCATAGCTTACTTTCTGCCCCTCTCTCAAAGAGCCACCTCGTTGTAGAGCGGAGACATGCACGAAGACATCAGCCCCGCCATTGTCTGGAGTGATGAAACCAAAGCCCTTGTCTTCATTGAAAAATTTAACAGTTCCAGTCGGCATGAAAGCTCCTGATCGCTTGGCGGCAGCTTGCCGCGCGGCGACCTTATCGCCCATTCGATTAGCCATCAATAGCCTGTCGATTCCGCGGCCGATCGATTATTGAGCTGAGTTGGAGCGGAAAAGGATCCATCACTTGCACGAAGCGCGCGCCCAAGCGCAGCGCTCGGTATGGACGCGACGTCGGGCACGAGCAACGCCTTCGCCACCAAGGCAATGTTTCCCACCAACAAAAAAGGCCGGGGCGAAACCGCACCGACCTTCCTCATCATCGCTTACCCACCAGTGCCAGTACATCCGTGGTCAAAAGTCTCGAAGCGATGGCAGCGATTGCGAGCGGCGAATTCACCAGCGCTCATCAGCAATGCCGATCACAGTCATATAGGCAGTCATTGTGTTCAAAACAAGTTTGCCGGCGATCAAGCCCTCTATGCGGCCAAGTTGAATGGCCGGGACAGGGGGGCGCGTAGCGTAGAGCGCACATCGGCGCGGCCAGAAGCTGCCGGAAAGGAACTCAGAGATCGCAGGCGTCTATGACGCCCTCGACTTTCTTGAAAATGAACGGCCGCTGCGGCAGGGAGAGCGCCATGACCGCGCGGTGAACATCTGCCGGCGCGCACTTAACCGCATCGTACCGGCCGTCATAGCGCGCGAGGCTTTCATGGCAGTCTACCTGGCTGCCGGGATGCCGGCTGTCATGGCTACTTGGCAGGTGAAACCAGGTTCCCGACCGGCCCGAACGGTACGTATGGCCGCCATCTGATCACGCGCCGACGACCCCTCCCTCGGCGGGGTCTCCTTCTGAAATCTCTCTCCGATGGCTTGGGTTATTCACCTCGTCCACGGCGGGCCGCTCTTCCGCCTGCTCGTCTTCGGTCGTGGTCGTTGATGGGGAGTACTCCGCCTGGGCGCGAAACACTCGAGAGCGCTCCTGCAGCAGGGCGACATAGCGCTGGCGCATCTCCTGGACGCTGATCTCTCCCGCGATCCACACTTCGACGATCGTCATATATTCCGGGTCATCGTCGATCGGCGTTCCCCGAGCGAGTGCTCTCGCCATGACACGCTCTGCGATTGATCTTCGCGTTTGTTCCGTCGTCACGGCCCCCTCCGACTCGGGCTGTTCATTAGCCATGGCTGATTAGCAATCCCTTCACGCGCATACCACTTGAAATCGAAAACTTCGACCACATCTATACTTCACCTCCCGTATCGATGGCCTCCTGCTCGACGATCGTCGTCGGCGTTCGAGGCCGTCCGGGTTCGGAAGAAAGGGCGCTCCCCCGCCGGGTTGAGCGCCCTTTCTGTTTTCGAAGCCGGCAATGTCATCGTGGAACCTGTAGCTCCTGCGCTGCATTCCGCTTTCTAGACATCTTTCGAGAGCAGCAATGGCCAGCGACAAGCTTTCGACCTACAGATCCAAGCGCGATTTTCAGAAGAGCGCCGAGCCGAGCGGCGAGAAACAGATTACCCGTAGCAACCGCCGGCGCATCATCATTCAGAAACATGACGCCACCGCCTGCATGACGATCTGTGCCCAGAGTTCGATGGCGTCTTGACGTGCTTCTGGCGATGGAGCCGAACTATATTGACCGAAGCCCCTCGATCTCTCGCCGTTGCTTTCGGAATCGGGGGGCGGATGCCTCGAAATTTGCAGTCAACTCAAGGGCGAGAATGCGGTTGGGAGCAAGAAACGGCTTTCCTGGTGGACAAGGAACGGAAGAATCTTAGGCACGAACGCCTGCCACGCGGCATCGGCTCCCAACTTTGCGCGCTGCGCGGAACGATGACCGAAATCCTCGTAGGCCCAAATGAAAACAACAGAATTCAGCGTGCCGCTTTCGGTCGTCCAGCATCCGACCAGTTTGGCATATTGCGTTATGATGCCAAGCCCCTCGGCTTCGTATACCTTCAAGAAGGTACCGGTGGTGCCTGGGGTTACTTGATAGATGCGCTGCTCATAAATCATTAGCGACGTCCTTCTCCTGGAGACCGGCTCGATATGTTTCGGTGGAAGCCTGTCTCTGACAATGCACAGTGGACAGTAATTCGTCAATTGACGATAAAATAGGCTCGATTTATCGCTGCGGCCTTGCTCGTGCTAAGAAAGGGCGAGAATCACGATGCATTTATCGCGGGGAGCGACGGTCTGTTGAAAGCCAAGTCCACCAATCTGCGAGGCAACCAGGCTGTTGCCAAGAAACCTGGTGCCCCGAAGAAAAAGGGAAAACGTCTGCCCTATATGGAGCGACGCGCCCAGATCCTGGAGAAGGCTACGGAACTGTTCTCCGAGTATGGACTGACGGCGCAAACCCGCGCCCTGGCGGCTGACTGTGGCATTTCCCAACGTCTTCTGTATCGTTTCTTCCCGACCAAGGAGGATTTGCTGAGAGAGGTCTACGATACGGCGATCCTCGGTCCTTTTCAGGCCGTCTGGTTTGCTGAACTTAGCGACCGTTCGCGGCCTATGCACGACCGGCTGTGCGATTTCTATAACGAATATCTGGACGCGGTGCTCGTCCGGCGCTGGCTGCGTCTTTTCCTGTACTCTTCGCTGGCAGAAGCGGATATGGCACCGAACTATATTTCATCGATCATCACGAAGCTCATGGAGACGATCGTGGCGGAAGCTGCCCATGAGCGGGGCAGGCCCCTCAACGTCAAACCGGAGGCGATCCACGAGATCGGCTGGATCATCCACGGTGCGATATCACACTACGGGATTCGCCGGCACATCTACCACGCGAGCCAGGTCATCCCGCAGGAGCAGGTCGTCGAGATGCATGTCAGCCTGTTCTTGAGCGGTTTCGACGCGATGATTGCCCAGTACGCGAAAATCGAGGCCTGATTTTTCCTTGCCGTTTTGCACGACGGTCGGTTTATTTTATTGAAGTCGTCAGTTGACGACTTATTCAGACGTTGTTAGCTTTTCTCCGTGAGGCCGACGGCTTCCGCGGCCTTGAGCCGGTTACGCAACGCAGTTGCGCATTCGAGGGGATAAAAAGATGAAAACTGGATTAGGGCGCGCCTTCGGACGGCGCGAATTTCTCAAGGCTTCGGCCTTGGTCGGTGGCGCCGCGCTGGCTCTGCCGGGCGTGGCTGCGCGTGCTGCAGGTAGTAACATCAACCTGCAGACCTGGTCGGCTGCGGTCGATCTGGTCAAGAGCCATGTCGCCGCATTCGAAAAGGCGACGGGGTTGACCGTCGATTACGCGAATGCGCCATGGGCACAGTATCCCGATGCTATGGTCACGAAATTTGCCGGCGGCGCCCCCTTGGACGTCCTGTGGGTTTCGGACGGCTGGCTGCCGCAATGGGCCGACGCCAACTGGATCGCCCCGATCGACGGATTCGACAATCTGATGGCCTATAATGGCGACGCCGAACCGTTTTGTACGGATTCGATGACCTATAACGGACGCCAGTACGGTCTGACCTATTATACCGACTACATGGGCTTCCTGTACGATGCCGATAAGCTCTCCGCGGCGGGCTTTTCTGCGCCGCCGACGAGCTGGGACGAAGTCGTGGAGCAGTCGCTGGTGATGAAGCAGAAAGGCCTGTCCGATTTTCCGCTGATGCTGGCCCTGGCCAAGGAAAGCTGGCTCATCGAGTTCATGTCGGCAATGGTCTTCTCTCAGGGCGGCGCCTTCACCGACGACAAGGGCAATTCGATCATGCAGGAGGCAAAAGGTGGCGCCCTGACGACCCTCCAGTGGATCGTTGATGCGGTCAACAAGCATAAGATCGTCTCCTCCGCCTGCCTGGAAACGGGCGAGCTCAATGGCCTCAAGGCGTTCGCGGCCGGCAACCATGCCTTTGCACTGCTGCCGAAATATCGCCTGGCCATGCTTAACGATCCGGCTCAGTCGAAGATTGCGGGTCGCGCCAAGCAGGCGCTGATGCCGCAGGGCAAGGACGGGTCGCACGCGACGGTCGGCTGGATGCGTTTCCATGGCATGTCGACGCAGGCTGCCGCCGACAAGGCCCGTGCCGAAAACGCCGCGAAGCTGATCGAATGGTTTGGTGGCAAGGCGGATGGCGAATACAAATTCCAGAAGCTGCTTTTCCTCGATCTGGGTTCGAGTTTCGGCGTCAAGCCGCTGTTCCAGGATGCCGACGTGCGCGCCGCCTACAACAAATATGGCGATGTGGAACTGATCCAGAAACAGCAGGCGCTCGCCCGCAAGAAGGACGTGATAACGCCCTGGTTCGGCGACTGGAACGAGGTCAACGGCTCCGCGTGGCAGTCGGCGGTTCTCGGCAATGCCTCGGCCGCTGATGCGCTGAAGAAGTCGGGGAAGGAGTGGGACGATCTCAAGTCCCAGTCCTGATAACATCGACAGATAGTCTTCCTGGCCGGGTCGCCGGCCGGGAAGCGGGATCTGGGGCACCGTATCTGGTTTGGGGACACGTTTCGGGCGAAGCGCGATCAGGTCTAGGCGGGATCGATCTCAGTTGGCTCATCGATATCGGAATCTGGTGGAACTTCTCGACATGTCAAATACGGCAGGCGGAATAGGCGCGAAGGTGATGCGGCGTTTTACGTATGACGACCGTACAGCACTTGTTTTCATCGCGCCGGTTATGGCGGTCCTCGCGCTGGTGGCGGTTTTCCCGATTGGCTATTCTTTCTATATCAGCCTCTTCCAGATCAAGTTGACGCGTCCCAACCGGACGCCGTTCGTGTGGCTGGACAACTATATTCAGCTGTTCGGCGATGATCTTTTCTGGACCGCGGTGTTGAGGACCGTCACCTTCACCGTGATGTCCGTCACGGCGATAACGGTGCTGGCGCTCCTGGCCGCTCTGCTCCTCAACGAGAAATTCCCTGGACGGCGATTGGTCAGCACGATCCTATTGGTCCCCTGGGCCATTCCCTATGTCGCCGACGCCCTGATGTGGAAGTGGATCTACGATTCCGGCTACGGCGCGCTCAACGGCTTGCTCTACCAGCTCGGCTTTATCGACAAATACGTGGTCTGGCTCGGTGACCAGCAAAAAACGCTGCCTTTGATCGCCAATGCCTTCGTCTGGAAAGAAGTCCCCCTGGCAACGATCCTGCTGCTGGTATCGCTGAAATCCATTCCACAGGATCTCTACAATGCGGCCCGCGTCGATGGGGCGCCGCTCCTGCAGCGTTTCCTTCATGTAACGCTGCCTTCCATGCGCACGGGTTTCATGCTGGTCATCCTCTACGAGACGATGATCGCCATCCGGCATTTCGATCTGTTCTTCGTTCTGACCGAAGGCGGTCCCGGCACGGCCTCCCATGTGCTGTCGTGGGAAATTTACATCGAGACGTTCCGCAACCTGTCCTTCGGCTCAGGTGCAGCGATGTCCTACGTCTTGGCATTGGTGACCTTTGCTCTCGCCTACTTCGTCATCAAGATTCTCGGCAGGAGTGTGTAAATGGCCAGCCTTCACGACATCCCGGACGACGGGAGCCGGGCCGGGCGACCCGTCGCGCCGCGCTCGATCAACTACAAGCGGCGCGGTGAGATCTTCAGATGGCTCCACCGCGGTGTCATATTCGCCGGCTCGCTTGCCATCATGCTGGTCGTCCTGATGCCTGTCGCATGGCTGGTTTCATCCTCGCTGCAGACCGAAGCCGAGATCGTTTCGGTGCCGCCGCACTGGATACCGGACGAACCGACGCTCAGGAATTTCAAGGCGATCTTTGCGGCCGACGAAGGTCCAGTGAGCTATGAGACCCGCAACAGGCAGGACCCGGCCTCGGGAAGCTTCATCCCGTCGACGGCCAAAAACCTGCTGCCGGCTATGTTCAACAGCTTCGCCGTCGCAACCTTGGTTGTCGTGTTGAACCTGCTGGTCGGCCTTCCCGCGGCCTATGCGATGGCGAAGATCCGCTTCTGGGGGCGGACGGGGTCCGTCTATTTCATCCTCGCGACCCGCGTCATTCCCGATATCGCCCTCGTCGTCCCTTTCTTCCTCGTCATCAGGAACCTCGGGCTGCTCGATAGCATCCTGTCGCTCGTCGTCACCTATCTGGCGATCACCGTACCGTTTACGGTGTTCATCCTGATCCAGTATTTCGAAAGCCTGCCGGACGAGCTCGACAAGGCGGCTCGCGTCGATGGATGCTCACGCCTACAGACGTTGACGCATGTCTATCTGCCGTTGTCACTGCCTTCCATTGTAGCGGTGATCCTATTCGCATTCCTGACCAGCTGGAACGAGTTCCTCCTGGCGCTGATGTTCACCCAGACGGTCTCTTCTCAGACGCTGCCGATCGTCCTGGCGTCGTTCACGTCCGATTTCACCATAAGCTTCTCGTTCATCAACGCGGCGGGTCTTCTTGCGATCGTGCCGCCGGTAATCATCGCCATCGTCTTTGAACGTTACATCGTCTCCGGCCTCACAGCCGGCGCCGTGAAAGGGTAACAGGGAGTTTGCCAGTGGCTCGCATCGAATTTGAAAATGCCTCCAAGCGTTATCCGAACGGTTATGTCGCTCTCGAAAATCTCAACCTCGAGATCAAGGACAAGGAATTCGTGGTTCTGCTCGGCCCCTCCGGCTGCGGCAAATCCACTACGCTGAACATGATCGCCGGCCTGGAGGAGGTGACCGAGGGTAACCTGTATTTCGATGACGAAACAGTCAACTTCACGCCTCCTCACCACCGCGACGTGGCCATGGTGTTCCAAAGCTATGCGCTTTATCCGCACAAGACGGTCTACGAGAACATTGCGTTCGGCCTGGTCATGCGCAGGCACCCCAGGGACGACATCGATCGCCGGGTGAGGGATGCGGCACAGCGCCTGGAGATCACCTCTCTCTTAGACAGGCGCCCGGGCCAGTTGTCGGGCGGCCAGCGCCAGCGCGTGGCGCTCGGCCGGGCCATGGTGCGTCGCCCTGCCGTGTTCCTGATGGACGAGCCGCTGTCGAACCTCGATGCGGCGCTACGCATTTCGATGCGGGCGGAAATCAAGGAACTGCATCGTTCGATGCAGACGACCTTCGTCTATGTCACCCATGATCAGGCCGAAGCATTGACGCTGGCCGACAGGATTGTCGTCATGCGCAACGGACGCGTGCAGCAGATCGGAACGCCAGACGAGATCTACGAACATCCCGCCAATACCTTCGTCGCCTCGTTCCTCGGAAGCCCGCCCATCAACTATCTCGCCGGCGAGTTGGTGGTTGAAGGGCGCAAGGTCACCTTCGTGCGAGGCGGAATAAGGTTGTCGTTCGCGCCGGAACGGGCAAGCCAGCTTCTGGCACATAATGGCCGCAAGGTGAAGCTTGGCATTCGCGCCGAGGATGTCGACGAACGGGATGCACCCGCAGACGGCGAAGTCATTGCAGGCACCGTAGCCTCCGTCCTTCCGGTCGGTTCCGATCAGTTCCTCGGCATGAAAGTCGAGGGCGAGGAACTCTTCTTCCGCGTCAACAAAGATATGCGCCACAATTACGGCGACGTGATCAAACTGTCGGCGAACGCCAACAGGCTGCATATCTTCGATGCGGCGAGCGAAATGAGCCTGATCGGATGATAGAATGAAACCCGCATCATTCGACTACCATCGGCCGCAGACGCTCGATGCTGCGCTGGGTTTGCTCGCCCGTTTCGGAGAACGGGCAAAGCCCATCGCCGGCGGCCAGAGCTTCGGTCCGATGCTGAACATGAGGCTCGCTCGTCCCGAGCACCTGATCGACCTGAACGATCTGGTCGAGCTCGATTTCATCAGGGTTTCGGAAGCCATGTTGGAAGTGGGCGCGATGACCCGGCACCATCGGGTGGCGACCGCACCGGAGGCGGCAAGATCGCATCCGTTGCTGGCGGCAGCGGCCGCGACGATCGGCCACTACGCAATTCGTCACCGTGGCACGCTTGGCGGCAGCCTGGCCCATGCCGATCCGGCCGCGCAGATGCCGCTCGTCGCGGTGATCAGCGGCGCGCGATTGGTCTTGCAAGGACTTTCCGGACGGCGGGAAATCGCTGCGAGCGATTTCTTCAAATCGGTAATGACAGTCGATCTCGCAGAGGGCGAGCTCGTGACCTCGGTTCTCTATCCACGCCTGCCGATCAATGCCGGCTGGGCATTTGAGTTGTTCAGCCGCCGTCGCGGCGATTTCGCCGTGGTCGCCGTCGCGGTGCTCCTGACGCTCGATGACGCCGGCAGGCTGGAGGACCTGCACGTTGCGCTCGGGGGTGTCGCGCCCGTGCCCCTCCGGCTCGACCTGTCGGCAGTCGCTCCTTCCGGCGTGATTCCGGATGACACTTGGATCGAGGCCGTCTCTGAATTCGCGGCGCAATCGATCGCGCCTGAAGACACCGTGCAAATTCCCGCGGTCTTTCGTCGCGAGGTGACTGCGTCCCTGACGCAAAAGGCGCTCGCGACGTCGTTGGCGCGTTCGCGGAAGGCGTCGGCATGAGCGTCGCGCGGATGATTTCGCTCACGGTGAATGGTGAAACCCTGGAGGCGACGGTAGAACCTCGCAAATTGCTCGCCGACGTGTTGCGCGAGGATTTCGGGCTCACCGGGACGCATGTCGGCTGCGAACACGGCGTTTGCGGGGCTTGTACGGTGCTGATCGACGATCAACCGGCACGCGCCTGCCTGACCTATGCCATCCAGATGGAAGGGCACGAGATCACGACGATCGAGGCCGTCGGAGGGACAGATTTAAGCCCGCTGCAGCGGGCGTTGCATGAGGAGCACGGACTTCAGTGCGGCTTTTGCACACCCGGGATCATCATGACCTTCGAAGCCTTCCTTCGTGATACGCCCGATCCTAGCGAGGACGACGTGCGCGACGTCCTGTCGGGTAATCTGTGCCGCTGCACGGGCTATCAGAACATCGTTGCCGCCGTTTTGAAGGCGGCAAGAACTATTCGCGAGGAGCGGCCGTGAGCGAAATGGAGGGCTTCCACTATATCGGCAAACCGCTGGCGCGAAAGGAAGACAAGCGTCTCGTCACTGGGCGGGGGCGTTTTGTTGATGACATCGTGGTCCCCGGCGCTCTGCACGCATGCTTCGTGCGCTCGCCGCATGCCCACGCGCGCATCCTGAAGATTTCAACGGAGGCGGCGTGCGATCTGTCCGGCGTAATCGGCGTCTTTACCGGGGAAGACCTCGACAGATGGACAAACCGGTTGCGGGTGGCGCCGCCGATCGAGGGCCTCCATCCGACTGAGATTTCGACGTTGCCGATCGATAAGGTCAGGTTTCACGGCGATCCGGTGGCCGTTGTGGTAGCGAAGGACCGGTACGTCGCCGAGGACGCCACCGAACTTGTTGACGTCGAATACGAACTGCTGCCGGCGATCGCCTCGCTGGAAAATGCGCTTGTCGGCAATGCGGTCCTAGTCGATGAGACGCTGCCTTCCAATCTCGTTTCGCATCAGAGCTTTTCCGCTGGAAATGTCGATCGGCGCCGCAAGGAGGCACATACGGTCGTCGAGGCTTCGTTCTACCAGCATCGCCAGACCCACGTGCCTATGGAAACGCGGGGCTGTGTGGCTGTCTGGGACGCCGGGCGGGAGCACCTTACTTTCCATACCGGCAGTCAGGTCGTGCATCCGCTGCGCAGCCAGCTTGCGGTCCGCCTTGGACTTTCCGAAAGCCAGGTGGCCGTCATATCCCTCGATGTCGGAGGCGGCTTCGGACAGAAGATCGCCCTTTACCGGGAGGAACTGACGGTCGCCGCCCTGGCGCGTCATCTGAGCCGTCCGGTGCGCTGGCGCGAGGACCGGAGCGAGAACCTCATGGCAGCAAGCCACGCGCGCGAAAACTTCTGCCGCACGCGTGCGTCGGTCACGGCGGAAGGGCGAATTCTCGGACTGGAACTCGAAATCACTGAGGATTTCGGAGCCTATTGTTTCTATCCGGCCAACTATATGTCACGCGTCGTAGCGATGATCCTGACCGGTCCGTACCGGATCGAGGACTATGCTTTCGACGTCAAGATCGCACTGACGAACAAGTGCGGGAACGGCCCGATGCGGGCACCCATGTCCATCACGAGTTGGGTGATGGACGGAACGATCGACGCCGTCGCGCGGCAGCTCGGTCTCGACCCCGTCGATGTCCGTCGGACAAACATGATCGGGACGGAAGATCTGCCCTATCGAATGCCGACGGGCGAATTACTGGAGGACATCACACCGGCAGAGACACTGCGCAGTGTGATCGATGCCGTCGGCTACGACGCCTTCCGCAATCGCCAGCGGGCTTTGCGGAATGAGGGACGTTATATCGGGCTCGGGCTTTGCACGGTCGTGGAATCCACCACCTACGGCTCCGCGTTCTACAAATCGACCGGCATTCCCGGCTCGGGGCACGAGGCCGCGTGGGTCAGGATCGAACCGAGCGGGGTCGTCAACGCCTCGGTTGGGCTTGGCGCAACAGGCCAGGGCTATGAGACGGCGATGTCGCAGGCAGTGGCCGAGGGATTGGGCGTTGACCCCTCCTGCATTCGGATTCATATCGGCAATACCGATGTGGCTCCCTACGGCATGGGCAGCCGTGGCGCGAGGGGCGGCACGGCGGGCGGCGGTTCGCTGTATCTGTGCGCGCAAAAAGCACGCGGACATGTGTTGCGGATCGCCGCGCACGAGCTCGGCCTGAATTCGGCATCCGATCTTCGTCTCCTGGCCGGCCGGGTGGAAAGGCTCCTCAATGGCGTATGGAGCGCAACGGGGATCAGCCTCGCCGACATCGCCAGGACAGCCTATCTCGATCCGACAAACCTGCCGGATGGGGTCGCGCCGGGGCTTGATTTCTCGCTGACCTACGATCCCCCGCCGATGACCTATTCCAACTCTTCGCACGCCTGCGAAGTCGAGGTGGATATCCGCACCGGGATGCTCAGCATCTCCCGTTACGTGGTTTCGGAGGATTGCGGGACCGTTATCAACCCGATCGTCGTGCGTGGCCAGCAGCAGGGTGCCATCGCTATGGGACTGAGCGGGGCCATGCTTGAGGAAGTCGTCTACGACGAGAACGGGCAAAATCTCTCCGCCACGTTCGCCGACTACCTGGTGGCGACGGCCTGTGAACTGCCGAACTTCGAAATTCTCCACAACCACACGCCGAACAAGCGTACGCCGGCCGGCATCAAAGGCATGGCCGAAGGCGGTGTGATGGGATCGATCGCGTCGTTGACCAATGCCGTCAACGACGCGCTGGCGCCATTCGGCGTCGTGGCGAACCGCCAGCCGCTTTCCCCGCAATATCTGCGGTCATTGTTGCGCGAGCGCATGTGAGCCCGCCTGGCTGAAAGGACAGAACTGAAATGAACAGTACAGATAGCAGGAAAAAAGTCGGCTTCGTCGGCCTGGGAATCATGGGGCGCAGCATGGCGGGCCACATTCTCGACGGCGGGCATGAGCTGCATGTCTACAACAGGACAAAAGGCAAAGGAGCCGAATTGGTTGCCAAGGGCGCCGTCTGGCACGACAGCGCAGGAGAGGTGGCGGCGGCGTGCGACATCCTTGTCACCATCGTCGGTTATCCCAAGGATGTCGAGGAAACCTATCTCGGCGCCGGCGGGATCGTAGAGAGGGCAAAAGCGGGGGCGGTGCTCATCGACATGACCACTTCCAGCCCTACGCTCGCCGTCGAGATTGCGGCGAAAGCGGCGCAAAAAGGCGTTATGACGCTCGATGCGCCAGTCTCCGGGGGGGGCCTCGGTGCGAAGGCGGGCAAACTTTCGATCATGGTCGGGGGGGACGACGCCGCGTTCAACGTCGCTCTGCCCGTCCTCAGGCTGATGGGCGAAAACATCGTCCTGCAAGGTGGGCCGGGGGCGGGACAGCACACGAAGATGAGCAACCAGATCGCCATCGCTTCAACCATGCTCGCCGTCAGCGAGAGTCTCGCCTATGCCAAGGCGTCCGGGCTCGATGCAGGACGGGTCCTGTCTTCGATCGGAACCGGAGCCGCGTCCAGCTTCGCCTTGAATGTCCTCGGCCCGAAGATGCTGGCCGACGACTATGCTCCCGGCTTCTACGTGCATCACTTCATCAAGGATATGTCGATCGCCATCGCTGAAGCAGAGCGGATGAAGCTCGACCTGCCGGGCCTCGCGCTGGCCAAGCGGCTCTATGAGACGCTCGCGTCGAGCGGATTCGGTGAGGAGGGAACGCAGGCGATCTACAGGCTCTACGAACAGCACGCCGGGAAATAGGAAACGGCAATGGAATTTGTTGGCGAACATGTCATCCCTGCGCCGATCGACAAGGTATGGGTTGGGCTGAACGATCCGGAAACCCTCCGGCGCAGCATTCCGGGCTGTTCTGAGATGCAGCAGACCGGAGACAGGGAATTCACGGCATCGGTGGTCGCGAAAGTCGGACCGGTTTCCGCCACGTTCAAGGGTAAGGTGGAACTGAGCGACCTCGATCCGCCCTTCGGCTATATACTATCGGGGCGAGGTCAGGGAGGCCCGGCAGGCTTTGCGAAAGGCTCGGCGAGGATCAGGCTGACGCCACAGGGAGACCGCACGCTACTCGCCTATGTTGCCGATGTCGACATCGGCGGCAAACTTGCAAGCGTCGGGGGGAGGCTGATCCAGAGCATCGCAAAGAAAAATGCGGAGGATTTCTTTTCCAGTTTTTCCGCCGTGCTTTCCGGCGGAACGGGCCAGACCGGCGAGCAGCCGAATGGTTCTTCCGACGGGCATGAGCACTCGCCCCCAGGCCCGCCATCGGCGAACACTCACATACCGTTGATCGACCGGATCGCCTGGTTGCTGGTCGGTATGGCAATCGGCGTGGCGGGTACGCTCGTGTCGGGAGTCACGCAATGAATACTACAGACTGCATCAAGTCCTTGGAGCCGAAGCTGATCGAATGGCGCCGCCAATTGCACGAGTACCCGGAAACGGCCTTTGAAGAGCATCGGACTGCGGCCTTCATTGCAGAAAAATTACGGGATGCCGGCCTGGAGGTATACGAAGGGATCGGGCGCACGGGCGTTGTCGGCGTATTGCGCAACGGGGAAGGGCCCTCTGTTGCATTGCGGGCCGATATCGACGCTCTCGACATCGCCGAGGCGACGGGTTTGCCCTATGCCTCGAAGGTGCCCGGCAAAATGCACGCCTGCGGTCATGACGGCCATACCGCGATGCTGCTCGGCGCCGCCCGTCTGATGGCGGCCAATCCTCCCCGCGGAACGGTCGTTTTCATCTTTCAGCCAGCGGAGGAGAACCATGGCGGCGCCCAGGTCATGATCGAGGACGGCTTGTTCGATCGCTTCCCGGCAGACCGCGTCTTCGGGATGCACAACTGGCCCGGTCTGCCGGTAGGCACATTTGCAATCCATCCCGGCCCGATGATGGCGGCCCAGGACAATTTCGAACTGAAGATCATCGGAAAGGGCGCCCATGCCGGCATGCCGCATCAGGGGATCGACCCGATCCTTGTCGCCGGCCAGATCAATACGGCCTGGCAGGCAATCGTCAGCCGCACGCTGAGCCCGGCAGATGCAGCGGTGATCAGTATTACGCAGATCCACGCAGGCGATACCTGGAACATCATTCCGGACACGGTATTAATTCGGGGCACGGCGCGGTCGCTGACGCCGGAGGTGCGCGACCGGCTTGAGGCCGAGATGGCGCATCGCGCGCGGCTGGTGGCGGAGACTTTCGGCGCTCGAGCGGAGTTGGATTATCAGAGGCGTTATCCGGCGACGATCAACACAGAGGCGGAAACCGACATTGCCAGGGCGGCTGCGCAAACCGTGTCCAACGAGGGTTTTGTTTATCACGATATGCCGGCGAGCATGGGAGCGGAAGACTTTTCGTTCATGCTTCGGAAGAAACCGGGGGCCTACATCTGGATCGGAAATGGCAGCGCGGACTGTGGGCGGAATCTCCATAGTCCGGGTTATGACTTCAACGACGAGGCTCTCACGCTCGGCGTTCACTACTGGATGCAAGTCGCCCATCGT
This sequence comes from Neorhizobium petrolearium, assembly GCF_017873175.1. Taxonomy (GTDB): domain Bacteria; phylum Pseudomonadota; class Alphaproteobacteria; order Rhizobiales; family Rhizobiaceae; genus Neorhizobium; species Neorhizobium petrolearium. The sequence goes on from NZ_JAGGJW010000006.1 coordinate 100,977, forward strand.
GCGCTTGCACTCAATAGTCTCGTTTCCTGACCGGACCGTGCTCCTCGGATCTTGTCGCAAAGCAGCCGGAGCCGATGCTCGGCATCGTCATGTCTGGATGGCGCCCGCTTGGCAAGGTGACTTCCGAGATGGTTGAGGTTGGCGGGTCGGGTGCAAGTATGTCTCCGGTCCGTAAGCGCGGTTTGATCATTGCGATGTCGGGCATCCCAACGCTCACCGGGCTCTTGCGGGTCATACAGACCGGCCGGATCATTTTCTTCCGGGCTCCACTTGGGGGGAGGCGCTCATCATGAGCGCGAAGCCGAAGTGAGGTTAACCGCGTCTTGGTAGCTGGCGGTTGTGGCCGGAACGGGCTTGTGTGGGAGATATTCGACCTGCGGTACCCGTGGAATGTTGGCCTGCGAATAAGCTTCCGCCGATTTGAACGGCTGCGTTTGAAAAAAGCGGAGTTTCTCCGCCAAGATCGGGCGTTGCCCTTCGATGAGGAGGATCATCCTATCCTCCGGCATTTGTCGGATTTCCTGAGGCATCATCAGATCACGATCTCGGATCTGTTCGACCTTGGTCCGTCGCGGTAAACCGAAAAATTCGATCGTTCGCGATTCCGATTGATAGCGGATTGTGCGTTTGCCGAGCGCCCGCGACGCGTATTCAGCCGTCGCCTGGTCGTTGGCGCCGAGGATGAGCTGATAGCCGCAATTGCCAAGCAGGGAGTGACGCGAGGTCTCGCCATAGATTTCATCGAGGTTCTTCAAATCCTGGATGATGAAGGCGAGTTTGATGTTATAGCCGGCAACATAAGGCAGCTTCATCATGATCTCATCCATCCGCCTCAACTGACGGAACTCGTCGAGGAGGAAATAGACCGGCAGCGAATTCTGATTGTGCTCGAGCGTGAGAATATCCATGGCCTGTTGCACGAACAAAGTAAGGAGGGGGCGCAACAGCGTGATATCCCTCAGACTTGGCGCTAGATAAATGGAGATCGGCCGATGCTTCATGGCATGCAAGTTCATGTCGGTAACGCGTGTCGCTGCAACCACCCGTTCATTCTTGAAGGGGCGCATGGCCTTTTGGATATCGAGAAGAGCGGACGCAGCGGCGCGATCGGAAAGCGCGATAAAGGAATTGAAGCTCTCCATCGTGAACTTAGAAAGGCCAGGTTCTTTCTCGTTGACGCATTTCATCAACTCCTGAAGATTGAGGCCTGTATTGAAAAAGGAATTGACCTCTGTGAGATTGCGACGGTCTTTATAAAACGGGCTTTCCAGTACATAGCTGATGACGCCGGCAAGCGCCTGTTGCGCGGTCGCTTGCCAGATCGAATTTTCAGAGTCGATATTTTCAGGGATGAGTATGTTGGCGATGTTTTGAATGTCGGCGGTGCGGTCACCGCGTTCTGTGCGAACGAAATCGAGGGGGTTGTAGCAGTTTGTCGTTACCGCCCCCGGTGCGAACAGAAATACTTCGCTGCCGTCTCGACGACGATATCCGGCGGTTGCCCTGAAAATCTCACCTTTCAGATCGGTGACGATCATCGAACCTTGGTGCATCAGGGCATTGGGAATGACGTAACCTGCACCTTTGCCGGAGCGTGTCGGGCCGATAATGACGTGGTGCCGGTCGTCCTTGACCCTTAGAATTCTTGATCCCAGCCGGCCGAAGATATGGCCCTTTTTGCGAAACCATTTGCCACGTCGAAGCGAAGTCCTGTCCTGAAATGCCGCGTCGCCCAAAGGGTTCGTGGTCGGCTTTGGACCAAGATGGGCCATGAGACCGGCGACCAGCGTGGCTGGCACCGCTGCCCAAAGTGCGACTTTCTGTAGGATAGGATCGGTCGGATAGGACCAGAACTGCTGGATCGGCGAAAAGGGATTGCTCGTGATCGTGGCCTTGAGAATCCGTCCATCCTCGTAGAAAAGCAGAAGCCCCAGGCCGTAGGCGAGCAGCCAGACAAGCAATGCGATCGCGGCGCAGAAACACAAGTAGAAGCTTTGGAACTGTCTGATCACGGCTCGTCTCGCGCAAAGAAAATCTCAGAGACGCTCCGCTTGCCGCCTTCGCGGCGCAACTGGATGACGACCGGAATGACCATCCGGATGTAGGACATGAGATCGTGCTTTAAGAAGCCTGAAGAGATACCGGCCTGCTGGATCATCATCGCAAGCTGTTCGTAGGCGCCCAAGGGTGTATCGGCATGGACCGTGGACATGCTGCCGGGATGACCGGTGTTGATGGCGCGAAGGAAGGAAAACGCTTCACTTCCGCGAATTTCGCCCATGAACAGCCGATCGGGGCGCATGCGCAATGAGGCTTCGAGCAAACTTTGGATCGATACATCGGCCGTACCCTGGTCACCTTTTGAGGCAACCAGGTGGACCGTGTTCGGCTGGGGAGGGAAAAGTTCTCGTGTGTCTTCGAGCGTGATGATCCGCTCATGTTGGGGGACACTCTTCAGGCAGGCGTTGAGGAATGTCGTTTTGCCGGAGGACGTGCCGCCGCTGATCAGGATGGAGACCCGCTGACTGATGGCCGTATGAATGAAGTCGTAAATCCTGTTTGCTCGCAGATGCCCAACCAGCGTGTGATCGAGGTCGCTGAGGCCGCCGACGGCAACCGACACCTTGTCCAGCGAGCCGTTGTCCCGATATTCCTCGAGCGTAAAATCATTGATCACCTGTTTGCGGATAGAGACCGAACCGCCGCCGGATGCAGCCGGCGGCAAGACGATCTGGATGCGTTCGCCGGTCGGTAGTGAGGCGCTGAGGATCGGCTTGGTACGGCTGACAAACTGGTCGGTCGCCGCTGCAACCCGCTCGCCTATATTCTGGATTTCGTCAGCCGTTAGGCTGCTGATGTGATGATGCTCCATATATTCGGCACCACGCCGCTCGATATAGACATGGCCAGGCCCGTTGACGGCAATCTCCATGACCGCCGGATCGTCAAGGAACGGCCGGAGCGGTTCGAGGGCGCGATTGAGGAAATAATAACGATCGCGCCTGGTCGACATGACATTACCTGTCGTGACGTTCACGTCGGATCTCCTTCATTGCTTCGGTGATCGGATCGTCATAAAGGGCGCTGAAGTCGAGGTCTTGGCGCACATAGACAAAGATGCGCTCGCCTTGAGGAACATTGATCGTCGGCGCGATGCGCAGGTTTTCCGAAAGAACGGTATTCGCCATATTGCTGAAGGTCTCAGCGATGGTTTCTCGCGCGAGCTCCGCGCCACGCTCTGCGTCATCGCCGTTGCCAGAAGCCCGTTCGCTGCCGTATCCCGTCAGATAGCTTGCGCCAGCACCGACGATCGACAACATGATCGAGGCGCCGAACCGTTCACGGAACTTGTTGTCGACATGGCCGGTCAACCCAGACCTTCCCAGCCCGTCGGCGCCGATTGAATCAAGTCTGACGGAGACGCCATCGTCGCGGATGAGACGGGTCCAGATGACAAAAATGCGCTTTTGACCACGCGTGATCTCTGACTGGTATTCTCCAATGAGGCGCGTGCCGGTCGGGATTAGGATGCGTCGACCGTCGAAAGAATAGACGTCTTGTGACGTAATGGCCCTGATTTGGCCGGGCAGATCGCTATTAATCGCCGTTTCCAAAATGCCGGGGATCAACGTTCCTTCGGTAATCATGGCATCGATCCGCTCGATCCGGCGGGCCTTGGCGCTACGGCTGGCCAGATTGGAGGCTGCATTGAGATATTTGCTGTTGCGATCGGCGCCGGCGACCGTCACGCCTGAGCTGCCTTCGTCGCGGAGACTACGACCATCATTGCCGCCGACGATGTCATCCATTGCAATCAGCTTTGACATGTAGCGTTTCGGAAAAGCCTCCTCGGCAGGCGAGGGGGGCATTGGCGGCTGAGCCACCTCTTTCGGCGGAGGTACGTCAAAGGTCGTCGTCTCGGGAGGCGGTTTTTCCGGGGGAGCGGGTGGCGGCAGATTGATGACAGGCTGCTCGGGAGCGGGCGAGGGCTTTTCTGTTTCCCTCAGAAAGGACGGCGGCCTGAAGGTCGTCGTCTGAAATTCCTCGTCACTCTGGATGTTTTCGGTGTTTTTTTCGCCGGAGGTTGTGACGACGAAGTACGCGGTGGCAATCCCGCCCAGAAACAGGGCTATTGCTCCAAGCCTTTGGTCTCGTCGAGCGTTTCGATCCTTGACCGGCGTGTCGTCGGCCACGGCCATCGCCTCTAGTTCCGGGCTTAACTTCATCAGTTGCCGCTCCTTCGCCGCTTCGTCGCATTCCTGTCCAAAGCCGGCCCGAAAAAATCAGGGTTCGGGGCGCCGAAGTCAGGCCTTTTAAGATTGAAGATGCAGGTCCATTGGTTGCCGTCGCGAAGCGTGTATTGCGTGGCGATACCGTCGACGACGATGTAATCGCCCTCTTTACGGAAGTTGCGCAGGGTCTCGGAGAAATCGGATTGGACGGCAAAGATCGCGGGGACAGCCTTTTCAAACCGAAAGAAGGTCTTCTTGCCGTCATCAAAGACCATGCTGGGTTTCAGGGCCGGATCGCCGGAAAACGAATAATCGATATTGATGTTTGCCCTGTCGATATTGGCGATATTGGGATAGGCGGCCCGATCCTTGGCCTCCTGGCGCAATCGCGCGTTCAGGTCCTTGTCGGGATAGACGAAGCGAATGGCAAACACCTGCTTACCATCGTCCGGAGCGTGATCATTGAGCTCGAGGAAATAGATCCTCTTGGTCGTTACGATGTTCATGTTGGTGTCGACGTTTCGTGCGATGGGCTTTACGAAGAGGATGTTGCCCTTTTCTGAGGGGGCGATCTGCCAGCTGTCGGTATCTCCAAGCGAGATCGTTTCGAATTCCTCATCCTCGTCGAAGATAATCATGGTGGAGATGCCGTAGGTTGCGGGCACTTCCAGCACGTTGTTCGCCTGATAGACGACACTTGTAACGCGCCGGTCGAGCGATCCTGGCCGTGGCGCCTGACTTGCGAACGCCTCCACCGTGATGAGGACTGCTAGAGCCGGGAGAAGAAGCAACCTCATTGTCCGGCATCTCCTGGCGTGACCGTTTCCTGGTCGCGACGGTAGTCATAGACTTGGAAGCCCAACGGATTTTCGAAGCGCCACGCATTGGTTGCTGGCGATTCCGTATAGCGATAGCGGACAACGGAAATGTAGTGGCGGGTGATCTGACCCGTGTCCGATTTCTCCGTCGTGGAAAACCGAACGAGGGCGGTGCTGGGGTTTGAGAAGGTGACGGACTTGAGGTCGACGGTGACTTTTTTATCCTTGCCGTAGATTTTCGCGGGATTGTCCGGGTTTGCCGCGCTATAAAGCTCTTGGAGTTCGCGCGCGGCGTCATTGGTGGAAAGCAGCGCCGCGATGCCGAAATTTTCGGTCACCGCAAAGGGATCGTACCCCTCGCGGGATCGGATGTAGCGCACGACATTGGCCTGAGTGATGGCTTGCAGATCGGTTAGTTTGACCGATTTGGTAAGGCCGGATTTGACCTCCAGATAGCCTGTATTCTTGTCGACCTCGATGATATAGGGCTCGAAGCTCTTAAGTGGCACCAGCAGGATGAGTGCTGTCAGTGATAGCAGCGTGATGGTGCCGAAGACCATGGTGATGAACCAGGCGATCGCTCGCGATCGCTTGGCGCTCTTCAAGATTTCCTGTTCCCAGCGGTCGCCATCCTGAAAATAGCTTTCAAGAGCAGCATCATGCGATTTGCTCATTCGCGCGCATCCTTAAAGACACTTCCCTCGAACAGTTCACTCAATTTGGCAGGCTGTTGCTGCTGATTCGGTTCTGCATCGCTCGGGCGGTGGCATTTCGAATATTTGCCCTCATGGTTTCCATGGTCCGCGTCCTTGCTTGCATGCCATGATCGCCGATCGTGCCTGCCAAGGAGCGAGCCGCGCCGAACGTCGCTTTCGGGACGGTCACTCCCGCCAGATGTCCGGCCTCACGCGCGATCCTGCCGATACCGGCCGCAATGCCACCGGTGATGCCCTGGGCGAGTATCTGAATGTTGAACAGGACGAATGCACCCGCGCAGCAGAGCAAAAGAAAGGCGGAGATATCGCTGAGTTGAAGGCGCCTCTGGGCTGCGGCATTCGTCACCTTTGTCAACTCCGGGTCCATTGCCGCAATGAGGAAGGCTGCAACCACGTAGACGAAGAGGGGAATGAGGGCATACATCAGTACCTGCTGAAACCAAGCAGCGCCAAGGCCGCGGGAACGTTCAAAGAGCATGCAGGCGATGAAGATGGGAGCGGTGCCAATCAGCATCCACATCATCACTTTGGCAAGCAGCAGGATCGCCAGCGCCACGGCGATGAAAACGCCGACGCAAAGCATGATCAGAAAGCCGACCATGGATGGCAGGATGGAGAAGTAGCCTGATTGTTCGGCGAATGCGGAAGCCGCCTCGTTGGCCGTCTTCCAGATTAAGGACAACCCATTCGTGGGTTCGGTGATGCCGGTTCCGGTTGCGGTCAAGATCGCGCGGCCAACCTCTTCAGGCGTATCGCTCAGCCAGGCATAAAAGAGGCTATTGAAATTCTCCCACTTGCTGACGAGGGTCAGGATGACCAACATGCGCACGACGCGGCCGATGATCTCGCTGACGCTGACGCGCGCCGTTCCCATGACGAGTTGCAGACCGTAGTAGCTCACATAGACGACAAACAGGATTGTCAGCAGCGGCATCAGTTGTTGACCAACGATACCGAAGGCGTCTTCGGAAAAGTTTGCTCCTGTTTGTTCGACTCTTTCAAGAACGTCCCCGAGGAAATCGTGCATGGTCTCCGACCTTTTCTATTTTACCAACACCGCATCGATGGCCGTCAGGGCGGCAGCCGAGGTGTCGCTGTTGACCCGGGTCATCGGTCCACATTCCCGTCTCGGATCGGGAGCCAAACGGGTCAGGTGCTTCGGTCTTTTGCAAGGTGCGGTCTTTTCTTTGTAGGCAGTACCGCAACTGACAAGACCGACCGAAACCATGAAAAAAAGAAATACCTTGCCGCTCATGGTGCATTACTCGTCACTATAGCTGAGCGCTTTTTGGGAGTTCGAGATATCCGTGAGCCGGCGTTGATTATCTGCCTGCAGCGAGGACACTGCGCCGTTCATGACGCCAATCAGCTCGTTGATGGTCAGGCCCGCTTCGACCTGAAGCTGGGTGTTTTGGTCGATCGAGCCTTTGATGTCCTTGGCCTGGCCGATGCTGGAGCCGGCCTGTTCGAATGATGCGCGGCGGGTCTGAACGGCTTTTTGGGAACCGGTAACGAGTGCGGCGACGCCGAGCACCGTCTTCACCATCTCCTCATAGGACTTGTCGCCGGAAAACGAACTGCCTTCCTTGCCGGAGAGGGTCCTTACCAGTTCAAGGCTGTTGAGAAATGTGGTTGCGATCTGCGAGACGTCTCCGCTTACGCTCCCAAAGTTTGCGACTCCACCCGATAACAATTTGTCGAATGAAGGCATCTGCGATGCGCTGAAGCCATTGCCGACCGCGAGGTTTTGCATGCGGTTTGCGTCACCGGCGCGGTCGCCGGTCATAGCGTCGAGTGTTTCTTCGGTTGTTTTCAGGACTTGCCTGTTCGTCTCCAAGATCTCGCCCGTCGTCTGGGCGGTTCTTCTCGCGATATCGAGATTTGCGTTGTCGATCACTGGCACCTGAGCAAACGCGGTGGATGCAGCCGGCAGTAAACATGCGATGAATAGGAATTTCTTCATGGTCGTTTTCCTCATTCAGCGTTCAAGATCAGCGCTATATCGGCCTCGCGTTCGCGCCTCTGTGCGCAGGCCTTTCGGTTCGGCTCCATTCAAGCCCTTGTCGGAGATTGCAGACGCCACCCGAGACGCGATCTTTAACCTCTTCACCATTTTGGGCGATGCCAAAAGCAGGGTTGACGCGACCGATAACGGGCACTTGTGGCATCGCCGGACCGGAGACACCGACTGCCAGCGATAGGTTTAGAAGCCACAAGAGACGACCTTGCTTCATTCGCCTGTCTCCCATCCGCAGAACCGGGCAAGCCAATGTTCTGGTTGTTCGCCATAGCGTTCGCGCAAGCGCGCGCATTCCTCGATCGTTTCCTTGCGCCCGGAAAGCACTTTGATGAGCTCGGGCATTGCGGTGAGATCAAGCCTAGCGATGACAGAGTCATTGCCGTGCTTGATCAGGAAGGCTCGCTTTTCAGGGGGTGTCGTTTTGATGAAGCTGAATTCCTTCATCGTCAGACCAAAGCGTTTTATGTAGCTTTCCTCGTCGGCCCGCGGGTTCGGAAAGTGGATGTGGGTCGCCGCCTGCTCGATCAGCGTATGGGAGGCTTTTGCTTTGGCGATATCGGCTGCAGATTGTGTCCCGAAGCCGACAATGCCGTTCAGCTTTCGGATGGTCTTCATCTTGTCAACGATGAAGTTGCTGAAAGTTTCGTCCATTAGGAGCTGCCAGCCCTCATCCATGAAGAACATGGCGGGGTTTCCGTCGAGCAGTTCATCGAGGCGGTGGTAAAGATACATCAGCGCCGGTGTACGCAGTTCCTCGTTGGCGAGGATGTGGGTCATATCGAAACCGAAGACGCGATGTGACGAGAAAGAAAGTACGTCTTCTGCGGCATTAAAGAGCCATGCCTTTTCGCCGTCGATCCAAGCGCGAAGGCGAGAACAAAGATCGTTGGCGTTGGCCCGCGACCGGCCCGAGAGAAGGTCTGCCAAATTTGAAAGATTTCGTTCCGATCTCGGCTCCTGCATCAGGCGGGGGATCGCTTGCTCTAGCGTATCTTCGTCTTCCTGGCTGAGCGCACTGTCATCACCAGATCGCAGCATCGCCTTGACGAGCCGCAGTAAAAATTCGCGGTTGGTTCCGGTGTTTTCCAGCTGGAGCGGGTTGAAACCTGTCGGTGTTCCGGGCGACAATACCTCATAGGAGCCGCCGATCGCCCTGACAAATATTTCGGCGCCATGATCTTTGTCGAAGAATGCGGCTTTTGGTGTGGGCGAGACCCGCATCGCCTGGGCCAACAGGAATGTCAAAGCAACCGTCTTGCCCGATCCGGTCGGTCCCGTGACAAGGAAGTGGCCGATGTCACGACGATGGAAATTGAACCAATAAGGTGTTTGCGATGTCGTCTCGAGAATGGTGATCGGCCTACCCCAATGGGTATGATCAGCCTCTCCCGTTGCGAGATTGTGCATCGATGACAGGCCGGAAAAATTCGCGCTCGACAGCATTGCCTTGCGGGCGATGTAAGCGTGGTTTCCCGGCAGTTGCGCCCAAAAAGCCGCTTCGAGGTTGAGATCCTCTCTCAGCCAATTGATGTTCATGTTTGTCAGACTGGCGCCGAGTTCTGTCACGCTGCGGCTGACACCTTCCAGATCGCGAGACAGACAAAGAAGCGAAAGATGATGGAAACCAAATACGGCTTCCTGGTTCATCAGGCTATTGAGCGCGTAGTCGATGTCTTGTTCAACCGCACTGCCGGAACCGTCCGACGCCCGGATCTGCCGCTGCAGCCGACTGATCCGCTCCTGTGCAATCGGCTTGTCGACTATGGTGAAGGATTGGGTGAGGATGAATTCGTGGTTCACCTGCAACAGGCCGTCCAGTAAACCCGGGCCGGTGAACGGGGGATATTCCTTGATAGACAGCATCGCTCCGTAGCGTGTGTCTTCATCGATGGCTGCTTGAGCCTGCATCGTTCGCTTGGCGAAATGCAACCGCGACGTGCCGACAAAGCCGTAGATTCCCATCCGCGGCAGACGCATCTTTCGCGGTATTCCACAGGTCAGGATCGTGTTGAAGAATTCGCAAGGCTCGGAGTAAGGCTCGACAATTGCCGCGTTTAACTGCTCTTCGTTTCCCGCCGGGTCATCATCGCGCTTCCGATAGGCAATACCGAGTGTGCGCGCGCCGTACTTGGTCAGATCCTGCACGAGGTTTCCGATGAGTTCCTCGAGCTCAGTGACATCATCGCGGGTGTATTTTAGCCCGGCACCTCGATCTGCCCGTGCGAATATCCGTTTAATGGAATCGCCAACGCCGAGGACGCCACGCATTCCCGACTGCACAATGGTGAGATAGATCTCGTTTCGAAACATGCGCTTGTGACGCAACTGCTCCATATAGCGGGAATTTAGAAGATCGCAGTATGGATTGTCGAACGTGCCGCCGATTTGCGCTTCGACTTCTCGACGCACGACCGTAGACCACAGCGAATAACGGCTGGAGCCGAGGGCGCGGATCATCGTGTTTTGGACTATAGCGCGCATGTTGAGTTCTGCCTGATCTTCCGTCTGAAAAAACAAGCCGTGCAGTCTGATGACGCTTAAGAGGGAGCCATTCTCCAGCCCGATCACCGTATCGGATACATGCCGCAGATATGGGATATGCCGAGACATGGGCCGCTCGCGGCCGGAAAACCGACCAAGACCGAGCTCCTGGCGGATCACTTTCCGCATGGCTATGGTCCGTACGAATTCGTGCCCCAAAGGTGCTTGTTAGGCGTTCGGGGAGTTTTGCGGAAGGCCACCTGCAGCACGTCGAGGATTTTGCTGTCGCGGGCGCAAAGCGAAAACAAGACGAGATAGGTGACAGGTGCGATCAAGAGTGCCAGCAGGTCGTTCGTCGCCAACCAGCCAATGACGGTAATGCCAAAGGTGACGACGACCGCCATATAGGGCACACCCCAAAGTGTCGGCGGCCTGGTCAAGCCTATGACAAGCGGAGTGAAAGTCGGTCCTTCACGCTCAAACCCGGTCATTGGTCATTGTCCGACGGCTGATATCATTTGATCGACGATGGCAGGTGCGCCAAACACCAGCCCGATTCCAATGACGACCGCGCCCGCCGTGAACCAGGAAAGGCGGCCTGCAAACGCGAGGAAGCCGAGACCGATGACCGCAATGATCGCCAGAAGCCGGCCGAAGGGGCCGGTAATGAAGTCGACGATCATCTGAACCGCCGTTTCTAACGGCGCAAATGCTCCACCACCATTTGTCTGAGCCAGGGCAGCGTCTGGAGCTATGACCTGAACAGCGGCGATGACGCCTATCAGGGTCGTAAGCTTCAGCACCCGCAATCCGATGTTCTGCCATTCGTGTTCCACCGAGTTTCTCCTTCAAAAATGCATCACTCCGCCGACAAATTGGCGGCGTTGTTGCACAGCGATAACGCCAGCCTCGTTGCCGGGAGCTGGGCCTTCGATTGGGGTTTGCAGGACGCGCATCGGGCCTGTCTTTGCCGACGGCATCGGCAGACCAAGTTGGTAGTTGATGACTTTTGCGAGGTATCTGACGGTTTCAGCAAAGGGTGGAATGCCCGCGTGTTCGTAGACGCGCCGCTCGCCGCTGTTGTAGGCGGCCGCGACGAGAAGGGGGTTCTGAAACTCGTCGAAGAGCACCCGCAGGTATCTCATCGCACCGTCGATGTTTTGGGCGGGGTCGCAGATATCGTGAACGCCGAAACGAACCGCAGTATCGGGCATCAACTGCATCGGGCCACGCGCACCTTTTGGTGAATTGCGCCGCCTGTCGAAGTCGCTCTCGGCCCAGGCGATTGCTTCTGCAAAGACCTCATCGACCTGATGACGTTTGGCAGATTGAATCACCAGGCGCCTGACACTTTCCGGCGTAAGCGGTGAGGGCGCGCATTCATCAGTCTTTCGCGCAATTGTGGCGGGAGGTGCTTTTTTTGAGCTGTCAGGCCTCTGACGCGATGTAGCGATTTTAGTATCGTAGTAAATTCTGTTCGGCCATGGTGGTGTCGCCGATTTTGCATGGGGAAAGTAATGAAATAAGTTAATTTCGTTTTTCGGTGTTTCATGTGCTGTTCGCGGTCCTGATCTCAGCTCCGGTGTTTCATCGAAGCTTGCCTGCGAAATCCTCCTGCGCCCCAAGGCGTCCGATGATGAAGGCTCCTCCAAAGCAGGAAGATCGATTTCATAAGAATTTGAAATTCCATTTATTTTGTCAGATTCATCTCTTGCTTTCGCCTCCCCTTCGATGATCATCAAGGTCACCAGAAGAGTGGTCAACCTAGGGATTTTCAGTCGGGAAAGTTCACCATAAGTGTGCATCGATTCCCTCTTATCACTGGCTGAGCATTCTCGACGACTGAATGCTCTTGGAGTGGAATAATACGAAATACGTATAGGTCTACAGGGAATCTGGTTGATTTCAACCCCTTTAGATAAAATAACGATACGAGTTAAGTCATGGAGGTAGATGATGAGACGTGGAATTTATGCAGCGCTTGGCATTTGCGTGCTCGCGGCGCCTGCTTTCGCCGCGCAACCGGTCAATGAGGGCTATGTTCGATCCCTGACGGTATCGGGGAAAATCGTCCTTGTGATGGAATATTACGACGGGCGTGGTGAGGTGGCTGAGCGCAAGGGTTATGCGACCACGAATGCCTTCGAAGCGCTGTCGGCGACCGACTTTCGTGTCACTGGCGACACTGTGGTGCGCCTTTACGGCGTTGAGCCGTGCGAGGGCGAAATGGTCAGTCGGCGGGATGGGTTCATAGGACGTTGCCGCGACTATGCGCAAGAACAGCTGCAAGTCATGCTGAACAATCCGAAGGTGATATTCTGCCGGGCGTTTATCAGCGAGCGGAAGTCGCCGGTTCACAATGCAACCTGTTATGGCTACTACTATTTTCCGGGCAGTCTCGACACTGTCGAAATGTTCGAAGAACAGCTTGTGTCGCTTGGCGCCCTTCGTCTCTCGACAAAGCCCGATGGTACTTTGGCTCGCCCGGATCTGTCGAAAGCCGAAGAGATTGGCAAAAAGGCGTCGTTCGGCATGTGGGCAGATCCGAGGGTGAGGGGGCGATGACCGCCCAATTGCGACGATGCGGTCCTTTGGTGGTGCGATCCGATTTGAGTGTTGCGGCGGATAAAAATTCAGGAAACCGGGTCGGTTCGCGTCTCGATCGTTTCGGCGTGCGCCCGCATCGGCCGCGCATGTTCGCCTGGCCGGAAAGAGTATCACAAGGGCGATCGGTGTCGGCGATATCGTTCATGAGACAGAGCCCGGGGGGGAGAAGAACGGTTCAACCGAATGGCAAATTGTTGCAGCATCAAGGGGTATCCCTGTGGCCAGTACGTAGCCCGCCAGATGCGTGAGCTTTTGCAACGCCTCGCGCCTGTCGGCCGGCTGCCATGCAATAATTTGATTGCAAACCAGGCGTTCTTCCAGCTCAAGCTCGTCGAAGAACGAATGTACTCGAACCGTCTCGCCTCGCCGCCTTAACTCCAGCAGCAGCGTGCGATGACGTGAGAGGAGAGTGGTGAGGTCTTGAGGAACCTCGTAGTCGTCCATGATGGCTCCCTCGATTATTATTCCGTTCACACAAAGCGGAAAGCTCGCTTCTGGTCATAAGAAGCGTTGTTGATGTATGAGGATAAGAAACAATGGCGGGCCATCTTTCATGACAAGCAGAGTAGACAAACACATCCAAGAGAAGGGTCTCGTCGAACATAAAGGTCCCGAAGCCGACAAGCCGGTTTACCGATGCCCTGGATATGAGGGGATCGCGGAGTTTTCCGAACTTGATAACCGAATTGCGGACGCGCTCAGGCAGGCGCGAGAACGCACCGGGCTCACGCATGCTGATGTCGCACCTCTGCTTGCGCTTCATCCTCAAGTCTATGGGCGATACGAGCGCAACGAAACGAAGATGACCGTGACCAGGCTCATTCATCTGAGCGAGCTTCTGGATTTTTCGCCAATCGATGTCATCATGGCTGCTGCGCCTTATCGGTTTGGAAAGACAAAAGACGAAGCCGACAGACGTCGCGAACTGATCAAGATCGTTGAGGCGCTGCCGGCCGACGCTGTGAATTCCTTGCTGTTGCTGGTCGATGCGATGATCAAGGTGCGATCAGCGGACGTTGCAAATGGCGGCTGATTGGATGTGGGCCCACCTCAACGAAAGAGATCTTGCACGCCAAACGGTGTAGATCGGCGGACATTGTCACTGCAGCTCGCAAACGCAAGGAACATCGAGACAAAGCCCAAAGCGGTCGTCTGTTGACATCGTTGCGGGCGCCTTTCCGCAGCTTTCACTTGTCAAGGCGCCATGCCCAGGGAGGTCGCTTCCTGATGAATATCGCAGCCGAAGCCCTTCCATGAGGTTTCGTTATAGTCCTGCGCCTCCGATTTCCATCATCGTTATTCAGCTTCGGCCCAACTGCCTGAACTTTCTTCCGCGCGATGGTTGGCATCCGTGATTGCAAAGGATCGCGCTCGGCGCGACGGCACGGAAAGCAGGGACTGATCTATACCATAGGCCTTGCGGTGCTGTTGAAGCAGACGAAAAGAGGGGTAGGCTGCAATGACCATGACCGGTTCTCCCTCATAAAGTACGGGCTCACGCAGAACCTCCAATCGATAGCCTCTCCTGCGGATCATTTTCACGAGCGCAGGGTTTGTTTGTATAATGACGGTCTCGATCTTGGAAAAGACGAGGAACTCGAGAACGGCTGTCATCAATACGTCTGCAGTTGCAATGCCACGGACGTGCCTTACGTGTCTTGCGGTTGCACATCTTCCCCATTCGAAGACCTGACGCCCTCTTGGATAACTTTCTTCACCGATCAGCTCTGGGTAAAGATGGGACAGAAGGTGTGGTTTCATCGTCGGCAGCAGACGCGAATAGCCGACCACTTCGTTTTCCTCTGTCAGTACCAGGTGAATGGTGGACTGCGTATCGAACGCGTCCCGTTCCCGGCCGTCGCTTTGTCGAAGCGCCTCCCAGCCGAGCTCGTCGACAAAACACTGATGGCGGAAACGCCAAACCGCCTCCATGATGGACTGTTTTTGCGGGACTTGTCTGCCTCGTATAATCTCCAGCATCGATTGCCTCCGTTGTGCACGCGTAATGTGCAACCGGAGGTAAGGAAAAACTATTCGTAAATTGTCGTATTTTACCGTTGCAGTCCGCGTCGAAACGCCTCTGCAATCAGATGTGCTCGATTTCTTGCGTTCAACTTCTGCTGCAGATTGGTAAGGTGAGCTTGGACCGTCCGCGGCGAACGCCGGGTCATTTCACCGATTTCCCAATCCTTCTTGCCTTCAACACACCAGGTCAGGCATTCGCTTTCGCTGCGGGTGACCATGACGTCTTCGGTAATGTCGCTGCCCGCAGCGTTCAGGTCTCGCAGTCGGGTGTAAGCCCTGATTGCTATGATGTGAAGGAGGTCCCTATGGGGCACCGGCAACGAGACCTTCTTTCCCGCAACGGAGAAGATGCCCGCAAAGCCTGACCGTGTGAAGATCGGGATCGTGATGCCGTCCACCAGTCCGAAATCGGCAGCTTCGCGCATGACTTGGCGGGCTTTGGGCGGCAGAGCCTTATTGTCAATCGTTTCGGACCATACGATTGCCCGGTCCGCTCGACGAACGAGGTTCACAACGGGATCGTCTCGGAAGTAATTTTTCCTCAGATACCGCTCAAACCATGCTGGTGGCCAACCGTTGAGATGGAAGTAGCTCTCCAGGCTCTCATGGGGGAGGGGAAGTCCTGCCAAGGCAAATCGCTCAACACCCAAAGATACCACCATGCGCTCAACGAGTTCGCAAACCTCCGCGACAGTTCGTGTCGAAATGCAAGCCTCAGAAAACTGAAGCATCAAATAGGCTAACTTGTCCAACCTTTTGCTCCATTATCACGGTTATGCCGAGCCGCTGACGATGGCCTTTAGGTCACGCCCGCTGAGCCCAAATACTTGTGAGATGAAGATCAGCGGCCAATTCTGGCTTTTGGATAGGAACGAAATGCTCCTGTTATAAAAATGCAACGATCCGATCAGGTGTGTGACCTGATTACCGTAAACTTTCGCAAGCTATTCGAAAGCGGTGGCCGTTGAACAAAGTTTTCCAAATTGCCCCCGCGTCGAGCCTGTCCAGTCGCACGGAATGGAAGCATAAGAGAAGACGACTGGCGAGGCAATTAGGTTGAAATGCAGCAAAGGAAAACACAAGGATTACCGTTGATTAAGGCTGATGACAGATCTGTCGATAAGGAGCGGCGGAAGCGGGAGACCGCGACGGAAAAGAAGGCACGCGAGAAGGATAAGCGCCAGCAGGCGAGTCAGAAGGGACGAGCAGACGCGGGCAAGTGATGCGTATTGGGCGCGTGTTGATCGCCAGCGCCGGACGGCAAGGGAATCAATATCTCATGCATCTGCCAGACAGGCTTCGGTGTGCTTGCGGGAACAATGAGGGTAACAGCGTGCTTATCGGAAAGCTGCCCGGTAAGGTCTCGCCAGCTAAAAAGGAGCGCGCACTGAACCGCTACGTAGTCCCGTTTTCCGTTGCCTGTAGGTCTCTGAAATCTTTAAGAAAAATGGTGGGCGATGAGAGACTCGAACTCCCGACATCCTCGGTGTAAACGAGGCGCTCTACCAACTGAGCTAATCGCCCTTTCGCGGCTGCGGAACGTTCGCCCGCCGCGTCGGTGGCCGTGATCTATGCGGATCGCGGAAAAACCGCAAGAGCTTTCATGATGTTTTTTTGAATTTTTTGGGGAAGCTGCGCTTGCCGGGAGGGCGGAGGAGGGCAAAGAGAGTGGTCGTCATCCTTTTGTCTTGAAACCTGCTTGACACCCGAACGCGAACCTCCTAGTTAGCCGCTCAACCGAGCGGTCGAGGCCGCCGGCCGGGAGGTGTCACGCCTCACGAGTAATGCGCGGGTGTAGCTCAGTCGGTTAGAGTGCCGGCCTGTCACGCCGGAGGTCGCGGGTTCGAGCCCCGTCACTCGCGCCATCTCTTCCTCGAAAGATTTGCTGGCGCGTCGATATGCGAGGGCAGATTTTAAAGTGCCGCAAGCCGGCATCATGCGCGGGTGTAGCTCAGTCGGTTAGAGTGCCGGCCTGTCACGCCGGAGGTCGCGGGTTCGAGCCCCGTCACTCGCGCCATTCACGATTTTCTCTACTCTTCCGGTTGGCCTTTAAACCGATTTGATCGCAGCGTGTTCCTTGCGAAACGGGCTTCTGGCTTCCGCAGAGACAGAGGCGCCGGCGTTCACCGGAATTGCTTCATCTCGGTACAGGATGCCGCGCTCAAAAGGCTTGCGCCGCGGCTTCGGCTGCGCTAGTCACGGCTTGTTGCAATGCACGTTCGCTTGGCCCGTGTATTGACTTTAAAGCGTCGCTCGACGCTTCAGGCAAGCTGGGATCGAATACCATGAGTGAACTCCTCACTTCCTATGTCCCGATCGCGATTTTCATCGGTATTGCGCTGGTGATCGGTATCGCGCTTCTGGTCGCCCCCTTCGCCGTGGCCTATAAGGCGCCCGATTCGGAAAAGCTGTCGGCCTATGAATGCGGCTTCAACGCTTTCGACGATGCGCGCATGAAGTTCGACATCCGATTCTATCTGGTCTCGATTCTCTTCATTATCTTCGACCTCGAGGTGGCTTTCCTGTTCCCGTGGGCTGTCTCTTTCGGTGAGATGGGCTGGTTCGGTTTCTGGTCGATGATGGTTTTCCTTGCCGTCCTGACGGTCGGCTTCATCTATGAGTGGAAGAAAGGAGCGCTGGAATGGGAGTAGTCGACAACGGCAACACTCTCGTTGCGCCGAAACCGAAGGGTATTATCGATCCGAGTACTGGTAAGCCGGTCGGTAGTGACGATGCTTTTTTTGGAGGGGTTAACGACGAACTGGCCGACAAGGGCTTTTTGGTGACGTCGACCCACGATCTGATCACCTGGGCCCGCACGGGTTCGCTGATGTGGATGCAGTTCGGCCTGGCCTGTTGCGCCGTGGAGATGATGCAGGCCTCGATGCCGCGCTATGATATGGAGCGTTTTGGCTTTGCTCCCCGTGCATCGCCGCGCCAGTCGGACGTCATGATCGTTGCCGGAACGCTGACCAACAAGATGGCCCCGGCGCTCCGCAAGGTCTATGACCAGATGCCGGAGCCGCGTTACGTCATTTCGATGGGGTCGTGCGCCAATGGCGGCGGCTATTACCATTATTCCTATTCCGTGGTTCGCGGATGCGATCGCGTCGTGCCGGTGGATGTCTATGTTCCGGGCTGTCCCCCCACGGCTGAGGCGCTGCTTTACGGTGTGCTTCTGCTGCAAAAGAAGATCCGGCGCACCGGTACGATCGAGCGCTGAGGGCCTGAGGACAAGACGATGAGCGAAGCCCTGACCGAGCTTGCAACCTATATCCGCGAGGCGCGCTCCGCCCTCGTGGAAGATGCGACGATCGCCTTTGGCGAATTGACGCTTACGACGACCGCTGAAAACATCGTGCCGCTGCTGACCTTCCTTCGGGATGATGTGCAGTGTGGTTTCATATGTTTTGTCGACATCTGCGGCGTCGATTGGCCGCAGCGTGAAAAGCGTTTCGACGTGGTGTACCATCTTCTGTCGCCCAGGCAGAACCAGCGCATTCGCGTGAAGCTCGCCGTCGGCGAAGGCGAGGCCGTCCCCTCGGCGACCGCCGTCTACATGGGGGCCGACTGGTTCGAGCGTGAAGCGTGGGACATGTATGGCATTCCCTTCACTGGCCACCCGGACCTTCGTCGCATCCTGACGGACTACGGTTTCGAGGGGCATCCGATGCGCAAGGATTTCCCAACGACGGGATATGTAGAGGTCCGCTATGACGACAATGCCAAGCGGGTTGTCTACGAACCTGTCGAGTTACGCCAGGAATTCCGTAATTTTGACTTTCTGTCTCCATGGGAAGGCACGGATTACGTGCTGCCGGGAGACGAGAAGGCCAAGACTTAGGTGAAATAAACAGGGCGAATAGCGGATAGTTGTCGCCAAACGAAAGGAAGACGCAGACGAACAACTCCCATGAGGATCTCAACGTGTGGCCGCGGGCAATTGAGCGTGCAGTTCAATTCTATCGCGCGACGGATGGATTTCCGAGGGATGAGATACACGGTTAAGACGCTGGAATTCGCAGGAGCGCTGCTTCGGTGGCGGCAAGTATTGCGGAAAGTCGCAGGCGGGAAAACACCAGTAATTTCATCCAGTTTCTCGGGATTGCTCAAGGTTCTTTGAAGGAGTTGGGGCGCATATGGTCGTCGCCGGGAAGTGAAGAGCCTTCCGGTACGGCAGTTTCGGAGCCTGATGGAGCAGCGCGATGAGATTGTCGGATGGTCCATGCACTGATCAGACGTCTGCAGGAAAAGACATGATCAAGTTGAAACAGCTATTCGCTAAATCCTCCAAGCGCGGAGCGCGCATATGACTGAACATAACGTCCGCAATTTCACCATCAACTTTGGGCCTGAGCATCCATCTGCCCACGGCGTGTTGCGCCTTGTTCTGGAGCTCGATGGAGAAATCGTCGAGCGTGTAGACCCGCATATCGGCCTTCTTCATCGCGGAACCGAAAAGCTGATCGAGACGAAGACGTATCTGCAGGCAGTCCCCTATTTCGATCGCCTGGACTATGTCGCGCCGATGAACCAGGAACACGCGTTCGCCCTGGCGGTAGAACGCCTACTGGGCATCGATATTCCGATCCGCGGGCAGTTGATCCGCGTGCTCTACTGCGAGATCGGCCGTATTTTGAACCATCTCCTGAATGTGACGACGCAGGCCATGGACTGCGGTGCTTTGACGCCGCCGCTCTGGGGCTTCGAAGAGCGCGAAAAGTTGATGGTTTTTTATGAGCGGGCCTGCGGAGCCCGTATGCATGCTGCCTATTTCCGGCCGGGAGGCGTGCACCAGGATCTGCCGCCAGAACTGGTCGACGACATCGAAAAGTGGTGCGATCCCTTTATGGTCGCGCTCGACGACATCGACAAGCTCCTGACCGGCAACCGCATCTTCAAGCAGCGCAATGTCGATATCGGTGTCGTATCGATCGATGATGCATGGTCTTGGGGCTTTTCGGGTGTGATGGTGCGCGGTTCCGGGCTGGCGTGGGATTTGCGCAAGTCGCAGCCTTACGAATGTTATGCAGATCTCGATTTCGACATTCCGATCGGCAAGAACGGGGACTGTTATGACCGCTATCTTGTCCGTATGGAGGAGATGCGGCAGTCGGTTCGCATCATGCGTCAGGTTCTTGCGCGCCTCAAGGGTGATGCGCGGACCGGCCCGGTCTCTTCGCTGGACGGCAAGGTCGTGCCGCCGAAGCGCTCCGAGATGAAGCGGTCGATGGAAGCGTTGATTCATCACTTCAAGCTCTACACCGAAGGTTATCGCGTGCCGGCTGGTGAGGTTTATGCTGCCGTGGAGGCTCCGAAAGGGGAGTTCGGTGTCTATCTGGTCGCGGATGGAACCAACAAGCCGTATCGCTGCAAGATCCGCGCACCGGGTTATGCGCATTTGGCTGCGATGGATTTCCTTGGGCGCGGGCATATGCTGGCCGACATGGCTGCCGTGCTGGGCTCGCTTGATATCGTGTTCGGCGAGGTAGACCGCTGATGATCCGCGCCGTCGTATTCGCTGGCTTTTTGTTGGCTGGCCCGGCTGCCCTTGCGCAGCAGGACCAGTCGGCCGATCAGCTCGGCGGTTCGACGGCTTCCGGCGGATCGAAATCGATGGGTGATCTCCTGTCGGAAGGATATGAGATCAAAACCTCCGTTCCCAATGGGACAAAGTTCATAGTGTTCATGCAGAAAGACAAGTCTGCCTATGCCTGCGAGTTCGTGTCGCTCACGCGGTCGCGGTGTGGATCCATAAACTGATAAGGCGTGGAAAAGAATGTCCGTTCGTCGATTAGCCGAAGATAGCGTCCAGCCGGCAGTATTCGCCTTTAACGAGGAGAATGCCGCCTGGGCCGAGGCAACGATCAGGAAATATCCGGAAGGCCGGCAGCAATCCGCCGTCATTCCGCTTCTGATGCGTGCGCAGGAGCAGGATGGCTGGGTCACCCGCGCGGCGATTGAACATGTCGCCAACAAGCTGGATATGCCCTATATCCGCGTCCTCGAAGTCGCGACCTTCTACACCCAGTTCCAGTTGAAGCCTGTCGGCACCCGCGCCCATATCCAGGTCTGCGGCACCACGCCCTGCATGCTGCGCGGCGCCGAAGACCTGATGAAGGTCTGTCAGCACAAGATCCATCACGATCCCTTCGAACTCAATGCCGACGGCACGCTCTCCTGGGAAGAGGTCGAATGTCAGGGCGCTTGCGTCAACGCGCCGATGGTCATCATCTTCAAGGATGCCTATGAGGATCTGACGCCTGAGCGCCTGGAAGAGATCATCGACGCTTTCGAAGCCGGCAAGGGCGATCAGATCAAGCCGGGTCCTCAGATCGACCGCTATTTTTCCGCACCCGAAGGCGGCCCTCAGACGCTTCTCGAAGACGTGAAACCCGTTCGGACTAACCTCGATGCGCAGCCTGCGACCGATGCCGCGCCGGTTCCGCCGGCCGAGGCTGCCCGTCCCAAGGACACAGCGCCGGAAACCGATCCGAAGCTGAAGACGCCGGCCACCGCGCCAAAGGCGGCTGCGGCTAACGTAAAGGCAGCCGAAGCCCAGCCGCTGAAGAGCGAGGCCGCTCCCAAGGCCGCGGCTGCAAAGGCGGAAAAGCCCTCGCTTGAAGACAAGAATCGCCCGAAAGGGATCGATAGGCCGGCCGAACCGGACGATCTCAAAATGATCTCCGGCGTCGGCCCGAAGATAGAGGGCATTCTTCACGAACTCGGCATCTACACCTTCGCGCAAGTCGCGGCGTGGAAGAAGGCGGAGCGCGAATGGGTCGACGGATATCTGAATTTCAAGGGCCGCATCGAACGCGACGACTGGGTCAAGCAGGCCAAGGCGCTCGCCAAGGGCGGCGAAGCCGAATACATTAAGGTCTTCGGCAAGAAGCCGCGGTAAGGGGTGAGACATGCTTAAGGATCAGGATCGCATCTTTACCAATATCTACGGCCTCAAGGACAAGTCGCTCAAAGGCGCGATGAGCCGCGGTCATTGGGACGGCACCAAGGAGATACTCGAAAAGGGCAGGGACTGGATCATCAACGAGATGAAGGCGTCCGGCCTTCGTGGGCGTGGTGGTGCCGGCTTCCCGACCGGCCTCAAATGGTCCTTCATGCCGAAGGAGAGCGATGGCCGTCCGCATTATCTGGTGGTCAATGCCGACGAATCGGAGCCCGGTACCTGCAAGGACCGCGAAATCATGCGCCACGATCCGCATACGCTGATCGAAGGCTGCGTGATCGCCGGTTTCGCCATGGGTGCCCATACGGCCTATATCTATGTCCGCGGCGAATATATGCGCGAGCGTGAGGCGCTGCAGGCGGCGATCGACGAATGTTATGATTTCGGGCTGCTCGGCAGGAACACCAAGCTCGGCTGGGATTTCGACATCTATGTCCATCACGGCGCCGGCGCCTACATCTGCGGCGAAGAGACCGCGTTGCTCGAAAGTCTGGAAGGCAAGAAGGGCCAGCCGCGCCTGAAACCCCCGTTCCCGGCAAACATGGGCCTCTACGGCTGCCCGACGACGGTCAACAATGTCGAATCGATCGCGGTCGCGCCGACCATCCTGCGCCGTGGCGCCGGCTGGTTCTCCTCGATCGGCCGCCCGAACAATGTCGGCACCAAGCTCTTCATGATCTCGGGCCACGTGAACAAGCCCTGCACGGTCGAAGAGGCGATGAGCATTCCGTTCCGCGAACTGATCGAGAAGCATGCCGGCGGTATCCGAGGCGGCTGGGACAATCTGCTCGGTGTCATCCCCGGCGGTGCATCCTGCCCGGTCATCAGGGGCGAGGACATGGACGACGCGATCATGGACTTCGACGGCATGCGCGACAAGAAGTCGTCCTTCGGCACGGCCGCCGTCATTGTCATGGACAAGTCGACCGATATCATCAAGGCGATTGCCCGCCTTTCTGCCTTCTTCAAGCACGAAAGCTGCGGCCAGTGCACGCCCTGCCGTGAAGGCACCGGCTGGATGTGGCGTGTCATGGAACGCATGGTCAAGGGCAATGCACAGAAGCGTGAGATCGACATGCTCTTCCAGGTGTCCAAGCAGATCGAAGGCCACACCATCTGTGCGCTGGGCGATGCGGCCGCCTGGCCCGTCCAGGGCCTTATCCGCAACTTCCGCGCGGAGATAGAGGCTCGCATCGACCAGTATACCTATAACGCCATGGATCATGGCGCAGTCATGGAAGCTGCGGAGTAAGAACGTGACGAAGACGGACAAGGATCAGGATCGGAAGGCGGCGGATCATCCGGCGCATGATCCTGCGCGCCTGTCTGATTTTTCCGAGGCGCTGAAGCTCAATCCGCTGTTTGCACAATCGGCCGCAGCGATGGCGGCTGCGACTGCGATAGGTTTCGGCCTTGCCAGCCAGATGGCGAGCGCCTTCTTCGGTACGCTGCAGGGCGCGATGGAAGCGGCCAATCGTCAGGCGACCCCACAGGAGCCTCCGCCGGCCGAAGCGTCGGCCCCGCAAAAAGCCTCCGCCGTCGCCGAGCCGGCCGCTCCCGCCGTTGCCGAATCTGCGCCGGCCGCCACCAGGGCGAAGGCAAAGCCGGTCCGCAAGGTGTCGGCGCCCGCCGCCGCGAAGAAGCCCGCCGCGAAGCCGGTTGCAGTGGAGCCCCCGGCAAAGCCCAAGGCTGCGGCCAAGGCTGCGGCGAAACGCAAGCCGGCAGCGAAGGCGGTCGCCGTTTCCGGTGCCGACGATCTGAAGCGGATTTCCGGCATCGGGCCGAAGCTGGAAGGGGTTCTGAAGGGCATGGGTGTCACGAGCCTGGCGCAGATTGCTGCCTGGACGGATGCCGATATTGCCCGCTTCGACAAGGAATTGGGTTTCGAGGGACGCATCAGGCGGGACGATTGGGTCAGCCAGGCGAAAGCCCTGTTGAAATAAGAGATATGTCCCGGACCTTCGGGTCTCAGGGATGGAACTGAGGACGTAAGTGATACGATGGCAAAGCTGAAGGTAGACGGCAAAGAAATCGAGGTCCCGGATCATTTCACGCTGCTCCAGGCGTGCGAGGAAGCCGGCGCCGAGGTTCCGCGCTTTTGTTTCCACGAGCGTCTTTCGGTTGCGGGCAACTGCCGCATGTGCCTGATCGAGGTGAAGGGCGGCCCGCCGAAGCCGGCAGCCTCCTGCGCCATGGGTGTGCGCGACATCCGCGGCGGCCCGAACGGCGAATTGCCGGAAGTTTTCACCAATACGCCGATGGTCAAGAAGGCCCGCGAAGGCGTGATGGAATTCCTGCTGATCAACCATCCGCTCGATTGCCCGATCTGCGACCAGGGCGGTGAATGCGATCTGCAGGACCAGGCCATGGCCTTCGGTATTGACAGCTCGCGCTATACGGAAAACAAGCGCGCCGTCGAGGACAAGTATATCGGCCCGCTCGTGAAGACGGTGATGAACCGCTGCATCCATTGCACGCGCTGCGTCCGCTTCACGACCGAAGTCGGCGGCATTTCCGAACTCGGCCTCATCGGTCGCGGCGAGGATGCCGAGATCACCACCTATCTCGAACACGCCATGACCTCGGAACTGCAGGGCAATGTCATCGACCTTTGCCCGGTCGGTGCGCTGACCTCGCGGCCCTTCGCCTTCACGGCCCGCCCGTGGGAGTTGAACAAGACGGAATCGATCGACGTGATGGACGCGGTCGGCTCGGCGATCCGTGTCGATACCCGCGGTCGTGAAGTCATGCGCATCATGCCGCGTGTCAACGAGCAGGTGAACGAGGAGTGGATCTCCGACAAGACCCGCTTCATCTGGGATGGTTTGAAGACGCAGCGCCTCGACCGGCCTTATGTCCGCAAGGACGGCCGTCTGGCTGCGGCCTCCTGGAGCGAAGCCTTCGGCGCGATCAAGGCCGCGGTGTCGGCGACCTCCGCCGACAAGATCGGCGCGATCGCCGGCGACCTCGCATCTGTCGAGGAAATGTATGCGCTTAAGGAGCTGATCCGCTCGCTCGGATCGGAAAACCTCGACTGTCGGCAGGACGGGACGGCGCTTGATCCGTCGCTCGGCCGTGCAAGCTACCTCTTCAACCCCACGATCGAGGGTATCGAACAGGCCGGCGCGCTGCTCCTGATCGGTGCCAATCCGCGCCTCGAAGCGGCCGTGCTCAATGCCCGCATCCGCAAGCGCTTCCGCCGCGGCAACTTCCCGATCGGCGTGATCGGCGAGGTGAGCGAGCTGCGCTATGTCTACGATTATCTCGGCGCCGGTCCGGAAACGCTGCGTGATCTGGAAACGGGTGCCAACAGCTTCGTCGACAAGCTGCGCAATGCCAAGAACCCGATGATCATCGTAGGGCAGGGGGCTTTGGCCCGCCCGGATGGCGCGGCGGTCCTCGCGGCTGCCGCACAGCTCGCCGGCTCTGTGGGCGCGCTGACGGAAGACTGGAACGGTTTTGCCGTGCTGCACACCGCGGCCGCTCGTGTCGGCGGTCTCGACCTCGGCTTCGTGCCGGGCGCCAAGGGCGCGAATGCGGCAAAGATGCTGGCCGGCATGGATGTCCTCTTCCTGCTCGGCGCCGATGAGCTCGACTTCTCGAAGAAGGGCGCCAGCTTCACCGTTTATATCGGCAGCCATGGTGATGCAGGCGCCCATAATGCCGACGTTATCCTTCCGGGGGCGGCCTATACGGAAAAGTCAGGCACCTGGGTCAA
This sequence comes from Neorhizobium petrolearium, assembly GCF_017873175.1. GTDB lineage: Bacteria > Pseudomonadota > Alphaproteobacteria > Rhizobiales > Rhizobiaceae > Neorhizobium > Neorhizobium petrolearium. Next base: position 126,561 of record NZ_JAGGJW010000006.1, read on the forward strand.
CACTGAAGGCCGTGTGCAGATGGGCACTCGTGCCGGTTTCGCGCCGGGTGAGGCCCGCGAGGACTGGGCGATCCTGCGTGCGCTGTCCGACGTGCTCGGAAAGAAGCTGCCCTTCGATTCGCTTTCCGCACTGCGCGCGAAGCTCTATGAGGCCTATCCGCATTTCGCCGCTATCGACGAGATCGCGCCGGGTTCCGTGAACGAAATTGCCGCACTCGGCCAAAAAGAAGGTGAGATGTCGAAGTCGGGGTTTGCGTCTCCGATCAAAGACTTCTATTTGACGAACCCGATCGCCCGCGCTTCGGCGGTCATGGCCGAATGTTCGGCATTGGCTCGCAACAATTTCCAGGCTGCGGCGGAGTAATTTGAACATGGATCCGTTCTTTTCGATCTACGTCTGGCCGGCGATCGTCATGATCGGGCAGTCGCTTCTGCTGCTGGTCTGCCTGCTCGTCTTCATCGCTTTTATCCTGCTTGCCGACCGCAAGATCTGGGCGGCCGTGCAGCTTCGCCGCGGGCCTAACGTCGTCGGTCCTTTCGGCCTCTTCCAGTCCTTTGCCGATCTTCTGAAATTCGTCTTCAAGGAGCCGATCATTCCGGCCGGCGCCAACAAGGGCGTCTTCCTGCTCGCTCCGCTTGTCGCCGTGACCTTGGCGCTCGCCACCTGGGCGGTCATCCCGCTTGCGGACGGCTGGGTCATAGCCAACATCAACGTCGGCATCCTTTACGTCTTCGCGATCTCCTCGCTCGAAGTCTACGGCATCATCATGGGTGGCTGGGCGTCGAACTCGAAATACCCGTTCCTCGGTGCGCTGCGTTCTGCCGCGCAGATGGTCTCCTACGAAGTCTCGATCGGCTTCGTCATCGTTACCGTGCTGCTCTGCGTCGGCTCGCTGAACCTCTCGGATATCGTCTATGCGCAGAAGGACGGCCTCGGCACGATGATCGGCCTGCCGGCCTCCTTCCTCGACTGGCACTGGCTGGCACTTTTCCCGATGTTCATCGTCTTCTTTATCTCGGCGCTTGCCGAGACGAACCGCCCGCCCTTCGACCTTCCGGAAGCAGAATCGGAACTCGTCGCCGGCTTCATGGTCGAATACGGCTCGACGCCTTACATGATGTTCATGCTCGGCGAATATGCGGCGATCGTGCTGATGTGCTCGCTGACGACCATCCTGTTTCTGGGTGGCTGGCTGCCGCCGGTCGATATCGCGATCTTCAACTGGGTGCCGGGCATCATCTGGTTCGTGCTGAAGGCAACGCTCGTCTTCTTCATGTTCGCCATGGTGAAGGCCTTTGTGCCGCGCTACCGTTACGACCAGCTCATGCGCCTCGGCTGGAAGGTTTTCCTGCCGCTGTCGCTCGCCATGGTCGTCATCACCGCATTCGTGCTGAAGCTGACGGGATGGGCATGAAGATGACCATCCAAGCTTTTGGCATCATTGGAGAATAAAGATGGCAGGTCTCGGACAAGCCGTGAATTCCCTGTTCCTGAAGGAATTCGTCGGCGCCTTCTTCTTGTCGATGCGTTACTTCTTCAAGCAGAAGGCGACGATCAACTATCCGTTTGAGAAAGGGCCTGTCTCCCCGCGCTTCCGCGGCGAGCATGCGCTGCGTCGTTACCCGAACGGCGAAGAGCGCTGTATCGCCTGCAAGCTCTGCGAGGCGATCTGTCCTGCCCAGGCGATCACCATCGAGGCGGGGCCGCGCCGCAACGACGGCACCCGCCGCACGGTGCGTTACGACATTGACATGGTGAAGTGCATCTATTGCGGCTTCTGCCAGGAGGCCTGCCCGGTCGACGCGATCGTCGAGGGGCCGAACTTCGAGTTCTCGACCGAAACGCGGGAAGAACTCTATTTCGACAAGGCGCGGCTTCTGGAAAATGGCGACCGCTGGGAGCGGGAGATCGCCCGCAATATCGCAATGGATGCGCCCTACCGCTAAGGCGGGCGCATTCGACCGGGACCGCCCCAACCAACGGGCAATGTGCCGGTGACATCTGGATGAAATGCCCGGCGCGTGTCATGCCGCCGGGTTTCGACGGGAAGGGGCCTCCGCCCTGCTTCCGGTGAGGGACGAAAAGGCACCACGATGGGTCTGCAGGCTATCTTCTTTTATCTCTTCGCGTTCGTCGCGGTGGCGTCGGCGTTCATGGTCATCTCTGCCAGGAACCCGGTTCACTCGGTGCTCTTCCTCATCCTGGTCTTCTTCAATGCGGCCGGCCTCTTTCTGCTGACTGGTGCCGAATTCCTGGCGATGATCCTGCTGGTTGTCTATATCGGCGCGGTTGCGGTTCTCTTCCTCTTCGTTGTCATGATGCTCGACATCGATTTCGCGGAACTGCGCTCCGGCGTGCTGCAATATGCACCGATCGGCATCCTGATCGGGCTCATCGTGGCGGCAGAGCTGATCGTGGTCATTGGCGGCAGCGTGCTGACCCCGGATGCGGCGAAGGCGATCACCATGCCGATCCCGAACCCGGCGGAACGCACCAATACGGCGGCCCTCGGCGACGTGCTCTATACGAACTATGTCTACTTCTTCCAGATCGCCGGGCTGGTGCTTCTGGTTGCGATGATCGGCGCGATCGTGCTGACCCTGCGTCACCGCACCCACATCAAGCGGCAGAATATTTCGAAGCAGGTGGGCCGCACGCCCGCGACTGGCGTCGAGGTGGTCAAGGTCAAGTCGGGTCAGGGCGTCTGAGGCGGAAAAGGAATAGAAAAATGGAAATCGGACTTTCCCATTATCTCACGGTCAGCGCCATCCTTTTCATGCTTGGTGTCTTCGGCATCTTCCTGAACCGCAAGAACGTCATCATCATCCTGATGTCGGTCGAACTCATCCTGCTTTCGGTCAACCTCAATATGGTGGCCTTTTCCTCCTTCCTGAACGACATCGTCGGCCAGGTCTTCGCATTGTTCATCCTGACCGTCGCGGCCGCGGAGGCTGCGATCGGTCTTGCAATTCTCGTCGTCTTCTATCGCAACCGCGGTTCGATCGCCGTTGAAGACGTCAATATGATGAAGGGCTGATCGGGTTATGATCTACAAGGCAATCGTCTTCCTTCCCCTGATCGGCTTCCTGATCGCCGGCCTGTTCGGCCGCCAGATCGGTGCCAAGGCCTCCGAATACGTCACCTCCGGCCTGATGCTCATCGCGGCCGTCCTGTCCTGGATCGTCTTCTTCAATGTGGCGCTCGCGCATGGCGAGGCGGGTGAGGTGATCAAGGTTCCGGTGATGCGCTGGATCCAGTCCGGCGGCATCGATGTCGAATGGGCCTTCCGTGTCGATACGCTGACGGCGGTCATGTTCGTGGTCGTCAACACGGTCTCGTCGCTCGTGCATGTCTATTCGATCGGCTACATGCACCACGATCCGCACCGCCCCCGCTTCTTTGCCTATCTCTCGCTCTTCACCTTCGCGATGCTGATGCTGATCACGTCGGATAACCTCGCGCAGATGTTCTTCGGCTGGGAAGGCGTAGGCCTCGCGTCCTACCTGCTCATTGGTTTCTGGTACAAGAAGCCGTCGGCTTCGGCTGCCGCGATGAAGGCATTCATCGTCAACCGGGTCGGCGATTTCGGCTTCGTGCTTGGCATTGCCGGCGTCTTCGTGCTCTTCGGCTCGATCAGCTTCGAAACGATCTTCGCTGCGGCTGCCACCTACCTGCCGCCGGAAGGCTCGCCGGAGGCGACTGAGGTCATCGTCAATTTCTTCGGCATGCCGCTCGACAAGGCTGGTGCGATCACCGTCATCTGCCTGCTGCTCTTCATGGGCGCCATGGGCAAGTCGGCGCAGTTCCTGCTGCACACCTGGCTGCCGGACGCCATGGAAGGCCCGACCCCGGTCTCGGCCCTCATCCATGCTGCCACGATGGTCACCGCCGGCGTCTTCCTGGTCGCCCGCATGTCGCCGCTCTTCGAACTGTCTCCCGATGCGCTCACTGTCGTGACGCTCATCGGCGCGATCACCGCCTTCTTTGCGGCGACTGTCGGCCTCGTCCAGAACGACATCAAGCGCGTCATTGCCTATTCCACCTGCTCGCAACTCGGCTACATGTTCGTGGCGCTCGGGGTAGGGGCCTATGGCGCGGCGATCTTCCACCTTTTCACGCACGCCTTCTTCAAGGCGCTGCTCTTCCTCGGCGCCGGTTCGGTCATCCATGCCGTCGACGGCGAGCAGGACATGCGCTACATGGGCGGCCTCAGAACGCATATCCCGATCACCTTCTGGATGATGACGATCGGCACACTGGCGCTGACGGGCGTCGGCATCCCCGGCACCATGCTCGGCTTTGCCGGTTTCTTCTCCAAGGACGTGATCATCGAATCCGCCTATGCTTCCCATTCGGTGGTTTCCGGCTTCGCCTTTGCCCTTCTGGTGATCGCGGCACTCTTCACGAGCTTCTATTCGTGGCGTCTGGCCTTCCTGACCTTCTTCGGCAAGCCGCGCGCATCCGCCGACGTCATGCACCATGTGCATGAATCACCGAGCGTGATGCTGGTGCCGCTCTACGCGCTCGCCATCGGCGCGGTTCTCGCCGGCGTGCTTTTCGAAGGCTACTTTTTCGGCCACGAATATGCCGAATTCTGGAAGGGCGCGATCTTCACGCTGCCGGAAAACGAGATACTGGAGGAGTTCCATCACGTGCCGACGCTGGTGAAGTGGAGCCCGTTCATCGCCATGGCAATCGGCTTCGTCACCGCCTGGTACTTCTACATCAAGTCGCCGTCGCTGCCGCGCCGTCTCGCCGAATCGCAGAAGGTCCTCTACGAGTTCCTGCTCAACAAGTGGTATTTCGACGAGATCTACGATTTCCTCTTCGTCCGTTCCGCGAAGGCGATTGGCCGGTTCCTGTGGCAGAAAGGTGATATCGGCGTCATCGATGCCTATGGCCCGAACGGGATTGCCGCCCGCGTGGTCGACGTCACCAACCGGGTGGTCAAGCTGCAATCCGGTTACCTCTATCATTATGCGTTCGCGATGCTGATCGGCATTGCCGCCCTCGTCACCTGGATGATGCTCGGGAGCTCAATCTAATGACCGACTGGCCAATTCTCTCGACGGTCACCTTCCTGCCGCTGGTCGGCGTCCTTCTCCTGCTGCTGACGCGGGAAGACGGTCCCTATGGCCGCCGCAACATCCTGAACGTCTCGCTGTTCACGACGATCTTCACGTTCGTCGTCTCGCTCTTCATCTGGTTCGGCTTCGACAACTCGAATCCCGGTTTCCAGATGGTGGAAAAGCATGCCTGGCTCGGCACCGGCATTTCCTATCATCTCGGCGTCGACGGCATTTCCATGCTCTTCGTCATCCTGACGACCTTCCTGATGCCGTTCTGCGTGCTTGCGAGCTGGGAGTCGGTCCAAAAGCGCCTCAAGGAATACATGATCGCCTTCCTGCTTCTGGAAGTGGTCATGGTCGGCGTCTTTGTCGCGCTCGATGTCGTGCTTTTCTATGTCTTCTTCGAAGCGACGCTCATCCCGATGTTCGTCATCATCGGTGTGTGGGGCGGCAAGGATCGCGTCTACGCATCCTACAAGTTCTTCCTTTATACGCTGCTGGGTTCGGTGCTGATGATGCTCGCCATCATTGCCATGTACTGGCAGGCCGGTACGACCGACATCACCGAGCTCCTGAAATACGGTTTTCCGGCCGGCATGCAGACCTGGCTCTGGCTCGCCTGTTTCGCAGCCTTCTCGGTTAAGATGCCGATGTGGCCGGTGCATACCTGGCTTCCGGACGCACACGTCCAGGCGCCGACCGCAGGCTCGGTCATCCTGGCCGGCGTCATGCTGAAGCTCGGCGGTTACGGCTTCGTGCGCTTCTCGCTCGCCATGTTCCCGCTGGCGTCCGAATACTTCGCGCCCTTCGTCTTCACACTGTCGGTGCTGGCGATCATCTATACCTCGCTGGTGGCGATGATGCAGGTCGATATCAAGAAGCTGATCGCCTATTCGTCTGTCGCCCACATGGGCTATGTCACCATGGGCATCTTCGCGGCAAATGTTCAGGGCCTGCAGGGCGCGCTCTTCCAGATGCTGTCGCACGGCATCGTCTCCGGCGCGCTCTTCCTGTGCGTCGGCGTTGTCTATGACCGGCTCCATACCCGCGAGATTGCGGCCTATGGCGGCCTCGTCAACAACATGCCGAAATATGCCGTGGCATTCATGATCTTTACGATGGCGAATGTCGGCTTGCCGGGCACGTCGGGCTTCATCGGCGAATTCCTGACGATCATCGGCGTCTTCCGGGTCAATACCTGGGTCGCGCTGTTTGCGGCGACCGGCGTCATCCTGTCGGCTTCCTATGCACTGTGGCTTTATCGCCGAGTGATCTTCGGTGCGCTTGAGAAGGAAAGCCTGAAGGCGCTCCTCGACCTTTCCGCCCGCGAAAAGCTCATCCTCTATCCGCTGATCGCGGTTACCATCTTCTACGGCTTCTATCCCGCGCCGATCTTCGATGCGACGAGAGCCTCCGTGGACCTGATGGTGAACAATTATTCCGCAGCCCTGCAGGCGGCGAAAGACCTTGCACTGAACGTGCACTGAGACGGGACACGACTGGACATGACCGCTGAAACACTCTCCCTAAGCCTGCAGCTCTCCATGCCGGAGATTATTCTGGCCGTGGGCGCGCTCGCTCTCCTGATGATCGGCGTTTTCTCCGGCGAGAAGTCCGCGCCGACGGTCACCGGACTTGCGGTGGCGCTGCTTGCCGTCGCCGGCCTATGGCTCATCTTCATGCCGGCCGACGGCGAAGCCTATGGCGGCGCGTTCAAGCTTGATCCGTTCGCGCGCTTCATGAAGGTTCTTGCCCTGATCGGTTCGCTCGTCGCGATGATCATGTCGGTGGGACACGCCCGCTCCGAACAACTCGACCGTTTCGAGTTTCCGGTTCTGCTCGTGCTCTCCACTCTCGGCATGCTTTTGCTGATCTCGGCGAACGACCTCATCGCGTTCTACCTTGCGCTGGAACTGATGTCGCTGGCGCTCTATGTCGTCGCCGCCATCAATCGCGATAGCCTGCGCTCGACGGAAGCCGGCCTGAAATACTTCGTTCTCGGTGCGCTTTCCTCCGGCATGATGCTCTATGGCATGTCGCTGGTCTACGGCTTTACCGGCAATACCGGCTTCGACCAGATCGCTCGTGTTCTCTCTTCCGAGACGCGGCACCTGGGCCTTGTCTTCGGCATGGTCTTCGTGCTCGCCGGTGCCTGCTTCAAGATCTCGGCCGTGCCGTTCCACATGTGGACGCCGGACGTTTATGAAGGTGCGCCGACTCCGGTCACGGCTTTCTTCGCTGCCGGTCCCAAGGTTGCGGCCATGGCAATCCTCGTCCGTATCGTCTCCGACGCCTTTCTGCCGATCGTCGCCGATTGGCGTCAGATCATCGTCTTCGTGTCGATCGCCTCTATGCTGCTCGGCTCGTTCGCGGCGATCGGCCAGCGCAACATCAAGCGACTGATGGCCTATTCATCGATCGGCCACATGGGCTATGCCCTGGTCGGCGTTGCTGCGGGCACCGAATCCGGCGTTTCAGGCGTGACGCTCTACATGGCGATCTACATGGTCATGACGCTCGGCTGCTTCGCCTGCATCATGGCAATGCGCCGCAAGGAAGGCGACAGCGTCGAGAACGTCGACGATCTCGCCGGCCTGGCATCGACCAAGCCCTTCATGGCGGTGGTGTTGACGGCGCTGATGTTCTCGATGGCGGGCATTCCGCCGCTCGCCGGCTTCTTCGCCAAGTATTTTGTCTTCGTGGCGGCGATCGAAGCCAAGCTCTATGCGCTGGCGGTTATCGGCGTTTTGACCTCGGTGGTGGGCGCTTATTATTACCTGCGCATCGTCAAGCTGATGTGGTTCGATGAAGCCAAGGGGGAATTTGCCCGCATCTCCGGTGAGCTGCGCCTGGTCTTCGGCCTCTCCGGCCTCTTCGTCACGGCCTATGTGCTGTTCGGTGGGCCGATCGGCACTGCGGCGAACGCTGCCGCCAAGTCCTTCTTCTGAGGATGGCTCGCAGGACTGGACGCTTCTCGCTCGACGCGTTTCGCCATGAGGCACTGAGCGAGGTAGGGTCCACCAATAGCGAATGTCTCGCCCGCGCCCGCGCGGGCGATTCCGGTTTGTTATGGATCACGGCAAGACGCCAGACGGCCGGCCGGGGCCGCCGCGGACGGGCATGGACTTCGGAGCCCGGCAATCTCTACGCTTCGCTGCTGCTGGTCGATCCAGCACCCTCCGAGCGGCTCGCATCTCTGCCGCTTGCGGTTGCCGTTGCCGTGCATGCGGCGGTGAAGGCCGTATTGCCGCCCGGCAGCGAAGCCCTCGAGGTCAAATGGCCGAACGACATCCTGATCGGCCGCAGAAAGACTTGCGGTATTCTCCTGGAAGGTGAAATCCTGCCGGATGGCAGCCGCGCGGTGGTCATAGGCATAGGCATCAACATCCGCCACATGCCCGATAGCGCGCCCTATGGCGTCACACGCCTTGTCGATCATGGCGCCGGCATTTCACCGGAGGAGATTTTTGCGCATCTTTACAGAGAGATCGCGGGTATTCTTGAGGTTTGGGATGAGGGGATCGGCATAACGATCATCTGCGAGCGCTGGCGGCAGATCGCTTGCGGCATTGGCGAAAAAATCACCGTCAACCTCTCCGACCGCTCGCTTGTTGGAACATTCGCAGGTATCGATGACAAGGGATTTTTGATGCTTGATACAGGCGCGGGCGGAGTTCTTCCGATCGCCGCCGGTGATGTATTTTTCGAAAGAACGGAATAAGAGAAGAAATGGCAAAACAGGAAGAGCTGGTGTTTCTGCCGCTTGGCGGCGTGGGTGAGATCGGCATGAACCTCGCCCTCTACGGCTATGGAACGCCGCAGAAGCGCCAGTGGATTATGGTCGATTGCGGCGTCACCTTTCCAGGGCCGGACCTGCCGGGCGTAGATCTCGTTCTGCCGGATATCCGCTATCTCGCCGGCGAGCGCCATAACCTCAAGGCGATCATCATCACCCACGCGCACGAGGATCACTACGGCGCGCTGAACGATCTCTGGCCGGGCCTCAACGTGCCGGTCTATGCCTCGCCCTTTACGGCCGGCATGCTGGAGGCGAAACGCAATTACGAGGGGTCGCGGGCCGATATTCCGATAACGATCTTCAAAGCCGGCGACCGCATCACGGTCGGCCCGTTCCAGATCGAAGGGGTCGGCGTCAACCACTCCATTCCCGAGCCCATGTCGCTTGTCATCCGCACGCCGCTCGGCAATGTGATCCACACCGGCGACTGGAAGATCGACTATGCCCCCTCGCTCGGCCCCCTTACCGATGAGGAGCGTTTCCGTGCGCTTGGCGACGAAGGCGTTCTGGCTGTGATGTGCGATTCGACCAACGCCATGCGCGATGGCGTGTCTCCGTCGGAAGAAGAGGTTTCAGAAGGCCTGCGCAAGATCATCGCGGGAGCCGAGGGCAGGGTGGCAATCACCACCTTCTCCTCGAATGTCGGCCGCATCCGCTCCGTCGCCCAGGCCGCCGAAGCTGCCGGTCGCGAGGTGTTGCTGCTCGGCAGTTCTCTGAAGCGTGTCGTCGACGTCGCCCGCGATGTCGGCCTGATGGAGGGGTTGAAACCCTTCATCGCCGAGGACGAGTACGGCTATATTCCGCGCGACAAGATCGTCGTCATCCTGACCGGCAGCCAGGGCGAACCGCGCGCCGCACTTGCCAAGATCGCCCGCGACGAGATGCGCAACGTGGCGCTGGCATCCGGCGACACGGTGGTTTTCTCCTCGCGCACCATTCCCGGCAATGAAAAGGCGATCATCGAGATCAAGAACGGCTTGATCGAGCAAGGCATCAACGTGGTGACGGACTCGGATGCGCTGGTGCATGTCTCCGGCCATCCGCGCCGCAACGAACTTCTGAAGATGTACGAATGGACCCGGCCGCAGATTCTCGTGCCGGTGCATGGCGAGGCGGCGCACCTGATGGCGCAGGCCGAGCTTGGCGCTTCCGCCGGCATTAAGACCATCCCGCGCGTGCGGAACGGTGATGTCCTGCGGCTTGCGCCGGGTTCCGCGGAGGTGATCGATGAGGCGCCGCATGGCCGCATCTTCAAGGACGGCAAACTGATCGGCGACTTCGACGAAATGGGAATTGGCGATCGCCGCAAACTCTCCTATGTCGGACACGTCTCGGTCAACGTGCTGCTCGACAACCGCTACGATTTCCTGACCGATCCGGATGTCGTCGCCTTCGGTCTGCCGGAGTTTGATGATGAGGGTGAGGCGATGGAGGATACGCTCTACGACGCGGTGCTCGGTGCCGTCGAAAGCATTCCGCGAGGCCGTCGCAAGGACCTCGATATGTTGCGGGAGGCGGTCCGCCGGGCCGTGCGCGCCGCTGCCAACGAGGCCTGGGGCAAGAAGCCGGTCGTGACGGTGTTCGTGACGAGGTTGTGAGGGGTGGGCGGATTGCCTCTCCTGAAAATCGGCGCGGCACGGTTATCTCTCTCCTTGCGGGAGGGAAATCGCAAGAAAGGGCTCGCACACCAAACTCGGAGGACACCACATGCTCGGACGCGTCAACCATATCGCCATCGCCGTGCCGGATCTGGCGGCGGCCACTGCCATTTACCGCGATACACTCGGTGCCCGCGTCTCTCAGGCCCAGGCGCTGCCGGAACATGGCGTGACGGTCGTCTTCGTCGAGCTTCCGAACACCAAGGTGGAACTGCTCGAACCATTGGGGGCGGACTCCCCGATTGCCGCCTTTCTCGAGAAGAACCCATCGGGCGGCATGCACCATATCTGCTACGAGGTGGAAGACATCATCGCCGCCCGCGACCAGTTGAAGGCCGGCGGCGCCCGCGTACTCGGTGACGGCAATCCCAAGACAGGCGCCCACGGCAAGCCGGTGTTGTTTCTACACCCCAAGGATTTCAACGGCACCTTGGTCGAGCTCGAACAGGTTTGATCTTGCGATGAACCGTAGCTGACTGTCTCCGGCTGGCTCTGCCTTCCTTTATCGTTAAGCCCGTTATAGTATTAGTAGATCGCCTGTCATGAGTAGGGACGTCTCATGGACCAATTATCCCGCAGAAAATATGATACTTTACTGGAGAGTGGAATTTTTACTTATGATGTGGCGCTGGATCTGTTGTGGGGTGATGTCAAGGCGGCAAATATCATGGGTTTTCCAAAGGAGGAAATGAATGACGGGATCAGGTTGTTGGAATATGTAAGTCTTGTTCATCCTGATGACCTCCCGGAATTTGCCGAGAAGAAGCACAAGTCGATACTCAATGCTTCGCCGTTCCAGAGTTCTCACAGACTTCTTCGCAAGAACTCCGCTCCTGTTTGGGTGACTGTGCACAGTCGGCCCTGCCGCATTCAAAACGGCCTGCCAACGCTGATTGGTGGCATTATCACATCGGGAAAGATTACAGTGGAATTGCCCCTTTAGGGAGCGAGGGCGGGTTACCTCCGGACTTATCCGGTGCGGCATCGCGTCCTCGGGCCCCCGTTTGAGTTTGCAGCCTTTCAGACTATAACGCCGCTCTCTGAACCGAAACCGGAAATCAACTCATGTCGCTCCTGACGGTCGCCGCCATCTATTTCATTCTCTGGTGGACCGTGCTCTTCATTGTTCTGCCGCTCGGCTATCGCAGCCAGCAGGAGGAGGGTGAGGTGACGACCGGAACGGTCGAAAGCGCGCCCGCGAAATTCCGCGGCGGCCGCGTCATCGTGCTGACGACGGTGATTTCCGCCGTGCTCTATGCGGCCTATCACCTCGTCTCGACATATTTCGGCTTCGGCATCGCCGATATTCCGGTCATCCTGCCAAGTTTCGAATAGGGCAGGATAACGCAGGAACCTGTCATCTTCCTGTCATGCTGGGAAGGCATAGGAGGCGCGGTCCGTCGAGGCCAAAACAGGCAGGGCTTCGAGAAAGCAAAAAAAAACAAGGCGGTTAAGCCTTGTTTTAGTTCCGCGTGATCCTTCACCGTTGCCGGGGCAGCGAACAAGCGCGCCTAAGATCTGATCCTCCCAAGACTTGACCGCGAAATGGCAAGAATTTGAACTCCTTGCCTCTTTTGTGAGCTGAACCTAGCTCAAAGGTTGGGCTTTGTCATCCGATTTTTTTGTATTTTTGACACAGTCGGGTAAAATTTTTCAGTTGACAAAAATGTCGCACGCTTGCCACGAAATCCCCACTTTTGAGCGATCTGCAGTGGCAGGCGCACAATCGCGAACATCCAGGCGATTCACGCGGGGGCGGGTTCCCTTGAGAACGCGGAACGGCTATGTACCCTCGCAATATTACTCCAGAAATGGCCGATTCCTGATCAGACAAGGGATAGGCTGGCAACCCTCGGAAATCTCGATGCGCCTCACCCGTTATTTCATGCCCATCCTGAAGGAAAATCCCAAAGAAGCGGAAATCGTCTCCCACCGGCTGATGCTGCGTGCGGGCATGATCCGCCAGCAGAGCCAGGGGATCTATTCCTGGTTGCCGCTGGGAAAACGTGTGCTCGACAAGGTCTGCGCGATTATCCGGGAGGAGCAGAACCGGGCAGGGGCGCTTGAAATCATGATGCCGACGATCCAGTCGTCTGACCTGTGGATCGAAAGCGGCCGTTACAATGACTACGGCGCCGAGATGCTGCGTATCAAGGACCGGCAGGACCGCGCCATGCTCTTCGGGCCGACCAACGAGGAGATGGTGACGGATATTTTCCGTTCCTACGTCAAATCCTACAAGAGCCTGCCGCTCAACCTCTATCACATCCAATGGAAGTTCCGCGACGAGATCCGTCCGCGTTTCGGCACCATGCGCTCGCGTGAGTTCCTGATGAAGGACGCCTATTCCTTCGACCTGACGAAGGAAGATGCGATCCACGCCTATAACCGCATGTTCGCAGCGTATCTGCGGACGTTCTCGCGCATGGGATTGCGGGCGATCCCGATGCGCGCCGATACCGGCCCCATTGGCGGCAACCACAGCCACGAATTCATCATCCTGGCCGAAACCGGCGAGTCGGAAGTGTTCTCCCACAAGGATTTCGTGAACTTCGAAATCCCCGGCATCGACACCGATTTCAATGACGTCTACGCACTCAAGGCGATCTTCGACAAATGGACCTCGGTCTATGCCGCGACGTCCGAAATGCACGATGAAGCTGCCTTCAACGCCATTCCCGAGGCCGACCGCATGTCCGCCCGCGGCATCGAGGTCGGTCATATCTTCTATTTCGGCACGAAATATTCCGAGCCCATGGGGGCAAAGGTGCAGGGTCCGGATGGCAAGGAACACCTTATTCACGGTGGTTCCTACGGTATCGGCCCGACCCGCCTTGTTCCCGCCATCATCGAAGCATCGCATGACGAGAACGGAATCATCTGGCCGGCGTCCGTCGCACCCTTCGACGTTGTGGTCATCAACATGAAGCCCGGCGACGAGGCCTGCGATCGCATCTGCGAGACGCTTTATGGCGGGCTCACGACCGTCGGCAAGGACGTGCTCTACGACGACACGGATGAGCGCGCCGGCACCAAGTTCGCAACCGCCGACCTGATCGGCGTGCCGGTTCAGGTGATTGTCGGACCCCGCTCCGCCGCAGGTGGCGAAGTCGAGGTCAAGGACCGCAAAACCGGTGAGCGCGAGACGCTGACCGTCGAGGCGGCGATGAACAGACTTGCCGGCCGATAAGCCGGCGGGTCCGGTAGACAAGGATAAGGCGGGCTTGACCGTCAGGCATCGAGGAAACGGCATGGCGAGCGTCGCGGCGAATGGTGAAGCGGAAAAGGCGGAGCGCTCGCCCTCGGCTGGTCCTTTCTCGGCCTTTGAGCGCATGGTTGCCTGGCGTTACCTGCGTTCGCGCCGCCGCGAGGCCTTCATCTCCGTCATTGCCGGCTTTTCCTTCATCGGCATCATGCTGGGTGTCGCCACTCTTATCATCGTCATGGCAGTGATGAACGGTTTCCGCACCGAGCTCATCTCGCGCATCCTTGGCATCAACGGTCACATGATTGTCCAGCCGATCGACGGGCCGTTCACCGATTACGCCGAGCTCACCAAGAAATTCGCGGCTGTTCCCGGCGTCAGGATGGCGCTTCCGCTGGTGGAAGGCCAGACGTTGGCTTCCGGCCGCGGTGGTGCAGGTTCAGGCGCGCTTGTGCGCGGCGTTCGTCCGGAAGATCTTGAAAAGCTCACCGAGGTCGCCGGCAACATCAAGTCCGGCGATCTGGTCGGTTTCGCTTCAGGGCAGGGCGTCCTGGTCGGCTCGCGGCTTGCGGCCCAGCTCGGCTTGAATGCCGGTGATCAGATCACGCTCATCTCGCCGGAGGGCGACGTGACACCCATGGGCGTCAATCCACGGGTGAAATCCTATCCGATCTCCGGCATCTTCGAGATCGGCATGTCGGAATACGACGCGACGATCATTTATATGCCGCTTGAAGAGTCGCAGCTCTATTTCAATGCCGATGGCCTCGTGCAGTCGATCGAGCTTTTCGTCGACAATCCCGATAATGTCGACAGCATCCGGCCATTGGTGGAGGCCGCAGCCGGCCGACAGATCTTCATCTCAGACTGGCGCCAGCGCAACCAGACCTTCTTTTCCGCGCTCCAGGTGGAACGCAACGTGATGTTCATGATCCTGACGCTGATCGTGCTGGTGGCCGCACTCAACATCATTTCCGGCCTCATCATGCTGGTGAAGGACAAGGGCAGCGATATCGCAATCCTGCGCACCATGGGAGCCGGCGCCGGCGCAATCATGCGCATCTTCTTCATGACCGGGGCCGCGATCGGCATCGTCGGCACGCTCGCCGGCGTCGTGCTCGGAGTTATTGTCTGTCTCAACATCGAATCGATTCGCCAGTTCTTCTCCTGGGTTTCCGGCACGGTCCTCTTCGATCCGGAACTCTATTTCCTCAGCCAGTTGCCGGCGGAGATGAGCCTGCGCGAGACGTTGTCGGTGGTCGTCATGGCGCTGGGGCTTTCCTTCCTCGCCACCATCTTCCCGGCATGGCGGGCCTCGAAGCTCGATCCTGTCCAGGCCCTCCGATACGAATAGGTCCCGATCCTTTATGGCACGCAAAACTGTCTTGCAGCTCTCGGGCGTCCAGCGTCACTACGGCCAGGGCGACACCACGCTTTCGATCCTGAAGGGCGCGGATTTTGAGCTGGTGCGCGGCGAAATGGTGGCGCTGGTCGCGCCGTCGGGTACGGGAAAGTCGACGCTGCTGCATCTTGCCGGCCTGCTTGAGCATCCGGATGGCGGCGAGGTCTTCATCGGCGGGCGTCCCTGTAACGATCTGTCTGACGACGACCGCACCGCGATCCGCCGCTCGGAGATCGGCTTCGTCTACCAGTTCCACCATCTCCTGCCGGAATTCACGGCGATCGAGAACATCATGATGCCGCAGCTGATCGCCGGCCTTTCGAAGGCAGAGGCGAAGGAACGTGCAGCTCAGCTCCTCGATTACATGCGCATCGGCCATCGGGCAGAGCATCGTCCGGCCGAATTGTCGGGCGGCGAACAGCAGCGCGTGGCAATCGCCCGCGCCGTCGCCAACGCGCCGCGTGTGCTTCTCGCCGACGAGCCGACCGGCAACCTCGACCCCAAGACGGCATCCTATGTCTTTGATGCGCTGGAGGCGCTGGTACGCCAGTCAGGCCTTGCAGCACTGATCGCCACCCACAACCACGAACTTGCCGGCCGCATGGACCGCCGCGTGACGATCGAGGGCGGCAAGGTCGTGGAGATGTGAAGCCGGTTAAGCGCAGGCGATTGGCGCCATATTCCGGTTATCCCTGTGCCGGTCACAGAGATCCAGCAGCGCTGCGTCGGTCGCGCGTGTTTCGCACACAATCCCGTATGGCTTTCCGCAAGGACGTAAGACCATATCGCCGCAGAGGAACCGGAGTTGCGCGGAAAAACTTGGCCGAACGGGATACGTCACGTGTCATTTGTAAATTTCAATACGGGGCGCTCGATGTGTCTCGGCCGCTCCTGAAAACAACCTTGATCGCCAATGGGGACTTCCCCCTCGTTTCCCCCATGAAAACATGCTGGCAGACGGTTTACCGCCCCTTGCAGATGTCTTGCCCGATCTCGTTCTCCCATTGAGCGACCGGAACCGCGCCTGGCGCGCCGATGATCGGTTTGCCGTTCACCTTGCCTTTGCCCGTCAGCAGGTTGAGGTCGCATTCGATCTGGTCCGGCACGTTCTCCGAAAAGCCGTAGCCCGCCACCAGGAAATCCGAATTGCGATAGGCAAGTGTAAGCCTGATCTCGTAATGCCGCTGGCCGGGCGTATCGTTCTTCGCCGTCACCAGAATTGATCCGTTCTGCAAGGCGGCGATTGCAACCGATTCTCCCGCATAGATAAACGAGCCGGGCACTTTGTTCGTGGCAGCTGCCTTGAGCGTCATCCGTCCTTCGTAGGGGTCGGCAAGGTAGATGTAGATGCCGTTGCGGTCCGCGCCGTGTTCCCGTGGCGGACGCACGATCATGGCGAGATCGGCGTCGCCATCCCGGTCAAAATCCCCGGTCGCAACAGCCGCGATCCGACCGGGATCGATCAGCTCTTCGGTCAGCGCCGGGCCGGCGAGGAGGAAGGCGACAAGCACTGCAAATGTTCTCATGGTGGAAGGTTCCCCGCTCTGATCTGTCAACTCTAGCCTACGCGAACCTCTTGGAAAACAGGGATTTCTCTCCAATTTTAACCATAGTTTCGAAATCGCGTTTCTCCTTTTGTTCTCTTGTTGACTTTTGTACAAAAAGAGAACAAATTAAAAACATAACGAACACGGGAGACGACGATGACTGACATTCTTCGTGACATTGCCGCATTCGCTTCCATCGCCACCTTCGTGGCAAGCCTGTCCATGCTCGTCATGGCCATGTGAGCGAACTCTCGCTTGAAGCTTCGTCATCCGAAAGACGTTGAGCGAGGAAATCTGAACTGGACTCTCGGCAGGCCGCACCGGAAAATAGCCCGATTCATGAAGTGGGTAAGGCGCGGACATGGCAGATATGGCGAACGCAAAATCGGGATCGGAATCGTTGGGCGATAGCCCGCAATTCGTTCACCTGCGCGTTCATTCCGCCTACTCGCTTCTTGAGGGCGCACTGCCGCTCAAGAAGATTCTTTCGAAAGCGGTCGCGGATCATCAGCCCGCGATCGCGATCACCGATACGAACAATCTCTTCGTTGCGCTGGAATTTGCCCAGAAGGCTATCGATGATGGGCTGCAACCGATCATTGGCTGTCAGCTTTCGATCGATATGGAAGACCAGTCGGAAGAGCGGCGCGCTGGCCATCAGCAGCTTGCCAGGCTGCCGGCGATTGTCGTGCTTGCAGCAACGGCTGCGGGCTACGAAAGGCTGGTCGACCTTATCAGCCGCGCCTATCTGAGCGGCGAAGGTCACGGCGCCGTGCATATTTGCAGCTCGTGGCTGGAGGAGGGGGGCACCGACGGGCTGATCGCGCTCACCGGAGCCTCCGGCGGGCCGGTCGACATGGCCATGAAGGACGGGAATGCGGCACTTGCCGAGTCACGGCTGCTTAAGCTGAAAGAGCTCTTCGGCGACCGGGTCTATGTCGAACTGCAGCGCCACGGTTCCTTTGACCGGCGACATGAGCAGAAGATGGTGGCGCTTGCCTACGACCGTGACCTGCCGCTGATTGCGACGAACGAGGCTTTTTTTCCGTCGAAGGCAGATTACGACGCCCATGACGCGCTGATGGCGGTCGCCCACAATGCGATCGTTTCGGACGACAACCGTTTCCGCCTGACGCCTGATCATTATCTGAAAAGTCGCGCTGAAATGGCAGCCCTGTTTGCCGACCTGCCGGAAGCGCTGGAAAACACGGTCGAGGTCGCCCGGCGCTGCTCCTTCATCCTGAAGACGCGAAAGCCTATCCTGCCGCGCTTTACCGGGGCAACGGCAGATCCGGAAGAGGCCGAACGGGCCGAGGCGGCGGAATTGCGCCGTCAGGCGATCGAAGGGTTGGAAAACCGCATCGCAACCCTTGGAATGACGAGCGGCTATACGGAACAGGATTACCGCGAGCGTCTGGATTTCGAGCTGGGCGTTATCGAACGCATGAAGTTCCCGGGGTACTTCCTGATCGTGTCGGACTTCATCAAGTGGGCAAAGCAGCACAATATTCCGGTCGGTCCGGGCCGCGGTTCGGGTGCCGGCTCGCTGGTGGCATACGCGCTGACGATCACCGACGTTGACCCGTTGCGCTTCTCGCTGCTTTTCGAGCGCTTCCTCAATCCGGAACGCGTGTCGATGCCGGACTTCGACATCGATTTCTGCCAGGACCGTCGTGAAGAGGTGATCCGCTACGTGCAGGCTAAATACGGCCGCGAGCAGGTGGCGCAGATCATCACCTTCGGTTCGCTGCAGGCGCGCGCGGCGCTGCGCGACGTCGGTCGTGTGCTGGAAATGCCCTACGGCCAGGTCGACAAGATCTGCAAGCTCGTGCCGAACAATCCGGCCAACCCGACGCCGCTGTCGAAGGCGATCGAGGAGGAGCCGAAGCTGCAGGAAGAGGCGGACAAGGAGCCGGTCGTCCAGCGCCTTCTCGACATCGCCCAGAAGATCGAGGGCCTTTATCGCCACGCTTCGACCCATGCCGCCGGCATAGTGATCGGCGACCGGCCACTCTCGAAACTCGTGCCGATGTATAGAGACCCGCGTTCCGACATGCCGGTCACCCAGTTCAACATGAAATGGGTGGAGCAGGCAGGCCTGGTGAAGTTCGACTTCCTTGGTTTGAAGACGCTGACAGTGTTGAAGACTGCCGTTGACTTCTGCAGGAAGCGCGGCATCGAAATCGATCTCGCCAAGATCCCGCTGAACGATCAGAAGACTTACGAGATGCTTTCCCGTGGCGAAACGGTCGGCGTGTTCCAGGTGGAAAGTGCCGGCATGCGCAAGGCGCTGATCGGCATGCGGCCGGACTGCATCGAGGACATTATCGCGCTGGTCGCGCTCTACCGCCCCGGTCCGATGGAGAACATCCCGACCTATAATGCCCGCAAGCATGGCGAGGAGGAGATCGAATCGATCCACCCGATGATCGATTATCTGCTCAAGGAGACCCAAGGGGTCATCGTCTACCAGGAACAGGTCATGCAGATCGCCCAGGTTCTCTCGGGCTATTCGCTCGGCGAGGCCGATCTTTTGCGCCGCGCCATGGGCAAGAAGATCAAGGCCGAGATGGACCAGCAGCGCGAACGCTTCGTCGACGGCGCGGTAAAGAACGGCGTCTCCAAGGCGCAGGCCGACAACATCTTCGAACTGCTCGCCAAGTTTGCCAACTACGGTTTCAACAAGTCGCACGCGGCGGCCTACGCGATCGTTTCCTACCAGACCGCCTATATGAAGGCGCATTACCCGGTCGAGTTCCTCGCCGCGTCGATGACCTACGATATGGCGAACACCGAGAAGCTCAACGACTTCCGACAGGATGCGGGGCGCCTCGGCATTGCTGTCATTCCACCGTCCGTTCAGACCTCTTACCGGCATTTCGAGACGGGCGAGAACAAGATCTACTATGCGCTGGCCGCCATCAAGGGCGTCGGCGACTCGGCCGTGGAACATATCACCGATGTGCGCGGCGACCGGTCATTCAAGAACATCGAGGATTTCTGCCTGAGGATCGATCCGAAGCAGATCAACCGGCGCGTCATGGAAAGCCTGATCTCGGCGGGCGCCTTCGATTGCTTCGGTATCGATCGTGCCGAATTGATCGGCGGGCTTGACCGCATCATCGGTTATGCGCAGCGTGCCCAGGAGGAGAAAGTCAGCGGCCAGTCGGATTTCTTCGGCTCGTCGGCGAGCTCTGGCCCCGAAAAGCTCGTTCTGCCGCCTTTCGATCCGTGGACGCCGTCGGAAAAATTGATGCGCGAGTACCAGGTTCTCGGCTTTTATCTCTCCGCCCACCCCCTCGATTCTTATGCAAATATTCTTGCCAAGATGCGGGTGCAGACCTTTGCGGAATTCTCTGTTTCGGTGAAGGGAGGGGCAAGTTTCGGAAAGCTCGCGGGCACGGTGACGAGCCGTCAGGAGCGCAAGACCCGCACCGGCAACAAGATGGGCATCGTGGCCTTCTCGGACTCGTCCGGCCAGTTCGAGGCCGTGCTTTTCTCGGAAGGACTTGCGCAATACCGCGATCTCCTCGAACCCGGCAAATCGCTGCTTATTACCGTGCAGGCGGAGGAACGGCCGGAAGGCATCGGGTTGCGCATTCAGACGGCCCAGTCGCTGGAGGAGAAATCCGTGCAGATGCAGAAGGCGTTGCGCGTCTATGTCCGAGATTCAGGGCCTATGAAGACCGTGGCGAGGCACCTGAACGCAAGGGGCGACGGGCTGGTCTCTTTCGTCGTCATCAAGGATGACGGCAAGCGCGAGATCGAGGTGGAGCTGACGGAGAAATATCGCATCTCGCCGGAAATCGCCGCAGCATTGCGCGCGGCGCCGGGCGTCCTCGACGTGGAACTGGTATAGGCCGGGCTCGGCTGTTTCGATCGCGCCGTACCTTTAATATAGACCGATCGAACGATATTGCGCTCTTGCTTGCGATTTCCGCACGGGCCGAGGCTTGGTCACTGAACTGCTGGCTTCGATAACCTTGGGCGGCTGGGAGTGCGTGATGGTCACGAAATCGGTGCCTTTGCCGGTTTCCGGGCCAAGGCCCTGGTCGTTGATCGTCACCGACGTGCCGTTGGTCATCAGCGTCTCGATCCGGTCGCGGATGTCGGCCGGGATTTCGATGCGCTCGAATGCGCGGGTGGCGGCATCGGGGGCATGAGGGTCATCGGCGACGATAATGCCGAGCCGCTTCATCGTCGCTTCGCTCAGCTGGTTCGGCAGTGTTATCCCAAGCCATTCGGCAGTCTCGGCACTGCGCTCGATCTTGTCGACATTGAAGAAATGCGTGCCGAGCGCGATGTGCGGGTCCTTGATGCCGACCGGCGCCTCGAACAGCGGCTCGAAATTCTGCCGCACCATGATCTGGCCAGCTGGCGGCTGCGGTCTGCCGGCGGTCTCATAGAGCGCATTCAGGAATTCCGGCGTTACAAGCGGCCCTTTGAGGGAAAGGCTCTTCCAGCGCTTGAAGCCGGCGATGGCACTGCGAGTCAGCGGGCCGGCGAAACCGTCTGCGCCGCCCGTTTCGAAGCCGAGATCCTGCAGGATGACCTGCGCATCCATCAGCGTTTCGCGCTCGCTGCGACGGGTGATGAGGATACGCAGCGGTGCTACATCGTCGTCTGCGGTCACCGCTGGTTGCGCATCCGTCACGACAGCCGGATGCGCGGCCGCGGGATTGTCCGGAACGACATTCATTGCCACCTCGACCGGTTTGGAATCTCCTCGGATCGAGGAGGTCCTGAGCTCGACATCCGGAAAGAGCGGCCCGGCTGGCAGGGGTTTGCGCGGCATGAAGAGGTTCGTGGTCTCGATCCGTTCCGGCGCGATCTGTGCATCGGTGATGATCACATGAGCGCCGCGCTCGGTCATCTGATAGAGCGACTTCGCGAATGCGCCTGGCATACGCACGCAGCCGTGCGAGGCTGGATAATTCGGCACGCTGCTGGATTCGTGAAGCGCAATTCCCGACCAGGTCAGCCGCTGCATCCAGGGCATGGGCGCGTTCGAATAGATGTTCGATTCGTGATATTTGCGCTTTTCGAGGATCGAGAAGATGCCGCTCGGCGTCGAGTGTCCTGCCTTGCCGGTGGAAACCTTCGAGGTCGCAACGACCGTGTCGCCGTCATAGACCGTGAGGGCCTGCTTATCCTTGGAAACGATGATCTGCAGCGTGCGAGCGCCTTCCGCGAAGGCTGCATGCGACAGCATGGTCGCAGACAAAAGCCCAATTCCGAACGCAATACGACGCAACATAACCGACCCCATACGCAATACATGACCCGTATATTAGCGCATGAGGTTAAAGAAGGTTTTCGGCGGTGGGGATAATCTTAAGATCATGGTTAAGAACGGATCACGTTTCATGGATCGCGCCGGCGGTCCCCGAACGTGTAGCCGGTTTCGACCGCCGCTTTGCCGAACTTGTCGCGCAGCTTGTCCATAGCCGCCTCGGCCGCGGCGCGGCGCCCGGCCTGCGTGTCGACGAGGTCCGGCGGATCGGCGAGCCCCGGATCGGTGAGGTCGGTGACGCCGATGCCGATCAAGCGGAATTTCGTTCCGTCGGTCTCGTGCTCCATCAGCGCAAGCCCGGTCCGGAAGATGCGGTCGGCAAGCTGGGTCGGGTCTTCGAGCCGCCTGTTGCGAGTACGGCTCTTAAAATCGGCGGTCTTCATCTTGAGCACGACGGTCCGGCCGGCAATGCCGTGCTTCTTTAGCCGCGCGGATACCTTTTCGGAGAGCCGGCGCAGAATCGGCACGAGGTCGTCATGGCGCGAGATATCGTCGAAGAACGTGGTTTCGGCCGAAACGCTCTTGGCTGCCTCGTTCGGATGCACCTCGCGATCGTCGATGCCGCGCGAAAGCCGATAGAGCCGCTGGCCCATCGTGCCGTAGCGGCGCATCAGATCGCCTTCCTCCATGGTCTGGAGCTGGCCGATGGTGCGGATGCCGTCAGCGTCCAGCGTCGCGTTGAAGGCCTTCCCGACGCCCCAGATCGTAGTGACGGGGCGGGCGGCCAGAAATTCCAGCGCCTCCTCCCGGCCGATCACCGAGAACCCCCGCGGTTTCTGGAGATCGGAGGCGACCTTTGCTAGGAATTTGCAATAGGAGAGGCCGATGGAGATGGTGATGCCGAGTTCATTCTGCACACGGGTGGCCAGTTTGGCGAGGATGCGCGCAGGCCGATCGTGATGCAGGCGTTCGGTGCCTGCGAGTTCGAGAAAGGCCTCGTCGATGGAAAGGGGCTGCACGAGCGGTGTCAGGTCCATCATCATCTGCCGCACCTGGCGACCGACAGCCACATATTTCTCCATGTTCGGCCGGATGACGACGGCATCCGGACAAAGCTCCAGCGCCTTGAACATTGGCATGGCCGATCGTACGCCGTTGATGCGGGCGATATAGCAGGCGGTCGAGACGACACCGCGTTTGCCCCCGCCGATGATTACCGGCTTGTCTGCAAGTTCCGGATCGTCGCGCTTCTCAATCGTCGCATAGAAGGCGTCGCAATCGATATGCGCCAGCGTGAGATCATAAAGTTCCCTGTGATAGACGAGGCGGGGACTGCCGCAGGCGCGACAGCGGCGCACCTCCGCCTTCTGCTCAGCAAGGCAGTCGCGACAGAAGCCGGGTGTCTTGTCAGGCGCGGGCGTCATGATGAGAACAAAGGTTGAACACCGTAACGATAGGCCCTAAACTTGCGAGTCTCAAGAGAGGAGCGAGCCGGCATGGAAGTCTTCGCAGCCTATCCACTGACACCTGAGCGATGGGACGATTTTGAAACGCTGTTTGGACCGAGCGGCGCCTGTTACGGCTGCTGGTGCACCTATTTCCGGATGCCCGCCGCGGAACGCAAGGTGTTGGACGGCACGGCCAAGAAGGAATTCATTCGCAATCGCATCGAGACAGGCCCGCCGCCCGGTGTGCTCGGATACGTGGAAGGCCAGCCGGTGGCCTGGGTGCAGGTGGGGCCACGCGCCGATGTTCCGCAATGGAACTCCCCCCGTACGGTGTCTCGACCGCTGGACCCGGCAGATGCCGGGGACCCGTCGGTCTGGGCGGTGAGCTGTTTCTTCATCAGCAGCCGCCATCGTAGAAAGGGCAACAGCCACCGGATCCTGGATGCGGCGGTCCGATTTGCGAGAGAAAGCGGCGCTAGCCGCATCGAAGCCTGTCCCATGGAGCAGGCGAAAACGTCGAAATCGCTTGGTCTCTATGTCGGTTCGATGAGAGTCTTCGAGGCGGCCGGGTTTAGGGAGGTCGCACGCCGCAAGGAGGGGCGACCGTTGATGCGGCTCGAATTCTAGCTCAGGCAGCGCCGGAACGGATATGAGCCCGGATGAGTTGTGCGGCATGTGGCCAGTCTATAGCCCGTACGATGTCCTCAGCAGGCTTCGGAGCAAGGACATGCAGCGGCGAGTCCGGCATCATATGAAGGAGGAGGCATTGTGCGAGATGATCCCGCACCGAATGAAGGTTATGCGCCATGTCGTCGATGAAGATCGAAGGCAAGGGGCGTGCGGCATGCAGCCTTTGCACGATCGGTCCCTTGGGCTCCTCGCTAGCAATCAGCGGAAAGGCGAGCCCGAGCCGGTCGAGAAGCCGGCGGCGATGTTCCTGGTAAAGCGGCGGCATCGCGGTGAGGAAGACGACATCGGCGTCGCGGCCGAGCGCTTCGAGCGTCTGGACGACGAGATCGAAGGGGAACTGCCAGCTTTCCTGTGCCTCGAAGAAGGCTTCGACCAGCCGGCGGACATCCCCCTGTTCGAGGGCAATCCGGGTTTGGGTGGAGATGATATTGCCGGTGAGCCGGAAGGAGCGCGGCAGCAGTTCATGGCCTTCGCCCCGCAGGAAATCCTGAAAGGGAGCCACGAAATGCAGCACGACATCGTCGACATCGCAGACGACGAGCGGGCGATCGCGAAGGCGTACATGGGAAAGATCGGTGCGGAGGTGGAAAATCTCGGTCATTTCAGTATTCGCCGGAATCAAGTCCTGGGCCGGAATAGTGGCGCCAGGCGGCAGCCACGGTTTCCGGTTTCGTGCCCGTTGCTTCGCAAAAGGCAAGCAGGGTCGGCTCATGGCCCATCAGGAAATCAATCATGCCGGCCAGAAAACCCGGGTCGTTTACAGCACCCCGCAATTGGTTCGGCTGCAGGCCGGAAAGCGCCAGGAACCGGGCAAGCATCTCCGGTTCGCTGGCAAGCCAGCCGAGAATGGCGGCTGCCGTCTCCTCGGCATCGGCCGAATTGCTTCGGCTATATTCGGATTCGCGCCGCATCATCTGCCAAGTTACCTTTTTCTCAACCAAATGGCCTTACCGTGCCTGAATGGGGCTCTGTGGAATCGACCGTTCCGGGAGCTTATATACAGAAGGCACGCTTGCAAGACAGGAACGGATCGCCATGCCCAAACGGGTCATGATTGTCGAGGACAATGAGCTTAACATGAAGCTCTTCCGCGACCTGATCGAAGCATCGGGATATGACACGATCCAGACCCGCAACGGAATGGAAGCGCTCGATCTTGCCCGCAAGCATCGTCCTGATCTTATTCTCATGGACATCCAGCTTCCGGAAGTATCCGGTCTCGAAGTCACGAAGTGGCTGAAGGAAGATGACGAGCTTCACATTATTCCCGTCATCGCCGTGACCGCCTTCGCCATGAAGGGCGACGAGGAACGCATCCGCCAGGGCGGCTGCGAAGCCTATGTCTCCAAGCCCATCTCGGTGCCAAAATTCATCGAAACCATCAAGACCTATCTGGGCGACGCATGAGATCGGGACGGGTGTCATGACCGCGCGTATTTTGGTAGTCGACGATATTCCGGCAAACGTGAAGCTGCTCGAAGCCCGGCTTCTCGCGGAGTATTTTGACGTGCTGACGGCAGATGATGGCTACAAGGCGCTGGCGATTTGCGACAGTACCCACGTTGACCTGATCCTGCTCGATATCATGATGCCAGGCCTGGATGGCTTCGAGGTCTGCGAACGGCTGAAAGCCAATCCACGCACCGCCCATATTCCGGTCGTCATGGTGACCGCGCTTGATCAGCCGTCTGACCGTGTGCGCGGCCTGAAGGCCGGTGCCGACGATTTCCTGACCAAGCCGGTCAACGACCTGCAGCTCATCTCGCGGGTGAAAAGCCTTGTGCGGTTGAAGACGCTGAGCGACGAATTACGCATTCGGGCCGATACCGCACATAATCTTGCGCTTGAGGACATTTTGAAGGGCACGGACGGTCGCGACGAACCGGCCCAGGTATTGCTTGTCGATGGCCGCGCGAGTTCCCAGGAGCGCATTATCAAGGCACTGAAGCCGGTGGCGGACGTGATCGCCATGTCGGACCCGCAGGCAGCACTTTTCGAGGCGGCGGAAAATCCGATCGATCTCGTGATCGTCAACGCGAATTTCGACGAATACGACCCGTTGCGTCTCTGCTCACAGCTTCGTTCTATTGAGCGCACCCGCTTCCTGCCGCTGCTTCTGGTGACGGACCTGGGCGCCGACGATGTCGTCGTCCGCGCGCTCGATCTCGGCGTCAATGACTACATCGTCCGGCCGATCGATCCCAACGAGCTTCTTGCCCGCGTACTCACGCAGATCAAGCGCAAGCGCTACAATGACCGTCTGCGCATGAGCGTCCGTCAGACGATCGAGCTTGCCGTGACCGACGGGCTGACTGGGCTCAACAACCGCCGTTATCTCGACAATCATCTGAAAGTGCTGTTCAACCGGGCAGCAGCGCGGTCCCGCCTGTTGTCCGTGTGCATCACTGACATCGACCGCTTCAAATCGGTCAACGATACCTATGGACACGATGCGGGCGACGAAGTGCTGAAGGAATTCGCCGCGCGCATCCGTTCGACGGTGAGGGGAGCCGATCTTGCCTGCCGCTACGGCGGCGAAGAATTCGTGGTCGTCATGCCCGATACGGACGCGGTTGCGGCAGCCGCAATTGCGGAGCGTCTTCGCGGCATCATCGAAAGCCAGCCCTTTGCCCTGAAGGCGGCCGGCGCCACGCTCAATATAACGGCCTCGCTCGGGATAGCCTGCAACACTTACGGCGCGGAGACCCCGGAGCAGCTTCTGAAGCAGGCCGACCGCGCACTCTACGAAGCCAAGACCGGCGGCCGTAACAGAGTGGTCGCGGCTGCTGCTTAAGATCTGGATGAGAGAGTTGTCTTGCAGACGGTAACGCAGCCGTTGCGAGCGAGTTGCGCGCTGTGGAAAAAGCCATTTGATCTATCAATTTTTATAGGCCGGACCAATTTTTTGCGGGTCGGAATTGGTATAAGAATTTTTATGAATAGTAGTCAGGAAATCCAGTTGCAGTGCAGCATCCGGGTGGCCTTGGATGTATCCAAGGTGTCTTCAGATCAGTTGCGCGAGAATAGATAAGCCAATTGGCTATCAGGTTTGGTCGATTTTGGCGGGATAGACAGCGTCTGTTCAAGATATTCTTAGTCACTGTCGGTCAATTTCTAAGATTCCGGAACCATCTGGAAACAAGATATCATTGGTATGGTTTTTGATGAATATTCGAAAGCCTTCAGCCGCGTGTTCTTTCGGCGCCGATTTTAACCAACAACCAAAACAGATCAAATCCCGAATTAAGAATCTGTTGATTTTCTTCCCGTTTTGCGCAATTTTGACCGCAATAAAGAAAGAACTCCCGAAGGGGAGATCAATACCCCATGATGCTCAGGTCCGCCGCATCTCCTGGGTCGTGGGGTCGGTCGACCGGCAGGCATGCCAAAGCGGTTCCTCGTGCCGTGATTGCAGGCTGGTCGACCCCCGTTTGAAGGCGCCGCTCCAAGGCCATGGAGCGGCGCCTTTCCGTTTCCGGACAGCCTGCCGCATCCCGAGCGCAGTTTTCTGAAAAAAACAAAAAGAAAAGGCGCCTGGGCCTGTCGGCCAGCGCCTTCCGACAACCATACGATCAAGCTTACTTGATCTTGGTTTCCTTGAATTCGACGTGCTTCTTAGCAACCGGATCGTACTTGGTCTTCGTCATCTTGTCCGTCATCGTACGGCTGTTCTTCGTCGTGACGTAGAAGAAACCGGTGTCAGCCGTCGACAGCAGCTTGATCTTGATGGTCGTAGCTTTCGCCATGGTGGTTTTGCCTCTGAGAAAAATGAAGCCGTGGACGCGGTTAAGCTCCACGGCAAAATCTGGCGCGAAATTACAAATCGCGCCCGAAAAGTCAACTCCGTTTTGACCGGAAAAGTATCCGGCAGGCGGAAACAGCGACATAGAAGCCGAAGAATCCCGCAAGCGCCCAGGCAAAACCGTCATTGCCGGCGAAATCGATGGCCGCCCCGATCCCCTGCGGACCTGCCACCGTACCGACGGCATAACAGAAGATGAAGGCGGCATTGGCGGCGGCGAGATCCGGCCCGCTGAGACGAGCTCCCAGATGGGCAAGTCCTACCGTATAGAGGCCGGACACGCAGCCGCCCCAGAAGAACAGGACGACCGCCATCATCAGCCAGTTCTGGATGAGGAAGGGCAGTGCGAGAGAACCTATGACGCCGAGGACCGCCATGGCGGTCAGCAGAGGGCGCCGGTCCTTGAGTTTGTCGGAGAAAAGGCCGAGCGGGATCTGGAAGGCCATGTTGCCGATACCCATTACGGTCAATAGCACGGCGGTCTGGGGCTCGGTGAGAGATTCGCGAAGCGCATAGATCGGAAAGAGTGACAGGCCACCTGCCGAGACGGCACCGAAGGCGAAGACCGCCGCAGTCGCCGTTGGCACCAGGAAGATATAGTGCAAGAAATGCCGATCCGGTTTCGAATCCAGCACGGGACTTTCATGCCGGGCGATGAAGATCGGGATGACGGCGAGCAGGATGACACCTGCGCCAACCAAGAAAGGCAGGACGCCGTCGCTGCCCAGCGCCGAAAAGAGCAGGGGGCCGATCGCGAAGCCGATCGCCAGCACGGTCGCATAGATGCCGAGCACAAGGCCGCGACGCCGCGGCGGAGCCACTTCGTTGATCCAGAATTCCGACAGGATGAAGAGCGTGGTCGTCGCGCCATGGAAGGTGAAGCGGAGCGGAAACCACATCCAGAAGGCATCTGCATAGTAGAAGCCGATCGCGCTCAAAGCCGCGATCAGCACGGCCAGCATCATGGTCTTTGCGACGCCGTGGTCATGCGCCAGCCTGGTGGTGACGGGAGCGGCGAACATGGAGGCGATGCCGGCCATGGCCGCATTCAGTCCGATCAGGGTCGACGGGATACCACGTTTTTCAAGGATGATGCTGAGGAGAGGCAAGCCGAGGCCGATGGCGATGCCGACCGCGCTGATGGCGGAAATGGCGGCGATCAGCGACGGCCAATGTATTTCTTCGACATGGCCGTTGGCGTCAGTCGTCGGCTGAGGCATTCACTATTCCTTACAGTCGGCTGCGGACGAATCGTCCGTGACGCATGAAGTAGAAGGAGACCGGACTGCCAAACGGTAAAGATGGATCGGTAGTCATAAGGTTTCGCACATCCTCCAATACCGCCTGCGTGATGCGCGGGAGTTTCAGGCCGGAAAGCTCGGCAATGTCAAGCCAGCGTACGTCCTGAAGTTCGCTGGAATCCTTGAGATGCGTCATGTCGAACAGGGTCTCGTCCGAAAAGGCGAGGAAGAAGCGGGTGTCGTAGCGCCGCACGTTGCCGGGCGGCGTGATCGCACGGGCGACATAGCGGAGCCGCGAAAGATCCGCAGCCGTACCCCCTGCGAGACCGGTTTCTTCATGGAGTTCTCGCAAGGCCGCCAGCGCCAGCGCCCGCGCCCGGCTTGACGTCATGCGGGCCGAGGTGCCGGCGAGCAGCTTTTCGGAGACGAGCGGGTCGAGATCGGCGCTGAACGGGAGCGTATGGTCTCCGGCATCGCGCCGCCCGCCGGGAAAGACATAGACATCCGGCATGAAGACATGTCCGCTGCCGCGCCGGCCCATCAGCACCCGCGGCCTTTCCGCAGAGCGATCGATCAGGATCAGCGACGCGGCATCCTTGGGCCTCACGCCCGCAATCCGGGCATGTTTCAGCGCGTCCATGGCGGACGGCGCGTGCTCCTCGGCGGAAGAAATCATGAGATCGGCCCGCCTCGACCGGGATCGGCGGCCTCGTCGTCCGTGCCTCCGAAGCCGTGCATCTTCAGCGCCCATTGCAGGCCGATGACACCGCCCTTGATGGGCTGGATTGTGAGAATCGCGGCAAGGATCGCGAGCGGCACCCAGATGGCAAGATGCACCCAGGGCGAGACGCGGAAGGCCATGTCAGTCAGCATGTAGCCGGTCAAAAGTACGTGGCCGACCACGAGGATGACGAGATAGGCCGGCAGGTCGTCGGCGCGGTGGTGAAAGATCTCCTCGCCGCAGACGGCGCACGCATCGACCGGCTTCAGGAAGGCACGGAACAGACGGCCGTCTCCACAATGAGGACAGCGGCAAAGCATGCCCCGCCTGATCGAGCGTCCCAGCGGCCGTTCGGGCTCCCGTGCTCCGCCGTACCGGATCGCCTGCTCGCCCTGTTGTACCATTCCTATCTCCTTCGGCCGCTGCGCGGCGGCCGGGTTCCGGGCTTTGCCCGGCCGGTGGATCGGCCGCGCCGCCCCGATTTGTGGAAGGAGCGGATCGCGGTTGGCAGTTTTTTGCCTTCGCTCAGCATTTCGAACCGTAGCGCACCGGCAAGCGGGATTGCCTCCGCAAGCCGCACATCGACCGCATCGCCGAGCTGATAGCCCAGACCTGTTTTCTCTCCGGACAGCGCCTGATGTGCCTCGTCGTAGATGAAGTAGTCGTTGCCGAGCGTGGATATAGGGATGAATCCATCCGCGCCATAGGTCGGAAGCGAGACAAATAGTCCCGATTTGGTCACTCCGGAAACGCGGCCTTCGAATTCCTCGCCGATGCGGGTCGAAAGATGGTGGGCGATCAGACGGTTGATCGTATCGCGTTCAGCCGCCATGGCGCGGCGTTCGAATGTCGAAATCTCGGCGGCAATGTCGTCGAGCTGGGCTTCCTCTTCCTTGCTGATGCCGCCTTCGCCGAGCCCCAGTGATCCGACGAGCGCACGGTGCACGATCAGGTCCGCATAACGGCGGATCGGCGAGGTGAAATGCGCGTATTTCATCAGGTTGAGGCCGAAATGGCCGATGTTCTCCGGGCTGTAGATCGCCTGGCTTTGGGAGCGCAGCACCATTTCGTTGACCATGGTCTGGTGCGGGGTATCGAGCGCCTTGGCGAGGATGCCGTTGAAGGAATTGGCGCGAAGCTGCCCGCCCTTGACCATCGAGATGCCGATCGTCGCCAGAAATTCCCGAAGCGCTTCCTGCTTGGAAAGCGCAGGCGTATCATGAATGCGGTAGACCAGCAGTTGGCGCTTCTTCTCCAGTGTTTCTGCGGCGGCGACGTTTGCCTGGATCATCATCTCTTCGATGAGCTTGTGGGCGTCAAGCCGATCGGGCACGAAGACGCGGTCGACGGTGCCGTCGGGTTTCAGGACGATCTTGCGCTCCGGCATGTCAAGTTCGAGCGGCTGACGGCGGTCGCGTCCGCGTTTGAGCACCGAATAGGCATGCCAGAGCGGTTTCAGGATGGGTTCGAGCAGCGGCCCGCTCTTGTCGTCCGGCCGACCGTCGATCGCGGCCTGTGCCTGTTGGTAGGAGAGCTTGGCCGCACTCTTCATCATGATGCGATGGAAGGTGTGACCGGCCTTGCGGCCTTCTTTTGAGAACACCATGCGCACGGCAATTGCCGGCCGGTCTTCGCCTTCGCGCAGCGAGCAGAGGTCGTTGGAAATGCGTTCAGGCAGCATCGGCACGACGCGGTCAGGGAAATAGACCGAGTTGCCGCGCTTCAATGCCTCGCGGTCGAGAGGGGAGCCGGTGCGCACGTACCACGAGACATCGGCGATCGCCACGGTGACGATCACGCCATCCGGATTGTCGGGCGAGGGGTCCGGTTCGGCATAGACGGCGTCGTCATGATCCTTGGCGTCGGCGGGGTCGATGGTGATCAGCGGCAGGTCGCGCCAATCTTCCCGTTTCGCCATCGTGGCAGGTCTTGCCGCGGCCGCTTCGTCGAGCACTGCCTTCGGGAAGACATGCGGAATGCCATGAGCATAGATGGCGATCATCGAGATCGCCTTTTCCGAGGCGACGGAGCCGATGACCGAGAGGACACGGGCGCGCGGCAGGCCGAAGCGGCCGGAGCGGGCGACTTCCGTCTCGACCAGATCGCCATCCTTCGCCTCGCCGAGATCCTCGCGCTCGATGACCATTTCCTCGCCGCGCCGGTCAGTCGGCAGCAGCCGGATTTCTCCGCTGGCAAGCTGCTTGACGACACCGAGCGAGGCATTGGCACGGCGGTCGATAAGTTTGATGATTCTGGCGGTATAGGCTGGCCCGGTCCGGTCCTTGTTCGGGAAGATTTTCGCCAGAACCCGATCGTTCAGGCCCGCGGCCGGGACCTTGGCTTTGCCGCGGCCTTCCGACGGCTGCCGGATGAGTACGGCCGGAGCCACGCCGAGTTCTTCGTCCCATTCCGCCGGCCGTCCGATCAGGTCGCCGTCCTTGTCGCGTGTGGTGATGTCGAGCACGGTGACCGGCGGCAGGGCGCCGGGACGCGAAAGCGACTTGCGGTTCTTGGCGAGGAGGCCTTCCTCCTCGAGCGTCCTGAGCAGGTCCTTGAGCTCAACCCGTGTCTCCCCTTTGAGCCCAAAGGCCTTGGCGATCTCGCGCTTGGAGGCGCGATCGGGGTTTTCGGCGATGAATTCAAGCAGGACTTCGCGCGGTGGCACCGCGCCTTGAACAATGACGGGCTTCTCGCTCTCCGAAGAGGTTTTCCCGCGCACGGTTCTGTCGGGGCGTCTGCCTGAAGGTCTCGATCTGTCGCGCGGTTCTCTCACGTTCCCGTCTTCTTCGCCTTGGGTGCCGCCTTCTTTGTTGTGGCCTTGGCCGCGGTCTTGGCCTTCGTCGCAGTCTTTTTTGTGTCGCCGCCGGCTTTGGTTGCGACTTTTTTCGGCTTCGTCTTGCCGGTCGAAGCCTTGCCGCCCTTTTCGACGATGAGGGCGATTGCCTGTTCCATCGTCACGCTCTGCGGGTCCATGCCCTTCGGTAGCGTGGCATTCACCTTGCCCCAATTGACATAGGGGCCGTAGCGTCCGTCGCGCACGGTGACAGCTCCGCCGTCCGGATGGTCGCCGAGTTCCTTCAGTGCCGTCGGCGTGCCGCGGGTCCGGCCGCTCGCGCCGTTCTTGCTTTGCTTTTCTGCGAGAACGGTGACGGCGCGGTTGAGGCCGACGGTGAACACGTCCTCGACCGCTTCCAGGTTGGCATAGGTGCCGTCATGCAGCACAAAGGGACCGTAGCGCCCGATACCGGTCGAGATCATCTTGCCGGTTTCCGGATGCTTGCCCACGTCGCGCGGCAGGTTGATCAGCGCGAGCGCCTTTTCGTAATCGATGTCTTCTGGCTTCCAGCCTTTTGGCAGTGAGGCGCGCTTGGCGTCCTTGCCGTCGCCGCGCTGGATATAGGGTCCGAAGCGGCCGGAACGCAACGTGAGCTGTTCGCCGGTATGCGGATCGGCGCCGATCGCCTTCGGTTCGTTGAGGCCGTTCGCTTCCGCTTCCGCGCCGATTTCGGGGGAGAGCTGGCGGGTATAGTTGCATTCCGGATAGTTGGAGCAACCGACGAAGGCGCCGTACTTGCCGAGCTTCAGCGAAAGCTGGCCGGTGCCGCAGACCTGGCAGATACGCGGATCGCTGCCGTCCTCGCGCTTCGGGAAGACGAGCGGCGCCAGCGCCTCGTTCAGCGCATCGAGCACGTTGGTGACGCGCAGCTCCTTGGTATCCTCGATCTGAGCGAAGAAATCCTGCCAGAATTCGCGCAGCACCTGCTTCCAGTCGAGCTCGCCGGCGGAAATCTTGTCGAGCTTTTCTTCGAGATCGGCGGTGAAATCGTATTCGACGTATTTCGTGAAGAAGCTTTCGAGGAAGGCCGTCACCAGACGCCCCTTGGCCTGCGGCACGAGCTTGCGTTTTTCTGTCGTGACGTACTCGCGGTCGCTCAGCGTCTTCAGCGTTGCGGCGTAGGTGGAGGGACGGCCGATGCCAAGCTCTTCCATCTTCTTGATCAGCGAGGCTTCCGAATAGCGCGGCGGCGGCTCGGTGAAATGCTGGCTCGCATCCACCTTGCGCTTGTCGAGCTTTTCGCGCGCGTTGATCTCGGGAAGGCGGCCATCTTCTTCATCATCCTCGGTTTTGTCGGCGTCCTCGCGGCTGTCGACATAGGCGCCGAGGAAGCCGTCGAAGCGGATGACCGAGCCGACAGCGCGCAGGCCGGCTTTCTGGCCGTTATTGTCCGCCAGAATCTCGACCGTGGTGCGCTCGATCTCTGCGGATGCCATCTGGCTTGCGATGCCGCGCTTCCAGACAAGCTCGTAGAGGCGGGCCTGGTCGGCATCGAGATAGCGGCGCACCTTGTCCGGCGAGCGGTTGAAATCGGTCGGCCGGATCGCCTCGTGGGCCTCCTGGGCATTCTTCGCCTTGGTAGAATAAAAGCGTGGCTTTTCCGGCAGGTAGCGGTCGCCGAATTGGTCGGCGATGGCGTGGCGGGCGCCGTCGATCGCCTCCGGCGCCATCTGTACGCCGTCGGTACGCATATAGGTGATGAGACCGACTGTCTCGCCACCGATATCCACCCCTTCATAAAGTTTCTGAGCCACCTGCATCGTGCGCGAAGCATTGAAGCCGAGGTTGGAGGAAGCGGCCTGCTGCAGCGTGGACGTGGTGAAGGGCGGGCCGGGATTGCGCTTGACCGGCTTCGCCTCGATGGTATCGACCGTATAGGCGGCGCCATCGAGCAGCGTCTTCAGCCGGTTGGCTTCCTCGCCGTTTTTGATCGCGCGGCCCTGCAGCCGCTTGCCGTCGGCGGAAACCAGTTTCGCTTCGAACTCGTCGCCACGCGGGGTCCGCAGCAATGCCGACAGGTTCCAGTACTCTTCCGAGATGAAACGCTCGATTTCCGTTTCGCGGTCGCAGACGAGGCGCAGCGCAACCGACTGCACGCGGCCGGCCGAGCGGGCGCCGGGCAGCTTGCGCCATAGGACCGGCGAGAGGTTGAAGCCGACGAGATAATCAAGCGCGCGGCGGGCGAGATACGCATCCACCAGCGGCACGTCGATATCGCGCGGATTTGCGATCGCATCGAGCACGGCTTTCTTGGTGATGGCGTTGAAGACGACGCGCTCGACCGGCTTGTCGCCCAGAACGCGCTTCTTCTTCAACACGTCGAGCACGTGCCAGGAAATCGCTTCCCCTTCGCGATCCGGGTCGGTCGCGAGGATGAGGCCGTCCGAGCTTTTTACGGCGTCCGCAATATCCTTCATGCGTTTCTGCGACGCGCTGTCGACCTCCCAGGACATTTCGAAATCCTGATCGGGTAGAACCGAACCGTCCTTGGCCGGCAAGTCGCGGACGTGACCAAAAGAGGCGAGAACCTTGTAACCCGGGCCGAGATACTTGTTGATGCTCTTAATTTTCCCGGGAGATTCTACGACGACAACTTTCATCTTGCTTCTCTGCAAAAGAGGATTGGCCCGGAGGCGGAGGCTTCCAGGCGGAAACTTAGCCTCCCGACATGGAGGGCGTTTGCGCTGCGGTCAAGAGGCTAGCGTCAAATTCTGGGCTACACGAATTGCAATCTAAAGGCGTTTTGCAATTTGTCGCAATTATAAATGAATGCGAGATGGCCCGTCGCATACGGGAGATATTCACCAAATGTGACTCGCGGTCGCGTTTTTCCATACTGGTAAAGCATCGTCCGACATTGTCGGAACGGATCAGCCTCAACCAGGCGATCCTTTGTCATTTCAGCGCAATTCCCATCCGTCTTGCGCTACCGTCCGGCATGTCGGTTGGTCCTCTACCCCTTTTGACCGATCTTGCTTTCCGTGCCTGCGATCAGCCGTTCGATGTTGGTCTTGTGTTTGTACCAGGAGATCAAGGTCATGATCGCCATCACGAGCGCGATCTTTGGTTCACCTATGAACCACAGCACAACCGGGATGACAAGAGTTGCAACCAGAGCGGAGAGGGATGAGTATTTGCTGAGCTTGGCGACGGACAGCCAGAGGACCGCGAAGATAAGGACCATCCATGGGGCGAGACCCAGAAGCGTGCCGATATAGGTTGCCACACCCTTGCCGCCCTTGAAGCCGAGCCAGACCGGAAAGAGATGGCCGAGAAATGCGGCGAAGCCGGCAATCAATCCCGCTTCCTTGCCGAGGAAGTACCAGGCAATCAGCGCCGCGGCGGTGGCCTTCAGCGCGTCGAGCAGCAGGGTCGCAGCGGCGAGCTTTTTGTTGCCGGTCCTCAGCACATTGGTTGCGCCGATATTGCCTGAACCGATCGAGCGGATGTCGCCGAGCCCTGCAGCACGGGTGAGGAGGAGCCCGAAGGGGATCGAGCCGAGCAGGTACCCGAAGACGAGCGCGGCAAGCGCGATGGGCAGGGTGATCTGCCAGTTGAAGAGCTCACTCACGCCTTTTCCCCATCAAAGCGAATGAACGCATTTGCCCGCCACGTAGGTCGCGACGGCACGGCCTGAGAAACGCGCATCCTCGAAGGGCGTGTTCTTCGAGCGGGACAAAAGCATATCCTTGGCGACGATCCAAGGTTCATCGAGATCGATCAGCGTGATATCGGCTTTTGCACCGGGTTTCAGCGTGCCGGCATCGAGGCCGAAGATCTGCGCAGGCCGGGTCGACATCGCGTCGATCAGCCGCATCAGCGGCACGCGGCCGTCGTGATGCAGGCGCAGCGCTGCGGCAAGCATGGTCTCGAGCCCGATCGCGCCGTCGGCGGCATCGGCGAAGGGCAGGCGCTTGGTATCGACATCCTGCGGGTCATGCGAGGAAACGATGATGTCGACCGTCCCGTCCGCCACGGCCTCGGCCATCGCCACGCGGTCGTCTTCGGCGCGCAGCGGCGGCGACAGCTTGAAGAAGGTGCGGTATTCGCCGATGTCGTTCTCGTTGAGCGAGAGGTGGTTGATCGACACGCCGCAGGTGACGTTGGCGCCGCGGGAACGCGCCACCCTCATGGCTTCGGCCGATTCCGCCACGGAGATCTTGGCCGCATGGTATTTCGCGCCCGTCAGGCCGGCGATCCTGAGATCCCGTTCGAGCGGAATGATCTCGGCTTCCTTGGGAACGCCGGACAGGCCCAGCCAGCTTGCGAAGAGGCCCTCGTTCATCACGCCGTTGCCGAGATATTTTTCGCGCAGTTCCAGCGAGATTACCGCGTCGAACTCACGCGCATAGGTCATGATCCGGCGCAGGAGCAGCGTGTCGGAGAGCGCGCGGCGGCCGTTGGTGAAGGCG
The DNA here is from genome assembly GCF_017873175.1 of Neorhizobium petrolearium. GTDB lineage: Bacteria > Pseudomonadota > Alphaproteobacteria > Rhizobiales > Rhizobiaceae > Neorhizobium > Neorhizobium petrolearium. The sequence goes on from NZ_JAGGJW010000006.1 coordinate 163,625, forward strand.
ACGGCGCCCGATTGCTGCAGCAGGCCGATCTCGGTCATTTCCTCGCCGGCAAGCCCCCTGGTGAGCGCCGCCGCCGGATGCACGTTGACGACCGCCTTGTCGCGGGCGGTCTTCTGCACGAACTCGATGAGCGCGATGTCGTCCAGCACCGGATCGGTATCGGGCATCATGATGAAGGAGGTAATGCCGCCGGTCGCCGCCGCACGGCTCGCCGATTCGATCGTCTCGCGGTGCTCGGCGCCCGGCTCACCGAGATAGACGCGGGCGTCGACAAGCCCAGGCGTCGCCACCAGCCCCTTGCAGTCCTTTACGGTCGCACCCTCGGGCACGCCCTGATTTTGGGCACCCTTGCCGGCGGCGAGGATGCGGCCATCATCACTGATAACGATCGTGCCGGTTTCGTCGAGATTGCGGGACGGGTCGATGATCCGGAGATTTTTGAGCACGGTGCCGGTCATGCGCGTTCTCCCTGATTATGAGAGACGAGCAGCGCCTCCATCACGGCCATGCGCACGGCGACCCCCATTTCCACCTGCTGTTCGATGACGCTTTGCGGCCCGTCGGCGACTTCTGAGGCGATCTCGACGCCGCGGTTCATCGGGCCGGGATGCATGACGAGCGCATCGTCCTTCGCTGCCTTCAGCTTTTCGGCGTCGAGCCCGTAGAAGCGGAAATATTCGCGCACCGAAGGCACGAAGGAGCCGGCCATGCGCTCTCGCTGCAGCCGCAGCATCATCACCACGTCGGCGTCCTTGAGTCCTTCCGCCATGGAGTGGAAGACCTCGACGCCCATCTCGCGGATGCCGGTGGGAAGCAGGGTCGATGGCGCGACGACACGCACCCTTGCCCCCATGGCGTTCAAGAGAAGGATGTTGGAACGGGCGACGCGCGAATGCAGCACATCGCCGCAGATCGCCACGATGATGCGTGAAAGCTTGCCTTTTGCACGGCGGATGGTCAGGGCGTCGAGCAAAGCCTGGGTCGGGTGTTCGTGCTGCCCGTCGCCGGCATTGACGACCGAGCAGGCGACCTTCTGGGCGAGCAGCGCCGCCGCACCGGCCGAGGAATGGCGCAGCACCAGCACGTCCGGCCGCATGGCATTCAGCGTCATTGCTGTGTCGATCAGCGTCTCGCCCTTCTTCACCGAGGAATTGCCGACCGACATGTTCATCACGTCGGCGCCAAGCCGTTTTCCGGCGAGTTCGAAGGAGGATTGCGTGCGCGTCGAGGCTTCGAAGAACAGGTTGATCTGGGTCAGGCCACGCAACGTGGACGTCTTCTTCTCCCGCTGGCGGGAGATCTTCACGGCCTCGTCGGCCTTGTCGAGAAGATAGGTGATGTCCTGTTCGGTAAGGCCCTTGATGCCGAGGAGATGGCGATGGGGAAAGAAGACCATGGAAACGTCTCCGCTTGCGTTCGGCGGTCTATAAGGTCTGGCGGAAGTCACCGCAAGCGGTCATGGCGCTATCTCACCGCTTGTTTTGCCAGTCCTTGGTTACGATGGTTTTCCAGAAGGGGTGCGGCCTTTTGTTGAGAACGGTCGAATTCCTCTTTTCCCGCCGTTCCCAGGCCAGGTAAACTCCGCTAGAACCGCGTCATGAACCAGATGTCGCGTGCCGAAGAAAAGTTTGCCGAGCTGAACCAGCCAAAACCCTGGTCCGGCATCAATGCCTACCGCTCCGACCCCTTGATCGTCGATTTGACGAGCGGGCTCAACCGCACGATCCGCGAGGAATACGATCAGCTCGGCCGTTACGTCACCTCTCCGGAGGCCCAGGAACTGGCGCGCATGGCGAACGAGAACCCGCCGAAGCTCAAGACCCATGGGCCGCGCGGCGAGCGTCTGGATGTCGTCGAATTCCATCCGGCGTGGCATGCGCTGATGCGCCGCTCGATGCAGACGGGCCTGCACTCCTCCGTCTGGGAAAGCATCCCGGAAGCCAAGGGGCATGAGCACAAGGCGCGCGCGACACGCTTTTATCTGACGGCCCAGCTCGAATGCGGGCATCTGTGCCCGCTCACCATGACCAGCGCCTCGATCGCCGCGCTGATGGCTTCGCCGCGGGTCCAGAAGGAATGGGCACCGAAGATACTCTCGCGCAAATACGATTCGACCAATCGCCCGGCGCTGCAGAAAACGGCCGTCACGCTTGGCATGGGCATGACCGAAAAGCAGGGCGGCACGGATGTGCGCGCCAATCGCTCGACGGCGGAGCGCGTGGGCGAGGGCATCTATCGTCTGTCTGGCCACAAATGGTTCATGTCGGCGCCGATGAGCGACGGTTTCGTCATGCTCGCCAAGACCAATGAGGGGATCGGCTGCTTCCTCGTGCCGCGCCTGCTGGAAGACGGCACAGCGAACGGCCTGCAGTTCCAGCGCCTCAAGGACAAGCTCGGCAACCGTTCGAATGCGTCCTCGGAAGTCGAATTCACCGATGCGTTCGGCTACCTGCTCGGCGATCCCGGCGCGGGCATCCGCACCATCCTCGACATGGTGACGCTGACACGGCTTGACTGCGCGCTGGCATCGGCCGGCATCATGCGTGCTTCGCTTGCGGAAGCTGTGCATCATTGCCGCGGCCGCAGCGTCTTCGGACAGAAACTGATTGACCAGCCTTTGATGACGCGTGTGCTTGCCGATATGGCGCTCGATGTCGCGGCTTCGACCGCTCTCGGCTTCCGGCTTGCCGATGCCTTCGATCGTGCTGCGGCAAGCCAGACCGATGCCGCCTTTGCGCGGGTCATGACCCCGGTCGTGAAATACTGGAACTGCAAGATCGCCCCTTCGCTGATCTACGAGGCGATGGAATGCCTCGGCGGCAACGGTTACGTCGAGGAGCGGCCGATCGCCCGGCACTATCGCGAGGCACCCGTCAATGCGATCTGGGAGGGCTCCGGCAACGTGATGGCGCTGGACGTGCTGCGGGTTCTGTCGCGTGGCAAGGACCTGTTCGATACGGTGCTTGCCGGCTTCGAACGTGATCTCGGCGCATCCGGCAGGAAGACGGTCGAGGTCCTGCGCGCCGCCATGGCGCTTTGCGAATCGGACGAGGGGGCCGCCCGGCTCCTGGTCGAACAGCTCGCGCTTGCCGCCGGGGCGTCGGAACTGATGCGGCTCGGTGCCGGCAAGATTGCCGACGCTTTCCTGGAAACGCGGCTGGCGGGCGGTTGGCGCTCGACCTACGGCATGCTCGATGCCCGGTTCGATGCCCGCTATATCGTTGACCTGCTTTATCCCGCTGCGGCGTAAGCGACGAGCGTCATGATCACCGGTATGCTGAAGAACGAGCCTGCGACCTGCAGGGTCGCTACAGCGGCGTAAAGGTCTGCGTCGCCGTTCAACTGCCTGGCCAGCAGGTAGCCGTTCATGGCGGTCGGCACGGAGGCGCTGAGCGCCAGCAGAACAAGGCCATTGCCTTCGATTCCGGTGAGCAATCCTACGCCAACTGCAACTAGCGGAAAAAAGATCAGCTTCAGGAACACGGCAAGCAGTGTGATCGGTCGCGGCTTTAGCGCATCCATGATCCTCAACCCCGCGCCAACGGTAATCAGCCCGAGGCTGAGCGACGCCTGCGACAGCAGTTCTACTGCCGTCATGACCGGCTCATAGATCGGAATGTCAACGATGTTGACGAGAATGCCCAGCGCCGTCGAAAGGATGAGCGGGTTGGTGACGACACGATAGACGAGAACTCTGTAATTGCGCTCGCGACCCGAGAACCAAAGAAGCACCGTTACATTGATGAGGTTGAGCGGGATGGTAATTGCCGCCATGACAAGGCCGACCGTTGTCAGTCCTTGCTGGCCAAAGGTCTTGGCCGCGATAGCCAGCGCCATGAAGGCGTTCCAACGCGTCGCTGTCTGAAACAGCGAGGTGAAGGCAGGAGATCCGACGCGCAATTTGTGAAAGAGGGGCCAGGCGAGGAGCAGTCCGCCCGACATGACGATGACAGAGATGAGCGCTGCCGAACTGACCGCCAAATCCTCGGTATTCGAGAAATCCGCCTTTACCATCGTCACAAAAAGCAGGGCAGGGAACAGCACCCAGTAGCTGCACTGCTCAAGCCCGATCCAAAAGTCGGAATTGATGATGGGTGCGCGTTTCAATGCCACGCCCAAAAGGACGAGCAGAAAAATGGGGAGGATACTTTGGAAAACGACGAGCATCAGAGAGGGATCTGGCTGGAGGGTGTGACCTCGTTATTCCTCCCATGCCGATACTGCAAGGGAGTGTCCGGGAATTCAATGGAGCCGCGCGCAATCCTGTGCATGATCCCTTAAGCCGCTTGCGGGGCCTCGTTGCTCGCATTATCGCGGAATCGGCAACTTGATCGATACAGGCGAAAAATGCTGCAAATCTCCGAAATCACGGCGCATGAAGGTCCGGTCGCAAAGGTGCGTAATCGTGCCGGCACCGAGCGGGCGATTTTCGTCGCGGCGCGTGACCTTCTGGCGGAGCAAGGTTTTCAGGGATTCGGCATCAATGCCGTGGCGCGCCGCGCCGGCTGCGATAAACAACTCATCTATCGCTATTACGGCGGGCTCGACGGCCTGATCGAGGCGATCGGCGCGGATCTCGGCACCTGGGTCAAGGATCGTATCCCGGAGGATACGGGCGGCATGTTTCTGCTGACCTACGGCGATCTGATGGAGAAGCTCTCGATCTATTTCATGGATGCGCTGCGCGACGATCCACTCGTCTGCAAGATCGTCGCCTGGGAGGTTTCCCAGGATACGCCGCAGGTCCGGCGTCTTTCCGAAGCTCGCACCAAGGCGCTCGGCAAATGGCTGGAAAAGATGCGCGGATCGCTGACGCCGCCGAAAGGTGTCGATGCGGCGACCACCAACGCGGTGCTCTTCGCCGCGATCCAGCATCTGGTAATCTCCGCCGCCGTCAGCGGTCAGTTCGCCGGCGTGGCATTGCGCACGAACAAGGACTGGGACAAGGTCGGCAGCGCCATCCGCCGCCTCGTGCGCGCGATTTACGGCTGATCTTTTCCACAGCCCGTCTCCCCCCATTAACCATGCCGACCGGTTTCCGTTGCGGCAATTCCCTGGCCGTCTAAATTCGACATTAACGCATTGTTAACCACGAATTGGCGGGAAACGCTCTAGATGGGAACCCCAATCAGGGATACGGCATTGCTGGTCGTCATGACGACGATCTTCGCAGTGCTGGCGCTCAACATTGCCGTTCCGGCCTTGGTCCTGAGCATCATGGCGCTATCGAGATGGCTCGTGTCGTCGGAGATCTATCCGACAGAACCGAGGGGGAAGACCGCATGAAGTGGTTTTTGATCTTATGGGCGGGGCCTGTCCTGCTGCTGACAAGCTGGTACGGACTATCGTACTACGACATGAGCTTCGGCTTCTTCATGCTGACCCGCCACACACATGACCTTGTCTTCCGGATCTATGGCCATATTCTCGGCATCCCGCCGGAAACAATCCCGCCGCTGGTCGCTCGTGCGATCGCCTTCGATAGCATGATCGTGTTCGCGATCATCGGCTTCCGCAAGCGAAAGGCAATTGCTGCCTGGTGGCGCCGGCGTCAGTCGTCGCGGTCCGTCGACGCCGCTTCGCTGTCGAGCGACGAGAGCCTGTCGAGCGCTCCCTGAAGAATGAAGCTCGCCGCGGCGGAATCGATCCGCTCGGCCCGCTTCGCCCGCGAGACGTCCATTTCCAGAAGCGCCCGCTCGGCAGCGACCGTCGAAAGCCGCTCGTCCCAGAAGACAAAGGGAAGGGCGGTCTTTTCACCCATGGAGCGCACGAAGGCGCGTGTCGCCTGGACGCGCGGGCCGGCCGAGCCGTCCATGTTCATCGGCAGGCCGATGACAAAGGCCGCGACGTTCTCCTTTTCGGCGAAGGTAAGCAGGACCTCCGCATCCCTGGTGAACTTGATTCGCTTGATGACCGGACGCGGAGACGCAAAGCGCCGGCCGAGATCCGACATCGCAAGCCCGATCGTCTTCGTGCCGAGGTCCAGGCCTGCAACGGCCTGCCCGGGTTGGAGGTGCGCGGCCAGTTCCTCGATCGTCATCACTGTCATGTGTTCTTCATTCCTTGGAGCGAGACAGGTTTTGTCCTACCTTCTGTCCCACTTTCCTTTAGCCTCATATCGGCTATCTGTCCTTATCATCCTCAAAACCTTCACACCGTATCGGAGGAACCTCCCATGAAGATCACCTGGCTCGCCCATTCCGCCTTCCGCATTGAAACCGCCAAGGCGAAGATCCTGATCGACCCGTTCCTGACCGGTAACCCGGCATTTGCCGGCCAGGATCCCAAGGCCGCGGCTGAAGGTCTGACGCACATCCTGCTCACCCATGGCCATGGCGATCATGTGGGAGACACGGTGCGTATCGCCAAGGAAACCGGCGCGACCGTCCTTGCCAATTACGACCTCGGCGTCTGGCTGGCGAAGAAGGGCGTCGAGAAGCTGGAAATGGGCAATACCGGCGGTACGATCGATCTCGGCGGCTTCACCGCCACTTTCACGCAGGCGCTGCATTCCTCGGCACAGATCACCGAGGACGGGGTTTCCCATGCTCTCGGCAATCCCAACGGCCTGATGCTGCATTTCGATGACGAGCCGTCCGTCTTCCATATGGGCGACACGGATATCTTCACCGACATGGGCCTGATCAACGAATTGCACCAGCCGGACATCGGCATCGTGCCGATCGGCGACCGCTTCACCATGGGCGGCGCGGTGGCGGCACTCGCCTGTCAGCGCTTCTTCGATTTCAAGCACGCCGTTCCCTGCCATTACGGCCTCCCGGGTGTCGATCAGACGCCTGAAAAATTCGTCAAGGGCATGGAAGGCGCCCGCACCCGCGTGGAGACGCCGGCTCCGGGCGGCAGCCTCAGCTATTGATATTCACCGCCAATCGGCGGACGCGTCTTGAAATAGAGACGCGCTACCTGTTGCGAAGGGCGGGCATGGCCATTATAGCGGAGGGAAAATTTCCCATCGGAGTTATGCCATGTCCGTCGATCTCGCTACCGTAAAACGCGTCGCGCGCCTTGCCCGCATTGCGGTCTCCGAGGAAGATGCCAATCGCATGGTTGGCGAACTGAACGGCATTCTCGGCTTCGTCGAGCAGCTTTCCGAGGTCGACGTGACGGGTGTCGCGCCGATGACCTCGGTGACCCCGATGGAGATGCGCAAGCGGACTGACAACGTGACGGACGGCGACAAGGCCGCCGATATCGTCGCCAACGCGCCGGCCACCGACCACAATTTCTTCCTGGTGCCGAAGGTCGTCGAGTGAGCGCTGAATAGCGCTGTCGAACCCTTTTCATGCATTCGAACCTTCTGAAGAGACCATGACCGAACTCACCAGCCTCACCATTGCCGAAGCCCGCGAAAAGCTGAAGGCCAAGGAATTCACCTCCGTCGAGCTGACGAAGGCCTATCTCGACGCGATCGACGCCGCCAATGGGGTTCTGAATGCTTATATCGCCCTGACGCCCGAAAAGGCGCTGGAGATGGCGAAGGCCTCCGACGCGCGCCGCGCCGCAGGCAAGATCGGCGCGCTGGAAGGCATTCCGCTTGGCATCAAGGATCTCTTCGCCACCCGCGACGTTCACACCCAGGCCTGCTCGCACATCCTCGACGGCTTCCAGCCGAAATATGAATCGACCGTTTCCCAGAACCTCTGGGATGACGGCGCCGTCATGCTCGGCAAGCTCAACATGGACGAGTTCGCCATGGGCTCCTCCAACGAGACCTCGCATTACGGTGCGGTGATCAACCCCTGGCGCGCCAAGGGCTCCAATCAGCAGCTCGTGCCGGGCGGTTCCTCGGGCGGCTCGGCTGCGGCCGTCGCCGCGCATCTGTGCGCCGGTGCGACCGCCACCGATACGGGCGGGTCGATCCGCCAGCCGGCCGCCTTTACCGGCACCGTCGGCATCAAGCCGACCTATGGCCGCTGCTCGCGCTGGGGCATCGTCGCCTTTGCCTCCTCGCTCGACCAGGCCGGCCCGATCGCCCGCGACGTCCGCGACGCTGCGATCATGCTGAAGTCTATGGCGAGCGTCGATCTGAAGGACACGACCTCCGTTGATCTGCCTGTGCCGGACTACGAGGCCTCCCTCGGCCAGTCGCTCAAGGGCATGAAGATCGGCATTCCGAAGGAATATCGTGTCGACGGCATGCCGGAGGAGATCGAGGCGCTTTGGAGCCAAGGGATTGCCTGGCTGAAGGATGCCGGCGCCGAGATTGTCGACATCACCCTGCCGCACACCAAATACGCCCTGCCGGCCTACTACATCGTGGCGCCGGCGGAAGCCTCCTCGAACCTCGCCCGCTACGACGGCGTGCGTTACGGCCTGCGTGTCGACGGCAAGGACATTATCGACATGTACGAGAAGACCCGCGCCGCCGGTTTCGGCCAGGAGGTCAAGCGCCGCATCATGATCGGCACCTATGTGCTTTCGGCCGGCTACTATGACGCCTATTATCTGAGGGCTCAGAAGGTCCGCACGCTGATCAAGCGCGATTTCGAGCAGGTCTTCGAAGCTGGTGTCGATGCGATCCTGACGCCTGCCACCCCGTCTTCGGCCTTCGGTGTCGCCGACGAGAACCTCGCCTCAGATCCGGTGAAGATGTACCTGAACGACATCTTCACGGTGACGGTCAACATGGCCGGCCTGCCGGGCATCGCCGTCCCCGCCGGTCTCGACCACAAGGGCCTGCCGCTCGGTCTGCAGTTGATCGGCAGGCCGTTCGAGGAAGAGACGCTCTTCCGTACCGCCCATGTCATCGAGCAGGCCGCCGGAAAATACACGCCGGCCAAGTGGTGGTGACGGGTTTCACGATCCGAAAGATGGCCGCCGCCGACCATAAAATGGTTGGCGAAGTCGGCTTTGCAGCCTGGTCCGCGAGCGATGCATTCGAGGATAGCTATCTCGATCCCGCGGTGACCGCCCGCGTACAGCATGAATTTGCGATCTTTCCCTCTCAGGTCGAGGGGAGCATCTTTGTCGCGGAAACGCGCGGCGAGATTGTCGGTTGGACGGCGCGTGAAAATGCACCGGATTATGTCTCCGATCTTTGGGTACATCCGGACCATCAGGGCAGGGGCATCGGCAGGGCATTGCTCCTCCACCTGTGCGATTTGATGGTGACCGAAAGCGTGGTGACGGCGCGGCTCGATACACATGCCCGGAATACCGGAGCTATCCGGCTTTACGAGCGTTGCGGCTTCGTCATTATCTGGCGTGGTCGCGAATATTCCAAGAGCATGGGCGTCGAGCTCGAAAAGGTGCATCTGGAAAAGACGCTGATCAGCGGATAGGCAGGAGCCGAGGAGGAGGCGTTTCATGGCAAATGACGATCTCGCACGATTGGTCCAGGCGTTCGGCAGCCTCGCCGCCAATGGTTTCGTTATGGGTGCGGAATGGCAGGCCGTCCACGAAATCTGCCAAGCCCACGAAGGTGAACCGTTGTTTGATTGGGGCCATGCCCTTTGTCACCGCATCGAAGGCGACGACCGGAATGCCGACTATTGGTACCGCCGTGCCGGCAAAAGGCACGCCGCAGGCACAGTGGCCGAAGAATGGTCGGCGATGAAGGCAGAGCTTTCGGCTCTCATCTGATGAATATCGGGCCGCGCGCCGATCACGACGCGCGGCCGGCCTCCTCTATCATCGATTGTCCTGCTCGGCTCTCACCAGCACCAACCCCCGTTCGGTGATGCGATAGGGCTTGCCGCCAACCGATCTGATTGCCTTCTTCTGCTTGAGCTTGCGGAAGGTGGTGAGGTTGATACCGGAGAACACCCAGCCTTCGCGGGTGAAGAGCTGAAGCTTCTCGATCTTGCGGTTCTCGTCGCGGCTGATTTCGATCCTGCCGCCCTGGGCGAGCAGGTGGAGAATGCGCTGTTCGGCGCGGGAAATATCCATGAGTTCTGATGTCCGGATAAGTGCCCGTAAAGGCACACAAAAACATGCCGGCGCCGGAAAGGCGTCGGAACTCTTGTTTTTGTCTGGGCCGGTGCGCCTGTTCGGGCGGCCGGCCCCTTACCGGGGCTCTCTTGAAGAGAACATCAAAACTCCATGAAGCATATCGTCCAAATGCGGAGGCGGCTTCGTTACGGAATCGCAGCTAAGCCCGTTTTCCCCAGGCGTCAAGCGCCCCAAGGCGATGGATGGCAGGTTGTGCTGGTAAAAGCGCAGACTCAGTGCTCTACTTGCAGTGCAACAGGGGAAAACATGGCCACTATTCGCAATGCGCGTGAAGACGAGGTGGATATCCTGGCGGAAATCGGCTTCCGCGCTTGGGAAAAGGCGATGAATTCCATCGGCGAGATGACCGACATGCGTTTGAACGCACGGGCCGCCTTCCAGAATTTCACGCGCTCCTCATGGCTCACCATTACCGTCATCGAACAGGGCAGCACCGTGGCCGGCTGGGCGGCGCGGGAGAACCTCGATGAACTGATCTCCGATTTCTGGATCGACCCGGTCTTCCAGGGCCACGGGCTGGGCAAGGCTCTGCTGGAGGAGGTCGAGGGCGAGATCGTCCATCAGGGATTCGAGATCGCCCGCGTCGAAACCCATGCCCAGAACGCGGAGGCCGTCGGCTTTTTCGAGAAGCAGGGCTATTCGATCAACTGGCTCTCGGTCGTCTATTCCCCGAAGATCGATCGCGACGTCCAGTCGGTCGGACTGTCGAAGCGGCTCGTGGCGGAAGCGCCGGATACCTACGGCCCGGGCTTCTGACCCCCCTTTAAGCTTGCACCGCACCGCCATTTGCTCTACCTCCAGAAAACTCAATCAAGACCATTCACGAGCATCCGATGACCATTGTCGACGTCCGCACGCCTGATCCGAAACGCTTGATTCCCGGCGCCACCGGCGATTGGGAAGTCATCATCGGCATGGAAGTGCACGCCCAGGTTCTCTCCAATTCCAAGCTCTTTTCCGGCGCGTCGACCGAATTCGGCAAACCGGCGAACTCCAATGTCTCGCTCGTCGATGCGGCGATGCCGGGCATGCTGCCGGTCATCAACGAGGAATGTATCAAGCAGGCGGTCCGCACCGGCCTCGGCCTGAAGGCTGATATCAACAAGCGCTCGGTTTTCGACCGCAAGAACTATTTCTATCCGGACCTGCCGCAAGGCTACCAGATTTCCCAGTACAAGGATCCGATCATCGGCGAGGGCAAGATCGTCATCTCGCTCGGTCCGGATCGTCAGGGCCAGTTCGAGGATATCGAGATCGGTATCGAGCGCCTGCACCTGGAACAGGATGCCGGCAAGTCGATGCACGACCAGCATCCGACCATGTCCTATGTGGACCTGAACCGTTCGGGTGTGGCGCTGATGGAGATCGTCTCCAAGCCCGATATGCGCTCGTCCGACGAGGCCAAAGCCTACATGACCAAGTTGCGCTCGATCGTGCGCTATCTCGGTACCTGCGACGGCAATATGGACGAGGGCTCCATGCGGGCCGACGTGAACGTCTCCGTGCGCCGTCCGGGCGGCCCCTTCGGAACGCGCTGCGAGATCAAGAACGTCAACTCTATCCGCTTCATCGGCCAGGCGATCGAATACGAGGCACGCCGCCAGATCGGCATTCTGGAGGAGGGCGGTACGATCGATCAGGAAACTCGCCTGTTCGATCCGGGCAAGGGCGAAACCCGCTCCATGCGTTCCAAGGAGGAAGCGCACGACTATCGTTATTTCCCCGATCCGGATCTCCTGCCGCTCGAATTCGACGATGCCTTTGTCGAAGAGCTGAAGAAGGACCTGCCGGAGCTGCCTGACGACAAGAAGGCTCGTTTTGTGCGCGAACTCGGCCTTTCCGTTTACGACGCGTCGGTTCTGGTATCGGAAAAAGCGATTGCCGATTATTTCGAGGCCGTCGCCGAAGGCCGCGACGGCAAAACGGCCGCCAACTGGGTTATCAACGACCTGCTGGGTGCCTTGAACAGAACCGGCAAAGATATTGAAGAGACTCCGGTTTCTCCCGTTCAGCTCGGCGGCATCATCGACCTGATCAAGGCCGAGACGATTTCCGGCAAGATTGCCAAGGACCTTTTCGAGATCGTCTGGAACGAGGGCGGAGATCCGGCTGAAATCGTCGAGAAGCGTGGCATGAAGCAGGTGACAGACACCGGCGCGATCGAAAAGGCCGTCGACGAGATCATTGCCGCCAATCCGGATCAGGTCGCCAAGGTGAAGGCGAAGCCGACGCTTGCCGGCTGGTTCGTCGGCCAGGTGATGAAGGCGACCGGCGGCAAGGCCAATCCGCAGGCTGTCCAGGCACTCGTCAAGGCGAAGCTGGGGATCGAGGAGTAAAATTTCTCGATCAAGCTGCAGAGAACGGTTCCGATGAGTCGGGACTGCAGGGAAAATGCCATGGTCTATTTCGTCCGCACTGCGAGCGAGAGGGATGTCGAGCAGGTCCACGCTTTGCTCGGAGAGACGTTTCACGCCACCTACGATCCATTTTATGGAGCGGTTCAGGTGCAGCGAATGGTCGATGCTTGGAATTCTCCAGCAGCGGTCCGCTCGCGTATCCTGAAGAGGGGCGGCGAATTCCTGGTGGCTGACAACGGCAAGGATATCGGCGGCATGGGTTATGCCGCCATGTATCCGAAGATGGCGAAGACCGCGATGCTGCACCAACTCTACGTCAGGCCGTCCTGCCAGAACGAAGGCATCGGGCGAGACATCTTCGCCGAACTTGAGACCTGCTTTCCGGACGCAGAAATCATGCGGGTCGAAGTGGCGTTAAAAAATACTCGCGCGCTTTCCTTTTACGAAAGGCTCGGCTTTTCCGAAGTCGACCGCATGGAGGAATGGGGCGCGCCTAATTCCGGTCTGCCGGCAATCATCATGGAGAAGAGATTGCTGCCGCATTGAAGGCGGCATCAGGAAGAGGGGGTACATGGCTGACGTTACGATCCGCAGGGCAAGGGACTCGGATCTTCATCAACTCATCGCGATCTTTGCGGCAGACGATGTCGGCGGCCATGGCGATACGACGGAGGAGGTTGCCTTCGAGGACTATCTTCGAGCCTTCTACGCGATCGACGCCTCTCAGAACGAGCAGCTTTTCGTGGCGGAGTTCGGCGGCGAGGTGGTCGGCACCTTCCAGATTATCTTCAACCGCACGCTGACGGCGCGCGGCTCGTTGTCAATGATCATCGAAGCGGTCCAGACACGCGCCGACATGCGCGGCAGAGGTATTGGCGCCCGGATGGTCGCCTATGCGGTCGAGGAGGCGAAGCGTCGCGACTGCCGGCTTGTCCAGCTCACCTCCAACATGGCCCGCACGGATGCGCACCGCTTCTACGAGCGACTCGGGTTTGCCAAAAGCCATTTTGGCTTCAAGATGAAGCTCAAATGACGGGTGCGGCATCGGGAATCACTGGACATCAGGCACGGCAGATTGCATAAGCGGTCATATAGCGAATTCCGCTATCCTGTTTGCCAAGTCGACGGAAAGCTCATGAAAAACCTCCTGTTGCAGATCTTCACCTGGTGGAATGGACAGACCATGGGCACGCGGTTCTTCACCTGGCGCCATGGCAAGAAAGTCGGTGAAGACGAATTGGGTAACGTTTATTACGAAGGCCCGATGACCTCTTGGGGCAAGCCGAAGCGCTGGGTGATCTACAACGGTTATGCCGAAGCCTCAGCTATACCGGTAAGTTGGCACGGCTGGATGCACTACCGCACCGACGTTCCACCGACGAAGGAAGACTACAAGCCGCGCGAATGGCAGAAGCCGCACAAGCTGAACCTGACCGGTACACCCTTCGCCTATCGTCCGAAGGGCTCTCTGGCTGCAACCGGCGAGCGCCCTCGCGTGACCGGCGACTACGACGCCTGGACGCCCGGCAACTGACACCTGTTTTGGCCATAATCGCACTCTAGGTCTCGATTCTCACGGGTTGTCGAGGCGGAAGCATGATGGGATTGATGACGGTTTTTCCACGCAAGCAGATTGTCGGCGGCCTGATCGTGCTGGCGGCTGTGCTTGTGGCGGATGGCGTGTCGGCCGCGCGGATTTCCAATCCCGTCGCCGTCTTCAAGGGTATCGACAAGATCACCGGCCGGATTACGACATTCGACGTCTATGTCGATGAAACCGTGCAATATGGCGCTCTGCAGGTGACGCCGAAGGTCTGCTACTCGCGCGACGAGACGGAAGCCCAGAAAGTCGATGGCTTTGTCGAGGTGGACGAGATCACGCTCGACCGCAAGATCCGTCGCATATTCACCGGCTGGATGTTTGCCGACAGCCCCGGCCTCAATGCCGTGGAGCATCCGATCTATGACGTCTGGCTGACGGGATGCAAAGAGAACTCCGACGTTCCGCCGCCGAAAGCGACGAACTGAGTTTTCAGAATTCCTTGTGCGGCAGATCCACCGCGGTCCTGAGCAGCTTGAGATAATCATCCTTGGGAATGTCGATGGCTCCGAATGTCTTCAGGTGCTCGGTGGTGAACTGCGTATCGAGAAGGATGAAGCCTTTGGCCTTCAGACGCTCGACGAGATGAACGAGGCAGATCTTCGAGGCGTTCGTGCGTCTTGAAAACATGCTCTCGCCGAAGAAGGCCGCGCCGAGCGACACGCCATAGAGCCCGCCGACGAGATGATCGCCTTCCCATGCCTCGACGCTGTGGGCGTGGCCCATGCGGTGAAGGTCGCTGTACAGTTTGCGGATGGTATCGTTGATCCAGGTACTCGGCCGGTCCTCGGCCGGTTCCGCACAAAGTGCAATCACCTGCTCGAAGGCCGTGTCGAAGCGGATGTCGAAAGGTTGTCTGCGGATAGTCTTGGCGAGGCTTTTCGAGACATGGAAACCGTCGAGTGGCAGAATGCCGCGCATCTCCGGCTCAACCCAGAAGATTTCTGGATCCTCAGCGGATTCAGCCATCGGGAAAAGGCCGATGGAATAGGCACGCAACAGGGTTTGGGGAGTAATCGCCGGATAATATCTGCCGCGCCGCCCTGCCATTCAGACCCTTCTCTAGCATTCCTCGGCAAAATTGGTGGCCGATCTTGCGCCTGAAAATGCGATTAAACAACAACCATCTGTTCCGCCGTAAAAACAGATGGTCAGGTCTTGTGGACAATCAGGATTTGGGCCGCGCGGTATGGATATTCAGTCAGTTCCCGTGCGCAGCCCCGAAAATGCTTCGGCATTTTCGGGGAGTATTGCGCGTCCGGACGGCCTGAAACCCGGGACTGTCCAGACGGCCCTAGTGCGTGGGGTCACCGGCCAGATAATGTTCCAGCCAATGAATATCGTAGTCGCCGTTGGCGATATCCGGATTTGACACGAGGTCCTGGAAGAGAGGCAACGTCGTCTTGATGCCGTCCACGACAAATTCGTCGAGCACGCGGCGAAGCCGCATCATGCACTCGACGCGGGTGCGGCCGTGCACGATCAACTTGCCGATCAGGCTGTCGTAATAGGGAGGGATGCGATAACCTGCATAGGCGCCGGAATCGACGCGCACACCAAGACCGCCGGGCGCATGGAAGAGCGTGATCGTGCCGGGAGAGGGCACGAAGGTGCGCGGGTCTTCCGCGTTGATTCGGCATTCGATGGCGTGACCCTGGAAGGTCACGTCTTCCTGCTTGACAGAAAGTCCGCCGCCGGATGCGACGCGAATCTGCTCATGCACGAGGTCGATGCCGGTAATCGCTTCGGTGACCGGATGTTCCACCTGCAGGCGGGTATTCATTTCGATGAAATAGAACTCGCCATTCTCGTAGAGGAATTCGATCGTGCCGGCGCCGCGATATTTCAGCTTCTTCATGGCATCGGCGCAAGTCTGGCCGATCTTCATGCGTTGCTCGACATTGAGGGCGGGGGAGGTTGCCTCTTCCCAGACTTTCTGGTGGCGGCGCTGCAGCGAGCAATCGCGCTCGCCGAGATGGATGGCGTTGCCTTCGCCATCGCCGACCACCTGGATTTCGATATGGCGCGGCTTTTCGAGATATTTCTCCATGTAGACGGCCGGGTTGCCGAAGGCCGCCGCCGCTTCCGAACGGGCGGTACTCACCGCTTCATCGAGGTCGTCCTCGGTCTTCGCGACCTTCATGCCGCGCCCCCCACCGCCGGCCGTCGCCTTGATGAGAACGGGAAAGCCGATCAGCCTGGCGGTCTCCAGGGCGTCTTCAGGCTTGACTTCGCCGTCCGAGCCGGGAACCACGGGAATACCAAGCTCCATTGCCGTCTGCTTGGCCGTGATCTTGTCGCCCATCAGCCGGATATGCTCGGCGGTCGGCCCGATGAAGGTAATGCCATGCGCTTCAAGGATTTCGGCGAACTTGGCATTTTCCGACAGGAAGCCGTAACCCGGATGAACCGCGTCGGCGCCGGTGATCTCGCAGGCTGCGACGATCTGATGGATATTCAGATAGCTTTCGCGCGACGGCGGCGGGCCGATGCAGACGCTCTCGTCGGCAAGCCGCACATGCATGGCATCGGCATCTGCGGTGGAATGGACCGCGACGGTCGCAATCCCGAGTTCCTTGCAGGCACGCAGCACGCGAAGTGCGATTTCACCGCGGTTGGCTATGAGGATCTTGGAAATCATGGGGCTTACTCGATGACGACGAGTGACTGGCCATACTCGACCGGCTGAGCGTCGTTGACCAGGATCTCCGTGACCTTGCCGGATCGCGGCGACGGAATCTGGTTCATCGTCTTCATTGCCTCGATAATGAGGAGAGTTTGGCCTTCCTTCACCGTTGCGCCCACCTCTACAAACGGCCGGGCACCGGGCGCCGGGGCAAGGTAGATCGTGCCGACCATCGGCGCCGTGACGGCGTTCTTGTTGTCCTGAGGAGCGGCGACAGCCGGCGCAGCAACCGCGGCCGGAGCGGGGGCAGGAGCAAAGGCTTGCCCCGCTGCAACCGGCGCCTGAACGTATTGCATCGCACCGGCGCGGGACACCCGGATGCGCAGATCGTCCTGTTCGACTTCGATCTCGGTGAGGTCGGTATCGTTGAGGATGTTCGCGAGGTCGCGGATCAGTCCCTTGTCGATCCCGTTCTTCTTCTCAGACATGGCAAACCCTATTGTTCTGTTTATCTTGTCACGCGGTTATGGATTTCAAGGCGTGCAGCGCGAGTACGTAGCTCGCGGTGCCAAAACCGCAGATCACGCCCTTCACGGCCGGTGCGATCATCGAATGGTGGCGGAACTCCTCCCGCGCATGGACATTCGAGATATGGAGTTCGACCACCGGCACGGAAATCGCGCGGATGGCATCATGCAGTGCGATGGAGGTGTGGGTATAGGCGCCGGCATTGATGGCGATGCCGACGACAGCCTTGTCGCCGGCTTCATGGATCCAATCGACCAGGACACCCTCGTGATTGCTCTGGCGGAAATCGATCTCGAAGCCCAGTTCCCTCCCGGCTGCGATGCAATCGTTCTCTATGTCCTTCAGCGTGCCTCCGCCATAGATGCCGGGTTCGCGCTTTCCCAGCATGTTGAGGTTGGGGCCGTTGAGGACGAAGATCGTTTTGCTCATCAGTAATCTATTGTTCCATCCAGAAATTCAGCGGCCACCTATAGACCGGTGAGACGGCAAGGAAAAGCCCCCGACTTGCCGAAAGCCGGTGCGTCCACTGCAACGAAAGACCGGAGGGAGGAAACCCGCCTCAGCAGGTCGCCTTGCCGCAGGCGCGGACATTGGCGACCTTCGCCTCTATCGCATCGAGACCGACGGCGCCGAAGATCGCCTCATTGCCGACGATATAGGTAGGCGTTCCGGTGATGCCGATGCTGTTCGCAAGCTGGTAGGCCTGCCGCACCAGGTCATCATTCGGGTTTTCCACCATCGACTTTCGGATCGCCGCCTCATCGATGCCGAGGGAGGTTGCTACAGCGATAGCTGTCTCTTCAGAGGCGTGGGCCTGCTCGCCGAGGAGCGCTCGATGGAATTCGGCATATTTCTGCGGTGCAAGCAGGCGAATGGCGTTTGCAACCCGGTGTGCGGCCAGAGAGTCCGGCCCGAGAATTGGGAATTCTTTCAGAATGAAACGGATGTTCTTGTCCTTGCCCAGGATCTCGTCCATGTCGGAGAGCGCCCGCTTGCAATAGCCGCAATTGTAGTCGAAGAACTCGACGATCGTGACGTCGCCCTTCGGATTGCCGAGGGTAATATCGGCCGGCGAGGAGAATATTTCCTTCTTGTTTCCCTCGATGGCCTGGGTGGACTGTGCGACGCGCTGGGCCTGCTGCTTGGCCTCCAGTGCGTTCTGTGCTTCGATCAGGACCTCGGGATTCTGGGTCAGATATTCCCGGATGAATTCACCCATCTCTTTCTTTTGCTGGTCATCCAGCGCGAGGGCCGGCACGGCGGCGGAAAATGCCAGGGCCGCCATCGAACCGGCAGCAAGCGTCTTGAACAGGCGGGTCATCCATATCCTCATCAGTCGGGGCACACGAATCCGGCGCACCATTGTTTCGGTTTGTGCTGAAAGTAAGCCAGTCAGGCCTTTCAAGAAACTGCAAAATCGTTGCCAAGCGGTTTCAGGCGCTTCACAACTGCGTATGCAGGTTCGATCTGCAGCCGCTGGATGCCCCTGAATTGGATTCATATTCAAGCAGTTGGGGGCGTTTCCGGAATCTCTCTGACAGGTCGTTGAATCGATTTCTCACCTCGAGGAGAGGTGGAAGGCCAAATGAAAAACGGCCGCTCACGAGCGACCGTTTTGTTCTATCCGGCCCGATGGCGCGGCTTAGAAGAAGCCGCGGCGCTGCCACCAGCCGGCTTTCTTCGGCTTTGTCGGCTCGCCGCTCGAGGTTGCCACCTCGGAACTCTTCACGACGGCCTCGGCCGATGAAGAGATGTTCGAGGCGCGGTTGGCGCGGCTCGGCTTCGCATCGCCAGCATCGGCCTGTTCTACTTCCGGCAGAGGGGATTCCTCGGCCGTCACTTCAGCGGCAGCTTCAGGCTCCACGCCCAATGCAGCCTCGACCTGCTCGATGACAACCTCCACCGGAGCAGTTGCCTCCTCCATGGGGGATGCCTCCGTCTCTGCCGTGGCTGCGGCCTTGCCGCGACGGGAGCGACGTGGCTTGGCGGCAGCTTTGCTGGCCGGAGCTTCTTCCGTCTCGGGGGATGTCTGCACGGCTTCCACAGCGACTTCCCCGGAGGCTTCCGTTGCCTCCACGGTTTCACCTTCCCCGGATCCATCGGCTTCCGCACCTTCTTCGGAACCGTTCAGTTCAGGGATTTCATCGCCGTTACGATTGCGGCGGCCGCCGCGCTTGCCGCGGCGGCGGCGCTTGCGCTGGGAGCCTTCGTCCCCCTGGTCGTCGGAAGTTGCGGTGGTTTCGGGCGAATCGTCCTCGCCGTCGTCGCCTTCGTCTTCTTCGGTCATGGCGTCGTCTTCGGAGCCGGTCGGCGCGGCCTGGGCCTCGCCTCCACGGTCACCGTTACGGCCGCGGCGCCGGCGCCGGCGCTTGCGCTTGCGTCCACCCTGTTCCTCACCCGGCTGGGCACGGTCCTGAGGAGAAGCTGCCTGTGCTTCAACGACCTCTTCATCCTCTTCCTCGTCCGACTCGATGACGTAGTCATCCTCTTCGTCGACGGGAAGTGCAGCGAGTTGCATCAGGCTTTCGATCTTGACCGGGTTTTCCACCGGTTCGCCGCGGTCGATGGCGAAATGGCTCGAGCCGATGCTGATGTCCGATTCGATGAAGATCGAGACGCCGAAACGCTTTTCGTAATCGGTGACTGTCGCGCGCTTCTGGTTCAGCAGATAGAGCGCGATATCCGGCGTGGTGCGGACGTTGATGTCATGCGTGGTATTTTTGAGCAGATATTCCTCGACACCGCGAAGCACATGCAGCGCGACGGACGACTGTGAGCGCACATGGCCGGTGCCGCCGCAATGCGTGCAAATCTGGGTCGTCGATTCGAGCACGGAAGCGCGAATGCGCTGGCGGGACATTTCAAGCAGGCCGAAATGCGAGATACGGCCGACCTGGATGCGGGCGCGATCGTTCTTCAGGCAGTCCTTGAGCTTCTTTTCGACGGCGCGATTGTTGCGCTTCTCCTCCATATCGATGAAGTCGATGACAATGAGGCCGGCAAGATCGCGCAGGCGAAGCTGGCGTGCCACTTCTTCCGCCGCTTCCAGGTTTGTCTGGAGCGCGGTCTCCTCGATCGAATGTTCGCGGGTCGAACGGCCGGAGTTGACGTCGATGGCGACGAGCGCTTCGGTCTGGTTCATGATGAGATAGCCGCCGGACTTCAGCGTCACCTGCGGCTGCAGCATTCGGTCGAGTTGCGCCTCGATGCCGGAGCGCGAGAAGATCGGATGCAGATCGCGATAGGGCTGGACCACCTTGGCATGGCTCGGCATCAGCATCTTCATGAAGTCTTTCGCTTCACGATAGCCTTCCTCGCCGGAAACGATGATCTCGGAAATATCCTTGTTGTAGAGATCTCGGATTGACCGCTTGATCAGCGAACCTTCCTCGTAGACGAGGCATGGAGCGGTCGAATTGAGCGTCAGCGTACGGACGTTTTCCCAAAGACGCATCAGGTATTCGAAGTCGCGCTTGATTTCGACGCGGGTGCGGTTGGCGCCGGCGGTACGCAGGATGACGCCCATGCCCTGCGGTACGTCGAGCTCGCGGGCGATTTCCTTCAGGCGCTTGCGATCCTGCGGGTTGGTGATCTTGCGGGAAATGCCGCCGCCGCGTGCCGTGTTCGGCATCAGTACGGAATATCGGCCGGCAAGCGAGAGGTAGGTGGTGAGCGCAGCGCCCTTGTTGCCGCGTTCCTCCTTGGCAACCTGGACGAGCAGGATCTGACGGCGCTTGATGACTTCTTGAATGCGGTATTGCTTGCGTGGCTTGCGGACAACGCGGTCCGGAACCTCTTCCATCGCATCTTCGGCGCCGACCGATTCGATCACTTCCTTCTCATGGCCGTCGTCATCGTCGTCATCGTCGTCATCACGACGATGACGGGTATCGACATCTTCCGAGATCGTATCGGTATCGACCATGGCGGCCATTTCACCGGGCGTGGAGTCTTCGTCGTCGCTATTGGAAACGGTGGCCGTTTCGCCCTTGGACGCTGTGTCTTCGGCGACAGCCTCCACCACCTTCTTTCGGGAGCGGCTGCGCTTCGGCTTGGCCTTCGGCCTTTCCGCCTCTTCGCCGGTAGCGGCCTCTGCCTGAACCGGCTCGGCTGCTTCCGCGACCGTCTCGGTCGGCTGTTCACTCTCGCCCGGCCCGGCGGCGATGCCGATGTCTGGCTGTTCCTCGTTGGCGAGATCGATCGCCGGATCGGCAGATTCGGCCTCGGCGATCTTGCGCTGGTCCTCCGCCTCCTGCTGCATCAGGGCCTGACGGTCGGCCAGCGGTATCTGATAGTAGTCGGGATGGATCTCGGCGAAAGCCAGAAAACCGTGGCGATTGCCGCCGTAGTCAACGAAAGCGGCCTGCAGGGAGGGTTCGACCCTCGTCACCTTCGCCAGATAGATATTGCCGCGTATCTGCTTCTTATGTTGTGATTCGAAATCGAATTCTTCGATGCGGTTGCCGCGAACGACGACTACGCGCGTCTCCTCTTCGTGAGACGCGTCGATAAGCATTTTGTCTGCCATTGAAATTCTGCTCCTCGGCGCTGCCGAGGGCGTGCAGGAAAGTCCATGGTGAGGACTGACCCGTCATGCAAAACGGTCGTTGCGCCGGATAAAGATGTTCCCGTCGGGCGCGGTTGTGGCGGCAACCGGAAAGATGACGGGGCTCCTTGCTCCCTTGATCTTCCCAGGTACTGAAAATTGTGCCGCGACATCAAAAACCAAACGAGAATGACGATACCAAAGGCCCTCGGGCCCGATGAATGTGCTCGGTTATGAGCGATGGGTGGCACGCCACCCCGGATTGTTCCGGCCACCGCCGGATAGATCGAGTATCAGGAATAAAGTGTAGCGACGGCGGATGACTGTCGGTCTTCGGCGCCGGGTCCTCGTTGCGGCTGGCAGCCAATCGGCAGACTATCCCGTCAACACTTTAACCTTCATGCGCGTTGTATGGTTTATCTGTCACAATAGCAAGGGAAAAGCCAAGTTCGCCATATTCTGGATGGAATTAGGTTTCCTATGGATGGCAAGGAGCAGGCGGTTGATTCGCATCTTTCGACGTGCAAATGCCTTCCGGATCGGACAGTTTGATGCGGGTTAACCGAGGGGCGCCGGGGGCTTTGGATGCAGGTTTCTGTTTGAGGGCGGGAGTGAAGGCAAGTGCACAGGAAGCCTGCGGCGCGGACCCGAAAGACATCTGGGCGCGAATCGCGGTCGTGTTGCCGATTCTGATCGGCTTTGTCGCGGCATTCATGCCCGCCTTTGCGCACGCAGCGGCGACGCAACCGCTTCTTGCTTTCAGTGCGCGGGTCGCCGGCGACGATGCGCGCACACGCATTGTCATTGACTTTGAAAAGAAGCCGGAGTTTTCGGTCCATTACCTCGCTGCGCCGGAGAGGGTGATCGTCGATCTGCCGGCGACCGCCTTCGGGTTTCCCGCCGAAGAACTCGCGGCCCGTGGCCTCTTCAAGGACATTCGCTACGGCACGATGGACGAATCGAGCGCCCGTATTGTGCTGACGGCCAAGAAGCCAGTGAAGCTTGTGCTTGCCGAAGCGCAGCCGAACGACAACGGTAGCTATCGCCTGGTACTCGACGCCGAAATGACATCGAAAGATACCTTCGCCAATCTCGTCAAGACACAAAGCTGGGAAATGCCGACCGAAGCGGCCCCGGATGCGCTCGGGCTTGCCGAGCATGACAATGTCTTCACCGTGGCCGTCGATGCCGGCCATGGGGGGATCGATGCCGGTGCTGCAGGGGCGGGGACCAATACACCGGAAAAGACGATCACGCTTGCCTTTGCCAAGATGCTGGCCGAGCGGTTGAACGAGATCAACGGTATCAAGGCCTTCCTGACGCGCGATGACGATACCTTTCTGTCGCTTTCTGAACGCGTCACGCTCGCTCGCCAAGGGCGTGCGGATCTCTTCGTCTCCCTGCATGCCGACACGCTGGCGCAGAAGGATATCCGTGGTGCGACCGTCTACACGCTTTCCGACAAGGCTTCCGACCGGATGGCGGAAAATCTCGCCGCCCGCGAAAACCTGTCCGACGAGCTTGCCGGCTACAGTATCAAGAGCGGCCCTCCGGAGGTTGCCGACATTCTGCTCGACCTGACGCGCCGAGAAACGCAGGCGTTCTCGATTGCACTCGCCAACAATGTCGTCGAGTCCTTCGAAGGCCAAGTCGGACTTATCAACAACCCGCATCGTTACGCCGGTTTTCAGGTGCTGCGCGCGCCTGATATTCCGTCCGTACTTTTGGAGCTCGGGTTCCTGTCCAACCTTGAGGATGAGAAGCTGCTGCTGGACGAAGGCTGGCGGGAAAAGGTGACCGGTCGACTTGCAGATGCCGTCCGACGCTATCGGGATCGTGCCCTGGCAAACGGAGGCTGATGCGCCGCTCGCGTGGCCGCCCTGCCACAAGCGGCGGCAATGTCGGGCCGTTGGTTGCAGAGGGATGGGATTTGGTGGCTCAAGCCCTATTTTACTCACATTCGGGCGGTTACTCGGTGAATATCAAATGCAATGGATGACGGACGATTGATCCGCTTTTGCCTTGCGCTCATGTAATCACCGTGCAAAACGCCTCAATCCGTGCGATGGTGTGTTTCACGCGCCGAAGGAAAGCCGAACGGTAGCTGCGATATGGTCAGATTGATTGGTTATCTCTTTGGATTGGCTTGCGTCCTGTTTTTGGTCGTGGCTGCCGGCGTGGGTATTTATCTCAGCGGGATGACCAAGGATCTGCCGAATTACGAGGTGTTGGCTTCCTACGAGCCGCCGGTCGCCACCCGCGTTCATGCCGGCAACGGCGCACTCATGGCCGAATACGCCCGGGAGCGGCGGCTCTTTTTGCCGATCCAGGCGGTTCCGGACCGTGTCAAGGCTGCCTTCCTGTCTGCGGAAGACAAGAATTTCTACAATCACCCCGGCATCGACATCACCGGCCTTGGTCGCGCAATCATCACCAACCTGCAGAACCTCGGCTCCGGTCGCCGTCCGGAGGGAGCATCGACCATCACCCAGCAGGTCGCGAAGAACTTTCTGCTCACCTCCGACCAGACGATCGACCGCAAGGTCAAGGAGGCTATCCTCTCCTTCCGCATCGAACAGACCTATTCGAAGGACAAGATCCTCGAACTCTACCTGAACGAGATCTTCTTCGGCCTGAATTCCTACGGCATTGCGGGTGCTGCGCTCACCTATTTCGACAAGTCGGTGACGGAGTTGACGACGGCGGAGGCCGCCTATCTGGCAGCCCTTCCGAAGGGGCCGGCGAATTACCATCCCTTCCGCCGGGAAAAGCAGGCGATCGAGCGCCGCAACTGGGTTATCGATCGCATGGCGGAGAACGGTTACATCACTCAGGCCGATGCGGACGATGCCAAGAAGCAGCCGCTCGGCGTCAAGCCGCGCCGCAGCGGCACTCATCTTTTCGCCTCTGACTTTTTTTCAGAAGAGGTCCGCCGCCAGATCATCGAGCGTTATGGCGACAAGGCACTCTACGAAGGCGGGCTTTCGGTCCGCACCTCGCTCGATCCCGATCTGCAGATCATCGCGCGCCATGCCCTTCAGAATGGTCTTCTCGATTATGACGAGCGTCGCGGCTTCCACGGCCCGATTTCCCAGATCGGCATGATGGGCGATTGGGGACCGGAACTTGCCAAGCTGCCGTCGCTCCGCGACGTGCCGGAATGGAAGCTTGCGGTCGTTACCGACGTTTCGGCGCAATCCGTTTCGGTCGGCCTGCAGCCGTCTATCGATTCGAACGGTAAGGTTGATCCCGCTCGTGAAACGGGGACGATTGCCGCTGACGACATGAAATGGGCCTTCCGTGACGCGACAGGCGCACGCAAGACGGCGAAGTCGCCGGAGGGCGTGTTGAAGCCAGGTGATGTCGTCTATGTCGAGCCGATTGATGAAGCGGCAAAGACCTACCGGCTGCGCCAGCCGCCGAAAGTGCAGGGCGGTTTCGTGGCGATGGATCCCAATACGGGGCGTGTGCTCGCGATGGTCGGCGGCTTTTCTTATGCGCAGTCGGAATTCAACCGCGCCACGCAGGCGATGCGCCAGCCCGGTTCGTCGTTCAAACCTTTCGTTTATGCGGCAGCGCTTGACAACGGCTACACGCCGGCCTCTGTTATTCTCGACGCACCGATCGAGGTCGTTTCGGGCGGCCAGGTATGGAGGCCGGAAAACTATGGCGGCCAGTCGGCCGGCCCATCCACGCTCAGAACAGGCATCGAAAAGTCCCGAAATCAGATGACCGTGCGCCTGGCCCAGGACATGGGGATGGAATTGGTCGCCGAATATGCCGAGCGTTTCGGCATTTACGACAAGATGCTGCCCGTGCTTGCCATGTCGCTCGGCTCCGGCGAGACCACGGTCATGCGCCTGGTCTCAGCCTATGCCGTGATCGCCAATGGCGGCAAGCAGATCAAGCCGACGGTCATCGACCGCATTCAGGATCGCTACGGCAAGACGGTCTTCCGTCATGAGGAGCGCACCTGTGAGGGCTGCAACGCCAACGACTGGGCGAACCAGGAAGAGCCTACCGTGATCGATAATCGCGAGCAGGTTCTCGACCCGATGACCGCTTACCAGATCACGTCGATGATGGAAGGTGTTGTTGCTCGCGGTACGGCCGCAGGCAAGATTCCGGTGAAGGACCGTCCCGTCGCCGGCAAGACCGGGACCACCAACGACGAAAAGGACGCATGGTTCGTTGGCTTCACGCCGAACCTGGTCGCAGGCCTCTATCTCGGCTTCGATACGCCGGCGCCCCTCGGTCGCGGCGGTACGGGTGGTTCGCTCTCCGCGCCGATCTTCGGTCAATTCCTGGCGGAGGCCGCGAAGCTGATGCCGGCGGAAAAGTTCCATGTGCCGGAAGGCATGCAGTTCATCGCCGTGAACCGCAAGACCGGCATGGCGGCCATGGAAGGCGAGCCGGATACGATCGTCGAGGCCTTCAAGCCCGGCACGGGACCGGCCGATGTCTTCCAGGTCATCGGTGAGGGCGAATATATGACCCAGGACCAGATTTTCAACAATTCGCCCCAGGCCCAGCAGGCCGTGACTTCGGGCATGCCGGGTCTCTTCTGACCGTATTACCGGTAGGTCGTATATCGGACGCGGGCTTTACATCCGGGTCCGGTGCAACTATGTCCACGGCACCTTTAAATTCCAAACATAGCGAGTAAGAGCAAGCGCAATGCGTGCGGAAATCATCAATGTAGTCGACGAAATCAAGCAGGCCATAAGCCTGCTGAGGAGGCATCTTTGACTGGGACCAGGCGGTAAGACGACTGGACTGGTTGAACAACAAGGCAGAGGACCCAAACCTCTGGAACGATGCGGCTGAAGCGCAGAAGCTTATGCGCGAACGCCAGCAGCTCGAGGACGGCATCAGCGGTGTGAAAGTCCTCGAACAGCAGCTCAAGGACAATATCGAGCTCATCGAACTCGGCGAGGAAGAGGGCGATGAATCGGTTGTCCGCGAAGCCGAGGATGCCTTGAAGGCATTGAAGGCCGAGGCGGGCCGGCTCCAGGTTGAGGCGATGCTTTCAGGCGAGGCCGATGGCAACGACACCTACCTGGAAGTCCATTCCGGAGCAGGCGGTACCGAGAGTCAGGACTGGGCCAACATGCTGCTTCGCATGTACATCCGTTGGGCCGAGCAGAACGGCTTCAAGGTCGAGGTGCTGGAAGTCCACGAGGGCGAAGAGGCAGGCATCAAGTCCGCGACGATCCTTGTGAAGGGACACAACGCCTATGGCTGGCTGAAGACCGAATCGGGCGTTCACCGCCTGGTGCGCATCTCGCCTTATGACAGCAACGCGCGCCGGCATACGTCCTTTTCGTCCACCTGGGTCTATCCGGTCGTCGACGACTCGATCAACATCGAGATCAACGAGAGCGATTGCCGCATCGATACCTACCGTTCGTCGGGCGCCGGTGGCCAGCATGTCAATACGACCGACTCGGCGGTGCGCATCACGCACATACCGACCGGTATCGTGGTCGCCTGCCAGCAGGAGCGCTCGCAGCACAAGAACCGCGCCAAGGCGTGGGAAATGTTGCGCGCCCGCATGTACGAAGCGGAACTGAAAAAGCGTGAGGACGCAGCGAATGCGGAAGCGGCGTCCAAGACCGATATCGGCTGGGGTCACCAGATCCGCTCATACGTGCTGCAGCCTTACCAGCTCGTGAAGGACCTGCGCACCGGGGTGGAAAGCACGGCACCGGGCGATGTGTTGGATGGCGACCTGAACGAATTCATGGAAGCCGCACTTGCGCACCGCATCAGCGGCAAGCCGGACGTCGCCGTTGCGGATGTAGACTGACGAAATGATGTCAAATTGATCCGGAGAAAGCCCTGTCCGCAGGGCTTTTTTGTCCACAGCATCTGTCGCTGCACGTTCGTTCAAGACATGGCATTTGCCGTCATGCTACCGGTTTCCCGATGGGAGACCGGTCATGGACAACATAGTCACCTTCCTCGGTGCCGCCTTCGCTCTGACCGGTAGTCCCGGGCCGAATACGCTGAGTATCGCAGCGGCAGGGGCCGCTTTCGGGGCACGCCGCAGTCTCGGCTATATGGTCGGATTGCTTGCGGGCATGATTGTCGTGATGAGCGCTGTCGCCGCAGGCTTGACCAGTCTGGTATTGGCCATTCCTAGTATGCTTCAGGTTCTGGCGCTGCTGGCGGCCGTCTATTTCCTCTACCTCGCCTGGAAAATAGCGACTGCGCCGCCGATTGACGAGGAAGCCGCAACGGGAAGAGCCCCCTCTTTTCCGGGCGGTGTCTTCCTGTCGCTCGTCAATCCGAAGGCCTATGCCGCGATGGGCGCTTTGTTTTCCGGTTTCACATTGGCCGTCGCCGATCCTGCAACGGACGCATTCTTCAAGATAGCTGTGCTGACGCTCGTGATCGCGGCAGTCAATCTGGCCTGGTTGTTTGTCGGGGCCACGCTGACACGTCTGTTTCGGGATCCTTTGGCCAACCGGATCGTCAACATAATTTTCGCGGCGCTTCTTCTCCTGTCTTTGCTGCCGGCTCTGATCCGGTAGGGAAGCTTCTGCCAGGCAGCAGCGGCTTGTCGCGGAGGGCACCTCTTGATGAAGGCGTTTATCGGCTGCATCGGCGGCAAGCCGAACATCTTGCGGCGGTATCAATTGAACCTGCCCTGAAGGAAACAAAACGGCCGGGCTTCATTAGGCCCGGCCGTACTGCTTTGAAAGAGTCGCCTGCTATTCAGCCGCAGCCATGGCGCCGGCCCGGCTGCGCAGGACGACCAGTGACAGCAGGAAGACGATCGTTGAGCAGATCGCGATGATCGTGATCATCGGCAGCGAGGTGCCATCGACGAACAGGCCGCCAACGCCGACGATGATGGCGGATGTCACGAACTGGATCGTACCCATCATGGCCGAGGCCGTGCCGGCGATCCGCCCATGATGTTCCAATGCCAGCACGGCGGCCGTCGGAATGATCATGCCGAGAAAACCGTAACCGCCAAACAGGAACGCCGCCATCACGTCGAGCCGGTCGATACCGAGCGATGTAACGAATGCCAGCGTGACCATCATCGCCGCATAGCCGAGCACAGCGCTGCGGATCACTTTCCTGAGCCCGATCTTGCGGGAAAGCCAGCCGTTCAGCTGCGACATGCCGATGAAGGCGACTGCGTTGCAGGAGAAGACGACGCTGTAGAAGGAGGGCGAAAGCCCGTAGTGCTCGATCAGCACGAAAGAGGAATTGGCCACATAGATCATGTAGCTCGACATGCCGAAGGAGGCGATGAAGACGAGCCCGAGATAATAAGGATCCTTAAGCAGGGTCACATAAGATCGGAGTGCGCTGCCGATACTGCTTTCGCTGCGTGCCGCGGGCAGGCGCGTCTCCTCCAGGAAAAACGTAGCAACGACGAGACCGAGAGCCCCCGCGCCGACCATGACCCAGAAGATCAGTCGCCAGTCGCCGAAGACGGTGACGATGCTGCCAGCAAGCGGTGCCAGGATCGGCGAAACGCTGAAAACCAGCATCAGCCGCGACATGAGTTGGGCGGCGGCGGGGCCGGTATGCAGGTCACGGACGATGGCGCGTGAGATGACGACGCCGGCGCAGGCGCCCGTGCCCTGCAGGAAACGGAAGGCGATCAGCCATTCGATCGAAGGCGACAGCGCGCAGCCGATGGCGCCGGTGGCATAAAGCATCAGGCCCACATAGAGCGGCCGCTTGCGGCCGAACATGTCGGAAAGGGGACCATAGACGATCTGCGATACCGCCATTGCAGCGAAAAAGGAAATGAGGCTCGCCTGCACCGCGTGGCTGTCGGCGTTGAGGCTGGCGCTGATGGTGGGAAGAGCGGGAAGATACATGTCGAGGGCGAAAAGCCCGATAGCGGAGAGCAGCCCGAGCGATAGGGCATGCGACGGTACTCTGCTTTGCATTGGAAAAAACCTTTCCCGTCACCACATCTGCCGTGATACGGGGCAGGGCGGAAGACGATTATGGGAGATGAATATGAAAGCCGGCCGCGGGCGGGGAGATAGGCTCAGTCAGTCATGTAAAACATTTTGGACACAATTGTCCAATTGGTCAAGTGCCTGTATGGTCATGTCATGAAAAATTCGTCTGCCGAACTCACGCACGAAGCCGGGACATGGCCGGCGCCACAGAACAAGCGCCAGGCGATCCTGAATGCCGCGGCGGATGTTTTCGCTGAGCAGGGCTTTGCCGGCGCAAGCATCGACGCGATTGCGGCAAGGGCAGGGGTCTCGCGCCAGACGATTTATAACCAACTGGGCGACAAGGATAATTTGTTCAAGGTCGTGGTATCGGAAATTACCGATCGCTCCAGCGCCGGTTTCTTCCGCGTCCTCGATACATTTCCCGTCGCACCACAGGATCTCGAAACGGAGCTGGCGCTATTTTCGGCGCAGCTTCTGCGCAAGGCCTTGTGCGATCCGAACGGTCGTTGGCTGCGCAAGCTCGTGGAGACGGAAGGCGCGCGCTTCCCAGAGCTTTTCGAGACCTGGAAGGAATACGGGCCTGGCAAGAAATATCCCGCGATTGCCGCCCGTCTCGCCCAACTCGCCCATGCAGGATATCTCGATATCGACGATCCGGGACTGGCGGCCCGTCAGTATATGGCGCTTCTGGCAACCGACCTGCGCTACGATCAGCAGATCGGCCGACAGACGCCGGAATCGGAAATCGATCGCATGGCGTCGGATGCAACGCGTACCTTTTTGCGCGCATTCGCCCGCAAGCGCTGAAATTTCAGTTGTTGAACTGCTCGGCAAGGATCCGGTCGGACCAGGAATGGTTTGGATCGGAGAGGATGCGCGCGGTGATGTCCGTCGATTGCGCCACGCGCACATGCAGGACCGACTTGACTTCCGCATTGTCGGCCACCGCATTGACGGGGCGTTTTTCCGGTTCGAGAATGTCGATGTCGACGCAGACATGGTTCGGCAGCAGTGCGCCTCGCCAGCGCCGCGGCCTGAATGCCGAGACCGGAGTCATGGCGAGCAGCGGCGCCTCGAGCGGCAGGATTGGGCCATGGGCCGAGAGATTGTAGGCGGTGGAGCCGGCCGGCGTCGCAATCATCAGGCCGTCGCAGATGAGTTCTTCCAGCCTCACGTGCCCGTCTATCACGACCTTCAGTTTGGCCGCCTGATATGACTGCCGGAAGAGATAGACCTCGTTGATGGCAAGTGCGACGGATGTCGAGCCGTCCTCGTTGGTGGTCGTCATCTTGAGCGGATGGAATTCGTTCTCGATCGCGTCGCCGATTCGCTCGCGGAGCTTTTCGGCGCGGTAATCGTTCATCAGGAAGCCGACCGAGCCGCAGTTCATTCCGTAGACGCTCTTTCCGGTGTTGATCGTCTCGTGCAATGTCTGCAGCATGAAGCCGTCGCCGCCGAGCGCCACGATCACATCGGCCTCCGCAGTCGGGACGTTGCCATAGAGACGCACGAGCTCTTCGAGGCCGGATTGCGCCTCCGGTGTTGCTGAGGCGATGAAGGCGAGCTTTTTCGGCTGGAACGACATGAAATGACCTTTGACGGTGTCGCCGACCGACGCGGCGCGCAACGGATGCTGTAACCAGTTGAGCTAACACGGCCCGGTGGGGAGGGTCATGCCGGCGGGACGGCCTTAGGTACAGGAAAAACCGGGTTCCGGACAAGCGCCTTGCGTCGTTGGAACGTGCCGTGGCGGCGCGAGCGAAATGGAAGGTTGATCTGATTGCGGCGTTTTTCCCTTTACAGGAAGGAAAAATCTGCTAACTCCCCGTTTCGAAAGTGCCCTTGTAGCTCAGTTGGTAGAGCACCTGATTTGTAATCAGGGGGTCGCGGGTTCGAACCCTGCCGGGGGCACCAAAAATCCTTCTAAATCAATGCGTTGTCAAGCCAACTAATTGAGCGTTAGCTGGAGAGGTTGCGGGGCTAATGCGGCGCTAACGATTCGGGTTGGAAGTGGAGGAAATCGTGGGTCTGCCAAAGCCATTTCGTCGCAACTATCGGGGCATGAAGGAGGGGCCAAACTCTGGCTACAGCAGTTGGGCATATATTCATGACCGCGAGTATGCAAAAAACGCAGAGCATTATGTGCGCGCGCTTCTCCTGATCCAAAACGATCTACAATCTATTTTTGAGTACGTGGAACCGGGTGATGAGTGCCGGACCGCATATTCATACAGGATCCATGCTCTCCTGATGCGGACGTGCATAGAAGTGGAGGCTAACTTCAAAGCGATCCTCGAAGAGAACACGTTCACAGCGCCAAGGAAACGGTCGCTTAATATGACCGATTATCGAAAGGTCGACGCTTCACATCATTTATCGTCGTATGAGGTGATGCTGCCTATTTGGAATGGGATACCACCAATCTTTAAGCCTTTCGAGCCCTGGAAGGCTGGACGCGGATTGCAGAGTAACGGTGGCGTTAGCCTGCCTTGGTATCAAGCCTATAACGCGAGCAAGCATGACCGTCATGACGAGTTTAAGAAGGCGAATCTAGAAACCCTCGTAATGGCTGTTGCCGGTCTTTTGGTTCTTGTATCCGCTCAATTCAACGATCAGGATTTCAGCGCAGGCCCGACTTCGCTCAGTGTTGGCGGTTATGATTTTCATCCGATGGAAGCATCCATCGGGGCCTTATTCCGAATTAAGTACCCTGATGATTGGGCCGATGCCGATCTTTATGACTTCGATTGGAACGCGCTGAAAAAACAGCATGACCGTTTCGAGAAAATCGACTTTGATGCCATCCCATATTAGCTTAGCGGCTTCTTTTCAAACTTTAGGACAAGCTGCCGTTTATGGGATCAGCCAGCCCACGCCGTATAAGGCATGGCGAAGCTATATCGCACTTTCTAGTGCACGTTCTTCAGCTTGGCTATTTCAGCGCTGAAGCCCCCCGGTGCCGCCGAGTCGGCCCATTTGCCGGGGGAGAATACCTCACCCTCGTCCTCGATCCAGTTCACCGCCGCCATTGCGGCCTCGCTGATTCCCAGCTTGCCAAGCACGATCACCTTCTCGTCGCGAATGCCGAACTTGTGCTGCGACATGAACACCGTGACGGCGGCGCTCAACAGTTCAGGTTTTACGAATCGGGCGAGTTGGGTGCGGATGGTGTCGGCCACCAGCCGACGATTCTGCTGGTCGCGCAACTTGGCGTTCTCCGCCATCACGTTGCCGCGCTCCACAACGTCGCTCAGGTGGGCGATAAGCTCCTTACGGCGGTCGGCATTGATGCGGATTTTGCCGTCGGCCTCCGCATAGTATTCGCGGAGTGCAGGATCGATTTCATCGAGGGTGGTAATTTCATCCGGCAGTTCCTGCGCCTGACGGAGAATTTCGGTCATGTCGATCTTGATGTTCATATCGGTCTCCTTACTCGGTGATGGCGGCAGCTACCGCCTGTTCAGCGCTGCGGGCATTGGACTGAGCCTCTGCCACGGTAACGGCTTGGTTGGTGGCCACTTGCGTGACGAAGCGCACAAAGGACTGTCCGCTGCGCTCTGTGGCATCCAGGGCGCTCTTCAGCCGGTCGCGCCGGGCCAACTCCTCGGCGTGGAACGTTGCGCCATAGCGATGCCGCGCCATGGCGTGCTTGGCCGGGGATATGCCGGATAAGAAGGCAGGTCCCCGGAGGACGGCTGAAATGATGGTGAGGTTCTTCTCGGCGAATGCGCTTTCGACCGCCTTATCGCGTTCGGCTTCCGGCATGGCGGCAAGGCGCGAGCGGATTTCTGCCTCCATGTTGAGAGCAAGCTGATCCTGCGGCGGTGGCGGAGAACCGACGCGCTGCTCCAGCGTGGCAATTTCCGCCTCCACTCTGGCTTTCGCCTCATCCAACTTCTTGGCTGATGCCTCGGCCAGCCGCAGAGCATTTTCCCGCAGCTTGAGAGCATTGGCATCGGGCGTCACCGTGCGATCAAGGCTCAAGGCGTCAGCAAGGGAAACCAAGGTTTCCGTGTTTTCCCGTGTCTTCCGCACGGCAGCCGCCAAGGTGCCGATCAGTGCATCTGCCACGATCTCGCCAGCGCTGTTGCGTGGCTGGAAGTGTTCCACTGTCGCTTCATGAATATCGATTGGTGCTTTCAACTTCATCTTTCCTGCTCCTAGTCGTACAGACCCACCATTGCGGACGCTGCAAAGCGCACCGGGGGGCGACGTGCCCACCAAAGGGCGATTGCGATGCTGAGAATGAGATCGTCATGCTTGCCGGTGCGGGCATTGTAGGTGGCGCGTCCGGCCTCAGACACTTTGCGGCGGAAGTCCTTCAGTTCCTCGGCCAAGGCTCCGGCATCGGTTAGATTTGCCGCGAAGCGCAATTCACCCACGTGCAGCATCGCATCAACGGTGCTGATCAGCAGTCCCTTGGGGACGTGCCAGCGACGGTTATCTGGATTGGTGATTTCGCTGCCTGCCGTAATGGCGACGCGCTGCGGGCGCATCCCGGCAGTTTCGAAGATATCGGAAACCGCCCGACCTACTCCGGTCTCGTCCACGACCAAGTCGCAACCGTCCCGCAGCGGCGGGCGACCAAGCAAGTCAGCAACCCGTTGGACGATCTGCGGATAAGGTGTGCCAAGTGGCACCCGCTCCAGATGGCGAACATCGAAGTGTTCCTTAACCTTCTGTCGGGTTTCACGGATGCTGCGGTTCAGTTCCCAATCGTCAAGGGGCGTCACCGAATGGTGAATTACCGAAATGGCGGTGGGATCGTTTGACTGGCCAAGGTCAACTCCCATGACAAAGCGATCACTGGCTTGCGCTGGGATGCGCCGCCACTGTTCGCCATGATATCGATAAGTCTCGCTCATCACATCCATAGCGGCTGGACCTCTTGTGAGAATGCCGCCTCGATGACAGTCAGGGGAAAGACCGCCTCCTCGGGATCGTGGAATTCCAACTCGTATTCCTCGCTGAATTTGATAGCGCCGAGCGCCCGCAGTTCTTCGGCAAGGTATTCAGGCGTGATCCGGGGGCATGCGCTTGCGGGAACCTTGACGCGCTCCCAGCCTTCATCACTTACCCATGCCTCATAGAACCAGCCGCGCTTGCCTGCTGGCGTGGTCAGCGCAATCAGACGGCTCTCGGGTTTGGTGGCCATCATCGGTCGAACAGCGGTCAGCAATTCGTCTTCCACACGTGCGGCCTCGTCCATCACCACGAGGTCCACCCCGGCAATTCCGCGGATGGTTTTCTCGGTGCCGGGCAAAGCCAGAATGCGAGCGCCGTTGGAAAGCTCGGCTCGCTGAGTGCTTTCGGCAGTGAGGCGCGGTGCTTCATGCAGCCGACTGAGGAAATTGATGATGGTGCGGAACAACTCGTTGGACTGGCGCTGCGTGGGACTGACAACGACGATCTGTGCCGCCGGAATGAACAGCACCGCATACAGCACCAGCAGAGCGGCGACGGTGGACTTGCCCGACTGCCGGGAGCACAGCAGCAGTGCGCGCCGGGGGTTGGACCGCAATAGGTTCGCTTGCCATAGGTCCGGCTCAAGGCCGCAGTCACGGGCAAGCAGAACGGGGTCCAGCGCGCGGGCAAGGTCCAAGGCCATCATGCGTTGTCACCCTGCGGTGAAATAGCTTCCGCGCGCCAGCAGCAAAGGGACAGGTGACGTGCTGCACAGGCTATGCGGGCCAACCAGCCGAAGGCCGCATAAGCGAGCGCGACACGCCCAATGCCGCCGTCGCAGCGGTTGCCCGGCAGGTGCCCTGCCAGCCACGTGTTCTGTTGGGCCATCATGTTGGGACAGCCCCCGTTGCCAGTTGCCGATCGGCCTCAATGGTGACCGCCTCGGCAGCCTTGCTTTCCAGTTGATGCAGGACGGCGGCTACGGCACTGCGGGCCTCGGGGAATGGTGCCAGTGCACGGACCAGTTCCACCCGCATTTCGACATAGACCGGTGACACCAGAATGTTGGTGACGCTCGTGCTGCCGGTGTTGAGATCGCCAAGCAAGCGGCCTGCCAGCTCAAGATTCTTGTGCAACTGGCTGATGACCCTTGCCGCCATACCGCTATCGCCCGCCGCCTCTGCCACGTCTAGCGAGGCATACAGCCGGTGCCGCAAGGCGACGAGGTTGGCCAGGAGGCTCTGCGACTCCGTCTCTCTCAGCTTGTCGAGGTCGAGGGAAATATCGGGACCCGCGAGGAGCTTTGCTCGAAGCTGCGCTGGCAGATGGCTCTTCGCATGGCGGCGCAGGCTATCGGCCCCGAGGGCGTAGCGCCGGGCAAGGGCCTCATACGAAACGCCACGGGCCAAGCCGAGGTCTATTGCCGCCCGTTCCCGGTGTTGGCAGACAGAGCATTGCGGCCCTCTTTTTCCCATCAGCAATTTACCTACAAAAACAGGCGGCGGGTTATTGACGGTAGCCCTGCGTTAGCCCATTCAATTCAACTGTAGGTAGTATATGTAAAAAGCCCTATGATTTAAAGCTGTTTAGCTTATCAGGGCCTCCTAATAGAATATTAGCCGGTCGAATTGCTGAGGATGGATGCGCGGGAGTGATAGGCAGTTGGCGCGGGATTTGTGGCGGTAGACATTAACGGATTGCTTCGATCCGAGGACTGTGCGGCCCCCGGGGGGGATAACTGTACTCTTATCAACCCTATTGATTAAAGGTAATGAGGGTAGAGACAAGCGTTTGAAAATACAGTATATAACACGTACGTACCCTTATAACCTTATTGACCTTACTACCCGCGCGCGCGTATATATGCGGGCGTATACGTGTAAATGGGGGTAATAGCTGTTACACCCCCGGATAAGCCGACCCATTGCCGTCACCTACGCCGCGCCAAACCCCAAACACCCAACATCGGCCGCCTCCGACCCTGGGCTGCCACCAGCGCTCGCGGCATGGTTGCAGACTACCTATATAGCCGCCAACCCTAAACGCGCTCCAGCGGTCCGCTATGGCGGCTTTTTTGGTTGTTGACCGCGCATGTTCATAAACGAAGGCGGCGCGGCAATGAATCCTTGCCCACGCCGCGCCGCCGTTACCCTTATTACCCCGTTGCCCACCCTCAGATCGGCGGCTTCTCCAGTTTCGGCAGCGGAATTTCCGGCGGTGGTTTAAAGAGATCGTCCGGGACGTAATAGATCTTGTAGTAATCACTTTTGATCTTCTTCTTCGTCTCGATAAGGTTCTCCTTGCCGATGGCCCTCCTGACCCAGCGGCCCACGATGTTTGGCTTAAGCTTGCCGAAACTGGTGGTGTGACCGTTCAGGAAGACGCAGAACTTATCGAACAGAAAATAGCGACGTCTCTCTTTCTCGTCGTGGAACGGTCTACCAAGGAGAACCTCCTCTAAATTCTCCGCACTGTGCTTGTTGGTCAAGAAGACGCGTAGCAATTCCCGCATCTCGTGTTCCTGCGTTTCTGCTTCCGGAATTTCTTCGAAAGTAGCTGCCGCCCGCGCTGGACGCAGAAGCTCGTACCATCTGTCCTGCTTTATCTGATCGAAGATGGCGCCTAGCTGTTCCGCACATCGCACATTGAACGTGTAGTAATGCATCACGTCCTTAACCGGCAATGTGATGTCGCCCCAGCCCCTCAGCGTGAGCCTCCATTCATCAGCCTCCCCCCCGGTTATCACAACGATCTTATCAATTACCGGGTAAGTTCTGCCATTGGTCATCAGGCGCGGTGGACCACCCTTCTTTTGCCCGGCGGCTAAGTTGGAGTGATACTGAGCATGAAAATCTGCATCGCTCTTGCCGCGCTCGTGCCATGCTTCCAGTACCTTCTGCTGCACGCCCGGATAATCGATGTCGA
Organism: Neorhizobium petrolearium; assembly: GCF_017873175.1. GTDB lineage: Bacteria > Pseudomonadota > Alphaproteobacteria > Rhizobiales > Rhizobiaceae > Neorhizobium > Neorhizobium petrolearium. Next base: position 201,024 of record NZ_JAGGJW010000006.1, read on the forward strand.
TAGTGCTCGCCCATCTGCCAATGTCACGGGCGACTTGCATCAACGTGTCGTCCGCCTTCCCGCTGGGCGCTTCCGCCAGCTTCCGCAGCCAGCCGCCCAGCAGCGCCTCGAACTCGTCGGGCGTCGGTGACGTTTCGGCCTTCACCCCGGTCTTTGCCGGGGATGATACCTTCAGCGCCATGAGCGCATCCGGCGAGATACGAGCCCTCTCGGCAGCTTCAAGGAACTCGGGGACGGTCATGGCGAGACCGCTCCCCTTCACCGCGTACCGATTGGTGTTCTCGGCATCGAAGTACGGCATGTTGATCCAGCCGCCAGCCTTGTCGATGTCGGTGTTGCTGGTCTGCTTCGGGAAAATCTCTGTGTCTGGCGGATAGCCGAGGGCGACAGCGATCTCGATTAGCCGCTGCCGCAGACCGGCAGCGGACATCGGCTCTGCGAGGAAGACGTAGAAATGTGCGCCGCCCGATTTCGAACGGCAGACGACCAGCGGCAAGCCCGCCGCCTTTATCCGCTCGACCAGCGCACGATGATCCAAATCGTCGTAGGCATCGATATCGATGGCACCCCACTGGCAGGTATCGTAGGGCAGCAGCGGGCAGATGCCAAGCGGCTGTTCCCCGGCAAGATGTTGACGCCAAAGCTCCGGGGTCGGCCCGCCACGCAGCGTCTTCGCTGTTCTCTTGATTTCGACCTTGACGCCCGGCAGCGGCGTCGGCTCCGGCCTATAAGTGCCGTGCCAAGGACCACCGGCAAAAAGTTCGTGCAATTTTTCGGCAGGAGATGGGCGTCGCTCATCGTTAAGGAACGGTGCGGTCACAGCGGAGCCCTCCACCAATGACGCCATTCGGAAAGGATCAGCCTGGAATCGCGGAAATTCTCGGAGCACTCAGCATCTCTGAGCGTAAGACCAGCGTGGGTTATAGCCTCATGGTCGTCGGATTCGATCAGGCTAAGGTAAGCCCAGAAGTTTCCGAACTCTTCCTCGCTCCGGAAGCCGAAATCTGCGTAGGTTCCATAGCAGCTAGCTTTCGCGATCCGACGCCATTCCGTTCGCGCCAATGCATTGTCTATGCAGGTGTGACGATATTTGGCGTCGTCATGGCACCTCGGCGCGAGGTAGAGAACGAGGTCCTCGATGGGGCATAGCTCGTAAAAGCGACCGCCGCCAAGATGCACGCGATAGACCCGATATGCGGGAGCCGGCGAATGGCCACGCCCATCCTCATATGTGAAGAGAATACGCGCGCCTCCGTCAATGACCTTACCGCTGACTTGAACGTGTCGAGTTATACCCTCCGTACCTTTACGCCCGAGGGTAAAGACTGTATTTTGGTCGTTATCGAATTTCCTGCGAGGAACATCGAATTTACTGACCCGGCTGCGGCTGCCACCGCCTGCCGGGTTAAGTTTTTCAAGAGGCATTGGCGACCTCCTGCACTTCAACGAGACCACGCTGTACGTAGGCTTCGAGATCTGCCTTGCGATACATGACGCGCCTTGCGCCAACTCGGCAGAAGGCAGGTCCCCGTCGCTTATATCTCCACCACCGCAATGTTTCGACAGAGATCGGTGAATCTTCTCCGCCGAGGTATTTTGCTGCCGCTTCCGGCGTCAATAGTTCAAGTCCGTTTCCCATTGCTATCTCCTTGTTTGGGATATGCTTGAGCTTGCACGGACTAATTTACAGCAGCTAAGCGCGGGAGGCTGAACTAACCTTTTAAACGGGTAGAAAATTAGCCTTGGGTGGCGGCTCGTTTGATGTATCCGACCAACTCACGGAGCAAAAACGCGGGGCGATTCATGTCCTTCTTCAGTGCGGCAATCGCATAGCTGTTGCTCCTGTGACGCTTCTCGTCGCCTTCCTCTGTGCCGCGCAGGATTTCGGCGATCCGCGAGGTGTAGCGGCCCATGGTTGCCTCAGAGAGGAACGAAACCTCCACCGAATATTCTCTGCGAAGTATTCTATCGATCAGGACGAGATCGATGGAACTGGCTAGGTGGACGAACTTCTGCTCGGCGGAGGCCTTTTGCTTGGGTTTCCCTGTTCTTGGGGCGGATATGGCATTGTACTCTATGAGGAGGCCGATAAGCTTCACGAACTTGGGGGTCGCTGACCCGCCCTGAAGGTGTCTGGCGATCGACAGCCAGCGCCTCCCAGCTTTCGCCTTGTGGTTAATCTCGTTCAGGAGCATGGTCTTTTCCGCTTCCGTGACGTGATCACCGTCGTCCACAGCCCTGAGCAAACGGGCGTAGTCGTCGTCGCTGGTTTCCAGCCAGTCCTCGTGCTCGGCGTGGAGCCTGATTGGATAAGGTGGGCCATCAGCACTTTCGACTTCGTCCTCTAGCCAGTCGACCAGCTTACCAAAGGCGGCGAAGTCCTTGGAACTGGTCGGCCACTCCGGCTTCTGGTCGTCGCTCACTGCTGACCTCCACGGATAGGCACCACCTTGCCGTTGCTGGCGGCAGCCTTGATTTTCGCCAGCCGTCGCTCGGCCGTGTCCTCTGCCGTTGATGCCCAATCTTCATCATTCAAATGGGCATACCGCATGGCAGCGGAAGTGCTCTTGTGCCCCGCGATGCGCTTCTGCTGGGCAAGAGTGAGGGAACTGTCGTTATAAACCTGCGTCGAAAACCAATGACGGATCAAGTGCAATGAAGCATTCTCCCCGGCGACCACGCCCGCCTTCTTCATGACGCGCCGGAAGCCAGACCGCAGTACATCTACACGCAGCGGCAACTCGGGATCGGTCGCTGGGCATACCCATGGAGACCCCACGATCCGGGGGGCAGACTCCAAAAGGTCACGCGTCTCGCTGGTGATGGCTTTGCGCAGATAGCCGGTCTTGGTGTCGGGCCAGCGGATAAAGCGCCAGTCAGCATCAATGTCGGTCCATTTAAGGCCGCATATTTCGCCCGCACGACAGCCGGTAGAGAATAAGAGTTTAATAGCAAGGGCGACGTGCGACAGGATTTTCTCCTCGTGCAGCAAATCGTCTGTTGCGGTCAGCAGCCGGGCAACTTCGTTGTCGGTCAGCAGCCGGTCGCGCTGGCGGGTAGTGGTAAGCCTTATTTGCGCCGGGTTTGGCCCCGAGCGCAGCTTGGCGTCCTCAATGGCCCACCGCAGGGCGGTGGAGAGCACGCGAATGGCTCCGGTGGCTTGCGTTAGGGCAGGGGGCGCGGGCTTCTGCTCACCACCTTTGCGCTTCCTGCTGATGGAACGTGTGCGAGGGCGCTTTTTCAGTTTTTCATACAGCGTGGCAACGTCGTGAGTGTCCAGCGCATCGATTTTGATCTTGCCGATTTCGGGCTTGAGGATCTTCTCAACTATGCGCTCGTATTCGGTCCAGGTTTTCTCTTTAAGCTTCTTCTTGGCGTGCTCCGTAATGAAGGAGTCCAACACGTCACCAGTGCTGAAGGCTTGGCTCTTGCGGTCGGCCTCCCGTTGCGCATCCTCTCGCTCGGCGACCGGGTCCTTCCCCCGGTAATATTGGTTGGCCATCTCAGTTGCCTGATCAAAGGCATCGTCTGCACTGGTAGCTTTGATGGTTGCCCATTTGGGCTTGCCGCCGCTGCGGTACACGTAGACGAATGTCTTCGCGCCTGTTGGGCGTATACGGAGGCCGAAGCCCGTCAGGCGGCTATCCCAAATGATGCGGGTAGACTTGCCGTCAGGGTGCGGCAGGGCATTCTCCCAAATAGCCCGTGTCAGTTTCTTTTTCGGTTCGGCCTGTTTGCTCATCTCGGGTCCCTCGGGCTATCTTCCAGCTAACGCAGGCGTTAGCGTTAGCCAGCGCGCGCCAGCTCTTAACTAACCCATAAATTTGAGAAAAGCTAGCATCCTCAATTAAATATACGCCATTAGCAGCGCTTGGCTAACGCTGACAAGCTCATATGCAGGCTAATTTGTAATCAGGGGGTCGCGGGTTCGAACCCTGCCGGGGGCACCATTCTACACCATGAAATGGTACGCGGAATTTAGGCTGCCTCTCCGTTCACGGAGTAAATCAAAGACAGGATCGATTTAAAGCCGATACCTTGGTGCGGAGCCAGCGTTCGCGCCGATTTTGAGCGGCTGTCGGGTGTGCTGCGGGGATCGCTTTCCCGAACATGAACTTTCGGAACCAATTCCGGTTGGCCGCGCGATTCGGGCTTTCCTCGGCAACTCCTTGTAGAAATTGTGTATTTTCCCGGTCGGAGAGGGCCATCTTGGGACCGTTCACGGCCACGCAAAAGAACTGATATAAAACTGTCACAAAACTGTTATGCAGCCCCTATAGAGGGGAGGCGACGCCAGAGCGTCAATCCGAATTCTACGGGAGAAAATCCATGAAGAAGTATCTAGGAAGCTGCGCAGTCGCCGCAATCCTGCTGGCGACCGCAGGCGTCGCAACGGCTCGCGATCAGATCCAGATCGCCGGCTCCTCCACCGTCCTTCCCTACGCGTCGATCGTTGCTGAAGCCTTTGGTGAAAACACCGACTTCCCCACTCCGGTCGTTGAATCCGGTGGCTCGGGCGCCGGCCGCAAAAAGCTCTGCGAAGGCGTGGGCGAGAACACCATCGATATCGCGAATTCTTCTTCGCGCATCAGCAAGGCTGACATCGAACTCTGCGCCAAGAACGGCGTTGCCGAAATCCAGGAAGTCCGGATCGGCTACGACGGCATCGTCTTCGCCTCGGACATCAATGGTCCGGAATATGCCTTTACCCAGGCTGACTGGCACGCCGCGCTTGCCGCCAAGGTTGTGAAGGATGGCAAGCTGGTCGACAACCCCAACAAGGCTTGGAATGAAATCCGCGCCGACCTTCCGGCGCAGCCGATCCTCGCCTTCATTCCGGGCACCAAGCACGGTACCCGTGAAGTATTCGATGAAAAGGTCATCATCGACGGTTGCAAGGAGGACGGCACCTACGACGCTCATCTGGCTGCCAACAACGGTGACAAGGCCGCAGCAACCAAAGCTTGCATGGCGCTGCGCACCGATGGTGTCTCGATCGATATCGACGGTGATTACACCGAGACGCTCGCCCGGGTTGCCGCCAACAAGAACGGCATCGGCGTGTTTGGTCTGTCCTTCTACCAGAACAACACCGACAAGCTGCGCGTAGGCACCATGGCCGGCATCATGCCTTCGGTCGAGACGATCGCCAAGGGCGAGTACCCGGTTTCCCGCCCGCTCTACTTCTACGTCAAGAACGCGCATCTGGACGTGGTCCCGGGCCTGCAGGACTATATCGAGTTCTTCGTTTCCGACGATATGGCTGGCCCGAACGGTCCGCTGGCGGCCTACGGTCTGGTTTCCGATCCGGAACTGGCCAAGACCCAGGCTGCTGTGAAGGCACGCACTCCGATGGGGCCGCTGAACTAATTCAGACGCCGTTCCGGCGGCGTGCACGCGCCGCCGGTCTCTTTTCGCTTGATGGATGGCGGGCAAGATGGACGTGGGCTTCATTATCCTAATACTGGCGGTGCTTGCGGCACTGGGTCATGTGGTCGGCAGGCGGAGGGCGCTGGCTCTTGCCGCGAAGAGTGGGGTCAAGCTCCATTCCCTTCCCGGTTATTATGGCCAGACCGTCGCATTGTTCACGGCCGTTCCGGCCTTTGTCGTTCTGGTCGCCTGGCTGTTTGTTCAGCCGGGGATTGTCGAGAGCCGCGTGAGTGGCATGATCCCCGACAGCGTGATCCCCGAGGGCGGTGCGCGCAGCTTGGTCATGTCTGATGTCCGCCGCATCGCGGGCGGTCTCGATGCCGTTCTGGCGCGGGACGGGCAGAGGGGAGCGGATGTTCCCATCGAAGCGCTGGACTTCAATAATATTCGCGGCCGCCTGGCGGAAGTTGGGGTGGCCTTGGGCGGCGACGTGCCGTCTGAGGTCTTCGAGGCGGCGAAGGCCTTCAGGGAGAACTCCAGGACCGGCAATCTAATGATGACGGTTGTGGTCCTCGCAGTGGCCGTTGTTCTCGGCATGCTGGCATACCGGCGGATAGAGCCTGAGCTGCGTGCGCGCAACATCAGCGAGAGTTTTGTCAAGTCGCTGCTTCTCGGGGCCTCCCTGGTCGCCATCTTGACGACGATCGGCATTGTCGGGTCGTTGATTGTCGAGACCTTTGAGTTCTTCCAGCGTTATCCGGCGCAGGATTTCTTCTTCTCCACCGTATGGAATCCCCAGTTCCGCGGAGGCTCCGATCTCGGCATTCTGCCGCTGCTATGGGGCACTTTCTATGTGTCGATCATCTCCTTGATCGTCGCCGTTCCGCTTGGCCTGCTGATCGCGGTCTATCTTTCCGAATATGCCGGACCGGCGACGCGCGGTATCGTCAAGCCTGCGATCGAGGTTCTGGCCGGCATCCCGACGATCGTCTACGGCCTCTTCGCCCTGGTCACCGTAGGTCCTTTCCTGCGCGATTGGCTGGCACAGCCGCTCGGTCTCGGCACCTCTTCGTCTTCGGTGTTGACCGCCGGCCTGGTGATGGGAATCATGATCATTCCCTTCGTCAGCTCGCTCTCCGACGACATCATCAATGCTGTGCCCCAGGCCCTTCGCGACGGTTCCTACGGACTGGGGGCCACACAGTCGGAGACTATCAGGCAGGTCGTTTTGCCGGCCGCCTTGCCCGGTATCGTGGGTGCAATCCTGCTGGCGGCAAGTCGCGCGATCGGAGAAACCATGATCGTGGTCCTTGGTGCAGGCGCTGCGGCGAAGCTTGACCTCAATCCTTTCGAGGCGATGACAACGGTCACCGTCAAGATCGTCAGTCAGCTGACGGGCGATACGGAGTTCGGAAGCCCCGAAACGCTGGTTGCATTCGCGCTTGGCTTGACCCTCTTCGTCATAACGCTTGGGCTGAACGTGCTGGCCCTTTACATCGTGCGCAAATACCGGGAGCAGTACGAATGACCGACGTGACCGTATTCGGCAACCCAGCCGTTCCCACAAAGGGAAAGTCCCTCCTTGCCCTCGATGAACGAACCCGTCGTCGCAACAATGCGGAGGCCCGGTTTCGCCTGATGGGCAAGATCGCCGTGGCGATCGGTATCGTCGCACTGATCGGCCTCCTGCTGTCCATCCTGTCGAACGGCCTCTCGTCGTTCCAGCAGACCTACATCACCCTCAACGTCAATCTCGATGCGGCCGTCCTCGACAAGGCCGGCGATCGCAAGCCGGAGAACATCGCGAAGGTCTCGACCTTCGGATATGCGCCCCTCATCGAGAAGGCGCTCCGCGACGCGATGGCGCAGAAGGGCATCGCTGTCGACGGGATGAACGCAAAGGCCGCCGCCGAACTGATCTCCAAGGAGGCCCCCGCCGATCTCCGCAGGTTCGTGCTGGCCGATCCGTCGGTGATCGGTCAGACCCATTCCTTCGATCTTCTGGCCGCCGGCCGTATCGACGGATACTACAAGGGGCGCGTGACGATGGAGAGCGCGAAGCTCGATCGCAATACGTCCCCCGAGCAGTTGATGCTGGCGGACAAGCTCAAGGAAGCGGGCATTCTGACGACCCGTTTCAACTGGAGCTTCTTCACGGCGCCGGACGCCTCCGATACCCGGCCCGAAGCGGCGGGCTTGGGGATTGCGGTCATCGGCTCCGCCTATATGATGCTGATCGTGTTCGTCCTGTCGCTGCCGATCGGCGTGGCTGCATCGATCTATCTTGAGGAATTTGCGCCGCAGAACCGCTTCACCGACCTGATCGAGGTGAACATTTCGAACCTTGCAGCGGTTCCCTCGATCGTCTTCGGCATTCTGGGCCTTGCCGTACTGATCAATTTCTTCGGTTTGCCGCAATCGGCGCCGGTCGTGGGGGGGCTTGTCCTGACCCTGATGACGTTGCCGACGATCATCATCGCCACGCGCGCCGCCCTCAAGGCCGTTCCACCGTCTATCCGCGACGCAGCGCTCGGTGTTGGCGCATCGAAGATGCAGTCCATCTTCCATCACGTTCTGCCTCTGGCGATGCCCGGCATCCTGACGGGGACGATCATCGGGCTGGCCCGAGCCCTCGGGGAGACTGCGCCTCTGTTGCTGATCGGCATGGTCGCCTTCGTGCGCGAATATCCCGCCGGTCCGCCGGATGGCTTCTTCGATCCGGCGTCGGCGCTTCCGGTTCAGGTCTATAACTGGACGCAGCGCGGCGACCCGGCATTTGTCGAACGTGCGTCCGGTGCCATCATCGTGCTTCTGGTATTCCTGATCCTGATGAACCTGGTCGCAATCATTCTTCGCCGCCGCTTCGAGCGCCGTTGGTAAAGGGGTGTGTAATGATGAATAATATCTCAACGACGATGACGACGACGCCGACGAAAGCTCCAGCCATGAATGAACCGAAGATTTCCGCCCGTAACGTGCAGGTTTATTACGGCGAAAAGCACGCCATCAAGGATGTCAATATCGATATCCGCCCTCGTTCCGTGACGGCCTTCATCGGTCCGTCGGGTTGCGGTAAATCGACGTTCCTGCGTTGCATCAACCGGATGAACGACACGATTGCCAACTGCCGTGTCGAGGGCAACATCTCGATCGACTCGGAGAACATTTACGATCCCAAGGTGGACCCGGTTCAACTGCGCGCCAAGGTCGGCATGGTGTTCCAGAAGCCGAACCCTTTCCCGAAGTCGATCTACGAGAACGTCGCCTATGGCCCGCGCATTCACGGTCTGGCGCGAAAGAAGTCGGAGCTGGATGATATCGTGTCTTCGGCCCTGCAGAAGGCAGGACTGTGGGGCGAAGTGAAGGATCGTCTCGACAGCCCGGGTACGGGCCTTTCCGGTGGCCAGCAGCAGCGCCTGTGCATTGCGCGTGCGGTTGCCGTCAGCCCGGAAGTGATCCTGATGGACGAACCCTGTTCGGCGCTCGATCCGATCGCCACCGCCAAGGTCGAAGAGTTGATCCACGAACTGCGCGAAAACTTCACGATCGTCATCGTGACGCACTCGATGCAGCAGGCGGCCCGCGTATCGCAACGCACTGCCATGTTCCATCTCGGAAATCTGGTTGAGGAGAACGATACCGACAAGATGTTCACCAATCCGGATGACCAGCGTACCCAGGACTACATCATGGGCCGTTTCGGCTGATCGCCGGTTGCGGGCCTTCCTGACAATCTGAGGATAAGACCATGTCTTCGACACATATCCTGTCTGCCTATGACGACGAACTGAAATATCTGAGCCGCCGGATTTCGGAGATGGGCGGGCTTGCGGAGCAGATGTGCGCGGATGCAGTGCGGGCACTGGTCAATTCCGATGCCGCCCTTGCCCAGAAGGTGATCTCCGACGACGTGATCCTCGACCATGCCGAGCGCGATATCGGCGACAAGGCGATCGTGACGATCGCCCGCCGCCAGCCGGTTGCGGGCGACCTGCGCGACATCGTCGGATCGCTGCGCATCGCCTCCGATCTGGAGCGGGTCGGCGACCTCGGCAAGAATACCGCCAAGCGGGTGATCGCGGTGCAGGGCACCGGCGTGCCACGCAAGCTCGCCCGCGGCATCGAGCATTTGTCGGATCTGGCGCTGACGCAGCTGAAGGAAGTGCTGGATGTCTATTCTAGCCGTTCGGCCGAGAAGGCGGAGGCGATCCGCATCCGCGACGAGGAAATCGACGCGATGTACACGTCGCTGTTCCGCGAGCTTTTGACCTACATGATGGAAGATCCGCGCAACATCACCACCTGCACGCATCTTCTGTTCTGCGCCAAGAACATTGAGCGTATCGGCGACCACGCCACCAACATCGCCGAGACGATCTACTACATGACGACCGGCGCCCAGCCGGAAGGTGAGCGTCCGAAGGACGATACGTCGAACACGCTCGGCGCGATCACGGAATAACGACGCCGAATGACGATGGAATGGTGACGGAGCTAAGACGGAATGCAGCCGAAGATCGCGGTCGTGGAGGACGAGGAGGCGCTGAGCGTGCTTCTTCGCTACAACCTTGAAGCGGAAGGTTATGAGGTGGAGACGATCCTGCGCGGGGATGAAGCCGAGATCAGGCTTCAGGAACGCACGCCGGACCTTCTGATCCTCGACTGGATGCTGCCCGGTGTTTCCGGCATCGAACTGTGCCGGCGGCTCAGGATGCGGCCGGAGACGGAGCGGCTGCCGATCATCATGCTGACGGCGCGCGGCGAGGAGAGCGAACGGGTCCGCGGGCTTGCGACCGGCGCCGACGACTATGTCGTAAAGCCGTTCTCGACGCCGGAACTGATGGCGCGGGTGAAGGCGATGCTGCGGCGCGCGCGTCCGGAAGTGCTGTCGAGCGTCCTGCGCTGCGGCGACATCGAGCTGGACCGGGAGACGCACCGGGTGCATCGCAAGAGCCGCGAAGTGCGGCTCGGCCCGACGGAGTTCCGGCTTCTGGAATTCCTGATGGCCGCGCCCGGCCGGGTCTTCTCGCGCTCGCAGCTTCTCGACGGGGTGTGGGGCCACGACATCTATGTGGATGAGCGCACCGTCGACGTGCATGTCGGACGCCTCAGGAAGGCGCTCAACTTCTCCAATATGCAGGATGTCATCCGCACCGTGCGCGGCGCCGGATACTCGATGGAAGGACACTAGGGAGAGCACCGCAATGGGAGCGCGAGTTGTCGTAGTGGTCGATGACGATGAAACGCTGCGCGAAGTGCTGCGGTTCTCCCTTGCCGACGAAGGTTTCGACGTAACCCTGCTTTCGGCGGGCTCCGAGCTGATGGAGCGGTTGGTTTCGAGCCTTCCTGATGTACTTGTGCTGGGTTCGTCCCTTCCGGAGCTGAACGGCATCGAGATATGCCGAAGACTTCGTACCGAACCAGCGACGATGCGGGTGCCCGTCGTCCTGCTTGTTCCGGCGGAAAGCGAGAGCGACAGGCTGACGGGTCTCGCTGCCGGCGCGGACGACTGCCTCGTAGAGCCATTCTCCTCCGTCGAGCTTGCCATAAGGGTGAAGAACCTTCTTCGACGCATGCATCCGAATCTTCTGAGCCATATGATCAGGGTCGGAGACCTGACCCTCGACCGCGAAGCGCACAGGGTCCACAGGCTGAAGAAGGAAGTCAGGCTCGGCCCCACCGAGTTCCGGCTTCTCGAGTTCCTGATGCGGTATCCGGGAAGGGTCTATTCGCGGACGGAGCTGAAAAGGTCGCTCTGGGGTGATGGTGCAACCGTGGACGAGCGCGCCGTGGATGTGCACATCGGCCGCCTGCGGAAGGGCATCGGCCTGGGCAAGGCTGACCAGGTGATCCGGACCGTCCGCGGAGCGGGCTACGCGCTCGGCGACGTCTGAATTTTCTCGCGATCGTTGGAAGGCCTATGCTGCTTTTTCTTTAGGGCTTCGCCGAGGGCCTCGCATCTCCTGCTTGTCGTGTCTTGTCAGGCCTGCGAACCACCGAAAGGTCCCGCTACCGGTCTTGTTGCTCTGTAGCGGGCGACGGCGATCGCTCCGAACAGGCCGACGGCTGCCGCGCCTCCCAGGATACTGATCGCGACTGCCTGGCCGACCCCCCAAGTCCCAAGCATGACGGCGAACGCAAAGGGTGCGAGCGCCGAGGAAAACTGGCGTGCGGCGGTCACCCAGCCGAGCCGGGCGCCATAACCCTGCCTTCCGAAAAGCTCCAGTGGAAGCGTTCCTCCGACGATGCTTGCAAGCCCGGATCCCAGGCCGAACAGGATGGCGAATGCGATGAGACCGGGGAGCCACGGGCTTGTCGCCATCAGGACGATTAGGGCGACGGCGAGCAGTCCCGCGGAAATCACGGCGAGCACCGTCTGTGACAAGCGTCCTCCGAAGATCATGTTCAGGAGGCGGCTGGCGACTTGCGAGGGACCGAAGAGGGTGGAGACCATGAGCCCCGCCGTGCCAAGCCCAAGCGCCGTCAGCAGCGGAACCATGTGGACGAGTACGGAGGCTAGCACGAATCCTTCCAGAGCAAAGCCCGCAAGCATCAGAATAAAGACGCCACTGAACGCGGGGCCGGTTTCAGGCCGGACGGCCGTCGTTCCGGATTGATTTGCTGATGCCCGGGGTTCGGGCGCGTCGCGGGGAAGTCTCCCGACCCACCAATGGACCGGAAGGCATACGGCGATATTCAGGATCGCGAAGACGAGATAGATCTCACGCCAGCCGAGATAGTCATGCAGTGTTGCCGTGAGCGGCCAGAAGAGCGTTGATGCGAATCCCGCGATCAGCGTCAGATGGGTTATGCTGCGCTGTGGCTTGCTGCCTCCAACCTGCACGATTGCTGCAAATGCCGTGCTGTAGAGAACGAAGCTGGAGGCGATCTCCATTGCGACGAGTGAAATACCGAACGTCGTCGCATTCGGTGATGCGGCCGCGCAGCCAAGCGAGATGGCGGCAGCAAGCGAACCAGGGACCATGAGCCGGCCGGCTCCAAATCGGTCCGCCCACTTTCCCGCTCTCGGTGCGAACAGTCCGCCAACCAGCAGCGCCACCGATAGCAGCCCGAAAAGCCTGTCTTGTTGGATGGACAAGTCTCGCGCCATGTCCGGCGCGAGAATGCTGAAGGAATAATAAAGGGTGCCGTAGCCGATGATCTGTGTTGCGCCGAGCGCCCAGATCAGGCGCGCGGGAGCTTTCCGCTCGGTCATTCTGCAGGTTCCACATTATTCCATTCCACCGTAGTGGATGTACCACAGCCACAACCAGCTTTGCCATCAGTCTTGGCCTTCATGTCGGCGATGCAGCACGCGTCGACTTCAGAAGGAGCAGGACCATCGCAGCAGCCGCCGGACGCTGCCTCTGCGAGCACTGGATTGGTTGCGCTGCAGACACCCGTTTCCGGGAGAACGAGATGCACCTCGCGGGCGGCCTTGCTGTCGCCTGCGAGCTCCGCCACGACTGAGCGGACCTGCTCGTACCCCGTCGCCATGAGGAATGTCGGGGCGCGTCCATAGGATTTCGAACCGACGATGAAGAAGCCGGGTTCCGGCTGTATCAACTCGACCACGCCATGCGGCGGCACCGTTCCGCAGGAATGCAGGTTCGGATCGATCATGGGTGCGAGAAGGCGAGGGGCCTCCACGGCCGGATCGAGATCGAGCCGGAGTTCCTTCAGGATGTCGAGATCGGGACGGAAGCCCGTGGCCACGACGATGCGGTCGACGGCAAGCCGCTCATACCGGCCGTCATGCAAAGCCTCCACGTCGAGGCGGCCGCCGTTCTCGCGGACGCGCTGGACGGCGAAGGGAGCCAGCAGCTTCACGCGGCCGCTTTCGATCGCCTCCTTCGCCGCCAGCCCGAGATCGCCGCGAGCCGGAAGCTGATCGTTCAATCCGCCGCCGAGAAGACGGTCGATTCCATTGCGGCGCAGCGCCCATGATATCGTTGTCGTCGGCGCGGTCTTCTGGACTTCGAGCAACGCCAGCACCACGTTGATGGCGGAATGGCCACTGCCGACGACGAGGATCGATGCCGCGGCATAGCCCGGCTTGCCGACGCCGGATACGTCCGGAATCCCATAGGCGATCCTGTCGCCCGCTTTGCTTTCTCCGATAACCGGAAGGCCGTCCACGCCCATCGGACTTGGGCCTCTCCATGTCCCGGACGCATCGAGGACGGCGCTGGCGAGGACAGCCTTCTCTTCACCAGAGGCATCCACATAGCGGATTACGAAAGGTGAAGCATCGCGTCCCCGGCTGGTGACTTTGTCGAGGTTCTCACGCGTCACGGCGGTCACGGTCGTACCGTAGGCGACATGTGGGCCGATTTCCGCAAGCCGGGCGAGGGGATCGAGATACCGTTCGACGATCTCCGCTCCGGTCGGCAGCTCTTCGGGATCCGGGGCAATCCAGCCAGATCGATGAAGCAGTTCGGCGGCCGAGTTCTCGATGACATAGCGCCAGGGCGAGAAGACACGCACGTGTCCCCAGGCCCGCAGCGACGTTCCCGCCGACGACCCGCTTTCCAGAACCAGTGGACGAAGGCCGCGCTTTACAAGCTGCGCTGCCGCGGCGAGACCCACGGGGCCCGCACCTATGATTGCTATGGGTAGCTTCGAAGGCATTCACCTCTCTCCTTCCATATTTCTAGTTTATTCGAAATAAATGGGCAAAAAAATCAGGCCACCGCGGCCGTCTCCACATCCTCGCATCGGCCGTCCGCACAGCACTCATCGGCCAGATAGCCGATCAGCGCCGACATTGCCTTGTAGTTTGCCCGGCAGATCAGCGTCGTTCCGTTTCGCTCCTGCGTCACCAGTCCCGCATCGATCAGCTTCCTGCAATGATGCGACAGCGTCGAAGCCGGAATCTCCAGCCGCTGCTGGAGACCGCCGACCGGGAGCCCGTCGAAGCCTGCCCGAACCAGCGTGCGGTAAATCCGCAGCCGCGTCGGGTTGCCTAGGGATTCCATTTGTGAAGATGCTATTTCGATATTCATGGAAATACTGATATCGCGCCGAGCGTCGCCCGTCAAGCACTTCTGCCGGGCGTGCTTCTTTGCAAGCTCAAGGCAGGCAAGGCCGGCGCTTCCAGGTCCATGAAGCGATCCTGATTGTTCACAATTAAGGCGGCGGTCGAATGTGCCCCGTTTTTCATCAAGCGCTTTACATTTCTGTTTTTGTATCGTAATGAATGTTTCATTCGTTTTCCGAATTATAGGTCGCTCGTGACGCTCTCTGGTTCATCCTTGCACCGACCAGCTTCGCTCGAAGATCTCGAGCGCAGGCTTCAGCTCGATCTCCTCTGGCTCAACCAGCCGCCGAAGGCCTGGCTTCCCCGGGTTGAAGTCGATGGTGCAGAGGTTCTGGACGTCGCCGTGATCGGGGCCGGTCTCTGCGGGCTGGTGACGCTGGCGGCCTTGAGGAAGGTCGGCATCGGCAATGCCCGCGCCTTCGACCGAGCACCGAAAGGGCGGGAGGGCCCCTGGATCACCTATGCACGGATGGAGACGCTGCGCACCCGCAAGGACGCCGCTGGGCCGGCGCTCGGCATCCCGTCGTTGACTTTCCGTGCGTGGTTCGAGGCGCAATATGGCGCTCAGGCCTATCTCGACATGGGCCTCATTCCGCGTCCCATGTGGATGGATTATCTCGTCTGGTATCGGCGGGTTCTCGATCTCGACGTGGTCAACGACGTCGCCCTGTCGGCGATCGGCTTTCGCGACGATGGCCTGATCGCTCTGGACTTCGACAAGGCCGGAGCGAAGGAGCAGGTGCTTGCCCGCCGCGTGGTTCTGGCGACCGGTCTTGACGGGCTCGGCGCTCCGACGCTTCCGGATGTCGCCGCGCGCGTGCCGTCGCGTTTCGTGAAGCACGGCGCCGATCTTATCGACATGGCTTCCTTGAAGGGCAAGCGCGTTTCTGTCGTCGGCGCCGGCGCATCGGCGATGGACAATGCCGCAGCTGCCCTGGAGGTGGGTGCGGCGCGCGTCGACATCTTCGTGCGCCGTGCCGATATCCCGCGCGTCGACAAGTTCACCGGGGTCGGCAGCCAGGGCATGACGCACGGTTATGCCGGCCTGCCGGATGCGGACAAGTGGACTTACATGGTTGCCGGCGAGCGGGCCCAGGTCCCGCCGCCGCGCCACAGCGTGCTGCGCGTCTCGCGCCATCCGAACGCCTTCTTCCATCTCGCAAGCCCGATAAGCGATCTCGTCGAGGCCGGCGATGGGGTGGACGTAGTGACCCCGAAGGGGCGTTACCGGACCGATCTGGTGATCTTCGCGACGGGTTTCTCGGTCGATTTCGGCAAGCGGCCGGAATTTTCCGCCCTCGCCGGCAAGATCCTGCTCTGGCGCGACGCTTATACTCCGCCCGCCGGGTGGGAGCATGAAGGTGTGGGTTCGACGCCCTATCTCGGCCCCTCTTTCGAATTTCTGCCGAAGCCCGGGCTTGATCCCAGTCTTGCCGCCTCGGTCTCGCGGATCGCCTGCTTCGCCTATCCGGCGGTTCCCTCGCACGGAAAGATCACCAGCGGGATACCTTCGATCAGCGATGGCGCGGCGCGCCTGGCGACGGGTCTCGCACGGTCACTCTTCGTGGAGGACCGGACCTACCATCTCGACCGCTTTCTCGCATTCGATACGCCGGAACTTCTGGGCGACGAATGGACGGATGCCGATATTGACGAGGATATGAGCATTGCCAATGGATGAACGACGTCCGGAGCTTCAGATTTTCTACGGCATCTCGTCGCCATGGGCCTATTTCGGCGCCCAAAGGGCAGTTGCGATTGCCCGTGAGAATGAGGCAGGCGTGCGGCTCAGGCCGATCCGCATCATCGAGGCGAATGGCGGCATCCCACTTCGCAAGCGTCCCGATGCACGCCAGCTCTATCACGAGGTCGAACTGCGCCGCTGGCGGGACTATCTCGGCATGCCGCTTAACCTGAAGCCGAAATTCTACCCCTGCCGTACGATCGAGCCCGCCGCGCAGGCGGTGATCGCGATCCAGAAGGCGGGCCTCGACGCGATTTCCTTCTCGTTCGCCGTGCAGCGGGCGCTTTGGGCCGAGGACCGCGACATCGCCGACCTCTCCACCCTCCGCGATATCGCGCGGGCAACGGCCGGCGGGACCGCGGCAGGGCTCGTCGCCGATCCGCAGCCGGATGATATCGTCGCGGAGTGGCACGGCAATCTCGCGGAGGCCGAGCGGCTTGGTGTCTTCGGGACGCCGACCTACGTCCTCGGCAAGGAACTCTTCTGGGGGCAGGATCGCCTGGAATTCGTCGACCGCGCCCTGAAGGCCGGCAAGACCACTGAAATGCGCAAGGAAACGGCGTGATGACCGACGCAAGAAAACTGCATGATGACGCAATCATCGTGGATGGCCTCCAGACCTGCCAGTGGAGCCGGTCAATCTTTGAGGAAATGCGCGCCGGAGGCCTGACGGCCGTCAACGTCTCCTCCCTTCTCTGGGAGAATTTCCGCGAAGGGATCGGTTACGTTTCCGAATGGAAGCGCTTCCTGCGCGAGAACGGCGACATCATCCGACCGGTCCGCACCGTTGCCGATATCCATACCGCCAAGGCGGAAGGCAAGACCGGCATCATCATCGGCTGGCAAAACACCTCGCCTTTGGAAGACAGGCTCGACTACGTGGAGATCTTCAAGGATCTCGGCGTCGGCATCATGCAGCTCACCTACAATACCCAGAACTATTCCGGCGCGGGTTACCTGGAGGAGGTCGACAGCGGGCTCACCGGCTTCGGCAGGGAGGTGGTGGCGGAAATGAACCGCGTCGGCGTGCTCTGCGACCTGAGCCATGTGGGCGACAAGACCAGCGCCGACGTCATCGCCTATTCGAAGCAGCCGGTCTGCATCTCGCATATCCTGCCGCGGGCGCTACGGGACGTCAAACGCAACAAGCCGGACGAACTGTTCGTCGCCTGCGCCGAAAAGGGCGGCCTGATCGGCGTCAGCCTGTTCGCGCCGGGCCTTGCGGCTGGCAACGACGCGACGGTGGAGGACTACCTGGATGCCATGTCTTACGTGATCGACCTCGTCGGCGAGGACCATGTCGGGATCGGCACGGATTTTTCGCTCGACCGGCCGCGCCCAGGTCCCTGGCTGCTTTGGGCCAACAAGGACAAGGGCACCGCGCGCACGCTGACCGAATTCGGCTCGGTCAAGATATCGAAGCCGAAGGGAATCCAGCGGATGACCGAGATGCCGAACCTGACGGCCCGGATGCTGGCGCGCGGCTGGAGCGAGGAACTGGTGCTCAAGCTTCTCGGCAGGAACTGGCTGCGCGTGCTCGACGCGGCCTGGACGCCGATGGCCTGATCTTCTCCGGCATAGCCTGTCGGTAGCAAGAAATTGCCTCGGCTTATCGAGCGGGAGACCGCGGTTGCGGGCTCAGGGAACTGCATGGGGATATAAGAACACACGCCATGCCTAAAACTGGAGAGACGGACATGACGATACGCATGCAAAACGGAATTTCGCGGATGTTCCTCCGCGCCGGCATTCTTGCCGCCGGCCTTGCCGCATTTGCCGGCGCGGCCCAGGCTCAGGATGCCTCGATTAAGGGAACGGTGAACGTCGTCGGTTTTTCCGGCGTTTTCGCCGACAACTACCAGAAGTTCATCATCGCTGCCTTCAAGGAGAAATATCCCGGCATCGAAGTGACGTATCAGCAGAGCAAGAATTCCGCAGAGACGCTCGCCCTTTTGACGCTTCAGCAGGCCGATCCGAAGATCGATGTAGCCCTGATCGACGTTTCGGTCGCCATCAAGGCGAACAAGAGCGGCATTTTCGCCAAGCTCGATCCGGCCAAGGTCCCGAGCCTTGCCGAAATGCCGGACTGGGCCCGCCTAGACGGCGACAAGGCGGTCGCCTTCTCTCAGGACAATCTGGCGATCCTCTACAATACCGACAGCGTGAAGCAGCCGCCGACGAGCTGGAACGACCTGACCGATCCGAAATACAAGGGCAGGATCGCCGCAAAGCTCGGCGATACGCGCGGCGTCATCCTGCTGCCGATCCTCGACAAGCTGAAGGGCGCCGACTACAAGGACACCGTCGATCCGGCGATCGACATGCTCAAGGAAATCGCGCCTAACGTCTCGACCTGGGAGCCGGCGCCGGATTGCTACGCCGTCGTCCAGAGCGGCGAGGTGGACCTTTCCATCTGCTGGAACGGCCGCGCGCAATACCTGCACGACACGCAGGGCGGCAAGATTGCTGTTGCCGCGCCGAAGGAAGGCTCGATCGGCCAGACCAATACGATCGGTCTCGTCGAAAACTCCAAGAATGCCGAGGCGGCACAGCTCTTCATCAACTATGCGCTGGGCACCGAGGCACAGGCGACCTTCGCCGAGAAGAGCTTCTATGGACCGGTCAATACCAAGGTGACCCTGCCGGACGCGGTTGCCGCACGCATCTACGGCTCCAAGGAGGCCCAGGCCGCCCAGATGTCGCTCGACTGGAACTTTGTCGCGGAGAAATATTCCGCCTGGATCCAGCGCATCAACCGCGAAGTCATCGCGCTCAACTGATCTGTCTTGAGGGAACTGGCCGTCATGGCTGATCATCACGTCATCATCGAAAATCTCGTGAAGACCTATCCAGGCGCCCAGAAGCCTTCCGTGGATCACGTCAGCTTCTCGCTGCCGCGCGGCGAGATGCTGGCCCTGCTCGGGCCTTCCGGCTGCGGCAAGACGACGATCCTGCGCATGATCGCCGGCCTGATCGTCCCGAGTTCGGGCGCGATCAGGCTCGACGGCAGGGACGTTTCCTCCATTCCCGTCTACAAGCGGAACATGGGCATGGTCTTCCAGGCCTATGCCCTGTTTCCCCACATGACGGTCGCGGAGAACATCTCTTTCGGCCTGGAAATGCGCAAGGTCGGCAGGGCCGAACGCGAGGAGCGCGTCAGGAAGGCGCTCGATCTCGTCAAGCTCGCCGGTTTTGGCGAGCGCAAGGTCAGCCAGCTTTCCGGTGGCCAGCAGCAGCGCGCGGCGATCGCCCGTTCGCTGGTGATCGAGCCGGAACTCCTGTTGCTCGACGAGCCGCTATCGAACCTCGATGCGAAACTGCGCGATGAGATGCGCGATGAAATCCGCGACATCCAGGCACGCACCGGCGTGACCGCCATCTTCGTCACCCACGACCAGGACGAGGCGCTTTCGATGGCCGACCGCCTGGCCGTGATGTCGGCAGGCAGGCTGGAGCAGATCGGAACCCCGCGCGAAATCTTCGACCGGCCGCAGACCGATTTCGTCGCCTCCTTCATCGGTGCCGGAACCTTTTTCGAAGGCAAGGTCGCCGGGCCGGGCGTGGCGGCCGTCGACGGCCTCCCGCCGCTTCGTTTCGTCGGTGAAGCCGCTGTCGGATCGCCGGTCAGGCTGATGGTCCGGCCCCATCGCTTGCTCCTCGCAGGAGAGGACGGCCAGCCGAACAGCTTTACCGGCACCGTCGAGCACATCGTCTATCGCGGTCAGATCCTGACGCTGAGCGTGCGCTGCGGCAGCCGCCTGCTGCAGGCCGACCTGCCGACGCATGCGGGTGTCCTTCCGCAGAAGGGCGATCAGGTCACCCTGACCGTTGCGCCCGAAGACGTGACCCTCATCGGTCGGGAGGCTGCATGAGCGCCGCCGTGACAGCGCCTGCAGGCGGCGCGCCGGCCGCCTCGCGGGGCATCCTCCTGATGCTGCTTCTGCCCGGCCTCGTCGCGCTGGTCATCACCTTCCTCCTGCCGCTCCTCTGGCTGTTCCGCGCCTCCTTCGCCTCTTCGGCAGTGGGGGCGCTGAGCGGCGGCGACTGGACATCGGAAGCTTATACAACCGTTCTGTTCGATCCGTTCTACTGGCGGGTGGCCTGGAATACGCTGGTTCTCGGCTTCAATGTCGCGATCTTCGCCGTGATCCTGTCCTATCCGATCGCGCTTTTCCTGGCCCGGACGCAAAGCCGCTTCCGGGGCGTGCTGACGGCGCTCGCGGTGGCACCTCTGCTGACGTCGTCGGTCGTGCGGACCTACGGCTGGATGGTGATCCTCGGAGACCGGGGCGTCATCAACAGCACGCTGCAGGCGCTGTCGCTGACCGATGGCGTCATCCGTCTCACCAACAACAGCTTCGGCGCCACCGTCGCGCTGATCGAAATCCTGATGCCCTATGCGATCCTCGCCATGCTCAGCGGCTTCGGCCGGTTGAACGTCCAACTGGAGGAGGCGGCCGCGATGCTTGGCGCCAACCGGCTCAAGGTGTTCACGCGCATCGTCCTGCCGCTCAGCCTGCCCGGCGTGCTGACGGCGGCGCTCCTCGTCTTCGTGCTGGCGATCTCCTCCTTCGTGACGCCTCGGCTGATGGGGGGAGGGCGCGTCTTCGTCCTCGGCACGGAAGTCTTCAACGAGGCGACGGTGACGCTCAACTGGCCGCTGGCAGCGGCACTCTCGGTCATGCTGCTCGTGCTGTTCAGCAGCATCATCCTTCTCTACCAGCGTGCGCTGCGCGCGCTCGAAGTGTGAGGCCGGCCATGCAGAACACCTCAATCCTCGGTCGTGTCGCCTGGAACACGCTGATCACGCTGCTTTATTTTTTCCTGCTGGCGCCGATCATCATCGTCTTCATCATCTCTTTCGACACGCGCCAGTATCTCGCTTTTCCACCGGAAAGCTTGTCGTTCGGCTCCTATGTGAAAGTGTTCGAGAACGTGAAGTTCATCTCGGCGTTCTGGCGGAGCCTGGCGATCGGCGCGATTGTCGGCATCGTATCGGTTTCGGCCGGCATGCTCCTGTCGCTGTCGCTGGTGCGCTACACGTTCCGCGGCAAGGCGGTGGTGAATTTCCTCATCCTCGCGCCCTTCCTCGTGCCGCATATCGTGCTGGCGGTCGGCATCATGCTGGTGATCGCGCCGATCGGCCTGCTCGACAGCTATCCCGGCATCGTGCTTGCCCATCTCGGCATCACGATCCCTTACACGGTACGGACGATTACCATGAGCCTGATGGCCGTCGACACGCGTGTGGAAGAGGCCGCACTGGTGCACGGGGCGTCTCCGGCCATGGTCTTCTGGCGCATCACCCTGCCGCTGGTGCGTCCCGGCCTGATCGCCGGCGCCGTGATCGCCTTCCTGATCTCCTTCGACGAGGCGACGATTTCGCTGTTCATCGTCTCGGTCAAGGCGTCCACGCTGCCGACCGAAATTTATCACTATCTCGAATATTCCACCGATCCGCAGATCGCCGCCCTTTCCGTCATTTTGATCCTGATCTCCATCGGCGTCGTGGTCGCGGTCGAAAGATTGGTCGGCCTGCGCAGGGCAATATGAGGTCGGCATGACAATCGTCGAAACAACGGGCGGTCCCGTCGAGGGGTTTCGGGAAAACGGATATCACGTCTTTCTCGGGGTTCCCTATGCCGCGCCGATCACGCCGGAGCGGCGCTTTGCGGCGCCGCAGCCGGTGCCCCGGTGGTCGGGCATGCGCTCCGCCAAGACACTCAGCGCAGTCTGTCCGCAGATCCCGACCTACGGTCCCGTAGGCAAGGCGGCCGCATCGAAACTGGAGTTCGGCACGGACTTCCTGACGGTCAATATCCGGACGCCGTCGGTAACCGGTTCCGCTCCGGTACTCGTCTGGATCCATGGCGGCGGCTATGCCGTCGGTTCGGCGAACGAGGCCGTTCTGCAAAGCGGCGCCTTTGCGGCCAGTGGCATCGTCGAGGTCACCGTCAACTACCGGCTGGGCGCGCTCGGCTTCCTGCATCTGAACGACGGTTCGCCGGACAACCGCGGCCTGCTCGACCAGATCGCCGCGCTTCAGTGGGTTCGCGACAATATCAAAGCCTTCGGCGGTGACCCGAGGCGTGTCACCTTCGCTGGCCGTTCCGCCGGTGGCTTCGCGATTGCTGCGGTCATGGCCATGCCGGCTGCGCATGGTCTCTTCGCCAGGGCGATGCCGCAAAGCGGAGCGAGCACCGGCATTTCCACGATGGACGATGCGCAGAAGCTCAATCGTCGCATGCTCGACTATCTGCAGGTGACGGAAGCCGAGCTGCACGACATGCCCTTCGAGACCCTGCTCGTTGCGCAGCGCGACCTCTGCAACGAATCCTACGAGCGGCATGACTTCGAGCGGGACGGCTCGGCGTCGATGCTGGGTGTCCCTTTCGTCCCGGTCATCGACGGCATCTCGCTTCCGCGACACCCGGAAGCCGCCGCAGCGGATGGCGAAATCATCGCCGTGCCGATGATGATCGGCTGCACGACCGGCGAATACGTGACCCATGCGACGGCACAGCCGGACATGGATTTCGAGATCGCCGCAAGCCTGCTGCACGAACGCGTGCGGCCGATGGGCCTGACCGGAGCCGGGATCGTCGAGCGCTATCGGCGTGCGTTGCCGGATCATTCTCCGCGCGGTATCTGGCGCGCCGTCGGGGGCGATCTGGTCTTCCAGAACCCGGCGACGCGCTTCGCCCGGCTGCATGCGGTCCACCAGCCCGTCTACAAATACCTCTACGGGCCGATCGGGACAGACGAACTTGGAGCGCCGCACGGCGCCGAAGTCGGCGAGGTTTGGTACCGGCGCGGCATGGATGCCAGCCACCTGCCGGCGCGCCAAGCCGTCACGCGGCCGGATTTCGCGGCGGCTGTTCACGAGGTCTGGGTTTCCTTCATGCGCGACGAGATGCCGAAGTCGCCGGCCGGCGACTGGCCTCGCTATTCTGCCTCGCAGCCAGAGGTGCTGCATATGGATAGCGGGGATTTTCGCGTCATCGCCGACCCCTTCGATGGGCGCACCGCGCTCTGGAGCAAGGCGAGCGCGTGAAAAGGATCGCGCGACCGTTCACACCGATAAGCGCCCGCTCTGAACCGGGCTGGTCTGCCAAGGGTAAGATGGCTATACCAACCACGTCGAAGAATGCTGGAATGTCGCTCGTAAGGGTGAAGACGGGAAACCCTATGCCTCCGGAATATCTTGATACGCGGCAATTGGAGGCCTTCGTGGCCGTGATGTCCATCGGCAGTATGACGGGTGCTGCCAAGGCGCTTGGAAAATCCCAGCCGGTGGTGACGAGGCTCATTCAGGAACTGGAACAGGAGCTGGGTTTTCCGGTGCTGCATCGCAACGGGCCGCGGATCGCCCCGACCGAGCAGGGGGTCGCCTTTTTCTCCCAGGCAGAACTGTTCCTCAGCGGGCTGCGCACCATCAGCGAAAGGGCCCGGCAGATCGAGACTGCTCAGGCGAAGGCGGTGGAACTTGCATCGATCCCGGCGATCGCCGCGAGTGTGATCCCGCTGGCGTTACAGGAGTTGCCAAAGGAACTCTTTCCCGAACATGTCCATGTGCAGAGCATCGCTTCGGAAAATGTCGTCCAGGCGGTTCTGGCGCGGACGGCCGATGTGGGCGTCGCCAGCCTGCCGCTCGACAATCCGGGTATCGACGTCCACTGGATCGGGGAGGTGCCATGCGTGGCCATCGTGGCCGCTGGCGACGACCTGGCGGGGAAGGACATGCTGCAACCGGCCGATCTGCACGGCCGCCGCTTGATCGCCTCGGCAAATCCGTACCGGCTGCGGATGCGTATCGACCGCGCATTTGCCGAGCATGGCATCGAGCCTGGCGGCGTCATCGACAGCAACGCCACCTATGTCTCGCTTTCACTGGCCCGCGCGGGGCTTGGAGTGGCGATCGTCGAGTCGGTCACTCTGAGCGGCTTGCCGATCAAGGACGTCTCCGTCATCCCCCTGAGCTTCCATGTCCCGTTCCATTGGGGCGTGATCACGGCGACGGGACTTCCGCTGTCGGCGACCGTCCGGCGATTGATCGATGCGATCGAGCACCAGGCATCGAAGCTGACCAGCTTTATCAAGCACGACAGCCTGCCAAGCATATAGGCGTGATGATAACTGTCGCCAGACGGTGACATTTGGCCTTGAGACGAACGCTGGATGCTTGGGCGTAACCGGTATCGCTGCGCCCGGCACGTCCGTTTGAACGCGTCGAGCGATCGTGGAGGCCTTCGAAAGCGGCGCCTGCTCGAACATCGAATCCCGAAAGCACATTTTTTAGGCGGGATTTTCTATTGCCTCAAACCTCATTATGCATTAAATGAATTGACATAGATCAATGTTGCAATTTGCGCATTATGGGTTGGCGATGGAAATCAAGCAGCTCGAAGTCTTTCTGGCGGTCATGTCGGCGGGCAGCATCACCGCCGCGGCGCGCCTTTTGGACCGTTCGCAATCCCAGGTGACTCGGCTTGTCCAGGAGCTGGAGGCTTCGGTCGGGTTTCCGCTCTTCGAACGGAATGGCCCGCGCATCACGCCCACGTCCAAGGCGATCGCCTTCCATGCCGATGCTGAACGTTTCCTGACCGGGATCGGCCAGCTCCAGGAGCGGGCGAAGACGATTGCGTCCGCAGAACTTGCTCCAATCGAGATCGCCGCGATCCCGGCTTTCGCCAGCGGTCTCCTTCCCCTGGCGCTGGCCGAGATGCCGGAAAGCCTGCTTCCCCGGAACATTCATCTGCGCAGCATTTCGGCCGAGGCTGCGGTCCAGTCCGTGCTTGCCCGCACGGCGGATCTCTGTGTTGCATCCCTGCCGGTCGAGCATCCCGGTCTTGAAGTGCATGGCCTCTTCCAGTCGCCTTGCGTGGCGGCGGTCGCGGTGGATGATCCTCTGGCCGCCAAGCAGACGATTTCCATGGATGATTTCGCCGATCGCTGCCTGATCACCATGGCGAACCCCTTCCGTCTGCGCCGCCGCGTCAACCAGGCGCTTGAGGTTGCCGGTGTCCGGCCGTCGCGCATCGTTGACACCAATGCGGCGCTCAATGCGTTGCAGCTCGCATCGACCGGTTTCGGCATCGCGATCGTTGAGCCCGCCACCGCCTATGGCGTTGAGTTGAAGAATGTCGAAATCCGCCCCCTGGACATGAACGTCCCGTTTCTCTGGGGGATTTTCTCGGCGGCTTCCAGGCCGCTTCCGGATGGCGTCCTTGAGCTCATCCAGTTGATCATCAGGATTTCAGCCGCCCGCATGCCCGGTTTCATCGCGCATGATCCGGGCCATATCGAACGCGTTGCCGATGCCACGTTCGGCGCCGGCCAACATGCACAGGAGCATTGATCTTGAACGTCCAAGCCAAGCAGCCGGCGACGGGTCTGGCAGGCCTCGAAAGCAGACTGGCCGACGACCTTTCGCTCCTCGAGCTTCCTCCCAAGGAGTGGGTGCCGGCGACCGAATACGACGGCAAGCGTATCTATGACGCCGTCGTCATCGGCGCCGGCATGTGCGGGCTCGTGGCGACCGCGTCGCTGAAGATGCTCGGTATCCACAACGTCGTCTGCCTTGACCGGGCTCCGCGGGGGCTCGAAGGGCCATGGGTCACGTTCGCCCGCATGGAGACGCTCCGCTCGCCTAAGCAACTGACGGGGCCGGCCCTCGGCCTGCCGTCGCTGACCTTCCGCGCCTGGTATGTGGCACAGTTCGGCCAGGACGCCTGGGAGGCGCTTGGCAAGATACCGAAAAAACAATGGATGGACTACCTGGTCTGGTATCGCAAGGTGCTTGACCTGCCGGTTCGAAATCGCATCGCCGTCACCGGCATGGCGCCGGTCAATGACGACCTGATCGCACTTGAAGCGACCGATTTGGCAAGCGGAAGGGATGAGCGGCTATACGCACGACATGTCGTGCTTGCGACCGGCCGCGACGGCCTCGGCGGCGGCTACGTGCCGGACTTCGTGCACCACGTGGACCGCAGGTTCTGGGCGCATTCGGCCGATGACATCGATTTTGCGGCCCTGAAGGGAAAGCGCGTCGCCGTGATCGGTGCCGGTGCCTCGGCCATGGACAATGCTGCCACCGCCCTCGAAGCAGGGGCCGCCGGCGTCGACATGATCATCCGCCGCAAGGAGATGCCGCGCATCAACAAGTTCACCGGCATTTCCAGCCAGGGCGTCGTGCAGGGCTTTGCGGGCTTGAGTGACGATTGGAAGTGGAAGTTCATGGACTATGTGCTGGGCGCCCAGACGCCGCCGCCGCGGGACTCCACGCTCCGGGTCTCCCGTCATCCGAACGGCCGTTTCTTTCTGGCGACCGGGGTGCGCGGCCTGCGTGAAAAGGGAGACGGGGTGATTGTCGAGACCAGTCGCGGCGACTTGGAGTACGACTTCGTCATCTTCGCGACAGGCTTCCGGGTGGATCTCGATGCGCGGCCGGAACTTCATCACTTCGCGCCCTTCATCCGGTTCTGGCAGGATAGCTACGCGCCCGCCGAGGGCATGGAGAACGGTGAACTCGCGACTTCGCCCTATCTCGGTCCCGACTTCGAATTCCTCGAAAAGGTGCCGGGAAGCTGCCCCTCGCTGCGCCTCGTCCATTGCTTCAATTACCCGGCATCGCTCAGCCACGGAAAGCTGTCGGGCGACATCCCGGCCGTCAGTGATGGCGGACGCCGGCTGGCGCGAGGCATCGCCCGCAACCTCTTCGTCGCTGATCGCGAAACCCATTTCGCCAATCTGGTGGCATACGAGACGCCGGAATTGCTTGGCGACGAGTGGACCGATTCCGCCGCGATGCTCGACGATCTCGAAAAGGGTGCAGCGGAATGAGAGATACGGTTCTTGCCGCTGCGGGGCCTTGCCCATGAACCGCTACCTGGCAGTCAAGCTCGGAGAAGCGCTGCTCGCCATCTGGGGTGTGGTGACCATCGTGTTCTTCGTCAGCCGCGTGCTGGGCGACCCTGCGGTGCTGCTGCTTCCGGTCGGAGCCGACCAGCAGGAGATCGACGCGCTAAGGATCTCCCTCGGCCTCGATCGGCCGATCCTCGAACAATATGCCGTTTCCATGTTCGCGATGCTGCGCGGAGATTTCGGCATCTCCTTCCAGCATACCCGCCCGGCGATGGATGTCGTCCTCGAACGCATGCCGGCGACCGTCGAGCTTGCCGGGACCGCGTTGCTGTTCGGTACGCTGATCGGTGGCGCCGCCGGCGCGGTTGCCGCCTTGAAGCGCGGCACCATCTCCGAATTCATCGTCATGATCGCGGCCCTGCTGGGGCAGGCGACACCCGTTTTCTGGCTCGGCATCATGCTGATCCTCGTCTTTTCGGTCGATCTCGGCTGGCTGCCGACCGGCGGCTCGGGCACGATCGCCCATCTGGTCCTGCCGGGGCTGACGCTTGCGGTCTTCGTCTCCGCCTCCATTGCCCGGCTTTTGCGGTCGTCGCTGCTCGACATCATGCGCGAGGACTACGTCCGCACCGCCCGCGCCAAGGGCCTCATGCCGCGCACGGTATTTTTCTGGCATATCGCCCGCAACGCGCTGATCCCGGTCGTGACGATGATCGGCATCATCGCCGGTGAATTGCTCGGCGGTTCGGTAGTCATCGAGACGGTGTTTGCCTGGCCGGGCGTCGGACGCATCATCATGCAGGCGATCCAGGCCCAGGATTTCCCGGTCATTCAGGCGGGTGTCGCTCTCGTCGCCGCTATCTTCATCCTCATCAATCTGCTGGTCGACCTGCTCTATGGCGTGCTCGATCCGCGTATCAGCCGACAATAAGGGGGGCGGTCCATGAAGTCCTTCTTCCTCGCCCTCCTGAAAAGCCGCGCCGGACTGTTCGGCTTCGTTCTCGTCGCGGTCTTCGTCCTGGCCGCGCTGCTTGCACCCTATCTCGGCCTGCCGGTCCCGACGCGCTCGAACCTCGTCGCCCGCATGGCGGCCCCTACCTGGACGGGGCTTTTTTCGCCGGGCGCCCATCCGCTCGGCACCGACGAGCTCGGTCGCGACATCCTTTCGCGCATCGTCTACGGGAGCCGGGTGACGCTGACGATCGCCACGGCCGCCGTCGTTCTCGGCGGCATCGTCGGCACGCTTCTCGGCATCGTCGCGGGCTATTATCGCGGCATGGTCGATCGTCTGCTGATGCGCATCGTCGATATCCAGCTCGCCCTGCCTCTCATGCTGCTCGCGCTTCTGGTGATCGCGGCGCTGGGGCCGTCCACCACCAACCTCGTCGTCGTGCTCGCGCTGACGAGCTGGTTGCGTTACGCGCGCATAATCCGCGGTCAGGTTCTGGCACTGCGGGAGAGGGAGTTCGTGCTCTCCGCGCATGCGATCGGGGCAGGGACCTGGCGCATCATGATCAAGCATCTCTTGCCGAACGTCCTGACGCCGGCGCTCGTGATTGCGACCCTGGAGCTCGCCCGCATCATCATCATGGATGCGGCTCTATCCTTCCTCGGCCTCGGCGTCCAGCCGCCGAACCCGAGCTGGGGCCGCATGCTGGCCGATGGCCGCGTCTACATCTCGACGGCCTGGTGGATCGTCACCTTCCCGGGCGTCGCGATCCTTTTGACCGTGCTCAGCGTCAACCTCTTGGGGGATTGGCTGCGCGACTATTTCGATCCGAAATTGAGGACCATGCGATGAACAAGATATCCCCATCCAGTCTGCCGCCTCGCGTCGGACGCCTCAAGGCGGGCATGGCGAAACAGGACGTCGATGTCATCATTTCATTCAAGCCGGAAAACAGCTTCTATTTCACTGGTTTCAACCCGATCATCTATTCGCATCCGGTGATTGCCATCCTCACGCGTGACCATGATCCGATCATGCTCGTGCATGCGCTGCGCGACGATCATGGCCGGGCGAGCGCCTGGGTACCGGACATTCGCCTTTATGGCGTATGGTCCACCAAGGTGACGATGGGGCCGAACTGGCAGGATGCGCTTGCCTCCATCCTCGGCGATCTCGGCGTTGCCGCAAAGACGGTCGGCATCGAGGAAGAGTTCGTCTCGATCCAGCGGCTCGGCCAGCTTCACAAGGCCTTGCCGGACGCGAAGTTCACCGATGTCAGCCATCTCATCGACCATTGCCGACTGATCAAGGATCCCGACGAGATCGCCCAGGCACGCATTGCCGCGAAGATCGCCGACCTTGGCATGGATACTGCGGTCGAAACGCTGGCGGCGGGCGGAACGGAGCGGGACGTCGCGGTCGCCTCGATGCACGCGATGAACAGGCTCTGGGCGGAAAACTATCCCGATGTGGAAGTCTGTGATTTCGGCTCACTGGAGGGTGGCGTTCAGAACGGCCTCTGGACCTGGGTGCTCTCCGGCCCGCGCATGTTCTTCAATTGCGACAACCCCACCCAGCGCAAGCCGCAGCGCGGCGAGGCGGTCTCTGTTCTCATCTGGACGATCGCCAACGGCATCCATGCGGAAAACGAGCGGACAGTGGCCATGGGGCCGCTGCCGGAGGTCAACAGGCGGGCGCTCGACGCCATCCTCGAGATCCGCGAGGAGGTCGATGCGATCATCAGGCCCGGGACACCCTACAGGGACCTGTTCGAGAAGACCCGTGAGGGCCTGAAGAAGCGCGGCTACGGTGCCAACATTCCCGGTCGCATCGGCCACGGAATCGGGCTCGGCGCCCATGAGCATTCCTCGCTCGACGCCAATTCTTCGTTGGTGCTGGAGCCGGGCATGATCTTCACCTTCGAGCCCAATATCCGTGTGCCCGGCGTTTGCGCCACACAGATTTCCGACACGGTTCTCATGACCGAAACCGGCCGCGAATACCTGACCCGCTCCGCCGGCGGCTACCTGGAGGTCTGAACGTCCGATGGCTCCGCTGCTCGAGGTCCGCAATCTTACCGTCGCGTTCGACACGCCATCCGGCACGGTGCATGCCGTCAACGACGTGTGCTACACCCTTGAGGAGGGCGAGACCCTTGGCATCGTCGGCGAATCCGGTTCGGGCAAGAGCGTGCATGCGCTTTCGATGGTCGGGCTGATCGCCACCCCACCGGGCCGCGTCGTCAGCGGCGAGGTGATCTTTAACGGTCGCGACCTGCTGAGACTCTCGCAACGTGAGCTTTTCGAGGTGCGCGGCAAGGAGATCGGCTTCGTCTTCCAGGACCCGATGACCTCGCTCAACCCGGTGCTGACGATCGAGCGGCAGATCGCCGAGCCGCTGCGCCGGCACTTCGGCATGACGAAGAGCCAGGCACGGGCGCGGGTGATCGAACTTCTTGAACTGGTCGGCATTCCCGATGCCGCCCGCCGCGCCCGGCAATATCCGCATGAATTTTCCGGCGGCATGCGCCAGCGGGTGATGATCGCCATCGGCATTTCCTGCAACCCGAAGCTCCTGATCGCCGACGAGGCGACGACGGCGCTCGACGTCACCGTCCAGGCGCAGATCCTCGATCTCGTCCGCGATCTGAAACGCAAGATCGGCACGACTGTCATCTGGATCACCCACGACATGGGCGTGGTCGCCGGGTTGGCCGATACAGTGCAGGTCATGTATGGCGGCCGCATCATGGAGCGTGGCCCGGTTCGTTCCGTTTTCCATGATCCGCGCAGCGCCTATACCTGGGGTCTCCTGAAATCGCTTCCCCATGGCGGCCGGCGCGGTGTCAACCGGCTCTATCAGATTCCCGGCAATCCACCCGATCTGACGAAGGAGCCGGTCGGCGATCCTTTCGCACCGCGCAATCCCTTCGCCACGGAGCGGTGCAGGTTGGAAACGCCGCCGCTTGTCGATGCTGCCGACAGCACTCCCGGCCATCAGGTGGCGGCCTGGTACGACCTGCGTGCCGAGCTTGCGCGCATGGAGGTACAGGCATGACCGAACCTCACGCCACCCCTCTCGTTTCCGTCAACCGGCTTTGCAAGACCTATGGCGGCGAAGGAAGGCTGTTTGGGGGCCGAACGGTTGCGCTCAAGGCCGTCAACAATGTCAGCTTCGACATTGCGGCCGGCGAGACGCTCGGCCTCGTTGGCGAATCCGGCTCCGGCAAGAGTACGACCGGACGCGTGCTACTTCAGCTCGAGGCACCGACAAGCGGCGACATTCTCTTCAGGAACAAGAACATCACCGGTCTTTCCAAGGCGATGCTCAAGCCCTACCGGCGCGACATGCAGATCATCTTCCAGGATCCCTATGCCTCGCTCAATCCGCGCATGACGGTCGGCGAATTCGTCGCCGAACCGCTCGACGTGCACGGGCTTGCCGGGGCGCGGTCGGAGCGGCAGGACCGGGTCGCATCGCTCTTCAAGAAGGTCGGCCTCGACCCCTCGTTCATGAAGCGCTATCCGCACGAGTTTTCCGGTGGGCAGAGGCAGCGCGTCAACATCGCCCGGGCGATTGCGCTCAATCCGGCCTTCATCGTCGCAGACGAGCCGATCACTGCGCTCGACGTGTCGATCCAGGCGCAGATCGTCAACCTGTTCCAGGACCTGCAGGACGAGCTGGGGCTGACCTACCTCTTCATCGCGCACGACTTGTCGATGATCCGCTACCTCTGCCATCGGGTCGCGGTGATGCTGCGCGGCCGTATCGTCGAGATCGGACCCTGCGAGGCGATCTTCGAGAATCCGCAGCATCCCTATACGAAGGCGCTCCTTTCGGCGATCCCGGTTCCCGATCCGGATATCGAGCGCAACCGCCGACCCATCGCTTTTGATGTCAATGCCAACCTGTCGCCCGAGGAAGCCTCGCTACGGGCGGTCGGGGATCGGCACTTCGTCCTGGGAGGTTAGCGCCATGCACCTGTTCGCGACCCATTTCGGAACCTATGAGGTCGGCTGTGACGCGAACGGGAAACCGCGGCTCCTGCCTTTCCGGCATGATCCCGATCCTTCGGAAATAGGGCTTGGCTATCTCGATCTTGCCGATCATCCCGAGCGCATCCGTGCACCCATGGTGCGGCGTTCCTGGTTGGAGAATGGCCCGCTTGCCGGCACGGGCGTTGGTCGGGGCAGGGAGGGATTCGTCGCGGTAAGCTGGGACGAAGTCGCAAGCCTGATCGCCGATGAATTGCGGCGTGTTCGCTCCACCCACGGGAACCAGGCGATCTTCGGCGGCTCCTACGGTTGGGCGAGCGCCGGCCGTTTCCATCATGCGCAAAGCCAGCTCAAGCGGCTTCTCAATCTCGCCGGCGGCTTCGCCTCTTCGGTCAACAGCTATTCCTACGGCGCGGCCGGTGTACTGCTGCCGCATATCCTGGGGAGCGACTATAAGGACGCTTGCGATACATCACCCTCCTGGAGCGACATTGCGGAGAATTGTGAATTGCTCGTCGGCTTCGGCGGCTTCCGGTTGACCAATGCGCAGGTCGAGGCGGGCGGCACCGGCAGCCACCGTGCAGTCGAATGGCTGCGCCGCTGCCAGGAAAGGGGCGTTCGCATCGTCGTGTTCAGCCCGGCGGCAAGCGATGCGCCCTTGGGCCCGAATGTCCGGCACGTCCCGATCCGCCCGAACACGGACGCGGCCGTCATGCTCGGCATGTGCCACAGGCTGTTGACCGAGGGATTGTTCGATTGCGAGTTCCTGAAGCGCTGCACCACGGGCTTCGGAGAGTTCGAAAGCTATCTGGTCGGGGAGAGGGACGGCATTGCCAAGGACGCGGCCTGGGCGTCGGCAATTTCCGGCGTACCGGCCGAGACGATCATCGAAATCGCCGAAGACCTGCACGACCATCGCAGCCTGATCAACGTTGCCTGGTCGCTGCAACGCGCCCGTTTCGGTGAACAGCCGTTCTGGGCGGCGATCACGCTTGCTTCCATGGCCGGCCATGTGGGCAGGAAGGGCTGCGGTTTCGCCTTTGGCCTGACCGCTGTCAATGCCGTCGGCCAGCCGGTACGCCGGCTGAAGGGGCCGGCGTTCGAGCAGGGAATGAATCCCGTTCGCCATTTCATCCCGGTCGCGCGCATCACCGAGCTTCTTGAAAATCCGGGCGGGCGGATCGACTACGACGGCCAGGCCCTCGAACTGCCCGATATCCGGCTTGTCTGGTGGGCAGGCGGCAATCCGTTCCATCACCATCAGGACCTCAATCGTCTTGCGGAAGCCTTCCGGCGCCCGGAAACGGTGATCGTCACCGAGAACATGTGGACTGCGACGGCGAAGATGGCGGACATCGTGCTTCCTTCGGCCTTTCCATTTGAGCGCGATGACGTCGCGGCCTCTTCGCGCGACAACTGGCTGGTCTACAGCCGGCGCGTCATGGAACCGCCGGAAGGGGTGCTCGCAGATCATGAGGCTTACTGTCTGATCGCCGATAGGCTCGGCTGCCGCGAGGCGTTTGATGAAAACCGCTGCGTCGACGACTGGCTGGCACATATCTATGAAGGTTACCGCGAGCGCTATCCCGAACTGCCCGACTTCCAGTCCTTCCGCTTGCGGGCCTTTGCGGCCCTGGACGAAGGGGAGGAGGCACCGGCGCCCGCCGATCATTTCCGCCGCTTCCGGAACAACCCCGAAGGGTCGCCGCTGAAGACGCCGAGCGGCCGCATCGAGATCGCCTCCGGCACGATCGGCAAATTCGGCTATCCCGATATCGGCTCGCATCCCGCCTGGAGGGAGCCGGAGGAATGGCTCGGTGCGCCGCTTGCGTCGCAACACCGGTTCCATCTTCTTTCGCCGCAGCCAGCGCACCGCCTGCATGGGCAGCTTGAATATGGTCCCGCCAGCCAAAGCGCCAAGCTGAAGGGGTACGAACGGTTCACGTTGAGCGCCGTGGATGCAAGGGGGCTCGCCGTCGAGGATGGCGATCTTTGCGAACTCTACAACGACCGGGGCCGCACGATCGCAGCCGTGACGATCGACGAGGGCCTGATGCCGGGCGTCGCCGTACTGCCGACCGGCGGCTGGTTCCACCCGAATGGTGACGGCGTCGATCATGGCGGCAATCCGAATACGCTGACGCCGATCACGGCCGCTTCCCGCCTGTCTCAGGCGACCGCACCGAATTCCTGCCTGGTTTCGATCCGCGCATGGCACGGACCGGGATCGGAACAACAGCATGAGGACTGAATGCATGGATCAGATTGATATCCTGTCGGGGATAAAGCCGGGTTCCGAACTGTACCGGATCCGCCGTAAGCGGCCGGACTATGTGGAAGGGACGGAACTGTGCCGTCAGACGGTGCTGGAGCCCGGCCACGGATTCGGCATCGGCCATGCCATGCGCGCAGCACTCGCCGCTCGCATGGCGCGGCTGATCGGCCGGAATGATCTGGCGCGGACCTACGACCTGATGGTGGAGGAGGCCGGTGGCGACGAGACGCTGGCGGCGATCGCTTCCGCCGCCGGACTTCCGGCGGATGCGGATATCTTCACACAGGCGCTTGTCCGCCATGCCGATCTCGTCACCAAAACGCCGCGTAACAACACCAGGGCCGATATCGAGCGTCTCGAAGCCGCCGGACTTTCGAACCCGCAGATTATCGCGCTCTCCGAGCTGATCGCCTTCGTCAATTTCGAGGCGCGGGTGATCGTCGCCCTGGAAGCGTTGGAGCCGGTGGCATGAGTGCGTCGCGTTTCAAGGTCAAGGCGCTCGCCTGGGCGCCCTATATCGAGCCGGTCGATGTGGCGACCGCCACGCAGGAGCAGCTTGCGGCCATGCAGGTGACGCCTTCCAACACCAAGGTGTCGCCCTACGTGCGCACGCTCGCGCACGACCCGGAATCCTATGTGGCACGGACGAAACTCTTCAATGCCATCATGTACGCCAAGGGAGGACTCGACCGGGCCGAACGGGAACTCGGCGCACTGGTCGCTTCCGCCGTCAACCGCTGCGTCTATTGCGCCTCCGTTCACGCGCGCCGCTACGTGGAGCTTTCCGACCGTTCCGACGTGGTCGAGGAAATCTACATGCGCGGACTCGACGGTCCGTTCGAACCGAAGATCCAGGCAATCGTCGATTTCTGCAGGACGCTGTCGGAGACGCCCTCGCATGTCGGCCAGGATCAGGTGCAGGCGCTACGCGACCACGGCCTCTCGAAAGCCGAGATCGTTGACCTCATCCATTCCGCAGCGATCTTCGGCTGGGCCAACCGCCTGATGCACACGCTTGGCCATTCCACGCCGGTTGACGGCCGATAACTTGAACAAGGAGAGTACCATGAACGCCATATCGACCGAAAATGCTCCAGCCGCGATCGGGCCCTATTCGCAGGCTGTCCGGCATGGAGATCTGCTGTTCGTCTCGGGGCAGCTTCCGATCGATCCGTCGACCGGTAATTTCAATTCTGACGATGCCGTCGAGCAGATGAAGCAATGCCTGAAGAATATTGCAGCGATTGCCGAAGCGGCCGGCACCGATCTGTCGAAGACGATCAAGACCACGATCCTGCTGACCGACCTTTCCGGATTTGCGGCGATCAACGAGGCCTATGGCGCCGCGTTCTCCGCGCCCTATCCGGCGCGTGCGACCTTCGAGGTCTCGGCCCTGCCGAAGGGCGCCAAGGTCGAGGTCGAAGCCGTCATCGCCATTCCTGCAAAGGCCTGACCCATGTCGGAGACGCAATCCTGCCCGTCCTGCCCGCCGGTGATGCGGTTGCCCGAAAGCGAGGATCGCGACTGGGCGCGGCACGCGATCGGGATATTGCAGGGCGATGGCCGCCGCTCGGCCGACACCCATCTGGTCAACCCGGTCTTCAAGGGTTTGAAGGGCATCTCGATCTACCTGAAGGATGAGTCGACCCATCCGACCGGCAGCCTGAAACACCGGCTCGCCCGTTCGCTCTTCCTCTATGGCATCTGCAATGGCCGGATCCGGAAGGGCACGACGCTGGTGGAAGCCTCGTCCGGCTCGACCGCGGTCAGTGAGGCCTATTTCGCGCATCTTCTCGAACTCCCCTTTATCGCGGTGATGCCGCGCTCGACGAGCCGCCAGAAGATCGAGGCGATCGAGCGCTTCGGCGGGCGCTGCCATTTCGTCGAAAGCCCCGGCGAGGTCTATCACGTCGCCCAGCGCCTGGCTGAGGAGGCAGGGGGCTACTATCTCGACCAGTTCACCTATGCGGAGCGGGCGACCGACTGGCGCGGCAACAACAACATCGCCGAGAGTATCTTCGAGCAGATGCAGGCGGAGCGTCATCCACAGCCGGCCTGGGTGGTGATGAGTGCTGGCACCGGTGGCACCTCGGCGACGATTGGACGCTATATCCGCTACCGGAACTTCCCGACGAGGCTTTGCGTCGTGGATGTCGAATATTCCGCCTTCTACGATGCGTATTGCTCCGGCGACGTGAACGTTACCTGCGAGAGGCCCTCGCGCATCGAGGGGATCGGACGGCCGCGGGTCGAACCGTCCTTCATTCCGGGCGTCATCGACCACATGATCAAGATCCCGGATGCGGCGTCGATTGCGGCCATGCACGTCCTGTCGGAGCGGCTGTTCCGGCGGGTTGGTGGTTCGACCGGCACCAATTTCTTCGGGTTGTGCTGGATCGCGGGCTGCATGATGGCGGCCGGGGAGGAAGGCTCGCTGGTCTCGCTGATCTGCGACAGCGGCGACCGCTACACTTCCACCTACTACAACCCCGACTGGCTGAAGGAAAACGGCATCGACATCGAGCCGCACAGGCAGATGATCGAGACCTTCCTCGATACCGGAAAATTCGATCCGCTTATTCTCAAGGATACGCGATAGAGGAAAGTCCGTTCCTTGCGAATAAGAATAAGTGAATGAAAAATAATAATATTTTTGAAACCAGAAGGAGACGGAACATGGATAGGAAACTGATATCTGCGGCGGTCGCCGCCTTTTCGCTGAGCGCCCTGATGTCGACCACGGCGCTGGCCGAGGGCAAGACGCTGACGATCGGCATCACCAATACGATCAACACTTTCGATCCGCACATGACGGCGTCGGTCGGCACCGACCTGAGCCTGCTCAGCCATATCTATCCGTCGCTCGTGCTGCGCGCGCCGGACATGAAGATCGTGCCCTCGCTGGCCACCGAATGGAAGAGCGTCGATGACCTGACCTGGCGGATCACGCTGCGTTCCGACGCGACGTTCAACGATGGGGAGAAGATCGATGCGGAAGCGGTGAAGTGGAATTTCGACCGCGTCCGCGACCCGGCGCTCAACGCCCGCATCAAGGCGTGGTTTGCGCTGATCTCCGACGTCAAGGTCGTCAGCCCGACGGAGCTGGAGATCAAGACCAGCGCGCCCTATCCGGCGATGATCGAGCAGCTCTCGATGTTCTTCCTGCTTCCGCCGAAATGGGCGGTGGCGCACAAACCGGCAACCGAGACGGCGTCGGGAGGTCCTTACGTGCTGAGTTCCGTCAAGCCGGGCGAAAGCTTCACGCTTGATGCCAATCCGAAATACTGGGGCGGGAAGCCTGACTTCGACCAGGTTGTCATCCGCGTCATCCCCGAACCGGCGAGCCGCGTCGCGGCCCTTCTTGCCGGTGAAGTCGATTTCGTGAACTCTATCCCCACCACCGAAATCCAGCGCATCAAGGACAATGGCAGCGCCCAGGCCGGCGCCGTGCCGAGCACACGCACCGTATTCATCAAGTTCAACACGACAAAGCCGCCGCTCGACAACAAACTGTTCCGCCAGGCCCTCAACTATGCGGTCGACAAGGAAGGTATCGTCAAGGCCATCTTCAACGACCAGGCCGAGATCGCCCGCTGCGAGGTGATGTCGAAGACATATTTCGGCTTCAACCCTGATCTGAAACCTTATCCCTATGACCCGGACAAGGCCGCCGAACTGCTGGAGCAGGCGGGCGGCGCCCCTTCCGAACCGATCGAGTTCGACGTTCCGAGCGGAACCTATCTCAATGGCGGGGAAGTGGTGCAGGCCGTCGCAAGCCAGCTCGAGGAGATCGGCGTCAAGACAAAGATCGTCGAGATGCAGTTCAGCGCCTACATGGACAAGTATCTGAAGACGAAGCAGCTTGCCCCTTTGAGCCTGCTCAGCCAGGCCTGGCCGACGATCGACGCCGACGGTCTCCTGACCTTGTTCGCACCGGGCAACATCTACGCCTATTGGGACAATGCCGATTTCGGCAAGGCACTGGCGGATGGCCGTTCGACCATGGACAAGCCCAAACGCCAGGAGGCCTACAAGAAGGCGACCGAGGTGATGTGCGACGAGGCGCCCGCGCTTTTCCTCTACACGCAGCCGGCAACCTTCGGGCTTTCCAAGCGCATCACCTGGACGCCGCGCGGCGACGACTGGGTCCGCGCCTTCGACATGAAGCCTGCCAATTGATGATCCCGCATCCCGCGCTCCTATGGCGCGGGATGCCTACCAGATC
The DNA here is from genome assembly GCF_017873175.1 of Neorhizobium petrolearium. Classification (GTDB taxonomy): domain Bacteria; phylum Pseudomonadota; class Alphaproteobacteria; order Rhizobiales; family Rhizobiaceae; genus Neorhizobium; species Neorhizobium petrolearium. The sequence goes on from NZ_JAGGJW010000006.1 coordinate 239,488, forward strand.
GAGGACAATCCATGCCGACAGTGACCCTGAACAACGCCGCCTTCGTTTACGACGATATCGGCGATCCGGATGCGGAAACCATCATCGCGCTACATGGGGGAAGGGGCATCGGCGACCGCCGCGGCGAATTCAACGCCTACAAGCCGCTGTCGGATAAGTATCGCCTGATTGCCTACGACCAGCGCGGATGCGGCGAGACCAGCATGACGCCGCCCTATACGTTCGAGCAATTGGCGGATGACGTCGAAGCCTTTCGCGTGAACCTGTGCGGCGGCCGCAAGATCATCCTGGAGGGAGGTTCTTTCGGCGGCATGATCGCACTGACCTATGCCGTCAAATATGGGCATAACCTTTCCCGGCTGATCCTGCGCGGCACGGCGGCGAGCTATCATCACGAGAACGACGCGATGGTGGTGTTCAAGGAGCGTCTCCACAAGGCGACGAGCGCCTCGCTGTCGATGCTCGACAAGATGTTTTCCGACAAGGTGAAGGACGATACGGAGCTTCGTCTCATCTGGCTCGCCCTGCAGCCGCTCTATTATGAGAAGTTCGATCCGGATGCCGCGCTGGAACGGACCCGCACCATGCACCTGCATGCGGAAACTCATAATGCGCTCTTCAAGGAACGGCTCTACGACCTGCGTGATCGCCTCAAGGACATCCCTGTGCCGACGCTGGTTATCTGCGGTGCGGAAGACTGGATCTGCCCTCCCAACCATTCCCGGTTGATCGCCGAGCGGACCCCCAGGGGCGAGCTTCTCGAAGTGCCGGGGGCGAACCATGCGGTGCATGCTGAGGCAAATGGCGTTGTCGTTGCGGCAATACGGGAGTTTCTAGAACGGACCGCAGCCTGAAGGGGGCAAGTTGATGGCCTCCCATCCATGGTGTGAAGCGGCAAGCGGCGGTATCGCCGCCAGCTGCGACCTTACTCAGGATCGCCTACATCATGTCAGCTGAGAGACGACGAAGTTAAAACTGGACAGAAGCGAGCTCCGCACCGCTCTTGACGATATTCCATTGACTTTATCCATATATCGAGTAATCTGGATACATGGAACAGGAAAAAGCCATTCTCGCTCTTGCGGCGCTGGCCCAGCCGACGCGGCTTCAGGCCTTCAATCTGCTCGTTCAGCACGAACCGGTTGGGATTCCTGCCGGCGACGTCGCGAAAATGCTGGCCGTGCCGCAGAACACCATGTCCTCGCATCTGAGCGTCCTTGCCCGTGCGGGCCTCATCCATGCCGAGCGAAGGAGCCGGTTGATGGTCTACAGGGCCGACATCGCCGCGCTGCGCGATCTGACCTTGTACCTTGTCAAGGACTGCTGCGGCGGCAGGGCTGAACTCTGCGAACCGCTGATTGCCGAACTTTCCCCCTGTTGCCCTCCGCAGAAGGTGTCATCATGACCAAGACCACATTCAACGTGCTTTTCCTTTGCACCGGAAACTCCGCCCGTTCGATCATCGCTGAAAGCATCCTGAAGAAGGATGGTGCGGGAAAGTTCAACGCGTACTCGGCAGGAAGCTATCCGAAGGGGCAGGTTCACCCGCTCGCAATCGAGACGCTTCAGGGGCATGGCTATCCGATCGAAGGCCTTCGCTCCAAGAGCTGGGATGAATTCGCAGCCCCCGGTGCGCCGGAACTCGATTTCGTCTTCACCGTCTGCGACAACGCTGCAGGCGAGGCGTGCCCGGTATGGCCTGGCCAGCCGATGACCGCTCATTGGGGGCTCGAAGATCCGGCCGCCGTGGAAGGGACGGAGGCGGAAAAGCGCGTCGCCTTCGGCCAGACCCTCCGTTACATGAAACTCCGTATCGCAGCCTTTGCCGCGCTTCCGGTCGAGAGCCTGGAGCGCATGAGCCTGAGCACGAAGCTCCGCGAGATCGGCCAGATGGAAGGCTCCACGTCGAAGAGAGCTGACGTCGCATGACCGAACCGATCGACATCGTCATCTATCACAACCCTGATTGCGGGACGTCACGAAACACACTCGCAATGATCCGGAACGCCGGCATCGAACCGCACGTCGTCGAATATCTGAAGACGCCGCCGAGCCGGGCATTGCTGATGCAGTTGATCGCGCGAATGGGGATCCCTGTCCGTAATCTTCTGCGCGAAAAGGGCACACCTTACGCCGAACTGGGGCTCCAGGATGAAACCCTGACCGACGAGCAACTCCTCGACGCGATGATGGAGCATCCCATCCTGATCAACCGCCCGATCGTGGTATCGCCGATGGGCGTCAAGCTCTGCCGTCCTTCGGAAGCGGTGCTGGACATTCTTCCGATGCCTCAAAAGGGGGCATTTTCCAAGGAGGACGGCGAAGCTGTCATCGACGCGGAAGGCCGCAGGGCTTCCTGACCCGGCTCCCGCCGCCGTCACCCCGCACGTTTCACAAAGAGGCTTTGCCATGCAGCCCGCTCGCCCTACGCTACGTCTTTCCTTCCTCGACCGCTATCTGACGGTCTGGATATTCGCCGCCATGGCTCTCGGGCTGATCCTCGGCACGGTGTTCGAAGGCCTGCCAGCCTGGCTGAACAGCATGTCCATGGGCACGACCAATATTCCGATCGCGATCGGCCTTATCCTGATGATGTATCCGCCGCTCGCAAAGGTTCGATATGAGGAACTGCACCAGATCTTTGCCGACAAGCGGATCCTGCTTCTTTCGCTCGTCCAGAACTGGATCATCGGTCCGGTCCTCATGTTCATTTTGGCCGTGGTGTTCCTGCGCGGCTACCCGGAATACATGACCGGACTGATCCTGATCGGTCTTGCGCGCTGCATCGCCATGGTGCTCGTCTGGAACCAGCTCGCGCGCGGCAACAACCAGTATGTCGCGGGTCTGGTCGCCTTTAATTCTATCTTCCAGATCCTGTTCTTCAGCGTCTACGCGTGGTTCTTCCTCTCTTTCCTTCCGCCATTGTTCGGATTGGAGGGCAGCGTGATCGACGTCTCGTTCTGGACGATCGCAGAAGCCGTCCTCATCTATCTCGGCATCCCTTTCCTGGCGGGGTACCTGTCGAGACGCATCCTGACAGCTGTCAGGGGCCGGGAGTGGTACGAGAAGGCGTTCCTTCCGAAGATCAGCCCGATCACGCTGGCCGCGCTTCTTTTCACGATCGTAGCGATGTTCAGCCTGAAAGGCGGTGACGTGGTCCGGCTGCCGTTCGACGTCGCGCTGATCGCCATCCCGCTGACCATCTATTTTCTGGTCATGTTCACGGTCAGCTTCTTCATGGCGAAGACGATCAATACGGATTACCCGCGGACCACCGCAGTCGCATTCACCGCAGCCGGAAACAACTTCGAACTGGCGATCGCCGTCGCCATCGCGGCCTTCGGTCTCGCGTCGCCGGTGGCCTTCGCCGCTGTTATCGGTCCACTGGTGGAAGTGCCGGTCCTGATCATCCTCGTTCAGTTCGCGCTCTGGTTGGGCAGGCGCTACTACGGCTCTCAGATGGATCGTGTCCCCGCCGAGTGACATCGTGGCATTCAGGCGGGACCTCTGCATTCGATTGACAAGGGCGGGCAAAATTCTCACCATCCCGACATGCCGTGCCGACAATGTGAACTTATCAAATACGCGACCAGTTCCTCGCCTTTTGCAAACATAGCAGGACCGTTCATTTACGTACTGTTTTCCGAATGCGTGGCCCGCAAGGCTCATGCTCTCGACCCTGCGGCATATGTCTTCAAACTCGGGTTCTCCGGTGGCGGGCAGGACCGGTTTCGTTCTCTGATCGAGGGATGGCGCTACAAGGGCGGGAGCACTGCACCGCTTGGCAACTGTAGGAACTGGGTGTCTATCGGCGTCTGGAAGATGAAGACGGCTGAGGCATTCGAGCGCAAGTTCATCAAGGTCGCAGTCGAGCGCCACCGGATTCTCCAACCTCACGTCTATCTTGATGGGGAAAGACCGATCGAACAGCCCCGCTCCAATGGCGAGACCGAAATCTACTGGTTCAACGACCAGGATTTCGTGGACCTGCCGCTCTATCAGGACCGGGTATGCACCGAGGAGCGGGGAAATTTCGCCGCGCTCCAAGGCATGTTCGATGCCATCAGGGAGCGCGGCGACAAATTCAGGGCGGAACTGGCCGTCCCGAAGAAATAGGCTTCTATTTCACCTTCCCGACGCCGGAATAGGTGAAGCCGTGGGCTTCGACTTCCGGACGGCGATAGACATTGCGCAGGTCGACAAGGATCGGGGTCTTCATGACGGACTTGAGGCGCTCAAGGTCGAGCGCGCGCAACTCGTTCCATTCGGTGACGAGAACCGCGACATCGGCGCCTTCGGCGGCCTGGTACGGGCCGCTCGCAAACTCGATCTCCATGAGCTGTTTGGCGTTTTCCATGCCCTCAGGATCGTAGCCGGAGACGATGGCGCCCGCATCCTTGAGTGTCTGCACGACGGCGATTGCCGGGCTGTCGCGCATGTCGTCCGTATTGGGCTTGAAGGTCAGTCCCAGCACGGCCACCTTCTTGCCCCGAACGTCGCCGCCGGCAGCGGCGATCACCTTGCGGCCCATGGCGCGCTTGCGGTTGTCGTTGATGGCAATCGTTGTCTCGATCAGGCGGACCGGGCTGTCATAGTCCTGCGCCGTCTTGGCAAGCGCCAGCGTATCCTTCGGGAAGCATGAGCCGCCATAGCCAGGGCCAGCATGCAGGAATTTCGAGCCGATGCGGCCGTCGAGGCCGATCCCGCGGGAGACATCCTGCACGTCGGCGCCGACACGCTCGCAGAGATCTGCCATCTCGTTGATGAAGGTGATCTTCATCGCCAGGAACCCGTTCGCGGCATATTTGATGAGCTCCGAGGTACGGCGGCTGGTGAAGAGTAGCGGCGACTGGTTGAGGTAGAGCGGCCGGTAGACTTCCGTCATCACCCCACGGGCGCGCTCGTCGGAAAGGCCGACGACGATACGGTCCGGACGCTTGAAGTCCTCGATGGCGGCTCCTTCGCGCAGGAATTCCGGATTGGAGACGACGGCGAAATCCGCATCCGGATTGGTTTCCCGGATGATCCGTTCGACCTCGTCGCCGGTGCCGACCGGTACTGTGGATTTCGTGACGACGACGGTGAAACCTCTCATCGCTGCGGCGATCTCGCGCGCTGCGGCATAGACGTAACCAAGGTCGGCATGGCCGTCGCCGCGGCGGGATGGGGTACCGACCGCGATGAAGACGACGTCGGCGTCGGCGACTGCCTGACCGAGATCGGTGGTGAAGGAAAGGCGCCCCGCCTTGACGTTCGATTCGACCAGCGCGTCCAATCCAGGCTCGAAGATCGGGATGACGCCCTTCTTGAGCGCCTCGATTTTTTCCACGGCTTTGTCGACGCAAACCACATCATGTCCGAAGTCCGCAAAGCAGGCTCCCGAAACCAGCCCGACATAACCCGAACCAACCATCACAATACGCATTCGCAATCCTCATCATGGTCGAGCAGAACATCTGCCCTGATTTTCAGTTTTTCCTACCGCATCCAGCTTTTATTGCAACGCATCATTCAGAGCAGGATTAATTCCACTTGGATTCCTGCCGATCAACTGAAACTGCATTTGCCGGCGCGGCGATGTCCTGCGCCGGAACATCGACCGGCTAGCAGGGTTTTTGACGTTTGCCCCAGGCGATGAAATCAGGATTGGCAAAATCCACGACGCCGGGCTCTCCGGTCTTGCCGTAGCGCAGCGGCTCGCCATTAAGGTCCATGGTCGATCCGCCGGCTGCACGCAGCACCGCATCGCCGGCTGCCGTATCCCATTCCATGGTTCGTCCAAAGCGGGGATAGAGATCGGCAGCCCCTTCCGCAAGCAGGCAGAATTTCAGTGAAGAGCCGATACAGCGGATATCCGATGCGCCGGACTGCTTGAGGAAAGTCTCGGTTTCGACGGAACTGTGGGAGCGGCTCGCGACGCAGATGGGGGGCGTTTCGACGGGCCGGGCCGAAATCTGTTCCCGGCTGCTGATTGTCAAGTCATCGCCGACGATGAGTTTCATGGCGCTCCCGTGTCCGCCGAGATAGGCGACATGCAGGGCGGGAGCATAGACCACTCCGAGCACAGGCCTGTCTTCTTCGATGAGGGCGATGTTGACGGTGAAATCCTCGTGCCTGTTGATGAATTCCTTTGTTCCATCAAGCGGATCGACCAGGATGAAAGAGCGCCCTTCGATCGAAGGCACGCGACCTGCGGCAACTGATTCCTCCGCGATCACCGGAATGTCGGGACAATCCCTGGCGAGTTCGGCGAGGATGATCCTTTCGGCTTCCTCGTCCGCCTCGGTGACCGGTGACCGGTCGGCCTTGTAACGGGTATTCGGCCCCGCCCTGTAGATATCCAGGATGGCTTTTCCCGCAAGAAACGCGGCTTTTTCGAACGTAGCCAGCATGGACATCACGATGCCCTCGAATCGCTTGAAACATTCAGGGACAGTCGGACGAGGTGCTGGCGTGTGGCATAAAGGGCGATCGCTGCAGCATTGGAGACGTTCAGTGATTTGATTGCGCCGGGCATGTCGAGCCTAGCGAGCGCCGACACGGTCTCGCGGGTCTTCTGGCGCAATCCCTTGCCTTCCGAGCCAAGCACAAGTGCAATACGGTCGCCGACAAATGTGTCTTCAAGCGGAGCCGGGCCTTCCGAATCGAGCCCAATCGTCCGGAAGCCGATCTGGTGCAGCTCGCCGATCGCATCGGCAAGGTTGGTCACCTGTATATAAGGTATGAGTTCAAGCGCGCCGGACGCCGATTTGGCGAGGACGCCGGATTCGGTCGGGCTATGTCTCTGGGTGGTGATCACCGCGCCAGCACCGAAGGCTACGGCCGAACGCATGATCGCGCCGACGTTGTGCGGGTCGGTCACCTGGTCGAGAACGAGAAGCAGCGGGCTATCCTTCAGCGCCTCCAGCCGGCGAAGCGGCAGAGGCCGGGTTTCCAGCATGACGCCCTGATGGATGGCCTCCGGGCCAAGGATCCTGTCGATATCCTGCGGCGAGACGAATTCGACCGGGAAGGGAAGGGCCGGCGCTTCGCCGATGTCGAGACGAGCGAACGCGTTCTGTGTTACCGACAGCTTGATCAGTTCACGCTCGGGGTTGTCGAGCGCGGCGCGCACGGTATGCAGGCCGTAAAGAAAGACCTGATCCGCCTGAAGCTGCGGCGGCTTCCAGTCCTTGTTGGATTTCTGCCGCCTCTGCGGCGGCGTCGGGATTTCGCCGCGTTCGCGCTTGGCGTCGCGCACGGCGCGCCTCAGCGTGGCGTAATGGCTGTCGCGGCCGGATTTGTCTTGTTTATTGTCCTTGCTCATGGTGCTTTATAGCGACGCCGATCCGTCCGGCAAAGCCCCCACGTGGTCGAGGTCCCTGTGCACAGCGGTGTATTTTTTTCGTCATTTTTCCAAAAACCTCGTGTTGACAGACGGGAGCGGGGCAGTCATATACGCGGCGCAGATCGCGGGGCACCGAAAGCACCTCGATCTGACGAGCTTGGTCAGTAGATCCAGACGGAAAACTGGAGGGATGCCCGAGTGGTTAAAGGGGACGGACTGTAAATCCGTTGGCTCAGCCTACGTTGGTTCAAATCCAACTCCCTCCACCATTCTGTCGCCGGATCGGACCACCCCGCGGGTATAGCTCAATGGTAGAGCAGCAGCCTTCCAAGCTGAATACGCGGGTTCGATTCCCGCTACCCGCTCCATATTTTCTCCCATGCCTCCTTTTAGGTGCGGTTGTTTTGTCAGGCCATGACGCCCGCTTTTCCGGGCGGCAATGTCGGTTGTCATGTGGCATCCTGAACGACGTTGCGGTATCGCCAGATCCTGAGGCAGTTCTGCCGGGATTTTTCGTGTTCCCCTTGTCCGGCCGTGCGTCGCAATTATGTCTTGCGCATTCTTATGGAAAGCCTTAAACGGCGACACCAAACCCGGGCGCCGGGTTCACCTCTTATGTTCACAGGAAGCATTCAATGGCAAAGAGCAAGTTTGAGCGGAATAAGCCGCACGTCAACATTGGCACGATTGGTCACGTTGACCATGGTAAGACGTCGTTGACGGCAGCGATTACGAAGTATTTCGGCGAGTTCAAGGCTTATGACCAGATCGACGCCGCGCCGGAAGAGAAGGCGCGCGGGATCACGATCTCGACGGCGCACGTTGAATACGAGACGCCTGCCCGCCACTATGCGCACGTCGACTGCCCCGGCCACGCCGACTATGTGAAGAACATGATCACCGGTGCTGCGCAGATGGACGGCGCGATCCTGGTTGTTTCGGCTGCCGACGGCCCGATGCCGCAGACGCGCGAACACATCCTGCTGGCCCGCCAGGTTGGCGTACCGGCGATCGTTGTGTTCCTGAACAAGGTGGACCAGGTTGACGACGCCGAGCTCCTCGAGCTGGTCGAGCTGGAAGTTCGCGAACTTCTGTCGTCTTACGACTTCCCGGGCGACGACATCCCGATCATCAAGGGTTCGGCGCTTGCCGCGCTTGAAGACAGCGACAAGAAGATCGGCGAAGACGCGATCCGCGAGCTGATGGCTGCGGTTGACTCATACATCCCGACGCCGGAGCGTCCGATCGACCAGCCGTTCCTGATGCCGATCGAAGACGTGTTCTCGATCTCGGGCCGCGGTACGGTTGTGACGGGCCGCGTCGAGCGTGGCATCATCAAGGTCGGCGAGGAAGTCGAGATCGTCGGCATCCGTCCGACGACGAAGACGACCTGCACGGGCGTCGAGATGTTCCGCAAGCTGCTCGACCAGGGCCAGGCCGGCGACAACATCGGTGCGCTGCTGCGCGGTGTCGACCGCAACGGCGTCGAGCGCGGCCAGATTCTGTGCAAGCCGGGTTCTGTGAAGCCGCACAAGAAGTTCAAGGCGGAAGCCTACATCCTGACGAAGGAAGAGGGTGGCCGTCATACGCCGTTCTTCACCAACTACCGTCCGCAGTTCTACTTCCGCACGACGGACGTGACGGGCATCGTGACGCTGCCGGAAGGCACGGAAATGGTGATGCCGGGCGACAACGTGACGGTCGACGTGGAGCTGATCGTGCCGATCGCGATGGAAGAGAAGCTGCGCTTCGCCATCCGCGAAGGCGGCCGCACCGTCGGCGCCGGCATCGTCGCATCCATCGTCGAGTGATCTTGGATCAGCTTGAATTTAAAGGCCCTGCCGGCAACGGCAGGGCCTTTTGCGTTTGAGGCTGCACCGCGATCAATCCGTTGGTTTACCCTGTGTCAGGCGGTTGTGAAGAGTTCGCTCTCATAACGGAAGCGGGCGACGTCGCGCGGCTTGCGGAAGGCGAGGGGAAGCCTGTCCTCGGTCTCCATCAGCCGGCTCGCCACATTCTCGACGCCGGCACGGATCGCCTGCCTGCCGATGAAGCCGCCGCGAACCTGTGTGGTCGCAGCAAGGGCTCGGGTGAATGCGTCGAATAGCTCCGGGTCCGGCGGCGACGGCCTTTGCCAGAAGGCGGCAAGGCTGTCCTGAAAGGTCAGGCCCGGCACGTCGTAGATCGCCGAGCCCAGCGCGATAACCGGCTTTCCCGCCGAAAGTGCCGTCAGCCCCACGGTGGAATTGACTGTCACGACGCCGGTGGATTTTTTGATCAGCGCATCCGTATCTCCGCCGTCCGCGACGAACACGCGCCCGGCCACACCGTGTCGCTCGGCGGTCATGCCGATCCGATCGGGCCAGCGCGACAGGCCGTTGTCGATCGGATGAACCTTGAACAGCAACCGGCTTCCGGCTGGCGCATGTCGCGCGAAGGACAGGATGGCCGCGTCGACGAGCCTGAAGAGGTCGCCGCCCGGTGCATGCCGGCGGATCTGGTAATCGCCGGGCAGTTGCAACGGAAACAGGAAGAAGCTTGTACCCCCATCGGTACCGGGAGCCAGGCAAGCCGCGATTGTCTTTTCCGCTTCCTGCCTGCGTGTGCGGCCGGTCAAGGCCTTCAGGATCCAGCCGCTATATTCGACCAGCGGATGGACAGGCCCATGCGTCCGGTAATGGGGGTGAACCAGCCAGCCCAGAACGACGTTCGGGATATGGAAGGCAAGGTCGTAAAGAGCATAGGTGAGGAAGCTCGATCTGTAGAGGCCTCCTGGTGAAACGGCAGGCTCGTTCGCAGCCAGCGCCTCGATTTCGCGCGGCTCTCGCGGAAATCGCGAATGGGCCGACATGCCGTCCGGTTCGATCGTCAGCCAATCGGGCCTGAGATAGCCGTGTTCGAGAATATGGACGCGAAGCCCCTCTCTTGTGCCAATCTCCGCGGCAACCGCATGGGCGGGCCGCCCGTCGCCGAGCATCACGAGGTCCGTGACATCATGATCGCGGATGTAGCAATTAAGATACACTGGCCATTCGGTTGCCCGTCCGCGAAAGAAGTTACTTTCCTTTGGCCACCAAAACACCACATCCCCGAGGCAGAAGCTGATCTTTCGGACGGAAGCGCCTTGTTTTTCAATCGCTTCCGCCAGCAGGTGGAGGAACGGCGAGGCGGGTCCCTGCAGGAACAGGAAAGTGCGTGGCGTCATGTTGCGCAACCTGTGGAAGCGATCGGGGACTTTCGGTATGGCATTGACGGAGGAACTGCCTTGGTCAAAATAGCCTTTGCATTCTTATCGACAAATTCCGCAATTGAAATTGCTTATAAACGAGTCCTGCGCGTAATGGAGTCTCCAGCAGCAATGGCTACCGAATGACCAAAGTTCTCTTTCTGCAGGGGCCTCCATCGATTTTCTGGCGCGAGCTGGCTGATGGGTTCGAGGCGCAGGGCATTGAAACGAAGCGGGTGAACTTTTCGGCCGGCGACCAGCTTTACTGGCGCAAGCGGGGCGCGATCAATTATCGCGGGACCTTGCGGGCCTGGCCGCGCTATCTCGCGGATATGATTCGCCGTGAAGGGATTACCGACATCCTCTACTACGCCGATCGGCTTCCCTATCATCGCCTGGCGGCGCGTATCGGCCGCAAGCTCGGTATCCGTTGTCATGCGGTGGAATTCGGCTATCTGAGGCCAGACTGGATCACGGTCGAGCGGAATGGCATGGGGCGATTCTCTCATTTCCCGAATGATCCAGATCATATCAGGCGCATCGCGGCGCAAGTGGATACACCAGATCTGCATGCCCTTTACGGCCACACCTTCGGTCAGGAGGCGACCAACGAAGTCGTCTATAACCTTGCGGCCTATTTCGGTCGGCTGATGTTTCCGTTCTACCGCGCAGACAAATATTATGATCCGATTTTCGACTACCTCTCGTGGGTGCCGCGCATGTTCAGGGCACGCCACGACCTGCCGGAAGGTTTCTTCGAAGACAAATTGAAGAAGAACTATCTTCTCGCCCTGCAGCTCCAGAGCGATTACCAGATCCGCGCAAATTCGCCTTACCGGCACCTGTCACAGATGCTGGAACAGGTCATTCAATCCTTCGCGCGTCATGCACCCGAAAATGGCCGGCTGGTCGTCAAGCAGCATCCTCTGGATAACGATCTGGAGGGGTGGCGTAAGGTCGTTGCCCGTCTTGCGGAACGTCACCGCGTGCAGGGCAGGGTGACCTTCATCGAGAAGGGCAATCTGTCGACGATCCTTCGGGATAGTCACGGTGTGGTCGTCGTCAATTCCACGACGGGCTTGCACAGCCTGCGGGCGGGCATTCCGACCATTGCGCTCGGCGCCGCCGTCTATGACGTACCTGGCCTGACCCACCAGGGAGGTCTTGACAGTTTCTGGCGCCACCCGGAGCCGATCGATAAGCGGCTTCTTGCCGATTTCATCAAGGCCCTGGCCGGCAGTGTGCAGGTGAAGGGCAATTTCTATCACAAGGCCGGCCGCAAGCTGGCTATCGAGGCAATCATCGCCCGCGTTTCCGGCGGACTGGTCAATCAGCCCGACGCTTATGTGGAAAGGCCGCCGCGTCTTTCCTGGCGGCGTCTCCCGCTGCTGCCCGAAAGGGGGGCGCAATCATCAGTGACAGGGTCGAGCGGCTACGATCTGCCGGGCAAGGAAATTCTCGCGGCCGGGGGAGGGCAGGCGCTTTCTCTTGCGCGATTTACCGAAGCTTCCGACGTCAGCAACAGAAAGCTGAGATAGAGCGCAGGGATATTCAAAAACGCTCTTGCAAAGCGTGACGCATCCCCTTAAAGGGAGCGCCGGGCCTGCTGGCGGGAACCGGACCTTGAAATTCCGCGATCCGTCCTGGCTGAAGGGGTATAGCTCAGTTGGTAGAGCGGCGGTCTCCAAAACCGCAGGTCGGGGGTTCGAGCCCCTCTGCCCCTGCCATTTCCAAGGCGATTGGCGCGGAACATCCGCAGCGGGATTGTTTGGAAATGGTTGCCGCCCAAAGCGGCAAAATTTCATCGGGCACTGTTTTCCCTCTTGTGTAAAGGGGAAGGGGTGTTTATGTAGGGTTCAAAACAGACACGCGGTGCGTGGGGCTGAGCGAGGTCAGCTTTACGCGCCGTAATTGCGTGGGCAATCGATGGCATCCAAAACCAATCCTGTCACGTTTCTGCGCCAAGTGCGCTCCGAGGCGTCGAAAATCCATTGGCCGTCTCGTCGCGAGACTATGATCTCCACGGCTATGGTGCTGGTTATGGTCATTTTCGCTGCGCTGTTTTTCTTCGCTGCAGATCAGCTGATGGGCTGGTTGTTACGTTTGATCCTGAACGTCAGCGTTTGATTCTTGGAGAGTGAAGATGGCGGCGCGTTGGTACATCGTCCACGCATATTCGAATTTTGAGAAGAAGGTTGCCGAGGATATCGAGAACAAGGCTCGCCAGAAGGGGCTTGAGCATCTGTTCGAAAAGATCCTTGTGCCGACCGAGAAGGTCGTGGAAGTTCGCCGCGGCCGCAAGGTCGATTCCGAGCGCAAGTTCTTCCCTGGCTATGTTTTGGTCCGTGCGAACCTGACCGACGAGGCTTATCACCTCATCAAGAATACGCCAAAGGTTACCGGCTTCCTGGGTTCTGACAACAAGCCGGTTCCGATTCCGGATTTCGAGGCTGAGCGCATCCTGGGCCAGGTACAGGAAGGCGTCGAGCGGCCGAAGTCCTCTATCAGCTTCGAGATCGGCGAGCAGGTTCGCGTCTCGGATGGTCCATTCGCATCGTTCAATGGCATCGTTCAGGATGTCGACGAGGAGCGTTCCCGCCTTAAGGTGGAGGTCTCGATCTTTGGTCGCGCGACCCCGGTCGAGCTGGAATACGGTCAGGTCGAAAAGGTCTGATGAGTTTCGAATTGGGGCTTGCCATTTGCGTGGCGGGCTTCGAGCGGCGTGTGCCGTAAGCGCGTGGGAGGGGTGGCGCCTTTAGCCGGGTGCCTCGACCGAACCACGCAACCGCAGCCGCCGGGCGAGCCCGGCATGTCGGGCCGGGCAACTGGCCCATAACGAAAGGCAGAGAGAAATGGCTAAGAAAGTAGCGGGCCAGCTCAAGCTGCAGGTCAAGGCAGGATCGGCAAACCCGTCCCCGCCAATCGGCCCGGCGCTTGGTCAGCGTGGCATCAACATCATGGAATTCTGCAAGGCGTTCAATGCCGCCACGCAGGAAATGGAAAAGGGTATGCCGATCCCGGTCGTCATCACCTATTACCAGGACAAGTCCTTCACCTTCGCAATGAAGCAGCCGCCGGTCACCTACTGGCTGAAGAAGGAAGCAAAGATCACCTCTGGCTCGAAGACTCCGGGCAAGGGTGCGAAGGTCGGTACGATCACCAAGGCGCAGGTCCGCGCAATTGCCGAAGGCAAGATGAAGGATCTGAATGCGGCCGACGTCGAAGGCGCAATGGCAATGGTCGAGGGCTCTGCCCGCTCCATGGGCCTGGAAGTGGTGGCTTAACATGGCAAAGCTTGCAAAGCGTATTCAGAAGATCCGCGAAGGCGTTGATCCGACCAAGCTCGTTGCCCTGACCGACGCCATCAAGATGGTGAAGGACCGTGCCACTGCAAAGTTCGACGAGACCGTTGAAATCGCCATGAATCTCGGCGTCGACCCGCGTCATGCCGACCAGATGGTTCGCGGCGTGGTCAATCTGCCGAACGGCACCGGCCGTGACGTTCGCGTTGCCGTCTTTGCCCGTGGCGCCAAGGCTGACGAAGCCAAGGCTGCCGGCGCTGACGTCGTCGGTGCCGAAGACCTCGTTGAAATCGTCCAGGGCGGCAAGATCGACTTCGATCGCTGCATCGCGACCCCGGATATGATGCCGCTCGTCGGTCGTCTGGGTAAGGTGCTCGGCCCCCGTGGCATGATGCCGAACCCGAAGGTCGGCACGGTTACGATGGACGTCACTGGTGCCGTCAAGGCGTCCAAGGGTGGTGCTGTCGAGTTCCGCGTCGAGAAGGCTGGTATCATCCATGCCGGCGTCGGCAAGGCTTCGTTCGACGCCAAGGCTCTGGAAGAGAACATCAAGGCTTTCGCCGATGCGGTCATCAAGGCGAAGCCGGCTGGCGCGAAGGGCAACTACGTCAAGCGCGTGGCGATTTCCTCGACCATGGGGCCAGGCGTCAAGATCGACCCGTCGACGGTAACGGTCTAAAGCATTCGCCGGGGCTTCGGTCTCGGCTACATGAATTCCCGGCCCTTCGGGGCCGGGAATTTCCGGAGAAATCCGGAATTCCTGTCCGAGATTGCAGGTGGTTTCGACCTTAATCACTTTGCCTGCATGAGACGGGTAAGAACACGAGTTTTGGAAGGGCGCCTGGGCGCCTTTCGAGTTCGGTTCGAGCCTAGTGTGCCTTGTGCCTGGAACCCGAAAGGGGACAGTGCGAGGGGACAGGATCCTCAAGCGCCCTTGGGGTCCGAGAAGAAGGATCCCTTGAGGCAAAGGCAAACCCGGTGGGGCCTGCAGGATTGCGGTCCTACCTACTGGAGACAGACAGTGGAAAGAGCGGAAAAACGCGAATTCGTCACGGAGCTGAACGAAGTCTTCAAGGCTTCCGGTTCGGTTGTCGTGGCCCACTATGCTGGTGTCACAGTTGCGCAGATGAACGACTTCCGTTCGAAGATGCGCGCTGCTGGCGGCACCGTCAAAGTCGCGAAGAACCGCCTGGCCAAGATCGCTCTTCAGGGCACGGAGTCGGAAGGGATGTCGGACCTGTTCAAGGGTCAGACGCTCATTGCTTACAGCAATGACCCGGTCGTCGCTCCGAAGGTCGTCTCGGATTTCGCCAAGACCAACGACAAGCTCGTTGTTCTCGGCGGTGCCATGGGATCGGCCACGCTCAACGCGGAAGGTGTCAAGTCGCTTGCGACCCTGCCTTCGCTGGACGAGCTGCGTGCGAAGCTGCTGGGCATGATCCAGACCCCGGCTACCCGCATCGCAGGCGTCGTTCAGGCACCGGCAGCTCAGCTTGCCCGCGTGCTTTCGGCGTATGCCAAGAAGGACGAAGCCGCTTGAGGCGGTTTTTCGCTGTTCATATCAAACCAGTTCGAACCGAACAAAAGGAACTAGAAAATGGCTGATCTCGCAAAGATCGTAGAAGACCTCTCCTCTCTCACCGTCCTGGAAGCTGCTGAGCTTTCCAAGATGCTCGAAGAAAAGTGGGGCGTTTCCGCTGCAGCTCCCGTAGCGGTTGCTGCTGCTGGCGGCGCTGCCGGCGGTGCTGCTGCTCCGGCTGAAGAAGAAAAGACCGAGTTCGACGTCATCCTCACGGATGCCGGCGCCAACAAGATCAACGTCATCAAGGAAGTCCGCGCTATCACCGGCCTCGGCCTGAAGGAAGCCAAGGACCTCGTCGAAGGCGCTCCGAAGGCTGTCAAGGAAGCCGTCTCCAAGGCTGAAGCCGCAGACCTCAAGAAGAAGCTTGAGGATGCCGGCGCCAAGGTCGACGTCAAGTAATACCGGAATGCGGCGGGAGAGGGGACCTCTCCTCTCCCGCCGATTTCCTCCGAACTGATTACCCAAGAGCCGCGAAAACGGTTCTTGGGTAATGGGTTCTCAAGAGGATGGTCCCGAACCGAACCGAGAAGGCAATCCGGCCTGGCGTGTTCGGGAAGTGGGACGAGATTGGGAATACCCATTGATCGACGGGATCGACTGGCCAGCGAACCCCGTCCGTTGCAGGCCCGGATGCAATTTTGAAGGAGCGACGATGGCTCAGACCCTTTCGTTTAATGGTCGCAGGCGCGTACGCAAGTTTTTTGGAAAAATCCCCGAAGTCACAGAGATGCCGAACCTCATCGAGGTTCAGAAGGCATCCTATGACCAGTTCCTCATGGTCGACGAACCGAAGGGCGGCCGCCCGGACGAAGGTCTGAACGCCGTCTTCAGGTCGGTCTTTCCGATCACCGATTTTTCCGGTGCCTCCATGCTGGAATTCGTGTCCTACGAATTCGAACCGCCGAAGTTCGACGTGGAAGAATGCCGCCAGCGCGACCTGACCTATGCTGCGCCTCTCAAGGTGACGCTGCGTCTCATCGTGTTCGATATCGACGAGGATACCGGCGCGAAGTCCATCAAGGACATCAAGGAACAGTCCGTCTACATGGGCGACATGCCGCTGATGACCGACAACGGTACGTTCATCGTCAACGGCACCGAACGCGTGATTGTGTCGCAGATGCACCGCTCGCCGGGCGTCTTCTTCGACCACGACAAGGGCAAGAGCCATTCTTCCGGCAAGCTGCTCTTTGCTGCCCGCGTTATCCCCTATCGCGGTTCCTGGCTCGACATCGAGTTCGACGCCAAGGACATCGTGTTCGCCCGTATCGACCGCCGCCGCAAGATCCCCGTGACGTCGCTCTTGATGGCGCTCGGCATGGACGGTGAAGACATTCTGTCAACCTTCTACACGAAGTCCTCCTATGAGCGCGACGGCGAGGGCTGGCGGATTCCGTTCCATCCGGACACCTTGAAGGGCGCGAAGGCTCTTTCCGACATGATCGACGCCGACACCGGCGAAGTGGTTGTCGAGGCCGGCAAAAAGCTCACCCCGCGTCTGCTCCGTCAGCTCTCCGAAAAGGGCCTGAAGGCGCTGAAGGCGACCAATGACGATCTCTATGGCACCTATCTTGCCGAAGACATTGTCAACCTGGAAACCGGTGAGATCTACCTGGAAGCTGGCGACGAGATCGACGAGAAGACGCTGCCGGTCATCCTGAACGCAGGTTTCGACGAGATCCCGATCCTCGGCATCGACCACATCAATGTCGGAGCCTATATCCGCAATACGCTCGCCGCCGACAAGAACGAGAACCGCCAGGACGCTCTGTTCGATATTTACCGCGTCATGCGTCCGGGTGAGCCGCCGACCATGGAATCGGCGGAAGCCATGTTCAACTCGCTGTTCTTCGATGCGGAGCGTTACGACCTCTCCGCCGTCGGCCGCGTGAAGATGAACATGCGTCTTGACCTCGAAGTCGAGGACACGGTCCGCACGCTGCGCAAGGAAGACATCCTGGCCGTGGTCAAGATGCTGGTCGAACTGCGCGACGGCAAGGGCGAGATCGACGACATCGACAACCTCGGCAACCGCCGTGTCCGTTCGGTCGGCGAGCTCATGGAGAACCAGTATCGCCTGGGTCTGCTGCGCATGGAGCGCGCCATCAAGGAGCGCATGTCGTCGATCGAGATCGATACCGTCATGCCGCAGGATCTGATCAATGCGAAGCCTGCGGCGGCTGCCGTTCGCGAATTCTTCGGTTCCTCGCAGCTGTCGCAGTTCATGGACCAGGTGAACCCGTTGTCGGAAATCACCCACAAGCGCCGTCTCTCGGCCCTTGGCCCGGGTGGTCTGACCCGTGAGCGCGCAGGCTTCGAAGTCCGCGACGTTCACCCGACCCACTACGGCCGCATTTGCCCGATCGAGACGCCGGAAGGCCCGAACATCGGTCTGATCAACTCGCTGGCCACCTTCGCCCGCGTCAACAAGTACGGATTCATCGAAAGCCCGTATCGCAAGATCGTCGACGGCAAGGTCACCAACGACGTGCTTTACCTCTCCGCCATGGAAGAGGCGAAGTATTACGTCGCGCAGGCGAACGCGCCGATGAACGATGACGGCACCTTTGCTGAAGAGTTCGTCGTTTGCCGTCATGCCGGCGAAGTGATGCTGGCTCCGCGCGACAACATCAACCTGATGGACGTTTCGCCGAAGCAGCTCGTTTCGGTGGCTGCCGCACTGATTCCGTTCCTGGAAAACGACGACGCCAACCGCGCTCTCATGGGTTCGAACATGCAGCGTCAGGCCGTGCCGCTGGTACGCGCCGAAGCTCCGTTTGTCGGCACCGGTATGGAGCCGGTCGTCGCCCGCGATTCCGGCGCTGCGATCGCCGCCCGTCGTGGCGGCGTGGTCGACCAGGTCGATGCGACCCGTATCGTTATCCGTGCCACCGAGGACCTCGATCCATCGAAGTCCGGTGTCGATATCTACCGTCTGCAGAAGTTCCAGCGTTCGAACCAGAACACCTGCGTCAACCAGCGTCCGCTGGTCGCCGTCGGCGACGTTCTGAACAAGGGTGACATCATTGCCGACGGTCCGTCGACCGATCTTGGTGACTTGGCTCTCGGTCGTAACGCGCTCGTCGCGTTCATGCCGTGGAACGGCTACAACTACGAAGACTCGATCCTGATGTCGGAACGCATCGTTGCCGACGATGTGTTCACGTCCATCCACATCGAGGAATTCGAGGTGATGGCCCGTGACACCAAGCTTGGTCCTGAAGAAATCACGCGCGACATTCCGAATGTTTCGGAAGAAGCGCTGAAGAATCTCGACGAAGCGGGAATCGTCTATATCGGCGCCGAAGTCCAGCCGGGCGACATTCTCGTCGGCAAGATCACCCCGAAGGGCGAAAGCCCGATGACGCCGGAAGAAAAGCTTCTGCGCGCCATCTTCGGCGAAAAGGCCTCTGACGTTCGTGACACCTCCATGCGCATGCCGCCGGGCACGTTCGGTACGGTCGTCGAAGTTCGCGTCTTCAACCGCCACGGCGTGGAGAAGGACGAACGTGCGATGGCGATCGAGCGCGAGGAGATCGAGCGTCTCGCCAAGGACCGGGACGACGAACAGGCGATCCTGGACCGCAACGTCTATGGTCGTCTGACAGACATGCTGCGTGGGCAGATGTCGGTTGCCGGCCCGAAGGGCTTCAAGAAGGGCGTCGAGCTTTCGAATGCCGTGATCTCGGAGTACCCGCGCTCGCAGTGGTGGATGTTCGCCGTCGAGGACGAAAAGGTCCAGGGCGAGATCGAAGCGCTGCGCGCTCAGTACGACGAATCCAAGTCGCGCCTTGAACAGCGCTTCATGGACAAGGTCGAGAAGGTCCAGCGCGGCGACGAAATGCCTCCGGGTGTCATGAAGATGGTCAAGGTCTTCGTCGCGGTGAAGCGCAAGATCCAGCCGGGCGACAAGATGGCCGGCCGTCACGGAAACAAGGGCGTTGTGTCGCGTATTGTGCCGGTCGAGGATATGCCATTCCTCGAAGACGGTACGCATGTCGACATCTGCTTGAACCCGCTTGGCGTGCCTTCGCGCATGAACGTCGGTCAGATCCTTGAAACCCATCTCGCATGGGCATGCGCAGGCATGGGCAAGAAGATCGGCGAGCTGCTCGAAGAATATCGCAAGACGATGGATATCACCGACCTGAAGCGCGAGCTGACGGACGTGTATGCCAGCGAAGC
This sequence comes from Neorhizobium petrolearium, assembly GCF_017873175.1. Lineage (GTDB taxonomy): Bacteria > Pseudomonadota > Alphaproteobacteria > Rhizobiales > Rhizobiaceae > Neorhizobium > Neorhizobium petrolearium. The sequence continues at coordinate 259,110 of NZ_JAGGJW010000006.1, forward strand.
CAAGAACGAAGTCGCCAATTTTGACGACGAGTCGCTGGTAAAGCTTGCCGAGCAGTCGAAGCGCGGCGTTTCGATCGCGACGCCGGTCTTCGACGGCGCGCATGAACCGGACGTTGCTGCCATGCTGACCAAGGCCGGTCTGCATTCGTCGGGTCAGTCGGTCCTGTACGACGGCCGCACGGGCGAAGCTTTCGACCGCAAGGTCACCGTCGGCTACATGTACATGATCAAGCTGAACCACCTTGTGGACGACAAGATCCACGCGCGTTCGATCGGTCCGTACTCGCTCGTCACCCAGCAGCCGCTGGGCGGTAAGGCGCAGTTCGGTGGCCAGCGCTTCGGGGAAATGGAAGTCTGGGCTCTGGAAGCCTACGGCGCCGCCTACACCCTGCAGGAAATGCTGACCGTGAAGTCGGACGACGTGGCGGGTCGTACCAAGGTCTACGAAGCGATCGTCCGTGGCGACGACACGTTCGAGGCGGGCATTCCGGAGAGCTTCAACGTTCTCGTCAAGGAAATGCGCTCGCTGGGCCTGTCCGTGGAGCTCGAGAATTCGAAGGTCGAGCAGGCGGATGGCGGCCAGCAACTGCCCGACGCAGCCGAGTAACAACAAGAGAAGGCGCGCGCTTGAATTGGCGCGCGCCGCTCCCGCCGCTGGTCCCCGCCGGCAGGATCGGGAAACTTTCGCCGCATTCAGCGGCTACGACTACTTAAAGCATCGGACTGCCATCCCCGGAAATAGGGCCTGGGAGTTTGGACAGACCCGATCGCAAGCCGAGGGCTTCGGCCCCTAAAGGAGATAGGCATGAACCAAGAGGTCATGAATCTTTTCAATCCGCAGGTGCCTGCGCAGCACTTCGACTCGATCCGTATCTCGATCGCGTCGCCGGAGAAGATTCTCTCCTGGTCCTACGGCGAAATCAAAAAGCCGGAGACCATCAACTACCGTACGTTCAAGCCGGAACGCGACGGTCTTTTCTGCGCCCGCATCTTCGGGCCGATCAAGGACTACGAGTGCCTGTGCGGCAAGTACAAGCGCATGAAGTACAAGGGTATCATCTGCGAAAAGTGCGGCGTCGAAGTCACGCTGTCGCGCGTTCGCCGCGAGCGCATGGGCCATATCGAACTCGCCGCTCCCGTTGCCCATATCTGGTTCCTGAAGTCGCTGCCGTCTCGCATCGCCACCCTTCTCGACATGACTCTGAAGGATGTCGAGCGCGTTCTCTATTTCGAGAACTACATCGTGACGGAGCCGGGCCTTACTGCGCTGAAGGAAAACCAGCTTCTTTCCGAAGAAGAATACATGATCGCCGTCGACGAATATGGCGAGGATCAGTTCACGGCGATGATCGGCGCCGAGGCCATCTATGAAATGCTGGCTTCGATGAATCTTGAGAAGATCGCCGGCGACCTGCGTTCGGAGCTTGCCGACACCACGTCGGACCTCAAGCAGAAGAAGCTGATGAAGCGTCTGAAGATCGTCGAGAACTTCATCGAATCCGGCAATCGCCCGGAATGGATGATCATGAAGGTCGTTCCGGTGATCCCGCCGGATCTGCGCCCGCTCGTGCCCCTCGACGGCGGTCGTTTCGCAACGTCCGACTTGAACGATCTCTATCGCCGCGTCATCAACCGTAACAACCGTCTGAAGCGCCTGATCGAACTGCGCGCTCCGGGCATCATCATCCGCAACGAAAAGCGCATGCTGCAGGAATCTGTCGATGCGCTGTTCGACAACGGCCGTCGTGGCCGCGTCATCACCGGCGCCAACAAGCGTCCGCTGAAATCGCTGTCCGACATGCTGAAGGGCAAGCAGGGCCGCTTCCGCCAGAACCTGCTCGGCAAGCGCGTCGACTATTCCGGCCGTTCGGTCATCGTGACCGGTCCGGAACTGAAGCTGCACCAGTGCGGCCTGCCGAAGAAGATGGCGCTCGAACTGTTCAAGCCGTTCATCTATGCCCGCCTCGACGCCAAGGGTTACTCCTCGACCGTCAAGCAGGCGAAGAAGCTGGTCGAAAAGGAAAAGCCGGAAGTCTGGGATATCCTCGACGAGGTCATCCGCGAGCATCCGGTCCTGTTGAACCGTGCGCCGACGCTGCACCGCCTGGGCATTCAGGCCTTCGAACCGATCCTGGTTGAAGGCAAGGCGATCCAGTTGCACCCGCTCGTCTGCACGGCCTTCAACGCCGACTTCGACGGTGACCAGATGGCCGTCCACGTGCCGCTGTCGCTCGAAGCCCAGCTTGAAGCCCGCGTGCTGATGATGTCGACGAACAACATCCTGCATCCGGCGAACGGCGCCCCGATCATCGTGCCGTCGCAGGACATGGTTCTCGGCCTCTACTATCTCTCGATCATGAACCAGAACGAGCCGGGCGAGGGCATGGCCTTCTCCGACATGGGTGAACTTCACCACGCTCTGGAAAACAAGGTCGTCACGTTGCATGCCAAGATCAAAGGCCGCTTCAAGACCGTCGACGCCGAGGGCAAGCCGGTTTCGAAGATCTATGAAACGACGCCCGGCCGTATGATCATCGGTGAGCTCCTGCCGAAGAACGTCAACGTGCCGTTCGACATCTGCAACCAGGAAATGACCAAGAAGAACATCTCCAGGATGATCGACACGGTCTATCGCCACTGCGGCCAGAAGGACACGGTTATCTTCTGCGACCGCATCATGCAGCTCGGCTTCACCCATGCCTGCCGCGCCGGCATCTCCTTCGGCAAGGACGACATGATCATTCCGGATACCAAGGAGAAGATCGTCGGCGACACCGAAGCGCTGGTCAAGGAATACGAGCAGCAGTACAATGACGGCCTGATCACCCAGGGCGAGAAGTACAACAAGGTCGTCGATGCCTGGGGCAAGGCCACCGAGAAGGTCGCAGAGGACATGATGGCCCGCATCAAGGCCGTCGAGTTCGACGCCGAGACCGGTCGCCAGAAGCCGATGAACGCGATCTACATGATGTCCCACTCGGGTGCCCGCGGTTCTCCGAACCAGATGCGCCAGCTGGGCGGCATGCGCGGCCTGATGGCCAAGCCGTCGGGCGAGATCATCGAAACGCCGATCATCTCGAACTTCAAGGAAGGCCTGACCGTGAACGAGTATTTCAACTCGACCCACGGCGCCCGTAAGGGTCTCGCAGACACCGCCTTGAAGACCGCGAACTCCGGTTACCTGACCCGCCGTCTCGTCGACGTCGCGCAGGACTGCATCGTCAACATGGTCGATTGCGGCACCGAAAGCGGCCTCACCATGACGGCGATCGTTGATGCCGGCCAGGTCGTAGCTTCGCTTGGCGCCCGCATCCTGGGTCGTACCGCGTTGGACGATATCGATCATCCGGTCACGGGCGAGCGCATCGTCGATGCGGGCAAGATGATCCTTGAGCCGGATGTCATCGAGATCGAAAAGGCTGGTATCCAGTCGATCCGCATTCGCTCCGCACTGACCTGCGAAGTCCAGACGGGCGTCTGCTCGGTCTGCTACGGCCGTGACCTTGCGCGCGGTACGCCGGTCAACATGGGCGAAGCGGTCGGCGTCATCGCCGCTCAGTCGATCGGCGAGCCGGGCACACAGCTCACCATGCGTACCTTCCACCTGGGCGGTACGGCGAACGTGGTCGACCAGTCGTTCCTGGAAGCGTCTTACGAAGGCACGATCCAGATCAAGAACCGCAACATGTTGCGCAACTCCGAAGGCGTACTCGTCGCGATGGGCCGCAACATGGCGATCACCATCCTCGACGAACGTGGCGTCGAACGGTCTTCGCAGCGCGTCGCCTATGGTTCGAAGCTGTTCGTGGATGACGGCGACAAGGTCCGCCGCGGCCAGCGTCTCGCCGAATGGGATCCTTATACCCGCCCGATGATGACGGAAGTCGAAGGCACGGTTCAGTTCGAAGATGTCGTCGACGGCATCTCCGTTTCGGAATCCACCGACGAATCCACCGGCATCACCAAGCGCCAGGTCATCGACTGGCGTTCGACGCCGCGCGGCTCGGACTTGAAGCCCGCGATCGTCATCAAGGACGCTTCCGGTGCGATCGCCAAGCTGTCGCGTGGCGGCGAAGCCCGCTTCCAGCTTTCGGTCGACGCGATCCTGTCCGTCGAGCCGGGCCAGAAGGTCTCCCAGGGTGACGTTCTTGCCCGTATCCCGATGGAAAGCGCCAAGACCAAGGACATCACCGGTGGTCTGCCGCGCGTCGCCGAGCTCTTCGAAGCGCGCCGTCCGAAGGATCACGCCATCATCGCTGAGATCGATGGTACGATCCGCCTCGGTCGCGACTACAAGAACAAGCGTCGCGTTATGATCGAGCCGGCGGAAGACGGTGTCGAGCCGGTCGAATACCTGATCCCGAAAGGCAAGCCCTTCCATCTTCAGGACGGCGACTACATCGAGAAGGGCGACTACATCCTCGACGGCAACCCGGCGCCGCACGACATCCTGGCGATCAAGGGCGTGGAAGCGCTTGCTTCCTACCTCGTCAACGAAATCCAGGAAGTCTACCGGTTGCAGGGCGTTGTCATCAACGACAAGCACATCGAAGTCATCGTCCGTCAGATGCTGCAGAAGGTCGAGATCACCGATGCCGGCGACAGCCAGTACATCGTTGGCGACAATGTCGACCGGATCGAACTCGACGACGTCAACGAGCGCTTGGCGGAGGAAGGCAAGAAGCCTGCTTCGGGCGATCCGGTCCTGCTCGGCATCACCAAGGCGTCGCTGCAGACCCCGTCCTTCATCTCGGCCGCATCCTTCCAGGAAACCACCAAGGTTCTCACGGAAGCTGCGATCGCCGGCAAGATGGACACGCTGCAGGGGCTCAAGGAGAACGTCATCGTCGGCCGTCTCATCCCGGCCGGTACGGGCGGCACCATGACCCAGATCCGCCGCATCGCCACCTCGCGCGACGACCTTATCCTCGAGGAGCGCAAGAAGGGGTCGGGAGCAGCTTCGGCAACTCCGATGCTGCAGGACATGGCTGGAGAAAACACCCCGGCCGAGTGATAGGCCGGAGTGCCGATCTGTCGCACCCCATGGAATTGACGAAAGAAAGAACGCCCGGAGAAATCCGGGCGTTTTCGCGTTTTCGGGAATAGGTGAGGTTTAAAGGGTTGATCAGGGGCAAACGGGCATTATTGGAAGGTTTCTAATCTGGCCTCCGTTCGATCACGAATGGAGGCTCAAATGAATAAGTTACTGTCCTCGGTCGCCGTCTGCGTTTTGCTTGCAACGATGGCGCATGCGGCGGGTCCGTCGGTCCCCGCCGATCTTCGCGAGACGGCGCTTGAGGTGTTCAAGCCCCTGCCGTCGACCATTCCCGCGGTGAAGGACAACAGGATCACCGCGGACAAGATCGCGCTTGGCAAGGCGCTGTTCTTCGACCCGCGCGTGTCCGCCTCGGGTGTCTTTTCCTGCAACTCCTGTCACAATCTCGCGACCGGTGGCGACGATAATCTCGAAACGTCGATCGGCCACGGATGGCAGAAGGGACCGCGCAACGCGCCGACCGCACTCAACGCCGTCTTCAATATCGCGCAGTTCTGGGATGGGCGCGCCGAAGACCTGAAGGCCCAGGCCAAGGGGCCGGTCCAGGCCGGCGTCGAGATGGCCAACACACCCGATCAGGTTGTCGCGGCGCTGAAGTCGATGCCGCAATATGTCGAGTGGTTCAAGGCCGCCTTTCCGGGAGAGGCCGATCCGGTCACTTTCGACAATTTTGCCAAGGCGATCGAAGCCTTCGAGGCGACGTTGATCACACCGGCGCCTTTCGACGCCTGGCTGAACGGTGACGACGATGCCATGACCGTCGAGGCGAAGCAGGGCCTGTCGCTCTTCATGGACAAGGGCTGCGCCTCTTGCCATGCGGGCATCAACGTCGGCGGGGAGGGGTATTATCCCTTCGGACTGATCGAGAAGCCCGGGGCCGAGGTCCTGCCGGAAAACGACAAGGGGCGTTTTGCCGTCACCAATACGGCGGATGATTCCTACGTCTTTCGCGCCGCACCGCTGCGCAATATCGCGCTGACGGCACCCTATTTCCATTCAGGGAAAGTATGGGACCTGAAACAGGCGGTCGCGATCATGGGAACGGCGCAGCTTGGCGAGGAACTGAAGGGCAACGAGGTCGATCTGATCGTCGCCTTCCTGGACTCTCTGACCGGCAAGGTGCCGGAAGTGACCTATCCAATCCTTCCGCCCGAAACCGACCTAACACCGCGGCCGGTCAGCATCATACCGACTTCCAAATAAACAAGACCGGCGTTGGAGCATGCCGCCCGAAGGGGGACCGGTTCGGGACAGCATGCGCAAAATAAGCCGGCGAGGGGGGCACCCGCTGGTCCACCGCACCAGCGGGTGCCATCCATTCGGACTTCTCTATTCGAAGCGGATGATCGAGACTTCGCCTTCGAGCGCACCCTGATAGGCGGATGCATGCGGTTCTTCCGTCGGTTCGTCGGTCAAGACGCCGATCTGGTCGAGATCGGCTTCGAGGAAACCTTCCTCCGAAAGCGCGTTGAGCGCTCCGCGCACGGCGGAATCGTCGTCCGGTGCCTGCAGCATGATGTGGAGGTCGACGCCCTCGCCATCCTTTACTTCATATCCCTTGCCGATGATGATAAAGACCATCGGCCCGTCGAGATTGTTGTCGTTGTCAGCGGCCGCCATCATCATTGTCTCCAGATAAGGGAAAGACCTTTTGCCCCGAAGCGGAAGCGGGATGAAAGGTTTCCGTCCTCTTTAGTTCCATTGACTGCGATTCCCAAATACAAATGCCTGCGTAGGGCGAAAACTCACGAAACCTTGTCGGAAAACCTGCCCTTTACCCGGTAAGCCAGGGGTTTGAGGCATTATTTTCGGCGCGGCTCTTGACGGGCGGGGGGGAAAACAGTAAACGCCCCGCATCGGAAGCGATGTGAGGCTTGCCCGTTCGGGACGACTCGTTCCGGAGTACGCCTCAGACACGGTTCCATACGCACGTTGACGACACGAATGTTGCACGCATGACGCATGAGGAATGCGTCCTCTGCCTTTTGTGGTCCATCCGGAAAGCGGATCGGGCCACGTTTTGCGCATGAGGAAATGTGTGTGTCGCCGCCGGAAACGGCATCAGATTGGCCCTGACAAGGGCTTTGGAAGAAGATTTTGCAAGGGATGGTTATATGCCTACCGTAAACCAGCTGATCCGCAAGCCGCGTCAGGCACAGGTAAAGCGCAACAAGGTTCCTGCCCTGCAGGAAAACCCGCAGAAGCGCGGCGTTTGCACCCGCGTCTATACGACGACCCCGAAGAAGCCGAACTCGGCTCTGCGTAAGGTTGCCAAGATCCGCCTGACCAACGGCTTCGAAGTCATCGGCTATATCCCGGGTGAAGGTCACAACCTGCAGGAACACTCCGTCGTCATGATCCGTGGCGGCCGCGTCAAGGACTTGCCGGGCGTTCGCTATCACATCATTCGCGGCGTTCTCGATACCCAGGGTGTCAAGAACCGCAAGCAGCGCCGTTCCAAGTACGGTGCAAAGCGTCCGAAGTAGTTCGGTTTTGGTTATCCCGGCGCTGCGCGAGGTTCTCCGCGTGGTAAAGCGCCTTAACAGTTGAAGAGACGAGAAGAAGAATGTCCCGACGCCATCGTGCAGAAAAGCGTGAGATCAACCCGGATCCGAAATTCGGTGATCTCGTCGTCACGAAGTTCATGAATGCGATCATGCTTCACGGCAAGAAGTCCGTGGCTGAAAACATCGTTTACGGTGCGTTCGACGCCGTACAGGGTAAGTCCAAGGCCGATCCGCTCGGTGTTTTCCATCAGGCGCTCGATAACGTCGCGCCGCATGTTGAAGTCCGTTCGCGCCGCGTTGGTGGTGCAACCTACCAGGTTCCGGTCGATGTGCGTCCGGAGCGCCGCCAGGCCCTCGCGATCCGCTGGGTGATCGCCGCTGCCCGCAAGCGCAACGAAACCACCATGGTCGATCGTCTTTCCGGTGAACTCATGGATGCCGCCAACAACCGTGGCAGCGCCGTCAAGAAGCGTGAAGACACGCACAAGATGGCCGACGCCAACCGCGCATTCTCGCACTACCGTTGGTAATCTTCATCCGATCGAATTTCGAAAGGCAGTCCTATGGCTCGCGAGTATAAAATCGAAGACTACCGAAATTTCGGTATCATGGCGCATATCGACGCCGGCAAGACCACGACCACCGAGCGTATCCTCTATTACACCGGCAAGTCGCACAAGATCGGCGAAGTTCACGACGGCGCGGCCACGATGGACTGGATGGAGCAGGAGCAGGAGCGTGGCATCACGATCACCTCTGCCGCCACCACGACCTTCTGGAAGGGCCGTGACGGCAAGATGCGCCGCTTCAACATCATCGACACCCCCGGCCACGTCGACTTCACCATCGAAGTCGAGCGTTCGCTGCGCGTGCTCGACGGTGCGGTTGCTCTTCTCGACGCCAATGCTGGCGTTGAGCCGCAGACGGAAACCGTCTGGCGCCAGGCCGACAAGTACAACGTCCCGCGGATGATCTTCTGCAACAAGATGGACAAGACCGGCGCGGACTTCTACCGCTCCGTCGAGATGATCAAGACCCGTCTTGGTGCGACCGCCGTCGTCTGCCAGCTTCCGATCGGCGCTGAAACCGAGTTCAAGGGCGTCATCGACCTGATCGAGATGAACGCTCTCGTGTGGCGCGATGAGTCTCTCGGCGCCCAGTGGGACGTCGTTGAGATCCCGGCCGACCTGAAGGAGAAGGCTGAAGAATATCGCGAAAAGCTGATCGAGACGGTTGTCGAAATCGATGAAGCCGCGATGGAAGCCTATCTCGAAGGTGAAATGCCGGACAACGACAAGATCCGCGCACTGATCCGCCGCGGCACGATCGACGTCAAGTTCTTCCCGATGTTCTGCGGTTCCGCCTTCAAGAACAAGGGTGTTCAGCCGTTGCTCGATGCTGTCGTCGATTTCCTGCCGTCGCCGGCCGACATCCCGTCGATCAAGGGTATCGATGTCAAGACCGAAGCCGAGATCGAGCGTCATGCGGACGACAGCGAGCCGCTCTCCATGCTCGCCTTCAAGATCATGAACGACCCCTTCGTCGGTTCGCTCACCTTCTGCCGCATCTATTCAGGCAAGCTCGAAAAGGGCTCGTCGCTGATGAACACGGTGAAGGAAAAGCGTGAGCGCGTCGGCCGCATGCTGCAGATGCACTCCAACTCCCGTGAAGACATCGAAGAAGCCTTCGCAGGCGACATCGTCGCTCTCGCAGGCCTCAAGGAAACCACCACGGGCGACACGCTTTGCGATCCGTTGAAGCCGGTCATCCTGGAGCGCATGGAATTCCCCGAGCCGGTGATCCAGATCGCCATCGAGCCGAAGTCCAAGGGCGACCAGGAAAAGATGGGCCTCGCGCTCAATCGCCTTGCTGCCGAAGATCCGTCCTTCCGTGTGAAGTCGGATGAGGAATCCGGTCAGACGATCATTGCCGGCATGGGCGAACTTCACCTCGACATCATCGTCGACCGCATGCGTCGCGAGTTCAAGGTCGAAGCCAACGTCGGTGCTCCGCAGGTTGCCTATCGTGAGACGATCACGAAGCAGCACGAAGAGGACTACACGCACAAGAAGCAGTCCGGCGGTTCGGGCCAGTTCGCACGCGTCAAGATCCTGTTCGAGCCGAATCCAGAAGGCGAAGACTTCAAGTTCGAGTCGAAGATCGTCGGCGGTACGGTTCCGAAGGAATACATCCCGGGCGTCCAGAAGGGTATCGAAAGCGTGCTCTCCTCCGGTCCGCTCGCGGGCTTCCCGATGCTCGGCGTCAAGGCGACGCTTCTCGACGGTGCATACCATGACGTCGACTCGTCGGTTCTCGCCTTCGAAATCGCCTCTCGCGCCTGCTTCCGTGAAGCGGCCAAGAAGGCCGGTGCGCAGCTCCTCGAGCCGATCATGAAGGTCGAGGTGGTGACGCCGGAAGATTACGTCGGTGACGTGATCGGCGACCTGAACTCCCGCCGTGGCCAGATCCAGGGCCAGGAAGCGCGTGGCATTGCGATCGTGGTTGATGCGCATGTGCCGCTGGCGAACATGTTCAAATACGTCGACAACCTGCGCTCCATGTCGCAGGGCCGCGCTCAGTATTCGATGGTCTTCGACCATTACGCGCCGGTCCCGACCAACGTCGCTCAGGAAATCCAGGCAAAGTATTCCGGTCAGAAGTGACCGGAATAACAGGCTGAAACAGTAGAGATTTTTATCCCCGGAAGGGGACAAGAACGGAGAGCCGGAAATGGCAAAGAGCAAGTTTGAGCGGAATAAGCCGCACGTCAACATTGGCACGATTGGTCACGTTGACCATGGTAAGACGTCGTTGACGGCAGCGATTACGAAGTATTTCGGCGAGTTCAAGGCTTATGACCAGATCGACGCCGCGCCGGAAGAGAAGGCGCGCGGGATCACGATCTCGACGGCGCACGTTGAATACGAGACGCCTGCCCGCCACTATGCGCACGTCGACTGCCCCGGCCACGCCGACTATGTGAAGAACATGATCACCGGTGCTGCGCAGATGGACGGCGCGATCCTGGTTGTTTCGGCTGCCGACGGCCCGATGCCGCAGACGCGCGAACACATCCTGCTGGCCCGCCAGGTTGGCGTACCGGCGATCGTTGTGTTCCTGAACAAGGTGGACCAGGTTGACGACGCCGAGCTCCTCGAGCTGGTCGAGCTGGAAGTTCGCGAACTTCTGTCGTCTTACGACTTCCCGGGCGACGACATCCCGATCATCAAGGGTTCGGCGCTTGCCGCGCTTGAAGACAGCGACAAGAAGATCGGCGAAGACGCGATCCGCGAGCTGATGGCTGCGGTTGACTCATACATCCCGACGCCGGAGCGTCCGATCGACCAGCCGTTCCTGATGCCGATCGAAGACGTGTTCTCGATCTCGGGCCGCGGTACGGTTGTGACGGGCCGCGTCGAGCGTGGCATCATCAAGGTCGGCGAGGAAGTCGAGATCGTCGGCATCCGTCCGACGACGAAGACGACCTGCACGGGCGTCGAGATGTTCCGCAAGCTGCTCGACCAGGGCCAGGCCGGCGACAACATCGGTGCGCTGCTGCGCGGTGTCGACCGCAACGGCGTCGAGCGCGGCCAGATTCTGTGCAAGCCGGGTTCTGTGAAGCCGCACAAGAAGTTCAAGGCGGAAGCCTACATCCTGACGAAGGAAGAGGGTGGCCGTCATACGCCGTTCTTCACCAACTACCGTCCGCAGTTCTACTTCCGCACGACGGACGTGACGGGCATCGTGACGCTGCCGGAAGGCACGGAAATGGTGATGCCGGGCGACAACGTGACGGTCGACGTGGAGCTGATCGTGCCGATCGCGATGGAAGAGAAGCTGCGCTTCGCCATCCGCGAAGGCGGCCGCACCGTCGGCGCCGGCATCGTCGCATCCATCGTCGAGTGATCTTTTTAAGCAAGCGGCGGATAGCCGCTTGCTTATGACATAAAAATGTAGCAAATGGCGCGCCAGCGCGATTTGCTCCTGCTTCGCCTAGAGGCAGAAATCAAACACATAAGGTGGGCCTTAAGGGCCTGGAGACTGGAAAGGGATGCCGGTTGCGGTGTCCCCTTCGATCTTTGAAACCGGTGGTCCGCCTTAGGAAAAAGAACAACCCGTGCCGTTTCGTTTGGGCACGTGGATAACAGACAACAAGGATAACGTCGAATGAACGGCCAAAATATCCGCATTCGCCTGAAGGCGTTCGATCACCGGATTCTCGATGCTTCCACGCGCGAGATCGTGTCGACGGCGAAGCGCACCGGTGCTAGTGTCCGGGGCCCCGTTCCGCTTCCGACCCGCATCGAGAAGTTTACGGTTAACCGGTCCCCCCACATCGACAAGAAGAGCCGCGAGCAGTTCGAGATGCGCACCCACAAGCGCCTTCTCGATATCGTTGACCCGACGCCGCAGACGGTGGACGCGCTGATGAAGCTCGACCTCGCCGCCGGTGTCGATGTTGAGATCAAGCTCTGAGACCTTGGTTTCGGCCAGGGTTTCGGACTGAGTGAGAAGGATTGAACCGATGCGTTCGGGTGTAATTGCACAGAAGGTGGGAATGACCCGCGTCTATAACGACGCCGGCGAGCATATCCCGGTAACCGTATTGCGGCTGGACAACTGCCAGGTCGTCGCGCAGCGCACCGTCGAGAAGAATGGCTATACGGCTGTTCAGCTGGGCGCCGGCACGGCCAAGGTAAAGAACACCTCCAAGGCGATGCGCGGCAACTTTGCCGTCGCCAATGTCGAGCCGAAGGCGAAGCTCGTCGAGTTTCGCGTTTCCGAAGACAACATGATTGATGTCGGCACCGAACTGACGGCCGCCCATTTCCAGGCCGGCCAGTTGGTGGACGTCACCGGCACCTCGATCGGTAAGGGTTTTGCCGGTGCCATGAAGCGCCACAATTTCGGCGGTCTGCGCGCCACGCACGGTGTGTCCGTTTCGCACCGCTCGCATGGTTCGACCGGTAACAACCAGGATCCGGGCAAGGTCTGGAAGGGCAAGCGCATGGCTGGTCACATGGGCCAGACGCGTGTCACCACCCAGAACCTTGAAATCGTCTCCACCGACGAAAACCGTGGCCTGATCCTCGTCAAGGGTGCCGTTCCCGGCTCCAAGGGCTCGTGGATTGTCGTTCGCGACGCCGTCAAGTCGGCCGCGAAGTAAGGGAGCCAGCTACAATGGAATATAACGTCAAGACCCTCGAGGGAAAAGACGCCGGCAAGGTCTCCCTGTCGGATGAGATTTTCGGCCTCGATCCCCGCGAAGACATTCTGGCCCGCATGATTCGTTGGCAGCTCGCCAAGAAGCAGCAGGGCACCCACAAGTCGAAGGGCCGTTCGGAAATCGCCCGCACCGGTTCGAAGATGTACAAGCAGAAGGGTACGGGCCGCGCTCGTCACCATTCCGCTCGCGCTCCGCAGTTCCGCGGCGGCGGCAAGGCCCACGGTCCGGTCGTCCGCAGCCACGAGCATGATCTTCCGAAGAAGGTCCGTGCGCTGGCTCTGCGTCACGCTCTCTCTGCCAAGATGAAGGCTGAAGATCTGATCATCGTCGACAACCTGGTCGCCGCTGAAGCCAAGACCAAGGCTCTTGCCGGCTCCTTCGAGACGCTCGGCCTGACCAATGCGCTGTTCATCGGCGGTGCCGAACTCGACAGCAACTTCAAGCTCGCTGCCCAGAACATCCCGAATGTCGATGTTCTGCCGGTTCAGGGCATCAATGTTTACGACATCCTGCGCCGCGGCAAGCTCGTGCTTTCCAAGGCTGCTGTGGAAGCTCTAGAGGAGCGTTTCAAGTGACCGATCTTCGCCACTATGATGTGATCGTTTCTCCTGCGATCACCGAAAAGTCGACGCTGGCATCCGAACAGAACCAGGTCGTCTTCAACGTTGCCAAGACTGCTTCCAAGCCAGAGATCAAGGCTGCCGTCGAGGCGCTGTTCGGCGTGAAGGTCACGGCTGTCAACACGCTTGTCCGCAAGGGCAAGGTGAAACGGTTCCGCGGCTTCATCGGCAAGCAGAAGGACGTCAAGAAGGCTGTCGTCACCCTGGCCGAAGGTCAGACGATCGACGTCTCCACCGGTCTCTGAGGTATAAGACAATGGCATTGAAAAGCTACAATCCGACGACCCCGAGCCAGCGCCAGCTGGTCATCGTCGACCGCTCGGGCCTCTGGAAGGGCAAGCCGGTCAAGACGCTGACGGAAGGTCTTTCCAAGAGCGGTGGCCGCAACAACAACGGTCGCATCACCGCTCGCTTTATCGGCGGCGGTCACAAGCGTACCTATCGCCTGATCGACTTCAAGCGTCGTAAGTTCGACGTCGAAGGCACGGTCGAGCGTCTGGAATACGATCCGAACCGTACGGCGTTCATCGCGCTCGTGACCTACACCGACGGCGAGCAGGCCTACATTCTCGCTCCGCAGCGTCTGGCTGCCGGCGACAAGGTGATCGCTTCCAACAAGGCTGTCGATGTCAAGCCGGGCAATACCATGCCCCTGCAGTACATCCCGGTCGGCTCCATCGTTCACAACGTCGAAATGAAGCCGGGCAAGGGTGGCCAGATCGCCCGCTCTGCAGGCACCTATGTTCAGCTCGTCGGCCGTGACCAGGGCATGGCGATCCTGCGCCTCAACTCGGGCGAGCAGCGCCTGGTGCACGGCTCTTGCCTTGCATCGATCGGTGCTGTATCGAACCCCGATCATGGCAACATCAATGACGGCAAGGCCGGTCGTACCGTCTGGCGGGGCAAGCGTCCGCATAACCGCGGCGTCGTCATGAACCCGGTCGACCACCCGCACGGCGGTGGTGAAGGCCGTACCTCGGGTGGTCGCCACCCGGTGACCCCGTGGGGCAAGCCGACGAAGGGCAAGCGCACCCGTTCGAACAAGTCGACAGACAAGTTCATCATGCGCTCGCGCCACGTGAAGAAGTAAGAGAGGAAGTCGTTCAATGGCTCGTTCAGTTTGGAAAGGTCCGTTTGTTGACGGCTATCTTCTCAAGAAGGCTGAGAAGGTACGTGAAGGCGGACGCAGTGAAGTGATCAAGATGTGGAGCCGTCGCTCCACCATCCTGCCGCAGTTCGTTGGTTTGACCTTTGGCGTCTACAATGGCTCGAAGCACATCCCGGTCAGCGTCAACGAAGACATGGTCGGGCACAAGTTCGGTGAATTCGCTCCCACCCGGACCTATTATGGTCACGGCGCGGACAAGAAGGCGAAGAGGAAGTAATCATGGCGAAGGCTAAGACCGAACGCCGGCTGAAGGATAACGAGGCGCAGGCAGTTGCGCGCACGCTCCGTGTCAGCCCCCAGAAGCTGAACCTCGTTGCCGCCATGATTCGCGGCAAGAAGGTCGATCGCGCGCTCGCCGAGCTTGAGTTCTCGCGCAAGCGTATTGCCGGCACGGTGAAGAAGACGCTCGAGTCTGCGATCGCCAATGCCGAAAACAACCATGACCTCGACGTCGACTCGCTGATCGTCTCCGAAGCCTATGTCGGCAAGTCGATCGTGATGAAGCGCTTCCACGCCCGTGGCCGCGGTCGCGCCTCGCGGATCGAAAAGCCGTTTGCGCACCTGACGATCGTCGTTCGCGAAGTCGAGGAAAAAGGGGAGGCCGCATAATGGGCCAGAAAATCAATCCGATCGGTTTCCGCCTCGGCATCAACCGTACCTGGGACAGCCGCTGGTTCGCCGATAACGCCGAATACGGCCAGCTGCTCCACGAGGACCTGAAGATCCGCGCCTACCTGATGCAGGAGCTGAAGCAGGCCGGCATCGCAAAGGTTGTCATCGAGCGTCCGCACAAGAAGTGCCGCGTCACGATCCACTCGGCTCGTCCGGGCCTGATCATCGGCAAGAAGGGTGCAGACATCGAGAAGCTCCGCAAGAAGCTTTCCACGATGACCAACTCGGAAACGCACCTCAACATTGTCGAAGTGCGCAAGCCGGAAATCGACTCGACGCTGGTCGCTCAGTCGATCGCCCAGCAGCTCGAGCGCCGTGTGGCTTTCCGCCGTGCGATGAAGCGTGCTGTTCAATCGGCCATGCGTCTCGGCGCCGAAGGCATCAAAATCACCTGCGCCGGCCGTCTCGGTGGTGCGGAAATCGCCCGTACCGAATGGTATCGCGAAGGTCGCGTCCCGCTGCACACGCTGCGCGCCGACATCGATTACGGTACGGCAGAGGCCGAAACCGCATTCGGTATTTGCGGCATCAAGGTCTGGATCTTCAAGGGTGAAATCCTTGAGCACGACCCGATGGCTTCCGAACGTCGCGCGCTGGAAGGCGATGCGCAGGGTCCGGCAAGCCGTGACCGCGATCGTGGCGATCGTCGCCGCGAACGCGAAAACGCTTGATAAGCGCTGGCGAAAGATAAGCTCGGAGAAGTAAGAAAATGTTGCAGCCAAAGCGTACCAAGTACCGCAAGCAGTTCAAGGGGCGCATCAAGGGTGTGGCCAAGGGCGGCTTCGATCTGGCCTTCGGCGAATTCGGCCTGAAGTCGCAGGAGCCCAACCGCGTCAACGCCCGCGAGATCGAAGCGGCCCGCCGCGCGATCACCCGCCACATGAAGCGCGCCGGCCGCGTCTGGATCCGCGTGTTCCCGGATGTTCCGGTCACCGCCAAGCCGACCGAAGTGCGTATGGGTAAGGGCAAGGGTTCGGTCGAATACTGGGCCTGCAAGGTCAAGCCCGGCCGTATCATGTTCGAGATCGATGGTGTTCCGGAAGACACGGCGCGTGAAGCGCTTCGCCTCGGTGCCGCCAAGCTCTCGGTCAAGACGCGCTTCGTACAGCGCATCGCAGAGTAAGGAGAAGGCACGATGAAAGCCGAAGACGTACGCGGCCTCACGGCCGACCAGCTCAAGGACAAGCTTGCGGACCTCAAGAAGGAGCAGTTCAATCTGCGCTTCCAGAAGGCGACCGGCCAGCTCGAGAAGTCCTCGCGCATCAACGAAGTCCGCAAGGATATCGCCCGCGTGAAAACCATTGCCCGCCAGAAGGCGGCAGAAGCCAAGGCTTAAGGAAGAACAATATGCCGAAACGCATTCTGCAGGGCGTAGTCGTTTCCGACAAGAACGAGAAGACCGTTGTTGTCCGGGTAGAGCGCCGATTCGCGCATCCGTTGCTTCAGAAGACGGTCCGCCGTTCCAAGAAGTACAAGGCGCATGACGAGAACAACCAGTACAAGGTTGGCGACGTGGTTTCCATCGAGGAATGCGCGCCGATCTCCAAGGACAAGCGCTGGACGGTCGTTTCCGCCCAGGCTTAATTTGCAGAGAATGCAGCCAGGCCCTTGCGTCTGGCTGAAATATCTGTATGAAGCAGCGCATTGGCGCAGGACGCTCGGCAACGGGCGTTCTTTTGCTTTGAGCGCAGGGAAGGTCCCTTTCAGGGAAACCACCTTGGCAAGACCCATCCCGCGCACATCGAAATTCTGTCCATAAGCCGAAACAGGGCGTCTTTGCGCCCTTTGGTTCGGTCATTAGAAAAAGGCGACCTGACATGATTCAGATGCAAACAAACCTCGACGTGGCGGATAATTCCGGCGCACGTCGTGTCATGTGCATCAAGGTGCTGGGCGGCTCCAAGCGCAAGTACGCTTCGATCGGCGACATCATCGTCGTTTCGATCAAGGAAGCGATCCCGCGCGGCCGCGTCAAGAAGGGTGATGTGATGAAGGCGGTTGTTGTGCGTACCGCCAAGGATATCCGTCGTCCGGACGGCAGCGTCATCCGCTTCGACAACAACGCAGCGGTCCTTATCGACAACAAGAAAGAGCCGATCGGCACTCGTATCTTCGGACCGGTTCCGCGCGAACTTCGCGCCAAGAACCATATGAAGATCATCTCGCTGGCTCCGGAAGTTCTGTAAGAGGGAGCGGGACAAATGCAGAAGATTAAGAAGGGCGACAACGTCGTCGTATTGACCGGCAAGGACAAGGGTCGCACGGGCGAAGTTGTCCAGGTCCTGCCGAAGGAAGATCGTGCCGTTGTGCGTGGCGTCAACATGGTGAAGCGTCACCAGCGCCAGACCCAGACGCAGGAAGCCGGCATCATCAACAAGGAAGCATCCATTCACCTGTCGAACATTGCGATCGTCGCCAAGGACGGCAAGCCGACCCGCGTCGGTTTCCAGGTCGTCGACGGCAAGAAGGTGCGTGTGGCCAAGCGTACGGGAGATGTGATCGATGGCTGAGGCAAAGTACGAGCCGCGGCTCAAGAAGGAATACGTTTCCCGCATCCGCGCCGCGATGAAGGAACAGTTCTCTTACAAGAACGACATGATGATCCCCAGGCTGGACAAGATCGTCATCAACATGGGTGTGGGCGAGGCGACCGCTGATTCGAAGAAGCCCACCGTGGCTGCTGCCGACCTGGCGGCGATCGCCGGCCAGAAGCCGGTCATCACCAAGGCACGCAATTCGATCGCTGGCTTCAAGGTCCGCGAGAACATGCCGATCGGCGCAAAGGTCACCCTGCGCGGCGCCCGCATGTACGAATTCATGGACCGTCTGATCAACATCGCGCTGCCGCGCGTTCGCGACTTCCGCGGCCTGAACCCGAAGAGCTTTGACGGCCGTGGCAACTTCGCCATGGGCCTCAAGGAACACATTGTGTTCCCGGAGATCAACTACGACAAGGTTGATCAGATGTGGGGCATGGACATCATCGTTTGCACGACGGCGACCAACGACGACGAAGCGCGGGCTCTTCTGAAAGAGTTCAACTTCCCGTTCCGTCAGTAACCGTAACGACGAGCGTTAAAAAGGAACTCCGATATGGCGAAAACCAGCGCAGTTGAAAAGAACAAGCGCCGCCGCAAGACCGTTGCCCAGCACGCCGCCAAGCGCGCTGTCCTGAAGGCGACCATCATGAACCAGGAACTGCCGATCGAAGAGCGGTTCAAGGCCACCCTGAAGCTGGCCGAACTGCCGCGCGATGGCTCGAAGACACGTATCCGCAACCGTTGCGAAGTCACCGGTCGCCCGCGCGCTTTCTATCGCAAGCTCAAGATGTCGCGTATCGCGCTCCGTGAGCTGGGTAACCTCGGCAAGGTGCCGGGCATCGTCAAGTCGAGCTGGTAAGGAGATCGTTAGATGACCATGACTGATCCCTTGGGCGATATGCTCACCCGTATCCGCAACGGCGCTTCCCGCCGCAAGTCGACCGTGACGACGCCTGCTTCCAAGCTGCGCGCCCGCGTTTTGGACGTCCTGCAGGCTGAAGGCTACATCCGCGGTTATTCGGAAATCGATTACGGCAACGGCAAGTCCGAGCTGGAAATCGAGCTCAAGTATTACGAAGGCGCGTCGGTGATCCGTGAGATCGGCCGCGTGTCGAAGCCGGGCCGCCGGGTTTATGTCTCGGTAAAGTCCATTCCGCAGGTCGCGAACGGCCTCGGCATCACCATCCTTTCGACCCCGAAGGGCGTGATGGCCGATCACCAGGCTCGCGAACAGAACGTTGGTGGCGAGGTTCTCTGCTCGGTCTTCTAAGGCCAGGCAGGGGAACTCCATAACGAACAGACAGGATTGAAACATGTCTCGTATCGGTAAGAAGCCCGTTCAGGTTCCTGCAGGTGTTACGGCCTCTGTTGATGGCCAGAAGGTGACTGCGAAGGGCCCGAAGGGCGAGCTGTTCTTTGTCGCGAACGACGAGATCAAGCTGAAGCTCGAAGACAATGCGGTTTCGGTGACCCCGGTCAACGAAAGCAAGGATGCTCGTTCGAAGTGGGGCATGTCCCGCACGATGATCGAGAACATCTTCAAGGGTGTTAAGGACGGCTACGAGCGCAAGCTCGAAATCAACGGCGTTGGTTACCGCGCCGCGATGCAGGGCAAGAACCTGCAGCTCGCGCTCGGCTTCTCCCACGACGTTGTCTACGAGCCGCCGCAGGGCATTACCATTGCCGTGCCGAAGCCGACGGAAATCGTCGTCTCGGGCATCAATAAGCAGCAGGTCGGTCAGGTTGCCGCGGAGATCCGCGAGTACCGCGGTCCGGAGCCCTACAAGGGCAAAGGCGTCAAGTACGCTGAGGAACGGATCGTCCGCAAGGAAGGCAAGAAGAAGTAAGGATCACGCGATATGGCTAGCAGGAAAGAAGCACTTGCAAAGCGCGCGAGCCGCGTGCGCCGCCAGCTCAAGGCGGTCGCCAACGGCCGTCCGCGCCTGTCGGTTCATCGCTCGTCGAAGAACATCTATGCTCAGGTCATCGATGATGTGGCCGGCCGCACGCTTGCTGCCGCTTCCACGCTCGATGCGGGTTTGCGCTCGTCTTTGAAGACCGGCGCTGACGTTGCGGCCGCTGCCGCTGTCGGCAAGCTGGTGGCCGAGCGCGCCTCCGAAGCCGGCGTGAAGGAAGTCGTGTTCGATCGCGGCGCCTTCATTTATCACGGTCGCATCAAGGCGCTTGCCGATGCTGCCCGCGAAGGCGGTCTGAGCTTCTAAGAGTTTTCGCCCGGGCTCCTGAAATGGGGAGGCCGGGCGAAATGCGGTTTGCCGCAACCTCCGGAATATCCTTCCGGATCCAGGGCAATTCCAGGAAAGGCGCCAGGCGGCTTTCCGTCCCGAATTGCGAGGACGTAAATTGTAATCTGCCGATTGCACCCGGAAAAGAAAAAGGAAAAGGACAATGGCACAGGAAAGAAGGGGCTCGCGCGAAGATCGCCAGAGCCGTGAAGAGCGCGATAGCGAATTCGTCGACAAGCTGGTCGCGATCAACCGCGTCGCCAAGGTCGTCAAGGGCGGCCGTCGTTTCGGTTTTGCAGCTCTCGTCGTCGTCGGCGACCAGAAGGGCCGCGTCGGCTTCGGCCATGGCAAGGCGCGCGAAGTGCCGGAAGCCATCCGCAAGGCGACCGAGAGCGCGAAGCGTGATCTGATCTTCGTACCGCTGCGTGACGGCCGTACGCTGCATCATGACGTCAATGGTCGTCACGGCGCCGGCAAGGTTCTGCTGCGTGCGGCCAAGGCTGGTACCGGTATCATCGCCGGCGGTCCGATGCGCGCCGTTTTCGAGACCCTCGGCGTTCATGACGTCGTCGCCAAGTCGACCGGCTCGTCGAACCCGTACAACATGGTTCGCGCCACGTTCGACGCCCTGAAGCACCAGGTTCACCCGAAGGACATCGCAGCCCAGCGCGGCATCAAGTATGCAACGCTTCAGGCCCGCCGTGCTTCTTCCGGTGTCACCTCGGAAGAATAAGGAGAGCGGATTATGGCCAAGAAGGCAGAAGCCGCCAATAAGACGATCACGATCGAGCAGATCGGTTCGCCTATCCGCCGCCCGGAAGTCCAGCGCAAGACGCTGATCGGGCTCGGCCTCAACAAGATGCACCGGACCCGCACCCTGGAAGATACGCCTTCCGTTCGTGGCATGATCCGGGCTGTCCAGCATCTCGTCCGCATCGTCGACGAGAAGTGAGACGGAGGAATTGACCATGAAACTGAATGAGATCAAGGATAACGAAGGCGCCTCCAAGGAGCGTATCCGCGTTGGTCGCGGCATCGGCTCCGGTAAGGGCAAGACCGGCGGCCGCGGCGTGAAGGGTCAGAAGGCCCGTTCCGGCGTTGCGATCAAGGGCTTCGAAGGCGGCCAGATGCCGATCTATCGTCGCCTGCCGAAGCGCGGCTTCACCAACATCTTCGCTTCCGAATACGTTACCGTTTCGCTCGGCCGTATCCAGACCGCGATCGATGCCAAGAAGCTCGATCCCAAGGCAACGATCGATGCCGCAGCGCTCAAGGCTGCCGGCGTCATCCGCCGCCCGAAGGATGGCGTTCGCATCCTCGCGGACGGTGAACTGAAGGCAAAGGTTTCGATCGAAGTCGCCGGCGCTTCCAAGGCTGCCGTAGAGAAGATCGAAAAGGCCGGCGGTTCTGTGAAGCTGCTCGCCGCAGTCGAAGCTGCCGCGGAATAAATCGTTTGAGAATCGCCCGGTTTGAGCTTCACACCGGGCGATTTTATCTCCATATGTGAGCCTCACGATCCCGATGCGATCTGCCGGTCGCTGGGCCGGGATCACACGGAAAACAGGGTGAGGCATCCGATTGCGCCCGCAATCTCCGCGCCCGGTTTTTTGAACCAGAATTTGAGAGACTGCTTTCCGGGTCCGGCACTCTTCCCGCCGCCGGAGAATTGGTCAGGCGGAGAATTGCATGGCTTCTGCAGCGGAACAACTTGCCTCCAATCTGAATTTTTCCACCTTCGCCAAGGCGGAGGACCTCAAGAAGCGGCTGTGGTTCACCCTCGCAGCATTGCTCGTTTATCGCCTCGGCACCCATATTCCGCTTCCGGGCCTCAACCCCGAAGCCTATGCGCAGGCCTTCCGCGGCCAGGCGGGCGGCATCCTCGGCCTCTTCAACATGTTTTCGGGCGGCGCCGTGGAGCGCATGGCGATCTTCGCGCTCGGCATCATGCCCTATATCTCCGCATCGATCATCGTGCAGCTCATGACCTCTGTCGTGCCTTCGCTGGAAGCCTTGAAGAAGGAAGGCGAGCAGGGCCGCAAGATCATCAACCAGTACACCCGCTATGGAACCGTCATCCTCGGCGCGCTGCAGGCCTATGGCATTGCCGCCGGTCTTGAAAGCGGGCAGGGGATCGTGACCGAGCCAGGCTGGTTCTTCCGGCTGTCCACCGTTGTGACGCTGCTCGGCGGCACCATGTTCCTGATGTGGCTCGGTGAACAGATCACGTCTCGCGGCATCGGCAACGGCATTTCGCTGATCATCTTCTCGGGCATTGCCGCCGGTCTGCCGACTGCGCTCGCCGGCACACTCGAACTCGGCCGCACCGGTGCGCTTCCGACGGCGCTGATCCTGACCGTCATCGTGGTGGCGATCGCAGTCATTACCCTGATCGTCTTCGTCGAGCGGGCACAGCGTCGACTGCTGATCCAGTATCCGAAGCGTCAGGTCGGCAACCGCATGTTCCAGGGCGATACGTCGCACCTGCCGCTGAAGCTCAACACCTCCGGCGTCATTCCTGCGATCTTTGCCTCGTCGCTCCTGCTTCTGCCGGCGACGGCCGCAGGCTTTGCCGGCACGAGCGAGCTTCCGAACTGGGCGACCATGATCATCTCGTCGCTTGGCCATGGCCAGCCGCTGTTCATGCTGTTTTACGGCCTGCTGATCGCGTTCTTCGCCTTCTTCTACACGGCGATCGTCTTCAATCCGAAGGATACCGCCGACAATCTGAAGAAGCATGGAGGGTTCATCCCGGGCATCCGTCCGGGCGAGCGGACTGCCGAATACATCGATTATGTGCTGACCCGCATCACGGTCATCGGCGCGATTTACCTCGTTTTCGTCTGTATCCTGCCGGAATTCCTGGTGGCTCGTACAGGCGTGCCATTAGCCCTTGGTGGTACTTCGCTTTTGATCGTTGTCAGTGTAACCCTCGATACGGTTGCACAGATTCAGGGACACCTCATCGCACAGCAGTATGAGGGTCTGATCAAGAAGTCGAAATTGCGCGGAGGAAAGAGGGGACGATGAGATTGATTCTTTTGGGGCCGCCGGGCGCGGGCAAGGGGACCCAGGCCCAGCGGATCGTGGAGAAGCACGGCATACCGCAGCTCTCCACCGGAGACATGTTGCGCGCGGCGGTGGCCGCCCAGACGGAAATAGGCAAGCGCGCCAAGGCCGTCATGGATGCCGGCAACCTCGTCTCCGACGAAATCGTCAACGCGATCGTTTCCGAGCGTATCGACCAGCCGGATGCCGCGAACGGCTTCATCCTTGACGGTTTTCCGCGCACCCTGGTTCAGGCGGACGCGACCGAGCAGATGCTGGCGGCCAAGGGGTTGGATCTCTCGGTCGTCGTTGAGCTTCGTGTCGACGACCAGGAACTCATCCGCCGTGTCTCGGGCCGCTATTCCTGTGCCCAGTGCGGGACGGTCTATCACGACACGGACAAGAAGCCGGCCAAGGAAGGCGTCTGTGACAAGTGCGGATCGACGCATTTCAAGCGCCGTCCGGACGACAATGCCGAGACCATGGCCAAGCGCCTCGAGGTCTACTACAAGGAAACCTCGCCGCTGATCGGCTATTACTACGCCAAGGGCAAGCTCAAGGTGGTGGACGGAATGGCAGAGATGGACAAGGTCACTGCCGATATCGAAGAAATCCTGGCGGCGCTCTAGCGCATGTCTCCCAGAAGCGGGAACCGGTTTTGGGACAAAGACATGCGTAAAAGCCAACTGTCATCGATCTGTTAAAGAATCTTGGGCGGAGCGGTTGCATTTCAGCGCCGATTCCGCTAAAGACCGCGCCAACTCGCGACAGCTTTAAGCGATCGGCGCGGATTTCCCGAAAGGACATCCGGGACCGGTCGTTTTGACCTGTTCCGGATGACGTTTGAACTGGCGGCTGGTGAGCCGCTTTCATGGAAGAAAGTACCACTTGCCGGATGGCAACTGGAACCAAGGAGAATAGGCGTGGCACGTATCGCTGGCGTCAACATCCCGACTGCGAAGCGCGTTGTCATCGCGCTGACCTACATTCACGGGATCGGCTCGAAATTCGCTCAGGAGATCATGGACAAGGTCGGTCTCCCGGCTGACAAGCGCGTCCATCAGCTGACGGACTCCGAGATCCTTCAGATCCGCGAAACCATCGACCGTGACTATCAGGTCGAGGGTGATCTTCGTCGCGAAACCGCGATGAACATCAAGCGCCTGATGGACCTCGGCTGCTACCGCGGTCTGCGTCATCGTCGCGGCCTGCCGGTCCGCGGTCAGCGCACGCATACCAATGCCCGCACCCGCAAGGGTCCGGCCAAGGCGATCGCCGGTAAGAAGAAGTAATTTTGGGTGGGTGATGGCGGTGAGTAGGGATAGCTCTGCTCGCTGCTGGGATCGCCCACTCCAAGGTGGAGCCGCTGGAATTACGGCGGTGCAGAGATCAACGAAAGGGACAATATGGCCAAGGAAGCCACCCGCGTTCGCCGTCGCGAGCGCAAGAACATTACGTCGGGCGTTGCCCACGTCAATTCTACCTTCAACAACACGATGATCACCATCACCGACGCGCAGGGCAACGCGATTGCCTGGTCGTCGGCCGGTGCGAAGGGTTTCAAGGGTTCGCGCAAGTCGACCCCGTTCGCCGCTCAGATCGCTGCTGAAGACTGCGCCAAGAAGGCGCAGGAGCATGGCATGAAGTCGCTGGAAGTCGAGGTTTGCGGTCCGGGTTCCGGTCGTGAATCGGCTCTGCGCGCTCTCCAGGCTGCCGGCTTCATGATCACTTCGATCCGCGACGTGACCCCGATCCCGCACAATGGTTGCCGCCCGCGCAAGAAGCGCCGCGTCTGATCGTCGGAATTCAGGAGGCTGCCGCAAGGCGGCCTCTGTTGTGAACTCGGGCATGGCCGCCTGATCCTCCCTTGGGGGTTCGGCGGCTTTACCCGTATCGCCGATGGCCATCAGTTCCGGATGGGAATGGATGATCCGCTCGGCGCTCCTCATGCTCGGTTGCCACGATTGGATGGTGGTAACGAACGGAAGGTATTTGAACATGATCCAGAAGAACTGGCAGGAACTGATCAAGCCGAACAAGGTGGAATTCACCTCTTCCGGCCGTACCAAGGCAACCCTGGTTGCCGAACCGCTTGAGCGCGGCTTTGGCCTGACGCTCGGCAACGCGCTTCGCCGCGTACTTCTGTCGTCTCTGCGGGGTGCAGCCGTCACCGCCGTGCAGATCGACGGCGTGCTGCACGAGTTCTCCTCCATTCCCGGCGTTCGGGAAGATGTGACGGATATCGTGCTCAACATCAAGGAAATCGCCATCAAGATGGATGGCGACGATGCCAAGCGCATGGTCGTGCGCAAGCAGGGTCCGGGTTCGGTCACCGCTGGCGACATCCAGACGGTTGGCGACATCGAGATCCTGAACCCCGACCACGTGATTTGCACGCTCGATGAGGGTGCGGAGATCCGCATGGAATTCACGGTCAACAACGGCAAGGGCTATGTGCCTGCCGAGCGTAACCGTGCAGAAGACGCGCCGATCGGCCTGATTCCGGTCGACAGCCTGTATTCGCCGGTCAAGAAAGTGTCCTACAAGGTGGAGAACACCCGTGAAGGACAGGTTCTCGACTACGACAAGCTGACGATGACGATCGAGACCGACGGTTCCGTTTCTGGCGAGGATGCGGTCGCATTCGCAGCGCGTATCCTTCAGGATCAGCTCGGCGTTTTCGTCAACTTCGACGAGCCGCAGAAGGAAACCGAAGAGGAATCCGTCACCGAACTGGCGTTCAACCCGGCGCTCCTCAAGAAGGTGGACGAACTGGAACTTTCTGTCCGTTCGGCCAACTGCCTGAAGAACGACAACATCGTCTATATCGGCGACCTTATCCAGAAGACCGAGGCGGAAATGCTGCGCACTCCGAATTTCGGTCGCAAGTCGCTGAACGAGATCAAGGAAGTTCTGGCATCCATGGGCCTCCATCTGGGTATGGAAGTTCCCGCCTGGCCGCCGGAAAATATCGAAGACCTCGCCAAGCGCTACGAAGACCAATACTAACTAATCAGACTGCAGGCGAATGCCTGCAAGTGAAGGAGACCAGACATGCGCCACGGAAAAGCCGGCCGCAAGCTCAACCGCACCGCAAGCCATCGCAAGGCAATGTTTGCCAATATGGCTGCTTCGCTCATCACCCATGAGCAGATTGTAACCACGCTCCCGAAGGCGAAGGAAATCCGTCCGATCGTCGAGAAGCTCGTCACCCTCGGCAAGCGCGGTGACCTGCATGCTCGTCGCCAGGCGATCTCGCAGATTCAGGACCAGGATGCCGTCCGCAAGCTGTTCGACTCGATCGCTTCGCGTTACGCCAACCGCAATGGCGGCTACCTGCGTATCATGAAGGCTGGCTTCCGCCAGGGTGACAACGCCGCCATGGCCGTCATCGAGTTCGTCGAGCGTGATGTCGACGCGAAGGGCGCAGCCGACAAGGCTCGCATCGCCGCCGAAGCGGAAGCTGCCGAAGCCGCTTGAAGATCATCCGCATCGTCGGATCGGAAAGCCGGGTGGAAGCACCCGGCTTTTTTGCGTTTGCCTCCCGGCGAGGTCCGGACTGTTTGATTTGGATCAACGACGATTTTCAGGGAATGCGGTCTGCTGACGTCGTTTCCTGTGCGGCTTCGGCCGCTCAAGCTACCTGCGCTTCCTCCCCAAGGGCGCAGAAGGACCGATTTCCCGCGGTCCAACGAAGACCGGGCCTCGTGCCCGGTCTTTCCTTATCTTGCCCGGTTTTAGCGCGTTGCTTGCGCCATTTTAGGTTTGCCGCGTTTCCAGTTGAGGATCGGCCGGCGTAGCGGACGATAGGCAATCAGCAGCGCGATCAGTGCCACATGGATGAACGGTACGAAGGTGACCGATTTGACCGCAAGGACATAGTGGAATGCGCCGCCGGCGGCGATCAGGTAGATGAGCTTGTGGAGCCTGTTCCATCCCTGCTGCAGCTTGCGGATCGACCAGTTGTTGGACGTGACCGCGAGGGGGATGAGCAGCAGCAGGCAGGCAAAGCCGATTGTGATATAGGGTCGCTTGGCGATGTCGCCTCCGACCGCGCCGAGATCGAGCCTGAGGTCGAGCAGCGCATAGACCGTAAAGTGCATCAGCACGTAATAGAAGGCGAGAAGCCCGAGCGCTCGGCGATAGCGGACCCAGTTGATGCCCAGCAGATCGCGCAGCGGGGTAATGGCAAGCGTCGCGATGATGAAGCGAAGCGCCCAGATGCCGAGAAGGTGCTCGAATTCCTTCACCGGGTTGAACCCGAGCCCGCCGGTCGCGGCCAGATAGAAATACCAGAGTGCCGGGCAGAGGCCGATCCCGTAAAGCGCCCAGATGCTGGCTGAATGGTAGCGGCGGGGAAGGGTGGGAATACCGACCATGGTCAATAATTCGCCTTCAGGTCCATGCCGGAATAGAGGCTGGCCACTTCGTCCGCGTAGCCGTTGAAGGGCAATGTGGGTCGCCGGGCTGCGCCGAAGAAGCCGCCTTCGCCGATCCGCTGTTCCGTCGCCTGGCTCCAGCGCGGGTGATCTACCGCGGGATTGACGTTGGAATAGAAGCCGTATTCGCGGGCATTGGCATTCTTCCACGTGGTTTCGGGCTGTTTCTCCACGAGCGAGATCTTCACGATCGACTTGATGCTCTTGAAGCCGTACTTCCACGGAACGACGAGACGGATCGGTGCGCCGTTCTGGTTCGGCAGCGTTTCCCCGTAGAGACCGACGGCAAGGATGGTCAGCGGATGCCGCGCCTCGTCGAGGCGAAGCCCCTCGATATAGGGCCAGGGAAGCGGCTGGAAAAAGCCGCTTTGCCCCGGCATTTCCTCCGGGCGAACGACCGTTTCGAAGGCCACGTATTTGGCGCTGCCGAGCGGCTCGACCTGATCCAAAAGGGCCGAGAGCGGAAAGCCGATCCACGGTATCACCATGGACCAGCCTTCGACGCAACGCAGCCGGTAGGTGCGCTCTTCGAGCTGCATCTTCATGAGTTCGTCAAGGCCGAACTCTTTCGGCTTGCCGACCATGCCCTCGACCTTGACTGACCACGGTGTCGGCTTGAAGGCTCCGGCATTTTGCGACGGATCTTCCTTGTTGACGCCGAATTCGTAGAAATTGTTGTAGGTGGTCACCGCCTCCTTCGGCGTCAGAGGCTCGTCCACCTTGAAGGCACTGGGCGATGCTGTGAGCGGCGCGGCCAGTGCGCTGCCGGAGCCGGCGAGCATCAGTCCTGCGGCCGCCGTCCCCAGGAAGCTGCGGCGCGACATATAGATCTCCCGCGGTGTGATTTCGGACGTGGGAATATGCAGGGGACGATAGGCGGCCATGGCGAAATCTCCTCTGAGGCAAGATGTGCCTCTCTTCTTTATACGTAATGCCGATCGAAAAGGTTTCACAGCGGCGCAAAGATTACCGCAAGCCACGTTTGCGTGAAAAATCGTGTGTCCTCTTGATGGAATAAATCGGCAGGGGGAACTCTACTTCCATCTACACATTTCTTCGTGGCTGGAATGCTTAACCCTGCCGCAGGCGAGGGGATGCGGCAGGAATATGGAATGAATGGATGGATAAACGTTTTGCAGATCCGATCGAGAAGGTTGAGGCGTTGCGGCGCCTGCGCCGTCTTGCGGCGATCGCGCGGCTGATGGATACGGCGGTGCGAATTCCGGGCACCGGCATCCGGTTCGGCGCAGATTCGGTTTTCGGCCTGATTCCGGTCATAGGCGATGCGGGCGGCGCTCTGGTTGGCCTTTACATCGTCAACGAAGCCCGCCGGCTCGGTCTGCCGTCGGCAAAGCTGGTGCCGATGCTTGGCAATATCGCCGTCGACTCCGTTCTCGGCAGCGTCCCGTTGGCTGGCGACGTCTTCGACCTGTTCTTCAAATCCCACCGGCGGAACCTGCAAATCATCCTTGATCATTTTGGTGTTCATCCGGACGAGTTGCGCGAGCGATAGCAGCTCAACCGTACCGCTTTGGCCTGTCGTGATAGTGACACCTCCTGCCGTTTGCGCTAGGAAGGCCGCAAAACAAGGGCTTTTTGCGCGGACTCCGAGAAAGCGGTAGACTGTCGCATACCCGAAAGACATCGAGGACAACACCATGCCTGCTTACCGCTCCAGAACCACGACCCATGGCCGCAACATGGCCGGCGCACGCGGACTGTGGCGTGCCACCGGCATGAAGGACGGTGATTTCGGAAAGCCGATCATCGCCGTCGTCAATTCGTTTACCCAGTTCGTGCCCGGCCACGTGCATCTGAAGGACCTTGGCCAGCTCGTCGCTCGCGAGATCGAAGCGGCGGGCGGCGTCGCCAAGGAGTTTAACACGATCGCGGTCGATGACGGCATCGCCATGGGCCATGATGGCATGCTCTATTCGCTGCCTTCGCGCGAGATCATTGCCGATAGCGTCGAGTATATGGTCAATGCCCATTGCGCCGATGCCATGGTCTGCATCTCCAATTGCGACAAGATCACTCCCGGCATGCTGAATGCGGCCATGCGACTCAACATTCCGGTCGTCTTCGTCTCCGGCGGCCCGATGGAGGCCGGCAAGGTCGTCCTGCACGGAAAGAAGGTCGCGCTCGACCTGGTCGACGCCATGGTCGCGGCCGCCGACGATCAGGTTTCCGACGAGGACGTCAAGGTTATCGAGCGCTCCGCCTGTCCGACCTGCGGCTCGTGCTCGGGCATGTTTACCGCCAATTCGATGAACTGTCTGACTGAGGCACTCGGCCTGTCGCTGCCCGGCAACGGCTCGACGCTCGCCACCCATGCCGACCGCAAGCGGCTGTTCGTCGAGGCCGGCCACCTGATCGTCGATCTCGCCCGCCGCTATTACGAGCAGGAGGACGAAAGCGTCTTGCCGCGTTCGATCGCCACCAAGCAGGCTTTCGAGAACGCCATGGCGCTCGATATTGCCATGGGCGGCTCCACCAATACGGTGCTGCACATCCTGGCGGCGGCCTATGAGGGCGGCGTCGATTTCACCATGGACGATATCGACCGCCTATCGCGCAGGGTCCCGTGCCTCTCCAAGGTCGCGCCGGCCAAGAGCGACGTGCACATGGAGGACGTCCACCGCGCCGGCGGCATCATGCGCATTCTCGGCGAGCTCGATCGCGGCGGCCTGATCAACCGCGATTGCTACACGGTGCACGAGGCGACGCTTGGCGATGCCATTGACCGCTGGGACATCACCCGGACCAATTCCGAGACCGTGCGCGAATTCTTCAAGGCGGCACCCGGCGGCGTGCCGACCCAGGTCGCCTTCAGCCAGTCGTCGCGTTGGGACGAACTCGACACCGACGGCGAGAAGGGCATCATTCGCTCGGTCGACCACCCGTTCTCCAAGGATGGCGGTCTCGCCGTGCTCTACGGCAATATCGCGCTCGACGGCTGCATCGTGAAGACCGCTGGCGTTGACGAATCCATCCTGAAGTTCGCCGGACCCGCCGTCGTATTCGAAAGCCAGGACGCCGCCGTGAAGGGCATCCTCAACAATGAGGTCAAGGCCGGCGATGTGGTGGTCATCCGCTACGAGGGTCCGAAAGGCGGGCCGGGCATGCAGGAAATGCTCTATCCGACCAGCTATCTGAAATCGAAGGGCCTCGGCAAGGCCTGCGCGCTCATCACCGATGGCCGCTTTTCCGGCGGCACGTCGGGCCTGTCGATCGGCCATGCCTCGCCGGAAGCGGCCCAGGGCGGCGCAATCGGCCTGGTGCGCCAGGGCGATACGATCGAGATCGACATCCCGAACCGCACGATCAACCTGAAGGTCTCTGATACCGAACTGGCTGAGCGTCGCGCCGAGCAGGACAAGCTCGGCTGGAATCCGGAAAAGCCCCGCAAGCGCAACGTTACGACAGCCCTGAAGGCCTACGCAGCCTTCGCCGCCAGTGCCGACAAGGGCGCGGTGAGGATTTTGCCGGAATAGACGCGGCGGCGATTACTCCCGTTCCTCTTCGGAAGCGAGAATGGAATTCATCAGTTCCTCGTAATCACCGAGATGTTGGACAATGATGTCGATGAGTTCGGCCTTGGTCATGCGTCGAAGCTGTCGCATCAGGGCCTCGAACTTGTCCCGGCGCGCGATATAAACGGCGCTCGGGCGATAGGCATCCCGGGTATGGACCGTCGCCGCGAATGCGGTCGCAGCCATATGCTTGCAGGGGCCGAAGTCGGAAAAGGCGGGGCAGGTACATTGGCCGGTCAACTGGCTGTCCTTCATGACGAGCTCGACCCTGTACAGTCTCGTGCCGGCGCAGCGCGAGGTGACCTTGTCTGCCTGGAACGAGACGATCTCGACCAGCCCCTCCTCGAAATAGGCCTTGCCACGATCGATATACCGCTGATCGAAGAGAGTGCTTATATGATGTTGCTGCAGTTTCATGCGCTGGACTCGCGAGCACTGTTGGTTGGGAGATATCATGGCGAGTAGAAAAGGCATATGGGTGCGAAGTCCCGACCGACCCGTAAAGCCCGAAGCCGCCGAAAAGCGGCGGATCGACGCGGCATGTGAAGACTTCATCGACACTTTTTGAAGCCGCGTTTCCTACCGGAGATCAGGCCGACGCAATGGAACTATGTCGTCGACATTACCGGCCGCTGGTCGGGCGGCCGCTACCGGTTCGTGCAGCGCTATCGCTCGGGCATGCAGCACAACAAGGGTGAAGAGTTCGACGCGCCTTTCGCGAGGCTCGATCGTATGGGGCCAGTTCGCTTTGACCTGCATTGGTACAGGCATACGGGTCAAGTGGTGGAAGCGCCATGAGGGATTGCCCCTGTCGGAGGCACTACGCGCTCTTGAAGAGGACGGCCTGCTTCACCCACCGTGACGGTTTTGTTCAAAGCGGCCGGTTGAGGTTATTATAAACCTCATCGAACTGCTTTAACCGCTCCTGATATGCAGCGCGAATGCAATCCGCATCCCCACCGCAGGCATGGCGCCTTTTCAGCCACTCCACCTGTTCGTCCTGCATCGCGCCCCTCGATCCCATCGCAAGAAGGCCCGAGAGCAGCTCGAAAGTGGTCACCATTTTCACGTCGTCATCGTTGAGCGCGCGCGTATCGCAGATGACCTTTTCGTCCGCGGCTAGGTCCGGACGATCGCAATCGAAACTCGCGGCGGAAGCATTCCGGGGGAGCGTCGGGAGTGCCGTTGCGAACAGAAATCCGCTCAATGCGACTGTTGTGACGATATGTTTCATGCCAGCTTATCCTCGATTTCGATGCGCGGAGCCGGCAGGTCAGATCAGCCTTTGGAGGCTCCAAAGGAGCAAGATGAGGCAGAAGATCCAGATGGCAAGGATGAAGGCGAGACCGCCACGGCTGACGGGACGCTCCACCCGGCGGGCCGCCTCCATACGGAACTCCGCCATCAGTTCTTCGGGAACCAAACGGATTGCCAGCAGGATGCCGAGTGGCACGATCAGCAGGTCGTCGAGATAGCCGAGCACTGGGACGAAGTCGGGGATGAGGTCGATCGGCGAAAGCGCATAAGCTGCCACCGCGCCCGCGACGAGCTTGGCACGGAGCGGAACGCGCTCGTCGCGGGCAGCGAGCCACAGCGCCACGATGTCGCGCTTTAGGCTTTTCGCCCAACCTTTCGCCTTTGCCAAAAATCCCATGGTTTACTCTCCGTTTCGCACCTATATAGCACGGTGATCCTGATGGTTTTCGCCGTAGTTTCCGTGGTTCCGCCACCTTTCCTTTCTAGCGTCCCGCG
Source organism: Neorhizobium petrolearium (assembly GCF_017873175.1). Classification (GTDB taxonomy): domain Bacteria; phylum Pseudomonadota; class Alphaproteobacteria; order Rhizobiales; family Rhizobiaceae; genus Neorhizobium; species Neorhizobium petrolearium. Next base: position 291,912 of record NZ_JAGGJW010000006.1, read on the forward strand.
CTACAAATCGTTCCGGATTTAGCAAAGAGGAATCATATGCTGAGCGTGCTGAAACGCGTGTCGACAGGTCTTCTCGCCCTTACCCTGCTGGCGCCTGCTGCAGCTTTCGCGCAGGAGAGCAAGGCTGTGCCGCAGAGCCGGCAGGAGATGCAACTCTCCTTCGCGCCGCTGGTCAAGCAGACGACCGGCGCTGTGGTGAACGTCTATGCGGAACGCGTCGTGCAGCGGCTCAATCCCTTTGCGGGCGATCCTTTCTTCGAGCAGTTCTTCGGCCAGCGCATGCCGAACCGCACCGAGAAACAGTCTTCGCTGGGATCGGGCGTCATCCTCTCACAGAACGGATTGGTGGTCACCAACAACCATGTCATCGAGGGTGCTGACGACATCAAGATCGCGCTTGCGGACGGCCGGGAATTTCCCTGCGATGTGGTGCTGAAGGACGCGAGCGTTGACCTTGCGGTGCTGCGCATCAAGGCCAAGGAGGATTTCCCGGTTCTGCCGATCGGCGATTCCGACGCTGTCGAGGTGGGCGACCTCGTTCTGGCGATCGGCAACCCGTTCGGCGTCGGCCAGACCGTTACGAGCGGCATCGTCTCGGCGCTGGCGCGCAATCAGGTAACCACCGGGGATTTCGGTTTCTTCATCCAGACCGACGCATCGATTAACCCCGGCAATTCCGGCGGTGCGCTGATGAATATGAATGGTGAGCTGATCGGCATCAATACCGCGATCTTCTCGCGCGGCGGCGGTTCGAACGGCGTCGGTTTTGCCATTCCGGCGAACCTCGTAAAGGTATTCCTGGCTGCCGCTGCCGAAGGCAGGACGACATTCGAACGGCCTTATGTCGGGGCGACTTTTGATGCGGTGACGTCTGATGTCGCCGAGGCTCTGGGCCTCAAGGCTGCTCGTGGCGCGCTGGTCGTCCGGGTGGTCGAAGGCGGGCCTGCCGATAGGGCAGGGCTGAAGCCGGGGGAGGTGGTGACGGCGGTCAACGGCGTCCAGGTCGAGCACCCGGATGCGCTCGGTTATCGCCTGACGACTGCGGGTCTCGGCAAGCAGGCCGCCCTGACGGTCCAGACGAGCGACGGCGAACGGCAGGTCAACCTTGCGCTCAACACTGCGCCGGAGACGACCCCCAGGGATGAGCGGCTGCTCGAAGGTCGCAACCCGTTTGCCGGCCTGAGGGTTGCCAATCTTTCACCGAGGCTTGCAACGGAACTGCATATCCCGGCGGAGAAGGCGGGCGTGGTGGTGACGGATGTGATGCGCGGCTCTCCGGCCGCCCGCTACGGCTTTGCCCCGAGGGATATTGTCATCTCCCTGAACGGCACGACCGTCACGACGACGAAGGCACTGGAAACCATGCTGGATGATGATCCGGGTTTCTGGCGGGTCGAGATTGAACGCGACGGACAGCGTATAAGGCAATTTTTTCGATGAGCAGTGATCTCTTCGCGCCAAAGGTTCCGGAAGAGGTCGCCAACCGGCGGCCGCTCGCCGATCGGCTGCGCCCGAAGACGCTCGCCGACGTCACCGGCCAGCCGCATCTGACCGGCGAAGACGGCGTTCTGCGGCGCATGATCGCTTCCGGTTCGCTTGGATCGATGATCTTCTGGGGACCGCCCGGCACCGGCAAGACGACGGTGGCCCGGCTCCTGTCCGGCGAGGCCGGGCTTGCCTTCGAACAGATCTCGGCGATCTTTTCCGGCGTTGCGGACCTGAAGAAGGTCTTCGAGGCGGCTCGCATGCGCCGCATGGACGGCCGCCAGACGCTGCTTTTCGTCGATGAGATCCACCGCTTCAACCGCGCCCAGCAGGACAGCTTTCTGCCGGTCATGGAGGACGGGACGGTCATCCTCGTCGGTGCGACGACCGAAAATCCCAGCTTTGAGCTCAATGCCGCACTTCTGTCCCGCGCCCGGGTGCTGACCTTCCGCTCGCATGACGAGGAGAGCCTGGAAGAGTTGTTGAAGCGCGCCGAGCTTGCTGAGGGCAAGCCGCTGCCGCTTGATGGCGATGCCCGCGCGAGCTTGATCCGCATGGCGGATGGCGACGGCCGCGCGGTGCTGACGCTTGCCGAAGAGGTCTGGCGTGCGGCGAGGGAAGGGGAAATCTTCGATACGGCAGGTCTCACGGAGATCGTCCAGCGCCGCGCGCCTGTGTACGACAAGGCGCAGGACGGCCATTACAATCTCATCTCCGCGCTGCACAAGTCGGTGCGCGGTTCCGATCCGGATGCGGCGCTATATTACCTTGCGCGCATGTTCGATGCCGGGGAGGATCCTCTCTATCTCGGCCGCCGGCTGGTGCGCATGGCGGTGGAGGATATCGGGCTTGCCGATCCACAGGCGCTCGTCATCGCCAACGCCGCCAAGGATGCTTACGATTATCTCGGATCACCCGAGGGCGAGCTGGCATTCGCTGAGGCCTGCGTTTATCTGGCGACCGCGCCGAAATCGAATGCGGTTTACACCGCCTTCAAGGCAGCGACACGGGCCGCCAAGGAAAACGGCTCGCTTCTGCCGCCGAAGCGCATTCTCAACGCACCGACCAAGTTGATGAAGGGCGAGGGCTACGGCGAAGGCTATCGCTACGACCATGACGAGCCGGACGCCTTCTCCGGTCAAGATTACTTCCCCGAAAAGATGGGACGGCAGACCTTCTATGATCCGCCGGAACGCGGTTTCGAGCGTGAGATCAGGAAGCGGCTCGACTGGTGGGCCAAGCTGCGAAAGGAGCGGAACGCGGAATAGGGGTGCGCACACGGCCGCGGCTCGGAACGCTCACGATGCCTGCTTCTGGCTCAGCGCATTGGCGGGGGCGGCAATAAGCTTGACGGAGGATTCCGCAAGCCCGTTATGGCCTTCCATATCAACGATCAGATGCCAATGGCCGTTTTCCGGAATGACCAGCCGGATCGGCGATCGCTTGGCGACGCCGCCGACATATTTGAAATCGAGCCGTTCGGTGAAGCGCTGGAAATTGGTGGCCGTCATCAGGCGTACGTTGTTGACCGCACTCAGCGTCACCTCGATCGTCGTGCCCGCGCGCTGCGGTTTCAGGTCGTAGTGTGTAAAGCGGAAATTCGGGGCGGCCATCCCTGCCTCATTCATGCCTGCATCGAAGTTCATCAATGCTAACGGTACGTCGTTAATGAATCGTGGAACCTTGCGGTTACCTGAGTGTTAGTTCCTGTGAAGTTCGAATTCTGCACTGGCTCGAAAGAGGTGCCGTGCCGGAGTTCAATCAGGCGGCTTTCGTCCCCTGCAGCCGCCGCACAATAATAATATTTGACCTCCTGACTTGATATCCCGCCGCCTCCTTGCGGCGGGATTTTTCTTTCGTGCAAAGAATTTTGGGATGGCTTTGTCGGCCTTACTCCCGGTTCACCGTCCTTGGGGCATCACGAACCGATCCTTTGAGGAGGAAGCCATGCCAATCAGAATGTTTGCGGCCCTTATCGCTGTCGCTGCGGCATCGATCATTCCCGCTATTGCCGCAGCGCAGGAATCCAAGCCTGCCGCGCCCCAGGCCATTGCCGTTGAGCCATCGAAGAAAGGGCATATCGAGGCAGGCGGCATCAGCTACTATTACGAGATCCGTGGCGAGGGAGAGCCGCTCCTGTTGCTGCATGGCGGTCTTGGCTCGATCGACATGTTTGCGCCGATCATGCCGGCGCTCACTGAACACCGACAAGTGATCGGCGTCGACCTTCAGGGTCATGGCCGCACGCCTCTGGGCAAGCGGCCGATCACGCTGGAAGCGATCGGCGCCGACATGGGCAAGATTGTCTCCGAACTCGGCTACGATCAGGTCGATGTGCTGGGCTATTCCATGGGCGGTGGTGTCGCTCTGCAAATGGCGGCGCAGGCGCCGGAAAAGGTACGGCGGCTCGTCAGCGCTTCTGCTCCCTTCGCCAAGAACGGTTTCTTTCCGGAAATGATCCCGCAGCAGGAATCTGTCAGCGCCGCCATGGCCGAGATGATGAAGGACACGCCGATGTTCATCTCCTACAAGGCCGTGGCACCGGACGTTTCGGAGTTCCCGCGGCTGCTCGACGCCATGGGGGACCTGATGCGTCGCGACTACGACTTTTCGGAAGCGGTTGCCAAGCTGACCATGCCGGTCATGCTGGTCTATGGCGACAGCGACATGATCCGTCCCGAACATATCGTCGAGTTCTACCAGAAACTTGGCGGCGGGTTGAAGGACGCCGGCTGGATGCGCGAGAACATGTCGAAGAACCGGCTGACGATCCTGCCCGATCTCACCCACTACGAGGCTTTCGCATCTCCGGTTATGGTTCCGGCCGTGCTGCCCTTCCTGGATGGCAAGAGCAATGCGCCGAACTGGGCGGAACAGATGAAGCAGTGACGATCCTCATCGAAACCAATGCCGGTTGGAGATCGGCATTGGTTATTCTCCAAATGCTTATGTCGATTTTTTTATCCAAAATTAGAGGAAGTTGATTCATTTTTTGAGGTTTTCGCGATCGAGCTGGACGGTGAGCGCCAGCACGGTCTCGCAGGTCGGAGTTGGGACGCCTGCGAGCTTGCCGAGCGCGACCACCATGCCGGTGAGGGGCACGATTTCCAGCGGCTTGCCGGCAATGAGGTCCTGAAGCATTGAAGTCCGGACTGGGCCGAACCCTCCGGACCGCCCCAATTCCTCCTGAACGCCGGTGCTGAAGACCGCGCCGAGCGCTTCGCCGACTGCCTTGGTTTCCGACATGACCTTGCCTATCTGTTCGACCAGCGGCGGATTTTGCATGATGGAGTTCATAAGGCCGCGGGTGAGCGCGCTGATCGGGTTGTAGGCGGCATTGCCCATCAGCTTCGTCCAGATCGCATCGCGGATGCGCTGGGTCGGGATGATGGTGAGGCCTGCGCGGCCGAGGAGATCGGCAATCGTCACGAGGTCTCTGGAAAGATCGCCGGACGGCTCTCCGAGGAAGAAGCGGCCGTCGCCGTTGAGCCGGACGGTGCCGGGCGCGATCACTTCTGCACCCTGATAGGCGACACAGCCGAGCACCCGCTCCGGCCCGACGAGCCGCCAGAGCTTGCCGTCCGGATCGAGCTCGGGAAGCTGGCGTTCCGCATGACCGCTTTCCTCGTCCCGGTGAAAATACCACCACGGAATGCCGTTGAGGATCATGATCACGCGCGTGCCGTCCTTGGTGAGTCCGGCAAGGCCTTCCGCCGCTTCGGCAAGCTGATGGCCCTTGAGACCGGTAATGACGAGGTCCTGCTTCGGCAGTTCCGAAGGATCGCTGGTGGCGGTGACCCGTACATGAAGCGGCGGGGTGTCGCTGCCGCCCTTCGCAACGGTCAAACCCTTTTCACGGATGGCCGCCAGATGCGCGCCGCGTGCCACGACGGACACGTTCACCTCTTCGCCGAGCCGGCTTGCGATCCTCGCAGCAAACGCTCCACCGAGCGCGCCCGCGCCGTAGATGCAAATATTTCTGATCGTCATGATGTTCCTCGTCTGCGCCTTGTGCAATGCGGTAGACTTAGGCCATCCGGCACCGTGAGGCGAACGAGTTTTTGTGATGAATCAATGGCGGGCACGGTTGCCTGGCAGGAGCTCCGCGCGGCGCAGCTCGTCGATAGCGGCGACCGCGGCCTCGACGGACCATCCGGCCCGCAGCGCAGCGGCGACCATCTTGACTTCAGCTTCTTCTTCAAGCGCCAGGAAAAGCGGCTCGAGTGCCTCCTGCGCCGTGAGGATGTGGTCATCCGGCGATGCGACGGACGTGGATGCGGCAGACATGGGCATGGGACGCAGTTCTCCTCTCTCTTTTTTGATCGAATCTTTACAATTGTGACGCCTGAAAAAAGTTCCTCGCGACTTGTGGAAAATTTCGCCTGCCGGCCCACACCCACGCGGAGCTTGTTCTTTCGCCAAGCCTCTGCCTTCTTGCGCAGCTAAAATACAAACTGATTCGGGGGCCGATGGGGCGACCCCGCCGGCACAGCCGATGCCAAGGAGATTGCGATGACGGACGGCAATAGACACCAGATTACCGAAATGCGGCCGAAGATCACCGTGATCGGCGTCGGCGGCGGCGGCGGCAACGCCATCAACAACATGATCGCCGAAAACCTGGAAGGCGTCGATTTCATCGCCGCCAACACGGATGCGCAGGTGCTTGCGACATCGAAGGCCTCGCGCCGCATTCAGCTCGGAGCGCATGTGACGGAGGGCCTCGGCGCCGGGTCGCTGCCGGAGATCGGCCGCGCGGCGGCGGAGGAATCGATCGACGAGATCATGGACCATCTGTCCGGCTCGCACATGTGCTTCGTGACCGCCGGCATGGGCGGCGGCACGGGAACGGGTGCCGCGCCAATCATCGCGCAGGCTGCCCGCAATGCGGGCATCCTGACCGTCGGTGTGGTGACGAAACCCTTCACCTTCGAGGGCAACCGCCGCATGAAGACGGCCGAAACCGGCATCGAGGAACTGCGCCGGGCGGCGGATACGGTGATCGTCATTCCGAACCAGAACCTTTTCCGCATCGCCGACGCAAAAACCACGTTCGCCGACGCCTTCATGACCGCTGACCGGGTTCTGTTTTCCGGTGTCGGCTGCATTACCGACCTGATCGTCAAGGAAGGTCTGATCAACCTCGATTTCGCCGACGTGAAATCGGTGATGAAGGGCATGGGACGGGCGATGATGGGTACCGGCGAAGCTTCCGGCGACCAGCGGGCGCTGACCGCCGCAGAGGCGGCGATCGCCAATCCGCTGCTCGATGAAATCTCCATGAAGGGCGCCAGAGGCGTGCTGATCTCGATCTCCGGCGGCTCCGACATGACGCTGTTTGAGGTGGACGAAGCGGCAAGCCGCATCCGCGACGAGGTCATGGACGATGCCGATATCGTCGTCGGCGCGATCTTCGACCGCAATCTCGACGGCAAGTTCCGCGTCTCGGTCGTGGCGACCGGCCTCGACGGCGGCGAGATCGCAGCCGCCCCGGAGGTTCCGGCCGGCACGCAGGCAGCCTACCGCACGCTGCAATAGGCGGCCCGGCTAATTCGAAAACAGCAGCTTGATGTAGGAGCGGTAGGCCAGAATCTGCCGCTCCAGTTGCGCCGGATCCTTAAGCGCCTTTGACATGATGATCGAGCCGTCAAAGATGCAGGAGAGCATGTTCGCCACGTCTTCAAGGTTGACCGGATCGCGTGGTGGATAGACGGCGACGATCTCTTCGATATAGCCTAGGAAACGGGCGTTCCAGGCCTTGACCGAATTGGCGTTCGTTTCATGGATGTCGCGATCGAAGAGCCGTTCCTGATAGCAGATCGAGGCGATGAGGCAGCCCGGATGCCCGCCCGGCAGGTCACGCGCCAGTTCGCTCAGGAATTTCAGCCCCAGCAGGAAGGCCTGCAGCGGGTCGTCGTTGAGTTCCCGCGCGCGGCCGAAAATCGCGTCGAAAATCCGATCGTTTTCGGCCACGTAGCGGCGCAGCATTTCGCGCGCCAGCTCGTTCTTGTCCCGGAAATGGTAGAAGAAACCGCTCTTGGTGATACCGGCTTCGGCAATCACTTCCTCGATCGAAGTCGCGGCAAAACCTTTGGCAAGCACCGCGGCCTGGGCGATCTCCATGATGCGGTCGCGGGTCGCGGCTCCCTTGCGCGTGTCCCGCGGTTCGGAAAACTTGACCAGCGGTACAGTTTCTCCCCGTCCTGAAACGGGTTCCTCAAGCATCTCTTCTCTCGGAGACATGCTAACCTCCCGATATCGCTTGGCATTTTTAGAATATCGCGCGGCTGTACCACGCGCTCACTAGAGCAGATGCCCGTTCTTCTGCGAAAAATCGGCCATTCCCCGGGAGGCCAGGAGCAATATTCGGCCGCCCATGATCTTCTTTTACCACAGGAGACGGACAATGGCCAAATATCGCCATAATCTGCCGCAGCTGAAAAGCGGCGATTTCCTTACCGATGGCGGTCTTGAAACGACGCTTGTCTTTCATCGCGGCATCGATCTTCCGGCATTCGCCGCCTTTCCACTTCTGGACGACAGGAAGGGCCGTGAGGAACTGACGGAATACTATGAGACTTATCTTGCGATCGCCCGCGAGCGAGGCCTCGGCTTCATCCTCGATACGCCCACCTGGCGGGCGAATGCCGACTGGGGACCGCAGCTCGGTTACGATATCGAGACGCTCCGAGAGATCAACATACGCTCGGTCGACTTCATCGCGAAACTGCGCAGGGCCTGGGAAAAGCCCGGCGCGCCGGTCGTCCTGAACGGTGTCATCGGTCCGCGCGGCGATGGCTACAGGGACGGCAACATGGACCCGCTGGCCGCCAAGGACTATCACGCCTTCCAGGCGGAAGCCTTTGCCGCGAGCCAGGCGGACATGATCTCGGCGATCACGATGAACAATATCGGCGAGGCGGTCGGCATCACCCGCGCCGCGAAACGCGCCGGCATGCCCTGCGTCGTCTCCTTCACCGTCGAAACGGACGGCAGGCTCGTCAACGGTAAGACGCTGCAGGCAGCGATCGAGGAGACGGACGCGGCAACCGACGGATATGCGACCTATTACATGGTCAACTGCGCCCATCCGAGCCATTTCGAGGACGCGCTTTCCCGCGGGGATGCCTGGGTGAAGCGGATCGCCGGCATCCGCGCCAACGCGTCGGTGAAAAGCCATCAGGAGCTCGATGAGGCGCCGGAGCTCGACATCGGCGATCCGCTCGACCTTGGCGCCCGCTACCGGACGCTTCGGAAGAATCATCCGGGAATGCGGGTGCTCGGAGGCTGCTGCGGCACGGATCACCGGCATCTCCAGGCGATCTGCGACGCCTGCCTTCCGGCCGCGGCGGCCTGAAGGGGAGGGCCGCCGATGTCGAAGAGAGGTTTGATGGGGGCAATCATCGGTGTGGCCGGCTACTGGTCGAAGTCGCCCTCTATGAGGGATGACACCGACAGCGAACGCGCCCGGGCAAAGCTTCGCAACCGCTTCCTGTTTGACGAGCATCTTCTTCGCGATATCGGCTTCCGCGAGGAAGTCTCCAGGTTCCACCGCAAGCGCTTTCCGGGTTTTTAGGCCCGCCGAGCCGTTTCGACCAGCACCTTCCGGAGGTTTTGCCTTCGGAAGGTATTTTCGTCTTTTCATTGTCATTGACCGAGGATATAGCTCGCCGCCCATTTCATCAGCGCGAGGAGCACGAGCATGGACGCGAAAACTGTCGCCGCCCACTGGGAAGGCAATGCCGAGACCTGGACGATCTATTCGCGGGCAGGGCACGACAAGTACCGGGATGCGCTGAATACGCCGGCTTTTCTGGAAATGCTGCCGCCGGTCGCAGGCTTGAAGGGGCTCGACCTTGGCTGCGGGGAGGGGACGAACACCCGCGCCGTCGCAAGGCTCGGCGCAAAGATGACTGGCCTCGATATTGCGCCGACCTTTCTGCGTTACGGTCGCGAGACCGAGGAGCAGGATCCGCTCGGCATCGATTATGTGCTCGGCGACGGCCAGACGATCGGTTTTCCGGATGCAAGCTTCGATTTCGTCACCGCCTTCATGTCGATGATGGACATGGCCGACCAGCAGGGCGTGCTGAAGGAGGTGACGCGGGTGCTGAAACCCGGCGGATTCCTGCAATTCTCGATCCTGCACCCCTGTTTCGTGCCGCCGACACGCAGGAACATCCGCGACGAACGGGGCGAGGCGGTGGCCGTCCAGGTGGCCGATTATTTCGACGAGACCGAGGGACGCATAGAGCGATGGCTGTTTTCGGACATCCCGGCCGAGGAACGGGCGAGGCTGACGCCATTTTCGATCCCCCGCTTCCACCGCACGCTGTCGACCTGGGTGTCGATGATCGTCGGCGCGGGGCTTGTCATCGAAGCCTTTGGCGAGCCGATGGCCTCAGAGGAGGTGGCCGCGGCCGAACCGGTGGTGGCCGACACCCGCGTGGCGCCGATCTTTCTGCATATCCGTGCAGTCAGGCCGTAGGACGAAGATGAGCCTTCCTTTAGAGACTCCTCGGGCCTACTATTTTGTCTTCGGCCATTGTTTTCCATCTTTTTTTCTCGATTGGTCTCATCGGAATTTCGGCTCCGGTGAATGTGGGACATTTTGCGGGCGACATGGCTCTCGCGACGGTCAAAGCCCGCGTTGATCGGCTGCCTACCGTTCTTCTGACCTTGACGGCGGGGATAGTCCGAGGTGAATGTTGAATGCCAATCGGATCCGAGCGCGTAAGTTGCAGCTACGAGTGAAGGTGCGACGCAGACCATGGACACAGGTATTTTGGTGACGGACGACAATGACGGCCTCGGCCATCTTCCGGACCGCAAGCAGCGGGAGCTTTCGCGCGCCTTGAAAATCATCTTCGAGGAATTCGAGGCGGCACAGCAGTCGAAGCTTTCCGAAAAGAAGAGAGCCGGGCGGATCTTGAAGGTCATTCTCTTCGGTTCCTATAGCCGCGGCGACTGGGTGGAAGATCGCAAGAGCGGTTACAGGTCCGATTTCGATATCCTCGTTGTCGTCAATATCAAAAGCGTCGGAGAGGACAATGATCTGTGGCACGATGTGTCGGATCATTTCCTGCGCGAATTGACGATCACCAAGACGATCGAGACGCCGGTCAACATCATCGTTCACACACTACAGGACGTGAACGACCAGCTGGCACGCGGCAGGCCTTTCTTTATCGACCTCATCCGCGACGGCATTCTGCTCTATGAAAAGGAAGGGCATCCGTTCGTGGCACCGAAGCCGCTCAGAGAGGAAGAGGCGAAGGAAGAAGCACAAAAGTACTTTGAAAAGTGGTTTATGCAGGCCACCCAGTTTTTTGTAACCGGGCAAGAACATACTCTGCGTCAATGGCAGGCAATGGCAGCTTTCAATTTGCATCAAGCCGCCGAAGCTTTCTATCACTGCGTCCTGCTTGTCCTGACCCTCTACTCGCCAAAGTCGCATCGCCTGAAATTCCTACGCTCTTCGGCTGAACGGATCGACGCGCGCCTGATCGAGGCATGGCCACGAGACACCAAATTCGCCCGCCGCTGTTTCGAGCGGCTCGATCGCGCCTACGTCGATGCGCGATATTCGCCGCATTACGAGATCACGGAGGAAGAGCTGGAATGGCTGATCGAGCGCATAAAGGTTCTGCAGGCGCTCGTCCGGATAAGCTGCGAAGAGCGCCTCGTAAAAATGCCGTAGCGTGCGCCGAGAAAGTGCACGCTGAGGCGAGATTGCTACGGCAAGATTGACACGTTGCAAAGCGAGCATGTGACGTTTCGTAAAGCGTCCGCCAAGCGGCATGAGATGTCGCATTCCTTGATACGAGCCGATACCGACCGGCCCCCTCTTTGATCCTTCGTTGATCTCACCACAACTCTGTAATCCGAGCATCCACGCCAGCTTATCGGCGGAGCCTGCCAGCGCAGGCGAAATTCAAGCTGCCGCGACTGATGCTTCCGATAGCCGCTGGCAGTGCCTTCCCCTGCCCGCCAGAAAGGGGCGTGAGGCGCGCTCGCGTAATCGTTACTCCGGTGGCATCGCTTGCTTGCTCCAGCTGAGGCTTCGGTTAAGGAAGTGTTTATAGATTCATGAAAATGAGAGGGAGCCGCCGTTGATGCGGCGTCGCTGTACGGGAAGTCTGAGGACGGGCGGGACGGCCGCGCAGCGCTTGTAACCTGAGTAAATTTGCTTGCGCTTTTTGATCCGCAGGCGCTGTACGGAGTAAAGCATACCATGAACGCGAAGCCCTTCGCCCTGGCGTTGATCGCCGCATTTTCCACCACGCCCGTCTGGGCTGCCGACCTGACGTCCTATTCCGAACCACCGGCCTATAACGAGCCGGCGACGCCGTCCTCCGGCTGGGGCGGTGCCTATGTCGGTGGCGATCTCGGCATGTCGTCCCGCAAGCTCAACCCCTTCGACGGCGACAAGGGCCTGGTTCTCGGCGTCCATGGCGGCTACAACATGGACTTGGATTCCGGCGTCATCGGCGGCGAAATCGAGGCTTCCCATCTGGGCAACGTAAAAAGCCGCGTTCCGGGTGGCAATATCAAGGAACAGGGCCGCGTAGCCGCGAAGGCCAAGGCCGGTGTCGGCATCAACCAGACGCTCGTCTATGGCACCGCAGGCGTCGCGCTCACCAGCTTTGGCGATCATCGGGGCACCGATGGTCCCGATGGCTGGAAGCCGGGCTGGATCGTCGGCGCCGGCATCGAGCAGAAGCTTTCCGACAATCTTTCGGCCCGGTTCGAATACAACTATACCATGACCAACGATGTCCGCAGCACCACCGGCGGCGTCAGCTCGAAGACCGACGTGCGCGACCAGGTGCTCAAGGCCGGCGTGAACTACCGGTTCTGAGCCGAGGCCTTCGCTTCCGGTCCGGGTCGAAGGCGGATTTCGGGGATTGAAAGATGACGGCGCTGCATGCCTGAACGGGGATGCAGCGCCGCTAGTTTTGTGCATCAGTCCTCGATAACGGGTTCGGTGGCCGCTTGTGCGGTCATATCCTCGCGGACTTCGTCAATCTTGCCGACCGCAGGGCCGACGCCCAGAACATCCTGCGCCCATGACAATGTCTCGTCACTCACCGGCGCACCGGAAAAATCTTCCAGCGCATCGCGCAGCGCCAGTTCGCCAAGCGCGGGGTCCGTCAGGGCCGGATCCATGCCATTGGCGAGCTCATATTCCGCATAGGCCGTCACATAGGCTGAAAGCGAGGCCATGCGCGGATCGCTGGTGTTGAGATAGGCGTGATAGTTCCGCTGCAGCGAGTTGAGACCGGCGAGCGTGGATGCTGCCGGCTTCGATGTCGGCACGGGCACCGTTTTCGAAACCTGATGGGGCGTATCCTTCTTGACCCGTTCCTTGCCGGAACCGCGATCGGCGGATGCCGAGCGGCTTTTAATCGAATTGCTGCGATCCGAGGCATTGTCACGGCCTCCGCCATGGCCACGATCACTCCCGCGATCGCTCCCATGACCGCCGCCATTGCCACCACCGTTTCCGCCGCCGTTCCCGCCCCCGTTTCCACCGCCACCGCCGTCACCGCCTTTGGCGAATGCGATGTCGGCAAATCCGGCCACACCTCCGCCGACGGAAACTGCCACGAGCCCCATGGCCACGATGCTGTTCTTCAGGACGTTCTTCAGCTTCATCGCTTTCCTCCACACGCTCCTTGCGAAAACGAATCGACGCTCATCGCTTCGCGCCTCCATTCCGTTACGTAAGTCTGGCGCAGCGGTCGGGACAAATCCATGGGCATGGGACCAAATATCCAGATCTCGGGACCAAGGTCGGGCCCCGGGAGGACTTTGGTCTGATGGGAGAGGGGTTTTGCCAAGCCTATCTCATCAAAAGGAAGTTCGGCGGCAGGCTCGAAGATTGCCTTCTCAGGAGCGCGCTCAGGCCGTTGCCAGGCCTGCTGCCCGCCCGATCGCTTGCCGTTCGCTCCACGCATGACGAGACGGCCTGTTCGCGTTATCATCCCGGCTGCCATTTTCCGGTCGGGAGGAGAAAATGCGACACCTGCCCAAGCCAAGTTCGTATCTTCCTGCATGTTGCGCGCTTCTGATGGCGTTCGCTGGTATCGTCGGAGGTGCTGCATCCGGCTTCGCCGATGCTGCGGAACCGGTCACTCTTGCGACCACCGGTTTCGATTTCAGGGACACGTCCGGAGAAGCCAGGGACCAGCGTGCCGAGCACGTGAAGCGGCTGAAGGTGCTGGGAACTGCGCTGCAGGAAGGCCTCTCCACCAGCGGGAGGATGAATGTCGTCCCGCTGATCTGTGGGGTCGGCGAATGCACGGCAAGAACCGCCGGACTGGAAGCGCTATCCGTCCAGGCGAGAGAAGCCGGGGCAAGATACCTGCTGGTCGGAGAGGTTCAGAAAATGAGTACGCTGGTCGGCGGGGTGAAATTCGCGGTGCTCGACCTGGTCAGCAACAAGCCGACCTGCGACCGGTTTCTGAGCTACCGGGGCGATACCGATGAGGCCTGGCGGCGCGCCGGGGCATTTGCGGCACAGGACATCGAAAAACGCTGCCTGCCGGAGTAGGGGCGGGGCATGCAGTCGTCGGGCGAGATTGTTTTAAGCCGCGCCCATTGCCAACGCTCTTGCCGTGCCTTCCGGATTGACGGCGATGACCTTGAGATCGGCCTTGACGGGACCAAGCCAAGCCAAAGGAGAAACGAGATGAGAACGACAACAATTCCAGCCGCGGTCCTGCTGGCCGCGGCAATCGCCGTCGGAAGTGCAGGCTTCGCCCTCGCGCAGACAAGCGGAGCGGATCCGCATCATCCGGCGGACTCGTCGCAGGCGGCCTCGCCCTCGGGAACAGAGGGCGTGACCGGACAGGGGCAGGGGACGCCGGGCTCCGACATGATGCCGGGTGGAATGATGGGGCGGGGCATGATGATGCAGCCCGGCATGATGAGGGGCATGCCGCCGATGGGCATGCGCGGGCAGATGATGAAGATCATGTTCGCGATCGCCGACACCGACGGGGACGGTGCCCTGTCCTTCGAGGAGGTGACGGCGGTCCACAAGCGGATTTTCGACAGCGTTGATGCGAACAAGGACGGCAAGGTAACGCCCGAGGAGATGCAGGCGTTCTGGCGGCAATAAGTGCCGCACCGGCGACTGCGGGATCGGCGACCCGCACCCCCGTATTGTGGAACAAGCGCCACAAGCCACCAGCTAAGTGACTGCGAGTACCGCTCCAGTGTCGTACTGACGCACGAAATCTACCCGAGTCCCGTTCCAGTGATAGCAGTAGTGCCGCCCTTGGACGGGAACAGGGATGGCATCCGGCCAGAAGATGCCGATACAGCGTTGACCAGGCTTTCGAACGCTGTTCCACAGGAGGCCATCGCTTCCAGCCGCCCGAAGACTACGTCCCTCAACTTGCGAAGCGGTGTAATCGTCCGGATGCAGAACGTCAGGCACCGCGTTCACGTCGTCAAGTACCCGGTCAACGCTGCCCACCAGGACACGAAAGTCCGATGTCCATCCTGGAGGCTGGGGCGTCGAACTCATGAATTTCTGTTGGTGATGGATTGTCTCGGCCAGCGCGACGTCTTCACTCTCGCCTGCATAGTAGATGCCATAGCTTCCATCCGTGAAGCGTCCTGGCCGCCCTGTTGAGCAATGGACGAATGGGGCCATTACGTAACTCGCGCCGGGGCCAGAAACGCGACGGTTGGCGGGCACCTTGCCTAGATCGCCTACTTCAAAACGAATCCGCGGATTGGTTTTTGCCTCGACGGCAACAAGGGCCTCCCAGTCGCGGGGATCGGCGATGTCCTCGAACAAATCGATGGGTGGGTAGATCGATCGAATGATGCGGTAGGTCTTTGGCCAGCGCACCTGGGAACGGACAGCAAGGCCACTTACCAAGCGCTGCGCTCCGCATCGAGCCATTCACGCATCACGGCAAGATCAGAAAGCTCGCCTTGCAGCATCACGTCCAGCGCCGACTTGCCGCCAAAGGCCGTATTTGGCGCTTTGATCCACTCATATCCCCTTGTCGGATCCTTAAACAGATGTCGCACCCCCTTATGGATACCCATCAGGTGAGCCATCCGCATTTTCAGGTCTCGATCAATACGTCCGACGCTGCCTTCTTTCCAACGTGCCCACGTTCGAGCTGACAAACCGCCAAGCAAGGTGCAAGCCTGGGCGTCTGTGAGCTTCCAGGCGTTGAAGAGGTTCACGGTGGTACGAGCAAGCGCCCCTGCTTCCTCATCGGTGATTTCCGTTGAGGTTCGGTTGAAGGGAGTTGAAGCAATGGGTTGAAGTTGCATGGCATCCTCTCTTTTTGGCGGAAGATTAGCATGTTTATGCCAATTGGCAAGCTCCAGTTGCTTTCGAACGGGCCACATCACATCGACAGTGATGGGCTACCTACCTTCTTACCGAGGGCGTGTCCTTAAACTTCTTCACGATTTCACCCGCCCCTGATGGGCGATGGTTAGTTCAATCTGGATTAATTTTAAAGCTGCGTTCCAGAGTTGAACGGAACTTTTTCAGCCTGCGGATAGCGATGCTGCGAGGCTCTGCGGGCGTCGACGAGAATCTGACCACCAAGGTAGAGCCCGATCCGAACGAAGGTCGAGTGGCTCGGCTATGCTGACCACATTCCCTGTCGATGCCTGCAGGAAGAACCGCGTGCCATCGTCCGGGATCCCGAGCGCCGAGAGGCCACCGGATGCTCCAGCTACGGTGTCGAGCGCAATACGGTTGTCGTAGATTTCCGGCCGGCGCGATGTCGTCACCGTGTGACCATGGACGACGATCGGACCGAAGTCGAATCGCTTTCAAGGAAATCCGCGCGGATCGTGCGCAAGTCCTTCGTGGTCTGCTTCTCAATCGCGACGCCGGGTCGAAGGCCGGCGTGGACACACCCGGAAGCTTGGGAGGGAAGACCGATAGGAGCACCATGCGCAACATCCTGCTCGTGCAGTCCAATCCCTATCTCGGAGAGATCCTCAAGGCGAGCTTCCAGCGTGAAGGGTTCAGTGCAATGCTGCTGGGATCTGTCAGTGAAATCCCCCGGAGTGCCGCCGAGACCGTTACGGATCTCGTAGTCCTCGATGAGACGTTCGCCATGGGCGGTATCGATATCTTTACAGACATCAGGCTCGCGACCTCCGCGCCCATTCTCGTTCTTGCGTGCAGAGGCGGAACGGCAATGGGCGGGGATCGCGGACGACGTGCTTGCGGCTCCATTCGCCGTTCAGGAACTTCTTGCACGGAGCAGCACGCTCGTGGGCAGGGGGCCGCTGCGTCGGACAGTCTTCGCGGCCGGGGATATTTCAATGAACCTCGAGATGCACCGGGTGACCAGGGGAGCACGTGTCATTCATCTGGGGCCCACCGAGTTCAGACTCCTGCAGCTCTTTCTTGCCGAGCCCCAGAGACTGTGGTCCCGTGCCGCGATCGTCGATAAGGTGTGGTCACCGGGCAGGGACGAGCGTAACGTCGACGTTGCTGTGAAGAAGCTACGCGCCGCCTTGAACCGGAAAGGGGAGAGTGATGCCATTCGCACGGTCCGCGGGGCGGGATACGGCATGGCGTAAGCCGCCGGACGCACTTGCCTTCGGCTGTTCAGCCTCCGGCAGCCTTGCCAAGATTGACGCGCTTCGACAGCTCATCCACGGTCTCCTTGCGCTCGCTGTAACGGTCCGTGAGGTATGGCGACACGTCCCTTGTAAGGAGCGTGAACTTGACCAGTTCCTCGCAGACGTCGACGACCCGGTCGTAGTAAGACGATGGCTTCATCCTGCCATCCTGATCGAACTCGAGGAAGGCCTTGGCGACGGACGACTGGTTGGGAATGGTGATCATCCGCATCCACCGACCCAGCACCCGGAGCTGGTTGACCGCGTTGAAGGACTGGGACCCGCCACTGACCTGCATCACCGCGAGCGTCTTTCCCTGCGTGGGCCGGACTGACCCGATCGAAAGCGGTATCCAGTCGATTTGCGTCTTCATGATCCCGCTCATCGATCCGTGCCGCTCGGGGGAAATCCAGACCTGACCTTCCGACCACTCGGAAAGTGAGCGCAACTCCTGGACCTTCGGGTGGCTCACCGGCTCCTCGTCCGGAAGTGGAAGTCCGCGTGGATCGAAGATCTTCACCTCACACCCAAAGTGCTCGAGGAGGCGCCGCGTCTCGTGCGCCAACAGTCGGCTGTAGGAGGTTTCCCGGAGCGAACCGTAGAGGATCAGGATGCGGGGCTTATGGGTGGACATCGGCGGACGGAGGGCTTCTGCATCAGGGAGCATCAGATGCTCGTCGACGGCGGCGGGGAGGCTTGTCATTTCGTGTCTCCGTGGTCTTGTGCAGCAGCGTTGCTGTTCATGCCTGCTGGGATGGAAGTTGTTCCTGATCGACTGGAAGGCCTCGGCAGCATTCCTTCAGGAGGAATGATACGAGGTTGCCGATGGCGTCGAAGCGGGCGCTGTAGATGAGCGATCTGCTGTCGCGCCGCATCGAGATCAGGCCCGCGTGCTCCAGCTCCTTCAGATGGAAGCTGATATTGGAAGGGGAGGTGCCCAGTATCTCGGCGATCCTGCCAGCGGCCAGGCCGTCAGCGCCAGCGACGACCAGCGTGCGAACTACGTTCAGCCTGGTCTCCTGTGAAAGTGCCGCAAAGGCGGCTAGCGCCTGCTTGTCATCCATGATTCAATATCCGTTGAAATCTAATAATGCAGATATATCACGGGACGGCTTGGCGCAAGGAGGAGTCCTGCCATCCGAAACTCTTTACACCTTCTGCTTGATTCCTGTTTTGTTCCATGGGCCATTTTCCGCCGACTTTTTCGGGTCGGCGGAATGGTTTTTCTAAAAGGCTCGAGGTAGGCGCGAACTTACCCTTTTTTCCTGAGACGTATTTCTAGCGGCCGCTCAAACGCAAATCACGGGCTTAGACGCATTTCTTCGGGCGCGGGACATCCAGTAGATTTGATCAAGAGCACCCACTTGTAGCTCCGCACGTGTCGCATTTCTCGCAGGTGCCGTTTCTTACCATAGTGAAATTCTGGCACTCGGAGCACATGTTGCCCGTATATCCCTGGGCGATGGAGCGCATGCGGCGTTCGTTCTCCACCTTCTTGGCTTCGGTCTTCGCGGTTGCGGCTTCGTCGGCTGCAGCATCGGAGAAGAGGCCGGAGGTCGCCTGCTGTTCCTCTGCCAGTTCCTCGACGATCTCTTCGGCAAGCTCCCGGGCGCGTTCCTCGTAGTCCCGCTTGAAGGAAACCACTTCCGACGTGGAGATGGCGGCGGTCGGCTCCAGCTTGCGGGCCGCAGCGCCGGCAAAGGCGGTGACGGTCGCGCCGGCCGAAGCCCGCGCCGGCGCTGCGGTCGCGGCACCCTTGGCTTCGGAGGCGGCCGGGCGCTCGCCGCCGATCTTCGGCACCAGCGTGGGCTTGTATCCTCGGGTCAGGCCCTTGGAGACGATGTCCGCCTTGCCTTCCGAGACACCCCGGCCGAGCGCGGTGTTGGAAAAGTCCGACGTGTCCACATGGGCGAGATCGTGGCGGCCGAGATAGGAAATCGCGAGTTCGCGGAACACGTAGTCGAGGATCGACGTGGCGTTCTTGATCGCGTCATTGCCCGTGACGATGCCGGCCGGCTCGAACTTCGTGAACGTGAAGGCGTCGACATATTCCTCGAGCGGCACGCCATATTGCAGGCCGAGCGAGACAGAGATCGCGAAATTGTTGATGAAGGCGCGCAGCGCCGAACCTTCCTTGTTCATGTCGAGGAAGATTTCGCCGAGACGCCCGTCGTCATATTCGCCGGTGCGCAGGAAGATCGTGTGGCCGCCGATCTTGGCCTTCTGGGTGTAACCCTTGCGGCGGGCGGGCAGTTTTTCCTGGGTACGGACGACCTTTTCGATGATCCGCTCGACGATCTTCTCCGTGACCTGCACGGCTTGGGCGGCAGCCGGCTGGCTGAGCAGTTCCTCGATCGCGTCGTCCGCATCGTCCTCATCGATCAGCGAGGAGTTGAGCGGCTGCGACAGCTTGGAACCGTCGCGATAGAGCGCGTTCGCCTTCAATGCGAGCTTCCAAGAGAGCATGTAGGCCGCGCCGCAGTCCGCGACGGTCGCGTCGTTTGGCATGTTGATCGTCTTGGAGATTGCACCCGAGATGAACGGCTGGGCGGCCGCCATCATGCGGATGTGGCTTTCGACCGAAAGGTAACGCTTGCCGATCTTGCCGCAGGGATTGGCGCAATCGAAGACCGGCAGATGCTCGGCTTTCAGGAACGGCGCGCCTTCCAGCGTCATCGCGCCGCAGACATGGATGTTGGCGGCCTCGATGTCCTTCTTCGCAAAACCGAGATGTTCGAGCAGGTTGAAGCTGACGTCGGAAAGCTGTGCGTCGGTGACCTTCAGCGTGTCTTTCAGGAAGTCGGCGCCGAGCGTCCACTGGTTGAAGACGAACTTGATGTCGAAGGCCTGCTTCAGCGCTGCATTGACCGCTTCGATCTTTTCCGCGGTGAAACCCTTCGCAGCAAGCGTGGAGGGGTTGATGGCGGGCGCCTGGTTGAGGTTGCCGTGACCGACCGCATAGGCCTCGATCTCGGCGATCTGCGCTTCGGAATAGCCGAGCGTGCGCAGCGCCTCGGGTACTGCGCGGTTGATGATCTTCCAGTAGCCGCCGCCGGCGAGCTTCTTGAACTTGACGAGCGCGAAATCGGGCTCGATGCCGGTCGTGTCGCAATCCATGACGAGGCCGATCGTACCGGTCGGGGCGATGACCGAGACCTGCGCGTTGCGGTAGCCGTGCTGTTCGCCGAGTTCGAGCGCCTTGTCCCAGGCGGCCTTGGCATGGGCCGCGAGATCCTGGTCCGGGTTGTCGGAATGGACGAGCGCGACCGGGTTGACCGACAGCGCCTCATAACCCGAGGTTTCGCCATGGGCCGCGCGGCGATGGTTGCGGATGACGCGCAGCATGTTGTCGCGGTTCGGCGCAAAGTTCGGGAAGGGGCCGAGCTCGGCGGCCATTTCAGCCGACGTGGCGTAGGAAATGCCGGTCATGATCGCGGTGAGCGAGCCGGCGATGGCGCGGCCTTCCGCCGAGTCATAGGGAATGCCGGTGGACATCAGCAGACCGCCGATATTCGCATAGCCAAGGCCGAGCGTGCGGTATTCGTAGGAGAGTTCGGCGATGCGCTTCGACGGGAACTGCGCCATCATGACGGAGATTTCGAGCACGATCGTCCAAAGACGCGTCGCATGTTCGTAGTCGGCGATATTGATGCGCTTGGTGGAGGCATCCTTGAAGGCGAGCAGGTTCATCGAGGCGAGGTTGCAGGCCGTATCGTCGAGGAACATGTATTCCGAGCACGGGTTCGAGCCGCGGATCGGGCCGCCGGCCGGCGACGTGTGCCAGTCGTTCATCGTCGTGTTGAAGTGGATGCCCGGATCGGCGGACGCCCAGGCGGCATAGGAGATCTGCTCCCAGAGGTCCTTAGCCTTCAGCGTCTTCATCACGCGGCCGTCCTTGCGGGCGGTGAGGTTCCAGTCGCCGTCGTTTTCGACAGCGCGCAGGAAGTCATCCTTCAACGAGACGGAGTTGTTGGAATTCTGGCCGGAGACGGTGAGATAGGCTTCCGAATCCCAGTCCGTGTCATAGGTCTTGAACTCCATGTCCTTGTAGCCCTGGCGGGCGAACTGGATGACGCGGCCGATATAGTTTTCCGGAACCTGATCCTTCTTGGCGGCGCGGATCTCGCGCTTCAGCGCCGGGTTCTTCAACGGATCGAAGCAATCCTCGCCGGTGCCGCCTTCGCAATTGACGCAGGCCTTCATGATCGCCTTCAGATGCCTGGCGACGATCTTCGAGCCGGTGACCAGCGCCGCCACCTTCTGCTCTTCCTTGACCTTCCAGTTGATATATTCCTCGATATCCGGATGGTCGATGTCGACGACGACCATCTTGGCGGCGCGGCGCGTCGTGCCGCCCGACTTGATGGCGCCGGCGGCGCGGTCGCCGATCTTCAAAAAGCTCATCAGGCCGGAGGAGCGGCCGCCGCCGGAAAGCTTTTCGCCTTCGCCGCGCAGCATGGAGAAGTTGGAGCCGGTGCCGGAACCGTATTTGAAGAGGCGCGCTTCCCGCACCCACAGATCCATGATGCCGCCTTCGTTGACGAGGTCGTCCTCGACCGACTGGATGAAGCAGGCATGCGGCTGCGGATGTTCATAGGCCGACTTCGACTTGGTGAGCTTGCTGGTGAACGGGTCGACGTAGAAATGGCCCTGGCCGGGGCCGTCGATGCCATAGGCCCAGAAAAGGCCGGTGTTGAACCACTGCGGGGAATTGGGCGCGACGCGCTGGGTGGCGAGCATGTAGGCAAGCTCGTCCATGAAGGCGCTCGCATCTTCCTCCGACGAGAAATAGCCACCCTTCCAGCCCCAATAGGTCCACGTTCCGGCAAGACGGGAGAAAACCTGACGCGCATCGGTCTCGGAGCCGTACTGCTCGTCCTTCGGCAGCGCCTTCATCGCTTCCGTGTCGGGGACCGAACGCCAGAGGAACGAGGGAACGTCGTTTTCCTCGACCTTCTTCAGGATCTTCGGGACGCCGGCCTTGCGGAAATATTTCTGCGCCAGAACGTCGGTCGCGACCTGGGAGAACTGCGCCGGCACGTCGATGTCGGCGGCCCTGAAGACGATGGAACCGTCGGGATTCTTGATCTCGCTGACGGCCTTGCGGAATTCGATTTCCGCATAGGCGCCCTGGCCTGACTTGGTGAAACGACGTTCGATGCGCATTGCCTTAATCCCTCGTCTGTTGGCCCTTGCTCAGGGGCGCAAATATCCGCTCCCGCTGCACGCCATCATGTGCAGCCGGTTGAAATTCCATCCAGGTGAATCATCGTGGATGCCTACCTGTATATTGCGATGGATGCTGGCTGCAAACACTAAATATAGTATTAACAGGTTCTTTTTGCCAGTCCCAATCGCAGTTTTGGCGAGCAAATCCGGATGCGCACGAAAGCCTTCTGGCAGGCCGGGTCTTCACCGCCGATCTGCCATCTGTCGTTTCCGTCCAACTCGAAAAGGAACCGGCCTCGTTATCCCCGGTCCAGTCGCCGCCGCAACATGAGGAACACTGTCGGACGACACGAGAGATTCGTCAAGGCGTAGATTGCTACGGTTTTATAACCACAAGATATTGTGCTTTGCCGCTGTGGATAACGGGGAGAAAAAATAATCGAGGAATCTCAAGGTATTGCGAGGATGGCTTGAAGCTTGCGTACCGGCGTCCGGCGAATTTTTTCACGCTCGGACGCTTCGCGGGCCTGCGGCTGAGCTGGATTTGCAGGAATCCGGCGTACCATATTGAGGCATCTGGGAGATTTTCCACCCGCTAGGAATAGCAGAGCCCGCGCGGCCTGCGGCAGGGCGGGTTCTCGACAGGGCGTTAGAACTCGGGCAGGCGGGGAGAATCAGCCTTTGGCGCCTTTGGCGATCGGCTCCTGATAGGTGAAGCCCATGTCCCAGGGAAAATAGATCCAGGTGTCCTGGCTGACCTCGGTCACGAACGTATCGACAGTCGGAACGCCCTTGGGCTTGGCGTAGACGCAGGCGAAGTGCGCCTTGGGCAACATGGCGCGCACTTCGGAAGCCGTCTTGCCCGTATCGGTCAGGTCGTCGACGACGAGCACGCCGGCGCCTTCGTTTTTGGTGAGCTCGGGAGTGATTCCCTTGAGCAGGGCCATTTCGCCCTGGTTGACGTAGTCGTGGTAGGAGGCGACGCAGACGGTCTCGATCAGGCGGATGTTGAGTTCGCGCGAGATGATCGCCGCCGGCACGAGGCCGCCGCGGGTGATGCAGACGATGGCGCGGAACTCCTGGTTAAGACCGGCGAGCCGCCAGGCAAGCGCCCGGGCGTCGCGGTGGAATTGATCCCAGGAGACGGGGAATGCTTTTTCAGGAAGTGACATGGTTCAGCCAATCAGCGAGAGCTTTCGTTGGCTCTCGCTAATAGCGGCAATGCCGGCTTCCTGGCAAGTCGGCGATTCGCGGCTGTGGACTGCAAAGTGGTCGATGGGAACGGTGCAGGTGACGAGTGTCGCACACGCGACGGCTTCCGGCTTTGGAACGAGCCCGCTCGCGCGAGAGGGGCGCGGGCTTTCAGGCTTGCGCCTTGTTAACGGCACCGGTGAAGCCTTGGATCATGGATTGGAAGTCGCCATTGTTCGTCCCCAGGCCTCATAGCGCCGCGTGCTCTCCGGTCAGCTGAATTCGACCACGTTTTGATTTCGACAGCCTCGTCGTCTGACAGCAAAACGGGATGTGCTGCCTCAAGGCAGGACGCGATCCGGCCCATGCGGTTCCGACGGCAATTATTTCCGCTCTTGCAAAGGCTTTCTAATCGGAAGGACTTGGCTTGCTGCCTCCAGGCGCTCGGCCTGTTTTCTCGGCGCCTTCAGATCAAAGAGCCGCCATTAGCCGTCATTTCCACTCCTCGTATATTACCGGAGGCGTGCAAAGCTGGCCGGGTCGTCTTCAGGCAGTAAAGGGGCCGCTATCACGGGGGTTCAGCCAACCTCATGCTATACCGCCGAGGCAGACGTATTTTAGCTCCAGGAATTCCTCGATTCCGTAGCGCGACCCTTCGCGTCCGAGGCCGGAGAGCTTGACGCCTCCGAACGGGGCTTCGGCGGTTGAGATCAGGCCTGTGTTCACACCGACCATGCCATACTCGAGAGCTTCTGCGACCCGGAATACCCGTGCCATGTCCTTTGCGAAGAAATACGATGCTAGACCAAATTCGGTATCATTGGCCTGTCGAATGACGTCTGCCTCGTCCCGGAAGCGGAACAGCGGGGCGACCGGTCCGAAAGTTTCCTCCCGCGCGACCGCCATATCCGCCGTGACATCAGCGAGCACTGTGGGCTCGTAGAAAGCCTTCCCGAGTGGAAGCCGCTTCCCCCCGGTGATGGTGCGGGCCCCCTTGTTCAGGGCGTCCGCCACATGTTCTTCGACCTTCTCCAGTGCCGCCTGGTCGATCAGCGGCCCAAGGATGACACCTTCGTCAAAGCCGTTACCCGTGACGAGCTTACCGACCGCGCCAGCTAGCTTGTCCGCGAACGCGTCATAGACGCCGTCCTGTACGTATATGCGGTTCGCCAGAGATGATCCACTCTATGTCTTCGGCGACCACCGCCAGCAGAGCCTCCCTGTAGCCGCAGCCGATCGCGGCGAAGAAGTCCTCACGGTGTGAATGTTCTTCTCGATACTCATTGGAATTTCTCCATTTTGCACGGATCGGATCGCGCTCGATCCGATCCGTGCATCCCGGTGCACCCGGTGGGCACGTCGTGTTCGTCAATCGAACTTGACCAGGTCCTTGAAGATCAGTTGACCCCAGCTATTGCCGCGCGCTTGGACCAACAGTCCGCCTTCAGCGAGCCGACCAAGCTTGATCGGCGAAAAGCCGAGATTTTCTGCAAGCGCACCAATTTCCGCCGCCGCGTCTGACCGCCAATGGCTAAAGAGATCAAGAACATTGGCGGCGGACGTTTGTTGAAGACGTTGCCCATGATCCGGGGGAATTGATGGATGTCATCACGGAGATCGCCGCATTCCTGATGCCACGCGGTTGTAGCTGCGAGCCAGGACAAATGCGCGGCTTGGTCTTACCGTCGGATTGTGAAAGGGGCGACCGTCGAACATTGGCCAGACGATCAATCTAGCCGCGGGATAAAGCGCACTCGCTCAGTCGCTAAGCATCGGCCTCCCGAATGCAGCGGAAGCGTCGCACCTGCGACGGGGGAGTGCAATTTACGCGCATAACGCTGTTCCAGGCGGCCGACCGGTGCTGCGATGAGCGCTCGCTTGTAGATGCGAAGAACGCCCGCTCATTCTGTAAGGTTCTTCTCAACCTTTCGACGGATTTCGGCGCGATTCCTAGTATTGACTCTGTTCATGAGATGAGCGGCGATATTGCCGCCGCACTCCTCCGAAAGGTCTTTTGTGCTGTAACCCTCCGCCTTAGCCTGATCGCGCAGGATGGCGGCTTGCTGCTCGAAATCCGACAACTTATTGGAGAATTCCGGAGAAGTTGCCATCTCCTCGTATTTATCGTCGAGCCAATCGTTGATCGTTTTCATTTTTCACCTGTAGTTTCTGTATGTTGCGGGGGCAGCGTGACGTCCAACCGATGCCTGATATTGGCTGGCTAACAGCTTCGCCCCGAGTTTCCCCGACAATCGCCCCGTCATCGCCGACGGGGCGGTCGCCAAAGAACGGGCACCGTTAGCGGCAGGCGCGACGCGGGCCGGAGTAGGGTTGATAGGTATTGTCCGAAGCCCTGTAGGAACGGTAGCGCGAGGCGCAACTGCTGCTATCCTGGCGTTGCGAAGCGATCGCTCCGCCGATAATGGCGCCTGCAGCCAGGCCCCCGATAATCGCGCCGGCATTGTTGCGGCGATCGCGACGGTCATATCGGCGATCGTCGCTGTAACGCTTACGCCGATCTCTTTCGCGATAGTAACGACGGTCGTTGCGCCTATCGTCGTAGACACGATATTGAATTTCCTGAGCGTCCGAACTCACGAACGTTGCCGATGAAACGATGGCGGGGAGCGCTTGGGCCGGTGCGATGCCGGCAAACCCCGTCATGAGTGAAACCACTACTACCATCAATTTTTTCATCACATTTTTCCTTGTTATGACTAATATATGGTGACGAATTCAATTTTTGGTAGTGGTAACTCGACCTTTAGTTGTTTTTTTGTCGTGCCTGAAACGCTCCAGCCTTAGCCCCCCGGTTATAATGAAAAGGAGTTTGTTAAGTATCCGCACTAATGATCCGGGATGGTTGCCCTGGCTTGTAATTGACGCGTTGCCGCCCCATATAAACTCTTGATGGCATCCTTGAACGGGCGCTGCTGTTGAGGGTTTATCCCTGGCCCCAAAAGAGGAGGACGACATGTCTTCCACGGCCAACCATCTACGATCTTGGTACTATGAGGGCTTGGCACCGAAAGCGTGTGCCGGCTTGAGCGTGGGTATCCTCCTCTACATTCTGGGGAGCGGTTTTCTGTGGTCATAGTTCTTTCTGCCAAAACGGCATCCGTCAATGATGACATCCTGCGTCGAGTCCTGAAAAAGGGGCGCTATGCGACACTGGATCTGAAGGCGCGCATCGGAGCCGATCATTCCGAAGAGGTGGTCATCGTTCAACGCATTCTGGACGGCATGATTTCGCCGGAAAACTATCCGCCCTCACCAAAGACGCGAAAACGCAGCCGCCGAGGCGAAATCGCATCATGGGAGAATGAGGGCGGGTCAATTGATCCCAAGGCCAGGGAGTAGCGGATATGCTGACAGGCCCCTGGAGTAGCCCGGTTTGGATCGGTGACAGCTCGATCAATAGCCCGTTGCAGGCACATGGCTTCATGCTGCACGGATGGCCGAATGCCGAAAACTTGACGTTTTCCGCGGCCCACCTCGCCATACTGGCGGCGCTCGACGGTCGTCAGTCGGCAGAGGAAGCACGGACGCGATTTGTCGCCGCGGTCCTGGATGCGGAACTGGATCGCCGGGGCTCAAGGCCATGACGACCCGAACCAGTGTCGAGGCAGTGATTTTCCACAACAGCTTCCGGCTTCCCGGAATGGACCGCGATCATCCGCCAGGCGTTTTCGAGGTCCAGATCACGGAAGAGCCTCTAAACTTGACGTGGGAAGCGTATCATCGAACGATGACCCTGATGCTGACGTCCGGTGGGATCATTGAAGCGATAGACGTCACGGCCGAAGATCTCGAAGCGGCTCTTGCGGCGGATGCTCCTCATAGCTGATTGAGACGGATAAAGGATTTCGGGCACGGGGATTCGGATATTCAAACCAGTCGGCCTCGATGACTTCTCGGCAATTAGCATCGGTTTGCAATATGCGCAGAAGTCTCCGAAATGGCGTTATAGCCAAGGCATATTCCGTGAGCGGGGGGAGCAATTTTGGAACCTGCCCGCTGAGCAGCCAGATGTCTCAATCATATTTTAGAGTGTTCTTCAGATCTCTCAGCTCTTCCCGCGGGTCGATCTCGTGGCTTCCACTGGTCTCGGCCCGGGTGGCCGCCTCTCTATAGCCGATATTTGTCTCGGCGATCACCTTGTTGAGCTCGGAAATCTGTCCTTGCAGTTCATAAGGCATGCAAGTGCAGGTTATGGTGTCTCCCACACTAACGGCCTTACGCCTCATCATGTCGACTTTTGTCTGCCATGCCTCGTTGAACATGTCGGACCAGGCCGTTGGTGCTGCAGCCGAGAGGCTCAGTACCATGCTCGTCAGTGGCCCTTCGTTGACAAGACCGGACGCCGCATCGCTCAGTTCAACAATCTTGATGTCCTGGAATTCTGTCATGTTGCGCACCTCCGTTAACATCAGATCATGATCTCGCCACCGGTGACGGGAATGACCGCGCCGGTCATGTGACTTCCCAGCTCGGAGGCCAGGAGTGCATAGGCACCCGCCAGTTCGGCAGGTTGGCCAGCGCGGCCGAGCAACGTCTGCTCGCCGAATTTAGCCGCCTTTTCCGCAGGCATGGTCGACGGAATGAGCGGGGTCCAGATCGGACCGGGAGCAACGGCATTCACGCGAATACCCTTCTCCGCGACCATTTCGGCAAGCCCGGCGGTGAAGTTCGAGAGCGCACCCTTGGTGGATGCGTAAGCCAGGAGCTGCGGCGACGGCTGCCGCGACTGGATCGACGTCGTATTGATGATCGCGCTTCCTGGCTTCATATGCGGAATCGCCGCCTTCGACAGAAAGAAGGGCGCGTAGATATTGGTTTTGAAGGTCTCGTCCCATTCAGCGGCAGTGATATCCGCGATATCCGCATAGGTGCGCTGGAATGCGGCGTTGTTCACCAGGATGTCGAGATGCCCGAGCTCATCGACAGCGCGTTGGACCAACGCTTTGCAATGGTCTTCCGATTTGATATCGCCGGCAACGACAACAGCCTTGCTGCCGGCTTCCTTGACCCATTTCGCGGTGTCGGCGGCACCCTCGTCTTCGCTGAGATAGGAAATCAGGATGTCGGCGTCTTCTCGTGCGAAGGCAATCGCCACAGCCTTTCCGATACCGGAATCGGCACCGGTGATGAGCGCAACCTTGCCTTCCAGCTTGCCATTGCCCTTATAGGAGTGTTCCCAATGGTCGGGGATCGGTTGCATCAGCTTGGTCTCGCCGGGTGGGTCCTGATGTTGAGCGGGGTGCGGGGGAGTCGGTCTGCGGGTGTCGGTCAAAGGTTTAAAATCTCCAGCTCAGGACCAAGCGACGACTAAAGGGCAGAGCAAGCCGCCCGGAAGGCCACCTGCTCTGCGATATCCGGCAGCTTAACTGGCTTTTTTCTGCGAGCCCTTCGGATTAGCCGAAGCTTCACCGAGCGCCGTCAGCTTTTGGTCGGTTGCGATCTCTTCCTGTAGATTAGCGTCGAGGAGCGGGATTGCCTTCTGAAGGCCAAGCTGGCCGGCCCAGGATTTCAACGTACCGTAGCGCGCGATCTCGTAGTGTTCCACGGCCTGCGCCGCGGAGATCAGACCCGCGTCGAGTGTCGCTGTTCCCTTGTATTCCTCCATGATCTCCTCGCCTTCGGCAAGGATACCCTGGATAGCTTCGCAGGTCTTGCCACGCGCCGACTTGCCGAGAAGCTCGAAGATCTGCTCCAGACGTTCGATCTGGCCCTGGGTTTCGTCACGGTGTTGCAGAAAGCCGGCTTTGCCCTCTTCAGACTGCGCGGCACGCGCCATTTTCGGGAGTGCCTTCAGAATCTGTTTTTCGGCGAAGTAGATGTCTTTGAGAGTATCGAGGAAGAGATCATCAAGAGTTTTTTCGGTAGCCATCTTTGAAATCCGATCAATTGTTGGAAAGCAGTGGCGACTTAACCTTTGATCGCCTTTAAAGTTCCGGATGCTGCCGAAAGTATTTTCCCCACACACCATGAGCGTCCCGCAGTGCGCAGCTCAGTTAATCGTGTGTGCGGTGCAGCAACGTATTGGAAGTCGGCGCGTTAACGATCGCGCATCGCCGCCCTGGCGGATGTAAAAGGATAATTCAATGCGATCCATGTCCGATACACTAGCCCGACTTGCAAAACTGCGGGCCGTGCAGCAACCCGCCTGGCCGTCGACATCGAAACTGGTTGATCTCGGCACCTTCGGCTCCAATCCTGGCATGCTCGAGGCCAAAATTCACGTCCCATCGGAGCTGGCAGAGCGTCCCGGCATGGTGGTCGTTCTTCATGGGTGCACCCAGACTGCGGCAGCCTATGAGCACGGCTCAGGATGGTCCCGCCTCGCCGACGAATACGGTTTCGTCGTGCTCTATCCGCAGCAGACGACACAGAACAACGCGAATACCTGCTTCAATTGGATCGTGCCGGGAGATATTCGTCGCGGTGAAGGCGAAGCCCTGTCCATCCGCCAGATGATCGACACCGCGATGAAATTTCATCACATCGATCCCGCCCGCATCTTCGTGACCGGATTGTCGGCGGGAGGCGCGATGGCGAATGTGATGCTTGCGACCTATCCGGAAGTCTTCGCGGGGGGAGCGGTCATCGCTGGTCTGCCGTATGGCTGCATCAGCACGGTGCCGGAAGCGTTCAACCGCATGCGCGGCCATGGGCTGCCAGGCCGTGCAAAGCTTCAGAGCCGGCTTCGCCTAGCCTCGGATCATGACGGACCCTGGCCGGCGATATCCGTCTGGCATGGAACGGGCGACAATACCGTGGTGCCGTCGAATGGTCAGTCCATCGTGACGCAATGGCAGGGTGTGCATGGGGTGGATCCCGGCGATGCCAGCATCCACATGGGGGAGGGCATACAATTATATCGCGGAAGAACCCCCAAGGCATTGTTGCCATAGAACACATCGCGATTGCAGGCATGGGGCACGGAACGCCGATCGATGTCGCCGGAGGATACGGCAGAAGCGCACCATATATGCTCGACGTCGGGTTTTCCTCGACACTCCATTCCGCGCGCTCCTGGGGATTGACGCCTTCTTTCGAAAAGCGGAATCCAAGAACCGTCGATATCGTCCCGAGCGGGACCACTTCATTATCCCCCAAAGTGGTGAGGCCTCAGGCGGAAGCGGGCGGAATCCAGAAGATCATCGAAGACGCTCTCCGGTCGGCCGGGCTGATGAAATGATCACAGCGTACGCCTTGAGTACGCATGTCCGTGGCGGCGCATTCACTTAACGCTTGGCTGGCTTGCCTTCGCGGGGCTCGGTAGATGCGTCAACGGCCGCTTCATCACCGGGGTGACTCTTGTCCTTACCGGGATTTTGATACGGCTGCTGGTCATGCTTTTTCGTGGCCTGCAGGTCAGACTTTGGGTCGTCCGGCATTGCGTATCCTCTTCCCGGCGGGACCGGCTGGAGCTTTACCCAGCCGGCACATCAATCAGCGCTTATCCTGCTGACCTTGACGCCGGTCATCAGGCTTCGCTTTGACGCCGGACTTGTCGTCAGGACGGCTCTTGTCCTGGCCGGACTTCCTATCGTCCTGCTGGCCGGGCTGCGGAGTGCTAGGCATTTGCTTTACTCCTCGTCGCGAATTGCGACAAATACCCAACAACCTTGTGAGCCACTTGTTCCGAGGCATCCCGGCAAGCGTGACATTCGGCGTGCAGGTGAAGATGGTCGCTGCGTGGGAACGTTCAAAATTGCGGGCGGAAGAACTTCCTCAGGGTTCCGGATGTGAATATCGCTGCTCAGCAGCGCCCCTTCTTCGTCACATATGCGGATACTCCAAGCGCTAATGGTTCTGGACGGCGGATGCGCGCGGCCGCTAGTTGTAAAATGGCGTCGTGCGCTTCATCCTCAGCGCTACTTAATTGATCATGCTCCGTTCGCTCGGGAGATCGAGGGGGCGCGGTAAAATCGCGGTCTTCTCTGTTGGCTGCATGCGGACCGTCATTCGCTTGAACACCTTGTCGGCGGCTTCGTCGTCGCTTAGTTGTAAGCGACCGACCGAGTGAACTGGAAACCCCTATGCCCGGTGTGAACGATGCGCGGGCAGGTGCTAGGCGACGGCAAGACTGATTGGTCATGATATTCCTTGGTAAGCCAATCGAACAGATTATGGGGGCGGGCGCCCTTCTTCTGCTTGCGCTTGGTTGCGCTCTTGTCCTTCAGCCTTTCCTCTCAGCGATCCTGTGGGCGGCGATCATATGTTTCTCAACATGGCCCATCTACCAGAGGTGCGAGCGGGTCGTCGGCGGCAATAAAAGCCTGGCGGCCGCCGTGATGACGCTACTGGTTGCCCTCGTTCTCGTCGCACCGTTCGCCGTGATGGTGCCGACGTTAACAGACAGCGTAGGCAATCTGCTCACGGCGGTGAATCAAGTTCTCGAGCAGGGGCCTCCAGCCCCACCGCGTTGGGTCGCAGGACTCCCGGTCATTGGCGAGAACGTGGCCGCCTATTGGGAGAGCTTCGCCCACGATGCGCCCGCGTTCGTTATTGAACTCAAGAAACTGATCGGGCCTGCCACAAACCTGGCAGTAGCCAGCGGAGCGATACTTGGCGCCGGGCTCCTGGAACTTGGGCTGAGTGTGTTCATCGCCTTTTTCCTCTTCCTTCATGGTCGGCAGATGGCAGCCTACGTGCGCGCAGTCGGCGAAAGATTCGCCGGCCCCCGATCCCGAAAACTCCTCATGGTTGTCGGCGCGACCGTCAAAGGCGTCATTTACGGCTTGATCGGCACGGCCCTCGCCCAGGCCGCCCTGGCCGGCATTGGTTTCTGGATCGCCGGTGTGCCTCAAGCGCTATTGCTTGGTTTCCTGACGTTCGTCCTGTCGTTCGTGCCTGCGGGGCCCCCGCTTGTGTGGGGCTCGGTAGCACTATGGTTTTTTGCCCAGGGGGCCGTTTGGTGGGGCCTGTTCGTCGCAGCATGGGGCCTGCTCCTCGTCAGCAGCATCGACAACGTCCTCAGGCCCTATGTTCTCGGCAAGACCAACAGTCTGCCCGTGCTGTTCGGTCTTTTCGGATTTCTTGGTGGTGTCATCGCCTTTGGCTTTATCGGAGTATTTCTAGGCCCCACGCTGCTGGCGGTCGCCTACAGCCTCTTCCTGGAGTGGCACGCGGCCGAGGTCCAGGGCAACAAACACTCCACGTCGGCGCCTCCGGACACTGATTGACTCATTTTGGGCCGTGGCCTAGTCAAGCCCCCAGCGGGTCAATATTCGGCGCTGACTTATATGTGGAACGGCCCGGTTGGCAAGGTTTTTCAGCGTAAATCGCCGCTGGACGGTGCAGTCATATGTTCGGCCTATCAGCGCGGTCGAGATAGCTGAGTTCTTCTCTCCGATGAGATTTCCGGGAAAAAGGGGTGACTTAAAGACTGCGTTGGCGGGATGTTCTGGCGGATGTATGGCTGCATCCGGATCGACTTTGCGGTCCACGCCTGCCGGGGTTCAGATTGGGCAGTCACCATAAAGTGCTTCAATAAAATGAGTTTACCCTTCCATCCGTGATATGGTCCGTTGGCGCAGCCTCACTAGAACAATGCGTGAGCTTGCGCCGCCCCGGGGAAGGCTTTCGCTGTGCGAGCCTCCGGTCCCGAAGGGACAACCATCATGGACAAAGTTACAGAGCATCCTGAAGGCGCCCTCAATCTCGCCCTCGCCGTGGTCGCATCTTCAAGCGCCCCTCTTTTGCTGCTCGATGGCGACTTGACGATCATCGCCGCCAGCACCTCATTCTACCGCGAGTTTCAAATCGATGCCGAAGCCGCGCCGCGCCGGAAACTTTCGGAACTGGGAAACGGAGAGTGGGACAGGCGGCAATTGTCGTCCCTTCTGCAGGCGACGGCCTCTGGCAGCGCCAGTATCGATGCTTATGAAATGGAACTGAAACTGAAAGGCCAAACGCCGCGCCAGCTCGTGCTGAATGCCCAAAAGCTCGAATACGGTGATGGTAATTTAGGGCATGTCAGGCTGCTGGTTTCGGTGCTTGACGTCACCGATGCCCGGCTTGCCGAGAAACTCAAGGATGATCTCGTCCGGGAGAAAGCGATCCTTCTGCAGGAGGTCCAGCATCGCGTTGCCAACAGCCTGCAGATCATCGCAAGCATATTGTTGCAAAGCGCGCGCAGGGTGCAATCCGAAGAGACCCGCACCCACCTTCAGTCGGCACATCGCCGGGTGATGTCGATCGCGGCTCTTCAGCGGCAGCTTGCTGCCTCCAGACTTGAGGACGTCGAACTACGCCCCTACATGACGGAGCTATGCAAAAGCCTCGGCGCATCGATGATCATGGACCCTGATGAGCTTTCCATCGAGGTCAATGTTGATGACAGCGTCATCACCGCCAACGTCTCGCTCAGCCTTGGTCTCATCGTCACGGAGTTGGTCATTAATGCCCTCAAGCACGCTTTCCCTGCTCATCGAAGCGGAAAGATCGTCGTAGATTATCATTCGAACGATGCCAGATGGGCG
The DNA here is from genome assembly GCF_017873175.1 of Neorhizobium petrolearium. Taxonomy (GTDB): domain Bacteria; phylum Pseudomonadota; class Alphaproteobacteria; order Rhizobiales; family Rhizobiaceae; genus Neorhizobium; species Neorhizobium petrolearium. Next base: position 325,868 of record NZ_JAGGJW010000006.1, read on the forward strand.
ATGTCGGTCAGCGATAACGGCGTTGGAATACCGTCCGATCCAGATAGTGCGAAGCCCGGACTAGGGACGGGCCTCGTCGAGGCAATGGCAAGACAGCTCAATGCGGAGTTCCGGGTTGAGGAGGCAAATCCCGGAACGCGAGCATCGATCACGCACGGGTGAACGGGGCGACTTCCGGGCGCAAGCCGACTGAATGATCTCAGGGATAGATAGACAGGCCGATGAACAGGCTCATGGTAAACCCGATGCCGCACAAAAGAGCCGTCCCGGTCATCCGCCCCCAACTCGCCTGCGCCGGCAGGTCCGCGAGATCGAGCTTCACCAGGACGGCGACGGTGCCAAGGACGCCGACCAGGTTGCCAAGAAAAAGCCCGGCCGCAACGCCAAGGGTGAGGGGCTCCGAGAAGATGGCGAGGGACGTTTCCGCGAAGGATATGCCGGCGTTTGCGAAGCCGAAGATCGGCACGATGATAAACGCGACTGGCTTATCGAGGTGATGCTCCAGGTTGTGCAGAGGGGACTCCGCATGTGAGGCCTCGCACGCAAGCTCGTGCACGAATTGGATCTGTTGGAGACGCGCCTTGGCGGGGGATAGCTTTCTAAAATACGGTCTGTTTCTCGTCCCCCGCCTCGGGCTAATAGACTGCCTGAACCGGCTTGTCTGCCGCATAGAGGGGTAGCCCGGCGCAGCTATCTCGGTCGCATCTCGGATTCGGCGCAAGCGGCGAGGAAATCCTCGCGCATGAGCAGCACATGAAGGCGTCGATAGCCGAAGCGGCGGCGTTCATGCGCCAACGCCTTCATTCATTCGCTCGCGAAGCCCCTGATCGTCGCTGCGTCTGGTTTCGTAACGGATCGTCATGCCGCAAAAACCGATGGCTTTACACGCCCGCCGTTCGCTCATCCCATGTTCGTTCATCAGATGCGCAACAGCTTTCCGCTTTGCTGCGGGCGTCACCACTTCTTTCCCAAAAGATCTTTCAAAGCAGCATTATCGAGCATGGCATCCGCCAGAAGCCGCTTCAGCTTCGTGTTTTCGTCCTCCAGCGCCTTCAGCCGCTTGGCTTCCGACACCTCCATGCCGCCGAACTTGGCTTTCCATTTATAGATGCTGGCATCGCTGACGCCGTGCTTGCGGCAAAGCTCCGAGACCGACGTGCCCGCCTCGTGCTCCTTCAGAATGCCGATGATCTGTTCGTCTGTGAAACGGTTGCGCTTCATTCTCTGGTCCTCTCAATGGGCCAGAGCTTACTTCAAAATGGATTATTTCAACGGGGGCAAGGTCAGCGTCCATCGCGGCCTGCCGTACGTTGAGCTTGGTTTTAAGCGCGAGCACATCCTTCAACAGGGTGCAGCGGATGCAGCATCAAGTGCCACCTCCCAGCTGTAGCATTGCCCGCGCGTCCGCCATGCCGCGGCTTGCGTCCCGATTGCCGGTTGCCGCCACCGCTTCAAAAATTCTCAATGCGTCCCGAGGCTTGTCGAGATTCATGTAGCTGTAGCCGCGCAGGACCATCAGGTCAGCCGATTCCGGCTGCAGTTCGGACCTCTGGTCGAGATAAAGCAGGGCCTCCCTGTAACGTCCGGCGTCGAAGGCGGAAATTGCATAATCGGCCAGGATTGCAACCTGAAGCTCGACAGCCCTTTGCGAGCTCTGCGGAGCCTTTGTGGCGGCCACTGCAGCTCTGTTTGTGAGACCGAGCCTGAGATAAGCGAGGCTCTGCCCATAGGCAGCGTCCTCGCGGACGCGCTGCGTACGACTTTGAAGTGCAACCTCAAACGCGGTAGCTGCCTCGAGCGGTCGGTTGAGGTCCATGAGACACCATCCGCGCGCAAGCGCCTGATCGGAAGAGAGGCCTGCTGTCTGAGCAGTCGTCGAACAGCCGGTCGCACCTTGGGTCTCGACCGGCCCTGCTTCCCTACGGATGATGGTCGCTTTCGGAGGGGGGGCGCCTGGGCTGGCCGAAGGGGTGGCCTGTATCGATGTTCCGCTGGAAGCGGGCGGTCTTGTGGAAGCGGAAGACGACGCGCGGGCCGTCAGCAGAGCCAGATTGGTTATGCGTTCGGAGCGCCCAGCCCAAGCGCGTTGAATCGCCTGTACGCCGGCCCTGTCGTTGATCTGCTGTTTCGTGATGGCAAGCCCGTAGGCCGAGGGTTCGTCATCCGGTTTCCATTGCAAGGCCGTCTCGAACCAGCGTATGGCCGTTTGCGGCTGGCCCAGCGTACGGGCATACCACCCCAGCTGTTGCGCAGTCGGTACATATTTCTCCCGGATGACAGCCGCAGCCACCCGTTGCAAGACAGGTTCCGGAACTGAAGGCAGCGGATCACCGGAAAGGAGATTGGCGGTGGCTGCCAGATAGGTCGCCTTTGCTTCCTCGGAAGCGTTCCTCCAACCGTACATGACTTCTTCGGCTTCGGCTGCAGCATTTCGGGCAATCAGCGCAAGGGCAAGCCCTTGCGCTGCCGCGGCAGAATTTTCCCTCTCCCGTGAGGCGCGAAACCATCGTTCGGCTTCCGCCATATCGTTGCGGCGAAGATAGTACCAGCCCAGCAGCAGAGAGTCCGATGCGCGCCGCTCCCGGGCAGCCAGATCCCGGACACGCTCCAGATATTGCGGGTCGATTGTAAGCTCTGGTTTTTCGCCGGCTTCGCCCACGAACCGGCGAGCCAGCTCGTCGCGAACTCCATCGAACTCGCGACTGTCGGATTGACCGGTCTGTTCGAGAGCGAGGAGAGCCTGAATGGAATCATAGGGCAGGAGTTCGGCTGCCTTCTCGATCGTCGCCGATCGTTCCTGAGGATTGGAGCAGTTCTTCAGGATGTAGGTATAGGCATCCACACCTCTTTGTTGGCGATCCGTCCGGATGAAGGCTTCGGCAATACGCCACAGTACGTCCACGTCGCCGCAATTGAGAAGGCTCGAAGTGGCAGCTCCAATCTCGATGACGGTTGAATATTGCTTGAGATTTGACGCATTCACCAGCCGGACACGCGATTCCGCGACCTTAAGCCTTTCCAGAAGGTCGGGGGGGGGGGCGCCACCCGCTCTCCGTTGCCAGCCTTTCGGCGATGGCCTTGCGCACTTCTGCGTAATGCCCTTCCGAATAAAGCTGCCACATGTCTTCCAGTTGCCGGTCGCGATTTTCCGGAACGGCGAGCGGGTCTGCAGGAGGTGTCCAGTTCGGGTAAAGAGTGCGTAAGCGGGCGATCTCCGCCTCAAGCCTGGCCCGGTCTCCCCGTGCCGCAAAATACCGCAGAGCGCTTTCGTCGATCTCCGGTTCGATTGGCTGCTCTGGGGCGGACTGGCCGGTTCTATCTTCTCCGGTCGGGGGCGGTTGAACCTGAGAGACAAGCGGGGCAGGGGAGGAATCGGTGCCCTGTTGGCTTGATCGCGGAGGCAGTTGCGTCGCGCGAATCCGCTCTGCAATCGTCCCGGCATCGGGATTGTGCTCGTTTTGGGCAAGGTGGTTTCCTCTGGGGGCTGCGGAAGCGCTCAAGACGGTCCGAGACTGGGCGAAGATATCATCAACGTCGGTGCCGCCGATCGACGTCACGACACCCCCCGATATCGCCGCAATCAACAAAAAAGCCCATGACAGCTTCAAAGACACTCCGGATGCCTTTCCCTGACGAATGCGAGGGCCAACAGCTGCAGCGTGGACGGATAATACAGGATTGGCTCGAACTGCTGGACCGAGGCTGGCAACTTTGTCCCGTTGAGTACACAGCCTATAAGATGGTTAATAATTTGATAACCTGGGTCGCTCAGCGGTTCCTTGGTCCAGCCTGTTTCCAGATCGATCGTCGATATGGTTCCTCCTTCGTCGGTCATGCCTTGAGAGAGGCGAGTGAGCAGATCCCTGTCGTATATATTCCCCCTCATGAGATAGAGCGGTATCCTCACGGCATTATAGCCGAATTCCTGCGGAAAACCGACGGCGGGCTTTGGCTTGTGAGCAAGACTCTCCCATTCCGCCGGAAGCCTTCGTGGACCGAACTGCGAGACACGCAGCAATGCCAGCCCATCCTCGGACAGCTTGGCCCAATCGTCGGAAGGCGCGAGCAGTGCCATCACCGGCAGGGCTTCGAAAATCCAATAGGATGGATTTACAACCGGAGCATCGTCTCGCTCACCTGCGCCGAATCCTGCTGCGGCCGGTAGAAGAACGGTTTGTCCTCCGACGTCCACAATAGTGTGCGACAGCAGACTGTTGGCGATCTTTGCTGCCTGTTCCACATAGTCGAGCCGATGCCACGAAGAGCCTGCGAGCGCCAAGGCATAAGCGATCAGAATGTCGCCATCGGTCGCGTTGTTGCTGTCGGTAACATGAGGGGTCGCGGCAGGATCCCATTTCCAGGCCGCCAGACCGTCATCGCGCACAAGGAGTTCGGTGCGGGTGAAAGACCAGATCTGCTCGAAATCCGCGCGATTATTGGCGAGGAAGGATAGAAGCAAACCGTATCCCTGTCCCTCGCTGTGGCTGATGTCGCCGTTGGCATTGTCGACGATCCGGCCGTTCCCAATCAGAAACCTGGCTTTATACGCGGACCAGAATTCATTGGAGACATACGGCTGTTGCGCCGCCGCCGAAGTGAACGAAACTGCAAGGGCGAACATGCCTATGATGATCCATCGGCGCCGGTCCTTCATCTGTTCCTCCCAAAGGAGGACAAGAGAGCTGCCGTTGACAGTCCCAGAAGGACAGCCAAGGCCACGAGCGCCAATGAATAGAAGAGAATATTGTTTGAAAGCCAGTTGGCCGCGATCAGGCGGTAGTTTCCGAGCGATGGGCTGACCGTCTGAAGAAAAGTGAAGCGTGATGCGGTCAAAGACGCAACTTTCTGGGTCTTACCCTCATAGGTCGTGATTCGCCCTGCAACCTGTTGCCAATTCTGTTGACGCGAGAGAGCCTCGGTGCCCTCTCGAAGCTCCTCGGGGTTTCGGGCGCTGATCACAGTCCAGGAGCCGTTTCCATCGGTGCTTTGGCCTTGCGCGAGAATAAAGGTATCGTTGCTTGAAGGACGAAATATCTGCTCCGGCTGCGGCAGAAGCTGGAGCGAACTCAGTGATATGTTGAAATTACGATTCAGCCATTCCTGAAATCGAGCAATTTGGTCGCGCCAGATGCTTCCCCGGACTTGCGTGCGCCATTTTTCGAATGTCGCCATCGTGTCCTCGTTCCGGACAGGCGCTCCGGCGACACGCCACGTGGCAACGCTTTCCGGCGCGATATTGACTTGAGATAGCACCGTCGAGGGTATTTGTGAGATCGATCCTGCAAAAAGAGCATCGCGGTTGCCAATGGCACCCGCGGAGGCAACGGGTTCGACGGCGATCGGGTGTCCCCCTACGAATGCAAGACGCGATAGAAATGTCGAGGTGGCTGCGAGCGTGTTGGCGTCGAAGCGATCCATCCAGAGCATGATTGGGTCCGTTCTGCGGCTGTAGGGAAAAGCCGCCCCTGAAAGCGCCTCCAGGTTGGGATTCCGGCCGATCCGCGCAAATCGCGGCATGTTGAATTCGGAACTGTCGAAAAGCGCGAAGCGGGGTTCAGTGGAAGCTGTGCTGCCGGGAATGCAGGCATCATCTTCGTCGGTGAGCAGAATGGCCTCAAGCGAGACGGTGTTGAGGCCGGGCTTGAAGTGGCGAAGCGTCATTCGGATGGGGAGATGCCGAAAAAGGCCTCCGTTGTCGGATGTGATCGGCAAGTTGGTGGCGACGTTTCCGTTCACATATACATCGAGATGACTACCAGGCCGGACATTCGCTGCAAACGCTGCATCGATCAGCAAAGATGCTTCGCCGTAGGCGCTGGCATAGAAATCAGACGGAACCGCTATGGTGAAGCTGGTGCGGAACCGGCGGCCCGAAAATTCCGTGGTCTTCAACCCCAATTGAGAGAAGGAGAGCTTCTCCCCGCCGAAGAGAAGCGGCGCATCGGGGGCTGCCCAGCGCTGCGTGGCAATGACATCGCGCCGGATTTCGGGAAGGCGGTCCGTGGGCGCAACTATGGTCTCGACAGCTGCACCGATCGCATTCCAGGAAGGCCCCGTAAGCAGAAGCACCTGCTCATCGCTGTTGGGATCCTTAACCAGGGCTGCTATTGCCGCGGATCCTGCCGACGGTGGGAGCGCGGGAAAAACGGGCTGCAACTCAGCGACCGTACCAATAATCACACCGAATTTGCCCGGGCCAAGTGCTCCTAGACGGTCGGAGTGGAAGGAGAAGAGCTGGTTTGGCATTCCGGACAGAAGCGACAAGCCTTGTGCGAGCCGAAGCAATGATTTGGTGGGGCCTGCTTGCCCCGCAGCGGGGACGAGAAACTGGAATTCAGTATTGCCGTTTGCATCACCGCCCACAGCCCGGACTGCCTCGGTCACCGACGGCGCGGGAGTGGGGATGCCGGCAAATTCAAGAAAGGTTTGCGAAGGGTCGACATTGGTCCAGAGGTCATAGGTAGATCGTATATCGCAATCCGTCCGATGACGTTGAGTCGCGCGAAACTCGACAAGATTTCCGCCGGGATGAAGGACGTTGGGCGGGACGTCAACCACAAGTCCATTCGGACCGTTTGGCGAGCTGATTCGTTGTCGCACTATCTCGCGTTCGTTGATCGACACCGTCAGCAATGAGGCTTCCGGAGCAACGACGATTGCGTTCTGATATTGGAGATTGAGCTTTGCCGGCGATGCGGCCTGTTCTTCCGTCAGGTAAATCGACCAGGAGCGGCGGTCGTACTCTCCTGCCAGGGCGAGATCGGACGCCGGGACAAGGTACCGGCGGCTTCTGTCTTGTTCCCGTGCATCGGCGGCGGGTCGAGGTGTGGCGTCGGAAGGCGCTGGCGCATGTCTCTGAGGAGCGGATGTCCGATCCTGAGGGACCGGAGGGCGGGAAAGATCGGGAAATACCAAGGGGGGAGGGGCAGGCGGCTCTGGCGGCCGTTCGCCCGACATGTCGAAGGGCGCGGGCTGGGCGTCCGAAATCCGCACGACAGCGAGAAGAGCTGTCAGAGCGAGCGCCAGGCATGCAAGGGAGCGGTTCATTGGCTGTTGCCCCCACCAGGTTTACCATCGCGCCTCCGCGTTATTCCAAGGAGGAAATATAGCAATCCCCGATGGGTCTGGTAGATGGATAACCCAAGAAACCAGATCGTTCCGCGCAGAAGCCCGGGATTGCGGCGTCGGCTCTGTTGAAATTCGGCCCATTGGGCGGAGTTGGCAAAAATCAGATCCGCAATCCAACGATGGTCCAGCGGCCCCTTCGGCTGGTACTGGCAGCCGAGCATCGTCGCATCTCCTGAAGGTTCGACCCGTCTAATAACGAGGGGAAGCATGGCAGGTTCTCCTCCGCCATGGGGTTGAAATCTGATCGCGGCCTCCGCAGAGAGATCAGATTGGGATAGAGCACGGTTAAAGACCTGGAGACGGGTGCCTCCGACGGAAACATCCTCGATGGACGCGGGATGCCAGGTCCCACCCATGCCGAATTCGCAGCGGCGGCGGACTTTTACTCGCCTGGATGACGAAGGTTCTCCGCGTTCGGAGACCACCCCGAGCGCGCAGCCGGCAAGAATAAGATTGAGCAGATTCCAGCCGCCGACAACCAGCGTGACATCCGCCTTGTAAGGCTCTGTGTAGACACGATAGACGGTAATTCCCAGAGCAATGGCCAAAGCGGCGAAGATGACGAAGAAGGGCCGGCTGATTTCCGAGAGCCGGCTGACCGCAACCGACTCGTCCTTGGCGGTGACCTTGAAGGTTGGTTTACGCGGATTGACCATGACCGAAATAACGGCGGGCAACAGATGCACGGTCTGGACATATTCGTAGAGCTCCGAGATCCACGGCCAGCGGAATGATCCGTAAAGATAATTCTGCATCATCAGATTCACGAGCATATAAGCGAGCGTATAGGCCAGAAACTCGCCTCCGGAGGCTGTAAATATCTGCAGATCCAACAGAAGGTAGAAAAGCGGCGCGAAGAGAAAGATCGTGCGTGGAAAGGGAAATAGCCAGAACAATGTCGATGACATGTAACAGAGCCGCTGAGGAAAGGATAAGCCGCGCTTCAAAAGCGGGAAGCGGAAGCGAAGAATTTGCATCATTCCCTGCGCCCAACGGCTTCGCTGGCCGATAAAGCTCGCGAATGTGGCCGGCTGCAGACCGGCAATCAACGGTTTGTCGACATAGACACTATTCCATCCGGCGCTGTGAAGCGCCAGCGCTGTCTCGCAGTCTTCCGTGATGCTGATCCCGCTGAACCCTTCTGTGGTTTCCAGCGCACGGCGACTGAGTACAGCGGCCGAACCGCAGAAGAAGGCGGCGTTCCACTTATCAAGCCCCCTCTGGATGATGCCGTAGAACATCTCGTTTTCGCTCGGCATCCAGTCGAATGTGCGGAGGTTTCGCTCCAGAGGATCCGGGTTGATGAAAAAGTGCGGCGTCTGGACCAGGAAAAGCTTCGGATCATCCGCAAAATAGCCCACCGTCTCCAGTAGAAAATCGCGCGCGGGGGCGTGATCTGCATCGAAAACGGCGACCAGTTCTCCCTTCGAGTGTTTCAGGCCGTTGTTGAGATTGCCTGCTTTGGCATGCTGGTTGTGGGCGCGGGTCAGGTAGTTGACCTCAAGTTTGTCGCAGAGAGTGCTCAGGATTTGGTTACGGGCTATTGCCGCTTCGGCTTCGCGCACATCCGGCGAGTTCTGCTTCTGCAAGGTCCCTCCGTCGTCCAGTAGCCAGACCGTCAGCTTGTCGGCCGGATAATCCATGGCTTTTGCCGCAGCGAGCGTATTGGTCAACAGTGTGACATCCTCGTTATAGGAGGGAACGAAGACATCGACAGACGGATAGAGTTTCCTTGCCGTGACGCGGGACGGGCGGGACGCCATGGGCATGGCGACGATGAAAAGGCTCAGCGCCAGCATCATGACGCTGTACATCTCGGCGAGGTAGAGAAGCAGGCCGGGGATGAAGTTCTCGGGCTGGTTCACGGGAGGAAGAGTTTCGGTCGTGCGCCAGTAGACATAGCGCAGGACGATGGCGGTGCCGAACGCGAGGGCTATCAGACGCCAGACCCCGCCAGCCTTCAGAATCTTGATGATGGCCATGAGCGAAACGACAGTGGTGCTGGCGATGAGCTGGGTCTGAAGATTGACCGGAAGCGTGATCAATCCGATTACGCAAACCGTGATGACTGCCCACAAAATGATGCTTTGCACCTTACGCATTAGCATTCCTCTGGCAGAAAGTCGGCACGAAAACGTGCCGGATACGCCATTATTTCCGGCACGCCGCTGTCATGGCTGCGGTGCCTACGCAATCAGGTGAAGGAACAGTGGTTCCCGTCGCCTCAGTTGAACTGGAGCCGCCGGATACGCCCGCTCCCAGTTCCGGCAGTGGAACACGTGGCCCGGTTGGAGCTGCCGCTTCGGCCTCCGGCTGAGAAACCCGCTCCACCGCCTTGCGACGAGCGGGAGGGGGCTGGGAGATGGCCTGTGACATGCCGTAGTCGAAGGAAATGGATCTCCGGGAAAACTCGCCTTCCGGATAAATCGGTTGGCCGGTACGGCCGAGCATTTCATCTGCGCCGGCTGCGTCACCATAGGGATTCCACATCGTACCCTTGAACGTTCCGACGATGGTGAAGCCATACATTGTATTCAGCATCTGCCGCGCCGTCGCGTGACTGTCGCAGAGCCTGAGCCTTACCTGAATCATGCCGAACCCTCGGCCTATGCCGGAGGATGTGCTGGGGGAACGGATCTGTTGCCAGGCAAACAGGCAGGTGTCACCGTTTTGAGCTCGTCCGGACGCATAGCCGAACGGACCGTAGGTATTCTGGAGAAAGGTTGCCGCACGGACCATTCGGACGCCCGGCGCAGCGCGGGCAATCTCGCGCCGGAGATCGCTTTCGTTGATGGTCCTGAAAGTCGCGCCGGGGACGTCCGGGGTGGACCCTTGAGGGCCGAAGAAATGGACTCTCAGGTAGTTCTGCCCCGGAATTCTCGACGAGGTCGATAGTGCCACGGTTTGCTCGACGCCGTTACCCCGTGTGCGCTCCACCACTCCCACGATTGCCGGACCGCCCGGAGGCGGCATTATGAGGGCTTTCTCGCTGGGTACAAGCTGCGGTCCCGATGGGTGTCCGACGCTGCCGGTCGTGCTGCATGCTGAAAGTGTAGCCGTGGCGCCCAGCCCGGTAACAATCCACAAAACGCGCACAATTGAAATCGGCAATGTCGTTTTCCCTAGATAACCTCGGCAATTCGGGCGGGGAATTTTGCATTCAACGACGCGGGACTATTAGAATTCAATAAACAAGGAATATGCTTAACGGGTCGTTAATATTCCCGAACAGGCATTTTGGATGATTTCTCCACAGATTGTTGCCGGCTTTGGAGGCCACGGACGGGAAACTCTGTTCGGTTTTCCGCACTGTGTCGAAGTCCGTTACCGACCACTCGGGCTTGCGGCGACAGTCTGATTGCGACCTTGTGACTTGGCTTTCAGCAGCGCAGCATCAGCGCGCGCCAGCAGCGTCTCCACCGACCCCTCCATCGGAGCGGCTGCTACTCCCAAGGAGATCGAGACACTCCCGATGATCCGGCCTGAATGCGAGAGCACGCCGCTGCTGACCTTTCCCCGCAGCTCTTCGGCCAACTGAAACCCCTCCGCTTCGCTAAGGCGAGGAAGCAGTATTGTGAACTCTTCGCCGCCAAAGCGGAACGCATGGCCGGATTGTCCGACGATGTCGCGCAACACATGTGCAACATATTGCATCACCATATCACCCGCGTCATGGCCGAACTCGTCGTTGAAGCGTTTGAAATGATCGATATCAATCATCAGACATGCAAGCGGTTGATCTGCCAAGTCTCGGCTGTACCTCTCCAATGTCTCGTCCAGGAAGCGGCGGTTGAACAGACCCGTAAGCGGGTCCCGTGCGGCGAGAGCGGTAAGTTTCTCACGGAGTTGAAGATTAGCGATTGCAAGACCAACATTCTCGGCAATCAGCTCCAGATAAAGACGGCTGCTTTCCAGACGAAGCGCCTCATCCCCACGGTCTTCAAGATAGAGAAGGCCAATCGTATCGCCCTGAGCCGTCAATGGGACACAAAGGGCAGTCACTTCCGCCCTGTCGAGATGGAGACAGGAAACGTCAGCGCCGTCTCCTCCGCTTGCATGGGGACGACCGCGCCGTAGACCCCAGCACGCTGACGCCGGGAAGGTGACCTCGGAATGATGAGGGTCGAGCCATGCGCTCGCACGTGTCAGGGACACCTGGCTTCCATCGAGAACGTAGAGGCCACCGGCGATGTTGGGGAAAATCTGAGGAGCGAAGCGAGCGACGATATCGGCGAGCTCCGCTCCGTTTGCACATGCCTGCAGGCGATGCATCATCTGCAGGATAAGGTCCTTAGTGCGCTGATCCGCTCTCCTTTCAGCGTCGAGCCGCTCCCGTTCGATGCCGTTGGCGCGGAATACCTGGATGGCTTGGTTCATCTCGCCGATTTCATCGCGCCGCGGGTCGGGGGGAACATCGACTGTATAGTCCTGTTTCGCCAGCCTGCCGACGATGCCGGTCATGCGCACAAGCGGCACGGCGACCCTTCGCCTTAAGATGAAGTAGAGAACGCCGAGGAAAAGCAGCCCTGTTATCGCGAGCATGATCTTGGCAACAAGGCCCCACCAGTCGCTGCGTACCCGTGCCGCCTGGAGCTGCATACCCGTGCGTGTCGCGGTCAAATCCCGGAAATGGGTAACGGTGTCGAGAAGCGTAGCCTGCAGTCTTTCGTGCTCTGGCCCAAAGAGCATATCTTGGGCGCGGCTCCTGTCCCCGCGCCGGAAGGCCTCGATTGCCGCAACCTCGATCTTGTCCAATTCCTCCGCTTCCGTGTTGATCTCCTGCAGCGCCCCGGCCTCCGTCGGTGACAGACCTTGAGAAGCGAGCTTGGCTGCAACGGCCTCGCGCCGCCGCTCGTCTTCCTCTTCAGCGCGAAACGCTTGCAGATGCCGATTTTCACCGCGCATGACATAGAGCCTGGCCTCATCGCTTCTGACTTCGGCTTCGAGCGCAAGCTCCTCCGCCAATGTGTCAAGGGCTAGGTGCTCCTCGACGGCAAGCCGCTCCTGTACGGCGCAGCGCGACGACATGATGAAGGCAGCGCCTGAAAGGGCCGTGAGAACGACCGTGATGCCATAGGCCCAGTTGGTGATCGTGCTTATTCTCATACATGTAAGATATAGGTCGCTCGTTGAAGGAGCATTAAAGAGAACTCTCACATCCGGACCCCAGAAATAGCCGGCAGAGCGGGGATGTCAGGTTAAGCGCTACAGCTACGGATCGGGCATGCTGCGGAGTGACCAGGCGGCAATTCCGGCGACACCCTTCCAATGGGCCACCGCTGCAAGGCGATGCAGATGGGTGGCGAAAGCTGAGTGCTGAAATCGTGCTGGGACGAAGAGATTTCGAACGGTGGAGAAGATGCTGACGAAACGTTGCAGTCCGCCTGGCGAGCGAAATCGCTGCATCACCTGCTCGTTTCCGTAGAGGAAGATGCGAGTTTTCGGCGCGGTTGTTCAGCCCCTTGTGTGATCGATGCTCGATCGTGGGCATCAACTGTCGAAGGGCCGCACCATAAGAGCGAAGCTTGTCGGTGACGATACGTTTCGGTTGACATCCCTGCTTCTTCATCAACCGGATCAGCAGGCGCTTGGCGGCCTTGGTGTTGCGGCGAGCCTGGACGATTTCGTCGAGAACATAGCCGTCCTGATCCACAGCGCGCCACAGCCAGTGTTTCCGGCCACCGATCATCACGACCACCTCGTCCAGATGCCAGATATCATTCAGACTTGGCGGTTTCCGACGCGAGCGAGCGGCATAGTCCGGGCCGAATTTCTTTGCCCAGCATCGGATTGTCTCATAGGAAACGATAGTGCCGCGCTCCAACAACATTTCCTCGACCAGACGCAGGCTCAATGGAAACCGGAAATACAGCCGGACCGCATGGGCGATCACAGCGGGAGGAAAATGATGGCGCTTGTAGCTAACTGGCTCTTGCTCATCACCGCGAAATAGCGGCAAACTTTTCAGCCCAAGTTAACCTGACATCACCATCCGCCTTGGTGGCGATCCTCTACGGCGAGCCGGAGGTTCTTCGCGTTCGGCAGCGGCAACGGACTGCCACTCAAAAACGGAGTTTTTTGCGAAGTCAGTCCGTATCGTTTAAGGGAAGGCTATGAACACACACTTGAAAATGCTCTGATGCAAAGGACCATGCCACGAGGCACAATGGCTATTGAAGGTCAGGCCTTTCCATCGGGCATCACGAGCGGCAAATAGTGATGCGGCTGACGCATGAGGACCAGATCTTTCCGGCGCGCGACGTTGGTCGGATAGGTCGAGTTGGTGCTCGACAGATCTATATCAGCGACCGCGAGATCTTCACCCTGCACGAATGCTTCCTTCCTCGGGAACGCGAAGGTATCCGGCCCGAATATGCCACTCATTCCTGCCGGTTTGCTTCCCGCAGTCTTGGTGTTGGAGAAGGCGAAGTAGCAGTTATTTTCGCCTGCGCGGACCCGGTAGTGGTGCCAGTGCACTGGGTCGGCGCCAAAGGGAATCGGATCAGGCTGTATGACCGCGCTCCCTGCGTGACCAAAATGGAAGCCGTCAGCAACGCTCGAAGGGCAGCAGATCAGATCGCATCCCCTGAGCGCCAGGATGCGAGCGGCCTCCGGGAAGGCCGCATCATGGCCGATCAGGACGCCAACCCGTCCCAGTGGAAGATCGAAGATGCAAAATTCATCACCAGGCGTTGCCCAGGCATTCTCATCCTCGGTCAGGTGAATCTGGCGATAGGTGGTGGTGGGCACATTCGGTCTGGTGATGATGGCACTGCAGAACCGCTCTCCATCACGTTCCTCGGCAAAGCCGGCGATGATGCAGATATCCAGTCGCTCTGATATTTTACGGATCGCCTCCACGGCCGGATGTGAAATCGACGTTGCCGTTTCTCTGGGATTTATGAGGCCGGTCAACGCAAAAGCCGGGAAGACGATTAGCTCTGCCCCCTGTGCTTTAGCCTCTTCAGCCAAGCCTGCCATAATTTTCCGGTTGGCATCGATATCGGATGAGGGCGTGAACTCGCCGACGGCGATGCGACCGGCACGCCCGTCTTCCATGGGTTGATGCCCATAGAGACGGAAGAATTCCCTTGGATTCCAGGCGTAGGTATTGGTCATCAAATCCATGTAAAGCTCGGGCCGGCGCTGCTTCATAACCGGTTCGCCCGCGACGTGCCTTTTGCGTGATCGCGTAGGATCGATCAGGCCGTAAGCAATGCCGTCACCGCCATCGACCACGTCGAGAATCTCTGCCTCTGGCCCGATGACGCAACTACCGCCAGAAAATTGGACGCCACGTTCGAGACCCCAGCGGTTGCTCTCTATCAAGTAGCAGCCGTTCTCGTATGCCCGACTGATCCAGTAAGGCGCCGGGGTCCGTTCGGCTAGCCAGTTGGAAACGTGGCAGATCACGTCGGCGCCGCCGATTGCTGCCAGACGTGCCGTCTCGATGAAGTGGATGTCCATGCAGATCAGCATCGCGATCCGCCCGATCTTCGTCTCGAAGACCTGATGACCCAAGTTACCTGCTGCTGACCATTTCGGCTCGGAAATATAGGGGTGGGTCTTGCGATGCACGCCGACGACCCCATCCGGCCCGATCAGCGCTGCCGAATTGTAGTAGAGGTTTGTCTGCTTATCAACTTCGGGAAGCCCAACAACGATGTAGCAGTCGTGTCTGCGGGCTAGCTCCACAAAAAGATCGGTGCTTGGACCCGGAATGGTCTCAACGAAAGCGGCGACCTCTGCTCGGTTATACCAGCAGTAGCCCGTGGTTCCCATTTCGGGTGTCGTGATCAGTTTGGCACCGGCGTTAGCGGCTTCCTCAACGAGTGCCAAAAGCGCGTCCACATTTCGTTTCTTCTCACCGAAATGGGGTTCGAATTGCACGGCTGCTGCCTTGAACGGGGCGGTCATAAAAATCTCCGTCGGGGACAGAATTGACCGCCCGGATATCGGGCGGTTAAAAAGAAAACGTCGATCAGGCAGCGATGCCCACGATCGATTTCAGCACCGAGGCCCCGACGGTGTATTTCGGGTCAACCATATTGCCGAGGCGCACGCGGCCGCATTGAGTCAGCAGCATGTATGCGTCGATTTCGTCGAAGCCGAAGTCGGCAGCCATCCAGCGGATGAGTTCGCGATATGCGCTGCGTGCCGCATCCTCCATCGGCCGTGCTGAGCCGATCGTCATATAGAAGCGCTCGTTCTCAAGGCGGGGCGTCTTGATGGTCCAGCCCTTGATCAGGTCGATCTGAATGGTGGTCACTGTAGGATGCTCAACTGCCACGCCACAGAGTTCGCCATCACCCTGTGCGGCATGGCAATCACCGAGGTAGAGATAGGCACCCTTGGTATTTACCGGCAGGTAGATCACGGTATCAGGGCAGACGTCAGGCAGGTCCATGTTGCCGCCATAATAATCCGGAACGAGCGATGAAATAGCTTCGATTTCCGGTGCAGTCCCAATGGTACCGATAAAGGGTTCATAGGGGAGCGTGATCTTGTCGCTCCATTTCACGCCCGCCTCAACATCGACATGCAGCTTGCGCACCCGCTCGGGCAGCGGAGCGGTCAGCATGGCCGTGTCTGCCGTTGGCACCAAGCCGCCAAATTCCGGCATGATCACCGTCGTGCCGCGCGGCTGAGGTCCGCGTGGAACGATGCTCCTAATGTGGACCGCAAGGCAGTCGCCCTTCTCGGCACCGTTGACGTAGATTGGGCCGTTCTGCGGGTTAAGGAAGGGGAAGTTGAGGATCTTGGAGGGGCTGTCCGTCTCGTTCTTGATCGCCCCCTCGAACGCGTCATGGGTCTCGGCCGATACCACAGATCCTGGATCCACTTTCAGTACGGGATCGACATAGGCACCGTACACATAATGGTATTGGCCCTGGCTTTCCTCTGTGATGCTGTAGGTCTCGCCAGCTTTGCCCTTGGCGACGCCATTCCGGGCCATGATTGTTTCGTCGAGCCAGCTCATAGGGTGCTCCTCTTTTGCTCAATTTGCTGTTTTGACATTTCAGACGGCCAGGTAACGGCGGACGGCATCGCGGTCCTCTAGCGTTTCCGGCATGATTTCATTGGTGATTCGGCCTTTGTCGATCACGTAGCAGCGCTGCGCCATTGCCCGGATCATATCGATATTTTGCTCCACAAAGACGATCGTGACGCCGGTCGATTTGTTCAGTTCCACCATGATCCTGGCAATGTCCTGGACGATGTTCGGCTGAATGCCTTCCGAGGGTTCGTCAAGGAGGATTAGCGCCGGCTTGCCCATCAGCACGCGGGCGATTGCCAGTTGCTGCTGCTGACCGCCCGACATCGTGCCGGCTGGCTGGTTGCGCCGTTCTTTGAGGATGGGAAAGTAGCTGAAGATCGACTCGATCTGATCGCGAGACGCCCGCTGCCCATTGATGGATTCACCCACCAGTAGGTTTTCCATCACGCTCAGGCGCGGGAAGACGTCGCGTCCCTGCGGGACATACCCGATCCCAAGCCTTGCCCTTTTGTAGGCCGGCACGGTATCGATCTCCTCGCCGCGAAAGATCACCGAGCCCTTGTCGCGCGCAAGCAGGCCGATCAGGCTCTTCATCAGCGTCGATTTGCCAACACCATTGCGGCCGATGACGGCAACGATTTCGCCCTCCCGTACATTGATGTCGACTCCCTGGAGAACCGGTTTGCCGCCATAGCCCGACCAAAGGCCGACCGTATTGAGAAGGACCTCGCTACGCATGGGCGTCTCCTAGATAAATGGCCGCCACACGCTCATCCGAAACGATCTCGTCGATCGTGCCTTGTGCGAAGATCTTGCCGAAGTGAAGAACGGTCACCCTGTGAGCGATCTGGCGGACGAAGGCCATATCGTGCTCGACGGCCAGAACCGTCACACCGTCGCGGTTGAGTTCTTGGACCATCTCGCCTGTCGCAGCCGTCTCGTCCGGCGTCATCCCGGCGGTCGGCTCGTCCAGCAGCAGCAGGCGGGGCCTCAGCGCAACAGCCATGCCGATTTCCAGCCATTGCTTCTGCCCATGGCTCAGATTGCCGGCGAGCTGGTAGCGCGCGTCCGTCAGCTTGAGAAACTCAAGCAGCCTGTCAATTTCCTCGTCCAGCTCCTCCGGCAACCGATGGTGTTGCAGCGCGATTTGCAGGTTCTGGCGCACGCTAAGCGCCTTGAATATGCCCGGCACCTGAAACTTGACGCTGATGCCACGGCGGATGCGTTCGAACGGCTTGGCTTTAGTGATATCCTCGCCCTGATAGAAGATCTGTCCGCTTGTGGGAAGATGTTCACCAAGGAAGAGGCGGAAGAGCGTGCTCTTGCCGGCGCCGTTGGGGCCGATGAGGCAATGGATCTCTCCGTCCTCCAGGGCAAAGTCAACGCCACCCGTCACATGCAGTCCACCGAACCACTTGTTGAGATCGCGTGTCTGAAGAATGGCCATGATCACTCCCTCCCTGCGGTTTTGCGACGGAACATGCCGCCGGCAAGTGCGCCGAGACTGAAAACCAGACCGCGCGGTGCGATGAGGACAGTGAGCACCAGCAGTACCCCCATGACCACTAAAGCGTACTGGCTTCCATGGATCGTCAGGGCCTGAAACCCGCCCAGCACGATCAGCGTGCCGATGAGCGTCGTTGTCAGGTCGCTGCGGCCGCCAACGGCAACCCAGACAATGGGCAATGCCGCGGCCGTCATCCCCATCGATGCCGGCGTGATGTAGTTTCCCCAGGAGGTGTAAAGCACGCCCGACAGGCCAGCCAGGGCTGAACCGATGACGAAAGCGACCAGCTGATACACCCGGATGTCATAGCCAAGCATTTCGGCGCGCTGCGGGTTTTCCCGGATCGCAACAAGGACATTGCCGAAACGGGAATTCACTAGCAGGCGAAGACCGAGATAGCATGCGACCAGCAGAGCAAGCGTGCAGTAGTAGAGCTGAACATCCGGAAATAGCACGATGTCGCCCCCGAACCACGGAATGGTGAGGGAGGGCATGCCGCCCATGCCGTTATAGCCGTTCAGTCTGGCCGTTCCCACCTGCCATTCAGGACCTGCGGTTTGGGCCATGAAGCGCTCCAGCACCAAGGTGACCGACAGCGTGACAATGCCCAGGAAGACCCCACTGATTCGGCCGAAGAACAGGAAGTAGCCGAGGACTGCGGAGAATAACGCTGCTGCGGCCACAGATGCGATCAGCGCGACCAGCGTCAGACCATAGGCGTCACCGAAATTGGTGGAGATCACGCCATAGCTATATCCCGCCACACCGAAGAAGGCTGTCTGTCCGAAACTCAGTGTCCCGCCATAGCCCCAGATGAGGCTGAGGCCGAGCGCCATGAACACCCAGTTGAAGAAATAGACATTGTTGCCGACGTCGTAACCGTCCGCAAACATCGGATAGGCACATGCCAGTACTAGCACCAGTGCGAAGCTGGTCCAGAATGGCCTTCCGCGCCCCAATGTCTGTGGTCCGTCCAGCAACCTAATCGTACTTGACAGTAGATTTGCTCTCGCCATGTGCTTAGGCCCTCTCACGAAGAATCCAACCGGATATGCCGCGCGGTAGGATGCGAATGACGATAATGACCGCGACCAGAAGACCGATCTGGCCGGCGAGTTGTCCCTGCCAAGAGGTCAGGGCGGCCTTGATGATGCCCAAAACCAGAGCGGCAGGCGCCGTTCCGAGAAAGATGTCGGCTCCACCAACCACGACGGTGACGAAGGCCTCGACGACGAAGGCGCTGCCCATTGTCGGAACAAGGGTCATGGTCGGCGCATAAAGACCGCCGGCAAGCCCAGCCAAGGCTGCTCCCAGACCAAAGGTCAGGCTATAGACAAGGCCGGTGTTGACGCCGAGAGCTTGTGCAATATGCGGTACCTGGATCGTTGCGCGCGCCAGAACGCCGAAGCGGGTCCTTGTGAAGCCGAGCCACAGAAGCCCGAGAGTTGCCAGCGCCGCCCCCATCAGCACAACGCGGTAGATCGAATAGGAATAGGGGCCGACAGCAAAGCTCCCAAAAGGGGTACCGGTTCCGGGCATGGTGGAACCGAGCAGGATCAGCGTGCTTTGCGTCACGATCATGGACACGCCCCATGTCGCGACGATCGTGTCGAGGGGCCGATCATACAGCGGGCGTATGACGATCCGTTCGATCAACATGCCGGCCGCGCCGGCCGCAAGCGCGCCAGCAAGAACAGCCAGCGGCAAGGGCAGGCCGGCGCGAGCGCTTGCCGCGCAAACATAGGCGCCGCACATGATGAATTCGCCATGGGCGAGATTGATGACGCCCATCATCCCGAAGATGATGGCGAGGCCACAAGCGGAGAGAACGAGAAAGGCGAAGGCGTCACCTGTCTGATAGAGGAAGGTGAAGAGTGTGTAGTAGACAGTCATCGCGAAGGATTTCCTTGCGGCTCGCCTTGGGGGAAGGGCGGCCGGGGATATGCCCCGGCCGGTTCGGAATCAGTTGGCAGCAGGCGGCGGGTTGGACGGCGTATACTGTGCGCTCGGATCGTTCTTGGTCAGGTCACAGCCCGCGTCACCCAGCCAGTAGGGCTTGATGTCGTTCCACACCTTCGGGAAGCTGATCGAGTGATCGTCGCTGACCTTTGCCAGGTAGATCGTGTGCGACATGTGCTGGCTCTTGGGGTCAAGGCAGACCTTGCCTTCGGGAGCGTCGTAGCAAACGTCGCCCTCTGCAATCACCTTGCGCAGATCGTCCTTCTTGGTGGAGCCGCTCGCACGCTCGACCATCTGCTTGTAGAGATGGACCGCGAGATAGGAGTTCTCCGCTTCCTGGTTGATATACGGCTCGTCGGGAAATTTCTTGTGCCACTTCTCGACAAAGGCCTTGGACTGAGGGGTGTCGACTTCCTCGATCCAGTTGACGGTGGCGTACATGTTGGCAAGGCTCGGTGGCTTGAAGCGCTTGTGCTCGTAGCCCTGGCCGACGTTGACGGACGATCCCATCGGCAGGTTCACGTTGGCCGCTGCCGCCTGCTCGTAATAGGATGCTTGGGCAGTGCCGACCAGAAGTGTCACGATGAAGTCAGGCTTGGCCGCCTGGATGTTCTGGATCGTCTGGGAGAACTGCGAGACGCCGAGCGGGATGAATTCCTCGCCCACCATTTCGCCGCCGCCTTCCTTGACGATATTGCGCACCCATTCGGCCGAGATCTGACCAAAGTTGTAGTCCGCCGCGATTGTGTAAACCTTCTTTCCGTAGGTCTCCATCATGTAAGGCAGCAGGGTCGAAAACTGCTGTTCTGGCACGGCGCCGGTGACGACCATGTTCGCGTCGCAGACACCGCCCTCGTACTGGTTGTTGTAGAAGGCAAAGCCGTCGAACTGGTTGACGATAGGCCGATATGCCTCACGCGAGGCGGAGGAGAAGCCTGCGAAAACAGCATCAACCTTGTCGCGCTGGAGCACGCGGCGCATGAATTCCTGGTAGCGTGTGTTATCGGACTGGGTATCGTAGATCACCAGTTCCAGCGGCCGGCCGGCAATGCCGCCCGCTGCATTTATCTCTTCGGCAGCCAACTGGATGCCGTGAACCTTGCCGATCGTGGCGGCAGCAAAGTCGCCCGACTGGTCTTCGAGTACGCCGAGTTTTATCGGCTCCTGGGCGTGTGTGACGCTGGAGCAAAGCAAAATCAGGCCGAGCGCCGTCATGGCGCCGTTAAGCGTCTTCATCATTCTGTTCTCCATGGAGGTAGGGTGGTTAGTCGGCGACGGCCTGCTTCTTGTCAGGTTCCTTGTCGTCGATGGTTTGCGCCGTGCTTCGTTGGACGACGCCTTCGCAATAGGCTTCCAGGCTCAGACGTGCGCGCATGCTTTCCTTCCGCAGCAGGGCGAACGCTCCCTCATCGTCGAGGGAATGGGACGTCATCACCATTGTGACCGCCTTGATGACGTGTCGGCGATATCGGCGACGATGTTCAAGTTCACGGATCGAGGACCGCAGATCCGCCTTCTGTTCGAACGTGTTGATCGCCAGATAGAGAGCGGAAAAGATCGAGCCACTGTGGACAGGCTTGGACAGAAACGCGGTGGCGCCGAACAGCATCAACGTTCGAAGGCGACTGGGGGCTTCGATGCCGACCAGCCCGACGACTGGAATGTGCAGCAACTCTCCTGACGTGCCATGGCTCATGTCAGGAAAGAGGTTGAGATCGCCGTCGACGAACATCACGTCGCGCTGCCCATCTGCGTTGTCCAGTAAAGTCCGCAATTCATCGTCCATCGGCGAAAGCTGTTCCAGCGCCATGCCGAGCCGAGTCACCATGGCGGCTATGGTCTCCGTGGCGCGAATGTCGTTGCTGAGGACAAGCGCACGACGCTGGCGAAAATTCTGGACGTAGCGGTTCCACCTCATGAAACGATCCTCAGGGCTGTACGACGGGGCGGTGCCTCGCGAATGGCTGTGGAGTTGATCAGGTAAGGGTCCGGCGCAACGGGCCTGCCAGCATCGAAGACGACATCGAACTGGCCGTCGCGGCGCGACAGCCCGATTCTCGGTGTCAGGCACGTATGGAATGTGGCGGGGTCTATCGTGATTTCGCCCTGCGGCGCACTGAAGCGCTGGTTGGCTGCGCACGTCTTGACGGCGCGTAGCGTATCGGTGCCGGCATCGCGCAAGGACTGTGCGAGCAGGATCATGGCCGAATAGGCCGCCTCTGCTTCCGCGGACGGCGCCTTCTCGTCTGGAAATGCGGCGCGGTAGCTGTCGACGAATGTGCGATTTTCGACGGTGTTGATCGAGGCGAAATAGACGCTGGAGCTCAAATGTCCGTCAATGGCATCCGGACCGATCCGATCAAGTTCCGGTTCAGACAGATTGCAGCTGGCGACCGGATAACGCTTCGCCTGATCGATACCACGCGCCTGGCATGCCGCACGAAACGCGCGGAAGAAGGAATAGGCGGATTCACCGATCAGAGAGTTGAAGACCACGTCCGGATTGGCGTCGAAGATCGATTGCACGATGCAATCGACGTCTGTCTCGCCGACGGGCAGATAGCGTTCGCCAACGACCGAGCCTTGCCGCAACACAAGTTCCTCCCGCAGCACGCGGTTGCTTTCCCACGCCCAGATGTAATTGGACCCGATGCAGAAAACCCGACGACCGATATGCCGCGTGACATAGTCAACCAACGGCAACATGTGGTGGTTGGGTGCGGCACCCGTGTAGATTACGTTGGCCGAGCTTTCAAAGCCCTCGTAGTGGGTGGGGTACCACAAGAGCGCGTCACGCTTTTCGAATGTTGGAATGACTTCCTTGCGGCTCGAAGAGGTGTAGCAGCCGACGACGTGCTTCACTCCGTCCACGATCATTTTCTCGACTGCGGGAGCATAGGCATTAAGGTCACCACCGGGGTCGCGCTCAACCGGGTTGAGCCGAACGCCGAATCCCGTATCTGCGTTGATCTGTTCGCAGGCGAGCTTTGCGCCGTTCAGCATCGATCTGGCGACGGTTCCGTAAGACCCTGTCACGGAGAACAATATTCCAACTGGATATTCTTTGTTCATGTTCCGGCAGCCACGAGTTAAAACCAGACAGCGGAGGCTGCCGGCGGCGACGTTGCCAAAAATGAATGAATACCGCAGTAGTGGCGCTTATTTGAGCATCTTTGCTCGCAGCCTTGAAATTAAGCTCGCCTTTTGTTTCGCAGATGTCAAGCGACTGAATTCAACTTTTTTCGATCCGCCATCTGCCCTTGACGCTCTGCGAGAGCGGGGCGGATCCTATGCGTGTATAGGCGCCGGCACATCGGCCGAAACATGGAGATGAAGATGGATCTGGGTTTGAAGGGCTTGCGAGCCGTGGTGACAGGTGGGACACGTGGCATTGGTTTGAAGATTGCCGAGACGCTGGCGGCGGAGGGCGCGAGTGTCGCGATCTGCAGCCGGAATGCGGAAGAGGCAAAGTCAGTTGCCGCAGCTCTGGCCGGTCCGACGGTCTCCACCCTGGGTCGTGGTCTTGATGTAGCAGATGGCGCCGCGGTATCGGCGTGGGTCGATGAGGCTGCGGCTGAATTCGGTGGCCTCGATATTGTCGTTGCCAATGTCAGTGCGTTGGCGGTCGGAAATGACGAGGCGAGTTGGCAGCAGGGGTTCGACGTGGACATGATGGGAACGGTCCGGCTCGTCAACGCGGCCATGCCCTATCTTGAAGAAAGCAAGTCTGGCTCGATCGTTACGATTGCTTCGGTGTCCGGCAGGGAGATCGATTTTGCGGCCGGTCCGTATGGCGCTTTCAAGGCCGCTCTCACGCACTACACCCAGGGTCTGGCGTTCTCGCTTGCCCCCAAAAGTATCCGCGCTAACACCGTGTCTCCGGGCAATACCTATTTCGCCGGAGGGGTCTGGGAAAACATCGAGAGGAACAATCCCGGGTTGTTTGCGGCGTCGCTCGCCTTGAATCCAACTGGCCGGATGGCGATGCCGCAGGAGATCGCAAATGCGGTCGTCTTTCTTGCGAGCCCCGCCGCAAGTTTCATCTACGGCACGAACCTGGTGGTCGATGGCGCACTGACCCGCGGTGTGCAGCTTTGATGGTCGTAGTTGGCGACGACGCAACTGAGCCGTGACGACTTAACGTGCCGGCTTCGGAACGCGCCGATCTGCATCGCGCAACATGCGACGATAGCTACCGGCTCTTGAAATGAACGGAGTTAGCGCCGAACAAGGAGGTCCCCAGGCAAGGCATTTTTTGGACCTCTTCCCTCTTTCAGTAGTTGCCATTTCTCGCCAGAGAAGATGGCGTCTTTTCAAGTATTTGGTGCGATTTAGGATCACATGGCATGCGACGTTCTCCAGCTCCCAGGGAATGCGTCATTCCCCTCTAAAAAAAGTGACGTCTTTGCAGTCACTTGCGTGATTTCGACCCGAAGATCATGTGGCGTCCGACGATGCTGGAGTCTCTTCAAAGAATTAGCTAGGGAACCTGGATTCTCACATGATTTCAATGGCTTAGAAGAAAAGTCTTGAAATTCCCTCTGTTTTCCCATCGCGAGCGACCGTGGATGCCACCTTTGTGCCCTGGCTTTGGGTATCAGTCAACCGGCGGGGTCAGCGGAAATAATTTCCGTTCTGAGCATCGAAGCCACCGAACAGATGGTCACCGCAGCAGCGCCGCTTGGCGCGCCCATTCCGGTCGTTCGCCAATAGCCTTGGCGCCAACAAGCGGACGTTGCTCGGCTATATCGAGGGGTATCCAGGGCGTAGCATGAGATTATTTCAGATCGTTGCAGCCTCCCAGTCTGGAGCAAAAGGCGGGTCAACGTAGCGTAGGTCCTTCGGCAGAGCCGCGATAGCCGCGCGGTCCTCCTCGTCGAGGTGAATGTTGAGCGCATCGAGATTGGCTCGCTGGCTGAAGGGGCGAGCGGCTTTGGGGATAGCGATGAGGTTTTCCTGATCCAGAAGCCAGGCTATGGCGATCTGGGCTGCGGTGGCGCTGTGCTTCACACCGATCCTGGCGAGAACGGAATCCTTTGCCGCCCGGCCTTGCGCAAGCGGCGCATAGGCGGTCATCGGAATACCCTTGCGGCGAAGGTAATCCAGCATCGGCGTCTGCGACAGGAACGGATGATATTCTACTTGATGAACGGCGATGGGGGCGCCGATTTCCTCGATCGCATGCCGGATCATGGGCAGGTTGAAGTTGCAGACGCCGATGGCGCGCGCCAACCCTTCCTCCTTCAGTTTTGTGATCGCGTCCAGCGTTGCGCTCATGTTCATGTTCGCTGATGGCCAATGCACGAGGAAGAGATCGATATGGTCGAGGTGAAGCTTGCCGAGGCTCGTGTCGAAGGACCGTCGCAGGGCATCGGGGGAGAGCTTGTCGTACCAGACCTTGGTGGTGACGAAGAGGTCAGCGCGGTTTATGCCGGAGGCCGCGAGCGCCGCGCCGACGGCGGCTTCATTGTCGTACATGGCGGCGGTATCGATGTGGCGAAAGCCGAGTTCAAGCCCGCTTTCGACCACCGGTCGGGCGGCATCGCCCGGCATCCGGAAAGTCCCCAGTCCTAACCGGGGGATCGCGACACCGTGAGTCTCAATCGTCTCCATGATCATTCCTTTCGAGTTGCGAGGGACGCGGCGGCAGAGGCAGAAGCCGTCCGCCGCCCGTTCTCCCGGCGGGCTCAGGCGGTCTCGCTCGCCGCTGCTTGCCGGACCAGCGCTTCGATCACCTGCTCAAGTGACGTCGTGCCCCTGACACGGTTTCCGCCGTCGGCTTTGAAGTCGATCCAGCCTTCGTTGAAACCGTCGAGCATACGCATGCGCGGCTGCGGGTGACGCGTACCCTGGGCGCGGAACAAGTCTTCCCAGCTTGCCCGCGGGACGATCTCCACCCGCACCGAATGCCCGAGCACCGACGTGAAGGCATTGGCGAGATCGTTGGGGGAGACCCGTGCCGGGCCTTCCAGTTCCACCACCCGCTTGCCGATCCATTGCTCGCGGATCAGATCTGCGGCAAGCCGGCCGATATCCTGCGTCGCGACCATGGCGAAGGTCTTGTCGGCAGGTTGGAGGAAGCTGTGCAGCACGCCTTCGTCGCGGGCCGAGGCCACGTCCCAGGCGGCATTTTCCATGAACCAGCCGGGCCGCAGGAAGGTGACGGGAAGATCGAGTTCGCCGAGGGCTTCTTCCAGCATCGTCCGCTGGCTCAACAGATTGTCCACGTCCGCGTCGGCGCCGATGGTGGAGAGGCAGACGACCCTTTCCGGGCGGGCAGCAAGGAGAGCGGTCGTCAGCACCTCATTCTGCTTTGCCGCTTCCGGATAGCCGGGCGCCGGATCGAACTCCGACGGCGGCAGGATGAAGACGCCCTTGGCGCCCTTGAACGCGGTGGCAAGCTGCGTCGCGTCGCCCATGTCGGCAAAGGCGATTTCGCAACCGCGCTTGCGCCAGATTTCCGCCTTGGCGGGATCGCGCAGCACCGCACGGACCGGTTCTCCGTGTTCGAGCAGGGCTTTCGCCAGCGCGCCGCCGACCTTGCCGGTAATTCCTGTAATCGCATACATGATATGTCTCCTGGTGTTGAGGCCGGGAATGGATTAGGCGAGGCCGTCGTAGAGGCCGCGCTCGAATGTGCCGTAGAGCTTCACGACCTTTTCGTCGTAGAAGGGCAGAAGCTGGGTGAAGATGGCGCCGGTCACCTGCCGGACCGGGTCGAGCCAGAAATAGCAGTTGAGCAGGCCAGCCCAGGAAATGCTGCCCGCCGACCGACCGTTCGGACCGGGCAGCGTGTTGATGTCGAACGAATATCCCCACTTGTGGGGCTCACCGGGAAACTGGTCGAAGCTCTGCGAATAGGCGGGTTGGGCCGTCGTCATGGCGCGCACGTCGAGGTCGCCGATCTGGTTTCGCATCATCGACGCGACCGTTTCCGGCTTCAGCACGCGCACGCCCTTATGGGAGCCACCGTTCAACAGCATCCGCAGGAAGGCCATGTAGTCGCGTGGCGTGCTGAAGGCGCCGCCGCCGCCCATGAAGAATTCCGGCCGTTGTGGCATTTCGAAGGGCGCGGTTGTCAGTCCGCCGTCCGCGTTCCGGTTGTGGAAGGTAGCGACCCTGGACTTTTGCTTGCTGCCGATCAGGAAGCCTGAATCGGTCATGCCGAGCGGGGCAAAGATGTTCTCGCGGAAATAGACCTCCAGCGACTGGTCGCTGACCGCCTCCACCAGCTTTCCGACCCAGTCCATGCTGATGCCGTATTGCCAGCGATCGCCGGGATCGAATTCGAGCGGTGCCAGGAAAGCACCGTTTTTGCAGGTAGCTATGTCCGGCATTCCTGTGACCTGCTCGTAGCTGGTCAGCGCATCGCTCCAGATCGAATAGGTATAGCCGGAGGTGTGGGTGAGCAGGTGACGCACCTTGATGGCACGCTTGGCCGGGCGCAGGCGTGGCTGGCCGTCGCCGTCGAAACCCTCCAACACCATCGGATTGGCGAGTTCCGGCAGATATTTCGCCCCATCGTCCTCGGGATCGATCCTGCCCTGCTCGATGAGTTGCATGCAGGCCGTGGCGGTGAAGGCCTTCGTCATGGACAACAGCCAGAACACCGTATCGGCGCGCATCGTCGCTCCGGTAACTGTATTGGCCTTTCCGAATGTCCCTTCGTAGATCGTGCCATCCGGTCCTGCGGCTGTGGCGACGACTCCTGCCACGGTCCCGTCGCGAACGGCCTGCTCCATCGCCATGTCGATCGGTTTCAAATTTCCGGACCGCGCTTGCGGTTTGGCTGCCAGCGCATGAGCCGGCTTATTCGCAGCGGCTGTACCGGCTGCCAGCAAGAGGCCGCCGCGTGCCAACAGGCTTCGGCGTGAGATCGCATCCATGGATGAATTCCTTCTCTGCAAGGCCGGAGATTTCCACGGTTCCGGCATGCCGCTGGCGCCGCCCCGGGCGTTGAGAAATTATCTAAGGGACGAAGAAAGATGATTCGCGCGCATTAAAATCAAAGATAAGATGACTTCAAATCATCATGACGAGACGGTCAGCTAGACCGATCTTGCGGCGGAGAGGGTGCATGAGTTTCGACACGCGACTGCTGACCGGGGTCGGCGTTTTCGGGGCGGTGATGGAGGCGGGCAATTTCGTGCGGGCCGCGGATGTTCTCGGCCTCACGCCATCGGGGGTCAGTCGTGCGGTAGCGCGGCTCGAACAACGCGTCGGCGTCAGATTGTTCGACCGCAATCCGCGTGAAGTTACGCTGACCGAAGAGGGCGCCCGCTTCCATGCAAGGATAATGCCGTTGCTGGCCGGGCTGGAGGAGGCGGCCTCCGAAGCCGCCGGTTCGGCGACCTTCGTCGGCGGACGGCTCAGGGTTTCGATTGATCCCTGGTTCGCGCGCATGGTGCTGGCACCGAGGATCGGTGAATTTCTGGCGCGCTATCCCGCTCTGACGCTCGATCTGACCACCAGCAACTATCGCGAAGAGATGATGAGCGGCGCGGATGTCGCCGTGCGTTTTGGCCCGCCGGACGAATCGTCGCTGATCGTGCGCAAACTGCTGGACGTACCGGTGCTGACCTGTGCCGCCCCAGGCTATCTTGACCGTCACGGAGTTCCAGCCACGCCCCACGACCTGATGCACCACGATTGCATTCTTTTTCGCGACCCGCAGACCGGGCGGCCGTTCACCTGGGAATTCCAGGGTGATAGCGGTGCCATCGAGATCAAGGTGGCAGGGCGGTTGGTCATGGACGACCCCTCCGCTGCCGTCGCGGCCTGTCTCGCGGGGCAAGGCATATTCCAGAGCTTTGCCATAGGTCTCGACGAGTGGCTTGAGAGCGGGGCGCTCACGACGATCCTGACGGAATGGTCCGGCGAGCGGTTTCCACTTTATGCCTATCATCCGTCACGCCACATGCCGCCGGCCAAGGTGCGGGCTTTTCTGGATTTTGTTCAACGAATCGCGGTGACGTAGCGCTGGGTGCATTCTTGCCGCGTCGCATGATTGGTGTTGCATACCGGTCGCACGAGCCGACGGGGAGCCGGTCATTCCTCGAGCTCACGCGTTTTCCTAACGGCCAGCAGTGGCCGAAGGAGAACTGAAATGGGTACAGCCCAAGACGATCCTATCGCCTTGGGCCGTCCGGCATGGAACGCCGCACGAAAAGTCGGCGTCAACTGGCGACATCAAGTGGCCCGTGAATAAATGAATGGCGCACGGAGACGCCGTGTACGCCCCCCGCCTTTTAGACAAGGTCAGGGGGCACGATATTCCTATGACGACGTCACCAGAAGAGCCGGCGGCGTCGTCGAAGCACGCGTTTACTTGGCCCCTGCTGCAGCTTCGATGACTGCGGCGACTTCTGCGGCATGGGAGGCCAGCGACGCGTGGCTGCCATCGACCGTCGTCACCTTGGACTTGGCCCGCTCGGCGAAGAATGCCTGGGCGTGGGGATCAAGGACGAGGTCCTGCGAGCTCAGAACGTACCAGCTCTGCTTGTCATGCCAGGCGGCGACTTCGGCCGGAGCATCGAAGGCTGTGTGGTTGATTGGCATCTGGTGTGCCGCCAGGTGCTCGCCTATTTCCTTGGGCAGATCGCCGGCGACTGCGCTCGGGAAGACGGCGGGGTCGATGGTGAGATAGCCCTTTGCGTCGGGCCGGATCGCCTTGACGCCCGGTGTGGCGGGGCCACTCGCTGCAAGCGCCGAAATCGTCTCGCCCTTGTCCGGCGCGAAGGCCGAAACATAGACCAGCGATGCCACTTTCGAATTGTTGCCGGCTTCCCCGATGACAGCACCGCCCCAGGAATGACCGACGAGCACGGCCGGGCCGTCCAGCGCATCGAGGACTGCGTTGGTGGCGGCGACATCGTCGGCTAGCGAGGTCAGCGGGTTCTTGACGGCTGTAACCTTGTAGCCCTTGGCGGTGAGGATAGCTGCGACGCCATTCCAACTGGTCTCATCGACGAAGGCGCCATGCACCAGCACGATGTTCTTGATGGTTTTCGCGGATGGAGTGGTCTGGGCAAAGGCCGGGGCAACACCCAGGATGGTGGTGGACAGCATGAGGGCAGACATAAGAAGGGTTTTCATTGTGAGGCTCCAATTGGCAGCGTGTCGGCGCGGTTGATTTCAGTCCGGATAATCTGCAATGCTCTCGGCGCTCGTCCTGTCGAACCAGAAAAACCTGGTGCCTGTCACGAGGGCTTTGGCTTGGCTGCTTATTTCGTTTCTGAAGACCTATCGAACTTATGGTTTAGTGCTATGGAAGGCTATGACCGGAACCCCGCAAGACATGCTTCATCGTCCGGGTCTGAGGGGATGCTTGCCTCACGCATCGATCTGCTGTCGCAAATGCTCGATTTGGTCAGACTCCGCGGAGAACTGGTCTTCTCCGCGGAGTTGAACCATCCCTGGGCCCTGAGCTTCGAGCCCGGATCGGCTTATTTCTTCGTGGTTCTGGAAGGCAGCCTGATCGTCCGGGTGGCCGGCGAACCCGCGGTAAAGGCGATTGCCGGTGACCTGGTCATGTTGCCGCGTGGCGTCGGTCATGTTCTCAGCGACGGCAGTGATGCGACGGTGGCGAATGCTGGCGATCTGATGCGGGAACAGTTCACCGCCGAGCGACTGGGCCTGCGCCATGGCGGCAATGGCGAGCAGACCAAGGTCATCGCCGGGGCATTTCATTTCGAGAGCGCGGCTGTGCCTTGGGTCGTCTCGGCACTGCCGGCCGTGATTCATATTGAAAAATCGGGCGGCCAGACCGGCGGATGGCTTGAGGGACTGGCCTATTTCATGATGATGGAAGCTCAGGCCGTGCATCCCGGCTCCTCCGTCATGATCTCCCGGCTCATCGATGTGTTGATCATCCGCGTCATTCGAACCTGGGCGCAAAGCAAAAACTCGGGTGATACCGGATGGCTGGGGGCGTTGGCGGATCCGCGCATCAGCCGTGCCCTCAAGGCTATTCACGACGACCCGTTTCGCAAATGGAGCGTCGCCGATCTTGCGCGCGCGGTGGGGATGTCTCGGTCCAGCTTTGCAGAACGGTTTACTTCGCTGGTGAAGGAAGCGCCCTTGTCTTACCAGAACCGGTGGCGGCTCACGCTTGCGCATGGGCTCATGCGGCAGGCCAATGCTCGTGTCAGCGATGTTGCCAGAAGCATTGGTTACGATTCTGAAGCAGCCTTCAGCCGAGCGTTCAAAGCTCAGTTCGGTATTCCTCCGGTGGGCGTGAGGTCAGCAGAATCTAGCCTGTGATGGTAGTTCGTGCGTCAGGGCTCATCGACGCATGATTGGCGCTTTTCTTGGAGAGGGGGCGGTCTTTGATCGACGCCAACTGTAAGGTTGGACAAGGCCCTGAACGTGTTCATTGCGCACAGGGTCCCCAGCCAATTTTCCTAGCCGTCTTCGAACACGAAGGATGGCCTAAAGAACTGCGGCCGAGATTGCCCAAGTTCTTGAGAAGACGTCGCTTTTTCGTGCGAGAGATGGTCGCCGATTTGGATCGGAGAATCGGTCTAAAATGGCTTGCCTGGGAGACCTGGATTCTCACATGATCTCAATGGCTTAGCAAAAATGCCTTGAATTTTCCTCTGTTTTCCCATCGCGAGCGATCGTGGATGCCACCTTTGTGCCCTGGCTTTGGGCATCAGTCAACTGGGCGGTCGAGCGGCAATAATTTCCGCTTTCGAACCTGAAGTTTGCGGTGAGGCGGCCATTAAGCGCCCGACAGCTTTGCGCCTCCACTTCGGTCGTTCTCGTTCGCGGAACCATTGGTGATAAGCGGACCCTCGCGGCACGCGAGGTCCGTCCCACCGAATACGTCCTATCGCATGACCTTTTCGAACAAAAATCCCTCGTCACCCGGCAGATCGCTAGGGCCGGGATGGTTGTGGTCCGGGTGCTTGGCATTGAAGAACGCAATGATCTTGAAGCCGCATTTGTTGACGTAGAAGTGGATGTTTCTCTTCTCAAAATACGGCGTATGGGTTTGCCAGATGACCGTCTGCGGATAGCGCGCCTCAATCGCAAGCCAGGCTTTGTGGCCGAGGCCATGCCCATGCTCGCCGACCTTGAGGAAAAACAGGTCGAGCGTATTGTGATGGGTCTTTTCATTGATGGTCACCACCGCGCCCCCGACCTTCTTGCCATCGCGGAGAATACGAAGGGCTACGGCCCCCGGTGCGTTGATCGATGTGTCGAGATCCTCGTCGGAGGGAATGGGGCCGTCCGGCAGATCGCCGTATTCTTCAACGACCGCGATCGCGAACGCACCCTGGAGTTCCCGTTTGAAGTCCGAGAGATCTTTCGGATCGGCAATGGCCAGGCTCACTCTGGGATTGGTCATGACTATTCTCACACTGTTGCAGGGGCGCCAGGGTTTCCGTGGATGGATCGCGGCCGGCGACGATGCCTCACCACCGCACGGTCCTGACGGCGCATTGACACGATTGACGCCCAGGAAGGTAGTAGGTCGAGTTTGAGAGTGTGTGGAGGATCTGTGGAGACTGTGTGGAGCCACGGGCCGATGTCGGCGCCACCGGGCGACTGGTCGCAGTTCCGGTCCTGCCGATCGGCGGATCAGGCGGCACGACGTGCAAGCGAAATCTCGAACATGGCACCGCCTTTGTTGGAAGGCGTGTAGTGGACCTTCCCGCCATGCGCCTCGACGATGGCGCGCACCACGGACAACCCCAGTCCATTTCCACCCTTTTCCATAGCTCCTGAGCGCGAGCCCCTTCGGAAGGGTTCGAAGGCTGAGGAGGCGATATCGGCGTCAAGGCCCGGTCCTTCGTCGGCCACCCGCAGGATCACCCGGTCGTTTTCTGCCTGCAGGCTGATCTCGATGACGCCGTGCATGGCATAGCGACGGGCATTGGTGATCAGCGCGAGGAGCGCCTGCCGGATGCGCATGGCATCCACTCGGACCACCGCGTCGCTCAGATTGAGCCTCAGTTCGAAGCCATCCTGCTTCAACTCCTGATCGAGCACCGCCGCCAGCCGCAGGATTTCATCCTTGAGCCGGACGGGCTGAAGGCGGAGATCGAGGTGACCGCTGTCGGCAAGTGTGACCGTCCGCAGGTCCTCCACAAGCCGAGCCAGCGAATCCACCTGCAGGACCAGAGCGTGAAGGGACTTTTCGTCGGGTTCGAAGACGCCGTCGATCATGCCTTGCAGGTGCCCCTTCAGGATGGTGAGGGGCGTGCGCAGCTCATGGGCGATCGTAGCGTTCCATAAGGTCATGTCGGCAGCCATATCCTGAAGGCGTTGCGCCATGGCGTTGAAATCTCTGACAAGAAGGGCGGTTTCGCCGAGAGAATGATCGCCGGGGATGGCGCGGGCAGAGAGGTCGCCGTCCTTGATCCGCCGGGCGCTCGTCGCCAGGGATTCCAGCGGCTCGAGAATGCGCCGCGCCAGCTTGACTGATGCGATGGCCGCCACGATCAGCGCGATGAAGATCAGGACGGCCAGGATCATGAAGTCCAAGCCGGTCAGCCAGTTGTCGGTGTCTTCGGACCATGGGGAGAAATAGAACAGGATCGCGAAGGCGAGATAGGTTCCGAAGAAGACCAGAAGGCCCGCAGCCACGGTGACGGAGGCCATGGCGACGAGGATCTGCCGGCTGAGCCCCTTTACGATCATGGATCGACCGCCAGACGATAGCCGACGCCTCTAATGCTGGCCAGCATGCCTTCGCCGCCGGCCTGTTCGAGCTTCTTGCGCAGCTTACTCAAATGGCTGTCGATCGTCCGATCCAGCGCATCGGAACCGGGAAGGCAGGCGTCCACGAGTTCGCTGCGCGAAAACACCTTGGAGGGCGTTCTGGCAAGGTGGGCCAGGAGCCGGAATTCCGTTAGTGTCAGCGAAAGGGGGACCGTAACGCCGTCCTTCTCGATCTTGACCTGATAGCTGTCCAGATCGATCGTGAGGTTTCCGACGCGGATGACCGCGCCTGCCTGGGTGAGGCCAGCGCGACGCAGCACGGCCCTGGCACGTGCGACTACCTCGATCGGATTGAAAGGCTTGACGATGTAATCGTCCGCGCCGATGCGCAGTCCCTGCAGCCGGTCGACATCTTCATCCAGGGCCGTGATCATGATGACGGGCGTTCGGCCTCGCCGCTGGATTTCGGCCAGAAGCTCCCAGCCATCCAGTCGTGGCATCGTGATGTCGGCCAGAACGATATCTGGCTTCAACGAGCGGTGAAGATCCAGCGCCACTTGCCCGTCGCGGGCATGGACCGTCCTGAACCCCTCACGGGAAAAATATGCCTCAAGGATACCGGCGATTTCCGCATCGTCTTCGGCAATCAAAACAAGTTCTGCCATGGTCATCAAGCTCCTTGCGCCTTCAATGGCATCGAACCGCCGTAGCGTCGAGTAGGCGCGCCGCGCCTCCACGCAATCGCAACAAAACCTCCACAAAGCGCCAACGTACCGGTTTTAGAGGACCGCCATCAAGATTGTACTCAAGCGACATGGATGGTCACTGCGATGAAATACCTGGCGCGTTTCTGGATATTTGGCCTGCTTTGCCTGCCATTGCTGCTGCTGCTCGCCTGCAGCGATCAACCGGACGCCAGGGAAGACAATGCGCCTGCAGACGCACAGCCCGCTCGCGTCAGCGTCATGACCGTCCAGCCGCAGACCGTCACGATCTATGACGAACTGCCGGGGCGGGTCAGCGCGTTGCGCACGGCGGAGATCCGGGCGCAGGTCAATGGCATCATCCAGAAGAAGCTGTTCGAGGAAGGCGCCGTCGTCGACGCCGATACGCCGTTGTTCCAGATCGATCCGGCCCCCTTCGCAGCCGACGTCGACGCGGCCTCCGCCGTTCTCGCCCGCACCGAAGCTGAACTCGCGAATGCAAAGGTGAAGTTCGATCGCGCTAAGCTGTTGTCAGCGCAGAAAATCACCAGTGAGGAAGCTTTCAACAACGCCACGGCAGCATTTGCCCAGGCCAAGGCGAGTGCGGCGGAAGCCAGGGCCAATCTTGCACGGAGAAAGCTTGAATTGTCCTATGCGACCATCCGCAGTCCGATCAAAGGCCGGATCGGCCAATCCTTCATGAGCGAGGGCGGGCTTGCATCCTCCGCCGCAACCAATGCGCTTGCCGTGGTCCAGCAGATCGACCAGGTCTATGTCGATGTCCGCCAATCCTCCATGACCATGGAGGCCCTGCGCGAAACGGCCACTGGACTCGGAACGGACAATCCGGAGGAACTGCCGGTCAAAATCAAGACCATTGCCGGCAAGCCTTACAGCAAGACGGGGCGGATCCTGTTCTCTGACATCTCGGTCGATGGCGCCACGGGCAGCCTCGGCATCCGGATCCTCGTCCCCAACCCCGAAGAGCAGCTCCTTCCGGGCATGTTCATCCGCGCCATGGTGCCACGGGAGGTCTATTCCGGAGCGCTTCTGGTGCCGCAGGAGGCCGTGACGCGCGATCCTGCCGGAAGTCCGCAGCTCACCATTGTGACGGCGGAAAAGACCGGCCTGCAGCGGAGCGTCGAGCTGGGACCGCTGGTCGACGGCAAGTATCTCGTCAAGTCTGGCCTTGCGGCCGGTGAAACCATCGTTGTGCTGGGCCAGGGGCGGGTCGAGAGCGGTAAGCCGATCGAGACCTCGCCGATGCAGGCTTCCCCGCAGACCCAAAGCTAAGGAGCGGATGATGCCGCAGTTTTTTATCGACCGGCCGGTCTTTGCCTGGGTCATCGCCATCATGATCGCGATCACCGGACTGATCGCCATTCCCCAGTTGCCGGTGTCGCGTTTTCCCACAATTGCCCCGCCGAGCGTATCGATCTTCGCGAGTTATCCGGGCGCCACGCCCCAGACGATCAATGACAGCGTCACAAGCCTGATCGAGCGCGAGATTTCGGGCGCCAAGAATGTGCTCTATTTCGATTCCTCCGCTGATTCCTCGGGATCGACCACCGTCACGGTGACGTTCAAGCCGGGGACCGACCCGCAACTGGCCCAGGTGGATATCCAGAACAGGTTGAAGGCCGTCGAGCCGCGACTGCCAGAGCAGGTGCGCCGCAGCGGGCTTTCCGTCGAATCCGCCTCCTCCGGCTTCCTGATGATTGTCTCCCTGAAGTCGAAGGATGGAACCCTCAACGAGATAGCGCTGGATGACTATCTCGTGCGCAACATCGCGCCCGAACTCAAGCGCGTGGCCGGCGTCGGTCGCGTCCAGTCCTTCGGCTCGGAAGAGGCCATGCGCGTCTGGGTCGATCCGGCGCGCCTCGTGGCCCATTCCATTTCCATGGAAGAGGTGACGCAGGCGATCCAGTCGCAAAACCTTCAGGTGGCGCCCGGCCGGCTGGGCGATGCCCCGACAATTTCCGGTCAGAAGGTCACCGTGCCGCTCAATATCAGGGGCCAGCTTCAGACCGTGGACGAATTCGCAGAGGTGATTTTGCGATCGAACCCGGATGGTTCGCGCCTGACCCTCGGCGAGGTCGCCCGGATCGAGGTCGGATCCCAATCGTCCGGGTTTGCCATTCTCGATGGTGGCAAGCCCGCGACCGCTGCCGCCATTCAGATGACGCCCGGTGCCAATGCGGTGAGCACGTCGGGCGGCGTGCGGGCGCGGCTTGCGGAACTTGCGCTCACCCTGCCCGTCGGCCTTGAGTATGCGATTTCCTATGACACGGCGCCCTTCGTCAAAGTGTCGATCCAGAAGGTCGCACAGACGCTCGGCGAAGCCATGGTGCTCGTCTTCCTGATCATGCTGCTCTTCCTGCAGAACATTCGCTACACGCTCATTCCGGCGATCGTCGCGCCCATCGCATTGCTCGGCACCTTCGCCGTCATGCTGGCGATCGGCTATTCGATCAATGTCCTGACGATGTTCGGAATGGTTCTGGCCATCGGCATCATCGTCGACGATGCCATTGTCGTGGTCGAAAATGTCGAGCGGCTGATGGCAACGGAGGGACTGTCCCCACGGGATGCAACCCGCAAGGCAATGAGCGAGATCACGGGCGCCGTTATCGGCATTACCCTTGTGCTGACGGCCGTCCTTCTTCCGATGGGGCTGGCGTCGGGTTCGGTCGGCGCGATCTACCGTCAGTTCACGGTCTCGATGGCCGTTTCGATCCTCTTTTCCGCTTTCCTGGCCCTCAGCCTGACGCCGGCTCTCTGCGCCACGCTGCTGAAGCCGGTCAGTCACGACCACCATCCGCGCAGGGGCATTTTCGGCTGGTTCAACCGTGGCTTTGACGGGTTGACGCAGCGTTATGTCGGCTGGGTTTCGAGCCTGTTGCAAAAGACCGGTCGGACAGCCGTCGTCTACCTCGCAATTGTCGCGGCGGTCGCCTACGGCTACGTCGCGCTGTCCACCACATTCGTGCCGGAAGAAGACCAGGGCTCCTTCATGACCTCCTTCACCCTGCCTGCAGAAGCAACGGCAGAGCGCACCCGTGACGTGGTCGACCTCTATGAGAAGCATGTGCAAACGCGACCGGATATCGTCAACAATCTGACGATCATGGGCTTCGGCTTTTCCGGCTCCGGTGCCAACACGGCCATGTCGTTCACGACCATGAAGGACTGGGGCCAGCGCTCGACAACGGTCGATGACGAAGTGAATGCGGCAACGCAAGCCATGGCCGCCGCAAACGAGGGCGAGATCATGAGCATGAAGCCGCCGGCCATCGATGAACTCGGCACCACCTCGGGTTTTTCGCTGAGACTGCAGGATCGCGCCAATCATGGAGAAAAGGCGCTGGCAGCGGTCGCCGCCCAGCTCACAGAACTCGCATCGCAGAGCCGGCTCCTCAGCGACGTCCGCGTCGACGGGCTTCCCAGCGGTCCGAGCGTCACGCTGACCGTCGACCGCCAGAAGGCCAGTGCGCTCGGCGTGGCCTATCCCACCATCAGCGACACGCTGGGCGCGGCCGTCGGCTCGACCTATGTCAATGATTTCCCGCGCAATGGGCGGTTGCAGCAGGTCATCGTCCAGGCCGAGCCGGCAAGTCGCATGCAGGTCGACGATATTCTCGACCTGCATGTGCGAAGCGATACCGGCAAGATGGTTCGCCTGTCCGAGATCGTCACGACGCAATGGTCGACCATCCCGCTGCAGGTGACGCGCTACAACGGCTACCCCTCGATCAGCTTTTCCGGCTCCGCCGCCAGAGGCGTATCGAGTGGCAAGGCCATGGACGAGATCGAACGCCTAGCGCTGAAGCTTCCCAAGGGATTTGCCGTCGAGTGGACGGGGCAATCGCTGCAGGAACGGCAGTCCGGTGCCCAGGCGCCGATGCTGATGGCCTTTTCCTTCCTTGTCGTGTTCCTGGTTCTGGCCGCGCTCTACGAAAGCTGGACTGTGCCGCTCTCGGTCATGCTCGTGGTGCCGCTCGGCGTGATCGGTGCCGTGATCGCGGTGCATCTGCGCGGCCTTGAAAACGATGTCTTCTTCAAGGTCGGCTTGATCACCCTGATCGGTCTTTCGGCCAAGAATGCCGTGCTGATCGTTGAGTTCGCGCGCAAACGCCAGATGGACGGTCTGGGGCTGGTGGACGCCGTCGTCGAAGCCGCACGCTTGCGCCTGCGCCCCATCGTCATGACCTCGCTCGCCTTTACGCTGGGTGTCGTGCCCCTGGTCATTGCATCGGGTGCAAGCTCGGAAACCCAGAACGCGATCGGAACCGGCCTGTTTGGCGGAATGATTTCCGGCACGGTGCTCGCAGTGCTGTTCGTTCCGGTCTTCTACCTCGTTGTCATCCGGCTGACGCGTCACCAGATCGAGCCGCAGGCGCTTTGCCGAAATACTTAGGCTTTCAGAGGGCGACGACGTAAGCATCCCTTGGATCCGGCAGCGTCCGTTTTCACCGCCCAAGCGACGGAAGCGGACGGTCTCCCGCTCGCCCATCCGTTCATGACCCAAGGGTCCCCAGCCGATTTTTTAAGAGTTTCAGGCGTCGTTGAGATCTGGAGTATGTCACATGGCTCGTGACGCTAAAATCGCGCCAAGTAACTGCAAAGACGTCACTTTTATCAGGTGGGAAATGACAGTTATTGAGCGCGGGAAACATGCCAAAAATGGCTTGCCTGGGGACCTTGGATTCTCACGTAAGTTTCAAGAGCTCGCTTACCGAACTTGCGGACATTGGTGTGCAGCAGATCGAGGCGACGATCCTCCTCGTCGGTATCGACGATGATTTCATAGTCGATGGAGATCATCTTTGGCGGGCTGTCCTGTCGGACGCCGTGGAGCTTGACCTCGACGCCACGCAAATCGAACTTCAGCATCGGCGTCACCCGTTCAACGCCCTTGATCATGCAGGCTGCGAGGAAGAGTTCGGCCGGGTTGAAGGCGTCCAAGCGGCCGCTCACGTCGGTGTCGAGCGTAATTTCCGCTTGTTTCGTGGTGGTGAGGCTTCGGTGTGCGTCGATGCGGCGTGCTTCTATAGAATATTCCAGCATCATGCCCTCAGCCACGTCTTGAGGGCGGCTTCCTTCGGCAGTCCGTATAAACAATCTTGCCGTCTGTGGCGATGCCAGGCGCCGAGGCGATGCCGAATTTCGCGATCTCGGCATGGTCAATCGCCTTCTCGACCTTAACGTCGACGCCGAATTTGACTGCGGCGTCCTTCATCATCGCCTCCGCGGCCTCGCAGCACTAGCAACCGGACCCGAGCACCTTCACGTCCTTCATCATACGTATTCCTTGTGTGTCTCAGTGAAACGGCATGTTGAACAGGAGGCCGACGGCATATGCGCCCCTCCGCACACTTGCCAATCAAACAGAAGCCGCAGTTTGATCGAGATCATTGCGAATGCCGCGGCCAAGGCGCAGCAAAGATAGCATGAGTTGTCTCCACCTCCACCGCAGGGAACGTATATGCTTGAAGTTCCAAAGCCGATCATGAAGGAGACCCCTTCAGTCATCGAAAGGGCACAGGACCAAGCCATCGGAAAGACACGGCGACGATCGGCTCGTGTTTACGCGTTCGCTATCGTGCTGGCCGTAGCCATTGGCGCAGGTTTCGGCGCATGGGCGATGCTCCTGCGCCCGATCGAGGTTCAGGTCGCGAGCACCGAGCAAGACGTGCCCGTGCAGGTCTTCGGCCTCGGGACGGTCGAGGCGCGGGTGACTTCGAGGATTGGCTTCAAGGTGTCCGGCGTAGTGGTCGACTTGCGCGCCGATGTCGGAGATCGCGTTGCCAAGGGCGCGGTTCTGGCCCGTCTTGATGATCGTGAGCAGAATGCACAGGTCGCTCGGGCAAACGCGATGGTCCAACAGGCCGAAGCCAATCTTCAAAGAGCTACTGCAAGCGTCGAAAAGGCTCATGTGAACCACGCGAATGCCAAGAGCATCAACGAGCGCCGGCAATCGCTGCTAAAGGGCAATACCACCTCGCTTGAAGCGGCGCAGACAGCACAAGCGGCACAGGACGCAGCCTTGGCCGATGTGAATCTGGCGCAAAGCGATCTCCTGGTGGCCAAGGCCAATATTGGCGACGCCAAAGCGCAACAGCAACTGCAATCAACCATATTGGACTTTTACGCCCTCACGGCGCCCTACGATGCCATGGTGACCACGCGCCTCAAGGAACTCGGCTCCGCGCTCGGCGCGGGTGAGCCGGTGTTCACGCTGATCGACCCAGAGACCGTTTGGGCGCTCGCTTACGTCGACGAGAGCAAGGCCGGCGAGATCACCGTCGGCGAGCCCGCTGAGATCGTGCTGCGATCTCAGCCTGGCAGGCGTATCGCCGGCCACGTCGCGCGTATCCAGCCGGAAAGCGACCGGGTCAACGAGGAGCGGCGGGTCGAGATCACGTTCGATATGCAGCCCGACGAGTTGTATCTCGGCGAACAGGCTGAGGCTCACATCACGACCGTCCGCCTTCCGCAGGCGCTATTGGTCCCGGAGGCGGCCATCGCTGGGCTCGGCGGCAATCAAGGGACCGTATGGACCATCGAGGACGGATACCTGGAGCAGCGCAACGTGACACTCGGACACCGGCTGCTCGACGGGCGTTTTGAGGTCACCGGTGGTGTCCCGGAGCACGCCCTCGTTCTCAAGATGTTGCGCAGCGGGCTGCGCGTCGGCCGTGCAGCAAAGGTCGCCGAAGGGGCAAGTCGATGAACTTGGCCTACCGGGACATTAAACACAATCTCCTGCGTTTCGTCCTGACCAACTTCGGATTGAGCCTGCTGTTGGGTATCGTCATCATGATGACCGGCGTTTATGGCGGCCTGATCGATGACGCATTGCGGCAGGCCCGCGCGGCCAATGCGGATCTCTGGGTGGTCGAGGCCGGGACCAATGGGCCATTCGCTGAATCGTCGCGCATTCCGGGCGACACCAGGGAACTGGTGAGCCGGGTCTACGGTGTGCAGCGCGCCGGGTCTGTCACATATCAATCGGTCCAGACTGAACTGAACGGCGCACCGCACCGCCTGTTTCTCATCGGCTTCGAGCCAGGCAGGCCCGGCGGACCGCGCCAGCTCTCGGCTGGTCGCGACATCTTGCGCGGCCACTATGAAATGATCGTCGACCGTTCCGCCGGTCTTGAGTTGGGCCAGGAAGTCATGCTGGGGACCCGTGATCACAAATTCTCCGTTGTCGGACTGATGCGCAGCGAAGTCACTTCTTCCGGCGATCCCGTCGCCTACATTACCTTGCGTGACGCACAAGCGCTCCAGTTCGAATTGGCACCCCCGGCTTCGCGGCGCGAGCAGGCGCGCGGGGGATCCATGGAGACCAACGACCAGATCAATGCTGTCATAGCCAAGGTGTCACCCTATGTTCCGGTCGCCGAGACAGCGGCGGCGCTCTCGCGGTGGAAGCACCTGACGGCCCTCACGCAGGTCCAGCAGGAGACTTTGCTGAGCAAGTTCGTGATCGAAAAGGCGCGTAAGCAGCAGCTTCTGATCATGGTTCTGCTGATCATCGTGTCGGCCGTCATCATCGCGCTGATCATCTATACGATGACTATGGACAAGGTGCGCTCGATCGCCACACTCAAATTTGTCGGAGCGCCTGATCGCACCATCATCGGCCTTATCGTTCAGCAATCCCTTTCGTTGGGGATCACCGGCTACGTCGCTGGGCTCGCGCTTGTCTTTATTTTCAGGCCCTTTTTCCCGCGGCGGCTGGTATTCGATCCAGAGAGCGTTATGGCCGTGTTCGCGATCACGATCGTGGTCTGCCTTGCCGCGAGCACCCTGGGCATCCGGCTCGCGCTCAAGGTGGACCCGGCGGAAGCACTCTCGGCGGCAGGGTAAGATCATGACCGAACCAGGCAGACAAGCGGTCGTGAGGGTCGAACATCTCTCCAAGCATTTCGGCGCAGGGAGTGCGCGGGTCGACGCGCTGATCGATATCAACATGGAGGTCCCTTCCGGCCAGGTCGTCGGTCTCATGGGG
Source organism: Neorhizobium petrolearium (assembly GCF_017873175.1). Taxonomy (GTDB): domain Bacteria; phylum Pseudomonadota; class Alphaproteobacteria; order Rhizobiales; family Rhizobiaceae; genus Neorhizobium; species Neorhizobium petrolearium. Next base: position 367,849 of record NZ_JAGGJW010000006.1, read on the forward strand.
CCGAGCGGTTCGGGCAAGACCACGCTGCTGAACTGCATGGCCTGCATTCTGGAGCCAAGCGGCGGCCGGCTCACGCTCGACGGCGAAGCCGTCTATGATGACCATTGGCTCAAGGCAGACCTGCGCCGGTTGCGGCTCGACAAGATCGGCTTCATTTTCCAGTATCCCAATCTGCTGCCGTTCCTCGACGCCACCGACAATGTCGCCGTGGTGCTCCACCTTGCGGGACTAGGCGCCGCGGCAGCCCATAAGCATGCTGTTGAATTGCTCGATTATCTTGAGGTCGGCCATCGCAAGCACGCAATGCCCGCGCAACTGTCCGGCGGTGAAGCCCAGCGGGTGGCCATTGCTCGCGCGCTCGCCAATCGGCCGCGCATCATCCTCGCCGACGAACCGACCGCGCCGCTTGATTCCGCCCGCGCCCGCATCGTGATGGATTTGTTACGGCGGATCGCGATCGACCAGAGCGCGGCTATTATCGTCGTCACGCACGACGAGATGATCCTCGACCGCTTCGACCATATTTACCGGCTGCGCGACGGTCGCCTGGAAACCGACGAGCTTTCGCGCGCTCCAGCGGGAGTTGACCACTGATACTCGCTTTGTCGCTGCCGTGAGCCGGCGGATTCGCCGCTTGTTGCCACATCCCGTGGAACCCGCAGCGACAAGACGTTTCGGAACTGGGAGCATCCTCGCGCAGACGCAGATCGATACGTCCCTACCGGATGTGTTTCGGATACTCTCAACCCACAATGCTGTGTGTGGAAAACCTTCTTGATACGGAGTTGAGAACCGTCGCGGCAATGATTGCGGCCTGCGCAATGGGCTCAAGCTCACAGGCAGATCGGCCAGAGCGCGCCTTGAGCGTCGGCTCCCGCGCCACCGATGAAATCATTCCTGCCGCCGCAGAAGATGGGATTTTCCCTTCCTCAGGCCAGCCGGCTTTGTGAAGGCGCTCTTCTATTTGTATTTCCAGGGCGGCAAAACGATGATCGAGCGATAGGGCGCGGCCGGGCCTCGCCTGGCGAGGTGAAGCGCAGATAATTGCCGTGTCCATTGCGTCTCGCCGCCGCTCTGAATAGGTTTCGACGGACAGGATTCAGGCGAGCCAATCGGGCAATTCGGCCCCTGATAGGTCCTTTCGCCGATCAAGATGCGCATGAGATGGGATCAAAGCATGACCGACCCTTATGAGATCCTCGGCGTGGCCCGCACCGCGACCGACAAGGAGATAAAGGACGCGTTCAAGAGGCTGGCGCGCAAATATCACCCTGACCTGAATCCGGATGACAGGACGGCCGAGGCGCGGTTCAAGGCCATCTCGGCGGCAAACGACCTGCTGAAAGACAAGGAAAAGCGTCGGCGGTTCGATGCGGGCGAGATCGACGCCAGCGGCGCGGAGAAGCCCCAACAGCGGTACTACCGAGATTTTGCCGATGGACCTGCTTACGCCTCGCACGCTGCACAGGATGGCTTCGCCAGCAACGAGGATCTGGAGGATTTCCTGGCTCGCGCGTTTGGCGCCGGGGCCGGGACGCGACGGTCGCAGGGCCCGTTCCGGGCGCGGGGGCAGGATGTGAGCTATGTGCTGCCTGTCAGCTTCATGGATGCCGCCAATGGGGGCATTCGCACCATTACATTGCCGGAGGGCAAGACGCTGAATGTGTCGATTCCGGAGGGGGCGGAAGACCGGCAGATGTTGCGGTTGAAAGGCCAGGGCATGCCCGGCTTCGGCGGCGGGCCGGCAGGTGACGCTTTTGTCGAGCTGCATGTCGAGCCGCATGCGTTTTTCCACCGCAAGGACGACAATATCCATGTGGAGGTACCAATCACGCTGAAGGAAGCCGTACTGGGCGCGCGCATCAACGTGCCGACGATCAGTGGCCCGGTCGCAATGACGATTCCGAAAGGCGCAAACACCGGCCAGACGCTGCGACTGCGCGACAAGGGAGTCTTCGACAGCAAGACCGGCAAGCGCGGGCACCAGTTGATCACCTTGAAAGTCGTTCTGCCCGCCGACGAAGAGCCAGAATTGGCTGCGTTTCTAGAGACCTGGCAGCCGAAGACCGCGGACGAGCCGCGCAAGGAGATGCTGAAATGATCCGCGTAGACGAAATTGTCGAGCAGATAGATGCGCTTCAGCAAAGCGATCTCGACGCCTGGATCCGCGACGCGCTGATCTCGCCACAGGATGAGGACGGTACTCCGGTCTTTTCGGAGATGGAATGCGCACGTATCCGCCTGATCTGTACCCTGCATTATGAACTGGAGATCGGCGCGGAGGCACTGCCGGTTTTGCTGTCTCTGGTCGATCAGCTCTACCAGACCCGACGGCGCCTGTTGAAATTGACGGCTGCCGTGGCGGCGCAGGACAAGGCCGTGCAGACAGCAATCCTAGCGGCAATCGATGCGGGCAGCGGGACCGACGGGGGGACTTAGAACCTATTATCGGCTAAAATTTATCATTCCACGCGACCGCCCTCTTGATCTTCAACGAAACCAGCCGGTACCCACCAATAGGCTCGGGCTTGATGGCCAGCGGCCACTGGCCCAAATCCGGCACATAAGCTCCACACAGAGAGCGTTGCGTCTCGTTTCTTGACGCCGCCAGACCTTGACCGCCGAGAGCAGCAGGGTGATGGCGAGGAGCGGCAGGGGCACAAAGCTCGGAACAATCCTGAGGAGCTGGCCACCGAGGAACGCGCCGACAGTCGAGCCTTCCGGCATGAACAGTACAAACCTGCCATTGCGGCGGATGGTCGAAAAACTGGTGCTGGCTATATCGCGCGAGCCCTATCAGCATGGTGGGCAGGCTCACCGCCAGTGAAAGACTCGCCCGTTTGATATCAGCGCTGAACAGCAGCATGAGGGTCGGGATGAGCAACTCGCCTCCCGCCACGCCGAGCAGCGAGGCGACAATGCCGATTGCGAAGCCCGCTTCGATGCCCGCGACGACCTTCGCCGCGCCGCCGCCAGTACAGAAAGCTCGCAATCGAGCTCCGGCGCCCCCCCTGCAGGAAGAATGTGCCGTCGCGGGTAGGCAGAGGCGCAGCGACCGGAACCCCGGTCTCCGAAAGATGGTTGAGGAATGCCGTCTCACTTTTGACGTCCGCTGGCCCGCGCGCGCGGTGGTGTGAAGGTCGGAAAACATAACGCTCGCGACCGCTTACGGTAGAGAGATAAACATCGTTCAACCCGTGTTGAAGTAATCTGCAGAAACCGGTCCTCCGAGGGAATAATGCTCATTGATAAACGCGTTGATCGACTCGATCTTCGACGTGGAATACAGCGGATCGAAGTCGAGCATGATCTTGTCCCGTCGTAGTCTCAAGGGCCGTCCTCGGATTGCGGCCAATTTCGTGAGTTCGCAAAACGCAGTGTTCTGTCCCTGCCGCAATGACGGCTCCTGGCGCGATCCTGCCAGGACGGCAGTCGGCCCAAACCAGTCATTTATTCCGTCCGTATAGGAAGGCTGTCACCGCAAGAAACTGGATCGCCGCCGCCAGTATAAACACGGCGGAGTCAGAGACTGTCCTGGCGATGCCGAACAGCGCGGGTGCGAGGGCATACGTCGCTTGGCTCAGAGCCACGATCAGCGGCACCACGCGGGAGACGTCGGCTTTGTCGAATTCCAACTGTGCGATCAGAGGCGGGAGCGACGTCGCGTTGCCAATGCCGAGGCCGAAAAGCAGGACGCCGACAACCATCGTAGCTGCGTTCTCTGCATCCGTCGCCAAAAGCATTAGGGAGCCGATGATCTGAACGCCATAGCTTGCGGACGCGATCAGACGGCGGTCCGCCGAAGGCGGCATCAGCCAACCGATGCCGGTGCGGCCAACGATTGCCGAAACGGTAGCACCTCCCATCAGCAGGCCCGCTGCCTGTGATCCGAAGACCGGGACCATGATCGAAAACAGATGAGCCAGCAGTCCGATCTGCGCAAACAACCCGGCAGCCATACCCGCTGCCAGCGTTATGAAGCGGCGGTCGCGCCACAGCGAACCGCTTGGCACGGGCGTAGCGAGCGACGGAGCCGTCAGTCGTACCACTTGATCTGACTGTGCTCCGTCCGGAGATTGCCCCAGGACATCAGGAGATTTGGAAAATGCCAGAACAGACAAGGCGGCCACGGTGGTGATCATAGAGATACCAACGATGATGGCTGCCTGTGCAAACCCGCTCGAAGCAATGAGCATGACCCACAAGGGTGAGAAAATTATGCCACCCACACTCGCTCCGTTGTATGCCATGGATAGTGCTGCCGGGCGGCTCCGGATAAACCAGGGAGCGATAATGGCATTCACCGCCGCAGCGCCCATCGCAACCCAGCCCGTTCCGCTCAGGAGAGCGGCTGCAAATAGGTGCCACGGCTGATCGGCTACGGACCAACCGACGACACCGATGGCGAGAAGGACAGCTCCGGTGACGGTTAGAACCGGAACGCCCGTAAACCGATAAAGTCGAGGAAGGTTTGCAACGACTGCCGCGCCGACAAGAAAATGCAGCGTTACGGCAGTCGAGACGAGCGCGACGGACCATCCCGTTCGCTGGACCACCATCTGCAGATAAATAGGTGGCCCATAAAAACCGACACCCCAGCCGAATATTGCCAGAACGAAGGTCGCAGCGACCACGTACCAGCCGAAAAATGGTGCGGTGTTGGATGTAGGTAGAGATGTCATGACATGGGCTCCAATGGTGGTGATTGGCCCTTATTGCAGCTTCCAGGGAGCCAAGCTTCGGCCATGATCGAAGTGTTCGCGTTTGTCCGCTAGTGGCGGATACCGTTGAAAAAATCCCAGAATTGGCTGTACGTCCGCTCGTTTCTGTCAATTGGGCGGAGTAGGTATGCCACTCCGCCCCGCGCCTCAGCGCGAGGTATCGATTTGTTCAGCTCTCATGGGGCAATGACCCCATGTGGTGGCCTGAGCTTGGTCGGCCTCCTGAGGTTTTGTGCGGTTGCTTGCAAGGAAGAATTCGTCTCACGCTTCACACGGTCCCCGAAGCCGCAAACGCGCCATCTGCAGGATGTCGCGCTGCCGGAACCGGCCGGGGCGGTTCTTCGAAAAGCTGGAGTGATCGAGGCCCTTGCCGTCCAGTCCAAGGCGGCAGAACCAGCGATAGGCCAGGTTGAGATGCACCTCCTCGCACAGTCGCGGTTCAGAGCGGATACCCATGGATTAACCGATGATCAGCATCCGGATCAGTTCGTGATCAACGAGGGACGGCCAGTGGTGTTGTAGAAAGGCTTCAACTGCGCCCGTACGCGGTCGAGTTGAAGGTGGCGGTCGATCCCGCGCAACAGGTGATCGGCAGGAACATGATCATCAAAGCAGAGGTCGTAGAAGAGCTGGGCCAGAGCTATCTCACACACCCCATCATCGCTCAATCCTCCGCAAATCAATGCGACGATTGAATCACGACATCATGGCGCCGACAACGCGAGTTTTTCAACGGTACGATCGGCTTCAGGAATCGCCCCTCAGCATTTTAAGACTGTCTGCGTAAGACCCGCTACGTCACTTGAGTTTGTCGCAAAAGTTGTCGCGGGTTAGGGGATTTTTGCGAATGTGGCCGGCTGACCAAGGTTGTTCTGTTGCGGCAAATTAGACTGTGGTTTCAAGCGCGCGAACCGCTCTTACAATAATCGCGGCCAGATTGTCTGCAACGCGAACCGGCGCAACGGCCGAACGCGTCAGGACGAGTGCGGTTTCCCCAAGTTGTGGAAGGGCAGTATCTCGTATCTGCCTGACACGATTGGTGAACGCGCTTTGCGGCAGGACACCGACGGCGATGCCGGCCGAGATAGCGGCCCGAACGCCGGCCACACTTTCGCTGGTGCAGACGATCTCATAACCCACTCCCGCTTTTTGCAGCAGATCGACGCAGCGTTCACGCCACCAGCACGCCCGATCGAACAGGGCTACGGGCAGCGGGTGCCGGTGTTCGACCTCATGAAAAGCCGATCCGGCCCAAATGGCGGCTTCACGGTGAACCACAGTGTCATCAGCCGCGACATTTTCGGGCGTGTGAAGCGCAATATCTAGATCGCCTGCCGCGAGAGCGGCGGGAAACTCCACGCTCGCGCCGCACCGCAAGAGGATGCGAGCACCAGGTTGTTCTTGCGAGAATCCGGACAAAATCGAGGGGAGTAGGGTGTCGCTGTATTCTTCGGGAATGCCGAGGCGGATTTCGCCCTTCTCGTCCGGCCCCCGCATGGCCACGACCGCCTGGTCGAGAGTTTCGACAACCTGACGCGCGATCGGCAGCAATTGTTCGCCACGTGCCGTGAGGGAAACGCCGCGTCCATGCCGATCGAACAATTGCTGCGCAACAATCTCCTCGAGCTTTTGCAGCTGAAGGCTGACGGCCGATTGCGTGCGGAATAGACGCGCCGCGCCGCCGCTGACGCTACCGGCCCTGGCGACCGCCAGGAAACTCCGCAGCAGATCGCTGTCGAGTTGGGGAGATAAGGTATCGCTCTGTCTCATATCCGATATTTAAACTATTCGTTTCATCAATGGAAGCGCACGTCCTAGACTGCCTTCAACAGGATGGTGGTCATGAACATTGCGCTTGCGAATCTGCAAAAGCCAGTCATTCGCGCGACGGCCGCCATCGGCACGATCGCCGTGGCCATCTCTTGGCCGGTGAAAGCCCAGGAGACATTGCAGTTCGTGCTGGAGAGCTTCATTGACGTCGCGCCGACGATTGCGATCGGGCTTGTTGTGTCGGCGTGGGTCGCAGCAAGCGGAGCAGGGGCCGTCACGGCAAAATGGTTCCAGGGGCGGCCTGCCTCAACGATCGTAATCGCGTCCACGATCGGCTCCATAACGCCAGTCTGCGGCGTGACCGTGCTTCCGCTGATGACGGGGCTTCTAGCAGCGGGTGTGCCGCTTGCGCCTATAATGGCGTTGTGGCTTTCGTCGCCCGTCACCGACCCTGCAATGTTTGCTGTTACATGGGTTATCCTCGGCCCTGCTTTCGCCATCGGAAAGATGGTCGCAGCCTTCGTGCTCGGGATAATCGCGGGAGCGGGAACGGCAGCGCTGACGGGCACAAGCATGGTGCAGCGTCCGCTTCGTGCATCACGGATCGCGGCTGGCAGCGAGTGCGGCATCTGCGCCCCGGCTGATTTCTCGTTCCGTATCTGGCAGGAGCCGGCTCGGATGCGCGTCTTTCGCGCGGAACTTCTGTCTATGGCGAGGCTGATCGCCCTATGCCTCACCTTCGCCTTTGCGGCGGAATTTTTGCTGCGCGATCTCCTGCCGCCGCACATGCTGGCCACCTATGTAGGCGAAGATTCCATCTACGCGATCCCGCTCGCGGTGCTGGTTGGTGCGCCGATGTATCTCGACGGCTATGCGGCGCTGCCCCTAGTTCGCGGGTTGCTTAACCTTGGCATGTCGCCGGGTGCCGCGATGGCGTTCCTTGTCGCCGGTGGCGCGGTCAGCATTTGGGGTGTCATGGCCGTAGTGGCGGTTCTCAGGCCCGCGACCATAGCTCTGTTCGTGACGCTTGCTGTGATCGGCTCGCTGGCGATCGGATATGCCTTCGACGGAATTTGGGCGCTGCTGCCGTGAACGGCGGCCTGTCCAAAACCGCTTTGGCGGCGCTCGGGCGCAAGCTTTGCGGGCGGCGCAGCGCGCAAGGAAATCGGCCGCTATCCAGACTCGACGACCATCTGCTTGACGACCTCGGGATAACCCGCGAACAGGCGAGCGAACTGGACAGACGCTGCGAGCATCAAACGAGATCGAGCGACAACCCCGACTAGATCGTCATTCGGCGTGGTGCGCTCCGGCGTGTTTTGCTTCTGATTATCGGACCGCTTCGACTGGCGAGGCGTCACTCCGTATCGCCAGTTCCGCTAGAATGAGCGAACCGACGCCCGAGATAAAGAAGCCTGCTGCCAAATTTACGGTCGTGCCGTCGTAGAAGTTTCCTGTGACGACGGCGTACACGGTGGCGATTAAGCTCGATCCCGACGCGATCAGCGATGCGCCCAAGCCCGCAACCTGGCCGAGGGAGCGCATTGCCATGGCATTGAGATTGCCGAACAGGATCCCGATGGCAAAGAAGGCCGAGAACGCGAACCCCATCAAGGCGACAAGAGGCAGGCGACCGTCCCAAAGCATAGATGTCAGCAGCATCAGAAAACCGACCGATGCCAGTCCCATGAAGGCGGCACGCGCCATGGCATCCATCCCGAACCGCTGCACGAGCCTTGCATTGAGAAATGAAGCAAGTCCTATTCCCGTGGCCAATACTGCAAAATAGAAGGGGAAGGTTTCCTTGATTCCATAGGCGTCAAAAAACAAATCGGCCGCCGTGCTGAGATAGAGGAGTTGCGCCCCGAACACGATGCCGGTCGCAATGATCAGCAAGGCTACACGGCGCTTCGATAGGATGCGTCGGCCATTCCGGAGCAGCAATTTCGGACGGAAAGCTATCCGTTTGTCGGCGGGCAATGTTTCCGGTTGTCTCATCACCAGCCATAGGCCGAGCAGCACCGCCATCACGAGATAGATGCCGAAGACGCTGCGCCACCCAGCGAGAGAGATTACACCCTGTGCCAAGGCGGGGGCCAGCATCGGCACGAGAATGAAGAGCGTGAACATCAAGGACATGACGCGAGCCATCGCATCGCCCTCGAACTGATCGCGGATCATGGCGCGCGTTGCGATCTTCGGGCCGGACACGCCCACACCTTGAAGGAACCGGCCCAAGACCACCATTTCGAGCGATCCCGCCAGCATGGCAGTCATAGTTCCTACCGCATAAACTCCGAGGCCGAGCACGAGCGCTTTCTTGCGCCCCATCGCATCGGACAATGGCCCCAACAGCAGTTCACCGAACGCCATACCGAATATGAAGAGCGATATGACGTGCTGCGTGGATAGCGGCGGTGTGACACCAAGCTCTTCGCCGATCTGGCGTAACCCGGGCAAGAGCGCGTCGATGCTGACGGAGGTCAGGGCGGTCAGAAGGGCATAGAGGGCGATGCGTTCGCGAAAACTGATAGAGGATGTCATAGGCCGTGTACACTGAAAGGAATAGTCTCGACCTGTACCAGTTTTCCCAAAAGGACCTTGCAATTTTGTTTCGTGCAACTGCTGAATTTTGCACGCCCTCTTTCCCATTGGCGGAACTAGCTTATTCTGAAGTCCCGAGAGCAATCATGACTTTCGGGGCCATTAGCGGCCCCCATGTGAAAGTGCGCCGTGCGTCCAACGGCTGCTGTTTGGCGCATTTCGGATGTGGCCTCTGGGATAGCAGACTGATGACTTTTAGGAAGTCAAGCGGATGGTCCGGTCGAGCGACATCAATCGAGGAGGGGACCATGCAAGTTCCTCTCGTTGAAGGGAACTCCATGGCCGGATTGCAGCCTCGGCTTGCTCAAAGGCTATGAATACGACGCCACCTCAGCGCCAGGCGACACTCCCGTAAAGCGGGTTCGTGCATGGCCGCAAACCTGCCATCGCGGGCTAGGCGTGCTGACATTTGCTGTGCGTTTTCGCAATCTATGTATGCAGACGCCGGCCCCGTGGTCCAGAGGCCGGCGGGCTGCGCGACGGATCAGCGCGAAAGCAGCGTCAGCGCCGTCATCGAATCGAGCAGGCTGCGGGTGACGCCGCCGAACAGCATTTCCCACCAGCGTGAATGGCCGTAGCCGCCCATAACGAGGAGATCGATGCTGTTGTCGGCAAGCCGGTTTTCGATCGCTGCCGCCGCGGGAAGCCCGCCGCTGGTCTCCTGCGTCGTCAGTGTCACCTTGACGCCATGCCGGGCAAGCGTCGCGGCAATTTCCGTTCCGGCCAGTTCCGGCGTCTGGTCATTGCGTTCCGGCGGGTCGATCAGAAGGATTTCGACCGCTTCCGCAGCCTTCAGGAAGGGCAGCGAATCGAAGGTGGCGCGCGTCGCCTCGCGCGATCCGTTCCAGGCGACCAGCACCCGCCTGATCGGCTGCGGCGTCTTCATCGTATAGGGGACGAGCAGCATCGGCCGTCCGCTTTCGAAGAGAAAGGTCTCAAGGTCGGCGCGGTGGTCGGCGTGCGCGGGGTCGCTCTGGCTGGCGACGATCAGGTCGGAACTGCGCACGGTTTCCATGACCGAGACGGAGCCGTAGCCGGCCGAGGAGATGAAGCTGCGGCATTCCGTCGACAGCCCTTCTTTGGCGGTCCGCTCCCTGAAAATGCGTTCGACCTCGGCGGTTTCCTTCTGCGCCACTTCCTGCAGCACCTGCACGGCGGCGGGATCTGGAATTTCCATCGGCGCGATCAGCGGCACCGCGGCCAGCGTTTCGGCATGGACCCCGATCAGATGGGCGGAGAACTGTTCGGCAAGCGCGATGCCAAAATCGGTGATCTGCGTGGCATTCTGCGGGGTATCGAGAACGGCAAGAATGGTTTTGTAGGCCATGGCGATGTCTCCTGACGGCGCTGAAACTGACTGCCAGTCTCAGACAATAACGTGGGTCGCACTTTGACACTGGTCAAGAAGAACCGCAGCGCGACAAACGGGCTCACGCGTCCGCGGTGGGGTTGGTCGGGGTCTTCGCCCGGTCGATGCCGGCGATCATTTCCGCAACGGCCTCAGCTGCTGCATCCAGGATCTCCGGATCGCGGGCGCGCACGACGATCTCGGTCGAAAACCGCTGCCCGTCATATTTCGGATAGGAGCCGATGCTGGTCTGCGGATGCGCCTTTTGGACCTCGGCGAGCAGCGTGCCGATATCGCCCTCGCCATAGGGGCAGGGGAGTGCCCGCGACAGCATTTTCGCGCCCAAGCGGAGGGTCGGCAGGACATTGTCGACCATGGCCTGGAAAACCTGCGGCACGCCGGCCATCACATGGACATTGCCGATGATGAAACCGGGCGCTGTCGAGACCGGGTTCGGAATGTGCCTGGCACCCTCCGGCATGCGGGCCATGCGCTGCCGGGCATCCGTGAATTCCATCTCGCGGCGCTTGTACATGTCGGCAAGCAGTTTCATCGCATCGGGATCATAGATGCAGGGCACGCCGAAAGCTCTCGAGACGGCATCTGCGGTGATGTCGTCATGGGTCGGGCCGATGCCGCCGGAGGTGAAGACGTAGTCGTAGCGCAAGCGCAGTGCATTCAACGCCTCGACGATGGCATCCTCCTCGTCGGCAACGATGCGCACTTCCTTGAGGTCGATGCCGGAGAGCGTCAGCAGATCGGCGAGATGGCCGATATTTTTGTCCTTGGTGCGGCCGGACAGGAGTTCGTCGCCGATGGCAAGCATGGCGGCGGTGATGATCGAAGGGGATTGCGACGCTTCAGGCATGAATATTCCTCCATGAGGCGACCACTCCTAAGCCCAATCTTTTCGAGGCAGAAGCGATTTTCGTCGTGACGGATGCAGAAACGATGTTCGTTACGGATTTGTGATCGGCAAGCGAAAAGTCGTCTCCGGATGCTGAACGGTGCGTTGACCGGGCAGGGGCTGTCCCGGCCGAGGGAACGCGTTACATGTCGGTCCGGTTACGGCCGGGATACGGCCTTGTTCAGACCGAAAGACAAATTGGAGAAGATCATGGCGAAGGTTCTCGTCCTTTATTATTCCGCCTACGGCCATATCGAGAAGATGGCCTATGCAGTCGCCGAAGGCGCGAAGTCGGCAGGCGTCGACGTGACGGTCAAGCGCGTTCCCGAACTGGTTCCGGAAGAGGTCGCGAAGGCCTCATACTACAAGCTTGATCAGGAAGCCCCGATCGCCACCGTCGATGAGCTTGCAGACTATGACGCGATCATCGTCGGCGCCGGCACGCGTTTCGGCACAGTCGCCTCGCAGATGCGCAATTTCTGGGACCAGACCGGCGGCCTGTGGGCGCAGGGCAAGCTGGTCGGCAAGCTCGGCTCGGTCTTCACCTCGTCCGCCACCCAGCATGGCGGCCAGGAATCGACCATTCTCGGCTTCATCCCGACTTTCCTCCATCAGGGCATGGCGGTCGTCGGCCTGCCTTACGCCTTTGCCGGCCAGATGGGCACAGAAGAGGTGAAGGGCGGCTCTCCCTACGGCGCCTCGACCATCACCAACGGGGACGGCTCCCGCCAGCCTTCGGAAATCGAGCTGGAAGGCGCGAAATATCAGGGCGCGCATGTCGCCAGGCTGGCCGCCAAGCTCGCGGCCTGAACGGTCATAGGACCTTGAAGAAAAGCGCGGCGAGCGATCGTCGCGCTTTTCCATGCGACCGGTCCATGAAGTCCAGGCGGCTAAAGGAGGACATCTCCTAATGACCTTTTTGAGCCCTGGCCAGCTGGTCCTCATAGGCTGCGAGGAAGAAGACCCTTGCTATATCGGGGTCCGTTTCCCGCCGAAGGGCGGCCAGACATATATCAACCGCTCGCGAGTAAGACGGCCCGGATTTGTCCATGAAGCAGTCCCGCATATGCCGGATGGCGTCCGCGGGGCCTGATATCCGCTTCACTTGCTGCTTTTGAACGAAGCACACAGGCATGCTCCAGCGAGCCGAGAAGGCTACCGGAATAATCTCAGTCAAAATTAACCCCCACATAACCCCACTCATCGAGTAGGCATTTTAGAGGTCTCTGATGTTGCGCGGCAATTGACCCTGCTTAACCAAAAAGACGTAGGCAGGGCTACTCCAAAGTCGACAGAACCAATCTTCTGCCGGCGAACCGGTTGCACGAACTTTTCCCGTTACGCATCCCTTCCATTTGCCGCCATCCGAAGATATTGAAATTCCCCGCTGCGGACGTGGCGAAACTGGTAGACGCAAGGGACTTAAAAGCCCGATCGCCCGCAACCCAATGAGCGAGACCGCCAGACCATTTGCTTTCCGGCCCGGTCCATCTAGCCATTCACGTCCCCTCCTGCTCTGCCAGGCGACGGATGGGAAATGGCGCATCCCAAGGTACGAGAGGAGTGGCATAGGCAAGCATTAGCGGATGACGCGGCTGCCCATAGAGCGCGGTTCCCCAGCACATCGGCTTGGCGCCAGCCTCGTTCAAAACGTCCACCACCGCATGCCACCTTGTGCGCAATGGCTTCGGAAGCTTTGATAAAGGCCCCCACGCTACAATGTGGATGTCGGCGCCCTTGATTGCCTTCGCGATGTATGCGTCGTTCTCCGGCCCGATTGGGTCAGCAGCGATAGCTAGCGCCTTCACATCCTTGTTGATGAGAGCGCATAGGTTCCAAACCAGAACCTTGCTGGCGCCCATGCGCATCGCGAAGCCGTCGATCTTGGTCATGGTCGGATCGTTTTTCTCGCCGTCAGCTTTGGACGGATTGACCATCCCAAGTGAGATCACCGGACCGGTGCCGCCGAAATCGTGCTCAAGCAGGTATCGGTAAAGGCCGCATTCCGAGAAGACGACGCGGCGTTTCATGAGGAGGTCGCTCATTCTACCGATCTCTCCGTGGTAGCAAGCATAAGGAACGAACTATAGACTGGCGGGTTGAGTGATCGTCGCGATCCGCGACAAGGAGCGCGCAAATGCCGAACACTCCAAAAGATGACGAAAAGACGAAGCCTGAGCAACAGCCGTATCAAAATCCCGGCAAGGACAAAAACCACCCAGGTGACGACGCGGCCGTTGATGCATCGACTGAGCCCCAAGAGGGGAAACCAGCGAAACGCTGATTGAAGTCTCGGCTGGGTAAGGCCCCGCCCGGAGGAAATGCCCAGACTATGGAAAAAGGGAATCATTGCTGGCCCTCGCGATAGAGCGGCCTGTATGGCAGGGACAGTTTCGGCTGCCGATAGGCTGCTTTTTCTGATTTAGGGAAGCCGGCGCCGCGGATTGGATTGGCGTGAGAAGTCTTGATGTTACGCGCCTTGGCCTGCTGGCGAACCGTCTTCGCGGCGGTCGGGATGTCGTGCTTGGCAGTCTTGATCTTGTGGCACTTGATGCAAACTGCGGCGCAGTTCTCGAGGCTGTTGTCCTTGGAGTTTGTATCGAGGGTGTCGGCGAAGGGCATAGCCAGTGCCGCTCCCGTTCCCCGCGCGGACAGATGGCGCCGAACAGATACGCACTTTCATAGCGCTGGTCGGCGGGTTGAATAGGACGCGTGCCGCGGCGCGCCCATGCGACCACTACTATAGCGAATATCAACCAGTTAGGCGGGAGATGCACCCTGTTGGCTTCCGAGGGGAGTAATTGGAGGGGGAGTGCTACGGGATTTCCGCGATCACTGGCTCACAAATCGCGTAAGGGAGATTTCCGCGAACCAATCCAGTTCGCGAGCATTGTATTGGATCGTACGATTGGAAAAAGAGAGAGGATTTAGCCCGTAGCAGGTCGAGAAGCTTTCGCCAGGCGCAACGATCTTATCGCTCCGATGATAAGCCCTGTAGATTGTCGAGCTATGTCCGCTCTGCCTGGCAATGAGGCTGAAGGATATCTCCTGCAAAGTTCTATCTGTAGTGTTTGTGAACGTGACGGCGACAGGAGTGCTTGGGTCCGGGCATCGCTGTGGGTCGGGGCCGGCCACGATTGAGACGGGTCGGTTCGATTGTACCTGATGGTCTCCCCGCTCAGCGGTGAAAAACAGCCCGACATAAATGGCTGCGAGTATGCCGAGTACGACGGCCCCGGCCTTGCGGGAAAACCAGAACGTCGTGATGACGGCCACAGCGCCAATTATCCAAGCCATAGCAATTCCGCTGTTTTTCCATAGGGTGCCGCCATGACCTCTAGGTATGGTTTTCGCGGGTCAATCGCAATGCTAGAAAAGAAAAGCTCGCCGAAGCGACCGGAGCGGCGGGTAATTGGAAGGGTGGGATGTCAGTCGGAACAAAGCACCGAAGACATCGGTTCTGCTTCAACAACAAAAGGATGAGATCGATGCGCGTTTTGCCTTTTGCTGCTTTGATAGCGGCATCATTGCTTTCCTCCGGAGCGTTCGCGTCCGAAGAGGATTTTCTCAAGTCGATCGAGGGACAGTGGACCGGTGGCGGAAAGGTCCTGACGAAGCTCGGCGGGGACAACGTCAACGTCTCCTGCCGCATGCAGTCCGCAGCGGAAGCGGAGAGCTTTTCCATGGACGGCAGTTGCCGAGCCATGGTCGTTGTGACACGCGCGTTCAGGGCGAAGGTGAAGGCGGGCGGTGGATCGTATTCAGGAACGTATGTCGGCGTCTCGGGTAAGCCGTCTTCCCTGGCGGGGAGCCGGGCCGGCGATACGATCGATCTTGATGTGACCTGGGCGAACGAGATCTACGGTGACCGGGCCGCAAGGATGACGATCGAGAAAGTTGGCGCCGACAGGCTTCGCATCCGGACGATCGATAAGGACCCGTCATCGGGGAGGTCGATTGTCACTACCGAGCTTGATCTGCGGCGGAGCTAAGGAAGAAAAGCCTCGCCGAGTGGAGCTCAAGCGGGGCTTCCGGATCGCTGCGGTTCATCAACGGGGATCTGCGGAGAGATCACTTCGCCACGCGCGTGGGGACTGTCGGATTTTTTGTGCCTGAGGCCCGTTTCCGTCAGTTGCTGACGAACCTTTCGCCGAATGCGACGGCGAATTGCGTCTTGGCCTCGAACCACTCTCGCGGCGGCCGTTTCCATTGCTCGGCCGCGTGATTGAGCACCAGATATAGCAGCTTGATTGCCGCTTCGTCACTGGGGAAGTGTCCGCGGGTGCGTACGGCCCGCCTCAGCTTGGAGTTCAGCGCTTCAATCGCATTCGTGGTGTAGATGAT
>NZ_JAGGJW010000007.1 GCF_017873175.1 Neorhizobium petrolearium
GTTGCTTGCCACCACTTACCAAAGCGCCAAGCTCGTCGCGTTCGATCTGGCTAAGATCGACTCGATATCGTACGTTCATCACAATATCCCTCATCGTCGAGGGACCTTGGATGAATCCGAAATGAATCAATTGCTTGACCAAAAGAAGCCGGGCGGACCAACCCCCTTCACCGCAAAGCAGGGCCAGTATCTTGCCTTCATATGGGCCTATTCACAGATCAATGGCCGTGCCCCAGCCGAGGCAGACTTCCAGCGATACTTCAAAGTCACCCCACCCTCGGTCCACCAGATGCTAAAGACACTTGAGAAAATCGGATTGATCCAAAAGCAACCAGGTGTCGCGCGCAGCATCCAACTGCTCGTCCCCCCGCAAGACCTGCCAATTCTGGGCATAGAACAACCCGTCATAATCTCTGGGACGTCACACTAGAGCCTCAGGCCCTAGCCCCTCTGCGATTGCCGCCAGCTCAGATAGTCCTGAATGGTTTTGCTGGCGATCGCCTCCATGGTGGAAGCAGGTACCGCGGCCCATGGATCGGAGCCTTTGGCCGGCACGCTTTCCTGCCCCTGCATGCGATGCAACCGAGCGCCTGAATTGTCGAGTATATCCCAGACATAGACGATGGTGACCTTGCCGCCGTCGACGAAGGCGGAGAAGTAGCCCTTCAGGATATTCTCCGTGCCGGTATCGCCTGATGGGCGGATGGTAAGCCCGCTGGCGCGCGCCTCGGCGCCGAGCTGACGCGAAAGCGGGGTCACCGCCTGGACCGGCGCGCCGATGATCGGCAGGAAACGGATCGTGCTGGAGGAGGAACTCGGGGGCGGTAACGATGCCTGCCGGGGTGCAGCAGCCGTTGCGGGCTGTTGCGTCGCCTGCTCCTGTCCCTGTCCATCCCATTGCGGCGGTGGGCCGGAGGAGGAGGGGGATACCGTATTGCCTGATTCCAGAGCGCGAGCCTGGGCTTCCAGCGTGTTCTGCGGTCCCGTTGCTCCGCCTTGGGCATAGGTGCTGCTATTGTTATTATTATAGGTCTCCGGCTGCTGCGAGCGCGCCATCCGGTCCGCCTCGGCTTGTGTCACCGGCGTCGAAGCCCCGCCATTGCCCGTGCCCACGTTCGCCTGTGGCGTCAGGGCCTCCGTCGTGTTGCAAGAGGACAGAATGATGGCGAGCAGGGTGGCGGAAAATAATCTTCCGAAAAGCTGCATGCCCGCCTCCTGTCAAAGATTCCCTGTCACGAAAGCTTATTGGTCGCCTTCGGGACCTGTCAATTGCCTGATCAAAGCGGGAAATCAGCGCAAAATAAGGTCCAGACCGTGGCGCGAAAGCGGCTGCGGATCGGCGCCCGTCGTCAGATAGGTGTGGCCGAGCGTCATGGCGGCACCGCTGTCGGAATCCATGATGATCATGTGCACGAAGAGGGTCATGTCGGGCAGGATCTCCTGCGGGTTGCCGACATGGAACATCTGGTGCTCCATCCACGAGGGCGAGAAACGGGCGCCGAGCGAATAGCCGCAGGCATTGAGGCGGTGGCGTGAGAGCCCGCGCTCGTCGAGGATCCGGGCATGCGTGTCGAAGACGTCGCCGAACGTGTGGCCGGGGCGCAGCACGCTCTCGATGGCCTGGATCGTCTCGAGGCAAGCTTTGTAAAGCTCCCGGTGGCGGAAGGACGGTTCGCCGACCATGATCGTGCGCATCATGGCGGCATGATAATGTACCGCCGTGCCGGCCCATTCGAGCGTCAATTGGTCGGTCGCGTCGAGTTTTCGACGGCCGGCCTTGTAGCGGCAGAGGAGCGCGTCGGCGCCCGACCCGATAATGAATTCGTTGGCCGGATAATCACCGCCGCCCAGGAAGATCGCGCCCTGCATCGCAGCGAGGATTTCCGCCTCGTCGCCGCCGGCCTTGATGAGAGGGAGTGCCGCATCAAGCGCATCATCCGCAAGTTCGGCGGCGCGCCTGGCGTAAGCGACCTCCGCCGGGCTTTTGACGAGCCTGAGCGCGCTGACGAGATAGGAGGCGTCGCTGATCTGGCCGAATGTGGCGAGCTGATTGTCAAGCAGGCGGGCGACCCGGCCGGTCATGCCGTGCGTGTCGTACTCGACGCCGATCTTCGCGCCTAGCAGGTCCATGTCGCTCAGGAGATTCTTGAGGTCGAGCGTCGGATCGGCATTCACCCGGTCGACCCACACGATGACATTCTCGATGACCGAGGTATGGCGCGCCTGACGCAGGTCGGCCGAGCGGGTCAGCAGCGTCATCGTGCCATCGGCCTTGACCACCAGCGTCTGGAAAAAGCAGTAGCCGAAGGTATCGTAGCCGGTTAGCCAATACATGCTCTCCTGGGCGAAGAGAAGCAGCGCATCCAGCTTTTCAGCACGCATCTTTTCCGTCAGTCGTGTCAGGCGGTCAGCATATTCGCTTCTTTCGAAATGCAGGGCCATATCAATCCTCCCGAAGTGCAATGGCTGAAATCTGGCGGCCGTAATCCGGCTCCTTGGCGTGAGTCGTGCGGCGATAGGAAAAGAACCGTGCCGTGTCCGGGTAGGTGTCGAAGCCCAGGTTTTCGGCGCGCACGCCTGCGGCCGTCAGCCGTCTGATCGTCAGCGACGGCAGGTCGAACATGGCATGTCCCGGCTTCGGTGAGGGCATGAAGAATTCCTCGTATGCCGAATCGAATGCCAGAAAGCGTTCGACGAATTCCGGGCCGACTTCGTAGCTCTTCGGGCCGATGGAGGGACCGAGCACCGCATTGATCCTGCCGCGCATGGCGCCGAGGGAAACCATCGCTTCGATCGTGTTTTCCAGCACCCCGCCAAGTGCACCCTTCCAGCCGGCATGGGCCGCGCCGATCACGCCGTTCTCGCAGTCGGCAAACAGGATCGGTCCGCAATCGGCCGAAAGCACGCCGAGTGCCACGCCGGGGACCGACGTCACCATCGCATCCACCTGCGGCCGCTCGCCGGCATAGGTCTCGTCGACGATGAAGACGTCGGGCGAGTGGACCTGATGGACGGTTGCAAGCTTTTCGGTGGGCAAACCGAACCAGGCGGCGACCCGCGCACGGTTCTCGATCACTCTTTCCCGGTGATCGTTCGAGCCGATGCCGACATTGAGGCCGGCATAAAGCCCTTCGGATACGCCGCCCTGACGGGTGAAGAAGCCATGGCGGATACGATTGCCGGCCATCTCGTTCAACAGGGGGCTCTCGATGGGCGTCGGCAAGGGGCTGTCCTGCATCGGCGTTGTCTATCCCGTTGATTTCAAGAGGTTTTCTGCAGGCGATGAAACCTGCGTGCTGCTTCGATCTAGGGCGAGAGTGGCGCAAGGAAAGGGCGGATGTCAATCCACCGGCCGGAACGGCATCAAATTCAAGGCCGGGCTGGAAACTGCGATCACCTTGAACAACTCCCCCATCTTGCCCGCACCTTCGCCCGCCAGCCGATCGACCGCCGCGGCAATCAGCCGCTGTTCGGATGGCGCCTTGTCCTTCGCGAGTGCCGCGGCGCGTTCGGCAAGGCCGAGGCCGTAGAGGAACTCGCCCTGGCGCAAGCCGCCGTTCAGGTGAACACCCATGGAAAGGGCGATCCTCGCCAGATCCTCGAAGTCCACGTGGCTCGTCAGGTCCGCCTCGCCCGGATGGGCGAGCGGTGGATCGAAGTCGTGGTTGCGCACGGCCTGCAGCGTGTCTCCGAAGCCGGTGACCATATGGCCGTAGTCGATGATCAGGGCAGTTCCGCCAAACGTCTTCAGCCGGTCGCAGAGCGTCTGCATGACCGCCTGGCGTGCCGGCGCCAGCTCGAAGACCGTGCCGTCGGGAATGGAGGCCGTTGACGATGGCAGAAGATCGGGATCGAGCGTCGCGACGCCGGCGGCGAAAGTGAGTTGATCGTCGGCATTCAGGCCGACAAGACGCTCGCGGAAGCCGGTCGGTGTTCTGACGAACTGGCGGATCGGGATCGCGTCGAAGAGTTCATTCGCGGCAATCAGCGTAAAACCTTCGGGTACATCTTCGAAACTGTCGTGCCAGGTAATCTTCGTGGAATAGGCCTCCAGCGTCACGCGCTGCACGCCGCGAAGCCTTTCGCTGGTCTCGACCAGATGAACATTCAGGCCTTCGAAGAGCAGGGGGGCGATGCGTTTGATCACCCGCAGCATATCGGCCATCATCGTGCCGCGGCCGGGCCCGACCTCGACCAGCCGGACGGCTGCCGGGCTGCCATGGCGCTGCCAGGCATGCACGACGAAGATGCCGACCATCTCGCCGAAAAGCTGGCTGATCTCCGGTGCGGTGATGAAATCGCCATGCCGGCCGAAAGGCTCGCGGCTGCGGTAATAGCCATATTCCGGATCGGCGAGGCAGAGCGCGAAATAATCGGTGACGCTGATCGGGCCGCTCGCCCGGATGAGGTTTTTTATCTTGTCTGTAAGGGGCGTGCTCACGGCCGTGCGCCTCCGCCTCAAACCTGGGCAGACGCAGAAGCAGCTGCTGCGCGTGCCCGGGCGATGGCCCAAAGGCCGACAGCGATCATCGGCAGCGACAGAACCATGCCCATCGTCAGCCAATTCGTGCCGAGCAAGTAGCCGAGTTGGGCATCCGGCTCCCGGAAAAACTCCACGAAAATACGGCAGAGCGCATATCCGACGACGAAGGTGCCGCAGACCGTGCCAGGGGCCCTCAGCGCCTTGAAGCCGAAAATCATCAGCGCCAGCACCAGAACGAGCACGATTCCTTCGAGGCCCGCTTCGTAGAGCTGGCTCGGATGGCGCGCGAACGGCCCACCGGTCGGGAAGACGACGGCCCAGGGCATGTCGCTCAATCGTCCCCAAAGCTCGCCGTTGATGAAGTTGGCGATGCGGCCGAAGAAGAGCCCGAAGGGCACGACGGCAGCCACCGTATCGAACATGCTCCAGACCGGAATGCCATTGCGGCGGGCAAAGAAGATCATGGCGATCGTCGCGCCAAGGAAACCGCCGTGGAAGGACATGCCGCCGTTCCAGATCTCGATTGCCCGAATCGGATTCTCCAAAACGGCAGCGAAATCGTAGAAGAGCACGTAGCCGATGCGGCCGCCGAGCACCACGCCGACAGCGACCCAGACCAGGAAGTCGTCGAGGTGGGCAATGGTGATCGGAGACTGACCACCCTTCCAGAGCGAGCCGTTTGCCGCCAGACGGCGCGCATAGAGCCAGCCGAGCAGGATGCCGGCGACATAGGCCAGACCGTACCAATGGATGGCCAGCGGGCCGATGGAGAAGGCCACCGGATCGATGTTCGGGAACGGCATCAGGGCGAAAAGATGTAGCGCTTCGTACAAGTTATCGGGTTCTCAACCTGTTCATATCGTCGCGGAACATGGCGTTGCGGCCATCGCCGGTCAAGGCGAATCTCAGCAAGAGCCCGTGCCGGCGGTGGATGACGCTTGCAACGGGTCGCGGCAGGCCCTACTTCATCTTCATGGACATTTTCGGGCCGCACTTCCGTAGAGTGGGCGGCCAGACATACGGGAGTAAGATCATGGCAACCGGCACGAACCGCATTCTCGACGATTTCGCGCGGCTGATGACCGATGCCGCGGGAGCTGCGCAAGGCGTGCGCAAGGAGTTCGAGACAGCCTTCCACGCTCAGGCCGAGCGCTTCCTGAACAATATGGACGTAGTCAAGCGTGAGGAATTCGAGGCCGTCCGCGAAATGGCCGCCCGCGCCCGCGACGAAAACGAGGCACTGAAAGCCCGGATCGAGGCGCTGGAGGCGAAGCTTTCAGGCCAATGAGACCGGTACCGTTTATGAGGACGGGGGCAGTGGAATGGACAAGGCGACCGTCATCAACGATATCGCGGCCGCCCTCAGAAACGAACCGACGATCGCAGCGCTGTTCTTAAGCGGCAGCTATGGCGCTGGAATCGAGGATGCATACAGCGATATCGATTTCCTGGCGGTTTCCCGCGACGGCCCTACGGATGAATTTGCCGCGCTCTTGCGCGAATCCATCGGTAAAAAGGGTGAAATCGTTCTCTGGCGGGACAGGCAGATCAAACCCACGCTGATCAACGCCATCACGGCGGATTGGCTGCGCATCGACGTTGACATCATCAATCCCGATCAAATGGCCCGGCGAAGCGCCGACGGTTTGAAGGTCGTGTTCGATCACGATCGGATTCTGGAAACCTTGCCAACGGCTCCGTCAAGGGCGAGCCCCGATCCGGCGCGCATGAAATGGCAGTTCGAGGAATTCATCCGGATTTTCGGGCTGCTGCCGCTCGCGATAGGCAGAGGGGAATATCTTAACGGGATCACCGGCATCTTCCATCTCAGGAATCTTCTCACCGAGCTTCTGATCGAAGAGACAGCCGCTCCCAATCGGGGAGGGGCTCTTCATCTGAACAGGCTGATCACCGAGGAGCAAAAGCAGGTCCTCGCCGGGTTGCCACTGCCTTCACCGACGAGAGAGGCGATCATCTCAGCCAATCTAGCCTATGCGAAAGCGTATCTGCCGCGGGCACGCAGGGTGGCGACGAAGATCGGCGTGGAATGGCCCGAGCGGTTCGAAGCGGCTACGTGGGCTCACCTCCGGCACATGTTGGGAATCGAGTTTTCCGACACCTGATCCGACCTTGCCGTCGAAAAATCCTTCCCTGTGGACACTGGCAAAAAAGCAAGTCGCCAGAGTCGGTTATGACTCCCTTCTGATCCCGGACGCGAAGAAGTTTCCAAGTGGAATTTAGTAAAATCGAGTGAAAGGGGCTGCCAGTCGGACTCCGTCTAGGTACACTGATTTTAAACGATGATTCGAAACGGGTTGGTAAGCTCCAGACAGGGTGACTGCGTTATTCTGGAGGTGTCGGGCGATCATCGAACGTGTTGTTCCCGGTCATTGTTCGCGTGTTTTGGCGTTTTCGCACGAATCCGCAATCATCCCGGTCAAGAAGGTGCCGCATGAGCCTTATGGAATTGGAAATCGAACGTCAGTCGAATCCGGTCGACATGATCGAGTTCGTCGCAGCCTCGAACGACTGGACGTTCGAACGGTCGGGCGAAGATGAAATCGCTATGACCGTGGAAGGGCGCTGGGCCGACTACCATGTTTCCTTCTCCTGGATGGAAGAATTCGAAGCGCTGCATCTGGCCTGCGCCTTCGATATCAAGATCCCGGACATACGGGTCAATGAAGTCATCCGCCTGCTCTCGCATATTAACGGGCAGGTGCTGATGGGTCATTTCGACCTTTGGCGTCAGGAAGATGTGATCATCTTCCGGCAATCCTTGCTGCTGGCCGGCGGTGCGGAGCCGAACAATCAGCAGGTGGAAGTGCTGCTGTCGAGCGCGCTTGAGGCCTGCGAGGCCTATTATCAGGCCTTCCAGTTTGTCGTATGGTCGGGCATGGAAGCGAAAGCGGCCATGGATGCCGTTCTGTTTGAAACCGTAGGCGAAGCCTGATGACCGTGGTCCAGCTCGGATCGATCCTTCTCATCGGCGCCGGCAACATGGGGGGCGCGATGCTTTCCGGCTGGCTGAAGAACGGCGTGCCCGGCGCTTCCGTCACGGTTGTCGATCCGTCGCCGTCGGAGGCGATGAAGGCGATCATTTCCGATGCCGGCGCGCGTCATTTCACCGCCCTGCCGGAAAGGTTTTCGGCCGATATCCTGTTCCTTGCAATCAAGCCGCAATTGATGGATGCAGTCCTGCCGCCGTTGAAGCCGGCTGTTGGTCCGGGGACCGTCGTGGTCTCCGTCGCTGCCGGCAAGACACTGTCCTATCTTCAAAGCCATCTTGGCGATGCGGCGATGGTGCGCGCCATGCCGAATACGCCGGCGATGATCGGCCGCGGCGTTACCGGTGCCTATGCCAATCCCAAGGTCAGCGATGCCCAGCGAGAGGCGGTGCAGTCTCTGCTCAAGGTCAGTGGGCCTGTGGAATGGGTGTCGAGCGAAGCGGATATCGATGCAGTGACCGCGGTTTCGGGCAGCGGTCCGGCTTATGTGTTCTATCTCGTGGAGTGCATGGCCGAGGCGGGCCGCAAAGCCGGCCTGCCGGCGGACCTCGCCATGCGGCTTGCGCGGGAAACTGTCTCGGGGGCTGGTGAGTTGCTGCACCAGTCCCCCGAAGACGCTTCGAAACTTCGTCAGAATGTCACATCGCCCGGCGGCACGACGGCGGCAGCGCTTGCGGTGCTGATGGCCGCAGACGGCATGCAGCCGCTGTTCGACAAGGCGATCGCCGCGGCTCGCAAGCGGGCGGAAGAACTCGGAAGCTGAGCGAGAGTGTCATGGCCGAAGAGATCACCTACGGCGATTTTGAGAAAGTCGATATCCGCGTCGGCACGATCGTCGAGGCGGAAATCTTTCCGGAAGCCCGCAAACCGGCGTTCAAGCTGAAGATCGATTTCGGCCCCGAAATCGGCGTCAAGAAATCCTCGGCGCAGATCACGGTGCATTATACGCCAGAGATGCTGGTCGGCCGGCAGGTGCTCGGTGTCGTGAACTTTCCACCGCGGCAGATCGGCCCGTTCCGCTCCGAGGTGCTGACCCTCGGTTTCGAGGATGAGAAGGGCGCGATCGTGCTTGCAGCCGTCGAACAGCAGGTGCCGAACGGCAAAAGGCTGATGTAGGACGGATCTCGCGCGGCGACCCTTCAGTGAATATCGCGGCTTTTGACGTCGGTCAGGCTGAAGGACCGGAATTCCACCTCGAAGCCTTCCCGCTGCGGCGAGCAGAAGGTCATACCGACGGAAAGCTCCGAAAGAGTCGGGGGGAAATAAGCCAGCCGCGCCATCCGCCAATCCGGCCGGCTATCCGTGCGGTATTGGATGAAAAGCGCGTCGCCCATGCGGGTAACGCGGACGAAGATTTCCTCAAAATCCTCATCGAGGCGGAAGGCGGACCAGTCCGAATGACCGTTGGTGACGACTGTGCTGAAGTGACGGGCACCGTCGGTGAATTCGATGCCGCATTTCATCCAGTGCTTTTCGTCAAGGCGGAGCATCAGGCCTGCCTGATCGTAGAGCGCTTCATAGCGCCCGACGAAGGATGTCTCCGCCGTGAAATCGCCGACGCAGCGCCGGTAGAGGAAATGGCCGTTGTCATGATGGAAACCGTAATAGGTCTCCTGCCAAAAGTCGGTCTCCGGACCGGAGCGGGCGATCAGCCGGCCGCTGTCTTTGCGGATTTCCGGCGGCGGGTTCAGCCATTGCATGTCGGAAAGATCGACCGGCATCCGTCCCTCCCGTTCAGGCCGGTATCCGCACGACGGCACGCAGGCCGCCCTGCGGGCTTTCGGCAAGTGTGACGTTGCCGCCATGGGCACGGGCGATGTCGCGGGCGATGGCGAGGCCGAGGCCCGTGCCGGAAGCGTTCAGGTTGCGCGCCTCGTCGAGCCGGTAGAAGGGCTTGAAGACGTCTTCGCGCGCTTCGGGCGGAACGCCGGGACCATCATCGTCGAGGGTGAGCGTCAGCCATTTGGCGCTATGCCTCGCGTCGACATGCAGATTATTGGCGTAGCGTTCGCTGTTTGAGACGAGATTTCCGACGAGCCTGGCGAAGGCATTGGGGCGCACTGCGATCTCGTCTTCCCCCTCGATCTCATAGGTCATGGTCTTGCCCTGCAAAGCAAAGTCCGACTGCAGTTTCCCCAGGAGTTCGCTCAGCCGCAGTTCGCCGAAATCTTCCTCGGCCTGGCTTTTGGCGAAGGCCAGATAGCCTTCCAGCATCGACTGCATATCCTCCACATCCTGGCTCATGCCAGTAAGCTCCGGCTTGTCGCCGGCAAGTGCCAACTGGAGCCGGAAGCGGGTCAGGATGGTTCGCAGATCATGGCTGATGCCGGCAAGCATGGTCGTGCGTTGCTCCATCTGCCGCTCGATCCGCTCGCGCATCTGGATGAAGGCAAGACCGGCGCGGCGGATCTCGTCGGCGCCGCGCGGTGAGAAACCCTCGGTGCTCTGGCCCTTGCCGAAACTTTCGGCAGCTTGCGCGAGCGTCAGGATCGGCCGGATCTGGCCGCGCAGGAAGAGAATGGAAATGCCCACCAGCACCAGGGCAGTGCCGATCATCCAAACCAGGAAAATATGCGTGTTCGAGGCATAGGTGGAGCCGCGGCGGGCAAAGACCCGCAATACGCGGCTGTCGAACTTGATGCGGATCTCAACGAGCCGGCTGTCGCCCACCGTATCGATCCAGAACGGCATCTGGATCTGGCGATTGATCTGATCGGCAAGCACGTCATCGAGCAGGGAGAAGAAGGGGCGCGGGCGTGGCGGCGGCAACTGGCCGTTTTCTTCCACCGCGATCGTGAGATTGAGAGCGTTGCCGGCAATGCCGGTGATCGCATCGTAATTGCTGTCCTGCGGATAACTCTTGATGACTTCGATAATGCTGGCGATGTCCCGGACAGTGCCTTCCGAAAGGCGTTCGGTGACCATGCGCCAGTGCCGTTCCATGAAGACGGCGGCGACCACCGTCTGCAGGAGCAGCATGGGCAGGATGACGATGAGCAGCGAGCGGGTGTAGAGACCCGTGGGCAGGCGCCGTCGCAGCCATCGGGTCAGCGGACGCCAGCCGGGGAGGGTAAACCGGTCCATGTCGCGCTTCAGGGTGTCGAAAAGTGCCATCCTGCCTTCCGCTTGCGCCTGGTTTCCAGGCTAGTGGTTCAATTCCGACATTTGCATCCCTTTGCAGCACCCTCTGAGAGCAAATGTCGGAATCTAAAGGACCACTAGCAACTTTATGATTCTAGTGGAATTTTCGAATTTGACATTTGAGTTCAGAGGGTGCCGTGAGCGGGGCTCAAATGTCAAATTCATTCCACTAGTCAATACTCAGCCGATATCCGATGCCGCGCACCGTCTGGAGGTAGACGGGATTGGCCGGATCGTCCTCGATCTTACGCCGCAAACGGTTGATCTGCACGTCGATCGTGCGCTCACCCACTTCCGCATCGTCGCCGATCAGTTCGTGGCGCGGGATTGTGTCGCCGGCGCGCAGCGCAAAGAGGAGCATGATCTCCTGCTCGCGGTCGGTCAGCCGGATGGTTTCTGCCGCCTTGCGCAATTCCTTGCGCGGGATGGAGAAAGTAAAAGGACCGAACATGACCTGCTCGATCTTCGGAGTATCCGGCGAGCTGCTCCGGCGCAGGATGTTATTGATGCGAAGGACGAGCTCGCGTGGATCGAAGGGTTTTGAAAGATAGTCGTCGGCGCCGGCTTCCAGTCCCTCGATGCGGGACTCCATTTCAGCACGGGCCGTCAGCAGGATGACCGGAGTTGTCTTCTTCTGAAAAAGAGACTGCGTCAGCGAGAGGCCGGATTCGCCCGGCATCATGACGTCGAGAATGATGAGATCGAAATGCAGGCCTTCGAGCTTGCGGCGAGCCTCCGCCGCGTCGCCCGCGACAGACACGCGGAATCCCTGTTCCATCAGATAGCGGTTAAGGAGATTACGGATACGGGTATCGTCGTCGACCACGAGAAGGTGGGGTGCGTCGTCGGAAGGAGGCGTTTTCGTCATCGGTCCAGTCCCAACTGAGGGTTATCAGTCCTCAACCTAATCCAACTCGTCTTCGATGGGTTCGAGATTCTCGTCCCGCCCACGCATGCGGCGCAGGAATTCCTTGACCGCGGTCCGCATCTCCGGCGTGAAATCCTCCAGCGCGCGAGCGATACGGCGCGATTGCGGCTCGGAAAGGGCGAGCGCCAGTTCGCGGCCGGCAAGCGTCGGGTAGAGCCGCCTTTGCCGCCTGTCCTTGGCCCCCGCCATCTGGCGAATATAGCCGGATTCGATCAGTTGTTTGAGGACGCGCGCAAGGCTCTGCTTGGTGATCTGCAGCGTATCGAGAAGGTCGGTCACCATCATGCCTGGCTGACGGCAGACAAAATAGACGACGCGGTGATGGGCGCGGCCCATGCCGATCTTGGCAAGGATCGCATCCGGGTCGGAGACGAAATCGCGATAGGCGAAGAAAAGCAACTCGATGGTCTCGAAGTCGATCTGGCCTTCGTCAACCACCGGCATCGGCGGCATGACCTTCCTGACGGCTTTTCCCGTCGATGCGCGCGACACTCCCGTTTCCTTTCCCGTCATGGTTCCATGCGAAGGCCGAAGCTCATTCAACACTCAAGCACTGTAGACGCTCGTTCGTCATAAAGCGCGAACAGCTTGAACAATCAACAGCATTTCTTGAAGGACGGATCGGATGGCACGCTCGGAGGCGAAGGGCGCCAGCAGCGCGGCGCCCCCCGCGATATCGGTCATTCGTAGATATGCACGATGCGGCGAGTACCCGGATCGACCAGAACGGGCCGGTCGTTGACGACCACATAGTCGTAGTCATAGTCGGGCACTTCGCGGATGATGACATCGGGCGGCAGTGTCGCCCCAACGACCACTTCATTGCGGACGCGGATCGGGTCGGTCGGATGCTGTTCGATATAGCTGATGACGGTATCCGGCGGATCGATGACATTCACTTCGCCGACCGGGCCAAGCATGATGTCGCCAGGTCCGGGAACCGCAGCAGGCGGAACGCTTGCCGTCGTCTCATAGGTCACCGCCGGTACGTCGTAGCGGGTCCGATAGTCCTCGACCACTACCGGCGTGCCGTTGTGGCGGACGGTCAGGTATTCGGCGAAGACCCAGCCTCGCATGCCGTTGACTTCGATGCGGCACCAGTTGCTACCTTCGAGGCAGCCATCCATCATCGCCGGGCTACCGCGGGTGGCAAGTCCGATCTCGGGGTAATCCTGGCCAGGACCGGAGCGGACGACGATGTCCGATGCCGTCGTCGTGGCCATCTGGGCCTGGGCGGGCAAGGCAAGGGCCGAAAGAGCAGTGCCAAGCCCCAACCACGTCCACTTAAGGAATTTCAACCAACTCGTCATGGAGTTTCTCCTCACGTTGATTGGAGGGAAACCCTCATATGTCCCGCTGGGTTCCGCCAAGACCGAACGGATCCTTCGAGCTGTGGCCGGTCCGCCACGACAAGAGAACCTCCGGAACTTTTGAGCGCGATGTCCATTGATTCAGCCACAGACACTGGAGAGAAGCCCATGACCATTCAGCCGACAGCCCGGACTTTTTCCGCTCTTCCGCCCATCAAGATGGAAACGGCCGCCCCGGCCAATCCGCTCAGGGGTGTCCTAGTGACCGTCTTTGCCCTCAAGATCGTAGTATGTGCTTTCCTGCTTGCGACCGTGTCGCTTGCTCCGCCGGTCTCTGTCGACGCGCGTTTTGCGGCCGTCGCCGGCGATTGATTTTTTGGCTGAAATGTCTTCCGTTTGCCGCTATATCCCCGCTGACATTATCGCTTGAAGCGGGTTACATCTAAACGGATTCATGCAGCGCGCTTCGTCTTCCTGTTTTTCCGCATGTCGCTGTCCCGGGATCGGTTCCCACCATCAAGCGACCTGCTTCAAGCCGAGGCATCATGGGCAAGTTACAGGCCGGCATCATCCCGGTTACACCATTCCAGCAGAATTGCACGATCCTCTTCGATGACGAGACCAGGGAAGGCGTGGTCATCGATCCGGGTGGCGATGTGCCGACGATCCTTGAGGTCGTGAGTGAAAACGGAATAACGCTCAGGGAAATCTGGCTCACGCATGGTCATATCGACCATGCAGGCGGCGCTGACGAATTGCGCGAGGTGCTGGGGATTCCGGTGATCGGGCCGCATGAAGCGGATCTTCCTTTGCTGCAGAAGCTGGAGGTCCAGGCGGAAAAGTTCGGGGTGAAGATGGCGGCGCGCAACCTTGTGCCTGACCGCTGGCTCAACGAGGGCGACACGGTTTCGTTCGGAGATCATGTATTCGAGGTTTTTCACTGTCCCGGCCATGCTCCTGGGCATGTGATCTACTACAACCGCAAACAGAAATTCGCACATCTCGGCGACGTGCTGTTCAACGGTTCGATCGGGCGCACCGATCTGCCGGGCGGGGATCACGAGACGCTGCTTGCGTCGATCCGCGACAAAGTCCTGCCACTCGGCGATGATGTCGGCTTCATTTGCGGTCATGGTCCGGGTAGCCGGATCGGCGACGAGCGGCGCAACAACCCCTTCCTGCGCGGCCTCTGATAGGTCTCCGCCAAGAAAAAAACCCGGCAAACCTGCCGGGCTTCAACTCGAATAGAAAGCCTCCTAGGCTTAACCAGCGATCTGCAGGTTGACGGCCTTGGGGCCTTTGCCGCGACGATCCGGTTCCGTGTCGAAGCTTACCTTCTGGTTTTCCGACAATCCGGACAGGCCGGAAGCCTGTACGGCAGAGATATGAACAAAGATATCGGCGCCACCATTATCAGGCTTGATGAAGCCGAAGCCCTTGTCGGTATTGAAGAATTTTACAGTGCCAGTTTCGGCCATGCAGCAGGTCCTTTTCTCTCTGTCCGTGTTCAGCGGCGGACAGCATAACAGTGTTGCCCCGAAGGGCGGCGGCAGGCAGCTTTAAGAAAGGGTCCCTGTCTTTAACCGCGGTGACCGGCAGGAATAGCTTTGAATATCTCTGCCCCCAGCCTACCGCCCGAAGTCTTCGCGCCTTCGGAGCGCATCATTATAGGTCTTCCCATGCTCGTAAATTGCCCGAACTTGCACAGAGTGCTGTGTTTATCAGAAATTGGCAAGAAAAAGTTTTTTGAACCGGTTCCATGAGGAGAAAGCTGACATCGGCAAAGATGACTGAGAACACTGGGTTGCGCCCTTTTGTTGACATCCAGAGGAGGAAATCATCGTTGGCAATGCTTTCTTGACCGGCGCCTGCGCCGTTTTTGAGCCGACCGTGGGAAAGGAAGATTTTTTTCCGGTCGGCCCTCGGAGCGCCTGTCAAGACGGTTTTATGCCGGATTTCAGCCGGCAGCCGTCATGAATTTCAGGAATCCCGCGTATTTTCGGACCGTTTCATTCCGTTGCGGACTGCCGCCGGCCGAAAGTGCGTGCGTGTCTTGCCAATGCGGGTCGGGAACCGGGGGCGGGCGATGGCGCAGGGTGATCGACAGACGGCGTATCTTCATTGCGAGGCGCTGGTGCGCCTGCAAAATCCGCAAGGCTTTCTGGGAAGGTCTCATTAAAGGTTGTCGGCGCAAGTTCCGGCCGGGCGAGCGCGTAACCCTGCATCAGCGGAACGCCAAGTTCCTCGCACAGATCGACCTGCCGGACCTCTTCGAGCCCCTCGAAAATCGGCTCGATGCCTTCGTCCAGCATCTGCCGGATGATAACGCGCAGGAGCGCATAGCCGGCAGAATTGTCGAGGAAGTCATGGACCCAGGAGGCGTCGAACTTCACGTAGTCCGGTTTGACGCGCTTCAGCCGGGCAAGATCGGAATCGCCCGCGCCGTAATCATCGATCGCAACGCGGAAGCCTATCGCGCGCATATGTTCGATGAAGGAAGCGACGATGTCGTCGGCCACGCCGAACTTTTCTGAGATCTCGCAGACAATCCGAGCGGCCCCAAGGCCTGCCTCATGGCCTGCGAGTTTGATGCGCTCGACCTCCTGGCGCATTTCCTGCGGCGCACGGAAGAGGCCGGGATGAAACTTGACGAAGATCCCCGTCCGTGAACGATTGAGCCGCCCGGTGTTGAGGATATGGATGGTGCGCAGGATGCTGTCGATATCGGCTATATCGCTGGATGAAACGAGGCGAAAGAATTCGCCCGGCGAGACCGGCTCGTCATGGCGCGAAACGCGCACAAGGCCTTCGAATGCTTCTATCTCCAGACCGGAGCCGTTCGAGCGGAAAATCGGCTGCAGGGCGGATTGCAGCGTGAAGGGACCGTAGCCGGTGGAAAAGGCCCCGCTTTCGCTGCGCACCAGATTGGCGAAAATGCTTCTCGGCGTCATGCTTGTCGGACTTTTCGTTGCTGATCCCGATGGTTGTAGCAGCGAAGGGTTACGTGGCTGTAAAGAAGATTTAGAAGGTTTTATCAGCGTCTTTGATGGCTCATATTCAAGCTTTCCGCTTGAAACGGCGTCGTAGTTTAGACATAGAGCTTAGCGGCAGTCTCTTCGCACGATCCCGCCCTTGTTCAACAGCTCCTCAGGACCCAGATCATGGCCTTTCTCGCCGACGCTCTCTCCCGCATGAAGCCCTCCGCTACCATCGCCGTCGCCCAGAAGGCGCGTGAGTTGCAAGCCAAGGGCCGCAATGTCATCAGCCTGGGGGCGGGCGAGCCGGATTTCGACACGCCGGACAATATCAAACAGGCGGCAATCGATGCCATCAACCGTGGCGAGACCAAATACACGCCGGTATCCGGCATCCCGGCTCTGCGTGAGGCTATCGCCAGGAAGTTCAAGCGTGAAAACGATCTCGACTACGATGCCTCGCAGGTGATCGTCGGGACGGGCGGAAAGCAGATTCTTTTCAACGCGCTGATGGCGACGGTTAACCCCGGCGATGAAGTCATCATTCCGGCGCCCTATTGGGTGTCCTATCCGGAAATGGTCGCCCTTTTCGGCGGAACCAATGTCTTCGTTTCCACCAAGCAGGAAAACAATTTCAAGCTGACAGCGGCTGACCTCGAAGCCGCGATCACGCCGAAGACCAAGTGGCTCATCTTCAATTCGCCGTCGAACCCGTCGGGTGCTGCCTATTCGCATGACGAACTGAAGGCCCTGACGGACGTCCTCGTCAAATATCCGAACGTCTGGATCCTGACAGACGACATGTATGAGCACCTGACATTCGACGATTTCAAGTTCGCGACGCCGGTTCAGGTCGAGCCCAGACTTTACGATCGCACGCTGACCATGAACGGCGTATCGAAGGCCTATGCCATGACCGGATGGCGTATCGGCTACGCGGCCGGCCCGAAGGAACTGATCAAGGCCATGGATGCGATCCAGAGCCAGCAGACCTCCGGCACATCTTCGATCTCGCAGTGGGCCGCCGTCGAGGCGCTCAACGGCCCGCAGGACTTCATCGAGAAGAACAAGAAGATCTTCCAGGGGCGTCGCGACCTCGTCGTTTCCATGCTGAACCAGGCATCGGGTATCTCCTGCCCGGTTCCGGAAGGCGCCTTCTACGTCTATCCGTCCTGCGCGGGCCTCATCGGCAAGACTGCGCCGAGCGGCAAGGTCATCGAAACGGACGAGGATTTCGTCACCGAGCTTCTGGAATCGGAAGGGGTTGCCGTCGTTCACGGCTCCGCCTTCGGTCTTGGCCCGAATTTCCGCATCTCCTATGCGACTTCGGAAACCTTGCTCGAAGAAGCCTGCATGCGCATCCAGCGCTTCTGCGCTGCCTGCAAATAAGAACGGCCGAACGATTTTCGACGTAAGCCCGCCGCATTGGCGGGCTTCCTGCATTTGCGTCCTTGTTGACGATGTGGCTGCATGTAGCTACATTTTATCTATGAAGACTGTCTCGATCCGGGAAGCCAAGAACCGCCTGACCGAACTCGCCCGCGAAGTGGAGCAGGGCGAGACCGTGACCGTGACGCGTAACGGCAAACCTGTCTTCGATATCGTGCCCCACAGGAAGCGGGGCGGCATCAATTGGGAAGCTGGGCAGGCGTATTTGCGGGCGAGGGGGATCACCAATCCTGTTCCCTATATTGCAGAGGACTTCGATGATCCGCTGCCGGAAGATTTTCTGATCAAGCCGCTGCCGGAAACATGAGGCTTTTGCTCGACACGCATATTGTCCTGGCATTCCTGCGCCGGGAATTCGACAGACAGTTTCCTGAAATACACCGGTTCTTTTCCAACAGTTCCGCGACCGGCTTTGTCAGTGTGGCTAGTCTCTGGGAGATTGCGATCAAATCGAGGCTCGGCAAGCTCGATCCGGGCATGCCGCTGGAAGATATTCCGACAATATTGGAGGAGGCTGATCTTACCATCCTTCTCATCGATATCCCCCACGTCACTACCGCCGCCGAGCCGGGACCCGAAACGCGCGATCCCTTCGACCGGCTGCTCTTGGCGCAGTGTCAGGTCGAAGGGCTATTGCTCGTAACGATCGACAGGGCGCTTGTCGGCCACCACCTGGCATTCAAGCTCTAAGCGAAGCGGCGAGGGAGCATCGCTTCCACCAATCGCGGGTCAGCTCTTGGTCAGCCTGAGGATCGTCGATCCCCCGCCGCCGCGCCGTTCGGTAACCGCGTAGACTGCGCCGTCTGGGCCGACCTTGACATCGCGGATGCGGGCCTGGAGCGGCACGCGCTCCTCATAGGCGACCTTGTCGCCATCCATGTGGACGACGACAACGCCCTGGGCAACGAGCCCGCCGATCAGGAATGCGCCTTTCCATTCCGGGATAAGATCAGCATCGTAATAGGCCATGCCGGACGGCGCGATGACCGGATCCCAATAGTAGACCGGCTGTTCCGTTTCCCTCATGGCGGTGATGCCCTCGCTGATCGGGGCGCCGCTGTAATCGATGCCGTAGGTGACCTCCGGCCAGCCGTAGTTCCTGCCGGCTTCCGGCCGGTTCAACTCGTCGCCGCCGCGCGGGCCATGCTCGACCGTCCAGAGGCGGCCCTGACCGTCGAGCGTGGCCGACTGCAGGTTCCGGTGACCGTAGGACCAGATTTCCGGCTGCGCACCCTCGCGGTTGACGAAGGGGTTGTCCGGCAGGGCCTTGCCGCTCCTGTCTATGCGGAAGACCTTGCCGAGGCCGCTGCCGAGATCCTGCGCCTGGACGCGCGGCTCGGGATCGGAGCGCTCGCCGACGGTGACGTAAAGCTCGTCGTTCGGGCCGAAAACGAGGCGCGAGCCGAAATGCTTGTTGCCGTCATAGCTCGGCATCTGGCGGAAGATGACATCGACGTTTTCCAGTTTGCCGCCGCCGTTTTCGTCCGGAACCAACCTTGCCGAGGCGACCGATGTGCCGTTGCCGTCTTCCCGCTCCTCCGAAAAGGAGAAGAAGATCATGCCGGAGGTGGAAAAATCGGGCGCGAGCGCGACATCCAGCAATCCACCCTGGCCACCGGAAAGGACATCGGGAACACCGGCGATCGCCGGCCCGGCTCCGCCTTCTTCCGAGATGATGTGCATGGCGCCTTGCTTGGCGGTTACCAGCATGCGGCCATCGGGCAGGAATTCCATAGCCCACAGATGCGGGAGACCTTCCGCGACGACCGCATGCGCGATCTTCGGCATCTGCGCGGGTTGCGGCGCGCGGGTCTGGCCGGCAAAGGCGGGTCGTTGTTCGGGGGCGTTGGGTCTTCTGGTCTCGACAGGCTGGCCCGACGTCTCGGCCTGGAGCGGCGATGAAAGCAGCGTGGCAAAGAGGGCCGGAGCGGTCAGGAGAGGGCTGAGGCGTTTCATCGTGGACTCCCTTCAATGAGGCGGCATCCGCCGCGAAGCAAGAACCGACACTCCGCATGCGGCGAAGGCGTGTCGAACGACACCTTCATCTAGGGCGTCTACCCGGAATGATCGCACACGCCCCATTCAAGATAATTTTATCTGGCTCCGGTCGAGCTCTTCGCTTGCCCCTTCACAAGCAAAAAAGCCCGCCAATGCGGCGGGCCTTTCGTCTGATCGTTGTCCCGGAAACTCAGTCGAGAAGGTCGGCAGGAACCTTGCCGCCGTTCTCAGAAAGTTTCTTCATCAGGGCCTTGTGGAGCCACATGTTCATCTCGGCCGAGCCGTCCTTCGCCCCGGCATATCCCAATTCGTCCGCCAGTTCCTTGCGGGCGGAAAGGCTGGAATCAAGATCAAGTGCCTTCATCAGATCGACGATCGATTTGCGCCAGTCGAGCTTCTGGCCGCTCTTCTTGACGGCGGCGTCCAGGATGGGGGTGACATCCACGGGTGCCGAAGCGGAAGGAGCAGGGGCCGCCGGGGCTGCCTGCGTGGCGGCCGGCGTCGATGGTGTCCCCGCCGGTGCGGACCCGGCCGTGGGCGCTACGGTCTCGGCTGCTTCCGCCCGTCCGAAAATAGCGTTCTTGATCCTGTCGAAAATACCCATGAGTGCTCTCCTCGTGTTGGCCTGGAAGAGTGTTGTGCGGGACTGCTAAAAGTCAAGGACGGCCGCAGGGGAAATCGACCTGCGGCCGCGCAATTCGTCAGGCCGTGCCCCAGATGGCTTCGGCGGTCTTCACGACGAGTTCGAGCTTGCGCTTCTGGTCTTCCTCGGTGATCGAATTGCCTTCCTCCGTTGAGGCGAAACCGCATTGCGGGGCAATCCCGAGCTGGTCGAGATCGACGTATTTCGACGCTTCGTCGAAGTGGCGGCGCAGTTCGTCCGTGCTCTCCAGCTCACCGGTCTTGGTGGTGATGAAGCCCGGATAGACGCGCTGCTTGCCCTTCTTGAGAAGGCTCAGCGGCTGCAGGCCGCCGGCGCGGTCGGTATCGTATTCCATGAAGAACATGTCGACGCCGGTATGGTTGAAGATCGCGTCGGCTGCTGCGTCGTAGCCGCCTTCGGCAGCCCAGGTGGAACGGAAGTTGCCACGGCACATATGCATGCCGATCAGCATGTCCTTCGGACGGTCCTTGATCGCCTCATGCATCATCCATGCGTATTTCTGAATCAGCCAGTCAGGATCGAAACCTTCTTCCCGCTTCATGGCACGCTGCTTTTCGTCACCCAGATAGGCGAAGTAGATGTCGTCCATTTGCAGATAGCGGCAGCCGGCTTCATAGAACTTCTGCACGGCCTTGGCATAGGTCCTGGCGAGATCGGCGAACAGTACCTCGACGTCCTGATATTCGGCAGGATGGATATCCGCCTTGGCGGTGCGGTAGTGAGCGACGCTCGGGCCGGGAATGGAGATCTTCGGCGTAACCTTGGTCACCGAAGCGAGATACTTGAAATGCTCGAGATGCGGGTGATTATCCGGGAAGTCGAGCTTGCCGTTGATGGTCGGAAAGGTCGGAGGCAGCTTGACGCCGTGGAAGGTGACGCCCTTATGCGCTTCGCGGGTGACGAACTCCATCCCGTCGAGCTCGCCAAGGAAGTCGTAGTGCCAGAAATGGCGGCGCGCTTCGCCGTCGGTGACGACCTTGAGACCGACGCCTTCCTGCAGCTTCACGAGGTCCTTGATGGCCTCGTCCTCGACAGCCTTCAGCTCGGCGGCGGAAATGCTCTTCTCTTCGTAGAACTTCCTGCGGGCCTCCTTGACGGAAGCGGGACGCAGGAGCGAACCAACGTGATCGGCTCTATAGGGCGGTGTCGGCATGGGGTCCTCCATTCACGAATATAAGCTGCAACAGCCGTGCAGCGGCGAAGGCGTGTATACAGGTATGCGCCTTTGAAGGTGAAACAGCATATTTCGCAGGTTGATTCAACGCTTTCTCAATCCGATTCCGTATGCATATGCAAGTTGTTGTTATGGAATCGCTTTTTGTCAGAGCCCGAGGACCGTCAGCATCACGAACGTGGCGAAAAGCACAAAATGGGTCATGCCCTCGATAGCATTCGTCTGGCCATCGTTGAGGTTGATCGCCACGGCAACCAGCGTGACGGCCACCATCACCGTCTGGACCGGAGTCATGGCCATGATGAAGGGCTGGCCGCTGTAAAGAGCGATCGCTTCCATCACCGGCACGGTGAGGATGACCGTCGACAGCGAGGCACCCATGGCGATGTTGACGACTGACTGCATGCGGTTGCGGAGCGCAGCACGCAGCGCGGTCAGGATTTCGGGTGCCGCGGAAATGGCCGCGACCACGACCGCCATCAAGGCCGGCGGCGCCCCTGTGCCGTCGAGCCCCACGTTCATGAAGGTCGACATGAACTCCGCGAGAAAGCCGATGATCAGGACGCCGAAGAGGATGATGCCGATGGAGGCCATAGCCTCCTCCTCCTTGGCTTCCTTCTGCGGAGTGTGTCCGCCCGCTGCTGCTTTCGTGCGGGGATAGCTGTAGCTGAAGAAATAGCTGTGCGTGCCGACCTGCATGCGCAGGAAGAGGGCGTAGAGCGCGATCATCGCGCCGATGGTGAAGGCCGAATAGTAATGCCATTTGGAGGCGGGAATGAACTCCGGCACCACCATGGAGATGCTCATGGCCGTTAGGATCATAACGCTGTAGGTGCGGCTGGAATCGTCGTTATAAGGCTGCTCTCCATGGCGAAGTCCGCCGAGCAGGGCGGCAAGGCCGAGGATGCCGTTGATGTCCAGCATGACCGCGGCATAGATCGTGTCGCGTACAAGTGTGGGCGATGTCGTGTTGCCCATCATGATCGCGAGGATCAGCACTTCAACCGCTACGGCCGAAAGCGTCAGGATCATCGTGCCATAGGGATCGCCGACCTTGTGGGCGAGCACTTCCGCATGGTGGGCGACGCGCGTCGACGCGAGGATGATGACCGCGATCAGTACCACGGCGGCGATCGCCGAGGCGGCCTGGCCGCCTTCCAGGATCGAATGCTCCACGGCATAGGCGATAAAGGCTGCCGCAAGTGCTGCGATGAGGGATCGTTCCTGTTTCAGAAGAGGGAGAAGTCCCACCGGCGGCTCCATGCTTTTACGGACACAATCTAACGCGGCGGCTTACCGCATCAAGGAGGTTCGTTTTTCTCTTCAAGGATTTGCGACAGCCGCGCTTTGATGCCATAATTTAACATGTGGCCTGGAACTTCGGGGCACCTCTTTTGCTTCTTTACCCCGATGCCGCGTCTGGAGACGGATCCGGAAAGATCGTTGTGGCCATGAAAGGACAAGGAGGAAGAATGACCAAGATCGTCTACAAGGTCGTACAGCACGACGGCGGCTGGGCATATCGTCAGGGTGACGTCTATTCGGAAACTTTCCCTACGCATTCCGATGCCCTGCAGGCAGCCCGTATCGTGGCTGCCGAACAGCAGGTTGGCGGCGAACCGGAGGAGATCAGCTGGCAGGACGAAAAGGGCGTCTGGCACACCGAATACAGTGAGGGCGGTGATCGCCCGGAAGCCGAGGTCGTGGATGGGGACGAGGGCGCCGACGCCCGCTGACACCCGCCGTCAGTTGCGGGCGTACTCCAGAAGGCCTTTCACGAGTGCGTCGAAGGTGACGCGCCAGCGCGGTGAGGATTTCAGATTCTCGTGCATGGCGACCCAGGTGTCGAGTGGTAGTTGAAAGATGTCCGGCAGGACCCGGACGAGATTCGGATCACGCCGGGCGATGCCGACCTGGCAGATGCCGATGCCCGCGCCGGCCCGGATCGCCGCAAGCTGGGCGAGGTTGCTGTCGGCGCGATAGCTCCATCGGATGCGTTCCAGATCCGGGAAGGCAGGGGCGCTGGCGCGGATGCGGTCCGCTGCCGCGCGGACGAAGGCGGAGCGGCGGTCGAAGCCGATCAGCCGATGGGCCAGAAGCCCTTCCGCATTTTCCGGAGTTCCGTGCCGCTCCATATAGCGGCGATGAGCATAGAGCCCGAGCGGAATGTCTCCGATATGACGGGCGACGAGCGCCTCTTGAGCTGGGCTCGTCATGCGCACGGCAATATCGGCCTCGCGCCTCAGAAGATCCTCCAATGAGTCCGAAAGTGAGAGTTCCAGTTCCAGGCCTGGATGTTCGTCCTGAAGCACCGCGAGAATTGGCGGCAGGACTTCCACGCCGACCACGTCGCTGGCGCTGATCCTGACCGTGCCTCGTATGGCGCCGAATTCACCCGATGCGAGCCGCCGCATGGCAGCCGTCGTCGCGGCCAGGTTCTCCGCATAGGGTTTTAACGCCAGCGCCGGCTCGGTGGGCAAAAGACCCTGTTGCGAGCGGGTGAAGAGCTGGTAGCCGACCGCCTGTTCCAAGGCGTCGATATGCCGACCGACCGTGGGTTGGGTGAGGCCGAGCTCGCGTGCCGCTGCTGAAAGCGAGCCCAAGCGTAGCACGGCGAGGAAGGTTCGGTATAAATCCCAGCTGATATCATTCATTTTTGTATGGATGCCAAAAGGTTTCCGTCAATTCCGTATAATGCGGAAACACGCGATATTCCAGCCATCGAAACCGCAGACGAAAAGGAATATCGCCATGCCCAATATCTCGATTGCCAAACCCATCGCTCTCGTCCTCGGTGCCACCGGGGGCATCGGCGGCCATGTGGCGCGCGGACTCGTAACCCGCGGCTGGACTGTTCGGGCGTTGAACCGAAAGGCAGACGAAGCTGCCCGGCGCGAGCCGCGTTTCCACTGGATCCAGGGCGATGCGATGAGTGCCGCCGACGTTCGTCGCGCTGCCCAGGATGCCAGGCTGATCGTCCACGCGGTCAATCCGCCGGGCTACAAAGACTGGGAAAAGCTGGTCCTGCCGATGCTGGATAATACGGTCGCGGCCGCAAGAGACGTAGGTGCCCGCATCCTGCTGCCGGGCACGGTCTATAACTACGGGCCGGACGTCTTTCCGAGCGTTACCGAGGAAAGCCCGCAAAACCCCGTCACCCGCAAGGGAAAGATCCGCGTCGAGCTGGAGCGCCGGCTGAAGGCGGCTTCGGAGGAAGGCGTGCCGGTACTGATCGTGCGGGCCGGCGATTATTTCGGTCCCGGCGCGGGCAATAGCTGGTTCGGCCAGGGATTGGTGAAGGCCGGCAGGCCGGTGACGTTCGTCAGCCGGCCGAATGCC
Organism: Neorhizobium petrolearium; assembly: GCF_017873175.1. GTDB lineage: Bacteria > Pseudomonadota > Alphaproteobacteria > Rhizobiales > Rhizobiaceae > Neorhizobium > Neorhizobium petrolearium. The sequence goes on from NZ_JAGGJW010000007.1 coordinate 24,470, forward strand.
GGGGGCATCGGCCATCAATGGGCCTACCTCCCGGATGTCGCGGAAACCATGCTGCGCCTAATCGACAAGGAGAGTGAATTGCCGCGTTTTGCGCTCTTTCACATGAACGGGTTCTGGGATGAGGGTAGTCGTGAAATGATCGCGGCGATCGGTCGTGTCGTCGGCAGGAAACCGAAGGTCAAAGCCTTCCCCTGGTGGCTGCTGACGCTTGCGTCACCCGTGGTGCCGTTGTTCCGCGAGCTTGGCGAGATGCGTTATCTTTGGAAGATGCCGGTCCGGATGCGCAACGACAAGCTTCTGGCGTTCCTCGGGGAGGAGCCGTCGACGCCGATCGATGAGGCGGTGAGGGCGGCGCTCATGGATATCGGATGTCTCGAAGCTCCTCGTTTCGGGCCTCGGGCCTTGCCAAAGAGGGCGGCATGACCAGCATTCTTCCTGCGACGCCCGGGGCATCACCGATCGGCTTCCGGATTTTGGCTCTGATCCTGCCGGTATTGATCGGCGGGCAGGTTTTCCTTGCCGGACTGGCGATGTTTTCGAATGCCTCCCTGTGGGAGCTTCACGGAGCAATGGGGGGAGCGTTGGGACTGCCGATCCTCGGCATGGTCGGGCTCGCCTTTCTGCGATCGGGGCTGCGCGCCTATCGGACGAGCGTTCTGCTGATTTTTGTTCTCTATTGTCTGCAATTCGTCTTCGTGATCGCGGGCGAGGGCATCGGCGTTGTCCAGGCTTTGCATCCGACCAACGCGGTTGCAATTACCGTCGTCAGCGTCCTGTTGGCGCGTTCCGTGTGGACGGCGGGATAAAAGGGAAAGAGCCGCGCATGGCGGCCCTTCCTCAAGTCGATCAGGCGACGGCTTCGAGCGCCGGATAGTCGGTATATCCCTTTGCGCCGCCGCCATAGAAGGTGGCCTTGTCCGGCTCATTGAGCGGTGCATTCTGCCTGAGCCGCTCCACGAGGTCCGGATTGGCAAGGAATAGCTTGCCGAAGGCGACCGCATCGGCATATCCGCTCTCGACTGCCTCGATGGCGCTTTCGCGATCGTATCCGTTGTTGACCAGCCAGCCGCCCGTGCCGCCGGCCTTGCGATAGACGGCCTTGAGTTCCCGATAATCGAAGGGCTTGTCGCCCTGGAAGAAATCGCGATCGCCCCCGGTTGCGCCCTCGATCACATGGATGAAGGCGAGGCCGCGCGGGCCGAGCTGTTCGGCCACGTAGTTGAAGAGGGGCTGCGGGTCGGTCTCGGTGATGCCGTTGGCCGGGGTAACCGGCGACAGCCGGATGCCGACGCGGCCGGCGCCGATTTCCTTGGTGACCGCATCGACGACCTCCAGCAGGAAGCGCGCGCGGTTCTCGATCGAGCCGCCATAGCCGTCGGTGCGTTGATTGGTACCTGATTTCAGGAACTGGTCGATCAGGTAGCCGTTGGCCCCGTGCAGTTCGATGCCGTCGAAGCCGGCATCGATCGCGGCGCGGGCACCCTTGCGGAAATCGTCGACGATACCGGCGATTTCGGAGCGTTCGAGCGCCCGTGGCGCGGAGGTTTCGACAAAGGCGCCGCTGCCGTCCGGATTGATGATGTAGGTTTTCGTGCCGGCTGGAATGGCAGAGGGGGCAACGGGCGCAGCACCGTTCGGCTGCAGCGAGACGTGGGAGACACGGCCGACATGCCAGATCTGGGTGACGATCCTGCCGTGTTTCCTGTGAACGGCGTCAGTGACCTTCTTCCAGCCCTCGACTGCTTGCGGCAGGTAAAGACCCGGGACATCGGCATAACCTTGGCCCTGCTGGGTGACCGGCGTTCCCTCGGTGATGATCAGGCCGGCCGTAGCACGTTGCTCGTAATAGGTGGCGTTGAGATTGTTCGGAATTGCCTTCGGCGATCGGTTACGGGTGAGCGGCGCCATGACGATGCGGTTGGAGAGTTGGATGTCGCCGAACTTGGTCGGGTCAAAAAGGTTGGTCATGGGAAATTCCCTTTTTACGGGTGGGAGGATTGAGCCGGCATCAGAGAGTTGACCTGAGCTCATCGAGGAAGGCCGCGATGGTTTCCTCATTGCGGTGGCAGAATGCCCATTGGCCGACGCGATTGATCTTCAGCAATCCAGCCTTTTCGAGCGTCGAAAGATGCGCCGAGACCGTCGATTGGGAGAGGCCGCAGCGCTTTTCGAACTGGTTGGCGCAAATACCCATTTCGAGCGGGTGCGCCTGATCGGTGAAATGGCGCTCGGGCTCCTTCATCCATTCCAGGAATTCGACCCGGGTCGGATGCGCCAGCGCCTTCAAGATTTCCGTCTTATCCATCTGAGGATCCGTATCGGAGTTTTCCGATATATAGATCGTCCAATGACGATTTAAAGAAGGGCGTTTGCGAAAAACGAAAGTCCGTTAAAAAAAACGGGCCGCCGGATCGCTCCAGGGCCCTTTCAGTTGTGAAGGTCAAAACCTCCAGAGGGGAACAGCCGGCGCGGACGACTGGGATGTCGTCGGGAAGCACCAGCTACAACAATATATGGGAATGGGCAGACCGCTCGACAAGGGTGCGGATGGAATATTGAACACAGGTTTTGAGGCGGGAGAAAAAAGAGCTCACTGCACGCAGGCAAAAAAAGAGGGCCACCGGATCGCTCCAGGGCCCTATAAGTGTGAAGGTCAAAAAACCTCCAGAGGGGAACAGCTGCTGCGGTGGAACTGGGAGGAAAAAGCCACCATGTGCATCAGCTGTGTGCGATATGGTGGTTTTTTGTGCAGTGAACAATGCCCTTTTGTGCAGGCCAGCCATGCGCAACGTGCAATGCTGTAATCGGAAGATCTCAGCAGACACATATCAGGCAACCCTAGAGCGCTGGAATCCTTCAGGTTTAAAGGGCTTGAAGCCCATTTGAGTCGCCTGATCGGTTCTCAGAAATTCCAGTTGCGGGCCTTGCCGACGACGAAATCGCGAAAGACTTTGAGCTTCGCGGCGTTCTTCATTTCATCCGGATAGCAGAAATAGGTATCGAAGGATGGAATATCCGCATTGATCGCGAGCTGAATCAGTCCAGGGTCGCGGCCGACGATGTAATCCGGCAGGCAGGCTATCCCGATTCCCAGCAGGCAGGCCCGCTTGATGGAGGTCTGGCTGTTGATCTGCAGATGCGGCGTGCGCGTGTTGTCCGACGAGCGGCCGGCATATTCCAGCCAGTTGACGTCGAGCAGATAGCTCGGCGCCGGTTCGCCGAACGTGATGATGCGGTGATTGTCGAGATCCTCGATCGACTGCGGCTCCCCATAGCGATTGATGTAGGAGGGGGCGGCATAGACGTGCATGTGCACGGTGAAGAGCTTGCGCTGGATGAGGTCGGACTGTTGCGGCTGACGGAGCCGGATCGCGCAATCCGCATGGCGCATGTTCACATCCAGTTCCTCGTTATCAAGGATGAGCTGGATCGACATTTCCGGATAGAGCTGAAGGAATTCCTGCACCTTGTCGGTCAGCCAGCCCTGGCCAAGGCCGACCGTCGTGGTGACGCGCAGCTTGCCGGACGGCTTCTCCGTCGTCTCGGTGAGCTGCATCTTGACTGTTTCGAGCTTCAGCAAGACGTCATGCGCGGTGCGGTAAAGAAGTTCGCCCTGCTCCGTGAGGATCAGGCCGCGCGCGTGGCGATGGAAGAGTTTTACCCCGACATCCTGTTCCAGCGCGCTGACCTGACGGCTGATCGCCGACTGGGAAAGGTGAAGCTTGTCCGCCGCGTGGGTGAACGAACCAGCCTCCGCCGCAGCGTGAAAAATGCGCAATTTATCCCAGTCAAGCGGCATACCCATCCCTGAACGTCACTCCGCGGCCACGGCCACCGGCTGGAGGCCGGCGAGATAACGTTCAGCTTCCAGAGCTGCCATGCAGCCCATGCCGGCGGCGGTGACCGCCTGGCGGAAGGTGTCGTCCGTCACGTCGCCGGCCGCAAAGACGCCGGGCACGTCGGTCGCGGTGGAGTCCGGTGCCGTCCACAAGTAGCCGTTCGGCTTCGTCTTCAGCTTGCCCTTGAAGAGTTCGGTCGCCGGCGCATGGCCGATCGCCACGAAGACGCCGTCAATCGGCCGCTCGGTGATCGCGCCCGTTTCAGTGTTGCGCAGCTTCACCCCCTCGACGGATGGCGGCAGTGGCGCCTTGGCCGGCTTGCCGGTGATCTCGGCCACTTCCGTGTTCCACAGCACGCTGACATTCGGGCGCTGGAAAAGGCGTTCCTGCAGGATTTTTTCGGAGCGGAAACTATCGCGGCGGTGAACCACCGTCACGGACCTTGCAATGTTCGAGAGATAGAGCGCTTCCTCGACCGCGGAATTGCCGCCGCCGACCACGATCACATCCTTGTTGCGGTAGAAGAAACCGTCGCAGGTGGCGCAGGCGGAGACACCGAATCCCTGGAAATGCTGCTCGCTTGCAAGACCGAGCCATTTCGCCTTGGCACCGGTGGCGATGATGAGCGTATCGGCGGTCCAGACAGCGCCGGAATCCGTGCGGACAGTGAACGGCTGATGGTCGAGCTCGACCTCGGTCACCAGGTCGTTGACGATTTCTGTCCCCACATGCGTCGCCTGTTTCAGCATCTGCTCCATCAGCCAGGGCCCCTGGATCGGATCGCCAAAGCCGGGATAGTTCTCCACATCCGTGGTGATCATGAGCTGGCCGCCCTGTTCCAGGCCGGCGATCAGCACGGGTTTCAGCATGGCGCGTGCCGCATAGATTGCGGCGGTGTAACCGGCCGGGCCGGAACCGATGATCAAAACCTCCGTATGACGGGCGGACATATGCAGTTTCCTTTCAAAGACCGATCGACTCATGTTTTTTCAGCCCACATATAGGGGGTCGATTTCCGGTCTGCCGCTTTAAAACGTCATCTAAGATCGATCCATGCAGGAATGCAAGGGCAGCTTTGCATTAACAACAGATCAGTTGGATGCGGGGCCATGATCCTTGCGTTAAATGCCGTTTCCGCTAAAAGCCTTTCGACAAAAGGGGAAAGCCGTGCTTCGTGCCGATCTGGACGCCATTGATATCAAAATCCTCAGAGAGCTTCAGCGCGACGGGCGAATGACGAATGTCGAGCTCGCGGAACGTGTGGGCATCTCCGCGCCGCCGTGCCTGCGCCGCGTGCGCAAGCTCGAGGAAGCCGGCATCATCGAGGGGTATCACGCGCTTCTGAACGGCCCGAAGCTCGGTTTCGATCTCGTCGCCTTCTGCATGGTCGGGCTGAAGCGCCAGTCGGATGCGGATCTCAAGGCCTTCGCTTCCAAGGTGCAGCAATGGCCGCTGGTGCGCGAAGCCTGGATGGTTAACGGAGACAGCGATTTCCTGCTGCGCTGCACGGCGCAGAACCTCACCGTCTTCCAGGATTTTGTCATCGAGGTCCTGACGGCGGACGAACATGTGGATACCGTCCGCACCATGCTGACGATCCGGCAGGTGAAACAGCTCGGCCTCGTGGAAATCTGAGTTCGGCAATGGCCAGGCTTCCGATCTCCGCCTTCATCATCTGCCAGAACGAGGAGGCCTATCTCGGCAACTGCATCGAGAGCCTCGTCGACTTTGCCGATATCGTCATCGTCGATTCTGGATCTACGGACGGAACGATCGATCTCGTCCAGTCCTACATCGACAAAGGTTGGCCGATCCGGCTTTTCCATGAGAAATGGCGTGGATACGCGGGGCAGAAGCAGTTCGCGCTGGAGCAGTGCAGGGAACCCTGGTGTTTCAGCATCGATTCGGATGAGCGGCTGGATGCATCCCTGCGGAAGCTCCTGCCGGAGCTTGTCACGGCGCCCGTGGAGATTGTCGGCTGGAAGATGGCGCGACGGCCCTATCTCATCGGTTACGGCTACACGCCCGAGAAGGTTCACGAGCGCAAGATCCTGCGGCTGATCCGCAAGGGAAGGGGCGCCTTCGACCTCGCCCAGGCGGTGCATGAGGGTATCGTGCCGGACGGCAAGGTTGCCAAGACGAAGACCGGCAGCCTGCTGCACTACCGGCCGATCCTCATCGACGAACAGATCCTCAAGGAAAACAAGTATTCGACGCTCAAGGCGGACCAGAAATTCGCGGAGGGCAAGACGCCGAGGCCGGTCAAGCTCTTCATTTCGCCACTCCTCTATTTCTACCGGCTTTACCTGAGAAACGGTTTGTGGCGTTGCGGGGCGCCAGGATTCATCGAGGCGATGACGGTCGCAGTCTACGCCTTCCTCACTGAGGCCAAGCTTTACCAACGCCAGGCGCTGACGGAGCGCCCCAATCGGGACGACGCGCCGACGCGCTGAAACGGGAGACACGCATGAAGGTCCTGCACATCCATTTCGGCAAGGAGGGCGGCGCGGAACGCTTTTTCGTCAATCTCGCCAACTCCCTGCACGAACGCGGCATCGAGCAGCGCATGCTGATCCGGCCGGGACGGACCTGGCAGAAAGATCTCGAGAAATGCGGCAAGGTTTATCTGGGCATATTCCGGCGCATCTCGCTGTCGCGCTTCTGGCTGTCGTTCCGCATGTGGAGAATCCTGCGCGAATACCAGCCCGATGTGATCATGACATGGCAATTAAGGGCGAGCCGCTTCATGCCCAACTACAAGAAGGCGCGGCGGATTTCCCGGCTCGGCGACTATCCGGAGCATCTGGGGTACTACCGGAATTCCGAAATCCTCGTCTGCCTGACGCCGGACGTAGCGGAGAAGGTACGCTCGTTCGGCTGGAAGCGGGGGCTGGAAGTTATCACGAATTTCACGCGGGCGGCTCCGGTGAGCCCGGTATCGCGGGAGAGTCTTCAGACGCCGGCGGATGCCTTCGTCGTCCTGGGGCTCGGCCGCTTCGTGCCGAGAAAGGGTTTCGATACCCTGATCCGCGCCATGACGAAGGCCGAGCATGCCTATCTCTGGCTGGTCGGCGACGGTCCGGAGCGGGAAAATCTCGAACGGCTGGTCGATGAGCTCGGTCTTCGGTCGCGCGTGCGCTTTGCCGGTTGGCAGACGAATGCCTATGCCTATATCGCCGCTGCCGATGTTTTTTCCATCGCCTCCCTGCACGAGCCACTCGGGAATGTCTGCCTCGAGGGCTGGGCGGCCGGAAAGCCGACCGTGTCGTCGCGGGCGGAAGGCCCCTCCTGGGCGATGACGAATGAGACGGATGCGCTCATGTATGATCCGGGCGACCATGACGGCCTGGCAACGGCGATCCGGCGCCTGATGGACGACCCGGCACTCAGGCAACGTCTTGTGGATGGGGGGCATCGCACCCTTCAGGAGCGGTTCTCGGAAAAGGCGATCACCGATGCCTATATCCGTCTGTTCGAGACCGGCTCAACCGCGTCATGAAGGTCCATCACTATCATTTCGGCAAGGATGGCGGCGCGGAACGCTTTTTCGTCCATCTCGTCAACGCGCTCGCGCGTCGCGGTGTCGAACAACGCGCCATCATCAGACCCGGCCGTGTCTGGCGGAAAGATATCGAGGGCGTGGCGGAGATTATCGAAAGCAATTTTCGCAATCTCTCGCTCGATCGCCTCTTGCTGCCGGCGAAGGTCGCCCGGCTTGCGAAGAAAGAAAAGCCGGATGCCCTGATGGCGTGGGCTCCGCGCGCCAGCGAACTGATGCCGGCCTATCAAGGCTGCATCAAGATTTCACGACTGGGCGATTATCCGAGCAGGCTCAGTTACTTCAAAAACACGGATGTCATCGTCTGCAACACACCCGGCATTGCGGATCAGGTCCGGAAACTCGGCTGGACGCGCGGTATCGAGGTGATCTCCAATTTCACCAATGCGGATGCCATGCCGCCGGCCTTGCGTGCCTCGGCAGATACGCCGGAGGACGTGGCGGTCATCATGTCCATGGGCCGTTTCGTGAAACGGAAAGGTTTTCATACGCTGATCGATGCGATGGCGGCGGTGCCGGACGCCTATCTCTGGCTGGCTGGCGAGGGAGAAGAGCAGGAAGCGCTCGAAGCGCAGGTCAGGGAACGGGGCATGACCGGGCGTGTGCGCTTCCTTGGCTGGCAGAAGGATGCCAGGCCCTACGTTGCCGCGGCCGATATCTTCGTCATGCCGTCCAGCCATGAGCCGCTCGGCAATGTCATCCTGGAGGCCTGGGCGCAGAAGCGGCCGGTCGTTTCGTCGCGCTCGGAGGGGCCGACCTGGTTCATGCGCGACGGCGAAAACGGACTGCTGGTCGATATCGACGACACTGCCGGATTTTCGCGGGCGATCTCAGAACTGATCACCGACAGGGCGCTCGCCGCGACGGTCGCAGAAGGCGGATACAAGACGCTGATGCAGCAGTTTTCCGAGGAAGCGGTCGCTGACGCCTATATCGAGCTTTTCAGGCGGAAGCCGTGATCCGGTAGATATTGCCGAGGCGTTTTGCCTCGCCCTCGATGCTGAAATTCGCCACCGCATGATCACGCGAGCGGATCGACGCGGCTTGCCGCCGCCCGTCATCATCCATGAAGAGAGCCGCCGCTTCGGCCATGGCATCGATGCTGTCACGGTCGATGATCACGCCGGTTTCATCTTCACCGATGACCAGAAGCTCCGGGAAGGCGCCGACATCGGTAGCGATCACCGGCACGGCCGTCGCCATGGCTTCGAGCGGGGTGAGCCCGAAGCCTTCCCAGCGCTGCGGGGCGATGAAGAGGTCGAGGGCGCGGTACCACTCGTTTATATTGGTGTGCTCGCCGACGAAGAGGATGCGGTCGGCGAGGCCGGCGGCAGCGACCTTGTCCTTCAGGCCCTTCTCGAAATCCACATGCGGGCCGGTGGCGCGCCCGGCGACGATCGCCGCCCAGTCAGGCCGGTCGGGCAGCAGGCGGATCATCGAATCCACGAAGACATCCGTACCTTTCTGGTGCCGTACGCGGCCGAAGCAGCCAACGAATTTTTTTGCAGGATCGAGGCCGCGTGCTCGCCTGGCTTCAGCTTTGTCCCCGGGTGGTGAGAAGCGGTCAGTGTCGATGCCATGCAGGATGACGGTGTTGGGAACGGCCAGATAGTCGGCCGTCTTACCGCAGACGGCAATCACGTTGTCCATCTTCGAGATGAGCCATTTCGTCCAGCCTGTATGGCGGCGCTGCGAGGCCGAGGTGAAGACGATCTTCAGCGGCATGCGCAACACGTCGCGCATGAAAATCGCCGGCAGCATCTCGACATTGCGGCGGGCATGCCAGATGCGGAACCGCTTGCCGAGGGGCGGACGCCAGAGGGCGAGGAGATCGCGATATCGGATATGCGGCAGCTCGGCGGGCAGGCCCGGCCCAAGCGCTGCAACCTTCTGGCCGAGCGACCTCTGGACCGGGATGAGCTGGATGATCGTCGACGTGACGCCGGAGAGGCGCCGCTTGAAATTCGGCGCGATCACTTCGACGTCGCGGATATCGATGATGGCGGGATCGCCGTTCTTTCCCCCCCTGTTTTCCAAAGGCGATCAGCCCCAGGAAACGGAGAGGATCTCGTAGCCCTTGGAGCCGCCGGGGGCGACCACTTCGATGGAATCGCCGGCTTCCTTGCCGATCATGGCGCGGGCGATCGGCGAAGAGATGGAGATGCGACCTGCCTTCACATCGGCCTCCTGGTCTCCGACGATCTGGTAGGTCCTCTCCTCGTCGGTATCTTCGTCGACGAGCTTGACGGTCGCGCCGAACTTGATCTTCGAGCCGGACATCTTGGTGAGGTCGATCACCTCGGCGCGCGCCGTCAGGTCTTCGAGTTCGGTGATGCGGCCTTCATTGTGGCTCTGGGCCTCCTTGGCCGCGTGGTACTCGGCATTTTCCGAAAGGTCGCCATGGGCGCGCGCTTCAGCAATTGCCTCGATGATACGGGGACGCTCCTCCTGCTGGCGCCAGCGCAGTTCTTCCTGCAGCTTGGCAAAACCGTTCTGCGTCATCGGTACCTTATCAACCATTTCATTGTCCTTCACACTCATGCCCGCGGATACCGCGGACACAAAAAGAAACAGGTTCCGGAGTAAAACTTCGGAACCATCGCAACATCACAATTTGGGTCACTATAACAGAATTTCGACAGCAAACGCTAGGAATTTCGACACTCTGTCCGAGGAGTTCCCCACGCTCACATGAGAATCCAAGGTCGCCGTTTTGTCAATGACTTGACAAGCGGGTGAAGGAACATTCGAAGAACAAAGCGAGTGAGGAAATCGCCGGAAATCGCCCGGATATCCGGGCCGGCGTTGCCGGATGCGGCTGTTTCCACAGGGGGTGCAGGATGATGAGTTCAGGCAACGAATTGTGGATTGTCCGGCAGGTTGGGCGGATTGTAGCCGCCCGCGTTCATGCGCGCCCTGACCGTTTCGTGGATCATCGCTCCCTCCGGCACCAGGCGCCGGTCGCCGAGCGGTATGTAGAACCTGCCCCGATGCCCGCGTTTGCGCCAGGAGGTCTCGGGTACGCTGCGCGGGGCATATTCGAGGATTTTCCAGCCGATCGTCATGGAATCATGGAGGGATGCCAGCGGTTCGAGAGGAACGTATTTGTTGTCGTTCCTGCCGAGCACGATGTTGTTGATCGTGCGCGTGACGTAGACGAGCCCTGCCGGTTCCGTCTCGCGGATCATCCAGTCGAGCGGTATCTTGATCTGGCCGCTTTCCTCTTCCGCGTATCCGCCGCCCACATCGCCATGGACGCCCGCGAACCAGACCTCCTTGAAATCCTGTGGCGCAGGGGTCTTCGGCTTGAAGGGGCTTCCCCAATACTCCTGTCCAGGCGTCCAGAGTTCGGGCTGGAACATGGTGCGCCGCTCGTCGATCGCCACCGCATGCCGGACGAATTCGACGCTGGGGTTCTTGCGGGTAAAGGGATGCGTCTTGAACTGGGGATGCCACTTGCCGGGCTCGATGACAGAAGCCACCGTATCGAAGAGTCCAAGCAGCCTGATCGGCGGGCGGTCGTTACGGAGCATCCGCTCGTAGAGCCGCATGCTCAGGAAAGCTGATGGCGATTCTCCCTCGCCGGCGGCATTTTCACCGCTCTCCTCCTGATCAGGGATGCCCTTGTAGGTCCTGTAGGCGTAATCGAGCAGATTGAGGTGATATCTGGTCGTCAGGCCGAAAGCATGGATGAAGCCGGCCAGCACGCGTGCCGAATAGGCGCCGCGACTGAAGCCGAAGATATAGATGCGGTCGCGGTCGGGATGGCGGCCATCGGCATCGGCAGGACCCTGGTCGTAGTTCTCGACCAAAAAACGGTAGGCTTCCTTGACGTTCTGGTCGAGGCCCCAGCCGGTCGCAAGACCCCACACTTCGAGGGATTTCCGGTAGAATCTGGACCAGGCATTGGCCGCACCGAAGGTGCCGACACCGGGGTCGTAATAGACGATCTGCTCGGCCGACCGTTTGAGCGTGCCGAACAGCCTCAGGATATTGGTCCGATCCGCCGAAATATCATTCGACGTGCCGTCGAAGAGGATGACGATGTTTTTCGACATGAACTCCCCCCGATCTTATCTCGGGCGGGAGGCTAACACCGGGTGGGGATGGGTGCAAATTTGCTGGGATGTGCCGTGAAGGCCCCCTCTGGCCTGCACGGCATGGCTCAAGATCAGAAATAGCTCTGCAGCGGCCGGACTTCGAGATTTCCGGCCTTCAGCGCCTTGATGGCGAGTGCCTGCGGCTTCCGTCCCCGATACCGCGGTTCGCGCGCCAGCTTACACTATACGCGGCATCGGCCGTATCAAAGGGGCTATTGCCAGCGCACCTCGGCGCCGAGCGCGGTGAGCTTCTCGACAAAATGCGGATAGGCGCGGCGGATCGGGTCGGCATTGCGGATGGTGGAGCGGCCATCGATCTGGATGGCGGCGATGAACAACGCGAGCACCACACGGATGATGTAAGGAGCCTCGACTGTAGCCGGACGTAATTGGTTGCCGCCACAGACAATCAGGCGATGCGGATCAGACAGATGCACCCGCGCACCGAATTTCAAAAGCTCGGAACTCCAACCGAGCGCGCCTTCGTAGACCTTGTTCCAGAACAGGATATCGCCAGTGCAGCCGACCGACACGCCAATCGCCTGCGGCAGGAGATCGGCAGGGAAATAGGGCCAGGGCGCGGCCTCGATCTTGGGCAGCATTTCCAGCGTGTAGGGTTCGGTGATCGAGCGCGTCCAGCCACTTGCGGTGATCGCTCCATCGCCGATTTCGAAGCGGAGGCCAAGCTTTTCGAACTGGCGCAGGATCAGCGGCATATGCGCGCCCATATCCGTTTCGACGGTCAGGCGTCCGCCGGTGACTGCGCCGATGGCCAGATAGGTTGCGACCTCATGGTGATCGTCGGGAACGCGTGCGACCGTGCCGCCGAGGCGATCGACACCATGAATTGTAAGGCGCGAGGTGCCAATACCTTCGATCCTGGCGCCCATGGCCAGCAGCATCTCGCACAGCGCCTGCACATGCGGTTCGGAGGCTGCATTGGTGAGTGTGGACGTGCCTTCCGCGAGCGCGGCAATCATCGCAAAGGTTTCCGTCGCGGTTACCGAAGCATAGTCCGGCCACAGGTCCGCTCCGACCATCACGCCCGGACGCTCGATCTCGTAGGGATGATTGGCGACGATGCGGCCGCCCAGCCTCTCGATGATGTCGAGATGCGGGTCGATCTCGCGCACACCCAGCGCGCAGCCCTTGGCGGTAGTGTCGAATGTCAGCCGACCGTTGCGCATCAGGACCGGACCGAGGAGTAGGACGGCGGCGCGGATGCCGACGGGCAGTTCCGCCTGGCCGTTCCTGAAGGCTCCTGCATCATGCCTGATCGTCAGACGCTGACCATCCAGATCGCGGTCGATAGTCGAGCCCATCGCCGCGAAATACTGCAGCAATTTGTCGATGTCGCTGATCTCGGGCACATTCTCCAGTGTCACCGCCTCATCGGTCAGCAATGAGGCACACAGCATCGGCAGGACGGCATTCTTGTTGCCGGAGGGCCGAACTGTTCCGGAGACTGGGCGCCCGCCGTCGATGATCAGGTCAGCCATCGGTTTTCCTAAAAATAGCTCTGCAACGGCCGGACTTCGAGATTTCCGGCCTTCAGCGCCTTGATGGCGAGTGCTGCCGCTTCGGCGCCGGCCATGGTGGTGTAGTAGGGCACCTTCTGCATCAGCGTCGCGCGGCGCAACGACTTCGAATCCGAGATCGCCTTATTGCCGTCGGTCGTGTTGATGACGAGCTGGACCTGGCGGTTGCGGATCGCATCCTCGATATGCGGACGGCCTTCGAGCACCTTGTTGATCTTGGTGGCGGTGATGCCGTGTTCGCCAAGGAAGCGGGCGGTGCCGCCGGTTGCGAGCACCTTGAAGCCGATCTCGGTCAGAATGCGTATCGCCGGAAGCACACGCGCCTTGTCCTCGTCGCGGACGGAGACGAAGACGGTCCCGTCGCGCGGCAGTTCGACATTGGCACCGAGCTGGCTCTTGGCGAAGGCGAGCGCGAAATCCGTGTCGAGGCCGATGACTTCGCCGGTCGACCGCATTTCCGGGCCGAGCAGCGTGTCGACGCCCGGGAAGCGGGCGAACGGGAAGACGGCTTCCTTGACCGCGATATGCTTCAGCGCCCGCGGATCGGGCTTTTTGCCATAGGCGGCGAAGGTCGCGTCGAGCTTTTCGCCGGCCATGACGCGGGCGGCGATCTTGGCGATCGGTGCGCCGATGGTCTTGGCGACGAAGGGCACGGTGCGCGAGGCGCGCGGGTTGACTTCGAGCACGTAGATCGTGCCGTCCTTGATGGCGAACTGGACGTTCATCAGGCCGCCGACATTGAGCGCCTTCGCCATTGCCTTGGCCTGGCGTTCCAGTTCGTCAAGCGTCTCCTTCGAGAGCGAACGGGGCGGCAGCGAGCAGGCGCTATCGCCTGAATGGATGCCGGCCTCCTCGATATGCTCCATGATGCCGGCGACATAGACGTCCGTGCCGTCGGAAAGGCAGTCGACGTCCACTTCGATCGCATTGGTCAGGTAGCTGTCGAAGAGCAGCGGGTTCTTGCCGAGCAGAGTATTGATCTGGCCGGTCTTGTCGTTCGGGTAGCGCTGCTTGATGTCTTCCGGCACGAGGCCCGGGACGGTGTCGAGCAGGTAGGTCTGCAGCATCGATTCCGAATGGATGATCTGCATGGCGCGACCGCCGAGCACGTAGGAGGGGCGCACCACCAGCGGGAAGCCGATCTCAGCGGCGACGAGGCGTGCCTGTTCGACCGAATAGGCGATGCCGTTCCTCGGTTGGTTGAGGTCGAGCTTCATCAGCAGTTTCTGGAAGCGGTCGCGGTCTTCGGCCAGGTCAATCATGTCCGGCGCTGTGCCCAGGATCGGGATGCCGTTCTTTTCGAGCGCCTCGGCGAGCTTCAGCGGCGTCTGGCCGCCGAACTGGACGATGACGCCGACCACTTCGCCCTTTTCCTGCTCGGCGCGCAGGATCTCGATCACGTCCTCTGCCGTCAGCGGTTCGAAATAGAGGCGGTCGGACGTGTCGTAATCGGTCGAGACCGTTTCCGGGTTGCAGTTGATCATGATCGCTTCATAACCCGCATCCTTCAGCGCGAAGGCGGCATGGCAGCAGCAATAATCGAACTCGATGCCCTGGCCGATACGGTTCGGGCCGCCGCCGAGGATCACGACCTTCTTCCGAGCGGAGACTTCTGCTTCCGACCGAAGCGCGCCGACGAAGGGTGTCTCGTAGGTCGAGTACATGTAGGCGGTCGGCGAGGCGAACTCGGCGGCGCAGGTGTCGATGCGCTTAAAGACCGGGCGGACGCCGAGGCTGTTGCGCAGTTCGGCGACTTCCTTCGGGCGCTTGGCCGTGAGGCTCGCGAGGCGGGCGTCGGAGAAACCCATGGCCTTCAGCATACGCAGGTTTTCAGCGTCGGTCGGCAGGCCGTGCTCGCGGATGCGGGCCTCCATGTCGATGATCGCCTTGAACTGGGCGATGAACCACGGGTCGATCCTGCAGGCCTCATGAACTTCCGCCTCGGACATGCCCATGCGCAGCGCCTGGGCGACCATGCGCAGTCGGTCAGGCGTCGGGGTGCCGATCGCGGCACGAATGGCGTTGTGGCGGTCTTCGCCCTCTTCGAGGCCGGGGATTTCGATCTCATCGAGACCGGTGAGGCCGGTTTCGAGGCCGCGCAAGGCCTTCTGCAGCGATTCCGCAAAGGTCCGGCCGATCGCCATGACCTCGCCGACCGATTTCATCGCGGTCGTCAGGGTAGGCTCGGCGCCCGGGAATTTCTCGAAGGCGAAGCGCGGGATCTTCGTCACGACATAGTCGATCGACGGTTCGAATGAGGCGGGCGTCGCGCCGCCGGTGATGTCGTTTTCGAGCTCGTCCAGCGTATAGCCGACGGCGAGCTTCGCCGCGACCTTGGCGATCGGGAAGCCGGTCGCCTTCGAGGCCAGCGCCGAGGAGCGCGAGACGCGCGGGTTCATCTCGATGACGACGAGGCGGCCGTCCTTCGGGTTGACGGCGAACTGGACGTTCGAGCCGCCGGTCTCGACGCCGATCTCGCGCAGCACCGCGATCGAGGCGTTGCGCATGATCTGGTATTCCTTGTCGGTCAGCGTCAGTGCCGGCGCAACCGTGATCGAATCGCCCGTGTGGACGCCCATCGGATCGATGTTCTCGATCGAGCAGATGATGATGCAGTTGTCCGCCTTGTCGCGGATCACTTCCATCTCATACTCTTTCCAGCCGAGCACGGATTCCTCGATCAGCACTTCGGTGGTCGGCGAGGCGTCGAGGCCGCCCGAGACGATCTCGAAGAATTCCGAGCGGTTGTAGGCGATGCCACCGCCCGTGCCGCCGAGCGTGAAGGAGGGCCGGATGATCGCCGGAAGGCCGACATGATCGAGCGCTTGGGCGGCGATCGCCATGGCATGGCTCATATAGCGCTGCTTGCGGTCGCTCTCGCCGAGGTTCCACTGGTTTTCCAGCGCGTCGAGCGCCTTGTCGAGATCGGCGCCGGAAAGGCTGTCGCGCAGCTTGGCGCGCTCGGCCTCATGGGTCTTGCGGTCGGCATCCTTGATGTCGGTGGCATTGGCCAACATCGATTTCGGTGTTTCCAGCCCGATCTTGGCCATCGCTTCGCGGAAGAGGGCGCGGTCCTCGGCCTTGTCGATCGCGGCGGGCTTGGCGCCGATCATCTCGACATTGTAGCGGTCGAGCACGCCCATGCGCTTCAGGGAGAGAGCCGTGTTCAGCGCCGTCTGGCCGCCCATGGTCGGCAGCAGCGCGTCGGGGCGTTCCTTGGCGATGATCTTGGCGACGACTTCCGGGGTGATCGGCTCGACATAGGTCGCGTCGGCAAGGCCGGGATCAGTCATGATCGTCGCCGGGTTGGAATTGACCAGGATGACCCGGTAGCCTTCCTCTCGCAGCGCCTTGCAGGCCTGGGTGCCGGAATAGTCGAACTCGCATGCCTGGCCGATGACGATCGGGCCCGCGCCGATGATGAGGATCGATTTGATATCTTGGCGCTTGGGCATAGAAGTCTTTCCGCTTTTTTCCTGCGCGAAAAACCGGCCAGGGCGAAGATTTGCCGGCCGGGTGCGCAACTTAAGGTCTTTTCAGGCTAGAAGCGGCTTATAGGCAAATGTTTTTCCGAACGGAACCCCATAAATCGCCAAATCGACAGAATCCTTAAAGGTCTCCGAAACGCGCCTTCGCCGCATCCATGTTGGGCCGGCTGATGGGGACTTCCGCGCCGCCCTTCATGACAACGAACAGTTTGCCGCCATCGCGCCTCAGTTTCTCGACATGCTGATCCGCCACCCAATGCGACCGGTGAACCTGGAGCCCGGGCGTAGTGCCGAGCTCTCTCAAGGCATCCGCAAAGCGCAGCAGGATCAGCTCCTGGCCGCGCGTCGTGACCACTTCCGTATAATGGTCCTGAACCGAGAGCCGAACGAGCGGGCCGCGGTTTTGTGGTTTGAGGCGGCTGAGGATTTCCGGGTCCGCCAATCGTATCGACGACCCCGGTGCGGGCGTTGCCGGCTGCGGTGTCGAAACCTCGGCGATCTGCCGGTGCATGGCGGTATAAGTGAGCAGGCAGAAGAGGGCGCAAAGCGGCAGGGCCACCAGCGCCCGCTGCAGGCCGTTGTTCATCTCGTTCCATGCGCCGGAAAAGGCGAAGTCGATCACGCCGAGCGCAAAGCCGATCGGCAGGGCAGCGAACAGTGAACCGATCATCATCCGCGCCAGCGTATGGCGAAGGCGATTGCGCAACAGCACTTCGGCGATGACGGAAAAACAGACGGCGATCGTCCAGGTGACCGCATGCACGATCAGCCAGTAACCGAGCCGGACGCCGAACATCATTCGTTCCGAAGTGCCGTAGGGACCGCTGACCGCGAAGATGAGAACGATAAGCGCGAAGGTCGCCCAGAAGCGCCGGGAGAGGATGAAGAGCTGCAATTCACGAAGCGTGGAGCTGAAAAACGGGTGAATCACGAAGTTTATCCGCCGTCTGCGCCATTCCGGTTGAGGGTGGAGGAAGTTGTGGCGGAAACAGGCGCCAAGTTCAATCGCTCGACGAATTCCATGAGGCGTTCTTCATGAATCTCCATCCGCTTCTCGATTCCCCGCTTGCCGTGCAGATCCATGTGGCAGCCGTCCTGCCGGCCGCCGTGCTCGGTGCCTATATCCTCGTGAACCGAAAGGGCACGCCCGCACACCGGCTGCTCGGCAAGATCTGGATGGCGCTGATGGTCATCACCTCTTTCTCCAGCTTCTTCATCCACGAGATCAATTTGTTCTATGGCTTCGGTCCGATCCATCTGCTCTCGATCTTCGTGCTTGTCGGTGTCTGGCGGGCGATCAGCGCCGCACGGGTCCACAATATCCGGGCGCATAAGGCGTCGGTAATCGGCATGTATATCGGCGGCATCGTGGCCGCCGGCCTGTTCACGCTCATTCCCGGGCGAATCATGAACGCCGTCGTCTTTTCCGGCGGACCCGACTGGGGCCTGCTGCTTGCCATTGCCGCGATCGCGGGGCTGCTGTTTTTGCAGCGCAAGCTTGCAGCGCGCGAGACTTGATTTCCGTCAGAAAAATTTCCGAACCGTACCGATAGCAGCCTTGCTGACATGGACAGGCTGGGCTTACCGGATTAGTGCTGCAGGAAAGAGAACTGTAGCAACGGCCATCCGAGACGACGACCGCTTGCGCGGAGGAAACGACGATGGCCGATGCAACCTCAGAACCCGTCTCCAGCCCCACGATGGCAGCCGCCGCGGCTGAAGTGACGGTGTTGCCGATCATCCTGGCAGTCAGCTTCTGCCACATGATCAACGACATCATGCAGTCGATGATCTCATCGATCTACCCGATGCTGAAGACGGATTACGCGCTGGATTTCTGGCAGATCGGCATCCTGACGCTGGCGTTCCAGTGCACGGCCTCGCTCCTCCAGCCGGTGATCGGCATCGTTACCGACAAGAAGCCTTTTCCGTATTCGCTGCCGGTTGGCATGGGCTCGACGTTCATCGGCCTTTTCATGCTGGCGAGCGCGCATTCCTATGCCGTACTGGTCGTAGCCGCCTCGCTGATTGGCATCGGCTCCGCCGTCTTCCATCCGGAATCATCGCGGGTCGCGCGGCTTGCCTCGGGAGGCCGTTATGGTTTCGCGCAGTCGGTCTTCCAGGTCGGCGGCAATTTCGGCCAGTCGATCGGCCCTCTGCTCGCCGCCTTCATCATCGTGCCGAACGGGCAGGGGAGTGTCGCCTGGTTCTCGATCGGCGCCATGCTCGGCATCATCATCCTCACCGGAGTGGCGCGCTGGTACAAGGCGCATATGATCGCCAACAAAGGGCGCAAGCGGGTGCTGAACGTCCACAACCTGTCAAGGCGGACGGTCGCCATTGCGCTCGCGGTGCTGGCGCTTCTGACTTTCTCCAAGAATGCCTACATGGCGTCGATCGGCAGCTACTACACTTTCTTCGTCATCGAGCGTTTCGGCGTGACGGTTCAGCAGTCGCAGATCATGCTGTTCATCTTCCTCGGCGCCGTGGCGCTCGGCACAGTCATCGGCGGACCGATCGGCGACCGGTTCGGTTCGAAGGTGGTGATCTGGTTCTCCATTCTCGGCGTGCTGCCCTTCACGCTCGCCATGCCTTTCGCCAATCTGCCGGTGACGATTGCGCTATCGGCCATCATCGGCTTCATCATGGCATCGTCCTTCCCGGCGATCGTCGTCATGGCACAGGAACTGGTGCCGGGCCGGGTCGGTATGATCGCCGGTATCTTCTTCGGGATAGCCTTCGGGATCGGAGGCATTGCCGCTGCGGTGCTCGGCATCTTTGCCGACCATTACGGCATCACATTCGTCTACACGGTCTGCGCTTTCCTTCCGGCGCTCGGATTGCTCACCATCTTCCTGCCGGGCAAAAAGGCCCTCCGGGTCGCCTGAGGGCGGGCCGCACAAAGACGGGCAACCAATCTCGATTTCGCCGCGATATGCGCTATATCGCCCGATGAGCATATTCGCCAAAGGAGAACCGGGGAATGGAATGGAGAGGCCGCCGTCAATCGGATAACGTCGAGGACCGGCGTGGAGCTTCCATGGGTGGTTCCATGGGTCGGGGTGGTTTCCGCATCCCCGTGGGCGGCGGCGGACGCCGCGGCGGGGGCATCGGCATCGGTGGTATCGTCCTTATCCTGATCGTCTGCTGGATTGCCGGCATCAATCCGCTGACGCTGCTTTCGGGCGGCGATATCAACCTTGGCGGTTCCGGCTACGAGCAGCAGGCCGGCAGCCAGGCGCCCGCCAATGACGATACCACGGCCTTCATGCGCACCATTCTTGCCGAGACGGAAGACACCTGGAACGGCATTTTCGAGGCGAACGGCCAGCGCTATCAGGAACCGACTCTGGTGCTCTTCTCTGGCCAGGTGAGTTCGGCCTGCGGCTTTGCTTCCTCCGCGACAGGTCCGTTCTATTGCCCGGGCGACCGCAAGGTCTATCTCGACACCGCTTTCTTCCAGGAGCTGGAGCAGCGCTTCAATGCGGCCGGCGACTTCGCCGAGGCCTACGTGGTCGCGCACGAGGTCGGCCATCACGTGCAGAACCTGCTTGGCATATTGCCGCGCTTCAATCAGGCCCGCCAGCGCATGAGCGAAACCGAGGCGAACCAGATGTCGGTGCGGGTTGAACTTCAAGCGGATTGCTTTGCCGGCGTGTGGGGCAAGTTCACCGAGCAGAAGGGCATTCTGGAGCGCGGCGACCTCGAGGAGGCGCTGAACGCAGCCCAGCAGATCGGTGACGACACGCTGCAGAAGCGCAGCCAGGGCTATGTCGTGCCGGAAAGCTTCAATCACGGCACGTCAGCGCAGCGCATGCGCTGGTTCAAACGCGGCTTCGACAGCGGCGACATGAAGGCCTGCGACACGTTTTCGGGCGATGTGTGAGGGCCACGTTCTCCGGCTATCGACCTAGGCTAACCTGGTGGGCCGGCTTCACCCCTCTGTCCTGCCGGACATCTCCCCCACAAGGGGGGAGATCACATGTAGCATGACCTTCCCATCCCATTTAGCGTCCGCCGGGTAGAACGGTTGTTTGTTTGAGGAGGCTGGTGCGCCCAGCCGATCTCCCCCCTTGTGGGGAGATGCCCGGTAGGGCAGAGGGGGGTGTCGCAAGGCAAATCAAAGCTTTGTGAGAAATCGGCAGAAAAAATCGCTTCCGATTTTCCCCACCCCTTTCTTCCGTGCCTACAATCTCCTCGCTTCCGTCGCCGGAGTGTTTCGCGAGACGTTCGCGGGCAGGCGGGAGCCGGCGCTTTCATCGGAACCGTAACGTGCGGGGACGGTGGAAGAGGTGAAAGCCATGGGAGCGGAACGGAAAACCGGACTTCTCCCTATCAAGCCTCCCCCTGGCCGCCGGGCCGGGTTCGGTTGAGCCGTCCAAGTGGCAAGGTTTCCCGAAAGGAGACCGCGAATGAAGCCATGCAGCGAGGCGAGATGATCACCTGTAGGGGCCGGAAGCCCCGAGAGAACGCCGAAGGCCACGCGAATGCGGAGCCACTTTATACAACTTCAATGAGGTTCCGCATTCGTGTGGGCTCTCCGATCTTTGACACGCCACGGGTTGTTACGCCGCGTGGAGACCTGGCATGCCGGCGAACGAGCCAGCACGTCCTGAAAGAGGATTACTTGTACATCCCCTCGCGCAGATTGATGCCGTATTCCACATAGGCCTTCATGGCGCAGAGCATCTGCGACCAGCCCTGACAATTGCCGTAGGAGGCCGCAAGCCCGCCGGGCGTTTCCCTCCAGCCTTCCTCGGCGATCGTCACGAGCGTACGATTGCCGTCCAGCGGCTCGAAGGTCATCGTCACCGTGGTCTTGTAATTGGCGGGCAGAACATTTTCAGGCCCCTGCTCGGCCGGGTTGCCCTCCGTCGCATCCCATCTAAGGACGATTTTCCGGTTCTTCTCCACCTCGACGACATCGACCGGAAAGGCACCGGGAAAATCGTGAAAATCCCAGGTGACCGTGGCACCCGTTTCGAGCCGGCCTTCCGCGCCGCCGGTCGTGAAATAGCCCGAAAGCTTTTTCGGATCGACCACTGCCTCGAACACGTCCTCGACCGGTTTCGAAATCCGGCCCGACACTTTGAATTTCAGTTCCATGGTCTTCTTCTCCCTTGTTTTCCCGTTCTATCATGTTATAAAAACATAACATGTCAAGCGATAAACAAAGTGACAAGATTTTCAAGGCATTGGCGGCGCCGGTTCGCCGCGAGATTCTGGATGTTCTGAAAGATCACCCGAAAACGACGGGCGATCTCTGTGCCCGCTTCCCGAAACTCGACCGCTGCACGGTGATGCAGCATCTGAAGGTTCTGGAGGGCGCCGACCTGGTGCTGGTGAAGCGCGAGGGGCGGGAGCGCTGGAACCATCTGAACCCGCTGCCGATCAAGGCGATCCACGATCGCTGGATCGGCGCATACGCGGCGCGTGCGGTCGACATGCTCGACAAGATGAAGCGGGATCTGGAGGGGTAGGGCTTCAGCCTATCAGGGACGCGGTACCGTAAAACCCGAGTGCAAAGACCGTGTGGGCGACGAGATTGAGGAAGCGCACCTTGTTCGGCCTGGGCGTCTTCGAGGCCGCCCAGCCGAGACCCATGCCCGGCTGAAACAGGAACCAGCCGGCGCCGACCGTGACGATGCCGAAGATCCACGCCGGAACGAAGGTCGGCGAGACGAACCATCCTGGTCCGACGATCCAGGCGAAGATCACGCCATAAACGATGCCGATGGCATAGTGACCCGTCCAGCCTAGGGCCAGTTCGTGGTGATAGGGTTCGGCAGCGGCGATGCTTTCATGAAAGACCTTGCCGCGGGAGAGGTGCCAGAACCAGCGGCCGCCCGGTGCCCAGTTGGCTTTCGGCTGGCCGAAGACGCGGTAAAGCACGAGGGCCCAGATGTCCATGAGGACGGTCGCACCGATGCCGATCAGGATGCCGCGCCAGAGAAATTCGATCATGGGATGCCGCCGGAACAGAATCGAGGAGAGACGCAAACTCCTATAGATCTTTCCCGGCGGGTTGGCTGTCCTTTCATCAAAAACTTTGAAATGTTCACGCATTGTTTCCTTTTTCGTTTGCGGCTATGTAGGCGGCGTGGCGACACGATCGTCTTTCCAGAAAACATCAAAGCCTAGAGAGACACTCGATGCTCGACCCGAAATTCGTCCGCCGCGGCCTTTTCCTCGTCTTCATGATCCTATTTCTCGATATCATCGGGATTGCGATCATCATGCCGGTGCTGCCGACCTTTCTGCGCGAACTCACCGGCGACGACATGAGCGCGGCTGCCGTCGACGGAGGCTGGCTGCTGCTCATCTATTCGGCCATGCAGTTCCTCTTTGCGCCTCTGCTCGGCAACTTGAGTGACCGCTTCGGCCGCCGGCCGATCCTGCTTGCCTCCGTCTTCACCTTCGCGCTCGACAATCTCATCTGCGCGGCCGCCACCAGCTTCTGGATGCTGTTCGTCGGGCGAGTCCTCGCAGGTATCTCGGGCGGCAGTTTCGCCACATGCTCCGCCTATATCGCCGACATCAGCAATGACGAGAACCGCGCCAAGAATTTTGGTCTGATCGGCATTGCATTCGGTGTCGGCTTCACGGTGGGACCGGTGATCGGCGGCCTGCTTGGCGAGCTCGGACCGAGGGTGCCCTTCCTTGGCGCCGGCCTCCTGTCGCTCGCCAATTTCGTCGCCGCCTGGTTCCTGCTTCCGGAGACGCTTGGCAGGGCGCATCGCCGCAAATTCGAGTGGAGGCGCGCGAACCCGCTCGGCGCGCTGCGCCAGATGCGCCATTATCCGGGGATCGGCTGGGTCATGCTGGTGATGTTCCTCTATTGGCTGGCCCATGCGGTCTATCCGTCCGCCTGGGCCTTCGTCTCGGCCTATCGCTACGGCTGGAGCGAGGGGCAGATCGGCCTGTCGCTCGGCCTTTTCGGCATTTGCGCAGCCTTCGTGATGGGATTCGTTCTGCCGAAGCTCGTGCCGGTTCTCGGCGAGTGGAAGACGGCGGTGCTGGGACTTTCCTTCTCCTGTCTCGGTCTCACCGGTTATGGCCTGGCCTGGGAAGGATGGGTCGTCTATGCCGTGATCCTTGCGACGACAATCGAGAATGTCGCCGACCCGCCGCTGAGGAGCATTGCAGCCGGCAAGGTGCCGCCGTCGGCGCAAGGCGAGCTTCAGGGGGCGATGACAAGCCTTACCAGCCTGACGACGATCATCGGTCCTGCAATCTTCACGCAGCTTTTCAGCGCCTTCACCGGTCCAGAGGCAATCATTGAATTTGCCGGCGCGCCTTACATCATGGCGGCGATCTTCATGGCTGTGGCTATCCTGGTGTTCTTGACCCGGATTTCGCGGAGAACTTCGGCAGTTCCGGCTGGAAACGAGCTTTCCCATCAGATTTCTTGAAGGGACCAGCCAAAAATTCTGCTGGGTCGCGCGTAAGCCTTGCCGCACGGATGATGCTCCTCTATAGGCTGCATCATCCGCCGCTCGCCAGTTCCTGGAAGCGGCTTTTTTCGTCTGTGGAGGAGACCATGTCGAGCCGGGCCACGACCTTCAAGGGGACAGCGGACAATTCCTGGTCCTCGCATATGCGGGCGACATTTGCTCTCGGCGTGCCGCTTGTCGGCGCACAGCTCGCCCAGATGGCAATCAACACGACCGATGTCATCATGGTCGGCTGGCTCGGGACCACCGAACTGGCGGCCGTCGTTCTCGGCAGCCAGATGTTCTTCATCGTCTTCATCTTCGGTTCGGGCTTTGCAAGCGCCGTGGTGCCGATGGTCGCGCAGGCATTGGGGCGGGGTGATTCCGTTTCGGTCCGTCGCTCGGTTCGGATGGGCATGTGGGTGGTGATCGCCTATGGCGTCGTGACCGCGCCCATCCTGTGGTTCTCCCAGCCGATGCTGATCGCGCTCGGACAGGATCCGGAAGTCGCCGGGCTGGCGCAGGGCTACCTGCGCATCATCCAGTGGGGTATTTTCCCGAATCTGGTCCTTATGGTGATGCGCGGTTTCCTGAGCGGCCTCCAGCGGGGCGGCATCATCCTTTACGTGACGATCGGCATGTTCCTCACCAATGCGGTGATGAACTATGCCTTCATCTTTGGCAATTTCGGCGCGCCTGCCCTGGGGCTGCAAGGGGCGGCCGTGGCATCCATCGCTGCGGCCACGATCGGCTGTCTGCTTTCGATCGCTTATATCGAAGCGAAGGAAAAAACGCGGGCCTACGAATTGTTTGTCCGCTTCTGGAGGCCGGATTGGGTGGCATTCCGGGAGGTGGTCAATCTCGGCTTGCCGATCAGCTTCACCATTCTCGCCGAAACCAGTCTTTTTGCTGCTGCGTCATTGCTGATGGGAATGCTCGGCAAGATCGAACTCGCCTCGCACGGTATCGCACTGCAACTGGCGTCCATCGCCTTCATGATCCCGCTCGGACTTTCGCAGGTGGCGACGGTACGCGTCGGATTGGCCAATGGACGCGGAGATGTGCTCGGCCTTCGGCGTGCGGCGGTGTCGGCTCTTCTGATCAGCATCTGCTTTACGCTGGCAGGGAGCGTGCTTTTCGCTCTCTTTCCGCGCGAGCTCGGTTCGCTCTTCCTGGATATGAAGCGACCCGATGCCGAGGCACTGCTCAAATTTGCTGCGCCGCTCATCATCATTTCCGGTGCTTTTCAGGTCGTCGATGGCTTGCAGGCGGTGGGGGCAGGGTTGCTTCGCGGTCTCAAGGATACCAGGGTGCCGATGCTGCTGGCGCTGATCGCCTATTGGCCGATCGGCTTCGCCTGTGCCTGGATTTTCGCCTTCCCGCTCGGCTTCCGGGGGGTGGGTGTCTGGTTCGGCTTCGTGCTCGGCCTTGCGGCGGCGGCGGCATTCCTGTGCGGACGCTTCTGGCTGCTGCTGCATCGGCAGATGCAGAAAGCCCGCTGAAGATCAGCGGGCCGTTGGCGTCAAAGAGCGGATCAAGCCGGAAGAAGCTCAGGCAACATCACGGGCGAGTAGAAGGCCACATGGGTTTCGACGCCAAGGCGCCGGCTCAGCATCTGCCGATCTATCCCTGCCGCAGCATCCGCTTTGGCTACAGCCGCAATGACCGGCTGAAGGACGTGTTCACCCTCGAATTGGAGGATGGTGATGAGATTGAACGTCTCGGCGCCTGAATTCTGTTCAAGAACCATATCGTCAATAAAGCCTGGTTGGGCGCGTATGACGTCGTGCGTCCTTCCGATCAGCCTCATGAACTTGTCACGGGCGTCTGCCGGTACCGAGAATCTATTGACGCGAACGACGTGTCCGCTCTTCATTTCGCTCATAAGAAAAACCCCTGTTCGACATGAACAGGGGTCTTATGCAACCTCAACCAAAGTTGAGGTCAATAGGCCTGGCGTGATTTTTCAAATGCCCGCGAAAGTCAACGTTCAGCGAGCGCCGGTTCACCTTTGCGTTCGCGCACAAGGTTGACGAAACGGCGGAAGAGATAGTGGCTGTCCTGGGGGCCGGGGGAGGCTTCCGGGTGATGCTGCACGGAAAAGACCGGCTTGCCGGCAACGCGCAGCCCGCAATTCGTTCCGTCGAAGAGCGAAACATGCGTTTCTTCAACGCTTTCCGGTAGGGACTTCGAGTCGACCGCGAAGCCATGATTCATGGATACGATCTCGACCTTGCCGGTCGTGTGGTCTTTGACCGGATGGTTGGCGCCGTGATGGCCTTGATGCATTTTTTCGGTCTTGGCACCAAGCGCAAGGCCGAGCATCTGGTGACCGAGGCAGATGCCGAAGGTCGGAATCTCCGTCTTGAGGATGTCACGGATGACCGGCACGGCATATTCGCCGGTTGCGGCCGGATCGCCGGGGCCGTTCGACAGGAAGATGCCATCGGGCTTCAATGCGAGGATATCTTCGGCGGATGTCTGGGCCGGTACGATGGTCACCTTGCAGTCGAGGCCGGAGAAAAGGCGCAGGATGTTGCGCTTCACGCCGTAGTCGATGCAAACGATGTGGTATTTTGCGTCTTCCGGCGAGAGTTCTCCGTAGCCTTCGTTCCAGACCCAGGGCGTCTGCACCCACTGGGAAGATTGCCCGGAGGTCGCGTCCTTGGCGAGGTCGAGACCTTCGAGGCCGCTCCAGGCCTTGGCCTCGGCCTTGAGCGTTTCCATGTCGAAGACGCCGTTCGGGTCATGGGCGATGATGGCGTTCGGTGCACCGTTCTGCCGGATCCAGGCCGTGAGTGCGCGGGTGTCTATGCCGGACAGGCCGATGACGCCGCGTGCCTTCAGCCAGGCATCGAGATGCTTGGCGGCACGGTAGTTGGAGGGTTCCGTGATGTCGGCCTTGAAGATGACGCCGACTGCCCCGCGCCGTGCGGCGGGTGTCAGGTCCTCGATGTCCTCTTCATTGGTGCCGACGTTGCCGATATGCGGGAAAGTGAAGGTGACGATCTGGCCGAGATAGGACGGATCCGTGAGGATTTCCTCGTAACCCGTCAGGGCGGTGTTGAAGACCACTTCTGCCGTAACCTTGCCGGTCGCGCCTATCCCCGTTCCTTCGATCACCGTGCCATCGGCAAGAACGAGCACGGCGGTGGGTTTCTTGGTGGTCCAGGGAGCGGTCGCGGTCATGATCATCCTTCTGCCTCACCGGCCCCGTCCCTTGAAGAGACAGGCTGTGAGGGCCATTTATAGTCGCAGAAAAGGGCGCGCGGTATATCCCGGCGCAAGCCCTGACATTTAAATCTCGTGCAGGTGCCGGAAAATAGACAAAGCAGGCGGGGTGGTCAATCTCGCCCGCCAAGAAATCCATGGGGATTGAAACCTCCGGGATTCAAGGGCTCGGGTGAATTGATTTGATCGATCCGAACCGGTCGTCTATGACTGCAACGGAATGACAAGGAAAAGCCACAATTCCCGGTGCCTGCGCAAGCTTTTCCCAAGGAGAAAAAGACGATGATGCGCGACAAGCTTTCTGAAGCGCTCAAGACTGCCATGAAGGCCAAGGACAACCGTCGCGTTTCGACGGTGCGTCTGATTCAGACCGCGATCAAGGATCGTGATATCGCGAACCGCGGCCTCGGCAAGGATCCGGTGAGTGATGACGACATCCTGCAAATACTGCAGAAGATGGTGAAGCAGCGCGAGGAATCGGCCAAAATCTATGAGGATGCCGGCCGCGCCGAACTCGCCGCCCAGGAGCGCGAGGAAATCGACATCATCAAGGGCTTTATGCCTGAGCAGCTGTCGGATGCAAAAGTTGGCGAGCTCGTCCAGGCGACGATCGCCGAAACGGGAGCCCAGGGCCTCCGCGACATGGGCAGGGTCATGGCCGCGTTGAAGGAAAAATATCCGGGCCAGATGGATTTCGCCAAGGCCTCCGGTGTGGTGAAGGAACTTTTGAAGTAAGTTCGATCTGAACGATGAAATACAAAAGGCGGGAATCCGATCCTCGGATTCCCGCCTTTTTGCTCTTCTATGCCTCCTGCCGACCGACCGCGGACTTGCCGCCGGTAAGAAGGGAACGAAGTGCCGCGATACGCTGCGGCTTACGCCGTTCCGAAGAGCCTGGAAAAGCTCTGCACTCCGATGCGCGGGGCCTCTCGGCAGTCCGGGACGCATCGGTGGTCCGGAATAGAGGTTCACGCTAAGTCGAGAGCGTTCCATCCGGCAAATTACAAAAAGGTAATTTTGCGGATGTTCGGTCTGCCCAAAATTCGCCTGATGTCGGAGAAGAGAGGTGAAAGACTCCATTCGCAAATCTGCCTGTGAATAGCGGGCAGTATTTTGCTTGGCAGTGGTGTTGCGGTGCCACTCTGCTTATATGGAGGCTGGCCCAGAGGTGAATATGCGCTTTTCCAACAGTTTCCTCGATGAAATCCGCGACCGTGTGCCGATATCGGCCGTGATCGGCCG
Organism: Neorhizobium petrolearium; assembly: GCF_017873175.1. Taxonomy (GTDB): domain Bacteria; phylum Pseudomonadota; class Alphaproteobacteria; order Rhizobiales; family Rhizobiaceae; genus Neorhizobium; species Neorhizobium petrolearium. The sequence goes on from NZ_JAGGJW010000007.1 coordinate 52,900, forward strand.
CCGGGTGACGTGGGATCGCAGGAAGACCAATGTCTCGCGCGGCGACTACTGGGCCTGCTGTCCCTTCCACGGCGAGAAGAGCCCGAGCTTTCATTGCGAGGACCGCAAGGGCCGCTATCACTGCTTCGGCTGCGGTGTTTCAGGTGATCATTTCCGTTTCCTGACCGATATCGAAGGCCTGAGCTTTCCCGAGGCGGTGCAGCAGATTGCCGACCTCGCAGGCATTGCCCTGCCGCAGCCGGACCCTCAGGCCGAGAAGCGCGAGAAGGAGCGCATGTCGCTGCTTGATGTCATGGAGATGGCGGCGCGCTTCTTTCAAGACCAGCTCCAGAGTGCCAGCGGTGCCAAGGCGCGCGCCTATTTGCGCGACCGCGGGTTGACGGGCCGCACCATCGAGACCTTCAGGCTCGGCTACGCTTCGGAAAGCCGCAATGCACTCAAGGAGTTCCTGGCCGGCAAAGGTGTGCCGAAGGAACAGATCGAGGCTTGCGGGCTGGTGCGGCATGGCGACGACATTCCGGTTTCCTACGACTATTTCCGAGACCGCATCATGTTTCCGATCCTGTCTTCGCGGGAAAAGGTGATCGCTTTCGGCGGTCGTGCCATGTCACCGGATGCGCGGGCAAAATACATGAACTCACCGGAAACCGAGCTCTTTCACAAGGGGCAGGTGCTCTACAATTTCACCCGCGCCCGGCGGGCAGCTCAAACGGGTGCCGGCAAAAGCGAGGCCGGCACGATCATCGCCGTCGAGGGCTATATGGACGTCATCGCGCTCGCCCAAGCGGGCGTCGACAATGCCGTGGCGCCGCTCGGCACGGCTCTCACAGAAAACCAGCTCGACCTTCTTTGGAAGATGTCGCCGCAACCGATCCTCTGCTTCGACGGTGACGGCGCCGGGTTGCGCGCCGCAAGCCGGGCTGCCGATCTGGCATTGCCTTTGCTGAAGCCAGGGCGTTCGGTGCGCTTCGCACTCCTGCCGGATGGCAAGGATCCGGATGATCTCGTCAAGCATGAGGGCCGCGCGCCTTTCGACAAGGTGCTGTCGGAAGCCAAGCCGCTGGTGGATGTGATCTGGCAGCGCGAGGCGGCTTCCGCGAATTTCGACACACCGGAAAAGCGTGCCGAGCTTGAGGCGCGGCTGAAGCAGATCATCTCGGTCATCGCCGATGAGAATGTGCGCCGCTATTATCAGCAGGATATCCGCGATCGTCTCAACAGCTTCTTCGCGCCGGTTCCGCGCGGCGGCAACGACCGACGGCAGGGTTTTCAGCGCGGCGGCCGGCCGGGGCAGGGAGGAACAGCGCAAGGGCCGCGTGCGGCGGGGCGGGGTCTCGGCGTCTCCGACCGGCTTGCCCGTTCCGGCCTGGTTCGTGGCTATCACGATCTGCCGGCGCTTCGGGAAAGCGTGCTGGCGCTCACCATCGTCAACCATCCGCAGCTTCTCCTTGAAGAATATGACGAGATCGCCGCTATCGATTTCGAGAACCGTGATCTGCAGCGCTTCTGGTCTGCCATGCTGCCGGCAGCGGCGACCGCCGGCGCCAATCTCGCGCGCGAATACCTGGTACAGCGGCTTTCCGCCGAGGGTTTCGACGGTCTGCTGAAGTCTCTCGACCAGCAGATTCGCAATGCGCGGCTCTGGACCGCAACCGAGCAGGCGGTAATGGAGGACGCTCGCGAAGGCTATCGACAGGCGCTGTCTCTCCACAAGCGCACCAAGGCACTGCGGCTCCAGAAGATCGAACTCGAGCGCGAAATTGCCGAGGCGACGGAAGCGGGCGATGCCGGCGAGATCGAGCCGCTGCTCAGGGCGCTTTCGGAAGTGCAGCTCGAAATCCTGCGTATGGAAAACCAGGAAGCGATCATCGATGGTTTCGGCGTGCTATCAGGCCGCGTGAAGGGGGCCGCCGTCAGCCACGGCTAGCCCGCGACACCGTGAGGCTACGCTCTTGCCGAATAATCTGGGCGCTCTAATCTACGCCGGCGCGAATGAGGAGGAGATGGATGGCGATGCATATTTCGGGGAGCTGCCATTGCGGCGAACTTGCTTTCGAGGCGGAGGGCGAGTTCGACAAGGCATTGGAATGCAACTGTTCCATCTGTCGCCGCAAAGGCTCGCTGCTGGCTTTCGTGCCGCGAAGCCAGTTCGAATTGACGACACCTCGCGAAAACCTTTCGACCTACCAGTTCAACAAGCATGTGATTGCCCATTATTTCTGTGCCAATTGCGGCATTGCACCTTTCAGCGAGGCGACTATGCCGGATGGAACAGAAATGACGGCAATCAATTTAAGATGCGTCCCGGAGATCGACCTCAGGGCACTCACGATAACTCAGTATGACGGCGCTTCCCATTAAGTGATGCGGCGGGACTGAGGCTGCGTCCTTTGTGCAAGTGCAAACCCTTGTCTTTGAGGGCGTGCCGCCTACATATCGGGTAAATCTGGTGAGCGTCCCCCTATTAGGCCTGTCTTGGGCGGGTTTTTCCACTTTTCCTGGGCATGGGCTCTGGAAAGGCTTGACGGAACGTTAATTTGTGGGAATCACCATTTCAAGGCAGAACAGGCGGAGTGGGTCAATAGCACCGAACATGACCGGTGATCTTCTGACAGGACGGTCCTGCGTCAAAAGCGACCGCCGAATGGTAATCGGGAATTAAAGGTCATTCCGTTACGTGTTGAACAGTGATTCGCGGTGAAGGCGGTCAATTCCGTCTTGAGCCGATGGCCACGAAGCGCGGCAAAAGTGGCGTTCAGGGAAAGCGACGAAATACATGGCAACAAAAGTCAAAGAAACCGAAGAAGCAGATAACGAACGCGAAGGTACGCAAGATGGTCCGCTTCTCGACCTTTCTGACGACGCGGTCAAAAAGATGATCAAAGCCGCCAAGAAGCGCGGCTATGTCACCATGGACGAGTTGAATTCGGTCCTGCCTTCGGAGGAAGTCACCTCCGAGCAGATCGAGGATACGATGTCGATGCTCTCCGACATGGGCATCAACGTCGTCGAGGACGAGGAGGCGGAAGACGCCGCCGCCGGTGACGACGACGAAGGCGACAGCGACGGCGAGGAGAGCGAAGGCGGCGAACTCGCCACCACCTCCAGTACCGCGCTTGCGACCGCCAAGAAGAAGGAACCGACCGACCGCACCGACGATCCGGTGCGCATGTACCTGCGCGAGATGGGTTCCGTCGAGCTTCTGTCGCGCGAAGGCGAAATTGCGATCGCCAAGCGCATCGAAGCCGGCCGCGAGACGATGATCGCCGGTCTCTGCGAGAGCCCGCTGACCTTCCAGGCGTTGATCATCTGGCGCGACGAGCTCAATGAGGGCACGACGCTGCTGCGCGAAATCATCGACCTCGAAACGACCTATTCCGGTCCCGAGGCGAAGGCTGCGCCGCAGTTCCAGAGCCCGGAGAAGATCGAGGCCGACCGGAAGGCTGCGGAAGAGAAGGAAAAGAGCCGCAAGGCTCGCTTCTCCGCCGCCAATGACGACGACATCACCGCCGTCGGCGGAGAAGGCATGGCCCTCGAGGAAGAGGAAGAGGACGACGACGAGTCCAACCTGTCGCTTGCGGCGATGGAAGCGGAACTGCGTCCGCAGGTCATGGAAACCCTCGACCTGATCGCCGACACATACAAGAAGCTGCGCAAGCTGCAGGACCAGCAGGTCGAGCAGCGGCTTGCCGCTACCGGTACGCTGTCGTCCGCCCAGGAGCGCCGCTACAAGGAGCTCAAGGACGAGCTGATCACGGCGGTCAAGTCGCTGTCGCTCAACCAGAACCGCATCGACGCCCTCGTCGAGCAGCTCTACGACATCAACAAGCGCCTTGTGCAGAACGAAGGCCGCCTGTTGCGTCTTGCCGAGTCCTACGGTGTCAAGCGCGACTCGTTCCTGGAACAGTACCAGGGTGCCGAACTCGATCCCAACTGGATGAAGTCGATCGCCAATCTGGCGGCGCGCGGCTGGAAGGAATTCGCGCGCGCGGAGAACACGACGATCCGCGACATCCGCCAGGAGATCCAGAATCTGGCGACCGAAACCGGCATTTCGATCTCGGAATTCCGCCGCATCGTGCACATGGTGCAGAAGGGCGAGCGCGAAGCGCGCATCGCCAAGAAGGAGATGGTCGAAGCGAACCTTCGCCTCGTCATCTCCATCGCCAAGAAGTATACGAACCGCGGTTTGCAGTTCCTTGACCTCATCCAGGAAGGCAATATCGGCCTGATGAAGGCGGTCGACAAGTTCGAGTATCGCCGTGGCTACAAGTTCTCGACCTACGCCACCTGGTGGATCCGGCAGGCGATCACCCGTTCGATCGCCGACCAGGCCCGCACGATCCGCATTCCGGTGCACATGATCGAGACGATCAACAAGATCGTCCGCACCTCGCGCCAGATGCTGCATGAGATCGGCCGCGAGCCGACGCCGGAGGAACTGGCCGAAAAGCTCGCCATGCCGCTCGAAAAGGTCCGCAAGGTCCTGAAGATCGCCAAGGAACCGATCTCGCTCGAAACCCCGGTGGGTGACGAGGAGGATAGCCACCTCGGCGACTTCATCGAGGACAAGAACGCGCTTCTGCCGATTGATGCGGCGATCCAGGCGAACCTGCGCGAGACGACGACCCGCGTCCTCGCCTCGCTCACCCCGCGTGAAGAGCGCGTGCTGCGCATGCGTTTCGGCATCGGCATGAATACGGACCACACGCTCGAAGAGGTCGGTCAGCAGTTCTCGGTCACCCGCGAACGTATCCGTCAGATCGAGGCGAAGGCGCTCAGGAAGCTCAAGCATCCGAGCCGCTCCAGAAAGCTCCGCAGCTTCCTCGATAGCTGAGCGGGCTTTACGAGATGAAGATTGGAAACCCGGTTTGCGAAGGCAGGCCGGGTTTTTTGTTGCCGGTTTGCGCGCTTCTCCTTGGAGGAGTACCATCCTCACAGATGCGGAACTGGGGCGGCGCCCCGCAAGGAGGTGCCGCATGGGAGAATTTCAATGACCTACATCGTGATGCTGAATTGGACCGAGCAGGGCATCAAGAACGTGCGCGAGTCACCCAAACGGCTGGATGCCGCCAAGAAAGCGCTGGAAGCAATGGGAGGTTCTTTCAAGGATTTCTATCTGACCATGGGCGAATACGACATGGTTGCAGTGTGCGAGGCGCCCGACGATGCGGTCCTGGCCCATTTCATTCTGGCCCTCGGGATGGGTGGAAATGTCAGGACGCGCACCATGAAGGCGTTTCCCGAGAATGCGTATCGCGAGCTGATCGCCGGCCTCAGCTAAGGCGTGGTGAAGGTTCGATGTCCGGGAGGTTGGCTGGATCCAATACGGAGGCCTCATTGAAAAGACCTCCGTATGCCATGCGGGCTGCGACTGATCTCTCGAGTGACTGTCCATAGGCTGCGGGCAACATGGAATTTGTTCTGTTTTGATGGATCGGGACTCGATCCGGTCGACTTTCCATCTTACATCGGGTTCCATGACGGACGAACTCAGGAAGCGGCGCGGCGATATGGGATGGGGCATTCCGGCCTCCATCCTGCTGCATGCCGTTTTCGCGGCCGTGCTTTTCTTTCACCTGCCGCTCGATTTTTCGGAGCCGCAGGAAGAGGAGAGTGTGAACGTGGAGATCGTTCCTCCACCGGAAGAGCCCGAGCCGAAGGCGGAAGAGCAGCCCGTTCCGGAAGAACCGAAGCCGGAAGAGGCGAAGAAGGAAGAAGCTCCCCCGCCGCCCGAACCGCCGAAGCAGGAAGAGGCCAAGCAGGAGGAGCCGCCGCCTCCACCTGAGCCGCCGAAGCCGGAAGAGACCAAACAAGAAGAGCCGCCGCCGCCTTCCGAGCCGCCGCAGCAACAAGAGGCGAAGCCGGACGAGCAGCCTCCTGCGAACGAGCAGGCTGGGGGACAGCCTATCCCGGTACTGCGTCCGGTCTTCGAGTTTGGCGAAAAGGATAGCGGGCCGAAGAAATCCGAAACCGGAAATGCCTCCGAGGAGGCGGAGATACCCCCGGCCGAAACCCCACTGGATGCCGAAACCGCCGAGCCGGCGAAACCTTCGGAGGAGGAGCCGGTCGTCGCCGAAAAGCCTCCGGCAAATCCCGTGCCTGATGATGTCACTGTGCCTGAGGTCGATATTGCGGCTGCCGATCGGCGACAAAACGGTCCGGCTTCGGAGACTTCCCCGGACGCGACCAAAGCGGATATCGTCGCTCCCCCTCCCGCAGCGCAGCCCGAAGGCGAGCCGACTAAAACGCCACCGGCGGAAAAGCCCACCGAACTGACGGAGGCGAAAACACTGTTCTCGCAAAGAGAGACCAACGATCCCGTGGCCACGACGGCGATGGGCAATGTGCCGCGCGGCGTGCGGGCCGGCCAGCTTTGCGCTACGGAAATGCAGGAGCAGTTACGCCATGCCTCTCCGCAATATCGGCCCGAAATCGTACAGGTCTACCGTTTGCCGCGAGGAAACGTCCTGGAGGTCAGGAGCGGTGCTTTCCGGGCAAGCGCGCGTTGGTACAATCTCAGTTTCCGTTGCGAAATCGATGAAGATGCGACCAAGGTTGTCTCCTTCGCATTCGATGTCGGCGCACCGGTGCCGCAAAGCGAGTGGCGCAAGCGGGGCTTTCCGGAATTCTGATCGGCGCGTCGCCGGTGTCATAGTGCCGGCATTCATGTAAAAGCGATTCCATGCAGCAAACCGAAAATACGACCGATCTCCTGTTCGATCGCGACGGTGCGGGGAACCCGCTTGCCGTCCTGAAGCATGTCTATGGTTATTCCGCTTTCCGCGGCAAACAGGCCGCCGTCGTCGATCGGGTCGTGTCGGGCGGCGATGCAGTCGTGCTTTTTCCGACCGGGGCGGGTAAGTCGCTGTGTTTTCAAATCCCCGCGCTCTGCCGGGACGGCGTCGGCATCGTAATTTCGCCGCTGATCGCACTGATGCGGGACCAGGTGGAGGCGCTGAAGCAGCTCGGCATACGTGCCGCAGCACTCAATTCGTCGTTGACGCGCGAAGAGTTTATCGATGTCCGCCGTGCGATCGCCGCCGGCGATCTGAAGCTTCTCTATGTGACGCCCGAGCGTGTCGTCACGCCCGGCTTCCGGGAAATGATCGGCAACGTGCGGATCGCGCTGTTCGCAATCGACGAGGCGCATTGCGTCTCCCAGTGGGGACATGATTTCCGGCCGGAATATCGCGAACTCGGCCGGCTCGCCGAACAATATCCGGGCGTTCCGCGCATCGCGCTGACGGCGACCGCCGATCCGCATACCCGCGACGATATCGTCGACAAGCTTGCACTCCGTTCGGCGGAAGTCTTCACGACCTCGTTCGACCGCCCGAACATTTCCTATGAGATCGTCGAACGAGACCAGCCGCGCCAGCAGCTCTTGCGCTTCCTGTCGCGCCACAAGGGTTCGAGCGGCATCGTTTATTGCCTCTCGCGCGCCAAGGTCGAGGATACGGCCGAATGGCTGAACGGGCAGGGCATTCGTGCACTTTCCTATCATGCTGGGATGGAGCGGCAGGTCCGCGACGCCCACCAGGATGCATTTCTGAAGGAGGAGGACCTCTGCCTTGTCGCCACCGTCGCCTTCGGCATGGGAATCGACAAACCGAACGTGCGATATGTGGCGCATCTCGATCTGCCGGGTTCGGTCGAGGCCTATTATCAGGAAACCGGGCGCGCCGGCCGCGACGGCTTGCCGTCCGAGGTCTGGATGGCCTATGGCATGGCGGACGTCATCCAGCGCCGGCGGATGATCGACGAGGGCACGTCGGGTGACGACATCAAGCGCGTCGAGCGTGCCAAGCTCAATGCGCTTCTTGCGATATGCGAGACGCCGGGCTGCCGCCGGCAGGCGATCCTGGCGCATTTCGGCGAGATGCATCAAGGCGGATGTGGCAATTGCGATACATGCCTCAAGCCGGTCGAAACCTGGGACGGCACGGAGGCCGCGATCAAGGCGCTGGCTGCGGTCTATCGAACCGGGGAGCGCTTCGGAACCGGCCACCTCATCGATGTGCTGCTTGGAACAGTCAACGAAAAGACCATCCGTTTCGGCCATGTGGACATGCCGGTTTTCGGTGTCGGCAAGGATATCCCTTCGAAGACCTGGCAATCGGTCTACCGCCAGCTTCTTGCCGCGGGCTTCGTCAGCGTCGATCACAACGCCTTCGGCGCTCTGAGGTTGGAGCCGGAGGCCCGGGCCGTATTCAAGCGAGAGCGCGAAGTGCGCTTCCGCAAGGACCGTCCGACAACGGGCAAGGCAGCGAGAAGCGCTTCGCCCGGTTCGGCGAATGCCAAGTTGCAGCTGCAAGGCCACGATTTGGAACTCTTCGAGGCTCTCCGTGCCGCCCGCACCGCGATCGCCAGGGAACTGTCCGTGCCGCCCTATGTCGTCTTTCCGGACACGACGCTGGTCGCGTTCGCAACCGAACGCCCCAAGAGCCGCGATGCATTGCTCAGCATTTCCGGCGTCGGTCAGTCCAAGCTGGAACGCTACGGCGATGCTTTTCTTGAGGTCATCAGGGCGCATCAGCCGTCCGGGCGAACACCCGGTTGATCACACGGCGAAGCGGGTTATGTTGCCGCCACCAAAACAAGGAATGCCATCATGAAAGCCATGTTCTACGATGCCTTCGAAAAGGCGCCGGAAATCCGCAATCTTCCGGATCCTGAGCCGACGTTCGGCGGCGTGGTGATCAAGGTCGGCGCGACCGGGCTCTGCCGCAGCGACTGGCATGGCTGGATGGGGCACGACCCGGATATTCGCCTGCCGCATGTGCCAGGTCACGAGCTTGCCGGCAAGATCGTCGCGACGGGCAAGGGTGTGATGCGCTTCAATGTCGGCGACCGGGTGACGGTGCCTTTCGTTTCCGGCTGTGGCCACTGCTCCGAATGCCATTCCGGCAATCAGCAGGTCTGCCCAAACCAGTTCCAGCCGGGGTTCACCCACTGGGGCTCGTTCGCGGAATACGTGGCGATTGACTATGCCGATACGAACCTCGTGCATCTGCCGGACGAGATCGACGATGCGACGGCGGCAAGCCTCGGCTGCCGGTTTGCGACCTCCTTCCGCGCGGTCGCCGACCAGGCCCGCACCGGACCGGGCGACTGGGTGGCCGTGCATGGCTGCGGCGGGGTAGGGCTGTCGGCGATCATGATCGCCACGGCACTCGGGGCGAATGCGATCGGTATCGACCTTGCCGAGGACAAGCTGGCGCTTGCCCGTCAATGCGGCGCGGTGGCGACGATCAACGCGGGTTCGGTGGCGGATGTGGTCGAGGCTGTGCGCGAGATCACCAAGGGCGGCGCGCACGTTTCGATCGACGCGCTCGGCCATCCGGTCACCTGCTTCAATTCGATCAAGAACCTGCGCCGGCGCGGCCGCCATGTGCAGGTCGGCCTGATGCTCGGCGAAGATGCCACGCCAAAAATTCCGATGGCGCAGGTGATCGGCCACGAATTGGAGATCTACGGCAGCCACGGCATGCAGGCTTGGCGTTACGACGCCATGCTCGCCATGCTGACGACCGGCAGGATGAAGCCGCAGCAGCTCATCGCCAGGCGGATCAGCCTGGAAGATGCCGTGCCGGCGCTGATGACGCTCGACACATCCGAAACTCCCGGAATCAGCGTGATCACGACATTCTAGGCAGGCGATTGTCTGCCCCCGGCGACGGCACTGTTCCGCCATGGCCGCTTGGTGACGGCCCTCTGCGCCCTATATCCCGGTCTTGTGAGACCAAGCCGAAAGGGCGAAGCCATGAACACAAGAGCGCAGAAGATACCGGGGCCTGATCATCCAATCACCGTCAAGCCCAACCCGGCCCGAGTGAGAGTGACGCTCGGCGGCAAGGTGATCGCCGACAGCGTCAACTCGCTGACATTGCAGGAAGCATCCTATCCGGCGGTGCACTACATTCCCCGCACGGATGTCGACATGTCGCTTCTTCAGCGGACGGACCACGAGAGCTATTGCCCCTACAAGGGCGAGGCTTCCTATTTCAGCATCCGAATTGGCGGCGAGCGATCGAAAAATGCTGTCTGGTCTTACGAGAACCCCTATGAGGCGGTGGCAGGCATCAAGGAGCATGTCGCTTTCTACCCGGATCGCGTGGATTCGATCGAGGAACTTTCGTCTCCTGAACCCGGAAAGTTCTGAAGCGGAGAGGGCAACGGAGAAAAATCTCGGTATCATGTCGGATTTGCCGTTGTTTGAACGTCCTTGGATTGCTCAGCTCCAAAGGAGGACGACCATGCCCTATGTCGATGGATTCATTGTTGCCGTGCCCAAGGCCAATCTCGAACGTTACAAGAAGATAGCGCGCGTTGCCGGCGACGTCTGGAAGGAACATGGCGCGCTGACCTATGTGGAATGCGTGGGCGATGACGTGCCTTATGGCGAACTCACGTCATTTCCGCGCGCGGTGCAGGCGAAGGAGGACGAGATCGTCATCTTTTCCTGGATCACCTACGAAAGCCGCGCCCGTCGTGACGAGATCAACAAGAAGGTGATGGCCGATCCACGGCTTTCCGGCGATGAGTGGAAAGACGTTTTCGACGGTAAGCGGATGATCTACGGCGGCTTTGAGGGCTTTCTATCGCTCTAGCCCGCCTGGTGCTAAAGGTGCCGGCATCCGTCGGTACCGGATAAGGAAGCTCCATGCCCCAAACCGTGATCTCGATTTCCACCAGGGGCCAAGGGCTCTATGAATTCACCCGGCCAGTACAGGATTTCGTGCGCGGCCAGGGGGTGGGCGAGGGGCTGCTGACGGTCTTCGTGCGCCACACGTCCTGCTCCCTGATCATCCAGGAAAATGCCGATCCGGACGTGCGCCGCGATCTCAAGGCATTCTTCACGCGCCTCGTGCCACCGGCGAACGATCCGGAAATGCGGTGGGTGACGCACACGACCGAAGGCCCGGATGACATGCCCGCGCACATCAAGGCGGCGCTGACTACCGTTTCGCTCGGTATTCCCGTTCATGACGGGCAGCTGATGCTCGGCACCTGGCAGGGCATCTATCTCTTCGAGCATCGCGACCATCCGCATACCCGCCAAGTGGTACTGCATCTTTCCGCATGAAAAGCAGGTGAATGATGTCTGAATGACGGATTCGGACCTCGTTCAGGTGCGACGATCTAGGGTTGCGTCAATCGCCCGCAACGGCGAGAGAAACAACCTCGGGCCAGGGTCCACCGCCCGGATTTCGGAGAGAAACACCCATGACCAGCATGATCGTCAAAGCCGGTATAGCCGCTCTCGTCGCGCTCACTGGCCTTTCCGCAACCGTATCGACTGCCGCTGCCGGCGGCCCGGAATTCGGCATCCACGTGCAGTATCACGACCGCGACCGCGATCGTCATTGGCGTCCGGACCACCGGCCGCGTGGCTGCGCACCCTGGCTTGCCGAGCGGAAGGCCGATCGCATGGGCCTGCGCCGCACCCGTGTCGTCGACGTCTCGCGCCGCACCGTCTCCGTCATCGGTTTCGGACGACGCGGCCCGGATCGCGTGGTTTTCGCCAACGTGCGCGGCTGCCCCCTGATCCGCCGTTAGGAAGTAACGGATCCTTCCGTCTCCATCGCCCGCTGACGGAGGAAGCGCCCCCGCCGGTCCATCGACCGGCGGGGGCGTCTTTTTTGATCTCACTGCTCGAGGGCGAAGGTGACGTTGACGGTCACGGTGTAGGTGTTTTCGCCGGTTGCGACCGGTACGGCTTCGGCTGCCATATCCTTCGCCATCGCCATACGCATCATCGGCTGCGGCATCGGGCGGGCAGCATTCTCGCTGATTTCCAGGACACGTCCAAGCTTGACGCCTGCTGCTTCCGTCAGCGTCCTCGCCTTGGCGAGCGCCTTTGCGACGGCTGCCTTGCGTGCTTCGGTCATGGCCTCTTCAGGATCGTCGTTCGTGAAGACGATCTGGCCGCCCTGATTTACGCCGAGCTTAACCGAGCGGTCGATGAGGGCGCCGAGCTTATCGAGGTCGCGGACCTTCAGCGTCAGCGTGTTGGCGACCTCGTAGCCGACGACCTCCGGTGGATCAACGACGCCGTTCTTCGGCTCGGAATGGCGGTATTGGGGGTAGATTGAAAAGTTGCTCGTCTGGATATCGCGATCGGCGACGCCATCGGCCTTGATTGCAGTGAGCACTTCTTTCATGGCCGCGCTGTTGGCCGAAAGTGCGGCTTCGGCCGTTTGCCCGTTGCGCACGACGGAAAGTGTCAGGACCGCCATGTCAGGCGCGATCGAAGCTTCGCCTTCGCCCGAGATGCTGATAACCGGGTCGCGGGGGCGGAACTCCTGCGCCGATGCCGGGCACGCTGCGGCGGTAAGTGCGCCTGCCAAAAGGGTTGCCAGGACGAGACGCGACGACGAAAGCGCAAAGCGCATGGTATTCTCCCCGATCTGTTTGAGCGGCAAGGGATGTCGGTCCGCAAGCCTGCTACGATGATATCCTACCTTTAGCGCGCCTTGTCGAACCGGAATCGATTCCGCACATTCGCGCCTCGGCAGGTCTACGTGCCGGTTGATTGTGAAGCTATTGCGGCAACGACTTGTGGCCGTTGGTGATTTGCGGTAGAGCGACCCCTGAGGAGAGGCGAGCCATTGCGCCTCCCCTTTGCCTTACGGCGGGCCTGTAGCTCAATGGTTAGAGCCGGCGGCTCATAACCGCTTGGTTGGGGGTTCGAGTCCCTCCGGGCCCACCATCACAGTTTCCGGCGGTGTAGCCGGACGCCGATTTCCGGAATTTTGACACTTAATTCCGGAATTTTCATTTTCCCACCTCTCTGCGCTTAACCGATCGATCCGATGTCGAATCAGGGGCGACAATTTGGCGTGGACACCCTCGGACAATCCTCTCATAGATTTTCCCCTCACCGGAGGGAACTATGATGAAGATTATCATGACGCAAACGCTGAACGACAATGGAAGGCTGGGCGCGTGGCTGTTTATCGTTAGCCCAGTTGTCGGAGGGGCTTGCTACGCTTGGCTGGTTTCTGAATTGCAGCACCGGTTATCGAGCAATTTGTGGCTCGCGGCTGGCCTCGTATTTCTATCAGGTCTCGCGTTTTTGGTGGGCGCAGTGCTCGTGCTAATCGGGCGATCCTATACTGCAGCGGTCGTTCCCTCGGAACCTGCTGAAGAGACCAAGGGGCTCTGGAGCTGATAACATCATAAGCTATTGCGAAGGCGCCCCTTGGGGCGCTGTAAGCTGCCTCGACAATTGGCATACAAGATTGGGTTTTGTTGACGGTTCTGCGGCGGTCGAATTCATGCGGGCCTGTTCCAGGAAGGGCCGCCGCTTAACTCCCATTCACTTGGGTTTGGTACCTCGCCATTTAGAACAATCTCCTGGATCGCCAAAAGGCATAGTCGCAGGCCCTCACTTGCCACCGCGCAATCCTTGGCTGAATTTTTTTCTGTACCACCGTGGACCACTGCGCTCCGAAGCTCGTAGAATTTCTTTATACTCTTCACAATATTCCGTCGTTCATCCAACGTTTTGCCGAGCAATAGAGCTGTTCTCAAGGATACTCTATGCGTTAGGTCACCTCGTCCGTCTCCAGAAAGCAAGCTTTCGAGACAAATGCACCCGTCAAGTGCCTTGTCTCCGGCCGAGTGCCTGCGCCTCGCCATGTTTAGACGTGTTAGCGGGACCTCGCAGGGGGCGGACACTGATGTGGGAAGGGAAACAAAACGATTGACCCAAGCTACAGCCTCCTCCGTGAGATTTTTTCCGAAATCTGGAATTAGTCCCTCTGTTAGATTCTGATGCCAAATGCGCCCGATTTCCGAAGCTTGAAGATCTGGGTCAGCAAATTCTTGCCAGGTTTCTGTCACTATCGGCGAAGCGTTGTCGTCCGATAGGGTGACCGCAATAGCAAGTCGCCGCATTTCCCTGGCCACAGCCAAAAATTTCGCGTGCCCTTCCGCATGGGGCTCATCACAAACATCACTATGCTCCATCATAAGCGCCGAAGGAAATGCCATACCTGGTCCGAGGACGACCCCTTGCTTCAGAGATTCTGAATTGGGGCTGTCTGGGAGGTCGGATACGTTCAGCAAAGTCATTCCATTGCTGAACCGAACAGGCTCCCTTAGAAATAGTCCATATACCTTCCCAATGACCCTAATGTCTGTCTTTGTAACCCGCAGGATACGCCGAAGCCAGTCCACGGCTTTCAATGCGCCTTCGCGTACTGCGAACCGGAGTAAGTTGGGTGCTTGCTGTCGCGGCGAGTAGCACAACTGCTTTCCCATGAAGAAGCGATCAAACTGCTCCGAAAATTCGGGGTGTGCTTCAAGTGCGGTCACTAGAGGCTGAGCAAGCATCCAAATGTCCTTGATACCATCAGCCGCCTCGAGGCGACCGAGAATCGGAAGTCCAAGCGTCCGTGCCGCCTGAGGCAGAAGCTCCTCTATAACTTCAATGAGGCCTTTGTCGTCCATACGAAACTCCAATTCTATCGGCGACCATATAATCAACTCCTTCGGATGCTGGCTATGTCTGCTCTCAAGCGGCTAATCGCAAGAGAAGCATGGTACCTTCATTAGAGCCAACGTGATGCTTGACTCGATCCGAGGCGTGCTCCATTTGTTCTCGAGTTCGTCAGAGGCGGCGAATAAAAGAATATCAACACAAGACCGATGCGGCCGGTCTCGAACACGAGAGCGATTCCGCATGCCCGAAGACCTGCAAAAGAGACTAACCTCGGCGATCAAGGTCCAGATCGACTGCCTCAGCCAGCCCACCTTGAACGGCTTCGCCGGCACAGGCCGATCTCGCGAGCGCGAAAAAGGGTCGCTGCACGCGATCGCCACCAGGATCATGAACGAGGGATTGAGGCCTTACGCTTTCGAGTGCGGTGGCGAACCGGTCAACAGGCATGATGTCTACCTCACCGTCCTCACGGCTCTCTTTGATATCGATGATGAAGACGCAAGGCGGTGGACGTCCAAGAGCGAATGGGACGCCGCTCGTTTCGAGGCCGCCAAGGACATTGCCAGAGCCGTGAGGCGGAAGTTTACTGTCGTGGATCGTCCCCGGATCTATCGGGACATTCCAACGGACGGCCAGATGGGCGGAGCTCATAGCCATAGCAATTGGCGCTTTGAGGGAGAGTGATCATGTGCGGCAGGATCTTCATCGAGACGAACCTGAAGGAGATGATGTCCGGATTCGGCTTTGCGAAGCCGCTCGACGTCGGCGGGCTCGACAACCAGTTCCCGCGCTATGACGGACGGCCGAGCGAATATTATCCGATCATCATCCGCGACGCCGTGCGCGAAAGCGGGCAGATGGCACCTGTTTTCGTCGTCGGCCGCTGGGGTTTCATTGCGGGCTGGGACCGGGAGGCGAAGAAGCCGATGATCAACGCGCGAAGCGAAGGCATCGCCACCAACAATTCCTTTAAGAGTGCCTATGAGCGTCGGCGCTGTCTTGTGCCGATCGACGGCTTTTTCGAGTAGAAGGACATTCACGGCACGGGCAAGAACAAGCAGCCTTACGCGATCGCCATGAAGGACCGCAGCAAGTTCGCGCTGGCCGGCATCTATTCGTCACGCCGAACCGACAGCGCCCATGAAGAGCGGAGCTTCGCCATCCTCACCTGCGCGGCAAACGAAATGATGGAGACAATTCATAACCGAATGCCGGTCATCCTGCACCCGGCCGACTATGAGCGCTGGCTTTCCGAGGAGCCGGACCCGGCCGATCTCCTCGAGCCGTTCCCTTCGGAACTCATGACCATGTGGCCGATCAATCCGATCCGCAGCAAGGGGCCGGAGGTGCTGGATCCGCTCGCGGCGGAAGAGAATGAGGAGCCGCCGCTGTTCTAGGTCGCCACTCACAATTTCCGTATGATTGATATCGGCTTTGGAGGGGACTACGCATGCCGATCGACCTGCACGAAAAATTTCGCCTGAGCTTGCTCAACAAGCTCAGGCCATTGGCTGAGGCAATTCGATACAACAGCGGCACCTATATTGACCGCGTAACGATATATCCGCTCCACAATTTGGATCGTGACATCAAACGGCGCAAAGAGCTGGCGGAGCCTTTGAGTGAGTTTATTGGAGACACGCCGCTCTATCATTTTGTGAGCGAGCACTTAAGTCAGCTCCTGCGGGACAACTATGACTATTCGAATCAGAGCGGATTGGTCTCAGAGTTGCCGCTGTTCAGCGGTCTTGACCCTGCAGAATATCTTGTAACCGCCTTTGAAAGTCTCCCGTGGCATTACACGGTATCTTTCGTGCTTCCGGCCGCTTTTGACGTGCTGTTGCCCCAAAACACAGACGAGCGCGTCCTTTCCAATTCAATCAGATTGCTCCGTGTCACTGATAAAGTTCAGGACCTCTATCCTCTGGAATCGGGAATAGAGCGGCGCGACAAAAGCACGCCGTTGAGCCTCATGGGTCTCATGGGGCTCATGGATGCCCCAAAAGAATCGCTTCCATTGGGTCGCATTCTGTTTCAGACGCAGGTTAAAGGCTTCATTGGTGTTTTCGACAGAAGCACTCCTCTGCGTTTGGCGGAAGCAAGGCTCAAAGCTTTCCTTGGCTTCTTACTGGCGGACTATACCCTTGAGGTTAGCTTTCTCTATGTGCCCACTGTCCCGAAAAGCGAATTAGTAATCCACCAGGGGATCGATGCTGATTGGCAGTACCTGCGGCGTCACGAGCTTGATGAGGACTTCAAGCAATTGCTACCAAAGCTCGGCATCAATAAGACTATCACCAGAGAAGATAAGTCTTCGGAAGGCCTACTTGAGGAATGGGTCAACCTTGGATGTCAGAGGGCCTGCGCCGGTTTTCAGGATAATAAGGCAGCGCGGCGTCTCCAACTTGCGGCCACATGGTTGTTCGACAGCTACGCAAACAATCGCGATCTGCTCGCATTTGTACAGGCGATGGTAAGCATGGAGATACTCCTTGGCGAGAAGGAAGACGAGGAGGTCGGGATAGGTTCAATGCTCAGAAACCGCTGTGCATTCCTAATTGGACGCTCCCACAATGAGCGCGAGGAAATCATCGACCAGCTGAAGCAAATTTATCAAGTCCGGTCGAAGATTGTCCACACTGGAAAGGATCGGCTCACGCGAGATGAGGTGGGCATGTTGTTTCAATTGCGTCACTACTGCGGTCGCGTGATCGAACGAGAGCTGGAAATCGCTACCGAGACAAAATGATCAGCTCTTTAACCTCCTTGCTATGACCTCTGCCGGCAACGGAATAGGTGCAGTCGACCTCCTCAATAGCAAATTCAGAGAATGTCTCACGAACGCCCGAAACTGCATTTAGAGAGAGGATGAAACGCCCCCTCAGCCGGCCGAGCACGTCTGCCATTTCCGCGAACTCGTCCCGGCTGAAGGCCTCTTTGCCATAGTCGTCCTCGCTGCCCCAATAGGGTGGATCGAGGTAGAAGAGCATGCCCGGCCGATCGTAGCGCTCGATGAATGCCCGCGATGGCAGGTTCTCGATAACGACGCCGGCCATGCGTTCATGAATATCTTCGAGCTGTGGCGCCAGCTTGAGGAGATTGAATCGGCCGCCATTCATCGACACACCGAAATTCTGCCCTCGCACCTTGCCGCCGAAGGCGAGGCGCTGGAGATAGAGGAATCGAGCTGCCCGCTCCAGGTCGGTCAGCGTTGACGGATCGGTGCGGGACAGCCGATCGAACTCGTGCCTGGACGTGATCTGGAAACGCAGCGTTTCCATGAACTGCGGATAGTGCCGTTGCAGGATCCGGAAGAGGTTCGCGACATCGCCATTGATGTCGTTGATCACCTCCATCTTCGGTGCCTGATTGCGACGCAGGAAAACGCCGCCCATACCGACGAAGGGCTCCGCATAAGCATCATGGGGTGTGCGGTTGATCCTGTGGATAATTTCCTTGGAAAGAATGCGTTTGCCGCCAATGTAAGGGGCAGCGGGATTGGTGGGCTCGATCGGCCGCATATTCACCATTTCAAACAACTCACGACTCGGTCACACCTTATCTGCCCTGCAGGGCACGGGTGCGACGGTTGTGCATACTTGCTGTCGGACGGGTTCCTGTCCCAAACTAGAATCCCGTCGCTCGGGGCATCCCCATGCCCCGGCCGCCCGGTTTTCCCGAGCAGCGGTCAGTCCATAGGTACGCGCACGCGCGACATGCAAGAACCGTCTGATTTCGGACGAGTAGAGGGCGTGATATACAGCTCAGAGTCGGAACCTGGCTTCAAGGGAGGTGTCTCAATGGGTGAGGCAAAGCGACGTGCGGCGAGCGAGCCTTTCTTCGGCAGGGTTCCAAAGAAAGGGATGGGCCTGGTTATTTCGAACCCGATTGTCCTCTCGAAAGAGGGGGTGACCGCTACCGGTCGCCTCGATCCGGCCGAACTGCGTTTTTCCCTTTTATTCTGGGATCGCCTTATCTGGCCCACTAATCCCTTTATTGGCTTTGGGGATCCCCAAGCTGACGAACTCATCTCAGCGGGAGTGCTCACGAGACCGCGTTACCAACTTAGGAAGGCCGGTCCAGTTAGGGACGTGGACGCGATCGCCGACAGCCAGCTGGGTGCCTACCGAGAGATTTCGGATAGGGAGCCTGGGCTATGGTCGCTAGCGCAAGGTGAACGCTCTTTTCTCGATCTTCGTCGCGCATTCGATATGACGTCTGGTGCGGCTTATACGCTAATGCAGGCAATTCCGGTGCCAGATGAGGCTGTTCCACTCGCAGATATCCTTGAGTTTAAAGCCAAGCGGCGGGATGAACTTCTCGCTTTACGGATCGAACTTGAGCAGTTCTTTGCGACAGTCGAGAAAGCCGGAGACGATGAAACGACTATCCGCGCTGCGGTTGCGGCTATCGAGAAAGCTTGTCTCAATGCGATTGTCGTCAGTCGCGAGACAAAATTTCCGTTCCGCCTCGCTAGCCTGAAGACGTCATATAGCATCGATTGGAATAAGCTCATCGGACCGGTCCTTACAGCGATCGCCGCCAATGGACTTGGTATGCCGACGCTACACTCGGCATTGCTCGGAATTGGAGCCGCACTGACCAACGGTGATCTACTGCTCAAAACCGAGGGGGATGTAGGTCTCCGCGGCGACAGCACGAAGACCCACCCTTACCGCTATGTAAGTTCTTTCACCAATGAACTGTTCAACAAGGTGACTTAAGAGGCCTCGGGCCACCCGATTGGCGCTATCCCTGCGATGAACTCCTCGATCGATGGCGGCGCAGTTTCGCCGGCCTCGACGGCCGCGAGCTGGCCAATCATGTAGGAGAGCGCTGCATCCCGCCACGCAATATAGGCCTTGGCCTCCATTGCCCACTGGGGATTGGCGCTGGCGGTATAAAGCGGAACAGTCAGGCGGCTGTCGTACTGGCGCTCTCGGGCAACAGCATCGAGAAGAGCGTCAAACGCTGCCTTGTAGGCCGCGAGCTGCGCCGCTTTGGCTTCAGCTGCCTTCTGTTCGGCCGTGACGATCTTGGCAGGATCAACCGTCCACATTGGCGGGCTCCTCGTCTTGCATTTCGGGCATAGGCGCCGGCGGAGGATCGAAGGGGATCGCCAGTGGCCCGTCAGGCGGGTTGATCAGCGGCGCCGGAAAGGCGACGGCGGCGGAAGGATCAGCACCATGCGGCAGGATGAGCGTCAGGCGCAGATCGCCGCCGATCCGCTCCACCGGCCCGGTGATCCAGTCGCACGGTACGTCGCCGGCCGGGATCGTCGCCCCGACCGGCAGGCCGGAGAAATCGAAGGCCTCGCCGTTGACGGTGAGGACATCGCCGGCTTTGGTGACTGCAAGCGCGCCGTCGCGACGCTGGGGTGAAATGGAAATGTGCATCAGAACCACCTTCCGAATGCCAAGAGGCTACAGCCCGTTACCTGTGAGTTGGATGCGAAATTGGTGGCGCCAGCGTTGTTGATGCCGATTTGAGCCGAGTTCGAACCCCGACTGGACCAGCTGGCACCGCAGTTCTGAATGGCCACATTCTGAAAACTCGCACCGGACGCAGGCAGCATCACGCCGGCCCAAATGGTGGAGCCTGGAAAGCTCGCGGGAAAGGTCCATGGGAAAGCGAGACGGGATGTCGAGGAATATGTCAGCGTCGCGTCGGTCAACGTGCAAAACTGCGCTCCATCGGCAAACCGTACGTACTCGCCGTTGGCATTGCTGCCGCGCTCGATGATTGCGCCGGTCGGAGCTCCTGACGATTGGGAGACAGTGCCTAAAAGCTGATCAACGGTCATTACCCAAGACTGCCAGGTACCGGAGGCTTTGCGCCTCACATATCGTTGAGCCGTGGCGCCTCGAAAGTAGACCTGCACAGCGGTGTTGGCGTCGTAAGTGATGTGCTGGAGAAAGCCATATTGCGCGACCGGAATGCCAGGCGTCGAACTTGCTGCCCGGTACCATCCCGAATCGGTGATCGCATCGAGGTCGCTTGCAAATGGGGCGTTAGCCTTCAAAGATGCAGGGAGTTGAGCATCAGGAATAGTGCCGAGCGTACCATAAGCGGCGACGCCATTGGCGTCATCGAGAAGTGTCCGCATGAAGGCAGTCACCGTGTCCAGTGTCATCGTGCCAGCGCCAGTGAACCGCGGCACCTTGTCAGCTGCGCCGTTAAGCCCGGCAAACGCCTGAAAATTCCCCGTGCCGCCGAGCAGCTCGATCAGCTGCCGCGCCTGTGCCGTCAGCCGCGAGCCGTCGCCCTGGTAGCGCAGCCGGTAAGCCGCGCCAGCAAGTGCCGCGCCGCGAATGCCGGTCGGGTAAAGCGTGAGAGACGTGTTGGAATTGACGCTCTGGACGATGCCGTGCCAGCCGGGCGCGAAGAACTCGTCGCCCTCGGCAAACCCGGCCGTCAGCCAGGCCGTGCCGACGCCGGTCACAGCCGTGCCGCCGGCCGCGACGCTCACGGTACCGGCGGTATAATCACTCAGCAGAGCCATGGCGCTCCCCGTCGACATTGCGTTCCATCAGCAGCTCGTCGCGTTCAGCGCGGATCGCGTCGCGATCGGCGAGCGCCTGGTCGCGTTCGTTGGTCACGTCGGCGAGCTGCTGGGCAAGCTGCAGGCATCTGGTTTCAAGCAGCGAGCGCACGATCCGCTGCTCGGTGAGGGCGATTTCAGGCCTGATCTGCATGGGGTTCCTCATTGTGGGATGCCAAGGATGAAGTAACGGATGCCGGTGATGTTGAAGGAGCTGTAATCGAACTTCCAGCCGTCGCCCGAGACCCATCGTTCGGCAACAGGATTGCCGTTGTAGGTGTAGAAAGTCGCCTGATTGCCGGTGAGGATGCAGAAACTCGAACCGCCGGCATTGTACCGGGTTGAGTTGTTGTAGTTCTCGATCAGGCGCGCCGACGGCGCCTTTGCACCAGAACCCGCCATACTGTCATTCCCGACCGTCATGTACTTGACGAAGGGAAAGAACCCGGCCCCGTCGAAATTGACCGTGAAGCTTTGTCCCGGGTTATACGAGGCCGGAGGCGTATAATTGGGCTGAGAGGCGACGGCTTGATATCCTTCAGCAAGGATCTGGATTGCGGGCCATCGGCTGTCCAGCACGATATCTGCAAAGTTCGGTGGGTCGGCCGCACCCGGTCGAAGGAACTGGACGACGTCCAGCCCACCCTCCGAGAACTGCCGGAACACATCGTTGCTTCCGGTCGTCGGCCCCAGCTGATTGTTCGAGAGGACCAGATATCTGACGCGGCAGGCGGCGGTCAGATTGTTGATGTAGAGCTTCGTCCCGGCGAACCAGTATTCGCATCGGGTATCGGTAAAGTAGCCGCTGACGGGATATGAGATGACATTGTTCTCATACTGCAGCAGATCGCAGATCGTCGAATTATCGACAGGATAGCCGACCTCGATCTCGGTGATCCCGCTCGGGAGAGCGATATCGCCGGCCTTGATGACCGCGAGCGGTCGGCCGGATGAATCGAACGCCAACTGTGTCGGCGTGGCTGTCCGTACGTCATAGCCTGGCTTTGCCACACGGCAATGCTCCGACGTTATCTCAACCGTGCGAAGGCCAGGGACAAGCGACGGCGTGACGCTGTAGATCAGGGGCACATTGTTCGCGGGAAGACGCCAAACCACCAGATTGATGTCATAGGACGCACCATCGGTCGCATTGAAGGTGCTGTTATAGTAACGGATGCCTTTGCCGAGTGGCGGATTGCCATAGAAGGTTTGCTGGTCGTTGAGCCACCAGCCGTTATTCAGCCAGCCGATCATGGTTCGATAGCCCGCCTCACGGCCGGCGTTGTCTTCACCGCCTTGGGTGAAGACGCGGAAGTTCTCGACATATCGCCCGTCCGACAACCGCTTGTATTTGAGGTCATAGAGCGGCAGGTCATAGGGCAACGCCTCTCCAAAATAGGAGTTGCGGATCATGACGTAGTTGAAGCCGCCAGGCGGATAGGCCTGCTTCTTCTTCTGGTAACTCGAGTTGCCCGCCCCGGCCGGCCAATAGGTATCGGCGTTCGGCGAATACGGGGTCGTGTCGATCGCGGTGATCTTAACATCGGCCGCGAACTTCGAATTATAGAAGAACGAGCTTTTGTTGGCGTCCGGCTCGGTCCTTGGATCAATCGTTCCCTTGGTGATCTTGACGCAAGGGACGCCGACGCTATCGATGCCAATGAAGGTCTTGGTCATGACGACACCACGATCCCGTTCTCGTCAATGATCACCTTGCCGTTGCCGAAATCGATATCGCCTGCCTCGATATGACCGACGTCCAGAACGTTCAGCCGCCAGCGGCCACTGTCGTAAACCAGCGGGTTGATCGGCGCGGCACCAGAGGAAAGGTCACCGAAGAAGAGCTGCTGTGCATCGAGCAGAATGCGCGACGGAAGCGTTGCATGGGTTTCGAGATAAAGCCCGGCCTGCGCCGACCAATCTCCGGTGGAGGTTCTTACCAGCACGGCCCATCGGGAAAACCCGCCGGAGCCGCCGGCCACTGCCGTCGCCCGGACGTTCACCGACGACGACACGTCACCGACCTGAGTTTCAAGGCTGGCGATCTGATCGGCCATAGCTTCGATGTCGTCGCCCTGGCCGTTGACCTGCACCTGCAGGGCAGAGACGGCCGATGCGATCGAGGGCAGGCCGGATGCTGGATCGAAGAGTTCGGCTTCCAGTTCCTCAACACTCAGGGCCAGGGCCTGATCGGCGGACGACAGAGATGCCAGCGACTGCGTGACGCTCGACTGAAAACCGCCGAAGCTTGTCGTCAGGCTGGTGATCGAGCTGGCGAGCGCCGTATCGGCACCCACCAGGACCTGCACCTCACGCGTATATTCCGCAGTGATGTTGTCCCGCGTTGCCGTCAACTGCTCGCGGAGCTTCTGGCGCTCGGCCGCGTTTCCGAGGTCCTGATCGGCGACGATGAGGCCGATCTCCTCCAGCTTTTCGAGGATTTCCCGACGGCCGGAACCGAGCCAGTCCTGGTAATCCTTCAGATCGTCGGCGAGGTTGTCGAAGCCGATCGTGCCGTCATACGGATCGAAATCCAGCCCGGACGTCAGACGGACGTTCGGCGTCATCACGTCGATCCAGTCCGACCACTCAGTCTCCCGTCGGCTGTACGGCACGAACTTGCCGCGCGCCTGGTAGAGCGTCGCCGGCAGGAAGGTGCCGTTGAGGACCCATTCATGCGGGGCGGCATAGGGCGTGGAGTCGCTGTCGAATACCCCGGCGGCCGTCGATTTCAGGCGGACCTGCACCCAGACCTTGGCGACATCGTCCTGGTCCGGCGCGCAGATCACCTTGATCGAGGGACGGCGGGCGTTGCCGTCGGTGTCATAGATTGTCGCCGGGAGCGCCTGCCAGCCATAGAGTGGCTGCGCGGGGGGCGCGATCGGGCCGGTCGGGCCGACGACAGGCGGCAAGAGGATCTCCGGCGGATCGTAGTCGGTCGGGTCGATCTCCTTCAGGAGCAGGCGCTGCAGCAGGCCGGACAGCGAGATCGCCCGTACAACAAGGAATTTCTTGTTGGAATAGGCGTTGCGGTCGCTCGACCAGGAGACGACGTCATTGGGCTCCAGTGCTGACGCATCCGGCGGCAGCACGAATTCGTGGATACGCCAGCGTTGCTCCTCGTCGATCATCGTCGACATCAGGCACTGCACCTGGTCGACGATCGAGACGGCGTCGAAGCGCTCGGCCACAGGAAGCCGCTCGCCGCCGTCTCGGGCAATCAGCGCCTCTGAACTGCGCTCGGGCGCATCTTTGTCGGCCCAGCGCTGTTCCGGCTCCGGATAGACGGCGGTAATCGTGTTGTGGGTGGCGGAGACGGTCGGGAACGGCTCAAAATCCTGATCGCTGGTGACGACGATCTGGGCGTCGGTGAAGCTGTAGACAGCCGCGGCCGGCGCACCGACGAGGATCTTGAGAATGCCGCCCACTTCCGCCAGCCGGGCGGCGCAGCCGAGCCTCAGATCCTCGATCACCTCAAGCGGATCCTGGTCGACAAAGACTTCGAGACCGCCGCGGTATTGCTTACGGCCGGAGAGCAACCGATCGGCTTCATTGAGCGCGGCGATCCAAGATGATGCCGGCAGACGGTGCTGCGCAAAATTCCGCCCGCCATGCACCCAGCGACCGCCATAATAGATGCCGCGGCCGATATTGTAGATCTGCAGCGGCAGATTGTCGGAAGGTTCCCAGGTGGACGGGTCCGTCCAGCGATGTGTGCCGGTGCCGCCATTCGTGGAGTCCTTGCGGAGGTCATAAAGCCGCATCGGCTTTGGCTGGTAGATGCCCTGCGGAAGGCCGGACTTGAAAAGATCCTGGTTGATCCGCGCCGTCAGGATGACCGCCTGGCAACCGCGCCCGATCATCGTCGACTTGAACGGCCGCTCCGCGAGGTTCCCGAACTTGGCGACGAGGAACGGATCGGCGACAGTCTGCGATCCGTCCAGGAACTTGAGCCAGAGATAGTCCGTCCCGCCGGCCCGGTATTCCTGGACCGGATAGCCACGGCCGTCCGCGGCGGGCTGATCCCAAAGGATCGTCACCTCCTTGTCGCCGATCCACGCGCGATCGAGCCCTTGCGGGCCGGCATGGTTCGGCAGGCAGGACAGCTCGATCACGTCGGTGAGGTAGGCGTTCGGCGTCTTGTCGACCTCTCCCCAGGTGCCGGCATAGACACGCCTTCCGGCCGTGGCACGGGTGCCGATCAGGTAGGAGCGTGGCACGGTATCGCCCATCTGGACCGAGAGGGTCACTCCCGATGGACGCAGGTTCTTGCGCGCCTGGCGACGGGCCTGCGCCTGCTGGATCAGGCTCATCCCGAAATTTGCCGCCGCGACGATCGCGATCTTGACGATGCCGGCGACAATGCCGCCGCTCGACAGGAAGGCGCTGAAGGCCGCGATCGCGCCCGAGATCGGATCGGCGCTGGCGCCGGTAGCCGTCAAGAGCAGGAGTGAAAGAGCGACGAAGGCGGCCTTCAACATGGCTTCAACCCACCTTGAAGCACATGGCGGCATCGAGCAGGTCGACGGTGCCGATGC
This sequence comes from Neorhizobium petrolearium, assembly GCF_017873175.1. GTDB lineage: Bacteria > Pseudomonadota > Alphaproteobacteria > Rhizobiales > Rhizobiaceae > Neorhizobium > Neorhizobium petrolearium. The sequence goes on from NZ_JAGGJW010000007.1 coordinate 78,431, forward strand.
CGGTTTCCGTCAGCACGAATATCCGCTCGCCGTTGACGACGCCAAGCGCATGGCCGACCGGACTGTCGACGGCGATCGCGGCGATGTCGCCGATCTCGGCACGGCTCGGATGGATGACCGGCAGCAGCGTGGCAACCATCTCCCCGAGACTTTGGAACCCATAGGCGCGGAGGACGCGGGCGGCCCCCCGGGCGTCGTCATAACGATCGGGATAATGCCCGCCGAGATCGACGCCCGTCAGCGCGAAGACCAGGCGCACGGCAAGGCCGCGGCCGCAATCGTGGTCGTACCACTTGAACGGCTGCGACTTGATCTCGTCGATCGCCGCTTCATAGCGCCGGCGCCAGTCTGGAAGTCGGGTCAGCATGGCCCATCTAGGGCCGATCGCGCGCGCGTATCAGCCGTCCAGTTTCGGACGGTCAGTCAGTCGCATCGATGTGAAGGATGGCGGCAAGTTAGCGATCGGAACCTGCCGAGGCAAGGCCGCCGCTCAGGCTATTGTCCCCACGACAGCTCCCAGGTCTCCACCACGCCGGCATAGAGGTTCCACTCGTCGCCGTCGCGCAACAGCTGAGCCTCGTAGGATGCCTTTTCCGGATTGGTCCGCCGCAGCATCATCATCATTTCCGAGACGCATTTGAGCGTGGCGCGGCCCTGCTCGCCCACCCGCGGCGTCTTGATCGGCGCGCCATCGACCATGCCGAGGAAGACCGGAAGATCCGGAGCAACGGGCTGCCCGGTTTCCGGCGACAGCACGATTTCGTGGATCTCGACCTGCGCCCGGTGGACGTCATAGGTGCGCAGGAGCAGTTGCACCGCGTCTGCGATCTGCGACAGGTCGATTGTCACGGTCTGTGCCGTCAGATCCGAGACGCGCGGGATATCGCTGACCTTCAGCAGGTTCCCGCCGCCGAGATAGGGTCGCGTCACAGTGACATTGTCGGCGCCGCGGATGACGGTGAGGTTGGCATCGTCGTCGCCGGTCCACAGGCCGACTTCCTCCGGTGCGCCGGTTTCCCGGTTCTTGGCGACGATCCATACGGCCTTGCGGCTCGAAACTCCGGTTGCAGGTACGTTGGCAAGAGCGGCCGTCAGGGCAGAAGGCTGGTTGCGCATCAGCTCGTCCTCTTTTTTTGGAGCACTTTAAAGGCTGCGCCCTCGGTGACCGAGCTGCGGCCGGTGCCCGGATCGTGGCTGCCGGGGGCGACGATGACCGGGCATGCCGGCTTGATCAGCGTGACGACGGCGTTGACTGCAAGCGTCAGCGGCAGCCGCGGGAAAACTGACAGATCGAGATTGCCGAGCGCATTAGCAGCGGCATCGGCGCCGACCTCATGGAAGCGGATCATCGTGCCTTGCGTGATCTGCAGTTTATCGCCGGTGGTCAGCGCGTAATCGGCCGGCAGGCCGGAGACCTGCAGGATGCGGCGGTCGGGATTGACGAGGCGCACCTGGACGATCGACGCGCCGAGGATAGAGCCGTCCGGATCGGCCTGCGGATAGAGCGACAGCGGATCGCAGCACATGAAGGCCTGTCTTGAGCCATCCAGGGAACGGATCAATGCCGCCGCCTGCTTCAGCTCGTCGTGCAGGCCGCGGTCGAGCGTCACGTCGCCGGTCCAGAGCGGATCTGCCAGTTCGGCCGACCAAACGTCGCCGTCGCCATTGCCGGCAAGCTCGTCATTGCGCTGGATCGACCACCTGACCGACGAGATTGGCAGCTTGTCAAAGAGCGCGGCAAGCGAGAGCGGTGCGGCCATCAGCGCCTCCAGGGCTCGGACTGGATCGCGGCGACGCGATCGGGGAGCGCCTGGTCGTAATCGTCAAAAGCAAGCTGGACATATTCCGGCACGTTGTCGGCGATTGCCTTGCGGATGGCCGGCATAATCGTACCGTTCTCGTCGGCCGAGAGACCGAGCAACAGCTTGAGCGTACCCATCCCGCGATCGGCGGCCGCCGCCGACTGGCGCTCTGCCATTCGGGATGACATCAGCGGCGCAACGTCAACGACACCGCCGTCGGCATAGCCGCGGCGTCCGAGACGCATAGCCTCGACAGTTGCCACGCCGCCGGCACGGGCAACGTCACGCTGCGACCAGACGACCTCGCCGGCATGCACGACACCGCGCGGCTCATGGATGCCGCCAGGGCCGGTATAGCCGCCGCGCGCGAACTGCCAGTCATCAAGGCCGAGCGACCACGCGCTCGATGAGGCTGAACCTGACGAGCCGCCGAACAGACTGCTGATCCCGCCGGTAATAAGCCCCAACAATCCGCCACTCGAGCTGCCGCCGGCAGCCGCACTGTTGACCTGGAAAAGGCTGTTCAGCAGATCGTTCACTAGCGTGTCGGAGATCCGCTTCAGGGCGCTCACTCCTGCGTCGCCAAGTGCATCCCAGAAGTCCTTGCCCTGCTGAAGACTACTGGTGAGGGTGCTGGCGAAGTCGCCCGTCAGGTCACGAGCATATTGCAGCTGCAGGTTCGTCCGGATCAGCCCGGCCTCATAGCTGTCGAAATCGACCGGCAGGCCTGCGCCTTTCAGCCGGGCGGCAATCTGCTGGTCCATCGCCGATCGGCCGAGCTGCTCGCGCTCGAACAGCAGATCGGAGGCGAGCTGAGCCTTGGCTGCCTCTTCGGCATACTTCTTGAAGGCCTCGACGCGTGCATTGATCGCCTCAACCTGTTTCGGCGTCAGCGACCGGCCCTTATCCTCGGACTGCTGCAGAAGATCGAGCTTGAAGCGCAGCGCATCAGCAGCAACGCCGGTCTGCCCGGCGAGCTGCGCCTCAAGCTTCATCTGGCCGATGCGGTCGTCGGCCGACTTCAGCAGATCGCGGTAGGCGTTCGAGGCAGCTCGGATAGACTTGTCGGGAGTTTCTCCGAGAATACTCGGCTTGTTACCCGGTATCGGTACGTTCGTCAGATCGCCGTCCGAGTTGATGATGGTTTGGCCTTCGAGACGTGCAAGGGCATTGCGCCTGGCATCTTCGATTTGCCGAATGGCGGCCTCAGTGTTGATGCGAGGGTCATTGAGCGCGTTGTTGAAAGTCCGCTCGATAATCTCGCGATCGCTGAGGGCAGGGGCCGCAATGCCGTTCAGCGTATTGAGGGCATCGGAAAGAGCTTTGACTTGTCCGGCCTGCCTGGCAGCCGCGTTGCCGATCCCGTCGATCGCCCCTACGAGCGGCGTAAGTGCCTGTTGCGCCTCGATGCCGGACGCTGCCGAATTGCGGAGCTCCTTTATGATTTCACGGATGTTTTCAGGCGTGCCGGATTGGTTCTCTATCTGGATAAGCCGTTCCACAAATGCCTGGAGGTCCGGCTTGCCGCTCTTTAGTCCCTGATCGAGCAGGGCGAGAGCGCCGCGCATCTGATCGATCGTATAGGTCGCACCGCCGAAGTCGCGCGGATCGAGGCTCGCAAGATCTTCGCGAGCATCCTTGCCGACGCTCAGGATCGTCTCACGGTATGCCTTGATCCTGTCGAGCGTGTCCTGGCGGACGATCTGGTTGCTTTCGCGGGCATATTCCTGGAGACCTTCGGCAGCCTCACCATAGGCACCTTTGATGCGTCGGATCAGTTCCGCGTGGCCCTCGAGAACCGATTTAGCCTTTTCGGTGCTGCTGCTGAGATCCGCAAAATATTGAACCGCGAACGCTGTCGCACCGACTGCCGCGATCGATAGTAGAGACCAGGGAGAGACCAGCGACATAAAGGCGGCCGCAAGACCGGCAGACTTGTTTTCCAGGCTGTCCAAAACGGCCGCAACCTGCGGGCCTTGCTGCAAGGCGACCGTGTACCACGGCATGAATGGTGCGGTCGTGATCGTGTCCTGAAGCTGGAATGCAAGATTGGCCGACTGGAAACGCTGGTTGTTGCTGTTTGCCGCCGGTGTTTCCAGTAGCGCGCGGCTTCGGCCCTTGATCGCGTCGATCGAGGCAAGCGCTGCCTGGCGCTCGCGCGTCATGGCCGCCGAAAACTCCTCTGTCGAAAGAGCACCCATGGCATGCGCCGTGCGGATCTCGATCTGCGCCTGCTTGTACTGCTGGATGGTCGCGAACAGCGGATTGTATTTGGCCCGAAGCCGGTCGACCGACAAAGCCTCGTCTGCCAGGACGCCGGTCCATCGGCGCGCATTCTCATTGGCCGGTCCATCGTGGATCCCGAGGCTGGCATTGATCAGCTGCTGGATCTTGGTGCGGGTGCGTTCGGCTTCGCTGCCGATCGCGGCAATCCCGGTGACCGCCTTGTTCGAACCGCCCGCGTTGACAGTCTTCTCGACCGAAGTGGCGACGTTGTCGATCTTCGGCACGCCCTTTTCGGCTTCCGCGCCGATCGCCGCGACGGCCTGCCGGGCATCGGCGCTGCCGCTCTTGGCCCCGGAGGAATCGATGTTGACGCCGATCGAGATGCGATAGGGAGAGGCTGCCATCAGTCGGCCTCATTCAGGACCGGAAGCGCTGCGGCCTCCATGACGCGGAGGTCGGCGAAGACCTCTGTATCAGCGTCGATCGAATCGAGGACGAGCTTGCAGGCGACGTAATCAAGCCCGAACCACACCAGCCCTGCCATGCCGGCCGCGACGCGCCACTGGGTCTGGCATTCGAGGAAAGCCATCAGTGAATCCCAGTTTGCCGGCATGATCTCCATCTCATCGTCTTGCTTCGGGCGGGCGGCAAATTGAACGCCCATCCTTTGAAACTGCTCCCGAACCTTGTCGGGCACCCCCACGGGCTTCGTTCGATCGCGACGGCCGGAGCGGATCCGCGCCCAGCGCTCCGCCGCCGCTTTCAGTTTTTTAGGCGCGCCCGGTCCTGGCTGATCGCTTCTTCGTAGGCGTTCAGCAGCCCCATCTTCACTCGTTCGATCGCGTAGAGTGCTCGAAACGTGGCGTCCGTGAACGGGATCGGCTTGTCCCCGTCATCGGCGTCGACGATCTTGCTCCAGCCGCGGACCACATCCTGGACGGCGGCCTTGTCATGCTCCTCCAGTTCCGCCTGGATCAGCTTCAGCTCGTCGAGGCCGAGCGGCTCCTCGACACCATCTTCACCGACAGTCTTGCGGTCCATCTTCTTCAGTATGGCGAGGCGGGCATCGCGGGACGCCTGGATGCGTTCCGGCGGAAGGATTGCGAAGGTCACCTCGAATTCGCGCAGAATGTGCTTGCCGGGCTTTGCGGGGTCGGGCTCCATGACCTTGACGGGCCACGGAAAGGTCAGTTCGGAAAACAGCTTGAAGGTCATTTCACCGGGCTTTCAAAGAGGTTTGGAAATCAGCGGAAGGTGATGACGAATTCGTCGTTGCCGGCGTCGGGTCTGTACATCAGCGGCAAGGTGTTGTTTCGGATCCGCTGAGTGGCGCCGTATGTGAGCCGCCCGATCTGCACCTTCGGCGCATCGAACTCGACGATGTTGCCGGCCACGGTACCGTGCTGGGCGGCCATCACGCCGACTGTGTGCGACTGCATCGTCTGCAGCCAGTTCTTCTCAGTCAGCAGCGCCGCCTCGAAGATCGCCTGGCCGACCATCTGACGACCGGTCTGACGGATCGAGCGCTGGTTGATCAAGAGCCGCGGTTCGATCGCGTTGGCGAGGTCGAAGCTCCAGCCCTCGCAGGCGCCGGCAAACCCATGCAGCGAGACCGTCGTGTTCTCAAAATTGACCGGCACAGGATCGATGAACTTCGAATCGTCGATCGTCGGCAGGGCCGTGTCGGAAAAGGTACCGAGCAGGCCGGTCATGGTGAAGACGAAGCGCGGCATCTGGCCGGGGGTGAGCTGGCCGGTCACCGTGCCGCGGCAACCGGCCATGATGTGGTTCACGCCGTCGTCGTTGAAATAGATCGTGCAGCTCTCGAAGAGCTTCGAGACCGGGTGATACTGGACGTCGGTGTCGGCCGTGATGACCTCGGCAAGGCCGGAAGAACGCAGGAGCGGCGAGCAGCCCGGCGGCGTGCCGGGATCGCCGGAGCCGGCAATCTCGATTTCCATCGACAGGCGGCAATAGTTCCCGTCGAAGATCACGCCCTGGTGACCCATGTAGGGCTTGATCAGGTCGCGAGTGAGATCGTTGCCAACGAACGGTTCGTAGCTGACGTTGGTCCCGATCATCGCGTTGGCGGCGCCTGTTGGCGTCGGGTCCTCCGCGTAGACGGTTTCCGTTTTCGCCAGAATGGCGAGATTGTCGACGTAGCGCTCAGTCACCCTGGCTCTCCTTCTTCGATTTGCCTGCAGGCTTTGCTTCCGCAGCCGGCTCCACGGATGCGGCCGCTTCAATCTTCGGTTTCGCCTGTTCGGTGCGGCTGACCAGCTTGAGGGAACCGTCTGCCTGCCGGATGTAGGATCCGCCTTGACCCTTCATGTCAGTTTCCTTTTCTGATGAACCGGCTTGTCTGCCAGGTCTGGACGTAAACGGTGGCGCCGTTGCCGCGGCCGAGCGGCGCGGACTTGCCGGCCGCCAGCCAGAAGAGTTCGTTTCCGGGCTCGATTGCCCAGCCGGCAAGTGCGGCCTCGATCTCGCCGCTATAGGTGTCAAACTGCGAGACGCGCTTGGCGCCCTTGGAATCGTCGTGCCGGCGGACGACGAAGGCGACCAGGATCTGCACGCCGACCTCCTGGCGAAAGCCGCCGGAGGCCCGGCTGTTCGGGCTGCCGAGCTCGCGGTACGGAATGACGAAGGTCGCGCCGCTCTTCGGCGCGATGCCCTCCGCCAATGCGGCCAGGTCCTCGGCGGCCGAAACGTCCGAGAGCGATGGCGCCATGGCTTTCAGGCGGTCGATGACGTCCTGGATCATCAAAGCCACCCTTTGAGCTTGTCAGCGGTGAACATAGGTTCCGGCCCGACGATGCTGACGCGGCCGCTGTCGGATGGTGCCGGCTGCGGATCGTCGACGCCGATCGGCAAGTCCAGAACGCCGCGAGCCAGATCCTTCAAAGCCGTGAGCGCATCCTTGTAATCGCGCACGACGTAGTCCGGAGCGCCGTCGCGATGCAGCTGGTAGCGGGCGATCGAGACGCACCAGGTGCGCAGCAAATCGGGCACGGCTGTCAGCGGCAGCGCATAGCGAACGGCGACATAGCCGTTGGCGATATTGTCTGCGTGCACCAACGCAGCCTCGACGACGTCGGGATCGGGAATACCGTCTTCGTCTCGATCGGCGACCTGAAGGATTTCATCCTCGCCGGCACGCTCGATCAGATCTTCGAGGCTCGCGTAGGGCATGGGTCAGTCCACCACCTTGCCGGTTTCCCACGAGGTGACCAAGCGCATCTCGCGTAGCGGAGCGTGTTCTGCTTCGGTGAGGACAATGGGCTTGCCCAGCTTGAACTTGACGTTGTTGTGCCGGATCGGGCCGCCGATAACATGGACCTCGCGCCGTTCCACCCGGGCACCTTCGCCGAAGAGCAGGTTAACGAGGTGGCTGCGGTCCTCGGCCGACAGATCGGCCGGCTCTATGATTCCGCTTGCGGCCATGATGGTGGCCAGGTCGAATTTCTCACCCGTGGCGTCCCCGGAAGCCGATGCTTCCGCTTCCGGGGCCGGCTGTGCCTTTTCCGCCTCCGCCAGGATGGCTTCGGTCGGAGTAGCGTTCACCTGCGGTTTCACAAGCTCGGCCGAAGCTTCGCCAGCAGCATCGCCGCTATCGCTGGGGGTATTACTCCCGTCAGGCCCGTTCTCGCCTGACGGGGTGGATGCCGGATCACGCGGCTCCTCGGGCTTGACCCGAGGATCGGTGGCGGCATCCTGCCCCGGAGTGACCGTGGTCTCAGTGACCTCCTCGGCCGGGGCGTTGGATTTCATGGGCTTCTTGGCCATCTGGCCCTCCTTTCGGATCTTGCGAAAAGGATCGCGGTCGATCCCCTTCGAAAAATCCGCCCGGCATTCGCGCCGGGCGTAGTTCACACGGCAGTGGATCAGGTGATGTCGGAGATGAGGTAGCCCAGCTCGGGAGCGGAGATGACTTCCTTGACGCTCTCGCCCGAGCGGACGCGATCGGAGCCGCGCAGTCCGATCTTCGGTTCAGGAATGGAGCCGGAAACGCGGGTGCCAAACTGCGCCGTCCAGCCGAAGGTGGGTGTCGCCGAGACGCTGTCGGCGAGCTGCGCCTTATGGAAGAGCAGGCAGTTATCGCCCCAGGCGCGCTGGCGAGCGACTGGCTGGCCTGGCTTTGCGCTGTTGACCCAGCCTTCGCCGATATAGATGTCGTCCAGCTCCAGGAGGTCGGCGACCGCTCGCTTGTTGGCATAACCGTCGCCGGCGCCCGAAGGCGTCAGAGCACGCAGCACGCTCGGGTTGGTGCGCAGCGTCGTCCAGGCTGAGCGCCCCATGGCGGCATGGTTCGGACGCATGACCATGCTGTCGGCAGCTTCGGCGACCGCAACGATGGGTTTGCTGTCGGCGTCACTCCATTTCGAGGCACCGACCAGCGTCTCCTTGTTGTCCGCACCATAGGTGGCGGGATCGAACACGCGACTGGAGACGCGGACCTCGCGATCGAGCAGCACCAGATCGATGAGCTTCTGCGCCGCGAATGCACGCGGGTCGTAACCGGCCGGAGCATTTTGGCTGTCGGCGACGGGGACAACATCGTCGAGACCGTAATCGTCGGTGCGATCCTCGATCTCTTCGGCATTGAACTCGACAGTGTTCGGCTCGGATTTACGGCCGACCTTGGTGTCATGACGGGTGATGAACTGCCCGAAATCAAAGCGCCACCACTTGAACTGCTCGCGTGGCAGAAGCGGGTTGAGGCGCGGCAACACGAGATCGGCGATCAATGCGTTGTTGCGGTAGGCCTGGACGATGCCGACAAGCACCGGATCGACGGGAAAAGGCTGACCTGCCATGGAGGGCTCCTAAGGGGTTACGGGCGCGCTTTACGCGGCGCCCTGGATGCTGCCGCGCTGAATGAAGGCGCGCACGAAATCTCCGGCCACGGCGCCGGCAAGCACGAAACCGGCCGTGACGTTGTTAATGCCGGCCGCAGGCGCTGCCGCGACGGCAACACCAGCCGCGCCCGCCGTGATGGCCGCACCCGGCGCGATCGTGCCGCCGGCGACCACTTCGGCGGGACCGAAGAGAATGACGTCGATGCGCTCGCCGTCGGTCGCGCCGGAGGGGAAGTCGGTCACGCCGGCAATGATGTCCGTTGGGGCAGTTGCCAGTGCGACTTCACCGTCATTGGCAGTGAACTTCACAAGGCGACGGTGGCCGATGGCGCCCGACGCGACGAGGGTCTTGGTGAAGGGGTTCATGGGCGTTCCTTTACCGGCGGGACTGGAGGCGCATGGCGGCCTGGGCGGGCGAGATCGTCTCGCCTTTGTCCTTGGCCGTGCGGATTTCGGTTTCGATGGCGGCCTGGACATAGGCCGGGTCGGAGAAGTCATGACCATCGCCAGTGCCAAGCTCACCCTCGGTTACCGGCTTCGGCAGCTTGGAGAGGAGATCGCGGAGGGCAGCGCGGCCGGTGGTCTTCACGACCTGGTCGCCTTCGGAGAACTCCAGTGCGCCATCGTCGATTTCGGAGAAGAGCGCGGTGGCGGTCGCCTGAAGGCCGATCGGCAGGCGGCCGTCCTCGATGATCGCGGCAACGAAATCTGCATCTTCCTTGGCGCGTGCCTTCTTCTCATTTTCGGAGAAGGTGGTTTCCCGACCGGTGATCGCGGTCTCGCGGGAGTTAAGAGCGGCTTCGCGAGCTTCAAGCTCCGCCAGCCGCTCCTCGGCGGTCTTGGTCATGTCTGGTTCCTTCGGTGAGGTTTCGGAGAAAAGAGTGCGGTTATCTTCAGCGCGCGCTTCGATGCGGCTCTCGATCGCAGCCTGGGTGAGTTGCTCCAGGTCATAGACCGGGATCAGCCGGTCGGCCGTTTCAAGGTCATTTTCCTCGATCAGCCAGTCGCGCAGGCGACGGAACATCCGGGAGACGTTTTCAAAGGCCCAGGAATTTCGCCACTCGGAGAATTCGATCTCGACCAGCTCATCCCCATCCGAGAACTCGACCGGCTTTAAACCCTTCACCGCCGGCGGCTCGGCTCCGAGAAAACCAACGTGGCGGAGGTAATACTGGCCTGGGGTGGGATTGCCCTTATCGTTCGGTCCATAGAGCGCGGCGGACCGCTTCTTGAACCGGCCTTCGCGGACCAGCTCGGAGAAGGTCGGCTCGACCTGGTCGGCTTCGGCGATCAGATGGCCGTCCTTTACAGAAAGGCTCTTTACCCAGCCGTAGGCCGGCAGGTTCTGTTTGGGATGCCCTACAACGACTGGCGCCTCGTGCAGCGTCGGATCATAGGCCGAGGCGATTGCAGCAACGTCAGCCTCCGAAAAGCTGAGCGTCGCCCCCTTGGCGGTCGTGTGGGTTCCGGTGCGGAAAATCTCGAACGGTTTCATGCCCGCATCTAAGGCGGATGCGGCAGATTAATCCGCCGTCCGAAATCGGACGGTCACAGAACCAATTTGAGGGGGAGGGGCTGGTTGTGACCATAAACGCGGACGTGAGCGGGAGCAACCATGTCCGTCTTCAATTTTGAAGGGGTTTTGAAGCCCGCGGGCGCGCATTCCGGGTCTCGCCCGTGGGTCGGGGCGTCGGAACGTTTCCACAGCGCTCCTGAGGCGAATTTCATGGGGTTGGCTTTTGATGCTCCACCGCGTCGGCGAAATGGTCGAGGACGATGCCGAGGATCTCCTCGATGTCGTGTCCATTCGTACCGAGGAACTGGCGCCTCGGGATGGTGACGGATTTCACATGAAAGGTTTGGCCGCCCATCGAGAAGACGAGGGCGGCCGCGTTCTTCGGAACGATCGTGCCGCCCTCGTTGTGTATCCGCGCATAGACCTCGTTGGAGCCCCACTCGACGCCGCTATCCTCGACGAGCTGCCAGACGATCTGCGAGAGCGCACGCGTTTCGCCGCGAAGTTTGCCGGGGCCTTTCTTCGTCTTGGCATAGAGCGGGTTGAGGTCTGGCCAGGGATTGCCCTCAGGATCTGTCTCTGAAAGGAAACGGGCTCGGGTAGACTTGGCGCCGTATTCGCCGATGTTCTTTAGTGCCGGCGTCACATCGCCGGCGGCGTCATAAAGGCGGGCAAGCGCGGCGTCGACGTCTATGCTGTCGAGTGTGATGGATGCTGCCACAATGGTCTCTCCGTTGCCGCGTCAAGTGCGCGGTGTTATATTGCGTCTGTCACCGGTCGAGGCCCGTTCGCCCTCCGTAGGCCAGTGACATGGGCGCGTCGAACGGAGACGCGCCTTTGTCATTTTCGGAGTGAACTCTAGGCTCATTCGGCATTCTGCGATGTTTGATGCCGCTTGGGCCGAACTCGGCCGAACTCATCGCGCACCGTGACGCGTCTACCCGGTGTGCCAAGATATTCATCGGTCGAACTACGCCCATTGTGATCTACGACCGTCACAACAAAGCGGCAGCCGTGCCTGTCGACTGAGTAGCGTGCGGTCAATACGCGGAACGCGTCAGCTCTCACTCCATGTCGTTGACAGAGGTCATCCAACGCCTGCGCGTAAAGATCGATGGCTCGGGCCAGTGAAGCCGAGGGCTGCGCACCAGATGAAGTCCCAGCGATGAAGTCGACCAATATGTAATCTTCAGGGCTTTTTGCTGACTCGCCAAACACATCGGTCTCATAGACGCCGATCATCAACCCGATCCCGCTCGCGAGCGAGTCGGCGATGTTATGCCCGATAGATTTCAATTTGCCGAACTTCATTTTACCAACTTAACCGCATCAGGCTCGCAGGCAAAGGGCACTCCGATCCGGTGTGAACGGCACTGCGCTCGAACCAGGTGGTTTGAATTTCCCCTCAATTCGCATCACGTTGATAGAGCAATGCCCCGCGCCGAAACTTCTCCAGGTAGTTTTCCGTCGTGTCGAAGCCGGTGATCGCCGTCCAGCCTTTCGATGTCCATTCGAAGCGGATGAACAGACTGCGGCCGCCGGCAAGCGTGACGCGCTTCAGATAGGCCCTGCGCAATACCACGCCGCTCTTCACCTGCGCCCAGTCCGCCCAGATCTCGTCGGGCGCAATGATCGTGTTCGCCAGCAGTCGTGCATATTGGCCGCGGCCACGCTTGCCGCTCTTTAGGCCGATCACAGTGCCCTCGGCCGTGCGCTGCTCGAACAGCGCCTGGCTGACAGAGATGATCCCGCCGGAAACGTCGCGGAAATAGCCGTAGCCGCCGGGCTTGACGTCGAATGGCTTGAGGAAGGCCTCGACATATTGCTCCGACCTCAGCTCTTCTGAGAGAAGGTCGCTCGCCCTGGCGCGCGTCGCCGGCGGCATGGGCGGCAGATCCGCAACGGCCGGCATGTCGCCGAAGGCCGGCAATGGCTTGCGCAGCTCGGCCGGCACGATGCCGTGCATCCATTCGTGTCCGACGTTGTACTCCCACCCGCGATCGATCCCCGGAATGCGGATCTCGGCCTGACCAGTGCGAGGGTCAGTGTCCTCATAGGGCTTGAGGTCGGGCGTCGGATCGGGACCGGACTTGCCAAGCGCCCGCATCTCGCGTTCGGAAAGGGCTTCGACGTCGCAGCCGCAGCCCCAGCCGTTCGGCGGATAGATGCGCAGCCATACCGGATCGTCGGCCCGCCAAACCCTGCCGTTCCAGGACAGGTGCAGAAGCCGCGGGTGCTCCGCGCCGGAATGGATATATTGCCAGTACGGGCGATATTTCAGGACGTCGGGATCGGTCAGCTGCGCGTAGCGGCCGGCCATGTAGCTGGTCCGCATGTTGGTCGTGTAGACGATCCTGGCCCGCCAGGCGCGCCGCTCTTCCTCGGTCTTGCCGTGCGAAAAATGCTTCCAGCCCGTGCGCTCGACGATGGCGTTAAAGTCGCTTTGAAACTCCTTGAAACCGGTTCCGTCACGGCGGGCCTTCTCGATCGCGGCCCGGAAATCGGCAAGCATGTCCTCGCGGGTAACACCGGCAACCGAGAAGGCGCGCACATGCGCGGCATGCTTCAGATCGTCCCAGCGCCTGGTCGGCAGGTTCACCTTGCCGGCAAGGAAATCGATCGCCTCCTGGAATGGCAGTCCGTCAGCCATTGGCGCCCACGCTGTCATGGCCTTCGAGGCGGGCAAGGGTGATGCCCTGCTCGAAGATGCCGGCGAGGTCGTCGATCGCCAACTTCGCCGACAGGCCCGTGAGCCGGCGGATCAGATCGTCATAGTCGCGCGCCTCGGTGAATTCGGTGCGGATCTGCTCGATCATGGCGTCGATCGCCGGCTGCGCGAAACCTTCAAGCTGGTCGGAGAGATGCTTGACCGTCTCGGCATTCTTGTCGGCGGCCGTCGCAGGCGGATCGGCAAAGTCGAGATTGGCGGTCGCGGCCGGAGCGCCTGGCTGCGTTTCTTCCTCGGGCGCCTCAGGCTCCTTTTCCACCCAATCGCCGCCATAGGTCTCGTTGATGTAGTCGACGCTCTTCGGCTTGTAGCCCATGCCGTGGATCGTCTCGTCGCGCTTAACTTTCTGGTCGAGATCCTCGGCCTCGGAGAAGTCACGCCAGACGTCCGGCAGACCAGCGCCCGGATAATTCAGCTCGACGATCCAGCGGACCAGCGTGTTCTTGATCGTGGAACTGATCAGGTCCGAGGCCGCTTTTGCGATCGCGATGCGGATCTCGTTATGGATTTCGCCAAGCGATCGGGCGCCGCGTTCGCCGGAATTGGTGGTCAGCGTTTCGCCGGACACAGCCTCGCTCATCAGTTCGTCCAGGTAGCGGGCAAGCTTCTCGTAGATCTCGCCACCACCACCGTTCGCCGCTTCGAGCAGATCAGCCTCAACGCTTTTGGGGATGACGAGGCCGGTGTCATTGGCCATTTGCCGCAGCACACCGACCAGTTCCTCCTGGCGCTTCTTGTCGTAGGCACCATCATAGGAAAGGACGGTCGTCGGCGTGGCGTGCTTTTCCGAGCCACGCAGCCAATGCGCCAGCACCTGGCGCTTGAACCAGGCGGGCCAGAACAGGACCGAGCCAAGACCGACGCCATAGGGATCGTCGTCGTCATCGTCGATCGAATGACGGTGAACGATGAATTTTCGATCGGGAACCGGCTCGCCGTCGATCGTGTTCGAGCGGGTGAGAAGCCGCAGCTCGCCCTCGACGGTGAAGCGGAAGCGACGCTGCTTCTTGACCTTGACGGCCACGGCCTCCCAGCCAAGGGCCGTTGATGACCACAACACCTCGGCGACCGCGAAGCCCTTCAGGACGGCCCCGAGCAAGCCCTTGGTGAGCCGATCGAAGTTGATCGCCTTCAACTGGCGCTCGACTTCGGCGGCGGCCTTCTTGTCGAGACGGCTTTCAGATGCCGGCTGCACCAACCATTCGCGCGAGACGACCTCCAGCTTGAGCTTCTGCAGGATCGCGAAGGCATGCGGATCACGGCGAATCTCATCGTAGATTTTGATCGCCGAGGCACCTCCACGAGAAGCAAGCACGTCGTCGGTTGGCTGAAGCAAGCCGGTGAAGTTTGGGACGTAAGGGTCGCTGGAGGTGGTTGCGATTTCGGGAAGGGGCGGGGTGGCCATCTTACATCCTCAGAAAGCTGGAAAGATCAGAGCGGGCTTCGACCCCGCCGAAGTTGCCGCCGAACTCTTCCGCGACGCGGCTGCTCGATCGCGGCGTGCCTGTCGTGCCGGCGCCGACTTCGCCTGTGTCCTGTTCGCTGGCAAAAACTGCCAAGGCGCCGGCTATCGCCGAGTCACCGTGGCGCTCGAAACCATCCGCACCCATGGAGCGGGCATCGTCGGGCACTTTGGCGATGCCTTTGACCATCTTGAGCGCCCGATAGTCGGTAAGGACATCGTCATCGAGCGGAAGCTCGAATGAGCCGTCTTCAAAGCCGGCTTTAAGCTTCGGCATATTGAGCAGGTACCAGGTCGGGTTGAGTTTGATCTCGCTGATCAGCGAAACACCGAATTCCTGTCGGCAGACCTCCGCCAGGAAGGCACCGTTGCCGGTCGCGTCGAATGCGCCGTGACAGAAACGTGGTAGATGTTTGATGATGAAGAAGACGATCTGCTTCTGGCTCTCGAAGGGTACGTCTCGCAGCTCCAGCAGGAAAGGCGTGGCAAGGGACAGGTCGGAGCGGATTTGTAGTGGGTGGATGACCGAAAGGTCGCCCGAGCGGCCGAAATCCTGGCCGAGGCAAGACCGCAACGTCGGATCGAGCGCCTTCAGGAGGGGAAGGAGCTTTTCCTGACAGAACTCTTCTATCTCCGCGTCCCGCAGTTCGGCAGGCCAATCAACGAAACCGGGCGGCGCTATCCAGCGGATGACGGGAATATCCTTATGCATGCGCGCGACGATCAATGTCCGCGGCAGATACGCGCCGCCGCCCTGGGAGGGTATGCAGCGCAGCTCCTCGTCGGCGCCGGCGCCATAGGACTTGTAGATATCGGCGCGCCATGCGGCTTCGCCTTCCGGCGTCCAGGTCTCACCGGTTTTCAGGCAGACGCGCTGATAAAGACCGTACTCCAGTGCATCGTCGAAGGTGACGCGAACAACCTTGCCCGGCCGTTTGCCGCCCCGGATCTCCTGGATCAGCTCGTTGAACGGATTATCGACGCCGTTATGGGTGGAGATGACCAGCACCTTGCCGCCCCAGATCAGCAGCGCCATGGCCGCCTTCAGCAGTTCGGCCGGATCGTCATGGAAAGCGTACTCGTCGATGATTACATAGCCCTGGCGGCCGCGTAGCGAACGCGGCTTCGAGGATAGCGCGACGACTTCGAAGCCGCTGGCAAACGTGATGCGGAACGCCTTGATGGCCTTTTCCGCACCTTTCTCGCCTTCCTCGATGAACAGGAACTCGGCAACTTCAGAGCATGCCGGCATGAATGCCTTGGCCCACATCGCGCAGCAGTCGATGAACTCCCGCGCCATATCGAAATTGTAGCCGATATAAAGGACGTCCATGCCGCCTTCGGTGCGGGCGGATCCAGCCGTCAGGACCGCGTCGGCGCCGACGCCCCAGGTGGCACCGACGCGCCGGCTCTTGTCGGTGACGACCAGGCGATACATCGCGGTCGCCGCGAGCAGTTCCTTCTGATGCTCCAGGAGGACGTCCGGCAGTTCCTTGCCTTCCAGCTCCGGCGGGAGTGAAAGCTGCATCACACGACGGTGGCGCGCCCAATCCTCCTCGGTGACGAGCTGGCTGGTGTCGATCTCGGCAGGATTGACGTGCAGGCTCATCAGCTACGCACTCCGAGGATCTGCGCTTTGATCTCGGCGACGGTCTGCCGGGTGAGGCCTTTTGCTGTGGCGACAGTCTCGACCGCGCTTTCGACCTTTTCGGCGAATTCCTTCTCGACCTTCTGGCGGCGCGATGTAGAGACGCCTTGGGCCTGTGTCGCAGCCCGCAGCGCGTTTGCAAGGGACATCGCATCTTTGGGCACGAAGCCCGCTTCGCCGGCATTCGTGACTAGCTCGAACACCAATGTCTTAATGGCTTCGGCGGCGATCAGTGTGAGGTTGTCGGAATCACCGGCATCGAATTTCGCGGCAAGGGTCGAGGCGATCTCGCGGGTCTGGTTGAGCCGCTGGGTGAGCGTGGCAAGCTTGATCGAATAACGATTGAAGGCGGAAAAAGACGGTATCGCGAATTCCAGCTCGCCGCGATATTCTCGCTGAAGCGCTTCAAGCTTCGCATAAAACTCCTCGTATATTTCCGTCTGGGTTCGCTCGCGCTTCTGCAACTCAGCCGCAGCCCAATCGACGACATGGGCGCAGGCTTCCGGAAGAAGTTCGATGCCATTCAGGCGTCCGCGACCCTTCGCCATTCTAGTTCTCCGGCTCGGAGGGGCGCGTCACGCCTTCAATGGCGATGTCGCGGTCAAGATGCCGGCGCCCGACTTTGGTCAGGGTGGCAATCTTCACAGAGCCGGCGCTGGTGAGGTTCACGGCCTCACGGCGTTCCAGATATTCCATCTGCTCGTGGATCCAGACGCGCTCCTCGCGGATCGTGAAGATGGCAAGGATTTCCTCGATCATGCTGCTGTCGAGCGTACCGTTCGTCTGTTCGGCAAGCGCCTTTAGGATGATGAGGCGGGCGCGTTCGCGGCGGACCTTGGCCCAATCGATACCGAGATTGCTCATGACTTCCTCACCTGTTCGCGCAAAAGGTCGGCCAACAGTTCGCCATTCGCTCGGATCGGCTTAAGGCTCTCCGTCAGAACGGCGATCTCCTTTGACAGCTCGGCCATGTTCATCTCGATCCGGTGCTGGGATTCCTGTGTCGGCAGATGTTCCATTTCGCCTTCGATCCCGCCGATCCGCTTTTCATGGTCGGCGATCGAGGTCTCGGCCTTGTCGATCCGGGCAACGAGAGACTTTTCCCCGGACGAGAAGAAATTCTTGCCGTGCCCGAGCAGTGCAATGATCGAGAGGGCAAGCGTCAGGTACTGCAAGATTTCTGCAAGGCTCATCGGTGAAACTTTTCCTGCTCCAAGAAGGTCTGGCATTCGATGCAGCGGCGGGCGAACGGCGCTGCCGCCCGGCGCTCTTCCGGAATCGGAAAGCCGCAGCTGGTGCAATTCGCCGCGCCTTCCGTCGCGACGGCCGCTATCGCCTGGGCAATCATCGCATCGCGCTCCTGGCTTTCGCGCAGTGCGGCCAGATCGAGGCTGGCATTGCTCCCGAAATTCATGGGGCACCGCCAATCGCCTTGACGGCCGCGGCTCGGCGTTGCTCGCATACGCGCAGCGCACTCCGATCGGCGCCCCAAAGGGTGGTCGCCTCAGCGGCCGAGATCGCTCGGTCCGGCAACGCGGTGGGGTCGGCACAAGGCTTTTCGGCCTCCGCCGGAACCGTCTTTTTCGCATCGATCAACATCACGGTCGGCTTCTCCTCAACGACGGTTGAGGAGGCGCACCCGGCCAATGTCGAGGCCATTGCGATCGCCATCAGGCAAAGCCGCATTTGCTTTCTCCAGATCCTCTTGGGCTTGACGGGCATCCTCGCGTGCTGCCGCCAATTCGTTGTTGAGCCGCATCGCGGTATTGGCTTGGGCAGCTTCGGCCAGCGCCACTTTGACGTTCGCTTCGGCGATCTGGCCTTTCCAGTAGGTGTCCCGCTCGGTGACTGCTGCCTTGACCCGATCGACGATGATCTCGCCGAGCTTGTCGGCGGCACGGTATGCGAAATACGCAGCACCGAGAGCGAGTAGGGCGGCGACCGCAAAGACGATCCCGATCTTGATCAGCGGCGTGGCCGCCTTCGATAACCACCCCGAAATCATGGCGAGCCTTCCTCCGGCTGGTCGCGCGGCAGGTAAGGAGGAGGGGAAGGTGGGTCGAAGCTGCGATCGGTCATCGCCCTGAAATCCATCGCGCCGGAGAACCGATGGATGCCGAGCAACGCGGCAATCAGGACGATCATCGACGGGACGACGATATTGGCGAGCGCCACCGCCTGCTCGGAACCACGTACGCCGTGATAGACGATGGCGCCGATCGAACACCAGGCGAACAGAAAGGACAGCCAAAACGCTTGGCGGGTGAGCCTGTATCCGGGTTTGCGCATATCAGACCTCGTTTTTCGAGGTCGGCACGCCGGCGGCCGTAAGCTGTATCTTGCCACCCTTCGGAGGCTCGCCGGTTTTGGGCCAGCGGACAGCGGCCATGCGGTTCTTTTCGATGCGGGTGATCGATACGCTGTTCGACTGATTGCCGCCCAGGATGTGGTAATGCGTCCGATCCTCGCCGACATAGAGGCCGACATGCCCGCCGCCGGGGCGCACGAAGGTCATGATCGCGCCGCGGACCGGCGCGTCGAGCCGCTTGCCGAACTTACCCCATTCGAGCGCTCCCAGCGGGTTCTTGGGCAGCAACTCACGGGGCAGGGTGGTCGCGATGATGTTGCCGATGAAGAGGCCGCACCAGGGGATATCATCATCGGCATAGAAGGAGGCGATCCAACCGCCGAGCTTCTTCGCCCAGCTCATGATCGTGCTGTTCGACTTCGGGCCGACGATCTCCCTCAAGCCCATGAAGCGGCACGCCTCACGCATCCAGACGGGTTCTGCCGGGATCGGGACCTGCTTTTCGTAGATGGCAAGCGCGCCTGGCCGGACGCCGGGATCACGCCGCAACGCTGCGACCGTCGCCTCGTCGGCAACGCCGCTCACCGGCAGTTTTTCGGAGGCCTGAAAAAGGCGAAGCGCCTCGATCACGGCGCGGCCATGGACACCATCCATGGTGCCCGCATAACAGCCCCAGGCACGTAGCCGGCTGATCAGCCATTCTTCAAAGGTCATTAGCAACCCCACAAATCGGTAACCGTCTGCGGGCACAGTGGCTCGTGCTGAGCGAGCCGGGCAGCGTCCGAAATCGGACGGGGCTGAAACTGAGGTGGTCTTAGAAAAGGGAGCCTTGGGGATCGTCCTTGGGCGATGCCTTGCGCTTCGCCCTATGGTCATAAACCGTCGATCGAGCAACGCCGGTGGCGGCTGTGATCTTGTTGACCGTATGCCCCTTGTCGATCATTTCCGCCAGGATGCTGGCGCGTTTGCGCTTTTGGCCGCCGATCGAAGGGGGCAGGGTTATGTTCTGTCCCCCGAATACTTCTGCGATCGCTCGGGCCTCGTCAAGCCCCACCAGTCGCGCCAGCCAATGGTCCGGCTTCACCTTGGCGGGGACATAGAATTCCTGGCAGGCCTTCTCGGTGGCGAGGATCATCGCAGCTCTCTCACCGGCCGCGTCGGCGATCCGGTTGAGGAGCGGCGTGAACCAGGCGCGATCGGGAAGATCAGACATGCTTTTTCGCGGCGCGAATGCGCTTCCCGAGCTCATTCATGACGCGGATCCAGTCCTGCGGCGTCATGGCGCCAAGCCAATCGGTGCGGGCTGCGGCCGCAAGTGCCACCTGGTCAAATCCCAGTCTGACGACGAGGTTTGCTTCCGGGTGCAGGATCTTCCATTGCGCCCAAGCGATCTTGGCGCCGTCAGCTGCAAGCCAGTCGAGTGATGCCCGGCTCCATTCGACACCGGCCTCGCGTGCCATCCAGCTTTTGAGCGCCTCGATGACCCCTGCGGCATCGTCCGGGAACCGCAGGAACCGTTCTGCCGATAGACCGGTCTGGCGCCGGACGAATGCCTCCAGCGCCGCATCCTCCCGATCGCGAACAAGTCCAAGGTTCCAAGCCGCGATCCAGAGCGCCTGCAGCTTGGCGGCATATCGGCCGGAGAGTTTGCGTTTGCCGTTGCGGCGCTTTGAGGTGGGTTTGAAGCCGAGCCGGCGTAGCTCGTCGACTACCGCTTCTTTCTCAGCTGAAGACATGAGCGTGAGACGGTCTTTGCGGGCGACGCGGGCATAAAGCGCGCGGCGGCCGTCTTCGTCGATGCCGAGCTGTCGGCATCCAGCGTGAATGGTCGCAGCTGCCGAAGACATGTTAGCCCCCACTCGAACGAACAAGCGATGTTGTGAATTCACGCCCGCGACCTTTGAGGCAGCGTCCAGTCATGCAATTGTCAGGAAGCACAATCTGGAGTGGGGCATGACGGTGATCAGAATAATCGGATATGTGATCGGTGCCGTAGTGCTGCTTGGCTTGCTGGGCGGCATGCTGGCCCTGATTATGTTCGGTGGTGAGCCTGGCATTTTCGGTTTTGGCGGGAACTGGTGGAGAAAGCAGCTCTACGATTTCCAAACGTTGATTACTGGTATCCTTGCGGTGTCGGCCGCCGGCGCCACGGTATGGCAGATGCGCGCAACCGATAGAGAAAATGAGCGGCGTCATCGTCAGCTTGTGACGGTTTCGCTTCGTTCCGATCGGTTGAGTATCGAGCGCATGCTCATCCCTCAATTTGGAGAGCTGAAGATTCTCTACAAGGATCTTAAGAATGCTCCCGGCTTTGAAGGGCCGAGCGACGGAATAGAGGATATCGAGGCTGTTGTCGCCTATGCAAAAGAGGGCCGCCGGATGTTCAATGGAGTTGAAAAAGTCATTGACCGACCGCATTGGGCGGCCGCTGAAAAGCTCTTTGGAGGACTCCTTACATTCCGCTTGGTGGAGTTGAGGGAGCGTCTGGAGAGAGCGCAGACGGAAATGAGGCAACTGGGCGCTGCGGCTGCGCAGTTGAAGGGGTATCTGGAAGAGGCTCAGAGCAACGAATTGAAAATTCGAGTATCTCCGGGGCCTTCTAAGGAGTATTTGGAGCGGAAACTGAAGGATGTCATCGAGTCGATAGAGCGCGGTCGCCCCACAGACTCTGTGGCGCGCGGGATGGAACCCGTATTTCAGGAACTGTACAAATTGGCTGACGCCTACGAGATTAAACTGTAGAGTGAGCATCTTGTACCTCAAGCCTTAGCCAGATCGATCGTCACCGCCTGCCACTGGTCGGTGACGGCGGCCCGGCGATAGAACCGCAGGTACTCTTTCGAGCCTGTCACCCGCATCGCATCGCGGATCGCGTCCATGGCCCGTTGCCAGCGCTCGTCCTCGATCTGGTGGCGCAGCAGCATGAAGATCTCGGCGCGATTGATCTTACCTTCCTTGTCGGTGTTGAAGGCGCGGGTAACGATTGCCTGGATTTCCGGCCGGCTGTCGGCCGACCATTCGTTGAGGCACTCGTCGATCAGGCTTTTGGCGATCTGCAGCTCCGGCCCGAAATCGATCAACTCGGCGACCTGCACCTGGACCTTCATCAATCCGTCAACGGTCTGATAGGTGCGATTGCCCTTGGCGCCGCCGATCTTGGCGCCGTATTCCTGGGCCAGCAGGGCGTCCAGGTCACCGAGGTCGGTCATGGAATGTCCGCGAAAACGGGCAATCTGCGCATTGAGATCGAGCGCGAAGGCCATGATCTTGCGGACGGTTTCGTCCTGCAGCTTGTCCTGCGGCTTCACCATGGCGAGCGGCACGTAACCGCCCTTGGCGTCGGTCATGAATTCCTTGCCGTTGATGACGGTGATGCCGTCGAGGCGCTCTTCGAGAATGACTGCGTTCATTTGCTGAAATCCTAATATGTTAGCGGGAATGGTTCATCGCTGGTGTGAAGGCGTGGGGCGGGGAGGGAACCGCACGACATTGCTGTGCGGGCGGAAGGCATCGAGTACGATGACGCTTGCCGGAGCGACGAGCGTCTGGCGCTGTTCCGCCGCCTGGCTGTCAAAGGCGTGCCAATGGGCGATCGTTTCGAGATTGAGGGCGTCGGTGATGATCTCGTCGAGGCGATGCACCAGGCCTTCCGCGTCCTCGCTGGAGAGCACGATGCCGCCATGACGGAACTCCTGAAACTCCCGGCGGACGCGGCGGAGCTGTTCGGAAACGGTAACTGTTGTCTTGCTCATTTCTTCTTTCCAAAATCGGGGCGGATGACATTGCCTTCAGCGGCGAGGATGAGGTCGCCGGCTGCTTCCAGGGCGCAGTCGCCCATGGTGTTGAGTTGGACGCGGCCGGCTTCGATGAGGCGCTGGATCGCCAGCTCCGTTTCCTGGCTGCGGGCGAGTTTCGCGAGCAGCGACAGCCGGCGCCGGAGACGGGAGATTTCGTCGGCGGGCAGGAAGCCGCCTTCCTTTTCGTAAGGTTCGAACTCCAGGCGCAGGAGATCGAGTTCTTCACTGAGGGCGAGGTGGGACTTCACGCGATGTCCTCCACGTCGCGGTTCTTCCAGGCGGCCTCGATATCCTTGACCGTGACCTCGCGCTCCTCGCCGATCGCAATCATGCTGGCGAGCTTCATCGTCTTGTCGATCTGGCCGAGCGCACCGCCCTTCATGCCGATGCCGGTCAGCAACCGGACGCTGTCGGCCTCGGTCACGCCCCAGGCCGCAATGAAGGCGGCGATGTCCTCGGCGTAGGGCTTCTGCCGCTTCAAATGCTTGCCGACGCGGCGCTTAAGCTGCGCGTAGGACCGGCCCTTCACCTGCGCGACGAAGCGAGAATAGACTTCCTCGTTCCCGACGAGCGCGATGCCGCACTGATAGATGTCGGAGAAATGCCGCAACTGGTTGATCGCGTCGTCGACGAGATTCTGCGCCTCATCGACCACCAGCAACGTGCCGCCACCGCTGCGGGCAAGCTTGTTGCCAATGGCGCGGGTCAGCCGGGCAGGATTGGCCTCGAAGACGTCCAGCTCGGCGGCAAGCTCGACCAGCATGCCGTGGACGGTCCTCGTGTGCGGGCTGATCGTTGCGTGATAGACATGCGGATGGGTGGCCTTGTAATGGCGGCAGGCGATGGTCTTGCCGTTTCCTGCCGCGACTGTGATGATCACGAGATCGGCGGTCATCTGCGCCCATTGCAGCGTCTGGCCGATCTCGACCGCGATCCGGGTCCTCACGAATGACGGAGAGCTCGGGAGGGCCGGCATTGCGGCAGCTTCCAGGACGGCGTCGATCCAGACGCGCACCTGGCGGTTTACGTTGGCCAGGACACCGGGATAACTTCCCGAAAACCACTGGCTGAAGGTACCGTCCTTCATGCTGCTGCGGCGGGTGACCTCCGCCTTGGTCCAGGCGTTGGCGATGGCGATCTCGGCGGTCTGCTCCCGGAGCTGGCGCCATTCATCGAGATCGTCCGGATTGTGCTTCCTGACGAAAGCTTCATCAGGTTCTGGACGCTCCCAACCCGAATAGGGTCTTGTGTCGACATGCTTGTTCATGCAAAGGTTCCTTTATCGCAGGCTCCCTAGGGGAGCTTTTGTTGGGCGGGCTCTGGTCCCGCCCTCTTTTTTTGTTGGGAACCGGACTCGATACATTTCGGCTCTGCTATGCGGCTCCGACGCACTACTTGCGGAGCCGATCCCCTTGCGGGAATTGGATGACCGCGTGCCCGCCAGCGACTTTGGAAAGGGCGCGCGAAAAGCTGTCCTCGAAGTTCGCCTCGTCCACCGGTTCGGCTTTAACGGCGAGATTTCCCGTCGCAATTCGCGTGACCTTGCTGCGGACGGGAGCGCGCGCGCGTTTGGGGCGGTCCGCATTGGCGTAAAGATCGGCGAGCTGCTGGGCGGTCAGCTTGGTGTGAGCGGCACGCTCGGCGGCGACCGCCTTCTGGTAATCGCCTCTCGCCCTGGCGTGCTGCCGCGCAGCTTCCGCGTCGTGGAAACCAGCATCTTCGACACAGGGCGCGTCGCAGATGAGGACGTTGTCGAGGTCGTAGACCTTGATGTCCTTCTGCAGATGATCGGGGTCGAAGCGGATGATGACCTTGCGGCCGGCATAGCCGGTGAGGGCCGGGGACCAATAGCGATTGCCATGCAGATGGATTTCGCCGTTCGGCTTCCGCGCCCTAAAGGCCTCCGAGGCGAGCAACCAGAGCGAACGCTGCGCGGCGGTTGCCGTGCGAACGATCGTGCCGGGGTCCGCGATGCTCGCCTCGAAAGTCTCGTCGAAGCTGCGGCCATTGCAGTTGGCGGATTTGCGACCCGGCCGGGCGTTGTGCTCGGCCATCTGCTCGTCGACATGGGCGATGAAGGTTTCGAGCGGAATGGCCTTCGAACCGTAGTTTTCCGGCTTCGCGTCCGGTCGGTTACCGGTATAGGCGCCGGCACAAAGCGGATGCCGGGCGATATCGTCCGTCAGGTCTCGAAAGGCCCGTTCGATCGGCTTCGACTGACCGGAGAATGGCTTGGTGAACTGCAGCTCTACGCCGAGCGTCGTCAGCAGGCCGCGCGGGTCTTCCTCGCGGATCTTGAAGCGATACCGGGTGGCGGAACCGCCTGTAATCCATTTGCTGGTGAAGGCTCGACCATTGTCGAGCGTGATCATGTCCGGGATGCCGAACCGCTCGACCATGTCGCCGATCGCCAGCCGCACAGTCTCCTTGTTCTCGCTGTCGGAAATCCGCCAGGCAACGAACTTGCCGGAATAAAGATCCTGCAGCGCCACCATATAGACGCGGCCGATGCGCCCGTCGGGGAACTGGACGAACACGTCAAAGCGGTGACCGTCCATGTTGACCGCCTGCATGGCGTGGAGATGGGAACGGGTGCGGCGCTGCGGCGGAAAGAGCGCCTTCAGCTTTTGTCGGCCATCGCGTGCGGCAATCTGGACCGCCTCCGGGACCTCGTGGTCAAAACGGCGGCGCAAGGCCCGTTCGCTGGGAATGGGCAGCCATTTCCTTTTCTTGGCAAGCTTCGCGACACGGCGATAGCAGGCCGAAAATGTCGGCTTTTCCGGTCTCAGATAATCGCTCTTCAGCGCCTCCCAGGCATCCGCGTGGCATTCGGCCCAGGTGCCTTCCTTGCGATAGGTGGGAGCGAGCGCCGCAAGCCAATCTTCCCGATCGTGGCTCGCGACCATCTTCCGCCACTCGTAAACGGCGGACTTCTCGATACCGGCTCTCCGGCACGCCATTGCGACGGCTGCCCGTGCTGTAAGGCCATCGGCTTCAAAATCTTCGATCATTCGAAGCACCTTCAAACGCGCTTCGCAGATGGCTTTGTGCTCTTTCGAGAGCCTCTCGAACTGCCTCCAGACAGCGGCCTTCTCCTCCTTCCGGAGATTGCGATCGTCGTTTGCGGGAGCAGAATGCACCACCAGAAGCCGGTTTTGCGCCGTCTTCGGCAGCAGGGAGAGATGATAGACCCAGACCGGCTTGGTCTTGCCTGGCACCCGCTTCGCCAGGCGCTCGTCACCGCGCCAGCGGGCGCGGGCAAGCTTGTCGAGGCTGGAGGCGTCGCGCGGCAGGTCCGGCAGATTTGCGGATGCAAGTTCGGCGACTGTGAAAAACTCTTTCATGGCTTTCCACCTTGTCTTGCGGCCATGTAGGCGCGGAAGTCGGCCTCGTGGGCCTTGACGAACTTCAGCGTGTCCAGGGCTGCGCGCAGATGTTCCTGCTGCAGTTCACGCGCCGACCGGTTTGCCCAGGACGCGAAATTGTTGTCGGCAACGGTCTGCACCGCTGCGATCTGACTGAGGAGTGAGATTTTCCCCGCCATTTAAAGCCCCCGCCGTTTGATGTTGATCGGAGTGGATCGAAGGGTTTTGAGCTGCTGCTGCAGCTCGCGTTGCTGCTGCTGGAGACGGGCAATTTCCGCGAGACGGGCTTCGTCGCCTTCCAGGATCGTCAGGCCGTCCTCGGAGACGACGAAATCCCAAAGCCAGACAGCGCCGGTTGCGCGGACGAAAGCCTTGAAGCGCACGAGGCTGACGTCATGAGTGGTCTTGCTCTCGGCAGTGTAGGAATCGAGCGTCGTCTTGGAGAGGTTCGGCAGGCCGAGATATTGCGCCATGCGGGCGGCAACCACTTCGCGGCTGTGCGGGCATTCGCGGATCGCGCGGGCCATTTGGCGTTTCAGCTTCGCCCGAAACTGCTCGATATCGATCGTCGTGGTTGGCGAGCGGACGGGAAACAGCGGCTCGAGGAAGAAATCGAGTTGGGCAGGATGTGTCGTCATTCGGCGGCCTCCGCACGGATTTGCTGCATGAGCGGGTCGCCGCCTTCGCCAAGGCCGATATGGTCGAGGAACTGCCGGCGCGTTTCCTCGCTGGCATCCTCCCAGGCGGTGACGAGGCGCGACAGAAGCTCGGCCTGTTTTGCCTTGGCGTTGGGGAGGGGAGGCGGCGGCTCGACGAGGGCGAGCGCCTTCTTGAAATCCGGCTCGGCACGAAGCGCGACCGCTGCCCGCCGCTGCTTCTGCGGCTCCATTTTCGCGATCTTCAGAAGGGCGGATTGATTGTCCGCTACTGGAGTGCCGCGCACGGCGGCGCGGACATCGGGATGCAGGCTCTTGGCGATATTGCCAAGACGCTCGATCGCCCGACGCGATAGTCCCATGCGCTCGGCGACATGAAGCGAAAAACTTCCTGCCTCTGCCTCGTCGGCAAATAATTGCGACAAGTTGGCGCAATTTCCCGGACGGCCTGGCTCGACCTTTCCGTGCTTCTGCTCCCAGATTTCCCGGTACGACTGGACGAATATCGCCCTGTCGATGACCGACAGCTCGTTGCGAAAGAGGTTTTCGGTGATCTCGATCAGCTGCGCCTCGGCCTTGTCGCCTTCGACGATCATGGCCTCGATCTCGGTGTCTTCGTTGAGGATGCAGGCCCGCAGGCGATGTGCACCGGCAACCAACGTGAACCTGCCGCCCTTGGCGTTCGGCGTCAGCCGCACCGTGATCGGGTTGATCAGGCCATGCTCGACGATGCTTTGGGCGATCGCGAGCGCCTGATCTTCCTCGACCGCGCGCAGGCGTTCGGGAACCACGATGTCGGAAATGAGAATGCGCTTGAACTCGGCCATTATGCGACGTCTTTTTCTTGTTCGGTCTGAAACAGGATGAGGGAGTGGGCGCGCCTGGCGATCGTCGCGTAATGGGCGGCGAAACGCGGGCTTTCCTTGCGGCGCTCAATGGTCCGCAGCGCCCGGTTTATCGCTTCACGGGAACGGTCCTCGACTTCGACGACCCGGCGCTTCGGCCATTTGAACTCGCGCACCATCAGGTGCATGACGATCTGGCGGGCCAGTGCGGCGTCGAACCACTGATGTGGCGGGTCGACGATGTCGCGGATGGCGAGATGCGGGAAACCTTCGCGGGTCGCCGCAAAGCAGGCATGAAGATGCGCTTCATAGAGCGCCTTCTGATCGAACGTGTTGATCATGCCGACACCTGGACAAAAACGGCCGCGATCGCGGCCACCAGGCCGGCTACAGCAATGCCAAAAATCATGATGAGATCAGCCACGCGGCAGATCGGCGAATGCGAGGGGATGAAGGGGTTTTTCATGTCTAGGCCGCCTTGCGGTTTTGGCGTTGCGCCATGGTGGCGGGCCGGACATAGTTTTCAGCGGGTTGAGGCGATTTCCGCAGACCGGAGGCGTGGTAACGCGTCCGCCAGAGAAATTCTGGCCGTGTGCCGAGAGCTGCAGCGATCGCCCGCTCACCTTTCACGTTGGGCTCCCGGAGCGTCGTTCCGGACGTCCCGCGTGGAAGGCTGTAGTCACGATCGATCTTGAGGAGGGTGAGGCCCGCCGCAAAGAGCTTGCTCTTGATGGCGGTCATCTCGGCAATCTTGGGGTCAGATTTATGGGTCTGCTTGTCGGCCTGCTGGCGCCGGTGCATAGTGGGTCCTCGTGGTGATGAGGGAGGCCCTGGCCGGCCTCCCTTTTCATGGGGTGTTTGGTCCGTATTTATGGAGAGATTACGTAATTATTCAGTTTGGTCAACGTAAAAATTAATCACACTGAATTTTTGCGTCTTTGGCGATGCAGAACACGTTTGGGGAGCGCCTGAAGGAGCTTCAGGGGGATATGCGAGACGCTGATTTTTCACGCAAAGTTGGCGTGAAGGTTCAGACGCTCAAAATGTACGAGAGAGGTTCGCTTCCGAGCGTGGAGATCGCTGCGAGGATCGCGGACGCCTGTGACGTGTCGCTAGATTGGCTCACCGGTCGATCGCTCGAACGTAATTATTCATTGCCGCTTCCAGTGGATCCCGGCAACATCGTTCGCCTCCCGCGATTCGACGCACGGGCATCGGCAGGCAATGGTCTGGTCGCCGTCAACCAGATGCCAATCGGCGATGTCGCCTTCGCTCGTGAGTTTCTTCGCAACCTTGGCGCTAACCCCGAATACTGCTATATCCTTGAGGCGAGGGGGGATTCCATGTGGCCGACGATCCCGGATGGCGCGCTGTTGATAGCCGACGCTTCAAAAACAGAGGTCGACGACGGTCGCATCTATCATTTCAACGTCACGGATAAAGTGCTGGTAAAGCGCGCGCGTTGGGCCATGGACGGAAAGCTCTATCTGACCTCGGACAACCAGGCGGCCGGCTATCAGCCAGAGGTTTTCACCGCCGATCGCGTGCACGAACTGTCGGTTGGCGGTCGGATCATGTTCACCGGCCATGCACCGATGCCCGTTAGATAATGAAAACAAGCTTATCGAATACCGGATTGAGGCAAATATGGAATTTCACTCTGCAAGGATCGACAAGAAAATAATGGGCATTAACTGCCTGATCGAGATGTCCGTTAAGGAATATTATCAGTTTGCGCAGAACATTTTGGATAAAAATGAATATCAGCGCACAAAAGTAAAGTCTGCTGCCAAAACATATGAGCTTCTGGAGCGGGATATGATCGCAGGATGCGTCATCCCGCCAATCATTCTTTCCATAACGGGTGATATTTCTAAAAAATACGACGCGCTGGTGCGCAGTTGTTTGGAGAAGGACATTGATGAAGAACGGAAAGGGCAGTTGGAGCTTGCTGTCGATGAGGCGTTCGCTACGTCAAGTGTGATGATTTTGGATGGTCTTCAGCGGACCTACACAATTAAATCGATCATGGACGGAAATCTGGCTGACGGTAAGCTAGACGCCTTCCTTGCCACGATGATCCGCTTCGAGGTCTATCTTGGTCTGTCCAAGCAAGGCATCCTTTACAGGATGCTAACCCTCAACACTGGGCAAACCCCAATGTCCTTTCGACATCAACTCGAGATATTGTATAAAGATTACATCGATGCGGATGAGCTTCCCGATGGTATAAAGGTCTATCGTGAAGTTGATGAGGCTCGTGCGAGGGGTATTTCAAAATACAAATATTCGGATGTCGTGGACATGTTTTACGCCTTTTCAACCGCAAGCCCTATGCCGTATGACAAGCAGGCTCTTGTAGGGACGTTGAAAGAAATGGAGTTCCTGGAGAGTTACAAATTTGAGGAGAAGGGGGATGAAATGACCCGTCTTCTGGTATTGCACAACAAGTTTGTAATTAAGGTTTCAAAAATATCGAACGACTGGACCTATAATGCCGAGCGGTTTCCAGATGGGACCAAGCCGTTCGGCACGAATATCGAAGCAATATTTACCAAAGCTCAATCAATGGCTGGATTTGGGGCAGAATGTAAGCGGCTGATCGAACATGGCTTGATTAAGGACCTGGACGGAATCGCTCTCATCATCGATGGACTTCGCTTTTCCGAAGCGCCGGAAGAGTCGATGGATCTTCTAATCCTCTCGCTGGCAGAAGTTTCAGGCAAGGCGAAGAAGATTGGCGATGCCCAACGTCTATATTTTCAGCTTGGTTTCCGGGCGCTATTCACCGAGGCCTTTGAAACGGCCCAGGATATGAGCAAAGCGTGGGTTCGCGGACAGGAAGCTTACGGCATGATGTATGGAAGTTGAGCTGTTCCAATGCTTAGCAGCGGAAAAATTGAAGAAGTCGTGGGAGAGAGCATTTCTCTTCGCTTCAATATTCAAGATGTCGACTTTCAAGGCGAAAAGCTCTTTATTTTCACGCACAAACTTCCGCTAGCGGAGTTGCAGAAGGAGGGTAAAGGCGCGTTCCCGGATTCATCTTTCGTCATGTACCCGTGTTTCACAGGGCGTGACGAATCGGGAGCATTCCGGAAGATCATTACCAATAAGAAGCGAGTAGGTTGGCTCGTTCCCGTTAACTACTTTGCCGAGCCCGATCTGTATCTAGACGAGCCCTTTCTGTTGGACTTTGCTTATGCTGGAATGCGGCAAGCTCTAATTAATCCTTCACTCCTGTCGTTTTCTGAAGCCGAAGCACTGATACGAGGAGGCGTTAGCGAAGCTCCTTTAGAAAGCCTATTTTCCCCATTTTTGTCGTTTTGCGTGCTATCGCGTCAGGTTCTCGAGGAAGAGGGCCTTCAGTTTAATCACTGTTACTACAGCTTGAAGCGCCAAGGAGTGTTCATTCTTTCGAATAGAAGGGAACTCGAAGTTTGCTCCGGATTCATCAACGACGGGTCGCTTCTGACGCCTTACGATGATTTGTTTATGAGCGCCGAACCTACCTCGTTGAAGATTTGCGCTCCATCCTCCACCATCGCGGCTCATCTCAATGAATTTACGCGTATCGTTCAGCCGACGGCATTGAATCTCACATCTCCTTGGACTTACCTCAGCTACTACCAGGTGCTCGAAATGCTCATTGAGGATGTTCTGTCGAAAGAGGTTCGGCAGATTGCTCAAGAGCAATTGACCGCCTGGGAGCTACGAAAGCGGCTTGCCGAAATATCCGGAGAGAAAAAGCGGCTCCATATAGTGAACAGCGTTACCACCGGTAGACAGAGGGCCACATTCGATCGCCTTCATGCGCTTTGCGTGCAACTCTTGGATACCTGCGGGGAAACTACCGACGGAAAAGACGACTGGGTGGCCTCGATGTATGCTTGTCGGAATTTGATAGTGCATAATCAGCTTTCTGTGTATCGGTCCGGCGCCGAGGGTCAGATGCCGGCGATAAACATATTTATGATGAAGGCTGTCCTCGATATAATGTTCAATTACAAGTGACCTGGCTGAGATGGGCGAGCTTCCCGCCGAGGCGCCCTCGCGGACGCAAACATTGGTGGAATCTCTGGAGTCGTTGAATTCGTCTAAGCAATTGGTTCTGTATGGATATTCTCAGTTTTTATATTCCTCTTTAGGCGCGCAATTCTTTTTTGCTCTTGAGCGCCGGAAACGGATTCGAACCGCAGGGTAGGGGGCAATTCCCTGCTTTCAGGGAATCGCTTGATTTGAAACGGTTTTCGAAGGGCGCGAAGAAGCTTCATGGGCGATTTGAGGGCCTTTTGAAGTCACGCGGTGGTCTGGCCTAAACATTGGCACTGTTGTGACGATTTCCCGGATTTATGCTGGCGCGAACGGATCGCCGACCACCGTCGCAGCAGGTCCAGAGGCCTTCAATTTCAAGGCTTCCCGCTATTTCCCGCCTTTTCCCGGAGATTCCCGCCAATTCCGGAACTCACCGTCTTCCTACAGGCGGACCCGCGCCAGCATCGGCGCGTACTCAAGAACGAACAGGCCGAACGAGATCAACCAGGCCAAACCGGCCAGCGCGTAGACCGTGTTCAGGTGTTCCGGGAAAAACGCGGCGCTCGGTCTCAAAAGCGCGCTCAGCACGATTGCTCCATAGGATGCGACGGTCGCCCGCGAGGCGGTCAACACCCGTCCGGTATGGCCCCGGCTCGCCCTGGTCATGACGGCCAGCATCATGGTTGCCACGGTTCCGACGCTCAGCACGTGAATTGCGGAAGTCTCATCGAAGAGACCGAGGGCGGCGATCGCGATGGCGGCGAACCCCAGCGGCACGAAGAGATAGGCGATGTGAAGGATCGTCACCAGCATTTCCGCAGTCGTCGTCCAGCCCCGCCAGCGTCCAAGCCTTGCCGCGTGCATCACCGCCGCAAGCCCCGCGACTGCTGCCACAACCGGACCATCACCCAGAACCACCCAGCTCGCCAATGCGGCCACTCCGCACAAGATTGCAGCAGTATCGAAGTGATTGTAGGCGACGGGGAAATCCGTTCGACCCGTCTTGTTGATCCAGTTGCGGGTGAAACTGGGGATGATTCGCCCGCCCACGATGAGGATCATCGAGACATAGGCCGATAGTGCAAGCTTGATTCCGAGGGAAGGGTGCTGTCCGGCTATTGCGTCGAGATGGAACAGGATGTTTGCAGTGGAGAGTGCCAGCAAACCACCGATAACCTTCAGATCCTTCCATTTCTTCCCGGCGACCACTTCACGTACGCAGATGAAGAGGAGGAGGGGCAGGAAGGCACCATCGGCCAGGACGGCTGCCATAACGCCAATGGTGTCGGCGAGCAGGAAGCCCAACCTGCCGGCGACCCAGACGAGAAAGAGAAAGACAAGCGGCCAGCCGGAGACGGGCAGCCTGCCGGTCCAATTGGGAACCGCGGTCAACAGGAAACCGGCAAGCACGGCGCTTGCATAGCCGAACAGCATCTCATGCGCGTGCCAATGGACAGTGCCATAGGACGACGCCACCTCGATCATCCCGCCCAAGCTTGCTATCCATAAAGACATCGCCGCAACCGCCCAGAGCGCAGCCGAGAGGAAGAACGGCCTGAAGCCGTAGGAGAAGATCACGGGGGCGGTCGGCGACAGGCCGCGCGGGATACCTCCGCGGCGAGCTTGCTGGGAGGAAAGATCAGTCATGGCGAAATTCCTTCAATCGATGCCCGATCTATCTCCCGCCTTTGTTTTCCGGTCTTTGCTAAGACGCAAGCAAACAAGGGAAAGTTTGTTGCACATCAAAGAAGATACGCAGGACCCATCCTAGCCTCTCTTTCAACAGGACGGCGATCAACTCCGCCCTTTGCTTCAAAGGAGAGGCACCATGACTGACAAATTGCAGATGACCAGACGCTCGATTTTGGCAGGGGCCGCCTTCGTGGGGGCCATGACTCCGATCGTACAGGCTTCTTTCGCGAATGCGGATGAGACCCCGCCGGCCAAGATGAACCCGACCGACCTTTCGGCGCTGCGCCGGGTGAAGGTCGATCTCGTCAAGCCGCCGTTCGTGCACGCCCACACCCAGAAGGCAGATGGCCCGCCGAAGATCGTCGAATTCACCCTGACGATCCAGGAGAAGAAGATGGTGATCGACAAGGAAGGCACGGAGATCAATGC
Organism: Neorhizobium petrolearium; assembly: GCF_017873175.1. Taxonomy (GTDB): domain Bacteria; phylum Pseudomonadota; class Alphaproteobacteria; order Rhizobiales; family Rhizobiaceae; genus Neorhizobium; species Neorhizobium petrolearium. Next base: position 111,796 of record NZ_JAGGJW010000007.1, read on the forward strand.
CATGACCTTCGACGGATCGGTTCCGGGACCGTTGATGGTGGTGCATCAGGGCGACTATGTCGAGCTGACGCTGATCAATCCTGAAACGAACGAACTGCAACACAACATCGACTTCCATTCGGCGACGGGTGCCTTGGGCGGCGGCGCGCTGACCATCGTCAACCCCGGTGAAAAGGCAGTCCTGCGTTTCAAGGCGACCAAGGCCGGCGTCTTCGTCTACCATTGCGCACCTCCCGGAATGGTGCCGTGGCATGTCACATCGGGCATGAACGGCGCGATCATGGTCCTGCCTCGTGAGGGCCTGAGCGACGGCCACGGCAAGGAGCTCGTCTACGACAAGGTCTACTATGTCGGCGAACAGGACTTCTACGTTCCGCGCGACGAAGCCGGTAACTTCAAGAAGTACGACAGCGCCGGCGAAGCCTTTGAGGATACGCTCAAGGTCATGCGGAGCCTCACACCGACCCATATCGTCTTCAACGGTGCGGTCGGCGCCCTGACCGGTGAAAACGCTCTGACCGCTGCGGTCGGGGAAAAAGTGCTGATCGTCCATTCGCAGGCCAATCGCGATACCCGCCCGCACCTCATCGGCGGACACGGCGACTATGTCTGGGCAACCGGCAAGTTCAACAATGTCCCCGATCGGGATCAGGAAACCTGGTTCATTCCGGGCGGCACGGCCGGTGCGGCGTTCTACACCTTCGAACAGCCCGGCATCTATGCCTATGTCAACCATAACCTGATCGAGGCCTTCGAGCTGGGCGCGGCGGCACACTTCAAGGTCACCGGCGACTGGAACGACGATCTGATGACTTCGGTCGTCGCTCCGACCGGAAGCTGATTTCGACATGCGGGGCGGGGTGATGCCTGCCCCGCATGTCCCTCGAACAGACGCGCTTCCTCCGGAAGCGACAGTTTCGCCCGAGGAGGCGAACATGTCATGCACGAACCAAAAGCCAAAAAACTCGCTCTTCCGTACCGCGCTTCCGATCACGCTGATCGCCGCTTTATCCGTGGGTATCTTCCAGCAGGCGGGCCTCTTCGAACCATCTCCCCCAACGAGCGTGGACTTTGAGCCGCAAACGGTTGTCGTGCCGTCGCGCGCCTATAAATACAGAAGCGACGGCGAATTCATGAAGGGTACGGCGCCGGTCGATGCGCCGATGAAGGCCGTGGTTGCCGCTGATAACCTCACCATCACGAAATATCAGGTCACAGCATCGCAGTATGCCGCCTGCGTGCTTGATGGCGGCTGTGCCCCAGCCGATGCGCCGCCGGTCACCGGTGTCGAGATCCCCGTGACCGGCGTCAGCTTCGACGATGCAGTGGCCTATGCCCGCTGGTTATCCGACAAGACCGGCGACTATTGGACGCTTCCCACCGATGAGCAGCTTGCGCAGGCCGCAGGCAAGCGCTTTCCCGATGATGCACTCGGGCTGGATCCCGACAACAAAAATCCAGCGATCCGCTGGATCGCCGACTACGAACGCGAGGCGCGGGAAAGATCCAAGCGCGATCCCGTGCCGCGACCGATCGGCAGTTTCGGGGAAAACGAATTCGGTCTGGCCGATTTCGGCGGGAATGTGTGGGAATGGACATCCACCTGCCACCGACGCGTCCATCTCTACAAAAACGGTTCGGTCCGCGCCTCGGAGGCGATATGCGGCGTGTATGTCACGGTCGCCGGCCATCGTTCACCGGTGAGTTCCTTCATCCGCGATCCGAAAGGCGGGGGGTGCTCGGTCGGAACTCCACCCGACAATCTCGGCTTCCGTCTTGTCAAATCGACTCGGTGGTATGCGCCTCTACTGCGGAAGCTGCGCGATACAGGTTGGATCGCCTGAATGCGCATGCGCGGCAATGCCGTGCCTTCGATCTCGCCGTGGGTTGTGCTAAGGTCGCTCCGAAACGAGTGGTCCGATTCCGATATTTGCATCCAGATGCCGCGGCTCCTCGGCAAATGTCGGAAACAAGGGTCCGCTGCAGGAGCGCACGCCGTTGAAGATCGACAAAAGCCTCGTCCGAACCTTCCCCCTATTCGAGAAGATGGAGGATGCCGACACGGAAGCCCTTCTGGCTCATGCGGTCCCCCGCCGGGTGCCGGCCGGTGAAGCCGTCTTCGAACAGGGCGCGGCTGCGATGCATTTCTATCTTCTTCTGCACGGTCGGCTGAAAGTCACGCAGGTCACCGAGGACGGCCAGCAGATCATCGTTCGGGTCGTCCATCCCGGCGACCTTTTCGGTTTTGCCAAAGCGCTCCTGCGCACCGATTATCCGGGTACCGCGACCGCCGTCGCTGAAAGTATTGCGCTTTCCTGGCCCACGGAGCTATGGCCCCAGTTCGTCGATCGGAATCCGCGCCTTGCCGTCACTGCGATGCAGACGATCGGGCAGCGCCTGGAGGAGGCCCATGCCCGCATTCGGGAGATATCCACCCAGGAGGTCGAACGGCGGGTGGCTCATGCAGTTCTGAGGCTCGTCAAGCAGGCAGGCAGGAAGGAAGGGGGCGCCGTGCGCATCGACTTTCCCATCTCCCGGCAGGATATCGCCGAGATGACGGGCACCACGCTCCACACCGTATCCCGGATCATGAGTGCATGGGAGGCGAAAGGCCTTGTCGAAGGCGGACGCCAGAAGCTTCTGGTAAAGGATGCCGAGGGTCTGCTCGCACTGGCAGAAAGCGCCAAAGAATAGGGGGAGGGAGTTGGTATGAAATTTGCGATGCGTCAAAGAACGCTTCCGTCTACGCGATAGAGTGGCTCCAACAGAGGCACGAGGCCTCTCGAAAGGAGCAAGACAATGAAGAATATTTTAGTTTCTCTGATCGGTGCGACAGTCATCGCCGCAGGGTGCGGAACCCTCGCTTCCGCCGCCGATTTTGAGGTCCACATGCTCAACAAGGGCAAGGACGGCGTGATGGTGTTCGAGCCGAGCTCGCTGAAGATTGCCAAGGGCGATACCGTGACCTTCGTCCCGACGGACAAATCCCATAACGCCGAGACCATCAATGGTCTCATTCCGGAAGGTGCAACGCCCTTCAAGGGCAAGATGAACGAGAGTGTCAAAGTCACCTTCGATGTCGAAGGCGCCTATGCCGTTAAATGCTCCCCGCATGTCGGCATGGGAATGATCGGTCTGATCGTCGTGGGCGACACACCGGCCAATCTGGATGCGATCAAGGCCGCCAAGCTGCCGAAAAAGGCACGTGAGCGCCTGGACGCGGACATCGCTGCAGCCGGCGTGTAAGCCGGCAGCGTACCGACGGCGGCTGCGCTCTCCTCCTCAGCCGTCGTCGGTGAAAGCTTGCAGTGCATGCTTGAAATGTCCGGGCCTGTCGGACACGCAGTCGGTAAGCTGAACCCGCCCTCACAGGTAATCAGGCGGGCTTTGAGCATCTCATGCTTAGCGAATTTTTCGGAGAGCTGGGTCGAACCCTGCATGCGTTCATCAAGCACCGCCTTCCGACCTGCGTGGCTATGCTCTGGCGGTCATGACGGTGTCCTCGGAATAGGTCTGTCGATATCCAGAAGGGCCATCGAGGCGCATGGTGGCGAGATATCGGTTGCGAGAAACGCCGCCGGAGGAGCAAGCTTCCGGTTCACTCTTCCCGTGTTTGCCGGCGAATATCACGATACGGACGGATGAAACACGATGTCCATGCGTCGGGCTCGGGAGCGTCATGGCGCCATCATCGAAGGATTCCACGGAGGATCGTAGGTCAATTCCACGTCGACGTTCGTCACGCCGATGACCGATCCGGCGCAAGCGCGAACGGCATCGGCCAAAAAGGCGGTGGCAGGGCAGCCTTTTGTCGTGGTGGTCATCATGATGTGAACATCGCCGGCAGGGCCTGCCTCAATCACGTAGATCAGGCCCATTTCGACGATACCGCGCCCTATCTCCGGATCGATGACCGATGAGAGCTGTTGCCTGATCCGCTCGATCACCTCTGCCTGCTGAAATGCCTCAGGCATTGGTCGCTCCAGGGCCTATGCGGATCATGATCCGGTAGGCGCTGCCGTCCCGATCGAAATTGCCCACCCATTGGTGGCCCCGGCGGGTAAGCTCCGGAAACAGGAAGACCGGCTCCCGCGAGAGCACGGCGAAGATGACTTCACCCGAGGTCAGCGCTTCGGCCTCCGAGAGAATCCGCTGCATCGGCTCGGGGGGATCGAGATCGGAAAGGTCCAGATCGACGGAAGGTTCCGCCCAGAGTTCCGGCGAGACCGCGTTTTCGGAGATTGCCACTTCCTCTTCCGTGCGTGGGACGAAGCGGACCTCAAAATCTCCATTGTCGAGCTCGACAACGTCATGGTCAAAACCCTTGCTGTCCATGACACGAAAGAGCGGCTGCGGTTCGAACGGCGCGAACAACCTGAGGCCTTCGCCTGGCTGCAATGCGCCGACCGCGCGCATGATTTCTTCGAACGGCTGGCCGCCGTTCTGCAGGATCGACCTCACATCGAGTTCCTTGAATTCCTGGGGCATTATGACCTCCCGTTGAAGCTTGGTAAAAACAGCCGAGATATGGCGTTACCTGTCGGCAGTTTGGTTGAGGCCGGGACCAAGGCAAGGCGTCGGGCCTGGATGAATTCAAATGCAAGAGCGCAGACGGCCATCAATTGGGCAATTGTAACCCATCTGAATACGTCCGGCACATCATGAATCAAAGCGATGGTCGCTATGCTTGTCGCGCCGAAGTAGAGCAGGAACCATACCGATGCGCGTCGTTCATTGACGAGGTCCTGTACGCGCGGCACGGGGGTCCGGCCGAGGACGGGGCCGTAGAACTCCAGCCAGGTCATGAACGCGACGATCTTGTAAAGCTGCCCAAGGCCCAGCCCCGTCAACCAGCCGAAGGTGAACAGATAGGCGATCGGGATCACCATATCCGCCACGTTGCCGATCGCAATCGAGACAGCGAAGAGAATGAAGGAAATAACCAGCATGGCGACGGCCACCAGGCTCGAAAGCACGTTCAGTTCCACGGACTTTCGCTTGCGTTCCTTGAAGATGGAATAGACATCTATCGCGTAGAGGAGGATGGCGGTTCCACCGATCGCCACGGCCACATCGAGCGGCCACTTTCGGCCCGTTCCGGCTCCGGCGAAGACGATATCGTACAGCACCGCCGCGAGAGCCGCGACCATCAACCAGCCGGCCGCGCGACTTGTGCTGCGGACTTTCTCCGGTGACAGCAGGAACATCGTCAGGAGACGATAGCTGACCCCGACAGCGGTGACGGTCATCCAGCCCACGAGGCCGAGATAGGCGTGTGCCGGTGCGGCTTCCAGCACCAGCCGGACGAGATATGAATTGTCGGTCAAGCCCGAAAGCGGAAGGGTGAAGAGCAATCCCATAACAGCGACGCCGATCAGCGGCGCGCAGCCAAGCGCGACGAACTTTGCCGGCAGGGAGAGCGGTCGGTTTGTGACGAGCGTGCCGATCACCATCCAGCAGAGGCTTGCGAAAGCAAACGTCAGAACGACGCCTCCAAACGGGAGCGTCCATGCCAGGAAGGGTAGGATGTCGGCCAGCCCGAGAAATCCGGTCAGCAGGAGAACAAGCCCGCCGATGGTCAGAAGCAGGGTGGGTAGGGCGAGATGGGGCGACTGCAATTGCCGGGAGGCAAGCACCGGCACGAATTGAAGCAGCGATCCGGCAAACAGGAGACCAAGCCAGCCAATCGCGATGAGGTGAATAATCACCAGTGATTCCGGAGCCTCGACAGGGACTGACGGATAACCGAAACCCGAAGCGGTCGAGGCCAGCCCGGCGGCCAGACAGATCAATGCCGCTGCGAAATAAGACATCGTCCAGCGGGAAATGGTGACGCCGGGCATGGCTTTGATCTTTCAATGACCACAGCAGCAGTCGCAGCCGGAACCCTTGGCTCTCTGGATCTCGACGCGCCAGACATCCGGCCCCTGTTCAAGGTATTGCCAGTCGAACTGTTCCGGATACCGGCTCTCGATTTGATAGTGCAACGGCCGCGGGTCATGATCGCTCGTGACATGCATGATGCAGCCAGGGGCGAGCGAGGTGAGCACGCCGAAGATTTTCGGGTGGCGTTCGGCAGGGGCGAGCGTCCTGACGTCGATGGAGGGTATCTCAATATCCGACATTGCGTTGTCCTTGGCCTTTTAAAACTGTCGCGGCGGCCTGGCCGATCCCGGCCGCGTTCAAGATTTAGCAGCGGTACAGACAGGGAAATTTGTGGCGGGACAAACATTTTGCAAAAATCAGAAAGAGCCTTGATTTCGCACAAAGAGCGAGCGGCACCGCTCCGTTAAACGCTTTCTAAAGTGACTTGGAAAGGTGCCAGACATGTCCGAAGCGATCATCGAAAAATATGGCGATGCGCGACTTCCGCGTTATACGAGCTATCCGACGGCTCCCAACTTCACTGCGGATTTCGACGCCGCCGTATATCCTTCCTGGCTCGAGGGGTTGCCCGAACGACAGTCTACGTCGCTTTACATCCACATCCCTTTCTGTCGGTCCATGTGCTGGTACTGCGGCTGTCATACTACGATCACCGAACGCGACGGGCCGATTCTCGACTATATCGAGACATTGCACCGGGAGATCGAACTTCTGGGATCCGCCAGAAACGGAAGCTTCAGCGTCGGGGAAATTCACTTTGGCGGCGGCACGCCTACCATTATCAAGCCGGACGAGTTCATCGCGCTGATGGATGCATTTCGCGACCGCCTTGGTTTTGCAGAAGCGGTCAATGCCGCCGTCGAAATCGATCCGCGAACCTTGACCGGTGAAATGGCGGTGGCGCTCGGAGAGTCTGGCGTCACCCGCGCGAGTCTTGGTGTGCAGAGCTTCGATCCGAGGGTCCAGAAGGCGATCAATCGTATTCAAAGCGTGGAAACGACGATGGCGACGGTGGAGCACCTTCGGCACAACGGCATCAATGCCATCAATTTCGACCTCATCTATGGTCTTCCCCACCAGACGGTCGAATCCTGCGTCAATACCGTCGAGGCAGCCATCCGCATGCGGCCGGATCGTCTTGCCGTTTTCGGATATGCACATATTCCAAGCTTCAAGAAGCATCAGCGTCTGATCGATGAGGCGACACTTCCCGACGTGCGGGAGCGAGCATTGCAGGCGGAAGCGATTGCCGAGGCTCTGGTAGCGGCGGGATATGTCCGAATCGGCCTCGACCATTTCGCGCTGCCGGGCGACGACCTCGCGCTGGCGCAGACCGAGGGGCGACTGCACAGGAACTTTCAAGGGTATACGACAGACGCTTGCGAGGCCCTGATAGGATTGGGGGCGTCTTCGATCGGCAAGCTGCCTCAGGGATATATTCAGAACGAGGTGCCGCCGGGCCTTTACGCGACCCGCGTGTCAAAGGGTGAATTGCCCGTCGCCAAGGGTTACCACCTCACGCCCGAGGACCGACTGCGCGGTGAAATCATCGAAAGACTGATGTGCGACTTTGCGGTGGACGTGGCTGCGCTCGCGACGGCGCAGGGCTTTGACGCGGATCTCCTCTTAAGCGGCAACGATCGGCTCGACAAACTGGAGCGAGACGGTTTGATCGAACGTGAAGGTGGATTTGTCAGGGTCTCGGAAGAGCATCGTTTCATCGTGAGGGCCGCGGCCTCCGCATTCGATGCCTATCTGAATAAAAGCGGTCGGTCGTTCAGCAAGGCGGCCTGAACTGCCCTCTTGTCGAGGCGGCACAGGCTCTCCCCTTGCTCGCCTGCAAAGTTGACGCACGGGATCATCTTAAACGCGGCATTTTACCACGGCATTGTTCGTCCCGTTGCGGTGTATCAAGGATGAGCCCGCCATCGGCCGGCAAACAGTTCATCGCCGACGGGATGGACAGAATTCTGATACGAGTTTCCTGATGCGTCATCCTCTTCTTCTTATGGCTGTTGTGGCAGGGCTCGGTTTGGTTTTGGCGCCTTCGGGAGGCTCTTTTGCGGATGGCGGCGAGGCTTATCCCAGCAAGATCGCGCTCGGCGAGGCCTTGTTCCACGACCCCAATCTCTCGAAAAACAGGAGCCAGTCGTGCTCTACATGCCATGCGCCGGGTGCGGGCTTTGTGGATGCGCGGCAGACGGATCTTGTCGGCAGCGATGTCTCGCTTGGGGATGACGGGCAGTCACTCGGAGGCCGCAACGCACCGACTGCCGGATATGCTGCGCTGACACCTCCATTCTCAAAGGGGAGCGACGGCGAATATCGCGGAGGATTCTTCTGGGATGGTCGCGCACGGACGCTCGAGGATCAGGCGGGCGGTCCGCCGTTGAATCCCGTCGAGATGGGAATGCCCGACAAGGCCGCCGTCATTTCGCGGCTTCGCGAGGACCCTTCATACGATCGGTCGTTTCGTGTCCTCTACGGCCAGAACGTGTTTCAGGATGACGAGACCGCCTATTCGGCGATGGTCAACGCGCTGGCCGAATATGAACGCGGGCCGGAGTTCAGCTCTTTCGATTCCAGATATGATCGTTATCTCGGAGGCGAAGAAAAACTGACAGACCAGGAGGAACTGGGGAGGGTCCTTTTCTTCTCGCAGCAGTTCACCAATTGCAGCATCTGCCATGAGGTGCGTGGGCCGAACGGCCTGAAGGACGCAGTCTTCACGAACCACAAGTATTTCAATATCGGCGTTCCCGCCAATCCTCGTCTTGCTGCCGGTACAGCTGGGGCGGCCAAACCCGACCTCGGTCTCGCCGAGAACCCGCTGGTTGCGGGAGAGCCGACCGCGCGCGGAAAATTCAAGGTCCCGAGCCTGCGGAACGTGGCGGTGACGGGACCCTATATGCACAATGGCGTCTTCAGGGATCTGCGGAGCGTCGTCCTCTTCTACGTAAAATACAACAGCATCAAGAAGAGCCGCCAGATCAATCCCGAGACGGGGCAGGAATGGGGTGCACCCGAAGTGCCGGACAATCTGGCCATGGAGCAATTGACGGCCGGTCCGGCGCTGGACGACAAGCGGGTCGATGCGATCGTCGCATTTCTGAAGACATTGACGGACCGGCGGTACGAGCCTCTCCTCACACAGGAGAAGCTTAAACAATGATCAGGCTTCCATGAGGCCACCATCAGCCAGGATCCGCTGAACGAGGCTGGCGACATTTTCCGATCGCGCGTTTTTCTTCCAGGCAAGCGAGAGCTGCATATCGTAGGTTTGGGGAAGGGGGATGGCTTCCATCTTTTCATCAACGCCGGAGATCGCCCATTGCGGCAGGAGCGCGATGTAACCGTGCTCGATCACGAGGTTTGCGATGACGGGGATGGAATCGATCTCCACGAAGGACAGGCGCGACCGTTCCTCGGGCCGCAGTATATCCTCGCTCAGCGATACGAATTTCTGGCGCAGACCGCTCTTGAGACTGGGAAGAGCAAGCGGCGTGTTGATCAGAAGACGTTTCAGATCGTGCCGCTGAGCCTCGATCGCCTTCGCCGAGCCAACGACGGAAAGACCTGAACGCGAGACCACGCGGTGGTCGATGCCTGCCGGCACATCGACAGTATCCAGAAAGACGATGTCGTATTGCCGACTGTTGAGGCCGGACAGAAGTTCCTCGGCGTTGGTGCTGGAGATATAGAGCGGATTATGCGGTTGGTGCAGCGGCCATCCGGCAGCGAGCAAAGCCAGGATTTTTGCGATCCGGCTTTCACGACCCAGCGGAGCGACGGAACCGAGATTGATCATCCGGCTCGTTCGGCGGAAACGCTCTCCGGCATGGTCGGAAATCCTCAGCCAGATCGTTTCCAACTCTTCGGCGAGGATCAGAAATCCTTTGCCTTCCTCCGTCGGTACGGCGCCCGACGCGGTGCGATCGAGGAGTGCGGCGCCTATATCCTGCTCAAGGCTCTTCAACTGACGCGTCAATTGCGGCTGGCCAATGCCGATCTCCATGGCGGCACTGCGGATGCTGCCTGTCCGGGCAACGACGAGGAGGCGCGACAGCGCCAACAGCGAGACCGACATGCGGGCAGCATGCTGCTCGACCGGCGCCTCGTCCGGCATCTTGGAAAGTGTTGCCAGATCCAGAATGAGATCGGCTGCGTGGCGGAGATCACGGGCAAGGCGGCGGCCTTCCAGTGTCGGCAGGATGCGGTTGCCGGTGGTCGTCGTCAGCGGCGTTGCTATATGTGACTGTAAACGGGCCAAGGCGGCAGAGACGCTGGCGACCGGTCGCCCCAAGGCGCGGGCAGCGCCCCTCAGGCTGCCCAACGAAAGCGCGTAGTGAGCCATCAGAAGAGTGGCGATGTCCATTGCTCAAACTTTCCGCAGCTACTCTGTGAGATGGGCAGGCTCGGTATAATTCGTTCACGATATGGGATATCCCTCGGCTCTGCAAATTCCCCTATCGTGACATCCGTCGCAGGCCGAGCGACGAGCAGTGCATCAACCGGGGAGGCATGATCCATGGCGGATTTCGATCTTGTTCTGAAGGGCACGCTGGTTTTGCCGGATCGTCTGGTTCCTGAGGGCTTCGTTGCCGTTCGCGACGGATTGGTGGCGGCCGTTGGGCAGGGTGATATGCCGGGTGCGAAAGAGCGCCACGATCTCGGTAAAGCGCTGATCCTGCCGGGCGCGATTGATGCGCAGGTCCATTCGCTTTCGCAGAAGAACCAGGAGGATTTCATCTGGTCGACGCGCGCGGCGGCGGCCGGCGGCGTGACGACCATCGTCGACATGCCATATGACGAGGGCAATCTCATCTGTTCTTCGGAGGCCGTGCGCGGCAAGGTAGCGCATGGGGAAAGCCTGGCACGCGTCGATTTCGCGCTCTACGGCACGATCGATCCGGAAGAGGGCGCCAGACGGATTCCCGAACAGGTGGAAGCCGGCGTTGCCGCCTTCAAGTTCTCCACCTTCGGAACCGATCCCAAGCGCTTTCCGCGCATTCCGGCGCCGCTGATGACGGAGTGCTTTGCCGCTATCGCACCGACTGGTTTGACGGCCGGCGTTCACAACGAGAGCGACGAATATGTGCGGGCGGCAATGGAGACAGTAAAGGCTTCCGGCATTACCGACTACAGGGCGCATGAAATATCCCGCCCGCCGCTCACCGAACTGCTCGCCATGGTGGAAATCTACGAGATCGGTGCCGCGACAGGCTGCCCGGCGCATGTGGTGCATTGTTCGCTCGGCCGCGGCTACGAGATCGCAGCGGCCTATCGCGCACAGGGTCATCGGGCGACGGTGGAATGCCTGATCCATTATCTGACACTCGACAGCGAGACGGATGCGAAACGGCTCGGCGGCCGATCCAAATGCAATCCGCCGATCCGGCCGCGAGCCGAGGTGGAAAAGCTCTGGCGGCATATCGCGGCCGGCAACGTGACGCTGCTTTCGACCGACCATGTGAGTTGGTCGCTCGACCGCAAGACCAATTCTGAGATGCTGGCGAATGCCTCCGGTCTGCCGGGGCTGGAAGCCATGGTGCCGCTCTTCATCAAGGGTGCGCTGGAGCGCGGTGTGACGCTCACCTGGGCAGCACGGCTGATGGCGCTGAACCCGGCGCGGCATTTCCGCATCGATCACATCAAGGGCGCTCTGGAAGTTGGCAAGCATGCGGATATCGCCGTTCTGACGCCGGAACGCCATGTCTTCGACGCCTCCAGGACCGGTAACAACGTGGTCGGCTGGTCGCCCTATGACGGCATGACGCTACCCTACAAGGTGGCGGCGACCTATTTGCGCGGCAAGCTTGCCTACGATGGTTCGCGGGTTCTCGCCGAGCCGGGCAATGGCGACTTCGTGCGGCCGCTGGCGAGTTTGCCGCTTCAGGGGCTTTCAGTATGACGCGCAATCTTCCTGTCAAGGCAGATCGGATTGCGGCGGATATCGATGCCTTGGCAGCGCTCACCGAGCCGGACCGGCCATGGACGCGGCGCGCGTTCACGCCGATGTTTTTGAAGGGCCGAGCCTATCTGGAGCGTCGCTTCAAGGAGGCCGGACTTGAGACGCGTATCGACGCTGCGGGCAATCTGATCGGCCTGCGCAAGGGAGCCGGTTCCAAGGGCACGATCATGCTGGGTTCGCACTCGGATACCGTGCCGAATGGCGGCTGCTTTGATGGGATTGCGGGTGTTGCCGCGGCTCTGGAAGTGGCCCGTTCTCTCGACGATGCAGGCATCGCGTTGGAACATGACCTGGAGATTATCGATTTTCTGGCTGAGGAGGTTTCGATCTTCGGTGTTTCCTGCATCGGCAGTCGCGGCATGCTGGGCTTGCGTCCGACGGAATGGCTTGAACGGGAAGCGGACGGCATGAGCCTTGCCGAAGGAATTCGCATGGTCGGCGGCGACCCGGCTGTTGACCTCAGGCGAGGGGACATCAGGGCTTTCCTCGAGCTGCATATCGAGCAGGGGCCGGTACTGGAGAAGGAAAGGATCGATATCGGCGTGGTGACCGTGATTGCCGGCATTACCCGCATCGAGATCGTCGTCGAGGGGCGGGCGGATCACGCCGGTACGACGCCGATGGGCGCGCGGCGCGACGCGCTGACGGCGGCTTCCCGCGTCGTGCTCGGCATCGAGCGGATTGCCTCTGAACTCGCCCAAGGACCGAGCCATTTCGCGGCCACGGTCGGCGAATTTTCGATGGAGCCGAATGCTGCCAATGTCGTTCCATCCCACGTCCGCATGCTGATCGACGCACGGGCGGAAGATCCGGCAGTGATGGAGAGCTTTTCGGAGGCGGTTTCCGCATTGACCGAGCAGACGGCGAAGAGGAGCGGGGTGACCATCACGCCGCCGCGGCGGATCTCGAACAACCCGGCGACGCCGATGGCGGCTTCGGTTGTTGCATTGCTGGAGGAAAGTGCAGCTGGCCTCGATGCGTCGAGCCGGCGCATGGTCTCCGGTGCGGGACATGACGCGGCATTCCTGGCCAAGGTGGCACCGGCGGCGATGGTCTTCATTGCCTGCCGCGACGGGCGCAGCCATACCCCGGAGGAATGGGCGGACAACGACGATATCGCGCTCGGCGCGGCGGTTCTCTACGAAACGGTCCTCAAGCTGGACAGGCGATAAAGGAGCAAAGGCATGGGGCGGATTCTGACAGAAAAGGATGTCGAGGCGGCGGTCCGTGGTGGCTCCGTTTATGCAGCCGGCGGCGGCGGCTGGGCCGATCATGGCCGAATGCTGGGGTACGCGGCAGTCAGCATCGGCAAGCCTGAACTCGTCACTATCGATGAGCTTGAGGACGAGGACTGGGTGGCGACGGCGGCTGCGATCGGCGCGCCGGCGTCCACCACCAATTGGGAGATGCAGGGCATCGACTATGTGAAGGCCGTAGAGCTCCTGCAGGAGGCGCTCGGCGAACCGATCAAGGCACTAATGATCGGCCAGAACGGTAAGTCCTCGACGCTGAACGGCTGGCTGCCATCGGCCATTCTCGGCACGAAGGTTCTGGATGCCGTCGGTGATGTCCGGGCGCATCCGACCGGTGACATGGGCTCGATCGGCATGGCGAATTCGCCGGAGCAGATGATCCAGACGGCAGTCGGCGGCAACCGCGCTGAAAACCGTTATATGGAGCTCGTGATCCGCGGGGCGACGGCAAAGGTTTCGCCGGTCCTTCGCACCGCCTCCGACCAATCGGGAGGCTTCATCGCCTCCTGCCGCAATCCCTTGCGCGCGTCCTATATCCGGAAGAATGCGGCGCTCGGCGGCATCAGCCTGGCGCTCACGCTCGGCGAGGCGATCATTGCTGCCGACGGCAAGGGCGGGCATGCGATCATCGATGCTATCGTCAAGACGACGGGCGGCTCCATCCTCACGCAGGCGGAAGTGACCGAAAAATCCGTCGTCTATACCAACGAGGCCTTCGATGTGGGGACGCTGACGCTCGGCGAGGGCGACAGGGCGATCACCATGCATGTGATGAACGAATACATGGCTGTCGAGGATGCCGGCGGTCACCGGCTGGCGACTTTCCCGGACATCATCAGCACCTTGTCACCGAACGGTGAGCCGATGAGCGTAGGGCAGCTTCAGCCCGGTATGCGGGTCTTCCTGCTGCACGTGCCGAAGACGATCATACCGCTTTCCTCCAGCGTGAAAGACCCATCGGTCTATCCGATTGTCGAAACGGCGCTGGGCATCAGCATAGCCGATTACGCGCTCGCCTGAGGAGGGAAACATGCCGAAGCCCAATCCGCGTCACCCGAAATTCCCGATCCCCGGCGGTCCCGAATTGCGCACCAAGGGCTGGCGGCAGGAGGCACTTCTGAGGCTCCTCGAAAACGTGCTCTCGGTTGGCGAAGACCCCGACAATCTCGTGGTCTATGCGGCGCTTGGCAAGGCGGCGCGCAACTGGCTGGCGCATGACGAGATCGTCCGGACGCTCAAGATCATGGAGGAAGATCAGACGCTGATCATCCAGTCAGGCAAGCCGGTGGGATTACTGAAGACCCATGACAAGGCGCCTCTGGTCATCATGGCGAACTGCAACATCGTCGGTCAGTGGGCGAAGGCCGAATATTTCTATGAGCTGCAGGAGAAGGGGCTGATCTGCTGGGGTGGGCTGACCGCCGGCGCGTGGCAGTATATCGGCAGTCAGGGCGTCATCCAGGGCACCTACGAGATCTTCATGCGGATCGCCGAGAAGCGGTTCGGATGTACGCTTGCCGGCCGGTTCGTGCTGACCGCCGGCCTCGGCGGCATGGGCGGTGCACAGCCGCTTGCCGGCCGCATGGCAGGTGCTGCGATCCTCGTCGTCGACATCGATCCGGAGCGGGTCGCCAAGCGCAAGTCGATCGGTTTCCTGGATGAGGTGGCGCCGGACCTCGATACGGCGCTTGCCATGGTCGGTGCTGCGGTAAAGGAAAAGCGCGCCGTCTCGATCGGCCTTGTCGGCAATGCGGCCGATATTTATCCGCAGATCGTCAGGCGCGGCGTCGTGCCGGATGTCGTTTCCGACCAGACCTCCGCTCATGATCTTGTCTACGGCTACGTGCCGAAAGGCATGAGCCTTGAAGAGGTGCGCCGGTTGCGGAAGGACGGGCAGGGGCAGTTGATGGCCGCAAGCCGCGCCTCGATCGCCGACCATGTCCGGGCCATGCTGGAATTTCAGAAACAAGGCTCGGAAGTCTTCGACAACGGCAACCTGATCCGTACCCAGGCAAAGCAGGGCGGCGTCGAAAACGCCTTCGATATTCCGATCTTCACCGAAGCGTATCTCAGACCGCTGTTCTGCAAGGCTATCGGGCCGTTCCGGTGGATGGCGCTGTCGGGAGAGGAGAGCGATATCGCCCGGATCGACGATCTCGTACTGGAGATCTTTCCCGAAAACCGGATTGTCACCAACTGGATACGGCTGGCGCGGGAGAATGTCCCGTTCGAGGGCCTGCCGGCGCGTATTGCCTGGCTCGGTCATGGGGAGCGCACGCAACTCGCGCTGGCGGTGAACGACCTCGTCCGGAAGGGCGAACTTGCCGGACCGATCGCGTTTTCGCGCGATCATCTCGATGCGGGCGCGATGGCGCATCCGAACATCATGACAGAGCGGATGAAGGACGGTTCGGATGCGATCGCTGACTGGCCGCTGATCAACGCGATGACGCTCTGCTCCTCCATGGCCGATCTCGTCGTCATCCATTCCGGCGGCGGCGGTTACGCCGGCTATATGACCAGCGCCGGCGTCACGATCGTTGCGGATGGGACCGACGCTGCTACGGAACGCATTTCGCATGCCATCACCAACGATACCTCGCTCGGGATCATCCGTTATGCCGATGCCGGTTACGAGGAGGCGATCAACGCGGCGGAAGCCGCAGGGCTTCTGCTCCAACCGGGCGCTACCTTGCGGGGCGGCACCTGATTGGAGTCGCGAACGCCTGCCTACCAGACCTTGCTGAGCTTGAAGGTGACGGTGCGGGCCTGGCCGTAGCCGCAGAACAAGTCGGTGTTGCAACCCGAGACATATTCCTTGTCGAACAGGTTGGTCACGTTGAGTGAGGCTTTCCAGTCGTTCTTTTCATAACGAATGCCGGCATCGAAGACGGTGGCGTCGGAAACGCGTAGCGTGTTTGCCTCGTCGGCCCAGGACTTGCCACGGTAGTGCACGCCCGCACCAAGGCTCAATCCTTCCAGCGGTCCTTGCGTGACGGTATAATCAAGCCATAGCGAGGCGAGGACATTCGGTACTACGTTAGGGGTGTTGCCAGTATAGATCCCGTTCTCGGTGAATTCGAGGTCGGTGTAAGAAGCTGCGGCGATCGCCTTCCAGTTCTCGTCCAGATTCACCTTGCCTTCAAACTCCACACCGCGGGAGCGAACTTCTCCGACCTGTCTGCTGGTGGTGCCTGGGGCGGTCAGAGTAAAGTTCTGTTTGTCGATCTGGAAGACCGACGCAGTGAGCACGCCGTCGAACCAAGTCGGCTCGTATTTGACGCCGGCCTCGTATTGTTCGCCTTCTTCCGGCTTGAGCGCGCCGTCGGCGCCGGCGCCGACGAGCGGGCTGAAGAAGGTCGAGACGCTGACATAGGGTGTCACGCCGTTGTCGAATTCATAGGCTAAACCCGCACGGCCGCTCCAGGCGGTATCAGACAGGCCGGACGTGGTGCCCGCGAGCCGGTCATCGACTTCGCTGTCCAGATAATCGAAGCGACCGTTCAGCGTGATGATCCACCCGTCGCCGAATTTTATCTGATCTTGCAGATATGCGCCGACCTGGTTGATCGTGTAGATTTGGTGCGTGGAGGGGACGAGCGTCGGGAACGGCAGGTCGTTGTCCATATCGTCCGGATTGACGGACTCTCCGAACGCAGCCAACTGATCATTGTCGAGGCGGTAATAGCGATAGTCGATACCGGCCATGACCTTGTGACTGGCTCCGCCGAGATCGAACTCGTTCTCCAGCCGATTATCGACGTTGAAGGAATCCGCCTTCGACCGGACGTCATCGGCGTAGAGCTGGATCACCTCATCGGTCTGCGATAGCCAGTCGAACGGATACATCTGGCGCTCGCGCTTGTCGAGATGCCCGTAACGCAGGTTCTGGGTGAACTTCCAGCCCCCTTCGAACTCGTGCTCGAATTCGTATCCGATCATCGCCTGTGTCGAGCGACCGATATCGAAGTCTGGATCGCTGAGGAAGCTGTCCCGGTCGATCTTGCCGAAGATCGGGTTGCTGACCACGGTGCCGCCGTACGGCAGCAGGCCGTTGGTCGTATGGGTCTGGTCAAGCCGGCTGACATAGGCATAGACGTTGAGGCTCGTCGCGTCGTCCGGCTGCCACGTCACCTGAGGCATGAAGACGCCGCGGATATCTTCCTGATAGTCCGCATAGCCATCGCCACCGGAAAGCTTGCCGGTCAAGCGATAGCTGACGACGCCGCTTTCGTCCAGCTTGCCGGAAATATCGAAGCCGCCGAAGCCGTTTCCGTTACTGTCGATGCCGAGTTCCGTGTAGAAATATTGCTCATCGGTTGGACGTTTGCGCACGAGATTCACGACACCGCCGGCGTTGGCGCCGCCGAGCAGGACGGAGGCCGGGCCTTTCAGGACTTCGACACGTTCCAGTATGAATGGATCGATCTGGAAGTTGCCGAAGGCGTGACTGGTCAGCGCCAGGTTGTCAAGGAAGAGGCCGGTTTGACTGGCGTTGAAGCCGCGGACATAGATCCAGTCGGTATCCGGATCGGAACCGTAAGGCTGCGAGAATACGCCAGGGGTGTAAAGCAGCGCCTGATCGACCTTGTCGACAACGCCCCGGTCGGCCATCTCTTCCGCCCCAACCACGGAGACTGACTGTGGGATCTCGTTGATCGGCGTATCGGTCTTGGAGCCCGTTGTGGACTGCTTCGCGACATAACCCTTGACCGGACCTGTCGCGCTTTCACCTTCGCCTTGAAGCACGATCGGGGCGAGGGTCGTATCGGCGTTCTGCGCCTCAGCCGCCCAACCCACGCAAATGCCGATCAGCGCGACGCTCGCGCCCAATCCCAACCGTATCTTAAAAGACCCTTTCCGCTTCCCCATCCGTCGACCCCACTTACATGTCCAAGCAGCCGCTCCCCCTTGGATGCGGCTCTGCGATAAGGTGAGTGATTAACTCAATTTAAACCGCTCGGCTTGGCCCGATCCGCGGCAATTGAATGATTTTGGGCAATTTTCACGGCTATGAGCAAATCTCTGCGACAGCTGTTAGGCTCGCCTGACCTTTTTCCAGCGTGCCGGAGTCGTGCCGACATGCTTGCGGAAAACCCGGGTGAAGTGTGCCTGGTCGGAAAAACCCGTCTCGGCGGCAATGGATGTCAGGGGCTGGTCGTCGGCCAGGAGCAATTCCTTGGCGCGGTCGAGGCGCGCGTTCATCTGCCATTCGTGCGGCGCCATGCCAGTGGACGCCTTGAAGGAATGGCTGAAATGTGATTGCGACAGACTTGTCAGGTCGGCGAGCTCCTGCAGGCGGATATTGCGCATGCAATTCTCAGCGATGAAATCGGTGGCGCGCCGGAGCTGCCAGGAGGCGAGGGAGCCGCGTTTGCGTGACGGCGTCTTCATCATCTTGAGCACGTCGATGACGAGTGCCAGTGCCAGCCCGTCCCCGTAAAGGTCGTGCAGCGGGTCAGGATTGGCAATCTCGGCGGCGATCAGCTCGGCAAGCGCCACAACGCGCTGGTCGAAGAAGAGGAGTTGCGGATCGCTGAGCTTCTTAGGATCGATCTCCTCCATCAGCCGCCGGCTGACGGCATCCGCATCGAAATGGATATCGAGATGGCGCACATACTGCACCTCGGTGATATCGACCCAGAGGTCCATGTCCGCGGGAATATAGGAAATCGGACTGTCACGCCTGTCCTGCGGCGCTCCGCGCCCCCTGGGAGAAAGCTTGACGTTCGGCCGGCCCCGACCGCGATGGTCGAGCAGGATGAAGAGGCGCGGATCGCGCGCTACATAATGTCCACCTGCATAGGTTGCGCATTCCACGTCCCAGAGATCGGCAGCGATACCGTTCCAGTTGCGGCGGCGAAGCCCTCCGATGACCGAGAAGCCCTCGATCTTATTCTGCATCCGCGGCTGAAACGTCATCCTGATTTCCCGCAAATATAAACTTGTATCTGTTTATCAAGTTTATGAAAGGCCATCAATCGCCATGTTTTGTCGGCTTTCGCCGATCTGCGCCTCGTGCAGCCTGTTATAGGCACCGCGCCGGGCGATCAGGTCCTGGTGCGTGCCCTGTTCAACGATGCCGTTGCCGTCGATGACCACGATCCGGTCGGCGCCCTGGATGGTGGCGAGCCGGTGGGCGATGATCAGCGTCGTGCGGCCTTCTGAAAGTTCCGCAAGAGAGCGCTGAATGGCGCGTTCGGTCTCCGTGTCGAGTGCCGAGGTGGCCTCATCAAGGATCAGGATCGGCGGATTCTTCAAAAACATCCGGGCAATCGCGACGCGCTGCTTCTGACCGCCGGAGAGTTTGACGCCGCGTTCTCCGATCATCGTATCGAGCCCGTCCGGCAGGTTCGCCAGCATTTCCTCAAGCCGCGCCCGCCGTGCCGCCTCGACGATTTCCTTCTCCCCGGCGCCGAGTCGTCCATAGGCGATGTTTTCACGAATCGTGCCGCCGAACAGGAAGACGTCCTGCTGCACGATGCCGATCTGCTGGCGCAGCGATACCCTCGTCATCCTGCGGATATCGATACCGTCGATGGTGATGCTGCCGCCGCCAATCTCGTAGAAACGCGGCAACAGCGAACAGATGGTCGTCTTGCCGGCGCCCGAGGGACCGACGAAGGCAATCGTCTCGCCGGCGTGGATCGTCAGGTTGACGTCCTTCAGCACCGGCTTTTCGAGGCTGTAGCCGAAGGAGACGTTCTCGTAGGCAATCTCGCCCCTGAGATGGCCGACGTCAACCGCATCCGACACATCCGCGATATCCGGTTCGGTGTCGATGAGTTCGGTGAAGCGGCGGAAGCCGGCGATACCCTTGGGATAGGTCTCGATGACCGAATTGATCTTCTCGACCGGACGGAAGAAGACGCCCACGAGCAACAGGAAGCCGATGAAGCCGCCGGCGGTGAGGTCGCCCGACAATACGAAGTAGGCACCGGCGATCATCACCACCATCTGGGTCAATCGCATGCTCATGTAGCTGAGCGAACTGCTGGCCGCCATCAGCTTGTAGGCTTCAAGCTTGACGCGCCGGTAGTTCTGGTTGTCCTCTTCGAAGAGTGCCCGCTCATGCTGTTCGTTGGCGAAAGCCTGAACCACGCGGATGCCGCCGACATTCTCTTCGATGCGGGTGTTGAAGTCGCCGACCCGATCGAACAGGCGACGGAAATTCTGGGTCATCCGGCTGCCGAAATGGCTGGTGACCCAGGCCGTCAGCGGTACGATGACTGCGGTGATCAGGGCGAGCTGCCAGTTGACCGAGAACATCAATGCCAACGCGCCGGCAAAGGTCATCAGCGCGATGAACAGATCCTCCGGCCCGTGATGGGCGACTTCGCCGATCTCTTCCAAATCCTTTGTCAGGCGACCGACGATATGACCGGTCTTCTGGCTGTCGAAATAGCTGAACGAAAGTTTCTGTAAATGGTTGAAGGCGGCGCGGCGCATATCCGTCTCGATATTGATGCCGAGCATGTGTCCCCAGTAGGTGACGATCGCCATCAGGCCGGTGTTGATTGCATAGACGATGAAAAGCGCTGCGGAGGCGGCGAGGATCAGCAGCCATTCCTGGCTGAGCAGCAGTCTGTCCACGAACAGTTTCACGGCCATGGGAAAGCCGAGCTCAAGGACCCCGGAGAGGATCGCACACGCGAAATCGAGGATGAAGAGGCCTCGATAAGGCCGATAGTAGGAGAAGAAGCGGCGTAACATTCAAATTCTCGGGGTGAAATCGATATCAGAGCGTGGCTGACCAGAAAAAACGAAACTGAAGAAACATGATCCGCTTACTCCATATTAGAAAACGAGGCCGGACGGATAGTGCTTTATACCGCTGAATGCAAACGAGCGAAAACGTACGGGTGGAATGTTCCGCTTCCGTTTTTTGCGACCGGTAGCCTCCGTTCTCCGCTTACTCTCGATCTTGTCCAAGGCCAATGCATCGCGCTGATCGGCTACGGCGTCGGGAGCTTTCCGGAATCGACTTTGCGCGGCGGTCTCCTATATCGGTCCAAGCCGGTGGCTGGATGCTAACAGGAGAGGAGTAAGACATGACAATGACTTCAGAGGATGTCGTCGCCGTGCTTGGGCCTATCGACGAGACGATGATCGCCGATGTCATCGCGACCGGCGCGACCGCGGGAGAACTCGCCGAAGCCTGGGCCTGGATCAACAGCGAAGAGGCACTGGTCAGCGAAGGCCGGCGGCCTCCGACCGGAAAAGTGGCTGAGCTTGTCGACCTCTTGTCTTCCCAGGAGGAAGATTGGGAAGAATAAAATCTTGCACGAAAGGCGAGCCCGATGCTGGTTGGACAGCTGCGGGAAATGCTCTCTTTTTCCTGCGTGTTAGCAGTCGCTTTGGCGGAGTGCCAATTTTTTGGCTTTTCCCCTTGAAACTGGAATTTCTCAAACCAAATCGATCTCGCCAATCATTCGTTTGAGAGGAGGTTGGCGCTTGTCCGGACTGGTCATCCGGTCCGGGAGGGAGCTTTGATCATCATCGTTTGTCCAGGAGGAAGACATGACGTTCCGACCGCTTCACGACCGCATTCTCGTCCGCCGGGTCGAATCCGAGGAGAAGACCAGAGGCGGCATTATCATTCCCGACACCGCTAGGGAAAAACCGCAGGAAGGCGAGGTCATTGCCGCCGGTCCCGGTGCGCGCAACGACCAGGGCCAGATCGAGCCGCTCGATGTCAAAGTGGGTGACCGCATCCTGTTCGGCAAGTGGTCGGGAACCGAGATCAAGATCGACGGCGAAGACCTTCTGATCATGAAGGAAAGCGACGTCATGGGCATTATCGAGGCTCCGGTTGCCGGCCAGAAGGCCGCCTGATCCGGTTCAAGTCAGTCAGTGGCTGCCTATTAGGAGTGAGGAAAATGGCTGCGAAGGAAGTCAAATTTCATACCGATGCCCGTGAACGCATGCTGCGCGGCGTCGATATTCTCGCCAATGCAGTAAAGGTCACACTGGGTCCGAAGGGGCGCAATGTCGTCATCGACAAGTCCTTCGGGGCGCCGCGCATCACCAAGGACGGCGTGTCCGTTGCCAAGGAAATCGAACTGGAGGACAAGTTCGAGAACATGGGTGCCCAGATGTTGCGCGAAGTCGCGTCGAAGACGAGCGACGTCGCCGGCGATGGTACCACGACCGCCACGGTTCTCGCCCAGGCGATCGTTCGGGAAGGTGCCAAGGCGGTGGCTTCGGGCATGAACCCGATGGACCTGAAACGCGGTATCGACCTTGCGGTGGAGGCGGTCGTCGCCGAGCTGAAGAACAATGCCCGCAAGATTTCCAACAATTCCGAAATTGCCCAGGTCGGCACCATTTCCGCCAATGGCGACACGGAGATCGGCCAGTATCTGGCGGAAGCCATGAACAGAGTCGGCAACGAGGGCGTCATCACGGTTGAAGAAGCCAAGACCGCCGAGACCGAACTCGAAGTGGTCGAAGGCATGCAGTTCGACCGCGGGTATCTTTCACCCTATTTCGTCACCAACCAGGACAAGATGCGGGTCGAGCTTGAGGACCCCTATATCCTGATCCACGAGAAGAAACTCTCGAACCTGCAAAGCATGCTTCCTGTTCTTGAGTCCGTGGTTCAGTCCGGCAAGCCGCTCCTCATCATCGCCGAGGACGTCGAAGGCGAAGCGCTTGCAACGCTTGTCGTCAACAAGCTGCGCGGCGGTCTCAAGATCGCTGCCGTCAAGGCTCCGGGCTTCGGCGACCGTCGCAAGGCCATGCTGGAAGACATCGCCATCCTGACCGGCGGTACCGTCATTTCCGAAGACCTCGGCATCAAGCTCGAGAACGTGACGCTCGACATGCTCGGCCGCGCCAAGAGAATTACGATCGAGAAGGAGAATACGACCATCATCGATGGCGCCGGCAAGAAGGCCGATATCGAAGGTCGTGTTGCCCAGATCCGTGCACAGATCGAAGAAACCACCTCCGACTACGACCGCGAGAAGCTGCAGGAACGTCTTGCCAAGCTCGCTGGCGGCGTTGCCGTCATCCGCGTCGGCGGCTCGACGGAAGTCGAGGTGAAGGAAAGGAAGGACCGCGTCGACGACGCGCTGCATGCAACTCGCGCCGCCGTCGAGGAAGGCATCCTGCCCGGCGGTGGTGTTGCCTTGCTGCGCGCGATCAAGTCTCTCGACAGTATCAAGACAGCTAATGACGATCAGCGGGTGGGCATCGATATTGTTCGCAGGGCGATCGAGTCTCCGGTTCGTCAGATCGCCGAAAACGCAGGCGCCGAAGGTTCCATCGTCGTCGGCAAGCTCAGGGAGAAGACCGAATTCTCCTATGGCTGGAATGCTCAGACCAACGAATATGGCGATCTCTATGCCATGGGGGTCATCGATCCTGTCAAGGTGGTGCGGGCCGCACTGCAGGACGCCGCGTCCGTGGCGGGCCTTCTGGTGACGACCGAAGCCATGGTCGCCGAGAAGCCGAGGAAGGAAACTGCCGCTCCTGCAATGCCCCCTGGCGGAATGGACTTCTAGGCCATTAGATCGAGGCCCGTCCTTTCCGGCGCCGCTCGCTCACTTGCGGACGGCGCCGAGCCGCGCCAGGACTTCATTCGGGATTCCGTACCTGGAGATGACATCCCTGCTGTTCCGCAGGCCGCAGATTTCCCGCTGGATGAAGAAGGCCCAGACCGCATCGGAGGCCTTGTCCACCAAGGCTTCCCGGTCGATACCTCCTGGCTGTTCGGATTTCCAGGCTGCCAGCGCCGCAAGCGCTGCCTCCACCTTGCGCCCGTGGCGGCCAAGCGCGTCGGCGCGTTCGGATGCCAACTCATATTCCAGCACGTTGAAACCGGTCTCGGGTGATGCTTTAAACGAGTGCGGCGGACGAAAACTCAAGATTGGCCCCCTTTTGGTTGGCGGACACTGTCAGCTTCCGGAGCGCGCCGTATCCCGTTTGGGCAGCCGCACCTCGGTTTCTGCCGTTCAGCGCATAGTGGAAAAAATCGCTTTTCCCCGTGATCCGAACTCGCAGATTGCCAAGTCGACCCTACATAGGGACGACTTGAACTCTTTTCTGTATCTAAATTCGATGCGAACATAGGCTCGCGATCTGGAGGAAATTTGTCATGTCCCTGAAAAAGCAACTGTTGGGTATTGCCCTTGCGCTTGGTGTTTCGGCCAGCCTGGCTCAGGCGCAGGTTGTCGTTTCCTCGAAGATCGATACGGAAGGCGGTGTGCTCGGCAATATCATCCTTGCCGTGCTGAAGGCCAACAACATCGAAACTACCGATCGTATCCAGCTTGGCGCCACGCCCGTCGTTCGCAAGGCGATTGCGGCTGGCGAGATCGATATCTATCCCGAATATACGGGCAATGGCGCCTTTTTCTTCGAAAAGAGTGACGATCCTGTCTGGAAAGATCCCCAGAAGGCTTATGAAGCGGTCAAGAAACTCGATTACGATGCCAACAAGATCGTCTGGCTGACGCCGTCTTCGGCCAACAACACCTGGGCGATCGCGATCCGTGAGGATGTCGCCGCGGCCAATAATCTGAAGACCCTCACGGATTTCGGCAAGTATGTCGCAGATGGCGGCAAGATCGTGCTCGCCGCCTCTTCCGAATTCGTCAATTCGGCCGCGGCGCTGCCGGCCTTTCAGACGACCTATGGATTCAAGCTGAAGCCGGAACAGCTCATCACCCTTTCGGGTGGTGATACGGCCGCGACGATCGCGGCGGCGGCGAACCAGACCAACGGCGCGAATGCCGCCATGGTCTACGGCACCGATGGCGGCATTGCGCCGTCCGGCCTTGTGGTCCTCGAAGACGACAAGGGTGTGCAGCCCGTTTACCAGCCAGCGCCGATCATCCGAGAAACGGTGCTGAAGCAGCATCCCGATATCGAGACCCTGCTGAAACCCGTCTTCGAAAAGCTCGACCTGGTCACCCTGCAGGACCTCAATGGCCGCGTGCAGGTGGGTGGCGAGCCCGCCAAGGCGGTTGCCGAGGACTTCCTGAAGAAGAACGGTTTCCTCAAGTAGTTCCTTTCCGGTCGGATTTCGCACCAACATGGGCCGGGCACGGCTTTTATCAATCGCGAGGCAGGGGAGCGGTTTGAGGATTCGGTTCGACAAGCTCGGCATCGTTATTGCTCTTCTTGTTGCCTATGGAGCATTGGGCGCATCCTTCGCGGTGCTCAAGCCTAACCGGATCGTGCAGGGGGAAGCAAAGATGATCCTTGCCGCTCTGCCGGCCTGGGCGGGATGGGGGTTGATCGTCGTATTGTTCCTTGCTGCGGCTGCTTCTCTGTTCCGGACGTCGTCGTGGCTCAAGCTGGTTGCCGCGTTTGCGGCGCTTGTGACCCTGGCGCTTGCGATCGGATCTGCTGCGAGTTTCCTCGCACCGGCCGGCAATACATATGCCCGCGTCTCGCCGGCCTCCGGCTTCTGGCTACTCCTTTTCGCCTTCATGCTTCTGGCGGCCGATGCGATCACGCGACTGAGGCCGCCGCCGTGGATGCGGGTCTTGTTCCTTGTCCTTACGGCCGGTGGCGTTGGCGCCATCCTGTTGTCAGGGAGCTGGAACGGACTATCGATCATGAAGGAGTATGCCGGCCGCGCCGATGTCTTCTGGAGCGAGGCTGGCCAGCATGTGAGGCTGGCGCTTGGTTCGCTCATCGTGGCCGCCGCGGCGGGCCTGCCGCTCGGCATCCTGTGTCACCGGGTGGCAGCTCTTCGGGCCGGCGTGCTCAACACCTTGAACCTCATCCAGACGATACCGTCGATTGCCCTGTTCGGCATCCTCATCGGCCCCCTGGCATGGATTGCAGCGACGGTGCCGGGTGCTGCGGAAATCGGCATTCGAGGCATAGGAACCGCGCCGGCCTTCGTCGCGCTCTTTCTCTATTCGCTGCTGCCGGCGGTTGCCAACACAGTCGTCGGGCTTGCCGGCGTGCCGCGCGAGGCCAATGAAGCGGCCCGCGGCATCGGCATGACGGATCGGCAGCGGCTCTTCCAGATCGAGTTTCCGATGGCGCTGCCGGTGATCCTGACCGGCATCCGCATCGTGCTTGTCCAGAATATCGGGCTTGCGACGATTGCGGCGCTGATCGGCGGGGGCGGTTTCGGCGTCTTCGTCTTCCAGGGCATCGGACAGACGGCCATGGACCTCGTGCTGCTCGGCGCCGTGCCGACCGTGGCGCTCGCCTTCGCCGCAGCCGTCATCCTCGATGCGCTGATTGAAATGAATTCCCGCGTTCTGATCGGAGCAAGGTCGGCATGATCGAGATCGAAGCCGTCACCAAGCTTTATGACGATGTTGCCGTGGTCGATAACGTCTCGATGGTGATCGAACCGCGCACCGTCACGGTCGTGGTGGGCACGTCCGGTTCCGGCAAGACGACGCTTCTGAGGATGATCAACCGCCTCGTCGAGCCGAGTTCAGGTGCGATCCGGCTGGATGGCGAGGACAATCGCTCGATCCCTGGCCATGAACTGCGTCGCCGGATCGGCTACGCCATCCAGGGCCACGGTCTTTTTCCCCATCGCACCGTGGCAGAGAACATCGCGACCGTGCCGGGCCTGCTTGGCTGGGAGAAATCGCGGATCGCTGCCAAGGTCGAGGAATTGCTGACGCTCTTCCAGCTTGACCCGAAAATGTTCGGGTCTCGCTATCCGCACGAGCTCTCCGGCGGCCAGCAGCAGCGCGTCGGGGTTGCCCGGGCGCTCGCGGCCGAACCAAATGTCCTCCTGATGGACGAACCCTTCGGAGCGCTGGATCCGATTATCCGCGCCAAGGCGCAGGACGACCTTCTGGCCATCCAGAAACATTTCGGGACGACCATCGTGCTCGTCACGCACGACATGGACGAAGCCTTTTATCTGGCGGATAAGATCGCCGTCATGGACAAGGGCAGGGTGCTGCAATACGGGCCGCCGGCGGAACTCGTGCGCGCGCCCGCGGCGCCCTTCGTGGAGACATTGATTGGTGATGCCGAGCGGCCGTTCCGCCTGCTGTCGGCCGCTAAGATCGGTGCGGCGGTGGAGCCGGGCGAGGCCGATGGCGAGCCGATTGGCGAGGACGGGACCCAGCAGGAAGCGCTTGCGGATCTGCTCTGGTCCGGCAGGAAGGCTCTGCCCGTCGTCTCCGCAAGCGGTGCACCGATGGGGCGGGTCACGCTTGACGCCCTTCTGAAGTGCGCCGCGAGGCCGCAATGAGAGCCTGGCTTCCCACGATCCTGAGGGGGCTGCTGCTTCTCGTTCTGATCGCCTTCCTGGTGACGCCGGGAAGTTTCGAACCGCTCTTGAGGCCGCTGGTGCAGCCGAACGCGCCAGCGATCTACAACCAGGGCAGCCTGCTCGCTCTCACGCTCCTGCACCTGAGGACCGTCTTCATCGCGACACTGGTTGCGACGGTCATTGCGGTTTTGCTTGCGATCCTCGTCACCCGGTCGTTCGGGGCGGAGTTCCTGCAACTTTCCCGCAGCCTCGTGAATATCGGTCAGACCTTTCCGCCGGTTGCGGTGCTGGCGCTCGCCGTGCCCGCGGTTGGATTCGGTGAAAAGCCGACACTGATCGCGCTCTTCCTCTATGGCCTGCTGCCGATCTTCGAGAACACGCTGACGGGGCTCACCAACCTGCCGCGTTCGGTGATGGAAGCGGCACGCGGCGCCGGCATGACCGATTTCCAGCGGCTTCTTCAGATCGAATTGCCGCTATCCTTGCCTGTCATCGTCGCAGGTATCCGGCTTTCGATGGTCATCAGCCTTTCCACCGCGACGATCGGTTCGACTGTGGCGGCAAAAACGCTCGGCGAAGTCATCATCGCCGGACTGCAGTCGAATAATCTTGCTTTCATATTGCAAGGGGGATTGATCGTCGGCGCCCTGGCGGTCCTGATCTACGACGGGCTTTCAGCGGCGGAGGCCATGCTGACGCGTCGGGCGGGCTCCACCTGATCTGCGCTCTCAGCCGTGGCTTGAATCCGTAGGGACGATCGCTTCCGCATCCTGTTTCAGGTTGCCGCGATGGAAGATGAACAGGCCGGCGAGCACAATGATGCCCGCGCCGATCCAGGTCTGTACGTCGGGCAGATCATCGAAGAACAGCCAGCCGAGCACCACCGCCCAAAGAAGCAGCGTATATTGCAGCGGTGCAAGCACTGAGGCTGGTGCAAGCTTCAGCGACCGGGTGATCAGCAGATGGGCGATGCAGGCAACGATACCGAGCAGCAATAGCGCGAGTAGTTGACCGAAGCCGAATGGGCTCCATTGGCCAATACTCAGAAAAATACCGGCGATCAGCGCCGCGATCGTTTGCCAGGTCACGAGCGTAGCATCCGAGGTCGCGCGCAGCCGGCGGTTCAAGACAAGCGTCAGGGCAAAGGAGAAACTGCCGATCAGTCCAAAGATCGACGGCCAAGACAGCATCGCCGAGGAGGGGCGCAAAGCGATGACAACGCCGACAAAGCCTATGAGAACAGCAAGCCAGCGCCGCCAGCCGATCCGCTCCCCGAGCAGGAAATGCGAAAGCGCGGCAACATAGATCGGCCCGGCCATATAGAAGGTCATGACATCGGCAAGCGGCAGATAGACGACAGCGGCATAAAAGAGCGCCAGATCGCCGGTAGCGAAGACGACGCGCATTATCTGGAGTGTTGGACGCTCCACACAATAAAGCGCCGATATCGGCTGGCGGGCGAACATCGGGCCGAGCACGAAGAACGCGCCGAGTGAACGGATGACCAGGACCTGGCCGACCGAGAAGCTTGCAACCAGCCACTTGCCCATGGCGTCGTTCAGCGAGAACATGAAGTCCCCAAGCAGCATCAGCAGCACGCCGACGAGCACCACATTGCCGCCCAAAGCAGAAGGAACTCTCTTTTCCATGATGTTCGAGCGCCCCTTCGATTCTAAGCTCTAATACTATTGTCGCTTATCCCCCGAGCCGGCCTCCCTGCAAGGGTCTTGGCGCGCCGGTCGTGGTTGGAAAGCTGATCGGCAGACCCCGCAGCACACGGACTGCAAGAAATGCGAAGCATTCCGCCTCGACTGCATCGCCGCGCCAGCCGTATTGATCGGCGGAAACGGCAGTCACACCCGCGCGATTTTCGAGCATCGCCATGATCGTCGGGTTGCGGCGGCCGCCGCCACTGACGATCAGCCGTTTCGGGCGGTGGGGCAGGAGGTCAAGGGCCTTGCCGACGGCGGATGCCGTAAAGGCGGAAAGTGTAGCGGCCCCCGTTGCGTCGTCGAGTCCGTCCGCCATGGTGGCCGTGAAATCGAACCGGTCGAGCGACTTCGGATAAGGTGCCGTGAGATACGGGTGCTCCAGCAGCCTTGTGAGGCGTTCTTCATCCACCTTGCCGGAAGCGCCCAGTGTGCCGTCGCGGTCCATCTCGCCCAAACCGCGCATCTTCATGAAATCGTTGAGCGGCGCGTTGGCCGGGCCGGTGTCGAAGGCAATCACCAGATCCTTGCCGTCCCACCAGGTGATGTTGGCGACACCGCCGAGATTGAGCACGGCCGTATCGCCGCTCGTGTCGAGGCCGCGCAGCAGGGCAGCGTGATAGGCGGCGGCGAGCGGCGCGCCCTGACCGCCGGCCCGCACATCCGCCGTGCGGAAATCATAGGCGACCTTGGTGCCGAGGATCGAGGCCATGAGTTCGCCATCGCCAAGTTGGCGGGTGGCGCCGATCCGCTCCCTGGTCGGCGCACGGTGCAGCACGCTCTGGCCATGGAACCCGACGATGCCGATATCCGCCATGGTCAGCCCGGCGCTCGTCACAAGGTCTTTGACGGCCTGCGACTGGGCTCGGGTCAGGGCCTCTTCGGCCTCGCTGAAGATCGCCGGCTCCGGACCTTCGAAATTCCAGGCACGAGCCTGTTGCAAGGTCTCTTCGAGCAGCGAACGGATTTCCGGCGGGTAGGGGGCGAGCGTGTAGGCGCCAAAGGTGTCGACCGTCTCGCCGTCGGTCTTTAAGAGTGCGACATCGATATTGCCATCGAGAACGGTTCCGGTCATCAGGCCTACAGCCCAGATTGGCTCCATGGCAGAAAATCCTCACGGTTGGTTGACGAGATCGCCGACAGTCTGGCGAAGCGCCAGTATGCCGCTATCGGAATGGCGGGTCGGGTGGACGCGATTGGTGAGCAGTGTCCAGGCGCGCCCCTTATCGAACTCGATCCAGAGGCCGGTGCCAGTGAAGCCTGTATGCCCGATCGCCGCGGGGCTGCAGGCATTGCCGCCCGACCAGTCGGGATAGGGGTGCTCCCAACCATGGGTGCGGCGATTGGAGAGAGGTGTGCGCATGAGCGCGATAGCGTTTGCGGAAGCGCCGGTTCCATTCAACAGGTTCTCGGCAAAATCGAGGACGGAAGAGACGGTGCCGAACAGGCCCGCATGGCCGGAGCCTTGCAGGGCAAAGCAGTTCTCGTCATGCACCTCGCCGCAGAGCACGCGATGCCGGAACTGGCAGTCTTCTGTCGCGGCTGTGTTCTCCGGGGCGCCGGACCACGCAAAGCCCGGACCGGGGTCGAGATCGCGGATCGTCTTGCCTGCCAGCCGCTCCAGCACGAAGCCGAGCAGGATGAAGTTAATGTCCGAATAGACCGGCGGACCGGGCCGCCACTCCCGCTGCAGGACGAAGGTACGGAGGAGATCGGGATCGCGGCCATAGGTGTAGATCGGCTCGACGCCGGGGAAGGGTGTCTGGTGGCCGAGGCATTGGCGGAAGGTCGCTTTCCGTTCCCAGGCATCGGCATTGTACTGGCGGAAATCCGGCAGCAGCGCGGTGAGCGGCGCGTCGAGATCGATCACGCCTTCATCGGCAAATTTCAGGATACGCGGCGTGGTGAAGATCACTTTGGTAAGCGAAGCAAGGTCGAACCAGGTGTCGAGCGTCATTGGCCGGACGGCCGGAACGATCTGCGCCGAGCCGACCGCGCGCGTCACGCGGCCGTGTTTCAGGTCAACGATGCCGAGCACACCGCCCGGGACGCGCTTCTGCGCGACCGACTTTTCCAGCGGCGCGAAGGCACGCTCGAAGGTGGCGATCAGCTTTGCATTGGCTGTTGTACGCATCCGGTTGTCCATGACCCTCTCCTCACGCTTCCGCCCGTGCGCTGTGGTCCGGTCCGAAACTGCGCCATTCGGCAGGCGGCGGCTCGAAGCCTGGCGGACGGACAAGCGAGGGGACCTGGCGCGTGTCGATCTCGAAATGCTGGTTGCGGTGATCGATGCTCGGCACGGCGGAAATCAGCCGCTTTGTATAGGAATGCTTGGGATTTGAAAGCACCGAAGCGGCATCGCCGATCTCGACGATCTCACCGGCATAGAGGACCGCAATCCGATGTGCGATGCGTTCCACCACCGCCATGTCGTGCGAGACGAAGAGATAGGCAAGCCCATATTCGCGCTGGAGATCGACCAGCAGTTCGAGAACCTTCGCCTGCACCGAAACGTCGAGCGCCGAGACAGCTTCATCCAGCACCACCACGGAGGGATTGAGCATCAGCGCGCGGGCGATGCAAAGCCGCTGCCGCTGGCCTCCGGAGAACTGGTGCGGATAGCGTTCCAGACTATCCTCCGGCAGGCCGACGCGCTTCAGCAGTGCCTTCATCTTGTCGCGTGTTTCGGCATTGACGCGGCCGCCGGCGGCAATCACCGGCTCGGCGAGGATGCTGTCGATCCGAAGTCGCGGATTGAGCGACGCATAGGGGTTCTGGAACACCATCTGGACGGATGGATCGGTCGCATCGGCGACGCTGCCCATATGGGTCGAAAAGCTGCCGCGGGTCGGCCTGACAAGTCCGAGAATGGCGCGGGCGGTGGTGGATTTGCCGGAGCCGCTCTCGCCGACGATCGCCAGCGTCTCGCCCGGCATCAGGTCGAAACCGACGTTCTCCACCGCGTGGACCGAGCCCGGCGAGCGACTGAGCAGGCCGCCCGTGACCTTGAAGCGCACCGTGAGGCCATCCACTGTCAGGGCCGGAGAACTGGTCTCCTCCCTGTGAAAATCGGACCGGACGGCCCGGCCGGATTCGAAATGCGGCACGGCACTCAAGAGATGCTGCGTATAGGGATGCTGTGGCCGATCGAGAACATCATTCAGAGAGCCTTGCTCAACCGCTTTGCCGGCCTGCATGACCATGACCTTGTCGGCAATGCCGGCAACGAGACCGATGTCGTGGGTGATGAAGATCATCGCCATGCCGGTCTCGCGCTTCAATTCGCCGAGCAGCGCCATGATCTGCGCCTGCACGGTCACGTCGAGCGCGGTGGTCGGTTCGTCGGCGATCAAGAGGCGCGGATTGCAGGCGAGCGCGGTCGCGATCATCACGCGCTGGAGCATGCCGCCGGAGAGCTGGTTAGGGCAATATTTCAGGCGCCGGGCCGCATCGGGAATGCGGACCCTGTCGAGCGCGTCCCTGGCGGCGGCCGTCGCCTGCCTACCGGTCAGGCCGTGGTGAAGGCGAAACGATTCCTCGATCTGCGTGCCGATGGTCAGCACCGGATTGAGCGAGGTCATCGGCTCCTGGAAGATCATTCCGATCTCGGAACCACGGATCTTTTCGAGTGAGGGTTCATTCGCCTGGGCGAGGTCGAAGACGCTGCCGTCACGCCGTCTGAGGCTGATCGAGCCGTCGATGATGCGGCCGCCTCCGAAATCGACGAGACGGTTGATGGAAAGGGCCGTCACCGATTTGCCCGAGCCGCTTTCGCCGACGATCGCCAGCGTTTCTCCGGCATCGAGGTTGAAGCTGACGCCCTTGACGATCTCGTTTTTCATCGGGTCCCGCCCGAAGCCGACGCGCAAGGCCGAGACGGAGAGAAGCGGTGTCATGCAGGCCTGCTCCGCGTCTTGGGGTCGAGGATATCGCGCAGCGCGTCGCCGAGCAGGTTGAAGCCAAGAATACTGATCATGATCGCCAGTGCCGGAAAGATCAGCAGCCAGGGGGCCGTCTCCATCAGGTTGCGGCTGTCGGCCAGCATCAGGCCGAGCGAGGAGGCGGGCGGCTGGGTGCCGAGACCGAGGAAGGAGAGGCCGGCTTCCGTCAGCAACGACCAGGCCAGGGCGAGGGTGACCTGTACCGTCAATGGCGCCACGAGGTTCAGGAGAAGGTGACGGGTCAGGATATAGTGTCGGCTCGAGCCGAAGGTGCGCGCGGCATCGACGAATTCGCGCGACTTGATGGAGAGCGCCGGGCCGCGCACCACGCGGGTAAAGATCGGCGTATAGACGATCGCGATCGCCGCGATGCTCGTCCAGGTGCCGGGGCCGACGATAGCGATGATCAGGAGCGCCAGCAGAATCGCCGGAAAGGCGAGCAGCACGTCCATGACGCGCATGACGAGAGCATCCCAGGCCTTGCCGAACCAGGCTGCGGTGAGGCCGAGCACGGTGCCGGCAAGCGTCGCAAGCGTCACCGAGCAGAAACCGACGAGGAAGGACTGGCCGACGCCTTTCATCAGCCGGCTCGCGACGTCGCGGCCGAAGAGGTCGGTACCCATCCAGTAGACCGCGTTCGGTGCATGCAGCCGGTCGATGCGGAATTGCTGCAGGGGATTATGCGGAGTGACATCAAACATGCCGAGCAGTGCGACGACGATGTAGATCACCACGATGGTGCCGCCGATCCTGCCGCTTGCATGAGAGAATATTGCACGCAGCATCGCCATCAGCCGCCTTCTCCGAGACGGATGCGGGGATCGAGCGTGGCATAAAGAAGATCGACGAGCAGGTTGATCACCATGAAATTGAAGGCAATGAAGAGCACGCAGCCCTGAACCAGCGCGTAGTCTCGCTGCAGAATCGCGTCGAGAACGAGGCGACCGAGGCCGGGTAGGGCATAGATCTGTTCGACAAGCACGGCGCCGCCGAGCAGGTAACCGAATTCCACGCCACTCAGCGTGACGACCGGGATCAGGGCGTTCGGCAGTGCATGCCGCCAGATCACGCTGCGCTTCGGTACGCCCTTGCTGCGGGCCGTGCGCACATAGTCGTCGCTCAACACATCCAGCATGGCTGAACGGGAAATGCGGGTGACGGAGGCCGCGAAGGCAAAACCGAGCGTCACGGCCGGCAGGATCATCTGGCCGAGATTGCGCAGCGGATTCGTGAAAAACGGCGTGAACTCTCCCATGGTCGGCAGGATGCCGAAGCCGGCCGACAGCGCATAGATGATCAAAAGGCCGACGACGAAATTGGGCGTCGACTGGCCGATCATAGCGAAGATACGAACGCCGAGGTCGGATAGCTTCTCATTGCGAGTGGCTGCGAACACGCCAGCCGGCAGGCCGACGGCCAACGCGACGCACATGGACATCAAGGCGAGTTGCAGCGTCAGCGGAAAACGCTCCAGGATGACGCCGAGCACCGGCTTGCCATAGGTGACGGAAATGCCGAGATCGCCCTGGAAAACGCCGAGCAGCCAGTGCCAATATTGCGCCAGGATCGGCTGATCGATGCCGAAATAGCTCGCCAGGGCGTCTCTTTGAGCCGGTGTGAGAAGGCCGGCCTCCGTGCCGAGCATGGCGGTAATCGCATCGCCCGGCACCAGACGGATCGCCACGAAGACGAGGATGGAGACCCCGAGCATGACGAGCGGAAAGGTAAGCAGCCGTCGCGTCAGATAGCTCATGGGTCAACCAACCTCGTATTCGTCGTTGCAGGCATCAGGGCTGGATGCTGACCTTGCTCAGGCCGAACAGCGAGCCCTCCGGTGTCGGAACGAAGCCCTGAACGTTCTTCTGTTGCGCCGTATAGCTGTAGGAGGTGTAGAGCCAGACCCAGGGCGAAACCTCAACGAGGTGCTTCTCAAATTCTGCGAAGATTGCCTTGCGCTTGGCGGGATCGGTTTCCTCGCGTCCTTTCTGCATCAGGCTGTCCAGCGTGTCATCGATATAGTTGGCGACTTTCTGCAGATTGCCGACCTTGGTCCAGTAGCGGTTGTACATGGAGTAGGGATCGGCACGCCCGCCGTTCAGAGCGACGGCCATATCGAAATCGCCCTTCAGCCAGGCGTCGACATAGACGTTCAGTTCCATCATCTTGATGTCGAGCTTGACGCCGATTTCTGCGAGCTGCGACTGGATGACCTGCGCTTCGGCAGCCGCTGTCGCGGGTTCGCCATTGGCGGCGATGACGGTCGCCGAGAAGCCCTCCGCAAAACCCGCGTCGGCCATCAGCTTCTTGGCCTTTTCAACGTCGCGCTTGTAGCAAAAAAGCTGGCTGGCGTCGGTCGTGTAGCCCGGCATAGTCAGCGGGCCGGTCACCTTGCCTTCGCCGACGGAGGCCGTGTCGAGGACGTCCTGGCGGTCGATCGCGCAGGAAATTGCCTGTCGGACGGCAAGTTCGTTCATCGGCTTGCGGGACGGGTTCAGTTGGAGAACGTGATAGGCCAGCACCGGGGTGCGGTTGAGCGTCAGGTTTGCTTCCTTCGGCACGAGGGTGGCGACAAGCGGATCGTTCAGAAGCGCGAAATCGATCTGCTTGGTGCGCAGGGAGGCGAGGATTGCCGTTTCGTCCGGCAGGACGTTGATGTCGATCCCGTCGACTGCCACCTTTCCGCCGGCCCAATCCTCGTTGGCGGTAAGCACTTCCTTGGAATTGGGGTCCCACTTTTCCAGCTTGAAGGGGCCGGAACCGAGCGCTTTCGTGCCGATCGAACCGGCAGCGATCTCGGCTGCGGGAACGATGGCCGCGTTGATGCTGGCCATTGCGGTCAAAAGCGGCACATCCGGCTGCGAGAGCTTGAAGACGACCGTCTTGTCATCGGGCGTCTCAATGCTGGCGATGGACCGGAAGTTGGCGCGGGCCGCGGCGGCCGTTTTCTCGTCGAGGACGCGCTCGAAAGAAGCCTTCACGTCCGCGGGGGCGACCGGTTTGCCGTCCTGGAATTTGGCATTCGGGTCCAGCTTGAACGTCAGTTCCTTGCCGTCGGCGGAAAACTGCCACGAGGCTGCAACCGCAGGAACGAGCTGCAGATCCTTGTCGAAGCGCACCAGCGGCTCGTAGATCAGCTCAAGCAGGCGGATCGAAGAAAATGCAGTCTGCTTGTGCGGATCGAGACCCGTTGCATCCTGCGACCAGGCCATGCGCAGCGTGGCCGCCGAAGCAGGAGTGGTTACGATCGCGGTCCCCAGTGCCACGGCGAGTGCCAGACCGGAAACCAGTCTTGTCGAAAAAATCCTTCCCATTTCAATTCTCCCTCTCGATATTGTTGCCTTCCGCCGACCCGCTGCAAGCGATCGCGGCCCTTCATTCAGCAGCTTTACGCTGTCTTCCCATTTATCGCCTTCCGAAGGAAGCCTCCGGCATTGTCAAGTGCTGTGCGAGCCGCATCGACATCCATTCCGGTAAGCTGGATCAGGATCGCCAGCTTGACGTCATTGCCGGTCAGGTCGAGGACGCGCCGTGCCTCTTCCGGCTCACAGCCGGTCGCCTGCATGACGATACGCGCGGCGCGCGCGACGAGCTTCTGGTTGCTCGCGGATACGTCAACCATCAGGTTCTGGTAGGTTTTGCCGATGCGGATCATGCTCGCCGTCGTCAGCATGTTGAGCACGAGCTTTTGCGCGGTACCGGACTTCAGCCGCGTGGAGCCGGTCAGGATTTCCGGCCCGACCACCGGCGAGATGGCGATATCGGCGATTGCCGCGATCACCGACACCGGATTGCAGGAAAGGGCGACGGTCTTGGCTCCAATTTCCCTGGCGTAGTTCAAGGCACCGATGACATAGGGGGTACGACCGCTCACAGCGATGCCGACCACGACGTCGTCCGCAGTCAGTCCGATGTCGACAAGGTCCCGCCGGCCTTGGTCGGGGTCATCTTCTGCTCCTTCGATGGCGTGCTGAAGGGCATGCGTGCCGCCGGCAATCAGGCCGACGACCATGCCCTCCGGCACGCTGAAAGTGGGCGGGCATTCCGATGCATCGAGGACGCCGAGACGTCCGCTGGTGCCCGCTCCGATATAGACGAGCCGCGCGCCTTTTTGGAACGCCTTGACGATCTCATCCACGGCCTCGGCAATCTCGGGGATTACCTTT
The DNA here is from genome assembly GCF_017873175.1 of Neorhizobium petrolearium. Taxonomy (GTDB): domain Bacteria; phylum Pseudomonadota; class Alphaproteobacteria; order Rhizobiales; family Rhizobiaceae; genus Neorhizobium; species Neorhizobium petrolearium. The sequence continues at coordinate 148,928 of NZ_JAGGJW010000007.1, forward strand.
TCGACCGCGGCAGGGACGCCCTTGTCCTCCTCGCTGATCTCCCGAAGCACATCGATCGTCGGAAGAAGATCTATATCCATGGAACGGGGGTTGCGGCCTTCCGAAACGAGTCTCTCCAGTTCGGATATCAGTCGTGCGTCCGTCATGACTCTGCTTTCGAGATCCGGCCGAGGTTTTGCATTCCGCAATATCTGCGTCCTGCCGTCTCCTCGTCGCCCTTCGTTGCGTTTCGTAAACGGTTAGGATTATCCATTCCTAGAGTCAATCGAAGAATGGAATATATTATTCCAATCTGGGCGATAAATTTCAGATCGACAATGGATCGCTCAGAGCGCTTCGGCGGCCTTGCGGGCGAGGATGATGGCGCCTGACACTGCATCGCCATCGGCAGGCTTCAGGCGGCGGCGGACGTCGGGCGCCAGCCAGGGTTCGAGCGGGGTGGAAAGACCGCCAAGCAAAGTCACGCGCGGGGCACCGAGATCGAAGAGGGTGCGGACCAGCGTGTCGATCTGTTCCGCCGCGCTCTGGACGATCCGGCGGCCGACGGAATCCCCCTGGTCCGCATGGCGCATGACCATGGGTGCGAATGCTGCATAATCCGTCGCGGTGGCGCGGTCCATCCAGGCAACGGCCTCCATGGGATCGTCGTGGAAGCGTTGCATGATCTCCGTCAGAAGGGCAGTCTTCTCGATCCGACCGTCATTGGCACGAAGCGCAAGCTGGATTGTCTTCAGCCCCAGATCCGCGCCACTACCCTCGTCGGAGATCGGAAAGCCGTAGCCGCCGATGCGCAGGTTCCGCCCTTCCACAAAGCCCAGGCCGATCGAGCCGGTACCGGCGATCACGATCGCGCCGTCGCGGCCCGAATGCGCACCGAGGCAGGCGCTCATGCCGTCGTTGACGAAATCCAGACTGGCGAACGGGTGAGGGATCGCCTTCAGGGCTTCGAATACATCCCTGCGGCTCGCTCCCGCCAGGCCTATGCCGACATGGGTATAGGCGATCTCATCCTGGCCAAACCCGGCCTCATCAAGAGCGGCGTTGAAGGCGCGAGATATCGATGCCCAGGCCTCCTCAATGCCGAGCCGCGTGGTGGCGGGGCCCGAGAGGCCTTGACCCAAAACCGCGCCGGAACCGTCCTCGACGCGGGCTCGGCAGCCGGTGCCGCCGCCGTCGACTCCTAGGAAATAGTGCGGAGTCCCCGTCATTCGCTCAACCGCTCGATGTCGGCGCCGCAAAGGCGGAGTTTGCGATCGAGCTGTTCGTAACCACGATCGAGATGGTAAACACGGTTGACGACGGTTTCCCCCCTGGATACGAGCCCAGCGAGAACGAGAGAAACGGAGGCGCGCAGGTCTGTCGCCATGACCTGGGCACCTTTCAGCGGTGCGCCGCCGCGCACCAGCGCCGTCGTGCCCTGCAGAGCGATATTGGCGCCAAGCCGCATCAACTCCGGCACGTGCATGAAGCGGCTTTCAAATACGGTTTCGCGGATCAGCGAAGCGCCTTCCGCGCAGGCAGCCAGTACCATGAATTGCGCCTGCAGGTCGGTAGGGAAGCCCGGATAGGGTTCCGTGGTGATGTCGGTCGCTCTCAAAGGTCCATCGCGCGAGACGACGAGACCGCGGTCGCTCGGCCAGACGCTGACACCCATAGCCTCCATCACCTGCACGACCGAGGCCATGTTCTCCAGCCGGGCGTTGATGAGCTCCAGCATGCCGCCGGTGATTGCCGCCGCCACCGCATAGGTGCCCGCTTCGATGCGATCGGGGATGCTGTGATGCTTGGCTGGCTGCCAGGTCGTCGAGCCTTCGACGAGTATGCGATGGGTGCCGGCACCCTCGATATGTGCACCCATGGCGGTGAGACAGGCGGCGAGGTCGGCGACTTCCGGCTCCCGTGCGGCATTCAGGATCTCTGTCTCACCCTTTGCAGAGGTCGCCGCCATCATTGCGGTTTCGGTGGCGCCGACGGAAGGCGAGGCGAGCACGATGCGCGCTCCCTTGAGCCCGCCTGGTGCCGAAGCGACGATCAAGCCGCTTTCTACGTCGATATCCGCACCGAGCGCTGCCAGTGCCTTGATATGCATGTCGACTGGCCGAGCACCGATGGCGCAGCCGCCCGGCATCGACACGCGAGCATGGCCGAAGCGGGCGAGCAACGGCGCAAGGACGAGCACAGTGGCGCGCATCTTGCGCACGGTATCGTAGGAGGTCTCCTTCGAGACAATTGCCTTGGGGTCGATGATAGTAGAATGGGTGGACCGAGTTATCTCGGCGCCATGCAGGCTGACGACACCCAGCATGTTTTCCACGTCGCTCACCAAAGGAAGGTTGGTAAGTTCAACGGGATAGGGGCTGAGCAACGTGGCCGCTATCTGCGGCAACGCGGCATTCTTGGCACCCGCAATGCTGACGGCGCCTTCCAATCGATGCCCCCCAACAATCCGCAATCTGTCCATGACGAAACCTGCCGAAAAGGCGCGTAGAGCCTGATTGATCCTATCCAGTTTCCAAAACTAAACCTCCGGGCGCTTCTGTCAATCATTTGGAATTTTTTATTCCCAAACATGATGTAATCTGTGGTAATTCATGATGCTGTCGGTGGCAGAAAGGGTGTTGCAGCGGGACGCTGCGATGTTATCTTTCGCGGCCTGATGGACAGGGTCGGTATCGCGAGGCTTCCGAAGAACGCATGTCAATCTTAAAGAAGATCAACGCGCAGCTTGATGCCATGGCGCCGGCAGACCGACAGATCGGCCAGTTCATTCTCGACAATCCGGACCAGATGCTGAGGCTCTCTTCCGCGGCACTTGCCGCCGAGACCGGCCGCAGCCAGTCGAGCGTGGTGAAGTTCAGCCAGAAGCTGGGTTTTGCCGGATATCAGGAACTGAAGCTCGCCGTCAGCGAGGCAAAGGCCCAGGAATGGCATGCGCCGCCCGGCATGATCCACGGCACGATCGAGGTCGGAGACAGCTATCTCACCATCCTGCAGAAATTGATTGGCAGCAAGATGCTGTCGATGCAGCAGACACTCGCGGTCAACAGCGAGCCAGAGATCGAGCGGGCACTGACGGCACTCGACAAGGCGCGCCGCATCCATATGGCTGGCGTTGGCGCATCCTCGCTGGTTGCGCGCGATTTTTCCTATAAGCTGATGAAGCTCGGCCGCAACGTGTTGCATGACAGCGATAGTCACGTGCAGATGGCGAATGTCTCGACGCTCGGCAAGGAAGATGTGCTTTTCGCGCTCTCCTATTCGGGCACCAGCATCGAGACGTTGCGGATCGCCGAACTGGCGAGAGAACGGGGAGCGACCGTCATGGCGGTCACCGGTCTCGACGGCGGCCCGCTCACGCAGGTGGCCAATATCCGGCTCTATACCGTCGCGGACGAGGAGCGTGTTCGTTCGTCATCGATTACAGTGCGCGACGCACAACTGATGCTGACGGATCTTCTCTTCATCCTGCTCGTCCAGCGTCAGCCGGATGCCAACGAATATGTCCACAACAGCGAACTCGCGGTCTCGGTTCTGAAAGCTCGCTAACGGTTCTTAAAGCGTGTCGCAATCTTTCAGATTCGCCTGACCCGCTTTAAGCTCTTGTTTTCACACATGTCGTTATCGCAAACCGCTGCACACTTTTGCGCGACATGCTTTAGGCGTTGAGTCGATGCTTCACGCGCATGACCTTGAAGAAGCCGTTCGGGAAGACACGACGGATTTCCGCCACTTCGAAATCGCCACGGCGTTCAGCCCATTCGCAAATCCGGCCAATGCGGAAGGCAGAGCTCCAGCCGACCCGGTGAACGAGCGGAGCAACCGCTTCCTCGATCGCTCCTTGAAGGCCACGTCCGTCGCCGAGCTTGCTGGCGATGATGATCTCTCCGCCGGGCCTCAGCACGCGGGCGCACTCATCGAGCGCCCGTTCCGGATCCGGGATCAGGGTGATGACGAAAGGCAGGCAGACGACATCGAAGGACTGGTCCGCAAACTGCAGCCGGTGTGCGTCCATCACATGCAAGGCGCGGACATGGAAAAGCCGGCGACGGGCAACCTTTTCGCGTGCCTTGGCGATCATGTGTTCGGACAGATCGATACCGGTGACGTTGCACTGTTGCGGATAGTAGGACAGGGCAAGTCCGGTGCCGACGCCTACTTCGAGAATATCGCGTCCGGCTTCGCCCGCAAGTTTTGCGACTGTTCGATGTCCGTCCCTCAATAGCCCTCGATAGACCCGGTCATAAACCGGAGCCCAACGTTCATACACTTTCTGCTGATGTTCGGCGCTGTTGCGGATTGCATCCAAGATTGTCCCCTCCCGGTAGCCCCGATTTCAGGTAAACTCAGGAGGAAGATAATAGTTCCGCTTCGCGGATGGGGCCTGCGCTAGCATCCGCGACTATCCGCATCATTCGGCGCGCATGGCTTCGATGAATTTCCTCGCCTTTTCTGCGACGGATGCGATGTCTGTACCGGGTTTGTAAAGGGACGATCCGATGCCGAAACCGGCCGCACCTGCCTGCGCGTAGGCGACCATGTTTTCCGGCGTCACGCCGCCGACGGCAAGCACCGGAATCTCTTTCGGCAGCACGGCCTTCCAGGCCTTGATGATCAGCGGCGGGATCGCTTCGGCCGGGAAGGCCTTGATGCCGGTGGCACCGGCTTCGATCGCAGCGAAGGCTTCGGTCGGCGTTGCGACTCCAGGGAGGCTTACCATGCCGGCCGCGCGCGATGCCTTGATAACGGCCGGGTTCGCGTTCGGGGAAATGATCACCTTCGCACCGGTTGCTGCAACATCGGCAACCTGAGCAGGGGTCAATACCGTGCCGGCGCCGATCAGCGCCGTGTCGCCGAAACGCTTGACGAGCCTTTCGATACTCTTCAGCGGTTCGGGAGAGTTGAGCGGCACTTCGATGATCCGCCAACCGGCCTCGATCAGGACTTCGCCGACGCTTTCAGCCTCTTCCGGCTTGATGCCGCGCAGGATGGCAACGAGATTGCAGGCCTTGAGCGCCTCTTCGAAGGTCATGTCGGGACTCCTTGTCACTTGGCGGCTTCGGCCGCAATCAGCAGGATACCGCGCTTGGCGGCATTATCGGGGCCAGGTTCGACGGTGAGATCGAAGAGCGGCGCGACACGACCGTAACGACTGTTCAGCAGATTGTTGCCGACAATCCCGATCGTCTCACCGGCCTTGAACCAGCCGGCGGCGCGGGCCTGGCGGAACTCCGAGCCGATGATAAGGCCGGAGACGTAATCGAGAATGTTTTCGGGCTTCAGCTTGCCGTCGAGGATGCCGGTGCGGGCGCTGAAGATTGCCGAGAGGAAGGCGTCGGCCGCAGCATTGTTGCTCGCCGCGAATTCTACGCCGCGACCGAAGCTCTGCCAGTCGGGCTCAGCGTCGGGCACGGGATCCTGCGCCTTGGCGATGAAGGAGTGCTTTGTCAGCAATGCGAAGACCTCACCGGTCGCATAGGTCTGGAAACCGTCGATACGGCCTGCCTTGATCCGCGCCCATTTGCTGTGAGTACCGGGAAGCACGAGCGTCCGGTCGCGATCTAGGCCGAAACCGACGATCTGGGTTTCCTCGCCGCGCATGACATCCGGAAAAGGCTTTGCCGCCGGATCGCGCATCCCCGGTAAAAAGGTGATGACAGCGCCAGTCTGCAATGTCAGCTTGCGCGTGCCAGCGGCGAGTTCGGCGACACCGCCCGGCGTGTCGACATACGGCACCTCGACCCAGCCGTTGCGGCTGGTGATCATGCCGGTTGCCATTACCGGCAACGGGCCATGGGCGGAGAACCATTCGCCGACTGCCTGCATCAGCGCCGCCTCGAATGCGCCGTCTTTGACGAACTGGATGCCGCCACTCGACGATTCCTGAGTATCGAGCGTTTCACCGGTTTCCGAGACCAGCATGGCGCGCAGCGAACTCGTTCCCCAATCGAGGATGATCGAGGTCGGTGTAGGCATATCAGATTCCTCCGGGAGCGATTTTCGCCTCCTCGATAGCCCGTGCCGCATCACCCTGTCGAGAGGCGACACGGCGAAAACCGGCAGCAATGTCGGGTGTTACGAGATTCGCTTCAGCACCGAAAAGTTCAAGCGCAGTCTTATAGCGTCCGGCGAGCGGCGTGTGGCCGACAATGCTGATCTTTCCGGATTTGCCTTCGCCCAGCGCTTCGGCGATTTCCGCGCCGATCATGAGGCCGGCGAGGTAGTCTGCGATCTCTTCAGGTCCAAGCTCGTCGAAGAGCACGAGGCTGCGGGCAGAGAAAATACGGGCGAGAATACGGCCGGGTAGGACGCCTTGTTCACAAGCAGTCAGAACGCCACGGCGGAAGGCGTCCGGCCGTTCCTCATAGGTCGCAGGGATGAGCCGCGAGACAAGCGAATCCTTTTTCAGCAGATCAAGGATTTCGCCGGACATATAGGTTGTAATTGCGCTGATATGGCCGCCTTCCATCGTCACCCATTTGGCATGTGGGCCTGGCAGCACGAAAAGGCCCTCCGTTTCCGTGAGCCCGAAGAGCGACATTTCCTCGCCGCGCATGACATCGGGCAGGGGGGTCGTCTGGGCGATGCCGGGCAGGAAGACGAGTGGTGGCAGGCCCTCCACGTGATGTGTGACGGCCTGATCGGCGAGATCGGCAGGCCCGGCTGGAACGGGTGCGAAAGGGCTTTCGATCCAGCCGTTGCGGCTGGTGATCATGCCGGAAAACAGGATCATTTCCGTCTTTTCGAGCCAGTCGCCAAGTTCTTCGCGGAGTGCCGCTTCGAAAGTGTCGTTCGTGACCCTGGTCGTGCCGCGCGCGCTCTTCTTTTCGCCGAGCACGGTCTTGTCGTTGAGAAGCAGCGCGCGAAAGGCGGCGGAAGTCCATTCGATGGCAATATACATGGAGGAATGATCCTATAGGCGAGCTTGAAGTCAGTATGCGGGTTTCACTGGGAACCAATCCTTGCGTTCCGTATCGAGGTAGGCGCCGGCAATGCAGGTGACACGGTATTTTTCGAGCTCACCGACATCCACTTCGACGCCGAGTCCCGGACCTTCCGGTACCTGAAAGCGACCCTTCTTCAAGGCCGGCGGGTTGGGGGAGATGTCTCCGCCGAGATAGGCGCGTTCCGTGTCGATGGCGATCGACATATTCGGCAGCGAGGCGGCTAGATGGATATAGGCCGATTGGGAGAGCGCGAGTTCGGCGCCGGAATGCAGCGTCACGGGAATGCCGACCGATTCGCAGATCGCCGCAGCCTTGATCGTCTGCCAGAGCCCGCCCGCCTCGTGTGGGTCGAGCAATACTACATCGGCTGCGTTCGCCCGGATGATGTTGCCGACGTCGGAGAGCGTATAGGCGCTCTCATCCAGCGCGATCGGAACCGCCGAACGGGCTACCAGTGCCGCATGGCCGGCGAGGTCGTCGAGCTCCAGCGGCTGTTCCACGTAGGCAGGGTCGAAGGCTTTGAGCTTTTCGAGCTGACGTTTGGCGGTCGCGGGATTCCAGGCGCCGTTGACGTCGAGTCGCAGCGGATGGTCGCCGATCACCCTTCGCGCTGTTTCCGCAAGCGTGATGTCGCTTTTCTCGTCGAAGCCAATCTTCACCTTGAACGTCGTATAGCCGAGATCGAGGAAGCGCTTCAGCCGTTCCGACAGGCCTTGCTGGTCCTTGGTGAACAGATAGGCCGCAGCCTCGACATCCTGGCGCCAGCGACCGCCCCATAGGGCATACAGGGGAAGACCGGCCTGTCTGCCGAGCGCATCCCACATGGCCATTTCCATGGCGCAGATCGCCATCACTGCCGCACGCTTGTGATGATAGAAGCCGGCACCCAGCACATGCCGGTGGAATAGCTCGGCATTGGCGACCGGATAGCCAATTGCCAAGGGCGCGACCATATCCGCGAAAACGGCTGGCACATTGGCTATCAGCGAAATCGTTTCACCCCAGCCGATGATAGCTGTGTCTGTCTCGATTCGGCAGATCAACCGGGTCGTGCCGATCCGCCGGCCCGAACCCCAAAGGATATCCTCGGTGAAAGGCATACGGACCAGCCAATGGTCCACTTTGGTAATACGCACAATATCCTCCCGTCCGGGCCTCTTCTGCGGCCGCTTCAGTTTCGTTATTGACATGGAACTTAGTTCCAAGATAACTCTCTTGGCAAGAGCGAGGCGGCATGCTGTGCGTACAGGCGAGAGACGGCGCCGCTTGGGAGAGGACATGGCCAAGGTACAATTGGAGACGATCGAGAAGGATGTTGCGAACGATGCGCAGGGCGTACCTGGCGTCCAGGCGTTGACGCGTGGCATCCAGATCGTCGATGCGGTGGCGGCTGAAACCCGCGGGCTGCGCTTCACCGAACTGCTCGATCAAACCCAGTTGCCGAAGGGCACTCTGCACCGGCTGCTTCAGGCGCTTGTCGATGAGCGGCTGCTCGCTTTCGACGCGCGCGACCAGGTCTACAGATTGGCCCCGCGGCTTTTTCAGTGGGCGCATAAGGTCTGGGACAATTTCGATCTGCGCGGCGCGGCCGAACCGGAGCTGGCGCGGCTTCGCGATCTTACTGGCGAGGCGATCCGCCTCGGGGTGCTGGATGGCGACAGCATTCTCTATATCGACCAGCGGGAGGTGCCGCAGCCGCTCCGCCTCAACAACGGCGTCGGTTCGCGTGCCGCGCCGCATGCGAGCGGCCTCGGCAAGGCGATCCTGGCACATTTGTCGCTTGAAAAGCGCCGGGCGCTGCTCGACGGTATTGAGCTCGAACGCTTGACGCCGAACACGATCGTCAATCCGGAGGAGCTCGGTCGACAGCTCGATCTCACCAAGGCGCGCGGCTACGCGGTTTCGGTGGACGAGCAGCATATCGGCATTTCCTCGGTCGCGGCTCCTGTTCTCAACCATCGCGGTGAGCCGATCGGCGCGATCGGCATCATCGGGCCATCGTTCCGCCTTCCCGTCGACCGACTGCACGCCTTCGGCCGCGACGTCATCGAGGCGGCACGCCGCACCTCGGGCAATTTTGGAGAATTCCCCATGTCGCTTGCGGTCAAGCCGCGCCCTCTCGGTCCCGATCGCGCCGATGTGCGCTGCGTCATTCCGGCAAGCACGTTCCTCGGCGAAGGTCCGCATTGGTCGCCGGAGCACAAGAAGCTCTATTTCGTCGATATCCTGGCGCCCGCGGTCCATATCGGCGATCCGGCTAAAGGCACTTATACCTCCATGCAGGTGCCGGAACTGATCGGCTTCGTGATCCCACGCTCGCGTGGCGGATTTGTCGCTGCGATGCATGGAGAGATCCGAGGTATCGATCTTTCAACCGGGGACATCACGACGATCGCGCGTCCGGAGGCGGATCGCCCCGGTAACCGGTTCAACGACGGGAAATGCGATCGTCGCGGGCGACTTTGGGCGGGCACCTTGGCGATCGATACGACGCCGGATCAGGGCCGGCTCTGGCGCGTCGATCCGGACGGCCGGGCGCGGGAGATGGATCGCGGTTTCCATGTCTCGAACGGGCTCGGGTGGAGCCCCGACGACCGCACCTTCTATTTCACGGACACCAATCGCCAGACCATCTATGCCTATGATTTCGATATCGAAAGCGGGGAAATCGCCAACCGGCGGGTGTTCATCACCGTGCCGGAAGCCGAAGGCAAGCCGGACGGCATGACCGTCGATGCGGAAGGTTTTCTCTGGATTGCGCATTGGGACGGATGGTGTGTCACCCGCTACGATCCCGAGGGCAAGGTGGAGCGGGTCGTCAACCTACCCGTGCCGCGCCCGACGAGCTGCGTTTTCGGCGGATCGGACATGCAAACCCTGTTCGTCACCTCCGCACGCATCCGGCTTTCGGCGGCACAGCTTGGCGAGGCGCCGCTTTCCGGCAGCGTGTTTGCCATCGATACCGGCATCAAGGGCCAGCCTGCGCAGATGTTTGCCGGCTGAACGAGACGACATGGGAAGAAATTGGGGAAGAGGAGCCCATGGCCAAGCTTGAATTGAAAAATATCCGTAAGTCCTTCGGCTCGGCCGAGGTCCTGAAGGGCATCGACCTGACGGTCGAGGATGGCGAATTCGTCGCCTTCGTTGGTCCATCTGGCTGTGGAAAATCGACGCTTTTGCGCCTCATCTGCGGCCTTGACGAGATCACGTCGGGCCAGATGGCGATCGACGGCGAGCTGGTAAACGATGTGCCGCCAGCCAAGCGCGGCATCGCCATGGTTTTCCAATCCTATGCGCTTTATCCGCACATGACGGTGGCGGAGAACATGGGGTATGCGCTGCGGCTTGCCGGCATTTCGAAAGAGGAGATTGCCGCCCGCGTCGCCAAGGCGGCTCAAAAGCTACGTATCGACCCTTATCTGGAGCGCAAGCCACGCCAGCTTTCCGGCGGTCAGCGCCAGCGCGTCGCGATCGGCCGCGCGATCGTACGCGAGCCGCGCATCTTCCTGTTCGACGAGCCGCTGTCGAACCTCGATGCGGCGCTGCGCGTCGAGATGCGCATTGAGATCGCCCGCATGAAGGAAACCCTCGGCACGACCATGGTTTACGTTACCCATGACCAGATCGAGGCGATGACGCTCGCCGACAAGATCGTCGTCCTGAATGCCGGACGTGTCGAGCAGATCGGTTCGCCGCTTAATCTCTACAACAAACCGATCAATCGCTTCGTGGCGGGCTTCATCGGCAGTCCGAAGATGAATTTTCTGAAACTCGAATCCAGAAAAGGCGAGGGCATCTTCAGCGTGCCAGGGGGCGACGTGCGTTTGCCGCGCAATCTCAATGCTGCGCCCACCGAAATCGGCATCCGGCCGGAGCATGTGGAACTCGTGAGCCGCGGTGCACCGGATTCGCTGGCCGGCACGGTCACCATCACCGAACATCTCGGCAGCGATACCTATGCCTACGTGGCGCTGGAAGGTTCGGAGGAAATGGTCGTGGTGCGGCTTTCCGGCGACCGGGCCGTCAACCGCAATGAGCCGATCGGCGTTCATGTCGATCCGGCGATGGTCCATGTCTTTTCCGCCGATGGCCTGTCGCTTGCGTCTGCACGTCCGGTCGCCCTGGAGGCCGCATGACCGTCCACCCCGAACTCATCGAAAAGGCTCATGTCGAGGTCGCGACCTATCCGAGCCTCAAGGGCAAGGGCGTGCTGATCACCGGCGGCGGCTCGGGCATCGGCGCCTCGCTGGTCGAACATTTCTGCGCCCAGGGCTGCAAGGTCGGCTTCCTCGAACTGAACGCCGATGTGGCAGCCGAGACGGCGGAAAAGATCGGCGGGAAGACCGGCAATGAACCGCGCTATCGTGCGGCGGATCTGCGCGACATCGATGCGCTGAAAGCGGGCGTCGAAGCGCTGCGGTCCGAGATCGGACCGATCCGTGTCCTGATCAACAATGCCGGCAACGATGACCGGAAGCCGCTGGAGGAAGTGACGCCGGAATATTGGGATGAGCGATTCCAGACCAATTTACGCCATCAGTTTTTTGCGGCGCAGGCCGTCGTGCCTGAGATGGCGGAAACCGGGGGTGGGGCGATCATCAACATGGGCTCGATCTCCTGGATGCGCGGTGCTGCAGGTTTGATCTTCTACACGACGGCCAAGTCCGCCGTCATGGGAATGACCAAATCGCTCGCCCGCGAACTCGGCACCCGCAACATCCGCGTCAATTCAATCGCCCCCGGCTGGGTGCTGACTGAGCGCCAGGTGGAGCGGGCGAAACGTATCTACCAAGGCAAATTTTCCGAATACCTTGAGGTCCAGTGCCTCAAGGAGCATCTGCTGCCGCCGGATATCGCCCGTATGGCGCTCTTTCTGGCGGCGGACGATTCCCGCCTCATCACAGGGCAGACATTCATTGTGGACGGGGGCGTCGTATAGGGGAGCCAAGCGGTTGCCGGCGCTCGCCGCTTGACCTTTTTAAGATTGAAACAGAGTTCCATCATCGTTTCATTGGGAGGATCTGATGAACAGCATAACCAGACTGATCGGTACCGCGGCGATCGCACTTGCGCTCGGTCCCGGTGCCGTCAAGGCAGCAGATTTGAGCTTCATGAGCTTTACCTATGCGGAGGAGGCCAACAAGGCGATCGTGCAGGGCGTCCTGGATGATTTCCAGAAGACGGACAAGCTGACGGTCGAGCCGCTCGGCTTCGCTTGGGGCGACATGCAGAAGAACATCTTTTTGCGCGCCCGCTCCAAGACGTTACCTGATATTGCCCAGCTCTCCGAACGTTGGCTGCCGACCTTCGCGAGCCTCGACAATCTGGTCGACCTGAACACGGTCTACGGCAAGGACAAGCTCGAAGCCGCCTTCGCACCGGATGCGCTCGCCATGGGCGATATTAACGGCAAGCAGTTGGCAGTGCCGCTTCTGTCCGGTTCGATCGGCATGGTCGCCAACAAGGAAGTGCTCGCCAAAGCCGGCATCAACGAAGCGCCGAAGACCGTAGATGACTTCAAAAAGGCGCTCGTTGCGGTGCGAGACAAGGTGCCGAACTCGGTCCCTTACACGATGGCGACCAAGAACAATGGTTCGATCCTGATCGACTTCATGGTCTGGAACTGGGTCCATGGTGGCCGTATTATCGATGACGCCGGCAAGGTCGTGGTCGACAGCCAGCAGAGCCGTGACGCGCTGAACTTCATGGTCAGCCTGATGAAGGATCGCCTGGCCGCTCCGGAAATCGATCGCCCGGATTCTCGCCGCCTGATGGGGCAGGGCGCCTCCGCCTTCTATCTCGACGCGCCGCAGACCCGCACCTTCCTTCGTGACTTCTCCGGTAAAGGGGAAGCATTCGACGCCAATGTCCTGCCTATGCCGACGCCGGTTCTGAAGGCGGGCGACAAGCCGGTGTCTGTTCAATGGGGGCATCTCCTGGTGCAGTTCGCGGCCGGTGGCAAGGCCAAGGCGGATGATCCGGCCGACAAGTTCCTGACGTACCTCCTTTCGGACAAGGTGCAGACCGACCTTCCGCTGAAGATGAGCGCGCTGCCGGTCACCAAGTCCGCACGCGAGGCGGTTGCCAGTGACGCCTATCTCAAGAACTGGTCGGCAGCGACGGGGGATGCCCGCCGCAACGAGGTCGGCATCTGGTCGAATGCGGCGGAGCTTACGCAGATCATCGGAGAGGAAGTGCAGGGCGCGCTGCTTGGCCAGAAGTCCACCGATGATGCCGTCAAGTCGATGCAGGCGCGTCTGACCACCAGCATGGAAAAGGCCAAGAAGTCGGAATAGTTGCCTGGAGTTTGCCCCTCACCCCCTCCCCGCTTACGGGGAGAGGGACGTGCTCCGAGCGGCGCTGGAGAACGATGGAAACAGTGCGGCATATGTCCTTCTCCCCGCGAGTGGGGAGATGGTGGCGGCAGCCGGATGAGGGGCGCTTCATGCGCAATCCGCTGGCAGCCAGATACAAGACCAACAGGAAATGACCTCATGGCCGTGATCGAAAACAATCTCGAAGCCTATCCGGTCTCGCCGCATGCGAACCGGGGCGGCTTGAAAGCCGGGCAGAGCCGCATGGGCCTTCTTCTGCTCCTGCCGGCCGCGATCGCCTTCTCTGCGGTCATTCTCTATCCGTTCCTTTCCGCGCTCGGCCTGTCGCTCTTCGAATTCACCGTCGAGATGATGGAGCCGCGCTATATCGGCTTCGAGAACTTCGCGAAAATCGCGAGCGATCCGGACGTATGGGCGGCCTTCTGGACGACGGCGATCTACGTGACGCTGACGACACTCGGCACGCTGGTTGCCGGACTCGGTTGGGCGCTGATCATGAACCAGCCCTTTGCCGGCCGTGGCGTGTTGCGGTCGCTGTCGCTGTTGCCCTGGGTTCTGCCCTCGACGGTCAGCGCCTTCGTCTGGGGCTGGATTTTCAACGCACGCTACGGTGTGCTGAACGCCTTCCTGATGGAACTCGGCCTCATCGATTTCCCGCAGGCCTGGCTCTCAACGCCGCAAGGCGCCATGCTCGCGGTGGTGCTGACCAAGGTCTGGCTCTCTATCCCCCTCTTCATGTCCTTCTTCCTTGCCGGGCTGCAGAATCTCGACAAGGAGCAGATCGATGCGGCCCGGGTTGACGGCGCCGGAAACTTTGCAGTTCTGCGCGACCATATCCTGCCGCATCTTCGCCCGGTGCTGATTATCGTCGTGGTGCTCGGGGTGATCGGCAATCTGCAGCAGTTCGACACCGTCTACGCACTGACCGGCGGCGGTCCCGTGCGGGCGACGACGGTGCTCTCCGTCGAGGTCTATCGCCGGGCTTTCGAGCAATGGGATATCGGTTATGCCTCTGCCGTCGGCGTGCTCTGGGTCGCTTCTCTGCTGCCGCCGGCCTTCCTCTATCTGCGCATGCTGGTGAAGGGAAACTGATATGTTCGACCTCTCCTCACGCTCCGCAAAGATCGTCTTCTTCGCTGCTCTCGCAGTGATCGGCTTCTTCCTGTTTTTCCCGCTCTATTGGCTGGTGATCTCGTCACTGAAGGCGAATGCCGAACTTTATCAGGTCGTGCCGACGCCGTTCCCGACCGTGCCAAGTCTCGAGCATTTCATCCGGGCGTTGACCACCGGCAAGCTGCCGATGTACCTGATGAACAGCCTGATCACCTCGACCTGCAGCGCCGCGTTGGTCACGCTTCTGGCGCTCTATGCCGGGTTCAGCTTTGCCAAATACCGCTATATCGGCCGGCAGCCGGTGATGCTGTTCATGCTGTCGGCGCAGATGTTTCCCTTCGGTCTGCTGCTGATCTCCATCTATCCGCTGATGAGCGAACTGAACCTGCTTGATACGCGACCGGGGCTGATCCTGAGCTACATCGTCTTTGCGCTGCCGGTCTCGACCTATATGCTCTACAGCTATTTTTCCCAGGTGCCGGACGAACTGATCGACGCCGCTCGGGCCGACGGCGCAAGCGATCTCCGTATCTTCCACACGATCGTCATTCCGATCTCGATCCCGCCGATCGTCACCGTTTTCCTCTATTCCTTCATGTGGTCCTGGAACGACCTTCTCTATTCGATGACGCTGATCGTCTCAGAGGACAAGCGCACGATCGGGCCGGGCCTGCTTCTCACCTATCTCAACGAGGTCAATTCCGACTGGGGCGGCGCCATGGCGGCATCGCTGATCGCATCCGCACCCATCGTTGCGGCCTTCATGTTCCTCCAACGTTACTTCATTCAAGGCGTCACCGCCGGAGCAGTCAAATGACCAAACCTTTAGCCGGAGCTTTCCCCGTTCTTCCCACGTTATTCCGCGATGACGGTTCGATCGATGAACGGGACTTTTTGTCGATCATCGACTTCGCGCTCGAAAGCGATGTCGACGGCGTTGTTTACCCGGGTGTTGCGAGCGAGGTGGATACGCTGACGCCGGAGGAACGCAAGCGGCAGGTAGAACTGCTGGCGGAACGGATCGGCGGGCGCATTCCGATCATTATCGGCGCCAGCGATCCGGATCCGAAGGCGGCGGCTAAGCATGTGGCGCAGGCGGGCGAGATCGGGGCAGCGGCAGCCATGGTTATGGCGCCCTTGTCGCTTGGCAACGATATTGCGGCACAGACGGCCTATTTCAGAGAGGTGACGGCCAATGCCGGCGTGCCGATCATGCTGCAGAACCAGCCAAAGCCGATCGGGGCGGGACTGACGCCGGAAGAGGTGGCGGCGCTCGCCAACGCCGTGCCGGAAATCCGCTACGTGAAGGAAGAGACCGCCCCTTGCGGCCAGCATCTCACCCGTATCAAGGCGGCCGCTAACGGTTCGCTGGATGCGATCTTCGGCGGGGCCGGCGGGCGTTACATTACCGATGAACTGGCGCGCGGTGCTGCCGGCACCATGCCGGCCGCCGAGCTTGCCGATATCCATGCCCAGATGATCCATGCCTGGCAGGAGGGCGATGTCGCGACGACGCGAAAACTCTACAACGTCTCGCTGCCGCTCCTTAACTTCCAGGCGATTTTTCGCATGCACATGACCAAGGAAGTGCTGCGTCGCCGAGGCGTCATCAGACATACGTTCGTGCGCGGCAAAGGACCGAAATTCGACGAGGGCGACAGAAAGGAACTGGCGCTTCTCCTCGGCGAGGCCGATCTTCCCTATACCAACCACAGGCCGCAGTGAGCACCATGCCCAAGAACGTCGTAGATGCGATCGTTTCGGTCGAGACCTTCATTATCTCCATTCCGCGCGAGGTGCCCTATCTCGGGCCGCTGAAGGAGGGCGAGGCGATCAACGAGCGCGGCTACCTGATCCGCAAGGGGAACCGCACCATCTACCCCTCGACCGATATGACGCTGCTGATCAAGGTCACCGGCGAAAGCGGCAAGGTCGGTTGGGGCGAGTGTTACGGCATTGTCGCACCCGAGGCGACCAAGGCGATCATCGACGACGTGCTCGGCCCCGTCATCATCGGCCGCGATCCAGGCGATGCCGCGGTCATCCACGAGGATCTCTACGACCTGATGCGGGTACGCGGGTTCTTCGGCGGTTATTATCTCGATGCGCTGGCGGGCGTCGATATCGCGCTCTGGGACCTCGCCGGCAAGAACCTCGGCGTGCCGGTTTCGACGCTGTTGGGCGGACGGCGGCACGATACGATCCGCGCCTATGTCTCCGGCTTGCCGAAGGCGACGCTGAAGGAGCGTTGCGATCTCGCCACCTATTGGGTCGGCAAGGGCTACAAGGGCATCAAGTTCGCGGCGGTGGTCGCCGAAGAGGATATCGTCAAGGAAATGGCGGCGCTGCGCGAGGCCGTTGGCCCGGATATCGACCTGATGGTAGACCTGCACTGGAAGTTCGAGGCCGGTGAGGCGATCCGCATCATCCGCCGTCTGGAGCCCTACAATCTCTATTTCGCGGAAGCGCCGGTGCAGCCGGAAAATCTAGAAGGCCAGGCGCGCGTGGCGGCCGGCATCGGCGTGCCGTTGGCACTCGGCGAGGAGCTGCGCACCGCTTATGAATACCGGCCGCGCTTCGAGGCGCGTGCCATGAGCATCGTGCAGCCGGAAATGGGCCATACGGGCATCACGGAATTCATCCGCATCGGCCAGATGGCGCAGGCTTTCCACATGAATATCATGCCGCATGCCTCGATCAGCGTCGGCATCTTCACGGCAGCCAGCCTGCAGGCATCGTCGGCGCTGCAGAGCGTGCCCTATCACGAATACCAGCACTCGATCTTCGACCGGAACCTCACCTACACGAGGGGCGACATGGCGTCAGGCGAGGGCACCTATGTCGTTCCAACCGGCGCCGGCCTCGGCGTCGAGCCGAAGGACGACGTGTTCGAGTTCGCCATCCGACGGTGACGGCCTCTCCACTGGCAAGACGACATTGAATTTCCGCCTGCGGAGCGCCATTTTAGGTGCAAATCCCAAACCGAAGGAGGAAAGCATGACGACGACTACCGAACGGGCCGTCCTGGCAGGCGGTTGTTTCTGGGGCATGCAGGACCTGATCCGACGTATGCCGGGCGTGATCTCGACGCGCGTCGGTTATAGCGGCGGCGACGTGCAGAACGCGACCTACCGCAATCACGGAACCCATGCCGAGGCGATCGAGATCATCTTCGATCCGGCCAAAACGAGCTATCGCGATCTCCTGGAGTTCTTCTTCCAGATCCATGATCCGACTACCAGGAACCGCCAGGGCAATGACATCGGAACGAGCTATCGTTCGGCAATCTTCTATGTCAGCGACGAACAGAAGCGTATCGCAGAAGACACGATCGCCGATGTGAACGCCTCCGGTCTGTGGCCGGGCAAGGTCGTGACGGAAGTCGAGCCGGTCGGCGATTTCTGGGAGGCGGAGCCCGAGCATCAGGACTATCTGGAGCGTTATCCGAACGGCTATACCTGCCATTTCCCGCGGCCGAACTGGAAGCTGCCGAAGCGCTCCAGCGTCGCTGCCGCTGAATAGCCGATCATATCCGAACAGGAAAAGGCGCTGCCATTTCGCGACGGCAGCGCCTTTTTGTTTGAGCTGATCCTATCAGGCGAGCGTGTATGCAGTCTTCACGACGGTGAAGAACTCGGCCGCATATTTGCCCTGCTCGCGCGGGCCGAAGGAGGAAGCCTTGCGGCCGCCGAACGGCACGTGGAAATCGACACCAGCCGTCGGCAGGTTGACCATCACCATGCCGGCTTCCGAATTACGCTTGAAATGGGTCGCGTATTTCAGGCTCGTCGTGGCGATGCCGGCCGAGAGGCCGAACGGCGTGTCGTTGGCGACGGCCAGGGCTTCCTCATAGTTTTTCACTCGGATGACCGATGCGACCGGTCCAAAAATCTCCTCGCGCGAGATGCGCATCTGATTGGTGGCCTCGGTAAATAGGGTCGGCTGCAGATAGAAGCCGGGCGTGTCGCGCTTGATGACTTCGCCGCCATAGGCGAGCCTGGCGCCTTCCTGCTTGCCGACCTCGATGTAGTCGGTGTCGGTCTTCAGCTGCTTTTCGTCGACGACCGGGCCGATATGGGTGCCGGCCTTCAAGGCGTTATCGACGTTCAGCGTCTTCAGTTTTTCCGTCAGAGCCGCCACGAACTTGTCGTGGATGCCTTCGGTGACGATCAACCGGGACGAGGCGGTGCAGCGCTGGCCCGTCGAGAAGAAGCCGGAATTGGCGGCGGCTTCGACGGCGACGTTCAAATCGGCGTCGTCGAGGACGACCATCGGGTTCTTGCCGCCCATTTCGAGCTGGAACTTGCGGTTATGCTCGATCGAGGTCATGGCGACGCGTTTGCCGGTGCCGATCGAGCCGGTGAAGGTGATGCCGGCCAGATCCGGGCTGTCGAGCATCGCCTGCCCGACGACAGAGCCGCGGCCCATGACAAGGTTCAGGACACCCTTCGGCAGGCCGGCGCGGTGCAGGATGTCGACGATCGCCCAGGCGCAGCCGGGTACGAGGTCGGCCGGCTTGAAGACGACGGTGTTGCCGTAGCAGAGCGCCGGCGCGATCTTCCAGGCGGGAATGGCGATCGGAAAATTCCAGGGCGTGATGATGCCGATGACACCGAGCGGTTCGCGGGTGATCTCAACGCCAATGTTCGGACGAGCGGAGGGAACCACTTCACCTGTCAGACGTAGCGTTTCGCCCGCGAAGAAATCGAAGATCTGGGCGGCGCGGGTAACTTCGCCGATTGCCTCGGGAAGAATCTTGCCTTCTTCGCGGGCGAGAAGCGCGCCGAGTTCTTCCTTGCGGGCGAGGATTTCATCGGAGGTTTTTCTGAGGATTGCATGGCGTTCGAGAATGCCGGAGCGCGACCAGGCGGGGAAGGCGGCTTTGGCGGCGGCGATCGCTTGCTTCGCGTCTTCCGCGCTGCCCTGGGCGTACATGCCCACCACGTCATTGGTGTCCGACGGGCTGATGTTCTTCGATGCCTCGGAACCGACCCATTCGCCGGCGATCAAGTTCTGGTAGATGGTCATGGACCTCTCCTTTCATGTGAAAGGTCCCGCTTGGGGCGGGACCGGCAGGAAATGATATGCTTCGCGTTTATCTGAACAGGCTCGGCAGCCAGAGCGAAAGAGCCGGGATGTAAGTCACCGCCATCAGTACAGCGATGCTGGCGCCGAAGAAAGGCCAGATCGTTCGCATTGCTTCACGGATCGTAATGCCGCCGACAGCGCAGCCGACGAACAGCACCGTTCCCACAGGCGGCGTATTCAGCCCGATACCAGCATTCAGGATCATGACGACGCCGAAATGCACCGGGTCCACGCCGAACGCCTTGACGACCGGCAACAGGACAGGTGTCGAGATGATGACCAGCGGCGCCATATCCATGAAGGTGCCGAGAATCAGAAGCACGATGTTGATGACGAGGAGCACGATGATGGGATTGTCCGATATGGCGCGGATCGTGCCGATCATCAGCGTCTGCACCTGCAGGAAGGCCATCAGCCAGGCGAAAGAGGCGGCGGTACCGATAACGAGCAGGACCATGGCAGTGGTGCGCACTGCGCCCATCACCGCTTCGATGAATCCTGCCCAATCGAGCTCCCGATAGACAAGCATGGCGACGAGAAAGGCGTAAAGGACCGCAATGCAGGAACTTTCCGTCGCCGTGAAGACGCCAGAGCGGACGCCTCCGAAGATGATGCCGATCAGGAGAATGCCGGGAAAGGACGCCAGGAGATAGTAGCCCAGGCGCGCGAAGCCCGGAAAGGGTTCGGATGGATACCCCTTGCGACGCGCCACGATATAGGCGGTCACCATCAGCGCGGCCGCAAGCAGCAGGCCCGGTACAATTCCGGCCGTGAAGAGATCGGCAACAGAAACATTGCCGCCTGCTGCGATGGAATAAAGGATCATGTTGTGGGATGGCGGGATCATCAGCGCGATAATCGCGGCATTCACCGTCACGTTCACCGCATAATCCCTGTCGTAGCCGCGTGCGGCCATCTGCGGAACCATCAGTCCGCCGACGGCGGAAGCATCCGCGACGGCGGAGCCGGAGATACCGCCGAACAGTGTTGAGGCGACGATGTTGACCTGGCCCAGGCCTCCTCGAAGGTGGCCGACGAGGCCTGCTGCAAAGCGGATAAGCCGGTTGGCGATGCCGCCGCGCACCATGAGGTCGCCGGCGAAGATGAAGAACGGGATCGCCATCATCGCAAAGACATTCATGCCGGAATTCAGTTGCTGAAAGACGACGACCGGCGGCAGACCCAGGTAGAGCACGGTTGCGAACGAAGCGATGCCGAGGCAAAAGGCGATCGGCATGCCGATCAGCATGAGGGCCGTGAAGGACCCAAAAAGAATAGCATAGGCCATCACACGGCCTCCTGAACAACGATACCAGCCGGGATTTCTTCGCCGATCGCGACGTCGACGAAACGTTCGAGGGAAAAGAGGGCGATCATCGCGCCGCCGACGATCATGGGGAAGAAATCGGTGCCACCCGGCCAGCCGAGGACCGGAATCGTGGCGGACCAGGTGCCGATTGCAAGAAGCGCCGAATAATAGGTCATGCCAATGCCA
The DNA here is from genome assembly GCF_017873175.1 of Neorhizobium petrolearium. Classification (GTDB taxonomy): domain Bacteria; phylum Pseudomonadota; class Alphaproteobacteria; order Rhizobiales; family Rhizobiaceae; genus Neorhizobium; species Neorhizobium petrolearium. Next base: position 169,903 of record NZ_JAGGJW010000007.1, read on the forward strand.
AACAACACGATCAGGCCGAGGCTTATGAGGTCCATGGCCTTCTGAATCGCCGGCGGCATGGCATAGCGCACGATATCGAGGCCAAGGTGCACGCTTTCCCGCACGCCGACCGCGGCACCCAGCATAATGAACCACGACATGAGGTAGAGCGAGAGTGGTTCGGACCAGCTTGGCGAGTCGTTCAGGACGTAGCGGCCAAAGACCTGCCAACCGACGATGAGAGTCATTGCGACGATGCCGAGACCGGCGATGTAAAGCGATAAACGGCTGAGTACGCCCAGAACGGGACGGATAGTCAGCATGAAATTCCTCATGGTCCTTCCTCCTCGCCAGCTGTCCGCTGACTTCCGGCATGCAAAAAGGCCGGCCCTCATGTTGAGAGCCGGCCTTCAGTTCTGGATTACTTCACGTCCTGGATGCGCTGCAGAAGATCCTTCATTTTCGGATCTGTCACGAAGCGATCGTAGACCGGCTTCATTGCCGCGGCGAACTCGTCCTTGTTCACCTTGATGACATTTGCGCCACCGGCGCGGACCTTTTCTTCGGACGACTTTTCGCGGGCCGTCCACAATTCACGCATCTTGCCGACCGAATCCTTGGCGGCCTGGCGGACAATCTGCTGATCTTCCGGCGAGAGCTTGTCCCAGGAGAGCTTCGAGATGACCAGGATTTCCGGGTTCAGCGAATGCTCGGTCAGCGTGTAATTCTTGGCCACCTCGTAGTGACGCGCCGATTCATAGGACGGCCAGTTATTTTCAGCGCCGTCGACAACTCCGGTTTCCAAAGAGGAGTAGACTTCGCCCATCGGCATCGGGGTCGGATTAGCGCCGAACGCCTCCATCATGGCGATCCAGAGATCGGACTGCTGGACGCGGATCTTCATGCCCTTGAGATCGGCAAGCTTCTCGATCGGCTTCTTGGTCGTGTAGAACGAACGCGCCCCGGAGTCGTAATAGGCAAGACCGATCAGGCCATGCGGCTCGAATGCCTTGAGGATTTCGTCGCCGATCGGGCCGTCCACGACATTGTGCATATGTTCGGTGGAGCGGAACAGGAAAGGAAGACCGAGGACGGTCGTTTCCGGTACGAGGTTGTTGAACGGCGCAGCGTTGACGCGGTTCATGTCGATGACGCCGAAGCGGGTCTGTTCGATCGTATCCTTTTCCTGACCGAGGACGGCGTTGTTCATGACCTGGATCTGGATGCGGCCGTTTGTGCGTTGAGAAACCAACTCGCCCATATATTTCACTGCATCCACGGTCGGATAGCCATCCGGATGGATATCGGCGGAGCGCAGTGTGATCTCCTGCGCCTGGACGGTGGTCGCAGCCAGCGCAAGGCCAAACGCCAAGCCCAGCATTTTGGTGAGTTTCATGTCTTCCTCCTCTGATGAAAGATTCCGAAGCGCGCTGCTCCGGTAAGGTCCGGCTATTCCGGCTTCCAGCCGGGAAGGCCGTAAAGCTCTTGCGGGTTTTCCACGAGGGCTCGATGGCGTGTTGCTTCGTCCGGAAGCCAGCCAAGCACCGTGTCGGTCAGTGCCGCGTCATCCGGGTAATCTGCCTGTTCGCGGGCAAGATTGTGCGGCCAGTTGGTGCCCCAGACGATGCGTTCCGGTGCGTATTTGGCGATTTCGCGAGCAACGGCTGCGACATCGGCATAATCCGGGCCGCCAGCCTTCGAGGATTCATAGACGCCGGCGAACTTGAACCAGCAGTTGCCGCCGTCGATCAGCCGCTTGACGGCGTCGATCTGCGGGCTGTCGGCCGTTACGCCGGAGAAGAACTTGCCGTGATGGTCGAAGACCCAGCGGGATTTCAGCCTCTTGAGGCGCTCTTCGTGATCGAGGATATGGCTGCCGTCGAACTGGACCGCTATCATCCAATTCCGCGAGGCGGCCTTCGCATCGACCGCTTCGAGCTCGCTCAAATCTACGGCGCCACCGGGCAAATCCATGATGCGCGCGCCGACATTGCCGGCGGCAGCGAGGCGGTCGAGTTCCTCTTCAGGCGTCGCGCCATCGATGACGCAAACGCCGCGGGCGATCGACCCGAATTCTGCAAGGCAGGCGTTGAGGTTGGAGTTATCACGCTGCTGGGCATTGCCCTGCGTAACGATCACCCGCTCGATGCCGATCCAGCGCATGAATTCAAGATACTGAGCAGGCGTCGGCAACTGGCCCGCTGGTAGACCTGGGCCGCCGGGCAGAGACGGAAAGCCCGGCAGATAGGCATGCATCTGCGTATCGACCGCGCCCTTCGGCAGTCTGGTCTTCGGAGGATTGCCGGAGAGGGTCCGGACGAGCATCAGATGTCTCCCATGCGGAATTCGGCGAGCGCGTCGCGATTGATCTCGATCCCGAGGCCTGGGCCGTTCGGAATGTCGACCACGCCGCGCTCGTGTTCGATCGGCGTTTTGATCACCGCCTGACGGAATGGATTATGGGTCCGGTCGAATTCGAGGATCGGTTCGATCGGGTTGACGCGAACCGGGCTCGGGATCATTGCCGCCATGAACTGCAGGGCGGCGGCGATATGGACGGCTGTACCCCAGACGTGCGGCACGACGCGAACGCCGTGGAGGGCCGCGAGATCGGCGACCCGCTTGGCCTCCGTAAAGCCACCAACGCCGGCGAGATCGGGCTGGAGGATGTCGACGGCACGGGTCTCCACCGGTTCGCGCATGCCCCAGCGGCTATGCCACGTTTCGCCGCCGGCAACCGGGATCGGCTGCCTGGCCCGGACTTCACGATAGGCGGCGAGCTGTTCCGGCACGACAGGTTCTTCAAACCAGTCGATGCCATATTCAGCGGCCGCGTTGCCAAGCTTGATCGCCTCGACTGCGTCATAGCCGTGGTTGGCGTCGATCATCAGCCGCATGTCGGACCCGGCCGCATCGCGCACGGCACGGATGACGCGCAAGTCTTCCTCGACACCGAAGCCGATCTTGATCTTGGTGGCGTGAAAACCCTCGTCCCGATAACGGGCGACGTCCGAGGCATTGTCCTCCACACGGTCGACGCCGTCACGCTTGAAGCTACCTGTCGCGTAAGCCCTGACGCTCTCGCGGAAACGACCGCCGAGCAGGATCGACACCGGCACGCCGAAATGCTTGCCCTTGATGTCCCAGAGCGCAATGTCGATGCCGGAAAGAGCGGTCACCGCAAGACCGCGCTGGCCCTGGTCGCGCAGTGCATTGTAAAGCCGCGCCCAGATCTTCTCTGTTTCGAGCGGATTCTCGCCGATCAACCAGTTTGCGTAGGTCGCAACAATCGCGGCATTCGGCCGGGCAGGCCCCAGGCATTCGCCCCAGCCGACCGTGCCGTCGTCGCACTCGACTTCGACGAGCACATGTGCGCGGCGATCAAAGCGCATGGAGGCGCTCTCGAAGGCGACATCGAGCTTATGTTCGAGAAGATGAGTGCGAACCGACGCGATCTTCATGGGGTCACCGCTTGTGAGAGCCGATGAGCTTCAGGAGCATCTGCTCCTCTTCAGCCGTCAGATCGTCGAGTGGCGGGCGGACCTTGCCGGCATCGAAACCCTGCAGGCGCACGCCGGCCTTGATGGCGGCGACCGCATAACCCTTGCGGCGGCTGCGCAGCGCCATGAAGGGATAGAAGAAGTCTATCAGAATTTCCTCGCAGCGTGTGCGGTTGCCGGCGCGCAAGGCCTTGTAGAACTCGACCGCAAGTCCTGGCACGAAGTTGAAGACGGCGGACGAATAGGTGGTGAAGCCGGCGCCGAGATAGGCTTCCGCGAAAAGTTCGGCGGTCGGCATGCCGCCGAGATACATCAGCCGGTCGCCCATGGTGGCGGTGATCTGCCGGACGAGCCCGATATCGCCGGTGCCGTCCTTGAAGCCGACGAGGTTGGGGCATTCGTCGCAGAGCCGCTTCAACGTGTCGACCTGAAGCACCGAATTGTCGCGGTTATAGACCATGACGCCGATGCCGATCGACTGGCAGATGCGCTTCACATGCTGATAGAGACCTTCCTGCGGCGCATCGATCAGATAGTGCGGCAGAAGCAGAATGCCATCCGCGCCGGCCTTTTCGACGGCCTTGGCAAGCTCGACACCCACATGCGTGCCGAAACCGCAGCCGGACACGATTGCCGTCCTGCCGGAGGCTTCCTTGGCCGCCTTGACGATACCCGGAATTTCGGTGGGAGAAAGCGAGAAGAATTCGCCCGTGCCGCCCGCGGCAAACAGGACCGGTGCTTCGAAGCCCGACAGCCATTCGATATGGCGTTGATAGCTTTCCGGCTGGAACTGGCCTTCCTTGTCGAAATGGGTCACGGGAAAGGACAGGAGGCCGGTGCCGAGCACCGTCTTGATTTCTTCGGGCGTCATAGTGCGGATTTCCTCTGTAAGTGTCTCCTCCAGACGAAATTGTCGTACAGATTGTGCGGACTTGTGTCAACAAGTCATCTTACAGATTCTCTGAGCTCTCTGAGGAGTGCCCGATAGCGCAGTTGCGAGCCGCGTAGGTGCCGCCGCATGGCCTCGCGCGCGCCTTCCTCGTCACCATTGGAAATCGCAGCAACGATGGCGTTGTGCTCGTCGTCGAGCAGCTTGATATAGGCGGCTTGATCGGTTTCCGAATCGTCGGTGCGAAGCGCTGCACGCGGAATGAGATTGCGACCGATCATGGTCAGAAATTCGCGGAAGCGGGGGTTGTTGGTCGCCTCGGCAATGGCAAGATGCAGCGCAAAATCGGCCTCGCTGGTTGGCATCGAGGCTTCAAGACAGGCTCGGACGGCGTAGTGACGGTCGAGGATGACCTCTTCTTGGGCTGGAGAGCGGCGAAGGGCTGCAAGCCCGGCGGCCTCGACCTCCACGGCTGTTCTCAATTCCAGAAGCTCGATCATGGAGGAAACGCGCGCAAGGTCGATGTTCGACAGCGACAGCATGGGTGCCTTGGCGGAGGTGGGCGGTTCCAGCACGAAGACGCCTGCGCCCTGACGGGCTTCGACGAGCCGGTCGGCGCGTAGCGCCGCGATTGCTTCGCGCACGACCGTGCGGCTGACGCCATGGGCTTCCGTCAATTGTGCTTCGCTTGGCAGGCGTGAGCCCGGTGGAAACTGGCCGGCGGTGATTGCCTGGCGCAACACATCCCCGAGCTTGGAAACCAGCGTCTTCGATCCCTTGCCGGTATCGGGTTTCGTTTCCACGCTCATCTGCCTTCTCCTTGCTCTGCGACGCATGACAAAATGGCATTGGCTCCTATGTCAAGTTGGGTCACGATGGCACCCTGTGTCGGACTTGTTGACCGGTGTTCATCAATATGTATGATAAGTTATGAGACTTGTCACGAATAAGTTGAATTGCAGCGGTCGCCCTGCTGCTTTCGGAGGATTGATTCTTGAAGAGACTTTTGATCACCGGTGCAGCCGGCGGACTCGGCCGCGCCATGCGCAGCCGTCTTGCCGGTTTCGCCGAAACGCTGCGCCTGTCGGATATCGCCGATCTCGGCACTGCGGCGCCGCATGAGGAGCTCGCCACCTGCGATCTCGGCGACGCGGCTGCGGTGATGAAGCTGGTCGAAGGCTGTGACGGCATCCTTCATCTCGGTGGTATTTCCGTCGAAGACAAGTTCTCAAAAATCCTCAATGCCAATCTGCTCGGGCTTTACAACCTCTACGAGGCCGCACGCGCTCACGGCCATCCGCGCATTCTGTTTGCGAGTTCCAATCACGTGGTCGGTTTCTACCGGCAGGACGAACATATCGATGTCAAGGCTCCGATGAAGCCGGACGGTCTCTACGGCGTCTCAAAATGCTTCGGGGAGGCGCTGGCCCGCATGTATTTCGAAAAATTCGGCCAGGAAACGGCACTTGTCAGGATCGGCAGCTGCTTCGAAAAGCCGGTCAACCACCGCATGCTGTCCGGCTGGATGTCCTATGACGATTTTGTGTTGTTGATCGGCTGCGTCTTCCGAGCCCCCATGCTCGGTTGCCCTGTCATCTGGGGCGTTTCGGACAACGACAGCAAGTGGTGGGATAATTCCCATGCGGCCTATCTCGGCTGGAAGCCGAAGGACAATGCCGAGATCTATCGCGCGGAACTCGAAGCGACCATAGAGCGGCCGGCGCCGACTTCCGCCATGGCGGTCTACCAGGGTGGCAAGTTCGTCGAGGATCCGATTTTTGCCGAGGACTGAGACGGTCTTGCCGGTTCTTGTTTCCGGCCTCTGAACCCACCACATCAGCTCCTTCTACGACCTTCTCCTTTCCGAGAGGGTGTTTTCCGGAGTTCTTGTCATGGGATTTATCGATATCAATCCTCCAGTCCCTGAGGATGGCGCCTTGCTCGACGTCTATTCCGAGACTGTCGCCGGTGCGGTTGACCGCGTCGGTCCCGCCGTCAGCCGCATCGAGCGGCTTGGCGATCAGGGACATGGATCGGGTTTCGCCATTTCGCCGGACGGCCTGATCATCACCAATCATCACGTCGTGGCCGATGCAAAGGCCGTGCGCATCCGCAGTGCGAACGGCGCAGTCGGGCAGGGCAGCGTACTCGGCCGCGATCCGGACACCGATATCGCGCTGGTGCGCGCCGACATGGACGTACAGGCTTGGGCACGGCTTGGCGATTCCAAGAAATTGCGACGCGGTCATATCGCGATCGCAATCGGCAACCCGCTCGGCTTCGACTGGTCGGTGACCAGCGGCGTGGTTTCTGCTCTCGGCCGGTCGATGCGTGCCTCGACCGGCAGGCTGATCGAAGACGTGGTGCAGACCGATGCGGCGCTCAACCCCGGCAATTCCGGCGGGCCGCTGGTTTCGGCTTCGGGCGAGGTCGTGGGCGTCAATACGGCGGTGATTCGCGGCGCGCAGGGCATCGCTTTTGCCGTCGCGTCCAACACCGCCAACTTCGTGGTGTCCGAAATCCTGCGTTTCGGCCATGTGCGGCGCGCTTTCATCGGCATCGTCGTTGATACGATCATGCTGCCGCGTCGGGTCGCTTTGAAGGCGGGCATGACGCAGGAAACGACGGTGCGCGTCCGGCGTATCGATCCTGGCAGTCCGGCCGATCGGGCGGGCCTGAAGGAGGGCGATTTCATCCTGGCAATCGACGGCCAACCCGTCGCGGGCGCAGACGACCTGATCCGTTTGCTCGACGGAACGCGGATTGGCCAGGAGATGCCGATCTCCGTCTATGATCTCGACTCGCAGATCGCCGGCAGGGTGCTGGTCCCCGCGGCGCGGCCCAAGAACTGATGCCTCCGGTTCAGGAGAGGCGATTCCTGAGCCGCCCCGTCATGGTCGGATCGAAGCCAAGTGCGCTCATGTAACCCTGGATGCCGCCATAGTTCTTGCGAATATGGTCGAGAGTCCGGCGCATGCTGCGTGGCTCCGAGGCCAGCACGATATCGAGCAGGGCAGGTGCCGCGCCGCGGCCGAGCGCCCGCTCCCGGAGCCGGCCAATGAGCGGGCCGGATATGGTCGCCGTCAATGCATAATCCTCGATGATGGTTGCCTCGTCGACCCCGGCATTTGCGAGCAGCAGGGCGGAGATAACGCCGGTGCGGTCCTTGCCGGCGCTGCAATGGAAAAGCACGATGCCTTCCGGCGCATTGGCGATCGTCCCGAGCACTTCGGCGATCGCCGGCCGGCATTCGTCGATGGCCTGGCAGTAACGGTCGCCCATGTCGAAGCCCGATGCGGCATCCACCATCATTTCCACCGGCGCCAGCGCGGAAAACAGCGGCGTGTTGTGGTAGCGCACTTTGGTATGTCGGGCGAAGGGATTGATCTCTGTTGCGAGTTCATGGGCATTGCGCAGATCGATGACCGTCGTCAGGCCGTGGTCCAGCAGAATTCCGATGTCCACAGGCCCCAGGCGATGCAGCGCGTCGCCGCGCAGGATGGAGCGCCAGCGGGTCAGGCTGCCGGTCACCGTCGGATAGCCGCCGAGGTCGCGGACATTGTGGGCGCCTTCCAGCGCGATCAGGCGTTCGCAAGCAAGCATATCAGCGGATTCCGGATTTCATGAAGGATTCGATGACGTGACGCTGCAGGATAAGGTAGATGACCAGGATTGGCAGGCTGGCGAGTGCTGCGGCCGCCATCAGCGGCCCCCAGAGATTGCCTTCCTGGGTCATGAACATCTGCAGGCCGATCTGGACGACCGAGTTTTCCGGTTTGCGCGACAGAAGCAGCGGCCAGAAGTATTCGTTCCAGGCGGAGATGAAGGCGATGATCGCAAGCGAGGCGATCGGTGCACCCATGTTCGGTGTGACGATCTGCCAGAGGATGCGCCAGCTCTTCGCCCCATCGATGCGCGCCGCCTCCAGGATCTCGGTCGGGAAGGAGCGCATGGAATGGTAGAGCAGAAGGATCGCGAAGGCCGCCACGGCGTTGGGCACGACGAGGCCCGTCAGCGTGTCGAGCAGTCCAAGCCGCGAGGCAAGCACGTAGTTCGGGATCATTGTCACCTGAAAGGGTACGAGCCAGGAGAGTGCGATGAGGCCATGCACGAGACCGGCAAGCCGCATGCGCCAGCGCACCAGGGCATAGGCCGTCAGCAGGCCGGTGAGCACCTGCAGCGCCGCCGTCGCCGTCGCGACAATGGTGGTGTTAACGAGCATCTGGAGCATCGGAATGCGGGTCAGCACGAAGACGTAGTTTTCGAGAGACGGGTTCGACGGCCAGGGCAGGGTTGAGAAAATCTCGTTCTCGGGCCGGAGCGAGGTGACGATCATCCAGTAGATCGGGAAGATCGACAGGGCCGACAACAGGATCATGATGCCATGCACGGCAATCCTGCGCGTGGTCCCTTCATTCGGCGAAAGAGGCATAGGAGGCTGGTTGTCGGGGACGTCAATTGTCATAGACCGCAAACCTCTTCATGAGCCACAGGCAGCCCGCCGCGATAACTGCGAAACCGGCAAAGGCGATCATGCCGGCCGCCGAACTCCAGCCGGCCGACAGGGTCTGGAAGCCATATTCCCAGAGCAGATAGAAGATGTTGGTAGTCGATTTGAGCGGGCCGCCATTGGTCAATACGTTGATATAGGCGAAGCTCCATTGCGCCCCGAAGAGGATTGTCATCATCGAGAGGAGCAGGATGGTCGGCGACAGGAGCGGCAGGCGGAGATCACGGATGATCCCCCAGCGGGTGGCGCCGTCGATACGGGCCGCCTCGATATAGGAGGGGTTAATTCCGGCATTCGCTGCGGAAAAGAGCAGCGTCGAGAACCCGATCAGCTTCCAGCCAGTAATCCAGGTGAGGGTCGCCAGCGCGTATTTCGGATCGGTCAGGAAGCCGATGCGGCCGAAACCGAGCTGTTCGAGACCAAGCGTGACGAGCCCCTGGTCCTCGTTGAGCAGCCAGCGCCAGAGCACGGCGGCGACCACCGGGGCTACGATCATCGGCACGAAGATCAATGCGCGGTAGACCGTCCGGGCGCGGCCGGTGAGATCCTGCGTCCAGATCGCCACAAAGAGCGGGATGACCACCGACATGGGGAAGAGGCCGAGGATATAGAAGAGCGTATTCCAGAGTGCGGCGCGCATTTCCGGAAGCGCCAGCAGGCGTTGATAGTTGGTGAGGCCGACATAACGTTGCGGCGCGGTCGGCAGCATGTTCCACTGGTAGAAGGAAAGCTGGAAGGCCTGGACCAGCGGCACATAGGTCCACATCATCAGGAGGATCAGCGCCGGCGCCAGGTAAAGCCAGGGTAGAACGGTGAAGACGTTTTGCTCGCGCTCCGTCGCGGGACTGCGCGCAAGGGCGAGCGGCCTTGCGAGATCGGCCTGGATATCGGTCATGGCACGTGTCCGTATGCGGTTGTCGTGCCGGGCAGGCGTGAGAGCCGCCCGGCATCTCCTGGGATTCGCCTGCCGTCAGGGCATCAGGCTCTGGCCTTCGTCCTGGGCTGCCGTAAGCACGGCTGAAGGATCGCCGGTGCCGAACACGGCTTCGCGCACCGAGTCCATCATCATCTTCTCGACCTGCCGGTAATTCGGGCCGGGGAAGGCGATATTCGGCGTCAGGTGATCGAGCTGTTTCAGGTTGGCGCGGAACATCGGGTTTTCCTTGACCCAGGAAGCGAGATAGTTCGGGTCGTCGACGATATCGAGGCGTAGCGGCAGATAGCCGATCTTGCTGGTGATGACCGTATAGGCCTCCTTGCTCGTCAGGAATTTCAGGAGTTCATAGGCAGCACGCTGTTTCTCCGGATCCTTGCTGAAGACGTAGAGAGCGCTGCCGGAATTGGTGGGAGCGGTCGGCTTTTCACCGAAGGACGGCATCGGCGCCATGCGCAGGTCGAACTTGTCCTTGGCCGCCTTCTTGTAGCTGCCGTACACCGCGCTGGTATAAAGGAACATGCCGAGATTGCCGGCGGCGAAGGTGTCGGAGGGGCTTGCGACGTCGATCTTGGCGTGCGCACCGCTTTCGACCATGCCACGCAGCATCTTCACGGCATCGGCAGCATTCGTATCCGCGAAGGTGAGCTTGTTGCCGTCGCGCACCTTGCCGCCGTTCGACATGACGATCGCTTGATAGACGAAAGTGCCGTCGACCGGGCCGTAGGCGCCCGGGAAGAAGCCGTTCTTGCCGGCCTTCTCCTTGATGGCACGCCCGGCCGCATCGACGTCGGTCCAGGTCTTCGGCGGATTATCCGGATCGAGGCCTGCTTGTTTGAAGAGGTCGGCATTGTAATAAAGGATCGGCGTCGAGAATGTGTAGGCGAGGCCGTAGGTCTTGCCGTCGACCTTGCCGAGTTCCAGGCCCTGCGGGATCATGCCGGTGAGGTGGGCCTTCAGTTCTTCAGGGTTCACCATGTCTTCGAGCGCATTGGCGCCGAGATCGCTGGCGATGTAGATCAGGTCGCGGAAAACGAGTTGGGCGACGTCCGGCTGGCGGCCGGCGACGATATCGGCCTGCACGCGGGACATGATCTCGTTCGAGGGGACGGCGATCGTTTCGACCTTGATGTTCGGGAACTTCTTCTCGAACATGGCAAGGAGCTCCCTGGTGGCATCGGCACCGGCGCTCGCCGAAGCAAGATTGTAGTTGTAGAAGCTGATCGTCACAGGCTTGTCGATCGCGGCCGGCATCTCGGCCAAGGCGCCGAGCGGCGTCATGGCAACGCTTGCGAGCGTCGCCATGAGCTTGAGTGTGGTTCTGCGCAACATTTGGGTTTCTCCCGGCTGAGGGTTATTCCGCGGCGACGGGTGTTGCCCGCGCCATCAGCATTTCGAGCGGATAGGTGTTGAGTTCGGCGCGGTCGGACGGCAGCGGCACGAAGGCCATGGTGAGGCCGGACGGCCGGATCGTGCCGATGCCGAAAGAGGCGCCGCGCACCATGCGCAGGATGTCCGTGCGCAGGATATCGGTTGCGGCATGCTGGCCGGTGCCCACCACGACCGGTATGCCATGCCAGAAGGAAACGCGGTCGTGATGGATATGGCCGCTCAGGATGCCGACGATATTGCGGCCTTGCAGCAGTTTCCGGAAGCGTTCAGATTGCGGGAAGTGTATTGTACGCCAATGCGTTGAATCTGATTCCTCACCCAGTGCAGGAGGATGGTGGACGACGATCAGTTTCGGCAGGTCAGGATGGCTGTCGAGCGTCGAGGCAAGCCAGTCGAACTGTTCCGGATCGATTGTGCCGCCGATGAGGCCGGGCGTGGACGAGTCGATCGTAACGATATGGATGCTATCGACGACGGCATCGTGATCGTAAGGTGCATCCGGATCGTCGATCTCGATGCCCATGCCTTCGTAGAAACCCGGTCGGGTATCGTGATTGCCGAGTGCATAGATGACCGGCATGTCGAGTTTGGCGCCGATGATCTCTTTCATCCGGCGGTAGCTTTCCGCATCGCCGCGATTGGTGAGGTCGCCGCTGGCGATCACGAATTGCGGTTTCGGCGTCACGGTCACGACGAGGTCGAGGACCTGGTTGAGCGTTTCGATCGTATCGCTGTGCAGGTGGTCGTCGTCGGCGGTGCCGATATGCAGGTCGGTCAGATGGATGAACGTGGTTTCGCGGCGCATCGGATGCCTCCATGGATGACGTCTCGGCAGCGGACGAGGGAATGCCTGATCGTTTCCGCCTGTGGGAGGATCGATAGAAGGGCTTTGTTTCGCAGGAGTGACGGAATTCGAATGCCGTTCGAAACCGGAACAGGAGGCGCGGCGATGATGGGCTCGAAACCTCAGGCTATCCGGCGAAACATCGGGGCGATCACCTCGACCATGCGGGTGATGACGATTTCGGGATCGTCGAGGTTCATCCGGTAGTTGGTCAGCACTTCGGTGCGCGACCGGCTTCGGGTGACCTGCGAACGAATTCCAAGGGCGCAATTGAGCCGCCAGCCGATATCGACCTCGTCGAGCCAGGGTGCTATCCGCTTCAGGTGCGGGATGAAAGCCCGATGATGCTCCACATTGTCGATGATACGGCGATAATGCGGAGCCTGCTCCCGGTGTGTCTTCGCCATTGAGGTGAAGTGGGACAGAACCGGGTAGCTGGAGGTCGGGTCGAGGCTCCAACGGATTGAGGGGCCGACGAGCGCTGCGATGACTTCTTCGAGATTAGGCGGATGGGGCGCCCTGCGGTCGACAGCCTTCTGAAGCAGGCGAAGCCGCTCGGCATTCAGCCGGCGATAAACTCGTTCCGCGACGGCGGCAACCAGTTCCTCCTGCGAGCCGAAATGATAGGCAATGGCGGAGGGCGTTGCGTTCGCCTCGATGGCAATGCGCCGCGCAGTCAGATCCTCCAGGGCTTCGGCTTCGCAAAGCAGATGCTCGCAGGCATCCATCAGCCTCATGGCGGTAAGATTGGCGCGGCCGTGCATGAACGATCACCCTCGACTGCGCCAGCTTAGGCATGGTTTGTGTAGGGTCGATGACAGCGAAGCGTCATGCTGGTATCTGAAGTGGAACTTTAGCTCTCCGCCGCTATTCATTCTGACAAGAGCTTTCGAGGATCTTGTGAAATCAAGCATTCGACTTCATTGGCTGGCCGGTTATCTGTTGTTGGCGCCGCTACCCGCTTTGGGGCAAGCCACCTGGCAACCGATCGAACAGATACAGACCTATCCGATCACCGGCGATTCCGGAATCGACCTTTATGCCTCGATCGGACAGCGGGGGCCCAAAGTGGGCAGAGAGGTTCGCGCCATCGCGCATACCAATTTCAAACTCACCTGGACGCGAAAATACGAACCGCAACCTGGCGGCGCCTGCACCCTGGTTTCAGCAAAGCCGAAGCTGATCATCATTTATCTGTTGCCGAGGCCTGCTTCGCCGCTTTTGCCGGATCTCAAGCGGAAATGGGATATCTTCATCGCCGGTGTCCGCAAACACGAACAGGTCCACGGTGTCATCATCGTCGACATGGTGAGGGAGATCGAGCGGGTTAGCGTCGGCCTGAGCGCCACCAATGATCCCAAATGTTCCAAGGTGAGGGCTGATTTGCAGGCGAAACTCGGCGAGATTTCCAAGGCGCAACGAAAGCGCAGCAGCGATTTCGACCGAATGGAGATGAGCGAGGGCGGCAATGTCCACCAACTTATCCTCAATCTGGTGAACGGGCGCTGAGGCAGTCGCGGCGGGCTCCTTCCGCATCGGGTTGGCGGCCTGTACGATTAGCCTCCAGCGTGCGGATCTTGCGATAGGCCCGTTCCAGCACCGTGAGATAGAGACCTTCCTTGCTGCCAAAATAGTAATAGATCATCCGCTTCGAGGTGCGCATCTTTTCCGCGATCGCGTCGACACGTCCGCCAGCGAGGCCGTTGGTTGAAAATTCCTCCGTCGCGACATCGCGGATATCTTCCTGCGGGGCAGGAGACTTTTGGCTCTAGCGATCCTTGTCCGGCTCACTATAGTGGCCGGGCCGCGCTTCAGCGGCATGATCCTCCGCCCGCCAGAAACGCCCAAGGTAATTTCCATGACGCTTGCCATTTCCGCCCAAGACATAGACGACAAGGCCCTGATCGAGGAGCTGAAACGCTGGGTCGAGATCGAGACCCCGACCTCCAATGCTGAGGCTGTCAATCGGCTTGTCGATCGCGTCGAGACCCTGGGAAGGGAAGCCGGTCTTGATACGGAACGGCTGCCGGGCACGCTCGGCTTCGGCGACATCCTCGCGGTGCGCTCGCCGCGTCCGGCCGGCAGCAACGAAAAGACGGTGCTCATTCTCGCGCATCTCGATACGGTTCATGCCGTCGGCGTCATCAACAATCAGCTTCCGCTGCGGCAGGATGGTGACAAGCTCTATGGCCCAGGCATCTATGATATGAAGTCGGGGGCGCTGATGGCGCTCGAAGCTATGAAACTTGCGGTCAGGAAGGGAAGCAAAATGCCGATCGACCTGATCTTCGTGCCGGACGAGGAAATGGGAAGCCTGTCTTCTCGTGCCTTCATGGAAACGGCGGCGAAGAATGCAGGCTATACTCTGGTGGTAGAGCCTGCGCGCGATGGCGGCAAGGTCGTTGTCGCCCGAAAGGGGGTCGCCATGTACGATATCACCGTGCAGGGACGGGCCGCGCATGCGGGCGCGAGGCCGCAGGATGGACGCAGCGCTATCCGCTCCGCTGCGCGGCTGGTGCTGGAACTCGAGGCGCTCAACGACACAGGCCGTGGCGTCACGGTCACGGTCGGCACGATCCAGGGCGGCACGGGCCGCAACACGGTGCCGGCCGAATGCCGGCTACAGGTCGACGTCCGTGTGCCGAACGATCAGGTCGCCGAGGAGATCACCGGCAGGATCGAAGCCATGAAACCTGTCGATCCGGACATCACCTTCGAGATTGCCGGCAAGATGAACCGGCCGCCCTTTGCTCAATCGGAGGAGGGGAAACGTTTGTTCGAAGCCGCGGCCAAGATTGCGAGCGACCTCGGCATTGCTCTGGAAGGCATGGCGACGGGTGGCGGGTCGGACGGCAATTTCACGGCGGCTCTCGGCGTGCCGACCCTCGACGGCCTGGGGGCGGATGGCGCCGGACCGCATACGTTCAACGAGCATATTTTCCTGAGCAGCGTTGCGCCGCGCACGGCGCTGCTTGCCAATCTGATGATCTCACTCGAAGCGAAGTAGATCTATGCCGGCAGCTTGATGTCAAGCGAGTTGCGAATGCGGCCTTTGCCGATCTCGATGACGTGCCGCATGGCGATGATTGCCTTTTGCGGGTCGCGTGAGGCAATGGCGTGCGCGATCCTGAGGTGATTGGAGGCGACTTCATCGATCATCTCGGGTGAGGATGCCGGTGATGAGAGCTGGAAGGATATTGCCAGCGCCGCCTCGATCAGCGCGCTTGCCGAGCGCATGAACGGATTGCCGGACATGCGGGCGATGGCGAGGTGGAATTCCAGGTCCACCTTGGCGATGGTTTCCGGCGTATGCGCGAGATTGTCGAATTTCGCTGCAATCGCATAAAGTGCGACGATATCGTCACTCGTGGCCCGTATTGCCGCTGCGGCGGCGGCTGCCGGCTCCAGAGCCATACGCATTTCCGCAAGATGTTCGATGAACTCGAAATCGAGGCCTGATTCGAAGCGCCAGCCGAGCACGTCCGAATCGAAGAAATTCCAGCTCGCCTTATCCAGCACGCGGGTGCCGACCTTGGCTTTGGGCTCTACCAGGCGTTTTGCGGCGAGCGTCTTCATGGATTCGCGCAACACCGTGCGGGAGACACCGAAGCGAGCGGAAAGTTCCGCATCACCTGGCAGCAATGAGCCTTCCGGTATCTTGCCGGATACGATGCCGCGGCCGAGTTCCGCCACCACATGTGCGTGGTTGCTGCGGCGCTTTCGCCCACTGATCGTGGTTTCCAGAAGACCCAATCAAACCCCCTTCAGCCGGCCCTCGGCCAGCTTCCTGTTTGAATACCAGATGATCGCACGCTGCAAGACGATGAAGACGAAGAGCAGGAAGCCGATAACGATTTTCGTCCACCAGGACGACAAGGTGCCATCAAAGACAATGTAGGTTTGGATCAGTCCCTGGATCAAGATCCCCACGAACGTGCCTGCGACGAGGCCGACGCCGCCCGTCAGCAGCGTACCGCCAATGACGACGGCTGCAATCGCATCGAGCTCGACGCCGACTGTCGCCAGGGAATAGCCGGACGAGGTGTAGAGCGTGTAGGCAATGCCGGCGAGGCCGGAAAGAAAGCCCGAAAGTGCATAGATGCCGACGGTCGTTGAACCCACCGACACACCCATCAGTTCCGCCGATTGCTGGTTCCCGCCGATCGCATAGACATTGGCGCCGAAACGGGTGCGTCCGGCGATTAAAGTGCCGATGATGAAAACCAGCAGCATCAGCATGGCAAGCGCGGTCAACCGGCCGCCTCCCGGAAACCGGTAATAGAAGCCCTGGATGGTGTCGATAAAGGGGTGCGAGATCGGCACGGATTCGGTCGAAATCAGATAGGCGGCACCGCGCGCGAGAAACATGCCGGCGAGTGTGACGACAAAGGGTGGTATGCCGAGATAACGGATCATGGCGCCCATCAGACTGCCGAAGAGTGTCGAGATGACCAGGACGGCCACGAAGGCGGTAAGCGGATGAACTCCCAGCGTGCCGACCATGACTGCCACGAATACGCTGGTGAAGGCGATCACCGAACCGATCGACAAGTCGATCCCTCCGGACAGGATTACGAAGGTCATACCGACAGCGGCGATCCCGAGAAAGGCGTTATCGGTAAGCAGATTGCCGATCACGCGTGTCGACAGCATGTTCGGGAATTGCAGGACGCAGAGCGCATAGGCGATGACGAAAATGCCGAGCGTGGCGACAAAAGGGAGGTTGCGGGTGTGGATCATCGCGCCGTTCCTTCGGCCTCCTTGGTTGCGGCCTCCGGTTGCCGTCTGGCAGGCTTCATGAAGTGAAGCAAACTCAGGATCGTCGGCGACTGCAACGTCAGCACGATGATGATGATGCCGGCCTTGATGATCAGGTTGAACTCCGGCGGGAAGCCAGAGACAAGGATGCCGGTATTGATCGACTGGATGATCAGCGCGCCGATCAGCGAAGCGGCGATCGAGAATCGCCCGCCGTTGAGCGAGGTGCCGCCGATGACGACGGCGAGAATGGCGTCGAGTTCCAGCCAGAGGCCGGCATTGTTGGCATCGGCACCCCGGATATCGGCAGTGACGATAAGGCCGGCAACGGCGGCGCAGATGCCCGAAACCGCGTAAACGAAGAAGAGCAGGAAGCGGGCGCGTACCCCGGCGAGAGTGGCTGCGCGGCGGTTGATGCCGGTCGCCTCTATCAGGAAGCCGAGTGCCGAGCGGCGCACCAGCAGGCCGATGAGCAGGCCCGCACCCACCCAGAGATAGATGGGGATCGGAATGCCTGCGAAGGAGCCGGATCCGAGGGCAGCAAAGGTATCGTTGTTGAAGGTGAGGATAACGCCTTCTGTAATGAGTTGAGCAACGCCGCGACCGGCGACCATCAGGATCAGGGTGGCAATGATCGGCTGGATATCGAGTATCGCCACCAGGACGCCATTCCAGAGCCCGCAAAGGAGACCGACACCCAGCGAGATCAGGATGACGGCCGGCAGCGGATAGTCCTTGCTGATGAGTGTCGCTGCGACCGCGCCGCAGATGGCGATGACCGCGCCGATCGAAAGGTCGATACCGCGTGTTGCGATAACGAGTGTCATGCCGATTGTCAGCAACGCGACTGGCGCGGCGCGCACGAGGATGTCGATCAGGCTGCCGTAAAGGCGGCCGTTCTGGACGGATATCGTCAGGAAGCCCGGCGCGATTGCGGTGATCAGAGCGAGGATGATGGCCAGCGCGATGAACTGAGGAGCGAGACGGCGCAGGCGGCGGGTTACGCGATACATCAGGCGGCCTCCGTGTGGGCGGATGCGGCGATCGCCTGCATGATGTTGTCGGCGGTCACCTGATCGCCGGCGAGTTCCGCGATGTGGCGCCGATCGGAGAGCACGATGACGCGATGGGCGACAGCCGTCAGTTCCTCCAACTCGGAGGAGATCACGACGAGCGACATGCCTTGGGCGCAGAGCCGCTCGATCATCTTCAGGATTTCCGCATGCGCTCCGATGTCGATGCCGCGTGTCGGCTCATCGAGAATCAGGAGTCGCGGTTCGGTCGCCAGCCAACGGGCAAGGATCGCCTTCTGCTGATTGCCGCCAGAGAGAAACTTGATCGGCCGTTCTGGATCGGCGGGACGAATGTCCAGCGACTTGATGAAGTTTTCGGCGATCGTCCGTTTTTCGCGGGACGATATTGGCCTGGCCCAGCCTTGGCGAGCCTGTATTGCGAGCGCGATATTATCGGCGACGGAGAAATCGCCGATAATGCCGTCCGTTTTGCGCTCCTCAGGACAAAAGCCGAAGCCGGCGGCAATTGCCGCCTCGGGGGAAGAGAGGGTGATCTTTTCCCGATCGATGATCGCCGTGCCGCTGTCGGCGCGGTCGATGCCGAAGAGCAGGAAGGCGGTTTCAGTGCGGCCGGATCCCAGCAGGCCGGCGATACCGACTACCTCTCCGGGACGGATATCGAGGTCGAATGGCGCGACACTGCCGCGCCTGCCGTAACCCTCAAAGCGGATCGTGGCCTCGGCAGCGTCCTTCACCGTTTCGTCCTGTGACTGATGATCACGGGTGATGTGCTGCAGTTCACGACCGAGCATCATGGAGATCAGCTCAAGTTGCGGCAGTTCCGCCAACTTGCGCGTACCGACGAGCCGGCCGTTGCGAAGCACGGTGACCCGATCGGCGACGGCATAAACCTGGTTGAGGAAGTGAGTAATGATGATGATGCCGAGGCCGTCTTCGCGAAGCTTGCGCAATACGGAAAACAGCATCTCGACCTCATGGGCATCGAGGCTGGCGGTCGGTTCGTCGAGCACCAGGACTTTGCCGGAAAGATCGACGGCGCGGGCGATCGCGACAATCTGGCGGACCGCAACGGAATAGGAGGAAAGCAGGGCATCGACGTCGATGTCGAGCCCGTAGCGGGCAAGCAGGGCCTTCGACCGGCGGCGCATCTTAGGACGGTCGATCAGTCCGAGCCGGCGGGGTTGGCGGCCGAGAAAGAGGTTTTCCGCCACGGTGAGATTTTCGAGAAGGTTGACTTCCTGGTAGACGGTGCCGATGCCGAGTGTCTGGGCTTCCGCCACATTGGCAGGTGAGACTTCAACGCCACCGAGATAGATAGTCCCGCGGTCACGGCTATAGACCCCGGTCAGAATCTTGATCAGTGTCGACTTGCCAGCGCCGTTTTCGCCGAGCAACGCATGGATCTCACCCTGTTCCAGCGTAAAATCGACGCTATCGAGCGCCACATTGCCGAGGAAGGCCTTGCCGATACTTCTGGCTTCCAGAAGTGTATTCGAATCCGACATATTCATGTCCCGGGTCTATCGAAGAACCGGAGCGGCAAGGGGGCTCCGCTCCGGTTGCTGTTGGCGCCCGCCCCTGAAGAAGGAGCGGGGCGGGCGGCGGGAGATCAGTAGCCGAGACCCTTCTTTGCTTCGTAGACCTTCATCGGATCGTCAGCCGCGGTGTAGAGCTTCGATTCCGTCTGGATCCACTTCGGCGGCTCCTTCTTGTCTTTGAGATAAGCCTCGAGCGCGTCGAAAGCGGGGCCGGCCATGTTCGGGGTCAGCTCAACTGTGGCATTAGCTTCACCCTTTGCCATGGCCTGAAAGATATCCGGCACGGCATCGATCGAAAGGACCTTGATATCGGTGCCGGGTTTCAGGCCTGCTTCCTTGATTGCCTGGATCGCGCCGACGGCCATGTCGTCGTTGTGGGCATAGACGGCGCAGATGTCCTTACCGCCGCCTTCGGCCTTGATGAAGCTTTCCATGACTTCCTTGCCCTTGGTGCGGGTGAAGTCTCCAGTCTGCGAGCGGGCGATCTTGATGTTCGAATGCGCCGCGATCGCCTGTTCAAAACCTTTCTTGCGGTTGATGGCGGGCGAGGAACCGGTGGTACCCTGGAGCTCCATCACCTTGCAGTCCTTGCTGCCGATTTCCTTCACCAACCAGTCGCCGGCGACCTTGCCTTCGAAGACGGTGTCAGACGTAACGGCAGTCAGGTAAAGGTCCTTCGGTGCATCGATCTCGCGATCGAGCAGGATCACCGGGATATTTTCCTCCTTGGCCTCCTTGAGAACCGCATCCCAGCCGGTGGCAACGACGGGAGCGATGAAGATGGCGTCAACACCTTGCGCGATGAAGCCACGGATCGCCTTGATCTGATTTTCCTGCTTCTGCTGAGCATCAGCAAATTTCAGGTTGACGCCACGCTTTTCCGCTTCCTGTTTGGTGACGGTGGTTTCGGCGGCGCGCCAGCCGGATTCGGAACCGATCTGCGAGAAGCCGACCGTAAGCGATTGAGCGGAAACGCCCGAAGCCAGGGACATGCTGAGGGCGACGGTGACCGCCGCAAGTGCTCTTTTCATCTTAAATCCTCCCAGAGATGAGAAAGCGAACTGACGGCGGCAAGGATTGGCATATAATATTACTTTTTCAAGCGATAATTTTGATGATTTTCAAAAATGCCCGATGTGTGCAGGGCTGCCTTGTGAATTTTCATAGGAAATCAATGCTTTATTTTCTATCGCAGAAGGCGGGTGCTCTTATCAGGTGCCTGCTTTCGCATTCTTGACAACCAGGAGCGCAATCCAATAGTCGTATTAATGACCGTATCGGAACTCAGGTATTCCGACGGGAGGAACCGCATGGCTTCTGGAAGCGACGTGCGGATTATGGAAGCATTTGGGTGACGAAATCGATGTTGCGTGTTCTTCAGGTTCGTAATGGCGCCGGCCAGTTGCAGGTTGTTGCATGGGAGGGCGAAGGTCCGGCCCGTGTCGTCACGGGCGTTTCGTCCACCTATGAGCTTGCCATGCAGGCGATCGCGTCCGGCCAGACGCTTTTGCAGCGAATCGAGACAGTCGGGCTTGGCGATACAATCGATCTCGAAAGAGCCGCGGACGAGGGGCGTCTCGCTTTGCCGATCACGCATCCGGATCCGGCGCATTTCGTCGTTGCAGGCACAGGTCTCACCCATCTCGGCTCTGCCGACGGTCGCGACAAGATGCACAAGGCGGCGCAATCGGCAGAGAAGCCAACCGATTCCATGCGCATGTTCCTGATGGGCGTCGAAGGCGGCAAGCCCGGGCCGGGCCAGGTCGGCGTCCAGCCGGAATGGTTCTATAAAGGTAACGGATCACAGCTTCGGGCGACTGGCGAGGAACTTGTTTCGCCGTCCTTCGCCCTCGACGGCGGCGAGGAGCCTGAGCTTGCGGCGATCTATTTGATTGGTCCGGACGGCACGCCCTTCCGGCTCGGTTTCTGTCTTGCCAATGAATTTTCCGACCACGTGACCGAGAAGGGCAACTATCTCTGGCTTGCCCATTCCAAGCTGCGCCAGGCTGCACTTGGGCCGGAACTTCTGGTCGGCGATCTGCCAGATCACGTGGAGGGGACCTCGCGGGTGCGCCGTGGTGATCGGGTGATCTTCGAAAAGCCGTTCCTCTCCGGCGAGGCTAACATGTCCCATACCATCGCCAATCTGGAGTATCATAACTTCAAATATGAGTTGTTCCGTCAACCTGGCGACCTGCATGTGCATTTCTTCGGCACGGCGACGCTCTCCTTCTCCGAAGGCGTCAAGACGGAAGCCGGCGACATATTCGAGATTTCGGCGGCCCCTTTCAAGCTGCCCCTCGTCAATCGGCTGACCGTCGCCGCGGATAAGCCCGTTACCGTCAAGAAGCTCTGAGAGGCGGCCATGGCTCCCATCCGTCTTGCTATTGTCGGGCTTGGAAAGATCGCCAGGGACCAGCATCTGGGCGCGATCGAGTCTACCAACGGCATCGAACTTGTGGCTGTCGCCAGCCGCCACGCCAAGCTCGATGGCGTTGCATGTTTTCACGAAATCGGCGATCTGCTTGATTCCGATATGGAAATCGACGCCGTTTCGCTCTGCACACCGCCACAGGGACGGTTCAGTCAGGCAAAGGCCGCGCTTGATGCCGGCAAACATGTAATGCTTGAAAAGCCGCCGGGTGCGACGCTCTCGGAGGTTTACGCGCTCGACGCTCTCGCCAGGAGGAAAGGTTTAACACTCTTCTCCACCTGGCATTCACGGGCTGCGGCTGCAGTCGAGCCAGCGCGAGCGCTGCTGGCGAAGCGGAAAATCCGCAGCGTAGCGGTCGAATGGAAGGAAGATGTCCGCCATTGGCATCCGGGGCAGGCGTGGATATGGGAGCCCGGCGGTCTCGGCGTTTTCGATCCCGGCATCAATGCACTGTCAATCGTCACCCGCATCATGCCGGAAGAATTCCATCTGACCCGCTCGGAGCTGACTTTCCCCGTCAATCGCGCTGCACCGATCGCCGCAAGCCTCGTTTTTGAGACGGATAGCGGCGTGCCCGTCTCGGCGGAATTCGACTGGCGTCAGACCGGTCCGCAGACCTGGGACATCCGCGTCGAGACCGACGAAGGTTCGGTGGTGCTGACCCATGGCGGCAGCAGGCTTTTCGTCAATGGCGAAAGCGTGATTGTTGAAGAGGACAAGGAATACCGCAATCTCTATCGCGATTTCGTTGCGCTTGTCATGAAAGGCGCAAGCGATACCGATTTCTCGCCGCTGGTGCATGTCGCCGATGCCTTTATGCTGGGCCGGCGTATCCAAACAGCCGCCTTTGAGGACTAATGATGAGCAACACCGAAAATACATCCTCCACCGAGATCGCCGAAACCGACCAACGCCGCCAGGGGGTGAACAAACTGCGTTCTCGCGCCTGGTTCGACAATCCGGCTAACGTGGACATGACGGCGCTTTATCTTGAGCGCTACATGAATTTCGGCCTGAGCCAGGCCGAATTGCAGTCGGATCGACCGATCATCGGCATCGCTCAGACCGGTTCCGATCTCTCTCCCTGCAACCGCCATCATCTGGAGCTTGCCCACCGTCTTCGCGAAGGCATCCGCGAGGCGGGCGGCATCGCCATCGAGTTCCCGGTCCATCCGATCCAGGAAACCGGCAAGCGCCCGACTGCCGGCCTCGACCGCAACCTCGCCTATCTTGGCCTCGTCGAAGTGCTCTATGGCTATCCGCTGGATGGTGTTGTGCTGACGATCGGCTGCGACAAGACGACGCCGGCCTGTCTCATGGCGGCGGCCACCGTCAACATTCCGGCGATCGCGCTGTCGGTCGGGCCGATGCTGAATGGCTGGTTCCGCGGGGAACGCACCGGGTCCGGCACGATTGTCTGGAAGGCGCGCGAGCTGCTCGCCAAAGGCGAGATCGATTACGCAGGTTTCGTGAAGCTCGTCGCATCCTCGGCGCCATCGACAGGCTATTGTAACACGATGGGAACGGCGACGACGATGAATTCGCTTGCCGAGGCGCTCGGCATGCAGCTTCCCGGTTCGGCTGCCATTCCGGCACCCTATCGCGACCGTCAGGAAGTCGCCTATCTCACCGGTCTTCGGATCGTCGAGATGGTCAAGGAGGATCTGAAGCCCTCCGACATTCTGACCAAGGAGGCCTTCATCAATGCAATCCGCGTCAATTCGGCGATCGGTGGTTCCACCAACGCACCGATCCATTTGAACGCGCTCGCGCGTCATATCGGCGTGGAACTCTCCGTCGATGACTGGCAGACTTATGGCGAAGAAGTGCCGCTGCTCGTCAACCTGCAGCCGGCCGGCGAATATCTCGGCGAAGACTATTATCATGCGGGTGGCGTGCCGGCGGTCGTCAACCAGCTCATGGAACAGGGCCTCATCCATGAGGACGCCATGACGGTGAACGGCAAGACCATCGGCGAGAATTGCCGCGGAGCGATCATCGAGGACGAGAAGGTCATCCGTCGCTATGAGGAGCCCTTGAAGGCAGCCGCCGGCTTCCGGGTCCTGCGCGGCAACCTGTTCTCGTCGGCGATCATGAAGACCAGCGTCATCTCCAAGGAGTTCCGCGACCGTTATCTGTCGAACCCCGATGATCCGGAAGCGTTCGAGGGCAAGGCAGTCGTTTTCGACGGCCCGGAAGACTATCATCACCGCATCGACGATCCGTCGCTCGAAATCGACGAACATACGATCCTCTTCATGCGCGGCGCCGGGCCGATCGGCTATCCGGGGGCTGCAGAAGTCGTCAACATGCGTGCGCCGGATTATCTGCTGAAGAAGGGCGTCACCTCGCTCGCCTGCATCGGTGACGGACGGCAGTCCGGTACTTCGGGTAGTCCGTCGATCCTCAATGCCTCGCCGGAAGCGGCGGCAGGCGGTGGTCTCGCACTTTTGAAGACGGGTGACCGGGTCCGGATCGATCTCGGCCGAGGTACAGCCGACATCCTTATTTCGGACGAGGAGCTCGCCGAGCGCCGCAAGGCCTTGGAAGCGAGCGGCGGCTATCATTATCCGAAGCACCAGACGCCCTGGCAGGAAATCCAGCGGGGCATCGTTGGGCAGATGGAAACCGGTGCGGTGCTCGAGCCGGCGGTCAAGTACCAGCGTATTGCCCAGACAGCCGGACTGCCGCGCGATAATCATTGATCGGTAACGATCCCCAGGGGCGGCGGGGGGCCGCCCTCATCCCGAACCAAGGCGGCTCAAGAGAGGCCGACCTCAAGGAGGAGTAGTACATGAGCATCCTAAAATATCTGACCACGGCAGCGATGCTGACGGGCCTGGCTTTCGCCGCACCGGCCGGAGCCCAGGACAAGGGCCTCGTCGGCGTCGCCATGCCGACCAAGTCTTCGGCCCGCTGGATCGCCGACGGCGACAACATGGTGAAGGTTCTCAAGGAGCGCGGCTATGACGTCGACCTGCAGTATGCGGAAGACGACATTCCGAACCAGCTCGCGCAGATCGAGAACATGGTCACCAAGGGCGCCAAGGTGCTCGTCGTTGCTTCGATCGATGGGACCACCCTGTCGGACGTACTGGCGCAGGCCCATGAGCAGGGCATCAAGGTCATCGCCTATGACCGCCTGATCCGCGACACGCCGAATGTCGACTACTACGCCACCTTCGACAATTTCCAGGTCGGCGTCCAGCAGGCGACGTCGCTGGTCAAGGGCCTCAAGGCCGACACCGAAAAGGGTCCGTTCAACATCGAGCTCTTCGGCGGTTCGCCGGACGACAACAACGCCTTCTTCTTCTACAATGGTGCGATGAGCGTGCTGCAGCCGCTGATCGACAAGGGCACGCTCGTGGTCGGCAGCGGCCAGACCGGCATGGACAAGGTTGCAACGTTGCGCTGGGACCCGGCAACGGCCCAGGCCCGCATGGACGCGATCCTTTCCTCCACCTATTCCGACAAGAAGCTGAACGGCGTGCTTTCCCCTTATGACGGCCTCTCGATCGGCATCCTTTCTTCCGTGAAGGGCGTGGGTTATGGCAGCGGCGACATGCCGATGCCGGTCGTCACCGGTCAGGACGCAGAAGTCCCGTCTGTCAAGTCGATCATCGCCGGCGAACAGTATTCGACGATCTTCAAGGACACCCGTGATCTCGCCAAGGTCACCGTCGATATGGTCGATGCGGTCATGAGCGGCAAGGAGCCGCAGGTCAACGACACCAAGACCTATGACAACGGTAAGAAGGTCGTTCCGTCCTATCTTCTGAAGCCTGTCGTCGTCGACAAGACGAACTGGAAGCAGGTTCTGGTTGACGGCGGTTACTACAAGGAATCGCAGCTCAAGTAGTAGGCTTTTTGCTCCGCGCGGTGATAATCTGCCGCGTGGACCCAAGCAAATCCGGGAAAAGTGCGCAGCGATTTTCCGTCCGGAATTTGCGCAAGACAAAGATATGGAGCGTTTCCCGCAGGAAGCGCTCTAATTTTCGGAGTGATCATGCTCGATCCCGTTCCGCTGGCCGAAAGGCCGCCCATTCTCGAAATGCGAGGCATTTCGAAAAGCTTTGGCGCCGTAAAGGCGCTTTCCGATGTAAGCTTCACCGTTCAGGAAGGCGAGATCCACGCGCTCGTGGGCGAAAACGGCGCTGGCAAGTCGACGCTGATGAAGGTGCTTTCCGGCGTCTATCCTCACGGTTCCTACGAAGGCTCGATTCTGTTCGCGGGCGAGGAGCGTCATTTCCGCGACATCAACGATTCCGAAAAGCTCGGCATCATTATCATTCATCAGGAACTTGCGCTCATTCCGCTGATGTCGATCGCGGAAAACATCTTCCTGACCAATCCGCCGGCGCGGCACGGCGTCATCGACCGCAGCGAGAGGCACAAGCGCACCCAGGCGTTGCTCGCCAAGGTGGGGCTCACCGAACAGCCGGACACGCTGATCACCAATATCGGTGTCGGCAAACAGCAGCTGGTCGAGATCGCCAAGGCGCTGTCGAAGGACGTGCGTCTCCTGATTCTCGACGAGCCGACTGCATCGCTCAACGAGACGGACAGCGCGGCTTTGCTGGAACTTCTCAAGGAATTCCGCCGCAACGGCATTACCTCGATCATGATCTCCCATAAGCTCAACGAGATCACGGAAGTCGCTGACCGTATCACGGTGCTTCGCGACGGCCGCACGGTCGGCACGATGGATTGCCATGCCGGCCCGGTCGATGAGGACGAGATTGTGCGGCGCATGGTCGACCGCGATCTCGAAAGCCGCTATCCGAAGCGCGATCCGAAGATCGGCGATGTCATCTTCGAGGTCGAGAACTGGTCCGCCTACCACCCGCAGCATTCCGACCGGCAGGTGGTCAAGAATGTTTCGCTGAAGGTCAGGGCCGGCGAGATCGTCGGCATTTCCGGGCTGATGGGCGCAGGGCGCACCGAATTTGCCATGAGCCTGTTCGGCCGTTCCTGGGGACGTCATATCACGGGCACCGCCAAGATGCACGGCAAGGAACTCGACCTTTCCGACGTCCACAAGGCCATCAAGGCGGGGCTCGCCTATGTGACCGAAGACCGCAAGCAGCTCGGCCTCATTCTGCCGGAGGATATCCGCAAGAACGTCTCTCTCGCCCATCTCGGCGGCGTGTCTTCGCGCGGTGTCATCGACGATATCGCCGAGATGAAGGTGGCGCAGGAATTCCGCGCTCGCATGCGCATCCGCAGCCACAACGTCTACCAGGAAACCGGCAAGCTCTCAGGCGGCAATCAGCAGAAGGTGGTATTGTCGAAATGGCTCTTCACGGGGCCTGAAGTGCTGATCCTGGACGAGCCGACACGCGGCATCGATGTCGGCGCGAAATATGAAATTTACACGATCATCAATGAGCTCGCCGATGCCGGCAAGGCAGTGGTCGTCATATCGTCGGAAATGCCCGAACTGATCGGCATTTGCGATCGTATCATGGTCATGCACGAAGGTGCGTTTGTCGGCGAAGTGTCCGGCGAGGAAGCCACGCAGGAAAATATTATGCGCGCCATCATGCGGCGCAAAGGGAGAGAATAATGAGTACGCCCCAGGAAGCAATCACGGCGCCGCCGAAGGCGACCAGTTTTCTGAAGGACAATCTCCGCGACTTCGGCATGCTGATCTCGCTGGTGGTGATCGTCATCTTCTTCCAGATCGCCACCGACGGCGTTCTCCTGAAGCCGCTCAACGTCACCAATATCGTGCTGCAAAATAGCTATATCGTCATCATGGCGCTCGGCATGCTGATGGTGATCGTCACCGGCCATATCGACCTGTCGGTCGGTTCGGTCGCAGGCTTTATCGGTGGCCTTGCCGGGCTCATGATGGTCTCGTGGGGGATCAATTTCGCTGTCGTGATCGTTGCCTGCCTTGCGGTCGGCGGCCTGATCGGCGCAGCCCAGGGCTATTTCGTCGCCTTTCTCAAGATACCGTCCTTCATCGTGACACTCGCGGGCATGCTGGTCTTCCGTGGTCTGATGATCGCCATTCTCGGCAGCCAGGCGATCGGGCCATTCCCGCCGATATTTCAGAAGCTTTCGTCCGGCTACGTCGTCGAGCTGATCTCCTCGGCTGGTGGCCTCTACATCACTTCGTTCGTGCTTGGCCTCATCCTTGCAATCATCCTCATCGTGCAGAATGTCGCGAGCCGCAAGCGGCGCATTTCGCATGGCGTCGAGACAGAGCCGTTTGGCTTCTTCGTCGCCAAGAACCTGCTGATCCTTGCCGGCGTCGGTTACATCGCCTTTTTGATCTCGTCGCATCGCGGGATGCCGAACGTGCTGATCATCATGGCGGTGCTGATTGCCGCCTATAGCTTCCTGACCACACGCACCGTGGTTGGCCGGCAGATCTATGCAGTCGGCGGCAATGCCCGCGCGGCCGAGCTTTCCGGTATCAAGACGACGCGGCTGGTTTTCCTTACCTTCGTCAACATGGGCATGCTTGCGGCTCTCGGCGGCCTCGTGGTCGCTGCGCGTCTCAACAGCGCCACACCGAAAGCCGGCACCGGCTTCGAGCTCGACGTCATCGCGGCATGTTTCATCGGTGGGGCATCTGCCTATGGCGGCGTCGGCAAGGTGACGGGCGCGGTGATCGGCGCATTCCTGATGGGCGTGATGAACAACGGCATGTCGATCCTCGGCATCGGCATCGACTATCAGCAGGTCATCAAGGGCCTCGTGCTTCTCGGCGCCGTCTGCGTCGACGTCTACAACCAGCGTCGATAAGGCTCCTGGGGAAACAATGTTTCCCTCCCGTGTGTTCGATTATCGCCTGGAAGCTGACCGCTTCCGGGCGATAGATCTTTCAGGTCGCCGAGTCCGTAACCGCTTCTTCGATGACGTCTTCCGGGATGTCGTCGAATGAGGAATAGTTGAGATTGTAGAGTTTCGAATAGAGCTTGCCGTTTTTCATCAGCTCGCGGTGATTGCCGCTTTCGATCAGCTCGCCGTTCTGTAGCACGATGATCCGGTCGGCCTCGCGGATCGTTGCAAGGCGATGGGCGATGACCAGGCCGGTGCGCCCTTCGAGCAGCTTTACCAGAGCCTTCTGGATCAGCATTTCCGTATAGCTGTCGATATTGGCAGTCGCCTCGTCGAGCACCAGAATCTTGGCATCTGCCACCAGGGCGCGGGCGAAGCTGATCAGCTGCCGCTGGCCGAGCGACAGATTGCCGCCACGCTGGCCGAGCAGGCTGTCATATCCATCGGGCAGGCGCATGATAAAGTCGTGGGCGCCAACGGCTTTGGCCGCCTCGATCACCTCTTCGCGTGTCGCATCCGTCTTGTGATAGCGGATGTTGTCGAAGACCGTGCCGGTGAACAGGAAAGGTTCCTGGAGGACCATGGCGATCTGCCGGCCGAGCGAGTCCTGCGTGAGCTCGCGCACGTCGTGGCCGCCCACCAGAACCTGGCCCCCCTGAACTTCGTAGAAGCGATGGATGAGCGACATGCAGCTCGACTTGCCGGAGCCCGTCGGGCCGACGAGCGCGACCGTTTCGCCCGGATTTACCTTGAAACTTACGTGTTTCAATACCGGATGTTTGGGGTTGTAACCGAAAACGACATCGCGGAATTCCACGGAGCCGTCCATATCCGGCGACAGAACCTTGGCGTTCGGCGCATCCTTGATGTCTACCGGCACGTCCAGCACGTCCGTCAGGCGCTGACCCGAAGCCATAGCGCGCTGCATGACCGAATACTGCAGGGTGAGTGAACGGATCGGGTCGAAGAAGCGCTGGATGTAGAACAGGAATGCGACCATCACGCCGACATCGAGCGCCTGGTTCAGCACGCGGGCGCCACCGACCACGACGACGAGCGCCATGGCGAGGCCGGTGAGTGAATCCACGATCGGCACCATGACCTGAGCATACTTCGCTGCCGTTAGATGGGTCTTGAGATTGGCGCGGGCCTTGTCGTCGTAAAGCATGAAATTGACCCGCTCCCGGTCCATGCTCTGTACGGCACGGACACCGTGGATCGCTTCGGCCAAGGCACCGTTCGCTACTGAATTCGTCTCATGCGCCGCCATGAAGGATTTCCGCGCGCGCGGCAGCCAGAAGATGCGGACAATGAAGAGGACGGGGAGGGCGGAGAGCGTGAGCAGGCCCAGCTTGAAATCGAGATAGAGCATGACGAAGATGATACCGAAGAGAAGGACGATATCGCCAACCGAAAGCACCGAGGTTTCGAGAAATTCCTGCATTGAGTTTACATCGCCCTGCAGGCGGGACATGAGCCGGCCGACCTCCGTCTTGTCCATCCAGGAGAGCGAAACGCGCTGCAGATGGGTGAACATAGCCTTGCGGATGTCGAAAAGCACATCTTCGGCCACATTGCCGACCAGCATTTCCTGTGCGTAGCTGGCGCCGAAATTGATCAGGATCGCTGCAAGAAACACGACAATCGACCAGATGAGCACGCTGTGGTCGACGCTGCCGGGATGCATGCCGTGGTCGATCGCATAGCGGATGATCAGCGGGATCAGGAGCTGCATCGCCGTGAACGTGAGGACGGCGGCAACGGCCCAATAGATCTTCACCTGATACGGGCGCACGAAGGCCCATATGCGCTTGATGATATTGCCGTCGAAGACCTTGCCGAAGATCTCCTCTTCGATGCGGTGCGAGCCGACAACCGCGCGGGGCGGGCGCCTGCCGTCGTCGCGAATGTCGGCGCGTTCAGTTTCCAGTTCCTCGGCCATCAATCCCTCCCTCAGGCCGTCAACGCTTCGTCGCCGGGACGCACCTGCAGATCGTAGAGCGCTTTGTAGCGTCCGCCCAAGGCGAGAAGTTCTTCGTGCGTGCCACTCTCGACAAGCCGGCCGTTTTCCATGAACAGGATGCGGTTGGCATGCATCAGCGAGCTTAGGCGATGCGCAACGATGATGGTCACCCGGTCGGCGGCATATCTGCGCATGGCGCTGCGGATGCGCTGTTCGGTCCCTGCGTCGATGGCGGCGGTGGAATCGTCGAAGACCATCACCGCCGGGCGCAACATCAGGGCACGGGCAATCGACAGGCGCTGCCGCTGACCGCCAGAGAGCGAGACGCCCCGTTCGCCGACGACGGTACCGTAGCCGGTCGGCAAGCCGAGCACGTAATTGTGGAGCTGGGCGCTCTCGCTGGCCCGTTCAATGCGGCTCTCTTTCGCCCAGGGATCGCCATAGGCGATGTTGTTTTCGATGGTCGTCGTGAACAGGAAACTATCCTGCTGCACGACCGCCACTGCGCGGCGCAGCGATTGCAGCGTAACCTTGCGGATATCCTGGCCGTCGATGGTGATCCGGCCGTCGGTGACGTCGTAGAAGCGCGGGATCAGATGGGCCAGGGTGGATTTGCCGCTGCCCGGTGGGCCAACGATGCCAATTGTTTCGCCGCGCTTTGCTTCAAAGGTTACATCGGTGAGAACCTGATGCTTTTCGGCACCGGGATAGGCAAAATTCACATGCTCGAAGCGGAGCGTCCCATCCGTGGTTTCAAGGTCCTTCGCGCCCATTTCGTCCTTGATGGCGATGTCGAGGTCGAGCAGTTCGAAAAGGCGGGCGCCGCAGGTGGAGGCACGGGCAAAGGCGTTGACCATCAGGCCGAGCTGACGCACCGGCATTTGCAGGATAGTCATGAAAGTCAGGAAAGAGGTGAGGGTGCCGACGCTCATCTCGCCGGCCATGACCTTGCTGCCGCCGACCCAGAGCACGAGGCCCATGGCTGCGAAGAAGGAGAACGTCATCGCGCTGGTATTCGCCACCCGAATGCCGACGCGTTGATGCGCCAGTGACACCGCGCTCTTCGACGCTGTCTCGAACTTGTCGATCTCATGCTGTTGGGCGGCGAAGGCACGAACGACGCGGATGCCGCCAAGGTTCTCCTCCATCACGCGGGTGAGCACTGAAAGCCGCTCCTGCAGGTCGAGCCAGGTGGCGCGCAGTCGAAGTTGCGTGACGGACGACCGCCAGCCGACGAAAGGCACGAAGCTCAAAGCCAGAAGGCCGAGCACCACATCGGTCGAGATAAGCAGGTAGGCGCCGATGCCGATCAACATTGTGAGCAGGACCATGCGTACGAAGGCTGTCGAGAAATACATGCGCACGCCTTCGAGATCGAGCAGCCCGACCGTGATCAGATCGCCTGAATGCATGCTGTCGTGGAAGCTGAAGGAAAGGCGCTGGATCTTTTCGTAACACGCAAGCCGCAGCCGATAGCCCATATGGTGCCCGACGGCTTCGCTATAATAATTCTGGATCAGCGTGAAGATGCCGCGAAGCACGCTCGCACCGAGCAGGAAGAGAGCGGTCGTCAGGAGCGCATCCTGTGCCTGTTGTCCGGCGTCGCCTCCCGTCAGCACCACCTGCGTGTGGTCTACGGCCTGTCCAAGAAGTTGCGGGATCATCAGCTGAAAGGTTGAAGCGATCAGAGTTGCGACGATCGCAAAACCCGCTTGCCAGGGATGGCGGAAGGCCATGACGGTGATGCGGGTGAGGATCGAGAGGCCTTTGCCCCAGCCTGCCGCCTTCACCAGCGCCAACGAAGCCGACGGCTTCGCAACGCGAACTGTTGCATCGCTGCTCACGGTATTATTCCAAAAATGAATCAATCGGCCGGACAAATACTCGAGACGGCCATTCTGAGATGGGGATTCTCCGATTATCTAGGCAGCATAACCACGATGATCAGTCAACAGATTTGCACCGAAAAGGGTGCTGCTGGTGAAGGATTTTCGGCCGATGTTGCGCATGAATTTTCCGGATCGAACGAGTTTCGACATATCGTTGCTTGAGAAGGAAAGCCGTATGCGCGAAAAGGCCCTGACAGCGTGCCATCCATCGCGTGATGCTGGCACATTTTCCGGTCTCGGTTGCCATGATCGGCATCAGGCCCTCTCGCTGGAATGGGAAAAGGTGACGACCAATCCGTCCGAAATCGCCGAACCGCTGCGACAGGCTGGTGTAGCCGCCCTGGTGCTGAAAGCGATCGAGGCCATTCTCGGTATGCTCGCCGCCATGGTCCTGGTAGGACTGCTTCTCATCGTGCTGACCAGCGTTTGCCTGCGCTATTTCTTCAATACAGGCCTTATCGGGGCAGAGGACGCGGGTATCTGGATGCATGTGGCGCTGATCTCGCTCGGCGCGCCGCTCAGTCTGAAAAGTGCACTTGCCATGCGGCTCGATGCCTTCGTCCGGCTACTGCCAGAGCGTCTGGCGCCGGTCGCCGAGGTGCTTGCAGACGTCTTCACCGTGCTGGCTGCGTTGAGCCTGATTTTCGGTGGTGCGGAGATCGTGGTCATGCTTGGCGGCGTTTCGCCGACCTTGGGCCTGCCTGAATGGATCCGGTTCGGTTTCCTGGGGGCGGGCGGCGGGCTGGTCCTGCTCATGCTTCTGCTTCAGAGGGCCACGGACGGCAAGGCGATTGCCGTATTGATTTCTCTCGCACTGGGTACGGCGCTCTATTTCGGTGTGCCGAAAGTTCTTTTCGATACGCATCTGCCGCCGAGCCTGTTCCTCGCGCTTATCGGCGGGCTTGGGCTGGTGCTGGCGACCCCGTTGGCGCACGCCTTTCTCGCGGCAGCTTATGTGGCGATCGCTTTCGGAAGCAGTTTGCCGGAGCCGGCTATCGTTTCGACGACCGTTACCGGCATTTCAAAATTTCTGCTGCTTGCCATCCCTTTCTTCCTGCTTGTGGGCGGGTTGCTGACCGCATCTGGCGTCGCCAATCAGCTTGTGCGTTTCGCTGCTTCAATGGTCGGGCATCGCCGGGCGGGACTGGCGCAGACGACGCTTTTGACCAGCGTGTTCCTTTCCGGTGCTTCGGGTTCTTCCGTTGCCAATGCTGCTTTCGGCGCTTCGATCTTCCAACCGGAATTGGTCAAGCACGGTTATCCAGCGGCGCAGGCGGGGGCGATCATCGCCGCGACCTCGGTGCTCGATAACATCATCCCGCCTTCGATCGCATTCCTCATCCTTGCTGCCGCTACCAATCTTTCGGTCGGTTCACTGCTGGTCGGCGGCTTTTTCGCAGGCGCGCTGATGGCGATTTGCCTTGCTGTTGCCATCCACCTGACGGTGCGCGAGCAGGTCACGCGGCCGCGCGCGACTGCCTCTGCGCGCTGGCAGGCAGCGGCTTCCGCCATTCCCGCCTTCGGGCTCGGTATCATCGTCGTGGTCGGCATCCGCGTCGGTATCGTGACGACGACGGAGGCCGCGGCCTTGGCTGCGTTCTACGCGCTCTTGCTGGGGCTCTGGGGACGGATCGGTTTCGGAGCGCTCTTCTCGGTTTTTCGTCAGTCTGCGACGGAAGCTGCAGCGATCGGCCTTCTGATAGGCACGGCCGGTCCTTGCGCCTTCCTGCTGGCGGTGGACGATATCTCCGGTCTGGTTTCGGAGTTTACGACCATGCTTGGCGGCAGCGCGCTGGCGGTCATTATCCTGTCGAACGTCATCCTGCTGGCGGTCGGGCTGGTGCTGGATATCGGTGCCGCTATTCTGCTTTTCGGCCCGATCCTGCTGCCTGCTGCCGTTTCTGCCGGTATCGATCCCATCCAATTCGGCGTCATTATCGTCGTGAATCTGATGATCCACGGCCTGACACCACCGCTCGGCATGCTGATCTTCGTGGTCAGCGGTGTCACGCGCGTTCCGGCATCCGCGCTGTTCCGCGCCGTGCTGCCTTATCTCGTCGCTCTGCTTACTTCCCTGGCGATCCTGTGCGCCTGGGCCACCATCTTCTAACTCGGGAATTCCTGGCATGGAAAAATTCAACCGCCGCACGCTTTTAAAGACCGCAGCCGCAACCGGTGCCGCGCTTGCCGCGCCTGTTTACGTTCGCACCGCGGCAGCCCGCACCACGACGATCACGGTCGCTTCGCTTCTCGGCGACGACAAGCCGGAAACCAAGATTTGGGTGAGGATCGGCGAGCTTGTGGAGGCCAAGCTGCCGGGACAATTCAAATTCAACGTCGTCAAGAACGGCGCGCTCGGTGGCGAGAAGGAAGTGGCCGAAGGTGCACGTCTCGGCTCGGTACAGGCCAGCCTTTCCACGATCTCGTCGCTCTCCGGCTGGGTCCCGGAGTTGCAGATCCTCGATCTGCCTTTTCTGTTCCGTGACAGCGACCACGTTCGCAGAACGGTGGATGGAAGGGTCGGCGCAGATTTGAAACAAAAGCTCGCCAGCCAGAATTTCGTGGTCGGTGGCTTCATAAACTACGGTGCCCGGCATCTGCTCACCAAGGAGCCCATCACGCGGCCTGAACAACTCAAGGGCAAGACGATTCGCGTCATCCAGAGCCCGCTCCACACCAGGCTTTGGAGCGCTTTCGGTACGACGCCAGTCGGCATTCCGATCACCGAGACCTACAACGCTCTGTCGACCGGGGTGGCCGATGCCATGGACTTGACCAAGTCCGCCTATGCCGGCTTCAAACTCTACGAGGTCGTGCCCTATATGACCGAGACCGGCCACATCTGGGCATCCGGTGTGATTTTCTATGCCGCGAGCTTCTGGAACCGTCTCGATGATGAACAGAAGGCGGTTTTTCTGGCCGCGTCGCAGGCAGGAGCAGCTTATTTCAACCAGCTCATTATCGAGGACGAGGCGGCTTCCGTCGAACAGTCGCTCAAGAACGGCGGGAAGCTCCTGAAGCCGGAAGCTTTCGAGGAATGGCAGAAGGGCGCTCAAGGGGTGTGGCAGGATTTTGCCGGCATCGTCGGCGGCCTGGATCGGATCAAGACGATCCAAGCCGCCTGAATGCAGTTCCTATATCGCCGGGAGAGGTTTAGCCTGCTAACGTCGCGCCATGAACGATACGAGGCTTGACCTATACCGCTCACCGATCGACATCCCCAAGCGTTTTTGGGATGTGCGATACAATCCCGATCACTCTCCCGGTGCGCCGGGCGTCATGGAGGTCGAAGGTGGCGCGAATTGC
Organism: Neorhizobium petrolearium; assembly: GCF_017873175.1. Taxonomy (GTDB): domain Bacteria; phylum Pseudomonadota; class Alphaproteobacteria; order Rhizobiales; family Rhizobiaceae; genus Neorhizobium; species Neorhizobium petrolearium. Next base: position 205,665 of record NZ_JAGGJW010000007.1, read on the forward strand.
CAGCAATATGCCTATTCGGTTCTGCGGCATTACGGCTTCGTGATTCCGGATTTCCGATCGAGTGAGCTGTGGGAAGACACGGTCCATACGCGGGTTTCAGGTGGGATGCAGCCGTTCGACCTCGTTCTGGTGCACGACGAACTGAAGGCCTGGGGGGCGCATGTCGGGTTGTGCCTGGGGAAGGGTCTGGTGCTGCATCTTTCCCAAAAGATCGATGCGCCGGCAATTGAGGTGCTTGACGGATTGCTGGCGCGCGACGAGTACCGTTATCTGATCGGCATCAAAACGGTCCTCGTCCGTCAACAGAAGGATTCCACCAGCGTATGACCAGTGGCTTGCATCACATCACGGCCATCACCCGCAAGATCCAGGCGAATGTCGATTTCTACGTGGGCTTCCTGGGCCTCAGATTGGTAAAGCGCACGGCAGGCTTTGAGGACGCGCAACAGCTTCACCTGTTCTATGGTGACGGGGCGGCATCGCCGGGTTCGCTCGTAACATTCCTTGCCTGGGAAGATGGTTCGCTGGGACGCGTCGGCCATGGCGCGCCGAGCGAGATCAGTTTTGCGATCGCGCCGGAGGCAATCGGTTTCTGGCTGACGCGGGCGCTGCAGTTCAACGTTAAGCTCAGCGGGCCGGCACAGGAATTCAGTGAGCCGGTGCTGCGGTTGACCGATCCGGACGGCATCATCGTCAAGCTTGTGGGCGTGGAGAAAGCAGCGCCCTGGGTCTGGTGGCAAGACGGAGGCATTGACGAAGCCGACGCGATTCGAAGGCTGCACGGCGCGACAGTCCTGTCCGAAAAGCCGGAGGAGACCGCGGATTTCCTAACTCGGCATATGGGCCTTACGGTCGGACCGAAGGAGGGTACTATCCAGCGGCTGGTTTCGGATGCGCAGGATGTTGTCGATGTCCGGGATGCCGGTGGCTTTTGGACGGCTGCGCCGGGCACCGGCACGATCGACCATATCGCCTTCCGGACGCCTGACGGGGCGCATGTGGAGGCAGTGCATGCCGCCTTGCAGGCGGAAGATCGGGGCGAGATCAACATGCACGACCGACACTACTTCCATTCGCTCTATGTGCGTGAGCCGGGCGGCACTCTGATCGAGCTTGCAAGCGATGGACCCGGTTTTACGACCGACGAGACAGTCGAAACACTTGGAACGCGGCTCTTCATCCCGAAGCATTTCAAGGCGGATCACGATGCTCTTCGGGTTATGCTGCCGCAATTCGGCCTACCCGGGGAGGAGCGGGTTATCTATCGTGACCTGCCTTTCATGCACCGCATCCATATGCCGGAAGAATGGGATGGATCGACGCTGGTTCTGCTGCACGGAACCGGTGCCAACGAAACCAGCATGCTGCCCTTCGGACGCAAGGTTGCGCCGAATGCCATGCTGATCGGTATTCGTGGACGCTCGACGGACGAGGGCTATCCGCGCTTCTTCCGCCGTTTCGACCAGGTGACGTTCGACCAGAAGGAAATCGTTTCCGAAACGGAAGCCTTCGTCGCCTTCGTTGAGGAACTGGCTCCGGCTTACGGGGTGGATCCCTCCCGAACTGCTTTCGTCGGCTATTCCAATGGCGGCAATATGATCGGAGCAGTCATGCAGCTTTATCCGACCCTGATCCGCAAGGCGGTCTTGCTGCGGTCGATGAACGTGCTGGAGGAAAAGCCGGTGGTCGATCTCTCGGGGACACAGGTCCTTTCGCTCAGTGCGACCGACGATTTCTACGGCCCGCTTACGCCGGAGCTGGAAGACCGGCTTCGAGCGGCAGGGGCAGAGGTGGCGGCGAAAAAACTCGACGCAAATCACGGGCTCGGTCGCGAGGATGAGGAGATCGTCCGCAACTGGCTCACGGAAAAAGGCGTCTGATCAGTCGCCGTAGTGGAGAGCGATCGCCTCGACTGCTGCAGCGATATCCGCTTTGAATCCCAATCGCCTGAGGCCCATTCCATAGGCAGCGACATTGCCGAGCACAATGTCGAAACGGGCGCGCAAGCCGGTGTGGTTGAGCCGGATCAGGTGGTTTGCGCCCGGTCCGACGCCGATCGAGAACTCCATGCCGAGCGGAGCGGCAGCCGCAAGCAGCGCCTTGGGGTCGGCCGCCTCCGAAAGTTCGACCGCGGTGACGAGATGAGAGCCTTTTTCCGGCTTCACCCAAGGCTCGGCACCCAGCGCGATCAGTCCAGCATGCGTCGCCCTTGCAGCGCGGCCATGCCGGGCGATGACAGAAGCCAGACCTTCCGCCTCGAGCCGATCCAGAGCAGCTTCAAGCGCGAAAAATTCCAAAGGCGCCGTCGTGCCGGGAAGTGTGCCCCGGCCGGCGTCGAGCCAGGCCTTCTGGTCGAGAAGCGAAAGAATGGAGCCCGTCGGACCGCCGTCACGGGAGATCAGTTGCCAGGCGGCGGAACTGACGGAGAGTGCCGAAAGCCCGGCCGGGCCGGCCAGCGATTTCTGCGGACCGATGATGGCGATATCTATGCCCAGCTCATCGACATTCAGGGCGTGGCCGCCGACGGAGGCTACCGCATCCACGACCGTCACGATGCCGCGGACGCGGGCGAGAGCGACGATATCCTCCATCGGATTGAGGATGCAGCTTGCTGATTCAGCATGGCAGAGCGCAAGAACCTTCGTGTCCGAATGGGCATTCAAGGCCCGTTCCACGGCTTCCACGTCGATCGGACGGGCCGGCTCTGCCGTCAGCTCAATGACGTCGGCCCCGCCGCGTCTCAGCCAATTGCCGAACCAGAGGCCATAAGGACTGGTGACGATGTTGAGCACTTTCAAGCCGGGGCGTGCAAGGCTCGTCGCGACCGCTTCCAGTGCAACGACGGCTTCTGCCTGAATAAGGAGAATGTCGTTGCGCGCCCCTAGGACCTTTGCGATGCGATCGGCAATTGAGGCATAGCGAACGGCCGGGAATGGCGGTACATCGTTCAATGGATTCCAGGTGTCACGTGTCATGGACGGAGTCTCTCGTTGGTTTGATGACGAGGCGTGGCACTGCCGCAATCAAGGCTCTTGCCGCCTGAGATTGCGGATTCTCGATCACCTGGTCCGCCGGACCGCTTTCTATCAGCCGTCCGGCATCCATGACGGCGATCCGGTGGGAGACGGCGCGCAGCACGGCGAGATCGTGGGAAACGAAGAGATAAGCGATGCCCCGCTCTTCCTGCAACTCGACCAGCAATTCCAGAATCTTGCCGCGAATGGAAACGTCAAGCGCCGAGACCGCCTCGTCGAAAACGATCAGCGACGGTCGGGTGGCAATGGCGCGGGCAATCGCTATCCGCTGCCGCTGACCGCCGGACACTTCGCGGATCGAGCGCGCAACGTAACTTGCAGGCAGGCCGACGCGGTCGAGCAATGCAACGATCTCCTTCGGCCTTTCGGCTTTTGGCACGATGGCGTGGATACGCAGCGGATCGCCGAGCACCGAGGCCACCGTGGCGCGCGGATTGAACGCACCGAGCACATCCTGGAAGACCATCTGAATTTTCGCGCGGCGGCGGCGGAGTTCGGAGCCCGAAAGTGTCAACCAGTCCTCATCCTCGAAGCGGACCGTGCCCGCATCCGGTGGGATCAGACGCATGAGGATGCGCGCCAGTGTAGATTTCCCGCTGCCGGAAGCGCCAGCGAGGCCGAGCGTCTTTCCGTCGGCAATTGTCAACGACACGTCCTTGAGCGCCGCGATGTCGCGGCCGCCGGACGAAAAGTGTTTCGAGAGGTTTTCGATCGAGAGCAAGGTCATGAAGCAGGCTCTTTGATCAATGGTGATGTGGAGAGGTCGCGATGGCTGGCGATCAGCGTTTGCGTATAGATCTCCCGCGGGGAGGAGAGGACCGCAAGGGTCGGTCCGGCTTCGACCAGGCGGCCATCCTTGAAGATTGCGATGCGATCCGCGAAACCTGAAGCCAGAGCGATGTCATGGGTGATGAACAGGAGCGTCATATCGGCTTCTTTGACGAGATCGCCGAGCAGCGCCACGATCTCCGCCTGCACCACCATATCGAGCGCACTGGTCGCTTCGTCGGCAATGAGAAAGCTCGGCTTTGCAGCCAGCGCCGCAGCGATCGCGACACGCTGGCGTTGACCGCCGGAAAGTTGGTGCGGGAAAGCTCTTAACGCCTTTTCAGGTTGCGGGAAATGAACTTTTTCCAGAATCTTCTGCGCCTGGGCATAGGCGGCCGCCCACGGAAGGCCAAGATGCTGGCGAGCGCCCTCAGCCACCTGTTCGCCGATGGTCAGAACGGGGTTGAGACTGGAAGACGGGTCCTGGAAGACGAAGCCGAGCTCACGGCCCGGATGTGGTGGATGGCCGGCTGACCATTCCATTTCGCCAGTCACGCGTGCGCCGGACGGCAGGAGCCCGGCAATGGCGCGTGCCAGCGTGCTTTTGCCTGAGCCGCTTTCGCCGATGATCGCCAGCCGTTCGCCGGCAAGGATGTCGAGATCAACCGCGTCCAGGGCCGGCGCCGGCTGACCGGCATAGACAACCGAAAGGCCGCTGATCCTGCAAAGCACGGTCATGCTAGATCCTCCGCCCGGCAAGAGCCTTGGTCAGCCCTTCGCTGAAGAGGTAGACGCCGACGACCGTAATGACCAGCGCGATGCCGGGGAAGACCGACAGAAACGGCGAGGAGCGCAGGATATTGCGCCCCTCGGCAATCATGGATCCCCAGGTCACCGTGTTCGGGTCTCCAAGGCCGAGGAAGGAGAGGGCTGCTTCGGTCAAGATCGCCGCAGCGACGATGATGGCAGACAGTGCCAGAACCGGCGGCAGCGCATTCGGCAGAATTTCCTTCAATGCAATCTCTACCGGGTGCATGCCGATCACCCGTGCGGAGGCGACGTAATCCCGTTCCTTGATCGACAGAACCTGCACGCGCGTGAGCCGCGCCGGGTTTGGCCAGGCGCCAAGCGCAATCGCCAGCACGACAATGGGCACGGAGGCGCCGACAACGCTGACGAAAGCCAGTGCCAACAGGAAGCCCGGCACGATCTGGAAGGCATCGACTAGGCGCATCAGCGCTTCATCGATGAGGCCACCGGCAAACCCCGCTGTCAATCCGACGCAAAGGCCGATGGTAATGGCGGCTAACGCGGCGGCGATGCCGACCAGGAGCGAGGTGCGCGTGCCATGGATGATGCCGGCCATGACATCGCGGCCGAGCCGGTCGGTGCCGAGCGGGAAACTCGGGTCGCTAAAGGGGGGCAGAAGGGCGCGTCCGGCGATATGCAGCGGATCACCAGGAGACAGCACGGGGGCGAGAATTGCGATTAGAGCAAGGATAGCCAAAATGCACAGCCCAACTGTACCTTCCGGCGTTCTGATAAGATTTCGGATGAACTTCATGCGCGCGGCTCCGAGGCTCCAATCCGGGGGTCGAGCGCGGCATAGATGATGTCGATCACCAGGTTGACGCCGATAACCAGCACGGCACTGACGACGATGATGCCCATGAGCAGGGGTGCGTCGCGGCCGCTCACCGCTTCCTGAGCCAGTCGCCCAAAGCCCGGAATGGCAAAGATGCTCTCGATCACGACGCTACCGCCGAGCATGGCGGCCGATTGCAGACCGAGCATGGTGACGAGCGGCAGGAGCGCGTTGCGCGCCACATGGCGCAGCACGATGCGGGTGCGAGAAAGGCCCTTGGAGCGGGCGAAGAGCACGAAATCCATCGTCCAGGCCTCTGCCATGCCAGCCCGCATGACTCGCAAGAAAAGTGCCATGTAGATCAGCGTCAATGCGCTGACCGGCAGGACAAGATGCCAGGCGATATCGGTGACGCGGGCGAGGCCGGTTTTATCCGAAGCAATGGTCTCGATGCCGGAGGTCGGCAGCCAGCGAAGCTGCACGGCAAATATGATGCTCAGTACCAGGCCGAGCCAGAAGCTCGGGATTGCGTAAAGAACAAGAGAGACGGTCGAGAGTGCTCGGTCTCCGAGGCTTTCCGGCTTCGCGCCGGCGACGATGCCAAGTGTAGAACCTAACCCGAAGGAGAGCACCGTGGCACTGCCCATCAGGAGCAGCGTGTTCGGCAGGCGTTCGAGGATCAGGTCAAACACCGGCCGACCGAAGGCAACCGACCAGCCGAGATCGAGTCGCGCCAGCGACGAGGCATAGAGCCAGAGGCGGGCGAACATGGACTGGTCGAGACCATAGGCCTGGCGCAGCGCTTGCGCGACCGTGGCATCTCCGCCGCCGATCGACAGGAGATAGGCATCGACCGCATCTCCGGATGCGGATTCGAGCAGCAGGAAGGTCAATACGACGACGATCAGCAGCACGGGAATGCTGCTGATCGCGCGGCGCCTGATCAATCGAAGGACACGGTTCACGCTGCTTGAAGCCTCGGGACTCGGATTTCCAAGACCAAGCCTATCACGAATGCAGCGCCGTATCCGCCCAGTTCGATACTGCCCAGCGCGGATTGTTGGAGACGTTGAGCACCGTGTCGCGTGCGACTGTGATGAAGCCCCATTCGGCGACGTTGATCAGCGGCAGGTCGGCGGCGACGATCCTCTGGAACTGCTTGTAGAGTTCTGTCCGCGCCGGAGTGTCGACCGTCTCCGCGGCCTTGGCGATGATGCCGTCGAGCTCTTTGCTGCCATAGCCGCCCTGGTTGGAGAAGGGGACGCCGGCCGGAATGCCGGACTGAACGAGGATGGTGGTGGAAATCGCCGGATCGCCGCGAAAGACCGGCGGGGCGACGGCCAGGTCGAAATCGTGATCCGTATAGACAGCCTTCTGGTGGGCAGCGGAATCCGCATTGAAGAGTTGCGCATCGATACCGATCGCGGCGAGCGCCTGGCGCAGGTAATCGCCGAACTGCCTCGTCTCGTTGAAATAGGGAGCGGGCCGGAGTTTCAGCGAGAAGCGTGTGCCATTGGCGCCTTTCGAATACCCGGCCTCATCGAGCAGGGCATTGGCCTTGGCGACGTCGAAATCGTAGGTCGGCACGTCGGCGTCATAAAATTCCGGCGCGTTCTTCGGCACCGGCCCAGTCGAGGCGGCGGCATATCCGAGGAAGATCGTGTCGACGACGAATTTCCTGTTGATCGCATGCGCGATCGCCTGGCGCACCTTGATGTCGGAGAGTTCCTTGCGGCGATGGTTGATCTCCACCACGAGCTGATAGGTGAGCGCCTCATAGCCCTCGGAGATGATCTTGATGCCCGGTACCTTGGAAATGCGGTCGAGATCGGTCAGTGGAACGGCGGAGAAGGCGGCAAGTTGGATTTCCTCCGCCTCCAGCGCCGCGCCGGCGCCGGCGCGGTCCGGGAGCACGCGGAAGATCACTTCGTCGAGCTTGGGTTCTCCCTCCGACCAGTAGTTTTCGTTCTTCGTCAGGCGGTAGTATTCGCCGGGCTTGTATTCCGCAAACTTGAACGGACCAGTGCCGATGAGCTTCGTATTCGCCGGATTGGTCGCAATGTCCGTGCCTTCATAAACGTGCTTCGGCACGACGCTGCTGACGACCGGCAGCGCGTTGCGGATGAGCTGCACCGGCGTCGGCTTCGAAAACCGGAAGATGGCAGTCGCCTCGTCCGGCGTATCGACGGTCTCCAGATTGGCGAAGACGAGGCGACCGAGATTCTGTAGCGGCTTCCAGATGTTGAGCGCGGAGAAAGCGACATCGGCGGAGGTGAAAGGCTTGCCGTCGTGCCACTTGACGCCCTCGCGCAGCTTGAATGTGACCGATCTTCCGTCGGCGGAACCTTCCCAGGAGGTTGCGAGCCGGGGAGACAGCCCGTCCTTGCTCTCGAACGAGGCTTCCGCGAGCGGTTCGACCACTTTGCTGGCGATGAAGAAGACGCCGTTCGAGGCAACGATCGCAGGGTTCAGATTTTTGGGCTCCGAGTCGGCCGCGACGATCAGCCGACCACCGGACGGTGCGTTCTGTGCGCGTGCAAATCTCGGCAGGGCGGTCGAAGCGAGCAGCGCGGCGCCAGCCTGAAAAAGGGTTCGTCTTGAAAGGCTTGCGATCGACATTGCTCTCTCCTGCGTCCATCATTTTCGACGGATATTGCCAGCGAAATCGCCAGCCGCACAGGCAGGAAATTTCGCCGAGCCGCATTCGGGAACAAATTCCCGGTCGAAACCAGGTCGTATCGATAAAAAAGGGTCCGGCAGGACGCCCGCCAGACCCCTCAAGGCCGGGAGGACCTTTACGGATAGATTTTCTTGGCAAGGTCCATCATCGGACCATATTCGTCCAGTTCGCGGGTACCGAGCAGTTTGGCGCTGGCGAAACGCTTCGACTCCGGATCGAGCTGGTCTTCGACGCCTTTGATCACAGGCAGCATCCAGGCCTTCGCGTAGGTCACCTGCGATTCCATTTCGAGGAAATGGTTGATGAAGAGTTTTGCCGCGTTGGGATGCGGCGCGTTCTTCATGACGGCGAAATGGATCGACACATAGGGAACGCCTTCCGGCGGCACGATCACCTTGATCGGCAGACCCTGCAAGTCATTGGCGAAGGCGAACATCTGCGGGATGTAGAGCGGATATTCGCCGCGGGCGACGCGACGGGCATCGTTGCGGAGATCCCGGCTGAAGACAGGCTTGTTTTCGGCCAGCTTTTCGTTGAACTCCTGGCCGAAAGTCTTGTTGAAGACCACGAACATGGTGCCGCCGGAACCGAGCGGGCGCATGTCGTCGGAGAGGATCTTGCCCTTCCATTTCGGATCGGCGAGGTCCTTCCAGCTCTTCGGCTCATCCTCCGGTTTCACGAGGCCGGTGTTCACCAGGATGCCATAGGCCTGCAAAAAGCCCGGCACGTGATCGTCGGCGACTTCTTTTTTCATGTCGTCGCGAATATTGGCGACGTTCGGAATCTCACCGAGCGGCTCGATTTGGATGCCCTGGGTCTTTCCCGTTTCGATCGAGTTTGCCGAATGCATCTGGATATCGGCGATGTAGCGGCCGGCAGCCTGTTCGGAGCGCAGGCGTTCGGTCAGTTCGCTGGCGCGCACATCGAGCGATTCGACCTTGATGCCATATTTTTCCTGAAAGGAATCAATGACGGCGACGAAGTTCGGCACGCCGAGTTGCGAGTTATAGACGGTGACGGTGCCTTCTTTCTTAGCGGCTTCCACCACCTTGTCCCAGTCGGGATTCTGCGCCAGCGCAGGTCCTGCGAGTATTGCGCCGAGCGCCAATACAGTGAATTTCTTGATAAGCGACATTTCTTCTCCCTGGAATATTCGCTGTGATTTCAGGGGTCATCAGATCTCCACGACGACGTAGTCCTCGTCGATGGAGACCGGAAAGACCTCGGCTTGATAAGGGCCTTCCGTGAGCGCTCCGCCTTTTGTGACGGTGACGTCGAAACTTTTCACACGGGTGCGCGCCGGATCGCACCAGGATTTCCCGGTGCGGATGTCGAACTCCCAGCCGTGCCAGGGGCAGCGTACCAACTCGCCGTGCCGCGTCATCCGGTACTGGCCAGGCTCGTCGGATTCAGCCAGCCCCACCATCTGGCCGCGGCAGAGGTCGGCACCCTCGTGCGGGCAGCGATTGGCAATGGCGAAGAACTCGCCTTTGACGTTGAAGAGGGCGATGTCGCGGCCTGCGACCTTCACCAGTTTGGATTTGCCGATATCGAGTTCATCGACCCTTGCGACGACGTGACGAGCCATTCTCAGTTCAATCCATAGAAGTTGACAGCATTTCCGGCGAAGATCGCCGCTTTTTCGGCCGCGGTGAGCGGTATCTTGAAAGCGTAGCGAGGATCGTCGAAGTCCCAATGCGGATAGTCGGTCGAGAACATCAGCCGATCGGTCCCGATCCATTTCAGCGTGTCGGTGAGGTTTTTCGCCGGGTTCGGTTCTTCCATCGGCTGGGTAGTGAACCAGATATTGCGGCGCAGGTATTCAGACGGTGGCTGCGTCACATGCGGGACCTCGTCGCGCATCGTGCTCCAGGCCTTGTCCATGCGCCAACCGAAAGCGGGCACCCAGGAAAAGCCGCCTTCAACGAACGAGACTTTGAGTTCCGGAAAGCTCTCGAAGACCCCTTCAAAAATCAGGCTGGCAATCCCCGCCTGCATCGTCTGCACCTGGCTATGGTGTTCTTCGATATAGTAGGACGGCCAGCCGGCACCGGTCGCCGGATGCCCGCCGACGCCGCCGACATGCAGCGAGATCGGCAGTCCGTGGCCGACGGCGGCTTCGAAGATAGACCAGTGGCGGCGCTTTCCTAGCGGTTCGATGGAGCGCGGCGGCAGGAGAATCTGCGCGAACCGCTTGTCGTAAGCGCGGCGATTGATCTCCGCAACAGCGCTGGCCGGGTCTTCCTGAGTGACGATGATCGAGCCGCGCAGTCGCGGTTCCGGCTCCAGGAATTTGCCGAGTTGCCAGTCGTTCAGCGCGGTCGCGAGCGCCACGGCGAAGTCTGGATGGCGCTGGCCGCTGGCATTGAAGCGCAGCGGCACAAGCACGCCGATATCGATGCCCAGCCCGTCGAGATGCTGTTCACGCAGGAAGGGCAAATCGGAACCCGGCGGACCGCCGGTCGGTGGCCAGGAATCGACGCGCGAGACTTCCGGTACCATGCGCGGATGGGAGAGCGTTTCAGCAAGCCCCTGTCGGGTATGGCCACCATAGGTCACCAGGTGATTCTTCCACCGCTGCGAGAGATAGGGATGCAGTTCGGCCGGCGTCTTCATAGACGGATGAATGTCGCAGTCTATGAGGTTGTATTTGGCCTTTGCCTCGACCGGGCGCTCCAGCGTTTGGGTTTCCGTCATTTCGCGACCTCCTTTCCGAAATCCGCGGCGATCCGCGAATAGGTGGCGAGCGGATTGTCGATCAGAATTTTCCTCGCCAGCGTTTCGCCGAAATTTGCGGAAAGCGCGTTCAGGCCCTCGAATTGCGCATGCGGATAATCCGTCGAAAAGAGCAGGATGTCGTCGCAATCGATATGCTCGAGCGTGCGCGCGAGTGCGTCCGTTCCAATCGGGGCTTCGACAGGCTGCAGCGTGAAACGCACATGCCTTTTCACGATATCGCTCGGTTGTTCCGTCACCCAGGGCGTTTCGGCGCGCACGCCGCGCCAGGTCTTGTCGGCCCGCCAGAAGAAGGATGGCAGCCAGGTGAAACCGCTTTCAGCGAAGACCACCTTCAGGTCCGGAACCTTGTGGAAGACCCCTTCGGAAATGAGGCTCAGGAGCTGGCTTTCGAAGATCGATGCCTGAGCCACATAGGCCTCGACGAAATAACTTGGCCAGCCGGTGGCGGTTGGTGCATGGCGATTGCTTCCACCGGCATGAATACAGAGTGGTAGCCCGTTTCGCGCGGCGGCCTCATAGATCGGCCAGTATCGCCGGCGGCCGAGCGGCTCGTCGTTCTGGGCGAGGATTAGCACCTGAACAAAACGCTTGTCGGCGGCGCGTTTCTCGATTTCTGCGACGGCGAGTTCGGCATTCTGGGCGGAAACGATGATGGAACCCCGCAGGCGTTGCTCCTTGTCCAGCCATTCCCGTGCCAGCCATTCGTTGACCGCGCCGCAAAGCGCCGCTGCCATATCGTCGGAATGCATGATCATCGAGCCATGCAGCACATTGCAGATGGCGAACCGTGTGCCGAACGGATCGAGCGCCTGGGAGCGCACCGTCTCCAGGGTGTCTCCCGCAAAGCCGCTTGTCGCCTTCCACTCCGAACGGACATTGATTGGCGCACGTGCCGGTGAGGACGTCATGGCAAGGCTCAGCCGATCGACGCCGCGCATGACAAAGGTCTCGCGCCAGTAGTCGTCCAGATAGGGAAGCAGCGTCTTGGTCGCCGGTGAGGCTGGGTGGAGATCGCAATCGATCCCCCCGACCGTCGAGAGGCCCGTCTCCTTGCCCAATGATCTGACCATTTCATTCATGCGATTACTCCGGGTCAGGGCAAACGGTAGACGTGCTTTGCGTTGCCGCGGAATATCTGCGCGCGTTCCGTCGGCGACAGCGGCACCTTGAAGGCAAAACGCGGATCGTCGAAATCCCAATGCGGATAGTCGGTCGAGAACATCAGCCGGTCGGTGCCGACCCAGCGCAGCGTGTCGAGAAGGTGGCGGTTGTTTTCCGGCTCCTCGATCGGCTGGGTGGTGAACCAGACGTTCTCGCGGATATATTCGGACGGCGGCCGTTTCACATGCGAGACTTCGGAACGCATCCGCTCCCATTGCTTGTCGAGCCGCCAGGCAAGGGGTGCCGCCCAGGCGAATCCCCCCTCGACGACCACGAGCTTCAGCTTCGGGAATCGCTCGAAGACGCCTTCAAAGACCATGCTTGTGACGACGCTCTGCAGGCTGTGCGAGAAGGCGTAGTGTTCCTCGATATAGAACGAAAGCCATCCTGCGCCGCTGTTGGTGTGCCAGCCGTAGGCGGCCGAATGCATGCCGATCGGCATATTGTAGTGTTCGGCTGCTTCATAGATCGGCCAATAGCGGCGGCGTCCCGCCGGTTCGATGGTGCGCGGTGGGATGGCAATCTGCACGAAGCGGCTATCGCCGATCCGCGTGTCGATTTCGGCCAGCGCGGACGGAGTATCTTCCTGGGTGACGCAGATCGAGCCCTTCAGGCGCGGTTCGGGAGCCATCCATTTGTCGATCTGCCAGTCGTTGGCGGCAGCGCACATGGCTGCGCCGAGCTCCTGGTTCAGTGTCGAGGAACCGGCCGCGAGCGGCTGCAGGATGCCGTATTCGATGCCGAGCGGATCGAGGAGTTGTTCCTGCAGATAGGCGAGATCGGAGGCAGGCGGCCCGCCATTCGGTGGCCACGAGTCGCGCCGCATGCCGTTGCCGGGCGTCATGCGCGGGTAGGGTAGGGTGCCGACGACCGGATTGGCGCTGCGCGGTCCGTAGTCCGCCAGATGGTCGCGCCAGCGCGCGGGCAGGAATTTCGAAAGCTCGCTCGGCGTGCTGAGGGCCGGGTGGATATCGCAATCGATGACGCCGAGTTTGGCCTCGGCCGTGGCGTCTTTTTCCAGAACGGCTTGGTTCATGGGTTAACCCTCCAGTCGCGGGTAGGTGGCGAGCGCGTTTTCCCGGACCAGGCGGTCGATCAGGCGTTCCGGGAAGCCCGCGGGAATGGCGGCATCACCTTCGAACTGCGGATGCGGATAGTCGGTCGAAAAGAGCAGCATGTCGTCGGCGTCGAGATGTTCGATGATGCGCTCCAGCTCCTGTGGATCACGCGGCGCGTCGAAGGGTTGCGTCGTCATGCGAATCTGGCGGCGGACCATCGCGGCTGGCGGTTCCTTCACCCACGGTATCTCGATACGGGCGCCGCGCCAGTCCTTGCTCATGCGCCACATCTGGCCAGGCAGCCAGGAGACACCGGATTCGATCAGCACGATCTTCATGTCGGGAAATTTGCCGAGCACACCTTCGGCGACCAAACTGCCGACCTGGGCTGCAAAACCCTGGATCTGGTGGACGTAATCTTCGGCAAGATAGGAGAGGAAACCGCTTTGGCTGGGTGCATGGCGATAGGCGCTGCCGGCATGCACGCCCAGCGTGAAACCGTGGCGCTGGGCTGCCTCGTAGATCGGCCAATAGTAGCGACGGCCGAGCGGCATTTCGCCCTGGCAGAGCGCCAGCACCTGCACGAAACGCTTGTCGCCGGCAAAACGCTCGATCTCCTCGACGGCGGCTTCAGGATTCTGCATCGGCAGAACGAGCGAGGCGCGCAGCCGCGGATCCTTGTCCAACCATTCCGCCTTCAGCCAGTCGTTGGTGGCGCGGCAGATCGCGGTGGCGAGATAAGGGTCATAGATTGCGTGCACGCCGGTCACGCAGTTCAGGATCGCATATTTGAGGCCGAACGGATCGAGCAGGTTCTTGCGCAGTTTTTCGACGCCCTTGCCTTCGGCAGCCTTCCAGTCCTCGCGGAAAAATGGCTTGGTGCGTGTCGGGAAATTGGTGAGTTCGAGGCGATCGACATCGCGCGAAACCACGATCTCCTGCCAGTAATCGTCCAAATATGGCAGCAGATCGGCGCGCTGGGGCGCATCCGGGTGAACGTCACAGTCAATCGCGCCCAATTGCGACAAAACCGGGCTCCGCTGGACCACAGCAGTATCCACCGCGCAAACCTCCCTTTTTCTCGGCGGCCAGATCTCTGTCCGGTGGCCAGCCCGCATCTCACTCCCGGGACGGTGCGTTTGAACGCGCTACCGTCCATCGCATCCGTGATGCGTTTCCTCGATGTGAAAGGTAAGGGGCGCCGAAGCGCGTGAGAATACTCTTTTTTGTCGTAGCGGCTTTCGCAAAACGAGAAAGCCGAAAGGCATTCGGCTTTTCTTCTGCGGCAAAGGTGTGGCGGGTCATGCGGCTCTTTCGCCGTGTACCAGTGACGCATGCATATGGATCTTCAGCCAATCCATCAGCGCCTTCACACTTGGCTTTCGGGCCTGGGTCTGGGGGATCAGCGCCTTCAGCCAGAGTTCCGCAACGGGATAGTCCGGCAGAAGTTCGATGAGCTTGCCTGTCCTGATCGAGTCTTCGGCCACATAGCTCGCCACCATGGCAACGCCGCGACCCCGCAATGCCAGATCATGCAGGATCTGCGTGTCGTTGGCGCTGAAGGCGGATCGCACCTCCACATCGATGGGGCCGCCGGGGCTCATGAAGGACCATGTCGAACCCGTTGCGTGAAAGGTCAGACAGATGTGATTGACGAGATCGCGCGGATGTTTCGGAATACCTCTCGTTTCGAGATAGGAGGGGGCGGCGCACAGTTTTCTCGGGTAGGGACAAAGCGGCTCGTCGATAACGTTGGAATAGGAGGCAGGCAACGCCCCGAGCGCGATGTCATAGCCCTCCTCGGCCGGATTGACGGATCGATCAACCAGCGCAAGATCCATGGTGACATTTGGATTCTCCTGCTGGAAATCGCTGAGAATGCGGGCGAGGAAGGCGATCGTCACCGTCGTTGGCGCCTTGATCCGGAGGTGCCCTTCAATACGCTGAGCGACTGCGGCAGCACCGCTGATCGCATCATCGACTTCTTTCACCAGCGCCTGGTAGCGAGGCAGGTAACGCTCGCCGACCTCTGTCAGGATGAGCTGGCGTGTCGAACGGACGAAGAGTTTCACCCGCATCTGATCTTCCAGCCGACTGATGCGCTTCGTCACCACGGACGGGGCAACACCGAGATGACGGCCGGCGGCAGAGAAGCTGCCGGAGCGGGAGACTGCGATGAATGTACGGATATTTACGAGCGTATCCAATGCGTTAGCCTCCCAATCCGCCTTAGAAAGACGGTCCTCCGCTTGAACCTTAACACAGTTTATCTTTCTGTTTTCGAGAAAAGTGAATGTAAAAAAATGGTGCTTTTCGACTGCATGGGAAAAGGTCAATGTAACAGAAGAGGGAATTCCGGTTCTCCGTGGGATGCCGTTCTGGCCTCTTGCGAAGAGGAGATAATCGACCGGAATTCGAAAACAGGGAGTTTCAATTGATATCGGACGGCGTTGTCGGAAGGGAAGTTTCGTCGCGCCGTCGGGTGCATATCAGGGACCTTGTCAAAGGTGGAATAGGTGCCAGATCATTTCCAGCCGATATCGAGTTGAACGGCGAACTGAGGGTCTAGGCACTGCCGCGGCCATTCAGGCCGGGACGGGAGAAAGGTGGCGAAGCCGTCCGGGAAAACGGCTTCGTCGAAAGGAGATCGCGGCGGGACGGCCGCAGAGAGTTCGGTGTCGGATGCCGGGAAAGACCCGGACCAAGCACCAAATCGTCAAGTTCCAGGGAGGAGAGATACGTGACGAAAACGATATTCGTGACTTCGGCCATGAGGAAATGGTCGCGGCGATTGTTTCTGACAGTCGCAGGCGGCCTGATCATGGCGTCGGCGGTCGGCCTGCCGGTTCAGGCACAGGACGCCGAATGGCAGAAGGTGATCGAGGCGGGCAAGAAGGAGGGCACGCTCGTCCTCTATACAGCGCTGGTCGGTCAGCCGAGTACGAAGGCGATCGCGGAGGCCTTCACAGAAGAGTACGGCATCGAGGTCGAAATCCTCGAGGCCCGTGCCAGCGAGATTCGCGAGCGCGTTCGCGTCGAGCAGGCTGCAGGCCGTTTTGCTGCCGACGTGATGTTCACCAGCGAAGGGCAGACCATGCTCTACAATACGCAGGACAAGTCGGTCGATCCGCTGCCCGTTACGCCCAACTCCGGCAAGATCAACGACAGGTTCAAGCTCAAGGTTCCGATGGCTTCGGTCATGACCATTCCCTACGGCATCATGATCAATACCAGCCTCGTCAAGCCGGAGGATGAGCCGAAGAGCTGGAAAGACCTCGCTGATCCGAAATGGCAGGGCAAGATCCTTTCTGACGACCCGCGCGCCATCGGCGCCGGCTATCTCTGGTTCTTCTCGACCCATGACCGGATTGGAGAGGATTACGTGAGGAAGGTCGCCGAACAGAAGCTCGTCTTCACCCGCGACCAGCGCGAATCCCAACGCCGCACCGCGCGTGGCGAATATTCGATCTACATGCCGGTCATCCTGACCGACTTCTCGGATCTGAAGGGCCTGCCGGTCAAGTTCATCATTCCGGAGGAAGGCGTTCCCTACGTGCTTTACGGCAACGTCCTGCTCAAGAAGGCTCCGCACCCGAACGCCGCCAAGCTCTATCTCGACTTCATGCAGAGCCCCACCGTGCAGAAAATCTACGCGGGTCTCGGTTATGGTCCGGTGCTGGACGGCATGACAGAAGGCCTGCCGGCCGACGTCAAGGCGATTTCCGAAGCCAAGCTCTACGGTACGACGGATACGACGCGCCAGAACGAGATGCTCGCCAAGTCGAAGGAAATCTTCAAGTGACGTTGCCGCGCCGTCGCCGGTACGAGACCGGCGGCGGCGTGCTTTCCCATGACATCGGAGCAACGAGGATCCTATGACGATTATCCATAATCGCTCCCTGGACGATATCGACGATACCGCACCAGTTCTCGGCGGCAATGCCATCACACGCGCCTTTTCGGGCGGCTCGCTCATGCGGCTGATCGGCATGCTGGTGCTGATCCTCATACTCGGCTTCCTGACGATCTATCCGCTCTCCATGCTGCTTTACGGCAGCTTGCACTCAACACCTCCGGGCATGGCCGGCGAGTTCAATCTTGACGGCTATCGTTCGATCATGACCACCCAGAACCTCATGATTCTGGCCAATACCGTCGGCATTTCGCTCGCGAAAACCATACCGTCACTGACGATCGCGGTTTTTCTCGCCTGGATCGTCGCGCGCACCGACACGCCGTTCCGCGGCACGCTGGAAGTGCTGATCACGCTGCCGTTCTTCATTCCGCCGATCCTGACGGCCATGGCATGGGGCATGCTTGCCAATCCGCAGGTCGGTGTGATCAACATGGTGTGGCGCTGGCTCACCGGCGCGCAGGATCCGCTGATCAACATCTACTCCTATGGCGGTGTTATCTGGCACATGTGCCAGTATTCTATTCCGTTCCTCTTCCTCTTCATGGTCGATGCGTTTCGGGCGATGGATCCGTCGCTCGAGGAGTCGAGCCGCATGTGCGGCGCATCACGTTGGACGACCTTCCGCAAGATCACGCTGCTCCTGATGTTGCCGGTGCTGACAAGCTCCTTCATGCTGAGCTTCATCAAGGGTATCGAGACCTTCGAGTCGGCGCTGTTCTTCGGCCTTCCGGCCGGGATCAAGGTGATCACCACGGATATCTACGAGTCGATCAACCACCGCGCCACGCCGGATTACCAATACGCGACCTCGCTTTCCTTCGCGATCATGGGTCTGATGTTCCTGCTCGTCATCGCGCAATGGGCGGTCCTGCGCGGCAAGAGTTTTCAGACCGTTACAGGCAAGGGGTTCCGTCCCAACGTGATGGAGCTCGGTCCCTGGCGCTGGGTCACCTTTGCCTTCTGTGTCCTTTTCTTTGTCGTCACCGTCGTATTGCCGGTCGGCCAGCTCCTGCTCGGCTCCTTCTTCCGCTTCTTCGGTTTTTATACCTATGACATGCTGACACTGGAGCATTACAGGGCTGTCTTCTCCAATTCGGAATTCTGGAGGGCGGTGCGCAACACGATGATGCTCGGCCTGCTCGGCGCGACAGCCACCATGGCGCTCGGTGCCGTCGTCGCCTACATCTCGATACGCACCAAATGGCGCGGCCGCAGTCTGATCGACGGCATGGCATGGCTGCCCTGGATGATGCCCGGTATGGTTCTCGGCGTCGGCTTCCTATGGGCGTTCGCCATGCTGCCTGGGCCAATCCCGATCTATGGCACGGTCTGGGCGCTGCTGCTTGCCTATATCGCGCTTGGTACGCCGGTTGCCGTCCGCGTCATGACAGGCTCCTATCACCAGCTTTCCTATGACCTCGAAGAGTGTTCGCGCGTTCACGGGGCGAGCTGGTTCCAGACCATGTGGCGCATTCTCGTGGCGCTCGCCTGGCCCGCGTTTGCCGTCGGCTGGGTTCTCACCTTCTTCGGCATCATGCGCGAACTGTCCGCATCGATCCTTCTTTATTCGGTCGGTTCGGAAACGCTTGCCGTCGTGCTTCTGAAGCTCTGGGCCAACGGCAATGCCGAGCAGGTGAGTGTCATCGGCCTCATGATGATGTTGCTCGTCATCCTGTTCCGCTGGGTGCAGCTCCGCTTCATCAAGGCACGCATCAGCAAGCTCTGAATCTGGCGGACCTGTTCGCCGGCAGATGTCGATTTTTCAAAAGCGGATCCCGGGATCCGTGCGGAAAGGAAATGAAGTATGGCTTCGGTGACGCTCGAAAACGTGACGCGGATGTATGGTGCGATCACGGCCGTGGATCACGTGAACCTGAAGATCAAGAGCGGCGAGTTCGTGACGCTGCTCGGTCCCTCCGGCTGCGGCAAGACGACGACGCTGCGCATGGTGGCGGGACTTGAAAAGAATACCGGCGGCCGCATCTCGATCGGCGAGAATGTCGTGTCGGATTCGGACAAGGGCTATTTCGTGCCATCCGAACGGCGGCGTCTCGGCATGGTCTTCCAGTCCTACGCAATCTGGCCGCATATGACAGTGTTCGACAATGTCGCCTATCCGCTGCGTATACGCCGCAAGTCGGACAAGGAAATCCGCGATCGGGTGATGAACGCGTTACGTCTGGTCGAGATGGAGCAATATGCCGAGCGTCCGTCGCCGGCACTCTCGGGCGGTCAGCAACAGCGTGTCGCGATTGCCCGCGCGCTGGTGTTCGAGCCGGAAGTGTTGCTGCTCGACGAGCCGCTCTCAAATCTCGATGCGCGGTTGCGCACCCAGATGGGCGACGAGTTCCGGGCGCTACAGCAACGGCTGAAGATCACCGCGCTTTATGTCACCCACGACCAGTCGGAAGCCATGGCGCTTTCCGACCGCGTCGTCGTGATGCACGGCGGAAAGATCCTGCAGGTCGGCGCGCCTGAAGAGATCTATCGGCGACCGGAAAGCCGGCAGGTTGCCGCATTCTTCGGCACGCCCAACTTGCTGAATGCGAAGGTCAAGGATTGTCGCCCGAACGGTGGGCAGTATTACAAACTGGATGTCGAAGGACAGGGCTGGTCCGGCGAATGTCATGCGGCGACCGAAATGCCGAGGGGCACGGATGTCACCGTCATGGTGCGCCCCGAAAACCTGCAGATTCGCGAAGCAGGCGAGGCGAATGGCGGGCTTTCCTGGTCCGGGGAAATCTCCCAAGCGATCTTCCGCGGCCCGCACCGCTCGATCATGGTCAAGACGCCTGCGCAGACGCTGCATGTGGAAACGCCGTCGCTTGCAGAGATCGGCATCGGCCGTCCGGTGACGGTCGCGGCACCCTCGGACGCCGCCTGGGCCGTCCGGAATTAAAAGCCTCGCCGATGTGTACATGTCCGACGCGGATGCTTCTCGATTTCTTTCCTCATTGCAAGGAAGTTATGACCTGCATCCATTTCTAATTGGCTGTCAGTCAATTTATGTATACATAGATGGTCTCGATATAATGCTCCGGGCTTCGTTTAATATGGGCTCGGCAGCGCTGGTTCGATCGAGTGAGGAGGAGAAATGGCCAAGAATCTGACCCAGATCCTGAAGGAAAAGGGCAATACCGTCGAGATGCTGCGCAATTCGCGCATCGGCATGTACATCTATCCGGTCGTCGCCCCGGAGTTCTCGAACTGGCGCACCGAACAGGTCGCCTGGCGTGAATCGGCCGTTCTCTTCGACCAGTCGCACCATATGGACGAGCTGATCGTGGAGGGGCCGGATGCCGCCAAATTCCTCGAAGGCCTGGCGATCAACAGCTTTGCGAATTTCGACACCAACCGCGCGAAGCACTATGTTCCGGTAACGCCGGCCGGTCATGTCATCGGTGACATGATCATCTTCCGTGAGACGGAGCAGAAATTCGTGCTCGTCGGTCGCGCGCCCACCGCCAACTGGCTGCGCTACAACGCTACGCTCGGCAGGCATAACGTGAAGCTCACCCATGATCCACGCTCGCCCTCGCGCCCAGACGGGAAGCAGGTGACCCGTGTTCACTATCGCTTCCAGATCCAGGGGCCGGATGCTCCGAAAATCTTCGAAAAGATGAACGGCGGTCCGATCCCGGACATCAAGTTCTTCCATGTTGACTGGATCAATGTCGGCAACAAGAAAGTTCAGGCTTTGCGTCATGGCATGGCCGGCGCTCCCGGTCTCGAAATTTGGGGGCCTTATGCGGAGAAGGACGAGGTTCGCGACATCATCGTCAAGGCTGCGAAGGATGCGGGCGTCGATCTCTATCTCGTCGGGGCCCGCGCCTATTCGACCAATACGCTGGAATCAGGTTGGATTCCGTCACCTCTTCCGGCGATCTACACCGGTGAAGAGCTCAAGGGCTATCGCGACTGGCTTACGGAAGACAGCTATGAGGCGACCGGCTCGATCGGCGGCAGCCTCGTCTCCGATAATATCGAGGACTATTACGTCAATCCTTATGAACTCGGCTACGGCATCTATATCAAGTTTGACCATGATTTCGTGGGTCGTGCCGCCCTCGAAGCGATGAAGGGCAAGCCGCAGCGCAAGAAGGTCACTTTCGAGTGGAATGCGGAAGACGTGATGAAGGTCATCGCGTCGAACTTTGTGCCCGGTGGCGAGGCCTACAAGTGGATCGACCTGCCGCAGCCGAATTATGCGTCCTCCAGTGCCGACAGGATCATGCACGGCAACAAGGTTGTCGGCATGTCGATGTTCAATGGCTACAGCTACAATGAGCGTTGCATGCTGTCGCTCGGCGTCGTCGATCCGGATATCAAGGAAGGCGATGTGCTGACGCTGATCTGGGGTGAGCCGAATGGCGGTACCGACAAGACGTCGATCGAAAAGGGTCACAAGCAGGCCGAAATCCGCGTCCGTGTTTCACCGACGCCCTATGCCCGCGAAGCGCGCGAGAACTACGCTGAAAGCTGGCGCACCAAGCACGCCTGATTTCATTCCCAAGGTTTGAGACGAAAGCGGCGCTCGTGAGGGCGCCGTTTTGTTTTGGGGCGTTGGTCTGCGGCTGGGCCTTGCCCTTCCGATCTTACCCGGAGTCCCCCATCTTGCCGGGATTCATGATGCCCAGCGGATCGAGGGCGGCCTTGATGCGCTTCATCACATCAACAGCCTTGCCGTGCTCCCGGCGCATGAATTTCAGTTTCGCCATGCCGATGCCGTGCTCGCCGCTCGCCGTGCCACCGACCGCAAGCGCGCGTTCGACCAGGCGGTCGGCCAGTTCCTCAGCCTCCTTCAGGTGCTCTGGATTGTTCGGGTCGATCAGATAGGCGGTGTGGAAATTGCCGTCGCCGACATGGCCGATGATCTGGCCGGTCAGCGATGAGGCATCGATGTCGGCGCGTGCTTCGACGATGCTTTCCGCCAGCCGCGAGATCGGCACGCATATGTCACCGGTATAGAGATCGTAACCGGGAATGATCGCCTTGGTGGCCCAGAAGAGATCGTGGCGCGCCTGCCATAGCTTTGCCCGTTCGTCCGCGTCGGCCGTCCAGCGGAAGCCGATCGCTCCATGGCTCCTGGTAATGTCTTCAGCGAGACGAGCTTGCTCCTCCACCCAGGCGGGCGTCCCGTGGAATTCGAAGAAGAGGGTAGGTGCGACCGGCAGGTCGAGCTTGGAATAATTATTGACGCCAGCGATCGCCACTTCGTCCAGAAATTCGACGCGGGCAACCGGAACGCCGTATTGCACCGCTTCAATGACCGCTTCCACGGCTTCGGCAACCGTGGGAAAAGCGCAGATTGCTGAGGATACGGCCTCCGGGATGGGATGGAGGCGGACGGTAAGTTCGGTGATGACGCCGAGCGTGCCTTCCGCGCCGACGAAAAGATGCGTCAGATCGTAACCGGTCGATGATTTCCGTGCCCGCGAACCTGTCTGGATCGCGATACCGTCCGGTGTCACTACCCTCAGGGCCAGCACGTTTTCACGCATCGTGCCGTAACGCGCTGCAGTCGTGCCGCTGCCGCGGGTCGAGGCCATGCCGCCGAGCGAGGCATCGGCGCCTGGATCAACTGAGAACATCAATCCGGTCTCGCGCAGTTCCACATTGAGTTGCTTGCGGGTGACACCCGGCTGGACGACGGCGAGCAGGTCCTCCGGGCGGATTTCGAGGACCTTGTTCATCTCCCGGGTGTCGAGCGTGATGCCGCCGCGAACTGGGATGGTATGGCCCTCCATTGACGAGCCCGCGCCGAAGGGGATGACCGGTACGCCATGAGCCGCACAGGCCGAAATGATCGCCTGGACTTCCTCTTCGGTGCGCGGAAAGGCGACGGCATCGGGGAGATGAGGCTTCAGCCGCGACGTGTCGTGGCTGTGGTGATCCCGAACCGAGATTGATGTTGCCAGCCGGTGACCGAGAACGGTCTTGAGCTCCGCAATCGCCTTGCCGGCGGGTGTAGCGAGATCGTCCATATGTTCTGTTCCTCCCTGACGTCTGCAATGACGAAACAATCGTCCCGATACTCTGATCCGGGATGCTGATAGATATATCCAATCCAGTCGACTGCCGACTTTCCGCAGCCCGACCACCTCCACCCTTCAGACTGGTCTCGACCCGTCCCAACCGGCGTATTCTGCTGCACGTGTATGCAAGAACCGGTTGGCCTTATTCTAAGCTGTTTGAGATTCGGGTGAAGAGCCGGTCACAAGAATCTCAGGTTGCCTGATTTTTTTCTACGCAAATTGAAATGACAACTTGTCGTTTCTGCGTGGATGTGTTGAACTTCGCCTACTCGGGTAGACGATATTCAGGGCAGTGGGATTCGTCTTGGGAGACCGAGTTGGGAGGAAATCGGTGTATACACGGCTGTTCAAGACAGTTGCGTCTGCCTTTGACTTGGCGGATTCGATTTCGACTGCGGAGGCGGAGAACGCCTCCGTCTCCGCAGGTCCTATGGAGCATCGTTCCCCAGCCGCTCTTCGGCCGCCGGCAATAGCTCCCTGCTGCGACTTTTGCATTGGCTGACCGACGATGTTGCGGGGGCTGACCGCAATGCAGGTCTAGCAAAGACGTTCGGCCGGACGGGGAGGGAGCTTCGCCGGCCTTTCATTCAACGGGAGGAGGAAAGCATGAAACTGAAGGCATTGTTCGCTTCGGCCTGCCTTATGGTAGTGGGCGCATCGGCTCAGGCGGCCGAGGTGGAGTTGACCTTGTCGCACTGGGTTCCCGCGACCCATATGCTGCAGGCGGGTGGCATGGAGCCCTGGGCCAAATCGATAAACGAGGCGTCCGGCGGGCGCATCAACATCACGATTTATCCGGCCTCGCAGCTGGGCGCGGCGCCTGACCACTACGACATGGCGCGCGACGGTATCGTCGATATCGGTTTCATCAATCCAGGTTATCAGCCGGGCCGTTTCCCGATACTCGCAGCAGGCGAGATTCCGTTCCTGATTTCCGATGCCAAGAGCGGTTCGCGGGCGCTCGATGAGTGGTACCGCCAGTATTCGGCCAAGGAGATGAGCGACGTCTATGTCTGCATGGTGCATGTCCATGATCCGGGCACGCTGCATGGCACCAAGGGACCGATCCAGGTCCCGGCCGATCTCAAGGGCAAGAACATCCGGCCGGCACATGCGACCATGGCGCGGCTGGTGAGTTCGCTTGGTGCAGCCTCAGTGCAGGTGCCGGCCGGCGAGATGCGCGAGCTGATCTCAAAGGGGGCGGCCGACATGACCGCATCTCCCTGGAATTCGATCTACACATTCGGCCTTCAGGACGTAACGAAGCATCATCTCGACATGCCCTTTTACGTTACCACCTTCGCCTTCGTCATGAACAAGGCCAAGATCGATGGTCTGGAGCCGCAGGATCGCAAGGTGATCGACGATCATTGCACATCCGAATGGGCGGAGAAAATGGCAAGCAAGTGGGCGGATGCCGAAGCCGCAGGCCGCCAGAAGATGATCGATGCCGGGGGACATACCTTCTATAAGCCCACCCCCGACGAAGTGAACCTGTGGAAACAGGCGACTGCATCGCTGGAGGGCGAATGGGCGGCCGCTGCCACCAAGGCCGGTATCGAAGCCAAATCAGCCTGGGCAAGTCTGGCGGAGACGCTGAAGAAATATGACGCCAACGTAAAATGATCGGCAGCCTGATCGATGGGCAGGCGCCTTGCCTTCGCCTGCCTTCCTGTCATCCCTAGATCGAGTTACGCCATGCACCGATATCTCGAACGCTTCAGCGACGCTGTCGATGTGATCGCGGGCCTGTTGTTGGGCCTCTGCACGCTTCTGATCGTCGTCTCGACGGTCGGCCGTTACGTCTTCTCCTGGGCGATCCCGGATTCCTTCGACCTCTCCCGCTACCTGATCGGCGCCTGCATAATGTGGGGTTTCGCATCGCTCGGTTATCGCGGCGGCCATATCGCTGTGGATCTGCTCTACGAGCCATTGGGGCCTCGGGGCCGGCGCGTTCTCGATTTCATCGCCTGGGCACTACTGCTCGCCTTCACGGCAATGCTCGCGTACATGATGTTCTTTCGCCTGACAGGCGCATATCGCAGTAACGAAGCGACATTCGACTTGCGCATTCCGGTCTGGCCTCTCGTCGGCCTGATCTGGCTCGGTTGTGCCTCGGCCGTTGTTACTACAGCTGTGGTACCCTTCGTGCGCGGCAAGCACGAAGAAACCAATCCGCTTGAAGGCCACGGCGTATGAACACCGCTGATCTCGTTGCCATCGGCGGTTTCGTCGCCATGTTTGTGCTCATGGGCCTGCGCGTGCCGCTCGGTGTCGCCATGGGTCTTGTCGGGGTTTTTGGTTTTGCCGCTATGCGCGGCATTGCGCCGGCCCTTAACCTTTTGACCACGTCGCCGATTCGCGTCATCACCGATTTTAACCTGACACTGGTGCCGTTCTTCATCCTTATGGGCGTGTTTGCGACCAATTCCGGGATGTCACGGGAATTATTCCGAACCGGCAATGCCTGGCTCGGGCAATTTCGCGGCGGGCTGGCGCTGTCCACGATTGCTGCCTGCGCCGGGTTTGCGGCGATCTGCGGCAGTTCGATTGCGACAGCGGCGACCATGAGCCGCATCGCATTGCCCGAGATGCGCAAGGCGGGTTACGCCGACGCGACCTCAACCGGCGTTATTGCGGCAGGCGGCACACTGGGAATCCTGATCCCGCCCTCCGTCATGATGGTGGTCTACGCTTTCCTGACCGAAACCGATGTCGGGCAGCTCCTGATGGCGGGCGTGGTTCCTGGTATTCTTGCGACGCTCATGTATATGGCGACCGTGCTGATTGCCCACGGCAAGCACTTGCCGGCCGGCAAGACATTCGACTTCAAGGAAGCGATCACCTCGCTTCGCGATGTCTGGGCGGTGTTGCTTCTGTTCATTGCCGTGATAGGGGTCATCTATCTCGGAATTGCGACGGCGACCGAAGCTGCTGCAGTCGGTGCGCTGCTCACCATGGTCATCGGCATTCTGCGCGGCCGGCTGAACACCAAGCTCATCATGTCAAGTCTTGTGGAATCGCTCCGAACCTCGGTTTCGCTGTTCAGCGTACTGATCGGCGCGATCCTGTTTGGCTACTTCCTGGCGATCACCCAATCGCCGCAGAAGCTGACGGCGTTCCTGGTTGGTCTGGACTTCGGTCCTTACGGCACGCTCGCCCTCATTCTCATTATCTTCCTGGTAGCCGGCGCGTTGATGGATGAGATGGCGATGATCATCCTTCTGGTGCCGATCGTGTTTCCGGTCGTCATCCACCTCGGCTTCGATCCGATCTGGTTCGGTGTCATCATTGTCGTTGCCTGCGAGCTCGGCATGATCATGCCGCCGGTGGGAATCAACGTCTTCGTCATCAATTCCATCGCTAAAGACGTCAAGATAACGACGATCTACGGGGGCGTGATGCCGTTTATCCTGACAGATATCATCCGGCTGATCCTGCTCGTCGCATTCCCGATGATTGCGCTCTGGCTGCCGATGACGATGAGATAGGAGAGGTCATGAGGGCTCCTGCACTTCAACCGTTTTGCGAAATCCGCGCCGAGCTCGGTCCGCCGATCGAAAAGGGAGGTGGCCCGGGCGTCTGCTGGCGGATCATTCCGATCATCGGCGGCACCGTGGAGGGGGAGCGCTTCTCGGGACGCATCCTCAATCTCGGCGCGGATTGGCAGAGCATCTATGATACCGGCTATGCGGAGCTCGATACGCGTTACGTTATCGAGACCCATGACGGTGCGATGATCGATATCCGCAACTTCGGCTTCCGGCATGGTCCGCTGGAGGTTCTCGCAAGGCTTGCGGCGGGGGAGGCGGTCGATCCGGCGCTCTACTACATGCGCACCAATCCGCGTTTCCAGACGGGCGATCCACGTTACCAGTGGCTCAACCATACAGTGTTTATCGGCACGGGTGAACGTATGGCGAATTCCGTTCGGGTATCAGTTTTCGAAGTGCTCTGATCTACGATCCACCAGAGCGCGGAGAGAAAAAGGCCGCCGGGTTTTCACCCGGCGGCCTTTTTCGTGGCGATCAGACGGATGACGTCAGGCCATGTGGATCGTCTTGACCTCGAAATAGTTTTCAAGCCCTTCAGGACCGCCTTCGCGGCCGATGCCGGACTGTTTGAAGCCGCCGAACGGATGGTGGATGTCGACAATCATGCCGTTGACCGTCACGCTGCCGGTGCGCATGCGGCGCGCAAATGCGTAACCCCGTTCCGGATCGGAGGTGAAGACCGCGCCGGAAAGGCCGTACATGGTATCGTTGGCGATCTTCGCCGCTTCGTCCTCATCCTTGTAGCTGATGATCGACACGACCGGCCCGAAGATTTCCTCCTGGGCGATCTTCATATCCATCGTCACGTCGGTAAAGACCGTCGGCTCGATGAAGTAGCCCTTGCCGAGGCCTGCCGGACGGCCTCCGCCGCAGGCGATCTTGGCACCACCTTCCCGACCTGCGGCGATATAGCCTTCGACGCGTGCAAGCTGCCGGGCCATCGTGAGCGGTCCCATTTGCGTCGTCGGATCGGCCGGATCGCCGACCTTGATGTTCTTCACCGCCCCGACGAACATGTCAGTGAATTCCTGTTTGCGGGATTCCGGCACCAGGATGCGGGTGAGCGAGAAGCAGACCTGGCCGGTGATCGGCATGGAATAGACCATCAGGCTCGGTAAGGCCTTCCCGAAATCGGCGTCATCGAGAAGCACTGCCGCAGACTTGCCGCCGAGTTCCAGGCTGTAGCGGGCGAGGCGTTCGGAGCAGGCGGAGGCGATTGCCCGGCCGGCGATCGTCGAGCCGGTGAACGAGACCTTGTCGATGCCCTTGTGGCGAACGAGATAATCCCCGCCTTCGCGGCCGGCCGGCACGAGGTTGAAGACGCCTTTCGGCAAGCCCGCCTGTTCGATGCATTCGGCAAGGATATAAGCTTCCAGTGGCGTTTCCGGCGAGGGCTTGGCAACCACCGTGCAGCCCGCGGCAAGAGCGGCGGAGACCTTGTAGTTCAGCAGAACCATCGGCGCGTTCCATGGTGTGATCGCCGCGCAGACGCCGACCGGCTCGCGGACGACGCGGACTTCGCCGCCGTCCGTCCGCTTTCGATGGCTAACGAAATCGTCCTTTTCGATCAGGTCCGCATAGTAGGTGAAGAGGCCGGGATTCTGGCCGACGAGCTTCTTCGTCAGGAAGATGGGTGCGCCGACTTGGGTCGTCCATGCGTTGGCAATCTCATCAAGGCGGGCCGTCAGCAGTTCGGCCACCTTGCGCAAGTAGCCTGCGCGCTCCTTGAAGCCCATGCGCGGCCAGGGTCCGTTGTCGAAAGCGTCGCGGGCGGCGGTGACGGCCTTGTCGATATCGGCATTGCTGGCTTCCGGATAACTGAGCAGCAGTTCCTCGGTCACCGGCGAGATGACGTCGAGCTTTCCGGTGCCGGACGGGGTCACCCATTCGCCGTTGATGAAGAATTTCTCAGGCGTCTTCAGTATCGTCTCGTTTCTGACAGCGACATTCATTTCAGTCTCCTCCTCTGATAGAATGACTTCCAAAAGACGCGGCCCTTTCATGCTGAGAAGGTACCGCAGGCACGATGCCAGTTCTTCTCCCTTTTCGCAGCGCACCGCCTTGCAGCCCTGCGCTTCTGCGATCTTCACAAAATCCATGTGGCCGATGTCGACGCCGTCGATGCGGCCTGAACCGCTCCTTTCGGCGATCGCCTTCAGCACCTTGTAACCGCCGTTGTTCAGGATGACGATCAAGAGGTTCGCATCGTATTCCACGGCAGACCAGATCGACTGGATGGAATAGAGGCTCGATCCATCGCCGATGACGGCGATCACCGGCTGTTCCGGCTTCGTCAAGGCGGCGCCGACAGAGCCGGGCAGGGCGTAACCCAGGCCGCCGCTCGCCGTGGCAAAGAAGCCGCCCGGCCGTTCGATCGGAAAGAAGTCGTGCAGCGCGTCGCGGCCGCCCGGCGCTTCCTCGAAGACGATGCTGTCCGGCGAGCGGACCTCGGCGAGCGTCTGATAGAAGAATTCCTGCCCGATGCCTTTCGGCGTTTTGAACCGCGGAATGATGCGGGCGGGACCATCGGTACGCTGCGGCCGGCAGCGCAGGCGATAAACGAGGCCTTCGGTTGCTGCACGCAGATTGGAAATCATCGCATTGCCGGCGATCGCGCTTGCAGCCTGTGCCGGGTCATCGGTGATGAGCCGGAGTTCTGCGCCTTCCGGGATATCGGGACCGCACCCGGCGAAGTGATAGGTGAAGGCGGGCGCGCCGAGGACCAGCACGAGGTCCGTGTCGCTGAGGCATTGCGACAGTTTCGGTTGAAAAGCCGGCAAGAAACCCGCGAAGAGCGGATGCCGTTCCGGAAAGCTGCAGCGCGAGGAAAGCGGGCTCGCCCAGACCCTTGCCTGCAGGATTTCCGCCAGCCGTACGGTCGAATCCCAGGCATTGTCGATGTCGACCCCGGGGCCGACGACGAGCACGGGCTCCGTCGCATCATTGAGTTCGCGGGCAAGCGCATCCAGTGCTGCGGCAGGGGCGCTGATCACCGTCTCGACATCGCGGATGGCGATCGGTTTTGCTTCCGCCTGCCAATCGCTCAACGGTACGGAGACCATGACGGGGCCGCGCGGCGCCTGCATCGCCATGTAATAGGCCCGCGCAATCGCCGCAGGCACGTCCTCGGCACGGGCCGGCTCGCAGGCCCATTTCACGTAAGGTTTCGGGAATTCCGTCGGGCTTTCAGCGAAAAGGAACGGATCGTGTGGCAGGAGTTCACGGCTTTGCTGGCCTGTCGTGATGATCAGCGGCGCACGGTTGCGGTAGGCCGTATAGATGTTTCCGAGCGCATGGCCGAGTCCGGCGGCGGAATGCAGGTTGACGAAGGCGGGCTTGCGGCTCACCTGCGCATAAGCATCCGCCATGGCGACGACGATCGATTCCTGCAGGCCGAGCACATAGGAGAAGTCTTCCGGGATATTCATGAACATCGGCAGTTCGGTCGAGCCGGGATTGCCGAAAATCCGGTCAATGCCCTTTTGCCTGAGAAAATCAAAGACCGCTTCGCTGACCGTCTGGCCGCGCAATTTCGTGCTGCCGGATCGAAAATCCCGCGTCATCCTGTTCATGCGGAGCCTCCTCCCGGCCCGCGAGTCCATAGCCCGCGCGTGCACTATATCCCTATCAGTGTCGCAGATAGCGCCCTGTCTTGGAATTGAAGAATTTCCAAGAATCCATTACACGAGGGCATGACTTTGGATGTGCGTTCTGCCCAGATCATGCTGGAATGTGCCCGACGCGGGAGTCTGGGCGCGGCCGCGAATGCATTGAACATGACGCAGCCGGCCATCACCCGCATGCTGAAGCGCCTTGAAGACAGTTATGGTGTACCGCTGTTCGAGCGGACGACCCGCGGCGTGGTGCCTACCGTATTCGGAGATGCGCTGCTGCCTTATGCCAAGTTGGTCGTGTCGGAGATTGGCAATGCCTCCGATGTCATACAGCAGATGCAGGGAGCCAGCCGCGGCGTCGTGCGGATCGGCGGCGTGGCGAGCGTCGTCAGCGGTTTCATCATCACCGTCATCCGCGAGATGCGCAAACAGCATCCGGAAGTGCAATATCAGATCATCGAGGATCTCGAAGACCGGGTTCTGGAGGCGCTGAAGGGGGGAACGGTCGACATCGCGATTTCACCCGAACCCTACCTCGACGACGATATAGTCATCGCCACGCCGGACATCCTGCACGATACGGTGTCTGTCTTCGCTCGTTGCGACCATCCCATCGTCAGGCGGGACCATGTGACGCTTGAAGAGGCGGCGGATTTCGACTGGGCCCTGCCTCCGCCGGGCACTCCGACGGTGCGCGAGTGGCAGCGCCGATTCCACGACAACGCACTGGAGCCGAATGCCCCATCGATCATCTCGCGCTCCGTGCCGGTGCTGAAGGCGGCGGTTTTATCGGAGTCGCTGTTCTGCTGGATGCCGTTGCCGCTGGTGCGCGAGGAGGTTGAACGGGGCGAGATGGCGCGTGTCAACGTGCCCGAACTCGACTGGCAGCGGACGTTCCGCGTCTACCGCCGCAAGAAGGGTCTGATGACGCCGCCGACTGCCAATCTTCTGCAGGCCATCCGCCGCATCAGCGAGACGTGGAGAGGGCAGGTGGCCTGAGCGACCACTCGGATACTCGCGGCGGCGGTTCAGCGATCTTTCGATCGTGCCGAAAGGAAGACCTGCGGCTCGTAGGAGAAATCCTTGTCGAAAGGATAGATTGGCCGCTCTCTGCGGGCACATTCCAGCCGTTCGACGAACTGGTCGACCACGCCGGGCGACAGAGCCATGAGGTTCGGATTGGCGATCGGTGCCAGTTCCGGCGAGAGATAACCCGACTTGACGACGATGATCTTCGCTTTGTGCGGATCGAGGCCGAGTCGGGTGAAGTCGACGATGTTGTGGTAGGGCCGGCGCTTGGCCGAGAGTACGAGTTCGACGTCACCGATGACGACAACGGCCTGACGGTCGGCGAGGTCTGCCGTCTCGTGGAGGAACTTGACCTTTACCTTGGCTTCGATCGGTTTGCTGTTGATCGCATCGAGCGAAGCTCCGATCGAGAGGTCCAGTTCGGCACCAACGCCCGCAGCATAGCAGGCATCGGTTGCAGGCTTGTCGGCGATGCCGGCGAAGATGACGCCGGTGGCACCCCTGGCGATCAGTTGGGCC
Organism: Neorhizobium petrolearium; assembly: GCF_017873175.1. Classification (GTDB taxonomy): domain Bacteria; phylum Pseudomonadota; class Alphaproteobacteria; order Rhizobiales; family Rhizobiaceae; genus Neorhizobium; species Neorhizobium petrolearium. The sequence goes on from NZ_JAGGJW010000007.1 coordinate 237,358, forward strand.
AGCACCTCGGCGCGGTCGCCAACGCCGCCGCCGGTCGGGTTGTCGCCGGATTCGGCGAGCACGACCGGGGCTGTCTTCGAAGCGATTGCCTTGTTGACGCATTCCTCGATCGAGCCTGTCTCGCAGCCGAATACAAATTGTTCACGCGCATCCCAATAGGCCTTTGCGACGCGTTTCGCCTCCCGCTCCAGCACGGCGCGATCGGTGCCGGTCATGATCGCCGCGGCGGTGGCGCGCGGTTCGTCGGCCCAGACATAACCCACCATCAATGAGGCATCCCAGACGCCTTCAATGGCGTCGATTTCCGGCATCAAGGCGTAGAGGCTCTTCGCCGGCTCGTCGACCGTCGATGTACGCTCTCCGGGCAATACGACCGGAATGGGTGCCCAGAGAAGCGTCGGCTTCACACCGGTCGTTAGGCTTTTGACCAGCATCGTCACCGCGCGGCGCATGGTTTCCTCGACATCGATATGCGGCGCGGTGCGATAGGTGGAATACATATCGAGCGCATCGATGATCCGCTGGGTGACGTTGCCGTGCAGGTCGTAGCTCGCCGAGACCGTGCAGTCCGGACCGACGAGCTCGCGGGCGGCGATGATCCAGTCACCCTCTGCATCTTCCATGCCCTCGACATACATGGCGCCATGCATGGCGAGGTAGAGGCCGTCAAGCGGCAAAAGCGGCTTCAGGCGCTCCAGGAATTCCGACTTGAACTTTTCGTAGGTTCCGCGGGCGACCGGGCCGCCGGCAATCGCACGGGCGTGGATAGTCGGCAGGAATTCGGCGTCATAATCCTTGAGGAAGGCGAAATAGGGCGCCGCCGTCAGCTCTCCGCCGCGCACGACGCGAAAATCCTTCTCCTCGTTCAGAACCGGATTGTAGGTGCTGCATTCGATATGGATGCCGCCGACAGCGATGCGCAAGGGCATGGAGGGAAACCTCAGTTGGAGTTGGGGCCGATCAGGAAATTATGGGCTGCGATGCTCGCAGCACCTCGCGCCCAGACGTCGCCATCAACGCGCTTGATGCGGATTGGCGTCTGGCCGGCGTAGCGGGGCAGCACGTTGGTTTCGACCGCCTGATTGAGCACCGTGCCGAACAGCCCGTCGAACGAGCCTTCGACATGGGTGATCAGGATGAGGCCGGGGTCGTTCATCTGGATGAGATTGGCGATGGCGAGTCCTAGCGCCGAACCGGCGCGATGCAGGATGCGGATCGCCGCGGCATTGCCGGTGGAGGCCTTCTCTTCGATGTCGGAGAGCGAGGTGCATTCGAGCCCTTCGGCGCGCGACATTTCCTTGATCGCCTTCATGGACGCGACGGTATCGAGGCAGCCACGCTTGCCGCAGCGACAAGGTACGCCGCCGGACTCGATGGTGCAGTGGGCGATTTCGCCGGCGCCGCCGTGATTGCCGCGATAGAGCTTGCCTTCGATGAAATGGGCGCAGCCAATGCCGTCGCCCAATGAGACGACGCTGAAATTCTGTATCTCTCGGGCGCTGCCGAACAGTTTTTCGCTCACGGCAACGGCCTTCGCGTCATTCTCGATGAAGGTCTCGACGCCGGATCGCTCGCGGATGATCCTGGCCAGCGGCACGTCTTGCCAGTTGAGCAGCGTGGATTGCACGCAGTTCGCCTGGGTCTCGTCGACGAAGCCGGAAAGCGCCACGCCGATGCCGGAGAGCTTTTCTCCGGCCTCCGGATGGGCTTCGAGAAGTCTTGGCAGGCCTTCGGTGATCGCTTCGGCGATGACCTTCGGATCGCGCGACAGAGGCATCGCCTGCCTTGCAATGATCCTGCCGTTCAGATCGCTCAGGATCATAGGCGCGGGATCTTCGAGCAACGATATGCCGACGAAGAAGGCGCATTCCGGATGCAGGTCGAGCAGGATCGACGGCCGGCCCTGGCCGTAGACCGTCTCCGTCTCATGGAGCACGCCGAGATCGATGAGGTCGCGGGCGATGCCGCTCATTGCCGCTTTGCTCAAGCCCAGCATGCTTGCCATCTCGGTGCGACTGAGCGGACCGGCTTCACTGATGACGCGCAGCAACTGGCGCTGGGACGAGGTGAGCATGGCGTTCAAGGGACTGTAGGCTCTCGGTGATAGTGGCTTGACACTAAGTTCAGAAAATGAACAAATCAACGCCAATAAATTATAAAAATGATCTAAGGGGGCAAAGTCCGCCCCATAAATCAACAAAACCAAGGGTGAACAATCATGACCATATTCCTGAAAAGCCGTCGTTTTGCGCTTGCTTCCGCAGTGGCGGCGGGCATCGTTTTCCCGATTGCGGCTAGTGCCGCCACGCTCAACGTGATGCAGACCGAAGCTCCGCGTTCCATGGATCCGGGCGACCAGACGGCGACCTATACGGCGGCGCTGCTCGATCCGATGTATGAAGGCCTCATCAAGCGCGATCCCGATCTGTCGTTGAAGCCGGCGCTTGCTACCGAATGGTCGGCCGATGCCTCAGGCCTTGTCTGGACGTTCAAGCTGCGCACTGGCGTCAAGTTCCATGACGGCACGCCCTTCGATGCCGATGCTGTGGTCAAGAACTTCGCTCGTCATCTCGACACCAAGCGCGGTCTCGCCGCCAGTGGCCGCCTGCGCACATTCCTCGAAGCCGTCACGGCGGTCGATTCGATGACGGTTCAGTTCAAGCTGAAGACCCAGTATCCGGCGTTTCTGGCGCTGTTGACCACCGGCCCTTGCCTGATGGTGAGCCCGACTGCTGACGCTGCCGGTACGATCGGCGCCAAGGCGGTTGGTACCGGCCCTTACAAGCTGCAGGAATATAAGTCCGGCGAATACGTCCTGGAAGTGAAGAATCCGGACTGGTGGGGTGGTGAGCCGAAGGGCGAGGACGAGATCAGGTGGACATGGACGCCCGAACCGTCCGTCATGAACATGGCGCTGCAGACGGGCGATGCCGATGTCATCAACCCGTTCCCTTCCGCCTTCGCCCAGCAGGTCAAGGCCAACCCGGAGATGCAGCTCAGCACAACGGACGGCTCGGCTGTTTTCTGGGTCTCGCTCAACACCAGGATGAAGCCGCTCGACGATGTGCGTGTCCGTCAGGCGTTGAATTATGCAACAGACCGTGAAGGCATCGTCAAGGCTTTCATGCAGGGCTATGCGACGCCGGCCAATTCGCCGCTGGCGCCGGTCACGCCCGGTTATGACAAGTCGCTCGCGCCTTATACCTACGATGTCGAGAAGGCAAAACAGCTTTTGAAGGAGGCCGGTTATCCGGACGGCTTCTCGATGACCACCATCGTGCAGGAGCAGGAGGCGCGTATCGGCGAACTCTTGCAGGCCATGTGGGCCAAGGCCGGCGTCAAGCTCGAAGTCCGCAAGATGGAAGGCGGCGTCTGGTCTAAGGCCGCGTTCCTCGATCCCGCGGGGAAGGAGAAAGAGAATATCGGTTCCTCGATCGCCTCCTGGTCGTCGGGCGTCAACGGTGCCGACCTGCAGTTCCGCCCGCTCTACTATTCGAAGAGCGCATCTCCGGCCGGCGCCAACCTTGGTTTCTTCAACGATCCGAAACTTGACGAACTGATCGACAAGGCTGCCTCGACGCTCGACGAGAAGGCCCGCAACGCGATCTATGTCGATGCCCAGAAGGTCGTGAACGAGCAGGCGCCCCATGTGCTGCTCTATACGAAGCAGGACCTTTTTGCGACGCGCGCCGGCGTCAAGGGCGCGTGGGTGATCCCGGGCGGCCTGATCGTCGTCAAGGACGCCAAGAAGCAGTAGGATCGTGAAACGACGGCGGGTGGAGAAATCCGCCCGCCGTTTCTTTTTCAGTGACCGAGGCCGCGAACTGGTCTCAAGAGATAGCGGTTGGATGAAAGCCTATATCGTCAAGAAACTGCTGGCCCTGCCGCTGATCCTGATCGGCGTGTCGCTTCTGGTCTTCATCGCGATCCGAGCACTGCCCGGCGATCCGGCGAGGCTGATGGCAGGCCCCGAAGCGACGCAGGAAGCGGTCGATAACATGACGGCACGGCTCGGCCTCGACCGCAGCCTGCCGGAGCAATATGCCGCTTTCGCCTACGACGCGGTGGGAGGGAACCTCGGTGTTTCCATCAAGTCCAAGCTGCCGGTCACCGACGAGATCGGCGAGCGCCTGCCGTTCACCATCGCACTGGCGATCACTGCCTATCTTCTCGCGATTGGTGCCGGCGTGCCAGCGGGCATGATCGCGGCCATCTACCGTCATGGCTGGCCGGACCAGATCGTCATGATCCTGGCGATCGCCGGCGCGTCGGTTGCCAATTTCTGGCTGGCACTGATGGCGATGAACACATTTTCCGTTCAGCTCGGTTGGTTGCCACTGCTCGGTGCTCAATCCTGGAAGAGCTTCATTCTTCCATCGATCACGCTTGCCGTATTGCCGACCGCCGTTATCGCCCGCATGACTCGGTCCAGCATGATCGAAGTGCTGTCGCAGGATTATATTCGCACGGCCTATGCAAAAGGGGTGGCGCCGCGGACGATCTACTGGAGCCATGCGCTGCGCAACGCGCTGATCCCGATCATCACTATCGTCGGCCTCAATTTCGGCAGCCTGATGGGCGGTGCAGTGGTCACCGAATCCGTCTTCAACTGGCCGGGCATCGGGCGGTTTCTTGTAGATGCGGTGCGTTATCGCGACTATCCGGTCATTCAGGGCGTGACGCTCGTCGCGGTCACCGGCGTGGTGGTGATGAATTTCCTGGCGGAATTGCTGATCGCCTTCCTCAACCCGAAGATAAGGTTCGACTGATGGCGACGATCGAAACCGATATCGCTCCGCGCCGGCCGGTTTTTCTTCGAGGGTTTCGGTGGGTGGTTACTCATCGCAGTATCGCGCTCGGCGGCTTCCTGATCGGCATCATCGTGCTGGCCGCGATCTTCGCGCCACTGATCGCGCCCGCCGATCCTTATGTGCAAGATCTGCTCGCGACCATGGAGCCGCCGTCCTGGGCGCATCCGTTCGGCACGGATGACAATGGCCGCGATATCCTTGCCCGCGTCATCTACGGCGCACGCATCTCGCTGATCGAAGTGGTCTTGAGCGTCGGGTTGGCGGTCGCCGTTGGTGTGCCGCTCGGCATCCTTTCCGGCATGAGCGGCCGTTACGTTGATCAGGCGATCATGTGGACGATGGACATTCTCTTCGCCTTTCCGGGCATTGTGCTCGCCATCCTGATCGTCAGCGTTCTCGGCACCAGCCTCGTCAATCTTCTGATCGCCATTGCCATTTTCTCGGTGCCGGTCTACGCGCGTCTCAGCCGAAACCTCACGCTTGGCCTGAAGAGCATGGACTATGTCGAAGCCGCAATCTCGCTCGGTGTCTCGCGCCGCCGCATCATGACGCACTATATCCTGCGCAATGCGATCGGGCCGATCATCGTGCAGTCGACGCTGACGGCAGGGACCGTCATTTTGTCCGCCGCAAGCCTGTCCTTCCTCGGTCTCGGCGCCCAGCCGCCGTTGCCGGAATGGGGCGCCATGATGAGCGACGGACGCAATTATCTCGGCCTGAATATCTGGATGTCCTTGTTTCCGGGCCTCGCAATCATGATCACCGTGCTCGGGTTCAACATCCTGGGTGACGGACTGCGCGACCTTCTGGATCCGCGTAAATGACGATCGCGACCGCCACATCTCACACCACAGGCCGGACCGGGCCGGCCAGGCCAGTCTTCTGCGTCGATATCGGCGGGTCTTTCATGAAGTTTGCCGTCTCGCCCGTGCCCGGTGCGCTGGTGCCGCTCGGAAAGGTGGCGACACCTGCCGCGGATTGGGGCCGGCTCTCGTCTTTGCTGGCGTCGCTGGTCGCGCGCAACGCCCATGCAGGCGATCCGGAATCTCCGCTGGCGCTGTCGATTGCAGGCCTCATCGATCCGCGCGACGGTGTCGCGACATCGGCCAACATTCCCTGCATTACGGGGCGGCGTATTGGCGACGAGCTTGCGGAAATTCTTGGCCGGCCCGTGCTTGCCGCCAATGATGCCGATTGCCTGACACTTGCAGAGGCGAACGAGGGCGTCGGCCGTGGCCATTCGGTCGTCTTCTGCGCCATCATGGGCACGGGCATTGGCGGAGGGTTGGCAATCGACGGGCGGCTGGTGCGCGGCGCCGGCGGCGTTACCGGCGAATGGGGGCATGGCCCGATCCTGAACACGACCGTCGAACTCAACGGTGAGACGCTGCATATCCCAAGGTTTTCCTGCGGCTGCGGCCAGTCTGGCTGCGTCGACACGATAGGCGGCGCACGTGGCATCGAGCGGCTGCACCACTTTCTGCACAGCCAGGAGGAGACAAGCTACCGCATCCTGGAGGACTGGCAGATCGGTGGGGCGAGGGCGGTGAAGACCGTTGCCGTCTGGCTTGAACTGATCGCCGACCCGTTGGCGCTCGCGGTCAATGTCACTGGCGCTTCGATTGTGCCGGTGGGGGGCGGGCTCGCTTCCGTGATGCCGCTGATCGATGCGCTCGACAAGGCGGTGCGCAAACGCATCCTCAACCGTTTCGATCACCCGCTGGTGACACCCGCGCTCCGCCAGGAAGACGGCGGATTGGTCGGTGCTGCCGTGCTCGGCCACCAGGGAGGCTGATTTGCCGGTGCTTCTCGAAGTCTGTGTCGATAGCCCTGAGGGGCTTGCCGCCGCCGTCGCCGGTGGAGCGAACCGTGTTGAACTCTGTGCTGCGCTCGATGTCGGAGGCCTGACTGCGCCGCCCGGGATAATGGCGCTTGCCGCAAGGGTACCGATCCCGGTCTATGCGATCATCCGACCGCGTGCGGGCAATTTCATTTTCGATGCCGACAACGAAGCGGCGATGATGACCGATATAGAGGCCGTGCGGGCGACGGGCCTGGCTGGCGTAGTGATCGGTGCGAGCCGCCCGGACATGGCCCTCGACCTGCCAATGCTCAAGCGTCTGATGGGATGCGCCGAAGGCTTGGGTGTGACGCTGCACCGGGCTTTCGACCTGGTTCCCGACCCTTTTGAAGCTTTGGAGCAGGCAATCGAGCTCGGGGCCGAGCGCGTCCTGACATCGGGTCTCAAGATGAGTGGTCCGGAGGGGATCGACCTTATCCGTCAGTTGATGGAGCAGGCAGGAGGGCGCATCTCGATCATGCCCGGCGGCGGTATCAACCTTTCCAATGTCGAGCGGGTCGTGCACGCCACCGGGGTGCACGAAATTCACAGCTCTTGCCGCCAGCCGGTCGAATGCAGGGACGAACGCGCGATTGCCTTCGGATTTCAGGCGCCTGTCTCCCACGAGACGAGTGGCGAGATTGTGCGCAAAATGCGGAGCCTGCTCGACAGGATGTGTTCAAAAGGAATGTGATCGGCGCGGGCGAGGTGATCCGCGGTGCTTTTTCCGCATGACCCGCCGGATTATTGCTACTTCAGTTCATGCACAGAGACTGCGGAGCGTTTCGAGCTTCTTAAGTTCGACGCAACGAATGCTGCGTAGTTTGATCAGACCGGACGAACGGAGTTTTGCCAAAACGCGCGACACCGTTTCGATTGTCAGGCCTAAATAGTCGGCGATATCCAAACGGCTCATCGGCAGGTCAAAATATTCGATCCCGCCCTGGCGATTCGCCATGTCGACCAGGAATCCGGAGATCCGCTCCACCGCCGTCTGGCGACCGATCATCATGATATGCTCGTGGGCGCGCAGCATGCCGCGCAGCGCCAGCGTGAGAAGCTCCGGAGAGGCTTCGCCGTTTGCGGGGCGGCTGATGGCACGCAGCCCTGTTTGGGTAATGGCTTCGGCGAAGAAACTATGGGTCCGGTCCGCCTCGAACCCAAAGGTCTCCCCGGCCAGATGGAAGGCAATGACCTGCCTCCTTCCATCCGACAGCAGGCGATGCACGCGCACCGCGCCGAATTCGACCTGGTAAAATGTGCCAGCCTTGTCGCCAGGAGCGTAGATTTCCGATCCTGCATCGAAGGTGACGATGGAATATGTCTGCGGAAAACCCGCTGTCGGAGATACGATCGACATCGGCCGGCCCAGTGCAAGTTCCCGTCGCATAGGATGAGCGGCTGCGGTCTGCATATCGTCGGTTCTCCCCTTGGTGTGATCTCAGGATGCCTCGCGACGGGGCAGGGATAAATTCGGTTGTATCACTAGGGGTATTTACGTAGTGGAGGGGGAGGAAGCGGTTCGGACAAATTGTCAGGTTGCTCGTGCGACGTGTTTCACGAGATCCACTAGATCGGCGCCATCAAAAGGCTTTGTGAGGGTGATCCAGGGATTGTTCTCCAAAGGCGGGGACATGCCATCGGTGAGCAGGATAACCGCATGGCCTGAGGCGAGGAGTTCTTGCCGGAGGTCGTGATGGCCACGCAGTATCTGATCATCGACGATCATACAACGCACTGGCGCGATGGGAACCCGTCCCTTGGCCCAGGAATCATAGGCTTCGACCTGATATCCCTCCACCTCGAGCGCGAACGTCAGTGATTGCCGGAGACCAAGATCCGGAGCGATAACGATGATTATCCCCGATGATGCCAGCACAGAACTTCCCGCGGATGGGACGGTCGAACTACCGCTTGCATCAGGCCTCTAGAGCCTATCGGAGTTGTGCGCTTTGCGTTAGATCAAGAAATCCAAAATAATTTACGGGCCTCATTGCCAGGAGAAGCCGACGGCCATCGCCATGCGGACGAGCTGAGGCAAGCTTCTCGCCTTCATCTTGGCCATGACGTTTGCTCGATGTACCTCGACCGTTCGAGGGCTGATATCGAGATCATAGGCAATGGATTTGTTCGGAAGGCCGGCAACGACAGCAGCCAGCACCTGCCGCTCCCGGTCGCTTAGGCTTTCAAGGCGCGTCAGCACTTCCGTTGTGCTGTCGACATCGAGCGGTTTGTCCGGGATCTGTCCGGCGGCACGCCGGATCGCTTCGATGATGATGATGTCTTCGAAGGGTTTCTCGATGAAATCGACAGCGCCGGCCTTCATCGCCTCTACTGCCATCGGAACATCGCCATGACCGGTGATAACGACTGCCGGGATCTTCGCACGGGTTGAAGTCAATCTGCGGATAAGCTCGACACCCGTCATGTCAGGCATGCGCAGGTCCGTCACCAGTATGCCATTGCGGATGTTGGGAGCGAATTGCAGGAAGGATGAGGCCGTTTCATGGACGCGCACGGCAAAGCCGTTCATGGTCAGCATGAAGGCAAGGGACTTCCTGACCGCCTCCTCGTCATCGACGATATGGACCGTATAGTCACCTGTCTGCATTCTCACGTTCCCCCATGTCGATCGGAAGCGTGAAACGGAACGTCGCCCCTCCAGCTGGATTGCGCGACACCGTCATCTCTCCGCCGTGAGCTTCAATGATGCGTTTGGAAATCGAAAGCCCTATCCCCATACCGCCTGCCTTGGTGGTGACGAAGGGTTTGAAAAGCTGGTCGGTGATCTCGCCAGAGATGCCCGGCCCGGTATCCTGGACGATCACGGCCATCATGTCATCGTTTTCCTGGACGGTCCGGATTGCGAGTTCACGCCGCGGGCTGTCTTGCATGGCTTCGATGGCGTTGCGCATCAGATTTGTCAGAACCTGCTGTATCTGTATGCGATCCGCAACGACTGTTTCCGTGCCAGGCGTGAACTCGAAAATCGTCTGGACGCCTTTCTCGCGCGAACCGACAAGCGCCAAAGCGCCGGCGTCTTCGATCAGCCGGCGAATGTTTTGAGGCGATTTTTCCGTTTCACCTTTGATGACGAATTCACGTAGCTGCTTGATGATCTGCCCGGCGCGCAGCGACTGATTGGCGGTCTCCTCCAAAGCCTCGCGCATACGAATCGCAACCGGTTCGTCCATGTCGCGCAAAAGACGCGCGCATCCGTGGACATAGTTGGCGATGGCGGAGAGCGGCTGGTTAAGCTCATGGGCAAGGGTGGACGCCATTTCGCCCATTTCATTGAGGCGCGCGAGCCGTGCCAGCTCTCCCTGCATCTCCTGCAGGCGCGCGGCCGATTCCTCCCGTTCCGTCAGGTCTCGGACGAAGCCTGTGAAGAAGATTTCTCCACCTGTATGAGTTTCGCCGACAGCGAGCTTCATAGGAAAAGTCGAGCCATCCTTGCGGCGTCCGAAGACGACGCGATCGATGCCGATGATCCGCTTTTCGCCAGTCCTCAGATATCTCTCCATGTAGCCGTCATGCTCCCGACGATAAGGCTCCGGCATCAGTATGCGGAGATTCTGCCCGATCACCTCGTCTTCCGTATATCCAAACTGACGGACCGCCGCCGCGTTGAAGGAGACGATCGTTCCGTCCTTGGTGGCGACGATGCTGGCATCGAGCACCGTGTCGAGCACGGAACGAAGCTGCGCCTCACGGGAATCCGCCTTGACCTGAGCTCTTTCGATTGCCTTGCGGGCGGAATGGAGCATTTGTCCGATCAGGGCTATGATCACGCCGACAATGCCGATGGATACCATTTCCGAAGATGTGGCACCTCGTGGCGAAAACTCCCTGATCGCATAGACTGACAGAAGCGAAAGGGCGACGGCGAAAAGAGAAAAGCGCATGCCGCCGATAACCGCGGCGATCAGAATTGGCGGGACGAAGAAGACGAATATCGGCCCCTCGACAGACACGCCGTAAAAGGCAAGGCGCAGCACAAAGGCGATCAGCACGCCCGCTGCCGCGATGAAGTAACCTTCGGCGGCAGAAAACCGACGACTTAAGAAAGATTGGATGAAATCATCCGTTCTATCGGCGACCGTGCGCATATCCATGATGCTCACCCGCCGCCGACTGCTCGAAGAAAAATCCCTTCCATCTGTGCATACGAAACCCAGCTGCCTCTCCCGGAACGACTTTTAGCATGATGTATGACACAACGTCCAATAGGGGGATGGTCACACTCTCGGCAGTGCATATGCTTTTTTCGTGTTTGCCCAAATAAAGAGAGATGGTCCGGTTCTGAAAAAGAAAAGCGGTGCTTACGCCGCTTTTCGCCGGTGACGGCCAGTCTTCTGAACTGATTGTGGCGAATTGGGCCACGTTATTGCTGCGGGATGTTGGCGATTTTGACGTAGTCTGCCCAGGCTGCGACTTCTTTCTTCAAGTATTCCTGGCCTTCGTCCGGCGTGCTGATGAAGACATCGCCGCCCTGATCGGTCACGAACTTCCTGACGTCGTCCTGGCTGAGGACTTCCTTGGTCCAGCCATTGATCTTGTCGACGATGTCCTTCGGCGTTTCAGAGGGAACCATCATGGCAAACCAGCCGACCTGATCCATCGGATATCCTTCCTCCGTCATGGTCGGAACGTCAGGTGCACCTGGAATGCGCTTGGCAGAGCTGACGGCCAACAGGCGGTAGCGGCCCTCGCGAAGCTGGGAGAGCGAGAAAACCGGATCCTGGGCTGCGAACGTCATCGCGCCGCTCATGATATCGTTCATCGAATCGGCGCTGCTCTTGTAGGAGACCTCAACCGTCTCCAGGCCGGCCTTCTCCTTGTAGATCGCGGCCAGAACCTTGCCGGAAGTGTTGTTGACGGCGTAGCTTGCGTTCGAACCTTCCTTCTTCAGGTATTCGGTGAGTTCCTTCATATTCTTGATCGGGCTGGAAACCGGTACGGCGATCATGTGCGGCTGCTTGTTGATCGTTGCGGCGATCTGAAGGTCCTTTACGACATCGATCGGCGGCTTCTTGAACATGTGCATATTGCCGGCGACGGCGCTGCCGGTGTGGAAGAAGATGGTATAGCCGTCCGGCTTTGCGCGGGCGACGTATTCGGCGGCGATATTGCCGCCGGCACCCGGTTTGTTCTCCACGATGATCGTCGCACCCGAGAGCTTTGCGATCTTTTCCGCGAAGTAGCGGACGATGACGTCTGCGCCGCTGCCGGCCGGAAACGCACAGATCATGCTGATAGTCTGGCTTGGAAAATCCGCCTGGGCAGCGGCTGGCGACAACCCGAGGAAGGAGCCTCCGAATGCGAGCGAGGCTGCAAGCATGAAACGACGAGTGATCTTCTGCATAAAGTTCCTCCCAATGAACGACCCGGCGTTGCATCAAAGCCGGTCAGTCGCGTCTCCCAATGCGACTTTATGCAACATTGTATAATTATATTTGATTTAATCAACTGTTGTGGATAGAAAACGACGCACGCAAAACTGCTTCCGGGAGAGGACAGAATGACCATCAACACGACAACCAGATCCGCTGCCGCGCTCGACCTTGACCGCTTTCGGCTCAGGAATTTTGTCGAGGGCTTGAATGCCGATGAGTTGGATGTCCGGGGGGAGAAAGTCGACCTCGCCGACGTCGCGGCCATCCTGCAGAACAATCCGAAGGCTGTCTGGTTCAGGAATGTCGGCCCGGAGGGGCAGGAACTGGTCGGCAACGTCGTCGGCAGCCGGTCGCGCCTTGCCAAGGCTTTCGGCGTACCGGCGGGCGAGGTGGCGCTCGAAATGCGCCGCCGCCTGTCGCTGAAACCCGAACTCGTCAAACTTTCGAAGGATGAGGCTCCGGTGCAGCAGGTCGTTTTGACCGGTGTGGATGCCGATCTTCTTAAATTGCCTGTCCACGTCCAGCACGCGCTCGACGGTGCGCCCTATATATCGGCAACGATCGATTACACGATCGACCCCAAGAACGGCCGCTACAATTGCGGCATGCGACGCCTGATGTTGCGTGGCCCGCAGGAAGCCGGTGTCGACCTGATCGCGCCCAGTGATCTTCGCGTCATGTATATGGCTTCTGCCGAACGCGGCGAGCGCCTTAACGTCGCCTATGTGGTTGGGTGCCATCCAATCGACATGGTTTCAGCGACGATGAAGGAGCCTGTCGATGAGCTCGAACTCATTTCCTCGCTGAGGGCCGCGCCGCTGCCGGTCGTCAAATGCGTTACGAACGACATCATGGTGCCGGCCGACGCCGAAATGGTCATTGAAGGCTATTTCGACGAGCGTGGCTATGTCGAAAAGGAAGGCCCCTATGGCGAGTATCTCGGCTATTACGGCGTCGTGAAGACCAATCCGGTTTTCCACGTCACTGCGATCACTCACCGCAAGGATGCGCTGTTCCAGACCGCCACCATCAGCGGCAATCGCATGGACTATACTGATACGTCCAATCTTGAGGCGCTCCGCATGGAGATGAACGTCTGGAAGATTCTTGGCGAGGTGGTGCGCCAGCCGGTTGCCGTCTATGCGCCGGTCGCCGCCGGGGGCTCGATGAGCATGCGCTTTTCCATCCGCCAGACCTATCCGGGCGAAGCGCGTTCTGCACTCTATGCGGTCCTTGGCGCGGTCGGCGTCAAGAACGTCTTCGTTGTCGATCCAGACATCGATATCTTCGACGACAGTCAGATGGAATGGGCGTTCGGCACGCGTTTCCAGGCGGACCGCGACCTCGTGGTTGCCACAGGCGTGCGGCTGTCGCCTCTCGATCCCTCGCTGCACGGCGCCCGTTCCGGCGCGAAAGCCGGTTACGATCTGACCTGGCCGGTGCAGCATGCGCAGAACTGGGAACTGGTGACGCCGCAGGCTCCTTCCTATCCCGGCGAGCGTTATCCTTCACTCGAGGCGGCGCTGAAAGCAGGCCCGAAACATTTCGAGGAATTGATGGCTGCCGTCGGCAGCCGTGATGGCCGGGAAGTGGTGCGCGAGCTCGACACCTTCCGGTCGAGTGGGCTGGAGCGCGACGAGCGCGGCCGTTATTACCTTCCGAAGTAAACTGGATTACATATCGGTACGTTGTGCCCAGCTGATGGGGCCTTCCGGCGAATGGTCCGGAAGGTTTCCATGTCGAGGTGATATCGGATCGTTCAATCCCTGAGGCTTTGTGCAGTTTCTCCACGACGTGGCGCAGGAGCGGCACGTGCAACTCCCGCGTACCAGAACTGGAACCAGGATTGCGACTTTAGGTATTTTTTAGTGTAGTGCGATGATGCTGTGGGAGTTTTTCAGCACTCGCTTGAATTCAATTGTCAATAGTCGCGGAAATTCTATAACCTGATATCGCATTGGCATCAGGGACGACGCATGTTCCGATTGACGGAGCTTTCCGACATCGACTTGGATCAGCTGTTCAATCTCCCGCCCAATTCCTATGTCCTTCTCGGCCGGGAATTGCGGCTCGTGGGGATCATCGATGCCTATCCCGCTGTTATCGGGCGCAGCTGCGAAGAGGCTCTCCTGGGAAATGTGTGCGATGCATTTTGCGAAGCGAGCCCGGTAACGGGACGATCGTTCACATCTGTCTGCCCCGCTCCATGGGCGAGGAGGGCGCCATAACCGAGAGCTCCGACGTGCCGATTACCGTGCTGCTGGTCGAAGACGAAGTCCTGATCCGCATATCGACGGCGGATCTTCTGCAGGATTCCGGCATGAGTGTCGTGGAAGCAGGCTCGGCCGATGAAGCGCTTGCCGCCATGGGAGACCATCCGGTCGACATCCTCGTCACCGATGTGAATTTGCCGGAGATGAGCGGTCCGCAACTCATCCTGAAGATAAGGGAAACGCTGCCGCACCTGCCGGTTATCTTCGCGACGGGCGACAATAACGTGCCCGGGATGGAGGAGCTCGAACATTCCGCGGTGATCGTCAAGCCGTACGAATACGAAATACTCGTCACCCATATCCGCGCCATGGTCCCGTGGCGAGCCGGCGCCTGAGTCGCTAATCCTCTTTCATGCCGGTAGCCACTTCGGTCTTGCGCAGCAGCCAGAGGATGATGATGCCGATCATCGTTGCCGCGAACGCGACGACCCACATGCCGAATCCCACGCAAAGCCCGATGGCACCCGATAGCCACATGCTGGCGCCGGTGGTCAACCCCTTCACGTCGCCGCGCGTGTAGATGATTACTCCGGCGGCCAGGAAAGCGATTCCGGCCGTGACCGCCTCGATAAGGCGGACGGGATCGATCCGGACGGTATTCGGTAGATCGCCGAATTCGTGCATGATTTGAAGGCCGACGAGTGTGAACACTGCGGCAGCAAGCCCGATCAGCATATTGGTGCGCAAACCGGCCGGGTTCCTGCGGAATTCCCGTTCGAGGCCGATGAGGCCGCAGAAAATTGTGGCGCCAATCAATCTTGTCAGCAGCACGCCGATCGTCACGGGCGCCTCGTGCGAAAATTCCTGAGCGAGACTGTTCAGCATGAGCGGTCGAGTTCCGATGTCACGTTTCAATGACACAGGAACTGGTCCAGGCTCTTATGGTTCCGTCGCTGTCGTTGATGCTTTCAGATATGCCCGCCGGCCTCAGCGATGACCTTGGTCAGGCTGCCGGCTGCCGGAAAGAGCGGGATGAGGCAGGCCTGCAGGGCGTGATAGATGTCCCCCTTACCAGGAAACAGGGTATGGGCCGGGACGAGGTCTTCGGTCAGTTCCTCGTGCCAGCCGCCGTTTCCATGATCGATGAACCGGTTCGCAATGGTTCCCCAGATCAGCCGGTAGCTGTCCTCATAGAAGCGATCCGCCGGCAGGAGCTCATTCAGAAAATGCGCCGCCCCCACCGCCTCGCACATTGGCCACCAGAGCTTGCTCACCTTGGCCGGCCTGTCCTGCCAGTCGAGCGTATAGAAGAAGCCGCCTTTTTGCTTGTCCCAACCGAGTGACATGGACTGTACGAAGAGCGATTTCGCGGCCTCGGGCATCCAGGCATGCTTCCTTTCGCCGAGGGTCCAGAGCTGCAATACGAGGCGAGCCCATTCCAGCCAGTGGCCGGGCGTCGTGCCGGCCGGACGGAACATCTCGTCGGGATGGTAATAGTCCTTGTCGATTGTCCATTCCGCATCGAAATGCTCGGCGACCCGGAAGCCGACACTGCCGGCACACCGGTGGATGACGAGATCGGCGATGCTTTCGGCCTTGTCGAGATAGGCTTTCTCGCCGGTCGCCTCGAAAGCGGCCATCAGCGCCTCTGTCAGGTGCATGTTGGAATTCTGGCCGCGATAGGTTCCGCCATCGACCGGCGTCCAGTCGCGATTGAATTCTTCCGCGATTGCGCCGTGGCGGGCTTCCCAGAATTTTGTCTCCAGGACTTCGGTGATGTCGGCCAACATCCGGTCGGCGATCGGGTGGCCGGCAACTTTGGCGGAGGCGGCGGCCAGCAATACGAAGGCATGGCCATAGCCCTGTTTGGCGGAATCGGCCGCGCCGTCGTCGTTCATCTGCCAGAAATAGCCGCCATGTTCCGTGTCGCGATGGCGTTCCCAGAGATAGCGCATGCCGTGGTCGATCACGTCACCGGAGCCGGGGCGGCCGAGCAGGTAGCCTATCGAGAAGCAGTGGACCATCCGCGCGGAAGCATGGATGCCCCGGGCCGGATTTGCGCCGCCGAGCGGCGCTCCCCGGTCATCGAGATCGAAGAAGCCACCTTTCGGGTTCATGGACCTGTATTGGAAGAAATCGAAGAGCCCGTCAGCCTGATCCAGCAGCCAGCGCCGATGATAGGGGAGGCTCGCCCAGTTGGCGGCTATCTGACTGTTGTCGCTCATGGGATACCTCGGAATCTCTGGTGGGATACGCAGCTCAACGCCTATAACCCCAGGTCGGTTTCCTGTCATCGCTGAATCATCGATCTGGTCATATCGACTCCGATTCAAGTTATATATTGACATAAAGATATGTTTATGCGGTTATTGAGCGATCCAAAGATGATAAGGATATGACATGTTCGATGAACTTTTCGGCCCCGAAGCCTCTCGGCGCGACGGCGCGGAAATTCTTGCCGCGCTTCAGGCCGCAGCGCGGGAGCGCATCCTGGTCATCGACGGCGCCATGGGCACTCAGATCCAGGGTCTCGGCCTCGACGAGCAACAGTTCCGAGGCGAGCGTTTCGCCGGCTGCGCCTGCCATCAGCAGGGCAACAACGATCTTCTGATCCTCTCGCAGCCGCAGGCGATCGAGGAAATCCATTATCGCTACGCGAAGGCGGGGGCGGATATCCTCGAGACCAACACCTTCTCGTCGACCCGCATCGCCCAGGCCGACTATCAGATGGAGAATGCGGTCTACGACCTGAACCGTGACGGTGCGCGCCTGGCGCGCCGTGCCGCACTCAGGGCCGAGAAGGAGGACGGGCGCCGCCGCTTCGTCGCCGGCGCCATCGGGCCGACCAATCGTACCGCCTCCATTTCCCCCGATGTCAACAATCCCGGTTACCGCGCGGTGACATTCGACGACCTGCGGCTTGCCTACGGCGAGCAGCTCGATGGCCTCATCGACGGCGGCGCCGACATCATCCTCATCGAGACGATCTTCGATACGCTGAACGCCAAGGCGGCGATCTTCGCCTGCGCCGAGCGTTTCGCCGAGAAGGGCATCCATCTGCCGGTAATGATCTCCGGCACGATCACCGACCTTTCCGGCCGCACGCTCTCCGGCCAGACGCCGTCCGCCTTCTGGTATTCCGTGCGCCATGCCAAGCCGTTCACGATCGGCCTCAACTGCGCGCTCGGCGCCGATGCCATGCGGCCGCATCTGCAGGAGCTTTCGTCAGTTGCCGATACCTTCATATCGGCCTATCCGAATGCCGGCCTGCCGAACGAATTCGGCCGTTACGACGAGACGCCGGACGATATGGCGCGGCAGATCCATGGCTTCGCCGAGGAAGGTCTGGTCAACGTCGTCGGCGGCTGCTGCGGCTCGACGCCGGAGCATATCCGGGCGATTGCCGATGCGGTCGCGTCGTTCGGGCCGCGCGAAGTGCCGGAGCACAAGCCGTTCATGGCACTCGCCGGCCTCGAACCCTTCGTGTTCACCAAGGACGTGCCTTTCGTCAATGTCGGCGAGCGCACCAATGTCACCGGTTCGGCCAAGTTCCGCAAGCTGATCACCGCCGGCGACTTTACCGCAGCGCTTGCGGTCGCCCGCGACCAGGTGGAGAACGGTGCCGCGGTCATCGACATCAACATGGACGAGGGCCTGATCGATTCCGAAAAGGCGATGGTCGAATTCGTCAACCTGATCGCCGCCGAGCCGGACATCGCCCGCGTGCCGCTGATGCTCGACTCCTCCAAGTTCGAGATCATGGAAGCCGGTCTCAAGTGCGTGCAGGGCAAGCCGGTCGTCAATTCGATCTCCATGAAGGAGGGCGAGGAGAAGTTTCTCGCCCAGGCGAAGCTGTTGCGCAACTATGGCGCGGCGGTCGTCGTCATGGCTTTCGACGAGCAGGGGCAGGCGGATACCTACGAGCGCAAGGTATCGATCGCTGAGCGGGCTTACAAGCTCCTGACCGAACAAGCGGATTTCCCGCCGGAAGACATCATCTTCGACCCGAACATCTTTGCCGTCGCCACGGGGATCGAGGAGCATAACAATTACGGCCTCACCTTTATCCAGGCGACGAAGGCTATTCGCGAGAAGATGCCGCTGGTGCATGTCTCGGGAGGTGTCTCGAACCTCTCCTTCTCCTTCCGCGGCAATGAGCCGGTGCGCGAGGCGATGCATGCAGTGTTCCTCTACCATGCCATCCAGGCAGGCATGGACATGGGCATCGTCAATGCCGGCCAGCTCGCGATCTACGAGAACATCGATCCGGAATTGCGCGAGGCCTGCGAGGACGTGGTGCTCAACCGCCGCGACGACGCGACCGAGCGAATGCTTGAAATCGCCGAGCGTTATCGCGGCGCCGGAACCAAGGAAGCAAAGGCTCAGGATCTCGCCTGGCGTGAATGGCCGGTCGAGAAGCGGCTTTCGCATGCGCTGGTCAACGGCATTACCGAGTATATCGAGGCGGATACCGAAGAGGCGCGCCAGTCGGCCGAGCGGCCGCTGCATGTGATCGAGGGGCCGCTGATGGCCGGCATGAACGTGGTCGGCGACCTGTTCGGTTCGGGAAAGATGTTCCTGCCGCAGGTCGTGAAATCCGCCCGCGTCATGAAGCAGGCGGTGGCGGTGCTCCTGCCCTATATGGAAGAGGAGAAGCGCCTCAACGGCGGCGACCAGAAGAAGTCCGCCGGCAAGGTGCTGATGGCGACCGTAAAGGGCGACGTCCACGACATCGGCAAGAACATCGTCGGCGTCGTGCTTGCCTGCAACAATTACGAGATCATCGACCTCGGCGTCATGGTGCCGGCCACGAAGATCCTCGAGACGGCCATCAACGAGAAGGTCGATATCATCGGGCTTTCCGGCCTCATCACGCCGTCGCTCGACGAGATGGTGCATGTCGCCTCCGAAATGGAGAGGCAGGGTTTCGATATTCCGCTGCTGATCGGCGGAGCCACCACGAGCCGCGTCCATACGGCCGTGAAAATCCACCCGCGCTACGATCGCGGCCAGGCGGTCTATGTCAACGATGCGAGCCGCGCGGTCGGCGTCGTCTCCTCGCTGCTTTCGCCCGAAGCGAAGCCCGGTTACGTCAGCACCGTGAAGGCGGAATATGCCAAGGTCGCCGCGGCCCATGCCCGTTCCGAGGCCGAGAAGACGCGCCTTTCGATCGCGCGTGCCCGCGACAATGCCGAAAAACTCAACTGGTCGGAGTACAGGCCGACGAAACCGCAGTTTACCGGCACGAAGGTTTTCGAGACCTATGATCTAGCGGAACTGGCGAAATACATCGACTGGACGCCGTTCTTCCAGACGTGGGAGCTCAAGGGTCGCTTTCCGGCGATCCTGGAGGACGAGAAACAGGGTGAGGCGGCCCGTCAGCTTTATGCCGATGCACAGGCGATGCTGGAGAAGATCATCGCCGAAAAGTGGTTCCGGCCGCGCGCAGTCATCGGTTTCTGGCCGGCCAATGCGGTTGGCGACGACATCCGCCTCTTCACGGACGAGAGCCGCAAGCGGGAACTGGCGACATTCTTCACGTTGCGTCAGCAGCTTTCGAAGCGGGACGGCCGGCCGAACGTGGCGCTTTCGGATTTCGTTGCGCCGGTTGCGACCGGCCTTCAGGACTACGTCGGCGGTTTCGTGGTGACGGCAGGCATCGAGGAAGTGGCGATTGCCGAGCGTTTCGAACGGGCGAACGACGATTATTCGTCGATCCTCGTCAAGGCGCTGGCAGACCGTTTTGCAGAAGCCTTTGCGGAATGCATGCATGCGCGTGTCCGCAAGGAATTCTGGGGCTATGCAGCGGACGAGACACTTTCTTCCGACGATCTGATCGCAGAAGCCTATGCCGGTATCCGGCCCGCCCCCGGTTATCCGGCCCAGCCTGACCATACCGAAAAGGCGACGCTGTTCCGGCTACTCGACGCGGAAAACGCGACCGGTGTCGAGCTCACGGAAAGCTACGCCATGTGGCCGGGCTCCTCCGTTTCCGGCCTCTATATCGGCCACCCCGCATCCTATTATTTCGGCGTCGCGAAGGTCGAACGGGACCAGGTCGAGGACTATGCCAGACGCAAGGGCATGGCGATCGAGGAGGTCGAGCGCTGGCTCGGCCCGGTCCTCAACTATGTGCCGTCATCCGCTCAGGATGCGGTGGACGACGCGGCTTGAGGCCAAGGTCATCATCCTTTGGCTTGTCCGGAGGATGATCTACTGAGTTCCGGGAGAAAACACGGCAGATGCTCGGGATAGACTCGAGCATGACTTTAAAAAACGTCGCCCCCATCACTCGCGGACGATCAGGAAGTCGCTGGCGTTGAAGCGCAGCGTCACGGTCTCACCCGCCTGCGGCATGACGGCGTCCGGTGCATTGAACATGTCGAAGGAAATCTGGTTGCCGCCGACGTCGATCTTGGTGCGTATCACCGAGCCGAGGAAATGCGAGGAGGTGACCTTGCCGGTCAGCGACGTATCGCCTTTGGCGTTGTCGGAAAGCGAACCGGCTTCCGGGCGAAGTGCGATGGACAGTTTGTCGCCGCCTTTCAGCGCACCTACGGGTTCCCGCAACTTCACCACATTCTCGCCGACCTTGATGGTGTTGGCCGCCGGATCGACGACGGCCGCTTCGATTATGTTGAGCGTGCCGACGAAGGAGGCAACGAAGCGGGTGGCAGGACGGTTGTAGATTTCCGATGGCGTGCCGATCTGGTCGGCCCGACCGGCATTCATGACGACGATGCGGTCGGAAATCGACAACGCCTCTTCCTGGTCGTGGGTTACGAAGACCGTAGTGATGCCGAGCCGGCTCTGGATCTGGCGAATTTCCTCGCGCAGCGATACGCGGATCTTGGCGTCGAGCGCCGAAAGCGGTTCGTCGAGCAGCAGGACTTGCGGTTTCGGGGCAAGCGCCCTCGCCAGTGCCACGCGCTGCTGCTGACCGCCGGACAACTGGTAGGGATAGCGGTCGGCGAGATGTTCCAGATGGATGAGTTCCAGCATCTCCTTCACGCGCGTCTCGATCTCGCTCTTCGGCTTGCCGGCAACCTTGAGGCCGAAGGCGACATTGTCGAAGACGTTCATATTCGGGAAAAGCGCATAGGCCTGGAAGACCATGCCGATGTTGCGCTGGTTGGTCTTGAGCCGGTTCTGGTTCTTGCCATTGATAACGACTGTTCCGTCGCTCGGGGCTTCGAAGCCGGCGATCATGCGCAGCACGGTGGTCTTGCCGCAGCCGGAGGGGCCGAGAAAGGAGACGAACTCTCCCTTTTCGATCGCCATATTGAAGTCCTTCACGACCTGAACCTGTCCGAAACTCTTCTTGATGTTTTCGAGTACCAAGAACGACATGCAGGAAATTCCTCAAGGACGCGAAGGCGCCAGTTTGCTGAAACGGGACACGAGCTGGATGAGCCCCATCGAAAGCCAGGTGACGGCAAACGCGATGATGGCGAGCGCGGACGGCTCGTAGGCCTTGTTGGCGCCGACGAGTTGCAGGTAAGGGCCGAAGGCAGGGCGATTGAGAAGCGCTGCCATGGTGAATTCGCCCATGACGATCGCAAAGGTGATGAAGGCGCCGGACAATACGCCCGACATGACGTTCGGAAAGATGCAGCGGAACATGATGGTCGGCCATTTGGCGCCCAGAATCTCGGCGGCCTCCGTCAGCGTTCTCACGTCGATCGCCCGCATCGCCGTATCGACGGAACGATACATGTAGGGCAGAGAAAGCGTGATGTATGAGAGCACGAGCAGGGCGTTCGTGCCCTGGGTGGAGCCGGTGAAGGGCAGCCAGGACGAGGAATTGTAGAGGCGCAGGTAGCCGAAGACGATGACGATGGCCGGGATGACGAGCGGCATCAGGGTGATGAATTCGACGACCGGGCGCATCTGCGGCAGGCGCAGCCGTACCCAGTAGGCAGTCGGCACGACCAGCAGCATACCGAAGATGATGGTGAAGAGCGCCATCAGCATGGAGAAGCCGAAGGTCTCGCGAAACTGCATATCCGAGAAGACGGATTGATAGGCGTCGAGGGAATATTCGCCGCGCCGCATGCGCAGCGAGAACTCGAAGGTGCCGATCAGCGGCACGAAAAAGTAGATCAGACCGATGGCGATGGCGATCCAGGCCAGGATCTTGCTCGTCTTCATTTCTGCCACCGTTCAGCGCGGGTGCGCAGCCAGATGTAGAGGATGTTGGAGATGCCGGTGATGACGATCATGCCGAGTGCCAGCGCATAGCCGAGATTGGCGTTGTGCAGCACATCGCCGCGAATCTGGGCGTAGAGCAGGATCGGCACGATGTTGAGCGAGGAGCCGGTCAGCGCATAGGCCGTCGCGATTGCGCCGAAGGCATTGGCGAAGAGAAGCAGCGTCGTGCCCATCAGGCTTGGCCAGAGGATCGGAAGCGCCACCATGCGCCAATATTGCCAGGTCGAAGCGCCGAGAATTTCCGAGGCCTCGCGCCATTCCCTCTTCATGCCGTCGAGTGCCGGCGTCAGGATCAGCACCATCAGCGGAATCTGGAAGAACATGTAGGTGATGGTCAGGCCGAAGAAGGAGAGGATGTTGAAGCCGGTCGAGTAGAGGTTGAAGCCAAGCCAGTCGCGCAGCAGAACGGTGACGAGACCCGTGCGGCCGAGCGTGGCGAGGAAGGCGAAGGCGAGCGGTACGCCGGCGAAGTTGGACGCGACTCCCGAAAACGTCAGCAGCCCCGAGCGGACCCAGGCGGGTACGCCGCCGAGCACGATCGCCCAGGCGAGAAAGAAGCCGATCACCGCGCCGCCGAGCGCCGAAGCCACCGAAACCCGGATCGAAATCCAGTAGGCGCTCATGATCGACGGCGTGAAGAGGTCGACGATGTTCTTGAAGGTGAACTCACCGTCCGGCGTGAAAAAAGCGCCCGTCACCAGATAAAGCGTCGGGATGATCAGGAACATCAGCGCGAAGATCATGAACGGCGCGATGCCGAGCCAGTCGACGACAATGCGGCGGTCGATGAAAGACGTGGTGGCGGTGCTCATGCGTTCCGGTTTCGCCCGAGGAAGGAGAAGGTCTCCCCGCATGTCACGGGGAGACCGATTACGTCACATTACTGCACGTTGGCGCCGACCGTCGCATCCCACTTGGTGGTGATCGCGGTCTTGCCGGTTGCCTGTTCTTCGAGAGTCGGGAAGGTGGCCTTTTCATAGGCTGCGGCCGGCGGCAGGGCGTCGAGCAGTTCCTTCGGGATCTTGTTGTTCTTGGCAAGATCGTTGAAGCGGATCGGGTGGCAATAGCCCTTCAGCCAGCCGAGCTGACCTTCGTCCGAATAGAGGAACTCCATCCAGAGCTTGGCGGCATTCGGATGCGGAGCGAAGGCGGAGATCGCCTGGACGTAGACGCCGGCGACGACGCCGGAAGCCGGGACGACGACTTCGACCGGCGGATTGCCCTTGAGCGAGTCGCGCCAGGAGAGGCCATTATAATCCCAGGCGATCACGATCGGGGTCGAGCCTTGCGCGAGGGAGGCGGACTTGCCGATGACCGGAACGAAATTGCCGGCCTTGTTGACCTCGGCGAAGAACGAAAGACCGGCTTCGCCGGCCTTGGCTGCATCCTTTTCACCGGCAGCCAGACCAGCGGCATAGACGGCCTGAACAGCCTGGTTCGACGCGCGCGGATCGCCGGCGAGAGCGACGGAGTTCGCGAGCTCCGGCTTCTTCAGGTCGGCCCAGTCCTTTGGCGCGTCCTTCACGATGTCGGTGTTCACGACGAAGGAGAGAACGCCGTAATAGTCGCCATACCAGTAGCCTTCGGCATCCTTGGCGCTATCCGGAATAGTATCCCAGGTTGAGACCTTGTACGGCATCAGCAGGCCCTCTGCCTTGGCGGAGGGGCCGAAGGAGAGGCCGACGTCGATCACGTCCGGAGCCTGTGGGCCCTTGTTGCCCTTGTTGGCCTTGATGGCTTCGATCTCGTCGCCCGAGCCGGCATCCGGGTTCAGTTCATTCACTTCGATGCCGTACTTGGCCTTGAAGGCTGCGATCACGTCGCCATAGCCGCACCAGTTATGGGGCAGGGCGATCGTGGTCAACGTGCCCTCCTTCTTGGCGGCAGCAATCAGCTCGGCGCTCGGCTCGGCGGCGGCGAGGCTCGCCGAAGCGATGACGATGGCAGTCGTCATCGAAAGAAGACGTTGGGTCCTGTTGAGCACGGTATCCTCCTAGGGTTCAGGTCGCGTCGGGCGCGACTCGTAGAGCCAGTTTATGTATCGTATATGACAGCCCGGAGTGTGAGCATTTGCTCATGAATCCCGGATTTGCCGGCATATTCCATTTGCCTCCGATGTCAGTCGGAGCGGGTCTGACGGTTGGGGCGGCGGAAAAGTCTTGACCGCTCGAACAGGCCTTCCAGAGAGTTCATGCGTTCGCGTGTCTCCTCCCATGTGGCGCTCTGTACCGCCTCGATCAGCGCCTCCACAACGAAGAGAGTGATAACGGAAGAATCCCAGGCGGACGGCGCTTCGATCCGTATTTTGAAGACGTGTTGCGCGTATTTCGCAACGGGGGACGACCAGACATCCGTGAACAAGATGATGACGACGCCGTTTGCCTTCGCGGCCTCCGCCAGCGTCGCCATCTCCTGCTCGTAGCGGCGGATATCGAAAATCACCAGCACATCGCCGGCGCTCATATTGAGCACGTGCTGCGGCCAGGAGCTGGAATTGTTGGAGATCAGTGTCGTCTTGGGACGGATGACCTGCATGTGGGTGAAGAAATATTCTGCCAGCGCACCGGTGATACGACCGCCGACGAAATAGATGCTGCGATCGCGGTCACGCAAAAGTGCAGCCGCGTGCTCGAAGGTCGTCGTGTCCAGATCAGACAAAGTATCGCGCAAGTTGGCAGTGATAGCATCGGCAAAACGGTTGAGGATATGTGTGCCGGGCGCGTTGGAGGCCCAGCGGTCGTGTTTCGCTATCGGGTTGGAGATCGTCGCTTCGAGCTCCTGGTGCAAATGCGATTGGAACTCTGGGTATCCCTTGTAGCCGAGCTTCTGCACCATGCGCGCGACCGTCGGCGTCGAAACGCCTGCATTGTCCGCGATCGTCGTGATGCTGCCAAGCCCCGACACGGGATAGTTCTCCAATAGGCTGTCCGCCAACTGCTTTTCCGCGCGCGTCAGGCTGTCGTAGCGAACACGAATGACATCCGATACGGTGCGTGCTGTTGGTGGCACGAAAGCTGTTCCCTCCGGTCTGCGCCGGTTTCCTGACGGAATTAACAATCGTTTCCGAGGAGAAGTCAACGGTGCTTTTGAAGAGAAATTTTCAGAATCTCATTGACGGCGACCAAAAAGTGAAGAATTCTCTTCTTATTCCCATTTTAATCAGATTGTGCGGGACGCATTGATGCTGGTGCAGTCGGAAGTTCTCGGCGAAATGGATGGCGAGCCCGTTGCCGTGGAAAATCCCGACGGCAGGGGAGAGGTGGTGCTGGTCTGCGAGCACGCCTCACAGCGCCTGCCGGAACGCTATGGCAATCTGGGGCTTTCCGACGAGGCCCTGTCGTCTCATATCGCCTGGGATCCGGGTGCGCTGGCGGTCGCGCGGCGCATGTCAAAAAGCCTTGATGCTACCCTCGTCTACCAGCGTTTTTCCCGCCTTATCTATGACTGCAACAGACCGCCGGAATCTCCCGCGGCGATGCCGAGCGTCTCGGAAGTCTTCCGGATCCCCGGCAATGAAAACCTGACGGAGGCCGAGCGCTCGCGCCGCACTGCCGCGCTTTATATGCCCTTCCACGGCCGTATCCGCGAGGAGATCGCAGCGCGACGGGAAAGAGGACAGCCGACGGTACTCGTCACCATCCACAGTTTCACCCCGGTCTATTTCGGCAGGGAGCGGCCGGTCGAGATCGGTATCCTTCACGATACCGATAGCCGGCTTGCCGACCGGATGCTGAAGGCGGCGTCAGACACGAATCTCTACCGTGTCGAGCGCAACGAACCTTACGGCCCTGCGGACGGCGTCACCCATACTCTGGAAATCCAGGCCTTGCCGGCGGGGCTTCTGAACGTGATGATCGAGATCAGGAACGACCTGATAGCAGACGAAATCGGCCAGGGGGTCGCGGCCGATTTTCTGACTGGATTGCTGCGGGAAAGCCTCGCAGACATCCAGGAATAAGGCCCCGGGGGAGCAGCGAGAGCTGCGGGCGCGCCGACACCGATAAAAGCGGGCGGCGCCATAGCATGTCGACTGGGGTGGGGCTGGCCATAACGGCCAGCCGCCCGTTTCTTTGATCAGGAGAGAAGGGCATGGAAAGTTCATCTGCAGGTGTCAGCTACAAGAAGGCCGACGCATCCTATTTCGAAAAACGCGGGCTTTCCCGTTATGCAGGGGTCTGGTCGCTTTGGGCGCTCGGCGTCGGAGCCGTCATTTCCGGTCACTTTTCCGGCTGGAATTTTGGCTTTTCGACCGGCGGCTGGGGCGGCATGCTGGTCGCCGGCATCATCATAGCCATCATGTATGTCGGTCTCACCTTCTCGATTGCCGAGATGAGCCCGGCCCTGCCGCATACGGGGGCGGCCTATTCCTTCGCTCGGACGGCCATGGGTCCCTGGGGTGGCTTTGTCACCGGACTTTGTGAAAACGTCGAATATGTTCTCACGCCGGCAGTCATCGTTACCTTTATCACCGCTTACGTGAACCAGATCTTCGGTTTCGATCCCGCCTATTCGCCGCTTATATGGATAGTCTTCTACGCGATTTTCTTGGCGCTGAACGTCTTCGGCCTGGAACTGTCCTTCAAGGTGACCTTGGTCATCACGATCCTGTCGCTGGCGGTACTGGTGTTCTTCTGGATCAGCGCAATCCCGAGCATGGATTTCTCCCGCTGGGCCCTGAACATCGGTGTCGGCCCGGATGGCGCCGCGGTCGAACTGCCTGAGGGTAACGGTTCCTGGTTCCCCTTCGGCTTTTCGGGCGTGCTTGCGACACTTCCTTTTGCCGTCTGGCTCTTCCTCGCCATCGAACAGCTTCCGCTGGCGGCGGAAGAATCCGTTGATCCGAAGCGCGACATGCCGAGAGGTATCATTCTCGGAATGATAACGCTGATGGTCTCGGCCTTCATGATTGTCCTGCTCAATCCGTCGGTACCGGGTGTTGGTTCCTTCCATCTTGGGTCGTCGCTTGAGCCGCTGCTCGACGGGTTCAAGGCGGTCTACGGCGATAGCGGCGTGGTGGTCCTCGGTCTCGTGGCGCTGACGGGCCTTATCGCCAGTTTCCACACGATCCTGTATGCGCAGGGGCGTCAGGTTTATTCCCTGTCTCGTGCCGGCTATTTCCCGACTGCGCTCTCGGTGACCCATCCGGTCTACAAGACGCCATACGTTGCGATGGTCGCCGGCTCGGTTATCGGTCTTGCTGTCATGCTGGTGATCTGGTTCTCGCTCGGCGCGGAGCAGGGCGGCAGCATCATCGGCAGCGTATTGCTCAACATGGCGGTCTTCGGCGCGATGTTCTCCTACATCATGCAGGCGATTTCCTTCATCATCCTGCGCAGGAAGTTGCCCAATATCGAGCGACCCTACCGCTCGCCGCTCGGCATTCCGGGGGCCGCGTTGACGATCATCATCGCCGTCGTCACGCTGCTCTACCAGGTCCAGGATCCGAACTTCACCAAGGGTGTGCTCTGGGTCGTGGTCTGGTTTGCCATCGCGATCGCCTATTTCGCGGCCGTCGGCAGGCATCGCTTGATCCTCTCGCCAGAAGAGGAATTCGCGATGGAGCACAAGGAGGCGGCTTCGCTCGCCTGATTGCATTGAATAGGCGCGGCCTCCGGGCCGCGCCTCCCATTTTTCAAGCAGTGGATGAAACGCATGGCCGCAAGTTATTCCTTCGATGATCTGAAGCTCGACGTCGCCGCGGGGCGCATCGACACCGTCATCGCCGCCCAGGTGGATATGCAGGGGCGACTGATGGGCAAGCGGTTCCAGGCGGAATATTTCGTCGAGGGCGCCTGGAAGGAAACCCATAGCTGCAACTATCTGCTGGCGACCGACATCGAGATGGAGACCGTCCCCGGTTACAAGGCGTCGAGCTGGGAGCAGGGCTACGGCGACTATACGATGAAGCCGGACCTTTCGACGCTGCGGAAACTTCCGTGGCTAGAGGGAACCGCCTTGGTCATCTGCGATGTGCTCGACCATCACACCCATGAGGAAGTGCCGCATTCACCTCGTGCGATCCTGAAGAAGCAGGTGAAGCGCCTGGAAGCGATGGGTATGGCCGCCTTCATGGCGACCGAGCTCGAATTCTTCCTGTTCGACCAACCCTATGACAGCGCCCGCGAAAGCGGCTATCGAAATCTGAAGCTCGCCAGCGCCTACAACGAGGACTACCACATCTTCCAGACGACCAAGGAAGAGGAGGTGATGCGGGCGATCCGCACCGGCCTGCAAGGGGCCGGCATTCCGGTCGAGAATTCCAAGGGAGAGGCGTCCGCCGGCCAGGAGGAGATCAATGTTCGTTACGCCGATGCGCTGACCATGGCCGATCGGCATGTGATCATCAAGAACGCCTGCAAGGAGATCGCCTGGTCGAAGGGGAAAGCCATCACCTTCCTTGCCAAGTGGAACTACGGTGCCGCCGGCAGCTCATCCCATATCCACCAGTCGCTCTGGAGTTCGGACGGCACCACGCCACTCTTTTTCGACAAGGATGGCGAGCATGGCATGTCGGATGCCATGAAGCACTACGTGGCCGGGTTGCTCGCGCATGCGAGCGAGATCACCTATTTCCTGGCGCCCTATATCAATTCCTACAAGCGTTTCATGGCCGGTACGTTCGCGCCGACCAAGGCCGTCTGGTCCAAGGATAACCGCACGGCCGGTTACCGCCTCTGTGGCGAGGAAACCAAGGCAATCCGCGTGGAATGCCGCGTCGGCGGCTCCGACCTCAATCCGTATCTCGCTATGGCTGCATTGATCGCGGCAGGCATTGACGGGATCGAAAGGAAGATGGAATTGGAACCCGCCTTTGTCGGCGACGCTTATCACGGCACGGATGTGCGGGAAATCCCGAAAACGTTGCGCGATGCAACCGAGCTGATGTCCTCGTCCGAACTCCTTCGAACCGCGTTTGGTCATGACGTCATCGACCACTATGTCCGGGCCGCTCGCTGGGAGCAGGAGGAATACGACCGCCGGGTTACGGACTGGGAAGTGGCACGCGGCTTCGAGAGAGCGTAAATCTCTCCACCACGAAATCAGAAACAGGAATGCTGATCATGACCATGATCCAATGTATCTCGCCGGTCGACGGCTCGGTTTATGCCGAACGTCCGGCGATGCCGCTCGAAGACGCGGTGGAGGCCGTCGGCCGTGCCCGAAAGGCACAGAAGAGCTGGGCGAAGCGGCCGCTCGAAGAGCGCGTGCAACTGGTGCTGAAGGGTGTCGCGCGGCTCAACGAGATGGCCGATG
The DNA here is from genome assembly GCF_017873175.1 of Neorhizobium petrolearium. Lineage (GTDB taxonomy): Bacteria > Pseudomonadota > Alphaproteobacteria > Rhizobiales > Rhizobiaceae > Neorhizobium > Neorhizobium petrolearium. The sequence continues at coordinate 267,083 of NZ_JAGGJW010000007.1, forward strand.
AAGTGGTGCCGGAACTGGCCTGGATGATGGGGCGCCCGGTCCGCTATGGCGGTGAGTTCAAGGGCTTCAACGAGCGTTCCAACTATGTCGCGTCCATTGCGGCCGACGCGCTGGCGCCAATGGTGGTCGAGAACAGCGCCAGCTTCGAACGCCGCATCGAGCGTGAACCGCATGGTGTCGTCTTCGTGATCGCGCCCTGGAACTATCCCTATATGACGGCGATCAACACGGTTGCGCCGGCGCTCATGGCTGGCAATACGGTGGTCCTGAAACACGCGGCCCAGACATTGCTGGTCGGCGAGCGCATGGTGCGCGCCTTCGTGGAGGCCGGCGTTCCGGAGGACGTCTTCCAGAACCTTTTCCTCGATCATGAGACGACGGCGAAGCTCATTTCCCAAGGGCTTTTCAATTTTGTCAATTTTACCGGTTCCGTCGAAGGCGGCCGTTCGATCGAGCGGTCGGCGGCTGGAACCTTCACGGGGATCGGCCTCGAACTCGGCGGCAAGGACCCGGGTTATGTGATGGAGGATGCCGATCTCGATGCGGCCGTCGATACGCTGATGGACGGCGCCACCTACAATTCCGGCCAGTGCTGCTGCGGCATCGAGCGCATCTACGTGCACGAATCGCTTTACGACCAGTTCGTCGAAAAGTCGGTTGCCTGGGTGTCTAACTACAAGCTCGGCAACCCGCTCGACAAGGAAACGACGCTCGGGCCGATGGCCAACAAGCGGTTTGCCAAGGTGGTGCGCGAGCAGGTCGCCGATGCGGTTTCGAAGGGGGCCAAGGCCCTGGTCGATCCGAAGCTTTTTCCGGCCGATGACGGCGGCGCCTATCTCGCACCGCAGGTGCTTATCGATGTCGACCATTCCATGGTCTTCATGCGCGAAGAGACCTTTGGTCCTGCCGTCGGCATCATGAAGGTGAAGACTGACGACGAAGCAATCGCCCTGATGAACGACAGTCGGTATGGCCTGACCGCTTCGCTCTGGACGGAAGATGCGGCCCGCGCCGGCAGGATCGGTCGCGAACTCGAGACCGGCACCGTGTTCATGAACCGCTGCGACTATCTCGATCCGGCACTCGTCTGGACCGGTGTCAAGGAGACGGGTCGGGGCGGCTCGCTTTCCGTGCTCGGCATCCACAACCTGACTCGCCCTAAATCCTATCACCTGAAAAAGGCCACGAAATGAATATCGTCGCGAACTGGAGCTATCCGACCGCCATTAAGCTGGGACGCGGGCGGATCAAGGAATTGGCGGAGGCCTGCAAGCTGCTGGGCTTGAAGAAACCGCTGCTTGTCACCGACCGGGGACTGGCGTCAATGGCGATCACCGCCCATGCGCTCGACGTGCTCCACGAAGCCGGCCTAGGGCGGGCGGTTTTCTCTGAGGTCGATCCCAACCCGAACGAGAAGAACCTCGAAGCAGGCATCAAGGCATACAAGGATGGCGGTCATGACGGTGTTGTCGCGTTTGGCGGCGGTTCGGGCCTCGACCTCGGTAAACTGATCGCCTTCATGGCCGGTCAGACGCGGCCGGTCTGGGATTTCGAGGACATCGGCGACTGGTGGACGCGCGCCGACGCTTCGAAGATCGCGCCGATCGTTGCCGTGCCGACCACGGCGGGCACGGGGTCCGAAGTCGGGCGGGCAGGGGTGCTCACCAACTCTGCGACGCATGTGAAGAAAATCATCTTCCATCCGAGGATGCTGCCGGGCGTGGTGATATGCGATCCGGAGTTGACGGTTGGCATGCCCAGGGTGATCACCGCGGGTACCGGCATGGACGCTTTCGCCCATTGCCTGGAAGCCTATTGCTCGCCCTTTTATCATCCCATGTCGGCTGGAATCGCGCTTGAAGGCATGCGGCTTGTGAAAGAGTTCCTGCCGCGCGCCTACAAGGATGGCTCCGATATCGAAGCCCGCACCAACATGATGTCCGCGGCGGCCATGGGAGCCGTCGCCTTCCAGAAAGGGCTTGGCGCAATCCACTCGCTCTCGCATCCAATCGGCGCGATCTACAACACCCATCACGGCATGACGAACGCTGTCGTCATGCCGCCGGTGTTGCGCTTCAATCGCACGGCGATCGAGGAGAAGATAGCTCGGGCCGCCGCCTATCTCGGCATTTCCGGCGGCTTTGACGGCTTCTACGACTATGTCCTATCCCTGCGTTCGGATCTCGGCGTGCCGGAAAATCTCACGGCCATGGGTATTGCGCCCGATCGGGTCGATGAACTCACGGCGATGGCGATCGAAGATCCGAGCTGCGGCGGCAATCCGGTGCCGATGACACTCGAGAATACCAAAGCTCTTTTCCTCGAGTGCTTTTGATCCGGCTGTCCACGGATGGTCGTTAACTGAACCCGGAGGCGTAAAACCTCCGGATTTTCCACATTTTAGGGCCGAAAGCTAAATTTCCTGAGTGATATTAATGATTGCTAAATTTACAATTCGTTAACCATGTTTCGCAAGGATGGTCCCCAAGACACCATGTTAGCCGGTGTCCTCGTGAGCGATGCGGCTCAAGACTTCTTCGAGGACCGAAAATGCCTGTAATTTCCTTTGCCAATGCCAAGGGCGGTGCCGGAAAGACGACTGCGGCGTTGCTGCTTGCCACCGAACTTGCCCATCAGGGGTTTCGCGTCACGGTTATCGATGGCGATCCGCAACGATGGATCAGCCAGTGGTTCGAGACTTCCGGCCATGTTCGCAACATCGAGGTTATATCCGAGGTCACCATCGCCTCTCTGCAGTGTCATCTGCGCGAGATGGGACCGCGGACCGACTATTTCATCATCGACCTTGCCGGCGCCCGTGACGCGCTGGTCACCACCGCGATCGGCCTTTCGGATCACGTGATGATCCCGGTCCAGGGCTCGGCCATGGATGCCAAGGGTGCGGCACAGATCCTCGATCTCCTGTCCTTCCTGAAGGACAAGGCCAATCTCGACATCGCCCATTCGGTCGTGCTCACCCGTGTGACCTCCATGGTCACCACCAAGGCGTTGCTGATGATCAAGGGCTTGCTGGCGGCCCGCGGCGTTCACGTTCTCGACACGCCGATCGGTGAGCGCATCGCGTTCAAGGAACTTTTCGAGATCGGCGGCACGCTCCATACGCTCGACCCTGCGAAGGTCAGCAATGTCGACAAGGCCAGAGAAAATGCAGCCGCCTTTGCGCAGGAAGTCTTGCGTCTGATGCCGATCAAGATCACCCGCTCGGCAGTCTCCCGCCTCTTCGGGCTCGGTCGCAACGCCGCTTGAATGGTGAAAGCGTATCTGGATTGAAGCAAGGCGCCGGAGAGCGCCTTGTTCGTATCTGCTTATTCGACAAACTCGACCACAGTGCCCGGTTTTACCATCTTGGCGAGTTCCGTCGCATCCCAGTTGGTCAGGCGCACGCAGCCGTGGCTGTTGGTCTTGCCGATCTTGGAGGGTTCCGGCGTGCCGTGAATGCCGTAGGTGGGCTTGGAGAGTGCAATCCAGACCTTGCCGACCGGGCCGTTCGGACCAGGTGGAATCTGCAGGATCTGGTCATTGTTGCCCTGCTTGAAGTTGATCTTGGGATTGTAGGTATAGCCCGGATCCAACGCGATACGCTGGACCGTGTGCGTGCCGGTCGGGGAGGGCGTATCGGTCGAGCCGATCGTGGCCGGATAGGCGGCAATGAGCTGGTTGTCGGCGCCGTAGGCGAAGACCTGTTTCCTGCCTTTGTCGGCGACGATGCGGGTTACCTGGCCGGCCTTCGGCTGGCCCGGATTGACGACCTTGATGATTGTGCCCGGAATTGTGAAGTCCACACCCGGATTCAATGCTTTCAAGTAGTTTTCGTCCATGTGGAACTGTTCGGCGAGCTTTTCGGTCACCGAGGTATAAGACATGGCGGGCAGTTGGGCCTTGTGGGCATAGTCTTCCGGGATTGCCGCAACATAGGGACCGGCCGCATCGGCGGCGGTAATCGTATAGTCGATGATAGGTAGACCGCCCGAATAGGTCAGGCGCTGCATGATGTCCTCGGAATTGTTCGGATCGAGCGTCTCGCCGGTCATTTCCTGCCAGGCGGCGATCGCCTTGTTGACATTCTCTCCGAGATGGCCGTCGATGACGCCGGGCGAAATGCCTTCCCGATCCAGGAAAACCTGAAGAGCAGCAACCTCTGCCTGCGGCTTTTTCGTCACTGCAATGATCGGCTTTTGCGGATGCAGGCTTTCTATGGCCTGCTGGTCCGGCTCGATCGACGCCTCCTGGGGATAGGTGTCGTCTGCGCCAGGCATCGGTTGCTCGTCCAGAGGCATGCGAGTAACAGAACCTGAGCCCGGTATTGCGCCGGTGACGCCGCCCGGCTCACCCGGACGGTAGTCGCGATAATCCTGATAACCATAACCGTCCCGGTAGCCGCCGAGATCGCGGAAGCGACGATAGCCACCGGGTGCTGGCGGATATTCTTCGGCGCGGGCGGGCCGATATGTCTCCTGACGGATCTCGGTCGCCAGAACATTGCCGTAGCGGTCGATGAAGACGCGACGGCCCATGCCATCGCGGCTGATGACGATGTCGCCGCGATCGGGCACGTAGTCGAGGATCGCACCATCAGGGGCGACCAGAATCGTATCGGCCGGATACCGATCGTACCGGCTTTGTGCCTCGGCCGAAGGCCCCCCCTGGATCACGGTCAAAACGACGAGGCTGGCGCTTGCGAAAAATAACCGCTTCACGATGTCACCGAGTTCCTGTTTGCTCTCTACACGTAATCGGGATATCGGCCGTTCGTTCCCGCTCCATACCCTATCGCCACAGACAAGGTAATTTTGACGGTAGTGTGAAAAAAGTGAATTCGTGATGAACGTGGCGTTAAATTCTCATCGCGATCGGCTAGAGGCCTTAACGAATCCGTGAAGGGGATGATTATGAAGGCGTTTTTTGCGACCAATGGCCCGAAGCTTTTCCTCGATGAAACCTCCATGCTCGATATCGGCGGCTGTTTCATCGGCGGAACCGACCTTTCGCCCGGACGAGCGATTCCCGATGACGGCGACCCACGAATCGATCACTCGCTCGAAGGTTTTCTCTTCACCTGTGGACCGGATCACATTCGTCACCCGGAGCCGATCGAAGGGAGGGATAACGGCAAAAAGTATCCGTTGCATGGTTCCTTCTCATCGCACGCTGCCGAAATCCTCTTCTGGGATACGCAAGGGGAGGATGCCGAGTGCCATGCGCGGGTTGCGGTGAAGATGGCGACGGGGGAACCGGCCCTCCTGGAGCGCCATTGGCGGATCGACGGGCAGACAGGCGAGGTGAGGCTCTCGGACAGGGTGACCAATACCGGCAGAAGACCGTTTGCACCGGTGCATATGTACCACATGAATATCGGTGCCTGGCTGTTTGACGAGCATGTGCGGCTTACCGGGAGGATGCTGGAGGGAGGCGGCTTTCCCTGGACGTTCGGCAACGATCCCGGTGGCGTCTTCTGTGTGCCGGCACTACAGCAAGGCGAGCAATGGGCGGAAATCGCACTCGGTCCGATTGCCGCCATCGACGGGTTGACGCTGAAGGTGAAATTCCGGACCGACACGCTGCCGTATCTGCAGATCTGGCGGAACCAGAAATTGCCCGCGCATGTTCTTGGAATAGAGCCGGTTTCGCATCGGCTGGCAAGCCGCCACGAACTCGCCGAAAAGGGGGAGCTGGAGATGCTGAAGCCGGGTGAAAGCATCGAATACGGGTTGCGGTTCAGCTTCGGTTGACAGGTGTTTCATCTGCGATTGACGCCCCCGCGGCACCGTCGTAATGCTTGCGCCGCGATAAAACGGAGATTGCGCCATGGATATCCGACAGATCAACGACGAGTATTCCGTCACGGGTCAGATCACCGTCGAAGACCTCGACCGGATCAAGGCGATGGGCTTCAAGTCGATCGTCTGCAACCGCCCCGACGACGAGGAGCCGGGCCAGCCGAAATTCGCCGACATTGCCGCACGCGCCAAGGAACTCGGTATCGATATCCGCCACATCCCGGTCGGTCGTATGGGCGTTGATGCGGAAGGCGTGAAGGCCATGGTCGACGCGCTCGATGAATTCCCGCGCCCGATGCTCGGCTTCTGCCGCTCCGGCGCGCGGTCGACGGCGATCTACGAGAAGAGCCAGCATATCCGCGGCTGAAATTCCGAACGTCTCGCCTTCCTGCGAGACTTCCTCCCGCAGCTCAAAATCCAGGAGCATTTTCATGAGCATCAAGCGCATCGAGCCCGGCGCCCGCATGAGCGGCGTCGTCATCCATGGCAACACAGCCTATCTGGCCGGCCAGGTGGGTGAGGGCGAAAGCGTCACCGATCAGTGCAAGTCGGCGCTCGCTGAAGTGGACCGCCTGCTCGCAGCAGCCGGCTCCGACAAGTCGAAAATCCTGCAGACGATTATCTATCTCTCCGACATCGCCTATTTCGGCGAGATGAACGCTGTCTGGGAAGCCTGGATCGACCCGGCAAACCCGCCGGCCCGCGCCACCAGCGAAGCCAAACTCGCTGCGCCGAAATACAAGGTCGAGTTTATCGTCACGGCTGCGATCTAACCCAACGTCAATTGCATGAAAAAGCCGGCCATCATTTTGATGGGCCGGCTTTTTTCTTTATCGAGAGTTTAAGTCTTTTCCCTTATCTGCGTGAGCGTTCGTGCAGGCGTGATCGCTTCCGGATCGAGCTTCACCTCGATGATCGCCGGCTTGCCGCTGGCGCGGGCGCGCAAATAGGCCGGCCCGAAATCTTCTGTCCTTTCGACCAGCTCGCCATATCCGCCGAAAGCTTTGGCATAGGCGACGAAATCCGGATTGACGAGGTCGGTGGCGCTGACGCGCCCCGGATATTCCCGCTCCTGGTGCATGCGGATTGTGCCGTAGATGCCGTTGTTGACGAGCACCGTGATGATGGGCAAGCCGTAACGCACGGCGGTTATGAATTCCTGCCCGTGCATCATGAAGCAACCGTCGCCGGCAAAGCAGACGACTTCGCGCTGGGGAAACAGCTGTTTTGCCGCGACGGCAGCCGGCAGGCCATAGCCCATCGAACCGGAGGTCGGGGCGGACTGGGTGTTATATTTGCGGAAGCGGTGGAACCGGTGCAGCCAGGTCGCATAGTTGCCGGCGCCGTTGGTGAAGATCGCGTCATCCGGCAAGTTCTCTTCAAGCCATTGCATGATCGGTCCCATCTTCACCGGTCCCGGTCCTGTTTCCGGCGGCGTCGACCATTTGAGATAGGATTCGTGCATGGACGCGGTGTGATCCGCCCATGCGGGCGAGGCGGGGGCTTCAAGCTCTTGCAGGGCGGCGACAAATTCCGCAGGTGCGGCGCAAATCGCCAGATCCGGGCGGTAAATGCGGCCGAGTTCTTCCGGATCGGGAAAGATGTGGACCAGCTTCTGCTTCGGATAGGGAATGTCGATCAGCGTATAGCTGGAGGAGGGCATTTCCGACATGCGGCTGCCGAGCAGGACAAGAAGATCGGCATCCTTGATTTCCCTGGCGAGTGCCGGGTTGATGCCGATGCCGGCATCACCTGCGTAGCAGGGATGAAGATGGTCGAAAAGCATCTGGCGCCGGAACGAACAGGAGACCGGCACCTTGAAGCGGGTGGCGAAGTGGGCGAAAGCGGCATGCGCCTCTTCGCTCCAGCGCGTGCCGCCGAGGATGAACAGCGGCCGCTTCGCTTCTTTCAGCGCCGTTTCGAATGCCGCGATCTGGCTTTTGCCCGGATGGCTTTCGACCGGCATGTAGGCGCGGGCTTGTGGGGCCTCGATCTCCTCGACCAGCATGTCTTCCGGCAGGGTCAGCACGACCGGGCCGGGGCGGCCGGAGGTTGCGACCGCGAAGGCGCGGGTCACAAATTCCGGAATGCGCCGGGCATCGTCGATCTCACCTACCCATTTGGCGAATTCCGTGAAGGCGCGGCGGTATTCGACCTCCTGAAAGGCCTCACGCTCCCGCATGTCACGGGCAACCTGGCCGATGAAGAGGATCATCGGGATCGAATCCTGCCTTGCGATGTGAAGGCCGGCCGAAGCGTTGGTGGCGCCTGGGCCGCGGGTCACCATGCAGATGCCCGGCTCGCCCGTCAGCCGGCCCCAGTTGTCGGCCATCATCGCCGCGCCGCCTTCCTGGCGGCAGACGATGACGTCGATGCCGCTTTCATAAAGCGCGTCGAGCACGGCGAGATAGCTCTCCCCGGGAACGCAGGAGATGCGCTTTACTCCGTTCGCCTTGAGGGCTTCGACGATGAGCTGGCCCCCGGTTTTCGTGGCGGTCTTCATTTCTGTTCCCCCCTCTTTTCCATGTCTTCCAGTTCGGCCAGCACGTCTGCGGTATGTTCGCCGAGCGCCGGGCTCGGCCGATGGTAGGCAAGTGGTGTCTCGGACAGCACGATCGGGTTGCGTACGCCGGCAATTACGGTACCGTCAGCCGCTTCGAGATCGATCCGAAGCCCGCGCGCCTTCACCTGCGGGTCGTCGAACATTTCCGCGATCGAGTTGATCGGGCCTGCCGGTACGGCATTCTCGCCACAGGCGGCAAGCAGGTACGCCTTCTTCCATTTCGCGGTCTCGGCAACGATCAGTCGTCTCACCTCGCCGCGATTGGCGACACGGGCCTTGTTGGTCGCAAAACGCTCGTCCTCGGCGACCTGTTCGATCCCCAGAAGGCGGCAGAAGCGGCGGAATTGGCCGTCATTGCCGACCGCAAGGATCAGGTGGCCATCTTCCGTCGGCACGACTTCGTAAGGCGAGATGTTCGGATGCGCATTGCCAAGCCGTACCGGTGCCTTGCCGGAGATGAGGTAGTTCATGTTTTGGTTGGCGAGCACACCCGCCTGGACGTCGAGCAGCGCCATGTCGATATGCTGACCTTCGCCGGTCCTGATGGCATGAATCAGCGCTGCCTGGATTGCCGTTACGGCATAGACGCCGGTGAAGATGTCGGCGATGGCGACGCCCGCCTTCATCGGTTCGCCGTCCGGCTCTCCGGTGATCGACATGAAGCCGGACATGCCCTGGACGATATAGTCGTAACCGGCGAGACTGGCATAGGGGCCGTTCTGGCCAAAGCCGGTGATGGAGCAGTAGATCAGTTTCGGGTTTATCTTCCTGAGGCTCTCGTAGTCGAGGCCGTATTTCGTCAGCCCGCCGAGCTTGAAATTCTCGATCAGCACGTCCGCCGTGGCAACAAGCCGGCGAACGATCTCCTGGCCTTCCTCCGTCTTGAAATCGACGGTGATGGATCGCTTGCCGCGGTTGGTCGCGTGATAATAGGCTGCCGAAAGATTTTCGCCGTTCTTCCCTTCGACGAAAGGCGGACCCCAGGCGCGTGTATCGTCGCCGCCGTCCGGATTTTCCACCTTGATCACGTCGGCGCCCATATCGGCCAGCACCTGTCCGGCCCAGGGACCGGCGAGAATGCGGGCAAGTTCGATAACGCGGATGCCCGAAAGTGGCGGTTTCTTGTTCGTCTGGTTCATATCATGGGGTCACGGTTAACTTGGCGGCGCCGGTGATGGGCTTCATGGAAGCCACGCGCCTTTCGCGCCAGATGATGTAAAGGCCGGAGCCGATGATGATCGATATGCCGAGCCATTTCATCGGATCGGGGAAATCGCCGAAGACCAGCCAACCGAGCAACGTCGCCGAGACGATCTCGAAATACTGAAGAGGGGCGATGACGGAGGCAGGCGCCGCCCGATAGGCATAGACGGCCAGGATGCCGGAAAGGGCGGCGAACGCGCCGACGCCGGCGAGCCAGGTGAAGGTCAACCAGTCCGGCAGAGACGGGTCGAGGAAGGCGATGCCGGTCCGGTCTCCGAGGAGAAGCAGCAGGCCGGAGATCGGAATGCCCCAGAGTGCCATCTGGAACTGCATCGACCATGGATTTTCGCGATGTGCCAGTGCCCGGGTCAGGAGCGCAAAGATCGCCACGCCGAGGGCGGTGACGATCGGCAGCAGAGCGACGAAGCCGATTTCCTGAAAGCTCGGACGGATTACGATCAAAGCCCCGAGAAAACCGATCCCGCAGGCTGTGTAGCGGCGCCAGCCGATGGTTTCCTTGAGAAAGATGCTGGAAAGCACCGTCAGGATGATCGGCTCGACAAAGAAAATGGCGACCGCGTCGGCAACTTCCATGACGGCAAGCGTCGCGACGAAGCAGATCATGGAGAGCGTAATCACCGTAGCGCGGATCGCATGGTAGATGCTGAGCTGCCATGAAAAGGTGCGCCACGAGCCGTTCCACAAAACGATTGGCAGCATGCAGAGCGCCTGGAAAAGGAAGCGGGCAGCGGTGATGAAAGTCGGCGAAGCTGCATCGGTGGCAAGCTTGGAGAATATGTCGATGAAGGGCGCCACCAGCATGGCAAGGATCATCAGTCCGAGACCATGGACAATTCGGGTCTCGGGTGTCGAGGCAGCAAGGCTTGCAGACGACGAACTCATGAACCTCCTATAGCCGCGCATGACAGCGGAAGCACTTGAATAAATGTCATGAACTCATTCCATTTTAGATGACGAGCCGATTTTGACGACAGGTGCTGCAGGCGGCAACGCGGCTTTCGCCCAGGATACGAATTCAGCAATGGCACGGGTGCGGACCGTGTCGTTCAGCGTTTCATGTCGCGTGCCCGGCCAGATCTTCGTGGTCACGTTCAAAAGACCATTCTTCTTGAGATGTTCGGAGAGCCAGAGAGTTTCGCGGCCCCCGTTGGTGGCCGGATCCTCCGCGCCGCCGACCAGATGGATGGGTAGATCCTTTTGCAGGCGGCCGATCAGTGCCGGCGCGCGGAACGTCATCTCGAAAAGATCGAGCCAGAGCGAAACGCTGGCACCGAAGCCGCAAAGCGGGTCTGAGATATAGGCATCGACGATATCCCGGTCGTGGCTCAGCCAGTCGAATTCGGTGCGGTGGCCGGGGATGGATCTGCCCCAGGCTCCGAAAGTGAGTTTCGGCAGGAGGCCGCTCGGCACGTCGGAGCCCTTCAAGGCTTTTTCGGTAAGGAGAATTGCCTGCGCCGCGCGGCCGGCCATGCCTGGGTGGAAGTTCGAATTCCAGACGGCGACAGCACCAAAACTTCCGGGAAAGTCAATGGCGGCGTTGAGCGCGATCAACCCTCCCATGGAGTGACCGAAGAGCAGGACCGGCAAGCCGGGATGGACATTTGCCGCCATGTCGCGCATGGCCTTCACGTCTTCCAGAACCAGCCGTGCGCCTTTGCGTCCCGCAAAACGACCGATTGGAGCATCGGACGCCGTCGTCTCGCCATGGCCGCGGTGATCGAAGGCATAGACGTGGAAGCCATGCGAAGCCATGATCTCGGCAAACGGTCGGTAGCGTTTGGAATGCTCAGCCAGGCCATGGGAGATCAGCAAGATGCCGCTGACCGGTCCTGCAGCCGGCTGATAGTGAAAGGCAAGACTTGCCCCCGTCGGGCTCGAAAGCCGCCTCGTTTCGTCGAACATCCCCGTCCTCCCATCGCTCTGCTCCGTTTATGCGTGATTTTCTTGCTTATGCATCGGTTTTTTCCGAAAAGCGCTTCACACTTTTCGGTCCGATGCACTACATAGCGGCAAACAAAATTCCCCCGTGGAGCAATTTATCCGATGGCACGTCAGTTCATTTATCACATGGCCGGCCTTAACAAGGCCTACGGCAACAAGAAGGTTTTGGAGAATATCCATCTGTCCTTCTATCCCGATGCGAAGATCGGCATCCTCGGCCCGAATGGCGCCGGCAAGTCGACGGTGCTCAAGATCATGGCCGGCCTCGATACGGAATATACCGGCGAGGCATGGCTCGCGGATGGCGCGACACTCGGCTATCTCGCCCAGGAGCCGCAGCTCGACGAGAGCCTGAACGTGCTCGGCAACGTGATGGAAGGCGTTGCCGACAAGAAGGCGATCCTCGACCGCTACAACGAACTGATGATGAACTATTCCGACGAGACGGCGGAAGAGGGCGCGAAGCTCCAGGACATCATCGACAGCCAGAACCTCTGGGATCTCGAAAGCCAGGTGGAGATGGCGATGGAGGCGCTCCGCTGCCCGCCGGGCGACGCGACCATCGACAATCTCTCCGGCGGTGAGAAGCGCCGCGTCGCGCTCTGCCAGCTGCTGCTGCGCCAGCCCGACCTGCTGCTGCTCGACGAGCCGACCAACCACCTCGACGCCGAGACCATCGCGTGGCTCGAAAAGCACCTGCGGGAGTATCCCGGCGCCATCCTGATGGTCACCCACGACCGCTACTTCCTCGACAACGTCACCGGCTGGATCCTCGAGCTCGACCGCGGCCGCGGCATTCCCTACGAGGGCAACTATTCCGCCTATCTGCAGGCCAAGGCGAAGCGCATGTCACAGGAAGAGCGCGAAGAGGGCGCCCGCCAGAAGGCGCTTGCCCGCGAGCAGGAGTGGATCGCCTCCAGCCCGAAGGCCCGCCAGGCAAAGTCCAAGGCCCGTATCCGCGCCTATGACGAACTGGTCAAGGCGGCGGAGGATCGTCGTCCCGGCGAAGCACAGATCATCATTCCGGTCGGCGAGCGGCTCGGACAGGTGGTCATCGAGGCAGAGAACATCTCCAAGTCCTATGGCGACCGCGTGCTCTTCGAAAATCTCTCCTTCAAGCTGCCGCCCGGCGGTATCGTCGGTGTCATCGGCCCGAACGGCGCCGGCAAGACCACGCTGTTCCGCCTGATCACCGGTCAGGAAAACCCGGACAGCGGCGATATCCGCGTCGGCGACACCGTTCATCTCGGTTACGTCGACCAGAGCCGCGATTCGCTCGACGGCAACAAGACCGTCTGGGAGGAGATTTCGGGCGGCAACGACATCATCAAGCTCGGCAAGCACGAGATGAACTCCCGTGCCTATTGCGGCGCCTTCAATTTCAAGGGCGGCGACCAGCAGCAGAAGGTCGGTACGCTTTCCGGCGGTCAGCGCAACCGCGTGCATCTCGCCAAGATGCTGAAAGCCGGCGGCAACGTGCTGCTGCTCGACGAGCCGACCAACGACCTCGATACGGAAACCCTCTCGGCCCTCGAAGATGCGCTCGAAAGTTTTGCCGGCTGCGCGGTCATCATCAGCCACGACCGCATGTTCCTCGACCGTCTGGCCACCCATATCCTTGCTTTTGAAGGCGACAGCCATGTCGAATGGTTCGAAGGCAATTTCGAGGATTACGAAGCCGACAAGATCCGTCGTCTCGGTGCCGATGCGGTCAATCCAAAACGCGTCACCTACAAGCGCCTGACGCGGTGAGCAAAAGGCACTTCGACGAACTGTTGAGCCCCGTTTCGGCGGGGCTTTTTTATGCTTCTCATTTAAGTAGAACCTCATAAATGCGAGAAATTACTCCAACTATTTGGTAGTGGGGCCGCAAGAAAGCGCAAAGACTCTGCTTCTAGGTTCTCAACAATAGCAGGACCATGTCCGTTCGGTCCTTGGCACCATCATGAGGATGGGAGACTGGGGAGTGATTGATCGCCATGGCCCGTTTCATTGAACGTCTGTCTTTCCGGACTTCTCTGGCACTTGTCGCTGTTATACCAACCGCTGCTGCGATCGTGCTCGGTGCGGCTTTGGGGCTGAGTGCCTATGAGAATTACAGGCAGTTCGACAGAGCGCGGACGCTTACCAAACTTGTAGGGCCGGCCGGAAGCATGATGAATGCGATCTCCGCTGAAAGCTATGCGGGACCTGCTGAGCGCGATGCAGCGCGCAAGAACGCGGATGCGATCGAGAAGGCTCTGGTCGACAACTATGCTCGCATCAAGTCGCAGGGCATGGCTGACCGCGGACTTGAAGAGACGATTACCGCCCTGCAGGACCGTTACGCCCGCATGGGCGAATTCCGCGCCAAAATCGATGCCGGCGACAAGAACCCGCTTCTTACGGCGCAATATCTCACGCCTTTGTCGCAGCAGACGCTCGATACTGTGGCTCGTGTTGCCAACCTGACCGAGGATCGCGCGCTGGCGCGCGCCATTGATGGCATTCATGCACTGGTGCAGGTCAATAATGGCTATGCGATTGTGACCCGGATGGGCCAGCAATTCGCCAAGAATGGGACGCTGACGTCCGAGGAAGTGGCCCGTTACGTTCAGGGTCGCCAGCAGGTGCGCATCTACGAAAAGCATATGCGTGCTGCCCTGGCGCGAACGGTGCTGGCCAAGCTTGACGCTTTCTGGAGCGCGCCCGACGGTGCGTTCGCAATTGATCTTCTGAAGACCTTCGATGCACTGAAACTTTATACGCCCGCTGCCACGGACTACGACCGATGGACTGCCGCGATGGAAAAGCGCAGGTTACTCTCGGCCGATCTGGTCGAGGAGGCTTCCGGGGAGCTGGTACGTCTCGCCGACGACCTGACGATGGGCGCTTCCAATAGGCTGCTGACGATCAGTGGAGTGCTCGTTGCCTTGATCGCCGTCGTCGCCTGCTTCAGTTTCCTTGTGGCCTCCAGCCTGTCCGGTTCGATACGCCGTATCAGTGGCCGGATGGCGAGCCTTGCTGCAGGCAATACCGAGGAAGCCATTCCCTATGCGGATCGCAAGGACGAGATCGGCGACATGGCTCGCTCGGTCGAGGTCTTCCGCGAAGCGGCCATCCGCAACAATGAACTCGAAGCAGAGGCCGATGCCAGCCGCCGCCGTTCGGAGGCCGAGCGTGTCGAAATGCAGCGGCAGACGGAGGCCGAAGCCGAAGCCCGTCTCAACCAGGCGACCGGTGCGCTTGCCGCGCACTTGCGACGCCTCGCCAACGGGGACATGCTTTGCGAGGTGAATGAAGCCTTTGCGCCGCAGTTCGAAGGTCTGCGGCACGACTTCAATACGTCGGTCCGCCAGCTCCGCGATGCACTTTTGAGTGTCGGCAACTCGGTTTCGACCGTTACCAGCGGCTCTAAGGAAATCTCGGATGCCTCGGATAACTTGTCCAAGCGTACCGAACAGCAGGCCGCCTCGCTGGAGGAGACAGCAGCAGCTCTTGAAGAGATCACCGCCAATGTGGTCGCGACGTCAAAACGTACGTCCGAGGCTCGTGATGTCGTCCGCGATGCCCGCGCCCGCGCCGACCAATCGGGGCACGTCGTTCGCAATGCGGTCGCAGCCATGGAGCGGATCGAGAAGTCGTCGCACCAGATCGGCCAGATCATCGGCGTAATTGATGAGATCGCCTTCCAGACCAATCTCCTGGCGCTCAATGCGGGTGTCGAGGCGGCGCGCGCCGGCGATGCCGGCAAGGGCTTTGCCGTCGTCGCTCAGGAAGTGCGCGAACTCGCGCAACGCTCCGCGAATGCCGCGAAAGAAATCAAGGCGCTTATCTCCAACTCGGCGGTTGCCGTGGGCGAGGGCGTCAAGCTGGTCAGCGATACGGGCGAAGGCCTTGGCGTAATCGAGCACCTGGTCCAGACCGTCACCGCCCATATGGATGCGATCGCGACTGCGGCCCAGGAGCAATCGGCAGGGCTGGCGCAGGTCAACACTGCCGTCAACCACATGGACCAGTCGACTCAGCAAAATGCGGCGATGGTGGAAGAGATGAATGCCGCTGGCGCTGGTCTCGCACAGGAGAGCGCCAAGCTTAGTGATCTGCTGTCGCACTTCCAGCTCGGGGGCAATAGCGCAACTTCTCCGCTTCGCGATGCCGCCGCTCGCATGCGTGCTCCGGCCGCGGCTGTATCTACTCCTCGGCCTGCCGCACCAACCCGCCAACCCTCTTCGCGCGCGCCAGTCTCTCACGGCAATGCCGCGGTGGCGCAGTCCGCGGATGAGTGGGAAGAGTTCTGATCGCGACAGAGATCATCGGAGATTGATCGGGCGGATGGGGAAGGGCGGTCTTCGGGCCGCCTTTCCTCGTTTTGCCGATCCTTTGCCGCATGGATCGTTTAATGCTTGCATAAAGTCGCAAAATCACATAAACATATCTTTATATGTTGATTGGCTGGAGGTGTGTCGGAATGGGTATGACGCTGGATACGCTGGTGGATGTCCTGAAGACCGCAGGCGAGCCTACACGCTTCCGCCTGCTGGCGTTGCTTGCGGCCGGAGACCTTACCGTTACCGATCTCACGGAAATCCTGGGACAATCGCAGCCCCGCATTTCGCGGCATCTGAAGCTTTTGGCCGAAGAGGCTTTGATCGACCGTTACCAGGAGGGGGCATGGGCCTATTTCCGGCTGAAGCAGGACGGGAAGGCGGCAACGCTCGTCAGGACCCTGCTGGCCGCCTCCTCTGAGGAGGACCCGGTGCTTCTGCGCGACAGCGAGCGGCTTGCGACCGTCAAACGCCTGAGATCAGAACATGCCCAGGCCTATTTCAGCCGCAATGCATCCGAATGGGATGAACTTCGCCGCCTGCATGTCAGCGACGCCGCCGTTGAAGCGACACTGCTAAAGCTTGTCGGCACGACGCCGGTTGACTCGCTTCTCGACCTCGGTACCGGCACGGGCTGGATCCTGCAGCTACTATCGAAGCTTTATCGCCGTGCCACCGGCATTGATGCGAGCCGCGATATGCTCGCAGTGGCGCGCGCCAATCTCGATAAGGCCGGCATCGTCAAGGCCTCGGTCCGACACGGCGACATCCTCAACCTGCCGCTCGAAGGGCAGGATTTCGACCTCATCACCATTCATCAGGTGCTGCACTTCCTTGATCAGCCGGAACTGGCGATCGCGGAAGCCGCCCGCGTGCTGCGGCCGGGCGGGCGGCTGCTGATCGTCGATCTTGCGCCGCATACGCTCGAATATCTGCGCAATGACCACGCCCATGTTCGTCTCGGCTTTTCCCATCAGGTAATGGCGGAATGGCTTGAGAAGGTCGGCCTCGAAGTCGAAGAGGCGATCGATCTTGGTTCCGGCAAGGAAGGCGCGCTGACTGCCACCGTCTGGCTCGCTCGCGACCGCAGGCTGCTCATTGCATCGCATGCACCCGCTGAAACCCAAACCGCGCTTTAAGGGAGCTGAAACCATGACCGCACACCGCGAATCTTTCAGCGTCTCCTTCGAATTCTTTCCGCCGAAGTCGGATGAGATGGAGATCCAGCTCTGGGAAACAGTCGAACAGCTCTCCGGCTGGGACCCGGATTTCGTCTCCGTGACCTATGGCGCGGGCGGTTCCACCAAGGAACCGACGCTTGCAGCGGTGACGCGGATGATCGGCGAGGAAAAGCTTCCGACGGCGGCGCACCTGACCTGTGTAGATGCTTCGCGTGAGGAAATCCGCTCCGTCATCGAAGATTACCGCGCCGCCGGAGTTCGACGCATCGTGGCGCTGCGCGGTGATCCGACCAGCGGGATCGGCACGGCCTATGTTCCTCATCCCGAAGGCTTTGCCGAGACGGCCGATCTGGTGCGCGCCCTGGTGGAATATGGGGATTTCGATGTGTCGGTATCCGCCTATCCCGAAAAGCACCCGGAAAGTGCCGACCTCGCGGCAGATATCGATACCCTGAAGCGCAAGGCGGATGCGGGTGCTGCGCGGGCGCTCAGCCAGTTCTTTTTCGACAACGATATCTTTGAGCGCTACCTTGAAAAGGTTCGCGCCGCCGGAATCGGCATTCCCGTCGTCCCGGGTATCATGCCGATCCAGAACCTGACGCAGCTCAAGCGCTTCGCCAGGCGCTGCGGCTCCTCCGTGCCGGCTTTTCTCGACGCCCGATTCGAGGGATTGGACGAGAAGCCCGAGGAACGGGAAAAGGTTGCCGCCGATATCGCCGCCGAACAGATGGAGGATCTGGGCCGTCGCGGTATCCGCGATTTCCACATCTATACGATGAACCGGGCGCCGCTTGTCTCCGCCGTGTTGCAACGCCTCGGGCGTCGGCAGATTAGCAGCCCTCGTATTGCCGCTGCCTGAAAATGAAAAACGCATGCTCCTTTGCGGGGAGCATGCGTTTCATTGGAAGTGCTGATATCAAACGGTCACGGATGCGAGATATATGACCCGTTAGTGGGAACCTCGTGGCGGCTCAGATGAAGAGCATGGATACCACGAACACGAACGCTGCACCGACTATCAGGACATTCAGAGAGTATGTACGTCCCATGTCTGCCTCCTTGCGTTGACCGTTAAATTTTATGTCGTTTTCGTGGCGCTTGGAAAGCAGATTCTATGCTGCGCTGCAGTCGGGAACGGAACAAGTTTCATTGCTTCTTTCTATATATAGCTGATTATATTACCTAAATGTCCCGCGAAGATTCGTGCGTCAAAAGTTAAAAACCGGTGCACGACTGTTAATATCCGTCATATTTCGTGAGGGTTTCGTCCTCTTACGAGACTTTCTCCGGCTGATTGCTGCGATCGCGAAGAAGCCTCCCGTCGAGCAGAACAAGGCCGAGGCCGATCAGCAGCATGCCGATCAGATCAGTCATCCCCAACCGTTCGCCGAGGAAAAACGCTCCCAGCAGGATGGCGCTCGGAGGAACGACGAGCGTCACGAGGGAAGCATTGGTGGCACCCGCCATGCTTAGAATCCGGAAGAAGAGCAAATAGGCGAAGGCGGTGGAAAGAAGCGCCAAAGCCAGGATCGCCAGCACTGCATGGGCGGATGGTACGGGCAACATCCATGGCCTGTCGGCGATGAGCGAGACGGGCAGCATGATCAGTGTCGAGGCAGTCAGTTGTCCCGTTGCGGATACCGGTGCCGGCAGGCTGCGGAAGCGCTTGCCGTAGGTGCTGGCGACGCCATAGGAGACTGCAGCAAGCACCGGCAGCACCAGCGCCCAGAGCGGAGCAGAGGCGGCATCCGTCACGCTCGGACCGATCAACACCGCCGTGCCGGCCAGGCCGGTCAGACAGCCTGCCAGTTTTGCCGTCGTCAATTTTTCATCCGTCGTCCAGCGATTGGCGATCAGCACCGTCCAGATCGGTGTGGTGGCATTGAGGATCGAGGCAAGGCCTGCGCCGATCTCGGTCTGGCCGAAGAAGATCAGCGTGTGGGGCAGGGCATTGTTGACGAAGCCCATGACGAGGAACGCGCGCCAATGGGTTGCAAGCGTCTCATACAGGCCGAAACGGCCATGGAGATAGATATGCAGGGCGAGCGCCGCGAGGAAGAGGCGCAGGAATACCAGCGTGAAGGGCGGTACTTCCAGGACTGCGACGCGTGCAAAGAAGAATGAGCCGCCCCAGATCAGTCCGAGCAACAGGATAAGCGCCCAGGCGGTGGCACTGGGCTTCGGATTGGTTGCGCTCGTCATGCGGTTCTCCCTCTCATTGAAGCGAGGAATAGCCGTCAAATCATGGAGTCGCCACCCGAATCTTGAATGGTAGGATATCGCTTGCTCACAGGGCCGACAGAAGCGCCTGGGTCGGCCAACCGTCCGCAGGCATGCCAAGCCGTGCCTGTTCCTTCTGGACCGCGGTGCGCGTGCCCGAGCCCAGGATGCCGTCCACCTTGCCGACGTCGTGCCCGAGCGCTTCGAGCCTGGCCTGCAGCGCCTTCATGCCGGTGTCGTCCAGGCCGAGGTCGGGTGTGCCTTTCAGATAGGGCGGAGCGCCGGAAAGCCGGGTCGCAAAATAGGCGGCGGAAGTTGTATAGATGAAGGATTGGTTCCACTCGAGGTAGATGCCGAAATTCGGGTATGTGAGGAAGGCGGGTCCCTTGCGGCCCTGGGGCAAGATAAGCGCCGCCGGCAGGTCACCGAAACTCGTGTCATTGTCGCGCGGGGTCACGCCCAGCTTGAACCATTCGCTTGCCGGAATCTCGTTGCCAAGCCCGGACTTTTCCCATGGGAGGCTTTCCGGAAGTGTTACCTCCTGGATCCAGGGCTGACCGGCCCTGAAGCCGAGACTCTGGATGAATTTTGCTGCCGTCAGGATGGCATCCGGCGCGCTGCCCTTGACGTTGACATGACCGTCGCCATCACCGTCCACGCCATAGGCGATAATGTCCTCAGGCAGCATCTGGACCTGTCCGATCTCGCCCGCCCAGGCGCCGGTATTGGTGGCTGGGTTCAGATCGCCATGCTGCACCATTTCGATCAGGGCGATGAGTTGCGGGCGAAAGAGTTCGGGTCTGCGGCAGTCATGCGACAGTGTCACCAGTGCATTGCGCGTATTGAAATCACCTTGGACCGCCCCAAAATCGGTTTCCATGGCCCAGAAGGCGGTGATGACGCCGGGGGCTACGCCGAATTCGCGTTCCGCACGGGCAAACACATCGGCATATTGCTTCAGTTTCTGACGGCCGATGTCGAGGCGGGCCTGGCTGACGGTGCGCTGCGAGAATTCGAGAAAGGTCTGGCGGAAAACGCCCTGGGCGCGATCGCGGGAGAGCACCTTCTGGTCGATCTGCGCGCCGGCAAGCGCCTCATCGGTAGCGCTCGCCGGGATGCCCTTGGCAACGGCTTCCGCCTTTACACCTTCCAGGAAGGCTCCGAGATCGCCGCCGCAGCCTGGCGCGGGCGTCTGAGCGAACGCGTTTGAAGCGAGAAAGCCGGTGATGACGGAGGCGAAGGCAAGGCGGCGGACAAATACGGAGGACATTCGGGGTTCCCAGAGTGAATGAGCACCGCCCGTTTCCGAAAGATTTGTGACCGAAACGTGGGCATTGGTGCGGCAGCCGCAGTTATTACCGCAACGCATCGTACAGCGCCAGATGGCTATTCCGCAGAGGCGACAGTCTTGTTATCGCTGACGGTCGCAACCCAGCTGTTCCAGTTCTTGGTCGTGCCTGCAAAAACGTTGATATCCGTCTCGCCCTTGATGCCCGGCACAACGCCGGTCGAGGTATATTGCCAGAAGGCCCACCGGCGGCCGGCATAGATTTCGCCCGGATGGGCGGCAACTGACCGCAACCAGAATTGATAGTCGTTGAAGCTGCCGACCAGATTGTCCCGGTGGAAATCGACCGATGTATAGATGATCGGACGCTTCCCGTAATGGGCTTCGAGACGGTCCATGAAACGCTGCAAGACGGCGCGCACGGTCGCGGAATCGGGCCGGAGCTTGCAGGTCGGGGAGGCGTGATTCCATTCGGCGTCAAGCACCGGCGGCAGGGTGACGGCTCCCCTCGGCACATTGGCGATGAACCAGTCGGCCTGTTCGTCGGGTGTCGAGCAGAAATAATAGAAATGATAGGGCGCGTGCGGGATTCCGGCAGCTGCGGCACCGCGCCAGTTCTTTTCGAACGTCGGATCGATGCGATCCTTGCCCTCGGTCGCCTTGATGAAGACGAAGGCGATACCGGATTTCTTCACGGTCGACCAATCGATGTCGTCGCCGTTCCATTTGGACAGATCGATTCCGTGGACTTCGTGCCGGCCGGGATGATTCTTGCCGAAATCCTGCGGATCGCTGTCCTTGAACCGCAATTTCTTGACCGATGCAGTTTCGACGAAATCATAGTCGGTGGACGTGCAGCCCGTTCCGAGGATCGCGGTCGCAATAAGGGCGAGAAGGAGCCGAGGCATGGATGTCCCGTGTTGATGCTATGCAGGAAGCCGCTTGCCCGCGAAGCAACACAAGGGAAGCGTAAGCTCATATTCGCCATAACGTCGTAAAAAGTCGGTTGGGGCAAGAGGGATTCGTGCCGGCAGCACGATGACGAGCCGGTTCAGCCGCGCCGGCGGATGACCGCATGCCAGGCATAACCCCAGCCGATCTCCTCGAAGATCATATCGGCGTCTGCCGCGGACAGCCTGCTTTCGAGCACCGCGTGCAGGTTGGCGCGAGGTGTCACGTGGAAGCGTGTGAGCCAGGCTTTGAGCAGCCGCCCGAACCAGCCGGGCAGCTGTTCCTGCTGGCCGAAATCGACGATATGCAGCGAGCCTCTCGGCGCCAGCGCAGCAAGGGCGGCATCGATTGCCTTTTCCCAGTCGGGAATCATCGACAGCGCATAGGAGATCAGAATGCGGTCGAACCCTGAAACGCCGAAATCCCCAGCCTTGAAACTGGTGGCGTCGGCGACGCGGAATTCCGGCACGACCGGCTTCCCGCGGAAATTGGCTTGGGCACTCTCAAGCATTTCGGCGGAGATATCGAGACCGTAGAGCTTGGCGGTCGGATAGTGCCGGTGAGCGAGCAGGAGGTTGCGGCCCGTGCCGCAGCCGACTTCGAGCAGTGTCGCGCCGGACGGAACATGCAGCCCGCTGATCGCCCGATCCCGCCCGAAGAGATAATACTTGCGGGTAAGATCGTAGATATGGCGCTGATACCGGTACATCCGGTCCATGCGTTCGGCATGATCGTGGGACAAGGAAGCGCTCGCCATATCCGCTGCCATCAGGCTCTCTTCACATAGATGTGGAAGCCGCCGTAGATTGCCGAGCGATCCTGAAGGTTGAGCTCGTGGGAACGCTCCTCCAGATACAGCCACTGATCGAGCAAGGCCGGAGAAAGGCGACCATCGAGCACGCTCTTTTCCGCGGCCGTGCGGAAGATCACCCGAGCGCCCGGAGCGGCCGTTCGGGTGATTTCCGACCAGAGGTCGTTCAGTTGCTGATCGTTCATCCAGTCCTGCGCGTCGAGCAGCACGTAGCGATCGACGGTTGCTGCCGCCTTCTGCGCCAGAAGCTCCGTGAAGCTGGCGTGATGGACGGTGACACGCTCCGCGTTGCCGCGGATGGCGCGATAATTCTCGGCCTTGAGATAGGTCGGCAGCGTGCCTTCCTCCGGCTTCGGATAGCGGCGGACGAAGGCCTGCCAGGCGAAATAGTTGTCACGGAGCGGGAAATGGCAGGCGAGCTTTTCGAGGCGCTGGCGAAGGACCGGCGCGATCGAGCCATCCGATGCCAGGCTCGCCAGCTCGTCATATTGCTGCGGCGGAATGCCGAGGCCGAACAGCGAACTCTTGCGGCTCGTGACCCAGCGGATCAGTGGCTTGTCGAAGAGGGGGGCTACGCGGTCGTCGAAGAACTGGCGTTGTTCGCGCAGCGAGCGCGCGTTCGCCATCTCCTTGAGATCGGTGCCGTGCAGGCGGGCGATGACGTGGCCGGCGCCGATGAAACGGCCGAGCAGGCCCGTCTTGTAGATATTGCGGTCGAAGACTTCGATGCGGCGGCGGCCCGAGAGTGACCGCTTGTCCCAATAGGCGCGGGTGGCACTATCAAGGTTGGGAGCGATGAAGGCATCGTAGCTCTTGCTGTTGGAGCGCACGCCGTCCATGCCGAAATGGCGCACGACATCGCCATGTCCTGGCAGATGGCGGAAGGCGGCGAGCTTCAGCCGGTTCAGCGCCACGTGATGCGGGTTGAGGTCGACCACGTCGATCTTCTTCGGCGAGCGGGAGAGATAGGCGAGCATGTTGCAGCCGCCAGAACCGATGGTGACGATCGTGTGTCCCTCGCCAAGCTCCATCGCCGTCATATCGACATCCGGGTCTTCCCAGATCTGCGGATAGACGAGGCCGGAGAAAAGCAGACCGAAAAGCCTCTCCGAAAAACCCTGCCGCGAAAGAGCCTTATGCTGCAGAAGCGCATCCTTCAGCTTCTGGTTTTTCCGAAAACCGGCTTCCTGTGCAATATCCGCCATGATCGAATCCCGCCTGTTCAAGGTTTCAGCGCGTGTAAACCCGTCGTGCAACAGATTGATGACGCAGCCTGTGGCCGGCTGGCTGCGGATGTCCGAAAGGCTCTCTTCCGCAGTACAGAGAATCCTGATTGCATACGGAGGCGTGCGAAACGGGAGACGGACATGCGGTTGTTGTTGATCCGGATTGTGAAGATCGTTTTTGGGGTTGTCGCCGTCGGTCTCGTCGGCCTCGGAATCTGGCTTTACACGATGCCGCCGGAATTGTTCCGCGTTGGCAGCGGCTACGCGGCGAAGATCGTGTGCTCCAATGTCTTCCTTGCCGGACGTGATAGTGATGAGGTCCTGGCCGTCGATGTCCAGGCGCCGGGGCATCCGCTTCTCAAGCTTATGCGGGTTTCCGTCGACCAGGCGGACAGGCGCGTGCGCGCTGCCCTTCTTGGCTTCATCGCCGGCAATGATGCGGTCTACAGGGAAGGCCTGGGCTGTGCCGTCACACCGGACGGCGATCCGCCTGCTGCATCGAGACTGAGTCATGCCGCGCCGCGAGCGGCTGATGAAAATGGTCTCTGGCCGGAAGGCGGGAAAATTGAATCCGACCAGAAGGTTGCGGAACTTCTTTCAGATGCCGATCTCGTTGGGCCGAATATGCGGGCGGTGGTGGTCGTAAAGAACGGGCGGATTGTCGGCGAGGCTTACGGGACCGGTTTTTCGAAGGATACACCACTGCTCGGCTGGTCGATGACCAAGACGGTCACCGCCACGATCATCGGCACGCTGATCCGCGACGGCAGGCTTTCGCTGGAGGACAAGAGCCTTTTCCCGCAATGGCAGGATGATAAGCGTGCCGATATCCGGCTCGCCGATCTGCTGGCGATGGAAAGCGGTCTTGCCTTCAACGAAAATTACGGCACAGTCGCGGATGTCACACGCATGCTCTACCTTGAGCCGGATATGGCGGATTTCGCTCTCGTTAAGCACTTGGAAGCCGATCCAGGCTCTCGCTTCAACTATTCCTCCGGCGTGGGCGTGATATTGTCGAGGGTCTGGATGGACAGGCTCGGTGACAAGGCTGCTGCGCTCGCCTATCCGGGCAAGGCATTGTTCGATCCGCTCGGCATGACAAGTGCGGTGATGGAAACGGATGAGGCCGGCACGTTTGTCGGCAGTTCCTATATGTACGCCACGGCGCGTGACTGGGCGCGGCTGGGATTGCTCCTTGCGAATGATGGCATGTGGAACGGCAATCGTATCCTGCCGGAAGGTTTCGTCGGTGAGATGCATGAGCCGAACCGGACTTCGAGCGGCCGCTATTCGAAGATGCAGACCTGGCTGCCTGCTCGCAGCAGCGGACTCCCTGCCGACGCATTTTTCCTCGATGGGCACGATGGACAGAATGTGGTGGTCATTCCGTCGCTTGATCTTGTCGTCGTGCGGCTCGGACTGACACCGGACTGGGAACCCTACAGTCCTTTGCCGCTTGTCGCGGAAATCACCAGAACATTGACGGCGCCCTGAGGCGCCGTTGTCCACGTATCCTTATTTTTGAAGGACGTGCAGCATGTCCTTGCGCTTGGCGTCGTAATAGTAGCCTCGCGCATAGAGCCTGATGGCATTGTCGTTCTTATTGTCGGCGACGAGCCAAGCGCCGCGCAGATATTTGATGGCGTATTTGAGATTGGTCTCGGCGTCGAGCAGGCCTTCCGGCGGACCTTCATAGCCCATCGATTTTGCGGTCGAATACTTGATCTGCATGAGGCCCCAATAGCCGTTCTTGTGATAAGCCTTGGGGTCGTAGCGGCTCTCACGATGCACGACGCGATGAACCAGCGATTCCGGCACGCCATATATGCCGGCATAACGCTTGATGAGCATGTTCAGTTGTGGCGGCGCGTCGGCGGCGGTTGCCGGCAGCGGATCGCCGGGAGCGGGCGGGAATTCCATGGCAGAGAGCGCAGCAACAGCTTTCGGCTGGGCGGCGTAGGCGAGCGTCGTGGTGTCCGGCCGCTGCGGGCGTGGCGTGGGGACGACCGACTGCAGCGCCACCATATCCGGCGTGAGTTCCGGCTCGTCGAGCGCGATCGCCTGAGCGGCGGCCGGTTGGATCCTGCCTTCCGCAACGGCGGGTGCGACCATAGGGGAGGTGATACGGCCACTTTTGGAAGCGGCAAGAATGGTGGAGGTCGCGGGAACAGGTGCGGGGGCAGCCGCAACAGATGCTACGGCGGTGGATGTCGCCGGCGTCGCCGGCTGTACCGGAAGCGATGCGGGCGCGAAGGCGACGAGCGGAGCCATGGTCGGAGACGCCATCGCAGCGGTCTGAACCGATGCCGCTTCGACCGCAGAGGGGACGGGAACAGCAAGCCTGCCTGACTTGGCAAGTGCGATTGTCGGCTGGGTGCCGGCGAGTTGTGTTGTGGCGGGTAGCTGAGCGCCCGTCTGGAGCTGTTGGCCAACCGGAAGGTCGGACCTGTATTGGATGACCGATCCCCCGTCGGCGGATGCCGTTTGCACCGATCCGGCTGGCTGGCCGTTCGCCGGGGTTGTCGTCTGAGTCGCCGCCAGCCGGGGCTCTCGTTCGACGCTGGAACATCCGGCAAGAGCTGAAGATATGGCGCATGCCACCGCCGTCCCGCGGCCGAGGAATCGGATTATCGCCATTGGGTCGCTTTCATGAAAAAATGGTTACCCCAGTCCGCCCAAACGCCACCGAATGAGAATTTCCATTAACCTATTGGGCGGCGTCCGACAAGACGGTGCACATGAGGCGAAGGTCAGGCGGCAATCCGGCGATAGCCGGCCGTAACCGCGCGTCGCGAGATAAAGCGCATCTGCGGCTTGCGCGAGGCTGAATTGAGGGCAGGGATACGGCGCTTGCGGCCGATCACGCGGCGCGGGAAAAGCACGTGGATTCCGGCTCCGAACACCGCACAGACGAGGAATGTCGCCTGCATTTCGAGGAATTGCGGCAGGAGCGGGCGACCGGCGTCGATGAACTGCGCCAGGGCGGCGGCAAGGACAATGGCGTAACGCGGACCGAAGGCGGATTTGCCGAACAGGCAACCGAAAATCCGGGCGGCCCGGTATTCGGGGAGGTTGTCGTTATCGGCGACGAGGCCTGATATCCGCGGATCCTGGTAGGACCAGAGCACGTAAAGCATCAGATAGCCGAGACCTGCCCAAGAAAGCGTCTCCAACAGACGAGGCAGATAGAGGGCGATGACTGCGAGCGGAATGACGGCCATGATCAGGGCGGCCGACAACCCGACGGCAAAGCCCGGGATCGTGGCGACCGCCGTACGGCGGCCGCGCTGAAGCGAGAAGCTGGCGGCAAGGCAGGCAAGGGGGCTCGGAAGAAGGACGAGAAAGATCGCGGTCGCGGCAAAAGCGAGCCAGGTATCAGCCGTCATTCCATTCCCTCCAGAACACCCGTCGGCGTCCTTTACATATCAAGCCTCGGCGAAAGGCTGGCCGATATAGTCCATCACTTCGCCGAACCATTTTGCCGTCAGATCGAAATGTTTTCCACCCTTGATTCTCGGGAATTCGATCGTTCGCAATTTTCCGTTCTGGTCTTCGTCATGGCCGGTCACGCCTGAAACCCTGTTGAGCGCACTTTCCACCGCAAGGTCGACCATGCCTTTGATCAGCATCAAATCGCTGGCATTCGCCGGGGCCGAGCGTGCGAAATAGCCGGATTTTTGCACCATGGAGCGTTCGGCGCCGAGAAGCGCGGCGAACTGCTTCTGGAACCAGTTCCCGACATTGATGGTGTCGATCTTAACGTGGCCAAAGGCATCGCGTTTGACGGCCTCGCCGGCAGCTTCCCGCTCGGCGACGATTGCGTCAAGGCAGGCGCCTTCCGACACGAAGAGCGTCACAAAACCGCGCTTATCCATGATATCCTTGAGGCGCGCGGCCTCCTTGTCGAGGTCGAAGGCCATCTCGGGCAGGTAGAGCCCATCGATGTTCTTCATCTGGGTGTTCATCATCAGGCCCTCGACATATTCATTGTTCCTGGTCTTCTGAATATAGGCGCGGGCTGTCGCGGCGGTAAGCCAGCCGCAGTGACGTCCCATCACTTCGTGAATCACAAGTGTGCGAGGGGCGGCACTTTGCTCATTGGAAACGTGGTCGAAGAAATATGCGCCGACTTCCGCCGCGGTCCAGGCGCCGAGCGACTGCCGGATCGGCACCACGTCGTTGTCGACAGTCTTCGGCAGGCCGACGACGGTCAGGTCGTAGCCGTTGGCGCCGAGATAGGCGGCAAGGTCGGCTGCGGTCGTGTTGGTATCATCGCCGCCGATCGTGTGGAGGATGGTGACGCCGTCCTGCGCGAGGCGGTCGGCGGCGATGCGCAACGGGTTTTCGCCTTCTTTGACGAGGCCGCGCTTGACGCAGTCGGCGGCATTGGTGAGCTTCACGCGGCTGTTGCCGATCGGCGATCCGCCGTAGCGATGCAGGAGATAGGCCTTTTCGCGCATGTCCTGCGTGATTTCGATGTGGTCGCCCAAAAGCACGCCCTGATATCCGGAGCGGTAGGCGACCATCTCGATCTCGGGCGCGATGTCGTTATAGCGTTCGATCAGCCCGCCGACGGCGGAAGACAGGCAGGGCGCAAGGCCTCCGGCGGTCAACATTGCTACTTTCTGTTTGGCCATCGTTCCTCCTTGACGCTTTCGCGTACAGCTCAAAAAACGAAGGAATGGATGCGCCAGAGATGGCCCCCCTGTAAAGTGAATTTCTCAAGAAAAACCGAAGCTTCCGCTGAGCGCCCCGGGGAGCAGGGAATATAATCGATTCAACCACGCTGCGCGCCGGTCGCCCTGTGGAAAACGGCTGCCCGGCGATCGCCCGCAGCGTGGGATGCACGGTAACCGATCGGTGATCGGTGGTGATTGTTCGGAAAACATGAACATAGTTTAATCCGAGACGGACCACCCACCTTCTTGCAATTGCAGGGATAATCTGGTCCATTGCAGTAATGATTTTCGATTTTTCCTGTCTGCAGATCTCCTCCCTTTGGGAACGGCTCCTTGGCGCGATCGGCGATGCGGCAGGCAGCGTGCTCGGCCGCGTGGTCGAGGCGATCCGCACGGTGTTCGAAGGCGATCCCGAAACGCGCCGCAAGGTATCCTTTTCAGTGGCGATCATAGCGCTGTCTGCGAAGATGGCGAAGGCCGACGGAATCGTGACCGAGGCGGAGGTGAAGGCCTTCCAGCAGATTTTCGACTTCCCGGACGAGGAGGCGCGCAACGTGGCGCGGCTCTACAATCTCGCGCGTCAGGACGTGGCCGGCTACGAGGCTTATGCGACGAAGCTTGCAGGTCTGTGCAGCTCGGGTGCCTCGGAAAACTGCCCGATGCTGGAGAATGTCATCGACGGCCTGTTCCACATCGCCAAAGCAGATGGCCTGGTGCATGAGAAGGAACTCGCTTTCGTGGCCCGGATCGCCGAGATCTTCCGCATCGACGAAGTTCATTTCCGCCGCATCATGGCACGCCATGTCCACCTCGACGGCGCCGATCCCTATCTGGTGCTCGGTGTTTCGCCGGAAGACGATTTCGCAGATATCCGCAAGCAATACCGATTGCTGGTGTCCGAGCATCATCCGGACCGGCTGATTGCTCGCGGTGTACCGGTTGCACTGCATGCGGCCGCCAACGAGCGGATGGCCGCTCTCAATGCGGCTTATGCGGCGATTGCGAAAGAGCGCCGCGCTGCATGACGTTGTTCACCGCCGATTATGCCGGCGCTTCGGTCATGCCTTCTCCCAATCACGGCGAACGTGCGAACGGGCGCAAGCCCGACATGATCCTTCTGCACTATACCGGCATGGGCAGTGCCGATGGCGCGCTCGACTGGCTCTGCCGCGAGGAAAGTCAGGTTTCCAGCCATTATTTTGTCCATGAGGACGGGCGTGTCGTGCAACTCGTGCCCGAGGTGCGCCGGGCCTGGCACGCGGGCAAAAGCTGCTGGGCGGGCGAAACGGACATCAATTCCTGTTCCATCGGGATCGAGATTGCCAATCCTGGACATCCCGGTGGCCTACCCGGCTTTCCCGATCCGCAAATCAGTGCCGTTGTCGAATTGTGTCGGGACTGCGGCTCAAGATGGGGAATTCCGCCCGAAAGAGTGCTCGGACACTCGGATGTTGCACCGATCCGCAAGGTCGATCCGGGTGAAAATTTCCCCTGGCGGGAATTGCACTTTGCCGGCGTTGGTCACTGGATCGATCCAACGCAAATCAATGGCGGGCGCTTCTTCCAGTACGGCGAGAGTGGCCAACCCATCGAAGCGTTGCAGTCCATGCTGTCGCTCTATGGGTACGACATTGAAATTACAGGGAACTTCTGTGAGCGGACGAAAGGTGTCGTTGAAGCTTTCCAGCGACATTTCCGGCCCTCGCTCGTGGACGGTATCGCTGATTTCTCCACGATCGATACACTGCATCGCTTGCTGAAGGCTCTGCCGAAATACAGTCATGTCTGATTGCAGGGACGAGGCTTCAAATCCCGCGTTTCCAGCAAAAATTTTGCGCTGCCACATCATTTCCTTATTAAGACTTTCTAAAGAACCCGTTAGCGCAGCCGCCAGGTAGGACGGGGTTGCAGAGATAAACGATCAGGTTTCGTAGAACGCTGCGCCGTCTGTCCGGCGACGCGGCGAAGGATATCTGCGTCATGATATCCGCGGGCCTGTTGGTTCGGAGACATTCTTATTCGATGAAAAAACTGATCATTGCTGCCGCGGCGGGCCTTGCTATGCTTGCCGTGGAAACCGAATTCGTGCGCGCTCAGGATGGCAGCGAAGTCAAAACCTCCTCCACCAGCACTTCCAAAGTTCCTTGGGAAACGCGCGAAACGGGTTTGGCTGCGCCGACGGATACGGACAAACGCCTCGTCCGGCAGACGCATTATACAAAGCTGATCGAGAAATATGCGGATGAATATGACGTCCCCGTCGAGCTCGCCAATGCAGTGATTCAGGTCGAGAGCAATTACCGCCCCACGGTCAAGGGAAAGGCCGGCGAGATCGGTCTTATGCAGATCAAGCCTGCGACGGCGCGGTTGATGGGATATGAAGGGCCGGACTACGGCCTCTACGACCCGGAAACCAATATCCGCTTCGGCATGAAATATCTCGCGGGCGCTCACGAGCTCGGCGATGGGAAAACCTGCGGCACCATTCTCAGATACAATGCCGGCCACGGAGCCAAGCGCATGAATCCCGTCTCGAAGCGTTATTGCAGCCGGGTGGAGGCTATCCTGGAAACGAAGCAACAGACTGCGTCGCTTTCGCCTGTGGCATTTTGATTCCGAAAACGGCTAGAAGTGCTTCGATAGAGAGCACTTCGGCCGGTGGAATCAAAAAAGGGGCAGGGCATGACGGCGCGGTTCAAATACATCGTCATCGGAAGAGGCATGATGGGGGCTGCTGCGGCCCGTTACCTCTCGAAATGGACCAACGGCGTCGCGCTGATCGGTCCGGACGAACCTGCCGACCATCAGCGCCATGAAGGCGTGTTTGCCAGCCATTACGACGAGGCGCGCATTACCCGGACGATCGATCCCGACCCTGTCTGGGCGCGCCTCGCCAATCGTTCCATCGCCCGTTATGGCGAGATCGCCGCCGAGAGCGGCATCGATTTCTACTCCGAATCCGGTTGCCTGATCGTGGGGCCGAAGCGGGCAGGCGGGCCGTCCTATGTCGGCAATGTCCTTGCTGCGGCTGACAGGCTGGAAGTCGCGACCGAGACCCTGACCGACGCCGATCTCGCAAACCGGTTTCCGTTCTTCTGCTTCCCGGGCGAGAGCGAGGGCGTCTGGGAGCCGAGGAATGCCGGTCATATCAATCCGCGCCGGCTGGTGAAGGCCCAGGCGCTGCTCGCCGAAAGGCAGGGCACCGCAATCATCGCGGAGACTGTCTTCTCTGTGCGACAGGAGGGCGATGCGGTTGCCGTCACCACCGTTGAGGGCAACAGCTATTCAGCGGAAAAGGTACTCGTCGCCGCTGGCGGATTTTCCATCAATGAGAATCTGTTGCCGCGGCGTCTTGATCTGAAGGTTTATGCCCGCACCGTCGCCTTCTTCGAAGTGGACGAGGCGGCGATGGACATTTTCGGCAAGGTGCCGTCACTGATCTGGAAATGGAACCAGGCGGAGGACGGCATCTATCTCCTGCCGCCGGTGCGTTATCCGGACGGCAGGATCTATCTCAAGATCGGCGGCGATCCGGACGATCTGCTGCTGCCGTCTGAGCCGGATATCCGCGCCTGGTTTCGTTCCGGCGGTCGCGAAAGCACCCAGGCCCATCTGACCGAGGTCATGGCACGCCTGATGCCCTCGCTCGACCTTTCTCGCGATTCGATGGCGGCCTGCGTCACCTCCTTCACGCCGACGGATTATCCGGCCATCGCCATGACGGAGGCAAGCAGTATCGGAATCCTGAGCGGCGGCTGCGGCGCGGCGGCCAAGAGTTCGGACGAGATCGGCCGGCTTGGAGCTGAGTTGATCTTCCACGGGCGGATCGTGGATGACGCCTATTCGACGGATTTTTCAGCGGATTATCTGTAAACTCTGGTGTTCCATTCCTATCTCGTCTATGGACCGCATGCCAGTTGGCCGGGCAGCCGCGCTTTACCAATGCCGAAAGGCGGTGAGGTGAGGAAAGTCCGGGCTCCACGGAAACACGGTGCCGGATAACATCCGGCGGGGGCGACCCCAGGGAAAGTGCCACAGAAAGGAAACCGCCCCGCCTTTTCAACCGCTTGGGATGCAAGCGGCTGAGACGGCGGGGTAAGGGTGAAAGGGTGGGGTAAGAGCCCACCGCGCCTCTGGTAACAGGGGCGGCACGGTAAACCCCACCGGGAGCAAGACCGAATAGGGATGACGCGGGCCTACGCGAAAGCGTGGCCACAGCCGGTTTCCGGGCCAGTCATCCGGGTGGGTTGCGCGAGGCGATGTGCAAGCATCGTCCCAGATGAATGGCTGCCACGTTCCGGTGCTCGCATCGGGGCCATACAGAACCCGGCTTACAGGCCAACTGGCATCGTCTCCCTTTGGTGCGGATTTTAATCCAATTTTATCCTTAACAATGATTTAAAAGATAAGGGCTGCGGGGCCTTCCGCAATATTCCCGCCATCAGGCCCTGATGTTAGAAATCGGCGCAATTTCCATGCCCCCGCGTTCTCCGGAGCAGCAAGCCGATGTCTGCAGCAAGATTGTCCAATATCGACGGCCTGCGCGCCGTCGCCGCTCTTTCGGTCTTCGTCCAGCATTTCATCGGCGACGCTTCCCGCGCGGAAGGCGCGTCTGCCGGCGCCCTCTATCCCTGGTTCAGCTTTTCGGAACATTCGCTCGATCTCGGGCGGTTCGGTGTTGTGCTGTTCTTCCTGATCAGCGGTTTCGTCGTCCCGTTCAGCATCCGCGGGGAGGCGCCGCTGAAGCGCTTTGCGATCTCGCGCTTCTTCAGGCTTTATCCGGCCTTCTGGGTCGCACTCGCCTGCCTCGCCATCATCTACTGGACCGCCGGTACGCCGGTCTCGATGATGACGGTGCTTGCCAATATCACCATGGCTCCGCAATTTTTGGGGCAGGGCTGGATGTCCGGCATATACTGGACATTGTTCATCGAACTGGTCTTTTATTTCCTGGCGGCCGGGCTTTTCGCGACGCGGCTTCTCGGCAATCCGCTCGCCGTCGTCATTCTGGCGGTGGCGCTGGTCTCTTCGACTGCGGGACCGGTTCTCGTTCGCCTTTATCTCGGGATCGGACTTCCGGTGTCCTATATCGGCCTGCATCTTTCCTTTCTGTTTTCCGGCCTGCTGCTGCGTCTTGCAATCGTCGAGCGCAAGAAGGGCGCGGCAAGCTGCGCCGCCTATCTTATCGCGTACCAGCTGCTCGCCGTTCTCGCCGTCTCGGAATTCTCGCTGATGCGCAATGACGGCTTCATCCTGATCGCCACGCTGCCGATCATGACAGGGTATCTGCTTGCAGTCGCCGTATTCATCGGTGCGGTCCGGCTCAACGCGCCGCAATCGCGGGTTCTCGCCTGGATCGGCCGGATCAGCTATTCGATCTATCTTTTCCACTGGATCGTCA
The DNA here is from genome assembly GCF_017873175.1 of Neorhizobium petrolearium. Taxonomy (GTDB): domain Bacteria; phylum Pseudomonadota; class Alphaproteobacteria; order Rhizobiales; family Rhizobiaceae; genus Neorhizobium; species Neorhizobium petrolearium. Next base: position 300,673 of record NZ_JAGGJW010000007.1, read on the forward strand.
ATGTCACTATCTACCGCTTCCTGCCACTGACGGGAGGGTGGCGTGATCTCGCGACCATGCTCGTCTGCCTGATGGCAACCATCGGCGTCTCATATCTGGTCTTCCGTTTTGTCGAAAAACCGTCGATTGTGCTCGGTCGCCGTGTTGTCTCGAAATTGTTGGAGGCCGATACCAGACCGATTGTTCCCGAAGCGGCCTGACAGCTCCATTATTTCCGTCCGAGGCTCGCCGGCCCGTGCAGGCCCGGCGGACAGGTTGGGCGCCAACGCTCACCTCCTGCCGAAGGCTGTTTGCCGATGGCCGATTTCTTCCATTAGAGATTTAAAAAAATCTTTTGATTGCGGTCCTTTAACCATTGTGCCAGATCGACTTGCAGCGCCGGCTCAAGGCGGCTTCTCCATCCGCCTTAATAACCCTTTGTTAAACTTAACGGGTTATAAATAAATCCGGTTTGGGGGCAGCTAGCGGGGCTTCTCCCATTGACGCCCATATGGTCCCATGGTATCCCAAAGCTGCATTGTGCAAGGGCGGATGATCGCCCGTAAATCCCAGAATTTCGGTCTTCAGGCCGGATGGCTTGTTGTCCATTCGGGTGGCGAAGCTGTGTCTGGTGTGATGCGTACGGGCGGGCGGTTTTTCGCCCTGGATTTGAATGGGGCGGATGTTCGGTGTGATGAGCCGCTTCCTGTCGAATGCGACGAACAGGATCGATGCGAAGGGGCGGGTCTCCGTTCCGGCGAGTTTCCGCTCGGTTCTTTCGGAGCGCGGAATTCAGGAGCTTTATTGTCTCCAGGATTTCGTCTATCCGGCGATCAGCGTCGGAGGGCCGGACCTGCTCGATCGTTACGAACGGCAGATCGCTTCCGCGGATCCGTTTTCGCCGGAGGCGAACCGGATGTCGCTGCTTGTTCATGGTGGCGGCGTCTTCATGAGGCTCGATGCGGAGGGCCGGCTGATGGTTACGGATTTCATCCGCGACTTCACGGGAATCAGTTCGGAAGTGACCTTCGTCGGGCGCTCGGATCATTTTCAGCTTTGGCAGCCGCAGGCGTTCCATGCGGCGCAGGCGGCGGCAAGAGAGGGGCGTCTGAGTTCGCGTCCCGTCTAGGACAGGGGTGCGGAATGGCGGCGAATCCAGGCAAGGGAACAACCGAGCCCGACGGCGGACCGGTTCGCCACATTCCGGTTCTTCTGAAGCAAGTCCTCGATGCTCTCGATCCCCGGTCGGGCAAGCTTATTCTGGACGGCACATTCGGGGCGGGCGGGTATACGTCCGCCCTCCTTGCCGCTGGTGCCGACGTGATTGCCCTTGATCGGGATCCGACGGCGATTGCCGCGGGTCAGGCTCTTGTCGATGCCAATCAAGATCACCTCACGCTCATTCATTCTCAGTTTTCCCGGCTTGCAGACCATGCGCCGCAGGGCGGACTTGACGGCGTCGTTCTCGATATCGGCGTTTCCTCGATGCAGATCGATGAAGCCGAGCGCGGCTTCTCCTTCCAGAGAAATGGCCCGCTCGATATGCGCATGTCGGCTGAAGGCGTCTCGGCCGCCGATGTCGTCAATCGCGCCAAGGTTAGCGATCTCACCCGCATCTTTGGTTTCCTGGGCGAGGAGAGGCAGGCGGGCCGCATTGCCCGGGCTATCGAAAAGCGCCGCGCATCCCAGCCTTTCACCACGACGCGTGATCTTGCGAACCTGATCGAAAGCGTCAATCCGCGCAAGTCCAAGGACAAGATCCATCCGGCGACGCGTGTCTTTCAGGCGCTGCGCGTCTTCGTCAATGATGAACTCGGTGAACTCGCCCAGGCTCTTTTTGCTGCGGAGCGTGCCTTGAAGCCTGGTGGCCGGCTCGTGGTCGTCACGTTTCATTCCCTCGAAGACCGGATCGTCAAGCAGTTCTTCGCCGATCGCTCCGGCAAGGTTTCCGGCTCACGGCATCTGCCGATGGTCGAGGCGAAGCCTCCCGTTTTTGAGACGCTTGGCAGATCGGTGATCGCCGCCAGCGATGAGGAGGCGGAAGCCAATCCGCGGGCCCGTTCTGCCAAATTGCGCGCCGGTATCCGGACCGATGCGGTGGCGCGCCCAGCCGACATGTCGATTTTCGATCTGCCCGATCTCGCCAGCATTGCAAAGATGGGAGCCTAACGGAAATGCTCAGAAGCTTCGATCTCGTTCTGATCGGCATCATGACGGCGACTGCGGTCGTCACCTACACGATTAAACATCGCGCCGACGAGAAGCTTGCCGAGGTCCGCCGGCTGGAGACGGAAATCAAGCTGGAGAAGGACACGATCGATCTCCTGAAGGCGGATTGGGCGCTGCTCACCCAGCCGAACCGTCTCCACAGGCTGATCAAGGTCTATAATTCGGAACTCGGCCTGGCTCCGACCGAACCGACCCAGCTTGCCATGCCAAAAGAACTGCCGATGCCCAGATCGGCGCTGCCGCAGCCGGAAACGACGATCGAGGATATCATCGCCGGCAAGAACAGCGAGGTTGCCGCCGCACTCAAGGGTGTTGCCGCCGCCAAGGCAAAGCCCGCCCAGAAAATCCCCGTGCCGCTGCCGCGCGGCTCCGTCGAAATCATCTCTACTGGATCGGTGAACCGCTGATGTCTTTCCTGTCTCGCATCATGGTCTTGAAGAGCCGGGCGCATTTTTCCGCCGGCAGTCGCGGTTGCTCTTTTTCGGGTGGCGCCTCCTTCGAGGGCACCCGCAAGCGGAAGTCCAATCAGGCGAAGAATCGCGTCGGCCTGCTGATCGCCGGCTTCACCGTTTTCTACTGCGTCATCGGCGGGCGTCTCGTGCAATATGGCGTGGCGCAACCGCTTACGACGTCCAGTATCCTGCCGGCCGATCGGCTTATGGCCTCCCGCCCCGATCTCGTCGACCGAAATGGCGAGGTACTGGCGACCGATATCCGGACGGTTTCGCTGTTTGCCGAGCCGCACAAGATCGTCGACGCGGACGAGGTGATCGAGAAGCTCTCGACCGTGCTGCACGATCTCGACGTCAAGTCGACCTATTCGAAGCTCAAATCCAGTTCGCGGTTCCAGTGGCTCCGCCGCCAGCTTACGCCGAAACAGCAGAGCCAGATCCTGGCGCTCGGCATTCCGGGGATCGGCTTCCGGCCGGAGAAGCGCCGCTTTTATCCCGGTGGAGCGACGGCTGCGCATGTCGTCGGCTACGTCAATATCGACAACCGCGGCGTCGCCGGCATGGAACGTTATGTGGACAGCCAGGGGCTTGCGGACCTTACAGCCGTCGGAATGACGTCAAACCAGCCTCTCGAACCGGTGAAGCTCTCGATCGATCTTCGCGTGCAAGCCATCGTGCGCGAAGTGGTTGTTGAAGCGATCGCCAAATATCGCGCGATCGGAGCCGGAGCTGTCGTCATCGACGTCCATACCGGCGAAATCCTTGGCATGGCTTCCGCGCCGGATTTCGATCCCAACAATCCCGCCGTGGGTGGCGAGGAAGGATGGTTCAACCGGATGTCGAACGGTACGTTCGAGATGGGTTCGACCTTCAAGTCCTTCACGATCGCTATGGGCCTCGATTCCGGCAAGGTGAACCTGCAGAGCACGTTTGATGCACGCTTCCCGATTCGGATCGGCGGTTTCACTATCAAGGATTTCCATGGCAAAGGACGAGTGCTCAGTGTTCCCGAAATCTTCCAGTATTCTTCCAATATCGGCACAGCGAAGATCGCTGATACCGTCGGCATCGACGGGCACAAGGAATTCCTGACCCGGCTTGGTTTGCTCAGCAAGATGAAGACGGAACTCCCGGAGGTCGCCCAGCCCAGCCAGCCGCGCACGTGGAAGAAGATCAACTCCATCACGATCTCGTTCGGCCACGGCGTCTCGACGACGCCCCTGCAAACGGCCGTCGCAGGGGCGGCGCTCGTCAACGGCGGCAAGCTGATCGAGCCGACCTTCCTGCCGCGCACGCGCGAGGAGGCTGACAAGGTTGCAACCCAGGTGCTCAAGCCGTCGACCAGCAAGGACATGCGTTTCCTTTTCGAGTGGAACGGTGCCAACGGGTCCGGCAGGAACGCCCGCGTCACGGGCTTCAACGTCGGCGGAAAAACGGGTACCGCCGACAAGGTCGTCAACGGACGCTACGCGCACGACAAGAACTTCAACGCCTTCCTGGCGGCCTTTCCGATGGATAATCCGCAATATGTGGTCTTGAGCTTTGCCGACGAGCCGAAGACAGACAAGGGCAATGGTGCGGCGCTGTCGGCGACGTCGGCCGCGCCCATGGTCAAGGAGATCATCAGCCGGGCTGCGCCCATTCTCGGGGTAAAGCCGAAATTCGGCAATGACGGTTCTGCCCTGCTCGTGTCTTATTGAGCGATAACAAATCGGCTTACGATTCGTGGGGACGATACTCAGAATGAAGATTCAGCCGATGAAATTGCGGGACCTTGCCGGACGGGATTTTCCGGAAATAGCGGAGCTCATGGCCGGACCGGCGGGTGAGCTCGATGTGAAGGGCATTTCCTCCGACAGCCGCAAGGTGGTTCCCGGTATGCTATTTGCCGCGCTTGCTGGCTCAAAGGCCGACGGTTCGGCCTATATCGGCGATGCCGCAGCCCGTGGTGCCGTTGCGGCCATCGCTGGCCATCCGGCGGATGCGGGAATTCCGGTCCTGGCGGTTTCCAGTCCGCGCCGGCTGCTGGCGCTTGCCGCGGCTCGATTCTACGGTGCGCAGCCGGAAACCATGGTTGCTGTAACGGGGACGGCCGGCAAAACCTCGGTTGCCTCCTTCACCCGTCAGATATGGGCGTATGCCGGTTTTGCCGCAGCTCAGATCGGTACCACCGGTGTGGTTTCTCCAACCCGCAACGACTACGGTTCGCTGACGACGCCCGATCCGGTCGAGCTCCAGAAGCTGCTTGCCGAACTTGCCGCCGAAGGCGTCACCCATGCCGCCATGGAGGCGTCCAGCCACGGCCTCGACCAGAGCCGCCTCGACGGTGTGCGCCTCTCGGCTGCCGCGTTCACCAATCTCGGCCGCGACCACATGGATTACCATCCGACGGTGGAAAGCTATATGGCCGCCAAGATGCGGCTTTTCGATACGCTGATGCCGAAAGGTTCGCTGGCGGTGATCTTTGCCGACGACCCGTGGTCTGAGGAGGCGATCCGCGTCGCCACCGCCTCCGGCCTCGATGTCCGCACCGTCGGCCGCAAGGGCAATTATTTGTGCCTCAAGCGGGTTGAGCACTTCCGCCACAAGCAGACCGCCGAAGTCCATTTCGGCGATGAAATCTTCGAAGTGGATATTCCGCTCGCCGGTGATTTCCAGGTTGCGAATGCATTGGTCTCGGCGGGGCTCGCCATGTCGACCGGCGTGGCTGCTCCCGTTGCCATAACTGCACTTGAAAAACTGGTTGGCGCTTCCGGCCGCCTCGAACTGGTCGGTCATACACGGGATGGCGCGCTCGCCTATGTCGATTATGCCCACAAGCCGGATGCATTGGAAAATGTGCTGACATCCGTGCGCCCCTTCACGACAGGCCGGGTCATCGTGGTCTTCGGCTGCGGCGGTGATCGCGACAAGGGCAAACGGCCGATCATGGGGGAGGTGGCGACAAGGCTTGCCGACGTCGTCATCGTCACCGACGACAATCCTCGGTCCGAGGTTCCCGAAGTGATTCGATCCGAGATCATGGCCGCGGCGCCCGGCGCGATCGAGATCGGCGACCGGTCGCAAGCAATCCGAGAGGCCGTGCGCATGCTCAATTCCGGCGACACTCTGATCGTTGCCGGCAAAGGCCATGAGGAGGGCCAGACGATCGGCGCGACGATCCTGCCGTTTTCCGATCATGTGGAGGTACGCAAGGCGCTGGAGGAGCTGAAGTCATGAGCTTTCTGTGGACGTCGGAGGAGATGATGGCCGCCATGGGCGGCCGGCCGATCGGCACCCTGCCCGAGGGCATCACGGGCATTTCGATCGATAGCCGCACCATCGGCGATGGCGAGGCTTTTTTCGCCATCAAGGGCGATCGCGTGGACGGTCACGATTTCGCCAGCATGGCTGTCGCGAACGGCGCGCCGCTGATCGTGGTCAGCGAGGCGAAGCTTCCCGCATTGGGCAAGCTCATCGTGCCGATGATCATCGTCGACGACGTGCTCGCAGCGATGGGCCGGCTTGCCCTAGCATCGCGTGACCGCAGCCGGGCGCGTATCGTCGCTGTCACCGGTTCGGTCGGCAAGACGACGACGAAGGAGATGCTGCGTCAGGTACTGGCGCCCTCCGGCAAGGTGCATGCCGCCGTCGCTTCCTTCAACAATCACTGGGGCGTGCCGCTGACGCTCGCCCGCATGCCGGCGGATGCGGATTTCGGCGTCTTCGAAATCGGCATGAACCATCCGGGCGAGATTCGGCCGCTAGTGAAAATGGTGCGTCCGCATGTGGCGATCATCACCACGATCGCCGCCGCCCATCTCGGCCATTTCACGAGCCTTGAAGAGATCGCCGCCGCCAAGGCGGAGATTTTCGAGGGGCTCGAACCCGGCGGCTCGGCGATCCTCAATCGGGACAACAAGCAGTTCGACTTCCTGGAAAAGCAGGCGCAGGAGGCGGGGGTATCCCACGTCTATACCTTCGGCCAGCATGCGAAGGCGGATTTCCGGCTGGCGGATTTCGAAGGCAATGCGGAAGGTTCGACCGTCTGGGCCGTGCTGAACGGGGAAACTTCGGAAATCCATATCGGTGCAGCAGGCCGCCATATCGCCGAAAACGCCATGGCGGCGCTCGGCGCCTGTTTCCTCATGGGAGCGGACATGCCGAAGGCCATGGAGGCGCTTGCCGCCTTGAGGGCCGTCAAGGGCAGGGGCGAACGCCATCTCCTCGGCATCGGCGAGGGACATCTGACGCTGATCGACGAAAGCTACAACGCCAATCCGGCTTCCATGCGGGCGGCGATCGCGCTCCTGGCATCCGCGACACCGGAACTTGCCGGCCGGCGAATCGCCGTGCTCGGCGACATGCTCGAGATGGGCGAATTCTCGGCAAAGGTGCACGAGGATCTGGCAGGTCCGCTGCTTGCCGCCGTCGTCGAGCATGTCTGGCTCGCCGGTCCGGAGATGGCGGCACTGCGCGACGCGCTTCCCGAAAGCGTCCATGTCGAATACCGCGAGAAAACCGCGGATCTGGCCGATTTCGTGGTGCGCTCGGTGAGGCCTGGCGACGTCGTCATGGTGAAGTCGTCGCTTGGACTTGGCTTCGGCAGGATCGTCGCAGCCCTGCTTGACAACTACCCGGCATTCCCGGACACGGAGCGCCACTCTTAATTAGACGCGGCTTGAGAAAGGGCCTTGAATGCTGATCTGGCTTGTGGAACTGGCGGATAGAATTCAATTCTTCAACCTGTTCCGATACATCACCTTCCGGACGGGTGCGGCCCTCTTCACCTCTGCCTTTATCGTCTTCCTGTTTGGCCCGCGGATCATTGCTTCGCTACGCGTCCGGCAGGGCAAGGGCCAGCCGATCCGTGCCGACGGACCGCAGACGCATTTCAAGAAAGCCGGTACGCCGACCATGGGCGGACTGATGATTCTCGCGGGCATCCTCGGTGGTTCGCTGCTCTGGGCCGATCTTTCCAACATCTATGTGGTGGCCACGCTTCTCGTTACGCTCGGTTTCGGCGCGATCGGCTTCTATGACGACTACCTGAAGGTGACGAAGCAGACGGACAAGGGCTTTTCCGGCAAGGCGCGGCTTGGCATCGAATTCGTCATCGCCGGCATCGCCGTCTTCTTCATGATGCGCGTGGCGCTGGCGACGGGTTCTGCGACCAGTCCGGCTCTCGGCACGTCGATCGCCTTTCCTTTCCTCAAGGATTTCCTCCTCAATCTCGGGTTTTTCTTCATCCTGTTCGGCGGCTTCGTGATTGTCGCTGCGGGCAATGCGGTTAACCTGACGGACGGCCTCGATGGGCTCGCGATCGTGCCCGTCATGATCGCTGCGGCTTCCTTCGGCGTGATCGCCTATCTCGCCGGCAACGCGGTCTTTGCGAACTACCTGCAGATCAATTTCGTGCCCGGCACGGGTGAACTTGCCGTCATCCTCGGCGCGGTGATCGGTGCCGGCCTCGGCTTCCTCTGGTTCAACGCGCCGCCGGCTGCGATCTTCATGGGCGACACCGGTTCGCTGGCGCTGGGCGGCCTGATCGGTTCGGTGGCCGTCGCCACCAAGCACGAGATCGTCATGGCGATCATCGGGGGCCTCTTCGTCATGGAGACGCTGTCGGTGATCATCCAGGTCGGATTCTTCAAGATGACCGGCCGGCGCGTCTTCCTGATGGCGCCGATCCATCACCATTTCGAAAAGCTTGGCTGGACGGAAAGCCAGGTGGTGATCCGCTTCTGGATCATCGCCGTCGGGCTTGCGCTCCTCGGGCTTTCGACGCTCAAGCTCAGGTGACGCCAAGATGATCCCGGTCACCACATTCAGGGATAAGCGGGTTGCGCTTTTCGGGCTCGGCGGATCCGGGCTTGCGACCGCCAGGGCGCTTGTCGCCGGCGGGGCGAAAGTGGTCGCCTGGGACGACAATCCGGATAGTGTCGGGAAGGCTGCGGGCGAGGGGATCACGACTGCTGATCTGCGCACCATCGATTGGCCGGCCCAGGCCGCCTTCGTCCTGTCGCCAGGTGTGCCGCTCACCCACCCGAAGCCGCACTGGAGCGTCGATCTTGCCCGTGCGGCAGGCGTCGAGATCATCGGCGATGTCGAACTTTTCGTCCGCGAGCGCCGGGCACATGCGCCGGATTGCCCCTTCATTGCCATCACCGGCACCAACGGCAAGTCGACCACGACGGCGCTGATCGCCCATATCCTGAAATCGAGCGGCCGCGACACCCAACTCGGCGGCAATATCGGCACGGCCATCCTGACGCTCGATCCGCCGAAGGCCGAGCGCTACTTTGTCGTCGAGTGCTCCTCCTACCAGATCGACCTTGCGCCGACACTTGATCCGACCGCCGGGATTCTGCTCAACCTGACGCCGGACCACCTCGATCGGCACGGCACGATGCAGCATTATGCCGATATCAAGGAACGGCTGGTTGCCGGCAGCGAGACTGCGGTCATCGGTATCGATGATTCCCATTGCGCCCTGATCGCCGACCGCGTCGAGCGGGCTGGAGTGTCGGTGAGACGCATATCCAAGCGCAACGTCGTGGCCGATGGGCTTTATGCCGAAGGCACACGGATCATCGAGGCGCAGGGCGGCACCTCCGCGGTGCTTGTCGATCTCGACAGCGTCCAGACGCTTAAAGGCAGCCACAACGCCCAGAACGCCGCCGCGGCAATCGCTGCCTGCCTGGCGGTCGGCGTTTCCAGGGACGACATCCGTGCGGGGCTGAAATCCTTTCCGGGCCTCAAGCACCGCATGCAGCCGGTCGGGCGGCGTGGGCAGGCGGTGTTCGTTAACGATTCGAAGGCAACGAACGCGGAGGCCGCAGCGCCGGCGCTTTCCAGCTACGACCGTATCTACTGGATTGCCGGCGGTCTGCCGAAGGAAGGCGGGATCGCAAGCCTCGCTCCACTCTTTCCGCGTATCGTCAAGGCCTATCTGATCGGAGAGGCGGCGCCGGCGTTTGCAGCGACCCTCGGCGAGGCGGTGCCCTATGAGATTTCCGGCACGCTCGAAAGGGCCGTGGCGCATGCCGCAGCGGATGCGGGGGCTGACGCGATGCCGTCCGCGGTGATGCTGTCGCCTGCTTGCGCCAGCTTCGATCAGTTCAAGAATTTCGAGGTTCGCGGCGATGCCTTTGTCGGCTACGTCGCGGCCCTCGAGGGAGTCACGATGTTGATCGAGACCGGAAAGGGACGCTGACAGATGGTAAGCCGCGCAGACCGAGGGCCGCTCGCAGACTGGTTCTGGACGATCGACCGTTTCTTCCTCGTCGCCTTCGTGCTTTTGATGGGCATCGGCTTCATGCTCTCCTTTGCGGCCTCACCGGCGGTTGCCGAGCGAATCGGCCTGCCAAGCTTCCATTTCGTCGAGCGGCATGCGCTCTTCATCCTGCCGTCATTGGCGGTGATGATCGGTCTTTCCTTCCTGACGCCGAGGCAGGTGCGCCGCACCGCGATCATCCTCCTCGTCATTTCGCTGGCGCTGATGGTGCTGGCGCTATTCTTCGGCGTTGAGGTCAAGGGTTCCCGGCGCTGGATCGGTGTCGGCACGTTCTCAATCCAACCTTCCGAATTCATGAAGCCCGCCTTCGTTGTGGTCTGCGCCTGGCTCTTTGCCGAGCATGCGCGTCAGCCGGAAATTCCGGGCAATCTCTTCGCCATCATCCTGTTCGGCATCGTCGCGGCGTTGCTCGTCGCCCAGCCCGACCTCGGCCAGACCATCCTCACCAGCGTCGTCTGGGGCGGCATGTTCTTCATGGCCGGCATGCCGTGGCTCTGGATCGTCCTGCTCGGCGGTGTCGGGACAGGCGGCATTCTTGCGGCCTATTACATGCTGCCCCACGTGACCGCGCGTTTCGACAAGTTCCTGACGGGCGAAGGCGACCGGTTTCAGATCGAGACGGCGCATGAAGCGATCCTGCAGGGCGGCTGGTTCGGCCAGGGACCGGGCGAGGGGATTGTCAAGCGCATCCTGCCGGACAGCCATACGGACTTCATCTTCTCCGTTGCAGCGGAAGAATTCGGCATTATCTTCTGTATGGCGCTGGTGGCGGTCTTCGCCTTCGTCGTGTTGCGGGGCCTCAATCATGCCTTCAAGGAAGGCAATGACTTCAACCGCTTTGCGGTGGCGGGGCTCGTGCTGCAGATTGGCATGCAGTCGCTGATCAATATCGGCGTCAATCTGGAACTTATGCCGGCCAAAGGCATGACGCTGCCTTTGATTTCCTATGGCGGCTCGTCGATGATCGCTATCTGCATCACGGCGGGGTTCATTCTGGCGCTCACGCGTCACCGCCCGGAAAAGCGGGCCAAGGAGAAGAGTCTGTTCCGTGTCGCTCAAGGCGTACCGGCGGAGTAAATATAGATGACCAAGGGCATCATCCTTCTTGCCGCCGGGGGAACCGGCGGTCACGTATTCCCGGCGGAGGCGCTCGCGTATGAGCTGAAGGCGAGGGGCTATTCCGTCCATCTCGTCACCGACAGCCGAGCGGAGCGTTTCGCGGGTACATTTCCAGCGGACGAGATTCATGTGGTTCCTTCAGCCACGCTGGGCTCGAAAAATCCGATTGCGGTCGCCCGTACCGGCTGGAGGCTCTGGACTGGGCTTCGCGCCGCCCGACGCTTGGTCGGCAAATTGAAGCCGCTCGCGGTCGTCGGCTTTGGCGGCTACCCCACCGTGCCGCCGTTGATGGCGGCGACCTCCATGGGCGTGCCGTCGATGATCCACGAACAGAACGCCGTGATGGGCCGCGCCAACAAGGCGTTGGCGGGCAAGGTGCAGGCAATCGCCGGTGGCTTCCTGCCGGAGAACAATGGTCCATATGCGGATAAGACCGTCACGACCGGCAATCCGGTGCGACCGGCGGTGTTGGCTGCCTCCAGTGTTCCCTACATTGCATCCCGCGGCAGCGATCCATTCCGGCTGGTCGTTTTCGGCGGCAGTCAGGGTGCGCAGTATTTTTCCTCGGTCGTGCCGACGGCGCTCAGCCTGCTCGACAAGGCCGAGCGCGACCGGCTTGTCGTCACCCAGCAGGCACGGCCGGAAGACAAGGACCGCGTGATCTCCTGCTTTGCCAAACTGAACGCACCGGCCGATATCTCGTCGTTCTTCTCGGACATGGCCGAGCGTCTGGCGACGGCACATCTCGTCATCTGCCGTTCGGGTGCTTCCACGGTTTCCGAGATCGCAGTGATCGGACGGCCCGCCATCCTGGTGCCTTACCCGCATGCTCTGGATCATGACCAGGCTGCCAATGCAGCGGCACTCGTGGCGACCGGAGGAGCGCAAGTCGTGTCGCAATCGGAGCTTTCGCCGGAAAAGCTGGCATCGCTCATTTCGGCCGCGATGAAGGAACCGGATCGCCTGGAAAAGATGGCGGCCGCCGCCAGGACAGCAGGGCACCCGAACGCGGCGAGCTTGCTCGCGGACATGGTCGTGGCTATAGCCGAACGCAAGTCGATCGCGGAATTCAGGACGTCGAAGGACTTCGGTAAATCAGAAGATTGGGGAGTGCAGGCATGAAGATGCCGAAGGCCATAGGGCTTGTTCATTTCATCGGCATCGGCGGGATCGGCATGAGCGGCATTGCCGAGGTTCTGCACAATCTCGGCCACAAGGTGCAAGGTTCGGATCAGGCCGACGGTGCCAATGTCCAACGGCTGCGCGACAAGGGCATTCCGGTGTTTGTCGGCCACGGGGAAGAAAACCTGGGCGATGCGGAAGTTGTCGTCGTGTCGACCGCGATCAAGAAGAACAATCCCGAGTTGATCGCTGCGCGTGAAAAATCATTGCCGATCGTGCGCCGTGCCGAAATGCTCGCCGAACTGATGCGCTTCCGCAATGCGATCGCGATCGGCGGCACGCATGGCAAGACCACCACAACCTCGATGGTTGCGGCACTCCTGGAGGCTGGCGGGCTCGATCCGACGGTCATCAATGGCGGCATCATCAATGCTTATGGCACCAATGCTCGGATGGGTGAGGGCGAGTGGATGGTCGTTGAGGCCGACGAATCGGACGGCACCTTCCTGAAACTTCCTGCTGATGTTGCGGTCGTCACCAATATCGACCCGGAACACCTCGACCACTACGGCAATTTCGACGCGGTGCGCGCCGCTTTCCGGCAGTTCGTCGAGAATGTGCCGTTCTACGGCTTTGGCGTGCTCTGCCTCGACCATCCGGAAGTGCAGGCGCTCGTCGGGCGCATCGAGGATCGCAAGATCATCACCTACGGCGAGAACCCTCAGGCTGACGCACGTTTCTCCAACGTTCGCACGGAAGGCACGCGCGCGATCTTCGATGTGGAAATCCGCCGCCGCCGCACCGGTCGCGTTTTCAATTTCAAGAATCTGGCACTGCCGATGCCCGGCCGGCACAACATTTCGAACGCAACTGCGGCGATTGCAGTCGCCAATCGGCTCGGCATTTCGGAAGAGAATATCCGCAAGGGGCTTGCGAATTTCGGGGGTGTGAAACGCCGCTTCACGCTCACCGGCACCTGGAATGGTGTGCAGATCTTCGACGACTACGGTCATCATCCGGTTGAGATCAAGGCGGTGCTGAGGGCGGCGCGCGAGGCCTGCCAGGGCCGTATCATTGCCGTTCACCAGCCGCACCGCTACACGCGGCTGTCGAGCCTCTTTGAGGATTTCGCCACCTGCTTCAACGATGCCGACAGCATTATCCTGGCGCCAGTCTATGCCGCGGGCGAGGAGCCGATCGAAGGTGCCAGTTCCGAAGCGCTGGTTGCCCGCATCCGCTCGGGCGGCCATCGCGATGCGCGCTATATGGCATCGCCGGATGAACTTGCTTCGATTGTATCGGGCATTGCGAAACCAGGTGATTTCGTGGTTCTTCTGGGGGCTGGTAATATCACGCAATGGGCGGCGGCCTTGCCGAAGGAACTGGAAAATATTTCGGGACAAAAGGAATGAAACAGGTGAATGGGGAAAAGCTGCTGGCGTCGCTGGGGGAAGACGTCAACAAACTGCGTGGGCGCCTGACGCCGGATGCGCCGATGGATCGCGTTACGTGGTTCCAGGCCGGCGGTCTCGCCGAACTCATGTTCCAGCCTCATGACGTCGATGACCTTGTCACCTTCCTGAAGATCCTGCCAGAGGACGTGCCGCTGACGGTGGTCGGCGTCGGCTCCAACCTGCTGGTCCGTGACGGCGGCATTCCGGGCGTCGTCCTGCGCCTTTCCGCCAAGGGATTCGGCGGGCTCGATCTCATCGGCGAGAATCGCATCCAGGCCGGTGCTATTTGCCCGGATAAGTATATCGCTGCCATGGCGATGGATAATGGGATCGGTGGTTTCGCCTTCTATTACGGCATTCCGGGTTCGATCGGCGGCGCGCTGCGCATGAATGCCGGTGCCAACGGTACGGAGACGGCGGACCGGGTGGTCGAAGTCCATGCGGTCGACCGCAAGGGCAACAAGCATGTGTTCTCGAAGGACGAGATGGGCTACAGCTACCGCCATTCAGCGGTGCCGGCAGACCTGATCTTCACCCACGCTGTCTTCGAAGGTTACCCGGAGGACAGGGCGAAGATTCGCGCCGAGATGGATGCAGTACGCCAGCATCGCGAGACGGTGCAGCCGATCAAGGAAAAGACCGGCGGTTCGACCTTCAAGAATCCGGAAGGCCATTCGGCCTGGAAACTGATCGACGAAGCGGGCGGTCGTGGCCTGATGAGCGGCGGGGCACAGATGTCCTCGCTCCATTGCAATTTCATGATCAATATCGGTCATGCGACCGGTTACGACCTGGAATATCTTGGCGAGACCATCCGTCAGCGCGTCTTTGAACATTCCGGCATCAAGCTCGAATGGGAAATCAAGCGGCTCGGCATCTTCATGCCCGGTCGCGAGGTCAGACCGTTCCAGGGCGTCACGACCGAGTGACCATACCTCAAACTATTTGCACTGTATGCTTGTAAGATGTCGTAAAATCAACATTTTGCGGCATCTTTCTTATATTCTAGTTTCAGTTGCCGGTTTGGTCGTGTGACCGGCCGACATATTTCAGCCATTTCTTGTTCATTGGGCGTTCACCAACGGCCGTCGCATAATCACTGTGCATCAAGTGAGTCGTGCCTGATGCCGGCGCGGGCCGGAGGCGCGCGATTAGGGGGATGTAACAACATGTTCAAGAAATTTGCAGCCGAGTTCCTCGGCACTTTCTGGCTTGTCTTCGGTGGATGCGGCAGCGCGGTTGTGGCTGCCGCATTTCCTGATCTTGGAATCGGCTTCGTAGGCGTCGCGCTGGCATTTGGTTTGACGGTCCTTACCATGGCCTTTGCCGTCGGGGGCATTTCCGGCGGACATTTCAATCCGGCGGTATCGGTCGGGTTGACGGTGGCGGGCAGATTGCCGGCTTCCAATCTCCTTCAGTATGTCGTTGCCCAGGTGCTCGGAGGTATTGTTGCGGGGTTCGTGCTTTATCTCATCGCTTCCGGCAAGGCCGATTTCCAGCTCGGCGGTTTTGCGTCTAACGGCTATGGCGAGCACTCGCCCGGCGGTTATTCACTGACCTCCGCGTTGTTTGCGGAAATCGTTCTTACCGGCTTCTTCATCTTCATCATCCTGGGAGCGACCGGGCCAAAGGCACCGGCCGGCTTTGCTCCGATCGCGATTGGTCTCGCGTTGACGCTCATCCATCTGATCTCGATCCCGATCACCAATACGTCCGTCAATCCGGCCCGTTCCACCGGCGTGGCGGTGATTGCCGGGGGCTGGGCGCTCGGGCAGCTTTGGCTCTTCTGGGTGGCTCCGATCATTGGCGCGGTCCTCGGCGCTCTGGCCTGGAAGGTTGTGGACGATTCGGAATGATCGACAACGATCCAGGCCGAAGATAGGGGGCATTCTGCCTTAAAAGAAAGCCCGCGAGATTGTTGGTCTCGCGGGCTTTTTCTCGTTCCGACGTCATTCAGGTCGGATTTACTCATCAAGAAATAACAGGTTCGAAGTCCGTATCGGGGCAGGCGCTCATTCGCGTCATGACGGAATGCGTTAATAACCGCTCACTCGATTTTTCCTTTATTTTCATGCCTTTGCCTGGTGGCATTAATCAAAGTAAACGATTTGTTAACCATATTGAGGCACTAATGCAGTCAAACCTTATATCCGGTGGGAATCGCCTCCGGAGCGAGTTTGGCGCAAGCGCCGTGGCATAGAGTGAAGTCCTTTTTTTCGGGAGTGAACGATGAGTGGCAAGCATGTCGCTGTTCTGATGGGAGGGCTTTCCTCCGAGCGGCCTGTAAGCCTGTCTTCGGGCAGTGCCTGTGCCGATGCTCTTGAGGGTGAGGGCTATCGCGTCACTCGCGTCGATGTCGGGCGGGATATTGCGACGGTGCTCACCGATCTCAGGCCGGAGGTTGCCTTCAATGCATTGCATGGGCCTTTGGGCGAGGACGGAACGATCCAGGGGATTCTCGAATATCTGCAGATACCCTACACCCATTCCGGCGTTCTGGCGTCCGCGCTCGCCATGGACAAGCATCAGGCCAAGCGGGTCGCTCAGTCGGTCGGCATTCCCGTCGCGGAAGCCAAGGCAATGAGCCGCTTCGATATTTCCAGCACGCATCCGATGGCTCCGCCTTATGTGGTGAAGCCGGTGCGCGAGGGGTCATCCTTTGGCGTCGTCATTGTTCAGGAGAATCAGCCGCATCCGCCGCAGGTCATCGGCTCCTCCGAATGGCGTTACGGCGATCACGTGCTCGTCGAGCGCTACGTTTATGGCCGCGAGCTGACCTGTGGGGTCATGGGCGACGTGGCGCTTGGCGTAACGGAAATCCTGCCGGTCAGTCATGCTTTTTATGACTACGATGCAAAATATGCCGAAGGTGGCTCGAAACACGTCATTCCTGCACAAATTTCACCGAATGTTTACCAAAAGATTCAAACATTAGCGCTCAAGGCGCATCAGGCGATGGGCTGCCGGGGCGTTAGTCGCTCAGACTTCCGCTACGACGACCGTTTCTCCGAGGATGGTGAGGTTATCTGGCTCGAAATCAATACGCAGCCCGGTATGACCCCTACATCGCTGGTGCCCGAAATGGCCGCGCATGCCGGCCACTCTTTTGGTGAACTGGTCCGTTGGATGGTGGAGGATGCTACGTGTTTGCGTTGATCGGCAATAGAGCGGGTGGACCGCGCGGCCGTTCTCAGGCTCTCTATCTTGGCGTCGAAGAGCGGCGCGTGCTTCCGCGGCCGCTTCGCCGGATGGTGCGTTTTTGCGTCAGCCTTGCAACGGGACGAATTCATATTCCTTCCCACACGGGCACCGTGTCGGCATTCGGTTTCTTTGCTGCCGTCGGTCTTTACGGGATGTCGCTCGGCGGGCACGGTCACGAGGTCGCGCAGGCGACGACGGCGGCTGTAGGTTTCGCCATCGAAGACGTGCGCGTCTCGGGCAATGAGCAAACCTCCGAGATCGATATTCTCCAGCTTCTCGGTCTCGATGGTACGACATCGCTCGTGGCGCTCGATATCGATGCGGCTCGCCGCAAGCTTTCGGAATTGCCCTGGGTCGAATATGCGGAGGTCCGCAAGGTTTACCCGAGAACGATCGATGTCATGCTCAAGGAGCGTCAGGCATTCGGCATCTGGCAGCACGGTACCGAGCTTTCGCTGATCGAGAGGAACGGCAGCGTGATCGCGCCGCTGCGCGACAACAAGTTCACCTCGCTTCCGCTCTTCGTCGGTCGCGATGCCGAGACGGCTGCCTCTTCCTTCGAAGAGGAGATGTCGGGCTGGCCCGAGCTGAAAAGCCGCGTGAAAGCCTATGTCCGCGTCGCGGGCCGGCGTTGGGACCTGCACCTCGACAACGGTGTCGTACTCAAGTTGCCGGAAAGCAACGTCGCCAAGGCTCTTGCCGTGCTTGCCCGCCTTGAAAAGGAACAGGGCGTGCTGGAGCGCGACATTGCTGCCGTCGATCTTCGTCTCGAAGACCGGACCACCATTCAGCTTACCGCCGGCGCTGTCGAGCGTCGCGGGCAGGCGCTGGAAGCGCGGGCCAAGGCTCTTAAGAAAGCGGGAGAGCAAATTTGAGCGTCTTCGGTTCTTCCCATTTCGGTCTGCCGCGCATGAGGCCGCTTTCCTCCAAGCGCAGCCATGTCGTTTCCGTTCTGGACATCGGCTCGACCAAGGTGGTCTGCATGATCGCCCGGCTGACGCCGCGCCAGGAAAGCCAGGTCCTGCCGGGACGCACCCATAATATCGAGATCATCGGCATCGGCCATCAGCGCTCGCGTGGCGTGAAGTCGGGCGTGATTGCCGATCTCGATGCTGCCGAAAGCGTGGTGCGGCTTGCGGTCGACGCGGCCGAGCGCATGGCGGGCCTTACCGTCGACAGCCTGATCGTCAACGTCTCCGCCGGCCGGCTGGCAAGCGACGTCTATACCGCAACGATCGATCTCGGTGGTCAGGAAGTCGAGGCGGCAGACCTCAAGAAGGTTCTGGTCGCGGCAAGCCAGCAGTCGCTGCGTCAGGACCGTGCAATCCTGCATTCGCTTCCGACCGGCTTTTCGCTGGATGGTGAGCGCGGGATCCGTGATCCGCTGGCGATGTTCGGCGATGAACTGGGCGTCGACATGCATGTGGTCACCGCCGAACGCGCTACGCTCAAGAACCTCGAGCTCAGCGTCAATCGGGCTCATCTTTCGGTCGAAGGCATGGTTGCCACACCCTATGCCAGCGGCCTCGCGGCCCTTGTCGACGACGAGGTCGAGCTTGGCTGCGCTGCAATCGACATGGGTGGCGGCACAACGACGATCTCGGTCTTTGCCGAAGGCAAGCTCGTCCATACGGATGCGATCAGCCTCGGAGGCCATCACGTCACGACCGATCTGGCGCGCGGTCTTTCGACCCGCATCGAGGATGCTGAGCGCATGAAGGTCGTGCATGGTTCGGCCCTGATGAACAGCGGTGACGAGCGCGACGTGATCTCGGTGCCGCCGATCGGCGAGGACGATCGCGACCAGCCGACCCAGGTGCCGCGTTCGCTGGTCACCCGCATCGTCCGGGCTCGTATCGAGGAAACCCTGGAACTGATCCGCGACCGTATCCAGAAGTCGGGCTTCAGCCCGATCGTCGGCAAGCGTGTCGTGCTGACGGGCGGCGCAAGCCAGCTCACCGGCCTTTCGGAGACCGCCCGCCGCATCTTGGCTCGCAACGTCCGCATCGGCCGTCCGATGGGCGTCTCCGGTTTGCCGGCGGCAGCCAAAGGTCCGGCCTTTTCGACGGCCGTCGGGCTGATGATCTATCCGCAGGTTGCGGACATGGAAACACATGCCTCTCAGAGCGGGCTTATGGCTTCGCTTGGCAGTGGCAACGGCCGGCTGGCGCGCGTGGGCCAGTGGCTGAAGGAGAGTTTTTGATGCGGCGGCTTCTGCCTGCTGCCTCAGAGAAGAGTTGGAATGAATTGGCCGGCGGCGATGCGGCCTGAAGAAGAAGGAACTGCTGCAATGACCATCAAGCTGCAAAAGCCGGAAATTAACGAGCTGAAGCCGCGCATCACCGTGTTTGGCGTCGGTGGCGGCGGCGGCAATGCTGTCAACAACATGATCACGGCCGGGCTGGAGGGCGTCGATTTCGTTGTCGCCAATACCGATGCCCAGGCGCTGACCATGACCAAGGCCGAGCGGATCATCCAGATGGGTGTCCGGGTCACCGAAGGCCTCGGCGCCGGCTCGCAGCCGGAAGTCGGCCGCGCCGCCGCTGAAGAGTGCCTCGACGAGATCGTCGACCATCTGACTGGCACACATATGTGCTTCGTCACCGCCGGCATGGGCGGCGGCACGGGCACGGGCGCCGCTCCGGTTGTGGCACAGGCCGCCCGTTCGAAGGGCATCCTGACCGTTGGTGTCGTCACCAAGCCGTTCCACTTCGAAGGCCAGCGCCGCATGCGGCTCGCCGAATCTGGAATTCAGGAACTGCAGAAGTCGGTCGATACCCTGATCGTCATTCCGAACCAGAACCTCTTCCGCATCGCCAACGACAAGACGACCTTTGCAGACGCTTTTGCGATGGCCGACCAGGTGCTTTATTCCGGTGTCGCCTGCATTACCGACCTCATGGTCAAGGAAGGCCTGATCAACCTTGACTTTGCCGACGTCCGATCGGTGATGCGCGAGATGGGCCGCGCGATGATGGGCACGGGCGAAGCGTCCGGCCCGGGCCGCGCGATGCAGGCGGCGGAAGCGGCGATTGCCAACCCGCTCCTCGATGAAACCTCGATGAAGGGCGCTCAGGGGCTGCTGATCTCGATCACTGGCGGCCGCGACTTGACCCTCTTCGAAGTCGATGAGGCCGCGACCCGTATCCGCGAGGAAGTCGATCCGGATGCCAACATCATCCTTGGTGCGACCTTCGACGAAGCGCTTGAAGGCCTGATCCGCGTGTCGGTCGTCGCTACCGGCATCGATCGTGGCGCTGCCTCGGTCGATATCCGGGCCGCTGAGATGCGCGCTGCTCAGAGGCCGGTGATTCGTCCGTCTGCCGCCGTGTCGTCGGCTCCGTCCGTTGCGGCTCAACCGGCTCCGGTTGCCCAAGCCGCTCCGGCTCCGAAGCCGGCTGTCGACCCGATCGCCGAGACGATCCGCATGGCAGAGGCCGAGATGGAGCGCGAGCTTACCATCCCCGAGCCGCAGCAGGCTGCCCCGGCGCCCCAGCCGGCCGCGTCCCAAACGGCTATGCAGCAGCAGCATCATGAGGAATTCCGGCCGCAGAGCCGTATCTTCGGTGCTGCCCCGGTTGACGCTCCTGCCCCAATCGCGAGCCGTCCGGCTCCGGCCCCGCAGCCTGCTCCGGCAATGACGCAGCCGGCGCCCCGCATGGCGCAGCCGGTCCACCATGAACCGGTCGCTCCTTCCGTATCGACGGTTGTTGAACCGGTGCGCATGCCGAAGGTCGAGGACTTTCCGCCGGTCGTGAAGGCCGAGATGGATCGTCGCGCTCAACCCGTACAGCATGTGCAGGAAGAGCGTGGTCCGATGGGGCTCCTGAAGCGAATCACCAATTCGCTCGGTCGGCGCGATGAGGAAGAGCCGGTCAGCGACATGACGGCTCCTGCTCCTGCTCCCCAGCAGCGTCGTCCGCTGTCGCCGGAAGCCAGCCTTTATGCGCCACGTCGCGGCAACCTGGACGACCACGGTCGCGCCGTTCCGCAGGCTCATCACGAGGATGATCAGCTCGAAATTCCGGCCTTCCTGCGCCGCCAGTCGAACTGAATTAACGACGGTCACGAAATGTGAAAGAGGCCCGGATCACGAATCCGGGCCTCTGCTCGTTTTCTTAATCCGTACGCGGAGTTAACAACGTAACAATCCGAAACGAACAGTGATTTGGAATGCGCCAGACGGCTGCGTATGTAGTGCAGTGAAAGACGCGGCAAGAGGCCTCCCGATTCAGGTGATTGGTTCTCTGGGCGCTATGAATTTCGGATCACTTTGCCTTAGGGATCCGACGATAAAGAAGGCAGTAGGAATGACCATCGGATTGCTCGGTTTCCAGACCACCATCGCCGCCCCGGTAACGTTGACGGGGATAGGCGTTCATTCCGGAGCGCCTGTCGATATTACCTTCCAGCCTGCCGAAGCCGGTACCGGCATCGTGTTCACGCGCGTCTTCGAAGACGACAGTTCGGTCGAATATCGCGCCGTCTCTTCTCAGGTCGGTCCGACGGATCTGTGCACCGTTCTCGGCAGTGCGCCCGCAAGGTGGATTGCCACGATCGAGCATGTCATGGCGGCTCTTTATGCTCTCGGTATCGACAATGTCGTGATCGATGTCGACGGCAGCGAAATGCCGATCATGGATGGCAGCTCCCATCCCTTCATCGAGGCGATCGAGCAGGTCGGCATCGTCAATCTCGGCATCAAGCGCCGTTATATTCGCGTCGTGAAACCGGTGCGTATCGATTCTGGTTCATCCTGGGCCGAGTTCCGTCCGCATGACGGCACCCGGTTCGAAGTCGAGATCGACTTTTCCTCGCCGCTCATCGGCCGGCAGAAGTGGGAAGGCAATCTGACGCCGGAGACTTTCAAGCAGGAGCTTTCCCGCGCCCGCACGTTCGGCTTCATGCGTGACGTGGAACGCCTTTGGGCCGCCGGTTATGCGCTCGGCTCCTCGCTCGAGAATTCGGTCGTCATTTCCGACGATGATACGGTCGTGAATGTCGAGGGTCTGCGCTACGAGGATGAGTTCGTTCGCCATAAGGCGCTGGACGCCGTCGGCGATCTGGCGCTGGCCGGCGCACAGTTCATCGGCTGTTACCGGTCCTATCGCGGCGGTCACAAGATGAATGCGAATGCGCTGAAGGCGCTGATGAGCGATCCGACTGCCTACGAAGTCGTCGAGGCTCCGTCGTCGCGTGCGGCTCGCGTGCGGGCAGGGGAGTTCGTGCCGGTCAGCATGCCGGAACTGACGCCCTGGTTCGCCTGAAAAAATAAGATCCAGTCCACCTGGCCGCTTCCTCGGAGGCGGCCTTTTCTTTTGGACGACGACCTGCAATGCCACAAAAATGCATTAATGCGCCATCATTGCGTTGCTCTCCCTTTGCTTTTATGGGTAGAACCGCCTGCTCGGGGCAGGGCTTCAATGCGCGGGACGATCGGGAACTGTCGAATGAACCATGTAAGGTCTGTTGGAATGCGTAGGACGGCAAGAATGGCGCTTGTCTCGCTGATGCTGGCTGGCGCCGGTTTGGGCATGACGGCTTGCCAATCGGATCGGGATATCGACATCACAAAGCTCGGCATGGAGACCGATCCGCCGGAAACGCTCTACAACCAGGGCCTCGCCAACATGAAGGCCGGCAACCTCGCCGAGGCAGGCCGCAAGTTCGATGCGATCGACAAGCAGAACCCGTTCACCGAATGGGGCCGCAAGGCGCTCGTCATGAGCACCTTCACCAAATACCGGCTGGGCCGCAACGACGAGGCGATCACTACCGGTAACCGCTATATGAGCCAGTATCCCCAATCGCAAGATTCGGCCTATGTGCAGTATCTGGTCGGTCTTGCCTATTCGAAGCAGATCGCCGACGTGACGCAGGACCAGAAGGCTGCGATGCGCACCATCGAAGCGATGAACAAGGTCATCAAGGACTATCCCGATTCCGAATATGTCGAGGACGCGCAGGCCAAGATCCGCTTCGCGCGAGACCAGCTCGCCGGCAAGGAGATGCAGGTCGGCCGCTATTACCTGGAGCGCAAGGAATACCTCGCGGCGATCCAGCGCTTCCGTGTCGTGGTCGAACAATATTCCAACACCAACCAGGTGGAAGAGGCACTGGCGCGCCTGACGGAAGCCTATTATGCGATGGGTATCGCCGAGGAGGCGCAGACTGCCGCGGCCGTTCTCGGACGCAACTATCCGGACAGCCAGTGGTATGCCGATTCCTACAAGCTGTTGCAGAGCGGCGGCGTCGAGCCTCGCGAGAATCGCGGTTCGTGGATTTCTCGCGCCGGAGCGAAGCTCATCGGCGCGTAAGGTACAGCGCAAGATCGGGGAAACATGCTGATCCAGTTGTCGATCCGCGATATCGTTCTGATCGAGCGGCTGGATCTTGCCTTCGAGACCGGCCTGTCGGTGCTGACCGGCGAAACGGGCGCGGGCAAATCGATCCTTCTCGACAGTCTGTCGCTGGCGCTCGGTGGCCGCGGTGACGGTGGCCTTGTGCGGCACGGGGAAGAGAAAGGGCAGGTGACTGCCGTCTTCGACGTGTCCGGCACTCACGCCGCCCGTCAGCTTCTGCGGGAGAACGGGATCGATGACGACGGCGACCTGATCTTCCGCCGCATCCAGTCCGCCGATGGCCGCACACGTGCCTCCATCAACGATCAGCCGGTGAGCGTTCAGCTCATGCGGCAGGCGGGGCAGCTTCTCGTCGAAATCCACGGACAGCACGACGACCGGGCATTGATCGATACGGATGCGCATCGCACGCTTCTCGATGCCTTTGCCGCTTTGAGCGATGAGGTCCGGCAGCTTTCCGGCCTCTACAAGACCTGGAAGGATGCCGAGCGCGCCTTCAGGACGCATCGCGCCAGGGTGGAGGCTGCCGCCCGCGAGGCTGATTACATCCGCGCCTCGGTCGAGGAACTCGAAGCACTGGCACCTCAGGACGGCGAGGAGGACGAGCTTGCCGAGCAGCGGTCCCGCATGCAGAAGGCCGAACGGATCGCCGGCGACATTTCCGAAGCCTCCGAATTCCTCAACGGCAATGCATCTCCGGTGCCGCTGATTGGTTCGCTGGTGCGGCGTCTTGAGCGCAAAAGCCATGAGGCGCCGGGCTTGCTGGAGGAAACGGTAGAACTGCTCGACACGGCGCTCAACCATCTCTCCAACGCGCAGATGGGGATCGAGGCGGCGCTCCGGAAGACCGAGTTCGATCCGCGCGAACTGGAGCGGGTCGAGGAGCGGCTGTTCGCATTGCGCGCCGCCGGCCGCAAATATTCCGTTGCCGTCGCCGACCTGCCGGCGCTTACCGAAAAGATGATCGCCGATCTAGCCGACCTCGATGCCGGCGAGGAGAAGCTTGCCGAGCTCGAAAAGCTGACGAGCGCCGCTAAGGCGGAATACGATCGGGCGGCCGTCGTCCTGTCGGGGAAGCGCCGGCATGGCGCCGAGGCGTTGGCGGAGGCCGTGATGGCCGAGTTGCCCGCGCTGAAACTGGAACGCGCCCGCTTCATGGTGGAAGTGGCAAGCGATCCCGAGGCTGCGACCGCGGAAGGCATAGACACGGTCGAGTTCCATGTGCAGACCAACCCCGGCACGCGTCCCGGCCCGATCATGAAGGTTGCATCCGGCGGCGAGTTGTCGCGATTCCTGCTGGCGCTCAAGGTGGCGCTTGCGGATCGCGGCTCGGCGCCGACGCTGGTCTTCGACGAAATCGACACCGGCGTCGGCGGTGCGGTGGCCGACGCGATCGGCCAGCGGCTGAAGCGGCTTTCCGAGAAGGTGCAGGTGCTTTCCGTGACGCACGCGCCGCAGGTCGCGGCCCGAGCCGCCACGCATCTCCTGATCTCCAAGGGACCGGCAGGGCAAGGCTCGGACAAGATCGCCACTCAGGTCGCCACGATGGAACCGGAACACCGCACGGAGGAGATCGCCCGCATGCTGGCGGGGGCTTCCGTGACGGACGAGGCGCGGGCGGCGGCAAAGCGGCTGCTTGCCGGCGGCGGCTGATCGCAGATGCGGCTTTTCCATTTCAGCGACGATCCGGGGATCGAACGCTTCGAGCCGCGGCCGGTCCGGGTTGCGTCGCTGCGGCAACCCGGCAAGGAATGGCTGAACGGTCCGCTCGTCTGGGCAATCGATGAAGTACACGAGTTCATGTATCTCTTTCCGCGCGATTGCCCCCGGATTCTGATCTGGGCGAAGCCGGACACGCTTGCGGACGACCGCCGATCCTGGCTCGGCGATTGGCGCGCCGTAGCCTATGTCGAACGCGTGTGGCTCGATCGTTTGAGCGGGGAAACGATCTGTCGTTACGAAATGCCGGTTGAAGGGTTCGAGGATCTCGATGACGCCGGCATGTGGGTCGCCCGCCGACCTATCGTGCCGATCGGTGTTGCCGCGCTGTCCGGGCTGGACCGTGAATTCGCGCCGCGGGGTGTCGAGCTTCGCGTCGTCGACAGCCTGAAGCCTCTCAAGCCTCTCTGGCAGAGCAGCCTGCATGTCAGTGGCATCAGGCTTCGCAATGCGCTGGATTGGGTCTAGGGCGACCTTCCCGCATCGCTCTCTTCCCATTGCGGAAATTTGCTCTAAAAAACGACTCCGCGATAGCGAGGAGTGCATCCACATGTCCGTCGAAAAAACGCCCGTCGAAGACTTGACCGAAGAACAGGCCGCAGCCGAGCTTGCTTATCTTGCGGCCGAGATCGCCCGTCATGACGAGCTCTATCACGGCCACGATGCGCCTGAGATTTCCGATGCCGATTATGACGCGCTGAAGCGGCGCAACGATGCGATCGAGAAGCGGTTTCCGAAGCTGATCCGGGCCGACAGCCCGTCGATCCGCGTCGGCGCCGCACCTCTGCCGACATTCGCGCCGATTACCCATGCGCGGCCGATGCTGTCGCTCGACAATACGTTTTCCGACGACGACGTGCGCGACTTCGTCAACTCCGTTTATCGTTTCCTCGGACAGCTTCCGGATGGTTCCATCGCGTTTACGGCGGAGCCCAAGATCGACGGGCTCTCCATGTCGATCCGTTACGAGCACGGGCAGCTCGTCAATGCGGCGACGCGCGGAGACGGCACGACCGGTGAAAACGTTACCGAGAACATCAAGACCATCAAGGAAATCCCCAACGGCCTGCCGGCCGGCGTGCCGGACGTCATCGAGGTGCGCGGTGAGGTTTATATGCGCAAGAGCGACTTTCTGGCGCTCAACGCGCAGATGGAAGCGGAAGGCAAGCAAACCTATGTCAACCCGCGCAACACCGCCGCCGGATCGCTTCGCCAGCTCGACGCCAGAGTGACGGCCAGCCGAAACCTGAAATTCTTCGCCTACGCCTGGGGCGAGATGTCGGAAATGCCGGCCGACACCCAGATGGGCATGGTGGAGAAATTCAAGGAATGGGGGTTTCCGGTCAACCCGCTGATGAAGCGGCTAAACTCGGTCGATGACATTATCGACCATTACAAGCAGATCGGGCTGAAGCGTCCGGACCTCGATTACGAGATCGATGGGGTGGTCTACAAGGTTGACCGGCTCGACCTGCAGGGAAGGCTCGGCTTCCGCTCGCGCTCGCCGCGCTGGGCGACGGCGCACAAGTTCCCGGCCGAACAGGCTTTCACCCATGTGGAGAGGATCGATATCCAGGTCGGGCGGACAGGCGCGCTGACACCCGTCGCGCGTCTCACGCCCGTGACCGTCGGCGGCGTGGTGGTCACCAACGCGACGCTGCACAACGAGGATTACATCAAGGGCATCGGCAATTCCGGTGAGCGCATCCGCGAGGAGGAGCACGATATCCGTATCGGAGACACGGTCATCGTGCAGCGGGCTGGCGACGTCATCCCGCAGGTGCTCGACGTCGTCATGGAAAAACGTCCTCCGGACGCCGTGCCTTACGAGTTTCCGAAGAAATGTCCGGTCTGCGGCAGCCATGCGGTGCGCGAGAAGAACGAGAAGACGGGCAAGCTTGATTCGGTGACACGCTGCACCGGCGGCTTTGTCTGCCGCGCCCAGGCCGTTGAGCATCTCAAGCATTTCGTGTCACGCAATGCCTTCGATATCGAGGGGCTTGGTTCCAAGCAGATCGATTTCTTCTTCGAAAGCGAGGATCCGGCACTGCAGGTCCGTACTGCGCCCGATATCTTCACGCTGAAGAAACGGCAGGAAGCTTCACCGCTTACGAAGCTCGAGAATATCGAGGGTTTCGGCAAGGTCAGCGTCAAGAAGCTCTTTGATGCGATCGACAGCCGACGCGAGATCGCGCTTCATCGTTTCATCTATGCTCTCGGCATCCGTCATATCGGCGAGACGAACGCCAAGCTGCTCGCCCGCGCCTACGGCACTTACGAAGCCTTTGAGAAGGCCATGAAGGAGGCCGCCGATCTTTCCGGTGACGCCTGGGACGACCTCAACAATATCGAGGGTATCGGCGAGGTCGTGGCGCGCGCCATCGTGGAATTCTTCAAGGAGCCGCGCAATGTCGAGGTCATCACGCGGCTTCTCGAAGAGGTGACGCCGCAGGAAGCCGAGCAGATTGCCGCAAGCGGCAGCCCGGTCGCCGGCAAGACGGTCGTCTTCACCGGTTCGCTCGAAAAATTCACTCGCGACGAGGCGAAGGCGAGGGCAGAAAGCCTCGGCGCCAAGGTGGCGGGCTCGGTCTCGAAGAAAACCGACTTCGTCGTGGCAGGCCCGGGCGCCGGCTCCAAGCTCGACAAGGCGAGAGAGTTCGGCGTCCAGGTGATGGACGAGGACGAATGGCTGGCCTTCATCGGCGGGTGACGCTCACGTCCGAATTCTGGCCATCGTATAGGCATCCACATATTCGCCATCGCGAAAACCGAAGCAGCGGAGGTGGCCTTCCTTGACGAAGCCGTTCCGTTCGTAGAGGCGGATGGCGCGGTCGTTGTCGGTATAGACGGTCAACTCGACCCGTTTCAGGTTCAGCCAGCGGTCAGCGATGGCGAGGATTTCGCCGAGCAGCGCCCTAGCGATGCCGCGGCCGTGATAGGCGTCGTGGACGCCCATGCCGATACTGCCGACATGCGTCCGGCGCGGGTTGGGAAAGCGGCTGAGCCCGCAAATGCCGACGATGCGACCTTCGAGCTCGGCGATGAGTTCAAAGGAATTGCTGGACTGATTCTCGATGTTCTTGCGAACCTCGTCTGGCGTGTGGTGGGGTATGCGCAACGTGCCGTAGCGGTAGCCGGGCAGGTTGATCAGGGTGGCGATCGCCGGAGCGTCGTCCGGCGTGCGTGCGCGGATCGACAGGCCTGTGGGCCATCGGGCATCCGGATCGAGCGGGGGCGGGGTATCGAATTCACTCATCATACTCTCCTTCGTTTCGCCGAAGCAGAGCGGGAGAACCGACCCTGCCTTGCTTTGGCAGGGTTGGTGGACGGATGACCGGCTAACGCGCCAAAACCGCCACGCACCCTGCGGGATGGATGGTCACGGTAAGATGCATATGGGCGGCGAACTTGGTCATGACCGGCATGAAGCCAGAGAGCGTGCGAAGCGTCAAGAGTTCATACCGCCCGTCTTTGCCGAATCGGGTCGCGGGCTGTAGAAGTCGGTCGACATCCATTCGGGACCAGCCTTTGAAGACCATAGCCATCGATTTCGAAACCGCCAATGAACAGCGCGGCAGCGCCTGTTCGGTAGGTTTGGCATGGATCGAGGACGGCGAGGTCGTGCGGGTGGAGGAACGGCTCATTCGTCCCAAGGATATGCGCTTCTCGTCCTTCAATATCGCCATTCACGGCATCCGGCCGGAACATGTCGAAGACGCGGGTGAGTTTCCCGAGGTCATGGACGAATTTGCCGACGATTTCCACGGGGCGACGATGATCGCCCACAACGCCGCCTTCGATTTCAGCGTCTGGCGGGCCTGCCTCGACGCCTACCGGCAAGCCTATCCCGACCTTTCCTATCTCTGCAGCGTCAAGATGGCCCAGAAGGTCTGGCCTCATCTCGGCTCCCACAAGCTGAATGTTCTCGCCGACCATCTTGGGCTACGGTTTACGCATCACAACGCGGCGGAGGATGCCGCGGTCTGTGCCGAAGCGACGATTGCCATTGCCGGCTCCCTGCAGGTTTCGCATGTCCGCGATATTCCCGCTGCGATCGGCATGAAGGTCGGTCGGCTCTTCTCCGGTGGCTATGATCCCTGTACCTGTCGTCTGAAGTGAGACATTCGGACGTGCCTGCTTGTAACCGCGCTGGCACGTCTTATCTCAGATCACGGATTGTTTACCGGAGTTCCTATCCATGAAACGCCTAAACCGCCTCGCATCCGCCGCCGCCCTGTCGCTCGGCCTCCTCTCTATTCCAGCTTCCGCCGAAGTGGTCGGCAAGGTCGGGGTTGACTGGATCGGCAACGATATCGTCGTGGAGGCGATTGCGGATCCGGAAATCAAGGGGGTGACCTGCCATGTCACCTATTTCGACCGCTCGATCATCGACCGCCTGAAGCAGGGAAACTGGTTCGAGGACCCATCGAACAGCTCGATCGCCTGCCGGCAGACCGGACCGATCGAGATCGGCGATATCGACCTGTCGCGAGGCGGTGAGGAAGTCTTCCGCGAAGGCCGCTCGCTGATCTGGAAGGATCTTCTCGTCAAGCGCATCTACGACAAGGCGAACGACACCCTGATCTATCTCGCGCATTCGCGGCAGATCGTCGAGGGATCAGCGAAGATGGCGATTTCGACGGTTCCGCTCTACAACCAGAACGCCGTCTGGAAGAACGGCAAGCCGCAGCCCTGATCCGGCCTGCCGCATGCGGGAAACCGGGCGGTCGCGCCCGGTTCCCGGGATCATGGATCAGCGGACGTAGACGATCCTGCTGCCATCCGCCGCCTTTTCGATGCCGACCACGTTGTTCAATTCGACATTCTGGCTGACGAGCGTTTGGCGGAGCCTGGAATCGGTTCTCACCTCGTTCTGGGCTGCCTTGACCGTCGACTGGTCGGGATGGGCAAAGGTATCGGGAATGCTGAGGAAGCGGGCGCTGTCGTCTGCGCCCGGATCGGTATAGATGATCTGGACATCATTGTTGCCGGCCGGGACTGCCATCGAACCCATCTCACGGGCATAGGCGCTTCCCATCGTGGCGACGGACATCAGGACTGCGAGTGCAAAAGCCTTGTTCATGGTCATTCTCCTGTCTTCGTAAACCAGCCGAAGAGTTTTGAAGCGGTTCGGTTGGGCGTTTTGCGACGGAAGAACTCGCAATGCACAAAAGCGGTTCCGGATATCATTCTTAAATTTGCGTAATGAATAAATTAATGATTACAATATGTTAATCTTCCGCCGCGGGTGCTTGCGGCGGAAGTCTCCAAGCCTCTGTTCGCACTGCAAAATCAGGCTGCTTCGCGTTCCAGTTCATCGGCGATGACGGTGTCGAGATTCAGGAAGCAGACCATGGTCTTCTCCAGCGCCACGATGCCGCGGCAGAAGGCGCGCTGGGCTTCCGGAATGATCTCCGGCGCCGGCTGCAGATCCTCGCCGCGGATGGTCATCATGTCGGAAACCTGTTCGACCAGCAGGCCGACCAGCTTGCCGCGGATGTCCGTCACGATGATCGCGGAGCGTTCGGAGGGTTCGGTCATCTTCATGCCGAGGCGGCAGGCCATGTCGATGACCGGAATCACCGCGCCGCGCAGGTTGATGAGGCCGAGAACGTAGGGTGGCGTGTGTGGCATCGGGGTCACCGGTGCCCAGCCGCGGATTTCGCGGATCGCCATGATGTCGATGCAGAATTCCTGGTCTCCGAGATGGAAGGAGACGATCTCGAGATACGCGCCGGACTGCTTGATGGCATTGGTCATGTCAGAACTCTTCCCATTTGTCTGAGGAGCCCGAAGCCTTCCTGGCGGAGGCCGGGCTATTGCTGAATGCTCCCGCGAGCTTGTTCATCAAGTTCAGTGCGGGGGAGGGTTTTGCTGGCGTGGAGGCGCTCGCGACATCGACGGCGTGCGGGCCATTGCCACCACGGATCTGGAACTGGCTGATCAGCCGGCTGAGGGTTTCCGCATCACTGGCCAAAGAATGGCTCGCGGCGGTGCTCTGCTCCACCATGGCGGCATTCTGCTGGGTTGCTTGGTCCATCTGGCCGATTGCGCTGTTGATCTCTGTCAGTCCGGTGGATTGTTCGCGCGCAGAAGTGAAGATCGCGTGAACGTGATCATTGATTTTCAGCACATCATCGCCAATGCGCGTCAGGGCTTCGCCTGTGGCCTTCACCAGATCCACGCCCGTCTTGACCTCCTGATTGGAGCGGGTCACCAGTGCTTTAATGTCCTTGGCAGCACCTGCCGCACGTCCGGCGAGTTCGCGTACCTCCTGGGCGACGACCGCAAAGCCCTTGCCGGCCTCGCCCGCGCGGGCGGCCTCGACGCCTGCATTCAGCGCCAGAAGGTTGGTCTGGAAGGCGATCTCATCGACGACGTTGATGATCTTGCCTATCTCGGCCGTCGCATCCTCTATCCGCTCCATGGCAGCCGTTGCATGCCGAACGACCGTGGTGGATTGTTCGGTATAATCCTTGGTGTGGCCCACCATCTCGCTTGCTTCCTCGGCGCGATGGGTGGTGCTGCGGACGGTCGCGGTGATCTGTTCAAGCGCCGATGACGTCTCTTCCAGAGACGCCGCCTGCTTTTCGGTGCGACGGGCAAGGTCGTCGGCGGCCGAGCGCATCTGGTTGGCATTCGCGCCGATGGAGCTCGCGCTGGTCGTGACTTCAGTCATGACGTGACGTAGCCGCTCGACGACCCGATTGAAATCCTGCCGGAGGCGTTCGAGGTCATCGCGGAACGGGCGGCTCAGCGTTGCGGAAAGATCGCCTTCGGAGAGACGGTTCAGTGCTTCGCCCAAGGAATCGACGGCGAAGTGAAGCGCCCGGGCGTCGGCTTTCTGTTCCTCGTCGCGGGATTGGCGGCGAAGCTCGTTCTGGTGCCGTTCGTCCTCGAGACTGGCCTCCAGCGTTTGGCGTTCGACGGCCGCCAGGCGGAAGATGTCCGTCGCGCGGGCCATTTCGCCGATTTCGTCGCCACGGTCGGTGCCGGGCACGGTCGTCGTATAGTCGCCGCCGATGATCCGCTGCATGCTGGCGCGAACGCCGTCGATGCCGCGCCGGATTGCGCCGCCATGGACGGTCTGGAGTATTGCCATCGTGAAGAGCGCAAGCAGCCCGCAGCCGATCTGCACGTAAAGCGAGGTTGCCGAGAGCGCATTTGCTTCCTGGACTCGCGCACTGACAAGTGCGTCGCCGCCATTGGCGAGCTCGGCCAGAATATTGGTGAGGCGTTCGCCGGCGCCGTCGATCGTATCATCGAGCCTGGCGTATTCCTCTTCGGGCGCACCACTTTCAACAAGGGTCTTGAGGTCGACCTGGATCGCCCTGGCGACCTCCTTCAGGTCGGCATCGTAGGTCGAAACCATTGCGGGATTGCCCACCGCGCCGGCGAGCGCCTTCAGGTCCGCTCCTCCTTCTGACAGTTGCTTGATCCCATCATTGATGGCCTGCAGCCGGTCGGGTTGAATCTGCCGTTCGTCCGCGTCGATGATCGTATCCATGGCGGCGAGGACAAGGCGCAGGTTGGCGATTCGCAGTTCGTTTGCGACGTCCACCAGGTGCCGGACCTCGGTTGACCGGGCAAGCGCCTGGTCGACCTGCCTGCCTTCATACCATCCGACAATCAGCATGGTGCCTATGCCGACAAAGGCTGCTCCAGCCAGCGTCCAGAGGCGCTGGTTCACCGAAAATGTCTTACGGGTCGCCGTTTCGGTCATGTAGATGGACGTCCTCCCAAAGCCGGATTGTCCGGCAGGCTTCGAAACGATGCGGAGCGAGAGATGCGCTGGTCTCGATGACGTCATGTCGGTGTGGTTCGGAACCTCGCTGTCGGGCGAATGCGATGAGCCGGTGCGTCCATGCAGCATCGGTACTCTCATTCGTCGCGTCGACTCGGGTGAACCACCTTCGCGCTCATAAAGTCTCAGAGAGACGTTAACGTTATGCTAACCCTATCCGGATCGGGCCGGGCTTCCGTTAACCGCGCGGGCGATGTACCATGAGACATGAACCGAGATGCCGTCACCAGCAGTCATCGTTTTCCGGCCGTCGCGGCAGCAGGCCTGCTGTTGCTCGGCATCGCCGCAGCGGCATTCTACGGCTGGCTTCAGTTCGGCTCTTCCATCATTCTCTCTCTCGGGGAGACCGGCCTTTCCTGGTGTTTCTGATGCCTTCCATGGCGTCTGGGACAAATCAGCGCGATTGTGTCCGAAAACATCTTCTTGAATTGCGCTCGGGCCGGCCCGGGGCTATCGATCCGGCAAACGAACGAACTCGGTTCGGACCTTTAAGAAGAGAGTGCCGATGAAGACATTTCGCACCGTCCTCTGGATTGCCGTCGTGGCGCTTGCGGGCATTCTGGCATGGCTCACTTTCGAGGTGACGCGTTCTAAGCAGGAACTGGCGGAAGGCCCGTTCGGCGTGCCCTTCCAGCTCGTCGCCCAGGACGGCCGGCCGATCACCGAAAAGGCCTTCCAGGACAAGCCGACCGCGCTCTTCTTCGGCTTCACCCATTGTCCCGAAGTCTGCCCGACGACGCTTTTCGAACTGAACGGCTGGCTGCATCAGGTCGATCCGGACGGCACCAGGCTCAACGGTTTCTTCGTCAGCGTCGATCCGGAACGCGATACGCCCGAACTGCTCGGCCAATACATTTCCAATGTCACCGACCGGGTGAAGGGCATCTCCGGCCCGCCGCAGCAGGTCAACGAGATGATCAAGGGCTTCAAGGTCTATGCCAAGAAAGTGCCGGTCGACGAGAAGGATCCGAACGGCGACTACACCATGGACCATACGGCCTCGGTCTTCCTGCTCGGCAATGGCGGGCGCTTCGCCGGCACGATCGCCTATGGGGAAAATCCGGACACGGCGATCAAGAAGCTCGAGAATCTGATCAAGGGCTGAAGCCTTGCAGTTGAACGGTCCCATGCTTCTGTGGCAATCCTCTCGGCTGTCATGAATAGCTGAGAGATAATTTCCTTGAGTGAAATCCGCCTTTACGTCACGTCCACCGAAAAGGGTGCCGCCGAGATCCTCGATCTTTTGTCGGAAGTCTTCGGCGAGGAGGATTTCGCCATCGCCACCACGGAAGTGGACGAGAGACGGGATATCTGGGAAGCCTCGGTCTATCTGATGAAGGATGAGGAAGAGGCGGTGCGTGAGCGCATTGCCGAAGGCATCCGCCATGCCTTCCCGAATGCGATGATCGAGAGGGAGGTGATCCCGGATGTCGACTGGATCGCCAAATCGCTCGAGGGTCTGAAGCCGGTGAGGGCAGGGCGTTTCCTCGTCCATGGATCGCACGATCGCGACAAGGTGAAGCTCAATGATATCGCGATCGAGATCGATGCCGGCCAGGCCTTCGGGACAGGCCATCACGGCACGACGGCCGGCTGCCTGGAAATGATCGAAAAGGTGATGCGAGCCCGAACCGTCCGCAATGCGCTCGATCTCGGGACGGGAAGCGGAGTGTTGGCAATTGCGGTGCGAAAGCTCCGCCACATCAAGGTGCTCGCCACTGACATCGATCCGGTCGCCGTGCGTGTCGCCAAGGAAAATGTCCGCCGCAACGGTATTGCCTCGGGTATCCGGCTTGAGACGGCGCCGGGGTTCCACTCACCGGCTTTCAGGAAAGAAGGGCCGTTTGATCTCATCATCGCCAATATTCTGGCGCGGCCGCTGATGAAGATGGCACCGCAGCTCGCCGCGCATCTGGCGCCTGGCGGCTCGGTTATCCTCTCGGGCATTCTGGCCGGGCAGCGCTGGAAGGTGCTGTCTGCCTATAACGGCGTGAAGCTTCGCCATGTGCACACGATCTGGCGCAACGGCTGGGTCACGATCCATCTGCGCCACGGTTGATGGATTTTTTGCAGTGCAGCAGTGAACTGGATGCAAGGCTCCGGATGCTGGGCAGCAAAAAGGCGGCACTTGGGGTGCCGCCTTGCGATCGGTCCGGAGACTGATCTTACCCGCGAGCCGGGAGGAGGAGATGCTCAAGCGGGTCTCGCATTCTGAAAGCCGGGGCGGGTGAGGGAGGAGAATCGCCGCCCTGGCTCCTTGCTCAGAATGCCGAGCCTATCGCGCCCTTGCGGCGCAGTTCCTGCCGGCTGGTGCCGAGGCCTTTCAACGTTTCGTCGTCGAGATTGAGCAGCGCGCCGTTGACATACCGGGCGGCCTGACGCTCACGTGCCTCAACGATGCGGTTGAAGGCATTGCGGAAGAAAGAGGTGGCCATGGAGGTGTCCCTTCGACTGACGGGCCTTGTTCGGCGCCCATCGATGGTTGCAATATAGGCCGTTCTCTCAGGTCGAGGGAGGGGACTTCCCTCAATGGTGTTATGCATTCATTGCATAGGATGCCCTGATCGAGGTCAATGCTTGTTAGCAAATGCACAATCACTGGTCATTGACGGCTTTGGCTGGCGTTCTCTCTCGAAGATCGGCTAACATCGTCGTCATCTCCAGCGGAATCAAACAGCCGGAACCCGATATCCATGTTTCAGTCTTTCGAAGTGAAGTCCGCCCCGCAGTTCGGCCGCGAACGCGTCAACGCGCTCAGGGCAAGATTTGCCGAGCTCGGGATCGATGGTTTCCTCGTTCCGCGCGTCGATGAATACCAGGGCGAATATGTGCCGGCATCGGCCGAACGGCTTGCCTGGCTGACCGGCTTTACCGGTTCGGCGGGGGTGGCGCTCATCACGCAGCGTGAGGCAGTCGTTTTTGTCGACGGACGTTACGTGACCCAGCTTACCGAGCAGGTGGACGGCACGGTGTTTACCAGCGGCGATCTCGTCAACGAACCACCGCACATCTGGTTGCCGCACCATGCGCCCAAAGGATTCCGCCTCGGCATTGATCCATGGCTGCATGCGGGTGCGGAGGTGCGCAGGCTCGAAAAGGCGCTTTCCGAGATCGGCGGTTCACTGGTGCTTCTCGATAAGAACCCGCTCGATGCGCTCTGGAGCGACCGGCCGGCCGAGCCGCTCGGCGCAGTCACCATCCAGAGACAGGAGCATGCCGGCAAGCTTGCCAGCGAGAAGATCGCGGAGATCGTGAGCCAGATAAGGGAGAAGGGCGCGGCCGCGCTCCTCGTCACCGATCCGTCCTCCGTCGCCTGGATCTTCAACATTCGTGGCGATGACGTGCCGCACACGCCGCATCCACTGAGCCGGGCAATCATTCCGGCGGAAGGTAAGGCTGAGATATTTCTCGACAAACGCAAGACGGGGATAGAGTCGGAAGCCTATCTGGCCCAGCTCGCCATACAGCGTCCGCCGTCGGAACTGCCGAACCGGCTCTCCGCCTTTGCCAAGGGCGACGGGAAAATCCTGATCGATCCGGAGCTGACGCCCCTCGCGCTTACCAAGGTGATTACCGCTTCGGGCGGAGATATCGTGGAAGCCGCCGACCCGGCGAAGCTGCCTCGCGCCTGCAAGAACGAGGCCGAGCTGGACGGTTCGGCGAAAGCGCATCTGCAGGACGGCGCTGCCATGGTGGAATTCCTCTGCTGGCTGGACGATCAGGCGGCGGGCACGATCACCGAAATCGATGCGGTCAAGGCATTGGAGGCGGCCCGCGCCCGTGTCGGCGAAAGCATGCAGAATCCGCTCAAGGATATCTCCTTCGACACGATCTCGGGGGCGGGGGAGCACGGTGCGGTCATTCATTACCGCGTGACGACGGAAACAGACCGCAAGCTGGAAGCCGGCGATCTCTTCCTGATCGATTCCGGCGCGCAATACATCAACGGCACGACCGATATCACCCGCACCGTCGCGGTCGGTGCCGTGCCCGAGGACCGCAAGCGCTTTTTCACCCTGGTGCTGAAGGGCATGATCGCCATCAGCACGGCGCGCTTCCCGAAGGGCACGCGCGGCTGCGACCTCGATCCGCTTGCCCGGATCGCGCTCTGGAAGGCCGGCGGCGATTATGCGCACGGCACGGGCCATGGCGTTGGCTCCTATCTGTCGGTGCACGAGGGGCCGCAACGCATTTCGCGGCTCGCGACGCAGGAGCTCTTGCCCGGCATGATCCTTTCCAACGAGCCCGGCTATTATCGGCCCGGCTCATTCGGCATCCGCATCGAGAACCTCATCTATGTGAAGGCCGCGGAGGAGATCGAAGGCGGCGACCAGCCGATGCTTTCCTTCGAGACGCTGACCTGGTGCCCGATCGACCGGCGGCTGGTGCTCCCGGCACTATTGACGGAGGAGGAGCTTACCTGGCTCAACAGCTATCACGCGCAAGTGCGCAAAAAGTTGACGCCGTTGAT
The DNA here is from genome assembly GCF_017873175.1 of Neorhizobium petrolearium. Lineage (GTDB taxonomy): Bacteria > Pseudomonadota > Alphaproteobacteria > Rhizobiales > Rhizobiaceae > Neorhizobium > Neorhizobium petrolearium. The sequence goes on from NZ_JAGGJW010000007.1 coordinate 337,861, forward strand.
CAGCAGCGAGGCCGTCCGTGATTGGCTCGTGAAGGCAACCGAACCGGTTGCCTGACCCCTAGAACCCGAGAAGGTGGCGGCAGACCATCGCCGCCGCCCAGCCGGCGCCAAGCATCATTAGGCCCGGATATCTGATCCCTGCGGCAAGCGCGACGAGCATGGCGATCTTGAAGTCCCAGCCGCCATTGAAGAAAGCAGGCGCGACCAGTGTGGTCAGGACGGCCGCCGGCACGGCATTCAGAGCCTGCTCCATCCGCGGCGGGATGGTCTTCATCCGGGTGATCAGCACGTAACCGCCGATACGGGTGAGGAAGGTCGCGACCGCAGCGGCGAGAATCAGCAGAATCATGTCCATGGAAATCTGGTCGGCCATGTCAGGTCTCCGTCTCGCTGGCGGCGGTCATCGGCATGCGTTCCTTCGGCAGCGGCAGAAGTGCCGCCACGACAACGCCGACGGCGGCCCCGATGCTCACATGCCAGGGCGAGCCGACGAAATGGTATCCGAGCATGGAGCCGAGCGCGCTCGCTACCACAACCGGATAGAAACCCGGCCTGCGGCGGAAGCCGATCACGAGACCGAGGAAATAGATCGGCAGAAGGACGTCGATCGCGAGCGTCCTCGGATCGCCCATCATCCGGCCGAAGAATGCGCCGACCATGCTGAAGAGCAGCCAGGGGAAATAGATCGCGGCACCGAAGCCCAGATACCACGGGAAGCTGATGCCGATGCCGGACTCGCCGCGCCTTACGCTTTCGGCGAATTGCGGGTCGGTCAACAGAAAGAATGTGAAGAATTTCTGGATCGGGTTGAAATGGCCGACAAACCGCGCGAGCGCCGCGGAATAGAGGATATGCCGGAAATTGACGGCGAAGACGGAAAGCACCACCAGCCACGGCGCGACATGCTGGCCGAACAGTTCGATGCCGACGAGCTGGCTGGCGCCGGCATAGACGGTCGCGCTCATCAGCCCGGCTTCCATGACGGACAGGCCGTTATCGGCTGCGACAGCGCCGAACAGCACGGCAAAAGGGGCCGAGGAGATGGCGATGATGACGCCGCCCTTGAGGCCTTCGTAAAATTCGCTACGGTTCATCTGTCACCGGGCCTCGGGGTTGATAGGGAAGCCCTTGCGCATCCGGCACGGCAAGGCTTCCGAGGTTAGGTCGTCTTCCGACATGTCATCCTCCATCCCCTTCCTAAAGGCCTGCCGGCCCTCTGGCTTGAAGAAAAGTGCCCGGCATAGGCGCCTGATTCGGATCAGGACGACGGTGCGGGAGAACACTGGCCCAAGGAAGGTTAGGGGTGACCGCGCATGATCGCGTCGCGCCGGATGCTGCCTATAGGGCGAGAGCCTGGCGCGCAATTGAATTGCGCTGATGGAACGATCGATTCCGCTGAACTGTCGAGGTTCAATCGGCGAGCACATCCTTGCTGGAGATGATCCCGACGCCCTTGGCCTTCATCTCCGCAATCGCCGCCTTGACACCTTCCGGATCGATGCCGCGGCTGGCGTCCTCGATGAAGCAGACCTTCACGCCGGGAAGCATGTCCACGGCATCGAGAGCCGAATATTTGACGCAATAGTCGGTCGCAAGGCCGCAGATATCGAGTTCGGTCACCAGTTGCGCCTTGAGATAGCCGGCAAGCCCGGTCAATGCCGCCTGGTCATTGTCGCGGAAGGCGGAATAGCTGTCGACCGCCGGGTTCTCGCCCTTCTGCTGGATGTAGTCGACCACTTCGAGATTGAGATCCGGATGGAATTCGGCGTCCGGCGTTTCCTGCACGCAGTGATCCGGCCACATGACCTGCGGCTTTCCGGAGAGTTCGCCCATGTCGAACGGTTTTTTGCCGGGATGCTGCGAAGCAAAGCTGCCGTGGTTTTCCGGGTGCCAGTCCTGCGAGGCGACGATCACATTATAACCGCCGTCCTGGATCAGCCGATTCGCGACCGGCACCACCTCGTCACCATGCGGTACGGGCAGATGTCCGCCCGGGCAGAAGCCATTCTGGATGTCGATCAGCAACAGTGCCTTCATCGCCATCTCCTCCGAATTCCAACTGAGACAGAATGCCAATCATGGCCGCACGGATCAAGATCGCAAGCGCATCTCGGCTCTCCTGCGGCTTCATATTCGCCGGAATCTGCACTGGCCGCTAGCTGGCGATATCGCGATTGTCGCTTTTCTCTGGTATTGAGCCACAGTCGGCGAAACGGGAGGCGGATCGATGGCGGAAAAGACGGGAAAGATGCTTCGGGATTTCTGTCGTCCGGACCGGATGGCGCTTGTTGTCTACGATATGCAAGTGGGCATTCTTCACCAGCTCAAGGACGGTGCCGTTATCACCGGCAAAGTGAAGACCGTATTGAATGCGGCCCGGCGCGCGGGCTTTCCGATCATCTTCCTTCGCCACCTCTCCATGCCGAAACCGCTAATGGGACGGTTTCAGATGCGCCAGGCCATGACCTGGCAGCGCACCGACGATCCCGAAGCGGTGCATCCGTGGTTCCTGCGCGACAGTCCCGGTTTTGCCATCGCGCCGGAACTTGAACCGTCCGCGAACGAGGCGATTCTCGACAAGATCACCTTCTCTGCCTTCGAAGGGACGCCGCTCGCGATCATCCTACGCGACCTGGAGCTGACATGCTTTGCGATCTGCGGCGTGGCGACGGAAATCGGCATCGATCCGACCGTGCGTCAGGGCTGCGACCTGGGGCTTGTGCCGATCGTCATCCGCGATGCCTGCGGGGCAGGGCACGCCGAGGCGGCCGAGCGTGCACTCGACAACATCGCGTTCATGGGAGACGCGATCCTGTGCTCGGTGGAGGAAATCGTTTCTGAAATGGGGCATTGAGGCAACACCTGCAGGAAATCCTCGCCATCGTTCAACCGTTCCTCTATTGACTGTCTCTCTTTCGCATACCACAAACACCTGAACGCCATATTTCGGCTAAACTTCCGGCGGCTTGCGCTCTTATGTGCACCGCCGAAAACCAAATCGGGGCGGCGTAAAGACATTGGTTACCATAATCGTTCATCCTCACCTGCAGTCGTCTGGCGGCAGTGAGCAGATTCCCCCTCTGTTCGGAAATCGCCGGGATTGTGTTGGCGGTTTCGCGCAAGCGGTATCCGCCGGTGTATGTAACGGTTCGGGTAACGAGTGATGGCGCGTTCGGTACAGGCTTCCACGAATGGCAAACAGGCGCGCAAAGCGCCGCCACGCCGCAAGAAATCCCGCTCTCTCCTGACGAATGTCGCGATCGGTGTCGGTCTGACCGTCGCGGCCCTGATGGGCGCTTCGGTTGTCACCGTGGCGACAGCGGTCAAGTCCGCCTCGGATGTCAGGTTCGAAACCGCACTGGCAAAGCCGGTCGAATTGGCCGCTCCCGTGGAACCTGTGGAGCGTGAGATCGACGTTGCGAAATTCTCCCGTCTTCCCGGCAGTTCTACTGCCGATCCGAAAGGGTGGCGTCTTGCCGATGCCGAAGTGGCAGCGCTTGAAGCTCGCAAGCCGGATCAGTCGAGCGTGAGGCAAATGCTCAATGTCGCCATGGCCAAGGCGGCCCGGAGTGCCGAACAAGAGCGGCAGTTCGCTGCGCTTGAGGAGAAGCGCCCGAATGCGCAGGCCATTCGCACGATCCTCGGCCAGGCCATGGAAAACCTCGTCGTCGTGGCACCCCGGAGCGGCGACGTGATGCCGGATCTGATCCAGGATGCTGCGCCGGCGGTGACGGTTGCCGAACTCAAGGACATGAAGCCGGTCGAGATGGCGGCGCTGGAACAGACGGCGCTTGAGGACGATACCGACGCACAGGATACCGTCGCGGTCATCGAGGCGCCGACGCCGGGCTATGCGCTGCCGAAGGCCGGTCCGCTGCCGGTCATCCGCCCATCGTCCGCCACGGCTGAAAAGCCGGCCAGGCCCAATGCGCTGGCTGCGATCGCCGCGGTTGCTCCGCAAAAGCCGGGCAAGGTCGATGCCGACGACGAGAAACCCACAGCGCTCGCCTTCGCCAAGCCCGACAATCCGATGCGCGTGGAGCCTTCGCGCCCGTCGCCTGCGCCAAAATGGCCGGGGATCGGCACGAAGGTCGCCATCTACGACATCACCAACGGTGTCGTGCACATGCCGAACGGCACGAAGCTCGAAGCCCATTCCGGCATCGGCAGCATGCGCGACAATCCGAAATACACGCATGTGACGATGCGCGGGCCGACGCCGCCCGGCACCTACAAGCTCTCCATGCGCGAGAAGCTGTTCCATGGCGTGGCCGCCATCCGCCTGACGCCGGTCGACGGCAAGGCGCCGCAGGGCCGCACCGGTCTGCTCGCCCACAGCTACCTGCTGCGCGTGCGCGGCGATTCGCACGGCTGCGTCGCCTTTGCCGAATACGACCGCTTCCTGAAGGCGTTCCAGCGCGGCGACATCACCCATATGGTGATCGTGCCGAAGTGGGACGGAAAGCGCCCCGGCAGGGGCGGCGATAACTTCCTCGCCAAGCTGTTCGGCGGCAACGACGCCTGACGGGGCGTCGTCAGCAAACGTTTATCCGAGAATATCCCGTGCGACGCGCGTGAAGATCCGCATGCCGATGGGGATCAGGTCGTCCGGAAAATCGTAGTTCGGATTGTGCAGGTTCGGCATGTCCTCGCCGGCGCCTAGAAAGAACATCGCCGATTTCGAGACGGTCGCGAAGCGTCCGAAATCCTCCGAGCCGCGCATCGTCTCGCCCGGTTCGTGCGAGACGCCTTCCGTATCCATGGCGGCGCGCAACAGGGCGGCCGCCTCCGGATCGTTTTCCGAATGCACGAAAATGTCATGGTATTCCAGCGCGTAGCCGAGCCGGCCTTCCGCGGAGGCCTCCCGCACCAGGGTTTCGGCAGAGGCGATCAGGCCGTCCATCTCGCCGTCCGTCATGGTTCTGAGCGTCACCCAGACCTCCGCATGGCCCGGTGCGATGCCGAAGGCCGGCTCGCCGATCGACGCATGCGTGACCGTCGCCAGCACCAGGTCCTCCGTGGCGATGCCGCCTTTGCTCAAGCCCGTCAGCGCCGGCATCAGCTTTGCCACGGCAGACACCGGCGAAATGCCGGTCTCGGGCATGGAGGCATGCGCGGTTCTGCCCGAAAGCGTGATCTTAAGGCCGCGCGAGGCGCAATTGGCGATGCCGTCCTTCAGCCAGGCGTGGCCGAGCGGCAGGCCCGGCATGTTGTGCAGCGAAAAGCTGTAATCCGGTTTCAGCGCCTGGAACTTCTCATCCGCGATGACGGCCGCAGCGCCGGCGCCCGTCTCCTCGGCCGGCTGGAAAAGCAGGATGGCGCGTCCGCGCTTCGGCCTTTGCCGCCCGAACTGCCGCCCGAGTGCCGCAAGCATCGCCATATGGCCGTCATGGCCGCACATATGGCCCTTGCCGGGGATTTTCGAACGATGGTCCGGCTGGCCCACTTCCTCGATCGGCAGGGCGTCGAGCTCGGCGCGGAACATCACCGTCGGGCCGGGCGCGCCGCTGTCGTAGATCACCGCGACGCCCGTGCCGCCGAGGCCGGCAACGATCCCATCCGGTTTCGTCTCGCCCAGAAAGCGCTGCACTTCGGCAGCGGTGGCGATCTCCTCGCCGGAAACCTCCGGCATGGCATGCAGCCTCTGCCGCCATGCGGCAAGCTCGATCACGTCCTGGTTTGAAAGAAACATGAGCCGCCTCCTTATCCGGTGTCGGCCCAGAGCTAGACGGGGCAGGGGCTTTCGGCAAGGAAAACCTCCGTCTTTCAGCCTACCATTCCACGCCGATCTTGCCGAAATGACCGCCGCTCATCTCATAGCGGAAGGCATCCGCCAGCTTTTCGAGCGGAAACACCTTGTCGATGACCGGCCTGAAGAGACCGCAGTCGAGGGCGCGGACAAAGTCCTGCTGCTGGCGGCGGCTGCCGACGAGGATGCCGGAAAGCGTCGCCTGCCTGCCGGCGAGGGCTGCGGTCGGCACCTCGCCGCGTATGCCGGTCAAGACGCCGATCATGGTTATGCTGCCGCCCATCCTGACCGCCTGGATCGATTGCGCGAGCGTGCCCGGACCGCCCACTTCCACCACATGGTCGACGCCGCGGCCATCGGTCCAGTCGAAGACCTTTTTGCCCCACTCGGCATGCTCCTTGTAGTTCACGGTGAATTCGGCGCCCAGTTGCTTCGCCCGTTCCAGCTTTTCATCCGAAGACGACGTGATCGCCACCCTTGCACCCATGGCGCGGGCGAGCTGCAGGGCATAGATCGAGACGCCGCCCGTGCCGAGCGCGAGCACCGTGTCGCCGGCCTTCAGCCTGCCGATCTCGACCAGTGCCCGCCAGGCAGTCAAACCGGCGGTGGTGATCGTCGCCGCCTCCGCATGGCTGAACCCTTTGGGCGCCAGCGTGAAGGCGGTTGCCGGCCGCACCGCATATTCGACCGCGAAGCCGTCGATGCCGTCGCCCGGCGTGCGCGAAAAGCCGCCCGGCAGCGGCGGACCGTCCTGCCAGTCGGGAAAGAAGCAGGAGACGACATGGTTGCCCGGCTTGAACTCCGTCACCCCTTCTCCGACCTCCTGGACCACGCCGGCACCGTCCGCCATCAAAATCCGGCCATCGGTCGGCGTCCTGCCGCTTGCGACGCCGAGATCATGAAAATTCAGCGAGCTACCATGCAGCGCGACCCTTATCTCCCCCGGCCTCGGCCTGCCGGGATCGGGCAGATCGACCAGCTTCAGGGCATCGAGCCCTCCGGGGGCCGTGACGATGGCTTTCATGGTGGCCTCCCTTTAGATGACGGAAAATCCTCGGTGACTGAGGTAGCGGGAGACAGGGAGGGTGGCAAGGGCGACGCCGTGATGAGCATCATGCGCGAGCGGTTTAACTATGAGATCTACTTTTGATTGCCGAAGATTTTTGCTCGACTTATAGACAGTGCGCTAAAAGAAGTGAAGAAATTAGGTAGTCACACTCGCTCCACAAACCCTTCCAGCACACGCTTCTGCCCCGCCCGGTCAAAATCGATCGTCAGCTTGTTGCCCTCGATTGCCGCGATATTGCCGTTGCCGAACTTGATGTGGAACACTCGGTCGCCGACGGAGAATTGCGAGGGGGTTTCGGTGGTGGATTTCGCCACCAGCTCGCCCTCGATGGTGCGGCCGCGCGGGCCGCTTTCGCCGTAGCCGATGCGTTCCACCGCGTGGCCGGAGCGGGTGCCCCAGTTGTCGCGGGTGGCGTCGGTCTTGTTCTGCTGGGCGCGTTTCCAGCCGGGCGTCGAATAGGAATTGGCGAAGGGATCGGCCTTGTCGAAGCGCGACTGGCCGTAACCGCCGCGTCCGCCGCCATATCCCCCGTAATTCGTATCGGCGACGGCGACGTCCACATGCATCTGCGGCAGTTCGTCGAGGAAGCGTGACGGCATGGTGGATTGCCACAGCCCGTGGATGCGGCGGTTGGAGACGAACCAGATGTGGCAACGCCGCTTGGCGCGGGTAATCCCCACATAGGCGAGGCGGCGTTCCTCCTCCAGCCCTGCGCGGCCGCCTTCGTCGAGCGCCCGCTGATGAGGAAACAGGCCTTCCTCCCAGCCGGGCAGGAAGACCGTTTCGAATTCGAGTCCCTTGGCGGAATGCAGCGTCATGATCGACACCGCATCCATGTCTTCGTTTTGCTCGGCATCCATGACCAGCGACACGTGTTCCAGAAAGCCACGCATCGACTCGAAGGCTTCCATCGAGCGGATCAGTTCCTTGAGGTTTTCGAGCCGGCCTGGCGCTTCAGCGGATTTGTCGGCCTTCCACATGTCCGTATAGCCGGACTCTTCGAGGATCTGCTCGGAAAGTTCGATATGCGGCGTGTTCTCAAGCTTCTGGCTCCAGTTCCGGAAGTTTTGCACGACGTCGAACAGCGCCTTGCGCGCCTTGGGCTTCAGTTCGTCCGTCTCGATGATATCCGCGGCAGCCTGAAGCATGGGGATATCGCGGGCGCGGGCATAGTCGTGCAGATAGCGCACGGTCGTATCGCCCAGGCCCCGCTTCGGCGTGTTGATGATACGCTCGAAGGCGAGATCGTCGGCCGGCTGGCAGACAAGCCGGAAATAGGCCATCGCATCGCGGATTTCCATCCGTTCGTAGAAGCGCGGGCCGCCGATGACGCGGTAGTTGAGGCCGAGCGTCACGAACCGGTCTTCGAATTCGCGCATCTGGAAGGAGGCGCGCACGAGGATCGCCATGTCGTTCAGCGCGTGCTTCTTTCCATCGGAATCGCCGCGCTGCAGCCGTTCGATCTCCTCGCCGACGGCGCGGGCTTCCTCTTCGGAATCCCAGGCGGCATGCACGATGACCTTCTCGTCGTCGGGGTTCACCCGGTCGGTGAACAGCGTCTTGCCGAGGCGGCCTTCGTTATGGGCGATCAGATGGCCGGCGGCGCCGAGAATATGCTCGGTGGAACGGTAGTTGCGTTCCAGCTTGATCACCCTGGCGCCCGGAAAATCCTTCTCGAAGCGCAGGATATTGTCCACCTCCGCGCCGCGCCAGCCATAGATGGACTGGTCGTCGTCGCCGACGCAGCAGACGTTCTGCGGCACACCCTTCGGCCGCTGCGCGAGCAGGCGCAGCCACATGTATTGCGCCGTGTTGGTATCCTGATACTCATCGACGAGGATATAGCGGAACCTGTTGTGGTAATCCTTCAGGATATCCGGGTTCTGGCGGAAGATCGCGATTGGATGCAGCAAAAGGTCGCCGAAGTCGCAGGCGTTCAGCGTTTTGAGCCGCGCCTGATAGGCGGCGTAGAGCTCGCGGCCCTTGCCGTTCGCAAAGGCCCGCGCATCGCCTTCGGGGATATCGGCGGGCAGCAGGCCCTTGTTCTTCCAGGTGTCGATCATGCCGGCGAACTGGCGGGCCGGCCAGCGCTTGTCGTCGAGCCCCTCCGCCTGGATGAGCTGCTTGATGAGGCGGATGACGTCGTCCGTGTCAAGAATGGTGAAGTCGGAGCGGAGCCCTGCGAGCTCCGCGTGGCGTCGCAGGAGTTTCACGCCGATCGAATGGAAGGTGCCGAGCCATGGCATGCCTTCCACCGCGCCGCCGACGAGAACGCCGATGCGCTCCTTCATCTCGCGGGCCGCCTTGTTGGTGAAGGTCACCGCGAGGATCTGTGAGGGATAGGCTCGGCCGGTCGCCAGGATATGGGCGATGCGCGTCGTCAGCACCCGCGTCTTGCCGGTGCCGGCGCCCGCGAGCACGAGGACGGGGCCGTCCAGCGTCTCGACCGCTTCGCGCTGCTCCGGGTTGAGGCCTGAGAGATAGTCGGGGGCGCGATGCTGATCCCGGGCGGCCATGGCGCGCGCCGCGATGCCGAGCCCGGCATTTTCCGCAGGCGTCGGGGCAGGTGCCTTGCGCGGCACCGGCTCGGGCTCCTCGTCGAAAAACGGGATGTCGTCGAAACTGTTACTCATGCGGCCAATGTAATGATTCGGACCTGAAAGACCAGAAAATGTTCCTCTTTTATTCCCAGTCTCTCCTTAAGTCCCGGCTAAATTGTGGAATGGCGGATCGCTGCTCCGTCAGAAAACCGTAATTCGGGGGCGTCATGTATGCATCCGATCTAACAAACCCGTGAGATTTCGTGAGGTTACATTTCCGTAAGGTACGGAATCTCCCATTGCCTGTGCACATGCAAAAAAGGATACTTGCTCTGGAAATTGGAATGCGCCCCACCCGGAGACCTGAATGCGGATTTGGAAACAGCTTCTGCTGAGTATCGCGATCCTGGCCGGAGCCTTGTGTCTATGGGTATTCATGGTCCCGAGCGCCGGTGAGACCCTTGCTAGGATGGGCGTCCCGAGCCAGGTGGTGGCTGCGATCCGTCCCGAACAGGCGAAATCCGCGGCGCAGGGCGCCGGCGGCGGTAATGCTGCAGCGCAGCAGCCGGGCCGGAGCGGCCAGGGCGCAGGCGGACAGCGCGGCCAGGGCGGCGGCAACCGCCCGACCATGGTGGTCGCCGAGGCGGTTTCGACCGGCACCGTCAACGATCGCCTGTCGGCGATCGGCAGCGGCGAGGCGATCCAGTCCGTCATCGTCATGCCGCAGGCCTCCGGCACGATCCATGAAATCATGGTCGCGTCCGGCCAGAAGGTCGTGAAGGGCCAGGTGCTTGCCCGCCTCGACGACGACGAACAGATGATCGAGCGCGATAAGGCGGAGGTGGCGCTCAGGAGCGCCCAGGAGAAATCCGTCTCCTACAAGAACCTGCAGTCGGTCTCCCGCCTCGACGTGTTCGATGCCCAGATCGCCGAAGAGGCGGCGAAGCTTGCGCTTTCCACCGCTGAACTCAATCTGAAGCGTCGCGATATCGCAGCGCCGATCGACGGGATTGCGGGCATCGTCGCGGTCAATATCGGCGACAACGTCACGACGCAGACCAATATCGTCACCATCGACGACAGGTCGGCGATCCTCGTCGATTTCTGGGCGCCCGAGCGTTTCGCCATCGCCATCGAGCCGAACCAGCCGGTCGAGGCGAGCTCGATCGCCCGACCGGGCCGGATCTTTTCCGGCAAGGTGGAGGCAATCGATAACCGCGTCGATCCTGCAAGCCGCACGATGCGCATCCGTGCCCGCGTCGAAAATCCGGGCGACGTGCTGCGTGCCGGCATGTCCTTCAGCGTCAGCATGCGTTTTGCGGGCGAGACCTATCCGGCCGTCGATCCGCTGGCCGTCCAATGGGACGGCGAGGGGTCCTACGTCTGGCAGATCAAGGACGGCAAGTCGGTCAAGACCCGTGTGCGCGTCGTGCAGCGCAATCCCGATGCGGTTCTCGTGGAAGCTCAACTCAACGAAGGTGACATGGTCGTGACGGAAGGCCTGCAGCGCGTGAGGGAAGGGGCACCCGTGCGCATCTTCGGCGCGCCGGAAACGGCCGAGGTGGCGCGCCAATGAAGATCGAACTCCCAAGCTTTGGTCACGACAGGCAAGCGCCTTCAGGCGACGGTAAATCCAGCCAGACGTTTACGGCGCTCTTCGTCAGGCGGCCGATCCTGGCTGCGGTCCTCAATACGCTGCTCGTCGTCGCGGGCCTTGCGGCGCTCGCGGGAGTCGAAGTGCGCGAACTGCCGGATGTAGACCGGCCGATCATCACCGTGCAGACCAATTATGACGGTGCCTCGCCGCAGACCATGGACCAGGAGGTCACCCAGGTCATCGAGGGGGCCGTCGCCCGTGTCAGCGGCCTCAAGGCGCTTTCCTCGCAGTCGCAGTTCGGTTCGAGCCGGGTGACGATGGAATTTAACGATTCCGTCGATCTTTCGGACGCGGCGAACGACGCGCGCGACGCGGTCGGCCGCATCGTGAACCAGCTGCCGGACGACGCCGATGACCCGCGCATCGTCAAGGCGGATGCCGATTCGGATGCGATCATGCGTCTGGCGGTCACCTCGTCCAAGCTGTCGATGGAGGATCTGACCCAGTTGGTCGACAACGAGATCGTCGACCGGCTGGCTGCGGTCGAGGGCGTTGCCGACGTCCAGCTTTACGGCGATCAGGACAAGGTATTCCGCGTGGACGTGAACCAGGCGGCGCTCGCCGGCCGCGGGCTGACCGTTGCGGACGTCTCCAAGGCTCTGGAAAGCGCGGCGCTCGACGTGCCGGCCGGCTCCCTCAAGAGCACGACGCAGGACATCGTAGTGCGCACCACGGCCAGTCTCACGACGCCCAGGGATTTTGAAAACGTGCTGATTGCGCCGAACATCCGGGTTTCGGATGTGGCGACCGTTTCGCTCGGACCGGACGACGGCTCCACGGTGCTGCGGTCGAACGGCGTGCAAGGCATCGGCCTCGGCATTATCCGTCAGGCCCAGTCGAATACGCTCAATATTTCCGACGGCGTGAAGAACGCGGTGGCGGAACTGCAGAAGACGCTGCCGGAAGGGACGCGCATCGCGATCACCAGTGACGACGCGCTCTTCATCAAGGGCGCGCTGCACGAAGTGGAGATCGCGCTCATCCTGTCGGCGACGGTGGTCGTGGCGGTCATCTATCTCTTCCTGCGCGACTGGCGTGCGACGCTCATCCCGGCGCTGACGATGCCGGTGGCGCTGATCGGCACGCTGGTTGCGATCTATCTCGTCGGTTTCTCGATCAATATCCTGACGCTGCTGGCGATCGTCCTTGCGACAGGCCTCGTCGTCGACGACGCGATCGTGGTGCTGGAGAATATCGTCCGGCGACGGATGGAAGGCATGGGACCGCGGGCTGCCGCCGTGCTCGGCACGCAGGAAGTGTTCTTCGCGGTCATTGCGACGACCGCGACGCTTGCGGCCGTCTTCATCCCGCTGTCCTTCCTTCCCGGCCAGATCGGCGGACTGTTCAAGGAATTCGGCTTCGTGCTTGCCTTCTCGGTCGCGTTGTCCTCGGTCACGGCACTTACCCTATGCCCGATGCTGGCGTCGCGCATGCTCACAAGGCCGATGAAGGAGGAACACGGCCTGCTTGGCGTGTTCGGCAATGCGTTTGCCCGCATCTATGCCTCCGCGCTTCGTTTTTGCCTGAATGCGCCGCTGGTCGTCATTATTGTTTCGGCGATCTTTGCATTCGCCGCCTATCACGTCTTCGGTCAGGTCAAGAGCGAACTGACACCGCGCGAGGACCGCGCCTCGATCATGCTGCGGCTTACCGCGCCGCAGGGCGTGAGCCTGGATTTCACCCGCGACCAGATGCAGCGTGTCGAGGAGAACCTGAAGCCGCTGCTGGACGCAGGCGAGATTGCCAATATCTTCTCGATCTCCGGCTTCAACAACAACAAGAACAGCGGTTTCATGGTGCTGACGCTTGCTCCCTGGGACGAGCGCGCCCGGACCCAGGACCAGATCGCCGCGGATGTGAATGCGGCGGCGCTCCGCGTTCCGGCGCTGCGCGGTTTCACGATGCAGTCGAACAGCCTCAAGATCCGCGGCGCCGGCAACGGCCTGCAGATGGCGCTGGTCGGCAATGACTATGATCTGCTCACCTCGACTGCGCTGAAACTGGTGTCGCAGATGGAGCAGAGCCCTCTGTTCGACACGCCGCGCCTCACCAACGAGCCGACCCAGGCGCAGCTTTCCGTCGCGATAGACCGCGAACGTGCCTCCGACCTCGGCATCGATATCACCGGACTGTCGACGGCTATGCAGTCGCTCCTGGAAGGGCGGTCGGTGGTCGATGTCTTCGTCAACGGCGATGCGCTGCCGGTGAAGCTCACCTCCACCACCCGGCCGCTCGACGACCCGACCGATCTTGAAAATCTTTTCCTAAAGACCGGTGACGGCAAGATCGTGCCCATGTCGACGATCGCATCCCTGAAGGAGGGAGCCGTGGCGCCGCAGCTCAACCGGGAGCAGCAGCTTGCCTCGGTGTCGATCTCTTCCGGCCTGCGTGACGGCGTTGCGCTCGGCGATGCCGTCAAGGAGATGACCGCGCTCGCCCAGCCGCTCCTGCCGTCGGGCGTCCGGCTGATGCCGATGGCTGAGGCCAAGACGCTCGGCGAGAATTCGAACGCCATGCTGCTCACCTTCGGTTTTGCGATCGCCATCATCTTCCTGGTGCTCGCCGCCCAGTTCGAAAGCGTGCTGTCGTCGCTGATCATCATGGCAACGGTTCCGCTCGGGCTTGCCTGCGCCGCGATCGCCTTGGTGCTGACGGGATCCAGTCTCAATGTCTACAGCCAGATCGGCCTCGTGCTGCTTGTCGGGGTCATGGCCAAGAACGGCATCCTGATCGTGGAGTTCGCAAATCAGCTGCGGGATCGCGGCGCGAATGTCCGCGACGCGATCGAAACGGCCTGCGCCCTTCGGCTGCGCCCGGTCATGATGACGATGATTGCGACGATCATCGGCGGCGTTCCGCTGGTGCTTGCGAGGGGCGCCGGCGCCGAAGCGCGTATCGCGCTCGGCTGGGTCATCGTTGGCGGCCTCGGTTTTGCCGTGCTCATCACGCTGTTTATCACGCCGGTCGCCTATCTTCTGATCGCCCGCTTTGCCAAGCCGCACATGCATGAGGAAGAGCGGTTCCACCAGGAACTCGCGCATGCCGCGCGCCGCAAGGATGATGAGGTCGGTGAAGAGAAGAAGGACGAGCCGTTGCTGGCGGCAGAGTGAGGAGCGATCGTCTCACTCCCGTTGCAGCAACTCGTCGAGTTGATCTGCCAGTTTCCCACCTGCATTCCTGTCCTCCGCCATCTTCCGGTAAAGCCCGGCCATTCCCCTGAAGATGAGGGAGGCGGGGTCGTCTTCACCGAGGAAGGCGGCGATCTCCTCCATTTCCGCCACCCAACGATAGGCCTTGGGATACATGTCGGGAATGCCGAGCGAGAGTTTCCGGTTGAGATCGGGCGCGCTGTCTGCGAGTTCGCCCTTCAAACTCTGGTCCGCGCCGGAGCGGATGGCGGCGAGCATCATCGCCGTACCGAGGCCGACGACGCCCTTGTTGATGCCTCCGTAACACATCTTTAGTGCCGAAGCGGCGCCGAGCGGTCCGTCGATGCGGCGTATGTCAAGCCCGCGTCCGGCGAGGAGCCCGCTCCTGTTTCCGGCATCGCCGCTCACATACAGTTTAGTGCCGTCATAACCCGGTTTCGGCGGCATTCCGATGATCGAGCCGTCCAGCACCTCTGCATGCTGCAGATCGAAGCGCTTCGCGACTTCGCCCATTGTCTTCGGGGAAATGGCGTTGCAGTCCATGAAGGTGATCCGCTTCCCGTGCCCTGCGGCCACCGCCGCCAGTTTCTCGGCGACAGCGATGGCCTCGGCCGGCGGCACGATCGAGAGGATGATGTCCGACGCGACCATTTCATCAAGGCTGGCGGGCCGCATGCCGGCGGCTTCCGCCCGTTCCCTGGTCGCGGGCGAACGGCCTTCGAGATAGGTCAGCACCGTGGTGCCGCCTTCGACCAGCCTCCGGCCGATCCCTGCTCCCATCGCACCTGCGCCAAAGATCGCGATCACTGCCATTGCCATAGCTCCCCGAGAATGAAGGACGATGGATCTGATTTAGAGCATTTCTCCACAATCCGGTAGCAGAAGCCCCCGGCAGTAGTTCCGGACTTATTGCGGGTCTCAGCCCCCTTGTGCCGCTCTCGCCAGGCCGTGCTCCACCAGCCGGTCGATGATTTCCGGATAGCTGATCCCGCTAGCCTCCATCGCCTTCGAATACATGCTGATGTCGGTGAAGCCCGGAATGGTGTTCACCTCGTTGACGAGGAAACGCATGTCCTCCATCAGGAAGAAATCGACGCGCGCCATGCCGTCGCAGCCGAGCGCGCGGAAGGCGCGGGCCGCCATCTCGCGAATGCCGCTCTCGACCTCGAGCGGAAGCTCCGCCGGCACTTTCAGCGCTGCACCGTTTTCGTCGATATACTTGGCGTTGTAGCTGTAGAAACCGTGGCTTTCGGCCGGCACGATCTCGCCGGGACGGGAGACGAAGAGGCCGCCCTTGGTATCTTCCAGCACGCTGCATTCGATCTCGCGGCCGGCGATGAACTCTTCGGCGAGCAGCTTGCGGTCGTGCCCGAACGCTGCGGCGAGCGCCGGCGCGAATTCCTGGCTTCCCGAGACCTTGCTGACGCCGACCGACGAGCCCTGCCGGGCGGGCTTGATGAAGAGCGGCAGGCCGAGCCGGGCTTCGAGTGCGTCCAGCGCGGGCGGCGCATCCCGATCGATCGTCAGCGAGCGGGCGACCGGCACGCCGGCCGCCTTCAGGAGCTGCTTGGCGATATCCTTATCGAGTGCGGTTGCCGAGCCGAGGATGCCGCAGCCGGCGAGCGGCACCCGCGCCACCTCCGATAGCCCCTGGACCGCGCCGTCCTCGCCGTGCAGGCCATGCAGCACCGGAAAGACAATATCGACTTTCCCGCCCTCGGCGGCCGTTCCGTCGGGCCCGATCGTCAGGATGCGGCCGCGACCGCCGGGCACAAGGCAGATTTCGACACCGGTCGAAGGCCTGTCGAGCTCGCCGCCCTCGAAGCGGCTTTTCAGCCACCGCCCGTCACGGGTGACGAAGACGGGCAGCGCGTCGTATTTCTGCGGGTCGAGCGCCCGCATCACATTGGTGGCCGACATGATCGAAACGTCGTGTTCGCTGGAACGGCCGCCGAAGAGCACGGCGATGCGCAGTTTTGACGCGGGGGAATTCATAGGATCTCCTGAAAAATGCGGCAACCGTGGACAAGGATTGCCGCTTGAAAGTGGCGCATTGTAGGTGGAGATTTATTTAACTTGACGGGGCCACTTTATCCTTGGCGCGTAAGCCACGTGAGAGCGGGTCAGCGGATAACGCATTGGAGCCATTGAAGCTCTTCCGCTGTCGGCCCGAAACAGTCACTCCTAAACCGAGGTGGTTTTCCTACTGAGGGTTAGATCAGCACCTTCCACGCGATCCCCAGCGCAGCAGAGGCGAGGAGAACCGTGATCACGGACTGCCTGAGACGAAACAGCGCGAGGGCGGCAAGCAGCGTCAACGTGAGTGAAGGCCAGTCGACGGAACTGAGGATCGGGACGTCCCAAGATAGCGGTCCGAGGGGCAGCGTTGTGACCTCACTGAACAGCACGTGCAGCCCGAACCAAACGGCAAGGTTCAGGATGACGCCGACGACCGCCGCCGTGATTGCCGCCATGGCTCCGCTGAGCGCCGCATTGCCCCGCATCCTTTCTATGAATGGTGCTCCGGCAAAAATCCAGAGGAAGCTCGGTATGAATGTGACCCACGTCGTGAGCATGGCCGCAAGTGTCGCGGCGGCAAGCGGGCTCACGTTTCCGGGCTCACGGTAGCCTGCGAGGAAACCAACGAACTGGGTGACCATGATCAACGGACCTGGTGTCGTCTCGGCCATTCCGAGCCCATCGAGCATCTCTCCCGGCCTTAACCATCCAAACCCCTGAACGGCCTCCTGCGCGACATAGGCAAGGACGGCATAGGCTCCGCCGAAGGTGACGACGGCCATTTGGCTGAAGAAGACGCCGATCTGCGAAAAGACGTTGTGCTGACCGAGTGCCAACAGCAACCCGGCGACGGGGAGAAGCCAGAGTGCGGCAAGAGCACCGGCAGTCTTCAGCGACCATGCAAGGTTTGGCTGGGCATGAACCGGAATGTCCTCACCCAGAAGCGAGTCCCGATCGTCCAAGATTCTCCCGGAACCTGCCTTGTGCCCGTCGCCGATGCGGAAGGCGGAGGCACCGGTGCGGCCGCCCAGGCACCCGATAATCCCGGCTGCAATGATGATGAGGGGAAAGGCTATCTGAAGGAAAAAGATTGCGACGAAAGCAGCGGCAGCAAGTGCAATCATTGCCCGGTTCTTGATGGCCCGGCTTCCAATCCTGAACACCGCCTGTATTACCACGGCCAGCACCGCGCACTTCAGCCCGAAGAACATGCCCTCAACCACGGCGACATCGCCGAGCAGAACGTAGACGTAGCTGAGCGCCAGGATCGAGACGAATCCCGGCAGCACGAACAGGATGCCCGCGATCATGCCCCCCAAGGTCTTGTTGAGCAGCCAGCCGATATAGATTGCAAGTTGGTGAGCCTCAGGGCCCGGCAGGAGCATGCAGTAGTTGAGAGCGTGGAGGAAGCGATGTTCGCCGATCCACCGCTTCTCGTCGACGATGATCTGGTGCATCACCGCGATCTGGCCCGCTGGTCCTCCGAAGCTGAGGGCGGCCACGCGAGCCCAGACCTTCAGGGCTTCCGAGACAGGGACGATGTCTCCTTCAGCCACGGTATGATCCGCAGCCTTTCCAAGGTCGGTCACGATCTTCATCCCTTCCTCTGGTTCGGCCAGTTGTGGCTCTCGTCGGTGGCGTCGCGGCACCAGCGGTAGAAGGCGTCGTAGAGCGTCAAGCCCGCCTCCAACTGCTCCAGATCATCGTTGAACATGCGCGATAGGCCGAGCGATGCCGCCAGTAGACCGGCTACCTCCGGAGCGAGGTCCAGCCGTGCGGTATCGGCACCGCGTACGATCCTCGCCAGATGAAGGAGGGGCTCCGATTTCAGGCAGAACTCTTCGATCATCACGTCGAAGGTGCACAGTTCTTCGCGATGGCTCCAGAAGACATCCTCGATGTCGAAGGGCGTCGCATTGAATCGGTCTCCGGCAAGTGCAACCTCGGTCGCGGGGACGAAGAGGAAGAGTGCGGAAGGGTCGATGAAGCGGCGAATCAGCCAGGGGCAGGCAATGCGGTCGATCTTCGGTCTTACCCGGGTCACCCACACCGTGCGGCCTTGCGCGTCTCTGGCCGGAAGCCTGTCTTCCGGGACGAGCAGCCCTTGAATGTCACGCCAGGCTTCGAAGCCGCCTTCCAGCACCTCGGCCTGCTTGCCCATCGCACGCAGATAGGCGGCAACGCCGTGGCCAAGCTTCTGCCCTCTCTGGCAGAAGACGATGGCCGGATCGGATATGTCAGGCCCCCATTCGGTAACGCGGCGAAAGTCCCGCCGGATGGAGCCGGGGATCAGTCTTGGATCGCTGCCGAAGTCCTCGTCGTTGCGGACGTCGATGATGGTCGGCAGGCTAGGTGTACCGATTATACGGCCAAGTTTGTCGGGTGTGATTTCCAGATATGACGGCATAGCGCGTCCCTCCGTTACTCGGGTTCAAAGGACGCGATTCTTCAGCCGTGGCCTCGTGGGGTGATCGCAACCCCATGGGCAGAGTTTTGCTCTAGCCATACTGGTTGTCAAGCGTCTAAAGCTCCGGCAGCTCGTCCTGACAATGTGGCCGCCAGTGCTGCATGGGATTACGCCAGTCAGCCTTTCGAGGACTCACGCTTATTTACCTATGACTGCTTTTGGCGCAAAGTTGTCGTCACAATGTGCCTCCGGCGTGGTCGCATTCCCAGCCTGTTCCGCACTTCTCAGGGGGGACGACTTAGCTTCTCTCCTGAAAAATCCGGCATCCGGCTTTTCAGCTAAGATGCTGATTTTTCTTTCTCTCCCGCAAGGAAAGAGGTCGGCATCGCGCTTTTTTCATCCCCGCCCTTACGGCTCATGCCTACAATTCCCCCGTCCCGCATCGGATACACCGGAAGGCGTTCCGGCGAGGCGGGGCCGGCGCCGGGTGTGAGGAAACGACGTAAGTCCTTGCATTCGGGGTTCGCGGAAAATGGTCTCCCTCCGGCGACGTGGGGGCGGAT
>NZ_JAGGJW010000008.1 GCF_017873175.1 Neorhizobium petrolearium
CAGCGAACTTTGCAAACCATCGACAATCCGTTCGGCACGAGATTGTCACCCATGTCTTAGGGACGATCTGTTACCTATGTCTCCGGTATGGACAAGAGAAAAACTGGAGCGGGCGATGGGATTCGAACCCACGACCCCAACCTTGGCAAGGTTGTGCTCTACCCCTGAGCTACACCCGCTCATCAAGCCACCGGTCCGGGGTAGATCGCTTGGACCGTGGGTCGCGGCTGTTGCCGACGACGGGCGCTATATGGCCCAGACTTTTTTCAAATGCAACAGGGAAATGACGATTGGCGGCAAGAAAAATCGCGATCCGCCCAAACTCCTGACAAACCGCCGGTTCCGCACGTGAACCGGCGGCCGCTTTGTGCCTCAGGAGGTGGGACAGGCCGCGCCGGTTTTCACCCAGGCATCGATGAGTTCGCCGAATTCAGCCTGCGTGCCCGGCACCGGTTCGCGGCCGGCGCCGGGTGCCCAGCCCCAGCCGACGAGTTCGTCATGCGCCATGTGCTCGACCAGTTCGTCCATGGTCATCTCGCCATTGCGTGCCGGATCCTTGATCTGCTGACAGATCTGGCCAAGCGTCTTGCCTTCCCAGGCCATTTCGATCGGCGCAAGGTGCCAGGCAGGATTGCCCGGGATGCTCTTGATCGTGTCTGCCTGGCCCACGACCGGAATATTCTCGGCGCCGTGGCAGGTCGTGCACTGCATGCCGGGCAGACCCATACCGCCATCGCCGCGGAAGACCGGCGGCTGATGCGGGCGCATCGACGCGCCCTGCAGCGGCCGGTCGGTGGCAGGATGACAGTTTACGCAGCGCGGGTGCTGGATGACCTTGCCCGCTTCCTGGAAGAGCGCCACCGAGCGTTCCTGCTCGCTGGCGATCGACTGGAAGGAGGCGGCTGGCTTCAGCGTCCTGGCATCGGCCTGGGCGTCCTGCGCCACCGAGACGGGTGACAGCGCCATGCCGGCACCCACGAAAAGACAGGCGGCGGCAACGCCGGTGAATGCAAGTTTCCAATTCATCGGGCGTTGATCCTCAAGCCGAAACAATGTTGACGATCGGGAGCTTCCTGACAGGTGCGCCCGTGAGGCGCCGCCAGGCATTGGCAACCGCCGGGCCGACGGGCGGCACGCCCGGTTCGCCGACGCCGGTCGGCTTTTCGGTCGACTTGATGATCTCCACCTCCACATCCGGCATCTCGTTGATCCGGATGGACCGGTAGTCGTGGAAGTTCGACTGGATAATCTTGCCGCCCTTGCCGAGTGTCACCGCATCGAAGAGGACTGCCCCGAGGCCGTAGCCGATACCACCCTCCATCTGTGCCTTGATGACGTTCGGGTTGACGGCCATTCCGCAATCGACCGCACACCAGACCTTGTGGACATGCGGAGCGCCATCGGTCCCGACCGAGACTTCGACGACCTGACCAACATAGGTGCTGAAGCTCTCGACCACCGCAACGCCGCGAGCGCGGCCTTCCGGCACGTGTCCGCCCCAGTTCGCCATCTCGGCGGCCTTCCGGAGCACACCTGCATGGCGTGGCTCCTCTTTCAGGAGGGCAAGCCGCCCCTCGACAGGGTCCCTGCCGATCTTCTCGAAGAGTTCGTCCACGAAAGTCTCGACCGCGAAGCCCGTATGCGTGTGGCCGACCGAACGCCACCAGAGCGGCGGCACGGCGAGTGGAACGTTGTGTGAGGTTACCTTCAGGTTGGGGATCGCATAGGGCAGGTTCGAAGCACCTTCGACCGATGTCTGATCGAGATCGGCCTTGCCCATGATCGACTGACCGACGATCACCTGTTCCCAGGCCATGATCTCGCCATCAGCATTGATCGCGCCGCGCATCCTGTGAGCATACATCGGGCGATAGAAGCCGCCGCGAATGTCGTCCTCGCGGGTCCACATATGCTTCAAGGGACGGCTGCGGTCGCTGGCGGCGTAAACCGACGCCGCTTCCTGCATATAGGGCGAGCCAAACTGCGCCCTGCGGCCGAAACTGCCGCCGGCGAGCTGGGTGTTGACCCGCACTTTCGATTCGTCGAGTCCGAGAATTTGGGCGGTCGTCGCCTGGTCCATGCCCGGGAACTGCGCACCGTTGTAGATATCCACCGAGCCGTCATCCGCCTTGATGAAGACGGCGTCCAGCGGTTCCATCGGTGCGTGCGCCAGGAAGGGGAAGACGATCTCGGCTTCCACCGTCTGCAGACCTGATGCGTTGAAGGCTTCCTCAACATTGCCTTTGCCGGCTGCTTCAAGCCCCTTCTCGCGGAAGAGTTTGACATAGTCGGCGGACAGTTCCTCCGAGGAGCGGGTCTCGGCCTTGGAGAGATCCCATTCGACGCTCAGCGCATCGCGGCCCTTGAGCGCGGCGAAGGTGTTTTCCGCATAGACAGCGACGCCTTGAGGCACCTGCTTCACGTCGACGACGCCCTGCACCTTGCGGGCTTCGGTATCGTCGAAGCTCTTTACCGTCGCACCGAAATGCTCCGGGTGGGCGACCACTGCGATCAGAAGGTTGTCCGGGGTGATATCGAGCGTGAAGATCGCCGAACCATTCGTCTTGCCAAGCGTGTCAAGCTTCGGCAGATCGGTGCCGATCAGCACGAAATCCTTCGGGTCCTTGAGCTTCGGCTCCGCAGGGGGAGTTTGTAGGGCCGCCTTTTCGGCGAATGCCCCGAAACCGCTCTCCCTGTTGGATGCGGCATGTCTGATGCGGCCCTTTTCGACAGTGATCTCGGAAGCGGGGACCTTCCAGTCGTCGGCCGCGGCGGCAACCAGCATGGCACGCGCGGTCGCGCCGGCTTTCCGCATCTGCTCATAGGCATTGGCGATCGAACTCGAACCGCCGGTGCCCTGCAGGCCGAAGAGCAGGTTTGCATAGATCTTGTTGTCCGTCGGCGAGTGAACGGCGCGCATCTGGCCCCAGTCGGCGTCGAGCTCCTCGGCAACCAGTGTTGCGAGGCCGGTGAACGGGCCCTGGCCGAATTCGATATGCTTCGACAGCACCGTCACCGTGTCGTCGGTGCCGATCTTCACGAAGGCGTTCATCGGGGTCAGTGCTGAATCTCCGCCCGCTTGTACGCCGGTCGGCGCTGCGGCAAGAAACTTGGGTGCGATCGCCACGCCGATGAGAAGGCCCGAGCCGGCCAGAAAGCCGCGGCGGGTTGCAGCGATATCATGCAGTGTCATGGCTCAGCCCTCCATCGAATTGGCGGCGTTGTGGATCGCCGCCCGGATGCGATGATAGGTGGCGCATCGACAGATATTGCCGGTCATCGCCCCGTCGATATCCGCATCCGTCGGCTTCGGCACCATCTGGAGCAGGGCGACCGCCGACATGATCTGCCCGGATTGACAGTAACCGCATTGGGGCACGTCCAGGCCAGCCCAGGCGGTCTTGATGGCTTCGGCTTCTTTTCCGGAAACGCCCTCGATCGTGATGACCTCGGAGCCTTCGACCACCGAGATCGGCAAGATGCACGAGCGGTGCGGCATGCCGTCGAGATGCACGGTGCATGCGCCGCATTGGGCTATTCCGCAGCCATACTTCGTTCCGGTGAGTTTTTCGAAATCACGAATGACCCAGAGGAGGGGCGTGTCGGGGTCGCCGTCGAACGTTCGTTCCTGTCCGTTGAGCGTGAAGGTGACCATGAGCGGACCTTTCTTGTGAGAAGCCGGCAAGCTGCGCCGGGGGATGGATGAAAGCGGCTATTATCGGCCGAAAGCCGATATTCGGGACGCGGAAAACGATGCGCCGGAATCAAATGAAAAATTGAGGCTTCTTATTTTTATGATGTTTGTGGAGGCCGCTCCAATCGGATGACCCTCCGGTTAGATTAGGTTGGTCGAACAGCTTGGCAAGATCAAGCGTCTCACGAAATCGTGTGCACTTGCTTGGCCGGCGGCAACATTGGGGTTATAGTTCGCCTGCCCACCAACAGAGCCCACCCCTCAAGAATGACCGACACCGCTCCGAAAACCGCCGAGGACCTGTTCCGTTTCCTCGACAGCCTCAACATCTCCCATTCCACCAAGACCCACCCGCCGGTCTTTACCGTGGCGGAATCGGAAAGCCTGCGTGACGAGATTCCCGGGGGCCATACCAAGAACCTCTTCATAAAAGACAAGAAGGACCGGTATTTTGTCCTGACGGTGGAAGAGAACGCCACGGTCGATCTGAAGACGGTTCACAAGGTGATCGGCGCCGCAGGCCGCGTCTCTTTCGGCAGGCCGGAAAAGCTGATGGAATATCTCGGCGTCATTCCGGGGTCGGTGACGATATTCGGCGCCTTCAACGATACCGGGCGACATGTTACCTTCGTGCTGGATGAAGACCTTATGAGGCACGGCATCATCAATGGTCATCCGCTATCGAACGACGCCACGACATCGATCGGCCGCGACGATCTCATCCGCTTTCTGGGGGCAACCGGCCACACGCCGCTTGTCTTGAAAGTGACAGACTGACATACGATCTTTGTGGCCAAGATAGAACCATAAAGCGTTCCCTGGAGAGCATTCATGAGCGGTACAGACAACCCCTATGGCGGTTCCTTCGGCGCCAGCGGCTATGGCGGGCAGATGACCGCTTCGGCGAAGTACGGCGCGGAACCTGCCGCGACCTCAGCTGGCGGTTCCCCTATCAAAGATACGACGACGGCCGGCTTCGCCAAGGATGTCATCGAGGAATCGCGCGGTCAGCCGGTCCTTGTGGATTTTTGGGCGCCCTGGTGCGGCCCCTGCAAGCAGCTCACGCCCATTCTCGAAAAGGTGGTCAATGAAGGCAAGGGTCGGGTCAAGCTCGTCAAGATGAACATCGACGATCATCCGTCGATCCCTGGCCAGCTCGGCATCCAGTCGATTCCGGCCGTCATTGCTTTTGTCGACGGCCGTCCCGTCGATGGGTTCATGGGGGCAGTTCCGGAAAGCCAGGTACGCCAGTTCATCGACCGGATTGCGGGGCCCGCCGGCGCCGATCAGGCGGCCGAGATTGACGCGGCGCTTGCCGAAGCCGAGACGATGCTTGCCGGCGGTGATGTCCAAGGGGCAGCCCAGCTCTATGGAGCGGTACTCCAGGCCGATCCGGAAAATGCAAAGGCCGCGGCAGGCATGATGCAGTGCCTGATCGCCATGGGCGATATGGCCCGCGCAAGTCAGATGCTCGCATCGCTTCCGGAGACCCTTTCCAAGGACCCGGCAATCCAGGCGGTTGCCAGGAAGCTCGAACAGATCGAGGAGGCTCGCAAGCTCGGCGATCCGGCCTCGCTGGAGCATAGGCTCGCGCTGAACCCGGACGATCACGAGGCACGTTTGATGCTTTCGAAGATCCTGAATGTTCAAGGCAAGCGCGAGGAGGCTGCCGAGCACCTGCTGATGATCATGCGCAAGGATCGCAGCTTCGATGATGACGGTGCGCGCCGCCAGCTTCTGGAGTTCTTCGAAGTCTGGGGGCCGAAGGATCCGGCCACGATTTCCGCCCGCCGCCGCCTGTCCTCGATCCTCTTTTCGTAAGCGGGGATCGATTCGGCCAGGGAACGGTCTTGCGTTCTTCTGCTGGTGCCCCACATTAACTTGAGCGGCGACGGATTTTGACCCGTCGTCTGGGAGGTGTCGGTCCCATGCATGTGGGAAATGCGCGATATGTGAAGCGAGAGGATCTGCCGGGAACGGTTCCCGTTTTTCCGTTGACGGGTGCTCTGCTTTTGCCTGGCGGCCAGCTGCCTCTCAACATCTTCGAGCCGCGCTATCTTGCAATGTTCGATGCGGCGCTTGCATCCGACCGGTTGATCGGCATCGTCCAGCCGTCACTTCTGGAGACCGGCGATCCTGCGGAAAGCCCTCGGCCCGCACTGTCGAGCGTCGGTTGCATCGGTCGCATCACGTCCTTTGCAGAGACAGGTGATGGCCGCTATATCACCTCGATCAGCGGTGTGTGCCGTTTCCGGCTGCTTGAGGAAGTGGGGGAGGGTCATCCCTATCGCACCTTCAAGATCGCGCCATTCATGACCGATCTTTCGGCAGAAGATGATGAGAGCACCGTCGATCGCGGCGAACTTCTGCGCGTCTTCCGGGCCTATCTCGATGCCAACAAGCTCGAAGCGGACTGGGAAAGCGTCGAGCGCGCCGGCAACCGCACGCTCGTCAATTCGCTTTCCATGATGTCGCCTTTCGGTCCGGCCGAGAAGCAAGCCCTGCTCGAAGCCCCCGACCTCAAAACCCGCGCCGAAACCCTGATCGCCATCACGGAAATCTTCCTGGCGCGGGAGTTGAGCGATACCGACACGATACTCCAGTAAGGCTGTCATGGACGAGAAGCTCAGCAAGGTTGATCCCAAGCTCCTCGACCTGCTCGTCTGTCCGCTGACCAAGGGGCGGCTATCCTTCAACCGTGAGACCAACGAACTGATCTCGCAGGCGGCGCAGTTGGCCTATCCGATCCGCGATGGCATCCCGATCATGCTGGTTTCCGAGGCTCGCCGGATCGAGGACTGAGGCCTGTCCTTATCCCTTAAATGCCCCTAACCCTCCCCCCGCAGGCGGGAGAGGGGCTGGGAACCGGATAAGGAGGAATGCGCTGGCCGGCGCCTCAGATTGCCTGCCCGGCCAGCAATTTCGGTCCGCCCTCGCCGGTTTTACCCGCTGCCTGATCGACAAAGTAGCCCTTGAGCCTTGGCAGGCGGTCGACGATGCCGAGACCGAAGTCGCGGGCAATGCGGATCGGGGTGATATCGTTCGAGAACAGGCGGTTCAGGACGTCGGTCGTGACCCCCATGCGGAACGTGTCGAAGCGCCGCCAGGACTGGTAGCGCTCCAGCACATTCAGCGCTCCGACATCGAGGCCGAGCCGGTCGGCTTCCACGACCGTCTCGGCAAGTGCTGCGACATCCTTGAAGCCGAGATTGAGGCCCTGGCCGGAGATCGGGTGGATCCCATGCGCGGCATCGCCGGCAAGAGCGAAGCGCGGTGCGACAAAAGCACGTGCCAGCGTCAGGCCGAGCGGGAAGGCGCGCCGTCCGCCGACCAGCCGCAATTCGCCGAGCTTGTGGCCGAAGCGCCGCTGCAGTTCCTCCTCGAACACCAGGTCGTCGGAGGCGACCAGGCGCTCCGCTTCCGGCGTCCGCTCGGTCCAGACGAGAGACGAGCGGTTGTCGGTGAGGGGCAGGATGGCGAAGGGGCCGGAGGGCAGGAAATGCTCTTCCGCCACGCCCTCGTGCGGCCGCTCATGGGCAACCGTCGCAACGATACCGGATTGGCCGTAGTCCCAGGTAACGGTCCTGATGCCGGCCATGTCCCGGAGTTTGGAGCGCACGCCGTCGCAGGCGACGAGCAGGCGGGTTTCAATGACGGAGCCATCCGAAAGGGAAACGGTGCAACGGGTGCTTTCCGTCACAAAGCCGGTGACGGAAAAGCCATGCCGGATGGATATGCCGAGCCGTTCCGCCACTCCGCGCAGCGCCCTGACGATCGTGACATTCGGGATCATGTGAGCGAAGGGCCGGCCTTCCTCGGCTTCTCCCTCAAATGTCAGGAAGACCGGTCTCACGGGGTCGGACGTGCGGCTGTCGGTCACGATCATGCTGTTGATCGGCTGGGCGTCGGGTGCGATTTCGTCCCAGACGCCGAATACTTCGAGCATGCGTGTCGCCGCGGCGATGATGGCGGAAGCGCGCTCGTCTTTCTCCCAGGCGCCCGCCGGCGCGGCCTCGACCACTTCGACCTTCAGATGCGGAGCCGCCTGCTTGACCGCGACCGCGACCGCGAGGCCCACATAACCACCGCCTGCAACCAGCATATCCAGCATCGGCTTAAGCTCCCGTGAGACTTGAGAATATCATGCCATCCATATAGACCATCGGTTAGCTGCTTCCTATCGCCGGAGTTCGTCATAATGTCGCGTCAGGCCGAATCTTCGTCCCCCATGGAGCAGTTGATCGCGACGCTGGACGTCGAGAAGCTCGAGGAGAATCTCTATCGCGGCCTCAGCCCGGACGTCGGCTGGCAAAGAGTCTTTGGCGGCCAGGTCATCGCCCAGGCATTGATGGGCGCCCAGCGCACCGTGCAAGTCGATCGTTTCGTTCACTCGCTGCATGCCTATTTCATGCGCCCGGGCGATCCTTCCGTGCCGATCCTCTATCAGGTGGAGCGCATTCGGGATGGATCAAGCTTTACGACGAGGCGGGTGGTGGCCATACAGCACGGCAAGGCGATCTTCTCCATGTCGGCTTCCTTTCAGATCGAGGAGGGAGGGTACGAGCACCAGATCGACATGCCTTCCGTCACTCAGCCGGAGGATCTGATGGGGGAGAAAGAGTTCAAGGCGCTTTTCCTCGAGCACGCTCCGGAAGCAGTTCGGCGGTATTGGAGCCGGGAGCGACCGATCGAAGTGCGGCCGACCTCGCTTCTTCACTATCTGACCAGGGACAAGCTCGAACCACGTCAGGACATCTGGGTGCGAACGGTCGGCGAGGTGCCGGCCGACCGCCACTATCAGGCTGCCGTGCTTGCCTACCTCTCCGATATGACGCTGCTCGATGCCTCCCTCTATCCGCATGGCACGTCGATCTTCGATCCGGCGCTTCAGGCCGCGAGCCTTGACCATGCCATGTGGTTTCATCGGCCTGTCACATTCGAGGACTGGCTGCTCTATACGCAGGATAGTCCGAGTGCGTCTGGTGCCCGCGGCATGACCCGCGGCAGCCTCTACACGCGTTCCGGCGCGCTGATCGCTTCCGTTGCGCAGGAAGGATTGATTCGGAAAAAGGCAAATGAATAATAATTGTGCAAATTTTGAAATTTGCACAAGTTTTGGCCGCCTTTGCGCCATCCAAATGCCCGTTTCTTGGAACTGTTTCCAGAAATCTTTACTTTTCAATAAGTTATAGCTGTCTTCGAATCTGGCACGCCCTTTGAATGTATCCTTCCAGTCGCTGTCATGATCTGCCGGCGATGAGGAGAGTCGGCCTGCATGCCGAGGACAAACAAAGGATGGGAAGCCAGATGAAAATCGTGATGGCCATAATCAAGCCGTTCAAGCTGGATGAGGTGCGCGAAGCCCTCACGGCTGTCGGTATCCAGGGCCTGACCGTCACCGAAGTCAAAGGTTACGGACGCCAGAAGGGACATACCGAAATCTATCGCGGCACCGAATATGCCGTAAGTTTTCTGCCGAAACTGAAGATCGAAATCGCTGTCCCCTCCGACCTCGTCGACAAGGCCGTGGAAGCGATCGCCTCGGCCGCCAAGACCGGCCAGATCGGTGATGGCAAGATCTTCGTTTATTCGATCGAGCAGGCCGTGCGCATCCGTACCGGCGAAACCAACACAGAAGCGCTTTGAAGCACGGGCTGACAGGGGAGTTCTCAAGCTATGCAATTTAACAAGATTTCTATGATCGGGCGCATGGGTGCGGCCGTTGGCGCTTTGCTTGCGCCGGTGGTTGCCTTTGCACAGGAAGCTGCGCCGGCGGCTGCCGAGGCTGCCGCGGCCGCTCCGGTTCCGGACAAGGGCGACACCGCCTTCATGTTCATTTCCACCCTTCTCGTGTTGTTCATGCTGATGCCGGGCATTGCGCTCTTCTACGGCGGCCTGGTGCGTGCCAAGAACATGTTGTCCGTGCTCATGCAATGCACAGTCGCCGGTTCGGCCATCATGCTGGCCTGGGTCATCTATGGCTATTCCTTCGCCTTCGGGGGCGGGACCTCTCCCTTCTGGGGCGGCACGGCCAAGATGTTCCTTTCCGGCGTGACCATGGACTCCACGGCTGCGACCTTCTCCGACGGCGTCGTCATTCCGGAGTTCATTTTCGTGATGTTCCAGATGACCTTCGCAGCGCTGACGCCTGCCCTGATCGTCGGTGCTTTTGCAGAACGCATCAAGTTCTCCGCCTCCATTCTGTTCTGCCTGCTCTGGGTCACCTTCGTTTATTTCCCGATCGCCCATATGGTATGGGATGCGAACGGCCTTCTGTTCGGCTGGGGTGCGCTTGACTTCGCCGGCGGCACGGTCGTTCACATCAACGCCGGTCTTGCCGGTTTGATCGGCGCGATCATGATCGGCAAGCGTACCGGTTACGGCAAGGATATGATGGCACCGCACTCCATGACGCTTACGCTTGTAGGCGCTGCAATGCTGTGGGTCGGCTGGTTCGGCTTCAACGCCGGTTCCAACCTCGAAGCTTCCGGTGGCGCGATGCTGGCAACCGTAAACACCTTCGTTGCCACAGCTGCGGCCGTCATCTCCTGGTGCATCGTTGAAACCTTCACCCGCGGCAAGGCTTCCCTGCTGGGTGCTGTCTCCGGCATGATCGCCGGTCTGGTTGCCATTACCCCGGCAGCCGGCATTGCCGGTCCGATGGGAGCGATCATCATGGGTCTGATCGTATCGCCGCTTTGCTATTTCTTCGTTTCGGTCATCAAGAACAAGTTCGGCTATGACGACACGGCAGACGTGTTCGGCATCCATGGCGTGGGCGGTTTCTTTGGCGCGCTCGCCACCGGCATCTTCGCTTCGTCGTCGCTGGGCGGCATTGGTTACGCCGATGGCGTCACCATGGGCGGCCAGTTCATGACGCAGCTCTATGCCGTCATCATCACCATCGCCTGGTGCGGTGTCGGTTCGGTCATCCTTTACAAGATCACGGATGTCATCGTCGGCCTGCGCGTCACCGTGGAAGCCGAGCGCGAAGGCCTCGACCTCGCCACCCACGGCGAAGCCGCCTACCACTCCTGATCCGGAACTGGCGGTGGCGGTTATCGCCGCCGCTCTTGGTCCCGTCGCAGCTTCCCCCCGAAGCTGCATTCGCCCGGACTTCGGTCCGGGCCTTTTTATTCGTATTTTCAGGTCTTCCGCCGTTCATCGTGGTTAAAGCCGCATTAACTATCGCTGCGCTAATCTTCGACGGAACTGTGTGAATTGGCCGGCGTCTGCCGATTCGCGCGAAGGGTTGCGTTCCAAGGATAGCGGACAGACACGATGGGCAGAAGCAGTTCGGCGGCTATGGCAAACCGGTCAACCCGCCTGGTACTCACCGCCTTCGTCTGGAGGCAGGCGCTTGCGCTCGCCGGTTTCGGCATCTTCATTGCGCTGGCGCTCGCGGTTGCGGCTTTGGCCACCTGGAATGTCGCAGATCCGAGCTTTTCCTACGCGACCGATAACGCCCCCACCAATATCCTCGGCTTTCCCGGCGCTGCCTTTGCCGACCTGATGATGCAGTTCCTGGGACTTGCCAGCCTTGTGTCGCTTTTGCCGGTGCTTGCCTTCGCGCTAGCGTTGATATCCGGCCGCACCTATCATCGCATTCCGGCCCGGCTTGCAGCGTGGGGGGGCGGCACATTGCTCGCATCGGCCACGCTCGGATGTTTTCCCGCCCCGCCCACCTGGCCGATCCCGAATGGCATCGGCGGCGTCATCGGCGACATGATCTTGCGGTTTCCCGCGCTTTTCGTCGGTGCCTATCCGACCGGCATGGTCGCAATCGTGCTCGGCTGCATCTTCACGATTCCCTGCGTCTGGCTGATGCTCTTTGCGGCCGGCCTGGTAGGCGCAGCTTTCGATGAAAACGCCGAAGACGACGATCAGCCGGTGGCAGCCGCAAAGACCCGTTCCAAGCGCGAGGAAGTGGATGATGAGGACGATGAAGAGGGCGGCTTTGCCGGTTTCCTGGCATTCGGCGCGCTCACCCATTACTGGTATATAGCCCAGGCGCGGCTCCGTCGCCTTGCCGGCATCAAGCCCCGGGCCCGCTCGGGTTTCGATCAGCCCTACGATTTCAACGAGGATGAGTTCGGCACTCTGAATGAGCCGGTCCGCGCCAAGACGTCTGTCGTGACTGGCGGACGTCGTCTGGAGCCCTCTCTCGACGGTCCTGCGGAGCGAGTCGCCGGTTCGCGCCGGATCGTGGCGTCGCCGCCGATTGCCGCTCATGACGACGATGACTATGATGACGATCCGCCATTCGACATGGATGATATGCCGCCGCGTCCAGCCGGCATACTGTCGGACGACGACGATGACGCGCCATTCGTCTCCTCCCGCGCACCTCTGGCCGGTCGCGTGCAACCGCGTATAGCGCCGGCTGCCGCGCCGCCGAAGCCCAGCGCTCGCGTGGCCCGTGAAGCTCAAGCCTCGTTCATTTCCCCGGACGGCTTCCAGCTTCCCTCCGTTCATCTTCTCAATGAGCCGAAGGCCGTTGCCCGCGATGCATCGCTCTCGGCAGACGCACTGGAGCAGAACGCCCGCCTGTTGGAAGGTGTGCTCGAGGATTTCGGCGTCAAGGGCGAGATCATCCACGTCCGTCCCGGCCCGGTCGTCACGCTCTACGAACTTGAACCCGCCCCGGGCATCAAATCCTCGCGCGTGATCGGTCTGGCGGACGATATCGCCCGTTCGATGAGCGCGATCGCCGCCCGCGTCGCGGTCGTTCCCGGCCGCAATGCGATCGGCATCGAATTGCCGAACCGCACCCGCGAGACGGTCTATCTCAGGGAGATGATCGGCAGCAAGGATTTCGAGGGCAGCAAGGCGAAGCTTGCCATGGCGCTCGGCAAGACGATCGGTGGCGAACCGGTCGTGGCCGATCTTGCCAAGATGCCGCATCTTCTGGTCGCCGGCACGACCGGTTCGGGTAAATCGGTCGCCATCAACACCATGATCCTTTCGCTTCTCTACCGTTACACGCCGGAGAAGTGCCGCCTGATCATGATCGACCCGAAGATGCTCGAACTTTCCGTCTATGACGGCATTCCGCATCTGCTTTCGCCGGTTGTCACCGACCCGAAGAAGGCGGTCGTTGCGCTCAAATGGACCGTCCGCGAGATGGAAGAGCGCTACAAGAAGATGTCGAAGATCGGCGTGCGCAATATCGACGGTTTCAACAGCCGCGTCGAGCAGGCGATGGAAAAGGGCGAGATCCTGACCCGTACCGTGCAGACCGGCTTCGACCGGCAGACGGGCGAGGCTGTCTACGAGACGGAGGAATTCGATCTCGAGCCGATGCCCTATATCGTCGTGATCATCGACGAGATGGCCGACCTGATGATGGTCGCGGGCAAGGATATCGAAGGGGCCGTGCAGCGTCTGGCGCAAATGGCGCGTGCGGCCGGCATCCACGTCATCATGGCGACACAGCGCCCCTCGGTTGACGTCATCACCGGTACGATCAAGGCGAACTTCCCGACCCGAATCTCCTTCCAGGTGACGTCAAAGATTGACAGCCGCACCATTCTCGGCGAACAGGGTGCGGAACAGCTTCTCGGCATGGGCGACATGCTCTACATGGCCGGTGGCGGCCGTATCCAGCGCGTCCATGGTCCTTTCGTTTCCGATACGGAAGTGGAGGACATCGTCGCCTACTTGAAAACGCAGGGTGCGCCCCAATATCTTGACGCGATCACGGCCGACGACGACGAGGACGGGGATGGCGGAGGCCCCGCAGGCACCTCCAACCTGTCCGATTCGGATGATCCGTACGATCAGGCGGTGGCGATCGTGCTGCGCGACGGCAAGGCTTCCACCTCTTATATCCAGCGCCGTCTCGGCATCGGCTACAACCGGGCGGCTTCGCTCATCGAGCGGATGGAGCAGGAGGGGCTTATCGGGCCGGCCAACCATGCCGGCAAGCGCGAAATCCTCGTGCCGACCGAAGGCGATATTCTCGACCGGTAAGGCTTTCGTGATAAACGAAAGTTGGCCATCAAGCCGCCGCCTTTCGCACGGAGGAATATACGGAAGGAGACCTGAATGAAGAACGAAAAAACCATCCTTTCAAATTTCCGTTCAAACGCGATCGGCCGCAGGCAGTTTTCTCTCGGGCTTGCGGGATTGGCGGCGGCGACATTTGCGCCGGGCCTGGGCTTTGCCCAGGGCGCTCCCGGCTCGGTTGCGGCGCAGAAGATCGCCGATCATTTCTCGTCGGTCAAAACCATGATGGGCGAGTTCGTCCAGTTCGGTCCGCGCGGCGAGCAGACCGGCGGCAAGTTCTATATCGAGCGGCCGGGCAAGCTGCGCTTCAATTTCGAGGATCCGTCACCGATCCGGGTGATCGCCGATGGCAAGAATGTCGTGATCGGCAACCTCAAGCTCAAGACGTGGGACATCTACCCGCTCTCCAAGACGCCGCTCAGCCTGCTGCTTGCCAACCGCATCGATCTCGGCAACCAGATGGTCCGCGATGTCGAGGAAGAGTCCGATCTCACCACCATCGTGCTCGGCAACAAGACGGTGTTCGGCGATTCGACCATCACCATGATGTTCGATTCGAAGACCTATGACCTGCGCCAGTGGACGATCACCGACGCCCAGAACAAGGACACGTCGGTGATGATCTACAATGTCCAGAACGGCGTGAAATTCGACGAGAAGGTCTTCACCATTCCCTATGCGGAAGTCAGGAAGATGTAGCGCCGAGCGCTGTTCGAAACGAAGGGCCATATGGAAAGCGTGGCCCTTTTCGCTTCTCACGGCATGAAAAATTTCCTAAACCTCGGCAACACGTCGAGGTTTAATCATGACATTTTCCATCGCCACCTGGAACATCAATTCCGTTCGGCTGCGCATGCCGATCGTCGAGCAGTTCCTCGTCCGCCACAAGCCGGATATCCTCTGCCTGCAGGAGATCAAATGCCGGGAGGCGGAATTTCCGCTGCAGCCGCTCAAGGATCTGGGTTACCGGCACATTATTATTCACGGTCAGAAGGGATATCATGGCGTCGCCATCGCCTCGAAAGTGCCGCTCGTTGAAGATCACCGACAGGATTATTGCGGCGTCGGCGACGCCCGGCATATTTCGGCGATCTTCGAACGTGGTCCGCGGCGAATCCGGCTCCATAATTTCTATGTGCCGGCTGGCGGCGACGAGCCCGATCGGTCGATCAACCCCAAGTTCGGCCACAAGCTCGACTTCATCGAGGAGATGAAGGCGCTGAAGGCGGATGCGGTGCCCGGCATTTCCTCCATTCTCGTCGGCGATCTCAACATCGCGCCGCTGGAACACGACGTCTGGTCGCACAAGCAGCTCCTGAAGATCGTCAGCCATACGCCGGTCGAAACCGAGGGTATGAAGGAGGTCATCCGGCAGGGCGGCTGGCTCGATCTCATGCGCCATCACACACCGGAACCGACAAAGATCTACACGTGGTGGAGCTATCGTGCCAAGGACTGGGAGGCGGCCGACAAGGGCCGCCGGCTCGACCACATCTGGTCATCGCCCGACCTCGGACCGTTCCTCGACCGCATCGACGTGCTGAAGGAAGCGCGCGGCTGGAACCAGCCTTCCGACCACGTGCCGGTGACGGCGGTATTCAAGTTTTGACACTTTAGGTTGCGATTGCCTTTGTCCCTCACCCTAACCGTTGCGGGGAGAGGGAACGTGCCACATGCACCGTTGAGAATGAAGGAGACGGCGCGGCATACTTCCTCCTCCTCGCGAGCGGGGCAAAGGTGCCGGCAGGCGAATGAGGGGCAAAATCAAACGCGGTTTAAGCGAACCTATGGCCCATCGCTGCTGCCGCCTTGGCGAGGCTGGCGATATTGTCGCGGATGCGGCTCTCGATCACCCTGCCGACTTCAGGATATTCTTCCAGAAGACGGTGGAACAGCGTCCGGCTGATTTTCAGCGCTTCGGACTCCGTGATCGCCAGGGCCGTGAACTTCCGCTCCACCATGGTGACGAGCGCGAGTTCTGACAATAGCGTGCCGGGACCGACCGTCGCCTCCACTTTCATCTCGCCGTTGCGGTCCGACATCAGCAGTTCAAAGCGTCCCTTTGCAACGATGAATGCTGATTCCGCCGGCGACTTCTCTCGGAACAGTTCCTGGCCGGGCGCCACCTGCCGCCGCTCCGCCCCAAATGCGACAAGGCGAAGCTGGTCGCTGTTCATGTTCTTGAACAGCGGAACCTGGGACAACAGGCGGATATCTTCGGCGAGAGACATGGGTCAGGTCCTGCCTGTCACGGGACGATCTTGTAGCCGCCGTTTTCGGTAACCAGGATTTCGGCGCTGGAAGGGTCGCGCTCGATCTTCTGACGCAGGCGGTAGACATGGGTTTCCAGCGTGTGGGTGGTGACGCCGGAATTGTAGCCCCAGACTTCCTCGAGCAGCACGTCGCGGGTCACGACCTTCTGGCCGGCGCGGTAGAGATAGCGGATGATCGCTGCTTCCTTTTCGGTCAGCCGGATCTTCTTCCCGTCCTCGGTGGTGAGCAGTTTCTGGCTCGGCTTGAAGAGATAGGGGCCGACCGTGAACGTTGCGTCCTCGCTCTGCTCGTACTGACGAAGCTGCGCGCGGATACGCGCCAGCAGAACTGCGAAGCGGAAGGGCTTGGTGACATAGTCGTTGGCGCCAGCTTCGAGCCCGAGGATCGTATCGGAATCAGTATCGTGGCCGGTCAGCATGATGATCGGCGCCTTGAAGCCATTCTTGCGCAGGAGCTTCACCGCCTCGCGCCCGTCCATGTCCGGCAGGCCGACATCCATGATCAGGAGATCGATCTGGGCGCTCTTGGCCGTTTGCAGCGCCTTGGCGGCATTCGGCTCCTGAAGGATCGAGAACTCATCGTAAAACGACAGTTGCTCGACCAGTGTCTCGCGCAGATCGTCGTCGTCATCCACCAGGAGTATCGTGCGGGCTGCCATGCTTCCTGCCTTTCGTCTTGTTCGCGTCGGCGGCTGCAATTTCCGCGTGCCGAGCGCGATCAGAGTCTTCGATCTAAATCCCTACAGCATCGACCTGAAAATCGAAATCGATTTTCGGAAGGCAAGATGCCTCGAGTCAAATATGGTAGAGCGTTGTGCGTCCATAAGGACGCGCGACGCTCTCATGTGCTATGAATTCAAACGAAATCATATTCAAAGCAAAAACTTGTGAGAAAAATACAGCGTTTTCGCGGTCCGGGCCGCAAGCCGAATGTGATCGCCGTCAGGACGGCGCCGCGCGATCGCCGGCGAGCGATCGTCTCCTTCGGCGGTATCGTAATGCCGGCAGCGATCGGGCGCGCCGGTACAAGTGCCTTCAAGCGGGAAGGAGACGGCGCGACGCCGATTGCCGCGATGCCCCTTCTTTATGGTTTCGTGCGTGGCGAGCGGGTGCGACTGTCGCCGACGGCCTTGCCAATCAGGCGCATTCGGAAGAACATGCTGTGGTGCGACCAGCCGGATCACCCTTCCTACAATCGCCTCGTCAAGGCGCCCTTCCGGCCGAGCCATGAAGAGATGATACGCGCCGACGGGCTTTACGATATCTGTCTCGTGCTCGACTGGAACACCACTGCGCGACGCCGCCATCGCGGTTCGGCGATCTTCTTCCACCTGATCAAGCCCGGCTACCAGCCGACCGCCGGCTGCATTGCCGTCAGCCTGCGGGACATGCAGCGGCTCATCCGGTTCATGCGGAAGGGAACGGCCGTGCAAGTGATCGGCTGATTCCGGGGCGCCGTTGCTCACTCAAGGGAACGTGGCGTGACAAAGCGCTCCAGGCGACCTGACCCCTTGCCCATGCTTTGCCAGTCTGCCGCGTCGAAATCGATCACGGCAAGGCCGGCGGTCGGGTATTTCTCCGCCATCGCCTGTCGGGCGTCTGCATTGCCCGTCCCGATCAGGGTGAGCGCAAGTTGTTCGATGCCGGGATTGTGCCCGATGATCAGAACGCTGCGGCAACCGGGTTCGACTTGCGCCAGGATATCGAGAATCGTCGTTGCAGGTGCGGCATAGAGTTCGAAGAGATTGCGCGCTTCCACGTCCCTGGGCAACTTTTCGCGAACCAGTGCCCAGGTCTCCTGCGTGCGTCGTGCCGTGGATATGAGGGCAAGATCCGGGATCAGCCCTTCATGGGCCATATAGTCGCCCATCAGCGAAGCGGCTTTGCTGCCGCGTGTCGCGAGAGGCCGTTCCTTGTCCGCCACGCCTTGCGGCCAGGCTGATTTCGCATGCCGCAGGAGGATCAGCCTGCGGTCCGTTTCATTCGACTGTTTTTGCGGTCGCTTGGACATGGTGGCCATTATGAGGGCAAAGCGGACGCTTGTCTGCCTTTCAGGCCAGCATCAACAAAAAATGCCGCCCGCGGAACGGGCGGCATGCGTCTGATCTCATGCGGCGAATGATTACTTCCACCCGCGGATATCGACGAAGTGACCGGCGATCGCGGCTGCGGCGGCCATGGCCGGCGAGACGAGATGGGTGCGGCCCTTGTAGCCCTGGCGGCCCTCGAAATTGCGGTTCGAGGTGGAGGCGCAGCGTTCGCCCGGCTTCAGACGGTCGTCGTTCATCGCAAGGCACATGGAGCATCCCGGCTCACGCCATTCGAAACCGGCTTCCTTGAAGATCTTGTCGAGGCCTTCGGCTTCCGCCTGTTCCTTGACGATGCCCGAGCCCGGTACGATCATGGCATTGACCGTGGAGGCCACCTTCCTGCCTTCGACGACCTTTGCGGCGGCGCGCAGGTCCTCGATGCGGCCATTGGTGCAGGAACCGATGAAGACACGGTCGACCGCGATGTCGGTCATCTTCGTGCCCGGCTTCAGGCCCATATATTCCAGTGCACGCCACTTGGAAGCGCGCTTCGTCTCGTCCTGGATGTCGTCCGGGTTCGGGACCACGCCCTGGACGGAGACGACGTCTTCGGGTGAGGAGCCCCAGGATACGATTGGCGGCAGGTTGGCGGCATCGAGCACGACGACCTTGTCGAAATGTGCGCCTTCATCCGTCTTCAGCGTCTTCCAGTAGTCGAGCGCCATGTCCCAGGCCTTGCCCTTCGGGGCGCGGGGCTTGTCCTTGATATAGGCGAAGGTCGTTTCATCCGGCGCGATCAGGCCGGCGCGGGCGCCGCCTTCGATCGTCATGTTGCAGACCGTCATACGGCCTTCCATGGAGAGCGAGCGGATCGCTTCGCCGGCGAATTCGATGACGTGGCCGGTGCCGCCGGCAGTGCCGATCTCGCCGATGATCGCGAGGATGATGTCCTTGGCGGTGACGCCCGGCGGAAGCTGGCCATCGACGCGCACCAGCATGTTCTTCGCCTTCTTCTGCACCAGCGTCTGGGTGGCGAGAACATGCTCGACTTCGGACGTGCCGATACCGTGCGCCAGCGCGCCGAAAGCACCATGCGTCGAGGTATGGCTGTCACCGCAGACGATCGTCATGCCGGGCAGGGTGAAGCCCTGTTCGGGACCGACGATATGGACGATGCCCTGGCGGACGTCCTTTTCGGAATAATACTCGACGCCGAAATCCTTGGCGTTCTGGGCGAGCGCCTCCACCTGGATGCGGCTTTCCTCGTTCTTGATGCCTTCGTGGCGGTCGGCGGTGGTCGGCACGTTGTGGTCGACGACGGCGAGCGTCTTTTCAGGCGCGCGGACCTTGCGGCCGGCCATGCGCAGGCCTTCGAAAGCTTGCGGCGACGTCACTTCGTGCACGAGGTGACGGTCGATGTAGAGAAGACAGGTGCCGTTTTCGTCTTCGGAGACGACGTGGTCGTCCCAGATCTTGTCGTAAAGGGTGCGGGGTGCGCTCATGGCTGCTATCCGTAAAGCTGAATGGAACGAGGGATGAGGGTCCGGCAGCCGCAGGCTGCCTTCAAGCTGAAAAAGATCAGCTAAGTCGGTCGCAAAGCGCCCCAGAAACGCGCGCGAAGAAGCGTGCCGGCAGGCGTTTGTGGTCCTGCAGCACGATGAACTGGTTCGCGAGGCATCCGAATTTCGATCCCATGGCGGCTTCCATATCAGTTTCCGGTGAAATCGGCAATGGAGTTGCGTTGCAGAGGACATGTCGCATCGCTGTCATAAAGTTTTCGCCGAAACGTGCTTGATCTGGCCTTCCAAACGGAGGGATGCCTAATGTCCGAACCCATTCACGAACAGCTCAGCCGCATCAAGGAAGAGATTGCCGACAGCTTCGATGAAGAGCTGGAAATGCAGATGGAGGAAGATCAGCTTGATGAGCTGGTCGTCGAGGGCATGTCAGGCCCCGCCGAGCAAACGCTGGACCGCAGGATCTATTTCCGCGAGCTCTTCCGTCTCCAGCATGAGCTTGTCCGCCTGCAGGATTGGGTCCAGTACAAGAAGCTGAAGATGGTGGTGATTTTCGAGGGCCGCGATTCCGCCGGCAAGGGCGGGGCGATCAAACGCGTCACCCAGCGACTCAATCCGCGTGTCTGCCGCGTCGTGGCACTCCCGGCCCCGACCGAGCGCGAGCAGAACCAGTGGTATTTCCAGCGCTATGTGCCGCACCTGCCGACGGCCGGCGAAATGGTGATGTTCGACCGCTCCTGGTATAACCGCGCCGGTGTCGAGCGGGTCATGGGCTTCTGCACGGCGGACGAGCTGGAGGAATTCTTTCGCTCAGTGCCGGAATTCGAGCGCATGCTTGTCCGCTCCGGCATCATTCTCCTCAAATACTGGTTCTCGATCACCGACGAGGAGCAGGAATTCCGCTTCAAGATGCGCATCCACGACCCGCTGAAGCAGTGGAAGCTCTCCCCGATGGACCTCGAAAGCCGCGTTCACTGGGAGGAATATACCAAGGCCAAGGAGGAGATGATGGAGCGCACCCACATTCCGGAAGCGCCGTGGTGGGTCGTGCAGGCCGTCGACAAGAAGAGGGCACGGCTCAACATGATCGCCCACCTTCTTGCGCAGGTTCCTTACGAGACGGTGCCGAAAGAGACGGTCATGCTTCCCGAACGCGTCCGCCATCCGGACTATATCCGTCATCCGGTGCCGGCGGACATGTACGTTCCGGAAGCCTACTGAGCCGGGCTGTCACCATCGCCTCTTGCGTTTCGTCACCGCTCCGCTCGCCTGCGCATCCGGCCCTCCAGACCCCGGAGGGCCAGTGACAGGCCGATCGTCAGGATGAGGTAGATATAGGTGACGATGGAATAGGTCTCGAAGAAGCGGAAGGACCCGGCCGCATAAACCTTGGCCATCTGGGTGATGTCGGCGACGCCAAGCACCGAGACGAGCGATGAATCCTTCACCATCGAAACAAAATCGTTGGAAAGAGGAGGGAAGATCACCCGCATCGCCTGCGGAAAGACGATCAAGCGGAAGCGTTGAAAGCGCGTGAGACCGAGCGCCTTGGCTGCCTCGATCTGCCCTTCATTCACCGATTGAAAGCCAGCGCGAAAAATCTCGGCAATGAAGGCGGCATAGCCGATCGTCAGGGCAATCACCGCCCGCCACAGCAGCGAAACGTCACGCACGAGAAGCGCCTCCGCCCATCCCCGCGCGATCAGCGGCGCCAGCGCCCAGTTGTAGAGCGCTACGAAACCCGGTGCGCCGACGAAGGCAATATAGAAGAGCAGGACGAGGATCGGGATGCCGCGGATCAGTTCGACATAGAAGCGAGCGATCTGCCTCAGCACGACGTTTCCGGAAAGTCCGGCCAGCGCGATCGCCAGACCCAGTGCGGTCGCCAGCGCGAAGGCCGCCAGCGTCACGCCGATGGTGATGCCGATGCCCTTGACGACGATGCGGAAGACCTGCGCATAGAGGTCGTTAAAGGCGATGATTGCCGCAAGGGCCAGGCAGAGGAGCCCGAAGGCCATCAGCCACCAGGGGAAATCCTCAGGCCCGGCGGCTTTGCGGCGCAGAGGCGCCATGCCCTTATTCGCCCATCTTGTAGTCGAGGAACCATTTCCCGTTGAGCGAATCCAGCGTGCCGTCGGCCTTCAGCGCCGCGATCGCCGCGTTGACCGGCGCGACGAGGTCGGACCCGTTCTTGAAGATGAAGCCGAAATCCTCCGTGCCGAGCGGCTCGCCGATGGTCTTCAAGGAACCGCCGGAGGCTTTCACATAGCCTTCGCCGGCAGTGCTGTCCGTCAGCACCAGGTCGACGTCGCCCGCCTTCAGGGCCTGTACGGTCGCGCCGAAAGTCTCGAAGAGCTTGATCCGCGGGTTTTGCTCATTGCCATCAAGGATCTCATACACCGCGGTGTAGAATGGACTCGTTCCCGGTTGCGCGCCAATCAGTCCGTTATCCAGGGCGGCAAAGCTCTTGGCATCGGTAAACCGCTTCTCGTCGCCGCGCACCAGCATGAGCTGCTGCGAGCGCATGTAGGGATCGGAAAAATCGACCTTCTCCTTGCGGTCGTCCTTGATCGTGATGCCGGTCATGCCGATGTCGTACTGGCCGTCGGAAACCGCCTGGATCATCGCGTCCCAACTGGTGTTCTGGTATTCGACCTTGAAATTCAACCGTTTGGCGATTTCATTCATCGCGTCATATTCCCAGCCGATCGCCTGGCCGTTCTTGGGATCCACGAACTGCAGCGGCGGATAGGCGTTTTCGGTCACGATGACGACGGTCCGACCCTTCAGGTCCGGCAATTCGGCGGCAATACTCAGGGCCGGGGCGAGAGCGAGTGCAACAAAGCCGGCGAGAACGGTGCGTCGGGCGAGCATCGAAAAACTCCTAGAAGATCGGTCGTCCGAAATTCTCACATTTCAAAAGCGGATGGCAAGGCGCGTCATTGCGTCGACTGCGCCACAAACAAAAAAGGCGGCACGCCGGCCGCCTTTTTCGAAATGATTGTCCGAAGCTTATTCGGCAGAAGCTTCCGCAGCCTTGGCTGCTTCGGCAGCTTCCGCTGCTGCCTTTGCTTCTGCGGCTTCGGCTGCTGCCTTTTCCGCGGCGAGGGCCTGGGCGGCTGCGACCTTCTCGGCCTCGATGCGTGCACGCTCCTCGGCGGCTGCCGCGCGCTCTGCTTCGTTCAGCTTGCGGGCGCGGGTATTGGTGTTCTCGACGATACGGGCCGACTTGCCGCGACGATCGCGCAGGTAGTAGAGCTTGGCGCGGCGGACCTTACCGCGGCGGACCACTTCCACGCTCTCGACCATCGGCGAGCAGATCGGGAATACACGCTCGACGCCTTCGCCGTAGGAGATCTTGCGGACGGTGAAGCTTTCGTTGAGGCCGCCGCCGGAGCGGGCGATGCAGACGCCTTCATAGGCCTGCACGCGGGTACGGTTGCCTTCCGTGACGCGCACGTTGACGCGGACGGTATCGCCCGGGGAGAATTCGGGAAGCGTGCGCTTGGCTTCGATCTTGGCGACCTGTTCGGCCTCAAGCTGCTGAATGATGTTCATCGTTTCAAACCTTTGGTTCTTCTGAAACAGCCAGAGCGCTCGATGATCCTTGGGTCAAAGCCTCGGGATTTGCCTTGTCGGCAGAGCGGGTTCGCCATTCTTTGTTGCCGGTCGATGGGACAGATCCCATTTCCGCGTGGGCCAATACACGAAACGAACCCGCTTGTCATCCCTTGCATA
Source organism: Neorhizobium petrolearium (assembly GCF_017873175.1). Lineage (GTDB taxonomy): Bacteria > Pseudomonadota > Alphaproteobacteria > Rhizobiales > Rhizobiaceae > Neorhizobium > Neorhizobium petrolearium. Next base: position 23,261 of record NZ_JAGGJW010000008.1, read on the forward strand.
GCGATTTTGTGACGAATGTGCCGGCCGTTGCCGCCTGGTTCCGAAGCAGCTATGTCACGTGCAAGGGATGAGGAAACACCATGACAATCACGATGATAGCGTTGCTCGCCGCCGCGGGCTTTCTGTCCGGTGCTGTGAATGCGATCGCGGGCGGCGGCACGTTCCTGACATTCGGAGCCATGACGCTTGCGGGCGTTCCGCCGATTTCCGCCAACGCCACCTCGTCGATCGTACAGTTTCCTGGTTATATCACCTCGACGATCGCCTATCGGGATGAGATCGCCCACCGCTGGCGCAGCGCCCTCCTACTGGCCATCGTCTCGGTCGTCGGCGCGTTTGCCGGCGCTTTTCTGCTCCTGTCGCTCGACAATCCTTCCTTCCGACAGATCGTTCCCTGGCTGCTCGCTGCCGCGACGGCTGTATTTGCTGCCGGCCCCTGGCTGAAGCCGAAATCCTCCGCCGAACGGTCGGCAAATTCGCCCGCCTGCATCATCGGCCAGTTTCTAACATCCATCTATGGCGGCTTCTTCGGCGCCGGCATGGGCATCATGATGCTCGCGGTGCTGGGCATCACCACCGGCGGTACGTATCATCATCTCAACGCGCTGAAAAACCTGTTGGCGGTGCTGATCGCAGCAGTCGCCATCGTGGTTTTCGTGGGCGGCGGGGTGATCGCCTGGGCCGAGGCCATTGTTATGATTCCGGCCGGCGCACTCGGCGGATATGCGGGTGTGTGGATGGCGCGGCGCGTGCCGCAGGCCGTCATGCGCTGGTGCGTCGTTGCCGTCGGGATCGGCCTGACGGTCTATTATTTCGTGACGGGCTGATTGGAGAGAAGGTCCGGCCTGCGCTCGGCCGTCAGCTTCTTCGCTTCTTCGAGCCGCCATTTCTCGATCGCCGCATGATTGCCGGAGGTGAGCACGGCCGGGATTTCCCGGCCCTCGAAGAGCTGCGGCCGCGTGTATTGCGGATATTCGAGGAGGCCGTCCTCGAAGCTCTCGTGGGTGCCCGAAAGCGCGTTGCCCATGACGCCCGGCAGGATGCGGATAACGGCGTCGAGCAGCGTCAGTGCAGCCGGCTCGCCGCCCGAGAGGATGTAGTCGCCGACCGACACCTCTTCGAGGTTGCGCGCATCGATCACCCGCTGGTCGACCCCTTCGAACCGGCCGCAGACGATCACCACGCCATCGCTTGCAGCGAGCTGCCGCACTCGTGCCTGCGTCAGCGGTCGCCCGCGCGGGCTCATCAGCAGGCGAGGCCGGCCGTCATCCTTGGAAACACGGTCGATTGCCTTCGCCAGAATATCCGGTCTCAGCACCATGCCGGCACCGCCGCCGGCCGGCGTATCGTCCACCGTGCGGTGCCTGTCCTCCGCGAAATCTCGGATCTGCACCGTATCGAGCGACCACTGGCCACGCTCCAGCGCCTTGCCGGCCAGCGAAAAGGCCAGATGCCCCGGGAACATTTCCGGGTAGAGCGTCAGGATCGTCGCGCGGAAGGTCATCACTTGCCTTTGTGGGGAGGGGCCCGGCGGCTGTCATCCGGGTTCTCGATCAGCCCTGCTGCCTGCGGATCGATGAGGATCTTGCCGTTTTCGAGGTCGATCTCCAGCACTGCCGCTTCCGAAAAAGGGATCAGCGCCGGGCGACGGCCGGGACCTTTGAGCTCCAGCAGGTCGCCGGCGCCGAAATCATAGACGGCGCTCACGGTGCCGTAGCTCTTGCCTGCCTCGTCGACCGCCTCGAGACCTTCGAGATCGGCATAATAGAATTCGTCTTCCTCCAACTCCTCGTCCGGAAGGTTGTCCCGTTCGATGAAGAGTTCGAGACCGTTCAGAGCTTCAGCAGCGTTGCGGTCGTTGATGCCTCGGAAGCGGACGATCGCCATATTCTTCGCTTCGCGGATTTCGAGGATCTCGAAAACCCGCCCGTCCTCGCTGTACAGGTGACCGTAATCGCCGAGCGCCGTCGGGTCGGCCGTATAGGACCGCACGCGTACCTCGCCCCTCAGGCCTTGAGCAGTGCCGATCGTTGCCATCAAAACGGGGTTTTCAAGCTTCGTCATGCGGGTCGTTCCGGTTGTATCGCGCCTCATTTAAGCTTTGTGCAATCAAAAGCAAACAGCAAAACGGGCGGCACAAAGATGTGCCACCCGTCAAAAGCGATCCGAACGGAGGGAGAATTATTCCGCTGCGGCCTCGGCTGCTGCGTCGGCGACCTTCTGAGCCTTCTCGGCTGCACGCTCCTGGGCCTTCTTGCCTGGCTTTGCCTTTTCCGGGTTGTTGCGGGCTTCGCGCTGGGCAACACCGGCTTCAGCGAGGAAGCGGAGCACGCGGTCGGTTGGCTGGGCGCCCTTGGCGATCCATTCCTGGATGCGCTCGGCGTTCAGTTCGACGCGCTTGGCATCGTCCTTGGCGAGCATCGGGTTCCAGGCGCCGAGCTTTTCGAGGAAACGGCCGTCGCGGGGCGAACGGGCGTCGGCAACGACGATATGATAGTACGGACGCTTCTTGGAGCCGCCGCGGGCGAGACGAATTTTCAGGGACATTGACTTACTCCTTGGGTTTTTCTTGAGGCCGCCATCAGGCGGGCTGGTCTTCGATATGTTCTAAGCGGTTTCTTTCGTGCCGCCATGTTCGGCGGCGATGGCTTCATGATGCCGGATGACTTCCTTGATGACGAAGTTCAGAAACTTCTCGGCGAAATCCGGGTCCAGATGCGCTTCCTTCGCCAGACGACGAAGGCGTTGGATCTGGTATTCCTCGCGCGCCGGGTCGGCCGGTGGCAGATCGTACTGGGCTTTCAGGACGCCCACCTCCTTGGTGCAGCGGAAACGTTCCGCCAGCATATGCACGAGCGCCGCATCGATGTTGTCGATGGACTGGCGGTAGCTTGAAAGTCTTGCTTTGACTTCGGGGTCAACCACGAACGTCCTCCCTCATCACTTCTTCTTGGGCAGGCCGGGAAGCCCCGGGAAGCCGCCGCCCAAACCCGGCAAACCGCCGGGCAGCTTGCTGCCGCCAAGGCCGGGAAGTCCGCCCATGCCGCCGCCGGGCAGGCCCGGCATCGAGCCAGGCCTCAGGCCTGCGGCCTCGGCCTGCTTCTGCAGCGCTTCGATCTGCTTCGGGTCGAGCTTGGAAAGGTCGGGCATGCCGCCCATCCCGCCCATTCCGCCGAGACCCATCTTCGAGGCAAGGCCGCCCATCATCTGCTTCATCATGCCGCCCTTGCCCTTGCCGCCCATCATTTTCATCATGTCGGCCATCTGGCGGTGCATTTTCAGAAGCTTGTTGATGTCGGAGGCATCGGTGCCGGAACCGGCAGCGATGCGCTTCTTGCGGGAATGCTTGAGAATATCAGGATTGGCGCGTTCGGCCTTGGTCATCGACTGGATGATGGCGATCTGGCGGTCGAACATCTTGTCGTTCATGCCTGAGGCGGCGAGCTTGTCCTTCATGCCGGCCATGCCAGGCATCATGCCCATGATACCGCCCATGCCGCCGAGCGATTTCATCTGTTTCAACTGTTCGGCGAGGTCGTTCAGGTCGAACTTGCCCGACTGCATCTTCTTCGCCATCGCTGCGGCTTTTTCCGCATCGATGTTTTCCGCAGCCTTCTCGACCAGCGAGATGATGTCGCCCATACCGAGGATGCGGTCGGCGATCCGGCGGGGATGGAATTCCTCCATCTCCGTCATCTTCTCGCCGGTGCCGATGAGCTTGATCGGCTTGCCGGTGACGGCGCGCATCGAAAGGGCTGCACCGCCGCGGCCGTCGCCGTCCATGCGGGTCAGGACGAGGCCGGTAATGCCGACGCGCTCGTCGAAATTGCGGGCGAGGTTGACGGCGTCCTGACCAGTCAGGCTGTCGGCGACGAGCAGGATCTCGTGCGGATTGGACTTCCGCTTGATCTCCGCCATTTCCTGCATCAGCGGTTCGTCGATATGGGTGCGGCCGGCGGTGTCGAGGATGACGACATCATGGCCGCCGAGCTTTGCCGCCTGCACGGCGCGCGCGGCGATATCGGTCGGCGACTGGCCGGCGATGATCGGCAGCGTGTCGACGCCGGTCTGGACGCCGAGCTGACGGAGCTGCTCCTGGGCTGCCGGGCGGCGCGTGTCGAGCGACGCCATCAGCACTTTCTTCTTTTCGCGATCGGTCAGCCGCTTGGCGATCTTGCCAGTCGTGGTCGTCTTGCCTGAGCCCTGAAGGCCGACCATCATGATGACGACGGGAGCCACTGCATGCAGGTCGATGCCCACACCTTCCGAGCCCAGCATCTCGACGAGTTCGTCATGGACGATCTTGACGACCATCTGGCCGGGCTTGATCGATTTGAGGACTTCGGCGCCGACGGCCTTTTCACGAACCTTGTCGGTGAAGGACCGGACGACTTCTAGCGCCACGTCCGCTTCCAGAAGCGCACGGCGAACCTCGCGCAGGGCGGCGGAAACATCCGCTTCGCTCAATGCGCCACGGCCGGTCAGTCCACTCAAGATGGAGCCAAGACGGTCCTGGAGGCTTTCGAACATCGTTTCTTCCTTCTCGCGTTTCGGGGATTTCCGGAAACGTCGGGTCTCTCCACGACAAAAACAAGACACAAAGCCAAAAAGCACCCGAGGGCGCAACGCGCTGTCGGGTGTTGACCTCCGGGCTCTGTCTATCGGCCCCGGTCGGCGGCTCCAAGTTCTCGACTTGTCAGCAGATCGCCGGGCTTAAACAGGAAAGGGGCGGGAAAGTCAAGGCTTGCCAGTGCACGTCCCTAAACGTCCCGCCCGAAGTAAACCTCGATCGAAGCGATCTGGTCACCCCGGAAGGTCATCAGTTCGAGATTGCGGAAAGCGCCGCCGGCAACCTTTTCTCCCTTGTATCCGACGACAACCTCATCGCCACTGACGAATAGCCGTTCCACGACGATATGGCTGAAGACCGGCGGCTGCGGCCAGCAGCGTTCGAAATATATGGCCTTGTCGATATGGTCGTCGCGTGGGCTCGAAAAGGTAAAATCATCCGTCAGCAGCGGATCGGTCAGGTCTTTTCGATTGGCCAGGTAATTGGCGAAGAGCTTTCGAACGGTTTCCGTCTTATCCATATACCCCTCTTCTTATCTGATTGTATTATGCAATCGGTTTGCGGCAAGGATATGGCGGCATTGGTTGTCTGAGGAAACCAGCGCGCCTATCCGATCTCCCCCTTGAGGGGGAAGATGCTCGGCAGGGCAGAGGGGGATGTGGCGAGGCAAATCAAAGCCTTGCGAGAAATCGACAGGAAAAATCGCTCCAGTTTCCCCGCCCTCTTTACCCGTGCCTGCAATCATCCCGTCCCGCATCGGATACACCGGAAGGCGTTCCGGCGAGGCGGGGCCGGCGCGGGCGGTGAGGGTAGGACGCGAAACCTCATTGTCCGGGTCCGCGGAAAATGGTCTCCCTCCGGCGACACGGGGGAAGCGAAAAGGTTACGGACCGGCCGCCTGCTTCCGATGCCCGAACAGCGCGCCGGGCGTGGCAAGCATGTCCCGCCTTGCCGGGCGAAAGGTACATGCTCCACTCAACGAGCCAAAGCCTGCTTTCCGCGATCTTTGATCGCGGGGGGGGTGGGGCGGCACACATGGTGGCCCGACGGCTGGTTTCGCCGGATTTTTCAAAAGTCCGCCGAACGCGTCGGGAACCGGCGGCAGAAAACCGTCCGGAAGGGCCAAGGCAGAGGGACCGGAGTCGCTGATAAAAACCGCCGAACGGGACGCTGAGAGGTGTCACCTAAAACTAAAACTTAAGAGGCAGCTTTCAGTGTCCCGTCCGATTTCGAAGATTCGATCATCACCAAGGGGTGAGTCTGTCCATCTGCGCCCACTGGTAATTTCCCCGCATTTCCGCCATATACGCCCCAAGAGACGGGCATTTCGCCCGGAATGGATTGAGCGTCATGGCAGACATGGTCGAATTCGCGAAGATGAACGGGCTTGGCAACGAGATCCTGGTTATCGACATGCGCGGCCGCACCGGCAAGGTGACGCCGGAGGCCGCCATTGCTCTGAACGCCGATCCCGCCACCCGGTTCGACCAGATCATGGCAATCCACGATCCGAAGGCGGAAGGCACCGATGCCTTTATCGACATCCTCAACTCCGACGGTTCCAAGGCGCAGGCCTGCGGCAACGGAACGCGCTGCGTCGTCCAGGCGCTTGCCGCTGAGACCGGCCGCAAGGCCTTCACCTTCCAGACGGTCGCGGGCATTTTGAACGCTCAGGAGCACGAAGACGGCACCATCTCCGTCGATATGGGCAAGCCGGTCTTCGAATGGAACCGCATTCCACTCGCGGAAGAATTCTTCGATACGAGCCGTATCGAACTGCAGATCGGGCCGATCGATCAGCCGGTGCTGCATTCGCCGTCGGTCATGTCGATGGGCAATCCGCATGCGATCTTCTGGGTTGATCGCGACCCGATGAGCTTCGATCTCGAACGTTTCGGGCCGCTCCTCGAAAACCACCCGATGTTTCCGGAAAAGGCCAATATCACGCTGGCGCAGGTCACATCCCCCTCGTCGCTCCGCACCCGCACCTGGGAGCGCGCTGCCGGGCTGACGCTCGCCTGCGGTTCGGCGGCTTGCGCCTCTGCTGTCTCCGCCGCGCGCACCGGCCGCACCGGCCGCAAGGTGACGATCGATGTCGCTTCCAGCCCGGTCCGCCAGCCGCTCGTCATCGAATGGCGGGAAGACGACCATGTGGTGATGACCGGCCCGGCCGAATGGGAATGGTCCGGCAAGGTCGATCCGCAAACAGGCAGCTTCACACGAGACCAGGAGCGGGAGGCCGGGGTCAATTGAGCGGCGTCGATGTCATCACCTTCGGCTGTCGGCTCAACACGTATGAATCGGAAGTGATGCGGGCCGAAGCCGAAAAGGCGGGGCTCAACAATGCGATCCTCGTCAATACCTGCGCCGTCACCGGCGAGGCCGTCCGCCAGGCCCGCCAGGCGATCCGCCGCGCCCGGCGTGAAAATCCGCATGCCCGCATCATCGTCACCGGCTGCGCCGCCCAGACGGAAAAGCAGACCTTTGCCGACATGGCGGAAGTGGATGCCGTGCTCGGCAACGATGAGAAGCTGAAAAGCGCCTCCTATCGCGGGCTGCCGGATTTCGGCGTTTCGGCGGAAGAGAAGCTCCGCGTCAACGACATCATGAGTGTCAGGGCCACGGCGCCGCAGATGGTCAGACACATCGACGGGCATGTGCGCGCCTTCATCCAGGTGCAGAACGGCTGCGACCATCGCTGCACTTTCTGCATCATCCCCTATGGCCGCGGCAATTCCCGGTCCGTGCCGATGGGCGCCGTGGTCGATCAGGCCCGCAAACTCGCCGAAAGCGGCTATCGCGAGATCGTTTTGACCGGCGTGGATGCCACCAGCTATGGCGCCGATCTTCCCGGTCAGCCGTCACTTGGCTACCTGGCGAAGACGTTGCTGAAACAGGTGCCGGAGATTCTTCGCCTGCGTCTCTCCTCTATCGACAGCGTCGAGGCGGACAAGCACCTCTGGGACCTGATCGCCGACGAGCCGCGTTTCATGCCGCATCTGCATCTTTCCCTGCAGCACGGCGACGACCTGATCCTGAAGCGGATGAAGCGCCGCCATTCGCGCGCCGATGCGCTCGCCTTTACCGAGCAGGCGCGGCGCCTCAGACCCGATATTGCTTTCGGGGCCGACATGATCGCGGGGTTTCCGACAGAAACGGAAGAAATGTTCGAGAACGCCGCGATGCTTGCGGAAGAAGCCGGCATTTCCTTCCTGCACGTCTTCCCCTACAGCCCGCGGCCCGGCACGCCGGCGGCACGCATGCCGCAGCTCGACCGGACGCTGGTCAAGGACCGCGCAGCAAGGCTGCGTGCCCGTGGCGAGGTGCTGCATCGGGCACACCTTGATCGCATGATCGGCACCGAGCAGTCGGTCATCGTCGAAAACAATGGCATGGCCCATACCGAAAACTTTTCGCTGGTTGCGGCACCCGGCCTTATTCCCCGCGACTTCAAGCGCGTTATCATTACCGGCCATGACGGCAGACATCTGGACATGCAGGTGATGCCTGCCAGTGTCCCCTCCTGGGCAGCATAACCGGAACGGATTGATCTCTCATGGCATTGGGCTTCATCAAACGCGTCTTCACCTTCGGCAAGCCTGCCGAGGAGCCGGCACCGGAGGCGGAAAGGCCGGAAGACGTTGCAGCCGTAGAAGCGGAGCTCGAACCCAAATCCCGCGAAGAAGACCTGCCGGTTTCGCCCGTCGATCCGGTCGCGCCAACGGAGATCGAGACGGCGGGTGGACCCGCGGCGGATGCGGCGGCGGAAAATATTCAGCTTTACGAACCGGAAACAGCAGGGGACGAAGAGCCGGCGCTGCTTCCGGGCGTGGAGGACACATCGGACATCGGTGTGGCGCCGTTATCTCTGCTGGAGGCAGAAGCCGAGGCTGAGGCTGAACAGCAAGATCTACCGTCTGCGGAGCAGAGCAATCGATCCGGTGAATCGATTGCAGCGCCGAACGCCCCGAGCGAAAGCGAGGGGCTGGGCCGGGCCAATGAGCCCTCCCTTCCCAAAGGCTTCTCCACCACCAAACCCGAACCGGAACCCACCCTCGTCGCCCTGGCGCCAAAACTCACCTGGTTCCAGCGCCTGCGGGCAGGTCTTGCCCGCACCTCATCGCAGCTTACCGGCCAGATCACGGCGCTATTCACCAAGCGCAAGCTGGACGAGGACACGCTGGAGGAACTGGAAGACCTGCTGATCCAGGCAGATCTCGGCGTCGAGACGGCCATGCGCATCACCGGTGCGCTGTCCTCGGAGCGCTATGGCAAGGACGTCACCGGCGAGGACGTCTCGCGCATCATGGCTGGCGAGATCACCAAGGTCCTGTCTCCGGTCGCCAAGCCGCTACAGCTCGATCTCAATCACAAGCCGCATGTCATTCTCGTCGTTGGCGTCAACGGCACGGGCAAGACGACGACGATCGGCAAGCTGGCAGCAAAGCTCTCCGGTGCCGGCCTCAAGGTCATGCTCGCCGCCGGCGACACCTTTCGTGCCGCGGCCATTGAGCAGTTGAAGATCTGGGCGGACCGCACGGGATCGGAATTCATCGGTACCAGGCTCGGTGCGGATGCGGCAGGGCTTGCCTATGACGCCTACGAACAGGCGCGCGCCAACAAATCGGATGTCCTCATCATCGATACGGCCGGCCGGCTGCAGAATCGCACCGAGCTGATGGCCGAACTCGAAAAGATCGTCCGGGTGCTGGGTAAGCTCGATCCGGATGCGCCGCACACGGTTCTCCAGACGCTGGACGCCACGACCGGCCAGAACGCCATGAGCCAAGTGGAAATCTTCCGCAACGTGGCGGGCGTCAGCGGCCTGATCATGACTAAGCTCGACGGCACGGCGCGCGGGGGTATCCTGGTCGCCATCGCCGCCAAGCACAAGCTGCCGGTCTATTTCATTGGCGTCGGCGAGGGCGTCGACGACCTCGAACCGTTCGAGGCGCAGGATTTTGCCAGCGCTATTGCCGGTTTGACGCATTGATGACACAGAAAGACGATTTGGCTTTGCCGGTACGAGTTTAAAGTTGGAACCCATGCAGACGATTGAAAGCGACATCACGCCGACCAAGGAAGAGAAGCAACATCCGATGCTGAAGCTGGCGCTGGAGATCGGCCCGCTTCTCGTCTTTTTCTTCGGCAACCTGCGCGGAGAATGGCTCGTCGCTAAATTCCCGGCGCTTTCGGCGATTGGTGGGCCGCTTCTCATCGCGACGGCCCTCTTTATGGTCGCGACCGTCATTTCGCTAATCATCTCGAAGATCGTTTTCCATCACCTGCCGGTCATGCCCTTCGTTTCCGGCATCGTGGTCATGATTTTTGGTTCGCTGTCGATCTGGCTGCAGGACGAGACCTTCATCAAGATGAAGCCGACCATTGTCAATTCGCTGTTCGGCGTGACGCTGCTTGTGGGTCTGATGTTCGGCAAATCGTTGCTCGGCTATGTCTTCAACGCAGCCTTCCAGCTTGACGAGACAGGCTGGAAAAAGTTGACCCTCCGCTGGGGCATCTTCTTCCTGTTCCTCGCCGTGCTGAACGAGGTGGTCTGGCGTAATTTCTCCGATGCGGTCTGGGTCAACTTCAAAGTCTGGGGCACGATGCCGATCACCATCGCCTTCACACTCGCCCAGATGCCGCTCATCATGCGGCACACGATTGCCGAGCCGGCTGTGGAAACCGAAAAGTGACGGCAGTCGACCTTTCCTCCTCCGGCTCCTCTTCAAAGCGCTGGTTGCTTGCCGCGCTTATCCTTTTCCTGGGCCAGATTGCCATTCTCTATTGGATGGGCCGTATTCCGATCTGCGAGTGCGGGTTCGTGAAGCTCTGGGAAGGCGGGGTGAACACCAGCGGCAACTCGCAGCACCTGTCCGACTGGTACACGCCGTCCCACATCATCCACGGCTTCCTCTTCTACGGTCTCGGATGGTTGATCCTGCGCCGCGCGCCACTCACCGGCCGGCTTTCGCTGGCGATCCTGATCGAGGCGGCCTGGGAGATTGCGGAAAACTCGCCGGTCATCATCGACCGCTACCGCACTGCGACGATGGCGCTCGGGTATACCGGCGACAGCATTATTAATTCGGCGATGGATACCGTCTTCATGGTGATCGGCTTTCTGTTCGCCGCGCGCCTGCCGGTCTGGCTGACGGTCGTGATGGCGATCTTCTTCGAGCTGCTGACCGGCTTCATCATCCGCGACAACCTGACCCTCAACGTGCTGATGCTCATCTGGCCGGTCGATGCGATCCGCGAATGGCAGGCGGCGCTGCCTTGATCAGCTCGTGGCGGCTGTCGCTTTTTCGATCGCCGGCATGAGTTCCTGGGTTAGGCTGCGTTCGTCGAAAGGCCCGACGCGCTTGTAGAGGATCGTGCCGTCCGGCCCGACGAGATAGCTCTCCGGAATGCCGTAGACGCCCCAATCGATCGCCGCCTTGCCGTTCGGATCGACGCCGATCGCCTTGTAGGGATTGCCGAGTTCGCCGAGGAACCGCAGCGCGTTGTCATTGCGGTCCTTGTAGTTGATGCCGACGATATTCAGCCGGCTGTCATCAGCCAGGGCCTTGAGGATCGGATGTTCCTGCCGGCAGGGCACGCACCACGATGCGAAGACGTTGACCAGCGTCAGCTTGCCGGTGATCGCCGCGTCGGTCAGAGCGGCCGTGTTCGAGCCTTCGAGCGGCGGGAGCGAAAGTGACGGGGCCTTTTTACCGATCAGCGCCGAGGGGATGGCGGAAATGTCGCGGCCGTTGACATCCTGGTCGTAGAGCATCTTGCCGGCAACGCCCGCAAAGCCGAGGAAAACGACGAGGGGGATCAGCGCCAGCGCATAGCGTGCGAAGCCCTTGCGCTGTACCGGCTGGTTTTCGGTCTCGATGCTCATGATGCGTCGCTCTTCGCCAGGTCGCCCTTGGGCTGTGCTGAACGGCGACGGATACCGGAGGCTTCGAGTTCGGCCAGCTCCCTTTGCCGGGCGCGGCCGTCAAGCCATACCCAGCCGATCAGACAGAGGGTGATCAAGGCGGTGACCGCATAGGACACGGAGATGTAGAACGTATGCGTCATCATCTTTAAGCCTCCCGTCCGGCCATGCGCGCCGCCATGCGGCGCTGGGCGGCGATGCGCCTGCGCCAGATCTCATTGCGCATCGCCATAACATGCAGGGTGAAGAAGAGCAGCGTAAAGGCAATGGCCATGATCAGCAGGGGCCGGAGAAACTCCGGATCGATGGTCGGGCCATCGAGGCGAACGACGCTCGCCGGCTGGTGCAGCGTGTTCCACCAGTCGACCGAAAACTTGATGATCGGAATGTTGACGAAGCCGACGAGGATGAGAACGGCGGAGACGCGCGCTGCCCTGGAGGGATCGTCCATGGCGCGGTTCAGCGCGATCAGGCCGAGATACATGAGGAAGAGCACGAAGACGGAGGTCAGCCGTGCATCCCAGACCCACCAGGTGCCCCACATGGGCTTGCCCCAGAGCGAGCCGGTAGCGAGCGCGATCAGCGTGAAGGCGGCGCCGAGCGAAGCCGCCGCCTTGTGGCTGACGTCGGCGAGCGGATGGCGCCAGACCAGCGTGCCGATCGCCGAAGCGGCCATAACTGTGTAGCACATCATCGACAGCCAGGCGGCCGGCACATGGATGTACATGATGCGCACCGTCTGGCCCTGCTGGTAATCGCCTTCCGTCGTGAAGCTCAGATAAAGCCCTATGGCAAAAAGGATCGCCGTGATCGACGCCATCCAGGGCAATATCCGGGCCGCAAGTGCCAGGAAGCGTGTCGGATTGGCGAGATCGCTGAACTTAGTGATGGCGAGGCTTTCTGACATGGAATCTTTCTAAACTGCCATAGCGCTGGATGTCTTGATCCTAGTCAATCGCCGGCATTCTTCAACGCCAGTGCCGCACCGACCGGGCCGAGAACGGCAAAAAACATCGTGATCGCCACTAATATCAGGAAAGGCGGCATAAACGGGGCAGGATCCTCGACTGCCGCATAAGAGGCGCTGACACCGAAGATCAGCACCGGAATTGCAAGCGGCAGCACGAGGATCGAGACCAGAAGGCCGCCGCGAGGCAGTGCCACCGCGACCGCCGCGCCGACCGCGCCGATGAAGGTGAGCGCCGGTGTGCCGACCAGTAGCGTCAGCATGGTGGCGCCGATCGCCAGCTCGTTCATGTTCATGAAGAGGCCGAGCAGCGGCGAGGCGATGACGAGCGGCAGGCCGTTACCCAGCCAGTGCGCCATGCATTTGACGAGCACCGTCAGCACCAGCGGGTGTTCCTGCATGAGGAGAAGGTCGAGCGAGCCATCCTCACGGTCGGTCTGGAACATCCGGTCGAGGCCCAAAAGGGCGGAAAGCAGCGCGCCGATCCAGACGATCGCCGGGCCGATGCGGGACAAGAGATTGAGGTCCGGTCCGACACCGAAGGGGATGACGGCGACGACCGTCATGAAGAACAAGACGCCGATCAGCGCCCCGCCGCCGGCGCGCACCGAAAGTTTGAGATCGCGAAGGAGGAGGGAGATCATGCGAACGAGCTTTCGAGGTTGCCCCTCACCCTCTCCCCGCCAGCGGGGAGAGGGAACGTGCCCGATCGAACAGTTATGGCTGGGGAAAAGCGCGCGGCATATTTCCTTCTCCCTGTCAAAACGGGGAGAAGGTGGCTGGCAAGCCGGATGAGGGGTGATCGTGTGATGTGGCTGCCGGTAGGGCTGAGGGGAGTAACGAGAGCGCGGGCAGGAGAATGAAAACTCATCACCACCTATCCTCCATCACACCCGCAAATCCCGTCATCCGCAGTTCCTTCGCATGCTCCAGCCCGAGCGGCTGATGAGTTGCGGCGAGCATGATGCCGCCTTCTGCAAGATGCGCTTTGATCAGGGTCGAAAACACTTTCTCTGCATTCACATCGAGTGCCGCAGTCGGCTCGTCGAGTATCCAGACCGGCCGATGAACGACAAGCAGCTTGGCGAAGGCCATGCGGCGCTGCTGACCCGCCGAGAGGTAACCGAAGGGAAGATGAGCGATTCCGCCAAGGCCCACCGCGTCGGCCGCTTCGCCGACGGAAACGCCTTTCCTGCCCTGGAAATCGCCGAAGAACTCCTTCCAGAAGGAGAGGTTTTCAAAGACCGAGAGTTCCGCCTTCATGGCGTTGCGGTGGCCGAGGTAGTGGCAGGCCTCGGCCGCACGCATCCCCGATTCGGCTGCGTCGGAATGCCACGTCACCCGACCGGTTTCCGGGTGCAACAATCCCGCCACCACACGCAGCAGCGTTGATTTTCCCGATCCGTTCCGCCCGGTCAGAACGAGGCTTTCACCGACTTCCAAATTGAAGGAGATGTCCTTGAAGATCAGGTCCTGACCGCGTCTGGCGCTCAAATTTTCGGCCATTAGCCGCATGTCGGAGACCTTCATTCGGGTTTCGCTCACCCCCACCCAAAAAATTGTTCGAGAAGGGGCTTCAAGTGTCTGGAACCCTTCTTAGAAATTATCTATAAGCACTGCAACCACGCCAGCGGCCGGCGTGATTTCCATCTTGCGCCGAACCTGAAGACTCACAAATCTTCTCGTGCGGACAGCGGAAATGGTCGCACCCGCATCCTGATGTGCATGAAGTGCATAGGCGTCCGCACGCGCGTGTTGGCTCTATATCAGCGGGGTTGTTTTCCGTGACCAAATCTCTCGACAGCTTCAATTGTCGTTCCGTCCTGACCGTGGGCGGCAAGGACTACGTTTATTACAGCCTGCCCAAGGCAGAGCAGAACGGTCTTCCGGGCGTCTCGAAGCTTCCCTTCTCCATGAAGGTCCTGCTTGAAAACCTGCTCCGCTTCGAAGACGGCCAGTCCGTCACCAAGGAACAGATCCTCGCTGTCGCCGAATGGCTGAACAACAAGGGCCTGACCGAAGCCGAAATCGCCTATCGCCCGGCCCGCGTGCTGATGCAGGATTTCACCGGCGTTCCGGCGGTGGTCGACCTCGCCGCGATGCGCGACGGCATCAAGGCGCTCGGCGGTGATCCGGAAAAGATCAATCCGCTCGTACCCGTCGACCTCGTGATCGACCACTCGGTCATCGTCGATGAATTCGGCACGCCGCAGGCCTTTGCCCGCAACGTCGAGCTGGAATACCAGCGCAACGGCGAACGCTACCGCTTCCTGAAATGGGGCCAGCAGGCGTTCAAGAATTTCCGCGTCGTCCCGCCCGGCACCGGCATCTGTCACCAGGTCAACCTCGAATATCTCGGCCAGACCGTCTGGACCAAGGAAGAGGATGGCGAAACGATCGCCTATCCGGACACCTGCGTCGGCACCGATTCGCATACCACGATGATCAACGGCCTCGGCGTTCTCGGCTGGGGTGTGGGTGGTATCGAAGCAGAGGCTGCCATGCTCGGCCAGCCGGTCTCGATGCTCTTGCCGGAGGTTATCGGCTTCAAGCTGACCGGCAAGCTGAAGGAAGGCGTCACCGCGACCGACCTCGTGCTGACCGTCGTGCAGATGCTGCGCAAGAAGGGCGTGGTTTCGAAGTTCGTCGAATTCTTCGGCCCTGGCATGGACAACATGCCGCTCGCCGACCGCGCCACGATCGGCAACATGGGGCCGGAATACGGCGCGACCTGCGGCTTCTTCCCGGTCGACGGCGAAACGATCAACTATCTCAACATGTCCGGTCGCACGAAGGAGCGCATCGCGCTCGTCGAAGCCTATTCGAAAGCGCAAGGGATGTGGCGCGAGGGTGACGGTTCCGACCTTGTCTTCACCGATACGCTGGAGCTCGATCTCGGCGATGTCGTGCCGTCGATGGCCGGCCCGAAGCGTCCCGAAGGCCGCATCGCGCTCGAAAACATCGCATCCGGCTTCGCCGGTTCGATGGACACCGACTACAAGAAGCCCGGCCAGCTCGGTAACCGTTATCCGGTCGAAGGTACCGACTTCGATCTCGGCCATGGCGATGTGGCGATTGCCGCCATCACGTCCTGCACCAACACCTCCAACCCGTCGGTGCTGATCGCTGCCGGCCTTCTCGCCCGCAATGCGGTCGTCAAGGGCCTGAAGACCAAGCCTTGGGTCAAGACTTCACTCGCACCCGGATCCCAGGTCGTCGGCGAATATCTCGCAAAGTCCGGCCTGCAGGCTGACCTCGACAAGCTCGGTTTCAACCTCGTCGGCTTCGGCTGCACCACCTGCATCGGCAATTCCGGTCCGCTGCCGGCGCCGATCTCCAAGACGATCAACGACAAGGGCCTCATCGTTTCGGGCGTGCTCTCGGGCAACCGCAACTTCGAAGGCCGCATCTCGCCGGACGTGCAGGCGAACTACCTCGCGTCGCCGCCGCTCGTCGTGGCCTATGCGCTCGCCGGCACGGTGCAGAAGGACCTGACTTCCGAGCCGCTCGGCGAAGACCAGAACGGCAACCCGGTCTACCTCAAGGACATCTGGCCGACCTCGAAGGAAGTGCAGGAATTCATCCTGAAATACGTCACCCGCGAACTTTACGAAACCAAGTATGCCGACGTGTTCAAGGGCGATGCAAATTGGCAGGCGGTCAACGTTCCTCCGGGGCAGACCTATGCCTGGGACGACAACTCGACCTATGTCCAGAACCCGCCCTACTTCGTTGGCATGGGCAAGAAGGGCAGCGGCATCAAGGACATCAAGGGCGCCCGCGTCCTCGGTCTCTTCGGCGACAAGATCACCACCGACCACATTTCTCCGGCCGGTTCGATCAAGGCAGCTTCGCCTGCCGGTGCCTACCTTACGGAGCACGGGGTCGCGGTCGCCGACTTCAACCAGTACGGTACGCGGCGCGGCAACCATGAGGTGATGATGCGCGGCACCTTCGCCAATATCCGCATCCGCAACCACATGCTCGGCCCGAACGGCAAGGAAGGTGGCTACACCATCCACTATCCGTCGAAGGAAGAGATGTCGATCTATGACGCGGCCATGAAGTACAAGGCTGAGGGCGTTCCGCTCGTCATCTTCGCCGGCGTCGAATACGGCAACGGGTCGTCGCGCGACTGGGCGGCCAAGGGCACCAACCTGCTCGGCGTCAAAGCGGTCATCGCCCAGTCCTTCGAGCGCATCCACCGTTCGAACCTGGTCGGCATGGGCGTCGTACCCTTCGTTTTCGAGGAAGGTATGACCTGGGCAAGCCTTGGTCTCAAGGGCGACGAGACCGTCACCATCGAGGGCCTGGAAGGCGACATCAAGCCGCGCGAGTGGAAGACCGCCAAGATCACCTACGGCGACGGCACGGTGAAGGAGATCAACATCCTTTGCCGCATCGATACGCTCGACGAGGTCATCTACATGAACAATGGCGGCATCCTGCAGACCGTTCTTCGCGATCTTGCCGCCTGATCTTGTCGGATGGTCACCCGCCGGCGAAGGTCGGCGGGTGAATTGCGGAAGAGTGTAGATTCCCACTCAAATCCCCTCACTTGCGATTTCTAACATTTAGCTTTCAGCTAAGATGTTGAAATCGCTTTCTCTTCCGCAAGGGGAGAGATAGGGATGCCGCGCTGCCACGAGTCTACCTCTCCCTTGGTGGGAGAGGTTACAAAATCAAGAGCTTGGCGTAGCTAAGTCTTGATTTTGTTGGTGAAGGGGTAAGCCCTGCCTCCAATACATGTATCTCTTCTCATCCAGGTGAGATTCCCTAACTTAAGGTCCCGCCCTTGACCGTCGTCATCCTCATTGGAATGGCCGTTATCGTTTTCCTGACATCGCTGCTTTCGGGGATTTTCGGAATGGCGGGCGGGCTAATCCTGCTTTGGGTGCTGCTTTTCCTGTTTCCCGTCGGGACCGCAATCGCCATCCATGGCGTCATCCAGATGGTGTCCAACGGCTCGCGCGCCTGGTTTTCCCGCGCCTATATCGACTACAGGATCCTCGGTATCCTGGGCCTGGGCCTCGTCATATCGAGTATCATCCTCCTGATCGTCGACTATCAGCCGGATATCATCGTCGTATCGATCGCGATCGGTCTGATGCCGATCCTCGTCTGGCTGCCGGTTTCGAAGCTGCAGCTCGATGCGTCCAAGCCTCACCATGCCCTCATCTGCGGGTTGATCGCCGGAGCATTGATCGTGGGCGTTGGCGTTTCCGGCCCGACGATCGATATCTTCTTCATCCGAACGATGATGGACCGGCGCAAGGTAATCGCCACCAAAGCCGCGGTGCAGGTCGCCTCGCATGCAACAAAGGTGGCGTTCTACTGGAACGCGGCAACCGCACTGCCGCCGACCGACTGGATCTCGATCCTGATCGCCGCGCCAATCGCCATCCTCGGCACGCGGGCGGGCAACGACATCCTGCAAAGAATGACGGATCAGAATTTCCGCGCCTGGACACGCTGGATCGTCACCGGCATCGGAGCCGTCTATTTCACCCAAGGGCTGCTGAAACTGATCTGACTTTGCCGGGACCTGTGGAGGAGGGTGTGGCATGCCCACAATCGCCGCTGACAAAGCCGATCAATTATCCGGTCCTCACCCCTTCGTGACTTTCTCTTGAGGGGGCGGGACGGTTACCTTCCGCCATCCGATCCTCCAGGCCATTCGATTGTTCTTGATCACCAAGGGCAATCGTGGATAACAGTTGCCCTGATAAAAAAGGTCTGCCACCCATGCTGTTCCGTCTCCGCTCCATTATCGTGCTTGCGGGCCTGCTTTATGCGGGCGTCGCTCCGGCGGGGGAAGTGAGGGCGCCGAAGGGCGTTGTCGAACTTTTTACCTCTCAGGGTTGTTCTTCGTGCCCTCCGGCGGACGCCACTTTAGGTGAGCTGGTGGCGCAGGGCGATATTATCGCGCTCTCCTACCACGTGGACTATTGGAACTATCTCGGCTGGACCGATACGTTGAGCTCGAAGGAAAACACCGAGCGGCAATACGGCTATGCCAAGACATTCGGCCGCAGCGGCGTTTATACGCCGCAGGCGGTCATCAATGGTCGGGATCATGTCAAAGGCAAGGATCTCTCCATCATAAACGGCAAGGTGAAGGAACTCCGCGAGACGGACAAAGGGCTCATCGTGCCGGTAACGGCTGCCATGCGCGGCGACGAGATCGAGATCGAGATCGGCGGAGGCAAGGGGCAGGCCGATGTCGTCGTCGCCTATTTCACAAAACGTCAGCAGGTGGAAATCACCAAGGGCGAGAACAGCGGCAAGACCATGGACTACTGGCACAGCGTCTATGACGTGCAGTCAGTCGGGACGTGGAACGGCCAGAGCATGAAACTCACGCTGCCGGGCAAGCTGATGGGCAAGTCCAAGAAAGATGGCTGCGCGATCCTGTTGCAGACGTCCGGCCCGGGTGGTGAGCCGGCGGCAATCCTCGGCGCAACGATCCTGATGGCGGGCCGCAAGAAATACTGACCGCGAAGCGGTTCGCCGGCTCACCGTGTTTTCGGAATAAGGTGTCGGCGGCCCGGTCCAGGAACATTGGGGGGCTGGGGGTAAGGGTCAATGCACCAGACCGGGCCATATGGCGCTGAAATCGCGCCAACCAACGCGAAGCAATCTCGCTTCGAAATCAGGCACTGTTTTGTTCGAAATGGGGCAAGAATAAAAACGTACGAACGCGCATGAGGCTGGCTTCGGCCCGGGGTTGCTTTTTTAAGGCTCTCGGGCACACTGTCACATCTCCGACATCTAGTGATTTGGGAGCCTTGATGACCGATCAGCCGGAATTGCCCGGGGGAGAAAGATCCCAGGATGCACCCGTCGTCGTCAATCTCAGCGAATACCGGCAGAGCCGCGATCCCGTTCCGGTGACGTTTCATCGGCGCGAGCTTGACGCGATCTTAAAAATCTACGGCCGCATGGTCGGAGAAGGGGAATGGAAGGATTACGCGATCGATCACCTCAAGGATCGGGCGGTCTTTTCCATCTTCAAACGGTCGGGCGAGACGCCGCTCTTCCGGATCGAGAAGAATCCCAAACTGGCCAACAAGCAGGGCGCCTACTGTGTGCTCAATACGCACGGCATGACCCTGAAGCGCGGCCACGAACTGCCGCAGGTCCTCAGGGTCTTCGACAAGATGCTGAAGCTCATCGACTGATCTATTCGGTGAAGAGCGTCCCGGGATAAACAGCCGGGTCGGGGCTGGTCGTGTTACCTTCGCCCAGTGCAATCTGCATCATGACCGTGTCCAACCATCTGCCGTGCTTGAAGCCGGTGCCCTTGAGCGTGCCGGTCAGTTCGAAGCCGAGGCTTTGATGCAGCGCTACGGACGTCGGGCTCGCGCCACCGATGACAGCCACCATCTGCCGGAAGCCGAGCGCGGTGCAACGGGCGAGCAGTTCTCGCAGAAGCGCCTTTCCCACGCCCTGGCCACGGGCCGCCGGGGCGAGGTAGATCGAATCCTCTACCAGCCAGCGATAGGCGGGGCGGGTCCGGAAGGCCGAAGCATAGGCATAGCCGAGAAGCGTGCCTTCCTCATCTTCGGCAGCGATATAGGGATAGGCCTTGGCCCTGATCGCCTCGTAACGGCTCGTCATCTCGGCCTGATCGGGAGGGATGATCTCGTAACTCGCGGTGCCGTTCAGCACGCTGTCGCGATAGATTTCGGTGATGGCTGGAAGATCGGCTTCTGTGGTGTCGCGGAGGCGGAAGGTCATTGGCGGGCGGGTTTGTGGAAGGTGACGATCGAACCTATGCCGAGGCGCGCGAGCGGGCAATAAAAAAGCGGCCCGAAGGCCGCTTTTTCAGTTCTTGTTCCACGCCGTTATTCTTCGCGATTGCCGAGGAACTGCAGCAGGAACATGAAGAGGTTGATGAAGTCGAGGTAAAGCGTCAGGGCGCCCATGATCGCCTTGCGGCCCATGACTGCGACCTCGTCGCCGTCGTAGTACATCTCCTTGATCTTCTGCGTATCGTAGGCGGTAAGACCTGCGAAGATCAGGACGCCGATCACCGAGATGGCAAAGCCCATCGCAGATGACTGCAGGAAGATGTTGACGATCGAGGCGATGATCAGACCGAAGAGGCCCATGATCAGGAACGAGCCGAAGCCGGACAAACTCTTCTTGGTCGTGTAGCCGTAGAGCGACAGGGCGCCGAACGAGGCCGCGGTGACGAAGAAGGTCTGGACGATACTCTGGCCGGTGAAGACCAGGAAGATTGAGGACAGCGACAGGCCCATCAGCGCAGCATAGACCCAGAAGGTCATTTGCGCAGCGGGGACGCTCATCTTATGGATGCGGAAGCTCAGGAAGAAGACCATCGCCAGCGGAGCCAGCATGACCACCCACTTGAGCGGAGAAGCATAGAGAAGCTGGGCGAAGGCCGGATTGGAAACCGCCAGAGCGTAGGTGCCATAGGCAGCTACACCGGTGATCGCCAGACCGAGCGCCATCAGGTTGTAAACCCTGAGCATGTAGGCGCGAAGGCCTTCGTCGATCATGGCACCGGATTGGGCGCGGGTCTGCGCCATTCGGTTCTGGTAGTTATTGAAGTCAGCCATTGTTTCCTCTTTAAGCTCCGGAATTATTCACGGTGTCGGGCCCCCTTTTTCAACAGACCCAGGCGCCGCTGCGGAGCTCCAGCAAGCCTGCTGTCAATATGATGTGAGATCGATTTACATACAAGAGGCGTGAGAAGCGAAAACGCAAACCAAAGCGGCAATTTAGCAACCTATGGGACGCTTTGACAGGAATTTGATCCGAGAGTTAACGGAAAATGCTACCGGTGCTTGAATCAGAGCTCCCGAAGGACCGGCGCGGCCTTTTGGCCGAGGATGCGCCAGGTGCCGGCAAGCCCGATTCCGACCGTCAGAACCAGTGAGACAACGAGCGTGACGACTGCGACATCGGGCAGGAAGGCCGACGGTATCTTCATGATACGGCTCACCACGAACCAGGCAGAGATGCCGCCGGCGAAAAGGGCGAAGACAGCGGTCGCGGCGCCCAGAATCATGTATTCGTAGCTGAAGGCGCGCATCAGCATGTTTCGTGTACCACCGAGGGTTTTCAGGATGACCGCATCATGGGTGCGGGCCCGGTTGCCCGCGGCGAGGGCGCCGGACAGAACCAGGACGGAGGCGATGAGCGCGACAGCCGCTGCGGCGCGGATCGCCGTCGCCAGCTGGCCGACGAGCCGGTCGACAATGTCGATCGCGTCCTTCACCCTGACGCTGGTGATGGTCGGATAGGCATTGGTCACGGCCCGGAGGATCGAGGCCTCCTGCTGAGCCGTGGCGGAGGGATCGGTCAGCGTGGCTAGCCAGGCATGCGGAGCGCCGCGGAACGTATTGGGCGAGAAGACCATCACGAAATTAATGGAGAGCGATTCCCATTCCACCTGGCGTAAATTGGCGATGCGAGCCGTGATGTTGCGGCCGAGCACATTGACAGTGACGGTGTCGCCGAGCTTCAGGCCGAGCTCGCCGGCTTCTTCCGCCGAGAAGGAGACGAGTGGCTCGCCTGAGTAGTCGACCGGCCACCACTCGCCTGCCGTCAACGTCGAATTCTCGGGCAGCTTTTCCTCGTAGGTGATGCCGCGATCGCCACGCAGTACCCAGCGGCCGGCGGGCGGCACATTCATCTGCGTCACATCCTGACCGTTGAAGGCAAGGATGCGGCCGCGCAGCATCGGCACCTGGGTCACTTCTCCTTCAGGCATCTGCTGTTTCAGGATATTCAGAAAACCATCCCGTTCGGCCCCCTGAATATCGACGAAGAAGAAGTTCGGCGCCTGCCGGGCGATCTGGCCTGTGAGCTGCCGGCGCATGTTGCCGTCGATCAGCGCCAGCGTCACGAGGAGGGCAAGACCGAGACCCAGCGACAGGACGACGGAGGGCGTGAGAGCGCCGGGCCGATGGATATTGCCGATCGCAAGCCTCAGGGCCGGCGAGTTCACACGCGGGCTTCTTCTCGCGAGGGTGGCAATGAGGACAGCGACGAGACGAAGCAGAATGAAAGCGCCTGCCACCGCGGCCAGGAAGACCGAGGCGATGAACCTATCTTCGGCCGAGGCGATCGAAAGCGCGGCGAGCGCGGCCAGCGCCAGACCTGCGGCGAGAATATAGGGCCAGGAGGGCAGGCGTGTGTTGTCGAATGTCTGTTCGCGGAAGAGCGCCGTTGCGGGCACCTCACGCGCATGACCGAGCGGCAGGATGGCGAAGGCGAAGGTGATCAGGAGGCCGAACAGAGCGGCGAGCGCCAGCGCCGACGGATAGAAGGTCGTCTCCTTCGGTACGGGCAGAACGCCTTCCAGGAATTGCAGCGCAACAAAAGGTGCAGCTGCACCGATGACAAGCCCGATGACGATGCCGATCCCGGCAAGAGCTAGAATCTGGATGAGGTAGATCAGCGTGACAACCGGAGCTGGTGCGCCTAGGCATTTGAACGTCGCGATTGTCGTGCGCTTCGCATCGAGGAAGGCCCGCACGGCATTGGCCACACCCACTCCGCCGACGATCAGGGCGGTCAGTCCGACGAGCGTCAGGAATTGCGAGAAACGGTCGACATTCTCGGTCAGCGACGGCGCCGCACGATCGCTTACACGTATCGACCAGCCAGCGCTTGGGAACTCCCGGTTGGCACGAGCCTGAAGCGTCGAACGCGTGGATGGATCGTCAAGCCGCACCTTATAGGCATGTTCGACGAGGCTGCCGGTGGTGATCAGGCCAGACGCAACGAGCGCATCGCGGCTGACGAGCAGGCGCGGCGCAAAACCGAAGCCGTCGGAAAGAGCATCGGGCTCAGCGGTGATGGTGCCGCGCAAGATCAGCCTGGCATTGCCGAGAAGGATCGGGTCGCCGTCCTTGATGCCGAGGCGCTCCAAAAGCAGAGGAGCGGCCAGAGCGCCGAACGCGTCACCGTTCCTTGCAAGGAGATCGGGAAGCGGCGCCGATGGTTCGGAACCGAAGGTGCCGTATAGCGGATAGGCGTTGTCGACAGCTTTAACCTCCACCAGAGCCTGATCCGAACCGTCCGGCTTGCGTGCCATGGAGCGCAGGCTGGTGGAAACCGAAACCTGGCCGAGGCTATCGAGGAAGGCGCGCTCCTCGCCCGTCGCTTCCCTATTGTTGAGTTCGAAGCGGACGTCTCCTGCCAAAATCTCCTGGCCCTGGCTTGCGATGGCGTCCGTAATGGCGCGCGAGACGGAATTCACCGCCGCAATCGCGCCAGTGCCAAGCGCGATGCAGGCGAGGAAGATATAGAAGCCCGCCAGGCCGCCGCGCATCTCCCTGAGCGCCAGGCGGAAGGAAATGGCAATGCGGGGGAGTGTGCGTTTCATGCGGAAACCGCCTGGACCGGAACCTGAGGCACCGTATCTCCGACGATCTCGCCGGAACGGACACGGATCTGCCGCGAGCAGCGGGCCGCAAGCGCATTGTCGTGGGTGACGAGCAGCATGGTCATGCCGCGTTCGGCCTGCTTGGCGAACAGGAGATCGGCGATCTGCCGCCCGGTCTCCGTGTCGAGATTGCCGGTCGGTTCGTCGGCGATCAATACGGCGGGCGAAGGAGCCAGCGCCCGGGCGATCGCTACGCGCTGCTGTTCGCCGCCCGAAAGCTGGCCCGGATAGTGGGTCAGCCGCTCGCCGAGGCCTACGGCGGTCAACTCCCTTTTGGCAATATCGAATGGGTTCTTCACATTGGCGAGTTCGAGCGGCACGGCGACATTTTCCAGCGCCGTCATGTTGGCGATCAGATGAAAGGACTGGAAGACGATGCCGATATTGCGGCCACGAAAGTCGGCCAGAGCATCCTCGGAGAGCCTGTGGAGAGCAACGTCGTCGATGAATATTTCACCGCTGTCCAGGCGCTCCAGGCCGGCCAGAACCATCAGAAGCGTTGACTTGCCCGAGCCTGAAGGGCCGACAATTCCGACCGCTTCGCCGGCACGGATTTCAAGGTCGATCTTCTTCAATACATGCACGGAGGCTGCCGCACTACCCAATGTCAGGTCAGCCTTCTTCAGCGTGATGATTGTTTTAGTCAAAGCGAACCGTCCTATATTAGCCGTGAAGCTGAACCCGAATGCCGCGTTGCGGTAGCGTCCAATCTAGGAGACGGATCGTGAGTTTTAAAGCAAGCCTCCTTCACTTCATCGTCATGTTCACACTCTGCTTTGCTGAATTTCCGGCGGCCGCACAGGACACTGGAGGTCGGAGCGAGCCGATTCAGCTTGTCGGCTTCGGGGACAGTCTGATGGCGGGATATCAGCTTGCTCCTTCCGAATCCTACACGGCGCAGCTCGAGGCAGCGCTGAAAGCGAAGGGCCATGATGTCGCCGTCACCAATGCCGGGGTTTCAGGTGATACGACATCCGGGGGACTTTCCCGTATCGACTGGTCGGTGCCGGATGGGACGGATGGCGTGATCCTGGAGCTTGGCGCCAATGACGCCTTGCGCGGGATTTCGCCGGAGCAGTCGGAGAAGAATCTCGATGCGATTCTCGCGCGCCTCAAGGAGCGGAACATTCCGGTTTTCCTGGTCGGCATCCTCGCTCCACCGAACATGGGTGGCGATTACGGGGAACGCTTCAATCCGATCTACAAGCGGCTTGCCGACAAATATGAAATTCCGCTCTACCCCTTTTTCCTCGACGGTGTGACCACGGTGGAGGGCATGCAGCTGGATGATGGTATGCATCCGAACGCCAAAGGGGTTTCGGTGATGGTCGAGAAGACGATCCAACCTGTCGAAAGCTTCCTGGGGGAGATCAAGGCTAAACGAAAATAATATCTTGCACGGAAGCCTGTTGCGTGATTCGCTGTTAGCATCTGCAAGAGATTCGAGGAGGTCCCCATGCCGAGACTTTTCACCGCCCTCGAAATTCCGCGCAACGTGGCCATGAGCCTCTCACTTCTGCGCGGCGGGCTTCCCGGGGCCCGATGGATCGATGTCGAGAATTACCACATCACGCTACGCTTTATCGGCGATGTCGATGGACGTACGGCCGACGAGATTGTTGACCGGCTGGATAGGATCGACAGGCCGGAATTCCAGGCGACGTTGACGGGGATCGGCTCTTTCGGTTCCAAGAAGCCGCATTCTATCTGGGCCGGCGTTGCTCCTTCGCCGGAAATACATGCGCTCCAAGCGGAAATAGAGCGGATCTGCCAGCGGATCGGCCTGCCTCCCGATCCGCGCAAGTTCATGCCGCATGTGACGCTGGCGCGGCTTAAAAATTGCCGTCTGGACGATGTGGTGCATTACCTCTCCGGTCGCGGCAATTTCTATACGGCGCCCTTCACCGTGGGACGTTTTGTGCTGCTCTCATCGAAGGAATCAGTCGGTGGCGGCCCCTACCTCACGGAAGAGGTTTTCCCGCTGCGGGAGGTTGGCTACAGTCACGCCTATGGTGCCGATCTCGCGCCGGTGAAAGGCCTCCTTTAATTTGAGCCGGAATGGCTCAACAGCCACTCGAAGGTGGACGTGCTTTTGACCGCGCACGTGGCGGGAAGCCCGCCCGATTGCGATCGCAAGCTTGCCTGTGCGATGGACAAGGCATCCTTCCGTCGCAATTGAACTTCACCGTCCAGCTCCCATATTGAGGCATGCGTTGAGCGAACGGAGCAGGTATGGACGACGTGAAGATCGGCGAGATCCTCTTGCCGGGCGACGAGGATACACAGAACCGCCAGGAGCGGCAGGTGCGCGCCAAATTCTGGCCAACCCTCAAGCGGGCTGTCCGGCAAATACCGCTCAGCCGCGACCTGATTGCCGCGTACTATTGCGCGATCGATCCCCGGACACCGGTACGCGTGCGTGGCGTGCTGCTCGCAGCACTCGCCTATTTTGTCCTGCCGGTCGATTTTCTGCCCGACTTTTTTGCCGTGGTAGGATTCACCGACGACCTCGCGGTGCTGGCCGCAGCCTTCCGGATGATTCAGGGGCACATCGCCGACCGCCACTATGAGGCCGCCGATCTGGCCCTCACGGATGATCCGGAGGTAGCTGCCGGACCTGCGGCGGATGGTCGCAGATAGACTCGCGCTTTTATGACGGCTCTTCCAGCGCCCTTCGAAGGCGTTCAAAGGCGAGCCTGATCCGCGATTTCACCGTGCCGAGCGGCAGGCCGGTGGAAGATGCGATTTCCGAATGGGACTGGCCGAGGAAGAAGGCCGCCCGTACAAGTTCCATCTGCTCGTCGGGAATTTTGGAGAGTGCTGCGCGCACGCGCGCATCCCGCTCCTCCCTTTCAAAGAGGGTATCGACACCCGGCGCCTCGGTAACGAGAAACAAGGGCTCATAGGCTTCCATCCGCTGATATCTGGCGCGGCGTTCCGTATCGATGCGGCGATTGCGTGCGATACGGAAAAGCCATGTAGACAAGGAGGATTGGGCCGGATCGTAGAGGTGGGCACGGTGCCAGAGGATGGTCATCACTTCCTGTACCAGCTCCTCCGCTTCATCCGGCTTCATTGCGCGTTTAACGAGCCAGGACTTAAGACGCGGCGCAAAGTAATCAAACAGCGCCGCGAAAGCCATCTGATCGCGCTCATAGGCCACTGCCTTTGCCAAGCTGACGAAGTGGTCTTTCTTGTCCAGGTCCATTTATTCTGCGCAAACTTTCTGATGAGATTCGCGTCATATTCGACCATTCTAATGTCATTGGAACAATTAGGAAAAGGACAAACTCTTGCCCCAATCCTTGTGTCACTGGCATCGACGAAACGCACGAAATTCCCTGCCGGGTGAGGGGTCGGGGCCATTGCGAGGAGAGAGAAACCGCGCATGGGTAAAGTGGCGGATTGGGACATTCATCGAATTCCAACGGCGCGATTGACGGTTTGGTAACCAGAAACAAGTCAAAATGGGCCGAATCAGGATCATGCCTGGCAAGGCTTGCCCGCTCGGGCCGTTGTAAGAAGACAAAACCGGCAGGAGACCATGTCTGTAAGAATAATTGTAACCGCATTGGCACTGACGCTGGCAGGCACCGGCATCGCTTCAGCCCAGACGCCCACCCGCATACAGCAGTTCAAGGCCTGGGGTGCCTATTCCTACAAGTCGGGCAGCAGCACCGTCTGCTACGTGCTTTCGGTTCCGACCACCAAGGAACCGGCTGCGGTCGATCATGGCGATATCTTCTTCATCGTGTCGCAGCGCCCTGGCCAGAACATCTCCTACGAGCCACAGGCGATGATGGGCTATCCGCTGCAGGCGAATTCGAAGGTCAACGTGACGATCGACGGCAAGAATTTCGTGATGTTCACCAAGGACAAGGCTGCCTGGGTCGAGAATGCGGCGGAGGAGCCGGCACTGGTTGCGGCGATGAAGACCGGTCACAACATGAGTGTGAGCGCGACGTCCAGCCGCGGTACCAAGACGTCCTATGCCTATTCGCTGTCGGGCATTTCCGCTGCGCTCAAGCAGATCGAATCCTGCAAGTAAGCCCGTTCCATGCTATCCCGTGAAGGCCGGTCCTCGACCGGCCTTTCGTATTTCTGCAAGAATAGTGACGCGGCGGCAATTTGATGATAAAGCCCCGCCTCAACAATGGTGCGGCGCTTGAATTGCCTTCCGGACCAATCCAGATTTCACAGACAGACATGCCTTTCCTCTCCCTGCAGGAGCGCGGGACGGGGTGATGTATTCGATGGGATAACAAGATGTCGGTTTCCGAGGCCGTGATGGCCCCCCTCAAGACGCCGCTCGTGCCGCGTCCGGACCTGATGAGCGGCAAACCGTCGCTGATCGGGTTGACGCGCGAGGCGATGGCGGACGCGTTGAAGGAAAAGGGTGTGCCGGAAAAGCAGGTGCGCATGCGGGTCAGCCAACTCTGGCACTGGCTTTATATCCGCGGCGTATCGGACTTCGATGCGATGACCAATGTCGCGAAAGACATGCGCGAAATGCTGAAAGTGCATTTCACCATCGCGCGTCCGGAGATCGTCGAGGAACAGGTCTCCAATGACGGTACCCGCAAATGGCTCCTACGTTTTCCGCCACGGGGGGCAGGCCGCCCGGTGGAGGTCGAAACCGTCTACATCCCGGAAGAAGGCCGGGGCACGCTCTGCATATCGAGCCAGGTCGGCTGTTCGCTCACCTGTTCCTTCTGCCATACCGGGACACAGCGTCTGGTGCGCAACCTGACGGCGGAGGAAATCCTTGCCCAGCTTCTGCTCGCGCGCGACCGGCTCGGCGATTTCCCGGGTACGGATACGCCGCCTGGCGCATTCGTGCCGACCGGCGAGCGCAAGATCACCAATATCGTCATGATGGGCATGGGCGAACCCCTCTACAATTTCGAGAACGTCAAGACGGCGCTGCTGATCGCCTCGGACGGCGACGGGCTGTCGCTCTCGAAGCGCCGCATCACGCTTTCGACCTCCGGCGTCGTGCCGGAAATCTACCGCACCGGCGAGGAGATCGGCGTCATGCTGGCGATCTCGCTGCATGCGGTGCGTGACGAACTGCGCGACATGCTGGTGCCGATCAACAAGAAATATCCGCTGAAAGAGCTCATTGAAGCCTGCCGCAAGTATCCGAGCCTGTCGAACGCTCGCCGCATCACTTTCGAATATGTGATGCTGAAGGATGTCAACGACAGCCTGGAGGACGCCAAGCTGCTGGTGCAACTGCTCAAGGGCATTCCGGCCAAGATCAACCTCATCCCGTTCAATCCCTGGCCGGGCACGAACTACCAGTGTTCCGACTGGGCGCAGATCGAGAAATTCGCCGACTTCATCAATCAGGCGGGTTATGCTTCGCCGATCCGCACGCCGCGTGGCCGGGACATCCTGGCCGCCTGCGGCCAGTTGAAGTCGGAATCGGAGCGCATGCGTAAGACCGAGCGGCTTGCCTTCGAGGCGATGATGATCGCCGGCCATGGCGAGGATGAAGAATAAGCCGGATTGGCGGTTACATCGGCCCCGTCGATTGATTTTGGCGCTTCCTTTTCCTAAAAGCGCTGAAATCTAAACGGAGGAAATCCCATGCGTTCGGTTCTGCTTGCCTTTGCCGCCACTCTGGCGGTCTCTCTGCCGGTTCAGGCGGAAAATGTGACGGTTGCGGTGACGGCGATCGTGGAACATCCAGCACTTGATGCGACGCGCGATGGCGTGCGGGATGCACTGGCCGCAGCCGGTTACAAGGACGGCGAAAACCTCAAGTTCATGTATGAATCGGCGCAGGGCAATCCCGCTACGGCTGCGCAGATCGCCCGCCAGTTCGTCGGCGAAGATCCGAACGTGATCGTTCCGATCTCCACCCCCTCTGCGCAGGCGGTCGTATCCGCCACCCGCGATATCCCCGTGGTCTTCACGGCTGTTTCCGATCCGCTCGCCGCGCAGCTTGTTAAGGACATGGAAAAGCCGGGCGGCAATGTGACCGGCCTTTCGGACATGTCTCCCGTGGGCGAGCATGTCGCTCTGATCAAGGAGATCCTGCCCGAAGCGAAGACCATCGGCTATCTCTACAATTCCGGCGAGGCCAATTCGGTCGCGCTTCTCGCAGTGCTGAAGGTAGAAGCCGAAAAGGCAGGTGTGAAGATTGTCGAATCGGCGGCCACCAAGTCGGCCGAGGTGCAAGGTGCTGCCCGCGCGCTGGTCGGCCGCGCCGATGCGATCTACATTCCGACCGACAACACGATCATATCCGCGCTGGAAGGCGCAGTCGCCGTTGCCCAGGAAAGCAAGCTGCCGCTTTTCACGGCGGATACGGATTCCGTCTCGCGCGGCTCGCTGGCGGCGCTCGGCTTCAACTACTACGATGTCGGCAAGCAGACCGGCGAACTGGTCGTGCGCGTCCTCAAGGGCGAAAACCCGGGCGATATCCCGGTCAAGCTCGCCAGAGGCAGTGATCTGGTCGTCAACAAAAGCGCCGCGGCAAAGATGGGCGTCACGTTGCCGGAAAGCGTTCTTAGCCGGGCGAGCCGTGTGATCGAGTAAGCTCGCGCCGGAGATAGTCAGGCAGACCGCTCCCATCCCGGTGGGAGCGGTTCGTGCTATTTTAAACGAAGTTGCTGCCGCTCCGGCATGTTGGGGCGCAGAGACGCGAAACAAAGGGCTGACAACGTGAGTCAGATCGCTTTCTGGGGAGCCGTGGAGTTGGGGCTGGTCTATGCCTTCGTCGCCATCGGCGTTCTCCTCGCCTTCCGGGTCCTGGATTTCCCTGATCTGACCGTCGACGGGTCCTTTCCCCTCGGCGCGGCCGTAACGGCGGTTTTGATCATTGCCGGCGTCAACCCCTGGCTTGCCGCGGCTGTGGCAATGGTCGCGGGGGCCATCGCCGGGATGGTCACGGCGCTTCTCAACGTCCGTTTCCGCATTCTCAACCTGCTTGCCTCGATCCTGACGATGATCGCGCTTTTTTCCGTGAACCTGCGCGTCATGGGAAAGCCGAATGTCGCGCTGATCAACGCGGATACGATGCTCAGCCCGTTTTTCGGGCTAGGGCTCAGGGACTTCTATGTGCGGCCGCTTTTCGTCGGCGTGCTCGTCCTCTTTGCGGTCATTCTCGTCTGGCGTTTCCTTGAAAGCGATATGGGCCTTTCGATGCGGGCGACGGGCGCCAATTCCCGCATGGCCCGCGCTCAGGGCATCGATACGAGCCGGCAAATCTATCTCGGCATGGCGCTTTCGAATGCGCTCGTCGCGCTGGGAGGCGCGCTCTTCGCCCAGACGAACGGTTTTGCGGACGTGACATCCGGGGTCGGCACGATCGTTGTCGGTCTCGCCGCCGTGATCATCGGAGAAACGCTGCTCGGCGCCCGCGGCATCCTCGTCGCGTTGATCGGATGCGTGCTCGGTTCGATCCTCTATCGCATCGCCATCCAGCTTGCGCTTTCGACCGACATGCTCGGGCTGCAGGCGTCCGATCTCAATTTCGTGACGGCGGTGCTCGTTACCGTGGCGCTCGTTTTGCCGCGCCTTCGCCGAGGAGGGGCTGCGTCGTGATTTCGCTCAGGGATATCAAGGTTGTTTTCGGGCGTGGCACGCCGCTGCAGAAGCAGGCGCTGAACGGTGTCAACCTCACGATCGAGGATGGCTCCTTCGTGACGGTGATCGGCTCCAATGGTGCCGGAAAGTCCACTATGCTCGGGGTTCTCGCGGGCGATGTCATCGCCACCGAAGGCCAGGTGATGATCGGCAGCAGCGACGTCACGCGGAAGGGAACCGCTGCGAGGGCCGGGCTGGTCGCACGCGTCTTCCAGGACCCTCTGACGGGTAGCTGCGGATCGCTGTCGATCGAGGAGAATCTTGCCCTTGCCGCCCGACGCGGCGAGAGGCGCGGTCTGGCGACCGCACTCGGTCCACGCCGCCGCGAACTTTTCCGGGAACGGATCGCCGACCTCGGCCTCGGCCTCGAAAATCGTATGGGCGACCGGA
The DNA here is from genome assembly GCF_017873175.1 of Neorhizobium petrolearium. Lineage (GTDB taxonomy): Bacteria > Pseudomonadota > Alphaproteobacteria > Rhizobiales > Rhizobiaceae > Neorhizobium > Neorhizobium petrolearium. The sequence goes on from NZ_JAGGJW010000008.1 coordinate 55,134, forward strand.
TGGATCTGCTCTCCGGCGGCCAGCGCCAGGCGGTCTCGCTGGTCATGGCGACGCTTGCCGGCTCGGAGGTACTGCTCCTCGACGAGCATACCGCAGCACTCGATCCCGGCATGGCGGAATTCATCATGAACCTCACCCAGAAGATCGTCTCCGAGCGCAGGCTGACGACGCTAATGGTGACCCATTCCATGCGCCAGGCGCTGGATTTCGGCCATCGCACGGTCATGTTGCATGGTGGCGAGATCGTCCTCGATGTAGCGGGAGACAGCCGCAAGAACCTGCAGGTGGAGGATCTGATCGCAATGTTCCGCAAGATGCGCGGGCAAACCCTGGATGATGACGCGCTGCTGATCGGCTGATCCGCTCAGCGCGCCTGGGTGAAGAAGATCTTTGCCGCGAAGATCGAGAAGACGCCGGCGAACGTGTAATCGATGCCGCGCAAAACCCTCGGATTGGCCTGCAGCCAGCCGGCGAGCCAGTTGGCCGCGAGCACGACGATCAGGTTCACCGGCATGCCGATTACGATGAAATAGAAGCCGAGAAAGATCAGCTTCTCAGTCACGGCCGGATCGCCGGCGGTGACGAATTGCGGCAGGAAGGTCATGAAGAAGATGATGACCTTCGGGTTGAGGATATTGACCCAGAAGCCGGTCGAAATGTTGGCAAGCACGCTGCTCTTCGTTCGTTCCATCTTCTCGACCGAAAAGCTGGAGCCGAAACGGATCGCCTGAATGGCCAGCCAGAGAAGATAGGCCGCCCCGCCGGTCTTCAGAATGAAGAAGGCGGTTGGTGATGCGGTGATGAGAGCCGAGATGCCGAAGGCGACGAGCAGCGTATGGCAGACGACGCCAAGACTTGTGCCGAGCACCACGAAAAGCGCCGGGCGGCGTCCCTGTGCAAGTGCGCGGCTGATCGACAACGTCATGTCCGGCCCGGGCGTCAGCGCCAGAAGCAGGCCGGCGGCGGTGAAGGCGAGAAGGGTGGCAAGGCTTGGCAGGAAATCCATAGGCGTTCTCGAATAGCCGGTAATGATATGCACCATTACCCGGCTTTCGAGGCCATGTGAATTCGTCCGTCAGCGTTTGGAAATGAATTCCTTCGATGCTTCGGCGAAATCCGGATGCCAGCGCGACAGCGGCGGGCGGTTTTCGATGATGTCGCCGATTGCCCAGAGCATACGGCGCTCGTCGGTTGCGCGGTCGACATCATTGTCGGGGCAGAGGATATAGAAGTCGCCGCGTTCAAGGCTCGTCAACATGAATTCGACCGTCTGCTCCGGCGTCCAGGCGCCGGCCGGTTTTTCCGTGCGGTCTCCCTTGGTGAGGCTGGTGAAGACGAAGCCGGGGATCAAGAGATGCGCTGAGACCCGGCAGTTCGGCGTGTTGCGCAACTCGTGCTGCAGGGCTTCCGTGAAGGCTTTGACGCCCGCCTTCGCAACGTTGTAGGCCGGATTGCCCGGTGGCGTGGTAATGCCCTGTTTCGAGCCCGTATTGATGATCAGCGCCGGTTCGCCATGCGCGATCATGGCCGGACCGAATGTCTGCGTTCCGTGGATCACACCAAGCAGGTTGACGGCAAACGTGCTGTCCCAGTTTGACTGCGGTCCGAATATCGAGCTTCCGGGGCTGATGCCGGCATTGTTCATCAGCACATGTACGCGGCCGAAGCGCTGAAGCACTGCGCGTTCGAGAGCGGCAACCTCATCCGGCCTGGAGACATCGGTGCCGATCGCGACGACATCCGTTTCACCGTCTTCGTGAAGGGCTGCGACTTCGCGGCACGCATCCGAAAGCCGGTCGCCTTCGAGATCGGCGAGCACGACGGACAACCCCATGCGGGCGAATTCTCGTGCTGCGGCAAGACCGATGCCGGACGCGGCACCGGTGATGACGGCGACATTTTCCTTCTTCAGAGCGGGATGAGTAACGGCCATGAAAGTCTCCTCTATGACGCTGCTGTTCAAAGGTAGGCGCGGATATGGAGCCTATAGCAGAACGCGTCAACATGACATGACGGTTACGTTTCCCCCGGTTTTTCTTGCGCGTCCCGATAAACTCGCTAAAAGTGCCGCAATTCCCCGATCCCGCGGTTATCAACCGCCGCCACCCGCAGACGGACTAAATCGACATGGCACTCCCGAAAGACGTAAAGAAGGTCGTCCTCGCCTATTCCGGCGGTCTCGACACCTCGATCATCCTGAAATGGCTGCAGACCGAACTCGGCGCCGAAGTGGTGACCTTCACTGCCGACCTCGGCCAGGGCGAAGAACTGGAGCCGGCGCGCAAGAAGGCCGAGATGCTCGGCATCAAGGAAATCTTCATCGAGGACGTGCGCGAGGAATTCGTGCGCGATTTCGTCTTCCCGATGTTCCGCGCCAATGCGGTCTATGAAGGCGTCTATCTGCTCGGCACGTCGATTGCCCGCCCCTTGATCTCCAAGCATCTGATCGAGATCGCTAGGAAGACCGGTGCCGATGCGATCGCACACGGCGCGACCGGCAAGGGCAACGACCAGGTCCGTTTCGAACTTTCGGCCTATGCGCTGAACCCGGACATCAAGATCATCGCTCCATGGCGCGACTGGGCCTTCAAGAGCCGCACGCAGCTACTTGAATTTGCCGAAGAGCACCAGATTCCGGTTGCCAAGGACAAGAAGGGGGAAGCCCCCTTCTCCGTCGACGCCAATCTTCTGCATTCGTCCTCTGAAGGCAAGGTGCTGGAGGATCCGGCACAGGAGGCGCCGGAATACGTGCATATGCGCACCATTTCTCCGGAAACGGCTCCAGACAAGGCGACCGTCATCAAGGTTGGTTTCAGGAAAGGCGACGCCGTCTCCATCAATGGCGTGGAGATGTCGCCGGCAACCCTGCTTGCGACGCTCAACAATTATGGCCGCGACAACGGCATCGGTCGGCTCGATCTCGTCGAGAACCGGTTTGTCGGCATGAAGTCGCGCGGCGTCTACGAGACGCCTGGCGGCACGATTCTGCTTGCCGCTCATCGCGCGATCGAGAGCATCACGCTCGACCGCGGTGCCGCCCACCTCAAGGACGAGCTGATGCCGCGCTATGCCGAGCTCATCTATTACGGCTTCTGGTTCTCGCCGGAGCGCGAAATGCTGCAGGCCGCGATCGACAGGAGCCAGGAGCATGTGGAAGGCGAAGTGACGTTGAAGCTCTACAAGGGCAATGTCATGGTCATCGGCCGCGAGAGCGAAAAATCGCTTTACTCCGACAAGCTGGTCACCTTCGAGGACGACCAGGGCGCTTACGACCAGAAGGATGCAGCGGGCTTCATCAAGCTCAATGCGCTGCGCCTCAGAACGCTCGCCAAGCGCAATCTCGCGAAATAGCCGTAGAATTCGGATTGTTGATGCCCGCTTCCTCAAAAGGAGGCGGGCTTTTTCATGCCTTGCGGCTGGCGATGCGGAAGCCGATGTAACCGAACACCGCCATGATATGCATGGCTGGAATGATGATGCCGAAGGCGGGCAACGGCGAGCCGATCGAGGCTGCCATGACACCGCCAAGGAAGCCCGCTGCCATCTGAATGAAGCCCATCATCGCCGAGGCGGAACCGGCGATGTGCGGGAAAGGAATGAGGCCTGCCGCCGTGATATAGGGGACGACGAACGCGATCCCGAATGCGCAGAGCGCCACCGGGATCATGATGGATGCAAACGAAGGCGGCAGGAAGTGGACGGAAAGCGCCATGACGATGGCGCCGGTGCCGCTGAACAGAAGACCGACAGCCGGAGCGCGTTCAGTCGCCAGTCGTCTTGAGACAATCCGCAGGCATATGGACCCCGTCAGGTAAAAGCCGGACTGCATCAGCATGCTCATGCCGAACTCGGTCGGCGTGAGGCCTACCTCCTCGATCATGATGAACGGCAGCACGGCTGCCTGGGCATACATGGAGCCGACGGCGCCTGCGAGAACGAGCGCGGTAAATAGGAAGCGAGGAAGCCTGATGATTTCCGCATAGGCCTGAATAAGGCGAAGCGGTTTCAGCCGGCTGCGATCCGGCACCGTCGTTTCCCTAAGACAGACGGTGGAGAGGAAGACCAGGAGTGCGCCGAAACCGACCATTAACAGAAACACGGACCGCCAGCCGAAGGCGGCCAGTGCGAGACCGCCGATCGTCGGTCCGAGGGACGGGCCTACTGCCAGGATGATGCCCATCGTATTGATGATCCGCGCCGCGTCGCCACCGTTGAACTGGTCGCGAACGATGGCACGCGACACGGTGATGCCGACGGAGGCGCCGATCCCTTGGACAAGCCGGCCGGCGAGAACCCATTCGACCGACGGGGCGAAGGCGGCGAGCAAAGAGCCCATAAGGTAGATGATGAGGAAGCTCAGCGAGGCAGTTTTGCGTCCGAAAGCGTCCGAAACCGGTCCCGCGACCAGCTGTGCCAATGCAAAACCAGCAAAATAGAGAGACAGCGACATCTTGATCGCCGCTTCCGTCGTCGAAAAGGCGCGCACCAGTTCCGGCATGGCCGGCGTGTAGATCGCCATGGAGATCGGCCCGATCGCCGTCAGCAGGGCGCCAATGATCGTGGTGCGGCGCTCGCTCATCGGCGCGGGGATGGGCGGCATATTATCGGTTTTCATCGGATGCTGTCTGGGACCCATGGGAAGGATTGGCGGCCTGAAGATTGGCGTTGAAGACGGCGAGCGTCTCGCGCAGGATACGATTGCTTTCCTCGCTCAGACCTTCGGTCGCTTGTGCCAGAATGATGTCCAGCTCCTTGCGGATGGCTTTGATCATCTCCTCGGAAGCGGGTTTCAGCGTTATACGCTTGGCGCGCCGGTCGACGGAACATTGCTGCCTCTCGATCAGCCCCAGTGACTGCAGCTTGTCGAGATAGGCGCAGAGCGTCATCGGCTCGACGCCCATGCGGGCCGCGATATCGAGCTGCCGGCTGCCGCCGGCCGCGGCGATATTCATCAGTGCGCGCGCCTCACCCGGCGTCAGGCCAAGACCCGCCTGCGCAATGCGGCGTTCGAAGGCGGCGCGCAGAAGGCGTGCACTGTCGACGATCAGAAAGCCCAATGTGTCCATTTTCCAGCCCCTCCATTCTTCGGAGGATTTCGTAAGGTTCCCTTACTATTTTTCGCGTGCAAGGCAAACGGAAAACCCAGGTTCAGTCTGCATTGACAGGGGCAAAACCGGCGGCAAAACTGTCGCAGTCTTCCGTCGGAGCCTATCCATGTCCTCTTCCTTGCTTGCAGGCACCTTTCTTGCGGCGCTTGCCTATACGCTGATTCCCGGCCCTGCCTTTCTCGCGCTCCTTGGTATCGGGGCGGGGCAGGGACGTCAGGCAGGCGCTTTCTTCATGGGTGGGCATCTGGCTGGAGACATTCTCTGGTCGGCGCTGGCGCTGGTGGCGATCATCGGTGCGAAGACGATCGGCACGACCTTTTTCGACGTGCTCGGCGTCATCTGCGGGCTTTATCTCGGCTGGATCGGCTGGAGCGCGCTCAGTGCTAAGCCGAAGGATGGAGGCGGTGCGCTGATGGTGGTCGAAAGACCGTTGCGGCGCGGCCTGATCTTCGGGCTCACCAACCCAAAAGGTTATCCGGTGGCGCTTGCGACGTTCACGGCATTGCTTGCCAGTTCATCGGACGCGCTGGAATTTTCCGGTCTGCCCATGCTGCTTGCCGTTTCCCTGCTCGGTTTTCTCACGGCCGACATCGTGCTCATCGGGATCATCGGCGCGGGCGTCGTACGACGCTTCTACCGTCGGCATGAGACGGTGATCGTCAGGCTTTCCGGGCTGCTGTTCATCGGCTTTGCAGTGCAGGCGCTCTGGCATTCGGCGCCCAGTCTTTTCGGATACCGCCGCGCCTGAGCGCGCCTGGCCTGTCATACGTTCAGGAACGCCATCACCGAGCGCAGCACGTCGGCGCGGCGTGTATCACCGAGCGACATGGCGATTTCGAGCTGGTTGCGGTAATAATCGTGAAAATCGAAACCGGTCTCGTCGGTTACCTGCGACAGGTCGATCAACTGCCCCTGAGCATCGATGGCGTGGGTTGGGAGTTCTTCGGAGAGCGTGGCATAAGTCTCTTGGTCAATCTTGCCGGCCTGATAGTTCTGCCAGGCCAGTTCGCGAAGATCCCGCGGCGTGATCGCCGAAAAGTCGACCGGTGAATCGACCGTCTCGGGCACCTGAAAGGCAATCTGGCCGTGCCGGCTTTCCTGCTGCGAAGACTTTTCGATCTTGCTGTTGCGGGAATTGTCCCGTTGCAGAAAATGGGTGGACCAGCGCAAGGAACTGATTTCCATGGCCATATCCTTGATTATCGGATATCGCGCAAAAGGTACCTGCGAATACTGCACTGCGTCAAATAGTTAATAACCGTTAATTATCAGGTATGATTTTTTGTTCGCGACTGAAAAGGAGGGCACGGATACCTATTCTCGCCGCCTTCTCCTATATGAATGATGACGCATCGTTTTTGAGGGATATTTCATGTCTTCCGATCTTCCGCTGAACCCCGCCCTTGTGGAATGGAATGGTCATCACGGCTTGCCGCGTTTCGACGAAGTGAAGGACGCGGATTTCTCGCCGGGTTTCAATGCGGCACTTGCCAGCCACGAAGCGGAGATCGACGCGATAGCCAACAACCCGGAAGAGGCGACATTTGCGAATACGGTCGTGGCACTGGAGATTGCCGGTGACGAGCTTTCGCGCATTTCGGCGCTGTTCTGGGGCAAGGCCGGGGCGCATACGAACGAGACCATCCAGGCGCTGGAGCGCGAGATTGCGCCGAAATTGTCCCGCCACTACTCGAAGATCGGAATGAATGCTGCGCTCTTCGCGCGCATCGACAGGCTTTGGGAAACCCGCAAGGAACTGGGCTTGACCGTCGAGGAGGAGCGAGTGCTCGAACGGCACTGGAAGGGTTTCGTCCGTGCCGGCGCGAAGCTGCCGAAGGTCGAGCAAGAGCGGCTTGCGGATATCAATGAAAAGCTTGCCGGCCTCGGCGCCCGTTTCGGGCAGAATGTGCTGGGCGACGAAAAGAGCTGGTCACTGAAACTTTCCGACGAGGCCAAACTCGACGGCCTGCCGGGATTCCTGCGTGATGCCATGGCGGCCGCAGCTCGGGAGCGGGGCGAGCAGGACGGATATCTGGTGACGCTGTCACGGTCGATTATCGAGCCCTTCCTGACCTTTTCCACCCGCCGCGACCTGCGCGAGCAGGCTTTCAAAGCCTGGGTTGCAAGAGGAGAAAATCCCGGAGAGACCAACAATCTCAGCATCGTGCGCGAGACGCTGGCGCTGAGAGCAGAAAAGGCGAAGCTGCTCGGATATGAGAATTTCGCGGCCTTCAAGCTCGACAACACGATGGCGAAGACACCGGAGGCGGTGAATACGCTTCTGCGCCAGGTCTGGGAAAAGGCACGCGCCAAGGCGTTGGAGGAAGAGGCAAGTCTTGGCGGTCTGATCGCCGAGGAGGGCAAGAACCATGAGGTCATGCCCTGGGACTGGCGCCACTATGCGGAAAAGCTCCGCCAGCGGATGTTCGATTTTTCCGAGTCGGAGCTGAAGCCCTATCTGCAGCTCGAAAAGGTGATCGAGGCCTGTTTCGACGTCGCGGAGCGGCTTTTCGGCATCAAGGCGGTCGAGGTGAAGGGGGTTGCCACCTATCACCCTGACGTGCGGGTGTTCGAAGTCTACGACAAGGATGGTTCGCTGACGGCTCTGTTCCTCGGCGATTATTTCGCACGCTCCTCCAAGCGTTCCGGCGCCTGGATGAGTTCATTCCAGTCGCAGCACAAGCTGACGCTGAAGAACGGCAGGAAGGGTGAGCTGCCGATCATCTACAATGTCTGCAACTTCGCCAAACCCGCCGAAGTTAAGCCGGCCCTGTTGTCGCTTGATGACGCCAAGACGCTGTTCCACGAATTCGGCCACGCGCTGCACGGCATGTTGTCGGACGTCACCTATCCGTCGGTTTCCGGCACCGGCGTCGCCCGCGATTTCGTCGAACTACCCTCGCAGCTTTATGAGCATTGGCTGACGGTGCCGGAAATCCTCGAAAAATACGCTGTGCATTACGAGACCGGCGCGCCTATGCCGAAGGCCTTGCTGGACAAGGTGCTGGCGGCCCGCACCTTCAACGCCGGATTTGCGACCGTAGAATTCACCTCCTCCGCGCTGGTCGACATGGCCTTCCATACAGGCGCTCCCGCCGATGATCCGATGGTGGTGCAGAAGCAGGTCCTTGATGGGATCGGCATGCCGGCCTCGATCGTCATGCGTCATGCGACGCCGCATTTCCAGCACGTGTTTTCCGGCGATGGATATTCGGCCGGCTACTATTCCTACATGTGGTCGGAAGTGCTGGATGCGGATGCCTTCTCAGCTTTCGAGGAAACCGGCAACACCTTTGATCCGGTGATGGCCCGCAAGCTCAAGAACAATATCTATTCCGTCGGCGGATCGATCGACCCGGAAGAGACCTACAAGGCTTTTCGCGGCAAGCTTCCCGACCCGCAGGCCATGCTCAAGAAGAAAGGGTTGGCCATGGTCGAGGAACTTACCGGCAGCGACGCCTAGCCGAGCGGCCTTTCGGGGATCATTGCTCCAGCGCCGGGTATGACGGGTTGGCGGCGCCTTTTGGAGTATCTGGCTACCTGTCACATGACTGTCATGGAACCTTAATATGCAACCGGCATCGCCCTCATTGATGCCGGCCCCCATGACGTCTCATCTCTCAGCGACCGATGCTGCCGTCTCGACGGCCGCGCTGGAATTGCATTATGGCGCGACGCCGGTGCTGAAAGGCATCGACATTTCGCTTTCCAAAGGGAAAACGCTGGCACTGCTTGGCCCTTCCGGTTGCGGCAAGACGACCTTGCTGCGGCTGGTCGCCGGATTGCTGGCACCAACCAGGGGCTCTGTCGCGATTGCCGGCCAGGTCGTCGCGGATGCCGCGACCGGCAGTTTCGCGCCGCCCGAGAAGCGCAATCTCGGCATGGTCTTCCAGGATTACGCGCTCTGGCCGCATCTGACGGTCGGCGGCAATGTCTCTTTTCCGCTCGAAATGCGTGGCATCGGCAGGGCGGAGCGACAAAGCCGAACGATGCGGGCACTCGAACGCGTGGGCCTCGCCGCCTATGCCGACCGCCGGCCAAGCGATCTTTCGGGCGGCCAGCAGCAGCGGGTGGCGATTGCCCGCGCCATCGTCGCCGAACCGCAGCTCATTCTTTTCGATGAGCCTCTTTCAAACCTCGATCGCGAACTGCGAGAGAACATGGTCGGCGAGCTTGCCGAACTGATCGCGACTCTCGGATTGACGGCCATCTATGTCACGCATGACCACAGCGAAGCGTTGACGCTTGCCGACGATGTTGCCGTCATGCGCGGTGGCCTGATCGAGCAGCTCGCCTCTCCGGATGAACTGGTCGAGCGGCCGGCATCGCCGGAAGTGGCGGACTTCCTGCGGCTCGGCGGCATTGCCGATCTCGAATACCGGGACGGGCTCTGGTTCTTCAAAGGCAGTGATGTGGCATTGCATCCGGGATGCCGGCCGCGCCGGCGCGGCCTCTCGCGTCCTGATCCCCGTTGCCTCCATCACGCCGGGAGAGATAGCGCCGGGCTGTCTGGCGGCGACCGTGTTGCGTTCGCAATTTCGCGGCGACGGACACCTCGCGACCGTTTCGCTCGCCGGGCTCGCTAAAGTCGAATTGCAGCTGTTGAGCCGTGTCAAGCTGAGGCCGGGAGACGGTATCGGCCTTTCGATCGATCCGGACCAGCTCCGCTGGTTCGGCAATAAAGTTCATTCATCCAAAGAGGAGAATTTGGAACATGCTTAAGTTATTGAAGAGCATTACTTTCGGCGTCGTCGCTACGGCGTTGACGGCAGGCGTCGCCCATGCCGACATTACAGTCTACACCGCGGGTCCGCAGAGCCTCATCGACAAGCTGTCGGCCGGCTTCACCAAAGAGACCGGCATCAAGGTCAACGTCTTCCAGGCCACGACCGGCAAAGTGATGGCGCGTATCGAGGCGGAAGCTTCCAACCCGGTCGTCGACGTTCTGATTTCCGCGTCCTGGGACACGGCCACCGACTTCGCCAAGCGCGGCTGGCTGCTTGCCTATACCAGCCCGAACGCCGCGAAGGTGCCAGACTTCCTGAAGACCGACACGGCCGTTGCCCAGGGCATCTCGGCGCTCGGTATCGCCTGGAACACCAAGAGCGGTACGCCGAAGCCGTCCGAATGGGCGGACCTTACCAAGTCGGAATACAAGGATCTCGTCAACATTCCGGACCCCGCTCAATCCGGTTCCGCCTTCGAACTCGACGCGGCTCTCGCAAACCAGGACGAATTCAAACTCTTCAAGGACCTGAAGGCCAATGGCGCGATTATCGCCGGCGCCAATGCTGAAGCCCTGAACCCCGTCCTGCAGGGCGCCAAAGCCGCCGTCTTCGGTGCCGTCGACTACATCACTTTTGCCGCCAAGGCCAAAGGCGAGAGTGTCGATGTGATCTTTCCGGTTTCCGGCACGGTGATCGCGCCGCGTCCGGCTATGGTCCTCAACTGGTCCAAGCATCAGGACGAGGCCAGGAAGTTCATCGACTACATGCTCTCCGACGAGGGGCAGAAGATGGTTGCCGACACGAAGCTCATGCCGGCCCGCACCGATATTCCCGCCGACAGGCCGCTGATCAGCGACCTGAAGCTGCTGAAGTATGATACCACCGACGTCTACGGCAAGCGCAAGGAAACGCTGGCTGAAATCACCAAGATCTACGGTGGCAAGTAAGGAACGGTCGGATGAAGGTGAACGGCGGCATCGGCGGCGCGGCTCCGGTTGCCTGGCTCGCAATCGCGGGACTGATCGTCATCGTCGCCATTCCCTTCATTGCCGTGGCGCTGCAGGGAATTTTCCCCTATCTCGGACAGGGCTCGTTCGCGGGCCCTTTCTCCTCCTTCATCGCGACGTTGGGTGACGGTGCGCTGATCGGCATGGCCGCAAATACCGTGCTGCTCGGTGGTTGCGTGGTGCTTGCTTCGGCACTGATTGCCGTTCCTCTCGGGGTTTTCCGGGCACTCTACCGCATCCCCTTGGCACCGGTCTGGGATGTGTTGTTGCTCGTGCCCTTCATGATCCCGCCTTATATTGCGACGCTTGGCTGGATCATGACCTTGCAGCCGCGGGGATACCTGCAGCAGCTTGCAGGCTTCAATCTCGCGCCCTTCCTTTTCTCGCTGTTCGGCATGACGCTGGTCATGACGTTCAACACGTTTCCGGTCGTCTATTTCGCGGTGTCGCGCACCGTTGAGGCGGTGGGAGCTCGCTATGCGGATGTCGGCCGGGTGTTCGGCGCAACGCCGGCTCGCGCTTTCTGGCGGATCACGCTGCCGCTTTCGGCGCCCGGGCTCGCCGCGAGTCTCATGCTCGTTTTCGCCGCGGCCATCGAGGAATACGGCACGCCGGCGGCGCTTGGTCGGCGCGCCGGTTTCCAGGTGCTCGTGACGGGCATCGATCTCAGGATCACCGATTGGCCGATCGATTTACCGGGCGCGGCACTCCTGTCGATCCTGCTTGTCGCCATGTCGCTGGTGACGTTCCTGGCGCAGCGTTGGATTCTCGCGCGGCGCTCGTATCAGACGGTCGGCGGCAAGCCGACGGCGAAGGACAAGCGCCCGCTTGGGGCGCTGAAAATCCCCGTCATGATCGCATTTGCCGTCGTGGCGTTCCTGGCGACGGGCGTGCCGCTTCTCGCAATCCTGTCAACGGCGCTGTCACGGACCATTTCCGGCGGACTGGCGCTAGACAATATCAGTTTCGACAACTTCGAATCCGTCTTCAGCAACAGCGCCGGTGCGCTGGTGGCTCTCGCCAACAGCTTCTCGCTTGGCATCGGCACGGCGTTGATCACCGGCCTTATCGGCGTGATGGCCGCCTATACGGTGGTGAAGACGAAGATTCCGGGCCGTATGACCATCGATATCATGACCATCCTGCCGAATGCCCTGCCGGGCATCGTTGTGGCTGTGGGCCTGATCCTCGCCTGGAACATGCCCTGGCTGCCGGCGACGCCCTACAACACCGCCTTCATCCTGCTGCTCGCTTATTGCTGCATCCTGTTGCCACAGCCGGTGCGCTATACGACGGCGGCATTCCAGCAGATCGGCGATAATCTGGAGGCGGCGGCGCGCGTCTTCGGCGCGAGCAGTTTTACGGCCTTCCGCCGCATCCTTCTGCCGCTCGTCTTCCCGAGCCTCGCTTCCGCCATGCTGCTCGTCTTTGCGCTCGCCTCGCGCGAACTGGTCGCCTCTGTTGTCGTCGCCCCGGTCGGCATGCAGACGATTGCGACCTTCATCTGGCGGCAATTCGAGCAGGGTTCGATCGGGCTCGGGATGGCCATGGCCTTCATTGCCATCCTGATCACCACCCTTCTGCCGCTTCTTCTGCTGACGCTCCTGAGGCGCAGCGGCCTCGTGGCGGAGTAACCGTGTTCGCCGCCCTTAATTGCAATTGTAACCGCATCCCCTTTCGCGAATGCGAAAAAAAGGATATGAGCCCGCCAACGAAATTTGGCGCGTCCTCCCGTTCATCGCGCCGCAGCCTCAGAGATCTTGAATATGGCACTTCGCAACATCGCGATCATCGCGCACGTTGACCATGGGAAAACGACCCTGGTTGACGAACTTCTGAAACAGTCCGGCTCGTTCCGTGAAAACCAGCGCGTCGCCGAACGCGTTATGGATTCGAACGATCTGGAAAAGGAACGCGGCATCACCATTCTCGCCAAGGCAACTTCGGTTGAATGGAAGGGTGTCCGTATCAATATCGTCGACACGCCCGGCCACGCCGACTTCGGCGGTGAGGTCGAGCGTATCCTCTCGATGGTGGATGGAGCGATCGTCCTCGTCGATGCGTCCGAAGGCCCTATGCCGCAGACCAAGTTCGTGGTCGGCAAGGCGCTGAAGGTCGGCCTTCGCCCGATTGTCGCGATCAACAAGATCGACCGCCCGGACGGCCGCCATGAAGAAGTCATCAACGAGGTTTTCGACCTGTTCGCCAATCTCGATGCGACCGACGAGCAGCTCGATTTCCCGATCCTGTACGGTTCCGGTCGTGACGGCTGGATGAACTACAATCCGGAAGGCCCGAAGGACGAAGGTCTCGCGCCGCTGCTGGACCTGGTTCTGAAGCATGTTCCGGGGCCGACGGTCGAAGAAGGTCCGTTCCGGATGATCGGTACCATCCTTGAAGCCAACCCCTTCCTCGGTCGCATCATCACCGGCCGCATCGCTTCCGGGTCGATCAAGCCGAACCAAAGCGTCAAGGTTCTCGGCCAGGACGGCAAATTGATCGAAACCGGTCGCATTTCCAAGATTCTTGCCTTCCGCGGGATTGAGCGTCAGCCGATCGAGGATGCACAGGCAGGCGACATCGTTGCGATCGCCGGCCTCTCCAAAGGCACCGTGGCCGATACTTTCTGTGACCCCTCGGTCACGGAAGCCATGAAGGCCCAGCCGATCGATCCGCCGACCGTAACGATGTCCTTCATCGTCAACGATTCACCGCTCGCCGGCACGGAAGGCGACAAGGTAACCTCGCGCGTCATCCGCGACCGCCTTTTCAAGGAGGCGGAAGGCAATGTGGCGCTGAAGATCGAGGAAGCCGAAGGCAAGGATTCGTTCTTCGTCTCCGGCCGCGGCGAATTGCAGCTTGCCGTCCTGATCGAGACCATGCGTCGGGAGGGTTTCGAACTGGCCGTATCGCGTCCGCGCGTCGTCATGCACAAGGACGAATCCGGCAACCTCATGGAGCCGATCGAAGAAGTCGTCATCGATGTGGATGAGGAGCATTCGGGCGTCGTCGTGCAGAAGATGTCCGAGCGCAAGGCCGAGATGGTCGAGCTGCGGCCTTCGGGCGGCAACCGTCTGCGCCTGCGTTTCTATGCTCCCACCCGCGGCCTGATCGGCTACCAATCGGAACTGCTGACCGATACGCGCGGCACGGCGATCATGAACCGTTTGTTCCATGATTATCAGCCTTACAAGGGACCGATCGGCGGCCGCGTCAATGGCGTGCTTCTGTCGAACGGTTCCGGTGAAGCCGTGGCTTATGCCATGTTCAATCTGGAAGATCGCGGTCCGATGATCATCGAACCGGGCGAAAAGGTCTACCAGGGCATGATCATCGGCATTCACAGCCGCGACAACGACCTGGAAGTGAACGTGCTGAAGGGCAAGCAGCTCACCAACATCCGCGCCGCCGGCAAGGACGAGGCGGTGAAGCTCACTCCGCCGATCCGCATGACCCTCGACCGCGCGCTCTCCTGGATCCAGGACGACGAGCTGATGGAAGTGACTCCGAAATCGATCCGTCTGCGCAAGATGTATCTCGATCCGAATGATCGCAAGCGCTACGAAAAGTCCAAGATCGCTTGATTTCATAGCTGTTTGAACCTTCCAGAGCCCCGGCAGCGATGCCGGGGTTTTTTCTGTGTCTTCGCAGCGGCTAGACTTGTGACAAAGGTTAAAAACACGTTAACGTCTTCTTGTCGTCCACATGAAAGGTCTGTGGGCAAATCGCCCTACACCCAATGGTGAAATGGCGGATGGACCACGACAGGGCTTAAAGTAGCGTTATGAAAACGTTGTCGATCGATGTCCGCCGGGCGGAACCGGAAGACGCAAGAGCCATCTCGGAGGCGCACCGTGAGGCATGGACTCAGGCTTATGCCGGGCTCATTCCTTACAAGCCGCTGACGCAGATGCTGGAGCGCCGGGGCGAAGCCTGGTGGCGCAAGGCTACACGTGGTCCCGCAACGCTGCTAGTCCTTGATGTCGCCGGTGCCATTGCCGGTTATGCGACAATCGGGCTGAACCGGGCACGCGCCCTGCCCTATGACGGCGAGGTTTACGAAATCTACCTGCGGCCCGAATTCCAGGGGATCGGGCTTGGGAGACGCCTGTTTGGCGAGAGCCGGCGGTTGCTGAGATCGCTTGGCTGCGAAGGCCTCGTGGTCTGGTGCCTCGAAGACAGCGAGCATGCGGCGAGTTTCTTCCGCCGGCATGGCGGAGCGGATGTCGCTGAAGGCATGGAGGATTTCGACGGCACGCAGCTTCGCAAGATCGGCTTCGTCTGGCCCTGATCAGCCGCACTACTGCCACTTTCTTAATTTTAGTGATTTCTAATTTTATAGCTGGTGCCGGGAGTTAACAATCCTCCCAAAGCCTTGTTGCTTTGCAGCATGATTCCCGCTATCGACGGATACCTTTGTCGAACCTGACCCGAGGAAAAGAATGCGTATCGATGCGATTTCCGTTGGCAAGAATCCGCCAGACGACGTCAACGTCATTGTCGAGGTGCCGGTAGGCGGCCATCCGATCAAATACGAGATGGACAAGGAAGCCGGTGCGCTTATTGTCGACCGTTTCCTCTACACGCCGATGACCTATCCGGGTAACTACGGCTTCGTGCCGCACACGCTGTCGGAAGACGGCGATCCGATCGACGTCCTCATCTGCAATACCCGCCCGCTGGTTCCGGGCTGCGTCATCAACGTCCGGCCGATCGGTGTCATGGTGATGGAAGACGATGGCGGCAAGGACGAGAAGATTCTCGCCGTGCCGGTGCCGAAGCTGACACGCCGCTATGACAAGATAGCCAACTATTCGGATCTGCCGGAAATCACGCTGAAGCAGATCGAGCACTTTTTCGAGCACTACAAGGATCTCGAGCCCGGCAAGTGGGTGAAGATCGGCGGCTGGCAGGATGTCGGCGTCGCGAAGAAGCTGATCCTCGAGGCCGTCGATCGTTTCAATGCGCAGAAGAAGTAAGCTGTCAGGCTTATAGAAACTTCCTGAATTTCTCTTCCAGATCCTCCGGGTCTCCGTCGATCCGGAGGATTTTTTTGCGCGCAGTCTCGCCGGAAATGATCGAAATGGAGGATTTGGGAAGCCGGAACGTGTCGGCGATCAACAGGATCAGCGCCTTGTTGGCCTTGCCGTCCTCGGGAACCGCCGTGACGCGCGCCTTCAGGAAAGCCTCACCGTCGGCCGCGATCTCAACGCCTTCGACAACATTGCGATTTGCATTCGGCATCAGCCGGATTGCAAGCCTCAGGTGATCGGGATGCCTGCTGCAGGAGGTATTGTTCACGCGAGCAGCGGATAGATCGACGTCCACATCAGCGAACGGATGAAGAAGATGATCAGGAGCAGGATCACCGGGGAAATATCGATGCCGCCGAGATCGGGCATGAAGCGGCGGATCGGGCGGAGCGCCGGCTCGGTCACGTTGTAGAGGAAGCGGCCGATCGCGTCCACGAACTGGTTTCGTGAATTGATGACATTGAAGGCATAGAGCCACGAGAAGATGGCGCTGGCGATCAGCACCCAAGTGTAAAGGTTCAAGGCCAAATCGATGGTCTGAAACAGGGCGAGCATTCACGTCTCCATTTCGTTATTGACAGACATGTAGACATTGGCGAACTAACGGGCAAGTGCCGCACTTGGGCCTCATCCAAATCATGTTTAACGGGGGACGGGGACGATACTGCTTTCCGGCTCCGCTGAAAGTGCTATTAAATGTCGATTTCCGCCTCGGGCGATCGGTTCGCCGCCTTCCGGCATTCATCCTATACGCGGTTTTTCTTCGCCCGCTTTCTTTCCGCCTTTTCGATCCAGATCGTCAGCGTCGCGGTTGGATGGCAAATGTACGACGAGACGCGCAATGCGCTCTATCTCGGCCTGATCGGGCTTTTCCAGTTCCTGCCGTCCTTGCTCCTGATCCTTGTCACCGGCTCGGTGGCCGATCGCTATAATCGCCGCGCCATCGTCGCCATCTGCATGGTGGTCGGAGCGCTCTGCGCCGGCGCTTTGTTGGCGCTGACCGTCACGCACACTTTTACACCCTGGCTGGTTTTCGCGATTCTGATCGTTTTCGGCATCGAACGCGCCTTCATGGGGCCGGCGGTGCAATCGCTCGGGCCGAATCTCGTGCCGGAAGAGGATCTGCCGAATGCGGTTGCCTGGAACTCCTCTTCCTGGCAGACGGCAGCGATCCTCGGCCCCGTGGTTGGCGGCCTGCTTTACGGCGCCAGTGCAGTCGCGGCCTACACCGTTGCCTTGGCCTTCCTGGTGCTGGCAGGCCTTTTCGTTTTCCTGATACCGAAACCGGCACAGAGGCGTGCCGCCAACAAGGTGAGCTGGGAGGAGATTCTTGCCGGCTTCCGCTTCATTTCCAGCGAAAAAATCGTGCTCGGTGCGATCTCGCTCGATCTCTTCGCGGTCCTGCTCGGCGGCGCGGTGGCGCTGATGCCAATCTTCGCGCGCGATATCCTGGAACTCGGCCCCTGGGGTCTCGGCATGCTGCGGGCAGCTCCGGGAGTTGGAGCGATCGTGGTGGCAATATATCTCGCCTTCCATCCGATCCGTCATAAGGCGGGCCTTGCCATGTTCATCGGCGTCGGGCTTTTCGGCGTCGGCACTCTGATGTTTGGCCTGTCGGTAACGCCCTGGCTTTCCATCTCGGCGCTCATGCTGATGGGGGCGTCCGACATGATCTCGGTCTATGTTCGCGAGACCCTGATCGCGCTTTGGACGCCTGACGAGGTCCGAGGCCGCGTCAATGCCGTCAACATGGTTTTCGTCGGGGCGTCGAACGAGCTCGGGGAATTCCGCGCGGGCACCATGGCCTCGATCTTCGGCGCCGTGCCGGCTGTGGTCATCGGCGGCGTCGGCACGCTTGCGGTTGCGATCATCTGGTCGCTCAGTTTCCCGAGACTCCGCAAGATCGACAGCCTGGAAGCACCGATGCGATAGGATTCAGCCGGTCTGCAGGGCCGGCTGGCGCACCGGCTTGCTCTTTCCCTCCGATGCAGCCGGACGATCGAAGACGATATCGAGGAAGTTCCAGAGCCATTCCTTCAACGGCGCGTCGAAGATCATCCGGCCCTCGAGATGCTCGCGGCCCTGCTGGGCGTTCGGCATGATGAAGCGATGTTCTCCATGCACGACCCAGCGCTGCATCATGGCGCGCGTCAGTTCCGCATGGAACTGCAGGCCCCAGGCGTTCTCGCCGTAGCGGATCGCCTGGTTCGGATAGGCATCACCTTCGGCCAAAAGCTGGACGCCGTGCGGAACGTCGAAACCTTCGCGGTGGAAATGGTAGACCATTTGAGGCCAGTGCGTCAGCAGGCGACCGTGCTCCGTCGGGCGCAAGGGATACCAGCCGATTTCGGTGAGACCGTCCTTGTCCGGCCCGACGCTGCCACCGAGGTGCCGGATCATCATCTGAGCGCCGAGACAGATACCAAGATAAGGCTTGTTTTCCTTGAGCGGCACGCCGATCCAGTTGATTTCGGTTTTCACGAAAGGGTCAGGATCGTTGGCACTCATCGGCCCGCCGAAGATCACGGCACCGGAATGGCCTGCCATGGTTTCGGGCAGGGGATCGCCCAGGACGGGGCGACGGATATCGAGCGGAAAACCCTTGTCGATCAGCATCTGGCCCACGCGGCCTGAGGAGGAGCGCTCCTGGTGCAGCACGATCAGCACGGGGAGCTTTCCGGTACGACGGGAAGGAAGCATCAGCATCTTGTATACCCTCAGTCTCCTCCCTGATCTCCTCCCGTTGCGCGCATCGCCGCCTGCTGGCGCTGCAGAACCCTGTCCCGCGCCGAGACGCCCAGAAGATCGGCGATCCTCCAGATCACGTGATCTTCGATCTCGCTTCGCTGACCGTCCGCATAGACGATATCCCAAAGAATGCCGAGGAGCTCGACACGATCGTTCTCGTCGACGAGATATCGTCTAAGATCGGAAGTAAAACGATAATAGTCAACCGCCTCGCTGCCGGCCTGATGACCAATCTCGATCAGCGCCTTCAGTCGTTCCTCGCTGAGGTCGTAGCGCTCGCGCAGCAGGTTGCGGAACTTCTGCTGCTCCTCCTCCGAGACGTTGCCATCGGCTTCCATGACCTGGAAGCAGAGCGCGACGAAAGCGACCCGAGGATCGTCCGGCGCGAATTCCTGTGAGTGGTGCGGTGATGTGAGAGTGTGGAGAAAGGCCTGAATGCGGTCCAACATCTATATTCAGGCCCTCGCTTTCTAAAAGAGCCGGAGCCTTGTCGGAGGCTGCGCGGCATCAGGATCTTTCACACCCGGATCATCTGGCGGACGGCCGAAAAAGGGAACCGGCTCCTCCTCACTTTCCGGCGATTTTCCAGCCTTTGAGGTCACATTCCCGGGAGCTGGTGTTTTTGCTGCAACAGCGATTTCTGTCTGCGGGGACTTTGCAGGTTCCGAGGAAGGGGAAACCGGTACGATGATCGGCTTGGACGGCTGTTCCACTCCTGTTTCCGGCCTGATTGCGGAAACAGGAGGCAGGCTGGCTATGGCTTCCTCAGCGGCGAGTGATCCTTCCTCGATCGGTCCTTCGAGCTGGCCGAACGGCGCCTTCCATTCGAATGCATCGAGCCGGCCGGTCACCGGCGAAAGCGGCAGCCACTTTTCCGAGACGAAGCCATCCGTGACCCAGGCGGGATCCCGCGGCGCCCGCAGCGCCTGCGCCATCCAGTGGCGAACACGTCCCTGATCTCCGGTCTCCGCCTCCTCGATATCGGCCAGCAGCAGATAGGCGGCCTCGCGGGAGTCCATGCGAGCGGCAGCCTCTGCCTTGGCGCGCGCCTTCCGGAATTCATGCGCGTCGAGCGCGGCCTGGGCCACGGCCAGAAGGGACTCGACATTGTTCGGGCGGAGTGCTTCCAACTTCTCGGCACGCTTCAGGCGATCAGTCGTGCTGTCGCCGCTGCGGGCGCGGACATAGGCGCGGGCAATGTCCGGATGCGGCCCGAGCTTCCAGACGCCTTCGAGAACAGTGGCAGCCTTGCGGACATTATCCTCGCGCAGCCAGGCCTTGGCGGCGATAACGGCGGCCGGCACGAGATCCTTGGCAAGCTTCAGGGCCGCCATGGCGTCGTCGCGGGCGCCTTTCGGGTCGCCCTCCAGCCGGTCGTCGGCCTTGGCGGTCAGCAGCACGGCCTTCCAGCGGTCGGCCTGGTTCTTGTCGATGACGCTTGCCGCGCGTTGCTGATCCAGCAGGCGGATCGCATCCTCCCACCGGCCGGCCTGGCTGCGGGATTCCAGCGTTGCCTGCGCCGCCCAGGGCAGGTAGGGAGCGTGTTCCACGGCCTTTTCGGCATATTGCCGTGCGGCCTCGTTGGCTCCCAACCTGCGGGCTTCCATGTAAAGGCCGCGCAGGCCGAGTTCGCGGGTCTCCGGATCCTCGGCCATCTGCTCGAATTTCTGGCGCGCCTCGTCATGCTTGCCCTCGATGAGGGCGGTCTGGGCTTCGAGGAGGTGGATCAGTGGCTCCTGGTCGGCGCGCAGAAGGCCGCGGGTGCGGACACTCATCTTGCGGGCTAGCAACGCATTGCCCGCGCCGGCGGCGATCAGTCCCGTCGAAAGCGCCTGATAGCCGCGGTCGCGCTTGCGGGCGCGGAAATAGCGGCGGACGGAATAGGGCGAGGTCCAGATGACGCCGACGATCCACCAGAGAATCATCGCGGCTGCGACAAGCGCGACGACCATGGTGGCGGCAACCATGATGCTCGTCTCGATCAGGTGGTCCTGCCAGGTGATGGAGATGAGACCCGGGCGATCGGCAAGCCAGGAGAAACCCCAGCCAAGGGCCAGCACGACAACGAGGAAAATGAGAAGTCTGATCATCTAGGGCCTCAGCCTTGAGTGCCGGCGACGGCGCGCGTCAACGTTCCGCCCACGAGATTTTCCACCTGAATGCGAGCATCGAGCTTCTGCTTGAAATCGCGCGAGACCACCTTTGCCGGCTCCGGCAGCGCGTCCCATTCGCGGGCGGAGGCCTGGAGGTTGCCGTTGCGCAGTCCTTCTTCCAGGCGGGCGACAATCGCCTCCGGTGTATCTCCCTGGACATCTCCGACGCGCCGCACCTTGACCACGGATATCGCCGATGACAGAAGCCGGTCGACGATGCCCTGGTTCGGGTCCGGCTGGACGACGGCTTCCAGCATGGCATCGGCCATGCGTGGAAACTCGCGCTGCAGGTCGGCGCGGGAGGGTACTCCGCCCGCGGCAAATTTCTGGAGATCGGCAACCGCAGGATCATCGCCGGCAACGCTCGCAAAGGTCTGGAGTTCGGTCTCGAACGACCCGCCGCGATCGATGGCCGCCTTCAAAGCCGCGGCGGCAATGGCGCGTGCAATTTGTTGTTCCGGGCCACGGTCATTGAGCCGGGTTTCAATTTCCTTGACCCGGTCTTCGACAGCCAGTCCGTTGCTTGCCGTCGATTCGATTGCCGAGCGCAGTGTGTCGACATCCGTCTTCATCGCGGCAAGCGCCTGTTCGGACACGCCGCCGACTGGAGCATTTGCCGAAGCTTCAAGGGCCGCGACGCGATCGGCAAGCGCCGTATCCGCAGCCGGCGAGGCCGGCCTGTCGCGAAGTGCCGCAACTTCCTGCCGCAGTTCTGCAAGTTCCGACGAGACGGGGGTCATGTCGACGGCCGGCGCACGTGTTTCCGCTGGCAGATAGCCGGCATATTGCATGCTGCCGGCAAGGGCGAGTGCCACGATGCCGCCGAAAATTCCGGCCGCGACGAGGGTCGATGTGGCGGGGCTGGTGTGGGGATGCGGTGCAGGCGCCGGTTCCGGTTCCGGGGCTACGGTTGCGGATTTCGGCTCTTCCGGAATTTCGTCATCCTCGACGATCGGGGAACCCTCGGTGGCGGAGGGCGGCGCGACGGGTTCGTCCGTAATGTCGCCCTTTGCTTCCTGGGGCTCCACCGGTGTTTCCGAAGCTTCCGCGACCTGTTCAGCGGGCGTCACCGGTTCGTCGGTATCGTTACTGCGGACCGGCTCCGCGACTACATCCGATTCCTCGGCCGTCAGATCGATCGTGACCGGTTCTTTTTCTGCCTTCGACCGGCGGGGTGGTTTTTCCGATACCATCTCGACCTCTTTTTGCATGCGCTCACAGGAAATTAGTCGGTGGGTGAGTGGAAGGAAAGGGGCGGGCGGGATTTTGCCGCGGGCCGCGACTAAAGAAGGGCAAGAAGCCCGTCTTCGTCAGGGTGATCAGCGATCTTGATGTTTCCATGAAATTCATAGGGCACGACCCCGGCGACGTTATCGCTGAGGCAGAGCATCCGCATGGCTGCCAGAGCCGCAGCGTGCGGCACTGCGAAATCAAAGAAGAGGCGCGCATTCTCACGGGAATAAAGAAGCACTGCGTCGGCCGGCGGATCGAGCAATGCATGCCGGATAGTGTCCTCATCAGAAGCTATAGGTGACATTTCGTAGATTTCCGCCGTCACAAAAGGCACCTTCCTCGCGTGCAATCCCTCCTCGAACTTCGACGAGCGCGGTTTTCCAGCCAGATAGAGGAGAGGAGCGGTGAACTCCGGCGCGTGGCTTGCAATCAGTTCGGCGAGTTCGGCTCCGGTGCCAGGACCAACACAGATGTTTTGGAAGCCCGCTTCTCCCGCCGCCCTGGCGGTGGCATCGCCCACGACATAGAGCGTTTCTTCGAGATAGGGGTTAAGGCGATAGGCCAGGGCCGAAAGGACCCGAACGGCTTCGGCACTGGTCGCGGCAAGCGCTGCATGTGGTTTATCGAAGGCATCTTCCGCCAAGTCCGCGCGGTGCCGTGCTTTCGTGAGCGGCAGAAGAACCGGCTCATGGCCGAGGCTCCGCAGCCGTTCGGCTGTCCGGCGGGCAGAGTTTTCCGGGCGGGTGACGACGACCCGCACAGGCTCAGCTCCAGCCTTCGAAGAAATCGGTGCCTGCGGCCACGCGCACCGCTTCACCCGCCTTGCGGCCCAGCGTCTCGGCGTGCTCGCGTTGACCTTCCACCTCGATCGAGTGCTCCTTCCCGCCGTCCGGCGTCAGGATCAGGCCGGAGAATTTCATGTGATCTCCCTCGCAGACCGCATAACCGGCAATCGGCGTGCGACAGGATCCGTCCAGGGCTGCAAGGAATGCGCGTTCGCAGGAGACCGCGTCGTAGGTCGCCCGATCGTTGATCGCTTCCAGCAGAGTATCCATGCGGGCATCGCCGATGCGGCTTTCGACGCAGATCGCGCCTTGCGCCGGGGCAGGGGGAAAGTCGGCGGGGTCCAGCAGTTCGGTGACGACGCCTTCCTTGGCAAGGCGTTTCAGGCCGGCATAGGCGAGAAGGGTTGCATCGACCTGCCCCTCGCTCAGCTTACGCAAGCGCGTGTCGACGAGGCCGCGGAAGGTGATGACATCGATGTCCGGCCGGATGCGACGGATCAGCGCCTGGCGGCGGAGGGATGATGATCCCACCGTGGCGCCGTCGGGCAATGCGGTCAAAGTTGATGCGGTTCGGCCGATGAAGGCGTCGCGGAAATCCTCCCGCGGCAGATAGGCGGCGAGCCGCAGATCGTCGGGCAGTTTGGTTGGCATGTCCTTGGAGGAATGCACCGCGAAATCGAGATCGCCGGAAAGAAGTTGCTCCTCCAGTTCCTGAGTGAAGAGGCCTTTGCCGCCGAACTCCGTCAGCGGCCGGTCGTTGATCCGGTCGCCGGTCGTTGACAGCACGACGATCTCGAACATCTCTTCCGGCAGGCCATGCGCGGCCATGAGCCGGGCGCGTGTTTCGTAGGCCTGGGCGAGCGCCAGCGGGCTGCCTCGCGTACCGATCCGGAAAGGTTTTGTTTGCATCCGCGTCATTCCGTTGTTACCGGAAGCTCTCGTAAACCTCTTTCTTCCGGCTCGCAATCAACGATAGGCAATCAACGATAGGGCATGGCGACCTTTCTTCGCATCCTCGGCATCGAAACTAGCTGCGACGAGACCGCTGCGGCGGTGGTCGCGCGTCATGAGGACGGCCGCGGCGAAATCCTTTCCGATGTCGTGCTGTCCCAACTCGATGAGCACAGCGTTTATGGCGGCGTGGTGCCGGAGATCGCGGCACGTGCCCATGTGGAGGCGTTGGACGGACTGGTCGAGGAGGCTCTTCACCGCGCCGATGTCTCGCTCGACGAGATCGATGCGGTTGCCGCGACCTCCGGGCCGGGCCTGATCGGCGGACTGATCGTCGGGCTGATGACGGCCAAGGCGATTGCACTCGCCGCCGGCAAGCCATTGCTCGCCATCAATCATCTCGAAGGCCACGCGCTGACGGCGCGTCTGACGGATGGCCTTTCGTTCCCCTACCTCATGCTGCTGGTATCCGGCGGTCATACGCAGCTCGTGCTGGTGCGCGGCGTCGGCGAATATGAGCGCTGGGGCACGACGATTGATGATGCGCTTGGCGAAGCCTTCGACAAGACGGCAAAGCTGCTCGGTCTGCCCTATCCCGGCGGGCCGGCCGTGGAAAAAGCCGCACAGGGCGGCGATCCGGACCGCTTCTCCCTTCCACGCCCGTTGGTCGGCGAGGCGCGGCTCGATTTTTCCTTCTCCGGCCTCAAGACTGCCGTGCGGCAGGCGGCGACCGAGATCGCTCCGCTTTCCGAACAGGATGTGGCCGATATCTGCGCCTCATTCCAGAAGGCGGTTTCCCGCACGCTGCGCGACCGTATCGGCCGCGGGCTGGCGCGTTTCAAGGAAGAATTCGCCAATCTCGACGTCGATCCGGCCCTGGTGGTGGCGGGAGGCGTCGCGGCCAATCAGGAAATCCGCCGCACGCTGCAGGCGCTCTGCATCGAGAACGGTTTCCGCTTCATCGCACCGCCATTGAGGCTCTGCACCGATAATGCCGCGATGATCGCCTGGGCAGGCCTCGAACGGCTGGCGGAGGATTTTCCGACTGATCCGCTCGATGTCGCGCCGCGCTCGCGCTGGCCGCTGGACAGGCAGGCTCAGACGCTCCTCGGTTCCGGCAAGCGGGGGGCCAAGGCATGAACGTCCAGGAGCGCATCGTCGTCATCGGTGCGGGAGCTTTCGGGACCGCGCTTGCGGCCGTGATCTCGCTGGAGGGTCGGTATCCGGTGACGTTGATCGGCCGCGACCCTGAGCTGATGAGCGACCTGCGTGAGGATCGCGTGCATGACGCAGCGCTTCCCGGCGTGCCATTGCCGGATGCGCTGGAGTTTTCCGCCGAACCGGATGCGATCAGCGAGGCGAGCCTTGTGCTTTTCGCCATGCCTTCCCAGGCGCAGGCGGATGCGGCACGGCATTATGGTCCCTATCTCGCCAGGGATGCGGTGGTGGTCATCTGTGCCAAGGGAATGGACAAGTCTTCGGGCAAGCTGCTGACGGAAGTGCTGGAAGCGGAACTGCCGCATCATCCGATCGCCGTTTTGTCCGGTCCCGGTTTTGCTGCCGATATCGCGCGCGGTCTGCCGACCGCCATGGTGATTGCTGCGGAGGACAAGGCTCTTTCGGAACGACTTGCAAACATGCTCTCGGGCCGAACGTTCCGCCTCTACGCCTCGACCGACCGGGTCGGGGTGCAGCTCGGCGGCGCGCTCAAGAACGTGCTGGCGATCGCCTGCGGCATCATCGAAGGCGCGGGCCTCGGGGATTCTGCGCGTGCTGCGCTGATCTCGCGCGGGCTTGCGGAGATGTCGCGGCTCGTCGAGGCTATGGGCGGCAGGGCGGATACGGTGCGCGGGCTTTCGGGGCTCGGCGATCTGGTACTGACCGGCACGAGCCATCAATCCCGTAACCTTCGCTTCGGCATCGCGCTTGGCAAGGGCGAGCCTGCGGAGACTGCCGGCGGTCCGCTGGTCGAGGGCTTTCATGCGGCTTCGGTCGCGGCCCGACTGGGGGAAAAGTTCTCGGTCGAGCTTCCGGTGACCGGGGCGGTGGCGGCGATCATCGACGGGAAGCTCGATATCATGTCGGCCATGGAGCAACTCATGACACGGCCGATCAAAACCGAATAGCAATTCCTTTAGTTGATCGCGCATCTTGTCCGAAAACCGCTTCACACTTTTCGGGATGCGCTCTTAGGAGAAGACCCGATGCTGTTTGCCTTTCTATGCACCGACAAACCCGGCCATCTGAACGTCCGGATGGAGACCCGTCCCGCTCATCTCGAACACCTGAACAAGCTCAATGCGGAAGGTACGCTGAAAATGGCTGGTCCCTTCCTCGATGACGAAGGCAAGCCGAACGGCAGCCTGGTGATTGTCGAGGCCGCCGACATGGAGGCTGCCCGGACGATCGCGGAAGCCGATCCCTATTATCTCGCCGGTCTCTTCGAGAAGGTCGAAGTCAAACCGTATAACTGGGTCTTCAACAAGCCGGCGGAGTGAAGCGAAAGATGGCGTACTGGCTTTATAAATCCGAACCTTCTTCTTGGTCCTGGGAACAGCAGAAGGCGGCTGGCGCCAAGGGCACTGAATGGACCGGGGTGCGCAACTACCAGGCGCGCAACAACATGCGGGCGATGAAGATCGGCGAAAAGGGCTTCTTCTACCATTCCAATGAGGGGCTGGAGATCGTCGGCATCGTCGAGGTCTGCGCATTGTCGCACCCCGATTCGACCGCCAAGGACGATCCCCGCTGGGACTGCGTCGATATCCGCGCGGTCACGGATATGCCGAAGCCGGTAACGCTGAAGGACATCAAGGCTAACCCGAAGTTCGAGAAGATGTCGCTCGTCACCTCCATGCGGCTTTCCGTGCAGCCGGTGACGGAAGAGGAATATTTCGAAATCTGCAGGCTCGGCGGTCTCGACAATCCGCCGCGCTCGCCGGACTGAGCGATTTGAAGACCGATCCCAGGACCTTTATCCTCGAAAACACCGATCTCATGCCGCCGCCGCATGTGCCGGAAATCCGGCTGCATCTTGCGACCGAAGCGCATGAGCTCTGGCTGAAGACGGAAGAGGATCTGGACAAGATCGGCCTGCCGCCGCCCTTCTGGGCCTTCGCCTGGGCGGGCGGGCAGGGGCTGGCGCGCTTCATTCTCGACCATCCGGAAACGGTAGCCGGCAAAAGGGTGCTGGATTTCGCCAGCGGTTCGGGGCTGGTGGCGATCGCCGCCAAACTGGCCGGCGCCTCGGACGTGCTGGCGGCGGATATCGATCCGTGGGCGGAGAGCGCCGTCGCGTTGAATGCCGCCGAAAATGGGGCCGAGATCGGGTTTACCGGTGAAAATCTGACCGGCAAGGCAG
Source organism: Neorhizobium petrolearium (assembly GCF_017873175.1). Taxonomy (GTDB): domain Bacteria; phylum Pseudomonadota; class Alphaproteobacteria; order Rhizobiales; family Rhizobiaceae; genus Neorhizobium; species Neorhizobium petrolearium. Next base: position 82,240 of record NZ_JAGGJW010000008.1, read on the forward strand.
TCGATGCGGACGTGATCCTTGCCGGTGACGTCTTCTACGATAGAGATTTCGCCGATGCGCTGATTCCCTGGTTCGCGCAACTCGCAGCCGAAGGGAAACTGGTATTGATCGGTGATCCGGGGCGGAGTTATTGCCCGAAGGATCGGCTGAGGCAGCTTGCGGTCTACCAGGTGCCGGTGACCCGGGCGCTGGAGGACAGCGAGGTGAAGCGGACGACTGTGTGGCGGTTCGGGTAGATGGGGGGTGCCGAGCCGCCGCCCTCTGGCCGGCAGGGGAACGTAGAGGAAACTGCCAAGGCGGTGGATCGCCGACGGACGTTCAATTCCCGCCGCGGATGACGCAGGCGCCGGCCTCGTAGGTGCAGGCGTTGACGGGTGCGAAAGGATCCTCCGTTTCGCCGGCGACGTTGATGATCTTCACGGAAGGCGAAACCGAGCCGCTCCCTGTCATTGATATAACGGGGCTCGTGAAGGGTGTGTCGCGATAGCTCCGCAGGATATAGACGCTACGGCTTGCGGTGCGGGCTACGTCGAACGTGCCGCTGAAAATACCGGGCTTGCTGACAAAGGCGGCGAGGTCGCTATTGGAGACAAATGCACCGGCGGGTGCGGATAGATAGTGCCAGTGGCCGTAGTCGCGGTCGCCCGCCTGCGAGGGGGACGACAATGTCGCTGCCAGCACCACGCCGGCAACGAAAACAGGCTTCATGCGATTCGCGATCATGGCGAACTCCGGCAAAATCGTTAACGAAACGTTAACATGAAACGGCCTCGCTCGTCATGCCGGCAACGAATTCTTTGCAAATCGTGGTTAATGTGACCGCGGGGTTTGAGCCGATGCCGCCTTGAGAAAGACACAATCGATTAAATTTGAAATCCGTTTGAATTGTTCTTGTCGTCCGTGATTTCGAAGATTAAACCACGCCGATGATGCAATGCACATTTCTTCGGCATCGTGCATTGTTGGGCGCCCGCCCGAGATACCGCATACGACGCCGCGAGGTTCTGATGGCGAATGTGACAAATAACCGGCCCCTGTCGCCGCATCTGCAAATCTATAAATTCATTCCCACCATGGCGATGTCGATCGTCCACCGCATTACCGGCGGAGCGCTCTACTTCGGCACGCTGCTTGTTGCCGCCTGGCTGATCTCGGCCGCTTCCGGCGAGGAATATTTCAACTGGATCAATTGGCTGTTCGGCTCGATCATCGGGCAGCTCGTGCTTTTCGGCTATACCTGGGCCCTCATCCACCATCTGCTCGGTGGTCTGCGCCACATCATGTGGGATCTAGGCTACGGCTTCGAGAAGGAATTCTCGACCATGCTCGCCAAGGCCAATCTCGTCGCGTCCATCGTCCTGACTGTCCTGGTCTGGGCGGTCGTGCTTATCGTTCGCTGAGGGGACAGGATCATGGATATGCGCACTCCTCTCGGAAAAGTCCGCGGTCTTGGTTCGGCCAAGAGCGGTACGGAGCATTTCTGGCGCGTCAGGACCACGTCCATCGCGCTTGTTCCGCTCCTCGTTTTCTACATCGTTTTCCTGATCATCTATGCCGGCAAGCCCTATGCCGAAGTGGTCGGCGCGCTCGCCAATCCCTTCGTTGCCACGATCAATGCGCTGACCATCGTCGCAAGTATCGTGCATATGCGTCTCGGCATGGAAGAGATCATCCAGGATTACATCCATTCCGAAGGCATGAAGATCGCTCTTCTCATCCTCAATGCCTTCTTTTCCTTCCTGATCGGCGGCCTCTGTCTTCTCGCCGCCCTGAAAATCGCGTTTGCAGGATAATCCCGTTATGGCATCGATCACACCCATCGCCCAGACCGGCAAGGCCTATACCTATGTCGACCATTCCTATGACGTGATCGTCGTGGGCGCCGGTGGCGCTGGCCTGCGCGCCACGCTCGGTATGGCCGAGCAGGGCTTCAAGACCGCCTGCATCACCAAGGTTTTCCCGACCCGCTCGCATACGGTCGCGGCACAGGGCGGCATCGCCGCCTCGCTGCAGAACATGACGCCGGACAGCTGGCAGTGGCACCTCTACGACACCGTCAAGGGCTCCGACTGGCTCGGTGACGTCGATGCCATGCAGTACATGGTCATGGAAGCGCCGAAGGCCGTCTATGAACTCGAGCATTACGGCGTGCCCTTCTCGCGCAACGAGGAAGGCAAGATCTATCAGCGTCCGTTCGGCGGCCATATGCAGAACTATGGCGAAGGCCCGCCGGTGCAGCGCACCTGCGCTGCCGCCGACCGCACCGGTCACGCGATCCTGCACACGCTTTACGGTCAGTCGCTCAGGAACAATGCGGAATTCTTCGTCGAATATTTCGCGCTCGACCTGATCATGTCGGACGACGGCCGCTGCACCGGCGTTGTCGCCTGGTGCCTGGACGACGGCACGATCCATCGCTTCGCCGCCAAGATGGTGGTGCTGGCGACCGGCGGTTACGGCCGCGCCTATTTTTCGGCAACGTCCGCCCATACCTGCACCGGCGACGGCGGCGGTATGATCGCCCGCGCCGGCCTGCCCCTGCAGGACATGGAGTTCGTGCAGTTCCATCCGACCGGCATCTATGGTTCGGGCTGTCTCATCACCGAAGGCGCACGCGGCGAGGGCGGCTACCTCGTCAATTCCGAGGGCGAGCGCTTCATGGAACGCTATGCGCCCTCGGCCAAGGACCTCGCCTCCCGCGACGTTGTTTCCCGTTGCATGACGCTGGAAATCCGCGAAGGCCGCGGCGTCGGCAGAAACAAGGACCATATCTTCCTGCATCTCGACCATCTCGATCCGGCGGTCCTACACGAGCGCCTGCCGGGCATTTCCGAGAGCGCCAAGATTTTCGCAGGCGTGGATGTGACGCGGGAGCCGATCCCGGTCCTGCCGACCGTCCACTACAACATGGGCGGCATCCCGACCAATTTCTGGGGTGAAGTCCTGAATGCCGACGGTGCCAATCCGGAACGGATCGCACCCGGCCTGATGGCTGTCGGCGAAGCAGGCTGCGCCTCCGTACACGGCGCGAACCGCCTCGGCTCCAACTCGCTGATCGACCTCGTCGTCTTCGGCCGCGCCGCCGCCATCCGCGCCGGCCAGGTCATCGACAGGGACGCACCGGTGCCGGCGCTGAACAAGGCGGCCTGCGACCGGATCATGGCGCGCTTCGACGGACTGCGCAATGCCAGCGGCGGCACGCCAACCGCCGTGCTGCGCGACAAGATGCAACGCGCCATGCAGGAAGACGCGGCGGTGTTCCGGACCCAGGAATCGCTTGAATCCGGCTGCCGCCGGCTTTCGGAAATCTGGGGCGAGCTCAAGGACATCAAGGTCACCGACCGTTCGATGATCTGGAACTCCGACCTCGTGGAAACGCTCGAACTGCAGAACCTGATGGCGAACGCGATCACCACGGTCTACGGCGCGGAAGCCCGCAAGGAAAGCCGCGGTTCGCATGCCCGCGAGGACTATACGTCCGGCCCCTTCGGCGGCCGCGACGACGAGAACTGGCGCAAGCATACGCTCGCCTGGGTGAGCGAGGTCGGTGAGGTCAAGCTCGACTACCGCCCGGTCCACACCGAGCTCATCGCAGAAGGTATCGATCCGCACAAGATCGAGCCCAAGGCACGCGTGTACTGAGGCCATGACAGCTATGCCGTCCATCGCGAATTCTGCCGAGAAAGTGCCCTCCAGGCGTCTTCTCGGCATATTCGCGATCAATCTCGATCGCTCGCCTGACCGGTGGGCCGAGATCGAACGGCATTTCGGCCATCTCAAATGGCCACTTGAGAGGATTGCGGCCGTCGATGCGCGGAACAATCCTCAGGCCGTTCTGTCTGTTCGCGGGCTGTCGCTGCGGTTCCCGCCGGACGGCGTTGCCTGGAACGGCCACCGCAACCGGCTCTTCATGCTGACGGAAGAAGCCTGTCTCGCTGGCCATGTGCTGACCTGGCGGCGGTTTCTTGCCTCCGATTTCACCTATGCACTTGTGCTGGAGGATGACGCAGAGCCGCAGCCCGGTTTCGTCGAGGCTGTTTCCGAATTGCTCGGTTCGGATCTCGGCGTCGATATCGTCAAGCTCGAGGGCGTTTTCCGCCCGGGTGGTCGCAAGGCGGTAACGATACGTCAACTCGGTGAACACAGGCTGGTTCGTTCGCTGCGTCCCGCATCGGGTTCGGCCGCGTATCTGGTGACGCGCCGAGGTGCGGAGCGCCTGCTTGCGAGTGTCGACCAGAACTGCGTGCCGGCCGACGATTTCCTCTGGAGCGGCGCCTACCACGATTGCGACGTGGCGCATCTTGCTCCCTGGGTCATCATGCAGTCGGGCTCGGCGAGCGTGATCGCCACCGACAAGACGTCGAAACGGGCGCATGTCCGCGCGCCGTTCGGCCGGGCCGCGTGGATGCCGCTGCTCCGGGCTCTGGAACGGCTGAAGCTTGTCTGGGCGGCGATCAAAGGCCAACCCTTGAAACTTTTGAACACGACGGTCGCCCCCTGGGCGCCGAATGGTTATAACCTGAAAGACAGTATGGCGCTTGCCGCCAAGGATCGGAAGTCTAGCAATGGTTGAACTCGCTCTCCCCAAGAACTCTCAGATGACCGAAGGCAAGGTCTGGCCGAAGCCGGAAGGCGCCAAGAATGTTCGCGAGTACCGCGTCTATCGCTGGAATCCGGACGACGGCCAGAACCCGCGCATCGACACTTATTACATCGATGTCGATGATTGCGGGCCGATGGTTCTCGACGGTCTGCTCTACATCAAGAACAATATCGACCCGACCCTGACGCTACGCCGCTCCTGCCGCGAAGGCATCTGCGGCTCCTGCGCGATGAATATCGACGGTACCAACACGCTCGCCTGCACCAAGGGCATGGACGACATCAAGGGCACCGTGAAGATCTATCCGCTGCCCCACATGCCGGTGGTGAAGGACCTTGTTCCGGACCTCACCAATTTCTATGCCCAGCACCGCTCGATCGAGCCCTGGCTGAAGACGGTTTCGCCGCCGCCGGCCAAGGAGTGGAAGCAGAGCCACGAGGATCGCCTGAAGCTCGACGGTCTCTACGAATGCATCCTCTGCGCCTGTTGCTCGACCTCCTGTCCGAGCTATTGGTGGAATGGCGACCGTTATCTCGGTCCGGCCGTTCTGTTGCAGGCCTATCGCTGGCTGATCGATAGCCGCGACGAAGCCAAGGGCGAGCGCCTCGACAATCTCGAGGATCCTTTCCGGCTCTATCGTTGCCATACAATCATGAACTGTACGCAGACCTGCCCGAAGGGTTTGAACCCGGCCAAAGCTATCGCCGAAATCAAGAAGATGATGGTCGAGCGCCGCGTCTGAGGCGTTCGGGTGTCTGCTCTTCTTTGCGGCCCGCTCCCGTATTTCGGGGGCGGGTTGATTTTTTCCTTGCCGGCGAAGGTCTTCCAAAACAGCACCGGCGCCCTGTTGCTTGCCGAAACCGATCGAAGCGTTCTGCAGGCGCGAACTCGCAATAAGCGGCCAAATTGTTCCAGTCACACTTGATTAACCAAGGGGCTTTACGGTAATTCGGTCTCAATTCAGTGGCATTAGCGGCGGATACCGACTGAAAGCGGGAGTTAGATGATGCAGTTCAGATATGTGGCGACAGGCCTCGTTCTTGCGATAGCACTTGCCGGTTGCCAGCGTACTTCATACAGTCCCTACAGCGACTTGCCTTCTCAACCCGCTCCTCTTCAGGCCCAGCCCGTTCCGTCGGTGCAGGGCGGGCAGCTTCCGCCTCCGGGCGGCGCATCGCAGTTCCCCACCGCTCCGGCTGCCAACCCGAACACGGCTGCGGTTGACCCGAATGCGGCGGCGCCGGCGAGTGCTCTCGACGTCAAGAAGGAAGCCATGGTCGGCAACTGGCGCGTCTCGAATGCCGGTGCCTCCTGCGACATGTTCCTGACGCTCACCAATCTCGGGGGCGGTTCGCGTGGCGGAACCCGCGGTTGTGTCGGGGAACTGACGACCATGGGCTCCTGGGACGTGTCGGGCAAGATGGTCCAGTTCAAGAATCGGGCCGGCGACGTCATCGGACGAGTCTACAAGAGTGCCGACAACCGTTTCGACGGTACGATGAATTCCGGACAGCCGGTCAGCCTGAGCCGCTGAGCGGCTCCATACATTTGAGAGCGTCCGGTTGGAACCCATTCCCGAATACACGGCGAGCGTCGGCGAAGAGCTGAAGGCGCTGACGTTGTCGGGTGCGTTGACGGCCGATGCCGCCCAACTCGATGTGGCGGCGAGGCTCGACCATGTCCTGACATGCCTTAGGGAAACGAAGCCGGCGAAGAAGAAGAGCGCGCTCGGCTGGCTGTTCGCCAGGGGCGGCGGGCGGCCGCGGGAAATCCGCGGACTTTACGTCCATGGCAGCGTCGGGCGCGGCAAGACCATGCTGATGGACATGTTCTTCAAGAAGGTGCCGACAGAGAAGAAGCGCCGCGCGCATTTCCACGAGTTCATGGCGGACGTGCACAACCGCATCCATGAGCATCGGATGAGGGTGAAGCGCGGTGAAACGCGGCAGGCCGATCCGGTGCCGCCGGTCGCTGCAGCGCTTTATGCGGAGGCCGAGCTTCTCTGCTTCGATGAATTCTCCGTGACCGACATTACGGATGCGATGATTCTGGCGCGTCTTTTCACCGAGCTTTTCAATCTCGGTTGCGTATTGATCGCGACCTCCAATGTGGCGCCGGAAAACCTCTACAAGGATGGGCTCAACCGCGGGCTCTTCCTGCCGTTCATCGCGCTGCTCAACAAATATGTCGACGTGGTGACGCTAGACTCGCCCAACGATTATCGCATGCAGAAGCTTGCGAGCCTGCCGGTCTATGTGACGCCGCTCGATGGGCGCGCCGACGCGGCGATGGAGGCCGCCTGGCATCAGGTGACGGAAGGCAAGAGGGCCGAACCCGTCGAGATCCCGAGGAAAGGCCGCAGTATTCACGTTCCCGCCGCCGCCGGACGCGCCGCGCGCTTCGATTTTTCGGATATCTGCGGCAAGCCGCTGGGTGCTTCCGATTATCTAGCCATCGCCGGTCGTTTTGATACCGTTTTCGTCGAACATATTCCGCAGCTCGGACCGGACAGGCGGAACGAGACAAAGCGGCTGATCAACCTGATCGATGCGTTTTATGACCATACGGTCAGACTCTACGTTTCCGCAGCGACGTCGCCGGAGGATATTCTCCTTGAGCGTAAGGGGACGGAAGGCTTCGAATTCGACCGAACCGTGTCGCGCCTCTTCGAGATGCGCAGCCCCGACTATCTTGCGCTGCATCAGGAAAAACGCCGCCGAGTTTGAAGTTTTGGTGACATTATGTCTTACGTTTACGTAAGAATTTTATGATCTAACCGATTGAAAAATATACTCACAAAATAATCGATTGCCATTTTTCCCGGATGGCTGTATGCGGTCGTGCACATTGGCGGATCTGCCCTGGTCTGCTGTGGATTCAGATCTCGAAAGGAAGCTTTTCGATGGCGCGCAAGAAGATCGCACTTATTGGTTCTGGCATGATCGGTGGCACGCTGGCGCATCTCGCCAGCCTGAAAGAGCTGGGCGACGTCGTCCTCTTCGACATCGCTGACGGTATTCCGCAGGGCAAGGGCCTCGATATCGCCCAGTCCGGCCCGGTCGAAGGTTTCAATGCGAAGCTCTCCGGCGCCAGCGATTATTCGGCCATCGAAGGCGCTGACGTCTGCATCGTCACCGCCGGCGTTGCCCGCAAGCCGGGCATGAGCCGCGACGACCTGCTCGGCATCAACCTCAAGGTCATGGAACAGGTCGGCGCCGGCATCAAGAAATATGCCCCGAACGCCTTCGTGATCTGCATCACCAATCCGCTCGACGCGATGGTCTGGGCGCTCCAGAAATTTTCGGGCCTGCCAAAGAACATGGTCGTCGGCATGGCCGGCGTGCTCGACTCGGCCCGTTTCCGCCTCTTCATCTCCGAAGAGTTCAACGTTTCCGTCCAGGACGTCACCGCATTCGTTCTTGGCGGCCATGGCGATACGATGGTGCCGCTGGCACGTTATTCCACCGTCGGCGGCATTCCGTTGACCGACCTTGTGAAGATGGGCTGGACCACCAAAGAGCGCCTCGAAGAGATCATCCAGCGCACCCGTGACGGCGGCGCCGAAATCGTCGGTCTTCTCAAGACCGGTTCGGCCTACTACGCTCCGGCCGCATCCGCGATCGAGATGGCCGAATCCTACCTCAAGGACAAGAAGCGCGTGCTGCCCTGCGCAGCTTACCTTTCCGGTCAGTACGGCGTGAAGGACATGTATGTTGGCGTTCCGGTGGTTCTCGGCGCCGGTGGCGTCGAGCGCGTCATCGAAGTCGAATTCAACAAGACCGAAGAGGAAGCCTTCCAGAAGTCCGTCGGCGCGGTCGCCGGTCTCTGCGAAGCCTGCATCAACATCGCCCCCGCTCTGAAGTAATGGGCGCGCTGAAATAATCGAAACAGGGATTGACCCATGAATATCCATGAATATCAGGCCAAGGCTCTGCTGAAGAGCTACGGTGCGCCGGTGGCCCAGGGCGTGGCCATCCTGAAGGTTGAAGAGGCGGAAGCTGCTGCGAAGTCGCTTCCTGGCCCGCTTTACGTGGTGAAGAGCCAGATCCATGCGGGCGGTCGCGGCAAGGGCAAGTTCAAGGAACTCGGCCCGGAAGCCAAGGGGGGCGTGCGCCTTGCAAAGTCGATCGAAGAAGTGGTTGCCAATGTCAAGGAGATGCTCGGCAACACGTTGGTGACCGCGCAGACCGGCGAAGCCGGCAAGCAAGTCAACCGCCTCTATATCGAGGATGGCGCCGACATCGCCCGTGAGCTCTATTGCTCGCTGCTGGTCGATCGCTCGGTCGGCCGCGTGGCCTTCGTCGTCTCGACCGAAGGCGGCATGGACATCGAGGCCGTTGCCCACGATACGCCCGAGAAGATCCACACGATCGCCATCGATCCGGAAGCCGGGGTGACGGCTGCCGACGTCGCTGCGATCTCCAAGGCTCTCGAGCTTACCGGTGCTGCCGCCGAGGACGCCAAGTCGCTCTTCCCGATCCTCTACAAGGCCTTCGACGAGAAGGACATGTCGCTTCTCGAAATCAACCCGCTGATCGTCATGAAGAACGGCCACCTGCGCGTGCTCGACGCCAAGGTTTCGTTCGACGGCAATGCGCTCTTCCGCCACGACGACATCAAGGCGCTGCGCGACGAGACAGAAGAAGACAGCAAGGAAATCGAGGCCTCCAAGTGGGACCTCGCCTATGTGGCGCTTGACGGTAATATCGGCTGCATGGTCAACGGCGCAGGCCTCGCCATGGCGACGATGGACATCATCAAGCTTTATGGCAAAGAGCCGGCGAACTTCTGCGACGTCGGCGGCGGCGCCGGCAAGGAGAAGGTCGCTGCGGCCTTCAAGATCATCACCGCGGACCCCAAGGTCGAAGGCATTCTCGTCAATATCTTCGGCGGCATCATGCGCTGCGACGTTATTGCCGAGGGCGTTGTCGCTGCCGTGCAGGAAGTCGGCCTGAAGGTTCCGCTCGTCGTGCGTCTGGAAGGCACCAATGTCGAGCTCGGCAAGAAAATCCTGAACGAGTCCGGTCTCGCGATCACTGCGGCTGACGATCTTGATGACGCGGCGAAGAAGATCGTCGCGGCGATCGAAGCCTAACCTGGAAGGACCGCAACCAATGTCTATTCTCGTCAACAAAGACACGAAGGTCATCGTCCAGGGCCTGACCGGCAAGACCGGTACCTTCCATACGGAACAGGCGCTCGCCTATTACGGCACCAAGATGGTGGGGGGCGTTCATCCCAAAAAGGGCGGGGAATCGTGGTCGTCCGGCGTCGACGGCACGTCGCTGCCGATCTTCACGTCCGTTGCTGAAGCCAAGGAAAAGACTGGCGCCGACGCGTCCGTCATCTACGTCCCGCCGGCGGGCGCCGCCGACGCGATCATCGAGGCGATCGAGGCCGAGATTCCGTTCATCACCTGCATCACCGAGGGTATCCCGGTCATGGACATGGTTCGCGTCAAGGCTCGCCTTGACCGGTCCAAATCCCGCCTGCTCGGCCCGAACTGCCCCGGCATCCTGACGCCGGAAGAGTGCAAGATCGGCATCATGCCGGGCTCCATCTTCCGCAAGGGTTCGGTCGGTATTGTTTCGCGCTCCGGCACGCTGACCTACGAAGCGGTCTTCCAGACCTCGAACGAAGGCCTCGGCCAGACCACGGCCGTTGGCATCGGTGGCGACCCGGTCAAGGGCACCGAGTTCATCGACGTCTTGGAAATGTTCCTGGCTGATGACGCCACGCAGTCGATCATCATGATCGGCGAAATCGGCGGCTCGGCGGAAGAAGATGCGGCGCAGTTCCTCAAGGACGAAGCCAAGAAGGGCCGCAAGAAGCCGATGGCTGGCTTCATCGCCGGACGCACGGCTCCGAAGGGCCGCACGATGGGCCATGCCGGTGCTGTCGTTTCCGGTGGCAAGGGCGACGCGGAATCGAAGATCGCGGCCATGGAATCGGCGGGTATCAAGGTATCGCCGTCTCCGGCCCGCCTAGGTAAGACGCTGGTTGAAGTCCTCAAGGGCTGACGCCACATAAGGGCAAGCTTCGGGCAGGCGAAAAGGAACATGGTTCGCCTGCCCGTATTTCGCGTAAAGCGCGCGTGACATTCCGCATCTGCGGTCTATGTCACACCATGAATGAAAGCGGCGGCCGACGCTCTTCGGCCCTCAATTACGGCAGGAGGCGGGCGCGGCGCCCGCAAGAAACCATGGCACGGCAAGAAGCCAACGAGCAATTTCTCATCACCTCTTTCCTGGACGGTCAGAACGCAACCTATATCGAGCAGCTTCATGCCCGGTATGAGGATGATCCGAATTCGGTTGCACCGGAATGGCAGGCTTTCTTCAAGGCGCTTGCCGACAATCCGGACGATGTGAAGAAAGCGGCAAACGGAGCTTCCTGGCAGCGCAAGAACTGGCCGATCGTCGCCAATGGCGAACTGGTCTCAGCGCTCGACGGCAACTGGCCCGTTGTCGAAAAGGCGATCGAAAAAAAGGTCCAGGCGAAGGCCGAAGCCTCTGCCGCTGCCTCCGGCAAGCCGATCGATCCCGCCGCTGTCCTGCAGGCGACCCGCGACAGCGTGCGTGCCATCATGATGATCCGCGCCTACCGCATGCGGGGCCACCTGCATGCCAAGCTCGATCCGCTCGGTCTTGCAGCTCCGGTCGAGGATTATAACGAGCTTTCGCCGACGGCCTACGGTTTCACGGAAGCCGATTACGACCGCAAGATCTTTATCGACAACGTGCTCGGCCTCGAATACGCGAGCATTCGCGAGATGATCGAGATTCTGGAGCGCACCTATTGCTCGACGATCGGCGTGGAGTTCATGCACATCTCCAACCCGGAGGAGAAGCAGTGGATTCAGGAGCGCATCGAGGGCCCGGACAAGGGCGTTGAATTTACTCAAAACGGCAAGAAGGCGATCCTGCAGAAGTTGGTCGAGGCGGAAGGCTACGAGCAGTTCCTCGATGTCAGGTTCAAGGGTACGAAGCGTTTCGGTCTCGATGGCGGTGAATCGCTCATCCCGGCACTGGAGCAGATCATCAAGCGCGGTGGCCAGGAAGGGCTCGAGGAAGTCGTTCTCGGCATGGCGCATCGCGGCCGCCTCAACGTGCTGACCAATGTCATGGGCAAGCCGCACCGCGCCGTCTTCCACGAGTTCAAGGGCGGTTCCTTCAAGCCGGACGAGGTCGAAGGCTCGGGCGACGTTAAATACCACCTCGGCGCTTCCTCGGATCGTGAGTTCGACGGCAACAAGGTGCACCTGTCGCTGACGGCCAATCCGTCGCATCTGGAAATCGTCAACCCGGTCGTCATGGGCAAGGCCCGCGCCAAGCAGGACATGCTCGCCAAGGTTTGGGAAGGCGATATCATCCCGCTGCGCGAGCGCGCCAAAGTTCTGCCGCTGCTGTTGCACGGCGACGCGGCCTTTGCGGGCCAGGGCGTAGTTGCCGAAGTGCTCGGCCTTTCCGGCCTACGCGGCCATCGCGTCGCCGGCACGATGCATTTCATCATCAACAACCAGATCGGCTTCACCACCAATCCGGCCTTCTCGCGCTCGTCGCCCTATCCGTCGGATGTTGCCAAGATGATCGAGGCGCCGATCTTCCACGTCAACGGCGACGATCCGGAAGCGGTGGTCTATGCGGCAAAGATCGCGACCGAATTCCGGATGAAGTTCCACAAGCCGGTCGTGATCGACATGTTCTGCTATCGCCGCTTCGGCCATAACGAAGGCGACGAGCCGGCGTTCACGCAGCCGAAGATGTACAAGGTCATCCGCGGCCACAAGACGGTGTCCCAGCTTTATGCCGACCGCCTGATTGCCGAAGGCCTCGTGACCGAGGGCGAATTCGAGAAGATGAAGGCTGATTGGCGCGCGCATCTGGAGGCCGAGTTCGAGGCCGGCCAGAGCTACAAGCCGAACAAGGCCGACTGGCTGGATGGCCAATGGTCCGGCCTGCGCTCGGCCGACAATGCCGACGAGCAGCGTCGCGGCAAGACGGCCGTGCCCATGAAGCAGTTGAAGGAGATCGGACGCAAGCTTTCGACGATCCCGGAAGGCTTCAACGCGCATCGCACCATCCGCCGCTTCATGGAAAACCGTGCGCAGATGGTCGAAACCGGCGAAGGGATCGACTGGGCGATGGCCGAGGCTTTGGCGTTCGGTTCGCTCGCAACGGAAGGCACGAAGATCCGCCTCTCCGGCCAGGATTGCGAACGCGGCACGTTCTCGCAGCGCCATTCGGTCCTCTACGATCAGGATACCGAGGACCGCTATATCCCGCTTGCCAACCTGTCGCCCACACAGGCCCGCTACGAAGTCATCAACTCCATGCTCTCGGAAGAGGCAGTGCTGGGCTTCGAATACGGTTATTCGCTGGCTCGTCCGAATGCCTTGACGCTCTGGGAAGCCCAGTTCGGCGACTTCGCCAATGGTGCGCAGGTCGTGTTCGACCAGTTCATCTCGTCGGGCGAACGCAAGTGGCTCCGCATGTCCGGTCTCGTCTGCCTGCTGCCGCACGGTTACGAAGGCCAGGGGCCTGAACACTCGTCGGCCCGCCTTGAGCGCTGGCTGCAGATGTGCGCGGAAGACAACATGCAGGTCGCCAACTGCACCACGCCGGCCAACTACTTCCATATCCTGCGCCGGCAGGTGAAGCGCGATTTCCGCAAGCCGTTGATCCTGATGACGCCGAAGTCTCTCCTGCGTCACAAGCGGGCGACCTCGGCACTTGCCGAAATGGCGGGTGAATCCTCTTTCCATCGCCTGCTTTGGGACGATGCGGAGGTCATCAAGGACGGTCCGATCAAGCTGCAGAAGGATTCGAAGATCCGTCGTGTCGTTCTCTGCACCGGCAAGGTCTATTATGATCTTCTGGAAGAGCGCGAAAAGCGCGGCATCGACGACATCTACCTGCTGCGCATCGAACAGCTCTATCCGTTCCCGGCCAAGGCGCTCATCAACGAGCTTTCCCGCTTCCGTAACGCGGAAATGGTCTGGTGCCAGGAAGAGCCGAAGAACATGGGCGCCTGGGCCTTCATCGATCCATACCTGGAATGGGTGCTCGCCCATATCGATGCGAAGTATCAGCGGGTCCGCTATACCGGCCGGCCGGCTGCGGCTTCGCCCGCGACAGGCCAGATGTCCAAACATCTGGCGCAGCTCGAGGCCTTCCTCGAAGACGCGCTCGGCGGCTGAGACATCAGCCGCCTTTCCATCCTTTCAAAAACACATCTGACAAACACGGAAACAGATCATGGCCACCGAAATCCGCGTCCCCACCCTCGGCGAATCCGTCAGCGAGGCGACCGTCGGCACCTGGTTCAAGAAAGTCGGCGATACGGTCAAGGCCGATGAACCGCTCCTTGAGCTCGAAACGGACAAGGTGACCGTCGAAGTGCCGTCGCCGGCAGCCGGCGTGCTTTCCGAGATCGTTGCCAACAATGGCGAGACCGTCGGTCTCGGCGCGCTGCTCGGCCAGATTGCCGAAGGTGGTGCAGGCGTTGCGGCTGCCGCACCGGCCGCCAAGCCCACTGAGGCCGCTCCGGCCAAGGTTGCCGAGCCGGCTGCGGCTGCTCCCGCGGCAGCCTCGGCACCGGCTGCCGCCGCGTCCTCCATGCCGCCGGCGCCGGCTGCCGCCAAGATCGCTGCGGACAACAACATTTCCACCGCCGATATCGAAGGCTCGGGCAAGCGTGGCCAGGTGCTGAAGGGTGATGTGATCGCAGCCGTCGCCAAGGGCATTTCCGCACCGGCTGCGCCGCGTCCGGTTTCCTCGGCCGACGATGCCGCCCGCGAAGAGCGAGTGAAGATGACGCGCCTGCGCCAGACGATCGCCCGCCGCCTCAAGGATGCGCAGAACACCGCCGCCATGCTGACCACCTATAACGAGGTGGACATGAAGGCCGTCATGGATCTGCGCAACAAGTACAAGGACATCTTCGAGAAGAAGCACGGTGTGAAGCTCGGCTTCATGGGTTTCTTCACCAAGGCGGTCACCCATGCGCTGAAGGAACTGCCGGCCGTCAACGCCGAGATCGACGGTACCGACATCATCTACAAGAACTACTGCCATATCGGCGTCGCGGTCGGCACCGACAAGGGCCTCGTCGTTCCGGTCGTGCGCGATGCCGACCAGATGTCGATCGCCGAGATCGAAAAGGATATCGGCCGCCTCGGCAAGCTTGCTCGTGACGGCGCGTTGTCGATGGCCGACATGCAGGGCGGCACGTTCACGATCTCCAACGGCGGCGTCTATGGCTCGCTGATGTCCTCGCCGATCCTCAACGCGCCGCAATCGGGCATCCTCGGCATGCACAAGATCCAGGAGCGTCCGGTCGTCATCGGCGGCCAGATCGTCATCCGTCCGATGATGTATCTGGCGCTCTCGTACGATCACCGCATGGTAGACGGCAAGGAAGCCGTGACCTTCCTGGTCCGTGTGAAGGAGAGCCTGGAAGATCCGGAACGCCTGGTTCTCGATCTCTAAGACGGGATTGCAATGATGGAAGCGCTCGGGGTTACCGCAACGCCTTACATGACGCTGCTGGCCCTGAGCGTGATCCTGCTCGTTGTCCACATCTCGGTTCAGGCCGTGCTATCGACCCGCGAACTCGGCCGCGACTGGAACGCGGGGCCGCGGGATGAAGGACTGGAGCCGAAAGGCAAGTTCGTTGGCCGTGCTGCGCGGGCGTCGAAGAATTTTCAGGAGACCTATCCGGCCTTTATCGGGCTTTTGCTCGGAGTCGCCTTTGCGGGTGACGATGCCTCGGGTTTGGGACTGATCGGTGGCTGGATCTGGTTCATCGCCCGCCTCATCTATCTGCCGCTCTATCTGGCAGGCATCCCGTATTTTCGGTCGTTCGCCTGGCTGATCGGTCTCGCCGGACTTGTCGCCATGATGATCGCACTGTTCCGGTGAATGCGATGAAAGCACCCTTCAAGACATGGCTTGTTTCGCTCTGCCTGCTGCCGGGAATGGCGGAGGCCCAAGAACGATGCGCAATCGAGAAGGCGGTGTTCACCGAGGCGGAAGCCGGGACGACACTTTCGTTCAGGCCGGTGGGCTCGGATGCGGCGGCTGTCAGCCATCTGTTTACGATCACCGGGGGCAAGTTGAAACTCGACGGCCACATCATGTACGACGAGGAAACGCGCCGCCCGGGCGGCATGGTAATGAACAACTGCCCTGAGGGCGATGCGACGGGAACGGAGCTCAGGGCTTGTACGATCTGGACAGGCGTCCCCTATGTCCTTGATGTGGCAACCGGCCATATCGACATATTGGGACCGGAAGGAAGCGAGGCTCCGGACGCGATCCTGATGCCGGGGTTTGGCCCTGCGATCCGCCATTCGGCGCTGTGGGACAAGAGCGGTCTCGGGCAAGTCCCCTGGGACCTTTATGAATTCAAGGAATGCAGGGCGGCGTGAGCTTTGCTCCTCCCCGGGTTATCAAGAGAAGGATTTGTGATGGCTTATGATCTCGTCGTAATCGGTAGCGGCCCCGGTGGTTATGTGTGCGCCGTCAAGGCGGCCCAGCTCGGCCTCAAGGTCGCGGTCGTCGAAAAGCGCGCCACCTATGGCGGGACCTGCCTCAACATCGGCTGCATTCCCTCCAAGGCACTGCTGCATGCTTCCGAAATGTTCCATCACGCGGCCCACGGCATGGATGCACTCGGCGTTGAGGTTTCTGCCCCTAAGCTGAACCTCGAAAAGATGATGGCGCACAAGGACGCCACGGTGAAATCCAACGTCGATGGCGTTTCCTTCCTGTTCAAGAAGAACAAGATCGACGGATTCCAGGGGACGGGCAAAATCGTCTCCGCCGGCAAGGTTTCGGTGACCGGCGAGGACGGCAAGGTCCAGGAATTGGAGACGAAGAGCATCGTCGTCGCTACCGGTTCCGACGTCGCCGGCATTCCGGGCGTCAATGTCGAGATCGATGAAAAGGTGATCATCTCCTCGACCGGCGGCATTGCGCTTGAAAAGGTGCCGGAGCAGTTGATCGTGGTCGGCGGCGGCGTCATCGGCATGGAACTCGGTTCGGTCTGGTCGCGCCTTGGCGCCAAGGTCACCGTCGTGGAATATCTCGACAAGCTGCTCGGCGGTATGGACGGCGAAGCCGCAAAGCAGTTCCAGCGCATGATGGTCAAGCAGGGCATGGATATTCGCACCGAGGCCAAGGTTACCGGTGTCGAAAAGACTGCCAAGGGCGCCAAGGTCACCTACGAGCCGGTCAAGGGCGGCGAAGCCCAGACGCTGGAGGCGGACGTCGTGCTGATCGCTACCGGCCGCAAGCCTTACACGGCGGGTCTTGGTCTCGAGGAGGTCGGCGTCAAGCTGGACAACCGCGGCCGCGTCGAGATCGACGATCATTTCAAGACCAATGTCGACGGCATCTATGCCATTGGTGACGTCGTTCGCGGCCCGATGCTGGCCCACAAGGCGGAAGACGAGGGCGTGGCGCTTGCCGAAATTCTTGCCGGCCAGCACGGCCATGTGAACTACGACGTCATCCCGGGTGTCGTCTATACACAGCCGGAAGTGGCTTCCGTCGGCAAGACGGAAGAGGAATTGAAGGCGGCGGGCATCGCCTACAAGGTCGGCAAGTTCCCCTTCACGGCGAACGGCCGCGCCCGCGCGATGCTGGCAACCGATGGTTTCGTGAAGATCCTGGCCGACAAGGAGACCGATCGCGTGCTCGGCGGTCATATCGTCGGCTTCGGCGCCGGCGAGATGATCCACGAAATCGCCGTGCTGATGGAGTTCGGCGGATCGTCGGAAGATCTCGGCCGCACCTGCCACGCACACCCGACCATGTCGGAAGCGGTCAAGGAAGCGGCACTCGGCACCTTCTTCAAGCCGATCCACATGTAGAAAATGCCAGAGATAGAACGTTCAGAAGCCGCGGGATGGAAGCATCCCGCGGCTTCTGCTTTTTGGCTTGGATTGCTTGCGCATATTGCCGCAAGGCCTGCTCACCTCATCCTGATCTGTGTCAAAAAATTAGCGGGATTCTAGCCGAAAACCGCTCACACTTTCAGGCATCCCACTCTGGTTTCATCGATGCTGGTCGGTATGGGAAACCGGCTGTCTTGCTCCGGCACTCGTTCGTAGAGACCAGCTTTTTGCGGAACAGCAAATCCAGGATTAAATCTCTGTCATCTTGCAGATCGTCGCTTGTAGGCAGAGCTGCGGCTCCTATAGTTTCTATCGATAAGATATTGAAAAGGTATAAAAAATGGAAAGCGTTACTCCAGTTTCATTCTCGCTTCCGCAGCGTGTGGTGCATTGGGCCACCGCATTGCTCGTCTTCTTCAACCTCTTGTTCACGGAAGGCATGGAGGAATGGAATCGTGCCGTCCGCCGTACCGGCAGTGCGACTGCGGAACAGGTGGCCAGCGCCAACATCCATGCCTATGTCGGTATTGCCATCCTCATTCTTCTTGCTCTCCGTCTCATCCTCCGTTTCACGTCCGGGGCGCCGGCGGCACCGCCGGAGGAACCTGCTCTCTTCAGGCTCGGTGCCAAGCTCGCTCATGTGGCACTCTACGTTTTGCTGATCGCCATGCCGCTGACGGGCATCGGCGCCTACTATCTCGGCAGCAGCCAGGCAGGCGAAGTGCATGCGGAGGTTCTGAAGACCCTGCTCTGGATCGTCATCGCCGCCCATGTTCTGGGAGCGCTGATGCATCAGTTCTACTGGAAGACCAATGTCCTGCGGCGCATGACGGTCGGCTGAGGCTCAATCGGCCCGCGTGACCGTGAACCCCTGCTTGCGCAGGAGTTCCACGAGACCTTCCTCGCCCGGCAGGTGAAGGGCGCCCACGGCGATGAATGCCCCGCCTTCTGCGAGAATGGGGGCGGCGCGTTCGGCCATCACGTGATTGCGCTTGGTGACGACCAGCCTCTCGAATTCGGCGTAACCCGCATCATCGTCGCCTTCGGGAGCAATGGTCTTGAGCAGGGGCATGGTGAGACCAATCTCTCCTGAGAGGTAGAGTTCCGTCATCGTTTCGAAGACATCATCCATCTTCGGGCCAAGCCTGACGGTTTCGACCAGCGATTTCAGGTGGAATTCGACCGGGATGGCGGCCATGGCAGAAAGCTGCTCGACAAATGTCTCAAGGCCCTTCACCGGCTTGCCGGCGGCAACGGCATCGAGAGCGATCCGCTTGTCCAGAAAATCGGGGTTTGCCGCTTTCCGTGCCATCTCGCATGCGGGAAGCGATACGAAGGCCATCAGCATCCAGGGCTTCATATGCGAGACGGCGGCAAGCGGAATGCCTCGCTGCTTCAATCCCGCTTCGAGCAGGGCGGCGTCTTCCTTCGGCAGTAGCTTTTCGATGGAGCTGCCGTCCGTGAACATCGTGAGTTCCGGCTTGGCCAAAATGCCCGCCATCGCCTTCTTCTCATCGAGGACCTCGTCGGATTCGATGACGATCGTGCTGCTCTTCGCCTGGGCATTCGCCGCTCCGGGCGGCATTTTCAGGACCCGCGGATCGGAGACATGCATGGTTCCGAGAAGATACGAGGGAGCGACGCCTTCTTTTTCGATCTTCCAGAAGATGCCCCTGCCGTTTGGCACCTTGTCGGCTTCCGCCACGAGCTGCTGATAGGTGGACGGATTTTCAACCTTCATCCCGTCAAGGAGATTTGTGCCGGGGCAGGCCGGCGTTTCTGCGTGCGCGGGCGACAGCGAGCCAAGGATGAGAAGGAGGGAAGCCAGCGTGATCAGATGCGCAGCTGCAATCAGCCACAGGGTGATACTCTGAGCGCGCCTTAAAAAGGCGCCAGCGGGTAAGGCAAAGGCGGGAGTCGTCATGTCATCCGTCCGGAAAGGCTGCCGGCATATTAGCCATAGGCTCTAGATAAGCACTTAATGCAGGTGGTTAATGACATATTTACGCTCGCGGGTGGGCGCGGTCGTAGACTTCGAGCAGCCGGGACGAATCGACGCCGGTATAGACCTGGGTCGTCGAAAGGCTGGCATGGCCCAGGAGTTCCTGGATGGTGCGCAGATCGCCGCCACCGGCCAGAAGATGCGTGGCGAAGGAATGGCGCAGCGCATGCGGCGTTGCCGTTTCCGGCAGGCCGAGGGCGCTCCTGAGCTTCTGCATCTCGCGCTGGATGATCGCCGGCTGTAGCGGCCCGCCGCGCGCGCCGCGGAAAAGTGGTTCGTCCGCGCCGATATGGTACGGACAAAGCTTCCTGTAGGTCGCCACCGCATCGAACACGATCGGCAGCAATGGCACGATGCGCGTCTTGCCGCCCTTGCCGGTGATACGCAGCGTTGTCGAACCGGGGGTGAGGTCGGCGGACTTGAGGCCTAGCGCTTCCGAGATGCGCAGTCCGCAGCCATAGAGCAGGGTGAGCACTGCGGCATCGCGCGCCGCGATCCAGGGTTCTTCCTGCAATTGGGCGTCGGTAGTGACGAGGTTCAGCGCCTGGCGATCGGTGAGCGGCTTCGGCAGGGATTTCGGCTGTTTCGGCGCGCGGATCGCGCCGGCGGCTGCAGCGTTCACCAGGCCCTTGCGCTCCAGATAGCGCAAGAAGGAGCGAAGTCCTGCCAGATGGCGGCCTAGCGAGCGTGCTCCGGACCCTTCCCGACGGCGCGCGGCCAGGAAGGCGCGCAGGTCCGCAGGACGCAGGGTATGGATATCGGCAAGCCTGACCGGACCTCCCAGGTGAGCGGTTAGGAATGTCAGGAATTGCCGCGTGTCGCGCTCATAGGCATCCAGGGTGTTGTCGGAAAGGCGACGTTCGTTAGCCAGGCTCTGAAGCCATTCGCGGCGTTTTGCGACCAGATCGGGTGCGGCAATAATCAGCAGTTCGTTCATTCCCGGACCCGGTTGAATTCTGAGAAAAGCCGCCCCAGATTGCTACCGACGGCGTTACGAAATTCCTAAGCCCTATTTTAGTCCATGTAACAATGTCATCGTTCGATCATACAGGCTGCGATATAATGGCGGCCTGCCAGCGGGAGTTTCTATGGCGCGCCGTGATTCCACCACCACGTTCGGACAGTTCGCGGAGACAATCGCTCTCGTTTCTCAAGGCAAGCCCGGCCATATCGTTGACACGCTGATCGCCGAACGCGGCGAGCGCATCGTGAAGAATCCGCTTTGGCCAGTGATGCGGCCGTTTCTCTATGCGCTGCTGCGCTACGGCAAGGCAATCGAATTCGCGGACGACGTTGCCAGCATGCCCGGCTTCCAGTCCTTCGAATATCTGAGCAATGTGCTGAAGCTGGATATTGCTATCGCCAATGCCGAGCGCATTCCTGCTGCGGGCGGTTTCATCCTTGTCAGCAATCATCCGACTGGTATTGCCGATGGAGTCGCTATCTTCGACCTGCTGAAAGGGCGCAGGCCCGACATGATGATCTTTGCCAATCGCGATGCGATCCGCGTCAACCCGCGTTTTGCCGAAATGATCATTCCGGTCGAATGGCGGGAAGAATACAAGAGCAAGCTGAAGGCCCGCGAAACTTTGGTTCTGACCAACAAGACGGTCGAGGACGGCAAGGTGATGGTGCTCTTCCCGTCGGGCCGTATCGCCTATTGGGCGGACGGGAAGCTCAATGAACGCCCCTGGAAGACTTCGGCCGTGGGGCTGGCGCGCAAATACAACATGCCCATACTGCCGATCCATATGCGGGCACGCAATTCCGGCCTGTTCTACTGGTTCGCCAAGTGGTCGACCGAACTGCGCGACATGACGGTATTCTACGAGCTTTTGAACAAGAAGGGCGACCGTTTCGATTTCACCATCGGCCAGATGATCCAGCCGGATCAGCTCGAAGGTGATGCGGCCGAGGTCACCAAGGCACTGGAGCATCATACCGTCTTCGAACTTGCCGCCAATGGTGATGCGAAGTTCATGCCTCGCTTCTAACTTGCGCGGGATCGTGTAGAAATCGGGCATGCTGCTTCGCTCGATGTTCGCCCAAAACTACCGTTCGCTCCGGTCGATCCGCATGGATCTTTCCGGCGTCAACCTGTTCATTGGCGAGAACGGCGTCGGAAAGTCCAACCTCTATCGCGCTCTTCAACTCGTTCAGGCGGCTGTGCGGGGTAATCTGGCTTACGAGATTGCGGCCGAAGGCGGCATGGCGTCTGCGCTCTGGTCAGGCCCGAGGCGGGAGGGGAAGAATTTTCGGATCAAGTTCGAGGCGGAGGTGCTGGACGAGGAGCGGGCCATCACCTTTCGCTATCGGGTCGAGGCGGGGCTTCGCCCGCCCATCGACGCGGCGGGCTTTGTCTTCGAGCCGCAGGTGAAAGCGGAAGAGCTGTCGGTCGAGACGGGTTCGCGGCCGGTGACGATGATGAAGCGCGCCGGGCCGGGCATCATGGTGCGGGGAACAAGCGGGCGAATGGAGGAATATCCCGAACAGGCGATGACGTCCGAGACGGCGATCGCGCTGCTTGGCGATGCCGGGCACTACCCGGAAGTCGGCGCCTTTCGGCGCATGGTCGATGGATGGCGGTTCTTCCATGGGTTTCGCACGGACCGGGACTCGGCTTTGCGGCAGCCCTGTCTCGCTGTGACCTCTCCTCTCCTGGATCAGGACGGCAGCAACATGGCCGCGGTCTTTGCGACGCTGGTGCACACGCGCGGGGATACGGTGGAGCTCGACCGGGCGGTTGCCGCCGCTTTCGGCGGGGCGAAGCTCTCTGTGCCGGAGCCCGGCGAACATGCGGAATTCGGCCTCGTCTTTCCGGATTTTCCGCGGCGGGTGTTTCAACCGCGCGAGCTTTCCGACGGTCAGATCCGTTTTCTGGGACTCGCGGCCGCGCTGATGTCCTATCGCCAGCCGCCGCTGATTGCGCTCAACGAGCCGGAAACCAGCCTGCACCCGGACATGCTGCCGCCGCTTGCCGACATGATTGCGGAAGCCTCCCGCTCCAGCCAGATCTGGATTGTCACGCATTCGGACGTGCTGGCTGCGGCGGTCGAGGCGCGTTGCGGCAGCCGGCCACGCAGAGTGATCAGACAGGGGGGCGCCACCTGGATCGAAGGCATGAGGCTGACGGGGGTCATCGACACAGAGGATGAGTAGCCCTCTTCAGGGTTCACTTTTGTTCCGCTTCGGGGCATGGTCGCCACCCATGGGCAAAGATTCGTCCGATCTCTTCGGTTCGCTGTTTAAAACACCACCCTTGGTTAAAGTGGTGCCGGTCCTGGTGCCGCTGCCGGTGCCGGGCGCCTATAGCTATGCGGTTCCGGAAGGCTTGGCAGTGGAGCCCGGCTCGGTCGTGCAGGTACCGGTCGGGCCGCGGCAATTGATCGGCGTTGTCTGGGACGGCGAGAACGACGACAGGCTCGATCCGAAGAAGCTCCGACCGATGACACTCGCCTTCAATTGCCCGCCGCTTTCAAAAGAAATGCGCGATTTCATCGACTGGGTTGCGAACTATACGCTCTCGCCGCCCGGGCTGGTGGCACGCATGGCGATCCGGGCGCCGGCGGCCCTCGAACCAGAGCCGATGGTGGAGGGCCTGCGTTACCTCGGCGGCCAGCCGGAGCGTTTGACGCCTGCGCGGACCCGGGTGCTCGATCTGGCCAATCAGGAAGACATCCCCTGGACCCGCAGCGGGCTGGCGCATGCGGCTGGCGTCTCATTGAGCGTCATCGACGGGCTCACCGCACAGGGCATATTCGAAACGATCTTCCTGGCCCCCCCTCCCGTCGTCGCCAAGCCCGATCCGGACTATATCGCGCCGCGCATCGAGGGGCCGCAGAAGGACGCCGCCGAGGAGATCGTCAGCTCGATCCGGGCCGGCGGCTTTTCCACGTCGCTGATCGACGGCGTTACCGGCTCCGGCAAGACGGAAGTGTATTTCGAGGCGATCGCGGAGACCTTGCGGCGAGGCAAGCAGGTGCTGATCCTGCTGCCGGAAATTGCGCTGACTGCAAGCTTTCTCGAACGTTTCCAGGACCGGTTCGGCGCCAAGCCGGGCGAATGGCATTCCGATCTTTCGCCGCGCATGCGCGAAAAGGTCTGGCGCGGTGTCGTGACGGGCGAGGTGCAGGTCGTGGCCGGCGCCCGCTCCGCGCTCTTCCTGCCTTTCGAGAACCTTGGTCTCATCATCGTCGACGAAGAACACGATCCCGCCTACAAGCAGGAAGACCGCGTTTTCTACAATGCCCGTGATATGGCCGTGGTGCGCGCCCGGATCGGTGATTTTCCGATCGTACTCGTCTCGGCGACGCCATCGGTCGAAAGCCAAGTTAACGGGCTTTCCGGTCGTTACAACACCGTGCATCTGCCGACCCGTTTCGGCGATGCGGCGATGCCAGACCTGCATCTCATCGACATGCGACGCCACCCGCCGGAGCGCGGCGGCTTTTTGTCGCCCGTGCTGATCCGGGCAATTGCCAAGACGATCGGACGTGGTGAGCAGGCACTGCTCTTCCTCAATCGTCGCGGTTACGCGCCGCTGACGCTCTGCCGGGTCTGCGGCCACCGCTTCCAGTGCCCGCAATGTTCGAGCTGGCTGGTGGAGCACCGCTTCAAGAACCAGATCCAATGCCATCAATGCGGTTACTCCGAGCCGAAGCCCGAAGCCTGTCCGGAATGCGGGACGCTCGACCACCTCGTCGCCTGCGGGCCGGGCGTCGAACGCATCGCCGAGGAAGTGGAAAAGCACTTTCCGGACGCTCGGACGATCGTCATGTCGTCGGACCTGCTCGGTGGCGTCAAGCGCATGCGGTTGGAGCTGGAGGCTATCGCCAAGGGCGATGCCGATATCGTCATTGGCACGCAGCTGGTCGCCAAGGGGCACAATTTCCCGCTGATGACGTTGGTCGGCATCGTCGACTCCGACCTTGGACTGTCGAACGGCGATCCGCGGGCGGCGGAGCGGACATTCCAGCTTCTTTCGCAGGTGACGGGACGCGCCGGCCGGACCGGCCTGAAAAGCCACGGCCTGTTGCAGACCTTCCAACCGCAGCATCCGGTCATGCAGGCGATCGTTTCGGGCGACGCTGGCGCTTTCTACGAGCGCGAGATTGCCGAGAGAGAAAAGGCGATACTCCCTCCTTTCGGTCGACTCGCCTCGCTGATCGTATCGGCCGATACGCGGGCGGATGCGGAAAACCATGCCCGCGGGCTCAGAGCCGCCGCGCCAAAGGTTAGCGGCATTTCCGTGCTCGGACCGGCGGAAGCGCCGCTTGCGCTGGTGCGGGGCCGGCACCGTTTTCGGCTGCTCGTACATGGGCGGCGCAATTCCGACATGCAGGCTTTCCTCCGGGCGATGCTGGCAAGCGGGCCGAAGCAGCGCGGGGCGGTGCAAATCCAGCTCGATATCGACCCGCAGAGCTTTCTCTAAGTCGCCACTCTTAGCGAGTTGTTTACCGCTTGCGCTAAAATCAGACGATTCGAATAAGGGCGAGAACCGGATGGAACTCTATTTTCCCACTGAACTCGGCGAACAACTCGCTTTCGTTTGCGCCGCGGCAACTGCTGTTCTCGGCCTCGTCGCTTTCCTGTTCCCAGCTTTCGTCCTGCGCCTGACGGCATTCCAGATCGGCGAAGTGCGGCCGGAGGGATACGCTTCCGTTCGCGCCGCGGGAGCGCATCATCTTGGGCTGGGGCTGACGGCCATCATGCTCGCCCAGGACTGGATCTATATGGTGCTCGGTATCGCACTCGGATTCGCAGCCATCGGACGTCTCGTCTCCTGGGCCTTCGACCGGGCCTTTACCCCTCGAAATATTGCATTTTTCTTACTTCAGGTTGTGCTGGCGGCCGGACCGCTCGCCTATGTCTTCGGGACGATTTGACGCCTCCATTCGAGACCGCGGACCACAATTGCCTGAAAATCCCTCCGCTTGCGGGATAAAATGCGGTTCAAGCCCTTGCATCCAAGGCTTTTTCCTCTATCAGGCGTGTTGCGGTGGCCTACATCCTATGCTAGACGAACCGCGAAAGTCGGAAAGGGTAGGGCGCCCGCCCTGCAGGTTCTGAGAAATAATCAAACGATTTCAAGGTCTTGCTGCACCTTTTACGGAAGGTTTGGCGCTTGGATGGCAATACAGGGAAACTGTGCCCGTGGCAGACACGTCCCAGCTTATTTCCGGTGTAGCGGAGCGTTACGCTTCCTCGCTTTTCGAACTGGCTCTGGAGGCTGGTTCGGTCGACAAGGTCGGTGCCGATCTTGATCGTTTTCAGGTGCTGTTGGACGAAAGCGAAGACCTGCGACGCCTGGTCGCAAGCCCGGTTTTTTCCGCCGAGGAGCAGCAAAAAGCCATCGTCGCCGTTGCCGACAAGGTTGGCATCACGGGCCTCGTGGGCAATTTTTTGAAGGTCGTTGCCGGCAATCGCCGCCTCTTCGCGCTCCCCGGCATGATCCGCGCCTATCGCGAGATCGCTGCGGCGCATCGCGGAGAAATCACCGCCGAGGTCACTTCGGCATATGCGCTTTCCACGGCGCAGGAAACTGAGCTCAAGTCGGCGCTGAAGGGCGTTACCGGCAAGGATGTGGCAATCGCCGTGACGGTCGATCCGTCGCTTCTCGGCGGTCTCATCGTCAAGGTCGGTTCTCGTCAGATCGACACCTCCCTTCGCACCAAACTTTCCACCCTTAAGCTTGCACTGAAAGAGGTTGGCTGATGGATATCCGCGCCGCGGAAATTTCCGCAATTCTGAAAGATCAAATCAAAAACTTCGGCCAGGAGGCTGAGGTTTCCGAAGTCGGCCAGGTTCTTTCCGTTGGCGATGGTATCGCCCGCGTTTATGGTCTGGACAATGTCCAGGCCGGTGAAATGGTCGAGTTCCCGGGCGGCATCCGCGGCATGGCGCTGAACCTCGAAGCCGACAACGTCGGCGTGGTTATCTTCGGTTCCGACCGTGCTATCAAGGAAGGCGACACCGTCAAGCGGACCGGCGCCATCGTTGACGTTCCGGTTGGTCCGGAGCTGCTCGGCCGCGTCGTCGACGCGCTTGGTAATCCGATCGACGGCAAGGGCCCGATCAATGCAACCCGCCGTTCTCGCGTCGACGTGAAGGCTCCGGGCATTATTCCGCGCAAGTCGGTTCATGAGCCGATGTCGACCGGTCTCAAGGCCATCGACGCCCTCATCCCGGTCGGCCGCGGCCAGCGCGAGCTCGTCATCGGCGACCGCCAGACCGGCAAGACCGCCATTATTCTCGATACGATCCTGAACCAGAAGGCCATTCACGACAACGGCCCTGATTCGGAAAAGCTGTACTGCGTCTACGTCGCCATCGGCCAGAAGCGTTCGACCGTTGCTCAGTTCGTCAAGGTTCTCGAAGAGCGCGGCGCCCTGCAGTATTCGATCATCGTTGCCGCTACGGCTTCCGACCCGGCCCCGATGCAGTATCTGGCGCCGTTCGCCGGTTGCGCCATGGGCGAATACTTCCGTGACAACGGTCAGCACGCCCTGATTGGTTACGACGACCTTTCCAAGCAGGCCGTCGCCTATCGTCAGATGTCGTTGCTGCTGCGCCGTCCGCCAGGCCGTGAAGCCTACCCGGGTGACGTCTTCTACCTGCATTCCCGCCTTCTGGAGCGCGCCGCAAAGCTCAACGACGATCGCGGTGCTGGTTCCCTGACTGCTCTGCCGGTCATTGAAACCCAGGGCAACGACGTTTCGGCCTTCATTCCGACCAACGTGATCTCGATCACCGACGGCCAGATCTTCCTCGAAACTGACCTCTTCTACCAGGGTATCCGCCCGGCCGTTAACGTCGGTCTGTCGGTTTCCCGTGTCGGTTCTGCCGCACAGATCAAGGCGATGAAGCAGGTTGCCGGCTCGATCAAGGGTGAACTCGCCCAGTATCGCGAAATGGCTGCCTTCGCCCAGTTCGGTTCGGATCTCGATGCCGCGACACAGCGCCTTCTGAACCGCGGTGCCCGCCTGACCGAGCTCCTGAAGCAGCCGCAGTTCTCGCCGCTCAAGACGGAAGAGCAGGTTGTGGTGATCTTCGCCGGCGTCAACGGCTATCTCGACAAGATTTCCGTCGCGGAGGTCGGCAAGTTCGAGCAGGGCCTGCTGTCCTACCTGCGTACCGAAGGCAAGGCTATCCTCGATACGATCCGTACCGAGAAGCAGATTTCGGACGACACGCGCGCGAAACTCAAGGCTGCTCTCGACAGCTTTGCCAAGTCTTTCGCCTGAGAACGGATCAAGCCCAACTAACCCCCAGGGGACCGATAACGGATGCCTTCACTTAAGGATCTGAAAAACCGGATCGCCTCCGTAAAGGCGACGCAGAAGATCACCAAGGCGATGAAGATGGTTGCCGCGGCGAAGCTGCGCCGTGCCCAGGAGGCGGCCGAGGCCGCCCGTCCTTATGCGGAGCGGATGAACAAGGTGTTGGCCGGCCTTTCGGCCGCCAACGCCGGCAATGCCGAAGCGCCGTTGCTGCTGTCGGGAACGGGCAAGGATCAGGTTCATCTCCTGATCGTCGCGACCGGCGAACGCGGTCTGGCCGGGGGCTTCAACTCCTCGATCATCCGTCTTGCCCGCGATCATGCGCAGAAATTGCTCTCCCAGGGCAAGACGGTGAAGATCTTGACCGTCGGCCGCAAAGGCAACGATGTCCTGCGCCGCAGCTTCAAGGAAAATATCGTCCACTACATCACCTTCCGCGAAGTCAAGCAGCTTGGTTTCGTGCAGGCGGATGAAGTGGCGCACAAGGTATTGGAACTGTTCAATGCCGGCGAGTTCGACGTTGCGACTTTGTTCTTCGCGCGTTTTCAGTCGGTGATTTCGCAGGTGGCAACTGCTAAGCAGATCATTCCGGCAAAGTTCGAAGCGAGCGAGGCAGCGAATAACGGGTCTTCGGCGCTCTACGAATATGAGCCCGGCGAACAGGAAATTCTCGAAGACCTGCTGCCGAAGAACATCGCAGTGCAGATCTTCCGGGCGCTGCTTGAAAACAACGCTTCCTTCTATGGCGCGCAGATGTCCGCGATGGACAGCGCGACGCGCAATGCCGGTGAGATGATCAACAAGCTGACGCTTTCCTACAACCGCCAGCGTCAGGCGCAGATCACCAAGGAACTCATTGAAATCATTTCGGGCGCGGAAGCGCTCTGAGGTAAAGAAAGAGGGTAAGAATCATGGCTACCGCAACGGGCTCGTCCCTCGGCAAAGTGACCCAGGTTATCGGCGCTGTCGTTGACGTCGCTTTCGACGGCGACCTTCCGGCGATCCTGAACGCGCTTGAGACCGATAACAACGGCAACCGCCTCGTTCTCGAAGTCGCACAGCACCTCGGGGAAAACTCTGTTCGCACGATCGCGATGGACTCGACGGAAGGTCTTGTCCGCGGTCAACAGGTCACTGATACCGGCGCTCCGATTTCGGTTCCGGTCGGCCCGGAAACGCTCGGCCGCATCATGAACGTCATCGGCGAGCCGGTCGACGAAGCCGGCCCGCTCAACACCGAGCACAAGCGCGCCATCCACCAGGATGCTCCGGCTTATGTAGAACAGTCCACGGAAGCCCAGATCCTCGTCACCGGCATCAAAGTCGTCGACCTTCTCGCTCCTTACGCGAAGGGCGGCAAGATCGGCCTCTTCGGTGGTGCAGGCGTCGGCAAGACGGTTCTCATCATGGAACTAATCAACAACGTCGCGAAGGCGCACGGCGGCTACTCCGTGTTCGCCGGTGTCGGCGAGCGGACCCGTGAAGGCAACGACCTCTATCACGAAATGATCGAATCGGGCGTCAACAAGCATGGCGGCGGTGAAGGTTCCAAGGCTGCGCTGGTTTACGGCCAGATGAACGAACCGCCGGGCGCCCGCGCTCGCGTCGCTCTGACCGGCCTCACGGTCGCCGAAGATTTCCGCGACAGGGGCCAGGACGTCCTGTTCTTCGTCGACAACATCTTCCGCTTCACCCAGGCAGGTTCGGAAGTGTCGGCTCTGCTCGGCCGTATTCCTTCGGCCGTCGGTTATCAGCCGACGCTTGCGACCGACATGGGCCAGATGCAGGAGCGCATCACCACTACGACGAAGGGCTCGATCACCTCGGTTCAGGCCATCTACGTTCCGGCCGACGACTTGACGGACCCGGCCCCGGCGACCTCGTTCGCCCACCTCGACGCGACGACGGTTCTCTCCCGTTCGATTGCTGAAAAGGGTATCTACCCGGCCGTCGATCCGCTCGACTCCACCTCACGCATGCTTGACCCGATGGTCGTCGGCGAAGAGCACTACGACGTGGCTCGTAAGGTCCAGTCGACCCTGCAGCGCTACAAGGCGCTTCAGGACATCATCGCCATCCTTGGCATGGACGAACTCTCGGAAGAGGACAAGCTGACGGTTGCCCGCGCCCGCAAGATCGAGCGCTTCCTGTCGCAGCCTTTCTTCGTTGCCGAAGTCTTCACCGGCTCGCCGGGCAAGCTCGTCGCACTCGAAGACACGATCAAAGGCTTCAAGGGCCTCGTCAACGGCGAATACGACCACCTTCCGGAAGCAGCCTTCTACATGGTCGGCTCGATCGAGGAAGCAGTTGAGAAGGCCAAGAAGCTGGCGGAAGCCGCCTGATCCTGAACGAGATGGCGCGCGGGAAAATTTCCGGTGCGCCGTCACTGCATAGAACACAGAGCATCGCAGCTAAAACAGAATTGCCTTTGATGCTCTGACTTTTGTTTTCCCGCGATTCCGGACGCAAAACCGTTAGGAATTTTTGCTGGAATTGCTCTAAGGAAGTGGACCGTTATGGCCGACGCTTTCAATTTTGAACTGGTTTCGCCCGAGCGTCTCCTCGTGTCGGAGAAGGTCACAGAAGTGGTGATTCCGGCCACTCTCGGCGAAATGACGGTGCTGGTCAATCACGCGCCGACGATGACGACCATCAAGCCGGGCGTGGTCTCCGTGAAGCTCGCCTCCGGCCAGGTCAACAAATACGTGGTGTTCGGCGGCTTCGCCGACATCCTGCCGACCGGATGCACGCTGCTTGCCGAATCCGCCGTGCCGCTCAGCGAAGTGACGCGCGAGACGCTGCAGCGGCGGATCGAGGTTACGCAGGCCGAGATCGATAGAGCCCAGAGCGACGAGCACAAGACCAAGCTGGAACTGTTCTTGGCAGAACTGACTCATCTGAACGGCATCGTCATGCCGGCCTAAGTGCCCAACCATTCAAGAGTTGCAGGCGGCCCGAAAGGCCGTCTTCTTTTGTTTATTGACCTGCGAGCAGATGCTGATGCAGGCGCGCGGCCCCCGGTGAAAGAGAGCGGTAGCGTGGCATGCCCAGATAATAGCCGTAACCGGTTTCGATCCGGTTCAGGCCGACTTCGATCAGTGTGCCGGAAGCAAGCTGCTCCGCGATCAGTCTGATACTACCGAGTGTGATGCCTTCGCCTTGCAGGGCCGCGTCGATTGCCAGCGAATAGGTGGAAAAGGAAAGCCGCGGGTTAGGCCACGTTTTCGGCGGATGCGGGATGCGTGTGAACCACTGCCGGAACGAGATCCAGTTGGCGTTGAACCGCTCGTAGTCGATCAGGTCAAGATCGGCAACTTTATCGGCAGTTAGTGATGCGGCATCCAGGCCTCTTCGGGCAAGATAGGCGGGAGAGGCGACCGGTGCCAGGATTTCCTTCATCAGCAGCGTCAAATTCCAGCGCGGGTGTTCGCCGGTGGAATAGAGGATGACGAGATCGTTGGCCTCGGACGCCAGTTCCGATGGTGAATCTGTCGTCAGCAGCCGTACGGAAACGGACGGACTTTCGTTGTCGAAATCCTTAAGCCGCTTGCCGAGCCAGAGATGCGAGACTGAGCCGCTTGCGGCAATCGAGATGATTTCGCGCCCGCCGCCGCGGAAGGGCTCAAGGCTTTCCTCCAGATATTCGAGCATTGCGCGCACACGCTGAAAAAGCCGCTCGCCCTCCGGCGTCAGGGCCAGATTGCGGCCGCGGCGGTTGAAGAGCTTTGCGCCGAGTTGATCCTCCAGCCCCTGGATGCGGCGGCTCACGGCGGCTTGGGCGATATGAAGCTCACGGCCGGCGCGGGAAAAGTTCATGAAGCGGCAGGCGGCGTCGAAGACGCGAAATGCTTCCAGAGGAATGCGGTCGAGCATCACGTTTCTCCATAATCTCAAGTCATCCAATATCCCGAAAAACCGATGGATTTGAAGAGCTGAGATTGTGATGCAGACTGAAGACATTTCCAAACCGGATTTGCTGCCCGTGTCATTTTCGACCTTTTCCATTCCCGGCATCCGCTTCGCCGCCGGGGCGTTTCGTGAGGTCGCATCCGCCGCAAAGGCCTTCGAGGGCGTGCATACCGCCCTGATCGTCATGGATGGCTTCCTGGTCTCTTCGGGATTGGCCAGGGAACTTTCAGGCGATCTGGCTGAGATCGGGCTGGAGGCGCGGCTCTATTCGGATTTTTCCGGCGAGCCGAAGCTTGCGCATGCGCGAGCAGCGACGGAAGCAGCCAGAGGCGCTGATCTGGTGATCGGCGTCGGCGGCGGTTCGGTGCTGGATATCGCCAAGATCGCAGCCTGCTGCGCAGCGTCCGATGAGGATCCGATGTTCTACGCGCTTGCCGCCAACCAATTGCCGAAAAAGCCGCTGAAGAAAATCATGGTGCCGACGACAGCCGGCACGGGATCGGAAACGTCTGCGACGAACATTTTTACAGGCCCGGAAGGCAAGAAGCTGTGGATCTGGGGCAAGGAGACGAAGGCGGACCTCGTCATTCTCGATCCGGAGCTGACAATTTCGCTGCCGCCGCATCTCACGGCCTGGTGCGGCATGGATGCCTTCATCCATGCTTTCGAGGCCTCGACCAACCGCAATGCCCATATCGGTGCAAAGCTCTATGCCCATGAAGCGATGCGGCTCATCGCAGGCTCGCTTGAAACGGCGGTCAAGGTGCCTGGCAATCTCGATGCGCGCGGAAAGGTGCTGCTCGGCTCCTGTTATGCCGGCGTCGCGATCGACAATTGCGGGACGGCGGTCGCGCATAATATCAGTCATGCGCTGGCGGGGCTGGCGCCGGTGCATCACGGGCTTGCGACTGCGCTCGGCTTCGAGGCGACATTGCCGTGGCTTGTCGAGGCCGATACGATCGATCTGCATGCGGCGGCCAAAACGGTTCGTCTCGATAACGCTGCGGCGCTGCCGGCCTTCGTCTCCGACATGATGGAGCGCTGCGGGATAGTGCGCGCGCTGCCGAAGGCATTCGAGCCCTTCAGTGCCGCCGACCTAGCCGCCGAGATGCGTGCGCCGGAAAATCAGCCGATGCGGCGTTCGACAATCCGCGCCATTTCCTATGCGGATATCGATGTGTTCGCCGACAAGATCATGTCGCTTCCGAGGACCCTCTGATGACTGGAATCTATACCCGCGACTATTGGGAAAAGAAGCTGGCGGCGCTGACGCTGGAAGGCCGCCATTTCATCGATGGCGAATATCGGGCTTCGACGTCCGGGCAGACCTTTACCCGCGTTCGCCCGATGGACGGCAAGCCCGGTGCGGAACTGGCTCTCGGCAGTGCTGCGGACATTGATGCGGCGGTTGCTGCGGCGCGGGCTGCATTCGAAAGCGGCGTCTGGCGAAGGCAGGAACCGCTCGAAAAGAAGAAGATCATGCTCAGATGGGCGGAGTTGATCCGCGTCCATGGCGAAGAGCTCGCGCTGCTGGAAACGCTCGATGTCGGCAAGCCGGTGCTCGCGTCGCTGAACGTCGACGTGCGGCTGTGCGCGGATGGCATCCAGTATTATGCCGAGATGATCGACAAGATGTATGACGAGATTGCGCCGACCGGGCCGAACGCCCGCGCGCTGGTGCGCAAAGTGCCGCTCGGGGTGGTCGGCGTGATCACGCCCTGGAACTACCCGATGATCATCGATGCCTGGAAGCTCGGTCCGGCGATCGCGGCCGGCAATTCCGTAGTGCTGAAACCTGCCGAACAATCTTCGCTCTCGGCGATCCGGCTCGCCGCATTGGCCGTCGAAGCAGGCTTGCCGGCCGGTGTGCTGAACGTCGCAACCGGTTATGGCGAGGAGGCGGGCAAGCCGCTGGCGCTGCATATGGATGTGGATATGATCGCCTTTACCGGCTCGACCGAAGTGGGCAGGCTGATGATGGGGTACGCGGCGCAATCGAACGTCAAGCGCGTGGCGCTGGAGCTGGGCGGCAAGTCACCGCTCGTCGTCTTCGCGGATGCCGATCTCGATGCGGCCGCATCGGCTGCCGCGTGGGGCTGCTTCTACAATTCCGGCGAAACCTGCCATGCCTCGACCCGGCTTCTCGTACAGCGCTCGGTTCAGAACGCGCTGATCGAGAAGATAGAGGCGGTCACGAAAAACGACATCACGCTTGCGCATCCCTTCGAGCCCTCGGCACAGATCGGTGCATTGATCGAGGAAGCACATATGCAGAAGGTGCTCGGGATGATCGCAGCCGGCGAGAGGGAAGGTGCACGGCGCGCCTTCGGAGCCGAGCGGGTGCTTTCGGACACCGGCGGTTACTATGTCTCGCCCGGCGTTTTCGTGGACATGACGAACGACATGAGCCTCGCCCGGCAGGAAATCTTCGGCCCGGTCCTGGCGGTTATCCCCTTCGATACGGAGGAAGAGGCGCTGCGGCTTGCCAACGACACGATCTACGGGCTTGCCGGCGCAGTCTTCACGAAGGACATGGACCGGGCGCACCGTTTTTCCGAAGCAATCCATGCCGGCACGGTGTGGATCAACACCTATGACATGTCGAGCTTTGCAACGCCCTTCGGCGGCTTCAAGCAATCCGGTTTCGGGCGAGATCGTTCAGTGCATGCGATCGACAAGTATTGCGACTACAAGACCATCTGGCAGCAGTTCGGATAGGCGGGGAGGAGATATGAGCCGGATCGCATCGATAGAAATTTCGCACCACCGCCTGGAGCTCGATCCGCCTTTCAAGGCAAGCTGGGACGGTCGGCCGCGGCATTATTTCGACGCAACGATCGTCCGGGTGCGGGACGAGGATGGACGCGAGGGTGTCGGTTCCGGTGACCTGATGAAGGGTTTCGAAGGCCATGAAGACCTGTTCATCGGTCAGGATCCTCGTCATATCGAGCGACATTACGAGATCCTGTCGCACATCAACTTTCACTACGGTCGCTGCTGGCCGCTCGATCTGGCACTCTGGGATCTTGCGGGCAAGGTAACCGGCGAGCCAGTCTGGCGCATGCTCGGAGGGCGGACCGATCGTGTCCGGCTCTACGCTTCTTCCGGCGTGCTGCGAGATCCTTCCGCGATGGTGGACCAGGCGGAGCATTATGTCGAGGAGGGGTTCACCGCGATGAAAGTGCGGTTCTCCTCATCCGCTGGCGGGCGTTCGAGCTGGCGCGACGACGTGAAGGCGCTGGAAGCGATCTGCCTTCGTGTCGGCGATCGGCTGGAGCTGATGGTCGACTGCAACCAGGGTTGGCGCATGCCCTGGGATACGACGCTGCCCTGGGCCTTCAAGGACGCGCTCGTCGTGGCGCAGGAGCTCGAACAGCTCAATATCTATTGGATGGAGGAGCCGCTGCATCGTTCCGACCGCAAGGGCATGAAGGCCCTGAGGGAGGTGACCTCGGTGCGGATCGCCGGCGGCGAGATGACTCGTGAGCTTTACGAGTTCCGTGACATCATCGAGGAACGGGCCTTCGACGTGATCCAGCCGGACGTGGCGCTGGTCGGCGGTATCACCGGCTGCCGTCGGCTCGTCTATCAGGCGCGCGAAGCGGGTGTGATGTTCACGCCGCATAGCTGGACGAACGGGATCGGCGTGTTGGCGAATGCGCATCTGACGGCCGGCGCGGGCGATGCCCCCTTTCTCGAATACCCTTACGACAATCCGGAATGGAGCGAGGCGCGACGCGATTTTCCGCTTGTCCAGCCGCTGAAGCATGAAAACGGCTGGCTGGAACTCGGTGAAAGTCCCGGTCTCGGCATCGTGCTGAATGAGGAGCGGTTGAAGGCCACGCGGATCGGTTAGGGTCATCGCTGCCAACCGGCTTGTATGCCGGCGCGCAACGCGTTAGCGCTGGTGCCAGGAGGTTTGCGATGATCGACAAGTTGGAATTCTTCATCGCGCTCGCCCGCGAAGGCCATTTCGGCCGGGCAGCCGAGGAATGCGGCATCTCGCAGCCATCGCTTTCGGCAGCGATACGGCAGCTTGAGGAGAGCCTCGGCGTGCAGCTCGTGGTGCGTGGCTCCCGGTTCCAGGGTCTGACGCCGGAGGGACAGCGGGTGCTGGAATGGGCAAAGCGCATCGTCGGCGACACGCGCACCATGCGCGAGGAGATGCGCGCCGCGCGCAAGGGGCTTGCCGGGCACATCCGGCTTGCGGCTATCCCGACCGCGCTTGCCATGATACCGCGGCTCACGGAACCCTTTCAGGCAAAGCATCCGGATGTCACCTTTTCGGTCGTCTCGCGCAACTCGCTGCAGGTGCTCTCTCAACTCGACAATTTCGAGATCGATGCGGGGATCACTTATCTTGATAACGAGCCGCTTGGCCGCGTCACGAGCGTGCCGCTCTATTCCGAACATTATAATCTGGTCACGGCAGCCGGTACGCCCTTGGCCGATCGCGAGCAGGTGACCTGGAAGGAGATGGCCGATCTCAGGCTTTGCTTGTTGACGCCGGACATGCAAAACCGGCGGATTATCAATCAGCATCTCGCAGATGCCGGCGTCACCATAGAGCCGATGCTTGAGTCGAATTCTATGGTCGTGCTGCTCTCGCATGTGGGCACTGGCCGATGGGCGAGCATCATGCCGCGCAATGTGGCTCGGTCATTCGGATTCGCCAAGCAAATTAGCACGATTCCGATCGTTGAACCGGAAGCCAGTCACATCGTCGGATTGGTGGCAACGCATCGCGAGCCGTTTACGCCGCTGGTCTCCGCTCTATTGCACGAAGCACGCAGTCTGAGTCCGGCAGCCATGGATTGATAGTTTTTTTCTATCGATCAACCAATCTCCTTTATTGACGGTTGCGGCATGCGTTGCGAGACTCCACCGTAACAGGTGAAGCACGACCGCCGGACGGCTTCGCCAGCTTTCTGATCTGCAAATGGTCGCAAAAACGGCCGCGTGGGTCAGCCGGGAGGCTAGAAGATATGAATATGCGCATTTCCGCTGGTGAGTTCACCGAGCGGTCGCTTCAGATCATCGGGGATCTGAAGCATCTCGAAGGCCCGATGCTGCCGATCCTGCATGCGATCCAGGCGGAGTTCGGTTATGTGCCGGAGGAAGTGAAGCCGATCATCGCCAGCGAACTCAACCTGTCGCGGGCAGAAGTGCATGGCGTCGTCACTTTCTACCATGATCTCCGCGAGCACCCGGCCGGTCGGCATGTGTTGAAGCTCTGTCGGGCGGAGGCCTGCCAGTCGATGGGCAGCGATCGTATTGCTGATCGTGTCCGCGAGCTTTTCGGGATCGACTTTCACCAGACGACGCTGGACGGTGCCGTCACGCTGGAGCCGGTCTACTGCTTGGGCCTTTGCGCCTGCGCGCCGGCTGCAATGCTGGACGGGGAGGTTTACGGTCGCGTGGACGAGCACTGTCTTGACGAGATCATTACGGAGGTGCGCCGATGACGGTGGCAATCTTCGTGCCGCGCGATGCCGCTGCGCTCGCGCTCGGAGCCGAGAAGGTGGCGAAGGCGATTACCCAGGAGATCGCAGCCCGCGGCCTCGATGCGAAAGTGGTGCGCAACGGCTCGCGCGGCATGTTCTGGCTGGAGCCGCTCGTCGAGGTCCGCAATGGGCATGGCCGTGTCGCCTACGGCCCGGTGAAGGCGAGCGATGTGAAAGGCCTATTTGATGCCGGATTCCTGACGGGCGGCGATCATCCGCTCTGTCTCGGGCTGACGAAGGACATTCCGTTCCTTCGTCAGCAAACGCGTCTTACTTTTTCCCGGTGCGGGGTTACCGATCCGCTTTCCCTTGATGACTATCGGCAGTATCAGGGGCTGAAGGGACTGGAAAAAGCGCTCTCCATGGCT
This sequence comes from Neorhizobium petrolearium, assembly GCF_017873175.1. GTDB lineage: Bacteria > Pseudomonadota > Alphaproteobacteria > Rhizobiales > Rhizobiaceae > Neorhizobium > Neorhizobium petrolearium. The sequence goes on from NZ_JAGGJW010000008.1 coordinate 119,806, forward strand.
CCTGCCGAGGTCGTCAAGGAAGTCACCGACAGCGGCCTGCGCGGACGTGGCGGAGCCGGCTTCCCGACCGGTATCAAATGGAAGACGGTTCTGGATGCGGCCGATCCGCAGAAATACATCGTCTGCAATGCCGACGAAGGGGACAGTGCGACCTTTGCCGACCGTATGATCATGGAGGGCGATCCCTTCGTGCTGATCGAAGGCATGATCATTGCGGGCGTCGCGACCGGTGCCACCAAGGGTTATGTCTATATCCGTTCCGAATATCCGCATGCGATCGAGACGATGACGGAGGCGGTAGAGATCGCCCGTGTCGCCGGTATCCTCGGACCGTCGGTGATGGGGTCGGCGCATGCGTTCGACATGGAAATCCGATCGGGTGCCGGTGCCTATGTCTGCGGTGAGGAGACCTCGCTCCTCAATTCTCTCGAAGGCAAGCGGGGGATCGTGCGCGCCAAACCGCCGCTGCCGGCATTGAAGGGGTTCCTTGGCCGTCCGACAGTGGTCAACAATGTCATCTCGCTTGCTTCCGTGCCGGTCATCATGGATCGGGGGGCGGCCTTCTATCGCGATTTCGGCATGGGCCGGTCGCGGGGCACGATCCCAATCCAGATCGCCGGCAATGTCAAATATGGCGGGCTCTACGAGACCGCTTTCGGCCTTTCGCTCGGCGAAATTGTCGACCATATCGGCGGCGGCACGGCAAGCGGACGGCCGGTGAAGGCGGTTCAGGTGGGCGGTCCGCTGGGCGCCTATTTCCCGCGTGCTCTGTTCGATACACCGTTCGATTACGAAGCCTTTGCGGCCAGGGACGGACTGATCGGCCATGCGGGGATTACCGTTTTCGACGACACTGTGGATATGCTCAAACAGGCCCGGTTCGCGATGGAATTCTGCGCCATCGAAAGCTGCGGCAAATGTACGCCCTGCCGTATCGGCTCAACACGGGGCGTCGAAACGGCCGACAAGATTGCTCAAGGCGTCGAGCCTGAGAAAAACAAGGCGCTGCTTGCCGACCTCTGCAACACGATGAAGTTTGGCTCGCTGTGTGCTCTCGGCGGCTTCACACCCTATCCCGTCATGAGCGCGATGAACCACTTCCCGGAGGATTTCGCTCCAACACCCTTTATCGAAGCGGCGGAGTAACATCATGTCCCTCGTTCATGAAATCGACTACGGCACGCCGGCGTCCCGATCCGAAACCTGGGTGGCACTGACCATCGATGGGCGGCAGATTACCGTGCCGGAAGGCACATCGATCATGCGCGCCTCGATGGAGGCCGGCATCCAGGTGCCGAAGCTTTGCGCCACCGACATGGTGGATGCTTTCGGCTCCTGCCGCCTCTGTCTCGTGGAGATCGAAGGCCGCGCCGGAACGCCGTCCTCCTGCACTACGCCGGTCATGCCTGGCATGGTCGTGCACACTCAGACAAATCGGCTGAAGGACATCCGCCGCGGCGTGATGGAACTCTATATCTCCGACCATCCGCTCGACTGTCTCACCTGCGCTGCCAATGGTGATTGCGAATTGCAGGACATGGCCGGTGCCGTGGGCCTACGCGATGTGCGTTACGGCTATGAGGGCGACAATCACGTCCGGGGCCGCAACAATGGCGAGATCAATGCCAGATGGATGCCGAAGGACGAATCGAACCCTTACTTCACCTATGATCCGTCGAAGTGCATCGTCTGCTCCCGCTGCGTGCGCGCCTGCGAGGAAGTGCAGGGCACTTTCGCGCTGACGATCGAGGGGCGCGGTTTCGAAAGCCGGGTTTCGCCCGGCATGCACGAACATTTCCTCGATTCCGAATGCGTGTCGTGCGGCGCCTGCGTGCAGGCTTGCCCGACCGCAACGCTTACGGAAAAGTCGGTGATCGCCATCGGCCAGCCGGAGCACTCGGCGGTTACCACCTGCGCCTATTGCGGCGTCGGCTGTTCCTTCAAGGCGGAGATGCGCGGCGAAGAGCTGGTGCGCATGGTGCCCTATAAGGATGGCCAGGCGAACCGCGGCCATTCCTGCGTCAAGGGCCGTTTCGCTTATGGATATGCGACCCACAAGGACCGCATCCTCAACCCGATGATCCGCGAGAAGATCTCCGATCCGTGGCGCGAAGTGACCTGGGAAGAGGCTTTTGCGCACGTGGCGTCGGAATTCAGGCGCTTGCAATATCAGTATGGCCGTGACTCGGTCGGCGGCATCACCTCGTCGCGCTGCACCAACGAAGAGACCTTCCTTGTGCAGAAGCTTATCCGCGCCGGCTTCGGCAACAACAATGTTGATACCTGCGCGCGCGTCTGCCACTCGCCGACCGGTTACGGCCTCGGCCAGGCTTTCGGCACCTCGGCCGGCACGCAGGATTTCGACTCCGTCGAACATACGGACGTGGTGATCGTCATCGGCGCCAATCCGACTGATGGTCATCCGGTGTTCGGCTCGCGGCTGAAGAAGCGGTTGCGCCAAGGTGCCAAGCTGATCGTCATCGATCCGCGCCGCATCGATCTTGTCCGCACGCCGCATGTGGAAGCCGCCTATCATCTGCCGTTGCAGCCAGGCACCAATGTCGCCGTGCTGACTGCGCTGGCGCATGTCATCGTCGCCGAAGGCCTGTTCGACGAAAAATTCATCCGCGAGCGCTGCGACTGGTCGGAATTCGAGGACTGGGCAGCCTTTGTATCCGAAGAGCAGCACAGCCCGGAGGCGACGGAAAAATTCACCGGCGTACCGGCCGACCTCGTCCGCGGCGCGGCGCGGCTCTATGCCACCGGCGGCAACGGCGCGATCTATTACGGCCTCGGCGTCACCGAGCACAGTCAGGGTTCGACGACCGTCATGGCGATCGCCAATCTTGCGATGGCGACCGGCAATATCGGCCGTCCGGGTGTCGGCGTGAACCCGCTGCGCGGCCAGAACAATGTGCAGGGTTCCTGCGACATGGGTTCCTTCCCGCATGAACTGCCGGGTTATCGCCATATTTCCGACGACGCGACCCGCGATATCTTCGAGAAGATGTGGGGCGTGACGCTCAACAACGAACCGGGACTGCGAATTCCTAACATGCTGGATGCGGCCGTCGAGGGCACGTTCAAGGGTATCTACATCCAGGGCGAGGATATCCTGCAGTCCGACCCGGACACCAAGCATGTTTCGGCAGGGCTTGCGGCGATGGAATGCGTGGTGGTCCACGACCTCTTTTTGAATGAGACGGCCAATTACGCTCACGTCTTCCTGCCGGGCTCGACCTTCCTGGAAAAGGACGGGACCTTCACCAATGCCGAGCGCCGCATCAACCGGGTTCGCAAGGTGATGAGCCCGAAGAACGGTTACGCCGACTGGGAAGTGACCCAGAAGCTTGCGCAGGCGATGGGGCTCAACTGGAGCTATACCCATCCATCCGAAATCATGGACGAAATCGCCGCGACGACGCCGAGCTTCGCGCTCGTATCGTATGACTATCTCGACAAGATGGGTTCGGTTCAGTGGCCGTGCAACGAGGCGCATCCGGCCGGCTCGCCGATCATGCACGTCGACGGTTTCGTACGCGGCAAGGGCAAGTTCATCCGCACGGAATATGTCGCGACCGACGAACGCACAGGCCCGCGCTTCCCGCTGCTGCTCACCACCGGCCGCATCCTCAGCCAGTACAATGTCGGCGCCCAGACGCGGCGCACCGACAATGTCACCTGGCATACGGAGGACCGACTGGAGATCCATCCGCACGACGCCGAACAGCGCGGCATCAAGGACGGCGACTGGGTGAAGCTTGCCAGCCGCTCCGGTGATACGGCGCTCAGGGCACTGATCACGGACCGTGTTGCTCCGGGCGTGGTCTACACGACCTTCCATCACCCAAACACGCAAGCGAACGTCATCACCACCGACTTCTCCGATTGGGCGACCAATTGCCCGGAATACAAGGTGACGGCGGTGCAGGTTTCGCCCTCCAACGGTCCGACCGAATGGCAGAGCGACTACGAAGAACTGTCTCGCCGGTCGCGGCGGATCGCGGGGAAACTGGAGGCTGCGGAGTAACTGCATGAATTTGCCCAAGACCACCGCCGCAGTTCCGGAAATCGCTCGCCGTAATGGTGTCATTCGCGCCGGTTCGCGGGTGGTGCCTGAGGAGGTACCGATCGCCTTTTCTTATGGCGGTTCCACCCATGCGGTGATGATGGGCACGCCCGCCGATCTCGAAGATTTTGCCGCCGGCTTCAGCCTTACGGAGGGTATCATCACCTCGATTGCGGAGATCGAGGCTATCTCGGTCGTGGCCGAAGGGCGGGGCCTCGATGTGCAGGTGACGCTTGCGGAAGAAAAGGAAGATGCACTGCGCGCCCGCCGTCGCCACATGGCGGGGCCGGTCGGCTGCGGGCTCTGCGGTATCGAGTCGATCGACCAGGCGATACGGCCTGTACCGGATGTTTCAGCCGTTTCAATGGCGCTGACCATGAAGGACGTTGCCGATGCTGCCGCAGCGCTCAATGATGCACAGCCGCTGCATGCCGAGACCCATGCGGTCCACGGCGCCGGTTTTTTCGTGCCCGGCAAAGGCCTGATCGCAGTCCGCGAGGATGTCGGCCGCCATAATGCTCTCGATAAGCTGGCTGGCGCATTGGTTCGGCAGGGCATCGGAGGCCAGTCCGGCGTGGTCGTCGTCACCAGCCGGATTTCGGTTGAGATGGTCCAGAAGACGGCGATTCTCGGCAGTGCCCTTCTGATCGCCATTTCCGCACCGACCGCGCTTGCTATTCGCACGGCAGAAGAAGCGGGTATGACCCTCGTCGCCCTGACGCGCGGCGAGGATTTCGAAATCTTTACGCGTACCGATCGCATTACCACTGGAGTTGTCGCCGATGTCGCATGATCAGGGGCTGGAAAAACTGATCCGGATGGCGAACCAGATTGCCACCTTCTTCATGTCGCAGCCGGAAAATGTACGTGCCGAAGGGGTCGCCACACATATCAACAAGTTCTGGGAGCCGCGCATGCGCCGGCACCTTTTAGAGCATCTCGACAACGGCGGTGAGGGGCTTCTGCCGCTTGTCGTCAAGGCTTCGGTGCTGATCCGCCGACCGGACGCCAAGGCCGGATCGGGCGTTGGCGTCGGAGAGGACGCGGAGGAGGGGGCACCCGGCGGCAAGGGACCGGCATCGGGAGAATCGCTTTCCGAACCGAGCATCCCGGAAGTCAGGGCCTGATAGCGCGAATTTCTGTCTTCCGGATCGCGAAACAACGATTGCCGAGTCGCCGTCGTCCCACGGAGGCGGACAAATCTTCGCTCACATAAAAGTTCCCAAAAAACGGAGGCGGCTCCGATTGACGAAACGGGAATGCGATCTAGATTGATCGTGGAGCCTGACGCCGCTTTCCCCAAGCTCATCCCGCGCTCCCCGCGCCGCCCGGCTCTGTACAGATTATTCCGATCTTCAGCCGTCAGTGCACACGGGAGTTTTCCATGCGCTACAATCAGCTCGGTAATACGGGTCTTTTCGTTTCAGAAATTTGCCTCGGCACCATGACGTTCGGTGAAGCAGGCGCCGCCTCGCAATGGGGCCAGATCGCCGGCGTCGAACAGGACGCCGCCGACAGGATCGTCGAGCGATCACTGACTGCCGGCGTCAACTTCATCGATACGGCAAACGTTTATTCGCTCGGCAATTCCGAGCGTATTCTCGGCCAGTCTCTCAAAAATCTCGGCGTACCGCGCAAGGACGTCATCATCGCCACCAAGGTTCATGGCCAAATGGGCGACAAGCCAAACGATCGGGGTTCTTCGCGCGGCCATATCATGGATTCCGTAGAGCAAAGCCTCGAACGGCTGCAGACGGATCATATCGATCTCTATCAAGTTCATGGCACGGATACGGTGACGCCGATCGATGAGACGTTGCGGGCGCTGGACGATCTAGTGTCACGTGGCCTCGTGCGTTATGTCGGTCTTTCCAACTGGGCGGCCTGGCGCATCGCCAAGGCACTCGGCATTTCTGAACGCAAGGGTTTTGCCCGTTTCGAGACGGTGCAGGCCTATTACTCGATCGCCGGTCGTGATCTGGAGCGCGAGATCGTTCCGTTGATGCAGGAAGAGAAGCTTGGCCTGATGGTCTGGTCGCCGCTCGCCGGCGGTCTGCTTTCCGGAAAGTACGGTCCCGGTGCGTCAGGCAACGGCGAAGGCCGCCGCGCGAGCTTCGATTTTCCGCCGGTCGATAAGGATCGCGCTTGGGCCTGCGTTGCTGTCATGCGCGAAGTAGCCGCCAAACATGGCGCGAGTGTCGCGGAAGTGGCGCTGGGCTACATCCTGGCCAAGCCGTTTGTGACCAGCGTCATCATCGGAGCCAAACGGTTGGAGCAGCTCGAAGAAAATCTCAAGGCGGTGACCTTGATGCTCGATGCCGATGATATGGCGAGGCTGGACGAAGTGAGTGCACTGCCGCCGGAATATCCTCGCTGGATGCTCGATCGTCAGGGGGCTGGACGCAGGCCCGCCCCGTTCGAACCAAAGGAATGATCATCAAATAAAGCAGAAGCCGCCGGCGATGTCGCACGGGCGGCTCTGCAAGCTTACCGGGGTCCGCTTAGGCGGCTAGGTCTTCCGCCTCGGTGCCCTTGAACATCTTGGCGAGATTCAGGAAGCAGATCATCCCGTTCTCGTTGGCGATGATACCTTCCGAGAAGGATTTGTCGAAGGAAGCGGAAATCTCCGGAACCGGCTGAACCTGGCTCGAGGGAATGGTGAGGATATCGGAGACGCGGTCGACAAGCATGCCGATCACCATGTTATGCACCTCGGCGACAACGATGGCGCTGCGCTCATTTGCTACTGTGCTCTTCATGCCGAGCTTGTAGGCGAGGTCGATGATCGGGATGACGGAACCGCGCAGGTTCATAACACCGATCACGTCCGGTGGCGCATGCGGGATCGGGGTCGAAGGAGCCCAGCCGCGGATTTCGCGGATTGTCGTCGTCTTCACGCAGAACTCCTGCTCGTGCAGACGAAAAGCTATGATCTCCAGCGTTTCGCCGCTGTAGCTTGTGGAGTTGATTGTCGTAGCCATCAGAATTCTTCCCAACTATCCGTTGCCTGGGCGGCAGCGGCTCCCCCTGATGCGGCGCGCGCGACCGTTGCCATGAGATTGCGTGCCGGCGATGCGACAGGGCGTGCATCAGGTCGCGCTTGAGCAATTCTATGCGAAGAGTGTTGCCCAAATCTAAATTGCGCCAGGAGATTGCGCAGGGTTTCGGCTTCGCGGGCCAAGCTGTGGCTGGCTGCCGTCGTTTCCTCGACCATGGCCGCATTCTGCTGTGTGTTCTGGTCCATGGAATTCACGGCGTTGCTGATCTCACGGATCCCCGTGGATTGCTCACGGGATGCTTCCACGATCGCGACGACATTGCCGTTGATGTCTTCCACCTGAGCGATAATCTGTTCCAGAGCTTTGCCAGTCTCTCCAACCAGGGCAACGCCACGCTTGACATGTTCCGAGGAGGTGGAGATCAGGGTCTTGATTTCCTTGGCTGCGGTAGCGGACCGTTGTGCGAGTTCCCGAACTTCCTGGGCAACGACCGCAAAGCCCTTTCCGGCTTCGCCTGCCCGTGCTGCTTCGACGCCTGCATTGAGCGCCAGGAGATTGGTCTGGAACGCGATGTCGTCGATGACGCCGATGATGTTCGAGATCTCTTTGGAAGAGTTCTCTATCTGATCCATCGCGCCGACAGCATTGCGAACAACGGCGCCTGAATGTTCAGCGCCGCTCTTCGTGCGAGAGACAAGGTCGCCTGCTTCTTCGGCGCGCTTGGCACTGTCGGTAACCGTCCGGCTGATCTCTTCCAGTGCCGCCGCAGTTTCTTCGACTGCCGCGGCCTGCTGTTCCGTCCGCTTTGCCAGGCTGTCGGAGGCCTGGCGGATTTCGCTGGAGCCGCCGGCGATGCCTTCTGCATTCTCGCCGACCGTACGCATAGCCTCTGCCAGCTTGGCGACCGCTTCGTTGAAATCGGTACGGATCTTTTCCAGCGTCGGGATGAAAGGCTTCTCGATCTGAGCCGTGAGGTCACCATGGGACAGCGCGGTAAGGCCCACGGCAAGATCATCGACAGCGCGCACCCGCTCGGTAATGTCGGTCGCAAACTTGACAACCTTGAAGACTCGGCCATCGGCATCGAAGATCGGGTTGTAGGAGGCCTGGATCCAGACCACCTTGCCGCCTTTGCCGATGCGCTTGAATTCCTGGGCGATGGCTTCGCCGCCCGCCAGCTTCTTCCAGAATTCGCGATAATCGGGGCTGTCGCGGAATGCCGGCTCGCAGAACATGCTGTGATGCTTGCCGGCAATCTCGGCGTGTTGGTAGCCGAGGCAGGACAGGAAATTCTCGTTGGCGGTCAGGATCTCGCCGGTCGGCGTAAATTCGATAACGGCCTGGATCCGTGAGATCGCATTGATCTTGCCTTCGTCCTCGGCGGCCTTCAGCTTCGCGGCAGTGATGTCGGTCGCGAACTTGATGACCTTGTAGGGCTTGCCGCCGGACATGACCGGATTGTAGGACGCCTGGATCCATATCTCGCGGCCCCCTTTCCCGATCCGCTTGTAGGCTGCGGCCTCATATTTGCCGCTACCGAGGCGTGCCCAGAAGTCCTTGTAGTCCTGTGACTTCGTATAAGCCGGGTCGCAGAACATGCTGTGATGCTTGCCGACGATTTCGGAGAGCGCGTAGCCAAGAGTCTTGCAGAAGTTCTCGTTGGCTGTGAGGACAGTTCCGGACAGATCAAATTCGATGATCGCCTGCGATTTGGCGAGCGCTGCAAGCATTGCTTTCGCGTCGGCGCCTGGAAGAGAAAGGATAGACATTAGACTTTGCTTGCTCCCGCTTGTGAGTTCAGCTTCGTCTCAAGCCGCCGCTTGTCTCTCCACATGAAAGTCAGGGTGCTGCAGAGGGCCCTTGAGTCTCACAAGAAATAGCCCTCAAAAATTAACGTCAGGTCAATAATTCTCTCACTTCGTACTCGGAAATATACGTAGGACTTTTGTATAAAATCAATTTTCCTTGTAATTTATGCCAGAAAACGAACAGGTTGATAGAATATAAATTGAAAACACTATGCCGAACGCGTCGGACGATCCAGAACTCGCCGGCCGAAAAGGCTTGCCGTCAGCTCCACCATGATCCGCGCGCTCTTGCCGCGATCGTCAAGGAACGGGTTCAGCTCGACGAGATCGAGCGAACAGACAAGTCCGGTATCATGCAACATTTCCATGATCAGATGCGCCTCGCGGAAGGTTGCGCCTCCCGGTACGGTGGTGCCTACTCCCGGTGCGATATCCGGATCGAGGAAATCCACGTCAAGGCTGACATGCAAAAGACCGTTGGCGGCGTTTACCCTATCGATCACCTGAAGCATGATCGCTGCGATGCCGTTCTCATCGATGGCGCGCATGTCGAAGACGTTGACGCCGTGCTCGGCGATCATCTTCCGCTCGATTTCGTCGACGGAGCGGATGCCGATCTGAAAAACATTCCGCGGGTCGACCATGGGGCGGTCGCTGTCGAGGATCGGTGCGAATTCCGCCTGTCCTGTGAAGAAGGCCACCGGCATTCCGTGAATATTGCCTGACGGTGAGGTTTCCGGCGAATTGAAATCCGCATGAGCATCGATCCAGAGCACGAAGAGTGGCCGGCCGATCCCGGCAGCGTAACGGGCCATGCCCGGCACGCTGCCCATGGAAAGGCTATGATCGCCGCCCATGATCACGGGTATCGTACCGGCTTTAGCCTTTTCGTAGATCCGGTTTTCCAGTGCCCGCGCGAAAGCGCCGACGATCGGCAGATTCTTCGCATCCTGCCGCTCTTCGAGATCGGTTGCCGGTTCCGGGCACAGGTCGCCGCTATCGCTGACGCGGAACCCCAGGCCTTCCAGCGACTTGACAATGCCGGCCAGACGGAAGGCTGCCGGGCCCATGGCGCAACCGCCGCGGCCGGACCCTTCTTCCAGAGGAACGCCGATCAATGTGATGTCCTTGGAGTTCATTCTCTTCTCCCGAGAAAGGCAGGATAAATGAGGCTCGAAATCAGTATTCGTGCTCGTAAAAGATGCCGGCCTTGCCGCCTTCTGTCCCGGCGCCGGCCTTGAGTTTCACGCCTCGGCCGATATCGAGATTGATCGTGGCCTCGGCGCCGCCGGAGCCGCCCTGCTCGACCTGCACATAGGTACGATTGTTGATGTAGCGGCCGACGGAGACGGTCGTCTGGCCTGTCTCGTCGGTGTTGATATCGAGGTCGTCGACGCCGAGATTGCTGCGCAGCGTTTCGAGAAGGGAGGTGGAGCCACCGCCGGCAAGCTGGGTAACGGCATCGGCGAGCTGGGCGATCTGCAGCGGCGAAAGCCGCGACATGGACTGGCCGAAGATCAGCCGCGCCAGGACCTCATCCTGCGGCAGGGCGGGCGAAGAAGAGAAGGTGATCGTCGGATCGTTCGCCACGCCGGTGACCTTCACAATGATTGTCGTCTGGGCTGAGGTCGTGCTGGCTTCCATGTTCAGGACCGGGATCAGCCCGCCGCCGAAGGTGATTTCACCTTCCGTGAAATCGAGCCGCTTGGCGAGGATGACGATGCGTCCACGGCGCATTTCGAAACCGCCGGAGACGATGGGATCTACCGCTGTGCCGGTTATGGTCAGGTCACCGCCGAGTTCTGCATCGATACCTCGACCGCGGACGAAGATGCCGTTGGGCGCGCTGATCTGCAGATTGAGGGCGATCGGCCTCGAACTGCCGGTTGCCTCCTTAGGGCGGAGTTCCTCCATCTGTCGCAGCACATCGGGTGGGGCATTACGGTGACGGATGTCTATTTCCGCAAGCGAGGTCGGGAGCCTAGCAGGCACTGTGATCGCTGCCTTGGTCAACGTTACCCGGCCACCAAGGAGGGGGCCAGACGTCAGCGGGCCGGTCAGGGTCAAGGCACCGTCGGCCGTTGCCGCAAAGAGGGCCCCGTCCGCATAGGTTGCTCGCGCGAGCATGATCCTCAGATCGGCCGGAAAGCCGGAGCCGGGCGTAATGCCGACCGAGCCCTGGATCGAGATGCTGCCGCCGCCTGAGAGCTTGCCGGAGAGCTGGGAAATGTTGGCGCTGTTACCGTTGAAGGAGATATTGGCGGCAAGATCAGTAACGGCAAGGTTGCGCCGCACGTCGACAAGCCGTGCGCCGGATGAGGAGGCCGTGCCAGTGATCGCCGGCGCCGAAGCCGTGCCGCCGATTGCCAGATCGACATTGCCGGTACCTTCCAGCACGAAGCCTTGAGCGGCAAGCTGGCCGGCGAGGATGGAGAAGGGCAATTGCCCATTGAATTTGAGGTTGAGAGGCTTTTCTCCAGCCAGTGAAACCGAACCGCTGCCCGAAAGCGAGATGCCACCGCCACCCGAAAGTCTAGTATCGACGGTGACTGCAGCGTTCTGGAAAGTCCCGTTTGCCGTGATGTTCAGTGGTGCCAGCCCTGCAGATGCGGTCTGGCTGACGCCGGCATCGGCCCAGCGAAGATCGTAACGGACGGCAGGCGCCTCCGGCGTCCCAGTTGCGGTGACGGTCCCGGAAACTGTGCCGCGGGCGCCCAGGGTCGGCGCGAAGGCGTTAATCAGGCTTGCGGGCACCGCATTGGCACGGGCGTTGATGTCGAGAGCCGGAACACCGTTCTGAAGAAGAACGCGGCCGGCGGCTGACAGGTCGAGGCCGTCGGAACCCGTCAGGCGGGTCGCGTCTAGTGCGACCGTCCCGTTGGCAAAGCTTCCGCTTGCTTGGAGACGAAACGGACTGATGCCAGCATCGCGCGTCTGGCGAAGCTGCGCATCATTCCATTCAAGATCATAGCGGATCGCAGGAGCGGAGGTGGACCCTGTGGCGTTCACGGTACCGGAGATCGTGCCGGCAGCGTTGACCGCCGGAACGAAGGCATTGAGGAGGTTCGCAGGCAGTGCATTGATATTGGCCGTCAGGTCGAGGGACGAGCCGGCAGTGCCGTTAACGGTGACGCTGCCGCTGCCGGTCGCGAGCGTTAGTCCGGCAAGCCGCGCACCACCATTGACGATGGCAATGCGGGTGGGGGCGGCAAGCCGAACCGGGATGTTGCGTGGCGAGGCGGTGAAGCTCTCTATGCCCACCGAGATCTCGCCATCGGTCTGGACATCACCAACGGCATTGAGCGGCGCATTGTCATATTGGGCGGTGAGGTTGAAGCCTGTCCTGCTGCCGCTATGGCTGACGTCAAGGTTGATGTCGCTGACGCCAACGGATCCGGTGCCGATGCGGCCGGCGCGCACTGTGCCCTCGGCCGCGATCGCCTTGATGTCCGGAATGGCAAGATCGATGTTCGGCTGGACGATCTCGATCGAGCCGCGGCGAAGCGCATTGCCGGATGCCCGGATTGCGGCGCCGGCCCGGCCATCCGTATTGCTGAAAGTCACAGAACCACGGAGATCGCCCTGGGCCTGTTGGGCGGCGAGCGCGGCAAGCATCGAGACATCCGGAAAATCGAAATTCAACTGGCCTTCCGGCAGGAAATCGGGTGAGAAGCTCAACGCACCATTGAGTTTGTTGGGGCCGACCTCGGCGCTGATTGACGGTGCGCTCGTGCGGCCCTGTGTCGAGATTATATCGGCGTTGGCGCGGATCGACTGGCCGTCCAACGAGCCCGTAGCCGTCAACTTGCCCTTGGGTGCGTTCGGGTCGGCGGTACCGTCGAAGACAACGCTCATGTTCTGGAGCTTACGACCGACGAGACGTGCGTCCGCGGAATTGAGAACGGCCTTCACGCCCATTGCAGCGAGCGGGCCGTTGACTGCGATGTCGAAACCCGCGGCGCCCTCGCCTTCGGGCAGCCAGCGCTTCAAGTCCGGCATGCGGCCGGCAAGATGGCCGGTCACGGTCTGGTTTTCGAGAACAACGTTACCATTCGCCTCGACTGCATTGGATCGCATCACAAAGTTTTCGAGGCTCACACGGCCACGGCCGTCGGTCGCCGCGTTGACATAACCCTCGGCCGAAAGTTTGCCCTCGAACTTCGAGACCAGAGCGGCCGGCAGCACGGCAGGGTTTGCGAAGATACGGAAATTACCGGTGACAGCCTGCTTCGACATGTCATAGGCGCCAGAAAGTGTGCCATTGACATTGGCGCTGTCAAAGGTCGCCGCGTCGAGGCCGATCGCCGGCGGCGCGAGCCTGAGCGGCGCATCCAGCGTCACGGGCCCGCCGATGATTCGATCGAGGCTATCGTTTGTAAAATCCGTGCGAGCAACGGTGAACCGGCTGCGGATACTGCCTGCGCGATCGATGAGATTGAGATCCTCGCTTTCCGCCTGCAGGCGGATTTGCCCGAAGCGACCTTGCGGCAGTTCGGCGGCGCTCAAGGCAGCCGTTGCATTGAAGCGGGCCGAGGATGCGGCACCCGTCAGGGTGAAATTGATGCTCTCGAAAGAAAACCGGCTCTCCTGACCGCTGATCGGCCAGACGAGGGCTACGGGGCCGTTGGTGCCGGCGAGGCCCGCAGTGAGGCTGTTGTCGCCCGTTGGATCCCAGACCCCTTGTGCGGAAATCTTCACGGCACCCGACGTGAGGTTGCCGCGTTCGATGTCGACACGGCCGGAGTCGGCATAGATTGCGGCGACATTGATATCGGTCGTGCCGGCGAACAGAGGCCGGAACGCGGGCGGCAACAGGGTTGCGAGTTGGCCGCCGCCAGTCACCTCCACGCGGTGCCTGCCGTCCTCGATAAGCATGTGCTTGCCGTCGACAGCGATGACCGGGGTGCCGCCGACGCTGCCCTGCAATTTGCCGGCCCAATCGGAAAGCGGACCTTCGCCGTCGAGCGCCAGTTCCACCGCAGGCGCGCCCGGCAGGCGCAGGAGGCGGGCAAGCAGACCACCTTGCGGCTCGGAGACGGCGGCTTTCAGTGTCAGACGATTCTCGGAGGGGGCGTAGACCACATCGGCGGATGCCTTGGCATCCGGCTCATCCTTCCGGGTTGCCTGCAAGTCGAGGGAAATATCGGGTCCGGTCGCATCTACCGAGCCCTTGACCGAGAGGGAGAAATCCCGTCCGGAAAGCGCCTGAGAGAGATTGATGTCCGGCAGGTCGATCTGTGCGACCCGGATTCCGATCGGGAGAGGGGATCCTGAAGAACTCGAAGTCGTTTGAGGCGTTGCCGGGGTGTTCGAGGGCCGCGGCGGACGGATGAAATTTACGGTCTCGGCGGAAATACGTTCGGCACGGAAAACACCTCCGGCCAACGCCGTTGGTGACCAGTCGACCTTGATGCCGCCGATCTGGGCGTAGGGGCCTGCCTTGTCGGAAAGGGTAAGCGTGTCGATCCGCAGATCGCCGGTCAAAAGGCCTTCCGGCCGCGAAAAGGTGATGGTTCGGTCCGGGGTGGAAACAATTGCGGAGATTCGGTCTGCCGCCACCCGTCCGCCAACGGGGGTGAGCGCCACGAAAAGGAGAACACCAAGCGCCATGACGAACAGGATCGCGACCGCGCCAAGCACGGCTTTCACAACCCATTTCAGCAGGCGAACCATCAGCGTCATGCCCGATATGCTACCTTTCCATCTGCCTTTCAGAATGCCTGTCCTATACCAGCATAGATCCCATATTGGCTGCCGCCATCGTAACGCTGCAACGGAATTGCGACGTCAAGTCGGAGCGGCCCAAAAGGCGTGGCATATCGTACGCCGATCCCCGCTCCCGCGCGTATATCAGAAAAATCAGGCATGATTCCGGTCGAAACGGTACCGACATCGATAAAAGGTACAATGCCGATACTCTCTGACACTTTTACCCGTACTTCGAAAGAGCCCAGCGTATAGGATCGCCCGCCCGTCGGCTCGTCGGCACTGTTATAGGGCGAAATTTCCCGATAGGCATAACCGCGCACCGATCCACCGCCTCCGGCGAAGAATCTGCGTGTCGCGGGAATGCTTTCAAGGTCGTCGGCACCGACCAGTGCACCGGCCGCAAGCCGGCCCGCGAGCACGATGCCATTTTCTTCCCCGAAGCCGAGATAGCCGGAGATCGAACCTTCGAATGAGGAAAAGACCGTGCCGTCCAGAAGCTCATAGCTGGGCTTAGCCGCCAGCGTGGCGTGATAACCTTCCGTCGGATCGAGCTTGTTATCGCGGGCGTCCCGTTCGAAACCAAGCGGAAGACTGACGGTGAGATACTGGTTCTTGCCGAACGCATCGTCGGTATTGATCCAGGCTATTTCGCCGCCGGCAGTCAACTTGTCCCTGTCGTTCAATTCGTAGGCAATGCTGGCCGAGTAGATGACCGATTGCGCCTCGTAGATATCATCCGGCGTCTCGCTCTTGGCTTCGAGACGGGATTCGAAAGTAGCCTCGGGCACGAAGGCACCGGGTTTGGTGAATATGATGCCGGCGGAGTAGTCGTAGGTGCCGAGATCGGTCGTGGCTCCGATGCCGGACACCTTGCCCTCGATACGCAGCGATTCTGCCTCGCCGAACAGATTGCGATGACCCCAATAGCCTTCAAGCCCGATTCCGTCGATCGAGGAGTATTCGGCGCCGAAGCCGAAATAACGATGTTTGCCTTCTGACACCTCGATCGTCAGCGGCAGCGAACCATTCGGAGCGAGTCTATCCGCTTCGCGGATCGTCACGCTCGAAAAGACACCGAGCTCGCGCAGGCGGTCATTCGCCTTCTTCAGTTGCTCCGGCGAATAGCGCCCGCCCCTGTCGAGCCGTGAATAACGGCTGATGAAGGCGGCATCGACGGTTCGCGAGCCCTTGACGGCCACCGCACCGAACGGCGCCATGGGACCGCCGACAGCACCGAGCACGACATCGATGGTATTCGTCCTGTGATCGGCGGTCACCTGTCGCTCGGTAAGCTTTGCAAGCGGCCGGCCCTCATCCTTCAGATCGACGAGAAGCTGCTCGCCGGCTTTGAGGATAAGGCGAGATCCGGCTTCTCCGCCGGGAACCAGGTCGTATTTCGCGGGATCGCGTCCGACGGCATCTCCTTCAAAACGCACCGAGCCAAGCTTGAAGACCGGACCGGGGGCGATGCGAACGGTCACCGGAACAGGCGCTGCGTGATTGAAGGTCGGATTGGGTGGCAAACTGTCTATGTCGGTGCCGGCGACGGAAATATGCACGGTGCCGCCGTAACGCGCTGCTTCATAAAGAACGGCGATCAGTCGGTCGCGGTCTTCCCGCGCCTTGATAACGACACCAAGATCGCCGGAGACGGGCTGCTTCTCGTCGGCGACGAGCGACGCTGCATTTTCGAGGCGCTCTTTGAGATCCTTGTCCGCATTTCCCGTCTCGAGTGTCACGTCGTACCGGACAGGATCGATGACCTCGACGGTCTCCTCGTCATCCCCGAAGAGCGTTATGCCGAAGATCTTGAAGGCGTAGGCATTGTTTACGAGCGGCGGAGCAAACAGAAAGGCGGCGACGAGCATTGCGACGGTGCCTGCTCCCCTCAGCTTCCGGTCCTTTTCCCGCCCCGTACTTTTGTTCCGCATACGCAAATTAACTGTCGACGCCTCGGCTTTGAGTCCTCATAGCCCCCAACAAAACCTATCTAACGGCAAAAGAAGGGGCAGGGTACCCCTTGTCTGTCCTTCGCGATGATTTCATGAAAGAAAAAGCCCCGAAGCGTGCTCCGGGGCCACACATTTCGCCGGCAATCCGAGCGTTTATCGGTAACCGCGCGGGCAATCGTCGACATAGCGACGACCATAGCGGTCGCGATAGTAGCACTGACCGGGCTGTTCGGCGACGGAGCCGATCAATGCGCCCGATACGCCGCCAATCGCGGCGCCGACAGCCGCACCGCGGACGTTGCCTGTCGCAAGGCCACCGATCACGGCACCCGACGCAGCGCCGATGCCAGCGCCTTGTTCAGTTGCGGTGCAACTCGCGAGGGATGCGCCAAGCATCAGAAGCACGATGGCTTTCTTCATGACATTTCTCCTTTGTCTATTATGGCCGGCCCTTCCGCGGCATCCGCCAGCAAGCTCCAGCACTATCGCGGGAACAATAGGGTGCGATGTAGAAGAGTCCATATGCCGCCTTCATTTCTTTGAGGAATTTGCCCTCGAATCGTTGGTGGAAGCGTCAAGACGGGTTCCGAGGCCGACCAAATAATTGACGGTTCCCTAGAAAGTAGCAGTTGATCCTCTCCGTAAAAAAGCAAATGATGATGTCTGTATCCGGGAGAGATGCGAGGAGGAAAATGATGACGAAAGTGACGCTGACCGTGAACGGCCGCGCGATGAGCGGCGAGTGCGAGGATCGCACCCTGCTCGTGCACTTCATCCGCGAGAAACTTGGTTTGACCGGAACGCATGTGGGATGCGACACGACCCAGTGCGGCGCTTGTGTCATCCATATGGACGGCCATTCGGTCAAAAGCTGCTCCATCCTCGCGGTACAGGCTTCCGGTTCAACGATCACAACGATTGAGGGGCTGGCCGGCCAGGGCGAATTGCATCCGGTGCAGGCGGCCTTCAAGGAGCACCACGGACTTCAATGCGGCTTCTGCACGCCCGGAATGGTGATGACGGCGGTCGACATGATCAACCGTGAAGGCGGTTCGCTGACAGAAGAGAAGGTCCGCGCAGGGCTGGAAGGCAATATCTGTCGCTGTACTGGTTACCACAATATCGTCAAGGCCATCCTCGCCGCCGATGCCGAAATGGCATCGGGCCGTCAAGCGGCGGAGTGAAGGCAAGCGAATAGGGAGTAGCGAATAGCGAATAGTTGGCCGTTGGTTTGGCCCGTCGCTACTCGAAATCCCTCTATTCGCTACTTCCTATTGGCTATTCGCTCATTTCTGGAGGAGATGAAAATGGGTGTTGAAGGAATCGGTGCACGCGTAACCCGCAAGGAAGACAAGCGTTTCCTGACCGGCAAGGGGCGCTATACGGACGACATGACTGTCCCCGGCATGAAATCTGCCTACTTCATTCGCAGTCCGCACGCGCACGCCAGGATCAAGAGCATCGATGCGAGTGCCGCGAAGTCCATGCCGGGCGTCATCGATGTGCTGGACGGCAAGCAGCTGCAGGCCGATGGCATCGGCAATCTCATCTGCGGCTGGATGATCCATTCGAAGGATGGCTCACCCATGAAAATGGGCGCCTGGCGGCCGCTCGCCGCTGAAACCGTGCGCTATGTGGGCGATGCGGTGGCGATCGTCGTGGCGGATTCCATCGGTGAAGCCCGCGATGCGGCGGAAGCCGTCATCATCGACTACGAGCCGCTTCCAGCCGTCACCGAGGCGACCGCAGCGCTGGAGGCCGGAGCGCCGCAGATCCACCCGGAAGCATCAAACAACCTGATCTTCGACTGGCAGCTCGGCGATCCGGATGCGACCGACCGGGCGATCGCGTCGGCCGCGCATGTCACCGAGATCGAGATCGTCAACAACCGGCTTTCGCCGAACCCGATGGAGCCGCGCGCCACGCTCGGTATCTATGATTCGGCCGAAGACCACTACACCTGCTATACGACGAGCCAGAACCCGCACGTGGCTCGCCTTGTCATGAGCGCGTTCTACAATGTCGCGCCGGAAAACAAGCTGCGCGTCATCGCGCCGGATGTCGGCGGCGGTTTCGGCTCGAAGATCTACATCTATCCGGAGGAGATCGTCTGCCTGTGGGCTTCGAAGAAGACCGGAGTGCCGGTGAAATGGACTTCCGACCGCACAGAAGCCTTCCTTACCGACGCCCACGGCCGTGACCATGTTTCCAAGGTGAAGATGGCCTTCGACGCGGACAACCGCATCACGGCGCTGAAGGTCGACACGATCGCCAATCTCGGCGCCTATATGTCGCTCTTCTCTTCGGCCGTGCCGACCTATCTCTATGCGACGCTGCTTTCCGGCCAATACGCGATCCCGGCGATTCATGCCAATGTCCGCACCGTCTATACCAATACCGTGCCGGTCGATGCCTATCGCGGCGCCGGGCGCCCTGAAGCAACCTACTTGCTTGAGCGCACAATCGAGACGGCGGCGCGCGAGCTCGGCGTCTCGCCGGCTGAACTGAGGCGGAAGAATTTTATCCGTTCCTTCCCCTATCAGACGCCGGTGATCATGAATTACGACACCGGCGATTACGAAGCTTCGCTCGATGCTGCGATGCAGGCGGCCGACTGGAAAGGCTTTGCTGCCCGCAAGGCACAGTCAGAAGCCAGTGGCAAGAAGCGCGGCATCGGTATGAGCTGTTATATCGAAGCTTGTGGTATTGCACCGTCGCAGGCGGTTGGTTCGCTCGGCGCAGGTGTTGGTCTTTGGGAATCGGCGGAAGTACGGGTGAACGCGGTCGGAACGATTGAGGTGCTGACCGGCTCCCATAGCCATGGGCAGGGTCACGAAACCACGTTTGCCCAGCTCGTCGCCGGCCGACTCGGCGTGCCGATCGACAGCATCAACATCGTTCATGGCGATACCGACAAGGTGCAGATGGGCATGGGCACTTATGGTTCCCGCTCCGGCGCAGTCGGCATGTCGGCGATCGTCAAGGCACTCGACAAGGTCGAGGCCAAGGCAAAGAAGATCGCGGCACATCTGATGGAGGCGGACGAGCAGGATGTCGTGATCGAAAACGGCGAGTTGAAAATTGCCGGTACGGATAAAGCCTTGCCATGGTTCCAGGTGGCACTCGCCGCCTATACGGCTCATAACCTGCCGGCTGGTATGGAGCCCGGGCTCAAGGAAACGGCTTTCTACGATCCGGCCAACTTCACCTTCCCGGCCGGTTGCTATATCGCGGAGGTTGAGATCGATCCGGAAACCGGCGAGACGGACATCATCCAGTTCGTCGCCGCCGATGACTTCGGCAATATCATCAATCCGCTGATTGTAGAGGGCCAGGTGCATGGCGGTTTGGCCCAAGGCATCGGCCAGGCGCTGCTCGAGGCTGTGCACTATGATTCGAACGGTCAGCTCCTGACGGCGAGCTTCATGGATTACGCCATGCCGCGCGCCGACGACCTGCCGTCCTTCAAGCTGTCGCACCAGAACACGCCTTGCCCAAATAATCCGCTCGGTATCAAAGGATGTGGTGAGGCAGGTGCGATCGGCTCGCCGCCGGCGCTGATCAACGCCATCACCGATGCGATCGGCAATAACGGGCTTACCATGCCAGCGACCCCGATGAAGGTCTGGCAGGCGATGCACGCGGCTCATTGAGGAGGAATGGACAATGTATGCAACCAGCTATCACCGTGCTTCCTCCGTGGAAGATGCCGTCAAACTCCGCGCTGCGCATGAGGAGGGTAAATATCTCTCCGGCGGCATGACACTGATCTCGACCATGAAGCAGCGACTCGCCGCGCCGACCGATCTCATCGATCTCCGGCATATCGCGGCTCTGCGCGGGATTTCGATCGACGGTCGCGAGGTGACGATCGGCGCCGCCACGCCGCATGCCGATGTCGCCGGTTCCCGTGAACTTCGTGCCATCTGCCCTGCGATCTGCGAGCTTGCAAGCCATATCGGAGACCCGCATGTGCGCCATATGGGCACGATCGGGGGCTCGATTGCCAATAACGATCCGGCGGCGGATTATCCGGCTGGCGTACTAGGCCTTGCTGCGACGGTGATTACCGACCGGCGTTCGATCGCGGCAGATGAGTTCTTCACGGACCTATTCGAGACGGCCCTTGAGGATGGCGAGATTGTGACCGCCGTCTCCTTCGATGCACCGGAAAAGGCAGGTTATGCAAAGTTCAACAATCCGGCCTCGCGCTTCGCGATGGTTGGCGTCTTCGTGGCAAAGACATCCAGCGGCGTGCGTGTTGCCGTGACCGGCGCTGGCTCGAACGGTGTCTTTCGCCATTCGGGCTTCGAACAGGCGCTCGCTTCCAACTGGTCAGCCGATGCTCTGTCGAACATCGCGGTGGATTCGTCCAATCTTCTCTCGGACCTGCATGCCAACGCGGAATATCGCGCCAACCTCGTGAAGGTCATGGCGAAACGAGCCGTCGTTGCTGCCGGTTGACGACGAGTCGCGATCCGAACCGGAAGGAAAGAGCGCAAGCGCCGCTCTTTCCTTCCTCCTTGACGTGGATCAATTATCGCATTGCCCATATTGGCTAAGTCTTTTATTGGAATAATTCAAAGATACGGGCCTTTTGCCGCAGGTGGGTTTTATTCACGCATCGCGGGGTTGACGAAAAGCGCGACTGAAACCAAAACCAAAGCAGGTTCTGGAGTGTGACATGGATTTCGAGGCATTTTTCAAGAGCGAACTGGACGGGCTTCACACGGAGGGTCGTTATCGGGTGTTCGCTGATCTCGAACGGCATCGTGGCAATTTTCCGCGCGCCACACGCCACACTCCCGATGGCCCGAAGGAAGTAACCGTCTGGTGTTCCAACGACTATCTCGGCATGGGCCAGCATCCCGCCGTAATCGAGGCGATGAAGGAAGCCATCGATCACTGTGGCGCGGGTGCGGGAGGCACCCGGAATATTTCTGGAACGACGCACTACCACGTTCTCCTCGAGCGCGAGCTTGCCGATCTGCATGGTAAGGAAGCGGGCCTGATCTTCAACTCGGGCTATATGTCGAATTGGGCAACGCTTGGTACGCTCGGCCAGAAGATCCCGGGACTGATCATTTTCTCCGATGCGCTGAACCATGCGTCGATGATCGAGGGCATCCGCTATGCCAAATGCGAACGGATGATCTGGAAGCACAACGATCTCGATGACTTGGAGGCGAAGCTCGCGGCCGCCGATCCGAGCGCGCCGAAGCTGATCGCCTTCGAATCCGTCTACTCGATGGACGGTGATATTGCCCCGATCAAGGAAATCTGCGATCTGGCCGACAAATACGGAGCGATGACCTATCTCGATGAAGTGCATGCGGTCGGCATGTATGGCCCGCGTGGCGGCGGCATTGCCGAGCGCGAAGGCCTGATGGATCGGCTGACGGTCATCGAGGGGACGCTTGGCAAGGCGTTCGGTGTGATGGGTGGCTATATCGCTGCCTCCGCAGCACTTTGCGATTTCATTCGCTCTTTTGCCTCCGGCTTCATCTTTACGACGGCACTGCCGCCGACATTGGCTGCCGGTGCGCTCGCTTCGATCCGGCATCTGAAGGCAAGCCCCTTCGAGCGCGTCCGTCATCAGGATCGCGTTCGCAAGTTGCGCACCATGCTCGACCAGCGCGGCATTCCGCATATGCACAATCCCAGCCATATCGTGCCGGTCATGGTCGGCGATGCTGCAAAGTGCAAATGGATTTCGGATATCCTGCTCGATACCTGCGACGTCTATGTCCAGCCGATCAACTACCCGACCGTGGCAAAGAAGACCGAACGCTTGCGAATCACTCCGACTCCGCTGCATTCGGATGCCGATATCGAGCATTTGGTCGGCTCGCTGCACCAGCTCTGGTCGCGTTGTGCGCTGGCAAGGCACGTCGCGTGACAGGTCTGAAAATCGGATAAGCCAAATGGCCGCTTATGCGGCCATTTCATTTTTCGCGATGATTTCGCCGGCCCGTCTGCGGGCTTCTGCATCCGCCGTGAAAACCTCGTCCATGGTCGTGGCTGCGCCGTAATCTGCCATGCTGTCCATCACCTGTTCGGTAATGTCGGCCATATTCAGGAAGCCGATGCGGCCGGCACAGAAGGCGTGGAAGGAGGTCTCTTCTGCTGCATTCATGGCTGCGCCCTGTACGCCGCCTCGTTCAAGCGCCGTTCGCGCGAGCCGCAGTGCCGGGAAGCGCACTTCGTCCGGGGCTTCGAAATCGAGACGTGCGAGTTTCGCAAAATCCAGCCGTTCGACGTTGAGCTTTGGCCGGTTCGGATAAGTGAGCGCATAACCGATCGCGGTGCGCATGTCCGGGCAGCCGAGTTGGGCAAGCACCGAGCCGTCCGTGTACCCGACCATGGAATGGATGACCGATTGCGGATGGACGATCACCTCGATCTGGTCCGGCCTCAGATCGAAGAGGTGTTTCGCCTCGATCATCTCCAGCGCCTTGTTGAACATGGACGCACTGCCGATCGAGATCTTCAATCCCATCGACCAGTTAGGATGGGCACGGGCGGTCTCTACTGTAACGCCCGCCATCGCCTCACGTGTCCAGGTGCGGAACGGGCCGCCTGATGCAGTCAGAACGATGCGTTCCACGGCATGGTGCTGATCGTCTTCCAGCGACTGAAAGATCGCGCTGTGCTCGCTGTCGACCGGAATCAGCCGCCCGCCGCCTTCGGCAACCGCGTTGATGAAAAGCTCACCGGCGGAGACCAGGCACTCCTTGTTGGCAAGGGCGATATCGGCGCCTCGTTGTGCGGCGGCCAGCGTCGGTGCGAGCCCCGCAGTGCCGACGATTGCCGCCATGACCCAGTCAGAATCCCGCGCGCCCGCCTCGATCAGTGCGTCGCGTCCGGCGGCCACTTCAATGTCGCTGCCCGCAAGCGCGTCCTTCAGAGCAGAATATTGAGCGTCATCGGCAGTGACAGCCAGGCTCGCGCCGCACGCCTTCGCCTGCTCGGCCAGGAGGGCGATATTGGCATTGCCGGTGATCGCGACGACGTCAAAAGCCTCTCGGCCGCCGAGCTGATCCACGACATCGAGCGTGTTGACGCCGATCGAGCCCGTAGAGCCGAGAATGCTGATGCGGCGTTTGCCGGTATCGGCCATGATATCTTCCGTTTCATAAAGCTGCCGCAGGTCTACAAGCGAAAGTCGCAGCTCACAAGGCTTGAATTTCATCACGCTGCGACCAAGTGCTGCTTGATCCGGGAAATGGCTTCAAGCGAAATAAGGTCATGAGCGCGACACAGGAAATAAAGACCACATGCGTGATCGCAGGAGCGGGGCCGGCTGGCCTGATGCTCGGTTATCTGCTGGCGCGGTCGGGCGTCGATGTCGTAGTGATAGAGAAGCATGGCGATTTCCTGCGGGATTTTCGCGGCGACACGATTCACCCGTCGACCATGGAAGTGATGCAGGAACTCGGCCTCATCGACGAGCTCCTGAAACTGCCGCATACGCGGGCGCCGAAATTGTCCGCTGAAATGGCGGGCCGAACGATTACCATCGCCGATTTTTCACGCCTGCCGGTGAAGAACCGCTTTATCGCCTTCATGCCGCAATGGGATTTCCTGAACTTTCTTGCAGCTCAAGCCCAGGGATATCCGAATTTCCGGCTGATCATGAATGCAAAGGTCACGGAGCTGTTGGAAGAGGGTAATCGGATTTCCGGCCTCGTGGCAGAAACGACCGAAGGCAATCTGCCCATCCATTCCAGGCTCGTTATAGGTGCAGACGGTCGGAACTCGGTTGTGCGGGAGAAGGCGGAGCTTATCGTCGAAAGTTTCGGCATTCCGAGCGAGGTGGTCTGGATGAAGCTTTCGAAACAGCCAGGCGATCCAGACGAAGTGATGGGGCATGCCGGTCCGCGTCAGGGCTTCGTGCTGATCGATCGCGGTGACTATTGGCAATGCGGCTATGTCATTCGTAAGGGAACGCTTGCCGAAATCCGCGAGAAAGGTATCGAAACCTTTCGCCAGATGGTGATCGATGTTTCGCCGCTGCCGGCGGATCGCATACAGGAAATCCGTACATTCGACGATACGAGCCTGCTCACCGTCCGTATCGACAGACTGAAACAGTGGTGGCGACCGGGACTCATCTGCATCGGCGATGCGGCACATGCCATGTCGCCGATCGGCGGTGTCGGCGTCAACCTGGCAATCCAGGATGCCGTGGCGGCAGCCAACATCCTGGCGGCTCCGTTAGGGGAAAACCGCCTTTCCGATGCCGATCTGGCGGCCGTCGAAAAGCGCCGCAGCTTTCCGACCAAAGCGACACAGAAGCTGCAGCTGATGATGCGCAGCCGCCGCCGCGCCGATCAGGCGGATGAGCAGAGACGAAAAGGCCCGCCCGCCTTTATCCGCGGCATTGCTCGATGGCCAGTGCTTGCCCATCTGTCAGGACGCCTCATCGGCCTTGGCTTTCGGATGGAGCATGTAAGGCCGCGTTGACGGGCCTATTTCTTGACGCCCATCACTTCGGCGCAGCGTGAGAGGCTGAAACCTTCGCCATCGGTATCTTTCGTCGCGCGCAGCATGCGGATGATCTTGTCGGCGCCCGTTGTAATCTGCAGTTCGCAGAAGAGCTCCTCGGTGCGGGCCGGCGAGATCATCTGTGGCGCTGCGGGTTGAGCCGAAATGCCGAAGGACGAGGTTTTGGTGGTCGTGACGGTGCTGCCATCCGCCTTCTTCTGCGTTTCCGTCGTCGTGCGCGTAACCCGGTTCGCATCCTGTTTGGCGGGTTGCGGTGTCTGATACTGGGCCGGAATATAACGCGTCGTCTCGCCGCCGACCCAAGTATAGATCGTTCCGCCGTCATTCAGCGGGAAAGACGAAACGGGCGGCCCGTAATAGGTGAAGAAGGAATCGACCGGCTGGCCGATCCACTTGGACTGGATCGCCTGGTTGGCTTCTTCCGTCGTCGTACAGCCGACCATGATCATGGCCAGCACACCGAGTGCGGCCACGCAAGAAAAACGCGAATTCATTGACTAGCCCCCGAAATATTCCGCCAGCTTCCCCTTAAAGTGGCGCATAACTTTCTATGGCCAGCAAATCGGCGAGGCAATCGGGACGTTACCTGCCCGGGAAGATGTCCACAGCCACGGAAGCAAGCCTTGACTTGGCCCGACGCAGATCACTTCCCGGCGGGGCGCAAGGACCACACTTCCGGCTGAGCCAGAGCCATCTGCCCTGCGGCGGACATGCTTGCAGGCTGGGGCCGTTGAATGGGAACCGGGGCATCAAGCGGAAGCACGAGATCATCCCCTTCTGCCTGCGTGGCTGTTGCTCGGACATCGTTCACGGCCACCATGCTTGGCGAAGCGGCAAGATGCGGCGCGAAGGCGAGGATATATTCATCCGCCGGCTTTGGGGCAGGGGTCTGCAGCTCACCTTCGTCGTCGCGTTTCTCGTAGAACGCATTGCCACCGGCCACGGTCACATAGTGCATGTTGCCGTAAGGGAATTTCAGCCCATCCTGATGGAAGAACATGGCTTCCTTCACTTCGGGATTTCGTTCGCCTCGAAGGATGGCGTCTGCAGCAGCATTCAGTTCAGGCGCCGTTTCTTCTTTCATCACGCGTGTCATCACGCCCGGCGCGAATTGCTTCTCTTGGGAAACGACGCCGCAAATCGTCTCCGGATAAGCACCGGAAGTCAGGCGGTTCATCACCACGCTGCCGACGGCCATGAAGCCGTCTTTGCTGGACCGCTTAGATTCAAAATACATCGCCCGCTTCAAGCATTCGCGGTCAGTTGCGGTATAAGTGTACACCTGCTTGGTGCTATCAATCGAAGCGGTATTCGTCTTCACGGAATCCTTGGTGATTGACGATGTCGTCTGAGACGACGTGCAGCCGGCCAGAAGGGCGAATCCAACCAGGCAGGCTGCCCTTCGAAAAGGGGCGTAAGTGATCGCCGTCATGATGTCCCCGCGATAAAATTTCAAAAATCACCTCGGCGCGAAAAGAGGTACCTCAAGCGCCGCTTCGGATCAAACAAAATCTATAAAGGCCGCAAAGGTTAAGAAAATCATTCTGATACTGGAGAAGTTGGCAAGCGGCAGCGCTCAGCCGAATCAAGTCGTGGAAGGACCAGTTCCCTGTCCCTATCCGTGCGTCTTATCCGACGAAGGCGAAGGTTCGCTCTTCAACAGCCCATGCTACCTGCTACCGAAGGCTCTTCATGTCGACCATATCCATGTCGGTGAAGGATTGATTGTCTCCTGCCATGCTCCAGATGAAGGCATAAGCAGAGGTGCCTGCGCCGCAATGAATGGACCATGGGGGGGAAAGGACAGCCTGCTCGCTTCTGACGATCAGATGCTCCGTGGCCTCGGGGCGCCCCATCAGGTGCACGACGAACGCGTTTTCCGGCAGGTCGAAATAGAGATAGGCTTCCATGCGGCGATCATGCAGATGGGCCGGGATCGTATTCCAGACGCTGCCGGTTTCGAGCCGCGTCAGTCCCATCAGGAGCTGGCAGGTCGGCAAGACCTTCGGATGGAGATACTGGTAAAGTTTGCGCTTGTTCGAGGTGGCGCCGTCCCCGAGATCGTTCTCGATCGCATCGCTCTTGGCAATAATCCGCGAGGGAAGTTTGGCATGGGCAAGGGCGCTATTGATGTAAAATTTTGCAGGTCTCGTCGGGTCGACGCTTTCGAAGACAATTTCCTGCTTTCCCTGGCCGAGATAAAGCCCGTCCATGGATTGGAGATCATAAGTCGTGCCATCGGCCATGACGCGGCCCGGGCCACCGATATTGATCAGACCGAGCTCACGGCGCTCCAGTAGATAGTCGGTCCCGACGAGCTTCGCCAGTTCGTCGCCGACGATCAGCCGGCCGTTCGTGGGCATGGCACCGGCAACCAGCATTCTATCATAATGGGTATAGACCGCCTGGAGGCTTCCGGGGACGAAAAGCGTCTCGATCAGGAAGTTTTCCCTGATCTCCGCGCCTGTCATGCGTTCGGACTGGCTGTAGTGGATTGCATGGCGCGTTTGAACGGTGGCGGTCATGTCTTTTCCTTTCGTGTCGGGAGCTGCAGTCCAGCATGCTTACGGCTCTTTGATGAAGGCCTTTCCGCAGCTTTACGGGAATCTACAGCTCGAGTGCGAATGCGGGTATCGGTGAACCTTTCATCCGAAAGAACTGCTCGAATTCATCGATTTCGGGGCAAGGTGGCGGGGCATGAAGCGCCGCCTCCGCATCATCGCCAACAGGCAGTGCCATAGCGGCGGTCGCCAATACCGTCGTACCTGCGGGAATGTCGCCGCGCAATTGCGGCAGCAGCGTCTTGGCATGGATCAGGTTCGTGTTGGCGATAGGGCTCATCGCAAGGCCGGCCCGCTGCGCACCCGGCGAAAGGTCAATGATGGCGCTGATATCGCTTCGGCCGTGCCATACCGCCCGGCCTTCCGAATGCTCAGCCCGATCGACATTGAAATCGGCACGCTCAATGGCAAAGCCACCCTCGGCGGTTTTCAGCGCGCGCGGCGTGGTGATCCGGTGAACGCGTATGTGCCATGGGTTTACGGGCAGAAGCCAAGTCTCGACGACCACGTCGCTCCAGGGACGCCAGCGCGAATAAAGCCGGTCGTCAGCGATCAATGCCTCGTCCAAAGTCTCCCGCATGCGAAAGTGTACGTCGTCGTCGGACAATCCAAGCATGCCGTCGAAGCTGGCGGCGGCAAACTGCCGGTCATCGGCTTCGATATTGAAGGCGTAGCGCGTCGAATAGACGAATTTCGAATATTTCTCGTTCGCCCCGCGCATCTTGTCGTGCTGCTGCCCGGACGACAGAATCACCACGTTGCCAGGCGTGTGCATGGCGACCATGCCCGGTTCCTTCAGCGGAATCGGCAGCGGAAACTCCGGTGCCGGCGCTTCTTCCGCAATCCAGAACGGATGATCGTCCGGCAATGCGAGGGGCAGGAAGAATTTGAGCGCCCAGTAAGGCGATCCAGCTGAATTGTAACTCTCGCTCATCAAGAGGTTCGGATAGCCATAGCCGATCGAGAGAACTCCATCGCGATCGGCGATCGGTTTGTCCGACCACCAGCGGATATGCCGCATGTAGTAGCCCTTGATCTCGCTCCAAGGCAGTGCCTCGACTCCGGAGAAGGCGAGTGCTCCCCAAAAGCCGCCGGCGGCAAATCGGTAGGTCTGACTGCGTCCGAAGGCGAGCGCTGCTCCATCCGGGCCAAACCAGTGGCGAATGTCGCTGGAAAAGGTTCGTGCGCGTTCCCGCAAACGGGTTTTGCGAGCCTCGTCGCCTTTCGCCAGAACCGAATAGATCAGGCCATAGAAGTGCATGGCAAAGGGAATGTAATGATCGACTCGGCGCACCGGTCCGTCGCGATACCAGCCGTTGCCGATGTCGAATGCCTCCAGTTCGTCGAGATAGGCCGTAGTTTTCGATCGGTCGAAGTGTACCCCGACCCGTTCAAGTCCAAGGTCGATCAAGACGCGAAAGAATTTCCAGTTGTTGTCGACGAACTCGTGCTCGCGGCCACTGATCAGATAGGCTGCAATCTTGTCCTTGTCTTTTGGGGCAAGCGGCTCCCAGATATGCTCCGGAACCATTGCGAGAGCAAAGCAGATGGCAGCCAGTTCCACCAGTCGCTGATTTCGATCGGCGACGTCGCCCCAATATTCCGGATGGGAGGGGTCCGTGCCATTGGCGAGGCCGCGTCGATACAGATCCCAGAACGGAAAAGTGCCGCCGCCGGCAACCAGGGGCACAATTCCCCAGAGCGGTCTTGCAAAACCCTCCAGATCAGCAGCTGCTCGGTCGAAGATGGCGCCGGTTGCGCTCAGGCGTACGCGTGCACCACCTTCGGAAAAGTAAGGCAGGAGCGGCTTGAAGAGATCGATGACGGCCTTCGAAAGGTCGTCACGGGTCTTCAAGGGATTGCCGAAAAGGGGATTGGCCTGAGCGAGATCGTAAATCACAAGCGATATCCAGGAATATGTCCAAAGAGAATTGACCGCGAGAGGAGCACTCCCGCGGTCAATCATGGCAGGAGTTATTTGATCGCTTTCACGCCTTCCGTCATTTCCTTCAGGCCGTCATCGACAGAGATATTGTCCGTCATGATCGCGTCATGCGTACGGTTCAGCACGACCTCGATTTTTGCTGCGTTGGGGTTCACCGCCATTTCCAGGAAGGACTTGCCGGCTTTCAGTGCCGCCTTGCTGTTCGCATCCTGCGGGAAGCCGGGAACGGAAGCGATCTTTTCGCCGACATCGTCTGTGCGCTGGGCCGGAATGGTACCGGTGGACGCGATGATTGCCGCCCCCTCCGGCCCGGTGACGAACTTTATGAAATCAAGCGTCACTTCCTTGTGATCGGAATTCTCGTTAACGGCGAGGCCGGAGATTTGCGCTGCGGTGGTCCCGGCCGGCACGCCTTCCGGATGCGGATACTTCACGATGCCCCAATTTTTGCTCTTGGATTCGCCCGACTTGACCTTGGCGATCTGCGTACCGATGAACCAGGTGCCCATCGGCAGCATGCCGATCGTTCCGTTGAAGAACAGAGCCGAATAGTGGGTGTTGGAGGTTTTCAACGACGCATAGGACGGGACCACACCTTCCTTCTGCAGGGCAAGCGCCCGCTCGTACCAGGGCTTGAGGAAGGCATAATCGCCATCGACCAGCGTATGCTTGCCGTCCAGGATACCGGGCAGTTGGACCGTCGAGCGCCAGGTGTGGAAGAGGGCGCCATAGGTCTTGTTCGTGCCCATGCCGCCGGTGAGTTTGGTGGCGATCTGGTCGAACTGCGCCCAGGTCATGTCATTCGTCGGATAGGAGACGCCGGCTTTGTCGAAGATATCCTTGTTATAATAGACGACCCAGAAGTCGGACCGGAAGGGGAGGGCATAGATCTTGCCATCTACCGTCAGTTCCTCAATGAGACCGCCGAAGGGCCCCGCATCGATCGTCTGCTCCTTCATGAAGCCGCTGAGGTCGCTGATCGAACCGGCGCGCACCAGGTTGGCATAACCGGGAACGTCCTTGACCGTGACGATGTCGATATCCTTCGATCCACCGGTCAACTGCGTTGAAATCATCTGCTGGTAGTCCTGCGAGCCGAGATCGACAGGCTCGAACTTGACGTTCGGATGTTTTTTCTCGTAAGCCTCGATCAAGGGCTTGTAGTAGGCGACCTTGTCCCAATCCCAGAGCGCCCATTTGAGTGTGACCGCGTCGGCCGACTGTGCGAGCGCGGAGCCCGCGGTCGTCGTGGCGAAAGCCAGTCCGGCCAAGGCAAGTTTCATTGTTCTCCCAAAATGATCCAAAGACATTCCGATTCTCCTTCCCTGAGTGTTTCTGGATTAGATGTTTTGTGTCGTGTTGCGGGCTTGCGGCTCGCGTTGCTCTTGTGTTGCGATTGGCAGGGCTAGAACGATCGTCGCGGCCCGATGAACGCCGAATGCGACGGCAAACATTCCGAGTGAAAAATTGAGCGTTGCCGGCATGAAAACGGAAACCGGATAGAAGGCGATGTGGGCGAGCCAGAGGGCCGATACAAAGGCAATCGCCGCAAACGCCGGAAGCGGGCGGATAATTGAGGCAATTGCCGCGAGGCGCAGTAGCCTCAACGCCGGAAGGTTGCGCATCACCATCAGGACGATGAGGTGACATGCCATGACCGCAATGAAGGCAGTCACGACGAAACTGATGGTCAGCGGTGCCACCAGAACCAAATTATCTCTGGCCGCGGAGGTATAGCTCGCCGTCGCGTAGACCCCCATGCCAAGGGTGGCGGTGAAAGCGAGTCCCCAGGCCGTGGCGCGCCAGAAGTAGCTGATGAAAGCCTCCATAAAATCCCGCAGCAGGTAAACATTGCGGTCCTCGACGAAGGCGACGCAAATGCGCGCAGTCGCGGCGATTGCCGCCGGCAGGGTTACGACGAACATCGCGGCGAGAATGAACAGGATGTTGAGCTTGACCATTTCCCACCATTCACGGGCGAAAATTTCTGCGAACAGGGCAAGCCTGGTCTTCTTTGGAGCATCCTTCGGAATGCCCCGTCCCTCCTTTGTCCACATGTCGCGCAGCCATTGCATGGCCTCTCTCCGCAGACGCCTCAATACAGGATCGAGCGCTCCGTCTCCTTGTCGAACAACTGCATATTGCTCATATCGGCGACGAGCGTGACTTCGTCCCCGATTCCTGCCTTGAACCTCGGTGAGATGCGCGCGATCAGACCGCGTCCGCCCGCCACCAGGTTCAGATGAACTTCCGAGCCCATCGGCTCAGCCAGTTCGACGATCGCCTTGAATGGAGCCAGGTTCTCCGCAGGGATGTCGGCCGGCGGCAGCTCATGAAAGTTTTCCGGGCGGATGCCGAGCACCAGTTCCCGATTTTCGTAAGGTGCAATGCGGCTCTTGTCGAAATGTGCCGGCAGCGGCAGTTCCCGGCCGTCGAAGACTGCAAGATATCCATCGCCGCGACGTTGGATCACCGATGGCAGCATGTTCATCTGGGGGGCGCCTATGAAGCCCGCCACGAACATGTTGATCGGCCGGTCATAAAGGTTCTGTGGCGTATCGACCTGTTGGATATGGCCGTCCTTCATGACCACGATCCGGTCCGCCATGGTCATGGCCTCGATCTGGTCGTGGGTCACATAGATGAAGGTCGCATCGAGCCGCTTGTGGAGCTTGGTGATTTCGGCGCGCATCGTGCCGCGCAGCTTCGCATCGAGGTTGGAAAGCGGCTCATCCAGCAGGAAGACGGCCGGATTGCGCACCATGGCGCGGCCGAGCGCGACGCGCTGGCGCTGGCCGCCGGAGAGAGCCTTCGGCTTTCGGTTCAGCAGATGCGTAATATCGAGGATCTTTGCCGCTTCCTGCACCTGACTGTCGACGAAGTCCCGCTTCGCCTTGCGGAGCTGCAGGCCGAAGGCCATGTTCTTGTAGACGGTCATATGCGGATAAAGCGCATAGTTCTGGAAGACCATGGCGATGTCGCGGTCCTTGGAGGGAACATCGTTCATCACGTCGCCGCCGATCTTGAGTTCCCCGCCGGAAATCTCCTCCAGCCCGGCAATCATGCGCAGCGTCGTCGACTTGCCGCAGCCCGAGGGGCCGACCAGGATGATGAACTCCTTGTCGGCGATTTCGAGATCGATGTCGTGCACGACGGTCAGCGCGCCATAGGTCTTGTTCAGTTTCTTCAGTGAAATGCTGGCCATCAGGTCCTTCTCACCAATAGGAAGACCAGTTGCGCGAAAGGCGCGTCAAAGCTTCCATGTAATAGTAATCTCCCCAGGAGACGCACTCGTCGACGCCTTCGCCTCGGCAGGTGTTATGGGGGGATTTCTTCGAATAGGTCCCATGCAGGACGAGGCCGTTCGATACGGCGGAATCCTTGACTGCGTAGCGGTCCACGAGGCTCTTCATCACGCGGCGCGCCAATTCGCGATATCGCGATGCGGTCTCAGGCTCGACCAGATCGGCCATTTCGAGCAGGCCGCAGGCGACGATCGAAGCGGAGGAGCTGTCACGGGGCTCGCCGTCCTCGTCCGAGAAAATGAGGTCCCAATAGGGCACCATATCGACCGGCAGGCGCTTGAGATAGAAGGCGAGCAAGCGATCGAAGGTCTGGCGATATTCCTCGATCCTTTCATATCGGTAGGAAAGCGCCATTCCGGCGATGGCCCAAGCCTGGCCACGTGCCCAGGCGCTTTCGTCGCTGTATCCCTGTTTCGTCACGCCACGGACAGGTGCTCCCGTCACCGGGTCCAGGTAGAAGGTATGATAAGTAGTGTCATCGGGCCTGATGGAATTTGCCAGCGTCGTTCGGGCGTGCATCAGCGCTATATCGCGGTACTTCGGATCGTTCGTTTCGCGGCTCGCCCAATAGAGGAGCGGCAGGTTGAGCAGGCAATCGATGATGTAGCGGTATTCTTCCGCGACGCCCTTGCGGCCCCAGGCCTGGATGAACCGGCCGATCGGCTGGAAGCGCTCGATCAACTGGTCTGCCGCGAGTAGCGCAGCCTTGCGGCCATCCTCATCACCGACCAGTTTCCATGCGGCGATGCAGGACGGCGAATAGAGGAACCCCATGTCGTGATGGTCCGTCTCGATGCGGTTTTCTATCCGGTGCAGGAAGCTCTGGATCTGGATTTGCGCGGCATATTGGAAGATCCTGTCGCCGGTATGCTCGAAAGCGAGCCAGATTTCTCCTGGCCAGAAGCCTGCGGTCCACTGGTTGTTTTCAACCGCCGGATAGACATTGCCGACGCTCGAATGATTCTGCGAGACATAGGTGAATTCCGGCAGGTTCCGCCTGACCTGCTCGACGGCCATATCGAGCGCGGTCTTAACCTCGGTATCGGTGATCGGCTGCGGGGCGACGGACGAGACGGCGTTCATGGACTTAACCCTTGAGACCCGACGAGGCGACACCCTCGACGAAGAAGCGCTGCAGAGACAGGAAGACGACGAGAACCGGAATGAGTGCCACGACCGAGGCGGCCATGATCAGCCCGTATTCGGCCGAATACTGGGAGATGAACATGCGCAGGCCGATCTGGATGGTCTTCAGCTCGGTCTTGGTGAGATAGATCATCGGCCCGAGGAAGTCGTTCCATGTGGTGACGAAGGTGAAGATGGTCAGCGTCGAAAGCGCTGGCTTCGAGAGCGGCAGCATGATCTTTGCCCAAATCTGGTACTCGTTCATGCCGTCGATGCGCGCCGCTTCGCAGAGCTCTGTCGGGATAGACATATAGAACTGCCGCATCAGGAAGACGCCGAAGGCGGTAAAGGCCTGCAGGCAGATCAGCGCCAGATGCGTGTTGTTAAGCCCGAACTCCCGCATTAACAGGAATTGCGGCACCATGTAGACCTGCCAGGGCATGGCGATCGTGGCGATATAGCCCAGGAAGAGCGTGTTCTTGTAGGGAAAGTTGAGCTTGGCGAAGGCATAGGCTGCGAAGCTCGATGTCAGGAGCTGGAGAAGCGTGACGATGATGGTCAGCTTGGACGTGTTGTAGATGAAGAGCGCCAACGGGATCTTCGTCCAGATGTCCACGTAGTTCCGCCATTGCGGCTCGGACGGAATCCATTCGATCGGGAAGACGAAGACGTCACGGCTGAGCTTCAGCGAAGCCGAGAGCATCCAGGCGAACGGCATCAGCATCACCGCGGTGATGACGATGGCGATCGTATAGACGGCTAAGGTTTTGGCCGTGATTTTACGTCCGGCGATCCTCATGACCTCAGTCCTCCCTCTGACGGTGGAACTGGATGACCGTGACGGCGAGCACGAGGAAGAAGAGGACCAGCGCGACCATGCTGGAATAACCGAGATCCCAGGAGATGAAGGCCTCGTTGTAGATGTGGTAGACGAGGACGAGTGTGGATGTGCCCGGACCGCCCTGGGTGATCATGTAGACCTGGTCGAATACCTTGAAGGATTGGATCGTCAGCATGACCGTCACGAAGAACGTGGTCGGCGCGAGCTGTGGCACGGTGACGTAGATGAATTTCTGCCAGGAATTGGCGCCGTCGAGGTCGGCCGCCTCGTAGAGCTCGGAATTGATGCCCTGCAGGCCGGCCAGATAGATGACCATGTAATAGCCCATGCTCTTCCAGATGCCGAAGAGAATGACCGTGACCATGGCCCAATGTCGATCGGCCGCCCAGCCCGGCATGTCCTTTGGATCGAGGCCGAGCGTGTAGAGGATCATGTTCACCGGTCCCATTTCGGGATTGAAGATCATGTTCCAGACGACGGCCACGGCGACCAGCGATGCGACATACGGGAAGAACATCGCGGTCCGGAAGAAATCGCGGCCGAAGATCTTCTGGTTCAAAAGGATTGCGAGGCCGAGCGCGCAGAGAAGCGTCGCCGGCACGGATACGACCGTATAGACGACGGTGTTCCAGAAAGCCGCGATGAAGGCCTTGTCCTCGAAAAGCCGCCAGAAATTATCCAGCCCTGCGAAGGTGATGGCGTTGGAGCCATCCCAGTGCATGAAGGCCAGCGCGAATGCAAAGGCGATCGGTCCGAGGGTGAAGACGGCAAAGCCGATGAAATTCGGTGCGATGAAGGAATAGGCGACCAGTGCATCCTGTATCTTGCGGCGTCGTTTCGACAAGGCCTTCACCTTGCGCCGGGGATCTGCCGGTGCATGGTCTATCGCTGTAGCCGTATTCGAAATGGACACCGATCCTCTCCTCCCGGCTGACCGCCTGCGACATGAAAGCCGCCAGGCACGACGCGCAATTCCGTTGTTGCCTACGGGCGCATCCTCGCGCTCCTCCTCGCCTACCGCTGCACCACATAGCATATCTTCCACATTGGTCAAACAAGTTATGAATAAATCATATGAATTTGGTGGCGACGGGAAAATACGTATGATAGGTGGGAGGTGCGATCTGAAACTGGCTGCGCTTTGGGAGGAGACACATGTTCAGCGAGGTGGCGGGGAAGCTGCCAGGCAGTCTGGCCGGTTTCTGCCCCGGTGTTCCTTTCTCGGACCGCGCTGCCTGGACTGCTGTGCCCGCTCCCCTTCGCGCCGTGATTCTCCAGGATGCCGAAGAAACGCTCAAGCGGCCATGGTCGCTTATCCTGGCATCCGACTACCGGGAATACGGTGAAACGGGCAATCGGTCCCGTTTCGAGGAGCTTTACTTCAGCCGGCGCCGCATGTTGAACAACCTCGTTCTCGGGGAGTTGGTCGAGGGCAGGAAACGCTTCCTCCCGGCCATCGTCGACGGCATTTTCCTGATTGCCGAGGAAAGCGGCTGGCAGTTGCCGGCACACAATTCCTATGAGAGGGGTGGCCCGCGTTCTGCTCTCCCTGACACCGCCCGGCCCGTCATCGATCTATTTGCAGCGGAAACCGCAGCGTTGCTTGCCACTGTCGTGGCACTGATGCGGGACGAACTGGATGCGGTGAGCCCCGAGATCGCCGCCCATATCGAACGGGAGATCGGAGTTCGCATCTTTGAACCTTACTTGGTCAGGCATTTCTGGTGGATGGGCCGCGGCAGCGAGCGGATGAACAACTGGACGGCGTGGATAACCCAGAATGTCCTCCTGTCCGTCTTCTGCCTTCGCACCGAACAGCAACTGCGCCGGAAAGTCGTCGAAAAGGCTCTCGGCAGCCTCGATGCTTTTTTGAAGGATTATGCCGAGGACGGTGCCTGCGAGGAAGGCGTTGTCTATTACCGGCATGCCGCGCTCTGTCTGCATGGCGCGATGACCATCCTGGACGCTGCAGCGCCGGGCGTTTTCACGTCCCTCCGGAGCGAACCGAAAATCCGCAACATGGCCGAATATATTCTCAACATGCATGTTTGCGGCCGTCACTATTTCAATTTCGCGGATTCTTCTGCGGTGGTCGAGCCCTGCAGTGCGCGCGAGTATCTCTTTGGCGAGGCGGTTGGATCAGAGGCTTTGGCATCGTTTGCCGCAGCCGACAGAGTGCGCGCGGAAAACCCGCATCTGCCGCAGGAATGGAATCTTTGGTACCGGGTGCAGGAGTTGCTGACGGGACCGAAGATCTCCGCCAAACCTGATCACGTCGAGGCACGCGATATCTTCTATCCTGGCATCGAGTTGTTCATTGCACGCGACGAACATTTCGCTCTCGCAGTGAAGGGCGGCCATAACGGCGAAAGCCACAACCACAACGACGTCGGAAGCGTGACGCTCTACAAGGATGGCCGGCCATTCCTCATCGATGTCGGCGTCGAAACCTACACTGCCAAGACCTTTTCTCAGAGACGGTACGAGATATGGACGATGCAGTCGGCATATCACAACCTGCCGACCTTCGGCGGCGTCATGCAGTCTGATGGCGAAGGCTTTGCCGCGCGGGATGTGGCGACCAGTTTCGATGAGGCGGAAGCGCGCATTTCCCTCGATATCGCCGGCGCCTATCCGCCCGAGGCGCAGGTCCGTAGCTATCGGCGCGTCGTCTCACTCCTTCGGGGTCGCCACGTGGAAATTTCCGACATCTACGAAGGGGATGTGCCGGCCGTTCTGTCGCTCATGATCTGCTTCGAGCCATCAGTCGTGGCGGGGGTGATCGAAGTGCCGCCCTTCGGCCGGATCGAGTTGCAGGGCGCCGGCAGAGTGGAAGTGGAGCCCATCGAGATAGAGGATGAACGGCTGAGGGAATCCTGGCCCGCCAGGATCTACCGGCTGCTTATTCCTCTTGCCGAGAAAAAACTGACACTACGGATCGTCTGAGGAGGACGGGATGGAATTGACGTTGAAGGTCCTTGGCCTCAATGGGACCGTCCTGGCAAGTGCGACAGGAAAGGACGAAGTCTTTCTCGTTTACCGCCAGGACTACCAGGAAGGTGATCAGATCGTTGTCATGGCATCGGAACCGGGACATGTCGTTCTCGCGCTTGACGACACGATCGGCTCTGCTGCAGCCTACCTCAAAGGTCCCAGCTATTCTCTCAAGGTCCCTTTCGGCGACAAGCGTGCCTGCTATTCCCCCCGTGCATTTCAGGGCGATATTCACCGGCTCCATGTGCGCAAGGCCCGGCCGGACGAGATCGCCTCACGGAGGAACCTGGCTCTCAATCCATGGGATGATCATGCCAATACAACGCTGTTCCCGCATGCGAAAGCCAATGCGGAGACGCGCGGCGAAGCGGTGTTTGCCGCGCGCAATGTGATCGATGGCGAGAAGGCCAACGACCATCACGGTTTCTGGCCCTACACGAGCTGGGGTATCAACAGAAATCCGGAAGCGACACTCACGGTGGGGTTCGGTCGCCCGGTTTGGATCGACGAACTCGTCTTCTATCTGCGGGCGGATTTCCCGCATGACTCATGGTGGAAAAAGGCAAGCATCACCTTTTCGAACGGCGAAACCACTTGCTTTCCATTGGCTAAGTCAGGGGCAGCTCAATCCTTTTCGGTAAGGCCCAGGACTGTCGAATGGATTCGCTTGCACAGCCTCGTCAAGGCCGAAGATCCTTCATTCTTTCCGGCGTTGACACAGATCGAAGTGTGGGGAAGAGACGTTGCCTAGGGCCGGGTATGGGTGGCGACGATCACCCATGTAGGGTGCTGGCGACCTAGCCCGGAAATGTTCGGAAGTCCTTGAGCAAGTCTCGATATCGGATCTGACTGCCTCTCAAATGATCGCGCATGGCGTTGCGTGCGGCTTCCTCGTCCCGATCGGAGATCGCCACGACGATTGCCTCATGCTCCTTGTGGATCATTTTTCGATAAGCGGTTTGTTCGGCCGCCCGCGACTCGTTGACAATCTTTGATTGGGGAATGACCGCGGAGCCGTGGAACTCGAGATGCTGCTTGAAAAGCGGGTTATTGGTGGCCTCGGCAATGGCGAAGTGGAGGGCGAGATCCGCTTCGCGGATCGATTCATCATTCTCGATGCATTTGAGAATTTTCCGATGACACTCGAAAATCGTCTCCTCCTGCGCCGGCGACCGGCGCAGCGCCGCAAGGCCTGCTGCTTCGATCTCGAGCGGCGCGCGGACTTCGAGGACTTCCAGATCGGAGGATACGCGCGCCTTGTCGACTCGTCGTCCGGAAAGCGATGGATACGCGTCGGTGCCGAGAACAAATATCCCGGCTCCCTGGCGCACTTCGACAAGCCCATCGGAACGAAGTGCCGCTACCGCTTCCCGGATCACGGTGCGGCTGACACCGTGCGTCTCGGTCAGTTCGATTTCGCTCGGAAGCTTGTCGCCGGGAGAGTATTGACCGCTCAAGATAGCCTGCCGAAGGCTTTCTCCGACTTGTGAGACCAGCGATCCGGGACCCCTGCCGCGATCCTTTATGTGTACTGCCACGCCTTGATCCCTTTGCATTGGCTATCGGAGCACCACCTCGATGTGCAATCGATTCATCAGACATGTATGACAAATAAAGCTCCGTTTCAATGGACGAGTCGACGGCGAATATCTCTCCCCGACCAGTTGTCGTTATCGGACGGAAGAATCTAATGCCGCTGCTCGTGTCCAGAGCGGTTCACGGCTCAAAAAGATAAGTTGATGCTTGAGGTCGATCAGGCCCAAGCGACCGGTCTCTTCAAGTGACCTGATCCCCTGCTAGATTAATATGATGATCTTTGCGGCCTGCTCGTCATCGTGCGGCCTTCTTCGCGACACGGTCACTCACGCGCCCATCATTAGCATCGGGCAGTCGCGAGGGTAAGCCAAGCCTTCAGTCGTCAGTGTGCGGTTCCATCCACGATGACGTGGTCATGATCCAGTGAGCATTTCTCAATGCGCGCATGAATCTTGTAGACCTCGCGCAACATTTCGGCGGTGACCACGTCGCGAGGCTTGCCGCAGGCGCGCATGCGGCCATTGGCGATGACCAGCACCTTGTCGGCAAAGCGGAGAGCCTGATTGAGGTCGTGGATAGCGATCAGGACGATCATACCCTTGGTGCGCGCCTGGCGTTGCATGAAGTCGAGCACCTCGACCTGGCGATGGAGGTCGAGCGCGCTGGTCGGTTCGTCCATCAGCATGATTTCCGGTTCCCGGATCAACGCCTGGGCTATGGAGACGAGCTGCCTTTGGCCACCGGAAAGTGCGCCAAGGTCTCGGAAGGCGATCGAGGTGATATTCAGCGCCTTCATGATTTCGTCGATGAAACGCAGATCGCCGTCACTGACGGCCCAGGTCTGGCCCTGCTTGCGGGCCAGCAGGATAGATTCATACACGGTTAGAACGGCGTTGGCGGAAGTATCCTGAGGCATGTAGCCGATGGCATTCCCTCTCCTGGCTCCGTCGATCACAACACTGCCAGGCCCCTTCAGTATGCCGGTGATCCGCTTGAAGAGCGTTGACTTGCCGGCCGCGTTCGGACCGATCACCGCGATCATTTCACCGGATTTCATCATCGGTGTCGTCACGCCTTCGACGAAGAGCTTGCGACCGTGGTAAGCGCCGACCGATTGCAACTGCAACGCTACCATGAACGGCTCCTGTTGGAGAGGATGAGCGAGAAGAAGAAAGGTACCCCAACCAGCGCGGTGATGATGCCGATGGGAAAAACCACGCCTGGAATGATCGATTTCGACACGATTGATGTCAGCGAGAGCAGGAGTGCGCCGGAGAGGATTGAGCCCGGCAGGAAGAAGCGCTGATCCTCGCCGAGAATCATGCGGGCGATATGCGGTCCGACGAGGCCCACGAAGCCGATCGTGCCGACGAAACTCACCGGTACAGCGGCCAGCAGCGAGATGATCAGCATGGTCTCCAGCCGGATGCGGCGGACGTTCACCCCGAAGCTGGCGGCTTTGTCTTCGCCGAGGCGGATAGCTGTCAGAGCCCAGGCATTGCGCGCAAACAGCGGCAGGGCGATCAGAAGGACGGCAAGCGTGACCCAGATCTTCGGCCAGGTCGCCTTGGTGAGACTTCCCATCGTCCAGAAGACGACCGCCGACAAAGCCTGCTCGGAGGCGAGATACTGCAGGAAGGCGAGCAGGGCGTTGAAAGTGAAAACCAAGGCAATGCCGAGCAGGACGACCGTCTGAACCGAAACGCCGCGGGCTTGTGAGATGAAATGGATGAAAAGCGTGGCAATCAGCGCCATGATGAAGGCGTTGACAGGCACGAGCATGCCGGCCGCAACCGGCAGGAGCGAGACGCTAGTGACGATCGCAAGCGCGGCACCGAAGCTCGCGGCGGCCGAAATGCCGAGCGTGAAGGGGCTCGCAAGCGGGTTGGCCAAGATCGTCTGCATTTGAGCCCCTGCAACGGAAAGAGCGGCGCCGACCACGATTGCCATGATGGCGACCGGCATGCGGATATCCCATACGACGGCCCGGACCTGCGGCGAGACAGAGGACGGATCGAGAAGTGCAGCGACGACTTCACCGAGGCCGTAGCGGGCCGGCCCCCAGGCGAGATCGACGGCAAATGACAGGCAAAGTGCACCGGTCATCACCGCAAGGATTGTCAGCTTGCGCCGGGCGAGGGCGCGATAGCGCTCCCGCCCGGCGTTGACTTCAATCGACGGAGCTGCGACCTCGGCCATCGGCGCTTACCGACCCTCTTTCGCGCTGACCCAATAACCCGGCTGATAAGCGACCGGCAGGAACTTCTCGTGGAACTCCTTGAAGGTGGCGTCCGGATCGAGATCGGCGAAAAGGTCCGGGTGGAACCACTTGGCCATCTGCTGCACGGCGACGAACTGATAAGGGCTCGTATAAAATTGATGCCAGATCGCATGAACATTGCCATTGGCGACGGCTTTCGAACCGGTGAAAGCAGGGTTTTCCATCAGCGCATTCAGTGCCTTGCGGCTATCGTTGAAGGTGGACGCGGCGCTCGGGCCAACGTTCACATAGTCCTTGGCATTTTTCGTCTGGCTCCAATTGGATCCCGTGACGACAACGATATCCGGATTGGAAGCAACAACCTGTTCGGCATTGATGGAGCCTGTATAGCCAGGCAGGAAATCGGAGCCGAGATTGTGGCCGCCGGCCCAATCCACCATCAGGCCGAAATTGTCCGGGCCGAACGTGCCGCAGCACTCCACGAGTCCGGCAGCGCGGTACATGAAGACGTTCGGTTTCGGCGGATAGGCCGCCTTGAGCTTGTCAGTGACGCGCGCCATCTGCTCCTTCCAGTAGACGGCGATGGCTTCGGCACGGTCCTCGTGGCCAAGAATCTTGCCGAGAATCTTCAGACTCGGTTCCGTGTTGTCGAGAATGTGTTCGCGGAAGTCGATATAGACGATCTTCACGCCGATGCCGTTCAGCATATCCTCAAGTTTGACTTCGTCGGCGGCCTGCTTGTTGCCAATCGGGAGCAGCACGACATCGGGATTGAGCTTGACGACCGTCTCAGTCTGTAGCGTGCCATCCGTCAGGTTGCCGAGGAAGGGAAGTTCCTTGCCCTTAGGGAACTTCGTGACATAGGTGTTGAAGCCGTCCTTGTCGGTCGTCCACAGGTCGTTACGCCAGCCGACCACCTTTGCGAAGGGATCTTCCTTTTCGATCGGCGCCACGGCGTAGAGCATGCGGCCCTCACCCAGGATGACGCGCTCGACCGGCTTGTCAAAGGCTACTTCGCGGCCAGCCACGTCCTTCACCGTGAAGGATTGCGCCATGGCAGGCAAGGCCAGAAGGCCTCCAAGCACAACCGCAGTTGCTGCCGACAATTTCATGAAATCCATATGGAAACTCTCCCGACGCCCGATAATGTCCACAGGCATAAGAAATGTGACTTTCGGAATCAAGTTTTATGTTTTAGAGCTTTTCCAAAGTTTTGAAGTGCAGGGGTGGCTGTGATGAACCTGATGAACACCAATTACTCTATCCGTGACGAGATTCGTGACTTCTGGTCGGAAAGAGCCGCAACGTTCGACGAGAGCGTCGGCCATGAAATCTTCTCCGAGGGCGAGCGGAAGGGCTGGCAGCGGTTGATCAGGAAGCATCTGGGCGAGGGAGAAGGCCGGGCGGCACTCGATCTCGCCTGCGGCACGGCGGTCATCTCGCACCTGATGAACGATGTTGGCTTCAGGGTGACGGGCCTCGACTGGTCGGATGCGATGCTGGCGCAGGCGCGCGCCAAGGCGAAGACACGAGGCGCCGATATCCGTTTCGTCTCTGGCGACGCGGAAAACACGATGGAGCCGAAGGAGAGCTACGACGCTATCACCAACCGCCACCTTGTCTGGACGCTGGTCGATCCGCCTGCGGCTTTCCGCGAATGGTTCTCCGTCCTGAAGCCAGGGGGAAAGGTCCTGATCGTCGACGGAAACATGGGCAAGGAAACCTGGGTCAAGAGCCTTCAGACGTTCTGGGCGAAAATGACAGGCAAGCAGCTTGCGAGCCACATGGCGCCAGAGATGATGGCACGGCATCAAAGCATCCGATCACGGGTCTACTTCTCCGACCGAATGCCGGCGGAAGCGATTGTGGATTTGCTGCGTCAAGCCGGTTTCGAAAACATCGTCGTCGACCGCAAGCTGTTCGACATCCACTGGGCGCAAGCCCGCAAGATGCCCTTCCTGCGCGGCCTCGAGCGCATGGTGCAGGATCGGTATGCGATCTGTGCGACCAAGCCAAATTAGCCTTCCCTCCTGATATTTCATCGGCATTTTGCTGCACTCCGACTCTGAAACAAAAAAGACGGCTGAGATTGA
The DNA here is from genome assembly GCF_017873175.1 of Neorhizobium petrolearium. GTDB lineage: Bacteria > Pseudomonadota > Alphaproteobacteria > Rhizobiales > Rhizobiaceae > Neorhizobium > Neorhizobium petrolearium. Next base: position 163,472 of record NZ_JAGGJW010000008.1, read on the forward strand.
AAGCCGCTGGACACGTGCGCATCCTTTGCTTATGTAATGATATTACATTACGTTAAATGCCAATATCGGGAGAGGCCAATGGCTCGCTTACAATCATTCGCCACTTGACGGCGATCTCGAGTGGTCTTTATCTGGCGAGTGACGGTTCCCGGAGTTCAATGCGAAGGGATGAAATGGGAACACGGTGCGGAGACCCGAAGGGGATCCAAGACCGTGGCTGCCCCCGCAACTGTAAGCGGATTGCCGTCCATCCTCGTGGCGCTGAAGGGTGCCATGCCACTGCGTCAGTCCGGCGCGGGAAGGCAGATGGACGACAGATATCCGCAAGCCAGGAGACCTGCCGTCGAATATCGATCCATCGTCACGGGCGGGGATGCCCGGAACAGGAGCAGGACATGACTATCATCCGCGCCTTTTGGCGTTCTGGCACTTCGTATTCCCCAAATCTCGACGACTATTCAGCTGATCGGGCTGCCTAACGGGCATTCTGAGCCTCACCACCGTCCGGCACGCGGGCTTGCCGCCGGCGTTCACGTCACATTTCGGGGAACACGATGAATATCTTTCTGAAACGGCCGCTGCATGTTGGCCTGGGCGCCTTCTCCTTGATCGCCTCCGGCCTGTTCCACAGCGCCGCTGCGGCGGAAACCAGCTATCCTCTCACGCTCGAAAATTGCGGCCGGCAGGTCACCTTCGGGAAGGCGCCGTCGCGTACGGTCTCGATCGGTCAGAGCAGCACCGAAATCCTTTATCTCCTGGGGCTGGCGAACAGGGTGGTCGGTACGGCGCTTTGGGTCGGCCCGGTCCTCAAAGGCTACGAGGATGTGAATACGAAGATCGAACGGCTTGCAGACAACGAGCCTAGCTTTGAAAGCGTGCTTGGCAAGAAACCGGACATCGTTGCCGTTCAGTTCCAGTGGCAGGTCGGACCCGAGGGCGTGGTCGCCAAGCCGGAGCAGTTCGACGAACTTGGCATTCCGGTCTATACGTCGCCATCCGATTGCATCGGCAAGGAAAATTCTGCCGCCAGCGACGGCGTCCGCCATCAGGTCTTCACCATGGAACTCGTCTATCGAGAAGTCCGCGATCTCGCTAAGATCTACAACGTCCAGGACAAGGGCGAAGAGGTCGTGGCGGACCTGAAGCGGCGCGAGGATGCCGCCCGGGCCAAGGTCGCCCCGGCGGAAGGCAAGCTGTCCGCCGTCTTCTGGTTCTCGAGCGCCCAGCAGGATTCTGATCCCTATATGGCGGGCAAGAACGGCGCGCCGGGCTATATCATGTCGGCTCTCGGCATCGAGAACATCATAAAGACCGATGACGAATGGCCGACGATCGGCTGGGAAACCATCGCCAAGGCCAATCCGACCATGATCGTCGCGGGCGCCATGGAGCGGCGGCGTTATCCGCTGGACAGTATCGAGGCCAAGCACAGGTTCCTTGAGACGGATCCCGTTGCAAGCCTGATGCCGGCCGTGAAGAACGGTCATGTCTTCGACATGGATGCACAGGCGATGAACCCGACGATCCGCACCATCGAAGGCATCGAGGCGTTGGCCGATGCCATCGCCGCTGCCGGCCTTGCAAAGTGACCCTCCAAGTGGGCCGGGCGATATCCTCAATCGGACGAATGGGCGCGGTTTTCCTTGCGCTTGTCGTCCTTGTCGCCGCGCTTTGGCTGGGCGCGGCGATCGGTGAGACAGCGATACCGCTCGAGGTGGTCGCCAAGACGGTCGCCAACCGGCTATGGGATGCAGGTTATCCGCTGGAACCGATCGACGAAGGCATTGTCTGGAGCTATCGGTTAAGCCGCGCCGTAGTCGCGGCCTGCTGCGGCGCCTCACTCGCTTTATCCGGCGTCGTGCTGCAATCGCTGCTGCGCAATCCGCTGGCCGATCCTTATATCCTTGGCATATCGGCCGGGGCTTCCACCGGTGCTGTCGGCGTGGCGATCCTGGGACTTGGTGCGGGCCTCCTGACGCTGCCGATGGGAGCCTTCCTTGGTGCCCTCGTCGCCTTCGCGCTTGTCAGCCTTTTGGCCGCCAAGGCGGGCAAGGGTACGGCCGCCATCATCCTTGCCGGCGTCGCGGGTTCGCAGCTCTTCAACGCGCTCACCTCCTTTATCGTCACCAAGGCGGCGACCGCCGAGCAGGCGCGCGGCATCATGTTCTGGCTGCTCGGCAATCTTTCCGGCGTCCGTTGGCCGGATGCCTGGCTCGCCATTCCTGCGGCTCTATTCGGCCTTGCGGTCTGCCTCTGGCATGCCCGGTCGCTTGATGCCTTCACCTTCGGCGCAGAATCGGCCGCTTCGCTCGGCATTTCGGTTCGCCGGACCTATCTCACGCTGGTCGGCATATCCGCGATGATGACGGCGGTCATGGTCTCCATCGTAGGGTCGATCGGCTTCGTCGGACTGGTCATCCCGCATGCGGCGCGCATGCTGGTCGGCATCCGCCATGGCGTGCTCCTGCCGGCGGCAGCGCTGATCGGCGCCGCCTTCATGATTGTGGCGGATATCCTGTCGCGCATTTTGATTCCGGGCCAGGTTCTGCCAATCGGCGTGATCACCGCGCTCATCGGAGCGCCGGCCTTCGCCTTGATTCTTGGACAGAGGAGAGGCCGCGCATGATGCTTTCGGCCAGGAATGTTTCATGGGCAGCCGGAGGCGCCGAAATCCTGCGCGATGTCTCGCTTGACGTGCGGTCAGGCGAATTTCTCGGCATCATCGGCCCGAACGGTTCGGGAAAGACGAGCCTGATGGCGTTGCTTGCCGGCATCCGCAAGCCGAAGTCGGGCGAAGTCCTGCTGGACGGCGTGCCGATCGGCACGCTCGGGCGGCGCGAGGTTGCCCGCCGGTTGGCACTAGTGGAGCAGCAGGCGGAGACCGGCGAGCGGATTACTGCCCGGCAGGCGGTCGAACTTGGACGCACGCCCTATCTAGAACCGCTGTCGCCCTGGTCGCCGGAGGACGACGCGATCGTAGAGGCGGCGCTTCAAAACGTCGATATGGTCCACCTGTCCAGCCGGTTGTGGCACACGCTTTCCGGCGGCGAACGCCAGCGCCTGCATATCGGCCGCGCGCTCGCACAACATCCGCGAATCTTGCTTCTCGATGAGCCCACCAACCATCTCGACATCGGCCACCAGATCGGCTTGCTCGATCTGGTGCGTCGGCAAGGTTTGACTGTGGCGGCGGCTCTGCACGATCTCAATCATGCGGCCATGTTCTGCGACCGCCTTGCCGTCATGCAGGGCGGGCAACTGGTGGCGCTCGGCACACCGAGCGATGTGCTGACGGTCGAATGCATTCGGGAGGTCTTCGGCGTGGAGGCGGAGATCGATCAGGGAAACGATGGCAGCTGCTTCATCCGCTACATAGCCATGGGTTCGCCCCATACGGCACCATCATTCGGGAAAGATGCACGCCTGAAGTCGATTGCACATAGGGTATCGTGAGCATGGACGGACGCAACCACCACCTCAAGGAGGATATCCGCGAACATTGGTCCAAGCGGTCGGAAACCTTCGATCTCGCCTTTGGTCATCGCATTCCGCCCGGGCCGGAACTTGAGGCCTGGGCCGCCGCAGTCCGTCGGAGCCTCGGCAACGAACCGCTCAAGGTGCTTGAACTTGCCTGCGGCACCGGCGAGGTGACCAATGTGCTCCTCTCCCTCGGGCACGAGGTCACGGCCCTCGATTTTTCCGAAGCAATGCTGAATGTCGCGCGGCGCAAGCATGCGGGGCGGAAACGGGTACGGTTCATCCTTGCCGATGCGGAGCAGACGATGGAGCCGGACGCAAGCTATGGCGCCGTCGTCTGCCGTCATCTCGTCTGGACGCTGACGGAACCCGAACAGGCCCTTGCCGATTGGTGTCGGGTCCTGAAGCCGGGAGGGAAACTTCTGATCTTCGACGGCGATTGGGCAAGGCCGACGCCCGTTGGGAAATTCGCGTCTTACGCCATCGGTCTCATCGACAGGCTGAGCGGAATCGATCCGCATTATGATGGCGCCATGAGTGACCAGCACCAGAACATCATGGCCTCGCTGCCGTTCGGTGAGGGCCTCACCGTGGAGAGGCTCCAGCCGCTGGTCGAAGCGGCGGGCTTTGAGGACATAGAGATTTCCTCCCATCGACCGATCGCCGCAGCGCAGCGCAAGACCACCAATTTGAGAAACCGATTGAGAACGCTGCTTTACCGGCGCTTCATTCTCTCCTGCCGGCGGCCGAGCTTCAGCAGGAGCGAGTGAAGGCACAGGGTCGTCCCCGCGGTGCCGAACATGGGTTGAGTTCGTGCCTATTTTAGGCGCACTGCACAATTTTTGGCGCCTATGTGATTGATGTTTGGCAGATGCGAGCACGACTTGAGAGCGAAATAACGGATTTAATTACCTTTTCGTATTTGGCACAGCTCTTGCATCTAAACTAGTGAGGCCAACGGGCCGCATTTTTTGGCGTCCAACGACGGGCGCCCCAGGCAAAGCCGCTGATCAGGATATCTCGCACACCTTTGGTGTTCGCGTACCTGGCCAGCGGCTTTTTGTTTTTAACCTCTAGCGATGGATCGGCACGACCTTGTCGGGCCCTGGAGAAGCCATGTCTGTACTTGAGAAAACGCAGCCCATGTCCGCCGGCGAACCAGCCAAAGCATTGTGGATGTCCACGATCGCCTTCACCGTCTGTTTTGCCGTATGGACGATCTTTGCGATCATCGGGATCCGTATCAAGCAGGATCTCGGACTGAACGAAGCCCAGTTCGGATTGCTGGTCGGCACGCCGATCCTGACCGGTTCGCTCATCCGCATCCTCCTTGGCGTCTGGACCAGCCGTTACGGCGGCCGCCTCGTTTACACGCTCACCATGCTGGCCGCTGCATTGGCGACCTTCCTGCTGTCCTATGCTCAAACCTACACACAAATGCTGATTGCCGGTCTCGGTGTCGGCCTTGCCGGTGGTTCTTTCGCAGTCGGCGTCGCCTATGTCTCGCCCTTCTTCCCGGCCGAAAAGCAGGGGACGGCACTTGGCATCTTCGGCGCCGGCAATGTCGGCGCGGCCGTGACCAAATTCGCTGCACCGTTCGTGCTCATCGCATGGGGGTGGCAGGCTGTCGCGCAGATCTGGGCCGTAGGGCTGGCGTTGATGGCAATCGTCTTCTGGTTCACCACGACGGATGATCCGGCCTTCCGCCTTCGCCGCGAGCATGGTGTTGTTTCCAAGAGCCTGCTTCAGGAGTTCGCACCACTGAAGAACGCTCAGGTCTGGCGCTTCTCGCTCTACTATTTCTTCGCCTTTGGCGGCTTCGTTGCCCTGTCGTTATGGCTGCCTCGCTATCTCGTCGGCGTCTATGGCTTCAACCTTGGAGTCGCCGGCATAATCGCGGCTGCCTATTCCATTCCGGGCAGCATCTTCCGTGCCTTCGGCGGCGTGTTGTCGGACAGGAAGGGTGCGCGCAGCGTCATGTATGCGATGTTCGCGGTATCGGCCGTTGCCACGCTCATCCTTTCGCTACCGGCAGCCGGAACCGGCTCCGCACTCGGGATCACGCCGGGCGTCTTCATCGTCGTCATTTTCGTTTTGGGCTTCATGATGAGCCTCGGCAAGGCCGCCGTCTACAAGCATATTCCGGCATATTACCCGGAGAGCGTCGGCGCCGTCGGCGGTATCGTCGGCATGATGGGCGGTCTCGGCGGCTTCATTCTTCCGATTGCCTTCGGCGTGCTTAAGGACATGACCGGCCTTTGGTCCAGCTGCTTCGTGCTGCTCTTTCTGATCGTCGCAATCTCGCTCGTCTGGATGCACTTGTCGGTAAAGCAACTCGACCGTCAGGGGCTCTCCGCTCAGCCGGTGGCCGCCGCCACCTGAGGTCCCGAGATTAACAGCTCCAGCGAAGGCCCGTACCGATTACGGAGGAAGGTAGATCTATGGACTGGCATCTGATCGGCGATATTTCCGACGTTCCGCTGCGCGGTGCGCGGTGCGTGAAGACACCGCAGGGCAGGATCGCGGTGTTTCGGACGGCGGAAGACGAGGTGTTTGCGACAGACGATCGTTGTCCCCACAAGGGCGGGCCGCTCAGCCAGGGCATTGTGCATGGCAAAGCCGTCACCTGCCCGCTGCATAACTGGGTGATCTCGCTCGAAACCGGAAAGGCGCTCGGTGCTGACGAGGGGGAGGTTCGCACCATCCCCCTCAGAAACGACAACGGCAGGCTCTTCATCGCGCTTGAGACTCTGATGACGGTGGCGGCGGAATAAATGGCAACCGATGTGAAGACTACCTGTCCTTATTGCGGTGTCGGCTGCGGTGTCATCGCTTCCCTGGCGGATGACGGTGTCGTGACGGTAAGAGGCGATCCAGAGCATCCGGCCAATTTCGGCAGGCTCTGCTCCAAGGGCTCCGCGCTCGCGGAAACCATCGACCTGGACGGGCGTGTGCTTTTTCCCGAGATCGGGGGCCAGCGCGCCAATTGGGACGCGGCACTTGATCTCGTCGCGCAAAAATTCTCTGAAGCGATTGCCGAATACGGACCGGATTCAGTTGCGTTCTACGTCTCCGGCCAATTGCTGACCGAGGATTATTACATTGCCAACAAGCTGATGAAGGGTTTCATCGGTTCGGCCAATATCGATACCAATTCAAGGCTTTGCATGTCGTCTTCGGTCGCCGGCCATCGCCGCGCCTTCGGGTCCGACACAGTGCCAGGTGCTTATGAGGACCTGGAGCTTGCTGATCTTGTAATCCTCACCGGCTCGAATCTCGCCTGGTGCCATCCGGTGATCTATCAGCGATTGGGCGCAGCGAAAGCTGCACGGCCAAGCATGAAGATCGTGGTCATTGATCCGCGCCGCACCATGACCTGCGATATTGCCGACCTCCATCTTGCGATCCGGCCCGATGGCGATGTTGCGCTGTTCATGGGGCTGCTCGCCCATCTGGCGGCCAGTTCCGCGATCGATCAGAACTACATCGCCGCTCATACACAGGGTTTTGCCGAAGCCTTTGCTACTGCTTCGGCGCTCTCTTTCATCGACCTTATGGAGCGCACCGGCCTGCCATCCATGCAGATCCGCGAATTTTTCCGCCTGTTCGAAACGACGGAAAAGGTCGTCACCTGCTACAGCCAGGGCGTCAACCAGTCCTCGTCCGGCACGGACAAGGTCAATGCCATCATCAACTGTCATCTGGCGACAGGCCGCATCGGCCGGCCCGGCATGGGGCCTTTCTCGCTGACCGGGCAGCCGAACGCGATGGGTGGGCGCGAAGTGGGGGGACTCGCCAACATGCTGGCAGCCCATATGGCAATTGAGAGCGCCGAGGATCGCGATCGCGTGCAGCGCTTCTGGGCCTCTCCAACCATTGCGTCGAAGCCCGGGCTCAAGGCCATCGATATGTTCCGTGCCGTCGCCGACGGACGCGTCAAGGCGCTCTGGATCATGGCGACCAATCCAGCCGTTTCGATGCCGGATGCCGATGCGGTCGAGGCGGCAATCAAGGCCTGTCCGTTCGTCGTGGTCTCGGACATTCTGAAGGAAACCGATACTGCCCGCCATGCGCATGTGCTGCTGCCTTCGCTTGGCTGGGGCGAGAAGGACGGCACGATCACCAATTCGGAGCGGCGTATCTCCCGTCAGCGGCCGTTCCTTCCCACGCCTGGCGAAGCGAAGGCTGATTGGTGGCAGGTAGCAGAAGTCGGACGTCGAATGGGTTTTGCCGGCTTTGATTTCCATTCGCCGGCCGACATCTTTGCCGAGCATGCGGCGCTCTCGGCGTTCGAGAACGATGGCGGCCGTGATTTCGATATCGGTGCCTATGTCGGAATCGATCGTCCCGCCTATGACGCCATCGCCCCTTTTCAGTGGCCGCGGTCTGCTGGCATGAAACCTGGCGTGACCCGTTTCTTTGCAGACGGCGGATTCTATCACTCCGATCGCATCGCGCGGTTCATAGCCGTGCAGGCCCCTGCCACCAGTCGCACCAATGAGCAATACCCGTTGACACTGAACACCGGCCGCATCCGCGACCATTGGCACACGATGACGCGAACCGGCAAAAGCGCTCGGCTTGGCAGCCACATCGCCGAGCCCTTCGCGGAAATCCATCCGGCGGACGCGATGGAACTGGGCATTCGGGATGCCGGTCTGGTCGAACTCGAAAGTCCGTATGGCAAGGCGATGGTCCGGACCCTGGTGACCGAACGGCAGGCGCGCGGAAATGTCTTCGTGCCGATGCACTGGAACGACCAGTTCGCTGCCAAGGCCCGTATCGATGCGCTGGTCGCACCCGTTACCGACCCCTTCTCCGGTCAGCCGGCCTCCAAGAACGTCGCAATTGCTGTCCGCCCCTTCAAGGCTGCATTCTATGGTTTCGCGATTTCCGTCAGTAGGCCAGTTGTTTCGCAGGCAGAATACTGGGCACTCGCCAAGGCGGCCGGCGGCTGGCGAATAGAGTTCGCTTTCGTGGATGCGATCGAGGACTGGGTGGGCTGGTGCCGTACCGCGTTTGGCATCCCTGACGAGATCGAACCGCTGGGTTATGCCGATGCTCAGTCCGGGGATCTCCGGCTTGCCTTCTTCGAGGGCGAAAGTCTGATTGCCGCGCTTTTTCTCGCACGCGAGCCGGTTGCAGTCGCGCGCAACTGGGCGGTTGATCAACTTACCGCCAAGCATGTTGATCTCCGCAGGCGCTTTGCTGTCGTTGCCGGGCGCCCGGGTGCCGATCAGCCGGATCCCGGTGCGACTGTCTGTTCCTGCTTCTCGGTTGGTGTGAACCGCATCATCTCCGCCATTCGTGGCGGTTGCCACAGCGTTGATACGGTGGGGAGAGAAACCAAAGCCGGGACGAATTGCGGCTCATGCCGCGCCGAGATCAGGGGGATCATCAACGGCTGCCTTGCAGCGGCAGCGGAATGATCCGACGGGATCGTCGAGGCGATTAAGGTGTGCCGTGGATCGTGGCGCTTGCCGGGCAGGCGTTTTCCTGCGTCGGTTATTGAACTCCAACGTCGGACACCGGCTTTTCCCTGCGGCCCTGGTGATCGAAGAAATGCAGTTTTTCCGCTTGCGCCGTGAGTCCGATCTCGCTGCCGAGGGATGGTGCCATATGGTCGTCGCTGGTCACCAGGCACAGCTGTCCATCCGGCAGCGTGACATGGAGAAGCGTGATGGCACCGGTATATTCGCAGAGGCTTACTTTGCCGCGCACGATGCCGTCTTGAGCTTTGCTCACCTTCAGATGCTCGGGGCGCACACCCACGCTCTCAGCCGAAGCCGGAACAACGGCCGCGGGAGTGAGCAGCTGTGCATTGGCTGCCGGCAGCACGTTCATCTTGGGACTGCCGATAAACTGGGCGACGAACATATTGGCGGGCCTTTCATAAAGCTCACGTGGTGAGCCCACCTGCTCGATCCGCCCGTCGCGGAGCACCACGATCTTGTCAGCCAGCGTCATCGCTTCAATCTGGTCGTGAGTGACATAGATCATCGTGGTCGACAGCCGCTTGTGAAGGGCTGCGATTTCGGAGCGCATGTGCACGCGCAACTCGGCATCGAGATTGGAAAGCGGCTCGTCGAAAAGAAACACGTCCGGATTGCCGACGATAGCACGCCCGATCGCCACGCGCTGACGTTGGCCGCCGGAGAGTTCGCGCGGGTAGCGATCGAGCAGGGCGTCGAGCTTGAGCGTAGCGGCTGCCTCGTTGATGCGCCGCTGGCGCTCCCCTGCCGGTACTTTGCGCACCTTCAGGCCGAAGCCCATGTTGTCCCTGACTGTCAGATGGGGATAAAGGGCATAAGACTGAAAGACCATGGCAACACCACGCTCGGAGGGTTGGACCTCGTTCACCAGCCGGTCTCCGATCATCAGCTCCCCGTCGCTGATATGTTCGAGCCCGGAAATAAGCCGCAGGAGCGTGGATTTTCCGCAGCCGGAAGGGCCGACGAACACGACGAACTCGCCGTCATCAATCCTGAGATCGACGCCGCGGATGACGTTGACGCTGCCAAAGTGTTTTTCGATGCCTTTGAGCAAAAGACTGGTCATGGGAATAGCTTTCTCATCCCTTCACGCCGGAAAGCGCGAAACTCTCGATGATTTGTCGTTGCGCGATCAGATAGACGATCAGGATCGGCACCACTGCGAGACTGGTTGCGGCGAGTTGCAGGTTCCAAAGGGGTAAACCGTAGCTGTCGTTGAAATTGGAGAGCGCGAGCGGCAGTGTGAACATCTCCAGCGAACTCACGAAAATCAACGGCTCCAGGAACAGGTTCCAGGAGAAGAGGAAGGTGATGATCGCAACGGCCGCCAGCGCCGGGCGCGACATCGGCAGTGCGATCTGCCACCAGACGCCGAAGCGGGAAAGGCCGTCCATCTTGCCGGCTTCCTCCAGTTCCTTCGGTAGCGCGAGGAAATACTGTCGCATGAGGAACGTCGCCATCACGCCATGGGGGCCGAAGGTCGGCAATAGGATCAGCGGCCAGTGCGTGTCCATTAGACCTGCCCAGCGCATCAGGAAGAAGTTCGGGATGATCGTCACCTCTTCCGGCACCATCAGCGCGGAGATGAGGAACAGCATCAGCAACCCGGCACCCGCAAAGCGCATGCGCGCCAGCGCGTAGCCTGCGAGCGAGGCGATGACGAGGGTGAGCACCGTCACCAGGATCGCGATGTAGAGCGAATTGAAATACTGCCGCGCAAAGGGCTGATAGGTGAAGACCTCGATGAAATTCTGCCAGCGCCAGACACGCGGAATAAGCGTGGGCGCGCCGAAAATCTCAGTCACGCTTTTGAAGCCCGCCGAGACCATCCAGATAAATGGAAAGACGAAAGGGATTGCGGCAATCAGCAAGGCTATCGTCCAGCAGGCGCGATAAAGGATCTGGATCTGGCGCTGTGTCATTCCATGCCCTTTCGTCTCAGCATCACCTGCACGATGGTCAGCGCCATGACGATGACGAACATGATCATGGCAAGCGTCGAGGCATAACCGACGTTGAAGAACTTGAAACCCTGCTGGTAGATGTAGAAGGCGAGCACCAGTGTGCCGTTTTCCGGGCCACCACCCGTCATCTGATAGATGTGGTCGAACACCTTGAACGAGCCGATGGTGGTGATGACCATGATCACAAGTGTCGTCGGCGCGAGAAGCGGCCAGGTGATCATGCTGAAGATCTGCCAGCGTGAGGCACCTTCAAGACGCGCGGCCTCCTCATAATCCCGCGGAATGGCCTGCAACGCCGCAATGTAGAGGATCATGTTGAGGCCAACCATTTTGATGACGCGGGTGATGATCACTGCTGCCATCGCCCAACCGGGCTCACGCAGCCAGTTGGGTCCGGTGATGCCCACCAGAGCCAGCACCTGATTGATGAAGCCGCCTTCACCCTGCAGCAGGAATTTCCACACGATCGCCCAGGCGATCGCCGAAGTAATCACCGGTGCGAAAAACACCGTGCGGAAGAATACGACCCCGAAGAAGGGGCGCGAGAGCGCAAGCGCAAGCGTCAGGGCCAGCGCCATGTTGAGGGGCACGAGGCCGAGTGCGAAGATGACCGAATTGCGTACGACATGCCAGAAATCAGGGTTCTCCAGCAACGCATTCTCGAAGTTGCGCAGGCCGACGAATGTCGCCTGCTGGGTCAGCAGGTTCCATTCGGTCAGCGAGTAATAGACAACAGCGCACAAAGGGCCGAGGAAGAAGATAAGAAAGCCGATGAAGGACGGGCTGACAAACAGCCACGCCTCCATCATCTCCCTTGCTTTCAACGTCAGCCAGGGCTTCTGGCTAGTGCGCGTCGTCTTGAGGTTGTGAATGATATCGGTCATCTTCGGTCGTGTCAGAGCAGCGGCTGGATCGCCGAGCAGATTCCCTTGATGGCTGCGTCGACATCGGCATTCGCCTTCCACAGGGCATCGACGCGGGGCGCCATGGCGGCGAGAATCTGCGGCGACTTTTCATGAGCAGGATGCACCCGGCCATTGGCGATTGCCGCCGCGACATTCTTCATCATTTCCGGCGGAATGAGCTTGTTGCCGTTAATGAAGGCGTCGCTTTCAAGCACGCTCTTGCGTGCCGGCGGGAAGAACTGCGCCATGATGGCGACATTCTCCTTGCTGGTCATATGGGCGATGAATTCGGCAGCAATGTCCTTGTTCTTGCCTTGCGCGAAGACGACAAGACCGGCCTGGCCGATCACGGGCGATTCACCACCGGGTCCGGACGGCAGCGGTGCGATGCCCCACTTGAAGCCGGCTTCCGCCATCTTCGATGCGCGCGAGATCTGGTTCACCGTCATTGCCGAATTGCCGGAGAAATAGTCACCCTGTTCGCCGGGCGGCACGATCGACTTGTCCTTGAAGACCATGTCATGCAACTGCTTAACCGCTTTGATTGCCTCGGGCTTGTCGAAGCCGCATTCATGGTTCGACCAGATGTCGCCACCATAGGCCCTGATCGGGGGCAACAAGGCATGGGTCATGCGTGACGCATAACCTTCGCCGTCCTTGAACTCGAAACCCCATTTGCCGGGATTGGCCGCGGTCAGCTTTTTGGCGACCTCCTGGAACCTGTCCATGTTCCACTCGCCTTTTGCAGCGAGCGCCAGCGGATCTTCGAGGCCGGCTTTGTCGAACATGTCCTTGTTGTAATAGATCATGAAGGGCGAGGTGGAGAAGGGAATGCCGTATACCGTTTCGTCCTTCTGCCAGAGGCCCATTGCCGGCTGAGAGAAGTCGGCGAAATCATAGCCTTCGGTGGCTTTGAGCGTCGGACCGAGATCCATCAAGAGGTTGGCGTTCTCGAAGGCCGGCGCCGCATCCTCCATCATCCAGGCAATGTCGGGCGGATTTCCGCCGGCAACCTGGAAGGTCAGCTTCTGGGTGTAGTCGTTGACCGGCACCGTCTCGAATTTCACGTTGACATCGGGATGCTTGGCCTTGAAGCCTTCGGCGATGCCGTTGAGCATTTTGAGATGCACCTCGCTGCCGGTCCATACCGTCATGCGGAGATCCGTCGCGACGGCGGTGGACGTCATTGCGCATAATGTCAGAGCGGATGCTGCTATACCTGCTAGTGCGGCCCTCATGGTTTCCTCCCCTTTGGTCGCTGGAAATCAACCCTCATCGAGTGAATGCCTTGGCATTCCCTCCGATTGCGGGCAGTTCGCTGCGGCCTGTTTGAACAGGCCACCCTTGCGGCGAATAGATCCGCCGCGATTGTCTTCAAATCCCGCGCGCGCCGATCATCCGGACGCTCCGGGAAGAGTGCCGGGCGCATCGCCGACCGACCATCCTCCGTCGACCGGAATGTTCGCGCCCGTGATGTAGCTTGCAGCATCACTGCAGAGAAAAACGAAAGCTCCGACCAGATCCTCCGGCTGGCCCTGTCGGCCCAAGGGGATTTTGGCCGTAACCGCCTTGAGGAATTCCGGATCACTGTAGCGTTCGGCGTTGGCCTCGATTTGGATGGCGCCTGGCGAAACGACATTGAGTGTAACGCCGCGATGCCCGACGTCACGAGCAATGGCGCGCACCGCCGTCAATTGTGCCGCCTTGAGCGATGCGTAGACCACGGTTTCGGCCCGGGGCCGCGTCGCCATGATGCTGCCGGTCGCAATCACCCGGCCCCAGCCGCGTTTCGCCATTGGCGGAACAAGCTTGCCCGTGAGGGTCAGCAGCGCCGAAAAGTTGGCCGCGACATGGGCATCAATATGGGCGTCATCCACCTCCTGCCAGGGCAAGCGGCGTTCGATGGCGGCATTGGCGATCAGAATGTCGATCGGGCCGTACTGGTTGACCACATTATCTGCAAATGTCGCTATGGCCCGCTGATCGGTAAAGTCTGCCTCAAGCACCGGGGTGTCATCGCCGATCACGCGAGCTACTTCTCTTGCACCCGTTTCGTTGCCGAAATGGTGAAGGATGACGTCGGCGCCCTGCTCGAAGAGTCCGAGTGCCACAGCCCGGCCAATGCCGGAACTTGCGCCGGTCACCAGCGCGCGCCTGCCCTTCAGCGAGAAACGCGGCGATGTCATGACGCACCGCCGCCTAACTTGTCGGCAACTTCCAGTGATGCGATGTCGGCAGCGTCGAAATGAACCCGTATGCTCTGCTCGGCCAGATCGGCATCGCCGGCGGCAATCGCGTCATAGATCGCCTGGTGGCGGGCGATCGTGGCGCGCCAATCGGCATCGCTGCGGTTGGCCCGGCGCGAAAACAGTTCGGAAACCTCGCGTTGCACGGAGCGCATGCCTTCCATCTGCACGCGGATCATGGCGTTGCCTGTGGCCATGGCAAGGCCGAGGTGGAAAAGAATATCGGCCGCAGTGAAGCCGGCAGGTTCATGCAGCGATGCCCGCATGTCGATCAGCCCCTGTCGCATGGCTTCAAGGCCTTCCGGATCACGCCGCTCAGCGGCGAGCCGGGCGATGCCCGCCTCGATCACCCGGCGCATCTCGTTGGCTTCCTGCAGACGCTTCAGGCTGGAACGTACCGCATAGCCATAGATGCGATCCATCGGCTCGCCGCTGAGGGCTTTGGCGCGCGCCACCTTGCCCTGCTGGGTGAAAATCAGCCCGGCGGCCGTCAACTGGCGCAGCGCCTCGCGCGCAATTGGCTTGGAGACGCCGAATTCCCTGGCGATTTCACCTTCCGGCGGCAGAGGTTCGCCGGGCGAAATGCGACCATCGAACAGGGCGGCTGCGATCGCGTCGGACACCCCGTCCGCCAGCCGTGACGGGCTGGCTGGCTTGGATGTGAATACGGGTTTCCGTTCCGGATTGGCGGTCATCTGTTTCCTCATATTTTTAACAATAGCACAACAGTTTGTAACTTAGCAACTAGGTTTATCAGTTGCCAAGATGATAGCTGATCGCTAAAACTAGCAAAACCGCCCGAAAGCGGCGACTGAATTGTGGAGGACAATAAAGCCGATGGAGCCCACGCATCCTGCAGCCAAGGAGGCGATCCGCATAACGGATGTGATCGCCCACCCCCTGAGTCAGACGCTGCCGAAGCCGACGGTAACGTCCTGGGGCACCTACAGTCAGGTTTCGATCGTGCTGGTCGAGCTGCGAACCGATGCCGGTATCATCGGCGTCGGCGAGACGCTCGCGCGGTTCTCACCCAAGGCTTATGCGGAACTGATAGAAACCTCGCTCAAGCCTCGCCTTGTCGGGCAGGATGCACGCAACATCGGTGCATTGTGGCAATCCATGCGCCGCTCGCTCTCCGGCCGCGCCGGCGGCATGCTGATCGAAGCGATCGCGGGAATCGATATCGCGCTTTGGGACATTCTCGGAAAGGCGGCGGGCCTTCCGGTCGCCAAACTGCTCGGCGGCATGGGGCGCGAGCGAATCGATGTCTATGCCGCCGCCGTGAACTGGGTAGACGACGCCGAGGCCGACAGGGAATTGGAGCGCTATATCAACGAAGGGTTTCCGCGTATCAAGGTGAAGATAGCGAAGCCGGTGAAGGGAGCCTGCCGGCGTATCGAGCGTTTGCGCAAGCGCGCCGGCGACGATATCGGCCTCTGCGTCGATGCGAACTGGGCCTACAATCTCGATGAGGCGATCGAGGTCGGGCGGGCGCTGGCTGCCAATGGCTATTTCTGGTTCGAGGAACCCCTGGCGCCGGAAAACGAACAGGGCTACGAAGAATTGCGCAAGCGTTGCGATGTGCCGATCGCTGCCGGCGAAAGCAACTTCACCGCCGATCAGGCACAGCGGCTCGTCGCCAGCCGCACCCTTTCCGTCCTCCAGCCGGATGTCGCCCGCGCCGGCGGCATATCCGAGACGCGGCGCATGGCCGATTATGCCGGCCTGCATGATGTCGCTTATGCTCCGCACATCGGCATGTCCGGCATTATCTGCGAAACGGCAAGCGTTCATCTGGCGGCCGCACTTCCGAATTTTCGGGTCATGGAATGCGAATGCGACCTGAGTCCCTTCAAGCGCGAGCTCGCTGATCTCCACCCGGGTTGCCTGCGGCAGAAAAATGGCACGCTTGATGTTCCGAATGGCCCCGGCCTCGGCATTGAAATCAATTGGGGCGCCGTAAAGCGGCTCCGCGTGCAGTGAGGCCATGACACGATGACGACACCCTTTCACTTCCCCATGGCCAAAATGACCGAGGCAATGCGCCTGGCCATGCTCCGGGCCGATCCCGCGCTGAGCCGGTTCGACCCGCTGCCGCGCATCCTCTCCTTCGACGACTTTTCGCGCGGCCATTGCGGCTGGTCGCAGCTTGTCGGCAATTATGAGGACAGTCTCGATTCCATGCTGCCGGGCTATGCCCAGCATTCCAGCGCCATGCTCTCGACTCTGGGGCATTGGGATGCCGGCTCCCATGGCGGCATGGATTCCTCCTATGCGTTGAAAATTGCCACGAGGGCCCGGCCTGGCGCGCAGAACGTCGCGATCAAACGCCACACGTTTCGCAGGCGTGGGCCGATCCGCTTCGAGCTCTTCTTCACCTTCAAACCTGAAGCGACAGAGCTGAAACTCTCCGAGACCGATGTGCGCTCGGTCGGTTTGCTGTTCGACCTTCAATGCGGCGACCGTGACGGCGATGGTGAACGTGTCATGCCTCATCTGCGTTTTCTGAACGCGCTCGACGGCAAGCATTTGCAGAAATGGCAATACAAGCGCGAGACCACGCACCTCATGCCGATCGGTAGCGAGGACAAGACAGTCAGCCACTATCACCTTGCCCCCGGGGGATGGCTCGATCTGCCGGATGGCGAGCAACGACTCTGCTACAACGAAATTCCGACCAAAGTGAACTGGAGCTACCTGCGCTTCGACTTCGATCTCGTCTCGATGAAGGCGCTCGGTCTTCAGTGCAACGACCGCAGCTTCGATCTCTCGAACTTCGATTCGATCCGCATTCCGGCCATGAAGAACCTGTGGTGCATGCTGAATTTCTGCCTGTTCGCCGAGACAGATGTCGCCAAACGCGCCTTCCTGTATGTGGATTCTATTTGCATTTCGGGGGATTTCTGATGCTGCCCGAAAATATCACCGCCGTCGTTTCCCGCAACGAGCGCTGGAGCGGCGATGCCGCGAGCGAGCCCCATGAAGCCGGCTGGGCGCATGAAGCCGTCTTCTTTGTCCGCGCCCTTAAGGATCCGGTCGGAAAGATGCCCAAGGGCTGGGTCGAGATTTCCCCCGATGGCATGCATTGGGTGCCGGAGGGAACGGAATTCGCCATGCCTTTGCAGCGCGACGGCATCGCTGTCGCCCGCCTCAAAGGCTTCGGAAACTGGTTGCGCGTCGCCACTCGTTTCGAGGATGGCGCAGAATGTACCGTGCTGGTTACGCTGCATCTAAAAGCCTGAAACGATAAGGGGGCAGAGAGATCTCTGCCCCCTTATCGTCCCCCTCAGCCGAGATAGGCGCCCTGGGCCAGAAGCTCGCGTCGCAGGTCTTCGTAATCGACATGCCGCGGGCTCGCCCGGTTGCCCACCGAGAGCGCGGCAGCAATCCCGGCGGCCTGTCCGAGTGCGAAACAGGGCGGCATGACGCGGATGGCGCTCAGTGCCTCATGGGTGGCTGAAACTGCCCGGCCTGATACGAGAAGGCCATCGTGATAGCGCGGCAGCATTACACGGTAGGGTATCCGGTAGATATTGGCTGTGGCCGGTGCATCGCCACCCGTTCCGCCGCCCGATCCTGTCGGATCGTGAATGTCGAGGGGATAGCCGCAAAGGGCAATCACATCTTCGAACGAGCGGCCCGAACGGAGGTCGTCCAGGGTCAATTCATAGTCGCCATCGATGCGGCGCGTCTCTCGAACGCCGATCTGCGTTGCGGTATCCCTGAGTTCGACCTTTTCGAAACCGGGGAGATTGTTGCGGAAGAAGTCGAGCAATGCCAAGGTCTGCTCGCGGCCTTCGAGCTCCGCCAGGGTCAGCTCCTTTGCATCAGTACCGTTACGGCGGAGCACACGGCCGGTATTGATGCGCCAGACGCCGGGCTCCATGGTCTTGTAGAGCCCGATGCCACGCCGTGGGGCCGGGAAGCGGCCTTCCGCGGTCGCCTTCGCGACAATCGAGGCATAAGGCCGGTAGTCCTCCGGGTGAGACCGGACGTATTCCTCAACCACCTGATCGTTGACGTTCTGGACGCGGAAGAACAGGGTCTGCGGCTGGGCAAGGCCGTCGCTGTCTCGCCCCTGTCGCGTATGCACGCCTGCGAAATGGGCGACATCGCCATCGGCGGAGCAATCCACCACGACCTTCGCGCGGGCGGCCCTCAGGCCGCCTTTGCCCGCGCAGACGACACCCAATATCCGCGGGTTGATCGCCTCGTAGTCGTCGACAATGGCATCAACGACCATCGTATGCAGCAGTAGATCGACACCGGCTTCCAGGCACATACGCTGAGCCACCACCTTTGCTGCCTCCGGCTCGAAGGGCGTGACCTTGTCATGGCCGTAGACGATGAAGCCGCTGTAGGCGGATCCGGCCGGAATGGTGCTCGGATGCAGGGCACCCCCAATCGCCATCATGCGCTGCACGAATTCCTCGTATACGCCGCGGATGAGTTGCTGGCTCCCGTCGAGCGAATAGGATGTCATGCAAGGGCCGACGAGACCCGCTGTCAGGTTTCCTCCGAGAAAGCCGTAGCGTTCGATCAGGCGAACTCGCACATTGAGGCGTGCCGCCGCCACGGCGGCCGATATTCCCGAAGGTCCGCCTCCGATGACGAGCACGTCGACGTCATCGAATTCGGGAATATCGGCCGAATAGGCGTAGCGCTGCTCAATCTCCTCCATCCCATTGCCCTCCGGTATCAGCGAAACATCGAGCCGCCGTCGACGTCGAGCGCCGCGCCGTAGACGAAGCTGGACGCATCCGAGCAGAGGAACAGGATGGCGGCGGCCATATCTTCCGGCCTGCCCATCCGCCGCATGGGCAGATTTGCAGCGATGCGCTCCTTCAGCGAAGGATCGATATGAGCATGCATGGGGGAATCGGTTGGTCCGGGGTTGAGGGCATTGATCCTGACCTTCTTGCCGGCAAGTTCACGCGCTACGGACTTGACCAGCGACAGTGTCGCAGCCTTCGATGCTGCATAGGCGGTGTCGGCGATCAGTCCCCCGCCTCCGTGAACGCCGGCATCCGAGGCCACGCAGACGATGTTGCCGCCCGCAGGATTTTCGAGCATGCGCTTCACGCCGGCCTGCACCGTAAAGAAGGTCCCAAGCAGATTGACGTTCAGCACGCGCTGCCAATGGCCCCAGTCCTGTTCGAAGAGGCGCTTGGCGGTGATGATTGCGGCGCAGGTGACGATATTGTCCAGTCGCCCGAGATGAGCATCGCAATAGGCGAAAGCCTCAGCAATGCTCTCGGGATTGCTGACATCCACCTTCACGGTATGAATCCTGGCTCCGCCTTTTCGCAACTCCGAACCATAGCGCTCGAGCCCCGCCTCGTCGCGATCGGCCATCACCACTTCTGCTCCCTTGGCGGCAAAAGCGCGGGCAGTTTCCAGCCCCATGCCGCTCGCGGCGCCGGTGATCAGTATGGTTCGCCCGGCGTAACTGTCATCGGCAAAGGGCGTATAGGCTTGGGTCATCGGTAAATGTCCTTGATTGGAAGCGCGGCTGGGAAAGACAGGGGTGGATGAACAGCACCGATCCAGGGGTGATGCCGTCTAACCTGGGAGATAACTTAGCAACTATGTTTTCTAGTTGTAAAGAGTGCTTTCCGCGGTTTTTTGCCACGCGTGATCCGGCGCCACTGCCGCGGATACCTATGAGCCGCAAATCGGCCTGCGATTGAAGCTTGAGTGCCTGCTTTTATTGCGGCATCCATCCCGCCGCCAAGGGATGATCCAAGCCAAGGGGCAGCCGCACGATTTGATTTTGGCGAGCCGAGGCGTAGATCGCGGTAATGAGCTCAATCGAGTGATAGCTCTCCTGAAGCGTCGGCAGATAGAGGTCGGGCTGGCCCGTGAGGCAGGCGTGGATGTCGGCAAACAGGCCGGGGAATCTCGAAAGCATCCCCGGAATATCGGAGACGGCCGCATCGATCTCGGCCTGTCGTGACGGATCGGTTGACGTGAAAATCCAGGGACCCGCGCCGATCTGGTAAGGTTCCGTGCCCGAGGTTACAGTAACATGCTCGAAGCACATCCGAAGTCGTGAGCTGTTTCCCGCGGCACCTAATGTGACCGAGGAGGTGACCAGGGCTCCCTCGCTGGTGCGCATGGAAAGGGCGGCGCAATCTTCGGTCTCCACGGGATTGACGCGCGTGTCCAGAAAGGCTGCTATTTCGGTGACATCGCCGACAAGGTGGGTCATAAGATTATGGATATGGCAAGCGTGGCTGACGAGGACTCCACCGAGCTCTCCCTTCCAGGTGCCTCGCCACCGCTCCTCATAATAGGTGGGGCCACGCTGCCAATGGGTCTCCAAGGCCACCAAATAGGGCTTTCCCAACAAGCCGCGTATCTTCAACTCGTGCGCTGCACGATAGCCGGCTCCATAGCGATACTGAAATACCGGGAAGACCTGTCTGCGCATCTTCGCCGCGAGGTCAGCAATGCGCCGAACGTCGGCGATCGAGCCCGCCAACGGTTTTTCGCAGACCACGTGCTTCCCGGCCTCCAGCGCGACCATAGTCATTGTGGCATGCAGTTGGGGTGGCAGGCAGATGTCGACGAGATCCACTTCGGGATCTGAGAGAACCTGGTTTATGTCTCCTATGGCCCGGCTGCCAGGTGCTTGCCCGGCCGCCTCTTCCGCGCGGGCTAGGTTGAGATCGCAGACATAGCGCACCGCAAATAATTCCGGCAGCGTCGCATAAGCGGCCACGTGGGCTTTGCCGATGCCTGCCCCGACGACTGCCACGCGGATGCGATCGCTCATCGAGTTGCGCCGCCTTCCGCCAAAAACTGTGCCTGCAGCGCAAGTTCGGTCGCAAGGAACGCATGGGATTGAGACATGGCGGTCTCGGTTCGGTTTTTCACATCGGCGGCAAGTCTTCCGAAGAAAGGCTTGCCCGCGCCTTTGGCATCGAACCGCTGGACGCCGGATTTGTCGGCGAGAAAGACGTGATCCCCACCGGGTTGGCCCGCAATGTCGATATACTTGCGCAGTTCGATATAGCCGTCGGTCCCGAGAATTGTCATTCGCCCGTCTCCCCAGACGGGAAGGCCATGTGGCGTCAGCCAATCCACCCGTGCATAACCACGGCCCCCACTGCCTTCCAGCAGCGCTTCGCCAAAGTCCTGGAAATCCGGCCGATCCGGATTCGCAACATTGGCAACGTGAGCCGAGATCACCCGAGCTTCGGTGGACCCGGTGAAATGCAGGAACTGGTCGAATTGATGGGCGCAGATATCGGTCAGGATGCCGCCGCATCGCGTCCGGTCCCAGAACCAGCCCGGCCGGAGATGGGCATTGAGACGGTGCGGCCCGAGCCCCACCGTCTGGACCACCGTTCCGATCCGGCCTTCGGCAATCAGGCGGTCCGCCAAAGTGGCGCTTTCAACGGACACACGCTCGGAGAAAGAGACAAGCCAACGACGTCCGGTCTCCGCCACAGTCGTGCGGATATCCGCAAGCTGCTTCAGGCTCGTGCAGCCGGGTTTATCGACCAGCACATCCTTACCGTGCAACATGGCGGAAATCGCAACCCCGGCGCGTTCGCTGTTGATGCCCGCGGAGAGAATGAGATCGATACTCGCCTCTTCCAGAATGGCCTGCGTCGATCGAAGCGGTACATCCGGATAGGTGTCCCGGAAGGTCTTGCGTGCCTCATTAGGGGTCTCATCGCCCGTTGTCCATGCAACGAGCGTGGCATTGGCCTCCCGCATGCCTTCGATCATGCCGTAGATGTGCCCATGGTCTATATCGATGACGCCGATGCGGAGGTCGAAGGCCATGGGACTATCCTTTGAGGTGGATGCCGCGGGCCCGCAGCATCGACTGGATGTTGACGAGCGAGCCGGTCTCGATGGAGGCGTTGGCGGCGATGCCGGTGAGAATGGACCATGCGCCGGCGACATGGTCGGAAGCGCGGCCATAGCGGTCCGGCTCCATGCTTTCCGGATCGAAGATATATCCGAGCATGACCGGATCGGCACCGCCGTGGTCGCCCTTCGCCATTGGAACCTGGACCAGGCGTGGCGGCTCGCCGGCCAGATGCAGTTCGGTGGTGATCGCATCTTCGTTCGCATGCGCGCGTTTGCCGCCGAACACGCCGTGGACCTCGACATGGCGATGGGTGATGTCGCCCTTGGTTCCCTGGAATTTGATCTCCAGCCCTTCCCAAGGCGAATAGGCGGTCAGGGTGTAGTTGGCGGTGACGCCGGACGCATAGCGAATATGCGCCTGCATCGTATCCTCGATGCCGATCTCCTCGTCGAAGACGCAGCGGTCGCGGAAATAGCCGTCTTCGCTTTCTGCCTCGACGTAGAGCGCGCGCAGATTTTCGTCCGCCGACAGATCGAGCTCGAAATCGCATCTGTCGGCCACGGGACAGCCTGTGCAACGCGGACCGCGGCCTGCAAGTCCCAGTTCGGCCGCCATTTCCGGGCGATAAAAAACCCGCTTGCCGGATGCCAGAACCTCGGTCGGCGCCGAGCCGAGCCACCAATTGAGCAGGTCGAAATGATGCGTGGACTTATGGACCAGCAGCCCACCGGAATTTTCCTTCTGCCGGTGCCAGCGTCGGAAGTAGTCGGCGCCATGAACGCGGTCGAGATGCCAGCGGAAGTCGACGACCGTCACCGTCCCGATCGTGCCGGAGGCTATAAGCTCCTTGATCTGGGTGCGGGCGGGAGAATACCGGTAGTTGAAGGTGACTGTGACCTTCCGGCCGGTCCGCCTCTGGGCATCGATAATCTGCTTCAGGCGGGTGAGGTCGATCGTCAGCGGTTTTTCACAGATGACATCGCAGCCGGCTTCGAAAGCGCGGACGATATAGTCGGCATGCAGGAAGTCGGGCGTTGCCACGACCACCGTATCCGGCTTCTGTTCCGCAATCAGGCGGTCGAAATCGGAAGCAAGATAGGTCGCGACGCCGTTCGTTCCCGGCTTGGGGACTGCCTTGGCTGCTTCTCCCAATCGATGGGCATTGCTGTCGCAGAGCGCGACAATCTCGTGCTTGTCTGCGTAATCTTCGATCACGGAATCGCGGAACATCTGATGCCGCGAACCACATCCGACAATGGCAATCTTCACTGGACCAGGCTTTCGTTCTGAGTGGGCTCGACGCGCTGACCGGCGCTGTCGAAATAATGGAGGTCGAAGAGGTCGAAGCCGATCGTCACCGGATCGCCCATGCGATAGGGATTGCGGCCGCTATCGCTGACAAGCAGCACCTGGCCCGAAGGCAGGGCCACATGCAGTAACGTCTCGCTACCAAGATATTCCACAAGCCGGATCGTTCCCTCGGTCGTGACATCGCCGTCGCCCACCTGCAATGACGAAGGGCGCACGCACAAGGTCATGGCTTCGCTCGTCGCTCTAAGAGCAGGAATGGCGAACCGGGGCAGGCCGGCAATGTCGACGAAGGTCCGGCCCGCCTCATGTAACACCTTTGCCTGCAGCATGTTGATCTTGGGCGAGCCGATGAAGCCGGCAACGAAAAGGTTCTGGGGCCGGGTGTAGAGCTCCTGTGGCGTTCCGACCTGCTCGATCTTGCCGCCCCTCAGCACCACGATGCGGCTTGCCATGGTCATGGCCTCCACCTGGTCATGCGTCACATAAATCATTGTCGTTCCGAGACGCGTATAGAGGGAAGCCAGTTCGGCCCGCATCTGCACACGCAGCTCGGCATCGAGGTTGGAAAGCGGTTCGTCGAAGAGGAAAAGCTGCGGCTCGCGCACGATCGCCCGGCCGATCGCCACGCGTTGCTTCTGCCCGCCGGAAAGCTGGCGCGGCTTGCGGTCCATCAACTGCTCGATCTGCAGGATGCGAGCTGCCTCGGCCACCCGGTGTTCCACTTGCTGGCGCGGAACGTTGAAATTCTGCAGGCCGAAAGCAAGGTTTTTCCTGACGTTCATGTGGGGGTAGAGCGCATAGCTCTGAAACACCATCGACAGCTCGCGTTTGGAGGCGGGCAGGTCGTTAACGATCCGTCCGCCGATGGCGATTGTTCCTTCGCTGATGTCCTCCAGGCCGGCGATCATGCGAAGAAGGGTGGATTTCCCGCAGCCCGAAGGGCCGACGAGGACAAGAAATTCGCCGTCGCGAATATCGAGGTTCAAACCCTGGATGATGGACAGCGCCCCGTAGCGCTTGCCGACGTTTCGAAGCGTCAATCCTGCCATGCGTCTTGTTTCCTATTTCATGCCGGAGGTGGCGATGCCACGAACGATGAGTTTCTGGAACAGGACGAAGAAGATCACGACCGGCACCAGTGAAAGCACAGACATCGCGAACATCTGGCCGTAGGCCGACTTGCCTTCCTGATCGAGGAAGAGGCGCAGCGCCAGCGGCACGGTATAGCTCTTGATGTCGTTGAGGTAGATCAGCGGTGCGAGGAAGTCCTCCCACACCCAGATCAGTGAAAAGATAGCGGCCGTGCCCATCGCGGGCAGGGAAAGCGGCAGGATAATCGCCCGGTAAATCTTGAAGGGCGAACAGCCGTCGATCATCGCGGCCTCGTCCAGCTCTCGGGGCAATTGACGGAAAAACTGCACCATCAGGAAGATGAAGAAGGCGTCCGAGGCCAGGAAGCGGGGCACGACCAGCGGTAGATAGGTATCCACCCAGCCAAGCCGGAGGAACTGCACATATTGGGGAATGAGGACCACATGATAGGGGATCATCAAGGTCATCATCATCAGCGCAAAGAGGAAACGGCGGCCCGTGAAGCTCAACCTGGCGAAGGCATAGGCCGCGAAGGAGCAGGAGATCAGGTTGCCGATCACCGAGAGGGCAGTGACGATCGCCGAGTTGACGTAGAAGAGTGTGAAGGACTGCGGCAGCGCGTTCCAACCCTCGGTGTAGTTGTCGAAGCGGAACTCCGACGGCCAGAGCGTCAGGCTCCCGAAAATCTCGTTCTCCGGCTTGAAGGAAGAAGCGAGCAGCCAGAACAGCGGATAGAGCATCACACAGGAAACGCCGATCAGAAAGATGTGCTTCAGGATGCGTCCGTTGCGCGCCCGCTTGTCGCGGCGCAAGCGCATTTCATGCGCAATCTTGGCGGCTTCCTCCATCTCGACAGACACCTCCATGTCAATCGCGCTCGTTCTCATAATGCACCCAGTATTTCGAGGTGAAGAAGGCGATCGCCGTAAAGATCGCGATGATGACGAGAAGCACCCAGGCAAGCGCAGATGCATAGCCCATGCGGAAGAACTTGAAGGCTTCGTTGAAGAGATAGACTGTGTAGAACAGCAGGCTGTCGGCCGGCGCTCCGGTGCCGTTGGAGATGATGAAGGCACTCGAAAAGGTCTTGAAGGCTTCGATCGTCTGCAGCACCAGGTTGAAGAAGATGACCGGCGCGAGGAGGGGCAGGGTGATCCGCGTGAACTGGCGCCAGCGCGGCGTTCCGTCTATCTCCGCTGCCTCATAGAGGTCGCGCGGTATGCCTCTGAGGCCGGCCAGAAAGATCAGCATCGGCGAGCCGAACTGCCACATGGCGAGGATCACCAGAGTGTAAAGCGAGGTGTCGGGATCGGTGATCCAGGCGGCACCTTGAATTCCGACGAGGGCCAGAACCTGGTTGACGACGCCATCCTCGGCGAAGAGCTGGCGCCACAATATGGCGATCGCGATCGAGGCGCCGAGCAGGGACGGCAGGTAGAAGATCGCCCGATAGAGGCCGATGGTGCGCAGCCCGCGGTCCAGCAGCATGGCGACGCCGAGCGCCACGATCAGGCGCGCCGGCACCGCCAACACCACATAGGTGAAGGTCACATCCAGTGCCTTCCAGAAGCGCCGGTCCCGCGTGAACATATATTCGTAATTACCCAAACCTATCCAGCGTGGGTCGCTCACCATGTCATAGCGGGTGAACGAGAGATAAAGCGACGCCAGGATAGGCCCCAAGGCAAGTAGGAAAAACCCGACCAGCCAGGGCAGAAGAAAAACATAGGCCGGCGCATTGCGGGCAAAGAAACGCTTCATCGAGACAACCTTGCTGTCGGAAGGGAAGGCCCCGGATGGAACAGCCGGAGCCTCGGTTCAGGCGGTCACTACTGGGCGCGGTCGACGATATCCTGTGCATCCTGGATGAACATGCCAGCGGCTTCCGCGACCTCCATCTTGCCGAGCACTACGTCGGTGCCGGTGCGCATGAAGGCGTCTCGAACCTCGCCGGCACCCTTGGGCGCGGGGAGGGGGAGCGGCCCGACCTTGCTCTGGATCGCATCGAAATAATCGACCGACAGTTTTTCGACTTCGGTGAGTTTCGGCGCCAGTGCGGCGCGGACCTTCGGCGAGCAGGGGATGCCGCGCTCCAGGCCCAGAATGCTGGTGATTTCCGGATCGTTGACCCAGGCGTTCATATAGGCGATCGCAGTTTCCGTGTCCTTTGCGTCACGAGTGAGCGACAGGAACATGGACGGCTTGATGAATTGGCCCGGCTTGCCGCCAGGCTTGTGGGGGATCATCGCGGCGCCGATCTTGTCCTTCGATACCGCCTGAATTCCGACAAGCTGGTTGGACCAGAAATGCGACATGGCGGTGTCGCCGACGGGGACGCCCGACTCGGCAATCGGCGGATCGAGAATGACGGTTTTGTTCTTGTCGCGCACGACGTCGGCCTTGCGCAGGTCGGCCCAGAACTGCCACCATCCGGACACGTCCTTGGCCGTCGCGGTGACCTTCCCGTCCGGCCCATAGAATTCTCGGCCGTTCTGGCGCACCCAGGCTTCGAAGGCTTCGATCATCAGGGAAAGATCGTCCGAGCCCTTCATCTTGCCGCCGGACTTGGAGGTGATCGCTTCGCAGGCCTTGGAAAAGTCGTCCCAGGTCCAGTTGATCAGGTCGACATCGACACTGGCTTCCTGGAAGGCGCGGGTATTGTGCACCATGACCTGGCTGTTGGAGCCGATGTTGAGTGCATAGAGCTTGCCATCGACCTTGCCGCCGTCGAGTGGCCCCTGATCGAAATCTGCGATCATGAGGTTCTTGCCGGCGAATTCGTCAAGCGGCTTGAGCGCGCCGCGATGGACATATTCGAACAGGAACCGGTAATCCATCTGCACCAGATCGGCCATGTTCCGGCCGGCGGTCTGGGTCGCCATCTTGGTCCAATAATCGCCCCAGCCTATCGTCTCACCGGAAACTTCGATTCCGGGGTTCTTCTTTTGGAAGGTGTCGATTACGGCAAAGGTGCGTTTGTCACGTTCGGGATTCCCCCACCAGTAGTGTCGGATCGACCGATCTGCGGCGATCACTGGCATCGGAAATGCAGCAGCGGCGGTTGCCGCGCCTATCGCGCCCAAGAGGGCTCTTCTTCTCAGTTTGGTCATGTCATCCTCCTCCTCTAATCCGACGTGCCTCTTTCGCACCAGATGTTCGGTATCACTCGAGACTTCTCGCGTTCCGGCCCCTCCTGGCGGAAACGCTCCAATCTTCCTTCGGGCAGCGCCTAGATGTAACTGCGCAGAAGTTCGGTCAGGCAGAGCATGGCCATCGCCTGTCCATAAGGCATGGAAGTCAGCTTGATCTGCCGGTAGAAATCGAGGTCGTGGCCCATGGCCGTGCCGAAGGACACCTGCTGCAATTCGCCGTCGGGACCGATGTTGTCGATAACCCCTTTCATGGCGCGTTCGGCGGTTTCCAGATAATCCTCGGTAAGATATCGCTTACGCACACCTTTCATGAGGCCGTATGCGAATCCGGCCGTCGCCGATGCCTCCAGATAGCTCGATGGGTCGTCAATCAGCGTATGCCAGAGGCCTGACGCGTGCTGGTATTGCTGCAGGGATGTTGCCTGACGCCGAAGCAGCGACACGAGATAACGACGCAGAGGATCGCTCTCCTTCAGGTCCAACAACTCGATGAACTCGGGAATGGCGATTGTGATCCAGCTATTGCCGCGGGCCCAGCGGGCGCGGGCGAAATTGTGATTGCCGTCGAAGGTCCAGCCGTGGAACCAGAGGCCGGTCTCCGTGTCGCAGAGATATTGGGCATGGACCAGGAACTGGTATTTCGCCTCCTCGACGAATTCCGGGCGATCAAGGATAAGGCCGATCTTGGCGAGCGGCAGAACGCTCATCATCAGCGTGTCGTCCCACATCTGCTGGTCGTTGACGTTGTTGTAGACAATGTGCTGAAGGCCGCCTTCGCGGGTCCGCGGCATGTCATGCATCACCCACTCGGCCCAGGTCTCCAGATAAGGCCGCCAGTGCGGGGCCGGTTTGAGTTCGTAAAGATAAGCCAGTGTCAGGAAGGGGGCCATGGTGTTGACATTCTTGGTGGGCGTGCCCTCTTCCAGCCGGGCGTCGAACCAGTCCGTGATGATGCCCATCGCGTCCTGGTTACCGGTCAATTGCCAATACTTGAACAGGCCATAAAGGCCGATGCCGTGGGTCCATTCCCATCCGGCCCAGCCCTTCGTATCGATGACACGTCCGTCATTGAGGTGCAGGAGAAATTCGCCCGTACGATCCTCGATATGGATGAGGTTGTCGGTCAGCCGATCGATGAGATCGCACACATGATCGCGCTGGATAAGGGGTTGCTTCTGCCTCAGCAGCGGGTGCATGTCTGATTTTCTCCCCAATATTTCGGAATGCTATTCCGGAAATTAGGAAACCATACTCCTAAAGGCTTTTCAACCTTGTTTTTACTGCTTGATGCGATGCTGCAAAAGGCACATGGGCCTGCCCGACCACGTCTTGACATAGGCGAGCTCAAATTTCAGAATATGATTTCGAAAAATTCAGAACACTTAAAATGTCAGACGCTGGCTCCAAAACGGAAAATGTTGCCGCTGTCCTCAAGGTCTTCGCCGTTGTGGAGGCTCTCGTCGAGGAAAAGAGGATAAGTCTTGCTGACCTCGCTCAGCGGGCGATGACATCCAAGACGACCGCGCATCGCTTGCTGCAGACGATGGTAGACCTCGGTTATGTGGAGCAGGATCCGGAGACGGAGAAATATGGTCTGACACTGAAACTGTTCAGTCTCGGAGCCAGATCCTTGAACGAACAGGCAGACCTGTTGCGGGCGGCCGACAAGGCAATGGGCAAGCTCTCCCGAGCCACGGGCGAATCCATCAACCTCGGCATTCTGGATGATCGGGACCAGAAGGTCGTCTACATCCATAAATACGATTCCGCCTACAGTCTTTCGATGAAGTCGACGCTTGGACTTCGCAATCCACTGCACAGTACCTCGCTCGGAAAGGCGTTGCTTGCCTGGCGAGACGACGATGAGCTCCGCGAGCGGGTGGGCAAGATGGAACTCACCAAACTGGCGCCTCGGACCATCACGGATCGGGAAGAACTGTTCGCCCAGTTGCGACTCACCCGCGACCGAGGCTTTGCCGAAGAAGTGGAAGAGAGCGAGGCGGGCGTGCGCTGCATGGCGGCGCCAATCTTCAATTACATGGGCAAGCCGATCGCCGCCATGTCGATTTCCTTTCCCCTCTTTCGCTTCGATGAAGGAAGGAAGTCGGAATATGTGAGCCTGCTCACAACAGCGGGCATGACAGCTTCCAGCGCCTTGGGCTACCGGCCGGAGAAGGGCTGACGAAGGATCGCCTGACTGGGTAAGATATCCAGCCCGGTCCTCTTTCGCTCGCTCCAGGTCATCGCGAACCCGCGCAGTTCAGCCAAGAGCTACCCCGTTGGTCGCCACGTAAACGGAGTAAAGGGAGGTAGTGGCGGTGATGAACAAGCGGTTCTTCCGCTGCCCGCCAAAGGTGAGGTTCGCCACCGTCTGCGGCACCAGAATCTTGCCGAGAAGCCTGCCTTCCGGTGAGAAGCAGTGCACGCCATCTCCAGCGCTCGTCCAGACATTGCCTTCGACGTCCACCCGGAAACCATCCGGCAGACCATTGTCGAGACTGCAGAAGACCCTGCTATTGTTGAGCCGCTTGCCTTCGATGACATCAAAGACACGGATATGGCGGGGTGCCTTGACGTCATGGCTCGAAGCAGAATCCGCGATGTATAGCTTCGACTCATCGGGCGAAAAAGCGAGGCCGTTCGGCTGGCCGAAATCGGTCACTACAGCTTCCAGTTCTCCCGTCTCAGGATCGAGCCGGTAAACATTGCGCGTCGCCTGTTCGGGCTCCGACCGATAGCCCTCGTAGTCCGACTTGATGCCGTAAGTTGGGTCGGTGAACCAGATGCTGCCATCCGAGCGCACGACCACGTCGTTTGGTGAATTCAGCCGTTTGTCCTGATACAGGTCGGCCAACACGGTGAGCGTCCCGTCGATCTCCGTGCGCACGACGCGGCGGCCCCCATGCTCGCAGGAAATGAGCCGACCCTGCCGATCCCGAGTATTGCCGTTCACGAAATTGGAGGGCGAGCGGAAGATCGAAACCCCGCCATCCGGCGTCCAGCGCAGCATGCGCTGGTTGGGAATGTCGCTCCAGATCAGGCAGTTGAGATCGGAAAACCAGACCGGTCCCTCGGCCCAGCGGCACCCTGAATAAAGCTCTTCGAGGCGCGCGCTGGAGACGATCAGCTGTCGGAAACGTTCGTCATGGATTTCGTAAATGGAAGGCGTTTGCGGCATGGTTGTCATCCGATCGGGAGGTGTTTCATCGGGTGGATTGGCGGCCGCCGGCCATGAGGATGACGGCAATGATGATGAGGCCGGTGAGGATAAGGCGGAACCCCGCGCCGAAACCATAGGTGTTCAGCATCGATACCACCAGGAACATGAAAAGCGAGGCGCCCCAGATGCCCGGAATGTTGGAATTGCCGCCAGCGACCGCAGTACCGCCAATAACGACGACCGCAATCGACATCAACAGGTATTCCGCTCCCATGTTAAGCGCGGCACCGCCCGAGAAGCTGGCGAGCAGATAACCGCAGATCGAGGCGAGCACGGCGCAGAGCATATAGGTCACAAGCCGTGTGCCATCGACGGGAATGCCGGTCATCCGGGCCGCGAACGTGCTCTGTCCGATCGCCGATATCCAGCGGCCGTAGATGCTCTTTTCCAGCAGCAACCATGCGATAGCGGAAAGGGCAAGGGCGACGATTGCCACGTTCGGGATGCCGAAGAGGCTGGATGTGGTGAAGCTTGCAAGAACTTCCGGGGGCTTGATGCGCAGGCCGCGGTTCGCCCAGATCGCTGTCGACTGAACGATGAAGCTCATGGAGAGCGTCGCGATGATCGGCGGGATGCGAAGCAGCTTTATAAGTGCGTAGTTGCCGATGCCGAGCACGGTGCCGAGCAGAACGGAGAGCAACAGGCCGACGACGATCATGCTATCCTGAACATCCATCAGCTTCAGTGCCAGCGTACCGGAGAGTGTCATGGTGGCGGGCACCGAAAGGTCGATATTGCCGGGACCAAGCGTGATGACGAACATCTGACCGATGCCGACGATGACCGAGAAGGCGGCAAAGGTTAGGGCCGCTTGAGACAGGCCGAGCGAGCTTGCGCCGCCGGTGAAGAGCACCGTAATGATCCAGACCGTGATTGTGGCGACGAAAGACCAGATCCAGGGCTTGGAGAGAAGGAGGCGGGGCGCGTTCATTGAATTTTCTCCCGCCGCTCCAAACGGTTCAGAAAGAGGCGCAGCGCCAGCACGACGATCAGGATCGCGCCCTGCGCGCCGATCTGCCAGTCCGGCGAAATGCGCATGAAGGACAGGAAGGAGCCGGCCAGCGCCAGAGTCAGCGCACCGATGACGGCCCCGATCGGCGAGACCCTGCCACCGACGAACTCTCCGCCGCCGAGGATCACCCCGGCGATCGACAGCAATGTGTAGCGGAGAGCAATGTTGGCGTCGGCCGAGGTTGTCAGGCCGACGAGCGCGATGCCCGAGAGCACGGCGAAGAGAGCCGCCAGGGCATAGGTCGCGGCCCGGATGCGGATCACCGACCAGCCCGCACGCTCGACAGAGCGGAAATTACCGCCCACGCCACGGATCAGTACGCCGAAGGAAGAGCGCATGATGAGGAAATGGGTGACGGCTGCGATCACGACGCTAGCAACGATTGCCATCGGCACGAAGGGCGGCTTCGAGGTCATCAGCCAACGCACCCAGCCCGGAGCTTCACCGCCCGGAGACGGTAGCATCAGCACGGCAAGGCCGCCCCAGAAGAAGCTCATGCCGAGAGTCACAACAATCGAGGGGAGTTCCCGGACATGGATGATCATACCCATGGCCGCATAGGCGGCGATCGCACCCAGGAAGATCAGGACGCCCATCGCGGGCGAAGCTTGCAGGAAGGTCGCCGTGACGCAGGCACAGAAGCTGACGAATGTACCCATCGACAGGTCGAGGTCATTGACCGCCATGATCAGCATCTGCGCCACGGTCGCGAGCGCGATCGGCACGGCGAGATTGAAGAGCAGATTGAGACCCGTATAGCTCATCGCGCGTGGCTGCATATAGAAGACGGCTGCCAACAACAGTGCAAGCGACACCGCGGGGATGATCAGGCGGAGGGTGCCGGAGGAAAGCTTCATGCAGCTTTCCCTTCGCTAAAGGACGCCGCCAGTATGTGCTTTTCGGTGATGTCATCACCAACAAGTTCAGCGACGATTGCACCTTCGCGGAAAACATAGACCCGATCGCAGAGGCGTATTTCGTCCATTTCGGTCGAGTACCAGACGAAGGTTCGGCCTGACGTCGCCTCGGTGCGCAGGATTTCGTAGACTTCCTGTTTGGTGCCGACATCGACTCCGCGCATAGGGTCGTCCATCAGCACGATTCCTGCCGCGGTCGCCAGTGCCCGGGCAAACAGGACTTTTTGCTGGTTGCCGCCTGAAAGCGACAAGATGCGGTTTTGCATGTCGGGGGTGCGGATCTCGATACGTTTCTTCCAGTCTTCCCCGAGCCTGTCCTCACGACCGCGGTCGATCATGCCGCGGGAGGAGAGCTCTCCAAGCGAGGTGATGCTGAGGTTTTTCAGGATGCTCCACAGCGCAAACGCACCGTTGAGACTGCGGTCGCCCGCCACGAACGCAGTTTCGCGTCGACGGGCCGCCCACCAGTTGCTGTTGCGAGAGAGATAGAGCTCGAGAAGCGCCTCCGTCTGTCCGTGGCCGCCGAGGCCCGCAAGACCGACGATCTCGCCGCGATAGGCTTCGAAGGCCAGGCCATGGCCGCGCCGGGGCGACATCGAAAGAACCGGCGAGCCTGCTTTCATGGCGGTTGAACGTTGCCACTCCCGCTCGCGCACCACGCTGCCCATGGCTTCGACGAGGCTGCGGCTATTGAATTCGAAGGCCATGCGATCAGCGACAACGCGTCCATCCTTCATCACCACGATCCGGTCGGAGGTCGAAAGGATTTCGCCCAGGATATGCGAGATCAGCAGGACTGAGCCGCCTTCGGCGACGAAACGGCGGACATAGGCCATGAGCTGAGCCGCAAGCCCGGCATCCAGCGACGACGTGGGTTCGTCGAGAATAATGAGCTTCGGTCGTTGGCCGATGCCGGCGAAGCTGATGGCGATCTCTACCATTTGCCGCTCGGCGATCGAGAGATCATCGATCGTGCTGTCGCAATCGATGTTGTGACCGGGAAAGATCTCCTTGAGTTGCGCCTTGATGAGGGCGAGCGCCCGACTGCGCCAGTTCCAGCCTTTCAAGTCTCCATGCATGATCCTGACGTTCTCGCTGACCGTCAAGTTGGGGCAAAGCGACAACTCTTGGAATACGCATCGTATCCCGTTGGCACGCGCCACCGAAATCCCGTGCTGCCCGGCATTGCCGCCATAGCTGACGGTGCCGGCATGCGGGGTGAGGCTTCCGTTAATCACATTGACGATGGTCGACTTGCCTGCGCCGTTGTGCCCGACCAGACCTACACACTCGCCTGCATGGATGGTGAGGTCCACGCCGTCCAATGCTTTGACGGCGCCGAACGTCACCTTGATGCCTCGAGCTGCAACCACCTCTGTTTTCGGCATTCCGTCAGTCATGTGGTGTTCGTCATAGAGGGTTGGTTGGCAGGCCGATGAAATACCGGACGCGGCTTCGAACTGCACCGCGTCCAGCCTATGGGGCGAGTGGCCCTATTTAGCGCTCGCAATCACCTTCTGGGCGTCTTCCAGCGAATACTCGACATTCGCCACGCCGCCCTTCTGGGTGCCGGCAAGGTTGGTTTCGAGGTTATCCTGATCGATGCGCAGGAAGGGAACGACGAGATCCTTCTTGACTTCCTTTCCGTCGAGGATCTGCTGAGCGACCCAGAACGCAAGCGTCGAGACGCCCGGCGCGATCGATACGGACATCGTCTCGTAGCCGTTCTTGTCCTTCTGCTGCTTCCACCAGACGAGTTCGTCCTCGCGATTGCCCATCACGATGGTTGGAGTGGGACGGTTGGCTGCGGCAAAGGCCTGAGCGGCGCCATAACCGTCTCCGCCCTGAGTCACGACGGCCGCAATTTCCGGCAGGCTCGGCAGAATGCCGGCGACTGCGCGCTGCGCAACGTCCTGCGCCCAGTCTCCGTTGACTGACCCCACGATCTTGAACTGCGGGTTCTTCTCGACGCCCGCTTCGATGCCTGCATGTATTTCGTCATCGACCGAAACGCCGGCCAGACCGCGTATTTCGAGAAGGTTGCCGCCCTTCGGGAGTTTCTTTGCGAGATAGTCCAGCTGGCTCTCGCCCATCGCCTTGAAATCGACGGCGATCCGCCAAGCGCAGGGCTCGGTCACAATGCCGTCGAAGGAAACGACGATGATGCCGGCGTCGCACGCTTCCTTGATCGCGCCATTGAGAGCGGTCGGGGACGCGGCATTGACGACGATCGCGTCATAGCCCTGCAGAATGAGGTTCTGGATTTGCGCGGCTTGTTCGGTCGCCTGGTTTTCTGCGGTGGTGAACGGATCAGCTGCCGCGACGACGCCCTTGGCGACGGCATCCTTGGTGATCTTGTCCCAGCTTGTCAGCATGGCCTGTCGCCAGGAATTGCCGGCATAATTGTTGGACAGGGCGATTTTCTTGTCGGCGGTGTCGGCGAGGGCAGAAATCGGCCCAACGACGCAAGCGACGGCGACAGATGCAAAAAGCATCTTTCTGATGATCATGATTTCCTCCCTAGCACCCACGAGATCTTCTCCGTTCCGCTCCTCAACGGTATTTCGGAGATAGTGATTGCACTGAGCTTCATTTGCCCAGTAAAGCGAGCATGGAGGAGAAATCGGGTGTTGTATAGGCGCATTCAAGCAACCTTTTTGCGGGCATTCGCGCAGAATCTGCGGGTTCCCGCAAGACAAGTCCGACAGCAAAGCGCTTAATGAGGTTGAGGACTGGGAGGAGGTCCGACATGCTCGATCCGGCCCGAAGCACGCTTTTCGACCGCTATCTTGGTATCTCGCGGCTGCTGGCGGGTCAGCTCGATTTCCATTCCATCATACAGGCGGTCGCCGCCGAGATCAGTCACATCATTCCGCATGACCATCTCGATGTCTGTATTAAGATGTTGGACGGCAAATATCACATCGCCTACGAAAGCGGCCTTGAAACCGCCTGGAGCAGACAGCCGCCGGCGCTGCTGACCGGTAGCCCGATCCGGACCCTGTTGTCGGGCGAAGTCGATTTCCTGCTGTCGCCAGACGCCTGCTCCGACCCCCGGTTCCACTTCGAAGGAGCCTTTTCGAGCCCGATCATCGAACTGTCGTTGCGCAGCCGTCTGCATGTGCCGCTAAGGGTGCAGGGCGATATTATCGGTGCGTTGAGCTGCTCCTGCCACGAGGCTGATAGCTATACGATGCAGGATGTCGAGAATGCTCGTTCGATCGCTGACCTACTTGCCCCCTATTTCTTTGCCCTACGTGCCGCCGAGCAGGCCAAGCATTCGGCGATCGTTGAGGCCGAAGCGCGTGCCCGCGAAGAGGGGCTCAGACACGGCGCCTTGAAACTGACCGAGGCGCTGGAGATCGAACGGCAGAGGATCGGCATGGACCTGCATGACCAGACCCTTGCCGACCTGACGCGCCTGACGCGACGAATGGAACGGCTGACATGCCTTTCGGAAATATCGGGTGAAACGCTGGAACCGCTCTGTCGCATGTTGCAGCAATGCCTTCACGACCTTCGCCAGATCATCGAAGAGGCGAAACCGTCGGTTCTGCAGCTGTTCGGAGTGACGGAGGCGATCGAAAACCATCTCGATCGTTCCGTGCGGGAGAGCGGCCTGCCTGTCGAGTGGAGGATACTCGATGAGAGCGACGGGGCGCTTCTCAATATCGGGCAGACGGTGGCGACGGCGCTTTTCCGGATCGTCCAGGAAGCCGTCAACAACGCGATTCGCCACGGGCAACCCACATCAATCCTGGTGCATCTGCGCACATTCGAACGGATGTTATCGATCGAGGTAATCGACGATGGCGTAGGGATAAAAAAGCTGCGTGACAGGGCAGGCCACGGAATTGATAACATGAAAACGCGCGCACGCTTGATTTCTGCGCGGTTTGAAATCGGGCGGAACACCAGCGGTCGGGGGACAGTGGTTAGAGTAACGCTGCCGATCGATCAGAGCGACATTTCGGAGAACTTGCCATGAAAGTGCTGATCGTCGAGGATGATCCGCTGCATCGGTCCTACCTGCATGAGGCAGTGCGTGCCGCACTGCCGGAATGCGACATGGTGCTGGAGGCGGAAAACGGTCTAAGCGGTGAGATCCAGGCCCGAAAGTCGCGCATGGAGCATGTGATCATGGACCTGCAGATGAGCGAACGCAATGGCATCGAAGCGGCCAGAACGATCTGGCGGGAGAGGCCTGACACCAAAATCCTGTTCTGGTCCAACTATTCCGATGAGGCCTATGTCCGGGGTGTTTCAAGGATCGTTCCGGAAGGAGCGACCTATGGCTACGTCCTGAAATCCGCATCGGATGAACGGCTGAAGCTAGCCCTTAGAAGCGTCTTTATGGAATCCCAATGTGTGATCGATCGCGAAGTGAGGGGAATCCAGCAGAAAAGCCTCGGAAACGCCCACGGATTGAGCGACGCGGAATATGAGATTCTGGTGGATGTGGCGCTTGGTTTGACCGACAAGGCGATCGCCCGGCGGAAGAAGCTCTCGCTGCGAAGCGTTCAGAACCGGCTACAGCAGCTTTATGAGAAGCTTGAAATCTATCAGATACCGAATGCGCAGACCGAAGGCTGGTACAATCTCAGAATGCGGGCCGTCGCTGTGGCGCTTCTTCGAAAGATCTTGAATACAAGCGCACTGGAAAGGGCGGAACGCGAGTTACGAGATTTTGTACAGTCCTGATCGGATAGGCGCCGGCGCAGATCTCGCATCCAGTACCTCGTTTTCTCCGTTGGCTGTCGATTGGTTTGCGGCCGACCGGCATTGATGTTGTTCTGCCGTCACTATTTTGTAGCGACCGGGCTTTGCGACGGATTTTCGAAGGAAATCGCCTTCCAGTATCGGCGATCTTCCCCTAGCAAGGTCGCGCGTGAATTTCATCAAGGAGGAGAGCCATGAAGATCACCAGACTGGAGACTGTGCGGGTGGCGGAGCGCTCGAACCTGCTTTGGGTTCTTGTCCATACTGACGAGGGAATCACAGGTCTCGGTGAAACCTTCTTTGGTGCGGAAACGGTTGAAAGCTATATCCACGAATATGTCGCGCCGCGCGTGATTGGCCGCGATCCGCTGCAGATCGATCTCCTCGCGCAAGAACTGGTCGGTTATGTCGGCTTCCGGTCATCCGGAGCCGAGGTACGCGGCAATTCCGCCTTCGACATCGCGCTCTGGGACATCTTTGGCAAGGCGACAGGCCAGCCGATTGCGCAGCTTCTCGGTGGTTTCACCCGGAATGAAATCCGCACCTACAATACCTGCGCAGGCACCGAATATATCAAGAAAAACACCGGCCAGGCGACAGCCAACTACGGACTGACGGGCGGCACGGCCTATGACGATTTGAACGGCTTCCTGCATCGCGCCGACGAATTGGCGGAGTCGCTGCTCGAAGAGGGCATCACAGCAATGAAGATCTGGCCCTTCGATGCGGCCGCTGAGAAGACCAAAGGCCAGTATATCTCCGCTTCCGATCTGAAGCTTGCGCTGCAGCCGTTCGAGAAGATCCGCAATGCAGTCGGCGACCGGATCGATATCATGGTGGAATTCCACTCGATGTGGCAGCTGCTGCCGGCCATGCAGATTGCGAGGGAGCTGGCACCTTACAGGACTTTTTGGCACGAAGATCCGATCAAGATGGATAGTCTTTCCAGCCTGAAGCGTTATGCGGAAGTGTCGCCGGCGCCGATCTCGGCCTCCGAAACACTCGCCACGCGCTGGGGTTTCCGCGACTATCTGGAAACCGGCGCTGCGGGCATCGTCATGCTCGACATTTCCTGGTGCGGCGGGCTCTCCGAGGCGCGCAAAATCGCTTCCATGGCAGAGGCCTGGCATCTGCCGGTCGCTCCGCATGATTGCACCGGTCCGGTCGTTCTCTGCGCCTCGACTCATCTTTCGCTCAATGCGCCGAATGCGCTGGTGCAGGAGAGCGTCCGTGCCTTTTATCGCACCTGGTATCGCGATCTCGTAACGGCGCTGCCGGAGGTGAAAAACGGCATGATCACCGTGCCTCCGGGGCCTGGTCTCGGCATGGAGCTCAATCCAGAGATCGACCGTGCCTTCACTGTCAGCCGCCGGACCTCCGACGCATCCGATCTCTAAGGTGAATCCGAATGAATACTTCGACCGCGACGGCGCTCAGGATCACGAGCATGACTGGCCCGTTTCTCATGCTTCTCGGGATGCTCATGTTCGCCCTCAACGATGCGATGGGGAAGTGGCTCGTCGCGAGCTACGGGCTCGGCCAGGTCATCCTGATCCGCAGTCTTGCTGCGCTTGTCATCCTTGTTCCCATGGTCTGGATGGCCGGTCTGAGCAATCTTCTCAGGGTCGACCGACCGGTTATGCAGTTTGCCAGGGTGGCGTTCTCGACAGCCGAAGTCTTCTGCTTCTATTACGCCGTCATGTATCTGCCGCTCGCAGACGTCATGACCTATTGGCTGGCTGCGCCCATCTATGTGGCGGCCGCCTCACCCTTCCTGCTTGGAGAGAAGGTCGGCTGGCGGCGCTGGACGGCAATCGCCGTCGGCTTCATCGGCGTCATCATCACGCTCGAGCCTTCGAGCGCCATGTTCACGATGCCGGCGATCATCTCGATTGTCGGGAGTGCGGCTTTTGCATTTATGCTGATTTCCGGCCGCTTCCTGCGGGGCACGCCGGACAGCACCCTCGTCTTCTTTCAGGTCGCGGGTGCAGGTCTGGCAGGCCTTGTTTTCGCGCCGGTGGACTGGTCACCGATCGCATCCAGCCGTGATCTCGTCCTTCTCGGACTGCTCGGCATCGTCGCCATGGCAGCACACATGCTGGTGAACCGGGCGCTCAAGATATCCGACGCAGCAACCGTCGCGCCGCTTCAATATACATTGCTGCTCTGGGCGGTGGTTTTCGGTTGGATTTTCTTTGGCGATGTGCCTCGTTTCGGCATGCTGATCGGGGCGGCGCTGATCGTCGCTTCAGGTCTGTTCATCTTCATTCGCGAGCAGATGCTCAAGAAGCGCGAGACGGTCCTGCCGTCCATCCCCGAATAAAAGCAAGAAGCCTGCGGTGGCGAAACCGCAGGCTTCCGATTGTCGAGCAGCTTGTCGCTTACTTGCCGCGAATCTGCTTCAATTCGGCGAGAATGCCGTCGACGACATCCGCCCCGATCTCCGCCTTGTGCTTTTCGTAGACGACCATGGACTTTTCACGGATGCGCTCCTGCTCCTCGGGGGAGAGCGCATTGACCTCGAGGCCTTCCGCCTTGATCTTCTCCAGCGACTTCTTGTTGAGTTCCTGGATGACCTTACGCTCCTCATCGCGACCGACAACCGCGCATTCACGCAGGGCAGTCTGTTCTTCCGGCGTGTAGGTGTTGAAGATGGCCTTGGAGAAGAGGAACAGGAACGGCGTATAGGCGTGGTTCGTCTCGGTCACATATTTCTGCACTTCGAAGAATTTCGACGTATCGATCGTCACGTAGGGATTCTCCTGTGCGTCGATTGCCTTGGTTTCAAGTGCGGAAAAGACCTCGCCAAAAGCCATCGGCGTCGCATTGGCGCCGAGATTCTGGAAGGTGTCGAGGAAGATATTGTTCTGCATGACGCGAACCTTCATGCCTTGCAGATCTTCCCATTTGTTGACCGGACGGACTGAGTTGGAGAGGTTCCGGAAGCCGTTCTCCCAATATGCCAGATTGACGAGGCCGGCGGCATCGAGCTTCTCGTTCATCATGTCGCCGAACTTGCCGTCGAGCACCTTGTAGGCTTCCTCGGAATTGGCAAAGAGGAATGGCAGGTCAAAGACGCCGAGTGCCGGGACGATCCCCACAAGCGGCGAAGACGAGGTTACAACCGCCTCCTGCACGCCGGAACGGAGAGCCTGGGTGGCCTGAAGGTCGCCGCCCAGCGCGCCGCCCCAGAAGGCGGTGAGCTTCAGCTTCCCGCCGGATTTCTCGTCAAGGCATGTCTGCATCGCGTTGATGCCGTTGCCGACCGGGTGGTCGGCATTGATGCCGTTCGAGACGCGGATATTGCGCTCGTTGAATTCGGCGAAAGCCGGAGCGGATGCCGAAACGGCGAATGCGATTGCGGTTGTTGCAAGTAAAAGTTGTCTCATGGTATCCTCCCGTGGATGGTTGATTGAGACGTTGAGACTTTATTCCCTCAATGCAGCCAGCGTGCTGGCACGATGACGATGTCTGGGAACAGGACGAGCAGCATAAGTACGCAGATCTGGGCTGCGAGGAACGGCAGAATGCCGGTTACCACCTTACCCAGAGGAATGCGCCCCACACCGCTGACGACGTTCAGCACGACGCCGACGGGCGGCGTGATGAGACCGATACAGCAATTCATAATGAAGAGAACGCCGAAGTAGACCGGATCGATACCCGCCTGCTTGATGATCGGCATCAACACCGGCGTTAGGATCAGGATGGTGGGTGTCAGATCGAGTGCCGTGCCGACGACGAGGATCAGCAGCATGATGACGAACATGAGAAGTTTTGGCCGATCGATCAATGGCGCAATATAGCGTGTAACCTCGGCCGGAATGTTGGCAGCCGTAATCAGCCAGGCGGAGACGAGCGCCGCGCAGACGAGGAACATGATGATCGATGTCGTCTTTGCCGCTTGCAGGATGACGCGTGGGAGATCCTTCGGTTTCAGCTCCCGGTAGACCACCATCCCGACGAACAGGGCGTAGGCCGCAGCGATGACGGCAGCTTCGGTAGGCGTCACCACGCCCGCTTTGATACCGCCGAGGATGATGACCGGCATGCCAAGTGCCCAGAGGGCGCGACCGGTGGCACTGAGCCGGTCAGTGGTGGAGGCCTTCGGCAGCGGTGCGACATTGTCCTTGCGGACGACGACCAGCCACGTGGCGACAAGCGAGAGGCCCATGATGAGGCCCGGCACGATGCCGGCCATGAAGAGCTGCGTGATCGAAACGTTGGCGGCGACACCGAAGACGATAAAGGCCATGGAGGGCGGGATGACGGGTGCGATAATCCCGCCCGAGGCAATCAGGCCGCCAGATCGGGGCACGTTGTATCCGGCCTTGGCCATCATCGGGATCAGGATCGCGGCAAGGGCTGCCGTGTCGGCAGCTGCCGATCCGGAAATGCTGGCCATGATGATGGCCGCCATGATGGCGACGACACCGAGACCGCCGCGGATGTGGCCCACACAGGCGATCGCGAACTCGATGATGCGCTTTGAAAGGCCGCCGGAGTTCATCAGTTCGCCGGCGAGGATGAAGAACGGAATGGCGAGAAGCGTAAACGTGTCCGCGCCGATGATCATGTTCTGCGCTATGATCTGGCTGTTGAACATCCCCATGAACCACATGAGGATCACACCGCAGAACATCAGTGCAAAAGCGACAGGAACGCCGATCGCCATGGCTCCGAGCAGTGAAGCGATGAAGACAAGAAGGGTCATCAGCCACGCTCCGAAAGATGTTCGAGGGACATGTCTTCGCCGGCGAAGGCGGCGAGTTCCTTTTCGGTTACGCGACCGGTGACAAGGCGAACAAGGCGTTCAAGCGCGATTATCACGCAACCGGCACCTGTAAAGAAGCCGATGCCATAGACCCATGCCATGGAAAGGCCGGTCACCGGGGCGCTCATGCTGGCATTGATAGGCAGTTGCTTCCATGTTCCCCAAAAGAAAATGCCAGAACAGCCGATGATCACGAGATTGCTGACGATCATGCAGACGATGCGGCCTTTGCGGCCGAACAGCGCAACCACCGTCTCCACGCCCATGTGGCCGTATTCCCTGAAGCCGACGACGGCACCGATGAAGGTCAGCCAGACGAAGAAGTAACGGGACATTTCATCCGACACCGTCAGGCCGGAATTGAATGCGTAGCGGAGCACGACGTTCACGAAAACCATGATTGCCATGCCCGACAACAGGAAGATCAGCAGCAGTTCCAGAAACTTATAAAAAAGATCGATCGTCTTTTGCATTCGCTCCTCCCTTTTCCTCACAAGAGGCCGCGTCCGGCAAGATTCTTCATCAATGCCGTCAAACCGAAATTCCACTCGGGGCAGTTGTCGCTATGTTCGACCCAGTTAACTAGACGCCCCAGCTTCGGCGTCGAGATTTCCACGCGATCACCGATCTCATGGGTGAAGCCAAGGCCTTTGCCACGACGGTCCTTAACGGGCGCAAACATGGTGCCAAGGAAGAACAGTACGCCGTCGGGATATTGATGGTTGCGGTTAAGAAGTTGGGAGACAAGATTTTCCGGCGAGCGGCTGATCGCCTGCATGGGGCTGATGCCGGTCATGGTGAAACCGTCCGTACCCTCGACCGCCAGTGAGATTTCCGCTGATTTGATGTCATCGATGGTGAAGTTGCCATCGAAGAGGCGAACGAAGGGGCCTATGGCGCAAGAGGCATTGTTATCCTTGGCCTTGCTGAGAAGCAGAGCAGAA
The DNA here is from genome assembly GCF_017873175.1 of Neorhizobium petrolearium. Classification (GTDB taxonomy): domain Bacteria; phylum Pseudomonadota; class Alphaproteobacteria; order Rhizobiales; family Rhizobiaceae; genus Neorhizobium; species Neorhizobium petrolearium. The sequence goes on from NZ_JAGGJW010000008.1 coordinate 206,525, forward strand.
CGGCCTTCGAAGTCGCGCAAATTGACATCGTTGCCAAGTGTTGCGCCAACGATCATGCCCTTCGAAGTAACCGCGAGCACCACTTCCGGTTCGGGATTGTTCCAATCGGACTTCGGATGGATGCCGATGAGCGCCCCGCAACCCACCGACGACATCGGCTGTGCTTTCGTGAAGATTTCCGCGTCAGGGCCGATGCCCACTTCGAGGTACTGAGACCAGAGTCCCATTTCCTGCAGCAGGGCCTTGACGCTCGCAGCTTTTTCCGAACCCGCAACGAGACCTTTCAGATTATCGCCAAGGACTGGCGCCAGCCGGCTGCGGATATCCTGGGCGCGCAGCGGATCACCCTTCGCCTGCTCCTCGATGACGCGTTCCAGCATGCTATCGGCAAAGGTGACGCCGGCCGCCTTGACCGCTTGCAGATCAGCGGGCGCAAGGAGTTCGCCCGCAGTGCCGTCGAGAAACGATGCGAGGCTGCCAAGTTCGGCGAAGCGCGAGGCATCTTTCAGCTTGCTTGCGAGGTCCTCGATTTCCAGAAGCCCCGACATTGTCAGCGCGACCGGAGAAAGGTCGAACAGATGACCTGAGGAGAGAAGGACAGGGCAGGGACCGCCTAGGGCCTTGGACCAGGCGCGGCCGACAAGCAGCGCATCCGCCGCATCCAGGGGCAGTATAGATTCAGGAGCCAGCGCCCGTTCGATATTCACGCGATGATCCTCCTTCACTTGATCGATGCCGAGCCTCCACTCCATCGATCTATTGTCAGGATGTCTGACAACATTCTCTGCTAGGTTTTAGTGTGACTTTTTCACCGTGTCCAGCGCGTGTACCAAACCATCCCCGAAATTATAGATCGATCTAAGAGATGACGAGGTCCGAACGAAGACTGGATGCTATTACATTTCCAGCTGCAGATTGAGTCGGCTGGCAGCACCCTCGAGATGGTGTCGCATGACTTTTTTCGCCTTCGCAGGATCACGCGTGGCGATTGCATCACGGATTGCGACATGCTCGGCGATGGTGATTTCCACAATCTCTTCCAAGATGGCTGTCGCGCGAGCGGCATTGATGGCGACGTGGATACGCTCGGCAATGAAGCTGATGAACTGGAGAAAATATTCATTCCGCGTTGCGGACGCGACCAGACGGTGAAAGGCGAGATCGGCGACGATGCCTTGTTCGGTCCATTTCTCGGCTCCCGTCATCTGCGCCAGCGCTTCATCGAGCCTGGCGAGATCATCGGGCGTATGATGGATTGCCGCCAATCCGGCAGCTTCCACCTCCAGGGCCATGCGCAACTGGAAGAGGCTGCGGAAGCTATCGGGGTCGGAGAGGTTGCCCTGTTCGATTCGGATCGACTGGCGCCGCTCGATCTCCGTGGCGAAGGCCCCGATGCCTTGTCGGGTCTCGACCAGGCCTTCATTGCGGAGCTGCGCGATTGCCTCACGCACCACCGAGCGGCTGACGCCGAACGTCTTTGCCAGCAAATGTTCCGTCGGAAGTTTCTGCCCCGGCGCTATGCGGCCCTCGCTGATTTCTCTGCCTATCTCGGCGGCGATGCGCGCCGGGAGATGTTCGCTTCGCCTGATCTGACTGAAATCTGCCACCGCCACCTTCATCTTCCTTTCCCGAAAGGTCTTCTACGACTTCGGCTGGAAATTCAACTGGCATCCAGGGTTCATCATCAGGCCCGGATCGATGGCGTGCTTGACCGCGGTCAATAGTTTCCGGTGGGTCTCGGGGAGCCGTTCGTCGAAATCAGGCCGTTTGAGGCGTCCGATGCCATGTTCGGCGCTGATACTGCCATGATAACGGTCAACCACCTCGTTTAGCACTGTCTTTGCCTGGTAGATGCGTTCGGCCCGTTCGCCTGGCGTCAGGCCGACGGGCGGCAGAACATTCAGATGGACATTGCCGTCACCCACATGGCCGTAGGAGACGCTGATGCAATCGGGAAGCGCCTGAAGGATAGCCGCTTCCGCATCGGCGACGAACGATGCGAGCTGCGAAAGCGAGACAGAAATATCGCTGCGCATATGCGATCCTCGCTTGGCTTGTCCTTCATTCATGCCCTCACGAATCAGCCACAGGTTCCGGGCCTGGGCCTGCGATGCGGCAATCGTGCCGTCGACCACCAGGCCATCCGTCATGACGCCCTCAAGGAAACGCTGCATAAGATCGTCAATGTCGACGAGGCCGGAACCGGATATCTCCATCAGGACATAAGCGGGATAATCGGGGGCAATCGGAATCGGCAGATCGGGCATGGCTTCGCGCGCCAGCGTGAAGGCAAGCGGCGGCATGAATTCGAAGGCCGACATCAAGTCGCAGCAGTCCCGCCGCGCACGGCGATACAGGCTGATTACGTCTTGCAGCGAAGCAAGGCCGAGGAGAGCGGTTGCGACCTTGTCCGGATAAGGCATCAGCTTGATGGAAACCGCTGTGATAATGCCGAGCGTGCCTTCTGCGCCGATGAAGAGCTGCTTGAGGTCGACACCACGGTTATCCTTGCGAAGGGTAGAAAGACCGTCAAAGATCGAACCGTCCGGCAGGACGACCTCCAGCCCGAGGACGAGCTCGCGCGTCATGCCGTACCTGAGCACGTTGATGCCGCCTGCATTGGTGGAGACATTGCCGCCGATCCGGCAACTTCCCTGGGCGCCCAGCGCCAGAGGAAAGAACATACCTTTCTCGGCGATTGCCTCCTTCATTTCCCAAAGGATGCAGCCAGCCTCGACCACGGCTGAAAAGTCGTCCGCGTCGATCTTTCGAATGCGATTCATGCGTTCAAGGCTGAGGACGACATGCCGTTCCGGCATATCGGGAATGGCACCCAGAACAAGGCCGGTGTTACCCCCCTGCGGAACGATCCCGAGCCCAAGTGCACGGCAAATCCTCACGGACGCGGCGACATCTTCCGTGGACCGCGGCCTGAGGACAGCGACCGCACCACTTGTCACATCGCCGTGCCAATCGCGGCAATAGTGCGCCATCGCGTCGGCATCAGTCAGGACAATATCATCCCCAAGCGCCGATTGCAGGGCGAGGCGGTGCTCACCAATCCCATCCGTTTCCGCGACTGTCATGCTCTTAATCCTTTGGATCATCCGCCCCAAGGATGGTCGATTTCGTTCTGCGTCATGCGCGGCACGTCCAACTATCCTATTTCCAAATGAAGCATATAAGGTTATCAGACAACCATACAAGATAATTTCTCAAAGCTGCGAAGATGAGCGGCGCCAGTGGAAACGGGAGGTTTCATGCATATCCTGATTATCGGAGCGGCCGGTATGGTGGGTCGCAAACTTGCGGCGCGCCTCATTGCAGATGGCGGCATCGGCGAAAAACCCATCGAGAAGCTGACACTGGTGGATGTCGTGGAACCGGAACATCCGGAAGGTTTCGGCGGAAGCGTCGTGACCCGGAAAGCCGATCTCTCGGCCCCCGGAGAGGCGGAGCAGCTCATCGAATCCAGGCCGGACATGATCTTTCATCTTGCAGCGATCGTTTCCGCGGAAGCCGAGCTCGATTTCGATAAGGGATACCGGGTGAATCTGGACGGCACGCGCTATCTCTTTGATGCTGTCCGCGTCGCGCATAACCAGGATGGGTACAGGCCGCGCGTCATCTTCACCTCATCGATCGCGGTTGTGGGGGCGCCACTACCTTTCCCGATTCCCGATGATTTTCATCTTACGCCGCTCACCAGCTACGGCACGCAGAAGGCCATATCGGAACTGCTTCTGTCCGACTACACGCGCCGCGGTTTCTTCGACGGCATCGGCATTCGCCTGCCAACCGTCTGCATTCGACCGGGCAAGCCGAACAAGGCTGCATCGGGTTTCTTCTCCAATATTCTGCGCGAGCCGCTGATCGGACAGGAGGCAATCCTGCCGGTATCGGAAGATGTACGCCACTGGCATACATCGCCCCGATCGGCAGTCGGCTATCTGATCCACGCGGCAAAACTGGACCTTGATGAGGTCGGACCACATCGCAACCTTTCCATGCCCGGTGTCAGCGCCACGGTCGGCGAACAGATCGAAGCGCTCCGTCGTGCGGCAGGCGAAAGGGCGGTGCGACTGATCCGGCGCGTTCCGGACGAGATGATCATGAAGATGGTCGCGGGTTGGGCGCCTGGGTTCGAAGCGAAGCGGGCTACGGCATTGGGCTTTACGGCTGAGAAAAATTTCGACGAAATCATCCGGGTTCACATCGAGGACGAGTTGGTGTCCATTGGCGGTTGAACGCGAGAATGCGGCTGTTTCGATTGGGCCCGGCATTTAGAGATGAAGATCCGCATGGCCGTATTCTCATATCGGCTACGACTGCGAAGACGTTCGATCCGCTGACGATGCCGGTGCTCATCAGTATGGTGCTGATTATCATCGGTACGGCGATCGAGGGATCGGCGGCGCCATCCTCCTGACACCCATGTTGCTGCCGATCATGACGGAGTGCACATCGACTTGGTGCATTTCGGTGAGGTTTTCATCACCAATCTGACGATCGCCGGCACAGCACCGCCCGGTGATGTTATGCCGTATGTTTCACCGATGGTGAAGGAAGTGCCGATGATGCCAATGCATGCGAAGTGCCGCCTTACCCGGTTCATGGTATTGGCATGACGAAGGCGCTCTCGCTGGGAGCCAAAGAGCCCCCGGGCTTGGCCGCTATACCTGTTCCCGCTCGCGGCGGCCGGGCAGTCTGGCGTCGAGCGCGCCTTGGAACTGACGTACATCGAAATCGAGCGCGACATGAAGCTGATGCTGCTCCTCAGTCGAAAAACTTGCGCGCCAGAACCTAAGGTTCCGTTGAGGCCGATATAGCTGCCGATCGCAGTGGAATTGCGCGCAGGACAAGAGACCATAAGCAGCGCCGAGGCCTGCTTTTCAATCGGAACCGAGATCCGATTGTTTTTCGCTGCCGGCGGGTGATTGGCCATGACGGCATGGCATAATTTTTCATAAGGCCTTCTTATCGCAACGATCAGTAAATCCAACTTAAATTTATCAGTCGCTTCCGATATGAAGGAAGGCAAGGGAAGGTGGTCGCCGGTGTCTCTTGCTTAACCGAGCGGAGGCCAAAAATCTTATACGTGTGAAGGTTCACGCAAAAGGTCGATATTGAGCTGAAGCTAACCGATTGGTCGGCGACGCTACTCCCCTCTGGATGCAGACATTGAGAAATCAAGGAGGAAATGATGGACACCAAAACCGACAGCGCGGGCAAATGTCCCGTCGCACATGGCCATACGCCTCGCGGCAGATCCAACCGCGACTGGTGGCCTAGCCAGCTGAACGTCCAGATTCTTCATCAGAATTCTGGCCTGTCCGATCCCATGGGCAAGGCGTTCAACTATGCCGAAGAATTCAAGACGCTCGATCTCGACGCCGTGAAGAAAGACCTTCATGCGCTGATGACGGATTCACAGGACTGGTGGCCTGCAGATTTCGGCCACTACGGCGGCCTGTTCATCCGCATGGCCTGGCATAGTGCCGGCACCTATCGCATCACCGATGGCCGCGGCGGTGCCGGTGCCGGCCAGCAGCGTTTCGCCCCGCTCAACAGCTGGCCGGACAACGCCAACCTCGACAAAGCCCGCCGCCTGCTGTGGCCGATCAAACAGAAATACGGCAACAAGATTTCCTGGGCGGACTTGATGATACTCACGGGCAATGTTGCCCTGGAATCGATGGGCTTCAAGACTTTTGGCTTCGCTGGCGGTCGCGCCGATACCTGGGAGCCGGAAGAGCTCTTCTGGGGTCCGGAAGGCACCTGGCTAGGCGATGAACGCTATAGCGGTGAACGGCAGCTTTCAGAGCCGCTCGGGGCCGTTCAGATGGGCCTCATCTATGTCAATCCGGAAGGGCCGAACGGCAATCCCGATCCGATTGCTGCCGCGCGCGACATCCGCGAGACCTTCGCCCGCATGGCGATGAACGACGAAGAGACCGTGGCATTGATTGCCGGCGGTCACACCTTCGGCAAGACACACGGTGCCGGCGATCCGTCCTTCATCGGTGCCGAGCCGGAAGGCGGTGCTATCGAAGACCAGGGACTCGGCTGGAAAAGCACGTTCGGCACCGGTGTCGGCAAGGATGCCATCACCGGCGGTCCGGAAGTGACTTGGACGCAGACCCCGACGAAGTGGAGCAACTACTTCTTCGAGAACCTGTTCAACTGCGAATGGGAACTGACGAAAAGCCCCGCCGGTGCGTATCAATGGAAGGCGAAGAACGCGGAGGCGTCCATCCCGGATGCCTATGACGCGTCGAAGAAACATCTCCCCACGATGTTGACCACCGACCTGTCGCTGCGCTTCGATCCTGCCTATGAAAAGATCTCGCGGCGGTTCCTCGAAAACCCCGACGAATTTGCGGATGCCTTCGCCCGCGCATGGTTCAAGTTGACCCACCGCGACATGGGACCGAAGGTGCGTTACCTCGGCCCGGAAGTGCCGGCCGAGGACCTGATCTGGCAGGACGTGATTCCGGCCGCAGACCACCCGCCCGTGGACGACAAGGACATCGCCGACTTGAAGGCCAAGGTCCTTGCTACGGGCCTTTCGGTGCAGGAACTGGTCTCGACCGCCTGGGCTTCGGCGTCGACCTTCCGTGGTTCCGACAAGCGTGGCGGTGCGAATGGCGCACGCATTCGCCTTGCCCCGCAGAAAGACTGGGAAGTGAACCAGCCGGCACAGCTCGCCAGGGTTCTTGGCGTCCTCGAAGGCATCCAGAGGGACTTCAACGCTGCCCAGACCGGCGCTAAGAAGATCTCGCTCGCCGACCTGATCGTTCTTGCCGGCGCTGCGGGTGTCGAGAAGGCTGCCAAGGCCGCCGGACACGCCATCACCGTGCCGTTCACGCCGGGCCGCATGGATGCATCGCAGGAACAGACCGACGCCGTTTCCTTCGCACCGCTCGAACCGCGTGCCGACGGTTTCCGCAACTATGTCAATAACGGCAGGATCCAGTTCATGCAGCAGGAAGAGGCTCTTGTAGACCGGGCCCAGCTGCTGACACTGACTGCGCCGGAGATGACGGTGCTTGTCGGCGGCCTGCGTGTGCTGAAGGCCGGACAGCCGGAGCATGGTGTCTTCACTGACAAACCCGAAGCCCTGACGAACGACTTCTTCGTCAACCTGCTGGACATGAATACGGAATGGGCGCCGGTTCCCGGCAAGGACGGCGTCTACGAGGGGCACGATCGGAAGACGAAGGCGCCGAAGTGGACCGGTACGCGCGTGGACCTCATCTTTGGCTCGCATTCTCAGCTTCGGGCCATCGCCGAAGTCTATGCGCAGTCCGATGCCAAGGAAAAGTTCGTGAAGGACTTCGTTGCCGCCTGGAACAAGGTCATGAACGCCGATCGTTTTGATCTGATCTGATGACAAAAGCCCTGCCTGGGCGCGGCTTCTCGGCCGCGCCCAGGCATCCCTCGCCGGATCGGATTTCCTCCCCGGATCTCGCTGGCCGCGGGATCGTACGGCGCATTAAGCGGCGCGACGTGAAGAAGATGATGGTCAATCATCCCACATATCATCGGCAGTTTTGGACGAAGGTATCCGGGAGCCCAAGTGGCTCAGCGTCTATAGGAACACCCCGGTTGGATTGGTGATCCCGGCGCGATTCGAACGCGCGACCCCCAGATTAGGAATCTGGTGCTCTATCCTGCTGAGCTACGGGACCACTCAGGCGACATCCATACAAAAGCCGCCTGATTTAGCCAAGTCTTTTCCGCAGCTTTACTCCGTCAATCGCTGCTCGGCGAGCCGCACCCAATAGGAAATGCCGTAAGGGATCGCCTCATCGTCGAAGTCGTAATGCGGATTGTGGAGAGCTGCCGTATCGCCGTTGCCAATGAAGATGAAGGCTCCGGGCCGCCGTTTCAACATGAAGGCAAAATCCTCGCCGGCCATTGCGGGATCGACATTGGTATCCACGTTGGAGACGCCGACAACCCCGGTCGCGACACTGATTGCATGTTCCGTCTCCTGATCATGATTCGTGGTGACCGGACATCTGCGTTCATATTCGATGTTCGCTTCCGCGCCATGTGCACTGACGATACCCTCCACGATCTGGCGGATACGCATTTCAGCAAGATCACGCGTCTCCTCGCTCAGCGTCCTGACTGTACCCCAGAGGGTTGCCTCATCCGGGATGATGTTGTGCGTCGTACCGGCATCGAATCGCGTCACGGAGATGACGACCGAGCGAAGTGGATCTGCATTGCGGGCGGCGATCGCCTGCAGGCTGCCGACGAGCTGCGAGCCGATGAAGATCGGGTCGATCGTCTTGTGCGGCTGGGCTGCATGGCCGCCGCGGCCCTTGATGGTGATGGTGAAGCGGTCGGGCGCGGCCATGATGCCTCCCTTGCGGATGGCGAACTGGCCGACCGGAATGCCCGGCATGTTGTGCATGCCATAGACTTCCTCGATACCGAAGCGCTCCATCATGCCGTCCTCGATCATCGCGAGTGCGCCGGCGCCACCTTCCTCCGCAGGCTGGAAGATGAGGACAACGCTGCCGTTGAAGTTGCGGGTTTCGGCGAGGTATTTTGCCGCACCCAACAGCATGGACGTGTGCCCGTCATGGCCGCAGGCATGCATCTTGCCGGGTGTTTTCGAAGCCCAGGCCTTGCCGGTGATTTCATCGAGCGGCAGAGCGTCCATGTCTGCACGAAGCCCGATCGTGCGGCTAGCCGGGCCTTTGCCGCGAATGATGCCGACGACGCCGGTCCGGCCGATGCCGGTGATTACCTCGTCGACACCGAACTCTTTCAGCTTCTGTTCAACGAAAGAGGCGGTGTTCTCGACGTCGTAAAGAATTTCGGGATTTTCGTGAAGATATCGTCGCCATCTGCTGACTTCGGTCTGAAGCTCGGCGGCCCGGTTCAAGATTGGCATAGGGTTCCCTGTTTTTGTTGCTCACGCGGTTATGAATCGTCCTCCCCTGCAGATAGTGCCTGTCCTGATTGACGCAATCAATCTTCTTTGCCATTGCTTGGCCACATAGGCCGAATATGCGCCACACTCGTTAAGCCGCAACAACGAGGGATGACCTTGCCGATTTCACCCGTTCGACCTGGGGCCACTGCCCGGCTGATTTCCGCTTTCACGGCCTTCGGCTTGCTCCTGTCGGCTGGAAGTGCCGCTGCCAACCCGAAGATGGTGGTCGACGTGAGGACGGGCAGGGTGATTGCCCACGAGGATGCCTTCCTCAAGTGGTATCCCGCCTCGCTGACCAAACTCATGACGGCCTATGTCACCTTCACGGCGCTGAAGAGCGGCAAGCTCACGCTCGATACGCCGGTGATCATGAGCAAGAAGGCGACCGAGCAGCCAGCAAGCAAGATGTATTTCAAGCCCGGCTCCAGGCTCACCATGGACAGCGCGCTGAAGATCCTGCTTGTGAAATCGGCCAACGACATGGCCGTCGCGGTTGCCGAGACCGTCGGCGGTTCCGCCGACCAGTTCGTGGCGATGATGAATGCGCAGGCCAAGGCCCTTGGCATGACGTCGACGCATTTCATCAACCCGCATGGCCTGCCGGGAAAGGGCCAGTATACGACGGCCCGCGACCTTGCACTGCTGTCTCTCCGGCTGAAACAGGATTTTCCGGAATACCAGGGTTATTTCTCGCTGGAAGGCATCGATACCGGCAACAAGCAGTATGCCAACTTCAATACGCTGATCGGCCGTTTTGATGGCGCGGACGGCATGAAGACCGGTTTCATCTGCGCCTCCGGCTTCAACCAGGTCGGCTCGGCGACGCGTGACGGCCGCACGGTGATTTCCGTCGTGCTGGGATCGGACAGCCTGGCCGGCCGTGCGGACGATACGGCCAATCTTCTGCAAAAGGGGCTGACATCTTCGCCGAGCCAGGGCGTGCCGCTTGCCTCTCTGGCTCCTTATGGCGACACGGCCACAGTCAACGATGTCAGCGCGGAGATCTGCAATCCGAAGGCAGCCAAGGTGCGCAGCGAAAATCGCGACGATGCCGGCCGCATGGTGCTGCACTCGCCCTATATTCACGAGATGACCAGGCCGCCGGTCTACAGCTTCGTGGGGGTTCTGTTCGGAGGCGAGGACATTGCACCCGCCAAAGACAAGGTCGCTTCCACCAAGGGCAGGAAAGAGATCGCCAATGTGCCGATTCCGCAGCCCCGCCCGACATTCTGAAGTGGAATAGTTGATGTCCTCTCTCCGCGGCCGGATTCCGGTCTCCATCCTCACCGGCTTTCTCGGTGCGGGAAAATCGACGTTGCTCAACCGCATCCTCAAGGATCCGGGGACAAGCGACACGGCCGTCATCATCAACGAGTTTGGCGAAGTCGGTATCGACAATTTCCTGGTCGAGGCTTCGGGTGACGCCCTGGTGGAACTTTCCAACGGCTGCCTCTGCTGCACCGTCCGCGGTGAACTGGTCGATTCGCTGGCCTATATGATGGATGGCATCCAGACCGGCCGGCTAAAGCCCTTTCGCCGCGTGGTGATCGAGACGACCGGCCTTGCCGATCCCGCTCCTGTCATGCAATCGGTCATGGGCAATCCCGTGATCGCGCAGAATTTCGAGCTTGACGGCGTGATCACGGTGGTGGACGCGGTCAACGGGCTCTCGACGCTCGATCGTCATCAGGAGGCGGTGAAACAGGCAGCGGTCGCCGACCGGCTCATCATTTCCAAACTTTCGATGGCCGATGCAACCCAGATTGCCGCCCTCAAATCCCGGCTCGCAACCCTCAATCCGCGAGCGCCGGTCGTCGATGGCGACGGCGCGGAAGCCGGTACTGCGTCGATCCTGGAAAACGGGCTCTACGATCCGGCGACCAAGATCGCTGACGTGGATCGTTGGCTGCACGACGAGATGGCGAACGATGCCGAAGAGCATCATGATCACCATCACGACCATGAACATCACGGACACGATCATCATGGGCATGGGCACCATCACCACCATCATCATGACGTGACCCGCCACGGCGAGAATATCCGCTCGTTCTCGATCAGCCACGACAAGCCGATCGATCCGATGGCGATCGAGATGTTCGTCGATCTGCTGCGCTCGGCGCATGGGGAAAAGCTGCTCAGGATGAAGGCGGTCGTGGCGCTCTCGGACAATCCCGACCGGCCGCTGGTGCTGCATGGGGTACAGAGCGTATTCCATCCCCCGCAGCGGCTGCCGAAATGGCCGGAAGGTTCGGATCGCCGCACCCGCATGGTGCTGATCACCCAAGACCTGCCGGAGGCTTTCGTATCGGATCTGTTCGCCGCTTTCACCGGACAACCGCGTATCGACCGGCCGGATCGAGCGGCGCTGGAAGATAATCCGCTCTCCGTTCCCGGGCTCCGGATGTAAATCCGGCTATCCTTTACGGATCAGGAAACGGTGGCCGGCTCCGGTCTTTTCCGAGCGGATGAGCTCATGACCTTCTTCGGTGCAGAAATGCGGGATGTCGATGCCGGCCAGCGGGTCGGTCGTTTCGATCAGGAGTTCGGCACCGCTTTCCATGCTTTTCAGCCGCCGCCGCGTTTTCAGCACGGGCAGGGGACACTTCAGGCCTCTCAGGTCGTAGAGGCCGTCAGCGGTGGAGTTCATTCCGTGCTCCAGAATTTCCAGAACGGCTTCTTTTTGACTTCCGTGACCTGCTGCGGTGCCGCATAGGCAAGCGGGTTCTGCTCCGGGATCGGAACGGTTGTCGTCCCTTGAGCGGTTGCTGTGGTGGGAGCCGGTGTCTGAGGCGGCGTGCTGGCTGTCGGCAGGCGGTCCTGTTTCATCCGCTCGGCGGCGGAGGAGGCACGCGGCGAGGGAGCGGCGGAAGCGAGCATGGTATTGGCTGGCTTGTTCTGGGCAGCCATGCGTTTCTCCATCATCGCCTTGAATTCCGATTGGCTCATCAGTTTGCCGGCTTCAAGCGAGGTACCGGTCGGCGCGTAGGCTAGGTCGCGGCCCTTGCGTTTCTCGGCGACAACCGCCTTGCGTTCCGCTTCGGAAGGCTCGTACCAGACCTTGCCGTCGAACTTGTCGAGGGCCTTTTGATAGGCGAGGTCATAGGTCTTTCCATAGGAGGCCAATGCAGCCACCAGCGCCGGCGGGGTCGACATGGGCGGGCAGGCGGACGCTGCGTTGAACGTGCCGTTGCCTTCCACCTGCTGGTTGAAGACGTATTTCTTTTCGCAGACGGCCACTTCCGGCGGCCGCTTGGTGACTTCGAAATTATCGTAGCCAGCCTTCAACATCTTCCAGAAGTCATAGTTCGAATTGTCGCGGTGGCGCACCATGTTCTCCGCGGTCATGCGGAAGGGAAGAGCCTGGAGCTGAATGGCCGTCTGGCCGCCCTTGAAGGCATCGCGGGCGAAAGCATAGATTTCCAGAACCTGTTCGTCCGTCATGGAATAACAGCCGGATGACGAGCAGGCTCCATGGATCATCAGGTTGGAGCCGGTGCGGCCATTCGCCTGGTCGTAGCGGTTCGGGAAGCCGGTATTGATGGCGAGATAGTATTTTGAGTAGGGGTTCAGATGCGCCGGCGTCAGGTTATAGAAACCTTCAGGAGCCTGGCGATCGCCTTCCTTGACCTTCGGACCGAGCTTTCCGGACCAGGCGCAGATGTCGTAGCTCTTGATCACCTCGAAGCGGTTGTCGGCCCTTGCCTTCCAGACCTCCAGCTTACCCTCTTCCTTGAGGATGCGGACCATGATCGGCGAATTGCGCGGCATGTTCTTCTTCTGCATCTCTGCAAGGATGCGGGAAGGCAGAGGCTGCTCGACCTTGTTCTTGACGCTCTTGAGGTCGGTGCTTGCCGAATCGAGCGTGTCATTGCAGCCCGTCAGCGCGGTTGCCACGAGAAGAGCGAAGGCGATGTGTTTCATCAGACGCATCGGAACGGACCACATGGATTTCGAAAGCCGACCGGGATCGGTACGGGACTTCGATCAATAAAGCGGTAATCTTTACATCTTCTTAACCGCTTCTATCCGTCTGTCCAGCAAAACCGCCCAACATCACTGTTTACAGCAATGTGGCCAAATTTGGCAATTTCAGCGGCAGCCGTCCAAGGATTAGAGATTGCGGCCAATATCGAGGAACTTCTGCCGACGCGCGGACCTGAGTTCGTCGCCGGACAGTTGCCCCAGATCTTCAAGGGCTGAAGCAATCACCTTGCCGGTTGCCGCGATCACGGTATCCGGTTCGCGGTGGGCTCCGCCGATCGGTTCGGGGATAATGTCGTCGATGATGCCAAGCGCCTTCAAGTCGTCCGCTGTGATCTTCATGTTCGTGGCGGCTTCCCGGGCACGGGTCGAATCACGCCAGAGGATGGAGGCAGCACCTTCCGGCGAAATCACCGAATAGATCGCATGCTCGAGCATGTAGACACGGTTACCTGTGGCGATCGCGATTGCCCCGCCGGAACCGCCTTCACCGATGACGACTGAAACCATCGGCACCTTCAAGGCCAGGCACATTTCAGTCGAACGGGCGATGGCTTCCGCCTGGCCGCGTTCTTCGGCGCCGACGCCCGGATAGGCGCCTGCGGTATCGACCAGCGTGATCACCGGCAGGCCGAAGCGGCCGGCCATTTCCATGACGCGGATCGCCTTGCGATAGCCTTCCGGACGGGGGCTGCCGAAGTTGTGCTTGAGGCGTGTCTTCGTATCATGGCCCTTTTCCTGGCCGATGATTGCGACTGGCATGCCGTTGAAGCGGGCAAGGCCCGCCTGGATCGCGGCGTCCTCGCCGAAGTTGCGGTCGCCCGCGAGCGGCGTGAAATCGGTAAAAAGCCGGGTCGAATAGTCGATGAAATGCGGACGCTGCGGATGCCGAGCGACCTGCGTCTTTTCCCAGGCTCCGAGCTTGGCGTAAACCTCCCTGGTCGCTTCCCTGACGCGGGCCTCGAGCCTCGTGATCTCCTCGGACGTATCGATGCTCTCGTCTTCCGAGGCGAGCTTTTTCAGCTCATGGATCTTCCCCTCGAGATCCGAGATTGGCTTTTCGAAATCGAGATAAGTCTGCATGAGATCCGGTTTCCCGTTACTTCTTAGCTCAGGAACGCGGAGTTCCCCGTTGCGGTCGGGCTTCTAATCCCGGTTTTTGGCCTGTTTTGCAAGAGGGTGATGCATTTCAACAAGCTCGCGCAGCCGTTCTTCCAGAACATGCGTATAAATCTGCGTGGTGGAAATGTCTGAATGGCCAAGCAATTCCTGCACCACGCGAAGGTCCGCTCCGTTCTGAAGGAGGTGGCTTGCGAACGCATGGCGCATCACATGCGGCGAGATTGTCGTGGCTTTGAGACCGGCCCGAGCGGCGACGCTTTTCAAATCGCGCGCGAAGACCTGCCGGGGAAGATAACCCTCTTTGCCGGACGAAGGGAAAAGCCAGGGGCTATCTCCGGTTCTGGCAACCATGGCGGCGCGGGCTTCGCCATAGGATTTCAGCGCGGCGATGGCCGAGCGGGAGAGCGGTACCAGCCGTTCCTTGTTTCCCTTGCCACGGATCATCAGGAAACGGCCTTCCTGGTCGAGGACCTTGATGGGCAGCGAAACGAGTTCGCTAACGCGCATGCCGGTGGCATAGAGAAGTTCGAGCAAAGCTAGCATCCTGAGGCGGGAAAGTTGGTCCGGCCCAGGCTCCGCCGCCTCCTTCGCGGCAAGTTCCAGCAGCCGGGTCACATCATCCTCGCTCATGGTCTTGGGCAGCGGGCGGCCCTTTTTGGGCGCGTCGAGGATTGCGGTCGGATCGTCGCCGCGCAGGCCTTCCGCATAGAGAAACTTGTAGAATTGCCGCATGGCCGACAACCGCCGCGCCTGGGACGAGGCCGCAAACCCCTGTTTGCTCAGATGAGCGAGATAGGCCGCAAGATCGGCACTTTCGGCGGCGAGCGGAGTTTTTCGGCTCGAGGCAAGGAAGGAATGCAGGTCTTCGAGGTCGCGCTCGTAGGAGGCGAGCGTATTGCCGGCAGCGCCCCGCTCGGCGCTCATCATTTCGAGAAAGGCTTCGATATGGGCGCGGGAAAGATCGACCATGTCCGTTTGCCGTTATCGTTGAGGTGATGCCGGATTCAGCCGCTCAGAAGGGATGCGCACCGTCACATCGCGTTCCCGCGGCTCTACCAGCATGACGAGCGCCACCATGCTTCCATAAACGATGCCTGCGATCACCGCCAGCACGAAGAGGAAACGAAAAAGGGTGGGCATCCGGAACTCCACAAGGTTGCGTCGCACTATATCGATAAAGGTTTATGGAAGAACAAGAACAAACAATCCTCCGCTGTCTTTAGGTATTGCGACGGCTTGACGCTGCCCCGGCATTTGTCGATACCGTGTTCGAAACGGACCTGACGATGACAGAAGCTGCAACCTCCGCCGCACCGACCCTCAGCGAAAAGGCGCGTGCCGTTCTCGGCAAGCGCAATCTCGTCTTCGTCGGTCTGATGGGCGCCGGCAAGTCGGTGATCGGTCGGCTGGTGGCGCAGAGCCTTTCCATCCCGTTCGTGGATACGGACGCGGAGATCGAGAAAGTCTCCCGCATGACCATCAGCGAGCTGTTCGCGGCCTATGGTGAGGCGGAGTTCCGCTCACTTGAGACCCGCGTCATCGAGCGCCTGCTAAGGAATGGACCGCGCGTGATTTCGACCGGCGGGGGCGCCTTCATCAACGAGAATACGCGAAGGCGAATCAAGAACGGCGGCATTTCCATCTGGCTGAAAGCCGATCTGGATGTCTTGTGGGAGCGTGTCAGTAAACGCGACCATAGGCCGTTGCTCAAGACCGAGAATCCGAGGCAAACGCTCGAAAACCTGATGATCCAGCGTTATCCGGTGTATGCCAATGCGGATCTGACCGTCCAGTCGGGGAATGTCCGCAAGGATGTTATGGTCAACGAAGTGCTGTCCGCCATTGTCGGCATGGCCGATCATTCCAGTGAAAGTGAACTGCGATGAACGTATCTTCCCGATCTCCCGAGCGATCCCTGGAGCGCCTTGTGCATGTGCCGCTCGGCGACCGCGCCTACGACATTCTGATCGGTCCCGGCCTGATTGCGCGGGCCGGGGGCGAGATCACGTCGCGGCTCAAGGGCCGCAAGGCGGCGATCATCACCGACGAACATGTGGACCCGCTTTATCTCGAAGCCCTGATGGACAGCCTGCAGACCGACGGTATCGAAGCGGTCTCCCTGACGCTGCCTGCGGGTGAGAAGACGAAGAGCCTCGAACATCTTGCAACCGTCACCGATATGGTGCTTTCGGCCCGTATAGAGCGTAATGATTGCGTGATTGCGCTTGGCGGCGGGGTGATCGGCGATCTTGCCGGCTTTGCCGCCGGTATCGTTCGCCGCGGGGTACGTTTCGTGCAGATCCCGACCACGCTTCTGGCACAGGTCGATTCTTCCGTCGGTGGCAAGACCGGCATCAACACCCATCACGGCAAGAACCTGCTCGGTGTTTTCCATCAGCCGAGCCTCGTGCTTGCCGATACCGCCGCGCTCGACTCGCTTTCCGAGCGGGAGTTCCGCGCCGGCTATGCGGAAGTCGCGAAATACGGGCTGATCGACAAGCCGGATTTCTTCGCCTGGCTGGAAAAGCACTGGAGAGAGGTCTTCGAAGGCGGCCCGGAGCGGATCGAAGCGATCGCGGTGAGCTGTCAGGCGAAGGCCGATGTCGTCGTCGAAGACGAGCGGGAAACGGGCCGTCGGGCGCTTCTCAATCTCGGCCACACGTTCGGCCATGCGCTGGAAGCGGCGACCGAATATGATAGCAAGAGGCTCGTGCATGGAGAGGGTGTTGCGATCGGCATGGTGTTGGCGCATCAGTTCTCGGCGAGGCTTAATCTCGCAAGCCCGGACGATGCCGGGCGGGTCGAGGCCCACCTAAAGGCCGTCGGTTTGCCGACTTCGATGAGCGACATCCCCGGCAAGCTGCCGCCGACTGAAAAATTGCTCGAGGCGATCGCGCAGGACAAGAAGGTCCAGGGCGGCAAGCTCACCTTCATCCTCACGCATGGCATCGGCCAGTCCTTTATCGCGAACGACGTGCCATCGTCCGAAGTCTTGAGTTTTCTGGAGGAAAAGCGACCGAAATGACGTTGATGGGAGGGCTGCTGTCGCGTGCCGTCAACGCGTTTATTCGCGGGCTTCTCCGGCTGTTCGGTGTTTCGCTCTCTCATGAGACGCTTGCTCTTTCGAACCACGACGACCTGCATGCTGCGCTCGACGCGCTCCATCGCGAGGGCAATTTCGACAAGCCGGACCGGGATCGATTGAGCAGCCTCTTCGAGCTGGAAGAGCTGGAAGTCTCCGATGTCATGAAGCATCGCACCGTGATGCGGGCGGTCAACGCCGACGACCCGCCGGACGTGGCTGTTCGCACCGTTCTGGAAAGCCCCTATACGCGCATGCCCGTCTGGCGCAATTCGACGGAGAACATCATCGGCATCGTGCATGCCAAGGATCTGCTGCGTGCGCTTGCCGAGCCGAATGTGCAGCCGGACAACATCGACATCGTCAAGATCGCCCAAAAACCGTGGTTCGTGCCGGACAGCACCAGCCTCAAGGATCAGCTCAATGCCTTCCTGCGCCGCAAGGTGCATTTTGCCGTCGTCGTCGACGAATATGGCGAGGTACAGGGCATCGTGACGCTGGAGGACATCCTTGAAGAGATCGTCGGCGATATTGCCGACGAGCACGACATCGAGATTCAAGGTGTGCGCCAGGAGGCGGACGGATCGATCGTCGTCGATGGATCCGTGCCGATCCGCGATTTAAACCGCGCGCTCGACTGGAACTTACCGGATGCCGAAGCGACGACGATTGCCGGCCTTGTCATTCACGAATCGAAACTCATCCCCGAAGAGCGGCAGGCCTTCACCTTCTATGACAAGCGTTTCATCGTCATGAAGCGCGAGAAGAACCGCATTACGCGGCTGCGGATACGACCGGCGGACGAGGCTACATTGCCGGCGGAGTAGGCTTGGGTTGAATCGGGAACCCACGGGTTATTGGCTTTCGGCCCAAAGCGGCCATGGGCGATGTCGCCTTCATAGCCGTTGGGTCACCTCATTCCTCAGGCAGGGTTCAAGGTAGCGAAAATGCGGTCATAGGTTCCGTCGCGCTCGGCCCAGCGGCGCGCTTGATCTCGTTCGAGCAGCAATTCGCCCCGCGGGTGATCGCCCTGTTCAAGCATTGCCATCACCGCCGAAATATAGGCGGCCAGAGGCATCGCACGTGAGTCGACGGCCTGCGCGGCGCCCGTCAGTTCTGTCTGCACATAGGGCGGCGACAATTCGAGGACGTCGACCGACGTTTTGCTCAATTGATGACGTAGCGATGTTAACCATGAATGCAGGAAAGACTTGGTGGCGCAATAGGTGGGGAAATCGGCGCGAGGCAGGAAAGCGAGCGCGGAACTCGTCGCCATAATCGTCGACAGAGACTGCTGCTTCAAGATCGGCAGAAAGGCGGCGACAGCGCGCAGCACGCCGACGATGTTGGTCTGCACCATCGCCTCCGCCTCGGCCGTATCCCAGTCTTCGGTCGTCATATCTTCGTTCCGGGAGATACCAGCATTGGCGATCAGCACGTTGAGGCGGGGAAATCGCGCGCGTACTGAGCTTGCAGCGCGAGCCAGCGAAACCGCATCATTCAGATCGAGATACAGTCCGGTGATACCGGGCCGACCAAGCGTGATCTCGTCGAGCATATCCTGCCGGCGCCCGGTCACAATGACGCGGTTGCCGCGATCGTGGAACGCTTCGGCAAGCGCGCGGCCGATGCCGCTCGTGCCACCGGTGATCAGGACGGTATTGTCGGTCATTCTCATTTTTCGAACCCTTCCAAGGTGTTTCGGGAAAGGCCACGGCTGATTCGTCACGGACGTAGCACAACGCTTCAGCCGCCCGGAACGGGTGGATGACAACGAGGCTGCAGGTAACGAAGTGAATCCCTACCGCGCGCCTTCATATCCGAGTTCTCCCTGCTGGGACCTTCTCGACAAAGGACGCGTTGGATGACGGTAACGCCTACGGCATGGGCTTTGGACCACTGCAGGTTGATCACTAGCCCAAGGGAAATCATTGGTCAACCGGCCACTGCCCTGTCATTCAGCCGGGAAGCGTGACGTGGGCCAGCTAGAGGGTATCGCACAACGAGTAGGATTCGGCCCTTGGCCTCTCGCCTCATCATCCCTATCTAACCGATGCTACCAGTTCGTCGGTTCACCGGGTGCTGCAGTTTCCACCGCCAGCGCATGTAGGCCTGCGTCGAGTTCCGGCTTGAGGAGCGCGTTCACTATTCGATGCCGGTCGATACGGCTCATTCCGGAAAATTTGGCTGAGACGACACGGACACGCATATGCGTCCCCTCGGCGCCGGTGAAGTGCGGCTGATGACCGGCATGCTGATGGCTTTCGTCGATGACGACCAGCCGTTCCGGCTCAAGGTTTTCGGTAAGCGTGGCTTCGATCCGGGCTTTGACGGACATGTTCGGCTCCATGACAACGTAGGTCGCGGCGGCGACCTCAAAGGGGCATCCCACAAACCAGTAAGAAAGCGCTTTGTCAATTCTTGCCGCATCCTCCCGGCCATCCCATAATGAGGGCCTTATGAAGCTAGATTCCAAATATTTCGATCGTATCCGGACGCGCCGGAACAGGCAGCAGGAAGCGGCTCCGCAGGCGCCGACCTGTCAGTGGGACGGGTGCGACAAGCCCGGCGCTCACCGCGCTCCCGTGGGCCGCAACGCGGAAGGCCAGTTCTTCCTGTTCTGTTTCGAACACGTCAAGGAATACAACAAGGGTTATAACTACTTTTCCGGTCTTTCGGACGGCGAGATCGCCCGGTACCAGAAGGAGGCGGTGACGGGCCATCGCCCGACCTGGACGCTCGGCGTCAATAAATCGGCCAAGCAGGCTCCACTTCATTCGACCGTGCGATCCGGCGGTGCTCACGCGCAACGGTTCAGGGATCCGTTCGGCTTCGTTTCGCAGGCGCGCGCCGGCGGCCCTCGCTTTCCACCCCAGGAGCGCAAGTTGAAGACGCTGGAAGCAAAGGCCTTCGACACGATGGGGTTGACGGGGAATGCGACAGCGACTGAAATCAAGAGCCGCTACAAGGAACTGGTCAAAAAGCACCATCCCGATGCCAATGGCGGCGATCGCGGCTCGGAAGAACGTTTTCGCGCTGTTGTTCAAGCATATCAGTTGTTGAAGCAGGCGGGTTTCTGCTAAGCCGTAAAAATTGCGTCAGTGAGGATGACGGACGGGCGGCGGCCCGTGCCTTGGAGAGATGATGAGTAAGATTGATCTAGATATTTCCAATCTGCCCGATACGACTGTTTCGGTCCGGGAAGTTTTCGGCATCGATACGGATTGGCAGGTTCCTGCCTACAGCAACGGCGACCCCTATGTTCCTGATCTCGACCCGGACTACCTGTTCGACCGCGATACGACGCTCGCCATCCTTGCAGGCTTTGCACATAACCGACGTGTCATGGTGTCCGGCTTCCATGGCACCGGCAAATCCACCCATATCGAGCAGGTCGCAGCCCGTCTCAACTGGCCGTGCGTGCGCGTCAACCTCGATAGCCATGTCAGCCGTATCGATCTCGTCGGCAAAGACGCGATCGTGCTGAAGGACGGCAAGCAGGTCACCGAATTCAAGGACGGCATCCTGCCCTGGGCCTACCAGCATAATGTTGCGCTCGTCTTTGACGAATACGATGCCGGCCGCCCGGACGTCATGTTCGTCATCCAGCGCGTGCTGGAATCCTCCGGCCGCCTGACCCTGCTCGACCAGAGCCGCGTCATCCGCCCTCACCCGGCCTTCCGTATCTTCGCGACCGCCAACACTGTCGGCCTCGGTGATACGACCGGCCTCTATCACGGCACGCAGCAGATCAACCAGGCGCAGATGGACCGCTGGTCGATTGTCACCACGCTGAACTATCTGCCGCATGAGAAGGAAGTCGACATCGTCGCCGCCAAGGTGAAGAGTTTCGGCGCTTCCGCCGAGGGCCGCGAGACGGTTTCCAAGATGGTGCGCGTTGCCGATCTTACCCGCTCGGCCTTCATGAATGGCGACCTTTCGACCGTCATGAGTCCTCGCACGGTCATCACCTGGGCGGAGAATGCCGAGATCTTCGGCGATATCGCCTTTGCCTTCCGCATCACCTTCCTCAACAAGTGCGACGAGCTGGAGCGCACGCTGGTCGCCGAGCAGTACCAGCGCGCCTTCGGTGTCGAGCTGAAGGAAAGCGCAGCCAACATCGTTCTCGGGGCATAAACGCACGGAGGCGGCATCATGGCAGTGCGCGGAGACAATTCGAAGGCCAAAACCGGCGGGCCGGTGGATACCGAGCCGTTGCGGCAGGCGATCACCGGCTGCATTCGCTCGATTGCCGGCGACAACGAAGTCGAGGTTTCGTTCGCGAACGAGCGCCCCGGTCTTGCCGGCGAGCGTATCCGCCTGCCGGAAATTTCCAAGCGACCGACGGCGCACGAACTTGCGGTGACCCGTGGTCTCGGCGACTCCATGGCGCTGCGGCTCGCCTGCCATGATACGAATGTCCATGCCAATATGTCGCCACAGGGCTCCGACGCTCGCGTTGTCTTCGACGCGGTCGAGCAGGCCCGTGTGGAATCGATCGGGGCACTGCGCATGGCCGGCGTCGCGGCTAACCTTAATTCAATGCACGCCGAAAAATATGCCAAAGCGAATTTCTCCGGCATCGAACGGCAGGAAGATGCGCCGGTCGCGGAAGCCGTCGCCATGCTGGTGCGTGAAAAACTGACCGGCGAGCGGCCGCCCGCCAGTGCCGGCAAGGTGCTCGACCTGTGGCGGCCTTTCATCGAGGAAAAGGCATCCGGCGATCTCGATAACCTGAAGGGTGTGATCGAGGACCAGCAGGCTTTCGGCAAGCTCGTGCGGCACATGCTGTCCTCCATGCAGATGGCGGAGGAATTCGCGGAGGAGGACTCCGAGCCGGAGGAAATGGAGAATCCGAGCGAAGAAGACCAGCCACGCAGCAATGAGACCGACAACGAGGAGGTCGAGGAAGAGGCCGGTGCCGACGCCGCGCCCGCCGAGCAGAGCGAGGCTTCCGACGATGAACTCGAAGACGGCGAGATGGACGGTGCCGAGATGTCTGACGAGGACATGTCGGACGACAGCGACGAACATTCCGAGACGCCGGGCGAAACTCGCCGTCCGAACAGCCCGTTCGACGATTTCAACGAAAAGGTCGACTACAAGATCTTTACGCAGGAATTCGACGAGGAGGTCACAGCGGAGGAACTCTGCGACGAGGCCGAACTGGACCGGTTGCGCGCCTTTCTTGACAAGCAGCTTGCTCATCTCCAGGGCGCGGTCGGCCGGCTCGCCAACCGTTTGCAGCGTCGCCTGATGGCGCAGCAGAACCGCTCCTGGGATTTCGACCTGGAGGAAGGCTATCTGGATCCGGCACGCCTATCGCGTCTGATCATCGACCCCATGCAGCCGCTTTCCTTCAAGAAGGAGCGCGACACACAGTTCCGCGATACGGTCGTTTCGCTGGTCATCGATAATTCAGGCTCGATGCGCGGCCGGCCGATTACGGTTGCGGCCACCTGTGCCGACATCCTTGCCCGCACGCTGGAACGCTGCGGCGTGAAGGTCGAGATCCTCGGCTTCACGACCAAGGCCTGGAAGGGCGGGCAGGCGCGTGAGAAGTGGCTCGCTGGCGGCAAGCCTCCGACCCCCGGCCGCCTTAACGACCTGCGCCATATCGTCTACAAATCGGCCGATGCACCCTGGCGCCGCTCGCGCCGGAATCTCGGCCTGATGATGCGAGAGGGTTTGCTCAAGGAAAATATCGACGGGGAAGCGCTGATGTGGGCGCACCAGCGCCTCATCGGCCGGCCGGAACAGCGCAAGATCCTGATGATGATCTCCGACGGCGCTCCGGTCGACGACTCGACGCTGTCGGTCAATCCGGGCAACTATCTGGAACGGCACCTGCGGGCGGTGATCGAGCAGATCGAGACGCGTTCGCCGATCGAGCTTCTGGCGATCGGCATCGGCCATGACGTGACGCGTTACTACCGAAAGGCCGTGACGATCGTCGATGCGGACGAGCTTGCAGGCGCAATGACCGAGCAGCTTGCGGCGCTCTTCGAAGAGAACAACAGTCATTCGACGGGCCGCATGCGCCGGGCCGGTTGAGGCTTGCTCCCTTGAAGTTTGTCCGTCTTGCCATCTGCTCCGCGCTTTTCAGTGCGCTGGCTTTTCCGGTGGCGCCGGCGACGGAGAGCATCTTGGTGAGGGCGCGGGCGATCACCGAATTCAAGCGTGGCTCCACCGAGGTGCGTTTCGGCCCGCTGGAATTCCTCGGCGGCATCGAGTTCTCGTCATCCGACAGCCGGCTGCAATCGTTGTCAAGCATACGCTTTCGCTCCGATGGCCAGAGCTTCGTATCCGTCCTCGATACTGGCAACTGGTTGACGGGCAGGATCGAGCGGGATGCCGGCGGCCGGCTTTCCGGCCTCTCGGATATCTCGATCAGCCCTATCCTCATCCAAGGTGGGCGTGCCGGTTCGAAATATTATACGGATGCCGAAGGGCTGGCGCTGCGCAGCGGACAGGCGATCGTCAGTTTCGAGCAGCGCCACCGCGTCGATGTCTATCCCGATCCGGGCTTTGAGACTTCCGCTCCAGTGAAGACGCACGATCCCGTCATCCCCCGCCATGAGTTTCGTATGAATGCCGGGATGGAGACCGTGGCGGTCTCGCCTTCCTCAAGCCCGCTCATGGGAGCGCTTGTCGTCGTGACGGAGCACAGCATCGACGATGACGGCAATTCGTTCGCAGCAATCCTTGAGGGGCCGCTGAAGGGTGTGTTCAAGGTCGCGCGCCACGATCCCTACGATGTAACGGATGGCGCCTTCCTGCCGCGCGGCGATTTCCTGCTGCTGGAACGTCGCTTCAGCTTCACAGGCGGGCTCGGCATGCGCATTCGGCGGATCAAGGGCGACAGCATCCGTCCCGGCGCCGTCGTGGACGGCGAGGTACTCATCGACGCCGACATGGGCTATGCGATCGATAATATGGAAGGGCTGGACGTCGTCACCGGGCCGGAAGGCAAGCCGCACCTCATCGTGGTGTCGGACGATAACGGCAATATTCTCCAGAGCAATGTGATGCTGGAATTCCGGTTGGACGACTAGCATTTTCCGGTTTCAGTCCTTTTTCGCGGCGTTATACGCATCGAGCAGGGCCTGAACGGGTATGCCATCGATCTTGGCTCCCGTCATTCTGCATCCGATGAATTCCGCGCCCGAAAGGTTGGAGTTGTGTAGGCGCAGGCCGGACAGGTTCACATCATCAATGGACCAGCCTGACATATTGCTGTCGTTGATTGTCGCGCCCGCAAAATTGATTTGATTGAAGCTCGCGCCTGACAGATTCGTATTGTTGAAGCGCGTGCCGGACAGGTTCACATCGTCGAACGACGAGCCTGAAAGAGTTGTACGAGTGGCTTCCAGAACATCGAAGACATCGTGAATCTGCATCGTGGCTCGTCCAAAGAAATTGCGACGTAGCGCAGACTGCAGCGCAATCGCTCGACTTGCAAGTGGCGATCGAGCCGGACGATTTTGAGGTCAGACGGCCTTGGCCACCTGCGGCATCGGCTTCAGCACGTTCATCAGCGCGCCATAGGGCAACAGCAGCACGATACCGACCAGGATCTTGACGACAAGGTCACCCAGCGCCCAGGAGATCCAGCGAGGAGCCTCGATGGCGAAGGCGCCGAGGATGGGGGCCTGCGCGATCGCGAAATCCTCGTTCGGGCCGATGAAGACAAAGATCGCGGCGAAGGCCAGCGAGAAGAACAGCAGCGTGTCGAGTGCGGAGCCGAGAAGGGAGCCGGCAAGCGGCGCACGCCACCAGGTCTGGCGACGAAGCTGGTTGAAAACCGAGATATCGAGAAGCTGGCCGATGAGATAGGCCGTGCCCGACGCGACGGCGATCCGCGGCGCAGACGCCAGGAAGGAAAGGGTGACGCCGACGACAAAGCCTACGAATACGATGCGGCGGGCAGTCGCAGGACCGAACTGGCGATTGGCGAGGTCGGTGACCAGGAAGGCGACAGGATAGATGAACGCGCCCCAGGTCAGGAGGTCCGCGAGCGCGATGCCCCAGAGCGTTCCCTTGACCGGGAACTGAACGAGGAAGTTCGAGGCGACGACGACGGCCGCCATGATCAGAGCGTAGATGAGGGTATAGCGCGTCGCTTGCATTTTTTTATCCTGGGTGATGCCACCAGTTGGAGGAGTATGAAGGACCGCATCAGCCCGAAATTCGTTTTCGATTTTCGGAAAGCACGATGCGGCAACTAAATAAATCGGAGCGTCCTTTGTGCGTCCATTCGGACGCACGGCGCTCCAAGAGAAAAGGCCTGTCCGGTGTTACCCGTGCAAGCCTCCCTCAAAGCCGGATGATATGTCGCCCGCGCGATTAAGCGGCTTCGGCAGTCTTCTTGACGATCTGGCGGCGCAGCAGGCGAGCGCGCATCGACAGTTCGTTTTCGTCGGACTTCAGCAGGAAGGCGTCGAGGCCGCCACGATGCTCGACGGAGCGCAGGGCATGCGCGGAAACGCGCAGGCGGAAGCGCTGACCGAGAGCGTCGGAGATCAACGTGACCTGGCAGAGGTTCGGCAGGAACCGGCGGCGGGTCTTGTTGTTGGCGTGGCTTACATTGTTGCCGGTCTGAACGCCCTTGCCGGTCAGTTCGCACACACGAGACATGGATACACCTTTGTTCTTCTGCAATCGGATGGTCTTTCCGGGCAATACCCAGCACCCCGATCCAACTGGTCCTGATTGGAAAGTTGCGGTTCTATAGTCAGTGAGGTCCGCCGCGTCAAGCCAAACCTTGGCCAAACCCCGGAGATTCCGCCCATGGTGGGATTATGCCGCTATTTTCTTGCCATTATGGCCGGTCTATATGTCGCGGGAAGGCGCTTTTGGCGTCCTCATCGTTCAGGGCAGAATCATGATCCTTCGGGGCCGTTTCGTCAGTGCATTCATGGTCGTCTTTGGGCTCACGGCCGTACCGATCGGTTCCGAGGAGATCCGGCACGTCAGCAAGTACGACATTTCACTCGGCATCCTGCCGATCGCCACAGCCTCTTTTTCGAGTGAATTTAACAGCACGGACTACAAGATCACCGGCATCTTCAAATCCGCCGGCATCGTCAACATCATCAGCCGTATTTCTGCTGAAACCAGCGTTATCGGGCGCATGCAGGCCGACAAGCTGCAAGCCGACCGCTACAATCTCGTCTACAGTGCCGGCAAGCGCACGCGCATCTACGATGTCGAATACCGTAACGGCGATGTTACCGAAACGACCGTCAAACCCGAGCCGAGGCGCAATCCGAAAAACTGGATTCCGGTAACAGAGGATGACCTGCATTCCGTTCTCGATCCGCTGAGCGGCCTCATCTTCCCCGCCACCGCCAAAGTCTGCCCAAGCCGGCTGCCGATCTATGACGGAGAGTCCCGCATGGATCTCGTGCTGACGCTGAAGGGCACAAGACCCTTCTCCACGGATGGCTTCAAGGGCGAGGCGATCGTCTGCTCGATCCGCTATATGCCGAAATCCGGTTTCCGCCGTGGGCGCAGCGATATCGAGTATCTCAGGAAAACGCCGATGGAAATCTGGTTTGCCAAGGCCCAGTCGGCAAATGTATATGCTCCCGTCTACGCCCGCATCCCGACCAGGATGGGGCCGGTATATGTGACCGCCGTCAAGTATGGCGGCTGAAGTGACGTCCGGCAGGGCGTCGAGGGGGTAGGGGTGAAAATCCGGGGAACTCTGATCGGCTTCACAGCGATCCTGATGTGGTCGCTGCTTGCATTGATGACTGCTGCATCCGGCAAGATGCCGCCGTTCCAGCTTTCAGCAGTCACATTCGCGATCGGCAGCTTGCCGGGCATCATCCTCTTCGTTCTGAGACCGCAGCGCATCGCCTTTCTGAAGCAGCCGCCGAAGGTCTGGATCACCGGCATCGGCGGGCTGTTCGGCTACCATTTCCTGTATTTCACAGCGCTCCGAAATGCACCGGCAGTGGAGGCAGGCCTTATCGCCTACCTATGGCCCCTATTCATTGTAGTCGGCTCCGCCTTGCTGCCGGGCGAGAAACTGCGCTGGTATCATGTGATCGGCGCTGTCGCCGGCCTCTGTGGCACGATCACCATCGTATCGCGCAACGGTTTGTCGTTCGACGACGCCTATCTGGTCGGCTATGGTGCGGCTTTCCTTTGTGCCTTCACCTGGTCCGGCTATTCACTGTTGACGCGGCGTTTCGATCGGGTTTCGACCGATGTCGTGACCGGCTTCTGCCTTGCGACTTCAGCCTTGTCGCTGATCTGCCATCTGGCCCTGGAGACGACAATCTGGCCGGCAAATGGCGGAGAATGGGCGGCTGTCGTCGGGCTCGGCCTGCTGCCGGTGGGGGCGGCCTTCTATGCCTGGGATTACGGTGTCAAGAATGGCGACATCCAGATCATTGGTGCGGCGAGTTATGCGGCGCCGCTGCTGTCGACGCTGATCCTGGTCGCCACGGATTTTGCCGAGCCTGACTGGCGTATCGCGGTGGCCTGCCTGCTGATTACGGGGGGCGCGGTGCTTGCCGCGCGCGACATGTTCCGGCCGAAGCCGATCGGCGAGGCGGTTGCTGAGTAGGCGTCTCCGAACAATCGGAGGCGTCGGGGGGAAAGATGTCCGTTCTTCTGTCTGTCGTGCTTGCCGCGTCGATTGCGCTTGCACTTTTCTATTTCCGTTGCCCTGAGAAGCGCTCAAGCCATTGGCGCGCTGCGCTGAAGACTGCGCCCGTCCTGTTGCTTGCGATTTACGCGCTGCTCATCCAGGCGCCGCTTCTCCTGGTCGCGGCCCTTGCGCTCGGCGCCTTGGGGGATGCCTTTCTTGCCTATGATCGAGAAGGTGCCTTCCTTGCCGGTCTTTCGGCCTTTTTCCTTTCACATCTCGCTTATATCGCGCGCTTCTGGCCGTCGATCATGCCGGAATTGGTCGTTGCCAGCCCCTGGCGTTACACCGCGGCCTGGACCTTCGTCACACTGATGGCGATGATGCTTCTCGTGCTCTGGCGACCGGCCGGACCGCTCGCAATCCCGGTCGCGGCTTATGCCGTGGCGATTATCGCCATGGCGTTGTCGGCCGTCGCGCTGAAGCCGGTCCCGCCATCGGCGGGTGCGATCCTGTTCGTGATGTCGGATACTGCGCTTGCCATCCAGACATTTCTGGTGAAGCCCAAAGATCCGATGACGAAGAGGCTCAAGCCCTTCGTATGGGGCACCTACTATGCCGCGCAGCTTGTCTTTACGCTGGCGATTGCCGGGCTCCCCTATTGAGGCGGAGGTCAGCCCGGCTCCCAGCCGGGCTGGGCCATTTCGAAGCTTGAAAACTCGAACCCGGGCGCGACCGTGCAGCCGACCAGCGTGAAACGGCCGAGCGGTTCCGCCGCTTGCCAGGCATCCGCCGGTACCACGGCCTGCGGCCGCTCGCCTTTCGCCAGATCGACGCCGAGGGTCAGTTTTTCCGTCGTCGTGCCATCGGAAATGGAAAGAAGCAGTGGATCGCCGTTGTAGAAATGCCAGACCTCCGCCGCGTCGCGCACCCGGTGCCAGTGGGACCGCTGACCGGCTTCAAGCAGGTAGTAGATCGCGGTGGAATGACCACGGGCACCGCCATTGTCATCGCGGAAGGTCTCGACATACCAGCCGCCTTCCGGATGAGGCTGCATGTTCAGTGCCCGGATTATCTCCTGGATATCCATTCAGAAATTATCCTTCCGCTTGCGGATTTCGGCAAAGACCTCTTCATTGGACTTGCCCTCCATCAGCAGATTGCGGCGGATGGCAGGATCGGCGGCACGCAGGAAGGGATTGGTTTCCTTCTCCAGCCCGATCGTGGTCGGTATGGTGAACTTGCCTGCGGCGCGGATTTCCTCGATCTCCTTGGCTCGGGCCTGCAGGCGCGGATTGTCCGCATCGATCGTCAGCGCAAATCTGGCATTGGACAGCGTGTATTCGTGACCGAAATAGACCGCCGTCTCGTCCGGCAGGACGGCGAGTTTCTGCAGCGAATGCCACATGTCGGCCGCCGGGCGTTCGAAGATGCGGCCGCAGCCGAGCGCGAAAAGCGTGTCGGCCGCAAAGAGGATCTTGTCGTCCGGGAAATGGTAGCAGATGTGGCCGGCGGTATGGCCGGGCGTCTCGATGACGCGGACGAAGTGGTCGCCGAACTGGAACTCGTCGCCGTCCGCCATGGTCTTGTCGAGCCCGGGGATCGCCACCGCCTCGTTGAAGGGTCCGATTATGTCGAGCCCGAATTTTTCCTTCAGCGCCAGATTGGCTTCGACGTGGTCGGTATGGTGGTGCGTGGTGAAGATATGGGTGATTTTCCAGCCGCGGCGCTCGGCGGCGTCGAGGATCGGCTTTTCTTCGGGCGCGTCAATCGAAGCCGTCAGCCCGCTTTCCGGATCGTGGACCAGGACGCCGAAATTATCGCTTCGACATGAAAAAACTTCG
The DNA here is from genome assembly GCF_017873175.1 of Neorhizobium petrolearium. GTDB lineage: Bacteria > Pseudomonadota > Alphaproteobacteria > Rhizobiales > Rhizobiaceae > Neorhizobium > Neorhizobium petrolearium. The sequence continues at coordinate 236,110 of NZ_JAGGJW010000008.1, forward strand.
AGTTCCAGTGGTTTCATATCATCGCCCCTATTGCTCAAATCGCTTCGCGGGACAATGTAGGGGCTGCGTCCTCGAAGTCCAACCACTTGCCTGACAGATGTCCGTCGATATCGTTGATCTCCGCGAATTCTATCACTCGCCGCTCGGCCACCTCGCCGAGCAGTCGATTGCGATGGCGCTTTCATCGCTTTGGGCGCGGCTGCCGGAAGAGCGGCTGGTTGGGCTCGGTTACGCCGTGCCCTATCTTGATCGGTTCCGCGCCGATACCGAGCGTACCTTCGCCTTCATGCCGGCAGGCCAGGGCGCGGTAAACTGGCCGGTTGGAGAACTCTCCTCAACGGCGCTGGTCTTCGATGAGGAATTGCCGCTGCCGGACTCCTCCGTCGATCGCGTGCTCATGGTGCATTCACTGGAATTTGCGGAAAATCCGCACGAGACGTTGAAGGAGTTGTGGCGGGTGCTGGCGCCCGGCGGCCGCCTCGTCATCGTCGTGCCGAACCGGCGCGGCGTCTGGGCGCGCATGGAACATACACCATTCGGTTCAGGCCGGCCCTATTCACGCAGCCAGCTTACCTCTCTGCTTCGCGAGACGAATTTCACGCCCGGGGCCAGTGCCGAGGCGTTGTTTTTCCCACCGTCGAAGATCCGCATCGTCTTGAAGCTCCGGCATGTCTTCGAGCGTATGGGGCGGCGCTTCTGGCCGGTCTTTTCAGGTGTCATCGTGCTTGAAGCGCAAAAGCGGCTCTACCAGGGTCTGCCGGTCGCTGCGCGTGCCTCCCGCCGCGTGTTTGTGCCAGTGCTGGCGCCGCAGGGCGTACAGACGATGCGGATGCGCTGACATCCCCCGCTGACGGCACTTCGCTTTGGATCAGGGCGTTCGTCTTTCGAAATGATCCACCGGAGCATTTCGTCGGCGGCACCGACCATTCCTCGCCCCTCGACAAAGGCCGTTTTCGGCTTTAATGCCACTCAGATCATCGCCGCTTGAGGCATTTCCGAAAAGGTTGATCCGATGAATATCGTCACGAGTGAGCCCGTTCCACGTCCAGGCATCCTGGATATTGCCGCCTATGTGCCCGGCAAGGAACATGCTCCGGGCGTGGCGCGCGTCTTCAAGCTCTCCTCCAACGAAACGCCGCTCGGGCCAAGCCCGAAAGCGGTCGAGGCGTTCAGACAGGCCGCCGGCAATCTCGAACTCTATCCGGACGGCCAGGCGCTAGCGCTGCGCGAAGCGATTGCTTCCGTGCACGGCCTCAATGTCGCGAACATCATGTGCGGCAACGGGTCCGACGAACTGCTCGGCCTGCTCTGCCATGTCTATCTCGGATCGGGCGATGAAGCGATCATCACCGAACACGGCTTCCTGGTCTACAAGATCCAGATCATGGGGGCAGGCGCCAGGCCGGTCGAGGTCAAGGAAAAGGACTGTACGGTCGATGTCGACGCGATCCTTGCCGCCGTGACCGAGAAGACGAAGATGGTCTTCATCGCCAACCCCGGGAACCCCACCGGCACTTATGTCCCGGTCGCGGAAATCCGTCGCCTGCATGCGGGGCTGCCGAAGAACGTCATTCTCGTTCTCGATGCCGCTTACGCGGAATATGTCCGCAAGAACGACTACGAAGCGGGGCTTGAGCTGGTTTCAAACAACCGCAACGTGGTGATGACCCGCACCTTCTCGAAGGTCTACGGCCTTGCTGCGCTGCGCATCGGCTGGATGTACGGTCCCGCCGGTATCCTCGATGCGTTGAACCGCGTCCGCGGTCCGTTCAACATGAATGCGCCGGCGATTGCCGCGGGTGCGGCTGCAATCCGCGACCAGGCTTTCATTGAAAAGGCGGTCGAACACAACACGCTGTGGCTCGACAAGCTCACCCATGCTTTCGAGGCGATCGGCCTCAAGGTAACGCCGTCCGTCACCAATTTCGTCCTCATCCATTTCCCAGATGCGGACGGCAAGCGTGCGCCGGAGGCGGATGCCTTCCTGACGAGCCGTGGTTATATCCTGCGGGCCGTGAAGGGTTACGGTTTCCCAAACGCATTGCGCATGACGATCGGCACGGAAGAGGCCAATCACGGCGTCATCGAGGCGCTCGGCGAATTCATGGGTAGGAGCGCATGACGGAACCGCATTTCGACCGGATCGCGCTGATCGGGATTGGCCTCATCGGGTCGTCGATCGCGCGTGACGTCAAGGAACTCGGGCTTGCCCGTGAGGTGGTGATCTCCACCCGCAGCGCCGAAACGCTCAAGCGCGCCGAGGAGCTGGAACTCGGCAACCGTTATTTGGCCTCCGCTGCGGAAGCGGTGAAGGATGCCGATCTGGTGATCGTCTCGGTTCCGGTCGGCGCGTCGGAGGCGGTCGCAAAGCAGATCGCCGATAGCTTGAAGCCTGGCGCCATTGTCACCGATGTCGGCTCCACCAAGGCTTCCGTCATCGCCCAGATGGCGCCGCATGTGCCTGAGAACGTGCATTTCATTCCCGGTCACCCGCTTGCGGGCACGGAGAAGTCCGGTCCGGACGCGGGCTTCCCAGGCCTGTTCCGCGACCGCTGGTGCATCTTCACGCCGCTGCCGGGCACCGATCCGGCAGCGCTTGACAGGCTCAAGGCCTTCTGGACAGCGCTCGGCTCGCGCATCGACGAGATGGATCCGCAACATCACGACAAGGTTCTGGCGATCGTTTCGCATCTGCCGCACATCATCGCCTACAACATCGTCGGCACGGCGGACGATCTGGAAACGGTGACGGAATCGGAAGTCATCAAATATTCCGCTTCCGGCTTCCGCGATTTCACCCGCCTTGCCGCTTCCGACCCCACCATGTGGCGCGACGTCTGCTTGCACAACAAGGATGCGATCCTGGAAATGCTGGCGCGCTTCTCGGAAGACCTTGCTTCGTTGCAGCGGGCGATCCGCTGGGGTGAGGGCGACAAGCTGTTCGAACTTTTCACCCGCACCCGCGCCGTCCGTCGCTCGATCATCGAGGCCGGCCAGGATGTCGATGCGCCGGATTTCGGCCGCCACGCGCTGGATCAGAAGAAGTGAACGTCCTGGTCAGATCGGCGGGATTTCGCCGATCGGGATGAAGCCGCCAGCAAAGACCTTGCCGCGGGTGATGGTGAGGTCGAGCGAAGCGTTCCTGCCGCCGCCCAGCGCCGACAGCATCCTTGAGACGGTTTCGAGCGTTGAAGCGATCTCTGGGAAGGCCTCTCCGAGACTGTTTCGCCAGGCATCAATCTGCTCGATCCTGAGTCTCAGCTTCCCGGAGAGATAGCCTTGTTCGTCGAAGGAAAAGGGTCCGGAAACGGTAATCAGTCGGCCCTGGCCGAGATCGGCAGACAGGCTGCGCATCTCACCTTGCGTGCCGTAAAGAACCAATCCGTTCGGATCGCTGCCGTCGATCATGCCGGCGCGACCATTGAGCGTCAGATCGACATTGGCCGTCAGCCGGGGCAGGAGCTGCGGCATGTCCTTCATCATCAGATCCGTGCCTTCGAGCGTCACGGCCGCATCGAGATCGCTGCCGTTCTGGCGCAGATGGATTTCGGTATGGGTGGCGCTGATATCGAAAGCCTGGCCGGTTGAAGATGAGACGACACTGGTCTTGGCATTCTCGATCACCGTCGAAGTTCGCTCTACGCCCCGAAGTCTGGTGATCAGGCTCGACTGGAAATTCTCCCAGGTAGTCGAAACCGTAAGACCGTGGCCAGTACGGGCTTCCACCGGCGAATTGAGTTCCCAGACGATATGGCCGGGATTGTAGACCTGAGCGGCGGAGCGCAGGGCGCCAAAGGTGGCAGAGATGCCGTTCACCCGATCATCGATCGCGACCTTCGAACAGAACAGGCCGATCCGGAAAGGATAGCCGCGATATTCCGCATCGCTACATTCGGCGGAAACGCCATTCTTCTCCTGGCTGCCGAGCAGTGTCAGGGTCCGTTCCCTCAGGGCCGATGCGGCATAGAACCAGCCGGCGGTGTAGAGCGCGATCACCAGCACAATGCCGCAGGCGAGTAGCCATAATTTTCCGCTGACGCCAGTTCGGCTTGACGCTGCCATGATGTTCTCCAATGGTGCTGAAAACGAAAGGCCAGTCTGTTTGATTGAATTGGTGTTGCGCGCGATATGGACGAATTTTGGGTGTTTGGCTACGGGTCCCTGATGTGGAATCCGGGTTTTGCGTTTGAGGAAAGACTGACCGCACGTGCCTTCGGCTTTCGCCGTTCCCTCTGTGTATGGTCGTATGTGCATCGCGGTACGCCGGAAAAGCCGGGTCTGGTGCTCGGTCTTGATCGTGGCGGTTCGTGCCGCGGCGTCGCTTTCCGGATAAGCCGGGACGATCGGGAGGATGTCCTCGATTACCTGCGACGTCGCGAGCTTGTTACCAATGTTTACAGGGAAAAAATGCTGCCCGTGTTGCTCGGCGACGGGCGGCAGGCGAGGGCGGTCGGCTATGTGGTCGATCGTCAGCATGTGCAATATGCCGGTGCGCTCGGCGTCGAGGAGGCGGCCGAAATCGTCCGTACGTCCGTCGGCCAGTCTGGACCCAACGATGCCTACGTCTTCAACACGCTCGCGCACCTGAAGGAGATGCGCATCCGCGATCATTGGCTGGAAGGCGTGGGAGCTTCCGTGGCGGCACGCCTTCAAGCCGCGGTCTGAGCTTTCAGCTCCGCCAGGCGTCTTACCGCCGTGGGCGGTAGCGGCAGATGCGGATTGGCTTCGATAGTCTCGATCAGCAGCTTGTCGCTCTCGCGCTCCATCGTCTCGACGAGATGGGCGTAGAAAGCATCCGGATCCATGCCGGGCGCGATCGGCGGCAGGATGCGCACCTTGAAATGGCCGGGATGCTTGATCAGCTTGCGGCGGCCCCAGAACAGGCCCCAATGGGCGACGACGGGTACCACGGGGACTTGCACGTCGCGATAGATGCGGGCGATGCCGTATCGGTATTGGGGTTCGGCTCCCGGAGGGCGACGTGTGCCTTCGGGGTAGATGATAAGCTGGCGGCCGTTTGCCATTTCCTCCCGGGTGCGCTTCATCACGTCGATCATGATCTTGCCGCGGGCGCCGCGATTGACCGGAATCATGCGCTGCTTCATCGCATACCAGCCGAACAGCGGAATCCACATGAGCTCTCGCTTCAGGATGTAGACCGGGTCCCTCTGATAGGGCAGAAGGGCTACCGTGTCCCATGCGGACTGATGCTTCGGCGCGAAGATGCAACCGCCCTCCGGTACGTTCTCCAAACCCTCGATCTCGAACGTGGCTCCTACGATCTTCGCCATCAGCCAGTTGCAGGAAGCGGCCCAGGCTTTCGGAATCCGATAGGCGGCCTTGCGCGGCATCAGAAAATAGATCGGACTCAGCACGATCATGCGAATAATGAGATTCGTATAAAAAGCCGTGTTGAAAAGAACCGAGCGTATCAGAAGCATGAATGGAAGTTCCTTTTGGACAGCCGTTGCCTACACGAGATCGGCTTTCGAAAAAAGCACCTTGTGTCGGCGGCTTCATGGACGCGAATGACTGTCAGGGCTCCGGCTTGGCCGCCGTCTTGGTGGCCGCTTCCGTGCGCAGCCCGGTGCCCCGCTCGATGCCGATCCAATCGCGCACGGTCGCCAGGACGACCTTGCCATATTCTGCGAGCATGGTGCGCAACACGTCCGGTTCGGCGAACCATGCCTTGCGGGTGAGGTCGGAATTGACCACCGGATAGGGGATGAATTCGGTCACCGGATCGGCGCGGCGCAGCTCGTGCAGGCTGCGCAGCATATGGTAATTGTTGGTCACGACCAGCACGGACCTGTAGCCGTGGTCATGGATCCAGCGGTTGATCTCATTGGCATTGCCGATCGTGTCGATCGCGTCATAGCCGATGTCAACGCAGCAGGCGAAGAGGTCCAGCGAGGCCTGGGTTACCTTGCGGATCTGGTTCGGTGTTGTGGAGGGATGGGCGCCGGAGATCAGAAGCCGTTGGCCGGCACCATCCCTCAGGAGACCGAGCGCCTGCTCGATGCGCAGGTAGCCGCCGGTCAACACAACGATCGCGTCTGCCTTCACGCCATCCGGTGCCTTGAGCGATGTGACGGAATTCGCAAACCACAGGAAACCGCCGAACAGCACGGCCACGAACAGGACGCCCGCCATGATGACGCGGCGCGCAACCCAGCGCAGCCGGCCCTTGCGGGAAAACAAGCCGGCGGGCGGACGGTTCGGCTTGCCGTCTGCTCCATTGTCGGGTGTCATCTGTGCCGGTGTCATGATCGTGCTTAGCCGGAGATTCGTGGCGAGAACAGGACCAGCCTATAAGGGGAGGAAGCCCGGTTCAAGAAGATGGCGCTCCATCGGAGCGCGCCGGATCGGACCGTATGAGGTCGATCTCGTCGATCGTGCGCATGACGGTGAACCGGGCCGTCAGCGTTGTCAGCAACGCAATCACGATCATCGTCGCGAAAATGCCGAGATAGCCGGTGATGCCGATTGTGAAGGAGCCGAAGAGAGCGGTTGCCTGATCGCTTTCCGGTGTCGCCAGCGAATTGGCCTGCCACATGTTGGCAGCAGCGAACAAAGCCGCCGCCAGCACGCCTCCGGCGGCCGAGCCCTTGATGCTGATCTTGAGGAAATGCTTCTGAAATTCGCCTGCCACGAAGGAACTCTCCGCACCGACGAAATGCAACACCTCGACGATATGACGGTTGCCGGACAACGCTCCCCGCGTTGCGAAGACGACCGTGAGGATCATTGCCGTGAAGACCAGTATCAGGACCCCGGTTCCGATCAGTACCGTCGTCTGGGCCATGGAGACCAGGCGGTCCACCCAGGTGCGGTGATCATCCAGAAAGGCTTGCGGTACCTCCGTCTTCAGGAGGTCGCGCATGGCCGCGAAATCCGGAGGATTTTGTTCGTCGATGGTGATGATGACAAGGCGCGGCACCGGCAGTTCGTCGAGGTTCAATCCGGTGCCAAGCCAGGGTTCGAGCAGCCGGGCGGTCGCATCCTCGTCCATGATCGTGCCTTCGCGGGTGCCGACGAAGGTGAGCGCCAGCTCGCGGGCCTTCTTCAGCGCCGCGTCCATATCGAGCCCTTCTTCGGGCTTGATCTGGATGGTTATCTCACGGGAGATCTGGCTCTGCCAGCCTGCGGCGGTCGCCCTGACCATGGTGACCGCGCCAAATGTCAGACAGGCGAGGAACGCCATGATGGCGATCACCACCATCAGCGCATTGCCCTGGATATTGGAGGGCGGCAGGATCGGAGCGGTGGGTCTCACCCGCATTTCCGCCCGGCGTGGCTGTTGTTGGGTGGGCGGCGCCGGTTCCGGCTGCCTGCCGGCCCTGGTCGCCTTCGCCGCCTTCAGGATTTTTTGGCCAAGCTCATTCATAGATGTCGAGCCGCCCTTCCGTCAGGATCATCCGTCGCGCATCCACCTGATCCATCAGACCTAGATCGTGGGTGGCGATCACCACCGCGGTGCCGAGCCGGTTGAGTTCCAGGAAGAGACTGAGGAGCCGCCGCGCCATCGGCGGATCGACATTGCCCGTCGGCTCGTCGGCCAGCAGGATTTCCGGCCGGTCCATCAGCGCCCGGGCGATTGCGGCACGCTGTTTCTCTCCGCCGGAAAGCACCGGCGGCAGCACATTGATACGCTCACCAAGTCCCACCCATTTCAGGAGTTCGATCACATCATTGCGATAGGAGTTTTCCTCTTTGCCGCGGACGCGCAGCGGCAGCGCCACGTTTTCATAGGTCGTGAGATGGTCGAGCAGACGGAAATCCTGGAAGACGATGCCGACACGCCGGCGCAACATGGGGAGTTCGGCACGCGGAATCTGCGACAGGTCCCGCCCGAACATACGGATGATACCGCGGGTCGGGTGCAGCGACATGAAGAGCAGACGCAGAAGCGTAGTCTTGCCCGCGCCGGACGGTCCCGTCAGGAACTGGAACGACCGCTTGGGGATGTCAAAGGTCATGTCCCGGAGAATTTCCGGACCCATCCCGTAGCGCAGGCCGACATTTTCGAAATGAATCAATGGGTGACCCAGTCTCTCGCCTTCAGATTTCTGGTGATCGTTATCTCTTAACGACCCGGGTAAACGGACGGTAAATCACGCGCGTAAAAAGGGCTAATTTCGGGTCGCGTTTGCGAAGCATTAACCATTTAAATTTACGACTGAGCGGGATTCGTTTCAATGCCCGCAACCCCGAACATCGGGGAAAACGGGCCGAAGAGGCCCCATGAGCACGTTCCACAGCCAGCAGGGCAAGACGGTTATCCGCATGGACATCCTGCCGCCGGATCATCCAGGCCGGGCGGGACGGGTAAGGCAACGTCGCGGCGAAGTCATCGACGCTCAGTTCGTCACGGTTCGTGATGTTTCCCATCGCGCTTCAAAGCCGCGCTCGCATAACGACAACCGTCACCACCTAGGATCTGCTGTCAATGCCGAACCATTCCTGCAGCGGATAGTCGCGGCGGGCGAACGCGCCTTGTCGCGCCTATCCGCCGATTTCTTCTCGGCTGTCGTTGCGGTCGTCTTCGTCACGGTTTTCAGCCTCGCAGGCGGCTTCTCTTTCCTTTTGAACGGATCGGAAGCGGCTCCAGCAGGCCCGGCATTCGACATCACGCATGTCACCATGACACCACAGGACGCCAACGGCATGCGCGTGCTGCTGATCAACGGAATTGTGGAGAACCGCAGTGGCGACAGCCGCGTCATGCCGTCGATCCGCGCGGATCTGGTGTCCGGCGAAGAGCTGGTTGCGAGCACATTGATCTCGCCTCCTGCCTCCGCGATTGCTGGCGGCCAGAGCCGGGGCTTTTCGGCGCGCGTACCGCATCCTGGTGGAAAACTGCCGGACCTCCGGCTTTCGCTTGCCGAACGGGGCGCGTAAGCCTTTTTATTTTCCGGCCGTTTGTGCTATCGCAGCGCTTTAACGGACACGGAGAACCTCATGCCCGTCGTGCGCGGCAAGACCATTGAGCCGCTTTATACCGCCGAACAGATCGCCGAACGCAACCGGGCCATGGCTGCCGAAATCGCTGTCGGCCCGACCAAGGATCTGCTTGTCATCGCCATCCTCAAGGGCTCGTTCATCTTCGCTGCCGATCTTCTGCGGGCGCTGCATGATGTCGGCCTTGCGCCTGAGGTGGAGTTCATCACCCTGTCGAGCTACGGCGCCGGCACGGTTTCACAGGGCGTGCGTATCGTGAAGGACATCGACAGCGACGTGAAGGATCGCGACGTGCTGCTGATCGACGATATCCTTGAATCCGGCCGCACATTGCTTTTCGCCAAGGAGATGCTCTACGAGCGTGGCGCCCGCCACGTCTCGATTGCCGTGCTGCTCGACAAGCGCGTGAAGCGCAAGGAGGCGCTGGAGGCGGATTATGTAGGCTTCGAATGTCCGGATTATTTCGTGGTCGGTTACGGCATGGATGTTGCCTATGCCTTCCGTGAATTGCCTTTCGTCGGTGTCGTCACCGGTGATGCGTGAACCTGGTGGCAAGGTGTTAACCATCACAGCCCAGTAAAGGCCAATATTTACTCCTCGACAAGGAAACTCTGGTGAGTTGCTCCCGATATGAAACACGACAGGGAGCGATGATCGCTATGGCAAAGATCCTGATTACCGAGGACGAGGATACGCTCCGCAGCTTCGTCGCGCGAGCGCTTCGTCTCGACGGTCATGAGACACATGAAGCAGGTGACGGCGCCGAGGGTCTCGAAAAGCTGAGCCAGGGCCCTTTCGATTTGCTGCTTTCCGATATCCGCATGCCGGTCATGGACGGAATCGAGCTGGCGCATCAGGCTTCCGTTAAGTTCCCGGGCCTCAAGATCCTGCTGATGACCGGGTATGCCGAACAGCGCGAGCGCGCCGATGATCTTACTGCCAGGATCGTCGACGTCGTGCAAAAGCCGTTCGCCCTTCCGGACATCCGCAAGGCCGTCGCCGCAGCGCTGGCGGCCTGAGGGCGGCATGAGGTGACGCAGTCGATCATCTGTTCGATCTTCTCACCGTGCAATTTCTAACACTTAGCTTTCAGCTAAGGTCTTGAATTGCTACCTCTCCGCAAGAGGAGAGGCAGGCTGCCGCGTTCACAAATCATGATCTTGGGAAGCTAAGCCGTGGATTTTGTTGGTGAGGGGATAATCTTCTCCGCTACCTTATATCCAGCAGCCGCTCCAGGTATTGCCGTTCGGTCTCGCCCGAGAGCGCGTTGCCGAGTCTTTCGCGGATCGCTTCAAGGATCTCGCGGGCGCGCTGCACGTCGATCTCGTCCGGCACCTTCACTTGATCGCCGAAATCCGGGCCTGACGTGGCGCGTGGCCGGCCAAGCGGGTCGCGGCCGTTCTGGCCGCCTTGCGACGACATATTCTCACCCGGGCCGCGGTCCTGACCTTGCCCCTGGCCCTGCTGCATGGCCTGCATCATCTGCTGCATCATATTCTGGGCGCCCTGACGCAGCGCACTAAGCGCGTTGCCCTGACCCTGGACTGCCTGCTCGCCCTGGCCTTCGCCAAGCGCACGGCCGGCATTGCCCATTTCGCGCTGTGCTTCGCCAAAGCCTTCGCCAGGCTGCATGCCGAGGTCCTTCAGGCCCTTTTGCAACTCTTCCAGCTTTTTGCCGAGGCCATCCTGTTGCGCCCGGAGGTTTTTCAGCGCCTCGCGAAGCTGTTCGGCCGTCATCTGGTCGGTATTCTGCTGGCCCTGTTGCCCCTGCTGACCTTGTTGTTGGCCTTGCTGCTGCTGGTCTTGCTGTTGGCCCTGCTCGTTGGGCTGCTGGTTCGGATCGCCGCGCTGCATACGGTCGCGCAGCGCCTGGTCCAGCTTGAAGGTCTGGTCCATCAGCCGCTGCTGTTCCTGCATGATCTCGCCGAGCTTGTCGATCTGCTGACGCATCTGGCTGTTCTGCTGTTGGCTCTGCTGCCCGCGCTGCATGCGCCCGGCCTGCAGATTGTTCATCATCCGCTGCATTTCGGAGAGGAGCTGCTGGGCGGCATCGCGATTGCCTGACCGGGCGAGGTTTTCGATCTGGTCCATCATATTCTGCAGATCGCGTTGGCGGATGACGTTCTGGGCCTGCATGTTGTTCGGCGCCTGCGGGGCGTTCTGCATCCGCTGGGCAAGCTCATTCATGAACTGCTGCATGGCTTCGCGCAGTTCCTTCATCAGACGGGCGATCTCCTCATCCGAGGCTTTGTTCTCAAGTGCTTCGGCAAGATTGCGCTGCGCATCGCGCAGCCGGCGTTCAGCGAGCGACAGATCGCCATCCTCGATGCCGATCGCTATTTCCCAGAGATAATCGGCGGTGTCTTTGAGCTGTTCTTCGGTGCGGGAAAGCTTCATGCGTTCCTGCGCCGAACGGATCAGCAGGAAATGGGCGAGATTCGGGATGGTCTCGTCAGGACGGATCGCCAGCGCTTCATTGAGCGCGATGGCGCGCGGCATCTGACGTGTGTCGAGTGCGAAGACCTGGCGTTCCTCCGCGACGGCTGCTGCAAGCGGTTCGGAGAAACCGCGGGCCGGCAGCACCATTTCATGGGGAGGGCTTCGACCTGTCTGGCCGGCGCCATCCTTGGCGACGAGCGTGACCCTGACACGCTTGCCGGCGAGCGGATGCTCGGTCAGGTTCCGGCTCGTCAGACCCTTGACCTCGCGGCTGTTCTGGCGTGGCAGGTTCAGCCTGTAATCCGGCGGAGGATAGAGCGGGGTTGCCGCCGGATCCTGTTGTTCAACCGGCTCGATCAGCGCATGCGCTTCGCGGATGCCATAATCGTCCTTACCGGTGAAGCCGATTTCAAGAGCACCGTTGACGGAGCGTCGTGGCTGTCCGTCGAAGGCGATCTCCGGCGGGCGGTCGGGAATGACTTCGAAGGCCCAGCTCTGGCCGTTTACGGTCAGGCTGCCGCTCTCGGCGATGTTGAGCGCATAGGTACGCGGCGGCATCTGCTGGTTTATCTGCGGCTGTGCCGGTTGGGCCGGAGCCTGCTCCGTTGTTTGTGCACCATTCGGCCGCGGCTGTCCGGCCGAAGCTTCGGCGGCCTTTTTGGCCTCCTCGGTGATGAGCGTAACCTCCTCCCCGCCTGCCTTCGGTGCGAAGATCACCGCTTCGCCACCTTCGCCGCCGGTGACGCGCACGGTGAGTGCGGAGTTCTGGGGGATGGATACGGTATTGACCCCGGCGTTCACCTCGCGACCGGTCAGGAACACCGGTGCGCGGCCGGTATAGGAAGGCGGCGTCAGCCAGGCGTCGATGCGCAGGTCGGGATTGACGCTCGGTGCAGGCGGAGCCGCGCGGAACGCATCGGCCGGCGAGCCGCCGCCGTTCGAGAAGGAGTAACCGAGCGCGATTGCAAAGACGAGCGCCGGGACGGCGCGCAGCGCGAAGCGGTCATGCCTGGCGATATCGGGCTGCGGCAGGCCGGCATCGAGGGCGGCGATGCGTTCAGCCATGCGGATCTGATGTTCCTTCCAGAGCGCCCTGGAGATGGGCGTCTCAAAGGCCGGCTCATCCTCCTGCACGCCGACCGGCTGGTGAGGCAGGTTGTTGCGGTCTTCGAGAAGACGGTCGGCCTCTTCCGAGGCCGGCCAGCGCAACCGGCCGAAGGGAAGGATGGAGTAAAGAAAGGCAAGGGAGAAGCCGCCGAGCAGAACCCAGCGCACCCAATCCGGCGCAATGCGAAAGATCCCGAACCAGGCGACTGACAGGAAGAGCGCTGCTATCCCCAGGGGCGGCAGCAACAGCGGCAAAATCCGCTCGAAAAACAGAACGATCCGCGCGAAGGAGCGCTTCAGCGCGACACGGCGCGCAAGCGCAGGATGCGATTCGAAGGCACCTTTGCGGATGAAGCTCATGCGGTCCGTCTCCAGTCGTGGCGGCGCAAATCAAGCTTTAACGATAACGATCTTTGTGGCGAAGACGAGGGCAGGGGGCGTTTCACCCCCCAAATTTTCCGGTCTTTCCCCGAAAAGTGAACGGATGTTAACCCGTCACGCCAGCCATGCGGGCACAGAATCGAGACCGATAAGCTCTTCATAGGTGCCGCGCGGGCGCACGACGTGGAATTCGCTGCCCTTCACCAGGACTTCCGGCACCAGCAGGCGGGAGTTATAGGTTCCCGCCTGGACGGCCCCATAGGCACCGGCCGACGCGACGGCGATCAGGTCGCCCGGCTTCGGCGCCGCCATTTCACGGTCGAGCGCCAGATAGTCGCCGGTCTCGCAGACCGGACCGACAACATCGGCCTTGATGCGGGGGGCATCGGCAGAGGGCACGATGACGGGGCGGATCATGTGATAGGCGTCGTAAAGCGTCGGGCGGATCAGGTCGTTCATCGCGCCGTCGACGATCACGAAACTCTTCTCGCCGCTATCCTTCACATAGATGACCTCGGTCACCAGAATGCCGGCATTGCCGACAATCAGGCGGCCGGGCTCGGTAACGATCCTGCAGTTCAGCGAGCGGAGCTGGCGCTTGACCGTATCGGCATAGGCGTCGGGAAGCGGCGGCGGGTTGTTGTCGTCCTTATAGGGGATGCCCAGGCCTCCGCCGATATCCACGTGGTCGATGCGATGACCGTCGGCCCGCAGCGTGTCGACGAGCTCACGGAGCAGCCGGAAGGCATCGTCGAATGGCTCAAGCTCGGTGATCTGGCTGCCTATGTGCATGTCGATGCCGGTCACCTCGATACCGGGCAGGGTCGCGGCATGGGCGTAGACGTCACGGGCGCGTTCGTAGGAAATGCCGAACTTGTTTTCCTTCTTGCCAGTGGAAATCTTCGCGTGGGTGCGGGCGTCGACGTCCGGATTGATGCGGAAGGAAACATGCGCCTTCTTTCCCATCTTTCGGGCGCGCAGGTTGAGCACTTCCAGTTCCGGCTCCGATTCGACGTTGAAGCAGTAGATGCCGGCTTCCAGCGCGAGATCCATTTCCTGCACCGTCTTGCCGACGCCGGAGAACATGATACGGCTCGCAGGAATGCCGGCCGCCAGCGCGCGGCGCAGTTCGCCGCCGGAAACCACGTCTACACCTGCGCCAAGACGTCCCAGTGTCTTGAGCACCGCCTGGTTGGAATTCGCCTTCATCGCATAGCAGATCATGGTGTCCACGTCGGCAAAAGCCTGGGCGAAGACCTTGTAATGGCGCTCCAGCGTCGCGGTGGAATAGACGTAGAAGGGCGTGCCGACAGCCTTTGCGATCTCCGGGATCGGCACGTTTTCGGCGTGCAGGACGCCGTCGATATAGTGGAAATGGTTCACGTCAAAACTCGAAAAATCAAAGAAGCGGGTCGAGCACGAAGGGCTTGTCGGCGACAGGCTCCGGTTTCTTCTGCTCACCCGGCCTGGTGACCTTGCGGATGTTCTGCTGTTCCACCGGCGTGCTCGGGCGGTCGAGATCGCCCTTGCGGCCGCAGCCCGCGACGACGATGCCGGCAAGGCTCAGCACAAACGCTATGCGGGCAATATTCACCAGGGGTTTCGACATTCTCTTGACCTTCTTCGGCACGGCTTGAGGGAACTGTCATAGCGAAGTTCCACTCGCTTGTGCAGTGTCATTCCGGCATCAATTGATCTCAGTTGCGGGCGCGCCACCAGGCGATCTGCTTCCTCACTTCCGAAGGCGCGGTGCCGCCGAAGCTCGTGCGGCTGGCGACCGAGGCATCGACCGATAGCACATCGAAGACTTTTTCCGTGATCGCGGAGTTGATCGACTGGAGCTCCTCGAGCGAGAGCCCGGCCAGTTCGCAGCCCTTTTGCTCGGCCAGAGCCACCGCGCGGCCGGTGACATGATGGGCGTCGCGGAAGGGCAGGCCGGCTTCACGCACCAGCCAGTCGGCAAGGTCGGTCGCGGTCGAATAACCGGAACCGGCAGCGGCGCGCATCCGGTCGGCGCGGATCGTCATATCGCGCATCATGCCGGTCATGGCGGCGATCGCGAGTTCGAGGTTCTCGGCGGCGTCGAAGACCTGTTCCTTGTCTTCCTGCATGTCCTTGGAATAGGCGAGCGGCAGGCCCTTCATGACGGTCAGAAGCGCCACCAGCGAGCCGTTGATGCGGCCGGTCTTGGCGCGCACCAGTTCGGCCGCATCCGGGTTCTTCTTCTGCGGCATGATCGAGGAGCCGGTCGAAAACGCGTCCGAGAGACGCACGAAGCCGAATTGCGGCGTCGACCAGATGACGATCTCTTCGGCAAGGCGGGAGAGGTGCACGGCGCAGATTGCGGCAACGGACAGGAATTCCAGCGCGAAATCGCGGTCGGAAACGGTGTCGATCGAGTTGCGGGTCGGCTCGCGGAAGCCGAGCGCCTTGGCCGTCATGTGGCGGTCGATCGGGAATCCGGTGCCTGCGAGTGCGGCAGCGCCGATCGGGCTTTCGTCGAGATGGTCGATCGCGTGGCGCACGCGGGCGCGGTCACGGCCGAACATTTCCACATAGGCCATGCAGTGATGGCCGAAGGTCACCGGTTGGGCGGTCTGCAGATGCGTGAAGCCCGGCATGACCGTTTCGGCATGCTCTTCTGCGCGATCCAAAAAGGCGGCGATCAGGTCAGTCAGCATCCGCTCGGTCTTGGCGAGCTCTTCCTTGACCCACAGGCGGAAATCGAGCGCCACTTGGTCGTTGCGGGAGCGGGCGGTATGCAGGCGGCCGGCGGCGGAACCGATCAAGGTGGCCAGCCGCGCCTCGATGTTCATGTGGATGTCCTCGAGCTTTCTGGAGAATTCGAACTTTCCGCTCTCGATCTCTGACATGATCGTGTTCAGGCCGGACAAGATCTTGTCTTTATCTTCGCTAGAAATGATGCCTTTCTCCGCCAGCATGGTCGCATGCGCTATAGAGCCGCGGATATCCTGGGCATAGAGCTTCTTGTCGAAACCGATCGAGGCATTTATCTCCTCCATGATCGCGTCCGGTCCCGAAGCGAAGCGCCCGCCCCACATCTGGTTGGAAGATGCCGCGTCCTTCGTGCCCTCGGTCATGGTGCCTAAGTCCTGGAGTAGTTGATGACGACCAAAAGACCTTTCGGCCTTCCTTCCGCCCGGTTGATCGTGATTGCCGCCGTTCTCGGAATTCTCGCCGGCGCCGTGGCGGTATACGTGAGGAATATGGGGTCTGGCAATGGTGAGGATGCCCTGTTGGCGGGATCATCCGGCGCCTGCGAGGGCGCGGTCGAGAAGGTGAAGTCCGTCTCGCAGTTCTCCAGGGGTCAGGTTGCCGCCATGGTCGCCGCGCAGCCGCCTCGGCCGCTCGATCTCGCTTTCAAAGGCCCTGACGGAAGGGACCTCAAGACCGCCGATTTCGCCGGCAAGACCGTGCTTCTCAATCTGTGGGCCACCTGGTGCGGTCCCTGCCGCGAAGAAATGCCGGCGCTGAACGCACTTCAGAAGGAGATGGGCGACGCGGATTTCGAGGTCGTGGCTGTCAATATCGACACGGGCGGTGACGAAAAGCCGAAGGCGTTCCTCGTCGAATACGGTGTCGATCAGCTTGGCTATTATCGCGACAGTTCGATGGGCGTCTTCAATAGCTTGAAAAAAGAGGGCCTCGCCTTCGGCCTGCCGGTGACGCTGATCATGGACAAAAAGGGCTGCCTGATCTCGGCCATGAACGGTCCGGCGGCCTGGGACAGCCCGGACGCCAAGGCGCTGATCACGGCTGCGAAATAGTCCTGTCTTTGGACACCGCTCAGTAAAGCGGCGCCAGATCCACTCCGTAGAAGAGGCCGCGGCCAACCCGGCCTTCGCTCCGTTCGACCGAGATACCGAATTCGGCTGCGATCTCCCTGACGATTGCGGCTTTGATATTGGCGTCCACCCCGGCCTTGTAGGTCAGCTTGTAGTCGAGGTCCGCTTTGAAGACAGCACGGACGATATGGGCATTGGCTTTCTCGCGCTGCTTCCTCAGTATATTCCTGCATTCGGGTCCAAGACTGTTCTCGATCATCTCGAGTTTATCCAACCCGTATTCCTGATATTCGATATTGCTGAACTTCATCGTCAGGTTGCTGACATAGCTGGCGCTGACGCCGAGCCCCAGCGCCTTGAGATTGTCCGCGCTGAACGAGAAATTTTTCGCGCTGCCGAAGTCGGTGATCTCGGCACCGGATTTTTCGGGGTTTCCGGGAAACTTCACGAATTCCGGCGAGCAGATGTAGCCAAGGGATACGTCCTGCTTGTCGTTGTAGGCGTTCGCCCGTTTCCAGACGATGTTACCCGGGCCATAATTGGTGCTGGGCGGGACCGTCGTCAGGTAGCCCGCCTTTCTGACAATGG
The DNA here is from genome assembly GCF_017873175.1 of Neorhizobium petrolearium. Lineage (GTDB taxonomy): Bacteria > Pseudomonadota > Alphaproteobacteria > Rhizobiales > Rhizobiaceae > Neorhizobium > Neorhizobium petrolearium. The sequence continues at coordinate 253,392 of NZ_JAGGJW010000008.1, forward strand.
TCCTTGGGTTTTCGGAAGTGCAGCCGCAGATCAAGGCAGCGGCCAGGACGAGAATTGAGCATTTGTGCATTGATGATCCCCCGAGTCGATGACGACAATGTAGGGATCACACGTATCGCGTGTCTACTTACCGAGTAAATCCTAAGGCTGCATTTGGCGAGGCATCAGGTTGTCTCCGGCAATGCCCATTTCAGCGCGTCGGCACCGGCGTCTCGCCGCGATAGTCGTAGAAGCCGCGGCCGGATTTGCGACCGAGCCAGCCGGCCTCGACATATTTTACGAGGAGCGGGCAGGGGCGGTATTTCGAATCAGCCAAGCCGTCGTGCAGCACCTGCATGATCGACAGGCAGGTGTCGAGACCGATGAAGTCGGCGAGTTGGAGCGGACCCATCGGATGGTTGGCGCCGAGCTTCATCGCCGTGTCGATGGCTTCCACCGAGCCTACGCCCTCGTAAAGCGTATAGATCGCCTCGTTGATCATCGGCAGCAGGATGCGGTTGACGATGAAGGCCGGAAAATCTTCCGCGACCGTTGCCGTTTTTTCGAGCGTCGCCACGTAGTCCTTGGCGGCCTTGAAGGTCGGCTCGTCGGTAGCGATGCCGCGCACCAGTTCCACAAGCTTCATCACCGGCACCGGGTTCATGAAATGGATACCCATGAACCGTTCCGGGCGGTCGGTGGCGGAGGCGAGCCGCGTGATGGAGAGCGACGAGGTGTTTGTGGCAAGCAGGGCATCCGGTTTCAGGACCGGACAGACCTGAGCGTAGATCTTGCGCTTGACGCTTTCATCTTCGGTCGCGGCCTCGATTACCATGTCCATGGGGGCGAGGTCGTTCAGATCGGCGGAGCCGGAAATGAGGGAAAGCGCTGCCTTCCGCTCTTCGTCACTCAGTTTTCCGCTGCTTACCTGCCGGGCGAGATTGCCGTTGATGGTGGCAAGTGCCGCTTCGATCCGGTCCTTGGAAAGGTCGTACATCTGCACCTTGTAGCCGGCAAGCGCCGAAACATGTGCAATGCCGCAGCCCATCTGGCCCGCTCCGATGACGCCGATATTCTTCATGGCCGAACTCATTGTTCCGTTCCTGGGTTTCTGCTCCCGAGGCGCTGACGCTAACGTTCGCGTGCGCCGATCTTATGAAAATGCCGGACTACATGGATGCAGTCCGGCAGATTGTTATTCCGCTATTTGCGGTTTTGCCAGCATTTTTCGCGCTTGCGAAATGAACAGGCCTTCAAATCGCTCACAGCGCCTTTTCAAGCTGTGGCAGGATCTCGAAAAGGTCACCGACAATGCCATAGTCGGCGACCTGGAAGATCGGTGCTTCCTCGTCCTTGTTGATGGCGACGATGACCTTGGAATCCTTCATGCCGGCGAGATGCTGGATGGCGCCCGAGATACCGGCTGCGATGTAGAGGTCGGGAGCGACCACCTTGCCGGTCTGACCGACCTGCCAGTCGTTCGGGGCATAGCCCGCATCGACGGCGGCACGGGAGGCGCCGACGGCGGCACCCAGCTTGTCGGCCACGGGAAGGATGACTTCCTTGAACTTTTCCGCCGAACCGAGAGCCCGACCGCCTGAGATGATGATTTTCGCCGAGGTGAGTTCCGGACGCTCCGACGACGAGAGCGCATCCGATACGAAGCTTGAAACGCCCGGGTTCGCCGCTGCCGATACGGTTTCGACCGGAGCGGAGCCGCCCTCGCCGGCCGCTTGGAAAGAGGCGGTGCGCACCGTGATGACCTTCTTGGCGTCGGTCGTTTGCACCGTCTGGATCGCGTTGCCGGCGTAGATCGGCCGTTTGAACGTATCGGCGGAGATCACTTCGATGATTTCCGAGACCTGCATGACGTCGAGCAGCGCTGCGACGCGCGGCATGATGTTCTTGGCCGAGGCGGTTGCCGGAGCGATGATCGTGTCATAGGCACCAGCCAGCGAGACGACCAGTGCCGCCAGCGGTTCGGCGAGCTTGTTGGCGTAATCGGCGCTGTCGGCGAGCAGGACCTTGGAAACGCCGGCAAGTTTGGCCGCCGCATCGGCTGCCGCACTGGCACCGGAGCCGGCGACCAGCACATGCACGTCGCCGCCGATCCTGGAGGCCGCGCTCAGCGCCTTGGCGGTTTGGTCGGACAGGCTCGAATTGTCGTGTTCTGCCAGAAGAAGAATGGCCATGATGTTTACTCCCTATCCGTCCCTTAGAGCACGCCGGCGGTCTTGAGGCTGGCGACCAGTTCCTCGACCGACTTTACCTTGACGCCCGCCTTGCGGCCGCCCGGCTCTTCCGTCTTCAGGACCTTCAGCCGCGGCGCGGTATCGACGCCGAAATCGCCCGGAGTCTTCTTGTCGAGCGGCTTCTTCTTTGCCTTCATGATGTTCGGCAGCGAGGCATAACGCGGTTCGTTGAGGCGAAGGTCGGTGGTGATGACCGCCGGCAGCTTGACCTCGATCGTCTGGAGTCCGCCGTCGACTTCGCGGGTCACCTTTGCGGAGCCTTCGGAAAGCTCGATCTTCGAGGCAAACGTCGCTTGCGCCGAACCGAGGAGGGCCGCCAGCATCTGGCCGGTCTGGTTGGAATCGTCGTCGATCGCCTGCTTGCCGACGATGATCAGGCCCGGCTGTTCGGCTTCCACGACACCCTTCAGGATCTTGGCGACGGCGAGCGGTTCGACCACGTCGTCGGTTTCGACCAGGATCGCCCGGTCGGCGCCCATGGCGAGCGCGGTGCGCAAAGTCTCTTCCGCCTTGGCCGGGCCGATCGACACGACCACCACTTCTTCCGCCTTGCCCGCTTCCTTCAGTCGCAGAGCCTCTTCGACGGAAATCTCGTCGAACGGGTTCATCGACATCTTCACGTTCTGAAGCTCGACACCCGTGCCGTCCGCCTTCACTCGGATCTTCACGTTGTAATCGACAACTCGCTTCACAGGCACCAGGATCTTCATGGGGTCCTTCCTCGACTTCTCACCGGCGGCAAATTGCGACATTCACCGCTTCCTCATTTGTCAGTGGGCGACATGGATACGCATTTTTCGCGCGACTGCAACGCGGATTTGCAGTCAAAGCTTGCCGTTTTCTCATACATCTATTCGCGAACGGCCATTACCTGCGGCACGCCCGACTTCCGTTCGACCGCTTTCGGCGTCACGATGGCGCGGTCGAAAAGCGGCACGCCTTTGCGGCGCATGAAGAGGACGAGGACTGCGCCGGCGATGATGCCGCCGACATGTGCGCCCCAGGAAACGGCGCCATCAAGGTCCAGGGCCAGCATGGCGAATTGCTGCACGATCCAGAGCGCCAGCGGAATGAAGGCGGGCAGCGGCAGCGGGATACGGAAAAGAACCAGCACCCAGACCCTGACGCGTGGATGAAGCAGGAAATAGGCCGCGACGACACCGGAGATCGCGCCAGAAGCACCGATCAACGGGCCCTCTGATGAGGGCACGACGAGGCCGTGAAGGGCGGCACCGGCTGCAGCGCAAACCAGGTAGAAGATCAGGAACCTGACATGCCCCAGCGCGTCCTCGACATTGTCGCCGAAGACCCAGAGGAACAGCATGTTGGAGGCAAGGTGCCAGAAATCCAGATGCAGGAAGGCGTAGGTGATGAAGGTCGCATCGTCCGGCACAATGATGAGCGACGGGTCGAGCACGGCGTAATCGAATATCACCGCCGGAATGAAGCCAAGGCCCAGCGAGGCGTGTTCGACGATTGCCGGGCTGGCGACGGTCGTGAACAGCCAGACCAGCACGTTGATGGCGATGATGCTGATCGTCACGTACTGGACGCGGATATATTTCAGTTCGACGGCGTCGTGCAGCGGGATGAACATTTGCCTTTAATCCCTCCCGCTTTCTCTTTCAGCGGTTTTTTCCCGGAACCCAGAGGATATCGGCCTTGCCATGATCGTTGGCGAAGCGCGCCGCCACGAACAGGAAGTCGGAAAGCCGGTTGATGTATTTCAGCGCCGCCGCACCGATGGTTTCACCGCGTGAAAGCTCCACCATCAGCCTTTCGGCCCGACGCGCGACCGTGCGGGCGAGATGCAGATGGGCAGCAGCAGGGGATCCGCCCGGCAACACGAAGGACGTGAGCGGATCGAGGTGGGCATTCAGGGCATCGATCTCAGTCTCCAGGCGGGTTGCCTGGGCTTCGATGATGCGCAGCGGCTCGTAGTCGAGTGCTTCGCCCGTATCGGGTGCTGCAAGATCGGCGCCGAGATCGAAGAGGTCGTTCTGGATGCGGAAGAGCATGGCATCGAGCTCGGCCATGCCTGCGGTATGGAGCCGGGCCAGACCGACAGCCGAATTCGTTTCGTCGACAGTGCCGTAAGCCTCGACCCGGAGATCGTATTTCTCCCGCCGGGGGCCGGAAACCAGCGACGTCGTGCCCTTGTCACCCGTGCGCGTGTAAATCTTGTTGAGCTTTACCATCCCGCCATCATCAGAATCAGCTCGGGCGACCGCCGCCCGTGATCCACAGTGTGAGCATGATGAGGACGATTGCGATTGCCTGCAAGAGGATACGCAATTGCATCAGCTTGTTGGATTTGTTCGCATCCGTACCCTTCATCATGTTGAACAGCCCGCGGATCAGGACGATCACGACAAGCCCCATGACGATCACGGTAAGGACGGTGGTGAAAGTGGACATTCTAGGATTGCTTTCGTTCAGTCGAGCCGGCGCATGAGTTTGTAGAAGAGGTCGGCCGGAAGTATTCTTTTCAGGAAGGCGCCCTGCCTGGCGGGCTTCGTTACCAGATAATGTGGCCTCGGGCGAGGCGCGGTCAAGGCGTGCGTCAAGACATCATAGACCGCTTCGGGTCCGAGTTTGTGGCGGCTGATCGGACCTCTCCCATCGAGGCGCTTGAGCTGCCGCTTGTATTGCTGGGCATGCACCGAGCCTTCGAGATCGATATTCTCTTTGATCTTGGCGAGCGCGTTGGCAGTAAAACGGGAGGCGATCGGCCCCGGTTCGATGAGGCTCACATGGATGCCACTTCCTTCCAGCTCCATGCGCATCGTGATGGTGAGCCCTTCGAGCGCATGTTTCGAAGCCGTATAGGCGCCGCGATAGCGATAGGGCAGCAGGCCGAGGATCGACGAGCAGTTGACGATGCGGCCGTGGCCCTTTGCGCGCATGATCGGGATCACCCGCCGCGTCAGCTCGTGCCAGCCGAAGACATTCGTTTCGAACTGTTCGCGCAGCACGTCGGTCGACAAATCCTCCACGGCGCCCGCCTGGCCATAGGCACCATTGTTGAAGAGGGCGTCGATCCGGCCGCCGGTGCGCTCCTTCACGGTTTCCACAAGTGCGGCAATCGTTTCGGGCTTCGTATAGTCCATTAGCAGAGCCTCGATGCCGTCGGCTTCGAGCGGAGCCAGATCGCTCTCCTTGCGCACGGTCGCGAAAACCCGCCAGCCATCCGCCTTCAGGGCACGGGCGCAATGGGCACCGATGCCGGAGGAACAGCCGGTGACGATGATCGTTCTCCTGTCATCCATTTGATCTCATCCCTTGCACAATCGAAAGGGTTCCTCACATATTTTGCGCCAAGCCACAACGGAGTTGCCCTTGTCCGAAGAAAACCGGCCCTACAGGTGGTACAAACTCGCCTTCAAGGTGCTTTGGGATGCCTATTGCCACTTTTCCGACGACGATGGTTGGGCGATGGCGAGTCATGTGGCACTCTCGGGCCTGCTGGCTCTCTTTCCATTCCTGATCTTCGGCACGGCGCTGGCCGGTTTCCTCGGGGCGGGCGGTTTTTCCGAAACGGCGATACATCTGCTTTTCGATACCTGGCCGGCGGATATCGCGGCACCTATCGCATCCGAAATCCAGCGCGTCCTGACCATGCCTCGCGGCGGCCTTCTGACCGTATCCGTGCTGGCGGCAGCCTATTTCGCTTCGAATGGGGTCGAGGCGCTGCGGATTTCACTCAATCGAGCCTACCGCGTCACCGAAACCCGACCCTGGTATGTGACGCGCCTCGCCAGCCTCGGCTATGTGGTGATCGCGGTCGTGATCTTTGCCGTGATCAGTATCCTTCTGCTTGCCGTGCCTGTTGCAATGCGGTTCGCTGAAACGCGCTTTCCCTGGCTGATCAGCGATCTGGCAAGGGCCGCCAACTGGGGCCTTTACGGCACGGGGCTGCTTTTGATGATCGGTCTCCTGCTGTCGCATAAATGGCTTCCGGCGGGGCATCGGCGGATCATCGACATCCTGCCGGGCGTGCTGATGACGATCGCCTTGTGGATCGGCTTCGGCCTCGGCTTTGCTGCCTATCTCTCGACCTTCGCCAATTACGCCGCGACCTATGCGGGTCTGGCGTCGATCATGATCGTGCTGATTTTTCTCTACATGGTCGGCGTGATTTTCATGCTGGGGGCCGAACTCAACGCCGCCCTGATGAAGTACCGGGTTTATTCGGTATTCTCCCGGTTGAGGAATGAGCGTCGCCGGCGCGAGGAAGCGCTCTCAAAGACCGACGAGGCGGCGGATGTCGTGGGGAGCGAACCCCTGGTCGCGGAGCGCCGCGAGCCCCGTTGAGCCCTCGCTTTTCGAGAGTTTCTTGCCGTCCGGCCCAAGGATCAGCCTGTGGTGGTGATAGACGGGTTGCGGAAGCTCAAGCAATTCCTGCAATAACCGATGCACGGCGGTCGCTTCGAAAAGGTCCAGCCCGCGCACCACATGGGTAATGCCCTGGGCCGCATCGTCCACCGTTACCGAAAGATGATAGCTCGACGGCGCATCGGAGCGGGAAAGCACCACGTCGCCCCAGGCCGTGGGGTGCGCAGTGATTTCGCCGCGTGCGTCGTCACCCGTCTCCGTCCATTTCAACGCATCGCCCGTCAACCGGAGCGCCTTGTGCATATCGAGCCGGAAAGCGTGCCGCACGCCCTTTGCAATCAGTAACTGCCGTTCCGTCTCGCTGCGATGCCTGTCATCCTCGGGATAGAGCGGCGACCCGTCGGGATCGCGAGGCCAGCTCTTCCCGCTCTCCTCATGCTCCGCGACCCTGGCCTTCACCTCTCCGCGGGTCAGGAAGGCGGGATAGACAAGGCCCATTTCCATCAGCCGGTCCAGCGCGGCGCGATAGTCGTCGAAATGCTCCGATTGCCGCCATACCGGTTTTTCCCAGTCCAGCCCAAGCCAGGAAAGATCGCGATAGATCGCCTCCTCGAATTCCGGCGTGCAGCGGGTGAGGTCGATGTCCTCGATGCGCAGCAGGAAGCGCCCGTTCGCATTTTTTGCCATGTCATGGTTGAGGACCGCCGACAGCGCGTGGCCAAGGTGAAGCAGGCCGTTCGGGCTTGGCGCAAAACGATAGACCGGTTTATCAAGGGACAGGGCGGGCATGGCTTCTTCTGCCATGCTTTTTGACAAACGGCCATGGGAAAGGCTGAAGGGCCTGATGGATATCATCCGCGACCATTCGGATATCGAGGCAGGCCTCGATGCGCTTGTCCGCCTTGACCCGCGGCTTGAAGCGATCGTCGAAGCCTCCGGCCCAGTGCCGCTGCGCCTCAGCAGGCCCGGTTTCGAAGGCCTTGCCTCGATCATCGTATCCCAAATGGTATCGAGAGCGAGCGCGGAAGCGATCTGGAGGCGAATCACTGCGGTGGGGCCTGTAACGGCCGCCGATTATGCGGCGCTTTCCCCGGATGTTGTTGCGACATTCGGCCTCTCGCGGGTAAAGGCGGCGACGCTTCTCAATCTTTCCACAGCTATTTCGGAAGGGCGTTTCGATCTCGATACCATCGGCGAATTCGAAACGGCGGAAGCGATCCGGCGGATAACCGCGCTTCCCGGCATCGGCCCGTGGACGGCGGAAGTCTATCTGATGTTCAGCAGCGGCCATCGGGATATCTTTCCCGCCGGGGACGTGGCGTTGCAGGCGGCGGTCGCGCATGCGTTCGGCCTGGAGGCTCGTCCCTTGGCCAAGAATCTGGCGTCCATGGCGGAACTCTGGAGCCCGTGGCGATCAGTCGCGGCGCGGCTTTTCTGGGCTTACTACGCGGCGAAAATGCGTCGCAGCGTCACGCCCCTGGTGTGAAGGCGGGGTCGAGTTATCTCACTGCATTTATTGGGCTTCACAATCCTGTAACAACAGACCTAATATAGAAAGTACAGATGCCGAATCGGGTAGGAGCGTCACTTGACGATTGCAGTCTCCCCGCAGGCCCTGCCGGCGCTCGTGCTGAACGCTGACTACCGGCCGCTGAGTTATTATCCCTTGTCGCTGTGGTCCTGGCAGGACGCGATCAAGGCGGTTTTCCTCGACCGGGTGAACATCATCGCGGAATACGAACAGTCGGTCTGCTCGCCGAGTTTTTCGATGAGACTGCCGAGCGTCGTCAGCCTCAAGACTTACGTCCAACCGACCCGAAACCCGGCCTTTACCCGGTTCAACGTCTTCCTGCGCGACAAGTTCGAGTGCCAGTATTGCGGCGAGCATGACGATCTCACCTTCGATCACGTCATCCCCCGCGCCCATGGCGGCGAGACGACCTGGGAGAATGTCGTGGCGGCCTGTTCGCCCTGCAACCTCAGAAAGGGCAGCAAGCTGCCGAAGCAGGCCGGCATGTTCCCGCATCAGAAGCCCTACCAGCCGACGGTGCAGGATCTGCACAACAATGGCAGGCTCTTCCCGCCGAACTACCTGCATGAAAGCTGGATGGACTATCTTTACTGGGATACGGAACTGCAGCCGTAAGGCGGCCGGCCATCAGAAGGGTTCGATCATGTGAAGGCCGCCTCAGGCGGCCTTTTTCGCACCGACGAATGCGATGGCTGCGAGGATGACGCTGGCGATGACGTTCCAGCCCGCGAAGGACAGGCCCAGCACACGGAGCGCCGCTTCCGTGCACGAGGGGCCATGCACGGCGTTGAGATCGGCGAGCAGGTTGCCGGCATTGGTGGTCACGCCGGCGCCGCCTCCGCAGCTCGCCGGACCCTCCCAGAAGCCCCATTCGACGCCCGAGTGATAGACGCCCATGCCGGTGCCGACGAGCATCATCACGCCGATAACGACGAGCAGCGCACGGGTGACCCAGGCGGGCAGACCGATTGCGGCGGCGATAATGGCCAGAATGCCGACCGGAATGCCGTAATAGTAGGGGTCGCGCTGCAGCAGGCAGAGCGCACAGGGAATATAGCCGCCGATATACTGGAAGGCGAGCGCACCGCCCACGGTCGCGGCCATGCCGAGCGTGACGAGAACGGCGTAGCCGATACCGGCGCGGGAGCGAGGGGTGGAAGCTGTCAGCGCCATTGCGCTCTTCTCCTGTTTCATTTTTGGCTCACTTAGAGCAGATCAGGCAGTGCTGTAAATGATCGCGGGCGAGACACATCGTCTCCATTCCGGCACTTTTTCGTGAGTTTGCGGAGGATTTGTGGTGTTATTTCTCCAAAAGAAGGCTATCCGGAAATAGCGCGACGATCGGCGATCGGTTCCCGGCTGCAAGCCGCAGCCATGTACTCGGTAAAGATACAATTCATGTTCAAGACGGATGTCTGCATAGTTTCAGCCCGACGGCCGGATCTGCTCTCCGAAACCCTTTCGAGCCTGTCACAACGGATTTTCAGCAACATCGATCTTGTCGACGTCTACATGAACCTTGACCCGATCTTCGGCGACGCCAAGGATCACGAGGCCTGTGTTTCGCTGTTTCGGGGCCATTTTCCGACGGGCGTGCTTTTCGAGCCGGAGGCCCCCGGATTCGCCAACGCAGTCCACAGACTGTGGCTGGCGACAACTGCCGATTTCGTCATGCATTTCGAGGACGATTGGGTTGCCTTGACTGATATCGGTGAGGAGGCCTTCGAACCCTTTTCCGACCCTACTGTCGCTCAGATCTCCTTCCATACCGAGGAGAAGAATTGGGACGTCAAGAAAAACGGACATCTTCACCGGAAGAACGAATACTTCAGGCTTGCCGGCGTGAAGCTTCCGAAATTTACGCGCAGGCCGATCTTTACGACCTCGCCGTCAATCCTGAGAGGTCCCTTTGCCCGTGCATGTGCCGGGCTTATGGACGTAACAAAAGATCCGGAAAAGCAATTCTATTCAGATGTTAATCAGCCCCTTCAGGCCTATGTCCGCAAATACGACAACTATATTTTCTCCCCTGAGAACAAACCGGTGATCAGGGACATCGGCCGGAACTGGAGAGAGGAAAAAGGGATCAAAAAGATCATCAGGGACTCCAGCTCTTTCTGGGAGGCCAGCTGACCGGAAAACTCCAATTCCCGGCGGTCCAATGTTTGGGATCAGTGCGACCACCAAGGCTCTAGTCGGAGCCGTTTGAAACTTCAGTGGCAGGTCATTCGCAAATGAAATCAAAGCGCGGAAATTGAAATGGTGCCCCGTGCCGGAATCGAACCAGCACTCCTTTCGGAACCTGATTTTGAGTCAGGCGCGTCTACCAATTCCGCCAACGGGGCACTTTGGTAACGGCAAGCGCTCTAGCACGGGGCTGCAAGCCGATGCAAGAATGAAGTGCCGGTTACCATCTCGAAAGACTGTGACAAGTCCGATACTGCCTTGCAGCCTGTTCCCGATAGCTCCTTACGTTAACGGGCTTCCGCACACCTAGGTCCCCCCGGCGGTCCTCTTGTGCTTTAAGTTTCGAACATGTTAGCTGGTGCAGCAAAATGAGAAACATTGCCCATGAAACTGCCTGCCGGCGCCTCCTATGAGGACCTCATCCGCGATTTCGCCTGGAATATTCCATCCAGGTTCAATATGGGCGAAGTGGTCAGCGACGCCTGGGCCGCGGAGCATCCCGACCGCATCTGTCTTGAGCATTTCAGCCCGGACGGCCGGCATCTGGCACTGACCTATGGCGCGCTATCGGGGCGGTCTGCGTCGCTCGCCAACGCCTTCCTGTCGCTCGGTTTGAAGCGTGGCGACCGGATCGCGCTTCTCCTGCCGCAGAGTTTCGAGACGGTCATCGCCCATGTGGCGATCTACAAGATGGGCGGTATCGCCCTGCCGCTTGCTTTGCTCTTCGGGGCGGAGGCGCTGGAATACCGGTTGAAGGCATCGGGTGCCGCGGCCATCGTGACCAACGCGTTTGGCCTCACGCGGCTTGCCGGTCTCAGGAACAAGCTGCCGGACCTCAAGCATGTGATCGTCACCGAGGATGCGCCGCTTGGCACAGGCCTGATCTCGTTCGACACGCTGATTTCCGCTCATCCGCCACTTTTCGAAGTGGCCGAGACCGGTCCTGACGATCCGGCGCTGATGATCTTTACGTCCGGCACGACCGGTCCACCGAAAGCCGCGCTGCACGGCCACCGGGTGCTCGCCGGCCATATTCCCGGCTTCCAGCTCGGCCATGAATTCGCGCCGCAGGAAGGCGACAGGATCTGGACGCCGTCCGACTGGGCCTGGGCAGGCGGACTGCTCAACGTGCTGATGCCGGCGCTGATGCTCGGAATACCGGTAGTCTCGTCGCCGGCGCAGAAATTCGACGCCGACATGGCCTTCCGCATCATGGCGGAGATGAGGGTACGCAATGCCTTCATTCCGCCGACGGCGTTGCGGCTGATGAAATCGGTGGAGAAGCCGCTCGAAAAATACGATCTGAAACTTCGCACGATCGCCTCGGCGGGCGAGGCGCTCGGGCGCGAGACCTATGAATGGGCGAAATCAGCGCTGGGAGTGACGGTCAACGAACTGTTCGGCCAGACGGAGTGCAATTTCGTTCTGGGATCGGCGTCCAATCTCGGCGTCTCGCGCGGCGGTGCGATCGGGCGCGCCGTGCCCGGCCACCACGTGGCCATCGTTGATGAGAAGGGCATCGAGGTGCCGGTTGGCAAAATGGGCCAGATCGCCATCCGCCGGCCAGATCCGGTGATGTTCCTCGGCTACTGGAACGACGAAGCCGCAACGAAGGTCAAGTTCGTCGGAGACTGGCTGATGACCGGCGATCTCGGCCGGCAGGATGAAGATGGCTATGTGGAATTCGTCGGCCGTGACGACGACGTCATTACTTCATCCGGTTACCGCATCGGTCCGAGCGAGATCGAGGACTGTCTGACGGGCCATCCGGCGGTAAGGCTTGCGGCCGCCATCGGAAAGCCCGATCCGGTCCGCACCGAAATCATCAAGGCTTATGTCGTCGTAGCGCCAGGGTACAGCCCAAGCGACGCGCTTGCGGCGGAAATCCGCGAATGGGTGAAGACGCGGCTGTCCATGCACGAATATCCGCGCGAGATCGCTTTCGTCGACGACATTCCGCTGACGACTACCGGCAAGGTCATCCGCCGGCTGCTGCGCGAGAAGGCGGCCGCGGAATAGATTTCAGTCTCCGCGGCCGGCGATCGACAGGATCTTCTCTCTCAGGATACGGGCCATGTTGCGGGTGTTGCGATAGCGGTGAAGCTGGGCGGCCACCTGACGCACGTCGCGGTCGCCGTTCTGGTTGAGCCCGATGACCAGCGTGCCCATTTCCTCGCGCTCTTCCCAGAACCGGCTCATGATCGGATGATCCGGCACGGCGCAGCTATCGGTACGCATGATGTTGGCGTCTTCCAGATGCCATTCGGTGAGCTTGATCATCAGGAGCTTGCCTGGCGAGTAGGAGGCAAAATCCTCGTCATAGGCCGTCTTCCAGGTATAGGCCTCGCCGGCCATAACGAAGACGATGAGCGAGGCAATGGCGCGGCCGTCGAAATCGACGGTATGGATACGCACCGCGTCGACCTCGGCAAGGTTGGTGATCGCCTCGCGGGCGAAGGCCGAACGGTATCGGTCGTTGATGAGCGCCGAGCGGCGCCGGCCCTTCCAGCCCTTGGCTTCGAGCAGAAGGAACTCTTCCATGCGTACCCGGACCTCTTCCGGCTGGCGCGCGACGGAATAGGCGAGCGTCCCCTTGGTTTCCAGTTTGCGCCAGAGGCGGCGCATCTCACGAACGTGATGCGGGGAGATCGCGTGCTTCAGGTAGGTCTCGCCGTCAGCCAAGCTCTCCAGCATCGGTCTCTGGAACGGATCGGTCACGGTGACCGGCAGGTTCCGGCTGATGGCAACCGCCTTGGCAAGCTGTGCGAAGCGGCCGTTGAGCCGCACGTCCGGCAGCACGAGCACGGAAGGAAGCCGCGCCTCCCGCAGGGCCAGAGCTTCCAGAAGGTTGTCGATCGTCTCGGCCGCATCTTCGGCATCGACGAGCGGGGTGCCGAGCGGGCCGAACGGGTTTGCCCAGGTGCGGATGATCGACGCGCCGATCGAGAAGCCCGGTCTTTCGATCGTAAAGGGCATCAGCAGCCGGAGCCGGCTGCGGTTGTTGCTCTCGTCGCGGATCAGCGCCAGGTGCACCTGCTTGTCGTCGACGCGCGGCATCGCGGGGGCCAGCAGCCGGGCCGAGAAGAAGATGTTCGGTTCCATGGCGCGGTTCGACAGGAATTCGAGCTCTTCCTGCAGGTCGTAGCCGAGCGCTGCGGGATAGAGGCAAAGCTCGCGCCCCGGGCGGCCGACACGCAGGCGGGTATCGGCATCGGGACGGTCGGCGCGGAAAGTCCGGATTACGGAAAGCCCGCCGCCGCCATTGTCTTCGAATTCGCCACTGATCGGAGGTTGGGCCATGATCACGAAGCCTTTGAAGGAACGGAGGGCACGGGGCCGGCGAAGGCGAAGAGCACAATGCCGAGCGTCCGGCGGACGGCAACATGCAACAGGATGGCTTCGACCATCATAGCGGCGGCTGTCGCCATGGCGGCCCCGGTGAGCCCGAGCGGCGGGATCAACACTATGTTGAGGCCGATGCTTACGGCAAGGGTTGCGGCGTAAAGCAGCACGCAGAGGTTCTGGCGACCGGCCATGCTAAGCAGCACTTCGCCGGGACCGACCATCGATTTGGCCAGAATACCGGCGAATAGGATCGCCATCAGCGGGTATCCGGCCGTGAAGCCGGGGCCGAAGAGCGAGAGCAGCATTTCGCCGGCGGCAAGGGCGCAAAGGCCGATCGCAAGAGACGGCCAGAAGCTCCAGCGGGTGGTCTGACCGGCAAAGGCGGCGAGTGCGGTCATGTCCTCCTCAGCCATGATCGCGGAAAAGCGGGGGCCGGCGGCGGCCTTGATCGAGAAATAGACGAACTGGACCAGCACGATGGTCTTGGCGGCCGCATAATAGATGCCGACCTGATCCGGCGGGAGATAAAGGCCGACAACCACGACATCGGCATTGGTCAGCAGGAAGCCGATGCCGTCGACCAGGAAAAGCGGCAGCGAATAGCGGAACCAGGCGGCCGTCTCGAACGTCGTCGGGCCGGTGCCGTATTCCCGGCGCAGCCGCAATGTCAGGCGTAGGAGCTGCGAAAGCGTCGTGACATAGGTTGCGGCAAGTGCCGCCTGCATGGCGGTGACGGCTGTGAGCGGCGCGCCGAGCCAGAGAGCGAGAAGCATGAAGGCGAGGATCAGCGTGGGCCGGATCAGATAGGTGGGGCTCAGCGCCGTCGCTGTCCAGCCGTTCGAGCGCGCGGTTCCGTCCAGCACGTCTCCCAGCGCAATCATCGGTATGGTGAAAAATGAGAGTGCGACCGGAATGAGGTAATAGGGTTCGATCCTGTCACCGAAGACATACAGGAAAAGAAAGCCGAGGCCCGCGACCGTGCTCGCCGAGGCAAGCGCCACGAGGCGGACGGCGAGATTAAGTCCGCGCACCGTCGCCATCTCGCCCCGCGCTCTGTGCTGGTGCAGGAAACGGATGACGGAGGTGTGGAAGCCGAGGCAGGACAGGTTGCCGGCGAGCACGACCAGAACCCAGACGAAAGCGAAGATGCCGTATTCGAATTCGCCCATCAGGCGGGCAAGAACGATCTGCGAGACGAAGGCGATGGCGGCACTGGCGACACGGATGACGAAGGCGGTGAGCGCCTGCCGCTGGGCGCGGCTCGTTTCGTTGTCATCAGTGATGATCGCGTCGAGCTTGCGTATCAGCGGGGCGAGCCGGGCACGTAAGCCAGGCGGAAGCAATCTCTCCGCTGTTTCGATAACCGCCATGATGGGCACGCAATACTCGTAACGACGACGGGAACAATGGCGGAAAGTGTTGCCACAGCAGGGTTAAGAAAGGGTTCGCCGGGCCGTCAAAGTATTCACGATCTTCCGCTCTGGTCGCGGCTTTCGACCCGGCCGGCCGCAGTGCCGTGGCCGATCACTGCGAGGGCGAGTGCTGCGACAACGAGCCCGGTGGCGATGGCAAAGGCCGATCGCATGCCCGTGGCTACGGCCCCCGGAGAGGCGATGCCAATATCTGCGCCGGTGGCGGCGGCAAATACCGCCCCCATGACCGAAGCGCCGGTCGTGAGGCCGAGATTGCGGGACAGGTTGAGCATCCCCGAAATCACGCCCCTCTCCCCGGAGTGGATATCGGCCATAATGCCCGTGTTGTTGGCCGCCTGGAAGAGCGCATAGCCCATCGTCGTGAGGATGATGGGGAGAAGATAACCTGGGATGCGGTACGTTGCCGGCAGGGTTGCGAGCAGGCAGGCCCCGGCAGCCATGCCGGTCAGCCCGATGATCGTCGCCGAGCGTGCGCCGAAACGATCGGTGATGCGGCCAGCGGGGATGCCCGTCAGCGCTGAAACGACCGGCCCGGCCGAAAGTACGAGCCCCACTCCGGCCGCATCGAGGCCAAGCGCGTGCGACAGGTAGAAGGGACCGACCACCAGCGTCGTCATGATGACCGCCGAAATAATCGCGCTCATCGCCAGGCCAGAGCTCAGAGCGGCATTACGCAGCATCGACAATCGCAGCAGCGGTGAGCGGGTTTTCGCTTCGGCGAGAACGAAGAGGCCAAGCCCGGCCAACGCTGCTGCGAGCAGCCCGAGATTGAGGGGACCGAAGCGACCTTTGCCCATGGTCATCGCCAGGGCGTAGGCCGCGAGTGTTGCGGCAAGCAGAAGTGTTCCCGTGCCGTCGAAACCCGGATGCGGCTCGGATCTTTCCTTGTGGTCATCGGGGAGATGCCGACGAATGAGAAGAATGGCTGTGACGCCGACCGGCACATTGACGAGGAAGATCGCCGGCCAGCCTGCCGTCGCGATGAGGATGCCGCCGAGAGAAGGCCCGAGAGCCGTCCCGACCGCCGACATGGTTCCGAGCAATCCCATCGCGCTGCCGGTTTTGGCTTTCGGCACGATATCCGCGACAGACGCCATGGCAAGCGCCATCATGATGGCGGCGCCAGCGCCCTGCGCCGCACGGGCGGCGATCAGAATGCCGAGTGTGGGAGCGGTGCCGCAGAGGATCGAGGCGATGGTGAACAGCGCGATTCCGGAGAGAAGAAGCCGGCGTCTGCCAATCATGTCACCCAGCCTGCCGGCGCCGACGATGAGCGTCGTGATGGCGAGGAGATAGGCCAGCAGCACCCATTGCACGTCCTGGAAGGAGGCCGAGAACGCCTGCGCGAGCGTCGGCAGGGCGACATTCGCGCTGCTCGTGCCGAGCGACGACAACAAGATCGAGAGCGACAGGGCGACAAGCGCCTTCCGGCTCGGAGGAATACTTTCCGCCGTGCCCGTCGCGGGGGTCGGTATGGTGATCGGTGACATCTCCGAGGCTCCGTTCTGCCGCCTGCATGGTCGGCGCGGTAAATCTAGCCTCAGGCCTATCGTGGCGGAACGCGCATCATTTGCATTTTATTCGTGCATCTGGCGCCATATCATTCGGCGAGGTCCGTGCTATTGTTCGGCGCATGTCACATCCGGACCTCAACCTGCTTGTCACCCTTGATGCGCTGCTTGCGGAAGGCAGCGTGGCCCGTGCCGCCCGGCGGCTCAGACTCAGCCCTTCGGCCATGAGCCGGGCGCTGGCGCGATTGCGGGAGGCGACGGGCGATCCGCTGCTGGTGAGGGCAGGGCGCGGTCTCGTGCCGACGCCAAGGGCGCTCGAACTCAGCGAGCGCGTCGGCCTGCTTCTCGAAGAGGTCGAAGCGGTGCTGCGGCCGGCTGAGGCACTCGATCTTTCAAAGCTGACCCGGACGTTCACGCTTCGCGCAAGCGACGGTTTCGTGGAGAATTTCGGCCCGGATCTCATTGCTCGGGTGAACCGGGAAGCGCCCGGCGTGCGGCTCCGCTTCGTGCCGAAGCAGGACAAGGACAGCGGTCCCTTGCGCGACGGCAGCGTCGACATGGAGACTGGCGTAATCGGCAAGGCAACCGGTCCTGAGGTTCGGGTGCAGGCATTGTTCAGCGACCGCTTCGTCGGCGTCGTTCGTGCAGACCATCCGCTGAGCGCCGGTCAAATGACGCCGTCCCGCTATGCCGCAGCCAGGCATGTGCTCGTCTCTCGGCGCGGTTCCGAGAAAGGCTATCTGGACGATATCCTTGAAATTCAGGGGATCAGGCGAGAGATCGGGACGATGGTCGGCGGCTTTGCCGCGGCGCTGGCCCTTGCTCGGGCATCGGATCTGGTCGCAACGGTTCCCGAATACCATACGCGTGACCTGCGGGCGGATATGTTCAGCTTTGCCCTTCCGGTACCGGTGCCGGAGATCACGATATCCCTCTTCTGGCATCCGAGAATGGATGCCGATCCGGCGCATCGCTGGCTGCGTGGCTGTGTGAGGGACGTTTGCGCCGCTTCGGCAGGGCAAGGCCGCGCCGAAGCTTAAAGCCTCACACCTGCTCGAACGCGCCGTGGCAGTGCTTGTATTTCTTGCCTGATCCGCAGGGGCAGGGCTCGTTGCGGCCGATCTTGCCCCAGGTGGAGGGGTCTTCCGGCCGGCGGTCCTGCGGTGCCGCGAGGAAGTTCTCGCCGTCGAGGCCACTCACCTCGTCCATGCCGGTCGTGGCGTCGAGATGATGCGCTTCGAGAACCGGCGGCGGTTCCGGTGGCTGCGGGTTCTGCACCAGTTCGACGCGCATCATCTGTGCGGTGACCGCCTCGCGGAGATTGGCAAGCAGCGCCTGGAAAAGCTCGAAGGCCTCCGCCTTGTATTCCTGCAGCGGGTCGCGCTGGGCATAGCCGCGGAAGCCGATCACCGAGCGCAGGTGGTCGAGATTGACGATGTGCTCGCGCCAGAGGTGGTCCAGCGTCTGCAGCAGCACGGAGCGCTCGACATAGTTCATGATATCCGCACCGAAGCGTTCGCGGCGATCAGCGGCGGCCTGGTCGGCGGCTTGCGTGATGCGCTCGCGGATATCGTCCTCGCCGATGCCCTCTTCCTTGACCCAGTCCTCGATCGGCAGATCGAGGTTCAGGAGGCGTCCGGCATCCTCGCGCAGGCCTGCCGCATTCCACTGTTCGGCATAGGCCCTTTCGGGAATGTGCTTGGCAACGATGACCTCGATCACCTCGTTGCGCATATCCTCGACGATCTCGGACACGTCTTCCGAATCCATCATTTCGATGCGCTGTTCGAAAATCACCTTGCGCTGGTCATTGGTGACGTCGTCGTATTTCAGAAGGTTCTTACGGATGTCGAAGTTGCGGGCTTCGACCTTCTTCTGGGCGCGCTCGAGCGCCTTGTTGATCCAGGGATGGACGATCGCTTCGCCTTCCTTGAGGCCGAGCTTCTGCAGCATGCCGTCCATACGGTCGGAACCGAAGATGCGCATCAGGTCGTCCTGGAGGGACAGGTAGAATTTCGAGCGGCCCGGGTCACCCTGGCGGCCGGAACGGCCGCGCAGCTGATTGTCGATACGGCGGCTTTCATGGCGCTCGGTGGCGATGACGTAGAGACCGCCGGCGGCCAATGCTTTTTCTTTGAGGCTCTTCACCTCCTCGCGGATCGCCGCTTCCTTCGCCCTGCGCTCGGTCTCATCCTCAATGCCTTCGAGCTCTCGTTCGAGGCGCATCTCTACATTGCCGCCGAGCTGGATGTCGGTGCCGCGGCCGGCCATGTTGGTAGCGATCGTGACCGCGCCCGGCACGCCGGCCTGCGACACGATATAGGCTTCCTGCTCGTGATAGCGGGCGTTCAGCACCTGGAACTTATCGAAGCCCGACTGGCGCAGCAGGTTGGCGAGCAGTTCGGATTTCTCGATCGAGGTCGTGCCGACGAGCACCGGCTGGCCGCGCTCGTGGGCGGCCTTGATTTCGTCGATGATCGCTTTGAACTTCTCCTCGAAGGTCCGGTAGACCTCGTCGTCCTCGTCGATGCGGGCGATCGGCAGGTTGGTCGGGACTTCGACCACTTCGAGCTTATAGATGTTGCCGAACTCCTCCGCTTCGGTCGAAGCCGTACCGGTCATCCCGGCGAGCTTTGAATACATGCGGAAATAGTTCTGGAAGGTGATCGAGGAGAGCGTCTGGTTCTCCGGCTGGATCTGCACCTTTTCCTTGGCTTCGAGCGCCTGGTGCTGGCCTTCCGAATAACGACGGCCCGGCATCATGCGGCCCGTGAACTCATCGATGATGACGATCTCGCCGTTGCGGACGATATAGTCCTTGTCGCGGGTGAAGAGCTTGTGGGCCTTCAGAGCGTTGTTGATGTGATGGACGATCGCGACGTTTTCGACGTCGTAGAGGGATTCGCCCTTCAAGAGGCCGGCCTGGCGCAGCAGGTTTTCCAGCTTTTCCGTGCCGACTTCCGAGAAGTTGGCGGAACGCTGCTTCTCGTCGATCTCATAGTCTTCCGGCGTGAGTTGCGGAATGAAGGCGTCGATCGTGTTGTAGAGGTCGGAACGGTCGTCGAGCGGGCCGGAGATGATCAGCGGCGTGCGGGCCTCGTCGACCAGGATCGAGTCCACTTCGTCGACGATCGCATAGTTGTGGCCGCGCTGGACCATCTGCGCGCGCTCGTATTTCATGTTGTCGCGCAGATAATCGAAGCCGAGTTCGTTGTTGGTGGCGTAGGTGATGTCGCAGGCATAGGCCGCGCGGCGTTCCTCGTCGTCGAGACCGTGGACGATGACGCCGGTCGTCAGGCCGAGGAAGCCGTAAAGCCGGCCCATCGTCGTCGCGTCGCGACGGGCGAGGTAATCGTTGACAGTCACGACGTGGACGCCCTTGCCGGCGAGCGCGTTCAAATAGACGGGCAGCGTCGCCACCAGCGTCTTGCCTTCGCCGGTCTTCATCTCGGCGATCGCGCCATCATGAAGGATCATGCCGCCCATCAACTGCACATCGAAGGGCCGCATGCCGAGCACCCGGCGCGAGGCTTCACGCACCACGGCAAAGGCGGGGATCAGGAGGTCGTCCAGCGTCTTGCCTTCGGCCAGCAGCTTCCTGAATTCCGCCGTCTGGGCGGCAAGCTGCTCATCGGAGAGAGCCTTGGTCTTCTCCTCGATCGCGTTGATCGCGTCGATCCTCGGCGTGTATCCGCGCAGGCGGCGGTCGTTTGCCGAACCGAACAATTTGCGGGCGATGCCGCCAAGGCTGACCATACGAATGGTCCTTTCTGAATCAGTTCTATCGGGATCGCGGGCCGGGCGGCCCATCATCATCCGATGACGACAAAATGACCCGCCACGTCCGGAAACTCTTCTGGACGCAAAGTTGCGTGACAGATAAGAGGGGGGTCGAATGATGTCAACGGTGGCGGCCGATACAGAATGGCCACATTCCGGTGTTTGTGAAGGTTTTCCGGCCGGAATCAGGCATTCTGAAACCGGTGCCCTATTGAAAGGTGAATTGATGTTGCGCCACAAATTTCTCGTAACGGCCGCGCTCGCTGCTGCAATTTTCTCCCAGGCTCCGGTGTTTGCGGCGGAAGATCCGGTCGTGGCGAAGGTCGGCAGCCTGGAAATCCGCCAGTCGGAACTCGACCTGGCCGTCCAGAACCTCGACCCGCAGCTCGCCCAGCTTCCGGACGAGCAGAAGAAAGTCGCCGCCCTTTCCGGCGCCATCGACGTCAAGCTTCTCGCATCGGGTGCGATCGCCGAAGGCGTCAAGGATACGGACGACTTCAAGAAGCGGATGGCCTATATCGCCGACCGTGAACTTCATAACGCCTATTTCCGCAAGCATGTCATCGATGCTGTCACCCCGGAAGAGGTGAAGGCCCGTTACGACAAGGAAATCGCCTCGATTCCGAAGCAGGAAGAGGTGCATGCCCGTCACATCCTGGTGAAGACGGAAGATGAGGCGAAGGCGGTCATCGCCGATCTCGACGCCGGCAAGGATTTTGCCGAGATCGCCAAGGAAAAGTCGCAGGATTCCAACAAGGATGAAGGGGGTGATCTTGGCTGGTTCGGCCCCGGCCGCATGGTTCCGGAATTCGAGGAAGCCGCTTTCGCCCTCGAAAAGGGCGCCTACACGAAGACGCCCGTCAAGACGCAGTTCGGCTTCCATGTCATCAAGGTCGAAGACAAGCGCGACGCTCCCCCGCCGGCCCTCGAACAGGTCGAGGACCAGGTCAAGCAGCTCGTGATGCGCGACAAGTATGTGGCGCTGATCGAGAAGGCCAAGAGCGAGCAGAAGGTCGAGATCGTCGATGAGGCCCTCAAGAAGGGCTATGACGAAGTCAACAAGATGCAGGGTGCAGGCGACGCCCCGGCTCCGGCCCAGCAGTAATCACTTTGAAAAAGGCCCGGATTTTCCGGGCCTTCTCTATATTTCCACAGGTCCTGAAGATGTCCGCTTCCGTTTCGCCGCTCGCCCCGAAATCCTATCCCGACATGCCGGCATTGCGCGGCGTGCGCATGGCGACCGCCGCCGCCGGGATCAAGTACAAGAACCGTACCGATGTGCTGCTGATGGTTTTCGACCGGCCGGCCGCGGTGGCGGGCGTCTTCACGCGCTCCAAATGCCCTTCCGCGCCGGTGGATTTCTGTCGCGCCAACCTGCCGCACGGGATCGCTCGCGCGGTCGTCGTCAATTCCGGCAATGCCAATGCATTCACCGGCATCAAGGGCAAGGCCGCGACGGCACTGACCGCGAAATCCGCGTCGCAAGCCGTGGGCTGCGGGGAGAACGAGGTCTACCTCGCTTCGACCGGCGTTATCGGCGAGCCGCTAGATGCGACGAAATTCGCAGGCGTGCTCGGCGACATGAACAGGACCGCCGCCGGCGACTTCTGGCAGGAAGCGGCCAAGGCGATCATGACCACCGACACCTACCCGAAGGTCGCGACCCGCACCGCGGAGATCGGCGGCGTGAGGGTGACGATCAACGGCATCGCCAAGGGTGCCGGGATGATCGCGCCGGACATGGCGACGATGCTCTCCTTCGTGGTGACCGATGCGGACATCGCCTCGCCGGCCTTGCAGACCCTGCTTGCCGCGGGCGTCGGCCCGAGCTTCAACTCCGTCACGGTGGACAGCGATACTTCGACTTCCGATACGCTGATGCTGTTCGCTACGGGTGCTGCGGCCGACGACGGCCAGCTCCGCGTCGAGAGCGCGGACGATCCTCGTCTTCAAAGCTTCCGCGCCGCGCTCGACGATCTGCTCAAGGACCTGGCGCTGCAGGTCGTGCGGGATGGCGAAGGCGCCCGCAAGATGGTCGAGATCACGGTGACCGGCGCCGAGAGCGATGCGGCCGCGAAAGTGATCGCGCTGTCGATCGCCAATTCGCCGCTGGTCAAGACGGCGATCGCCGGCGAGGACGCCAACTGGGGCCGCGTCGTGATGGCCGTCGGCAAGTCCGGTGAGATGGCCGACCGCGACCGGCTGGCGATCTGGTTCGGTGACGTGCGGGTCGCGGTCGAGGGCGAGCGCGATCCCAGCTATTCCGAAGCTGCCGCCACCGCCGTCATGAGGCAGCAGGACATTCCTGTGAAAGTCGATCTCGGCCTTGGCAACGGCACGGCGACCGTCTGGACTTGCGACCTCACCAAGGAATATGTCGCCATCAACGGCGACTACCGGAGCTGATCATTTGATGCAGGCATCATCTCCGCAGAGCAAACTGCCTCTGGTTCGCCGGCTGGAGGCCGTGGGCTTCCGGGCCTGGCCGGCGGCTTCCGTCGTCTATGACGGGAGCTGGCAGGTACGGCTCACCGGCGGCCATCCGTCCAAACGGCTGAATTGCATCGTCCCGCTCGATCCTTCCGATCATCGCGATATGGAGCAGCGGCTCGAAAGGGCACGCAAGCGGTTCGAGACCTATGGCCGGCCGCTCATCGTCCGCGAGACGCCGCTCGCTCCTCCCGCCCTCATCGACCATCTCAAGGCGAACGGATGGCGGATGTTCGAGACGGTCGACGTGCTGACTGTCGACCTGACGGCCCTGGCGCTGCCGGATACGCTCGACTACCTGCCGAGTCACGACATCGGCCGGTTCATCGACGCCAGCCTTGCTGTTGAAGGCGAAAACATCGCGCTGAAGCCGGCGCTTGCCGAAATCCTCTCAGCGATCAAGCCGCCGTCGGGCTTCTTCATGAAGGAAGACCCGGCGAATGGCGCGGTCGCCGTGGCGCTCTGCGTGCAGGACAACGATCTGGCCGGCATCATGTCCTTTGCCGTGGCGGAGGCCCACCGGCGGGAAGGCATCGGCACGCAGATCCTGTCTTCGGCATTGCGTTGGGCCCGCATCAGCGGTGCGCGGCAGGCCTGGCTACAGGTCGTCTCCACCAACGCGACGGCACTGGCGCTTTACCGGAAATTCGGCTTTCGTAAGGCCTATGAATACCATTACTGGCGGCGGGAAGGGTGAGGATGAGCAGCGAAACACCCCGCAAGCTGGTACTGGTCGCGGCCTGCGCGCTGATCGATGCGGACGGGCGCATCCTTCTGGCGCAGCGGCCCGAGGGCAAGACGCTCGCCGGCCTCTGGGAATTTCCCGGCGGCAAGGTCGAGCTGGGCGAAACGCCGGAGGAAACGCTGGTGCGCGAACTCGAGGAAGAGCTCGGTATCACCACCAAAATCCCGTGCCTTGCGCCGCTCACCTTCGCCAGCCACACCTACGAGACCTTCCATCTTCTGATGCCGCTTTATATCTGCCGGCGTTTCGAGGGCATCCCGACCGGTCGGGAAGGCCAGGCGATCAAATGGGTCAGGCCGAACGCGCTACGCGACTACCCCATGCCGCCGGCCGACGAGCCGCTGGTACCCATTCTTCAGGACCTGCTATAGAGCGCCGTGCGTCCACTCGGACGCACAAAGGACGCTCTAAATTATTGAATCTACGCATCGTGCTTTCCGAAAATCGATTCTGATTTCCGGGCCGATGCTCCAGGTCGTTGCCGCGGCTCAATCGTTCAAATTAGAATGACCGAATTCACTCGTTGTTAAGGGATCGTTTAGCCGCGTGTGATATTTTTGGGCCTCATCATCTGGTAACCGCGTTGACGAGGCTATGAAGGCATGGACGAGGAATTCTGGAAAACCGTGCGCGGCCGGCAACAGGCGCGGCACAGTTTCGGCAGGACCGGCGCGCTCAACATCGCACTCCTGTTCGGCACGGCTGCCATCGCTCTTTCGCTGATCATCACGCCGATGCTGGCGGGCCGCAATCACGAGCGTCAGCTGGGGCAGATTCAGGATGACTTCGACCTGATCACCACGGGCGCCATCAAACCGGCCGAAAAGAGCACGAAACATTATACAATTCGCCGTAGTGTCCTGCAGGAGACACCGGGCACGGTCTGCATCGTCGAGGGCTACGGAGCCGATAGCGACTGCTGAAGCCGTAGCCGTTTTAAGGCGCCTGGGTTCGTCCATTTCAGGCCGAAGGATAATTCATGCGTCTTTTCAGCTCTCTCTTTAAGAATAACAGCGGCGCGACGGCCGTGGAATACGGCCTGCTCATTTCGATCCTGGCACTGACCCTGTTTGTCGCATTGGGCGATTACTACGAGTTGATGAACAATATGTTCGGCGGGATTGCCGATGCCTACGAGGACGCCACGCCTTAGAGCGAGCTACTCCGTCCCTCCGCGCAGGGCGTCTGCCAGCCGCATCCTGGCGGACCCGGGTTTCAAGGGCTGCTGCTGGCTTTCGTGCGGCGACCAGCCTGAGGCGTAGATGATCGAGAAGGTCGCGCGGATGCGGCCGTCCGGATCGGAATAGCGCTCGGCATAGAGCTCCGCAGCCCTCACGAAGAAGCGCCTTGGCACCGGCACGCGGCTGCGTCCGGCAAGCGGGTTCGTCATGCCCATGGCACGCAGGTCCCGCATCAGCGGGAAGAGCGAGTCGTAGCGCACCGTATAGGTCTCGATATCGACTACCGGCAGCGTGAAGCCGGCGCGCTGCAGAAGCCCTCCGACATCCCGGACATCGGCGAAGGGGATGACGCGCGGGCTGGCGCCGCCCAGCAATTCCGCTTCAGCCGACAACAGGACGTCGCGTAATTCGGCAAGGGTTCCCGCGCCGGGGATGGCGGCCAGGAAAAGCCCGTCCGGCTTCAGCGCACGGCGGACGCGGATCAGCGTGCCGGGCGTATCGTTGACGAGGTGCAGCGACAGCGGCGACAGCACCAGGTTGACGGATTCCGGTTCCAGCGGCACGTCCTCCCAGGGAGCGGGTGTCACCGTCTCGTCATCTCCAGCGAAGGCCTGGCTGGTTTCGATACGGCGCATGGTGCCGATCTTGCCGGTCGCCAGTGCATCACGGGCGGCGATGCCGGTGCCGCCATGCAGTTCGACGGCGGTCTCGAACCGGCGTTCGACGACGGCAAGGCGGTCCGCCAACTCGCGGCCGGCGATTTCCAGGAGGAAGGCGGCCTTGTGATCCCCACCGGCGAGGGCCCGTTTGCGCCTTGCCTCGATCAGCCGTTCATCGAAAAGAATTTCCATCGTACCAAACCCGTATCCTGCTGTCGCAAAGGCTCTCTTCATTCGCTAAAGTCAACCCATGTCCGCCGAGCCGAATGCCAATGCCCTTCGATTTGTAGCATCGTTTGCCGCAAGGTGGACGAGATGGCTCGCCGACCTTGTCTATCCGCCGGTTTGTCCCGGCTGCGGGGTCAGCACCGGGGCGCATGGCGGGTTCTGCCCTGCCTGCTGGCGGGAAATCCGCTTCATCGAACGACCCTATTGCGACGTGCTCGGCCTGCCGTTCTCCTACGATCCGGGACAGGGCATGCTGTCGGCCGAGGCGATCGCCAATCCGCCCGTCTTCGACCGGCTGCGGTCCGCCGCGATCTTCGAGGGGCCGGCGCGCGAACTCGTCCATTCGCTGAAATATAGGGATCGCACCGATCTCGCACCAATGATGGCCGGCATGATGCTGCGCGCCGCCGAAGGCCATGTGGCGAACTCGGACGGCATCTTGCCGGTTCCGCTGCACCGTTCGCGGTTCGCTTCAAGGAAGTTCAACCAGGCGGCAGAGCTTGGGCGGCACCTGGCGCAGAAGTCCGGCCGGCCGTTCCTGCCGTCGACTCTTGTCCGCGTCAAGCGCACCAGCCGGCAGGTGGGGCTTTCGGCCCGAGCCCGCGAGGACAATGTGCGCGCCGCTTTCCGGGTCGCGCCAGGCCATGAGGCGGACGTCTTCGGCAAGCGGCTCGTGCTGGTCGACGACGTCTTCACGACCGGGGCGACCGTTTCTTCCGCCACCCGCGCGCTGAAGAAGGCAGGCGCTGCGGAGGTCACGGTTTTGACCTTTGCAATGGCCGTTTCCGGGCCTATATGACGGAAGATGACAGTTGCTCGCAGCCTTTTCCCGGCTTCTTTCCCACCTGGCTGCGCCCGGAGACGTTCATGGCAGATGTGACCATCTATACCCGCGAATATTGCGGCTATTGCGCCCGCGCGAAGGCTTTGCTCGAGTCCAAGGGCATCAAGTATACCGAGCATGATGCAACCTATTCCACGGAGCTGCGTGAGGAAATGATCCAGAAGGCCAACGGCCGTTCGACCTTCCCGCAGATCTTCATCAACGGAACGCATGTCGGCGGCTGCGACGACCTTCATGCGCTCGACCGGGCCGGCAAGCTGGACCCGATGCTGGCAGCGTGAGGACAGGGCGATGACGTTCAAGGCAGCAGCGATCCAGATGTGCTCCGGCGTTGATCCGCAGAAGAACGCCGCCGACATGATCCGGCTGGTGCGGGAAGCAGCAGCGCATGGCGCGACCTATATCCAGACACCAGAAATGACCGGGGCTCTTCAGCGGGACCGCAAGGCGATGCGCGACATCCTGCGCGACGAGACGAATGACATCATCGTTTCGACCGCACGCGACCTCGCCGGCGAACTCGGTATCCATCTACATGTCGGCTCGACGGCGATCGCAAGGGACGACGGCAAGATCGCCAACCGGGCCTTCCTCTTCGCTCCCGGCGGCCGGCTGGTTGCGACCTATGACAAGATCCACATGTTCGACGTCGATCTCGACAATGGCGAGAGCTGGCGCGAAAGCTCGGCCTACGAGCCGGGCGTCGCAGCGCGGGTCGCCGACCTGCCGTTCGGCAAGCTCGGCTTCGCGATCTGCTACGACGTGCGTTTCCCGCAGCTTTTCCGCGCCGAGGCGCTTGTCGGTGCAGAGATCCTGACCGTGCCCGCCGCCTTCACCCGCCAGACGGGCGAGGCCCATTGGGAAGTGCTGCTGCGCGCCCGCGCCATCGAAAACGGCGCCTTTGTGATTGCCGCCGCCCAGGCAGGGGTTCATGAAGACGGTCGCGAGACCTTCGGCCATTCGATGATCGTCGATCCCTGGGGCAAGGTGCTGGCGTCCGCCGGCGGCACCGGCGAGGCCGTCGTATTGGCCGAGATCGACATCGCCGCGGTGAAGGCCGCGCGCGTCAAAATCCCCAATCTCAAGAACGCCCGCGAATTCGCGCTGGACACTGTGTCCAATGTGGCGGGAGGTGTTGCCGCTTGATCAAGTATACGCTGACCTGTGAAAATGCTCATACGTTCGAGGGCTGGTTCTCCGAAAGTGCCGATTTCGATCGTCAGGTCGAAAGCGGCTTTCTCACCTGTCCGGCCTGCAATTCCTCGTCGATCTCCAAGACGCTGATGGCGCCCTCCGTTTCGACGGCGCGCAAAAAGGAAGAGAAACAGGCGATGGTCATGGACCTTGCCCGGCAGGAGGCGATGGCCAAGCTCAAGCAGGCGATCGCCGAGATCAAGGCCAATGCGGAGGACGTGGGCGAAAAATTTCCCGAGGAGGCCCGCAAGATCCACTATGGGGAAGCGGATGCCCGCGGCATCATCGGCCAGGCGAGCCTTAGCGAGGTGCGCGATCTTCTCGAAGAGGGCATCGAGGTGGCGCCGATGCCGGTGCTGCCCGAGGACACGAACTGACCTCGTTTCCGCAAAACTTCATTCCAAAGAACCGGAAGGGCTGGATGGAGTGAAATCCGTCCGGTCTTTCGTATATTCGTTGGGATGAAGTGTAGCAGGGCAATGAGGGGCGGGGATGATCAGTCTTCGGGAAAGAGGATGCTCCTGTAGTCCTGTGCGCCGTGGAGAATTCTCAGAATGGATATCTCGTTGCCGAGAACTTCATAGAAAATGAGATACTGCCCATGCGGTCGACGGGAGATGACCGCTAGTTTTAGGAAAGACTCTGGAAAAGGCGAACGGCATTTCCGCCAATTGAAGGCACTTATTCTCCAGCTCCGTGACAAAGGTATCAGCGCGAACCTGTGACTTTCACGGCTTCAGCCATCGGTCTCTCCCAGGACGGAACGATGCGAAGATTATCATAGAACCGACGGGCCGTGGAAGCCGGGTCACGCCGCCCTTTTCGCCAGCAGCATGTAGTTGACGTCCATATCGGAGGAGAGGTTCCAGCGGTCCTGCAGCGGGTTGAAGAAGACGCCAGTGCGGTGGATGATTTCCATGCCGGCAGCGTGGAGCGGCTTTTCGAGCTCTTCCGGGCGTACCAGCTTTTCGTATTGGTGCGTGCCCCTCGGCAGCCAGCGCAGGACGTTTTCCGCCGCGAAGATCGCCAGCGCACCCGCCTTGAAGGTGCGGTTGATGGTGGCGACGAACATCAGCCCGCCGGGGCGGACCATTTTTGCGCAGGTGGTGATGAAGAAATCCACATCCGCCACGTGCTCCACCACTTCCATGTTCAAGACGACGTCGAAGGTCTCGCCGGCTTCGGCGAGCTGTTCGGCGGTGACGGCGCGGTAATCGACCGACGTGCCGGTCTCGGCCGCATGGGTGGAGGCGATGCCGATGTTCTTCTCCGACGGGTCGGCGCCGACGACGGTGGCACCCATCCGGGCGATCGGTTCCGATAGCAGGCCGCCGCCGCAGCCGATATCGAGAATGCGAAGGCCGGAAAGCGGCAAGTGGCTTTTCGGGTCACGGCCGAAATTTTCGCAGATGCGGTCGCGCAGATAGGTTAGCCGGACGGGATTGAACTTGTGGAGCGGCCTGAATTTTCCCATCGGGTCCCACCATTCGGCCGCCATGGCGGAGAACCGGTCGACTTCGCTCTGATCGATGGTGCTGCGGGCGGCTTCGGTCATGGTCTTCATCCCTTCGTTTCACCGGTTGAAGTCGGATGATGAGGAGCGGAAGTCAAGAGGCTGGTTGCCGCAGGGTCGGGCCATTGTCGTCCCTTCAATGCGCGGATGCGCTTCGGCATCCTGTTGTCCGGATCCTCGGAAAGCCACTTGATAAGTCCGTCGAATGCAAGCCGATACCGCTGGAATTCATCTTTATCGTGATTGGCGATACAGAGCGGCAGCCTCTCGCAAGCCCTGCCGCTCTGGCCCAGCATTTTCTGCACTTTGACGCGATCGTCCTGGGGATCACTGACGACCATCGGGCCGGAGCAGAAACGGTCGCGACGACATTTTCTCAAGGCACAATGGAATTGTACCGGATGGAGGAACCACGCGGTAGCGCGGGCGCATTCCTCGTGATGACGGGTGCGCAAAACTTCGAGCCGTGATGGTTGATCCGATGACATGAGCCGACTCCTTCATATGGACGGAATCCGCCCTTGGCGATCTCGGTATTTCTTGTTTCGGCCGGGACACGTCGGGTGCCTCGAATTAGATTTTTATAGTGACACGCGACGTGTCCCGTTCGGTGTTCTTGTGCTGCGCAACTTCGATCCCTCTGCGCGGATACCGGCACCTTAGCCAGGGCAGCGCTCGCGGCGGAAACCGCCGGACGCTCCGAAAGGTTCGTGCCTTTCGGCAAGAACCAGTCGCCGGTCCAATCATGTGTGCCGCACAGGCACGCCCCGCCATATTTTCAGACGAGAGGGGGACCATTTTCTGCGCAGCCCCTGACGACCCGCCTGCATCAACGGCAGACCGAAAGGGCACCGGTCCCATCTCGCCGGCGATGCCTGAACCGGTGTAGCCGAAACGGGACGCGGAGATTGTAGGCATGGGTTTGGAGGGCGGGGAAGATTTTGCGACAATAGAACCCCCCCTAACAAAATCTAAGACTTAGCCTCCGGCTAAGATCTTGATTTTGTAACCTCTCCCGCCAAAGGAGAGGTAAGGGTGCCACGATCTTCCGTCGGGAAATATCCCCGCTCCATGTTTACATGCGGTGCTTGTCAGGAAGGCTTGGGCAGGCGAGGATGCGCGAGAGAGGGAGGAGAGACGATGGCGATCACCGTGGCGCGGCTCAAAGAGTTGCTGGCCTTCGAGGAGGTTTCGCTGACGCTGATCGGCAGCGAAGCGGAGATCCGGGATGGATATGTTCTGGAGCGGCTGCGGTTTCGTCTGCCGGACGGCGGCAAGGTGCGCGGCTTTCTGACCCGGCCGCGCGAAGCTTCCGCCAATCGCGGGCCGGCGATCCTTTATGCCCATGCGCATGGCGGCCGATACGAGATCGGCGCTTCGGAACTGATCGAGGGCCGCGCCTCGCTTCTCGATGCGCCGGGTCCCGTGCTGGCGCGGGAGGGCTATGTGACGCTGTGCATCGACATGCCGACCTTCGGCGAGCGGGCAGGCGTCACTGAGGATGTGGCCGCAAAGGCGGCGCTCTGGCACGGGAAGACGCTGTTCGGGCAGATGGTCTCGGAACAGTCGGCGGCACTGACGTGGCTGGCGGCGCGGCCAGACGTCGATCCCGAGCGGATCGGGGTCACCGGACTGTCGATGGGGGCGACGCTTGCCTATTTTCTCGCGGCGGTCGATGACCGGGTGAAGGCGACCGCACATCTCTGTTGTTATGCGGATTTCGCGACGCTTGTCGAAACCGGCGCACATAACCGGCATGGGCATTATTTGACCGTGCCGGGGCTTTTGAAGGAAACGTCCATCGGCGAGATCGCCGGGCTGGTGGCGCCGCGGGCACAGCTCATCTGTGTGGGTTGGGATGATCCACTGACGCCGCCGGAAGCGGTGGAGAAGGCCTTTGCCGAGACGGAAGCCGCCTATCTTGAAGCGGAGGCCCTGGGGGCGCTGGTGTTCTTGCCGGAGGCGGGCGTCGGGCACAAGGAGACGCCGGCGATGCGGCGAGCCGTGCTGGCGTTCTTCAAGAGGTATTTGTGAGGCCTGATATCACCCTACTTGCCAAGGCCGGTGATGTGAACGCATCTGATGGAAATCTGATCCTTCATTTTCGACCTGGCGTAACGTGCGATCTGTCCTGCAGGACATTTCTTGTTGTCGAAAAGAACGGCTCGTCCGGGTGGCAAAGTCTGAAGTGTCGGTTGGGTGGTCACCGTCCTGCTCTGGGCATAAGCCGGAGTGGCTGCGAGCGGCTTCAGCAGAGCCGCGACAGACAAGGCAATCATGGACATGCGATACATTCTGGCCTCCCTTCCGCTCGTTTCCGGGGAATCTATAGACGGGCCGGCGGGGCCACCAGTTGTCCATCCGGAGTAAGGGAGGCCAAAAGGCCAAGGGTGGGACTTACGCCCCTTTGACCCGCAATCCATTCTGATCGAACAGATGCAATGGCGCGCCGGCGAGGGAGAAATGGACCTCGTCGCCCGGGACGATCTGCTTCTGGCCCTGGACGACCGCGAGCAGCTTTTCGCCGTTCAGATCCGCATGGATGACGGTTTCCGAGCCAAGGGCCTCCACCAACCGCACCTTGACCGGCAGGCTGCCGGGATTGTTCTCCAGCGTGATATGCTGCGGGCGGATGCCGACCGTCAGTTTTTCGCCGGCCTTCAGCTTGTGGCCACGAAGCTTGTGGTCGGCAAGCGGCACGGTGAGGCGATGACCGCCGCCGATGACAAGCGTGACCGAGCCGGTTTCCACCTCCTGGACTTCGCCCGAGAGGAAGTTCATGTGCGGCGCGCCGATGAAGCCGGCGACGAAGCGGTTGGCGGGCGTGTTGTAGAGTTCGAGCGGCGTGCCGACCTGCTCGATCCGGCCGGCGCGCATGACGACGATACGATGGGCGAGCGTCATCGCCTCCACCTGATCGTGGGTAACGTAGATCATCGTCGAGCCGATGCGGGCGTGCAGCGCGGCGAGTTCGGCGCGGGTCGAGACGCGCAGTTCGGCGTCGAGGTTCGACAGCGGTTCGTCTAGCAGGAAGGCGGTCGGGCGGCGGACGATGGCGCGGCCGATCGCGACGCGCTGGCGCTGGCCGCCGGAAAGCTGGCCGGGACGGCGCTCGAGATAGGGCTCGATCTCCAGCATGCGGGCGGCTTCCTGGATGCGCTCGGCGATCTCCGGCTTCGGCATGTTGGAGTTTTCCAGCCCGAAGGCGAGGTTCTGGCGCACGCTCATATGCGGGTAGAGCGCATAGGACTGGAAGACCATAGCAAGGCCGCGATCGGCGGCGGTGACCTCATTGACGCGCTTGCCGTCGATCTCGATCTCGCCGCCGGTGACCTTTTCAAGACCGGCAATGGTGCGCAGGAGCGTGGACTTGCCGCAGCCGGACGGGCCGACAAAGACGACGAACTCGCCATCGTTGATATGCAGGTTGATGTCTTTCAGGACGTCGACGGCGCCGTAGGATTTCTTGACATCGGTGAGTTTGATTTCGCCCATCGGTGTTCCTTATTTAAGCCCGGTGCCGGCAATGCCGGTGGTGATGAAACGCTGTAAAAAGATGAAGACCAGCACGACCGGGATCATCGTCACGACGGTCATGGCCAGGATGAAGTGCCACTGGACGTTCAGTTCGCCGGAATAGATGCTGAGCCCCACCTGCAGGGTATAGAGCTCGCGGCGGGACAAGACGATCAGCGGCCAGAGGAAGTCGTTCCAGCGCCAGACGACCGAGAAGATCGCGAGCACGGCGAGCGCCGGTGCCGTCAGCGGCAGCACGATGCGCCAGTAGATCTGCCATTCGGAGGCCTTGTCCATGCGCGCCGCGTCGATCAGTTCGTCCGGGATGGTCAGCATGTACTGACGCAGGATGAAGACGCCGGTCGGTGTGGCGACGGTCGGCAGGATGACGCCCCAGAGGCTGTTGAACAGGCCGAGCGACGAGATGATCGAATAGAGCGGCACCATGATGACCGAGAGCGGCACCATGAGCGTTGCGAGGATGATCAGCATGGCGGCGGAGCGGCCGCGGAATTCGTATTTCGACAGCGCGAAGGCGGCCATGGAGTTGACGACGAGGGTGATCAGCGTCGCCGTGACCGTGACGAAGACGGAATTCCAGAGGTAGCGCAGGAAATCGAAATGCACGAAGGGTTCGGTGTAATTCGACGTCGCGAAGGAGAGGGTGCGCACTGGCTGGCGGTCGTTGATATTGATGCGGACGATTTCGCCAGGCGCCTTCGGATCGACCATCTGGGACATAATGCCGATGCGGCGCACTTCCGCCAGCACGCGGGTCGAGCCGTCCGGCATCTTCGCATTAAAGAGTTGCAGCGGCTTGTCGTAGCCCTCGACCGTCGCCTGGCTGGTGACATAGGGCAGGATCGACGGCGGGAATTCGGCAAGTGCTGCCGGAGTCTTGAAAGAGGAAAAGCCAAGCCAGACGGCCGGGCCGAACATGATGATCAGCCCGCCGGTCAACCAGACCCAGGTGACGATGTCCGTCCAGTGCCAGCCTTTGCCGCCCTTGCGACGCAGAATGAAACGCGCAGCCGCACCCATCAGCGTTTCCCCTTGTTCTCGTTCTTCCGACCGATGCCGAGCTGGATCAACGTGAGGACCACGAGCACGCTGCCCATCAGGATCGAGGCGGCGGCGGCGAGGCCCGGATTGCGGAGCGCCGAGGCGAAGCCGGTTTCATAGATATACTGCGTGAGGTAGAGCGTGCTGGTGCCCGGACCGCCGCCGGTCAGCACATAGACCTCGTCGAAGATCTGCACGGCGCGGATCAATGCCAGCACCACGACGACCAGGAGATTGGGGGCGAGCAGCGGCAGGGTGATGCGCCAGAAGACACGCGCAGGCTTTGTGCCATCCATCTCGGCCGCTTCATAGAGATCCTTGGGGATCGCCTGCAGGCCGGCGAGCAGGATCAGCGCATAGAAGCCCATATGTGCCCAAATCGACACGCCGATCGTGGCGGCGAAGGTCCAGGTGCGGTCGGTGAGCCAGGTATAGGGCTCGGTGTCGCCGAACTGGAAGAGGATGAAGTTCAACAGTCCCTGGCGCTGCAGGATCCATTTCCAGATCAACCCGACGACGACGGGCGACAACAGGACGGGGAAGAAGAAGACGGCACGCCAGAAGGAGCGGGCAGCAAGATCGCGATTGAGGATCAGCGCCGTGATGAGTGCCGTCAGGATCATCAGAGCGACCTGCAGGATCACGAACCAGAACGTGTTGCCGACGGCCGTCCAGAAGGCGTCCTCCTGGCAGGACATCGGATCGAGATAGTTCTGGCAGGTGAAGAGGCGGGCATATTGCTCGCCGCCGACGAAATTGCGCTCGGCAAGGAAGAAGGCGGTGCCGCCGGTCATCGAATAGACGAAGTTGATGACGAGCGGCAAGAGCACGAAAATGCCGAAGATCAGCATGTTCGGCGCCAGGAAAAAGGCCGCCATGCCGCCGATGCCGGTCGACTTCTGCAGGCCGCGCAAAGGCACGTCGATGAGGCGCATCAGAGCGTTGACGGGCGCCATGAGGAGGGCGCCGAGGCGGGAAGACGAGGATGAAGTGGGCGAAGGTGACGTCATAGGCACGCTCCCTCTTCTCCCCAGCGAGGAGAAGGTGGTCCGAAGGACCGGATGAGGGGGGCGCAACCAAATTGACGGTGAGGAGAGCGCCTTGTGCGGCCCCCCTCATCGCCTCGCCTTGCTCGGCTCTTCTCCCCGTGGGGGAGAAGAGGGAGGGCGGGGCCGATGGCATGCGTTCCCCCGGCACTTCCCAGGAGAAGCTCTCCCCCTCTCGGGGGGAAAGCGAATTGCGAGAGGGTGGTGGCAGTTGCCATCACTGACCGGCGTCCTTGACCTTCTGGGCGATGTCGGCGTCGATGCGCTGGAAGGCGTCGTCGAGCTTCAGTTCGCCGGCGAGCGTCTGGCCGATGCGGGTGACGACGGCGGCGTAGACCGTGTCGGACCAGCGCCAGCCGGGCAGCTTCAGAGCGGTTTCGGATGTCGTCTTGGTCGCCTCGACGAACTTGGTCAAGGCAGCCTTGGCCTGGGCATTGTCGGTCTTGAAGTCGAGACCGCCCTTGTCGACCACGCCCTTGTGACCGGGCAGGAACAGGGTGCGCTCGGAAAATTCCTTGACGATCTTCTCCTGAGCGAACCAGTCCATGACGACCGCGACTTCCTTCGGGTTCTTGGTGTATTTGACCGCCACGAGTGCCGCGCCGCCGGGCATGCCGGTGCAGGCTGCCGAGCCGCAGGGGCTTCCGACCGCGACCCAATCGAAGTTGTTGCCGATCTTGGTGGCGAGGTTCGCCACCTGCCAGGAACCGGAATAATAGAAAGCGAGCTGGCCGTTGATGAAGTCGTCGGCGGCGGCGCGATAGGTGGAACCCGCGGCCGAAACCCAGACATCTTTGGAGAAGGAGCCGTCACCAACCCAGTTGACGAACTTGGTCAGGAAGTCCTTCGCACCCTTGTCGAGCGGGGCGGGCTTGCCGTCCTTGCCGATGTAGTTTGCGCCGTAGGAGAGCATCGGCGCGGTGATGCGGTGGCCGGAGCGGTCGATCGCCATGGCGAACGGGATCTGCTGGCTCTCCTTGACCTTCCTGGCCGCGGTTGCCCAGTCATCCCAGGTGGCTTTCGGTCCAGGAATTTCGACGCCGGCCTGCTCGAACAGGGTCTTGTTGGCATACCCCCCGGTCAGCGTGATCTGGGTCATGAAGCCGGAAATCTGGTTGGAGCCGTCCGGACGCATCCAGTCCGCCTGGGCGCCGAAATTGTCGTCCCAGTATTTGGCGTCCTTGACCAGCGGGCGCAGGTCGAGCCAGTGCCTGGAGAGATCCTTGATCGCAGTGACGCGGGCGATATCCGGGCCGTTGCCGGCTTCGAGCTGGACGGGGAGCTGTTCCTTGATGACGCTGTAGGCGACGTTATCGAGGATGACGTTGATGCCCGGATTTTCCTTCATGAAGCGGCCGACGAGGTCCTTCATGACCTCGCCTTCGACGCCGTCCGAATACCACATGATGCGGACATCGCCGGCGAATGCCGCCGTCGAGGTGAGAAGGGCGAGCGCGGTGCCCGCCAGGATCGATTTCACTTTCATGTTCAGTTCCTCCACTTTTATGGACGGGGCCTCCTCCCGTCCGGTTTTTAGATCAGGAAGCGCTCAGCATCCTTGCTTCGCCTTTGGCGGTGTAATCCGCCCGTGCGATTACGCGGCCTTCGGCTTCTATCGCGCCGTCGGCCTTGAAGCGGACGGTACCATATTCCGGGTCTTCGACAACGAATGCGCCATCGGCTTCCTGCTGCGCGGCAAGGCCGCCGAAACGGTTTTCGACGGAAGCGAGATCGCCGGCCTCGCAGACGCGGACGATCCAGCGGGTCTTCTGGCCATATTGCCGCAGTTCCGCACCGGCCGACGGGCCTTCGGTGGCGGGGACGAGGTCAGAGCCGGCGCGTAGCAGGACGCTACCGTTGCCGGAGCGGGCAAGCGCGAGGCTGCCGGAGACGCGGGTTTCGTCGAATTCCGCCTTCGGGAACCAGGCATGGGTGAAATCCGGCTGTTCCTCGTAGGTGGTGAATTCGAGGATCGCGAGGCCGCGATATTGCTGCGCGCGCGGAATGGTGCCGCAGCCGCCCCAATAGGAGGGCCGGCCGTAGCCGAACTGGATGGTCTCGCCCGGATGGTTGATCCAGATCGCCGCTTCCGGCTTGTCGCCGAGGCGCAGATGCAGGACGGTTTCCTGGTAGCCCCATTCGTCCCAACGGTAATGGACGGTCGAACCCATGGCGAAATGCTCGCCTTTATAGTGATAAAGCGCGGCGAAGGAGTTCTCGCCCTGGGCGAAGCGCCATTCCTGATGTTTTGCGTTGCGATGATCGGCGATTGCCGCAAAGGAGGCGGGGATTTCGAGACCATGGTCGCGCAGGCACACCGCCATCTGCGGCAGGCAATGGACGCGGCGGCCGTAAAAACCCTTGCCCCAGAGAAGACGGGCGACGGCAGAAAGCTCCAGCGACCGGCCGGCGCAGAGCGTGTGCTCGTAGGAACGCCCTTGCGCTGCCGTGACCATGCCGTGATGGGCGGAGCGGGCGATGATTTCGCACAGACGGACGATACCGGCTTTGGCGCGGTCGGCGATATCCCTGTCCGGCGAGAGGGCGGCGAGCGCGGTGAGGCCCTTCAGGTCGATCGGGAAATAGGGAGCGGAGTTGAACTCCGCCATTTCCCATTTCTCGAAATGGTCGAGCCAGGCTCGAACGCGCTCCGCGCCAACCTTCGCCTGCTCCGAGCCTTTACGGCCGGAACGGACGAAGGTGGCTTCCGGGAGGAGGTGGCCGGCCAGATAGGCCGAGGTGTGGAAGAGAAGCGCGTGGTTTTCCGAAAAATACCACTGAACGTCGTTGCCCGGCTCGTCCATCCAGTAGCGGTAGTTGAGAATCGCGCCATCGATGCGGGCACGGGTCTTCTCGTTGATATCCTTGCCCCAGACGATGCGCGACCAGATGAGCGGCACGAGCGAGAAATCGGCGCAGTCGTGGCAGTCCTCGATCGACGGCAATATCTCCTCGATCATCGCGTCCGTATCGGCGCCGGCGCGGCCGCTGGCGAGACGGGCGAAGGCACGGACGGTATCGCGCTCGGAATATTCGGACACTTCATCCAGCGTTTCGATGATGCGATCAGACAGGGAGGCGGGGGCCTCGCCTTGGCGGGCGGCATGGCAGATTTCGACGCCGACCGAGCGGGAAGCGACGAAGCCGCCGGCATCTAGTGTCACACGC
Source organism: Neorhizobium petrolearium (assembly GCF_017873175.1). Lineage (GTDB taxonomy): Bacteria > Pseudomonadota > Alphaproteobacteria > Rhizobiales > Rhizobiaceae > Neorhizobium > Neorhizobium petrolearium. The sequence goes on from NZ_JAGGJW010000008.1 coordinate 291,391, forward strand.
AGGTGTCGGAAATCGGCGGGTGCCTTTTCCGACGGGCCGACATTGAGGCTCCTGGCACCGGCCGGCAACGTGAAGTCGAAATCGAAACGCTCGCGGGACATGAAGTCGCCTTCGATCGCAACGTTGACTTTCACCTCGACCGGCAGCGGTTCTGCAAGAAGGAGGGTGATATCGCCGCCGAAATAATGCTGGCGGTCGAGATGCATGCCGTCGAGCGCCGTTTCGAGGCTTTCGGCGACGTGGCCCGCGACCGGGACGGGGAGGGCGACACTCGCGGCCGGGCCGGAGAGATAGTCGAACTGGTAGAAATAGCGGGCGTCGCGCTCGGCCAGATCGTCGAAGAAGAGGACGATCTCGTTGAGGCCCGCCGTCAGCGGCAGGTCGAATTCCTGCTTGGCTTCAAGATTGCGGCTGTAGGGCGCCATCCAGCCGATTTCGGTGCCGTTCAGCCAGAGCACGGCGCCGCCGCAGGTGCCGAGGCGGATTTTCGCCGTGCCGGCGGTCTCGGCCTCGATATAGGTGCGGGCCCAGGTGGCGAGCCGCGTCGGGCGGAACCAGAAGCCGGAAAGATCGAGACGCGGCGAACCGAAGGGCAGCCACCAGCGGGCGGCCTCGAACTCGCCGCGCACGTCGGGCCTTTTTCCCCGATAGGTCTCGGCAAAGATCGTTCGGCAGGGATATTCGTGCGGGATGAAGTTCTTCACCTTGGTCAAGAAGAAGAACGGGTCCATTTCGCCTTTCATCGGCGCGTCCGGCACGTCGAACCGTTCCTGCGCCGTGCGGCCGAGCTGCCAGTACCGGACCGCTTCGCCCGGCTTCAAGGTCTTCCGCATCCAGTTTGCTTCAGGATTCATGTCAGGTCCGCACTTATTTCAGTTCGCTGAGGGCCACGGGGGCCACGTCGTTATATTCCTGGTTTTCGCCAGTCATGCCCCAGACGAAGGCGTATTGCGCCGTGCCGGCCCCCATATGGATCGACCAGGCTGGCGAGAGCACGGCGTCGAGGTTCTTCACGACGAGATGGCGCGTCTCTTCCGGGCGACCCATCAAGTGGATGACCCGCTCCTCTTCGGGCAGGTCGAAATAGCAATAGGCTTCCATGCGGCGCTCATGCAGGTGTGGCGGCATGGTGTTCCAGATGCTGCCTTCCGCGAGATCGGTAATGCCGAGCAGAAGCAGGCAGGATGGCGCCACTTCCGGATGAATGTACATCCGGAGGTTCCGGAGATTGGCGCGTTTGGGATCGCCGAAGGTCAACATCTTGGATTCCGACCGCTTGATGAGACGGTGCGGGAAATCGGCGCCGGCCGGCACGGAATTCATGTAGAAGCGGGCGGGCTTTTCAGCAGATGCGCTGGCGGCCGAGATTTCCTGCACGCCGCGGCCGACATAGAGCACGTCGCGGTTTTCCAGCGTAAAGCTCTTACCGTCGACGGTGATGGTTCCGGCGCCGCCGAGGTTGGCGATGCCCATTTCGCGGGCGGAAAGCAGGAAGGGGGTGCCGATCTCCTCGCCTGAGCCGAAAGTCAGCATGGTGGAAACCGGGACGGCTCCGCCGAGGATCAGGCGATCGACATGGGTATAGGTGAAGGTCACCCTGTCGGCCTGGAACAGGTCTTCCATCAGGAACTCGGCACGCAGCCTGGCCGTGTCATAGGCCTTGATGTCGTCGGGGCCTGCCCCGTAAAGCACTTTCATCGTCATGCCGTTTTTTCTCCCGCGTCCACATGCCGAAGCGCTTCGGACAGGCAGAGAATGGAAAGCGCCTGTCCGTAGCCGGTCGGCTGGATCGGAATGTCCCGATAGAATTGCAGGTCGTGGCCCATGCGAGTGCCGTAGGAGACATTCAGCACGGTGCCGGTTTCATCGATATTAGCAAGCACCGCCTCGACGGCCTTCAGGCCCGCGGCGCGCCATTCATGTGTGCCGAGGCCGAGGCGGTAGCCCTTCAGCAGGCCGTAGCCGAAGCCGGCGGTGGCGGAGATCTCCTCATAGGAGGAGGGATCGTCGATGAGGGTGCGCCAGGCGCCGGAGGCCGTCTGCAGCGGCAGGAGCGCGTTCACCTGCGCCACCAGCACGCCAAGGAGGTATTCCTTCACCGGCTTCGGCATTTCCGCGAGGTCGAAGAGATCGAGCATGCCGGCGGTGATCCAGGCGTTGCCGCGCGCCCAGCGGGCCTCGGCGAAATTGTGCCGGCCCCGGAACGTCCACCCGTGAAACCAGAGCCCGGTCTTCCTGTCGGCGAGATAGCGGGTGTGGACGAGGAACTGCCTCGCGGCTTCGTCGACCAGTTCGGTGCGGCCGCTCGCCTGGCCGTAGGAGGCGAGGAAGAGGGCGACCATATAAAGCGTGTCGTCCCAGAGTTCGTCGTCGTTGACCTTGTCGGAAACGTGGTGCTCGAAGGCGCCTTCCTCGGTGCGGCCCATTCCGGCCATGACGTGGGTCGCCCAGGCATCGAGAACCGGCTGCCAGCGCGGATCACGCGTCTCGCGCCAGAGCACCGACAAGCCCAGCATGGGAGCGGTGGTGTTGACGTTGAGCGAGGGGAGGCCGGCCTCTATGCGGGTCGCATACCAATTTTCGATGAGGGCTTTCAAATCGTCGCGACCGGTGAACAGCCAGAGGCGGATCAGGCCATAGAGGCCGACGCCTTGCGGCCATTCCCAGCTATCGAAGGAGATATAGTCGCCGGCGGTGCCGTCGAGATTGGGTTCGTGGAAGCGGCCATCGTGGCGCAGGCCGGTCATACCGGCCACCAGGCGGTCAAGCTTTTCACGGATATCCCGGGCTGAAAGGCCCATTATGCAATTCCTCCCTTCGCTGCAGCCATGTGGGCGCAGGATTGTCGATCCGTCTCTCCCGAACGGTAGCATCATGAAAACATCTGAAAATTGATTGCGCAATATGAAAATTTTTTGCAGTCTGGTATCCGATTTACGGGGAGGATGGCATGGCAACCTCAATCACTCCGGGCAAACGCGGCAAGAAGAGCCGGCGGGTGCGGCTGGAAGACATCGCGGAAAAGGTCGGCGTTTCGTTGAGCACGGTCTCGCGGGCGCTCGCCGGCGAGAAGGGGGTGCGCGCTGATATCCGCCAGCGCATCCTGGAGGCTGCGAAGGATATCAACTACACCGTGCCGACACCCGTTGCCGGCAAGAAGGTGGTGCTGGCCGCCTCGAGTGCGGCCATGATCGACTACGTGCGCAACCAGTTCACGCTCTACGTGCTCGAAGGCCTGAGGGACCGGGCGCAGGCGCTGGGGCTCGAAATCGTCACGCGCGCCGTCGCGGACGAGACGGAAGAGAAGCTCGTGCTGGAAGAGGCGCGCGCCGACCCGGATGTGGCAGGGCTTTTGTTCCTGACCGTCGACGACGAAGGCATGCTGGCCGCCACCCGCGGCTTCGGCAAGCCGGTTGTCCTCATCAACGGCGACGATCCTTACATGCGGCTTTCGAGCGTGACGCCCTGCAACCGCTCGGCGGCGCGGCTTGCGGCGGATTATCTGATCCGGCTCGGCCATCAGCGCATCCTCTTCCTCATGCGTCCCGGGCGAAGCACCATCGACCGGCGGCGCGAAGGATGGCAGGACGCGTTTCTCCACCATGGTCTGCCGTGTCCGGCCGATCTGGTCCTGCTGGTGGACGACTGGCTGCCGGAACTGGCGGCCCAGGCGATTGGCGAGAGGTTGCGCAGGAAGGGGCTCGATTTCACGGCGGTACTGGCAGCAGGTGACAGTCTAGCCGTCGGCGCGATGATGGGCGTGCAGCAGATGGGCCACACCGTTCCGGGAGATGTCTCCGTCATGGGCATGGACGACCTACCGCAGGCGGCCTTCCTCAACCCGCCGCTGACGACGATGCATATCCCGATGCGCGAGCTCGGCGCGGTGGCGCTCGACCTGCTCCGCGACGCCCTGTCTGGCTTTGCCACGCCGACGCGGCGGATAGAACTCGCCTGCCACATTGCCGAACGGCAATCGACAGGCCCCGCGAGGAAGCCTTAACGCCAGCCCAACGGGACATTCATGCGCCGTTCAGAGGTGTACTGGAACAATGGGCGCGTCTCGAACATTGATAAGCCGCAATGCAATCGCACGGCAGATCGATAATGTCAGTTCGGACAATTACGGTTTCTCAGGAGGAAGCCCCGTGAAGAAGATTCTGATGTCCGTTGCGGCCTTTTGCGCTCTGTTCGTGGCGCCATCGCTGGCGGAAGCGGCCGTGCGTGGTTTCGCGACGGCCAATGTCAACATGCGGTCGGGGCCGAGCACCGGCTATCCCGCAGTTACCGTCATCCCGGTCGGCACGCCCGTCACCATCAACGGCTGCATGAGCAGCGTCAACTGGTGCGACGTCTCCTTCTATGGCGGGCGCGGCTGGGTGTCGGGCAATTATGTGCAGGCCAGCTACCGCTCCGACCGGGTCTATGTCGGGCCGCAATACTACCGCCCGCTCGGCATTCCGATCATCACCTTCGACATCAACACCTATTGGGGCCGCTATTATCGCGACCGCGACTTCTACCGCGACCGCGACCGCTGGCGGCGCTATACGTGGGAGCCGAGCCGCAATCCGCCTCCGCCCCCGCCGCCGCGTTGGGAACGCGACCGCGACCGTTGGGATCCGCCTTCGCCGCCAAGGCCGCCCCGCTGGGAGCGGGACAGGAGCGATATCCGTCCGCCCAGTTGGGATCGCGACAGAGCGCGCGAAGAGTGGCGCGACAGGGACCGCGATCGCGATAGAGAACGGGCCCGCATTGAACGCCAGCAGGAACGAAAGCGCGAGCAGGTCGAGCGAGTGCGCGACAGAGAACGCTTTGAGCGCGATTCCAGCCGCGACCGTGATCGTGACAGACGAGAGCGTTCCAACAGCAAGTGCGACCAATCCGGTATCGGCTGCCAATTGAGGCCTTGACGATCCGCGATGCTATCAAAACCGCGCGACCGACGGCCGCGCGGTTTTGATTTGCGGGCGGCCGTTCCGACTGACGGCCATATATATCCTGCCCATTGCGCCTTTCCCCCCTTTTCGATAATAGACCGCCCAACTTGACAATCCTGTCATGGAAGACGGGATTTCAACATGGTTCGAAAGCAGACGCCCTGGCGCTTGAAGGCCCGGGTGAGACAGTGGTTTTGGTCGTATGGCTCGCATCGTCATGAAGTTCGGCGGCACCTCCGTCGCCAATCTCGAACGCATTCACAACGTCGCGCGCCATGTGAAACGGGAGGTCGAAGCCGGCCACGAGGTGGCGGTCGTCGTCTCGGCCATGTCCGGCAAGACAAACGAACTGGTCGGCTGGGTGCAGGACGCGCCGAAAGTGACCGGCGCCAACTCGCCCTTCTACGACGCCCGTGAATATGACGCGGTTGTCGCCTCAGGTGAGCAGGTGACTTCCGGGCTCCTGGCGATCGCGCTGCAGTCCATGGGCATCAACGCCCGCTCCTGGCAGGGCTGGCAGATCCCGATCCGCACCGATAACGCCCATGGCGCGGCGCGCATCCTGGAGATCGACGGTTCCGAGATCATCAAGCGCATGGGCGAGGGGCAGGTCGCCGTCGTCGCCGGTTTCCAGGGACTCGGGCCCGACAACCGGATCGCCACGCTCGGCCGCGGCGGTTCCGACACGAGCGCGGTTGCGATAGCCGCCGCCGTCAAGGCCGACCGCTGCGACATCTATACGGATGTCGACGGCGTCTACACGACGGACCCGCGCATCGAGCCGAAGGCGCGCCGCATGAAGAAGGTCTCCTTCGAGGAAATGCTGGAAATGGCCTCCCTCGGCTCGAAGGTCCTGCAGGTGCGTTCGGTCGAACTCGCCATGGTGTTCAAGGTCCGCACCTTCGTGCGCTCCAGTTTCGAGGATCCCGATGCGCCGGGCATGGGCGACCTTCTGAACCCGCCCGGCACGTTGATTTGCGACGAGGAAGAAATCGTGGAACAGGAAGTCGTCACCGGCATCGCCTATGCCAAGGATGAAGCGCAGATTTCGCTCCGGCGGCTCGCCGACCGGCCGGGTGTCTCGGCCGCGATCTTCGGTCCGCTCGCCGAAGCGCATATCAATGTCGACATGATCGTGCAGAACACGTCGGAAGACGGTTCGAAGACCGACATGACCTTTACCGTGCCCTCCGGCGACGTGCAGAAGGCGCTGAAGGTGCTCGATGAAAACAAGGCGACGATCGGCTTCGATGTCGCCCAAAGCGAATCAGGTCTCGCCAAGGTATCGGTCATCGGCATCGGCATGCGCAGTCATGCGGGCGTGGCCGCGCTCGCTTTCAAGGCACTTGCCGAAAAAGGCATCAACATCAAGGCCATTACGACCTCCGAAATCAAGATTTCCATCCTGATCGACGGTGCTTATTCCGAACTCGCAGTTCGGACTTTGCATTCCGCCTACGGTCTCGATAAGAGTTGATGGTGAGCCGGTTCGGCGCGCCGACCAGAATTCGGCGCGACGTCTTCCGGATTTAATGACTGGGTTCGGGAGCACTGATGCGATGAGAGACCTGTCGGCGGGTCCGCGCGTTCTTCTGAAGCGGCTGCGCGAATTAATGGCGGAGCCGCTCGATCCACAGGAGCGCCTTGACCGCATCGTCCGGCAGATCGCCAGCAACATGGTCGCCGAGGTGTGCTCGGTCTATGTGCTCCGCTCCGACGGCGTGCTCGAACTCTACGCGACCGAAGGCCTGAAGAAAGAGGCCGTCCACCTTTCGCAATTGAAGATGGGCCAGGGCCTGGTCGGCACCATCGCCGCCTCCGCCCAACCGCTCAACCTCTCCGATGCCCAGTCGCATCCGGCCTTCCGGTACCTGCCTGAGACGGGCGAGGAGATCTACCATTCCTTCCTCGGCGTGCCGATCCTGCGCGCCGGTCGCACTTTGGGCGTTCTCGTCGTCCAGAACAAGGCAAGTCGAAACTATCGCGAAGACGAAGTCGAAGCGATGGAAACCACCGCCATGGTGATTGCCGAGATGATCGCGACGGGAGAACTGAAGAAGATCACCCGGCCGGGGCTCGAACTCGACCTCACACGCGCCGTGACGATCGAAGCCGACGGCTACAACGAAGGCATCGGGCTCGGCCACGTGGTGCTGCATGAGCCGCGCATCGTCGTGACCAACCTCTTGAACGAGGACGCAGACAAGGAAATCCAGCGGCTTGCGGAAGCGCTCGGCTCGCTGCGCATCTCGATCGACGACATGCTGTCCCGCCGTGAGGTGGCGCAGGAGGGCGAGCATCGCGAGGTGCTCGAAACCTATCGTATGTTCGCCCATGACCAGGGCTGGGTCCGCCGGATGGAAGAGGCGATCCACAACGGACTGACGGCGGAAGCGGCCGTCGAGAAGGTGCAGAGTGATACCAAGGCGCGCATGATGCGCCTCACCGATCCCTATCTGCGCGAGCGGATGCACGATTTCGACGACCTCGCCAACCGGTTGCTCAGGCAGTTGACGGGCTTTTCCGGTCGTCTCACCGAAGAAGGCTTTCCGGTCGACGCGATCATCCTGGCGCGTGCCATGGGGGCCGCGGAGCTTCTGGACTACCCGCGCGAGCGGATGCGCGGCCTCGTGCTCGAAGACGGGGCGGTGACGAGCCATGTGGTGATCGTGGCGCGCGCCATGGGCATTCCGGTCGTGGGGCAGGCGGCGGGCGTCGTGGCGCTTGCCGAAAACGGCGATCCGATCATCATCGACGGCGACGACGGCCAGATTCATCTCAGGCCGATGTCGGACCTGCAGAAGGCGTACGAGGAAAAGGTACGGCTGAGAGCCCGCCGGCAGGAGCAATTCAAGGCTTTGCGCGCGGTCGAACCGCTCACCAAAGACGGCAAGCGGATCAGCCTGCAGATGAATGCCGGCCTGATGGTCGATCTGCCGCAGCTGGCGGAATCGGGGGCGGACGGCATCGGCCTCTTCCGTACCGAGCTGCAGTTCATGATCGCCTCCACCATGCCGAAGCTCGAAGAGCAGGAAAACTTCTATCGCAACGTGATGCGGCAGGCGGGCGGGCGTCCCGTTACCTTCCGCACGCTCGATATCGGCGGCGACAAGGTCGTTTCCTATTTCCGCAGCCATGAAGAGGAAAATCCGGCGCTCGGCTGGCGGGCGATCCGCCTTGCCCTGGACCGGCCGGGGCTTTTGCGCACCCAGCTTCGTGCGCTCCTCAGGGCTTCCACCGGCGGCGAACTCAGGATGATGGTGCCGATGGTGACCGAAGTCTCGGAGCTCCATGCGGTGCGTGATCTGCTGCAGAAGGAAGTGCAGCACCTTTCGAAATTCGGCTACAGCCTGCCGCGAAAGCTGCAGTTCGGCGCCATGCTCGAAGTGCCGGCGCTGATGTGGCAGCTCGACGAACTGATGGCGGAAGTGGATTTCGTTTCGGTCGGCTCGAACGACCTCTTTCAGTTCGCGATGGCGGCCGACCGCGGCAATGCAAGGGTTTCCGATCGGTTCGATCTGCTTGGAAAGCCGTTCTTGCGCATCCTTCGCGATATTGCGCGGGCCGGTGAGCGCAACCAGACGTCTGTGACGTTGTGTGGCGAAATGGCGGGCAAGCCGCTTTCCGCGATGGCACTGGTCGGGCTCGGTTACCGTTCTGTCTCGATGGCGGCGACCTCGATTGGTCCTGTCAAAGCCATGCTCCTGGCACTCGACGCAGATCAGTTGGCGGCCGAGCTGAACGCTGCGCTCGATGACACCAGATCGTCGGAGCCGATCCGCGAACTGCTTGTCCGGTTCGCCGAGGCTCACAATATTCCGGTTTGACGATTGAATGACGGATATTAGTCGAGCTATGTGCTCTCACCGTCATCCTCGGTCCACGGATCAAGTCCCGGGATGTCCCGAGGATCTATCCATGCCGACAGGTTAGCAGACACTCGGGACCTCCTCGGATAAAACCCGAGGACGAGGATAATGAACGGCATAGTTGGAGTTTTACAATTGGCGAAGCTTCCTGTTGAAAAGATGCGCGAACTGGAGCGCCGTTTCGGCGAGATCGAGGCGCGCATGTCGGAAGGTCCGGCTGCCGATGTCTATGTGAAGCTGGCGTCGGAATATTCCGAACTGCAGCCGGTCGTGCGCAAGATCCGCGAATATGAAAAGACGGTCGCGGAAGTTGCCGATCTTCGAACCATGCTGGCCGACAAGGCGACCGACCGGGAGATGCGCGAGCTGGCGGAAATCGAACTGCCGGATGCTGAAGCCCGGATAGAGGCGCTTGAAAAGGATATGCAAATCCTGCTTCTGCCAAAGGACGCAGCAGACGAAAAGAGCGCCATACTGGAAATCCGGGCCGGCACCGGCGGCAACGAGGCCGCGCTTTTCGCCGGCGACCTCTTCCGCATGTACGAGCGCTATGCCAGTACGCATGGCTGGAAGGTCGAGGTGCTTTCGGCCAGTGAAGGCGAAGCCGGCGGCTACAAGGAAATCATCGCGACGATCACCGGCCGCGGCGTGTTTTCCAAGCTGAAGTTCGAATCCGGCGTGCACCGGGTGCAGCGTGTGCCCGACACCGAGGCAAGCGGCCGCATCCACACGTCTGCGGCGACGGTGGCGGTTCTGCCGGAGGCGGAGGATATCGATGTCGAAATCCGCGCGGAAGATATCCGCATCGACACGATGCGCTCATCGGGCGCTGGCGGCCAGCATGTCAACACGACGGATTCGGCAGTGCGCATCACGCATCTGCCGACGGGCATCGTCGTCACCAGCTCGGAAAAATCGCAGCACCAGAACCGCGCCAAAGCGATGCAGGTGCTGCGTTCCCGGCTTTATGACATGGAGCGGCAAAAGGCCGACAGCGAACGCTCCGCCGACCGCAAGAGCCAAGTGGGGTCCGGCGACCGTTCGGAGCGCATCCGCACCTATAATTTTCCGCAGGGCCGGGTGACGGACCACCGCATCAACCTGACGCTCTACAAGCTCGACCGGATGATGGAGGGCGAGATCGACGAAGTGGTCGATGCGCTGATCGCCGATTACCAGGCCGGCCAGCTCGCACAGATCGGGGAACAACAGGGATGACGACGCTGTCCGCGGCGGTCACGGAGGCGAGAAACCGGTTTTCGGAAGCGGGCCTGTCGGACGCGGCGATCGAGGCAAGGCTTCTCATCGGCGGCCTGCTCAAGCTCACGAGCACAGAGGTCTTCACCGGCGGCGAGCGGGTGCTGACGGAGGATGAGCTCGCCCGGATATCAAATGCAGTCGAACGGCGCTTGAAACGGGAGCCCGTGCATCGCATATTAGGTTCACGGGAATTCCACGGGATGGATCTGCTGATTTCGAAAGAAACGCTGGAACCACGCCCGGACACTGAGATCCTGGTGGATTCGGTGCTTCCCTATATGAGGCAGATTGTCGCAGTCAAGGGCGAGGCACGCCTCCTGGATCTCGGCACCGGCACAGGCGCGATTATTCTGGCGCTGTTGAAGGAAAGTCCGGAGACGCAGGGAATCGGCAGCGATATTTCGGAAGATGCGTTGAAAACGGCGGCTGAAAACGCAGCGCGACTGGGATTGTCGGAGAGATTTGAGGCAATCCGAAGCGACTGGTTCGAGAACATTTCCGGGCGTTTCGACATAATCGTGTCAAATCCGCCCTATATACGGAGTGACGTTATCCCCGCACTGGAACCGGAAGTAAGGGATTTCGATCCTTCGGCGGCGTTGGACGGAGGGCCGGACGGGCTCGCTGCCTATCGCGCGATTGCCGCGGATGCTGGGAATTTTCTCGAAAAGGACGGCGTTATCGGCGTCGAAATCGGGTTCGATCAGAAGGAAACCGTGGCCGCGATTTTTCGCTCGGACGGCTTCGAGCTGGCACAGGCAAAACGTGACTACGGTGACAATGATCGTGTTCTCGTATTCACCGTGAAAGAGGCCTGATTTGCATAGTGAAGAAAAGGCTTGGATTTCCGGAGGAAGCGGGATAGCTTGCGAGCTACGCACTGGGACGGCTGGGAATGAACAGCGATTCGTTCGGGTTATAGGTCAACCCTTGATCCTGCTCTTTTCGAAGAGTTGCGAAGGTTGAGCAATTCCCGGTGCGTGATTCAGTTAATTTAACTTTCACAAGCGGCAGGACGCTTTGTTCGCCCTGTGCGCGGCACGCGAAGTCTTGTTCCGGCATGGTCCGGTATGGCCGCGTGGCCCCTTATCAGCGAAGACAGAGAATTGGTGAACGATAGATGAGGCCAGGACAGCAGAACAAACGCGGTCGAGGGCGCGGCAGTAACAATGGCGGCGGCAATTTCAACCGTAACAAGGGCGGCAATCCTCTCAGCAGGAGCTATGACAGTTCCGGCCCGGACGTGAAAATCCGCGGCACCGCCCAGCATATCGCCGAGAAATATTCAGCGCTTGCCCGCGATGCGCAGAGCGCCGGCGACCGGGTCATGGCCGAGAACTACCTGCAGCACGCAGAACATTATAACCGCATCATAGCCGCCGCCCAGGCGCAGATGCAGGATCGCTTTCATCGCGACGATCGAGCCGATCAGGACCGTGACGGCAGCATGCTGGATCAGGATGATCTGGAAGCCGGCGATACGGATGAACTCGGTTTCAGCCAGCAGCTGGTCGTCGACGAAGCTCCGGCACCGCAGCAACAGCAGCCGCGCCGCGAACAGCGCGACCAAGCCCAGGACCAGCAGCCGCGTGAGAACCGGCGCGACCGCGATCAGCGCCGCGATCGCCGGCAGGATCGGCAGGAACGTCGGGAGCAGCAGCCCGCAGTGGCCGAGCCGCAACCGACCGTCGTCGACGGTTCCGGTCCGCAACCCGTCATCGAAGGCACTCCCGCGGAAGTCGTGGTCGAACAGGCCGAACAGGTAGATGCCGCAGCCCCGGCGGAACGGGCTCCGCGCCGCCGGGCAGCGAGCCGCCCGCGTCGCCAGCCGCGCAAGAGCGCCGAGGATGGTGAAACCGCCAACGACGACACCCAGCCGGCACTTGCAGAAGCTGCCGGCGAGTAAGCTTCGACTGCAGAATTGCGCATTATCAAAAAACTCCGGCCGCAAGCCGGAGTTTTTTGCGTTTTGGAGGGCTCAGTAGGCGAGGGGAAGGAGTGCTTGCCATGTTCAGCGGTCAGTTCACCGCCGTCCGGAGTGGCTATCGCACGTCCCATGAAGCGTCCGGCCGCCACGAAACCACCGAAAGAGACGAGAGACAGAGGGCCACGAACACGATCAACGCATTGACCGCATGGGAATACTCCCATTGCAGCCTCAGCACCTGCCAATTTTCCGGCGCTGTTGTCCAGTTCTCGGTCGCCTGATTGGCCGGCAATGTCCAAAGAAGGAAAATTGCCAGCATGGCCACGAAACAAAGTGCAGCAAGTACCGCAAACCAGAATGGCCGTCGCTGCGAGCGGACCATGAAGGCCAGCACTGCGTTTGCAATCATGGCAGCCGGCCAAAGCGTTCCGAGAAACGCCCATCCGTCGTAGATGCCCTGGATGGAAAAATATTCGGCTCGAGCCAGCGCGATCTTGTTCGGCAAGGCGGCCAAATGCGCGCCCGACGGAATAAGTGCCAGTGCTGAAATGATAATCGCGAGAAACTGGACGCTCCTGATCGTCATCGATCTTCCCTCCTTCTGGCCAGAAGCCCGCGCTATTCAGGGGGCGGTCCGTTCCCCTAGACGCGAGACTGCGAAGGGAACTTCCACCCGAGAAACGGGCTAAAGGTTGCGATGTTCTTTCCGTGTCTCAAGATAGTGTCAAACTCCGGCTGTAACAGCGCCGGCTGCGATGCAGATCGCGATTCCAATGCCGGTATTTCCGCCGATTTGACCGAAGGCCGCTCCGAGCACCGCACCGCCAAATATTCCCCACGCGAGCTTGCTTGCCATTAATGCCATCTCTCTGCTGCTCTGGATCAATGGCGGGAATGCCGGATCGTTCCGAGGGGCTTTCCATTTTGGCCCGGACCTGCCGTCGGCCATTCCAGGGTTGCCTTCAGGCCGGATCAAAAGCTCCCGGCAGGTCCTTTAAATCCGCAAAATCGCTTACCATATCTCAATCCGAAGCCGGTTGTTGCCGGCCGGGCTCGCCTTTGAGGGAGCTCAATCTCAATCATCGGCTTGTGCCTTAAAGTAGGGCAGGTCGATCACTGGAGGTCAGAGAATGAACATCGAAAAATATTCCGAGCGAGTCCGCGGCTTCCTGCAGTCGGCGCAGACGCAGGCGCTTGCTGCCGGTAATCAGCAGTTCGCGCCCGAACACGTGTTGAAGGTTTTGCTTGACGACGACCAGGGCATGGCGTCTTCACTCATCGAGCGAGCCGGCGGCAGCGCCAAGGAAGCCCGCATCGCCAATGATGCCGCGCTTGCAAAGCTTCCGAAAGTTTCCGGCGGCGGCGGTGAAATCTATCTTTCCCAGCCCCTTGCCAAGGTTTTTGCAACGGCTGAAGACGCTGCCAAGAAAGCCGGCGACAGTTTTGTCACCGTCGAACGCCTGCTGCTCGCGCTTGCCATCGAGAGCTCGGCTTCGACGTCCGCGACCCTGAAGAAGGCAGGCGTTACCGCGCAAGGCCTTAACCAGGTCATCAATGATATCCGCAAGGGCCGCACAGCCGATAGCGCCAATGCGGAACAGGGGTTCGAGGCGCTGAAGAAATATGCGCGCGATCTCACCGCGGAAGCCCGCGACGGCAGGCTTGATCCGGTGATTGGCCGCGACGACGAGATCCGCCGCACGATCCAGGTCCTTTCCCGCCGCACCAAGAACAATCCGGTGCTGATCGGCGAGCCCGGCGTCGGCAAGACGGCGATTGCGGAGGGCCTTGCGCTCAGGATCGTCAACGGCGACGTTCCGGAGAGCCTCAAGGACAAGAAGCTGATGGCGCTAGACATGGGCGCGCTCATCGCCGGCGCGAAATATCGCGGCGAATTCGAGGAACGCCTGAAGAGCGTGCTGAACGAAGTCCAATCGGAAAACGGCGAGATCATCCTGTTCATCGACGAGATGCACACGCTGGTCGGCGCCGGCAAGTCCGAAGGCGCGATGGATGCCTCCAACCTTTTGAAGCCGGCACTTGCCCGCGGCGAGCTGCATTGCGTCGGGGCGACCACGCTCGACGAATACCGCAAGCATGTGGAAAAGGACGCCGCACTTGCCCGTCGCTTCCAGCCGGTCATGGTCGACGAGCCGACGGTTGAGGACACCATCTCGATCCTGCGCGGTCTCAAGGAGAAATACGAACAGCATCACAAGGTCCGCATCTCGGATTCGGCCCTGGTGGCGGCTGCGACGCTTTCCAACCGCTATATTACCGACAGGTTCCTGCCGGACAAGGCGATCGACCTGATGGACGAAGCCGCTTCGCGGCTTCGCATGCAGGTGGATTCGAAGCCCGAGGAGCTCGATGAGCTCGACCGGCGCATCATGCAGCTGAAGATCGAGCGCGAGGCCCTGAAGAAGGAAACCGACAGCGCCTCGGCAGACCGGTTGTCGCGTCTCGAAAGCGAAGTCACCTCGCTCGAGGAGCAGGCGGATGCGCTGACGGCCCGCTGGCAGGCTGAAAAGCAGAAGCTCGGCCTTGCCGCCGACCTCAAGAAGCAGCTCGACGAGGCCCGCAACGAACTGGCGACTGCCCAGCGCAAGGGGGAATACCAGCGTGCGGGAGAGCTGACCTACGGCGTGATCCCCGATCTGGAAAAGCGTCTCGTGGACGCCGAAGCTAAGGACGGCTCGACCAATGCCATGGTGCAGGAAGTCGTCACCCCGGACGCAATCGCCCATGTGGTTTCCCGCTGGACGGGCATTCCGGTCGACAAGATGCTGGAAGGCGAGCGCGAGAAATTGCTCAGGATGGAAGACGAACTGGCGAAGTCCGTCGTCGGTCAGGGCGATGCCGTGCAGGCGGTCTCGCGTGCGGTTCGCCGTTCGCGCGCCGGCCTGCAGGACCCGAATCGGCCGATCGGCTCGTTCATCTTCTTAGGCCCGACCGGTGTCGGCAAGACGGAGCTGACGAAGTCACTCGCCCGCTTTCTGTTCGACGACGAGACGGCGATGATCCGCATGGACATGTCGGAATACATGGAGAAGCACTCGGTCGCCCGGCTGATCGGTGCGCCTCCTGGTTATGTCGGCTATGACGAAGGCGGCGCGCTGACGGAGGCCGTCCGCCGCAAACCCTATCAGGTGGTGCTGTTCGACGAGATCGAGAAGGCGCATCCGGACGTGTTCAACGTCCTCCTGCAGGTGCTTGACGACGGGCGCCTGACGGACGGGCAGGGCCGCACGGTCGACTTCAAGAACACGATCATCATCATGACCTCGAACCTCGGCGCGGAATACCTTACCAATCTCCGCGAAGGCGAGGATGTGGACCAGGTCCGTGACCAGGTGATGGATGTGGTCAAGGCCTCGTTCCGTCCGGAATTCCTGAACCGCGTCGACGAGATCATCCTGTTCCATCGCCTGGCGCGCAGCGAGATGGGGGCGATCGTCGACATCCAGATGAAGCGGCTCGTCGCGCTTCTGGCGGAGCGCAAGATCACGATCGAGCTCGGCGAGGATGCCCGCGAATGGCTGGCCGACAAGGGTTACGACCCTGTGTATGGCGCCCGGCCGCTGAAGCGGGTGATCCAGAAATACGTGCAGGATCCGCTCGCCGAGCAGATCCTGGGCGGCTCAGTCCCGGACGGCTCGACTGTCGCGGTCAGCTCCGGATCCGACCGGCTGCTCTTCCGCGTCAAGCGGGAGGTCAGCGAGGCGGCGTAACCGCTTTCTCAAGGCCGCTCTTCGGGGCGGCCTTTTTCATTTGGGGATAGGGGGATGCGACGTGGCCGAGCCGCTTTTTCCATCGAAAATCAAACCGGGCGACAAGATCAGGTTCGTATCGCCGGCAAGTACGCCGGATCGCGACCTCATCCTGAGGCGGGCAGAGCGTCTGAGGGACATGGGCTTCGATGTCGATTTCGGCACCTATGCCTTTGCCGAATACGGTTTTTATGCCGGCACGCATGAGCATCGTCTATCCGATCTCAATCTGGCTCTGTCCGATCCGCAGGTACGGGCGATTTTCGCGACGCGTGGCGGTCGCGGTTCCTACAGAATAGCAGGTGATCTCGATTTCGATGCGGTCCGGCGCGACCCGAAGCCCATTCTGGGGTTCAGCGATATCACGGCCATCCACATGATGCTGATGCGGCGATGCGGTCTTATCGGTCTGCACGGCGCGCTTTATGGCGATGACGGCGGGCCGGGTCCCTCCAATACCGATATCCTGATGCGCTTCCTGATGGAGGCAGGCACGATCGTTTTCACGGCCCGCGACGATGAAGTCAGCGCGAAGACGACGACGTCAGGCCGGGCGCAGGGCCGGTTGATGGGTGGCAATCTCGAGACATTGGCGACGATGATCGGCTGGGGACTTCCTTCGTTCGACGGCGCGATCCTGCTGATCGAAGCAGTGGATTGCATGCCCGGGCTTACGGATCGTATGTTGACCCTGCTGATGAAATCGGGAGCCCTGGATGGAATTGCGGGCATAGCCGCCGGGCAATTCACGCTGGCGAACCGCGAGAAGGGCGAGGCGATCATCGCCATCGTCGACGAACATATCCGCGCGCTCGGCATTCCCGTATTAGGGGGGCTTCCGTTCGGCCACGGTAAAGGAGCGCTGACCACTCCTATCGGTGGCATGGCGGTCCTGGACGCTGATGCCCGCACGCTTACTGTCGATTATTGAGCAAATTTACCGGCTGGCGAGTTCATCGGATGGCTGGATGTCGAGCAACGCGTCGATGCGCTTGCGCTCTTCCTCGAAACGGGCGAGTGCCTTGTCCTTGAGCGAACTGCCGCCCGGCAGCCGCACCTTCATCGGGTCGACCTTCGTGCCGTTGACGATCAGTTCATAGTGAAGGTGGGAACCGGTGGACTGGCCGGTCGAGCCGACATAACCGATCACCTGGCCCTGCGTTATCTTTGCGCCTTCGCGAACTCCCGAAGCGATCGCGCTCTGGTGATTGTAGGAGGATTCGTAACCGTTGGCATGGCGGATGATCGTTTGGTTGCCGTAGCCGCCGGAATCCCAGCCGGCCTTTTCGACGGTGCCGTTGCCGGTCGCGATGATCGGGGTGCCGCGCGGCGCGGCCCAGTCGGTGCCGGTATGCATAAGGGCTCGCCCGAGGATCGGGTGGCCGCGCATGCCGAAGCCCGACGTCATGCGGCCGTTCGGAACCGGGTTGCGCAGCAGGAACTGCCGGATGCTCTTGCCGTTTTCGTCGAAATAGTCGATCGAGCCGTCGTCGGGATTCTGAAAACGATAGAAGCGGGTCGTGGTGTCGCCGAAGTGAGCGCTCACATAGAGCAATTCGGAATTCTTGTCCGCCTGGCCCTTTTCATCGGTGACCGAGAAGAACGCTTCGATGTTGTCCGACGGCTTCAACTGGGCCTGGAGGTCGGCATTGCTTGCGAGCAGTTTCACAAGCAGGCTCGTCATTTCCTTGCTCATGCCGTAAGAGAGAGCGGCACGATAGATACCATCATAGACACGCGGCAGTTCGCGGCTTGTGACGATCTGTGGCGGCTCTTCGCTGAAGGCGGAGGCGACGGCATCCAGCATCGGCGGCTCTTCGCCAGCGACGAAACGGCCATGATCGTCGATGGCAACCGTAACCTCATGCTTACCGCGTCGGTAGATGCTCGCGCGGACGACAAGAACCATGTCACCTTCCTGGATCACGCCGATGCGCAGCACATCGCCAGGACCAAGATCTGCTTCTCCGGTCTGTGATTGAAGATAACCGGAAATCTCCCGCGCCTTGCCCTCCGGGTAGCCGACTTCCATCATGGCCTGGGCGACGGTCTCCGCCTTGCGGATCGGGATGATGTCATCGGCATATTCGCGCGTGTGCGAGGTGATCGGCTCCGGCGCCGAAACCGAGATATTCTCTTCGACGATGCGCGCCGAGAGGCCGGCGGTGATGTCGAGGTCGCTGTTGTCGTCCTTGGATGAGAAGCGCTGAGGATCGACGTAGTAGAGAGCCGAAAGCTGGCTGTCGCCGTCTGTCAGTACCGAACCGTTGGAACGGACGTTCTCCTCCACTTCCTCCAGCGTCATGGCAGGCGCATAGGCATAGGTGCTGCCGCTACTGGGGAAAGGGATCGTCTGCAGGCTGACTTCCGACTCCACGTTGGAACCGTAGATGGTGCCGGCACGCGCGGCCGGCGGGGGCAGCGCCTCGCTGGACGAAAAGATCGTCAGCGGGTCGAAGGCCGGATAATCCTCCTGCGCCACGTGATTTGCGGCAAGGTTCATCTTCACATGCGCAAAAGGTTTGCGGCGGACGACTTCCTTGTTGCCTTCATTGACGACGGTGGAAACCTCCATGATCTTCCGGTCCGTCGGCATGGCGACGATGTTGCCGCCGAGCAGGCGTTTGCCGCGCGATGCGGTGTCTGAATCATCGTTCGGGATGGAGGCGGAAGCTTCGGCCGGGATGGCGAGCTGCTGGCGTCCGTCCAACGCCGCAAACAGCGCAACACCCATCAGGATCGAGGACGTGATGCCGGTCAGAAAGGTGCCGGAAAGCCAACGGAGGGAAATCTCACGGCGATCGGGAGCGCGACGGCCGTCGGCGAGGATCGGCGGTTCGTTGCCGAGCGAGCGGATCGTGCTGCGGGCCGTCATCATGCCAGTCTAAGCCAGTTCCCCTGATACTCGTTGTAACCGCGGGCAGGGTTCAATCTGCCCGTGGAACCTTGGGCCAAACATGTGCCCGTTTCAGCCTGGAGAGTCAAATCGGCATGGTTGCAAACGCGTGCAACCTTGAATCCGCCCTTCGAATCCCCATTTGAGCTTTGCTAACCATGAGATTGTGAATTTGTCGGGGCAGTTTTGAGGCACGGCGCGGAAGCCTGTTGTTTTCCGGCCTTGAAACGGGTTCCGATATCATCGGGGAAGCAGGTTTTCCGAGGAAATGCGGAAATTATCATTGTAAATCAAATGCATGTCGTTTTTCTCGGAAATTCCAGAATTGATGTGTTGACTTGTTCTTCTGTGTCCCTCTATAAGCCGTGTCACTGACGAGGGCGGCGGCGCTGCTGGCGACGAAGTCCTTTGTTCTGGAGAAATCCTTTAGCATTGGCGATTGCTGAATGT
>NZ_JAGGJW010000009.1 GCF_017873175.1 Neorhizobium petrolearium
CAATAGGTCATGGCGCAAGGTCAAGGTCACTGATCGGCGCGCCAACGAGGACTTCGCCGTCTGCATGCGCGACCTGGTCGACCTCGATTATCCCGGCGCCAACCGGGTCCGTGTCGTGATGGATAACCTATCAACCCACACGGCCTCCGCTGTCTATCAGACCTTCCCGGCCGCCGAGGCGCGTCGGATCTTGCGACGTCTGGAATTCCACTACACGCCCCGCCACGCGAGCTGGCTCAATATGGCCGAGATCGAGATCGGCGTCATGCGCCGACAGTGTCTTGACCGCCGTATCGACAACCGCGACTTGCTCAAATCCGAGGTTGACGCCTGGGAGCGGCGTCGAACCGAAAGTGGCGCTCAAATCCGATGGATGTTCTCGACAGACCAAGCCCGCGAAAAGATGGCAAAGTCTTATCCAATACCTTTGCTCAACGAGTCATAATCTCTGGGACGTCACACTAGTGGCTCTATAAGCAACCGGTCATAGTTTCTTCACAAAAAACCGTGGTGAGGCACAAAACGCTATTGCATTCGGGGCGGGCAGCGGTAAAAGGCCCGCATCCAGCTTCAAAACAGGCGGACCGCAATGAAGGTTTTCGCAGGCAATTCGAACCGGCACCTCGCCGACGCGATCTGCAGCTATCTCAATGTTCCAGTCGGAAAAGCCAGTGTAAGGCGATTTGCAGACCAGGAAATCTTCGTTGAAATCCAGGAGAATGTACGCGGGGAAGACGTTTTCGTCATCCAGTCGACGTCCTTTCCGACCAACGACCACCTGATGGAACTGCTGATCATGATCGATGCGTTCCGGCGGTCTTCCGCCAAGCGCATCACCGCCGTCCTCCCCTATTTCGGCTATGCCCGCCAGGACCGCAAGGCCGGCCCCCGCACGCCGATTTCCGCCAAGCTCGTCGCCAACCTGATCACCGAGGCCGGTGCCGATCGCGTGCTGACGCTCGACCTGCATGCCGGCCAGATCCAGGGCTTCTTCGATATCCCGACCGACAACCTCTTCGCGGTGCCGATCCTCGCCCGCGACGTCAAGGAACACTATGACCTGAACAACGTCATGGTCGTTTCGCCGGATGTCGGCGGCGTCGTGCGTGCCCGTGCGCTCGCCAAGCGTATAGAATGTCAGCTTGCCATCGTCGACAAGCGCCGCGAGCGTGCCGGTGAATCCGAAGTCATGAACGTCATTGGTGACGTCTCCGGCAAGGACTGTCTGCTGATCGACGACATCGTCGATTCCGGTGGCACGCTCTGCAACGCTGCCGAGGCGCTGCTGAAGAACGGCGCTACCAGCGTCACGGCCTATATTACCCATGGCGTTCTGTCGGGCGGCGCGGTTGCCCGTATCGCCGCTTCCAAGCTGCGCGAACTGGTAATCACCGACTCCATCCAGCCGACGACCGCGGTGCAATCGGCTCCCAATATCCGTGTCATCACCACCGCCAGCCTGCTTGGCGAAGCGATCAACCGCACGGCGATGGAATCGTCAGTCTCCAGCCTGTTCGACTGACCTTTTTCGGTAAAACATGTTCCGATAAGCTCCTCGTGCGCACAACGAGGAGTGAGTCGCTATGGTTTCCTTTTCCGGACAATCGAGGAGATTGGCCCTGTTCCTGCTTATTCCGATGCTTTCAGGCTGCGTCGAGGGCGGCCTGGGACCCGGAGGTTATTATCCTCCGCCGCGGCCCCCACGACCCGAGCCGCAACCGCAAATGTGCACGATGGAATATCGGCCGGTCTGCGGCGAGCGCGGCGGGCGCTTTGAAACCTTCGGCAATGCCTGCCAGGCGCGTGGGCGCGGCTACCGTATCGTGAGCTCCGGCGAATGCCG
This sequence comes from Neorhizobium petrolearium, assembly GCF_017873175.1. GTDB lineage: Bacteria > Pseudomonadota > Alphaproteobacteria > Rhizobiales > Rhizobiaceae > Neorhizobium > Neorhizobium petrolearium. The sequence continues at coordinate 1,844 of NZ_JAGGJW010000009.1, forward strand.
TCGCCAGCCGGGACCGCTTCCTCCGCCGGGCCGCCCTGATCGTCCTGATCGCCCGGATTGGAACCAGCCTGGTCGTCCCGACAGGCCGGATCGTCCCGGAAGGCCTGAACAGTCCGGCTTCTGCACGCGCGAATACCGCCCGGTCTGCGGTCAAAGGGGATCGCGGACACAGACTTTTCCGAATGCCTGCGAAGCTGCCAATGCCGGATTTGGCGTTGTTGCTTCCGGCGAGTGCCGCCGCTGAAAGCGGACAAGGAGCAAGTGAAAAATTGATCGGCAAAACGTCGGAACAGCTGTTCCGGCGTTTTGCTTTGCGGCGCGGCTTCGGTTAGTTAAGCGCCGTTCCAAGGAGTTCCGTATGGCCGCACGCGACCGCTATTCCCGAAAACTCGAATGTTCCCAGTGCGGCAACACCGGTTTTGCCGAAGTCTCCGAAACGGATGACAAGCGGCAGGGCAATCGCGATTTCCATATCGATGAATTGCCGCTTGGCTTCTTCACGGAGTTCGCCTCCACCGACCCGCGCAAATACATGCTGCGCTGCGGCCAATGCGGCCACAAATTCCGCTTCGAGCAGAAAAGCGTCTATGCGCCGGGTGGAGAGCCCCGGCGATAAGCCGCGAATACCTGACTTACTGGATCGGCTGGCCGTTGACGCTGAGCGTCTTGCCGTCTTCGAACGCGATATCCCAGCGCAGCCGCCCGTCCGGCTCGGTTTTCGCCATTCCTTTTGCCATCATGATGGCGAAGGAAACCTGGTTGAACTGTGGATCGACCTTGGCTGCCCCCTGGAAATACTGGATCAATCTGTCGATATCGCGGGCGAGGATCGAGGTTTCGAGATTGTAGCGGTCCTTCTGGTCCGGGTAGCCGCTGATCTCACCTGACGCCTCGACATCGTAGAGCGACGATCTGGCAACGATTTTCGGAAAATCGATCGTGAGCTGGCCGTCATCGAGGATCGCCTTGCCCAGACGCTCGCTTTCTGCCTCCGGCAATGGTCCAGGCTTCGAGAGATCCATCTCCATCAAGGTATCCACAAAGCGCGTGAAATTGAGAGCGGCGATCCCGACTTCCATCTCGGCCATATCAGGCACCAGCCGGGCATAGACTTCCGGGACAAGACCGGACGGTGTAGAAATCTTCTCCACGCCAAGACCGATGCCGATGCGCGTCGCCTCGGAGGGCTCCGTCACCGTCAGCGAATAGTTGAGCTTATCGACGCCGATATCACCGACCTGGCTTGCCACGGTGAACTTGTTGAACGCGATTTTCTCCGAAAGCGACGTGAAGAACGGCATCGCACTGCGGATGAGTTCCTTCAGCTCTGTGATCTCGGCTTCCGAGGGCCGTTCATCCTTGACCAGTTCCAGCGTGAAAGAGATGAGTTTCTGGATATTTTGCGCGACCACGCCCTCGACACCGACATCGAAATCGAGGCTCTCGGCGCGTATCTGCATCGGAGGCGCCTGTGGAGTGGCGATCCGCTCGTAGAACCTCGAAAACGACCCTGTGCCGTGAAAATCCGTAGCTCCGGCGGTCGCGCTATTCATCGCACCGAGGGAATAGTTCATGCCCGCAAAGCTTGCTTCGATCTCTTCCGTTCCGCTTTTCGACACCATGCGGATCGGACCGGATGTCGCCTCGCCCGAGCGCAGATAGCTGATTGCCGGATCGAAAATGCCGGAAAACACGGCATCCGTGACGGAATAGGTCAAGCTGGTCGGCTTCCCGTCGGGCGCCCTGCCCTGCACGGAGAAATTCATGTTGCTGTCGCTGTTCAGCTTCCACTGGCCATTATTAAGTGGCGCCGCGAAGAGAGTGAACGGCGTCAGGCCCGAGACTGTGAAATTTTTCTTGTCGATCGCCTCAATAAGCCTGGCGATGTCGTAGGTGACCTCGTAACGGTCACCGGCCGGCCTCACGGTCAGAAAGCCGCCCCCGCGCACGGAATCCGGCAGGAAATGGCTCAGATTGTCCTTGAGCATGCGGGCGCCCCGATCGTCGATCTCCGCCGCTTGCACGGGATAGATCGAAAACGCCGCTACCAAACCGGTCGCGATCAAGGTTCTTTTCATGCACAGCCCTTCCCTTGTTCAATCACGGGCCAATTTGGAAGATGGGTTCGGGAAGTCAAGTTGAGCCCGTGCCTTTCCGGGCTGAAAAGCTTGCACTCCAAACCCTGTTGTATTATAGCCCGCCCGTCCGCGTAGACACCCTTGGAGGCAACGCGGATGAAGTGCACCTGGTGCCTTCGGTTTGACGCAGCGGCCAGCGCTTGCGGAAAACTCTCCAAACAACCTCGAAAGGACATGCCATGAGCCACGCATCTTACGAGCTCAAGGCCGAGGCGCGCGAACGGGTAGGTAAGGGGTCCTCCCGTGAACTTCGCCGCAACGGTTTCATTCCCGCTGTCATCTATGGTGACAAGCAGGCCCCCCTCGCGATCGCACTCTCGACCAATGAAGTGACGAAGCGCATCCATGCCGGCGGTTTCATGACCACCATTGCAACGATCGATGTCAACGGCCAGAAGATTCAGGTCCTGCCGAAAGACTACCAGCTCGATCCGGTCCGTGATTTCACCATGCACGTGGATTTCCTGCGCGTCTCCGGCGATACAGACGTCACCGTCGAAGTGCCGGTTCACTTCGTCAACGAGGAGAAGTCCGCAGTCAAGATCGGCGGCGTTCTCAACATCGTTCGTCACGCGGTCGAATTCCATTGCCCGGCAAACGCCATCCCGGAATTCATCACGGTTGACCTCACCGGCGCCAAGATCGGCGACAGCATCCATATTTCCGCCGTCAACCTGCCGAAGGGTGTTCGCCCGGTCATCGCCGATCGCGATTTCACCATCGCGACCATCGTTGCTCCGGCCGGCGGCGTTGAGGAAGCCCAGGAAGAAACATCTGCTTCCGAAGCTGAATAAGCAAATCAAAGCAAAATGTTTGATCTTGAAACCCGCCTTCGCGAGAAGGCGGGTTTTCTATTGGTCGCAAAACAAAATATCGCAACGCTATTTCCGCAACTCTTTCAAATCTTGGCATATTCGTTTCAGTGAAGTTTAATGAATACGTGAAACTATGCTCACTGCTTCAGTATGAGGGGACAATCCGGCATCAACCGGAAGATATATTGCAGGGAAGACGGATGAGTCGTTCCGTTGAGAGCCGTTTTATCGCGATCATTTCTGGCGCGCTTCTGGTCGTCGTCGCACCGCTGTTCACGCTGTTTCTGGCGCTTTCCTCGCAACAGGCTGCCAAAAACCTCAGCGAGCACGTCAATCTCGTGCTGGTCACCAATTCTCAGGCGCTTGGCAAGCCGCTCTGGGAACTCGATACGGATAGCATCCACCAGATCGCATCCATGCTCGTTGCCGACCCTGCTATTCAGGGGGTGCAGATCAACGACAGCACGGGCAAGCTGAATATTTCCGAAGTGGATGTGAATCCCGCTGATTTCCGCGGTCTGAAATCGATCTCCGAGCCTATCGTCTACAAGTCGCCGCAGGGCATGCGGGATGTCGGCAATATTACCGTCTATGTGCCCGAACTCGGATGGTTCTCGGCGCTACACCAGATGGAAATGGCCTTCATCTCCATCTTCATCATCGCCATTCTGACGGTTTTCGGTGTGGCGATCCTCGGTAACCGCGTAATGGTGATCAAGCCCCTGCTGCGGCTGACGGCCGCGATCGAGGCGACACGGCGGCTAGGCTCGCGCCACCACGTCGACTGGCGTTCGAACGACGAGATGGGGCGCCTGGCGAAAAGTTTCAACGAGATGCAGACGCTGCTGGAACGCGAGGAACGCGAGCTCAAGCGGGCACATCAGCAGACGACGGAAATCTATAACCTGACGCCGGCCATGCTGTTTTCGCTCACGCCCCACGATCAGATCGCGGCGGTCAGCGATTACTGGCTTCTTGCCACCGGCTATAGCCGCGAGGACGTCATCGGCCGCCCATTCCCGGATCTCGTCGATTTCGCAGATCGGGAGACCTATCGGCAGCGGAAGGCACAGGGGAAATCAAACGGTCCGGCGATGGAAGTCACCGTCCGCTTCCTTTGCGCCGACGGCCGCCTGATGGACGTGCTGATTGTCGAAACGGAACTGGGCGCTGCGGGAGCCAGCATGCCCGGTTCGCTCAGCGTCATGACCGATGTTACCGAACTCAAGCAGTCGGAACTGCGCAACCATCAGCAGGCGATCTCCGACCATCTGACCGGACTTCTGAACCGCCAGGGTTTCGAAGCCATGCTCGACCGGAAGATCAGCGAAGCTGACAAGACCAGGACGGAAGTCGCCTGCCTCTTTGTCGACCTCGACCGCTTTAAGGCAATCAACGACAATCTAGGACATGCAGCCGGAGACAGCGTTCTTTGCCAGTTCGTCGAGCGGACACGCCCCCTGCTGCGCCATACGGACAGCGCCTCGCGCCTCGGCGGCGACGAATTCGCCATACTGATCGCTGGCGAAAGCACCGAGCGCCGCGCGACCGAGCTTGCCCAGAAGATCGTCGACACGTTCGAGGCGCCTTTCCGCATCCAGGGCACCGGCGTGCGGCTCAGCGCCAGCATCGGCCTCGCCTTCTACCCCAGCCACGCCGCCAGCGCCGCCGAACTTCTGCAGAAAGCGGACATGGCCATGTATGCCCGCAAGCGCGACGGCAAGAACGGGGCACAGGTCTATGACCCGGCAATCCTCGACCAGACGCGTGAACGCGCGGAGATCGAGAGCGACATTGAGGTCGCCATCGCCGCAAGCTGGTTCGAGGCACATTTCCAGCCGATCGTCGATATCGACACCGGCATTCCTTCCGGCTTCGAGGCCCTCATGCGCATGCGTCATCCGCGCAAGGGGCTGATGTCACCGGCCGGCATCATCAGCGTTGCCGAGGAAACCGGCTCGATCAGTCAGATCGGCAACCTCATCCTTGAAGACGCGATGGCCAACCTCGCGCGCGTCTCTCGTCTCCCCGGCATGGAAGAAGCATATGTCGCGGTGAATTTCTCGCCACTGCAATTCGAGCCCGGTTTGCTGGCGCGACTGACAGGCCTGCTTGGTCATTACGGCATGCAACCGTCGCGCCTTGTGATAGAGATCACCGAAGCGGTGTTGATGCACGACAACCCGGAAATCCGCACCATACTCAACGAGCTTCATCATTTCGGCTGCCGTATTGCGCTTGACGATTTTGGCACCGGCTATTCGTCACTGAGCTATATGAGCCGTTTCCCGGTCGATATCGTCAAGATCGACCAGTCTTTTGTCCGTTCGCTCACCGACAAGGCGGATGATATCGGCAGCAAGAACCGGATGCTGATCGAAGGCATCAGCGCCATTTCCCATAAGATGAACTGCAAGGTCGTCGCCGAAGGCGTAGAAACCGAAGAACAGCGCGCCTTGCTGAGACAGATGGGCATCGATTATGCTCAGGGCTATCTCTTTTCGAAGCCCCGGGAAATTTCCGAACTGCTCTCGGTCCTATCAGCCCGGCAGGCCGAAGCAAGGTTCATGGCAGGTTAGCGGCCAGCGCCTTCCCGGACGAGATGCTGGGTCAGAAATGGCTACATGCTTGTCTGGAGGGGAAAGATGAAGACTGCATCGCTGCTTCTTGCCGGCCTCAGCTTCGCGCCGGCTGCCATTGCCCAACAACCCATCATGTTTTCGACCGAATCCTATCCGCCATTCAGCTATCGGGAGCCCGACGGCAGTTATCGTGGCGCCGGCGTCGACCAGATCGAGATCATCATGCATGGTGTCGAAACGCCCTTCGTGATGGAGATCATGCCCTGGGCCCGCGCAATCATGCTTGCCGAGACGCAGCCCATGCATTGTGTCTTCGCTGCCGCCCGCACACCGGAGCGCGAGCCTCGTTTCAAATGGGTGATGCCGCTTTTCATCGACCGCAACATTCTCATCCGGCATACCGGCTCCAAGGTCGATGCCAGCACGATCGAGGAAGCCAGGCAATATACGGTCGGCACCCATCGGGGAGACTATACGGAAGCTCTGTTGAGGAACTCCGGCTTTCCCCGGATCGACCTGAGTGCCGACTTCGATACTACGCTCCGAAAACTGCTCGGTGACCGCATCGACATGATGCCGATGTCGCAAGGCGTCTACGAGAAACTGAAAGCGGAAGGAACACCGATCGAGAAAGTCATGATCTTTTCCGACCAGCGTCTGGGCATAGCCTGCAACAAGGACGTTCCGGACGAGCTGATATCGAAGATGCAGGCAAACCTCGACGAGATGATCAGGAAAGGCGCTCAGGACACCATATTCAGGCGCTACGGCATAGATGAACCGCAATAGACGACGCCGCTCACGGAAACAGGTTGACTTTGCCGGCGTTTCGCGTTGGTGAAGGCGATCAGCGCAGAACGGATTTCTCCATGCTTATCATCGCAGGTCTCGGCAATCCCGGCTCCAAATATGCGGGCAACCGCCACAATATCGGCTTCATGGCCGTCGACGCGATCCAGCGGCGACCCGGATTCTCGCCTTGGTCGAAAAAATTCAAGGCGGAGATTTCCGAAGGCGAACTGGGTGGCGAGAAAGTCTTGCTGATGAAGCCGCAGACCTTCATGAACCTCTCCGGCGAGGCGGTCGGCGAAGCCATGCGCTTCTACAAGCTCGGCCCGCAAAATGTCGTCGCCATCTATGACGAACTCGACCTGCCGCCCGGCAAGGCCCGCATCAAGACGGGCGGCGGCCATGGCGGCCACAACGGAATCAAATCGCTGGATGCCCATCTGGGCAAGGACTATCGCCGCCTGCGTCTCGGCATCGGTCATCCCGGGGCCAAGGAGCTCGTGCACAACCACGTGCTCGGCGATTTCGCCAAGGTCGACCAGACCTGGGTCACCCCCCTCCTCGACGCGGTGGCCGACAATGTCGAGATGCTGGTGAGGCAAGAGGATTCGCAGCTCATGAACAAGCTGGCGCTCGCGATCGGTGGCAAGCCAGACGAGGATAAGCCGAAAGCTGAGAAGTCGCCGCAACCGAAACCTGTTGGTAAATCGCACATCCACCAGGCACGCGGCGGCGCAAAACCGAATATCCCGACCACCGGCCCCATGGCCGAGATGCTGAAGAAGATGTTCGGCAGCAAGGGTGAGTGAGGGGTTACGAGCCCCCAACGCAAGACGGAAACTGAAAAGCACCAGATGAATAACGCTCTCGACACGGATAACATAGCTGCCGAACTGGTCACGCTGCGCGACTACTGGCGCTATGCGATCTCCCGCTTCAACGCGGCGAACCTGAGCTTCGGCCACGGCACGACGACAGCCGGCGACGATGCCGCTTTCCTGATCCTCGACTCCCTCGACCTGCCGATCGATGCGCTCGATCCTTTTCTCGATGCGCGCCTGCTGCCGTCGGAGCGCAAGCTGCTGGCCGAACGCATCGAGATGCGCGTAACCACCAGAAAGCCCTCTTCCTATCTGACCGGTCGCGCTTACATCCAGGGCGTTCGCTTTCATGTCGATGAACGGGTCATCGTGCCCCGCTCCCATATCGGTGAAATCCTGTTCACTGAATATCTCGGCGAGAACGGCTCCTCCTTCCTGCCCGATCCGCTGAGCGTCGAAAGCGCCGTCGACATCTGCACGGGGTCTGGATGCCTCGCGGTGCTTGCCGCAAAATTTTTCCCGAATGCGGAGGTGGATGCCGTCGACCTCTCCTTTGATGCGCTGCAAGTCGCCGCGCTCAATCTCGCGGAACATAATGTCGAGGACCAGGTGACCCTTCATCAGGGCGACCTCTTCGCACCGCTCGGAAAGAAGAAATACGACCTGATCATCACCAACCCGCCCTATGTCGATCACGAGGCGATGGCGGCATTTCCGGAGGAGTTTCAAGCCGAGCCGGCCATGGCCTTCGACGGCGGTGAAGACGGGCTCGACATCGTCCGCAGCCTGCTGGCGGAAGCGCCGAAACACCTCAATCCCGATGGCGGCATGATTTGCGAGATCGGCTCCGGCCGTGAAATCCTGGAAGAGGAATTTCCCGATCTCGACTTCCTGTGGCTGGAAACCGCCGAATCCCAGGATGCGGTTTTCTGGATCACTGCCGAATCGCTCGGCGTCAGGGTGAAGAAGAAATAGGCAAGCACGCCCCTCGCCGTCGCAAGCCTGTTTATTCTTCAGGCTCGGTCGTGAACATCAGCGGAAAGCCGGCCTCCTTGGCGAGGTCCATCGCTTCCTTGGACTTGGTCTCGGCAATATCCCTGGCGCAGACCACGACCACGGATGTGCCCATGCGGTGGGCGGTCATCATCACGCGGTAGCCGGTCTCCTCGCTCATGCGGAACACGGCCTTCAGCACCATGATGACGAATTCACGCGGCGTATAGTCGTCGTTCACCAGAATGACCTTGTAGAGCTTCGGCCGCTCCAGCTTGGGCTTGGTGATCGTCTTTGGTTTGAGGATGATGTCTTCGGCCATCGGCTTCTCCTGATGACGTCCGCCTGACAAGAGACATGCGAGCTATATCGCACCGCAACCGGAATATTTCAAGCAACCGCGGCGTGATCGAATGTTCTATTGCCGCCGAACCCTTGACCCGGCACGCCCATTCCCCCATAGCCACAGCAACGAAAATTTCAAAGATACAGGGTCCGGACCCATGGGTTTCAAATGCGGTATCGTGGGCCTGCCGAATGTCGGCAAGTCCACGCTCTTCAATGCTCTCACCAAGACGGCCGCGGCGCAGGCGGCCAATTATCCCTTCTGCACAATCGAACCGAATACCGGCGAAGTTGCGGTTCCCGATCCGCGCATGCAGAAGCTTGCGGCGGTCGCAGGCTCCAAGGAAATCATCCCGACCCGCATCTCCTTCGTGGACATCGCCGGCCTGGTGCGCGGCGCGTCCAAGGGTGAGGGCCTCGGCAACAAGTTCCTCGCCAATATCCGCGAAGTCGATGCGGTGGTGCATGTGCTGCGCTGCTTCGAGGACGACGACATCACCCATGTCGAAGGACGGATAGATCCGGTCGGAGATGCCGACACGATCGAGACAGAACTGATGCTCGCCGATCTGGAGAGCCTTGAGCGCCGCGTCGAGCAGACCCGCAAGCGCGCCACCGGCAAGGACAAGGATTCCATGGCGCAACTGCCGGTGATGGAAGCCGTGATCAAGCTTCTGAACGACGGCAAGCCCGCCCGGCTGCTCCTGAAGACCCTTTCAACCGAGGAGGTTGGCATCCTGAAGGATCTCAACCTTCTGACCTCGCATCCGGTTCTCTACGTCTGCAACGTCGCGGAGGCAGACGCCTCGACGGGCAACAAGCACACCGAAGCCGTCGCCGCCATGGCAAAGGAACAGGGCGCCGAATGTGTGATCATCTCGGCTGCGATCGAGTCCGAGGTCGCGCAGCTTCCGGAAGACGAGGCGAAGGAGTTCCTGTCTGCTCTCGGGCTTGAAGAAGCGGGCCTCGACCGCCTCATCCGCGCCGGGTACCACCTCCTCGACCTGATCACCTATTTCACCGTCGGCCCAAAGGAAACCCGCGCCTGGACGATCGTACGCGGCACCAAGGCACCTGCCGCCGCAGGCGTTATCCATACCGACTTCGAGCGCGGCTTCATCCGCGCCTTTACCATCGCCTACGACGACTATATCGCCTATGGCGGCGAGGTAGGCGCCAAGGAGGCCGGCAAGGCGCGCGACGAAGGCAAGGAATACGTCGTGCAGGATGGCGACGTCATCCATTTCCGCTTCAACACCTGACCTGGGAGGCGGAGGTGCCGATGATGGAGGAACGGTATTTCTTCGAGGATTTCGCTGAGGGCCGCGTTTTCCCGCTCGCGACGAAACGGGTGACGGCCGAAGAGATCATCGAATTCGCAGCCGAGTTCGATCCTCAGCCCATGCATCTCGACGAGGCGGCGGGCAAGGCCAGCATCCTCGGCGGTCTGTCGGCCTCCGGCTGGCATACGGCGAGCATGTTCATGCGCATGATGTTCGACGGCTGGCTGTCGCGTTCGTCGTCGGAGGGCTCGCCCGGCATCGAATTCATGCAATGGAAGAAGCCGGTACTGGCCGGCGACACACTTTCCGGCCGTTCCACGGTGCTCGAATCCCGCCCTCTCCGCTCCCGCCCCGGCATCGGCCTTGTGAAATTCCTGCACGAGGTGGAGAACCAGCACGGCGAGGTGGTGATGCGCGGCGAAAACCCGATCATGATGCGGCTCCGCGAGGCACAGGAGAACGCGGCGTGAGACTGATCGAACTCTCCCCGCCGGGCCGCAAGATCATCACCGGCACCCTCGCCTTCACCGCCGAGGATATCATCCGCTTTGCGAAGAAATTCGATCCGCAACCCTTCCATGTCGATGCGGACGCGGCAAGGAATTACGTCTTCGGCGGTCTCTGTGCGTCCGGGTGGCATACCTGCGCCGGTTGGATGAAGACCTACATCGCCTATTGGACGAAGGAAGCAGCACGTCTCGAAAGCGAGGGGATCTCTCCGCCCAAACTCGGCCCCTCTGCCGGTTTCAAGAAGCTGCAGTGGCTGAAGCCCGTCTATGCCGGCGACAGCATCACCTATTCCATTTCCGTGACGGAAAGCCGCCCGCTGGCCTCGCGCCCCGGCACCTGGATCAACATGACCGTCAACGACGGCGTGAACCAGCATGGCGACGTCGTGATGCGGTATGAAGGCACTGTACTGGAATTCGACTAGGCGCGCGTATGCCGGCAGGCGCCTTCGCCCGCCCAATTCTCAATGGCCGGCGAATTCCACCAGTGTTCTGACCTCAACCCCAAGCGCTTCGAGTTTCTTGCGGCCGCCAAGATCCGGCAGGTCGATGACGAAACAAGCCGAGACGATCTCCGCGCCCAGCTGCCTGAGCAGCCTGACTGCGCCTTCTGCCGTGCCGCCCGTGGCAATCAGGTCGTCGGTCAGGATCACCTTCTCGCCGGGCTTCAGCGCATCGACGTGCATCTCCATTTCGTCCGTGCCGTATTCGAGACTGTAGGCCATCCGGACGGTCTCATGCGGCAGCTTGCCCTTCTTGCGGATCGGCACGAAGCCCGCCGAGAGTTGATGCGCCAGCGCGCCTCCCAGGATGAAGCCGCGTGCCTCGATGCCGGCGATCTTGTCGACGCCCAGGCCGACATAGGGCTTGACCAGTTCGTCCACAGCCTGACGGAAGGCTGCAGCGTCACCCAGCAATGTCGTGATGTCACGGAAAATGATGCCGGGTTTCGGATAGTCCGGAATCGACCGGATGGAAGCGGCGAGATCTGTTCTGAAAGACATGAGACCCTGGGACGATTGATGGGACGATGATGAAGGACGATCCTATCAATTCGAGCCCCCTCACCCAATAAAAAAGGCGGTCTCGCGACCGCCTTTTTAGTTCTGAGAACGAAGCCTCAGTGTTCCTTGTTGGCGTAGACCGACTTCTTCGTCAGATAGATCAGGCCGGTGAAGATCACCAGGAACACCATGACCATGAAGCCCGTGCGCTTTCGCTCTTCGAGATGCGGCTCGGCGGTCCACATCAGGAAGGCCGACACGTCCTTGGCGTACTGGTCGAGCGTCTGCGGAGCACCATCATCATACGTCACCTGGTCGGCGCTGATCGGCGGAGCCATGGCAAGTGCCGCGGCACCGGCGAAATGCGGGTTGAAGTGCGTGCCTTCGGCAACGGTCACACCTTCCGGCGGCTCCTGGTAGCCGGTCAGCAGCGAATAGATGTAGTCCGGACCGCCTTCCTGATACTGCGTGAACATGTCGAAGATGAACTGCGGGAAACCACGCTCGACGCCGCGTGCCTTGGCAAGCAGTGACATGTCCGGTGGTGCGGCACCGTTATTGGCGGCAGCGGCAGCCTCGTTGTTCGGGAACGGCGACGGGAAGTAGTCGGACGGGATGGCCTTGCGGGTGAACATCTCCCCTTCGCCATTCGGGCCGTCCTGCACTTCGTATTCGCCTGCGAAAGCCTTCACCTGCTCTTCCGAGTAGCCGAGATCTTCCAGTGTGCGGAAAGCCACCAGCTTCATCGAATGACAGGCGGAACAGACTTCCTTGTAGACCTTGAGGCCGCGCTGCAGCTGAGCCTTGTCGTATTTGCCGAACGGACCGGCGAAGGACCAATCCTGGCTAACCGGCTTGAGGATCGGATAGTGGCCGGCCTCCGCCGCATGGTGGACGGCGGCGGCGAGATCGCCCTCTTCGGCGGCAGCCGCGGAACCTGCGCCAAAGCCCAGGGCGGCGATCAGCGCGATGCTTGTCACAAGCTTCTTCATTGTCTCAATTCCTTTTCGGCGCGGATCGTCAAGCCTTGGCGTTCTTTTCGAGAACCGCCTCGGTAATCGAATTCGGGATGCGCCGCGGGGTCTCGAAGAGGCCGAGCAGGGGCATGATCACGAGGAAGAAGCCGAAATAGTACAGGGTACCTAATTGGGCCATCAGGGTGTAGAGGTCGGTCGGCGTGCGCGAGCCCAGCCAGCCGAGCATGATGCAGTCGGCGACGAAGAGCCAAAAGAACAGCTTGTACCAGGGACGGTAGACAGCCGAGCGGACCTTCGAGGTGTCGAGCCAGGGCAGGAAGAACAGGATGATGATCGAACCGAACATCACCAGCACGCCGCCAAGCTTCGAATCGATCGGTCCGACATTGAAGGTGATGGCGCGCAGCATCGCGTAGAACGGCAGATAGTACCATTCCGGAACGATATGGGCCGGTGTCTTCAGTGCGTCAGCCGGGATGTAGTTGTCCGGATGGCCGAGGAAGTTCGGCATGTAGAAGATGAACCAGGCATAGGCGATCAGGAAGACCGACACGCCGAGTGCGTCCTTCAGCGTCGCGTAGGGGGTGAAGGCGACAGTATCCGTCTTGGTCTTCACTTCGACGCCGGTCGGGTTGGTCTGACCAGTGACATGCAGCGCCCAGACATGCAGGACGACGACCCCCGCGATCATGAAGGGCAGGAGGTAATGCAGCGAGAAGAAGCGGTTGAGCGTCGGCTGGTCGACGGCAAAGCCGCCGAGCAGGAACTGCTGTATCCACTCGCCGACCAGCGGGAAGGCCGAGAAGAAGCCGGTGATGACGGTGGCGCCCCAGAAGGACATCTGGCCCCAGGGGAGCACGTAGCCCATAAAGCCGGTCGCCATCATCAGCAGGTAGATCACCACGCCGAGGATCCACAATATCTCGCGAGGCGCCTTGTAGGAGCCGTAGTAGAGGCCGCGGGCGATATGCAGATAGACGGCGACGAAGAAGAACGATGCACCGTTGGCATGCATGTAACGCAGTAGCCAGCCGTGATTGACGTCGCGCATGATCTTTTCGACGCTGTCGAAGGCGAGGCCGGTCGAGGCTGCATAGTGCATGGCCAGAACCACGCCTGTGAGGATCTGCACCACCAGCATGACCGACAGCATGGCGCCGAAAGTATAGGCGTAGTTCAGGTTCCGGGGAACGGGATAGGAGACAAAGCTGTCATGGACCATGCGCGGCAGCGGAAGCCGCGAGTCGATCCATTTCTCGATGCCGGTCGACGGCTGATATGTGGAATGACCGCTCATTTATAAGAACCCCTCACCCGATCTGAATGACTGTGTCGGACTTAAACGCGAAATTCGGAATGGCGAGATTCTCCGGAGCCGGACCTTTGCGAATACGGCCGGCCGTATCGTAGACCGACCCGTGGCACGGACAGAACCACCCATTGTATTCGCCGGACTGGCCGAGCGGGATACAGCCGAGATGAGTGCAGGAGCCGATCATGACGATCCAGTTCTCCTTGCCCTCGCCGCCCGAGCGGTCGGCACCAGTGGCTGGAGCGTCGGCGGGCAGGTTGGCGTTGCGCGCGATCGGGTCCTTGAGTTCGCTAAGCGGAACGGACGCAGCGGCCGCGACTTCCTCGGGCGTGCGATTGCGGATGAAGACCGGCTTGCCGCGCCATTTGACGGTCAGCGACATGCCCGGCTCGATAGCGCCGACATTCACCTCGATCGAAGCGAGCGCGAGCGTGGAAGCATCGGGCCGCATCTGGTCGATGAACGGCCAGGCAACCGAAACCGCGCCGACGACGCCGGCCATGCCTGTCGTCAGGTAAAGGAAATCACGGCGAGTAGGCTCGCCCAGTGTTTCGCTATGTGTGTCGTGCTCGCTCACGGCTCAATCATCCTCTCACGCAATTCGCGAAATCGCATAGCCCCCGAAAGGCCGGCGAATCTCGTCTGAACACAATTCCAACACAGATTCCCCGGCAATCCGGCGCCTTCTATGCTTGATCGCAAAATATGTCCAGCCTTGGCAAGGGCCTGAAGCCAGTTTATCGCAGGAAAACCCAGGGCTTTCCAATCCGCAGGAAACGTGGGTGTGGAGAGCCTCGCAAGCGAGGCGAAAATCTGGCACCTGGCCCCGCAAAGACAGGCCGAGCCAAAAAAAACGCAGAAATGCAGCGTCCAGCGTTAACCGCATCGCGGGATGCCGCATTGCAACAAACCGGGCCTCGTGATAGGTCGGGCGCACGACAAGAGGCGGCCGTTCCGGACAGACCTGAATGAGACAAGCAATATCGGTTGCCATCTGCGTCATCGTGTCGCTTGTGCTTGCCGCGATCGGCACCCGTTACATCCATCCCCATTGGATTCTGGCCACGCTCTACAGCCTGCAGCTGCACGCGGCGGCAATGTGTGTCGTCGCGATGCTGATTGCCCTTGTTGTGAAACGGCACTTCCTCGTCTGGCTGCTTTTTGCTGCAGCACTGCTCTTCACGGGCCATGCCGTGCTGATCAGTCGCGAGTTCGCAGAGCCGATGACCGCGTCCGACGCCGCTGCGCCGACCTTCCGGCTAATGTCCTTCAACATCCTCAACGACAATTATGAAAATGCAGAAAATATCACCCGCACGATCCTGTCGTCGGGTGCTGATCTGGTGAATATCATGGAGGCGGCCCCGCTGCGCGTTCATATGAATGAACTCGCGCAAACCTATCCCTACCGGATCGGATGCGGCATCCTCATCCAGGATTGCGACCAGCTTATGCTGTCCAAGGTCCCGATTGAGTCGCCTCAGGTGCGGACGCTCAGCGATATCTTCCCGGAACGTTTCATCCTGGCGAAGGTCACCGTCGCAGGCCGGACGATCAATTTTGTCGGCATCCATACGACCAAGCCATATTTCGACAACTTCCACTCGCTCGAACTGAACCGGGCCGCTCTGGCAATTGCCGAAACGACCGGTCCCCTGCTTCTTTCCGGTGATTTCAATGCGTCGAGCCTAGCGCCGAACATGCGCCGTTTTCTGCGCATCACGACGCTCAAGACCGGGGGATGGGAACCGCCCACCTGGCCGATCAGAGCCGGCAGGCTCGGCGTGCCGATCGACCACGTCTATGTTCGGACGCCGTTGAAGATAAAGTCGGTGACACAGATTCCCGATGCACATGGCTCGAACCATTACGGGCTCATAGCCGAAATCGCCATCACCGGCGCCGGCAGCGGGGATTAGACCTATTGCGCCGCATCGGCGGCGAGGAAACCGCCCGACTGCCTCGCCCAGAGCTCGGCATAAAGCCCGCCTCGCGCAATGAGTTCGTCATGGCTGCCTTCCTCGATGATCCGGCCTTCGTCCATAACGATGAGTCGGTCGAGGGCGGCGATGGTGGAAAGCCTGTGGGCGATCGCCATGACGGTCTTGCCCTGCATCAGCCGTTCGAGATTGGACTGGATTGCGGCTTCCACTTCGGAATCGAGCGCCGAGGTCGCCTCGTCCAGCACCAGGATGGGCGCATCCTTGAGCATGACGCGGGCGATTGCGATACGCTGACGCTGGCCGCCCGACAACTTGACGCCCCGCTCGCCCACATGTGCGTCGAAACCCTTGCGGCCACGCTGATCTTCAAGCGCAGCGATGAATTTATCGGCTTCTGCTTTGCTTGCGGCGTCGAGCAATTGCGCTTCCGTCGCATCCGGCCGACCGAACAGGATATTGTCGCGGATTGAGCGATGCAGCAGCGATGCATCCTGCGTCACCATGCCGATCCGGGCGCGCAAGGATTCCTGTGTGACCTCTGAAATATCCTGCCCGTCGATCAGAATGCGCCCGCCTTCAAGGTCGTAGAAGCGCAACAACAGGTTGACGAGCGTCGACTTGCCGGCCCCTGAGCGCCCGATAATGCCGATTTTCTCGCCCGGCCGGATGGTGAGGGAGAGATTGTCGATCACGCCTCCCTTCCTGCCATAGTGGAAGCTGACGTTTTCGAAGCGGATCTCCGGCCGCTTGACGACAAGTTCGGTCGCGTTCGGCGCATCCACAAGCCCGATCGGCTGCGAAATAAGCTCGGCGGCGTTTTGCACCGTTCCGAAATTGCGCATGATGCCGTTGAACTGCGTCATGAGTCTTCCGAGCAGGAAGTTGAGACGTAGCACCAGCGCCAGGGTGAAGGCCACGGCGCCCGCGCTGATTTTGCCTGAAAGCCACAGGTGAATGCAGAGCGCTGCCATGCTGGTAATCATCACGCCGGACAGAAGCGCCATCGAGGCCCGCACTCCGGTGATGAAGCGCGTGAACATGATCAGCGTGCGCTGATAGATATCGAAGCCCTGTCGCATATAGCGGTCATTGGCCTCGTCGCGACCGAAGAGACGCAGCGTCTGGATATTGCTGTAGGCGTCCACCATGCGCCCATTCAGCATCGAGGCCGCTTCGGCTGTCTCACGGGAATGATAACGTATGCGCGGAACGAAATAACGGGCGAGCAGCGAAAAGATGAACACCCAGAGGCAAACGACCACGGCCAGCCGCCAGTCCAGGCCGCCGACGAGCAACAGCATGGAAACCGAATAGATGCAGACGAACCAGACACTTTCCATCAGCGACGTCACCAGATCGCCCACCGCCTGACCACCGGACCAGACCTTGGTGACGATCCGCCCGGAAAAATCGTTCTGGAAGAACGTCAGCGATTGCCGCGCGACATGCAGATAGGACTGCCAACGCACGAGGTTGTAAAACCCGGGCGTTATGATCTGCTGATCCGTCAATGCCGTCAGAAGCGTGACCAGGAAGCGGATGACGCCGATCAGCACAAGCATGCCGAACAGTTCGGCTCCATGCTGTGCAAGCAATCCATGCCAACCGTCACCGGGTTTCACCGTCGCGAGAATATCGACGAGACGGCCCACGAACCAGAACAACGCGGCTTCGATCGCAGCCGTGAGCCCGCCAAGGACGAGCATGACCAGGAACGGAGCCTTGGCTTGGGAAATATAGAACCAGATGAATGCGAATACGTTTTCAGGCGGCTTGAGATCGTCCCGCCTGTCAAATGGTTTGATCCAGTTCTCGAACGTGCGGAACAGCCAGCTTGTCATAGCTCGGATATAGGCGGATTCCGGCAACCGGCAAAGCAAAAGGGGAGGATGGCGGGTTACATTTTTTTAACGTCGGCTGACCCTTTGAGATGAACAATCGAAACGGCGGCGGATTACTCCGCCGCCTCTTCTTCCGGCACCTCATGGCCGATGAACCCACCCGACTGGCGATTCCAGAGGTCGGCATAGATGCCGCCCGACGCGACCAGTTCCTGATGCGTGCCGGTCTCGATGATCCGGCCCCGATCAAGCACGATAAGCCGGTCCATCTCAGTGAGCGTCGACAGCCGGTGGGCGATCGCGATCACCGTCTTGCCCTGCATCAGGGCGAAGAGGTTTTCCTGGATCGCCGCTTCCACTTCGCTGTCGAGCGCCGAAGTCGCCTCGTCGAGCACCAGGATCGGCGCGTCCTTCAGGAAGACGCGGGCAATCGCGATGCGCTGCCGCTGGCCGCCAGAGAGTTTCACGCCGCGTTCGCCGACATGCGCGTCGAGACCCTTGCGTCCCTGCATGTCCACGAGCCCTTCGATGAAGTCCCACGCGTTCGCCCGCTTTGCCGCCTCGATCACTTCCGCATCGCTCGCCTCCGGCTTGCCGTAGGCGATGTTGTCGCGGATCGACCGGTGCAGGAGCGAAGCATCCTGCGTGACCACCCCGATCAGCGCGCGCAGGCTGTCCTGCGTCACTGTCGAAATATCCCGGCCGTCGATGGTGATGCGGCCGCCCTCCAGATCGTAGAAGCGCAAGAGAAGGTTCATCAGTGTCGTCTTTCCGGCGCCGGAGCGCCCGACAAGACCGACCTTCTGACCAGCGGGGATGTCGAGACTGAGGTCGTCGATAACCCCCTTCGTCTTGCCGTAGTGGAAGCGGATGTTCTCGTAGCGGATATGCCCCTTCTTCGCGGCGAGGCCCGCAGCATCCGGCCGATCCACCACATCATGCGGCTTGGTCATCATCGCCATGCCGTCATAGACCGTGCCGATATTCTCGAACAAGGCCGAGACTTCCCACATGATCCACTGCGACATGCCGTTGATGCGCATCGTGAGCCCGATCGCGATCGCGATGGCGCCGGTCGAAATCGCACTCGCCAACCAGAACCAGATGGACATGCCCGCGACAACGAAGAGCGCCACGCAGTTGATGAGGTAGACCAGCACCTGGAAATTGGTGACCTTGCGCATCTGCCGGTGCACCGTCTCCAGAAAGCTGTTCATCGCATCCTTGGCGTAGCTCTCCTCGCGACCGGCATGGGAAAACAGCTTGACCGTGGCGATGTTGGTGTAGCTGTCGACCACGCGGCCGGTCATGAGCGAGCGGGCATCCGCCTGCTCGGCCGAAATCGTCCTCAGCCGCGGCACGTAATAGGCCACGATCGCGGCATAGAGGATCATCCAGACGACCAGCGGGATGACGAGCCGCCAGTCGGCATTGGCAACGACTATGATCATTGAGATGAAGTAGATCGCGACGTACACAAAGACGTCGAGCACCTTCATCACCGTCTCGCGAATGGCGAGCGACGTCTGCATCACCTTGGTGGAGACGCGGCCTGCAAACTCGTTGGCGAAGAACGTCATCGAATGACGCAGCAGAAAACGATGCATCTGCCAGCGGGCGATCATCGGAAAATTACCCATCAGGATCTGGTGCATGATGAGCGCGTTGAGACCCGCCACGACCGGCAGGCCGATCAGTACGACGAGCCCCATCATCAGCAGCCGCGGCCATTCGGTCGCGAGGAAAGTCTCGCGATCGGCAGTTGACAGCCAGTCGACGATATCGCCGAGGAACTGGAAGAGCGCCACTTCCCCGACGGCAATCAACGTCGTGAGGATCGACATCAGGACCAGCCACGGCCAGACCGGTCTGGTATAATGCCAAAGGAAGGCCAAGAGGCCGGAGGGCGGCAGCGCAGGCGTTTCGTCCGGATAGGGATTGATACGCCGTTCGAACCACGAGAACATGGAAATAGCTCCGTAAATCGGACGACCGTCCTGCCCCGTGCGCACAATGCGAACCTTGGGCCGGACGGCGAAAATTCAAGACAGCATGGCCGCGTGTCGGCCACGTAATGGATCAGAAAAGGAAGAGTTTGCGTGAAACCGCGAAACGCCTAAGCCAGACGCCAAATGTTCTGGCTGCGGAGGCGCGAGAGCACGGTCATATCCATGTAGGCCTCCTGAGATTGGCGTTAAGATGCGCAGTCTTTCTAACCGTTTGCGGGCGAATTGAAAAGGCCAAATCGACGCGAAAACATGCTTGAGCCTTTCCTGTTGCCCGATCGTCACAGCCACGGCGCGTATCGAAAAAGCTTGAGGCTGTCCTCCTCTTTCCCGTAAAGACCGGCCATGAACGACACCTCCAATGCTGCTCCTCCTGGGCTTCGCATCGCCCTCTACCAGCCTGACATTCCCGGCAACACGGGTACAATCCTCAGGCTGGCCGCCTGCCTGGGCCTCAGCGTCGATATCATCGAGCCAGCCGGCTTCGATATTTCCGACCGCAATTTGAAGCGTTCCGGCATGGACTACCTGGCGAGCGTCGCCCTCACCCGCCACGTCAACTGGCAGCGCTTCGATGAATGGCGCCGCGAGAACGAACGCCGTCTCGTGCTTGCCTCCACGAAGGCCGCCCTGCCCTATACGCATTTCGAGTTCCGTCCCGACGACATCCTGCTCTTCGGCCGCGAGAGCGCCGGCGTGCCGGACCACGTACACGAAACGGCTGATGCCCGCGTCCTGATTCCGATGATGGCAGGACAGCGTTCCATCAACGTCGCCATGTCCGCGGCAATGATTGCCGGTGAAGCGCTCAAGCAAACGTGCTGGAACTAAAACGGCCGATTTCCGGTAAGAAACTGTCGCGAGCGGCCCTGTGCACGGGCGTTCAAGCGACTTATATTCATTAGCCGGCAACTGAAAATCGCTGCCCGTTCGCCGTTGAATGAGGAGCATCTGCGTGGAATCCACCATCGTCATTATCAATCTCCTGGGTGCAGTCGCCCTGCTGCTCTTCGGCCTCGCACAGGTGAAGGATGGCGTGACGCGGGCTTTCGGCGCCCGGCTGAGGAGCAGTCTCGCCACCGGCACCCGCAGCGGTTTACGCTCCTTCGTCTCGGGTCTTGTGGCCACGATCGCCCTGCAAAGCTCCACGGCCACCGCGCTCACCGTCGCCTCTTTCGCCGAGCGCGATCTGATCCGCCCGCGCATGGCGCAAATCGTGCTGCTCGGTGCCAATGTCGGAACCGCAATTACCGCCTGGCTGGTCGCGACCGGCATCGAATGGCTTTCGCCGCTGATCATCCTTATCGGCCTCGTTCTCCGTCGCGGCAACTCCGGCTCGCGGCAGGGCGCCGGTACGGCGCTCATCGGTGTCGGCCTTATGCTGCTGTCGCTGCACCTGCTTGGGCTTGCGACCGAACCCATGCGCCAGTCGCCGGCGCTTGGCGCCTTCATCGGCCTCCTCGACAATGCTTGGCCCGTCGCACTCATCGTCTCCGCAGCTCTTGCCTTCGTTTCCTCGTCCAGCCTCGCGACGATCGTCCTGATCCTGTCACTGGCATCGACGGGAATCCTCTCAACCGGCCTCGTCATCGTGCTGGTTCTCGGCGCCAATCTCGGCGGCGCCGTCCCGCCGGTCATCGCCACGCTTTCCGGTCCCGCAGCAGCAAGGCGCATCACGCTTGGGAACCTGATCGTTCGGGCCATCGGCTGCGCGATCGCGCTCCCGCTTGCCGGCTTTGGCGCCGATATCCTGCAATCCCTACCGCTTTCGCCGGAAAAGCTGCCGGTCGATGCTCACCTGGCCTTTAACGTCCTGCTGGCGCTGGTCGCCTGGCCTTTCTCAGGCCTGCTGTCGGGTCTGACCACGCGTCTCGTCCCGGCCGATCCGGAAGTCGAAGACGGACCGCGTTTCCTCGATCCGCAAGCACTCGAAAATCCCGTCATGGCGCTCGCCAATGCGACCCGCGAAGTGCTCGGCGTCGGCGACGTGATAGAACGCATGCTGATCCGGGCGGAAAACGCCTTCAAGCACAACGACCTTGCCCCGCTTACCGAGATTGCCGTGCTTGAGAAGCGCGTCGATCGCCTCCAGCAGGAGGTGAAGATCTACCTCTCGAAGCTCGGTCGCCAGGGCCTCGACGATGAGAGCGCGCGCCGGTCCATCGCCATTATCGACTATGCCATCAATCTCGAACATATCGGCGACATCATCGAGAAGGGAGTGTGCGAGCAGGTGAGCAAGAAGGTCACGAGTGGCCTCAAATTTTCCGAGGACGGGTACCAGGAGCTCGAGAGCCTGTTCAACCTGACGATCGACAACCTGCGCACCGCCCAGACCATCATCGTGACGGGCGACTTCAACCTCGCCCGCCAGCTCATGGAGATCAAGGTGGACGTCCGCCGGCTGGAGAAACGCTCCTCCGAGCGGCATCTGGAGCGTCTGCGCGACGGGAAGATGGAAAGTCTCCAGACCAGTTCTTTGCATCTCGACATGCTGCGCGACCTGAAGCGCATCAACGCCCATATCGTCTCGGTCGCCCACCCGATTCTCGATGACAGCGGCGTGCTGATCGAAAGCCGGCTGCGCTACGCCGAACCGCACAATTGAGGTTCTGGAAGTCATGAGCGGCCTCCCTCGGCTCTCAGTGGAATCCGCGGCGTAAGTCTCGCAGCCAAGGAAGCGAAAGCTGCAACCAGCATCGCGACGCCCGCCAGAGCATAGGTGGCTGCAAAGCCGTTCCAGCCGATGGCCGGCTGCGAAAGGATCGGCGACAGGAACTGGCCGCTGAAAATGCTTGCGACGAGCAGGCCCGATATCCGGCCTCTCAGATGCGGCGGCGCGATCATCATCGCGGCACCGGCAAAATTTGGCATGATTGTGCCCATGCCGATCCCCGAGACCGCCATCGCGAACAGGATGCCGTTATAACCTTCCGCAAAGGACAGCAGGACGAAGGCAGACCCCATCGATCCGAAGGCGAGCGCGAAAACGCCCATCACGCCGAAAGCCTGCCGGAACCGGGCAAAGACCAGCGAAGCGACGATGCCGACCAGTTGCCCGAGGCCGATCGCCATGCCGGCGAGACTGGGAGCTTCGAGCCCCATCGATTTTAGATAGAAGGGAAGCTGTGTCGGGATCATGTAAAAGCAGATCATGTTGAAGATCGCCCCGGCAAGCAGGGTCGTAAGCAGCATGGCCCGACGCGGTCCGAGCTCATCCCGCGGCATCGCCGCCTGCCCCGCGACCATACGCACCGGTTCGCGGATGAAGAAGAGCGCCGCCGGCAGGAGCAGGAAGGCCAGCGCATAGATCAGGAATGGTGCCCGCCAGTGAAGCTCGGCGAGAAATCCGCCCCCGGTCAGGAAGATCGTGCCGCCGATGCCGACAAAGGCCTGCTGCAGGCCCATGTAGCGGTCGCGGGCGAGGCCTGCGAAGTAATCACCGACCAGCGCCGTGCCCGTCGTCATGATTCCTCCGACCGCGATGCCGAGGATTGCCCGGCCGATCAGCAGGCCCGTCAGGCTGTCGGCGGCAAGCCCGGAGCAGCCGGCAAGCGCAAAGAACACAAGGCCGGCGACCAACATCGGCTTGCGGCCGTGACGGTCGATGACAAGACCCGCAACCGGCGAGAAGACCGCGATGAACAGTGCCGGCAAGGTCAATACCAGCCGGCTGAGCAGTTCGACATTCGGCATGTCGGCGAAGTGAGTGGCGATCCCTGGCAGCGAGGCAGAGATCGTCGCACCTGACATGATCGTCAGCGTGCTGACCGAAAGCAGTGTTGCGTTGCGGCCGAGTTCCGAGACCGGCGGTACGACCGAAGACGTGTTGGGGCGGGCAAGCATTACGCGACCTCCTCCAGAACCACCGTTTCCCGCCCCGCCTTGAGCGTCACCGCCCACCAGGAGAGCTGCTTTGCCAGGCGTTCAAGCTGGCGGATCGTCCGCTCCGGATCGCGGACATTGCCGTTTTCGTCAAACCGCTCCACGGCATGCGCGAAGCTGAGGGTTTCGCGGATGGTCGCGGCACCGAGCTCGGCAAAGACCTGCCGCAACTGCTCGATCGCGCGCAACCCGCCGGAAATGCCGCCATAAGAGACGAAGGCGACCGGTTTTCCCCACCACGGCCGATGGAAGCTGTCGATCAGTTCCTTCAGCGCGGCTGTATAACCGTGGTTGTATTCCGGCGTCACGATGAGAAACGCATCGGCCCGGGCAAGACCGCGCGCAATCCGGTTTTCGGCTTCGGCTCTGACAATGCGGGATTCCGCAATCAGATCGGCCGGATCGATAAGGACGATATCGGCGGCAATCATGTCCGGCAGTTGCGAAAGAATCCAGTCGACAACCGTATCGCAGAAACGGCCTTCGCGGGCGCTGCCATAGATTAGCGCCAGAATGAATTTTGTCTTCATCAGACAATGCTCCCGGGTTTCGGTTCGAGGGAGCATCTGCTATAAAACCTCAAGTAATATTGAGGTCAATAGCGGTGATGAAGAAAAACCCGGACGGACGCATTTCCCTTGAGCTGACGGTCGGCGAAGTCGCCGAACGCAGTGGCGTGGCAGTTTCCACGCTGCACTTCTACGAGACCAAGGGGCTGATCAAAAGCTGGCGCAACCGCGGCAACCAGCGGCGTTATCCCCGCGTGGTGCTGCGCCGGGTCGCCGTTATCAAGGTGGCGCAGAGAACGGGTATTCCGCTTGCCGATATAGCCGCGGCCTTGTCCGTCCTGCCGCATGACCGGCCGCTGACAGCGAAGGATTGGCAGCGCCTTTCGCAAACCTGGAAGCAGCAACTCGACCAGCGCATTGCCAGCCTCACCGCGCTGCGCGACCAGCTGACCGGCTGCATCGGCTGCGGCTGCCTGTCGATGCAGGACTGCCCCCTCAGGAATCCCCATGATGAACTCGGCGAGAAAGGGGCAGGTCCGGTCCTGCTGGAACTGTAAATTTAGCTCGAGAACCTTTTGTCGCAGCCTGAAATTGCAGTTGGCACTGCAGCATGTTTATGAGAAGCTTGGCTTTGAATGCATGTCACGAGCGAACGGCAACCGGGCGAGGCCACCATGTTCCCTACCGCATTCACCCATAACCTGACGCAGTTTGCGCGAACGCTGAGCTTTCCCGAGCGTCTGGAGAAGACACCGTTTCGCAACCTGTCGCTGGAACCGCTGCGTCAGCGAAACACGACGCTCGACTCCCTCTTCTACGACGTCAAGACCGTGACGCCCGAGGAAGCTTTCTACATCAGCGACTCGCTTGCGGCCGAAGGGGCGATCCTGCTCGTCCCGCCGTCGGGCGGCGCGCCCCTGAAACTCTATGACACGCTCGACGAATTCATCCTCGACGGCGGGCTGGAAATCGACATCCTCGCCGTCGCGGGCGTCGGCAGTTCCGCCCTCGGTTCGGCTGCCTTTGCCCGCAATATTGCAGATGCCGCGGGCCGGTCTGCAGCCGTCGTCGTGTCAGGCTACGGTTTAGCCGACGTGGTGACGGAAGCGCTCGGCGGCCATTTCCTGTTTGGTTACTTGAACAACATCCGCCATTCATTTGAAATACTGGACGAATTCTCAGGAAGGCCTAAATTCGGGGCCGCGCCGTATCTCAGCGGTGAGCGACTGACCGGCAGTAGTCTCGACACGCAAACGGTCAGAGCCATGCTGGGCGATCCCCGTCTCTCCTTCCGCCTGCTGACCGGCCATTCGAAGGGCAACCTGGTGCTTTCCGAAGCGCTGTACGATCTTCAGAAAACCGATCGGCCGGCGGCGGAAAAGCTCGCGCGTCAGGCAAAGATCGTCACCTTCAGCGCCCGGATCGCCATGCCGCCACTGTTTTCCGACGTTATCGACGTGATGGGCGAATGGGACTGGTTCGGCGAGATCAATTCCCGTGCTTTCATCGCCAACGACGAAGTGATCCCGCAGGCCTGGCATCACACCAATACGGATCTGCCGAACCATCTGCCGGTCACGGCTGTCCTTCGAGAGATTTTGGCTCGAATGGCGGCGGCGGACAGGAAGAAAACCGTCGAACCCGCTCCGCCGGAACAAGCGGTGTCGATCGAAGAACGAGCCGGCGCGGTCCAGCCGTCCGCTGCCGAAGAAACGCCGGAAGAGCCCCCGCCGGCAACTCCGGCCATGAACTCAACAGCGCGGCGTCCGGTTTCAACGCTGCACCGGACATCACGGCAGAACCGGCGGACCCGTTCCAAGCCGAGCTGAGAAACTGGTTTAGTCAGATCTGTCAGGGAAATATCGCGAGCAACCGGCACACGCCGGTGACCGATTTCCAGGTGGTGATATCAATCCGCGCTCGGCAGACGCCGCATTGTGAATTCAATGCGGTCGCCATCGACCTGGCGCCAGCTTTCCACCTCGGTCCAATAGGCAGCTTTCGGAAATGCATCGAACCACTCACGTGCCTTTTGGCGCGCTTCCTCCCGCGACAGCAGGAAGGTTTCCCGCACGAACATCCCCGAACGCTCGCCGGCCTTCTCCTTCCGGTGTCGTTCGATCCTGCGTTTCAGCCCGTCGAGCGGCGGGGGTGTGAATTTCGCCATAAAAGCCTCTGATCCGCACCTATCCAGAGAGTTAGGATAGTGTTTAAGAACATGCTTTGCGAGTCTGATTTTCCATCCGCGATAAGCAATGGAATGGTTTGCGAAAGCCATAACTGCTAATGCCTGACGAAGGAAAAGCGCGAATCGCCAAGGGGATGGCGAAAGGAATCGACGACATGGAACGGCCGGTACTTCCCAAGGGGTTGCCTGAAGACATCGAGGAGAAGAAGGCGACAGCCAAAGCTTGGTTCGAGAGCCTGCGCGACACGATCTGCGCATCCTTTGAAACGCTGGAGGATGAACTAGCCGGCCCCCTTTCGGATCTGGAGCCCGGCCGCTTCACGAAAAAGGACTGGCTGCGCGAAGGCGGTGCTGGTGGCGGCGGCCGGATGTCGATGATGGAAGGCCGCGTCTTCGAAAAGGTCGGCGTCCATACATCCACCGTCCATGGCGAATTCTCGCCCGACTTCCGCACCCAGATCCCCGGCGCGGAAGAGGACCCGAGTTTCTGGGCTTCCGGCATCTCGCTGATCGCCCATCCGGTCAATCCCAATGTTCCTGCCGTGCATATGAATACCCGCATGGTGGTGACGTCCAGCCAGTGGTTCGGCGGCGGCGCGGACCTGACGCCGGTGCTCGACCGTCGCCGCACTCAGACGGACCCGGACAGCACTCTCTTCCATCGGGTGATGGAAATCACCTGCAGCCGCCATGCGGATGTCGCCGATTACGGCCGCTACAAGGCGTGGTGCGACGACTATTTCTTCCTGAAGCACCGCAACGAACCGCGCGGCATCGGCGGCATCTTCTTCGACTGGCTTCATTCGGAAGAGGAAAAAGGCGGTTGGAGCGCGGATTTCGCTTTCGTGCAGGATGTCGGCCGGGCCTTCAATCTCGTCTATCCAAGGATCGTGCGTTCCAATTTCAACCAACCCTGGACCGAAGAGGATCGCGACGAGCAGCTCATCCGACGCGGCCGCTATGTGGAATTCAACCTGCTTTATGACCGCGGCACGATCTTCGGATTGAAGACCGGCGGCAACGTGGAGTCCATCCTCTCTTCGCTGCCTCCGGTTGTAAGGTGGCCTTAGACGCCCCTGGTCGGGAAATCACAGGGGATCAACTTTCGGATATTCAAGCCGCCCCGACATCTCACAATTGATAAATGCGATATCCGAATTGGTTCGCAGGTGTTACCTTCTTTCCGGTTGCACGGAGGAGGATCGCCATGACCACGCCGAACAGCATGCCAATTCCAGATATGTCCATCGCCAAGGATATGTCCCGTCCCCTCGATACCCCTGAAATGATCGACCGGCTCGCCGTCGAGATGCGGGTGAAAAGCGGCAGTGAGCTTCCCCTTTCCTACTGTGTCGAGCAGGTGAAACGCCAGCTCTCGGGCAAGTCCCTCAAAGCTTCGGCCGCCAATGACGAGCCGGCACAGATGAAGTCGCCGGAACAGCCCTCCGTCTTTCACGCCTGGGCTCTCTCCGAATAGAAGGAGGGAACGGTCCGTCCCTTTGTGGAGTTATGGGGATCGAGGCGGGAGGAAAAGAGGAGCTCCTGCCGTCTCCAGGTCCAACGATAGCAGGAGGAAATACGATGCGACTGTTCGAATGCGGCACTCTTGTGCCCGGTTGCCAGTGGCATACCCGCGCCGATGAGGACGCCGAAGTGGTCCGCCGCGCTGTAGAGCATATGCGCATAGCCCATGGCGAGCAGATCATCCGCGAAAACATGGTCGAGAACATCAAGGCACGCATCCGCGATGAAGGCGGAGCTGCGGCGGCCTGACGGATGGCGAAGCTGACTTAAGGCGAATTGCGGATCATCTCACCGAGCCGGGCGGCAAGCGCTGCCCGGTCTGGCTTGAAGTTACGCTCGACCCAGAAATCTTCCAAGTTCTTCAGGAATTCCCCGACCCGTTTGCCCGGCTGCACCCCAGCCGAGACGATATCGGAACCACTCAAGGGAAAGTTCGGCTTTTCATATTTCTCCGCTCTTTCCAGAAGTGTCGAGAGCCGCGCCGATCTGCGCATTGCCGCCGGATCGCCGCTCTTTGCGCCTGCCCGCTCGATCGAGAGACCCAGCTTCAGCCGCATGATCACGCCTTCCGCGCCGTGGCGGTAAAGCAGCCGGTCGAACGCCACATCCGCTATCTCGTCCGGCGGCATGGGCGTGCTGGCCCAGTTCGTCAAGCGCGCCGCCTCCGCATTCGACATCCTAAGTCGCTTTGCCATGGCCTCCAGCCGCTCGGCATCGGGCGGAACGATCGCCGCAAGCCTGAGCATGGGGTCGAGGCCCCAACCGAGGGCCTGTTCAACCGATACGAGGCCGTGAATGTTGTCGATGCCCCACTTCTCCGTCTCGGGAAGAATTTCTGTGAGCACCCCGACCTGCCGCATCCACAGAAGCGCCCGGGAAGGATCGGCGGCCGAAAGCAGTTTCTTCGTCTCCGACCAGATGCGTTCGGCCGACAGCGTCGAGAGCTTGTCCTTGGCACGCGCGCAGGCACGCAAACCATCCGCATCCGGCCGGCCGGAACCATAATGGGCGAAAAATCGGAAGAAGCGCAGAATGCGAAGATAATCCTCGGCGATCCGCTGCCCCGCATCACCGATGAACCTTATCGTCCGCGTCTTGATGTCCGGCAGGCCACCGACGAGGTCGATCACCGTACCGTCCGCGGTCGCGTAAAGTGCATTGATCGTCAGGTCCCGGCGCTCGGCATCCTCCCGCCAGTCGGTGCCGAAGGCGACCTTGGCGCGCCGGCCATCGGTCTCCACGTCCCGGCGCAGCGTCGTCACCTCGAAGGCGTGGTGGTCGACCACCAGTGTCACCGTGCCGTGCTCGATGCCGGTCGGCACCGTTTTGATACCGGTTTTTTTTGCGCGCTCTACAACGTCTCCCGGCAGAAGCGTGGTCGCGATGTCGATATCGGCGACCGGCAGGCCCATCAACGCGTTACGCACTGCGCCGCCCGCAACGCGCGCCTCGCCGCCATCGATATTGAGCATAGCAAGAACGCGCAGCAGGGCCTGATCCTGGAACCAGGCCTCGCCCGCGACGGAGGTCATGCCCAAGGTCATGCATACAGCCTTTCATATAGCGTGCGCAGAATGCCGGCGGTAATACCCCAGATGTTCCGCTCCTCATAGGGCATGAGATAGAAATGCCGTTCTGTGCCGTTCCATTCGCGGCTGCCGCGCTGGTGGTTCGCCTCGTTCATCAGGAAGGAAAGCGGCACTTCGAAAACGTCGTCCACCTCGGCCGGATTGGGCTTCAGCTCGAAGCCGCGCCGCACCACCGAAAGCACCGGCGTGATACGAAAGCCGGTCGCCGCATAATAGGTAGGCAGCCTCGACAGCGGTTCGACGAAGGACCGGTCGAGGCCGATCTCCTCCTCCGCCTCGCGCAAAGCTGCCTGTTCCGGAGAAACGTCCTCCGGATCGATCGCTCCGCCGGGAAAGGCGATCTGGCCGGAATGTTTCCTGAGGTTCGATGTCCGCTGCGTGAGGATCACGTGAGCCTCATCGCCATCGTCGACGACCGGCACCAGCACGGCCGCATCCTTCAGCTTCAGCTCTGCCGCAAGATCGACCAGTGTTGGATTGAGCAGATGATCGCCATGGTCGCGCCAGGCATGGTCGATCGGACCACCGTTCTGGTTCAGCGCCCGGCGACGGAACTCACCGGCGGAATAAAGAGGGTATTCCTTCATCGTGATAACGCGTCCAATTCAGCCTCGGGCATGACAGGAAAAACCTTTTTCCCCGAGCGGACGGAAAACATCGGCACGCCGTCTACTACAATCGTCTCGCCAAGTTCCACGAGATCATACATCACCGGCCGCGAGACGAGTGCCTCCAGCCGGCCGCGCACGAGGAGGTACGGTTTGAGCTCCCGGTTCTCGCCGGCGATCGCAAAGCGCAGCGGATGCTCAGCCCCTGCCTCCACCACGTCACCGACATTTGTTCGAAACGTGAGGACCTGGTCTCCCTCACGCTGCGTGACCTGCATCTCGACGGCGAGGAAGGGGGCATCCACGACCCTGATGCCGACTTTTTCCACAGGTGTTACGAGGTAGGTTTTGCCGTCCTCATCCTTGCGTAGAACGGTCGAAAAGAGCCTGACGAGCGGGGCCCGCCCGATCGGTGTCCCCATGTAGAACCACGTGCCGTCCGCGCGGATTTCCATGTCTATCTCGCCGCAAAAGGGTGGATTCCATTTCTCCACCGGTGGCAGGCCGCGCTTTTCCGCACCGGCGTGCTCTGAAGCACGCGAAATCAGGGCTGCGAGCCCCGCAGCATCGGATGCCGAATTTATCGTCTGCGCCGCCATCTTTCAGTCCCGGTTCGACCGTAATCATTCAAGGAAGCAATCGTCCCTCACGAGATAGTCATTCGAAACGTGCTTGTCAGCCATATTTCGGGGAATAAGTTTGATCGGATGAGGTGCGTGCTGCGGCGCAGCGATTCGCCCCCGGGGAGATGAACCCCGGTCTTGAAAGGCCTGCCAGTCCTGATTTGATGGAGAGCGATATGGGCATGATGAATTCCACCGAAACCGTTCTCGATGAGAAAGCCGTCATCGCCGCTGCCGAAAATGCCCTCTCCGATATCGCCGCTATCCGTGCCGAAGTCGCAAAAGTGATTTTCGGCCAGGAAAAAGTGGTCGAAAACACGCTGCTCGCCGTGCTCTCCGGCGGCCATGCGCTGCTCGTCGGCGTGCCCGGCCTCGCCAAGACCAAGCTTGTCGCGACGCTCGGCGCGGTTCTCGGCCTCGGCTCCAACCGTATCCAGTTCACGCCGGACCTGATGCCTTCCGACATTCTTGGCTCGGAAGTCATGGATACCGACGATACCGGCCGCCGCTCCTTCCGCTTCGTCAAGGGCCCGGTCTTCGCCCAACTCCTGATGGCCGACGAGATCAACCGCGCCTCGCCGCGCACGCAGTCGGCGCTGCTGCAGTCCATGCAGGAATATCACATCACGGTCGCCGGCCAGCGCTACGACCTGCCGGCCCCCTTCCACGTGCTCGCGACCCAGAACCCGTTGGAGCAGGAAGGCACCTATCCCCTGCCGGAAGCCCAGCTTGACCGCTTCCTGCTGCAAGTCGATGTCCTCTATCCGGAACTCGCCGCCGAGCGGCAGATTCTGCTTGAAACCACCGGCCTTTCGGAAGCCAAGCCGCGCGGCATTATCGATGCGGCCCGCCTTCAGGAAATCCAGATGCTCGTCCGCCAGATGCCCGTAAGTGACAAGGTGGTCGACGCCATCCTCTCGCTGGTACGCTCCGCTCGCCCCGGTCACGGCAATGCGACGACGGACAAGAACGTAGCCTGGGGTCCTGGCCCGCGTGCCGGCCAATCGCTGATGCTGACGGCCCGCGCCCGCGCGCTCTACGAAGGCCGCCTGGCCCCCTCGCTCGACGATATCTACGCGCTTGCCGAACCCGTGCTCGAACACCGCATGGCGCTGACCTTTGCAGCGCGAGCCGAAGGAATGTCGGTGCGCGACGTCATCGCCGGCCTGGTAAAGCAGGCCCGTGGGTAACGTCCGGCGGCTCAGAAAGGACAATGCGTGGCATCCATCGGCCAGATCGTAGAGCAGACACCGAGTAGCGAAGTTCTCTCCCGCGCCCAGGCGCGTGCCGCACTGGTCCCGGACTGCATGGTGGAGGCAAAGCGCATAGCCAACACGGTGATCGCCGGCTGGCATGGCCGCCGCAAGCGCGGCATGGGCGAGAATTTCTGGCAGTTCCGGCCCTATGCTGAGGGCGAGAGCCTGTCGCGCATCGACTGGCGCCGTTCTGCTCGCGACGACCATACCTATGTCCGGGACCGCGAATGGGAGGCTGCCCATACCGTGTGGCTCTGGGCCGACATGTCGCCGTCGATGATGTATAGATCGACGTTCGCGCACGTCTCCAAGGAAAGCCGCGCATTGGTGCTGATGCTGGCGCTTGCCGAAATCCTCGCCCGCTCCGGCGAGCGTATTGGGTGTCCTGGCATCATGGAACCTGTTTCTGCACGAAATGCCGCCGAGCGGCTGGCCGCCGCCATCATGCACGCACCGCTGACAACCGGACTGCCGGAGACCAGCATGATCCGCGGCCAGAGCGATATCGTCCTGATCGGCGATTTCCTCGATGACGCCGACAAGGTCATGGAACGCATCGCTCCGCTTGGCCGCCGCGGCCTGCGCGGTCATGTCGTCGAGATCGCCGATCCCGCCGAGGAAACCTTCCCTTATGCCGGCCGCACGGAATTCACCGATCCGGAAACCGGTGAGAAACTCGTTTCCGGCCGCGCAGAGATGATCCGCGAGGATTATCAGCGCGCCTATCTTGCCCGTCGCGAGGCTCTGGGTGAAGCACTGCGCCGCCTTGGCTGGAGCTTCGTCTTCCACCGGACCGACCATCTCGCATCCGAGGCGCTGGCAGCCGTGCATGGCTATCTCTCCGGCATGCCGGCCCAGAAGCCAGGCGGGCTGCAATCGGGCGGAGGCATGCCATGATGAGCGCACTCGCCTTTGCAAACCCGGCCATTCTCTTCGGCCTGATCGCACTGCCGATTATCTGGTGGCTGCTGCGGCTGACCCCGCCCCGCCCGAAGACGGAGGTCTTTCCGCCGCTGAGGATCCTGGCGAGCGTGCTGAAACGCGAGGAGACGCCCTCAAAGAGCCCCTGGTGGCTGACGCTTCTCAGGATGCTGCTCGCGGCCGCGGTCATCCTGGCGATCGCCGACCCGGTCATGAATCCGCGTGCCAACTCGTTGAATGCCGGCGGGCCGCTGGTGCTCGTCATCGACAACGGCTGGGCGACCGCTGCCGATTGGGAGCGCCGCGTCGAGACCGCCGACCTCCTGATCGACGATGCGGAAAGCGCCGATGTACCCGTCTCGATCGCCTTTACCGCCGATGCGAGCCACGAACCTGTGCCCGGCACGGCTGCGGCTGCCCGTGACAAGCTCGCCGCCGCAAGCCCCAAACCGCTGGTGCCGGATCGCGCCCGCGCCGCTGAAGCCGTCAGCGAGGCCATGAACGGCACCCGCCCCGGTACGCTTGTCATCCTTTCCGACGGCATGGCAGCCGCAGGGGACAATGAAGCCCTGTCGGCACTTGCCGCCCTCTCTCCCACCGATATGCGCCTGATCGAGGGCGACGGCCACAGCGCCGTCGCGCTGACCGATGCAGTCAACAATGCCGGCGCCATGTCTGTCACGGCGACACGCCTTTCGACCTCGGCGCAGCAGCTGTTGACCGTCAACGCACTCGACACCCAGGGCCGCGCGCTTGCCTCCGGCGTGCTCGAATTTGCCGCCGGTGCGGCGACCGCCACCGCCGAGATTGCCTCCCCCTTTGAATTGCGCAACGATTTCGCGCGGCTGAACATCGAGGGCCTTGCGACGGCCGGCTCGGCACACCTACTCGATGACGGTTTCAAGCGCCGCCGGATTGCGCTGCTGGCTGGCGAAAGCGGCAGCGATTTCCAGCCGCTTCTTCAGCCGCTCTATTACATCAGCCGCGCGCTGCAGCCTTATGCGGACATCATTCAGCCGAACACCGCCGATCTGTCCGTCTCCATTCCACAAATCCTCGAGGGCAATCCCTCCGCCATCATCATGGCCGATATCGGCCGCTTGCCGGCCGAAACCTATGCGCCGCTGCAGCAATGGATTTCCCGTGGCGGCACGCTGATCCGTTTTGCCGGCCCGCGCCTCGCCGCCGCTCCTGCCGACGATCCGTTGGTACCGGTCATCCTTCGCCAAGGCGAACGAGCGCTTGGCGGAGCCATGTCGTGGTCCGAACCCCAGTCGCTTGCAGACTTCCCGAGCTTCGGCCCCTTTGCCGGCATGCCGCGTGCCGCCGATATTACCGTGACCCGCCAGGTTCTGGCCGAACCGACCCCGGCCCTTGCCGAACGCACCTGGGCAAGCCTCGCGGACGGCACGCCGCTGATTACGGAGAAGGAGGTCGAGGCCGGCCGCATCGTGCTCTTCCACACAAGCGCGGAGGCGACCTGGTCGAACCTGCCGCTCTCCGGTAATTTCGTCGAGATGCTGCGCCGCCTCGTCCAGCTTGCCCGTGCCGGAGGTGCGGCGTCTTCGGGAACCGGCACCGATGGCGCGGCCGTGACGCTGCCGCCCTACCGGCTGCTGACCGCCGACGGCATCTTGACGACGGAAACCGGCACGGCACGGCCGATCCCGATCGCAGCCGGCGAGACACCGGTCGCAAGCTTCGATCATCCACCGGGCCTCTATGGCACGGAGGACGGATTCACCGCCGTCAACCTTCTTGCGCCGAAAGCTGTGATCGCCCCCTTCGATGCGGCTGCCGCCGGCAGGCCGGTCGTCCGCGAGGGTCTGGCCGGCGGAGAGGCCGTGTCACTTCGGCCGGCACTCTTTGCCGCCGCCTTTGCACTGCTGGTACTGGATAGTCTCGTCGTGCTCTTCATGAACGGTGTCTTCTCCCGCATTCCGCGCGGCCCACGACCGAGCCGCGGGGCTGCCGCCGCTGCGATCGCCGCCCTTGCCTTCGGCCTTGTCGCCTTTGTGCCCGGCCAGCCCCTGGCGCAGGAAATGCCGCCCGGTTCTGGCGCCAAGCCTGGCGACGAACAGATCCTCGAACGGTTGGACACCACCCATCTCGCCTACGTCGTCACCGGCGAGGCGGATGTCGATCGTCTATCCGAACAGGGCATGGAGGGCTTAAGCCAGTTCCTCACCTACCGCACGACGCTGGAGCCCGGCGCACCGGTCGGCCTCGACATCTCCAAGGACGAACTTTCCTTCTATCCGATCATCTACTGGCCGATTTCCGCCAATGCGCCGATGCCGTCTCAAGCCACGATCTCCCGCATCGACGCCTATATGCGCAATGGCGGCACGGTGCTTTTCGATACACGCGACCAGTATTCCGCGCTCGATGGCGGAGGCACGACGCCCAACGGCGAGCGACTTCAGGCAATCCTTGCCAATATCGATATCCCGCCGCTGGAGCCGACGCCGAGCGACCACGTGCTGACCCGTTCCTTCTACCTGCTCACCAATTTCCCCGGCCGCTATACCGGCAGCCCGCTCTGGGTCGAGGCACGGCAGGAGGCCAGGAATACCGGCGCGCAGCTTTCCTCCAGCGGTGATGGCGTGACGCCCCTCCTCATCACCGGCAATGATTTCGCCGGTGCCTGGGCGATCGACACACAAGGGGCACCCGTCATGCCGACCGTACCGCCGGACGAGATGCAGCGCGAATACGCTTACCGCGCCGGCGTCAACATCATGATGTATATGCTGACCGGCAACTACAAAGCCGACCAGGTGCATGTGCCGGCGCTCCTCGAACGACTCGGCCAATAAGGAGAGGTGACGATGACCATCGAATTCGCCCCCTTCTTCCCCTGGCCGATCCTTGCCGGTCTCGGCGTGCTCGCCGTCGTCCTCGCTGCGCTTGCCTTCTGGCGCGGCGTGCGCGGGGCGACGCTGCGCACGCTGGCGCTCGCCGCCCTGCTTCTGGCGCTTGCCAATCCGACGCTGATGCAGGAAGACCGCGAGCAGCTCTCGACCGTCGTGCCGATCATCGTCGACCGCTCCCAAAGCCAGGATACCGCTGGGCGGAAAGAACAGACGGATGAAGCGCTTGCGAGCCTGCAGGACCGCTTCTCCCGTTACCCGCGCATCGAAACCCGTGTCGTCGAAGTTGCCGATGACGGCGATTCCGACACACCGTCGACAAAGCTCTTCACCGCTCTGCGCTCCGCGATTTCCGATGTCCCCCCGGCTCGCATCGGCGGCACGGTTTTCCTCACCGATGGCCAGATCCACGATCTTCCCGGCATCAATCAGGATCTCGGCTTCAACGCCCCTGTCCACGGCCTGATCACCGGCCAGCCGGACGAGTTCGACCGCCGCGTCGAAGTGGTACGGGCGCCGCGTTTCGGCATTGTCGGCGAGGAACAGGAACTCACGCTCCGCGTCTTCGATGACGGCCGCTCCAATGGCGGCACCGCGCAGGTGACGGTGCGGATGAACGGCCAGCAGATCGCCACGCTGCAGGCAACACCTGGTGCGGAAACGCCCTTCCCCTTCACTGTCCCGCGCGGCGGCAACAACGTCATGGAATTCTCGGTCGCCGAGCTTCCCGGTGAAGTGACTACCGCCAACAACCGCGCCGTCCACGTCATCGACGGCATCCGCCAGAATCTTCGCGTCCTGCTTGTCTCGGGCGAACCGCATGCGGGCGAGCGCGCCTGGCGCAACCTCCTGAAATCCGACGCTTCGGTTGACCTCGTCCACTTCACCATCCTGCGTCCACCGGAAAAGCAGGACGGTACGCCGATCAACGAACTGTCGCTGATCGCCTTCCCGACCCGCGAGCTCTTCGTCGAAAAGATCAAGGATTTCGATCTGATCATCTTCGACCGTTACAAGCATCGGGGCGTGTTGCCGATCCTCTATTACGATTACATCGCGCAGTATGTGCAGAACGGCGGTGCACTGCTGATTGCCGCCGGCCCCGAGCATGCCGGCGAGGATTCGATCGCCTCGACGCCACTCGAACAGGTCCTGCCCGCCGCCCCGACCGGCGAGGTCCACAATGCCGGTTTCTATCCGCATTTGTCGGAAGCGGGACAGAAGCATCCGGTCACCCGAGGGCTCGACGGTTCGAACCAAACCCCGCCCTCCTGGGGCCGCTGGTTCCGTACTATCGACGTCGATACGCCGCAGGGTCAGACAGTGATGGAAGGCGACGGCAACCGTCCGCTTCTCGTCCTGAACCGCCAGGGCGAAGGCCGTGTCGCCATGCTGCTCTCCGACCAGGGCTGGCTGTGGGCGCGCGGTTTCGAAGGGGGCGGTCCGCACGTCTCGCTCTACCGCCGCATCGCCCACTGGCTGATGAAGGAGCCAGAGCTGGAGGAAGAGGCGCTGACAGCCCGTGCCGTCGGTCGCACATTGGAAGCGACGCGCCAGACGATTGGTGACGACCCGGGACCTGCGACGATCAGATATCCGTCAGGCCGAACCGAATCCGTGCCGATGACGGCCGCCGGTCCCGGTGAATATCGGCTGGAGCGTCGCATGGAGGAAACCGGCCTTTTCGAGGTGACCAATGGCCAGTTTTCGACCCTTGTCCATGTCGGTGCGGTCGACGCCCCGGAATTCAAGGCGATGATCTCGACCGAGGAGACTCTGAAACCCTATGCCGACAAGACCCATGGCCTCGTTACCCGTGTCGCGTCGGGAGACAGTGTTTCGTTGCCGGACATCCTGCCCGTCCGCGGCGAGGTGCGCGTCAATGACCCCGACCGCCTGGTGATCCGTCTGACGGACGAGACGGTGCTGCGCGGCATCAACACGCTGCCGCTATTTGCCGGGTTCGCCGGCCTTGCCGGCCTGCTCCTTGCGGTTTCGGCCATGTGGTGGCGCGAGGGTCGGTAGACGGATGTCTCAGCTCGAAGTGACCGCCTCGCCTCGCGCCGAGGATTTGGCTGCGATCGGCGAAGGACTTGCTGCCTTCAACGATGCTGACGTCGGCCCGTCCGAGCGCAAGCCGCTCGCTGTTCTGATCCGCGATATCGAGGGCAAGGTGATCGGCGGCCTTTCCGGCTATACCGCCTGGGGCTGGCTCTTCACCCAGTGGCTCTTCATTCCCGACGCGCTGCGCGGCGGAGGAATGGCCGGCAAGCTCCTGACGGAGGCCGAACGGGAGGCCCGCGCCCGCGGCTGTCACGGCGCCTGGATCGACACGTTCAGCCCGGTCGCCCGCAAGGCCTATATGCGCCAGGGTTACGAGATTTTCGGTGAGTTGCCCGATTTTCCCAAGGGTCGCACGCGCATCTTCCTAAAGAAAGAGCTTTAAGTTATCGATTCGCGCCTAGGACGAGCAGGCGTAGCCCCATGGATATCGAACTGAAACTTATCGAAGGTGTCACGCCGGAGGACGAGGAGATCATCCTCGACCGGCTCAGGGAGTATAACGTCGCGACCTTCGGGCGAAGCGACCGCCGAGAGCTTGCCGTGCCGCTTTATGATCCGGACGGCAAACTCGTCGGAGGGTTGACGGGCTATACCGGTCGCGGCTGGCTCTACATTTCGATGCTCTATATCCCCGAGGAGTTGCGCGGCCGAGGCCTTGCCGGCCGGATGCTGGAAATGGCGGAAGCCGAAGCCCACGCCCGTGGCTGCGTCGGTGCCTATATCGACACCATGAACCCGCAGGCGCTCAAGTTATATCGGAAGCAGGGCTACAGCGAGATCGGCAGTCTGAAGGGCCTCACGGGAGGCCATTCGGTGACTTGGCTGGAAAAGCGGTTCTGATCGGATCCGGAAACGCTTCAGGCCAGGGAAGCTTGACGCGTTTCCGTATCGATCAGCTGGGCTGCCACGGCGGCGATCACCAGGAGGCCGGCGAATATGCCGATCGTCAGACCAAGCCCCTGGGCGACGACATAACCCACCAGCGAAGGAGCAAGCAGGCCGCCGAGTCGCGCCATGGCGCCCGCCGCTCCCATACCGGTCGCTCGCGAGGTCGTCGGATAGAGTTCCGGCGTATAGGCGTAGAGCGCACCCCAGGTGCCGAGCAGCGCGAAACTCATCAGCAGCAGGGCGATCCCGATCAGGAGGGCGAAAGGTGCCATGACGAAAAGCAGGCAGCCGAGCGCTGAAAGCAGGCAGAAACCGATCAGCGTCGGCTTGCGCCCCCATTTTTCGACACCGTGGGCGGCGAGTGCGTATCCCGGCAGTTGCGCCAACGCGACCAGCACGAGGAATCCGTAGCCGCGCACAAAGCCGAACCCTTCGCTGGCGAGCCTGGCCGGCATCCAGGTGAAGACGCCGTAATAGGAAACCGAAACGAGGAACCAGATCGCCAGGATCATGATGCTGCGCTGGCGCAGTTCCGGGGAAAAGATACTGGTCGCCGCGACAGGAGGCGGCTGAACGAGACTGGTGCCAGAAGCAAGCTGCGGATGACCATTGACGACGAGCATTCGATCGACGATCGCTCTGGCTTCGTCGCTGCGGCCGGAACGCACCAGGTAGAGCGGAGATTCCGGTACGAGGAAACGAAGGCCGACACCGGCGAGCGCAGGAATGGCCGTCACCGCGAAGATATAGCGCCAGGCATCCGCAACACCGGCAAGGCTGGCCGCCCATGCGGCGAGTGCTACGATCAGCGTTCCGATCGCCCAGAAGCCTTCCAGCAGAACCAGCCAGCGGCCGCGGTTCCTGGCGGGCAGGAACTCCGCCATCATTGCGTAATCGACCGGCAGCGTGCCGCCGACTGCCGCCCCGGTCAGGAAGCGAAGCACGAGCAGGATGGTGAAATCGGGCGCGAAGACGGAAAGCGTGCCGAACAAAGCGTCGCAGGCTACGGTGGCGATCAGCACCCGGCGACGGCCGATCCGGTCGGCAAGCCTGCCGAAGCCCATGGCGCCAAGCAGCATGCCAAGGAAGAAGACCGTACCGGTCTGCAGCGCCTGCGGCACGGTGAGACCAAAGGTCGCTGCGATCGACGCCGCGGTGAAGCCGACCGCCAGGACCTGCATCGCATCCGCAGTCCAAACAAGGCCAAAGATTGCCATCAGTCGTCGCTGGTAGGTCCCCGCGCCCGCACGGTCGAGTGCCTCATCCATCGTGATAGCCGTCATGCATTTGCCCCCTAGCCCTGCATGTCCCGAAACACGCGGCGGTTTCAGGACACGGAATGCGTTCTGCCGAATCTCGCCGTCTGTCACAGCCGACGCACCGGTAGAGGCTTAATGGAATTGTCCTATGGACGCCAGCCGATCGTTCCCCTGAGACGCGCATGCACATCTGCTGAAATGGGAACGACCAGAACGCGGCCCGGATCGACAGGTCCCGGGAATTCGAGCGCGTTGTACGCGACCTTTTCGAAGCCGAGCGGGCCATAATAGGGAGGGTCGCCGACCAGGATCACCGCTTCCGAACCCTTGCGCTTGGCCGCTTCGATGGCAATCCGCACCAGTTCCCGCCCGATGCCGCGGTTCTTGTGCGATGGACGAACCGCGAGCGGTCCAAGGAGATGGCCCCTCACGCCGCCCGCGAGGACCGGCGTCATCCGCACCGACGCGATCGTCTCGCCGTCGTCGGTGCAGACGAACGAAAGTGAACGGTCATGCGGCCCCTGCTCGCGGATACGTGCGGCGGCGCGGGCATGCCGCCCCGGGCCGAAGGCCTCGGCATTGATCAGCTCAATGACGTCATCGTGGGATGCGTCCTCGGTGAGATAGACAAGTTCGTGTTTATGCAGAAGTTCGTGCTGGGACATGGATGGACCGAAGCCGTAGAAAAAGGAGCGGACAGGACAGACAATCTCGATGACGCCCTTCAAAGGCGCCTTGTCAAAAGATCAACGTCGTCGCAGTGCTCGTGCTTCAGCCATTGGGAAAAACAGTCTCCAAATTTGCGGAAACGCACGTATCAGGAAATTTTCCGCTCGTCCAATGCAAAAACGCAGCGTTCATAAATTCATGCCTCGCAATCTTCCGCCGTCTGCGTATCTATTGCCACAAAGGAACCGAAGGAGACCGCCATGGGCATGCTCGTCGATGGAAAATGGCAGGACGTCTGGTACGATACGAAAGAAAGCAAGGGCCATTTCAAACGCGCCGCGTCGCAGTTCCGCAACTGGGTAACGGCCGATGGTTCCGCCGGCCCCTCCGGCCGGAGCGGCTTCAAGGCGGAAGCCGGGCGCTACCACCTCTATGTCTCCTATGCCTGTCCGTGGGCGCACCGCACGCTGATTTTCCGCAAGCTGAAAGAACTGGAGGACCTGATCTCCGTTTCTGTCGTCGATTACCTGATGCTGGAGAACGGCTGGGAGTTCAAGAAACACGAAGGCGCCACGGGCGACGATCTCTTCGGCTCGGATTATCTCTATCAGGTCTATCTGAAAGCCGATCCGAACTATTCTGGTCGTGTCACCGTGCCGGTCCTGTGGGACAAGCAGCAGCAGACGATCGTCTCGAACGAGAGCTCGGAAATCATCCGCATGTTCAACAGCGCCTTTGACGCCCTCACTGGCTCAATGGCGGACTTCTATCCGAAAGATCTGCGCGACGAGATCGACAAGTTGAACGCCCTTGTCTACGACACGGTCAATAACGGCGTCTACAAGGCCGGCTTCGCCACCGCGCAGGACGCCTATGAACAGGCCGTCAATCGCCTGTTCGAAACGCTCGATACACTGGAAAAGCGGCTTGCCGGCAGCCGTTACCTCTTCGGCGACCGCCTGACCGAAGCCGAC
Organism: Neorhizobium petrolearium; assembly: GCF_017873175.1. GTDB lineage: Bacteria > Pseudomonadota > Alphaproteobacteria > Rhizobiales > Rhizobiaceae > Neorhizobium > Neorhizobium petrolearium. The sequence continues at coordinate 43,032 of NZ_JAGGJW010000009.1, forward strand.
TGGCGGCTCTTCACCACCCTGCTGCGCTTCGATCCCGTCTATGTCGGCCACTTCAAGTGCAACATCCGCCGCATCGCCGATTACCCCAACCTCTCCGGCTACCTGCGCGACCTCTACCAGCATCCGGGCGTGGCCGAGACCTGCAACCTCTTCCATATCAAGCATCACTATTACGGCAGCCATCGGACCATCAACCCGACCGGCATCGTACCCGTAGGCCCGACGATCGATCTCGATACGCCGCATGGACGGGAGAAATTGAAGAAAGCGGCGTGAATAACCTGCCCCTCACCAATAATCCGATTTCTCAGCCTCTCCGCTTAACTCCTTGATACGCCTTCGCGTTGCCACCGTCGCATCCTTTGGCAGCGCATCCAGTGCGAAAAAGCCGCTTTCGGCGATCTCGATGTCGGGCATACGCGGTTCGGTCTGCTTCACCGTCACCTGATAAAACAGGACATGGTCGCGCCGGCCGGTGTTGCGATTGTAGTAGACGTGGAAAAGCTCGGGCTCTCCGCAGATTTCAAGATTGCCTTCTTCGCGCAATTCCTTGCGAAGTGCCGCGAGCGCGGTCTCATGCCGTTCCATGCCGCCGCCCGGCATATACCATCCCGCGACATAGGTGTGGCGGACAAGGAAGATACGGCCTTCCGCATCGAAGCAGGCGGCGCGCACGCCGAGCGTCATGCCGCGCTTCAGGATAAAGAACCGATGCGCCAGCCAGACCATCGCTCTGCTCCGAAAACCGCGGATCTCCGGAATGCCCTCTTCACTCATTCATAACTCCGAGAGCAGCCGGAGAAATCGATAACGATTCCCCCGACGATGCGTTATGTGTGCGCCATGTTCAAATTCGCGCATATTTCCGATATCCATTTGGGACCGCTTCCAAGACTTTCGCTCCGCGAGCTTTTCTCGAAGCGTATTACAGGTTTTGTGAACTGGCATCGCAACCGGCGCAAGCACCTTTTCGTCAACACCCTCGACCTGCTTTTAAGCGATTTGAAGACGCATGAAGCGGATCATCTGGTCGTAACCGGCGACCTTGTCAATCTTGCAACCAGTATCGAAATCAGGCTTGCCGGTGAATGGCTGGAGACGATCGGCGACCCGATCGAGACCACTGTCGTACCTGGCAATCACGACGCCTATGTGCCGGGCGCGCACGACAAGTCGGTCAAGGCCTGGTATCCCTTCATCAGGAGCGATGACGGGCCCGCGGAATGGCCGGAAGACGACCACGTCTTCCCCACCTTCCGCCGGCGCGGGCCGGTCGCGATCATCGGCTGCTCCACCTCGAACGCCACGCCCCCCTTTTCCGCTTCGGGATACTACAGTCCCCGGCAGGCGCGCGAGACGGTAGACCTCCTTAAGAAAGCCGGCGAGGAAGGCCTGTTCCGCGTCGTGCTGATCCACCACCCACCGATCCATCGCGCCACGTCCTCGCACAAGCGCATGATCGGTATCCGGCGCTTCGCTGCCGCCATCTCCACCGGCGGGGCCGAACTGGTCCTGCACGGCCACACACATCTCAACACGCTCTACTGGCTGACGAGCCATCACGGCCAGGTACCGGTCGTCGGTATAGCCTCCGCCTCGCAAGGCCCGGGAGGCCACAAGCCGCGCGCGGCCTACAACCTCTTCACGCTGTCGGGAGAACCAGGCGCCTGGAATCTTCTGTGCGAGCGTCACAGCCTGACGGAGAACGGCGATGGCGTCGCACTCGACAACAGCCGGCTTCTCTACGGCGAACTCCCGGCTACGGCATCGATTCCCGAAGCGGCCAGAATGTTGTAGAATCAATGTTATGATTGTTGCGGAATCGCCACAATCGGGTCATAGCTAGTAGCTTGCAGCCGTCATTGTAACGCAACCGCGAGAGCGTCCTCGTCCATGAACCAAGCGAGCTTATCGACCGATATTCGGCGCGACCTCGTCGCCCTCCTGCCGCGCCTGCGCCGTTTCGCGCTGACGCTGACGGGAAATGCGCCGGAAGCGGATGCTTTGGTACGCGAGGTCGCCGACCGGGCAATCCAGAAGAGTCATCACTGGAAAGGCGAAGACCGGCTGGAGAACTGGCTCTTCAGCATGATGCGCAGCCGTGCGGACGAAGCACGCAAGCGCAAACGGGTGGATCCGGATGCGGCCGATAGCGGAAACGCCCCCGGAAATCACAACTCATCGAATGCGCTTCTGTCCATGCCGGAAGGGTTCGCGAGCGCCCTGCTGCTGGCGGACGTGGAGGGTTTTACCTATGCCGAGGGGGCTGCGATCCTCAGCATCCCGACCGATCAGTTCGTGGCCCGGCTCTGTGCCGCCCGTCTGAAGCTTTCCTCGGTCGGCACAGCAACAAGCGAGCGTCGAGCCTGATTATGGGAACTTTCAAACCGTCGCCGCTTGAGCTGCAGCTCTCCGCCTATATCGACGGACAGGCCAACGAACGCGACCGGCAGGATGTCGAGGAATTGCTGGTCAACGACCCGCAGGCCCGGGCGCTGCACGACGCGCTGAAGCATGGGGCCGAAACCGGCCGGCGCGCCTTCGAAGACATGCTGAAGGAACCGGTGCCGCTCGATCTCGTCCGCGCCATCAGGAATGCGGCGCTGCCGCGCAAGGCCATCCGCCTGCCGCACGCGCCCCATCCGACACTTTCGTTCAAGCCCTCCGGCCCCCAGATCGCCGCCACCTGCCTTGTTCTTTTCCTCCTTGGTGGCGGGATCGGATACCTCGTTGGCGCCCGCCCCGTCGCATCGGAGACTGAACTGATTTCAGCGACTGCTGCGAACGGCCGCGACTGGCTGGACGATATCATAGCCCATTATCGGCTCTATGCGAGGCAGACCGATCATCTTGCGGAGATACCCGCTGAAAGGCCGGCCGATATTCTCGAATGGCTGACGACCAATACCGGCGTCGGCTTCCGTATTCCCGATCTCAGCGACAGCGGCTTGACCTTTCAGGGGGCACGTCTGTTCGCCGCCGGCGACGTGCCGGTCGGCCAGCTTCTCTACCGGCGCACCGATGGCGATGGGGACGGCGACGTGGTCGCCATTTCCTTCACCAAGACCCGGCTGGAAGGCAACCGCTCGATCGAGGAGATCCGCAATGACACGGGCCTCGTTTCCTGGGTGACCCCGCTTGCGACCTACATGGTCGTCGGCCCCTCCTCCGCCGCCGATCTGGACGACATCGCAGCCAAGGCTGCGGGGCTGATTTAGGGCAGTCTTGTCGAACTTGGCTTGTCTTGCTCCCTACAGCGGCATTCCGTCCTCTATTAATGATCTGAAATAGGCCACGCCGTACGGGATCGCCGCATCGTTGAAGTCGTAGCGTGGATCGTGGACTGAAGCAGTCTCACCGTTGCCGATGAGCATGATGTTGCCCGGCGCCTCCTCCAGCATGAACGCGAAATCCTCCGATCCCATGAGCGGCGTAAGCTCGCCGTCCACATGCGCCTCCCCGACTAGGGCCGTTGCCACATTGATCGCAAACAGCGTCTCGCGAACGTGGTTCACCGTCGGCGGATACATCCGCCTGTAGCGTATGCTGGCCTTCGCCTCGTAGGCTTCCGCCACCTTCTCGGCTATGGTGATTACCCGTGTCTCGATGAGACCCCGCAGCGACGGGTCGAAAGTCCTTGTCGTGCCGGTGAGCTCAGCGAATTGCGGGATGACGTTGCCGGCCTTGCCGCCGTTCAGAGCGCCGACGGTCACCACGGCACATTTCATCGGATCGATATTCCGCGACACGATGGTCTGAAGCGCCAGAACGATGTTGGCTCCGACGACGAGCGGATCGATGCTCGCATGCGGCGAAGCACCATGTGCGCCCTTGCCTTCGATGCGGATGCGAAAACCGTCCGCAGATGCTCCGATCGGTCCGCTGGCGGTCGCGAAATGACCGACCGGCAGCCCGGGCTCGGTATGCATGGCATAAACTTCATCGATACCGAACCGGGATATCAGCCCGTCGTCGATCATCGCCTTTGCGCCCGCGCCGCCTTCTTCGGCCGGCTGGAAGATGACGGCTGCGGTGCCATCGAAACGACGCGTCCCCGCCAGTTCCCTCGCAGCCCCGAGCAGCATGGCGGTGTGGCCGTCGTGACCGCAGGCATGCATTCTGCCTTGGGTTCTCGAGGCCCAGGGCAGGCCCGTCATTTCCTCCATCGGCAAGGCATCCATGTCGGCCCTCAGCCCGATGACCTTGCCGCTTGTCCGCCTCTGCCCGTTGATGACACCGACAACGCCGGTCCGGCCGATTCCAGTGGCGATCTCGTCGCACCCAAATTCCTCGAGTTTCGTTGCGACGAACGAAGCGGTTCTGTGAACGTCGTAGAGCAGTTCCGGATGGACGTGCAGGTCGCGCCGCCATTCAACGACTTCGCTGTAATCCTCTTCTGATTTCATGGTCATGCTCCGCCTGAGTGCCGTTCACGAACCTGCCTGCAGCCGTTGCGCACAAGCGTCGGTTGTGCTGAAGCTTCGACAGGCGCACAGACCGAATAGGGCGTGATACCGGCGACACAAATGCCACCCGCGCCCCGGCTGTCGGAAGCGAGGTTGAACCGTTGAGTGGTCGGGAGCCACAAGGGCCACCCTTCAAGGCGACCTTTGCACGGCCTTGCGGCCGATCAGGTGATGGCCTGTCCCTTCGTCGCCAGCACCCGGTTCGCCGCCGAAACGATCGCCTCCAGCGAAGCCGCGACGATGTTCGTGTTGATGCCGGCGCCGAACAGCTTACCGCCCGGATACTCAATTTCCACATAGGCGATGGCCGAAGCGTTGGAGCCGTGCTGCAGCGAGTGCTCGGAATAATCCGCGACTGACATGTCAATGCCGAGATAGGTCGAGAGCGCATTGATAAATCCGTCGATCGGCCCCGTCCCCTTCCCCTCGATGCGCTTCGTCTCGCCGCGATCGGTGATCTCGGCTGCCACGATCCGAATCCCCTTGTGTTCCGCGCCCGCCGGATAGGTGTGATGGTCGACGAATTTCAGCCGCGCGCCGGGCTGTTCCACGTAGCGCTCGATGAAACGGTCATAGATGCGCTTGGAAGGAAGCTCCACGCCCTCTTCGTCGGTGATCCGCTGGATGTCCTCGCGGAATTCGACCTGCAGGTTGCGCGGCAGGTTCAGTCCGTAATCCTCCTGCAGGATATAGGCGATGCCCCCCTTGCCGGACTGCGAGTTGATGCGGATGATCGCCTCGTAAGAACGGCCGACATCGCGCGGGTCGATCGGCAGGTAGGGTACCTCCCAATGGGGGTCGTTGGCCTGCCTGATCGCCTTCATACCCTTGTTGATCGCGTCTTGGTGCGAGCCGGAAAAGGCCGTGTAGACCAGTTCTCCAACGTAAGGGTGGCGCTCCGGGATCTTCATCTCGTTTGAATATTCATAGACGGCCTTGATCCGCTCGATATCCGAGCAATCCAGTTCCGGATCGACGCCCTGGGTAAACATGTTGAGCGCCAGCGTAACGATATCGACATTGCCGGTGCGTTCGCCATTGCCGAACAGAGTACCTTCGACGCGGTCTGCGCCCGCCATCAATCCCAGTTCCGTCGCCGCGATGCCGGTGCCGCGGTCGTTATGCGGATGCAGCGAGATGATGATGTTCTCGCGGTTGTCGATGTTGCGGCACATCCATTCGATCTGGTCGGCATAGATGTTCGGCGTCGCCATCTCGACGGTCGACGGCAGGTTGATGATCAGCTTGTTGTCGGCGGTCGGCTTCACTACCTCGATCACAGCGTTACAGATCTCGAGGGCCACGTCCAGCTCGGTGCCGGTAAAACTCTCCGGCGAATACTGGAAGCGATAGCCGCCACCTGCTTTTGCAGCCATGTCGGTAATCATCTTCGCCGCATCGACGGCGATCTGCTTGATGCCGGCGACGTCCTTGGCGAACACCACGCGGCGCTGCAGCTCGCTGGTGGAATTGTAGAAATGGATGATTGGCTGGTGTGCGCCTTCCAGCGCCTCGAAGGTACGGGTGATCAGCTCCGGCCGGCACTGCACCAGCACCTGCATGGAAACGTCTTCCGGCACACCGCCCTGTTCCACACACCAGCGTGCAAAGTCGAAATCAGTCTGCGAAGCGGAGGGAAAGCCGACCTCGATCTCCTTGAAGCCCATGTCGAGCAGCAGGCGGAACATGCGGGCCTTGCGGTCGTGGCCCATCGGATTGACCAGCGACTGGTTGCCGTCGCGCAAGTCGACGGAGCACCAGATCGGCGCCTTCGTGATGGTTTTCGACGGCCAGGTGCGGTCGGGAATGTTGATTGTCGGATAGGCGCGGTATTTCATCGCCGCTTCCGGCATGCCGTGTTTCACGGTCGGCATTTCAGGAGATTGGGTCTTGGCGTCCATGATCTGGAGTCTCTTCTCGCTTCACGCATCGCTTGGCGCCCTCCGGGGCAAAGCCATTGTCAATGCGGACCTTTAACGGTCTGATGTGGATCGGTCTTGAACGTTTGTGAGAGGAGCTCTTACGCCGGCGGGCTTGATCGGCCGCCGGGCGCTCCTCAACGGACCCGGCAACCGCGCGTAAGGTCGAGGCTAAGAAGCGAGGAAAGCGCAATAACCGTTGCCCCGGCCGCGATGCGGCTGGTCGGCAAACGGTCAGACATGATTGCGCCTGTCATGGTCATGGGCGGATGTATAGCCGCGACCGGATTTTGAGGCAAGTGCCCGATTATTTTTTCGGCGATTGCATGAAATGCTTGAGCGCCATCATCGCACCGCCGGCGACCAGCCCCCAGAACGCACCGGAAATGCCGGCAAACGAGGTTCCCGAGGCGGTAACGAGGAAGGTGATCGCCGCAGCCTCACGCGTTTCCGGTTCCCGATAGGCTGCGAAGGCCGCGCTAGAGAAAGCATTGACAAGACCTAACCCTGCTACCGCCTGCAGCAGAATCGGCGGCGCCAGCGACACGAAGGCTATGATGCCACCGGCGACAAGACCGAGTCCGATATAGCCGAAACCGCCGACAATCGCCGCCCAGTATCGTTTTGCGGGATCGGGATGGGCATCCTCGCTGGCGCACATGGCAGCGGTGATCGCCGCCATGTTGACCGGCACGCCGCCGGTGAGCCCGCCGAGGATCGAGAAGATGCCCGTGCCGGCAAACAGCAAACCCGGCGGCGGCTCGTAATGATGCACCTTGAGGATCGCGATGCCCGGAATGTTCTGGGACGCCATGGTGACGATGAAAAGCGGCACTGCGACGGAAACGATCCCGCTCCAGGTGAAGACAGGCTCGATGAAAGTGAGGTCCGGATGGATCGCCGCACCGATCTGTTCCATCGTATCCGCCGGCAGTTCGACCCCAAAGATCAGCACCAGCACGAGTGCAACGAGTGCCGCCGGCACGGCCCAGAGCCGCCAGCGCGAAACCACCACCATCCATGTGAGCACGATCGGCAGGCCGAGCGCGGCATTGAACGCCACCGCCTTCACCGGCGCGAGACAAAGGCTCAGCAGAATCCCGGCAAGCATGGCGTTGGCGAGCGGCGCCGGGATCATGCGGATCACCCGGCCAAGCGGCCGGAAGAGGCCCGAGAGCACGATCAACGCACCGCAGACGACGAAAGCGCCAACGACTGCGGGAAATCCGCCCTCGATCACGCTGATGCCGGCAAGCAGCGCGGCACCCGGCGTCGACCAGGCGATGCTGATCGGCATGCGGAACCAGGCTGAGAAGACGATCGCCAGCAGGCCCATCGAGACGGATTGCGCAAGCAGCGCCGAAGCGATCTCCGGTGAGGTCGCGCCCATCGCCTGCAATCCCTGCATGATGACGGCAAAGGAACTGACGAAACCGACGAAGGCGGTAAGCAGGCCCATCATCAGGGCGGATACGGAAAAATCCTTGAACATCTCGGGCGGGACTCGTGAACACGAAAATCGCTATCGAGCATAAGCCCTGCGGGAAAGGCAAGGCGCGTTTGCGGCATAAGGGTACGGCAGTCGGCGAAAAGTCATGGGCGAAATGAATGGCGGCGATCGATAATCCGCCGTGTCCTCACAAACAGGGTTGACCCGGCCCTTGGGGCTGCCCCGATAGAGAAGCGGTCAACAACCTACGAGGTGATTCCTTGACGTCTACCGCACAATATCTGAATGCGTCCAAGGCCGCCGAGCGGCTCGGCATATCTCCAAAGGCGCTCCGCCTTTACGAACAGCGCGGCCTGGTTTCGCCGGTCCGCACGTCAGCCGGCTGGCGGACCTATAGCCCTGCCGAATTGGCTCGTGCCGCCGAGATCGCAGCACTGAGAGCGCTCGGCCTCAGCCTCACCCAGGTGGCGCGGATTCTGAAGGGCGATCCGCAAGGCCTGGAACCGGTGCTTGCCGCGCACCAGATACGACTTGAAACCGAAGCCCGCCGTATCGCCGAGACGGTCCGGACGGTTCGCACACTCCGCACCGATCTGGCCGAAGGCCATCCGCCAAAGCTCAACGAACTCGTGCGGCTGACCAAACCAGCAGCCGAGGTGGTCGCCGCCTTCGACCTGCCCTGGCCCTGGGGCGGGGAACGGTTCGAGCTCACGGACATCAAGCCGCTGAACTACATCATCGGCCCGCTCGGCAGCGGCAAGACGCGGCTCGCCAAGGCGATTGCTGAACACCTTCCCAACACCGTCTTTCTCGATCTCGATCGCGCCGCGGACAACGCAGCCGGGGCACGGGCACGAATGGAAGCCGATCCTGCGCTGAAGGCCCGGGTCGAGCAAGCGCTGGCGTGGCTTGTCGAGGACGGCGCAACGATATCGCCGGCCTTGATCGAGCTCGTCGCCGCATTGGAAGCCGACGATGCGGCCATCCTGGTCATTGATATGATCGAACAGGGACTGGATCAGGCCACGCAGGAGGCCGTCATCGCGCATCTGCGCAGTCGCAGATCCGATGCATGCCCGCTCTTCATGCTGACGCGCTCGTCGGCTATCCTCGATCTCGCCGCCGTCGGCCCTGACGAGGCGATCATCCACTGCCCGGCCAACCACAATCCGCCGGTCCGGGTGATGCCCTATCCGGGCGCGCCGGGCTTTGAAGCCGTCGCGACCTGCCTTGCTTCACCTGAGATTCGAGCCCGCACCGAAGGCGTCATCGCCTGGCGGCCGCAGGTGGCCTAACCTCTGAGACAAAAAAGCCCCGCCGGCAATACCGGCGGGGCTCCGTCTTTAGGAATTCAAACGCGTCAGATTTCGTTCTGTGAGGTGATGATCCGAGACACAAGGCCGTAGTCCTTGGCCTCTTCTGCGCCGAGCCAGTAGTCGCGGTCGATATCCTTGGCGATCTTGTCCTCCGACTGGCCTGTGGCCTTGGAGAAGATCTTGATCAGCCGCTCGTTCATCTTGATGATCTCGCGCGCCTGGATCTCGATATCGGATGCCATGCCCCGCGTGCCGCCGGACGGTTGGTGCAGCAGGAAGCGGGTATTCGGCAGCGCGAGACGACGCTCCTTCGGCGCGGCGACATAGATCAGTGCACCGGCCGATGCCACCCAACCCGTGCCGATCATCCAGACCTTCGGCTTGATGAACTTGATCATGTCATGGATCGAATCGCCCGATTCCACGTGCCCGCCGGGCGAGTTCACATAGATGCGGATGTCATCGTCGCTGGCGGCGGAGAGTGCCACGAGCTGCGTGCAGACCTTCTGAGCCAGTTCCTGGGTGATCGGTCCATAGATGAAGATCGAACGCGACTTGAAAAGATTCGCCTCCGTCTCCTTGCCGAGCGGCAATTCTTTCGTCTTTTCGTCGTTTTCGTCTTCGTCGTTCATCACGGTCACAGTCTCCTGCATGGGATTCATGATACGGGACATAATGTGTTCGCCGCCGTAAGACAATGGAGAGGAAGTCTAAGACTCCCACCTTCTGATAGCTAAGGTGAATGACGTATCCCGAGCGCTCCAGGATAGCCAATTGGCGATAGACACGCGGAAGAGGCTTGCCTATCCTCCGATGTCATTTCGCATACTCATAATTTCAAGGGGATCACGATGCTGAAACGCCTTTCACTCACCGCCGCCATTTTTGCAGCCGCCGCGGCACCCGCCCTCGCCCATCTCGATCCTGTGGAGCACGGCTCCTTCATGGCGGGCGTTTCCCATCCGCTGTTCGGCGTGGATCATATTCTGGTCATGGTCGCGGTCGGCCTCTGGGCGGCGCAGATCGCCCGGCAAGACCAGAGCAACAAGGCGCTGTGGACCGTCCCCTCCGCTTTCGTCGGCACCATGGCCGTCGGCTTTGTGCTCGCCCTTGCAGGCGTGGCGCTTCCCTTCGTCGAGCCGGCCATCCTGGCATCCGTCATCGCACTTGGCCTGCTGGTCGCCATGGCGTCGCACCTGCCGACCGTGGTCGGCGCTGTGATCGTTGGCCTCTTTGCACTCTTCCACGGCCATGCGCATGGCGGAGAGCTTGGTTCTGCCGGCGCATTGCAGTTCGGGGTCGGCTTCGTTGTCGCCACTGCGCTCCTGCATGTGGCCGGCATCGCGCTCGGCCTGAGCATCTCCCGCTTCGCGCCCAATCTTACCCGCATGCTGGGCGGCCTCACCGCGCTTGCCGGCCTCTCGCTGGTCTTCGGCTGAGCGGAAGATTACAAGGATTTAAGCGATTTTGGCTTGGAAAAGCCGAAATCGCTTTCTACCTCCCTGATCATGGCAACCGCCCTCAAGGAGGCAGATATGTCACCGGAAGAACGCCAGCTTCTCACCACCCTTTTCGATCGTGTGCGGACGGCATCTGCAACACCACGCGATCGCGAAGCGGAAGGCTTCATCGATCAGGCAACCCGTGAACAGCCCTATGCCACCTACTATCTGGCCCAGGCCGTCATCGTGCAGGAAAAGGGCCTGGAAGCCGCAGCCAACCGCATCAAGGAACTCGAAGAGCGGATCCATGAGCTCGAAGCCGGCGAGAGCGAACATCATCGCGCCGAACAAGGCGGCGGTTTCCTGAGTTCCGTCTTCGGTTCGAGCCAATCCCAACATCCCGCGCCCGGCCCCTCTTCCGGCCCGTGGAGCCATGCGCCCCGGCAAAGCTACCGGACGAACCGGGACCAAGACGATGGCTATCGCGTCCCGCCGCCATCTTCCGGCCCCTGGGGAAGCCAGGCCCTTGCATCTTCCGCCGGCGGCGGCTTTCTGCGCGGCGCGCTCAGCACCGCAGCCGGCGTTGCGGGCGGCATGCTGCTCGCCAATTCGCTTTCAGGCATCTTTGGCAGCCACATGTCGTCGCTTGGCTGGGGTTCGCCTTCGGAAGGCGCCAATCCCTTCGGCAACACCCCGACTGGGGAAACCGTCATCAACAACTATTACGGTGATGATGCGATCCGGGAAGCTTCTGACAGCGATAATACCGGTGACCGCGACACCAACGACGCCAATTCAAACGACGGATGGCAGCAGGCCGATTACGGCAGCGATGATTTGGCCGATGACCAGCAGGACTTCGACAACGGCGACTTCGATACCGACGATTCGATGGACGTGTAACTAACCACGCCCCCGATAGGTCGGCACGCCCTGCTCCGGCAGCCAGACGCCGGCCGGCGCTTCTCCGGTTTGCCAGAAGACGTCGATCGGAATGCCGCCGCGCGGATACCAGTAGGCGCCGATCCTCAGCCATTTCGGCTGGAGGAGGTCGACGATCCGCCTGGCGATATAGATCGAGCAGTCCTCATGGAAGGCGCCGTGGTTGCGGAAGGAATGCAGGAAGAGCTTGAGCGACTTCGATTCCACCAGATACCCGTCCGGAATGTAGTCGATCACGATATGCGCGAAATCCGGCTGACCGGTCATCGGGCAGAGCGAGGTGAATTCCGGCGCGGTGAAGCGCACCACATAGTCGGTGCCCTGGTTGCCGTTCGGCACCTTTTCGAGAACCGCGGCTTCCGGGCTCTGCGGTGCCTCGACTTTCGATCCGAGCTGCGAAAGCCCGCTCACATCCGTCATCGTCATTTGCCAGTTCCTTCGACGTCTACCTTCTGTCCATGGGCGCGCTCGCCTTCGGGCTCCACATGGATCGCCAATGTGGCCTCGGGAATAATCGTTTTGATCGCATCTTCCAAGCGGTCGCAGATCCGATGTGCCTCATCGACGCTCATGCCGGCCGGCACGACCAGATGGAAATCGATGAAGGCGGCCGCCCCGGCGCGCCGCGATTTGAGATCATGTACGCCGAGTGCGCCTTCCGAATGAGTCGTGATCGCCTCGCGCACCGCCGCCTCTTCGTCCGGCTCGAGCGCCCGGTCCATCAGCCCGCCGACCGACTGCGAAATCACCCTGTATCCCTGGAACAGGATGTTGCAGGCAACCAGGATGGCGAGCACCGGATCGAGAAGCGCGTAGCCCGTCATGACGGCGAGGATAAGGCCGACAAACACGCCCGCAGACGTTACCACGTCCGACATGACGTGATGGCCGTCCGCCGTCAGCGCCGGCGAGCGATGCGCCTTGCCGACCCTGATCAGCAATGTCGCCCAGCCGGCGTTGACGAGCGCCGCCAACCCGTTGATCGCCAGACCAAGCACCGGCGCATCCAGAAGCTTCGGCGAAAACAACGCGCCCCATGCCTCCTGGATGATCAGCAGCGCCGCCACGATAATGAGGGCGCCTTCGATCACAGCCGAGAAATATTCCGCCTTGTAATGGCCGAACTGGTGATCCTCGTCGGCCGGGCGCTGCGCATAGCGGATGACGAAATAGGCGATGAAGGCGGCAACCACGTTGACGGTCGATTCCAGCCCGTCCGAAAGCAACGCCACCGAGCCCGTCACCCACCAGGCAAGCAGCTTCAGCCCCATGACGGCGAAGGACATGGGAATGCCCCAGAAGGCAAGCCGCTCGACGATCGGGTCAACCCTTACCGATACCATCACCAATTCCTTATGCGCATGCGAACGATTTGCAGGACCTGAGATCCAAAACGCCGAAACCGCCGGAGCGAGGACGTCTCGCTCCGGCGGTTTCGAATGGCGGGGTGTATGACTCAGGCGGAAAGGTTTGTCAAAGGCGATATCAGCCCCGCTCAATCACCTTTTTTGCGCCACGATTGGCTCAGCGCTCATCCTCACGTTCTCGAAGCGATCATGACGGCCGAGCCCGTGATGATTCCGGCGGAGCAGCGATTGACGATCCTCATGTGGCGTTCTGATTGCACCAGTCGGCGGGCTCGCTCGGCCACTAGGACATATACGGTCTGAACGGCAAGATCGATGGACACGCCGCCGATCAGGATGAAGCTCAACTGCTGGAGGGACAGCGCGCCCATATCGAAGGCGTGCGGCAGGATGGCACCGAAAAAGACCACTGCTTTCGGATTTCCGATCGTCAGGAAGGCCCCGGAAAGAAAGCCTTGCGCCTTGTCGGCCTCGCGCGGAACCGAGGGCATTGCCCCGGCATTCCAGAGCTTGAAGGCGAGGAAAATCAGATAGCAGACACCAAGCCATTTCACCGCAATAAATACCGGCTCGAAGCGCACCGCCAATTGCGAAAGGCCCAGCACGGCGGCTGTCAACCACAGGAAATTGCCGGACACCATACCGATCGCGAACGGAGCAGCATTGCGGCCGCCGCGGGACATGACCTGAGCGATCAGCGCACCCTGGCCTGCCCCCGGAAGAGCGGCCGCGATCGTGAAGGATATGATGAAAAACCAGACCGCATCCCAACCTGTCACGAGTTCCTCCCCGAAAAGCCTCCGGTGCAGCTTCCAATATCTACGTCCGCGAAAGCCTACCCGAAAATCACCGCCATCTGTATCGCATCGATAAACCGCCCGTCGATCTTGACTGCATCGCGCGCCACGCCTTCCCGCACGAAGCCGACCTTTTCGTAAAGCGCGATCGCTCGCGGATTGTCCGCATGCACATGCAGTTCGACGCGGTGGAAGCCCCGCTCGCACGCGAGTTCCAACGCGGCGCAGATCAGCCGCTTGCCGAGCCCCTTGTCGCGATACCCGGGAATGATGCCCATGCCGAGAGCTCCGCAATGGGCATGCGTCTCGCGGGCATGGCGGCGGATATCGCACCAGCCGACCACCTTACCCCCCATCACCGCCACGACTTGCGGATGGCCGCCCTCGATCATGTCGAGCACGAATTCTCTCGTGCTCTCGAGCGGCGGCGCCTCCAGAAAGGTCAGATATTTACGCTCACGAGAGACCATATCGAGAGCCTTATGAAAGCTCTCGATATGTTCTTCGCGAATGCGCTCGATCGTAATGATCTCGGAAGACACTCTTACGCCGCCTTGATTTTGGCCTTGCGCGACAAATGCGCCACGACGTTCTCGATCATCCGCATGCCGGCATCGCCTCCAAGCGTCATGATCGATTCCGGATGGAACTGCACCGCCGCGACCGGTTCCTTGGCATGTTCGATGCCCATGATCGTGCCGTCCTCGCTTTCCGCCGTGATGATGAAATCCGGATGCAGCGTCTTCGGATCGGCGAAGATCGAGTGGTAACGACCGACCGTCACTTCCTTAGCAAGGCCGGAAAAGACGATACCCGGCTCCAGCACGCGGATGCGTGACGGCTTGCCGTGCATCGGCAGCGCCAGATGCCGGAGTTCCCCGCCATAGGCCTCCGCCAGCGCCTGCAAGCCGAGGCAGACGCCGAAGATCGGCAGGTTTCTTGCCCTCGCCTTTTTGATCGTCGCCTTGCAGTCGAAATCCTTCGGATTGCCAGGACCCGGCGACAGCACCACGAGGTCCGGATCGAAGCGGTCGAACACCTCTTCCGCCACCGGGGAGCGCACCGTCGACACGGTGGCACCCGTCTGGCGGAAATAGTTGGCGAGCGTATGGACGAAACTGTCCTCATGATCGACGAGCAGGATCTTCACCCCTTGCCCGACCCGCGCCACGTCGCGGCCGGCCTTCGCCGTATTGCCGGTGCGGGCATCGCGGATCGCAGCGATCATGGCGGATGCCTTGAGCTCGGTCTCGGCCTCCTCCTCATGCGGATCGGAATCATTGAGCAGCGTCGCACCAGCCCGCACTTCCGCGATACCGTCTTTCACGCGGATGGTGCGTAGCGTCAGCCCCGTGTTCATGTCGCCGTTGAAGCCGACCATACCAATCGCCCCGCCATACCAGGCACGCGGGCTCTTCTCGTGGTTCTCGATGAAGCGCATCGCCCAGAGCTTCGGCGCACCGGTGACCGTGACGGCCCAGGCGTGGGAGAGAAAACCGTCGAAGGCGTCCATGTCCTCCCGCAAGCGTCCTTCGATATGGTCGACCGTATGGATGAGACGCGAATACATCTCGATCTGCCGCCGGCCGATCACCTTCACCGACCCCGGCTCGCAGACGCGCGACTTGTCGTTCCGGTCGACATCCGAGCACATGGTGAGCTCGGATTCATCCTTCTTGGAATTGAGCAGCTTCAGGATCTGCTCCGAATCCGAGATCGCATCCTCGCCGCGCTTGATCGTGCCGGAGATCGGGCAGGTCTCGATGCGCCGGCCGGAGACCCGCACGAACATTTCCGGCGAGGCGCCGATCAGGTATTCCTGGTTTCCGAGATTGATGAAGAAGGAATAGGGCGACGGATTGATCGCCTTCAGCCGGTTGGAAATCTCCGACGGCTTCGAGTCGCACCGCTCCATGAATTTCTGGCCGGGCACGACCTCGAACAGGTCGCCGCGCCGGAAGCTCTCCTTCGCCTTCACCACAAGCTCGGCATATTCGCCTGGCTTATGGTCGCCCTTCGGTGGAGTCGTGGTCGTCCGCTGGAAAGGTTCCGGCGCGATATCGGCCGACTTGCCTTCGGTCGTGGCGCCATCCTTTGAAAAATCATAGCGGTCGATCCAGGCCTTGGCCGCGTGATGGTCGACGACCAGGATCTCGTCGGGCAGGAAAAGCACCATGTCGCGCTGGTCTTCCGGTCGCGCCATGGAGAGCTTGATGGCATCGAACTGGAAGGCAAGGTCGTAGCCGAAGGCGCCGAACAGGCCGATCGCCGAGTCCGCTTCCGAATAAAAAAGATCGACGATCGCCCGCAGCACGGAGAAGACCGTCGGCATCTTGGAGCGCTCCTCCTCGGTGAAGACGCGCGTCGGCTCGTTGACGGCAAGGTCAAGCCGGCGAGCGGTCTGTTCACCCAGCGTCAGGTCGGCAACCGTCTTCAGCTTGTCGGCGACGAAACCGAGCAGCACCTCGCCCCGCTCGTTATAGGCTTCGATCCACACCCTGCGGCCGTTGCAGGAAATCCCGAGCGGCGGATCGGCGATCGCCGTATCCCAGCGGGTATAGCGGCCCGGATATTCGTAGTTGGAGGAAAAGACCGCGCCCCGCCGCTCGTCGAGCCGGTCGACATAGGAGGAAATCGCCGTCGCATAGTCGGCCGCACGCCGCTGCCGGCTGACGGTGATCCCTCCCCGGGTCTCGTAGACTTCCGAACCGTCATCCCGAATGATCGTTACCATTGTCCTGTCTCTCCGATCTGGTTCGCCGATCCCCGTGCGGCCAATAAAAAAGCCGCCTCGGTTCTCGGGCGGCTTTGGTCTTGTCGATGGACATGACTGGTCAAGGCCGCGTGAAGCGTGCCGGCCACCAGTTACCGATGTTCATCGAAATCGTCATGGGCGGAATTGTTAGCTTGGCTCGCGGCTACGCGCAAGCGAATTTCTTCGGCTCACGATGCGACCAAACGGAAGGGAAATGCGTTGCTCCTCCGCCAACCTGCCGGAGGAAGCCAGAAGCATGAAGCGATCCCTTTGCCTGCTTGCGATGAGCATACCGCTTTTGCTCGGCGCCACCCTGCCGGAGCACGGCCCTGTTCCATCCGCAAAGCCGGCCGAAAGGACCGAGCCGGCACCGGAGGCTGCGGCGCCCGACGTTCGGAGCGCGGAACCCGAAGCCCCCGCAATGAAATCCGAACAGCCCGGGGCCGCCGAAGTTCCCGCACCTTTGCCAAAGCCTGAAGAAAAACCGGCGCGGCAAGCGCCTGCCACCACGATCACCCCGAATGATGGGCCAAAGCCCGACGGTAAGGAAAAGGAGGAAGACGAGGCCGAAGCTCCACCACCTCCGCCCCCGCTCGTCAAGGAGGATCCGGAAGAACTGAAAGCCTGCCTGGCTGAACTTTCCGCACTCGGCGCGAAATTCGAGGCGGGCGATCCGATCGACGACGGCAATGGCTGCGGCATCGAACATCCGGTCGAGATCGCGGAAGTCCTGCCAGGCGTCGACCTCGGCGGCGCCACCATGCGATGCAAAACCGCGGCGACCATGGCGCACTGGCTGAAGGACACCGTCCAGCCTGCGATGAACATCGCGATGCCGGGGCGGAAGATCGTCGGCATTGCGCCCGGCTCCACTTATGCCTGCCGTTTGCGAAACGGCGCGTCGACCGGCAAGATTTCCGAGCACGCCCGCGGCAACGCCATCGATGTCGCCGCCTTCAGGCTCGACAATGGCGAGACGATGGAGATGAAGTCACGCGACGAGGATTCCACACTCGAAGGAGCATTCCAGCGCACCGCGACCGCCGGCGCCTGCCTGCACTTCACGACCGTCCTGTCACCGGGCAGCGACGCTGCACACCAGAACCACCTGCATCTCGACGTGCTCGAAAGGAAAGACGGCTACAGATATTGCCGGTGAATCAGATTGGGCACTGCCGGAAATCTATCAGAACAACCCTTCCACGAACCCCTCGTCATTCAGGAAAATCCGCTCGGCCGAAGGCACGCGCGGCAGGCCCGGCATGGTCATGATCTCGCCGGTGATGGCGACGACAAAGCCGGCGCCGGCCGAAAGCCTGACCTCGCGCACATGCACGACATGCCCTTCCGGCGCGCCGCGCAGGTTGGGATCGGTGGAGAAGGAATATTGCGTCTTGGCGACGCAGATCGGCAGGTCGCCGTAGCCCTGTTCCTCCCAGGCTTTCAACTGGTCCTGCACGCCCCTGTCGGACGTCACCTCGCCGGCATGATAGATTTTCGAAGCAATGATCTCGATCTTCTCCATCAGTGGCAGATGGTCGGGATAGAGCGGCTGGAATTTCGCCTGACCACCCTCGGCAAGCTCGACCACCTTTTCCGCCAGTTCCTCGATGCCCGCCGAACCCTCTGCCCAGTGGCGGCAGAGAATGGCGTCGGATCCGTGCCGCGCCACATAATCCTTCACGGCAGCGATTTCGGCATCGGTATCCGACGTGAAATGGTTGATGGCGACGACCACCGGCACGCCGAATTTCCGCACATTTGCGATGTGACGGCCGAGATTGGCGCATCCGCGCTGCAGCGCCTCGACGTTTTCAGCGGAAAGATCGTCCTTCCTCACCCCGCCGTTCATCTTGAGCGCCCTGACGGTTGCGACGATCACCGCCGCGTGAGGCTTCAGACCAGCCTTGCGGCACTTGATGTCGAAGAATTTCTCCGCCCCGAGATCGGCCCCGAAACCCGCTTCCGTCACCACGTAATCGCCGAGCTTCAGCGCCGTCCTGGTGGCGATCACCGAATTGCAGCCATGCGCGATATTGGCGAAAGGCCCGCCATGCACGAAGGCCGGATTGTTTTCGAGCGTCTGCACGAGGTTCGGCTGCATCGCGTCCTTGAGCAGCACCGTCATCGCCCGGTGGGCCTTGATGTCGCGCGCAAACACCGGCGTCCTGTCGAACCGGTATCCGACGACGATGTCGCCGAGCCGCCGTTCGAGGTCGTTGAGGTCCGACGCCAGGCAGAGGATCGCCATGACTTCCGAGGCGACGGTGATATCAAACCCGCTCTCCCGCGGGAAACCGTTGGCCACACCACCGAGCGAGGCAACCATCTGGCGCAGAGCCCGGTCGTTCATGTCCATCACCCGCCGCCAGGTGATGCGCCGCACGTCGATGTTCTCGGCGTTCCCCCAATAGACGTGGTTGTCGATCATCGCGGCGAGCAGGTTGTGCGCCGCCGTGATGGCGTGGAAATCGCCGGTGAAGTGCAAGTTGATATCTTCCATCGGCACGACTTGGGCATAACCGCCGCCGGCCGCTCCACCTTTCGTGCCGAAGCAGGGCCCGAGCGACGGCTCGCGGACGCAGATCACGGCCTTTTTGCCGATGCGGTTGAGCCCGTCGCCCAAACCCACGGTCGTCGTGGTCTTGCCCTCGCCCGCCGGCGTCGGATTGATCGCTGTGACGAGGATAAGCTTGCCGTCCTGACGAGCTGAAAGCGAGGCGATAAAATCGGCCCCGACCTTCGCCTTGTCGTAACCATAGGGCGCCAGCGCATCCGCCGGTATCCCCAGCCGCGCGCCGATTTCGACGATCGGCTTTTTCTTCGCGGCGCGCGCAATCTCGATATCCGATTTGACGGCTGCCATGCGTTCCCCGCTCCCGTTCGTTCTGTAGAGTTCGAATATGCCCGTGCGGTTATGAATAGCGAAGGAAACGTAATGTGGGAATGGCGGTGATGGGAAGGGAAGCCTCCCGAGGTGTGGCTTTTACGCATCACACGATAACTTGACTAAAAAAGTCAGATTCAAACTTGACTCCTTTTGTTTAGATTTTTAATTCTCGCCGCCGGGGCTTCCGCTGAGCGGAAATCGACAAATCCGAATTCTTTTCCGCGCGTTGGGCAATGAACGGCGCGCGACGTTGCCGCATGCTTTTTAAAGGGGGCTTTCATGGGTTCGCGCTTTTTACGACACCAGCATCTTTGGGCTGGAACTGCCATGGTCGTTGCACTGGGTATCACCTCCACGGCCTATGCACAGGAGGCGACGACGGACGACCCGTCGACGGAACTGAAACCGATCGTGCTGACGGCGGAGAAAGGCGGACGGGTTGCCGATTCCCCCCTGACGCAGACCACCGAGCGCGCAAAGATCCAGGAGCGCATGGTCACCGATTTCAAGGATTTCGCCCGCCGCATCGATGCCGGCGTGAATTTCAACAGCAACACCAAGAGCGTCAATATCCGCGGTCTGCAGGACCAGCGCGTCCTGACGACGATCGACGGCATCCGCCTGCCCTGGTTGACCGACCCGCGCGACAGCGCCCAGGGCGGCATCAATTCCTTCGACTTTGACAGCCTGTCGTCGGTCGACATCACCAAGGGAGCCGATTCCAGCCGTTACGGCTCCGGCGCGCTCGGCGGCGTCGTGGAACTGCGCACCCTCAATCCGGAGGACCTGATCGAGGAAGGCAAGAATTTCGGCGCACTCACCAAAACCACCTATGACAGCGCGGACCAGAGCGTGGGCGGCAATGCCGCGATCGCAGGCAGGTTCAACGATAGCTGGTTGCTCGTCCAGGGCGGTTACAAGAAGGGCCACGAGACCGAGAACCAGGGGTACATCGGCGGTTATGGCACGAGCCGCACGGAAGCTAATCCAGCCGACTTCGTTCAGAAGAATCTCCTCGTGAAGTTCCATCAGTATCTGGAAGGCGGTCACCGCTTCGGGCTGACGGCGGACCTCTTCAACCGCGACGAGGACTTCGACAACATGCGCGGCACGACGTCCAGCTATGAGCAGGGCAGCTTCAAGTCCGGCGAGGAAGTCGATCGCAAGCGCTTCTCCGGCTCCTACGATTTCATTTCGCCGGACGGCACTGATATCGTCGACCAGGCAAGCGTCAACATCTACTGGCAGAAGGAAAAGCTGAACAATACGACGGACGCGATCCGGCTGCGCGACGGCCGAAGCTTTATCATTCCGGGCGACCCCTTCTTGTATGGGCCTCCCTACGGCGTCTACAAACGCGACAACATGATCGAGCAGACCTCCTACGGCATCACCGGCGATGCCCGGAAGGAATTGCAGATCGGCGGAGCGACGCATGAATTCCGGTTCGGCGGCGAACTCTACTGGCAGAAGACCCATCAATATTCCGCCGGTGTCGACAATTGCCCGGATGTCGACTGGACGACGATCCCCGACCCGTTTGGCCCGCAGGCGTGCCGGTTCCTGCATTCCAACGCTTCCGACATGCCGGATGTCGACGGTTTCATTTTCGGCGCATTCGTCGAAGACGATATCAAGCTGATGGATAATCGCCTGACGGTGACGCCCGGCGTCCGCGTCGACTGGTACAGCTACGATCCCAAATCCACGGCGGCCTTCGAGCGAAGCCCGAACTACGACCCGTCCTATCTGAATTCGGCGGAGGACTTCGGCATTTCTCCGAAGCTCCGCATCGCATGGCAGGCGACCAAGGAACTCGAACTGTTCGCGCAATACGCCCGCGGCTTCCGTGCGCCGACTGCTCTGGAACTCTACCAGAATTACGGTCAGCCGGGCTCCTATGCCCGCATCGGTAATCCCGATCTGGAAACTGAAACCAGCAACGGCTTCGAGATCGGCGCCAAGTACGTCGGAACCGACTATTCCGTCTCGGCAACCCTGTTCAATAATTACTATCGCAACTTCATCGATACAGTCTCTCTTCCGGATCCCGGCAACATCTATCCGATCGCCGGCATCACCGGCTACGAAAACCTCGACAAGGTCCGCATCTACGGCATTGAGCTTGCGGGCGAATGGCAGTTCCATCCGAACTGGCGCACTTGGGGCTCGCTCGCCTGGACCAACGGACGTGATACCGGAACGGGCGCCTACCTGAACTCGGTCGCTCCGCTGCGTGCGATCGTCGGCTTGGGATATGCGCAGGAAACATGGGGCACGGACGTCTCGCTCACCATGGCGGCGGACCGCGATAAGGTTAGCGGCAGCGGCTTCGAAGCTCCGGGCTACGGCATTGTCGATCTGTCCGCCTGGTGGGCTCCCGAACAGATCGGTGACGTAGACGTCAAGGGCCTGAAGGTGCAGGCAGGTGTCTTCAACGTGTTCGACAAGAAATACTGGGACGCCGTCAGCGTACCGGACGGCACGACCATCGCCAGCCGCGACTACTACAGCGAGCCGGGCCGAACCTTCAAAGTCTCCATCAGCAAGAAGTTCTGATCATTCCCTACCCGAGACCGGAAACGCCGTGCCACCAAGGTGCGGCGTTCTTCTTTGAAATATTCGCGCCTTACTGCTGCAAATTCGGATTCCGTAAGATCATGCGATAGCTCTGCCGGCGGTCACTGTGATTCCACATATCATTCCGCGGAATTGCTCGCGGATAAATATGATTGCAATATTTCCGCCATCAATTACCATTGGTTGAGCAACGAGTAACAGGCTGGGGTGCCATGTTGCGGAAGATCGGCAGACTATCGGCAACGGCATATATTGTTGCGACATCGGCAACGGCCGCATCTGCCGCCGACTGGTCGTTCTATACATCCGAGAACGGCATTGTTGACCTAAGCGTACAAGACGACGGAACCCTGATCGGTTCGTACAAGGGGTTTACGAAACAAGGCTCGCGCTTTGAAGTGCCAATCAAGGGCGCCAATCCGACCGAGGGCGTGTTCGATCTCAACTTCGATTTCGGAGGGCATACGAAGGCGGTTCAACTCAAGAAGACCGGCGACACCGACGGCTTCCGTACATGGAAGACCGTTTCCGGAGAGTTGCCGAACCGTGAAACCGAAATGACCGCGCCGCTGGCGGTCGCAACGGCTGCGGCCGCCGATCTCGCAAAGCAGTGGTACAGGTCGAATCTGACGAGCTACGGCCTGGCGGCTTATCGAGCCTATCTCCTTGAGAAGCAGGAACTTTTGAAGGAAGCCTTTGGCGAGGCCTATTCTCCCGAAGCGTTCAGCGAGACGGTGGGCATTATCGACAGCCGCCGCAACTATTCACGCTGGCAGGTCGCAACCAGCCTGGCACTGGACGAGACTGCCGGCATCCAGACGCTCGGCACCGGCAACGACATCGCCATGATCTCGGTGCCGGATGCCCTGCTCACCAACGACCTGACACCGACGATCCTTCAAAACAGCGGCATTCCGATGGAACCGCCGCCATCGATCTTCCCGCAATCGACGAAGACCGCGAGAATTCCCGTCAGGAATGTGTTCCACACGCTTTACAGCCAAGGGGTTCTCGCACAGGAGGATAGCACGGAGTTCATGTCGCTTTTCGCGGGCCGGGATTGCAGGATGCACCCGCCAAGGCCGATGCTGATCGCCGCGACCTGTACCTATCACTCGGACACCTTCGGCTATTCCATGAGCGAACACTTTTGGATCAAGACCCTGGTGACCTTTCGCCTGGGTCCCCCGCTGCAGAACGATCAGCTTCAGGTCGTCTATATAGAAAACGATACGCTGGCAGCGTCCGGAAAAAAAGAAAATCCGCCGACGGCCGACAAATACAATTCCGAACACAACAACACCAAAACGGCGACTTACTGCATAGAAACATTCCAGAGCGAAGTGACATCGCACATAATCACGAAATACCCAAGGACAACGATGGAGGAATAAATGCCGAAAGGGTATCTCATCATATTTACGTCGCTTGCCATATTGTTTGGCCATATCGGATTTGCCGGCTATATTTTTGCGGGAGACAACAGGCTGACATATGACGAGCGGATCGACACAGTGCTCGTTGTGGCGCCTCTGACCGCCGCCTATTTCATCAGCGCGCTCCTTTTCGTGATCAGGAACCAGCAGCGGGACATCGTCGTCAAAACCGAAAGGGCCAACGGCCTTTTCTACGTTTTTTCGATCGTGATCGTCCTCAGCTTCTTCGTATCGATCTTCTGGCTCCTGCGCTCATACGAGATTGGCATCATCTCCACGATTACCTCGCTCAAACGTGGACTGGGGGCAGTAGAGACGATTCTGGGCGCCGCATTTGCACTCATCATGGAAAACCTGTTCGGCTCTATCGAGAAAAAGACCAACATCGTAGAACCGGCACCGGTGGTACC
The DNA here is from genome assembly GCF_017873175.1 of Neorhizobium petrolearium. Taxonomy (GTDB): domain Bacteria; phylum Pseudomonadota; class Alphaproteobacteria; order Rhizobiales; family Rhizobiaceae; genus Neorhizobium; species Neorhizobium petrolearium. The sequence continues at coordinate 66,802 of NZ_JAGGJW010000009.1, forward strand.
GGCCAACGGGGGGTGATCGTCTCCCGGCGCTTCGCTTTCGCTCAGCGCGTTCGTCATTGCAATCGATTCACCGGATCGATTGCTCCGGCTTCGCCGGACCGTTCCTCACCCCTCGCCGATCGCGATCAGGCTGGCATTGCCGCCAGCCGCCGCCGTGTTCACCGAAATCACCTGCTCCTCGGCAAACCGCATCAGATAGGCCGGGCCGCCCGCCTTGAAGCCGGTGCCGGAAAGTTTTGATCCGCCGAAGGGCTGGGTGCCCACCACCGCGCCGATCATGTTGCGGTTGATGTAGACATTGCCGGTATCGAGCGCTTCGGTCACCTTGCGAATGGTGGATTCGATGCGGCTGTGGACGCCAAGCGTCAGCCCGTAGCCGGTTGCGTCGATCGCGGAAAGCACCTTGTCCAACTCTTTCGCCTTCCAGCGCACCACATGCAGCACCGGGCCAAACACTTCTCTGGTGAGCGCCGCGGGGCTGTCGAGTTCGATGACGTGAGGCGCAAAGAAATTGCCCTTCTCCGGCACGTTGCCCGCATAACGCACCTTCTGCTTCACGCGCATCTCGGCCACGTGGTCGGCGAGCATCTGCCGCTGGTTCTCATCGATGATCGGCCCGACATCGGTATTCTGCTTCGAAGGCTCCCCGAGATTGAGCTCGGCCGCCGCTCCCTCGATCATCTTCAGCATGCCGTCCGCCACGTCCTCCTGCAGGAAGAGCAGCCTCAGCGCCGAGCAGCGCTGGCCCGCCGAACGGAACGCCGACATGACCACATCGTCCGCCACCTGTTCGGAAAGGGCGGTTGCATCGACGATCATCGCATTGATGCCGCCGGTTTCTGCGATCAGCGGCACGATCGGACCGTCCTTGGCGGCAAGCGCCCGGTTGATCGCCCATGCCGTCTTCGTGGAACCGGTGAAGGCAACACCGGCGAGCCTCGGATGCGCCGTGATGGCAGAACCGACATCCGGCCCACCCGGTAAGAGCGTCAGCGCTTCTGCCGGCACGCCCGCCTGGTGAAAGAGCTTGATGGCCTCATAGGCGATCAGCGGCGTCTGCGGCGCAGGCTTGGCGACGACCGTGTTGCCGGCGACCAGCGCGGCCGAGATCTGACCCAGGAAGATCGCCAGCGGAAAATTCCAGGGAGAGATGCAGCCAAATACGCCGCGGCCGCGCCAGAGGTGACGATTGTCCTCACCCGTCGGCCCCGGCATCTGCACCGGCGCACCGAAAAGCTCGCGCCCCTTGTCGGCATAGTAGCGGCAGAAATCCACCGCCTCGCGGATTTCCGCAATACCGTCGTCCAGCGTCTTGCCGGCTTCCGCGGCGAGCAATGCCAGCAGCCGGTTGCGGTTTTCTTCGAGCAGACCTGCCATGCGTTCCAGGCACGCAGCGCGCGTATCCACCGGCTGGCGCGACCAGGCCTTGAACGCCTTGCCGGCTGCAATGAACGCAGCATCCACATCCGCAGGCGTGGCCTCCTTCACCGTACCGACGGCCTTCGACCGGTCGGCCGGCGACGTGACCCGCTTTTCCTCCGCCCTGGAGGTCACACCGGCGACGAGCGGCCCGGCCTTCACCTCCGGCAGCGGCTTCGACAAATCCCCCATCAACCTGTCGAGACTTTCGCGATGGCCGAACTCGAAACCGGCACTGTTCTTGCGACGGCCATAGATATCGGAGGGCAGCGGGATCTGTTTGTGCCGGGCGCTGATGCCGTCGTCGAGACCGAGCCGCGCCGCCGGCCTTTCCAGCAGTTTTTCGACCGGAACCTGCTTGTCACCGGCAACCGCCACGAAGGAGGAGTTGGCGCCGTTTTCCAGCAGCCGCCGCACCAGATAGGCGAGCAGGTCGCGATAGCCGCCGACCGGCGCATAGATGCGGCAGGCGATCCGGTCGTTGCTTTCGAGCAGGTCGTCATAGAGCGCCTCGCCCATGCCATGCAGCCGCTGGAATTCGAAGCCGGTGCGATCCGGGCCTGCAAGTTCCAGAATGGTCGAGACGGTCAACGCATTGTGGGTTGCGAACTGCGGGAAGATGCGTGCACGCTTGGAAAGAAGCTGCTGTGCGCAGGCGAGATAGGAAAGATCGGTCGCCGGCTTGCGCGTCCAGACCGGATAGTCCTCGAGCCCGCGTTCCTGCGCACGCTTCACCTCCGTATCCCAATAGGCGCCCTTGACGAGCCGCACCATCATGCGCCGGCCAAGCGTCGTGCAGAGCTGATCGATATAGTCGATCACGGCAGCCGCACGCTTCTGATAGGCCTGGATGGCGAGACCGAAGCCGTCCCAGCCGGAAAGCGACGGGTCGGAGAAGACGGCAGCGATGACGTCGAGCGACAGTTCCAGCCGGTCGGCCTCTTCCGCATCGACGGTGAAATTGAGCTGATGTTCCTTGGCCATGCGGGCAAGGTCGGTGAGCGCGGGGACGAGTTCCTTCATCACCCGGTCGCGATGGGTAGCGAGATAGCGCGGATGCAGCGCCGAGAGCTTGACCGAAATGCCCATCCGGTCGGGAAGCTGCTTGCCCTTGCCATGCTTCGCCATATGCGCACCGATCGCCTGGATCGCGTCGGCATAGGAGCGGAAATAGCGCTTGGCATCCTCGGCCGTGCGGGCGCCCTCGCCCAGCATGTCGAAGGAATGGCGGTATCCCTTCTCCTCGCTTTTGGCGGCGCGGGAAAGTGCGTCCTTCATCGTTTCGCCCAGCACGAAATGATGGCCGAGGAAACGCATCGCCTGCTTCGTCGCGCTGCGCACCGTCGGCAAGCCGACACGCTTGACGAGACCGCGCAAGATTCCTTCCGGCGTCTCGCCGGGGCCGATGACACGGGCCGAAACGGCAAGCGCCCAGGCGGAAGCCGATACGAACCAGCTTTCGCCGGAGGCTTCATGGGCGCTCCAGCCGCCCTCGCGCAACTTGTCCTCGATGAGGCGGTCCTGGGTCAGCGCGTCCGGCACGCGCAGAAGCGCCTCCGCGAGCACCATCAGCGCCAACCCTTCCCGCGTCGAAAGGCCGTATTCCCGCAGAAAATCCTCGACGCCGCCGACCTTGCCCCCGCCATCGCGGATGGCATTGATCATCCGCTTGGCCCGCTGGTCGATCGCCGCATCCTGTGCGGGCGAAAAGCTTGTGCGGGCCGCAAACTGTCGGATCAGCCGGTCGTCATCTCCGGCATAGGGCGCGTTAAAGGGAATGAAGCGTTCGGCAGGGACATGGTCGCTCATGGGCATCTCCGTTTCATTCTCCACATAGCGGGAATTCTCTGGTTGTTTCAGCGGATTTTCATGATATTTACTGGAAATAAAACTGCGCTTTCCTCGATTTGTAGCGGAACATGAAGGAACTCGACCGTCTCGACCGCAAGATCCTCCGGGCGCTCCAGAAAGAGGGGCGTCTGAGCAATATAGAGCTCGCAGATCGCGTCAGCCTTTCGCCGACGGCGACGGCCGAGCGCGTCAAGCGGCTGACCCGCGAGGGCTATATCCTCGGTTATAGCGCACAGCTTTCGCCGGAGAAGCTCGGCCGCAACCTGCTCGTCTTCGTCCAGGTCAAGCTCGATCGCACGACTCCTGACGTTTTTGACGCATTCGCAGCCGCCGTCAAACGCAGTGACGACGTGATGGAATGCCATATGGTGGCCGGCGGTTTCGACTATCTGGTGAAGGCGCGGGTGGCAGGAATGGAAGCTTACCGGCAATTCCTCTCGGAGGTGATTCTCCCGCTTCCGGGCGTCCGGGAAACCCATACCTATGCGGTGATGGAGGAGATTAAGGGAACCGGATATATCCCGGTCTAAAAAAACCTTCCCGCTAAGCTCCTGAAATAGCAAAAAGAAACTGATTGACTATCATAAAACGGGCGAATATCTGCTGCATTGCACGAAATTTTGTTGGTCATTCAAACAGATTTATATATTTGTTAACCATAACATAAACACCTGTCAGCTTTGCTCGTATGATCACTCTGGAACGGCAGTCGATCTTGAACAGCGAGATTTCCACAGCGGATTCGCCAGGGGAAATCTTTGCGGCGATGAAGCGCGTCGCCCATGAGTTCGGGTTCCGGCACGTCACGCTTTTTGCCGCAGGCTCGCCGGATGAGATTCTGGTATCGCGGATGATCGTCGAGACGACGCTGCCTCCCGCCTATATCCAGGAGTTCGACCGCCGCCGCCTCCTGCGTCTCTGCCCGGTCGCGCCGATCATCTCCAGATCGGTTCTGCCCTATTGCTGGTCTCTCGAAGAGTCCGAGAACGTACGCGGTTTTGCGATCCCCGCAGCCATGGAGGAATTGCAGCGCCGCTACAAGTTGATTACCAGCGTCGCCATGGCCCTGAATTCGATCGACGGCGACCGCTTCCTGCTGCGTTTCGATGGCACTCGGCTGCGGCTGACCCAGGTGGAACTCAACGAGATCGGCATGATCGTGCTGCATGCCTTCGATGTCTTCGACAAGATCCGCCGCAGCGCCAAAACGGTGGGCGCCGGCCCGCTTTCCAGTCGTGAACTGGAGGTCGTCCGCTGGACGGCGCAAGGCAAGACCTCTGCTGAAATTGGCCGCATTCTTTCGTTATCGGATCATACGGTGAACGCCTACATGACCAATGCCATCAAGAAACTGGATTGCGTCAACCGCACCCAGTTGGTAGCTAAGGCGCTCAGGCTGAGACTGATAATGTAAGCCCGGGAACACCTTCCCGGCCTGGGGGAGGAAGAGATTGCCGTTTTGGGTTCAACACACCGAAAAACGCGTCAATACTCAATATCAGGAAGTTGGCCTCTCGCCTGACGAGGTGGTTGAACTCGCCTCGGCATTCCGTCTATACGGCTTCTGGCGGATCGATCTGGACACTGGCCATTTTTTCGCGACCGAGGACCTCTGTCGCCTCTTCGGTTTGGAGCCGCAGGATGGACCTGTGAACCTGATGGCCATCACCGCCCGTATCCATCCAGACGACATGCCGCAATTGATGGAAACCTTCGAGCGAGCCAGCGCCGAGAAGCTGATCTACCACAATATCTATCGTGTGAGGGCCGACGCCGAGGACTATAAATATGTCCGCACCGTCGGCAAGTTTCGCGACAGGCCGGGCACCGGTGGCGAAGTCGTCGGTCTCACCTACGAGTTCTTCGCTCAACGCCCCGGCGCCACGTTTTTTCTCGACGAGCCCAACCCTTGACTGGTGGTTTCCCAACCTACCGATCCAACACCGAGCGCACTTCCACGAGGTTCGAGCGGACCATCAGGGTATGAAAGCCCATGACGGCGAGATGGCTCGGCATGATCAGTCCGTCCTCGCGCCCATTGGAGACGATCGACGGCTGGATTCGCAACGCGGCACGGAACCGGTTGAGCGTTTCATTCCATATCTGCCCGAGATTGCGCTCGCGGATCACCTGGGAAAAGTCGGCGCCGGCACCCGAAAGCACGGCGTAATAACCGTAAAGCTGACCGTAGGCGAACCAGAATCTGTCGTCCGCACGCGTGTCGAACCAGCCGCCTCCGTGATTTTCCGAACGATCGCGCAGGATCGCCGCCGTTCCCCCGAGGTCGTTGGCGATCCGGTCGATGAACTGGATCAGGTTGTCGGCCCGAGTGTCGAAGGTCGCGTTGCAGGCTGAAAGATCCCTGTTGAAGGTCCTCAGCTTCTCGATCGCAGTTCGATAATAGGCCGGCGTCGGTGTCTTGAAGCCGAAGGGATCGAGCCCGAAATACCAGGAATATTCGTCAAACTGCAGATTGCCGCGCGCGTCCTGCAGGTTGCTGTTGATGCCGGATGTGCCGCGAACCCGCCCCAGCGTGTCGACGAGTTCGCTCGAGGTGCGCCGCACGGCCTGGTTCACGCCGCGCTGGAACGAGGCCTTGTTGTCGAGGAACGGAGTGTGATCCCAGTCGACGCCGAAGAAGCCGAGCCGATAGAGCAGCATCGAGGATATCCAGGCGTTCTGATTGACGTTCATGTCGGTGAGGTCGGCAACAGCATCGACGATCGCCGACGACTGGCACTGCCTGGCGTTCGTGGCGGCTGCGGTCGCGCTGCCGTCGGCGGAGGCTGCGGCCGGTAGCTCCTGTCCGGCCGGCGTGGTGCGTTCCGACCAGCGATAACTGTCGACGAAATTCGGGTTGAAGCCGCTCCAGATCTGCGTCTGCCAGAAGAAGTAGCCGTAAAAGCCGATGAGAAGCGCGAGAACAGCGAGGATCGGCCCCTTCACCATCCAGTGACGCCGGCCATACCAGCCATGCGCCGCCATGAACGGCCAGATGAGCCAGGCGACCAGAAGCCCGATGCCTCTACCGACGGCCTGGCCGATCCGTTGGAAGAAGGCGGTAATTCCGTCGAGCATCGCAGTCTCCTGTCGGGCGGGCATCGGATTTGCTCAACACATATTGGCTCGGCTGCCGAAGACAAGGACAAAAATCAACTGTGGGATGTTTTGGAATCGGAAGGGGCGTTTCGTCGCGGTCAGGGCCGGATGAATTTGAGATCGGAGATCGCCGGCAACCGCCAACCCGCCCCTGCCGGATGTGCCACGGCAGCCGCCTGTCTGACAGCTTCGGCCGGAAACCGCTCGGCAAAGGCCTCATTGGCGAGGTCCCTGCGCCGGTCGAGACCGTGGACGCTCAGCATACCCTTGGAGAAACGCTCGATTTCAGGAAACAGGTTCGGAAAGTCTTCAGGCCTTAGGTCTTTGTCGCCGTACCGCGACACGACCTCGGAAAAGACCTGGTAGAGGATGAGCAGGTCCTCCACGTCGATCAGGAGCTTGTGCATCAGCACATTGCAAGTGCCGACGCCGGCATTGAGCCCATCGATGAAGGTCTGGAACACCGCGACGAAATGTTCCGTCCGGCGCGCAGCCTCGACGCCCGTCATCGCCTCTCCGTTCTCCCCATGCAGTTTTTCAATGATGTCCGGCCGGTGGTCGATGAAGGCCTTCAGATCGGCTTCGCCCTTGCTGCGCTGTGCAAGGAGAGTTACGCGCTCTGCCCGCACGAGCGCGGCAAGCCGGTCGGCGCGCCTCAGCAGCTCGGCAAGATGGTCAAGCGACACCGACCTGCGCGAACGCGCCAACTGACGGCGGCGCATCGCGCTCCTCGATACGAGGCCGATCAGCTTCTCGAATCGCGTCGGAACCTCACGCATGTCGAATTCGCAGGCCCGGAACTCGATCTCGGCCGCAAGCCCCGCCACGAGATGTGCCAAGGCGGCTTCGACCGCCTGCCGTCCAGGCCCGCTCGCCTTGAAGCGTTCCGCTTCGATCGCAAGCTTCGCTTCCTCGGGAAGAATGAGGCCCTCAACCGCTTCGGCAAGCATCGACGCCGGCGGCTCAAACGCTTCGCGCATTGCCACCAACGCGTCGCCGATGCGCTCCATTTCGCTGTCGAAAGCTTGGGTTTCCGCCACGCCGCTTCTCCTGCCGGTCGCAGACAAGATAGCGCCGCCGGGAAATTATGCCACGGCGGCGCAGCGACAATGGACAGGAAAAGACCGGAGAAAGATCAGAGCCCGAGCTTGGCGATTTCCGCCTCCAGCCTTTCCTTCGCCTTCTTCGGCATCTTCGTGGCCTTCACAGCGTCGATATTGGCAGGTGCGTCGCCCACCACGACCAGAGCCACCATGCCCATGCCGTAATGCGGCGTGCATTTGAACACGTAGGCGCCCGGCTTGTCGGCGGTGAACGAAACGCCCTCGCTGATCTTACCTTTGATAGGGGCGACGCCCTCCGGCACGAGGCCCGGCATAGAGACGACATCGTGCCCTTTGTCGACCGCGACGAATTTGATTGTGTCGCCGGGCTGCACCTTCACCGCCGCCGGTTCGAACACCATGGCCTGACCATCGCTTCCTTTATTGAGCATCTTCACTTCGATCTCGGCACCGAAGGCCGGAAGGGCGAGAAGAGCAAGCGTTGCAGCAAGGGTGAAGGTCTTTGTCGCGTTTCTGCGCATGTAAGCACTCCTGAAAAAACATGACTTTTAATGGCCAGAATGCCTACTCATCATCCCCATTGCCGGCTTTGACCAGAGTCAATCTCGTCGCACTGCCGCGGCTTTCCGTCTCAGATAGCCAACGAAGATCAAACCGCGATCAGTCGCAGCGCATCCTGTCTTCCCAATGCCGGCGGCAAAGCGACACATATTTCTCGTTTCCGCCGACGTCGACCTGTGCGCCCTCGCGCACCAGATTGCCCTCCGCGTCGAGCCGCACCACCATGGTTGCCTTGCGGCCGCAGAAGCAGATAGTGCGCACTTCCCGCAGTTCGTCGGCGATCGCCAGGAGCTCCAGCGAGCCGGGAAAGAGCTTGCCCTGGAAATCGGTCCTCAGTCCGTAGGCCATGACCGGAATTCCGATCCGGTCGGAGACACGTGCGAGCTGCCACACTTGCTCGGCGGACAGGAACTGTGCCTCGTCCACGAAAACGCAGGCGATCTCTTCTTGCGCATGCATGGCTTCGATCGCCGAAAAGAGATCGTCGGACGACCCGAAAGGGATCGCATCGGAGGAAAGGCCGATCCTGGACGCGACCCGCCCCTCGCCCGCTCTGTCGTCGAGCGCAGCGATGAAGATCGCCGTGCGCATGCCGCGCTCCTGATAATTGTAGGAGGCCTGCAAAAGCATGGTCGACTTGCCGGCATTCATCGTCGCGTAGTGGAAATAGAGCTTGGCCATGCCCCGCTTCTGCTCGCGATCGGGATTCGAGGAAAGCGGGCGAAGCCGATAACCACAGGAAACTCGAACGCGGCTGCGGCAACATGCCGGGAGAATCGGCCAGGAGATATCTCGCATAGCCCGGCTCTTGTTTGGCAGCAGAAATTCGACGTCATGTCACATCCGGCAGTTTCCGGTCGTCATGTTTTCGTATTGATCGAAAAATGATTGAAAGGAGACGACGATGACACAGAGATTGAACCCCTTCACCACAAGCCCCGCTGCAATGCAGCCGTGGATCGAGCTGGGAAAGACGATTCAGACCAACGGCCTTGAGCCGCTTTTGAGAGAGCTCGTCATGACGCGGGCGGCGCAGATAAACGGCTGCACCTTCTGCATCCACCACCACATTGCGGATGCCCGCAAGCACGGAGAGACGGAAGACCGGCTTCACCTTCTCAGCGCATGGCGCGAATCCACGCTTTATTCCGACCGGGAGCGAGCCGCCCTCGCCTGGACCGAAGCCCTGACGCTGGTTTCCGAAACCCATGCTCCGGATGATGTCTACGAAGTCTTGAACGAGCACTTTACTGCGGACGAACAGATAAACCTCACTCTGCTGATCGCGCAAACCAACGCCTGGAACCGGATCAACATCGGCTTCCGCAGGTTTCACCCTGCCGAACGGAAAAAGGCGGCCTGAGAGCCGTCAGATCGAATCGGCACTCGGACGCACGCACTGTGCTTGCGTCCGAATTCCCCCGATACAGTCTGCGAATGCTCGGCCGTTCGCGCATACGGGACGCGCGTTTGAACCCCTCCGGGATCCGCCCCGACTCGCGAACAAATCGGATATCGCCTGCGGCACAGGAGAATGGCAGCAGGATCATCGAAAATGTCGCAAATGGCCCCCATGTCCCGCCGCGAATGCACGCGCTTGCCTCGCCTCAACAGATATTGATAATGGCGGGAACCAGAAAGACAGGGGAGCAAGTCATGCGCATCACCACCTCGCTGAAGATCACGCTCGCAGCCGCCGCCTCCATGCTGGTGCTTGCGACGGGCGCCTCCGCCGCCGAGCCGGAAGCCTGCGGCACGGTCCGATTCTCCGATGTCGGCTGGACCGACATCACCGCCACGACGGCCACCGCAAGTGTCCTCCTCAAGGCACTCGGCTACGAGACCGATGTAAAGGTCCTTTCCGTCCCGGTCACCTACAGCTCGCTGAAGAACAAGGATATCGACGTCTTCCTCGGCAACTGGATGCCGACCCAGGAGGCGGACGTTCGCCCTTACCTTAACGACAAATCGGTCGAATCGTTTGGGCCGAATCTGACGGGCGCCAAATACACGCTTGCCACCAACGCCAGGGGCGCCGAGCTCGGCATCAAGGATTTCAAGGATATCGCCAAGCAAAAGGATGCGCTCGAAGGCAAGATCTACGGCATCGAGCCGGGCAATGACGGCAATCGTCTCATCCTCGACATGGTGGAGAGCAACACCTTTGAGCTCAAGGGGTTCGAAGTGGTGGAATCCTCCGAACAGGGCATGCTTGCCCAGGTCGCCCGCGCCGACAAGGCCGGTCAGCCGGTCGTCTTCCTCGGCTGGGAACCGCATCCGATGAACAGCAACTTCAAGCTGACCTATCTCTCCGGCGGCGACGATATCTTCGGGCCGAATTTTGGCGGCGCCGAGGTATTCACCAATGTGCGCGCCGGCTTCACGGAAGAGTGCGCGAACGTCGGCGCTTTCATCAAGAACCTGAAATTCTCGCTGGCCATGGAAAACGAGATCATGGGCGGCATCTTGAATGACGGTGATGAGCCGGAAGACGCCGCCACCAAATGGCTGAAGGCGAATGGCGCGGCAATCGAACCATGGCTCGCCGGCGTCACCACCAAGGACGGCAAGCCTGGCCTCGAAGCGGTCAAGTCCGAACTCGGCCTCTGATCATCGGACGGGCCGGTCTCCCGGCCCGCATGCCCTCACCGATAGTTCCCTCCGAATCAGGCAGGCATAGACGTGAATTGGCTTCCCGAATGGCTGGTGGATTCCGGCGGAAAGATACGCCTCGGCAACTGGGCAAAGGATTTCGTTGACTGGCTGACCGCCAACGCCGACTGGTTCTTTGACTGGCTGTCGGCCGTACTGTCGAGCGTCATCGACGCCCTGCTTTTTGTCCTGCAATGGCCGAACGCCTATGTGCTGGTTGCTCTTATCACCGCGCTCGCCTGGTGGCTGCGCCGTTCGGCGGGTATCACGCTCTTCACCTGTCTCGGGCTGCTCCTCATCTATAACCAGGGTTACTGGAAGGAAACGATCGAAACGCTGGCGCTGGTGCTTGCCTCGACTGCCGTCAGCATGGCGGTGGGCGTACCGCTCGGCATTGCCGCGGCCCGCCGCGCCTGGGTCTACGAGATCATGCGGCCGATCCTCGACCTGATGCAGACCATCCCGACCTTCGTGTACCTGATCCCGGCGCTCATCCTCTTCGGTCTCGGCATGGTGCCCGGCCTCATCGCCACCGTCATCTTCGCCATTCCAGCGCCGATCCGGCTGACCCGCCTCGGCATCGTCTCAACGCCCGGTGCCTTGACCGAAGCGGCAGTTGCTTTCGGCGCGACGCGCGGCCAAGTGCTGCGCAAGGTGGAACTGCCCTTCGCCATGCCGCAGATCATGGCCGGTCTCACCCAGACGATCATGCTGTCGCTTTCCATGGTGGTGATCGCAGCCCTTGTCGGCGCCAATGGCCTGGGCGTGCCCGTCGTACGGGCGCTCAACACCGTCAACATCGCCCGAGGCTTCGAAGCAGGCTTGTGCATCGTCATCCTGGCGATCATCCTCGACCGCATGTTCCGGACATCCAAGGGAGATGGTGCATGATTGCCCGGAAGACAGATTGCGTCGTCTTCGACCACGTCGACATCATCTTCGGCGACGATCCGGAGCGTGCACTGCCGCTGATGGACCAGGGCAAGAGCCGCGATGAGATCAGCGCTGCAACCGGCATCGTGCTCGGCGTCGCGGATGCTTCGCTGACGATTCACGAGGGGGAAATCCTGGTGCTGATGGGCCTGTCCGGCTCCGGCAAGTCGACGCTTCTGCGCGCCGTCAACGGGCTTGCCCCGGTCGTGCGCGGCTCGGTCAGCGTCGCGACCCCGTCGGGGCCGGTCGATCCCTACAGGGCAGGCACAAAGGTCCTGCGTGATCTGCGCATGCATACGGTCTCCATGGTCTTTCAGCAATTCGGCCTGCTTCCCTGGCGCACCGTCTCGGAAAATGTCGGCTTCGGCCTGGAGCTCGCCGGTGTCGCGGAGGCGGAACGCAGGAAGCGCGTCGGCGAACAGCTCGACCTGGTCAATCTGACGCAATGGGCCGACCGCAAGGTGGGCGAGCTTTCCGGCGGCATGCAGCAGCGTGTCGGCCTGGCACGCGCCTTTGCGACCGGCGCGCCGATCCTTTTGATGGACGAGCCCTTCTCTGCGCTCGATCCGCTGATCCGCACCCGGCTTCAGGACGAGCTTCTGGAATTCCAGCGGCGGCTCAAGAAGACCATCCTCTTCGTCAGCCACGATCTCGACGAGGCCTTCCGCATCGGCAACCGCATCGCCATCATGGAAGGCGGACGCATTATCCAGTGCGGTACGCCGCAGGAAATCGTCCGTGCCCCGGCCGACCAGTATGTCGCCGATTTCGTGCAGCACATGAACCCGATCGCCATGCTGACGGCGGGCGACGTGATGCGTCCGGGCGTCACCGCCGCGGCCGGCGCGACCCCGGTCTCCGCGACCGCCCTTTCCGACACGCCGCTGATCGATATCCTCGACGCCCTTTCCCGCCAGCCGGGTGCGGTTGGCGTGGTCGAAAACGGAACGATCATCGGCACTATTTCGGCTGAGGACGTGGTCGCAGGGCTCACCCGCCACCGCCGCCGAACCGGCTGACGCCTAACCTGAGACATTCGGTCGGCTTTCGTCCGGTCACCGCAGATGGTATGTCCTGCCGATGCCGGGAACGACGGCCAACGGAAGCAGAGGGACGAGATGGCTGACGAATCCCAGACCGATAAGCCCAGTGTGCTGCGCGAGACAGACGACGACGCTCGCCGCCTCGCCCGCATGCTGGTGCGCGGCGCGCGCTATATGGCGCTCGCTGTCCTCGATCCGGAAACCGGTTTCCCCTCCGTCAGTCGGGCGCTGACCGGCATCGATGTCGACGGCGTGCCGGTCATCCTCGTCTCGGCCCTTTCCGGTCATACCAAAGGGCTTGTTGCCGATCCCCGCTGCTCGCTTTTGGCCGGCGAGCCTGGCAAGGGCGATCCGCTCGCCCATCCGAGGATCACGGTACAGGCGCTTGCCGAAAGCGTTGTCCGGGATACGCCCGACCACGCCCGTATCCGGAGCCGTTTCCTCGATCGGCATCCGAAAGCCGCATTGTATGCAGATTTCGCCGATTTCCGCTTCTTCCGAATCGTTCCGCAAAGCGCTTCGCTCAACGGAGGATTCGGCCGCGCCTATGTCCTGGCAGGAGCCGATCTCATCATTCCCGAGCCGGGAACCGCTCCGGAATGGCTCGAACTCTCAAAGAGTTTAAAAAATATGATCGATGCAGCAGAGAAACTTGCCGCCCGCCTTGGTGCGAAAAACGGGAGGAACTGGCGTTTCGCGGGTGTCGATCGAGCCGGAATCGACATTGTCGATGGCGATCTTCAACTCAGACACGAATTCGATGAGCTTGCGGCCTCGCCGGAGGCCGTGCTTGATTATCTTTTTACCATGTCTAAAGTTCAATAATCGGGTTACCCGAAATTTAGGGATATACAATCCCTTTTGCTGCTTGTTAATTTTCGCATGTACGACGAAGGGTGAATTTTAAAGCGGGGGGCCGCTTTGAAAGACGAGGGGTTTTAACTTATGGACACGATGGCACTATCCGAGCATTCCACCGCAGCGGCAGGCTTATTGTCTGCAATGGCCAATCCGAAGCGGTTGATGATCCTGTGCTGCTTGGTAAGAGGTGAGGTCGCTGTCGGTGCGCTCGCTTCGCAGGTCGGTCTCAGCCAGTCGGCACTGTCGCAGCATCTTTCCAAGCTGCGCGCTCAGAAACTGGTGAAGACCCGCCGCGATGCACAGACGATTTATTATTCCAGTTCATCTGAATCGGTGATCAAAATACTGGAGACGCTGGAAGAGATTTATTGCGCGCCGGCTCAAAAGAAGTCCGCCGCCGCTTAGGTCTGACGACGCAGACATAGTGTCTTTACTGCCTTGACTTAGCCTCCGGCATCCATGGCCGAAGGTAAGGCTGTCTATTGACTTGTCGCATGATTGCCAAATCCGAACCGCGGTGAAATCGTTGCCGGCGGAGTATGATGTCGTCATGGACTTACCTCTCGTCTGCAAATGCGGTTGACGGCCCCGCTTCCCCTGATAATTTGACCATGCAGTCAAAACTTGGCGTGGAACCGCCGACCGGGAAATGGCCACCCGATGATCCGAATGGCCATGGAGAGCCTCATGTCCAATCGCCTGAATACCACGCCCAACGATCTGAGGGCTTTCTGGATGCCGTTCACGGCCAATCGCCAGTTCAAGAAGGAACCCCGTCTTTTCGTCAGTGCCAAGGATATGCATTACACGACCCATGACGGCCGCCACGTGCTCGACGCCACGGCAGGTCTCTGGTGCGTCAATGCCGGCCACTGCCGGCCGAAGATCACCGAGGCGATCCGCGAGCAGGCCGGCGAACTGGATTATGCGCCCGCCTTCCAGCTCGGCCATCCGAAGGCCTTCGAACTCGCCAACCGCCTGGTCGATATCGCGCCGGAAGGCATGAACCACGTCCTCTACACCAATTCCGGCTCGGAATCGGTCGAGACCGCGCTGAAGGTCGCCCTCGCCTACCACCGTGCCAAAGGCAACGGCTCTCGCTTCCGGCTGATCGGCCGCGAGCGTGGCTATCACGGCGTCAATTTCGGCGGCATCTCGGTCGGCGGCATCGTCGCCAACCGCAAGATGTTCGGCACGCTGCTCACCGGCGTCGACCATATGCCGCACACCCACCTGCCCGGCAAGAATGCCTTTACCCGTGGCGAGCCGGAGCACGGCGGCGACATCGCCACCGAGCTGGAGCGCATCGTCACGCTGCATGACGCATCCACGATCGCCGCCGTGATCGTGGAACCCGTCGCCGGCTCCACCGGCGTACTCATCCCGCCGAAGGGCTATCTGCAGAAGCTGCGCGAGATCTGCACGAAACACGGTATCCTTCTTATCTTCGATGAGGTCATCACCGGCTTCGGCCGCATGGGCACAGCCTTTGCCGCCCAATATTACGGTGTCACTCCGGACATCATGACCACTGCCAAAGGCCTCACCAACGGTGTCATCCCGATGGGGGCGGTGCTGGTGACGTCCGAAATCCACGATGCGTTCATGAACGGTCCGGAGCACCTGATCGAGTTCATGCACGGCTATACCTATTCCGGCAATCCGATCGCCTCGGCTGCCGGTCTTGCGACGCTTGAAACCTACAGGGAAGAAGGTCTGTTCGAGCGGGCCTGGGAGATCGCCCCCTACTGGGAGGAAGGTCTCCACTCGCTGAAGGACCTGCCGAACGTCATCGATATCCGCAATATCGGCCTGATCGGCGCGATCGAGCTCGATCCGATCGCCGGCGAACCGACCAGGCGTGCCTTCTCCGCCTTCCTGAAGGCCTACGAGAACGGCCTCCTGATCCGCACGACCGGCGACATCATCGCCATGTCGCCGCCGCTGATCGTCGAGAAACACCATATCGACGAGATCTTCGGCAAGCTGCGCGAGATTTTGAAGAACAATATCTGAAAATCCATCCGGACATGAAAAAAGGCGGTCTGCACGGCCGCCTTTTCTTTTTCAGGCAGAAGACCTCAGGCCTTGAAGAAGGCCAGCAGGTCCGCATTGATCACATCCGCATGGGTGGTTGCCATGCCGTGCGGCAATCCTTCATAGACCTTCAGCGTCCCGTTCTTCAAAAGCTTGTGGGAAAGCAGCGCCGAGTCGGCGATCGGCACGATCTGGTCGTCGTCGCCATGCATGACGAGCACCGGCACCTCGATCTTCTTCAGGTCTTCGGTGAAGTCGGTTTCCGAGAAGGCTTTGATGCAGTCGTAATGCGCCTTGGCGCCGCCCATCATGCCCTGGCGCCACCAGTTGTCGATCACGCCCTCGGAAACCTTGGCGCCTGCCCGGTTGAAGCCATAGAACGGGCCGGCTGGAATATCGCGGAAGAACTGCGCCCGGTTGGCGACAAGCGCCGCACGAAAGCCGTCGAACACCTCGATCGGCAGGCCGCCTGGATTCTTTTCGGACTTGACCATGACCGGCGGCACGGCACCGATCAGCACGGCCTTGGCAACCCGGCCGCCGCCGCCATATTGCGCCACGTAGCGGGTAACCTCGCCGCCGCCGGTCGAATGCCCCACATGGATGGCGTTTTTCAGATCGAGATGCGCGGCAAGCTCGGCGACATCGGCCGCATAGGTGTCCATTTCGTTGCCGGTATCGGTCTGGCTGGAACGGCCATGGCCGCGGCGGTCATGAGCGATCACACGGTAGCCCTGCGCGAGGAAGAAGAGCATCTGGGCGTCCCAGTCATCGGCGCTAAGCGGCCAGCCGTGATGGAAGACGATGGCCTGCGCATCTTTCGGGCCCCAGTCCTTGTAGAAAATCTGCGTGCCGTCCTTGGTAGTGATGGTATTGCTGGTCATGGTGCTATTTTCCTTCTGAACAGAGTTTGCGGATTGTGCGGATGCCTGTCTGATTGGAAAGAAGGGCGGGACCGCAGCCGTAGCGGCAAGACCCAGCCCCGCGATCATAATACGTCTGCGTGTCGTTTTGTTAGCCTGATCGTTCACCGTGCTCTCCATTAATTATCGCGACACTAATTATTGCGATATCGATATGCATAAACACTATTGAAAGCCCCGTCTACAGAAAAATTATCGCGATACCATTTTTCGTGGTATACAAAGTTCAACTCGACCATTTGGGAAGTCCGCCATGTCGCATCACCCGCCCGTCCCCTTGGACAGTCAGCTCTGTTTTTCACTTTATATGGCCAATATCGCCATCAACCGGACCTACAAGCCGATGCTCGACGCCATGGGCATCACCTATCCGCAATATCTCGTCTTGAGCGCGCTGGCCGAACGGGACGGGCTGACAATCGGTTCGATTGCCGAACGGCTCTCACTGGAATCCAGCACCATCACCCCGCCGGTAAAGCGTCTCGAACAGGCGGGACTGGTCGAGCGGCGGCGCAGCACCGCGGACGAACGGCAGGTGCATGTCTGGCTGACCGAGGCCGGCAGAGACCTGGTCCAACAGGCAAAATGTCTCGGCGATACGCTGATCGAGCGGTCGGGCATGACGCTGGAAGAGTTTCAGGCTTTCAACCAAAAGGTCCATACCTTTCTCGATGCGCTGGCGGGCAAAGAGGCCGCATAGGCCCCGCTTGCGGATTCGGGCCTGTTTTCTCGCGAAATCGACAAAGATTGCACCGGTTTTGTTATCTTCTTGCGGAATCTCGGGCAAATTCCTACAGAATTGCCTGCTGGCTGCTGAAAGCCAAATATGGCTCGGCACGGCACCGACCGCATCGCCTTACCGTCAACTTGGCGCGATATGTCCGAACGGCATTGGAGACGGCAGGAGTGAGATGCGGCGTTGACCGCGGGCTCGTTGAGCCCCATCCAAGGAGAACCGAAATGAACCTCAAGACGCTTCTGGGAGCGACGGCCCTCGCCTCCCTCACTTTCGCACCGCTTGCCCATGCCGAAATCGTCATCGGTCTGATCGCGCCGCTCACCGGTCCCGTTGCCGCCTATGGCGACCAGGTCAAGAACGGCGCCGAAACGGCTGTCGCGGAGATCAACAAGAACGGCGGCATTCTTGGCGAGCAGGTCGTCCTGAAGGCTGCTGACGACGCCGGCGAACCCAAGCAGGGTGTCTCCGCCGCAAACCAGATCGTCGGTGAAGGCATCCGCTTCGTCGTCGGTCCGGTGACGTCGGGCGTCGCCATGCCCGCCTCGGATGTTCTGGCCGAAAACGGCGTGCTGATGGTCACCCCGACCGCGACCACACCGGAACTCACCACCCGCGGCCTCACCAACGTGCTTCGCACCTGCGGCCGCGACGACCAGCAGGCGGAAGTCGCCGCGAAATATGTGCTGGAACATTTCAAGGACAGCAAGGTCGCCATCATCAACGACAAGGGCGCCTATGGCAAAGGGCTGGCGGACGCTTTCAAGGCCACGCTAAACGCCGGAGGCATGAAGGAAGTGCTCGATGATGCGGTGACGCCGGGCGACAAGGATTTCAGCGCGCTGACCACGCGCCTCAAGGCTGAAAATGTCGACCTCATCTATTTCGGCGGCTACCATCCCGAAGGCGGCCTTCTCGCGCGCCAGCTTTCCGATCTCGGCGTCAAGGCGACGATCATCGGCGGCGACGGCCTCTCGAACAGCGAATTCTGGAACATCGGCACCAGCGCCGCCGCAGGGACCGTCTTCACGAATGCTTCCGACGCCACGAAGAACCCGGATTCCAAGGCTGCGGCCGACGCGCTCGCCGCCCGCAACATTCCGGCGGAAGCCTTCACCCTGAATGCCTATGCCGCTGTCGAAGTTCTCAAGGCAGGCATCGAAAAGGCAGGCAGTGCTGAAGATGTGGAAGCGGTCGCCGCGGCCATCAAGTCAGGCGAACCGATCGCAACCGCCATCGGCAAGCTCACCTATGGCGAGACCGGCGACCTCACGTCGCAAAGCTTCTCGCTCTTCAAGTGGGAAGACGGCAAGATCGTCGCCGCCGAGTGAGGCGTTTCAGATAGCATTCTGACGGGCGCCTTCCGGCGCCTGTTCTGTATCGGGCGCATGTGCCAATGGCGTCCGTTCACTCGACATGGACCGCCAGCGTCCGCTTGAGCGTCTTCAACACAACGCTGGTGGTGAATTTGCGGATATTCGGGTTGAGCTCCATCATCCGGTCGGCAAGTTCGTCGAAATGCTCGACCGAGCGCGCGAGAACGACGAGCGTGTAATCGCCCCGCCCGGACGTCCCCCAGGCCTCCTGGACTTCCGGCGTTTCCGCCACCCAGCGCATGAAAGGCGGAAGAAGCTCCGGCCGGTCGCGCTCCAGCTCGACCTCCACGAGCATGGAGACGCTGGCGCCGACCTTCTTGGGATCGACGATCGAGACGTCCCGCAGGATCACCTTGTCTTCCCTGAGCTTCTGGAGCCGCCTCTGCGCCGACGACGCAGACAGGCCCGTGCGATGCGCGAGCTCACCGAGCGTAATGGTCGCATCCTGTTGCATGAGCTTGAGAATCTCGCGATCCGTCTTCGTCAGCGCCATGATGAAAACTCCCGTTGTCTGCGCAATAATGCAAAATCTACCCGGCATTTCCGTAAAATTCGGAAACCTTACCCGTGTTTTACAGGCAGTTTAGCCGCATGACGACAAACCAGCCATTTCCCTCCGCCGCCGGCATTCTTGACGCTTCCGCCCGCATCGACAGGCTTTTCGTCAATAGTCCGCTGGTCGAGCAGCAGACCGCCAATACGGCTCTCGGCCTTCGCCTGTTCGCCAAGGTCGAAACGCTGAATCCGATCCGCTCCTTCAAGGGTCGCGGCACCGACTGGTGGCTCAAGAACCAGCCGGCAGGTGACAGCGCAATCGTTTCGGCATCCGCCGGTAATTTCGGCCAGGGACTGGCCTATGCCGGCCGCGCTCAGGGCCGCAGGGTGGTGATCTTTTCCGCAAGAACGGCCAATCCCGCCAAGATCGAAGCGATGCGCCGCCTCGGCGCCGAGGTCTTTCTGGAGGGTGACGATTTCGACCAGGCAAAGGCCGCCGCGCGCGCCTATGCTAAAACCCATGGCTATTCCTTCGTGGAAGACGGCGCGCTGAAGGAAATCGCCGAAGGCGCCGGCACAATAGCGCTTGAAATCACCGAGCGGCTTGGCCGCGATGGCGTTTCGCTGCAAGCCATCGTCGTGCCGCTCGGCAATGGTGCCCTGCTGACAGGCATCGGCACCTGGATCAGGGCGAATGCGCCGGGATGCGAGGTCATCGGTGTGGTCGCCGCAAATGCCCCCGCGATGAAACGCTCCTGGGAGAGCGGCAGGATCATCTCGACAGAAACCGCAGCGACCGCAGCCGACGGCATCGCCGTGCGCGAATGCGTTCCCTATGCGCTCGACTGCATGAAGACGACCGTCGATGACGTCTGGGAGACCGGAGAAACAGCGATCCGGCAGGCGCGGGATTTCTGCCGCCTCCACTACGGCCTCGTCGTGGAGGAAGCGGGTGCCGCCGGCATTGCGGGGCTTCTGGAACATGGGAAGGCGCTTGCCGGCGCCAACGTCGCCACCATTCTCTGCGGCGCCAATGTCAGGATCGATATCGCGTAGAGATTAGCGGGCTTGCGCCTCTCTTGGCTCTTTTGCGTCCGGCCGGTATCCAGTTAAGCTGGTCTGGACCGATTCAACGCCAGGAGCCTGCCATGACCAGCCGCCTCGAAACCTTGATCGACCAGGGCACGGGTCGCGAGCCCGCCGATATCGTCCTGAAGGGCGGGAGGTTCTTCGACCTCGTCACCGGCGAAATCGTCGCTTCCGACATCGCCATCTGCCGGGATCGCATCGTCGGCACCTGCGGTTCCTACAAGGGCAACGAAGAGATCGACATTTCGGGAAGGCTCGTCGTGCCGGGCTTCATCGACACGCATCTCCACATCGAAAGCTCGCTGGTCACCCCGCACGAATTCGACCGTTGCGTGCTGCCCTATGGGGTGACGACGGCGATCTGCGATCCTCATGAGATCGCCAATGTCATCGGCACGGAAGGTATCCGGTTTTTCCTGGATTCCTCGCTCGAAACCATCATGGATATCCGCGTCCAGCTTTCCTCCTGCGTGCCGGCAACGCATCTGGAAACCGCCGGAGCCGACCTGCCGATCGAAAAACTGCTCCCCTTCCGGAATCACCCGAAGGTCATCGGGCTCGCCGAATTCATGAACTTCCCGGGCGTCATCCACAAGGACCCGGTCTGCCTCGCCAAGCTCGACGCCTTTTACGGCGACCATATCGACGGCCACGCCCCGCTGCTCGGCGGCAACGACCTGAATGGCTATCTTGCCGCCGGCATCCGCACCGAGCATGAATGCACCACCGCCGAAGAAGCTCTCGAAAAGATCCGCAAGGGCATGCACATCCTCGTGCGCGAAGGCTCGGTCTCAAAGGACCTGCATGCGCTGATGCCGATCATCACCGAGCGGCTGTCGCCCTTTCTGGCGCTCTGCACCGACGACCGCAACCCGCTCGACATCGCCGAACAGGGCCATCTGGACTACATGATCCGCACGGCGATCGCCAACGGCATCGAACCGCTCGCCATCTATCGCGCTGCCTCGATCTCCGCCGCGCGCGCCTTCGGGCTTCGCGACCGCGGCCTCGTGGCGCCCGGCTGGCGGGCCGATCTCGTCGTCATCGACAGCCTCAGGAACTGCAAGGCGGAAATGGTCTTCTCGGCCGGTCGCAAGGTGACGGACGAGCTTTTTGCGACCCGTAAGCCGGTGGCGGCGGTCGGCCTCGACAGCGTCAAGGCTAGGTCGGTCGAAGCTGCCCATTTCGTCGTACCTGCCACCCAGGGCGAAACATCGGTCATCGGCGTCCTGCCGGGCAAGATCATCACCGAGCATCGCCGCTACGAACTCCCGTCCTTCGGCAACGAGACCGGCATCGATCTCGACCGCGACATCATCAAGGTCGCCGTGATCGAACGCCACGGCAAGAACGGCAACCACGCCAACGGCTTCGTGCAGGGTTTCGGGCTGAGGAAGGGCGCGATCGCCTCGACCGTCGGGCACGACAGCCACAATATCTGCGTTGTCGGCGTCGACGAGGAAGACATGGCGCATGCCGCCAATCGCCTTGGCGAAATCCACGGGGGGTTTGTCGTGGTCGAAGGCGGCAAGGTGACCGGCGAGATTGCGCTTCCCATAGCCGGCCTCATGAGCCTCGAACCCTATGAGACCGTGCGCGACACTTTGCACCACCTCAGGAAAGCGGCCTATGCACTCGGCACGACGCTCCAAGAACCCTTCCTGCAGGTCGCCTTCCTGCCGCTGCCCGTCATCCCGCACCTGAAGATCTCTGACATGGGCCTGGTGGATGTCGATCGGTTTGCGTTGATTTGAATGTGCTTTGCACTCGAAAGCTTTTCGGCATGGTTCGAGGAGTTTCAAGTTGCGCGCTGGGATGAGCAGATCGAAGCCGACTCCGCAGCCGGCAAGCTCGATGCTCTCGCTGACGGGGCGCTCGCAGATTTCCGCTCGCATGCCGATTATGACAGACTGACCAACTGACCTACCTCCGCCTCAGCACCATCCCTGCGTGATAGAGAACACCGTCGCGGAAATCGCCGTCGGCGGTAAAGCCGGTGTCATCCTTGTAGTCGATATGGTCGCCGGTCGCCCAATACCGGCCCTCATAGGCCTTCTCACGTGAGCCGCGCGCCTCGACATAACGAGCGTTCGGCGGGAGTTCGTGGCGGATATGATTGTCCTCGGTCACCCGCATGCCGACATAGCGGTGGTCGCTCATGGTCTTCTCCTCGTCTTTGATCTCATGCGCGAACGCGGTAAAGGTCGCGATGAAGGCGAATGCCGCAGCACAGGCGGCAAACGCGAACAGCCGCCCGAAACACCGGTCAACCATTGAGATATTCCCGTCTCAGCCACCGTTCGCGGCGGCCGCGGTCTGCCAGGCCCAACCGCTTGAAGAAGGTGCCGGCGAAACCGGCGGCCCAATGAAAGGGGCTTTCGAGTAAGCGCTGGAAGTTGCTCATCACCGTCTCCTTTTCCGTCCGGGTTCTGTCAATCGGACGAGATGGAATATGGCGGAAACCGAGGTCGAGGTGGTAGACCAGTCCTCCGGCATGATTGCACGATCCTCCGAAGATGATTTGAAATGGCCGCGCACGCCACCCATATGGACTTTGCGCCCGACAAGCAGGACCGTCGATTTCGGGTATTTCCAGGACAAGAGAGAGCCACCAGATGGACAAGATCGCCAAACTTGCCGAACTGATTGCACAAAACACCGAAGGCGATGGAGTTCTCGAAACCGCCATCCCGCGCCTTTCGGTCATCCGCATGTCGAAGCCGACCGAGCCGTTGCATGCCATCCATCAGCCATCGGTCTGCATCATCGCGCAAGGGGCAAAGCAGGTCATGCTGGCCGACCAGATCTTCCGTTACAGCCCCGGCCGGTATCTGGTCGTCTCGGCCGATATGCCCGTCACCGGACAGGTCATCGAGGCGAGCGAGGACAAGCCCTATCTCTGCCTCCGGCTCGATCTCGACATGAAGCTCCTGAGCGATATGCTGGTCGAGATGCCGCATGCCTTCGGCTCATCCGCGTCCCCCTGCAAATGTGTGGGCGTTTGCGAAACCACGCAGGAATTCCTGGACGCCGCGATCCGGATGGCGCAGCTCCTCGACCGGCCTGACGAGATCGCCTTTCTTGCGCCGCTCATCGAGCGCGAGCTGATGTTCCGCATGCTGCGCGGCGGTCAGGCGGAGATGATCCGCCAGATGCTCGCGCCGGAAAGCCGGCTGCAGCAGGTCAACCGCGCGATTGCCTGGATCCGCCAGAATTTCGCCGCTCCCTTCTCGATCGAGCAGGTCGCCACGGAGGCGCGCATGAGCACATCCTCGCTGCACCAGCATTTTCGCGAGGTGACGGCGATGAGCCCGCTGCAATACCAGAAGCAGCTTCGCCTGCAGGAGGCCCGCCGGCTGATCCTCGGCAACGCGATGGATGCCGCGACTGCCGCTCACAGCGTCGGTTATGACAGCCCTTCGCAGTTCAGCCGCGAATACCGCCGTCTCTTCGGCGCTCCGCCGATCAAGGACATAGCGCGGCTGAGAAGCGAGCCTGCCCGCTACGCCCAGGCTTGATACATGCCGCCAAAGGCGGCCGCCCGTCTTGGGATGACGACATGGACATCAAGATTGATCACACCCGCGCGCAGAACATGTCCAAGGCATCGAGCCTCACCACGCCCTTTTCAAGCCGCGACGCAAAGCCAGGTGGCGATACCGGCAGGCAATCGCCGAGCCGCTTGGGCAGCGTGTAATCCTGCGGCATGCGTGTCAGATTGAAGACGAAGAGCAGGCTTTCACCACCCTTCTCCCTCACAAAGGCGAGCAGGTCCTGATTGGTGTCGAGGAAAGTCATGTCCCCATCAGTGAGCGGCGGGTGCGCCTTTCGGAAGGCCAGCGTCGCCCGGTAATGGTGGAGCACGGAAGCCGGATCGGCCTCCTGCACGTCGACGGCGCGCGCGGCGTGTTCGCGCGGTACCGGAAGCCAGGTCTTGGCTCCCTCCGTGAAGCCGGCATGCGGCGCACCCGCCTCCCATACCATCGGCGTACGGCATCCGTCGCGTCCCTTGAAGGCCGGCCAGAAGCGGATGCCATAGGGGTCGCGCAGATCCTCGTAGGAAAGTTCCGCCTCTGTCAGCCCCAGTTCCTCCCCCTGATAGAGGCAGATCGAACCGCGCAGCACCGAAAGAAGCGTGATCGACAGCTTTGCGACGCGGTCCTGTTCTTCCGGCGCCTCGATGAAGCGGGTGACGTGCCGCACCACGTCGTGGTTGGAAAAGGCCCAGCAGACCCAACCGTTGGTGACCGTGTCCTGCACGGTCGTCATCACCTTGCGGATATAGGCCGCGGAGAAGGCCGGACCGAGCAGATCGAACGTGTAGCACATGTGCAGCTTGTCGTTGCCGCTCGTATAGATCGCCAGCGTCGTCAGTGAACGCGGTCCATCGCCCACTTCGCCCACGGTCGCTCGCCCCTCATAGCTGTCGAGCAACGCCCTCAACCGCTTCAGGAACCCGATATTTTCCGGCTGGCTCTTGTCGTAGAGGTGATTTTGCATGGAATAGGGATTGGTGTCCGTCTCCATGCCCGCCCCTTCGGTGTCATAGACCATCGGCGGATTGTTGCGAAGTTGCTTGTCGTGGAAATAGTAGTTGACGGTATCGAGCCGGAACCCGTCCACGCCGCGGTCCAGCCAGAACTTCACCGTGTCCAGCACCGCCTCCTGGACCTCCGGGTTGTGGTAATTGAGGTCCGGTTGGGAGATCAGGAAGTTGTGCATGTAATATTGCTTGCGCACTCCGTCCCATTCCCAACCGGGGCCTCCGAAGATCGAAAGCCAATTGTTGGGCACCGTCCCATCTGCCTTGGGGTCCGCCCAGACATACCAGTCCGCCTTGGGATTGGTGCGGCTTGAGCGGCTTTCGACAAACCAGGGATGCCGGTCGGACGTATGGCTGATGACCTGGTCGATGATCACTTTCAGTCCCAGACGATGGGCTTCAATCATCATCTCGTCGAAGTCCGCCAGCGTGCCGAACATCGGATCGACATTGCAGTAATCGGAAACGTCGTATCCCATGTCCGCCATCGGCGAGGTGAAGAACGGCGACAGCCAGATGGCGTCGACGCCGAGGGAGGCGATATGCGGCAGACGGGCGGTGATCCCCTTGATGTCGCCGAGTCCATCGCCGCTCGTGTCCTGGAAGGAACGCGGATAGATCTGGTAGATCACTGCGCCGCGCCACCAATTCGCGTCGGTTCTGTTCACCGCTTCAGTCGCCATGTCTCGACTCTCCTTTCTCCTTTGTTCCCGCCCAACCTAGTGCCCCCGGAACAAAAGACAACGCAAAAGCAAGGCCCTGACCGCTCTTGCCATCTTCGGCACTTCGGCCTATGCGACTTGGTCGAGATACCGGAGGGAACGAAAATGGGCGGGCGGCTTCTTTCGATCGGCGAATGCATGGTGGAACTGTCGCAGGCAGGCGAAGGACTGCTGCGCAAGGGTTTTGCCGGTGACACGTTCAACACCGCCTGGTATGCGCGTGCCTGCCTTCCGGCAGAGTGGACGGTGGAATATTTCACCGCGCTTGGTGACGATCCGCTCTCGTCCGAAATGCTCGTCTTCATGAAGGAGGCCGGCATCGGCACCGGCCATATCCGCCGTATCGAAGGTAAGACGCTAGGCCTTTACCTTATCACGCTGAAGAACGGCGAACGCACTTTCAGCTACTGGCGCGATACGGCGGCCGCCAGGAAGCTTGCCGATGATCCAGACCATCTCCGGGCAGCAATCGAGGCCGCCGACATCATCTATTTCTCGGGCATAACGCTCGGCATACTCGACCGGCAAGCGGTAGAAACCCTGCTTTCCGAACTGCGCCGCGCCAGGGCGGCGGGCAAACAGGTGGCTTTCGATCCAAACATCCGCTCGCGCCTCTGGACGGAGAGGGACACGATGCTGAAGACGATCGAGGCCGGCGCCCGTGCTGCCAATCTGGTGCTGCCGAGCTTCGACGACGAGACGACCCATTTCGGCGACATCACCGTCGCCGATACCATCGCCCGCTATCATGCGCTGGGAGTCGAGAACGTCGTCGTGAAGAACGGCGCAGAAGGCATTACCTTGAGCTTCGGCGGTTCCGCGGCAATCCACGTTCCGGCCGTGCCGACCCTGCAGATCGTCGACACGACCAGCGCCGGGGACAGCTTCAACGGCGCGTTTCTGTCGCGCCTCGTGCGGGGCGTCTCGCCTGCGGAAGCCGCGACCTATGGCGCGAGCATCGCCTCCGTCGTTATCGGCCACCATGGCGCGCTGATCAGCCCGGCGTTGCTGCCGGGGTGATCCGAAACGAAACAGGAAATCCCTTCATCACGGAGTTCGCGACCGTGCACACGTTTCTGGCACGATCGATCAGAACGCCCGTATCGGAGCCGTCGCTCGACGTGCAGGTGACGTCGATCTCCGCGCCTACAGCGATAAGCGGCGTCCCCTCAAGCTGCAGAGTGACGCGCACGGCGATCTCGTCGATCTCGGCGCCCATGTCGTGCGCGACATAGCGCAGGTCGTTGCAGAAGCAACCGCCGATCGCAAGCGCCAGAAGCTGTCCGCCGTTGAAACCCAACCCCTGCCCTCCGGCCTTTCCGTCGGGCCGGTCAACGACAAGCGTATGACTGCCGGCCCATCCCATCGCCGCCTCGGTTCCGGCGACATTGCGAAGCTCTATGAGCGAAGAGACCATGACACCCTCCCAAACAAGACATATCATTCCATCAATCGGTGCGGCGTTCAATCAACAGGCCTCCCCGCCCCTTCATCCTCCTGTAACAATCCTTTACGATAGAGGGCCGAAACGTATCCGTGGCAACCTGAGTCGCCGACGGAGCGGCAATCGGGCTGGGCCTCGCATGACCAGAATCACCATCGTGACGGATGCCTGGTATCCTCAGGTGAACGGCGTCGTCCGCTCCATCGAGAACACCAATCGGGAACTCGATCGCATGGGCGTCGAGGTGATGATGGTGACGCCGCAGGATTTCGCCAGCGTCCCCTGCCCCACCTATCCGGAAATCCGCCTTTCCGTTGCAAGCTATGGGCGGGTGGCCGCCGCGATCGAAGCGACGCAGCCGACCGCCGTCCACATCGCCACCGAAGGCCCGCTCGGACTTCTCGCCCGCCGCTGGTGCCTGAAGAAGCACGTGCCCTTCTCGACCAGCTACCATACGCGGTTCCCGGAATATGTGGCCGCCCGTTTCCCGGTTCCGCTGCGCTGGCTGCACGCCTTCGTGCGCTGGTTCCACAATGCCGGCAACGGCTGCATGGTGGCGACCGCCAGCCTGGAACGGGAGCTTTCCAAGCTCGGCATCCAGAACCTGCTCCGCTGGAGCCGCGGCATCGACCAGACGGTGTTCCACCCGATGGCGCTCGACGAGCGCCCGTTCAACCTGCCGCGCCCGATCTTCCTGACGGTCGGCCGGGTGGCGGTTGAAAAGAACCTGCCGGCCTTTCTCGACATCGACCTGCCCGGCTCGAAGGTCGTGGTCGGCGACGGGCCGGCCCGCGCCGATCTTCAGAGGCGGTATCCGAACGTGCTCTTCACCGGCATGAAGACGGGCGAGGACCTCGCCCACGCCTATGCGCAGGCCGATGTTTTCGTCTTCCCATCGAAGACCGATACATTCGGCAACACGATCCTGGAGGCCCTCGCAAGTGGCGTTCCAGTCGCCGCTTATCCCGTGACCGGGCCGATCGATATCATCGAGGAAGGGTCCGGCGCCGGAGCGCTCTCCGAGGATCTGCGCGAGGCCTGCCTTGCGGCGCTGAAATGCTCCCGCGAGAATGCGCGAAAGCTTGCCCGCAACTTCACCTGGGAAGCGGCATCAAAGCAATTCCTCAACAACGTCCTGATTGCGCAGGGCCGCACGCCGCGCCTCAAAGGCCCCTCGACCGGCACCCGGCCGTCAACAGCCTGAGCTGGCGTCGGCAGTCAGCCGGCCCGTTTGTCGCGCCAGACGAAAAAAGCGATGCTGCCGATTGCAAGACAGACGGATGCGGCAAGGCCGACGATGATCATGAATATCTCCTCCCACGCGCGAAAACTCCCGACCGCGCGATAATGTCGCAGTCGATCACGTGGCGGAAATAAAAGCAAGCTTGCCTGACAAACTCTGAAGGGATGCCGTTAGCGCTTCTTCTTCCGTCCCTCGAACGGGTTTTCGCCCGCCCTGAAATGCACGCGGATCGGCACGCCTGGCATCTGGAAATCGTTGCGCAGGCCGTTCACCAGATAACGCACGTAGCTTTCCGGCAGAGCCTCCGGACGCGTGCAGGAGATCATGAAGGCCGGCGGGCGGGTTTTCACCTGCGTCATGTATTTCAGTCTGACGCGGCGGCCGGAAACCGCTGGCGGCGGATGCTGCACCTGCACGCCGTCGAGCCAGCGGTTGAGCTTCGCCGTCGAGATGCGCTTGTTCCACACCCGGTCGGTCTCGATGATGTTCTGCATCAGCTTGTCGAGCCCGTAGCCCGTCTGGCCGGAGATCGGCACGGCGCGGATGCCGCGCGCCTGCGGCAGCAGCCGTTCCGTCTTTTCGCGCAGGTCGGCAAGTGTCGCCTGCACATCCTCGACAAGGTCCCATTTGTTGAAGGCGAGCACCGCCGCGCGACCCTCGCGGATGACGAGATCGACGATCTGCAGGTCCTGTTTCTCGAAGGGTATGGTCGCATCGAAGACGATCACCACCGTCTCCGCGAAGCGGATGGCGCGCAGCGCATCGGCGACGGAAAGCTTCTCCAGCTTCTCCTGCACCCTCGCCTTGCGGCGCATGCCGGCCGTATCGAACATCTTGATGGTGCGGCCGCGCCAGTCCCATTCGACCGAGATCGAGTCGCGGGTAATCCCCGCTTCCGGCCCCGTCAAGAGTCGGTCCTCGCCGAGAAAGCGGTTGATCAGGGTCGACTTGCCGGCATTCGGACGCCCGACGATCGCCACGCGCAGCGGCTTCGTTTCGTCATAGGCGGGCTCGGCGTCCTCCTCATCTCCCTCGCCTTCGCCGCCGGGAAGCCGCACATCGACATTCGTCTCGGCCTCTTCGTCCGACTCGGGAAAGGCCTTCTCCTCGCCGATCGCCTCAACGATCGCGTCGCGCAAATCGAGCATGCCCTCGCCGTGTTCGGCCGAGATCGGCACCGGCTCGCCCAGGCCCAGCGTGAAGGCATCGTAGAAACCGGCATCGGAGCCGCGGGCTTCCGACTTGTTGGCGACGAGCACCACCGGCTTGCCGCGCCTCCTCAGCATCCCGGCGAGCGCCTGGTCCACCGGCGTCAGCCCCGTCTTGGCATCGACCACGAAAAGCGAAAGATCCGCCTCGTCGATCGCCGCCTCGGTCTGCGCCCGCATGCGGCCCTGGAGCGTCTCAGGCCCCGCCTCTTCCAGACCCGCTGTGTCGACGATGCGGAACCTGAGGTCGATGAGCTTCGCATCGCCCGGACGGCGATCGCGGGTCACTCCCGGCGTATCGTCGACAAGCGCCAGCTTCTTTCCGACCAGCCGGTTGAAAAGCGTGGACTTGCCGACATTCGGGCGTCCAACGATGGCGACGGTAAAGCTCATCCTGTTTCCTTAAAGACCTGCAGGCAAAGAATTAAGAGGATGCTTTGCCGGAGGCGGTTATGTTGTCGAGCATGATCTGCGCGCGGTTTGCAATGTTGCGCGGCGCTGCAGCGTCGTTGGCGATCTGCTGGAACCATTCCTTGGCTTTTTTCATGTCGCCGGCCTTGTAGGCGGAAAGCCCGAGCGCCTCACGGGCGGAATTGGCGAGCGGATTGGCCGGAACGGCCATGGATTCCACTTCCGCCGCAACCTGTTCATAGGTGCCGGTATCGATGAGCAGCCAGGCGGCGCGCATCTTGGCAAGGTCTCGCATCGCCTGCGGCGCCTGTCCGTCCTTGCCGACCTCGGAGAAAGCTGCGATGGCAGCCGCCGTGTCACCCTTTGCCTGCTGGACGGAGGCAGCGCGCATCTTGGCGAGTACCGGATAGGCGCCGGTACCGTCCTTCTCCAGTGCCTCGAAAGCCGCAAGCGCCTCGTCTTGCTTGTTCTCCGACGCGAGTTTCAGCGCCGCCAGGAATTTGTCGCCGGACTGGGAGGAACTGTGCGTATCCCACCACTCGTAGCTCTCCTTGGCAATGGCGCCCCCGACGATCAGCACAACGATCGCAATCACCAGAGGCCGGAAGCGCTTCCAGGCATATTTCACCTGATCGGAGCGAAGCTCCTCATTCACCTCGCGGATAAAGCTATCGTCGTGCTGCGTCATCAAAGTCTCCGGCCCGGCGGCCTCAATCTCAAGAAGAAAGCGCCTTCTAGCCTATTTTCCCGAAGATGTAAGGCCCTTCTCACAAATCTCGGAAAGCTTGTTAACGGTGATGTCCCGGATGGCCTGTTCAAAGCTTCGCCTCATTCGGTCTTCATGAAGCAAGCTTCCTTTCCGTGCGATTCAGGTTTTCATTGATGCGTTTCTCCGCCCTCCCCCTCGCCCTCTGTCTTTCGCTAAGCCCCTTCAGCGCAAACGCAACGCAAAAGCCGAAGCAATCGGTGATAATCTCCTTCGACGGGGCGGGCGACAACGCGCTGTGGCAGAGAAGCCGCGATCTCGCCAACCGCACCAACGCGCATTTCACCTATTTTCTCTCCTGCACGCTGGTGATCGATCGCGCCAATGCGAAGAGCTACCAGGGGCCGCACCAGAGACGCGGCAAATCCAATATCGGCTTTGCGCAGACCGCTGAGGAAGCTCGCGGCAGGCTTGCTCACGTCTGGCAAGCGCATCTCGAAGGCCATGATATATCGAGCCATACCTGCGGCCATTTCGACGGCAAGGACTGGACGGCGGCCGATTGGGAAACCGAATTCACGACCTTTCATAATGTTCTGACCGACGCCTGGAAAATGGCCGGCGCGGAGGCCGAGGAGCCTGCCGGCTGGAAGGATTTTGTCAGAAACGGCATCGGCGGCTTCCGCGCACCCTATTTCTCCGTCAGCCCCGGCATGGTCGAGGCGGAGAGGAAAGCCGGTTTCCGATATGACGCGAGCCTCGTCACCAAGGGCCCGGCCATGCCCGAGGAAAAGGACGGGCTCATCCGCTTCGGCCTGCCGCTCATCCCGGAAGGCCCGTCGAACCGGCCGATCATCGCCATGGACTACAATCTCTTCATCCGCCATTCGGCCGGCATCGAGAATCCGAGCCGTTCGGCGGAGTTCGAGGAACGCGCCTATTCCGCCTTCAGGGCCGCCTTCGACCGGCAATATGACGGCAATCGCATCCCGCTCCAGATCGGCCTGCATTTCGTGGAGATGAATGGAGGCGCCTACTGGCAGGCCATGGAACGGCTGGTGACGGACGTCTGCGGAAAGGAGGACGTCGCCTGCGTCAGCTATTCGGAAGCGATCGCGATGCTGAAGGAACGCGGGAAGCAACAAGAAACATCGGGGCTTTGATCTCGGGACGCCCCTCCTGCCTGCCGCTAGAGGGGATGGATTCGTTACCGCGAGAGATCTTCCCTCAATCTCTCAACCACTTAGCGGCCTTCATTTCCCCGCCTCGTCCCCATCTTTTAAACCGGGCGCATAATGCTCCCCGTCATCGGATGGGAAACCGGGTTCTAGAACCGGCCTCCTCATCTGGCTCGAAGGGTCCGGTTTCCGGTGATGGTCGTGCCCAGGCGGCAGCGGAAGAACTGACACCTCTTTCAAAACCGTAAGACGCGATCGGGGCAGGCGGAAAGCCTGAATGCCCAATGCCGTTGAAATGCCCGTCTGCCCTTTTTCCCACCAAAACCGCACCGGACATGACATCCGGCGCGGCCAAACGTGCTGCGTTGAGAAAGGGTCAGTACGGCCGGTCGGCCGCAAGCTCGCCGACTTCGGCCTCGCGCTCCAGATAGTGCTTGTCGATCTCTGGCAGCGGCTCGTCATAAATCGCCGCTTCGAAGGCCTTGAGACGCTTGTAGATCGACATCAGCTCGACGATCGTCGTCCAGGAATTGATGAGGTATTGGAATGATGTACGCACCTGATCGAAGACATTGCCTACCTGGGTAAAGATGCCCAGCGTAACTTTCCCGGCCGCGATGGACGGGATCAGCACGAGCAGGCTGTAGAGATCGTCCGCGCGCAGGTAGAAGAAGCGGGCAATATTGAAATAGAGATAGTGGAAATAAAGACGGAAATAGTTTTTCCGCACATTCGCGAAAAGCTCCGCCACGGTCGCCGGCTGGGCGCGATCCTCATGATCTTCACCGTAAACCAGTTCCTTACGGTACGCAGCCTCGACGCGCTGATTGCGGAACTCAAGGCCAGGCAGCTTGATTCCCACGAGCGCCAGGAAAAGGGTACCAAACAGCGACCACAGGATCGCCGCCCAGACCAGCGCATGTGGGATTTCGCCAACAATCGGCAGTTCATTGATCGTATTTGAGAAGGAAAACAGCACCGGCATGAAGGCGATCAGCGTCATAATCGCCCTGACGAAACCAACGCCCAGTCCCTCGACAGTCAAGGAAAAGCGCATCGTATCTTCCTGCACGCGCTGCGAGGCGCCCTCGATGTGGCGCAGCTTGAACCAGTTCGCCATGTAAAAGTCGTTCATCGCCGTGCGCCAACGAAAGATGTAATGGCTGACAAAGAAAAGGTTCAGCACACTGACGGTGATGGAAACAAAGGCAATACCGGTGATGCCTAGAAGCCCGGTATAAAGCTG
Organism: Neorhizobium petrolearium; assembly: GCF_017873175.1. GTDB lineage: Bacteria > Pseudomonadota > Alphaproteobacteria > Rhizobiales > Rhizobiaceae > Neorhizobium > Neorhizobium petrolearium. The sequence goes on from NZ_JAGGJW010000009.1 coordinate 99,642, forward strand.
CTCTGCCGTAACCGGGGCGGTTTTCGCAAGCGCCTGCTGAACCAGGTCGTAGTAAGGTCCGTACCAGGCGTTGAACGCCACGCTCACCTGCACAGAAAAATAGGTAACGAATACGATCAGTGCGCTTCCCAGCACCGACCAATACTGCCACCGATGAGGCGCGTACAAAAACCAGAAGGCAGCAAAGATCGCAGTGGCCACGGCGTAATATAAATAGAACCAAAGGAACGGCCCCGACCAGAAAAGCGAGACGTCCACAGCTGCATTGGCATCACGCGGAGCGAAACCGATGGCTGGTCCAATTGCGCTTCCACCCGCATACCAGGACCCTATGACTACGATAGCCCATAACAAGGCCGAGATAAAAAACAGTTTCGGTCGGGGAAAGAAGGAGTGGAACACGGAGCTTTGGCTTTCCTGAGTTCGAGATCTCTGAAGGTCGGGAACGACTGTAGAGCGCGAAACTAAGGCAGTTCCAAGGGAGCGGCAATGGCCGCACGCCATCGTTACACAATTGTAACCGCGTGTTCAGGCAACGGTAATTGAGCGCTCGGAAAACCGTAATCCGGGACGTTCAGTCCGGCCGCCGCGCGACCGGCAGGGCGAGCAGGATGCATACGACAAGGGCTCCTGCGGCAAGCAGGGTCGCGGTAGCAAAACTGCCGGTCCGCTCCGCCACCCAGCCCGCCACCAGCGGGCCGATGATCTGACCAGTGCCGAAGGCGGCCGTCATGAAGGCGAGTGCGCGGCGCGGGCTTTCAGGAGACAACGTCCGGGCAATCTGCAGCCCGTAAGCCGTGACGACCATGAAGGTCGCGCCGAGCAGCAGCCCGCCGACAAGCGCGCCGGCCACGGGCGGCAGCAAGACGGAGCCCGCCACGCCGACCGCCTGGACCGCAAGCGCGGCGACATAGGCCTTGCCGAGCCCGCGCCGTTTGACCACCGGCCGCCAGACAATGAGCGAAACCGCTGCCGCCGTTCCCGTCAGGAACCAGGCGAGGAATTCGACGATCGGCCCCGCCGCCCCCATCCGCGCAATGGCGACAAGAAAGGTCGCGGTGATCACGTAACCGAAGCCGAACAGCCCGTAAGAGGCGGTGAGCAGCGTAAGCGGCATGCGCCATTCAAGGGGCGGCTCGACGACGGGTGCTTTGCCGAAGGTCGGCCGCGGCAGGAGCCAGAAGACAACGGCGAGCGCGACAAGCACGATGGCGGCACCGGCAATCCAGTTCAGACGCCAGCCATGCGCGCCGTCTCCGGCCATCGTGTTGACGGCGAGTACCAATGCCGACGAGAGCGCAATCCCCAGGCCGACACCGCCGAAATGCAGCACGTTCACATTGTCGCGTCCGGCGGCATAAGGCAGCACGATCGACGAGGAAAAAATCATGGAGAACGCGCTCGCGACGCCTGCCAGGAACCGGATCACGGTGAAAGCGAAGACCGATGTCGTCGCGGCCATGGCCGCCAGCAGGATCGCCGTCGCGAGCAAGCCGCCAAGCGCGACCTGCCGCTCGCGCCCGGTCGCCCAGCCATAGGCCGACAGGATCGCGCCCGCCAGATAACCGGCGAAATTGCCGGCGGCGATAGTACCCGCATCGGCAGCCGAAAGCGGAATACCCGTCATCATGCCCGGCAGGATCGGCGTGTAGAAGAAGCGCCCGAACCCCATGGCCGCGGCCATCGCAAGGGCGCCGGCAAAACCGATCAGCAGAGGCCTGCCGGAATAGCTCGTGTTCATCTGCAGCATGGTTCTCTTATCGCAGCCGCAGCATCAACCGACAAATGAGGAATTGTCATCGCTGCGATGAACAACGCTGATAACGGATTATCACGCAGTTGCCGCAACGATTTGATGCGGTGCAATGCGACTTTTGTCTTGTTGCTGACATGAATGAAGCACACTCTCCTGCCCATAGTTACCATCGGGGCCGTGGAGGTTGAGCCATGGAACAGGATCTGACCCTATCGGAAGTGCTTGTCGATCCGCTGATCGCCCAGTTGCGCGAGGCCGACCATGTCGGATATGCCGCTTTCGCGCAATTGATGGAGAGCGCCGCCCGCGTCAATAAGCGCCGGCTCGTGGCTCATCTGCATGAAGAACGCGTAGATGCCTTTTATGACCGGATGATTACCCTGTCGGAGAAGAACAGGCTGATTTAATCCTCATTCCCGCCCGGCGGAAATGGAACGCCTACGCAGCCAGCGTCAAAATTACCGGTCCGTTGCGGGTCACGACTACCGTGTGCTCGTATTGGACGGTCGGCGCCTGCGGGTCGCTGTAGAGCGTCCAGACATCGCCGTTGCCGCCGTCCTCGGCCCAGTCGGCGCCGAGCGACAGGAAGGGTTCCACGGTGAAGACCAGCCCTTCCTGCATGACGCGCCTCTCGCCGGGATCGGGCCAGGTCGGAATTTCCTTCGGCTCGTCGTGCAACGTCAGCCCGATGCCATGGCTCGAAAGATTGGTGATCAGCGTATAGCGGTTCTTCTTCGCGAACGCGCCGATCGCATTGCCGATGCCGGCGATCGGCTTGCCGGTCTTGACCTGCTGCAGGCCGGTCCACAGCGCCCGGCGGCCGTCGCGGCAAAGTTTCTCGATCTCGCGTTTGACCGGCGGCACGGCGTAAGAAGCGCCCGTATCTCCGAAGAACCCGTCCTTCACCGCCGACACGTCGATATTGACGAGATCGCCCGCCTTGATCACCCGGTCGCCCGGAATGCCGTGCGCCACTTCCTCGTTGACGCTGATGCAGGTCGCCGCCGGAAACTTGTAGCAGGTCTCCGGTGCGGACTGCGCGCCGTTGTCCTCCAGGACCTTGCGGCCGATATCGTCGAGTTCGCGGGTCGTGATGCCGGGCTCCAGCGCCTTGGCCATGGTCTCCACCGCCTGTGCGCAGAGCCGGCCGATGTCCTTCAGCCTCGCGAGTTCATGTTCGGTGGAGATGACCATGGCCTGCCCGTTCCTTATGCCTGTTGAGCGGCCGGTTTCGCGCCATCGGCCGAGCCCGTCAATTCTTTTCTGACGATGGGGGCGACTTTCGTGCCGTAAAGCTCGATGCCGCGCATGATCTGATCGTGCGGCATGGGCCCGATGGCCATCTGAAGGAGGAACCGGTCCATGCCGAACACCTTGTGCGCTGCGACAATCTTTTCGGCGACCAGTTCCGGCTCGCCGACGAAGAGATTGCCGAGCGGCCTGCGCGAGGCGTCGAAATGCGCCCGGCTGGTCGGTCCCCAGCCGCGCTCGCGGCCGATGCGGTTCATCACCTCCGCCTGCGGGCCGTAGAACTGGTCGGCGGCGGCTTCCGTCGTGTCGGCGATGAACCCGTGCACGTTGATGCTGGTCTTCAACACCGCCGGATCGTGGCCTGCGCGGCGCGCCGCCTCGCGATAGAGGTTGAAGAACGGAGCGAAACGCGGATACTCGCCGCCGATGATCGCGACCGCAAGCGGCAGGCCATAAGCCCCTGCCCGCGCGACCGACTGCGGCGTACCGCCGACCGCGATCCACACCGGCAGCGGGTCCTGCAATGGGCGCGGATAGACGCCGCGGCCGTGGATAGGCGCACGCTTCTCGCCTTCCCAGGTGACGATTTCCCTGTCGCGGATGGCGAGCAACAGGTCCAGCTTTTCCTCGAAAAGCTGGTCGTAATCACCAAGATCGTAGCCGAACAGCGGGAAGGATTCGATGAACGAGCCGCGGCCCGCCATGATCTCAGCCCGACCGTTCGAGATGAGGTCGAGGGTTGCGAACTGCTGGAAGACGCGCACCGGATCGTCGGAGGAGAGAACGGAGACGGCACTCGTCAGGCGGATGTTTTTCGTCCGGGCAGCCGCGGCGGCGAGAACCGTCGCAGGCGAGGAAATCACATAGTCCGGACGGTGATGCTCACCGAGCCCGAAGACATCGAGTCCGACCTGATCGGCAAGCTCAATCTCCTCGAGGAGGTTTCTGATCCGGCGCGCGCCTTCTGCGCCCTTGTCGAGCGCCGTGGCATCGACGTCACCGAAAGTATGCAGGCCGAGTTCCATGGTCGAAAGATCCGTTTGGTTGATGCCTTGAGAATGTGTCCGTCAGATAGTGACGTGACATCGTTCGCGCAAACGCTAATCTTTCGAAGGAACCGTTCGATGGATTGGATAGCCGCAGGTGCAACCGCCCCCCCGGGCCGAAGGTGGCGCGGCTGCAAAACCTCACAAGCCGAGCGCACTCAGCCCCGGATGGTCATTCGGCCGGCGGCCAAGCGGCCAGTGAAACCTGCGCTCCGCCTCGACGATCGGCGCATCGTTGATGCTGGCGATCCGCCGGCGCATCAGCCCGTGTGCGTCGAATTCCCAGTTCTCGTTGCCGTAGGAGCGGAACCAGTTGCCGCTGTCGTCATGCCATTCATAGGCAAAGCGGACGGCGATGCGGTTCTCGTGGAAGGCCCAGATCTCCTTGATGAGCCTGTAATCCAGCTCCCGCTCCCACTTGCGCGTCAGGAAGGCTTCGATCTCGGCACGCCCCTTGATGAACTCGGCACGGTTGCGCCATTGGCTGTCGACGGTATAGGCGAGCGCCACGCGGGCGGGGTCGCGGCTGTTCCAGGCATCTTCCGCGAGCCGCGCCTTCTGGGCAGCGGTTTCGAGCGTGAACGGCGGCAGCGGCGGACGATCGGCGGGTTCCATGTCATTCTCCTTGGGAAGAGGCGTTGGCGGAAGGGGCGTTGGCCTTGAGGGCCGCATTCTCGGTTTCGAGCAGGGCTATCCTCTGATGCAGGGCGGCAATACCCTCTTCGATATCGGCCATGGTGAAGCGCGGCGTTATGTGCTGCGGGCAGTTCCAGTCGAAGGCTTCAAGGTGAAACACCAACGCTCGCTCCACCTTCGCCCGATAATCCGGCACGGCCACTTTGGCGAGGATTGCGGGATCGGTGGAAATCTCGGCATGGGCGAAAATCTTCAGGCGGCTGCGGTTCGGATAGTCCATGAGAATGAGCGACACCCGATCGCTGGCCCCGAGGTTTCCAACGGAAATGTACTGCCGGTTGCCCCGGAAGTCGGCGCAGGCGAATGTCGTCGGGTCGAGTACCTGCAGGAAACCCGCCGGCCCGCCGCGATGCTGCACATAGGGCCAGCCGTTTTCGGAGACCGTCGCCATATAGAAACTGTCGCGCGCCGCGATGAATGCGGCTTCCGACGGGGTGAACCGGTCGAAGCTGCGGTCCTTGCCAGCAACCTCGAAATAGTCCCGGCTGCCGTTCGCCTCCTGGGCCGCCTTGACGCTCGGCGTCGAGACAAGGTCGAGAAATGTGTAAGCCATGTCACCTCCTTGGCACACGCCATCGCACCCCGCCGCCGGGATGTGGAATGCACTGAAGATAGCTTCTTTTGAAATTTTGAATAATCTCCTATTCTCGAAAGATATTGTCTCGAAAAATGAGAGGATCATGGACCGGTTCGAAGCGATGTCTATCCTGGTGGCGGCGGTGGAAACGGGTAGCCTTACGGCGGCGAGCCGCAAGCTGAACATCCCCTTGCCGACGGTCAGCCGCAAGCTTGCCGAACTGGAAGCCCATCTCGGCACCCGATTGCTTGCCCGCACGACGCGACATCTTGCATTGACCGATGCCGGCAGCGCCTATTTCCAGTCCTGCAAACGCATTCTTGACGAGGTGGGCGACGCGGAACGGACGGCAGCAGGAGAGCAGAGCGCGCCGCGCGGCGATCTCGTCGTCACCGCGCCGGTCGTCTTCGGACGGCTTCACGTCCTGCCGGTCGTCAACGATTTCCTGTCGCTCTATCCGGAAATCAACGTCCGGCTCGTGCTTTCGGACCGGAATATCGACCTGCTGGAGAACCAGGTCGATCTTGCCGTGCGGATCAGCCGGCTGCCCGACAGTTCGATGGTGGCGACAAAGGTCGGCGAGGTTCGGCGCGTTGTCTGCGGCAGTCCGGCGTTTTTCGGAAAATACGGTTTGCCCGCCAGCCCGAACGATCTTGCGGGCAAGCCCGGCGTCAGCTTCGATGCGCTGGGGCCGATGACATGGGCCTTCACGCGGTCCGGTAAGGGACGCAAGCAGAGTATCGAAGTCCGAACGAGGCTTTCGGTCAATACGGCGGAAGCAGCCCTCGACGCGGCGGTCGCCGGCGTCGGAATTACCCGTGTCCTCTCCTACCAGGCCGCCGGCCCCGTCAGGGAGGGATTGTTGCAGGTCGTGCTCGCGGATTTCGAGCCGCCCGCGCTGCCCGTCTACCTGCTGCACCAGATGCAGGGAACACTACCCTTCAAGATGCGCAGCTTCATCGATTTTGCAGCACCCCGACTGCGCCGGCGCCTGGACGAGATTTCGCGGTGACCGCGGCATACCTTTGAAAAGGGACTGTCGCAGATTGAATCAAAAATCGAGGAGATGGCGCCATCCCCCCGATTCGATTCGCATTTCGGGCAACCTCAGAATGTCTTGGCGATCTCTTCGAGCTGGCCGGCAACGATGCCCCAACCTTCATGAAAGCCCATTTCCTCATGAGCTTTTCTGTCCTCTTCCGTCCAGTGCAAGGCCGTCGCAGTATATTTCGTGCGGCCGTTGCCGAGATCCTCGAACTCCACGACAGCGGTCATGAACGGCTTTTCGGACGGCACCCAGGCGCTCGTATAGGCATCGGTAAAGACGAGCTTCTTGTTCGGCACCACTTCCAGATAGATGCCGTAATTGGGAATCTTCTCGCCCTCCGGCCCTTCCATCAGGATATAACTCGATCCGCCGGGACGGATGTCCATGCGGGCTTCGGTAACCTTCCATGGTTTCGGGCAGAACCATTCACCCATCCGCTCGGGCGTGGTCCAGGCCTTGTAGAGCTTGTCGGCCGGAACGTCCATTTCACGAACGAGTTGCAGCGAGTGCTTGGCGGCATTGGCATTCATTTTTGCTGTCTCCCTTGGGTTTTGAACAACATCTCATCCGATGTTGAACCTAGGACGTATAAACGGCACAAGATCCGACAACCGTGGCCCGGAATTTTTCGCCTTGCGGAAGAGGTTCCACGAGGCGGCCGGCGGCGGACGCTGTTGAAAGCACACATCACGCTACCACCAGATGGGTATTCGGGTGACTGGACTGCGCCAGACTTCGTTTGGAAATCGGGTTTCGAACCCAAGTTTGCCGATGAGAGCTAGCGGCTCTTCGCCGGAGGGGTGCGGAGACTAGAGACCGAAACCTCCGGGCGCTCCCGACTGGACGCCGATCGTGGGATCAACAAAGCCATGGTAGCCGAGGACGGGGACGCTGCACAGACGGTCGAGCTTTCCCGCGGGAGCGCCTCGATCACAGCCACCCCCCGTATTGTAGGAATAGGTGGGGATTTCATAGGTGCCGTTACTACCAGTTGCAGCGCAGGACGAGCATAGGACGGCGAGCAGAGCGTTTGCAGGAAGCTTGCCGGTCATGACCTACCTCCGATAGTCGGATTCGTATTGCCTGCTGAATTCGGTACAGCATCCGCTTTATAGCAGCATGCCTGCCTAAAGCGTAGTTGCGCTTAGGGAGTAGGTCTCTCTGTCGATCGAGGTAGCAGCCGTCATCCTGAACGCTCTCCCGTCGATGAGATCGTACTCGGGACTTCCGGATTGCTGGTCCATGGGCCTTGATTAGTCGCGGTCACTCCGCCGGAGAGGCGACGGCGCCGAGCTTGTCGATCTGCTGGCGGATATGGGCGCATTCGGCTGGTGAATTGGCAAGCGCGATCGCCCGGTCGAAGGCGACGCGGGCCTCTCCATTACGGCCGGCCTGCATCAGAAGCCCTCCCCTGACGCCATGGAAATAGAAGTAGCCGTCGAGTTTTTCGGCAAGCGGTGCGATCAAATCGAGCGCAGCCTCCGGTCCCTCCAGCTTCGAGACCGCGACGGCCCGGTTGAGGGTCACGACCGGCGATGGCTGGATTCGTTCGAGCAGGCCGTAAAGCATGTCGATCTCCTTCCAGTCTGTATCCTCCGGCCGGGCGGCGCGCGCATGCAGAGCCGAGATCGCCGCCTGCACCTGATAGGGACCGGGCTGCCGGTGGCGGATCGCCTTGTCGAGCAAGACCAGCGCCTCGCCGATCAGTTTGCGGTCCCATAGGCTGCGGTCCTGATCGTCGAGCAGGATGATCTGACCCTGCCCGTCGAACCGCGCCCTGGCGCGCGAATGCTGCAGCATCATCAACGCAGTAAGCCCCATGATCTCCGGCTCGGCCGGAAAGATGCGGAGCAGAAGCCGGCCGAGCCTTATCGCCTCCTCGCAGAAGGCGGCGTTGTCCGGATTGGTGATGCCGGCGGAATAACCCTCGTTGAACACGAGATAGATCATCGCCGCCACGATGCCGAGACGCTCGGCCCGCTCTGCCGGTCCCGGCGTCTCGAAGGGAACGCCGGCCTTTGCGACGCGTGCCTTGGCACGGGTGATGCGCTGCTCCATGGCCGCCTCGCTGACGAGAAAGGCGCGGGCGATCTGCGGCACGGTCAGGCCCGAAACGATCCTGAGCGCAAGCGCGATCTGCTGGGTGTTCGGCAGGTCCGGATGACAGCAGATGAACATCAGCCGCAGGATATCGTCGCGGTAATTGGAGTTGTCGAGCCGGTCGGCAAGGTCATTCTCGGCATCGGAGAGATCGGAAAAGGCGGTCTCCTCCGGCAGAGGGTCATTCTTGGAACGCTTGCGGACCGCATCGATGCCGCTGTTGCGGCCGACGAAGATCAGCCAGGCGGCGGGATCGCGCGGCGCCCCCTTGTCAGGCCAAGTGCGGATGGCGCGAAGACAAGCCTCCTGAAAGGCTTCTTCCGCCGTATCGAGATCGCGGAAGTAGCGAAGCAGGGCGCCAAGTGCCTGCGGTCGGGCCGCCGTCAGCGCAAGTTCGATCCAGGCGATATCTGTCATGTTTTCATTTCTCCCGGATGAAAGACGTAAAAGGGCCGGATCTCATAAGACGTCGAGCCCGGATTGACTGCGGAAAGCTGCTTGGAAAAGGCGATCGCTTCATCCAGCGTATCGACATCGACTGTGTAGAAGCCGAGCAGCGCTTCCTTGGTTTCGGCAAAGGGTCCGTCGAGCACCAGCGGCTCGTCCTTGCCCTTGCGGACCGTGGTGGCGGCCGTGGTCGGCATCAACCGGCCGGTGGGACCAAGCTTTCCGGCTCTCGCCATCGGTTCCTGGACGGCATGCAGTCTGGCCATGACAGCATCCTCCTCCTCCTTGGACCATGCAAAGACGGTTTCCTCATGGGCGTAGCAAAGGATGGCATAAAGCATGTCTGTCTCCTTCTCCTGTTGAAGACGAAGGAGTAACCGCAGAACCGACAGGACGCATCAAAAAATGTCAACCTTGCACGTCTGGCACATCCCGCTCCGCTGGCTATAGTCGCCCCGCAACAAATCCCTTCAAAGGAAATCCCATGGCCGATCTTTCCGCCTTCCCCATCACCAAGAAATGGCCAGCCACAGATCCGAACGTGCTGCAACTTTATTCGACCCCGACGCCGAACGGCGTGAAGGTATCGATCATGCTGGAAGAGATCGGCCTTCCTTACGAGCCGCATTTCATCAACATCGGCGAGAACGAGACCTGGGGGCCGGAATTCCTGTCCTTGAACCCGAACGGGAAGATCCCGGCGATCATCGATCCCAACGGCCCGGGTGATAAGCCACTCGGTCTCTTCGAATCCGGCGCCATCCTCCTCTACCTTGCCGAAAAGACCAGCAAACTCCTGCCGACCGACCCGGCGAAGCGTTATGAGACGATCCAGTGGGTGTTCTTCCAGATGGCAGGCCTCGGGCCGATGTTTGGCCAGCTCGGCTTCTTTCACAAGTTTGCCGGCAAGGACATCGAGGACAAGCGTCCGCGCGACCGTTACGCCAAGGAATCGCACCGCCTGATCCGGGTGATCGAAAACAGGCTCGAAGGCCGCGACTGGATCATGGGCGACGAATACACGATCGCCGATATTTCGATGCTCGGCTGGGTGCGCAACCTGATCGGCTTCTACGGCGCCGGAGAACTCGTCGAGTACGGTGAGTTGAAGCGCGTCCCGCAATGGCTGGAGCGTGGCCTTGCCCGCCCGGCGGTGCAGCGTGGTCTCGAAATACCGAAGCGGCCCTGACCAAAGGTCGCAGCAATGCTACGTGACGCGGAAACGGAGTTTCACATGCCCAAGCCCAATCTCCCGATCGAAGGCGGATGCCGCTGCGGACAGGTTCGCCTGAGGATCAGCGCGCAGCCGATCCTCACCATGGCCTGCCACTGCACCGGCTGCCAGAAGATGAGCGCCAGTGCCTATTCGCTTTCAGCCGCGATTCCCGCGGAAGGTTTCGAGGTCATCCAGGGCGAGCCGGTGATCGGCGGCCTGCATGGGGCCGACGCCCACCACTACCATTGCCCGCACTGCAAGAGCTGGATGTTTACCCGCCCCGAAGGCATGGACTGGTTCGTCAATCTGCGCCCCACCATGCTCGACGACGCACAATGGTTCTCGCCCTTCATCGAAACCTACACGTCGGAAAAGCTCTCCTGGGCAACCACTCCCGCAATCCACTCCTACGAAAAGTTTCCGCCTTTCGAAGACTATGAGGGACTGGTGAAGGAATTCGCGGAACGGAACTAAAAATTCTTCTCCGCCTTGTCGGAATGTCTTTCTCTTCCTCGTCCTATGACCGGTTCGATCGGAACCGGTCATAGAAAAGGAGAGAATTTCCATGGATGCGACGACCGAAACCGCCAATGCACAGATCCAACCGCCCGTTTGCGGCGGGCTGGTCGCCTATCTCCAGGTCGACGGTGCGATGAAGGCGGCGGAATTTTACCAAAAGGCATTCGGCGCCACGATCGAGGCCTTCCATCCGCTCGACGAAAAAGGCCGGACGATGCACGTCCACCTCTATCTCAACGGCAGCTCCCTCATGCTCGGCGACGCCTATCCGGACTACGGCCATCCGTTGGAAAAGCCGGCCGCCTTCACCATGATGCTGCCCTTGTCGAGCGACGCCATCGATTTCTGGTGGAAGCGGGCCGTCGATGCCGGGCTCGAGGTCGTCACGGAACTGCAGGTGATGTTCTGGGGCGACCGCTACGGCCAGCTCCGCGATCCGTTCGGCGTATCCTGGGCGATGAACGCGCCGGTGAAATAACCAACCGGACTCGGATCACTTCACGCAGCGAAAGCCCTTGATGCGGCTGTTTCCGGCCGCATCGCCTGATTTGAAGGGACGCCGTACACGCGAGCATCAACCCTTTGTGACCGCGACCATCACCAGTTTGACACAGATATTAACCTTTCAATAACCCATCGAAACTTCAATGACGCCGTCCTAAAATGAGGCCCATCTCCCGGGTCTTTTTGCTGTTGTGGAGATATCATGCAGATCACGCCCCTCGCCCTTGCTCTTTCCTTCGCCTTCGCTTCGACAGCAGCCGCTGCCCAACCGACCCGGGTCGCACAGTTCGACGCCTGGGGCGTCTATTCCTACGCGGATGGCGGCCAGAGGACCTGCTATGCGCTCTCCGTCCCGGTGACGTCGAAACCCTCCAACGTGGACCATGGCGACAACTTCTTTCTGCTCGCCCCTCAAGGATCATCGGGCTACACGCCCCAGGCCATCATGGGATATCCTCTCAGGGAAGGCTCGGAAGTCAGTGTGAGCGTCGGCAATGATACCTTCCGCCTGGCACCGAAGGACAACATCGCCTGGGTGCGCGACCAGAGCCGCGAGCCGGTTCTCGTCGATGCCATGCGCGGCGGAAGCAACATGACGCTTGAAGCGATCTCCCGCCGCGGCACCAATACAAGCTATTCCTATTCACTTCGCGGCGTGACGGCCGCTCTCCAGGAAGTCCGCAAGTGCCGTTGACTGGCGCATGAGACGGTTCAGCACCGGCTGGCTCCTGCCCACGTCCCTGCTTTCCCTGTGCCTCATCCTTGGCCTTGCCGCACATGAGGCGCATGCGGATCGGGATGCGACCGCCGCCAACCTTGTGGCAGGGTTCAGGAAAGGCCGCGAGACGGGATTCCCGATCCCGCGCTTCGTATCCCTGAAAGCTTCCAAGGCGCATATGCGCGTCGGTCCTTCCACCGATTATGCGACGGTCTGGATCTATTCGGCCCGCGGCCTGCCCGTGGAAATTACCGAGGAATACGGAAACTGGCGGCGCGTCCGAGATCCGGACGGAGTGACAGGATGGATGTTCGCCCCTTTACTCTCGAGCCGCCGCACAGCCGTCGTCGGTCCGTGGATAAAGCAGCCCATCCCGCTGCGATCCGCTCCGTCGCGAAACGCGCGCATAATCGCCCGCCTGTCCGCCGAAGTCCGGCTCGACCTTGACCACTGCGACGGAAGCTGGTGCGAAGTCTCGCTGCAGAAGCGACACCTGAGCGGCTTTGTCGAACAGGGTTCGCTCTGGGGTGTTTATCCTGGCGAGACGGTGAAATAGCGCAAAGCACTTACTGCACGACGAAGCAGTTCATCGCTTTCGACTGCAGAACCGAACAGGCCCGCGCGGCCGCCGTCTGGTCGGCAAAACCGACGAAGCGGGCGCGGAAGAACTCCTTGCCGCTATCTGCATAACTCTCGACGCTCGGCGCTATCTGACCGAAATCCGACGAAAGCAGCGGCAGTGCCTTTTCGAGGAGGGTGGAGGCCGCCTCCCGGCTGCCGGCCGCGGCGATCTGGATGCGCCAGAGCGGTCCCATGGGTTCCCGCGGCGTCGCGGAGAGACTGGCGATCGAAGCCTTGGCCGGCGGAGCACCAAGGGTGATCTCCTTCGGCGGAGTGGCGAACGCGAGCGGAACAGTACCTTTCGCCGGCCGCTTCTGGGTCTCGAAAGCCACGAGGCCGCCGGGAGCCGTACCGGTTCCCGGTACATACTGATCGAGAAGCTCCGCCATCCGATCGTCGCGCTTGCGCGCGGTCTTGCCTCCGAGGACGACGCCGATCACCCGTCTTCCGTTGACGTTCACGGCGCTCGCGATGTTGAAACCGGATGCACCGATATAACCGGTCTTGATTCCATCCATGCCCGGATAGCGGTACATGAGGTTGTTGTGGCCGGGGATCTTCTTGCCGCGGAACTCGAAGGATCGCAGCGAAAACAGTTGATATTCCTTGGGGAAATCCCGGATGAGCGCCAGCGCCAGCATTGCCATGTCGCGCGCCGTCGTTACCTGCGCCTTGTCCGGCAGACCGGAGGCATTGCGGAACACCGTCCGTCTCATGCCGAGCGCGCGGGCTTTCTTCGTCATCATCTCTCCGAAACGCGCTTCCGAACCGCCGAGGTGATCGGCCATCGCCGCGGCCGCGTCATTGGCCGACCGCACCGCCATGGCAAGGACCGCCTCACGAACCGTGATCGTCTGGCCAGCCGGCACGCCGAGCTTGAACGGAACCTTGCGCGCTGCATTCGGCGTCATGACGATCTCCTCATTCCACGAGAGACGCCGGTCGCGCAGCGCTTCGAAGGTCATGTAGAGCGTCATCATCTTGGTCAGCGATGCCGGGTGATTGATGACGTCGGCATTCTCCGACGCCAGAACTTTGCCGCTCTTCGCATCGTAGATGAAATGCGCGTAGCCCGCCTCGGCCGCCCGGACTGTGCCAAGGAAGATGACAGCCAGGGACAGGAGCGTCAAAACCCGCCGGATACGAAACATCTTTCACCCTCTCCAATTTACCGCGAAGAATATGACAAGGAAGGTGGTGCGAAAATGACGCCGCTTGGATTTAATTCAAGTTTTCGCCCGATAGTTAATCAAGTTTAAAGAATCAGCCTCCGACCAGCGTCCGTCTCACCGCATCCTTCCAGCCGCGAATCTTCGTTGCGCGCGTCTTTTCGTCCATTTCAGGTTCGAATCGTCGAGACCGCGCCCAGCTCTTTGCGAAAGCCTGTTTATCCGGCCAGACACCTGCCCTCGAACCCGCAAGCCATGCTGCGCCGAGAGCAGTGGTTTCAAGGATGGTCGGACGATCGACCGGCGCATCGAGCAGGTCGGAAAGGCGCTGCATCGTCCAGTCCGAGGCGACCATGCCGCCATCGACGCGCAGCACCGTCGCCCCGTCGAAGGAGCGCCAGTCCTTCTGCATCGCATCGAGCAGGTCACGGGTCTGGTAGCAGACGGCTTCCAGCGCCGCACGGGAGAGTTCCGCCGGGCCGGTTGCCCGCGTCAGGCCGAAGATCGCGCCGCGCGCCTCCGCGTCCCAATAGGGCGCGCCAAGCCCGGTGAAGGCCGGCACGAGATAGACGTCCTGAAGCGGATCGGCCTCGGCGGCCAGGTCGCCCGACTGGGAAGCCTTTTCGATGACGCCAAGCCCGTCGCGCAACCATTGCACGGCGGCGCCGGCGATGAAGATCGAACCCTCCAGCGCGTAGGTCGTCTCACCGTCGAGGCGGTAGGCGATTGTCGTGAGCAGCCGGTTCTTCGAGCGCACCAGGTCAACCCCGGTATTGAGCACCGCAAAGCACCCGGTGCCGTAAGTGGATTTCATCATGCCCGGTTCGAAACAGGCCTGACCGATGGTCGCCGCCTGCTGGTCACCGGCAACGCCGAGGATAGGGATCGCAGCGCCGAACAGGCTTTCGTCGGTGATACCGAAGTCGTCGGCGCAGTCCTTGACCTCCGGCAGCATGGCAACGGGGATGCGCAGGATTTCGAGCAGGTCTTCGTCCCAACAATTGTCGGCGATGTTGTAGATCAGCGTGCGCGACGCGTTGGTCGCATCGGTGACGAAGCTGCGGCCGCCGGTGAGCCGCCAGATGAGGAACGTATCGATCGTGCCGAAGCAGAGTTCGCCCTTGGCAGCCCTCGCCCGCGTGCCCTTCACATTGGCAAGCATCCAGGAGAGCTTGGTGCCTGAGAAATAAGGGTCGAGCAACAGACCGGTGCGGCGGGTGAAGAGCTTTTCCAGCCCCTGCCGCTTCAGCTTCTCGCAATAGCTTGCAGTACGGCGATCCTGCCAGACGATGGCATTGTGGATCGGCTTGCCGGTCTCGCGCTCCCAGACAACGACAGTCTCGCGCTGGTTGGTGATGCCGATCGCGGCGATGTCCTTGGCCTCGACACGTGCTTCCTTGAACGCTTGGCCGACGGTCCAAAGCACGCTTTCCCAGATTTCCTCCGGATCATGCTCCACCCAGCCGGATTTCGGGAATATCTGGGTGAATTCCTTCTGGCCGATGCCGGCGATCTTCATGTCGCCGTCGAAAACGATCGCCCGCGTTGAGGTCGTTCCCTGATCGATCGCCAGAACATAACCCGCCATGCCAATCCTCCCTGAGCCATGCGAAATTTCTTGGCTCAGGGTTTGAACAGAAGGCGCCGCCGACTGTCAAACGAAAACGCTGGCGCTCGGCTCGGCCAATGCCGCGAAAATAACAGTGTTCACTCCTGCCCGTTAAAGGCCCGTTGCAGGGTCGCGATATCAAGCTTGACCATCTTGAGCATGGCTTCGGTGGTGCGCCTGGCCTTTTCCCGGTCGGGATCGGCGGTCATGTCGGCAAGCACGCGTGGCAGGATCTGCCAGGACAGGCCCCAGCGGTCCTTCAGCCATCCGCACTGCGCCGCCGCGCCGCCATTGTCGAGAAACGCATTCCAGACGCGATCGATCTCCTCCTGCGTGTCGAATTCCACGCCGATGGAAAAGGCGTGATTGAACCGATCCATGGCGCCGGCTTCGAAAGCCAGGAAATTCTGCCCGCCCAGTGTAAACTCTATGATGATGACGCTGCCGGGCGGCCCGCTGTAAGTCTCCGCCGCCAGAGACGTCGTCCGAGTGATGCCGGAATTCGGGATAATCGACGTATAGAAGTCGACGGCCTTGGTGACCTCTTTCTCGAACCAAAGATTCGAAACGACTCGAGTCATGTGTCTCTCCTTCGTCTGGTGAACGCATCTTGCCGTCGAAGGACGATCGAGCTTCGCCATTTCCGACAGCATGACGCTCGGCACCCGCAAATTTTCAGGCCCGATTGCCATTCACGCCGATTTGCGCATAACCTGCCGTTGGTTGCGGCGCACAAGAAAGCTGCAGTTTCAGGGAGATATCGGCATGACCAGAACCGTCGTCGTCACCGGCTCAACAAGCGGCATCGGACTCGGCATCGCGAAGGCATTCGCGACCGAGGGCGCCAATGTCGTTATCAACGGTTTCGGGCCGGCGGACGAGATCGAGACGACGCGCAAGCAACTCGACGGCTTGGGCGGCGGCGCTGTCCTCTATCACGGTGCCGACATGACCAAACCCGCCGAGATCGAGGATCTGATCGCCACGGCGGTGAAGAATTTCGGCACCGTCGACGTGCTCGTCAACAATGCCGGCATCCAGCACGTGGCGAAGATCGAGGAGTTCCCGCCGGAAAGATGGGACCAGCTGATCGCCATCTTGCTGTCCTCGGCCTTCCATACCATGCGCCACACGATCCCGCTGATGAAGAAAGCAGGCAAGGGCCGCATCATCAACATCGCATCCGCGCACGGGCTGGTCGCCTCGCCGTTCAAAGCCGCCTATGTCGCAGCCAAGCATGGTGTCATGGGTTTGACGAAGACGGCGGCGCTGGAACTTGCGCAGTCGGGGATTACCGTGAACGCCATCTGCCCCGGTTTTGTCTGGACGCCGCTGGTGGAAAAGCAGATCCCGGATCAGGCCCGCGAGAAGGGCATCAGCGAGGACGAGGTGAAGGATCAGATCATGCTGCGGTTGCAGGCGACGAAGGAATTCGTCGGCATCGAAGAAGTGGCGGCCGCAGCACTCTATCTCGCAAGCGATGCGGCACGGAGCATAACCGGCACGCATATATCCATCGACGGCGGCTGGACGGCGCAGTAATATGACCGGTTGGAACCCTGCCGAGATCAACCTGTAGCCGGCAACGGCGGACGAAGGAGACAAATGCACGAAGCCATCCGCTTCATCCTGAACGGAGAAGACGTCACCCTTGGAGATTTCGGGCCGACAGAGACCCTTCTCGATTACTTGCGCCTGAGGCGGCGGCTGACGGGAACCAAGGAAGGCTGTGCCGAAGGCGACTGCGGCGCCTGCACGGTACTGGTCGGACGACTGACGGAACTGGGCCTGCGCTACGAAAGCGTCAATGCCTGCATCCGTTTTCTGGGCTCCCTGCACGGCACGCACGTGGTAACCGTCGAGCATCTCGCCGGCGATGACGGCACGCTGCATCCCGTCCAGCAGGCCATGGTCGATTGCCACGGCTCGCAATGCGGCTTCTGTACCCCCGGCTTCGTGATGTCGCTCTATGGCCTCTGGCTTTCCAACGCCGCCCCGACGCGGGCCGATATCGAAAGCGCGCTGCAGGGCAATCTCTGTCGCTGTACCGGTTACGAGCCGATCGTGAAGGCCGCCGAACAGGTCTCAGCAAACCGGCCGAGCGCACTCTTCGACCCGCTGGAACGCGACCGAACCGAGATCATGGCGAAACTCTGGTCGATCCGTTCCGAGATGGAGACGATCGTGGTGAAGAAGGACGGCGCGCATTCGATCGTGCCGGCTTCGGTCTCTGCCTTGACGGATATCCTGGCGGAAGAGCCGGACGCGACGATCGTTGCGGGCGCCACCGATGTCGGCCTGTGGGTCACCAAGCAGATGCGGCATCTCGACCCTGTGATCTTCATCAATCACCTCACCGAACTCCAGTCGATCGTCTCGGACGAGACCGGCATCGCCATCGGCGCCGGTGTGAGCTATACCCAGGCCCTCGATACGCTCTCGGATGAACTGCCCGCCTTCGGCCGGCTGATCGACCGGATCGGCGGACAGCAGGTGCGCAACATGGGCACGATCGGCGGCAATATCGCAAACGGCTCTCCGATCGGCGACACGCCGCCCGCGCTGATCGTCCTGGGCGCCGAACTGACGCTCCGCACTCACGCCGGCCGGCGCACCGTCCCGCTCGAGGACTTTTTTCTGGCCTATGGTAAGCAGGACCGGCTGCCGGGCGAATTCGTGGAGAAGGTCTTCGTACCGCGTCCGGCCGAAGACGGCCATTTCGCCGTCTACAAGGTCTCCAAGCGCCGCGACGAGGATATATCCGCGCTCTGCGGCGCCTTCAGCCTGATGCTCGACGGCGACGGCAAGGTTGAAAACATCCGCATCGCATTCGGCGGCATGGCGGCCACCCCGAAACGGGCGAGGCATGTGGAGGAGGCGCTTCTCGGCAAGACCTGGAGCTGGGGCGTCATCTCGGCAGTGCGCGATATTTTCGACGAAGACTATACGCCGCTCACGGACTGGCGGGCGACGGCGGCATATCGCAGCCTCGCAGCCAAGAATTTGCTTACCCGCTTCTTCCTGGAAACCGCCGGCCAGCCCCAGGAACTGCGTCGCTTCGAGCTGGAGGAGGCGTAATGATGGACAAGTCGACCTTCGAGACCAAATCTGTCATCAACGGCCCGATGCATGCGGCGCTGAAACATGACTCCGCACATAAGCATGTCACCGGAAGTGCCGAATATATCGATGATATTCCGGAACCTGCGGGCACACTGCACGGTGGCCTCGGCCTCTCCGACCGGGCGCATGCGGAAATCGTCTCGATCGACCTTTCCGCCGTGAAGGCCGCACCGGGTGTCGTCTGGGTGATGACGGCAGAAGACATCCCGGGCTTCAACGACGTCGCCTCCACTGGCCAGCATGACGAGCCCCTGCTTGCCACGGCCGAGGTGCAGTTCCACGGCCAGCCGATCTTTGCCGTCATCGCGGAGACACGCGACCAGGCCCGCCGGGCCGTAAAGCTTGCCCATATCGAATATCGCGACCTGCCGCACTGGACCGATATCGACACCGCCCGCGCGAACAACGCGCCAAACGTCATCGAACCGATGACGCTGAAACGTGGCGAGCCGGAAACGGAGATCGAGAAGGCGCCGCTGCGCGTCCAGGGTCACATGTATATCGGCGGCCAGGAACATTTTTACCTGGAAAGCCATATCGCCATGGCGATACCCGGCGAAGACGACGAAGTGACCGTCTGGTCCTCCACCCAGCATCCGAGCGAGGTACAGCACATGGTGGCGCATGTTTTGGGCGTCGCCAACAATGCGGTGACGGTCCAGACCCGGCGCATGGGCGGCGGTTTCGGCGGCAAGGAAACGCAGGGAAACCAGTTTGCCGCACTTGCGGCGGTCGCCGCCAGGAAACTGAAGCGGGCGGTGAAATTCCGTCCCGACCGCGACGAGGATATGTCGATCACCGGCAAGCGGCACGATTTCCGCGTCGACTATGACGTCGCCTTTAGCGAAGAGGGACTGATCCACGCCGTCGACGCCACCTACACGGCACGTTGCGGCTTTTCCGCCGACCTCTCCGGCCCCGTGACCGACCGCGCCCTCTTCCACGCGGATTCCAGCTACTATTATCCGCATGTTCGCCTCACCTCGCAGCCGCTCAAGACCCACACTGTCTCCAATACCGCGTTCCGCGGTTTCGGCGGCCCGCAGGGCATGGTCGGCGGCGAGCGGATCATCGAGGAGATCGCCTATGCCGTCGGCAAGGACCCGCTTGAGATCCGCAAGCTGAATTTCTACGGCCAGCGGGGTTCCGGGCGGACGGTAACCCCCTACCATCAGGAAGTCGAAGACAATATTGTCGCCCGCATTGTCGAGGAGCTGGAGGCCTCGTCCGATTATCAGGCCCGGCGACAGGCAATCCTCGAGTTCAATGAAAACAGCCCGGTGATCCGCAAGGGCATTGCGCTGACGCCGGTGAAATTCGGCATTTCATTCACCATGACCGCCTATAATCAGGCGGGCGCGCTGGTGCATATCTATAACGACGGTTCGATCCATCTGAACCATGGCGGCACCGAAATGGGCCAGGGCCTCTACACCAAGGTGGCTCAGGTGGTGGCCAACACGTTCCAGGTCGATATCGACCGGGTGAAGATCACCGCAACGACGACCGGCAAGGTGCCGAACACCTCTGCCACCGCCGCCTCTTCCGGCTCGGATCTCAACGGCATGGCAGCCTATGATGCAGCGCGCCAGCTCAAGGAGCGGCTGATCCAGTTCGCCGTGCGGCAATGGAAAGTGGCGCGTGAACAGATCGAGTTCCTTCCGAACCGGGTGCGGATCGGCAGCGAAATCGTACCCTTCGACACGCTCGTTCGGGCCGCCTATTACGACCGTGTGCAGCTTTCCGCCACGGGCTTCTACAAGACGCCCAAGATTCACTGGGACCGCCAGGCCGGGCGCGGCCGGCCTTTCTACTATTTCGCTTATGGCGCCGCGGCTTCGGAAGTGTCGGTCGACACGCTGACCGGCGAATATCTCGTCGAGCGTACCGACATCCTCCACGATGTCGGCAAATCCTTGAACCCGGCGATCGACATCGGCCAGATCGAGGGTGGATTCATACAGGGCATGGGCTGGCTGACGACCGAGGAACTGTGGTGGGATGCAAGGGGGCGGCTGAGGACCCATGCGCCGTCGACCTACAAGATCCCGCTCGCCTCCGACCGGCCGAAGATCTTTAACGTGAAGCTCGCGGAGTGGTCGGAGAATACCGAACCGACGATCGGCCGCTCCAAGGCGGTCGGCGAGCCGCCCTTCATGCTGGCAATCTCGGTCCTCGAGGCGATCTCTATGGCGGTGGCAAGCGTCGCTGACTATTCCGTCTGCCCGCGCCTCGACGCACCGGCCACGCCCGAACGCGTACTGATGGCGGTCGAACGGCTGAAGGCGATGGAGTGAGACACAGACCTTGCTGATCCGGGCCGAGCTCCCCAGCGACGAAGACGCGATCCACGAGTTGACGGCAACGGCTTTCGCACCGATGCCATACAGCAACGGATCGGAGGCTCCGATCATTCGCGCGCTGCGCAGTTCGGGTGACCTCACTTTGTCTCTGGTTGCCGAAGAGGGTGGCGTGGTCATAGGCCATGTCGCCTTCTCGCCGGTCACCATCGATGGTGTCCATGGAGGCTGGTTTGGTCTTGGCCCGATATCCGTGCAGCCGGAAAGACAGCGCCAGGGCATCGGAAAGGCACTTATCATTGAAGGATTGAAGAGGTTGAAGGAACGCGGTGCGGCCGGTTGCGCTTTGATCGGCAATCCCGAAGTCTATCGGGGGTCCGGTTTTGAGAGTGATGGCCTGCTCGCTTATGGCGATCTGGATCGCCGCTACGTGCAGCGAATTGTGTTCTCTGGCCCATCGCCGCACGGTGTATTAAAATTTGCCGATGCGTTCGAGGCAGGCGCTGATCAGCCTGGTTCGTAAGCTTCATTTGGGAACTCGGCTCAACCATGCATGACCTCCCCCTCTCCGACTTCATCACCACTCACCCCCGCACGATCCTGGTCGAGGTCACAGAGACGAAGGGTTCTACGCCACGGGAGGTGGGTGCCTTCATGCTGGTGGCGGAGACGGCGATCTGGGGGACGATCGGCGGCGGGCAGTTCGAATATATGGCGATCGACAACGCCCGCGCGATGCTGTCGGATGGTGGAGAGGCGATGATGGATATCCCGCTCGGCCCCGAGATCGGCCAATGTTGCGGCGGGCGGACCAAGCTTTCCTTCACGCCCGTCACATCCCAGATCATCGAAAAGCTCGAACGAAAACTGCGTAACGAGGAAGAAGAACGGCCGTCGATCGTCCTGTTCGGCTCCGGCCATGTGGGCCAGGCGCTTGCCAGGGCGCTGTCGCCCCTGCCCTTTGCCGTGACGGTGATCGAGACCCGCGCCGAGGCGCTGGAAGACCTGGCCGAGGACGCCACAAAACATCTGACCGCCATGCCGGAAGCCTTCGTGAAAACCATTCCCGAAGGCGGTGCGGCGATCATCCTCACCCATGACCATGCGCTGGATTTCCTGATCGCCAAGGAAGCGCTTGCCCGACCCGATCTCGCCTATGTCGGCATGATCGGCTCGGCCACCAAGCGCGCCACGTTTGCGAACTGGCTGAAGCGGGAGGGCGGTGACGAGAAAATGCTCTCGCGCCTCGTGCTGCCGATCGGCGGCGATGCGGTGAAGGACAAGCGTCCCGCCGTCATCGCGGCCCTGGTCGCGGCCGAGCTGCTGGAAACCTATGCCACAAAGGAGCCGCAGGTCTCAAGGCAACAAACATCAAAGCGGCAGATCCCGAGCGCCTGAGCGCCGCCGGGCCTCCCAGAAAGCGGCTTCGCGATCGAAAGGCAGGCTCTCGCCAAACCCGACGTCGCCGTGCAGCTCCTCCGGCAAAGCCGGCGCGCGCCGTGCGCCGCAGTGGACGACGCGCCGGATGAAACGACCGATCGCGCGCCACAGGATATCAAACCCGCCGGACTGCAGAGGGTCGGGTTTCAAGGACGCAGTTTGAACGCTTGCGGACAGCATGGTTTGCTCCACATCATAAATAAGGTTGCTCGACATCGGCCGGAAACCGGGATGAATTCCCGCAGGCACGATGCCTCGGTTCAGAGGATGAGAGCGGCTCTGGCGCACCCGTTCGGATGCATTGCGCTCCTGGATGGAATGATAGATGCGACGGATTGCCGATGAATTCCAATTCAAATACGGTGGGTAGCGATAAAGAGAGCTTATCGATGAAACTGTCGCGACGTTTTCCGCTGAATGCGCTCCGGGTCTTCGAGGTGGTCGCCCGCCTGGAAAATTTCACCCGCGCGGCGGAAGAACTCGGGATGACCCAGACCGCCGTCAGCTACCAGATCAAGCTTCTCGAAGACTATCTCGGCGA
Organism: Neorhizobium petrolearium; assembly: GCF_017873175.1. Classification (GTDB taxonomy): domain Bacteria; phylum Pseudomonadota; class Alphaproteobacteria; order Rhizobiales; family Rhizobiaceae; genus Neorhizobium; species Neorhizobium petrolearium. Next base: position 122,323 of record NZ_JAGGJW010000009.1, read on the forward strand.
CGCGGTTTTCATCCGCACGCCGCGGGCATTGCAGCTCACCGAAACCGGCCGCGGCCTGCTGCCAAAAGTCTCGGAAGCCTTTTCGCTTCTGTCGGAAGCGGTGCAAGCGGCGCGTGGCGCGACGGAAGAAACGCTCGAAATCCACTCCCCGCCGACCTTCGCCTCTCACTGGCTGGCGCGCCATATCGGAGAGTTTCAGCTCGAACATCCGCATATCGCCGTACGTCTCGTGCGCGGCGGCGCTCCGGATGCGGAATATCCGCAACCAAGCGACGTCGCCATTCGCATCGGCGCAAACCCATGGGACGGATTGATCTGCCACCCGATATTGCGCCTGACCTATGCGCCGATGCTCAATCCGCAGCTCGCCGAGAGTGTCGGGGGCATAAACACTCCCGCTGACCTGATGAAGCCGCCCTGGATCTCGAACGGCAAAGGCCTGTGGAACGATTGGTTCCAGGCCGCCGGCCTTGATCCAGTCGGGATCCGGCAGATGCAGCTCGACGCCTATGGTGCGCTCGATCTGGAGGCGAATGCGGCGATTGCCGGCCATGGGGTTGCGATGCTGAGTCCCTTCCTCTTCAAGGCCGAGCTGACCTCGGGACGCCTGGTGCAGCCCTTCGATCTCGCTCTCAGCGACACCAAGACCTACTGGCTCTGTTATCCTCCGGCGCGAAAGAACACGGCCAAGGTCAAGGCCTTCACCGCCTGGCTGCAGGCGGCCGTCGCGCGGGATCTGGCCGCCGCGCCGGGCGACCTTGCTCCACCGGCGGCACGATGATCTGCCGCCATGTCTCATAGGCTCCGCTGCGTGTATATCATCCGCGTTGCCTGGAACGCGCCTTCGTCCGGTGGGCCGCGGCGGTCCCGACCATCGAGCATACCGATATCGCGCTTCCAGCTTTCCGGCATCTCGTCCAAATCGACATTGTTTTGATGCGTGGAAAGCCTGCGGCTGATCAGCTCGCTAAGAGAAACATGCGGCAGAAACCGCCCGAAATGCATGTGGGTTATAGAAAACATTGTTGACCTCCAACAGGATAAACCCGTTTCCATAGGTTCGTTGTGGAGGTAATGTGCGCCATGGGATGACGGTAATCCAATCGAATTACCGCCTCTATGGATCAAGAGAACTCATCCATGAAGATGTCAAAGCAGTTCCCGCTGAATGCCTTGCGCGTATTCGAATCCGCTGCCCGGCAGATGAGCTTCACCAAGGCCGGCGAGGAACTGGGCCTCACCCAGACAGCGGTGAGTTACCAGATCAAGCTTCTGGAGGACACGATCGGCGAGCCGCTCTTTCTGCGCCGGCCGCGGCAGGTGACGCTGACGGAAGCAGGCGAACGCCTGGCTCCGAGGATCACCGAGGCCTTCGGCATCATGAGCGAGGCGATCACCAACCTTAGGGACACTTCGGAAGGCACGCTGATCATCCATTCGACCGCGACCTTTGCCGCACGCTGGCTGGCGCGACATCTGGGAACGTTCCAGTTGGAAAATCCCGGCATCGCGGTCAGACTCGAGACGTCACACGAGATGATCGATTTCGCAAGAACCGAAGCCGACGTTGCAATCCGCACCGGCAAGGGCGATTGGCCGGGCCTGAGGTCGCATTCCCTGATGAAGAGCCATTTTTCGCCGATGCTGAGCCCGGAGCTTGCGGCGACGATCGGAGGGGTAAAAACGCCAGAGGATCTGCTGAAGCTCAGGATCATCGATCCCGGCGATCCGTGGTGGCGCATCTGGTTTACGGCAGCAGGCATGCCTGATGTCGATCTCGGCGGCCGTCCCAGCAGCAAGTTCGGCGCGCAGGCCTTCGAGGCGGCAGCAGCGATCGCCGGCCATGGCGTCGCCATTCTCAAACCTGAATTCTACACCGACGATGTGGCGCTCGGCAGACTGATCCAGCCGTTCGATCTGTTGAGTGATGACGGAACCGACTACTGGCTCGTTTATCCGCAAACCCGCAGGAACTCCCGGAAAATCCGCGCCTTCCGCGATTTCATGCGAAAGACCATGCCGACCTTCAGGGACTAGCGGTCAGTTTTTCACCAGTGCAATTTTCGGGTGCAAACCGCGTCACACCCGCAAATTCGCCCTTTCAGTAACTCATGTCAGGCGCATAGAAGCACCGTAACGTGTCCTCGGTCGGATAAAGGCAGAGGTGATATTCTTCATCCTGGCTGCGGCGCGCCTGGCTCTGAGGCAGCATGAAATGATGCGGCCGGGTGATCAGCCGGTGGTCGCCCGGCCCGAGAGAGATTTCATAACCACCCTTGATGATCTTGACGTTCTTGGTCGAAATCATCTGGCAATCGCCGGTCATATTGTCCCCGTTGCAGCAGAATCCGTCATATTTCCAAGTCACGCCCTTCGGGCTATGCGCCTCGTGGGCTGCTGCCGATCCGGCATATACACAAGACACAAACGCAATCACCATACCCATCAGAATACCACGCATGAGCTTAGTCTCCGTTGATGAATGCCATCCCCGGCGAGAGCCCTTCACGCAATACCCGGACACCGCCGGTTGACTCGCATTTGCTAAATTACGTGAGTCGCCTTAGCCGGCTAACCCCCAAATTTTGCAATGCACAAATAAGTACATTCGACAATTGTGAAATTCTGAGGGCGTGCGCGGAAAACTCGGTTTCGTCCCATCAGGTTCCCGACCGGACAAAAATGTTCCGCGAGAACCGCTTTCCTCTTTCCGTTTTTTCTCGCAAGGTTATGAGTCGGGGGGCAAAAAGGGGAAGACTGAATGTATGAATATGCCGTCGCCTGGGAGTGGCTGAGCTTCGCCGCCCGCTGGTTCCATGTCATCACGGGGATCGCCTGGATCGGCTCCTCCTTCTATTTCATCGCACTCGACCTCGGCCTGGTGAAGCGCCCCCACCTGCCGGCCGGCGTCCATGGCGAGGAATGGCAGGTGCATGGCGGCGGTTTCTACCATGTCCAGAAATACCTGGTGGCACCGGCCGAAATGCCGGAACATCTCACCTGGTTCAAATACGAGAGCTATTTCACCTGGCTTTCCGGTTTCCTGATGCTCTGTATCGTCTATTACGGCGGTGCCGACCTTTTCCTGATCGACCGCACGGTGATGGAGCTTGCGCCCTGGCAGGCGATCGCGCTCTCGCTCGCCTCGCTGGCGGTCGGCTGGATCTTCTACGACCAGCTCTGCAAATCGCCGATCGGCCGGAACACCTGGGGCCTGATGGCGGTGCTTTATGTGGCGCTGGTCGCCATGGCCTGGGGCTATACGCAGGTCTTCTCCGGCCGGGCCGCCTTCCTGCATCTCGGCGCCTTCACGGCGACAATCATGTCAGCCAACGTCTTCTTCATCATCATCCCGAACCAGAAGGTAGTGGTGGCGGACCTGATCGCCGGCCGCACGCCCGATCCGAAATACGGCGTGATCGCCAAGCAGCGCTCGCTCCACAACAACTACCTGACGCTGCCCGTCATCTTCTTCATGCTGTCGAACCACTATCCGCTGGCCTTTGCGACCGCATTCAACTGGGTGATCGCGGCACTCGTCTTCCTGATGGGCGTGACGATAAGGCACTGGTTCAACACGACCCATGCACGGAAGGGCAAGCCGACCTGGACCTGGCTGGTGACGGTGATCCTCTTCATCGCAATCATCTGGCTCTCGACCGTGCCGAAGGTGCTGACCGGCGAGACGGAAACTTCGATGACGCCCCCCATGACATCCATGGAACAGAGATTTGCGTCCAATGCCCATTTCGGTGCTGCCCGCGATGTCGTGCAGGCGCGATGTTCCATGTGTCATGCGGCCGAACCTGTCTGGGAGGGTATCAATTTCACGCCGAAATCCGTGAAGCTTGAAACCGACCGGGAGATTGCCACCCACGCACGGGAAATCTATATCCAGGCAGGCCGGAGCCATGCCATGCCGCCCGGCAATGTCACCGATATTTCGCCGGAGGAGCGGAAGCTCATCACGGCCTGGTACGAAAGCGCGATATCCGAATGACCGAAAAGCTGATCCGCGGGCGGCTCATCTCCTTCAAGCGGGCACCGCTCAGCCTCACCGACACGGAGAGTTATGCTTATGAGCACGACGGCGCACTGTTGGTCACGGATGGCAGGATTGCAGCCTTCGGCGACTATGCTGCGGTGAGGTCGAGCGCACCTGAAGGCATCGAGGAGATCGACCACCGGCCGCATCTCATCCTGCCGGGTTTCATCGACATGCACCTGCATTTTCCGCAAATGCAGGTGATCGCCTCCTATGCCGCAAACCTGCTCGAATGGCTGAACAGCTATACTTTCCCGGAGGAGTGCCGGTTCGTGGAAACCGACCATGCGGCACGGATCGCAACCCACTTCTACGATGAGCTCATCCGCCACGGCACGACGACGGCCGTCGCCTATTGCTCGGTCCATAAAACCTCAGCGGACGCCTTCTTCGCTCAAGCGCTGAAGCGCGGAATGTGCATGGTCGGCGGCAAGGTGATGATGGACCGCAACGCCCCTCAGGGCCTGCTCGACACGCCCGAGATGAGTTATGACGAGACTCGGGCTGTGATCGCCGACTGGCACGGCAAGGGGCGAAACCACGTGGCGATCACGCCGCGTTTCGCGATCACCTCGACGCCGGCGCAGATGAGAGCGGCGCAGGCGCTGGCCGAAGAATTTCCGGACCTTCACATCCAGACGCATCTTTCCGAGAACCACGACGAGATTCGCTATACGCTGGAACTCTATCCACAGGCGAAGGACTATACGGACGTCTACGCCCATTACGGATTGCTCGGGTCGAAAACGTTGCTCGGTCACGCGATCCACCTCTCCGAGCGCGAAGCGGATGCGCTGTCTGAGGCTGGCGCGGTGGCGGTCCACTGTCCGACCTCGAACCTCTTCCTCGGCTCCGGCCTCTTTCCCATGAAGGCGCTGATGCGGCGCGAAAAGCCGGTGCGCGTGGCGGTGGCGACCGATATCGGCGGCGGGTCGAGCTATTCGATGCTGCGAACGATGGATGAGGCCTATAAGATCCAGCAGTTGCTTGGCGAACGCCTCAATCCGCTGGAAAGCTTCTACCTGGTGACACGCGGCAATGCAGAGGCACTGTCCATGGTGGGAGATATCGGCACGCTGGAGCCCGGCACGGCAGCCGACCTCATCGTCCTGGACGCTACCGCGACGCCGGCGATGAAGCTGCGCATGGAAACGGTGAAGACCCTGCCGGAAGAACTTTTCCTGCTCCAGACCATGGGCGACGACCGCGCCGTGGTCCAGACCTATGTGGCAGGCAATGCGATGAAGACGGCGCTCTGACGGCACGCGGAGTGCCCATGTGATGCGGAGGAAGCATGAGTGAGACGCAGCGCAAGTTGACAACCATCTTCTCCGCCGACGTGCAGGACTACACCCGCCTGATGGGTTCCGACGAGGAAGGCACGCTTGCGACGCTGAAGCGCTACCGCGATGCCATGTCCGGCCTGATCGCGGCCCATGGCGGCCGCATCGTCAATACCTGGGGCGATGGGTTGATTGCCGACTTTCCGAGCGTGGTCGAGGCAGTGCGCACCGCAGTCGACGTGCAGACGGAGCTTTCAGGCTTCAATGCCGCAAAACCGGCTGCGGAACAGATGCTTTTCCGCATCGGCATCAATCTCGGCGACGTTATCCTCGAGGGGACGGACATCTACGGCGATGGCGTCAATATCGCAGCCCGCCTGCAGGCCTCCGCGCCAGCCGGCGGCATCGTCATTTCCAGCACCGTCTATGATCAGGTCCGCAACAAGGTGCCGGTCGGCTTCGATTTTCTCGGCCCGTTGACGGTGAAGAATGTCTCGGAAGCGATCCCGAGCTACTCCGTCCGCATCGGCGAAGCAGCGGCGCCGCCGGCATCCGCCGCCCGGCAAACTGCCGCCGCCGCAATCGATCACGGACCGCGGCCAACCACGTCACCGTCGAAGGTCGGCAAGCGTCTCAGCATTTTCGCCATCGCCGCGGCAGTCCTGGTCATCGTCAACGCACTCACCTGGCAAGGCGTCTTCTGGGCCGCCTGGCCGATCCTCGCCCTCGCCGTCACCGCCGGTGTGATCATGGCGCGGCTGCAGGACCGCTTTGACCAGCACATGACAAGCCTGGCGATCATCGGCATCGGCCTTGTCGGCATTAACCTCCTGTCATGGCAGGGAACTTTCTGGGCAATCTGGCCGCTGATGGGCTTTGCCACCGTCGCGGCGATCCGCTGGGTCATGCGCAACTGAAACAGGCCGCTGCAAAGGTTGGAAATCCGGTATCAAGCTGATGTTTCCGCTGGCGATGGGCTTCGGATGTGATAGTTCTCCGGAACATTCCGGAGGAAGTTCAAACCATGTCCAAACCGCTGACCATCGCAGATCTGAAAATCCTGGCCCGTCGGCGCGTGCCAAAGATGTTCTTCGATTATGCGGACAGCGGCGCCTGGACAGAGAGCACGTACCGGGCCAACGAGGACGACTTTGCAAAGATCAAGCTGCGCCAGCGCGTGCTGGTCGACATGACCAACCGTACGCTCGAAACCACGATGATCGGCGAAAAGGCAATGATGCCCGTGGCGCTGGCCCCGACCGGCATGACCGGCATGCAGCATGCCGACGGTGAAATGCTGGCTGCGAAGGCCGCGGAGGAATTTGGCGTTCCGTTCACGCTTTCGACGATGAGCATTTGCTCGATCGAGGACGTTGCTTCCGTGACGTCCAAGCCGTTCTGGTTTCAGCTCTACGTGATGAAGGATCGCGGTTTCGTGGAGCGGCTGATCGGCCGTGCCAAGGCCGCAAAGTGCTCTGCACTGGTCGTTACCGCCGACTTGCAGATCCTCGGCCAACGCCACAAGGACCTGCGCAACGGCCTGGCGGCGCCGCCGAAATGGACGCTGAAGAGCTTCATGCAGCTTGCCACCCGCCCGCAATGGTGCCTGGAAATGCTCGGCACCAAGCGCCGCGAATTCGGCAATATCGTCGGCCATGCAAGCAACGTCTCCGACCTCTCCTCGCTCGGTGCCTGGACTGCCGAACAGTTCGATCCAAAGCTCTCCTGGGACGACATCCGCTGGATCAAGGACCTGTGGGGCGGCAAGCTGATCATCAAGGGCATTCTCGATGAAGAGGATGCGCGCGCCGCAGCCGATACCGGGGCGGACGCGATCATCGTCTCCAACCATGGCGGCCGCCAGCTCGACGGCGCTCCCTCCTCGATCAGCATGTTGCCGAAGATCGTCGATGCCGTCGGCGACCGGATCGAAGTCCACGTGGACGGCGGCATCCGCTCGGGCCAGGACGTTCTGAAAGCCGTAGCGCTTGGCGCACGGGGCACCTATATCGGCCGCCCCTTCCTCTATGGTCTCGGTGCCATGGGCAAGGACGGCGTCACCGCCGCGCTCGATATCATCCGTAACGAGTTGGATATCACCATGGCGCTTTGCGGCAAGCGGGACATCCAGACTGTGGACCGCAGTATTCTGGCAAACGTCCCTTTCTGATCCCCGGCTTTACGAGCGACCGGTCGAGCACCACCCACCCCTGGTTCCCGGCCGGCGCGCAAGGCCCTCTCGGACGAGAATGTCCGATAGCGAAATACCGTTCCGTGTGACCTGCCGCAGCTTATGGCCGTCGACCTCCGCGTTATTGCCTTGCCAGGTGACAAGCTCGAACGGCCCGGAATCGAGGAAGGCGCGCACGCGCAGTTCCGCATCGCTGGCTTTGATCCGCTCCTCCTCGCAGTTCGGCTTCTTGATGTCCGGCACCTCGATGCCGACGAGGCGGATCTTCTGCCCATGGAAGACGAAACGATCGGCGGAGACGACGCAATCGTCTTGTTTGGCCGTGCCGCAGAGATAGAATTTCGCCTCATAGGCGCCGGCGAGCTCTTCGCCTGTTTTCGGTGCTTCGGTCGTTCTGGGCACGTCACTTGCCGTAGGCTTGCCGATCGGCGCCGGCGGAATGATCGCGGCCGTATGGTTTTCATCCGGCAACATCGCCGGCTTCGATGTCACCGGCCGGTGAGCAACTACGGCCACTGGCTTCGGCGGCTCCGGCCTAGCGGGCGCCGATGCGGGCTTCGCAGCAACTTGCACCGGTTTCCCGGACGTCAGGCTGGCGACGAACCGCCGCGCGGCAGCCGAATTGTCGTAAAGCGCGATGCCGCCGCCGACCACCAGAAGTGCGGACAGCCACGGCCAGAGCGACGAGCCTGAGCTTTTCGACGCGCGCTTGCCGCCTTTGCGCCGTGAACCGGATTTTCCGCGCGATTGGGCCATCAGAATCTCTCCTGTCGAATCGGAGAGAAGTATCATGAGCAAGGGTTGCCGAAAGGTTTCATCAAACGATACGCCGTGAAAACCGTGCAGTTGATCGATCGCTTTGCAGAGGCGAACGGCCTTTCCCGCTCCGGCTTTCCGGCACGCGCCGCCCGACACGAAATCGAGCGCGGCACGGCTGCCTGACCTTACCCCACGCGCCCCAAGGCCAGCGCCATGGCCCAGTCGGGACGGTCGTTCTCCGCCGCAAGCCGCGACATCGCCATATGGTCGTACGGTACGTTGTGGAACTGCGGCACCCAGCCAGATGCGGTCTTTTCCAAAACGGCGTAGGAGGCCATGGCATGGCCTGTCTCCACCTTGTGGAAGAACGGCTTGTCGTCATCATAGGCCGGGCAGCCGACGCTGCCGGGATTGACGATCAGCCGGCCGTCCGAAAGATGGACCGCACGGGGGATATGGCTGTGGCCGCAGAGAATCAGCGGTTGCTCAATGCCATCGGCCAAGGCCTCGATCTCTTCGAGCGGTTTCAGGAAGATATGGCCCGCCGGCGACACCTGTTCCAGCCAATAGACATTGTCGTCCCGCGGCGTCGCATGGCAGAGGAAAACCTCGTCCAAGTAGATGGTACTGAACGGCAGCTTGCGTAGCCAATCGAGATGGCGATGCGCAAGCTGCGCGTGCGCATGGGCATCCGAAGGCGCAAGAGCAACGGCCGGCGTTTCGATGAGATAGCGGTCGTGATTGCCCCGCACCGTCAGGGCGGCATTCATGTCGAGCAGCAACATCAGATCGGCGGTTTGTCCTGCCTCCAGGGGACCGCTGAAGCAGTCGCCGAGGTTGACGATGTCCCGGATGCCGAGCACGGCGATATCTTCCAGCACCGCCTGCAGCGCCGCGCAATTTCCATGAATGTCGGCAATCGCGGCAAAACGCATCAGCTTCCCCGATAGGTCGAATACCCGTAGGGCGAAAGGAGCAGCGGCACATGGTAATGCGCCGTCGTGTCCGAAATGCCGAAGCGGATCGGGATCACGTCGAGGAAGGCAGGTTCGGTAAGCTTCGCGCCGCCAGCGCGAAGATAGTCGCCTGCGTGAAACACAAGCTCGTATTCGCCGGCGACAAAAGTCTCACCAACCAGAATCGGCCCGCCGTCGACACGACCGTCAGAATTTGTCGTCACCGTCCTGATCTTCTCGCGTCTGTCGTCCGTCAGCCGGTAGAGATCGATCGTCAATCCCTCGGCAGGCGTGCCGCGCGCGGTATCGAGCACATGGGTGGTGAGGCCGGTCATAGGCTGGGCTCCGCAATGAGGAAAGGTGTGTCGAAGAAGAACTCTTCCAGATTGTTGCCGGGACCGTCCCGGTCCGCCACCAGGAAATCGCTGACCGCGCCAAGCGCCATCAGCGGATGGTGCCAGATATTGATGCCATAGTTGATGCCCTGCCCGGCCTTGGCGAGAAACACTTTCGGCATACCTGGCCGTCCCTCGACGTCTTCCGAGACCGCAAGGAGAAACGGCTTGCCGGACAGCGGCGAAAAGCTCTGGCTGCCGAGAGGATGCCGCTCCATCATGGTGATCGCGTAGGGGAATTGCCGTGGCTGAGCCCGGAAAAGGCTGATCACAACATGCGAGCCCTCACCTGAAACCACTGGGGTCGCCAGCGCATGATAGCGCTCGGTCGTGCCGTTGTTGATCATTTTCAGGGTCGCCGGATCTGGCTCGATTACATCGCCGAAGGGCGCGAAGGCGTCTTTGGTGAGGGGGTGGATTTCGAGATATTCGGTCAATTCATTCCCTCGTTATTCGCCCTGCGCATGCCAGTTGTGGAGAGAATCGAGCTGGGAAATCAATACTGGCAGAGAGATCTTCACGGTGTCGAAGACAATGGGGAGTTCCAGCTCGTAGTAGTCATGGACGACGAAATTGCGCATGCCTCTGATCTTCGACCAGGGAATTTCCGGATGATCGACAGGGAAGTCCGGATGATGTGCCATGATTCTCGAAGCACTTTCGCCGATCAGGATCAATGCCATGCCAACGGCCATCTGCGTTCGCACATCGATGAGGAATGCCTCCCTTTCCATGCCGGCCACGAACTCGCAGGCCTGAAGGGCGGCGGATCGCATCTGTTCGAGATATTCCTTCAGACGATCCCCACTCATATGGCTCTGGCTTCCAACAGAATCCGGTCCCGCATGGATTTCCGGATGCCACCCGAGGTCACGAGATCGACCTTCACACGGAGAAGCGTCTCCAACGTGTCCTGCAAACCACCCAGATCGAACAATGTCGTTCCCGGAAGCGCATCCACGAGGATATCGAGGTCGCTGTCCGGTCGGTCCTCTCCCCGCGCCACTGAACCGAAGACGCGCGGGTTTGCCGCGTTGAAGCGCTTCGTCGCTTCGCGGATCGCCTCCCGGTTCTTTTCCAGCACTTCCGATGGTCTCATGACGGCGTCACTCCTGACGCCGTCAATATAGGCTACGGAAGATATCGAGGAAAGAACTCACGCCTTCGTGCCGTAGAGCCTGAGCCGCATCGTCCCGCCGTCCGGATGCATGGCGTAGCGCACATGGGTAACCGGGCCGATATCAGCAACGACGCCCGCGCCATATTCGTGGATATGATCCATCTGCAGCTTCTGCCGTGGCAGGATCGGCTTCCAGTTCTCAGATGCGGCAATCTCCGCCTCGGAAAGCGTGTCGCCTAACTCCGGCAGGTAAGCGCCGAGCAGTTCACACGTATCCGGGAAATTGCCTTTGAAGAAATGCGTGTCGACAATGATGCGCTTGACGATGCCCGGATGGCCGAGGCGGATGACCGCCCAGTCGTGACCCGGTCCACGGCGGCGCTTGGTTTCCCAGCCGTCGCCCATGTTGTCGCCACGCCCCGGCCCCAGCATCTTGTCCGGGTGGCCGTAATGGGCGTCCGACCAGGCGAGCGATTTTGCGCCATGGAAAATGTAGGCCAGGTCGATCTCTTGCGTCGTGCCGACCTTGGCCCAATCGAAATGCGCCGAACCGTAGACGCGCAACCGAGCGATCCCGCCGTCAGGATAGATATGCAAACGCAAATGCGTCCAGATCTTCTCCTTGCCGGCATTCTCGAAGAAATGATGCGCGCTCGGCCCGAGCGGCGACTTTGCCAGGATTTCCGTCCAGATGGTCGCATCGGTCGGATCACCGTCCCCGACATATGCCGCCTCGATCGAGCAATGTGGCGGATAGTTGCCGGTGAAATAGCTGGTGTCGACGTCGAAGCCGAAGATGCGGCCGGGCATTGCAAGTCTCACGATCGCGAAGTCGTGGCCGGGCACGCGCTTGCGGCGGCTTTCCCAGCCGTCCATGTATTTGCCGTTGTCGTCGTAAAGGTCCGGGTCGAAACTCGCCGGCGCGTCCTGAAGCATGCGCTCCAGCGGCGCGAAGAATTCGTCGGTCGTGTAGAGACCCTTGGCGCCGAGACGCGCTGAGGCGAGGTTGATCGCGCCGATCGCGAAGGATGGCAGGCTGTTGTCGGTCGTCTCGGTCATTCATTTCTCCGGAAACATGGATTGCAGGCGCAGAAGCGCAATTCGCTCGACCTGAGCCGTGGCGGTCGCGAACTCCTCCTCGGCGCTGTTGTGGATGCGTTTTTCGAAGGCGGCAAGGATGTCGTGCCTGTCCAGGCCCTTTACGGCGATGATGAAGGGAAAGCCGAATTTTTCCGTATAGGCATTGTTGAGTTCGGTGAAGCGGGCGTGTTCGGCAGCGGTGAGGCGATCGAGCCCGGCGCCCGCCTGTTCCTGCCTGCTGTCCTCGGTCAGGTCGCCGGCGATGGCAAGCTTTCCGGCAAGATCTGGATGAGCGCGCAATACGCCGAGCCGCTCCTCATGGCTCGCCTTGCGGAAGATCGAGACAAACGCATCGTGGATGCCCTTGGCGGTCAATGGCACCAGGATCAAGCCGGCGTCATAGGCGCGCTCGGCGATGAAAGGCGAATGTTCGAAGACACCGCCGAACTTGGCAATAAAATCGGCACGCGCGCTCACAGGGCACCTGCCGGCTTGTGGTGCTCATGCCAATGTCTGGCAATCTCGATGCGCTGCGGTATCCAGACCTTGTCATGGGAAAGCACGTATTCCATGAAGCGGCGAAGTGCTGCCACGCGGCCCGGCCGGCCGACGAGGCGGCAGTGCAGGCCGATATTCATCATCTTCGGGCTGCCTTCACTGCCCTCCCGATAAAGCACGTCGAAGGCATCCTTCAGGTAGTTGAAGAACTGATCGCCGGCATTGAAGCCCTGCGGCGTCGCAAAGCGCATGTCGTTGGTTTCGAGCGCGTAGGGGATGATGAGAAACGGCTTGCCGTCCGGCCCCGGCACCCAATAGGGCAGATCGTCCGCATAGCTGTCGGAGGAATAGAGGAAGCCCCCCTCCTCCATGACGAGCCTGAGCGTGTTGCCAGACGGCTTGCCCTGGTACAGGCCGTAGGGACGTTCGCCGGTGAGCTCGGTATGCAGCCGTACGGCTTCGGTAATATGCTGGCGCTCGACATCCTCAGGGAAATCCTTGTATTCGAGCCAGCGGTAGCCATGGCTGGCGATTTCCCAGCCCGCTTCCTTCATGGCGGCGACCGCTTCCGGGTTACGGGCCATGGCGAGCGTCACGCCATAGACAGTCGCCTGCACCTTAAGTTCGGTGAACAGGCGCCACAGCCGCCAGAAGCCGGCGCGCGAGCCGTATTCGTAGATCGATTCCATGTTGAGGTTGCGCTGGCCGGGCCATGGTGCGGCGCCAACGATTTCCGACAGCAGCGATTCCGATGCCGGATCGCCGTCGAGGATCGAGCTTTCGCCGCCTTCTTCGTAATTGATCACGAACTGAACGGCGATATTGGCGCCGCCCGGCCATTTCGGATCGGGAATATTGCGGCCATAGCCGACGAGGTCGCGCGGATAGTCTTTTGCCTGCATCGAATTCACCCCGGACATGTGATGCCGGACGGTAGCGCACCCTTTCCGCGGATGTCGAGACCGAAACGTCCATCAGGTGCCGACCGCCCGGAGGATAGCGACCGAGGCGACACCGAGTGCCACGGAAACGAGCATCGGCAGGCGCAATGCCGCAAAAGCAGTCACGGCACAGGCGATTGTTTCGGCAATTCCCGTGGCGAAAGCGGTCGGCGCGACCACCGCCATCAGCACGGCGGGCGGAATCGATTCGATCGCCTTTCTGGCATTGCCTCCGAGCGGGACATGACGGAGCAGGAGAAGGCCGCTGACGCGGGTTAGAACGGTCGCCGCAGCCATAGCCAGGATAGCAAGAAGGGTCGCGAAATCGACAGTCATGGCATTGCCTCCACGCCACGGCGGCCCCCGTTGACGATGGCGGCAAGCAAGCCCGCAACCGCACCCGCCGCGATGTACCACACGCCCGGGACGAAATGCTGGGTGAAGACGGCGGCAGCGCCGCTGGCGAGCAGGACTGCGCCTGTCTCCGATCCCTTCCAGAAGCCCATGATCAGCACGATGAAGACTGCCGGGAACGCGAAGTCGAGCCCGAGCGTCACCGGATCGCCGAGGAAAGCCCCGAGCGCCGCACCGGCGATACCGGAAAAAATCCAGGCGAGATAGAAAGGCGCGACAAGGCCGGCGAACCAGAAAGGCGTAAGTCTCGCGGCGCCGGCCCGGAATTCCGCCATGGCCCAGATTTCGTCGGCGAGGAACAGCATCGCGACATATCGCGCACGCGGGCCGAATTCTCCCATCTTGGTGCCGAGCGAAGCGCTCATCAGCACATGGCGGATATTGACGAGCAGCGCCGCGAACCCGACGCCCGCCCAGGAGGCCGGATGCGTCCAGATGTCCATCGCTACGAATTGCGAACCGCCGGCGAAAACCAACGCACTCATGAGGCCAGCTTCGGCGGGCGTCAGGCCCTTGGTGGCCGCCACCGCGCCGAAGACGAGGCCGATCGGGATCACCGCGGCGATCAGCGGCGATATCGCCCGCATGCCGCCGAAGAACTGCTGAAGCCTGGCATTCTCATTCACGTCCAAAACCTCCGATGGGAGCGAAGGTGATAGAATCGTGGCAAAGAGCCGTCTTGAACGAAAGTGATCAGCGAGCGCGATATTGCCCCGGTGTCAAACCCGTGCGTGCCTTGAAATGCCGGGTGAAATGGGCCTGGTCGGCGAAACCGCATTCGAGCGCGATCTCGGCTGGCTGCCCGCCTTCCTGCAAGCGCTTGCGCGCCTCGCGGATGCGGATGTCAGTCAGGAAGGAATGCGGCGTGATATGGAACTCTCTGCGGAAGGCCCGGATCAGGTGCGCGCGGCTGAGGCCTGCGACGGCGGCAAGCTCTTCGAGGCCGATATCGGTCGCATAATGTTCCACCAGATAATCGCGGGCCTGGTGTACGGCGGACCGTTCGGATGTATCGGTCGGGACAATGATCGAACTGCCGTGCCGGCGGAACATGGCATCGAGCACGATGAACATCGGCTGGCTCGTCTCCAGCGCACCGGCTCCCTCCTCCAGTGTGCGATGTGCTTCATGGAAAGCGTCTGCCAGTGCCTGATCATGCAGGATCTGCTTGCCAAAGGCGGGTGTGCCATTGAAGGGTTTTCCCGTAACATCCTCCAGGACTTCACGGAAAAGCGACATGTCCGGATAGATCATACGGTAGCGATAGCCACCGTCCTTCGGTGCGCCGTCATGGATCTCGCCGGGATTGATGAGATAGAGGTCGCCAGGCCCCGAGGCTTCGCGCGTGCCGCCGATGGTAGCGATCTGCATGCCTTTCTCGATCGCGCCTATGCTGAAAGTATCATGCGCATGCGGGGCGAATTCATGGGTCAGGAACGTCGCGCTCAGGCATTCCATGCCGCCAAAACGGTTGTCCCGCCAGAAGCGGGTTGTCTCCGCTTTCGCCAGCGGCATGTAATCGGCGGCCTGTTGCTGCGAGATATTCTCCATCGGAGAAACATAACAGATCCGCCCGCCCGCTTCTTGAACAAAAGTGATCAGGCGATCTTGCGCGCACTCACCCGGCCCATCGGATGCAGCGAATGCACCAGGAAAGGGGCACCCGGCTCTTCCTCGATGAAAAGCGCGAGATTGACGACCTCGACCAGCCTCTTCAGGTAGGGATCGAAATAGTCGCGCAGCGCCCGTTCGAAACGCGGCAGGTCGGCAGCCGAAAGCGGACCGGTGAGCGTCATATGAAAGCGGAACTCGTCCATGACGTAAGGGTAGCCCCAACGGTGGAGGTTGGCGAATTGCGACGCGGAGAGATCGCCGGGATCGCTGCGCTCCAGCTCGGCTTCTGAAAGCGGTGCGCGAAAGACGTCGAATTCCTGTACCACGGACGCGGCGAGGAAGCGCATAGCTTCCGACGGGACCACCGGCGCCAGGCCGAAGAAATTCCCCAGGCGCACCACTTCCAGCCCGGGCAGTTCGAACGGACTGTGCGCGCCAGCAAAACGCATCAGGTGCCGCAGCAGCATCGGTTCGGTGATGCCGGGAGCGAGTCGGAACGGCGCTTTCAGCGTCGCATGGAAACCGTAGCGGCGCGGCAGCGCCGTGTTGAAGGCGATGTCGTGGATGCCGATACCGCGGATCGCAGGCGGCTCCATCGCCTCGCCGGAGAAGGCGTTGCGGCCGAGCCACTGTGCCGCGGCCAGCGTCAGCGGATCATGAGCCGGGGGTGTGAAATGAATGGCATAGCGCATGCGTCACCTTCTCGTGCTTCCTTCCCGGACCCTGCTGTTTTACGCATTGCTCAACAATCCCTGCGGAGGGGTTAAGTGATTTGCGTGACAGATTAACGACGAGGACGACGAAAAGTTCGCGTTTAACGCGAAGCCATTTCGAGATGACTGGTGAGCGTAAATGACGCAGGAATCCGCATTTCACGGGAACTCGCGGCGTCGAGCGCCGCTTCCGCCAGTCCATGAGCGAGCCCGAAGCTCACCTTGAAACCACCTGTGAGAGCAATCACGTTCGGATGGTCGGGGTGCGGCCCGAGCATGGGATCGCGATCGATCGCCTTGGGGCGCAGCCCCGCCCAGCGCTCGATCACCGGCGCATCCTTCAAGGCCGGTACGAGCGCCCGGGCGCGGACGATAAGATCGTCGAGCAGCGCATCGGTCGCAAAAGCGTCCTCGAACGTCTCTTCGCTGGTGCTGCCGACCGCAACATGGCCGCCTTCATGGGCGACGACATAGAGGCCGTTCAGGAAAATGACCGGCAGCGCAGGGTCGATATCGGCCGCAAGCAGCGCCGCCTGCCCCTTGACCGGCTGGCCGATCGGACGTGGCAGCGGCGGCGAGATCGCTTCGATGAGCGGGAAGGACCGATGGCCAGCGGCAACGATGCAATGGCCGAAGGTGATGCTTTCGCCGCCCGTGAAGACAATTTTGCTCATCGCGGGTTCGATCAACTCCGCGCCGACGCCCTCGACGATCCGGACATGTCTTGCGGAACGCAGAAAGGTGACAAGCGCCGAGGTCAGGTTGCGGGGCGAAACGCGCGCCGCAAACGTGTCGTGGACGAGGCCTGCCTCGGTAAAGGAGGCATCCGGCCAGCCTTCCAGCTGTGGACGATCGATGACATGCCAGTGGAAACGGCGGTCGCCATGATGCCATGCGGTTTCGGCGTCCTGCGAGTGGCGGAGTGCGATCGTCCGCAGATGCGGTTTCGGCAGCGGGATCAGCCGGCCGCAACGGCGGTAGCCGCAGGCGATGCCGGTCGCCGCCTCGATCCGGGCGATCTCGCCTTCGAGGGAAAGCAGCGCGTCGAACTGGAACTGCTTCTTGTCGTTCCACCTGTCCGGCATATGCGGCATCAGCGCGCCGAGCAGCCCGCCGCTCGCCCCCTGCCCCAATCGGCCGGCATCGACAAGCACGGTCTCGATGCCCAGCCGTTCGGCCTTCATCGCCGCCCAGAGGCCCATGATGCCGCCGCCGAGAATGACGAGATCGGCGCGTGGAGGAATATCACAAGATTGACCGTCAAAACGCGATTGACCCCTTGAGCCGGCAGGATTATCCGCATGTCCCATGAGCGACCGTGATCCCGAAATGCTTGTTACCGCCGGCCAGGCGCCGGACTTTCAGACGCTGGACTGGCACGACGGCGATATGCCGTATTCGAAAGAGTTTGGCGATCACTTTTATTGCCGCACCGACGGCAGGCTGGAATGCGGTCACGTCTTCCTCGCCGGCAATGGCTTGCCGGAACGCTGGTCGCAGGAAAAGTCACCGGAGGGGGACTTTCGTATCGGAGAGCTCGGTTTCGGCACCGGCTTGAACTTCTGCGAGACCTGGCGGCAGTGGAAACTCTTCCGCACACCGGGCGCGCGGCTGCATTTCATGTCCTTCGAGCTCTATCCGATGAAACGCGAGGAGATCGACCGGGCGCTTTCCCGCTGGCCGGAGATCGATGCGGAGCGCCAGGCGCTCGCCGCCGCTTGGCCGGATGCTCCGACCGGTAATGTCGATCTCCAGATGGATGACCAAACGCGACTGACGGTGATCTGCGGTCCGGCGTTCGAAGGCGTCAAAGGCGCCGAACCCGGCTTCAACGCCTGGTTCCTCGACGGTTTCGCACCTTCGCGCAATCGCGACATGTGGTCGCCAGAACTGATACAGGCGCTCCATGAGAAGACCGCGCCCGGCGGTACTTTCGGCACCTATGCCGCGGCCGGTTTCGTACGGCGCAACCTTCAGGCTGCCGGTTTTACGGTTGAACGCCGTCCGGGCTTCGCAGGCAAGCGTGAAATGCTGTGCGGGAAGAAATGATCTTCCCGCGCGGGGAACCGGATTTTAATCGCGCACCGTAATGCGCCGGTGCACGCCATCCAGGCTTTCTGCGAATATATCGAAGACGTCCCGGGCGATGAGTTCGCGCAGGATCTGCTCGTTGATCCCGCCGCGCGTTGCATATTCCTCAGCGAGATGCATGAAACCTGCATCCGGCGCTGTTTCTGGAGCGTTTGCCAGAGCCTTGTAGAGCGTGACGACATAATCGCGCGCGCTCGAATCCGCAACGCCACGGTCGGTCAGCCAGGCGTGGATCGTGTCGAGATATTTGAAATAGGTGGCGAATGTCGCGGTAACCACGCTGAGCGCATCGAATTCGCTCGGCTCCTCAACTTCAATTACCTTTGCCAGGATGCCGAACAATGACGCCGCGCGAGGATCGGGCGGATAAATGATCGTCGCCCCCTGGCGGTGAGCGATCATGGGCATGGGAAGCGCCTTCGTAACCTGCGCGACAGGCGCGATCAAAGCCGTGATTTCCTCGCGGGACATGGTGGCGATCAAGCTGACGACATGGTGATCGGGACGGAACCGCAACTTAGAAAGGACGTCACGCGCAATCTGCGGCCGGACCGCCAGCATGACAGTATCGCAGTTGTCGAGCACGGCCTGATTGTCGGTCGCAACCCGCACATCCGGATAGCGAGAAGCCAGATTGGCCGCGATCTCCTCATTACGAGGCGACAAGAGAACCGATACGGAATTGTCGGGTACTGATTTTAGCCCGGTGACGATCGCTGATGTGAGCGCGCCTGTGCCGATGAAGCCGAGTTTCATGGGATATCCTGCAGTGTTGGTTTCCGGATCGTCGTCGGCCAACAATAGTACCAGCCGCATCGCCGGCAAGAGCTGGAACTTCCGTCAGTTCGAAACCGACGTCACCACCGCCCCGCCAAGCCAGCTGCGGATCTTGGCTTCCAGCGCTTCCGGGCTGATCGGCTTGGAAAGATAGTCGTCCATGCCTGCCTGCAGGCAGAGTTCCCGGTCGCTTTCGAGCGCATGCGCCGTAACCCCGATGATCGGCGTATGGGTGCCGGTTTCCTGTTCCATTTCACGGATCTTCCGGGTCGCCTGATGGCCGTTCATGACGGGCATGGACACGTCCATGAGGATCACCGCCGGATCATGCTCCTTCCAGGCATTCACCGCTTCCGCTCCGTTCTTGACAATCTGGAAAAGCCAGCCCGTCGTCTGCAGGATCTGTGTGAAGACGATCTGGTTGACCTCGTTGTCCTCGGCGACCAGCACGTCGAGCGTCGCGGTCGGGTGCACCGGCGAGGTGGAAACCGGCTCCTCGGTAAACACCGGTTTCGAAGAGGATGCCGATACCGAAGCGGGATCGCTAGCGGCCGTTGAGGTCTGCGCGACCGACGTAACGGCTGCGGCTGGCCTCGGCCGGGCGGAGACCGGCAGATTCTCCAATGCGCGCCGTTTGGTGCGGATCGAGCGGACCACGTCGATGATCGTGCTGCGCAGGAGGTTGGCGCGGGCCGGCTTCATCAGATGGGCCTGGATGTTGAGCGCGGCGAACATGCTGTCGTCGCCAGCCATGTCCATCGAAGTCAGGAAGATGACGCCGGTGCCGTCGAAGCGCGGATCGCGTCGCATATGGCGCGCGAAATCGAGGCCGTTCATCTCCGGCATGTGATAGTCGAGCACGATGACATCCAGGACAAAGCCAATCCGGGCGGCTTCCCGGATGATCGCCAGCCCCTCGGCTCCGCTCTCGGTGGCGACCGTGTCGAAGCCCCACATGCTGAGCTGCTCCGTCAGGATGCGGCGGTTGACGGCATTGTCGTCGACCACGAGAACGCGCGCGCCGCTCGTGTTGATCGGCAGCGATGTCTGGATGTTACGTTCGCTGACCACCTGGAACGGCAGATGCACCGTAAAGACCGATCCGCGACCGAGTTCGCTCTCCACCTCGATATGACCGCCGAACAGCTCCGTGAGGCCGGCGGTGATGGCAAGCCCGAGGCCAGTGCCTTCGTGGCGGCGAGTGGAGGACGAATCCACCTGAGAAAACTTCTCGAAAACCGACTTCAACTTCTCGCCGGGAATACCGAGGCCGGTATCCTCGATGCGGACCGAGAGCATCATCTCGCCCGGCCCGATCGGTTTCGACATCAGGTCGATAAAGACGTGGCCCTTTTCGGTGAACTTCACCGCATTGCCGACGAGATTGGTGATGATCTGGCGGAAACGGCCGGCATCGCCCAGAACCGTCTCGCGGACGGAAACATCGCCGCGGACGATGAGCTCGATATCCTTCTCGGCGGCGGACGAGGAGAGCAGCGTTGCCACATCCTCGATCGCCTCGACCGGATCGAATGGAGCTTTCCTCAGCTTCATCTGTCCGGCGTCGATCTTGGAGAAGTCCAGAATATCGTTGATGATGGTGAGCAGCGCATTGCCGGACTTGACGATGATGTCGATAAAAGTCTTCTGACGGGTGTCGAGATTGGACTTTGCGAGCAGCTCCGCCATGCCGAGCACGCCGTTCATGGGCGTGCGGATTTCGTGGCTCATATTGGCGAGGAATTCGGACTTCGCCCGATCGGCCGCTTCGGCCCGCTGCAGGAGCCGCGTCAGGTCCTCTTCCCGTTCCTTCATCTCGGTGACATCGGTGAAGATCGCCAGCCAATGATCACTGCCGGTGATGTTCGCCTCCACCTGAATCCACTTGCGGCCGTCGATCCGGAAGGAGGCGTGAACCGGCCGGCCGGCTGAGACATTTTCGTCCCACGACCTCAGCGTTTCCGCTGCTTCCTCCGGCGAGCCGAGATCGCCGCGCTTGACGCAATAGCGGAAGATCTCGCGCCACTGCCTTCCCGGCGCGGCCATATCGGCCGGCATATCGAGCATGTGGGGCAGAGCATCGTTGGAGAAGATGATTTCGCCATCGTGCAGGATGAGCAGCCCCTGCGACATAGCGCTTGTCGCATCGCGCATCAGCGCGCCGTGCTGTTCGAGCGCGGCGCGAGCCTCGTGAATCTCCTGCTCGCGCCTGCGGATGGCGGTAATGTCCATATAGGTGAGCAGCGTCTTGTCGCCGGAGAGCCGTGTGTGCGAGATAACGAGGGTACGGCTGTTGCGGCTCTTTACCTCGATCGGCGGCCCCTCGTGATTTTCCCTCAGCGCAGCGACGCGCTCTTCGTAGATCTCGTCGAAACTTTGAGTCGAACCGGCATAAATGCCGTGGTCGAAATTGATCTTGAGGAACTCACGATAAGAGCGCCCCGGCAGGTCTACCTGTTCTCCGGCGTCCCAGAAAGAATAGAAGGCCGGGTTGGCATATTCGAACAGGAACTTGTCATCGAGTATCGCGATACCGACCGGTATGGCATGCAGGATCGTCTGCAGGTCCCGGCCGAGCTTCTCCGCCTTTTTCTGCGCCTCCTTGATGAGGGAAACATCCGTGCGGGAGCCGACGAGATGATGCGCACCGTCCTGGGTGGTGATACGGCGCAGGCGGGTGATGACGGGGATCGTGGAGCCATCGGGAAACCTGACGTCCTCCGACTTGTCGATGTCCTCGCCTTGCATGACCCGGTCGTTTTCAAGACGGAAGCGATCGGCCGCGTCCGGGAACATCTCCGTCTCGGTCTTGCCGAGGAAATGTTCTCGCGGGCTGCCCAACATCGTCTCGTAGGCGGCGTTCGCATAGGTGAGCTGACGGTCGCTGTTGCGAACGAAGACCGGCACCGGCAGATCCTCGAGCACGGCCCGGAACAGGCCCGTCTCCGAAACCTGCGTGCGCAGGAGCATTTCCTGCTCCTTGAACTCCGTCACGTCGTGGCGGATAGCGATCAGAAGGCCGTTTTCCAGCCGCTTGTTGATGCTGCGAAGCCATCGCCCGTCGGAAAGCTGGTCGACGCTTTCCGAATAGGGAAGCTCAAAGGGCTTCATCCGTTCGGCGATCCAAGCCGCCTTGTCCGGCGGGTTGGCGCCCAGGCTCTGGGGGGACAGGCGTTGCCGCCGGTCATAGGCATAACCGAGAACTTCTCTGAGCGTGATACCGGGCTTGATGTCCACCGAAATGGACGACAGATAATCGATGAGTTGGGAATTGCAGTAAAGGAGAGCATCGTTCTTGTCGTAGATGCCGATGCCCATCTCAAGCATGTCGAGGGCGTCGTCGAGAAGCGCGTTATTAAAGAATGAAATCGGCTCCATGTCCCTTCCATTGAAGGGCACGGCATCGTGCTCGCGCTCGAAGGCCGATCCCGGGTCCGAAACCGCAGAGAACGTGCCGAACAGATAGGTATGATCGTTTTCCGTCAGAAAACGCTCGATGTGGATCTCATGGCGCACTGAACCGGAGCGATCGAAGCAGAGCGCCGTTTCGTCCGTACCGAAGACGATCGCTCGGCATTCCTTTTCCCTACGGTCGGCGTCTTCCGCCGCGCCGGAGAGACTGCGGCTCACCGTGCCGGCGAATTCGCTCGGATCCAGACCAAAGAGGCACGCATAGGCCGCATTCACCGCCACGTAAGCGAGGGCGCTGTCCTTGATGAAGGCGGGATCGGCGAGATCGTTGATCCGCTCGCACGCCGTTTTCAAGAGTTCGCTTTCCGTCTCCACCTTCCCCCACTCCGTCGTGCCGGCCCGTCACCGTTCGATTCGTTTTCCCCATCAATTGATAACACCATGGCGAGCGTTAACAACGTATTGTTGACGAAAGGCAAAGGTTCACAATTTCCGCTATTTTGATCATTCCGGCGGAAACCTACCCCGGCGCTATCCCACAAGAGGCGGCCAATAGTCGCAAATAGCAGGGGCGAAGACGGCGGAAGTCTGACAGATTTCGCAAGACATGACGCAGATGGAACGATCATGAGCGAGATTACGACACCCTCGGTCGACCCAAAAAAACAACCAGAAGATGCGGCACATCATCGCCGCCCAGGACGCCGCGGGGCTGAACGGCAGCGAGCCCGATCATCCGGTAGCCGATACGCAAAGCTCGCCAACACTCTCGCACGCACCGAGATCCTGCCGCCGGAGGCGCTGGAGGATATCCACCAAGCATCGCTCACCGTGCTGGAAGAGGTGGGCATGGACATCATCCTGCCCGAGGCGCGGGAAAGGATGAAAACGTCTGGCGCGGACGTGACGCCGGGCGAGCAACGCGTACGCTTCGATCGTGGGCTGATCCTGGAGATGATCGCGTCGGCTCCCTCTTGCTTCACCATGTTCGCCCGCAACCCCGCAAGGAATGTCGAAATCGGCGGCAACAACCTCGTCTTCGCCCAGGTTGCCAGCGCGCCATTCGTGGCCGACCGCGACGGTGGCCGCCGCGTCGGCAACCGGGAAGACTTCCGAAAGCTCGTCAAGCTCGCCCAGCATTACGAGGTGATCCACACGACCGGTGGCTATCCGGTCGAGCCGGTCGATATCCACGCCTCGGTGCGCCATCTCGACTGTCTCTCCGATCTAGTGAAGTTTACCGACAAGGTGTTCCACTGCTATTCGCTCGGGAAACAACGCAATCTCGACGCGCTGGAGATCGCCCGGATCGGCCGCGGGATTTCCGTGGAGCAAATGGAACGCGAACCTTCGCTCTTTACCGTCGTCAACTCGTCCTCCCCGCTTCGCCTTGACGGCCCGATGCTGCAGGGGATCATTGAGATGTCGTCCCGCAACCAGGTCGTCATCATGACGCCTTTCACGCTCGCCGGCGCCATGGCCCCGGTAACGATCGCAGGCGCCCTCGTCCAGCAGAACGCCGAGGCGCTCTGCGGCATCGCCTTCACCCAGATGGTGAGGAAAGGCGCACCGGTCATGTACGGCGGCTTTACCTCGAATGTCGACATGAAGACGGGGGCACCGGCCTTCGGTACTCCGGAATATATGAAGGCGGTGATCGCCGGTGGGCAACTGGCGCGAAAATATGGCGTGCCTTACCGCACCTCCAACACCAATGCAGCCAACACGCTCGACGCACAGGCGGCTTATGAATCGATGATGTCGCTATGGGCCCTGACGCAGGGCGGCGGCAATTTCGTACTGCATGCCGCGGGCTGGACCGAAGGCGGACTGACGGCTTCCTTCGAGAAATTCATCCTCGACGTGGACATGCTGCAGATGGTGGCGGAATTTCTCTCGCCCCTTGATGTCAGCGCGGATGCGCTGGCGCTGGAGGCCGTACGCGACGTCGGCCCGGGCGGTCATTATTTCGGCACCGCACATACGCTGGCGCGTTACGAGAGCGCCTTCTACTCGCCGATCCTCTCCGATTGGCGTAACTTCGAGACCTGGACCGAGGCCGGGCGCCCGACCACCTACGACCACGCCAACCGTGTCTTCAAGCAGGCGCTTACCGCCTACGAGCAGCCCCCGCTAGACCCGGCGATAGAGGAAGAGCTCGATTCGTTCGTGGCGAGGCGCAAAGCAGAGGGCGGCGTGCCGACGGATTTTTGATCCACCCTGCTTTCGTCGGCATTTTGCCATCTTTTGGACAAAACCACCCCCGGAGATTGTTTTATCTTTCAAAGACTCAATCGAGGGCGGTGCCAGTCTGAACAGCCGTTCAGACAACTTCATGATGTTCTTCATCAATCCGCCGCCTTTGCACGCGACCCTTTCTTCGTGCCCTTGAAGAATAAAGGGAAAGGAACAAGACCATGTCCGTACTGCATAAAAGCGTTTCCGCGGGCCTTATCGCTCTCACCGTCGCAGGCGCACTGACCGCAATCGCCCCAGCCGCGCAAGCGCGCGACCGCCATCATCATCGTGGCGACGTCTGGGCCGGCGTCGCAGCCGGACTTGCGGGCGGCATTATCGGCGGCGCGATCGTCTCGGGATCCCAACGGCCCGTCTACGTCGAGCCTGAATACGAATACGCCCCGCCTCCGCCCCCGCCGGTCTACCACCGCACCTATTATCGTACGGAGTATGTACCGCGCTGCCATTACGAGTGGGTCGAGAACGAATGGGGCGATGCTTATCGCGCCCGCGTCTGCCCGCGCTACTGAACCGGCCGATCATGCCGTCAAAGTGACCCGCCTCCGCCAATCCGGAGGCGGGTCTTTCTTTTGTTCACGCGCTCAACCCTCGATGAATTCTGTTTTCGCAGTTGCGAAACATTTACTTGACATTTGCCCTGAAACCTACCAAATGCGCTCTAGCTTTCACCTTCCGGCCGCCGCGTGAGCTGGCCCCGCGTCAATAGAACCGCGAAGAAGGAACAAGGCGCACAGATAGATCGCCCTCGACCCTCGAGGGTTTAAGCGCTGGAAAGCAATTTCCAACTTACAAGTTCCCACTTCACGCGGGGTTCTTGACGCCAAAGGCAAGCCGGACAGCATGGTGCTGACCCGGACGATATCTTTTGGCGCCCCGAAAAGGTATTCGACTTGACGAATTTTCATGAGCTTGGTCTCACCAAGCAGATCGTAGCCACTCTCTCCCAGCTTGGTTACGAAACGCCGACGCCGATCCAGGCGCAGGCGATCCCCGAACTTCTGAAAGGCCGCGACATGATCGGCCTTGCCCAGACCGGCACCGGCAAGACCGCCGCCTTCGGTCTCCCCATCATCGAAATGCTGCTGAAGGAAGCCAAGCGTCCCGACAACCGCACCACGCGCACGCTTGTTCTCGCTCCGACTCGCGAACTGGTCAATCAGATCGCGGTCAACCTGAAGAATTTCATCAGGAAAACACCGCTCAAGGTCAACACCGTCGTCGGCGGCGCTTCCATCAACAAACAGCAGCTCCAGCTCGAACGTGGGACCGACATCCTCGTCGCAACCCCGGGGCGCCTGCTGGACCTCATCAGCCGCCGTGCCATTTCGCTTAGCCAGGTGACGCATCTTGTCCTCGACGAGGCCGACCAGATGCTCGACCTCGGGTTCATCCACGACCTGCGCAAGATCTCCAAGATGGTGCCGGCCAAGCGCCAGACGCTGCTCTTTTCGGCCACCATGCCGAAAGCGATCGCTGACCTTGCCAGCGACTACCTGACCGATCCGATCAAGGTGGAAGTGACGCCTCCGGGCAAGGCTGCCGACAAGGTCGAGCAGTATGTCCATTTCGTCGCCGGCAAGAACGACAAGACCGAGCTCCTGAAGGCCTCGCTCGAGGAAAACCCCAATGGCCGCGCCATGGTCTTCCTGCGCACCAAGCACGGCGCCGAAAAGCTCGCCAAACACCTGGAGCACCTCGAGTTCGAAGTCGCCTCGATCCACGGCAACAAGAGCCAGGGCCAGCGCGAACGCGCCTTGAAGGCCTTCCGCGAAGGCGATATCCGCGTTCTCGTCGCGACCGACGTCGCCGCCCGCGGCATCGATATTCCGGGCGTAACGCACGTCTTCAACTATGACCTGCCGGAAGTGCCGGACGCTTACGTCCATCGTATCGGCCGCACCGCTCGCGCCGGCCGCGACGGAATCGCAATCGCCTTCTGCGCACCGGACGAAGCCGGCCTGCTGCGCGACATCGAGCGCCTGATGGGCATCGAGATTGCCACCGCCTCGGGTGAGCGCCCGGAGGGCATGAGCCGTCCGTCGCGCGGCGGCAACAACAATCGCGGCGGCAATCGCAGCCGTGGCGGCAACGGCCAGGGCCGTGGCCGGAGCAATGGCGACGGCCGTCCGGAGCGTCGCGAACGTCCGGCCCGAAAGCCGTTCTTCGCGGCGGAAGGCGCGGAAGCAGGCCCCCGTTCGGAAGAACGCGGCGAGCGTCGCGAACGTCCGCAGCATGCGCATGGTGACCGGCCCCATGGTGATCGTCGTCAGGGCGATCGTCCCAACCGTGACAACCGCCGCAATGAGGATTTCCGCGGCCAGCGTCGTGGTGAAGAAGCACCGCGCTTTGAAGCCGACAACGATCTGGCAACCACCTCGGATTTCCGTCCGGCCAAGAAGCAGTTCGGGTCGCAGAACGGAGCAGAAAACCGGCCGGCCCGCAAGGAGCACCGCAAAGGCAATGGTGGTCAGAACGGCCATGCAGCGCACGGCGCCCATGAGCCAGGTCGTGAGCGCAATGCACGCAACGGCCACGGCCGTCCCTCGCATGGTCAAACGGCTCAAGAGCATGGCGAAAATCGTGGTCCGGTACGGTTCGGCAACGACAACCGCTCCGGCGGTCAGCAGGGTCGCAAGCGCCGCCCGGCCTAAACAAAGTAACTAACGCGACTATTGAGATGGAGAGCGGCTTTCAGGCCGCTCTTTTCTTTTGTTCGGGAGAAAGCCCGGCGCTCCTCCGATTCACCAGATAGACGCCCGCCACGACGATTACCGTGCCGACGATCATCGGGAGCGTCAGCGGCTCGCCGAACAGGATCGCCGCCTCGACCGCCACGACAGGCGGCATCAGATAGATGAGTGAGGCTGCCCGCGACACCTGTCCGCGTCGGATGAGGTAGAGGAGGAGCCCGACCGCGCCCATGGAAATGCCGAAGACTGACCAGGCCATGGCCAATACCGCCTGATGGGTCCAGTCGAAGCGGAGGTCTTCAAGCACGAGCGCAAACGGCACGGTGACGATCAGCGCGCCGACGAACTGCAGCGTCGCGATCGAAAAAAGGTCGCCCTCCTGCAGGTGCCGCTTCTGGTAAAGCGTGCCGTAGGTGACCGAGGTCATCGCCACAAGGTTGATCAGCACCGGAAAGGCAAGGCCTGCAAGGCCGCGATCGAAAACGTCGAGAAGCTGCGGCGAAATCGCGATCAGGATGCCGGCGAAACCGAGCACCAGGCCCAGTTTCTGGGCCGGCTGCAGCCGTTCGCCAATAAAAAGCGGCGCAACCATCGCCGTCAGCAGCGGTTGAAGACCGGCAATGATGCCAGACAGGCCAGCAGGCACCCCCTGCCCGATCGCATACCAGACGCCGACCAGATAAAACCCGTGCAGGAAGACGCCGGACAGGATCGCATGGCCGAACTGACCGCGACTCTTCGGCCATTTCGCCCCCATGACGAAACACACCGCCAAGAAGGCGATCGCCGCGAGCGTATGCCGCACGGCAAGAAAAGTGATGGGATCGGCATGCGCCGCCGCGTATTTCGCGACGATCCAGCCCGTGGACCAGAGGAGGACAAAAAGGGCCGGAGCCAGTCGATCGAGCATGCTTGATTCCGGCAGGTTTTGACAAAGGGCAGGTCGCGCTTGTCTATGCACAGTCAGTTTGATGGTCAAAACAGAAAAACTGATGGCTGCATTGAATGGCACTTGAACAACAGTTGGGCAGTTGGCGTTTTTGCAGGCAGAGGGACGGAAGACACCTTCCGGTAGCCGCCTTGTCCAGCACCGCAAATACTACCTTCAGGCAGGAAGGGTGTTTCGAGACGACGATTTTCTGATGCTTCGAATCCGTTCCGGCAACTGTGCATGGTTCTTGCATTGCTATCTGCATTGTACTCTTATGGTCAAAAAATCGGGGAACGCGCCTTTGGCATTTGATGAAATGTTGACCGCGGAAAGCCATCCGCGACTGCCATACAAGACCTATCACGAGTGGTATACCAACCAGGATGCCGCCCACCTGATCCGCAAAACCCAGGATGCGGAAAACATATTCAGAAAGACGGGCATCACCTTCGCGGTCTATGGACACGCCGACAGCTCCGAAAAGCTCATACCCTTCGACATCATCCCCCGCATCATTTCCGCCCGAGAATGGCGCAAGCTCGCCCAGGGCATCGAACAGCGGGTTCTCGCCCTCAACGCCTTCCTCGACGACATCTATCACAAGCAGGAGATCATCAAGGCGGGCCGCATCCCCCGCGAACTGATTGAAAAGAACAGCGCTTTCCTGCCGCAGATGATCGGTTTCAAGCCGCCGGGCGGCGTCTATACCCATATCGTCGGCACAGATATCGTCCGCACCGGCGAGGATCAGTTCTACGTGCTGGAGGACAATGCCCGCACCCCGTCCGGCGTCAGCTACATGCTGGAGAACCGGGAAACCATGATGCAGATGTTCCCGGAACTCTTCACGCTGAACAAGGTGCAGCGCGTCGAGGACTATCCGCGGCTTCTACGCCAGTCGCTCGCTTCGCTCGCCCCGCCCGGCTGCAAGGGGAAGCCGCGCGTCGCTGTACTCACCCCCGGCATTTACAATTCCGCCTATTACGAACATTCCTTCCTCGCCGATCAGATGGGCGTCGAACTGGTGGAAGGCGGCGACCTGCGCGTCATCGATGGCCGCGTGAAGATGCGTACGACCCGCGGCTACGAGGCAATCGACGTGCTCTACCGCCGCGTCGACGACGACTTTCTCGATCCGCTCACCTTCCGGCCGGAATCTGCACTCGGCGTTCCCGGAATCATGGACGTCTACCGGGCCGGCAACATCACCATCGCCAATGCTCCCGGTACTGGCATTTCCGACGACAAGGCGATCTATTCCTATATGCCGGAGATCGTCGAGTTCTATACCGGCCGCAAGGCGATGCTGGAAAACGTGCCGACCTGGCGCTGTTCGGAGCCGGCAAGCCTCAAATACGTGCTGGAGCACATCGAGGAACTGGTCATCAAGGAAGTGCACGGTTCCGGCGGCTACGGCATGCTGGTCGGCCCGACAGCGACGAAGAAGGAACGTGCTGAATTCGCGGAAAAACTCGCGGCCAAGCCGAACAACTACATCGCCCAGCCGACGCTGGCGCTCTCGACCGTACCGATCTTCGTCAACAAGGGCATCGCGCCGCGTCACGTCGACCTGCGTCCCTATGTACTCGTCTCCGACAAGGTGCAGATCATTCCGGGCGGACTGACCCGCGTGGCGCTGAAACAGGGGTCGCTGGTGGTCAATTCCAGCCAGGGCGGCGGCACCAAGGACACCTGGGTTCTGGAAGATTGAGGTCGAGGTCGTAATCATATGCTCGGAAGAACTGCAAACGGCCTCTACTGGATGTTCCGCTATATCGAGAGAGCCGAAAATATCGCCCGCCTTGTCGATGCCGGCCTGCGCGTCTCGCTGACCCGCGCCGGCTCTTCGGACGAGGACTGGCACGGTGTGCTGGAAAGCGCCGGCGTGCGCGAAACCTATTCGGAAGTGCATGCCGAACTGACGGCGGCGGATGCGATCGACTATCTCCTGCGCGACCAGTCCAATCCGTCGAGTGTCATGTCCTGCATCGAATTCGGGCGCAACAACGCCCGCATGGTGCGCACGGCGCTGACCCGCGAGACCTGGGAAGCCACCAACGAATGCTGGATCGACCTGAAGGCCCGGCTTTCCCGCAAGCTGAAGCCTGCCGACCTGCCGGAGCTGATCGACGTCATCAAGCATCGCTGCGGCCTGATCCGCGGCGCCTTCCACGGTTCCATGCTGAGAAACGACCTCTACAATTTCTCGCGCATCGGCACGTTCATCGAAAGGGCGGACAACACGAGCCGCATCCTCGACGTGAAATACTACGTGCTGCTCCCGTCGGTGAGCCAGGTCGGATCGGCGCTCGACAATTTTCAGTGGGAATCGATCCTGCGATCGGTCTCCGCCCAGCGCTCCTACGGATGGGTCTATGACGGGGAATATCAGGCTGCCAATATCGCGGACTTCCTGATCCTCAAGGTGCAGATGCCCCGTTCGCTCGCCTATTGCTACGAGAAGATCGTCAGCAATCTCGGGTATATCGCCGAGGACTACGGCGAGCGGCTGAAAGCGCACGAAACAGCCGATGCCATCCGCTCGACGCTGAAGCGCGGCACGATCACCGACATCATGGATCAGGGCCTGCACGAATTCCTGGAGGATTTCGTCAGCCGCAACAACCAGCTTAGTGCCGAGATCACCGAAGGCTACCGTTTCTATCAGTAGGGCAGGATAACCGCACATGCGGCTGAAGATTTCTCACACGACCGAATATCTCTATGACGCTCCGGTATCCTACTCCCTGCAGCGCTTGCGGCTTACGCCGGTCGATAGGCCGGGCCAAAAAGTGCTGAACTGGTCGATCACCGTCGACGGCGCCAAGATCGAGGCGGGTTACGCCGACCAGTTCGGCAACCGCACCGAGCTCGTCTCCGTGGAGGGCGCCGAGCATATAATCCGCATCGTGGCCTCCGGCGAGGTCGAGACCGAGGACCGCGCCGGCGTCTATGGACAGCATCAGGGTTTCTGCCCGCTCTGGCTTTTCCTGCGCGACACGCAGCGCACCAAGCCTGGCAAGCTCGTCCGGGAACTCGCAAGGAGCGTCAAGGGTGACAGCGAGCTTGCCCTGATGCATGCGCTGATGGAAGCGATCCACGAAACGGTAGCCTATACGCCCGGCTCGACAAACAGCGAAACGACCGCCGAAGAAGCGCTGGCGGCGAAGACTGGCGTCTGCCAGGACCATGCGCATATATTCGTTTCGGCGGCGCGCTTCCTGGATATCCCGGCACGCTACGTTTCCGGCTATCTGCTGATGGAAGGCGCGACCGAACAGGTCGCCACCCACGCCTGGGCGGAAGTGCATCTGCCGGGTCTCGGCTGGGTCGGCTTCGACCCGGCGAACAAGCTCTGCCCGGACGACAGGTACGTGCGGATCGCCTCCGGCCTTTGCTACCGCGACTGTGCGCCGGTCTCGGGCATGCGTATCGGCCCGGCGGGAGAAAACCTTAAGGTGTCGCTGACCGTGGCGCAAATGCAGACTCAGAGCCAGAAGCAAAGCCAGGGGCAAACGCAAGGCCAGGAGTAAGCCGCAAGCCCTGCACCATCTCCGCGTGCTCTCGTCCTCCTCGAGGCAAAAGGATGAAGCATGCTGTTCGGACAATCGGTCTTCCAGTCGGTGCTGACCCGGCTGGAGGAAGAACGCGGCGAGGAAGAAGCCGAAGAGACGGAGGCAAGCTTCCGCATCAAGGGGCTTGGCATGGGCTTCGTTGCGCCGACGGATGAAGGACAGGCATTGGCCGCAACCGGAACGGAAGCCTATCTTGCCTTCCTGCCGGAACTGCCTGAGTTCGACCTGCCCCTCACGGAAGCGGAAGAATCAAAGTCGGCGCCCCAAATTCCCGCTCGTCTGCTCCGGCTGACGGAGAAAGAGATCGCCGAGGAACTCGCAATCACCGCGGCCGACACCGAAGCGACACTCGCCGAAAAGCGGCGGCAGTTCGCCAAGGCCAACCATCCCGATGGATTCGCACCGGAACTCCGCGATAACGCCAATATCCGCATGAAAACGGCGAACCTGCTGATCGATACTGCGATCAAAGGGCTCTTCTGGCGCTAGAGCCTACTCCTTCGGCTCCTCCGTGGGGTTCCGGACACCTGGTTTGCGCTTTTCCAGGAACAGTTTGTAGGTCGCATATAGACCCATGGCCCCAACGATGATCGCCCAGAACGGCTCGCCCGTATAAAGCTCGAATGCTGCCCAGATGGCGCAGATCACCGGGATCAGCAACCGTCGCCAGAGCGGCTCGTAGAAGGGATGGTTCGGATCGATCATGACATCATTCTCCAGCTGCCCTTATATGGGGCCTCGAGAGAATAATATCCTGATCGATGATGGAAAACGCAAGGTTGAGATGACCTTCGAAGACCAGCGAAGGTTCATCCGGCACGACGGAGAGTGCCGGCATGCCTTCGAGCCGCACGACCTGGGTCTGGGATAGCCCCTCCTCGATGCCGGCCTGCAGAAGATCCTGATGCCTCGTTCCCGGTCCGGTGATGAAGACCGGCATATGGCCGTGGAGACTGAGCAGACGCGACAGCCCGTTGCCAAGCGCCACGCCCGCCTGGCGGAAGGCGAACTGAGCCATGCGGTTGCCCTGTCGGGCTTGAGCAGCGATCTTGTCGATCTCCGCAATCGGCACGAATTTCGCCGGGATCGTATCCATCGGCACTTCGAAGGCCATGCGAAGAATCGCATAGAAGCCCGCATAGGCCTCGATGCACCCGCGCGCGCCGCAACGACAGAGCCCGCCATTGGGAATATGCAGCATATGCCCGAAATTCGGCGCAGAAATTTCCGCAACGCCGGCGGCATTCCGGCGGGCGATACCGAGACCGATGCTGTGACCGAGAGAAAGTGCAGCAAGCGCCCGCTCACCGCCGCCCTCCTTCTTCGCCTCACGCTCAAGCAGCGCACCTGCCACCAGCAGAGTCTCGTTGTTGAGGATGACCCTGGCCGGCCATCCGCGACCCAGCACCTCGGTAAAATCCACCGGCTGCAGTCCGAAGACCGGCGACCAGACAAGAACGGGCTTGCCCGGATGAACCAATCCCTTGCTACTGACCGAGACGAGCAGCACGCTGTCGTGATCGATGCTCGATCGCGCAACCACGCGTTCGAGCGCCGCGGAGATGGAAGCTACGAAAGCGTCTGTGCCGCCCTCCCCGCGCGGCTCGGCAAACCGGTCAAGCAGAGTGCCGGCGTAATCAACCAGGGAATACTGGATGGAATCGGAGGAGATGCTGATGACGACAAGATATCCGCAGGTGCGCCGCTGGCTGAAGAGCACGCGCGGCCTGCCACGACCGGCCGTTGCCTGCTGCTCGCTCTTCTCGATGATGCGGGCACGCTCGAGATCGGCGGTGATGGCAGAAATGGTTGCCGAGGCTAGACCCGTCGCATCGGAGATTTCCGTGTGGGCCAGCCGGCCACGGCGACGCAACGCAGCCAGCACAAGCGCACTGTTCTGCTGCCGGACCAATTCCGTGCTCGATTTCGCCAGCATGGACCCCGCTGTTCCTCCTCGCTCATTCTGTCGATACGGCAGTGCCTCGTCCTCCACAAGTGCCGATTGACAGCCCTTTGAATCTCTGACATCTGATTTCTCGACTGTCGAGAAAAAAGCGCTGGCGTTTTTCTGGCAGGTAATCTGGCGGGGGGAGAGCACGGAGGCTTGAGGCCCATCCGCCGTCACTCGGGAGGACATGATGAGATCGTTTGTAAAGTTAATGGCCGGCGCGGCCATCCTCGTTTCCATGCACACCGTCGCCATGGCGCAGCAGGTCGTCGTCGGCGTATCCTGGTCGAACTTCCAGGAAGAACGCTGGAAGACCGACGAAGCAGCCATCAAGAAGGCGCTCGAAGCCGCCGGGGCGAAGTATATTTCCGCCGACGCCCAGTCTTCTGCCTCCAAGCAGCTCACCGACGTCGAGTCGCTGATCTCTCAGGGGGCCAATGCGCTGATCGTTCTGGCTCAAGATAGCGATGCGATCGGGCCGGCGATCGAAAAGGCGGCCGCCGAAGGTATCCCGGTCGTGGGCTACGACCGCCTGATCGAAAATCCGGAAGCCTTCTATATCACCTTCGACAACAAGGAAGTCGGCCGCATGCAGGCCGAGGGCGTGTTCAAGGTGAAGCCGGAAGGCAACTACGTCTTCATCAAGGGCAACTCCGCCGATCCGAATGCGGACTTCCTGTTTTCGGGCCAGATGGAAGTGCTGAAGCCGGCAATCGACGCGGGCAAGATCAAGAATGTCGGCGAAGCCTATACGGACGGCTGGAAGCCGGAAAATGCCCAGAAAAATATGGAACAGTTCCTGACCAAGAACAACAACAAGGTCGATGCAGTCGTGGCTTCGAACGACGGCACGGCCGGCGGAGCGATCGCAGCGCTCGACGCTCAGGGGCTTGCAGGCTCCGTTCCGGTCTCCGGCCAGGACGCCGACAAGGCAGCGCTGAACCGCGTGGCGCTCGGCACCCAGACGGTCTCCGTCTGGAAAGACTCGCGTGAACTCGGCAAGACTGCCGCCGAGATCGCGCTTGCACTGGCCTCCGGCAAGAAGATGACGGAGATTCCGAACGTCCAGACCTTCAACGGCGGACCGAAGAAGCAGCCGATGCAGTCGGTCTTCCTCAAACCGCTGCCGATCACCCAGGATAACCTGAACGTCGTCATCGAGGCCGGCTGGATCAGCAAGGCGGAAGCCTGCCAGGGCGTCAAGGCCGGCACAGTCGCCGCCTGCAACTAAGCAGGCTATTTCGGGCCGATAAAATAGTCCGGCGCCGCAGCCCCCCTGCCGCGGCGCCGGTTTTCGGCGTAAAATGGCGCAGTCGCACGAGACGAGAAAGAAGCGGCGGAGCGTCATCCGGAGGCTCGGTCGGACGTCAGTCCAGACCACGAGGCCTCAAGAACGGTGGAGAACGGCAAGACATGGCCGACACGGCACATTCCACAACGAATTCCACGACATCGGGAGGAACAGGACAGGCCGATGGCAACCTCGTCGCACGTTTCTTCCGAGCAACCGAGATCGATACGCGTCTGCTCGGCATGATCGGCGCACTGCTGATCATCTGGGTGGGCTTTCACATTATGACCGGCGGGTTGTTCCTGACACCCCGGAACCTCTGGTTCCTCTCGGTGCAGACCGCTTCCGTCGCCGTCATGGCGACCGGCATGGTGCTGGTCATCGTCACCCGCAACATCGACCTGTCCGTCGGCTCCATCCTCGGCTTCACCGGCATGATCATGGGGGTCCTGCAGGCGCAGTTCCTGCCCCAGGTGCTCGGCTTCAACCATCCGGCCACCTGGGCGATCGCGCTCGCCGGCGGCCTGATCGTCGGCGGCCTGATCGGTGCCTTCCAGGGCGCGATCATTGCCTTTCTCAATGTCCCCTCCTTCATCGTCACTCTCGGTGGTCTGCTCGTCTGGCGCGGCGCGACATGGTACGTGACGAGCGGCCAGACCGTCGCGCCGATGGATGCCAATTTCCGCCTGATGGGCGGTGGCGCGGACGGTTCGATCGGCGCCACCTGGAGCTGGATCGTCGGTATCCTTGCCTGTTTGGCGATCGTCGCCGCGATCATCAACGGCCGACGCCAGCGCAAACGCTTCCACTTTCCGCGCCGGCCAATCTGGGCCGAATACGTGCTGGCGGCATTGGGTTGCATCATCGTGCTCGGTGTCGTTTCGATCGCCAACGACTATTATTGGCCGATCAACATCGCCCGCCGTTATGCGGAAGCAAACAGTATCCCCTGGCCGGAGAGCGGGCTCTTTATCTCCCACGGCATCGCCGTGCCGGTGCTGATCGCGATCGCCGCCGGCATCGTCATGACGTTCATCGCCACAAGGCTCCGCTTCGGTCGCTATGTCTTCGCGATCGGCGGCAATCCGGAAGCGGCCGAGCTTGCCGGCATCAAGACCCGCTGGGTGACCGTCAAGATCTTCGCCCTGATGGGCATTCTCTGCGCCATCGCCGCGGCGATCTCCACGGCCCGTCTCAACGCCGCGACCAATGCGCAAGGTGAGCTCGACGAACTCTACACCATCGCCGCGGCCGTGATCGGCGGCACGTCTCTTTCCGGCGGCGTCGGTACGATTGCGGGCGCCATGCTCGGCGCGCTTCTCATGCAATCACTGCAATCCGGCATGGTGCTGCTCGGCATCGACACGCCCTTCCAGCGCATCGTCGTCGGCGCCGTGCTCGTGCTCGCCGTCTGGCTCGACACCGTCTACCGCGCCAAAGCCAAGTAACGGGCCAAATAGATAGGAGTTTTCATCGTGACGGAACAAACCACTCCGCTCGTGGAAATGAAGAACATTTCCATCTCCTTCGGCGGGATTCATGCGGTCGAGAACGCCTCGGTCGATCTCTTTCCCGGCGAGGTCGTGGCGCTGCTCGGCCATAACGGCGCGGGCAAATCGACGCTGATCAAGATTCTCTCCGGCGCCTACCGGCGCGACGAGGGTGAAATCCTGATCAACGGCGAGCCTGCCGATATCCGCAATCCACGCGACGCGAAAAAATACGGCATCGAGACGATCTATCAGACGCTCGCGGTTGCCGATAACGTTGACGCCGCAGCCAACCTCTATCTTGGCCGCGAACTCAGGACGAAATGGGGCACGCTCGACGACGTCGCCATGGAGGCGAGCACCCGCGAGGTGATGGGGCGCTTGAACCCCAACTTCAGGCGTTTCAAGGAGCCCGTGAAGGCGCTCTCTGGCGGTCAGCGGCAATCGGTGGCGATTGCCCGCGCGATCCTCTTCGACGCCCGCATCCTGATCATGGACGAGCCGACGGCTGCGCTCGGACCGCAGGAAACGGCCCAGGTGGGCGATCTCATCAAGCAGCTGAAGCGCGAGGGAATCGGCATCTTCCTGATCAGCCACGACATCCACGATGTCTTCGATCTCGCCGACCGCGTCTTCGTGATGAAGAACGGCAAGGTGGTGGGCCACGCCCGCACCGGGGACGTCACCAAGGACGAAGTGCTCGGCATGATCATCCTCGGCAAGGTACCGCCTGGCGCCAGCCCGGGACCGGGCGCCATGAAGATGGCGTGATCGATCTGAAAACGCTGCAGCGCCTCCCCTTCCCGATCCACCGCCGCGGAAGGGCGGGGCAAGGCGGAACCGGTGATCTTTTCCGGTTCCGCCCATTCTCCTGAAATTGGCGATTGATGCGACCGTCATCCTGGGTTAAGAACCAGCCATCGGATGCGGCGAGTCATCGCGTCGCACGGTTAGCACCCGTAGCTCAGCTGGATAGAGTGTTGGATTCCGATTCCAAAGGTCACAGGTTCGAATCCTGTCGGGTGCGCCAAATTCCCACCATTCCAGAACAAAACTGGGCACTCCTGCCGGAGCCGCCCCGCCGCCGCATCGAAGTTTTCGCGTTGGTCGGCGAGCCGACTGTCACTGACTGCGTCATCGAGATCGAGCCGG
This sequence comes from Neorhizobium petrolearium, assembly GCF_017873175.1. Classification (GTDB taxonomy): domain Bacteria; phylum Pseudomonadota; class Alphaproteobacteria; order Rhizobiales; family Rhizobiaceae; genus Neorhizobium; species Neorhizobium petrolearium. Next base: position 159,947 of record NZ_JAGGJW010000009.1, read on the forward strand.
AGGTTCCCGGGCTCGTCAGCCAAGGACCCCGCAACGCCTTCCCCTGCACCGGCGGGTGGGCGACAGGTCATGACCTTATCGCTGCTCCCTCATCCGTGTCAGAACTGCGGTTGCCTCTCCGGATGCGGGAAAATACATAGGGTCTACGCGACCATTCGGGGAGACGAAGAAAACACCGAATGATCCCTCACGCGGCACTGGCATCGAGCAGCCCGTAAGGTGATCCAGCCGAACCCCTGTCTCGACCTGACCTTTAAAGACGTCGATGACCCTTATGAGCAGGCTGTGTATAGGCGAATATCCGAATGGCAAAGCACCTTGTCGCTTTTCCGCTATCGCAACAGATAGCACTTCGCCGGCAAATATTTTCCATAATGTTCGGGACTATGCGTCTGTGGATCCATTCTGACGATGCAGGCACGCGCCGAACCGAAGGGTAGGCATAGAAAAACCATCCCAAAGACAATTATCTGGCCGAAGAGAGTGATGCGTCCCGGGTGCCGACGTCTCACGATTTCTCCCTCTATCCAGCAGTTAAGGCCAAGAGATTCACCGCGTATAATTGAAGAGCGCGCAGAAACCGGCTCCCCTGCCGTCCATTCCCACGGCGTCGGCCGCAGGCGGTTGCTGCTTACCGTTATAAATCTTGAGATAGAGCACCGAAGACCTGTCCAGGCTTTCCGTGTTCTCGTCGTGTCCGAAGACCACGAAGGTTGGTGGCTCCTGTCCGCACAGCAGATTCTCGTTTTTTAGAGTCGGGTTTGCCTGTCTCTCAACACGAAAAACGCCCGGGCGATCGGTGAGAGCCAGTTGCAACATCGCACCATTTTCAAACTGGATTTCCTCTGCTGAAATCTGAATGTCGCCGGTGATCGCAATGGCGGTCGTGCTCATGGCGCTCCATCGATCCTGTGCGAGCGCGGATGGGGCGACCGTGAGGCCGCAAACCTGACGCATGGTCTTGGCCGCTTTTGATGATCCTTTCAGCTCAAAAGATACTACGTCTTCGCTCTTTGCGTTACGGATTTTCAGAATATTGCCCCGGCCAAACGCGCTGACAAAAGCCGCCGACAGAAGCTCCGATATAACCCATGATTTGTCGGGCGCGTAATAATGGAGCTTCCCCGCGAAACTTTCCGTTCCATTGCGCCCCTCAATGTCGAAGCTGACGACCTCACTTTGATCGTCGATTCTTTGCAGTGCGTCGCCTTCATAACGCGAGAATGACCCCGTAAACCCGGCACCCAACAGTTTGTTGCAACCTCCCAGGAAGATCGTTCGGCCGTTCGTTGCGGTATTGCTGACCTGTACGCTCGGTGGGTCCGCTTGGGCAAAGGCCGTCCACGCTTCGCTACTTTGTGCGACTGAAAATGATACCGGGCCAAGAATCATCGCACCCGCTCCCAAGAGCAGCACCAAGAACCGATGTAATGAAACGGTCGCCATTGCAATGCTCCCCCAAAAAATGATGCGCCGTTTAGAAAAGCAGCGCCGTATTCGGATTTTCTGATGATGCAATCGAACGGACAAAGTTATTCAAGCCAATTATCATTCTCATCGCGATCACTTTATGGACGCGAAAGACGATCGGTTCATCTGGTAGTTTGATATTAACATAGAAAATGTCTTGTCCCGTTGTGTTCTGAGTTCCTCTTTCGGTAAGGCAGGCCCATACAAATCTTCGTACTTCCGCCACCGGGCCCGGTCATCAAATCGATCACCCGGATGCGAAGCATCGCCTGAAATGAAGATTTTCGAGTCATGTCCGCCCGCCTTCAACTCGTTGATCTCCGCCTGGCGGACAGCGTCTCGCTCTGCCTGGGTTACATTGATGCCTTCCCAGTCAACAATGAAGCGTCGGATCATCGCCATCATTTCGTCATCGTAGGCAAGGTCAGGCCTGTCCTTCAAAAGGGCGGGCGCATAGACGCTGGCAAAATAATCGGCGACTCGCTCGATGCGCGTATCGCCCGTGACGTGAGGCGCGTCGAGCACGGGCTTTCGGCTGACTTCGATGAGATCGAAATTCGGGTCCGGGACTGCTGGGCACCCTGCTCGTATCATCGGGACCTTTTCGCCTCTCGGTGGCAAATTCTTCAGCCCCAACTGCGATGTGTACAACTGAATCATCAGTGGGGTAGAGACGTAATACCTCTGTTCCCGGGCCGAGAAGTCGGCAGGATCGTCGTCATAGACGCAGAACAGGCCATTGTTGTCGAGCGACTTGTACGTTTCGATCAAGGGAGCGTCCGTATAGTCAGATGACGTCTCCATCGTGCCCATCATAACGAAATCAAGCAGGTTCTGGACAAGATGGAATGCCTCATCGCTGCCACACCCGCCATATTTCGCGAGGATCGCGTCTGCGATTTTCCCGGGCTCCTGTTTGTACCGTGATCTTGCCGCTGTTACCTTGCTCAGCTGTTGCAACGACCAGGCCGCATGATCAAGAATGAACTTCCCATAGGTCATGCCATCTGGAACGCTTATCCGGCCGGGCGGGTAATAGATATTGTAATACTGGATTATGACGGTCCACATCTTATCCCGATTTGCGGAAAGTTTCTCGGTGTCTTTCCAGCAGGATCGAAGCATGTGGTCCAGCACGTCGAACCCCAGAGCGAATTCGTCCGGATGGTCTATCGGGGCCGAAATGTGTGACTGAATACGACCCGTGAGGATGCCGTCAAGATCAATTCCAGCGGCAACAATCGATTCGGCATCGGCGGATGCCGGCGAGCCGGTCGAACTCGTCGCGGCGTCGTATTCCGACTTGAGGTCGCTCATTCTATTTCCGGCTAATTCGATGCGATAGAGTTTGTCAGGCCCGTAAATCTCCTTATCGAAAAGTACACCCATCGCGCGTCGTGCGACTCGCTGATCATCGAAGATGAAAACGTTGCCCGCCCTCGCGGCCATCACATCGGGCTCGTCTTTCAGCGCGGGCAAGAGGCGAGGATCATTAGCATAGGGTGCCGACATTTCGCGCGCATACCCTTTTTCCGCAACCATCATGGACAACCGGCCTGCGTCATCGGCCATCTCATCCTCTATTATCAGCCAATCCCTCTTCCCTTTCAGAATGCCGTCGCCAGGAATCAGGTACTCCATGCGGCGAAAGCCAGCCTTCGTTTTCTCTTTGCAATCAGGATGCGAACACCTTGTGACGAAGCAACCATCTGCCGAGCATGCGAACAGACGCAGATCGATGGTTCCGTCCGGCTGCACGACCAGCGTTAAGTCCTTGTTGACTTCCACCATACGGAAGAGTGGCGCGGGGGTTCCGAAAACGTCTTGATGTTTGACGAGATTGCCCGTCGTCAAAAATCCCAAGCTGTCGGCTGCCGTGGCGGCCGGAAGGGAAGATAGAATTATTGACGCAACGACCAGAAAAACTCTCATAGATCTTGCCTCAGTAGACCCGTCTCTGCCACTATCGACGATCGTCGGCCTCAGTCAAGGACCATCAAACCCCGGACTCTAGGTGACCGACTCATATGATAGAGCGCCATCTGCGCTCCGGCGTTACCGGCCTCCGCATCCTTCAGATAGGTCTCCGATAGTATTGTCGTCCTCTCTCAACATACCACCCGACCGCTTCAGGGCTGGGCCGTCCCTTATCAGGCGCATTTTTTGCTTCGCCCGCAATCCGACGAGACGCGTTGATCGCTTGCCATATATCCTGAGCCGGACCTTCAGCCAGGGAGGCCCGAATGAAGCGATACGTGGTTTCCGGTTCCGGTTCTCGCTCCCGCCTGCTTCCGGGTTTGCCGCCGATCGGCCCTCTCACCGCCTGGGCACAGGCCATCCAGGCGGCTCTGGATTCAATGTCTTCCAGCGCGACGCCGGCACCTCTTTTGTTGGGCTCCTCAGGATCGGCGGCGAGCCTCTCACAATCCTCGGCAAAACCAGCTGCCGCAGGGGATGGGAAGGATGAAACCATTGAAAGTCCCACGACCAGAAAAATCCAGTGCCAAGCCATGTCAACTCTCCCCACAGGCCGTTTATAACGTCACTGCCGGTCCCAACTTCTGTCGTCCAACGAAACCGCAACGCGAAAGCCGACGACATTGGCTCGCACGCTCCACGCCGTATCTTTTTCCCAAACGGGGCCTGGGCTGCCGGGGCCTTCAACGAAGCCCAGCAACTCACGTGGCGCAGCTCCCATGCCATAGCTGGGATGTGCATAGTCGCCTCCACGCGCGACGAAAACAAAGCAGTCGTCTTCTGCCCACGGCGAACCATCGGTAGGCGCTCCGTCGTAGCTCACATGCAAGCAATCCTCGACTATCTCCTGCACATTGCCGGCCATATCGTGAAGGCCCCAGGCGTTAGGTTGAAAGCTGCCGACATCGGCCGTCCAAACGAGACTTTTCTTCTCGGCGCACCGCGCCGCCAAGCCCATCTGATAGCCCGACTTCCGATCGGCAAAGTTTGCGAAGTCGCACGTTCTGGACAGATCGTCGCCCCAGTAGGCGAACGTTTCCGTACCGGCTCGGTAGGCGTACTCCCACTCGGCTTCGGTCGGGAGCCGGTAGCGCTGGCCGGTCCTGTCACTCAACCAATCGAGATAGTCGCTGATTTCTTGTCGCGAGACGCATACGGCAGGTTGCTTTCCCGTCACGGGCAGCCCCGGCTGGGCATAGGAGCCGTCAGTGATGAACACGAAAAAGGCACTGTCACGTGCTTCGTCGCTCTTGGGATGAAGCGTTCCCTGATACTTCATTCCCCACTCGCCTGATTCCGCCATCCGGATTGCGCAGTTGCCGCCGACCTTCGCCTGCGTCTCCGCGACATACGCAGCAAACTCGTCGACGGTGACCTCGAACCGACCAAGTGCAAAGGCGTAGGCGATCTCGACACGATGCTGCGGAACGATCCAATCGCTGAAACCAAGCAGTTCGATATCGCGTTCACTCGCTCCCATCAGGAAACTTCCCGGCGGGATCACGACCATCTCCGGGCATCGCTCGCATCCCTCGAAGGTCGACAGAGGGTCCAATTCGGCTGCGATGGAGGGTGGCAGCGGCAGAAAAAACGCTGGCAATAGACAAAGCAAAGAGACTGCCTTTTTTGTCCGACCGATCTTCCATGCGTTCAACATGATTTCCCGCTCTTATTTCCCAAGCATACTAACATGAGATGAGCAAAATGGTACGCTCCGCACAGCCATTAAAACCGCTTCGCCCGGTATAGTCCGTCCTCTCAGCTGTTGGCACCGGTCGGACTTTTGCTTGTTAGGCAGTTCGCAGATTCACAGGGCAGGGATATTGCGAACAATCGTCACACAGTTAGATAGCAGAAACAATCACATAAGAGTGCCCAGTTTCATCCTCTCCGGCGCGCCAAATTTGCCATTTCCAAGATGTCAACACCGAAAATTGCCACCCATTGCCGCTAGAATTGTGTCCGCGCGAGGAGCGTCAAATAGCCGAGAGGCGAAAAGCGTAATAACGGCGGTGATCGGCGGTGAAAAGTTCGAATCGTTTGCGGCCGAACGACGTATTTTGGCCGAAGGAAAAGCCCGCATATTCGTCCGCTTTGCGCCCATCATCGGCCATCCGGGAGCATCGACCGACAATACAAAAATCAGTTATTCTTTAAGCGCCGGTTTCGGAGCTGTGAGCAGCGTCGCCCTGCGTTGCGCGAAATACTGTGCCGGCGTACTGCCCAACGCCTTCTTGAACATCGTGATGAACGCATTGATCGACTCGTATCCCAGTTCGGCGGCAACATTTTGCACCGTCTCGCCGCTGGCCAGTTCACGAAGCGCGACGACAAGGTGGAGTTGCTGCCGCCAGCGCCCGAACGTCAGTCCCGTCTCGCGAGTCAACAGTCGCGCCAGCGACCGCTCGCTCATTGCGACCCGCTTCGCCCAATCGCTCAGTGTACTGCGGTCTGAAGGCTCGATCGTCAGGGCGTCTGCCATCGCCCGGATCTTCGGATGGTTGGAGATCGGGAGGTTGAACCGCTCATGCGGCATCTGCGCAAGTTCGTCGAGGATCACCCGCGCGATCCGAGCGGCATGGCTGTCGGCAAGATAGTTCGCATGCTCGCGAGCAAGCCGATCGACCATCTCGCGGATCATCGGGGAAACCGAAAGCGTACAATTATTCTCCGGCAGGTTCGCAACTCCGGGTTCCACGAACAGATAGTTGAGCCGTGCATTCGCAGTTGCTCGGGCGCTATGCGGCATGCCACCGGGAATCCAGACCCCGCAATTGGGGGGCACGATCCAGATCTCGTTGCCCGCGATGCAGGTGACGGCGCCGCGCAAGGCGAGGATCAACTGGCCCTTTCGATGCACATGCAAAGGTATTTCCGCCTCATGATCGGCGAAGTCGAGCTGATAGGCAACCGCCGGCAGCGGCGTGAGGTCGGGATCGGAAACGGAAACGGCGGATCGGGGCATGGGGATAAGGATGGTCATATTTAGGGATTTTTTGTCAGGATACCGAATTTATTTGCTTTTGCAAATCGATCACAACTAGCGGCATGAACACCGCGCAGCCCATAAACACCCCCTCAAGCAAGACCGTTGCAGCCATGTTTAAAGCTGGAACGAGCTTCCTTCGCACGCCGGCCCTGAAGGCGGATGCGGACGCGATCCTCTTTTCAGCGAAGAGCTTCGCCGCCGCGATGCTGGCCTATTACATTTCGCTGCGGATAGGGCTTCCCAAGCCGTTCTGGGCCATCGTCACCGTCTACATCGTCTCGCAGACCTCCGCCGGAGCGTCACTCAGTCGTGGCGTGTATCGCTTTGCCGGGACGCTTCTCGGCGCGATCGCGACGGTCGCGATCGTCCCGAATTTCGTGAACGACCCGATCGTGTGCAGCGCGCTGCTTACGGGCTGGATCGGTCTGTGCCTGTTTTTCTCGCTGCTCGATCGCACGCCGCGCGCCTATGCCTTCGTTCTCGCCGGCTATACCGCGAGCCTGATCGGGTTCCCGAGCGTGCTCGATCCGGGCGCGGTTTTCGAGACTGCGTCCGTGCGCGTCCAGGAAATCTCGATCGGAATTCTGTGCGCGGTCCTGATCCATCGTTACGTCCTGCCGAAACACATGACCGGCCAATTCACCGGCAAGCTGTGGGCTACGCTGCGGGACGCCCGTCGCCTGGCGGGCGACGCGCTCAATGGAACACCAGGACAAAACCGTCGCGACCGCCACCAACTCGCAGCGAACCTGCTTGCCATCCAGGGGCTTGCGACGCATCTGCCCTATGATCCAGCCCCCACGCCACGACGCCAGACGCGGCAACTCATTCATGACCGGCTCGCCCGCTTGCTCCCGCTCGCGGCCGAGATCGAAGGCCGGATTGAGGCCCTTGGCACAGGCGACGGCGATGCGCCCGACGAACTGATCGCATTGGTCGGCGACGTCGGGGCCTGGATCGCAAATGTTGTGACGGAAGACCGGGAGGTTGGCGCAGCCCAACTGATCGCGCGCGCGCGATCAGTCCAGAAGCGCTTTGGCTCAGACGCCGCGACGCCCGGCGACAGGCTTGCCGCCAATCTCGCCGGTCACTTGGCCGAGATGATCGGTATGCTTCAGGACTGCGACAGACTGGGGCGGAACATCGCGGCGACCGGGCGATTGCGAGATACCAGGTCGATTTATGGGCCGAAGTGGGCGAAGGGCTACGTCTATCACCGCGATCCGTGGATGGCGGCTCGCACCACGGTCGGCGCCGTCGTCGGCATCCTCATCGGCTGCGCCTTCTGGATCTGGTCGGCCTGGCCGGAGGGCGGAATGGCCGTCTCCATTCTCGGCGTGTGCTGCACCCTATTCGGCAATTTTGATGCGCCAGTGCCATTTGTCGTCAAATATATCCTCGGCACGATCTTCGGGGTCGTAATCAGCCTCGTCTACAGCTTCGTCATCCTGCCCCAGGTTGCGGACTTCCGGGTTCTTGTTGCGGTGCTCGCCCCGGCGTTCCTGTTCGCCGGGTCTCTCCAGGCACGCCTGCCGATGACCTTCATGGCGCTCGGCATCACGCTGACCGTTCCGATCCTCTCGGGTCTGGGCACCCATTACACCGGCGACTTCGCCGCCTCCCTCAACAGTGTGATCGCGCTCTTTGCGGCGGTGGGATTCGGGGCGGTGAGCATGTCCCTGTTCCAGACCGTGCCGGTCGATGCGGCGATCAACCGCTTGCTTCGCTTGAGCCGCCGGGACGTCGGCCGGCGCGCGCTCGGCGCTGCGCCCAACGAAGCGCGCTGGGCGAGCCTGATGATCGATCGGACAGCCCTGCTGCTGCCAAGGTTGCGGGTGTCTGCAAAAGCCTATTCGAATGTACTCGACGATACGCTGCACCATCTTCGTATCGGTCATGTTGCCGGACAGCTTCGCAAGACGATCCCGCAGATCAAGGGTGAGGCCGGCGTCGAACTGAGCGAACTTCTATCCGCGATCGCCGGGCGCTTCAGTGGCAGGAAGTCGTCAACGCCTGCCGACCTCCTCTACCTCGATCGGCGCATCCAGACCTTGATCGAGACTACGGCGAGCAGCGCGCTCGGGAACCGCCTGCGGATTGTCGACCTGCTCATTGACCTGCGGTTCGCGCTCAGCTCCCCAGCAGACAGGAGGGCCACAACTCATGATCGTTGATCTCAATGTCGGGGGTGTCCTCATCCCCGGTTTGGTGGTGCTCGCGTTCATCGCGCTGGTCGCCACAATGGCGACGCTCCGCCTGTTCGCCGCCGCCGGCCTCTATCGCCTGTTCGCTTATCGGCCGCTCGTCGAGCTCGCCACCTTCGTCATCATCTACGGTCTGCTCGTGCAGTACCTGCCATCGATCGGACTCTTGCCTTGAAGCCTTTTCTATCCCTGCTTGGCCGCTATGCCCTGACCCTTTGCCTCGTCGCTGTATCCGCTTTTATCGCGCTGAAGGCGTGGAGCCATTACGAGCGGACGCCCTGGACCCGCGACGGACGGGTTGGCGTCAATGTCGTGCAGATCGCGCCGGAGGTCTCCGGCACGGTCAGCGCTGTTCCCGTGGTTGACAATCAATATGTGCGCCGGGGCGACATTCTTTACGAGATCGACCCCGAGCGGCTGCGGCTCGCAGTGGCATTGGCTGAGGCTGAGGTCGAAGCAAAACGTCAGGATATGATCGTTCGTCAGGCGACGGCGCGGCGGCACAGCCAGCTCAAGGATGTCGTCTCCCAGGAAGCCGTCCAGCAATCGGGCGGAGCGGCCGCTGTCGCCAGCGCCGCCTATCAGTCAGCGGTGGCGGCGCTCGATCTGGCCAAGCTCAACCTTGCCCGCTCGACCGTCCGCTCACCGGTCGATGGCTATGTCACCAATCTGAGGCTGCGTCCGGGCGACTATGCGACGGCCGGCGTAACGAAGGTCGCCATCCTTGACGCCGCCAGCTTCTGGATCACGGGCTATTTCGAGGAGACGAATATCCGGCAGATCCGCGTTGGCGATCCGGTGCTGATCATGCTGATGGGCTTTGATCAGCCAGTTTCTGGCCATATCGAAAGCCTCGGTCGCGGGATCGAGAACAGCAACGACGCGCCCGGTCATTTCGGCCTGCCCAATGTGGCGGCGACATTTTCCTGGGTGCGTCTTGCCCAGCGCATTCCGGTGCGCATCCATATCGATCGGGTGCCGTCTGGCGTCGAACTCGCGGCGGGCATGACCGCGACCGTCGAGATCATCCCCGCGACCGCCAAGCCCGGACGAAGATGATCACTATGTCTACGCTATAGCACTCTAACGCCGCACAAGGCGACAATCCGGACCAAAGCTTGAATCGCGCTTCGTCAAGTCATGCGTTCTGCGCCAGCGCGGCACCCCATGCACAGCGATGATCCGGCAGCACCGACAAGCAGGGCGAGACCTGCCCACGACAACCCGCCTGCTCCTGCTGTTTCGAGAATAACACCGCCCATGACGGCCCCGCCAAAAATGGCGATGTTCCATGCCGTGACGATCATCGCCTGGGCCACGTCGGCCGCAGGACCGGCAGCATGCGCTGATGCGGTCTGAAAGAGCGTCGCCGACCCGCCAAAGGCCAGTCCCCAGATAAGTGCGGCCCCGTAGATCGCCAACGGTGCTCCGGTCGTCACCGCAAGTATCAAGACCGCTACAAGAAACAGGCCGATGCCGGTGAAGGTCAATGGTCGCAGCCATTTGTCGATCAACACGCCCGTCAGACCGATACTGACAAGTGCGGCCCCCCCGAAGACCAGAAGGACGCCGTCGATTTGGTCGGCCAAGCCGTTACCGGCCAGAAGTGGTGCGATGTAGGTGTAGAGGAGGTTGTGGGCCAGGACGAAGCAGAGCGTCATCGCCAGCACCGGGCGCACGCCCGGAACCGCAAAGACCTGGGCCAAGGAAGGGCGTTGCGTTTCAGGCTCGCCGGCGAAATCCGGCACCTTCGCGATGGTCCAGCCAGCCAGCAGCAACGCGATCACGCTGAGCAATCCGAAGGTCAGTCGCCAACCGGCGAGGTTGCCGATAAATGTGCCGGCCGGGATGCCGATGGAGAGCGCCAACGGCGTCCCCGCCATCGCAATGGCCATGGCCCGGCCCGCGAGGCCGGGCGGCGCCATGCGAACAGCATAGCCGGCCAGCAACGCCCACAGAAGGCCAGCCGATACACCGCCGACGAAACGTGCCGCCATCGCGACGATGTAACTCGCCGTAACGGCCGTAATCAGATTGGCGATAGCGAAGCCGATGACGGCGCCGAGCAGGAGCGGTCGCCTGCGCCAGCTTCGCGTTGCTGCCGTCAGCGGGATCGCGGCAAGCAGCGATCCCAGCGCATAGATACTGATCCATTGTCCCGCCATGGCCTCGCTCACCCCGAGCGCCCCTCCGATCTGCGGGAGCAGACCGGCGGGCAGGGCCTCCGTCAGGATGGTGACGAAACCGGCAACCGCCAGAGCGCATAGCCCCGCTACCGGCAGCCGTTCGACCTGCGTCGTCACGCTGAGGCCTTCGGCAGCACCAGGTCGCCAACGGTGTAGGTGTGAAACTCGCTGGACGAGACGGTGTCGAGCTTGTGGAACTTTTCGAGGAATACCGGATCGGAAAAGAAAATCTCGACGTCGCCGGGGTCGGAGATCGCCTCGATATTCACGACCGTCAGCCCATCCGTACTCTTGGCGAGGTTGCTCCACAGAAAGCCAGGCTTCCGCTCGGCGACATAGTGGACGACATCCTGGATCAACCTGAAAGCCTCGTCCTGCTTGCCAGGATGAACGTGGATCACGTTAACGATGAAAGTCGTCGGGGTGGGCTGGGTCGTGAAGGCGGGGATCATGTGCGTCTCCTTGGTTTTGGAAGGCCAAGGGATAGCGGACGGATTGCTACGGAAAAATAGGCCATTGTTCCGGTGACTACGGAGCACAATTCCTGTAAAGATCGAGGGATGGACAAACTCACGGCATTCGATGCCTTCGTGCAATCGGCTGAAACCGGCAGCTACGTGGCGGCTGGCCGCAAGCTCGGCCTTTCCGCTTCTGCGGTTGGCAAGGCGGTGGTCCGCCTGGAACAACGGCTGGATGTGCGCCTGTTCCATCGCAACACGCGCAACATGACGCTCACCGAAGAGGGGCGGCTGTTCCTCGAACGCTGCCGCCGCATCTTCGAGGAGGTCGAGGCAGCGGAAGCCGAGCTTGCCCGATCCAATCGGACGCCGAGAGGGCGACTGCGGGTCAGTCTGCCGCTGGTCGGCATGCTGCTGACACCGGTTATGGCCAAGTTCATGCGCGCCTGGCCGGAGGTGCAGCTAGACCTGGATTTCAGCGACCGGTTGGTGGACGTGGTGGAGGAAGGGTTCGATGCCGTCATTCGCACCGGGCAACCATCGGACAGCCGCCTAATGAGCCGCAATGTCGGGCGGTTCAAACTGAAAATCGTCGCCTCGCCCGACTATCTGGCAAGATGTGGCGTGCCGGAAACCCCTGACGATCTGGTGCGCCACCAGTGTCTTCACCAGCGTTCGCCCAGCACCGGCAAGCTACGGCCCTGGCCGTTTGCTCGTGCGGAAAGGCAGGCGAAGATCATCCTGCCCGAACGGATGAGCGCGACGGCGGTCGATCCTCTGATCGAGCTGGCAATTGAGGGCCTGGGGATTGCCTGTCTTCCGCCCTTTGCGATCCGTGGCGAGATCGCTGACGGCCGTCTCGTGTCGATTTTGGACGAGTGGGTAGAAGAGACCGATCAGTTCAATGTGCTCTGGCCGGCCAGCCGCCAGATCACGCCCAAACTGAGGGCGTTCGTCGACTTTATGGCCGAGCATCTGCAGCCGCAATAGGCGCAGCAGATCATGTCGATGCGGCTGTTTTGGTGGTGGGCGGAGCTGCGGCGGCTTGGCGCGCGGCACGGAAATCGGCGGCGTTTGCGTAGCTATCGCGCACGGTATCGCGTCATAGCGTAGAATCAGCGGAACGGAGAGGATTCGAACCCAGCTTAAGGGAGGGCTATAGCGTAGACATAGTTCTCGTCTTCACCCGGCGCGGCGCGCCAAATACCGCCGATTCTTGATCGCCACATAAATGCGGACTTGATTGCGCTCCCTAGGTTCGTCCCTGTGAGCGGTTATGTGGGCCATTTGCTCCGGTACTTTTGTCCAAGCAACCACCGAGTTGTGTCTGGGCACCCTTATCCGCGCAATATTAAACGGCTCGCCAATCAGTGTCGCCCTCCGTGAACAGATAGGCCGCAGCTATTGAACTAGTCGGCATATTACCGATATGGGCTGCTTCGACGTGGGGCATGCAACGCCTTCCTCGTCCTTCCTTCTTGCACTGCTCCCAAACAACATCTCCACTCAACAGTGAGGCCGCTTGAGCCACGTGGTCGATTTCGAGCCAGACAGAGTGGCTCCACTCAGGACGATAGGGGATTAGGGCTTCGAGCGACGAGGAAGGACACCTCTGGCGGTATCGATCAAGATTGAAATCCTCCGGAAAGTCGAAGAGTGAAAAACCTCCGATGTGACGGACAAACGGATACCAGCGTGGTCCCTCCCGAGTGCTCCAGCGCTGTTCGTTGCCTATGGCTGGTTCAGGCCGGATAACACCATCTGACATGATGAGCTGATATCGCTCATGGCTGGTTACATGCCACAATTTGCCGAGAAGCCTTGAATTGATAAATTCATCGATTTTCATTGAGACACCCTCCAACCACGAGAGTACACCGAGGGCTCGATATTCGAGTCGTGTTGGCGTTGCCTCTTCTATTATTCATGCGTCATCCCCATGACCAACGACTTCACTTATTTATTAATGGCGACAATTGTCGGTTTTGCATGATTGCCATCGCTGGACTGGCTCTCGGCCTCGTCCTCGGTTTCGCGGGGGGCCATATCCATATGAAAATTCGGAAAGGCGCTCTTGAAGCTGAATGGGCATGCGGCTTAGTCTCTCCCGTAGCTGATTTAATCGCCGGATTTTTAAAGGCCGTAGAATACTTCAGCTGCCGACGGCCGTACGCTACTTTAGGAGGTCGGTAAGGTTCTGCCGAGACGGGGAGAAACAGGAACCTGAGGAAAACGCGGGTTTCGACATACAGTAGCGCTTACCGATTTGCGGATCGGCGCATACACTCCCGGTTTTCCGCTATTCGCTCCATTAAATCCGCTATCACAAGCACCTCGCACTTTCTCCCAGCTTCCTTGGCGAAGCTTGAAAGCTCCTCCTGCAACATCACTTTCCCCTCAGCGTCATTTCCACCAATCAGATAGGAATCCAAAATCATGGCAGGCCCCAAAGTGAGGCGACGGGTTGCCCCTTGTCTTCATCTTTGGTCACAGCCCGTTCAAGGCGACCACTGCCTCATCAGGAGCCGGTTTCCAAGGCTCGGATATAATGTTGGTGTCCAAGATCATTCGAAGGTCATGGGTTCAGCAGGCGTCTTGTCGCGACTTTTCTGCAGGGCCTCGAAGTCGCTGTCGGAAAGCTCGGCGTCACGACTAATAGCCGTCAGTAAAGAGCCAAGCTTAACACGTTCGGGGAGACGAACAGTGGCCTCAATAATGTCACGGATCTCGGCCTCGGTGCTTCGGCCATGATGAGCCGCTCGCACCCGCAAGGTACGATGTGTTTCGTCAGAAAGATTTCGAATAGTGACTGCAGGCATTGATATCATCTCCATAGAAATGATGCATTGATGTCAAAACATGCCGGCTGACACCAGCTTTCAAGAGGTTCATTAACGAGGACGAAAACCCTATCTGTTCAGGTATTCTGCCTTGATGGGATTGGCGCTATCGACTTAGCTATTTTTCGAATCGTCGTGACAGTAGAATTGCGCCAATGCCTCCACGATGCCCGAGACTCCGGAGCCTGCGATGCACCCCCGCCAGTTGAAAACCTTCCTCGCCATTGCCCGGCACGGAAACCTGACCCGCGCCGCCAGCGAGGCGAATCTCGCTCAATCGAGCCTCAGCGACCAGGTTCAGGCGCTCGAGGCGGAACTCGGAACACAGTTGCTCCTGCGCTCCCGACAAGGCGTCGTCCTTACACCGTCAGGCGAAGTGCTCAAGGCCTATGCTGAGGAAATACTGGCGCTGAACGAAGACGCGAAGACAGCGATCCGAGCAGTTTCTTGTGCAGGGACGCCAACGCTGACAATCGGCACGCTGGAGACAATTGCCGCCGAAAGACTCACTCCCTTCCTGGCTCGGTTCCGGCACCTCCATCCGGACCTTGTTCTTACGTTAAAAATCGCTGGCAGCGGCGAACTGCAGCGCCGCCTTGAGGAAGGCTTGATCGATGTCGCCATCACCTTCGATCGTGGCGGCACAGACAAGCGCTTTGTCAGCCGCCTTCTTTCGCGCGAACCGCTGGCGCTGATCGCAGCCGTCAATGCCAGCGTAACCTCGCCTGAGAATATTGAAGATCTGGCTTGCCTACCCTTCATTGCGACGGAGACCGGTTGCGTCTATCGCCGTCTCTTCGACACCGCCTTCGATGAAGCCGGCGTCGGCGCGCCGAAGGTCGTGACCCAGGCCGACAGCATCGCCACGATCATCCGCCTCGTTGCATCAGGCGTTGGATGCGGGCTTGTGCCTCGCCTGGCACTTGGCAGCGACGACAGGCGCGCCGACATCATCGAGCTTCCCTGGCCCGGCGTCGTGCCGACAGCTTCTATGACCATGGTTTGGCGCCGCCGGCGGATTCAGCCGCCGGCACTTTCCCACCTGGTGTCTGCGGCAAGCGACGGCCTTCGTTCGCTCAGACCAGCCGATGACCGCCTTCAACATGAAGGACAGTCCCTGTCGTAAAGCCGTTGCCGATCAGGAAGCAGATCGCATCGGCTATGTCTTCTGGCCGCCCGACGCGGCCGGCAGGCAGGCGCTTCGCCATTGCGTCCAGCGTCGCCTGCTTGGCGTCACCGGCAACGAAATTCCAAATGGGAGTATCGACCCATCCTGGCGACACTGCATTGATGCGTAGCGGTGCAAGCTCGACTGCCAAGGCCCTCACCAATCCCTCTAATGCGGCATTGATGGCCGCCACGACGGACCCGCGCGCTGCCGGCCGATAGGCTGCCACGCCGGATGTGTAGACGATCGACCCCAATGGAGGCAGGTGCGGCGCGCCGTATTTGGCCAGCAGCAGCGGCCCGTAGAACTTGCTCTCGACCATGCGCTGCGCCGCCGAAATCTTCAAGTCCGGCAGGAACTGGTAGGCGCCCTCGATGTCCGCTGCCGTGCTGACAATATGATCAAGCGACCCCTGATCGCGAAAGAAGCGGGCTATGTCCTCTTCCTGGGTCAGGTCGAGGGCGGCCGTTTTCAGGTTTGCGTGATTGCCGAGGCTGCGACGCGCGGCGTCCAGCTTCGCGATGTTTCGTCCGGCAATCGTGACGTCCGCTCCCTCGGCCAGGAGCCGGCGCGCAAGCGCAAGCCCCATGCCGGAACTTCCGCCTACGACTAATATCTCCGCACCCTTTATCTTGATTTCCGTCATCTGCGATCTCCTTGTTGGAGAGGAGTAAATGACTGATGCGAGGCGGCGGAAAAAACGGAAGAAATCGATGGTGCAATCGGTTTCTCCGATCGTGACCATGCGGAATGACGATGCGGCCACTGCGAGGACCGTCATTGCGCTGAATGCCGCGTCTGTAGCATCGATGGCGATGCCCGCAGGCGAGGCATGTCTTTGGGGACGGCGCTAGCAGGATGGGCGCCCGTTCCAGTCGGAACCACGATCTGGCGACCGGGAATCGCGGTGAAAGCACCGGCCGCGGATCAAGGATCGGAGAGGTTGATCACGCCGCTTGCCCATTCTGGCCGGCAAACCGGGCGGCGAAAACTTCCTTGGCCGCAAACAGCCCGTTGAGTGCTGCAGGAAAGCCGGCATAGACCGCCATCTGGATCATGGGTGTTGTCACATAAACCCGCTGTCAGTGAGTGAGGCGTACGTGCCCGCCTCCCCGACGTCGCAATGACCTCATATGGCTCGTGCTCGCCTGTCGTCTCGCAAACACTTCGAGATGATCGAAGCGATCCGCGCCTACGACAAGGAAAGGTAGAAGCAGCTTGCATCCACGGCGTCGCCGTACTTTATGATTGCCACTCCATCCGCTCGCACATCCCCTTCCCCTTCGAAGGCAAGCTGCCGGATTTCAATATCGGAACGGATATGGGCAAGACCTGCGACCCGGCGATCGAGCAGGCGACCGTCTCCGTCGCCTCGGCTGCGGCGGGCTACGACAGCATCCTGAACGGCCGCTTCAAAGGTGGCTGGACGACACGCCATTACGGCAGGCCGGAAACCGGCGTCCACGCCATCCAGATGGAGTTGGCGCAATCCCAGCATCTTGCAACAGAAGCGACGCCCTTCGGCTATGATGGCGAAGAGGCAGACAATCTGCGCATTCATCTCGCTGCATCACGGCGGCGGAGTCGGAATGGGTTTTTCTCAGCATTCCGGCATGGTGATCTGCTGCGGCGGTTCCGAAGATGCCGATCGCCGTCTCGAACACGTGCTCTGAAACGACCCGGCGACCGGTGTCATGCGTCACGCGGATGCGGGTTACGAGATCGCGCTCGATTGCGCCAGGGAAAAAGGCCTGCGGCTTCCCGGCATTCTCGACAACTGACCCCGATGCATATCCTTCGCACCGCAGACTACAAGCGCATGCCTTGGAAAAACGGCAAGGGAGAGACGGGGTCCGGCGCAGGAAGCCGAGAGCCTAGCTCGGGTTTGACCCGTGGAAAGGCTCACCATCCATCGCATGAATCAGGTTGAGTTAAGGCTCTTGTTTACGGGATTACCCTGCATCAATCGGTGAAGAGCCAGCGCATGAAACGTTCGCGGACGCGATCGATATGGTTGGACATTGCCTCGCGCGCCTCGTCGGGTTTCTTCTCGGCGATCGCCTGCAACACGGCTATATGTTCGAGCGCCTGTTGCTCGAAGTTTTTCTCCATGCGCACGACATGCGCCATCCTTGCCTTGTCGCGCAGATTGCGGATGTACTGAGCGAGCATCGGCTTGCCGCTGGCGTAAGCAACGAAGAGGTGGAACTCGTCGTCATATTCCCAGAAGGGATCGAAGTCCAAGCCCGGATCCGCGGCGACCGCCCGGCTCTTTTCCAAAAGCGCGTCGACGCTTCCGGGCGAGCTGCGATGAGCGGCTTGCGCGGCCGCCTCCCCTTCGAGGAGCCGACGGATGACTAGGATTTCCATTAACTCTTCGACTGCGACCTGCCTGATGACGATACTGCCATTGGACAGGCGCGATACCAGTCCCTCGCCGACAAGGCGGTTGATGGCGGCCCTCAACGGCGTCCGCGAAGCATTGATCTGTTCGGCAAGCTTACGTTCGGTGAACACATCTCCGGGACCAAGTTCACGAGCCAGGATGAGGCTCCTCAGATATTGATAGGCCTGTTCGGATATTTTCGTCTGATCCCGCCCGGAAGTGGGAATTGCATCGTCCTTCACATTCAATCCTTGAGATTTTTCCTCGCCAAGATCCTCTTAGACGATAGGAGCCCATCAAGCAATCCACTGGGATCCCATTGGTATATTTCCTGGTGATTTCCCCTTTACAAAAAGAACTTTTTATCCCTACATTTGCCTCGTGTCCCGCTGGTATCCCAGTGGGATCTATTGGGGGCGTTGTGTGATCCGGATTGTTAAAAAGCTCAATCAAACTGATTTCTCGGAATTTGGCGACGTCATCGAGCATCGCGGCGATCAGCGCCGGAGCCCGCTCTCAATCGACTTCACCAAAGACCGTGCCGACATCCATCGTGCGTTTTGGGTTTCCAAGGTCGTTGAGGCGACGCATCTTCCCGCGCAGATAAAGTTCATGGAGCGGCATCCCTATTCCGATCAGGCGTTTGTGCCGCTCCGCGATACCCGTTTCCTCGTCGTGACCTGCCCCAGCAATGCGGACGGCAGCCCGGATTTGGAAGGCTTGCGCGCGTATGAAGCCGGTCCAGGACAGGGCGTCACGTATAAGCGCAATGTCTGGCATGCGCCGCTTTCCGCATTCACGGCCCCTGCGGAGTTTTTCGTCACCATGGGGGTTACCGACAGGGCGGCCAATGATGAATTCTATGAACTGCCGATCCCGATTGCGCTGGACCGGGAGGCTTGAATATGGCTTCCGCAAGTCACATGACACGGGATTTCGTCGGCTACGGAGCCAAGGGCTATGATCCGAGATGGCCAAATGATGCCCGCTTGGCTTTGAACATCGTGCTCAATGTCGAAGAAGGATCGGAGCCTTCCGTTCCGGATGGCGATCCAACCAGCGAGGCGGCGCTCACGGAAGGTGGCTCGGGTTCGTTTGAAGGTCGCGACCTCGCCGCGGAATCGATGTTCGAATACGGAAGCCGCGTTGGTTTTTGGCGTCTTGCGGGAATGCTGGAAGAGCGCGGCCTGCCGGCAACGGCCATGGCATGTGCTGTAGCGCTGCAGCGCAACCCCGAGATCGCCGACTATTTGCGCACGAGCCAGTTCGACGTCTGCGCGCACGGTTGGCGCTGGGAGCACCATCGAGGCCTGTCGCTGGAGGAAGAACGCGACCGCATCGCCAAGACCGTGCATAGCATAAAAGCCCTGACCGGCACGGCCCCCGACGGCTGGTATTGCCGATATGGCCCCAGCCTCAACACGCGCAGTCTGCTGGTCGAACACGGGGGCTTTTCCTACGACAGCGACGCCTACAATGAGGAATTGCCCTACTGGGTGAAAGTCGGCGAGCGCAATCATCTTGTCGTTCCTTACAGCCTGACCAACAACGACGCGAAATTCATGCGCGGTGCGGTCGCGACCGGGGACCAATTCTTCCAGTTCCTGCGCGACGCATTCGATGTTCTCTACGCCGAGGGCAAGCACAGGCCGAAAATGATGTCGGTCGGGCTGCATTTGCGCGTCGCGGGCCATCCAGGGAGAGCGGCAGGAGTCCAGCGCTTTTTCGATCACGTCTCTCGCCACGACGGTGTCTGGGTCTGCCGCCGCGGCGACATCGCCAGACACTGGCATCAGCACCATCAACCGTCATGATGATCAACACCAGATAGAAAAAGGGGAATCCAATGAAAAGCAGAACAATCAGTCCGATCGCGCTCGTAACCGCCCTGACGGCCCTCGGGTTTTCAGGCCCATCCGCCCTTGCCCAGGACCATCCGCAGGACAAGCCTCTTGTCGTAGGCTCGGATTTCGGCGTCGCGCCATGGATGGTGCGTGGCACCAACGGCCCGGAAGGTTTCGGCGTCGATCTCATCACGGCGATTTCGAAGAAGGTAGGCCGGCCCTCCGTCGACATCCAGGACATCAACTTCTCGGGCCTGTTTGCAGCGCTGTTTGCCAACCGCATCGAATTTACCGTCAACCCGCTGAACATCACCCAGGAGCGGTCGGAGAAAATGCTCTACACCGAGCCCTTCTTCGCGACCGGCAACGGCTTCATCGTCGCCAAGGGCACCAAGCTTGATGGCTTCGAAGGGTTGAAGGGCAAGACGGTCGCCGTCAATCGCGGTACCATCTCCGATACCTGGGCCACGCAGAATGCCGAAAAATATGGTTTCGAAGTCCAGCGCTACGAAACCTTCCCCGACTCCGTCCAGGCCGTCATCACCCGCCGCGCCTTCACCGCCCTGAACGAAATTCCGACGACCGTCTACGCAGCCAGCAAGAACCCGGCGATCGAAGTCGGCTTCAAGGACTTTAACGGGCGCAACTTCGGCTATGCCTTCCGGATTGGCGACGAGGCCTATCGCGACAAGGTCGAGGCGGCCATCGAATGCCTGAAGAAGGACGGCACGATGGCTCGGCTCTACGAAAAGTGGTACGGCGAAAAGCCGGCGGAAGGAACGCCTCTCACCACGGTCTACGTGGGATACGGCGCGCCCGGGTTCAAAGGCCACGATGAAAAGCCACACGATCTATCCTGCAATTGACCTGCCGCAAGCCCGGCGCGGCACATACCGCGCCGGGCTTCATTGCGAGGACTAGATGGATCAGATCCTTGAGAACTACTTCAACCTCACGGTCATGGCACAAGCCTTTCCGGACGTCTTGCGGGGCTTTCTCATAACAGTTCAAGTCGCGGCCTGCGTCATCGTCATTGGCGTGGCGACGGGTTTGTTCTTTGCCTTGCTGCGCGCTACCCGCAATCGGGTTCTCAATGCGCTCGTCACAATCTACGTCGAGGTTTTCCGGACCCTGCCGCAGTTGGTCATCATCATCTTCATCTACTTCGGCTTGCCTTATATGGGCATCGTGTTCTCACCCTTTTTCGCAACCTCGCTCGCGCTCGCAGCCGTGCTCGCGGCCTTTTCGGCCGAGATCTTCTGGGCAACGATCATGGCGGTACCGAAGGGGCAGTGGGAGGCGGCCCACGCATTGGGCGTCTCGCGTCTCGTAACGATGCGAATGGTGATCCTTCCACAAGCCATCCGACTTGCCATTCCGCTCATCACCAACAGGGCGATCGCCATAACCAAAGGCACAGCGCTCGGCGCCGCCATCTCGCTGCCCGAAGCGTTGGGTAGCGCGCAGAGCGCCATGTCGATCCATGCCAATCCTTCGCCCCTGACGCTCGCTGCCGGCTTCTATCTGGCGTTCTTCATTCCCTTGGTCTGGTTAAGCCGGGTCCTGGAAAAACGTTTTTCCCGGTCACAGTGAGACGCTGCCATGGACCTTTTTCTTGAGAATTTCGCCAGCCTCGCATCCTTGCAGCAGATCTATCCTCTGTTGTTGCAGGGCCTTGAACTGACCGTCCTTCTGGCGCTGGTCACCCTGCCATTATCCATCGCGACCGGTCTCGCAGTCGCGATCATCTACAGCTTCGGCGGCTCACTTGTCCGGCGCCTCACGATCCTGCTAATCGACCTGCTGCGATCGTTCCCGGTCATCGTTCTATTGATCCTCATTTTTTACAGTCTTCCGTTCTTCGGGATCAGGCTCGGCAATTTCACCGCCGTCGTGGTTGCACTGACCATCAACAATACGGGATATTTCGGCGAGATATTTCGTGCCGGGCTGCAGTCTATTTCAAAGGGACAGCACGAAGCCGCGGCAGCCCTAGGCCTGCATCGCGGTCACACCATGATGCTCATCATCTTGCCCCAGGTCCTGAAAAAGGTGCTTGCGCCGCTGGCCAGCAACTCGCTGGAACTCATCAAGACCACCTCGATCGCCTCGATGGTGGCACTTCCCGAACTGCTGCGGTCGGCACGCGTCGCTCAAGAGCAGACCTACAACCCAACGCCGCTGACGGCCGCGGCCGTCATCTTCTTCGTCATGCTGTGGCCCTTCTCCCATTGGGTATCCCGAATGGAGAGACGTGCCATCATCGGGAGCAATCAGAGATGAGCGTCGTCATCACCGGTGGCACGGGCTTCGTCGGCCTCGCAGTCACCGAGGCCCTGAAACAAGCGAATTACGAGGTGGTGCTGTTCGGATGCGGTGCCGTTCCCGCACGCTTCTCGGCGGAATTCGGCAACGTCCCTTTCGTAGCGGGGGATGTTACAAATTCTGGCGATATCGACCGATTGTTTGCATCCACCGAGACGCAAGCCGTCATCCATCTGGCCGCCGTCACCCCGGACCGCGAAGCGGAGATAAACGATCCCGCCGCCGTGATCGCCGTCAATGTCGCGGGAACGGCCAATCTCATGCGATCGATCGCGCGCCTGTCACCGCGCCCGCGCCTGATCCTCGCAAGCAGTGTTGCGGTATACGGCGAAGCCGCACCCCAAACGGGCACCTATCGGGAAGACGAATTCATACCCTCGCCGATCAGCCTTTACGGCATCACCAAACTTGCCGCGGAGGCGACCGCCATACGGCTGGCAAAGCTATACGAGATCGATCTGACGATTGTCCGGCTTGGCCCCGTCTACGGCCCCTGGGAATACAAGACCGGCTTGCGCCCGGTCCTCAGTCCGCATGCCCAGGTCGTCGAACTATGGCAGCAGGGCGAAAATGTCGTCTTGCCGCGTGCCCTGAAGGGTGACTGGCTTTACAGCCGGGACGCCGGCGCCGGCATCGCCGCCATTCTCGGCGCGAAGGCACTCAACCACACCGTCTACAATCTCGGCGGCGGCAAGATAAGCAGCGTTGCGGACTGGTGCGAGGACCTACAGTCTCTTCCTGGTCGCCGCGACTGGAAGATCGCGGATATTGGCGAGAGGCCTAACCTGACGTTCGGACTGGCCGCGGATCGCGCCCCTCTCGATATCGAACGGCTTGCGGCGGATACGGGTTTCCGCCCGGCGCTTTCCGGTCGCCCGGTTACGGAAGATTATCTCCGCTGGCTATCCTCGGTGAACGGCTAGATATTCAGAACGGGTAAAGCTCATGCGTCTTGCAAACAAAACGGCCATTATAACGGGCGCGTCCTCCGGAATCGGTCGCGCCATCGCCATCCGTTTCATGGAAGAAGGCGCCAACATCGTCGCGGTCGATATTTCGACGGATGTCGTCGAAGGCGGCAGACCCGTTATCGAGGCGCTGCATGCGATCGGAGGGAACGCCATTTTCCTGCGGGGTGATGTCGCAAGATCCGCCGATGTCGGGCGGGTTTTCGCCGAGGCGCAAACCTGCTTCGGCAGAATCGACGTGCTCGTCAACAATGCCGCCATTCACGCTCCGACACCGCTTGCCGAAACCGACGAGGCCGAATGGGATCGGGTCATGGACGTCAATTTGAAGGGCGCATTCCTGTGCAGCCGCGGTGCGGTTCGCATCATGCTCGAGCAGGAGATTGTCGATGAAGCGCGCGGCAGGATCGTAAATATCTCCTCCCAGCATGGCATGGTGTCGGCTCCGGGCGATTTTGCCTATGGTGTCAGCAAGGCCGGCATCGCCTATATGACGAAGCAGATCGCCGCGGATTACGCTGCGCAGAACATCATCTGCAACGCGGTTGCCCCGGGCAAGATACTGACCGGCAAAGGCGGCCGCGCCGTCCTGCCTGAAATGCTCGAATATTCGCGTCAGCGCACTCCAATGCCGCGTTTGGGAACGCCAGCCGACGTGGCCAATGCAGCTTTGTTTCTGGCGAGCAACGAGTGCACCTACATCACTGGCCACAATCTGCTCGTCGATGGCGGATGGATGGCGGCTTGATTTTTAGAGGCCACCGAAACCTTGGCAATCCCCTTGCGAGCGAGTTGCGAAGGGGTTGCAATTCTTTTGAGAACACCTCGAAACTCTTGAAGGATGCGAACTGAGGGCCATGACGTCTAAAAAATCGCGACAAGCCGAGCCACGACAGAGAAGAGTGCTGATCCTGAATGGTGTGTGCGGCGATGCCGGGAACGATATTCAGGGTCCCGATTAGGCTTTAGAGCGAAACCGGGAGAGATATCAACTTTTTCTTTGACGAGAAATGAAGATCCACTGAACGCCAAATTTGTCGTAGAACTGCCCGTACGTCCCGATTGGAAAATCGTGCAATTCTTGCAGTCTTTCGTTATTTTTACCATCCTTGAGTTTGTCAAACACGGCTTTCATCTCGTCGCAGTCGTCGCCGTTGACGAATATCGCGAAGGTATTTCCCTGTATCGGATCAAATTCCGGGGAGGCCATCCAGTCAGTAGCCGATATCTCAATATTCCCGCTCATTAGATGCGCATTGATGACTCTATCGTGCTTCTCCGGCGGCAAATGATCCCTCATGGGACTGTCACCCAGCTTGGTCAACGTCAGCTCGCCGCCAAGGCATTTATGATAGAAGGTCATTGCCTCAGCACAATTTCCATCGAAAAGAAGAAATGGTGTACAACGCAACATGCGCTTTACGCTCCTTCAATTAAAATATACCGCCTTCGACAGGCCCCCAGATGCGCAAACAAGCGGCGATTGGGGCAATTCGAATATTTCTTCAACCCGCCCAACACCTGTCTCTGCTACTTCAGCATTCCGTCCACCAGCCCGACCGAAAGCCAAGCAGCCCAAGCGCAAATGTCAAGGACATGAGCCGAAGATCCATGCTCAAGCTTATGATAAAGCGGAATGGACCACATCGCTGTTCGCAGGTCCGGCTACCGTAACCCGGGTTGTCAAAATCGCCCGAAACATGCCAACCAGCCATCCCAACGACTTCTCTTGGCTCCTGCCGAAAGCCAGAATGGACCGAAGCGAACCTGGAGCCGCTGAGCCAACAGCAACCGGTATCGCTCCCACGCCATCCGGGTTACAATGCGTAGCTGACAACAGACGCAGACGCCTCGTCGGGACCAACCACGTCAGGAGGGCAGCGTGAAATCGCCAACAGCGAGAGTTATGGCCGCGGCCGAGGAAGATCTGGCGATCGAAACGGTCATGCTGGCGTTTGCAACGGATCCCATGGCGCGATGGACCTGGCCGCATGCACACCAGTACCTTGCAGCCATGCCGCGAATGATCCGGGCCTTCGGGGGCAGCGCGTTCTCCAACGGAAGTGCCTTTTGCACCGACGGCTGCGCCGGGACGGCGCTGTGGCTATCGCCCGGCGTGCATTCCGATGAGGAAGAGCTTGGTGCAGTACTCGAGAGCACGGTTGCGCGCTCTCTTGCCCCCGAAACCACGGCCATATTCGAGCAGATGGCGACCTACCACCCGACCGAACCACATTGGTACCTGCCCCTGATCGGCGTCGACCCGGCGCATCAAGGCGAAGGTCACGGCGGCGCCTTGATGGCGTACGCGCTCGCGCGGTGCGATCGCGATCACGCGCCAGCCTATTTGGAATCCTCCAACCCGCGCAACATTCCGTTCTACCGACGCTACGGCTTCGAACTGCTCGGCGCGATCCAGGTCGGTTCGTCGCCGACGCTCGTCCCGATGCTACGGGGCCCTCGTTGAGCCTGAGTTTGATCAGATAGTCTGTGGCATACGGGCCTAGCGTGCGGCATAGCTGCGAAATGAAGATGGAACAGACCGGCGAGACCGTTTGCCGGCGGGCGCCTAACGCGACTTTGGCAGATTAGCCGACGGTTAACGATACGGATCAGGCTAGGGACTGATACGAATGGATAGAAATCAGACTACAGACTGCTACCATAAGAAACTTAAGCAGCCCACAGGTTGATATAGAGGAGTTGAAAATCAGCCTATAAGATGATAAAGCTGAATTAAGATCAGTTTGTAGGCTGAAAAATGAAAAATGACACTCGCAAAAGAGCACGGGGACGGCTCGACGAAAGACTTCAGGCGCTCCAACCAATTGATCGGTTTCGGGCACCGCCGAAGGGATGGATACGAGCGCTACGCGACGCCCTCGGCATGACGGGTGCGCAGTTGGGCGCGCGCATTGGAGTCCGGCCGCAAACAGTTGAAGCAATCGAAAAGTCGGAAGCAGCCGGAACGATCCAACTCAATACCCTGCGCCGCGCCGCCGAGGCACTGGATTGCACGCTCGTCTATGCCCTTGTTCCCAACAGCTCGCTTGAAACCGTTGTCGAGACGCGGGCGCGCAAGATTGCAATACGCGAACTCCAGCGCGTCGCGCACACGATGCGTTTGGAAGCCCAGGGAACGGACAATGCGGATTTCGAATCTCGCGTCCAGGCATACATCCGCGACAGGCTCTCTGAGCGCGATCTCTGGAACGAAGTATGACAGATCTTTTCCGGGAACCTGAAGACGCGACGCCGCTTGAGCCGCAGGAACGAGAGGGTTTGCTCCAGACCTGGATCACTCACCGCCGCGACCTCAACGAAGCGGAAGAAGAAAACATTGTCGAGGGTGTGGCTTGGGCGCGTGGCCGGCGGCGCTTGCCACCCGAGCGGATGCTCAGCGAAGACTTCATGCGGACATTACATAAGCGGATGTTCGGTGATGTCTGGCAGTGGGCCGGCACGTTCCGGACGACGGAGCGCAACATCGGCGTTCAGGCTTATCGTATTGCAATGGAGCTCGCGAGCTTATTGAGCGACATCCGTTACTGGATTGAACACAAAACTTTTCCGCCGGATGAGATAGCAATCAGATTCCATCATCGCCTCGTCGCCATTCACCCGTTTCCGAACGGAAATGGACGGCACGCACGTCTCGCGGCCGACCTCCTGATGGAGCGGCTTGGCGGTGAACCTTTTACTTGGGGCGGTGGCAGTCTGGCCAACGTTGGCGAATTGCGGGCACGCTACGTCGCGGCATTACGCGCCGCCGACAATCATGACATCGCTCCGCTTCTGGAATTCGCGCGCAGCTGAGCACAAAAAATTCCCAGTTTCCGTCTGTTTCATCTCCGCCCATTCCATCAGGTTGCCGCTGACGTATTCGGCCCATTATCGACCCTGATCGCCATCGGCTTGCCGCGTCATTCGATGATCTGGTTCAGGCTGCGGATGACGCGCTCGGCAGGCAGCGAGAAATCCGCCTCGATGCCAAGCCCCTCGTGGTTGAAGTCGTCCAGGATATGAGCGTTCACCTCCACAGGCGGCGTCGGTGTCGACCCCGTCTATCGCCATGTTGAAAGATCTCAAGAGGCGCGGTTGGTCCTTCGTCGGCTCCACCACCCTCTATGCTTTCAAACAGGCGATAGGCCTGATCAACGATCACGCGGAGAGCTGTGTCATCAGAGACAAGGCAGCCAGGGCAGCCTTTCGGCGTCCGACTGCGACCAGGAGGACTTAAACCGCACCCGTATATTCGCCTCTCGCCGGATAGTCGTTCTTGATCACGAAGTCCAACGCCTGCACCATCTCGGCGAAATTCGGCCGCGCAAACGGCATGGATTGCACCGAGAGCCAATAGACGGTTTGGTCCGGCCTGATCAAGAATACACCCGGTTCTGAGAAAAGCTCAGGTTCCTCGATGCCGATCGACGTCTTTCCGCGCGAGGCGGAAATATAAAGACCCCATTGCCGGGCCACGCTCAAGGACAGGCCGTAACCGATGCGCAGGTGTTCGGCACCAATCTTGTCGGCCATTTGCCGGGCGCGTTCCTCTCCGTCGGAACTGATCGCAATTGTGCGCACGCCGCGCTCTTGGAAGGCTGGCGTCAGCCGTTCCAGCTCTTTGAGGTAATTTGCACAGATGGGGCAATGAAGGCCGCGGTAGAAGCACACGAGCGTCATGAGCGATGGGTTTTCACTCGTGAGGTCGAACTCTCCATGCTGAAGAGTCTTGACGGTCAAATTGGGGGCCAGTGTCCTCGGGACCAACATCGATAGCTCCTTCAGGTGAATTTTCCGACGCCATGTTGACGCCACAGTCTCATCATTCCATGATCACGATCATTATTGGTCCGGAAATTATGATCGAAAGTCCGAAAACTCTCCCGAAAGTCGACCGCCTAACGGCCTTCTTCGACGCGTTCGAGCTGGAAATCTCGCTGGAACCGCCGCCGATCAGCGATGGCCGTGCCCGGCTGTTTGTGATTGGAAAACCAGGTGGCCCTGTCGAACGGATCGTCCTTCACCCACGCAGCGACACGCCCCCCGAGCCGTCGGCCTTGATAACCGCGGCGGTCGATTTCGAGGGGGCGCATAACCCGCTGATGAACGCCTTGCCGGACCGGGTCGTCGTTGTCGTCAGTGACATTCCTACCCTCCGTGACACCGCGGCCGCCTTCATGGCGGAGGCGCTGGAATTGCGTTGCGGCCGCAGCGCCGCCCTCAACCGGCTTTGCGAAGTCATCGTCCTGCTTATCTTGAGGTCGGCGATCGACCGCGGAGCGACCGGACCAGGTTTGCTCGCGGGTCTGTCCCACCCCGCGTTACACCGGGCGTTGGCGGCAATGCATAATGCGCCAGCGCAAGCCTGGAACAGCAATGACCTTGCTGTGGCGGCGGGGATGTCACGAAGCCATTTCATGGCCCTGTTTCGCGACGTGGTCGGCACGACGCCGCAGGCTTATCTGACCGGATGGCGTCTCATTCTTGCTCGCCGAAAGCTCGCCGGAGGAGCAAAGGTTAAGGCAGTGGCACGTCAAGTCGGCTTTGGCAGCGCAGCGGCCTTTTCTCGCGCATTCTTTCGGAAATTCGGGGACTGGCCGTCAGTCCGGTCGTAGGCACGATTGAGGTTGCCGGCACCGCTGGTCTTAGCGTGCCATCTGGGGACCAAGGTTGCAGAGGTTGTTTCGTTGCGTCCAAGCTCCGCCGCCTTGATAAGTGTCGAACCGAAGCCCCTTAGATCACGCGCACTTGCCAAAACAAGCTTGTGCGAGGCCATCCACTCCCGCAGGGATTGTTCAGGCTCTACGCCTGAAAGCTGCAGGGACAGACTGAGTGGAAAACGAAAATAGAGCCACACGGCTTGAGCAATCACTTCAGCTGGAAACCGGTGGCGGCGACAAAGGCGATCACGAGTGAATTGGGTCATGCCGAAAGATCGCACAGGCCGATCGCCGACTGGTTAACTTTACGGCCCCGCTTCGTGAGCTATTGCTGCTTTCTTCGCCTGGCCGTGCTGCGCGCTTCAGCACAATCGATGAGGATCCGGAACGCTATGACAGAGCGGACCGGCGCGATACTGTCAGATAAGGCCTAAAGCCTACCGGATAAGCCGATCGGGATAGTGGCAAAGATTCTTCGTTCAAAATTAAGTAAAACTCAAAGTTTTCGACGCTCTACTTTTGTTTACTCGAAGAGGTTGGGGAAACAACAATGAGCAACGGAAACATCAAGCGGCCGATCTGGATCCGCATCACGTTATATGGGTTTGCAGCGGTATTGTTTGCGAGCGTCACCATCGGTGGGCTTGCATGGTACCGGCAAAGCATGTCGAGCGAGAAATCACTTGAGAAGGAATTGACCGCTGACTTGCATGTCATCCAGACCGACATGGATGCACAAAAACGCGCAGCCGCCTCGCTCGCCTTAGCTTTGGCCGGCGATCCGCAGATCGCCGATCTCATCATCAACAATGACCGCCCTGCCCTGCTTGCAAAATACGCGGCAAGCCTGCCTGCCGTAAAACAGCAAGGTCTGCAGCTGATCACTTTCAGCAATTCCGGCGGTGTCGCTTTGGCCCGAGTCCACTCGCCCGAAACCTTTGGCGACGATATCCGGGGCCGCCGTAAGATGATCGTGGCAGCGCTTGCCGGCACGCTTGTGGCCGGCATCGAGCCTGGCCGCACCTCTGTCAATATGTTTGCCTCCGCGCCGGTAATGAAGGCTACTAAGGCGGTGGGTGTGGTCGACGTCGGCACGGCACTTGCCAACGATTACTTCAAGCCGCTTGCGGATTCCGTCAATGCCGAGGTCGCCGTACATATCATTCAGGAGGGAAAGTTCACCGTTCAGGCTTCGACTTTTCCCGACAAGCCGATCCTGTCGGAGCAGCAACTCGAGGCCGCAGCGAACGGAGAGAAGATTCGTGTCCGTGCGCTACGCAACGGCGTGGACTACGAGATCGCCGCAGTGCCGTTCAAAGACTTTTCCGGAAAGACGATCGGCGCGCTTGAGATCGCCTCGGATGTGACACCAATCGTTGAGGCCTCACAGCAGGCGCTGTGGATGACAGTCGTCGCTACCGTCGTGGTCTCCCTGCTGTCACTGTGCGGTTTTCTTCTGTTTGCTCGTTCGCTTGCAGGCGCTATTCGCAAGGTCACCGATATCATGGCCAAGCTTGCATCAGGGGACACATCCGTGAAGGTCGAGGGGCAAGGGCGCCCCGATGAGATCGGCGCCATGGCGGGTGCGGTCGAGGTCTTCCGCCAGAACGCCATCGAGCGCATCCGGCTCGAAGAAGAAACGGAGACGAACCGCAGTCTCTCGGAGCACGAGCGGATCGAGCGCGAACAGGAAAAGGCAAAGCAGGGTGCCGCGGTGCAGTTCGCCGTCGACAATCTGGCTGCGGGTCTGGAGAAGCTTGCCGACGGCGATGTGTCCTACCGGATCAATCAAACCTTCTCCGACACCCTTGACGGCGTGCGTAACGATTTCAATAGGTCAGCGGAAAAACTGGAGGAAGCTCTCACCCGCGTTGCTCAGAACGCTCGGGGTATCGAAGCGGGTGCCAATGAGATCAAGTCCGCCGCCGATGGTCTGGCAAAGCGGACCGAACAGCAGGCCGCCGCCGTAGAGGAAACAGCCGCTGCTCTCGAGGAGATCACCACCACGGTGAAGGATTCCACGAAGCGGGCGCAGGAGGCAAGCGAACTGGTCGCACGCACCAAGGCCGGCGCTGAGCAGTCGGGTGATATCGTCCGTAGGGCCGTCGGCGCCATGGAACGGATCGAAAAGTCCTCATCTGAAATCTCCAACATCATCGGCGTCATCGACGAGATTGCATTTCAGACCAATCTTCTTGCACTGAATGCCGGCGTTGAAGCCGCCCGCGCCGGCGAGGCCGGCAAGGGATTTGCTGTTGTCGCGCAAGAGGTCCGTGAACTTGCACAACGCTCGGCGAATGCCGCAAAAGAGATCAAGGCACTGATCACGACCTCCAACGGGCAGGTCGAGGAAGGCGTGCAACTTGTCGGCCAGACAGGCAGGGCGTTGGAGACGATCGTGTCGGAGGTCCAGGAGATCAACCGGCATGTGGCCGCCATTGTCGAAGCGGCGCAGGAGCAGTCGGCCGGTCTTCAGCAGATCAACACAGCTGTCAACCAGATGGACCAAGACACGCAGAAGAACGCTGCCATGGTCGAGGAAACCACCGCTGCCAGCCATACGCTTGCAGCTGAGGTCGCCTCACTTAATGAGTTGCTCGCGCAGTTCCGGCTGACGGAAAGCGGTTATCAGTCATCCGCACCCTCGATCCGCCCCATCACCGCTCACGCCGCTCCTAACACTTCTCCCGTCCGGGCACTCGGCCGTAAGATTGCTTTAGCCTTCTCAGGTAATGCCGCCGTCGACACTACCGGTGATGAGTGGCAGGAGTTCTGATAACGATCTCACTCAGCAAACTTTATGCCTTCAGAATTAGGCACGATAGGGCCAACAAGGAGAGAAAGAAAAAGCGTGGGGTGTTACTGGTAGTCCGACTGAGAGAACGGCGATAGACTTGTCGCGGTAGCCCACTGTACCGGATTGGATTGGAGCATGCCTGACGCCGAAATCGGCTCATCGGGTGGAGCCAGCGGTTCGATCCTGCAACTGAAGGTCCGCCTGCTCGATATGAGCTCGATGGTCTGGAGGCGTGTCCTGATGCCGGCAGCCATGACGTTGAAGGAAGTGCATGGCGTCTTTCAGGTGGTGCTGGGGTGGTGCAGCCTTCACCTTTATCAGTTTCGCATCCACGCCGTGCATTAGGGGATACCGGCATGACTGGGCATCAGGCCGTTGCGGGACTATTGGTAAGCAATGGCTTAGCTGGTCGTCCGGATCGTGCCGGCACCCTGGCCCACTGCTTGCGTCGGCTTCACCACGGCGGCCGCGCTGGTCAGCGAGATGATGGAGGCGTGTGATGAGCGGCGTCTTTTCCGGTTCCAGAAGCAGATGGCAGCCTACAAGCTGCTGATCATAGACGAACTGGGGTTCGTGCCTCTGTCAAAACCGGGGCGGAGCTGCTATTCGAGCTGATCTCTCAGCGCTATGAGCGCACTGCCACCCTGATCACCAGCAATCTTCCCTTCGACGAATGGACGGAAACTCTGGGATCCGAGCGTTTAACCGGCGCTCTGCTCGATCGCATCACCCACTACGTCAATATCCTTGAAATGAACGGCGACAGCTATCGTTTCGCCCAGAGCCGCGCCCGAGAGGCTGGCTGAAATCCTCCTTAAAAAACCGCCGACTTTTGCTCCGCCCGTGGCCGGTTTTTACTCTGCCGTTGACAGTTTCGGAATGACGCCGCTCCGATTTCGGGTTCGCGGCGCTAGTCAAGCCTCTTGCGGGTTCATTTCTCCAGCGACGACAATGCGCATTTCCCGCCCCTGAAGTAGGCAGCTCTATGATAGCTCCGGCGGTCTCCTTTGTCGTCCGCATGTTCGAGCGACTTCAAACAGCTGTTCGATTGTGGCCGTTAGATCAACTACCCACTTCGCCGCAGCTAACGGCGCTGATGGATCCCCATACAGCGGCCGAACTCGATCTCGACCAGATTTGGTCCCTGGTCGACGATCTTCTGGCCGCCCATGGCGACTGGCTGCCGGATTGGGTTCGCACCAGGCGTGAAGCCCGCGTGGCATGATGCGACCCGGGCCGCGGACGCGTGGGGGGATCACTACCCCATCTCAAAGTTGGAGCGGTTTATTGCTCTACCGAATCTGCCGGGATTCCCGTCAGGACGCCAGTTGACCTTCCGCACCATACTTTGGACGGTCGCCATTTCGACGTTGAGCATCGCTCGGGCAGCTATCCCGGCTACCTTCATCGTTAAACGGATGAAGGTGCTGGATCGCATTGCGCATCCCTGTATTTTTGAAGGACGCAAGAGGAGGCCTCACCGCGGCTTGGATAGCGCACCAAGCTCGACGATGGCATCAATCTCGACCAGACCGTTGGCCGGCAGGCTCGACACGCAGACCGCCGTGCGAGCGTGCCGGCCCGCCTCGCCGTAGAGATGGATGAAAAGCTCGGACGCCCCATCGGCGATCTTTGGGCCGTCAGGAAAACCAGCGGGGGCGGAGATGAAGGCGCCGAGCCTTACCACGCCGGCAACGCGGTCCAGAGAGCCGGTTGCGGCGCGGATATTGAACAGGAGGTTCAGCGCGCACATTTCCGCAGCCTTCTTGGCTTCGGCAAGATCGTAGCCTTCCCGCACCGGACCGAAATATTGCGGCACGCCATTCCATTCGCAGATCTGCCCGGCCAGGAACAGGAGATTGCCACTGCGCTTGTAGGGCAGGAAATTGGCGCGCGAAGGCGAGGAAGCCGGCAATTCCAGCCCGAGCGTCCTCAGTTTATGTTCGACTTGATCGGTTCCGGTGCTCATGTTAGCCGTTCCTTCTCTTCTTTTGGCCTCTCAAACGATAGAGAGGGTTATGCCGGTTCTTCTGTTCAACCCGAACACCAATGCCGAAACCACGGCGTCGATGGTGGACATCGCCTCTACGATTGGCCTTGCCGTCGAGGGGCGCACGGCGGCCTTCGGCGCTTCGATGATCGTTGAGCCGAAAGCGCTTGCGGTCGGCGCGAAAGCCGTCCTTACGCTGCTGGACGAGGCGCTGGCCGGGCCGGAGCCCGTCGATGGCATCATCGTCGCCGCCTTCGGAGATCCGGGGCTTGCCGAAATGCGTATCCATCCGGAGGTGGTTCGGTGCGGCATTGCCGTCTGCGGCATCGGCGAGGCGAGCTTTCTCGAAGCGGCGGCAGGCGGGCGCCGCTTCGCCGTGGCGACGACCACACCGGCACTCGAAACGTCCATCGCGGAGGCAGTGGCAACAACCGGGCTGAGCGACCTGTTTCTCGGCAGCTTCTTCACACCAAGCGACCCGTTTTCGGCAGTCGCCGATCCGGCCCTGCTGGTCGATCTCTTGAGCGATACCGTTGTCAAGGCCGTACGGGCGGGTGCGGAAGCAGTCATCATCGGCGGCGGACCGCTGGCGCGTGCCGCGGCCGCCCTGAGCTCGCGCCATGCCCTTGCGATCATCGAACCCGTTCCGGCAGCGGCACGGCTCATATCGGCACGGATCGCGGCAAAGGGCTGAGGCCGCCTTTCGCCAGACGCGCAGCGAGCGCGATCAACGATTGGTCGCAACCGCGCGGGCCGATCAGTGAAACGCCATAGGGTGCGCCATCGATGCGGCCGGCAGGCAGCACGACCTGTGGCAGGCCGGACATGCCACTGACGCAGAGCAGGCGCATGGCAAGGTGCCGGAAGCTTTCGAACACATCATCCGCTGCGTCGAGCTTGAAGGGTGCGTCATGGACCACGGGTGCCAGCAAAACGCCATCGATGCCAAGCAGGGCATCGAGATGGGCACGGAACGTTGCGCGAACACGTCCCCCCGCTTCTTCGTCCGCATCCGTAAGGGACCGGGCATGAGCGTAGCGGCTGTCTATGCCGCGCGCCAACGGCATGCCGCTTTTCTCTATATAAGGCACGATGGAGCGCTTGGCATCGCAGCCTTGCAGAATGCGGTAGGCTTCGTAAAGGGCATCCGCCCCGCCTTCGGGATAGACTGAAGCCGACGCAGCCTCCAGCCCGCCGAACATGTCGTCATAGACGGCGCGCTGTCTAGGGCCGAGCCGTTCGACCATATCGGCCGGTCTCAGGAAGCGCGGGTCGTCCGGCAGGGTTACCGTGTCATCGCCAAGCAAGACAGCGCCGGCGCGGATGAATGTTCCAGCGTCGCGCGCGAAAAAGCCGCAGGTGTCGAAGCTTGCTGCCAGTTCCATGCAGCCATCGAGCGGTATGCGTCCGTGTGTAGGACGCAGTCCCCACAGACCGCAAAAGCTCGACGGCGCGCGCACCGAACCGCCGGTATCCGTGCCTATGCCGATATCGGCCAGGCCGGCGGCGACCGCCGCCGCCGAACCGGAGGAGGAACCGCCCGGAATGCGGTCGGACGCAGCAGAGTTTATCGGTGTGCCGAAATGCGCGTTCATGCCGTAAAGCGACCAGGCGAGTTCGTCCGTATGGGTCTTGCCGACGAAACGCGCGCCGGCATCGAGCAGGCGTTGTACGGGGGGTGCGTTTGCGCCCTTCACGTCGCTTTCGGCAAGCTTCATCGGGCAACCGCAGCCGGTGCGATACCCCGCAACGTCGAAGAGGTCCTTTACGGCGAATGTCAGGCCGGCAAGCGGTCCTTCTGCCGTATTGGGGACTTCGACGGCCGGATAAGGCATGAAGGCTCGAACGGGGTCGCTTTTCAGCAACATGCATTTTTCCTTTGTATTCAATCGGCTGTAGCGCCGTTTTCAAGAAGGCAGGCAACGCGACGACCCGGGCCAGGCACGAAGAAGGGCGGCAACCCTTTTTCGCAGGCTGGCAGGGCGTTCGGGCAACGCGGCGCGAACTGGCAGGTGACCGGTTCGGTTTCGAGGGAAGGTGGCGCGCCCGCAATGGCTTCGAGCCGGGTTCCCTTGGCAACATTATGCAGATTGGCTGAAAGCAGGCCGCGCGTGTAGGGATGGCGCGCGTCGCGGATGATATCGCGCGTCGACCCCTCTTCCACGATGTTGCCGGCATACATGATGGCCACACGCTCGGAGATTTCCACCGCAACGCCGATATCGTGGGTTACGAAGATGATGCCCATGCCGAATTCGCGCTGAAGTTCGCGCAGTAGAAGCAGGATCTGGATCTGTACCGTCGCATCGAGCGCGGTGGTCGGCTCATCGGCGAGCAGGAGCTTTGGCCGGCAGGACAGGGCAAGCGCGATCATCGCTCGCTGCCGCATACCGCCCGACATCTCGTGCGGATAGTTCTTCAGCCGCCGTTCGGGCGAAGGAATGCGTACCTTCATCAGCATGTCGAGCGCGACTTCCATCGCCGCTTTCCGGCCGATGCCACGATGGCGCATCACGGTCTCTGCGATCTGGTCGCCGATCGTATAGACCGGATCGAGCGCCAGCGCCGGCTCCTGGAACACCATCGAGACCTCGCCGCCGCGATAGCTCGACAAGCGCCTGCCGGAAAGCGTCATGATATCCGCGCCGTTGACGCGAATCGAACCGTCGATTTGCGTCCGCTTTGGCGGAAGAAGCCTCAGCAGCGCCTTCAGGGTCACACTCTTGCCGGAACCGGATTCACCGAGCAGACCGAGCATTTCGCCCTGTCCGAGCGAGAGATTGAGGCCGTTGATGGCATGAACCGTTCGCTCGCCATCAAAGCGAACGTTGAGATCGCTGATCTCCAGAAGGGGAGTGTCGGTCATGCACTGGCCTCCGCGCCGGCGAGGGAATGGCCCGAAGCCGGATCATGCATGTGGCATGCCGCCAGATGATCCGGATGGTTGCCGAAAGTCGCAAGCGCAGGCTTTGCGCCGGAGCAGACATCCTCGGCGAAACGGCAGCGGGTGTGGAAGCGACAGCCCGAGGGCGGATTGACCGGGTTCGGCGGATCGCCGGAAAGCGGCGGTTCCATCGTGCGGTTGTCCGGGTCCATGGATGGCATGGCGGAAAACAACGAAGCGGTATAGGGATGCGCCTGTTTTCCGTAAATCGCCTCGACAGGTCCCACTTCCACGACTTCGCCGAGATACATGACCAGCACGCGATCGGAGATGAAGCGCACGACGTTGAGGTCGTGCGAGATGAACACATAGGTCAGGCCGAACTCGTCCTTGAGGTCGCAGAGCAGGTTCAGCACCTGTGCTTCGACCGACTTGTCGAGCGCCGAGACGGCTTCATCGAGAATGACGAGGCGCGGCGACATGGCAAGTGCGCGGGCAATATTGACGCGTTGGCGCTGGCCGCCAGAAAGCTCATGCGGATAGCGGTGAGCAAAGCGGTTCGGATCAAGCCCGACCTTGCCGAGCAGGTCACGGGCCCGGCCGAGCGGATCGGCAAGCCCCTGCACCTTCGGACCGAAGGCGATGGTTTCTTCTATGGTGAGCCGCGGATTGAGCGACGCGTAGCTGTCCTGGAACACCATCTGCACGGATTTGCGCATGTCCCTCAGCGAAATGGCCGAGCCGAGCGCATCGCCGTCAAAGACGATGGTGCCGTCATCCAACTCGATCAGGCCGATCAGGAGCCGGGCCGTGGTTGACTTGCCGCAGCCAGATTCGCCGACGATGCCGAGCGTTTCTCCCTTGTGGACTGCGAAGGAAACGCCATCCACAGCATGGACCGTGGCCGTTTGTCGGTTGAGCAGGCCCGAACGGATTGGGAAATGCTTTGTCAGGTTCTGGGCGAGAACGAGTGGCTGGGCCGGGCCGCCACGGTCGCGGTTGTCCCGCAAGGTGTCAGTCTCTGACATTCATGGCGCTCCTCAGTCCGTCGCTCAACAGGTTGAGGCAGAGCGAAGTGATGAAAATCATGATCCCCGGCAGCGCCGCCACCACGGGATTGACGTAGATGGCTGTACGCAGCGTGTTCAGCATCAGGCCCCATTCCGGCTCCGGCGGCTTGACGCCGATGCCGAGGAATGAAAGGCCCGCGGCCAGGATCATGCAAACGCTGGTGAGGCTGGTGGCATAGACGAAAACAGGGCCTAGAACATTGCCGAGCACATGCACGCGCACAATGGTAAACGCATCGCCGCCGGAGGCCTTCGCCGCATCGATGTAATCGAGCGAGCGCACGCTCGACGTCACGCTTTCGGCGACACGCGTGATCGGCGGAATGAAGACGATGGTGAGCGAAACGAGGCTGTTGACGATGCCCGCCCCGAGCGCGCCGGAAATGGCAATCGCCAGAAGCACGGAAGGAAAGGCAAAGAATATGTCGACAACGCGCATGATGACGGTGTTGACGAAACCGCCGACATAACCGGCAGTGACGCCGAGCGCAGCACCGATGAAGAAGGCGAAGACAACCGGCATCAGGCCGACATAAAGGGTCAGCCGCCCGCCATAGATCAGACGGGCAAGCATGTCGCGACCCTGCTCGTCGGTGCCGAGCGGCAAGCCTTCGGTGCCGACCGGCCGCAGGCGTTTGATCATGCTGCCCTTATAGGGATCGGCGAGATCGAGATAGGGCGCGAAAATCGCAGCGAGGATCAGAACAAGGAGAATGACGGTGCAGCCGACCGCAACCGGATCGCGTGAAAAACGCTTGAGAACGCCACTCCAATAACCGCGCCGTCCTGAGGTCGATGCGGAAGCTGCGAGAGCGATTGCCGTGCTCATGGTTCAGCTCCTCTTGATACGGGGGTCGATGATTGCTTGCGCCACATCCACCGTCAGGTTGACGAGGACGAAGAACAGGGCGAGCACCAGGATCGTCCCCTGAAGCAGAGGCAGATCGCGCTGGAAGATCGCGTTGGAAAGCAGGAAGCCCGTGCCCGGCCAGTTGAACACTGTCTCGATCAGGATCGAGCCGCCGAGCAAGTAACCGAGCTGGATACCCATGACCGAAAGCCCGGTCGGTGCCGCGTTGCGCACGACGTGACGCAATACGTCGCCGCGATGGAGGCCTTTGGCATAAAGCGCCTGCACGAAATCCATCGAATAGATTTCCCCGACCAGGGCGCGCATCGTGCGCGCGACGATGCCGATGGGAACGACCGAAAGGGTGATCGCCGGCAGGATAATATGGCTCAGATGCGTAAAATCCCACATCCAGGCGCCATCCCCCGCGCCCATGGCCGGCAGCCAGCCAAGCGTGACGGAGAAGATGATCACTAGCACGATGCCGAGCCAATAGTTCGGCAGTGAAACTCCGGCAATCGCGACGGTCGTGACGGCGCGGTCGATCCAGCTGTCGCGGAAATAGCCGGCCAGAAAGCCTAAGAAGATGCCGAGCGGAAAAGCGATCAGGCTGGCGGCAAAGGCCAGAACCAGGGAATTCTGCACGGCGCCAATCACCTCGCCGGCGACCGGTCGGCCCGAGGCGATGGATTTGCCGAGATCGCCCTGCACGGCCTTGCCGAGCCAGATGACGTATTGGGTGGGAAGCGGCTTGTCGAGACCGTA
This sequence comes from Neorhizobium petrolearium, assembly GCF_017873175.1. Lineage (GTDB taxonomy): Bacteria > Pseudomonadota > Alphaproteobacteria > Rhizobiales > Rhizobiaceae > Neorhizobium > Neorhizobium petrolearium. The sequence continues at coordinate 198,781 of NZ_JAGGJW010000009.1, forward strand.
GGCGGCACGCATCGCCTCCTGTTCCTGAGCCGTCGCATCGACGGCCATGATGGCCGTCAACGGATCGCCCGGTGCGACATGCACCAGCATAAAACAGATGGCGCTGACGCCAATGGCGACAGGACAGACATAGAGCAATCGACGGAGGAGATAGACCAGCATCAGCACGCCTGTTGATCGGACTGACAGGGTTCCGGCGTCGTCATGCGACGCCGGAAAGCGGATCGTCGGGCAGAACCGAAGGCATGGATTTCGCCCCGGCTCCTCCCCATCACTCCATAGTGATACTGGAGAAGTTCTGGAACCAGTTCTGCGCCTGAACGAACCCCTTGACCTTCTTGCTCATGGCACGGGGTGCGACGTCGTGAGTAACCATCAGGAACAGGGCGTCATTGACGAATTTCTCATGCGTTTTGCGCATGACTTCATCCTGCGCTGCCGGATCGAAGGTGGTCTTGATCTGTTTAAACAGTTCTTCCATGTCTGGATCGCAATAGGCGCCCCAGTTGGTGCCATTCGGAGCCTTCAGGTCGCATGCCAGATGGCGGATGAGGCCGGTGAACGGGTCCTGGATGAAATAGGTAAAGTTGATCGATTGTGCTCCCTGTACGCCTGCATCGGCGGCACCAGCGCGCCACAGGTTGATCATCTGGTTCCATTCCACGACGACGAAATCGACGTCGATCCAGATTTCTGCGAGGCTCTGCTGGATGTATTCGTTCATCGGCAAGGGCAGCATCTGGCCGGAACCCGACGGCGAAATCAGCGCCTTCACCTTCAGGTGCTTGTCGGGACCGTAACCGGCTTCCTTCATCAGCGCCTGGGCGGCCGGGAGATCGTACTTGACCTCGAAGGTCGGCTTGCCGAACCACTGGCTGGACGGGGGGAAGAAGCCCTTGGCCGGGATCATGAGACCGCCGAGAAGTTCTTTCATGCCGTCGCGGTCGATGGCGAGGTTGGCGGCCTTGCGGACGCGGATATCGTTCCACGGGGAATCAGGCAGGCGCGAGAGGTGCCAGGTCCAATTATGTGGATAGGCGTTCGAGACGATCTCGTAACCGGCGCCCTTGATCGCCGGGATGGTATCGGGGGCCGGCGCTTCGATCCAGTCGACCTGGCCAGACATCAGCGCGGCGGAGCGGGCATTCGGCTCCGGCAGCGGGATCAGCACAAGTTTGTCGAGCTTCGGCATCCGGGTCTTGTCCCAATAGTCGGGGTTCGGGACGAGTTCGGCGCGCTCGCGCGGTACAAAGCTGGTCAGCTTCCACGGACCGGTGCCGGACGGAGCCTTGGCGACTTCATCCCAGCTCTTGCCTTTGGCCTCCCAGTTCGCCTTGGATGATATGACGATCCAGGAGAGTTGATAGGGCAGCGTCGCATCCGGCGTCTTGGTGATGATTTCGAGCGTGGTGTCATCGATGGCCTTGTAGGAGGCGACTGCCGGAATACGCGACTTGCCCTGGGCGGACTGGCGCTGATCATATTGCTCGGCATCGGGCTTCAGCAGTTTGTCGAGATTCCACACGACGTCACTGGCGGTGAACTTCGAGCCGTCATGGAAGGTCACGCCTTCACGGATCTTGAAGGTCCACTTGGTCTGGTCAGCCCCATCGACCTTCCATTCCGTGGCAAGGCCCGGAACAAGGCCCGACGGCTTGTCGGCGTTCGCCAGGTCCCACTCGATCAGCGAATCGTAGACCGTATACCCCATGAACCGCTGGCCTTCCCCCCCCTGATCGGTCTGGCCGGTGGTCAGCGGAATATCGGCGGCCGTCATGCCGATGCGCAGCGTGCCGCCGGCGTTGGCGTTCTGAGCACCCATGACCATTGCGGCCAACGGGATCGCCGCGGCCAATGCGGCCGCCCTCACGAATTTCTTCAGCATTGAACTGTTCCCCTTGTCTTGTTTCGGCTTGTCTTGTTTCGGCACGCAAATTGCGTGTTTCCGTCAAATGGAACGGCGACCTTTGCGGGACGTCCCTTCCACCCGGGGGTATCCGACCGCTCCGGGCATTTCCCGCCATTCGGCCCGTCCGCCGTTGACTGTTTTTCGCCTTTCCTGAAAAATGGGCGTGGTCTGACCGGCCAGACCATTCAATAACAAGCGCCCTTTGTTTAGGCAAGCCTATATATTAGGCAAAACAGCAGACTAGGAGCCTCCATGCTGAGCATGCCGCGCGAAATGCCCGCCGAGCGAACGAAGCGGTCGGTACCCGTGCGGGTTGCGGAAGCCATCCAGCGGGTCATCGCCGAGGAGAAACTGAAGACCGGGGACAAGATTCCCTCGGAACGCTTGCTGGCCGTGATGCTGAACGCTTCGCGCGCTTCGGTACGCGAGGGCATTTCCATGCTGGAGACCCTCGGGCTCCTGCAGGTCGAAGTTGGACGCGGCGCCTTTGTCGCGGAACCGAAGACTTTCTCGCCACTCGACCGGTGGCGCTTTTCCACCGGCTATTCGCTGCAGGAAGTCTATGAATACCGCCGCACCGTAGAGCCTGTGGCGCTGGCAATGGCCGCCTCCCGCTTCTCGCAGGAGGACATTGCAGCCCTGCGCGCCTCCGCCGAGGCGCTGGCGAGCCATGCCCGCACCGGCAATTCGGTGAAGGCGGCAGAACAGGACACGCTGTTCCATGCCATGATCTACGATCACTGCGGCAACCGCATCTTCCAGGAAATACATGACCGAATGGGAGAAGCAATCCGCAGCAGTCAGTGGGTGCCGATGGTCATTCTCGAAATGATGACCGACACGGCGCGCGAGCACATGCGAATCGTCGAGGCGCTGGAGGCCAAGGACATCACCGGCGCCTGCGCGGCGCTCGTCGCCCATATCGATGCAGCAGCGCATCGCTGCGGCATATGAACGAGGCTCGCCGGTGTTGAAGCATACCAACGGTGCCGCACGACGCCGGATCACACCCACGGTCAAGCATCGATCCCACACAGGACTGAACAATCATCGCGTGGAAAATTCGCATTTGCCTCTGCGAAAACGGAACGGCTGATGCAACAGTTTCACTCGCCAGGATCACCACAACGCTTCACCAGTGCTCCTTCCGCAATTCGAAATCTCTTCGTCCGCTACGCTCGAAGTGCCCAGCAGCAGTAGTTATGGATGAGGATGTCCAGATGGTCCGGATATCCGTGCTGACGAAGAGAACGATGCGGATGCTGCGCCGCTCGCATTCGTGGCGCAAGCCGTTGATCATCGTCCAGCTTACGAAGGTTGAGGTCGCTGTGGGGAGCGGCATCGCTTATGATCGCCAGGAGGACCGTGCGCAATGTCGCGATGGTGGCCCGGCTTCTGCGCTTTTCCAGATATCCCAGCCATTGCGCCGAACCCGGCACGCGGTTGCGCACCCCAATGGAAATCGGAGCAGTTCCGTTCAGGACATGCGAGGCTGTGCTCAGAGATACGCCGTCATCAAGGGCGACGTCCTTCAATCCGATTTTCGCTTTCACGTTTACCCCGCTCAACGCGCAACAGCGGAGGTGCCGGCCGCAGTCTGGTAGATGATGTTCTAGAAGACGGAGCGCGCGGGTTGCAGTAGTTGCGCCAATTTCATTGCAGGCTTCGGCAGCATCCTCAAGCAAGCCGTCGTTCCATCAGGCTGCCGTCCCAATCCGCAAACTATGCGCGGCACCGAATTCCACCCGGAGAACCAGACTCGACGAAAACCAGTTAGCCGCGCCCCTCGCCCAGTCACACATGCCGATTGCCTGTCTTCGCAACCGCGAAGACCGTGCTGGCATCGCTGACGATGGCAACATGCGAATAAGCCGTCTGGCCCGCGGCCGCACCGTCCGCTCGCAGGATCGCGGTGACGATCGCGTCGTGCTCCTCATAAGACCTTGCAAGGCGTCCCGGCAGACGAAATTGCGCCCGGCGGAACGGAGCCAGCCGGGCACGGGTCTGCGTCACCAGCTCGAAAACGTGCTCATTGTGCGCGCCACGATAGAGGCGCGTATGGAATTCGGTGTTGTGTGCCGAATAGTCCTCTTCCGCGCCGGCATGCACCAGCTTTATGGATGCCCGATGGTCGAGTTCCAATGCCCGCCTTTCGTCGACGGTCATCCGCTCAGCCGAAAGCCTTGCGCAGATCGCTTCGAGCTCAGCCATCGCTTCGAACATCGAATGCAGATAGGTCTCGGTGACATTGGTGACAACGGCGCTGTGGTTCGGTTCGCGGGCCACCAGGCCCATCGCCCCAAGTTCCCGCAGGGCTTCCCGCACAGGTGTTCGCGATACCTCGAACCGGGTGGCAAGTGAAACCTCGTCGAGCCTCTCGCCCGGCAGCATCGCACCGGTGACAATCATGTCAGCGATCGCCCGCACCATCTGCTCGACAGTGGTTCCGGTTCGGATGATTTCCCTGCGTCTGACCTGCCTCACGCTACTCTCTGCTCGATTCGACATTCTGCATACAGATGCCGTTCCGCAGCTGATAAGTCAAATAACGTCCAGAAAGCACTGGTAATTTTCAACTTTGTAATCACGCAATTCCGCATTTGGCCTCTGCCGTATCATCGGGATGTCAATAGACCGGCTAAATTATAATCATTGTTCACTTATTGATCGAAATCATGGGCAATCTGTATGCACTTTCCATAAGATATGAATCGAAATAAAATTTTCTGAAACGAAAACAATACCTTGAATTTTGGCACGCACATTGCATGCACTTTTGTGTATCCGCTCAAAACCGGCCAGACGCCGAAGGAGATTCCCAATGACCAAACTCCTTTCCATGAATCGCCGCAATTTCCTTCAGACTTCCGCCGCCGGCGCGCTGGCCGGCATGATGCCGGGCCTGGCCGGATCACCCGTGTCCGCCCAGACCGCGCTCACTATCGGCTTCATCTATGTCGGGCCGAAGGACGACTACGGCTATAACCAAGCGCATGCCGAAGGTGCTGCCGTTATCAAGGCCATGCCGGGCATTACCCTGGTCGAGGAAGAAAACGTCCCCGAGACCGTCGACGTTCAGAAGACGATGGAGTCGATGATCAATCTCGATGGTGCCGCCCTGCTCTTCCCGACTTCCTTCGGGTATTTCGACCCCCACATGCTGGCCATGGCAGCAAAATACCCGGATGTGGAATTCCGCCATTGCGGCGGCCTGTGGCAGGAAGGCAAACACCCGGCCAATACCGGCTCCTATTTCGGCTATATCCATCAGGGCCAATACCTGAATGGCATCGCTGCCGGCTATGCCTCGAAGAGCAAGAAGATAGGCTTCGTCGCCGCCAAGCCCATCCCACAGGTGCTGCAGAACATCAATGCTTTCCTCCTCGGCGCCCGATCCGTCGATCCGGCCATCACCTGCCAGGTTATTTTCACGGGTGAATGGTCGCTCGCGGTCAAGGAAGCGGAAGCCACCAACGCGCTGATCGACCAGGGCTCCGATGTCATCACCTGCCATGTCGACGGCCCGAAGGTGGTGGTCGAAACCGCCGCCGGCCGCGGTGCCTTCGTCTGCGGGTACCATGCCAACCAAAGCGCGCTCGCCAAGGACAAGTACCTGACCGGCGCGGAATGGGCCTGGGGCAATGTCTACACGAATTTCATCAAGGCGGCCCAGAGCGGCGGCAAGCTCGGCAATTTCGTCCGCGGCGGCCTGAAGGACGGTTTCGTCAAGATGAGCCCGCTTGGCCCGGCCGTTTCCGCCGAGGCCCGCAAGAAGTTCGAGGCGACGCTCGCCGAAGCCACGGCCGGTAAGCTCTCCGTCTTCAAGGGGCCGCTCAAGGACAACAAAGGCAATGTCGTGATCACCGCGGACAAGGCCTATGCAGAAGATGCAATCGATCTCGAAAGCATGGCCTATCTCGTCGAGGGTGTCGTCGGGTCGACCTCGTAACGGACCGCGGGAGAAGCGCCATGACGGTTCAAGCGAACGATCCCGGGCTATCCATATCGGCGGGAAGCGGTACCCGGATACGGCCCCTTCTCGAGTGGTTCGCGCGGCGGGCGGAAGCTGTGGCGATCGGGCTCGTCGCGATCCTGATCGGCCTGGCGCTCTTTTCCCTCTTCATCCTGGTGATCGGCAAGTCGCCGGTCACCCTCTTCCAACTCATGTACACGGGCGGTTTTGGAAGCTGGTTCTCGGTCCAGAACAGTCTTTCACGCGCCGCCCCCCTGCTTCTGACGGCGCTCTGCGTCGCCCTGCCCGCCCGCCTCGGCCTCGTCATCATCGGCGGTGAAGGTGCGGTGGTGCTCGGCGGCGTCGCTGCGGCAGCGGCAGCCATGCCGTTGCTCGGCCTCGTTCCGCCGGCCGTGCTGTTCGTCTTCATGGGGCTTGCCGCCATGGTGATCGGCGGGCTCTGGATCGGGCTCGCCGGTTTCCTGCGCCACTATCGCGGCGTCAACGAGACGATCTCCTCGTTGCTCTTGGCCTATATCGCAATCGCCCTGATGAACCAGTTCGTCGAAGGGCCGCTGCGCGACCCGGCAAGCCTCAACAAGCCCTCCACCAGGCCGCTGCCGGCCGAGTACATGATGGGCGACATTCCCGGCATGGACGTCCATTGGGGCCTCATTATCGGCATCCTCGCCTGCATCCTCTCCTGGATCCTGATGGAGGCGACGAGCTATGGTTTCGCGGCCCGCATCGCCGGCGGCAATGTACGGGCCGCGCAGATTCAAGGCTTGCCGGTCGGCAAGCTGATCACGGGCTTTACCGCCATAGCAGGCAGTTTCGCCGGACTTGCCGGGATGGTGGAAGTGGCTGCCGTGCAGGGCAGCGCCAATGCCTCGCTGGCGGCCGGCTACGGTTATACCGGCATTCTCGTGGCCTTCCTCGCCCGCCACAATCCGCTGGCGATCATCCCGGTCGCCATCCTGCTCGGCGGCATCGATGCCTCGGGCGGCCTCATCCAGCGGCGCATGGGCCTGCCGGATGCCACCGTGCTGGTCCTGCAGGGCACGCTCTTCATCGTCATTCTCTTCTGCGAAACCTTCTACGGCCGCTTCAGGATCTTCGATCCCGACCTCTGGAAAAGGAGCGCATGATGGACGAGTCAGGTATCGGTTTCTGGGGCGTGCCTCTCGCGATCTTCGCCGGCGCCATCCGCGTCTCCACTCCCTTCATCTTCGTCTCGCTTGGCGAGACGATCACCGAACGCTCCGGCCGCATCAATCTCGGGCTTGAAGGCACACTCGTCTTCGGCGCCATGAGCGCCTATGCGGTCACGGTGCTGACCAGCTCGCCCTGGCTCGGCGTGCTCGCCGCGATGGCCACGGGCGCCGTCTTCGGCCTGGTCCATGGCTGGATCTGCAAGTTCCCGAAGGTGAACGACATTGCGATCGGTATCGCTATGATGCAGTTCGGCCTCGGCCTTGCCTTCTTCCTCGGCAAGCCGTTCATCCAGCCGGCTGCCCCGAAACTGCCCTCCATTCTGCTCGGCGGCTGGTCCGGCATTCCACAGGTACAGGCAGCGCTCAACATCAATGTGCTCTTCTTCATCGGCGCGAGTTTGGCGGTGTTCCTCTTCTGGGCCTTCAAAAACACCCGCATCGGCCTCACCCTGCGGGTCGTCGGAGACAGTACCGATGCGGCGCGCGCCATGGGTCTCAGTCCGGATACGGTGCGCCTGCTGGCGACCGCCGTTGGCAGCTCATTGGCAGCGGTCGGCGGCGCCTATCTCTCGCTCTATTATCCCGGCTCCTGGAACGAGGGAATTTCCTCGGGCCAAGGGTTAATGGCCGTGGCGCTCGTGATCTTCGCCCGCTGGAACCCGATCGGCTGCTTCCTCGCGGCCTTGCTCTTCGGCGGCGCCGGCGCGCTCGGTCCGGCGCTGCAATCGGTCGGCGTCACGCAGGGCTATTACCTCTTCTATGCGGCACCCTACGTGCTCACCCTCATCATCTTGATCATCACCTCCTCACCGACCCGCTCGCTGGCGGGCGCGCCTGGCGTACTGTCACTGACAAAATAAAGGAGTTCCCCGATGAACGGACTTGGCGGCCTCAACAAATCCGAACACGGCGTCGGCATTGGTCTCGTCCAGCTCCAGTTGCCGGTGACCATCACCAAGGCGGATCTCACCAGGCAGACGCACGTTATCGTTGATCTCGTCGGCAAGGCGCGGCGCAACCAGCCCGGCATGGATCTCGTCGTCTTTCCCGAATATGCGCTGCACGGGCTTTCCATGGACACCAACCCGGAAATCATGTGCACGCTCGACGGGCCGGAGGTCGCCGCGTTCAGACAAGCCTGCAAGGATAACGCCATCTGGGGCTGCTTCTCGATCATGGAGCTGAACCCCGGCGGCATGCCCTACAATTCCGGCATCGTCATCGACGAGCAGGGCGAGCTGAAGCTCTATTACCGCAAGATGCACCCATGGGTGCCGGTCGAACCCTGGGAGCCGGGTGATCTCGGCATCCCGGTCATCGACGGGCCGAAAGGCGCCAAGCTGGCACTGATCATTTGCCATGACGGCATGTTCCCGGAAATGGCGCGCGAATGCGCCTATAAGGGCGCCGAGATCATGATCCGAACGGCGGGTTACACGGCGCCGATCCGCGAGGCCTGGCGTTTCACCAACCAGTCCAACGCCTTCTGCAATCTGATGGTGACGGCAAGCGTCTGCATGTGCGGTTCTGACGGCACGTTCGATTCGATGGGCGAAGGCATGATCTGCAATTTCGACGGCACGATCATCGCTCACGGCACGTCCGGCCGGGTGAACGAAATCATCACCGCCGAAGTACGGCCGGACCTCGTTCGTGAAGCGCGGCTCGGCTGGGGCGTAGAGAACAACATCTACCAGTTCGGCCATCGCGGGTACGTCGCCGTCGCCGGCGGCGCGGGCGATGCGCCCTACAGCTACATGCACGACCTCATCGCCGGGAAATACAGGCTGCCCTGGGAGGCCGAGGTGAAGGTGACCGACGGCACCTCCTGCGGTTTCGGCAAGCCGGTGCGCTGTTACGGCAAAACCCTGAAACCCGCTGCGGAATAGGAGACACGACGATGGACGCGATGGTCGAGACCAAAGAGCATTTTATCGACGCCGATCCCTATCCATGGCCCTACAACGGCAAGCTCCGATCCGACAACACGGCGCTGATCATCATCGACATGCAGACCGATTTCTGCGGCAAGGGCGGTTATGTCGACCACATGGGCTATGACCTGTCGCTGGTGCAGGCGCCGATCGAGCCGATCAGACAAGTCCTCTCTGCCATGCGGGCCAAGGGCTACTACATCATCCATACCCGCGAGGGACACCGGCCGGATCTTGCCGACCTGCCGGCGAACAAACGCTGGCGCTCGCAGCGCATCGGCGCCGGCATCGGCGACCCCGGCCCCTGCGGCCGCATCCTGATCCGCGGCGAGCCCGGCTGGGACATCATCCCCGAGCTCTATCCTATCGAGGGCGAGGCGATTATCGACAAGCCCGGCAAGGGCTCCTTCTGCTCCACCGATCTGGAGCTGATCCTCAACCAGAAGCGCATCGAGAACATCATCCTGACCGGCATCACCACCGACGTCTGCGTCTCGACCACGATGCGCGAGGCGAACGACCGCGGCTTCGAATGCCTGCTTCTCGAAGATTGCTGCGGCGCGACCGATTACGGCAACCACCTGGCCGCCATCAAGATGGTGAAGATGCAGGGCGGCGTCTTCGGCTCCGTCTCCAATTCCGAAACCTTGGTGAGCCAGCTTCCATGAGCAATATCGTCCGCGATACGCCCCTCCCTCAGACCGGCAAGGCGATCGGCGTCGAAACGCTTGGCATGACCATGCGCTTCGGCTCGTTCACCGCACTCGACAATGTCTCGATCAGCGTGCCGGCCTGTTCCTTCCATGCGCTGCTCGGCGAAAACGGCGCCGGCAAGTCGACGCTCGTCAAATGCATCATGGGCTTCTACCATGCAACCTCAGGCTCGCTGTCGGTCGATGGCCGCGAAGTGGCGATCGCCTCGCCTAAGGATGCCGCGACCTACGGACTCGGTATGGTTTATCAGCATTTCACGTTGGTCCCGTCGCTGACCGGCGCGGAAAACCTCGTCATCAGCCGCCCCGAGGTACCGGCCGTGATCAACTGGGCAAAGGAGCGGAAGGATCTTGCAGCCTTCATGGAGCGCATGCCGTTCAACATCCCGCTCGATCGGCCGGTGAGCGAGCTCGCCGCCGGCGAAAAGCAGAAGCTCGAAATCGTCAAGCAGCTCTATCTCGGCCGCTCCTTCCTCGTACTCGACGAACCGACCTCGGTTCTGACGCCGGCGGAAGCTGACGAAATGCTCGGCCTCGTACGCGGCATGACCGAGCGCGGCGAACTGACTGTGCTGATGATCTCCCACAAGTTCCATGAGGTGACCAAGTTCACCGATGCGGTCTCGATCCTGCGCCGTGGAAGACTGGTCGGCACCGGCAAGATCGGCGAACTTTCGACAACCGACATGGCGGCAATGATGATCGGTGACGTGAGGCTCGCCGAACTCGACAGCCGCCTGCCCGTCCCGGAAGCGGCAAGACCCGTGCTGACAGTCGAGAAGGTCAAGGCGCCGGATCGTTCGGGCCTCAAGACGATCGAGATCGAGGACCTGACGGTGCGGTCCGGCGAGATCGTCGGCATTGCCGGCATTTCCGGCAATGGCCAGAAGGAACTGACCGAAATCCTCGCCGGTCAGAGGCCGACCGACACGGGCCGCGTCGTCGTCAACGGTGAGACCTATGGCGCCACTCGTTCGGAGACCCGCAAGAACAACGTCCGCTTCATCCCGGAAGAGCCGTTGCAGAACGCCTGCGCGCCCAAAATGACGGTGAGCGAGAACCTCGCCTTCCGCACCTTCGATCTCAAGCCGAATGGCAAGGACGCGATCTGGCTTTCCAGGGGCGCAATGAAGAAACGGGCGGCTGCGCTCATTTCGGATTTCAAGGTGAAGACGGCCTCCTCCTCGTCGCCGATTGCTGCCCTTTCCGGCGGCAATGTGCAGCGCGCCGTACTCGCCCGCGAGCTGACCGGCGACGTCGATCTGCTGATCGTCTCCAACCCCTGTTTCGGCCTCGACTTTTCCGCCGTGGCGGAGGTCCGTGCCCGCATCATGAAGGCCCGCAATTCCGGCACGGCCGTGCTGCTGCTTTCCGAAGACCTCGACGAACTGCTCGAAATGTCGGACCGCATCATGGTCATCTCGGAGGGTAAACTGGTCTACGAAACGTCGGCCCTCGGGGCGGATGTCGGCGTCATCGGCGCGCATATGGCGGGGCATCACTGATGGGCGATATCAAGGCGGAACCCTTCACCTTCCCGGCGATACCGGAAGCACTGGCGCTGATCGTCATCGACATGCAGCGGGATTTCGCAGAACCCGGCGGCTTCGGCGCCAGCCTTGGCAACGATGTTTCCCGCATCACCAGGATTGTGCCGGAGGTGAAACGCCTGATCGAGGGCTTTCGAGCCGCCAGTCTACCGGTCATCCACACGATGGAGTGCCACAGGCCTGACCTCTCCGATCTGCCGCCCGCAAAACGGGATCGCGGCAACCCTTCGCTCCGAATCGGCGACGAAGGCCCAATGGGCCGCATTTTGATCTCCGGCGAGAGAGGCACCGAAATCCTGCCGGAACTTGCGCCAATCGATGGCGAAGTGGTGATCGAAAAGCCCGGCAAGGGCGCTTTCTACGCCACGGAGCTCGGCGACGTGCTGAAGGCAAAGGGCATCAGGCAGCTCGTCTTTGCCGGCGTCACCACGGAAGTCTGCGTCCAGACCACCATGCGCGAGGCGAATGACCGGGGTTATGAATGCCTGCTCGCCGAGGAGGCGACGGAGAGTTACTTTCCCGAGTTCAAGGCGGCGGCCATGGCCATGATCCGCGCCCAGGGTGCGATCGTCGGCTGGACCGCCCATGTTGACGACATTCTGGAAGGGATCGCGCCAAAGGGGATGGCCAATGCCTGAATCAACTCGCGAACTTCTGACGCTAGGCGGCTGGAAAGACTTGGAATTCGAACCCTTCCGCGGCGAGGTCACCATCCACTGGATCCGCTCCTTCGAGGGCAATCAGCCGGGCGTGGCACTGCTGAAGTACGAAGCCGGAGCTTCCGTGCCACGTCATCGCCATGAAGGGCTCGAAACCATCCTGGTGCTCGACGGCGTGCAATCCGACGAGGCCGGCGACTATGGCCGCGGCAGCTACATCGTCAACGCGCCCGGCAGCGAACATTCGGTCTGGAGTGATACCGGCTGCGTCGTGCTGATCCAGTGGGACCGGCCCGTGAAAATACTCGAAGAGGAAATGCCATGCCCCCGCTAGCGACACCGGCTTTTGACATCGCCTCGCTGCACGCCTTCTACAGGGATGGCGGCAGCGTCGCCGACATTGTCGAGAGTGTCTTCGCCCGCATCGCGGAGGTGAACGATCCCGGCATCTTCATCCATCTGGCACAGAAGGACGCGGTCCTTGCGGAAGCGGCCAAACTTGGCGGTTTCGATCTGGAAAAACCGCTCTTCGGCATCCCCTTCGCGGTAAAGGACAATATCGACGTCGCCGGCATGCCGACCACCGCTGCGTGCCCCGACTATTCCTATCTGCCTGAAAAGGATGCGACCGTCGTCCGGCTGCTGAAGCAAGCGGGCGCGCTCGTCATCGGCAAGACCAATCTCGACCAGTTCGCCACGGGCCTTGTAGGCGTCCGCTCGCCCTACCCGATCCCGAAGAATGCCATCGATCCCGGCCTGGTCCCCGGTGGCTCGTCCTCCGGCTCGGCAGTGGCGGCGGCCCAAGGCATCGTCAGCTTCGCGCTTGGCACAGATACCGCCGGTTCGGGCCGCATTCCCGCGGGGCTCAACAACATCGTCGGCTTGAAGCCAAGCGTCGGTGCGCTCTCCACCACCGGCGTCATTCCCGCCTGCCGTACACTGGATTGCGTCTCGATCTTCGCACTGACGGTGGACGATGCCTGGAAGGCCTTCTCCGTTGCATCGAAATATGACGAGACCGACGCCTATTCGAAATCCATCCCCGCCACAGGCTACGGCCCGACCCCGCCAATGCTGACGATCGGCGTGCCGGTCAAGACAGACCTGCAATTCTTCGGCGATGCGGCAATGGAGGCAGCCTATTTCGACGCACTTTCGACACTCGCGAGGCTCGGCCACAAACTGATCGAAGTACCGTTCGGCGATTTCTATAAGGTCGCAAACCTGCTTTATGAGGGCGCTTGGGTGGCGGAGCGTTATGCGGCAATCAAGCCGTTCTTCGATGAGAATGAAGCCAGCCTCCATCCGGTGACGCGCAAGATCTACGGTGGCGCCAAGACACTCTCGGCGGCCGACGCCTTCAATGGTTTCTATGCCCTGCAGGCGCTGAAGAAGAAGATCGAACCGCGGGTCGCCTCGGTCGATCTGTTCTGTGTTCCGACGGCTCCGACACATTACACCCTTGCCGATCTGGAAGCGGAACCGATCCGGGAGAACTCCCGCCTCGGCACCTATACAAATTTCGTCAACCTGCTCGACATGTGTGGCATCGCCGTACCGGCCGGCACCCGCGCCGACCGCCTGCCGGCCAGTATCACGCTTTTGGCTCTCTCCGGCCGCGACGGGCTGACTGCCTCGCTCGCCCGCGATCTCCATCAGGCGAGCGGCTTGACGCTCGGTGCTACCGGCTGGCCGCAACCGGAAGCGGCGGAAATCATCTCGGCACCTGAAGACAACCAGTTGATCGATATTGTCGTGATCGGCGCACATCTTTCCGGCATGCCGCTAAACCATCAACTCACCGAACTCGAGGGCAAATTCTCCCGCGTCGCACGGACATCGGCAGCTTACAGGCTCTATGCGCTGGCGGACACCACGCCGCCGAAACCCGGCATCATTCGCGTAGAAGAAGGCGAAGGCGGCGAGATCGAGGTGGAAGTCTGGAAGCTGACGCCAGCGGCTTTCGGGCTGTTCGTTGCGGCCATCCCGGCCCCGCTGAGTATCGGCACGGTGACGTTGTCGGATGGGACTTCGGCCAAGGGCTTCCTCGCCGAGCCGCTCGGGCTGAAGAATGCCCTCGACATCACCGCCTTTAGCGGGTGGAGAGCATATTGTAAGAACCTGGCCTTCACGACCCATTGAACTCCCGGACGAAGAAATCCCGGACATTTGGCATTGAGCGCGATGGACGCCATACAGCCGCCCGATTGCCCGTCGTGTAGAGGCGATTTTCATCGATGCTGTGGCGGGCCGCCGGATCGTGGATCAGACGTAGGGTTACGTCCGGATAAGCAGTCGCGCACGGCCTGGCCTCAGCAATGCATGACACGGAAATTCCAGATCAACAGAGGCATCACGCCTCTTGGCGTCGTAGAACTGTGCAGAAGGCGCGCTCAAGCACGCGCAGCCGCAATGAGGCCGTTTTCCCTGGAGTATCAGAACCTGCCAACTTTCATCGAGCATCCTCGATGTCGCGCTTGGGCGGAGCGACACGCTTTTTTGTTTCACTTCGATCGGTATCACGGTTTGAGTGGCGATGCGCTGCCTCCGCATACAATATCCGCGTGAACCGTGTAGCCGGCGCCATACACAACCCCGCTATAGTCGAAGCAGAAGCGCTTTGGCATCACTCGGAAGAGGTATCTCTTGCCGCAGACGGCTGGTACATCAATCGCATAATCTCGCATGGCGATGGCTGGTGAAGGATCAGTCCACTTCTTGTGTCCTGCAAACGACGCGTTCTTCAAGACGATCGCCGAACCGGAGACGCCGACCTCTCCGCGCGTGTTGGTAAACTGACTTCCTCTCGCTGCAGACACTGATGGAAACTCAGAATCGAAAGGCAGGCGCGCATCCGTAGGCGGATCGGCTATAATCATAGCGACGTTGAAGCGAACGTCGTCACGTGTTGGCACCTCTCCATAACCGTTCCGGTATCGCCATTTCAAGTGAAGCGCCGGGTGCTCGCGGTCTTGCGGCTGCCAGCTCACCTCCGTCGTGAAATCCTTCGCGTCGAACCCGTCACCACTTTTGCCAGGAGCAGGGCAAGCGGTGTAAAGCGACTGATAGCCACATTCTTCTCCTCCCGCATCCCAAAGGCACTGGCTCAAGCGGTTCCACTCTTCATCGCTGATTTCCGGCGACAGCGTTGACAGCTCGCCCCCGTTTACCGGAGGCATCCATGGGTAAAGCTTGCCTGTTCCTGAGCGGAGGGCCCAATCAGTGCGGTGGTTCTTGACGTTGGTGAGAAGCACCTTCTGCTCGAACAAGGCGTCCAACTGTCCTGGAGTAGGACGAGCGATCATCGGCATTTTCCCCGCCGCGTCCGCAGCAAAACGGCGCCCGGTCTCTAATGTCGTAAGACTATGGCAGGATGTGCATGGATGCCCTGGAAAACCCACCGCTTTCGCCCGCGTCATCTCGAACGCACGTCCGGCAGTGTAGCCGGAGCCGATAACCCGAAAAGGTGCCTCGGCCCTGGCGGTGCGTCCCGGAAGAAATTCACCTTGTGCAAATGCCGCAGCCCTGCCGTCTGCATCGCCAGACGCGTACGCGACCCTGGCCTGCTTGACATGCGGATCTATGACATAGGGCTTCTTGTTGTCGTGGCACGCATGACAGTCGACCTTAAATGTCCTGTCGTAAAGTTCCCGAGCGCTAGCACGACCGGCTGCATCCGAGTAGGACTGTCCTCCTGGAGGAACAAAAGGCGTCGACCAATCGAAGGTGTCTCGATCTTTTCTTCCATCGATGAACGCGATCTCTCCCGTCAGATCGTTGAAGCCGATTGCACCGTAGAGCGCGAATTTGGGATCGGTGGACCTCCAATATTCGATGTTGTCCACTTCCAGACTGCTTGAAGACTTCCTGCACAGGAACGTCCACGAGACGTGATTAAGGCTTACACGGGCCAGCCGGGAGTTCATGGCACAGTAGGCTGACGCCGCCAGCGAGGGCTTGTCACACTTTGGCAGGCTTGTCGTTCTTCTGACCAGATTGCCGTAGACATCCCTGTGTTCGAACTCCAGGGGAAGTCCGGGCTTGCTCAGATTCGGTGCCAGATCCACGCTGTTGCCATCAACCTCCAGGATCAGACGCCTTGAATCCGGGGCATTGCAGTCGCCTGGCGGAATAGGCCCAAACACCGCTCTGGCTTCGTCTCCAAATTTCGTGATCGGGTCCTGGCTAACCGCGGCCGGTTCCCAAAGGATGTCGGCATTCCATGCTTCGACAATCTCGCCAAAGCGCCGATTGTCTTCGGGCGCAAAGACACTGGTTCCGATCTCGTCGCCCACCGATGCGGCCGTCGCGGGGCTTCCTGTAACGACGAGAACAGAAAACAGGCCGGCGATTGCTACTGGAGTACGGCGTGTCGTAGGCGGGGGTCGGCCATGGGTTACGGCCGATGCGGGCTTCATCTCGCTCGTATCCTGATGCCCGTGTCGTCTGTGATCACCTTCAGAATCCTAATCTTCCAGATCCCTTGGATCTGTCGAAGCGTGGCGATTAGGTTCGCCGTGTAGTCGACTTGCGGGCTGCTGATGTTCAGAGATTGGATGAAGACAACGACCGATACGATTACATCGATGTCGCCATCCGCTTTCTTACCCATCAGAGCGTTTGTAAACAATCTGCGAGCCAGCGCATGTCCCACATCCAGCCTTGCAAACACGCCACCAAAATGGCTTGAGATGCCCTTCAAGAGCTCGGCGCGGTCCTGCGCAGAGGCCGAATCGAGGCCGCAAAGATAGTATTCCGCGTCTTCGGTGAAGACCTGCGCAAGCATGGCGGAATCTCTATTAT
The DNA here is from genome assembly GCF_017873175.1 of Neorhizobium petrolearium. Classification (GTDB taxonomy): domain Bacteria; phylum Pseudomonadota; class Alphaproteobacteria; order Rhizobiales; family Rhizobiaceae; genus Neorhizobium; species Neorhizobium petrolearium. The sequence continues at coordinate 215,515 of NZ_JAGGJW010000009.1, forward strand.
CCATTGCCCATGCATATCGGGCCAGAGTATCCATGACAGCATTGCGCTCCTCCATGGTTACGGGCCGATAGCTTGAACCCACGCCTGAGAATTCCGCCCAAATTTTCTCATCCTGGGTTGGACATTCCTGCGCCAGGAGAATCCGAGGCGCAATGATAGCGATAAAGGTCGCGAATATCGCGACTTTGACTAACTCCCACATTCGAACACCTCTTCCATAGCGTCTATCGATTGCAGATTTGAAAAGCTGCGAGTTCAGATGATAATCTGCCGTGTGATGATCGTGTGCTGCGTCAGTACAGTGGCGGCCGAGCGTGCGAAGTGTTGTGCGCTCGCTATAGACTTGGCACGCCGGCCCTACTTCTTGGATATCTCAATTTACTAATGTAGCGTGAGGCTATCTAGAGCGCAATTAAGTTAGCAACCTTCATCCCTATGAAGGAGGCACTGTGAACGACATTGAAAAATGGCTGACCGCCGTGGGATTAGCGCAACTTGCGCAGAAGTTCGCTCGCGCTCAGATCGATCTCGATAGCCTGAGGTTGCTCAACGACAAAGATTTACGCGAGTTGCGAATCCCGATGGGCCCGAGGCGGAAGCTGGTGGCGGCTATTGCGGCAATGGAGCAGCCGGGCGATGCGAAAGCGCAACGCAGTCCGCCAGAGCGTCGCCAGGTGACCATTCTGTTTTGCGACATGGTGGGATCGACAGAATATGCGGCGCGGCTTGATCCGGAAGATTTCAGCGATCTGACACAGAGCTACCTTACCCGGTGCGGTGGTCTTGCCAGATCGCATGGCGGCTTCGTCGCCAACTACGCTGGCGATGCCCTCCAGGTTCTGTTCGGTTATCCAGTCGCGGAAGAGAATGATGGGGAGCGCGCTCTCGATCTTGCGTTCGACCTGTTGCTGGCAGTTCCTCGGATCGAGGTCCCTGATCAAACGCCGCTGAACATTCGGATTGGGATCGCCAGCGGACTGGTCGTCATGGGCGACGTCGAGGGGGCACCGCCTGGTTTGCCCACCGTGGCTTTCGGACCGGTACCCAATCTCGCACAGCGATTACAAATGCTGGCGCCTCCGCAGACGATCCTCGTCGATCAGAGCACATACGCATCGGCCCGTCGCGCCTACGAATTTCAAGATCTTGGCGCTACAGTTGTGAAGGGCTTTGCCGAGCCGATCCACATCTGGCGTGCCAGCAAGGCCCTGCCGAGCAGCGACAGATTTAGCAAAGCCCGGATTACGCGACTGATCGGGCGAAGGAGCGAGATCGAGCAGGTTCTTGCTCTTTGGAGGCTGATCACCAAGCAAGGTGTCGCGCGCTGGCTGCTGATCTGCGGAGAACCTGGAATTGGGAAATCAAGGCTCCTATTCGAAGTCGCCAAGAGAATACAGGCGAAAAAGACGTTAATTGCGCAGTGTTCCGCCGCTTACAGCAACAGCGCCCTTTTCCCTTTCCTGCAACTGCTCAGACAAGAAGCCGGTATCACCAATGCGCTGCCGCCAGCCGATGCCGCGAGAAGGCTGGAAACCGCCCTCGTGACGAGCGGCGTTCCATTGTCAGTCTCGTTTCCGATATTTGCCAGGCTGCTCTTCCTCGAGCAGATGGACTATCCGCCCTCCGAACTCACATCGAGCGAGCAGCAGTCGATCGTCAGCCAGGTCTTTGTGGATTGGCTCCGCCACATGACGCTGCAAGGTCCGCTCTTGCTGGCCATCGAGGACGCGCAGTGGATTGACCCCTCTTCAAGCAACCTCCTGGATGGGCTTTTCAAGGCCGGCGATTTTCCTGCGCTTGTGCTGATAACCTCGCGTAACGACGTGGTGAGTTTCGGGGATCGGCGACCGGCCATAGATTGCCTGAAACTCGGACGCCTCAGCCGCGAAGAAACCGGTGCGCTCATCGAAAGCGCCACCCAAGGCATCAAGCTCGCATCGGCGGTAACCCAATCGCTGCTCAGGAAGGCGGAAGGGGTGCCGCTATACGTGGAAGAGCTTGCAAGATCTGCTGCGGAGCTAACAGCCTCTGGCGCCCCAGCGAACGCAAGCGACACTCCCATTGAGGTTCCCAACAATCTTCAGTCCGCCCTGCTCGCGAGACTCGACAAACTTGGACAGGGAAAGACAATCGCACAGGTTGCCGCGGTTATCGGGCGCGAGTTTGACATGAGGATGCTGTCACGAGTTGCCAATGTATCTGTGGACGCGCTGAAGCTGCAACTGGAACGTTTGACCGAGGTTGGCCTGATATCACCGCAGCCCTTCGCCGACTGGCCGAGATACGCATTCACACATGTATTGTTGCAGGAGGCTGCCTGCGGAGCGCTGCTCCGCGAGAAGCGGCGACTACTTCACGCGCGGGTCGCCCAGACAATCGAAGAAACGGAGCCAAGCACTGCCATTGAACATCCGGAGGTACTGGCGCAGCATTTATATGAGGCGGGGCAATTCGAGCGCGCCGCCGATCAGTGGCTGCATGCAGGACTGAAACTCGGGCAGACGTGGGCGAAAGTTGAAGCTGCGAACATGTTTGCCAAAGGACTGGCTTGTCTGCAAAAGCTACCGCCGTCCAGCGATCGAGATCGCAGGGAACTGCGGTTGGAGCTAGAACGCGGCGATGTGTTGTATGCGACATATGGGTACGTCACGCGCGAGGGAAGTGCCGCCTACCGCAATGTGATGCGGCTTAGCGAGGCATTGGGTGACGCGGAGGCCGCTATCCGAGCATTGGATGGTTTATTCGGCACCGCATTTAATTCTGCCCGCTTCAATGACGCAGAATGGGCAAGCAATCAGCTAGTCGACATAGGGAGAAACCGGCAAAACATCAGAGCCCTTGTTCTGGGCATGCAGTTTCTGGGCATGTGTGCATTCTCACGGGGGCGGTTCGATAAGGCCCGGCCATATCTGGAGCAAGCACTGGCATATCAGGCGGCCGCCGAAGAGATAGGAAGCGACTTCCCCAGCATGTCGATGATCTATCTATCTTGGACACTGCAGCTTCTTGGCGAGGGAAAGGAAGCCTTGGCGCTCTTCCAGCAGGCCGAAGCGCAGGCACGTCAGCAAACCGACTACCGACTTGCGGCATGTCTCGGCAACGGCTGTATCCTCATGGCCCTTCGTCATGATGCCACAATGCTCGAACCGATGATCAACGAACTGATACCGTTGGCGAGAAAGAATGGATTTCAGCTCTGGCTGAACATGGCGACGTTCTTTCAGGGCTGGATGCTCGTGGTGACTCGCCAGGATGCATCTGGCCTCGATCAAATGCGGCACATCTGCGACAACATGGGCGAGCAGGAGATCGATAAAACCTGTTATCTAGGTGTCCTTGCCGAAACCTATCTTAGATTGGGTCGGATTGCGGAAGCGTCAGATACGGTGCAACAGGCCCTTGCTCTCGCAAAGAAAACGGGCGAGCGATACTATTTCGCCGAACTGTTGCGCTTGAGGGGCGAGTTAAAGCTAAGCGATACCTCTTGAACCTCGGCAACCTATTTTGGCCGATACGGACATTCTTGTCTGCCTGCGACTCGCGCCGCCGGAGACCGAGGTTGTGCTGGATAACCGACCTCTTCGCGGCGGTGCCGCAAGGAAACCAGCATTGTTCATCTCGGACGCAGTCTCCGGCTCGATCATGAGGCTCTGCTTGAAGCCTTGGATAGTAGGTGCGGTCATGGATGTGATCGCTCGTGTACCATGCTGATTAACTGACGGCAATTCTCACCAGCCTACCTGAATTTGCGCCCGCGCTACATCGAACAGCTCATAAATCACCTCGACAGTTGGCTGGTAGTCGATGATGACAGATCTGTCCGACTTGACAGGTTGCGCCTCGCCCGCGCCAAGGGTAGCAGTACCGACCTCAGTGAGACATGATGGCTGCAGGGTAATGCAATACCCGGCCTCCTGTTACAATCGAAACTGCTCAGGAGGAGACGCGATGTCCGTCGTCATTCGTTTGCTGGAGCCCGGAGATACTTTCATCTCAAGCTTGGCCGCGGTTATGCAGGAGATGCAGGACCACTACCAGGTACCCAGCCCTGCCTATCCGGAAATAGTCGCCGGCATTGAGGGAAGGCCGCCTGGGGCGGAAATCCTGATCGCAGCTGAAAACGACGCTCTTGTCGGCTTCGCGGCTTTTTCCGGAATCTATCCTGGCCCGTACCTGCGGCCAGGCCTGTTCCTGAAGGAACTCTATGTCGGCAACCGGCATAGAGGTAAGGGCTTTGGTCGCCTCATCATGCAGGCCCTGGCCAGCATAGCCCGCGATCGGGGACTTTCCCGTATCGACTGGACGGCGGATCCGGAAAACCTCAGACTCCTGTCTTTCTACGACGACATCGGCGGAGCCCGAAAACCCGATAAGCTGTTCTATCGCCTCGACGGATCGGCGCTAGATGACCTCGCGGGCCTTGCCGTCGATTCAGAAAAGAGACAACGAGCATAACTTAGTCCTGCATATCCTCCGCGATCGCGCCTAACCATTTTTCGAAGATGCACATGGATTCGCTCGAGGCGATGTTTTCGGGTCGTGCGAACCAGTAACCGTAGTCGCTTCGATAGGCGAATCCATGCGGATTGACGAACCGGCCGGCGGCGAGGTCTTCGAGAATCAGGCCGCGGGGAATGAGCGCCATCCCCTGCCCCGCGAGTGCCGCTCGGATGACCATGGTATAATAGCCAAACCTTGTCGTATGCCGCACTTCAAGCCCCGGATAGCCGGAGCTTGCCGCAAAATGGCGCCAATGCAGCGGCGTCTGCGGATGCTCCAACATGACGCCGTTCGCCAGTTCCTCGATAGTATGCGGGTGCCCAACCTGTTGCCAGTAGGACGGCGCGCTCACGAGCAGGACGTCGCGACCAAAAAGGTAGCGTGTGTGTTCGCCCGGCAAGGGTTGGGTGAGAAAACGGAATATGCCGTCAGGGACTTCCGACTGTGTCGGCGACACGAAGGTCGTGAACTGCACCTCGATTTCGGGATGGGCTGCGGTAAATCCGGCAAAACGCGGCAGGAGCCAGCGATCACCGAAGATCGGCGGCACTTGCAGGCGCAGGACGCGCGGGCCGGGCTTCAGCCGCGCAACCCTAAGCGCCGCATCCTCCATCGCTTTCAGCGCCGTGCGCGCATGCTCGATATAGATGGTTCCCACCTCCGTCGGAACCATACCACGCGGTGTCCGGACGAAAGCCGGACTGCCGATCAGCCTCTCGAGCGATAACAGCTGTTTACTGACTGCGCTTTGCGTAAGGTTCGTGCTGTCTGCGGCAGCACTGGTCGAACCGCGCTCCGCGACCGCCAGCAGGACCCTCAGCGCCGTCGTTGAAGGCAGTTGCCGCCCCGAAGTCATTCCTGTCTCCACGCCATGTCTGCCCGTGCCGTCTTCCGTCGTCTCAAGGGAAATCCGTCCAAGGATCACAGTAGGCCGAATGGCATATTGGAGCTAGTCGCTTTCGTCATAGGGACCACGAAATAACTTCGCTTGTTCAACAAAGGAGCACGTGCAAGCCTTGCCAAAAGTTTAGACAAACAGGGGAAGATGAATGGCTGAACCCACGCAGCTCTGGGGCGGACGCTTCAAATCCGGACCATCCGAAGCCTTGGCGAATCTGTCTCGGGCACCTGTCTCCTATTTCCGCCTCTACCGCGAAGACATTGCAGGGTCGCGAGCCCATGCTTCCGAGCTGAAGCGGGCCGGCGTTCTGGACGAAAGCGAATTTGCCGCGATCCGCAAGGCGCTCGACGATATCGAAGCAGACGTTACCGCAGGACGCGAAACACCGATCCCGGGGGATGAGGACGTTCACACGTTCCTCGAACGCCTCCTCATGGCACGCCTCGGCACGCTCGGTGGCAAGCTTAGGGCCGGCCGCTCGCGCAACGACCAGACGGCCAACAACACCCGCCTCTACCTGCGCCGGATGGCGCGCGAGTTGAGCGCCGGCATCATCGCTGTCGAAGAGGCGATCCGGAAGCAGGCGATACTGCACACCGAAACGGTGATGCCCGGCTTTACCCACCTGCAGCCGGCGCAGCCCGTCGTGCTCGGCCATCACCTGATGGCGCATGCCCAGTCGCTGCTTCGGGACCTGCAGCGCTTCATCGATTTCGACCGCCGCTTCGATCGGTCGCCGCTCGGCGCTGCAGCGCTTGCCGGCTCCGGCATTGCCTGCCGCCCTGACCTGTCAGCCATTGAACTCGGCTATTCGGCAGCGTGCGAGAACTCGATCGATGCCGTCGCCTCGCGCGACGTCGTGGCGGAATTCCTGTTCATCTGCTCGCTCGTCGCGGTCGATCTGTCGCGGCTCGCCGAGGAAATCTGCATCTGGAGCTCCAAACAGTTCAGCTGGGTCCGCCTGCACGATTCGTATTCGACCGGCTCATCCATCATGCCGCAGAAGAAGAACCCCGACATCGCCGAACTCACGCGCGGCATGTCGGGGACGCTGATCGGCAACATCGCGGGCTTCCTGGCAACGATGAAGGCTATGCCGCTTGCCTACAATCGCGACCTGGCGGAAGACAAGCGCGCCCTCTTCGAGACCATCGACGTCCTGCAACTCATCCTGCCGGCCTTTGCCGGAATGGTCGAAACGCTGGACTTCCAGGTGGACAGGCTTAGGCAGGAAGCGCCTCGCGGCTTCACGCTGGCAACCGAAGTTGCCGACTGGCTTGTCGGACAGAACGTCCCGTTCGCCGAGGCGCACGAGATCACCGGCGCCGTGGTTCGCTATTGTGAAGAGCGCGGCCACGATCTCTCCGGCCTGACTGCGGAAGATCTTCCGAACATCGATCCGCGGCTGACGCCTGATATGCTGAAAGCCGTCACGCTCGAACATGCACTCGCCAGCCGGACCGGCTACGGCTCGACCGCACCGCAACGGGTGCGGGAGCAGATCGACCGTTTCTCCGAGACGCTCGAAACCTGCCGCGCCTTCGCCGCCGCATCGCCGTCTCCGCGTGGCGACAAGGTGGGAAAGGAGCAGGTCGCCCGATGAATGCCACGACGATCAGGACCACAGGTGATATCGGCAAATACGAGATTGCCCATCTCACGCTGGTGCCCAAACGGCACATCGGCCGAACCGTCGCAGCCGCCGTGGTGCTGCTGCTTTTCGCAGCCCTCGTCCGCGCCTTCAGCGTCGGCCAGATCGAATGGAGCTATGTGCGCGACTTCCTGTTCGCGCCGACCATCATCGCCGGTCTCGGCAACACGCTGCTGATGACCGTCGCCGCCATGACACTCGGCATCGTGCTTGGCGTCGTCATCGCCATCATGCGTATTTCCGGCAATCCGGTGCTGTCCTCGATCGCGGTCGGTTATGTGTGGGTTTTTCGCGGAGCACCGGCACTTCTGCAACTGATGCTGTGGTTCAACCTTGCACTGATCTTCCCGACCATGGGCATTCCCGGCCTCTTCGAATTCCGGACCGTCGACATCATGACGCCCTTCGTATCCGCCATGCTGGGGCTCGGAATCTCGCAGGGCGCCTACACATCCGAAGTCGTCCGAAGCGGGCTGCTTTCCGTCGACAGCGGCCAGTATGAAGCCGCGCGCTCGATCGGCATGACGCACATGAAGATGCTGCGCCGCATCGTGCTGCCGCAGGCCATGCGCGTGATGATCCCGCCGATCGGCAACGAGGTCATCGGCATGGTCAAGCTCACGTCGCTTGCCAGCGTCATCCAGTATTCCGAGATCCTGCACAACGCGCAGATCATCTATTTCGCCAATACCCGCGTGCTCGAACTGCTGCTGGTTGCGAGCTTCTGGTACCTGTTTGTCGTCTCCATTCTGTCGGTCGGCCAACATTATATCGAGCGCTATTTCGGTCGCGGCATCAAATCGATCCGGTCTTCGGTCTGATGAAGGAGGATCACATGAGCAACGACATCATCGTCAAGGCCGTCGACGTCACCAAGCATTTCGGAAACTTTCTGGCTCTCGACAAGGTCAATCTCGAGGTAACGCGCGGCGAGGTGAGCTGCATCATTGGCCCTTCAGGCTCCGGCAAGAGCACCCTCCTGCGCTGCATCAACCTGCTGGAGCGCCTGGACGGCGGCGCGATCTGGGTCAACAACGAACTGGTCGGCTACCGCCGCGAAGGCGACCGGCTACATGAAATCTCCGATGTGGAGATCTCGCAGCAGCGCCGCCGCATCGGCATGGTCTTCCAACGGTTCAACCTCTTCCCGCACATGACGGCACTTGAAAACATCATCGAAGGTCCAGTCCAGGTCCTTGGCGAGCCAGCCAGGCAAGCCCGCGAGCGAGCAGAAACGCTGCTCGAACGCGTCGGCCTCGCGGACAAGAAGGACCACTACCCCTCGGAGCTTTCCGGCGGACAGCAGCAACGGGTGGCGATCGCGCGGGCCATGGGCATGCAGCCCGACCTTATTCTCTTCGACGAACCGACATCCGCTCTCGATCCGGAACTTGTCTCGGAAGTGCTGGACGTGATGCGTGACCTCGCATCCTCCGGCATGACGATGATCGTAGTCACCCACGAAATGGGCTTCGCCCGCAACGTCGCCAACACCGTGACCTTCATGGAAGCCGGCAAGGTGATCGAAACAGGATTGGCATCGGAGGTTCTCAGCACTCCGAAAAGCGCCAGAACGGCAGAATTCATCAAGGCCGTTCAAAGCTGAGGCAAGCAGCGACGGCATAACCGGCCGTCGTCCCAGATGAGACCAGTAAGGGGAACTTCATGAATAAACATTTCGTCATACTCGCCGTGGCAAGCCTCGCCGCCACATCCGCGATCTCCGCGGAACTGCCTGAGCGCGTCAAGTCCGCGGGCAAGGTCGTCGTCGCCAACCAGCCCAACTACCCACCGATGGAATATCGCGATCCGGCGACCAACGAACTCAAGGGCGTCGACATCGACCTCGGCGTGGCACTCGCCAAGCGACTCGGCGTCAAGGTGGAATGGTCGGACATCGGCTTCGAACAGATGATTTCCTCGCTGACGACCGGCCGCGTCGACCTCATCCACTCCGGCATGAGCGACCTGCCGAAGCGCCGCGACACGCTCGACTTCGTCGATTACATGAAATCCGGCGCCCAGTTCTACACTGCCGCCGCGCGCAAGGACGAGTTCAAGTCGCCGTCTGACCTCTGCGGCAAAACCGTCGGCATGAGCCGCCGCACATCCTTCCCGGATGAAACCGCAAAATGGAGCGCCGCCAACTGCGAAGCTGCCGGCAAGCCGGCGATCAAGGTCGTCGGCACCGAAGGTTCCGCCGACGCGCGCGCCCAGCTCAAGCAGGGCCGCGTCGACGCTGCCGTCCAAGGTTCCGAAACCCTGCCCTATCTGATGACGCTGGAGAAAGACACCTACGCGCTTGTCGGCGAGCCCTTCACCGCCGTCTATCAGGGTATCGGCTTTGCCAAGAAGGACAGCGAACTGCGTGATGCCTATGCCGCCGCCTTGAAGGCGCTGATGGACAACGGCGAATACAAGAAGATCTTCGCCTCCTACGGTCTCGAAGGCACGATGCTCGACGGCATCTACATCAACGGCGAAGCCGCGAAGTAACGATGACCAGGCTCCGGCAACAAGCCGGGGCCTTCCTCTTCCGGCTCGGCAGCCGACACGAAACTGACCTTCGATCTGCAAGAGTTTTTCAAATTTATTCAGGGATATAGACCATGTCTCTCACATCGGGCATTAAGCCGGTTGACCGGCTGGCCCAATTCATTTCGACGCTGCAGTTCGAAGATCTGCCGCACGACGTGGTCGAAAAAACCAAGATCCATCTCGCCGATACGCTTGCGGCGGCACTTGCAGGCACCCGCTCGAAAGAATTGAGAACTGCAGGTCGCGTCGCCGATGCACAGGGAACCGCACCCGTCTGGGGCACCAACCGCAAGCTCAGTGCCCGCGATGCGGCTCTCGTCAACGGCGTTGCCGCCCACGCCTTCGAACTCGACGATTCCGGTGGCTGCGACCATTCCGGCGCGGTTGTCGTTCCAGCCGTCTTCGCAGCGATGAGTGAAGCGGCGCGGCCAGTGAGCGGCAGACAACTGATTGCAGCCATCGTTGCCGGCTACGATGCTGGCAGGCGCATTCTGGAAGCGGCTGGCGGCTACGACGCCCATAACAGCCTTGGCTGGCATTCGACCGCGACATGCGGCACGTTTGCGGCAGCCGCCGCAGCGTCGCGAGTTTTCAACCTCGATCCTTCCGCGACCCGCGACGCGATCACGCTTTCGACGAGTTTTTCCTCCGGCCTCTGGGCATTCATCCATGACGGTTCGCAGGCCAAGAAAGTCCATGCCGGTCGCGCGGCCGAGGGCGGACTTCTGGCCGCCAAGCTGGCCGCGGACGGATTTGCAGGCCCATCACAAGTCTTCGATGACGTCTGGGGCGGCTTCTTCCGAACCTTCAACAAGGCGGCCTGCGAACCGGAGAAACTGACCGAGGCGCTCGGCGAGAATTTCAAAATCCGCCGCGCCGTGCTCAAGCCCTATGCGTCGTGCCGCGGCGCTCACTCGGCCATCGACGCGTTGAACGACATGCTTGCCGAAAGCGGGCGGGCGGCGAGCGATATCAAACAGATCGAGCTTGCCATGAGCGCCATGCTGATGGGCATGTGCGGCGCCAAGGAAAACGGTGCGATGGCGCCAACCCAGATGAGCCTTCCCTATGCCCTTGCCGCACGTTGCGTCCACGGCAGTGCCGGGCTGGAAGCCTATGCGCAGGAGCGCCGGGCTGACCCGCGCATTGCCGCCATGATGGACCGAATGCAGCTTTCCGTCGACAATACGATGCATCCCATGGACGAACCCGTGGTGACCCTCGAATTTACGGATGGAGCGCGGATGTCGCGCATGGTGCCTCGCGCGACCGGATCGGCGGAACGGCCAATGTCTTCCGAGGACGTCGCCGGCAAGTTCCACACGCTCGCCACGATGAGCCTCGCGCCAACCCAAGCTGATACGCTCTGGCAAGCGATCCATGCCCTGGATACGCTGGATGATGCCAGCGCCCTTCTTCCCCTTCTCGCCGGCAATGCCGATCAACGCACGCTTTTCCTCTAAGGAGACAGGATGAGTTACGATCTCTCTCCGCGGCCTCTCAACCCGGCTCCCAAAACTCCGCCGATGATCTGGCCGAACGGCGCCCAAAGCGCGCTTTTCATCGGGTTCGATGTCGATGCGGAAACCGCATGGATCGGCAACAATCCATCGAATGTCGACCGCATGGTGACAACCTCCCATGGCGGCTATGACGCACGCGTCGGCATCGCCAAAATCCTCCAGTTGATGGACGAGCTATCACTCAAGGCAACCTTCTTCACGCCCGGCTGGACGGCGCTTGCCCATCAGGCCGCCTGCGAGGGCATCCTGAAAGGCGGCCACGAGATCGGCCATCACGGCTACCTGCACAAGATGCCGGATCGCGAACGCCTTGATGAGACCTTCGAGGAGATCGACCGCGGCTTCGACGCACTGAAGACCGCACTCGGCGTCCGCCCGGTCGGCTACAGGGCGCCTTCGGGCGAAAATTTCCCCGAACTGCTCGCCTACCTTGCCAAGAGCGGCGTGCGTTACTCCAGTTCCTTCCGCGACGATATCCTGCCCTATCGGCATGCCGGCCAAGGCGATCAGGAGGGCCTCGTCGAAATCCCGGTGAATTTCGCTTTCGACGACTGGAACTTCGGCATGTCGAGCCGGACCAGCCCGCGGCCGATCTTCGGCCGGGATGCCGTCCTGTCGTTGTGGATCGACGAGTTCGAAGCCACCCATGCCTGGGGTGGCGTGACGACGATGGTGCTCCATCCGCAGGTTTCCGGTCGCCCGATGCGCTGGCATCTGCTGCGCGACTTCCTCCTCCATGCTCGGCAGAAATCCGACGTCTGGATTGCGACAGGCCAGGAGATCACTGATCATTTTGAAATGCTGGAAGAGTTGCACCGTCGTTCTACGATGGTACCTCTGGGAACAAACGCTGGCCCTGAATGATGGGGGCCTCTTCTTCGACTACGGGCCGGCGGCCGGCGACAGCGACTTGCCATGGTTATTCAGAACGCCGGCGATCTCCCTGAGCATCGCCGAAAGCGGCGTCACCGTGTCGACAGCGAACCGCATGTCGCAAGTCGCTCAAAACGACTTAATTACCGGACCCGACGACCCGATCACCCGCTCTATTTCGGAAAGCCGTAACGTTCCGTGATGTCCCAGAACATGCGGTTGATCCTGACGAGAGAATTGATGCTTTCCTGTATTCGACCGATTTCCGCTCCGTCGAGTTCCTCTATCTTTCCGTATTTGATTTCATCCCGGCTTTCGAAGATCCGCATTGATTGCGTAATGCTGCGACCGCTGTCGGGATCGAAAGAATAGATGCAGTGATTGTATTTGTTGCGAAGTTTTGCCTCGTCTGACAGACGGCGGGTGGCATCGAGCACTTCTCGGCGGCAGGTCGCCGGCGTCTTCTTCATTTTGGTCAGACGCTCGACGAGATCGATACGCGCTCGGGTCGTATTCAAAGTCAGGAAAATGACGATCGCCGTCTCCTTATCCACATTGGCAAGGCCGGCAATCATGTGAATGAGCAGGCTTTCAGTATTGGTCCAAGTGTAGTTCAACTGCCCGATCAGGAGCAGGATCGCCTGAAGCCTGCTATTCGTTATCTGAGCGTTTGCCGCCGTCTTGGCGACGGTTGGGATCGTGTGCATTGCCAGCGGTATCCTTGCGTCTTTGCTCAAAATACAGAGCGACGACCTCAGTCCTGTTGTGTACGCCGAGCTTGGTGATGATGTTGTGAATATGAATTTTGACCGTGTGTTCGGACAGGCCGAGGGTGGCGGCAATGATCTTGTTTTGATTGCCCATCGCTATCCTGGCCAAGATCTCCCTCTCGCGCTTTGTCAGTCTGTCAAGCATTCGAACAGGAGAACCGCTGGAAACCTGCTGCCGGAATTGGGTTTCGGAGCCATCGCGGCTTTTTTCCAAAGGCTCTTCCTGCTGCGAGAGAGGAAATCTCGAAGGGAAATATCGACCGCCCTTCAATATGATGCGGAGGATCGACAGAAAAACATCCAGATTGACGTTGAACGGCACGATTCCCTGGATGATTTCCGTGCCCTGCATCCCCAACTCACTTGAAGTCATATCGTCGCCGCTGCCCATGAGCGCGAGACTGACATTATGATGAAGCCTTGCGAGCTTCGGCCAATGCTCGCGGAGGGCTGGAGCAAATACGGTATCCGCAAGCACAAGCTGAACCGAGGTATCGAGCTCTATTAGAGCGGAGTGCAGATCGGAGACCGTTTTCACCGAGAGCCAGGGAAATTCACTCTCTATAGCGGCAATCATCGCGCCGGATATCGTCCCGGGTGAGCAGATGAAAAGCAGTGTCCGGGCAGCATTCATCCTCGACAAAGAACCTGCCAGATCCACGCCGGCATGTTGCGAAGCAGTATGCGAAACTTGCATGAAATTCCCCTCCCGTTTGTCGGGCGCCTATGCGAAACGCACTTCTCGCCTCTTTTTCCGGGAGACGGTAGACCAGGACCAGAGGGTTGGGAATAGACCGAATAAGCTAGAAAATAGATCGAATAGATGATGCGCTTCAGCCAAAAAGCTTATTTGCGCATGAACAAAACATGAATTTATGATCTCTTTTGCGTTTTTTCAAAAAATCTGTTCGTTCGCAGGGAGAAATACCGAAGTCAGAGCTTACGTCTTCTTGGTCATGCCCCCTACACCTATTTGATTATCCTGTGCCGCCGGTCAGCCAGCCGCGCTAGATCGATATATTACCTTATCTCTTCTACCCAATCGCGCCACAGTATGCGCCGTCCGAAGCGTTTGAAGACCGGACGCTGCTTCATGGACGCAATGTCGCGAGTACGCGGTCACGCAAGCGCCCGCTCCAGGCCCTTCGGGAGCACCGGGGAGAAAAGAGGAGAAAACGAAAAACAGACATCACGGACAAAGAGCCGGCTGATGGTCGCGTCGATGCGCGCCCTATCGCCCCGATTAAAGCATGTTTGTTCCAACAGCGACGGACAAAGGCCACCAAAGAAGATGAATGGCGGTCGTGGCGTCGCTCCATCCAAAGGACAATGTCATGGCAAAGCGCAGTTTTTACGATCTGTTCGACGATGACAGTCAAGAACAGCAGCAGCAACAGCAAGAACGCCAACAGCAGCAGCAACAGGAACGCCAGCAGCAGCAGCAGTCGTCCGATCAGGGCCAGGGCCAGTATCAGGGCCAGAGCAGCGAGTCGGATAACCACAACGGCAATGGCAACGGCAATCTGAACCTCAACGGTAACGGCAGCCTCAACCTTAACGGTAACGGCAACGCTAACCTGAACGGCAACGCCAACTTCAACGAAAATGTCAGCGAGACGACCGTCGATGTAAATGTCGATGTCGGGCTGAATCTTGACGACTACCTGCCGGAGGACAACGACTTTGCCGATATCGACAACAGCGATATCGACGGGATGTTCAATATTCGCATCGACGATGTTCTGAACGATGCCTTGACCGGCGCCGGCAACGACGTCGCCAATGTCATCTCGCAAGTCGCCAACATCCAGGACAATGATCATCTCGGCAGCGCGTCGGTCAACAATGGCGGCTCCTTCGATCTTGATGCTCATCCGGACGGTGGCATTGCGATCGCGTCTGAAGGCATTGGCACCGATACCGGTGGCGGCGACGGCGGCGGCAATGCTAACGCCGACGGCGGCAACGGTGGAAGCGGCGGCGCGGCCCTTGGCGGCTTTGCCCTTGGCGGCATTGGCCTTGGCGGTCTGGCGGCAAGTGTAGCGGCCGGCGGTGAAGGTGACGGAGGAGATGCCGATGGTGGCGAAGCCGACAGCGGTGACGCTGACAGCGGCGAAGCCAATGGCGGAAACGGCAATGGTGGTCGCGGCGGAAACGGCGGCGACGGCCTGGGCCTGGGCCTGGGTCTGGGTCTGGGCCTCGGTGCAGGACTGGCATTTGCCGGCAATGGCGACGAAGGTGGTGATGCCGATGGCGGAGACGGCGGGGATGCCGGAAATGCCAATGGCGGCAATGCAGGTAACGGCGGTACCGGCGGCGATTCCACCGGCGGCGATGCGGGCGCTCTCGTCGGCGGCAGCCTCGGCTTCATCAATCCGATCTTCGTCAACAATGAAAGCGGCGAAGGTGGAGACGCTGGTGACGGCGGAGACAGCGAAGGCGGAGAAGGCGGCGATGCCGATGGCGGAAACGGTGGCGTTGGCGGATTTGGCGGCGCTGGCGGTGCCGGCGGCGACGCCCTCGGTGCTGGCCTCGGTGCCGGGTTCGGTGCAGGCGCCGGTAGCGGTGCCGGCGGCAATGGCGCCGCAGGCGGTGCTGGTGCGGGCGGGGCCGGTGTCAGCGGCGCTGCGACCAGTGGCGATGCCCTGGGCGGTGACGCATTGGCATATGGCGGCGTGGGCGGCGACGCCCTGAGCGGCGCCTGGGCCGATGGAACCGGCGGCGGTGCTGTCGGTGGCTGGGCAGTCGGCGGCTCTGGTGCTGCGGGCGGCATGGGCGGCATCGCCACGACCGGCTTTGGTGGAGCCGGCGGGGACGGCGGCACATGGGGCTCGAGCAACGGTGACGATGGTTACGTTACCGGCACGAGCAGCGCGTCGGCCGATGCTTTCGTCGAGACGCATGCCTTCAACCAGGAAATCGTCCTCGGTGCAAACCTGCAGCAGAATGCGATCGACATGACGATCGTCGGCGGCAGCCTCACGAGCACCGTAGTCGGCGAAGATGGCGACGACAGCACATCCTGACCCATAGCTCAACTCCGCTCATTGGAGCGGGAGCACGCCATGGACTGCGCATCGCTGCGCAGTCCAACCTTTGCTGAGTGTGATCAGCAGGCAATGTCGACACAAGGCTCCATGTCATGACGGCGATGGATCAGATTACCGACGAAATTGCGCATTTCATCGGCCTCTTTCACATGAGGATCGAGGAGGCACGCCTGCGGGACGCTTATCCCGATTTCTCCTATCATGCCCAGAAGAGCAATCTGCATTCCCAACCGGTTGCCCTCTCGGATTTCGATGCGCCTTATGAATTTATCGGCTTCGATCCGCAAATCTCCTACAGAGCACCGATTTATCTAAGGCCGGTCGATCACACGAAGCCTCTGTCGTGGCATGATCGTTCTTCAATCCCGACGGTCGAGGATGAGGCCCCCGCCCCCCCGCCGTATCATCCGGAAAAAGACCTGCCCGGACATCATACCGGTGGTCCGGCCGAGATGCTGACGATCGAGCCCCCCGGTTCGGTCGCAAATTATATCGTGCAGGCAGCGTCGCTTTCCGATGACGACGATTTCAACGTCGGCGGAAGCAATATCGAGTTCAATCCGCAGCCCGTCAGCGATCAAGACCTCTTGGATGCGGCGGATGAGGTGTTCTCCCAAGCGCCGATCGATGGTCTCGATATGCCGGCTACCAACGCCGAACTCATCGACATCATCAACAACGTTGCGTCTCAACTCAAAGCTCTGGCGGACATCACCTCAGAAGGACCGACGGATATCTCCGTCCAGCAATCCGAGGCGATCGAAGGCATCTATGTGAATGGCGAGATCGTCGAGGAGACACCCAAGCTGGAAGATTATCATTCTTTCGGCGAGGAAGCCGCTGAAGACGAGAACGCGGGCGATGCGACTGACGGCGGCGAGCAGGAGCAAATTGTCGATGGAGACGCCGAGGAGGATGACGGTCAGCCATCCAATGTCGTCATTTCCGAAGATGGTTCTGTCACTGTCAAGAACTCCGTCGAGCTCGTTGCGGGAAACAACACAGCCGTCAACGAAGCCGTGATCCAAAATCTCTGGACGGCGGGAACTGTTACGGCAGTCGTCGGCGACCATGTCGAAGTCAATGCGATCGTTCAGACAAATGCCTTATGGGACACGGATTCCGTGACCTCCGCCGTCGATACCTGGGCGAGCGAGGACGCTGCAAACGAGGTTTTCAATATTGCGACCTTCAAGCGGGACGACCCATTGGAGGATGCTCCAGACACGGAGGCAGCCGCGGGAGGGTTTCCCGCAGCCTGGGCCGTTGCCGAAATCCAGGGCGATCTGCTCATTACCAACTGGCTCGAGCAATATGTGTTCATGTCCGACAACGATGTCGGTGTCCTATCCGCATCAGGCGCTACGACGCAGGTCATTGCCGGAGACAACACAAGCGCCAACCAGACATCGATTTTCGAACTCGGTTTCTCCTATGACCTCATAATCGTGGGCGGCTCCCTCTATGACGCCAATATCATCCACCAGACGAATGTGTTGATCGACAACGACGTCGTCGGCGCGGTCTCGGGTTTTGAAACCAACGGCGAAGGAAACGTTGCTAGTTCAGGCAATCTGCTCTGGAACCAGGCTTACATCCAAAATGTGGGGGGAGCCGAGCGCTTCGAAACGTTGCCCTCCGCGTATCTGGATGCTGCGAACGATTTCGCTGCGGGAAATTATCACCTGTCCAGCGGCGTTCTCACGGATCCCATGTTCGCGGACCTCCCCGGATTGCGGGTTCTCTATGTCAGCGGCGAC
The DNA here is from genome assembly GCF_017873175.1 of Neorhizobium petrolearium. GTDB lineage: Bacteria > Pseudomonadota > Alphaproteobacteria > Rhizobiales > Rhizobiaceae > Neorhizobium > Neorhizobium petrolearium. The sequence continues at coordinate 233,081 of NZ_JAGGJW010000009.1, forward strand.
CTGCTGAACATCCAGTATGTCAGCCAGACCAACATTATCGGAGATAGCGATCAGATCACCCTCGCCATGAACGCGATCGATCCGCGTGCCGATGCCACGTGGTCTGTTTCGACCGGTGGCAACGTGCTGATCAACAAGGCCGCCATTCTGGATCTTGACTCCTTCGGGCAAACCTATGTCGGCGGCGAACAATATTCCCAGGAAACACTCTTTCAAGCGGAAATGATTTCACATCAGCCGGAGCTCCTTACGCGGGATCCGGATGCACTCGTCAACGAGGCGGTGGTCTTCCTGGACGAAACGATGCTGGAAGGGAACGGGAACTACGAGGCACCGGGCATCTCGACGCCCACAGACCATGACGGGCACTATCAAAACGACGGATTACAACATGTGCTCGGATAGAGGGGGGAAGCATGTCGGACACACAAAGGCGGGCAGAACGCCTGCAGGCTTCGGGTCGTCGGGACCCACAAATTAGCGATGAGGAAATCTATGCAACGCTGGAGCGCGCCGTGGAAGACTGCCTGAAGCTGTCAACAAATAACGCGGCGACATCGGCAACAATATCTCGACTGGACCCCAGAGACACCCCGCAAAATACCTCTAGAAAGGAGGAACACACCGCAAATGCTGAAGTCGTGCCCTCGCCGACACCCGACAACGTCACGGAAACGGAAATCGGAGCTCAATCCAGAACACCGGCGCGGGAAGCCCCCCAAGCGAAGAGCCCCGAGGGCATGATCACCATCGATGGCGACACCGGCCCTCTCCAGATCGACAGCAGGACAATCGGCAAATCTCCTTCGTCAGGCGGAGGCACCGGCTCGGGCAATGGCGGCGCACCATTTCACAAACGTCTCGCACCCATCGACTTTTCGGCAAGTCTGAGGGCCGGCATCAAAGCCGTGCGTGTGAATTTGGGCATTGTGATGCTGTTTACGGTTGCAAGCAACATCCTGGTGCTCGCGATCCCCGTCTACCTGTTCCAGATATCCGACCGCGTTCTTACAAGCCGGTCGATCGACACTCTGATCATGCTGACCGTTGTGATCGTCGGCGCCGTCATCCTGCAAGCCGCATTCGATGCGCTTCGTCGATTTATTCTGATGCGCACCGCAGTGGAAGTCGCCGCACAACTGGGCGCTCCGATCCTCAGCGCTGCCGCCCGTGCATCCCTCTACGGGAACGGGCGTGAATATCAAATTCTGAACGACCTGCAGCAGGTCCGTTCCTTCCTGGTGTCCAGAACGCTTCTTTCGTTCCTCGACGCACCGATCGCCCCGCTGTTCGTCTTGGCCGTATTCCTGATTCACCCGCATCTCGGATTTATCGTGGTCCTGACGGCGGTGTTGCTGCTTATCTTCACCCAACTCAACCAGCGCATGACGGCAGAACCCTTCTCGGAGGCAAATACCGCACAGGTGAAAGCCAACCTGCATCTGGAATCCATGTCCCGCAACTCGCAGATCATCAATGCTCTCGCGATGATCCCCGAGACCGTCCAGATATGGGGCAAGGACACAGCTTCATCCCTGAAGTCTCAGGTCATCGCGCAGGATCGCAATATCACCATCGCGGCTATTTCAAAGGCTTTCCGGCTCCTGACGCAGATCGCCATGCTGGGCTGGGGAGCGTTCCTATCGGTCGAAGGTCAGATCACTGGCGGGATGGTGATCATGGCTTCCATCATCGCCGGCCGTGCGCTGGCGCCGATCGAAGGCGCCATCGACGGCTGGAATCAGTATAGTCAGTCCCGGGCCGCCTATGGCCGTATAGCGACGCTTTTGACGTCGTCTCCCTTCAATTTCGAGCGGTTGAACCTTCCCAAGCCGGAGGGGCGACTGGATGTCGAAAGGCTGCTCTATGTGCCGCAGGGCACGAAACGCGTGGTGCTCAACGGCATATCCCTCTCCCTCCAACCGGGCGATTCCCTGGCGATCATCGGTAATTCCGGCGCGGGAAAGACGACCCTGGGAAAAATGCTTGTCGGATCGATCCTGCCGACCTCCGGAAACGTCCGGTTGGACCTCATGGACCTGCGCAACTGGGATCAGCGGCAGTTCGGCGAAAACATCGGCTACCTCCCGCAGGACGTGCAGCTGTTTCCCGGCACGATCAAGGCCAATATCGCGCGCATGCGGCAGGACGCGAGCGACGAGCAGATCTACCGTGCAGCCATGCTGGCGGACGTTCATGAGATGATCGCAAGCCTTCCCCACGGCTATGAGACTGTGGTCGCAGCCGACGGCGCGCCTCTGTCGGGCGGCCAGAAACAACGCATAGCCCTTGCCCGCGCGTTTTTCGGGGATCCCCATTTGGTTGTACTCGACGAGCCGAATTCCAACCTCGACAACGCCGGCGACGCCGCGCTGCTGCGGGCGCTCCAGCATGCCAAGGAAAACAAGATAACGGTTGCGACGATCACCCAGCGGCCAGCGCTTTTGAACAACGTGGACAAGATCCTCCTGCTCGTCAACGGCACGGTTGCCTTGTTCGGCACGCGCATGGATGTCCTGAAGGCTATCGAAGCCCGGGGGATCAACCTCAACACCGGCTCTTTCGGTCATCAACTGCAATAGGGGGAGCGGAAATCATGTCTTCCGTTGCAAAAGTTCACGATCTCGAATGGTATGCAGAAGTCCCAAGATCGGTTTGGAAACAGACCTTGGCCGGTCTGGTTCTCCTGATCGTCGCCTTCGGCGGTTTCGGCACCTGGGCATCGACCGCCCCCCTCGCGGCCGCGGTCATTGCTCAGGGCAGCTTTGTTGCAACCGGCCGCAACAAGGTCGTGCAGCATTTCGAGGGCGGGATCATTAAGGAACTGCTGGTGAGTGAAGGCGACCAGGTCGTCGAAAACCAGCCACTGGTCAAACTTGACGAGACCGCCGCGCTTTCAAAGAGGCGGGAGATTTTCCTGCGGCGTATCAGGCTGGAAGCAACCGCGGCGCGTCTTGTGGCCCAGGCTGAAGGCACTGATGTCATAAAAATCCCCGATATCCTCGGCGACTTCAAGAATGACCAGGATGTCTCCTCGATCTTGCTGACCCAGCAACTCAATTTCAAAGCCCAGCGCGTTAAATTCGCGACCGAGCTTTCCTTGCTGAGGCAGAACATGAAGGCGCTGGAGTTCCGTAGCGAAGGCTATACCCGACATCGCGACGCAATCTCCCGCCAGCTTGTTTTGCTGGGGGAAGAGTATGAGACGAAGCGAGCCCTGTTGGCCAAGGGCCTGCTTCGGGCAACAGAGGTAAAGGCGCTTCAGCGCGCGATGGCGGATGCTGAGGGACAGATCGGAAGGCTCAACTCCGAAATCGCTGAAACGGGCGCACAATTGCTGAAGGCCCAGCAGGAAGTAGCCCATGCCGAAGAGGCTTATCGGGAGGATGCTCTTGATCGGCTCCAATCCATCCAGGGTGAGCGGGACGCGGCCCGGGAACAGTCGCGCGAGGCTGATGACATTCTGCGTCGCACGACCATCGTCGCGCCCGTCTCCGGCACCATTGTTCGGACCTATTACCATACGACCGGTGGCGTTATCGAAAGCGGCAAAGGGATCATGGAGATACTACCCGCAGGCGTGCCGCTGATCATCGAGGCGAAGGTTCCCCGCAACGAAATCGACAATGTGAAGGTCGGTCAAAAGGCTACCGTTCGGCTCACCGCATTGAACCAGCGGACGACACCGATCCTGAACGGCGAGGTGTTCTATGTTTCCGCCGACGCGCTGGAGGACAGCAAGGCCGGCGTTGTCAACCACGACGTCTACATCGCGCGTATCCATCTCTCTTCAGACGAGATCGCGCGCGTCAGGGGCTTCACCCCGCAACCCGGGTTGCCGGCGGAAATCATGATCCAGACTTCGGTCAGGACATTCTTCAGCTATATCGTGAAACCGATCACCGACAGTATGTCGAGGGCATTTTCCGAGCGTTGAGCTTGGCCCCCTAGCGGAAATCAACACGCACAGCTTCGATGGTTCCGATGAGAGCAAAAAGCAGCCCGCCGAAGCGGGCTGAGGAATACTGAACTCCCGGCGGGAGTAGCTATAGAACCTTGATTTCCGCGACACGGAGCCATTTCGGTCAGGATTGCGCATCAGGCGCCCGGCGGGGCCACAGGCGCGTCCGCAAAGCCCGCGTCATCGAGCGCCTTGCGGACGAGGCCCGAAGCCTTCGCCTCTTCCAGGAATGCACTGACGAAGGCAAGAGCGGACGGCTTGCCATGAGCAACGGCGATCGCGATCCCCGTTTGCTGGAAGCCGCCGTCGAGGACGCGAGCGCCCGGCAGTTTCGCAAGCAGCGTTCGGAATGCGTCGCGGGAAAGCGCCAAGGCTTCCGCCTTTCCCTGCAGCAGACGATCGACGGCTTCGGCAATCGTTTCCACTGCTTCGGGGACTGCCGTCTTGAGGGAACGCGTGGCGCTGCGGATTGTCGTCGTATTGACGATGCCGACGACGCGCACGCCCTCCCGGTCGACCTCTTCCAAGGTGGTGATGCCTGACGAGGCGGTCACGAGATAGGTGCTTTCGAGGACGTAATAGATCGGACCGAAGGCGACGCGCCGGCGCCGCTCGTCATCGACCGGCATGAAGCTCACATCGACCGTTTCATTTTCGACCGCATCCGTGCAGGCGCCGGAGTTCGGAAAATTGGCGATCTCCGCCGCAATCCCGAGCCTTGCGGCGAGCGCATTGCCGATATCGACGGTCACGCCGCGATAAGCTTGGCTTTCCGCATCAAAGACGGCGAACAGGGCCGATGGCGCCGGTGCGGCGACGATGCCGATCCGCAGGCTTCCCGTCGGGGTGAGTTCGCGCAGGACGAGATCGTCGCGGGCGACCGCGTCCGTGGTGGTCGATGACATGGAAAGACTCCCTTGGCTGATCCACAGGGCGCGGCAAGCCCCCTTCCCCATAGCAGAAAGATCCAGGCCGTCATCTTCAAACCGGCGTGCCGACGCCAAGCAACGCTTCCTTCTCGTTCACCGACAGGCTCGTCAGCCGGTAGAGAATGAAGCCTTGCTTTTCCGAATGGATGCTGGCCAGCACTTCGCCGAACACGGTCCGGATTTCGCCGAGCAATTCGCCCTGGGCGACCGGCTCGCCGAGATCCTTGCGCGGGTACCAGAGCCCGGTCGCGGGCGCCACCGGCACCCACATCGTCACGACGTCGAGCGGCGTGACCGGAGCCGCGCCTGGCAGCATGCCGATATGCCGCATGACGCCACGAATGCCGTCCGTCATCTGGGCGACGGTCGCGTCTCCCCATAGCCCGTTGCCGCTCACCTCCGGCAGGATGCTCGGGACTCCGAGCTTGTGGGCCGCATCCACTGTATAACCGGCTCCGCCGGCCGCGACGGCGACCGGAATGCCGAAGGCGACCGCAAGCGCCTTCGACTTCTCGCATCCGGCGGGAAAGATCGTGAAGGGCTGAAGACCTTCGTCGAGGTCGCCGCCATGGCAATCGATATACGCGTCGGCTTTCGGAAACACTTCCGTCACCAGCCAGTGGGCGAGCCGCTCGCTGGTCGTGCCGTCCGGCCTGCCGGGGAACATGCGGTTCAGGTTCTTGCCGTCCTGCGGCATGATGTAGATGTTACGCCTGTGGAACGCCTGCGTGTTGAGGATCGGCAGGATCAGCAGCGTCCCCTTGATCTCCACCGGCCTCGTCTGCATCAGGCGGACCGCCGCTTCGATCGAGCAATATTCCGAGCCGTGCACGCCGGCCGTGATCAGCAGGCAAGGACCCGGCTCGGCGCCCTCAATGATGGCGAAGGGGATTTCGAGCTCCTCCGTCGGATGGACATGGCCGAATTCCACACGCGGCTTCCCGCTACGGAGAGCTGGCAAGACGTTCATCGAACAAAATCCTCAAAGCGATTGAACCTGCTCGGCGAAAGGCGCTTGAGCGCCTTCCGCGAAATCGGCGTCTCTCCCGGCGGAGCTGGTCAGCTCTTCTTTACCCCCTGCAGCCGGATAAGCCCGTCCGGATAAGGAACGAAGCCGTCGACATTGCTGCGTGCCGCCCAGATCGACTTGTAGTGATAGAGCGGGATGAACGGCACGTCGGTGAGATAGATGCCGACGCTCTGCGCATAGAGCTTGGCGCGTTCCTTTTCATCGGTGATCTGCCGCGCCTGGGCGAGCAGCTTGTCCAGCTCGGGATTGCAGTAGCGCCCCCAGTTCAGGAAGCCGTCGCAGGCGACCCACGGGCTGATATTGCCGTCCGGATCGGGCCGCCCGCTCCAGATCGCCATCGAGGCCTGGTATTTGCCGGCATCCGAATTGGCGGCGAGCGTCGAGGATTCGAGCGACTGGATCTTCACGTCGAAGCCAGCCTCCGCCGCCATGACCTGGATCATCTGGCCGACCTGGGCGAGCGTCGGGCTGTTGGCGACGGAAAGCGTGAAGGACGGGCTCGTCACGCCCGCTTCTGCAAGCAGCGTCTTCGCCCGGGCGACATCGCGACCCTTCAACGCATGGGTCGGATCGTAATAGGGTGCCCCGACAGGCTCCGTCTGGTTGGCCGGCGGGAACAGGCCCTCATAAACAACCTCGCTGATCGCGCCGCGATCGATCGAAAGCTCCAGCGCTTGGCGCACCTTGGCGTTCTTGCCGAGCGGATTGTCGGCGCTTTCGCCATGGGCGATGTTGATGGAAATGACGTCGAAGGCTATCGACGGCCCTTGTATGGCCTTGACATCCTTGTCGTCCTTGATCGCCGCGACATCGCTCGGCGACAGCCGCTCGATGAGGTCGAGGTCGCCGGAACGCAGGCTCAGCAGGCGCACGGCATCGTCCGGGATCATCCGGTAGGTGACGGAATCGAGCGAGATCGCGTCCTTGTTCCAGTATTGGTCGAAACGCTTCAGAGTGATGTGGTCCTGCGACACGCGCTCCACGAACTGGAACGGGCCTGCGCAAACGGGATGCGCTCCGATATTGGCGCTGTCCCTCGCGAGCGCCGCCGGCGACATGATCATGCCGGCTCGGTCGGCGAGCACGCTGACGAGTGGCGCATAGGCCTGACTGAGCTTGATCGCCACCGTCAGCGGATCAACGACATCGACACTCGCCACCGGCTTCAGCTCGGTCTTGCGCCTGGAGATCGGATCGGTGCGGTAGCGGTCGAGATTCACCTTGACCGCAGCGGCATCCATTGGCTGCCCGTCGTGGAAGACCACGTGATCGCGCAGCTTGAGCGTCAGCGTCAGACTGTCCGGGGACCATGACCAGGACGTGGCGAGCTGCGGCTGGAACGTACCTTCGGGTGTCGTATCGATCAGCTTGTCGCACAGCGCCGCGAAGATCACGCGGCCGGCAACCGAGCCTCCGGTCGCGGGGTCGAGAGCATCCGGATCGGCTCTGAGGCCGATCTTGAGGTCTGCCGCCGAGGCGGAAGCGGCGAAGAGAATTGCGGCGAGGAAAGCGGACATCGATCCGATGTCGCGCCGCCCGGTCATGGAAGTCATGGACAATACCTCTCTCTTGTTTGCGGAAGGTACCCGCTGCCGGAAAGCAGTTCTAAAATTGTACTAGCACAAGATAACAGCAATGCACAATATCGTGCATTGCCCATTTTATGGGCTCTGCCACAGTTGTTATTTTAGAAATTTCTCGGCCATTTTCGGCAATCATCCGATAAAAATTTGAAATCAACGAAACGTCCGGCTCCTATTGACATACCCAACCGCCTGCTCTGTTATAAAGATGTATAACGATTATAGTTTTTGAGCCGACTCCGATCTCCTTCCGGTCCTTCACGGCGCCACCTCCCATCCGGCCCGCCGGAAGAAGGCCGGCAAGGACCATCGGACCGGCTCTTCCTGGCGAAAGACCAGCAACCAGAGGAGAATAAAAATGAGATTTTCGTCGCTGCTGCCCGCCGTGATGACCGCATTTATCGCGGCCGGCGCCCAGGCCGACGACCTGAAGATCGGCCTGCAGGACGATCTCGACGGTCTCGACCCGGCCCGCTCGCGCACCTTCGTCGGCGAGGTCGTGTTCGAATCCTTGTGCGACAGCCTCGTCGCCGTTGGGGCCGACCTTATCGTCAAACCCGAACTCGCCGAAAAGTGGTCATGGAACGCCGACGGCACCGAGCTGACCCTGGCGCTTTTCCCGAACCTGAAATTCCATGACGGCAGCGCCATCAATGCTGCCGCCGTCAAGGCCAATCTCGACCGCGCCGTCACCCTGCCCGACAGCATGCGCAGATCGGAATTGCAATCGGTCAAGGGCGTCGAGGTGGTCGACGGTCTGACGGTCAAGATCACGCTGAAACAGCCGGATCCGACCCCGCTGCCGCAGCTTTCCAACCGTGCCGGCATGATGCTGTCGCCGGCGAGCTTCGAGAAAGCCGTGACCGCGCCCTCCTGCTCCGGTCCCTACAAGTTCGTCGCCCGCCAGCAGAACTACAAGATTGACCTGGAGAAGTTCGCCGATTACCGCAACGCGGCCGACTACCATTTCGACAAGCTGACATTCATGATCATCCCGGACACGACGGTCAGGCTCGCGAACCTCAGATCGGGCGCGCTCGACATGCTCGAACGTCTCGCCCCCTCCGACATTCCCTCGGTCAAGGCGGACGACAAATTGCAGCTCGCGCAGATCACGAGCGTCGGATACCAGGGCATGACGATCAATGTCGGCAACGGTACAACGCGCGCCAAGGGCCTGCTCGCCAAGGACAAGCGCATCCGCCTCGCGCTCGAACTCGCCATCGACCGCAACGTCATCAACGACGTGGTAGGCTCGGGCATCTTTCAGCCGGCGCAGCAGCCGTTCACCGGCGTCAGCCCCTATCACAACAAGGACATCAAGGTAACGGCCCGCGATGTCGCCAAGGCGAAGTCGCTTCTGAAGGAAGCGGGCGTCGACAAGGTTTCGTTCGAACTGCTCTTCGCCAATTCCACGACCAGCCAGCAGGTCGCCGAACTCATTCAGGCCATGGCGGCGGAAGCGGGCTTCGACATCAAGCTGCGCGCCGTCGAATTCACCTCGATGCTCGCCCAGACCCAGACCGGCGATTTCGATGCCGTGCTGACCGGTTGGTCGGGTCGCTACGATCCGGACGGCAACCTGCATCAGTTCGTCACCTGCAAGGCATCGCTCAACTATGCCGGCTTCTGCAACGAACAGGTCGACAAGGACCTGAATACCGCCAAGGTGACGGGCGATTTCGAGACCCGAAAGAAGCTCTATGACGACGCCCAGTCGATCCTGCAGGACCAGCTGCCGATCATCTATCTCTACCACCAGCCGTGGCCTTTCGTACTTGCCAAGAACCTGAAGGGCTTCACGCCGCTGCCGACCGGCCTGATCAGCATCAAGGGCATGACCAGAGCCTCATAGGTCCCGGTCCGATGCGCCCGGAAGGGTCTGCCTGTAACAGGCCGGCCCTTTGTCCTGCTTTTCACTCGGCGCCATCCTCGACCTTGTGCCGAATACCTACAGACGTCGACGGTGTGCAGATGCTCGCGACAGGTCCGAGCATGGGCCGGCCCTTTCCCTCAGGCCTCCCGGTGGACGAGCTTCTTCGCCATCATCATGTGAATGCCCTTGCAGCCGTTGACCGTCTGCGTGACGCGCAAGTCGCCGGCCAGGCTGCAGAGTGTGTAGGCGTCTTCCCGCGACAGCCCGCCCTTTTCGCCGAGCAGAACGATCATGTCCCTGAGCGCCATCACGACGCACTGGTCGAGGTCCGGGTCCATGCCCATGGTGATGTAATGGGTCGGCGTCTCGGCACGGGGATAGACGAAATCGAGATCTTCGCGCACGGTCATTTGGAACGTGCCGCGCAACGCTGTTTCGATCGCCGTGATGCAGACTTCACCATCACCTTGCGCACCGTGACCGTCGCCGCAGGAAAACAGCGCACCCTCGTTGAATATCGGCAGGTAAAGTGTGGTGCCGGCGACGAGTTCCTTGTTGTCGATATTGCCGGCATGCGCACGCGGCATAATCGAGGTGATGCGGCCCCAGTTCGGCGGCGGCGCGACGCCCATGACGCCGAAGAAGGGTGCGAGCGGCAGGTCGAGCCCCCAGGGCAGCCGCGCGACGTTTTTCTCCTTGTCGAGCGGAATGTTGAGGAGCCGCGAAGTTTCGAAATCGTAAGGCAACGTGCCGGCGAGCGGACGGATGACATTGTAACCCCAGTCCTGACGAAGCTCGATATCGAGGATCTTCACCTCCAGAACCTGGCCGGGTTTGGCGCCGCGCACCGCGACCGGGCCGGTCAGGATATGGCCCTGCATGATCGGCCGGCAGTTCTCATGGATCTCGAGATGTTCGGGAAGGATGGTGAAGCCTTCCTTCGGCAGCACCTCGACCGGCCCGGAGACCGTGTCGATCACCACCGTGTCGCCGCTGTCGATGGTGACGACCGGCTCCCGGGCGGGATCGAAATAGCCCCAGGCGCAATTGTTCGAGGATGCCGGCACTTTATGTAACATGGCTTTATGCTCCATTGTTCTGCCCCGCAGGATCTGAAGCGGAGCGCTTTTAAATTTCTTAAATCATCGGCCGGTGATAGGCGCCGAGCGCCGCCTCGACGGAATGCGCGGCCTGCAGCAATTTCTCATCCCCGCCGAGCCTGCCTGTCAATTGGATGCCGAGCGGCAGATGGCCGTCCATGCCGCAGGGGATGCTGATCGAGGGATGCCCGGTCATGTTGGAAAAGCCGCTCGACAACATTTCTCCCTCCTCGCCGTCCTCGGTGAATTCCGGATCCTCGACGGGCGCTGGAAAGGGAACGCTTGGGCTCAGCAGCACATCCACATCCGCAAGACGCGCTTCCACCGCCTGCCGGAGCTTTGCCTGAAACTGCTGCGCCCTCAGATAGTCGACGGCCAGCGTCTCGAAACCGGAAACGACCTGTGCCAGCGTCCGCGGTGCATAGCCCTGCGGATTTTCAAGATGCAGGTCCGCATGGATGAGCGACGCCTCCGGCTTGATGATATGGCGCAGCATGGAATTGGCCTGCGACAGTTCGGAAATGTCGATCGTCCTGACGATCGCTCCGCGCTCCTTCAGCGCCTCGACGACCGCCGTGAGGTTCTGCGCCACCGCCGGTGTCAGTTCGGGACTGTCGCAATGATAGCTGGCAAAGCCGATCCGCAGGCCGGAAAGCGACGGCGGCGACAGCGCAATATTCCGGCCGGCAAGGCAACCGAGCATCAACGCCGCATCGGCGACGCTGCGCGCCAGCGGCCCGGCATGATCGAGGCTCCAGGAGAGCGGGAAGACACCTGCCGTCGGCACCAGCCCATAGCTCGGCTTCAGCCCGACGATGCCGCAATAGGAGGCGGGAATGCGGATCGAGCCACCCGTATCCGTGCCGACCGAAAGCGGCACGATGCCGGCTGCGACAAGCGCCGCCGAACCGCCGCTCGACCCGCCGGACGTGCGCGACGGATCATGCGGATTGTTGGTCTGGCCGATATCGGGATGCGCGATACCATAGGCATATTCGAGCAGATTGGTCTTGCAAAGGATGATGGCGCCGGCGGTGCGCAGCCGGGTGACGAGCGGCGCGTCATCCGCAGCAATGGCCGGCTTGCGGACACGGCTTGCAAAACCGGTCGGCGCACCGCGAACGTCGATGATATCTTTGATGGCGACCGGGATACCGTGCAGCGGCCCCAGGTTTGTCCCGGAACGAAATGCAGCGGCGGCGCGTTCCGCATCGCGCGTCGCCTCCTCGGGCATGACATGGGCGACGGCGTTCAGGCGTGGTTCGAGCGCCTCAAGCCGCTCCAGCGCCTGCGCCACCACGTCGACGGGAGACAGGGAGCCGTTCCGATAACGGGCAGCGAACTCCTCCACGCCAAGAAAACCGATATCGCCTTCCGGCATGCGCCGTATCCCTTCCACGCTCACTCCTCCTTTTGCGAAATCCTCCGCTCCTGCGACGATATCAGTGGGGTTTCGGCAAGCCGTCTCAACAGCATCGCCCAGGCCTTCATACCAAAGCGGAAACTCTCCAGCCGGAAGAACTCGTTCGGAGCATGGTAATCCTCGTCCGCGGTCGAGAAGGAAAAGAAGATTGAAGCACAGCCGAGATGCTTGCGGAAAGCGCTGCCGATCGGGATCGTCGCGCCCATGGCAACGCGCAGCGGCTTTTGGCCGAGCAACTCGCCGAGCACATCCTCGGAAATCTTCAATGCCGGCAGATCCGGATCGATGAAATCCGCTTCGCTGCCCGGCCCGTGGCGGTGGACTTGGAGCGTGAACCCCTTCGGCAGGCGCTTTTCGAGATGGCGAGTGATCGCAGCAACCACCGCGTCCGGCTTCTGCCCGGCGACCAACCGGCAGGTGATCTTGACGCTCGCCGAATTCGGGATGACGGTCTTGGTGCCCATGCCCTGGTAGCCGCCGGAAATGCCGTTGAATTCCAGCGTCGGCTCCAGCCATTGCCGGATCAGCAGTTCGCGGCCGGTCTCGATCGGGGCGGCTCCCGGAACGCCAATCTCGCGATAATAGGCTTCATTGTCGAACTCCGAAGCCTCAATCGCCGCGATGATGCGCGGATCCGGCGGGCTCGTGCCGTTGAGAAATCCGTCGACGTCGACGCGGCCGTCCGGCCCGTGCATCGAGGCGAGGAGCGCTGCAAGCGCCGCGATCGGGTTCGGCGCGCTGCCGCCATGGCGGCCGGAATGCAGGTCCTTCGCGGCGCCCGTCACCGTGACATCCAACGCGACGAGGCCGCGGCTTGCGACTGTGATCGACGGCCTGTCCGGCCGCCACATGGCGCCATCGGCCGAAAGCACGAGATCGCAACAAAGCTTTTCACGGTACTTTTCGAGCGTCGACTCGAAATGCGGACTGCCGGATTCCTCCTCGCCCTCGATCAGCACCTTGAGATTGACGGGCAGCCGCCCCTCCTCGCGCACGAACGCCTCGGCGACGAGGATCGGGATCAAAAGCGGCCCCTTGTCGTCGGAGACCCCGCGGGCATAGAGCCGATCATCCCGTTCATCCGGTTCGAAAGCCGGCGTCTTCCATTTGTCGAGCGGGTCCGGCGGCTGCACGTCGTAATGGCCGTAAACGAGGAAGGTCGGTAGCGACGGGTCACCTACGATCTCGCCGTAGACGGCGGGATGGCCGCCTGTTTCCAGCAATTCAACCTCGGAAAAGCCCGCACGGGTGAGCCGATCTGCCACGAAATGTGCAGCCGCCTTGATGCCCTCCGCATAGGCCGGATCGGTGCTGACGCTCGGAATGCGGCAGAAAGCCTTCAGGTCTTCCAGACCGGCGGTATAATGGGCGTCAAGAAAAGCCTCGACGCTCATTTGCCGCCGTCCACGCTGATAATCTGGCCGGAAATCCATCCGGCATAGTCCGACGCAAAGAACATCACCATGGCGGCGATATCATCGGGCGCGCCGAGGCGCTTCAGCGCAATGTTCTGAAGGAGCCGCGCCTGTCCCTCCTCGCCCATCGCCTCCCACTGCTTTTCCGTCGTGGGGTTGGAGCGCACGAAGCCGGGCGCGACGTTGTTGACGGTGATGTTCCAGGGGCCGAGTTCGTGGGCGAGCTGGCGGGTCAGCCCGATCTGGCCGGCCTTGGCGCTGGCATAAGCCTGGATGCCGGTCAGCGAGATGCCGATGCCGGCACCACTGGAAATGTTGATGATGCGCCCTGCCCGCTTCTTTTTCATGGCCGGCGCCACCGCCTGCGCCATGAAGAAGGCGCCTGAAAGGTTGACGTCGAAAATCGTCTGCCAGTCGCTTTCGGAAATCTCCTCGATCGGCCGGCCGACCTGGCCGCACACGCCGCCGGCATTGTTGACGAGAATATCGACGTCGCCGAAGATCGGGACGAGCTTCTGCACATCGGCGCGGCTGCCCACATCGAGCACGTGCGCGGACGCGTTCGGGCCGCAGAGTTTTACCGTTTCCTCGAGCCCCGCAGCATTGATGTCGCAGACATGCACCGTTGCTCCGCGGCTTGCGAACCCTTGTGCGATCGCTCGGCCGAAGCCGTGCGCCGCGCCGGTGACGATGACTATCTTGCCGTCGAAGGAAATGTTCATGCCGCAGCCCTCGCAAGTTCGTCGATATTGGCCATGTCGAGCGGCCGCTTGCCGTCCTCGATCTCATGGATCATCTCGATGACGCGCGCGGCGAGCGGCGTCGGCACGCAGGATTCCCGGCCGATCTCGACCACCGGAAGCACCTGCGCGTCCACTTCGGTCTTCCGCTTGCGGATCGCCAGATCCCGCCAGATGCCGGAATGGGATTTGGCCGACCTGCGGTTATGCGCCACCATGTCCTCGAAGGACTTGTTGGTCTGTTCCGGCGTCGCGAGCGGCCCGAAGGCTGCGGGGTCGAAGCCGTCGAAGGCCTCTGGCTTGATATTGTTGATGGCCGCGACGGTCGCCACTTCCAGCGCGAGCTTGCGCAGCACCGGCCGGGCGACCGGATTATCGAGCACATCGGCGATGCTGTCATTGGTGAGCGCCGTGCCGAACAACAGCGCGCCATAGATCAGCTTGCCCCAGAGGAAACCCCAGATATTGTTGGTGATCAGCGCCTTCGGCTCGAACGACTTCATGAGCTGGTAGATGCTTTCGGCGCGGTCCGTGAAACGGCCGTCGAGCTCGCCGATGACGACGGCGCCGCGACCGCTATATTGCACCACACCGGGCTCGAAATAATCGGCGCCGAAATTCACGAAACAGCCGATCACCCGGCTATCGCCGGTGATGCGGGCAATCACCCGTTCGTTCAGGCCGTTCTGCGCCGAGACGACGTAACCGTCCGGCGCAAGATGTCTGACCAGCGCCTTTGCCGCCTCTTCCGTGTGATGGGCTTTGACGCAGAGGAAGGTACGCTTATATTGGCCTTCGAGTTCTTCCGGCAGATAGGCCTTCGCCTTCACCACGTCCTCGAAGATCGGACCGACGATCTTCAGCCCTTTCTCGTTGATCGCGTCAACATGTTCCTTGACATTGTCGATGAAGATCACCTCTTCGCCGGCCCGGATGAAGGCAGCCCCCAGCGTCCCGCCGATCGCGCCGGCGCCCCAGATCAGGACCGGCCCACTCATGCCCAGCCTCCTTCGAGAAGCGCGCGCGTCTCTTCGATCGCTACGTCCCAGATCGCCTGCATCTGCTCGTCCGGCCGCTCGTAATAGCCGCCGAAATTGCCGTCACCGAGATAGGTCTTGACGGCCTCCGGCGACATCACCCGCATCCGAGCCGTATCGATCATGGGCTTGCGCTGCAAGGGTTGCGCGACGCCCTCAAGTCGCGTCCAGGGGAAATTCTCCATCCACGAAGCGTGCGAGGCGACGGTATCGGTCTCCTGTACCTTGGCGAAGGTCTTCGGCGCGTTCCACCAGTTGTGAAACTTGACGGCGGTGTCTGGATTGTCCGCCATCCATTCCACCGCAAGGCTCCCGGCCGGTTGGTTGCCACCATGGCCGTTGACGATCAGGATGCGGCGGAAACCCTGCCGCCTCAGCCCGTCGAGGATATCGCGGACGAGACGGACATAGGTTTCCTGGCGAATGCTGATGGTGCCCGGATAGGAAAGGAAATAGGGCGTGATGCCATAGGCCACCACGGGAAAGACCGGAATTCCGAGCGGTGCGGCCGCCTCCGCTGCCACTTTTTCCGACAGGATGGAATCGACGGATAGCGAAAGTCCTGCATGCTGCTCGGTGCTGCCGAGCGGCAGGACTGCTCTGTCGTCAGTCTTCAGATAGGCCTCGATCTGCTGCCAGTTACATTCCGATATTCTCATCTCCGCCTGCCTTCCTTATCCTTGCGCATCGATCGGCGCTCGTTTCGCGTCGTCCACGGGCTGCGGCAAGACGCCGGCAGCGCGTATGATCGGCACGATCACCCGCTCGATATCGGCCGTATCGGGCGCATGGCGATATTCGATCGCCGGCACACCTTCTGGAACGTCAGCGAGAATGCTTTCCGCCCCGGAGGCGTAGACGACGACGGTGGCATTCGCGATCACCGCATCGAGGCCCGGCGTATCGAGCACGCCGGCGACGACCTCCCCCACATGTGGCGCGAAGCGCTGCACGCCGCTCTTCATGATCGGCAGGAATTCAGGGAACCGCGAGATGACGGCGATGCGGGCAAGCGAGTCCAGCGAGGCGAGCGCCCGGCGCGTTTCCTCCGACGGCGTGAAGCTGATCGTCACGACCTTCGTATTCGGCACCAGCATCGCCACGTCTCGGTGCCGGTTGGCGATGGTGACGGCGAGGTCGGCGGAATTGGCAAGCGCCTTGATCTTGGCATCCCGCTCCAGGGCCGCGACCGTCACCGGCTCCACGGTGACATCGCGCCCCAGCCGGGCGGCGATGAAACGGGCATAGCTCGCAGTCGCGTCCTGAAACAGCCCGATCATGACAATCCTGAGGCGCGGTCCGACGCTGTCGCGGTAGAAGACACGGGCACTGACCAGCGAGACGAGTTCGGTCGGCCGGATGCCGAGCGCCCGGCTTTCGTCGATCAGCTGATCGATATGCTGGCGTAACCCGCTGGCCTCGGTCCTGCCAGCCACCCGCGCCTGCTGGCTGTCACTGACAAAAGTGCCGGCGCCCGGCCTCGTATCGATGAGGCCTGCCGCTTTCAGATCGGCATAGACCTGGCTCACCGTCATCGGCGCAACACCGATCTTCTCGGCAAGCTCCCGCACCGAAGGCAAGGCTTCCCCAGGCGCCAGTTCCCCGTAGGTGATGCCATATTCGATAAGCCCCTGAAGCTGTGTGCGCAGCGGCACAGGCAGCTCTCGGTCGATGAAAAATTCCATGAAGCTGTTCGTCATTGTCCGTTATAGTTGAATATAACGATTATCGCTCCACAGAAGGTGCGGTCAAGAACTATCCAATGTTTGGCGCGGAAATTCAGTTGACAGCGTTTCCAGCGCATGAAATCGTTATTGCCAACAAGAACAGTTTTCGTAAAATAACCAGGGGAATGGCCATGAAAACAATCGCTAGGGCGGTGTTTACCGCTGCACTTCTTTTGGGAACCAGCCTCTCGGCATTCGCCTTGGAACGGGGCGGCACGCTGACCTACGGCCGCTACGCCGACAGCCTTTTTCTCGACCCGGTCCTGAACGACGCCAATGTCGATATCTGGATTCTCTCCAACCTTTACGACACTCTGCTTCTGCCGACGGACGATGGCAAAGGAGTTCAGCCGGGGCTCGCGAGCGAATACAAGCTCGCAGACGACGGCATGAACCTGACGCTGACCTTGCGCGACGGCATCAGGTTTTCCGACGGCTCGCCCATCACGCCCGCCGATGTCGCATGGTCGCTCAAGCGTGCCGCCAAGAAGGATAACGGCATATGGGGTTTCATGATCGAGTCCATCGACGATGTGACGACCGAAGGCGATAAGACCATCCTCATCAAGCTCAAACATCCGGACCCGGCCATCCTGGCCGCACTGACTGTCTTCAATACCGCGATCCTGCCGCAGAAGCAGTTCGAGGCTTCGCCGGGCGCAACCGACGAGGAAAAGGCCAAGGCCTTCGCCGAGCATCCGATCGGTTCCGGCCCGTTCGTGCTGAAGTCCTGGGATCGCGGTTCCAGCATGAAGCTGGTCCGCAACGAATATTACTGGGCCAAAGGCGAGGACGGCCAGCCGCTACCCTATCTCGACGGCATCAACTTCGAGCTGATCCCGGATGACGCCACGCGCATTCTGAAACTTACGTCCGGCGAGATCGACGGAGCCGAATTCATCCCCTATTCCCGCGTCAACGAGTTGAAGTCCTCGGGCAACCTCAACATGGAGCTCTTCCCCTCCACACGCGTCGCCTACATCACGCTCAATGTACGCCCGCAGCTCGGCGGCAAGGACAATCCGCTGTCCAATCCGAAAGTGCGCCAGGCGATGAATTTTGCCGTCAACAAGGAAGCGATCATCCAGATCGTCACCCATGGCGTCGGCAAACCGCAGACCTCCTATATGTCCACCGCGACGCCGCTGCATGTCGGCGACAAGCCGCTTTATCCTTACGACCTTGACAAGGCGAAGCTCCTCATGAAGGAGGCCGGTTTCGAGGGGGGCTTCTCGACCAGCATCCTCGTGCTCGCAGGCAACCAAGACGAGATCGCCGCCTCGACAGCGCTGCAGCAGATGTGGGCACAGATCGGCATCAAGCTGGAATTGCAGCAGGTCGACAACCCGACCCGCACACAGCAGTACCGCGACGGCACCTTCGTGATGCGCAATGCCGCCTGGACCGACGACATCGCCGATCCGAACGAGATCACCTCCTACTTTGTCTATTCGAAGACCATCGACGCTCTGCATACCGGATGGAAGAGCGACGAGGCGGACCAGCTCTTCGAAGCCTCGCAGAAGGAGATGGATCCGAAGAAGCGGGCCGAGCAATACGCCCGGATGCAGGAGATCTACAACGCGGAAGGTCCGACCGTGCCGCTCTACGAGACACCCTATCCGGTGGCGCTCAGCAAGAAGGTTCACGGCTTCCTGCAGATTCCGCTTGGCAACAACATCTTCGCCAAGACCTGGAAAGAGAAATAATTCCGAGCCTGTTGCGCAGGCCTCGCTTTCGAGGCCTGCGGCCTTTTTCCGATAGAAAGTCCGGGAGAGGCTTTTGCCACTTTTCAGTTTCGTTATCCGCCGCCTGCTCCAGATGATACCGACGGTGATCTTCATCCTCATCGTCACCTTCATCCTCGTGCGTCTTCTTCCCGGTGATCCCGCCAGCGCCATGCTCGGCGACCGCGCCCGGGATGCAGACGTGGAGCGGATCAACCGCCAGCTCGGCCTCGACCAACCCGTCGTCGTGCAATTCTTCTATTTCGTGAGGCGCGTCGTCACCGGCGATCTTGGCAATTCGATCGGCCTCAAGGTATCGGTTTCGTCACTGATCCTCCAGCGCCTGCCGGTGACATTGATGCTGACTGGCATGTCGGCTCTGATCGCGCTTGTTCTTGCCGTGCCGCTCGCCTTCATAGCGGCGTCGAAACGGGAGCGGCTGCCGGACAGCATCATCCGCGGTGCGTTCCAGATGGGGCTCTCCATGCCGGTTTTCTATGTCGGCATCGTACTTCTCACCGTTTTTGCGGCCCAGCTGAAACTCTTCCCGGTCGGCGGTTATGGCGACACACTTGGCGACCGGCTCTACCATCTTTTCCTACCGGCATTGACGCTGGCGCTGAGTTTCGCCGCAGTGCTGATGCGCAACCTGCGCGCCTCGATCATCGAGGTGATGAATGCCGAATATGTCGATTTCGCCACGGCCAAAGGCCTGCGCTCGCGGGTCATCCTCTTCCGGCATATCCTACGCAACGCACTGATCTCCACCGTCACCCTGTTCGGCCTGCAAATCGGCACGCTGCTCGGCGGCGCAGTCATCACCGAAACGGTCTTCGCCGTGCCTGGCGCCGGCCGTCTGCTGATCGACAGCATTTACGGCCGCGATTATCCGGTACTGCAGGGGCTGACGATCGCGCTCGCCGTTCTCGTCTCGCTGACCTTTCTGATCACCGACATAGTCCAGGCCTGGCTCGATCCAAGGATTGCCCGATGAGCGCCGACTGGGCTGCGGCAAGATCCGCCTTTCGCCTGAAGGCGCTGCCGCGATCGCTTGTATCGGGCGGCGTCATTCTCGGCCTCAGCCTTGTCCTGGCGCTTTGGCCTTCTCTCTTGGCACCTTATGATCCGACCGCGTTCGACTACAGCGCATTGCTGGCGCCGCCGAGCTGGGCGCATCCCTTCGGCACCGACAATTTCGGCCGTGACGTGCTCTCGCGCGTTATCCATGCCTATACGATCGACATGCAGATCGCGATCTTCGCAACCATCGGCCCTTTCATTTTCGGCACGATCGTCGGCGCTTTCGTCGGTTATGCCGGTGGCCTCTGGGAGGCGATCTTCGGACGCATCGTCGATGCGACGATCACTTTTCCTTTCCTAGTCCTGGTCATTGCCATCGTCTCCGTACTCGGACCCGGCCTTGGTAACATGTATGTCGCCGTCGGCGTGGTTGGCTGGGTCTTCTATGCCCGGCTGGTGGCGGCCGAGATCAAAGTGCAGAAACGGCTCGATTATGCCGATGCCGGTCGGGTGATGGGCTACACGCCACTGCGCATCATCTTCCGGCATCTGCTGCCCAACGCGATTACGCCAGCGATCGTCTACTGGGTGACTGACATGGCGCTGGCGATCTTGCTCGGCTCCAGCCTTGGTTATCTCGGCCTCGGCGCTCAGCCGCCAGCCGCCGAATGGGGCGTGCAGATCGCCGACGGCAAGAATTTCATGAACACGGCCTGGTGGATCTCAGTCTTCCCGGGTGTGGCAATCGTCCTGACCGGTCTCGGCTTCAGCCTCGCCGGCGACGGGGTCGCGGAACTTTTGAGGGTGCGGCGGTGATGGCGATGTCCGCAAACATGGGGCCGAACGGAAACACCGACGGAAACGAGAATGCCGGGCTCGTCGTGCGCGGCCTGACCACGACGTTCGATACGCCGCGCGGGCAGGCGATCGCCGCGGCCGATGTCGATTTCGATGTGGCACCGGGCGAGATCGTCGGGCTTGTCGGCGAATCCGGCTCGGGCAAGAGCGTCACGCTGCGTTCCATCATGGGGTTGATCCGCAAGCCGGGACGCACGACCGGCCATGTCGACTGGCGCGGCCGCGATCTCGTTGCCATGTCGTCAGAGGAACTCCGCAGGATCCGCGGCAGCGAGATCGCGATGATCTTCCAGGAACCGATGACGGCGCTCAACCCGGTCCTGCCGGTCGGCTTGCAGATCGAAGAGAATCTGATCGCTCATACGACGCTCACCACCAGGCAGCGACGGTCGCGAGCACTGGAGCTGATGAACATCGTCGGCATTCCCGCCGCCGACCGACGTCTCGACGAATATCCGCACCAGTTCTCTGGCGGCATGCGGCAGCGCGTGATGATTGCGATTGCGCTCGCCTGTTCGCCGAAGCTTCTGCTCGCCGACGAACCGACGACGGCGCTCGACGTGACGATCCAGGACCAGATCCTCAAACTGCTGCTCGATCTGCGCGACCGGATGGCGATGAGCGTCGTGCTCGTCACCCACGATCTCGGCGTGGTTGCCGCGACCTGCGACCGAATGGCGGTCATGTATGCCGGCCGCATCGTCGAGACGGGCGCGGTGGCGGAGGTCTTCGCTCGGCCGCGTCATTCCTATACGCGCGGATTGCTCGGCTCCGTGCCCCGATCCGGCACCTCGCGCACCATGCTGCAATCTATCGAGGGCACGCCGCCGAGTCTCACCAACCTGCCGACCGGCTGCGCCTTTCATCCGCGCTGCAGCTTCGCAACGGATATCTGCCTCAAGGAACGCCCGGTGCTGGAGGCTGTGACCTCGCCAACCCGCACGGTCGCCTGTTTCCACCACGAGCGAGTGGCGGAGGCGGAGGCGATCCTGTGAACGCGACCCTTCCTATTCTTTCGATCGACGGCGTCTCGAAACGGTTTCGCGGCCCTTATTCTCTGATGCGGCGCCTGAAAGGCGAACCGCCACTCATCGTGCATGCACTGAACAACGTGACGCTCGAAGTCCATCGCGGCGAGACGCTCGGGATCGTCGGTGAATCCGGCTGCGGCAAGTCTACGCTGGCGCGCTGCCTGGTGCGCCTGCACGAGGCCGACGATGGCGCCGTGCGTTTCGAGGGCAAGGACATCTCGCTCTTCCGCGGCACCGAACGGCGCGCCTTCAACAGGCGTGTGCAGATGATCTTTCAGGATCCCTACGGCTCGCTCAACCCGCGCATGACCGTATCGCAGATCCTGGGTGAAGCGCTTTTCGTCCACCGGATGCGGCCGAAACCGGAGATACCCGGCCGCATCGCCGAACTGCTGGACCTCGTCCGCCTGCCACAGGATGCGGCCGGGCGCTACCCTCATGAATTTTCCGGCGGTCAACGCCAGCGCATCGGTATTGCCCGGGCGCTCGCCGTGGAACCCGATGTGATCGTTGCCGACGAACTCGTCTCAGCGCTCGACGTCTCGGTACAGGCGCAGGTGATCAACCTGCTGCTGCAGCTCCAGTCAAGGCTCCATCTCACCGTCGTCTTCGTCGCCCATGACCTGCGCCTGGTACGGCATATCTCGCACCGGGTGGCGGTCATGTATCTCGGCCAGGTGATGGAGGTAAACACCTCGGAAGGCCTGTTCACCGCGCCGCGTCACCCCTATTCCAAGGCGCTGCTCGAAGCCGCGCCGGAGCTCGACCCAGGCCAGCGCAATCGCAAGGTCGCGTTGCGCGGCGAACTGCCGAGCCCGCTCAACCTGCCGCCCGGCTGTCCCTTCGCAGGCCGCTGTCCGCATGTCTTCGATCGCTGCCGCACCGAGCGGCCGCTTCTTTCGCCCCGTGGACGCGGTCAGTTCGCCGCCTGCCATTTGACTGATTTCGGCACGCCGGCGCCAAACGCAAACAATCCAACAGGACTCTTGTTTCCATGAGCTACGAAGCCTTCAAAAGCGAGGTCGCCAAGGTCAACGACATCCTTTGCGCAGTGAACCTGCTCACTTGGGATTCGCGGGTGATGATGCCGCCGGGCGGCGTCGATGCCCGTGGCAAGCAGATCGCGACCCTGATCGGCCTCGCCCGGGACATCGCGACCGGCGACGGTTTGCAGCGGGCAATCGAGGACGCCCGCGCGGAGCTTTCCGGCGTCGCTCCCGGTGATATCCGCCTTCTTGCCGTCGAACAGGCGGCCGATGCAATCGGCACGCTTTCCCGCATCCCGGCGTCACTCGTCGGCGCCGCGGCGGAACTCAAGACCGTCTCCCAGGCGGCCTGGAGCAAGGCGCGGGCCGCCAACGACTTCACGGCCTTCGCCCCCATGCTTGAGCGCACGATGGATATGCAGCGCGAAATCGCCACGGCGATCGGCTATGACGACCATCCCTATGACGCGCTGGTCGCGACCTACGAGCCGGGCATGACTTGGAATCGCCTGCGTGGTCTTTACGGAGAATTGCGCGAAGCCCTTCTGCCCCTCCTCGCCGAGGTGAAAGAAGCGAATGTCCGTGCCGAAATCCTCGACCGAGCATATCCGGTCGACAGGCAGCGGGCCTTTTCGAGCTTGATCTCCTCCCGCTTTGGTTATGATTTCAACCGCGGCCGTCTCGACGACACCGTCCATCCTTTCGAAATCTCCTTCACCCGCTCCGACGTGCGCATCACCGGCCGTTTTCGCGAAACCTGGTTGCCGGGCGGGCTCTTCGCCGTCTGGCACGAGGCCGGCCACGGCATGTATGAACAGGGCATTACCGAAGAGTTCTCGCGTTCGGTCTTCGCCACCGATTTCGTCAATCTCTATGCTGTCGGTGGGGCGAGTTTCGGCACGCACGAATCCCAGTCGCGCCTGTGGGAAAACCGCATCGGCCGCTCGCGGCGCTTCTGGGAACTGAACTTTGCCGACCTCAGGAAGACCTTCCCCGACCAGCTTTCGGATGTCTCGGCCGAAGACTTCTGGCGCGCCGTCAACGCCGCGCGTCCCGGTTTCATTCGCGTCGAGGCGGACGAACTGACCTACGATTTCCACATCATGCTGCGCTCGGAAATCGAGGCGGGGTTGATGACGGGCGAGATCCGCGTCGCCGAGCTGCCGGCCATCTGGCGCGAGAGGATCAAGGTCTATCTCGGTCTTGATGTGCCGAGCGATACACTCGGCGTCTTGCAGGATGTGCACTGGTCGGCTGGCATGGTTGGGTCATTCCCGACCTACACGATCGGCAACATCATGTCCTCGCAGTTCTTTGCAGCCGCCCGCAAAGAGACCGCGGTGGAGCTCGGACTCGACGCGGGCGACTATCTGCCGCTGAAGACATGGCTGAACGACAACGTCCATCAGTTCGGCCGCTCAAAGAGCCCGAGCCAATTGCTGATGGATGCGACCGGTTCCGATCTTTCGACGGCAGCTTATATCGCCGACCTCGCACACAAGGTGAAAGAGTTGACGGAATAACGGCAGCGGGCGGGAATAACCGATCGCCGCGCCGGCTTGTTTCGCAGCAACCTGATCATGACCTCCGCACGCAGCACGATCAGATTGCTTGGCCTGCGACATCTCGGGCCATCGGGCAGTCATGGCTGACCGACCGCAAGTCCAAGAGAAAACCGGTTTCACCTACACAGATGCGTGGAGCGAAGATGCGCCATGCCTGCTACCGTTGAAACGAACCCATGAAAAAGATCCCGCCGGTGGGAATAATCTGAAAAGCACGATGTCTACCCTCCTGAACTCTTCGAGAAGGATCAGGAGACAACAATGACTCACTGCTTTTGCAGCACCCGCGTTCTGGTGACAACATCCCTCCTCGCCGTCATTTCCGTATCGGCCTTTGCCCACGATGCGCCGGCTCATCACCACGAAGCCGCGGCTGCCACGGCGGACGAAAGTCCGTTCCTGCAGGAAAACGACGCCGCGATGGTGAAAATGATGAACGATATGGCAGTCAAGCCGACCGGCGATGTGGATCGCGACTTCGTCGAGATGATGATCCCCCATCACCAGGGCGCTATCGACATGGCCGTCGCGTATCTGCGCTACGGCAATAACGAGCAGCTAAAGCGCCTCGCGCAGGAAATCATCGTCGATCAGCAGCAGGAAATCGCCGCCATGCGCATTGCAGTAGGCGATCCGCTGCCCGCATCCGACGCCGTACCGACGCAGGTCAAATCAGGTGGGGCAACGACAACACGGAGTTCCGACGAAGAGACATCAAAGGCTCCGACCATCCAGATGATGATGATGAAACCGGCCAACTGAAAAGGACCGAGATATGAGAACCAACCTGAAGATCTTTGCTTTGCTTGCAAGCACCATGCTTTTACCCGTGGTAGCCTTTGCCGGTCAGGCCCCTGGCCTGGCCTCCGATCCGGACATTCCGATCAGCCACAAGGATCGCATCTATGCCGCGGAGCAATTCTCCAACACGGTTTCGGTATCCGATCCGGTCGACAACAAGCTGCTCGGCGTCATCAAGCTCGGCGATCCGCAGCCCGGCAACCTGAGCCCGCTCTACAAGGGGCAGGTCCTCGTCCACGGCATGGGCTTCTCCCCCGACCACAAGACGCTTGCCGTCGTCTCGATCGGTTCCAACTCGGTCACCTTCATCGATACCACGACCAATGCCGTCAAGCACACGACCTATGTCGGTCGCTCGCCGCATGAGGCCTTCTACACGCCCGATGGCAAGGAGGTCTGGGTCACCGTGCGCGGCGAGGACTATATTTCTGTCATCGACGCGAGCACGTTCGAAGAAAAGACCCGCATCAAGGTTGCTCCAGGCCCCGGCATGCAGATCTTCTCGCCGGATGGCAAATACGGCTACATCTGCTCGTCCTTCAATCCGGACGTTTCAGTCGTCACTGTCGCCGACCACCAGATCGTCGGCCACGTAAAGCAGGAAAGCCCCTTTTGCCCCAACATTGCCGCCTCGGCCGACGGCAAGCAGGTCTGGTTTACGCTGAAGGATATCGGCAAGACACAGGTCTTCAATGCCGAGGCACCCTTTGACCTCATCAAGACCATCGATACCGGACCGATTACCAACCACGTCAACCTCGTTATCAACAAGAACGGCAGCTTCGCCTATGTAACGGTCGGCGGTCTCAACGAGGTCAAGGTCTTCCGCACGGACAATTTCGAGCAGGTCGCGACGATCCCGGTCGGTAATCTGCCACACGGCATCTGGCCATCGGGCGACGGCACGCGCGTCTATGTCGGGCTCGAAAACGCCGATCAGTTCGCGGTCATCGACACGCTGAAGAACAAGGTCATCGCCAATATTCCGATCGGCCAGGCGCCGCAGGCGGTCGCCTATGTCCCGAATGCTGTTCCCGAAGGCGACGGAATGCAAAACCTCGTGCCGCTCGGCACTGCCGGAGACGCCGCTCACCTGAAGCTAGCAGCCACGGGAGACAAAGACAAAAAGCAATCGACGAGCGTTACCCTGTTCAATCAGGGGCTGACGCAGGTGCTCCAGGCTGCCGTCGCCGGCCTTGATCCCAAGAAACCCTACGTCCTTGCTCTTTCCGACAAGCCCGATGGCAGCGGTCAACTCCAGGGATTGGCGACGTTCATGACCAATCCTGCCGGTTCGGCCATCGTCAACGCGGTCGGTCCGATCCGACAGATCGTCGAGGCCAGGCACAAGGACGAGAAGCGATATCTCGTGGTTGCGACCTCAGCCGATGGCAAGCCTGGCGAGGTTGTGCAGGTTCAGGCGGAGTAAGTATAGTGGCCCGCCCGTTCAAGGCGGGCCATCCACCGGCAACAGGTGCGTTATGGATGATCTCCTCTCTCAAGTCGAACCGATGATCCCGGCGCTGCGGCGCTATGCCCGCGGTCTCATCCACGACGCGGTCGCAGCTGACGATCTCGTACAGGACTGCCTTGAACGGGTGATTTCTCATTGGCACCGGCGCCGAAACGATGATGCCCGCACCTGGGTGTTCGCGATCCTGCACAATCTTGCGGTCAATCGCCTCAGACAGGCCTCCAGGCGCGGAGAGCATGTCACGATCGACGACATTGGCGAGAGTTTTATTGCGCATAAGCCGACGCAGGAAGACGGACTTACGAAGGCGGACGTCATGGCGGCGATTCAGCGATTGCCGGAAGAACAGCGCAGCGTACTTCTGCTGGTATCGGTCGAGGACCTGTCCTATGCCCAGGTCGCCGAAGTGCTGGCGATCCCCATCGGGACCGTCATGTCTCGGCTGTCGCGAGGACGCGAGCGCCTGCGGCAGATCTTGGAGGATCCTGCGAGCGTCGCTAGACCGGGTTCGCATCTGCGGAGAGTGAAATGACTGACAGGCCAATCACGGAAGATGACCTTCACGCCTATGTAGACGGTCGGCTCGACGACGCCCGTAGTGCCGAGGTCTCGATCTATCTCGAAAGGCACCCGGATGTCGCCAACCGTTTTGCCTCCTACTCTGCCCAGCGCACCGCTTTACGCTCCGTATTCGATCCTGTCACCGAAGAGCCTATCCCTGTCAGCCTCAATCTCAATCATATGATCGCCGCGAAACGACAGAACCGTGTCTCCGCCCTGAGGCTTGCGGCGGCGGCCATCGTGCTCTTGTTCGCAGGCGGCTCCGGTGGCTGGTACATGCACGGTATGATGACCCCTCCCACAGAAGGCGTGGTCGCCCTCGCCCGGGAAGCCTCTGACAGTTTCGCCACCTATGCAGCCGACAGGATCAGGCCGGTCGAGCTACGGGCCGAAAACATGGTCGAGCTGGTCGATTGGGCGACCGAGCGGATGGGGCAGAAGCCTGTCCTGCCGGACTTATCCAAATCCGGATACCGGCTGATGGGCGGCCGCGTCGTCTCCACGCCTCACGGCGCCGGCCTGATGCTGATGTATGACAACGATCATGGCACGCGCCTTGTCATGTTGACGAGGCCTATGGCGGTGGATCAGACGCGAACGATGACGCCGCATTCTCAAGGCAAGGTTGACGGCTGGAGCTGGGCGTCGAATGGGATGGGTTATAGTCTTGTTGGCTCTCTTCCCTCGGAGGCCTTGCACCCCGTTGCCAACGAGATTCGCAAGCAGGTTCTGGGCGAGGCTTGATCGTTTGGTGGCCGCATTTGATACAGACCAACCCCGGATGAGATAGTTTCCCCCGGGGTTTGTCTGTATGCGGCGGATGGCTCAATATATTGTTTTTCTTATAATTATCGCCAGAGCGAGGGAATAAAATCGCCGCCTCGTGTGTCTTATCGTCGGCATCGCAAGAACGCATGTCAGAACCTTAGGAGACACACGATGAAGTCCACGAAATTCCTGTCGGCGCTTGCCGTCGCCGCATTCGCCGCCACGGCCGCCCTGGCTGCTCCGTCGGTCACCAGTGTCGATACCGCCAAGGGCAAGGTCCTTGCCGGCGAGAAGGGCAAGAGCCTCTACACCTTCAGGAATGACAAGAAGGATGTCTCCAATTGCTATGGCGATTGCGAGAAGAATTGGCCGCCATTGTTTGCTGACGCGAGCGCCACGGCTGGTCACGGCTATTCGATCGTCACCCGGAAGGACGGCAAGAAGCAGTGGGCGAAGGATGGCATGCCGCTTTATTACTGGGTCAAGGACATGAAGCAGGGCGACGTCACCGGCGACGGCGTTCTTGGCGTCTGGGATCTCGCTCGTCCTTGAGTCTTGTCGCGTGAAGACATCCGCACCCGAAGTTTCGAGGGCCAGGTTCTGGCCCTCGTTTCCCGCTCCGGCGCTATTGGCGACGCCCCGCCCGCTTTAATGCTGACCCGACGACCTGCTTCAGGCCTGCATCGAAAGGTGCCAGCCTCCGCAAGCGAATACCGCCCCATCAGTCGAAATCAGTCGCCTCAGGCAGGAGTGCGGTGCGATCGCCATCTCCACCGCATCTCCCGCAACACCGTGAAGTTTCGGAAAGATCTGAAGGATTGAAAAGGCTGTATTCGCGTTGCCCACTGGGCATGCCCTCCACGCAGTTTGGGCAACGCGATGGAACCGCCGTTGGCTCAAACGCCTGGGCGGCCGTAGCTACATCTCGCCTAAGGCAGAGCGACATTCGATGTTCAAGCATGCGTGAACGTGGCCCGGCGCGATCTGTCGCAGCTCGGGCCGGACGCGACTGCAGTGTTCGGTGGCGATCTGACAGCGTGGATGAAAATGGCAGCCGAGGGGCGGATGGAGCGGTGAAGGTATTTCGCCCTGGATCGGCATGAACCGGCGGCGTTGCAGCGAAATCTTGGGCATGCCGTCGAGTAGCATACGCGTATAGGGATGCGTCGGCGAGGCGAAGAGCTGCTTCGTTTCGGCGAGTTCCACGATGCGGCCGAGATACATCACCGCAACCCGGTCGCAGAGATGGCGGATGACGCCGAGATCATGGCTGATGAAGATCATCGCAAGGCCGCTGTCACGCTTGATATCCATCAACAGGTTGATGATCTGCGCCTGCACCGAGACGTCGAGAGCCGCAACCGCTTCGTCGCAGATCAGCATGTGGGGCTTGACCGCAAGCGCCCGGGCGATGCCGACGCGCTGGCGCTGGCCGCCGGAAAACTGGTGCGGATAGCGATTGATGCTGTCGGCAGGCAGGCCGACGCGGGCGAGAATGTCCACGACATAGTCCTTTGCCTTCGAACGCGGCACTAGTCTGTGCAACACCGCTGCCTCGCCGACGATCTCCCCTACCCTCAGACGCGGATTGAGGGAGGAAAGCGGGTCCTGGAAGACCATCTGGATCTTCAGCGCGTCGCGTTTGCGGGCCAAGAAGCTGTCATAGGCTTCGCCACGGAAGCACCGCTCGCCGGAAGAGGCCGGCAGAATACCGGCGATCATCCGCGCTAACGTCGATTTCCCGCAGCCGGACTCACCGACCACGCCGAGCGTCTCGCCTTCGCGTAGCGTCAGCGAGACGTTGTCGACGGCCCGCAGCACCGTTGGCTGCCGATCGCGGAGAAAATGATTGGCAAATTCACGAATTGGGCTGCCTCCGACGGTGAAGCTGCGCGAAAGGCCCTTTGCCTCGAAGATCATCTCGTTCAAGTGGTCAATCCTCGAATGGATGGTAGCACCAGATGCGGTGCGTGCCGGACAGTTGGGTCGCCGGTACGGGCTCGCCGCAGATTTCCGTCGCCCGTTCGCAACGGCTGGCGAAGGGACAGCCTTTTCCGAGCGCAAGCAGCGAGGGCATGTTGCCGGGAATCTGCTTCAGCTTCTCTCCCGGCGTGTTGCGCGAGGGAACGGAATCAAGAAGCTTGCGCGTATAGGGATGACGGGCGGAACCGATGATCTCCTGCGTCGTGCCGATCTCCATCATCGCCCCCGCATACATGACCATGATCCGGTCGGCGAGTTCCGAAAGCGTCGACAGATCGTGGGTGATCCAGATCATGCCGAGGCCGCGCTCATCGATCTGCCGGCGGATCTGATAGATGATCTGCGCCTGGATCGTGACGTCGAGCGCCGTCGTCGGCTCGTCGGCGATGATCAGATCCGGCCCGAGAAGAAGCGCGATAGCGATGACGACACGCTGGCGCATGCCGCCCGACATTTCGTGCGGATAGGCATTGAAGCGCTCCTCCGGCGACGGAATGCCGACGGCCTTGAGTGCCTCGATGCAGCGATCATGCATCTTCCGGCGAGAACCATCCTCATGCGCGCCGATCGCCTCGTACATCTGGTCGCGCACTCGCATCAAAGGGTTGAGCGTCATCAACGGGTTTTGGAAGATCATGGCGATCCTCCGGCCTCGATAGCGGCGCATCTCCTCGAAATCGAGGGTCGTCAGTTCCTCGCCATTAAGGGTGATCGAGCCGGAAACGATGCGGCCCGGCTCGTCGATCTGGCCCATGATCGACATGCCGGTAACCGATTTGCCCGAGCCGGATTCTCCGACGATACCAAGCACCTCGCCACGAGTAAGATCAAAGGAAATATCGCGCACGGATTTAACCATGCCCTGGCGGGTGAAGAACCAGGTGTTGAGGCCGTCGACTTGGAAAAAGGGTTCAGTCATTCGCGCGGGTTCTCCTAGCGATCAAGCCGCGGATTGTTGAGATCGCGCAACCGGTCGCCAAGCAGGTTCATGGCAACGATCATCACCAGCAGCACCACACCCGGATAGATGCTGATCCAATACTTGTGGGAAAAGATGAATTCGTAGCCGCTGGCGATCAGCATGCCGAGAGAAGGCCTGGTGAGCGGCAGGCCTACGCCGAGGAAGCTCAACGAGGATTCGAGCGAGATCGCCGCGGCGATGTTGAGCGTGAAGAGTACGATAATCTGTGGCATACAGTTTGGCAGCACATGGCGCAGCATGATGCGCGTCGGCGACAGCCGCAGGCACTGCGCCGCCTCGACATATTCCTTGCCGAGTTCACTAAGGGCGAAAGAGCGGGCGGTGCGAGCATAATAGGACCATTGCACGATGACGATGGCAAGCACGACTTTGCTGACGCCATTGCCGAGGACGGCGAGGATCGCCAGCCCGACTAAGAGCGCCGGAAGGCCGAGCATAAAATCGACAGCGCGCATGATGATCGCGTCTGTTACGCCGCCACGCCAGGCCGAGAGAAGCCCGAGCCCAGTGCCGAACACCATGGCGACCCCGGCCGCTACCAACCCGACGAAAACACTGATCCGGATGCCGTAGAGGATGGCCGAGAGCATGTCGCGCCCGAAACCATCGGTGCCGAGACGAAATATGAAGTCCGTCTCCTGCTCCATGGACTTCGCAATAGCCAAAAAAGTGAAGCTCGCGGGCAATGGGGCGCTCGAGATGAGCCTGACCTTGCTGCCCTGCGGGGTGTCAACGGTCCACCAGGGCTGGATCGGGTGTTTCTTGGCGCCTTCGACAGTCACGCCTGCCGGCAGGTTGCGGATCTGCAGACTTGCAAGCCTGACATCCTCGGGCCGGACAATGACACTCAGACAATTCGGTGCGCAGGGCTCGGTCAAAAAGGCAAGACGGGTCTTGGCCGGCGAAACGGGCTCGACCGATGCAGAGCCGCCCTCGACCCACATATTCGCCCTGATTTCCTCTCCCGGCAGCATGCGCTTGGAGCCCGTGGGCTTCAACGCGTCCGAGAGCTGCAACTGCGTCAGGTCGTATGGATCCGTCGGTGCCAGCA
Organism: Neorhizobium petrolearium; assembly: GCF_017873175.1. Taxonomy (GTDB): domain Bacteria; phylum Pseudomonadota; class Alphaproteobacteria; order Rhizobiales; family Rhizobiaceae; genus Neorhizobium; species Neorhizobium petrolearium. Next base: position 264,709 of record NZ_JAGGJW010000009.1, read on the forward strand.
GTGGCGCAAAGATAGCGCAGGCGACGAATGTGATGCTCACCGCGAGACTGACGACGGCGGAGCGGCTTTCGGCAAAACGCCCGATAAAATCTTTAAGGCCAGCCCTGCTCATGCGGTGCGCCGCCTCATAACGGATTTGACGCGTGGATCGATGACCGTGTGTAGAATGTCGACGATGAAATTGATGGCGATGAACAGGAGCGCCGTATAGGTGAGCTGCGCCACGATCAACGGCCTGTCCAGTACCTTGATCGAGTTGATCAGGAGCTTGCCAAGCCCCGGCCAGGAGAAAACGGTCTCGGTGATCACGCCATAGGCGAGAAGATTGCCCAGTTCGATCCCGGTGACGGTGACGAGCGGAACCAGCGCATTGCGCAGAATGTGGCCGACGATCACCTTGCGGCTTTTCACGCCCTTGGCATAAGCGAACTTGACGAAGTCGAGGCATGAGATTTCCATGGTCGCTGCGCGCGTCACGCGCATCAGCAGCGACATCTTGAGCAGCGCCAGGCTGAAGGCCGGCATGACGACGTGCGACCAGCCGTCGAGCGTCCAGAGACTGGAGGTAATGCCGAAATGCGTTGCCAGTTGGCCCCGGTCGCCGACCGGCAAGATCGGCAGGGCAATGCCGAATGCGACGATGAGCAGCATGCCCTGCCAGAACGTCGGGATGCTCACTCCAATCAGCGAGAAGGCCATGATGCCTCGACCGAGCAGCGATTCCGGCTTCAAACCGGCATAGAGGCCCGCCGGGATGGAAATGCCAACGGCGATGAGGAAGGCCACCAAGCCGAGCTCCAGGCTGGCGGGCAGCCGCTGCAGAAGGATACTGACGACCGGCTCCTTGTAGACGAAGGAGGCCCCCCAATCCCCCTGTGCAGCATTGCCGAGGAAGACCAGGTATTGGTGCCAAAGCGGCTTGTCGAGGCCGAGCGCGGCAATGGCGGCAAGCCGGTCAGCCTCCGAAGCTTCCGACGAGATCAGGATATCCGCCGGGTTGCCGATCAGCCAGACCCCGACGAACAGCACGATCGACAGCACGAACACGACGATGACGCTTTGCAGCAGGCGCTGCAGCACGAAGGACAGCATCAGCGGTCAACCTTCAGGTAGGCGTTGATGTTGCGCTGCTCGACGGTCGGAAACGATCCGGCTCCGATATCCTGAACCAGCGATCCAAAATGCACCGCGTATTCAGCGCATATGCCGCTGGCACTGCCATTTTCAAGCCGATTCTCGATCTCTGCCCGAAGCACCGGGCCACCCGGCAGCAACGACAATTGCTGCAGGAAAGCAGCTTTACCGCCTGCCGCCGCCAAAGCAGCGTCATGGACCAGTTCGTGCCCCTTGTGTTTGCCGAGCGTCTCACCGAGCCGCATCATGGCAAATTCGCCGAAGATGGCCCCGTGCGACAGGTCCAGATTCGCCCGCATCCGCTCCGTATCGACATAGAGGTCGCGCACCAGAAGTTCGGTCCGCACGAGGATTTCGGAAATTGCACCGATGACATCCGCCAGTCCATCCTCGAACATCTGGTTGGCACTGCCGTCTGATTCAAACGAGCGGTGGGCGGTCGCCATCAGCATTCCCGCGCACGAATAGAGCTTGTTGCTGTTGGCGATGATGCCGTAGCACAGAATAGGATTGATCTTCTGCGGCATGGTGGAGGAACCGATGGTGCCCTCGATGCGGCCCTCGTGCAGTTCCCCATATTCCTCCGACGAGCTCTGGTAGACCTCCTCGGCGATCTTGTGGCAAATGGACGCCGTCAAACTCAACGCATTGACATATTCACACATGTGCGTGCGGATCGCCCGGGAGGGAATGGCCATATCGCCCATGCAGAGAAGTGCTGCCACGCGTGACTGAAATGCGGGGCCTTGTCTGCCGAGAGCCGAAAAGCAGCCGACGGCACCACCGCTCATGACCACGAAGGCACGTTTCTCAGTCTCTTTGAGCCGGTCCATCGCCTGAAGGAATTCTTCGATCCAGACCGCCACCTTGAAGCCGAAGGTAATCGGCACAGCGTGGCGATAATGGGTGCGTCCGGCCATGATGGTGTTGGCATGGGTACGGGCATGACGGCCGAGATGACGCAGGATGTCCGCGAGCAGTTCGTCCAGCACCACTTGAGCGCGCTTGGCGAGCAGCAGCAGTCCGGTCTGGATGACGTTCTGCGTGGTGATACCCCAGTGGACATATCCGCCGTGCTGTGGGCCGCAGAGCCGGACGAGCTCGTTGATCACCGGCATGAGAGGGTGCCGGGTTGTCCGGTACGATGTGTCCAGGCGGCTCATGTCCAAATACTCGTAACGGCAATGTTCCGCGATCACCTCCGCTGAGGCGATGGGGATCATGCCGAGCTCTCCTTGAGCGGTCGCCACGGCCTTCTCGACGTCCAGGAAGGCTTGGTACATGGCCGGCGGCGCAAAAGCGTCCCGCAGTCCTCGGTAGTCGTATTGCGACGTTAGCGCGTCGTTGAATTCTGTACCCATCCGGCTTCGCACTTTCATGAAAACAAGAGCAAGGCCGGCTTGACCACCAGCCTTGCCGATATCGTCTTATTCGGGACGCGCGGTGTAGAAGATGTTGGTCAGGTTGGCGTTGGCGTCGTAGTGCACGCCATTGCGAACGCCCCAGACACCGAACTCGTGGTAGAGTGGCACATAGCCATCGTCCTTGTAGACTTCAGCCACCGCCGCACGGATCAGTTCCTCCCGCTTGGTGTCGTCCAACGTCGATTGTGCGTCTTCGAGCGCCTTGTCGGTGACCTCGCTGGAATATCGTCCGCGGTTCGCTCCACCCCAACCGCGGTCGGGATTTCGGGTGCCGGCAAGATTGATCATCTGGCTCAGGCCTTCGCCTGTGTCGGCTGCAGCACCCGCCAAATAGAGGCTGTACTCGTATGCGCTCGCCTTGGTGAAGTAGATGCTGAAGGGGAAGGTCTCCAGCGTTACATTCAGCCCGACCTGCGAGAGCATGGCAGTTACGGCCTGGGCGACCTGAGCGCCGTTGACATAACGGTCGCTCGGAGCGTTCAGCGTCAACGAAAAGCCGTTCGGATAGCCGGCCTCGGCCAGCAGTCGCCTGGCCTCCTGCGGGTCGTAGGGATAGGCCTGCAGGTCCGGATTGTGCCCGAAAACGCCGTCGACAATGATCTGGCTCGCCGGCTGCGCCATGCCACCCATCACGGTTTCGGCGATCTGCTCGCGGTTGATGGCGAGGTTGAGCGCCCTGCGCACGCGCGGATCGAGGAAGGGGTTCTTTCCATCTGTACCGGAAACCTTCGGCGTCTTTTCCTGTCCCTGGTCGGGCAACAGGAAGATCAGCAGCGTCGAAGGCATGGACGACAGGTGATACTTGCCCGACGACTGGATGCTGTCGATGCTATTGATCGGGACGGCGTTGATGACATCCACCGAGCCGCCGAGCAGAGCGGCGATACGGGCGCTGTTGTCCGGCAGCGATTTGATCAGCACCGAATCGTAAGCGGGTGGCGCGCCGTAATAGTGATCGTTGCGCTCCAGTTCGATCTCAACGTCGGGCGCGAACTTCTTGACGCGGTAGTGGCCGATGCCGGGCGATACCTTTCCGCTATTGAAGTCGGCCGTCTCTAACCAATTATCGTTGCCGCAGGTCTTGTCGTCATAGGCCAGCGTAGCGCCGGTCGGATTCTGGACGATGCCGATATTGCTCAAGCTGCGCAGTAGGTTCGGATCGGGTTTCTTGGTGTCGATCTCGATCCTGCCCTCACCGGCATCCTTGATATCGGCAATGGTGGCGATGAAGCTGCTGAAGAGGCCGGGACTATTCGGCACATTGCGCACCCGGCAGATCGAATAGATTACGTCATCGGCTCCGAGCGCATTTCCGTCTTGGAATTTCGCCTTCGGCTCGAGCATGATGACCCATTTGGTCTCCCCCTGGATTTCCCACGATTTCGCAAGACGCGGCTCGACGCTGCCGTTGACGCCGTTGGCGTAGACGAGTGCATCCGAGATGTTCTCGCGAAGATCGAAATTGTAGCCGGCTCGGTGGAAATGCGGATCGACAGACGTCGCGAGTGCGGCAAGGCCCACGCGCAACTGTTCGGCCGCAGCCGGAGACGGCGCAAGCGATGTCGCGGCTGCGAACACCACGCCGAAAGATGCTAGTGACAGGCTTTTCATGGTCCTCCTCCCATTCATTTCGTGAGGGAACGGTACCGTGGGCCGGCTGCAGGAAAAATCGAATTTTTTTCCTCTCGATTGAGTTTTTCTCAACTGAACACTAGAGTAGAAGGGAGGAGAACAGATGCAAAAATCGCGCAGAGGACTGCCACCAATGACCTCGCTTCCCGTATTCGAGGCGGTGGGGCGGCATATGAGTATTGCCAAGGCAGCGGGCGAACTCTGCCTCACGGCGGGCGCCGTCAGTCGCCAGATCCGAAACCTGGAAGCCTTTCTCGGCTGCCCTCTCTTCGAGCGAACGAACCGAAAGATCGCGTTTACCCCTGTTGGCGAAGTTTATTGGGGCAGAATCCAGGCTTCGCTCGGCGAGATACGCGCCGTTACCAGCGACCTATCCGTCGGCGTCAACCGGCGACCGCTCGTCATCGGCAGCCCTCGCGTCTTTTTGCAAAAATGCATTATGCCGGTGCTGGGAACGCTTTATGCGCGCCACCCGGACATTGTCGTGAAATTCGTGACAGGCGGGCATGACAGCGAAGGAGCGGACGGGACGATTTATGTAGGCGAGGCTGTCAGCAGGAAGGGTTTTGTGTGTGAGGTTTTGGCTGATGCGGATCTCACCCCGGTCTGTAGTCCAGGCTATCTTCGGCGCGCGCCGCCTCTTGATACACCTGACGATCTCGAACGGCATGTCCTGCTGCGTTCTGCCGAATTCACCCGCAACTGGGAACGCTGGCTGGGGCCACGCGCCGCGAGAACATTCTCTAATGCCCGCTTCATCGATCTGGAGAGTTCGGGCCTCGAATTGACTGCGGCCGTGGAGGGCCTCGGCATCGCGATCGTTCGACAAAGGCTGGTCAGGCAGGAATTGGCGGAAGGTCAGCTTGTCGCGCTTTTTGCGGACCACATGGTGCGCGAGCATTATGTATTCATGTTCGCCGAACCGAAGCTGCGATCGGACAGTTTCCGTTTCCTCCGGAAATGGTTGAACCATGCCGTAGCTCAATGATTCGGGCTGCATTTGGAAAGCTCGCCGACTTTTGCCGGCGAGCCCACGAAGCTGCTCGCCCATGTGTGATCGGCGGCAGCGACGTTTTGGGATGAGAGTGTGAAAGCGATGCGATAGGTCAAGCGTTGAGGCTCAAAGCGCAATCCACGTCTGGCGGGAGCGCAATTTGGCCGCGAACGCTACTGGGTCAGCGCAGCGCGCAGACGTGCGGTAGACTCTTTCGAAGGCTTTGCATCAACGGGAACAATATCGACGATCTCCGAGAGCATGAACTCCTTCGGAGCGCCGCAAATGGTAGCATAGACAACACGGTCTATTATTTTCAGATTTTCGGACACAAATGTCCGTTGGTCGCCGTTATCGAGCACCGATACAACATACATGTTGATCCCCATAGAGGTTAGGCGCGGAGGTCATTTCGCGCGAGATCAACTGTTAGTCAGCGCGGGTTAATGCGCCATTAAGCCGCCTGTCGTCGGCAACTCCGCTGCCTTCATGAGGCTAGGCGCTCTCCAGTCATGAAGCATATAGCTGGCCAGAGCGCTTTGCCGCGAAAGGCTCCAAGGCCCTTTCGGCAGCGGCGCCGGAAAGGCTTGGAGATTCTCCAGAACACGTGGACCCGCCGACGCTGGCGCCTTCCGGCACGATCAGGAGGGCACCCCGCAGATCTAAGCCGTACCTCATCGGCAGGTGGAGCTCGTCTTGATCACCAGATCCCATTTCGGCCAAGACAAGCTTTCGAAGAACCGACAGCCATCCAGTCAATCGAGAAGACAGGATCCTGTACAGGCGGTATCAGGAAGAAGCGCATCTCCTCAACCTTCAGCACGCGCTCGGGATCGATGCCCGGAAATATCGTGAGATGGACTTCAGACATGGCCGTGCTTCAGACCGGCAGTTGGGGCTGGTGGCCGAGGGCTTGGGAGATGCGCGCGGCACTGTCCATCACCAGTTTCGCGACCTCTTCGACGGTGAATTCCGGCGTCGACCATTCCGCAAAGGCCGTGCTGAGAGCTGCGATGACGGAGCCTGAAGTGTCATGAACCGGAGCACCGACGGAGATGACGCCCTGAATGTTCTCGCTCCTGACCGTGGCATAACCGCTCTTCCGGATGTCGGCGAGTTCGGCCATGATCTTGTCAGGATCAGTCACGGTGTGTGGCGTTACCTGGGCAAGCGGCTCTGCCGTTAACAGCCGGTAAGCGTCGCTATCCGCAAGCCCCGCGAGAAGCGCTTTTCCGAGCGCGGTGCTGTGAAGGTAGGTGAGTGACCCGGGCGCGCTACGGATCGCGATGGGTCCGTCGCTCTGGACGGACAGGATGTAGATCGCCCGCCCCCCCCGGAGAACTCCGAGGTAACAGTTGAGCAGGTGATCGGAAGCTAGCCTGTCGAGTTCCGGTTTGGCGACGGAAATCAGCCTGTCTTTCCGGGTCAAGCTCCAACCCAGTCCAAACGCGCGATAGCCGATTGAGTATCGCCGCGTTTCTTTATCCTGCGCGACGTAATTATATTCGGCCAGAGTATTGATGAGCCGCTGCACGATCGCCGCACTGATATCCATTTGCCGGGATATTTCCCGGACACCCAAAGGTCTCGGCGACTTGTCGAGCAAATCGAGAATCTCAAGTCCGCGCTCCAAGGACTGACTACCCGCCAATCTATTCCCCCTTTAACTGCAGTTTCTGACCGCAACGTCCTATCATATTGAACCTTGCCGGTGCCATGGCCCACGACGAGACCACGGCAAGACATGCCGATATCCTCTCAATCGGGAACGATCCTAAGCGACCGGTCAGTGGAGGAGAACAGCTCGAAGCCGTCATCTGTGATAAGGCCGGTGTCCTCGACCATCATGCCGCCCCAGCCGGGCTCGTAATAAGGCGTTTCAATACAGAAGGTCGAACCGGCCAGGAGTTTCTCCTCGCAATCGGGCGTGATGACCGGATATTCGTAAACGGCCATACCGATGGCGTGGCCGATATGCTGGCGTCGAAACGGTCTAAGACCGTGATGCTCCACGACGCCGACACCTTTCCGGAAGACATCGGATGCGCGGACCCCAGCCTTCAGCATCCCGATCTCCGCTTCGAGCCCGGCAAGAAGGGCGTCATAACGCGACGCCTGCAGCTTCGTCGGCTCTCCGATCACCGCCGTGCGGGCCACATCAGACTTATAGCCATAAAAACTGCAGCCGACATCGAAGCGCAGCAGGTCGCCTCGCTCCAGCGGCCGTTCCGTACTCATTGCATCGGCAAGCGCGCTACGCAAGCCGCCGACGACAGTAACGTTGCGCGGCAAGCCGCCACTGAGCGACATTTGCGACGCGACGACTGCAGCGACCTCCTTATCGGTGACGCCGACCGCTGCCGCCGCAATGCCGGCTTCGATCGCCCGTTCCGTCATTCGCGTTGTCTGCTTTAGAAGCGCGATCTCGAACGGCAGCTTCGTGCCACGAAGTCCAAGCATCCAGGCGGACGCATCGACCACCTTTTCCCCCCTTCTAGACAGAGCATCCAGCGCCGCACCGGTCAGAAAGGCGATTTCGGCGACAATCGTCCTTGTCGGCGCAATCCGGGACAGGGCCTCGGCAAAGGCCGCATCGAAGGAGACGTGCCGCATAGCACTGTGAGCGGAAGACGTCTCGCCGCTGAAGAAGAACGTACCGAACGGGTAGACGCAATCGGGCTTCAATCCTGCATCGATGGCGGGGGCAAAATCCGCGGCAGGTGTGACGAGGAGAACATCCGCCAAGGTAACAATCGCCGCATAGGCATACCGACGGTTGATGGTTGCCCCCATGCTTTCGTAGCCGGACGCGTAGAGGACGTTTTCCGGCGATGCGACGACAACGGCACCGATGCCCTCCGTTTCCATCCTGCCTCGCACGCGATCGAGCCGATCGGCTGTCAGTTGTGCCAGCCCGGCGATCAGTATGGTCTTGTCCAATGCTAACTCCATTCGTTCCTATATTTGCAACACTGTATCGATTATTGATCTACGCACCTTGCATGTCAATCGACCTGCAGACATTTCCGGTGTTCACTCAGTTGTTAGATTTCCCCGACTCGCCCGTTGACAATCGCAGTTCCTTGTGACTAACGTTTAAATATAGAAACGATGTTCCTATTATAGGAACAATAAAAGAGGGGTCAGAACCATGCAACGTCGTCGATTTCTTGTCTCAGCAGCAGCGTTTGCAAGCGCGAGCCTTGTCGGCACGGCCAGTTCGGCGAAAGCGCAAACCTATCCAGGCCGGCCGGTCACGGTCATCGTTCCCTTCGCCGCCGGTGGCGTGGGCGACCTCACCGCGCGCGTGGTTGCGGATTTTTCCAGCAACAAGCGGGGTAACGCCACGGGGGTGGATTTCCGGCCCGGTGCGGGAGCTGTTCTCGGTACGGCGCAGATCGCTGAAGCTAAGCCTGACGGAACGATGATCGGACTTTATTCGGTCAGCCCTTTTGGCACGGCCCCGCACCTGCAGAAGGTTGCCTACGATCCGTTGACCAGCTTCACCTACATTGCCGCCTATGTGTACGTGCCGATCGCCTTTTACGTGAAGGCCGACAGCAAGTTCCAGTCATGGGACGAGATCGTGAAATTTGCCGTCGATCATCCCGGCCAGCTGCGCTGGGGCACGGCTGCCGTTCGCGGCGCCGCTCATCTCGCGACGGAAGCGGCCTTCCGCAAGGCAAAGGCCCAGACGACCTTCGTTCCGTTCAAGGGCGGCGCCGAAGCGATCACAGCCTTGCTCGGCGGGCACATCGAGGCATCCGTCTCCTCCGACTTCGGGCCGCAATTGGATGCGGGCCAGGTCAGGCTGCTGGCCGCGACCGGCAGCGAGAAGATCGTCGGCCATCCGCAGGTGCCAACCTTCGCGGAACTGGGCCAGCCGTTGGCGATCGAGGCGACCTATGGCCTCGTAGGGCCGGCAGGCTTGTCCTCGGAGGTTGTCGACTACTGGAACACGCTCATCGGCGACTTGCAGTCCTCGCCGGAATTCGATGCCTACCTTAAGATCTCAAAAGGCGGGAGGCTTTATTGGGACAGCACCGAATTCACCGAACGCGCCAGGTCGACCTATGTGAATCTCGGCAAGACGATCAAGGAACTCGGGATCTAGACCATGATCGGAGCTTTGCTTTTGGCCGTCGCGGCTGCATCCGCGATGGCATATAGCCAGTCGCATTACAGCGTCTGGTCGTTCGGCATGCCCGGCTCGGGCCTGATGCCGCTTGCCGGCGGCATCATCGTGGTCCTCTCGTGCCTGGCGATCGCGATCAAGGAGCGCCGGAAGGCGTTTATACTCGGGGTTTCGAGGGTGCCGGCGGCCTACGCGACAGGGTTTTTCCTGTTGGTGCCGGTCGCCGACGCGATCGGGCTGCTGCCCGCCCTCGCCGTGCTGTCGGTAATTTTGCTCAGCTACGTGGAGCGGATGCCCTTTTGGCGCTCGGCGATAGTCGCAGTTGTCGTCTCCTGCGGAAGCTGGCTGCTCTTCGAGCGCCTGCTGCTCGTTCCGCTTCCGCAGGGCTGGATCTGGTCGCTTTAAATGGATCTCCTTTCAAACCTCGCCTTAGGTTTCGGCCAGGCTGTCACACCTCTCAACCTCATCATCGCGCTCGCCGGCTGTTTCGTCGGCACGGCTGTCGGCGTGCTGCCGGGCCTCGGCCCGACGGCCACGATCAGCCTGCTTTTGCCGATCTCGATCTATTTGGACAAGACGAGCGCCATCATCCTGCTGTCCGGCATCTATTACGGCGCGATGTATGGCGGCTCGATCACCTCGATCCTCGTCAAGATCCCCGGCGAGGCCGCAAGCGTCATTACCTGTATCGACGGATACCAGATGGCGCGCAGGGGCCGCGCAGGGGCTGCCCTCAGCCTTTCGGCCTTCACGAGCTTCGTGGCCGGCATCCTGGCTACGGTGGGGATCGGCCTCGTTGGGCCAAGCATGGCGCAGTATGCGCTGGCCTTCGGCCCGCTCGAAAAGACATCGTTGTTCATTCTGGGTTTCATGCTGGTGCTTGGCATCGGCGAAGGATCGAAAATCAGATCGCTTGCAATGATTGGCCTCGGCCTGCTGCTGGCCTGCGTCGGCGTGGATCTGGTTTCGGGCGACGAACGTTTTGTCTTCGATATTCCAGCTCTTCGCGATGGCTTCAGCATTCCGATCTTGGCCATGGGGCTGTTCGGCATCAGCGAGGTTCTGCTGATGGCGGAAGACAGCGACGACATCGACAGTACCTTGCGGCCCCCCACCGGCATGCGAAACCTGTTGCCGAACCGCGATGAGATCCGGCAGGCCACGGCCCCCGCATTGCGCGGCAGCGTGCTCGGATTCGGCCTCGGCCTGCTGCCCGGTGGCGGAGCGCTGATTTCGAGCTTCGCCAGCTACATGCTGGAGCGACGGATATCGAGAACGCCGGAGCATTTCGGCAAGGGCGCTGTCGCGGGCGTCGCCGGACCGGAGGCAGCCAACAATGCGGGTGCCCAGGCGAGCTTCATTCCGCTGCTCTGCCTCGGCATACCCGCCAACGCGACGATCGGCGTCATCATGGGTGCCCTGCTGATGGCGGGCGTCACGCCGGGGCCGCGGCTGATCGTCGAACATCCCGAGCTCTTCTGGGGCGTCATCGCCAGCATGTTCGTCGGCAACCTCATCCTCGTCATCCTCAATGTGCCATTGGTCGGGCTGTTCGTATGGCTGTTGCGGGTACCCCGCGCCATCATGGCCACCCTGATCACCTTCTTCTGCGTGATCGGCGCCTATAGCCTGAACAACAGCATGTTCGATGTCGGCGTCATGCTGGCCTTCGGGGTGACGGGTTACGGCTTGCGCAAGTCCGGGTTCGACGTGGCCCCGCTACTGCTCTCCTTCGTTCTTGGCGAACTGCTGGAGGAAAGCCTGATGCAGGCGCTGATCATCTCGCACGGAAATCTCAGCGCTTTCGTTCTGAGCCCTCTCAGCGCCGTCTTCTTGGCGGTCGCCTTCTCGGTCATCACCTTGCCGCCCGTGTTGTCGCGCCTCGCGCGCGGCAGACTTCGGAACCTGCCTCAATGAAAGAGACCAGCATGCCCATCCTCAACCCCCATCTGGCCGGCTTCGAATGTGTCCGCTGCGCGGCTCGCTTTCCTGTCGCCGATTATCCCGAAGGCTGCCCGGTTTGCCTCGACGCCGGCTATCCGGCAAGCGTGGTGCCGTTTTACGACGCCGATCTGCCGAAACTCGGCCCCTCCGTGGAGCGACACGGCATGGCTCGGTTCGGTGCACGGCTGCCCTACAGCGACTTCAATACGCTCGGGGAAGGAGATACGCCGCTGGTTTCGCTGCCCCGCCTGGCGGATGAACTCGGACTGGAGAGTCTCCATGCCAAGCTGGAAAGCGCCAATCCGACCGGCTCCCATAAGGATCGCATGAGCGCGCAATTCGTCGCCCGAGCGAAACATCGTGGAGCACCCGCGGTCATCGCCGCCTCGAGCGGCAATGCAGGCGCTTCGCTTGCAGCCTATGCCGCCCTTGCAGACATCCCCTGCACCATCGTCACGACGCGGAGCATGACACCGGCCTGGCGCCGGGCCATCGATATGACCGGCGCGGAAATCGTCTACGCCGAAGACAGCATGCAGCGCTGGGAGATCGTCCGTCAGAAGGTCCGCGAGGAAGGCTACGCCACCGCGACGAACTATCTAGACCCACCGGTCGGCAGCGATCCCTATGGCGTGGAGGGTTACAAGACGCTGGGCTATGAGCTTGCGCAGGACAGCAGAGCCACCGAAGCCGATGTCGTCGTGGTGCCGACGTCCCGCGGCGATCTCCTATGGGGCATCTACCGGGGCCTGTCGGAGGCATTGGCGATGGGACTGTGCCGCAGGATGCCGAGCCTTCTGGTCGCCGAGCCCTTTCCACGGATACAGCGCGTCCTTGAGGGCGAAGACTATCGGAGCCATTTTAAAGGTGCGAACAAGCTTGCCTCGATCGGCGGGGCAACGGTGACGTATCAGGCGCTCGAGGCGCTGCGACGTGGTTTCGGCTCTGCCGTGGCCGTCAGCGAAGCCGATACGCTATCCGATCAGAAGGCTCTCGCCCGCAACGGACTTTACCTGGAGTTGTCGGCGGTGGCGGGCGTTACAGCGTTGCGGGCACTTGTCAAAAGATCAGATAAATCAATTCGCCGGGCGATTTTCGTCGCAACGTCCCACGGGTACAAGGAAAGCTGAGACCTCGCGCAAGTTGATGCCGGGCAAGCCGTCGCGCACTTGGGTGCGCACTGCTCAGCTCGGCCTGTCGAAAGCATAGGAGGAGGAGGAAGATAATCCGCCTCCCTCGCGTACCACCGGCTTCCACCCGAGGATGGAAGGAATTTCGCTAAAACAACGTAGCTGTCCGGTTGGCGGTCGAAACAAGAAGATCCCGTCAGGGTTTTGAGGATATGAACCGGCGGCCGTCACCTAAGCTTGCCACGCGTTGAATGAAACAAGTCCAAAGGCCGCAATGTGACCAAGGTGCTCATTTCCGATCTGGAGTTTCACTGGTTATCCTCGGTGAGGCGGGATCGCGAGCAATTCCGAGCCGCAACGGTGTACGTGCGAATGCTTCCAGATAGGCTGCCAGCCCCTTGACCGTCATTTCAAGGATCAAAGTGCCATTTTCACTGGTCGCTTTTGCCGGATCTCCGAAATAGCCGCAGTCGTCTGCCTGGAAGATCGGCGGCCAGGCTGCACCAAACGCCGTTATGGGGTCATCCACGTGACCTGGCGCGATCCATGGCTGCACCAGACGAGCCGGAAGCCCTTCGATCGCCGATTGAATCCGCTGCTGGGTTTCGGAGGATGTCAATGCCATTGTTAGCGCCGCCTCCTGTTCGCAGGCATGGCCGGTTCGAGGCAGTCCACCTTTCAGGAGAGGCAGCCAATCCTTTTCGCCCGGCGCGAAATAATCGACCATGCCGACTGCATATCCGTCGGTCACCATCTGGGCGCAGAGCGAGCGCAATGGCGCCGAATTGCCTCCGTGACCGTTGACGAAGACGAGGCGCGGAAATCCGGCGTCGAGAATTGACCGCGCTGTATCGGCAAGAACGGCCAGATAGGTTTCCAGCCTCAGGCTGATCGTGCCGGGATGGCTGAGATGATGCGGAGAAAAGCCGACGGGCACGGCCGGTGCCACGACGATTTCTACGCCGGTCACGCGGCTTGCGGCCAACTCTGCAACCGCGGACGCCAGGAACGTGTCGGTCTCCACGGGGAGGAAGTCGCCGTGCTGTTCGATCGCCCCTGTCGGCACGACGACCAATGCACCTGCGTCCCGCTTGGTCGCGAGTTCCGCGCGCGTCAACTCGGCCCATATGAGCGAAGACGGCGCAAAATGCCGGGGTGCGATACCTGTCATAGTGGTTTTCCTCGTGCGTGGCGCAACTGGCAACTGCCACTTTACGGCGCCTGTACTGGATTTACATATCGCCCGCCTCTTTCGAAGGATTGGCGCAGACGGCAATCACGAGGCCGGCTTCGCCGATAATGTGGCGGTATCGATAATTCTTGGGCAGATACATCGCGTCGCCCGGCCTAAAGATGTGTTCCTCGCCGGTTTCCTCAACGATCTGCTTCGACCAGCCATGCAGACAGTAGAGGATCACTTCATGCACACCGTCACCTTCGACCATCGTGTCGAAGTGCGGCATGTAGGTAGTGATGTGAAAGGAAATCGACGAGCCATGCAGCTTCTTGGTGACCAGCCGGTGGCTAAACTCCTGGCCCGGGTGCACCCAGGTCAGCGCAACCTCTTCTTGGCGCGACCATTTGATCTTGCCGCCGACTGTTTCTTCGCTCATGTCATGACTCCTTGATTTGCAGAAATTGGATTTGCAGATGTGTCGCGGCTTTATCGGAACCGTGCTTCGAAAGCGTCTCGCGCCTCCCAGACCGGAAGAATGAAGTGTGGCCCGAGTCCTGATATGCGGCTGAAAGGGATCGGGCGCGGCGCCGTCAGTGGCAATGTGAGATCCGCGTCGGCAACCTGCCCTGCGAGCCAAGGGCCGATCTCACGTCCCAAAGCCGTCGTCAGTGCCACGCCACGGCCGTTGCAGCCGATCACGGCGTCGATACCGGGCTTGATTCGCATCATCCGCGGTAGAAAATCCAGCGTTCCGGCGATGATTCCCGTCCAAGAGTAGTCCACCCTGATCTGCGGAAGATCAGGCACGATGCGGCGTAGTCGATTTGCGAAGAGCCTGCGCGCCAACGCCATGCGGCCGGGCAGCGGCGGTACCATCCCGCCGGTCACCAACCGTCCGTCCGGAGACCAACGCAATGCGAATGTGTGACGGCGCGTATCCGCGACCGGCGCCAGGTCCGGCAAAAGGCTCACCCGGAAATCCTTCGGCAACGGCTGAGTAGCAATCTGGAAAACACGCGCGGGTATGATCGAAGCGCGCAATTCCGGCAGCAGGTTGCCGACCAGCGCGTTGGTGGCCATCAGCACGCGGCGGGCACGGACCTCGCCGCCTGTCGTCAGCAGGCGCCAACCCTGACCATCGGGATCGATGCTCTTCACGGGACTGTCGCCGAACAGCCGAACGCCTGCGGAGATAGCGGCACGGGCGAGCCCGTGCGCATAGGCTAGCGGTGTGATCTGGCCGCCCGATGCCACCCGGATCCCGCCATGCAGCGACGGCAGGCCGGTGCGTTTCAGCATGGCGTCGCGATCGAGCCACTCGGCATCGACGCCGGCGTTTACCAGCCGCGGCATGCGGCCATGAAGCGTCGCCTCGGCCGCGCGCGAATGTGCAGGTTGCAACCAGCCGTTCTGGACGGCATCGCAATCGATCTCGTGGCGCCTGATCAGGTCGAACACCGCCTTGCCGGATTCAGCGACAAGTTTCAGCAGGCGCCCCGCATGATCGGCGCCGAGTACGGCCACAACCTCTGAGGGCCCCAGCGATGTCTTGAGGCTCGGAACCACAAAGCCTGTATTGCGCCCGGACGCGCCGAAGCCGGGCTGCTGACTTTCCAGCACAACGACGTCGAGCCCTGCCTCAGCCGCATGCAGGGCGGATGAAAGGCCAAGGTAACCCGCACCCACCACCACGACATCAGCGGCGATCGTTCCCGTCAGCTTTGCACATTTGGGCGGGGATGGCGTGATAGCCTCCCACAATGACCCGACTTCCATCATCATTCCTGTTCATGCGGGACCTTGGCCCCTCGCCTTTCGAGTTTCGGAGCGAGATCTCCCCGTGCTAGAGATTAATCAGGTCGTATCCCCGCCCTGTCGCGAGCGCCTGGAACAGGCCCTGGCGCGTCTGTTCGTTGTGGCGGATCATGATTTCCCGTGCAGCCGTCTGGTCACCACGGGCCAAGGTTTCCACGATCTGGTGGTGGGATACGGTCGTCTCGTTGTTCACGTCCCGCAGTTGTGCACCGAGATAAAAGAAGCGCTCCAGCGCATCGATCTGGTGGGTCAGGAGCTGGACGAGCCTTCCATTGCCGGTTGCTTCCACGATTGCCAGATGGAACTCCCGATTGGAGCGGATGAATGTCGCAAGGCTGAGCTGCTCACCCTGATTATAAGTCGCATCCGCAAGAGAGTTCAGATGGTCAATCTGTTCCGCGGTCAACTTTGTGCAGGCAAGTTCGGCGGCTCCCGCTTCCAGAATGGTTCGCACGTCGAACAGCTCGTCCATGTCCGCAAAGGTGATCGGCGTGACCTGATAGCCGCGGCGGGGAAAAGATCTGACCAATCCTTCCTGCCGCAAGGCCGCCAAGGCTTCGCGAGCCGGCGTCTTGGAAATGTCGAAGCGCTCTGCAACTTCGGCTTCATTCAATTCCTGACCCGGACGGATGACGCAAGTCAAAATCTGGGTTCGTAGAGTATCGTAAACCTGCTCGGTCAGCGAAGCAGGCTTTGCCGGCTGTACCACACGCCGCCGCTTCCTGATTGCCATCGTCTCAACCATGCACTCTCCTATCTGTAACTCGGCGTTTCGGCCCGCAATTCAGCGACTGCTCAGGCAGATATGCACGTCCAAAGCGCAACGAATAGACGGCGTTCCTCAACCAGCAAACAATTCCTCATGGCTTATCCCTGACTATCCTTCGCGAGACAGGAAAGTGCGGAAGTAGTCCGGCGCTTTGTCGCCGAAGGCCTGATCGCGCGGCAGATCCATCAAAAGGCGCCCACGCTCCATGTAGACGATGCGGTCGGCGATCCGGCGGGCAAAGCCGATCTCATGGGTGACAATAACCATCGTCAGACCCTGGGCTGCCAGATCCGCCATCACGGCGAGCACGCCCCCGATCGATTCCGGATCCAGCGCGGATGTGGGTTCGTCGAAAAGCACGGCATCCGGCTTCATCGACAATGCCCGCGCAATGGCGACGCGCTGGCGCTGCCCGCCAGACAGTTCCACGGGATAGGAATGCACCTTGTCCCCAAGACCGACCGCTTCGAGCAGCTCATCCGCTGCCGCCAAAGCTTCCTCCTTTTTAATGCCCAGCAGCCGGCGCGGGCCGAGAGCAACGTTCTGGCGGGCTGTCATCGTCGGGAACAGGGCGAAACTCTGGAACACCATGCCAAGGCGCCGGCGGCGCTTGTCAAGCATACGCTCCGGTCGGGGAATACGCCGCGCGGCATCCGCCCATGGCAGGCTTTCTCCATTCAGCAGCACGTCACCGCTGTCTGTCGGTTCGATCCAGTTCAACGCCCGCAGCAACGTGCTCTTGCCCGACCCCGACGGTCCGAGAATTACCACGACCTCACCCTTTCCGACGGAAAGCGAGACATCGTCCAGCCCTTTGATCGGACCGAAGCTTCGGGTGAGGTTGCGGGCTTCGAGCACGGGGTAGAGACGGGAGGGGGCATCCGGGGCCGGGTCCGCTCGCACCACCGTGCGCTCAACGATCGGCGGCGGTGCAGACACATGGCTGGAGGTCTTCAGCGCAACCGCCTTTTCTACCCGGTACTGTATGAGCGTCCAGATCGTCAGGATGGCGAGATACCAGAGTGCGACGGCGAGGTAGACTTCCAGCGGACGGGTGGTCGATTGAGCCAGTTGCTGTGAAACGCGCAAGAGCTCGGCAAAAGAGATCGCCGCGAGCAGCGAGGTTGCCTTGATCATGTAGCTGAAGTTATTGCCGAGCGGCGGCACGATCGCCCGGATCGCCTGCGGAAACACCACCGTGAGGAAGATTTGCCACGGATGCAGACCCAGCGCCAGTCCGGCCTCGCGCTGGTCGCGCGAGACGGACAACAGCCCGCCGCGCACGATATCGGCCATGCGGGCACCCTCGTTCAGGCCGAGCGACAGCAGGCCGGTGGCGACAAGGCTCAGCGGGACGCCCATCTGCGGCAGCGCCGAATAGAAGAACAGGATCTGCGCCAAAAGCGGAGTACCCTTGAATACCCAGATGAAACCGAGTGCCGGCCAGCGCATCAGCTTTGGCGCCGCCAGCATGCCCGCCAAAAGAAAACCCAGGACCGTTCCGATCATCTGGGCGACGACGGCAACCCAGATCGTCACCCAGGCCGCTTTCAGCAGCAAGGGCGAGTGGAGTATATCCAGGAATATACCTGCGTCGAAACCCACGAACTCAGACCTTTCTTGTCACCGGCAGGTAACCCGGCCTTGCCTGGCGCAACGGATCGACCGCATAGCGCGAAAGACCGCGCACGGTGCCGCCTGTCGGAAGGTCCAGCGGCGACACGAGGCCTGGCTCTGCCTCGGCCACCGGAACGATTGCGTTGGCCATGATATTGGCCGCGCCGAACAGCGACTGCATGGCAGGCTTGATCGACATCTTCACCGGCATGGCGCCGTCGATCTCGATGCGATCCTCCTCGACCAGGTTGAACTTCTCCGGCTGGTAATACATCGCAAGTGAGGTGCTGAGCACTTCCCTGCCCTGATGCAACGCCCGGGCACGCTGGGTGATGCCGATGACACGGCCTGGAGGCAGGACGCCGAGCGTCGGGTCGCCGCTGTCGACCTCGAAATCAGCCGTTTCCAGATCCCATGCCTCCGTAATCTCGTCGATATCGAGATTGAGAGCATCCGCGATGCGGATCAGCGATTCCGGCGCACCCATGTGTCCCTCGACGCGGCCATCGGCGATGCGGCGGTTGAACTCCTCGGGCGTCAGGCCGTAGCCGACATGCTCGATATCCCCCGGCCCCGTGCCGGTGACGTCGATGCAGCGGTGAATGGTCAGGCGCTTCACGGCGCTGGTGCCGCGCGCCAGAACCAGCGGAAGAACGTCATAGGAAAATCCGGGATTGATGCCCGTGCCGGTAATCGACACACCATTGGCCCGCGCCGCACTGTCCAGCGCTTCAGCGAACGCGCTGTAACGAAGGGCGGGATAGAACATGGATTCGGCGGCCGATACCACGTTGAGGCCGGCGTTCAGGGCTGCAAGCAACTGGTCCTTGATGAGGTGTGGCTTGGATTCCGTCATATGCACCAGCACGTCTGGCGTCTTCGAAAGCCCGGCCAGCGCCGAAGCGAGGTCGCCGACAATCTTGACGCTGCCGAAACGCTGATAGCCCGTAACGTCGGCCAGCGTGCGGCCGATCTTGGACGCATCGATATCCACGGCCGCGACGATCTCGACGGAAGGATAGTCGCCTTCGAGTACGCGCAGCAGTCGACCGCCCATGGCGCCGATACCGAACAAAATAGCGGTCTTCATTTCAGTCTCTCCGGAATACGAGTGTCTCAACCTTCGGCCACCGGGGTCGCGACATTGGTCATGTTTCGTTTGACGCTGCCCGCTGCGGCGTAGCGCTCAAGCTGGCGCTGCACGATGATCCAGGCGGAATACATCAGCAGGTACCAGAAGGCGGCGACGGCATAGAGCTCGATGACGGCGTAGGTTTCGTTGATGGCTGTTCGCGTGACGCGCAAAAGCTCACTGAAGGAAATCACCGAAAGGAGCGAGGTGGTGCGCATCATGGAGGAAAATTCGTTGCCGAACGGCGGCAGGATCAACCGTACCGATTGCGGCAGGATCACGTGCAGCATCGCGCCGAGCCAACTCATCCCCATCGCGCGAGCGGCCTGCATCTGGTCGGGCGGTACGCTTTGCATGGCACCGCGGATGATCTCGGACATATAGGCACCCGAGTAACAACCCAGGCCGATCAGTCCAGCCTCCAGAACTCCAAGACGGATGCCGAGCTGGGGCAAGCCGAAATAGAGAAGGAAAAGCTGCACAAGCGGGGGGGTGCCACGCCAAAGCCATACCCAGGTTCCGGAAAAAAACTGCAAAGGCCAGTGCCTCGACAGGGCACACAGTGCAAGGATCAGCCCGATGACAGTTCCGATGGCCTGCGCGGCGATCGCGACCAGCAGAGTGACGCCAGCCACGGTCGCGAACCGTGGCTGTGCCAAATAATGCAGGAACGTCTCGATCGAGAACTGCATCAATCACCCTAGATCAAATTATTGCGGATTAAGGACGAAGGCATCGACCGGCGCTACGCCCCATTTCTCGACGATCTTGTTGTAGGTGCCGTCCGCGCGCATCTCATCCAGCGCCTTGACGATCATATTCGCAAGCTCGGTATTGTCTTTCAGCGTGGTGATCGCCAGGCGATTGGCCGCGTTGCCGGTGAAGGCCATCTCGAACGGCCCCTTGCTGGTGGAGATGTAGTAGGCCGCCTGTGGATCGTTCAGGTAGGCTGCATCGACCTGTTTGGTCACCGCTGCCTGGATCGCCTCCGAATTTGAATCGAAGGCACGGATGTCGATCGCCTTCTTTCCGGCCGCGACCATGCGGTCGCTCTGCGCCTGGAGGTTCTTGTTGGTCGTGCCACCGGCGGCAACCGAGACGACCTTGCCGGCCAGACCGTCGAAGCAGGCATTGTAGCTTTCGGGCACGCCGATCTTGCCCTCGCATGAAATACCGTCCGGGTTGCCCTTCGGGACCATCAGACCTTCGCCCCACTGGACGTAGGCGATCATGTTCATGATCTTCAGGCGGTCTGGGTTGATGAAGATCGCGGTGCAAAGGCTGTCGAACCGCTTGGCCTGCAGGCCCGGGACCAGGCCGGGAAATGCAAGGTTCGTCCACTCGACCTCCTGGCCGAGGCGCTTGCCGATCTCGCCGCACATATCGACGTTAAGGCCATCCTTTTGCCCGTCGGTGCGGATAAACTGGTTCGGAGCAGCTGCGAAATCCGCCGCAAAGGATATCTTCCCCTTGGTCAATGTCGGCTCCGCCAGAGCGGAGGTCGCCATCATAGCCAGGAAAGCAAGGCTCAGTGTTTTCTTCATCATGTCATTCCCCTTTTTCGATTGATTGGACACACTCGGTAGTTCTCTCGTCTGGCTTGCGGATCCAGAATTCTCAAATGTTGCGCAGCATCCCTCCGTCGACGCGGATCATCGAACCGGTTACGAAACTCGCTTGGGCACTTGCCAGGAATGCCACCACCGCTGCAAATTCTTCAGGCGTTCCGTATCGTCCAGCCGGGATGGTCGCGCGGCTTTCCGTTTGGATCGCCTCGAGCGACGAACCGCTGCGCTGAGCCTTGCCCTCGTCCAGTTCGCGTACCCGGTCCGTGGCAATCCGTCCGGGCAGGACCATGTTGACGGTGACACCACTTGCTGCGACTTCGGCTGCGAGCGTCTTGGACCAGCCAGCCACCGCACTTCGCACACCGTTCGACAGGGCAAGCCCCGCGATCGGTGCCTCGACGCCTGAAGAGCCGATTGTAATAATGCGGCCGAAGCCACGCTCTAACATCCTGGGAAGAAGGGTGTCCGTCAGCGCGAACAACGACGTTGCCATTGCCGAGAACGCCGATTGCCAGGCCGCAACGCTTTGCCCCCGGGCCGGACCGGCAGCGGGGCCGCCGCTATTATTGACCAGGATATCGATGTCCTCCTCCGCCATACGGGCGGCGAGATCGGAAACGGAGGCCGGGTCGGAGAGATCGAGCACGACCGGTGTCACGGCCAGCCCAGCCGCCCATTGCGCAACCGAAGACGTGTTGCGCGCTGCGCCAAACACAGTCGCACCTTCCTCTGCCAAGAGCTTGGCACAGGCCGCGCCCAGTCCGCGACTGGCACCAAGAACCAGCGCCTTGCGGCCGACAAATCCGTAATCCATCAGGCAAGCTCCCTGAGACGTTTTTCCTGGCGGCGAAGCAGCCGCTCCACTTCGGCCTGCGCCGGGGCATCCAGTTGCGCGCCCGGTTGGCGTTGCGCGCCCGATGCTATCGCGCCACGTTTGGCCAACACGTATTTGCGAACAGCAAGCCCGACGCCCGGTTGCTGCTCGTACCGGACGAGCGGCAGATAGGCGTCGAATAGATCCTGGGCGCGCTCCATCTCGCCACGGCCCGCGAAATCCGTCACCTGAACCAGCATTTCCGGGAAGCCGAAGCCTGTCATAGCGCCATCGGCGCCGCGCGCCATCTCCTCCGGAAGGAAGACGCCGCCATTGCCGCAAAGCACGGATATGCGGCGACGCCCCTTCTTCTCGGCGTCGCGAAGCTTCGATATTTTCGAAAGGCCAGGCCAATCCTCATGCTTGAGCATGACGATTTGCGGCAACTCGTCGATCAGACGGCCGAGAAGTTCATCGCTGATCTGCACCGTCGTCGCCAATGGGAAGTCCTGGAGCACGACCGGCACGTCCTTGCCGAGAAAGCCACAGGCCTGACGATAGTAGTTCAGGATCTGCGCGTCCGTGCGCAGGCTCATTGGCGGCGCGATCATCACCCCCGCGGCGCCCTCAGCCATCGCCTCGTGACTGACCTCGGCGAGCGCGGCAAGGCCGGGCGACGACACGCCGACCACAACAGGCTTGCCCTGCGCGCGCGAAATGACACGCTGGATGACCTGCCGGGATTCGGCTCCTGTCAGCTTTGGGGCCTCGCCCATCATGCCAAGGACAGTCAAACCGTCGGCGCCAGCATCCAGATAAAAATCCGTAACGCGGTCGAGGCTATTGAGATCGAGTGATCCATCATCCTTGAACGGAGTGACCGAGATCACGAAGACGCCACGCGCCTTTTCGTCAAGAAGCGCCATGGTCAGTCCTTTTTTGTCGCAAACCAGCCGGTGGTGGCGCGCGGCACGAAACGGCCACTTCCAGGGCTGTTGAGAATGTCTTCGCCGTTCCACACAAGTTTCCCGCGCAGCCAGCTTGCCGCCACCCGAACCGTAAACGTCTCGCCATGGAACGGGCTCCAGTTGAGGCCGTCGTGAGACGCCGCCTCGTCCCAGACGAAGGAGCCCTGTTCAAGCGCCACCAGATCCGCGTCCCGGCCGACGACGATCGCGCCTTTGCGATCGTCGATGCCGAAGAAACGGGCGGGACGCTCGGCAAGATATTCGGCAGTAAGTGTCGCGGCATCGAGGCCGCGCGCTTCTGCGGCTGTAAAAAAGGCCGGGACGAGCGTCTCGAGGCCGGGAACGCCGGCGCCCGCATCGAAAATCGAAGCCGTCAGCTTGTTGTCGATCGGCCAGCTTGAATGGTCGGAAGAAATGAACGCGACAAGATCATCGGAAATCGACCGCCACAATCCATCGATCGCAGCCGAGCGGATCGGCGGGTTCACTTTCATCCGCGCACCAAGCCGGTCGCCGTCGCGGGCGGCATCCAGCCAAAGATAATGGACGCAGAGCTCGCCAGTCGCAGCAGCGCCCAGCCCGGCCACCGCTCCGGTCAACCGGAACCCCGTTTCCGTCGTCAGGTGAACGGGATGGACATGTGCGCCGCTTGACAGGCCGAGGGCTAGGAACTGACCGGTTGCCGCCAATTCAGCCGCTTCCGGCCGCGCATGCGCATGCGCGACGATCCCGTTGCCGCCCGCCGCCTTCGCTTGCGCAATGCGGGCCATGACGATCTCCTGATCCTCATTGTGCAACCCGAGCGGAATGCGCGTCGGCGCCAGAGCCTCCATCAGATCGAGCACGAGATCCTCGCCGATTCGCGGGAAACGCACCGGGTTGCTTTCGAATGAGGATATCTTGAAGGCGGCAACACCGCCTTCGATCAATGCCGCCAGGTTGGTTGTACCCGTCTCGCGGGTCACCGTTCCATAAAGCGCCATATCCGCATGCGAGTGGGCGGCAATCGCCGCGATCTTGGCATCCAGCCGCTCCGGCCGGTCAAGTGGTTGCGGATTGTCATAAGGCATATCGACCAGGGTGGTGACGCCGCCCGCAATTGCCGAACGTGTAGTGTCGGCGATCCCAGCCAGACCCTTGTAGCTTGTCGCATGGGTCTGACCGTCAACTGCACCGGGAAGAATCAGAGCGCTGCCGCGATCTTCCACCCTCGCGGCGGCCGGAGCGTCACCGGTCCCGACTGCAGCAATCAGACCACCGGAGATTGCGACCCAGCCGTTTTCGAGAATGCCGTCCGGCACCACGACGCGACCTTTGACTACAAGCTCCATCGGATCATCCCTTTGTAAAATAGTTAAGGTCGAGCGCATTGATCGCGGCCGCGACGGCTGCCTGGACGGGATCTACGACGGGCACGCCTAATTCCTGCTGCAAGACAGGACGATGACCACCCATGCCGGCACATCCAAGGATGACCACGCCCGCACCGTCTTTTTCAGCCATGACTTTAGCGGTGCGAGCGACTGATGCACCGGCAAGGTCCAGATCGTTGGCCTCCGCCACCGACATGTTGACCGGCCGGTCGGCGGCAAGACGCGCGGTCAGGCCTAGTCGCTCGATCTGGGCCGCGTGGCGCGCAACCGACGACGCTCCGAGCGAAACAACGCCGAAACGCGGCGCAAGCTGCAGCGCGGCATAGTAGGCAGCCTCGGCGATGCCGATGACCGGCCTGCTTGTCGCCGCGCGCGAAGCCACAACTCCGGGATCGGAAAAGCAGGCAACCACAAAGGCGTCCGCGTCACTGGAAGCGATCGTCTCGATGACCATCGGCGCGACGACCGCCACATCCGCATCGGTCTCGATGCCGATCGGCGCCTCAGGAAGACGATCACAGACGATGGTGTGACCCGTGACCGCCCGCAACGGCGCAATACTCGCCGAAATGGCTTCGGTGACCTTCGCGGAACTGTTTGGATTGAGAACAAGAATTTTCATCGGAGCCCTATTCCAGTGCGAGCCTAAGCGTCCAATATCCCACGTAATATGTCAACTGATATTTTTATAACAATATTAGACAAAAAGCGTCTATTTTACAGCCACATAGGCGGTACATAATTGAGCAATTGCCTGATAAAAGGCGACGACACGGTCGCTAACGCACTGCGCGGGCTCTGGCGGGAGACCCGTTATCGCTCAACCATCGTTGCAAATGGATCGATCAGCCGGTTGGCGGAACTGACTGAAGAAGGCAACGCACATCTTGCGCGACGATGCCCGATCATCACCACCAAGAGACCACTACCCACAGAGACGCCAATGAAGGGAGTGGATCGCCGAGCCTACGAGGCTGGCCATCATCGATTGACTGGAATATCCGGAGAACAAGATAAAGTGCGCGCTGGGGGGCCTACAGTCGAGGCACACCCGAATTCAACGTTCTTCAGACCGCAAATCAGGCCAAAGACTGATATCTGGAGTGAGAAATCAGGTTACAGGCTGCTGTCCGATAAATTTCATCAATCAAGCAGCTTCGTCAGACAAGATTCCGGCGAACTCTTTTTTCGCCGCAATCTGTCGAGTGATCTCGATAAAGTCGATTACGGTTTTCGATTTTTCCTCCGCATGCCAAGCGATCAGCAGTTCGACTTCTGCAGGAATATCGTTGAGACGGCGGTAAACCACATATGGGCTTGGGTTGTGAGCCAGCCAGGATGGTGCGATCGCCACGCCGACGCCCGCCGCGACCAGGGTTCCGATTGCCAATGTGTGCGAGACCTCCTGTACGATCACCGGATAGACCCCTGCGCGGCGAAGCGCGTCCATGATTGCGTGATAATAGCTCGCGCCGACGAGCGGCGCATAGGTGATCAGCGGCTCACCGGCGAAGTCCTTCACCGTCAGGTCGTTTTTTTCCGCCAGCCGGTGGTCTTTCGGCAGAACCGCCACGAAGCCCTCCTGCAGAATATGTTCCGTTTTCAAAAAGCCCGCGGGGTTGGTCGGACGGATGAATGCGACCTGGACCTTGTTGCTCTGCAGAAGCTCCAACTGCTGCGCTGTTCCCAGGATCTGCACGTCGACCGTCATCGCCGGATAGAGTTTGCGAAAGTCGGCAATGACAGGCGGCATGACATGCGATAGCGCCAGATGGACTCCGCTGACGCAAATCGTTCCGCTGTCTTCGCCAGAAATGGAACGGGTGTGCGTGACCGCCCGGTCTATACCTCCTAGGATTTCCTGAGCGTGGCGCAGGAAAATCTCGCCGGCCGGCGTAAGCTTCACACGACGGGTGGTGCGATGAAAAAGCGGCGTGCCGAGCCGCTCTTCGAGCTGGCGAATCTGCTGGCTGAGCGGGGCCTGCGCCATACCGAGCTTGTCCGCCGCGCGGCTGAAGTGAAGCTCCTCCGCGACGCAGACGAAATAATGAAGGTGACGAAATTCGATGCCATATTTCATATCCTGAACATATCAATGGTCGCGTGATTTTGTAATAGATAATAATCTATTCTCGTGATTAGCTTTCAAAAAAAAGACATAATGATTGGAACAGCTGGGGCCTCCAGGCCCTGAAACGGTGCATTTATGACGCGTTTCTGGTTGCTGAAGATTCTGCGGACCGTGCTGACGCTCTGGTTCGTCGTGACTTTCACATTCGTGGTCTTGAGGACCTCCGGCGACCCGGTCGTCGCACTCGTCGGTGCCGACGCCACCCCGGAGGAAATCGAACAGTTCCGTACGCTCTGGCGCCTCGATGACCCGCTATGGGTCCAATACTTGCGCTACGTCATGCAAATGGCGATCGGTGAGTTCGGCGTTTCCTATCGCGACGGTCGCGAGGTGATCGACATCATCGCCGAGCGCATCCCTTGGACGCTGATGCTGGGGCTCTTCTCCTATCTCGGTGCCATCCTGATCGGCGTACCGGCCGGCATTGTCGCCGCCATCAAGCGCGGCTCGATTTTCGATAATCTCATCATGGCCACCGCAGTCTTCGGCTTTGCGCTGCCGAACTTCTTCCTCGGGGTCCTTATGATTCTGCTTTTCTCGCTGAGCCTGCAATGGCTTCCGAGTTCGGGCACCGGCTCCATCTGGCACCTGATCATGCCGGCGATCACACTCGCCACGTTCACGGCGGGCACGCTCGCCCGCTTCACCCGCTCGGCCATGCTGGAAGTGCTCGACAAACTCTATATCCGGGCCGCCGCTGCAAAGGGAGTAAGTTATTGGAAGCGCATCATCTTCCATGCCCTGCCGAACGCCAGCATTCCCCTCGTGACGATCATCGGCCTCAACCTCGGCGAATTGATCGGCGGTGCGATCGTGGTGGAGACCGTCTTCGCCTGGCCGGGGGTCGGTCGCCTGCTGGTGACCGCCGTCTCGTCCAGGGATCTGGCGGTTGTCCAGGGTCTCGTCCTCATCATGGCCGTCACCATGGTACTCGCAAACCTGGTGGTCGACCTGCTCTACGGCCTGCTCGATCCCCGCATCCGCGTACAGAATTGAGGATAGAAGGATGAAGCGCATCTCTCCCATCCTCGTCCTTGCCATCGCGGTGCTCGTCATCGCCGTGCTGGTCGCGATTGTCGGCAACGTCTTCACGCCCTACGGCATGTCGCAGCAGAACCTGCTCGCGCGCCTCAGGCCGCCGGCTTTCCTCACCGGCGGCAATCCGGATTTTCCGCTCGGCACCGACCGCATCGGCCGCGACATGGTGGCAAGGGTCATCGCCGGATTGCGGATGTCGCTCTCGGTCGCGATCGCCGGCACGATCATCGGAGCGGCCTTCGGCTCTGCGGTGGGCTTCATCGCCGCGCATTTTAGGGGATGGGTGGAAGAAGTCCTGATGATGCTCGTCGACTTCCAGGCATCGCTCCCCTTCATCCTCATCACCTTGACGCTGCTTGCCTTCTTCGGCAACAGCATGACGCTCTTCGTCATCCTGATGGGCCTGTTCGGCTGGGAAAAATATGCGCGCCTCTCCCGCGGCGTGGTCCTGTCGGCAATCAGCCAGCCCTATGCCAAGGCGATCATCGCCCTCGGCGCAGGTAACGGCCGGCTTTATCTCAAGCACGTCCTGCCGAATGTCGCGAGCGCGCTGATCGTGCAGGTGACCCTGACCTTTCCGCAGATCATCCTTCTGGAAACCTCGCTCAGTTTCTTAGGCCTGGGCATCCAGCCTCCACAGACGAGCCTCGGCCAGATCCTCGGGGACGGTCGCGACTACCTGTCGACCGCATGGTGGATCTCGGTCGTGCCCGGATCGATCATTTTCCTCGTCACTCTTTCGATGAGCATCGTCGGCGACTGGTTGCGTGACCGGCTCGACCCGATGCTGCGTGTCAGAACCGCATGACCAGAACCGTATAATCATAATAGGAGAAGGTGGAACCATGTATACCAGACGCGAAGTGGGAAGTCTCATTCTGGGAGCCGGTGCATTGTCGCTCGCCGGCCGCATGCCGCGGGCCAATGCCGCGGACCGGCCATCGCTGACGATCGCCGTCGACAATCTCTGGGCCAATATGGCGACGATCAACGGTATCTCGACCACGTCGCGCCGCATCTTCCCGAATTTCTACGACACGCTCGTCGACCGCGACTACATTAATGATGAGAACGGCCTGCTCTTCGCGCCGAAACTTGCGACGAAATGGGAACAGAACGGCAATGTCTGGAGCATCCAGCTGCGCGAAGGCGTGAAATTCCACGACGGCACCGAGATGACGTCGGAGGATGCCGTCTTTACCTTGTCCCCGGAGCGACTATGGGGGCAGAAGCCGTTCGAACCGCGCGGCAAGACTTTCACGGCCGGCTTCAAGCGGGTCGAGGCGACTGGCAAATATACGTTCGAGATCGAAACCGAACGCCCCGACCCGAACATTCCGGCAAAGCTGACCGGCTATATCGGCTTCGTCGTGCCGAAGAAATACTACATGGAAGTGGGCGTCGACGGCTTCGGCCAGAAGCCGATCGGCACGGGTCCCTACAAGGTGACGACCTTCCGTTCCGGCGAGATCATGGTGCTGGAGGCCTTCGACGATTATTGGGACGGCCCGCCGCCGGTCAAGCAGATCTCCTGGAAGATCGTGCCGGAATTCGCCGCCCGCATGGCGGGCCTCGTCTCGGGCGAATTCGACTTCATGGTCAACATCCCGACCGATCAGGAGAAATCGCTGGAAAGCTACAAGGGCGTAGTGCTGAAGCGCGTGCTCGCCGACAACTATCCGGCCTTCGCCTTCAACACCCGCCCCGATCCGGAAGACAATCCGCTGGTCGACGCCAACCTGCGCTACGCCATGGTCCAGGCGATCGACATGGATTCGATTGTCCAGGCGCTGTTTAACGGCACGACCGAACATCCGGCCGTCCCGTTCAACTTCAAGGAATACGGCAAGTTCTATGATCCTGACTTGCCGGTGAAACTGCCCTACGACGTCGCCGCCGCCAAGGCGCTGGTCGCCAAGACGAAATATAAGGGCGAGAAACTGCTCTGGCACATCACCCGGCAGTTCTATCCGAACTATGAGGCGGCCGCCGAAATCATGGTCGAGCAATGGCGGGAGATCGGCGTCAACGTCGAAGCACAGGTGCTCGATAATTTCGAACTCGTCTATCGCCGTCCGTTCCATCTCATGAACATGTCCATGAGCTCGGACTTCATTCCCGGTGATCCCTACCAGCCGCTCTGGCTCGACTGGGGCCCGACCGCCTCGCGTTCGACGGCCAACTGGAAGACCTGGGATCCTACTCCGGAATTCGTCGAGCTCGGCAAGAAGTTCGACGCCACGACGGAATTCGAGGAACGCAAGAAGGCCTATCTGGCGCTTTCGGAAGAATGGCAGCGCGTGACGCCCGGCTACTACCTGTGGAAGAGCGTCTACAACTGCGCCCATCGCACCGGCATCGAATTCAAATTCAAGCCGAACGGCGAAATGCGCATCTACGGCGATTACTTCAAGTTCGTATGATGACCAGGGTACGCAAGCATGCGCTGAAGGACATGACGTTCGCGGAATTCCGCGAGCGTCTTTCCGAAAGGCCCGTCATCCTGCTGCCCTTCGGTAGCCAGGAGGAACAAGGCCCCCACGCCCCGATGGGCGATTTCATGCTGACCGAGGCGGTGGCGGGACAAGTGGCAGAAGCCTGCGACGCGATCGTCGCGCCGACCATTCCCTTCGGTTATGCGGATTTCTTCAAGACCATTGCGGGCGGCATCCAGCTGCGGCCTTCGACGTTTTCGGCCGTCGTCGAAGATACCGTGGCCGCCTTTCTCGATCACGGTATCGAGCATATTCTGATCCTGAACGGCCATACCAGCAACGCACCGCTCTTCGATCAGACACTTCGCCGTATCCGCACGGAACGCGGGGTTTCAATCCCCTTCGTCAATCTCTGGCAATCGATCCCCGACGTGCTTTGGAAGGAATTGCACGGCAATTCCGTCGCCGCTGCGCGCGGCCATGGGGGCGAGCCGCTGACCTCCATCTACCTGCATCTCTTCCCCGAACTGATGCGTATGGACCTCGCCCGTCCATCGGTGCGCGCCAAGGCGTTCGGCCTCCCGACTGGCGGCGTCAACAACGTCCAGTTCGAAGGCATGCCCGTGCATGTGCAGCTCAACTGCCACGAGGTGAATGCCGACGGCATGCTAGGCGGCGATCCATCGCTCGCCAGCGCAGAAAAGGGCGCGAGAATGGTCGAACATCTTGTTGGCTTCTGCGCCCGCTTCGTCGGACATATGCGCGGCTGCGATATGCGCTCGGCAACCGCCTTTGCACCTCAAGACACAAAGGCGGCCTCATGAGCAGCGAGCGGCTTTCGATCGAGCATTTGAACGTGCCGCTTCCGAAAGGCGCCGACCGGCGTTTTGCGGTCGAGGATCTGTCGCTGACGGTGAGCAAGGGCGAAATCCTCTGCATCGTCGGCGAATCCGGTTCCGGCAAGTCGCTGACGGCGCTTGCCACCATGGGCCTCCTGCCCCGCAATCTCGGGCAGCCGACGGGCCGAGTGATGTTCGAAGGCAAGGACTTGCTGACCATCGACGATGCGACCCGGCGCAGCATCACCGGCCGGCGCATCGCCATGATCTTCCAGGAACCCATGGCGGCGCTGAACCCGATCTTCCGGGTCGGCGAACAGGTGTCGGAAACCTTCCGCATCCACACGAGACTATCGCAGGCGGAGATCCGCAGGAAGGTGATCGACCTTTTCCGCGAGGTGCAGCTTCCCAATCCCGAGCAGATCTACCACTCCTATCCCCACCAGCTTTCCGGCGGCCAGTGCCAGCGCGTCATGATCGCCACGGCGCTCGCGCTCGATCCGTCGGTGCTGATCGCCGACGAACCGACGACGGCGCTCGACGTCACCACCCAGGCGCAGATCCTCAAGCTGATGCTGGATCTGCGCGCCAGGCATGACACCGGCATCATCTTCATCACCCATGATTTCGGCGTTGTGGCGGAAATCGCCGACCGCGTCGCTGTGATGCAGATGGGCTGTCTCGTCGAGATCGGCACGCGCGACGAAATCCTCAATCACCCACGTCAAGATTATACCCGCCGGCTGCTCGCATCCGTACCGACGCTGACGCCGCGCAAGGAGCGCCAAGGGCTCGGCGATCCGGTGCTGATTGCCAGGAACATCATGAAGACCTTCACCCGCTCCGGCCTGTTCGGCGGCGGCCGCACGGTGAAGGCGGTCGACAACGTCGACATCACCATCCGCCGGGGCGAAACGCTCGGCCTCGTGGGCGAATCCGGCTCCGGCAAATCGACGCTTGCCCAATGCGTCATCCGCCTCGTGCAGCCGGAAAGTGGCGATATCCTGATTTCCGGTGGCGATTTCGCCGGGCTTTCCGGCAAGGCGCTTCGCGAAGCGCGCCGCAAGGTTCAGATCGTCTTCCAGGATCCGTATACCGCCCTCGACCCGCGCGAAAAGGTCGGCGATGCGATTGCCGAAGGTCCCATTATCCATGGGCTTGATCGCAAGGCCGCCATGGCCCGCGCCCTCGACCTCCTTGAAGCCTGCGGGCTCGACAGGGCCTCGGCCAGTCGCTTCCCGCATGAATTCTCTGGCGGCCAGCGGCAGCGCATATGCATCGCGAGAGCGCTTGCCGTCGAGCCAGAGCTTCTGATTGCCGACGAAAGCGTCTCGGCGCTCGACGTCTCGGTGCAGGCGCAGGTGCTGAAATTGCTCGCAGACATGCAGGCCCGGCTCGGCTTCGGTATCCTGTTCATCACTCACGATCTGCGGGTCGCAAGCCAGATCTGCGACAACATCGCGGTCATGAAGAACGGGAAAATCGTCGAACATGGCGACCCGGCTTCGCTCTTCGGCGCGCCGAAGGAAACCTACACCAAGGAACTGCTTGCCGCCGTACCCGGCAAGGGCTGGCAGCATCACGCGGCTGAAAACGAGGCCGGAGAACCCAGACTCCGGAAGGAAGCGCCATGAAGAAATACCAGATCGGGCCTGTGCCGAAACAGGTCGATGCTGAACTCATCCGGAAATTCGAGAGCGTCGAGGTCGCAACGATCGGCCATTTCCGCCATCGCGGGTTCCTGCGCCATTCGATCACACCGGTTGTCGAACCGAAGAAGACATTGGTCGGCACGGCGGTGACGGTCGCGATCCCTGCAACGGATTCGACCCTTCTCCATCATGCCGTCGGCTTGCTGCGTCCCGGCGATTTCCTGTTCGTCGACCGGCTCGGCGACGACCGGCACGCCTGTATCGGCGGCGGGGTTGCCTTCGCCATCAGGACGGCCGGTGCGATCGGTGTTGCGATCGATGGCCCGTGCACCGATGTCGAGGAAATCGTCGAGCTCGGCATGCCGCTCTGGTGTCGAGGCGTCTCCGGCATCACCACACGGCTCAACGACCTCGGTGGGTCGCTCAATCTTCCCGTTTCATGTGGCAACGTGCCAGTCCTGCCGGGCGATGTCGTGGTCGCCGATGCGAGCGGCATCGTGGTTATCTCCGCCGACGAAGCGGAAGACGTCGTGGAGGAGGCCATGGCGCGGCAAGCACGCGCCGGACGCAACAAGCACAGGATCGAGGCGGGCGAAAAGCTCGGCGATCTTTCGGGCGCAAACCGCATGGTGGCCGCCGCACTGGAGAGCCAATAATGGAAAACCCGCAATATAACCATTTGCGCGTCGAACGCGGCATCTATCGCAAGGTGGCCGGCGTCAGCGAACATGGTGTCGTCACGTCACAACATTATGCGGCAGCCGAGGCAGGCGCTGCGGTTCTTGCCGCTGGCGGCAATGCCGTCGATGCGGCGATCACCGCCGCCTTCACGCTTCAGACCGCCGAACCATGGATGACCAGCCTCGCCGCCTGCGGCTACATGCTCATCGCCGAGCCGGACGGCAAGGTCGAGGTGGTCGAGTTCACCGGACGCGTGCCGTCCACGTTCGATCAGGAGTTCTACAAGCCCGATCCGACAATCAAGACGTTCATCGGCCACCCGGCCTCGATCGACAACCGCAACGTCCGGGGCTTCACCGCCGCCGTCGTGCCGGGCTGCGTGCGCGGTTTTGCCGAGGCGCTGAAACGCTATGGCACGATCGGTTTCGACAGGGCTCTGGCGCCCGCGATCGAACGTGCCCGCAAGGGCATGTATGTTGACTGGCACACGACGCTGGCGGTCGCCATCGCCGAAGGCGAACTTGCCATGGACCCCGGCACGCGCTCCATTTTTCTGCCCGGCGGCCACGCGCCCGAACCGGGAGCGACGCTGCCGCTTGAGCAACTCACCCGGACGCTGGAGCAGCTCGCCAACGAAGGCCCGGACGCACTTTATGGGGGTGCGATCGGCGAGAAGCTCGTTGCCGATCTGAATGCCGGTGGCAGCTCGATTACGCTTGCGGATATGGCGAACTATGCACCCCTCCTCTATCCGTCGCGGACCATGTCACTGCAGGGGAAGACCGTGCATGTGGCCGGAGAAACCAGCGCCGGCCAGCGGCTCTTCGACGCGCTCGATCACTTCGACAGGAAGCGCGGCAGAGGCCCGGTCGACGCCGGTTTCTTCACGGCCATGGCCGAAGCGCTGTGGGAAAGTTTCGGCGCCCACCGCAAGCGCCTCAACCCGGCCGAGACGAACGGCAAGACCAGCACGACGCAGGTCAACGCTGTCGACCATGAAGGCCGAATGGTGGCGATCACGTTCACGCTGCTCAACCGGTTCGGCGCCCGTGCCCTCTCTCCCTCGACCGGTATCCTGCTCAACAACGGCATGTCCTGGTTCGATCCGACGCCCGGCCGCGCCAATTCGCTGAAACCGAACGCCTATGCGCCGAGCAATATGTGCCCGGTGGCGATCACCGACGAAAACGGTCCATTCGCCGCCTACGGCGCTGCTGGCGGCAACCAGATCGTCCCATCGCTGACCCAGCTGACCGGCATGATCGTGCATGCGGGCCTTGATATCGAGGATGCGATGAACACCCCGCGCATGACGACAGGTCCGCACAGCGACATCATTTTCAATATCGACATGCCTGCCGATCAGATAGAGGCGCTCGAAAAGATTGCCAAGGTCCGGCCGGCGGCAGCGGTCGTCTATCCCCGCCCCTTCGCTGCGCCCGGCATGGTCGGCCGTCGCGGAGCATCGTTCGTCGGAATGCCCGACATCACTTATCCGGCCGCCTTCGCTGCCACAGCCTGAACGAGGCTCTCATGACCGATCCGTTATTTGCAGCCGTTGAGATAGACGGCGTCTTGAAGATTATTCCGCCAACCGCGCCGGCTGTCCCGCTTGTTTTCGATTCACCTCATAGCGGACTGACGATCCCAGATTTTGAACGGACCGTCTCCGACGAACTGGTGCGGGTTGCGGCCGATACCTACGTGGACGATCTTTTCGGCTTCGCACCCTCGATAGGTGCGCCGTTGCTGATCGCCCATTTCCCACGCAGTTTCCTCGATCTCAACCGATCGGTGAAGGACGTCGACGTCGAAATGATCGAAGGTGAATGGCCGCACCCGACCCGCGACAGCGCCGCTGCCCGCCGCGGCATGGGACTTGCCTGGCGTTACGCCTGGGGCGATACGCCGATGTATGGCCGCAAGTTAACGGTGAAGGAGCTGGAAGAGCGGATCGAAACCTACTGGCGCCCCTATCACCGTGAGATCGTCCGGCTACTCGACGAAACCTACGACACCTTCGGCAAGGTCTATCACGTCAACTGCCATTCCATGCCGGCGATCGGCCATGAGCTTTCACCCGATCCGCCGGGCACGGTCCGCAAGGATGTGGTGGTCGGCGATTATGACGGGCAGTCAAGCGAGCCGGATTTCGTCAACCTCGTCATCGAGACTCTAGAAGATCTCGGCTACTCAGTTTCGCTGAATGTCCCCTTCCGTGGTGCAGAACTCGTCTCCGCCTATTCTGCCCCGGCGAAGAAGCGCCACAGCATTCAGATCGAGTTGAATCGGAAGCTCTACATGGACGAAGACACGCGCGAAAAGAATGCTGGCTATGCAGAGCTCAAGGCCAATCTCGCGCTATTAGGCACGAGATTGCGCGAGTATGTTACGACTTTGGCTTAAGTCGGATACCGCAATGCAATTCTGTTCTGAATGCGACTTTCGAATTACCGCCTTTGAAGAGAAATCCAACCCCATCATTGCCTGCTTGGAGCGGAAGCAGACCGCTCGGCAGAAGAAAGCTACGGCCAGGAGCACCCAGCCCTGGAGGCAGCTCCCTTTCCGTGAGCAATTCTGCAAGTCCATTGCAGTCCCGCCCGACCCGACCACCCTCCCTGGATAAGGGTGTTCCCTCATTCCTCCCGAACCCTCATGCGACCTGGACGATATGCCCGTGTGAGACCTCGCGGTATTCGCGTTTGGGCGGCACATAGTTGACGGGGCGGATTGGGCTCTTG
>NZ_JAGGJW010000010.1 GCF_017873175.1 Neorhizobium petrolearium
GGCACGAACTTCAGGAGAAAACTTGTTCGTCGTTTTGCTTGTCATAGACCCTACTTCTCACGAGTTGGGGTCTCCGGCAAACCCGGTGCGGTTCAGAGTGCATCGGCGAATGAACTCGGGTCTTCGTTCGCGTCGAACAATGGAACTGGTTTGTCAGAAACTGGTCTCGGCTTATGGCCGGGGCGGCCAGGTGAGGGCGAGCTCTCGACCTCTTCGACTTCGTGATGCTGGTTCGTCGGGGAGGGGGTAAACTGTCCCATGGCACCGGATTTCGGCGCAGCTTGCAGTCTTCTGCCTTTAGGAGCTTCGTCTTCTGCAGGCGGCGCCTTCATCCAACGCATGATCGCATCCAGCGCTGGTCGCAGTTGTTTCTTCAACGTTGTCGTCAGCGCTTCATCGATCCCACAATCGTGTGCGATCTGCCGCCAGTCATACCGGTTGCTCGCAAGCGCAGGCGTCTTTTTAAAGGTGATCAAACCCAGAAGGTACGGCCGTATGTTCTCTACGACCCAATCCGGCGCGACGGGCGCAATACGGACATCGCAGTAGGTCGAAATCTTCTTCTGAAAATGGAGTTTGGAAAGGTCTTCGTTTGGCATGTGTCATTCCGCAGTTTCTCGGGGCCTCAGGCCGAGGGCGTGCGGAATTAGGGGCAGACAGTTAAGAATCCGTGAAGCTGGCGAGGGCGACCCGGTAACCCAACGAAGTCGTCGGGCACCCTCGGCAGGCTTTTCAAGGATTGCGCCTGCTCACTTCAATCCGGTCATGTTTCGGCGGAGCACTCCTGAAAACTTCTTCAACCTGCCTTGTTCAAGCGCGTCGACGAACGCCTCAACGGATGGGATTGTCTTACGCAGATTATGCCTCGCACTTCTGACGCTGGAGATTAGCGCTTCCGGAAACGCCGCATGGAGATCGGTAAGAAAATCATCTGGCGACTTGCTGGTCACACCATGTGCGAGAAGGTTTCTTGCGGGAAAGTCCTTAAGGTTCCAGGTAACGATGACGGACGCTTTGCCGGCGATGGCTGCCGCGAGGACATGTCGATCGTCGGGATCCGGTAGCGTGAGATCCGCAATAAACGGGCGATGGTCTTCCACGACTGCCTCTGGGAGGACAGCGTTCATCCGGTCGCGCGTGGCTTTCAGGCGTTCGATGGACAAGCCTGGTGTGTTGGCGGCGAGATTGCGCATCCACTCATCATGTATATCGTCGGTCCAGCGCGCCTCGACGAGACCGTCGAAGGCGCACTGGATCAGAATGTTGCGCAGGTGGAAGGGGTAGAGGACGCAGGCATCGTAGACCGCGACGGGCGGATCAGAGGCCATAGGTCTCGATCAGGTCCTCTGTGTCCTCGGCTAACGCTTCCATCGCCGTCTGTCGTTTGTCGAGCTTCGACTTCAACGTGAGCACATCCTTAAGGAGGGCGCGGCGGTGTTTGCCGACGTAGCGGAATGGCAGATCGCCCCGGTCCATGCGCAAGACGACGAGCGGGCGGGAGATGCCGAGAATGGCTGAAGCTTCACTCGGGCTCAGTTCCTGGTCCTCGGCCAGTACGGCAACCCGCTCCCCGCGCAGCATGTGCGTCAGAAGGGCTTCAACAGCCGCGGCGGCCGAGGGCGGGATCGGGAGCTTCCGCTCCTTGCCACCTGCATCACGAACGTGGAGTTCCAGCCTGTCGCCGGCAACCATCTTTGGTAGGGGCGTCGCTATTTTTCGGTCGCGATCTGAGAGTCTGGCGAAATGAACAATCTGGCTGGCCATGACGATATCTCCTTAGTCGTCAATATAGCGAACAAGGCCTCTAACTGCAATAACTGAAAGTGCGGGTTGGTTGCAATGGTTGTAATGGAGGGGCCGTTCTTCGGAACGCTGGTTCGATTCCCATCAAGGCGAGCAGACTACGAAAGACGTTCGCGACAGCTCACCTCGACCAGCTCCTGCAGAACCTTCACTCGTTCAACCGACCAACCAAGCACTTCCGCACTGATCTCATAGTTTGGTGAATACCGAGCTTCGACGTAAGCCCGCGACAGGAGCTCGAACCGCCGGCGAGCGATCCGGTCGTCTCGCGGCCATGCTTCGATCAACCGCTTGTCCAGATCTTCGGCCTTCGAGCGCAGCACCTTAATACGGTGCGATTTCGGGCTGTAGAGCGTTAGCGTCAGTAGAAGGCAATGATAGAGCCGTTCCGTAGCCTGATGAAGGTCGAAGGCGGCATGATTGGGCATTCCATCGACGATCGCGTTTTGTCCCTGCTTCAACCAGTACGATGCATCAGGAAACCATTTCTCGAAATACCGCCGCGCCTCCGCATTGGCCTCGTCTGTCGTCAGCGTCTTCGGCTGGGCGAGGGGATGACCCTCTTCCTCATAGAGGACCTTTCCGTCCTTGGCGATATCGACGAAAAAGGGCCGGCCGCGCGACAGTTGGTCGTTGACGTCATGCAGGCTATGGACGATCGGAATCACCGGCGTTTCGATCCGGTGGGCAATCTGTTCCTGCAGAAAGCGTTCATCGAGCGAAAGCCATAGTTCCTGTTCCTGCGCAAAGCTCTCGGAATTGACGACGATCAGCAGATCATAATCCGAGCGATAGCCACTCAGCCGGTCTTCCACCCAGTCGCCGCGTGCGTAAGAACCGTAGAGGATGACCTTGAGGATCTTGCCATTCGCTTTCTTTGCGGACTGCTTGGTTGATCGAAACTGCTCGACCTCGAAAAAGATGATCTCAAGCACGCGGGCAAGTTCCCGCCGTTTGCTGGCCGGCAGATGATCAAGAGTGTCGGTCAGTGTCAAAGCCACATCAAAGCCTTTGGTGGGAATCGAATCCATGGTAACGGTTCGCCCGATAATTATCACCAAAACCTTCTAGCGAAGCCTTATCAAGAATGCGATCTGTAAGTGAAATTAGAGCATGCTGTGTTTCGGCGTGGAATATTGGCTCTGACACAATCTCGATGATGTTTTGGGCGCATCGTCAACTTAACGAAAAACTGGAATCCGATGTGCGATGACGGGCGATGACCCACTTGGGGACGCCAAAGCGGGCATTCACGGTTAGGTCCGCGCCGCGCCGGAGGTCAATTGGTTCGCGGGTTCGAGATCAGTGCCCCATTACTCCACCGCTCACCAAGCCACAGGATGAGCATCAGCAGGAAGGGATTCACCAGTTGCAGCAAGACGACCACGGCCGTGCTCAAGCCAAAATTGAGGAACAGCAACAGCGGGGCCGCCAAGACGATGTGAACAATGATCCCGCCAGCCACAAGGAGCGCGAGCGCGCCGTAGCTCATTCGGCCTGGACCGAAGCAGGCGCAGATAATCCACACGGCCAGAGCCGCGAATAGTAATGAAGTGAAAAATCCTCCGCCGAAGTTACCCGCAAGCGCGGCCGCCATATGTACCAGGGCGTTGATGATTATGATGCTGTAGACAGAAAGCCCGACAAGCGGGTGTCGTCGGCTCAGCAGGGCTGCAATGGGAGCCGCGACCCAAAACGCAGTTACATTGACTGCAAGGAAAAACACAGGTGGGATCGGGCAGTTCGGATAAGGCGGCAAACCGAGCTGTGCGCAAAACATGCCCGGAAATGCATGGAATGTCCCAAACAGATCGATGCCGTATTCTTCGAAGTTGTGAAGCAGGTAGGCCGCCATCCCGAGCCAGGATAACCACACCCAGTCATGCCATCGCGAGCGGCTTGGATCGCTCCGGAGACAGTGGGTTGCAAAAAGCAGGACCACCAGGACGATTGCGCCAACCCCGCCAATCCAAGGAAAGGCGATGTCGAACCAGTGCCAGTAATACATGGCGGCCCTCCCGGGGACAACAGATCGAATCCAACTCCAGTGATCCCAGAGCGTTATCGCACCTCGGAGCGAAACTGGACCGTGTCAATACCGGACCGGTGAATTGCGATCTGCGGAAACCCCGCTTTCCCCAAGGTAGACTGAACAGCAAACGTATCCTGGGAGCCGACGCGGTCACCCAGGATAGATCGGGTGACCGCTTCAATGTCAGATTTTAGTTCGCCCGGCTAACAGCAGCGCATCCTCGACGTCGATGCCGAGATGCCGGACGGTGTTGCCGATCTTGGAGTGGCCAAGCAGGATCTGAATGGTGCGGAAATTTCCTGTCGCATTGTATATCATTGACGCCTTCGTGCGACGAAGCGAGTGAGTGCCATACTCCTCTGGACGCAGACCAATCGCGCTCACCCATTCGTCAACCAAGCGAGCGTAATGCCCCAGCCGTCCTCATCGTTGTCCTTGGGTGCGTTCCCGCCCCCCAAAGCTGCCGTCTGTTTCGCGACCGCAGTCTTCAGCCGAGGCAATCCCTAGACCTTTTTCGAGGTGCCGATAACATCCCGGCGGAGCTGCCTTTTGGCAGGGCGAGATGTGAGGCTCAGACCTACGTCGCCGAATAGTTCATGTCTCTCAGGTCGTCGAGCAAGCTTGGCCCCTCCGGCGCCCAACCCAGCTTCTTCCGCGTCAGTGTGCTCGAAGCAGTGATGTCCGCCGACGCGAACATGGCGAACCAGCCGAAATGGGCTTTCGCCTTTTCTTTCGCAAGCGAGACGGTGGACAGCCCGAGCCCGGTGGCCACGACATTGGCGATATCGCGCACGGCAACCCCCTCTTCCGCTACCGCATTGTAGCGGGCGCCAGGTTCGCCGCGAAGGAGAGCCAGAACGTAAAGCTTTGCCACATCGCTCACGTGACCTGCGGCCCAGCGGTTGGCGCCATGATCGACACAGGCGACGACGCCCTTCTCGCGCGCCATTTCGATATAGGGCGAGATCAGACCTTGTTTGACAGTGTCGTGCACCTGCGGAAGCCGAACGACGCCCAGGTTGACGCCGGCTTCGAGTTGTTCCTGGCCAGCCAGTTCCGAGGCTATGCGTGGATTGGCATGATGAGCGTCGAACACATCCTCGCGTGCGGGTTCGCCATTGCCCGGGTCGCCAATGCCGACGCCCGAAGTGATGAGCAGCGGCCGGTCCGATCCCTTCAGGACGGCCCCGAGCGCGGCAATGACGCGTCGGTCCTTTTCGCAATTGGCCACGAAATTCGTAAAGTCATGATCGAACGCCGTATGAATGACGGCGTCGGCATTCTCGGCTCCTTTCGACAGGGCAAGAGGATCTTCCAATGTCCCGCGATAAGCGGATGCACCGACACTCATCAGTTCTTTCGCTCCAAGGTCGGAACGGGTGAGGCCGACCACTTCATGGCCTGAGGCCTTGAGTTCGCGAAGGATACGGGATCCTATGAACCCGGTGGCACCTGTTAGAAAAACACGCATGGGAATCTCCTGCATTGACGTATCAGGCGATCTCATGAAAAATTGTCCTGTTAAAGTCGTGACATTATCCTAGTATAACCATCAACAGGATCGCATGAGCGAGAACACGTCTGAAAACGCTCTTGGCACATTCCTGCGCGACCGGCGCATGCGCCTCGATCCGGCTACATTCGGCTTCCCCGTCGGACGCCGGCGTACGCCAGGCCTGCGCCGCGAAGAAGTCGCCCAGCGCGCCAATATAAGCCCGACCTGGTATACTTGGCTGGAGCAGGGGCGGGGCGGGTCACCTTCCGCCCATGTGCTCGATCGCATTGCAAAGGGACTGATGCTGACCGAGCCCGAGCGTGATCATCTGTATATTCTCGCTTTCGGTCATCCTCCCGAGCCGCGTTACCACCAGCGAGAAAGCATCACGCCGCGGCTGCAACACGTGCTGGAGGCCATGCCCTTCAGTCCTGCCATCATCAGGACGGCGACATGGGATGTGGTGGCGTGGAACAAGGCTGCGACCGTAATTCTGACGGACTACGCCAAGCTGCCGAAGGAGCGGCGCAACATCCTTCGCATGATGTTCTCCGACGAACGCGTACGTGCTGCGCAGGACGACTGGCGCAACGTCGCCCGTTATGTCGTTGGCGCGTTTCGGGCCGACGCCGCGCGGGCCGGCGCCGGGGTGGAAATCCGCCAGTTGGTTGATGAACTCTGCGCCAGCAGCCCGGAATTCAGGGCGATGTGGGCCAACAACGAGATCACAGGCACGCGCGAAGGCATCAAGCGCCTTCACCACCCTGACCTTGGAGTGATCGAGCTGGAGTTCTCGACCTTCGCGGTGGAAGGCCGGTCCGACCTCAACATGATGGTCTACAGTCCGGCAAACCCAGAGGTGATGGAGCAATTTCGCTCGCTGATTGCCAAGGCTCGCTGAGCCTACGATGACGGGATTAGTCGCACGAAAAGAAGGTGCGGAATTCATAATGTGGGATGCGGTGGGCCATGAAGCTAACAGCCGCCATTCCACGGAAACATCGGGGCGCCCCGTTTTCAGGCGCCGGTGACGCGCCAGATGGCGTCGCCCACATCGTCTGCCATCAA
Organism: Neorhizobium petrolearium; assembly: GCF_017873175.1. GTDB lineage: Bacteria > Pseudomonadota > Alphaproteobacteria > Rhizobiales > Rhizobiaceae > Neorhizobium > Neorhizobium petrolearium. Next base: position 6,399 of record NZ_JAGGJW010000010.1, read on the forward strand.
TACGGCGCCGTCGGCCGCCAGCGCCACCCCGACCGGGCGGCCATAGGAATAGTTCTCGTCCGCCGACAGGAAATCGGTAAGAATTTCGCGCGGCATTCCCACGGGTTTGCCCTTCTCGAAAGCGACAAACGCCAGCTTATAGCCCGAGAGCTTGGAGCGGTTCCACGACCCGTGCTGACCGATGGCCATGCCCGCAGGAAAGCCCGGCAGCGTCCCTTCGGGCAGCCAGCAAAGGCCGAGTGATGCCGTGTGGCCGCCCAAGGCATAATCCGGCTGCAGCGCAGAGGCCACCTTGGCATCGTCCTGCGGCACACGATCATCCACCACCCGGTTCCAGTAGCAATAAGGCCAGCCATAAAACCCGCCATCGCGTACCGATGTCAGATAATCGGGCGGCGTCTCGTCGCCCAACCCGTCACGCTCATTGACAACCGTCCAAAGCACTCCACTCTCGGGTTCCCAAGCCATGCCCACAGGATTGCGCAAGCCACTGGCAAAAATCCGGGATTGCCCCGATTTCAGGTCATATTCGTGAATGCAGGCGCGGTTTTCCTCCGCGGCCATGCCTGCGTCGCCGATATTGCTCAGTGACCCGACAGCTACGTAAAGCTTGGTGCCATCCTTGCTGGCAATCAGATTACGCGTCCAATGTCCGCCAGGCACCAGATCCATCAGTTTTTTGGCCGGCTTGCTGATTCTCGTCGCGCCTGCCTCATAGGGATAGGCCAAAAGCGCGTCGCTGGTGCCGACAAAAAGCGTCTCCCCGACTAGGGCGATGCCGAAAGGCTGCCGCACATTTTCGATGTAGGCGTGACGTTCTTCGGCCACTCCGTCGCCGTCGGTATCGCGCAGCAGCGTTACGCGGTTGGGGCTGTCGCCGGAAGCGCCCGCCCGCCGCATCGTGGCTGACATGGCATGGTCGAACAAAGTGCGCGGATTTCCACGTTCGCCCATGGATTCCGCCACCAGCACATCGCCATTGGGCAGTACATGTACATTGCGTGGATGCACCAGACCCCGCGCAAAAGCATTGACCTTAACCCCGGCGGCCGTTGTCGGTTTGTGCTCGCCTTCCCAGCCCTTGGCCGTCGGCATCTTCAACGTCGGTATCTTACCCTGCGGTTTGGCCACCGGAATGACTGGCGTCGTGCCATAAACAGGCTGCCTCGGGCCATCCGCCGAATGACGAATGGCAATAGCGCCTCGGCCGACAAAGGCCACAAAGCGGGCGAAGAGAGAAGGATCGGCCATCGGTCGCCTCCAGAATAGTGAGGAAAAGTCAGGAGAAGCCCAGACGCTAAAGCCTTTGCGCGGCCAACACTAGAGGGCGGTGCGAAAATTTTAAAAGGGAAGGAGAGTGTTCGGGCAAATCTGGGTGATCGACTTCGATCCTCGCATCGTCGATCCCGGGTTGGGCCTGTCGTACCCTTGTCTTTCGTGGGCCGGGACCGTTTCCTTCAGTGCGTTCCGTCCGCTGTTCGCGAAGCTTCTTTCTCGGATCGAGAGCGCGAATGAACGCCGCTGTTGTTTTTTGGGGTTCCGAGCGGAGAAAATTTTGTGAACTATCAGCATCTATCGACCGTTTCGCGGCTATCCGTTGTCGTCTGCGGCCATCATCTTCAGCCGGATCTGGTATCCTTCCGAAATGTGTTTACGTGCAGCATGCTCAGCTCGATCGCCGTCGCCCTGCGCGATGGCATCCACGATTTCCTCATGCTCAGCTTGGGCCGATTTCATACGCCCTGCTCTTGTGTAGGTCGAACCGGGCAACAAACTGAGATGTACGCGCAGATTGCCGAGCGCATCGATCATGAACTTGTTGTGCGAGGCCTGCACTATCTGCCGATGCAGGAGCTTGTTGCGCTCGAGGAGTTTGCCCGGATCCGTGATTTCGCGATCCTGCATCACCATTTCACGGAGCAGATTGACCTCGGCGCGGGACGCATGTTCGGCCGCAAGGCGGGTTGCCATTCCTTCAAGACCTTCGCGAACGGCGAAAAGCTGGCGCACTTGGTCATAGCTCAAATGTGCGACGATGAGCCCGCGCTGCGGACCGTGCTCAGCCAGCCCCATCGTGTGGAGACGATGCAGCGCTTCGCGCACGGGCGTGCGGCTTATCCCGAGGCGTTGCGCCAGATCGGCCTCCGTCAGGCGGCTTCCGGGGCGCAGGTCGCCATTTTCGATGAGCTGCATCAGGTGATCTAGCGGATTTCGTCGTGCGAGGGTGGACTCCGACACCTGCTTCATACGCTTGGAATGCCTTTCACGTTTGCCCGACCGGTGCCGGGGTATTCGATCCGCCCTGTATACAAATGTTTTTCTATCTCCGCCAGTCCGTTGGGAATGGTGCTAGTCAGCCATCGCTTTATTTGAGGCGATTGAAACCATCTCGTATCTCGCGAATCAGGTCGCCGGGATTCTCGAGCCCCACATGGATGCGGACTGTCTGGCCCCCCGGAGCCCAGGTTGTCGCAGTTCTGTAGACGGAGGGGTTGCTCGGCACCATCAAACTTTCGAAGCCGCCCCAGCTAGACCCCATGCCAAATAACGTGAAACTGTCGAACATTCGGGCCAGAGCGGCTCGGTCGACGGCGCGCATGACAAAGCCGAACAGGCCGGAAGCACCGGTAAAATGTCGTCGCCACAGATCGTGACCCGGGTCGTCCGGCAAGGCCGGATGCATGACACGCAGCACTTCCTCTTGTTGGCTTAGCCAGTTCGCTATTTCCAGTCCGTTGGCATGGTGTTGGACCATTCGTACGCCAATCGTGCGAAGACCGCGCAGGGCGAGAAACGCGTCGTCCGAACCGATGCAGAGACCAAACCGCAGGTAGGTCTCGCGAAGACGTTCATATTCAGCTTCCCGACAGGCGATGGTGCCAAGCATCAGGTCGGAATGACCTGAGATGTATTTTGTTCCGGCTTGAACAGATATGTCGACGCCCTGGGAAATCGGCTGACAGAAGTAACCACCGCTCCAGGTGTTGTCGATCGCGGATACGATACCTCGACGGCGCGCCACTTCTGCGATGGCGGTCACGTCCTGGACTTCGAAGGTCTGTGAGCCGGGTGATTCCATCCATACGAGCCGGGTATTCGGGCGAATCAGGCTTTCAATATCCACTCCGATCGTCGGGTCGTAATAGGTCGTCTCAATCCCGAACTTCTTCAGCGTGGACTCGCAGAACTTGCGTGCGGGACCATAGACGCTGTCTGTCATGAGGAAGTGTGCGCCGGGTTCGGCATAGCTCATGAGTACGACGCTGATCGCGCTGACGCCCGACGGTGTCGCCAATGCCCGATCACTGCCTTCAAGTGCGCAGATCGCATCTTCCAGCGCATGAGTGGTGGGAGTACCGCGCCGGCCGTACCGCAGCCGGGCGCTCTCCTTCGCCTCCAATGCCGCGAGGTTGGGAAAGAGGATGGTCGAGGCGCGGTATACGGGTGTGTTGACCGTACCGGAATGGTTGGCTGGCAAGCGCCCGCAGTGGGCCAGAAGCGTGTCGAAGCCGAAGTCGTCTTTTTTCATGGTTGTTTCCCGACGGATTGGTCTATTGCATACTGATAAAAACATATGTATACCGTACTTCGTGGGGCGTCAATCAATCGTAGCAAACGATGCCTTCAGCCCCGGGGAACAGTAGTGAGGAAAAAAATGATGATGCTCAACGCAACCCGACTCTCTTCGTTGGTAGGCGTCGTGATCGGCGCTTTGATTGCCCACGGCGCGCAGGCAAACTCCGGTGACACGCTCGCCGCCGTGAAGGCGCGTGGCGAAGTTCTGTGCGGGGTTCATCCGGCGCGACACGGTTTTGCCTCGCCCGACAGTCAGGGCAAGTGGAGTGGTTTCGAGGTCGATTTCTGTCATGCTGTAGCCGCTGCGATCTTCGGCGATGCGACCAAGGTGCGTTTCGTCGCGCTGTCGTCACAGCAGCGCTTCCCCGCCATTCAGTCGGGAGAAGTCGATGTGCTTGCACGCAACGTGACTGCCACTCTGGGCCGCGACACTGCGCTCGGACTGAACTTTGCGCCGCCGATCTTCTACACTGGGACCGGTTTCCTGGTTCGCAAGGACGATGGCATCGCCAAGGTCGAGGATCTTAACGGCGCCGCGATCTGCATGGCGCCGGGCTCGACGACGGAGCGCAATGTCGCGCAGATCTTTGCAGCGCGCAGTATGACGTACACGCCGGTCGTGATCGAGAACAACAAACAATTGGTCGATGCTTATGTTACTGGCCGTTGTGACGCGCTGACCAAGGACAAGGCTGCGCTTCCGGGCGTACGTGCCTTCGATACGGAGGATCCATCCGCCCACGTCTTGCTGCCGGGAATCTATTCCAAGGAGCCGCTCGCCATGGCTGTGCGTCAGGGTGATGACCAGTGGTATGACCTGATCAAGTGGGTGACCTATGCCACCTTCGATGCCGAAGAAATGGACGTTAGCCAGGCAAACGTTGATGAAAAGAAGTCATCGAAGGATCCCGACGTCCAAACCCTGCTCGGCGTCATTGGCGACAATGGCGCCAAACTTGGCGTGGACAATGCCTGGGCCTACAACATCATCAAACAGGTCGGGAACTACAAAGACATCTACATGCGCCACTTCGGACCTGAGAGCCCTATAGCGCTTGACCGTGATAAAAACACGCTGTGGATCCAAGGTGGCCTCCTTTACGGTCTTCCGATGCAGTGAATTCGACACTGCACAGCTTCTCTGGACCTTCGCGCTACTCGCAGCGCGAAGGCGGGAAAGTACACCGTATTGGAGGTACCACATGCTCGACGCAAATCCGGCTTATCGCCAGCGTCCGTCCCGGCGCATGAGGGACATTCTCTACAGCGAGAGTTTCCGCACTGCGATTTACCAGATCGCCCTCGCCGGTGCGGTCGGCCTTTTGGGGCTTTTCCTCTATCAGAACGTCATCGAAAACTTGCAGCGACAGAATATCGCGACCGGTTTTGGTTTCCTTCGCGAAATCTCGCAGTTCGAGATCGGCGAGACGCTTATCGAATATTCCTCTCGTGACACGTATTTCCGCGCGCTTGTCGTGGGCCTGCTGAACACACTGAAGGTTTCTGCAGCCGGTATCGTTCTTGCCACTCTCGTCGGCTTTTGCGTCGGGATTGCCCGGGTGTCGAACAACTGGCTGCTCCAGCGCATCGCCACGGGCTATGTCGAGATCGTCCGTAACATTCCTGTCATCCTTCAGGTCATCTTCTGGGCGGCGGTTATCCGCAACTTGCCCGCGCCGCGCCAGGCGCTCGATCTTTGGGGAACCGGCTTTCTCAGCAATCGTGGCCTGACTGTCGCAACGCCAGCTAGCGATCCGGCCCATTTATGGATGATCCTTGCCTTTGTCGCGGGCGTCGCGCTCATGGTGGCCGGCGACCGCTGGGCCAAACGCCATCGCGAGGCGACCGGCAGGCATGTCGATATACTCTGGCCCGGCCTTGCACTGATTGTCGGACTGCCGCTCCTGGTCTGGCTGGCCTTCGGCGCACCGCATGCGATCAGCTTTCCGGAGCGCAAGGGCTTCAACTTCGCTGGCGGTTCCACCGTCAGCCCTGAATTTGTCGCGCTGATGACAGGCATCTCCCTGTATGCCTCGGGCTTCATTGCCGAAATCGTGCGTGCCGGCATACAGGCTACTCCAAAAGGGCAAGTCGAGGCGGCGCGGTCGATCGCCCTGCGGCCGCGCTTCATCATGCGCTACGTCGTATTGCCGCAGGCGCTGCGGGTAATCGTGCCGCCGCTGACCAGTCAGTATGTCAGCCTGATCAAGAACAGCTCCATCGCCGTCGTTGTGGGTTATCCCGACCTGGTGAACATCGGCAACACTGTGATGAACCAGACGGGCCAGGCGGTCGAGGCGATCGCAGTGATGATGCTGGTCTATCTGATCGTCAGCCTTGTGACATCCACTCTCATGAACCTCTATAATCGCCTCGTGGCAATCAAGGAGCGGTAAGCGATGACAACGGCTTCTCCGCAATTCCCCGCCGCTCTCCCGGCCTATGATCCGCTCGCGCGGATATCGGCAGGCGACTGGCTGAAGAAGAACCTGTTCGGTTCCGTTTGGCAAGGCCTGCTGACGCTGATCACCGCCGCCATTTTTCTGCGTTTCGCCTGGTTCGTATTGGACTGGGGCGTCATCAACGCGGTCTGGTACACCTCCGATCCCGATGTCTGCCGCGCGGCTGCCGGTGCCTGTTGGGCGGTGATCGTCGAAAAACACCGGCCGATGCTCTTCGGTCTCTATCCCTATGACGAGCACTGGCGGCTGGTGCTGATGATGGCGATCTATCTGGTGACGATCGTCGTGTCGCTGATGCCGCGCAACTGGAACCTGCGTCTGCTGGTGCCGCTCTGGGTCATCGCCGTCGTGTCGATCGGCGTGCTGATGTTCGGCGGCGTTCTTGGCTTGCGCTATGTGCCGACATCCGAATGGGGAGGGCTGCCGCTGACCATGCTGCTCTTCACCGGGACGGTGCTGTTCGGCATGCCGGTCGCCGTGCTGCTTGCGCTTGGCCGCCGGTCGCCGCTGCCGGTCGCTCGAGGCGTCTCCGTCGTCTTCATCGAGGCGCTGCGGGGCGTGCCGCTCATCACCATCCTCTTCGTTGCGGTGAATGTCTTTCCGCTTTTCCTGCCGGCGGGAGTCGAGGTGAACAAGCTGCTGCGCATCACCATTGGCATCGCCATCTTCTTTGCCTGTTATCAGGCGGAAGTCATTCGCGGCGGCCTGCAGGCCATCCCGCGCGGCCAGTACGAAGCTGCAGCCTCGCTTAGCCTGACGTATTGGCAAACAACGCGCCGGATCATCCTGCCCCAGGCCCTGCGCATCTGCCTGCCGGCGATCACCAACCACATCATCGCAGCGATGAAGAACACATCCTTCGTGATCATCATCGGCCTGTTCGACATCCTCACCGCAACGACGGCCGTTATGCAGGACCCGCTCTGGCGCAAGTTCTACGTCGAGGCTTACCTGTTCGTCGCGGGGGTCTATCTCTTCTTCGGCTATGCGCTCTCTCTTTATGCGCGCAAGGTCGAGGGGTGGATTGCTTCAGGCCGGATCTGATGGCCCTTTTCGGAGATATCCATGACTAAGTCCACTTCCACACTTAACGCTGGCGATCCCGTCATCAGCCTGCACAACGTCTCCAAATGGTACGGGCAGTTCCAGTGCCTTCATAACGTGAGCCTCGACGTCGGAAAAGGCGAGCGCGTCGTGGTCTGCGGCCCTTCAGGCTCGGGCAAATCGACGCTCATCCGCTGCATCAACCGTCTTGAAGTCCATCAGGAGGGGCAGATTGTCGTCAAGGGGCTTGAGATGACGGACAACATCAAGAGCATCGACGCAATCCGCCGGAATATCGGCATGGTGTTCCAGAACTTCAACCTGTTTCCGCATCTGACGGTCCTTGAGAACCTGACCCTTGGCCCGACACTGACCCGTCAGATGAAGAAGGCCGATGCCGACGAACTCGCCATGCATTTCCTTCGCAAGGTCCGCATTCCTGAGCAGGCACAGAAGTACCCGCTTCAGCTTTCGGGCGGCCAGCAGCAGCGCGTGGCGATCGCCCGCTCACTCTGCATGGAACCGGAGATTATGCTCTTCGACGAACCGACCTCGGCGCTCGATCCCGAGATGATCAAGGAGGTGCTCGATACCATGATCGAGCTGGCGCAAAGCGGAATGACCATGATCGTTGTGACTCACGAAATGGGGTTTGCTCGAACCGTGGCCGATAATGTCGTGTTCATGGCTGACGGGCGCAAGATCGAAAGCGCGCCGCCCGAGGAGTTCTTCGGCAATCCGCGCGAAGAGCGTACTCGTGCATTCCTTGACCAGATCTTGAAGCACTGACGAATAGCCAGCCCGCACGTATAGCGGGCGCGATCACAATCAACAGGAGATTTCCCGTGACGTCGCTGACGCCCGAGCTTGCGGCCCTCGCCGCAGGCCTGTCCCTTGCTGACCTCAGCACAGCGGCCCGAGAGTGGGCCTGCCGTACATTCGCCGACACGGTCGCCTGCGGAATTGCCGGTGCCACTGAGGATGCTGTCCGTCTCGCCGGCGCCATCCTTCCGGCCTCCCCCGGGCCTGCCGCACTTTTCGGGCGTGGAGGACGGTTGCACGAACTTGATGCGGCACAGCTCAACGGCATTGCCGCCCATGCCCTGGACTTCGACGACTGCAACCTTGAAATGGACGGCCATCCCTCCGTTTCGATCGTGCCCGCCCTTCTGGCGCTCGGCGACCGGCTGGATTGCAGTGGGGCGGACCTTTTGACCGCCTACGTCGCCGGAGTGGAGGCGGAGATCCGCATCGCACGACTGTCGAACCCGGCGCATGCAGATCGCGGCTGGCATCCGACGGTGACCTTCGGCGTGATCGGCGCCGCGGTGGCGACGGGGCGGCTCCTGCGGCTGTCGCCCGAGCGCATGGCAGTCGCCATCGGGATCGCGGCCTCCTGCGCAGCGGGACTGCGGGCCAATTCCGGTACGATGACGAAGCCGCTGCATGCAGGGCAGGCCAACCGCAACGGCCTGCAGGCTGCGCTTCTGGCGGATGCGGGTTTCACTGCGCGTCCTACGGCGCTCGAACACAAGTTCGGTTTCATGGCCGCCTTCAACGGGGGCATTGCGCCTGATTTCGCGCCGGCACTGGACGGCTGGGGCAGAGATTTCGCACTGCTGTCGCCCGGCATCGCAATCAAGCAATATCCTTGCTGCGCCTACATCCATTGTGCGATCGACGCGGCCAGCGATCTGCGAGGTCTCATCGAAGGAGGCCTGATTGAAGACGTCGAGGTGGCGCTGCACGGCAGGCGGTTGAAGAACATAGACAGGCCCCATCCGCGCGACGGGCTGGATGCAAAGTTCTCCACCCAATACCTGACGGCGCGTGCGCTGATTGCCGGCGGCATAGGCTTTTCCGATTTCGAGGCGCCCTCGATTTCCGATCCCGCCACAGCTGCATTGTCGGCCCGGGTGCGGCTCACCGCCCACGACGAGGCGGACCTTTCCTTCGGCCGCGTCACGGTACGCCTTGCCGATGGCCGCAGCTTTTCCGCCGGTGCCAGAGTGGCCATGGGTCGGGATCCCTCCAATCCGATGACGCAGGCCCAGTTCCGCGCCAAGTTCGACGATTGTGTCCGGCGCGTGCTCTCGCCGGACACTGCCGGCCGCCTCTACGAGCAGCTCATGACACTGCCCGATCAACCCTCGGCGCGGCGACTGACCGACCTCATGCAGCCTGCTCGCGCCCTCCAGAACCGTGCTGCCATACGCACGGCCAACGAAAGGTGATCCCTATGTCCCTGTCACGGGAACTCGCCAAACGCGTCGTCGCGCTTAATCCGGCCGGCTTCGATCCGGAGGCGGTGAAATGGGCGCGCAACGCCATTGCCGACATGATCGGCTGCACGCTGCTGGGCGCCCCGACCGAGACGGCCGAAGCCGCCCGCATGCCCGACCTCTACGGCGCGGGCCCTTGCCTCGTGCTGGGCAGACGCGAACGGCTCGGCATGTTGGATGCCGCCTTCGTTAACGGAACGGCGGGCCACGCCCTCGATTATGACGACACGTCGAAATCCCTGTCCGGCCACCCCACCGTCATCATCATACCGGGCCTGCTGGCGCTCGCAGAATCACGTGGCGCGACCGGCAAGGCATTTGTCAACGCGTACATTATCGGCGTGGAGGCCGCGACGCGCTTTGCACGCGGCGTCAACTTCCAGCACTACGAGAAGGGTTGGCACCCGACCGCCACGCTCGGCATATTCGGCGCTGCCGTCGCTGCTGCGGTGCTGATGGAGCTTTCGGAAGATGAAATTGCGAACGCCATCTCGATTTCAGCCTCGCTCGCATCGGGGCTGAAAGCAAACTTCGGCACCTCGACCAAGCCGTTGCACGCCGGCATCGCCGCGCGGAACGGACTTTTCGCCGCGTTGATGGCATCGAAGGGCGTGAACGGCTCGCCGGTCGCGCTTGAGCATCCGCAGGGGTTCCTGGAGGTATTCAACGGCGCCGGCCAATACAATCCGGACCGAATGCTGGATAGATGGGCCGAGCCCCTCGATCTGATGGCGCCGGGAATCTCGATCAAGAAATATCCCTGCGTTTACAGCGCCCATGGCGCGATCGACGCGGCGATAAAACTCCATAACGGGCCAATCGGTGACAGTTCGCCGATTCGAGATGTGCTTGTAAGAATGCACCCGCGTCGTCTACTGCCCCACGTACGCAATCCAGCTACCAGCGCTCTCAATGCCAAGTTCTCGCTTCCTTACGCGGTGTCGCGTGGCCTGGTGAATGGCGCAGTCCTGCTCGACCACTTCGAGGACGCCGCGCTTCATGATCCCGAAGTCAGTCGGGTCATGGGGACGATCCGCATGGAGCCACATGACGACGATGCGAACGACTACGGCGCCGAGGTCGTGGTGACGCTCTCGGACGGTTCTGTCCTACGCCAGGCGGTCGCCGCGCCCCTGGGTCGGGGGCCGGAAACGCCCCTGCCGCAGGACATGCTCGAGGCAAAATTTACCGACTGCGCGCGCCGCAGCCTGACCGTTGCCGGCACCGCTGGCGTCTTTGACATGATCATGCGCATCGATGCTTTGCCGGGCGTGGCGAACCTTACCGATGCCATCGAAGCCGCCACGTTCTGATTGATGCCTAAAGGAGTGAAAGACATGAGTTTTGCACGCGAACTTTCCCGAAGGGCGCTGTCGATAAGCTTGGATACCGTTCCCGAGGAGGCGATCCGCATCGGCCGCCGCGCCTTTGCCGATACCGTCGGCGTGGCACTCGCCGGGGCCGACGCTCCTTATCTCGATGTGCTGGAGGCGGTGCTGGAGTACGAGGCTGCGCCGGGGCAAGTGACGCTCTGGGGCAGGGGTGGGCGGCGCGCCTCCATACTGCATGCAGCGCTCATCAACGGCACGGCGGCGCACGCGCTGGATTTCGACGATTGCTCGACCACCATGGGAGGGCATCCCTCTGCCCCCGTGGTGCCTGTGGTGCTGGGCCTGGCTGAGGCTCTCGGCAGAACAACCGGCAAGGCGCTGGAAGCATGGATCGTCGGCGTCGAGGTGGAGACGCGCCTCGCACGCGGTCTGCTACCCCATCACTATGAAAAGGGCTGGCATCCAACCGCGACACTCGGCGTTTTTGGCGCGACGGCCGCGGCGGCCCGCATGCTTGATTTCGATGAAGAGCAAACCACGACAGCACTCGCCGTGGCGGTATCGATGGCTTCGGGGCTGAAGTCAAACTTCGGAACGCCCGTAAAGCCGATGCATGTCGGCCAGGCCGCGCACAATGGGATCATGGCCGCACTTATCACGCGGCGTGGCATGACTGCCAACCATGAAGCCTTCGAGCACAACTACGGCTTCTTCAATCTATTCAACGGTGTCGGAACCTACGATGCCGATGCGATTCTCGACGGGTGGGACGGCCCACTGGAAGTGCTTCAGCCTGGTATCGCGATCAAACAGCACCCCTGTTGCGGCAGCGCCCACTCGGCGATAGATGCCGCCCTCAGCATCGTAGCACGCGAAGGCCTTCTTTCCGCTGGTGCCATCGAAGCGATCGAGACCCGGACCCATGACCGTCGTCTTGCCCACACCAACCGGCCCCAGCCGCGTTCGGGACTGGATGCAAAGTTCAGCGTCCAGTTCCTGACCGCGAAGGCGCTGACAGCCGGACGCATCCGGCTTGCTGATTTCGACGACGCCGGCTTCCTCACGCCGGACCTTGCCGACCTGTTGCCACGTGTTAGTTCGACCGGACATCAAGGCACGGACGCCTATCTCGGTCACGTCCGCGTGGTGATGAAGGATGGGCGCGTGCTTGAGGACAGCGCTTCCACCAATTTCGGGCGCGGACCGGCCAATCCGATGTCGGATGCCGAACTCGGTGAAAAATTCCTCGATTGTGCGACCACACGGCTCGGCCTGAAAGAGGCTGGGGACGTGTATCGAGGCTTTCTTGAGCTTAGCGCGGACAGCCAGCTTGGCCCGCTGCTTGCGCAACTTTCCGGTGGGAGGAGATAAAAAATGTTGACGGTTTATGGACGCCCGAACTCATCTAACAGCGCCAAGGTGTTCTGGTTGCTGGACGAGCTTGGTCTGGACTACGAGTTGATTCCTACCGGGCGAGGCTTTGGCCCGACCGACACGCCGGAATTCCGTGCGATGAATCCCTTCGGAAAGGTGCCGGTGGTCCGCGACGGCGATACGGTCGTTTGGGAATCAAACGCCGTGCTGCGTTATCTGGCAGTCCGCCATGGTCCGACTTCCCTCTGGCCTTCGGAAGAGGCTGAACGCAGCAAGGTGGACCGCTGGATGGATTGGGCTTCGATTTCACTAACGCCACCGCTAACGCGGCTGCGAAAGGCACGTGCGGCCGGCCGGTCTGGCGACGGGGACCTGCCGATGGTCCTGGCGACCTTTACGGCCATGAACGAACGCCTGGCTCATAGCGACTTCCTTGCCGGGGATCGGTTGTCGCTCGCCGATATCGCGGCGGCACCCTCTGTCCACCGCTGGTTCCGGTTGCCGGAGGCGGGGATCGGACTTGCCAACCTGTCGGCCTATGCGGAACGGCTTGCCGACAGGCCCGGTTATCGTCGTCACATTCTTGATCCGCTGAGCTGATCTCCGCCCCCGGGGGCAGAATGCTGCACGTCTCTCGATCGGGCGAACGAAGCCATCCAGATTGGCTTTCCGCCAGACGACGCTGAAGAGGCCAGAAAGTCGCTACCTCCAGCTGGTACACAAAACGCTTGCGTTCTCCCTTCTTGAGCTAAAGGGAGAACGCTTGTGAATAGGCTTCTCGGTTGCAGCTGAAGATCGTCACGCAGGCCGTTCTGAAGCGCTCGGCCGCCACTTGATGAGGTGCTTCTCGGCGACGTCCAGGATGCTGTCGATAATCAGGACAAAGATCGCGAGGATCAGGATGCCTGCGAAGACGCCGACCGCATCAAAATTGCCTTCCGCCTGAGCGATCAGATAGCCAAGCCCGGCGGAGGAGCCGAGATACTCCCCGATAATCGCCCCGACGACGGCAAAGCCGACCGAAGTGCGCAGCGAAGACAGGATCCAGCTTGCCGCTGCGGGGAAGTAGACGTGGCGGAGCAGGTCCGACCGCCTGGCTCCCAGAATGCGGGCGTTCGACAGCACCACCGGGTTCACCTCACGGACGCCCTGCATGGCGTTGAAGAAGGTGACGAAGAACACCAGCGTCACGGCAAGCGCCACCTTGGACCAGAGACCAAGGCCGAGCCAGAGGACGAAGATCGGCGCAAGCACGACTCGAGGGATCGCGTTCAAGCCCTTGATGAAAGGGTCCAGAATGCGTGCGGCCGAACGGCTGAGGCCGAGCCAGACACCTGCTGCCACGCCAAGGGCCGTTCCGACCAGATAGCCGAGCACCGTTTCCGTCAGGGTGATGGCCACATGGCTATAGAAGCTGGCATCCATGACCCAGGATACCACCTGGCCGAAGATGTCGGCCGGCGCCGGAAAAAAGAAGACGTCGATGACGCCAGCCGTGACACCGAGCTGCCAGCCGCCGACAATTGCCACCAGCAGCACGACCTGGATGAGACGTTCAGTCATGGCGTTCATAGCTTTTCTCCACTTCGCCGCGCAGCGATGACCAGATGTTGCGATAAAGATCCATGAAGCGTGGATCGAGCTTGATTTCGGCGACATCGCGCGGACGTTCGAGGTGGACGGGGAAGCTGTCGATCACGCGCGAGCGTGGTCCGGCGGCAAGCACCACGACCCGATCTCCGAGAGCAATTGCCTCTTCGAGGTCGTGCGTGATCATCACCACGGCCCGCCGCTCTTCCTGCCAAAGCCGCAACAGCTCGTTTTGCATCAGGTGGCGGGTATGAATATCGAGCGCGGAGAAGGGCTCGTCCATCAAAATGACCTTGGGGCCGGTGATCAGCGCCTGCGCCATCTGCACACGCTTGCGCTGACCACCCGAGAGCTGATGCGGATAGCGATGCTCGAAGCCCTTCAAACCAACCTTCGCCAACCACCTCATCGACTGCTCGCGCCGTTCGGCAGCACCTGTACCCTTGAACATCGGGCCAAGTTCCACATTCTCCAGCGCGGTCTTCCATGGAAGCAGGGCGTCCTGCTGGAACAGATAGCCGATATCATTCTGGACCCCACGTACCGGCTGGCCGTCAATCGCTACAGTGCCGTTTGCTGGTTTCAACAGCCCGGCGATTGCATTGAGAATCGTGCTTTTGCCGCAGCCGGTCGGTCCAACGATGGCGAGAAACTCGCCATCGGCAACGCTCAGGTTCACATCCTGCACGGCCACATAGGAGCCGAAGGACATGGTGACCGCGTCGATTGAAACCATCGGCTTTAGTTGATGCTGACTGTCCGTCGGGGGTGTGGTTTTCACTACAGCCAATGCCATGACCTCCTCCTGTCAGTTGGCGGCGACGTTCGGGACCTTGCCAACGAACTCGTTTGTGTAGGTTTTTGTAAGGTCGATTTCGGCCGCGGCGACTTTTTCGTTGAAGCTCTTCAGGACGGCGAGCGGAGTCTTGATATCTTCCTCGTTGATGCGCCCGTCCTTCGAAAAGATCGCCTTCGCATTCTCGACCGCCTTGATGTAGGTATCACGATCGCCGGAGATGAACTCCTTCGGCAGCTTTTCGACGATCTCTTCGGCGGAGTGGATATTCATCCACTCGAGCGCCTTGACCGTAGCATTTGTGACCTTCTGGATGGTCTCCGGATTGTCCTCGATATAGCTCTGTGTGGCATAAAGGACAGAGGTCGGATAAATCCCGTCATAGATCGCTTTGGCACCTTCGTCGCTGCGCCCGTCGATCAGGATCTTGCCGACGCCCTTGGCCTCGATGAAGGTTGCTGCGGGGTCGTAGTTGACGAGAAGGTCGACCTTGCCCTGTTCGAGGGCAGCGACAGCGGCAGACCCGGAGCCGACGCCGATCAGCGAAACGTCGTTTGCGGACAGGCCGTTGCGCTGCAGGTAATAGCGAACGAAGAAATCGGAGGACGAGCCTGGCGAGGTGATGCCGATTTTTGCGCCCTTGATCGTTTCCGGTTTTGTCGGGTCGAACTTGCTGTTCTTGCCGCCGGCCAGGACGAGCCCGGAATTGCGGGCAAGCTGCACAAACGCCACGACGGCCTTCTTCTGCGACTGCATCTGGATCGTATGGTCGTAGAAGCCGACGGCGATATCCGTCGAGCCGGCCACAAGCGCCTGAAGTGTCTTTGAGCCGCCCGATGCGAAGTTCTCGACGGTTACCTCCAGGCCTTCCTTTTCATAAAGGCCGAGGCCCTGTGCGACCGGAAAAGGAAGATTGTTGAGGTTGTAAGAGCCGACACTGATGCGGACCGGATCCGCGAATGCGGAACCGGCAAAAGCGACGGTTGCCGCGAGGGCGAGCATGAATTTGCGCATGATATTCTCCTCCTGTCGGTGGCGCCCTCCTGGCGGCCACGATGATTATGCCGCACAACCCAGTTGTGTGACAGGTTTTGCGAAGACTTGTCCGTCGAACAGTCGTCTGGCTGTCCGAAGAATCCCGGCAACGACTTTGCCGTCCCTTTCATAAAGCTTGACGTCCAAGTGGCCGCTCGGGTGTTCAATCGAGAGCACCAGCGGCGGTTTCTGCGTGCCGATCAGAAACGAGGCAACGGTGCCTTCCTTGATACAGGCGGTAGCGATCCCCACGGCCCCCGTGGTTGCCAGCGAGGGGTGACATTGATGCGGCATGAAATAGCGCACGTTGATGCCCCCTCCGGAATTCGGCCTTGATATGAGGACGGGTTTCGGCGTCACCTGGTTGCGCACGTCGCCGAGGCCCATCCGTTCGCCGGCTGCGATGCGCAGCATTTCCAGCCGTCCCAGCAATTCCTTATCGGCGTTGAGTTCAGCCGTTGTCTCGAAGCCGCTTGCACCGATCGAGTCTGCCTCGATCAACATCATCGGCATTGCACAGTCGATGCAGGTGACCTCCACGCCATCGATCAAGTCGATTGGCTTTCCGGTGGGAAAGAGCTGTCCGGTCCGGGCCCCGGCTGCGTCTATGAAGGTCAATGCGATCGGTGCTGCACGGCCGGGCACGCCGTCAATTGCAGCTTCACCGAGATAGGAGACGCTGCCGTTTGGAGTGGGAACTTCTGCATCGATCAGCTTGCTGGTGTTGACGTTATGGATCCGGACGAGGGTCGTTTCTCCACGAACCGGAACAAGTCCGGCTTCGATGGCGAACGGGCCTACCGCAGCCAGCATGTTGCCGCAATTCGGCGAGGTATCGACGATCTGTTGATCGACGCGCACCTGCGCAAAGAGATAATCGACATCGGCGCCAGGAATACTCGATGGCCCGACGATGGCCACCTTGCTCGTGACGGGGTTGCCACCACCAATGCCGTCGATCTGCAGCGGATGACCCGAACCCATCACAGAGAGCAGGATTTGGTCGCGCTCGTGGGTATCGGCGGGAAGGTCGCGAGCCAGGAAGAACGGCCCCTTTGAGGTGCCGCCTCTCATCAGTACGCAAGGGATCGCGAGCAGATCGTTCATCGCTTGTGCTTCCGTTGAAATTATGTCATCGCCGTATCAATCAGCGCCATTTGATCCAATTATCGGAAGAGGCGTTTATTTGTGAAATGCTAAGAATCGGGAGATTGATGCAAAATGAGCATTAATTGTGAGATCCTCGATCTTCGAGCCTTCATGAGCGTCGTGGAGTTGGAGAGTTTTCATCGCGCGGCCGACGCCCTGCATCTGTCACAACCCGCATTGAGCCGCCGCATTCAAAAACTGGAGCAGGTTATCGGAGCGCCCCTCCTGGAACGGACAACGAGGCATGTGTCCGCGACGGCTCTCGGTACGGAACTCGTGCCGCTCGTCCGACGCATGCTGGAGGAGTTCGATGGCTCTCTCTTTGCTGTCCGTGACGTTGGACCCAATCGAAGCGGATTGGTGACGATCGCATGCCTCCCGACCGCGGCATTCTATTTCCTGCCGACCGTCATCCGACAGTTCAATGAGGAGTATCCGAACATCCGCTTTCGTATCCTCGACCTGCCGGCGACCGACGGTCTTCAAGCCGTGGCGCGCGGGGAGGTGGAGTTCGGCATAAACCTCATGGGCACGTCAGATCCGGACCTGACGTTTGAGCGGCTTGTGGAAGACCCTTTCGTGCTGGCAGCGCGCAGGGACCATCCCCTCGCCGCCAAGCCCACGGTCGGGTGGGCGGACCTGGAACCCTATCATCTGATCACGGTTCATCGATCAAGTGGCAACAGAACGCTGCTCGACGCGGCACTGGCAAAATCGAACATCAAGCTTCGCTGGTTCTACGAAGTAACCCATCTGTCCACCTCCCTCGGGTTGGTCGAGGCAGGCCTCGGGATTTCGGTGCTGCCGCAGATGGCAACCCCGCGAGAAGATCATCCGTTTCTGATCACCCGCCCAATCAGTAATCCGGAGATATCACGCACGATCGGCGTGGTTCGCCGCCGCGGCGGCACCTTGTCGCCGGCGGCGGAGCGGTTTCTCAAGATGCTGATAGATGTCTGGGGAAGTTGAGAGTTTGGTCCAGCAAGGTGGCTTGCGCCGACGAAGAACTCGACCGTGTCTGGCCCGGATTCCTAGTGATAAACCATGCTTCAGCGTGCTCCGAAAAGCGAGAAGCTCTCTATCCAATTCGGTAGGCAGGGGGTGAGGCGCGGTGAAGCTCCGATTGCTGGCTCGCCCGAAAGCTCTTGGCCGAAGAAGTCGCTGCCTGGCATGCGCAGGGTCTCCGCCTCGATGAAGCCTGTGCCTTGCCGGGGCTGTTCCCTGATGTGATGCGGGAGAATCCGACGCGCGCCGTTTATACCAAGGGGGTTGCCGCGCCCTATTGAAGAAATGGCCGCGGGCCAGTCCCTAACCCAACCCAAATTGAGCATTCCACTTGAGGCTACGCCGATGTTCGCTACGAGGAAATTTGAGCCGGGGGCTTTTTCAATAACAGGTCGTTGATTCTGATCCCTTCAACTGCAGGAACGGGCTTTCGCATTTTGCTCGGCCGCTGCTGGGATGCGCACTGGACACAGTCACTTACAGCCTCGTGGGCCATTTCTGAGAAGCGTGCATCACGGTAATGATTTCAACGTCCTGACGAACCCTATACGGTATGATGTAGGGAATGTCGGACAGTACAAGTTCGCGCGTGCCTGCGATGCGACCGATGCGTCCCGCTGTCGGCAGATCTACCAGCCTATCGACTGACGCTACGAGACGGGCAATAACCCGGGCTGCGGCATCCGGGTTGTCATGTTCGATATATGCACCGATTTCGTCCAGCCGCCGCAACGCCCGAACGGTCCAACGGATGCGCCTCGGCTTCATGCCAGAGAAGTCGTCTTGACGTATTTGCTGACCACGCGTGCTACGTCGTCGTCACTGGCAAAATCACCGCGGTCTGCCTCGACAATTCCGGCCTCGATCTCTGCTAGCTGCCATTCTTCACGTGCTACAAAATCCTCAATGGCCTGCGCAGCCATATAGGAGCGGGAACGGTCGAGCTTCTGAGCGAGTTGGTTTAGGCGCTCGGCAACGTCGTCCGGGACGCGAATTGTGAATGCTGTCATGAATAGCCCCTTTCTAGTTCACCTTGAATGTAGTCGAACCACTTTGGTTCATCAAGGTTCATGCTTGATCAATCGAACGCCCGCATTCCCGATTTCTTTGTGCTGGACCCACGAAAAGCCGATGGCGCGCAACGCTGATGACTGCTGCTTGGCCCTCATGGCAGCGTTTCGCTGGATAGATCTACTCAGCAAAAGGATCAACGAGCACTTTGCATTGCGTTGTACGCTTGCGCAGAGCCTCGAACGTTGCCGGCATATCCTTCAGGCCGACGAGATCCGAAATCAGATTTTGTGGCGCGAAGCGGCCGGAATCCAGCGCGTCGATCGAGTTTGCAAATTCGTGCATGTTGAAGAAGACCGACATGATGATCGTGACTTCCTTGGAGATCGCCCGGAAAGAGTCCATGTGATCGGGTGCAGTGCAAAGTCCGAGCACCACGACCTTGCCGCGCGGGCGAACCAGCGAGATGCAGTGATCGATCATGCCCGGTCGCCCCACGCATTCGAACACGATGTCCGGCAGCCCGTCGCAGGCTGTCGCAACCTTGCCTGCGACCTCCTCGTCCGAGACAACGAATCCCGTTGCGCCGAGAGCCATCGTGCGCTCCGCCTGCAAATCCGTCAGGTCCGCCAGCACGACCTTGCGCGCACCCTGCCGCCGCGCCCAGAAAGCAACGGCAAGCCCGATGGCGCCGGCGCCGACGATCAGGACCGTGTCCCCGGGCTTCATCGCCGATTGGGTCACGCCGTGCAGTCCAACCGCCAGCGGTTCCGCCAGCGCGCCATCGGCGGCAGAAATCCCCCATGGCAATCGCCGGCACTGATGCGCCTCGACTGCGGCATATTGGGCGTAGCCGCCACCGATCAACGTCATTTTCTCGCACCACGCAGGTTCGCCACGCAGGCAGGATGCGCAGGTTCCGCATCCGCGGATCGGGGCGACGCTCACCTGATCGCCGACCTTCAGCCCACCGGCATCGCCGCCGACTTCGACGATCTCGCCGGAAAATTCGTGGCCGAGCACGTCGCCCTTGCGAACGCCGAACACTTCCTCTGCGGTCATGTGCAGATCGCTGCCGCAAATTCCGCATCGGCAGATCTTGAGAAGAAGCTGCCCGCGCTGAGGTTTCGGGTCATCGACATCGCCGATGACGAGCGGTTTGCCGATCGTGTCGAAAAGCGCTGCTTTCATTGCGGCCTCCCGGTCGCGGTCTGTGACGGCATGATCAGTTTGCGACCGACGGGGAAAAGCGGAATGTGGATGCGGCTTACGATCAGGCCCCAGATGCCCTGCCGGGCGTAAAGAGCGGTCAACAATGTCATCAGGCCGAGCACGACCATGTAGACCGCGCCATATTGCGCGAAGAAGCGGTCCGCGACGAAATAGATGAGCGCGCCGACAAGCACGCCTTCGATGGTGCCGATGCCGCCGACCATGACGATGAAGATGCAGATATTCGCCCAGCTCGGATTGAAGCCCGCCGCGGGCGTGATGCGCAGCTGCGCCATGTAGTAGATCGACCCGGCAAGCCCGGTTCCCATGGCGGCGGCGACGAAGATCAGGAAGCGCAGCCGCTTGACGTTGACTCCTTGGCTTTCGGCGGCGACAGGATTGTCGCGCATGGCGGTCAGCGCCAGGCCATGCCGCGAGCGCAATAGCCAATAGCTGCCGCCGACGGTCGCCAGAAGCATGGAGGCGCAGAGCCAGATGATCCCGACTTCCCGCTCATGAAGGGAATACTGGCTCATGACGCGAAGGGTCATGCCCGAGCCGGCGTTGACATAATCGATGTTCAACACGATGAGCTTGACCGCTTCCGCCACGACCCAGGTGCCGATGGCGAAATAAGGGCCGTCGAGCCGGTGCAGCAGAGCGTAGGTCGGAAGTGCCAACAGGCCGGGGACAAGAACGCTGAGCCAGACGGCCAGAAACGGATTGATCCCGAAATTGGACGTCAGCACGAACATCGTGTAGCCGGCAACGCCGACAAAGGCCTGCTGGCCGACGGAGACGAGACCCGCATAGCCGGCGAGCAGGTTCCACATCTGGGCGATCGCCAGATAGACCGAGAATTCCACCACCCAGCGAATATGGCCGGATTGTCCCCACCAGGGCATCGTCACCATGGCGACAAGGAGGACGATGCAGGCCGCCGCCGCGATCCGGCTGGAACCGGTATGGCGGATCACGGTGACATCATGGGCGGGTGGCGCGAGTGTGCCGGCATTTGCCAGGAGGGCTGTGTTCGCCGTGGTCATGGATTCAACCTTTGCTCATCAGGCCTTGCGGGCGGGTGGCAAGGACGGTCAGGAAAACGAGATGGCCGGCGAGGGTCCCGAAGCCCGGATCGATGCGGAAGCCGATAGCCTGTGCGATGCCGAGCACCATCGATCCGACAAAGCCGCCCCAGATCGACCCCATGCCGCCGATGATGACGGCCTCGAAGGCGTAGATCAGCTGGGCCGGCCCGTCGGCAGGCGAGACGGTGGCGCGGAGCGCGAAGAAGACGCCTGACAGGCCGAGAATGCCCACCGCGATGGCGGTGGCATAGGCATAGACGACCCGAGGATTGACGCCCGTCATTGCCGCAGCCTCCGTATCTGCGGCGGCAGCGCGCAGCGCGCGGCCGAAACGGGTGCGGCGCATGGTGAGGTCGAGGCCGCCGGTCAGCAGCGTTGCCGCGATCAGGATCAGGACAGGCAGCAGGCCAATATAGATTCCGCCGACATTGACAGAGGCCGCTTCGATGCCGCCACCGCTCATCGAGCGGGTATCGGCCGACCAGATTTCCAGCATCAGGTTCTGAAGCGCGATCGACAGGCCGAAGGTGGCGATCAGCGAGGGTAGCGAGTCTGCGCCGACCACCTTGTTCAGCACGAATTTCTGCAGGCCCCAGCCGATCAGCGCCGCCAGCGGCACCAGGACCAGGACCAGGGGCAGCGGTCCGAGCCCGACAGCGACCGACAGCGTTATGCCGATCAGCGCAAGCAGTACGACGAGGTCGCCGTGGGCGATATTGACGATCCGCATCACGCCGAACATCAGCGCCATGCCGAGCGCATATTGCGCATACATGCCGCCGAGCAGAACACCCTGGATCAATGCGTCAAGCCACTTCATGACCGGCTCCGAAATAAGCTTGCGCGATATCCGCGCGGGTCACCTCAGACGACGTGCTTTCAAGGGTGATATGGCCCTCGAGCATGCAGTAGAGGCGGTTGGAGGCGCGCTGGGCGAGCATGACGTCCTGCTCCACCAACACGATCGAAGTGCCTGTGCGGGCGATTTCCGGCAGGACCTCGTAGATTTCCCGGATCACTTTCGGCGCAAGGCCGAGCGAGATTTCGTCGCAAAGCAGGAGCCGCGGCTGGGCGAGAAGCGCGCGGCCGATCGCCACCATCTGCTGCTGCCCCCCGGAGAGCTTCTCCACCTGAGCGTTGCGCTTTTCCTGAAGGATTGGAAAGAGCCTGTATATGCGCTCAAGCGTCCAGGTCTTGTCGCCGGTCTTGCGGGCATGATCGATGGCGACCTTGAGATTGTCTTCCACCGACATGCCGGCAAAGAGCCGCCGTCCTTCCGGCACCATGGCGACGCCGAGCTGAACCATGTGATGCGGCGGGTTGCCGCCGACCGGCTGATCCTCGAAGAGGACCATGTCGCGCCCGACGGGCAGCAGACCCATGAGCGCGCGCAGGAATGTCGACTTGCCGGCGCCATTAGCTCCGATCAGGGCGACGACCTCGCCGGCGGCAATGCGGAAATCGACGGAAAACAAGGCCTGGAAGTCGCCGTAGCGGGCGCTGAGGCTCCTTGTCGCAAGAAGATGTGGCGTGGGCGTCATGCCTCGATCCCCATGTAAACGCGCTGGACATCCGGATTGGAGATCACCTCCCTTGGAGGCCCGTCGGCGATCTTCTCGCCGAAGTTCAGGACGAGAAGCCGGTCGGCCACCGCCATGATCGCGTTGAGAACGTGCTCGATCCAGATGATCGTGATGTTGCGCTGCCGGATCTGCCGGACGAGTTCGACCAGTTGGCGGGCTTCCTCTTCCGTGAGCCCGCCGGCAATTTCATCGAGCAGGAGCAGCGTCGGGTTGCTTGC
Organism: Neorhizobium petrolearium; assembly: GCF_017873175.1. Lineage (GTDB taxonomy): Bacteria > Pseudomonadota > Alphaproteobacteria > Rhizobiales > Rhizobiaceae > Neorhizobium > Neorhizobium petrolearium. Next base: position 29,155 of record NZ_JAGGJW010000010.1, read on the forward strand.
CAGCGCGCGCGCCAGCTCAAGCCGCTTTCTGTCGAGAAGCGTGAGAGAGCCGGCCGCGAGATTGGCCTTGGCCGAAAGTCCGCATTCAGCAAGGATCGTCGCGCAGAAGGCGTTCGCCTGCTTTTCGCTGAGCGACGCACCGAACATAGCGGCGACCATCAGGTTTTCAAACGTCGTCATGCCCGCATAGGGCTTCGGGATCTGATAGGTGCGGCCGATGCCGCGGCGACAGCGCTTGTGCGGCGGCTCGGAGCGCAGCGCCTCGCCGTTAAAGGTGAACGCGCCGGCATCCAGCGTGGCATCGCCACTGATCATGTTGAACAGCGTCGTCTTGCCGGCGCCGTTTGGTCCCAATATGCCAAGGATTTCCCCGGCATGGACCTCGATATCCACGCCCTGCAGGACCCTCAACGCACCATAGGACTTGGATATCCCGGTGCCCGATAGAATGATCTGCCCCATCGCATGCTCTTCTTATTTAGCGAAAACTGCACTCCCGGACGAACCGAAACCGGTCGTCCGGGAGCGTTTTAGTGCATTACGACCACTTGATCGGCTGCAGCTTGGCTTCCGGCTGGATGAGCTTGCTGACAGAGTTGTCGACGATCTTGAGATCGTACATCCACTTGTCGCTCTTCATCCATTGGCCGCCGAAGATCGGCGTCTTGCAGATGTTGGCATGCGGGCCGGTGCCGAACTTGATCGGGCCGACAAGCGTGTTGAGGTCGGTCGCCTTCAGGGCATCGCGCACGGAGGTGCGATCCATGGGATCCTTCGCGCGCTTCAGGGTGTCGATGGCAACTTCCCAGAGCGCGTGGGCATAGCCCAGCGGCTGGATCCATTGCTTCTTCATCTTGGCTTCCCAAGCGTTGGCCACATCGCGGCTGACTTCGCCGGTCAGCGACGACTTGAACGGGAAGGCCGGTGTCCACCAGACTTCCGAGCTCATGCCTTCGCCGAGCGGTCCCATGGCCTCGACGCCGGAGGGGAAGAGCAGGGCGGCAGCAACGGTCACGACCGTCGGATTGAACTTCTGTTGGCTGCACTGGGTGATGAAGGTCTTCAGGTCCGACACATAGGTGATGCCGCCGACGATATCGCAGCCGCCGCTCTTGTATTCAGAAATCTGCGCGGAGAAATCGTTCGTGCGCGGTTGGAACATGCTCGGCACGATCGTCTTGAAGCCGGCCTTCTCGACCGCAGGCGGCAGGCCGTAGTCGCGGTTGCCCCAGGTCTCGCCGTCCGCGTTGCGCGGAAAAAGCATGCCAACATTCTTGTTCGTCTCGACCGACTGCCAGAGACCGACGAAGGTTGCGAGCGCGTCCTCCAGGCCCCAGAAGAAGTGATAGGTCCAGTCGAAAGGCTTCTTGTCGCCGCCACGCGGCATGACGAAGGCCTGCCAGGGGGCAGCGGACGAGATGCTGGGCACGCCGTTCAGCTCGGCCTGATCGGCTGCCGAGTTGATGACATCGGTGGTCGAGGCCGGGATCAGAAGCTGGACGTTGTCGTTCAGGATCAGTTCGCCTGCGAGTTCGGCCGACTTGTTGGGATCCGACTGGGCGTCGCGCACCAGGATCTCGACCTCATAGGTCTTGCCGTTGTTCTGGATGCCGTTTGCCAGCAGCCCCTTGATGATGTCAACCGTGTAGCCGTCGGACTCGCCGAAGGGCGAAAGCGGGCCTGTCAGCGGGCTGATGAACCCCACTTTGATCGTGCCGCCGGATGCCCGGACCAGTCCAGGCATGGCGAGCGTCGCGGCAGCCGCCCCCATGGTTTTCAATGCGGTGCGACGCGATAGTCGCATCCGATTGATGCCTTCCAATAATGTTTTCATGCTCTCCTCCCGTTGTTGGAAAATCGGCGACGGATCATCTCCTCCATGCCCGCCGCCTCCGATGAATCAGTCGCCGGGGCGCAGATGCAGCCCCCCGTCGATCACCATCTGTGCACCCGTCACGTAGGACGAGGCGGGCGAGGCGAGATAGAGCGCCAGCCCCTTGATTTCGGATGTTTCAGCCACGCGATGCAGGACCGACCATTTCTCGAAGGCAGCGCGGTCGGCGACGTTGCGCAACCGTCCTCCGGCGATATTGGTAATGAATGGCCCCGGCGCGATGGCATTGACGAGAATGTTGTAGCGGCCGAGTTCCATCGCCGCCTGGCGAACCAGATGCGCCACACCCGCCTTGGCCGGCATGTAGGGCGTGCCGACAATGCCGTCATTGTAGAGCGCGGCGCAGGACGATGTCGCGATGATCCGCCCGCCGCCCGTCTGCTTCATGTAATGCGCCGAAAGCTTGATCGTGTTGAAGACGCTCGTCAGGTTGGTGGCGATCACCTTGTCCCAATGCTCGTCCTCGAGATTGTCGATCTCGCCATGCGGATTGCGCTCGCCCTCGGGGGTCAGGAAACCCGGCCCCGCATCAATGCCGGCATTGGCAAAGACGATATCGATGCTGCCGTGTTCGGCGAAGACCTTGGCAAAGGCTTCCGCCATGTTCGTTCGGTCGGTGACATCGACGATCTGGCCCCAGACATTGCCGCCCCAGATGTTACCGTCGGCCCGACGCAGTTCCTCAATCGTGCTGTCGAGTTCGGCGCGGTTGATGTCGAACAGGCACACTTTGGCGCCGTTCTCCGCCAGAACCTCCGCATAAGCGCGGCCAAGCCCGCTGGCCGCGCCTGTGACGATGGCCGACTTTCCGGCCACATTGAACATTTCCTGCAATGACATGCGAGCAATCCGTATCTGGATGAAAGGTTTCAGATGAACATTTCGTGGTTGATCGGAATGCCCTTTTCCTCGCAGTAGCTCGTGTAGTGATTGATGAACCAGAAGACGTCGGCGGTGAAGTCGTACTGGCCCTTGTCGTCGTAGAATTCGATCGGACCATTGATCCAGAAAATGGCCTTCACCCCGTTCGGATCGTCGGAATAGAGCGTGTGGTCCGTGCCGGGCAGTTCGTAGATGAAGTCGCCCGGACGTGCGACCCAGCTGTATTCGTAATAGGCGAACGAGCCTTCCAGCGTCAGTGCCGAGACGACGCCGCGATGGCGATGGGTGCCGATCCTGCCGCCGCCCTTGACCCAGAGGATGTTGGCCACCGAGTTGGTGCGCACATCGAAACAGAAATGCTTGATCGCGGCGCTGTCGCCGAAGGGGACCCAGGGATTTTTGTCATCGTCACCCGGAATATGGGCGCCCTCACGGGCATATTTCAGGATCGTCTGGTGATGCGGTTCTTCCGGAAGTTTGACGATCTGCGCCAGCTTGTTCATGGAAAATCTCCTCCCGATTTTTCCTGTTTCAGCAAGTGGAAGCAGTCTGGGTTTCGCGTTTGAAGAGGGTCAACGGGATAATTTCTGAAAACTACTAGAACCCCGACATGTCACGATAAGTAACTGACTTGATAACATGAAAATCGTCATTGCAGTGCGGTAACGGCAGGCGCGCTTATCCATCTTGAAGTTTTCAGTGAATGAAATGATGATATCGGTTTATCATTTCATCAATTTGGCGCCGGGGCAGAATACATCGCGGCCTGGCGTGAACGGGAGGTCATGATGAAGATCAACAGCGGTCAGGAGGCGCTTCTCGACCGGGGCGGGCGACCGACCTTGCGCGAATTGCTTGCGCACCTCGTCTTCAGTCCCGTCAATGGCGTCTTGCGTCTCGGCGACACCCGGATGGTCCTGCAGAGAACGAGCTTTCTCAGCCATCTGCGCGAGGAGATCGTGCGCAATTACGGGCGCGAGGATGCATTTGTCCTTCTGATGCGGCTGGGTTTCCAGGCCGGCGTGGAGGACTCCCGTTTTGTCCAGGCGTCCTGGCCCAATCTCGATCCGGGCGATGCCTTTACCGCCGGCACGAGGCTGCACACCGTCAGCGGCGTTACCCGCGTGGAAACGATCCACAACGATTTCGACTTCAAGAAGGGCAAGTTTTCGGGGGAGTTCCTCTGGCACGAAAGCGCAGAAGCTTCCGAGCACCGCAAACATTATGGCGACGCTACTGAGCCGGTTTGTTGGTCGCTAGTTGGCTATGCATCCGGCTACGCCACCCACTCGCTCGGAAAACTGATCGTCTACAAGGAGATCGAATGTAAGGCGATGGGACACAAACATTGCCGTGTGGTGGGAAAGCCAGCGGAGGTTTGGAGCGAGGACGATCCCACGGTGCAACTGTTTCGCCGACAGATCATGCCGCGTTATCTCAGTGAGGAAATCCGCGCGCGGCCGCCGCAGGCCAGTCCGCGGCCGATACCCAAGGATGCGGCCGCGCGGCTTGAAGCCATCGTCGTGGAACCCGTGCGCGTGCAGCTTGAGCGAATTGCCACATCGAGCCTCCCGGCCCTTATCAGCGGCCCCGTCGGCAGCGGCAAGTCGATTGCTGCCAGCTACCTCGCAAAGCTTGCGGCTCCAGGAACCAAGTCGCTGGACTTCGTGCCTGGACATGGATTGACACGGGAGAAACTGCTTGCCTTGCTCGCGCCATCGACAAGCCGGTCCGGTATGCGGAAGGTGGTTGTGGTGCAGAATCCGGAGGTGCTGGATGCGGGTGTTCAGGCATTGCTGGAGAACCATCTGAGAACCGCTCCTGATATGTCACGTCATGCCCCGCTGTTGATCATGTTGACTGAATCGTCGCCTGCAGCCTTCAGTGCCGACAGTCGCCTGCGTCCAGCGCTTCGATGCATCCTGATGACAGCTCAGATCGTGATGCAGCCGCTGTCACTGCGCCGCAGCGATATTCCGGAAATTGCGCGCAGTATTGCCGAGAATATTGCCTTGAGAATGCATGTGCCCTTCCGAGAGTTAAGCCCGGGAGCAACACGCCTTCTTTCGGACTTGCCATTACGAGAGAACCTGGTTTGCCTTGAGTCAATCTTGACCAAAGCGATGCTGGAGGCGTCACCGCTGCAGCAAATCGAGGCAGCTTCGATTGAAAAAGCATGGACCGAACTCCGCGTGGATACGACAACCCCGGACATTACCGAACCTCTCAAGGTCGCCGCCCTCTTGGCCCTCGATGCGGAAGGATTTGGAATCGAACGGTTGAATGAGATGCTTTATGCACTTGCCATGGAACGCGCCGCAGGAAATGTCGCTCGGGCTGCGCAGTTGCTTGGCCTGACGAGACCGCAACTTGCCTACAGACTACATGCAACGAAGGGCCCAATATGAGGACCTATGCGCTACCAAAATGGCTAGTCGACTTCGAATCCCGATGACGATCCCGCTTTCTCCTTGATCGGACGCCTTGAAGGTGAACGCCACAGGGACTGCTTTGTAAATTATGGTCGCAGATCCCGCCGATTTCTACCTCTACAATGCGGCGCGGAGCGGCAATGTGTCAGCGAGTCCACTCTTATCAAATGCGAGGCTTCAGCACCTCTGCGTGCCATGTCGGACCTTGAGCCGTGTCGGAAAGGCATCGCAAAACTTAAGGCGAGGCAGTCGTAGCCGGCCTGGATCCGGCGCTTCATGCTCAGGCTATTTTCGTCCAGAGGTTCATTGCCTCTGAACGCAGCTCGCGGTGATGGCGGGAGCAGATGTCGTGGCGAGGGATTTGGAGCAGGTTGCCGATCGAATCACAATGGTGAGGAAGCGTCGCAAATGTCGCTGTGATTTGAAGCAGCTCGATTCAAGCAGGCTCCGACTGCCGCATGTCCCTTGAGCTTGTGGTGCTCCCCGGCGGGCCGGTCCACTGAAACAAAAGCGAAATCGTAAGAAGGTGCCTCTCTGCCCTCGAAACAGCACACCAAACCCCAAGTCTCTTGACTGCCATGTTACATGTTACATATAAGGGCCGCATATTGGGAGGAGATGCATGCGAGACTCGGATAGGTTGCGTTTGGAGCACCCGAAGGCGCTGACGTCGATGGTGACGGAGCGCCTGCGGCAGGCCATCATCGACGGTGACTTCCAGCTCGGCGAGAGCATGTCCGAAGACCAGTTGTCGGCGGTGTTCGGGGTGAGTCGGAGCCCTGTCCGGGAGGCGCTCAAAGCTCTGGAGTTTGAGGGCCTGGTGGAGGTTCGCCCCAAGAGAGGAAGCTTCATCTTCGCGCCCTCCATCGAGGACGTGGAAGAGCTCTGCGAGTTCCGGTTGATCGCGGAAACGCAGGCGGCGATTCTGTCCATGCGTCGAGCGCCGGATGCCTTTACCGGAGCTCTCGACAAGGCGACCGGCGCCATGCGCAATGCGCTTGAAGCCGGCGACGATCGTGGCTACGGGCGCGCAGATACGGCCTTTCACAAGAACTTCTTCACCTTTTGCGGCAACCGTCTGGTGCAGGACGCCTATCAACTCGCGGAAGGGCGGATCGCGACCATCCGTACAATCCTGACGGCTCCGAACAAGGAGCAGCGCGAGCTGAGCTTTTCCGAGCATTGCATGATTGCGGACGCGCTGCGCGAGCGAAATTGGGACCGTTTCCAGGAATTGATGAGCGAACATGTTGGCCGCACGATGCGGGGCGTGCGCTCCATCCTTTCCCCGCCGTCGGCAGGAGGTTCGCGATGAACAAAAATGCCCTGACGCTGCGCACCCTCCTCTCGTCGGGCGAGATCGTCGCGGCACCCGGAGCTCCGGACTGCTTCACGGCTCGTCTCGTCGCAAGGGCAGGGTTCCCGGCCGTCTACATGACGGGCTTCGGCGCCACGGCCATGCGGCTCGGTCAGCCAGATATCGGCCTCCTGACCCTGAGCGAGATGGCGGAGCACGCTCGGAACATGGTGCGGGCAGTCGATATTCCGGTGATCGCCGATGCAGATACGGGATATGGCGGGATATCGAACATCAAGCGCACGGTCGAGGAATATACGCAGGCGCGCGTGGCGGCACTGCATCTGGAGGACCAGGTTGCCCCCAAGCGCTGCGGCCAGCTCGCGGGGATCAAGCTGATCGATCCCATCGAAGCATCCCTTCGCCTGAAGGCGGCAGTCGAGGCGAAGGGCAAGGACCCGCTGTTGATGATCGGCCGCACTGACGCCCTGCCTGCGCTGGGCGCCGCTGAAGCGATCGATCGCGCGAAACGCTATCAGGACGCCGGTGTCGATCTGGTTTTCGTAGATGGCATCAAGACGATCGCGGAGGTCGAGGCGGTCGCACGCGGTCTGGAAGGACCGAAGGTCGTCTCGATCGTCGACGGCAACGAGACCACCGGACTGAGTCGCGAGGACCTTCAGGCCATGGGATTTTCCATGGTTTTCTATGCGGTAACTACCCTGTTTGCTGCCGCCCGGGCTGCGGCGGATGCGCTGACACACCTGAAGGCAGCCGGCACACCGGCCGGCGGTCCCGCATCGATGAGCTATGCCGATTTCTCCGGCGTGGTCGGGCTGGCCGATCATCAGGCGCTTGGTGACAGGTTCGGATCATGAGCGAGGCGAGCGTCATCATCACGGGCGCGGCGCGCGGGATCGGTCTTGCCATCGCACGGGACGTTGTGAAGCGCGGTCAACGGGCGGTCCTTCTGGATCGTGACAACCCCTTACTGGATACCGCGCTGGAATCTCTTGGCCCGCTCGCGCGCGGCCTGGTCGTGGACATGTCCGAGGCGGACGCGGTCGGTCTGGCGATCAATGAGCTGACCGGTGAGTGGGCGCCGACGCACCTGGTCAACAACGCTGGAATTCTCGGGCGAAAGATGTCCTTCCACGAGATGGACCCGGATGAGATCGACCGGGTACTGGCTGTCAATCTGCGGAGCGTGCTGCTCGCCACCTCCGCATTTCTGCGGGCACGGCGTCCTTTGCAGTCTGCCGCGATCGTCAACATGACATCGATCGCGGGTGTCAACGGCGGGGCGCCGGGGCTGTCGGTCTATGGCGCTACCAAGGGTGCCATTCTTGCGCTGACCCGCGCCATGGCCCGGGATCTTGCGCCGGAGATCCGTGTCAACGCGATAGCCCCCGGCATCATCGCGACAGACATGCAGAAGGGAGTCTTTGCCTCGGAGGCGGCTCTGCAGGAAGTGGTGACAGCAATCCCGCAGAAAAGGCTCGGTTCCCCGGATGACGTCGCCGAGGCGGCCGGCTGGCTGCTCTTCGGCGCGCACTACACCACGGGCGAGATGATCCGGGTCGCGGGAGGACGGATATGAAACAGGCTGTGGATGTGATGTTCAGGGCACTGGACTGGCTGCTGGTTCTGCTTCTGGCCGGCATGACGATCATGGTGTTCGGCAATGTCGTGCTGCGCTACGGCTTCAGGTCGGGTATCGACATTTCGGAAGAGATGTCGCGGTTCTTCTTCGTCTGGCTGATCTTTCTCGGATCGATCTCTGCGATGCGACGCAACCTCCATATGGGCTTTGATCTTCTTGTCATCTCGGTCGGGCCCCGAACACGACGCAGCCTTCTTGCGATCGCCAACGCGCTGGTCCTCGGCTGCTGCGTTCTGATCCTCGTCGGCACGATCATGCAGTGGAAGGTGAACTCCACGAATATTGCACCCGTCAGCGGGTTGCCTATGACCTGGCTGTTCGGCGTTGCACTGCCGATGAGTCTTTTCGTGGGCATCATGGCCGCTTTCCGCTTCGTCGGCTATATCACCGGCCGGCTCGAGAATGTGCCGCAGGCCAATGCGGAGCTTCACGAATGACACTCGTCATCTTCCTCTTCACGCTGGCCGCAACCCTTGCCACCGGCGTACCGGTCGCCTTCGCACTGATCATCTGCGCGGTCACCATGGGCCTCGCGCTCGACATGTTCGATCCGCAGATCATCACCCAGCGGCTGGTCGTCGGTGCCAACAGCTTTGCGCTGCTTGCCATTCCGTTTTTCCTTGTAGCCGGCGAACTCATGAATGCGGGCGGCATGTCGAAGCGGATCATCGCCTTTGCCATGGCCTTTGTCGGACACCTGCGCGGCGGCCTTGGCGTGGTGGCGATCTTCGCGTCCATCATTCTCGCCTCCCTTTCGGGCTCGGCCGCCGCCGATACGGCGGCGCTGATCGCCATCCTACTGCCGATGAGGCGCGCAGCCGGCCATGACGAGGCGCGCGCTGTGGGCCTCATGGCATCGGGCGGTATCATCGCCCCCATCATTCCACCCTCGATCGCCTATATCATCCTCGGCGTCGCGACCAATCTGTCGATCAGCCAGCTGTTCATGGCAGGCATCGTTCCCGGCGTGATGATGGGTCTCGGCGCCCTGATCGCTTGGATCGTCGTTGCCCGTCGTGACAACGTCGCGCCACTGCCGCGGCAGAGCTGGTCGCAACGTGTCCGCGTCACCTACGAGGCGCTCTGGTCGCTCGGGCTGCCTGTCATCATCCTCGGCGGCATTCGCTTCGGGGTTGTCACCCCAACCGAGGCGGCCGTGGTGGCGGCCGTCTACGCCCTCTTCGTCGGGCTCTTCATCTATCGGGAACTGAAGATCAGTCAGCTGTTCGAGGCCTTCCGCAATGCGGCGATGACCACGGCCGTTGTCATGCTGCTCGCCGCCGCGGCCCTTGCAACCTCCTGGTTCATCTCCATCGCGGACCTTTCGGGTATCGTGCTCGATCTGGTGGAGCCGCTCGTCGAGCATCCCAAGCTGCTGATGTTCGTCATCGTGCTGCTGGTGCTGGCCGTGGGCACCGCGCTGGATATGGGCCCCACCATCCTGATCCTCGCACCGGTGTTGTTGCCGGTCGTCACCGCAGCGGGCATAGATCCCATCTATTTCGGCGTGCTCTTCGTCATCAACAACGCGATCGGGCTCGTAACCCCGCCCGTCGGCATTGTTCTATCCGTGGCATCGGGCGTTTCTCAGGTCCCGATGCACCGCGTCATAGTCGGAGCCCTTCCGTTCCTGTGCGCCCAGATTTTCGTGATGTTCCTGCTCGTGATGTTTCCCGAGCTGGTTCTGACGCCAATGGCGTGGTTGCGCTGACAGCCACGACCAACCAACCTGTCGTTTCAATGGGAGGAAATGCTGAAATGAAACGCTCTGCCAATCTTATCGCCGCGTCCGTGCTGGCGATTGCAACCGTCCTGTCGGCGATGCCCGCCAGTGCCAAATATAACGCACGGACCTTCAAGGTGTCGAATGGCGCAGCCGAAGATCACCCCGTGTCGGCGGGCGTCAAGGGCATGTCGGCCTGTATGGAGAAGGCATCGGACGGAAAGATGAAGCTTCGCGGCTTCTACAATGGCCAATTGGGAGATGATGCCGAAGCGACCCAGTCGGTGCGATCCGGTTCGATCGAGATGGTTGTGACCGGAGCCGCCGCCATCGGCGGTATCGAACCGGCCATGAGCGCTTTCGAACTGCCGTTCCTGTTTGCCAATGACGCAGAAGTCGACGCAATCATGACCGGCCCTTACTTCGACTATGTCGCGGCGAAAATGCCGGCACATGGCCTCGTACTCCTCTCGATCTGGGAAAACGGGTTCCGCAACTCGACAAATTCCAAGCATCCGATCAAGGCCGTCGCCGATTTCCAAGGCCTGAATTTCAGGGTGATGCAGAACAACATCTTCCTCGACACCTTCCGCCGGCTAGGGGCCAATCCCGTGCCGATGGCTTTCGGGGAGGTTTTCACGGCCCTGGAGACCAAGGCCGTGGACGGCCAGGAAAATCCGTTGCCGCTGATCGAGGCGAGCCGCTTCTACGAGGTCCAGAAATACCTGACGCTGACCCGCCATGCCTATTCACCGACGCCCGTACTGATTTCCAAGATGGTGTGGGACAAGTTGAACGCCGATGAACAGGCCCTGCTTGAAAAATGCGCGCAGGAAGGCCGCGTGGCCCAGATCGCACGCTCCCGTGAAGCGGTGAACGAAGCGCTCGAAAAGCTGAGGTCGGCAGGCATGGAAGTGTCGGAGCTGCCGGCGAACGAGATGACGAAGCTGCGCGAGATCGTGGCACCTGTCTACGAAGCCGCATTGCCCACCATCGGCGAGGAAAACTACAACAAGATGACGACGGAGCTCAAGGTCATTCGCGGTCACTGATCCACTCAAGGCGCCGCCGCTTTGATGCGGCGGCGCCTCCACCCAACCAGGTAAATCGAATGGCCGAGCTTTCGCCCCAACAGACCGCATGCCTCGCCGCTCTTGCGGCACATTTTTCCCCAGCAACCTGCCTTGCTGGCGAAGACGTTCCGATCCGCAACGAGGCGGATACCAGCTTTCTGCCGAGAACGAGGCCGATCGCGCTGGTGCGGCCCGATACCCCCCAAGGCGTGGCCGACGCCGTGCGAATCTGCGCAGCTCATGGCGTGGCAATCGTCCCCCAGGGAGGATTGACCGGGCTCGCGGGTGGGGCTCATCCCGTACCTGGCGCAGTTGCAATCTCGGTGGAGCGGCTGAGCGGCATCGAGGAGATCGATGCAGCGGCGGCGACCATGACGGTCAGGGCCGGGACGCCCCTTGAGGTGATACAACAATCCGCGCTTGACGCTGGTTTTTTTGTCCCCCTCGACCTTGGAGCACGCGGCAGCTGCCTTATCGGCGGCAATCTCGCGACGAATGCCGGGGGAAACCGGGTTATCCGCTACGGCATGACGCGGGACATGGTGCTGGGGCTGGAATATGTGCTTGCCGACGGAACCCTCGTCACCGGCCTTAACAAGATGATCAAGAACAATGCCGGCTACGACCTGAAGCAGCTCTTCATCGGCTCCGAGGGCACCTTGGGCATCATAACTAGGGTGGTTCTGCGCCTCCAGCCGCGTCCGGGTTGCACGCTGGCCGCGCTTTGCGGCGTCGGTAGCTATGACGATGTCGTCTCCCTTCTGGGGGCCGCGCGGCGTGGCCTCGGCCCGCTTCTCTCCGCTTTTGAGGTGATGTGGCCGGATTACTGGAAGGAAGCTACCGAAACGGTCACCGGGGTGCGCAAGCCCATTGAGGGTCAGCACGCCTTCTATGTGCTGATCGAGGCCCAAGGCCTCTCGGAGGATATTGACGGCCCGCGGTTCATGGGGTGGTTGGAAAACCAGTTTGAAGCGGGCCTTATCGAGGACGCAGCGATCGCGCAGAGCATGGCGGATGTTGCAATGTTCTGGCGCACGCGCGACGCCGCCGGCGAATTCCAGACCATTCTCGGGCCGCATGTCGCCTTCGACATCGGCCTGCCCGTCTCACGGATGGACGCCTTCGCCCGGACCTGCCGTCAGCGGCTGGCGGATGCCATTCCCGACATACTGTCGGTCTATTACGGACATATCGGCGACGGCAATATCCATATCGTGGCGCTACAACGGGGAGCCTCTCCGCAGCCGGCCGCACAGATCTCCCGCGTCGTCTACGAGACCGTCCGGGAATTCGACGGAACAATATCGGCCGAACACGGCATCGGGACGGTGAAGAAACCCTATCTCGGCTATACTCGTTCGCCCGAGGAAATGGCGCTGATGGCCCGCATCAAGGCGGCCCTCGATCCCAAAGGCATCCTCAATCCCGGCAAGGTCTTCGATCTTCCATCCGCGCCATAACCCGTCCGACAAGGAGGCTCCTGTGAATAGAATAAAGCAACGTCTGCTTTCCGGCGAATTCGTCACGGCCGCATGGGCCGAGATGGGCTCTCCCGACAATGCGGAAGCCATGGTCCGAAACGGATGGTCGGTCATCCTCATCGACGGCGAACATGGCATAGGTGACCTGGAACAATGGGTCGCCGTTGCGCGCGCAGTGGAGGCCGCTGGTGGCCAGGTTATCCTGCGCGTCCCCAATGCAGAGCAATGGATGCTCAATCGCGCGCTCGACCGTGGTTTCCAGTCAATCCTGGTTCCGCGCGTCAATTCGGCCGCAGAGGCACGGTCCATTGCCGACTTCTGTCGTTATCCGCCCCATGGCAGCCGCGGTTATGCAGCGCCGATTGTCCGCGCCTCCGGCTTTGGCGCAAGGCAACGCTATGCATTGGAGGAGGCGCATGAAGAACTGTTGCTGATGATCCAGTGCGAACACGTCGATGCCGTCGAGAATATCGGCGAGATCGCAAGCGTACCCGGCATCGACGCGATATTCATCGGTCCAAACGATCTTTCCGGCTCGGCCAATCATCTGGAACGCATGCTGGAGCCCTTGCCCCAGGCCCTGATCAAGAAGGTCGAGGACGAATGCGCTCGGCAGAACAGGATGCTGGCGACGATCGTCGGTGCGGGGCGAAGCTGGGGCGACCTCCGCGCGCTCGGCTATCGTCTCGTGATCGGACCCAATGACGTCTCTCTGATCGTCAACGGCGCACGACAAGCCGCAAGTGAGCGGGACGAGATGCTGGGCATCACGGGCGCACCGGCGGAGGGAGCACCGATCTCGCGCTACTAAGAGAGAGAGAGAGAGAGAGACGCTTGCCGGGAGTGGAAAGATGAAGACGTCGATAGCAACGGTTTCGATCAGCGGAGATCTGCCTGCCAAGCTCTTAGCCATTGCCGGCGCCGGTTTCGATGCGGTGGAGATCTTCGAGAACGACTTTCTCGCCTTTGACGGAAGCCCGCGCGATGTCGGCCGCTTGGTGCGCGATTTCGGGCTGGAGATCAGCCTCTTCCAGCCATTCCGCGGCTTTGAGGGTATGCCGGAGCCGCACCGCACCCGCACCTTTGATCGGGCCTAGCGCAAGTTCGACGTGATGCAGGAACTTGGCACCGATCTCGTTCTGGTCTGCTCCAACGGCTATCCGGTCTCGCTCTCGACCAATCGTCCGCGCTCAGCCGATATTATCGCAAGCCGTCTGCACTGGCGCCACCAGTTGTGCGGAAAGTTCCGACCGTTTTGTCTCCAGTTGATCGAGAACGTCGAGGGCAGCGAGACCTCATACGCCGCCGCACCACGTCCTTGCGTTCCCGGAATCGGGCGGATCGCGTGTTCACGGCGAGATTCCTGTTGACATATGATATATCGTAATCATTTTCTCGCGGCGTCAGATGCAGGGAAGGGCCAACGGCGTGAGAAATGTGTATGTGCTTGCCTTGGTCGCCTATGCGGCTTTTTCCCTCACGGATTCGTCGGTCAAGGCTGCTGGCTCCCATCTATCCGTTTTCGAAACCGCTTTCCTGGTCAACGTCTTCGCGGCGATGACCCTGCTGCTGACGCGCCATCCCGATGAGCAATGGCGGGATTTCTGGCGCATCGATCGCCCCTGGGCGGTGCATGGGCGGGCGGTGTGCGGCCTGGTTGCCAGCCTTTGCGGCGTTTATGCTTTCACCACGATACCGCTTGCCGAAGCCTATGCGCTGGTCTTCCTGGCGCCGCTGTTCGTGACCATCATGTCGGCGCTGGTGTTGAAGGAACAGGTCGGCCCCTGGCGCTGGTCGGCGGTGCTGGTCGGCTTCGTCGGGGTGCTTCTCGTCGTGAAGCCGGGTTACCAGGCCTTCGAATGGGGGCATCTCGCCGCCGTTGGAACGGGAATTGGCACGGGGAGCGCGGTGATCATCCTGCGCGGCCTGGGCGGCAGGGCAAAAACGACCAGCATCCTCGGCATGCTGGTCAGCTATCTGCTCGTCATGAACGCGATCATGATGTGCTTCCTGGGCGTGCGCGTGCCGACCCTGCGGGAGGCCGCGCTTCTCTGCCTTGCAGGCGTCAGCTACGGCCTCGGCCAATGGGCGTTCGTCCTGGCCGCGCGCCACGGAAACGCCAACCAGATGGCGCCGATGCATTATTCGCAACTGGCCTGGGCCGTGCTGTTCGGCGCCGCCATCTTCGGCGAATATCCGGACGCGCTGGCGATCGTCGGCCTCGCGGTGATCGGCGGCGCCGGGCTCTTTACCGTGGTCCGCGAAAGGATCCGGCATGAGCAGGCCCGCAAGACCGAAGCCAACGGGCGCCGGCATTTTTCCTGAAAGATCGAAAAAGGAGACGACGGAATTGCTTTTCTCAATATTTGATATATCATGTATTGAAAAATCGAGCGATAACGCCGGAACTGGGACAGGCACATGACGAAAACGATTTTTGGCGTGCTCGCCGACGATCTGACCGGCGGAATGGAGACCGCGGCGATGCTGGTCGCCGCTGGCCTTGATTGCGCCTTTGTCACCGATCCGGACATGCTGGAGGCGCTCGGCCCCGTCGAAGCGATCGTCGTCGCGCAGAAGACACGCGTGATCGCGCCCGATATTGCGGTGGCGAAGACCGAGCAGGCCGCCCGGGCGCTCGCGGCACGAGGAACGCGGCAACTGTTCTTCAAATACTGCGCCACGTTCGATTCCACTGACAAGGGCAATATCGGCCCTGTCTCAGACATGCTGATGGAGGTTACAGGGGCTTCCTTCACCGGTTTCTGCCCCTCCGCGCCGGGCCTGAAGCGTACCGTCTACAACGGCCACCTGTTTCTCGGCACGGAGCTCGTTTCGGACTCGCCCAAGCGTCGTGATCCGCTGACGCCGATGACCGATCCCGATCTGGTACGGGTGCTGCAGCGACAGACGAAAATGAAGGTCGGGCTGCTGGCTCACCCGGCCGTGAGCGCTGGCGGCAGTGCGCTCGAACAGGCCGTTGCCGATCAGACTCGCCAGGGCGTCCGTTATTTCATCACCGATACGATCTACGACAGCGATCTCGATAGTATCGCGGCATTGACCGGCGACTGGAAGCTGATGACCGGCAATGCCACGATCGTGCAGCACTATCCGGCGATCTGGCGCGCGAAGGGTCTCCTTCCTGCTGTGCCGCACAAGCGTAATTTGCCGGCGGTCGGGGGTAGGGGCGTGGTGCTTTCCGGCAGTTGCGCGGAGCGCACGCTGGAGCAGCTCGCCGACTTCGAGAAAAACCATCCGGTGCTGCGTATCGATCTGACGGCGGTCGAAAGCCGGGCTGCCGCCGGGGAGGTGGCGCTCGGCTGGGCACTGCCGAAGCTCGAAGCCGGTCCGGTCGGCATCTCCACGTCGGCCACGCCGGAAATCGTGGCCTCTGCCCAGGTGCGTTACGGCCGCGACGGTGCCGCCGCCCTGGCGGAGTATATCGTCGGCGACCTCGCGGTCGCGTTACGGGAGGCGGGCGTGCGGCGCTTCGTCGTGGCGGGCGGGGAGACTTCCGGCGCGGTGGTCGACCGGCTCGGCATCCGCAGCCTTCTGGTCGGGCCTTACGGCGGGCCAGGCATCGGAACGGCCGTGACCGAGGGGCCGGACCCCGTCGCGCTGTGCCTCAAGTCCGGCAAGCTCGGGCCTGTCGATCTTTTTACGGCGGCACTCGCCTCGATGCAGAACCCGGAGAAGGCGGCATGAGCGAACTGGAACTTCGGCGATCCCTCCTCGACGTCGTCGCGAAACTGGAAGACAAGGGATTCAACCACGGCAGCAGCGGCAATGTCAGCTGCCGGATCGGTGATGATGTCCTCATCACCCCGACCGGCGGCAACAGAGCCAACATGACCCCGGACAAGCTGGTGCGCCTCGATGCCGAGGGCAAGAACGTCGGCGAGGGCATTCCCTCCAGCGAATGGCACATGCACCTGGCGATCCTGAATGCCTATCCGCATGTCCGGGCGGTGGTCCACACCCATGCCGACTGCTGCGTGGCGCTTTCCTGTCTCGCCAAGCCCATTCCGGCCTTCCATTACATGATCGCGAGCTTCGGCGGAAACGACGTGCCCTGCGCGCCCTATGCGACCTTCGGCACCCGCGCGCTCGCCGACGGCGCGGTTGCGGCGCTCAAGGAGCGCAAGGCCTGCCTGCTCGCTAACCACGGCATGATCGTCGCGGCGGCGAGCCTGCAGCAGGCCTTCGACCTGACCGTCAAGCTCGAAACGCTAGCCCGCCAATACATTCTCGCCCAGCAGGCGGGCGAATCGGCCATCATTCCCGACGACGAGATCGAACGGGTGCTCGAACGCTACAAGGGATACGGCCGCAGCCGGTTGCCGGGCTGAGCCGGAAAGGGGTGCAATCCATGGAGATCACAGGCAGATCGAAGCTGATGTTCGTGCTGGCAAACCCCGTGGACCATGTCCGTGCCAGCGCCGTCCTGAACGCTTATTTCCAATCGATCGGGCAGGACGTCGCGACCTCGCCGCTGCATGTGCAGCCGGACGATCTCGCGACCGTCGTCGATGCCATCCGGCGGATGGGCAATGTCGTCGGTTTCGGCGTGACGATCCCCCACAAGGTGGCGATCATCCCGCATCTCGATGCCGTGACCCCGATCGCCGAAACCATCGGCGCCGTCAATTTCGTGAAGCGCACGGACGAGGGATGCCTGATCGGCGACAATCTCGATGCGCCGGGCTTTATCGCCGGCCTTGCCCGGCAGGGCCATGCAGTGGCCGGCAAGCGGGTACTGCAGGTCGGAGCAGGCGGTGCGGGCCGGGCGACGGCGCTTGCGCTAGCCCGGGCGGGTGCCGCCGAACTCGTGATCTCCAATCGCGACCGGGCCAAGGCGCAGGCGCTCGCCGAGGCGGTCGCGGCACTTCACCGGGAGGTGAAGGTGACGGCGGGAGCGGCGTCGGCGGAGGATTTCGACCTTGTCGTCAACACGACCTCGCTCGGCATGAAGCCCGACGACGCCCTGCCGGTCGATATCGACCGTATCGGGCCGGCAACCATCGTGTACGACATCATCGTCAATCCGCCCGTTACCCGCCTGATGGCGCTTGCGGAAGCCCGCGGCGCCAAGGCGATCGGCGGAAAAGCCATGCTCAACGAACAAATGGCCCTTGTCGCCGATTTCATTAGGCGCTAGCATCCGTGATATATCAAATATGATATTGGAGATCGGCAAAACCAGAACGGACCAACCAAGCAGCTGAAACTCCATCCCTTCACCCAAGCCAGACAATAAAAGTGGGAACAGGCTTTAGTGACTATGGCAATGAACAGAGAACAGACGGCAGGCGCCTCCATCCGCATCAGCCGTCTGGAAAAGCGTTTCGGAAACGTATCAGCCGTCGACGGGGTCGATATCGACATCTCGGCCGGCGAGTTCCTTGCGCTGCTGGGGCCGAGCGGCTCCGGCAAGACCACGATCCTGATGAGCCTCGCCGGGTTCGAGTTTCCGACAGCCGGAAACATCGTCATCGGTTCCGAGGACCTGACCTATGTCCCGGCCAACAAGCGCAATCTGGGCATGGTGTTCCAGAACTACACCCTGTTTCCGCACATGTCGATTTTGGACAATGTCGCTTTTCCCCTGAAGATGCGCGGCGTCGCGAAGCCCGAACGTTACGCTCGCGCGGAGGAGGCGCTCGCGACCGTTCGGCTGGCCGGTTATGGCGAACGCTTTTCCAGCCAGCTTTCCGGTGGCCAGCAGCAGCGTGTGGCGCTTGCCCGCGCCATCGTCTACCGGCCGCGCGTACTGCTCATGGATGAGCCGCTGAGCGCGCTCGACAAGAACCTGCGCGAGGACATGCAGCTAGAAATCAAGAGGCTGCATGCCGAGCTCGGCATCACCGTTATCTTCGTCACCCATGACCAGAGCGAGGCGCTGACCATGGCCGACCGGGTGGCGGTGCTCAAGGACGGCAGGATCCAGCAGATCGGTCCCTCGCGCGAACTCTACGAACGGCCGGCCAATCTCTTCACCGCCGGCTTCATCGGCGAGATGAACTTCATCGGCGTGACGGTCGAGAGCGTCGGCGAGGCGATCGCCGTCTCGTTGCCTTCCGGCGAGCACTGGAATGTGCCGTCGACCTCTGCCGTGGACCCACTGCAAGCCGGGCAGAAAGCGGTGCTCGCAGTGCGGCCGGAACGTCTCCAGATCGGCGGGGAGGGGGCGGCCTTCGCGTTTCACGTCAAGCTCGCAGATATCGTTTATGCCGGTTCGGCCCTGCTTCTGATCGGTCATCTGCCGGATGGCACGGAGATCCGCGCCCGCCTGCCCGGCGCATCGGATCTCAGCACGCTCACCCCCGGCGCCACGGCCGTCTTCAGCGTGCCGAAGGAAGCGATCCTGCTTTACGCCGGGGGAGCGAAATGACCAGCGGTATCCGTTCCCAGTTCTGGCATTCGGATGGACGGCGGCTTTCCGGTCTTTCGACGCTCCTGCTGCTTTTGCCGTTTTTCGCGATCATCGCCTTCGTCTTCGTCTATCCGATCGGCCAGTTGCTCTGGATCAGCTTCACGGAGCCGAAGCCGACGCTCGACAATTATGCCCGCGTCGTCACCAATCCGGTCTATGCCCGCGTGTTGTTGCGCACGCTGTGGACGGCCGTGCTCGTGACCGGCCTCTGCGTCATCCTCGGCTTCCCGGTCGCCTATTACATGAGCCGCGCGCGGGCGGCGGTTGCCGCCTTCGTCGGCGTCTGCGTGATCCTGCCCCTCTGGTCGAGCGTGCTGGTACGCACCGCCGCCTGGTCGTTTCTGCTTCAGCGCCAGGGGCTCGTCAATTCGGGGCTGATGGCGACCGGCATCACGTCCGAACCGCTGAAGTTGCTCTATACCCAGAGCGCGGTCGTCGTCGCCATGGCCCATGTGCTGCTGCCCTTCATGATCCTGCCGATCTTCGGCGCGCTGCGCAGCATCCCGGACGACTACATGCGGGCGGCGGCGGTGCTCGGCGCGCCCCGGTTCCGCACCTTCCTCGAAGTGATCCTGCCGCTCAGCCTGCCCGGCATCGCCAGCGGCTCACTGCTGGTGTTCCTGACGGCGCTCGGCTTCTTCATCACGCCGGCGCTGCTCGGCTCGCCGCAGGAGCTGATGATCGCCACGCTCGTCTCGCAACAGATCCGCGAGGTGCTCGACTGGCCCTTCGCGTCCGCGCTGGTTGGCGTGCTCACCCTGTTCGTCACGCTGCTTGCGCTGATCTTCAGCAAGACGCTGCGTTTCGACCGGCTGATGGGGGCACAGTGATGAAACCGTCCATCGACAAAGGATCGCTTGCGCTCGGCACCTATGTCTATGCCGTGCTGGCCTTCATCGTCATTCCGCTGGTCATCGTCATCCCCATGTCCTTCGGCCAGAACGACTATCTCGAATTCCCGCCCAAGGGATTCACCCTAAGGTGGTATGCTGAATACTTCAGCAGTCGACAATGGTGGAGCGCCACCTCGCTCAGCGTCGAAGTAGCGTTCCTGACGGCGATCTGCGCTTCGGTCATAGGCACGGCGGCGACCTATGCGATGGTGCGCGGCCGCGGACGGCTCGCCACGCTGTTCCAGATCCTGCTGATCGGGCCGATCATCGTGCCGCATATCGCGCTCGCGGTGGGGCTCTATCTGTTCTTCCAGACGATCGGGCTTTCCGGCACGGTCCCCGGTTTCGTGCTCGCCCATACGGTGCTGGCGCTGCCCTTCGTGGTATTCACCACCACGGCGGCGCTCGGGAAGGTCGATGCGAGCCTGGAGGCGGCGGCGATGAGCTGCGGAGCCTCCCGCTTCTCGGCCTTCCGACTGGTGACGCTGCCGTTGATCCTGCCGAACGTCGTCAGCGGCGCGCTCTTCGCATTCATCATCTCGTTCGACGAGCCCGTCGTGTCCTTCTTCCTGTCGGGCGTGCGCTACAAGACGCTGCCGCGCCGCATGTTCGAAGACATCGAGCAGAATCTGACGCCGATCATCCCGGCGATCGCCACGCTGCTCATCGTCCTTTCCATCGTGGTCCTTCTCGGCGCGCACCTGATGCGATCACGCACCAAGAACTAACAGGGAAAAACAGCAAACGGCAAAAAACAGAGGAGAACGTCTATGCCGAAACATACCTGGAAATGGACAGTGGCAGGCATCGCGCTGACTGCGGTGCTCGCCGGCACGGCGCCCGCCATGGCCGAGGATCTGGAAGACCAGATGGTCATCGCCACGACCGGCGGCCTGATGGGCAATTCGCTCCAGAAATATTTCTACGATCCCTTCACGAAGGCGAAGGACGTGGAAGTCGTTCCAGTGGCCATCGAGGTTCCCGACCAGTGGGCCCGTTCCGAAGCGATGATGCGCACCGGCAATATCGAATTCGATATCGTCACCTCGACCGGTCCGGACCTTGTTGCCCGTACCAACATGCTTGAAAAGATTGATTGCTCCAAGCTGCCGAATGTCCTCAAATACGGCGTTTCTGACGCTTGTACCGAATATGGCGTGGCGCGCACGACCGGCGGCATGCTGATCAACTACAATACCGACGTCTTCAAGGACAAGGCCCCGAAGAACTGGGCCGACTTCTGGAACGTCAAGGATTTCCCCGGTCCGCGCGGGCTTCCCGACACGGGCGATCGCGACTGGTGGGTGCCGGTGGCAGCTCTTCTGGCCGACGGCGTGGCGCCGGATAAACTCTTCCCGCTCGATCTTGACCGCGCCTACAAGAAGCTCGACGAAATCCGTCCCTATGTCGGGGTATGGTGGAAGACTGGCGACCAGGTGCAGCAGATCATGCGCAACAAGGAAGTCGTCATGACGATGAGCTATTCCGGCCGCGCGCTGGCGGTCATCAAGGAAGGCGTGCATGCCGGCATGTCCTGGGACGGGGCCATCCGCGACACCGGCTACATGTCGATCCTGAAGGGGGCACCGGACAAGAATGCGGCGCTTGCCTATCTCGACTTCTTCTACGCCAATTCCGACGCTCACATTCCCTTCATGCGCGACGTGAACTACGCGACGGGCAGCAAGACGGTCATCGACCTGCTTCCGCCGGAAGAACGCAATCTCTACGCGACCTCGCCGGAAAACTACGCGAAACTGGTCAAGCCGGACTTCGCCTGGATTGGCGCCCATCGCGAAGAGCTGCGCCAGCGCTGGACCGCCTGGCTGAACCGGTAACGGCTTAAAATCCCGGGGCGGCCATGCCGCCCCTTTCAGACACGGCGTCGAATGATCGGGTATCGCCATGATGTCGTTCCTGACGGCATTTCCGAGAACAGGATTGGAAAATGGATCACACCAGTGACCCCAATGCGATGCGTTACGTCATCGATCCGGAGCGGCTCGACCTCGTCGCCGAATTCCGCAAGAGCCCGCTCGGCGTCCACAGTCCGGAGCTGCGCGCCATGCTCGCCAGGATGCGGTGGGGTAAGGCCCAGGGGCGCCTCGTGCTGGTCGTGCTGGAAGCCGGTAAGGCCTGGCGCCTGTCGCGCATTCCCGAACGCCGCGGCGACCCGATGCCCTTCGTCGACGAGCGCATCTTCACGTCGCTGGCCGCGGCGGAATGGCATGTCTTTAAGATCCGCTGGCAGGCCATGACCGGCGTCACGCTACCCCCGGAGTATCAAGGTGATCTATAGGACCAACGAATATCTCGGTTATCCCGACCGCATCAGCGTTCCGGCCGGGGAAACGGTCAAGTTCCAGCTGTCGAGCAAGCGGGACAAGGTCAATGTGGAGGTGCTGCGGCTGCGCTGCGGCGATGTCGACGCCGCCGGCCCCGGTTTCAAGTACGAGGTGATGGAAAGCGGCGTCGACGGCGTGCATGCCTGCCTCGACCAGGAGATCCGCCCCGGCTCCTGCGCCGTCATCGAGCATGGCGGTGCACTAGTGCCCAGCGGCGCGGCCTGGTCCTTCGGCGCTTATGTCTGGCCGACCCTCATTGCCGACAACGCCAAGGCCATCATGGGCAACTGGTGCGCGGCCACGGAGCGCGGCTATGCGCTCGAAATCGATGCAGAGGGCTATCCCGTTCTGGTGCTCGGCGCGGCACGTTTTGCGCTGAAGGTGAAAGTGGCCGCACG
Source organism: Neorhizobium petrolearium (assembly GCF_017873175.1). GTDB lineage: Bacteria > Pseudomonadota > Alphaproteobacteria > Rhizobiales > Rhizobiaceae > Neorhizobium > Neorhizobium petrolearium. Next base: position 51,672 of record NZ_JAGGJW010000010.1, read on the forward strand.
GGTCTGGTCGTTTGTTTCCGCGACGCTCGATCCCGTGAGGAAGACGGCGACATTGTCGCTGATCGTGCCGGCAGATAGTACTGTCCCGACAATGGCGCATGCTGAGACTTTCGCGCTGTCGGGCGATCCGGCGCTCGATTCCGGGCTCGATTTCCTGATTGCCGCCCAGCATCTCGACGAGGCGGCGCGATACACCGCCCATTTCGACGGCAAGATCGAGGCGCCGCGCGTCTTTTCCCGGGCGCTCGATGCCGAGATGCTGCGAGTGTTCGACTGGCAGCCGCGCACCGGCGCGACGACCGCCGGCCTCGTCGCCTTCTGGGATTTCTCTGACGGGATTACCGGGCTATCGGTCAAGGATATCTCGCCGAACTGCCTAAACGGCCGGCTGCACCAGCTGCCGCGCCGCGGCGTCACCGGCTTCTTCTGGTCCGGCGCGGTGCATGACTTCCGCCTGGCGCCGAAGGAATATGCGGCGATCCATTTCCACAGCGACGACATCTACGACTGCCAGTGGCAGACGACCCTGATGCTTGACGTGCCAGACGGCTGGCGCACCGGCGTCTATTCCCTGCGGCTGACGCCGGTCGGCGACACGCCGGAGCCCGATTGCGAAAGCTACGTCACCTTTTTCGTGACGCCGGGCAAGAAGACGAAGCGCGCCGATCTCGTCGTCGTGCTCTCGGTCGCCACCTATCTCGCCTATGCCAACAGCGCGCTGCGCCTCTACCAAGTGCATTTCGAGACGCTGATGGAGCACGTGCTGTGGCTGCCGATGGACGACGTGTTCATGCAGGAGCATCCCGAGATCGGCCAATCCACCTACGACTGCCATGTGGACGGTTCGGGCCGTTGCTACAGTTCGTGGCTGCGGCCGGTGCTGAGCACGCGGCCGCGCGGCTACTGGTTCAACCTGATCAACGATACCCATATCCTCGACTGGCTGGAGGAAAAGGGCATCGCCTACGACGTCATCACCGACGTGGAGCTGGACCGCGAAGGTTCGAGGGCGCTGAAGCCCTATCGCGCCATGATGACGCCGACCCACCCGGAATATTACTCGTTCAACATGATGAACGGCATCATGGAGTACCAGAATGCCGGCGGCCGGCATATTTCCATGGGCGGCAACGGGTTCTACTGGCGCTGCGGTTTCCATCCGGCTGCACCGGAGGCGCTCGAAGTGCGCCGCGGCATGGCCGGCACGCGCACCTGGGAATCGGCTCCCGGCGAGGTGCATCTCGCCGGCACCGGCGAACCCGGCTCGCTGTGGCGCCACAGCGGCTTTGCGCCCCAGAAGCTGGTCGGTGCCGGCTTTTCGGCGATGATCAACGATACCTGCGGTTACTACCTGCGCCAGCCGGACAGCGAGGACCCGCGCGCCGCCTTCATCTTCGAAGGCACCGGGCGGCGCGAGAAATTCGGCGATTTCGGCTTCCGCTACAACGGCGCCGTCGGCAGCGAGATCGACCGGCTCGACTACGAGCTCGGCACGCCGCGTCATGCCTTGCTGCTCGCCACGTCCGAAGGTCTCGGCGCCGGCGCGCTACCGACGCCGGAGGAATTCCGCACCATGGTCGACGGGCTCGACGGCACGCAGAACGCGCTGGTGCGCGCCGACATGGTGTTCTTCGAAACGCCCAATGGTGGCGCGGTCTTCGCCTCGGGCTCGATCACATTCGGCATGTCGCTCGGCTACAACAATTACGACAACAATATCAGCGCCATCACGCTGAATGTCGTGAAACGTTTCCTCGATCCCGAGCCCTTCGCCATGCCTGCCCTGGCATAAGGCCTTCGACCGGGCCGCACGGCAAAGTGCGGCCCGCGGATTTCAGGCGGCCCGACGCCGCAAACCTTTTGCAAGAGACGGTCATGGCCAACGAAAGCGAATTCCAATCCCCCGAACTCGGCATGGTCAATCTCGGCCAGCGCAGGACGCGGCCGATGTTTGCCGATGAGCACTGGCAGAGCCAGCCCTGGTACGAGGCGCCGCGCGAGGACCCGAATGTCCCCGAGGTCTATACCTACACCAATTCGATTTCCTACGATCCGGGTGAGGAGGTCGTCTTCCACTCGACCTCGACCGCCGCGACATGGCGGCTGCAGATCTATCGCGACGGCTACAGGCCGAAGACAGTGCATGAGGTCGAGTCGATCGAGGGCGTTTTCACGCCGACCCCCAGGGATGCCTATCGCAACGGCTGCAAATGGCCGGTCAGCCATCGCTGGACACTGCCCGCCGATCTCGGATCCGGCTTCTACCGCGTCGTCTCTTCCTGCGAACGGGGCAACGGCACCCGCTTCGTGCAGCATCATTTCTTCGTCGTGCGTCCGACCGAAAAGACCCGCAAGGCGAAGATCCTGATGGTCCTGCCGACCGGCACCTGGACGGCCTATAACGATTTCGGCGGCGCCAACCACTATTTCGGCGTCGAGGGCGAGGACCGTTGCCAGCCTTCGCCGGTCCTGTCGCTGGAACGGCCCTGGACGCGCGGCATCGTCTGGCTGCCAGCCGGCGCGCCGCGCATCTGCGCCGATCCCGGGCCAGAAATGGGGGACGCGCCGCGTTATCCCATGAAGGAATGGGCCTTCGCCAACGGTTTCGGCCAGTATTACGCCGCCGCCGGCTGGGCGCAGTTCGACCGCCATTTCGTGCTTTGGGCCGAGAAGGAGGGCTACGAGCTGGACATGATCACCCAGACCGACCTGCATTACCGGCCGGAACTGCTCGACGCCTATCCTTGCGTCACCATCATCGGCCATGACGAGTACTGGACCTGGGAAATGCGCGAGGCGATCGAACGCTATGTGGAAAAGGGAGGCCGGCTCGCCCGTTTCGGCGCCAATTTCCTCTGGCAGATCCGGCTGGAAGACGACGGCAGGCGGCAGGTGTGTCACAAGTTCAAGGCGATTCACAAGGACCCGGTGGCCGGCACCGACAAGGGCCATCTGCTGACCAGCGCTTGGGAGGACCACAATGTCCGCTGGCCGGGCGCTTCCACGGTCGGCGTCAACGGTGCGCACGGCATGTATGCCTCCTGGGGCGGCTTCGCCCCGAACGGCCAGAAGGGCCTGACCGTCTACCGGCCGACCCACTGGGCCTTCGCCGGCACGGGCCTGCATTATGCCGACATCTTCGGCGACAAGCAGCGCATCTTCGCCTACGAGGTCGACGGGCTCGATTATACCTTCCGGCACGGCCTGCCTTATCCGGTGCCGGTCGAAGGCCAGCCGGAGACGATCGAGATCTTGGCCATGGCCCCAGCGGTGCTGGCCGAGGACGAGCCGCAGGGCGAAGGCTTCCGCTACTACGTGCGCGGCAGCGACCACGAAGGGCTTGTCGAATGCGTGACCGGCGAGGTGACGCCCGAAGGGCTCGCCCGCTACAAATACGGTTCCGGCATGATGGTGCACATGACCCGGGGGGCCGGCGAGGTGCTGACCGCGGCGACCTGCGAATGGGTCATGGGCCTGAAACGCGGCGATCCTTTCACCCAGCGCATTACCCGCAACGTCCTGGATCGGTTCACGGCCGGCTGAGGCAAGTTTTGATATATGATATGTCACGTTTGATTGGCGGTTTGGGAAGGCTGCTCCGATGAGTAATGTCAACAGCCGAGACCGGCAGCCTGCCCTGCGAGTTCGCGATCCGGCGCAGCTTGCCAGCATAGCCCGGTCGCTACGCCGCGACGTCATCGATCTCGTGGCGCCGACAGGCCAGGGTTATGTGCAGCAGGGGCTTGGCGCGGCGGACCTCTTCGCCGTTCTCTATTTCGCCGAATTGCGGCTCGATCCGGCCGATTCGGACTGGCCGGATCGCGACCGCTTCCTGCTTTCGACCGCCCATAACACGGCGATCTTCTACGCGACGCTGGCGGCCCGCGGGATCGTCGATCCGGTTGCCGTCAGGGACTATTGCAGGGACGGATCGCCCTTTGAGATCAACGCCTCCGAGCGCGTCGGCACGGCGATCGAAGCAACGCTCGGCTCGCTGGGGCAGGGGCTTTCGGTCGGCATCGGCATGGCGCTTTCCGCCCGTCGCCGTCTGTCGCCGAGCCGCGTCTATGTCGTGCTCGGCGACGGCGAATTGCAAGAGGGGCAACTCTGGGAGGCTGCGCTGTTTGCGGGCAGCGCCGGTATTTCCAATCTCTGCCTGATCGTCGACGACAACCGCATGCAGGTCGAAGGACATATCGACAGAGTGGTTTCGGTCGCCCCGATCGCCGGGAAATTCCGCGCCTTCGGCTGGGCTGTGGAGGAGGTCGACGGGCATGACATTCCGGCACTTCTTGCCGCACTGGAGAGGGCGCGCGGATGTCACAAACCGACCTGCCTCGTCGCCGCGACCATGGCCGGCAAGGGCGTGCCGTCGCTCGAAGGCCTGCTGGCCCACAATCTCAAGCTGCCGCCGGAGATCGCCGCCGAAGCGCTGACGGCTCTCGACGAAACCCATGGCGGGGAGGAGCGGAAGTGAGCGAAGCGGACCACCGAAAGTCACTGGAAGTGGCGGATTTCAATGCCCGGAACGCCGCCGCGGCCGGTGCTGTCAAGCACTATGGCGAGGCGCTTCTGGAAGCCGCGCGGCGTGACGATCGCATCGTCTGCCTGACCGCGGATCTGACGCTTTCGACCGAGACGGATCCCTTCCGCGACCATCTGCCGGGACGGTTCCATCAGGTCGGCATCGCCGAGGCCAACATGATCGGCATTGCCGGTGGTCTTGCCCGTTCCGGCGAGATGCCTTTCGTACACAGTTTCTGCGTTTTCGTTACGCGCCGATGCTACGATCAGGTGGCGATGCAGGTCGCCTATCCGCGAGCCAACGTGAAGATCGTCGGCGTCATTCCCGGGCTGACGACGATGCTCGGCGTCTCCCATCAGGCGATCGACGATATCGCGTTGATGCGTGCCCTGCCGAACATGACGGTGATCGAGCCGAGCGGTCCGGCACAGGTGCGGGCCGCCGTCGCCGCCATCGCCGAATACGACGGCCCGGTCTATCTGCGTCTCAAGCGGGCCGACGGCACGGAAAAGCCGTCCGAAGCCAGCGCCGATTTCCGGATCGGCCGGATGCGCGTGCTGCAGCAGGGAGGGGACGGCCTGATCGTCGCATGCGGCATGATGGTGGAGATCGCGCTGCAAGCCGCCGAGCGGTTGCGGAACGAGGACGGCAAGGCCGTGTCGGTCGTCGACATGGCAACGATCAAGCCGCTCGATCCGGCGCTTGCCGACCTGGCGCGCCGGGTGCCGGTAGTGGTGACGGCGGAAAACCATTCGATCGTCGGCGGACTGGGCAGCGCGGTGGCGGAACTCTTCCTGGAGCGGGATGTCCATGTGAAATTCCGCCGTGTCGGCGTGCGCGACACTTTCGCCGAAGGCGGGACGACGCCGTATCTCTTTGAAAAATACGGTTTGTCCGCGGAGGCCTTGGCGAATGCCTTCCAGCAGGCGGCACGGGGCGCGGCAGTATGAGAACGCGCGCCGGCGCGACCGGATCAGACATTCGGCGGCGTCATGTATCGCGTACCGCCGGTTTTTTCGAGCAGGCGCACGAGGTTCTGGCCGCCTTCCATCATGTCGGCCTGGATCGATTCGCGCACCTTGTCGGGCCGGCGCTGGCGCAGGTATTTCAGCACGGCAAGATGCTGGTGCTCGTTCGGATAGGTCGGCGGCGCATTGGGATAGTGGAAGTTCAGCAACGGCCCGTTACGCATCCAGATGTCGTCGAGGATAGCCAGAACTTCCGGCAGTTCCGAGCCCTCGTAGAGGCTCCGGTGGAACTGCCAGTTGGCGCGCACGGCATCCGACCAGCGTTGCTGCTGCTCGGCGCTGATCAGTTCCTCGTGGATTGCCTCCATGCGATCGATATCGGCCTCCGACACGCGCGTCGTCGCGTGCTCGGCAGCAAGGCCTTCGAGAAACAGGCGTACCGTGCGCAGCTCGATATATTGCTTGGCGGTCATATGCGATACGATGATCGACCGGCCCGCCTGCATTTCCAGCGCCCGGCCGCGCACCAACTGCATCAGCGCCTCGCGGATGGGCGTTTCCGATACGTTCATCGTCGCCGCAAGTTCGCGAATCTTGAAACGGTGCCCCGGCCAGAAACGGCCTTCCATCAGAGCCTGGCGCAGATTGTCGTAAACAAGCTCCGTAAGGCTGTCGCGGGCGACCGGCCCCACGCCGCTGACGCTGGGCGATTGGTCCATGTCAGGCATTTCCTATCCTCGAATGTGTGCTCTCCTTCACGAAACGAAGGCTGCAAAATATATAATATAGCATCCCGTCATCCCGCGCAAAAGCCAAGCATCGATCTATGCTGCTAAATCACAGATATGCGCGACTTTCGGCTGCAGTTCAACAGTACACCAGCGACCCGCCCCAGAAATTCTCAACCCACGGTTCGGCTGCTTCGCCGGTGGCAAATGCCTGCCGCGGAACCGATTTTCATGTGCAGAACGCCATGTTTTCGCTTGCCTTTGATATGTCAATATATGATATATCAAAAAAGAATAAGGAGAATTCGCCATGTCGGCATTAGTGAGAGCGCAGGATGCTGCGTTGCGCGCGCGCGCTGAAAAAGTCGTACCGAGCGGAATGTGGGGCCATCTGCATGCCGCGAAACTGCCGGAGGCCTATCCGCAGTTTTTCAGCCGCGGCGAGGGCGGCATTCTCTGGGACGTCGACGGCAATCGTTATGTCGATTTCATGTGCAGTTGGGGGCCAAACCTTCTGGGGCATCACCATCCGGAAGTGGAGGAAGCGGCCGAGCGCCAGCGGCGTATGGGCGACTGCCTGAACGGCCCGGCCGAGGTCATGGTCGAACTCGCCGAGCTGGTCGTCGATACCATCGCCCATGCCGACTGGACCCTGTTCCAGAAGAACGGCACGGACGCCACGACGACATGCGTCACCATCGCGCGGGCTGCGACCGGCAGGCGCAAGATCCTGGTGGCGAAGGGCGCCTATCACGGGGCGGTTCCGTGGTGCTCACCGTCGTTGCTCGGCGTCACGGCGGAAGATCGGGCCCATCTGCTTTATTACGTCTACAACGACGTCGAGACGCTGGAGGCGGCTGTCGGGGAAGCGGGTGACGATCTCGCGGCGATCGTGGTCTCCGCCTATCGGCACGACCTCGGCTTCGACCAGGAACTGCCGACGCAGGAATTCGCCAAGGCCGCGCGCCGTCTGGCGGACGCCAAGGGGGCTGCCTTAATCATCGACGAGGTGCGCGCCGGCTTCCGCCTCCACGCGGCCGGCAGTTGGGAGCCGATGGGCGTGCGTCCCGATCTCGCGGCCTGGAGCAAGGCGATCGCCAATGGTTATGCCCTGTCGGCCGTGACCGGCAGCGATTGGCTGCGTAAGGCGGCGTCGCAGGTTTTCGTGACCGGCTCGTTCTGGGCGGGGGCGGTGGCGATGGCCGCCGCCGTGGCGACACTCAAGGTCGTGAAGCGCGACGGCGTGCCGGAGCGTATCGCCCGGCTCGGACAGATGCTGCGCGACGGACTCGAAACCCGTTCGCGGCAGTTCGGGGTTTCCATTCGCCAGACAGGCCCGGCACAGATGCCGACCGTGCTTTTCGATGGAGATGCGGACTTTTCTAAGGGATCGGCATTCTGCAATGCCACACTTTCGAAAGGCGTCTATTTCCATCCAAAGCATAACATGTTCCTCTGCGCGGCGCACACGGAAGCGGATATCGCAATGGCGCTAGAAGCTGCCGAACATGGTTTCGCGGCGGTGGCAGGATTAAATGTTCCCGCCTGAGTTGTAGTGACAAGGCAGCAATGTGATCTGAACCCTTCAAACGGCCTTTCGCTCGATTAAGGCAAGGAGTTTCTGGCCGCCCATTGACCTCACTGTTGGCCAGCCACATCGCGCCCGAGTTGCTTTATCTTGAAAGCAAATGGGCCTCGCTCGTCTCCTATAGCATGACCGTCGACCTGCTCAGGGGCGTGCTGCCGATCGACACCAGACTCCGCAACCTGGCGGCCGAGATGGCACCCTATGCCGAGCATCATCTGGACTGGCTTCATATCGCCATGCGTCTGATGGTGCTTGGTCAATATGCCAAAGGTCTCATCCATCACGACCAGGAAGCCGGTGATCGGATTGCCCGCAATCTGCTGCGGATAAGCGGTACCTCTGGCATGGCAATTCCCGCGCCGGCCCGTTGTGGAGCCAGGACCTGGCGGATGACCTCTATGGGCTCGAAGAAGACTGCAGCTATCCCAACCTGAAGGCGTTCTCTTAAGCGGTCGCGGAATTCGCCACCTATGTCGAGCGCAACGCCCATGCGATTCCGAATTATAGCGAACGCTATCGCAACGACGAGCGCATCGCCACGTCGTTCGTGGAGTCCGCCGTCAATGTCGTGATTGCCAAGCGCTTCACCAAGAAGCAGCAGATGCAATGGTCGCGACGCGGCGCCCGCATGCTCCTACAGATCCGCACCCGAACCCTTGATGGCGCGCTCCGCGGCCAATTCGAAACATGGTATCCGGGCCTTTCGGCAAATGATGACCAGACTTCAACTCAAGCCGCAGCCGCCTGAATGCCCCACGCTTTTTCCTGCTCTCCGTCAGGGCTGCGCCTTCAGGTAATCCAGAACCGCATCCGCGACCATCGTCTTGTGACGATTGTAGAGTTCCGGTGAGGACAGGTCGCGGCGGAAAATTGTGCCGAAAGTGTAGCGGTTGGAGACACGGAAGAAGCAGAAGGCACTGATCAGCATGTGCAGGTCGATGGGGTCGACGTCGCGGCGGAAACTGCCGTCGTCGCGTCCGCGCTCGAGGATGTCGGCCAGCGTATTGATGATCGGGATGTTGAGCTCGCGGATCTCGCTCGATCGCTGCATGTGGGCGGCCTGGTGAATGTTCTCGATGCTGACGAGCCTGACGAAGTCCGGATTGGCCTCGTCATGGTCGAAGGTGGTGCCGATCAGCGTGCGCAGGGCGAGTTCCGGCGGCATGTTCGACAGTTCGAGATCGGCCTCGAGCGAGCGGATCTTGCGATAGGCGCGCTCGAGTACCGCGAGGTAGAGCGCCTCCTTCGAGCCGAAATAATAGTAGATCATGCGCTTGGAAGTACGCGTCTTCGCCGCGATCGCGTCGACGCGGCCGCCCGCCAGGCCATGCGTCGTGAATTCCTCGGTTGCAACGGTCAGAATGTCCTGTCGCGTCTTCTCCGGGTCGTTCTTGCGTGAAAGGCGCGGCTCGTTGGCCATGGCAGACATGTTCTCCTGTCGCGCGGTCGTTATGGCGCCGACGCTTCCCGATCGTTTCATAGAGCACAACGTCTTCCCGTTTCAACCGAGCGGCGGCGACAATATTGACACGAACTAGTTAGTACATTATTGGATAAAGCGTCGAAGCACACCAGGGAGGAGACTGGGTGTCCTGCGGGTGAGGAGTTTGCCCCAGCCGATACCGTGTCGCCGCGAGATGCAGTCCACACCATCCAGTTTCAAGGCCGGCCTGATCGGCTCGGGCATTCAGCAGTCGCTTACGCCGGCCATGCACATGACCGAAGGTCGCAACCTCGGCGTCGGTTATGACTATGCGATCATCGACCTCAACGAGATCGAGGGCGGCGCCGACCGGCTGGCCGACCTGCTTGCGCGGTCCGAAGCGCGCGGCCTGTGCGGCCTCAACATCACCCATCCGTGCAAGCAGCAGGTCATCCCGCTGCTCGATACCCTGTCGCCTGAGGCCATGAAGCTCGGCGCGGTCAACACCGTCGTGCTGAAGGACGGCAAGCGCCATGGCCACAACACCGACTGGTGGGGTTTCGCGGAAGGTTTTCGTCGTGGCCTGCCGGATGCCGATCTTTCGAAGGTCGTGCAGCTTGGCGCCGGCGGCGCCGGAGCCGCGACCGCCTTCGCGATCCTGACACTCGGCGCCGCCCGTCTGTCGATCGTCGACCGTGATACGGAGCGGGCGCGGCAACTGGCCGGCATTATGCGGGATCTCTTTCCCGAGGCCGTGGTCGATGGTGGTCTGGAGGTGACCGATGTCATGCCCGGTGCCAGCGGCCTGATCCACGCGACGCCGACCGGCATGGCCAAGCATCCGGGTCTGCCTTTGCCCGAAAAGCTGCTGCGGCCGGACCTCTGGGTGTCGGAAATCGTCTATTTCCCGCTGGAGACGGAGCTTCTGGCGACGTCACGCCGCAAGGGCTGCAAGGTGCTCAATGGCGGTGGCATGGCAGTGTTCCAGGCTGTCGGTGCGTTCCGGCTCTTCACCGGCCTTGAGCCCGACGCCGATCGCATGCTCGCGCATTTCCGCTCGCTGACGGCGGGCGAAGGAGTGGTGAGGGCGGCCGAATGAAGACCTCGATCGCCACGGTATCCATCAGCGGCGAGCTTCCGGACAAGCTGGAGGCGATCGCCCGGGCCGGTTTCGACGGTGTCGAGATTTTTGAGAACGACTTCCTGGCCTTCGACGGCAGTCCGCGTGATGTCGGGCGCATGGTGCGCGATCTCGGGATGGAGATCACGCTGTTCCAGCCGTTTCGCGATTTCGAAGGCATGCCGGAAGAATTCCGAGCCCGTACCTTCGACCGCGCGGAACGCAAGTTCGATGTGATGCAGGAACTGGGCGCCGACCTTCTGCTTGTCTGCTCCAACGTTTCCGGCGTGTCGCTCGGTGGGATAGACCGGGCGGCGGCCGATTTCCGCGAACTGGGCGAGCGGGCGGCGAAACGTGGCCTGCGGGTCGGCTATGAGGCGCTGGCCTGGGGGCGGCATATCAGCGATCATCGCGACGCCTGGGAGATCGTGCGGCGTGCCGATCATCCCTCGATCGGCCTGATCCTCGACAGCTTCCACACGCTGTCGCGCAAGATCGACACGAATTCGATCCGCTCCATTCCGAAGGACAAGATCTTCATCGTTCAGCTGGCGGATGCGCCACTGATCGACATGGACCTGCTCTACTGGAGCCGTCATTTCCGCAACATGCCGGGTGAGGGCGACCTTCGGGTCGCCGAATTCGCCGCCGCCGTCGCCGATACGGGCTATGACGGCTATCTGTCGCTCGAGATCTTCAACGACCAGTTCCGGGGCGGCTCGACGCGCGAGATCGCGGCCGACGGCCATCGTTCGCTGATCTATCTGGGCGACCAGGTAGCGCGCCGCGAAAAGGCGACGGGACTGACCGTGCCGCCCATGCCCGACCGGGCGGTGATCGGAGAGGTGGGGTTCATCGAATTCGCCACCGACGAGGATGATGCCGCCGGCCTGGTGGACCTGCTGAAGACAATGGGCTTCAAGAAGACCGCTGTCCATCGCAGCAAGAAGGTAAACGTCTATCAGCAGGGGGCGATCCGGCTGCTGGTCAATACCGAGGACGCCGGCTTCGCCAGCGCGACCCAGGCGATCCACGGAACGTCGGCCTATGCGGTGGCGTTGGCGGTTGACGACGCCCAGGCCGCGCTGTCGCGCGCGGTCGCGCTCAATGCGGAGCCCTTCAGCCAGGCGGTGGCGGCCGGCGAGCTCGACATTCCGGCCATCCGCGGCGTCGGCGGCGGGCTCATCTATCTGCTCGACGGCAAGAGCGATCTCGGCCGTTTCGCCGAGATCGACTTCGTCCCCGTGGAGGAAGAAACCGGCGTGCGCGATGCCGGCCTCGGGCGGATCGACCACCTCGCGCAGACCGTGGGCTACGACGAGATGCTCACTTGGATCCTGTTCTATACCTCCATCTTCGCGACCCATAAGTCGCCGATGGTGGACATCATCGACCCCGCCGGCGTTGTGCGCAGCCAGGTGATCGAGAACGATAGCGGCAGTTTCCGCCTCACCATGAATGGCGCGGAAAACCGGCGCACGCTGGCGGGCCATTTCATCGCCGAGAAATTCGGTTCCGCGATCCAGCATATCGCCTTCGAGACCGATGACATCTTCGCGACCGCCGCCGCGCTCGAGGAAAACGGCTTCCGGCGATTGCAGATCTCGCCGAACTATTACGGCGACGTGGAGGCGCGGTTCGGGCTGGCCCCGGACCTCGCCGACCGGTTGCGGCGCGAGAACATTCTCTATGACCGCGACGAGCATGGGGAATATTTCCAGCTCTATAGCGAGACCTATGGCGAAGGTTTCTTCTTCGAGATCGTCCAGCGTCGGGCATACCGGGGCTATGGCGCTCCAAACGCCATCTTCCGCATCGCCGCGCTGAAGAAACTGATCAGACCGGAAGGCATGCCTCAGCAATGACCATCAATACAATCGATTCCCGCCGCGTCGAATGCGTGGTGCGGACGAGCGACCAGCTTGGCGAAACGCCGCTGTGGTGCGAACGCAGCAACAAACTGTGGTGGCTCGACATCGAAAAGCCGAAACTGCAGAGCCTCGACACGGCCACCGGTCGTCACGACATCCAGGACTTTCCGGAGGCGACCTATGTCGGAAGCCAGGTGCTAACGAAATCGGGCGGTCATCTTCTCGCTCGCGATCTCGATCTGCTGCTGCGCGCCGAAGACGGCAGGCTTCAGCCCTTCGTCACCGTTGAGCGAGGCGTCGACAATCGTCTCAACGACGGTCGAGTCGACCGCTGGGGCCGCCTGTGGATCGGCACGATGGACAACGAACTGCACCGGCCGAACGGCGGATTGTACCGCGTTGATGCAACGGGCGGCGTGGAAAAGCTGTTTGGCGACGTGATCGTCAGCAACGGTATCGCGTTTTCGCCGGATGGCCGCCGTTTCCATTTCACCGATACGCGTCGCTACATCAGCTATGTTTTCGACATGGATCCCGAGGACGGCGAGATCAGTGGGCGCCGTGTCTTCGCCGACTATTCGGCGACCGGCGATCGGCCGGACGGGGCGTGTTTCGACGCCGATGGCGGCTTGTGGACGGCCTTCTTCGCGGGCGGTCGCGTGGTGCGCTACGCGCCGGACGGGAGCATCGACACCGTTGTGCCGCTGCCGACCACGAACCCGACCTGCGTCTGCTTCGGGGGCCCCGACTATGGGACGCTCTACATCACGACCGCCGCGAAGTTCTTGTCGGTCGAACAGCGGGACAAGGAGCCGTTGGCTGGAGCGGTGTTCGCCGTCGAGGGGTTGGCCCAGGGACTGCCTGAGAACCGGTTCGGCATTTGATCAAAAGAGGATTTGAGGAGGAAAAATCCATGAGAGACATGACAAGACGCCAGTTGCTCGCGGGCTCGGCGATGGCGGCGGCAATGATCGGCCTGCCGCGGATGGCCCTGGCGGCGACCAAGCTGCGGTTCGCGGATGTGACGACCGAGGATGCGCCGCGTTCGCAGGCGCTGCTCAACATCTTCGCGAAGGAACTCGGCGCCGACTACGAGTTCACGCCCTTCTTCAACTCGACTCTGTTCCGTCAGGGAACGGAACTCGTTGCCGTCCAGCGCGGTAATCTCGACATGGCCCTTCTGCCGCCGTCCGATTTCGCCAAGCAGGCACCCGAATTCGACATTCTTGGCGCGGCCTATGTCGTCCGGGATTCCGCGCACCTATCGCGCATTTTCGACAGCGAGATTGGCGCCGAATTCCGCAAGAGCGCGCGCGAAAAGCTCAATGTCGAAATCCTCGCTCCCGCCTATTACGGTCGTCGCCAACTCAATTTGCGCGGCAAGAACAAGGTAATGAACCCGGAGGACCTCGCGGGCGTCAAGCTGCGCATGCCCGGTGGCGAAAGCTGGCAGTTCCTGGGCAAGTCGCTCGGCGCCAACCCGGTAGCGATGGACTATGCCGAGGTCTATACCGGCCTGCAGACCGGCGCGATCGATGGGCAGGACAATCCCTTGCCCAACGACAAGATCATGAAGTTCTACGAAGTGACGAACCAGATCGTGCTGACCGGCCACAATGTCGGTTTCGGTCTGCTGCTGATCAACGCGAAGGTCTTCAATGGTCTGTCGGCGGACGAGCAGTCGCGCATGCGGGACCTGGCGAAGAAGGCCTTCGCCTGGAGCACGGCGGAATACGAAAAGCAGGAAGCCGAACTCGTCGACTTCTTCAAGCAGCAGGGGCTCGACGTCTATGTGCCGGATGTCGACGCCTTCCGCGCCCATGCGCAGAAGGAATATCTGGCGTCATCGCTGTCTAGTTCCTGGCCGGCGGGCATGCTGGAGCGGATCAACGCCCTCTGAGGTTCGAGGGGCGGCCGGATCAGCTGAAACGGCCGCTTCTCAGCACATGGCTGGTTCCGTTGTGGACATGTTCCGCGAGGATCGCCTGGGCCCTGGAGACGTCGCGCTTCAGGGCAAGTTCGAAGAGCTTGCGGTGGTCGTCGGCGACGGCCTGTCCACGAAAGCTCTCCGCCAGAAGGTGATATCGCAGGAAGCGGTCGAAGACCGTGGAAAGCATCGCCATTAGGCTGGCGGACCGGCAGGCCGAGACGAGCGCCAGATGGAATTCCCAGTCGTAGCGGACCCAGTCGACGGTGCGCACGCTTTCGCCCTGCAGCAGGCCACGCTCGATGGCGGCGAGCTTGTGATGGGCGGCGACGAGACGGGCCTCCCAGTCTAGGTCACCCTCGGCGAAGGAGGTCCGCAAGGCATGGCCTTCGAGCAGGATGCGCAGATCGGCAAGCTCAAGGAGTTCGGCGCGGGTGGCGGGGCTGACGATGAAGCCGCGCTGACCCTCGGCGACGACCAGAGTTTCGGCCGCGAGGTGATTAAGGATCTCGCGCAAGGTCGAGGCGCTCACGGCGTATCGCTCGCGCACCTGCTCGATCTTCAGTCGGGATCCCGGGGGGAGCGCGCCGGAGATGATGTCGGCGCGAATGCGCCTGTGGGCATTCTCGCCCGTGGTTTCGGTCGGCGGAGCGGCGGAGACGGTCATCCAGCATTCCCTTTTTGGGTTTGCAGGATATCGGATGAAAATAAAAATGCCAGATAGAAGCAAAAATATATGGTGATCTGTCTGCTATCGATTGACTTAAATGAACCATTTAGTACAATTTGTGTATCGGCAAATCTGGAGGATGGCCGAGGGAATGAGGGAAGGTCGATCCGCAAGGCGCGGTAACGACCGCAGAGGAGGATAAATCCATGACATTCGAACTGACCCGGCGCCATTTCCTTGGCGCTAGTGCGGCGCTGGCCGGTGGCGCGCTCGCCCTGCCGTCCCTGGCGCAGGACAAGACGGAACTGAAGTTCTCCGCGGTGTTCTCCGAGCAGGATATCCGCGCAAACATGATCAAGATGTTCGCGGAAGCCGTCAGCGGTTCCTTCAATGTCCAGCCTTACTACGGCGGCACGCTGTTCAAGCAAGGGACGGAACTCGTAGCGCTTCAGCGCGGCAACCTGCAGATGGGCAATATCGCGCCGCAGGACATTTCCAAGCAGATCCCGGAATGGTCGGTACTGACCTCGGCCTATCTGTTCCGCGATGCCGCACATCTGACGGCCTTCTTCGCCAGCGATCTCGGGGCTGAATTCAAGCAGATGGCCGAGGGCAAGCTCGGCATCCATATTCTCGGCCCGACTTATTTCGGCGCGCGCCAGGTTGGGCTGAAGCCGAGCAAGAAGATCAATACGCCGGCCGACATGGCGGGCATCAAGCTGCGCATGCCCGGCGGCGACGCGTGGCAGTTCCTCGGCGAGGCGCTCGGCGCCAACCCGGTGCCGTTGGCCTATGCGGAAGTCTATACCGGGCTACAGACCGGCGCGATCGACGGGCAGGACAATCCGCTTCCCAACGTCAAGAACATGAAGTTCTACGAAGTCATGTCGCAGATCGTGATGACGTCCCATCTCGTCGGCTATGACCTGCTCACGGTCTCTTCGGAGGTCTGGAAAGCCATGGATGCGGACACGCAGAAGGCCTTCCAGCAGGCGGCCGACAAGGCCATGGCCTGGAGCCAGGAGCAGCACCTCGCCCAGGAACAGTCGTTGGTCGAGGAGTTCAAGGCGGCCGGGCTCGATATCTACGCACCCGATATCGATGCATTCCGCAAGTTCGCCCAGGACAAGTACCTGGGGTCCGATCTGGCGAAATCCTGGCCGGCGGGCGTCCTGGAAAAGGTCGCCGCGATCTGATCAGGCCTCGAGCTGATTCAGCTATCCACACAAGAGATGCGGTGTGTCCGGCGCGTCGCGCGCCGGACTTTCTTATCGGGAGGAATTCGTGACGGACAAATTGCGATTCATCGGCGGTTGGCTCAGACGCCGCGCCGAGAACCTGCTGGCGCTGATGCTGCTGGCGATGTTCGTGGCCTTCCTGCTGCAGATCCTCTTCCGCTATGCCCTCAATCTCTCTGTTGGGTGGACCAACGAACTGAGCGTGGTCTTGTGGATGTGGATCGTGCTGTTCGGTTCGGCCTTCGTCATCCGCGAGATCGATGAAATCCGCTTCGACCTGCTGTGGGCGGGCGCGACGGGCCGGGTGCGGCGGGCCATGCAGATCGTGTCGTCGCTCGCGCTTGTCACCTTGTTCGGCATCTCGCTGCCCGGCGTCATCGACTACGTCAGCTTCATGAAGGTCGAGAGCACCGCCTACATGAAGATCCGTTTCGACCATCTCTATTCGATCTACGTGGTTTTCGCCGTGGCGATGATCATCCGTTACGTCTGGCTCGGCGTGCAGGCCCTTCGGTCCGCGCCGGTCGACGATGACGACATCCACTGAACAGGACCGGTTCCGTGAGCTCCATCAGCCCCTTCTCCGCCTCGCTTGTCCTCATCACCGTCCTGGCCCTTGTCGGCATGCCGATCGGCCTGTCGATGATGGTCGGCTCGATCCTCTATCTCTGGATGGCAGGGCTCGATCTCGGCACGGTCGCCGAGCAGTTCCTCAACGGCATGTATTCGAACTACGTCATTCTTGCCGTGCCGCTGTTCGTGCTGGCCGCCGAATTCATGAATATCGGCTCGATGACCGAGCGGCTGCTGAGTTTCTGCAACCTCATCGTCGGGCGCTTCCGGGGCGGTCTGGCGCTCGTCAACGTTGTCCAGAGCATCATCTTCGCCGGCATGTCCGGATCGGCGATCGCCGACGCCGCCGGCACCGGCGGGCTGATGCATGCGATGATGACGAAGAACGGCCGCTATCCTTCGAGCTTCGCCGCCGCGCTGACCGCTGTCACCTCCGTCATCGGGCCGATCATTCCGCCATCGATCCCGATGGTGATTTACGCGCTCGTTTCGGATGCCTCGATCGGCTATCTCTTCCTCGCGGGCATGCTACCGGGCCTGTTGATGGCCTCTTTGCAGGCGCTGCAGATCTTCATCACCGCCAGCCGACGCAATTTCCCGGTGGAAGAGGCGGTCGCGCTGCGCGAGGTGCCGAAGATCACATGGCAGGCCCTGCCGGCGCTGATGATGCCGGTGATCCTGCTCGGCTGCATCTATAGCGGCATCACCACGCCGACCGAGGCCGCCGCGATTGCCGCCGGCTATGCATTGCTGGTGTCGACGGTGATCTATCGCAGCATCTCTCCTGCGCGCTTTTACGAAGCACTTTCGAAAAGCGCCAAGACGACGACGACCATCGGCATGCTGATCGCCGGCTCGCTCGTCTTCAACTATGTCGTGACGCTCGAGAACATTCCCGACAAGCTGCGGCTGGTGATGATGGGCTGGGATCTCGGGCCGATCGGTTTCCTGATCTTCGTCAACGTCGTGCTGCTGCTGTTTGGCTGCGTTCTCGAAGGCACGGCCATCCTGCTGATCATCGTGCCGGTCTTCATTCCGACGGCGCAGGCGCTCGGCATCGATCTCGTCCACTTCGGCGTCGTTGTCGTCGTCAACATCATGCTGGGTCTAGTGACGCCACCCTACGGGCTGCTGCTGTTCATCGTCGCGAAGATCTCCGGCGCACCGATGCGGGCCATCGTGCGCGACGCCACCCCCTTCATCCTCTGGATGATCGTCTCGCTCGTTATTATCACATTCGTTCCCGACCTGGTGCTGTGGTTACCGCGCCTGCTCGGATATCAGGGCTAGGATTGCATAACATGACCGACAAGAAACCGATCTACGTGCTGAACGGACCCAACCTCAACCGGCTGGGTAAGCGCGAACCCGAAATTTACGGCACGACGACTCTGGCCGAGGTCGAGGCCCTGTGCCGCGAGGCCGCCGGCGACCGGCCGGTGGTCTTTTCCCAGACCAATAGCGAGGAAAAGCTGATCGATCTCGTGCATGAGGCGATCGACGAAGGTGCGGCCATCATCATCAACCCGGCGGCCTTCACCTTCACCTCGCTCGCCCTGCTTGACGCGCTGAAGATGTTCAAGGGGCCGATCATCGAGTTCCACATCTCCAATGTCCATCGCCGGGAGTCGATCTATCATCACTCCTACGTCTCGATGACGGCGACGGCGGTCATGGCTGGCCTTGGCGCGCGGGGCTATCCCGTCGCCATACGCGCCATTGAAGACCTGCTTGCCGAGCAGAAGCGTTAACAGTTCCCTGCCGCTTCGGCGGCGGATCTTCCGCTTTGCCGGTCCGGTCGGCGTGACGGACGGACGTTATGTGATGATGCACTATCCGCCCGACCTAAAGGCAGAGGGCATATACGAATACAGGCTGATGCCGCAGCATTTGAACGCACCTTTTTCCATCGAAGAACTGAAGACAGCGAAGATGTCGCCGCCCTTCGATTTCACCCGAGACGTGCCGGTGATGCAGATAAGGGCCTTATCGGGGGCCGAGCGTACATCTCGGCCCTTCCAAGATCTTGGCTTCCGTCTCTATGACATGGACAGTGATCCGGATCAGAAGCAACCGGTCCGAAACTTGGAGGTAGAGGCGCATCTTTATGCCGGCCTTCGTGCATACATGCAGCGTCATGATGCTCCATCCGAATATTATGACTGGTTGGGGCTAGCACCATGCCGGGATAGCCGCACTTGGCCGTGAAACTGGCCCTTCACTTAGTCTTTCCTGGCCAGCATATGTGTTGATCAAGCCAGAGCCGATAGCCGTGATGGGAAGGCGGATTTTCCGCTGTGCCCCCGCAATTCGTCATTCCAGCTAAGCTAAGTTCTTGGCTCGTCAACGAATCTGTTACAGAAGAAATTTGTAACAACAAGGTCTCCGGTTCGATTCCCTTCAAGACCCTAACTCTTCGGCATTAGTCTGCTCGCTGCACAGGTGACTTGCCAAGGCAGAGGTGACTTTGAGCCATTCGGACGTATCTTTGTGATTGAATGCTTCTTCTAGGTTCATAGCAATCTGTTGAAGCCGGCTGAGTTCTTCATCGAATAGCGCTGCGTGGGCTGCTTCTCCATAGTGGCGGTCCGCAAAAGCCTGAGCGGAATGAGCCAGCATGAAGTACCCGACCGCCCGCACGGGGTCGGCGACCGCTGCTTCGCGCGCGGCTACAGCAGCCGCCTGATAGGCTTTTACGGCATTGCCTTTTTGGCGGATGATGTCTGTGATCTTGGTGAACATAGGGCCATTATCCTTTGCTGTCTGGCTGTCAACCGTGGCCTTGCAGGAGGAGGGGGGCAAATTGATCAGGAACTGATTCAGAATGAAGGTAGCAATCGCGAAATCGTCGATCTCCATCGCTTCCTGCGGGTTGTGCGAGCCGTTGCGGTTGCGGATGAAGATCATGCCGGATGGAATGCCCGCATCGGAAAACACCGCTGCATCATGTCCGCCGCCGGAGGGGATCAACGCCGGCTGCGTGCCGATTGCGCGTGATGCATGGGCAAGCTGCTCGATGAGCCCCGTGTCGCAGAGGGCCGGACTAGTCCAAAGAGCCTGCCCGAGGTCGAAGCGCACGGCACGTTCCTTCTCGATGCGGACCACATGCTTCAGCACCAGCGCATGCATCGTTTCCAGCATGTCGCGGTCCTGGCTGCGGATGTCGAGGCTGAACTCGACGCTGTCGGGGATGCGAGAAAGCGCGTGTTTCTGCTGGTCAGTGGAGACCATGCCGCTGGTAACGACGAGATCGCGTCCCTTTGCCACGAAATCGTGCCAAGCCGCATCGAGCACGTTGAGCAATTCCGCCATGGCCAGCACCGGGTCATGCCGGTAGGCGAGGGGAACCGCACCCGAATGTCCAGCCTCGCCGAAGCAGGAGATCTTCTTGTATCGGAAATTGCCGCGGATGCCGGAAACGATCGCCGCCGGCAGATTGCGCTCGATCAGCACCGGACCCTGTTCGATATGCACTTCTACATAGGCCTTCACCGCTGTCCGGTCGAGAAGCGGTTTACCGGAGCGGACGGGCATCATGTCTATGCCCACTGCCTCCATATGTTCATCGAGCGTGCGGCCGTCCTTCTTGTGGCGTGCAGAAAGTTCGGTTTCCGACAGCACGCCGAGCAAGGCTTTGGACGCGATATAACAGGGGCCGAACCAGGCGCTTTCCTCGCCCCGCATAGCGATGACTTTTACCGGTTCGGGAAAACGGGTGCCTTCGCGCCGGGCGCGGACGAGGCAGAGCAGGCCGGCCAGCACGCCGGCCAGTCCGTCGAAATTGCCGCCACGCGGCACGCTGTCAACATGCGAGCCGATCAGGATATAACGTTCGGCGCTTGTATGTTCGGGCAGCGAGAAGACGACATTGCGGCCGGCGTCCCATTGCGTGAAGAGGCTCTCGGAACGGGCGAACTCGACCAGGAAATTCAGCGTCTCCGTCTCGATTTCGGAAAAGGCCGGGCGGCTCACGCCTTCTGCATCGGCGGTGCGCGCTGCGATCTCCGCGAACAGCCGGGTTGCCGTATCGGCGATATCGAAGCAGATGGGCCTTTCGAGAACGGCGGCGTTCATTATGCGTACTCCGCAAGGGTGATGGCTTCGTCGGCGATGTCGACCGTGCCGATCAGGGCGTCGACGGAAGGAAGGCCGCGTCTTTCGACTTCCTGTTCGAGCTCACGGACAAGGCATGGCATGGTGGTGGGGCTGATGAAGGTGGCGGTGCCGACCTGCACGGCGCGGGCACCGGCGATTAGGTATTCGAGCACGTCGTCGACGGTCGAGATACCGCCGCAGCCGATCACCGGAATGGCGACGGCGCGGGCACACTGATAGGTCATGCGCAGTGCGATCGGCTTCAGCGGCGGTCCGGAAAGCCCGCCCATGACATTGCCGAGCCGGACGCGGCCGGTGCGGCTGTCGATCGCCATGGCGAGCATGGTGTTGGCGGTGACGAGCGCATCTGCGCCAGTTGCTTCTGCAGCCTGCGCTACCTCCACGACTTCGCCGGTATTGGGCGAAAGCTTTGCCCAGAGCGGCAGATCGGTGGCGGAGCGCATCTTGCGGATGACGTCGCCGGTCGGGCCGGGCCGCATGGCGAACGCCTTGCCGTCGTCCTCGATATTGGGGCAGGAGATATTGACCTCGATCGCGGCCACGCCCGGCACGCTGACTTCCTCGGCAAAGCGGGCGAATTCGTCCGCCGTATTGGCGGAAATGCTGATCACCAGCGGCGCCTCGTAATCCGCATAGAAGGGCACGATGTTCTTCAGGAACCATTCGGCGCCCTTGCTCGGGATGCCGATCGAGTTCAGCATCGCACCGCCTATCTCGCAGACGCGTGGCACGGGATTGCCGGGGCGCTTTGCCCGGGTGATCGTTTTCGTCACATGCGCGCCGAGGCAGTCGAGGTCGAAAACTTCCGCTAGTTCCTCGGAAAACGTGCCGGAGGCCGGCATGATCGGGTTCGTCAGCGTCAGCGCGCCGATCCTGGTGGTAAGGTCGCCCATCACAGCACCTCCTGCAGATCGAAGACTGGGCCTTCGCGGCAGACGCGCAGGTTGACCGCGCTACTCTCGCTCCGGAAGGGCCGCACGCAAGCCTGGCACATGCCGATGCCGCAGGCCATGTGCTGTTCGAGCGCCACCTGTCCGCCGATCCCGTGCCGGGCGCCGATCTCCTGCAGCATGCGCATCAGCCGGGCCGAGCCGCAGGTGAAGAAGGCATCGATGCCACGGCTGCGGATCAGTCCTTCGATCAATGCGGTCAGGTTTTCGACGCTGGAATTGCCGTCTGTATCGGTGACGGCAATGACTTCGGCGCCGCAGGAGCGGAAGAGGTCGGTCGACATCAAAAGATCCGGCGAACGGGCACTGCAGACCGCCGTCAGCGGCCGACCGAGGTTCGCAAATTCCCGGGCGAGCGGGGCGAGCGTAGCAAGCCCGACGCCGCGGGCGACGAGCAGCGGTCGGCGCCATTCGGGCCGGATTTCGAAGCCCTGCCCGAGCGGGCCGACAATGTTCAGGCTTTCGCCAGGTTTCAGTTCGGCCATCGCGCCGGTGCCGGTGCCTGCGACCTTATAGAGAAAGGAAAGCTCTCCTTTCATCCGATCATAGGAATAGATGCTCATCGGCCGGCGCAAATAGGGCTTGAAGCGGTCCGTCTGTGGGCAAAGAAGATGGAAGAACCGGCCCGGTGCGCAATCGAGTACAGCAGCCGGTGCTGCAAGCACGAGCAGGCGATATTGGCCGTTCACCCATTCATGGATTTTCACCCGGGCCTCGACCTCGTGGATCGAAGGCTGCCGCGAAACGCCGGCAGAAATGGAATCGGGGACGGCACAAAGACTGGCTGACATGAGAGCTTCCGAACTGAGAAAAATAGGCCCCTCGGCAGATCTGGCCGCCGGTCGAGGGCATGTCTATTGTGTGAGGGGGGGGCGACGGAGAGCTGAGTTCAGATCCCGCTCGTCGCGCGCGGCCGGTCGCTTATGGTCAGCGTCGGGCGGAAAGGCGGTCGGACGTCATAGGGTGCTCCCTGCGTTCAAAAACAGAGCCTAATTTGGAAATGCGAAAGCTGTCAAGACGATTCTCAAAAATGAGATTTTTCGCATGAAAATTACCTTCATTGCGAATTGTCCATTTTTTGTATAGAGAGTCGAAGATTTAACAATAATATGACGGAAGGAATCGCCTTGGACTTCGTGAGTTCCACAGAGGATGTCGGTCGTCGCCTTCGCGCTTTCCGTATGGGGGCCGGTCTTACCCCGGAAGAGCTTGCGGCCAAGGCCGGCGTGTCGCGAGCCGCAATTTACCGATATGAATCCGGCAAACCGCCGAAGGTCGACACCCTTGGCAAGATCGCCGACCTGCTTGGCGTCTCGCTGCCGACGCTGCTGGGCGTTGGAGTGGAATACATCGCTTCGGCGATCAGTTTCTTTGAGCGCATGCGCCAGATGGAAGAAGATGTCGATCAGATCACGGTGATGTTCGGACCGATCTCCTACCTGCTTACAACCGATCGCTATGACGAACTGCTGCCGAAAGTGCTGGATGAAAGCATTCCGCAGGATGTCGGCGACCGGAAGGCGGCAATCCGCGAAATCGGCGCGCTGATGGATATCCTCAAGACCCGCAAGGAGACTTTCCGCCGCCGAAGCCCCAATATCGTCAGCCTTGTCTCGGCGGCGGAACTGGAAGATTTCGGGCGCGTTGGCTTCATCGGCGCCCATAATCCGCCGGGCATCAATCTGGCCGAACGGCAGGCGGCAGCCCATGACGAAATCCACAATATCGTTCGCATGCTGCGCGAGCAGCCGATCGGTGTGCAGATCGGTGTGGTGATCGATTCCATGCCGGGCGCGAGCTTCCAGGTATTCAAGCGGGCTGACAAGGCGCAGGTTGCTGTCAGCCCGTTCCGGCTCGGCGCCTTTGCCAATATCCGTGTCGGGGTCGCGACGATTACGGGCGCGGCGGAAGCCGTGCAGCTTTATGGCAGCATGACCGATCAGCTCTGGCGGCGCAGCCTCAAGGGTGATCAGGCCGCCGACTTCGTCGAGAAGAACATTCTTCACCGTCAGGCTGCGGCCTGAGGACCGTTCTCATATTTCAGGTGATTGCTGCGATTTTGATACAAATCTCATCTTTGAGATTTTGGTTGCGTCGGTGAAAGTTTTGTGAAAGCTTGGTTTCTTTCCCGGGCGGGCCAATGACGCAAGAGGATATTTGATCCTCCGAAAAGCTGTTGGCGCCCGGCTGCTAGGCATGGGAGTTTTTGGTGGCGCAATCGGAGCGGATGATTGACATCGTGGGTGTTCACAAGACATTCGTCTCGGACCACGGCACAGTGACGGCGTTGGAGCCGGTCAGCATCACCATCAAGCCTGGTGAATTCATCTCGATCGTCGGCCCTTCCGGCTGCGGCAAGTCCACCCTGCTGCGCCTGATCTCCGGCCTCGACCAGGCGAGCGGCGGTACGATCACCCTCGATACGGCTGGCCGCAAGCGCCCTGTCGGCTTCGTTTTCCAGGAGCCGGTGCTGCTGCCTTGGAAGACGATCATCGAGAATGTCCGCTTCCCGCTCGATACAGCCGGTGTGGGCCGCGCCCAGGGCGACAAGATCGCGCTCGACCTCATCAAAATGGTCGGGCTGGCAGGCTTCGAGAAGGCCTTGCCGCGGCAATTGTCGGGTGGCATGCGCCAGCGCGCCGCGATCGCCCGCTCGCTGTCCGACGATCCGCCGATCCTTTTGATGGACGAACCTTTCTCGGCGGTCGATCTTATGACCCGCGATACGTTGAACGACGAGCTGTTGCGCATCTGGCAGTCGACCGGCAAGACGATCCTGCTCGTGACCCACAGCGTCGACGAAGCAGCCTATCTCGCCGACCGGGTGATGGTGATGACCGCACGGCCCGGCAAATTGAAATGCATCCACGACGTTGATCTGGCCCGTCCGCGCGGCGAGAAAACCAAACTCGATCCGGCCTATCACGCGCTGGTCGCCCAGCTTCGCCGCGATCTTCGTATTTCCGGCGGGGAGGCGCATTGATGGCCAAGCGCCTCGCTGCCTGGGTCGATTACGCGCTGGCACTCATCGTGCTTCTGGCCGCCTGGTGGTTTGCGACCGGGCCTATGGAAATGCCGACCTATCTCCTGCCGTCGCCGCTGCGCACCTGGAACGCGCTGGTCGGCATCGCGGTGACCGGTGAACTCTGGGTGCATCTTGGCTTCACGCTGCAGAATATCGTCCTCGGCCTCGTTTTCGGCTGCGTTGCGGGGATTGCTCTCGCTTATCTCATGACGCGCTTTCCGAAACTCGCCGTCTGGCTGGACGGCCCGCTGGTCATCCTGCAGACCGCGCCGAAGATTGCGCTGGCGCCTCTCTTCGTCGTCTGGTTCGGCTTCGGCATCCTGTCGAAGATCATCCTGATCTTCTCGCTGGTCTTCTTTCCGGTCTTCATTGGCGCGGTTTCCGGTTTCCGCTCGCTCGATCCGAAGATGAAGGATCTCGCCAAGCTGCTGAGTCTCGGCACCTTCCAGCGGTTTCGCCAGATCGAATTGCCGTCGGCCATGCCGGAGATCTTCGTTGGCCTGAAAATCGGCGCGGTGCAGGCGCTGGTCGGCGCGGTTCTCGCCGAATGGATGTCCGGCAAGTTCGGCCTCGGCTACCTGATGACCTTCGCGTCGGCGACGTACAAGACGCCGCTTCTCTTTGCCGCCGTGCTGATGACGGTCGTGTTGGGGCTTCTCCTGCATGTCATGCTGACCATGCTGGAAAATCGGCTACTGTCCTGGAAGGGCGCGAAGAAATGACCAAGACGAGCGCCGCCTTTCCCTGGAAGAACGGCCGGCCGCCGCATCTGCCCTGCGGCCCGGGCGACATCGCCGAAAATGTGCTTACACCGGGCGACCCGGATCGTGTGCGACTGCTTGCCGACATGCTGGAAGACGTGACCGATTTCGGCCGCAAGCGCGAATTCGCGGTCATCACCGGTATCTATGAAGGCCAGCGCCTGACGATATGCTCGACCGGCATCGGCGGTCCTTCGACGGAGATCGCGCTGGTCGAGCTTGCCATGCTCGGCGCCAGGCGTGTGGTGCGGATCGGCGGCATGTCTTCGCTCGTGGCCGAATATGCAACCGGCTCCTTCGTCGCCGTCGACAGGGCGATCGGCGATACGGGCACCGCGCGCACCTATCGCGCCGTTGGCGGGGAAGCGAAGGCCTTCCCCCGTGTTGTCACAGGTCTTGTGAAGGCGGCCGCCGAACTCGGGCTTGCCTGCCGCCCCGGCATGGTCGCCTCGACGGACAGCTATTATTTTGGTCAGGACCGCCGCTACCGTCCCCAGGGTGATGGGCAGGACCTTTCCGGCAATTTCATCGATCGCTTTCAGGCTGAGGGCGCCATCGGCATCGAGATGGAAAGCGAAATCATTTTGACCGTCGGCGGGGCGATCGGCCTTGAAACCGGCTGCCTACTTGGTGTCCATGGAAATCGCGCCACCGACGACTGGCTCGATGACTATGAGACAACCCAGCGAAACCTTCTGCGCATCGCAGGAAGGGCTTTTTCCTCCACTGAATGGGAACTCAGGAGCCAACCATGATCCAGTTTCGCGTGACGACCGCAGCGAGCCTCGTCGCTTTGCTCACCTCGCCGCTCTTTGCCATGACCGCCGAAGCCGCTGACAAGGTGGTGATGCAGATCGATGGCGCCGCCGTGCCTTTCTACGCGCCGCTTTATGCCGGCGTCGAAAAGGGTATTTTCGAGAAGAACGGCATCGAAGTGGAGTTCATCTACGCCGCTGCCGCAGACATCCTGACCAACATTGCCGCGGGCAATGTCGACTTCGGCTTCCCGAACGGCGATGCCGTGGTCGCCGCCGCTGCCAATGGTCTGCCAGTCAAGGTTGTGCACACCGCCTATCAGCGGGGCATCGGCGCCCTGCTTGCGAAGGAAACCAGCGGTATCGAGTCCTACAAGGACCTGAAGGGCAAGAAGGTCGCCGTCACCAGTCTCGCCAGCCCCAACTACCTGCAGCTCCAGGTGGGCCTGCAGCAAGCCGGTTTGACGATCGACGACGTCTCCGTCGAAGTGGTCGCCACTGGCGCCATCGTCCAGTCGCTGCAGTCCGGCCAGGTCGATGCGATCGTCTTCTCCGAACTGCGCAAGTACAATCTTGAGGCCGACGGCACCAAGGTCACGATGATCCTGTCGAACGACTTCCTGCCGTCCTTCGGCAACGTCGTCGTCACCAGCGACAAGAAGCTCTCCGAAAATCCGGATCTCGTGAAACGCTTCACCACCGCCATCAGCCAGTCCTATCAATGGGTGATCGACGGCCATGTCGGTGACGCTCTGGACATAGCACTCGAAAAGTACGCGCCCACCTGGCCGAAGGACCAGAAGGGCATCCTGACGACCGCTTTCGAGCAGACATTCGTTCCGTCCGTCTGGCAGAGCCCTCTGACCAAGGAAAAGGGCCTTGGTGCGGCAGATCTCGCTGCCTGGCAGAAGAATGCCGACATTCTGGCGCAGTACAAAGTCATCGACGATGCGCCGAAGGCTGCCGACTTCGTTGTCGATCCGTCCACCATCGGTAAGTAAGCATGATACTGCGTGGCATAGCGGGTCTGATCGCGACCCTCGTCCTGTGGACTGCGATCGTCGTCATCTTCGACGTTCCGGCTTTTCTCTTGCCGGGACCCACAGATGTGTTCGATCGTGTCTATTTCCTCTTCGAGAATGCCAAGCTCGCCCGGCATATCTGGGTAACGCTCTCGGAGATCATCGCGGGCTTCGTCATCGGGACAGCCGCCGGCATTTTGGCCGGCGTCGTTTTCGCGCGCTTCCCGCGTATCGAACGCTTTGCCACGCCGCTCATCCTGCTTCTCCAGACCGCGCCAAAGATCGCGATCGCACCCCTTCTTCTCCTCTGGCTCGGCATCGGCCCGGCTCCGAAGATCGTGCTGATCGCGATCGTCACCTTCTTCCCCGTCATGGCGGGCATGGTGACGGGCTTGCGCTATGGGGAAGGCAGCTTCCGTGATCTCGCGGCGGTACTGAAGCTCAATCCCTGGCAGCGCTTCCGGCACATCGAACTGCCTTCTGCACTGCCATCCGTGCTCGCCGGCATGGCGGTGGCCACGACGCTTGCCATGACTGCTGCCGTCATCGGCGAACTGATCGGTGCCAACGAAGGCATCGGCTACCTTCTGTCCTCCGGCCAAGAGAACAGCGACACGGCGGTCGTCATCGGCATGGTCATGCTTTTGTCCTTGATCGGTTGGGGCTTCTACGAACTCATCGAGCTGATCCGTCGCCGTTCGCTCGGCCGTTTCCAGCTTTCCTGAGTTCGGATCAATGGCACGCGTTTTCCTCTGCGTTCTCGATTCCGTCGGCTGCGGCGGTGCACCCGACGCGGTGCATTACGGCGACGAGGGATCCAACACGCTGCTGCATATCGCCGAAGCCTGTGCCGCCGGTCGAGCGGAAGAGGGCAGGAGCGGTCCGTTGAAGGTTCCGAACCTGAATGCCATGGGGCTCGGCGCCGCGATCACACTCGCCTCCGGTAAAGCTGCCCCCGGCCTTTCGGCAGTGCCTGGCGGATGGTGGGGCGCGGCTGAGGAAATTTCCGCCGGCAAGGATACCCAGTCCGGGCATTGGGAACTCGCCGGCGTACCGGTTGCGCGCGACTGGCATTATTTTCCGCGAACGGTTCCTGCCTTTCCTGTCGATCTGATGGCTGAACTGATCTCCCGATCCGGCCTTCCCGGGACGCTTGCCAATTGCCATGCTTCCGGCACGGAGATCATCGATCAATTCGGCCTCGAGCATATCGCGACCGGCAAGCCGATCGTCTACACCTCGGCCGACAGCGTCGTGCAGATCGCTGCCCATGAGGGGCATTTCGGCCTGGAGCGGCTGCTTGATCTTTGCCGCATCGCCGCCGACATCTTCCACCCGCTGAATGTCGGCCGCATCATCGCACGGCCCTTTGTCGGCGAGGCGCCGGGCGATTTCGTCCGCACCACCAACCGAAAGGATTTCGCCATCGCCCCGCCGGACGGGACGATCTGCGACCGCGTGGCGGCGTCGGGCGGCGCAGTCCATGCCGTCGGCAAGATCGGTGATATCTTCGCCATGAAGAGCATTTCTGATGTTTCCAAAGGCGGCGACGACATGGCGCTCTTCGACCATGTGCTGGCCTTCACCGATAAGGCCAGGCCGGGTGATCTGATCTTCGCCAATTTCATCGAATTCGACAGCCTCTGGGGACATCGCAGGAATGTCGCCGGCTATGCCCGCGCACTCGAAGCTTTCGACGCGCGCCTGCCGGAACTGACAGCGCGCCTGCGCCCGGACGACCTGCTGATTATCACTGCGGACCACGGCAACGATCCGACCTGGCCGGGTACGGACCACACCCGCGAGCGCGTGCCAGTGCTGGTAACCGGACCCCGCGTGACGGCGCGGAAACTGGGAATCGTTCCTTTTACTGCTGTCGCGCAGTTGACTGCCTTGCATCTGAGCTGCCGGTAAGGCATCGCCGGACAGGATCGGACCATAGGCCTTCGATGTCATCATGAACCGCTCTGGAAAATCGCCTCCGAAGGCGCGCGATCCCTCCGTCCTTGCGTCATCAGCCAACTTCCGACCTCACGGGCGGCGGCATTGTCGACACGGCTCGGCCGAATAAAGTGGAACCGGGATCGTAACGGAGTAAATCCCCAGGGCGCCACCAGCCTTCCCGTTTCGATTTCCGATTGGACATAGGCTCAGGCCGTCACAGCGATTCCGATCTCTGCCGAAGCCGCCTCGATCAAAAAGAAATTGTGCTCGAATCCGATCTCTCGCGCGGCAGGAGACAAAACACGCCTTTGTCGGACGACCAACGCATCCAACCCGGCGGCAAAGGTCTTGCAGCGATCAGCCACCAATCCCGAATGTTGCGCCGCGCGTAGCCCAGCCTGTCATGCGTTTCTCGATTACCGCGAAGATCATGTACATGACGACGCCCATCACCGCGATAACCACAAGACCTGCGAAAACCAGCGGGATGCGGAAGTTGGCGGATGCCTGGGTCATCAGGGTGCCGATGCCGCGGTTCGACGCCAGAGTTTCGGATATCACGGACCCGACAAAGGCGAGGGTTATCGAGATTTTCAAGGATGCGAAAAGATAGGGCATCGAACGCGGTATCCCGACCTTGCGGACGATATCCAGCTGGCTTGCGCCAAGAGATCGCAGGACATCCCTGAGGTCGGGTTCGATGGTCGCCAGACCGGTGGCGACGTTGACCGCTATCGGAAAGAAACTCAGCATGAAGGCCGTTATCACTGCCGGGACGGACCCAATGCCGAACCACACCACGAGGATCGGTACAATCGCCACTTTCGGAATGGAATTAAAGGCGACAAGCAGGGGATAAAGGCTGGTATAGGCCACCCGCGAAGATCCGACCGCAATTCCCAGAAGCGCGCCGAATGCGACGGCGAATGCAAAGCCGATGACGGTCGTCAGCAGCGTCTGGCTGGAGTGAAACCATATGATGTAGAAATTCTCCGCCAGCGCTTCGGCAATCAGCGACGGCGAGGGCAGGACGAAGGGCGGGACCTCGAAAGTCTTGCACGACAGTTCCCAGACAAGCAGAAGGGCAACCGACAGAAGGACAGGCCCGGATCGTTCCAACGCGTTGTTCATGCCTTTTCTCCTGGCGCCGAGGGTTTGACGTCAATCGGCATGCGCTGGGAGCGAATATCGGAGCGCAGATCCATGACGCTTTCATTGAAGGCGGGTTCGAGGAAGGTCCGCTCCCCCCGAGGTCTGCTGAATTGAACCGTGCCGACGGTGCGGACCACCCGGCCGGGCCTGTTCGACATAACATGCACTTCGTCGGCGAGGTAGAGCGCCTCTCTCAGGTCATGCGTGACGAGAATTGCTGTAAAGCGCTGCTTCATCCAGATCGTCTGAAGAACATCCCAAAGCTCTTCCCGCGTGAAAGCGTCAAGGGCGCCGAAGGGTTCGTCAAGCATGAGTAGGCGCGGCTGGTGGATAAGCGAGCGGCACAGCGATGCACGCTGCTGCATGCCTCCCGACAATTGCCATGGATAATGGTCGGCAAAGGCATCGAGACCCACGATCCGCAGGAGTTCCATGGCGCGATCCCTGAACTCCTGCTTTCTGGCTCGGAGTTGATGCCGCTCCGGTCGCACGACTTCGAGCGGCAACATCACATTTTCGAGTGTTGTGCGCCAGGGTAGTAGATTCGGATTCTGGAAGGCCATTCCAACGATGTTCACGGGACCTGATATCTCATGACCGTCCACGACGACCGAACCGCCAGTGGCGGGCATCAAGCCCGTCACCAGCTTCATCAAAGATGATTTTCCGCAGCCGGACGGGCCGACGACAGCGGCAAAGGAACCTTCCGGTACTTTCATTGCCAGGTTAGAGACCGCCAGTGTTTTCCCATAGGAGAGGCTGACGTCGATCAACTCAACGAGGTTTTTCATCCATGCTTCCGTGGCTGCTGAGGGGAACGCTCTATACAGCTTACTTCGGCGGCATCCGCTCGCCGGCGGCAGGGAGGTACTCGGTTGTGTAGATCTTGTTGGCTGCCGGTGCGGTAATCTTGAATGCATCGGCATTGGTCTGGATCGTAAGCGCCATACGGGCGGGATCGACGTATCCCAACCCATTCTGCTCGAACGACGGCGACTTCAGGACGCCTCGATCCATCAAAAACTTCAGGCGGGCGGCTTCCAGCTTCACATCGTATAGCGGCTCGATTTCCTTCATTGCCCGCATGCCCGCCGCCGGATCCTTGAGCAAGGCGATAGTGCCTGCGATGGAAGCCTTGACGAACCCCTTGATGACATCCGGATGCTTGGCGATGTAGTCCGGCTTCGCCACCAGTGCGCTTCCGTAAAGATCGAGGCCGTTGTCCGCGTAGCCGAGAACGACGATGTCCTTCTCCGGAACGCCGGCGGAAATGAGATTGAACACCGATGTCGAGGAGAATCCCGAAATCGCGTCCACTTGGCCTTGCGCCAGCATGGTCTCACGGAGGTTTGGCGCCATCGAGGTCCAGTTGATCGAAGACGGATCTATCTTATTTGCCTTTGCGAACGCGCTGAACATCAGGCGGCTCGAATCCGCCTCGGGAGCGCCTAGCTTCTTGCCGGCGAGATCGGCGGGCGTCTTTATACCTGACTTCGCAAGGGCGATGATCGAATTGGGGGTCTTGTCGAACACTTGATAGAAAGCGATAAGGCCGCGATCCGGGTTTTCCGCGTTGAACTTTATCAGGGAATTGATGTCTGTAAAGCCGATGTCGTAGGCGCCGGCGGCGACCTTGACGATGGTATCACCGGAGCCGTAGCCGCGGTCCATGGTGACCTTCAGACCATTGGCCTCGAAATCCCTGTTTTTTAGTGCCAGGCCCCATATCGCGTGATTGCCCTGAAGCGTCCAGTCCAGTGAGAATTTCACCGGAGTGAGCTGCTGCGCTGCCACAGGCATGGCAAAGGCCGCAAACGCGATGACGGCCGAAAAAAGGTTTTTGAAATTTCGCACTGTAAGTTCCCTATTTTTTGATCTTGATATACCGCGTATCTCAAAAATTAGACACTGTCTAGAAAAGATGTGCCATATAAGATACTGTTCACGGGGGAAGAGGCCGCGACCATGCTGGAAACTGACGCGCTTCGGGATGTCGGGGCGAGATTGAGGGCTTACAGGCTCGGGCGAAACCTTTCGCCGGAGGCCGTCGCGGATCAGCTCTCCATGTCGCGCGCGGCTCTTTACCGGGCTGAGCGAGGAGAAATTCTCAAAATTGAGACGCTTGTTCGAATCAGCCGCCTGCTGGATGCGTCACTGCCCAATTTGCTGGGCGTGGGAATCGAATATGTCGACACGGCCGTGGCTTTTTTCGAAAGGATGCGACAGATCGAAGGCGAAAGCGACCAGATTATCGGCTTTTTCGGGCCGCTCTCCTATCTGCTGACTTCCGAAAACTACGACGCGATGTTGGCGGTGGCCTTGAGCGATAACCGAAGCGACGATGAGGCGACCGATATGGCCATCGGCAAACTTCTGGAAATCCTGCGCGAACGCAGGGAGCATTATCAACGAAGACGTCCGTTGCTGGTCAACCTCATCGCGATGCCTGAGCTCAGGCGGTTCGTGGCGAACGGCCTTGTTTTGCGCGACGATCTATCGGAGGAAGAGCGGGAGAGAAGGCGGCTCATGGCGCGCACAGAAGTCGACCATATACTGAGCCTGGTTCGCAAACCGCCGATCGGTGTCCAGATCGGCATCATCACCGGCGTGGTGCCTGCGACGAACTTCCAGATATTCAGGCAGCCTCAGCGTTCGCTCGTCGCCGTCAGCCCGTTCCGGCTCGGCGAGCAGCCAAACGTCCGCGTCGGCGTTGGGACTTTCACCATGTCTGTCGAAGGCGTCAGACTGTACGAGGATATAGCGCAGTCGATGTGGGAAAAGGCCGCCAAGGGAGATGATGCGGCAAGCCTGCTTATAGACCTCATGAAAAAATAACGGTTGGGTTGCCTGAACGACGGATGCGACAGGAAGTTACCAACATGGTATCGCACGATACGAAACTGCTGGATCTCGACGGAGCTTTGATCGATTCCCAACCGGGAATACTTGCGAGCTGCGGGGCGGCCCTTCGGGCGTTGGGCCACGACACCGATCCCGTCATCGGGTGATGTCACGTTACTGGCGACTTAAGGGTTGAAGGCTAAGCCGGCGCCATGAACCCGTCGATCGTCAGCTACAAAAATCATCGTTTTCCACCGCAGATCATTGCCATGCCGTGTGGCTTTATTTTCGGTTTCCTCTGAGCCTGCGGCTGGTCGAGGAAATGCTTCTGGAGCGCGGCATCGTCGTCTCCTATGAAACGATCCGGCGATGGAGCAGTAAGTTCGGTGCTGCCTGCGCAAAGCAGTTGCGAAGAAAGAAGCCGTCGCGAAAGGACACCTGGTTACCTGGACGAGATGGTGATTTCCATAGGTGGCCAGAAACACTGGCTTTGGCGAGCTGTCGACCAGCACGGATATGTTCTCGATGAAATCGTACAGGCTCGTCGTGACACGACGGCTGCCAGGCGATTGCTGGTCAGGCGGCTGAAGAAGCAAGGCCTCACGCCGAAGCGGATCATTACCGACAAGCTGCGCTCATATGGAGCGGTAAAGCGGGATGTGATGCCTTCAGTCAAACATCGATCGCATAAAGGCTTGAACAATCGCACGGAAAATTCACACCTGCCGCTGCGAAAGCGAGAACGGGTGATGAAAGGCTTCCGATCCGCCGGCGGATTGCAACGATTCATCGCGGTCTTTTCGGCAATCAGAAATCACTTTGTCCCGTCCCACCAGAAGCACACCGCCCTCGCCACCCACATTCATCGTATCCGTGCAATGGCGCAGTCGAAGGCCGTAACCGGTGCAGCTGCCTCAGTTCAACGGCAAGCCCTTCGCCCGGCTTCAATCAAACAACCTGACATCACCCGTCATTCACATGCTCTTCGATCTTTTCGATCGCTGCCTTAACTTTGGTGGGAGATAGCCTTGATCAATGCCGCCTTACGCATCTGCGGCACGGGATAGGCGTGGCGGCTGTGGGAAAGGCAAAGGCTAACGAGGCTTTCAGCGATTTTCACTGCCAGCGAAACAGGATCGACGATCGGGATATTAGGCGCATCAAATCCGGACTTTTGCGTTCCCCCGGCGATCACCAGCACTTCGGCCTTACCGACCACATCCAGGACCTCGGCCTCGGGCCTCAACAGATGAATGCCGGCGCACTGCGAGTCGAGCGCATATTCGTGCACGAGTTTCTTTACGCGGACATAATCCCGTTCTCCAGTGAGCACGCTGAAATGAGCGCCAAGCGTAAGCGCATGCAGCATGGACGCACGGCCGGCGGTGACGACCGGAATATCCAGCAGCGAACGAAGTGCGTTGGCGCCGTAATCTCCAAAATCGGCGAGGCAGACTGCGTCGAAGCCTTCAGCCTGTGCGTCCTGTCCGGCGGCCATGATGGCGAGGTCGGCAAGCGCCCAGTCATGCGCGCCGATCGGCGGGCAGGAGGGATAGATGACACGGCGATGGACGGTTTCGGTGTCGGAATCGGTGACGCCGGTAACGATGACCTCATCGGCTAGGTCGAGGTCGGCGGGCGACAGTAGAAGAATGCGGGTCATTTTGGTCCTCCTCAAAGTCCGGCTGCAATCTTGCCCATTTCGGCCAGGCGTTTGGTTGCGATCTGCGAAGGGGAGGGGTAGGAAACGCGACTATGTGCGAGCTTCAGTTTGATCGCTGCATCGGCAAGCCGATAGGTCAATGGACCCGGATTGATGATCGGTACAGGCAGGCGCTCGGCGAGATAGGCATGTGCCTCGTGCATCGTGGTCGAGCCGAGGATAATCACATCGGCGCCGTCCTCCTCGATGCAGCGCATCGCCGCTTCGTAAAGCGCCGGGAAGAATTCGTCTTCCTTGCCAGCGAGCAGGCTCTGGTTATTCGGTTGCAGTCCGGCGGAACGTAGCGAGGCGCATTTGTGCTGCAGACCGAGCTCGGCGAGCGTCTTCGTATAGAGATGCCGCCAGCGATCCCACATGGCGAGGATCGAGAACTTTTCGCCAAGCGTTAGTGCCAGCAGCATGGAATGGCGGCCTGGGCCGATGACCGGAATATCGAGCACCGAACGCAGCGCCGACATGCCGGAATCGCTCATCGTATCAATGCAAACCGCGTCGTAACCCTCAGCCTGTGCCTGCAGTCCGGCTTCCAGAATACCGACATCGGCGAGCACCGAATCCTGCTGGCTGACATAATTGACCGGCGCGATGCGCACCGGCTTGAAATCGAACTCGATGCCCTCGCCAAGCCTGACCGCGTCGAGTTGTGCCTTACGCTTTGAAAGATTGTCCTCGTCCATCGGAAAGGGGACGATCACTAGAACCTTGGCCAAACTCAGATCCTCCACATCATTTCGTTTGTCTTGCGCTGCCCCAGCAGCGCCGCGGCGCCTTCTCCGGCGAAACGCCCAAGAACAACGGCCGTCAGCAGGCCGTTGCCGCCGAGATAACCGTAAGAAGCCGGGCCGGAGAGACCACGTGCCGCGCCGCCGGCGGCAAAGAGATTGGGTAGCGCCGAACCATCCGACCGCAGCACGCGCGCTGATGCATCGACCATCAGGCCGCCCTGGGTGTGAAACAGCGCTCCTCGGACCCGAACCGCCAGAAAAGGCGCTTCGAGCGGCATCAAGTCGGTAAACTCCCGGCCGAACGGATCAGCCGAAAGGCCGCCGATCGCCGCGGAGACCTGGTCAAAACTCGCCTGCAGTGCTTCGTGTGGAACATCGATCTTGTCGGCGAGCTCGCCGATGCTATCCGCCGTTACGACCGAACCGCTTTCCAGCACGCGGCGATAATCCTGAAACGTCAGCGCCGGCTCTTCGCAGCGTTTGTCGTAGATCGTCCAAGCGGTGCCGTCGGGCTGGCTCAGCACTTCGGAGGCCTGCTCGGAATAACCGCTCATCTCGTTGGAAAAACGCCTGCCGGTCGAATTCACCTGGAAACCGCCGCGGATGACCAATGCCCAAGTGACGGGCAGGTCGGGACCGTCGGCCACGCAATGACCCTGATAGCCGCCAAGATCGGCTGTGGCCGCGCCGAGTTTTTCGCCCCAGCGCAGCGCGTCGCCCGTCGAGCCGTGATGGCCGCAAAAAACCGCATCCGCCATGCTGGGAATGTGTCGCGCGACGATGGAGGCATCCGCGCCATAACCGCCCGTTGCCAACACGACCGCGCCAGCACCCATCACCTTGTCTTTACCGTTGAGGCTATAGCCGACCGCCTCCACTCGGCCGTTTTCCGCCGACAACAGCTGCTGTACCAATGCGCCCGTGACGATCTGCGCACCGGCAGCCTGCGCGGCCCTGAGAAGATTGGCCTCCATCTCGACGCCGGTTCGGCTTTTCGGGACGTGATAACGATGGCGCGCATGCCCTGGATAAAGAATGTCGTCCAGCAGTTCAAAATGCACGCCGTGCCGGTCATGCAGCCATTCGACGGCGGGACCGGAAGCTTGTGCAACGGCACGGGCAAGATGCTCGTCGGTCTTGCCCTTGGCCTTCTTCATGATGTCGGCGAGGAAAAGCTGGGGCGTATCCTTGATGCCCTTCTCGCGCTGGAAACGCGTGCCGGCGCCCGGAAGCATGCCGAGTGTCATCGCCGTGTTGCCAGCCGGCTCCGTGTCGCGCTCCAGCACAATGACGGAAAGACCAGCTTCACAGGCGGCAAGCGCGGCGCAAAGGCCGGCTGCGCCAGCGCCTATGATGACGATGTCGGCCTTGTCACCTGCGCTGTTCATGCGGTGGTCCAGATTATGTATCCGGAAATCAGCTTTCCGGAAATGGTGAAGCGTTCGATGAAGCGGGCGGAACCGGCCCTACCTTCGGCAAACACCAGCACGTTCTCGTCGTTGACGGATTCGTCGAAGCGAACATAGACCCGACCGGCTGCGGCGTTCATCAGCCCGGCGAGATTGATCGTGGCACCTTTGGTATCCGTGGCGGTAAATTCTGGCGTGAGAAATGCGGACGCCTTCGCCGCATCGCCACTTGCGAGCGCCTTCGCAAAGTCGGCGACGAAATCCGTTGCCGGCGGGAGTGGCGGACCAGGCACTCGCGGAATACCGCCGCGGGCATAGGAGCTCGGGCTTACTTCACGGATGACGGTGATCGTGCCTTCCGGCACCGCCGCGATCACAGAGCGCACCACGCGCGCCATGCCCTTCATCAGACGCGCTTTCGTCTCCGCGTCATATCCTTCGATCAGCGTGGTCTCGATAACGGGCATGATATCCTCCGATTGTTTGGCTCAGCCGAGCTCGGCGCAGATTTCGGCAATGGTGGCGACGCGGGCGACTGGTTTCAGCGCCTCGATCGCGACGTTATGGGTGGCTTGCGAAAAGGCGGCGCAGCCGTCGGAAAGCACGGTCGTGTCGAAATCCCGGACATGCGCGTCGCGGACCGTGGAAGCGACGCCACCATTGGTGACGATGCCGCCGACAAGCAGGCGCTCGATGCCGCATTTCTTCAAAACCCATTCGAGTCGCGTCATGTAGAAGGAGGAATATGCAACTTTCTCCACCACCAGATCGGCCGGCGCCAGCGTGTCGACCAGGCTGTTGCCCCAGCTTCCGGGCGCGAAGTCACCCTTGCCGAGGAAGGGGCGCAGTTCCTTCAGATGCGGCGAGATAATCGGCTCGCCGCCTTTGGCCGGCACTAGCGTGAACTGTGCCGAGATCACCCAACCGCCTTTGGCGCGCAGGAGGTCGACCAGCGGCTTGATCCTTTCCGGAAGGGCTGCGATCTCCTGTGCGCCTTGGCCGGCGCGCCCATAAGCCCCATTCGGGGCCAGGAAATCGTTGGTGAGATCGACGATGATCAGACCAGTTTTCTCAACCGGAATGGCGGACTTGCTCATCCCTTCCGCTCCATGATCACGTTGCCGAAGTCGTCGACGCGAGCCATAAGGTCTGGATCGACCAATACGGTCGCGTCCGGCTGTTCGAGGATGGCCGGTCCTTGGATCACCGCGCCAACCGGCAGTGCGAGGCGGGCATAGATCGCCGTGTCATGCCAACCGCCATCGAACCAGACGGGGCGGTTGCCGCGCTTCGCCTGTTCCACGGTCGTACCCGGTTCCGGAGCCAGTGCCCCGAGGCTGAAATGCGGCCGGCGACCGATCGCCGAGGTTCGCAGGTTGACGATTTTGGCCTGGAGGCCCGGTAGCAGCCGGCTGAATGATGACTGATATGCCGCATCGAATGCGGCCTGGACAATCTCGCGGGTTACGCCTGTCGAGCCATTTTCGACCGTCACCGGCAGCGGCACGGAAACCGTGTGAGTCTGGCCGACATAGTGCATGTCGAGTTCGAAAATGACATCGATACGCTCTATCTGCAGGCCGGCTTCCTCAACGATCTGACGGGCGGCTTCCGCCTCCGCCACCATACGCTTGTCGAGGACTTCGGTGTCGAGTGCCGCGACCGTCAGGTTGACGGTCTGCACCTGGTCGTGGCGAATGTCGGCTATGACGCAGCCGAGCGCCGAGGTGACGCCCGGAAAACGCGGCACGAGTGCGGCCTGCAGGCCGACATCCTTTATCAATGAGCCGGCATGGAGTGCGCCGCCGCCGCCGAACGGTACGGCAACGAATTTCGCCGGATCATGGCCGCGTTCGATGGAAACGAGGCGGATGGCGCCGGCCATCCGCCCGTCGGCGATCTTTACGATCGCTTCGGCGGATTCCATCACACCGAGGCCGGTAGGCTTGGCCACATGTTCCTCGATGGCCTTCTTGGCGGCTTCGACGTCGAGACGCGCGAGCTTGCCGCCGATTGGGCGGTCGGCATTGATGCGGCCGAGCACGATATTGGCGTCGGTCAGCGTCGGGCGCGTATTGCCCTGCCCATAAGCGACCGGGCCGGGGCGCGAGCCGGCGCTTTCCGGCCCGACCTGCAACAGTCCGCCAGCATCCACATGGGCGATCGAACCGCCGCCGGCGCCGATCGTGGTGATTTCGATCATCGGCGTGCGGATGACGAGGCCGAAGTCGATCGTTGTCTGGGCAGCAAGGGAGGTCTCGCCCTCGACGACCAGCGAAACGTCGAAGGACGTGCCGCCGAGATCGCCGGTGATGATGTTCGGGAAACCAGCCGCCTTGGAGATTGCCGCCGCAGCGATGACGCCGGCCGCGGGACCGGACAGGGCTGTGCGCACCGGCAGGCGACGTGCTGTCTCCGTCGACATGACGCCACCGTTCGACTGGACGATGTGGAATCGTCCGCTAAAGGCTTCGCTTTTCAGCGCATCCGTCAGCTTGCGAAGATACCCGCCGACGACTGGCTGCAGATAGGCATTAAGCGCCGTAGTGGAGGTGCGTTCGAATTCGCGGATCTCGGGCAGGATCTGTGAAGAGCACGCGACGTTCTCGTTCGGCCAGACCGATTGGGCGGCGTCCAGCGCCACGAGTTCGTTGGCCGGGTTGGCATAGGCGTTGATGAAAACAATGGCGAGCGCCTCGGCACCCGCAGCGAGCGCACGGCGGGCGGCGGCCTTGACTTCTTCCGGATCGAGCGTTTTGCGAACGGTACCATCCGCCAGAATACGTTCGTTCACTTCGAAACGCAGGTCCCGTTCGATCACGGGTACGAAGTCGCCCCATAGACCCCAGGTATTCAGCCGGTCGCGGCGTCGCATTTCCAAAACGTCGCGGAAACCGGTCGTAGTGATGAGCGCAGTGCAGGCGCCCTTGCGCTCCAGAAGTGCATTGGTACCAACCGTCGTGCCGTGCACGATAGAGCCGAGTTCAGCGATCGAGCCGAAAGTCTTCAGGCCTTCGAGGAAGCCGATCGCCTCATCGCCG
Source organism: Neorhizobium petrolearium (assembly GCF_017873175.1). GTDB lineage: Bacteria > Pseudomonadota > Alphaproteobacteria > Rhizobiales > Rhizobiaceae > Neorhizobium > Neorhizobium petrolearium. The sequence goes on from NZ_JAGGJW010000010.1 coordinate 91,767, forward strand.
CGGTTGGAGGAAACCTTGGCGGTCCGGAAACGGCCGGTCGCAGCGTCGTGGAAAAAGAGGTCGGTGAACGTACCGCCGACATCGACGCCGACGACGGAGGCGCCGCCCGTCTTTACGTTGGTGTTCATGCGGCAGCTCCTTCACGCAGTTTCATCGTCGCAGTCATATCGATATTGCCTGCGGCATCGGTTTCGACGCCGTAGATCTCGCGGGCTGCTTCACGGCTGACGAAGCCGAGGCGGACGTCGCGGGCCACCTTTTCGGCAGGCCGCGTCTTCGGATTGCCGAAACCGCCGCCGCCGGGGGCTTCGATGCGCACGCGCTGGCCGGGCTTGATGCGGACATCCGCGACCTTGGAGGCAAGCGGTGGCGAGTGTTCGCCGTCATCAGCCTGCCAGGTGAAGCGGTTGAGCGCCGCTTCCCCGCCGCCGGCGACGCCGAAGGGCGCGTAGACGCCGCGTTCGCCGAGCAGGAAGACATCCGCGTCGGTCATGGCCTCGACCTCGTAGATCGCGCCGACACCGCCGCGGTGACAACCGGCACCGGCCGAATCCGGCCGCAGCGCCCATTGGGTGAAGAGCACCGGATAGGAGGCTTCCATGATTTCTGCCGGCGGAATGGTCGCCATGGAGATCGGGTTGTTGGCGTGGTTCAAGCCGTCGCTTTCGGGATTGCCGCCAAGGCCGCCACCGAAGAAGGAGAACATCACGTAACGCGAACCGTCATCGCGGTAACCGGCGATGGAAAGCGCATTGATCGTGCCGAACGGGCCAGCTGTGGCGCGGGCGGGATCGGCCTGCGCAAGCGCGCCGAACACGACGCCGATGACGCGCAGGATGGTTTCCGTATACCCGCCGACCGGCTTCGGCGGCTTGACGCCAAGCAGCGTGGTTTCCGGAATGACGAACTCGATCGGCCGCAGGCAGCCGGCATTGGCCGGCACGCTGGTGAAGACATGCTTCAGCGCCACGTAGCAGCAGGCGGCCGCCGTCGAATAGGCGATGTTGAGCGGTCCGGCGCAGGGGCCGGAGGAGCGGGAGAAGTCCAGCACCATCTCATCGCCCCTGATCGTCAGGTCGAGCGCGATGGTGAGTTTGTCCGGCGTGATCCCGTCATTGTCGAGATAGTCTTCGAAGACATATGTGCCATCCGGCAGGGCGCGGATTTCCTCGCGCATCATTGCTTCGGCACGGTTCGAAAAGGCCTCGAACGCTGCCTCCACCGTGTCGTTGCCATAGCTGTCCAGTAGCTCGTCGAGCCTTCGTTCGCCAAGGTCGAGCGCGTTCAGCTGACCGTTCAGGTCGCCGTAGTTGGATAGCGGCACTCGCGAATTGGCAGAAAGGATCTCGACAATGTCGTTGTTGATGACGCCCTTGGTGAAGAGCTTGACGACCGGGATGCGCACGCCTTCCTGGAAACTTTCCGTTGCCTTGGCGTTGAAGCCTCCTGGCACATTGCCGCCGATATCCAGCCAGTGGCCGACCGAGGCGATCCAGCAATAGAGCTTGTCCTCGCGGAAAACCGGCCTCACGAGCCGGAAGTCGTTCAGATGTGTACCGCCGGCATAGGGATCGTTGAAGAGGAAAGTATCGCCCGGCGAAAGATTGCCATCTCGGGCCACCTTCTCGATGACCGCTTTCACCGCAAAGGCCATGGCGCCCACGAAAATCGGCAGACCTCGCGTGCCCTGAACGAGCGTCGCGCCGGTTTCCGCGTGGTAGAGACCGTGGCAGGCGTCGCGCGCTTCGGCGATGATAGGGTTGAACGCGGAGCGATAGAGCGTCGCGTCCATCTCGTCGGCGATCTGTTCCAGCCGTCCATTGAGGATGGCGAGTGTTACGGGATCGAGCGTTTTCGTGGTCATGCTGCATTGCCCTTCTTGGAGGCGCCCTTCGGTGGAACGAAGGTTTCGTACTCGCGCCCGGCTTGAAGCATTTCCGGCGTTCCGATCAGTTCATTCAGGTCGTTGAACTGGAACATCCGGTCGCGGAAGGGCTCATTGCTGCCATTGGCCTGGAGCGAATGATAGTAATCCTGTGCGGTGCGGGCGATGGCCCGTACGATGCCGCCTGGGAAGATGACGATCTTGAAGCCGAGTTCGCCGAGTTCGCCTGCTGTCATCATCGGCGTATTGCCGCCTTCCACCATGTTGGCGAGCAGCGGCAAACGGTGGCCGAGTGCCTTGCAGACGGCTTCCAACTGCTGCTGCGAGCGGGGGGCTTCGACGAACAGCACGTCTGCGCCGGCATCGGCATAATGCGAAGCGCGTTCGATCGCCGCTTCGAAGCCTTCGACGGCGACGGCATCCGTGCGGGCGATAATCAGGGTTTCTTCCGTTGTCCGGGCATCAACGGCCGCCTTGATCTTGCCGGCCATTTCGGATGCCGAGATCAGCGATTTGTCCTGAAGATGGCCGCAACGCTTCGGCAGCGTCTGGTCTTCAAGCTGGATGGCACTGGCGCCAGCCCGTTCGAAGGTCTTGACGGTCCGCAGGACATTCAGCGCATTGCCGTAACCATTGTCGGCATCGACGATGACCGGCGTCTCGACACGGTGGCGCACGAGTTCGATCACATCGGCGACTTCCGTCATCGAGACGAGGCCGATGTCCGGACGACCCAGCCTGGTGTAGGCGATCGCCGCGCCGGAGAGATAAAGCGCATCAAAGCCGGCATCGGTTGCGATGGAACTCGTCAGGGCGTCGTAGATCCCAGGGGCCACGATCGGGCCGGGCCGGGACAGGAGAGTTTTCAAGGTCATTTCAGGCTTCCTTGATCGCAGGCTGGGCAAGCAGGCTGTTGAGGCCTGTCAGGTCCGGCGCCGTTTCGATCGTTTCAATGGCATTCAGAATGCGATCGGCATGGGCCTTGCCCCAGACCGGTACGGCAAGCTCGAAGAACTTCGCGCGGACCTCATCCGGGGTGTAGGGATCGACCGCATCGCCGCGATTGGTCATGGTCTCCGCAGCCAGCACGCGGCCGTCGGTGAGGCGGATGGTCAGGTGCGCCGGGCGTTTGTCCGGCAGCATGGCGGTGTATTCCAGTTTTTCGCGGACCGAGACCTTGCGGGCCAGCGCGCGGATCGTCTCGTTGTCGACAGAGGCTTGGCGGAAAGCCGGCACGGAGGCTTCGCCGTTGATGATCGTCGTGGCGATCGCGAACGGCAGCGAGAACTTTGCCGCCAGCATGTTGGAGGGTTCGAGACTGTCTAGCTGTGCCGCGTAGGCATAGGTCTCGACCTCGATCGAAGCGATGTCTTCAGGCGCGATCCTGCCGTGGGCCGTGATCAGCGACCGGACGACATCGAGCGAACCATGGGTAAAGCGGCAGGCGGCGTGGCGCTTGAAATAGTTGCGCTGGATCTCGTAACGACTACCGAGTTCATCCGCCATCATTTCCGGCTTGAAACCCTCGGCGAGAATGCCGCTATAAACGGTGCAGACAGAGTCGATCTCACCCTTGAAGCCGGAAGCGACCATATCCCAGGCCATCATGCCGTTGCGGTTGGAAAAACCGCAGAAGCTGTTGCGCACGGTAGCGCCTTCCAACATTGCGCGCAGGCTGGCGCCGACGCTGAGTGTCGCGGAAACATTGACCGTCTCGATCAGAGCTTCCTCGTCGGCTCCGTCAAGCAGCGCGGTCGCAAAAGCCGCGCCGATCGTTCCCCATGTTCCATGCGGATGAACGGTGGGGCGCAGGCGGCAGGCAGCCCCCGCCCGCGCGCCCACTTCGTAACCGAGGATGAAGGCGGTCATGAAATCCCTGCCGCTCTTGCCACCGGCAAGCGCGGTCGACAATGCCGCCGGCAGAACGTGTATGCCGGGATGGCCGCGTGCGAACGAGTTGCCTTCATCCAGCTCCAGTGCGGTGCCGGCTGTACCGTTGATGAAAGCCGCATCGTCGCCGCGCAGCGAAATGCCGGCACCGACAGCCGCTACGTCGCCGCGACCGCGTTTGGCGAGGCGTCCTGCGAGTTTCAGCAGTTCCGGCTCCTGCATGCCGGATGCCATGGCGCCGATGCAATCGAGCAGAACAAGTTTTGTCTGGGCGACCAGTTCCGGCTGGAGCTTGTCGAAGCCCAGCGTCACGCCGAAACGGCCCCATCGAGTCAGCCAGTCAGGCCGGGGTTCGGCCAGAAGCACGGATGCGGGAACGATGCCCGGGGTAATGATGTTTCGGGTAACGATGGTCATGATCGTGTCCTCCTCATTCTAACCCGGGCTAAAGCCCGAGATAGGCCCGCTTCAGTTCCGGATTGGCGGAAATTTCCGCCGCCGTGCCGGACATTGTGATCGTGCCGTTCTCGACGATGTAGGCGCGTGAGGCGATCTCCAGCGACTGAACGACGTTCTGCTCCACCAGCATGACCGGCAGGCCGTCCTGGTTCAGCCGGCGCACGAGGTTGAACATCTCCTCGACCAGCAGTGGCGAAAGGCCGAGCGAGGGTTCGTCGAGGATCAGAAGTTTCGGTTCGGCCATCATGCCGCGACCGATTGCCAGCATCTGCTGCTCGCCTCCGGAAAGCGTGCCGGCTGCCTGGCCCGTGCGCTCCTTGAGGCGCGGGAAGGTGGCGAAGACGTTTTCCAGATTGCGGGTGCGGTTCTTCTTGCCGCGGCGATAGCTGCCGAGCTCGATATTTTCGAGCACGGTCATGTTTGGGAAGATCTTGCGGCCTTCCGGCACATGGATCAGGCCCGCATCAACTGCAGCCGTCGACGAGCCACTGAGGGGGACACCGTCGAAGACAATGCGTCCTGCCGTTACCGGCAGGACGCCAGACAGCGCCTTGTTCAGCGTCGTCTTGCCGACGCCGTTGGCACCTAGGACCGCAACGATCTCACCTTTGCTGACGGAAATGTCGATGCCGCGCAGCACCTCGACGGCGCCATAGCCGGCGCGAAGGCCTTTGACTTCAAGCATTTGGGCCTCCCGTATTCTCTGCGCTCTGGCGTGCAATCCGCTCTGCGGAACCCTTGCCAAGGTAGGCCTCGATCACGGCTTGGTCGTTGCAGACCACCGTCGGCGTGCCCTCCGCGATCATCTTGCCCTGGGCCAGCACGTAGACATGTTCGCACAGGTTCATCACCGCCTGCATCACGTGTTCGATCATCAGGATGGTGACACCGCTATTACGGATCGTGCGGATGACCGGGATGATGTCGCGGATTTCCGAAGGGTTGAGACCCGCGAGCACTTCATCAAGCAGCAGGATCTTCGGTTCGGTGGCGAGCGCACGCGCCAACTCCAGCCGCTTACGACCGGCTACCGTCAGGCTCGCGGCGGATTTTTCCAGGTCCTTTTCGAGGCCGACCTGGCGGGCGACTTCACGGGCTTTTTCGACGGCATCGGAAGGCTTTGCATGCCGAAGATAAGCGCCAACAGTGATGTTTTCATGCACGTTGAGACCCGCAAAGGGCTGCACGATCTGGAATGTGCGGGCAATACCGGAGATGGCGCGCCTGTGGGGCTGCTCGGTGGTGATGTCCTTGCCGTAAAGCGAGATCGCGCCTTCCGTCGGCTTCAGGAAGCCGGCGATGATGGCAAACAGGGTGGTCTTGCCGGCGCCGTTCGGGCCGATCAGACCGGTGATCGAGCCTTCTCTGACGTCCAGCGAGGCATTGTTGACGGCGATGAGGCCGCCGAAACGCATGGTGGCGTTCTCAACCTTAAGCATCACGCACCTTCCTTCGAGGAAAAGCGGTCGGCCAGTTTCTTGAGAAGGCCGAGGATACCGCTGGAGGCAAAGGCAATCACGACGATCAGCACGATGGCGAAGACGATCAGGTCTATGCCGGGTACGCGGCCCGCAAAGCTCTTGGTGATTTCGCCAAGGCCGTGCAGCGTGAAGGCGCCAATCAGAGGCCCAAGCACCATCCCGCGGCCGCCGACCATCGGTGCAAGCAACGCCTCGATCGAAATCCAGATACCGAAGGCGATACCGGCGTCGATATAAAGAAAATATTGGACGTAGAGCACGCCGGCCGCCGCCGTCATGGCGCCGGAAAGGCTGATGGCCTTCAGTTTGACGGTCAGCACATCGACGCCGAGCGCCTTGGCCGCGTCCTCGTTCTCGCGTACGGCGACGAGATGTGCGCCGAAGCGGGAATTGACGATCTTCTGTGTGATGACGAGACTGGCGAACACGAAGGCGAGCGCCAGCAGCATGAAGGTCGGGCGGCTGGAGAACTGCATGTTGGCGAAGCCCGGATCGAGCTTCAGCAGCAGGCCGGCCGCTCCACCCGTCAGTTCCGAGGCATTGGCGAGCACGCGCAGCAGTTCTGCGAATGCGAGCGTCACCAGTGCGAAATATGATCCGCGAAGGCCTGCACGGAAACTAAGGAAACCGACGATCAGGCCAGCCAGCGCGCCGGCGGCAATCGCTGCGACCAGCGAGAGCCAGGCATTCACGCCGAGATGAGTCTGGAGCATCGAGGCGGTATAAGCGCCGATGCCAAAGAACATCGAATGACCGAAGGAGGTCTGTCCGCCGATGCCGCCGAGCAGGTTCCAGCCCTGCGCGGCAAGCGCGATAATCAGTACCAGAACGGTGAAGTTGAAGAACGAATTCGACGAGATCACCAGCGGGGTTGCCGCGATAAGCAGGGTGACCAGGATGATGGGAAGATAACCGCGTCCGATCATGCTTTGGCTCCGAACAGGCCGGTCGGACGCAGGAGCAGGACCAGAATGAAGATGATGAAGATGCCGATCTGACCGAGGCTTTCCCCGAGCAGCAAGCCGCTCAGACTCTCCACCATGCCGATGATCAGGCCGCCGGCCATGGCGCCTGGAATGGAGCCCATGCCGCCGAGTACCACGACGGTGAAGGCGATGTTGACGAAAGCGCCGCCGATGCGCGGATTAACGTAGAAGGTCGGCATCAGCAGGCTTGCCGCAACGGCGAGCGCCGCGCAGCCCAATCCGAAGGTGATGGCGTAGATATGCCCTACATTGATGCCGACGAGATTGGCGCCGAGCTTTTCACGCGCCACGGCGCGGATTGCCTTGCCGGTGTCCGTGCGGCTCATCAGCAGCCAGAACAGGATTGCCACCACCAGCGAACCGGCTGCACCGACGAGGCGGGCACTCGACAGTAGAAACGGGCCGGCCTCGACGATCGCAAACGAGAAATCCGAGGGGATCGAGCGGGTATCCGAGCCAAATCCGGCCAGCAACGCGTTTTCGATCAGGATGGAAATGCCAAGCGTGATGAGCAGGATATTGCCATCGTCACCATGCGCTGCCGGGCCGATAACGAAGCGCTGCACCACATAACCAAGAACGAAGAATGCAGGCGTGACGATCGGGATCGTCCAGTATGTATCGATTCCGAAAGCGGCATTCAGGCCCCAGACGGCGAACATGGCAGCCGCGAGCGTTGCTCCATGCGCAAAATTGATGATGTGAAGCACACCGTAGACCAGTGTCAGACCAAGGGCGACCAGCGCATAGATCGCGCCGGTCAAAAGCCCGTTGATCATCGCTTCGATGATGATGGTAGGAGAAAACATGCTCTATCCCGCGTCATTCGGCCGGCAATCGCCCGCGCCCGCGTAACGGCAGGCCCGGGCATCGACTGGATGGCGATCAGCCGTTGGCCGGGAACTTCGGCTTGGCGTTCGCGAAGGTTTCCGGGAAGACGACCTTGATGTCACCGCCCTGAACCTGGGTCGAAACCGGAGCTGCGCCCATGTTCTGGCCGTTTTCGAACTTGGTTGCGCCGTAAGGCATCAGGTGGCCGGCAAAGGTCGAGGTGCCGAGTGCCTCGATGATCTTCTTGCGGTCGCCCGAAGCGGCACGCTCGATCGCATCGGCAAGGAGGCCGACGCATGAATAGTTGAGCGGGACGTTGTAGTTGTAGATCTTGCCGGCGGCTTCCACACGCTTCTGCAGTGCGACGGCCTTTTCGTTGCGCGGGTCGTGCCAGTGGTTGCAGTCCATGACGTTTTCGGCTGCTTCCGGGAACTCCTTGACGAAGCGGCGGTTGGAGGCCGCGCCGTTCAGCACGCTGTAGACTCCCTTCGGGCGAACGCGCTGCTGTTGCATGGTGCGGGCCAGAAGCACGGTCTCACCATAATAGGTGCTCGGGATGACGAGATCGGGGTTGAGCGAACGCAGGCGCAGGACGACGTTGGAAAGATCGCGCGAAGGGGTCGGAACAGCGATCAGTTCGAGGATTTCGAAACCGTATTTCGGCAGTTCGGCAGCCATCAGCTTGGCGAGACCCGAGCCGAACAGGCCGTCTTCGTGCACGAGGGCGACGGTCTTGGCTGCCTTGCCGGAAGCCTCGTTGATCTTGACGAGGTTCTGGATCGCGGCGCCCGTGCAAAGCGAGAAGCCCGGTGCGAAGCGGAACGTGTTCTTCAGGCCGCGCTGGATGATCTGATCGGTCACGCCGACATCGACGATATAGGGCAGGTCGTAGCGAGCAGCAGCCTGCGAACCGGCAAGGCAGATCGGGCTGGCGAAACCGCCGATTATCGCCGAAACGCCGGCTTCCTGCATGCGCTCGACTTCCTGCGTGCCGGCTTCCGGCGTGGAGCGCGCATCACCGAAGACCATTTCGATCTTGGCGCCGCCGAGCGACTTGATACCGCCGGCCTTGTTGATGTCCTCGATGGCGAGTTCGGCGCCCATGCGGCCGTATTCACCATCCTGAGCCAATGCACCGGTGACCGGCTGCAGAATGCCGACCTTTATCGGTGAGGGTTCGGCACCACGGACGATTGCCGGGGCTGCCATGGTTGCGAGGGCGGCTGCGCCACCCTTCAGGGCTGTTCTGCGGTTCAATGTCGTATCGATAAATTTCATGGTTTTGTTCTCCTCTGAGGGGGCGGCCGCTTCGTGCGGGTATTCTTCTTGTTTTCGTTGTTCTGTTCCGATGCGCGCACGGCATCGGCAGGTGTCCAGCGCCGGGCGCCATCGGCTCCGGTGCGTTCGAGATCCATATGGAAAGAGTAGCGATCCGGCCGGTAGAGCGCCTGAAGGTGCTCGATGCCGCGGCCGGAAGGCTCGAAGACGACACGCGTCATCGACAGAAGTGCCGCGCCGATATCGAGGTCAAGCGCGCCGGCCGCTTCCGGCCCGGCCAGCGTCGCGCCGATCACCTGTGTCGCCCGCTCGGCGACGAGGCCGGAGCGTTCCAGCAGTTCCAGCAGTGGCGTCGAGGCGAGATCGGCTTCCGAATAGGACATGCCGATCCGCTCCGGCACGTGGGTGACGAGATAGGAAAACGGCTGGCCATCGATGAGGCGGACACGAACGGACCGCTGCAGCCGTTCGCCGGGATCGAGCCGTAGCTCTTCCGCCATAGCCGGCGTCGCGTTGACATAGGCAAACGAAATCAGCCGTACGCCCGTCTTGCGGCCCATTTCGACGAGGTGGGTTAGCACGTTCGAGAAGTCTGCGACGACCGGCATGCTGGTCTTGCCCCCGCTGACGAAGGTGCCGGACCCTGGCCGCCGTTCGATCATGCCGTCGCTGGCGAGCTTGTCGAGCGCGCGCCGCACGGTGACGCGTGAAACACCATGTTCCTGCGCCAGCGCCGGCTCGCTCGGCAGGCGCTCGTCGAGCGCCACTTCTCCGCGCAGGATTTGTTCCCGCAGCAAGAGGTAGAGTCGTCTCGCCTTCAGAGGTTCCATGGTCGAAGACATTGTAGCGTTCCCGATTGTCTTTTTTATAAGACATTTAGTTGTCTTATTGAGAATACAGATTTGATGCCGTGTCAATCGTCTTCATTAAAGAATGCGGCTGAGATCCGGATATATTAGTAGGGGCCGGCCGATCGCGACGAAATCGGCCTTGCCGGTCGACAGGATGGCCTCGACGTCGGCTAGGTTGTTGATGCCTCCCACAGCGATCACCGGAATGGAAAGAGCGCTGCGGATGATCTCGGCGCAGGCGAGGGATTCGACCAGTGGCATTGTCTGCGCAGCCGGTGGCACAAGGCCGCCGGCGGAAACATGCACGGCATCGAGCCCGTGGCCGGCAAGGTAAGACAGCGCCCGTGCCGCCATCTCGGGCGTCAGGCCACTGTCTGCATTGTCGCTGGCGCTGATGCGCATGGTGACGACCGGTTGCGGCCCGAGTTCGTCCCGGACGGCACGGATGATGCGGGCAGGCAGTACAGCGCGGCGGTCTTCATCTCCGCCGTATTCGTCGTCACGGCGATTGCTGAGCGGCGACAGGAACTGGTGTAGAAGATAGCCGTGTGCGGCATGCAACTCGACACCTGCAAAGCCGCTGTCGATGGCTCGACGTGCGGCGATGCGAAAGTCGGCGATCAGCTTTTCGATGTCGGCTTCCGTCATCGCCTGCGGCATGCCGTAGCGCTCGTCATAGGCGACCGCGCTCGGTGCCAGCAGCGGCCCGCCGCCATAGGGCCGGGACTTGCGACCGCCATGGCTGAGTTGCACCAGCGCCGAGGCGCCCTCCGCCTTTACCGCCGCTGCGATCCTTGAAAGAGCAAGCGCGTGGGCTTCGGAGAAAATGCCGATATCGTCGCCCATCAGCCGGCCCTCCGGCGAAATCGCCGTCGATTCCAGGATGACCAGGCCGACACCGCCGCGGGCGCGGCGCGCATAATGGTTGACGTGATAACCGGTCGCGAAGCCTTCCGCCGTGCCTTCGTACCGCTGCATCGGCGGCATGACGATGCGATTTGCCAATGTCAGGGAACCGATGCGACCGGGCGAGAAGGCGAGCGTCACGATCAGGCCTCCGGTTTCGCGGTGGTCGGCCGGTTCGGCTGCATCCAGGGTCGCCTCTCGCGGTCCGCGGCGGCAAAGGCGGCGATTGCTTCGGAATGGCTGCGGGTCAGGTCGATATCGTCCCAGCCGTTCAGGAGCTTGGTGCGCCAGACCGGATCGACGGTAAAAGGCACGACGAGATTGGCACAACGGATCGTCAGCGCTTCGAGATCGACGGTCGCCGTGTCGGCACCATCCTGCAGGCCGGCCAGCAGCGCCTCGCAATCCTCTTCGCTGATCACCGCTGGCAGAAGACCGTTATTGACCGCGTTGGAGGCGAAGATGTCACCGTAGGACGGGGCGATGACGCAGCTGACCCCATAATCCACCAGCGCATAAACGGCAGCTTCGCGGGAGGAACCGCTGCCAAAATTGCGGCGGCTGACTAGGATCTGCGCTCCTTGACGAATGGTATCGTTGAGCGGGCAATCGGTCTTCGGCTCGCCGTTCTCGTCGAAACGCAGGTCATAGAGCAGGAAGCCGCCATAGCCATCGGCGCGCGAGCGTTTCATGAAACGGGCCGGGATCAACTGGTCGGTATCGACATTCGATTGGGGCAGGGGGCAGGCGATGGCATCCAGAGTCTTGAACGGCTTCATGGCGCTCCCCCCCTCAGTTTCCGGCCGAAACCGGTTCGCGCATCAACTGGCGCATGTCTGTCAGGTGACCGGTGACTGCGGCAGCCGCGACCATGGCCGGTGACATGAGGTGCGTGCGCGAGCCCGGCCCCTGCCGGCCGCGGAAATTGCGGTTGGTGGTGGAGGCGCAGCGTTCGCCCGGCGGCACGAGATCGCCATTCATGCCCACGCACATGGAACAGCCCGCATCAACCCATTCCAGGCCGGCGTCGCGGATAATGCGGTCCAATCCTTCTTCTTCGGCTTGCTTCTTCACCAGCATCGAACCCGGCGAAACAAGGCCCGGTACCTTGGCTTTGCGGCCGGCGAGAATTGCGGCGGCTGCGCGGATATCCTCGATGCGGCTGTTGGTGCAGGAGCCGATGAAAACCCGGTCGATACGAATATCAGTGAGGCTCTGGCCGGGCCTGATGTCCATGTAATCCAGCGCATCGCGAACCTGAGCGGCGCGGGCAGGATCGGCAATCTGTTCCGGGTCCGGCACGGTTGCGGTAATAGGCGATGCATCTTCCGGCGTGATGCCCCAAGTGACGACGGGGGCGATCTCGGTGGCATCAAACAGGACTTCGCGGTCGAAAACGGCATCCGGATCGCTGGCCAACGCCAGCCAATCCTTCGCAGCGGCCTCGAAAGCCTCGCCCTGTGGTGCAAATGGCCGGCCGCGAAGATAGTCGACGGTCGTCTGGTCGGGGGCGACCATACCGCAACGGCCACCGGCCTCGATGGAAAGATTGCAGAGCGTCAATCGGCCTTCCATGGAAAGACCACGGATCGCCGAGCCAGCATATTCGATCGCATGACCGGCCGCGCCGTCCGCGCCGATCTTGGCGATGATCGACAGTGCGATATCCTTGGCCGTGACACCCGGCGCCAACGTGCCATCGACGGTCACGCGCATCCGCTTCGGCTTCTTCTGCCAGAGTGTTTGTGTCATCAGCACATGCGCGACTTCCGAAGCGCCGATGCCGAAGGCGATGGCCCCGAAAGCGCCGTGGGTAGCGGTGTGGCTATCGCCGCAGACCATGGTGAGGCCTGGCAAGGTAAGCCCCTGTTCCGGGCCGACAACATGCACGATGCCCTGTCCGGGGTCGTCGAGATCGAAGAGGCGCAACCCATGGCGTTCGCTATTGCCGCGCAGCTGCTCGATCATGCCCCGGATAGCCGGATCGATCTTGCTTAGATCCCGAGTGCGGGTTGGGACATAATGGTCCTCGATGCCGAAGGTCAGGTCCGGACGAGTGACCTCCGCATCACGGTCCTTCAGCTTGTTGAACGCGTGGAACGAGCCTTCATGCAGGAAGTGCCGGTCGATCCACAGAAGACATTGGCCGTCCTCGCGCCTGACGACCACATGCGCGTCGAAAACCTTGTCGAAAAGCGTTTTGCCGCCTCCAGCATCGATGCCTGGCACGATGCCCTCCTTCCGTTCCCTTTTTCCAAATCTAGGCACGGGCGATCGCGAAAATCAAATGTTGTTTTAAAAATAATACAGATTATTGTCCTCCAAAAATGACAGATAGCTGTCTGCAATGCGGGAACGGAGAGACGAGAATGGCCAAGGTGACGCGGATAGAGAGCCGGGAGTTCGATTATTCCGTGCCGGTAGTGATCATCGGCGGAGGTGCGGCTGGCATGGTGGCCGCGCTTGCCGCGCATGAAGCAGGTGCCGAGGTTCTGGTCCTCGAACGCGATCCTCTGCCGCGCGGTTCTACCGCCCTTTCCGCTGGCCTGGTGCCGGCCGCTGCGACCCGATGGCAGGCCGAAGCTGGCATCTCCGACGATGCAGACAGTTTTGCGCGCGACGTGATGAAGAAGGCGCATGACGAACCGGATGCCGAGATTGTCGATCTTGTCACCCGCACGACAGGGCCGGCGCTGGAATGGCTAGCGGATACATACGGGCTGAAATTCTCGGTCGTTGCGGATTTCTCCTATCCTGGTCATTCGGCGCGGCGCATGCATGGTTTGCCAACGCGTTCCGGCGAGGAACTGATCGATGCGCTACGCGAAGCCGTCGAGAATGCAGGGATTCCGGTTCTCTGTAACGCTCATGTCACGGAGCTTTTCGCCGATAAGGAGAGCAGGGTGTTTGGCCTGCATTTCGAGCGTCCGGGCGGCAGTTCCGAAGAGGTCGGCTGCGACACCCTCGTGCTTGCGTGCAACGGTTATGGCGGCAACAAGGAGCTGGTGGCAAAGCACATCAAGCCACTGGCCGATGCACTGTATTTCGGGCATCCCGGCAATCAGGGTGATGCGTTGATCTGGGGGGAAGCGCTTGGCGCAAAGAGCCGGCATCTGAATGGCCATCAGGGCCACGGTTCGGTCGCACATCCCGCCGGCTTCCTGATCTCTTGGGCAACTATCACCGAAGGCGGTTTTCAGGTGAATGTCGAGGGCGAGCGCTTCAGCAACGAGGCGAAGGGCTATTCGGAACAGGCAGCCGAGGTGCTGCGCCAGCCCGAACAGATCGCCTGGTCGGTGTTCGACAGTCGTATCGCAGGGATCACCCGACAGTTCGAGGATTTTCGCCGCGCGGAAGGCATGGGCGCTGTCCTGACGGCGGATACCATTCCGGCGCTTGCTACTCTGATGAACGTGCCGGCCGACGTGTTTGTGGCGAACTTCGAAAATGTTCGGTCCTACGCGAGAGGCCGCGCCTCGGACCCCTTCGGCCGTTCCTTCAGAGATATGCCGGAACTCCAGCCTCCCTATTGCGCCGTGAAGGTTACCGGGGCCCTATTCCATACGCAAGGTGGCCTCGTCGTCGATACGTCTGCGCGCGTTATCGGTGAAAGTGGCAGGCCGATGCCCAATCTTTATGCCGCAGGCGGCGCTGCTTGCGGCGTTTCGGGCAATGAGGCGTCCGGTTATCTGTCCGGAAACGGACTGTTGACGGCGATCGGACTTGGCCTCATCGCTGGCCGGCAAGCCGCTGCCGCCGTTACGAGCGGATTAATCGCCGAACAGCAGTCACTCTCATCCGCGACTGACCGTTCGACCTTGACCGAGGGCCACACAAGCGAAAGGCTGTAAGTGTGATTCAGGCAAGCGTTATGTCACCATTACCGACCGGCGATGAGATATAGCGCCGGTACACATTTTACACCCAACCAAGTCTCATAAATCGGCGTTATTCCCCAAAGCCCGTCCTATCAAGCACTTAACCCCTCTGGTAAGGCGTCGCTGGTTCGATTCCCTTCAAGACCTTTATCTTTTTCAACCTGACCGAGGCGCCTGCTATTGCGATCTGGGCAAGTGTATCTGAAACAGTCGATGTGAATATTTCCGAACTGACCTGAGACCCAATATCCCCCCAGTTTTCGGGAGAATCTTTGGTTTCCAATCTGGCCTTATGCGGCCTGTTTTTCCATTGCCATTTCATTGCAAATTCGCTGGGGATGTAATCCTCCTTCCATGCGGTGATGGCAGGGCGGGCCTGAACCAGTGACGAGAACAGCGTCTCGTTGAGGCACGCGTCGCGGAAGCTGCCGTTGAAGCTTTCGACGAAGCCGTTTTGCATCGGCTTGCCGGGGGCGATGTAGTGCCATTCGACACGAGTCTGCTGGCACCACCTAAGTATTGCCATCGAGGTCATCTCGGTACCGTTGTCCGAGACAATCGTCTTAGGCTTTCTCCGTCTGGCGACAAGGCTATCCAACTCGCGGACAAGCCGAGTGCCCGACAGGGATGTGTCGGTGACCAGGCATAGGCATTCGCGGGTGAAGTCGTCAACGACCGCCAGCACACGGAAGCGGCGACCGTCTGCGACGGCATCGCTGACGAAGTCCAGGCTCCAGCGCTCATTGGGACGCGTGGGCAGAGCCAGAGGACGCCCCGTCCCCAAGGCCCGCTTGTCGCTCTACCCACGCTACTCACCTATCAGGCCATCAAACACTTCCAACATCGCATCACTGATGGTCTTGCCGAGCGCGGCTGCAGTGTTCGCCAGCGTCTCCTGAATAATGTTGATCGATTGGGAGAAATTGCCGGCATGTCGTCGACATGACCAGGTTCATCCCGAAAAAGTATTTTGCGCCGCAAGATCTCGGCCGTTCGCATGGAGACGGTCGCCAACGCTATCCTTGAGGAGAAAACAACAGATCCTTGCCATGGTTTCGAGCCTCTTCAAGCTCGTCATTGACGGCAACGAGTTTGAAGCCGGGCAGGGGATCTTGTCTTCTTCCTGCTGGGTCGCGCCTCGCCGCGATTGGCACCGGATCCGAATGACGCGTCTACCATCAGACTTTCGGTCCGGCGCGCCGATCAGTTGCCGGATGAATCGGTTCAGCTGTTTCGAAAGTCGGCGATTTAATTAAGTTCGGGCGAAGGTCTCGGGCCTGCTAGTATCATTGCTTGAAACGCCGCCCAGGATCAAACATCTAGGTAGACGATCCAAGTGTTCGGGAGAGGTCCCTGGTCGTATCGAGCACCAGCTCTGCCGCTCTGCTCTCCAGCGAAAGATCGGTGCGGCCGTTCATGCCGAGAATGGTGATTGCCGCAACCAGATGTTCCTCGTGATCGAAGATGCCGGCTGAAACGGAGCAGAAAGCGAGGTCGAACGCCCGTTCGGACACCGCCACCCCGTCGCGTCGCGTCCGGGTGACAATCTCCTCAATCGCCGCAAGATCCGGATCTCTTCCCGTTTCCTGCCGGATGATACCGGTCAATTGATGCAGCGGGAGATAGCTTAAAAAGATTGCGCCCGTGCCCGACGACATGAGTGGTAACACATGCCCCAGCTTCATCGTCACCAGAAGCTGCGAATCCCAGTCGAACTTGCGCACGATGGTCGGGCCAAGATTGCCGAGCACCGAGAGATAGACCGGCAACTGCACCTGATCCTGCAGTATCTGCATCTTTTCTGGTGCAAGCGAGAGGACATCTGCCTGGGAAATGGCAGAAAGTCCTAGCATGGCCGCGCCGGGGCCGAGCCCGTAGCATAGCGTATCGGGATTCTGGACGACGATCCCCATGCGCGCCAAGCTGACGAGGTAGGGATAGGCTTTCCAGGATGGCATGTCCGCCGCCGCCGCGACAGCCTTCAGCGTCTGCCCCCGGCCACCCTGTTCCAGCGCCTGAACCAACCGGTACCCGACCGTGATGGTCTGCACGAACCCCTGTTCGCGATCGGTCTCAGCGCTGTCTTCTACATTCATGAAATCTCCGCGACAGATTTTTCGTTCAAGGGAACGGAGCTCGCATCATATTCGAATAGCCAGTTATAACGTGCATTAACACGATCGCCCCGCCATTCGCGCGTTACATAAGCTTCCGCTGTTTCCTTATTCGCCATTTCGGGATTATGGAAGCGCCGTCCGTTTTCGAGCGAGCCGGTGACCACCCGCGAGGTGCGCTCCAGGCGGAGCGCCTCGTAACGCAAGAGCGCCGTTTCGTAATCCGGCCAGAAGGCATCTAGGCAACGGGCAAGCACCACGCCGTCCTCGATCGCCATGCCGGCACCCTGCGCCAGGAAAGGCAGCGTCGGATGGCAGGCATCGCCAAGCAGCGTCGTCCGGCCCTCGGACCAGGCTTGCATCGGCGCGCGGCCGATCAGCGCCCACTTGTAGGGCACTTCGATATTCTCAATCATCGTATGCACGTCTTCGTGCCAGCCCTCGAAGTCCGCGTGGCATTCCGCATGACTGCCTGCCGCCGTCCAGGATTCCACCGTCCAGTCGCCGCGCTCTACGACGCCGACGAAATTCATCAGCTCGCCGCGGCGAACCATATACTGGATCACATGCCGGTTCGGCCCGACCCAATTGGTGCCGACCTGCCGCAGCAGATGTTCCGGCAGTTTCTTCGTGGGGATGATGCCGCGCCAGACCATTAGGCCGGTATATTCAGGCTTGGCCGCACCGAAGATTTTTCCGCGAACGGCGGAATGGACGCCGTCCGCGCCGATGAGGAGATCACCGGAAAAGCGCCGGCCGTCAGCATTGACCACATGCACGCCCCTGTCGTCCTCAGTGAAGTCGATGATCCGCGACGACAGGCGGATGGCGCCCGGCGCCCGCTTGTTCACCGCATCCACCAGCATCTGGTGCAGATCGGCGCGATGAACCATGTAATAGGGGGCGCCGAATCGGTCAACGGATTCCTGCGCGAGATCGAAGAGAGTCCAGACGCGGCCGGTGCTCCACAGGCGGATTTCCTTGCCCTGCGGCTCCCAGGAGATGTCGGCAAGTTCGCGCCCAAGACCTACATCGATGATCAGCCGGGTGGAATTGGCCGCAAGCTGCAGGCCCGCACCGATTTCCTTCAGTTCCGGCGCCTGTTCATGGATTTCGACCTCGAAACCGCGTTCTATCAGCGCAAGCGCCGCAATGAGGCCCCCGATGCCGGCGCCGCCGATGATCACCTTTGCCCGATCCGCCATGAAATCCTACTCCCCTGTAAATTCGATGTTCTTGGATGCCGATCAGGCCGATTGGCCAAAGCGGGCCGAGACCGCCGTCGCAATACTGTCCGCCGCATAGGCCCGCCTTGCGGCAAAGCTCATTTCCGGCGAAAGATTGAGGAACGCCTTCACGGCAGAAAGCGTGACCGCCGAATTGGCGGAAAGCTTATGCCGGTAGAAGGCGATCCGCGCATCAAGTTCGCCGGCGGCACAGGTTTCCGAAACGAGGCCGAGCTTTTCGGCCGCCGTAGCGGAAAACGCCTCGCGCGATAGGACGAGGCGAGCGAGCGCCGCGCGGCCGATCCGATCGGCAAGCCCGGTCATGACGAGAAGCGGCGGAATATCCCGCTCCAGCTCAGGCACGACGAATTTCGCCGTCTCGTCGGCAATCACGATATCCGCCAACCCCGCCAGCGCGCAGCCGACGCCGAAGGCGCGGCCGGAAACCGCCGCGATGACCGGCACAGGCACGGACCGCAACGCCTCGTAAAAATCCAGCACCGGATCGGCGACGCGCTCGCGGATCGTGCGCGCCGTCGGCTTGGTCGACGGGTCGGGCATGGGCGAGGTGCGGCCGGCGCAGAAATCCGCTCCGTTGCCGCGGATCAGCACGAATTTCGTGCCCTCCGGCAGGTCGGAGATGGCCGCCAGAAAGGTCGAGGTCATCGCAAAGGTCAGCAGATTGGCCTCGGCCGGATTGCCAATGACGATTTCGAGGCAGCCGTCAGGGGCCAGGGTGCTCGACACATTTCCGGTGGCTGTGCTGGATACGGAGCTCATCGCGAACTCTCCCGTTTGGATTGGACGGCGGACCAGATGCGTGCCGGCGTCGCCGGCATGTCGATATGTTCGATGCCGAAATCCGAAAGCGCATCGACGACGGCGTTGATCGTCGTGGCAAGCGACGGCGTGATGCCACTTTCGCCGCCGCCCTTCACGCGCAGCGGATTGCCGCTTGTCGGGTCCTCGACCAGCGCGACAGAGAAGCTCGGATACTGATCCGAGTGCGGCATGGCGTAATCCAGGAAGGTCGCGGAAATCAGCTGCCCGCTTGCCTTGTCGTGGATCACCTGCTCGACCAGCGCCTGGCCGGTGCCCTGCACGATGCCGCCATGCACCTGCCCGTCGAGGATCAGCGGATTGATCGGCTGGCCGGCGTCATCGATCGAGGTGTAGCGCAAGATCCGAGCGGCAAAGGTCTCCATGTCGATTTCGAGTTCGCAGACCGCGGCGCCCGTCGGATAGGCCGGCATGCGGCCCGTGAAACTTGCCGTCGAGGCAAGCACGGTGCCCACCTCTTCGGCAATTTCCGCCACCTCGAAGATCGTCAGCGCCTCGTTGCTGTCGCTGACCCGCCAGAGCCCATCCTTCTCGAAAACGTTGTCCACCGTCGTCTGGTGATAGTCGGCGACGATCTGCTTGATCTGCGCCACGAGCTTCTTCGAATTCTCGACAAGCAGCATACCGCCGAGCCGCATGGAACGGTCGGAATGAGACCCGCCGCCGGATTGCACGATCCGCGTATCACCGGAAATCAGCCGTACCTGTTGCGGCTCCACATGCAGGAGGTCCGCCACCACTTGGGCGAAGGTCGTCTCGTGCCCCTGGCCGGTCGATTGCGTACCAGTAACCACGTCGATGCGCCGCTCCCGTGGCCTCACCGACATGTCAATCCGCTCATGTGGGATGCCGACCGGCGATTCCACATAGTTGGAAAAACCGATGCCACGCCACTTGCCACGCGAGCGGGATTCCGCGCGGCGCGCCTCGAAACCTTGCCAGTCGGCGGCTTCCAACGCCCTGTCCATGTTGGCGGCAAAATCGCCGCTGTCATAGGTCAGGCCCATGGCGGAGGTATAGGGCAGTTGATCCTTACGGACGAGGTTGCGGCGGCGGATTTCCAGCCGGTGGATACCGAGCCTGAAGGCGGCGATATCTATCAGCCGTTCGATCGCAAAATGTGCTTCCGGCCGGCCGGCGCCGCGGAAAGGCGCGGTCGGCACGGTATTGGTCATCGCGCCACGGATCTCAACCGAGGCAAAGGGCACGTCATAGACCGTTGTCAGCACGCGATAGCTGTTCGCCATCGGCACGTAGGCGACTGTGTAGGCGCCGACATTGCCGGTCATTTCCACTGCGTAACCGGTGATTCGCCCGTCTTTCGTAAACCCCATCCGCACGTGATGCACCATGTCGCGCGCCTGATAGTCGGACATGAAAGATTCGGTGCGGGTGCTCGTCCAGCGCACCGGCCGGCCGAGCTGCTTTGCCGCGATCGCCAGCATTGGTTGTTCCGGCGAAAGATTGGTGCGAGGGCCGAAACCGCCGCCTGTATCCGGGCAGATAACCTCAATCTCATCCTTGGTAATACCGAGACATGCGGCCATCGTGTCACGATGACGGATGGCACCCTGGCTGCCGGCGATCATGTGATATCGGCCGGTCTTCGCATCGTAGCGCACCATGGCCGAACGCGGCTCCATCTGCGCATTGGCAATGCGCTGATTGACAAAGATCTTTTCGATGACCAGCGCCGAGCCCTCAAGCGCCGCCTTCGTCTTCTCCTTATCGCCGAATGTCGCCCGAACGGCCAAATTCCCTGGGATCTCCGGTTCCAGCAGGTGGGCGCCCGGCTCAAGGGCTTCCCGTGCATCGATGACGAAGGGAAGCTCCTCGTATTCGATCATCACCAGTTCAGACGCATCCTGGGCGATGGCCGCACTTTCGGCGACCACCATGACCACCGGCTCACCGACATAGCGCACGCGGTCGAGCGGCAGCGGAAGCTGGTGGATATCGAAGGAAATGTTGTCCGGGTTGTGCCGGAAGGCACGCTTCGTGTGGTCGCGCGCATCGGCCGGGTCGGCGAGATGGTTGATCGGCTTGCCGCCCGCCGCGACATAGTCCTCGCCGGTGAAGACGCCCAGAACACCTGGATATTCCAACGCCGCCGACGGATCGATCGAGACGATCTTCGCCGACGGATAGGGACTGCGCAGGAACACCGCATGGCACTCGTTTTCGAGCCGGAAATCATCCGTGTAGCGCCCGTTGCCGGTGACCAGCCGCCGGTCCTCGAACCGCGGCATCGGTCGGCCGATGAAAGGGCGTCTGCTGGCGGGCGGTTCCATCGACATGCCTTTACACCCCGCTCAACCGGCAGCCTTGGCGTCAAGTGTCCAGGCGCCATCCCTGGTCCGGCTCAGCCGCCCCGCGGCCCGGAAATCGTCGAAGGCTTCGAGAATTTCGCGACCGTCACGCGAACCGGTGGCGGTCATCAGCGCGTTGAAGGTTTTCGGGCCATCGAGGAGCGCCGCTTCCAGCGAAGCGAAACGCGGGCCTTCGAGAGCCGGCGGGCTCGGGATGCGGCCTTCGATGGAACGGGCCACCTCGATCGGCATGGTGCAATCGAAACCCGCTTTCGAACCCAGATGGGCCCCGGCCAGCGAGGGATCGAGCGGCAGGGCGCGATAACCGGAACCGACGATCAGATCGCGATCCGCCTGGAAGCGCGTCGCAAAGGCCCAATCGGTCTGCTGGTCGGAGAAGATGTCGATATCCGGATCGAAGACGAAGATGTGCTTGACGTTGGCGAGCGAACCGAAAGCGGCGGCGATCGCATTGCGTGCCTCGCCCGGCACGCGCTGGCGCATGGAGATGCGCACGTTGAACATGCCGCCGGAGGATGTGGTCGCATAGACGCAGAGCGGCTCGCGGATGGCATTCTGCAGAGCCCGCCAGACGGTCACTTCGGTGCGCAACGCAATGAGCTGCGCCGCATCGGTGATCGCAAGCTGGCGGCCGGCAATGGTCGAGGTCTGGAAGACCGGCTTGGCGCGGTGGGTGATGGCGGTCAGGTGGAAGACCGGGTTCATCTTCACGCCGCCGTAGTAACCGAGGAATTCGCCATATGGCCCTTCCGGTTCCACATGACCCTCGGCACTCAGATAACCTTCCAGGATGAATTCCGCGTCCGCCGGCACCATGAGGTCGTTGGTGACGCATTTCACGAGCGGCAGCGCCTCGTCGCGCAGCGTGGCAATGAGGCCGACTTCATCGACCGGAATGCGCATGGTCGCGGCCACCTGATCGATCGGATGCGATCCGACCACGAAGGCAATCGGCAGCGGCTTGCCCTGCTGCGCCTCATACTCGTAGATCGCCTTGAGGTCACTCGGCGCCACGAGATCGACGCCGGCATCATGGCGCCCGCGCAGCATCAGCCGGCGCATGCCGACATTGGTCAACCCCGTGCGCGCATCCTTCACGACATCGACAGCGGCGGAGATATAAAGCGAGCCATCCATCTCATGCTGCAGATGCACCGGAAGCTTGGTGAAATCGGCGTCCTTGCCGAGCTTCACAACTTCCTGCACCGGCGCTTCATCGCGGGAAACTTGCCTGAAGGTGGGCGTTTTGCTAAGCCGGCGAAGGACTTCCGCGAGAAGGTTCGGCACGGTCGTATCGAAAGCGATCGCCAGCCGTTCGCGGGTCGCGGCGACATTTCCGACCAGAGGAATGCCCTCATTGCAGACGTCGTTGAACAGCACCGCCCTGGAATTGCCGTCGAGCCGGTGCGCGACGTCGAGAAGCTCGGTGCGGCCGTCCTCCACCTCAAGCTCGCCGGCCGCCTTCAGGCGATCCAGAAAAGCCTGCAGCGCGAAATTGCTATCACCCTTTTTGAGACCGCTCGACATTCAATCCTCCACTCGACCTTCGGCGATATTTGAAATTAATGAACTTTGTTGTACTATTCTGAAGAATTGGACGTCGTCAATGTCAAAGGCTGGTCATGAGTGAATTGAAGAAAAAGGAAACGGACGACCGCCGCGGCATCCAATCCGTGGAAGTGGGCTTTTCCCTGATCCAGGTCCTGGCCCAGGCGCCCGCCAAGATGCCGCTGAAGACGCTGGCGGCGGCGGCGGACATGATTCCCAGCAAGGCGCACCTTTATCTCGTGAGCTTCACGCGGCTCGGTCTGGTGGTCCAGGACCCGGTGACGGCCCGTTACGGGCTTGGCCCCGCGGCGATCCGGCTTGGCATCGCGGCGATCAACCAGCTCGATGTAGTTGAAGTCTCCCGGCGCCATCTGGAACGTTTCCTCGAAATCTACGGCATTTCGGTTAGTCTGGCGGTCTGGTCCAATCGCGGCCCAACAATCATATACCGGGTCGACGGCCGCCTGCCTGTACCTGCCTCGGTGCGTGTCGGCCACGTGCTTCCGGTGCTGCAGACGGCGACTGGCCGCATCTTCATGGCCTATCTGCCGGAAAAGGAATGGAAGAGCATCGCCTCTTCCGAAGCCAGCCTGTCGCCGGACTTTCTCGAATGGACGAGCAAGACGCTGAACGCGGTCCGCAGTCAGCAGATCGCGGTGACGAACGGCCAGCTTCATACGGGCTTCTTCGGCGTTTCCGCGCCGATCTTCGACAACGAGAACCGCATCTGCGCCGCGGTTTCCGCCCATGGTCTCAGCGAAGCGATCGATCTTAGCCCCGAGGGTCCGATCGCCTCTGGCATCCGCGCAGCGGCCCGGGAGATCAGCACCGAACTCGGAGCTGCGGTCTTGGAAACTGCCTGAGCGGCGGATGCGCATAGAGAGCTCACTGAATAGAATTCACTATCGGCAAAATGCCGGCGTCATACGGGAGAGAGCCACGGTCCATCAGGCCGTGGCTTTCTTTTTCAAAGGATTCGGGTGGCTGAACGGAGCCGGGGCATGAGATCGCCGATCACCGATTGCGGCCAATGGACGTGCACGATGTGCTGGAACAGCATGTACATGAAAATCGCATAACCGATGGAGACGGGCAGAATGAGCCCCCAGCGCTCCTTGCCGACCAGTCGCATGAAGGCGATCTGGAAGACGAGGACGGCCGGCAGCAATCCGATCAGCGCGATCCCCGCCAATAGCCCTGTGCACCACATCACATAGGTCCGCGTCCGGCGACAGAAACCCGGCGCACTCGTCTCGCCGCCATGCGCCATGCCACCGTTCCCGGCAGCCTGCACCGCGCCGCCCCTCAACTCCATGAAGAGCTGCAACGCGCAGCAGATGGCGCCCGTCCAGCAGATGATCTGCGGAATGAGCTGCGAGCGAACCGGCCAGCTCGTGGAACCGATCAGCGCCGCCACGAAGACGAGGAGCGCCAAAATGGTGAAGAGGTTCTTCGCCTTCGGCATGCTGAAGGAGACCGCCGCCCGCTCGCTCCGGTTCGCCATCGCCGTCTTTATCGCCGACCAGCCCGCCCAGAGAATGCCGGCCACGGATACGGTAATCACGATTAGCACGAAGGGACGGAAGATCCAGCCGATGCCATAACGCTCGAACGAGATGAACATGTAGTTCTCGATCAGCGCGCCGAGCACGAAGCCGAGGATAAGCGGTGGACGCGGCCAGCCGGAACGCTTCATCACCCAGCCGATCACGCCGAAGACCGCGAGCGTATAGAAGTCACCCCACTCCTGATTGCTCTGATAGGCGCCGATGAAGATGATGGACAGGATGAGCGGAATGATGATGCCGACCCGCACCATGGCGAGCTTGGCGAACTGGTTGGCGAAGAGGAAGCAGAGCGCCGTACCGATGACGTTGGCAAGCGCGATGGTCCAGACCAGCGAATAGGTGATATCGAGCCGCGTCGACAGCATTTCCGGTCCGGGCGTGATGTTGTGGACCAGAAAGGCGCCGAGGATCAGCGCCATCGGCGGTCCGCCCGGCACACCGAAAGCGATGGTCGGCACCATGTGGCCGCCGTCCTTGGCGCTGTTGGCACTTTCGGCGGCGATGATGCCGCGCACGTCGCCATTGCCGAAGTCGGCGTTCTTCACCGTGCGCTTGGCATGCGCATAGGCGATCCAGTCGATGACGGCGGCACCTATGCCGGGCACGGACGACAGGGAAACGCCGATCAAGCTGCTGCGGATCAGCAGCCATTTGTTGCGAAGAACCTGCTTGGCGCCCTCGATCTGCGAAAAGCGCGTCGCCTTGGTGCCTTCCTGGGCGATCTGTTTTGCGCCGCTCGCAAAGAGATCGGCCAATTCCGGCAGCGCGAAAAGGCCAAGCGCCACGAGCACCACTTCGATACCGTCCCAGAGATAAAGATTGCCGAAGGTCCAGCGCATGACGCCGGTATTGGCATCCATGCCAATGGTCGAGATCAGGATGCCGAGCGCTGCTGCCGCAAGGCCCTTGAGCAGCATGCCGCTGCTCAGCACCGCGACAAGCGAAAGGCCTAGCACGCAGATAGCGAGAAGCTCCGGCGTTCCGACCGCCAGCACCAGCGGCCGCATGATCGGAATGCTGACCGCAAGGCACAGCGCACCGATGACGCCGCCCGACATGGAGGAAAAGAAGGAGGCGCCCAGCGCCTCGCCGGCCTTGCCCTGCTTGGCCAGCGGATGGCCGTCAAGAATAGTCGCCGCCGCACCAACCGTGCCGGGCACGCCGATCAGGACGGACGGAATGGAGTCGGAACAGGATGTCGCCGCAAGCAGCCCGAGCATGATCGCAATGGCCGCGAACGGATCCATCGTGAACGTGAACGGAAGGAGCAGTGAAAGACCCAGAATGCCACCAAGCCCCGGGATGACGCCCAGGAACAAGCCGAACAGCACGCCAATCACCAGAAAGACGAACCGGGCCGGGTCGAAGACCACCAGAAGCGCGTGCCCGGCCGCGCCCAGAGTGCTGAAATCCGCTGCTTCCACAACCTGCCTCCCCTGTGGCACGCGATCGGCCGGAGGCGCGATTAGATTGCGCCTTCGTCAGTTTGGATCGAACGATGAGAACCGGCGTCGGTTACTCCGCGCCGATCGCCTCGCGGACGATGGCGACGACCGCCGGATCGTAGTTCACGGTATTGGCCGCGAGCTTTTCGAGGTCTTCATGCTCCACCGCATGCGGGTCGATATCCCGTTCGCCGGCGAGCTTGATGAATTCCGGGTCCTTAGTGACGGCGAGAAGCGCCTCGCGCAGTGCCTTGACGCGCTCTTCCGGAACGCCCGGAGGCGCCACGAAAACGCGGCCGAGTGCATTGGACAGCCCGTAGAACTCAAAAACCGGGCGCTTGTCCTTGGGCGCGATATCGATCAGCGTCGGAACGTTCGGCAGGTCGGCCTCGGGCAACAGTCCCGACTGTACGAGAACTTTGAAGGAGCCTTCCTTCAACCATTGTGGCTGACTTGACTTCAGGCCGCTCCAGTTCGCCGCCATGCCGTCCACTTCGCCGCGTTCGACCGCGAGCTCGATATTGCCGGCGCCCTGATAACCCGTCACGACGCCAAACTGCGTGCCGATGAACTTGTTCATCAGCTTCGGCACGATCGAGGTATTCGACGTAAGCCCCGTGGAGCCAAGTACGGCTTTCTTTTCCACAATCTGCTTCCAGTCGGTGAAACCGGACTTGGCGCTGACGCCGACGACGATCGGCTCCTGCTGTACGCTGAGCAGAAAGTTGAACTTATTCACGTCATAGGCGACGCCATCAACCTTGAAGACCTGATTGAGGGCAAGCGTCGGCAGCGTGATGCCGATCACCGAACCGTCCTTCGGGGCCTTGGCGTAGAGATAGTTGGCCGCCGTCAGACCGCCGGCACCCGCCATGGCCTGCACGATGATGTTCGGATTTCCGGGCAGGTATTTCTTCAGATATGGCTCGATGGTGCGGGCCAGAATATTGTAGGGACCGGCAGCGCCGCCGGCCGTAATCAGCGTGAGGGTATTGCTCGAATAGAATTCCTTGACGTCTTCCGCCTTAGCGCTTCCGGTGGCCATCCCGCCCACGAGAAGCGCCGCCGCGAATGCAGCGATTTTCCTCATCCGTTTGTCCTCTCTCCCAGTACCGGCTATTGCCAGGGTTGAATTCAACCCTGGCGCGGCGCCAGCTTGCCCGCCCATTTTGCTGCAACCTTCTCCCGCAACTCCCGGCTCGCCGAAGCGACCTCCGGAAATTCGTTGCGCCATCCCCAGGGGCGGCACGCATCGACGATGGCGCGGCTGTTCTGCCATGGCGGCTTGCGCAGCATCGGATCGAGTGGCGTGCTCCAGGCGCGCTTGATGAACTCGATCTCCTCGGCTGGCTCGCAACGCGTCGCCATCGCCCAGATGACGTCGGCAAGGTTGGTGGGATCGATATCGTCGTCGACCACCACGACCCATCGGCCGGCATAATTGCCTGAGTGGCAATTGGCGGCGAGGAAACCCGCCCGCGCCGCATGGCCCGCATGCATCTGCTTGATCGACACGACCACGAACATGCGGATTGCACCCGCCTCATGACACCAGACACCCTGCACACCAGGCAGGCCGGCATTTTCGATCTCTTCCCAGATCATCGCCGACTGCACGATGCACTTGGCGAAAGACACATCGGTCGGCGGCCGCATCGGCGAGGCCATGGTGAGGATCGGATTGTTGCGGTGATAGACACGCCGGATACGGGTTTCCGGCAAGTCATGCGTGCCGCTCGCATAATAGCCGGTGAATTCGCCGAACGGTCCTTCGCGGTGATTGGTATTCGGAACGATTTCGCCCTCCAGCACCACCTCCGCATAGGAGGGGATCGGCAGGCCATGCAGTTCGCTCGCAATGACCTCGAACGGCCGGCCGCGCTGGCCGCCGGCATAGGCGAACTCGCTGACGCCCATCTTGATCTCATGGCTTGCCGCCAGGAAGAGCAGCGGATCGAGGCCGCAGCAGATAAGGACCGGGCACGGCTCGCCGCGGGCGAAATATTTCTCCTGGATCATCCGGCCGTGCTTGCTGGGCGACATCCAGATGCCGACCGTTTTCTTGTCGTGAACCTGAACGCGGTAGGTTCCGCCGTTGACCCAGCCGTTATCCGGGTCCTTCATGATCACCATGTCATAGGTGCCGATATAACGGCCGCCATCCATTTCGTGGATGAACGGGACCGGGAACTTGAAGATGTCGACGTCGTCGTCGCGATCGACATTTTCGAGGATCGGCCCGGTGCTCACCTCGACAGGTGGCATGAACTTGAACTCGGACTTCATCCGCTCGCGGTAGGACTTCACCAGCTCCATCTGGCTGTCGGTCGAGGGAAGGCCGAGCGTGTAGGCAAGCCGCCGCGTGGAATTGTGAATGCCCGAGACGACCCGCATGCCGGGCGCGTAGCCGGGAAAATTGTCGAAGAGAATGGCGGGCGCCTTGCCGGCCGTCGAATGGGCGACGATCTCGGCGATAACCCCGGCCTCAAGGTTCCAGTCCGCGCCATCGACATGCACCAGCTGACCGCTGGCGTCGGCATGCTCGATAATGTCGCGAAGATCTTCATGCCGCCGCGCTTCATGCGTGCGGACGTCATACGGCTGGTTCATAAAACTCCCTCCCCGAGTTCAATGACGACTGTATGAGATTCAGCAATATCCAATTCGTGCTCGCCTGACAATATACTTTAGAATTGAATTCAGCAATTTCCTATTCGCTGGCATTTGAGACAAGTCTGCATGCACCCTTCGCAGATGGTGAAAGGGGCGTAGAGAACGTAAATGCATCGCAGGATGCCTGATAAAAACGCATAAAAAACGAAAGCTCCCGTGGCCGAGGAAGATTGCCATAATTAAATTTAATTATACAATGGACAATCACTGCCCTTATGGCGATACCGACACGCCGCTTGGGCAGCGGGAAATATTGGGAGGATTTTGATGAAAACTATCACTCGCAGATCCATGCTTGCAGCAGGCATCGCGCTTGGCATTGCGGGCGCCGCCTGGTCTCCGGCTTCGGCACAGGACGCTGCTGCCGATTATCCGAAAAAGCAGACAGTCAGCTTCATCTGCGCATTCCAGGCCGGCAGCGGCGCCGATATCGTCGTGCGCTATTTCGCCGACCAGTTTGCCAAGCTGACGGGCTCCACCGTCATCGTGGAGAACAAACCGGGAGCCGGCGGCAACATTGCCGGCCAGTATGTCGTCCGCGCCAAGCCGGACGGCTATACGATCTTCTTCCACACCGGCAGCTCGCTCGCCGGCAACATGCACATGTTCAAGAGCCCACCCTTCAATGCTGACAAGGACCTTGCGGTAGTCTCGACGATCAACAAGCAGCCCTTCATGATCAACGTGCCGATTTCGAGCCCGATTCAGAATATGAAGGAACTGACCGAGCTGCTGAAAAAGGAAGGTTCAAACGCAAGCTACGCCGTCAACAACACTTCCGGCAAGGTTCTCGGCGCGACCTACGTCAAGATGGCTGGCCTTGAAACGGTGGAAGTGGCCTACAAGAGCAGCGCCGACTCGATGAACGACATTATGAGCGGTGCCGTGGCCTTCGCCTCGCAGGACCCGATCTTTTCGCTCGGCCAGTATCGCGAAAAGCGCTACCGCATCCTGGCGGTCAGCTCCGCCGAGCGCCTGCCGGCAATACCGGATGTGCCCACGATGACTGAGTCCGGCTTCCCAATGGATCAGGTCGGCTGGTTCGTCACCATGGTGCCGGCCGCCACGCCGAAACCCATCGTCAACAAGCTGAACGGCTATTTCAACGAACTCCTGAAGCGCGATGATGTGAAGAAGTTCGTCGAGGAACAGGGCGGCGCTGTCTATATCAGTACGCCGGAACAGGGCCAGGCCTTCCTCAAGAAGGAAATCGCCGCCTGGGCTGACCTGGTGAAGGTCGCCAATATCCCGCAGCAATGATAGGAAAGGCGAAGCCGGAGAACCATCCTCGGGCTTCGTCTCAAGCTTGCGCTGCAATACTAGACATTCTATGGCAACTGCACCGCGAGGCCCCTGCCGACACGCCTTTCGTCTGCGCGAGTATCGGGAGCGTGATGCGCTCTAACGAAGGCAGTTCGAGCCTACAGCATCAACTCATCGTCAGTGCGGTCGTGCACTGGAATACGGTCTAACTCGACCGTGTGGCTAGGCGGCTGAAAAAGCGGGGCGATATATTCCTGGCACTCTGTGAAACACACCAACCTTACCGCCATCTATACCTGAGATGCGGAATGTAGATCGGCGGGGGCCTGATGCCGACTCATACGCGATCCAAGTAGAATACCCGGAATCTGAATCGGGTCGCATTAACCTACACCACCATCGATGTCCGGTTTTGGGGCGTTGCCGTCAATGTTCCTGCGGGCCGATCAAAAAATGTGCAGCGGAAATTCGTGCACATTTTTTATTTTTCTTCTTGAACATTTCAGAATGCAGTTGTAGGCTTCCTACGACTATTGCTGAAGCCGATGCTGATTGGCCTCGGCGTCGTTGCCGATCAAAATTAAACCATGTCGCTGTGTCCGACGCCGGACGCAGACGGATGGACCGTGTTCGAATCAGGGGAATGCAAGGCGATGCACTATCAGGAGTCGTTTCGTTCGTTTATCGAACGCTTGCGAAGGGAAGGCGAGTTGGTCGATCTCCACCAGCCGGTGGATATTCGGCATATTGCGACACTGGTCGATCAGTCTGACAAGGCGCTGATGTTTCACAACGTCATCGGCTATGAGATGCCGGTGGTGTCCGGCATCATCCGTTCTCAAAAGCGCGCGATCATGTCGATGGGCTGCGAAACCTATCCGGAAATAGAAGCGAAGCTGAAGCGTGGCATCGACAATCCGATCCCTCCGAAAATGGTAGAGACGTCTCCCGCGCATGAAATAGTCACCGAGGGCGACGACGTCGATCTTTACAAGCTGCCGATACCGATGAGCTCGATTTATGACGGCGGCCCGATGATCACTGCAGGCGTCGTGATGGCGCGTGACCTAGAGTTCGGCCTGAATTCGGGCATCTATCGCTTCATCGTAAAGGAGAAAAACCTTACGGGCATCGATATCGTCACGCCGAACAATATGCGCCTCTTCGCGCAGCGAGCCTATGAAGCGGGACGACCGTGCCCGATCTCGATTTCCATTGGAACGCACCCCTATGAGATCATGGGCTCTGGTTTTCGTGCGCCACTCGGTGTTGACGAAATGGCGATCGCAGGCGGAATACGCGGGCACGCGGTGGAACTGGGCCAATGCAAGACGATCGATGTGCCATATATCGCCGATGCCGAGATTGTCATCGAGGCTGAAATTCTGCCGACGGGCTGGGTCTATCCCGAGGGACGTTTCGGCGAATTTACCCGCCTGATGGGAGGGCTGCACTGGAATCCGATCGTCCGCATCAAGGCGGTCTGCATGCGCAAGGACGCGATGTATTACGCGCTGCATATGCCTTGGGAAAACACCTGGCTTGCTGCGCCGACGCGCTACACCCAGATACGCCAAGCACTGAAGACGGCCGGTGTCGCGGTCAAGGACATCAATGTCACCTTGGGCGGATGTGCCTTCTGGCATGCTGTCATCTCGATCCACAAGCAGGCAGGCGAGGGTAAGAATGCATTGCTTGCCGCACTTTCGGTTCTTGATCTCAAGCATGTGGTGGTCGTGGATGACGACATTGACGTATTCAATCCCATTGATGTGGAATGGGCGATCGCGACCCGTGTTCAGGCGGACAAGGATATTGTGGTGATTAGCGGCGCGCGCGGAAAGCCGCTGGATCCCAGCTTGCCGGTGACGCCGCCTGGCGTCGTGCCGACAACTGCGAAGCTCGGCATCGACGCGACGATCTCGGAAGGAATTCCGAAGGAGAGGTTTGAGCGTATCGCTTATGCGTATGCGGATACTGCGCTTCTCAATGACTATCTCGATGGAAAGCAGGATCCGTCCGGTGTGACTGCCGGCGATGTTGACGTCGGCTTTGTCGCAGACGAAATCCTGCGGATGATCCGCGACGAACCGCGCTACTATACGGACATTGCGGAATCCCTGTCTCGATACAACTTCGAAACGGTCGCACGTGCGCTCGGTCATCTGCACGCGGAGGATCTCCTCTGGCAGGATGCACGTGGTCGCATGTGCGAGAAAGCCTCGCGATTTGCCGTTCAGCCGCCGGGCTGAAGACAAAGTAGACAGTTCCAGCAGTGATGATCATTCGACGGTTCCGGCGATAGTCGCCGGAGTCCTGCAGCCCGGCTATTCGAACGTAACTTGATCAGCATGCACAAAAACAGCGACCTAAACTCGTGAAGGGAACAGCGACATGTCAATATTGAAATCCTCCGTAATTGCAGGTGCATTGATAGTTCTGGGCGGGATGCTCGGATCCGCTTCGGCGCAGGAAAAAACGCTGAAAATCGGCGCTGCCCAGACCTCCGCAGGTTCGCTGCCAATCATCATCGCCGACCAGAAAGGTCTGCTGAAGGCTGAGGGCCTTTCCTACGAGCGCTTTGATTTCAAGGGCGGTGGTCCGGCTGTTCAGGCCCTCGCCTCTGGCAGCATCGATATGTGCATCTGCGCGGCCGAGCATGCGGTCAGGCTCCAGGAACAAGGTCTCGGCGGCAAGGTGCTCGTGTCGCTACTGGACCATCACAGCTACGCCCTGCTGACCAGCGCCGATTCGACGGCCAAGAGCCTTGCGGACCTGAAAGGGCAGAAGATCGGTATCACCTCTGCTGGAAGTCTCACCGATACGACGATGCGCTATGCCATCCATAAGCTCGGTCTTGATCCGGACAAGGATTTCCAGCTCATCGCCGTCGGTCGCGCCGGCGCGCAGCAGGCTGCCATCAAGGCGGGCGTCGTTGCTGCCGGCATGTTCACTACCCCGGATATCCAGATCACTCTTGGAGAAAGCAAGGACTTCAAGATCGTCGAGGATTTCCGTACCCTTGCCTACCCGACAAACGGGTTGATCGTCACCGACGGTTGGCTCAAGGAGAATCCGGAAACCGCCGCCAAGGTCGTGCACGCAGTCAAGACCGCACTGGCGGATATCCAGAAGGACCCGACCATTCTCACCGGTGCCCTCAAGGAGCTTTACCCGGCGGTCAGGGACGAAGCGATCATCAAGCAGATAGTCAACGACGTAGCGACGGGTGCCGTTTCCAAGGACGGAGTTTTGTCGCAGGAGAGCTACACTGTTCTTGACGGTATGTTGCGGGCCGCGAACGCTGATGCGAAAGTGACTGCGTACGACGACCTTGTTGTGAAGAATCTCCAGTAAGGCGAATTGCCATGGTTTTCACCAGGACAAACGACGCATCCGAGCCGACGAAGGCCGGTCGGGGCAGCCGGATTTCGTCGCCCCTTCCCGGACAGGTTGCTCTAATCCTTTTCCTTCTCGTTCTTTGGGAGCTTGCATCCTATTATTTGTACAATCCATTCTGGGGCAGCCGCCCCAGTCTGATCGCCCAGCGGCTTTGGCAGCTCGCGATTAGCGGAGACCTCTGGATGCACACGTCCACGACGCTTCAGGAGGCCGGGGCTGGCCTTCTGTTCGCAGCGGTCGTGGGGGTTCCTATCGGCATCGGTCTTGCGCGTGCACCGCGCTTGGCGCGTTTGCTCGATCCCGTCATCATGGGCCTTTATGGCCTGCCGCGGGTGGCGCTGGCGCCGCTCTTCATCCTGTGGTTCGGCATCGGGCTTTTCTCGAAGATCATGATGTCCTTCACCATGGTTCTGTTCATCTTCATCCTCAACGTGATGGAGGGAATCAGGACGATCGACAAGGACCAACTCGACCTCATGACATCCATGCGTGCCGGCCGGTTTTACGTGGTCTGGACGGTCCTGTTGCCTGCCATCGTGCCTTGGATCCTTGCGTCGTTCCGTATCGGCGTCGGTCTTGCGCTGATCGGCGCTGTAGTCGGTGAATTGATCGGCTCCAACCGCGGACTTGGCTGGTATGTCGAAAGCTCCGGCGGTCAGCTCGATACGACAGGTGTATTCAGCGGCCTTATCGTGCTCATGGTTCTGGCGATGCTCGCCAACTACCTGATTGGTTTCATGGAAAGGAAGATCGTCAGATGGCGGTGATGACAACGGAAAAAAGAGCCGTTTCGGCACCTGCAAAGGCCGGCTCTGAGCCTGCCGGACGTGTGAGGGCCGAGCTGCGAGATTTGCAGATTTCGTTTCGTCTACCCGACATGTCCACCCTGGATGTGATCTCCGGCATTTCAATGACTGTTTCCGAAGGCGAGTTTGTGGCCGTCGTCGGCCCCAGCGGCTCGGGGAAGTCGACGATCCTGCGCGCGCTTTGCGGTCTGCTGAAACCGTCCGGCGGCCACGTGGCTGTGGATGGTGTTCCGGTGTCGTCGCCGCCGCCCGGTGTGGGCTTCATGTTTCAGAAGGATGCACTGCTTCCCTGGCGCACGGTTGCCGGCAACATACGCGTCGGTGCGGAGCTTGGAGGCATGCCGGCGGAAGAACACGAGGAACGGATCGGCAGGCTGGTCAAATTGCTGCGGCTCGACGGTTTCGAAAACGCTTGGCCGAACCAGCTTTCCGGCGGCATGCGGCAGCGTGTCTCGCTGGGCAGGCTGCTGGCTTATCAGCCTTCTCTGATGCTGATGGACGAGCCCTTCGGCGCGCTCGACTACCAGACCAAGATTGCCATGGGCAAGGAGCTGCTTAGTGTTTGGGAAGCGGAAAGGCGGGCGATTATTTTCGTTACCCACGACATTGAGGAAGCGGTGGCGCTTGCGGACAGGGTCGTCGTCTTCAGCGCACGTCCGGCTCGAATCGTCGCTGACTATAAGGTCGATCTGCCACGACCTCGCCATATGCGGGCTATGCGCAGCGATCCGGCTTTCACGATGCTGACTGAAGCCATCTGGGCTGACTTGGCCCTGCCGTCGTGAAGCGCGAAATGACATCAATCGGCACCGGCGAAGCGGCGGAGAAGGAAAACGGCCTCGTTGCCTTCGCACTCGACACCTACCGTGAGGAGGTGGTGCAGCGCTCCCGTCCTCTGCTGATATCTGGTTTAAAGCGCGCGGCAGGCTCGTGTTGCTCCTGCGCGAGACTCCTCTGCACGCAGGATACATCGATCTTGTGGCCAGGGCGACGGCGAGCGCCGCGACTATCATGTCGCCGTTGCCGGCTTTCTATCATAACCCATCGTCCATCCTCGACATTGTCGACCAGACGATTGGCCGTGCTCTCGATCTGTTCGATGTCGGTTTTGCCGGCACTAAACGCTGGAAGGGCGAAGATGCGTCGCCGGCCTGGAGAATAGATAAAAATACCGATGGATGACGTTGAACTGCTCATAAAACTATTGTAGGATGCTCACAAAATGGAGGCTGGGACGTGACGAAGAAGATCGACGAGGGTAATGTGTCAATCATGGAAGGAACGAAGAAGGCCGATAGCGCCTATGAGGTCCTTCGCAAGGAAATCGTTTCGTGTCGTATGATGCCGGGATCGCTTTTGAGTGAGCCCGAGGTGATGCAGCGGTTTGACATCGGTAAGGCGAGCTGCCGCGTAGCGCTGCAGCGTTTGACGCATGAGGGGCTGGTGTCGTCGATCCCGCGCCAGGGCTACCGCATCTCGCCGATCACGCTGAAGGACGTGGACGACGTATTTTCACTTCGTCTGCAATTGGAGCCTTTTGCGGCGCGCTGCGCCACGGGCAAGGTCAACAGGGCGAGGCTGGAGCGGCTGGAGGCGGCGTGCCGCGTTCGCAGTTCAGCGGATATCGGAAACCAGATCGATTTCTTCCTTGAGGCCAATCGCAGCTTTCACATGGCCATCGTCCAGGCCGCCGGTAACGACCGGCTTTACCGCATTCTCGGCAACCTCCATGACGAGATGTCGCGGCTGGTTGCGCTCGGTTTCGGCATTCAGGGCGTGCGTCCGAATATCGAAGACGACCATCAGCAGATTATCGAGTCGCTTGCCGCCGGTGATGCGGACACCGCTGAGCGGATTTCGCGTCAGCATGTCGAGGTGTTCCGTGACATGACGATTCAAAAGGTCATCAGCACGTTAAGGGATGCGCCAAATTTCGCACTGCAGAATCTCGCGCCTTTCGTTTCAGAGGGGCCGCGATGATACCAGAATGATGGCATTTCTCTGATCCATATCGGACAAGTCTGTCTCAGACTGCGCTGATCGCCTCCTTCCGGCGGCGACGTAGCTGTCTGCGGCTCGATCAATCGACAAGGCTCTGCGCACGCATGGCGCGGACAGGCGGAGCTTTATCCCGACAATTGACGCTTCTCAGAAAGGACGAATATGACGAGGACCATGAAGGCGCTGGTACTGAACCAGCATGGCGGCATCGAGAATTTGGAGGTGGTCGAGGACAAGCCGATCCCCGCGGTGGTGGAGGGGCATGTCGTTATCCGCGTGCGCGCCTCGTCGTTCAATTACCATGACGTCTTTACGGTTCAGGGAATGCCTGGGATCAAGGTTCCGTTGCCCGTCGTCATCGGGCTCGATATGGCCGGTGAGATCACCGAGGTGGGAGTAGGCGTGGCCGACTGGAAGGTCGGCGATCGTGTGCTTGTCAATCCGCTCAACAAGAAAAAGGGATTGATGGGAGAAATGCTCGACGGTGGCATGGCCGAATATTGCCTGGTCTCTGCCGAGCAGCTGATCGCGATGCCTTTGGGTGTTAGCTTCGAAGACGCGGCCTCGCTGCCGGTCGCGTACGGCACGGCACATCGCATGTTGGTCACGCACAACACCGTCAAGGCGGGTGATCGGGTCCTCATTCTCGGTGCCAGCGGCGGTGTCGGCACCGGCTGCGTCATGCTCGCCAAGCATCTTGGCGCGGAAGTCATTGCCTGCGCCGGCAGCGCCGACAAGATGGAGCGCCTCAGGGAGATGGGCGCTGATCACGTGGTGAATTACCGCGAAACGGATTTCTCGAAGTGGGCCATCGAAAAATTCGGCAAACCGCAGCGCAGGACCTATGAAGGCGGTGTCGATGTCGTGATCAACTTCACCGGCGGCGACACCTGGGTACCCTCTCTAAAATGCCTGAAGCGCGGCGGCCGGCTGCTTGTCTGCGGTGCAACGGCCGGTTTCGATCCGAAGGAAGATCTGCGCTACATCTGGAGCTTCGAGCTGAACATCACCGGCTCCAACAGCTTCTACGACGACAATCTTTCGGCTCTCATGGATCTCATCCAGTCGGGGCATCTGAAACCCGCCATCGACAAGGTACTGCCCCTCAGCGAGGCGGCGACAGGTCTCAAGATGATCCAGGACCGCTCGGTCATGGGCAAGATTATCGTAACCCCCTAATTGAGGAACCGGGATGTTGAACAAGGAAGACGTCGAAACCCTTCTGCTGAAGGGACCATTTCACCAATGGCTCGGCCTCAAGGTCCTGTCCGTGACCGAAGGCGGGATCGAACTGCAGGCGACGTGGCGGCCGGAATGGGTCGTGAATGCGGCCGTCGGCTATACGCACGGCGGAATACTTGCCACGCTGATCGATTTGACTGCCGACTGGGCGCTGGTATCCGAGACCGGCAAGGGCGTGCCGACGGTCGATCTGCGCGTCGATTATCACAGAGCCGCAATGCAGGGAGATCTGCGCTGCGTCGGCAAGGTGATCAAGACGGGCAAGACCGTTTCGGTCTCGGAAGCACAGATCTTAGACAGCGAGGGCCGCTTACTGGCCAGCGGCCGCGGCGTCTACATGATGCCCGCAGCAAAGTGAGCCGTCGGCCATGACTGCGGCGCTCGACCATATCGTCGTCAATACGCTGACGGGCATGGATGCCGCCGCCGCTCTCTTCGAAGCACTGGGCTTCAGCCTGACACCGCGCGGCTATCACACGCTCGGTTCCATCAATCACCTGATGATGACACGGGGTCCCTAT
The DNA here is from genome assembly GCF_017873175.1 of Neorhizobium petrolearium. Taxonomy (GTDB): domain Bacteria; phylum Pseudomonadota; class Alphaproteobacteria; order Rhizobiales; family Rhizobiaceae; genus Neorhizobium; species Neorhizobium petrolearium. The sequence continues at coordinate 129,191 of NZ_JAGGJW010000010.1, forward strand.
CTCGAGCTTGTGGGCGTTCCGCCCACAGGTCTCCAGAGAGCGGATGTGCTTGAGAGCCCGCTCGGACTGAACGGCCTCGTCTTCAACAGCGGCGACGCCGAAACGACCTTTCGGGATTTGCGTGCCAAGGGCCTCGATCCGTCGAAGCCGGTTGCTTTTTCGCGGCCGGTCAGGATCGGAGCGAACAGCGTGGAAGCGCGGTTTCGAACCGTCCGGCTTCCCGCTGCAGCGTTTCCGGCTGGCCGGGTTTATTTCTGCGAGCATCTCACGCCGGACTATGTCTGGCGTCAGGAATGGTTCGGCCATCCCAATGGTTTCCAGGGGTTCACCACGCTGACGGTCGAGAGCCCGGATCCCGAGGCGGAAGCGATAAGGTATGAGGTCGTATGCGATACGTCGGCAGCCCGCATCGACAACGGTTACCGCTTCGTTGCCGATGGTTGCGCAATCGATCTCGTCGCCGGTCCTGCGTCACGGTTCGCATCGGTGGGCCTGCTTTTCGGCGAGCTCGACGACATTCGCAACCGCGCATCAGGATTGCCCGAAATCACATGGCGGGAAGAGGGTGGCCTGGCCGTGCTCGGAATCCCCTCGTTGCAGCTAACATTCGAATGCAGGAGCGTCGCATGATACCGGTTGAAAATCTGGGATTGATTATCGACCCCACGATGGATCGCGAAAAGCCGCTGATCATCGGCCATGATTTCTCCGGTACCGAAATCATCTTCACCGCCGGCAGGATGGATGCGGTGGCTTCGGCCTTTGCACGAGGATTGCAGGCGGCGGAAATCAACCGCGGCGAAAGAATCGGCATTCTTGCCGCCAACAGCCCGCGCTATATCGCCCTCGTTCTTGGGGCGATGCGAGCCGGCGTCATTCCGGTTCCGATTAACTACAAGTTCCCTCCGGCGACGATCAGCTATATTCTGGCCGACAGCGCCATAAAGCTTTTGGTATGCGACCGGCCGTGCCTGGCAAAGCTCTCCGCCGAACAAGACGAGTTGCGTGTCGTATTGCTGGAAGAGGACGAGCTTCTGGACGAGGGACCGTTCCAGGTAATCAGTCCGGATGCCGACGAAGTTGCTATGATCCTCTACACATCGGGTTCGACGGGCCGGCCGAAAGGCGTGCTCCTGTCACATGCCGCGCATCGCTGGGTGGTCGAGACCCGCATCGAGGAATACGGACTGCGCGATGAACGCGTCCTGATTGCCGCGCCTATCTATCATATGAATGCTCTCGCGCTATCGCTGCTGGTGTGTGCCAGCGGATCGACGGCGATCCTTCTGCCGTCTTTCCAGGCCGCTGCGTACATCGAAGCCCTGGACCGCCACCGCTGCACATGGCTTACGGCCGTTCCGCCAATGATTGCCATGATGCTACGGGAAGCCGCCATGCTGGAACGTGTCGATCTCTCCTGTGTAAAGACCATTCGCATGGGCTCCGCGCCTCTCAACGAAAAGCTCGTCAGCCGGACCCGTCGTGTGTTGCCGAACGCCCGTATCATAAACGCCTATGGCACGACCGAAGGCGGGCCGGTCGTCTTCATTGCCCATCCGGAAGGCCTCGAGACGCCCGTCGGCTCAGTGGGCTATCCCCATCCGCAGGTACAGGTCCGCCTCGTCGGAGAGGGTGCACCGCGGCGGGGCACCCTCCAGATACGCAGCCCGGGAATGATGCTGGGTTATCTCAATCGTCCGGCGACGGCGATCACCGAAGACGGCTTCTACGACACGGGTGACGTCTTCCAGGCGGACGACGACGGATTCTTCTATTTCATCGGGCGGGTCGACGACATGTTCGTCTCTGGTGGGGAGAACATTTTTCCGAGCGAGGTGGAAGGGGTTCTGGAAGCGCATCCCGACATAATCCAGGCGTGCGTTGTTCCCATCGACGACGATATCAAGGGTACGAAGCCGGTGGCGCTGGTGGTGGCGCGGGAACCGTCCCGCGAGTTGGAGCTACTATTGAAACAATATGTGCTTGCCAATGCACCGGCTTACCAGCATCCGCGTCGCATTTGGTTCGTCGACCGGTTGCCACTGGCCGCAACGAATAAGATCGATCGCAAGGCCGTCGCCCAGATCGTTCAGGACAGAATGGCCGCCGACGAAGCCTCCGGCATTTCCTCGGCAGCCAGCTAAGCAGGCGCCTGACATCGAATGGCGAAGCAACTTTACAGCATAGGACAGGAGAACTCACGACGATGACGATTGCTTCTTGTCCTCTAACTGCGGGCTTGCTTGTCGACAGGGAGCGGGACTGGTGCCGGCAGGCGATCAGCATCCTGCAAGGAGATGGCCGCCGTTCATCCGATACGCACCTCGTCAAACCGGTCGTCACCGGGTTCGCGGATATCGCGATCTACCTGAAAGACGAATCGACGCATCCCACGGGCAGCCTGAAGCATCGTCTGGCGCGTTCGCTTTTTCTCTACGGCATATGTAACGGTAAGATTCGCCAGGGCACGACTCTGGTCGAGGCCTCATCCGGCTCGACGGCGGTCAGCGAAGCCTATTTCGCCAATCTTCTTCGCCTGCCGTTCATCGCCGTCATGCCGCATTCGACCAGCCGGCAGAAGATCGATGCAATCGAACGCATGGGCGGACGTTGCCATTTCGTGGAGGATGCAGGCGCGGTTTATGGCGCTGCGATGCAGATCGCCGGGGAAACGGGCGGTTATTATCTCGATCAATTCACTTATGCTGAACGGGCGACGGACTGGCGCGGCAACAACAACATCGCCGAGTCGATCTTCGAGCAGATGAAGGAGGAAGCGTATCCGGAGCCAGAATGGGTGGTGATGAGCGCCGGCACCGGCGGCACCTCGGCGACGATCGGCAGATATTTGCGCTACCGGAATCTATCGACCCGACTCTGCGTGGTGGACGTGGAGAATTCCGCCTTTTATGAAGCCTACAGCTGCGGCAATCCCGAAGCGACATGCAGTAAGCCATCGCGGATAGAAGGTATCGGGCGCCCGCGCGTGGAGCCATCCTTCATCCCGAGTGTCGTCGACCACATGATAAAGGTCGACGATGCCGCATCGATTGCCGCCATGTACGTCCTGTCTGAACGTCTGTTTCGCCGTGTCGGCGGGTCGACGGGAACCAACTTCTTCGGCGTATGCTGGCTTGCAAACCGCATGATGAGGGAAGGGCGATCCGGCTCCATAGTGTCTTTGATCTGCGATAACGGCGATCGGTACACATCCACCTATTACGATCCGGAATGGCTGAAGCACAACGGCATTCGGATAGGGCCCTATCGCGACATGCTGGAGCACTTTCTCGATACGGGCGAATGGAACGAGATATCCGACAAAGAACAGGATGGATATCCACAATGACGGTCTTTTCCGCCGAAGGGCTCTACCCTTCGTATCGGGTGCCGACGTTTGCCCGCAACATGATCGCGACATCGGCCCGGCCGATAGGACTTCTTCGCCATGTCCATGAAGCGCATAACGGTCGCGGCCCGGTCATCGGCACGTTTGGCGATCAGCATCTCCGCCATAGGCGTATCGTTAGGGTGGAGCGGCCTATAGACCACTCCTTCCAGATGAAGTCTTGTGATAGATTGAGGAAACAGAGCAATCCCGAGTCCACCGGCGACAAGACCGAGGATGGCACGTAACTCGTTGACTTCCTGGACGACCTTTAGATGGATTCCTGCCCTCTTGAGGTATGGCTGGAAGTTTCCATGTACATAACGGGCTTTGATCCGGTGCGTCGTGATGAGGCCCTGGTCGGCCAGCTCGGTGAGCCTGATCACCTCCGACGTTGCCAATCTATGGATCTCCGAAATGGCAACCACATATGGCTCGCGCAGCAGAAGAGCGGTTTCGAAATCTTCGTTGTCGAAGACAGGGCGCAGCAATCCGATCTGTATCTGGCCAGCTCGCAAGGCCTCCACCTGTTCGGCGGAAATCATCTCGTGGAGGATCAGATTGACGCCGGGATAGCGGCGCGCAAATTCCGAAGTGAGGGTGGGCGGTACATTGAGTGCAGCGGCATCCGCAAAGCCGATCGTCAATCGACCCACATGGCCCTGCGCGGCCCGCTTTGCCATGTCGACCGCAAGGGTCAGTTGTTTGAGTGCAATGCTGCCTTCCTCACGCAGGCTGCGGCCGGCATCGGTCAGGGATACGCGACGGCGCGTGCGATCGAACAGTTGCACACCAAGCTCCTGCTCGAGCTTGGATATCTGCTGGCTGAGCGCCGACTGGGTTATTCGCAATCGCTCGGCCACAGAAAACGACAAGATGAAACAGCTCGTCGAATCCTCCGGCGCGACGAAGGACTAGCAGGTATCGAAATATCATGAAACCTACTCATCCAGAGGGCGGACCAGTTCGGCCCAATGTCCTCTTCGTGACCGTCGATCAGTGGCCGGGCAATCTGCTCGGCTGTGCGGGTCACCCCGTTATTGAGACGCCGACGCTCGATCATCTTGCCTCGATCGGCACACGGTTTTCGCGGGCCTATTCGGAATGCCCCATCTGCATTCCGGCCAGACGCTCGATCATGACAGGTACGAGCCCGCGCCGGCACGCCGACCGCGTGTTTCAGCCGTCGTTGCGGATGCCTTCCGACCTGCCGACACTTGCCGCGACCTTCGGCAGCAACGGATACCAGACCCAGGCGATCGGTAGGGCTCTGGGTGAAGCTCCTGACGTTCTCCTATCATCTGCTTTTCCCGGCGATCGTCGTCATCACCTGCATCGGCGTCTTCAGCTTCTCCAATTCGATGTTCGACGTATGGATGCTGATCATCTTCGGAGTGGCCGGCTATTGCTTTGCAAAATTGCGATGCGAGCCTGCGCCCATGCTGCTCGGTTTCATCCTCGGACCGATGATGGAGGAGCATCTCCGTCGCGCGCTGCTGTTGTCGCGCGGCAATGCGATGGCGCTGATCGAGCGCCCGATCAGTGCCGCGATGTTGCTCGTTGCGGTACTATTGCCGATGGCGCCGGCACTTTCGGTCGTGCGCCGGAGGCGGGAAGAAATCTTTGCGGAAGAAAACTAGAGCGTAAGGCGTCATTGATGATTAGAGATAGGATTACGACCCGAGCGATATCGTTGGAACGCGTCGCCGCATGACGTGCCCGATTTAAGCGACCGCCCCAATCAGGTGCGCGGTGTTCGATTGATCAATGCGGCCGAAATACTTGGGATTCGCAACCCAAGGACTAGAAGCGGCAAGGTTCATTTCAGCAGCGCTTCGCTCGATAAAAGTAGAACATTGTGGTTTGGTGCATTGCTATTCATCTGGAAGGCGCAGCCCTACCGTTCAGTGTTTGAGACGTGGTTAAGTGCGATAATCCATTTGCCGTCGCGCTTGCGCATTAGGCGGGTGTTCACGCCGGACTGGTTCCCGACGGCGCGTACCAGCTTGTAATCGCTGATCAGCTGCGCGGCATCCGGTGCCAGCATTTCGATCCGGATATTGGAGAAGGCAAGCTCGCCCTGTGAGCCGGGGGACCCGCCATAATCTTCGATATAGTGGTCCAGCGTTGCCTGCCAGTCCTTCTGGATCTTGCCTCGCGAGACGAAGATCACATCAGGATTTGCGAACCCAGCCATGTATCCGTGGAAATCCCCACAGTTCCAGGCGGCCTGCATCTCTGCGATGACATTGCGAATGGCGTCTTTTTCGATCGTATCGGACATCGATATGCTTTCTTCAAAGATGACTTTTGGCGGCGGCTTCGTCTTCCTGTCGCTGGCGCTTGAGAAGGACTTCCTGGGCCGCGGAAACGAGGTGGCGGCGCAACGCGTTTTCTGCGGCTTTCGGGTCCTGATCGAGAATGGCGTCAACGATCTGCTGATGCTCGCGGCAGGAACGCTTGAGGCGACCCTTGTCCTTCAGCTGATATTTGCGGAAAGGCGCAAGCTTCAGCCTCAGGGTCTGCGCGGCCGAGATGAGATCGCTGTTGTGGCTGCCCTGGAAGAGCAGGCTGTGAAACCGTGTGTTGATCTCGTTATAGGCCTCGTGATCGCCCTCGTCGGCCAACGCATTCATCTCCCGATGCATGCTTTCGAGTTCCGCCCGCTCGCTCATCGTCATCCGGTGTGAGGAAAGCCGGCCACAAGTTGCCTCGAGTTCCGCCATCGCTTCGAACATCTCGTCGATACGCTGCGCCGAAATCTGGATGACGACGACGCCCTTGTAAGGCTCACGTTCGGCAAGACCACGGCCGCAAAGAATGTGCAATGCCTCGCGAACTGGCGTCCGCGAAACGCCGAACTGCGCCGCGATCGATGTTTCATCGAGACGTGATCCCGCCGGAATATCGCCATTGATCACGGCTTCCTCCAGCTGTTCTGCAACGAAATCACTTCGACTTTTCTTGGCGTTAGCCGGAGTTTCCAGCATCAGGCATTCCCCTTTGCCCATTTCGGGTTGTCTGCTTGTATCGTTTTGATCGCCCAATCGGCAACATATTACACAATCTGCTTGCAATGTCGGCAATAAATATACAGTATGTCCACAGAGAGGGGCTGTCGCATGCGATGCGGCACTTAACATTGAGACTTGTATATAATCCAGCACCAACATGCGGTCCCGCCGGTAACCTCTGCGAAGAGGCTGAAAGATGGGGCGCACGCGGCTGGCCGGGGAATTGCTATGACCTTCACAACACGACCGGAACTCAGGGGCACGTTCGGAGCAGTGTCGTCGACCCACTGGCTCGCCTCAACGGTCGGTATGTCCATGCTGGAAAAAGGCCATACGGCCTTTGACGCCGCGGTTGCGACCGGCTTTGTCCTTCAGGTTGTCGAACCCCATCTCAACGGCCCTGCGGGCGAAGTGCCGATCATTGTCACACCTGCCGGCGCAACGGCCCCGACTGTGATTTCCGGTCAGGGGCCTTCCCCGTCCAAGGCCACGATGAAGTACTTCAAGGAACTTGGCCTCGATATTATTCCGGGAACCGGGCTGCTTGCGGCCTGCGTACCGGGCGCATTCGGCGCATGGCTGACCCTGTTGCGCGACTACGGCACGGCTGAACTGGAAGACGTGCTGGCCCCGGCGATCTATTATGCACGGACCGGCCATCCGCTGGTGCCGCGTATTGCCAACACGATCACCTCCATGCGCCAGCTGTTCGAAACGCATTGGCCGAGCTCGGCGGAAGTTTACCTGCCTGGCGGTGTGGCGCCGCAATCCGGCAAGCTTTTCCGCAATCCACTGATTGCAGACCTCTACCAGAAGATCATCGACCAGACGAAATCGGCCAAGACTCGCGAAGCGCGGATCGATGCTGCGCTTGATTTCTGGTATCGCGGCCCGGTCGCCGAACGGATTGAGGAATTCTGCGCAACGGAAGAAGTCTGGGATGTGTCCGGCCGTCGCCACAAGGGTCTGATCACAGCCCAGGACATGGCCGATTACAAGCCGCTGATCGAAAAGCCGGTTTCCACCACCTATGGCGATTGCGAGGTCTTCAAGTGCGGGCCGTGGTCGCAGGGCCCGGTTCTTCTGCAGATGCTGAACATCCTCAAGGGCACGGATATCGCCGATCTCGACCCGATGAGTGCCGATTTCGTGCATCTCGTCGTCGAGACCACCAAGCTTGCGATGGCTGACCGCGATTCCTGGTATGGCGACAGTACCGACGTGCCGATGGGGGCGCTCTTGTCTTCCGACTATGCCGATACCCGCCGGGCTCTGATCACCAACACGGCCTCGATGGAAGTGCGCCCCGGTACGCCGGACGGCCGCAATCCCAATATGCCGCCGCTGCGCACAGTCGGCACGATTCATCAACCCGGCCTTGGCGGCGGAGAGCCGACAGTCGCCCGTGAACCCAAGCTGCCGAACGACAGGTATGGCGAACCGGCGCTCACATTAGAGGGCGCACAGCGCGGCGATACGGTGCAGGTCAGCGCCGTCGACCGCTGGGGGAATATGGTTTCAGCAACGCCTTCCGGTGGATGGTTCCAGTCGAGCCCGGTCATCCCGGGCCTCGGCTTCAGCCTCACCACCCGCGGCCAGATGTTCTGGCTCGAAGAAGGTCTAAATTCGTCACTCATGCCGTCGAAGCGTCCGCGCACAACGCTAACCCCGTCCACCGTCTTCCGCAACGGCCAGCCCTACATGGCCTTCGGTACGCCGGGAGGCGACCAGCAGGACCAGTGGCAGCTCATTATGCTGATGTACCATATCCATCACGGCATGAACCTGCAGGAGGCGATCGACGCGCCGTCCTTCCACACCGACCACCTGCCGTCTTCGTTCTGGCCGCGTGAGATCAGTCATGGCGCGATCACGCTGGAATCCCGCTTCCCGGAGGCAGTGCGCGAAGATCTCGCGGCCCGTGGTCACAGGATTACCGTTGCCGATGCCTGGTCCGAGGGCCGTCTTGCAGCCGTCGCACGGGAAATGGATGGCGACGTTCAGCTGATCAAGGCTGGTTCCAACCCGCGCGGCGTCCAGGGTTACGCGGTCGCACGCTAGGCCGAAACAAAGAGTTCTAAACAAGAGAGGGAATTCGATGAAACCACTTTACCTCGCACTCGTAGCCGGCCTGGCGCTTGGCGGCCTGGCCTCCGCCACGGCACCTGCCGCTGCCCAATCCGTTCTGAAGATCGGCCTGCAGGACGATCCGGATACGCTGGATCCGTCGACCAACTGGAGCTTCGTCGGTCGCCACGTTCTTCAGTCGCTTTGCGATAAGATCGTCGATATCGATGAAAACGGCAAGATCATCCCGATGCTTGCCGTAAGCTGGGAATGGAGCGCCGACAGCAAGACGCTGACCCTGAAGCTTCGTGACGACGCCGTTTTCCATGACGGCACCAAGGTCGATGCCGCCGCGATCAAGTACAATCTCGAGCGGGCCCTCAACGCAAAATTCTCTCGCCGCAAGCCGGAAATCAGCGCGATCAACACGGTTGACGTCGTAGACCCGACCACGGTTCAGATCAATCTGAAGTCGCCGTCCGTTCCGCTGCTCGCGGCCCTCAGCGACCGCGCCGGCATGATCATCAGCCCGACGGCAGGTGAAAAGCTCGGCGAGAAGTTCACCGATGCTCCCGTCTGCTCCGGCCCGTACAAGTTCGTCGAGCGCGTCGTTCAGGACCGCATCGTCCTTGAAAAGTTCCCGCAATATTACAACGCCGAGAAGTATAGCTTCGACCGCCTGATCTATCGCGGCATGCCGGATTCCAACGTCCGTCTGCTGAACCTGCGTTCCGGCCAGCTTGACCTGATCGAGCGTCTCGCGGCAACGGACGTCGAAGCCGTCAAGAAGGACAAGGCGCTGGCCGTCGATCCGGTCGTCGGCCTCGGCTACTATGGCATCACTTTCAGTATCGGCGGAGAAGGCGCAAACCTCGATGCCGGCAAGAAGGCCGCAATCCGCGAAGCCTTCAGCCTCGCAATCGACCGCGAAGCGATCAGCAATGTCGTCTTCGACGGCCAGGCATCGATCGGCAACCAGCCGTTCCCTCCGTCGAGTCCCTTCTACGACAAGAAGTTCCCGGTTCCGGCCCGTGACATCGAAGCCGCCAAGAGGAAGATGGCGGAAGCCGGCGTGACGTCCGTCGATCTCGAACTCCTCGTTCCGACCGACGCCGAGCGCCAGCAGGTCGCGACTCTGATCCAGGCCATGGTTCAGGAAATCGGCATCAATGTTTCGATCAAGCCGACCGAGCTGATGACGCTGCTCGACATCGCCCGCCAGGGCAAGTTTCAGTCCCACCTCGTCGGCTGGAGCGGTCGTGTCGACCCTGACCTGAACATCACTCCGATGCTCTCCTGCGGTGCGCCGACCAACGATGCGCATTACTGCAACAAGGAACTCGACGCGACGCTCGAAAAGGCTCGTTCGATCGGCGACGTGGAAGCTCGCAAGGCCGAATACAGCAAGGCCGTCGCAATCCTCCAAAAGGACCTGCCGATCGTCTACCTGTACCACTCGCAGTGGATCTTCGCCCACAACTCCAACATCGTTGGCATGAAGCCCGCTCCGGATGGCATCATCCGTCTGGCTGGCGTCAGCCGTAAATAATACCCAAGCTGACACAAAAGCTTCGATGAGCACGTCTCAACATACACTTGAAAACCAGTCAGCCCGATCCGTTCGGGCTGACGACGCACGTGCGTCGGTGCTGGACGTCAATAACCTGCGCGTCGTCTTTGAGGGCGATATGCGTACGGTCACCGCCGTGGACGGAGTCAGCTTTTCGGTCGGGAAGGGCCGCACCCTCGCGATCGTCGGTGAGTCGGGTAGCGGTAAGAGCGTTACCTCGCTTGCCATCATGCGGCTTCTGCCCGAACACAGTGCCCGCATTTCCGGCAGCGTCAATTTCGACGGACGGCAATTGCTCGAGGAAACGAAGAGCGGCATGCGCAGCCTTCGCGGCAACCGGCTGGCGATGATCTTCCAGGAGCCGATGACCTCGCTCAATCCGTCCTATACGGTTGGTGAACAGATCAACGAAGTCATTCTGCGGCACCGGCAGATGTCGAAGAAGGAAGCGACCGAACGCGCCATCGCCATGCTGAAGTTGGTGCGCATCCCCTCGCCCGAGACCCGTTACCACCAATATCCGCACAATCTTTCCGGCGGCATGCGCCAGCGCGTGATGATCGCCATGGCGCTTGCCTGCGATCCGGAACTGCTGATCGCCGACGAACCGACCACCGCGCTGGATGTGACGATCCAGGCGCAGGTGCTGGAACTGATGCGCGAACTGCAGCAGGAGACCGGCACGGCCATCATCCTCATCACCCACGATCTCGGCGTGGTCGCAGAATCCTGCGACGACGTGATCGTCATGTATGCGGGCCAAGTGGTTGAACAGTGTTCCGTCGAGGAACTGTTTACCTTCCCGCAGCACCCTTACACAGTCGGTCTGCTCGGCTCGCTGCCGCGTCTCGATGAGAAGCGCGAACAACTCGTCGCCATAACCGGCACGGTGCCGGACATGGCCAATCCGCCGTCAGGCTGTCGCTTCCAGTCGCGCTGTCCGTTCCGCATCGAAAAATGCGCTGAAATGCCCGAACTGATCGAAGTCTCCGCCGGTCATTTCAGCCGCTGCTGGCGTGCGCCCATGCAGGACCTCGTCCCATGACCCAGACTACCACAACTCCCATTATCGAAGCCCGCGGGCTCGGCCGGAAATTCGTGGTCAAGCGCACCGTGTTCGGCCGCCCGCTGGCATCAGTCGGCGCCGTCGAAGATGTCACCCTGAGGCTGATGCCGGGCGAAACGCTCGCGATCGTCGGCGAATCCGGCTGCGGCAAGTCCACGCTCGGCCGCCTGCTGATGCGGCTGATTAGACCGAGCGCCGGTGAAGTTTTCATCGATGGCCAGAATGTCACCAATCTCAGCCATGCGGCGATGCGTAAACAGCGGCGGCATGTCCAGCTGATCTTCCAGGACCCCTATGCGTCGCTCAATCCGCGCATGACGATCGCTCAAACGATCGCCGAACCGCTGATGCTGCACAATATCGTTCCAGCGGGCCAACGCGCCAGGCGCGTCGCCGAACTCCTCGAAATGGTCGGCCTTCGCCCGGAACAGGCAAGCCGTTATCCGCACGAATTCTCCGGTGGCCAGCGCCAGCGTGTGGTCATTGCACGAGCGCTTGCTTCCGAGCCGAAGGCGATCATCTGCGACGAAGCGGTTTCCGCTCTCGACGTCTCGATCCAGGCGCAGGTGCTCAACCTCCTGAAGGACCTGCAGAAGCGCCTCGGCCTCGCCTTCGTCTTCATCTCGCACGATCTGGGCGTCGTGAAGCACATCGCCGACCGTGTCGCCGTCATGTATCTCGGCAATGTCGTCGAGATGGGCACCGCCGACGAAATCTTCGCGGTGCCCCGCCATCCCTATACGCGGGCTCTGCTGTCGGCCATTCCAGTCGCCGCTCCGCCGAGTCACCAGCGCGCAAAGGCCGCCCGCCTGCGTGGCGACTTACCGAGCCCGCTTTCGCCGCCGGAAGGTTGCCGCCTGCATACCCGCTGTCCGTACGTGCGGCCGGAATGCAAGACCGTCAGCATGAAGCTCGACGTGGAGCCGAACGGCCATGCGAATGCCTGCGCCTTCTGGCGCGAACTACCGGCGCAGGATGCCGCTGAAGTCGCCCGCGAGCCGCGCAATCCTAAGCTCGAAGAACTGTTCGCGGCGTTTGAAGCCATGGCCAAGCGGCCGGCCCAGACCGTGACAGGAGGCTAAACCATGTCATCGCTTCTCGCACGCCGCCTTCTGCAGCTTATCCCGACCGTCGTTTTGCTGTCGCTGATCATCTTTTCGCTGCAGCATCTTCTGCCGGGCGACCCGGCGCTGGTGCTGGCCGGCGAGAATCCGGATGAGGCAACGCTTGCCGCCATCCGCGCCCAGTACCATCTCGATCAGCCGTTGATCGTTCAATATCTCTACTGGGTAAAGGGCGTATTCGTCGGCGATCTTGGCGAATCCATGCGCCACAACCGTCCGGTCCTCGAACTGATCCTGCTGAAGCTGCCGGTTACCCTGCAGCTTGCCGTCATGGGCATCATCGTGGCGCTCGTACTCGGCATTGCCGGCGGCGTCATTTCGGCGCTTCGCCAGAACACGCCGGTCGACTATGCGACCAACGTCGTGTCGCTCGCCGGTATTTCGCTGCCAAACTTCTGGCTCGGCATCATGCTCATCATGTTCTTCTCGGTAAACCTCGGCTGGCTGCCGGCGTCGGGCTTCGTCAGCCCCTGGGAAGATCTGAAAATGAACCTGTCGACAACGATCATGCCGGCCTTCGTGCTGGGCACCGGTATCGCTGGCGTCATCATGCGCCACACCCGTGGTGCCATGCTGCAGGCGCTGGAAAGCGATTACGTCCGCACCGCCCGCGCTAAGGGCCTCAGCGAATGGGTCGTCGTGTTCAAACATGCGATGCGCAATGCGCTGACGCCGATCATCACGCTCGGCGCGCTGGAATTCGGCGCGCTGCTCTCCGGCGCGGTGCTGACCGAACAGATTTTTACGATCCCCGGCTTCGGCAAGCTGATCGTCGATGCGGTCTTCACCCGCGACTATCCCGTGGTGCAGGGCGTCGTGCTCGTGACTTCGCTGTTCTACATCATCCTCAACCTTCTGGCTGATATCGGATACATCCTCGTCAACCCAAGACTGAGAAGCTGACCGTGCCGACGATCTCGGAAACCAAATCTGTTGCCACTCCCAGGGGAAACCCCGTCACGCACTTCTTCCGCGGCCGCCTGTGGCGGCGGCTGTCGAAACGAAAGAGCGCGCTTCTTGGCCTCGCGGTCGTGCTGCTCATGGTGTTCGTCGCCGTCTTCGCGCCGTTGCTGGCCCCATACGATCCGGCTGCCCAGAGCTGGACACTGGTCCGCAAAGCCCCGTCCATGGCGCATTGGTTCGGCACGGACGAAGCCGGCCGCGACATGCTTTCGCGCATCATCTGGGGCGCGCGCGCCTCGCTGATGGCCGGCCTTACCTCGGTTGCGATCGCGATGGCAATCGGCGTTCCGCTCGGCCTTGCCGCCGGTTTCCTCGGCGGCATCATTGACGGTTTCATCAGCCGTTTTACCGACGCCATGCTCGCCTGCCCGTTCCTGATCCTGGCGATCGCCTTCGCGGCCTTCCTCGGCCCGAGCCTGACGAATGCCATGCTTGCAATCGGCATCACCGCCACGCCGCTCTTCATCCGCCTGACCCGCGGTCAGGTTCTGTCGATCAAGGCGGAGGAATATATCGAGGCTGCGAGCGCCGTGGGCAATCCGCAATGGCGCATTGCAGTGCGCCACATCCTGCCGAACATCCTGCCGCAGTTGATGGTGCAGGCGACACTGACGATCGCATCCGCGATCATCGCAGAAGCCAGTATGTCCTTCCTAGGCCTCGGCCTCCAGCCGCCGGCCCCGTCCTGGGGTTCGATGCTGAACTCGGCGCAACGCTTCCTCAGCAATGCGCCCTGGATGGCGCTCTGGCCCGGCATGGCGATTTTCATGACCGTGCTGTCGTTCAACCTTCTGGGCGACGGTCTGCGCGACGCGTTGGACCCGCGGTCTCGATAGAGGACTCTCAACATCTTCATTCCAGAAACATCGATGTCTATCCGCTGAAGGGTCGCATGGACAAGCAGGATATGGAATGGGGACGGTGCCCGATAGGACGATCGGTCAGCGTACGATCGCGTAGCTCTGGGCGTGGCGAGGCGTCGCCGCGCCGTAGAGCAGACCGTTTCGTCTTTCGACGGCACAGACGCGGCCGAGAGCCCAGCTCTCTTGGACGGAGAGCTTGTGGCCTCGCTCGCGCAGCGTATCAAGAACAGACGCGTCATACCGGTCTTCGATGAGAAGACGGCCGAGTTCGTATTCGCGTGGATAGAAGGATCCCGGCCAGTGCTTGCTGTGGAACATGGGAGCGTCGATCGCGCGTTGCAGGCCGTGTCCGTGCAGGACATGCCGCAGGAATACCGTCAACGGCCATTGATCCTGCTGGTCGCCGCCCGGTGTCCCGATCGCAAGGAAACCTTCTCCGTCTCTGGTCACCAATGTGGGGGTGAGGGTGGTGCGGGGGCGGGTTCCGGGCCGCAGCGTCGAAGGTAGGCCGTCATCCAGCCAGAACATCTGGGCTCGAGTGGAGATCGGAAAGCCAAGCCCTGGCACGACGGGCGAGCTCTGCAGCCAGCCGCCGCTCGGTGTCGCCGAGACCATGTTGCCGAAACGGTCGACGATATCGAGATGGACGGTGTCGCCCTCGATCTCGGGCACAGCGGCGAACGTGACCTCGCCGCCGCCCGGCCCCTGCGGAACCTTGCTGCCGGCGCGGGCTGCGATCCGCTCCAGCCTTTCCGCCGCCCCGGAAAGATGGCTGGCGGCCAGCCGCTGCGAAGCCTCGGAACCAACCAGTTTGGCCCGCTCCCGGGCGTAGTCATCGGAAAGCAGGGTTTGAACCGGGATGTCTGAACTGTTCGGATCGCCGTAAAACGCCTCGCGATCGGCAAAGCAGAGTTTGGCGCTTTCGACGACCGTGTGGATGAAGTCGGCGCCGTATGGGTCGAGACTGCCGATGTCGAGCTGCGACAGCAGTGCTAGCTGCTGCAGGAAGACCGGTCCTTGTCCCCACGGGCCGGTCTTATGGACCGTCAACCCATGAAAATCGCGGGACACGGTCCTTTCCTTCGTCGCCGACCAGCGGGCAAGGTCATCGCCGCGAAGCAGACCACCATTGCGGCGGCCCGTCGTGTCGAACAGTTCCGCCGACCGGTAGAAGCGGTCGATAGCTTCCGCGACGAAGCCGCGATAAAAAGCCGTTCTCGCGGCTTCGATTTGGTCAATACGATCACCGCCCGCTGCCCTTGCCTCGTCGAGAATGCGCCGGTATGTCGCGGCGATGGCCGGTGTGCGCATCAGGGCGGCGGGTTTCGGTACTCGGTCATGCGGCAGCCAGACCTCGGCCGAGGTCGGCCATTCGTTGCGGAACAGATCCTCGACCGGAATGATCGACGCGATCGCCCGCGGCAGCAGCGGGAAGCCGTTTTCCGCGTAATCGATGGCATAGGAGAAGATATCTTCGAGCGGCAGAGTGCCGTAATCGCGCAGCAATAGCATCCAGGCATCGAAGGCGCCGGGAACGACGGCCGGCAGAAGTCCCGTGCCGGGCACCATGTCGAGGCCGAGCGAGCGGAAAGCCTCCAGGCTGGCCAGAGCTGGAGACACGCCCTGACCGCAGATGACGACCGGTTCGTCCTCGCCCGCGCTCTTGAGGATGATCGGGACTTCACCGCCGGGCCCGTTCAGATGCGGTTCGACGATCTGAAGGGTAAAGCCGCAGGCGGCAGCCGCGTCGAACGCATTGCCGCCGCGCTCCAGCACCGACATGCCGACGGACGTACCCAGCCAATGGGTGGAACTGACCGCGCCAAAAGTGCCGCTGAGTTCGGGGCGTGTGATAAAGGGTGCCATATCCGACTGCCTATCTCTGGACGAGTTGCTTGGCGCCGACCAACCGTTCGGCCAGCACAAGCACGAAGAGGATGATGAGGACTTGCAATGCCGAGGCCGCGGCGACGACGAGTTGGTTGCCCTGGAATTGCAGGTAGCTGAATATTTCGATCGGCAGTGTCACGATGCCCGGCCCCGTCAGGAACAGCGCGGTGTTCAGTTCCCCGAAGGAGACGACGAAGGCGAACAGCCAGCCAGAGAGAACTCCTGGCCAGATGATCGGTAGGGTGATCAGCATGAATGAACGCACCGGCCCGGCGCCCAGACTCTGGCCTGCTTCTTCCAGTGTTGTGTCGAAGCTTTGCAGCGAGGTCAGCACGGCTCGGAAGGCGTAAGGCAGGCAGACGACCACATGCGCGATGAAAAGGCCCGGCAACACGCTCATGTTGACCGTTTTGTAGAGCAGCAACAGCGCAAGCCCGAGGATAAGCGCCGGAAACACCAGCGGCGCCATGATGAGCATCTGAAGGAAGGTCGAAAGGCCGTTCCGGTTGCGAGAGACATAGATGGCACCCAGAAGTCCGAGCAGGGCGGAAGCACAGGCCGAGGTGAGCGCCAGAACGATGCTGAGCATGAAGGCGTTGCGCATTTCGGCTATTCCGAAGAATTCGACGAACCAGCGCAGCGAGAAGCCGGGTGGCGGAAAGACAAGCGCATCGCCCGAGCTGAACGACACGATCAGCACGACAAGGATCGGCCCCATGATCAGGGTAAGCGCGATGCCGACGATAAGGCGGAGGAAGACGGCTCCCATGGTTCAGCCCTTCCCCTGTACGCGATTAGGTCGAACGACGAGCTGAATGATGACCGCAATAATCAGGGCGATGATCAGCAGCGCAAAAGAGAGAGCCGCAGCGCGGGGCCACCGGAAGGTGGTGACGCTGTCGAATACCAAGCTTACCAGCAGCTTGTAGCGTGGCCCGCCGAGGAGCGCGATGGTCACGTAGGCGCTCAGCGTCAGGAAGGTGACAAGCATAAGGCCGGATGCGATGCCTGGGCTGGAAAGCGGCAGGGTAACGCGCAGGAAAGCACGCCACGGGCTGGCGCCGAGCGAATAGGCGGCTTCGGTATATCGCGTGTCTATGGTGGTCAGCGAGTTGGTGAGCGAGACGATCATGAAGGGCAGAAGGATCGTCAGCAGTCCGAGCGTTACCGCCTCGAAGGAATAGAGATATTGCACCGGCCGTTCGATGAGGCCAACGCCTGTCAGCGTGCTGCTGACCAAACCGCGCCGTCCCAGGATAGCGACCCAGCCATAGGCCCGGACCACGTTACTGACCATCAGCGGTACCATCATCACCATCAGCATGATCATGCGCCCTCGGGCGGACAGCCGGGCTGCATAGAAAGCGACGGGATAGCCGATCAGCAGGCAGAGGGCGAGGACGATGGCCGTAGACAGCAATGTCCGCCGGATGATCAGCAGGTAGAAGGAGTCGGTGAAGATTTCGGCATAGTTGATCAGCGTCGGCTCGAGATCAAAGAGCGACGTTCCCGAGTTCGTCATGAAGCTGACGAACAGCAGGTAGCAAAGCGGCACAACGAAAAACAGGCCGAGGATCACCAACGGTGGCAAGGCGACAGCGTAGAGCAGAGATGATGCGGGAAGGACCCTGTTCATGTCGGATCCTCCAGTGCGACGGCGCTTGCCGTTTCCCATGACAGCCCCACGGAGGTGCCGGTCTCTATATCGGCTGGCGTCGCGGCGGTGTTCTGCAGTACCGCGTTGAGGGCTATTCCTCCCATGTCGAGGTAAAGGAAGGTCTGGGCGCCTCGATAGATGACGTCCTTCACCACCGCCCGAATGCCGCTTTGCGGATCGAGCACGATCTTCTCCGGCCGCAAGGCGAAGCGCAGCTTCCCCTTGCTGACGGGCGTGCCGGAAACCTGAATGAGATTACCGGCGACGTCCACGACAGCACGATCTCCTTCGCGGCCCCGCACATGTCCTTCGAGAATGTTGCTCGCGCCGAGAAAAGTTGCGACGAATTCGGTGCGCGGCCGGTCGTAAATGTCTTTCGGTGTGCCAGCCTGCTGGATGCGGCCGTGGTTCATCACCGCCACCCGGTCGGACATGGTCAGCGCCTCTTCCTGATCGTGGGTGACGAAGACCGTGGTCATGCCGAGGCGGTGCTGCAACTGGCGGATTTCCACCTGCATCTGCTCGCGAAGCATCTTGTCCAGCGCGCTCAGGGGTTCATCGAGCAGCAGTACGTCCGGCTCGAACACGACGGCACGAGCAAGCGCGACGCGTTGTTGCTGGCCGCCGGAAAGCTGGCGCGGGTAGCGGTCCGCAAACTTTCCAAGTGCCACGAGGTCGAGAACGGCGGCAACCTTCTGGCGGATGACATCCTTTCCGATGCCGCGCATCTGCAGACCGAATGCCACGTTTTCGGTGACGCTCAGATGCGGGAAAAGCGCGAAATTCTGAAAGACCATGCCGAAGCTTCGCTTGTAGGCCGGTATGCCCGTCACATCCTTTCCGCGAATATATACCTGTCCCCTGGTCGGCTGCTCGAAACCGGCGATGAGGCGAAGGGTTGTTGTCTTGCCGCATCCGCTCGGCCCGAGCAGCGCAAACAGCGTCCCACGCTCGATCTCGAGGTCCAGGGAGTGCAGAGCGGTCGCGGTTTCAAACGACTTTTCGACCGAGACGAAGCGTACATCGGATGCGCCGACCGAGGTGGTGCTATCGGTTTTCATGGGATGTCTCCAGGGCATTGTCGCACCGCATGATACGCAGTCCTGCGGCGCAGAGCCTGATCGGCATTTCGGTCAACACCAGGGTTTCGGTAGGCTTCGACGGGGCTTCGAGCGAGGGGAGGGATGCCTGCAGGACGCCGACAAGGCCATCGACCAGCCGGATGTCGACGAGGCCTGCGGCACATTCAGTCCGGATGCCCGCCAGCACGTCTTGCCATTCCTGCTTCAGCCTTTCGAATTCGGCGGAGAGGAGGTGGTGCATTGCCTCGGTCTCGGAGCACGCCAGGGCCTCCAGCCTGACAAACGAGGCGATCATGGCCGCGTCCAATTCGTTGAGCAGCTGCAGGAGTTCGTGCGGCGAGACCTTCTTCATTTCAGAGATGGCGCCATCGCCTCGCCTTTCGAACAAACCGAGATAGACAAGCGCATTATAGATCAGTCTGAAACCCGCGCAGTCTTCCTTCATGAAGAAGCGTAGCGTCTCGTCCATGACCTTGAAGCCGCGAATGGGAAGAAACCGCCGAACGTAGGCTTCAAGCACGATGCCCTTACGCAGGAACTCGCCCATTTCCGGGTGCGGCGAAAAGATGATCACCTTGCCGCGTCCGAGATTGGCGGAAAGAACGGCGGGCGTGTTTTTCATCTCGCGATCGAAGAGTGACGGTGCAAGCGGGTTGTCGATGAACAGCCGGCTTTCAGAAATGAAATTGCGGAAGTGTCCGAGCGAGACTGCAGCCCGAACCGAATTCGAATATACCGGTCCGTGATAGTATGGCAGTTCGATCGCCTCCGGCAGGCCGCGTCCAAGAACCGGGTCGCTGACCGAAATGCCCAGCACCGCGGCTCCGGTTGAAAGATACTCCTGCGTATAATTCGGGGTCGCGTCGATCGCGCGCAGCCAGCCCGGCCGCCCGTCCGAGGCATAGAAGCCGCCGCCGCAGGAACCCATGAACGCGCCGCCCGCGGAGATGAAAGCGTGGATTGCCGCGTCGATGCCGGCGAGGTTTTCGGCGCGATCCAGGCCCCAGGTAGCGAAGCCGCCCGGCATGACGAGCAGATCGTAATCCGAAAGCGCCCCGGCCACGATCTGCCGGCCGTCGATTGGCGAGAAGGTCAGCCCCAGGCTGAGCAGGGAATGGGCATAATAGGCCCAGTAGGGATAGCCGACGGCCTCGCCCGCGTAGATTGCGATGCGCGGAGGCGCACTTGTCTCAGGCAGACCTTCGGCAGCTTCGCCGGTCAGGCCAAGTCTCGCAGCGGCTTCAGCGAGTTGCCCGTCGACCACGAATCCTTCGGCACCGTCGGCCGCGGGGAATTGATATGCGCGGCATCGATTGAGGAACGTCAGAGGAATGCCGGTGAACGCTCCGCGGTCAGCCAGCTTGAAAATCGTCATGAGATTGGGATTCCTGCCATTTGGTGCGGCGGCCATAAGGCCGCCGTCCATTGTCTTCAACCGCCCGAAACGACGCGGTTCCAGCGGTCGGTCCATTGGCCGCGGTTGGCGGACATGAATTCCTGATCTAGGTCGACGATACGCGCCGTCTCTTCCGGCGAGAACTGAACTCTCTCCTGCAGTTCCACGGGCAGCTTGGCCAGCGTGTCGGGATGCGTGCCGCCGTAGTTGAACACCTGGGCGACCCACCCTTGCGTCGATGGGTCGATCGTCATGTTCACGTACTGCTCGGCCAGCACCTTGTTTTTGGTATTCTTGGCAATGCCGGTTCCGGAGAGGTAGGAGATCGCTCCTTCCTTCGGAAAGACCCATTCGACCTTTCCACCCTGCTGTCGCACCGTATAGGTCTGCGACTTGTAAAGCAGGCCGACGGCCGCTTCCTCGTTGACCAGCGCGCTCATGATGGTGTCCGTATCTTTGGCCCAGATCGGATCGAGAGCGGCCATCTTGCCCAGCATGTCGAAGCCGGCTTCGCCGTCCCTGGCGTCCTTGCCGGCTGCCATTGCGCCGATCGGGATGATGTAGGGGCCGATCGAATGGGTGATTTCCGGCAGGACGATCTGTCCCCGATAGTCCTCGTTCCACAGATCCGCAAAGCTGGTGGGAGGCTTTTTGACCAGGTTCGGGTTGTAGGCAATCCCGAGGGCGGAGTAGATCATCGCCACCCAACCCTTGCGCTTGAAGCGGTCAGGCACGGCGGCAAGAAAAGGCAAATTCTGAGAGTTCGGATCCAGTTCTTCCAGAACGCCCTGAGCCTCCGCCAGCGGGACGACACCATCATGGAGCTGAACGAGATCGTAGACCTGGTTGCCGAGGCTGATCTTCAGCTTGGTGATGCGCTCGACGGGGCTGGATCCACGATCCTGCACGATCTTGACGCCGGTCTTTTTCGCAAAGGGCGTATCGACATTTTTGGCCATGCCATCGCCCCACAGACCGCCCCAGGTCATCATTGCAAGTGACTCGGGTTTCGATTGTGCGAAGGCGAGGCGCGCCGAGCCGATGGCTGGAGAGGCAAGCGCGGCTGAGGCCGCGAGTTTCATAAAATTACGTCTGTCCATTTTGTTCCCCTTATATGAACCATTTCAAATTGGTTCCATAAATACACAGAGCCTTTTACGTCTGCTGCTGCGATCGGGTCTTATTTTCTTGTCATTCGATGGGCATAGTCAAGCTAATTTCCCGCAATTATGCCATATAATGAATCAAATTGATTAGTCTGCCTAAAAAAATGGCGCAGTGCACATCTTGATAAATGGTTCGCAATGGTTCATGTTGTGGCCGCGAATATGAGGAATAATCGTGTCGACGAGAAACAAGCAAAATCTGCTCGATACGCTACGTGCAGCAATCGAGGCCACGGACGAACGGTTCATTAGGGAGGAGCGGCTTCTGCCGGAGCGCGAACTGAGCGATCGGTTCGGTGTAGGGCGGCGTGCCGTCCGAGAGGCATTGAATGAACTCGAAGGGGAGGGGCTGCTTTTCAGAAAGCAGGGGCTTGGAACGTTTGTTCGAGAGGTAGGGCCAAAGTCCACGAGCCTCAAATCGCTCACCAACCGGACCAGCCCCCATGACATCATTGAGGTCAGACTGGAGATCGAGCCGGTGCTGGCCCGTTTTGCCGCGACGCGCGCGACGCCGAAAGACATCGACCAGATGAAGCTTTTCGTCCGCAGGGCGGCGCAAGCTGCAACGCCACGGGAATACGAACGATGGGACAGCGCCTTCCATACCAAGATTGCGGAAAGCGTTCGCAATACGATGTTCTGGGGCGTATTCCGCCTCATCAATTCCGTGCGTAAGGAACAGCATTGGGTGAATTCGCGGACGCGTGTTTTCACCCACGGAGTGAGCGAGGAGATGGTCCGTCAACATAACGCCATCGTTGCCTCGATTGCGGCGAGGGATCCGCAGGCAGCTGAGGACGCCATGCGTGATCATATCGCGACTGCGGGCGTGCGGATCAGCCAGTCGATCGTGGAAAGTCTCTGAAGACAAGAAGCTCCTAGCCCCAGGCACTGCCGTTTCCAGCGCGCCCGGCCCGGACTTGATAGCCCGTCCTGGCAAGCAATGTTCAATTTCACATTTCTTGATGGCCGCGAGGGCACACTTTTCACGGCGATTTCCACCCACGGTGGGATCATCATCGATTCCGCCAACCATTCGACAGGGCGATGATGTTCGTGCCTTCTTCGTGCTGATGATCCTAGCAACGCTTCTCAACGGTCCTGCTAACGTCATCGAAAGGCGCGTCGGACCTTCACAATTCGAGTTGTCGGATCGTGAGTAAACGTCCCGAAAATCAAACCTGCGCCCAGGCGCAGGGCATATAATGGTTCCTCGTCACGCGTACCGACCTCAACCCAGTTTAGCGGCGATCTTAAGATCGTCAAAGGTGTCGCTTCGGCGCCGCTCCCTGGGTCGATATGGGGTTAAGGGAACGGCTCAAGGCAGCCGGGAACTATGAAATCGCGACGACGTCGGTCACTGGCGCATCACCTTTTCAGTGATCTGTTTTCGCGATGACTTCAAAGAATCTAACTATTTGTCATTCGTCAAGAACAGCTCTAACGATGGTCATACATCGGACATCAAATGAACCGGCGCTTCTTCGAGTTCTGTTGATGGCGATGATCGGGAGGATTGCAATAGCTTTAGGACTGACCACGGCAGGCACTTCCTGTGGTGGCGAAGCTTTGCCCAAAACCCCGAACCAGTTTCGAGTGTCTTCCGGCGGCATCCGGCGGGAGGTGCCAGCTATTCTCGCATGGGAGATGGGAGCAGACCATGGAAGTGACGATTGTAGGTGGAGGCATTGGCGGGTTGACGCTTGCGCTCATGCTTCATGAAGAGGGCATCGCGCGTTTACGAAGCAGCCCGGAATTGAAGGCGCTGGGCGTAGGGATCACCCTCCTGCCGCATGCCTCACGCGAGATGTGCCGGCTCGGCCTTGAGGATGCCCTGGTCAAGGTGGCGATCACCAATTTGTGATTTTCGCGCAGAACTGAGCTGGTTTTGGAGTGAACCGCCGATGTTCGTTGAAGCGTCGCGTCCGGTAGTACAGCTGCGACAGATAAAAAAGCAGCACATTCGTTAATCTGCCAAAATGCTATCATCGTTGAGCAGCATTGAGCAGAATGAGCTTGCCACCGCAGAAGGGAATAACGCTGAATGCGCATACAATTTGGTCTCCTGGGATTAATCCTTTCGATTGCGTCACCCGCATATTCCCTGGAACCCGCGCCTCCGATTCTGGAGCCGCTAAAACGGCAGGAGCAAGCTGCCCATGTGAGCGCGCAATTCCTGACGCGATATGCTTATAGGCCTGTACTGCTGAACGATGCCTTGTCAGCGACAATCATGAACCGGTTCATCAAGTCCCTGGATGCGGACCGGATGTTGTTCCTGCAGGCTGACATCGACAAATTCATGGCTGAAAGCACAAAGGTCGATGACGCCATTCTCCGCGAAGACCTCAAGATTCCATTTTCGATTTTTAACGTCTATTCGCAAAGGCTTGTAGATCGCATGACCTATGCACGGAGCCTGCTCAAGCAGGGCTTCGATTTCAGCCTTCAGGAAGACTATTCCATGTTGCGCGACGAGGCTCCCTGGGCGCAGTCGGAGGCGGAAAGCAACGAACTGTGGCGCAAGCGCGTAAAAAACGACTGGCTCCGCTTAAAGCTGGCAGGCAAGGCCGACGCGGCAATTCGCGATACGCTCGACAGGCGCTTTAAAAATATTATCGAGCGCGTGTATTCGTCCAAGAGCGACGATGTCTTTCAGTCGTTCATGGACGCCTACACAAACTCCGTTGACCCGCATACGGATTATTTTGGTGCCGCCGCTTCAGCTGAATTCGACATCTCGATGAAGCTTTCGCTCGTCGGGATCGGTGCTGTCTTGCAGGAACGCGACGGCTACACCACGATCCGTGAGCTTGTACCAGGGGGGCCGGCGCAACTGTCCGGTAAGCTGGCGGTCGGTGATCGCATCATCGGTGTCGGACAAGGCGATGATGGCGCGGTAAAGGAGGTAGTAGGCACCCGCCTTGACGAAGTCGTCCAAATGATACGCGGGACAGAAGACTCTGTTGTCAGATTGGAGATCTTACCGGCGAACGCCGGAGAAAGCGGGAGCCATCGCCTTGTTAGTCTGGTGCGAGACAAAGTCAGCCTTGAAAAGCAGGCCGCAAAGAAGACCATCCTTCCGGTCAAAGACAGCGGAACCACGCGCAGAATTGGAGTGATTACCCTTCCGGCGTTTTATGAGGACTTCGAAGCGCGGCAAAACGGCGACAAGGACTATAAAGGGGCAAGTCGTGACGTCGCTAAACTTCTCGGTGAACTGAAGAAGGAAAACATCGATGGCGTTCTCATCGATCTACGCGGTAACGGCGGAGGTTCGTTGGCCGAGGCGATAAATCTGACGGGCCTGTTCGTCGGGAAAGGCCCGGTGGTTCAGCAACGTAACGCCGAAGGCAAAATCAAAGTGGAAAGCGATGATCTGCCTGCGCCTGTTTGGGCAGGTCCCGTAGGCGTATTGATCAATCGTGGCTCGGCGTCCGCTTCCGAGATCTTTGCTGCAGCAATACAGGATTACGGTCGCGGCGTGATTATCGGCGAGCCCAGTTTCGGCAAGGGTAGCGTACAAACCGTGGTCAGTCTTGATCAGGTCGCTCGAAATGGGGAGCCGAAATTCGGCGAGCTGAAATTGACTGTTGCCCAGTTTTTTCGGGTGAATGGCGGGACGACGCAGCTGCGTGGCGTCACCCCAGATATAAGTCTGCCCGGGCTTTTCGATCCCAGGACATTTGGCGAAGCAAGTTATGACAATGCACTGCCCTGGACGCAGATCAAACCTGCGAAACACAAGGTTGCGGGCAATATGGCGGGGTTGTTGCCGCAATTGCAGAGCCGCCATGATGCGCGGGTGAAAAACGAGCCGGACTTCCAGCGGTTCGCCGAAGACATTGCAGAGCTTAAGGCCCAGCGCGAAAAACGTACCATTTCTCTCAATGAACTAGTACGCCGCAAGGAAATGGCCGTGCTGGCGACGCGCAGCAAGGCGCGCGAGCAAACAAATGCCGGGATGGTTCGTGGCGACGATGACGGCTTGCAAGCAGATGAGCGAAGCTTGACTGCTGATATTGCCATCGAGAGCGCCCGTAAGAACGCGAAGGATGTTTTGCGGAACGAGGCCGCGGCCATCGTTGCCGATGCGGCGGATTTGTTGGAGAGAGCGGTGAAGCCCATCACAAGACGGTCGAAAAACGCCGTGGGAGAATAGTGGCTTCCGATCCCTCTCCAATGACGATCCTGCACGCTGCCTGGCATGCGCACAGTCTCCGCCTCGACGAAGCCTGTGGCCTTGCCCGGGGCTGTTCCCTCATGTGATGCGGGAGAATCCGACGCACGCCGTTACAAGACCTCGAATAAGCCGGCGGCGCCCATTCCTCCGCCCACGCACATGGTGCAGACGACGTATTTCGAGCCCTGTCGGCGTCCTTCGATCAGCGCGTGCCCGACCATTCTCGCCCCCGACATGCCATAGGGATGCCCGATCGAGATTGCCCCGCCATTGACGTTGAGGCGATCGTCGGGGACGTCTAGCGCCCGCGCGCTTGCAAGGACCTGGCAGGCAAAGGCTTCGTTGAGCTCCCAGAGATCGATGTCATCTATCCTAAGACCGTTTGCCTTCAGCAGCTTGGGCACGGCGTGGATCGGCCCGATGCCCATTTCGTTGGGCTCGCAGCCGGCCACGGCCATGCCAACATATCGACCGAGTGGACGCAGGCCGCGACGATGGGCC
Organism: Neorhizobium petrolearium; assembly: GCF_017873175.1. Classification (GTDB taxonomy): domain Bacteria; phylum Pseudomonadota; class Alphaproteobacteria; order Rhizobiales; family Rhizobiaceae; genus Neorhizobium; species Neorhizobium petrolearium. The sequence goes on from NZ_JAGGJW010000010.1 coordinate 155,121, forward strand.
TCGGCTTCCTCCATCAGCACGGCGGCGGAGCCTCCGTCCGAAAGCTGGCTTGCGTTGCCGGCCGTGATCGAACAGCCCTCTGTAACCTGCTGCCCTCCCGAAAACACTGGACCAAGGCGGGCGAGATCCTCCATCGTGGTCGCGGGACGATTTCCCTCGTCGCGGTCGAGCATCACTTGAGTCTGCGACGTTTGCCCGCTTTCAGGATCGACAACCTGCTTGGTGGCGCTCATCGCGACGATCTCGTCTTCGAAGAACCCTGCAGCCTGGGCTTTTGCTGTGCGCTGCTGCGATTGCAGCGCGTAGGCGTCTTGGTCCTCGCGGGAGACACCGTAGCGGCTGGCGACAATCTCGGCGGTTTCCAGCATGGACATGTAGAGCGACGGTCTATGTTGCAGTATCCATTTGTCCCTGTCTCGGCGCAGGTCCGGGGTCTGGACAAGGCTGATGCTCTCGACGCCCCCGCCGATGACAACGGCCATCCCGTCGACGACGATCTGCTTCGCTGCAGTGGCGATGGCCATCATGCCGGACGCGCATTGCCGGTCGATCGCCATGCCAGCGACCGAGGCGGGCAGACCCGCGCGCATGGCAGCTTGTCGACCGATGTTGTAGTCCCCATAGCCCTGCTGCATGGCCGAACCGATCACGCAGTCGTCGATCTCGGCGGGCTCCACTGTGGCTCTTTGAAGGGCGTGGCGGATCGCATGCGCGATCAGCTCCTGTGGGGAGGTGTTGTTGAACGCGCCGCGATAGGCCTTGCCGATGGGGGTTCGAGCCGTCGATACGATTACCGCGCTGCGCATTTTCAGGCCTCGTTCCAGGGGAGTGGCAAACCTCGCGCGGCAGCAGCCATGCGGGCGTATTTCCGGGTTTGGGAGAAGGCGTTTTCCATGACGTCCTGATCCTCGGGGCTGCGGATCGCGGCCAGCGACGCCATGACCCCTTCCGGGCTCAGCTGCTCGCCAGTGAGAGCGATGCCCTGTGTCTCGTAGATCCGGATCTCCGCGAAGCATCCGGCGCCCGCGCCAAGGATCATTTTCGTGGGGGCATCCTCGCAGACCAGCGCCAGGAGACCGGGCGTGATCGTCTCGGGGCCGAGCAGCTCCAGCACGTCCTGGCTCAACAGGCCTTCGGTCATCCGTGTCGCTGCGGTCGGCGCAAGCGTATTGACGCGGATGTTCTTGCGCGCACCTTCCTGGGCGAGCACATTCATCAGCCCGAAGACGCCCGCCTTGGCGGAGCCGTAGTTCGACTGACCGAAGTTTCCGTAGAGACCCGAGGTGGAGGTGGTCATGACGATGCGGCCGTATTCGCGCTCGATCATGTGGTTCCAGACCGCCTTGGTGCAGTTGGCGCTACCGATCAGGTGAACGTCGACGACCGTGCGGAAATCATCCATGTCCATCTTCGCGAAGGTTTTGTCCCGCAGGATCCCGGCATTGTTCACCAGGATGTCTACCGCGCCAAAGGCGGCGATCGCCTCCGCGACCATGGCTTGCACCTGATCGAAATCCGTCACGTTCGCGCCGCTTGAGATTGCGTTTCCGCCGCCGGCGCGGATTTCCTCCACCACGGCGCGGGCGGCTTGCGATCCCTCGATTGTGCCGTCCGTCGCGACCCCCAGATCGTTCACCACCACGTTCGCGCCGCGCGCCGCGAGACCAAGCGCGTGGCTGCGGCCGAGACCCGTGCCGGCACCCGTGACGATGGCCGTCCGGCCGTCAAAGCGAATTTCTTTCATTTATGTCTCTCCGAAATAGTGGCGTGTGATCCATTCGACCACCAGCGCCGGTTTCGTCTGCCCCTCGATCTCGACGGTCACGTCGAGGATGGTGTCGAGCGCGTTCTCCCTGGTCTGGACGTCGTGCAGCGTGAAATTCCCACGCACGCGGCTGCCGACGCGAACCGGCGAAAGGAAGCGCACCTTGTTCATCCCGTAATTCACGCCCATCACCTCGCCCTCGATCTGGGGGCCACCGTCGAAGAGCATGGCGGAGAGCAGCGAAAGGGTCAGGAAGCCGTGCGCAATGGTCGCGCCGAAAGGGCCGCTCGCCGCCTTTTCCGCGTCGATGTGGATAAACTGATGGTCCTCGGTCACATTGGCGAAGGCATTGATCCTGTGCTGGTGGATGGTGAACCACCGCGACTGTCCGACCGACTGTCCGATGCACCTCTCAAGAGCAGCCCGCGTATACATTCGTGTTCCTTCCGCCTTCGATTTCCCGTCCGCCGCCTGCGGCGCGGGCTGTGGTCCGACGCTTGATGCGCGCTGAGCCGATGCGGCCATGAAAGAAGGATCTTCCATGCTAGATCGCATTCGCGCGGCGCAACGCGCTCAGTTCGGCCTGGCCGAGACCGGCAGAGAGAAGAACCTCTTCGGTGTCGCAGCCGAGCGTCGAGGGTCCAGTCTTCGGCGGGCAGCTCGAACCGTTTGCGAGGAAGCTAAGATTGGGGACGTGCACCGTGCCGTCGAAACCTGCGACCTTGATTTCGGAGATGATGCCCCTCGCTCGCACCTGCTCCTCGTGCAGGATCTCCTCCAGCCCGCGTACGCGCGCGGCGGGAACGGCCACTTCTTCCAGTACCACCTCCCACTCCGCCGCGGTGCGGGTACGGAATATCTCGAGCAGAGTCTGCCGCAGCGAACCGGCGTTCGTCGCCCGCTCCTCCGCCGATTTCCATCGCGGATCTTCAAGCAGGTCGGCGCGGTCGATCCCCCGACACAGGTTCCGAAACTGGGTGTCGTGGTTGGCCGCGAGCATCAGCAAGCCGTCGGCTGTCTCGAAGGCGCCGGACGAGGGGCTGGCACTCCAGGCCTCGTTGCCGTTCTGAGACGGTTGCCACCCTGTCGACAGATGCATGGTCATCAGCGAGGCCATCAGCATCAGCGCGGTGTCCAGCATAGCGACGTCAACTTGGACCGCCGAGCCGGTACGCCGTGCTTCCAGCAATCCGGCCAGCACGGCCATCGCGGCATTCATCCCGGTGGCGTAGTCTACATATGGCGCGCCGACCTTGGTCGGCCCGTCGCCGGGCCTGCCGGTGGTTTTCATGATTCCGGACATGCCCTGGATGACGTGATCGTACGCGGGCCGAGAGCTGAGCGGGCCGGTCTGGCCATAGGCGGATATGGAGCAATAAACGAGGCGGGGGTTTATCGCGCGAAGCTCCTGGAAGCCTAGGCCGAGCCGATCAGCCACGCCCGGCTTGAAGTTTTCGACGAAGACGTCGGCGCCGGCGATGAGCTTCTTGAGGACCGCGACGCCGTCGGGCACCTTCAGGTTGATCGCCACCGATTTCTTGGCCGAATTCTGGGTCAGGAAATTCGGCGCCATCTTGCGTTCCGACAGATCGGGAACGGATCCGCCGACACGGGTCCAGTCGCCTTCACCGGGTTTTTCGATCTTGAGGACCTCGGCCCCCATGAGGGCGAGTAGGTAGGTCGCATACGGCCCGGCCAGGACCTGGCTGAGATCAATGACGCGAACGCCCGTGAGCGGTTCGAACATGTCGTCCTCGCTGTCGCAGCTTGAATGAATGGAGTGGTCGGCGGGCCATGTGATCGGCACGCCGGAAGGTTCGGCGACCGCCGGGTGCTATTGCGGCACTATGCCGGCCTTCTCGAAGATGGCTTTGTTCTTGGCATAGTTCTTGGCGATTTCGGCCGCCGCCTGATCGAGATCCATGTACATGATCGGAATGTCGGCGGCGGAGACGATCGCCTTGAATTCCTCGTCGGTCTCCGTCGCCTTGAGTGCCGTGCTCAGTTTTCCGAGGATGTCCCGCGGCGTGCCTTTCGGCAGGATGAGCGTCGTCCGCGCATCGATGCCGAGGCCGTAGCCGGCTTCGTCGATCGTCCCGACATCCGGAGCGGAGACGTGGCGGAACGTGGTTGTCGCCACGATCGTCTTGGTCTCCTCGGGATAGCGGTAGTGTATGCCGCCCGACAGGACGAGCGCGGCCTGCTTGCCGAGCAGGGCATTGATCATCTCGCTGCCGCTGGCGAGCGGCATGACGTTCACATCGAGACCCTCGCGCTTGGCGATCTGGTCGATATACATCTTGGACAGGGGGCTGAGGGACCCGAAAACGGAACCGGGATTCTTCTTCGCCCAGGCCACGTACTCCTGGATCGAATCGTAGGGCGCGTCCTTCGGCGCCGCCAGGCCCTGCTGGAAGGCCGTGACCATTCCCGCGTAATCGAAGTCGTCGGGCTTGAAATTGATGCGCGCCGACATGAATGGATCCGCGTCCACCACGCTGTTCGTGTGGAACATGGCCGTGTATCCGTCCGGCGCTTCCTTCTTCAACTGGCTGGCCGCCAACGCACCGCCGGCGCCGGGCTTGTTGACGACGTTGATCGGAACGCCGAGTTGGTCGGCCAGCACCTTGGCCACTCCACGCCCCACCACGTCCGTCTGGCCGCCCGGGCCGTAACCGATGTAGAGCGTGATCGGCTTCGACGGGTAGTCATCCGCCTGCGCGAGGCTCGGCAGGAATGCCGTGATGCCGATCGCGAAGGCGGCCCCCGCGGCGAGAATGGAGCGCCGCGTCGACGCGCCGCTCAGTGGAAATCCCTGGTTCATTATGCTCCTCCCATTGAATCGTCTGTTAGTTGGTCTCGCTCGCTTCAAGAAGGCGACTGGCGCGGTGGCTGCGTGCGATGAGCACGACCGTGATGCCGGTCAACAGGATGAAGACGATGGAGATGGGGTGATGTCCGAGATTGGATACCTTCGCGTCCAGGATCTGGATCGACTGGCGGAATGTGAGTTCCAGTTTCGGTCCGATGACGAAGCCGATCAAAAACGTGATGAACGAGTAGTCCAGCTTGCGCATGAGATAGCCGACCGCCGCGAAGAACAGCATGACGTAGATCGAGAAAACCGAACTCGTCTCCATGTAGGCGCCGAGGCAACACAGGAAGAGCACGACCGGAATGATCAGGCGGTTCGGCAGGTAGATGACCTTCGCGAAGATGCGCTGGCCGAGCGTGCCGACGACGAGCATGACGAGGCTGGCGCAGAGCAGAGCGGCGTAGAGATCGCCGACCATCTGTGGCTGCTGCTTGAACATCAGGGGACCGGGCGTCAGGCCGTGCATGATGAGCGCCGAGATCAGGATCGCCGCGATGACGCTTCCGGGGATGCCGAGCGCGAAGAGCGGAATGAGGCTCGCCGGAACAACCGCATTGTCGGCGCTCTCCGCCGCGGCGACGCCCTCGATCATGCCCGTGCCGAACAATTTCGGCGTCTTCGAGGTCCGCACCGCCGCTCCGTAGGACAGGAAGGAGCCGACGCTCGCGCCCAGGCCCGGAAGGATGCCGACGATCGAGCCGATCAGCGATCCCTGCGCGATGACCGGCAGGCAGCGGCGCCATTCGGCCCCGGTTACCCGGCGGTCATCCGCGGTCGTCCCGTTCAACATCACGGCGGCCTGCGAATCGAGGTGGGCCAGGTTGCCTGCCTGATTGACCATCTCTGCCACGGCCAGCATGCCAATCGCCATCGGGACAAGCGAGATGCCTTCATCAAGCTCCAGCAGTCCGAAGGTGAAGCGGGGTACGAAGGTCTCAGCCTCGATGCCGACGGTGGCAAAGAAGACGCCGAAGGCGCCGGCGACCATTCCCTTGATCATCGAGTTGCCCGAGAGGCCTCCGATGAAGGTGAGCGAAAAGAGAAGAATCGCGCACAATTCGACAGGACCAATCAGCAGGGCGTAGGAAGCGAGCGGCGCGGCCAACCCGATGAGAATGAGGGTCGAGACGAAATCGCCGATGACGGACGCGTATAACCCCATCTTGAGGGCCTTCTGCGCTTTGCCTTGGCGAGCGAGGGGGTAGCCGTCCTGAGCGGTCGGCGCGGAAGAGGGTTCCCCCGGCGTGTTGATCAGGATCGCCGAAACCGCACTTCCCGCGCCGCTGCCCTTGGCGATGCCGATGAGCATCGCGATCGCCGAGACGGGCTCCAGGTAAAAGGTCAGCGGAATGGAGACGGCGACCGCTGTTCCCTTGCCCAGCCCGGGCATTGCGCCCACGACGTAACCGAGGGTGACGCCGATCACGATCCACAGCAGCGTGTGAAAATTCAGAATGTTTCCGAAGCCTGCGACGAGATAATCCATGGCAACCTCAAACGATCGCTGTGCCGAGCAGGCGGTAGAAGACGAGCCACACGATAAAGATCGGGACACCGGTTATTCCGGCGATCAGCACGGGGCGACGTTCCCCGAGGGCCAGCAGGGATCCCGCGAGGAGACTGACCGCGGCGGCCAGCGGGGACAGGTACAGGTAAAGGATCAGCGAAAGCGCGAAGATTGCGGATAGCTTCAGCAGGGCCGCCAGTTCCGCTCGGGTGACCAGGGTGGCCGATTCTTGCATCTCCCCGCGTGCTGCGGTGAAGACCTGCAAGGCCGAGAGCAGCACGATGAATGCCATGCTGATCTGCGGCACGAGACGCGGAGCGACATAGCCCTCCTTCACATCGTCGATTTGCCACGGGATCACGACGAACATGATGAATAGGGCCAGGACACAGACGGCTGCGCCCGACCAGATATCGACACGTTTCATATTTCCTCCTCCCGCCCACGTAGGCGGCTCCTCCGTGAATGATGCAAACAGAAACCGGATCAAAAAAGAATTCAAAAGATTCTTGGAAGTGATAATTCTAGCTTATGACTCCTTCTTCTCTCTACCTCGACCGGCTTCGGCTGAGACACCTTCGGCTCCTTGAGATGGTCGACCGGAGCGGCTCGCTTCGCGAGGTGGCGGACCAATTGAATCTGACCCAGCCGGCCATCTCGCAGATGGTGAAGGATCTCGAGGTCGCGTTCGGCGTGCCCCTTGTGGCCCGCTCGGCGCGAGGTGCTTCGCTGACTGCCGCGGGTCGGCACGCCTTGCAGCGCGCCCGCGCCGGTCTTGCGACCTTCGAACATCTCGCGAGCGAGCTGAGAACGGTGCCGCCGGCCCTGGTCCGCATCGGCACCAACCCGACCCTCAGCTACGATCTCTTGCCGCGGGCCATGCACGAATTGCGGCTCATCGAGAGCGACACGAGGATCCAGATCGTCGCGGGCGTGGTTTCCGCCATGATGCAGGGGCTGCTCGACGGATCGTTCGACTGCTATGTGGGACGTATTGAATGGGATCTGGTGCCGGCTGGGACACTGCCGCTTCTGCGAGCGACACCATTGACCGGCACCGACCTGACCTTGGCCTGTTCGCGCAAGCATCCTCTTGCAGGGCGCCGAGACATCAAGGCACGTGAACTTCTAGACTGGCCATGGGCGCTAACGACGCCGGAGACGAGCAATCGAACGTCATTCGATAGCGCATTCCGCAATCTGGGGCTTCCTCCACCCGAACCCAAGATCGAGATGATCGGCGACCCAAGCGCGTTTATTTCCATGGCCACCCAGATCGACGTCCTTATCTGCATTCCGCGGATCGCCTTTCGCACCGTCCGCGGCGCCGTCGACATTCTTCCGCTTGATGTGAAGGAACTTGAACTTAGCCCTATACTCACACATTTTCTGACACTGAAGGAGACCGAAGAGCTGCCTGAAATCTGTCTTTTACGCGCGGCGATGCGACGCGCGGTGGGAAACAACGGAGAGCTTTGAACCTACTCCGCGTCAGCATCTTGTCTCGCGTAATTCGGTTGGCGGTTCGCATGTAGCTCGGAAAGGCATAGGCTATTTGGCCTCACCTCGCGTTCGAGGGCTGATTTCCGTTACTTCCTCTCCCGGAGCCAGGATTGCTATCCAACTTAGTTCGGAACCGTAAGGGTGCGGGATCGATCCTTTTCAAGACCTTTGAGCGCGCGCTGAAAACTTCCGAGAGTTGATTTCGGCAAGCGCCAGACCGCTTTCCCCTGCGACAGAATAGATGAGATAGAGCTTGCCGTCGGCCTGAAATACAGCCGGATCCCGCAGTTGGCGAACCGGTCCTTCCGCCGGTCCTATGGTTGAAGGTTCGATCGGCAGGTTCACGCCTTCATATTCTCTTTCCGGTGCGAGAAGGATTTCGGGTGCCTCCTCCCGCCATTCCATCCAGTCGGCGGAGAGGTCAATTCTGGAGTAGAGAAGCGATTCCGGAGCATCGCCGCGATTGCTATAAATCACATGGAGCCAGTGACCTTCTACCCAGACGGCGGTATGACGCATGTCGGCAGAGAAAAGTCGTGGTCCAGGGATAAAGCCTTTGATCCCGTCCGCAGATCGATAGAACTGGCCGGGCATCGTGATGGCGTAAACCCAATCCCTGTACCGAAACAAGCGGGCATAGGGGTTCATCAGGTCTTCTCGACGTGCGGTGAAATGCAAGCCGTCGGCCGATATTGCAAGGCGCGTAAACTGATGTTTGATTTCATCGCCGCCGTGGAAAAACATGCGGATCTGCTTCGCGGCATGGTCCACGATCACCTCCGGCGAGGCAATATGGTGGCTGAAGCCGGAGTCGGCCAGAGGGAGTACGCCTGGTTCATAAACGCTCCAGGGACCTGTTACGGCGTCGGCATAGGCCAATCGAATATAGTCGCCACGGTGATGGGCGAAATAGAGATAGAAAGTGCCGAGCGCATTCTTGACCCAATCAGGCACTCGGATGATGCTCGGCCCGTTGATATTCGTCCCCATCCGTTGGCACATTCCCGGCCGGATAATCGGCCGATCCAGGAGACGGATTGCTGTTAACTCCATAATGGTCATTCTCCGCTTCGCGTCTGCTATCGCCGATATTCCGAGAACCCTTCGCGATGGGCTTGCACGTCGAAATCAAAAGCAATGATCGGATGCCTGATGCGGCAGGTAAATATGGTCAAGCGCGGCAAGTCCTTTCGCAATCCGAGAAAAGAGTTTTCTGGACAACTCGGCTGACCTGCACACGGTCGCGTAAACAGCGAATCAAGCAAGCCGGACAATTTCGATCTGTCTCGATTCGCGAAAGCTCTATAGGCGCATTGAGGGCTTTTCGCCGCCTCTCTTTTGTCTAAGCTTTGAGGCGGCTTCCATTGAACGGGGGTTGCCGGGAGAGGAATGGTAGCGCAGTCCAATGAGACAAATCTAATATCGCGCAAACCGATCGGCAAACATCACGCTTTCGATTGGCAGATATCCAGAGGAGGAGAGGAGAATGATATTCGGGCCTATGCGTGCCTGCGTGCTGGCCGGCCTTGCAATGATAGGCTTAAGCTCGTCGGCTTGGGCGGAGCAAAGCTGGGATGACGTCGTAAAGGCCGCGAAACAGGAAGGTCAGGTAACGCTTTACACGTCGCAGGTCGGCGTTCCGCAACTTGACCGGATTCTGTCCGCCTTCAGTGACGAATACGGTGTTGAGGTCCAGAAGCTGGAATTACGTGGGAGCGAGCTTTTCGAAAGGCTCCGCCTCGAACTCGCTACCAATCGGGCTGCGGCGGACGTGTCCTTCAGCGGCGGCTCCGTGACGCTGGAGACCATGGGCGTCCTTCAACCTCACGGAGATATTCCAAATGCTGCACGCCTATCGCCCGAATTTGCGGGAAATGAACTGAGGCTCCCGGTGTTCTCGCAAAGCATGGGGATTGTCGTTAACGCATCCGTTCCGAAGGACAAACGCCCGAAAAGATGGGCAGATCTGACGGATCCGAGCTGGAAGGGGAAAATTCTCGCGGATGATTTTCGTGCCGTAGGTGGCGGCGGGCTTTTCTTCGCGGTCACATACGAGAAGTTTGGGGAGGATTATCAAAAACGTCTTTCCGAAAATCGGCCGGTCTTCACGCGTGAGATACGCGACAGTCCACGTCGCGTCGCGCGGGGTGAGTACCCCGTCTATATCCCCTTTATTCTGCCCGATGCCCTGTTGAACAAGGGGTTGCCGCTCGAAGTGATCCTGCCGGAGGAGGGGCTTGTCTACGGGAATTTTGACGCTGCCGTTGTGAAGGGAACGCTACATCCGAATGCTGCGCGCGTGCTGTTGAACTTTTTCCTCTCTGACAAGGCACAACTGATCTATGCGGGCTCTGCCCGGCGCCCGACAGTCAAGGGGCTCGAAGACCAGTATCCGGAAAATGTCAGGGATTTTCTGAAGGCGCCTCTGCTGGGTACACAAGAGGACTCCAAGGTGCGGACGCAAATGCTGCAGCGCGCGACCGAAATTTATAAGTGACCGGATCCAGTGACCAGCATGATAAATCCCGAGTGTCTCTGGCGCGATTTGTTGATTCATGCCGGCTTTGGAGAAAAGGCGGCAGGCGGCGCGGGCGATCTCGCGACCGCGGAATGGATTACGCGTGAGTTGGAGAGATTGGGTTATGAGGTTGAAAGGTTGCGGATTCCTGTTCCGCTCTTTCAGCCTTGCCGCTGCGAGGTGGTTGGATCGAATTGCGCTCTGGAGCTGTTCCCGCAGCCTGTTGTCGTGCCTACGACCGACGAAGGTATTGCTGCCCCGCTGGCATTGGTGCATTCAGTGTCGGATGCCGCCGCCGCCCAGGGCCGCATCGCCATCATTTTACTGCCTTATGCCCGACATGCCGCAATCTGGACGTCGGTTGCAGCTCCCTTGCTGACGGCAGTGGCGGAGGCTGGAGCACTAGCGGTCGTCATTTTGCCGTTCGGCCCGACGGGAGAAATCGTCGGGCTGAATTCCTATGCCGACAAGCCGTTCATCCCGATTCCCGTCGCCATCGGACGTCCGTCCGACCTGGCGGCTTATGCCGGCATGGCATCTGCGAACCTCACAGTCCGATTGTATTTGACCGGAGAAAACCGGGTTGGAGACAGCCCTACGCTGATGGCAAGGAGACATCGTGGGGTTCGCTGGATTGCGATGTCGACGCCGCGTTCCGGCTTCTTCACCTGCTCGGTTGAGAGGGGCACCGGAACAGCGACATTTCTGTGGCTGGCGGCTTGGCTGCCGAAGGCGTTTCCGGACCATTCGCTGTTTCTGCTGAACAGCGGTGCGCATGAGCTTCGCTTTGCGGGGACACATTCGGCGCTGGATCTCGCGCCATCGGCAGGGGTAACCGATATGTGGGCACATATCGGTGCCGGATTGGTTTCTAGAGCCTATACGACGATCCGGGGCGGGCGACGATTGGATACCGCTGATCCAAACAGAATATGTATGACGACTCCGAGTCTCGCCGTGCAGGCAAGGGCTGCTTTTTCCGGTTTGGCGGGCTTAGATGACCCTCAACCGATCCTCTCTGAAGTAGGAGAATTGTCCACTATCGTCGAACGCGGCTACGACAAAGCCTTTGCCTGCCTTGGTGTGAACCGCAGTTGCCATACCCGATTGGACGTTTCGGATGAGGTTACCCCCGACCTCCTGGCTTCCGTGGTTGAAGGGCACCGCCGGCTGATAGAGATGGCGGTTGCGCCGGCCGGACGATCTGGCTGAACTCGATCCGCTCGCATTTCCCCAACACCGAGGCCGTCGGCAAGTCGCTGGCGCAGGAAGGCGTCGCCGTTCTGGACAGCCTCAGCCGCCTGACGGCAGCAAAGGCTTCCAGGTGGAAGGCATCGGCGCCGGCCTTTCACGTCATCAAGAGCGAAGGCGATTTCGCCCAGAGCTACACCGCAGCCTGAGATTAGACCAGTTGGGCGCTGCGAGCCGATCGCGCGCCCAAGCGAAACTCGATAAACCAATAAAAAGTTCGAGGCGAGGATGATGCAGGACCCGTTCAGTTTTCCACCTGGCTTTCACGCTGTCGTCATCGGTGGGGCGGGCGACATCGGCTCGGCCATCGCCGAACTGTTTCATGCCCGTGGTGCGGCGGTGACGGTGACCGGCCATGATCAGCCTGCCGTCGATCGATGCCGGCTCAACGGCATCGGCGGGATTGCGGTCGCGATTCTAGACGTTACTTCGGACGAGGCGGTCAGTGCATTTGCCGGTGGTTTCGAGAGAGTTGATGCCGTGGTCAATTGCGCCGGCATCCTTGCGCGCGACGAAGAGTTCAAGATCGAGATGTTCCAGAAGGTTCTCAACGTCAACCTAACCGGCACATTCCGCATCTGCATGGCGTTCAAGCCGCATCTCGAGGCCTCGAAGGGATCGATTGTCAATATCGCCTCGATGAATGCCTTCGCTGCGCTGCCGCGCATTCCCGCCTATTGCGCCAGCAAGGGCGGCGTCGTGATGCTGACCAAGGCGCTGGCGCTCGCCTGGGCCGAGGCAGGCATCCGCGTCAACGCCGTAGCACCCGGTTATATCGAGACGGCCATCAATGCCGAGGGCCGCAAGGACGCGGCGCATCACGAGCGGATCGCCGGCCGAACGGCTCTGAAACGCTGGGGGAAGCCGCAGGACGTGGCCGGAGTGGTCGCCTTCCTCTGCATGCCTGCCTCCGAATACGCGACAGGCACCGTCTATGCGATCGACGGCGGTTTTCTGGCGGGATGACGAAGGGAGAGTGTCCGCGTGCAGGATGAAATAAAGATCATTTCGGCCGAAGCCCTGGTTTTCCGTTTGCCGCTGGAAAAACCGGTTTCCACTTCATTCGGCACTATGCTCGATCGGCCGGCAGTGTTCGTGCGCCTGGAGGACGATCGCGGCACCGTCGGCTGGGGAGAGATCTGGTGCAACTGGCCGGCCTGCGGTGCCGAACACCGGGCGCGCCTGCTTGTCAGCGATATTGCTCCGCGCATTCTCTGGCGATCTCTGCCGTCCCCAAAAGACCTATGGAGGGAATTGACCGCCGCCACCGAAATCCTTGTATTGCAGACCGGTGAGTTCGGCCCCTATGCGCAGGTGATTGCCGGTTTCGACATGGCTTATTGGGACCTGACGGCGCGCCGCGCCGGCTCATCTCTGGCAAAGGCGATGAGTGGTATGGCCGCCCATCAGGTCCGCGCCTATGCCAGCGGCATTCACATATTCGACGCGGAGCGCATGGTGGCGGAGGCCCGCTCTGCCGGTTATCGCGATTTCAAGGTGAAGGTCGGGTTCGATTTCGACCGCGATCTCGACCTCCTGCGCCGCCTGCATGCTGATCTTCGTCCCGGTGAGACGCTGCATGCGGACGCCAACCAGGGCTTTTCGGCCGAGCAGGGCCGAGCCTTTCTCCGGGCAACCGACAATCTCGGCCTTGGCTGGATGGAAGAGCCGGTGCGGGTGGATTCCGATGATGTGGTCTGGGCAGACCTTGCGGGACTGACGTCGACCCCCTTGGCAGGTGGCGAAAACCTGATCGGCGAACCGGCATTCCAGTCTGCCATCTCATCCGGCAGCCTTTCGGTGATCCAGCCCGATGCGGCGAAATGGGGCGGTCCGAGCGGCTGCTTTGCCGTTGCACAGGCCGCTCGCGCAGCCGGGCGGCGTTATTGCCCGCACTTTCTTGGGGCAGGCATCGGTCTTGTCGCCTCGGCCCATATTCTGGCGGCTGCCGGCGGCGACGGAATGCTAGAGGTCGACATCAATCCCAATCTACTGCGCGACGCGATCGTGCCGCGCTGGCCGGTCGTACGGCAAGGCTGGGTCGATTTGCCGGAAGGCGAGGGGCTTGGTGTCGAGCCCGATCTGCAACGGTTGGCATCCTTCCAGACGATGCGCCTTGTTGCAGAAGAGCGGTCGTGATGCCGTCCGGCGGCATCGCCCTTTTCGTGCTTTTGTCTTTCGTCGCCGCCTATATGCAGACGCTGACCGGCTTTGCCTTTGGCCTGCTGCTGATGGGGGCGGTGGCTCTGACCGGGCTCATCCCTTTGCCCGAAGCTGCCATCATCGTCAGTCTGCTAACCCTTGCCAATGCGCTGATGGTTTTGCTGAAAGGATGGTGGGAGATCGCCCGGGGACCGTTTCTTCTTTCGCTTGTCGGCGCCATCCCGCTGATCCTTGTCGGTTACATGCTTCTGGATCTGCTCGCCTCGTCGTCGCTGGCTGCCCTGCGGCTGGTCCTCGGCCTCGTCATCATCGTTTCCAGCCTGCAACTGATTTTCCGGCCAAGCCCGCGCGAACGCCTGTCGTCCAATCCGAGTTTCGTGTTTTTCGGCGCGCTCGGCGGCATTATGGGAGGCCTGTTTTCGACAGCCGGGCCGCCGCTGGTCTATCATCTGTACCGGCAACCACTGCCGCACAGCATGATCCGCGAGACACTGGTGGCGGTATTTGCGATCAACGCCATGTTCCGCCTCGTGCTGGTGATGGCATCCGGAGAACTGCCATCACATGCGGTGGTCTGGGCGATGGCCGGCCTGCCGGGCGTGCTGATCGCCACCTATTCCGCGCGTCGCTGGCCACCGCGCCTGGCGCCCGCCGCCCTGCGTCGGTTGGCCTTCGTACTGCTGTTGATGTCTGGGCTGTCGCTCGTCGTACCGGTACTCACGGCTTAACAGACCAGAATGAAGCGGCACCCACAGGCGACTTGTATTGTCGGTTCGTATCGGCTCAAGAGCGGGAGTCAGCGCGTCTCCTCGAAAAGGATCGACCTCTGCCGCCAGCGGGTCGAGAACCTGTTTGCAACGCTCAAGCGTTGTCGTATCGCAACCAGGTCCGACCGATGCGCTACACCTTCTTCTCTGCAATCTGCATCGCAGCGAGAATCATCTTCTGGATCAATGAGTCCTGACCCTAGCTGAAGTCTGTGGTGGGTACAGCCAACCTCATGCAATATGAGAAGGCGGCGCGGCAGAAGCCTATCGGATGTCCGGGACAGACTCGCTCAGCGTGGTCATGAACGCCCGCAGTTGTTCTTCGGCGAAAGTGAGGATGCGTTCATCAGTCAGGAGCCCATTTTCGACCTTATCGTTGGCCATGGGAACGACGATTTCCGGGCAGGCGAAGACCTTCGCGAGCATCCCGTTGAGCGAATATTTCAGGTGCCCTTGGGCGCGCACACCGCCGAGTGCGCCGCCGGAGACGCTCATGACGAAGCAGTGCTTATCCTTGAAGACGGATTTCATCGCCGGGCGCGAGGCCCAGTCGATTGCGTTCTTTAGAACGCCCGGAACGCTGTAATTGTATTCGGGTGTCACGAAGACCAGCCCATTGGCATGCGCTATCTGATCGATGAAAGCCTTGACCGCCGGATCGTCGAGGATGTCCGCGTTGTAGTGCGGCAGCAGTCCCGGATCGGCGGTCACGCAGGTCGCGCTGTCTTCCACGCGCTTGATCAACGCCCTTACTGTGGCGCGCGACGATGAAGCCTGCCTCAGGCTTCCTGGAATGAAGAGAAGTTCGATCATCGGCATTCTACTTTCATAGACGGGCGAGCCATGTCGCGATCGGCGGGAAGGCTACGATCAGGGCGATTGACACGAACATGGCCAGGACGAATGGCAATGCGCCGCGGAATATCTCGCCCACTCTCAGATCGGGCTCATCCATGGCCGACTTTATGACATAGACAGATAGCCCGAAGGGCGGCGTGAGGAGACCCACCTCGACAGTCACGACCGTCAGCACGCCAAACCAGATGAGGTCGAAACCGGCCGCATTGGCGATCGGCAACGCTATCGGAAGGAGGATCAGCATGATCGAAATGGAATCGATCAGGCAGCCCAGCGCAGTGATCAGCAGAAGATAGACGAGAAGAAAGCCGTAGGGACCGATCGGCCCCGTCAGGAAGACTTGGGCCAAAGCGCGCGGCACGCCGGAAAGCGCCAACATACGGCTGAAGAAGGTCGCGGCGAGGATCAGGAACAGCACCGAGACGGTGATCTGGCCGGCCTCGACCAGCAGGTTCCAGAAGAGGCGCCGGTCGAGGGACCGGCGCATCAACGCAATCACCAATGCACCGAAGGCGCCGGCGGCACCGGCTTCGGTCGGGTTGAGAAAACCGCCATAGAGCCCGCCCAGTACCACCAGCATCAGCGAGACGATCGGCGCGGATTTGCGGGCGATCTCAGCGATGCTCATGTCGCCGAGCTCGGCGCTGTCTTCCCCGTCCTCGAAGACGAAATCCTTGCGAAACCGTGCGAGCAACATGATCGTCACACAAAATGCGGCGGCGATCAGGATACCGGGTCCGACACCGGCGAGGAACATGCGGCCCACGGATTCCTCTGCGAGCACGGCATAGGCGATCATCAGCAGCGAGGGCGGGATCAACATACCAAGCACCGATGAACCGGCGACGACCCCCGTCGCGAACTTTCGGGTATAGCCGTGCCGCGTCATTTCCGGGACGGCGACACGGCTGAAGACCGTCGCAGAGGCGATCGAGATTCCGGTGATCGCGGCAAAGACTGCGTTCGCGAACACCGTCGCGACCCCGAGGCCGGCGGTGACACGCCCGAGCAGCTTCTGGAATACGTCGAAGGTGTCCTTGCCGACACGCGAGACCGTAACCAGAAGGCCCATCAACACGAAAAGGGGCACGACCGCGAACAGATATTCCCGAAGTGAGTCGTTAGCGACGGCGCCCATCATCCGCAAGGACACCGTTTCGCCTCGTATAGCGGCAACGCCGGCAAAGGAAACGGCCAACATGCCGATGCCGATGGGCATCCCGAGATAGATGAGAACGAGCAGCGCCACCACCGCGGCGGAACCGATTTCCACGGGGCTCATGTCGATCTCCTGTTGGCGATAACGTCGCGAAGATCGCCGACCATCGCGACGACGAACTGGATGGCGGTGACCGTCATGCCGACAAGGATGAGAGCGCGGAACGGCCAGGTCGGCAAGGTCGCGATACCGGTGACGCCGATGAACTCGCCGCTCGCATAATCCTTCTCGAAGATCGAGAGGCTGACCGAGGCGATGCCGCCTATCACGGCGGCGCCGCCGAGATTGAAGAGTGCCGAAAGCAGCGCACCGGCCCTAGGACGGCCTTCGCGGAACGGGATGAAGAAGATCTCCGTCCGGGCCAGCCGGTCCGCCCGCACCGTCGTCGCCAGTTGCAGGCAGACGATCATCACGAGCAGGAGGGCGCCGAGTTCGGACACCAGCGGCAGGGACGACCCCAGCATGTTGCGGGCAATGATGTCGGCGCAGATGGTGATCATCAGCACGCCGATCAGCGCGGTGCCGAGCGCGGCGAGCGCGTCGACGAAGACCAGCCAGACCCGGCCAATCCCGGAGGACGGGGGATTTCGGGTTCCGGAAGCCGATGTCTTGTCGCTTTCCAAAGCCATGAGACGCCGGACTATTCGTCCCAGTTGCGCATGGGCTTTTCGCCCTTGGTGCGCAAGCCGTCCATATAGGCCTTCAGGAAGGCCTTGGCCGGGAGGCCCTTGCCCTCGAGATCCGCCGCCCAGTCGCCGGCGATGTCCGGCAGCTTGTCGACCCAGGCCTGGCGTTGCTCGTCGGACATCTTGATGATTTCGACGGGCGGGTTCTGGCTGGTACCGAGCTCCACCATCTTGTTCAGCGCCGCCTCGTGCCGTTCGAGCAGATCCTTGCCATGGGCGACGGTGTAATATTTGCCCGCCTCGATCATCGCGGTCTGGACCTCTTCAGGCAGTCCGTCCCAGCTATCCTTGTTGATCGCGACCGCGCCGGAGAAGGCGACGCCCACGTCGAAGCGGTTGATATAGGGCGCCACCTCGTAGAGCTTGGCCGGCAGGGCGCCAAGGGCAAGCGATAGCACACCGTCGGAAATACCGGTCTGGATATCGGTGTAGAAACTGGTGAGCGAACCGTCGACTGCATTCGCACCGGTTCCACGCAGCCAGGTGCCAAGCACACCCGGCGCAGAGAGCTTGATGCCTTTGACGTCGTCGATGCCCTTGAGCGGCGTCTTGGTGTAGATGTCGTACATGTCGGTGCTGGTGAGACCGAGCACCTTGAGATTGTACTGCTCCCATTCATGACGGAGCGCCTCGTTGCTCTCCATCAGGTCTTCCATCACTTCGAGCTGAAACGGCGGATTGACGGTGGCGAAGGGTGCGTAGCTGGAGGCCTGGCTGAGTGGCAGCTTGGACGGCTCGAGGAAGGAGAAGACCCAGCCGATATCGGTGATCCCCTCTTCGACTGACGTCAGCGTGGCATTGGCCTTGTAGAGCTGGCCGCCGAAGGCTTCGTTCCACTCGATTTTGTAATTGCCGGTCTTGGCGAGCAATTCGTCCGCCTTCGCCATGAAATGGGTCTTCATCATGCCGACCCACGGAATCACCGTCGGGTGGCTGGATGCGATGGTCAGATTGATGGTTTCCTGCGCCGCGAGGGCGCCGGGCAAGGCAATCATGCCCGCAGTCACGAGTCCGAACAGAATACGCATTGGTCTCCTCCCCAGTTTGCGTTCAGGCCATCGAAAATGTCTGGCTCGAATAGTCGAGCTTCACAGTTACCGTTCCTTCGTTGATTAACCACGGCCGGACCCGGAATGCGCGCGCCCCCGCCTTGTGCATCGGATCGCGCTCCGCGATGGCGATCGCTGCCTCCCGGGAAGCGGCCCGCACGATCACGAGCCCGTCGCCTTCCCAGCTTTCCCCGTCATCGGTCCACATCGGCCCGGCGGCGAACATCACGCCTTCCTTCTCGAGCCCGATCTGGAAATTCAGGTGTTCCTCCATGTTTGCGAAGACAGGCCCGAGCCCATTCACCGGCTGCGTGAAAATGGCGTAGAGCTGCTTCTGCAGCATGGCCTTGCTGGCTTCCAGCACGGCCCCGACTGGCACAGCGGTCGGATTGTCCTCGGCACTCATCGTTTCTCTTCTCCCGTCGCGGACCTTAGCCCGCCTTCCGTCTTTCCAGTTCCGCACGGATCTCCGCGCCGTGCTGGTCGAGCGTCGGCGGCGGAGTCACGGCAAGTTCCGGCGCGCCGTCGAAATTGTAGGGCGCGCGCACCGTCGTCGACTTGCCCATCTCGGGATGCTCGGTCGGCACCGCGATCTGCAGGTACTTCGCCTGCGGATCTTCGAGCGCCTCGTTGGCATCGTAGGCGGGCGAATGCGGCACCTCCGCTGCCAGGAGCCGGTCGCACCATGTCTGGCGCGTCTCCAGCCTGAAGACCGGGGTGAAGATCGCGATCAAATCGTCCTGGTGCGTGATGCGCTGCAGGCGCTCGGCAAAGCGCGGGTCGGTGGCAAGGTCCGGCTGTCCCGTCGCCGCCAGCAGCCCTTCCCAGAACTTCGTCGGCGATGACATATGGATCGCGATCCACTTTCCGTCGCTACATTCGAACGTGTAGCTCTGTGAAACGACCGGCCTCGACAGTGGGCCCATGATCTCGCCAACCGAATAGTAGTGGGTGAAGCTGTCCAGGTTGAAATGCGTCATGGCCTCGAGCATGGAAATGTCGAGCCGGCGCCCCTTCCCGGACTTGGAGCATTCCAGCAGCGCCGCGAGAATGCCCATGGCGGCATACTGGCCGGTGATGGCGTCCGCGATCGCCGGGCCGATCACGCGCGGATTGGTCGGCGGCGTCACCAGCCGCAAAAAACCGCTTGCCGCCTGCGCTACGGTATCGAAAGCGGGGCGGTCGCGGGACGGGCCGCTCTGACCGAAGCCGGAAATGGCGCAATAGATGATCGACGGCTGTACCTTGCGGAGATCGGTCTCGCCGCAACCGAGCTTTTCCGCGACGCCAGGCCGGAAGTTCTGAATGAACACATCCGCCGTAGCGATCAGGTCCCGGAAAACCGCGAGGTCTTCCGGCCGTGTCGTGTCGAGCGCGATTGAACGCTTGTTGCGGTTGTAGGTCTGGTAGTGCGGCGAGTAGAGCCCGCCCTTGAAGGCGCGGAAGGGATCGCCCGTTTCCGGACGCTCGACCTTGATGACGTCCGCGCCGAGATCGGCGAGATGCATGCTCGCGGCCGGCCCCGTGATGTAGGTGCCGAGTTCGACGACGCGGATGTCCTTGAGAATCTTGACCATGCTCTATTTCCTCAAGCCTCGCCGTTCCTGTTTGTTTTCGAGGCCAGAGCTCCGTCATAGCTGATGGCGAGATCTGCCTTGTGGGACATGATGAAGCCGATCGAGCGCAGCGATTCCTCGTAGAGATGGGCGGCAAGGCCCGCCGTGCGCGCGAGCAGCGGCACCGCTTTAAGCGCTTCCGGCGGCCAGCCGGCATCGAGGATGGTGGCGGGGATGGCACCGGAGACATTGATCGGCAGCGGCCGCTCGATGATGGCAGTCGCGTGCTTCGCCAGCATGCGCAGCGTCTCTATGTAGCGGCCGCTGATCCCGAGTTCATCGGCGATCGCGAGCAGCCGGTCGGCACGGGGGTCGCCGGCGCTATGCTGCGGATGACCGAGGCCAGCCACTTTCTTCCGCGCCGCCTTGAGTTTCTTGAGACTCTTGATCGCGGCGGTTTCAATATCAGTGCCGTCCGCCTCGGCAAGCGCCATAACCTCCGCGAGATAGCGGCCCGCGGACTCCGAACTGCCGGCCACGACGCTACCCATGCCGAGCAGGCCCGCGGCCATCGCGCCCTGCCAAGCTTCCGGACCGGCGGCGAGCGTCATGCGCGCGGCCTGCACGCTCGGAACGAGACCGTGCTCGGCGATCGCGACGAGGCAGGCATCCAACATCGCCTTTTGCGCCTTGCTCGGCTTCTCTCCCAGAACCAGTAGCCAGAAGTAGTCCGTGAACTCGATCTTGCCGATCAGCTCGGCGCAGAGGTCATAGCCCCTGACTGTTATGCTGTCGGCATCCGAAGTCGCGATGGCCGTCCGGGCGTTGTCCTGCTTGCCGATTCGCATTTCGCTCCTCTTTTTCGGTATGCGAAAATATTTGCTCTTGCCGAAAACGTTATCAGCATTTAACTTGCCGTCAAGTGACAATCCGTAACCGCCGCCGGAGAGCCGGAAGCGGGGAGACGACGGCACAGAGGGGGAAATGCGGACGGGTCAGACGCAGGGAGATTATATCACCGTTCGAGTTGCGAACGGCGCCCGCGCCGCGTTTGTCGAAGCCACGCCGAATGCGCTATCGATTGCCGTTTTTCTCCATCAGGGATGATGCAAGTGCAGCAGGCAGCAATGGCGACTATCGAAGACAATCAAAGGCCGGCCGAATTCGTCGAGGGGCTGGCGAAGGGGCTCGCTATCCTCGAGTCCTTTGATGTCACCCATCCGGAAATGACGCTCAGCGAAGTGGCGCGGCGTGTCGGCCTGTCGCCGGCAGCCGCCCGGCGGAGCCTCATCACGCTCCAGGCGCTCGGCTACGTCCAGCAGAAGGACAAGCGCTTCCACCTGCGCCCCAAGATCATGACGCTCGGGTCGTCGTTCTACTTCTCGGCGCGCATCGAGGAGGTGCTGCAGCCGGATCTGCGGGAACTCGTCGAGAAGTTCGGCGACGCATCCTCGGTAGGCACGCTCGACAGCGAGGACGTCATCTACATCGCCCACGTCTCGGTGCAGCGCGCCCGCCGCGCCGCCGCGGTTATGGGCGCGCGCTATCCGGCCTGCGCGACCTCTCTTGGCCGCGTTCTGCTTGCCGGACTGAACGACGATGCTCTGGAGAGATACCTTTCAAACGTGCGCCCCAAGGCGCTCACCTCAAAGACGATCACCGATCCGGCGATCCTGCGGGAGGAGATCCTCGCCGTGCGCGAATCCGGCTATGCGACGACTGTCGATCAGCTCGACTACGGCATCACGGCGCTGGCGGTGCCGATCCGCGACATGGAGGGACGCACGATCGCCGCACTTAATACGTCCGGCTACACCGGAATACTGACTCCGGAATCACTGGTCGCGGAGCGCCTGCCGACATTGCGGCAGGCGGCGTCTCACATCGCCCACGCGATCACGCGCTATCCGGTGCTGCAATCGATCATGGGGACCTGACGAACGAAGACCGAGCCGCACGGCGATGGGAGGATAAGCCATGTGCAGACTTTGCGATCCGGGGAAGCCCGAATTTCTGTGCCCGACGAGTTTCGATGCGGCGAGGGCCAAGGCGGTGGCCAATGCCGCCGGCACTGTGCTGTCGGCCAATGCCGCGGCCCAGGCGGCTGCGGCCGCGAGCCTGCCCAAAGGTATCGGCGATGTTGGCCGGAAGACGTTGATCAAGGGTGGCATCGTCTTCTCCGTGGATGACAAGGTCGGTAATTTTGCGGTCGGCGACGTACTGCTCGAGGGAGCAAAGATCACCGCCGTCGGCCCTTCGATCGAGGCAAGCGGCGCCGCCGTGCTGGATGCCACTGGCAAGATTGTCATGCCGGGCTTCGTCGACACCCATCATCACCAGTTCGAGACTGCGCTGCGCAGCCAGCTCGCCAATGGCATCCTGATCAATGACGGCCGGCCGGAGAGCGCGCAAAATTACTACGAGACCGTTCTTCAGAAGTTCTCAAACGCCTACAGGCCCGAGGACGTCTACATCAACGAGCTGTTCGGCTCGATCGCCCAGCTCGACGCAGGTGTCACCACGGTGATGGATGTCAGCCAGATCCATCATTCGCCCGAACATTCCGACGCCGCCATCGAAGGTATTCGCGACGCGGGCCGACGCTCGGTCTTCGGGTATTTCGAGGGCTGGGGCGATGCCGCCAAATATCCGGTCGACGCGAAGCGCATCAGGGACCAGTATTTCGCATCCGGTGACCAGCTAATGACCATGGTCATGGGCGGCGAGATCTACATTCCAGGTTACGAGGAAGCCTGGCGGATCGGACGCGAACTCGGCATGCCGATCGCGCTCCACGTCGTCGGCACCTTCGGGATGCAGCCGACATTCGACGAACTCGGCGCCAAGGGCATGTTCGGCCCCGACAACATCTTCATCCACATGACCGGCATGTCGGATGCCGGCTGGAAATATGCAGCCGATGCCGGCGCCCATATCTCGCTGTCGGTGCCGATCGAAATGCAGATGCGTCACGGCACGCCGCCGCTGCAGAAGGTGATCGATCTCGGCATCAGCTTTTCGCTCTCGACCGACGTCGAATGTACGATGACAGCCGATTTCTTCACCCAGATGCGGTCCTTCGTCACCCTGCAGCGCATGGAGGCAAATGCCCAGGCGCTCGCCGGCGAGAAGTATCCGCGCCTCGTTACGGCGCGCGATGCAATCCGCGCTGCGACCATGGGCGGCGCGACGGGCTTGAAGCTTGATCACAAGATAGGCTCGCTGACGCCCGGCAAGGAGGCGGATCTCATCCTTCTCGACGCAGACGCGCTGAACGTCACACCGCTCAACAACGCGCCCGGCGCTGTCGTCGCGCTCATGGAGCGCTCGAACGTCAATGCCGTCTTTGTCGCCGGCAAGGTGAAGAAGTGGAAGGGCCAGTTGCTCAGCTTCGACACCGCTCGGCTGAGCGCGGAACTGGCAAAAAGCCGCGACGCGATCTTCGAAACGGCTGGCATTACCCGCGACCTGTTCGCGGACTGAGATTGCGAGGAAGCGGCCTTCCGGTCCGCCTCCTCCCGACTGTCGGCGCCGAAAGCGCCTCGTACTCGTGGGAGAAGAACATTGGCAAAATTAGTTGCGACACTGGCTTCGACGCATCACCCCTTCTACCTCAAGGCAACCACAATGCCGCCCAAGCAACAGATGCCGCAGGCGCCGGAGTGGAAGCGCAAGGTGGAAGCCTATCGTGAAACCCTAGCGGCCGCAAAGCCCGACATCCTCGTTATGGTGGGCTCCGACCACTTCCATCAAATCTTCCTCGACAACTGCCCGCAGTTCCTGATCGGCAAGGCGCCGCGCTATGATGCGACCTTCTACAATGAGGAACGCGAGTTCGGTATTCCGAAATACGTGCTGGAGGGCGACGAGGACATGTCGCGCTTCATGCACCAGTCGCTGATGGACCAGAGTTTCGACTTCGCGTTCTCCAATGAGCTGAAGATCGATCATTCCATCATCTGCCCGATCATCACGGTGCGTCCGCAGAACGACCTGCCGGTGGTGCCGATCTACACCAACATTTTCGCGCCGCCGCTGCATTCGCCGAAACGGTTCTACGAACTTGGCCGCGCGATCCGCAAGGCGATCGAGGACTACCCGTCCGACAAGCGTGTCGCGGCGATCGGTACCGGACATCTCTCGCTCGAACTCGGCGGACCGCGTCAATTCATGGAAACCGGCCCCGATCCGGTCTTCGATCGTCAGGCGATCGAATGGCTGCGCACGGGCGATGTCGATGCGATACTCGCCAACGTCACCCACAAAAGCATGGTCGAAAGCGGCAACGCCACCCAGGGTTTCCTGAACTTTATCCTGATGCTGGGCGTCGCCGGTCCCGAAGGCGCCGACTACGTCGATAATCTCGACCTCTTCCATACGATGGAAGCCTATTTCACCTGGTATCCGAAGGAGCAAGCGGCATGAGCAAGTACTACGTCAACAAGTTCCTCTACACCGTCGACCGCGACCCGGAACTGATGAAGCGCTACGCCGAGGATCCGCGCAATCTGGTGGCGACCTGGGAACAGTCGATCGGACCGCGACTGATCGGCAACGACGTCGAGGAATCCACTGTCGTCGCGCTGACCGACCACGAGCGCGAGGCGCTTATCAACCACGACTATGTCGCGCTGTTTGAAATGGGCGCGCACTTCTTCCTGAACCTGACCATGTATATCGGCATCTTCGACGAACCCTATATCCAGAAATCGGGCCCTCTTTCCTTCCAACGCGAATTCGCCGCCAAGCTGCAACACTGGAAGGGCAGGGATTATCCGACGGTGGAGGTTTGAGTTTCAGATACTCGTTAGGCGCTGCGCTTAAGGTCAGGACGGTGATGTCAGGTTAGCTCCAATTGAAAGGGATGGGTTATTAGCTCCTTCGGCAGCTTGCGTATCTTGGCGAGCACACCTTCGCGCGACGTATCGATGATGTGGTCGGCGAGTTCGTCGAGCTCCGTCAGCTCGAACTCCTCCATCATCTCCAGCAGCCGTTCCAGCGAGACGATCAAGTCCGCTGGAGTCTACCTTAGATAAATTGGGCGGCCGATCGCACTAAAAAGGATTGCAGATTGATGCAGGCACCGGGAGCATTCGTGCAAATATGCAATAAACCCATTCGGTTCGCTCTGTATCGCAGATGGCCTCCAGCAAGGATACTGCCCCACGCCGGAGACGTTTCGGCACGTCGGAAACGGGCGATTGGTCCTGCGGGTTCCCAGCATGAGTGAGAAGACAGAATGAGCGTTGCAGTCGTTGAACTCGATGCCCGGCCGAAATTTCCCGTGTCGGTCTTTCTACTTACGATTGCTCAAGGGCTTGCCGGCGCGATCCCGCCCATCATGGTCTCGCTCGGCGGTATGGTGGGGCAGACGCTGACCGCCAACGAGCTACTCGTCACCCTGCCGATCAGCATGTTCATGATCGGCACCTGCACAGCCACGATCCCGGTCGCCATGCTGATCCGCCTGCTAGGCCGCAAGCCTGTCTATTGTATCGGTGCAGTGGTCTCGATGATCGGCGGGCTGACCTGCACGCTCGGAGTGCTGCAGAACTCGTTCCTGTTGTTCTGTCTGGGCGCCTTCCTTTTCGGGCTGAACATCGCCTGCGTGCAGAGCTATCGTTTCGCCGCGACGCTGCTGGTGCGCGAGACGATGCGGCCGCGGGCCATCTCCTTCGTGCTGGCTGGCGGTCTCGTTTCGGCCGTCGTCGGCCCGCAGATCGTAGTCTGGACCAGCAACGTGGTGATCGGTGCGCCTTTCGCGCTGAGTTTCTTGTGTCAGGCGCTGCTGGCGCTCTCGACCCTGCCGGCGCTTCTGCTGCTGCGCTTTCCGGCCATGTCCGCTCCGCTGAGGAAGGGGGCTGTAACATCCGCACCCCCATCGGATACGAAGGTCTCACTGAAAGACTATGTTCTGGCGGTGATCTGCGGTGCGGTTTCCTATGCATCGATGAGTTTTACCATGACCGCTTCGCCGCTGGCGATCATCGCCTGCGGCTTCACCGTCGACGATGCGGCGCATGGCATCCAGTGGCACATCCTCGGCATGTTCGCGCCGAGCTTCGTCACCGGCCGGCTGATCGAGCGCTTCGGCCATCAGAATGTCATGCTGTTCGGCATCGCTCTCGTTGCAGTCGGTGCGGTCATCGCGCTGTCCGGTCAGGAGCTTGCGCATTTCTGGGCGACCCTGATCCTGCTCGGAGTTGGCTGGAATTTCAGTTTCACCGGCTCGTCGGTGATGATCGCCCGCAGTGCCGTCGGCCCCAGGGCGGTTCTGTTACAGGGGATCGCCGATTTCTCGATCTTCGGCTTCGTGGCGATCTCGTCGCTCTCCGCCGGGGCGCTGATCCACCTTGCCGGCTGGAGTATGATCAATTGGATTGTGGTAGTCGCTACCGGTCTAACAACGCTCCCTTTTCTCTACCAAGCGACAACGAAGCGCAACCGTACGGTGCGCGGATAATCAAGCCCCCATGGCAGCTGATCGAGGCGATAGTCTACCGGCTCGAAACCGGACGAAGCTTCTTGTCCAGTCGCCAACGGGCTATAGTCCGATCAGTCTGGCTGCGCTGGATGAGGTCATTTGGCGTGTCTCCTCGAACGTGAAACCGCTGTCCAGGCAAAGCTTGATGACCGAGCGGAGACCTTCTACCGGGCGCGGATTGGTCGGCTGTCCGAGATCTGAGCCGAGGATGGCGTGGCCCAGGCCGCCGGCTTCCACATAGTCATGCAGTTCCTCGGCGGTGAACTGGCGCGACGGACAATCAATCAGCATGCAGGCGCAGTGTTCCAGATGGACGTCCATCGATGCGAGTTCGCGCAGGTCTGACAGGTTGGCGTCGATCCAGAAGATCGGGTGCGAAACGAGCATGCGATCACGCCGCGCTGCCTTGCTTCCGTGAACAGCGGGTACATTTCGCTGACATGCAGGTGGCCGCCTCAGAGTACCGCGTCGTGTTCGGCGATCACGTCGATGATTTCCTTGACCTCGTCGCGGAGGATGCCGCGCCCCGTCGAGGGATGCCGCGCCATCGTCAAAGATATGCTTGATCTCCAGATGCCGAAATCCGACATCCGAAAACTCGTGGGTGCCAACGCGGCAAGCCTGCTATGACCCCGTGCGGTTGGTTCGACCGGACCTCATATCTGTTCCGCGGGCCGCACAATCGTCTTTGTATTGCCGCTAACAAGGTCGACGCCAACACGAAGGCGAGGTCGTATTGAGGTGTTGGCGCCGGCGGCGGGAGCATCGTCTCGATCTAACGCGGGGCAGGCTGAAAGAGCTCGACCAGATTGCCGGACGGATCGACCAACAGGACTTGCGATCCGCCAGGCCCCGTCACGATCTCGTTTCGCAGCTTGACGCCTGCAGCCTGCAGCCGGGCCACTTCCGCCCGCAAGTCACCGACGATCAGATGGATACGGTTCCAGCCGCCCGGCCGAGGGAGCTCGCCGTCGGACATTGCGCGCCCTGCCGAGCTTTTCGGTCCGCTGAGCAACAACCGCAGCGAACCCAGCTTGACGTCGGCGAAGGCGGGGGCGTGATTGGAAAGCAAGGTGAAGCCCAGGTTTTTCGTGTACCATTCGGTTGCCGCTTCAACATTATCCACGATGTAGCGAACATTCACGGTTGTCTCCGGCATTTCCTCCTCCCCGGTCACAGTTCGTGGAGCGTCGATGTTCATAATCATAACCGGATGTGCTTCGATTGTCAGGACAATCGGCCTCCGATAACCGTTCAATCCGTCGCCTTCTCCTCGTAGAACGTCCTCGCATCCGCAGCAAAGCTCTTCCGGGACTCCGGCTTTGTGTAGAACATGTGTCCGCCGCGATAGGTCTTCAACTCGGCGCGGCCGGCAGCGAGCTCGGGCGGCAGATGGTCGATGACGTAGCGGCTCGCGCCATACGGTGTCAGCGCGTCGCTGTAACCATGCGCGATCATCAGCCGGAAGGTCGGAATGACGGAGAGCAGGTCGCGGATGTCGGTGGAAGCGCCAGCAAGGGATCGGCTGTCACCGCCGCGGCTGCCGTTCCATTCCCAGCGGCGATTCACATCCTCATTGAGGAGGTTGTAGGTCATCTCGGTTGAAAACTTGAGTTCGTTACGGGCATAGGCCGCAAAGGCGGCGCCGTAGGCGCGCGTATAGCCATCGAGGATGGGATCGTCGTTGCGGTTATTGACGTCCTCCGGATAGGCATCCGGCACCGCATAGGACGCATCATAGGGGCTGATTATCCTGCCAGGTCCCCCCATCTGCTTGGCGTAGACATCGCCCACGAAGCCGCGCGTGCGAGCCACCACATCCTGCGGAATGCCGGTAAGCTCGGCCACACGGCCATAAAGCGCATCCGCCGCCGGACCGCTGGGGGAGGGGCCTGCCAGCGCGACGAGATAATCGCCCATGGCGAAACGTTCGGCTTCGGCAAGCTTTTCCGGGGTAAACTGATCGTGTTGCTCCAATTTGCCGGCCGCGAGGGAAGGAAGCTGCAGGGCGGCGCTGAGCGGATCATCCGAATTGGCAAGAAAACGCCCCTCGATCAATGGCGAGAGCATGATGATGCCGGAAGTCAGGATTCCTTGGGTATTTCTGAGTGACGCGGCCACCTTGGCGGCACGAAACCCGCCATAACTCTCGCCGAGTAGGTATTTCGGCGCATCGAGCCGGTTGGTCTTCTGAACGTAGAGAGCGATCGCCTTGGCAAGGCTCTCGGCATCCTGCCGCACACCGTAGAAACTCCGGGCTGCGTCATCACTCGCCGCCCGGCTCCAGCCTGTGCCGACCGGATCGATCAGCACCAGATCGGTGAATGCAAGCCAGCTTTCGGGATTGTCCCTGAGTTCCGGCGTCGTGCCGTTGTCGCTGCTCGCGCCGAATTCGAGAATTCTCGGGCCGATCAGTCCCAGATGCAAATAGGCCGAAGCAGCCCCAGGCCCACCGTTGAAGGCAAAGGTGAGCGGCCGACCGGCGGTACGGTTCTTGGCAACATAGGCAGTATAGAAGATCTTGGCTGTGCGGTTCCCGTCCTGTCCGAAAAGGTCGATTGTTCCGGCAGTCGCCGTATAGGGCAGCTCGCCGGAAGGCGCCTTGAAGACATGCTCGGTCGTGGAATCGGCCGGGATCAGGCTGAAAATGCCGCCGGCCGTCGATTGATCCGTCTGGCGAGCGCGTTCAGGGCGCTCGTCTCCGCCGTGGTCCTGTTGCGCAAAGACCGGCGCGGAAAGTGCGAGCAGCACGGCGAAAGATGCAACGATACGATGGAACTGCAAACTGAAATCCTCCTTGGCCCGGCCAGCCTGATCCAGCCGAAGCTCTATGTAGAGCGGCAAACCGATCCGCAAAACTCAACTCCGATTGATCGATGCGCCGCGGGGATTGGGCAGACTTGAAACTGACACGATTTGAACTTATATTGAGCATGAAATGCTTAAGCCCGTATCAGGATTAGTCCAATGACTGCACATGCATTTGAAATGAGCGCCGCCTCCTTCAGTGAGGCGCACTCCTCTTTCCTCTCCGCGCGGCGTGTTTCCGAACTGCTCGGCGTGACGCAGGTCGAGTTGGCCAAGCTGATCGGCGTCGCCCGCAACACGCTGACCGCCAAAAGCGGCGCACGCAAGGTCGACCTCGCACTCTCTCCCGTCGTCCGCATTCTCGCCATGGCGAGCGAGATGGCCGGCGACGAGAACCGCGCTGCAATCTGGTTCAAGCATCAGCCGATCCCCGGCTGGGCCGGCAAGACGGCTTATGACCTCGTCGGCGAGGGCAAGGCTGACAAGGTGCTTGCGTATCTGGAGGCGGTGCGCTCCGGCGTCTATGCCTGAACCGGACGAGGAGGCCCTGTTCCTCTGGCGGGCTTATGTGCCGCGCTGGGCGCATGCGCCGCTTTCCGGCGATGGTGCAGCACGTTTCGGCGGGCGCTGGAACCCGGTCGGCTTGCCGACCATCTATGCCGCCCGCGAGCTTTCCACCGCCTGGGCCGAATACAATCAGGGCTTCGTGCAGCATCCGGCCCTGATCGCACAGCTTCGGCTCACAGGCGCACGGCTGGCGAACCTGATCGATCCGGCCGCGCTTGCGGACCACGGCGTCGATGAAGCCATCCATCACTGTGAATGGCGGGCGGACCTTGATGCCGGGCGGTTGCCGGCGACCCATGCCTTGAGAGAGAAGCTCGTCGACCAAGGTTTTGACGGCGCCGTCTACCCGTCCTTCATGTCACCCGGTGGAACATGCGTGGCGCTCTGGCGCTGGAATGGGCAGGGGGAACCGAGCCTGATCGTCATCGATCCGGACGGGCGGCTGCCGAAGAATGCCGCATCCTGGCTATGATGGAAACCGCGACGTTTCCCTAGGGCTAGCGTTTCAAGGCATGGACGAGGCTCGCGGCCCGAATCTCGAGCCAGGAATGCGAGCCTCTGACCGCCGTCATGGCGGCTGGTGGGAAGCTAAGAGCGGAGCATAACCTTACGTCAAATTAACGTTTGGTAAGATATCGGCACTCAACCTTGCGAAGCTGCAGGGGCTGCAATCTCAAGGCGTAACATGGCCTTTACTACTCCGCCTTCGCGGTTTCATCGCGCTCACGCAGGTTGCGAGCAATAAGGCGGCAAAGATCGCGGAACTGCTGATAGCTCTCCTGTGGCAGGAAAGAGAAGACATCGCGTTCGACAGTGTCGGCCGCTGCATCGCAGGCTTTGATCATACGCTTGCCTTCGGCCGTCAGACTCATACGCAGGATGCGGCGGTTGGCCGGATCTTCCTTGCGGGTGATGAGGTTGCGGCGCTGCAGACTGCCGATCAATTCGTTCATGGTCTGCGGTGTGACGAAGAAGCGGCGGGAAAGTTCTGCGGAGGACAAGCCGTCGCGGGCACTGATCACGCTCAACACGGTGTATTGAATGCCCGTCATCTGCATGGGGGCAAGTGCTGCTTCAAGGCGGCTGCGGACTGCATGGTTTGCCTGGTTCAGGAAGTAGATGGCGCGGGGATGGTGCATCGCCCATTCGCCGGCATGTGTGTCTTTGGGCTTCACGTCTTCAGCCATCTTGGTGCGGTGATCCCTTATTTCCAAATGGTTATATAAGCGGGTAACCGAGAAAGTGCGGCGGCACAAGCAGGTCCGAGTAGAAACCCTCAACTTACTGAGGCGCCAAGTCGCTGCGAAAGCGATTTCGCAGCGCGAAGCGTGGCGGTTAGCGGCGCGCCGGTGGGTGTGATGTCGAAGCCATCCTGCCGGCCGAGAACGGTGAGAACCGCCTTCAAGTGTCCTCGATGATCGAAGACGGGGACAGCGATGGCGGAAAAATCCGGCACCGTGGCCGGCAAGGTTGCGGCATAGCCTTTCTCGCGTACCCCTGGAAGATCGGCGATGAATCGCTCAATCGAGGTTTCGCTCTCCCCGCCCTGCCGCATCATGGCGTGCAGATGGGGCTCCCATTCGTCTCGCGGAAGGTTCGCCATGAAGGCGCGGCCCGTCGCCGTCGGCCAGAGGCGGACGAGCGAACCGACCTTGATTTCGTAGACACTGTCCGAGCGACCTTCGATCTTGTCGACCACGACCGGCGCGTCACCGTTCCACACCGCAAGCGTCACCGTCTCGCCAAGTACGGCCGCGAGTTCCGAAATCGTCGAGCGAGCGAGGCTCAGGAAGTCGGTGCGGGAAAGCGAGGCAAGCCCCAGTTGCAGCGCCGCATCGCCGAGGTCGTAGAGGCCGGAAATTCGATCCTGGACCACAAAGCCGGTGCGCACGAGGCTGACGAGATAACCATGCGCCATACTGGGCGTCATTCCTGCCGCAGCGGCAATGTCGTTCAGCCGCGTTGCACGGCCCGCATGCTGGATTGTCGCCAGCACACGCAAACCCTTTTCCAGCGACTGGATACCCGCACCCCTGGGGGCCGTTTCTTTATCTGCCGATATATCCATATCCCGCTCCGCTTGACGTCCGCAGCCATCTTTATACAATATAAGCGAACTATTTCAATAATATTGAAATACACGCGAAGGAAGGGAGGAGAACCTTGGCGGAATATCTGGTCTGTTCGGAACATGAGATCGTTGATGGCGGCCGCAAGGTCGTCGCTTGTGGCGACAAGGAAATCGGCATCTTCCGGGTGAAGGGCGCGCTGCATGCCTGGCACAATATGTGCCCACACCGGCAGGGGCCGATCTGTCAGGGCCGCATCTATCCGGAGGTGGTCGAGCCGGTCGATGAGAACTGCGAGGTGCGTACGCTTCAGTACAATGAGGGAAACATGCACGTTGCCTGCCCTTGGCACGGCTGGGAATTCAACCTCGAGACCGGCAGGAATCCTGTGGGCCGCTACCGCCTGCACCGCGCTGAACTCGCGATCAGGGAGGGCCAGGTCTATGTCGTCCTCTGATCAGAAACTGCGCAACGACCCTTATGGCTGGATCGAGGACGCGACGACCGAGATCGAGAAGGCAGCGACCGAACTCTTGGAAAACGGTGAGGCGTCGCGGATTTCCGACGAGGCGGTCGCGCGGATGATGACGGCGGCGATCCGGCTCTATGTGGCGAAAAGCGACGGCGAGGAGCGTACCTTCAGGCCGCTCACCGGGGCCCGCGACGAGACGGTGACCGCAACCGAAGCGCTGTCTGCCGTCTCGGAAATCCTGAGGGCCCTGCATCTCGGCCCGATGGAACTGGCGCTCTGGTACCGGCGCCGGCCTGACGAGCTTTAGGAGCAAAATCCACACTCACTTTCGCTGGAGGAGGCGAACATGGATGTTTTGAACAAGGATCGCGTCCACGAACTGCCGGTGCAGGAGATCGACGTCTTCACCGATACGCGCGACATCCTCGCGCATGCCGAGAAGGCCGCCAAGCGGCGCGGCTTCCAGGACTGGCTGATCTGCGACGTGGATGCGCATCACACCGAGACCATCTCCTGGCACGAACTGGTGCAATATATAGAGGATCCGGTCATCCGCCATCAGGCGATGCTTTTCCACGACGAGAAGATGGGCACCGCATCCTATGGCCTCAACGGCGACATGGGCCTGAAATACCAGGATGTCGGCGGCCGCATTCCGCATCAGGCGGGTATTCGCGAAAAGGTCGATGACGGCATTCATCGGGACGTAACGCTAACCCGGCGAGCGATGAGCGCGCTTGGCGTCGATTACATGGTACTCTTCCCGACGCCGATGCTGACCCTCGGATTGCATCCACAGCCGGAAATGGAGGTCTATCTCGGCCGCGCCTATAACCGCTGGCTGATCGACAAGGTGCTGACCAAGGACGACCGCATCAAGACGCTCGCTTATCTGCCCTTCAACGTGCCCAAGGAGGCGGAGCGCACCATCGAGGAGTTTTCGGGTCAGCCCGGCGTCATCGGCTTCTGCGTGCCGTCGACGCGCCACAAGCCGGTCCACCATAACGACTATATGCGCGTCTATTCGATGCTGCAGGAACGCGATCTGCCGATCGCTTTCCACGCCGCCTATCACTGGCAGGATCAGTCGCTTTCGACCATCAACCGTTTCCTTGGCATGCACGCGCTTGGCTTCGTCTGGTGCAACATGGTGCATCTGACAAACTGGATACTCAACGGCATTCCGGAGCGCTTTCCGAAGCTCAAGAGCATCTGGGTGGAAAGCGGGCTTGCATGGGTGCCCTTCCTGATGCAGCGTCTCGATGACCAGTATCTGATGCGGCCGTCCGAAGCGCCGCAACTGAAAAAATTGCCGAGCGAATACATGCGCGAGAGCTGCTGGTATACGACCCAGCCGATGGAAACGACCAACATGAAGGCGCTGGAACTGACGCTCGACATGATCAACGCGGAAACACAGTTGCTCTTCGCTTCCGACTGGCCGCACTTCGACTTCGACCTGCCACAGGAAATCTACGACCTGCCGTTCCTCTCGGAACAGGCCAAGCGCAATATCCTCGGCCTCAATGCGGCAAGGCTGTTCAATCTCGACCCGACACCACGTAAGACATTGTAATCAGGGGACTTGGGAAGGGGATCTGATCGATGGCGATGACCGGAGGCGATGCGATCGCCGCTTCGCTGCGTGCACATGGCGTCAACACCGTCTTCGGCATTCCGGGCGCCCAGCTCTATGGGCTGTTTGATGCGCTTCAACGCGACGGGATGCGGGTGATCACGCCGCGTCACGAGCAGACCTGCGCCTATATGGCCTTCGGTTATGCGCGCGCCTCCGGTCAAGCCGGGGTCTATTCCGTCGTGCCCGGCCCCGGCGTGCTGAACACGGCTGCCGCTTTGCTGACAGCCTGGGGATGCAACGAGCCGGTGCTTTGCCTGACCGGCCAGGTGCCGACCGCCTTCCTCGGCAAGGGCCGTGGCCATCTGCACGAAATGCGCGACCAGCGCGCCACTCTTGCAGGCATCGCCAAGTCCGCGGAGCGCGCCGAGAGGGCAGGGGAGGTTTCCGCTGCCGTCGCCCATGCCTTCCGCGAAATGCACTCGTTGAAACCCGGCCCGGCGACCGTGGAAATGCCTTGGGAGCAGTTCACTGCAGAGGGCGAGTTCGATATCGTTCGGCCATTGGAACGGCATCCCGATCCAGTTGCGGATGTGGTGATCGGCGAGGCGGCAAGGGCAATCGAAAAAGCCGAGCGGCCGATGATTTTCGTCGGCCCGGCCGGCTTCGAGGCTCGCGACGAGGTGCTGCGGCTTGCCGAACTCCTGCATGCGCCGGTGGTTGGCTTCCGTTCCGGCCGAGGTGTCGTTTCCAACCGCCATGAACTCGGCCTCACCATCGCCGAGGCACGAAGGCTCTGGCCGAGCGTCGATTGCATCATCGGCATCGGCACACGATTGGAGGTGCCGAGCTGGCGCTGGCAGGCGCGGCCCGAAGTCCCGGTTGTGCGGTTGGAGATCGATGCGGAGGAACTGACCCGCATACCCTGTATGCTCGGCGTGCTTGGTCGGGCGAAGACGTCGCTCATTGTACTGCTTGAAGAGATTAGGCCCCGTATGGCCTCGCCGGACTGGCAGGCCTCGATTCGCAACGCCCGACTGGAAACGGCCGAAGCCATCAAGGAGATCAGCCCGCATTACAACTACCTTCAGGCGATCCGGCAGGCGCTGCCGGATGACGGCATCCTGGTGGAGGAGGTCTGCCAGGCGGGCTTCGCCTCCTGGTACTGCTATCCGGTCTACGAGCCGCGTACCTTCATCTCGACCGGCTTCGAAGGCACGCTCGGTTTCGGCTTTCCGACTGCGCTCGGCGTCAAGGTCGCACGGCCGGACGTGCCGGTCGTGTCGATCGCCGGTGACGGCGGTTTCATGTTCGTCGCCCAGGAACTCGCGACCGCCGCGCAATACGGCATCGACGTCGTCACCGTCGTCTTCAACAATTCCGCCTTCGGCAACGTCAAGCGCGACCAGCAGCAGAATTTCAATGGCCGGCTGATCGGCGCCGAGCTCAGGAATCCCGATTTCGGCAAGCTGGCCGCCGCTTTCCACGTGGACTTCGCCCGCGTGAGTGCCCCGGCCGAATTGCGCAAGGCGATCGAGACGGCGATGACCCGCGGCGGGCCATGGCTGATCGAAGTGCCGCTTTCGATCGAAAATGAAGTAAGCCCGTGGAAATTTATCCACGGATAGCCAGCAAGGATATCCAAGGCCTCGCAATGAAAAAGCCGGCGTTTCCGCCGGCTTCTTCTGTCTGGCCTTAGCTGCCGCACCAGCCCCTCGCTTTAGGCTCGGGGCGTTCGTCGTTGAATCGATTCACTGGATCGATTTCTCCAGCTTTGCCGGACCACTCCTCACTGCTGCGGAATCTGAGCGATCGCGACGTAGTCCTTCCACTCGGCGACGGTCTTCACCATCAGGGCCTGAGCTTCGGCAGGCGTGGAGATGTAGGGGTCGCCGCCCTGGTTGGCCAGGAACTTCTGGGTTTCCGGCTGCTGCAGAACGGTGTTGAACCAGCCGTTGATCTTGGTGGTGATGTCCTCTGGCGTATCCTTGGCAACCATGGCACCCCACCAGCCGAGCTGGTCGACATCGAAGCCCTGCTCTTTCAGCGTCGGGATGTCCGGGGCGCCCTTCATGCGTTCCGGCGAGGCGACGCCGAGAAGACGGAATCGGCCTTCACGCTGCTGTGCAAGGGCAAAGACCGGGTCGTAGGAACCGAAATCCATCGCGCCGCTGGTGATGTCGTTGAGAGAGTCGGCGGCGGTCTTGTACTGGACGGCAACCGTGTCGAGACCGGCCTTCTGCTTGTAGACTTCGGCCATAACCTTGCCCGAGGTGGCGTTGACGGCGTAGGAGCCGCCGTCACCCTTTTCCTTCATGGCGGCGGTCAGTTCCTTCAGGTCCTTATACGGCGCGTCCTTGGCGACGGCGATCATGAAGGCTTGCTTGTTGACGGTGGCAATCGTCATCAGGTCCTTGGCGACATCGATCGGCGGCTTCTTCATGATCCACATGTTGCCGGCGATCGAATTGCCGGAGTGAACGAAGATCGTGTAGCCGTCCGGCTTGGAGCGGGCAGTATATTCGGCGGCAATGTTGCTCATCGCGCCCGGCTTGTTTTCGACAATGATCGTGGCGCCCGCAACCTTCGAAACCTTGTCCGCGAAATACCGGACGAGGACGTCGGCGCCGCTGCCGGCCGGGAAGGCGCAGACGAAGGTGATCGTCTGGTCCGGATAAGCAGCCTGGGCTGGAGTGACATGGGCAATCTGCGCTACCGCCAACATCGCCATGGCGGCGGTGGCTTGCGCGATCTTCTTAAGCCATTTTCTCATTTTTTATCTCCTATGGCGGTTAGTAAGGGTACCTGAGAAAGACCCTCCGGCACTATGCGGAGAGGGCCTTTCCAATCGGTTGATTAATTTTGTGGAATCTTGGCTAAAGCCACATAAGTTTTCCACTCGTCGACGGTCTTGGCGAGCAATGCCTGCCCCTCGTCCGGCGTGCCGATATAGACGTCGCCGCCGAACTTGCCGAGGAAGGCCACAGTGTCCGGTTGTTCCAGTATTTCGTTGAACAGCGCGTTGATCCTGGCGACGATCGGCTGCGGCGTCGCCTTCGGAACGAAGGAGCCCCACCAGCCGAGCTGGTCGATATCGTAACCCTGTTCCTTGGCCGTCGGTATGTCCGGAATCGACTTCAGCCGGACCGGCGAACCGGTGGCCAGGATACGCATACGCTTCTCGTTGGCCTGGGAGAGAGCGAAGACCGGATCATGGACGCCGTAATCGATCGCTCCGCTCAGCATGTCGTTGAGCGAGTCCTTGGCGTCCTTGAAGCTCACCTCGACCGGCTCTACGCCGGCGACCTGCTTGTAGACTTCGCCGAGAACCTTACCGGATGTCGCCGCCGTCGCATAACTGGCATTGGCGCCCTTCTGCTTCAGCATCGCCGTCAGGTCCTTCATGTCCTTGATCGGGCTGTCATAGGCTACGACGAACATGAAAGCCTGCTTGTTGATGAAGGACGTCGTCTGCAGTTCCTTCACCACATCGATCGGCGGGTTCTTGAAGAGCGACATGTTGGCGGCCGTCGATGTACCCGAGTGGACGTAGATCGTATAGCCGTCAGGCTTGACGCGGGCCGTATACTGCGCGGCGATATTGCCCGCTGCCCCCGGCTTGTTTTCGACGATGACCGTCTGGCCCGAGACCTTGGCGAACTTGTCCGCGAAAAAGCGGACAAGAACATCGGCGCCACTGCCGGCCGGGAAGGCGCAGATAAAGGTGATCTGGCCATTCGGATAAGCATCCTGTGCGAATGCGCCGGCAGGGGTCAGCGCGGCCGCGGCCGCCAGAACCATGAGACTTCGGCGTGTGATATCGGTATTGATCGGCATGTAGTCCTCCCTCGATGCCGGGTTCACTCCTCAAGCTAGTTCTGCGGTATCTTCGCCGTCGCCACATAGCCGCGCCACTCCTCGACGGTCTTGGCCAGAAGCTCGTCGACCTCCTTGGGCGTGCCCGTATAGACGTCGCCTCCGAACTTGTTCAGGAACGCCTCTGTTTCCGGCTTGTCGAGCACTTGCCTGAACAGCGCGTTCAGTTTCATGACGATGTCGTCGGGGGTTTGGGCGGGTACGAAGACTCCCCACCAGCCGAGCTGGTCGACATTGAGGCCGTATTCCTTGAGCGCCGGAATATCCGGGGTCGATTTCATCCGCTGCGGAGAACCGACGGCAAGGATGCGAACCCGTCCTTCACGGTGTTGGCTGAGCGCGAAAACCGGATCGAGCGCGGCAAAGTCGAGCTGGCCGCTGACGATATCGTTCAGCGAGTCCGGACCGGTCTTATAGGAGACTTCCGTCGCTTCGACACCGGCGAGCTGCTTGTAGACCTCGGCGAGCACCTTGCCGGACGTCGCGGTCGAGCCATAGGTAGCGTCGCCACCCTTGGCTTTCAGATGCTGGGTCAGTTCATTGACATCCTTGATCGGCGAATCGGCCGCGACAACGATCATGAACGGCTGCTTGTTGATGAACTGGACGCCGCGAAGCGCCTTGGTCACGTCGATCGGCGGCTTCTTGAACAGCGACATGTTCGCAGCAGTCGACGTTCCGGAATGAACGTAGACCGTATAGCCGTCCGGCTTGGCGCGGGCGACGTATTCGGCGGCAATATTGCCGTTGGCGCCCGGCTTGTTCTCGACGATCACCGTCTGTTTCGCAACCGCCGCCACCTTTTCGGAAAAATAGCGGACCAGGACGTCCGCGCCGCTACCGGCCGGAAAGGCGCATACGAAGGTGACCGTATCGCTGGGATAGGTATTGGACTGGGCGAGCGAGACACCTGGCAGAGCGGCGGCCACCATGGCCGCCGCTACGAAGGTGCGTCGCTTCAGTTTCGGATGTTGTGCAGTCATTTGGCTCCTCCTTCCAAAATGGTGCGAGATATTTACTCCTCCTGGAACGCCTCCTCGCGCGTTTTCCGGAATTGCGGGAAGACGATCAGACCGATCATCAGGACCGTCGCGACTAGAAGCGTCGCGGAGATCGGACGATCCAGGAAGATCATCGGGTCGCCGCGCGAGATCACCAGCGAACGCCTGAGGTTCTCCTCCATCAGCGGGCCCAGGATGAAGCCAAGCACCATCGGCGCCGGTTCGCAGCCGAGCTTGTAGAGGATATAGCCGAAGACGGTGAAGACGATCATCAAGACCATCATGAACGGTTCGGTGCTGGTCGAATAAACGCCGATCGCGCAGAACAGCAGGATCGCCGGATAAAGCAGGCGATACGGGACCGATAACAGCTTCACCCAGATACCGATCATAGGCAGGTTGATGATGACGAGCATCAGATTGCCGATCCACATGGAAGCAACCATGCCCCAGAAGAGGTCTGGACGCGTGGTCATGACCGCCGCGCCCGGCTGGATGCCCTGGATGATCATCGCCCCCATCATGATCGCCATGATCGGGTTCGACGGAATACCGAGCGTCAGAAGCGGGATGAACGAGGTTTGGGCGGCCGCGTTGTTGGCCGATTCCGGGCCTGCCACACCTTCGACGGCGCCCGTGCCGAATTTGCGCGGGGTTTTGGAGATCTTCTTCTCCAGCGTGTAGCTGGCGAAGGAAGCCAGGACTGCGCCGCCGCCGGGCAAAATACCGAGGAGCGAGCCCAGGCCGGTGCCGCGCAACGCCGCCGGGTAGGCTTCCCTGATTTCCTTTCTGGTCGGCCAGAGATCGCGCAGGCGAGTGCTGATCGTCTCGCGCGGCGGCGGTGGGGTTTCGAGATTTCGGATGATTTCCACGATCCCGAAGAGCCCAAGAACCAGCGGCAGGAAGTCGATGCCTTCCCACAGGCCGTTGAGGCCGAATGTATAGCGGGTCAGCCCCGTGTTGATGTCAGTGCCGACGAGGCCGAGCAACAGGCCCATGAGGACCATGGCGACGGCCTTGAGCACAGAGCCGTGCGCGAGAACGATCGCCATGACGAGGCCGAGCAACATGAGCGCGAAATAGTCCGGCGAATTGAATTGCTGGGCAATTGCAGAAAGCGGTGGGCCGAAGGCGGCGATGAACACCGTACCGACGCAGCCGGCGAAGAACGAGCCAAGGGCGGCGATCGCAAGCGCTGCACCGGCGCGTCCCCGGCGGGCCATCTGGTGTCCCTCGATGCAGGTCACGACCGAAGAGGCTTCGCCCGGCATGTTGACCAGGATCGACGTGGTCGAACCACCGTACTGAGCGCCGTAATAGATGCCGGCGAGCATGATCAGCGACGAGAGCGGGTCCAGGCCGAAGGTGATCGGCAGCAGGATGGCAAGTGCGGGAATGGGACCGATGCCAGGGAGGACACCGATCAGCGTGCCGAGGATGGTGCCGATCAGACAGAAAAGCAGATTTTCCAGCGTGCCCGCCGCCATGAACCCGGTTGCGAGGTGATCAAAAACTTCCATGGCTTACCTGCCCCACCATACGGGCATCGGCTGCCCAAGCGCGTATACAAAAATGATGACGACGAATGCAGCCGTGCCAACCGCGAAGACCACCGTCTCGATCAAGTTGACGTTCCGCCGCGCATAGGCGGCAAAAAGGATCAGCAGGATCGACGAAATCACTGCGCCGACTTCCGCGATCAAAAGGCCGAAAGCGGCTATCGCCAGCAGGATGAAGAGGATGGGACGGAACTGGATACGCTCGATAGGGGGACCTTCGAGCGAGAGCGACTTCGCCGTGACGATTAGGCCGATCAGTACGATCAGACTGCATATGATCATTGGGAAATAGCCAGGTCCCATGTTGCGAGCCGAACCGAAGTTAAGATCCGAACCGACATAAAGGCCTATCGCGCCGAAGAGGATGAACAATATGCCCGCGCCGAAGTCCTGCGGACTTTTGATTACCATGGTTTCCTCCCTGAAAACCTTTCTCTGTCAACCGGTCCCGCTACTCTCTCACATACCGAACCGTCATTACGCATGCGATTTAAATCTGCGCCTCGAACCCGCGGACTTAAATTCGTCTATGAGCAACAAGGTTTGACTATATACAAGGATATCCCTCTTGTCAGTCAATCCTATGCCGCCGGCTTTTATCGATCTGCTTGCACACCGAGCCGTGTTTTCCGATCTTACCTCAAAGATATCAGGAAGCCATATATCTTAGGTGTAATTTCCAGACATTCTTTCGGGTTTTCGAACCATATGCTGAAACTTTTCGTTGCGCTTTTCCATCTCAAGGTGCCTGGACCGATCCGATATGGAATTGGTTTTGAACAAAGTCAATTATACTTTATCAAAAATGGTTGACAGGTGGACGCGACGCGGAGAGAGTATCCATCAGCATTTCAGAGGATATAGAGCATGAAGATTTCACTCGTGGGGGGAGGGATTGGCGGCCTGACAGCAGCCTTGTCATTGCTCCGCCAGGGTTTCGATGTCGACATCTATGAAC
This sequence comes from Neorhizobium petrolearium, assembly GCF_017873175.1. Lineage (GTDB taxonomy): Bacteria > Pseudomonadota > Alphaproteobacteria > Rhizobiales > Rhizobiaceae > Neorhizobium > Neorhizobium petrolearium. The sequence continues at coordinate 196,208 of NZ_JAGGJW010000010.1, forward strand.
AGGCAGTCGAATTGAAGGAAGTCGGCGCGGGCATCCAGGTCAGTGCCAATGGCACGCGCATTCTCTTCGCGCTCGGGCTCGAAGAAGACATCATGTCCGTTGCCGCCCAGGCGGACGGTAAGGAAATCCGGTTGTGGAACACCGGGCAGACCTGGAAGCTGTTCGATCTCGGCCCGCTTTCTATCGAGCGTTATGGCTTCCCTTACATCACCATTCACCGTAACGACCTGCATCAGGTCCTGGCTGCGGGCGTGCGCCGCATCAAACCGGATGCCATCAAGTTGTCGAAGAAATGCGTCGGCGTTAAGCAGGACGAAAAGGGCGTCACGATCGCTTTCGCCGATGGCACCAGCGCCACGTCCGATATCGTGGTCGGCGCTGATGGTGTGCATTCGAAGATTCGCGAGACGCTATTCGGTCGCGACGATCCGAAATTTTCCGGCATCGTCGCCTGGCGCGGCGTCATCCCGGTTGAGCGCCTGCCGAAGCGCATGCTGCGGCCCGTCGCCACCAACTGGATCGGTCCCGGGGGGCACGTCATCCAATATCTGCTGCGCCGCGGCGAGTTGATGAACTACGTATCGGTCGTCGAACGCTCGAACTGGCAGGTCGAATCCTGGTCGGTCGCCGGCACGACGGAGGAATGCCTTGCAGACTATGAAGGCTGGCACGAGGATGTCCACACGCTCATCAAGGCGATCGACGTGCCTTACAAGTGGGCGCTGATGCTGCGCCCGCCGATGGATAAGTGGACCAAGGGGCGTGTCACGCTTCTCGGCGACGCCTGCCATCCGACCCTGCCGTTCCTCGCCCAGGGGGCGGTGATGGCGATCGAGGACGGCTTCATCCTCGCCCGCGCGCTCGCCGAGAGCAACGGCGATTACGAGGCCGCCTTCGCCGGCTATGAAGCTGCCCGCGTCGAGCGGACCGGCAAGATCGTGCGCGGCGCCGAAAGCAATCTCGGCCGCTTCCACAATCCGGCGCTGAAGGACCCCAAGCTCGCCGAAGATTACGTCAATGCCGAGTGGCAGGAAGACAAGATCAAGCAGCGTTACGAATGGCTCTTCACCTATGACGCGACCAAGGTTCCGGTCGCTACAGGCCAGAGGTCGCCGGAAGCTGTCGCCTAGGCGCTCCCGGATCACGGCTCAATCGCACAAAGCCCGTTCGCCGGTCTGCCGGCCGGACGGGCGAAGCATAACGGGTAGGACAGCATGAACACCAAGGCGGAATGGCAGCGGATCCCGCTGATCGTCTCCTTTCCGGAGACGGCGAAATATACCGAGACCTACGGCTTTGCGGGCAATTCAGGCCGCGTGAACCTCGAAGGCCAGTTGCTCACGCCGGCCGATGCACCATCAAAGACGGTCTATGTCTTCATGCATCCCACCTCGACGCTGCAGCTCCTGCCGATGCCGATGGCGCTCGCCGATGCGGGCCTGCATGTACTCTGCGCCGCCAGCCGCTATCCGAAGAACGATACCGCCCTCATCATGGAGAAGGTGGCGATCGACCTTGGGAAGTGGCTGGACCATGCGCGCAATGAACTCGGTTATGAAAAGGTCATCCTCGTAGGCTGGTCGGGGGGCGGTTCTCTGTCGCTGTTCTACCAGGCGCAGGCGGAGAACCCGACGATCACCCACACCCCGGCCGGCGACGAAGTGAACCTTGTCGAAGCGGGCCTGAAGCCCGCCGACGGTGTCATCTTCATCGCCGCGCATCTGTCCCGCGCCGAAACGCTGACCGAATGGCTGGACCCTTCGGTCATCGACGAAATGAACCCGGACATCCGCAATCCCGAATTCGATATCTATTCACCGGATTGTCCGCACCAGCCGCCCTACACGAAGGAATTCGTTGAGCGCTTTCGCGCCGCGCAGGTCGCCCGCAACCGCAAGATTACCCAATGGACACTCGATACGCTCGCGGAACTCAAGCGTCGCGGTGGCCCGGAGCAGGAGCGCGCCTTTGTTGTCCACCGCACCATGTGCGACGTGCGCTGGTTCGATCCGACAATCGACCCGAACGACCGGCCGGTCGGCAAGAGCTACATGGGTGATCCACGCACGGTGAATGTCGGTCCGGTCGGGCTCGCCCGCTTCACGACCCTGCGTTCGTGGCTTTCGCAGTGGAGCTACGATCTCTCGAACGCCAGGGGCCCGATGAACGCTGCGCTGATCAAGCGCTCACCGGTGCTGCAGATCGAGAACAATGCCGACGAGGCGGTCCCCGCGACCCACAATCCGGCGATCCGGACGGCACTCGCGACGCCGAACAAGGAATATCTGACGATTCCGCATGCGACCCACTACTATCTCGGCCAGCCGGAACTCTTGAAAACCTGCATCGATCGAGTGGTGGACTGGAGCAACCGGCAGGGATTGTTGGCATGAGAGCCGTCCGGAGTTCGCCGGCGGCGGGCTCCGGACCATCGGGAGGTTTTGACCGTGAGCTTTATTGAAAAGCACCACCGTCCAGGCTGGATCGGTGGTGCGCGTGTTTTGTCCGCTTCGAGGAATGAGGCAATCGCAGATAAGGATGGCGAGTGGTGCCGCATGCTCCCTCTGATCTCCCCCCTTGAGGGGGAGATGTCACCGAAGGTGACAGAGGCGGGTAGCGACAGTGCTGCGGGCGAAAAGGTTACTGAAGCGCCTGAGCGACACCCCCCTCCGCCCTGCCGGGCATCTCCCCCTCAAGAGGGGAGATCGGCCAGCCGTACCACTTCGCGTCCCATCAGTTGTCCCGTCATCGAACGGGTGGAGGCCTCAAGCCGCGGCCGATTTGTTGGCGATCATGCCGGCCTTCTTCTTCACCCATGCCTTCATGGCGTCATGGGCTTCCGACGCGGCCTGTTCCAGATAGCCCGGCTCTTCCGTGCGGGCGGTGATCTCAAGGCGCAGGCCGTTCGGGTCAAAGAAGTAGATCGAGTTGATGAATTCATGGTCGATGACGTCGGTCGTCTTCACGCCGGCATCCTGCAGCCGCTTCTTGAACTTCAGGACCTCTTCGACCGAGTCAACTTCCATGGCGAAGTGCTGGACCCAGTCCGGCGTGTTCGGCGAGGGAAGCGGCATGACGTTTTCGCCGAGGTCGAAGAAAGCCATGTAGGAGCCGTCGCCGAGTTCGAAGAAGAAATGCGCGTAGGGCTTTTCCTCACCGGTCGAAGGCACGCGGTCCGAGGTCATGCAATTGACCAAAGGCAGGCCAAGAAGGTCCTCGTAGAACTTTCTGGTCTCTTCGCCGTCGCGGCAGGGGTAGGAAAAGTGATAAAGCTTACGAAGCTTCGGTGCGTCAACCATGGTCTTTCCTCCATATCCAAGCTTGTTGCATTGGCCTCGATGGTAGGCCTTTGCCGTTCCTTCGATGTCCACCTTGAGAGGGGACACGCCTCGGAGAGACCAGGACACAACGGATTTATGAAGGCAGCAGGAGGCGTCAATGCTTGCGCTTGATGCGGATAACGTGGCCATGATGGCCGCCCTGATGGACGAGGTTGGCGAGCCGGCCTTCCCCGAAAAACTGCTGGAAATCCTCCGCAAGCTCGCGGGCACCGACTTCTGCTCCGCTTTCCAGGCGGAAGAAGACGGATCGCTCACCTACCTTTTCGCCTGTGGCTATCATTCGACAATCCCCGGTTTTGCGGAGCGTGCCTCGCTCGATTATGCCCGCCGCTATTGGCAGCGGGACCGGGTGACACGTCAGATGCTGTCCGCGGTTTCCACCCCTCGCAAGGTTCAGGTGGTGCGTCAGGCCTGGAACGGTATCCGCGATCCTGAATACCGCCGCGACTGTTATGAGCGAGCCCATGTACTGGAGCGGCTGACCATTTATCACTCCGACATGCCTCGGGCCTTCGCCAGCCTTTATCGGACGCGCGAGAGCGGACCGTTTCCAATCTCCGCTGTCGAACGGATCGAGGCGGCGGCAGCGCTCCTGATGGCGATGCTGGTCAAGCATGTGCGGCTGCAGGGACGGCCGCAGACGGCGCCATTGCATCCGCCGATCCAGGAGATCGCCGGCCGTCTGCTGCAGGCAGGTTATGCCTTGTCCGGCCGCGAGGCCGAGGTCTCAGCCGGGCTGCTGCTTGGCCGCACGCACCGGGAGATTTCCGAAAAGGTGGGGCTCGCGCTATCGAGTATCGTCACTTACCGTCAGCGCGCTTACCGGAAGCTCGGTGTCAGCGACCGCCGAGGCCTCGAAGCGCTTTACGAGGGAATTTCACGTGCCTGAGTGCGCAGTTGTTAGTGCGCAGTTGTTAAGGGGGAGTTTTGAGATGATTTCGATCAAGGACCGCATCGCCATCGTCACCGGCGCCAGCTCGGGGATCGGCTGGGGCATCGCCAAGGCGATCGCCGCCGAGGGCACCCTCACGGTGCTCGCCGCCCGCAGCGCCGACAAGCTGAAAAAGCTTGCCGGCGAGATAGAGGCGGAAGGCGGCCGCACCTTCGTGGTACCGACCGACGTGACCGACGAGGAACAGGTCTCCGAACTCTTCGCCCGCGTGAGGGAGAAATACGGCCGGGTCGACATCCTCATCAACAATGCCGGCATCGCCGACCACACGGCGGTCGAAAAACTCACCAACGAGCGTTGGCATGAGGTGATCGCCGCCAACCTCCATTCGGTCTTCTATTGCAGCCGCGCCGCCTTCACCATGATGATCGAGCAAAAGCGCGGCCGCATCATCAACATGGGCAGCCTGTCGTCAAAAGTGCCGCGCCCGCACACCGCTGCCTATACTGCGAGCAAATTTGCGCTCGAAGGCCTCACCCGTTCACTCGCCGTCGACGGTCGCGAACACGGCATCGCCGTCTCGATGGTGCATCCAGGTTCCACGGTGAGCTCGCTGGTCCCAGGTATTACCGACCAGGTCCGCCCGGCAACGATGATGCCGCTCGACGTGGCGCGTATCGTCGTGTTGATGGCGACGCTTCCGGACGACGTGAACCTTTACGAGAGCATCATCCTGCCGGTCGAAATGCCGTTCCTGGGGCGTGGTTAATCCTTATTTCAGCAAAATCTTCACGCGGATTTCCTTTCGTAAAGGCTAGATCAGAAAGCCGCTTGACCTATATTCGGGTCCCTGATATTCAGTCCCCAGCAGGGAGAAATTGCTATGGAAAATCAGACCGAATCCACCGCCACCGACCAGACAATGGGTAAGTGGGGCGAATATGTCACCGTGGAGTTCGACGAGGGCATCGCCTGGGTGACCCTCAATCGTCCGAAGCAGCGCAACGCGATCAACCCCGGCATCGTCTGGGAGATGAATGCGATCATGGATGCGTTGGAAGAGGACGAACGCTGCAAGGTGATGGTGGTTACCGGCGCCGGCGAATCCTTCTCCGCCGGCATGGATCTGAAGGAATATTTCCGCGCCACCGACAAGGTGCCGCCGATCCAGCGCGAACGCCTGTTCCGGGCGAATGCCGCCTGGCAGTGGCGCCGCATGATGTATTACCCGAAGCCGACCATCTCCATGGTCAACGGCTGGTGTTTTGGTGGCGCCTTCCAGTTCCTGGTCGGCTGCGATCTCGCCATTGCCTCGGAAGAAGCAATCTTCGGCCTTTCCGAGATCAACTGGGGCATCATTCCGGCTGGCATCGTCACCAAGTCGGTGCTCGAGACAATGAGCTTCCGTGATGCGATGTACTATATCATGACCGGCGAGACCTTTAACGGCCGGCAGGCTGCCGAGATGAAGCTGGTGAACAAGGCCGTCGCCCCGGAAGACCTGAAAGAAGAGACCCGCAAGCTTGCAATGACGCTGATCGGTAAGAACCCGTTCGTGCTGCGCCAGGCCAAGACCGCATGCCGCTTCACCCGCGACATGAGCTGGGAACAGGCTGGCGAATATCTGATGGCGAAGTCCGACCAGACGGAGCTTCGCGATCCGGAAAACGGCCGCAATGTCGGCATGAGCCAGTTCCTGGACGAAAAGTCCTTCCGCCCGGGCCTGGGTGCTTACCGCCGCGACTAAAGAGACGACCATGTCCGACATCACGACCATCTTTCCCAAGGCGTTCGACCTCGATCGTCTCTTGCGCCCGCGGTCCATCGCGATCGTGGGCGCGTCGCCCGATCCCGCCTCGATCGGCGGCGGCGTGCTGGCGAACCTCGAACTCTTCAAGTATTCGGGCGACCTGCATCTCGTCAGCCGCTCGCGCGACGAGATCAACGGCCGACCCTGCGTGAAGACGATCGGCGACCTGCCGAAAGGCGTCGACGTGGTCATCCTCATCGTACCGCAGGCGGCGATCAGGGAATCGGTTCTCGCCTGCATTGAGCGGGAAGTGGCGAGCGTCATCGTATATTCGTCGGGCTTCGCAGAAGCGGGCGAGGAGGGCCGTAAACAGCAAGATGAACTTGCCGAGATCTGCCGCAAGGCGGGCATCGCCATGCTCGGGCCTAACTGCATGGGCTATACGAACTATGTCGACGGGATTCCGCTCACCTTCGAGCCGGTCGATCTGCGCGGCGTCGGCGAGCGTTCGCGCGTAGCGATCGTCGCCCAGAGCGGCGCCACGGCCGCCAACATCCGTTTCGCCATGCACTCCCGCGAGATCGCGGTCTCCTATGTGATCGCCACCGGCAACGAAGCGGTGCTCGCCGCCGAAGACCTGATCGCATGGCTGATCGAGGACAAGGACAACACGGTTGTCGCGGTCTATGTCGAGCAGGTAAAGAACCCGCAAAAATTCCTTGCCGTCGCTCGCCGCGCCCGCGAACTCGGCAAGCCGATTGTCATGCTGCATCCGGGCTCCAGCGAGCGCGGCAAGGCGGCGGCTCAATCGCATACCGGCGCTCTTGCCGGCGACCACGCCACCATGCAGACGGCGATCCGCAACGAGGCGGTCGCGCTGGTCGAAACGACCGACGAACTGTTCGACGTGGCCGCGATCCTCGCCCGTTATCCCCTGCCGCCGCCGGGTGAGGCCGGTATCGTGACCAATTCCGGCGCAATCCGTGGCCTCTGCTTCGATTTCTGCGAACGAGTCGGCCTGCCGATCGCGACTCTTTCGGAAGAGGTTCATGCGGAGCTCACCTCGCTCGTGCCGCCCTATGTGCATGTCGATAACCCGTTCGATATCGGCACGACCGGTTTCGCCAATCCCGGCATTTTCGGTACGTCCACCGCGGCCATGCTGAAGGACCCGAATGTCGGCATCGTCTTCCTGTCGCATGCGGGTGGTTCGCCGCCGATGCAGATCAAGAAGTCGGACGCGATCATTCCGGTTGCTGCGACCGCCGAAAAGCCGGTCATCCTCAACATCATCGGCGACGACTACCCGCTCGACCCGAGTTTCATGAAGGCGGTGCGCGACAGCGGCATTCCGTTCTTCCGTTCGCCTGAACGCGCCATGCGGGCCATGGCCGTGGTCATGAACTATGCCGCCGCGCTCGCCGCCACGAAGGACCTTGCACCGGAAGGTAAGCGGCTGAAGAACGTCCCGGCCTCCGGCCTGGTGGTCGAGTATGAGGGCAAGCGCATCCTTTCCGACCTTGGCATCCAGACGCCTACGGGCGCTCTGGCGAAAAATGCCGATGAGGCAGCGAAGATCGCCGCCGGGATCGGCTATCCGGTCGTCATGAAGGCACAGGCGGCGGAGCTTGCCCACAAGAGCGATGTCGGCGGTGTCATCATCAACCTCACCGACGAGGCGGCGGTGCGTGCCGCGCATGAGAAGATGTATGCCGATATCGCCAGCCATAAGCCGGGTCTGACGCTTGACGGCGTGCTGATCGAAGGCATGGCGCGGCAGGGCCTCGAAATGGTGGTCGGTGCCAAGCGCGACCAATGGGGTCCGACGGTTCTCGTGGGCTTGGGCGGCGTCTGGATCGAGGCGTTGGCGGATGCCCGTCTTCTGCCGGCCGATATCAGCCGCGAACGGGCGATTGCCGAAATCCACAAGCTGAAGGCGGCAAAACTGCTTGGCCCCTTCCGTGGTCAACCGGCCCGCGATGTGGAGGCGATCGCCGACGTGGTGGTGAAGCTCGGCGCGTTGATGCGCTCGAACCCGGAAATCGTCGAAGTCGATATCAACCCGCTGGTTGTCTATGGCGAGGGGGACGGGGTTTTGGCCCTCGACGCACTATTCGTGGTGCGGTGATGTTTATGGGTGGGGGCCACTCACCCGGCCTCCGCTCCGCTCGGTTACCCTCTCCCCAAGGGGCGAGGAGGGAATAGCCACGGTGCGGCATCTTCTCCCCAGCAGGGAGAAGATGCCGGCAGGCGGATGAGGGGGCGCTATGTCCGCTATTTCGTTAGAACGTCACGAGGGAGGAAACCGTGATGCAGATTCAATCCTATGGCGAACTGAAGCTCTTCATCGACGGCGAATGGATTGGCGCGGACGGCCGCGTCACCGAGGACGTCATCAATCCCGCGACGGACGAGCCGATCGCGGCGCTGCCGCATGCGACGGCGGAAGACCTGGATCGCGCCGTCGCAGCTGCCTCCCGCGCCTTCAGGACCTGGCGCACCACGACGGCCTACGACCGCGCCAAGATCATCCGCAAGGCGGCTGATATCCTGCGCGAGCGTGCCGCCGAACTCGGCCGGCGCATGACGCTCGACCAGGGCAAGCCGCTTTCCGAATCCATTCCGGAAATCCACATCTCCGCCGACATTCTCGACTGGACGGCTGACGAGGGCCGCCGCACCTATGGCCGCGTCATTCCTTCCCGCCTGCCGGGCGCCCGCTGGTTCGTCACCAAGGAACCGGTCGGCCCGGTTGCCGGCTTCACGCCCTGGAACTTTCCGGGCGTCATCCCGGCGCGAAAAATTTCCGCAGCACTCGCGACCGGCTGCACCATGGTCATCAAGCCTTCCGAGGAAACGCCCTCGACGGTGCTCGAAATCGCCCGCGCACTCCAGGATGCGGGCCTGCCGAACGGCGTACTGAACGTCGTGCATGGCAAGCCGGCCGAAGTCTCCGAACACCTGATCGGCTCCGAAGGCATCCGCAAGATCACGTTTACCGGCTCTACCAATGTCGGCAAGCAGCTTGCCGTGCTCGCCGCGCAGGCAGGCGTCAAGCGCGCCACGATGGAGCTCGGCGGCCATGCGCCGGTGCTGATCTTCGAGGATGCGGATATCGACCACGCTATCCGCGTCATGGTGCATGCCAAATACCGCAATGCCGGTCAGGTCTGCATCTCGCCGACCCGCTTCTACGTACATGACAGCGTCCACGACAAGTTCGTCGACGGTTTCGCCAAGGCGGCTGCGGCACTGAAGGTCGGCGACGGTCTCGATCCGGAGAACCAGATGGGGCCACTCGCCAACAACCGCCGCGTGCCGGCCATGGAGCGCATGGTGGCGGATGCCGTCAGCCGCGGCGCAAGGATCGCCACCGGCGGCGAACGCGGCGGCAATCGCGGCTATTTCTTCCAGCCGACGGTGCTTGCCGACGTGCCGCAGGACGCGATCATCATGAATGACGAGCCGTTCGGCCCGGTCGCGGTCACCGCCCGTTTCTCCACTTTCGAGGAGGCTATCGAACAGGCGAACCGTCTGCCTTACGGGCTTGCCTCCTACGCCTTTACCCAGTCGGCCAAGACCGCGACCATGGTCAGCGACGCGATCCAGGCTGGTATGGTCGGCATCAACAACAATGCGATTTCCATGACGGAAACCCCCTTCGGCGGCGTCAAGCAGAGCGGCTACGGCTCCGAGGGCGGTTCGGAAGGCATGGAAGCCTACCTCGTCACCAAATTCACCAGCCAATCGTAAGGCGAAAGAGCGTTTTAGGAGCACTAATCATGGCCATTGAAGCAAGCGATATCGGCGGCGAAAACGTCAAGGTCGAATTCGAGGACGGCATTGCCTGGGTAAAGCTGAACCGCCCGGACAAGCGCAACGCCATGAGCGTCGGCCTGGCGGAAGACATGATCCGCGTACTCGACGAACTCGAAATCGACGACCGTGCCGGCGTCATCATCCTCACCGGTGAGGGCGAAGCCTTCTCCGCCGGCATGGACCTGAAGGACTTCTTCCGCGCCACCGACGGCGTCTCGGACGTGAAGCGCATGCGCGCCTACCGTTCCACCCGCGCCTGGCAATGGCGCCTCCTGATGCACTACGCCAAGCCGACGATTGCCATGGTCAACGGCTGGTGTTTTGGCGGCGCCTTCACGCCGCTGATCTGCTGCGACCTCGCCATTGCTTCGGAAGATGCGGTTTTCGGCCTTTCGGAAATCAACTGGGGGGTGATCCCCGGCGGCGTCGTGTCCAAGGCGATCTCGACCCTGATGAACGATCGCAAGGCCATGTACTACGTGATGACCGGCGAGAAATTCGGCGGCAAGACGGCCGAACAGCTCGGCCTGGTGAACGAGGCGGTGCCGGCCGACAAGCTCCGCGAACGCACCGTCGAAATCGCCCGCGTGCTTCTCGAAAAGAACCCGACCGTGCTCCGCCAGGCACGAATGGCCTATAAATATGTGCGTGAGATGACCTGGGAAGAGTCGGCGGAATATTTGACCGCCAAAGCCGACCAGACGACGTTTGTCGATCCCGAAAAGGGACGGGAGAAGGGGCTGTCGCAGTTCCTGGATACGAAGACCTATCGCCCGGGGCATGGAGCTTACAAGCGCGAAGGGTGAAGGTTACTTCCCTTTTTGGGGAAGGGTGCGGCACGCAGCGCCGGGGTGGGGTGATCGTGAGGTGATCTCTTTCACCCCCACCGTCGCTTCGCGATGGCCTCCCCTCGAGGGGGAGATGGCGCCCTGGCCAAGCCATCACACTCGAACAAGAGACATCACCATGGATCTGAATTATTCGGACGAGCAGCTCCTTTTGAAGGAAAGCGCCGATCGCTTTCTGAAGGAGCGCTACGACTTCGATAAACGGGCAAAAATCGTCGCCTCCGATGACGGCTTCGACGCTGGTATCTGGGCGGAGATGGCCAATCTCGGCTGGCTGGCGCTGCCCTTTTCCGAGGAAAACGGCGGACTTGGCGGCGGCGCGGTCGAAATCTCGCTGATCATGGAAGCGATCGGTCGGGCGCTGGTCGTCGAGCCCTACCTCGCCTCAGTCATCCTCGCCGGAAGTCTCATTGAAAAACTCGGCACGGAAAGCCAGAAGGCAGAAATCCTCGGCGGCCTGATCGCGGGCACGTCGCGTCCGGCGCTCGCACATGCGGAAAAACAGACCGGTTTCGACCTTGGCAATATCTCCGCCACCGCCGTGAGAACCGGCGACGGCTATACGCTCTCCGGCGGTAAGCCGCTGGTACTTGGCGGAGCCGCCGCGGACATCTTCCTCGTCTCGGCCAAGCTCGACGGGAATATCCGCCTCTTCGTCGTCCCGGCCGATGCAGTGGGGCTCGCACGCAAGCCAGCAAAGCTCGTCGATGGCAGCCGCGCCTGCGATCTCTCTTTATATAATGTCCCTATGCCGGCCTCCGCCCTCCTCGACGGCGACAACACGCTCGTCGAAGTCGAAGCGGCTTATGACCGCTCCAATGCCGCGCTCGCCTCCGAAGCGGTCGGCATCATGGATGCGCTGCTCGATGCCACCGTTTCCTACACCAAGGAACGCGTGCAGTTTGGCAAGCCGCTCGCCGCCTTCCAGGCGCTGCAGCACCGCATGGCCGAGATCGCCGTGAAATGCCAGGAAGCCCGTGGTTCGGCATTGCTCGCCACGCTTTCCGTTGATGCGTTGCGTTCAATGCGCATCCGCGGCGTTTCTGGGGCCCGAGCCAAGATCGGCAAAGTTTCCCGCGTCGTTGCCCAGGAGGCGATCCAGTTGCACGGCGCCATGGGCTTTTCGGAGGAAATGCCGATCGGCGCCTGGTTCCGAAGGCTCTATGCGATCGAAAACACCTTCGGCACCACTGCCGACCACCTGAAGCGCTATGGCGAGATCATCCACGATCCCGCCGTGCTTTCGGGCAGCCTGCTGCGCGAACCGGCCTGAGGAGGACGTCATGGATCTGTTGATGACAGAAGAAGAGGTCCGTTTTCGCGACGCGGTGCGGACGTTTCTCGGCATCCATCTGGACGACGATCTGAAACGCGCCGAACGGCTGAATCCCAGCTTCCTCGCCGATCCGGATATCGGGCTGAAATGGCAGGCGAAGCTCAACGAGCAGGGCTGGGTCGCCCCTTCGTGGCCGAAGCAATACGGCGGCACCGGCTGGACGCTCGCCGAACGCTATATTTTCGATCAGGAATGCGAGCGGGCCGGCGAGCCGCATTTCCGCGGCGCCTCGATCAAGATGATCGCGCCTGTCCTGATGCGCTACGGCACCGACGAACAGAAAGCCTTCTACCTGCCGCGCATCCTCAACGGCGAGGATCTTTGGGCGCAGGGATATTCCGAACCCGGCTCCGGCTCCGACCTCGCCTCGCTGAAGACCAAGGCGGTGCTCGAAGGCGACTACTACGTCATCAACGGCTCGAAGATCTGGTCGACGCTGGCGCATCATGCCACCCGCATGTTCGCACTGGTGCGCACTGCCGACACCGGCAAGAAGCAGGAAGGCATCACCTTCATCCTGATCGACCTCAAATCCCCGGGCGTGACAATCCGGCCAATCCGCTCGATCTGCGGCACGCACGAGTTCAACCAGGTCTTCTTCGACGACGTAAAAGTGTCGGTTTCCGACCGGATCGGCGAGGAAGGTGAGGGCTGGGACATCGCCAAATACCTGCTCGAATTCGAGCGGGGCGGGGCCTTCGCCGGCGGCGTGCTGCGGGCGATGCTGACACGCCTCCACCGACTCGCCTCCGAACCGCTGCCGGATGGACGAAAAATGATCGACGATCCACTCTTTGCGGCCCGCTTGGCCGAGATCGCCACCGATATCGACGCCAACGACATGCTGGAACTGGCCGCCATGTCCAAGGTGCAGGCCGGCGGCAATCCGGGGTCGGTGCCGTCGTCTACAATGAAGATCGAGCGCAGCCGCATCCGCCAGTCGATCGCCGAACTCGCCGCCTCGATCCTCGGCCCGGATGCACTGCGCTGGGAAGAACGCCGGCCGCTGCACGAACTGCCGGAAGAGAGCGAGATTGCCGAGGAGCGCAAGGTCGCCTCCGCCATCTATTTCAACTCCCGCTCCCAGAGCATCTTCGGCGGTAGCAATGAAATCCAGCTGGAGATCATCGCGAAGACACTGCTCAGGTAGCTTTCAATCGCCTTCGCGTGTCACTCGGGCTTTCCCGGTAATGCGCGCGGTAGCTGCGCGAGAAGGCGGAGGCCGAGTTGAATCCCGTCGCTGCGGCTATATCCGCGAAACTGGCGCGCGTCTCGATCACCTTCCGGCGTGCGGCGTTGAGGCGAAGCGCGAGGTAGTGCTCATGCGGTGCAGCACCCATGATATCGCGAAACAGGTCCTGCAGGTGCCGGGCGCTCACTCCTGCCCGCTTCGCCAGGCGGACAAGGGAGAGCGGCGCCTCCACCGTCTCCTCCATCAGCTTCACTGCAGTCTGAACGCGGGCGTCGACAATCCGCATATTGCCGATCGCCGGCACTTGTAACAGGTCGCCACGAGTGCGCTCCTGCTCGTAGATGAAGAGCCGCGAGACTTCCAGCGCCAGTGAATAGCCATGTGCGCGGCGGATCAACTCCAGCATCAGGTCGAGCGTCGGCAGCGAACCGCCGGTGGTGATGCGCTTGCCGTCAATGACGAAGCGTTCGCGGATCATGTTCACCTGCGGATAGGCAGTCGAGAAATCCTCGAAATCTTCCCAATGGGTGGTGGCGGAAAAGCCATCGAGAAGACTCGTATCTGCGAGAACGAAAGAGCCGGCCTCTATGCCGGCGATCAGCTTGCGGTGTCGCGCCGTCCGGGAAAGCTGGAATTTCAGCTCACGCGTGGCATGCCGCTTCCAGTTATAGCTGGCGAGCACGAAAAGCGGATCGCTCTCCCGTCCGGGCCGGAAGGCTCCGCTGACGGGAATGGGAATGCCCGCCTTCGTATCAATCGGCTGTCCCTCTGGTGAAAAGAGCGTCCAGCGATAAAGCTCCCGGCCGACGATGCGGTTTGCGGCGCGCAGGGGCTCAATCACGGATGCCGCGAGAATAAGGTTGATCTCCGGCAGCACCAGAATGTCGAAATGCTGCTCCTGCGAGAAAACGTCAGCCACGCAATCATTGCCCTCCGTTTCCGCTAATGTATAGAATGGCGCTGAAAGTGAAAAGCATTCTCCTCTCTTCCGGTTCGTAATGGCGAAAACGAACGAGGAGAGGAACATGCCGCTCGAGATGAATCGCGAGGTTTTCATCACCTGTGCCGTCACCGGCGCGGGCGATACCGTGGGAAAATCCAAGCATGTGCCGATCACGCCGAAGCAGATCGCCGATTCGGCGATCGATGCCGCCAAGGCGGGCGCCGCCGTGGTCCACTGCCACGTCCGCAACCCGGAGACGGGCGCTGCCGCCCGCAACAGGGAGCTTTACAAGGAAGTCACCGATCGAATCCGTTCGGCGGAGGTGGACGTGGTGCTTAACCTCACTGCCGGCATGGGCGGCGACCTCGTGTTCGGCAATGTCGAGGCACCGCTCCCGGTCAATCCGAACGGCACGGACATGGCCGGCGCCACCGAGCGCGTCGCGCACGTCGCCGAATGCCTGCCGGAAATCTGCACGCTCGATTGCGGCACGATGAACTTTTCGCTCGGCGACTACGTGATGACCAACACGCCTTCCATGCTGCGCGAAATGGCGCGGCAGATGACGGCGCTCGGTGTACGGCCGGAGATCGAGGCCTTCGATACCGGCCATCTCTGGTTCGCCAAGCAGCTTGTCGAGGAAGGCCTGATCGAGGACCCTGTGCTGATCCAGCTCTGCATGGGCATTCCCTGGGGCGCGCCGGATGATCTCAATACCTTCATGGCCATGGTCAACAACGTGCCGAAGAGCTGGACCTTCTCCGCCTTCTCGATCGGCCGCAGCGCGCTCGCCTATCCGGCCGCGGCGGTGCTTGCCGGCGGCAATGTCCGCGTCGGGCTGGAAGACAATCTCTACGTCGGTAAGGGCCAGCTGGCGACCAATGCCCAGCTCGTCGAAAAGGCCGCCGGCGTGATCGAGGGCATGGGCGCAAAGGTGATCGGGCCGGCGCAGGTGCGTGAGAAGTTGAAGCTGACGAAGCGGTGATCCCATGACCAGCATCCAAAAAGCAGCCTGCATCGGCGGCGGTGTCATCGGCGGGGCCTGGGCGGCCCGTTTCGTCCTCGCCGGCATTGATGTCGACATGTACGACCCGCATCCGGAAGCGGAACGCATCGTCGGCGAAGTGCTGGGCAATGCAGAGCGCGCCTATGCCATGCTCACCATGGCGCCGCTTCCGCCCAGGGGAAAAATCACCTTCTGCAAGTCCATCAAGGAGGCAGTTGAGGGCGCCGACTGGATTCAGGAAAGCGTGCCCGAGCGGCTGGAGTTGAAACGCAACGTCATCACCCAGATTGATGCGGCCACCGACCCGCAAGCGCTGATCGGCTCGTCCACCTCCGGCCTGATGCCGACCGACCTGCAGCGGGACATGAAACATCCCGAGCGCTTCTTCGTCGCCCATCCCTATAATCCCGTTTATCTCCTGCCTCTTGCCGAACTGGTCGGCGGCCAGAAGACCTCCCCGGAAACGCTGAAGGCGGCGCAGGAAAAGCTCGCGCCGATCGGCATGAAAGGCGTCATCCTCAAAAAGGAGATCGAGGCCTTCGTCGGCGACCGCCTGCTGGAGGCCGTATGGCGCGAAGGCCTGTGGCTGATCCATGACGACATCTGCGACACGGAAACGCTGGACGACGTGATCCGCTATTCCTTCGGCATGCGCTGGGCGCAGATGGGCCTGTTCGAGACCTATCGCATCGCCGGCGGCGAGGCCGGCATGCGGCATTTCCTGGCGCAGTTCGGCCCCTGCCTTTCCTGGCCCTGGACGAAGCTCACAGATGTCGTCGATCTCGACGATGCGCTCATCGACAAGATCGCTGCCCAATCGGATGCGCAGTCCGGCGCCCGCGGCATCCGGGAGCTGGAACGCATCCGCGACGAAAACCTCGTCGGCATCATGCAGGCGCTGAAAGCCGGCGACGGCGGACAGGGCTGGGGGGCGGGCAAGATCCTTGCCGAGTTCGAAAAACATCTCTGGGCGCAGGGGGGTGGAGCGAAGAAGGAACCGGATTTTTCCGCTCCGCTCCGGCTGCTCGACACCAAGGTCGGCGCCGCCTGGGTGGACTACAACGGCCATATGACCGAGTACCGCTATCTGCAGGTCTTCGCCGATACGGCGGATATGCTACTCCGGCTGATCGGGGTCGATTTCGCCTATGTCGAGGCCGGGCACAGCTATTATACGGTCGAGACGCATATCCGACATCTTGGTGAGGCAAAACTCGGCCAGAAGCTTTACTCGACGCTGCAGGTGCTCTCCAGCGACGACAAGCGCCTCCGGTTCTTCACGACCATCTACAATGCCGAGACCAACGAGGCGCTCGCCACTGCCGAGCAACTGATGCTGCACGTGGATTCGAAGGCCGGGAAATCGGTTGCCGCGCCCTTCGACGTGTTGGCGAAGTTGAAGCCGATCGCCGAGGCGCATGCGAAATTACCTATTCCGGAAGGCGTCGGGCGTTCGGTG
The DNA here is from genome assembly GCF_017873175.1 of Neorhizobium petrolearium. Lineage (GTDB taxonomy): Bacteria > Pseudomonadota > Alphaproteobacteria > Rhizobiales > Rhizobiaceae > Neorhizobium > Neorhizobium petrolearium. Next base: position 212,794 of record NZ_JAGGJW010000010.1, read on the forward strand.
GGGCAGAAGAGGTAGATCATGGGCAGAAGGGGGGCGGCTACGCTCCCCATCAATAAAGGGAGAAACCCCATGCATTTCGGACTGACCGGCGAACAGGAGATGATCGTCAAGACCGTCCGCGATTTCGTCGAGACGGAAATCTATCCGCATGAGAACGAGGTGGAGCGCACCGGCTTCGTGCCGCCCGAACTCGGTCGGGAAATCGCGCGAAAATGCCGGGAGATCGGCTTCTTCGGCTGCAATTTTCCGGAGGAGGTGGGTGGCGCCGGTCTCGACCACACGTCGTTCACGCTGGTCGAACGGGAGCTCGGCCGTGGCTCCATGGCGCTCACAGTCTTCTTCGGCCGGCCTTCCGGCATCCTCATGGCCTGCGAGGGAGACCAGCGCGAAAAATATCTTCTGCCCTCCGTGCGCGGCGACAAGTTCGATGCACTTGCCATCACGGAGCCGGATGCCGGTTCGGACATGCGCGGCATGAAATGTTTCGCCCGACGGGACGGCGACGACTGGATCGTCAACGGTACGAAACACTTCATTTCGCATGCGGATATCGCTGATTTCGTCATTGTCTTCGTCGCGACCGGTGAAGAGGAAACCCCGCATGGACCGAAGAAGCTCATCACCTGTTTCCTCGTCGATCGCGACACGCCGGGTTTCGAAATCCGCGAAGGTTACAGTTCCGTCTCGCATCGCGGCTACCGGAACTGCATCCTCACCTTCGACGAATGCCGATTGCCGCCGACCCAGGTCCTCGGCGACGTGCACAAAGGCTTCGACATCGCCAACCAATGGCTCTACGGCACGCGGTTGACGGTCGCCGCCACCTGCGTCGGCCGGGCGCGGCGCGCCTTCGACTATGCCCTGAACCAGGCAGCCGACCGCAAGCAGTTCGGCAGGCCGATCGGCGCCAACCAGGGCGTCTCTTTCAAGCTCGCCGACATGATCACCGAGATCGACGCTGCCGATCTGCTAACGCTCTCGGCCGCCTGGCGGCTCGATCAGGGCCTGACGTCGAACCGCGAAATCGCCTCGGCAAAATTGTTCGCCACGGAAATGCTGGCGCGGGTCACCGACGAGGCGATCCAGATTTTCGGCGGCATGGGGCTGATGGACGATCTGCCGCTTGCTCGCTTCTGGCGTGACGCCCGTGTCGAACGCATCTGGGACGGCACGTCGGAAATCCAGCGGCACATCATCAGCCGCGACCTGCTCCGCCCGCTGGGGGTGTGAAAATGACCCGCTCACTCGACCGCCTGACACGCCCGAAGACCATCGCCGTGTTTGGCGGGAAGGAGGCACGGCGGGTCATCGAGCAATGCCACAAGATGGGTTTTGCGGGCGAAATCTGGCCCGTTCACCCGAAGAACGACGAAATCCTCGGTCGCAGATGCTATCGATCCGTGGCCGATCTGCCCGCCGCCCCGGATGCGGCCTTTGTCGGCGTCAACAGGCAACTCACCATAGAGATCGTCGGCGAACTTTCCGCCCGCGGCGCTGGCGGGGCAATCTGTTACGCGTCCGGTTTCCGCGAGGCGGCAAGCGAGCTTGCCGATGGCGATGACCTGCAGAAGGCGCTGGTCGAGGCGGCCGGCGACATGCCGATCCTCGGGCCGAACTGCTACGGTTTCATCAACATGCTGGACGGGGCGCTCCTCTGGCCGGATCAGCACGGCATGCTCAGGGTCGAGCAAGGGGTAGCGGTGCTCACCCAGTCGTCCAACATCGCCTGCAACATTTCCATGCAACAGCGGGGATTGCCGCTTGCCTATCTGATGACTGCCGGCAACCAGGCGCAAACAGGGCTTGCCGAACTCGCCTGCACTGTCATCAAGGACTCGCGCGTCACCGCCATCGGCCTGCATGTGGAAGGCTTCGACAGTCTCGAAACGCTGGAGCGGCTGGCAGGCCTGTCGCGGGAATTGAAGAAGCCGGTCGCCATGCTGAAGGTCGGCAGATCGGAAGCTGCGCGCCTCGCCGCCGTCTCCCACACCGCTTCGCTCGCCGGCAATGATCGCGTTTCCTCTGCGCTGCTGCAACGGCTCGGCGTCGGCCGGGTTCAGACGCTGCCGGAACTCCTGGAGACGCTGAAGCTCCTGCATCTTTACGGACCACTCGAAAGCGCCGACATTTCCTCGATGAGTTGTTCGGGCGGCGAGGCCTCACTGATGGCCGATGCCGGCATGAAGCGGAGGATTTCCTATCGGCCGCTCCGAAATGAGCAACTCGAACCGCTCCGCGAGACGCTCGGGCCGATGGTGGCGCTCGCAAATCCGCTCGACTACCACACCTTCGTCTGGGGCAGTCAGGAGAAGCAGACGGCCGCCTTTACCGCGATGATGCAGGGTGGCTATGCGATGAACCTCGTGGTGCTGGACATCCCGCGGCTTGATCGCTGCGATGCGACCGACTGGTTGACAACCGTCAACGCGGCGGTGGCGGCGCGGACCGCAACCGGTGCCCATGCCGGTATCGTTGCCAGCATGGGCGAAAACCTGCCGGAAGCGGTGGCCGAGCGGCTGATGCATGACGGCGTCGTACCGTTCTTCGGCATCGAGGAGGCGCTGGCCGCGGCAGAGACTGCTGCGTTTATCGGTGCGGTGTGGAGGCAGCCCGCGCCTGCGCCACTGCTCAAGGTTCCCGCTGGAGCGGGTGAGACGGTCACGCTCAACGAGGATGAGGCGAAGCGCGAGCTTTCCGCCTTCGGCTTGACCGTTCCGCACGGGCTCGTGGCCATGGATCCGCAAGAGGCGGGACATGCGGCCGAAAGGCTCGGTTTTCCGGTGGCGCTCAAGGGGCGTGGCGTTGCCCACAAGACGGAAGCCGGCGCGGTGAAGCTCAACCTCGGAAGCCGCGAAGAGGTGGTCGCTGCCGCCCATGCCATGGCGGGCGTCGCGAACGGCTATCTGGTCGAGAGGATGGCCGCCAAGCCGGTGGCGGAGATCATCATCGGCGCGATGCGCGATCCAGTTGCGGGCCTGGTCCTGACTGTCGGGGCGGGTGGTATTCTGGTCGAACTGCTGGATGAATCCGTGCTTATTACCTTGCCCCCGTCACCGGAGGCCATCTCCGCGGCCATATCCGGCCTCAAGATAAAGACATTGCTCGACGGCTATCGCGGCGGGCCGAAGGGCGATATCGCCGCGCTGGAACAGGCGGTCGCCGCCGTCGCGGCCTACCTGGCTGCCAATGCGGCGGACGTCGAAGAGCTGGACATCAATCCGGTCATGGTGCTGCCGGAAGGCGAAGGCGTTGTTGCCGTGGATGCACTGGTGCGGAGGAGAGTAGCATGACCGACCAACCCATCAGGACCCGCCGCGAGGGTGGCATTCTCGAAGTCACCATCGATCGGCCGAAGGCAAATGCCATCGATTTGAAGACCTCGCGGATCATGGGCGAAATCTTCCGCGATTTTCGCGATGACCAGGCGTTGCGCGTCGCCATAATCACTGGCGCCGGCGAAAAGTTCTTCTGCCCCGGCTGGGACCTGAAAGCTGCGGCCGCTGGTGACGCGGTGGATGGCGACTATGGCGTCGGCGGGTTCGGCGGTATGCAGGAACTGCGCGACCTCAACAAGCCGATCATCTGCGCTGTCAACGGTATCTGCTGCGGCGGAGGGCTGGAGATCGCGCTGGCGACAGACCTCATCCTCGCCGCCGAACATGCCACTTTCGCGCTGCCGGAAATCCGCTCGGGCACGGTGGCCGATGCCGCCTCGATCAAGCTGCCGAAGCGCATTCCCTATCATATCGCCATGGACATGTTGCTCACCGGCCGCTGGCTCGATGTTGAGGAGGCGCATCGCTGGGGTTTCGTCAACGAGATCCTGCCGGCGGCCATGCTGATGGAACGCGCCTGGGAACTGGCGCGGCTGCTGGAAAGCGGCCCGCCACTCGTCTATGCGGCGATCAAGGAAGTGGTGCGCGAGGCGGAAGGCGAGGCATTCCAGACGACGATGAACAAGATCACCAAGCGCCAGCTCCGCACGGTCGATATCCTCTATTCCAGCGAGGATCAGTTGGAAGGCGCCCGGGCCTTCGCCGAAAAGCGCGACCCGGTCTGGAAGGGAAAGTAGCCGCTAAAGTTTGTGCCCTTCATATTGCGGCAGATCGTCGGTGATCTCGTACCACAAGGCCTTCGAACCGACGAAGATATGGTGTGTCGGGCGGATGGCGGGGGCGTCCATAAGCGTGCCCATTGCAACATGCACCCATCTGGCCTTACGCACCAGCGAGTAGAGTAGCGAGCCGCAGGTGCCGCAATGGGCATCGTGGTTTTCGGCGTTGCCATAAATTAACAGACCATCGAAGCCTTTGACGAGGGTGAATTTTTCCCGCGGAATGCCCGCGAATGGCTTGAAGGCCGAGCCGGTGGTGCGTCGGCAATTCGAACAGTGGCAGTTCGCCGCGTAAACGAAAGCGTCCTCCACCGCATATTCCACCACGCCGCAAAAACACTTGCCCGATAATCTTTTCATGAGAGGGGGGCCTCATACCCGGCTGAGCTCGTCCAGATACCAGCCGATATAGCACAGTTCGCTATGTTCCATAGGGGCGATCGGATCCGGCACGAAGAAGCGTGAAGCCAGCTCCGCGGGCGGTGTGTTGGAGGATTGCCTTGTCTTCCTCGGTCGTCACCTTTCGGCCCGCTCGGCAATTGTAACCCCAAAAAATCATAGGGATTGAAGCGGCTCGATAAATTCTTTTCTTCTACTCAAGAAATTAAGAAGGACAGGATTCACGAACGTGAATTGCTGCGTTAACTTTTCAATTGTGAATTGATTCGCGGCAACACTGCTAATCGTCCGGCGAGGCTGCTTTGAGCGAACAAAGTCATGCCATTGAAGAGAGTCACTCGATCGAGCACTGGGCGATGAACCGCGCCCATCAGATCGTTGTCCATCAGGGAATGAGCCTGGTGGAGGCGGCTCAGTGCCTGGACTATAAACGGACCAACGCCAATACCTATGCGCTGCGTCAGGCAATCATGGATTGCCTCGTGGAAGCGTTGACACGAGGGGCGAAGGCTCCGGCGACGCGCGCGGGGAATAATCCAATCACTGAAAGTTGAAGGGCGGCTTACGGCCGGGAGTCGCCCTCGAACCAACCTGTGTTACAGTTTCATCACGACGAGACGCAGTGATTGGATCGCCTATGCTTACAACACTCGCGATGCTGATGGGCCTCTCTGCCGCAGCCGGCCCGATGATCGCGCAGGCGGGAGGCGGCGAGGTGGATGTCGAACTGGTTCTCGCGGTCGATACGTCCCGTTCCATGGACTACGAGGAAGTCCGCATCCAGCGCGAGGGTTATGTCGCGGCGCTCAAGCACAGGGAATTCATCGACGCGGTGAAGACCGGGCTCATAGGGAAGATCGCCATCAGCTATTTCGAATGGGCAGGCGACGTGGTGCCCGATTCCGTCATCGACTGGCAGGTGATTGAGAACGAGCAGGACGCGATCGATTTCGCCAACAAGGTGGAGGCGCGGCCGATCAACTCCCAGCGCCGAACTTCGATTTCCGCGGCGATCGTACAAGGTGCCACGATGCTCGTCGCCAACTCCTATCGCGGCACGCGGCAGGTCATCGACGTCTCCGGCGACGGTCCGAACAATGCCGGCAATCCCGTTGTGCCGGCCCGCGACAAGGCGGTGGAGGCCGGCCTCATCGTCAACGGCCTGGCGATCATGCTGCGCCCTTCGGGAGCGCAGGGCGGGCTCGACAAATACTACGCCGATTGCGTGATCGGTGGTCCCGGCTCTTTCGTGCTGCCGGTTCACAAGATCGAAGATTTCGCGGTCGCCGTGCGCCGCAAACTGGTCATGGAGATCAGCAGCCTTACGCCGCCTGCAACCATGCAGAAAACCGCTGGCACTCAACCGGCGACAGACTGCATGGTGGGAGAAAAGCAGTGGCAGGATCTCTTCGACCGCTGACTCATTCCGCAAGCTCCCGCATTACCCTGATCAGATCGGACTTGCCCTCGAAGCCGATACCCGGCAGATCAGGCATGACGATGTGCCCGTCCGCGACCTTCACCATATCGGGGAAACCGCCATAAGGCTGGAAAAGGTTCGGATAACTTTCATTGCCGCCAAGGCCAAGGCCGGCTGCGATGTTCAGCGAAGGATTGGTGGCTGTGTCAAGGTCGGCCATCCTGCCCTCCCGGTTCGACGGCCGAGCGGGAACATTTCGGCAGTCCTGCGAGTTCCTGTCCGCTTGTCGGATGGAGGAAGCGGAGTTGAGTGGCGTGGCAGCGGCGCCTGGCAGTGGCACAGGCGAATTCCACCATTTCCTGGTCGGTTTCGGCCGCGGCGCGGCTGGTGCCATGCTGTTCGGCATGCCCATGCTGATGACCATGGAACTCTGGCACCTCGGCTTTTATATCGAGCGATATCGCCTGCTGTTGCTTCTGATCGTCAATATCCCGCTACTCGTGATACTCGCCGATCGCATCGGCTTCGAGCGAACCTCCACATGGAGGGAGGCTTTCCGCGATGCAGCAATCGCTTATGGGCTCGGCATCGTCATGAGCGCCACAATCCTCGTTCTGCTCGGCGACATCAAACTGCATATGCCGTTCTCGGAAATGCTCGGTAAGACCGCCATCCAGTCAGTACCCGCGAGTATCGGCGCTCTGCTCGGTCGCTCCCAGCTCGGCGGCCAGGCAGGCGGAAACGGCGACAGCGATAAGGATGATCCGAAAGGAGAAGAAGCAGATCAGGGAAAGGAGGGCAATGCGGTGCCGAATGAACTCTCCATCAGCTATAGCCGGGAGCTTTTCCTCATGGCGGTCGGTGCGCTCTTCCTCAGCCTCAATGTCGCGCCGACGGAGGAAATCATCCTGATCGCCTACAAGATGACGCCCTGGCATGCGCTTGCGACGATCGTCATATCGATCGCCATCATGCACGGCTTCGTCTACGCGGTTGCCTTCAAGGGCACACACGAAATGCCGGGTGAGACGCCCCGATGGCACGCCTTCTTCCGCTTCACCTTGCCGGGTTACTTGGTCGCGATGCTGATCAGCCTCTACGTTCTGTGGACATTCGGGCGGCTGGATGACAGCGCGCCGATGCAGATGCTCATATCCGCGATCGTGCTCTCCTTCCCGGGCGCTATCGGGGCCGCCGCTGCCCGCCTCATCTTGTGACGAGTGAACCGATGACGATCACCGCTCATGGACGCCACACGGAAACGCATGAACCCCATTGGATCGAATGGGCGACCGGCATGATCTCCGCATTGGTGGTGCTTGCGATGATCGCCTGGGTGGGTTGGGAAGCACTGAGGAAGGATGCTCTGCCGCCGGAATTCTCGATTGCAGTGACCCGACGAACGCCGGTCGAAGGGGGGTATCGGGTCGAATTCGATATCACCAATAAGGCAACCAAAACGGCAGCCGCGGTCGTGGTGCGCGGCGAAATCCTTGATGGCGGCGACATGATCGAGGATGCGGATGTGACCTTCGATTACGTGCCGGCGGAATCGAATGCCTCCGGCGCAATCCTGTTCTCGCAGGATCCGGGCACGCGCAAGGTCAGGGTCCGGGCGATAGGCTATACCGATCCGTAGGAGGAGCAGGCCGTACATCCCTTCATCAAGGGCCGTAACGGCTTAGTACGGCAAGCCGACATAGTTCTCGGCGAGCGCCGTGGAAGCAGCCTTGGAACTGACGAGATAATCGAGTTCGGCCTCCTGGATCTTCTGGCCGAACTCGCCGGTATCGGGGAAACGGTGCAGCATCGTGGTCATGGACCAGGAGAAGCGCACGGCGCGCCAGACCCGTTTCAGCGCCCGCTCCGAATAGGCGTCGATTCCGGCTGAGGATTTATCCGCGTAGTAGCCCAGCAGGCCGTCGAAGAGGTAGTAGACGTCGCTCGCCGCGAGGTTCAGGCCCTTGGCGCCGGTCGGTGGCACGATATGAGCCGCATCACCGACAAGGAACAGCTTGCCGAAGCGCATCGGTTCGGCGACGAAGGATCTGAGCGGCGCGATGGACTTTTCGAAGGAGGGGCCGGTCACCATGCTTTCGGCATGCTCGGCAGGCAGCCGGCGGCGCAATTCGTCATAAAAGCGGTCGTCGGACCAGTCTTCGATCTTCTCGTCCAGTGCACACTGGATATAGTAGCGGCTGCGGGTATGGGAACGCATTGAACAGAGCGCGAAGCCGCGGGGATGGTTGGCATAGATCAGTTCGTGGCTGACCGGCGGCACCTCGGCGAGAATGCCGAGCCATCCGAAGGGATAGATCCGCTCGTAGCTCTTCAGCGCGCTCTCCGGTACCGATTTCCGGCTCACGCCGTGATACCCGTCGCAACCGGCGATGAAGTCGCAATCGATCCGGTGGGTGACGCCGTCCTTCTCGTAGGTGACGTAGGGACCAGCCCCGTCGAAATCGTGCGGCGTGACATTGGTGGCCTCATAGACCGAACTGTCGCCGGAAGCTTCGCGTTTGTCCATCAGGTCATGGGTAAGCTCCGTCTGACCATAGACCATGACACGTCTTCCGGTCAGCCCGAAAAGGTCGATGCGGTGGTCGCGGCCGTCGAAAGCGAGCGAGAAGCCGTCATGCGGCAAACCTTCCCTGTGCATGCGTTCGCCAGCGCCGGCGCGATCGAGCATGTCGACCATGCCTTCTTCCAGTACACCGGCCCGCACGCGGCCGAGAATATAATCCTTGCTGACGCGATCAAGGATGATGTTGTCGATGCCGGCATTTGTAAGCAGTTGACCGAGCAGCAGGCCGGCCGGACCAGAACCGATAATGGCGACTTGAGTGCGCATGAAATCCTCCCGAATTCTTGTTCCTTGATAAGCGCACGATCAGGGTCCCGGACAGTGGACATTTCATGCAATCTATAGGACAAAACGAACATTGTACTATTGGAGGCCACGATGCTTGCGCCGGTCCCGACTTACGATCTCTATGGCGAGAACCGCACCAGGCGGCCGGATTTCTGGCTGCATTGCGAAACGATCGCTTCGCGCAGCAGCGCGCACCAGTGGGAAATCGGCCGCCATCGCCACGAGAGCTTCCAGCAGTTCCTGTACATTCGGAACGGATCGGGCGATGCAATCCTCGGCGCCTCGACCGTCGCGCTCGTTCCCCCTTGCGTCGTTGCCGTACCGCCGGGCGTCAGCCACGGCTTCCGCTTCTCCCGCGATATCGACGGTATGGTGATCACTCTGGTCGCAGAGCGGTTGCGGCTGACGGCCGGACTTGCCAAGCGGCCCGGCGACTGGCTGTCGACCCCTAGGATGATCCCGCTGCCGGCTGGCCAGGACGCCGGCTATCTCGACGAGACTTTCTCACGCCTTTTTGCCGAATTCGAGGCACAGCGCGCGCGCCGCAACGATCTCGTCGAGGCCTATCTGACCGCTGCGATCCTCATCCTCGGTCGGCTGGCCGGCGCCGATAGCAATGGCGCTGCAAGCGACGTCAATCTCGCACGTGTCGAGTCGCTGAAAGACCTGATCGGCCGGCATTTCCGTGATCAGCTTCCGGCCGAGGCATATGCGAAACTCCTGAACCTTTCCCCGACGCATCTGAATCGCGTGGTGCGTGAGGTGACCGGCATGAGCGTTCACGATCTCATCGTAGCGCGCGTTATCGACGAGGGCCGCCGGGCGCTCGTCTTCACCACCGCAAGCGTTCAGACGATCGCCGACGGGCTTGGTTTCTCGGACGCCGCCTATTTCTCCCGCTGTTTCAGGAAACGCACCGGCCAGACACCACGCCAATATCGCGAAGCGGAGCGTGCGAGCCTGCGGCAGATGGAGAGCTCGATTTAATAAGCTCACATTCCACGCAAGCCTGTGACAATTTGTGTGCTGCAACGCGGGATCATTCTTCCGCCACATGCGTTGCCCATCGCTAGCTGGCCGGCTCGACCGAATCGCGATGGCCGGACCGCGAATAATTGAAGGAGTACAGGGATGAAAAGATTTACTGCCGTGGCGCTTGCCGCCCTTCCGGTTCTGACGAGCGCGGGAACGGCCTTTTCGGCTGACGTGATTTCCCGCCGGGACCAGGTTCCGGTCTATGAAGAGCCCGACCAGCGAGGTGGCGTGCGCATAGGCTATCTCGATTGCTCGATCGGCGGCGGTGTCGGTTATGTCCTTGGTTCCGCCAAGGAAGCCGATTGCGTCTTCACCTCTGCGATCGGCAGCGAACCGCTTGACCACTATACCGGCGTCGTTCGCAAGATGGGCGTCGACCTTGGTTTCACGACGCGCTCCCGCCTGATCTGGGCCGTCTTCGCCCCGACCGCCGGTTACCATCATGGTTCGCTTGGCGGCCTTTACCAGGGCGCCACCGCGGAAGCGACCGTCGGTGCGGGCATCGGTGCCAATATTCTGGTCGGCGGCACCTCGGGCTCCATTCACCTGCAGACCGTGAGCGTCACCGGCCAGCTTGGCCTGAACGTCGCCGCCACCGGAACGTCGGTGACTTTGACACCTGCAAGCTGAGGCTTGCAGGGACGCCACTCTCCCTCAAAGGGGAGGGTGGCGGGATATCCTGATAGGCGGAGACCTTGCGTCATGCCGGTCACATTCATACCTTAGATAAGGTACGGTTCGGCCTTGCAGATCCTTATCGGGTTTCGGGCTGTCTTTCGCCCATCAGGAATTGCATCATGGATATCGAGAAAATTTTGCGGTCGGTCGTGGCCGTGCGCGCCTCAATTCCGGATAATGCCTTCACGGCGAATACGCTCGGCACCCGCCGGGAAGGAAACGGCGTCGTGATCCGCGACAACGGACTGGTGCTGACGATTGGTTATCTCATCACCGAGGCCGAGGAGGTCTGGTTGACGCGTCGTGACGGGCGCGTGGTGCCCGCTCATGCGCTGGCCTACGACCAGGAAAGCGGTTTCGGCCTCGTGCAGGCGCTTAGCCCGCTCGACCTTCCGGCGCTGGAAATGGGCGATTCCGACAGCGCCCAGGTCGGCGATCCGATCGTCTTTGCCGATGGTGAAGGTGAATATGTCCGCGGCAATATCGTCGCCAAGCAGGAATTCGCCGGCTACTGGGAATATCTTCTCGATGAAGCGATCTTCATCGCACCTGCGCATCCCTCCTGGGGCGGCGCAGCGTTGATCGATGCCGAAGGCAAGCTCATCGGCATCGGATCGCTACGCCTGCAGATGAGCAAAGGCGGCGAAGTCGCCGACATCAACATGGCCGTGCCGATTAACCTGCTTCGTCCGATCCTTGACGACCTGCTGAACCGCGGCGAGATCAACAAGCCGCCGCGACCGTGGCTCGGAGCCTTCTCGGCTGAAAGCAACGGTGAAGTCGTTGTCATGAGCGTCACCGAAAACGGCCCGGCCGCGAAGGCGGGGTTGAAGCGCGGTGACGTGATTTCGGAAATCCGCGACGGCGAAGTCGACGGGCTTGCCGATTTCTACCGAAAGGTCTGGGAAAGCGGCCCTCCGGGATCGGAAATCCCCATGCGCATCCTGCGCGACGGACGTGAAGCTTGGCTGCGGGTGAAGTCTGCGGATCGCAACGATTTCCTGCATAAACCGCAGTTGCAGTAGCTGCCTGGAGCACGTCATCCTTTCTCGCTTGTGGTTTGCCCTACCACAAGCAACGGGTACCTACCTCACCAGTATTGCCCGGAAATCGTTGACATTCGTGCCGGTCGGGCCGGTGGAAAACAGGTCGCCGATGGCGGAGAAACCGGAAAAGCTGTCATTGCTGTCGAGCAGTTTTCTGCCGTCCAGGCCCGCAATCCGCAGGCGACGCGCGCTCGTGCCGTCGGCAAAGGCGCCCGCATTGGTCTCCGATCCATCGATCCCGTCCGTATCGGCGGCAAGCGCAGTGATGTCGTGACCGTCGATCGCCAGCGCAAAGGCCAAGGCGAATTCGCCATTGCGGCCGCCCTTGCCCCCTTTGCTCCTGAGCGTAACCGTCGTCTCGCCGCCGGAAAGCAGCACGGCAGGCCTGGCGAAGGGCCGGTCGCGCAGCGCCACCTCGCGGGCGATCGCCGCATGCACCAGCGCCACATCGCGGGATTCGCCCTCGACGGAATCGGAAAGAATGTAAGGCGTGACGCCGTGGGAGCGGGCGACGTCTGCCGCTGCTTCCAGCGATACGCCGGCAGAGGCGATAACATAATGTTCGTGGCGGCCAAAGACCGGATCGTCCGGTTTCGGAGCGTCGGCGGCCGGCGAGTTCAGATGTGCGATCATCTTTTCCGGCAGCGTCAGCCGATACTGCTCGACGATCGCCAGCGCCTCCTGCCTCGTCGTGGCATCCGGAATTGTCGGACCCGACGCGACGAAGGCCGGATTGTCACCCGGAATATCCGAGACGATCAGGCTGACGACGCGGGCCTTCGTGGCTGCGGCGAGACGGCCGCCCTTGATGGTTGAAAGGTGTTTTCTGACCACGTTCATTGCGGAGATCGGCGCGCCGGAGGCAAGCAGCGCCTCGTTGAGGGCGATTTCGTCTTCCAGCGTCAAGCCTTCCGGCGGCGCGGGCAGCAAGGCCGACCCGCCGCCGCAGATCAGCGCGATGACGAGATCGTCCTCGGAAAGGCCCGAGATCGCCCCGACAAGCTGCTTCGCACCGGCAAGGCCTGCTGCATCGGGCACAGGGTGCGAGGCTTCGAGGATCTCGATCGATCTCGTTTCGCAGCCATAGCCGTAGCGGGTCACGACGACGCCGGAGAGCGGGTCTGGCCAGACGCCTTCGAGGGCCGCGGCCATCTGTGCAGCTCCCTTGCCGGCGCCGATGACGACCGTGCGACCGCTTTTCGGCGGAGAGGGCAGGTATTTCTTGATGCCGGTCAGGGGATCGGCGGCCTTCACCGCAGCGTCAAACAGCGCCTTCAGCAGGTCCCGATCCGTCATCGCCTCTTTCCTCCTCTTTTTATGTTCGGCCTTTTCGATCACGGCGGTTGACAGCCGTCAACCAGGCTTGATCGCCATGGGCCTTTCCGCCCGGAACAAAGCCGGTGGGTGTCGGTTGTCCTCAAGGCTCATTGAACGAAAGGAGCGAAGCATGACCGAGCATTTGAAGGAAGCAGGTTATTCCGGCCAGATCGATATCGGCGGCAGTCGGTCGCCCGTAACCTACAAGCTCAAGGCCTGCAGGGAGGATGACGGGGCTTTCCACGTCGCGGTGAGTCTGACGACGTCGCGCGACTGGCTGCTGAAACACGGCTTTCGCCGGCAGGCGACGCTGGTTCGTCAAGGCGGATACCAGACGGCAGTGCATTTCGAGGAGACGCTGAACGTCGCCGACAATATTTCCGTCACGCTTCGCGCCGACGATGCGGTGATTGCGTCGATGGACGAACTGAAGAGGAAGTTCCCCGAACTGCAGACGGGCTGAGGTCGCACCTATCGCCCCGGCATGATCTCCGCAGCCGCCTGGCGGATCGTCTGCATGAGGATGGAAAGTGGCGCCGAAGGGTTGGAATCGGCCCGTATGGTGAGGCCGACCGGTCCACGGGTCTCGCTGGTATCGATCGGGAGTGTCGCGAGCGTGCCGTCAGCGACGTCCCCTGCGACGACGCCCGCTGAAATGATCCAGACCGCTTCGCTCGAGCGCACGAAAACCCGGCCGAAAGCATCGGAGATTGTTTCCACCTGGACGGGCAGGGTGGCAACGCCATTGGCAATGAGGAACTGTTCCACGGATGGCCGGATGATGGAGCCACGCGTCGGCATCAGCACCGGATAATCCGCCAGGCCCTCGAAGATCGAACGCCTTCCGTCGAGCAGGGGATGGCCAGGACGGACGATGAAGACCACCTGCTCGGAATAGAGATGCTCGAAGGAAAGGCCAGCCATTTTTTCCGGCGAAGCCAGGCGTCCGACGACCAGATCGAGATCTCCCACCCTGAGCTGTTCCATCAAAACGGAATTATCTCCCGTTACGATCTTTACCCGGCTGCCCGTCTTTTCCGCAAGGAAGAGCATCATCGCCCGTGGCATGATCCGTGTGGAGACGGTGGGCAATGCGCCGATGCGTACAGGTGGCGCGGAATCGAAGAGTTCCTGCGAGACGGAATCCATGCCCTGCCTGAGTGCTGTCAGTGCCGCGCCCGCATGCCGCAGGAAGACTTCACCGTAGCGAGTAATGCGGATGCCGCGCCCTTCGCGCTCGAAAACGGCGACACCCAGTGCCTCCTCCAGTTCGCGGATCGTCTTGGTCACAGCGGGCTGGCTGACATTGAGGATTTCGGCCGCCCTGACGACACTCTTCTGTCGGGCGACCTCGATGAATGTATACAGGTGTCGAAACTTGATTCGCGAATTGATCAAAATCAAATAACCTTGCGGTTAAGGAACATGCTCTAAATATCATTTTACTTAACCGGAAACTAGTGCAATCTATCAACGGGAGAGGAGGCGCAGATGCAATTTGTACACATTAATGGCATTGCTATCCATTATGACATTCTGCGTGCGGGTGATGATAGGCCGGTCGTCGTCTTCATCAATTCGCTCGGAACCGACAGCCGCATCTGGCATCACGTGCTGCCGAAGCTAGCTGAAGACTATACAATCCTCACTTATGACAAGCGCGGCCATGGTCTTTCCGGACTCGGCAACCCCCCGTATTCAATTGCAGATCATGCGGCCGATCTTGCCGGTTTGCTCGATCATCTGGAATTGTCGCAGGTCGTTGTCTGCGGTCTTTCTGTGGGTGGGCTGATCGCCCAGGGCCTGTATGCGGCCCGGCCGGACCTCGTGAAGGCGCTGGTGCTTTCCAACACGGCACACAAGATCGGTACCGCCGAGATGTGGGCGGCGCGCATCGCCACCGTCGAGGAAAAGGGCATCGGCAGCATCCTCGACGCGATCATGGAGCGCTGGTTCACCGAACCCTTCCGCAGGCCGGAGAATGCCGCCTACCAGGGCTATTGTCACATGCTGGTGCGCCAGCCGACCTTCGGCTACAGCGGCACCTGCGCGGCGATCCGCGATGCCGATTTTACCGAAGCCGCGAGCAAGATCGCCGTGCCGGTGCTCTGCATCGTCGGCCGCGAGGACGGTTCGACACCGCCGGAGGTCGTCAAGTCGCTTGCCGATCTGATTCCCGGCTCCCGCTACGAGATCATCGAGGGAGCGGCGCATATTCCGTGCGTTGAAACACCTGCCGCCCACGCCGCGCTGATCCGCGGCTTCATTGAGCAACTGGATAAGGAATGATTATGGCCGAGACTTCTACGCCGTCGGAACGCTATGCACAGGGCATGAAGACGCGCCGCTCCGTGCTCGGCGATACCTATGTCGACCGTGCCCAGGCAAACAGAACGCCGTTCGACCAGCCGTTTCAGGAACTCATCACGGAAAGCGCCTGGGGTACCGTCTGGTCGCGCCCGCACTGGACCAAGCGCGAACGTTCCATGGTGACGATCGCGCTGCTTGCAGCGCTGGGCCACTATGACGAGGTCGCCATGCATATCCGCGCAACCGCCAATACCGGTGCGACAAAAGACGATATCTGCGAGGCCCTGATGCATGTGGCAATTTATGCCGGCGTTCCGGCCGCCAATCATGCCTTCAAGATCGCAAAAGCCACCTATGCTGAAATGGACGCGGAAAAGGCCGCGGGAGAGAGAAGATGAAAAACGCACCGCCTGAAACGACACCTTTCTTCCCTCGTGACAGGGAATGGCATCCACCGGCATTCACGCCGGGTTACAAGACATCCGTGTTGCGCTCGCCGCAGCGCGCGCTGATTTCGCTGGAAGGCACGAAGAGCGAGATCACCGGTCCGGTCTTCGGCCACAACATCCTCGGCGAGTTCGACAACGACCTCATCGTCAACTTCGCCAAACCCGGCGAAATGGCGATCGGCGAACGCATCATGGTCTACGGTCGCGTGCTGGATGAGCGGGGCGTCGGCATTCCCGGCGCGCTGGTGGAGTTCTGGCAGGCGAACGCCGGCGGACGCTACCGCCACAAGAAGGAAACATACCTCGCACCGCTCGATCCGAACTTCGGCGGCTGCGGCCGCACCATCACCGACGAGAACGGCGGCTATTTCTTCAAGACCATCAAGCCAGGGCCCTATCCTTGGCCGAATGGCGTCAACGACTGGCGGCCGGCGCATATCCACTTCTCGGTCTTCGGTCACGGCTTTGCCCAGCGCCTGATCACCCAGATGTATTTCGAAGGTGACCCGATGATCTGGATTTGTCCCATCGTGAAGACGATTCCGGACGAGAACGCCATCAAGGGCCTGATCGCCGCACTCGACATGAACAACACGATTCCTCATGACATGAGAGCTTACAAGTTCGACATCATCTTGCGCGGCCGTCGCTCGACATTCTTCGAGAACCGCAAGGAAGGTAACTGATCCATGGTCCAGCCGCTCACCTACTTCAAGGAATCTGCATCCCAGACGGCAGGTCCATACGTTCACATCGGCTGTACGCCGAACTTTTCCGGTATCACCGGTGTCTACGAGACCGATCTCGGCTCCGGCTCGATGGTCAACGACAAGACCCGCGGTGAACGCATCACCATCCGTGGTTTCGTCTATGACGGCGCCATGACGCCGCTCAAGGACGCGCTGATCGAGATCTGGCAGGCGGACGCTGACGGCTTCTACAACAGCCCCTCGGAGACGCGCGGCAAGGCCGATCCGAATTTCCTCGGCTGGGCTCGTTGCCCTGGCGACATGCAGACCGGGGAATTCGTGTTCGAAACGATCAAGCCCGGTCGTGTGCCGTTCCGTGACGGGCGGCTGATGGCGCCGCACGTGACATTCTGGATCGTCGCCCGCGGCATCAATCTCGGTCTCAACACGCGCATGTATTTCTCCGACGAGGAGCAAGCCAATGCCGAAGACCCGATCCTGTCGCGCATCGAGCACCGCGTCCGCGTGCCCACCCTGATCGGTAAGCGTGAAGGCGATACCGTCACCTTCAACATCTATCTTCAGGGTGAAAACGAGACCATATTCTTCGACATCTGAGATCGAAGAATCAGGGGCCCGTATGAGCGTTTCGGCTTTCGAACATCCGTTCCTGTCCGGTCTCGTTGGTGACGACGAGACCGGAAAGCTGTTTTCGGCGGAAGCCGAGATCAAAGCCATGCTCGCCTTCGAAGCGGCGCTCGCCAGGGCGGAGGCGGGTGCCGACGTCATTCCCATGGATGCGGCGGAGCGCATCTTAACTGTCTGCAGCTCATTCAAGCCGGACATCGCAGGGCTTCACAAAGGTACCGGTCGTGATGGCATCGTTATCGCCGAGTTCGTCAAGCAACTCCGCGCGGCCGTCGGCGGCGAGGCGGCACAATACGTCCACTTCGGCGCAACCAGCCAGGATGTCATCGATACGGCACTGGTGATCCGCCTGAAGCAGGTCTGCGGCCTGTTCGATCAACGCCTTTCGGCTCTCGAAAAGGCCTTTGTGGCTATCGATCAGAATTTCGGCGTCCGCGCGCTGATGGGCCATACCCGCATGCAGGCGGCAATTCCGATCACCGTTTCCGATCGCATCCGCGCGTGGTGCGAGCCGCTCATCCGCCACCGCCAGCGGCTGGATACCTTTTCCGAGCACGGTTTCGCAGTGCAGTTCGGCGGTGCAGCCGGCACGCTCGACAAACTGGGCGCCAAGGCGGCTGGCGTGCGCAAATCGCTTGCTTTAGAATTGTTGCTTGCCGATGCTCTGCAATGGCAGAGCCAACGGGATCGCCTGGCGGAATTCGCCGGAATCCTTGCGTTGATCTCCGGCTCGCTCGGCAAGTTCGGCCAGGACGTGGCGCTGCTCGCCGAAATGGGCGGCGAAATGGAGCTTGCCGGCGGTGGCGGCTCCTCCGCCATGGCGCACAAGCAGAATCCGGTAGCGGCTGAGGTGCTGGTCTCGCTTGCCCGCTTCAATGCAGTGCAGCTTTCCGGCATGCAGCAGGCCATGGTGCACGAACAGGAACGCTCAGGCGCCGCCTGGACCCTCGAATGGCTGATCTTGCCGCCGATGGTGATGGCAACGGGTGCGTCGCTGCGTCTTGCGGCAGAACTTGTCGATAACATACGCTCCCTCGGAAAGGGTTGAGGCGGCGGCGACACGGCTGTAAGCACGTGCATCAATAACTTTTCATGACTGACATGCCTCGTGTTATTCTGGGTCGCCGTTAGGACAAGCGGGCATCCTGCCATCGTGGCACCTGTCAAACGCAGTCGAGGATGAGGTTTTAGGGAGGGCTTTATGAAGAGACTCATCATGACCGCATTCGCGGTCGCCATTTTATCGAGTGCCGCATATGCCGATACGATCAAGATCGGCGTCATCGGTCCATTCTCGGGGCCTTTTGCGTTGCAAGGCAAGAACTTCAAGGCGGGTATCGATGCCTGGCTCGCCGTCAATGGCAACGAGATCGGCGGCAACGATATCCAGATCGTCTATCGCGACGTACCGCAAGCCGATCCGGCGCAATCGAAATCGCTGGCGCAGGAGCTCATCGTGCGCGAGGGCGTGCAGTATCTCGCCGGCTTTTACTTCACACCCGACGCCATGGCCGCAACGCCGCTGCTACAGCAGGGCAACGTGCCGATGGTTGTGATGAATGCCGCGACGTCCTCGATCGTTACCGCAAGCCCCTATGTCGTGCGGACATCCTTCACCATGTGGCAGAACACGACGCCGATCGCGAAAGTGGCGAAGGACCAGGGTGTGACGAAGGTCATCACTCTGGTTTCCGATTACGGCCCGGGCATCGATGCGGAAAACGCCTTCAAGGCCGCCTTCGAGAAGGAAGGCGGCCAGGTGGTCGAAGCGATCCGCATGCCGCTTTCCACCAACGATTTCGCTCCGCTGATGCAGCGCGTGAAGGATTCAGGCGCCGAAGCGCTCTTCAGCTTCTTGCCGTCCGGCCCGCCGACGCTTGCCTTCGTTAAGGCCTATAACGACAACGGCCTGAAGGCGGCCGGCATCAAGTTCTTCGCGACCGGCGACCTGACGCCCGAATCCGACCTGCCGGCGCTCGGCGACGCAGCCCTCGGGCTGACGACGACCTATCATTATGCCGTCTCGCACGACTCGCCGGAGAACAAGGCATTCGTCGCGGCAGCCCAGAAGGCGATCGGCAACCCCGCAGAGCTTACTTTCCCGGCGGTCGGCGCTTATGACGGCATGTATGTTATCTCGAGGATGATCGAAGCGACCGGCGGTAAGAAAGACGCCAAGAAGGCCATCGAAGCCGTGAAGGGCCTTGCCTGGACAAGCCCGCGCGGGCCAGTCGCCATCGATCCGGAGAGCCGCCATATCACGCAGAACGTCTACCTGCGTGAAGTCGCCAAGGACGAGAGTGGCAAATACATCAACAAGGAAATTCAGACGTTCGAGAAGCAAGGCGATCCAGGCCTGGCTTTCGTGAAGAAGTAAGTCTGTCGCTCAGACAATTTCCTTCATCCGGCTGCATCCGTCGACCTTTCTCCCCGCTTGCGGGGGGAAAGGATATGACGCACTGTTTCTCGCTCCGACAAGGCGCGCGTTGACATGAAGACAGTATCTATCAGGCTCACTACGCATCAAGGATCGACCACCTCATGCAGACCGTGTTCAGCATAGCCGTCGATGCGCTGGCCTACGGCATGGTGCTGTTCGTGATTTCGATCGGGCTTTCCGTGACGATGGGACTGATGCGCGTGGTGAACCTCGCGCATGGGGCGTTTGCGATGATCGGCGGTTACCTGGCCTCCTATGCAGCGCGTGACCTGGGGCTCGGTTACGCGGCTGGTATCCTGGTTGCCGTCGTCGGGACGGTCATCATCGCCATCCCGATCGAACGTCTCCTCTACCGGCGCCTTTATGGCGCGACGGAACTGACCCAGGTTTTGATGACGATCGGCATCACCTTCTGCGTCATCGGGATTACCAACTTCATCTTCGGGCCGACACTGAAGACCATCCCGTTGCCGCCGGCGCTGCAGGGTTCCGTCGATCTCGGCTTCCGTTCGATCGCCGCGCACCGGCTTTTCGCGATCGTCTGCGGGCTGATTGTCGCGGCGGCCCTGTGGTTCCTGATCGAGCGGACCGCCTTCGGTATCCGGTTGCGCGCGGCGGTGGACAATGCCGCTATGGCGGCGGCTCTCGGGGTGCGCACCGAAATCGTCTACGCGGTGAGCTTTGCTGTGGCAATCGGGCTTGCCGCGCTCGGCGGCGTGCTTGGAGCCGAACTTCTTCCCGTCGAGCCTTATTACGCGCTGCGCTACATGGTGACTTTCCTCGTTGTCGTCTCGGTCGGCGGCGCGGGCTCCATTCCCGGTGCGCTGCTCGCCTGCCTGTTGCTCGGCGCGATCGATACGACCGGCCGCTATCTCGCGCCGGAATACGGAGAATTCTTCTTCTATCTCGCAGTCATCGTGATCGTGACCCTTTTTCCGCGCGGGCTTCTGGGGCGATCGAAATGACAGTGGCTTCCACGGATCACAGCTCTGCTGCCAACCTCTCAATCGCCCGGCGGCTTGCCGATGGCGGGTTGATCGGCGCACTCGCAATCGTCGTGATCGGGGCGATCGGCTATTATCTCTTTCCGAACAATCTGGCGCTCCTGACGCGGATGACAGCGATTGCGCTCCTGGTCCTGTCGCTCGATCTGGTGACCGGATATTGCGGTGTGGCGACCCTTGGGCACGCGGCGCTTTTCGGGGCAGGGGCTTACGGAGCCGGCATTGCAGCGGCGCATTTCGGCATTAGCGAGCCATTGACCATGACGCTGGTCGGAGCCCTGACCGGCTCTGCCGCCGGCCTCGTTTCGGGCGTCGTCATCCTGCGGGCCCACGGCCTGGCGCAACTCGTTCTGTCGATCGCCGTCATCCATCTCTTCCACGAGGCTGCAAACAAGGCATCGGCCTGGACCGGCGGCAGCGACGGACTTTCCGGCATCATGCCGGAGGCGGTCTTCGGTCTGTTCGAGTTCGATCTCTGGGGGCAGACGGCCTACATCTATGGTCTCGTCCTGTTGACCGTCGTCTTCGTGGCACTCAGGATTCTGGTGCGCTCGCCCTTCGGCATGCTGGCGCGCGGGGTGAGGGAGGATCGTATCCGCATCACCGCGATGGGCGCCTCGGTAAACTCGGTGCTGCTGCGCATGTATGTGATCTCCGGGGCCGTGGCCGGAATCGGCGGTGCATTGTCGGCCATCTCCACGCAGGTCGTCGGGCTCGACAGTCTCTCCTTCACGCTCTCGGCTGAGGCATTGGTGATGTTGGTGCTCGGCGGCACGGGCTCGCTTTATGGGGCGATGATCGGCACGATGGTCTTCATGTGGTTCGAGGACACGCTGTCGGCCATCAATCCGTTCCACTGGCTCACCATCATCGGCGCATTGCTTGTCGCCGTCGTGCTCTTCGCGCCGAAGGGGCTTTATGGCTCCACCGCCGGTTTCGTCAGCCGATTGAGGAGGGGGCGGGGATGAGCGCTCTCTTCGAGGTCAGGAATCTGAGGAAGAGCTTCGGCGGGCTGGTTGTCACCAATGACGTCTCGCTTGCCATGGCGCCGGGCGATCGCGTAGCCTTGATCGGCCCGAACGGGGCGGGGAAGACGACCTTCGTCAACCTTGTGGCCGGCAATCTCAGGCCCGATTCGGGCCACGTCTTCCTCGGTGGTGAGGATGTGACCCGGCTCAAGGCCGCCAAGCGCGTGCGGCGCGGCCTGATCCGCTCTTTCCAGGTGACGCGGCTCTTTCAGGACATGACCCCGGAAGAGCACGTGGCGCTCGCAATCCTGCAACGGGAGAGGCAGGCTGGAAAAATGTTCGGCCACTATTCCGGCAAGCCCGAGGTGATGGACGAAGTCAGGAAAATCCTGGACCGGCTCGGGTTGATCGAGCTTTCGCATCTCAAAGTGCGGGAGATTGCCTATGGCCAGCAGCGGCTCCTGGAGATCGCGTTGGCGATGGCGCTGAGGCCCAGGATGTTACTGCTGGACGAGCCGGCTGCCGGCGTGCCGCAATCGGAAACCACGCGCATCGAGCAAGCGTTGAACAGCCTGCCGCCGGATCTTGCCGTGCTCATGATCGACCATGACATGGACCTCGTCTTCCGCTTTGCGCGGCGGGTGGTCGTACTCGCGGCCGGAACGGTGATCTTCGATGGCTCGCCGAAGGATGTGACGCAGGACCAGCGCGTGCGCGAAGCCTATCTGGGGAATTATGCAAATGCCGGCAGCACCGCTTGAGGTCAAAAACCTTTCCGCCGGTTATGGCCCAACGCGGGTGATCGAGGACGTTTCCTTCTCGGTGCCCGCCGGATCGAGGCTGGCTCTTCTCGGCCGCAACGGAATGGGCAAGACGAGCCTATTGGCCACATTGGCAGGCCAGACGCGGCGCTATGACGGCCAAATCCGCCTCGCCGGCGTCGACATCGCGGATGAACCGAGCGCTGCCCGGGCGCTTGCCGGCCTGGGTTATGTTCCACAGACCCGGGACGTCTTCCCGACCCTGACGGTCGAGGAAAACCTCTTCGTCGGGTTGAAGGGCCGCCCGAAGGATGCGATCTCGGAGGCCTATGAGATGTTCCCGCGCCTGAAGGAGCGGCGGAGGAATCTTGGCAGTCAGCTTTCGGGGGGCGAACAGCAGATGCTTTCGACCGCCCGCAGCATCCTGGGCCAGCCGACCGTACTCCTGCTCGATGAACCGCTGGAAGGTCTGGCGCCGGTCATCTGCGAGGAGTTGATGGCGGCCTTCTCCAAACTCGCCCAATCCGGAGAAATGACCATCCTGCTCGTCGAGCAGCGCATCCAGAGCGCGCTGGATTTCGCCGACAATGTCATCATCCTCGAGCGCGGCCGCATTGGCTGGCAAGGCAGCCCGCAGGTGCTCGCCGCCGATCATGATGTTGTCGAGCGGCTGCTCGGGGTCGGCGGTTTGCATTGAAAAATGCGAGATCCTCAGATGTCGAAAGACCGACAACAGATAAGATCGGTCCCGCGTCCTTGAAATCCCGATTGCTTTCGTCGATGAAGAAGGCCCACCTTTCTCCTGAATCACCCCTTGCCCGACCTTTCCAGTCTCGCAGCCTTTGCTCTCATCGCTCTGGGCATGGTACTTACGCCCGGGCCGAACATGGTCTACCTCATCTCGCGATCGATCTCTCAGGGGCCGATGGCGGGATTGATCTCGCTCGGCGGCGTGGCGCTCGGCTTCGTCTTCTACATGCTCTGTGCCGCTTTCGGCATTACCGCGCTGGTCATGGCCGTGCCTTATGCCTATGACGCGCTGCGTTTCGCGGGCGCGCTCTACCTGCTCTATCTCGCCTGGCAGGCGGTGAAGCCGGGCGGGCGCTCGCCTTTCCAAGTCATGCAACTGCCGAAGGACAGTCCGAAAAGGTTGTTCGTCATGGGGTTGATGACCAACCTTCTGAATCCCAAGGCGGCAGTGCTTTATCTCTCACTGCTGCCGCAGTTCATCAATCCGGAACATGGCAGCGTGCTTTCCCAATCGATCGTGCTCGGCTTCGCGCAGATCGCCATCAGCATCTCCATCAATGCGATGATCGCACTGATGGCGGGTGCTATCGCGCTCTTTCTTGCCCGCCGGCCCACATGGATCGTCATCCAGCGTTGGCTGATGGGCACCGTCCTTGCTGCTCTTGCCGTTCGCATGGCGATCGAAGCGCGGCGCTGATTTCAATCTGCCGCCCCTTGCCGGTTGTCGCAAGGCGACGTCAGGCCGTCTTGGCAGCCTTTGCCAATTCCCTCAGATGTCCGGCGATCGTGGCGGGCACTTCCAGCGGCGTGAAATGCCTGACGCCGTCCATGATGAAGAGCGACGCACCGGGAATATTGTCCGCCATGTAGCGGGCCATCTCGGGCGGCGTCGCATAGTCCTCCGTGCCAACGGCGACGCGGCAAGGGAAGGAAAATCTCGGCAGGGCGGCGCGGATGTCCGCGTTGCCGAGCATCGCGCAGGTCGCGGCATAGGCCGAAAGTTCGTTCTTCAGGAAGACGGCAATCGCCTTCTCCACGATATCCGGATTGGCCTCGCGGAAGCTATCGCTGAACCAGCGGGTCTTCTGAAAGCCGACGAGTGCGGCCATGCCTTCGGCGAGCGCCTTGTTGGCGCGCTCCCTCCAGGCTTTTGGGGCATCCTCTCCATACCATGCGGTGGTGTCAAAAAGACCGAGCGCTTCGACGCGCTGCGGATAGCCGGCAGCAAAGGCGAGCGCCACGCATCCGCCCATGGAGGCGCCGGCAACGACGGTCGAGGACCAGCCGACATGGTCCATGAGATCGGCCAGATCATCGGCGAAAAGTTTGACGCTATAGGGGCCGGCCGGTTTGTCGGACGCCCCGTGGCCGCGGCAGTCGTAGATCAGGGCATCGGCAAAACCGTCGAGGGCGGCGACCGTCGGCTCCCAGAAGGTCTTGTCCATGGCAAGCGAATGCACGAGCGCGATGCGGCCCTGGCCACTTCCCTTGACGAGGCGGTAGGAGATCCTCGTGCCGTCGCGGGTGGTTGCGGTGCTGTTCAACGGATCATTCACCTCGAAATCCTTCCGGTAGGGACCGTTTTGCGTCATACTGTATGACAATGATATAAGCAAATCGAACGCGGGAGACAACCGCCAATGTGACGGCTGCTGCACTTTGCGAACTTATGGTCTAGCCGGCAGAGGAAAGTGCCAGCCCCTCCGCACCGGTCTCCTCGGCAAGCTGCCGGGCAACTAGCCCAAGCTGCCGGCGCAGCCATTTATGGGCGGGAAGATCCGTATGGACATCGCTCCATACGGCGGTGGCGGAGACCCGCATGTTCGGCACCGGCACGGGACAGAAATAAAAGCGCGACGGATCGAAGATCGGCACCATCTTCTCAAATACCATGACGATGAGATCGGAGCGGGAGACGATCGCTGGTGCGGCCAGGAACTGGTGAACCGTGGTGGCGACGCGCCGCTTGAGGCCCGCTTCTGCCAGGAAACGGTCGGCGCGGCTCACATCGCTCGTGCCGGGCTTGACGGCAAGCTGCTCGGCGGCGAGGAATTCATCCAGCGTGATCGACTGGCCCGCAAGCGGATGAGCCTGCCGCATCATGCAGAGATATTTGTCTTCGAAGAGAGCCATGTGCTTGAAGCGGCGCGGCAGGTTGGGGATGACGCCGACCGCGAGATCGATCTCGTTGTTGTCGAGAAGTGCCGGCAGTTCCTCGTTCGGGCGCGATTGGATCTTCAGGGCCACCCGGGGTGCGACGCGGGCGATGTGCTCGATCAGAAGCGGCAGCATCACCACCGAGGCATGGTCGGAAACGGCGAGGCTGAAGGTCCAGTCCGGATCGTTGGGTTCGAATGCAGTCGGCTCCAACGCTTCTTCGATCTGGCGCATCGCTGCCTGGATCGGTCCGGCGATTTCCAGCGCCCGCGGTGTGGGTCGCATGCCGTCCGCCGTGCGCAGGAAAAGCCGGTCATTCAGGAGCAGGCGCAGGCGATTGAGTGCGTTGGAAAGCGCCGGCTGCGACATGCCGAGCTTTTCGGCAGCGCGGTTGACGCTGCCTTCCGCCATCATCGCGTCGAAGATCACCAGGAGCTTGAGATCGATGTTCGCCAAATTCATTTCAGTGATAATACTCTCTGTTTTTTGAATTTGCCATTGATGGCTCTGTCGGATCAACATTGTCGTACAAAAATACAATACTACACAAGTGTTTGCGATCAAACTTCGCGCGCGCCGGTGTATGCGTATTCGGGCGGTGCCTCGGCCACGGCGTTTTGCTGGGGGATGCTGCCTCCGGTGATAGCTCCCGAAACGAGGGAGGAGGCGCATGAAAGCGTCTCACGAGCAATGAGCCTCGCGGATCGCGGGGCGGTGGAGGATATATATGCTTCTTGAACAGGCCATGGCGGCGTTCGGGGTCATCTTTGATCCGATGCGCTTCCTGATCATCATGCTGGGTTGTATACTCGGCCTTTTCATCGGGGTCATCCCCGGCATCGGCGGCCTGGCGGGCATGGCTCTGCTTTTGCCGTTCACCTACACGATGGACCCTTATACGGCGCTTGCCTTTTTGATCGGCATGTGGGCTGTGACGCCGACGGCCGACACAATACCGTCGATCCTGATCGGGGTGCCAGGAGCTGCAGGATCGGCTGCGACTGTGATGGACGGCTATCCCATGGCGCGCCGCGGCGAGGCCGGGCGAGCGCTCGGCGCCTCCTACACTTCATCGCTGATCGGCGGTATTTTCGGAGCCGTCCTGCTCGGCATCGCGATCCCGATCCTCAGGCCCTTCATGATGGCCTTCGGCACGCCGGAGCTTTTGGCGCTCTGCATCCTCGGCCTCACGCTGGTCGCAGCCGTCAGCCAGGGTAACATGATGAAGGGCCTGGTGGCGGCCTGTTTCGGTGTCGTCATCGCTTCCGTGGGCGACGAGGCGCAGACGGGTGAACTGCGCTGGACCTTCGATTCCATCTATCTCTGGGAAGGTGTTCCGCTCGAGGCGCTGGTGCTCGGCCTCTTCGCCGTGCCGGAACTGATCGAGCTCGGCGCGGCGCGCCAGTCGGTTGCCCTCCATCGCAGCGAAAGCATTGTGCGCGACCAGTTCCGCGGCGTGCGCGACGCGATCCAGAACATCCGCCTCGTGTTCCAGAGCTCCTGGCTCGGTGCGATCCTTGGCTCGGTCCCCGGCCTCGGCGGCCCGGCGATCGACTGGATCGCCTACGGCTCGGCGGCGAAATCGGTGAAGGGCGGCACCGAGAGCTTCGGCACCGGCGACGTGCGCGGCGTCATCGCCTGCGAGGCAGCCAACAATTCCCGCGAAGGCGGCGCGCTCATCCCGACGCTTGCCTTCGGCATTCCGGCGAGCGCCACCATGGCAATCCTGCTTGGCGCCTTCATGATGCATGGCATCCAGCCGGGTCCGAAGCTGCTCACCGAACAGCTCGACATCACCTACACGATTGTCTGGAGCCTGATGATCGCCAACATCATCGGCGTGCTCATCTGTTTCGCCTTCGTATCGCAACTCGCCAAGCTGGCATTGGTACCGGCAGGCATTCTGGTGCCGACGGTGCTCGCCATCGTTTTTATCGGAGCCTATTCGGCGACCCGCGACATCGGCGACATCATCGTTCTCCTGATCTTCTCGGTGATCGGCTGGGCCATGAAGCGCTTCGGCTGGGCGCGTGCACCGGTATTGCTCGGCCTCGTCCTTGGAGGTCTGGTGGAACAATACCTGTTCATTTCGACCAGTCGCTACGGTTCGGAATGGCTGACACGTCCCGGCGTTCTTTTTATTCTGGCGATCCCGGTCCTCTACTTTGCATACAGCGCGGTAAGGTTTTTCCTGAAGCGCCGCGAGCCTGCACTGGCCGCGGTCGGTGCAGCAGTCAGTGAACCCGCCGCCCCGAAAGAAGCTCCGGTCGGACAGGTCTCCACGATCGACCGCATCATGCTGCCGGGCATGTGGGTCCTTGCCGCGATCTTGTTTGCCACGGCGCTCGCCACCTCGACCGAATGGGCGCTTGCTGCAAGGCTGATGCCACAGACGGTATCGGCCGTCGGCCTCATCGTGGTGATTTGCTCAGGCATCGGTATCTACATGAGAAAGCGCGCCGGCGAGACGATCGTCAAACCGCGCAAGGTGAGCGAGGCTGATCCGCTGGAAGCGATGCCCGACCGCCAGCTTTACGCACGCATGGGTATCATGTTCGCCTGGGTGCTCTCGGTCTTCGTGGGTACGCTCCTGATCGGTCTTCTGCCGACACTGTTCGTATTCATGCTCGGCTATATGCGCTTCGAGGGCAGACAGCCCTGGATCCGCACGCTGGTGATTACGCTGGTCATCTGGGTTGCCATGTTCATCCTTTTCGACATGCTGCTCGTCATGCCCTGGCCGCAATCCTATCTGGGCGACACCTTCCCGCAATTGCGCACGATGGTCTCGGACATAATCTGAGCCACGGCCGACAATCGCGATGAAAAGGCCGGAGC
The DNA here is from genome assembly GCF_017873175.1 of Neorhizobium petrolearium. Taxonomy (GTDB): domain Bacteria; phylum Pseudomonadota; class Alphaproteobacteria; order Rhizobiales; family Rhizobiaceae; genus Neorhizobium; species Neorhizobium petrolearium. The sequence continues at coordinate 240,689 of NZ_JAGGJW010000010.1, forward strand.
ATCGCTGCTCCGGCCTTTTCGTTTGTCTATCGTCGCGGTCGCTTGACTCATTCATAGCTCTGTGGCTATACGTCAATTCATAGTCGGTGAGGTATGGATTTCAAATGTCGAACGCTCATGACGTGCTCTTCAGGACGCTCGCCGATCCGACCCGGAGGGCTCTCTTTGAACGACTGTGCCGCGAAGGAGAAAAGACGGTCGGCGCTCTGACGGCCAGGGCCGGGGTCTCGCAACCGGTTGTTTCAAAGCATCTTGCTGCGCTGAAGCGTGCCGGGTTGGTGCGCGACCGCCATGAAGGTCGCCAGACGCATTATAGTGCGCAACTTGGCGCGCTGGCTCCTCTGGTCGACTGGACGAGCCAGATGGCCGGATACTGGCAGAGCCGGTTCGATGACCTCGAAGATCTACTCAAAAGGATGGACCAATGAACGAAACGTCGATCGAAACGCGCTCCGTCGTCATCGAGCGGGAGGTAGCTTTTCCGCCGGAAAAGATCTGGCGCGCACTTACGCAACCACACCTGATCGAGGAGTGGCTCATGAAGAATGACTTCAAGCCTGTTATGGACCACCGTTTCAAGCTTAGCGCAGACTGGGGTTCTGTCGACTGCCAGGTTCTGGAAGTCGAGCCGAACCAGACTCTGTCCTACACATGGTGTGCCTACGGTCTCGAGAGTGTCGTCACTTGGACTCTCACCCCTACGAGCACAGGCACCCATCTGCGCATGGAGCAATCGGGCTTCCGGCCGGATCAGCAACAGGCCTATCAGGGTGCCAGACACGGATGGCAGAAGTTCCTCGCAAATCTGGAGCAGGTCTTGGCTCGGACAGACTGAAATCTGTCCGGAGTGAGCGTGGAGAGAGGGGATTCCCATTGGATTGGAACAGAACTATTCGGCAGGTCCACCGCTGGCTGTCGATCATCTTTACGGCAACCGTCGTCGCAAACTTCGTCGCCATGGCGTTGGGGGAACCTCCCTCGTGGGTGGTCTACTCCCCACTGCTGCCGCTCTTTCTGCTATTGTTCACCGGCCTGTACCTATTCGCGCTGCCCTATGCTGCCATCGGGCGTGGCGCACGACGCACCGGTGGATACGAGTGAACTGAATGATTGGCACGGCAGGTCTCGGCTCCCAGGGCGTTAGGCTTATAGGTTTCATGTCGCCCATCAGCCCACGATGTCGCGGGAAACTCACAGAACAGTTGCAGCCAGCAGCCATGCTCCGGCCGAAATCAAGATTGTACCTGCCAGACGAGGAAGAAATCGGCCTGCGGGTAAGATCTTCTCGGCAAGAATGAAGATCGCAATGGCGGCAATCCAGAGAACGTTCATCACACCGCCCACGAACAGGAGCCCCATCACGGCCCAACAACATCCAATGCAGTAAAGCCCGTGTTTAAATCCGATCCGCATCGAGCCGAAAGCGTCTCTCCGAAACCCTCCATGCTGCTGGATGAAGAATAACGGCGCCTGGCAGTTTGCCAAACAGGCGTCCTTTTGCGGGGTCCATTGGTAAAGACCAGCGGCGACAAGGATAAACCCGCTGAAGGCATGACTTGCGCTGACCATCTCCGGGGTGAGCAGGAACGTTTTCTCAAGCCCCCATTGACCGATGGTCGCAACCAGCGAGAAGGTAACCCAGGCAAGCAGATATCCGCCGGCAAAGAATCCGGTCGCTGCCAAAGGACGGCCCTTGAGAGCAGCGTGGCGTCCTACATGGGCGTAGATGAGGATCATGGGCGCGACAGAGGGTGTCATCATGCCGACCATCATCACTGCCCACATGGTGAAGATGAATGCGAACTCGACCACACTCCACTCGTGCACTTGGGGCGCCATGACGGAGCCGAAATCCATGGCCGTCCCGGACATGTCCATCGCGGGCATCTCCGGGTTCGGGATCGCCGGCTCCATATTCATGGCCGGTTCCATATTCATGGAATCCGCGAGCCAGAAAATATAAGCCCAGGCAAAAACAGTAAGAGTGGCAAGCGCGACGGCAACGATCGCCCGGTCACGCCGCAGAACCGTTTCAAGCACAGTGTCGGTCATTGCCCTAGTGGACGACGCCAGCCCCCGTCATATGCAAGTGGGCGAAGTGTGCATGCGAATCTTCAAGATTGAGCGCAATCGGTCCCTTCGTTTCGCCCCAACCGCGACCCGCTTCACAAACGTCGTATTCGAAGCCGTTTGGCAGGTTTATCCGGGCGCGGTGCTCTTCGCCGGTCACCGGATTGCGGATCGGTTCGCCGCGAGCTTCAACCCAGCCCGGAACGGTCACATGCGCTGTTCGGGCCTCGGGATCGACCTCGAATTTGATCGATGTGAATACCGGATCGTAAAGCTTCTCGAACGTTGTCGCGAATACCTGGAAGAAGGTTGCGCCCGGTTCCGTGTCTTCGCCGGTCATGATCCGTAGCAGGGCCTCCCTTTGTTTGTCGGATGCACGCTCATCGACGATGGGCATGACTTCGCCCCTTCCTTCGTGAATGGCACCCGGCCATGTCGCGACCATGCCGATCGTCAGGTCGTCGAGTCGCGTGTCGCCATGGTAGCCTTCCTCGATATGGACAAAGCCAATCGCATGGCAGTTCCCATTGGTGGGGCGGGCATTGAACTGGCAAGGACAGCCATACGCGCAATTGCAATGGATGAACTCATTGCCTTTGATCGACCATTGTGTGGCGGACATCATCTCCTCCTTTTACCTTCACGCCAAATGGGTGACGCGGAACAAGCGGATGATCCCCCTCAGAGTAACTTTAAATTTTACGCCAAACACACCTGCCGTTCAATTTAACCTAAAGGTGTAGTTTCCGGCTTGAGCCGAACCTGGTTTTCTGCCGCACGAAAAAGGCCCCGCCCATGTGAGCGGAGCCAACCAAGGGAAAATACTCCTTCCGACTAGGCAAGCTCGACCATCGGGTCGCGGCAATATTCCGGCGGCACGCGGACGTCGATCACCCAGGGCTGGCCTGCCTTGACCTTCTCGATGCCGCGCTTCAGTGCGCCGGAAAGATCAGCGATATCGGTGATCGGGCCTTCGCCGTCGATGCCCTGCGCCTTTGCCAGCATCAAGAGATCCGGAACCGGGTCCTGCAGGCGCTGGCCGACCCAGGCGTTTTCCGGCGGACGGCCGCGCTGGACCGCTACCTGTGCCTGATGGTGCTCGTCGTTGAAGTAGGAATTGTTGTTGGAGATCACGTAGAGCAGCGGGATGCCCTGCGATGCCGCGCTCCAGAGCGCGGTATTGCCCATGGTGAAGTCGCCGTCACCGACGATCGCGATCGGCACGCGCGGGGATTTCATGTCGCGCAGCGCGAGCGCCGCGCCGATGCCGATGCTGGGGCCTGAGCCCACGCCGCCACCACCATTGTGGCCGAGGTAGTCGTGTGGATGTTCGAGTTCGTTGGCATTCACCGGCCAGCCGAGCGGACGCGAGGTGAGGCAGACGTCAAGGTCGCGCGTCACGCGGTTGAATACCTTGGCGAGATCCATGAGGCTGATTTCGCCGGATGTCCTTGAAGGCTCGGCGTCGAGGCGGCGGCGCTCGTAAGTCTTCGGAGCCGGCAGGAGAGGGGTAAGCGCTTCGAGGAGCCGCGACACGGCGGTTTCCGGTACGGTCGGAATGTTGACGTCCACAGCCGGCAGGCCCTGGTAGTCCATGTTCCAGCCGCGATGGATGTTGAAGTCGTTCGAGACGCTGATGACCGGGGCGCTCGGGCTTCCGGCCGGGAAGACCTGGTTGATCGTGCCAGCGAGATCGAGCCAGTCCAGCGAAAGAACGGCGTCGGCTTCCGTCAGGTGTTTCAGCAGGTTCTTCGACAGCTTCCAGCCTGTCTCGCCGATGAACAGGGGGTGCGTGGTGGGGAAGCTGGTTGCCAGCTTCACATGGGTGAGCACTTTCGCACCGATGAGTTCGGCGATCTTGATGCGCTCGGCCCAGCCCTCTTCACTGCGCGAGGTACGGCCGCAGAGGATGACGGGGCGCTTTGCTCTCGCCAGGATTTCGACGGCCTCTTCGAGGTCTCGGCGTGGCGGCTCGGGATCGGCGGGTGCCTTGAAGCGGGAGATGTCGTGCAGCGCAGGGACCTTTTCGAGCTCCATTTCCTGCACGGTGACATCGAGGTTCACATAGGTCGGGCCGGAGGGGCGGGCGGTCGAAAGCATCGTGGCGCGGCGGATCGATTCCACTGCGGCTTCCGGCGAGGCGGGTTCGTCATCCCATTTGGTAAAGTCACGGACCAGACCACCCTGGTCGATGGTGCAGTGAATCCACTCGATCCACGGCCGGCGCTTGGTGGCGTCGAGCGGGCCGGTGGCGCCGATGACGACGACCGGCACGCGGTCACACCACGCGTCGAAAATACCCATCGTGGCATGCATCAGGCCGACATTGCTGTGAACCGCAGCGGCAAGCGGCTTGTCGGTGATTTTCGCCCACCCTTGAGCGATGCCGATCGCATGCTCCTCGTGCATGCACAGAATGATCTTCGGATTTTCGTTGCCGAGATAATTGACCAGGCTGTCGTGCAGATGTCGGTAGCTCGCACCCGGATTGAGGCAGATATAGGGAAAACCTTGCTCCCGGATGGCCGCGGCTATCAGGTCGCTGCCATATTTCGGCGCACCGGTTTCAACCGGGACGAAACGCTTCGTGCCCTGGTGGTCCATGGACGTAATCCTTGATATTGGGAAAGTGACGAACGCTTTAAAGGCAAAGAAAAACCGCGCGACCGGAGCCGCGCGGCATATCGGGATCAGTTGTTGAAGCCGTCCGCGATCGCCTTCTGGAGCGTGGCGACAACGTCCGGCGGGGTCGTGATGATCTTCTCGACCACCGCATCCACATCCTTGCCGCCCATCGGCGCGATCGGGATCGAGCGAGCCTTGGCGTCGGCCAGGAAGTCAGGATCCTTCATCAGCTCATCGAAGGCCTGGGAGAGCCCCGCGATGCGGTCTTCCGGCGTACCGGGCGGGGTCATCAGGGCACGGCCGATATCGCCGCCTGCACCGAAGAATTCGATTGCCTGCTTCTTGGCCGGATCATTGGTGAGCTCGACAGCCGTCGGGGTGTTCGGAAGGTCCGTCAGGCGCTTTTCCGAGAACTGCACGACCGGAACGACATCGCCGGCAGCAAGCTGCTGGGCGTAATTGACCGACCAGTTGGCCCAGACGGTGGTCGTCAGATCGGCTTCGCCGCGAAATACGGCGAGCGCGCTGGCGGTCGCGCTGTCATAACCGCAGACCATATTGAACTTCGAGCCGATCAGTGACTTCAGCACGGCTCCGGTCTGGGCACTCGATGTGGTGCGGCCGGAGCAGCTCACGTTGGCTTCGGTCTTCAGCGAGTCCTCGATCGATTTCACCGGCGAATCCTTGCGCGCCATCATAACCGAGGTGACGTCGGCAACGCGACCGATGAAACGCATCTTCGAAACGTCCCAGCGGCTCTTCTTCGGATCGAGGACCTGATCCTGCGCCAACGATTCCGGCAGGAGCGCAACCATGGTGCCGTCCTTCGGCGCCTTGGTATAGAAGTGCGCGGCCGCGAGCGAGCCGCCGCCGCCCGGCATGCCCTGGACGATCACGGTCGGATTGCCGGGAATGTGCTTGCCGAAATGCTGAGCGAGCAATTGGGCGTAAAGATCGTAGGAACCGCCGGGCGGATGACCGATCAGGATCGTGACGGTCTTGCCGCTGTAGAAGTCGGAAACGGCATCGGCTTGAGCCGAGACTGCGCCGAAAATGGTGGCACAGGCCGTGGCTGCAGCGATGGTCAACAGGCGGATCGATTTGAGCATTGAGACTCCCTCCCTTGGACCGGCCCTCCCGGTACGGCCCCTTTATGGTCAGATACTATGATGATACTACTGTATGACAAAGGGCGGGGCGACGCAACAGGGAAAGCGAATGATGTTTCGCATTCTTAACAAATACCCTCACGCCGGTTCGCCTTGGGGTTCCTTATTTTTCATCGAAACCTTGCCGCTTTTGGGGCCGGGCTGCTAAGCGGATACGGACCGGAAAGGGAAGGGCGAAATGAGTGACGATCGAATGGGACTGTGGGATTTTGCTCTACGCCTCTATGTCTCGCCGGGCGTGGGCGATGCCTGTCTGACCTTGCAGGACGAAAGCGGCGTCGACGTGCCGGTGCTTCTCTTTTCCGCCTGGCTTGCGAAGCATTCCGCGGCGCTGACGGATGCGGAACTTGCGCGCATCGACGAACGTGTCGCGGATTGGCGGAACGAGGTGGTGAGGCCACTGCGTGACATCCGCCGTCGATTGAAGGGTGGGCCGCATCCTGCACCGACGAAGGAAACCGAGGCATTGCGCAACGAGGTGAAAGGCGTCGAGCTCGGTTCGGAAAAGATCGAACTGGCGGTGCTTGAGGCGGAAGGAGAGGCACTGATTGCTGCAGGCTCGGGTGACGCCAGCGGAAACCTCGCACGTGTGCTGTGGCATTTCCGAGGGTCGGAACCGGACGCGAAGGCGACCGAGGCTCTTGGAATTGTCGAAAAGGCGCTGGCCGGCCTCTAAGCCGGCATCCGTAACCTGATGGCCATCCGGGACATCAATGTTGGCCCGGTGAGCCGGGGCCATCCTTCCAGCGCTTGACCATCGGCAGGTGGATGTCGAAGAGGTCGAGCGCACGACCAACGGTCTGGGTCACCATCTCATCGATAGAGGCCGGCTTGGAATAGAAGGCCGGTACCGGTGGCATGATGATCGCGCCATTCCGCGTCGCTTGGTCCATCAGCGCGATATGACCGGCATGCAGCGGCGTTTCGCGAAAGAGCAGCACGACACGGCGGCGTTCCTTGAGACAGACGTCCGCGGCGCGGACGATCAATTCGTCATTGTAGCAGTTGGCAATGCCGCTCAACGTCTTCACCGAGCAGGGCGCGATCAGCATGCCAGCCGTGCGAAACGAGCCGGAGGAGACCGCCGCGCCGATGTCCTTGTAGTTATAGAGTACGTCGGCAAGCCCCTTGATCTCGTCTGCACTCATGTCGATCTCGTCGGTCGCCGTACGAAAGGCGGACGGCGAGATCACCGCATGGGTTTCGATATCCTCGACTTGTCTCAGCAGTTGAAGCGCTCGGACGCCATAAATGACCCCGGAGGCTCCGGTAATGGCAACGATGATACGGCGCATGGTATTTTATCCTAAACGGTTATCAGACCCCGTCGGCAGTCCGGAAAGCGGAGATCGCCGAATTGGCCACATGCTTTTCGGCAGCAGCCTTGGCGGCGGCCTTGTCGCGCTTGACGATCGCTGCGACGATGGTGTCGATCTCGCTGATGCTCTGGCTCTGGCGCTCCGGGCGCACCACCGAGCGGCGGCGCAGCGGCGAGGTCATCAGCGTCAGCTTCTTCAGCAGATCGAAGGCGATCGGATTGCGGGCACCGGTGCAGATCCGGTCGTAGAAATCGCGCTTGGCGGCGACGATCTCCTCAGCGTTACTGCCCCTGTAGGCCTTCTTCAGCACCTCGCTTTGTGCCTTCAGCGCCTGAACCTCGTCATCCGGGGCGTTTTCGATGAACTGTTCCACGATCAGCGGCTCCAGCACGCCGCGGATGCGGTAGATGTTTTCCGCATCCGAGCGGGTGACGGCGGCAACAGTGAGGCCCCGGTTGTTGAGGTCGGTCAGAATGCCTTCGGCCTGGAGCTGGCGCAGCGCCTCACGGAGCGAAGTGCGGCTGACATTGAGCCTCTCGCAGAGATCCTTCTCCACGAGACGGGTACCGGGCTCCAGTGCACCGGTTTCGATCGCCCGCCGCAGGGAATTCATGATCTTGTTCCGCAGGGGGGCGGGCTCGTGAACGAGCGGGTTGAGAGGCTCTGCAAGCGGATTTGCCATATGTCTCCTCGAAGGCGGCGGCGTTCAAACCAATGTGATCACAAGTCTGTCATACAAACAAACTCGCGCGCCGTCACCTCTCCGTCAAGTCGATATTTCCAACAAGATATATCGGGGCATGGCGCTGACTAATCCATATGTTGCATTTGCAGGCAGCGCCAGACCCGTTCGGGTGTTGCGGGCATATCGATATGCCTGACACCCAGCGGATGGAGTGCATCGGCGACGGCGCTGATCACTGCTGAGAGAGCGCCGACCGTACCTGCTTCGCCGGCGCCTTTGACGCCGAGCGGGTTCTGTTTGGTCGGAACCGAAAACCCGGCAATCTCCACGCCCGCCATGTCGCTGGCATGCGGCATGGCATAATCCATGAAGGTGGCAGACAGAAGCTGACCGGAATTCGGGTCGTAGATGGCGTTCTCCATCAGCGCCTGGCCGAGCCCCTGCGCGACGCCGCCGGTAATCTGACCTTTGACAAGCAGCGGATTGACCATGAGTCCGACATCGTCGACGACGCAATAGCTGGCGAGCTCGACCTGTCCGGTTTCCGGATCGATCTCGACTTCGCAGATATGGCAGCCGTTCGGGAAGGTGGCGCCTTCGTTGCTCACGAAGTTTTCCACCGAAAGAGGCACTGATTCGCCGGCTATCACCTCGGCGAAGGAAATCGCTCGGTCGGTGCCGGCGATACGGTATTCCCCGCTTTCGAAGAGGATATCCGCCTTGTCCGCCTCCAGTTGCTCGGCCGCCTGATCTTTCAGCTTTTCGATGATCGTGTCGGCAGCGGTCCAGATAGCGCCGCCGGCCGCGGCCAGCGTACGCGAGCCGAATGTGCCGGTACCTTGCGGCACCTCATGGGTGTCGCCGGTGACGATTTCCATATCTTGCGTATCAAGTCCCAGCCGGTCGGCGATGACCTGCCGGAAGGCCGTATCATGGCCCTGGCCGCTGTCCATCGAACCAACATGGATGCGAACCTTGCCATTCGGCGCGATTTCCACGCGGGCGAATTCCGGATTGGGCTTGGCGGCCGGGCCACCGGCGATCTCGATCGGATTGGCAATGCCGATGCCGCGCAGTTTTCCGCGCGCCTTGGCCCCCATCCGACGCGCTTCGAAGCCGCTCCAATCGGCCATTTCGAGCGCCTTGTCGAGCACGCCGGGGAAGTCACCCGAATCATAAGTGAAGATGAAGCCGCTCGAATATGGCATGGCTTCCTTCGGCACGAGGTTGCGGCGGCGCAGTTCCGCCCGGTCGATGCCCATCTCGTAGGCCGCAAGATCGATCATCCGCTCGATGATATAGGTCGCTTCCGGCCGGCCAGCTCCACGATAAGGCGCCGTCTGCTGGGTATTGGTAAAGACACCGTCGACCTTGGCATGGATATTCGGCGTGCGGTAGACGCCGGCAAGGCCGCCGAGATTGGCGACCGGTGGGTGCACGGTCGCCGGCCCCAGATAGGCGCCGAGATTGGCACGCACATGCACATCGAGGCCTAAGAATTTCCCGTCGGCGTCGAGAGCCAGCGCAGCATCGGCCCACATGTCGCGGGCGTGCGCGTCGGACTGGAAGGATTCAAGCCGGTCGGCTGCCCAGCGAATCGTGCGGCCGGTCCGTTTTGCCGCCCAGAGGAGCGCCGGATATTCGGGATAACCGGCATTCTTCATGCCGAACGAACCGCCGCAATCGGACGCGACCACATGCACCTTGTCCGGTGAAACGCCGAGAACCGGCGCCACATCACCGGAAATGCGATGCGGCGCCTGCGTTCCGAGCTCGAGCCTGTAAAGACCGGCGGCATCGTCGTAAGAGGCGATTGCACCGCGCGTCTCGATTGGCGCGGCGGTGACGCGGGAAATTCTCAACCGCTGGCGGACCACCGTATGGGCGGAAGCGATGGCAGCGCTCACGCCCGCCTTGTCGCCTGTTTCGAAGGTGAAGCAGCGATTATCGGGGAATTCATCCCAGACGAGCGGCGCGTCCGGAGAGACGGATTCCAGCGGGTCGATTACCACTGGCCGCTCTTCTATTTCGACCGTCACGGCTTCGGCGGCTGCAAGTGCTGCTTCCTTCGTCTCGGCGACGACCATGGCAACGGGGTCGCCGACGTAACGGACGGCATCGGCGGCGAGCGGATAGAAGACCGGCACTCGCATTTCGCCGTCATCGGGGCCAGGATGCTTGCCCCTCGGCTGGATCGGCTGAAGGCCTGCCGCCTTCAGGTCCGCGCCGGTGAAGATACCGAGAACCTCAGGCATGTCGATCGCTGCTTCCGTATCGACCGAGACGATCCGGCCGGATGCGGCCTGCGACCTGACGAAGACGGCCATTGACTCGCCCTTGGGCGCGAGGTCGTTCATATAGCGCCCGCGTCCTGTAATCAGCGCGTCATCCTCGAACCGCAATTGCGACTGGCCGATCTTCAACATGACTCCTCCCGAAAACGGAATGCTTTGACTATCGATGGACGGATTCTCGAAAACGATAGCGGCCCGGACGACGTCTGAACCATCCGCGCCGCCGCGTTTCGTCAGCCCTTCTTGTCGGCCTTCGGGTTTTCGACGTCGCGGGCGGGCGTCTCCGGCTTCATGCCGCCTTTGCGGCGGGCGAGCGTGTTCTCGCCGGTCTTGCGCCAGTCCCCGGCGACCGCATCGTCGGCAAACCGGGTCCAGAGGTCGCTCCAGTCGCCCAGCGAATAGCCATGCCATGGCGGCTGCGGTGTGAGGCGAGGAAGCTGCAGGTCTTCCCAGATCTGTCGCGCCTTGACCATGTAGGGCTCGGCTGGAAGGGCGAGCGGAGGCATTGGCGCCTTCAGCGTCGCATCGATCAGCATCGTACCCTCGGCGCTCTTCGAGCCGGATTTCGGCCCATGACCGCCGGAGCGGTAGGGCGTGATATGCACGTCGTCGATCATGTTGGCGCGATAGGCGAGCGACCAGAAGACGGCATCCGCGTTGCGGCTGTCGATATCGTCGGAAACCGCGATGACGATCTTGCCGCATTGCGCCTGCAGCGTCGCAGCCCCCTGGAGGCCTCGCCAGATTTCCGATTGCGGCGCAGAGCGGTCGAATTCCAGGAAGATGACCTTGCGGATATTGGTGAGCGGCTCGTGCATCACGACGCGCTTGATGCCCTTGATGTTCAGCACCTTCTTCAGGTGATTGAGGAAGAGCGGTTCGTAGGCTACGCGCTTCAGGACGCTCGATTCGCTCGGCGTCACCTGGCTGACGATCGAGACGAGGACCGGCTTCTTCTTGCGGGTGATCGCCGTCACCTGCATCGACATGTTGAAGTCTTCGAGCGCCACATGGCCGTGGCTTTCGCCGAACGGACCCTCCGGCTCCAGGAGCACGGGATCGATCAGGCCTTCGATGACGATTTCCGCATCGGCCGGCACTTCGAGGTCGATCGTCTTGCACTTGACGATGCGGATCGGCTCGCCGATCAGGCCGCCGGCAACCCCCAGTTCGTCCTGGTCGATCGGCAGTTTCTGCGGGCCGGTGAAGAGCACGGCCGGCGCGCAGCCGATGACGATGGCGCAGGGCATCGGCTTGCCCATCTTCTGGTATTTCAGCCAGTGCTGGTAGCCGCCGGCACCGGAGAGGCGGCTCGCCATGCGCACGCCGAGCCGGTCCTCCGCCTTCAGCGCCGCACGGTAGGTGCCCATGTTGCGGATGCCGTTTTCCGGGTCGCGGGTGACGCAGAGGGTGGCGGTGAAATAGGGGGCGCTATCGAAGCCCGGTGTCGAGATCGGTACGGGCAGGGAGCCGAGGCCTTTGCCTTCCCGCTTCAATTCGTCGCCGGTGACGACGACTTCCTGGCAAGGCGCTTCCGTGACCATGACCGGATCGATCGGATGTTCCATGGCGTTGACCCAGACATCGCCGATTTCGTCTTCGGAGACGCCGAGGCCTGCCGCATAGATTGCCGGCGAAGCGGCCAGCACACCGACGGCGACGGGAATATCATACTTCTCGCCCTTGGCGCCCTTCACATCCGTAAACAGGAAGCCGCGGCGCTGCTCGTCCGGCAGGCCGCCCTGAAACTGCCAGCGAGCAAGCGGATGCAGTTCACTGTCCTTGTCGATCGGCACCTGGATCCTGGTAAGGAGGCCGAGGGCCTCCAGCCGCCGCAGGTGTTCCTGCAGGTCGAGCGGCGCCTTCCGCGCGAAAGTCGTCATCTAAGTTTCACTCCCAAACCTGCGCCGGCATCCGTTCGAGAGAGAACGGAAAAGCAGGCGTCATTCCTTAACTGAAGGCATCGAGCCGGATGAGGCAATCACCCTCAGGTCGAAAGGGCGATCTTTTCGATTGCATTATCCTGCCATATTGTCATACATTAATACGAAGAGCAACAACATCTCGCAGAGCGGGGTGAGAGCTCGGAGACATGTCGGCGGAAGGGAGAAACCGCCGTGATTTCAAAGAGAAGAGGTTTCATGAACAGGCCGTTCAAGACCGCCGCGTCCGAGATGATCGTGCATCCGCTGAAGCAACCGAAGCCGAATTCGGCAGAGCTTTCGCCCGAAATGAAGCTGGTGCAGGAGGCGCTGTTCAAGCATGTCGGCAAGCCGATTCCCCGCAAGGAAGACGGTCGCCTGATCACCGGCAAGGGCCGCTTCTCCGACGACTTCTCGCTGCCCGGACAGACCTGTGCGGCGATCGTGCGCTCGCCCTATCCGCATGCCCGCATCCTCGGCATCGACAAGACGGAAGCTTTGGCGAGCGAGGGCGTGCTCCTGGTCCTGACCGGTAAGGACATTCTTGCCGACGATATCAAGCCGATCCCCCACAATCCCATTCCGTCCACCAATTTCGACATGAAACTGAGGGCGAAGGACGGCAGCCCGGCATTTACCGGACCGCATTACCTTCTTCCTGCGGACAAGGCCCGGTTTGTCGGTGAGGCCGTGGCGATCGTCGTGGCGGAGACTGCCGCCAAGGCCGCCGACGGTGCCGAAAAGGTTCTCATCGACTGGGAAGAACTGCCCTATGTCACCGATACCGCCAAGGCCGCTGAGCCGGGCGCGCCGACCATCTGGGACGAGGTGCCGGACAATGTCTTCATCGACACGACCTTCGGCGATGTCGAAGGCACGAACGCCGCCTTTGCGGAGGCCGACCATGTCGTAAAAGCGGAATTCCATATCCACCGCGTCACCGGCGTCACCATGGAGCCGCGTTCCTCGCTCGGCTCCTACGATCCGGAGACGAAGCGTTACACGCTTTATGCCGGCAGCGGCGGCGCCGTGCGGCAGAAGAACGAGCTTTCCAAGGTGCTCGGTATCGAGCCGAAGGATCTGCGCGTGCTTTCCTTCGACGTCGGCGGCAATTTCGGCACCCGCAACCGCGTCTATGTGGAATTCGGCCTGGTTCTCTGGGCGTCCGCCAAGATCGGTCGGCCGGTGAAATATACTGCGACCCGTTCGGAATCCTTCCTCACCGATTATCAGGGCCGCGACCTCGTGACCAAGGTGGAGTTGGCCATCCGCAAGGACGGCAAGTTTCTCGCCATGCGCGCCGACAACCTTTCGAATGTCGGTGGTCGGGCCGTGTCGCTGTCGCCGCTCAGCAAGGGCTCGGGCCTCATTACCGGTTCCTATGACATTCCCTATGCGACCTTGCGTGCCCGCGCCGTCTTCTCCAACACGATGTGCACCCAGGCCTATCGAAGCTCAGGCCGGCCGGAAGTGACCTTCGCGATCGAACGCCTGGTAGAGCTTGCCGCAGACCAGCTCGGTTTCGACAAGCTGGAACTGCGCCGTAAGAACCTCATCCCGCCGTCCGCCATGCCCTATACCAATGCGGTCGGCTCGGTTTACGACAGCGGCGAATACGAGAAGAACATGGACCGCGCGCTCGAGCTCTCCGACTGGGCGTCGTTCGAGGCCCGCAAGGCGGAAGCCGCGGCGCGCGGCAAGCTGCTCGGTCGCGGTTTCGCCAACTATGTCGAATCCTCGATCGGCACGCCGAAGGAGCGCGCAGAGATCGAGATCAAGGACGACGGCACCATCGAAGTCATCATCGGCACCCAGCCGAGCGGCCAAGGCCATGAGACGAGCTTTGCCCAGGTCGTGGCCGACATGATCCAGGTTCCGGTCGAAAAGGTGTGGATCGTGCTCGGCGACACCGATATCGTCAGTGTCGGCGGCGGCTCGCATTCCGGCCGCTCCATGCGCCATGCCGGTACGGTCATGGCCATGGCTTCCGCCGATCTTCTGGCAGAAGGAAGGAAGCGCGCCGCCGATCTGTTCGGCTCGACGTCTGACCGGATCGATTTCGAAGGCGGCGTCTTCAAGCTCCGCAACTCTAACCAGACGATCGACATTTTCGAGCTCGGCCGCCGCACGCGCGCCTCCCATGGCAAGTTGCGCGTCGTCAAGGACAACGAAATGCACACGCCGGTCTTCCCGAACGGTGCCGCTGTCTGCGAGGTCGAGATCGACCGCGACACCGGCTATGTGCAGATCGTCCGCTATACGACGATCGACGATGTCGGCCGCTGCATCAACCCGCTGATTGTCCACGGCCAGACCCATGGCGGCATCGCCCAGGGCGTCGGTCAGGCCATGTGGGAACTCTGTGCGATCGATCCCAACAGCGGGCAACCGCTCGCCGGCTCGTTCATGGACTACGGCCTGCCTCGCTCCGACACCATGCCGAGCTTCAAATGCGAAATTGCCGAAGTGATTTCGCCGACCAATCCGCTCGGTATCAAGGCGGGCGGCGAGGGTGGCACCACGCCGGCGCTCGCGACTGTCGTCAACGCCGTGGTCGATGCGCTTTCGGAATTCGGCGTCAAGGACATCCAGATGCCCGTCACGCCGGCCAATGTCTGGCGCGCCATGAATAGCGGACGCAAGGCGTCCTGAGGAGGAATTTATCTTATGAGTGATTTGCAGACCGTCCGCGTCATCGCATTCCCGGGCGCGCCGAACCTGCCGACCTTTGCGGCAATCGCACAGGGCTTCTTTGTGGAAGAAGGCCTGAATGTCGAAGTCTCGCTGACCCCGAGCTCGGTCGCCCAGGCGGAGAAGACCGCCGCCGGCGAGTTCGATATCGTCTTTACCGCCTTCGACAATGTCGTTGCCTACGGCGAAGGCCAGGGTGCGACGACGGAGGGTGTCAACCCGGACTATGTCGTGCTGATGGGGGCCACACAGCTGGAGCTCGCGATTGTCACCGCGCCCGAGGTCAAGACCTACGAGGATCTCAAGGGACGCTCGATCGCGCTCGATGCTCTGACCACCGGCTTTGCCTTCGTGCTCTTCGAGATGATGGCCCGCAGCGGCCTTAGCCGCGACGACGTCGCCTTCGCCGCCGTTGGCGCCACCCCGCAGCGCTGGCAGTCGGTCAAGGCCGGCGAACACGCCGCGACGCTGACGATCGAGCCCTTCACCAGCATCGCCAGACGTTCCGGCTTCAACGTGCTCGACGTCTCCTCGAACCATTTCGACAGCTACCAGGGCGGTGTGATCGCCGCCCGCCGCGCCTATACCAACGAAAATCCGGAACCAGTGAAAGCTTTCATTCGTGCCTATCTGAAGGGGCTCGAATGGACGCTTAACCCAGCCAACCGTGAAGCCGGTGCCGCCCTGCTGCAGGCCAAGATGCCGGATATCCAGCCGGCGGCGGTCCCTTCGATCATGGCAAGTCTGCTTTCGCCGCGCTCGGGTCTCACTCCGGGCGCAAAGATCCTGCCCGAAGGCATGAGGGCCGTCTTGGACCTTCGCTCCCGCTACGGATCGGGAAACACACCGCTGACCGATATTTCCAAATATCTTGACCTCTCGTTCTACGAATCGGTCAGAGGCAGCAAATGACGGACGGGGAGGAGTGAACCTATGGATCTCAAGGGCGAATATCGCATCGCCGCGCCGCGCGAGCACGTCTGGGCGCTGATCAACGATCCGGCCGTGCTGAAGGCCTGCATTCCCGGCTGCGAAAGCCTGGAGGGCACGCCGGAGACCGGTTTTGCGGCCCGCGTTACCACGAAGATCGGCCCGGTGAAGGCGACGTTTGCCGGCGAGGTGACGCTGTCGAACGTGACAGCGCCGGAAAGCCTGACGATCTCGGGTGAGGGCAAGGGCGGGGTCGCCGGCTTCGCCAAGGGCGGCGCCGATGTGCATCTCGCCGAAGATGGCGTGGAGACCGTGCTTACCTATCTCGCCAAGGCGCAGGTCGGCGGCAAGCTCGCCCAGCTCGGATCGAGGCTCATTGATTCCACGGCAAAAAAACTCGCCGACGAGTTCTTTGAAAAGCTTGCAGCACGCGCCGTCATGGTTGATCATGCAACCGATGCCGGTGTAGCGGAGGCTATTGCGACGGCGGCTGTTGCCGCGCCTGTCATGTCAGCTGCAGCACCGGCACCCATCCCACCTGCGGCTCCCGAGGCTGCCGGACCGGTTGTTGCACCCGCAGCGCCGGCCGGGCAGCGTGCGAGCCGTTTGCCCTATATTATCGCCGGCGTCGTTGCTGTCGCCGTCATCGTTGTCGCGGCGCTTGCCGCCTGAGTCTTTTTGAGAGGAGGGGCTCATGTCCCGCATCACCATTACCGTCAACGGCAAGCCGGAGACACGAGAGGTCGAGGACCGCACGCTGCTCGTGCAGTTCATCCGCGAGCATTTGGGGCTGACCGGCACCCATGTCGGCTGCGACACTACCCAGTGCGGTGCCTGCACGATCCATCTCGACGGAAAGGCCGTGAAGAGCTGTACGGTTCTCGCCGTCGCCGCCGATGGCTCGGAAGTGATGACCATTGAAGGTCTTGCCAAAGGTGGCAAGCTGCATCCGGTGCAGCAGGCCTTCCACGAACATCATGGCCTGCAGTGCGGTTATTGCACGCCCGGCATGATCATGGCCTCGGTCGACATGATCCGCCGCCATGACGGCATGCTCGACGAACACACCGTCCGCCACGAACTGGAAGGCAATCTCTGCCGCTGCACCGGCTACCACAACATCGTCAAGGCGGTGCTGGATGCCGCCGAGAAGCATCGCGCGGCGCATGCCGTCGCGGCCGAATAAGCGGGAGGGGACAGGGCCATGTACGCAACGACCTACCACAAGCCGAAGACGCTTTCCGAAGCCATCGACCTTTACGAGAATTCCGAAGAGCCGTCTTACCTCTCCGGAGGCCATACGCTGATCCCGACGCTGAAGAGCCGGCTTGCCGCGCCGCAGCACCTGATCGACGTGCGCGCCATTCCGGAACTTTCCGGCATCGAAGTGACGGCCGACAAGGTCATCATCGGCTCGGCCACCAGGCATGCGGTCGTCGCCGCCTCGAAGGAGGTCAAGGCCGCCATTCCGGCACTGGCCGGCCTTGCCGGCTCGATCGGAGACGTGCAGGTGCGCCATATGGGCACGATCGGCGGTTCGACCGCCAACAACGACCCGGCCGCCGACTATCCTTCGGCCGTGCTGTCGCTCGACGCGATCGTCCACACCGACCGTCGCTCCATCCCGGCCGCCGACTATTTCCAGGGCCTCTACACGACGGCGCTGGAGCCAGGCGAAATCCTCGTCCGCGTCGAGTTCAAGATCCCGGAAGTCGCCGGCTATGCGAAATTTCGCAATCCGGCCTCGCGCTATTCGATGGCGGCCGCCTTCGTATCGAAGCACCGGGACGGGCATGTCCGCGTAGCGATCACGGGTGCTGGCAACGAAGGCGTGTTCCGCTGGACTGAGGCCGAAGAGAGGCTCGATGAGAGCCTCACAGTCGAGGCTTTGGAAGGCCTGGCCATCGATCCGTCGCAGATGATGGGCGACATGCATGCACCGGCCAATTATCGCGCACATCTGGTGGCCGTGATGACCCGCCGCGCGGTGCAGAACCTCGGCGGCACGCATATTCTCTGAAGCAGATCTCTCAAGATCGCGCAGGCTGGCGAGGGAGACTTCGCCGGCCTTTTCAATTCCAACGATGCGGATTTCAATCTGTGGCGTCAGTCTGGAGCGGACGCGCACATATTGGGCACAGTCGTCAAAAATCTCGCTCTGCCCCAAGCGCGGCGGCGATCCGGCCGAGTACGGCGATAAGCACAGCCTTGTCCTCGCCTGCAATCTCATCAAGGCGGCGGTCATGGGCTTCGGCGATGACATGCAACCGTTCCTGCATTTGCAGTCCTTCCTTCGTCAGCCGGACGCTGTAGCTGCGCTGGTCTTCCGGATTTTCGCGCCGTTCGATCAATCCCCGCGTCACCAGCCCCTTAAGACTCGACGTCAGCGTAGACCGGTCGCGCCCGCAGATTCGGCTGAGTTCCGACGGCGTCATGCTTTCCTTCTCCGCAAGCACCGTCAACAGCGAGTACCAGCCGGGTTTCAGGTCCGCCTTCCCGGCCGCCCTGGCAAAGGCCTGGAAAGACGCCTCCTGGGCCACGCGCAGGTGGTAACCAACGAGATTCTGGAAAATGGCAGGAATGAGATCCTTGTTCTCTGCCGGCATCTCCCCAACCTGCCGTTCCGATGATTTCACTGACATTGTCCGTCCTCCGTCACCGAAATCTATCAGGAACCAGGAGCACAGCAAACTCGCCGGATATCGAAACTGGGCGGATCAGGGCCTGCCCGTGACCAGCGCTTTCCGTTTTCGGCGAATGGACAGCCATATGGCGAAGAAGATCACCATCAGCACGATCCAGAGAAACGGGAAGACCAGGAACACCGCCGTATAGGCACAGGCACCTTCGAAACAGGAGCCGGTCATTTCGAAAGCAGCCATCAGAATGGCGGCGATGCCTGCCACCGCACCCGTGCCGAGAATGCCCACAAGGGCGATGAGCCCATTGACCACATATTTCATAACCCCGTCTCCCTTTATTCGCAGAATGGCAGGCAGGAGACAGGCGTCAAGTCGGCCGTGGTTGGCAAGATTAGCGGGTTGCCGCGGAATATCAGCCATCTCAAAACGACAACCAGGGTCTTGATGACTGGCCTTCGGCGTGGTCTCTTGAGTGGATAACAAGCCGCGACAGGGCATTCGCCCGCTTTTCCAACGATGAGAGCGCCATGAGAGACTTCGAATTACCCGGCCGTTCGCTGGCCGTCGGCCGCAATGCCATGGCGGCGACTTCCCAGCCGCTGGCGACACTGACGGCAATCGACATCCTGCGCGGCGGCGGCAACGCGATCGATGCGGCGGTTGCCGCCTGCGCTGTGCAATGCGTGGTGGAAGCCGGATCGACCGGTATCGGCGGCGATTGTTTCGCGCTTCTCTCGCTCGGTGGAACGGACAAGATCATCGCCTATAACGGTTCCGGCCGCGCACCGGCCGCCGCGACCGTCGAGCACCTCCGCTCGCTCGACGTCACCAGCCTCACCCGCACCTCACCGCACACGATCACCGTGCCCGGTGCCGTGGATGCCTGGACACGGCTCGTCGCCGACCACGGACGCATGAAGATGGCCGACATCCTTTCGCCGGCGATCAAACTTGCCCGCGACGGTTATGCGCTGCCGCCGCGCTCGGCCTATGACCTCGCCGCCCAGGAGGAGGTGCTGAAGGGAGACCCGGCTGCAAGCCGCACTTTCCTCGTCGATGGCAAGGCCCCGCCCGCCGGCTCGATCCGGTACCAGCGGGAACTTGCCGATACGCTGGAGGCGATTGGGCGGGAGGGCCGGGATGCCTTCTATCGCGGTCCGATTGCCGAGGATCTGGTTCGCTATCTGAACAGCATCGGCGGACTTCACACGCTCGAAGATTTTGCCACTGCGAAAGGCGAATATGTCACGCCGATCAAGACGACCTTCCGCGGCCACGAAATCCACGAGTGCCCGCCGAACGGGCAGGGCATCATCGCGCTGATGATCCTCAAGATCCTTTCGCATTTCCCCGGCAAAGGCGACCCGCTCTCTCCCGAAAGGCTGCATATCGAGGTCGAGGCGACTCGTCTGGCCTACGCGGCCCGCAACCGCTTCCTCGCCGACCCGGCCAAGGTGGACGTGCCGGTCGACTATCTGCTTTCCGATGCGCTCGCCGAGGAACTGGCCGGCATGATCGATCCCGACAAGGCGATAACGGACTTGCCGAAGTTCGACGAGGTGCCGCACCGGGATACGATCTATCTCTCCGTCGTCGACAGCGACCGCAACGTGGTCAGCTTCATCAACTCGATCTTCTTCGTCTACGGCAGCGGTCGCATGGACCCGAAGCATGGCGTCATGTTCCACAACCGGGGCTTCAGCTTCTCGCTCGATCCCAACCATCCGAACACAATCGCTCCCGGTAAGCGACCGCTGCATACGATCATCCCCGGTATGGTGACCAAAAACGGCCGGGCGGTGATGCCCTTCGGCGTCATGGGTGGCCAATACCAGGCGATGGGCCACGCGCATTTCCTCTCCAAGGTCTTCGATTACGGCATGGACCTGCAGAGTGCGATCGACCTGCCGCGCCTCTTCCCGCTGCCCGGCACCAACCAGGTCGAGATGGAACATCGGCTGCGCGATACGATCGGCCGGGACTTCGAACGGCGCGGTTTTCAGGTCAAGGCACCGGAATCGCCGATGGGTGGCGCTCAGGCGTCTGGATCGACTGGGAAACCGGCGTATTGCGGGGCGGTTCCGACCCCCGCAAGGATGGCATGGCGCTCGGCATCTGACCTCTCGCCCGAACGTTTCAGCACCCGCTGCGACGCGATCCGTTGCGGCGGGTGATTGCTGTTCAACACATCCCACCAATCAAGATATTTCACGGAATATAACGCTGGCCAAAACTTCATCCCCGATATATTCAGGGAGATATTTCGTTGAAGATTGGAGAGGGAAACATGACCATCAGCCGTCGCTTCTTGATCAGGATCGCCATTGCTTCGGCGACCGCAGCCTTTCTGTCGCTGGCCGGCCTTGCCGCGCCTGCTACTGCACAGGAAAAGGTGACCGTCTTTGCCGCCGCCAGTATGAAGAACGCGCTCGACAATGCCAACAAGGCCTGGGGCGCCCAGGGGGGCAGGGCGGTGGCCGTCTCCTATGCGGCAAGCTCGGCGCTTGCCAAGCAGATCGAAAGCGGCGCGCCGGCTGACATCTTCATCTCCGCTGACCTCGACTGGATGAAATACGTAGCCGACAAAAAACTTGTGAAGGAAGAGACCCGCTCCAACTTCCTCGCCAACCGGATCGTGCTGATCGCTGCGAAGGACAAGGCTGCACCGGTCGACATCAAGCCGGGCCTTGACCTTGCCGGTCTGCTGAAAGGCGGCAGGCTCGCCATGGGCGAGCCGAACTCCGTTCCGGCCGGCAAATACGGCAAGGCCGCGCTCGAAAAACTCGGCATATGGGCCTCGGTCGAAAAGAGCATCGCCGGGGCCGAGAGCGTGCGCGCCGCACTCGCCCTCGTTTCGCGCGGCGAAGCACCCTACGGCATCGTCTACCAGACGGACGCGGCGGCCGACCCGGGTGTCGCAGTGGTCGGCACGTTTCCGGAAGACACCCATCCGCCGATCATCTACCCGATCGCTATTCTCTCGGAATCCAGGTCTTCGGATGCCACCGCCTACCTCGAATACCTGAAGTCGGAAAAAGCTGCGCCTTTCTTCAAGAAGGAAGGCTTTACGGTTCTGAAGTAAGTCGGGTTAAGGTGGCTCGCGCTCCTTTGCGGGAGCCACCTTCCTTGGGGGTAGCGTTTGGACTGGTTGGTGTTGAGCGACGAGGAATGGACGGCCGTCAGGCTCAGCCTGTGGGTGTCCAGCGTGGCGATGGTCGTCAGCTTGCCCTTCGGCATTCTCATCGCCTATCTGCTTGCCCGCGGGAAATTCTGGGGCAAATCGATCCTGAATGGGGTCGTGCACCTGCCGCTCATCCTGCCGCCGGTCGTCACCGGCTTCATCCTGCTCATCGTGTTCGGCCGGCGCGGCGTCATCGGCGCTTTCCTTGGCGAATATCTCGGCATCGTCTTCTCCTTCCGCTGGACGGGTGCGGCGCTTGCCTGCGGCGTCATGGGCTTTCCGCTGATGGTGCGCTCGATCCGGCTGTCGATCGAAGCGGTCGACCGAAAGCTGGAAGAAGCAGCCGGTACGCTCGGCGCCAGTCCGGCCTGGGTGTTCCTCACCGTAACGCTGCCGCTCATCCTGCCCGGCATCATCGCCGGCATGATCCTCGCCTTCGCCAAGGCCATGGGCGAGTTCGGCGCGACAATCACCTTCGTTTCCAACATTCCGGGCGAGACGCAGACGCTGTCTGCGGCGATCTATACCTTTACCCAGGTGCCGGGCGGTGATCTCGGCGCCATGCGGCTCACATTAGTCGCGATCGTCATCTCCTTTGCCGCGCTGCTCGCCTCCGAGTTCATGGCCTATCTGATCGGCAGGAGGGTCGACATCGAATGACCCTTGTCGTTGAGGCACAGCAGAAACTCGGC
This sequence comes from Neorhizobium petrolearium, assembly GCF_017873175.1. Taxonomy (GTDB): domain Bacteria; phylum Pseudomonadota; class Alphaproteobacteria; order Rhizobiales; family Rhizobiaceae; genus Neorhizobium; species Neorhizobium petrolearium. The sequence continues at coordinate 262,909 of NZ_JAGGJW010000010.1, forward strand.
GGATTCACGCTTGATGCCGGTTTTACATCGGAAGGCGGCGTGACGGCGCTGTTCGGCCGTTCCGGCTCGGGCAAGACCTCGCTGATCAGGGTGATCGCCGGGCTCCTGCGACCGGATCACGGCCGGCTGATAATCGACAACGAGGTGCTGCTCGATACGGAAAACCGCATCTTCGTGCCGAAGCACAGGCGACGCTTCGGCTATGTCTTCCAAGAAGGCCGGCTCTTTCCGCATCTCACCGTCCGCCAGAACCTCGACTACGGCCGCTGGTTTGCATCGAAGGCTGCGCAGAAGGAGAACTTCGACCACATCGTCGACCTCCTCGGGATCGGCGCGCTGCTCGACCGGCGGCCGGGCAGGCTGTCGGGCGGCGAAAAACAGCGCGTCGCAATCGGCCGGGCGCTCCTGTCGGCACCGCGCCTGCTCCTCATGGACGAGCCGCTCGCGGCCCTCGACGACGAGCGCAAGGCGGAAATCCTGCCCTATCTCGAACGGCTGCGCGATGAGACCACAACGCCGATCGTCTATGTCAGCCATTCCGTTGCAGAGGTGGCGCGGCTTGCCGACCGGGTGGTCATGATGCGGGACGGCAAGGTCGAAGCGATCGGCACTCCGTCGGATATCCTTGGCGGCTCATCCTTGCCGTCATCCGACCGCCGTGAAGCGGGTGCGGTTCTCTCCGGCACCGTGGAGTCGGTCGACACGGAACATCGTCTGGCAAACATTCGGCTTTCCACGTCGCATCTGATGGTTCTGAATGCCCATGTTGAAGCCGGACGTACAGTCAGGCTGCATATCCCCGAGCGCGACGTGATGGTGGCGATAAAACGGCCCGAGGGCCTGAGCGCCCTCAATATCCTCGATGGCCATGTCGCTTCGATGGAGCCGGACAGCGAGGGCATGGTCCGCATCCGCATCCGCTGCGGCGAGGATATGGTTCTCGCCCGCATCACCGCTCTCTCCGCGGAGCGCCTCGACCTCCGGCCCGAAAAGCAGGTCTTCGCTGTCATCAAGACGGTGGCACTGGAACGCTAGCGCTATCGTTCCGTCCGGCTCTGGGCACGCTCGCCTGCGCGCTTGCGGCGCACTGGCTCTCCCGCCACTGAAGCATGTTACGGATTGTCGATCTCATTTGATTCTGTTTTGCAGCCGCTGCGCTGCATTGGGGATGGAGGACGTTGCTCGCGGTGCTGCCATCATCGCTTCATTCTGCAGAAACGAGGCGATGTCGCCCAGCAGCTTGAGTTCAACTTCCGCATGGAGGGGATCGCCTGAAAGATTGACGGTCTCCTGTGGATCGGTTTCAAGATCGAACAGTTCCCGCTGGTTTAAGCCGCCGCTGGCATAGAACGTGAGCTTAAAGCGTTGGTCTCTCGCCATGGTGGCGTGCATCGGCGGGTTCCAGAAACGACCGCTGTCGTTTACACCGGAATTGCGGTAGGCGCAGATCGCACTGCTGCGCCGGGCTGCATTCCGCAATGCCATGGCCACCAGGTCCTCGCTCTCAGGGCAGGATCGCGTATCGATGCCTGCCGCGGCGAGACAAGTGGCCGTCACGTCGCGGCCCTGCGCAAGCGCGGTGCATCGGGTGCCGGCAGTGATGTGGCCTGGCCAACGCAGCATGAGCGGCACCCCGGTGGTAGGCTGGTAGAGTGCAACTCCCTTGATGAAGAGCCCGTGATCGCCAAGCTGGTCGCCGTGGTCGGATAGGAAGATGACCAACGTGTCTTCGGCAAGGCCTGCGTCGTCCAATGCCGTCAAAACGCGGCCGACTTGCGCATCGAGGAAGGCAATGGAGGCGGCATAACCAAGACGGATCTTGCGTATTTCCTCCGGAGAGAAGTCTGCGAAACGTCCGAGATAGGAACCCCGCTGTTCCCGACGAACGCATTCGGGTTGCATCGTACGCGAAACGATGGGGTCCGGAATCTTCGCGGCATCTATGCAGTTCCTGAATGCGAGGGGATAATCCTCATAGGGGTCGTGGGGGTCGAACAGGCTCATCAGGCAGAAGAAAGGTTGTTCTTCCTCCTTCATGGACTGGATAAAGGATATGGTTCGGTCAGCCGCCCACTTGCTCATGTGCCGGGCTTCGGGGTGATGAAGTTCCTTCCGGCCGTTACTCCGAAGGGCGGCGAAGAAGTCCGGCGCCGTCTCGCGAAGCCAGGCCGCATAACCGTTGAAAGGGCTCTGCATCGAGACAGACGGCTCCAGACACCACTCATAGATATCGAAACCGTCATGCGGATGCCGTTGATGTTCTTCCCGGACACGGCTGCTGACATGCAGCTTGCCGAAAAGCGCAGTCCGATAGCCGGCCTCCTGTCGAAGCCGTTCGGTGAACAGCACCTCGTCCGGCGGCAGGTCGTCATGCACCCGCAGCACCGCGTGGCCCGGCACGGGTTTGCCGGTGAAGATGCTGGCCCGTGAAGGCGTGCAGATCGGATTGTCGACCGTGCAATGCTCGAATACCGCTCCAGCTTTACCCAGTCGGTCGAGGTGAGGTGTCGGAATCCAGTCGCAGCCGTAGATGCCGAGCGTGTCACGGCGCTGCTGGTCGGTCATGATCATCAGAATGTTGGGCGGTGTCACGGTACTTACCTCAGGATCACAGCATGATTTCCGGAAGGGCAGCTTTGGCTTTTTCCCGCAGGTCGGGAACGACCGCAGGATCGATCCAGCGATATGGCCGGCGCAGTCGGGTACCGACATCCGCCCATCCCCCGATCGCGGCCAGCAGCTTGTCCAGTGCTGCGTTGGAATAGCCATGCACCCTTGCGAAGGGCGCTATGTGGTCTTCCAGGAAGGCGCGCAGCCGTTGCTCTGTATCGAGCGCCTGATTGAGGCCGCCGGCCATGGACGAGGTCCAGTGCTGCGCGCCGGATGGGCTAAGGCAGGCAACGTTCGAGAAAGCTCCGACTGCAACACCCTGTTCGACGCCAGTCGCGAGATGATGCCCGGGGACATAAATTCCCCATGTATCGAGATGCCGGCGGACCTGTTCGTACCATGGGGAATCCCCGTCTCCAAGCTTCACGCCGATGACCTGTGGGACCGGTTTGAGGAACATGGCCAGTTCGGCGGGGGCAAAGACGCGTTTGGCATGCGGCGGCTGATAGAGAACCAGCGGCACCGAGCCGGCTGCCTCCGCCGCCATCGTCAGGAAATCGGAAGCTTCCGCTGTCTTCACGGGCCACCAGTCCGGAAGGATCACCTGAATTGCCTCCGGTCTCATGTCTGCTGCACGGCGCACGCGTTCCAGGGATATCCGGGAATCGGGCTGGCAGGCGCCGATCACGAAGGGCATTCCCGCATCGCTACAGCGATCAGCCAGCAGTCGCTGGATAGCGTCGAACTCCGCTTCCGTCTGATTGTGGAATTCACCGGCGGTGCCGTTGGAGTAAATGCCGTCCACTTTGGCGGCAATCAGTCGGTCGATTTCATCGGCAAGACGCGCGAAATCGATTGAGTCGTCTTCATTGATCGGCAGCAATAGCGTCGCCCAGTTTCCTCGAATGCGACCCCAGCCGCCATCCCGCCGTTCGAATTTTGTGAGTGCCATACCCGCCTCCCTGTTTGGGCATGCATCTGAGGCCGCTCCCCATCTGCGCGCCATCGCCGGCGGCAAGCCGGCTTTCTCCGCCCAATTCCATTTATAGACTTGCAAGATATCCTACAAGTCGATATACCTCAACCATATTGAAAAGCCGGATCGCTAAAGGAGTCCTTCTTGGCCAAGCCGATAAAGCCGCTGGAGCGCCCGCCACTTCTGCATGTCAGCGTGCAGGAAAGCCTGCGCAGCTATATCGAGGACAACAATCTGACGGCTGGCGCGGCTCTGCCGCCGGAAACCTTCCTGGCGCAACAGTTGGGCGTCGGGCGCAACTCCGTGCGCGAGGCGATCAAGGCGCTGGAATCGGTCGGTATCCTTGAGACGCGGCGCGGCATTGGCGTATTTGTCAAGGAATTCTCGTTTGCGCCGCTGCTGGATAATCTCGCCTACGGGCTGCAGGCGTCGTTGCGCGATGTGGAGGAGCTTCTGGAAATCCGCCGCGTGCTGGAAACCGGCCTCATCGACAAGACAATACAGATGATCAGTGAGGACGACGTCGCTGAGCTTCGGCGTCTTACTGACCGCATGTGCCAGCGTGCCGAACGTGGTGAGAGTTTCGCCGAAGAGGATCAGCAATTCCATCAGCTTCTGTTCCGCTGCCAGAACAACAAGATGCTGAGCACGCTGATCGATATCTTCTGGTCCGCTTTCTACAAGGCCTCGGGCTTTGCGAACCTGGCAAGCCCTACGCCTCTGGCGACTTGGCGCGATCACCATGAGATCGTCGAAGCCATAGCGGCACGGGATATCGGAGCCGCCCGAAAGCGCCTGAGCGACCACTATTCAGGGATAGGGAGAGTCATTGCGAAGAACCGGCCAGAGGAGGTCGAGCCGGTTCCGCAATAAACGAATACACAAGAGGAGGAGAACATGAATCGACGGAATTTCGGCCGCCTTCTGGCGGCGGGAACCTTGCTTTTTTCAACGATTCCCGCAGTGATGCCTGTGCCGGCCATGGCGCAGGCGGGCAAGACCATTGTCGGTGGTTTCGACGTGGGGCCGGGCGGTTTCCAAGGCAATTTCAACCCGCTGACCGCCACCGCTGGCTTTACATGGCTGAACACCTATTTCGAGCCGCTGGTCATCTATACGTCGGACCTGTCGAAGCTCACCGGGGCACTGGCTTCGGAATTTGCCGTCGGCCAGGACAACCTGACCTACACGTTCAAGCTCGTCGATACGAAATGGCATGACGGCAAGCCTTTCACCTCGGCCGACGTCAAATTCACTCTCGAACTCGCCAGGAACGCCGAGAGCGGCAGCATCTTTGCGGCGCGGCTTGCCGGCATTGCATCGGTCGAGACCCCGGATGAACGCACGGCGGTCGTCAAGCTCAGCAAGCCGAACTCGGCGTTTCTGTCCGTGCTGTCGCAGGTCATGATACTGCCGCAACATGCGCTGTCCTCCATGCCTGTCAAGGAGGTCGCCAAGAGCCAATGGTGGTCGACCCAGCCTGTCGGTACCGGTCCGTTCAAGTTCGTGAAGTACGTCAGCGATCAGTATGTCGAAATGGCTGCCTATGAGGGTTATCGGGGAGGCAAGCCGAAGGCGGATCGCCTGATCAACCGCTATTTCGCCAATCCTGCCGCAGCTGTCGCGGCGCTGAGAGCGGGAGAGGTCCAGTTCACCTTCGCCGAACCGGACGATGCCAAGACCTTCAAGGGCAACGACAGTTTCCGGGTCATCGAAGGCGACTCCTATGTGGTCAACTATATCGGTTTCAATCACCGGGCCAAAATCTGGGACGACCTTCGCGTGCGGCAGGCTGTCATGTATGCCATCGACCGGAATGCGATCGTCTCCAGCCTTTTCGGCGGTGCAGCCAAGCTCGCCAATTGCGGCTACGTCGCGCCGCAGCTCCTTCCGAAGGACCTGACCGGCTATGCCCACGATCCCCAGAAGGCAAAGGACCTGCTGGCGGAAGCGGGCTGGGACAAGATCAACGGCGACAAGCCGATTCCGTGGCTGACCTATTACAATACACCACAGGTCGCCAATGTCATGGCTGCGATCCAGGCCATGCTGGCGCAGGTCGGCATCAATGTGGTTCCGCGCGCTCTCGATGTTCCAAGCTATAATGGCATCGTGCGCAGCGAAAAGTGGCAGGACTTTCCGATGATTTATGCCGGCCTGCAGAACGGGCCCAATCCGGCATCACTCAATATCGGGTTGAACGCCGCCCAGATACCTCCATCCGGCAACAATATCATGCGCGTCGAGATGCCTGCGCTTACCGAGGCCTTGAACACGGCGATGGCGGAAACCGATCCGGCAAAAGCGGACGCCAAGTGGCAGCAGGTCTGCAAGGAAATGAATTCGCAGCTTCCCTGGGGGCCGATGTGGGTTGCGAGCCGCTATGGGGTCGTGTCGAGCAAGCTCAAGGACTTCTTCTGGACGCCCGCTCCTGCCGGCGGCCCCTTCGTCTCCCATCCGGAGAAGTGGGATATCGCTCCGTGATGAGCCCGTGAACCGAGATGCGGACGGCGTTCAAAACCCGTCCGCATCTCCTGCGGACCCTGTTGGTGAAACATGCTGCAATACATTCTCCGCCGTACTGCTGTCGGCCTGTTGATGCTGCTGGCCTTGACGGTTCTCATCTTCACATTGCTGCGGCTCACTCCCGGTGACCCAATCGATGCGTATGTCAATCCGTCGCTCCCCATGTCGGCATCCGATCTCCAGATGCTCCGTACGCGCCTCGGCCTCGACCAGCCCTTGCCGGTGCAGTATTTCGCCTGGCTCGGGGCGGCTTTGACGGGCGATTTCGGCTATTCCATCCAGTACAACGGCGAAGCGGTGCTGCCGCTCGTCCTCAGCCGCATCGGCCCAACGATCCTCTTGATGTTCAGCGGGCTCGCGATCGCGGCCATCGTCGGAATCGCAACCGGCATCTTTGCTGCGGTCCGGCGCAACAAGCTGGCTGACCTCTCGCTCTCGACGGCGGCCTTCGTCGGAATTTCGAGCCCCGCTTTCCTGACGGCCTTGCTGGGGCTCTACGTATTTGCGGTCATCCTGCGCTGGGTGCCGGCCGGCGGCATGCTGACGCCTGGCGCTCCCTTTTCCGTGGGTGATCTTCTGGCGCATCTCGTCCTGCCCGCCACCCTGCTGTCGATCGGCCACGGCGCACTCATCATGCGATACATGCGCTCTTCCCTGCTCGAAGTGCTGTCGCAGGATTATGTCCGGACAGCCCGCGCCAAAGGCGTCCGCGAGTTCTGGGTCATCGTCAAGCATGCCGTCCGCAACGCGCTTCTGCCGGTGATCACGCTGATCGGATCGACGATCGGCATCGCAATCGGCGGCGCGATCTTCATCGAAAGCGTGTTCGATTGGCCTGGCATGGGCCTCCTGATGATCAACGCCGTGGTCCGGCGCGATTATCCCGTGATCATGTGCGCGACGCTGCTCACCGGCGCCTGCGTCATTCTCGTCAACCTGCTCACCGACATCGCCTATGCCGCTGTCGATCCGCGCATCAAGGTGGCATGAGATGGCGAGCTTGATACATGCCCGCTCGGCAGGTCCCATCCGGCGCGCCCTGTCCCGGTTTTTCGAGAACGGTGCGGCCGTCGCCGGCCTGGTCATCCTCGTTCCGATCCTTCTGCTCACGCTCACCTATGATTTCTGGTGGCCCTATAAGCCCAATGACATCGATCTCTTGGCGATGAACCGGGGGCCGTCATCGGCACACTGGCTCGGAAGTGACGGCGTGGGCCGGGATATCATGGCGCGGCTGCTGCAGGGCGGACGGACCTCGCTGCTGGTCGCGACCGTCTCGATGGTGATCTCCACCTTCATCGGCTTTTTCATAGGGGCGTTGGCCGGCTTTGCAGGGCGTTTCATCGACGGCGCCACGATGCGGTTCGTGGACCTCGCCATGACCTTGCCGCCGGTCATTTTCCTGCTGGTGCTCGCCTCGATCGTGGGCAGCGGCATTGTCCCGACGATCTTCGTGATCTCGCTGTTATCCTGGCCGGTCCTTTCGCGCATGGTACGGGCCCGGCTGCTGGAATTGCGCGAGCGCGATTTCGTCGTGGCGTCGCACGGCATGGGCGCCGGCCTTTGGCATCTGCTGATCCGCCACGGCCTGCCCAATACGATCGATATCCTCGTGGTCTATGCCACGTTGCAGGTCGCAAGCGGGATCCTGCTGGAGGCGGGCCTTTCCTTCCTTGGCCTCGGCGTCACGCCTCCGGAAGCGAGCTGGGGCAATATGCTGAACGCCGCCCGCGCCACGCATGTGCTCGAAAACTATCCCTGGCAATGGATGTTCCCCGGCGGAGCGCTCGTCGTGACCGTTCTCGCCATCAACTTCGTGGGTGACGGGCTTCGCGATGCTTTCGACCCGCGCTCCGAACTCAAGTGAAAGGTTAGAAATGCCTCTCTTTACCGGCGTCATCCCACCCGTCGTCACCCCGCTCACCGCGGCTTTCGAAGTGGACTATCCTTCATTCACACGTGTCACAGACCACCTGCTCGAGGGCGGGGTGCACGGCCTGTTCGTGCTTGGCTCGACCAGCGAGGTTGTCTTTCACGATGAAGCCGTGCGGCGGCGCATCATCGAACATGCGGTTGAACAGGTACGCGGCCGCGTGCCGATCCTGGTCGGCGTGATCGACCCCACGACGGAGCGCGTCATTGCCCATGCAAAGACGGCACAGTCGGCAGGCGCCGACGCGATCGTCGTCACGGCTCCGTTCTATGCGCGCACCAATCAATCCGAGACCATCGATCACTTCCGTTACATAAGGGAGGCGGTCGACCTGCCGGTGATCGCTTACGATATCCCTGTCTGCGTCCACACCAAGCTCGAGCGTCGCACCACCGTCACGCTGGCCCGCGAGGGGACGATCGTCGGCGTCAAGGATTCGAGCGGCGATGACGGCAATCTTCGTTATGTGATGGCGGACACCGCCGATCTGCCGGATTTCTTCGTCATGACCGGATCGGAAATCGTCGCCGACAGCGTCGTGAACATGGGAGCGCATGGCATCGTGCCCGGCCTCGGCAACGTCGATCCGCACGGCTATGTGCGCCTGTGGAACCTCTGCCAGGCGGGTGATTTCGTTGCGGCACGCCGGGAGCAGGAGCGGCTTTGCCGGCTTTTCGAGATGGTGTGGGTCAGCCTGCCGCGGACGAGTGCGGGTTCAGCCGGAGTAGGGGCCTTCAAGACCGCCATGCGTAGCCTGGGTGTCATCGATACCAACATCATGGCCCGTCCGCAGCGATCCCTCAACGACGAAGAGGCGGCCATCATCGATGGTATCCTTCGTCAAACAGGCCTTCTGGATTGATGATGAATGCAGAGCCGATCCTCGAAATCTCCGGATTGACCACGGTGTTCCGCATCGGCGACGGCGAGATTGCCGCCGTCCGCGATCTCAGTCTCGCTGTGGCGACCGGAGAAACAGTTGCCTTGGTCGGCGAATCCGGCTCGGGAAAGTCGGTGACGAGCCTCTCGATCATGGGGCTGCTGCCGCGTGGCGTCGGCCGCATCGCGGCGGGAAAGGTTCAGCTCAGGCGGAAGTCGGGAGAACTCGTCGAACTGCAAAGCCTCGGCGGCGAGGCGCTGCGCCGTGTGCGCGGCAACGATATCGGCATGGTGTTTCAGGAGCCGCTGACCAGCCTCAATCCGGTCTATACGATCGGCGAACAGATTGCCGAACCGATCCGCATCCATCTCGGCAAGTCCCACCGGGAAGCCCTTGCGGATGCCATCCAGCGGCTGGAGGATGTCGGCATTCCCGATCCGCGACGGCGTGCCCGGCAGTATCCGCATGAACTGTCGGGCGGCATGCGGCAGCGGGCGACCATTGCCATGGCGCTCGCCTGCAATCCGACGCTTTTGATCGCCGACGAGCCGACAACGGCTCTTGACGTCACCATCCAGGCGCAGATCCTCGACCTGCTCGGCCAGCTTCAAAAGGAACGCGGCATGGGCATGCTGTTCGTGACCCATAATCTCGGGGTCGTTGCCGAGATCGCCGATCGCGTGGCGGTCATGTACGCCGGTTCAGTGGTCGAGACCGGCAGCGTGGCGCGCGTCTTCTCCCATCCACGCCACCCTTACACCAAGGGGCTGATGCGCTCGGTGCCGCGGCTTGGAACGGCGACGCTTCTCAAGGAAGCGGGAACGCCGCTGCCGACAATCGCGGGATCGGTTCCGAGCCTGATGAACCTGCCGCAGGGCTGTCCGTTCGCCCCACGCTGTCCTTATCGGATAGAGGCCTGCTCCGAAGCCTATCCGAAGCTCGCCGATGCCGGTGAGGGCCAGCTCAGCCGCTGCATCCGTTGGCAGGAGATCTGACCGATGTCACACGAATTCTTCCTTGAGGTGAGCGGGCTCGGCAAAGATTTCGCTCCGGTGGCATTTACGCGCGGGCCGGTCGTCCGCGCCGTTCAGGACGTCTCCTTCAGGATCAGACGCGGCGAAGTCGTCGGCCTTGTCGGCGAATCCGGCAGCGGCAAGACGACGATTGGCCGCATGGTCGCACAACTGATCGAGCCCACTTCCGGAAGCATCCGTTTTGACGGCGTCGAGACGACAAGCCTGACACGTCGCGAGCTCCGCCGCCTGCATGCGCGCGTGCAGTACATTTTTCAGGATCCCTTTGCCAGCCTCTCGCCACGAATGACGATCGGCGAAATTCTCATGGAAGGGCTCGATATCCAGCGGATCGGCAGCAAGTCGGAGCGGGTCACGAAGGCCACTGAGTCGCTCGCGTCGGTAGACCTGCCGCCTGATGCGATTTGCCGCTATCCGCACGAATTTTCCGGAGGGCAGCGGCAGCGCATCGGTATTGCGCGGGCGCTGACGCTCGCGCCCGACCTGATCGTCGCCGACGAGCCGGTATCGGCACTTGACGTTTCCATCCAGGCACAGATCGTCAACCTGCTGCGTGACCTGCAGATGCGGCTCGGCCTTACCATGCTGTTCATCGCGCATGACCTTGCAGTGGTCGAATACGTCGCCGATACGGTCATCGTGCTCTATCTGGGGCGGATCATGGAAATGGCGCCGAGCCGGGCGCTTTATGCCAGCCCGCAACATCCTTATACGCGCGCCCTGCTTTCGGCCGTTCCGTCGCCCGATCCTTCAAGGCACACCGTCCGGCAAATCCTCAAGGGTGATATCCCGAGCCCTGCCAATCCTCCCAGCGGCTGCGTTTTTCGCACGCGTTGTCCGGTCGCGGTCGAGGCCTGTGCGAACGTCGTGCCGCCGCTCCGGGAAGGGGCGAAAGGGCATTTCAAGGCGTGCATCCGCGACGATCTCGACTGATCCGGCAAACAGGAAAGGTTTTTCTATGATGAAGAACTTGCTTTTTATCGGCGTCGATCAGCTTCGCACTCAGCCTGTGGATGGTTGAGAGCATTCGGGTCGCCCGCCAGGTTCATGATCGCCGACAAGCCCGGAGCCTACGCCGCCGCGAGATGAGAGAAATCATCCTCAGCATCGAACAAAGGACTTGAACAACGCTTGACAGCTTTGAAACAGGATGCATTGTAAAGCGGTTTAGTAAAGCGCTTTACAAAATTGGCAGGATAACGGTTTCCGATGTCTCCCAAGCGAGCAACCAGCCTGAAAGATGTCGCCGAAGCGGCGGGAGTGTCGGTGACGACCGTCTCCCGGCTTCTGAATGGCTCGCTCGAGCTTCCCTCGGAAACAAAATTGCGCATTGAGAAGGCCATTGGGGACCTTAAGTACGAACCTAATCCGCATGCTCGCAGGCTGAGCCGCGGCCGCTCGGATACGATCGGTCTCGTAGTTCCGGACATCGCAAACCCCTTCTTCGCGACCCTCGTTTCGGCAGTCGAGGAGGAGGCCGACAAGCGCGGCCTCGCGCTGTCGCTGTATGCGACCCTCAACCGCCCCGGCCGCGAAATCTCCTACGTGACTGCGCTCGGCCGCAACCATGTGGATGGTCTTCTCTTCATAACGAACCACCCCGACAACGGCGAGCTGGCTTCGCTGATCAACCAGACAGGCAAGGTCGTCATCGTCGACGAAGACGTGCCGGATGCAGTGGTGCCGAAGCTGTTCTCCGACAATGACCATGGCGGTTATCTCGCGGGGCGGCATCTCGCCGATCACGGGCATCGGCGCGTCATCTATGCCGGCGGCCCTCGGGAGATGATCAGCACCCGTCGCCGCTCACAGGGTCTCGAGCGCGCGCTGAAGGAGAGGGGAGAGCCGTTTCAGGTGATACGCTACGAGGGCAGCTACACCGTGGAATTCGGCCGAGAAGCCGCACGCCGCTTCCTCGATGAAAGCATGCCGGCGACGGCAATCTTCGCGAGCTCCGACGAGATTGCGATCGGCCTCATCGAGGTCCTGCGTGCCCAGGGCGTCTCGATCCCGGATGAAGTCTCGGTCGTCGGCTTCGACGACGTCGGGCCGCTGCACCTTTTTGCTCCACCGCTGACCGCGATACGCCAGCCCGTCCGGGCGCTTGGCGAACGTGCGCTGGCGCTGCTTCTGGAAACAAACTGGCAGGAGCCGGAGAGTCTGGCCTCCGAAGAGCTTCTGCCGGTCGAAATCGTCGTGCGGAACTCCGTTGCGCCGCCGTCGAAATCATAACAGCAACGACCCTGAACCAAACAGAGGACGAACACATGACTATTCTGACACGCAGAATGTTGACCACCGCCCTGGCAGCGACCGCCTTGGCCGGCATTTCGCTCGGCTCCATGGCCCAGGCCGCTGAAAAGACCTTCGCTCTTGTCCAGATCAACCAGCAGGCGCTATTCTTCAACCAGATGAACGAAGGCGCACAGAAGGCAGCGGATGCCGCCGGCGCCAAGCTTGTGATCTTCAACGCCAACAATGATCCGGCCGCTCAAAACAGCGCGATCGAAACCTACATCCAGCAGAAGGTCGACGGCCTTGCGGTTGTCGCGATCGACGTCAACGGCATCATGCCTGCGGTGCAGCAGGCCGCTGCCGCCGGCATTCCGGTCGTCGCCATCGACGCCATCCTGCCGGAAGGCCCGCAGAAGGCGCAGATCGGCGTCGACAACGCCAAGGCCGGTGCCGACATGGGCAAGTTCTTCCTCGATTACGTGAAGAGCGACATGGGCGGCAAGGTAAAGTACGGCGTCGTCGGCGCACTGAACTCCTTCATCCAGAACGTGCGCCAGGAAGGTTTTGAGAAAACCGTCAAGGGCGCCGAAGGCGTGGAGACGGCTGGCGTCGTCGATGGCCAGAACATCCAGGACAACGCGCTCGCCGCAGCCGAGAACCTGATCACCGGCAACCCGGACATGACGGCCGTCTACGCCACCGGCGAACCGGCACTGATGGGCGCCATTGCCGCCGTCGAAAGCCAGGGCAAGCAGTCCGACGTCAAGATCTTCGGCTGGGATCTCACGGCTCAGGCGATCGCCGGCATTGATGCTGGTTACGTGACCGCCGTGATCCAGCAGGATCCGGCCGCCATGGGCGCGGCAGCGGTCGACGCTCTGAAGAAGATCTCGGACGGCGGCAGCGTTGAAAAGACGATCTCCGTGCCGATCACCATCGTCACCAAGGAGAATGTTGAACCCTACCGGGCCGTCTTCAAATGATCTCTGATCGACAGCACCCAACCGCTGTCGCAGGGGCCGGGGGAGGAGATCTTCCCCGGCAGTCCGGCGAGGGCGCCGTTCGCCAGCCCCGGGTTTCGCTCAGGGGCATCCGCAAGACATTCGGTTCGCACCAGGCGCTGCGCGGCGTCGACCTCGATATCTACCCGGGCGAGTGCCTCGGCCTCGTGGGCGACAATGCCGCCGGCAAGTCGACGCTCACCAAGGTCATCTCCGGCACCTATATCCCGGATGACGGATCGATCTCGATCGAGGGGCAGGAGGTTCGCTTCAGCGGACCGGCCGACGCCCGCGACCGCAACATCGAAATGGTGTTCCAGGATTTGAGTCTGTGCGACCATGTCGATGTCGTCGGCAATCTCTTCCTCGGTCGAGAGCTGACGAAAGGCCCATTCCTTGACCGCTCCCGCATGATGACCGAGGCGCGTGCCATGCTGGATGCACTCGAAATCCGCATTCCGCGCCTCAGCGCCAAGGTCGAGAAGCTCTCGGGTGGCCAGCGCCAGGCGATTGCGATTGCCCGCGCGGCCTCCTTCAATCCCAAGGTCCTCATCATGGACGAGCCGACTTCGGCCCTGGCCGTCGCCGAGGTGGAGGCCGTGCTCAACCTGATCAACCGGGTGAAAGCCAAGGGCGTCTCGGTCATCCTGATCACCCATCGCCTGCAGGATCTTTTCCGCGTCTGCGATCGTATCGCCGTCATGTACGAAGGCACCAAGGTTGCAGAACGCGACATCGGCAAGACCGACCTCCAGGATCTCGTGCAACTGATCGTCGGAGGGCAGAAACATTGACCGCCTATACCGAACGCGCGGCAGGCTCTCCGGTCGCAGACTTCCTTTCTGAACACGCACAGGTCCTGTCGATTGCCGTGTTCTTCCTCGCCTGCCTCATCTTCTTCTCCGTCACCACGGACACGTTCCTGACACTTGGCAACATCCTGAACGTGCTGCGTCAGGCCGCTCCGATCCTCGTCGTGGCGGTGGCGATGACCCTCGTGATCATCACCGGCGGCATCGACCTGTCGGTCGGCTCGCAAGTGGCTCTGGTCAATGCGGTTGCCGCGATCATCCTCGCCATGGGCTACCCGTGGCCGGTGGTGGCGGTGGGCATGCTGGCCTTCGGTGCCTTGCTCGGAATGGCGCAAGGATGGTTCGTCGCATACCAGGGCATTCCGGCCTTCATCGTGACGCTTGCCGGTCTTTCCATCCTGCGCGGCTTCGCACTCTACCTGACCCAGGGCTATTCGATCCCGATCAAGGACGTGCCCGGCTTCTTTGCGATCGGCCGGGGTGAATTTCTGGGCATGCCCGTGCCGGCGCTGATCGCAATCCTGGTCGCCGTTGTCGGATACGTCATCATTGCCTATACGAAATACGGTCGGCAGGTCGTTGCCGTCGGCTCGAATCTCGAAGCGGCCCGTCGCGTCGGCATGCCGGCGAAATGGATCGTGGCTTCGGTCTACATGGTGTCGGGCATCGCTTGTGCACTGGCGGGCTTGCTGATCGCCGCGCGCCTGGGCTCCGGCTCGTCCAATGCGGCGGTCGGTTTTGAACTGCAAGTCATCGCGGCCGTGGTTTTAGGCGGCACGTCGCTGATGGGTGGTCGCGGCAGCATTCTCGGAACGGTGCTTGGTACGCTTACGATCGCCGTCATCGGCAATGGGCTGATCCTGATGCACATCTCGCCGTTCTTCACGCAGATCGTGACGGGTGCGATCATCCTCGTGGCGATCTGGCTCAACACGAAGATCTTCACCACCAACTTCCGCCTCGGCGGAAGGAAGGCGTGAGGGTGCCATGATGGAAGAACGTTCCGAAGCGCACATCCGTTCGGGCAAGGTGATGACGGTGAGGGGGCCGGTCTCCGTCTCCGATCTCGGCATCACTCTTATGCACGAGCACATCCTGAACGACTGTCGCTGCTGGTGGCACGCGCCCAAGACGCCGGAGCGACAGTACCTGGCCGAAAGCTTCGTCTGCATCGAGATCCTTGGCGAACTGCGCCAGGATCCCTTTGTCAACAAGCACAATATCACGCTGGACGACGAGCCGCTCGCCATCACGGAACTGAAGGATTTCGTCAGGCACGGCGGACGGACGGTGGTTGAGCCCACCTGCCAGGGGATCGGCCGGAACCCTCAGGCCCTGAAGCGCATATCCGAGGCCTCAGGGCTCAATATCGTGATGGGCGCCGGCTACTATCTCGGCTCCTCGCATCCCGCCAGGGTGGCGGAGATGACGATCGACCAGATCGCCGACGAGATCGTGCAGGAGGCAACCGTCGGCGTCGACGGCACCGACATCAAGGTCGGGCTGATCGGCGAAATCGGCGTGTCGTCGGATTTCACCGACGAGGAAGAGAAGTCGCTGCGGGCGGCGGCGCGCGCTCAGGTCCGTACGGGGCTGCCGCTGATGATACATCTGCCCGGCTGGTTCCGCCTCGGTCACAAGGTGCTGGATATTGCGGAAGAAGAGGGGGCGGAGCTTCGCCACACGGTACTCTGTCACATGAACCCGTCCCATGACGACCTCGGCTATCAGGGTGAGCTCGCCGCGCGCGGCGCATTTCTCGAATACGACATGATCGGCATGGATTTCTTCTATGCCGACCAGCAGGTGCAGTGCCCGAGCGACGAGGAGGCTGGGCGCGCCATCGTCAAGCTGATCGAGCGCGGGCATATCGACCGCATCCTGCTCTCCCACGACGTCTTCCTGAAGATGATGCTGACGCGCTACGGCGGCAATGGATACGCTTACATCCTCAAGCACTTCCTGCCACGATTGAAGCGGCACGGAGTCACTGACGCGCAGCTCGACATTCTCATGCAGGACAATCCGAGATCGGTGTTCGAGGCCAAGGCCTGACCGCCAAAACGATGACAGAAATGGAAAGACCATGACCAAGAAAGTCCTCCTCGTCGGCGAGAGCTGGGTCAGCTCCGCCACCCATTACAAAGGCTTCGACCAGTTCGGCAGCGTCACCTTCCATCTTGGTGCCGAGCCGCTGGTGAAGGCGCTGGAAGGCAGCGAATACGAACTCACCTACATGCCGGCGCATGAGGCGGTGGAGAAGTTTCCTTTCGATATGGACGGTCTCGACGCCTACGACGTGATCATCCTGTCGGATATCGGCGCCAACTCGCTGCTGCTGCCGCCGGCGGTCTGGCTGCATTCGAAGACCGTGCCGAACCGCCTGAAGCTGATCAAGGCGTGGGTCGAGAAGGGCGGCGGCCTGCTGATGGTCGGCGGATATTTCTCCTTCCAGGGCATCGACGGCAAGGCGCGCTGGCGGCGCACGGCGGTGGAAGACGTGCTGCCGGTGACCTGCCTTCCCTATGACGACCGCGTCGAAATTCCCGAAGGGGCGACGGCCGTCATCACCAATGCGGATCATCCGACGGTGGTCGGCATGAAGGGCGAATGGCCGCTGTTGCTCGGCGTCAACGAGGTTGAGGTACGCGATCGCGCCGACGTGGAAGTCGTCGCCCGCCTGCCGGAAGACCAGGGCGGCCATCCGCTGCTCGTCACCGGACGTTTCGGCAAGGGACGCAGCGCCGCCTGGACCTCCGATATCGGGCCGCATTGGCTGTCGCCGGCATTCTGCGAATGGGAAGGCTATGGCCGCCTCTGGAAGAACATTCTCGGCTGGCTGAGCGCGGCCCGCTGAGGCGAGGGGCGAGCAGAGGCGCGCGTCAGCGCGTCAGGATCGCCCGCAGTTCGTCGGCGGTCGGGAAGGCCGATCGGGTGCCGCGGCGGCTGACGGTGAGGGCGGAGGCAGCAGCGGCATGGCCGATGGCGCGTGTGTCGAGTTCGACGCCGCGAAGTGCCGCGGAGGCAAGCGCCACCGCCATGAAGGTATCGCCGGCTCCGGTCGTGTCGATAACGTTGGTGGCGACGGCCGGGATGGTG
Source organism: Neorhizobium petrolearium (assembly GCF_017873175.1). Lineage (GTDB taxonomy): Bacteria > Pseudomonadota > Alphaproteobacteria > Rhizobiales > Rhizobiaceae > Neorhizobium > Neorhizobium petrolearium. Next base: position 280,015 of record NZ_JAGGJW010000010.1, read on the forward strand.
GCGATTTCCCGGCCTTGACTAGCCAGCATGGCGCCGTCGCCCCCGAGTGTCAGCACGACGTGGCGCACGCCGGATTGCAGCAGCCGCTCGGTTGCGGCGCGGTCTGAGAGACCGGTGAGGCTTTGGGTCTCGCCCCGATTCAGGAAGGCGATGTCGACAAGAGGCCAGAGGTCGACGAAGTAGGGCTGGAGCGGCGAGGGGTTGAAGGCGGTGACGAGGGCGCGGCGTCGGGCTTCCTGAAGCAGGCCACGGGTCGTCGCCTCGCTGAGATTGCCCTGCAGGACCAAAAGGTCACCGGCGGCGGTGTCGAGTGCGGCAATCGCCTCTTCGAGCGTCAGCGAGCCGGCGGATTCGGTCGTGGTGACGATGGCGTTCTCGCCGTCCGGGGTGGTGAAGATGATGGAGAAGTCGCTGGAACGGCCGGCAAGCGCAACGAGCTTTGCCTCGACCGGTTCCGGCGCAAGCTGATCGCGGATGGTCTGGGCGCGGAAATCCTCGCCCACGGCTGCGACGAGAGCGGTGGGAAGACCAGCACGGGCCATGACCACGGCCTGGTTTGCACCCTTGCCGCCGAGGTCGCGGGTTTCCTCGCGACCGAGGATGGAAGCTCCGGCTTCCGGCATGGTCGACACGGATATGGTTTCGTCGACAGCGACGTTACCGATGACATGGGCCCGTATCGGGGCATGAATATTGGCAGGCATGACTGGCCTTCGGAAAGGAATGAAAATGCAGCAGATATCGGATAACAATTCGAGCGCCATAAGGGAAATATTCGGTACTGACAAGGCGCTGATCGGAATGATCCATTGCCTGCCGTTCCCCGGCGCGCCGCGTTACCGCGGGGTGGCAATGGACACGATCTACGACGCCGCGATGGGCGATGCCGAGGCACTGATCGACGGTGGGATGCATGGGCTGATCATCGAAAACCACGGCGACATTCCCTTCTCGAAGCCGGAAGATATCGGGCCGGAAACCTCTGCTTTCATGTCGGTCATCACCGACCGGATCGCCCGCGCGACCGGCATCCCGATCGGCATCAACGTGCTGGCGAACGCGCCGATCCCGGCCTTTGCCATCGCCATGGCGGGCGGCGCGAAGTTTATCCGGGTCAATCAGTGGGCCAACGCCTATGTCGCCAACGAAGGTTTCATGGAGGGCCGGGCGGCGGAAGCAATGCGTTATCGCTCCCTCCTTCGCGCCGAACACATCAAGGTTTTCGCGGACAGCCATGTGAAGCACGGCGCCCATGCGATCACCGCCGATCGCACGATCGAGGAACTGACCCGCGATCTTGCCTTCTTCGACGCCGACGCGGTGATCGCCACCGGCCAGCGTACCGGCAATTCGGCGACCATTGAGGAGATCGAGACGATCGGGGCCGCAACCCATCTGCCGCTGCTTGTCGGCTCCGGAGTCACCAAGGACAATATCGTCGAGATTCTCAAGCGCACGAACGGTGTCATTGTCGCGTCCTCGCTGAAGGAAGGCGGCGTCTGGTGGAATCCCGTGGAACCGGCCCGCGTCAAGGCCTTCGTCGAAGCCGCCCGCCCGGCGCTGGAGAGCTGAAATGGCCGAAACCCTGTCCGAGCAGATCCTGAGAGAAAACAAGGCCGTCTTCGACGCAATGATCGGCCATCGCTTCGTCGAAGACATCAAGGCCGACCGCCTTCCGAAGGACGTCTTTGACCGCTACCTTGTTTTTGAAGGCGCCTTCGTCGACACGGCGATCTCGATCTTTGCCTTCGCCGCCGCGAAGGCAAGGACCATCGCCCAGAAGCGCTGGCTGGTCGGTGTGCTGGATGCGCTCGCCAACCAGCAGATCGCTTACTTCGAAAAGACCTTTGCCGAGCGCGGCATCGAACCTGAAGGCTTCGATACGTCCATTCCCGAGGTCGCGAGCTTCCGCGACGGCATGCTGGAGATCTCCCGCGACGGCGGCTATTTCGACACGGTCGCGGCAATGTTCGCCGCCGAATGGATGTACTGGACCTGGTCGAAGGAGGCGGCTTCTCAGCAGATCAGCGATCCGCTTCTGAAGGAATGGGTGGATCTTCATGCCCATGAGGACTTTGCCGCGCAGGCGCGGTGGCTGAAGGCAGAGCTCGATCATGCAGGCGAGAGGATGAGCCCGGATGAGCGCTCTCGCCTCAGCGGTATCTTCGGCCGGGTGCAGGCGCTCGAGATTGCCTTCCACGAGGCTCCCTATTTCTGATCCAGGAGGAACCATGATCGAAATCGACGGCAGGCGCCTCAACGCCAGGCTCCAGGCCTTCGCTGAGATCGGCGGCACCCGGAAGGGCGGCGTTAACCGGCAGGCGCTGACGGAAGAGGATCGTCGGGCGCGCCGGCTGCTGGCCGAGTTGGCGTGGACAAGGGGTTTTTCGGTCTTCCAGGATCCCATGGCCAACCTGTTCATCCGCCGCGCCGGGCACGACGAAACGCTCCCGCCAATGCTGATCGGCAGCCATCTCGACAGCCAGCCGGCGGGCGGCCGTTTTGACGGCGCACTCGGCACGCTGTCCGCGTTCGAAGTGCTGGAAAGTCTGGAGGATGCGGGCATCGAGACGGAACGCCCGGTCGTCGTTGTGGCCTGGACCAATGAGGAGGGCTGCCGTTTTGCGCCGGGCTGCATGGGGTCCATGGCCTTCGCTGCCGGCGAGATACCGGTGGAATGGCGGCAGAAGCTCGCGACCGATGGCGCGGCCTTCGTTGAAGAATTGAAGGCGACGATCGAAAGCCTTCCGCGGGCGCAGATGCTTCCTTTGGGCTTTCCCGTCCATGCCTATCTCGAAGTACATATCGAACAGGGACCGTCGCTGGAAGCGGGCGGCATTTCCATTGGGGTGGTGACCGGGATCCAGGGCACACGTTGGCTGAACGTCGAAATTACCGGTCAGACGGCGCATGCCGGAACCACCGGATTGGCTTATCGGCGCGATCCGTTGCGCGCTCTGACCACCGCGCTTTCCGGTCTCTACGAGGCGATCATGCCTTCGGATCCGGATGCTCGCTTCACCATCGGCCGCATTTCGGTCGAGCCCGGCTCGGTGAACGCGATTCCGGACAAGGCCTGCTGCACTGTCGACATCCGGCATCCCGATCCGGCCCGGCTGGACGAGCTCGAACGCTCGATTACATCGAGTATCACGACGGAAGCCGAGAACCAGCGCTGCACGGTTACGATCTCGCGATCTTTCGATATGCCGCCCTGCACCTTTGCCGCCGGCCTGCAACGGGTAGTCGAACGGGCCGCTGCCGAAAGAGGCCTCGAAAGCATGAACATGCTGTCGGGCGCCTTTCACGACGCTTTGTTCGTCAATCGCGTCGCGCCGTCGGCGATGATCTTTGTTCCGTGCCGCGACGGTCTGAGCCACAACGAGGCGGAACATGTCGAACCCGAGCATGTCATTGCAGGCTGCCAGGTGCTGGCGCAGGCGACGCTGCTCCTGGTCTCCAACCCAGGCTCATAATGCTGCTTTTGAAGCTGAGTTGAGATGATGTCCGCCCGCAAAACCACCGGAAGCCGAGGGGAGCCCTCGGCTTCCGGTGATCGACCATATCTGCATCGAGTTTCTGTGCCAGGCACCCGTCCCGCCCGATTGCCGCCTTATCTCCAGTCGCGCCAATGGCGCTCCCGCCAGCTGTGTTCCCGCCAGTGGCGACGCGGATGGTGACCATGATGCCAGCCTCGCGGGCGATCCCATCCGTAGTGACGACGTGGCGGTGAGCGCCAACGGTTCGGCCTGCATTCGCCCCAGCGGTTCAAGTGATATCCACGGCCGCATGCCCAATCGACGCTGACCACAGGCGATGCCGTTGGAGCCTTCACGTGTCCGATGGGCATCGCATTCGTGGCCGTCCCGATGAGGGAGCCTGCAATCATGACAGCAGTGATGACGATGATACGCATATGTCTGCCTCCTATTGGATGGAGACATTTCGCGCCAGGACCGCTGAATGGCGGCTGAATCGGGCGTTCATCTCGGAGCTAACTGGTTTTGCGCCGGTGCAACCGCAGCTATCGGGCGAGCCGTTTAGGCTGCAATTGTGCCTCGCAGGCAATTGAACTGCACTTGTTCCGCTCCCATCATCTTGGATGAAACCGTCAGCCGGCGCCGGCCTCCATCAGCAACCGGACGAGTTCAGCCTGCCGGCGCACGCCGGTTTTCTCGTATATATGGCTGAGATGAGCGCGGACGGTTGTCGGGGCAATGCCGAGCCGGGCAGCCGCTGCCTCACGCCCGTCACCCTTTAGGATCTCGAAGGCAACGTCGGCCTCTGCTTTGGTCAACCTAAACCGGCGGCCCAGACACTCCTTCGTTTCGGCAGGCGTCAGCTCGAATGCCGCCGCCATGGACGAGCCGATGAATATGGCAGCCGCCGCCTCGGGCTGCAACCGCGTGCGTAATTCGCTGCCTTTCATCGGCAGAACATGGGCAAAGAGTGGTGGCTCCCCGGATGCCGTAAGGCGGATGGCGAGGCCGGTCTTGCCGAGCATCGCTTCGTCTCGAGCCGCGAGGCGGATCGCTTTGCGGAGCTCCTGTGCAGCAGCCGGCACTTTGGCACTAAGAATGCCGCCCGCTTCCTGTATGCCAGCACTTTTACGCAGCATGTGATCAGCCGAACGGTTTACGTGCAGGATGGTGCCATCTCCATTGGTCAGCACGATGCCGCAACGGACAGCATCCAGCGCGTCAGCCATCCGTTCCCGTTCAATGGCGCGGACATCAAGCGCATCGCTAATGGCTATCGCGCGTCGGAGATGCGGCAGCAGAAGCGCCATTTCTCCGACCTCGTGGTCGGTGATGAGGCCATGCCGTTCGTGGCGCCCAATCACGAGCTCGGAGAAATGGTAAGGCGTATGCACGAGAAATTGATGCATGACGTCTACAATGCCGAGCGGTTTCAGGCAGCATTGAACGTAGCGCGACTCCTCAAGATAATGGGACTTGAGCTGACGCGAGGCGACAAACGGCTCATCAAGCGAAGGCGCTATGGCAAACCACTCGTTCAATCGAGCATGGATTTCGGAGGTATGCTTCTGCCTCTCGTCCATCCCGAACTCACCCCAGCCCACGCTCTTCTCGATCAAGATGCGGTCGTGGCGAAGATCGTTCAGTGAGAGGATGGCGGATTCGCTCGAAATCGCCTGTGTTATCTCCGTGAGCGTGCGCTCCCACCGAGAAGGCTCAAGGGCGCAGTCGTAGATGGATGCTATCAGCTCCGATAGGGTGTGCGGTGACATCTGAGCCGTTGCTCCAGAGGCATTCTCCGTGCTGGTACGCGCGCCAGGCATAACCCGCCGCTCTGTCTGTCAAATAATCGAAACCGTATAGAACGAACGTCCGATGCGCCATGGCGAAAGCTATGAGATTACGTTGTTCGTTACCGATGTGTAAGCGCCTGTCGAAGGCAGGAGGGAGCGAATACATGTCAAGACCAGCGTTCCTGACCATCAAACATGTGAAGTGTTACTCGATCAACGATTATACCGGCTCCGACGACCTGTTCGGCGTCATGGGGCCTGTGCGTTTTCGCATTGGATCCTTCTCCCCCGGCGATGATCGTTCTGTGGAGATCAATCAGATTGTTCCGTCGGGGGAATTCTACCTGAGAATAATCGAAGATGATGCGACGGGCGATGATGAGCTGGGTCTCATCGACCTGAGCGAAGTCATGGATTTCGACACGACCAAGAACGTCCAGAGCGAAGACGCCAACTACGACATAACCTACTTCGTCCAGTCGATGTCGAGTTAGGGGGCGGCCGATAGATCCTCCTCGCAGCATGCTTGTCAATCAAAGGCATAGGAGACTCCTAGATGGCTACGGCCCGGATCTACATGATCCATTGCGTACGGCATTCATCGGGTACGGATTTCAGCACGTCCCAGGCGCTCTCTGGCCTCGCAGGTGAGGTGTTTGCCAGCGAATTCGTCGATCCCCTGCTGGAGGCGATAAAAGCCTTGCCGGCTGTGATCGCGGCAATCGACACCGCGCGGGACGACCCTGATAACCTGTTCATGACTTTCGGCAGCGATGACATAAGCGAAGCATTCTGGCCCGGGGCCGGCCAATATACCGACCTTCAAGCCGGCATGTCCGCCGAAATCCTCCTCGATTTCAGCGTTGACTATTCCCAGAACGTATCACTTTGGGACTATGACAATCCCAGCGGAAACGATCACATGGGATCGGTGACGCTTTATGCCTCAGAGGCGGGGCAAGGAGAAAAAGCGAAGCTCGCGAAGAACGAGGTGGAAGGATCCGCATACTACGTCCTGTATGAGGTCCTCGCCTGAGGGGATGCGGGGCCGGGCCTTTCGCAAGAAGCAGCAGGGCGGGCAGCACGGACGCTTATTTGTGCAGAGTGGCTCGCCGGACTTGGCGCACGGATCAGTCAGATGAATGAGCGTTTCCGAGGCCCACAACAAGGGCTTACATCGACGGAGCACCTGCTGGCGATCCTGATCTTCATTTCAAGAACGTGCTTCCGGTTCGGGGGTTAAAACAGTTGAAACAAGAGGTTTGTCCCAGGGTACAGCCGTCATGGCGAGCAGGAGGAAAGCAAAATGCTAGTTGAACCCAGTGTTCTTGCCAATACGATCATGGCTAAGCTCTACAACGTCCTCACGAACGGTGATGACACGGTTCCGCCATCGGCCGATAATTTCTTCAGCTGGTGCACACCGGGTATCCCAATCGAGCCCGCCGACCTGGAGTACCTCACCCAGGGCCTCACCGGAATCGTCAAGAGATCGGCCGTGGACGCCATGCAGCCGAGTGCGGCGGCGGCCACAGCCGCGGCCGGTGGCGCACCTCCACCGCCACCTCAGCCGCTTGCACCGGAACAACTGAGCGAACTGATGGCGCAGGACACCATGCGTCTCTACATGCAGGCGGAAAACATGTCGCGCCTGCTCGACTTCGTGCCGGACGTGGCGGCAGGCGTGAATGACCAGTTCGCCCGCATGGCGGTGCAGAACAACGACGGTACGCTCTCGGACGTCTATGATTATACGCTTCGGATGAGCCAGGTGATGAAGGTCGAGCTGCCACCGGAAACGGTCGCCGAGATCAAGGAGATGGCCGGGCTGATGACCAAGACCGGAAGGGTTCGGGATGTGTTGCCCCCACACGAAGAGATCGAGCAGACTGGCCCCAGCGATCTTGCGCTGGTTTACGCCGCCAAGCAGTTCGCTTACGATGCCGCCGCTCTTGAATACAATGCGCGACGCATCGATGCACTGACGGCCACCAACTCCAGAGCCGTGCATGATTGGGCGATCAACGCCAACATTTATCGCAACAAGGTCAGGGCGGCGAAAATCGACTGGGAGACCGCCGGCCACAAGTTCGACGTCGAGAAGATCGGCGCATATATCGAGCAAGTGCAGCGGCGCGATATGGCGCTGCTAAAGCAGCAATATGTCGAAGATTTCGAAAACTGCCGCCTGACGTCGCCGGTCTCCGGCGCCGACTTCTTCTTCACGTCACTCGTCCCGGGAAACTTCGCCAACTCGACGGGCTGGACCCGGTTCGGTTTTTCAGCCGGGGACTACCAGAGTCATTCAAGCTCAAGCTATCAGTGGTCACGCTCAAGCGGCGGCGGAGGCTTCAGTTTCTTCGGTATTGGCGGCGGAGGCTCCCATTCGGAATCGAGCAGCCACAGCGAGTACCACGGCAAGGTCGACAGCAGCCATGTCAGCATGTCGTTCGAGATCGCGCAAATTCCCATCGCACGTCCCTGGTTCCGGCCAGCCTTCCTGACCAGCCACTACTGGCGATTCGACCAAAACAACGCAGTGGTCAAAAGTGAAAGGCTTTCCGACGGCGGGTCTCCACCGAATGGCAAGATGCCCGCCTACCCGACAAGCGCAATTTTTGTCAGAAAGCTGTCACTCTGCTTCGGGGACAGCCATGAATTCACCGACTTCGCACGGAATGCGGAATCACAGCGTTCCAGCGGAGGCGGCTACTTCTGCTTCGGACCATTCTTTGCTGGAGGCAGTGGCTCGCACCGGTCAGGATCGGGTGACACCCGGCGTGATTATGGCTTCAGATTCGAGAACAACACCATGTTCATCGACGGTATGCAACTGATCGGCTTCAAGTGTCACGTTATGCCCAAAAGCCCGGACCCGTCCAGCGAGATTCCGGCGAATGCCTGGATATGAGGCGCGACAATGGACGCCTTCCTCCAACTTGCTCTCATCGAGAAAGCCAAACGTGTTTTTTCTCACGACGAAAGGGTGATGCTCAGCTTTCCGCTGCTCGAGCCGCTCAGTTTCACCGAAGCCGAGCTCTCAGCGTTGGCATCGCCCCAGACGCCAGCGGACTACACAATGGCTGCAAACTTCGCCCGGTCAGCCAACTTCCTGCCGACGGATATGGTGGCAAGCGCAACAGAGAGGATGCTGTGGGACGTGTTCGCAGATGTGCTCGCCCGCGCCGACGTCGGATCAGCCGATTCTCAGGACGACCATGCCGCTGCGGCGAGCGAACTGCTCTCTGACCTGACGCCTGATGGAACGCGCGTCGAGAGCGAGGCGCTCAGGCGTTATCGTCAATATCGCGACGCCTGGCTGGTCGCTGGGGAGAACTATGCTTCACACAAGCTTACCGGCGAGTTGAGCGAGGACCCGGCGGTTAAAAGACGCTGGTTGGCATTCGAGGAACCGACGCTACGAGCGGCCCAGGACGAAGCGATGACGGCGTGGGAGATGCTGGGAAACCGGGTGGAGATTGAACTTGCCATCCAGGCTTTGCGTACCGCCGCGTTGCAAAATCCGCGTTTGACGTGGGCAGAGTGGTCTGACGATTTCAATCCCGACACCGACATGCTGACGGACACGACCGGCGCTCAATATGCGCCCACGGGATTGTCGCCGCATGATTTCGCCTCGAAGGACGACTGGCTGTCTTTCGAACTCTCTGCCGGAGAAATGGCTGCCCTCGTCGCCGACGCGCCCGAACAATTCAGGACCGTCTTAGGCGATAGTACCGGCAGCCGCTACGAGTACATGCAGTTCGACTATCGCTCGGTTGCCATCAATCGCCCATGGTTCCGCCCCGAGGTTCTGACCTCGCAGATCTGGCGCACCAGCGATCCCGAACTCATACTCAGCGACGGTGCGGTTCCACCGTCCGGCGCTTGCCCGGCTTACGCTACTGCGATCGTGTTCATACGGAACGTAAAGGTCGTCGAACGAAATACCGTTTCCACCGGGGGCGGGTCATCTTCTGGCGGCAGGCCCTACGGGGGATCTGGACCTCACATGGACCCCGGCGACACAGGGTTCACGCCGTTGGTTGCCGCTGGCCTACGGTTCACTCTGGACCCCCAGACTTTCACTAAGCGGCGCGATCTGCGCGCAGGTTCGCCACTGGCGTCGAGCGCCATTCAGGGTGCGGAATTGTCCCGGCCCGCGCCAAGCATCGAACTCGATGCGCGGCATACCCGCGCTTTCCAGCGCTTGCGACGCAATAGCTTCGCCGTCTCGCCGCAGAACATCAACACGACGACTGCATCCAATTTTTCGATGGTCCGTGCACGCCGACCACGCTGGGGGGCGGAAGTAGGGGCGGGTCATCATTTCGATCGCGAAGGATCAGGAACTTCGCCGCAGCCGCCAGTGTCCCCCATCAGGCCCGATCAACTCTCGATTCTCGCTTTCATCTGCAAACGTCTCCCCAAGGCACCGGATCCAGCTTTGACGTTGCTTTGGAGGTAGCTATAGACGACGCTGACAGCGAGCAGCTTCGGGGATTTTTGATGAGCAGCGCAGCGTGTGAACCCACCGTAGCAGGATGACGGTCGGTTGACCGCTGATGGCCGCATCGATCTCTGCTTCCTGGTTGCGTCCCGTTGTGAAAGCGCTTCAGCCGTCGGTCGGGAAGCCCTTGCAACTGACACGCTGATGTCGGCCACTCCGCGGCGCAGCGGGGAGAGGATCTCATTACGGCGATGGGATGGCATGATCTTCATGCTGCAGCAGATGATGCCATTTATGAGATCTGCTCCATTCACAGCCGACATCGCTGCGCACTCAGCCGGTCATCAACGTCCCCCAGTTCCGATACAGAATGTAAGCCGCGACCACAAAGATAAGGGCTGCGAACAGGCGGTTGAGGATGTTCTTGTAGGCGCTAAGCCGTGTGGCGAGCAGCATGCCGAGCACGCCGCCGATGATGCCGCCGCCGATGAATTCGGTCGCGAGCCACCAGTCAATCAGGCCCGAGCTGGCATAGTTGAGTGCCGTCGCCAGTCCGAATGCACCGACGGAAAGGAGCGAGGTGCCGATCGCGTTGATCATCGGCATGCCCGTTGCCAGCATGAGTCCGGGAACGATCAGGAAGCCCCCGCCGATCCCGAAGAACCCGGAGGCAGCGCCGGCTGCGAGTGCCACGGCCGCTGTTGTGAGGCACATCCTGAGGTCCACCGGGCGACGGTCGACTGCCACCGCCTTCCTGGGCTTCAGCATCAGGACGCCGACGACAACCATCAGGATGCCGAACATGAAGATCAGGCGGTCTCCGTCGATCGCCTTGCCGAGGCTGGAGCCGGCGAGGGCGCCGACAACGCCGAGCGCGGAGAAGACGGCGGCGCAGCGCCACCAGACGTGGCCCTTGATCGCATGGCTTGCAAAGTTCGCGAAGGCACTCACCGAGACCGCAAGCGCACCCGTGCCGATGGCGACATGCGGTTGCGTCACGCCGACGACGTAGAGGAGCAGCGGCGTCGCCAGGATGGACCCGCCGCCGCCGAGCAGGCCGAGCATGAAGCCAACGATCCCGCCCGAACCGACCGCCGCGAGGATGGTGCTGCTTATGACCATCTGCTCCATACTCTGTCATACAAGGCCATCCCCGTCAGAATCGTGATGACAAACAGGACCGTCTGGGGAAACCCGACCGACAGCGATGCGGCCGCCGGGCGAGGACAGGCGACGCCTATCCATCCGATCCGCTGGGCAAGATGCCCGACGATGCCCCTGATGCCGGCCACGCGGCCGTTCAGAAGCAGAAGCCTGACCGCGGAGATGCCAATCAGCATGCCGCCGCTCAATGATGAGGGATATGTGCTCACTTGTCTTCATTCACGCAGTAGATGTCATAGAGGGCTGCGACCAGTTGCGCGGCCTTTTCCTCCGTCAGGCGATAGAAGATCTGTTTGCCCTCCCGCCGCGTCTCGACGATGCCGGAACCGCGCAGCACGGTCAGGTGCTGCGACAGATGCGGCTGATGGACGTCGACCTTCTCTTCCAGCTCACCGACCGAATACTCGCCTTCCACCAGAGTGCAGACGATCACCAGACGTGCCGGATGGGACAGTGTCTTCAAGAGGTTCGCGACCTCCCCGGCACGCCTGGCGAGGTCGGCGGGGGATGGCCCCGCCTTCAGCATGTCATTCATCGGGTCGCTCATTCCCAAGCCGCTCCCTGCAAAGCATCGAGCGGAAACTTGAGGTAGCGCTTGCCATTGCTCTCCGGTTCCGGCAGGCGGCCGCCGCGGATATTTACCTGCAAGGCGTGCAGGATGAGCTTCGGCATCGGCAGGGTCTTGTCGCGCTTGGTGCGCAATGCCACGAACGCCTCCTCCGTCACACCGGCGACGTGCGGATTGGATTTCCTCTGCTCCGCCACCGTGCTCTCCCATCGCGGTGCGCGGCCATCGGGCTGGTAGTCGTGGCCCGTGAATATCCGGGTTTCGCCCGGAAGCGCCAGGATGTCTTGGATCGACTTCCACAGTATTCGTGCATCGCCACCGGGAAAATCGGCGCGCGCCGTGCCGCTGTCGGGCATGAAGAGCGTGTCGTGCACGAAGGCCGCGTCGCCGATCACGTAGGTGATCGATGCAAGCGTATGTCCGGGCGAAAACAGCACCTTCGCGTCGATCGAGCCGACCTTGAAGGCTTCACCATGGGAAAACAGCCGGTCCCATTGCGAACCATCCGTCACCAACTCTGGCCAGTTGTAGATGCCCTTCCAGAGCTTCTGAACATCCACGACGCGCTCGCCGATCGCCGTTCGGGCGCCGGTCTTATCCTTCAGGTATTGAGCCGCTGAGAAGTGGTCGGCATGCGGATGCGTGTCGAGGATCCATTCGACCGTAAGATTGTTGTCGCGAACGTATTCCAGGATTGCATCGGCATTGATGGTCGCCGTCGCTCCCGCCTTCTCGTCGAAATCCAGAACCGGATCGATGATCGCGCATTTGCCGGTGGCCGGATCGGACACGACGTATTGGACACTCCACGTGCGCCTGTCGAAGAAGCCTTTCACCTGCGGGCGTCGGGCAGCATGCTTCTCGAGCCAGGCGGCTGCGGCGCTGGTATTGAAACCGCGGCTGCGTCCGAATTCGACGACCTCGCCGGCCGACATGCGGCCGTCAAGCACCTCACCAATCAGGTAAAGGTTGAGCGAGCGCGTGCCGCTCTTGCAGTGAGCAAGCACAGGTCCGTCCGATTCATCGATCACCCGCTGAACGGCACGCACGTCGGCTTCGGTGATCGTATCAGCCGTGACCGGGATGAAGGCGTAGGAGAGGCCGCAGTGTTTCGCCTCCTGCTGTTCGGCTTGATTGCCTGGCTGACCAGGCTCTTCGTGTTCCGGTCGGTTGTTGATGAGCGTCAGGAAGCCCTGATCCCGAAATGATTGAATCTCCGCCAGGCTGGGCTGGGGGGCGACCGATAGCTTTTTCGAGATCTCGATGGCAGACATGAGTGGCTCCAATGAAAGAACACAAGGGGCAAAACACCTTCGGTTGGCGGCTTTTCCTTGGGTTCGGTTATGTTTTGACCGGCGTTTTGACCGATCGGC
>NZ_JAGGJW010000011.1 GCF_017873175.1 Neorhizobium petrolearium
GTCGCTTTCCACGGCATCAACACCTCCCGCCAAAAAGCGAAAAGTGTTACCCATGTCTCCGGTACGAAACGTCACCTATCTCTCGGGTTGGGCACCTCTAAGATGTTGAATTTATTAAAGGTGCGACCAGTCGGGGATATAGGTGCGACCTACATTCTGTTCGACAGGCGTTCCGAAGCGCCTCTGGCGAGCTTCTTTTTATCGGCTTCCTTCGTGTAGACCTCAGCCATAGCCAGCCTTGACCAACCAAACATCGCCATCAGTTCATGGGCCGTCGCGCCTTCATCGGCGGCTATGGTGGCGCCTGCCTTTCTAAGCCCATGCGCTCTGCATTCATCCGGCAGCCCTGCCGCCTTGCATTGCTTCACGAACCAGTTCCCGAACGATGCTGCCGAGCTGAATGGTTTTCCCTTTTCCGTCGTCAGAAATGCGAGGTCTCCGATTGGCGTGGCTTCGACCGATTCCTTGAGTTGCTTGAAGACCGGCAGATAAACCCAAGCGCCTGTCTTGCCGGTCCTCAAGGAGATGAGCTCGTCTTTCATATGTTGGCGTCCGACAACAACCGCATCGGATCTCCGCAGGCCAAGGAAGAGGAGGATGTCGATGGCCAAGCGCGGCTTGGTGCCGAGTTTGTGGTGGGCGCGGAATTTTTCGACCTGATCGACGGTCCAGGTGTGAAAGCCATCTGACTTCACGCTGACCTTGGAAACCCCGGCAACGGGCTTTGTGTTGAGGTGTTCAGCCTCGACCGCCCATTTGAACAGGTGGCTAACCGTCTTGAGGAGATTGTTAGCCGCATTCGGAGTAGCTGCGCGCTTGTCCATCGCCTTCTTGATATGCGCCTTTGTGATCTTCCCGAACTGGCCATCCGCGTTCTTTGGGTCCGCCAGAAACTGTTTCAGGATATTGTCTCGGGCACGTCGTGTTGCTGGCGCTAGGGCTGCAAAGGCGCACTCCGCTTGTATTGTCCGACGAGCCATTTGAAGGACCCGGTCTTCGATTTTGGTTCTTCCGGCGCTGATATAGTCGATCCCGTGAGCGCCTTCTCGTAAGCCGCGTTGAATTCCGCGCTGCCGTATTCGTCAGGCAGCCGAATGCGCTTTCCGTTCCGTTTGAAATACCAAACGAGCCGGCCGTGGCGGCTCTTCTCACGAGAAAGGAACGGTTTGCGGGGCATGTGTTCCATTAGAAATCGAAGTCCGCTTCTTTCTCAACAGGCCTCTGGCTGTGGATTGTGGGGATATCGGGGGCAACACGGATAATTTTTCCGTCTACCTCGATTTCGACGCGGACGCCGCCCCGGTTGGCAATAGCTGCCATGCGTTTCAGGTCGGCGGATTTTACCGGAGCCGGCGTCGTCATTTCGACTGCTCCTCTCGGAGTGCGGCGCGGGTGGCGGTACGGAAACTTGATTGACTAGGTTCGATCGCACCGTTAGCCACGGCATTGTGAATCGACGCAGACAAAGGTGCCGCATGTCCAACCGGAGACGGAGCTTCTTCGACTTCATCTACGAGGCAAATATGATCACGGGGACCGTCCGCGCGATCCTGTTTATCTTGGCTTTCTCCGCTATCGGAGGCAGTGCAGTCTATTTCATTAAGCAGTGGTAGATTGCCCACCAAATGCATCTGGGGTGCGGGGGGCTTCGAAGATGCGGCGCAACCCATCTATCTCGTCGGATAGCGGATCGCCCTCCCAACCCGGGGGCATGTTCGAGCGGAGTTCTTTGTCGGCCTCCAATACAGCGGCGACGGCCAGGCGTAACATATCGGTCATGGCTTTGCCTCGTATAGCTGGCGCGGCGGGAGAGCCTGGCGTTCGTGCTTCGGTTTTGAGGATTTGGGGAAGGGCGCACCGCGGAGCTTTTTAGCGGGTGCAGTTTTAAAGCCGAGGTGGTTCGCCTTGTTCCGCTTTGCCTTCGCGATCTTTCCTTGGTCCTGAACCGTCTTCGGTTTGTGGCAGCACTCGATGCCGAGAAGCTTGCCGTCGTCGGCTGTGAGCTTGCGGCCCTTGTCGATTTGCAATGCGTCAGGAACGGTATCGGTATGATCGATGTGATAAGGCTTTCGGCCAAGGATGAGCCCACAGCCTTCGCAAGCGATCTCGCCGTTCGCCTGCATCGCGCGTTTGACGATCGCGGCATAGACCGACTTCGTGAATTCGCGCCTGCTCACGCTGCGCGCTCCTCTGCCAGGAAGCTCAAAGGATCAAAACCGACCGTGTCAGCAATCAGTGCCATGGCCTGGTTCATGAATTCGCAGAACTCGGCATGCACCATCTTGTCGAGCGCGATGCTGTCCGGGACGAGGGTGATCTCGCCGGTCCGCATGTTCACGACCTGCTCGCGGTATCCGAGGGTCATCTTGATGTCGCGGTGCAGGTTCTCGGTGCTTGACCACTTCTGAGTGACCTTCACGACGAGCCCGAGCGCCTTCCAGTAGCCGATACATATCTCGGTCAGGCGCATATCGCGGGAACGGGCCTAGAGGGAAAGACCTGCCGCGAGTGCCGGTTCTGGCATGTGTGGCAGACAAGGAAGCTAGTGGGCGGGGCACGGAAATCGTACCTGCCGATCCCGGATACTTCGGGAAGAAGCACGAGACAAAACCCTGCGAGATCAAGAAGGCTCGCTGCAACCGTCCTATCCTGAACAAAGCGAACCGGCTCATCCCGCACTACGCGAAAGCGTGCCGACTTTTCGAGCCGGCGGAAAGCCCACCTCCAGAGCGGAGGTCGGATAATTGATCGATCCCTCCGAAATGATTTCATGGCTCGATCGCCGCATTGCCAGCGCCAAGACCTGGCTCGACGACCACGGACCCGGCTCAAAGCGCCCGCGTCCCGAAAACGAGATCGCCGTCAAGGAATACGACATCGCCCGGTTCGAGGAGATCAAGGGTGCGTATCTGAAGGCGCTCGCCGAGAGGGAGCAAGGAAGGGACGCAGCATGACGTTAGTCGATCACCAACAACCCCGCCTCTTTGGCTGCCGCTACAAAAGCAGCTCGCGCTTCCTCCGGTTCCGCAAGGCCATCCATAACGAGCATGAATGTTCGGAGAGCCTCGTGGAAATTCTCTCCGTCATCCACCGGCCAGTCGTTGAGAAGGCAGTCTGCTGCGTCTCCCGTACAGAAGATCAGCTCGTGATTTCCCGGGCCGTAGAGTTCGACCGAAACCGGTATTCTCCAGTCTACATCGAGCATGCGCATTCTCCCGGTTTCCCGGATGAGCTGCATAGAATGGGCGAAGGATCACGAGCGAAGTATACCGGCTTCCTCCGCGGCTCTTACGAAAGCGCGGTGCGCAACGGCTCCTTTGAGTTTGCCATCGATCGCACCGAGGCACGCTCGCCGGGCCGCCGAGAAGTGCTTGCCTCCCGTAGTCGGCCAACAAGTCATCAGGCAGGCCATAGCCTCCCGGCTGCCGCTAACGCTGCGGAAGTGGTCCGAGTTTTCGATCATCAGCTCAATCGGCTTATCCCAGAGATCTTCGATCATGTTGTTCCATCTTACGTGCGAATTGCAGAGGAAAGTCGAAACAGGCGTAGCCGTTCCTCGATTTTCGCCCGTTGGGCCAAGGTCCGGGGCATGGGTGGGACTAAAGGCCCAGAGGGGCGGCTATGACTTGGTTCTTCGATCCGCTCCTTCCGCTCTACTACGAGCGGATCGTCATCGATCCACCCTGGGGGGTCGACCTTTACAGCAAGGAAGGTGCGAGGAAGTCGGCCTTGGGGAAATACGACCTGATGAAGGATGCCGACATTATGGCGCTCCCGGTCGGCAGGCTCGCCTCGATGGATTGCCTCCTCTACTGCTGGGCGACAGCGCCGCAGCTTCCGCTGGCGATCGACTGTGTCAAGGCCTGGGCTTCGAGTACAAGTCTCTTCTGGTCTGGCGAAAGACCACACCGGCCGGAAAGATCCGCATGGGTACGGGCTACCGCGTCCGCACTACTGGCGAGGCTATTGTCGTCGCGACCCTCGGAAACCCAAAGCAGACAGGCCATCCCACAAGCGATCTTTAATGGAATCGCCCGCGAGCACAGCCGCAAGCCAGTCGAGTTCTATGACATCTGCGATCGCGTTATGCCGCACGCGCGCCGGGCGGACGTGTTCGCCCGGGAGAGCCGCGCCGGATGGCACTCCTTCGGAAATGAAGTCACCAAATTCGATGAGGTGGTCGCATGAAGCGCTTATGCACTCACCAATACTCCAGCCTCTCGGGCTGCCTCGACAAATGCTTTTCTAGCCTCGTCAGGCTTGTTCTTGCGTTCCAGAACGCCCGCGCACATCGCCAGGGCACGCGTGAGTGCCGGGCCTTCCTCGACAGGCCAATCCTCAATGAGAGCCCACGAAGCGCCCTGTGTGGTGGTTACCGTCGCCTCGACCGGGGGCTCGCCGACAGCAACAACAACCGGTTTCGTCCAGGGCGTCTGCATCAAGTTCATCCTTCAATTGCCGGGAGCAAACTAGGAGATTCCTCTGTTCCGCGCGAGGCGGCAACATGACCTTCTCCGAAGCCTACGCCACCCTCAAGAGTATATTCAATATGCTCCTGTTGGACGGGAACGGGACAGACGGCGAGAAGTGGGAGCAGAAGACCATCAATTTCGCGCAGTTCCCGGAGCTGTTGCGGGAATACCTTCAGGTGGCGGCCGGCACGGCAGATATCCCGCTGGTGCGGTTCCTTCAAGATGCGCCGTGCGGCCTCGGATCGAACGGCGAGGTCACGCTCAAGAACTACTACGACAAAATCAGCGCCGACCAGCGGAACAAGCTGTCCCCGGCGCTGTGGCGGTTCGATGAGGTCTGCATCCGCTCGGCTACCGGCGGCCGCAACGGTGCCATCTATTATGAATGGGCACCGCTCTACACCCAGACGGAGAAGGAGCGGGCGGAGGTCTTCAAGATCAATTCCGAAGCAGCACGCTCGATCGTGGGCACGGTTGCCGGCCAGGAGCTTATCACCCGCGAGGCGGTCTCAAAGGCGCTCATCTCCCGAATCGAGGAAGACGGAAACTTGCCGGGCCTCGCTGCGGCGGTCGAAGAGTATGGGCTAATCGAGGAGCAAGAGCCGACCATGGAGGAAGAAGCCGCCGCGCTGGCGCTGGAATCCGCGCGACGCGAGCAGCGGGCAGGTGGCCGCCAGCAGCAACAGGACGCCGCGCCACGGACGCCTCCATGTGCGCCGTGATGTGCTGAACCGTGCCGAGATCGTCCGGTGGGCGAAAGAGCAGGGTTCACGGACGTCGTCCCTGATCTGCACGTAACAATCGCGCATAGCCGTCAGCCGATCGATTGGCTCGCAGTCGGGACAAGCTGGGCAGATCGCTTGGAGATCGGCGCGGGTGGACCGCGCCAGGTGGATGCTCTCGGCCAGAACGGCGAGTACAAGGCGCTGCTGATCACAGCGCCGGAACTGGTGTGGCGTCACCGCGAGATCATTGAGAACGGCGCGTCGTGGGATTGGCCCGAATACCAACCACACATTTCGATCCAGATCGGCGGGGATATCGATCTCTCCCAGGTCGAACCGTATCAGGGCAAAATCATCCTTGGCCCGGAAATCTTCGAGCAACTGAGAGAAGACTGAGACGACGTCATCCACTACGGAACAAAGGGTGTCGACGGTGGTTACGCTTCATTGGCGAAGGAGGATGATGCCATGAAACGGACTATTTCGATCTCGGCTGCAATCGCCCTGGCAGTCTTTAGCTATACACCGAGCCTTGCAAAGTGCCACGATGTGACCGGATCCGTGAACAAGGATTCACAGACCGGGATCGCCAAGGATGGCACCCATGTTCCGCTGGAGGGAAATTCAGGCTCTCAGGCCAAGACAGAGACCCCAACCGGAACGACGACAACCAGTGCGGACGCCCTTCCAAAGACGCCGCAAAAAGATGGTGGGAATATGCCAATGGGCGAAAGCAGCAACCTCGCCACGTCTGGTCAGGATGTTGCCTCACAGCAGAAGGGCAACAAAACTGCTGCCGCTCAGGATAAGTGCGACTAACCTCGACACCCATCCCGCAACGTGAAGTTCACCAAAGCCGCCCCTGGGCGGCTTCTTTTTTGAGACCTGCTCATGCAGCTTTTCGACGCTGTGATCCTGGACGGCCTCCGCCGTACCCAGGATGGATACCTCGTTGCCGACGCCCGCGTGGCCCGTACCGGCATCCAGCTTTACACCGGCCCCGAAGTCGATCCGGAGAACAAGCACGGATTCCGCGACAAGGCGGTGGTGCGCGTCTACCGGCCGGAGGAGGAGGTCTTCGAAGGGCGCGATGCACTCCTACGCCTACCGCCCGGTGACCGATGATCACCCGAAAGAGAACGTCACGGCGGAAAACTGGAAAGGCCATGCCGTCGGGCAGACTGGCGGCGAGGTCGTTCGTGATGGCGAGTTCGTCCGCGTGCCTCTGATGCTGATGGACAAGAGCGCCATCGCCAAGGTTGACCCTGCTGGAATATATCCGCCGCAACAACGTCTACACGGCGGAAACAGGGCAGGCGCTCGATATCCAGCCGCTTCGCGAGCTTGCGACCGCATCTCAGGACGATGGCGGCCGAATGGTCGTTTATCGCCGGGACACGGAAGTTTTCCGCTTCCACCTGCCGATGCCGCGCCGGGTGCTGCAGCCGCGCCAGAAATCGATCATGGGCTTCGAGACCGGCATCATCGCCCGTACCGGCGGCACCGAATGGCGTCTGCCGGGTGCTGCCGCCTGCGGCGACGAAATCACCGCGCCGCCGGCCTGATAGGAGGATTGATCCATGAAGGTCACCAATAACAGCAAGGCATTGCAGGGCATCCGCTCGAATGGGCGGGCGGTCTATGTCCGGCCCGGTGAGACGCGAGACGTCGAGCTTGAAGGCGTCGATCTGGAAAAGGCGAAGCGCCTTCCTTTCCTCAAGATCGAGGGCGCTTCAAAGGCTGCGAGCAATCAGGAACCCGAAAGCCCGAAGACTGCTCTCGAAGTCCTCGAAATGGCGAAGGACCCGAACGTCCAGTTCATGTCGTTCAAGTCTGCCACCACGAAGCTGCTCGGCGAAAAGACCCCGTCCAAGAAGGACGAGATCATCGCCGCTCTCGAAGAGCTGGCAACGCAGCCCTGATATAGAACCCGGCAGTTCGCTGCCGGGTCGACTTCCTCCCAGGAGAACGACATGGCCGGATACGGAACAGACGACGGGTTCAAAACCTACGCGGCAGCCGCCGGCTATGTCATACCTGAGGGTACGACTGATCCTCAGATCGCCGCTGCCCGCCGGCGCGGCTCTGGTGATCGATCGGTACGAGCCGAAACTCCCCCAGCTCCCGCAGCGGCGGATACGCCCAGGAGCGCGCATGGCCGCGCACCCGAGCCACGACCTATTATGGGGAGACGATCCCTTCTAACGAGATCCCGGTGGCAATCATCAACGCCTCGTATGAAGCCGCCATCCTCGAACTGACCAATCCCGGCAGTTTGTCACCGGTGGTGACAGGCTCATCGACGGTGAAACGCGAGAAGGTCAGACAGCTTGAGGTCGAATATTCAACCTCCACTTCAACGGACATCGCCGACATCGCCGACATCGTCGCGCTCGCCACGCCTGTCGTTACGGCGATCGAGGGCAGGCTGTGGCCGTTCCTCGTGCCGTGCCTGCCGGGAGTCCTGGTGGTTTAGAAGACGGCGAGATATTTCAGCAGGGAAATGATGCCGATGATGATGACGATCACCTGGGCGATTTGTCGAGCCCGGGCGTCAATCGGCAATCTGTTGATCAGGTAGAGAACCAGCACGATCACGAGGAAGGTGATTAAGATGCTGACCAGAATAGATAAACCCATAGCCCCATTCTCCTTTTTCGGCGCTTGATGCGCTTGATGGGTAACTATGGGCGGCAATCAATAAAGAAAGGGCAACGGTCGAAAATGGCAACTGCGCTCTACACCCGCCCGCAGGAGACGGCACGGCGACTGATCGCGAAATACGGCCAGTCAGGCACCATCAAGCGCACGACGCCTCCCGATCCGATATTCGGCGGCGACCCAACGGTGACGAGCTACCCGGCCAAGCTGGTGCCGATGACCTATGACGAGCGATATGTGGATGGGACGAATATCACCAGCGCGGATCGGCAGATTTACATCTCGTCGGTTGGCCTCGCGATTGTGCCCCAGGTGGGTGACATCGTGACGGCCGGCGACGTGGACTTCCACATCGTGAATGTAGACCCGCACAACTACGACAGCGTGACCAACGTCGTCTTCATCGTGCAGGGGCGTGCTATCGCACTCTAATTACGACTTCCACACGGTTTGAAATCGGCTCGTGTGGAGAACCAAGAAGCGCTCGATCTAGCTCGTGAATACCGGCCGAGCTGGCAACCGGTATGTATCTGATCTCCGGAGACATGGATTTCTCCTCACGTCTCAAACAAAAGAAGCCGAAAACAACGAAGAAGATCGAAATACCTGCGAACAACAGAACGAAGGTGGCGAAGATCCAGATGTTGCTTTCCGTCACCTTGCCGTCGATTACGGCCAAGATCACGGAAACCATGAATGAGACGCCGACGGCGATGGAGGCATTGCTGAACCAGCCTGCCATGTACTCATTCTGCTTCATAAAACCTCCTCGCGGTTGATCTCAACGAGATTATCGATCGTTCCCAAACAGCACGTTACTAACAAGTCCGAAAAATAGGGGTACGAGCATGACCAAAGTGCTTCTCACCAAGACCTACAAGGCCCGCGAGCCGGGGAAGAAGCCTCGCATCCCGGTTGCGGGGCGGCATGTCTGGGACTGGTTCTGGAGAATGGACCGGACGAGGGAGGGGACCGGCTACGGTATCAACCCTCTCCAGCCAGCCCAGATCGATGCATGGGCGAAACTGAGGCATATCCATCTGATGCCATGGCACCTCGATGCCATAGAGCGGATGGATGCCACCCGCATGCGCGTCTACTTCGAGAAAAAGGACGAGGCGTCGAAAGAGCCTGACAAAGTGCAGGTCTCGACACGTCCGCTTACGTCACGCCTGTTTGATGCTCTTTTCCCCTCCAAGAGGTAACCGCCGGTGACCGTTGCACAGCTCGGGTTCGCGATCGATAGCAGCCAAGCGGCGGGCGCGGCAGCTGATCTAGATCGGCTCACTTCGTCTGCCGCAAAGGCGGAACAGGCTGCGCAGCGCACTGGCGCGGCGGGCACCCGCATGTCGCGCGGCTTTGCCGATCTCACGCCCGCCCTGGACAAGATAGTCGGCTCGCTCGGTCGGCTGGAGGGTCTCTCCACGTCGATCGACAAGCGGCTCGACATGATGGCATCGGCGGCCACGCGCACGGCGAAAGCGAACAATGTTCTCGACCGGTCGGCAATCGAGGCGAGCGCTTCCTTCCCGCAACCATCTGAGAAATAGACTTATTGATACAACTGCAGGGGTCGCCAATCTTCTCTGGGTCCAGCCCGGAGACATAGGTGCCAAAACGTACCTAAGACATGGGTGAAAACCTCGTGCCGAACGCGCGGCACGCCTTTTCATGCCTTCCCTCAGCTAGTACCTCTCTCGTATGACGCATCTTTCCAGGCCGATCATGGGCTTCCGGGACGGTGACTGTTGCCGCGTTGCAGCAGGAAAATGTCATCGTACCGCATAATCACGTGTTCGCCGCATTATCGCTTCGGATGCGGCGTATTTATTCATATACTGTTCATGTTTGCTTGCAAGACAAAGCGAATCAGCGACCACGCAGTCGAGGGGGGCAGAAAACTGCTCTCATATATTTGAAAGAGCGTGTGGCAGCCATGAAGGCTGCAATCCCAGCGTACCAGATGTTTTATGGGCCTTCGAAGTAGGGATTGTTATTCATGAACGTTAAGACTTTTGCTGCCGGTTTGGCGGCACTGATGAGTGCGGCTTTTTGGGGCCCCGGTTCCGCGTCTGCGGACGACAAGCCACTGATTTGGAAACCTTCCAAGACGTCCGATACCAGCTATTCCGTCAAGTTGGGCCTGAAATTGCCGTCGCGGCTTGAGCCGGAGGCTGGCGTCTCGATGGGAGTGAACACCACGAAAAGCGGCGCACCTGTCGACACGCCCATCAAGTTCTGGAGCAATTTCACGGCCGAGAAGATTGAGATGCCTGCCTATCAGATGAACCGCGGCGTCGGTGTCAATTTCGATGGCAGCAGTGGCAGCGCGGCGATCACCATGAATTACTATGAAAAGGAGATCGTGACGCCGACGATCGATATCGAGAGGCGGAGCAGTTACGGCATGCGTTATGACGGCGCGTCCGGGGAATGGTGCGGCGTCGATGCCAGCCAGTCCGTGCGGCTCTCGCACAGGCCAAGCGGACTGGCGGTCATTGGTCGAGCGTCTGGCACCAATGGTTTCAAGGTCGTCGGCGCCGGCATCGGCGTTGAAAAGAATTTCGGCAGGCATATGACGATCAGTGGCGCTCTCGATCGGGCGTCGGATGCGCCCGATCCCGTTGCCAGCGTCAACGCCCGCTATTCATTCAAGTGGTGAAAAAAACGGGGCGCTGACACGCCCCCCGTATCGCCAAGGCCGAATGGCTGCTCAGTGCAGGATCTGGCTGAGGAAGAGCTTTGTGCGCTCGTGCTGCGGATTGTCGAAGAACTCCGCCGGAGAGTTCTGTTCGACGATCTGCCCCTGGTCCATGAAGATGACGCGGTTCGCCACCTGGCGCGCGAAGCCCATTTCATGGGTGACACAGAGCATGGTCATGCCCTCTTCGGCGAGGCTCACCATCGTATCGAGAACTTCCTTGACCATTTCCGGGTCGAGCGCCGACGTCGGTTCGTCGAACAGCATGATCTTCGGCTTCATGCAGAGCGAGCGGGCAATCGCCACACGCTGCTGCTGGCCGCCGGAGAGCTGGCCCGGATATTTGTTGGCCTGTTCCGGGATCTTGACCCGCCGCAGATAATGCATCGCGATCTCTTCGGCTTCCTTCTTCGGCATCTTGCGGACCCAGATCGGCGCGAGCGTGCAGTTCTCAAGGATCGTCAGATGCGGGAAGAGGTTGAAGTGCTGGAATACCATGCCGACTTCGCGGCGCACTTCGTCGATTTTCTTCAGATCGTTGGTAAGTTCGATGCCGTCAACGATGATCGAGCCGGACTGGTGCTCCTCCAGCCGGTTGATGCAGCGGATCATCGTCGACTTGCCGGAGCCGGACGGCCCGGCGATGACGATGCGCTCGCCGCCCATGACCTTGAGGTTGATGTCGCGCAGCACGTGGAAGTCGCCGTACCACTTGTTCATCTTGATGATTTCGACGGCAACGTCTGTGGTGGAGACTGTCAGTTTCTTGAGTTGGGCTTCAGCCATTTTTATCCCCTTGTGTTTCCTTCGCGGCGGTTACCGCGTGTGGCTCGTATCGAGATGCCGTTCCATGAAGGCGGAATAGCGCGACATGCCGAAACAAAATAGCCAGAAGATGAAGCCTGCGAAAATGAGGCCGGTGATCGGCGTGACGGGCGTGATCCAGGTCGTGTCGGTGAAGTTGAGCCGCACGATGCCGAGCAGGTCGAACATGCCGATGATCGACACCAGCGAGGTATCCTTGAACAGGCCGATGAAGGTGTTGACGATTCCCGGGATGACGAGCTTGACCGCCTGCGGCAGGATGATCAGCCGCATCTTCTGCCAATAGCTCAAGCCCAGCGAATCGGCCCCTTCCGACTGGCCTTTCGGGATCGCCTGCAGGCCGCCGCGGATAACCTCGGCCATATAGGCGGACGCGAAGATCGCCACACCGACGAGAGCGCGCAGAAAATTGTCGATCGTCCAGCCGGTCGGCAGGAAGAGCGGCAGCATCACGTTCGCCATGAAGAGAACGCTGATCAGCGGCACGCCGCGAATGATCTCGATGAAGCCGACGCAGAAAATACGGATCACCGGCATGTTTGAGCGGCGTCCAAGCGCAAGCAGGATGCCAACCGGGAGTGATACCGCTATCCCCACGAAGGAGAGGATAAGGGTTACCATCAATCCGCCCCAGAGCGGTGTTTCCACTTCTCTGAGACCGAAGATGTTGCCATGCAGCAGGAAGAAGGCGACGATCGGGAAGACGACGAAGAAGAGCAGGGCATTGAGGCCCTTGCGCGGCACTTTCGGAATGAGCATCGGCACGAGCAGCGCCACGAACAGGATCGCGACGAGCATCGGCCGCCAGCGTTCGTCTAATGGGTAGCGGCCGAACATGAACTGCTGGAAGCGGTCACCCACGAAGGCCCAGCAGGCGCCTTTCCAGCCGTCCGGCTGGATGCCTCCCTGGACGATCGTCGTGCAGACGCTCCGGTCAGAGCCCGACCAGACGGCATCGAAGAACAGCCATTCGAGCATGCCGGGCACGGTCCACAGCAGGAGGGCGGCGGCGATCACCGTCAGCGCGGTATCCTTCGGCGTTGCAAGCAGATTGGCCCTGATCCAGCCTGAGATGGTCTTGGTGCTGAGCGGGGCGGGTTCCGGCCCCAGCATTTCGGTGCGGATGTAGGCGAGGTTTTTCGGATTCATGGCCTTACCTTTCCACCAGCGCCATCTTGGCGTTGAACCAGTTCATGAACAGCGAGGTCGCGATGCTGATCGCCAGGTAAACGGTCAGCATGATGGAGATCGCTTCCACGGCCTGACCGGTCTGGTTCAGCGTCGTGCTGGTCGTGGAGAAGAGTTCGGGAAAGCCGATCGCAACGCCGAGCGAGGAGTTCTTGGTCAGGTTGAGATATTGGCTTGTGAGTGGCGGAATGATGATGCGCATGGCCTGCGGTACGATCACGAGACGCGTCGTATGCGAGGGCTGCAGGCCAAGCGCGAAGGAGGCCTCGCTTTGACCCTTGGGAACGCCGCGGATGCCGGCGCGGATGACTTCGGCGATGAAGGATGCCGTATAAAGCGATAGCGCCAGATAAAGCGCTACGAATTCCGGCAGAATACGCGTGCCGCCTGTCAGATTGAAGCGGCCGGCAATCGGATAATCGAAGGTCAGCGGCGCACCCGCAGCCAGGAAGGCGAGGAACGGCAGGCCGACGATCAGCCCGATGCCGGCCCGGACCGTATGGAATTGCTTGCCCGTCGCGATCTGGCGCTGCTTTGCCCATCGGGCAACCACCATGGTGGCGACGATGCCGATGACGAGGGCGAGCGGAATCAACCAGGCCCCGTCCCCCCAGATCGGCCGCGGAAAGGCGAGGCCGCGATTGTTCAGGAAGATATTGAAGGGAAGGGCGATCGAATCCCGGACCTGGGGCAGGGAGTCCAGCACGCCCTTGTACCAGAAGAAGATGATGAGCAGCACCGGGATGTTGCGGAAGATTTCCACATAGACTGTGCAGAGCCTTGCGATCAGCCAGTTCTTTGAAAGACGGCCAAGACCGATGATGAAGCCCACGAAGGTGGCGGTGATGATACCAAAAACGGCGACCAGCACCGTGTTGAGGAAACCGACGAAGATGGCACGGCCATAAGTGGAGTCACTGGTATAAGGAATGAGAGCCTGGCCGATGTCGAAACCGGCGCGGCCCCTCAGGAAGCCGTAGCCCGAGGCGGTGCCGGATCTGGCGAGGTTTTCGACGGTATTGTCGAAGATCCACCAGCCGACAACAACGACCGTAATAAGCGTAAGCAACTGGAAAAAAATACCCCGAAACTTGGGGTCATAGATGTAGGATCTGAGAATCCCTGCCTCGGAGGGCGCAATTACAGCGTGATCTGTCATGCTGGCCTTTTCCCCTGGCGACCCGGCTTTGCGGATCTTTTTCTTTTTATGCCGTTTTTGTTTTTATGCAGAAGGACAAGGCGGCGTTACCGCCTTGTCCTATTGTGGTTGGCGATCAGCGGATCGGCGGAGCGTATTGCAGGCCGCCCTTGGTCCAAAGCGCGTTCAGACCGCGCTCGATTTTCAGCGGCGTGTTCTGGCCGATATTGCGCTCGAAGACCTCTGCGTAATTGCCGACGCCCTTGACGATGTTATAGGCCCATTCGTTCGTAAGCCCGAGGTCGGTACCGATCTTGGTGTCCTTTTCGACGCCCAGGAAACGGCGGATATCGGGGTTGGTCGAGTTTTTCATCTCGTCGACATTGGCCTGCGTGATGCCGAATTCCTCGGCCTGCACCAGGGCGTAGCCGGCCCACATGACGATGTCGAACCACTGGTCGTCGCCCTGGCGGACGGCCGGGCCAAGCGGCTCCTTGGAGATGATCTCGGGAAGGATAACATGCTCGTCCGGGTTGGAGAGGCCGAGACGGATTGCATAGAGGCCCGACTGGTCGGTCGTGTAGACGTCGCAGCGGCCGGCCTGATAGGCGGCATTCACTTCCTCGAGTTTTTCGAAGACGACCGGGTTGTATTGCAGGTTGTTCGCCTTGAAATAGTCGGCAAGGTTGAGTTCCGTCGTGGTGCCGGACTGGACGCAGACGGCGGCGCCCGAAAGCTCGAGGGCCGACTTTACATTGAGGCTCTTCGGAACCATGAAGCCCTGGCCGTCATAATAGTTGACGTAGCGGAAGTTCAGGCCGAGAGCGGTATCGCGGCTGATCGTCCAGGTCGTGTTACGGGCGAGGAGGTCGACTTCGCCGGACTGCAGGGCCGTGAAGCGGCTCTGCGCCGTGGTCGGCGTATATTTGACTTTGGTCGCATCGCCGAAAATCGCCGCGGCGACGGCCTTGCAATAATCGACGTCGAAACCGGTCCAGTTGCCGGCCGAATCCGGTGCGGCAAAGCCGGCAAGACCGGTATTGACGCCGCATTGAACGAAACCCTTGGACTTCACGTTATCCAGCGTGGCAGCCGATGCGGCCGAGGCAAAGCCCAGGACCGCTGCGCCAATAGCGGCTGACAGAAGCGTCTTTTTCATTTTTTCCCAACCTTATCTCTTGGTCTTGTGTGATTTGGTGACACCGCGCCGCTCCCCTGATTCTCTTTGAATACGGCCGGTCGCCCGGCAACCCTCCCGGTGCAGGCGCGTGCTATCTCATTCGCAAAACAACGCAGGGTCAAGTGTCGCCGTTTCGAATTGCGTCGGAAATAAGGTAAATTCCTCGTCACGGCACAGAAAATCATCAGTTACTTAAAGTTTAGGCGGACCGTGATCAAAACTGAAGCGATTCTCGTTAGATGGCAGGTTTCCTGATGTTTTTAACCGGCTGCTTCAATCGGGGTTGACCGTATCTTGTTCCAGCGGCAAAACTCCAGGTCATGACCTGCCAACGAAAGTTTTCCCCGACATGAAGAATAAGAATGAGACCCTGCTCGCCGACGCAGGTCCGAACACGCGCCTTGCTCATATGGGGCATGATCCGTCCGGCTATCATGGCTTCGTCAATCCTCCGGTCGTGCACGCCTCGACGGTGCTTTTTCCAGACACGGCGACGATGGAGAAGCGGGCTCAGAAATATACCTATGGCACGCGCGCCACGCCGACCACGGAGGCGCTTTGCGCCGCTTTCGATGAACTGGAAGGGTCTGCCGGCACGATCCTCGTTCCGTCGGGGCTTGCTGCGATCACGGTTCCGTTTCTCGCCTACCTTTCGGCCGGCGACCACGCGCTGATCGTGGATTCGGTCTACACACCCTGCCGTCATTTCTGCGACACGATGCTGAAGCGGCTCGGCGTCGAGATTGACTATTACGATCCGGAAATCGGAGCCGGGATCGAGGCGCTGATCAAGCCGAACACGAAGCTCGTTCATACCGAAGCGCCAGGCTCCAACACCTTCGAAATGCAGGATATCCGGACGATCGCGGAAGTGGCGCACAGGCACGATTGCGTCGTCACCATGGACAATACCTGGGCGACGCCGCTTTATTTCCGGCCGCTCGATTTCGGCGTCGACGTGTCGATCCATGCGACGACGAAATATCCGTCGGGGCACTCGGACATCATCATGGGGTCGGTTTCCGCCAATGCAAAACACTGGCCGCGGCTCGAGGAATCCCGAATCGCGCTCGGCATCTGTGGTGCGCCGGACGATTCCTATCAGATCCTGCGCGGCCTGCGCACGATGGGTATCCGTCTCGAACATCACCAGAAGAGCGCGCTCGATATCGCGAGATGGCTGGAAACCCGTAACGACGTGGCCCGTGTCCTGCATCCGGCGCTGCCGAGTTTTCCGGGCCATGAAATCTGGAAGCGCGATTTCAAGGGCGCGAGCGGCGTCTTCTCCTTCGTTCTGAAGGCGGATGCCGAAAACGCCAAGGCAAAGGCACACGCCTTTCTGGATGCGCTTTCCTTCTTCGGCCTCGGTTATTCCTGGGGCGGTTACGAGAGCCTTGCCGTGCACGTCAACCTGTCGGACCGCACCATCCGCAAGGCGCCGTCGGAAGGCCCCGTCATTCGCCTGCAGATCGGCCTCGAAGATGTCGCCGATCTCAGGAAGGATCTGGAAGCCGGTTTCGCGGCAGCGGCAGAGGTCTGATTACTCGGCCCTGAAGCCGTAAAGCCAGTCGAGGTCCGCCGCGAGCGATTGCGGTGGGCGAAGCGACAGCACGATGTTGCGGCCGAGCCTGATTGGTCCACGGGCATGATAGGCAAAGCGGTTGAAGAGGCCGCGAGCGCGAACTTTGGCGGCTCGGGCGGTGCGGTCGCTCTCGAACGAGGACAAGGCTTGGGCAAGCGGCAGGGGACCTGCCACCCTATTGGCAAGTACGAAGGCATCTTCGATCGCCATCGCTGCGCCCTGGGCCGCGAACGGCATCATCGCATGGGCGGCATCGCCGATCAGTGCCATGTTCCGGTCGTTCTGCCAGCGTCCAGGGCTGACCTGGTAGAGCGGCCAGAATGTCGGTCTTTCGGTCCTATCGAGGAGATCGACGATGCGCCGGTCCCAGCGATGGAATTGCGAAAGCAGCATGTGCCGTTGCGCTTCGCTTGCTTCCGCATCCCAGGTCTCGCCGGGACTGATGCCTGAGGCGATGGCGACGATGTTGAAGCCGTCGACCTCCTTCAGCGGATAGGCGACAAGATGGGTCGAAGGACCGAGGAATGCGGTGACCTGATCGGGAACCAGCCATGAAGGCATAGCGCCGTTCGAGATCGTGAAGCGCCACGCGACATTGTGCGAAAAATCAGGCTTCGGAGCGTGCGGAATCTCGGCGCGCAGGTTCGACCAGACACCGTCGGCGCCGACGATCAGCGGATAGGTTTTGCCGGTGATCCCTGTCAGCGTCTCATGTGCGTTCTCGCGCACGGGCGTGCCGAGATGAACCGAGCAGAGCGGGTTCTGTTTGACGGCCGAAAGCAGCGCATTCTGCAGCGTGGCGCGGTGAAGAACGCCATAGGGAGCCCCCCATCGTTCGCGGGCAAAGCGGCCGGCTGGGACATGGGCGATCGGCCTGAGTGAGAAGCCGGAGACGAGAGCGATCCGCTCGGGCTCGGTCCAGGCCGCCTCCAACGCAGGAAGCACGCCGAGTTCGGACAGCACGCGGGAGGCGTTCGGTGATATCTGCAGGCCGGCGCCGACCTCGACCAGGGCTGCCGCTTCTTCGAAGATGTCGGCGGCGATTCCGCGGTGCGCGAAGGAAAGCGCAGCCGTCAGCCCGGCCATGCCGGCGCCAATGATCGCTACTCTCTCAATGGGCATGGGATCGGCCGTTCAGCGGGAATTCACGCGGCCTGTACGTGGAAGACACAGCCCGGCGGATCGGTCTGATCGGATTTCAGGGACGGATTGTAACGATAGAGGGTCGAACAATAGGAGCAGACCTTTTCCACGTCGTCTCCCATGTCGATGAAGATATGCGGATGATCGAACGGCACGGACGCGCCGGTGCACATGAATTCCTTCACGCCGATCTGGATCATCCGATATCCGCCGTCGTTCTGGAAATGAGGAATGCTGTGCCCGGCCATGATGGTCTCCATGCTTCTGATTTGCGGCGGACATTATCGCCGTGCGTTCGAAATGTGTAGTGGGAAAACCGCCGCGGGCCTCCCGATTTCGTATCGTGCATGGGTTCAAACCGGACGGCGGATCACCTATGGTCCGATAAAAAAGATGCCGCCAAAGGTCGACTGATGAATCTCAATGCTCCCGCCTTCTCTTCATTTTCCCACGATGGTCTGAAGCTTGCCTATTTTGACGAAGGCGATCCTTCCGGCGATCCGGTGTTGCTGATCCACGGCTTTGCCTCGAGTGCGCTCGTCAATTGGGTCCATCCGGGCTGGCTGAAAACGCTGGGCGATGCGGGCTATCGGGTGATCGCGATCGACAATCGCGGCCATGGCGCAAGCGACAAGCCGCTTGATCCGGAGGCCTACCGGCCCTGGGTAATGGCTGAGGATTCGATCGCTCTCCTCGATCACCTGCGCATTCCGGAAGCACATCTCTTCGGTTATTCCATGGGCGCCCGCATCTCGGTTTTTGCGGCTCTTGCTCATCCTCACCGCGTGCGATCGCTGGTGCTCGGCGGCCTCGGGATCGGCATGACGGACGGGGTAGGGGATTGGGACCCGATTGCCGACGCGCTGCTTGCGCCGTCCGTCGAGGACGTCACCCATGCGCGCGGAAAGACGTTCCGTGCCTTTGCCGACCAGACGAAGAGCGACAGAGAGGCGCTTGCGGCCTGTATTCGCGGCTCGCGCGACCTTGTTTCCCGCGCCGATATGGGCCGCATCGAGGCGCCGACGCTGATCGGGGTCGGGACGAAGGACGATATCGCCGGCTCACCGCAGGAACTCGCGGCGTTGATGCCGCATGCGATCGCGCTCGATATCCCGGGCCGCGATCATATGCTGGCCGTAGGCGACCGGGTATTCAGGAAGGCGGTTCTGGATTTTTATGCAGAGCTTTCGGCAAGAGAACAGGTTCTCTGATCATAACGATCAACGGAATGCGATTTGCGAGCCGTTGGTCTTCCCGTAAACTTGTTTTATATAAGCTCTCTCACGGCAAACGAGGAGACGGCCATGGGCGCAAGAAATGAAGTCCGCCAG
The DNA here is from genome assembly GCF_017873175.1 of Neorhizobium petrolearium. GTDB lineage: Bacteria > Pseudomonadota > Alphaproteobacteria > Rhizobiales > Rhizobiaceae > Neorhizobium > Neorhizobium petrolearium. The sequence continues at coordinate 18,947 of NZ_JAGGJW010000011.1, forward strand.
AAGGAGCCGGTCACATCGGTGGATCCCATCTGGGATACGTTGCGTGAGGAAGCCCATGCGGCAATCCAGCAGGACCCGCTGCTTGCCGCTTTTCTCTATTCCACGGTGCTGAACCATCGGTCACTGGAGGAATGCGTCGTGCATCGCATCTGCGAACGTCTCGACCATCCGGACCTCCAGGCGGTCCTCCTGCGCCAGACCTTCATGGAAATGCTGGATGACTGGCCGGAATGGGGTTCGATCCTGCGTGTCGACATCCAGGCCGTCTACGATCGCGATCCCGCCTGCCTCAGATTCCTGGAGCCTGTCCTCTATTTCAAGGGCTTCCATGCGATCCAGACGCACCGGCTGGCGCATTGGCTGCTCAATCGCGGCCGCCGCGATTTCGCGCTCTATCTGCAGAGCAGGTCCTCCAGCGTCTTCCAGACGGATATCAACCCGGCCGCCCGCATCGGCAAGGGCATCTTCCTCGATCACGCCACCGGCCTCGTGGTCGGCGAAACGGCGGTCGTTGGCGACAATGTCTCGATTCTCCACGGCGTGACGCTCGGCGGCACCGGCAAGGAAGGCGCCGACCGTCATCCTAAGATCGGCAACGGTGTGCTGATTGGCGCCGGGGCCAAGATCCTCGGCAATATCGAGGTCGGCTCCTGCTCGCGCGTTGCCGCCGGCTCGGTGGTTCTGAAGCCTGTTCCGCCGAAATCGACCGTCGCCGGCGTGCCGGCAAAGGTGGTCGGAGAAGCGGGGTGTTCGGAGCCCGCCCGCGTGATGGACCAACTCCTGGGTTCGGACATCTGAGTTCGCCGCCCGTTCCGTGAATGGGGAAAGAGCAGCCGGGCCTTCTTGCGCGGCTTTACTTTCGCCTTTGTCCCGTGCCAAAAGCGCCGCAACTTGGAACCGCTGACGGAGAGAAGTGTGAAACCGGACGAAATCAAGAAGCTCGACGCCTATTTCAAGCGCGTGCTCAATCCGCAGATCGTCGTGAAGGCGCGTCCGCGCAAGAACGATTCCGCGGAGGTCTATATCGGCGATGAATTCCTGGGCGTCATCTATGTCGACGACGAGGATGGTGACCGCTCCTACAACTTTTCCATGGCCATCCTCGATGTCGACCTCTGATCGCTTGAAATCTTGAAAGTCTCGAAAGCGGGCCTTGTGCCCGCTTTTCGATTGCGGCTCTTTGCCACTGTCGTTAAAAGAAAATGAACGGCCGACCATTCCGCAATGGTTGTGGCAAGCTGATATATCATCGCAAAATCATCAAACTGAATCGGTCCCTGCATTTGCATATATAGGAATGCAACCATGGATGGTTTTGCGATGCACAAATCAGCCTTGACTTTTGTTGGGCTCCCTTCTTTTATCAGCATGTCCGAATGGAACAGGGGACCGAGCTATGTTCAATTTCGATGAAGCCAGCAAGAAGAGCAAGGAAGCGATCGACGGAATGCTGAAGAGCTATTCCGAGGCTGCCAAGAGTTTCCAGGCAATTGCTACGGAAGCGAGCGAATACTCCAAGAAGTCTTTCCAGGATATGACGGCTTTCATGGAGGCGTTTGCTGCAGCCCGCAGCATCGATGCCGCCTATGACCTTCAGACCAAATACGTAAAGTCAGCCTATGAGGGCTTCATCGCCGAGGCGGCCAAGATGGGCGATATGTACGCCGATCTCGCGAAGTCGGCCTACAAGCCCTACGAGGCGCCAATTGCCAAGTCGACAGCCGTAAAGACCGCAAACGCCGCGTGAGGACAATACGGCCTGCTAGGCGGCACCTTCCAACCGAAGGCCGGCGGCATTCAGTGCTGCCGGCCTTTTTGATTCAGGCCAAGGCGGAAAACCTCAATTTTCCGCATCTTCGACGATCTCTCTAGCGGAATAGTGATTGCGCGGGCGCACAGGGGGCTTAAAATCGGCTTTCAATGAACTAAGTTAGGAAGTCTGAAGTCTGGTCGATCGGCCATTCGCTGAACCATCGCCGGACGACTGGGGAATGAATGAAGATGATCGCACTGCCGATCTTGATGCAACGCGAAAAGGGTGGTGACGGAGACAACGCGGGCCGCGGAACCTCGGTCATCACTCGTACGAAACCAAAGACCAAGCGGCCCAATCTCTACCGCGTACTCCTGTTGAATGACGATTATACCCCGATGGAATTCGTCATCCACATTCTGGAGCGTTTCTTCCAGAAGGACCGGGAGGCTGCGACACGCATCATGCTCCATGTCCACAACCATGGCGTGGGTGAGTGCGGAATATATACTTACGAAGTAGCGGAAACCAAAGTGTCCCAGGTCATGGACTTCGCCCGGCAGCACCAGCATCCGCTGCAATGTGTCATGGAAAAGAAGTGAGGAACCCGACGTGCCAACATTTTCGCCTAGTCTTGAAAAGGCGCTGCATCAGGCACTGACCTTCGCGAACGAGCGGCATCATGAATATGCCACGCTCGAGCACCTGCTTCTGGCGTTGATCGACGACGCCGACGCAGCGGCGGTCATGGGCGCTTGTAACGTCAATTTGGAAGCCCTGCGCAAGACCGTCACGGATTATGTGGATAACGAGCTTGCCAACCTCGTCACTGGATACGACGAGGATTCGAAGCCGACCTCCGGCTTCCAGCGCGTCATCCAGCGCGCGGTGATCCACGTCCAATCGTCCGGCCGCGAGGAAGTGACCGGTGCCAACGTTCTCGTCGCGATCTTCGCGGAACGGGAAAGTCATGCGGCCTTCTTCCTGCAGGAGCAGGAAATGACCCGTTACGACGCGGTCAACTACATCTCCCACGGCATCGGAAAGCGTCCGGGCTCCTCCCAGGCCCGTCCGCCGCGCGGCGCCGAAGAGCCGGATTCTGACGCCAAGCCCTCGTCCCGCGAGCAGGAGGAGGGTTCGGCCAAGAAGCCGCAGGATGCGCTGAAGGCCTATTGCGTCAACCTCAATGAAAAGGCGCGTGACGGCCGCATCGATCCGCTGATTGGCCGCAATGCGGAGGTCAACCGCACGATCCAGGTGCTGTGCCGGCGCTCCAAGAACAACCCGCTTTACGTGGGTGACCCCGGCGTCGGCAAGACGGCGATCGCCGAAGGTCTTGCCAAGCGCATCGTCGAAGGCAAGGTGCCGGAGGCGCTCGCCGACGCGACGATCTTCTCGCTCGACATGGGCACGCTGCTCGCCGGTACGCGTTATCGCGGCGACTTCGAGGAGCGTCTTAAGCAGGTCGTCAAGGAGCTTGAGGAATACCCGGGTGCGGTTCTCTTCATCGACGAGATCCACACCGTGATCGGCGCCGGCGCCACGTCGGGCGGCGCGATGGATGCCTCGAACCTGCTGAAGCCGGCCCTCTCGTCGGGCGCGATCCGCTGCATCGGTTCGACCACGTACAAGGAGTATCGCCAGTTCTTCGAAAAGGACCGGGCACTGGTTCGCCGCTTCCAGAAGATCGACGTCAATGAACCGTCGATCGATGATGCGATCGAGATCATGAAGGGCCTGAAACCCTATTTCGAGGACTATCACAAGCTTCGCTACACCAACGAGGCGATCAAGTCCGCCGTCGAACTGTCGGCACGCTACATCTCCGACCGCAAGCTGCCGGACAAGGCGATCGACGTGATCGACGAGACCGGTGCGGCGCAGATGCTGCTGCCGGCCTCCAAGCGGCGCAAGCTGATCACCGAGAAGGAGATCGAAGCGACGATCGCCACCATGGCCCGTATCCCGCCGAAGACCGTTTCCAAGGACGACGAGATGGTTCTCGCCAACCTGGAAAAGGAGTTGCGTTCGGTAGTCTATGGACAGGACAACGCAATCGAGGCTCTGTCGACGTCGATCAAACTCGCTCGGGCGGGCCTGCGTGAACCGAACAAGCCGATCGGCTGCTACGTTTTCTCCGGCCCGACCGGTGTGGGCAAGACGGAAGTCGCCAAGCAGCTTGCTGCTTCGCTCGGCGTGGAACTCCTGCGTTTCGACATGTCGGAATATATGGAACGACACACGGTCTCGCGGCTGCTCGGCGCGCCTCCCGGCTATGTCGGCTTCGACCAGGGTGGTTTGCTGACCGACAGTGTCGACCAGCATCCGCACAGCGTGGTCCTGCTCGACGAGATCGAGAAGGCGCATCCGGATATCTACAATATCCTGCTGCAGGTCATGGACCATGGCTCGCTGACCGACCACAACGGCAAGAAGATCGACTTCCGCAACGTCATCCTGATCATGACGACCAATGCGGGCGCATCGGAAATGGCCAAGGCCGCGATCGGCTTCGGCTCGTCCAAGCGTACCGGCGAGGATGAGGAGGCACTGAACCGCCTGTTCACGCCGGAATTCCGCAACCGCCTCGATGCGGTGATCCCGTTCGCCTCGCTGCCGACGGAGGTCATCCATCAGGTCGTGCAGAAGTTCGTCATGCAGCTCGAGACGCAGCTTTCGGAACGCAACGTCACCTTCGACCTGCACGAGGATGCCGTCGCCTGGCTGGCCGAAAGGGGTTACGACGAGAGGATGGGCGCCCGCCCATTGGCCCGCGTCATCCAGGAGCATATCAAGAAACCGCTCGCGAACGAGATCCTGTTCGGCAAGCTGCGCAAGGGCGGCGTGGTTCGCGTCACCGTCGGCAAGGACGAGGATGGCAAGGACAAGCTGGTCCTCGATGCCATCCCCGAAGCGACGCCCGTGAAGCCGAAGCCGGAAGCCGAGGTGGAAGAGGCGACCGAAGAAGCAGAAGCCAGGGCGTCCAAGCCGAAGGCCTCGAAGAAGTCCTCGCCCAAAGGCAAGGACGGTTCGGCCAAAGCGCGGGCCATGGCCGAAGCTGATGTGATTGCTTCGGAAGAGGCACCGAGAACACCGCCGCGCAAGGGCAGCATCGTGCCGCGTGTGCCGAAAAGCAAGTAGTCCCGTTCTTGCAATCTGTGATTGAGAAGCCCCTTATGGCGCATGCCATAAGGGGTTTATCTTTTTGACACGTGTGGTTGCGGAGGACGTACCGGACACGATAGCTTTTTTCATCGGAATCGATGACGGGCAGGTGCTGTATGACGACGCCGGATGAGGCGAAATTGCGTTTCGACGAGGAACAGCAACTGTGGGCGCAGGTGGAGGCTCTGTGGGAAGCGGCCGAACAAAGGGATGAGGTGCTGATCCGGGAAAGGCTGCATCCTCGATATAGCGGATGGGTTACCGGAAGCGATGCGCCGCATGACTACGGGGCTGCTATAGCCTCCGTCGGGCCCGCATCCCCGCGCATCCTGCGTTATGAATTGACTCCTTTGCGCGTCACCGTCTTCGATCATGATGTAGGCGTTGCCCACTACCGTTACGAAGCTGACTTGGAGACGGCACCCGGCCGCCGGAGCCATGTGAAGGGTCGTTGGACCGAAATTTACAGAAAACAGATACAGGGTTGGATCATGATCGCAGTCAGTGGCGGACCGGATGGCGAACGGTGAAAACACGTAACCTGGTGCTCATGTTCTCATCCATGGCCAATCCCGCGGCAGCCCATGAACGCTGCAACCGAATCGTCATGGGCTGCCTACGTCCATGAGCCGGGTGAGTGGTAGCGCCCTGTCCTGGTTCTTCACCGGCATGCGGGGCATGATTTCCCTGCCGGCATTGATCCTCATGACCTCGATTGTCGGGTTCAGCGCCTTCGCGCTCGAATCCGGGCTGACCCGCGCCGAGGCGGTTTTCATGTCCTTTGCGATCTGGGCGCTTCCGGCCCAGGTGATCCTGGTCGGCACCATGGCGAGCGGCGCCAATATCGCTGCTTGCTTCCTGGCGGTGACGCTTTCCTCGATACGCATGACGCCAATGGTCGCCTCAGTCATTCCGGAAATACGGACACGCCGCACGCCGACCTGGGCACTGTTGATCCTCTCGCATTTCATCGCCATCACATCCTGGGTCTTTGCGATCACCACGCTGCGCAACGTGCCGCGCGAATATAGGGCGATCTATTTCGCCGGTTTCGGCGTCACGCTCACGACATGCGGCACGCTGGTCGTGGCGACCTTCTACGGCATCGCATCGAGCTTTCCGCCGGTTGTCGCTGGCGTGCTCTTCTTCCTGACGCCAGTCTATTTCAACGCGTCGATCTGGGCGAGCGCCCGCCAGCCGGTTGTGAAGCTTGCTTTTGTCATGGGTGTTGTGCTCGGCCCGCTTCTGGCGCTGGTGACGCCGGAATTCGACGTGCTTTATGCCGGCATCGGCGGCGGCACGATCGCCTATCTCATCGACAGGATCCGCCGGAAGAAGAAGCGCTGCGGCGCAGGAGGCATGCGATGATCGAGGACTATTGGACCTTCATCGTCATCGCGGTCGCCGGATTCCTGGCGACCGACATCTGGCGCTGGCTGGGTGTCGTGGCAGGCAATCGGCTGAACGAGGAATCCGAGGCGCTTTATTGGGTGAGGGCGGTGGCTACCGCGCTGGTCATGGCCGTCACCGCAAAGCTGATCGTCTTCCCGAACGGCATGCTCGCCGATACGCCGCTCTGGCTGCGGCTGGGGGCAGCCGGCATCGGTTTTGCCGTCTTCCTGGTGACCGGCCGCAAGGTCGCGGTCGGTGTCGCCATGCCGATGGGGCTGCTGATTGCCGGCCTCTGGTGGATCGGAGTTTAGTTTCCCAATATGCCGATGATCTTTTCGGCATTGGCGGCAAGGACGTTACCATCTTCCATTTGCCCCGAATGAGGCTTGAGCGGCAGCCCTTCGTAGCGCGGGATGACGTGGAAATGCAGGTGATAGACGGTTTGGCCCGAAGCCGGCTCGTTGAACTGGATGACGGTGATGCCGTCCGCTTCGAAGGCTTCCTTGGCAGCCTTGGCGAGCTTCTGCACGACCGGGATCAGTTTGGGAAGAACCGCCGGATCGGCATCCAGAATGTTTCGGGACGGCACCTTGGGAATGACGAGAAGGTGGCCGGGGGATTGCGGCATCACATCCATGAAGGCGAGCGTATCGTCATCCTCGTAAATCCGGTGGCAGGGAATTTCGCCGCGCAGGATTTTACCGAAGATGTTGTTGGGATCGTAAGCCTGGCCGCTCATCGTTATGTCCTCTCCTTGAATTTCTGATCAGTCTTCCTGCTGGCGCTCGCCCTTGCGGAAGGGCGCATGCTCGGAAAGATATTCGTTCATATATTCCACTTCTTCCCGTTCGCGCTCCAGATAATCGGCGACCGCGCGGCGTAGCCCCGGATGGGCGATATAGTGCATGGAATGGGTGGTGACAGGCAGATAGCCGCGCGCCAGCTTGTGCTCCCCTTGCGCACCCGCTTCGACGCGCTTGAGCCCCTTGGCGAGTGCGAAGTCGATCGCCTGATGGTAGCAGACCTCGAAATGCAGGAAGGGATGGTCCTCGATACAGCCCCAGTGTCGGCCGAAGAGCGTATCTCCGCCGATGAAATTGATGGCTCCGGCGATGTATTTTCCCCCGCGCTTCGCCATGACCAGCAGGATGTCTTCCGCCATGCGCTCGCCGACCAGCGAATAGAATGTGCGGGTAAGGTAAGGGCGGCCCCATTTGCGGCTGCCGGTATCCATGTAGAAATCGAAGAACTGGTCCCAGACATCCTCCGTGAGATCGCTTCCGGTCAGCCAGTCAATGGTGATGCCGTTTTCGACCGCGGCACGCCGCTCCTTCTTCAAAGCCTTGCGCTTGCGCGAGGCCAGCGTTTCCAGGAACGCGTCGTGGTTTGGATAGCCGTCATTGATGAAGTGGAACTGTTTGTCGGTGCGGTGCAGGTAATCGGTCTCTTCGAAGGCGGCGAGCTGGTCTTCGGCGATGAAAGTCACATGCGCGGAAGAGATCCCGAGCTGGCGCGTCACCTCCTGGAGACCTGCGGCCAGCGCCAGCTCCGTAGAAGCCTTGTCGTAGCCGGAAGCGGCAAGGAGGCGCGGCCCGGCCGCGGGGGTGAACGGCACGGAACATTGCAGCTTTGGATAATAACGTCCGCCGGCGCGGTCGAAGGCGTCGGCCCAGCCGTGATCGAAGACATATTCGCCCTGGCTGTGGCTCTTGAGATAGCCCGGAACCGCGCCGATCAACGTGCCTTGATCGTTCTCCAACAGGAGATGGTGCCCGAGCCAGCCGGTCTTGGCAGTAGCCGAGCCGGATTCCTCCAGTGACGAGAGGAAGGCATGGGAAAGGAAGGGATTGTAAGGCGCCTCGGTGGATGAAACCCTGGAGGTGCCCGAAAGGCGCGACCAGCTTGTCTGGCTGATCGCGCAGAAGGATTTTTCGATGCGGATCGTGAGTTTGCCGGTCATGCTCTCTTTACTGGGAGGGGGAGGAGGCCTCCCGTGGATCGAAACCTTCGAAGGTCATCTGGTCCGCATATTTATAGGTATGTTCGACACCGTTTGCATCCCTCACCGTCCAGGTAATGACCGGAATTCCGGCCGCTCTCTGAGCTGTGATGAAACTGTTCGGCAGGTGGGGGTAGTGATAGGAGATGAAATCGAGGCCAAGTTGCATGGCCTCGTCATGCCGGAAGAATTCCTCCGGCTTGTCGCCCATGGCGGTGAGGCCGAGCGGGTAGGGGGAGCCCGTCCTCTTCAGGTCTCGCAGAATGTGGTGGTCGAAGCTCATCAGCGCCACCTGACCCCGATAGCCTTCGAGCACTTCGAGCACCGTCTCGGCAAAGCCGTCGTCCTCGCCTTCGCCTGTTCGCCCCTTGATCTCGATGACGAGCGGTACCTTGCCGGCGACAAGAGCGAGCATCTGCTTCAGCGTCGGCACCTTGTCCTTCGTACCTCCGACGGCAAGCAGCCCGAGTTCGGCCGCGGTCTTTTCGCGCACGTCGCCCTTGATGCCGCAGAGCCTTTCGAGGTCATGGTCGTGGAAGATCACCGGCACGCTGTCGGCGGCGAGCTGCACGTCGCATTCGATCGCAAAACCGGCCTCCACGGCGCGGGCGAAGGCGGAGAGCGTGTTCTCCCACACCTGATGGTTCATGTCGTGATAGCCGCGATGGGCGACGGGAAGATCCTTGATCCAGGCAGCAGAGGTCATGCTTCGATCTCGATGATGGCGTCGACTTCGACGGCGGCGTTGAGCGGAAGGGCAGCCATGCCGACGGCGGCGCGCGCATGCTTGCCGGCATCTCCGAGTACATTGGCAAGGAGGTTGGATGCTCCGTTCATGACGATGTGCTGCTCGGTGAAATCCGGCGCGGAGGCGATGAAGCCGTTGAGCTTCAGCACGCGGCGAATCCTGCCGAGATCCCCGCCGAGCGCGGCTTTCGCCTGGGCGAGAATGTTGATGGCGCAAAGCTCGGCGGCGCGCTGAGCGGCAGGCACATCCACGTCGCGCCCGACCAATCCGGTCACGGCAACCTTGCCCCCTTCGATGGGCAATTGGCCGGAAAGATAGAGCGTATTGCCGCTGATCGTATAGGGCACGTAATTGGCGGCGGGGGCTGCCGCAACGGGGAGGATGATCCCCAGCTCCTTCAATCTGCCGTCAATGGCTTCGGTCATTTTCAACTCCCGTTTGTTGTAAATTCTTCAAAAATCCTGCATCAAAGCCATAGCTTGGCCGGATGGCGTTCTTATAACACCCCGGACTGAGTCCAACAGGAGAATGTGCATGCTGCGAATGAGCCTCGGTGTGATCCTTGCCGGCGGTGCGAGCCTCATGGCAGCCACCTCCGCGGATGCAAATACCGACAGCGCCGCCCTGGCGCTTGTGCCGCATCGGGCCATTTACGATCTGAAGCTGAAGGATGCGTCCGAACGTTCCGGCATCGAAGGCATGTTCGGCCGCATGGTCTATGAGTTCACCGGTTCCGCCTGCACCGGCTTCTCCACGAATTTCCGGCTGGTCACCAGAATCGACACCGGCGAGGAAACGCGCCTCAGCGACCAGCAGACCACGACCTTCGAGGACATGTCCGCTCGACAGTTCCATTTCGAAACCAAATCCTTCACCGATGAGCAGCTCGACCGGCAGGTGAGTGGCGATGCGAGCGTTGCGGAAAAAGGCGTCAAGGTTGAGATCACCCAGCCGGACGGGCGCGAGATCGACCTGCCCGCCAGCGATTTCCCGACCGGCCATATGCTGGACGTCATCCGGAATGCCAAGCAAGGCAAGCATTTCTTCGAGGCACGGGTATTCGACGGTTCGGAAAACGGCGATCAGGCGCTGTTGACGACGACCGTGATCGGCAAGCCGCAAACCCCGCAAAAGGATGACGCCGATGCCGACAAGGCCGGCGAATTTTCCAAGACACCCTTCTGGCCGGTGACGATCGCCTATTTCAACGAGGCCACGCAGGGCGATCCCATGCCGGTCTACAACATGTCGTTCAAGCTCTACGAGAACGGCATCACCCGCGACCTCACCCTGGATTATGGCGACTTTGTACTCTCGGGAAGCTTGGTGAAGCTGGAAATGCTCGGTAAAACGGATTGCAAACCGTAATGTCTTGCTGCAGCGATTTGCGTGTTCCCAGGTGAAATTCGATCGTGGCCCCTGTATCATACGCAAACGGTTGGATGATCCTGATCGGTATGGGGGACAGGCTTTGGTAACTGTGCGCAAATTGGTCGTTTTGGTGGGTATCTTGTTGCTGCTGACTGCGGTGGGGGGGCTCTTGGCGAGCCCGGCGCAGGCCCAGGATTGTCGGACAAGTCCTTTCGCCGGTGTGGACTGGCATGGATGCGGCAAGAAGAACCTCATGTTGGACGGCAGCGATTTCGTCCAGGCAAATCTTGTCGATGTCGATTTCAGCTATACGGACCTGCGCAACTCCAATTTCGTTTCCGCCGATCTTACCAAGGCGACGCTCGTTCGGGCAGCCCTCGCCGGTGCGCGTGCCGACAGGGCGAATTTTCAAAGAGTGGAGGCCTATCGGGCGGGATTTCAGGACGTCCGTGCAAATGACGCATCCTTTATGGCTGCCGAATTGCAACGCGCCGATTTTTCCCGGGCTGAGCTGGAAAATGCCAATTTCCAGAAAGCCGATCTGAGTCGGGCCATTTTTGACAAGACCGTGATCACCGGTGCGAATTTTTCCTATTCCAATCTGTCGCGTGCCGATCTGACAACAGCCGTTTTCGAGGGGGCGATCAATTTCGAGGACGCCTTCTTTTTTCTGACGCGGATAGAGGGCGTGGATCTTTCGGCGGCGATCGGCCTCGATCAGCATCAGGTGGACATAGCCTGCGGCAATGCCGCTACCAAACTTCCTGCCGGTTTGGTAATGCCCAAGAGATGGCCTTGCGCCGAGGCCGAGAAGGACTGAAGCGCGCAAAGGCGCCGCCTCACGGCGTTCCGCAAGGTTCAAGCTTTTTTCGCCATACCCTTGCATTTCCGGCAAATCGAATGTATGGCCAGCCGCATTCCACACGTAGGGCATGGGATCGTCCGGGAGAAATCCGGGCTTTTCCGCCGGTGGCATTCCCGAAGGGTTTGCTGATCGCCTTGCGGAGGTTCAACCGGAAAAGGAGAAAAAGGCATGGCATTGCCTGATTTCAGCATGCGCCAGCTTCTGGAAGCTGGTGTTCACTTCGGCCACCAGACCCACCGCTGGAACCCGAAGATGAAGCCGTACATCTTCGGCGATCGTAACAACATCCACATCATCGACCTCGCACAGACCGTGCCGATGCTGTCGCGCGCCCTGCAGGTCATCAGCGATACCGTCGCCCGTGGCGGCCGCGTTCTTTTTGTAGGCACCAAGCGCCAGGCTTCGGAACTGATCGCCGACAGCGCCAAGCGTTCGGCCCAGTATTACGTCAACTCCCGCTGGCTCGGCGGCATGATGACGAACTGGAAGACGATCTCGAACTCGATCCAGCGTCTGCGCAAGCTCGACGAGATCCTGTCTTCGGAAGCATCGGGCTTCACCAAGAAGGAGCGCCTGAACCTCGAGCGCGAGCGCGAGAAGCTTGAAAAGGCTCTCGGCGGTATCCGCGACATGGGTGGCACGCCGGACCTGATGTTCATCATCGATACCAACAAGGAAAAGATCGCCATCGACGAAGCGAAGCGCCTGGGCATTCCGGTCGTCGCCATCATCGATTCGAACTGCGATCCGGACCTCATCGATTACCCGATCCCGGGCAATGACGATGCCTCGCGCGCCATCGCTCTTTATTGCGACCTGATTGCCCGTGCTGCCATCGACGGTATTGCCCGTCAGCAGGGCGCTTCGGGCCGCGATATCGGCGCTTCCGCCGAAGCCCCGATCGAGCCGGCGCTGGAAGGCGAAGCCGAAGCTTGATTTCTCATGGAGAGGCGGCGATCAAGCCGCCTCTTTCCCCCGTCTCGGAACCGAAACCGGGCGGTGTGGATCGAAACATCACGCTGTCATACTCCGGGTATAATCGTCCCGAAATCCATGCGCCCGCCAAACCGGCTGGGCGCTAAATGAATCGACAAGAGGTAAACAATGGCCGAAATCACAGCCGCAATGGTCAAGGAACTGCGCGAAAAGACCGGCGCAGGCATGATGGACTGCAAGAAGGCGCTTGCTGAAACCAATGGCGACATGGAAGCAGCGATCGACTGGCTGCGCGCCAAGGGCATTGCCAAGGCCGACAAAAAGTCCGGCCGCACTGCAGCCGAAGGCTTGATCGGCATCGCCAGCGCCGGCACCAAGGCCGTGGCCGTCGAGATCAATTCCGAAACCGACTTCGTCGCCCGCAACGACGCCTTCCAGGGCCTCGTCCGAGGCGTTGCCGAAGTGGCGCTTTCGACCGACGGTTCCGTCGACGCAATCGGTGCTGCGACCTATCCGGCGTCCGGCAAGTCCGTTGCCGACACGATCAAGGACGCGGTTGCGACGATCGGCGAAAACATGAATCTTCGCCGCGCCGCGCTGCTCTCCGTCGAGGATGGCGTCGTTGCGACCTACATCCACAACGCGGTTGCCGACAGTCTCGGCAAGCTCGGCGTTCTCGTCGCGCTGAAGTCGACCGGGAACAAGGACGCGCTCGCCGCCATCGGCAAGCAGGTCGCGATGCACATCGCTGCAACCGCGCCGCTGGCCATCCGCGCCGAGGAAGTCGATCCGGCCGTTGCCGAGCGTGAGCGCAACGTCTTCATCGAGCAGTCCCGTGCTTCCGGCAAGCCGGACAACATCATCGAGAAGATGGTCGAAGGCCGCATGCGCAAGTTCTTCGAGGAAGTAGCGCTTCTTTCGCAGGCTTTCGTCATCAATCCGGACCTGACCGTCGGCGCTGCCATCAAGGCTGCCGAGAAGGACGTCGGCGCCCCGATCGAAGTGACCGGCATGGCACGCTTGCTGCTCGGCGAAGGCGTCGAGAAGGAAGAAACGGATTTCGCGGCAGAAGTCGCCGCAGCCGCCAAGGGCTGATAAAGCGCATTAGCAAAAGCCGACAAAACCGAAGGGCACCGGGTGACAAGCCGGTGCCCTTCGTGTATCCGCAAGCCGTTTCCCTCCGCAGGCAGTCTCGATTCCAAGGAGCCCCCATGTCGCCTCAGCCCCTCTACAAGCGTGTCTTGCTCAAGGCCTCCGGAGAAGCCCTGATGGGCAGCCAGGGCTTCGGGATCGATGTCAATGTTGCAGACAGGATCGCCTCCGATATCGCAGAAGCCCGCGCCATGGGTGTCGAGGTCGGTGTGGTGGTCGGCGGCGGCAACATTTTTCGCGGTGTGGCGGTCGCATCCAAAGGCGGTGACCGGGTGACCGGCGACCACATGGGCATGCTCGGCACGGTTATCAACGCGCTTGCACTTGCCACCTCGCTTCGCAAGCTGAATGTCGACACTGTGGTACTTTCGGCGATCTCGATGCCGGAAATCTGCGAGAGCTTCACCCAGCTCCGCACGCTGCATCATCTGGGGCAGGGCAGGGTGGTGATCTTCGCCGGCGGCACGGGCAACCCCTTCTTCACGACCGATTCGGCTGCCGCGCTGCGCGCCGCCGAGATCGGTGCCGAGGCGATCTTCAAGGGCACTCAGGTGGACGGTATCTATTCGGCCGACCCGAAGAAGGATCCGGCCGCGACCCGTTTCGAGACGCTGACGCATGGCGAAGTGCTCGAGAAGGGGCTGGCTGTAATGGATGTGGCGGCGGTAGCTCTTGCTCGCGAGAATGCGATACCGATCATCGTGTTCTCGATTCATGAAAAGGGTGGCTTCGCACAAATCTTGACCGGCGGCGGCCGCAAGACCATCGTAGCGGACAACTGAGCCGCAGGTTTTCAGGGCCGCCCAAATAACAATAAGGAAGTAGATGTGATGAGTGGAGCAATCGATCTCAACGATATTAAGCGCCGCATGGATGGCGCAATTAGCGCTTTCAAGGGCGATATCGCGTCGCTCAGGACCGGCCGGGCTTCGGCCAATATTCTCGATCCGGTGACGGTCGAGGCCTACGGTTCGCGTATGCCGCTGAACCAGGTGGCCAACATCACCGTGCCGGAATCGCGCATGCTCTCCGTCTCTGTCTGGGACAAGTCGATGGTGGGTGCGGTGGATCGCGCGATCCGCGAATCGCATCTTGGCCTCAATCCGATTGTTGACGGCCAGAATCTGCGCATCCCGCTTCCCGAACTCAATGAAGAGCGCCGCAAGTCGCTGGTCAAGGTTGCTCATGATTATGCGGAAAAGGCCAAGGTTGCGATCCGTCATGTGCGACGCGATGGTATGGACGGCCTGAAAAAAGCCGAAAAGGACGGCGTAATCGGCCAGGACGACAGCCGCGCGCAATCGGAAAAAGTGCAGAAGATGACGGATGATACGATTTCCGAAGTCGACCGCTTGCTTGCGGACAAAGAAAAGGAAATCATGCAGGTCTAAGGCTTGACCTTGGCCGCCAAAGGAACCGCATAGAATATGGCGAATCCCGAACTTGCGATCATCCCTCAACATGTTGCCATCATCATGGATGGCAATGGCCGCTGGGCCAACAAGCGCGGGCTTCCCCGCACCGTCGGGCACAGCAAAGGAGTGGAAGCAGTCCGGGAAACGGTGCGCGCCGCAGGCGAGGCTGGCGTCAAATATCTGACATTGTTTGCCTTTTCCTCGGAGAACTGGAGCCGCCCTGAATCCGAAGTGAACGATCTTCTAGGCCTTCTGCGCCGCTTTATCCGCCGCGATCTCGCCGAACTTCATCGCGAGAATGTTCGCATCCGGGTGATCGGCGAGCGCGATGAACTCCAGGGCGACATTCTGCCGTTGCTGGTGGAGGCCGAAGAGACGACGCGGTTCAATACGGCTCTCACGCTCGTCATCGCTTTCAATTATGGCGCGAGAAACGAGATCGCCCGTGCGGTCGCCAAGCTTGCCCGCGACGTGGAGGCTGGCCTGTTGACGGCGGCCGATATCGATGCCGATCGGATCAGCGAGAGCCTGGACACTGCCGGCATTCCCGATCCCGATCTCATCATCCGCACGAGCGGCGAGGAGCGGCTCTCGAACTTCCTTTTGTGGCAGGCCGCCTATTCCGAACTGGTCTTCCTCCCGGAATACTGGCCTGATTTCGACCGCAAGCTCTTCTATGATGCCCTCAGGATTTTCGCGTCGCGCGACCGGCGTTTCGGCGGCTTGTCGAACCAGACCGCCGCAGTGGTCGGTTGATGAGCCCGGAACTCAAACGCCGCATCGTTTCCGGCCTGGTTCTTGCGGTGGTCGTGCTTGCGGCCACCTGGTATGGCGGTTTTTCCTTCCGCGCGTTGGCGGCGGTGATCGCAATCCTGATCTATTACGAATGGTCGACGATAACCAAACTTGCCGAACGCGATTTTTCGGCAAATGCCTTCGGCTGGGTCGCGATCCTTCTGGTCGCCTACAATATCGTCTTCGGTGAAAGGGATCTGGCGATCCCCCTTCTGGGCGGCGCTGCGATCACGGCCATTCTCCTCGTGCTGTGGCGCAAGGGAAGCTGGTGGTTGCCGGGCGGCATCGTGTATGGCGGCCTGAGCGGGATATCGCTCGCCGCAATTCGGGCCGACGATCAGGCCGGGTTCGTTGCGACGCTCTTTATTTTTGCCGTCGTTTGGGCAACCGACATCTTCGCCTATTTTGTCGGTCGGGCGTTGCAGGGACCGAAACTGGCGCCAAGGATCTCGCCGGGAAAGACGTGGTCGGGTGCGATCGGTGGTACCGTTTCCGCTGCAATCGCGAGCTCGGCGGTGGCGCTGGTCGTCTTTTCGCGGCTGTCCCTCTGGACCGTGGCGATTTCGATCCTGCTGTCCGTCACCAGCCAGATCGGTGATCTTTTTGAATCCTTCATCAAGCGCCGGTTCGGCGTGAAGGATTCGAGCCATCTCATTCCGGGACATGGCGGTGTCATGGACCGTGTCGACGGCCTCGTTTTCGCCTGTTTCGCAGCGTTTCTGTTGACTCTTGTTTACTCGGCCTCGACGGGCCATCTTGGTATATCGGTTGCTGCCTTCCTTTTCGGTTTTTGAAGGCGCTGCCACCGGTAGAATATTGAAACGGAAACTTTGATGGCCCTCCTCAGCTTCATCACCGGCTACATCATCCCCTTCATACTCGTCCTGTCGCTGCTCGTTTTCGTGCATGAGATGGGCCATTACCTCGTCGGCCGCTGGTGCGGCATTCGAGCCACCGCCTTTTCGGTCGGTTTCGGTCCGGAACTTGCGGGGTTTACCGATCGTCGTGGCACGCGGTGGAAGATCTCCGCTATCCCTCTCGGGGGGTATGTGAAGTTCTTCGGCGATGAGGATGCGGCGAGCCTGCCGGATGCGAGCGGGCTTCAGGGGATGACTGAGGAAGAGAGGGCCCAGACGCTGGCCGGGGCGAAATTGTGGAAGAGGGCGGCGACTGTCGCGGCCGGCCCGATCGCCAACTTTATCCTTGCGATTGCGATCTTCGCAGTCCTGTTCAGCGTTTACGGCAAGGTCGTTGCCGATCCGGTGGTTGCCGAAGTGCAGCCGGATAGCGCCGCTCTGGCGGCCGGCGTTGAGCCCGGTGATCGACTGGTGGCGCTTGACGGCTCGCGCATCCGCACCTTCGACGACGTGCGGCGTTATGTCAGTGTCAGGCCCGAGACCCCGATCGTCGTGACGGTCGAGCGCAACGGTCAGGATATTGACCTGCCGATGGTCCCCAAGCGGACGGAAATCACCGACCAGTTCGGCAACAAGGTCGAGCTTGGCCTGATCGGCATCGTAACCAACGAGGAGCGCGGCAATTTCCGGGTCGAGAGCTTCACGCCGCTGCAGGCGGTGGCAGAAGGTGTCACGGAGACCGGGCATATCATCACGGGCACTTTCCGCTATATCGGCAACCTGGTGACCGGCCGCATGAAGGCCGATCAGCTCGGAGGGCCGGTGCGCGTCGCCCAGGCATCCGGACAGATGGCGACGCTCGGCTTTGCCGCCGTGATCCAGCTTGCGGCCGTTCTTTCCGTATCGATCGGGCTTCTCAATCTGATGCCTGTCCCGGTTCTGGACGGTGGACATCTCGTTTTCTATGCCATAGAGGCAGTGCGTGGCAGACCGCTGGGAGCCGGTGCTCAGGAGATGGCTTTTCGCATCGGACTTGCCATGGTGCTGAGCCTGATGGTTTTCGCGACCTTCAACGACATCAGCAACCTGATCGGCTGATGTCCTTCAAATAATGAAGGAAACTGTTTATTCACCATGTTTCCAACTGTTGCGTGGCGATTGGGTCACGCATGAGAAGGAAGTAAACAGAAATTAACGCGATCGCTTGCTTGTAGGGCAAAAGAAGGTAAAACGACACACGTGGCCGGAGTCGGGCTCCCACCCGGTGAGGGACAACGGGAAAAGGTAAGAATTGAAAATGAAGGCTGGTTCAAAGTTCTTGAACGCAGTGTCGGCGGTTGCGCTGTCTGCTAGTGTTGTTGCATCGGGCGCAGGTGTACTGGTACTTGCTTCCGCACCTTCTGCCGAAGCGGCGGTAATCCGGAGCGTCCAGGTTCGGGGCGCACAGCGGGCGGGCGAGGAAGCCGTTCGTTCCAATCTGACGATCCGTCCCGGTGTCTCCTTTTCCAACAATGACATCGACGAATCCGTACGCCGGCTCTATTCAACCGGCTACTTCTCCGATGTGCGTATAAGCGTTTCCGGCAGCACGCTGGTCGTTACGGTGAGCGAGAATCAGCTGATCAACCAGGTCGTGTTCAACGGCAACCGCAAGATCAAGGACGACAAGCTGCAGACGGTGGTGCAGACGCAGCCGCTCGGTCCTTACAGCGAGACGATGATCAATGCCGATATCGAGCGCATCCGCGAAGCCTACCGGGCGATCGGTCGTGACGATGTGGAGGTCACCACGCAGACCGCACCGGTCGGCGAGGGCCGTGTCAATCTTGCCTTCGTGATCAACGAAGGTGACCGCACGAAGATTGCCGACATCAATTTCGTCGGCAACCAGGCTTACGGTGACGGCCGCCTGAAATCCGTGATCATCACGAAGGAATCCGGTCCGCTGTCTTTCCTGACCCGCAAGGATATTTATAGCGAGGACAAGCTGCGCGCCGACGAGGATGCGCTGCGTCAGTTCTATTACAATCACGGCTATCCGGATTTCCGGGTGATTTCCTCGAGTGCCGAACTCGACGAGTCGACCAACAAATACAACATCACCTTCACCGTCGAGGAAGGTCAGCGTTACCAGTACGGTAACATCGGGGTCGAATCCACCGTCGAAGGCGTCAGCGGCGAGGATCTCCAGGGGCTCGTCGAGACTCGCCAAGGCGGCACTTACGATGCGCGCGAGATCCAGAAGACGATGGAAGGGATTTCCCGGCGCGTTGCCGCGGCCGGTTATCCGTTCGCTCGTGTCACTCCGCGTGGCGACCGCAATATGGAAAACCACACGATCGGCGTCACCTATCTCGTTGATCAGGGCGAGCGTGCTTATGTCGAGCGCATCGAGGTTCGCGGCAACACCCGCACCCGTGACTACGTGATCCGCCGTGAGTTCGATTTCAGCGAAGGCGATGCCTTCAACCAGGAAATGATCTCGCGCGCCAAGCGTCGCCTGGAAGCGCTGGGTTATTTCACGAAGGTCAACATCTCGACGACGCAGGGTAGCGCATCCGACCGGGTGGTCGTCGTGGTCGATGTGGAAGACCAGCCGACCGGCTCGTTCGGTATCGGTGCCGGCTATTCCGCAGGGGGCGACGGCTTCATCCTGGAGGCCTCTGTCGAAGAGAAGAACTTCCTGGGGCGCGGACAGTTCATCCGCGTTGCGGTTGGCGGCGGTCTCGACGATGCCCGCACCTACAATATCTCGTTCACCGAGCCCTATTTCCTGGGTTACCGTCTGGCCGCGGGCTTCGACCTCTTCAAGAGCTCCACGTCATCGAACGATTATTACGACTACGAGGAACAGGGCGTCACCTTGCGCGTCACGGCGCCGATCACCGAGGATCTGGCGACGACGTTCCGCTACACCTACAAGGAAATCAAATACGACAACGACGGCGCTTTCGGGGCCGATGGGCGGCCGTTCACGACCGACGACAACGTTTCGTATCCTTATGCCGCGATGATCGACGAGGGAACCTTTGTCCAGTCGTCGATCTCGCAGACGCTGACTTACAACACGCTCGACAGCCAGACGCTGCCGCGCGAGGGTATCTATGCAACGATCACGCACGAATATGCGGGTCTTGGCGGCGATTCCGATTTCTACAAGATTTCCGGACGCGCCCGTTATTTCCAGACGCTGTCGACGGAAGCGGACCTGATCGGCTCGATCGCGGTCGGTGCCGGTCACGTTGTCTCGACGGGTGACGACCTGCACGTCTTCGATCAGTTCACGATCGGCGGTCGCCAGATTCGTGGCTTCGAGAACGACGGTATCGGTCCGCGCACGGTCGATCATGGCAATCCGCTGGGCGGCACGACCTACTTCACGGCCTCGGCTGAAATGTCGATGCCGATGCCGGCTTTCCCGGAGGATTTCGGTCTGCGCGCCGCTGTCTTCGCGGATGCCGGTACGCTTTACGGCAATGACGTCAACCTGGGTACCAGCACCGCGCAGGGTACGGGCATGTCATGGCGCGCATCCGTCGGCGTCGGCGTCATGTGGGCATCGCCATTCGGTAATATCCGCTTCGATTACGCCAAGCCGGTCGCCAAGGAAGACTTCGACGAAACCCAGGAATTCCGGTTCAGCATGGCGAACCAGTTCTGATCGTTTCCGCCCGCGACGGTGGGCGGAAATCTGTTCTGGAGTTCTGGCTTTATGGACCCCAATGAATTCTTTCCGCCCCATGATGGCATGAGCCTGCGTGAGCTGGCCGTCCGTCTTGGGGCCGAGTTGCTTGATGAAAGTGCCGGCGGCCGGATGATCCATTCGGTGTCGCCGGTTGCGCGGGCGGGTGAAGGGCAGATCTGTTATATCCTGTCTCGCAAGAGCCGGCATGAACTCGAGACCTGCCGGGCGTCCGCGATTCTCTGCGAGTCGGCCATCAGCGCAATCGTTCCCGACCATATTCCTGTCTTGTTGACCAAGACGCCGCATACGGCCTTCGCGCAGGCCGGAGCGATCCTGCACCCGCAGGCAATGCGGCCGGCGCCGGTTACGTCATCGCCGCCGGGCATTTCGCCTGCGGCTTTCGTCGATCCCACGGCAAAGCTGGAGCCGGGGGTTGAAGTCGAGCCTATGGCCGTGATTGGTGCTCGGGCGGAGATCGGCAGCGGAACGCGGATCGGCGCGGGCAGCGTTGTCGGCGCTGACGTCAAGATCGGCCGGGATTGCACGATTGCCGCAGGCGCGAGCGTCTTCGTGGCCCTGATCGGCAATAATGTCATCATTCACAACGGGGCCCGCATCGGGCAGGACGGGTTTGGTTACGCGCCGGGTCCGAGGGGCATGCTGAAGATCGTGCAGATCGGCCGCGTGATCATCCAGGACAATGTGGAGATCGGTGCCAACACGACTGTCGATCGTGGGGCGATGGACGATACGGTGATCGGCGAAGGAACCAAGATCGACAACCAGGTTCAGATCGCGCATAACGTCCGCATCGGTCGCCATTGCGGCATCGCCGCAGGCGCGGGCATCGCGGGCTCCACGAAGATCGGCAACGGTGTATTGATCGGCGGCGCGTCTGGCATTAATGGCCATATCACCATCGGCGATGGAGCCCAGATTGCCGCGATGAGCGGTGTGGTCGCCAATGTTCCGCCGGGTCTGGTCTATGGCGGTATTCCGGCCCGGCCGATGAAGGATTTCTTGCGGGACATGGCCGAGATCATGGCGCGGTCGGATGAGCGGGCAAAGCGCAAAGGAGAAAAGAAGAATGACTGATGAGACCAAGCCGGAGCTCGGCGCGGCCGACATTCAGGAAATCATGAAGCTGCTGCCGCACCGCTATCCTTTCCTGTTGGTCGACAAGATCATTGAGATCGATGGCGACAATTCCGCTATCGGCATCAAGAACGTAACCGCCAGCGAACCGCATTTCACCGGCCATTTCCCGGATCGGCCGATCATGCCGGGCGTTCTGTTGATCGAGGGCATGGCTCAGACTGCCGGCGCCATATGTGCGCGGAAGGAAGGCGAGGGCGGCTACCTCGTCTATTTCATGACCATCGACAACGCCCGTTTCCGCAAGCCGGTCGTGCCGGGTGATCGGGTCGAATACCATGTCATCAAGCAGAAGCAGCGCGGCAATATCTGGAAATTCCATTGCGACGCCAAGGTCGATGGAGCGCTTGTTGCGGAAGCCGATATCGGCGCGATGATGCGTAAGGGCGGCGAATGAGCAAGATCGCTGCCAGCGCGCGCATCCATCCGCTTGCGGTGGTCGAAGACGGCGCCGTCATCGGGGAGAATGTCGTCGTCGGCCCGTTCTCGCATGTCGGTCCGCGCGTCGTGCTGAAGGATGGTGTCGAGCTGATTTCCCATGCGGTGGTCACCGGCAATACGGAGATCGGCCGCAATTGCCGCATTTTTCCGATGGCGGTGATTGGCGGGGTTTCGCAAAGTCTTCATGAGGCCGGCGAGAATTCCTCGCTGATGGTCGGCGACAACTGCACCATTCGCGAAGGCGTCACCATGAACTGCGGCACGGTCGGCGGTGGCGGCAAGACCGTTGTCGGCAACAATTGCCTGTTTCTCGCAAATTCCCATGTCGCCCATGATTGCCAGCTCGGCAACGATATCATCATGTCCAACAATGTCATGTTGGCGGGGCATGTGTATGTGGCGGATCGCGCCATCCTCGGCGGCGGCTGCGCCGTGCACCAGTTCACCCGCATCGGCCGACAGGCCTTTATCGGCGGGCTTTCGGCCGTGAATTACGATGTCATTCCGTATGGCATGCTGAACGGCAATCCGGGCGTGCTCGGCGGGTTGAACGTGGTCGGCATGACGCGTGCCGGCATCGAACGTTCGACCATCCACGCGGTGCGACGTGCCTTCAAGCAGATATTCGAAGGCGAGGGCAATATCCGCACCAATGCAGCGGCGATCCGTGATGAATATGCCGACTGCAAGGAAGTGATCGAGATTCTTGATTTTATCGCGGCCGACAGCGACCGCGCTCTCTCTTCTCCCTTCCGCGGCAAGGGCTGATCTGCCGTGCCGGACCTTGCGCCGAAGGGCCGGCTGGCGATCATCGCCGGAAACGGATTCCTGCCGGTCCACCTGGCGGAGGCTGCACGTGCGACCGGTGAAAACCCCTTTGTCATTCCGCTGCGCAACGAGTCCAACCAGCGGTTTGACGGCTTCGAGACTGCCACGGCCAGCATTGCCGACATCGTCGGCTTTGACCGGATTTTCCGCGAGAAAGGCATCGATCGCGTCGTGCTTTCCGGCGGGGTTACCCGGCGGCCGGACTGGCGCGACATTCGCCCCAATTGGAAGGCGCTGCGCAAGCTGCCGCAACTGGTCCGCACGCTGGTCTCCGGCGGCGACGACGCGCTGCTGCAGGCGGCGATCGGTATCATCGAGGCGCAGGGTTGCCGGGTGATCGGCGCGCATGAGATTGCTCCCGGGTTGCTAGCAAGAACCGGGCCGCTTGGCGCCCACAAGCCTTCCGAAGAGGATTGTCGCGATATCGAAATGGCTTCGGAGGCGGCCCGGCGCTTAGGCGAACTCGATATCGGCCAGGGCGCGGTGAGCGTCGGCGGCCGCGTGGTTGCGCTCGAAGGTGTGGAGGGCACGGACCGCATGCTGGAGCGGGTCGCCACCTTGCGCTCCGAGGGACGTATTTCAGCGCGTCGGAGAGGAGTGCTGGTCAAACTCTGCAAACCGCAGCAGGATATGCGCGCAGATCTTCCCGCAATTGGCCCTTCGACCGTCGAGAAAGCGGTGAAGGCCGGGCTCGCAGGCATCGCTGTGGAGGCCGGACGTGCGCTGGTGCTGGAGGAGGAGACGATGATCGCTGCCGCGGATGCCGCGGGCATTTTCGTCTTCGGCATCGACCTTGGTCTCTCGAATTTCGGCCTGCTGAATGGAGGATTGTCATGAGCAGAGCCTTGAAGGTCGGTGTTGTCGCCGGCGAAGTCTCCGGCGATCTTCTGGGGGGCGATCTGATTGCGGCGCTGAAGGCGGCTCATGGCGGACCGGTCGAACTGATCGGCGTCGGCGGTGATGCGCTGGCGGCGCAGGGCTTGGCCTCGCTTTTCGACTTTTCCGAACTGTCGATCATGGGCCTCACCCAGGTGCTGGCCCGCCTGCCGAACCTGGTTAGAAGGATCAAACAGACGGCCGCGGCGACCGTCGCCGCCAGACCGGATGTGTTGGTCATCATCGATAGCCCGGATTTCACCCATCGAGTCGCGAAGAAGGTGCGAGCGGCTCTGCCCGATCTGCCGATCATCGACTATGTCTGCCCGAGCGTCTGGGCATGGAAGGAATATCGCGCCACGGCGATGCTCGCCTATGTCGATCATGTGTTGGCCGTGCTGCCCTTCGAACCGGAGGCGATGAAGCGGCTCGGCGGCCCCGAGACGACATTCGTTGGTCATCGGCTGACGGACGATCCGTCGCTGCTCAAGGTGCGCGGCATTCGCGCCGAGCGTCCCGCGAAGGTAAAGCATCAGGAGAAAACCATCCTGCTTCTGCCGGGCTCGCGATCCGCCGAGATCAAGGCGCTGCTGCCGGTGTTCGGCGAAGCGGCACGGGAATTCGTCGCGCGCAACGGCAAGGCACGCTTTCTGCTGCCGACCGTACCGCGCCAGGAAAAACTGGTGCGCGAACTAGCGGCAGCCCTTCCGGTCAAGCCCGAGATCACCGTAGACGCGGAGAGCAAATGGGCCGCCTTCGCGGAAGCCGATGCGGCGATTGCCGCCTCCGGCACCGTCATTCTCGAGCTCGCCCTCTCGAACGTGCCCGTCGTCTCGGCCTACAAGGCGGACTGGCTGATCACGCTGATGTCGAAACGGATCAAGATCTGGTCCGGCGCGCTGCCGAACTTGATTGCCGATTATCCCGTGGTGCCGGAATATATCAACGAAGTGGTGCGGCCAGGCAGCCTTTGCCGCTGGGCGGAGCGGCTGTCCAGCAATACCACGCAGCGGTACGCCATGATGGAAGGGTTTGATCTGACCTGGCAGCGCCTGCAGGTGCCTGTACCGCCGGGCGAAGCAGCGGCCGGCGTCGTTCTCGAAATTCTGGACAAGAAAAAACCCGGCCATCTTTGACCGGGTTTTTCATTTCGAATTTGGCTTCGATCAGCGCTTGGAGATCGGCAGGTAGTCCCGCATCGGCTCGCCGGTGTAGAGCTGGCGGGGACGACCGATGCGCTGCTGCGGATCTTCGATCATCTCTGCCCACTGGGCGATCCAGCCGACGGTACGGGCAAGTGCGAAGAGCACGGTGAACATCGTGGTGGGGAAGCCCATCGCCTTCAGCGTGATGCCCGAATAGAAGTCGATGTTCGGGTAGAGCTTCTTCTCGATGAAATATTCATCGGTGAGCGCGATGCGCTCCAGCTCCATGGCGACCTGCAGCAGCGGATCGTCCTTGTGGCCGAGCTCGCCGAGAACCTCGTGCGTCGTCTTCTGCATGATCTTGGCGCGCGGATCGTAGTTCTTGTAGACGCGGTGGCCGAAACCCATCAGACGGAACGGATCGTTCTTGTCCTTGGCGCGGGCGATATATTCCGGGATGCGATCGACCGTGCCGATTTCCGTCAGCATGTTGAGGGCTGCTTCGTTGGCGCCGCCATGGGCCGGGCCCCAGAGGCAGGCGATGCCGGCCGCGATGCAGGCAAACGGGTTGGCGCCGGAAGAACCGGCGAGGCGGACCGTCGAGGTCGATGCATTCTGTTCATGGTCCGCATGCAGGATGAAGATGCGGTCCATGGCGCGCGACAGCACCGGATTGACGACATATTCTTCGCACGGAACGGCAAAGCACATGCGCAGGAAGTTCGACGCATAGTCCAGGTTGTTCTGCGGATAAACGAAGGGCTGGCCGATGTGGTACTTGTAGGCCATCGCGGCAAGGGTCGGCATCTTGGCGATCATGCGCAGCGAAGCGACCATGCGCTGATGCGGATCGGTGATGTCGGTCGAGTCGTGGTAGAAGGCGGAAAGTGCGCCAACGCAGCCACACATGACGGCCATCGGATGAGCGTCACGGCGGAAGCCGGTGAAGAAGCGGCTCATCTGCTCGTGCACCATCGTATGGTGCGTGACGCGATAGTCGAAGTCCTTCTTCTGGGCGGCGGTGGGCAGTTCGCCGTAGAGAAGCAGGTAGCAGGTTTCCAGGAAATCGCCGTGCTCGGCGAGCTGCTCGATCGGATAGCCGCGATGCAGCAGGATGCCTTCGTCGCCATCGATATAGGTGATCTTGGATTCGCAAGATGCTGTCGAAGTGAAGCCCGGATCGTAGGTGAAGGTACCGGTCTGCTTGTAGAGGGAACCGATGTCGATTACGTCCGGACCGATGGAGCCCGACTTGATCGGCAGATCGACTTGTCTGTCGCCGACTACCACATTTGCGCTTTTATCCGTCATGCTGATCCTCCAACCTTTTGGCGGCGTGGCGCCCAAAAAGCGCCACAAGAATTAAGCGTCCGATGCTTTGCTATATGATCCGAAAGCCGATGCCAAGCAGTCGTTGGTAGCATTTTGTGCAGCGCGAAAGAATATTAGGCAACCGCCTTTGCTTGGGCTTCCAACTTGTTGTTGCAACCTGGTTCAGGTCTCTGGGATTGCTAAGGTTTCCCGGACAGTTGACGGGAGGGCTGGAAACGCGCAGGTTGCATCGTCGCATGATTTGGCGACGGGGCGGGCTTAGCGTTTCATGTCGGAAGACACTGCGTTTCCGAAGTTGAACAAGACGGGACGACCGGCAACCAGGCCGAAGGATTTCGCGTTTAGCGGAGACACATCCCAATCGGTGGACCAGGGGCATCTTTTGGAGCTTTCCCCAGCCTTCGAACGAAGGTCGGTGGTGCGTCCGGGGAAGGCGCTTCCGCGTCGTATATCCGGGGGTTTGAAGCGCCTGTGGCGCGGTGCGCCGTCCATGATCGTGGAAGAGGATGCGCATGGGCATGGCTTCCTCTTCGTTCCCGTTGTTGTCGGTGCGGGCGCCGCATGCTGGTTCTCCTTGACGCAAGATCCGGCTTTCCTGCCGTTTTTCGTGGCTTTTCTCGCAT
Organism: Neorhizobium petrolearium; assembly: GCF_017873175.1. Classification (GTDB taxonomy): domain Bacteria; phylum Pseudomonadota; class Alphaproteobacteria; order Rhizobiales; family Rhizobiaceae; genus Neorhizobium; species Neorhizobium petrolearium. The sequence continues at coordinate 45,480 of NZ_JAGGJW010000011.1, forward strand.
GCACCATAATTGCCGCCATAACGCGCCACCAATTCGGCATGGCACGTATCATCCCGGTCGCCGCCGCACTCTTTCTCGGCGGCATGATGCTCGCGGAGCTGGAAACATGGAGGCAAAGTACAGTCGTTCTCGAATCGCCGGTGACGACCGAACTCACCGGCGTGGTCGAGCGGCGGGAAATCGATGCGAATGGACGCTGGCGCTATCTGGTCCGCGTCGTACGGACGGCCGATCCCGAGATCCGACGCCTGCCGGAGCGGGTGTTGCTGCTTGCCAGGGCGCGGCACGAATCTGCGGAAACCGGCGAGACGATCCGCGGCCGGGTACGCATATCGCCGCCTTCGGGTCCTGCACTGCCGGGGCTTAACGATTTCGCCTACTCTTCTTATTTCGATGGTATCGGCGCCGTCGGCTTTTTCTATGGAGTGCCGAATAAGGAGGCAGGCCCGGCGTTGCCGCGAGCCTGGATTGCAGAATTCGAAAGCGGGCTTTTCGATCTGCGCAGCGCCATCGCGAGCCATATTCGCGAAACGGTGCCGGGCGATGCGGGCGCCTTCGCAGCCGCGATCGTGACCGACGAACGCCGGGCTATTTCCAGGGAGACCACCGAGGCGCTCCGGCTTTCCGGACTTGCCCATATCGTTGCGATCTCGGGGCTGAACATGGCGCTTGCCGCCGGCATCTTCTTCGTAGGCGTCCGCACTGTCCTCTCCTTCTTTCCCGGTTTTGCTCGGGCTTATCCGGTGAAGAAGATCGCTGCCGCCGGCGCGCTCGTGATGGCGACTGCCTATTACCTGATTTCCGGCTTCGGTGTTTCAGCCGAGCGGGCGTATATCATGATGGCGGTCATGCTTGTTGCAGTCTTCTTCGACAGGCCGTCGATCAGCTTGCGCAATGTGGCGCTTTCGGCGCTGATCATTATCGCCGTTTCGCCCTCGGAAATCCTGGGGCCGAGCTTCCAGATGTCCTTTGCGGCGACCGCGGCGCTGGTCGCCGGTTATGCGCTCTGGAAACACCGGTCGAAGAAGCACGATCCCGAACCGCTGCAAATTCGTCACCCCGTGGTGACGCCGGTATTGGCCTCCTGGAAATTCATTGCGGGCATTCTTGCCACGACCCTGATCGGCAGCACGTCGACGGCGATATTTTCGGTCGAGCATTTCCATCGGATTGCGACCTACGGCGGCCTGGCGGCAAACCTCGCCGCCATGCCGATCATCTCTTTCGTGGTCATGCCGGCCGGACTTGTCGGCATGCTGCTTGCACCGTTCGGGCTCGACGCGCCTTTCCTGAAGCTCATGGGTCTCGGCCTGGAAGCGGTGATCTCCATAGCAAGACATGTGGCGGCCTGGGGCGGCGATGCCGGTATCGGCCGTCAGCATCCCTTGTTCCTGCCTGTCTCCACGGCCGGTTTTCTCCTGCTGACACTTTTGAGAAGCAGGCTTCGGCTGGTCGGCATTCCGCTCGTTGCCGCCGCATTGCTGTTCTCCTGGCACGAACGATCGAAGCCCCTGCCGGATATTCTCGTTGCCGAGGACGGAACGATGATTGCCCTGATAGGCAGGGAAGGCATTGCTACCAACCGCATCCGCCCGCCCGATTTCATCTACGGCCAGTGGAAACGGGCACTTCTCCTGGGCGATCCCATAAAACCGGACGTGTCATCAGCAAGAGACAAACCGCCCGATGGGAAATCTGAGGAGCGCCGCGAACTGACGCAAGCCGAAATCGAAGCGGTGCGGTCCCGCATCAGGCAGGTGCCTGCCGGTCATTTCGTTTGCGAGCCGCGTATCTTCTGCGGGGTGAAAACTTCCGGGGGCATCATCATCGCCTCCGTCGAAGACAGTCGTTATGCCGGTGCGGCCTGCGATGCCGCCCATATCATCATCGCCCCGCGCGCCCACTTCGATCGTTGCCGCGCCGGTGCATTGATGATCAACGGCAGTGCTTTGCGAAAGACTGGCGCGCTCGAAATTTCCCTGCACGGCGCAACCGACATCCGGCAGTGGACTATTCGCCCCGCCATGGCCGGCCATGACCGTCCCTGGAGCAGGCATCGCCAATACGACTGGCGGAACAATACGTTCGCCTCGGCGCTCCCGGAACCGCTTCGGCAGTTGATCAATGGTAGCGGCGGATGAGGCCGACCAGCTTGCCCTGAACCTTCACCCGGTCGGGGGGGAATATCCGGGTTTCGTAAGCCGGATTCGCGGCTTCCAGCGCGATCGAGGCGCCACGGCGGCGGAAGCGCTTCAGCGTCGCCTCCTCGTCGTCCACCAGCGCCACGATGATGTCTCCCGGATTGGCGGTGTTGCTGTTGCGGATGATCACCGTGTCGCCGTCCAGGATGCCGGCCTCGATCATCGAATCACCCTTGACTTCCAGCGCGTAATGTTCGCCGGAACCAAGCATCTCGGCGGGCACTGCGATATCATGCGTGTTGTTCTGGATCGCCGAGATGGGCACGCCGGCGGCGATGCGGCCCATGACGGGAACCGTGGCGGCGTTGGAGAGATCGTCGTTGGCTGCGGGCTTGGCCGGAGCGGCAGCGACCGGCTGCGGCTTGCCGAGGCTGCCCTCGATAACGCTCGGCGAGAAGCCGCGGCGTGGCTGCAGGCTCGATTGATAGGCCTCCGGCAGCTTGATGACTTCAAGGGCGCGTGCCCGGTTCGGCAGGCGGCGGATGAAGCCGCGCTCCTCCAGTGCCGTGATCAGCCGGTGGATGCCGGACTTCGACGCGAGGTCGAGCGCATCCTTCATTTCGTCGAAGGAGGGCGGGACGCCGGATTCCTTCATGCGTTCGTGAATGAACAGAAGCAATTCCTGCTGTTTGCGCGTGAGCATATTTGGCACCTTGAGAGTCGGAAACAAATCAAGAACATACACTATATGTTCCATATGTGTTCCGCAAGTCCCTAAATTTTCGTGAAGTATGATGATTTTTCTTCATGGATGTCTGCAACATATCTCTTCCGACACCACTTGCTCGAAACCGATCCGCTGCCAATGTAGTGCTGCGATTCCGGATTCTGGGGGCTCTCGCGTGAATGCTAGACTAATCGATCATCTCGTTCTGCCGGTGGCGGACCTTGCCGTCGCGCGTTCGCGACTGGCAGAACTCGGATTTACAGTTGCGCCGGAGGCCTTTCATCCTTTCGGCACGGCCAATGCCTGCGTGTTTTTCTCGGATGGGGCCTATCTGGAGCCGCTGGCGATCGCCAACCGGCGTCAGGCGGCAGCCGCGGCCAAGCGCGGCAATATATTCACCGCCCGGGATCTCGCCTTCCGCAAGGCGCGCAACAGGCAGGGCTTTTCGGCCCTCGCGGTTGCCACGGGCGACGCGGCAGCCGATCACGCGCGCTTCAGGCTGCGCGGTATTTCCGCCGGCGATATCCTGGAATTCTCCCGCGGCGTGAAGATGCCGGACGGTTCCGAGACTGAGGCAAGCTTCCGGCTGGCCTTTGCGGGAGACGAGCGTGCACCGGATTTCTTCTTGTTCTCTGCACAGCGGATCAATCCGCTGCCGGCCGATCGAGGCGAACTGGAACGCCATTCGAATACGGTGACCGGCTTGAGCGAGATCGTTCTTTCGGCCGCATCGCCCGGCGATTTTGTGCCCCTGCTCGAAGAGGTGCTGCTTGCGAAAGCCGGGGTCGAACCTGCGGCCGTGGAGCTTGTCGCTTCGAACGCACGCGTCCGCGTCATGCAGGATCACGATCTCGAATCGGAATTTGCCCTTGCGCCGTTGCCGAATGCCGAAGGTCTTCGCGGCCGGGCGGTCATCTTCAAGACTGCCGATCTTGCCGTGACAGAGATCATCCTTGCTGCTAATGACGTCGCATTCGTCCGTCGGGAGGGCCGTGTGCTGGTCCAGGCGGCGCCCGGCCAGGGTGTGTTGTTCGGTTTCGAGGAATAGTCTCATGGAAGTCTCCGCCAATCCGCGCGTCTCCGTCGGTGAAGGGCACGGCAAGGTCGTGTTCGCACAGGATACCCGCCTGTCGCTGATCGCCGGCCCCTGCCAGATGGAAAGCCGCGACCACGCCTTCATGATGGCGGGTGCGCTGAAGGAGCTTTGCGACAAGCTCGGCATCGGCCTCGTCTACAAATCATCCTTCGACAAGGCGAACCGCACGTCGATTTCCGGCAAGCGCGGCATCGGGCTCGAAAGCGCCATGGAAATCTTCGCCGATCTGAAGAAGGAATTCGGCTTCCCGGTTCTCACCGACATTCACACGGAAGAGCAGTGCGCCATCGTCGCCCAGACTGTGGATGTGCTGCAGATCCCGGCCTTCCTTTGCCGCCAGACGGACTTGCTTGTCGCTGCGGCGAAGACCGGACGCGTCATCAACGTCAAGAAGGGGCAGTTCCTGGCACCCTGGGACATGAAGAATGTGTTGGCCAAGTTCACCCAGAGCGGCAATCCGAACGTGCTGCTCTGCGAACGCGGCGTCTCTTTCGGGTACAACACGCTGGTCTCCGACATGCGTTCACTGCCGATCATGGCGGCGATGGGCGCCCCGGTCGTCTTCGACGCGACGCATTCGGTCCAGCAGCCGGGCGGACAGGGCGGCTCCACCGGCGGCCAACGGGAATTCGTCGAGACGCTGGCGCGGGCCGCGGTTGCCGTCGGTGTCGCCGGCCTCTTCATCGAGACCCACGAGGACCCGGACAATGCTCCGTCTGACGGTCCGAACATGGTGCATCTCAAAGATATGCCACGGCTTCTGGAAAAGCTGCTTGCCTTTGATGCGGTCGCAAAGGCCGCCTGAAGCGCCCGCCTGAAAAAAGCGCGAAAAGCGGCTGCATTGTAATTTTCGTGTCACTGACTATGGGACATGGTCAGTGACCCCGAACCATAGATATCCGACGTCCAAGCCCAGGGAGAGTCTTTTGACCGCCATCACCGATATCATCGCCCGTGAAATCCTCGACAGCCGCGGTAATCCGACGGTTGAAGTGGACGTTTATCTGGAAGACGGTTCTTTTGGCCGTGCAGCTGTTCCGTCTGGTGCGTCGACCGGTGCCCACGAGGCGGTCGAGCTGCGCGACGGCGGCAAGCGTTATGGCGGCAAGGGCGTTGAAAAGGCCGTCGAGGCCGTCAACACCGAGATCTTCGATGCGATCGGCGGTTTCGATGCCGAAAGCCAGATCCATATCGACAAGACGATGATCGCGCTCGACGGAACGCCGAACAAGTCGCGCCTCGGTGCCAATGCGATCCTCGGCGTGTCGCTCGCCGTCGCCAAGGCCGCCGCCGAATCCGCCGGCCTGCCGCTCTACCGCTATGTCGGCGGCCCGAATGCGCATGTCCTTCCCGTTCCGATGATGAACATCATCAACGGCGGAGCACACGCCGACAACCCGATCGACTTCCAGGAATTCATGATCATGCCGGTCGGCGCCGAGACGCTGCGCGATGCGGTGCGCATGGGCTCGGAAATCTTCCACGTCCTCAAGAAGGAACTCGCCGCTCAGGGGCACAACACCAATGTCGGCGACGAGGGTGGTTTCGCTCCGGGCCTGAAGAGCGCGCCGGAAGCCCTCGATTTCATCATGAAGTCGGTCGAGAAGGCCGGCTACAAGCCGGGCGACGACGTCTGCCTGGCGCTCGACTGCGCCTCGACGGAGTTCTTCAAGAACGGCAAATACGTGATGGAAGGCGAAGGCCGCACGCTGGAATCCGGCGCCATGGCTGATTATCTCGCCGAACTCGTTTCGAAATACCCAATCATCTCGATCGAGGACGGCATGGCGGAGGACGACTGGGATGGCTGGAAGGCGCTTACCGACAAGATCGGCGCCACGTGCCAGCTCGTCGGCGACGACCTCTTTGTCACCAATTCCGCGCGTCTTCGCGACGGCATCCGCATGGGTGTCGCAAACTCCATCCTCGTGAAGGTCAACCAAATCGGTTCGCTTTCGGAAACGCTCGATGCCGTCGAGACCGCCCACAAGGCGCGCTACACGGCCGTCATGTCGCACCGTTCGGGCGAGACCGAGGATTCCACCATCGCCGATCTCGCGGTTGCCACCAATTGCGGACAGATCAAGACCGGTTCGCTGTCGCGCTCCGACCGTCTTGCCAAGTACAACCAGCTCATCCGCATCGAGGAAATGCTGGGTCCGCAGGCGGCTTATGCCGGCCGCGGCATTCTGAAGGCCTAAACTCCAGGCCTCTCCCTCACCCTCTCTCCGCACGCGGGGAGAGGGGATGTCCCTCCGCGCGGCGTTGTGAATGGCAAGACGGCGCGACATATTTCTTCTCCCGTCAGAACGTGCGGGGCTTCCACGTCTTGAATGTCGAGATCGGCGGACTCGATTCTAGTTAGCGATTGCTTAAGCAAGTTCTGCGAATTTGAAATTCTGTTCGGATCGATTTCTGCGATCCCGTAGAGCGTGACAAGGCGTTGATTGGGCATGTGGACGAAGCATCACAGACAAAGAAAATTCGGTCGTTTTGTCCTCCCCGCCATTACCGTCGCCTTCCTTTCATACTTCGGCTATCATTCTGTGCATGGTGATCTGGGTCTCATCGCCACCGAGGAATTCGAGCGTCAGCGGCAGGCGCGTGCCGAGGAACTCGCCAAGCTGACGGCCAGACGCGAGGCGCTTGAGCGGCAGGTGCAGCTCATGAGTGACGGTTCCCTGGAAAAAGATATGCTCGATGAGATCGCCCGCTATCAGCTCAATGTTTCGCGCAGCGACGAAATCGTTATCTTCAATAACTACTTCTGAGTTAACCAAAATCTGGTTAATTTAACATTTCGCAAGTCTTTTCAGTGTGTTGTGCGGAATGTGAGCCATGCATTTATGGCATTGCTGGGGTCTCGTTTCTTGCCTATGGTACGGCCTCGAAACCGGAGCGGGTTTCCGACGGCCAGCGTCGGGGCATTATGCCGCTCTCAATGCAGCACGAGAGGGAGGGATGAATGGCGCCGACCAAAAACGCGTCTGTATCCGGCCGCAAATCCGCGGCAAAGTCTGCTACGTCAAAATCTGTTACCAAGACGGCATCGAGGCCGGCAAGGAAGAATTTCAACGGCGGCACCTTTGCTGACTTCAGCAAGGCGGAGGAGCTCAAGGCCCTCCGCGACATGCTGCTGATCCGCCGCTTCGAGGAAAAGGCCGGCCAGCTTTATGGCATGGGCTTCATCGGCGGCTTCTGTCACCTCTATATCGGTCAGGAAGCTGTCGTTGTCGGCATGCAGATGGCGCTGAAGGAAGGCGACCAGGTCATCACCGGCTACCGTGACCACGGCCACATGCTGGCGACGGGCATGAGCGCGCGTGGCGTCATGGCGGAGCTCACCGGGCGCCGGGGCGGCTATTCCAAGGGGAAGGGCGGCTCCATGCACATGTTCTCCAAGGAAAAGAATTTCTACGGCGGTCACGGCATCGTCGGCGCCCAGGTTTCGCTCGGCACCGGCCTTGCGTTTGCCAACAAATACCGCGGCAACAATGCGGTCAGCACCGCCTATTTCGGTGACGGCGCGGCCAACCAGGGCCAGGTCTACGAGAGCTTCAACATGGCCGAGCTCTGGAAGCTGCCGGTTGTCTATGTGATCGAGAACAACCGCTATGCCATGGGCACCTCGACCGCCCGGGCCACGGCGCAGGCCAATTTCTCGCAGCGTGGCGCTTCCTTCAACATTCCCGGTTTCCAGGTGGACGGCATGGATGTACGCGCCGTGAAGGCTGCCGCCGATGAGGCGATGGAACATTGCCGGTCCGGCAAGGGCCCGATCATCCTCGAAATGCTGACCTATCGGTATCGCGGCCACTCCATGTCGGATCCGGCAAAGTACCGCTCGAAGGACGAGGTGCAGAAGATGCGCTCCGAGCACGACCCGATCGAGCAGGTGCGTGCTCGCCTTCTGGAAAAGGGCTGGGCGACCGAGGACGAATTGAAGGCGATCGACAAGGACGTCCGCGACATCGTCGCCGACAGTGCCGATTTCGCCCAGGCCGATCCGGAGCCGGATGTGTCCGAGCTCTATACCGACATTCTGCTCTGATCGAGGGGAGGGAGTTTTATGCCTATCGATATCCTTATGCCCGCCCTTTCCCCGACCATGGAGGAAGGCACGCTCAGCAAATGGCTGAAAAAAGAAGGTGACAAGGTTACCTCCGGCGACGTGATCGCCGAAATCGAGACCGACAAGGCGACCATGGAAGTGGAAGCCGTCGACGAGGGCGTGATCGGCAAGCTGCTCGTTCCTGCCGGCACCGAAAACGTCAAGGTGAACACCAAGATCGCCGTTCTCCTCGCCGACGGCGAAAGCGCTGCCGACATCGGTTCTGAAGCGTCCGCCGAAACGCCGAAGGCTGCCGCTCCGCAGGTGCCGCAGGAAGAAAAGCCAACCGAAACCGGCTCCGCATCCGCACCTGTTCCGGCGCAGCCGGTCGCGCCGACGGCTTCCGACCCGGATATTCCGGCCGGCACGGAAATGGTGACCATGACCGTCCGCGAAGCGCTTCGTGACGCCATGGCCGAGGAGATGCGCCGCGACGAGGATGTCTTCGTCATGGGCGAGGAAGTCGCCGAATACCAGGGCGCCTACAAGATCACGCAAGGATTGCTGCAGGAGTTCGGTCCCCGCCGTGTGGTCGATACCCCGATCACCGAGCACGGTTTCGCAGGCGTCGGCGTCGGTGCTGCCATGGCCGGTCTCAGGCCGATCGTGGAGTTCATGACCTTCAACTTCGCCATGCAGGCGATCGACCAGATCATCAATTCGGCTGCCAAGACGCTCTACATGTCCGGCGGCCAGATGGGCGCTCCGATCGTCTTCCGCGGCCCGAACGGTGCGGCTGCCCGCGTCGCCGCCCAGCACAGCCAGGATTATGCCGCCTGGTACAGCCATGTCCCGGGCCTCAAGGTCGTCATGCCTTACACGGCAGCCGACGCCAAGGGCCTCCTGAAGGCTGCCATCCGCGATCCGAACCCGGTCATCTTCCTGGAAAACGAGATCCTCTACGGCCATCATTTCGAAGTGCCGAAGCTTGATGATTTCGTGCTGCCGATCGGCAAGGCCCGCATCCACAAGGCCGGCAAGGACGCGACCGTCGTCTCCTTCGGCATCGGCATGACCTATGCCGTGAAGGCTGTCGAGGAGCTTTCAAAGGAAGGGATCGACGTCGAACTGATCGACCTTCGCACCATCCGCCCGATGGATCTGCCGACGGTCATCGAATCGGTCAAGAAGACCGGCCGCCTCGTCACCGTCGAGGAAGGGTATCCGCAGTCGTCCGTCGGCACGGAAATCGCCACCCGCGTCATGCAGCAGGCTTTCGACTATCTCGACGCGCCGATCCTGACGATCGCCGGCAAGGACGTTCCGATGCCTTACGCGGCGAACCTCGAAAAGCTGGCGCTGCCGAACGTCGGCGAAGTCGTCCAGGCGGTCAAAGCCGTCTGCTACAAATAAGGGGAGGGCGTTTCGATGCCGATCAACATCACCATGCCTGCCCTGTCTCCGACCATGGAAGAGGGCAACCTTTCCAAGTGGCTGGTCAAGGAAGGCGACAAGGTCAAGTCCGGCGATGTGATCGCCGAGATCGAAACCGACAAGGCGACCATGGAAGTGGAAGCTGTCGATGAGGGCACCGTTGCGAAGATCGTCGTCCCGGCCGGCACGGAAGCGGTCAAGGTCAACGCCCTGATCGCGATCCTTGCTGCTGACGGTGAGGATGTCTCGGCTGCGGCCGCCGGTGGTGGCGCTTCCGCTCCGAAGGCCGAGGCCGCCCCTGCGCCGAAGGCGGAAGCCGCCCCGGCGCCCAAGGCCTCCGAGCCCGCCCCGGCACCCGCTGCCCCCCCGGCATCGGCCCAAAGCGGCACCGGTATCGGCAATGGCTTGTTCTCCTCACCGCTCGCCCGTCGCCTCGCGAAGGAAGCCGGTATCGATATTTCCGCCGTTACCGGCTCCGGTCCGCATGGCCGTGTCGTCAAGGCTGATATCGAGAAGGCCGTCGCCTCTGGCACCGGAAAGGCCGCTCCGACAACTGCTCCGCAAGCTGCACCCGCTGCCGCGCCGGCCATGGCAAAAGGCCCGTCGGACGACGCCGTGCTCAAGCTGTTCGCGGAGGGCTCCTACGAGCTTCTGCCGCATGACGGCATGCGCAAGACGATCGCCGCTCGGCTCACCGAGTCGACCCAGACGGTTCCGTCCTACACCGTCTCCATGGATTGCGAGATCGATGCGCTTCTGAAGTTGCGCGCCGAGATCAACGCCTCGGCCCCGGTGAAGAAGACGGAGAAGGGCGACGTTCCGGCCTTCAAGCTGTCGGTCAACGACTTCATCATCAAGGCAATGGCGCTCGCACTTCGCGATGTGCCGATGGCGAATGCCTCCTGGACCTCGACCGCCCGCGTCCTGCACAAGCATTCGGACGTCGGCGTGGCCGTATCGATCCCGGATGGTTTGATCACCCCGATCGTCCGTAAGGCGGAAGAGAAGGCATTGTCCGTCATCTCCAACGAGGTGAAGGACCTTGCCAGGCGCGCCCGCGACAAGAAGCTGAAGCCCGAAGAATACCAGGGTGGCACCACTTCGGTGTCCAACCTCGGCATGTTCGGCGTCTCCAGCTTCACCTCGATCGTCAACCTTCCGCAGGCCTCGATCGTTTCGATCGGCGCGGGCGTCGAAAAGCCGGTCGTCAGGAACGGCAAGATCGAGGTGGGCACGGTGATGACGGCGACCTTCGCCTTCGATCACCGCGTCATCGACGGCGCGCTGGGGGCGGAGCTCGCGTCCGCTTTCAAGCGTTACATCGAAAACCCGATGGCGATGCTGGTGTGATGGACTTTCCTCCCCCTCGCGGGGAGGGTGTCCGCGTGAGGGGGAAACCAGGAGTGCGTCGATGAAAACCGTTCTCTGCTATGGCGATTCTCTGACCTGGGGCACGGACGCCGAAACCGGCGGCCGCCATGCCTTTGAGGATCGCTGGCCAAGCGTGCTTGCGGCCGCCCTTGGCCCGTCTGTGAACGTCGTGGCCGAGGGGCTCGGTGGCCGCACCACCGCTTATGACGACGGGCTTGGGGATTGCGACCGCAACGGCGCACGCCTGTTGCCGACGATCCTGCACACCCACGGTCCGTTGGACCTGGTGATCATCATGCTCGGCACCAACGACATGAAGCCGATGATCCACGGGACGGCGATCGGCGCCCGACAAGGGATAAGGAAGCTCATCAGCCTCGTTCGCTTCCATGATTGGACGCGGGAATGCGAACCGCCGGAAATACTGATCGTATCGCCACCTGGCCTTTGCGAAACGGCCAATCCGCTGACCGGTGCTCTCTACAGGGGGAGCATCGAGGAGTCGGCAATGCTTGCTTCGCTTTACCGTGATCTCGCCGATGAATTGGGCTGCGGTTTCTTCGACGCGGGCTCGGTTGCGAAAACGACGCCCATCGACGGCATTCATCTCGATGCGGGAAATACGCGTGCCATCGGGCGAGGGCTGGAGCCCATCGTCCGGATGATGCTGGGGCTCTGACGGAAACGAGGGATTGATCGGGGTCAAGGAGTAGCGGAATGGAATGGTTCTAGCATTTCCCGGATTGTCCAACGGAGGTCAGGGAAATGTCGAACACGCCACACCATCTCGCCGAAGAATTTCCGGAATATGCCGTCCAGATGCGCCATCTGCGCGAGAGGGACGGACATTTTCACCGGATATGCAGTGAATACGAGGATGTGAACCATCAGATCCACAAGGCCGAGACGAATATCGAGCCATGCGACGACATCCGCATGGAGGAAATGCGAAAGCGGCGCCTCGCCTTGAAGGATGAAATATACGGGATGCTGACGCGGGCCGAACCGGCAGCCGAAAAACTCGGTGACTAGGGGCGAAGCTTCACTCCCGGAAGAATAAGGGCAGGGCTGCGGCAGCAGCCTTTGCCAGCTAGACAAGGAGTGAAGCGCCTATGGCCAATGCTTACGACGTCATCATCATCGGATCCGGTCCGGGCGGATATATTGCCGCCATCCGCGCCGCACAGCTTGGCATGAAGGTCGCGGTCGCGGAGCGCGAGCATCTGGCCGGCATCTGCTCCAATTGGGGCTGCATCCCGACCAAGGCGCTGCTGCGTTCGGCCGAGGTCTTCGAATATGCCAAGCATCCGGGCGATTACGGCGTCAAGATCGAGGGCTCGGTAACGGCCGACCTGAAGGCGATCGTCGCCCGCTCGCGCGGCATCGCGCACCGCATGAACAATGGCGTCGGCTTCCTCTTCAAGAAGAACAAGGTCGATATCATCTGGGGCGAGGCCAAGATCACCAAGCCCGGTGAGGTCGTCGTCTCCAAGACCGCCAAGAAACCGGTCGAGCCGATCGGCCCGATTCCGAAGAACACGCTCGGTGAAGGCACCTATACCGCCAAGCATATCATCGTCGCGACCGGCGCCCGCCCGCGCGCGCTTCCCGGCATCGAGCCGGACGGCAAGCTGATCTGGACCTATTTCGAGGCGATGAAGCCGGAGGAAATGCCGAAATCGCTGCTGGTCATGGGTTCGGGCGCGATCGGCATCGAATTCGCCAGCTTCTACCGCACGCTCGGCGTCGATGTCACCGTCGTCGAGATCATGAGCCAGGTCATGCCGGTGGAAGATGCGGAGATTTCTGCCCTTGCGAAGAAACAGTTCGAGCGCCAGGGCATGAAGATCCTGCTAGAAGCCAAGGTCGCCAAGGTCGCGAAGGGCGCCAACTCGGTCACCGCGACGATCGAGCTCAAGGACGGCAAGACGCAGGAGATCACAGCAGATCGGATGATCTCGGCCGTCGGCGTCCAGGCCAATATCGAAGGCATCGGCCTTGAGGCCGTCGGCGTGAAGACCGACCGCGGCTTCATCGTCATCGACGGCTACGGCAAGACCAACGTGCCGGGCATCTATGCCATCGGCGATGTCGCTGGTCCGCCGCTGCTTGCCCACAAGGCCGAGCATGAGGGTGTCATCTGCGTCGAGAAGATCGCCGGCCTCCCGAACGTCCACCCGATGGACAAGTTGAAGATCCCCGGCTGCACCTATTGCCACCCGCAGGTCGCCTCGGTCGGTTTGACCGAAGCAAAGGCGAAGGCTGAAGGCCGCGACATTCGCGTCGGCCGCTTCCCCTTCGTGGCGAACGGCAAGGCGATCGCGCTCGGCGAGGACCAGGGTCTCGTCAAGACGATCTTCGACAGGAAGACCGGCGAGCTTCTCGGTGCCCATATGGTCGGCGCGGAAGTGACCGAACTCATCCAGGGCTTCGTCGTCGCCATGAACCTGGAGACGACGGAAGAGGAATTGATGCACACGATTTTCCCGCATCCCACCATTTCGGAAACGATGAAGGAAAGCGTACTCGACGCCTATGGCCGGGCGCTGAATGCCTGACGTTCCCGGCATTGCGAAAGGGCGGGCAACCGCCCATATCTCTGGAACATCTTTTTAGGACGGGGTTATTCATATGGGTGTGGGTTGGATTGCGGCGATCATCATCGGTGGCTTGGCGGGCTGGCTTGCCGGCATTTTGATGGACCTCCGCTTCGGCGTCTTGATGAACATCATCATCGGAATCGTCGGCGCGATGATCGCCAATGCCGTCTTCCAGAGCGCCAACATCCATGTCGCTGGCGGATGGCTGGGTTACCTGGTGCAGGGTTTCGTGGGTGCCTGCATTTTGCTATTCGTTGCCAAACTCGTCAGGCGCTGAAAAAGCACGCGGTTGAAAGCAGGTTTTTATGGTCACCATTCTCGATACGATCGGGTCCAGCGAAGAAAAGCGCGTTCGCCATCCGGAGAAGGCCCATCGGCCCGATACGGAAGTGCTGCGCAAGCCCGACTGGATTCGTGTGCGTGCGCCGGTTTCGAAAGGGTATGCGGAAACCCGCTCGATCGTGAAGGAAAACAAGCTGGTGACGGTCTGCGAGGAAGCGGGCTGCCCCAATATCGGCGAGTGCTGGGACAAGAAGCACGCCACCTTCATGATCATGGGCGAGATCTGTACCCGCGCCTGCGCCTTCTGCAACGTCGCGACCGGCAGGCCGAACGCGCTCGACATGGATGAGCCGGAAAACGTCGCCAAGGCCGTCCGGCAGATGGGCCTGTCCCACGTCGTCATCACCTCGGTCGATCGTGACGACCTGGACGATGGCGGTGCCGAACATTTCGAGAAGGTGATCTTTGCGATCCGCGCCGCGTCTCCGATGACGACCATCGAGATCCTGACTCCTGACTTTCTGAAGAAGCCCGGTGCGCTGGAGCGCGTCGTCGCCGCCAAGCCGGACGTCTTCAACCATAACCTGGAGACAGTGCCCGGCAATTACTTGACGGTTCGCCCGGGTGCGCGCTACTTCCACTCCGTCCGCCTGCTGCAGCGGGTGAAGGAACTGGACCCGACCATGTTCACCAAGTCGGGCATCATGGTGGGGTTGGGCGAGGAGCGTAACGGGGTACTGCAGCTCATGGACGACCTGCGCACGGCGGACGTCGATTTCCTGACGATCGGCCAGTACCTGCAGCCAACCCGCAAGCACCACAAGGTCGAGAAGTTCGTCACCCCCGAGGAATTCAAGTCCTACGAGACGGTTGCCTATACCAAGGGTTTCCTGATGGTGTCTTCGAGCCCGCTGACCCGGTCCTCGCATCATGCGGGAGACGATTTCGCCCGCCTCAGGGCTGCACGTGAGAAGAAGCTGCTGGCTGCCGCCGAATAAGCGGCAGTCACGTTTCCTGCTCTTTATTCGGCCGCCTCGACCTTTTCGTGCTTGTCGTGACCGCGCCTGCGGTCGCGCAGGATGAATCGGTGACCTCGCGCTTCGGCCTTTGCCATTTCAATCAGATAGACGAGCATTGGAAGCTGGTTCATGTCGGCGAGCTGCTTTGCGGATTCGAGCAGCTTTATCATCTGTGAGAAATCGTCCATGGATGCTTCTCTTTCGGGTGCGTCCGGTCTTCTGCTGATTGAATATTCCATTGTACGTGTTCGCTACAGCGGAACATTACAACCGGATGAATCCTAGATTAAATTTTCTTAATCCGAATAATGCCCGGCGATTGTCGGATCGGCTGCCTGACCAGACTACCGCGACCTATTCGGCGGACTTCTATAATATTCTCTGCGCGATATTGAAATCCTCTTGTCATCGTCGGCTGCTAATGCCGCGTTCTGTGGGGTCGGGCCTGATTCTCGGGGGGAGCTTATCATGGACATGAAATCGGGCTCGAATGTGATCCGCTACGTGGGGATTGCAGAGGCCGCCGACAAGGTCCGGCATGCGGATCGCATCCTGGTTGTCGGTTGTTCCGGCGGCGGAAAATCGACGCTCTCCCAGAAGATCGCCCGCCGTTTCGGCCTGGTCTATATCTCGATTGATCGCGACATCCTGTGGCTGCCCGGCTGGGTGCAGCGAGAAAGGGGCGAGCAGCGCCGGATCATCGAGAAGCTGATCCTTCAGGATCGCTGGGTCATGGATGGCACCAATTCCTCCACCTTCGATATCCGCGTGCCGCGCAGCGATATCGTCATCTGGGTGCGCATGCCGCGCCTCGTCTGCGTCTGGGGTATCCTCAGCCGCGCGGCGAAACATTGGGGCCGCACGCGGCCGGACATGGCGCCCGGCTGCCCGGAAAAGGTGGATTGGGAATTTTTCCGGTTCGTGTGGACCTGGGAGCAAAAGTTTGCGCAGCGCGTTCTGGCCGGGCTGGCCGAACATGCCGGCGAAAAGCCGGTCGTGATGTTGAAATCGCGTCGGGAAATGCGGGAACTTCTTGATCTTGTCGGGGCTCGCGCTTAACTGCGTTCCATGCCCAAGTTCGAAATCCGCCGTCCCGTCAAGCACAGCGCCGATGAAATGTACACGCTCGTTGCCGATATCGAGAAATATCCGCAATTCCTGCCGCTTTGCGAGGCGCTGGCCATCCGCTCCAGCAAGGAGCGTGATGGCAAGATCTTGCTCGTTGCCGATATGACGGTGGGCTACAAGGCGATCCGCGAGACTTTCACCACTCAGGTCCTGCTCAATCCGCCCGAGCGCGCCATCGACGTGAAATATATCGAAGGGCCGTTCAAGTATCTGGAAAACCGCTGGCGTTTCGAGCCAACCGCGGACGGTTCGCCGGATGCATGCATCGTGCATTTCTTCATCGACTACGAATTCAAGAGCATGATTTTAGGCGCACTGATGGGCTCGATGTTCGACCGCGCCTTCCGTATGTTCGCCGAAGCCTTTGAGGCAAGGGCCGACAAAGTCTACGCCTGACCCTTTT
Source organism: Neorhizobium petrolearium (assembly GCF_017873175.1). Taxonomy (GTDB): domain Bacteria; phylum Pseudomonadota; class Alphaproteobacteria; order Rhizobiales; family Rhizobiaceae; genus Neorhizobium; species Neorhizobium petrolearium. The sequence goes on from NZ_JAGGJW010000011.1 coordinate 61,732, forward strand.
TCATGCCGAAGGCGGCCTCGGCCAGCATCTCCAACGCCGTTCTGACAGTCGCGAGTCTGATTTCGGTCCGGCCAATATCGCCGTAACGCATTTCCCGGTGCAGGATCGTTCCCGATCGGCTTTGGGCTGCGAGATGCACGAGGCCTACCGGCTTTTCCGGTGTCCCGCCGCTTGGCCCGGCAATTCCCGTCACCGCAACGGCGACAGAAGCGCGCGAGCGGAACAGCGCCCCATGCACCATCTGCAGCGCCGTTTCCTTCGAAACAGCACCATAGGCGAGCAATGTGGCCTGCGTGACGCCGAGCATGTCCGCCTTCGCCTCGTTCGTATAGGTCACGAAACCACGATCGACGACGGCGGACGAACCGGAAATCTCCGTCAGGGCGCCTGCGATCAGCCCTCCCGTGCAGGATTCTGCGGTCGCGACCATCAGGCCTCGAGCGGTGAAGTCGACAATGATCTCGCGCGCCTGCTCTTCGATATCGCCGGGAAAGAGGCTCATGCGGTTTCCCCGCGATAGACGACGGTGGCGGTGGCAATTGCCGCGATGCCCTCGCGACGGCCGATGAACCCGATCTTCTCGTTGGTTGTGGCCTTCACCGAGCAGCGGTCGACGGAAATGCCGAGGATTTCCGCCAGGGTCTCGCGCATCTTCTGCCGATGCGGGGCGATCTTCGGCGCTTCGGCGATCAGCGAGATGTCGGCATTCATGATCGTGCCGCCGCGTTCGCGAACGATTTTTGCCGCATGGTTCAGGAAGATCTTTGATGGCGCGCCGCGCCACTGCATGTCCGACGGTGGGAAATGGTCGCCGATATCGCCGGCGCCGCAGGTGGCGAGCAGCGCGTCGGTCAGCGCATGCAGGGCGACATCCGCATCCGAGTGGCCGCTGAGCTTCTGGTCATGGGGAATGAAGACGCCGCAGAGCGTCACCCCGTCGCCGGGTTCCAGCTGATGCACGTCGTAACCGTTGCCGGTGCGCACATCGGGAAGGATGTTGGCGGGAAGGGTGCTCTGCGAGAGCTTTTCGTCGGCCATGTCGATATCCCGCTTCACGGTGAGCTTGATGTTGTCGACCGAGCCTTCGACCAGCGAGACAGTCAGGCCGGCCCATTCGGCGATCGAGGCATCGTCGGTGAAATCCTCGCGGCGAAGTGCCGCCGCTTTCTCATGCGCAATACGGATTGCGGAAAGGTGGAAGCTCTGGGGTGTCTGGGCGGCGTAGAGCCCGGCGCGCGGTACGGTTTCGTGCACCAGCCCGTCGGAACCGCCGCGCTTCAGCGTGTCGGTGACGGGGATTGCCGGCAGCACGCCTTCCTGCCCCTCGTCGAGCGCTTGCGCCACGCGGTCGAGGACGCCCCGGTCCACGAAGGGCCGCGCCGCGTCGTGGATCATCACGTGTGTCGAATCGGTGCCGGATAATGCCCGGAGGCCTTCATAGACGGAGCGCTGTCGCGTCTCGCCGCCGAATGTGGTGATGACCCGTTCTGCTCCCGGAAGCTTGCTGCATGCTTCGGCAAACAGAGCCTCGTCGTCCCGATGGATGACGACCACGATCGGACCGCTGCGGGGCCAGGTGAGGAACCGTTCCAGCGTATGGGTGATGACCGGCCGCCCGCCGATTCGCCGGTATTGCTTGGGGCCGTCCTCAAGCGAGCCGGCCCGCTCGCCGCGGCCCGCGGCGACGATGACGATACCGATTGTCATGGTCCTGTCGTCCATCGACCGTAACCCGTTTGCGTTTCCTCAAGGATTGACAGCGGGAGAACTATAGACTCAAAAGCTCCATTTCCAGCAGCCCGCCCAAAAATAACGCAGTTCCGGAATTGCTCTTGGCAAACGCTCAGGAACTGAATAAAAATAGTGCAAAACTATCATGTGCCCGAAAGATCATCATTTGCGTTTCCAGGATCTTGCCAAGCCTTTCCAGATCGGGCCTGTCGCCATTCGCAATCGCGTCGCCCTGGCGCCGATGTCCGGCGTGACAGACCTCCCGTTCAGGCAGCTTGCCTGGCGTTTCGGCGCCGGGCTCGTCGTGACCGAAATGGTGGCAAGCCGCGAGCTCGTCATGAACCGCGGCGAATCCTGGGCGCGGCTGAAGGGGACGGGCATTTCGCCGCATATGGTTCAGCTTGCCGGCCGCGAGGCGCACTGGATGGCGGAAGCGGCGAAAATCGCGGCCGATAACGGCGCCGACATCATCGACATCAACATGGGCTGTCCGGCAAAGAAGGTGACGGGCGGTTATTCCGGCTCGGCGCTGATGCGCGATCCCGATCACGCCCTGTCGCTGGTCGAGGCGACCGTCAATTCCGTCAAAGTGCCGGTGACGTTGAAGATGCGGCTCGGCTGGGACGAAAATTCCATCAACGCGCCGGAGATCGCCCGCCGTGCCGAGGACGCGGGTATCCGGCTCGTGACGATCCACGGCCGCACCCGCATGCAGTTTTATGAGGGCCGGGCGGATTGGGATGCGATCCGGCTCGTGCGCGATGCCGTTTCCATTCCGCTAGTCGCCAATGGCGACGTCGAATCGCCGGAAGATGCCGCCGATATCCTGAAGCGTTCTGGCGCAGATGCTGTTATGGTCGGCCGTGGCGCGCAGGGGCGGCCCTGGCATGTAGGCTGGCTCGCCGGCCATGCGGCGCCGCCGCAGGACGAGGTGGCCGGCCTCGTCATCGAGCATTACGAGGCGATGCTGGCGCTTTACGGCCGCGAGGCAGGGCTGCGTCATGCCCGCAAACATCTCGGCTGGTATCTCGACCGTTTTGCGTCGGCCCTGCCCGTGGAAGAAAAGGCTGCCATCATGATCTCGAAAGACCCGGCCGATGTCTCGCGCCGGATGATTGCCGCGCTCTCTCGCGAAGCCTTTGTGGCACGCAAGGAGGCCGCATGACGAAGTCGCCAGGGCCGAACGGTGGACAGAATGCCGCGAGCGGCAATGCGCTCGCCATGGCTGTCCTGAACTCGGTACAGAATCCGGTGATCCTGGTCGACGCGGCCGGCCGGATCGCCTTCGCCAACTGGGAGGCGGAAGCCTTTTTCGGTTCCAGCGCCGCCCATCTCGCGAAGAACAGGATTTCCACCTTCATTCCCTTCGGCAGCCCGCTGCTGGCGCTGATCGACCAGGTCCGCGAGCGAAAGGCGCCGGTCAACGAGTATCGCGTCGACCTCTCTTCGCCGCGCCTCGGCCAGGACAAGCTGGTCGATCTTTATGTCGCACCCGTGGTGAGCGAGCCGGGCTCGGTGGTGATCGTCTTTCAGGAGCGGTCCATGGCCGACAAGATCGACCGCCAGCTCACCCATCGCGCCGCGGCCCGGTCCGTGACGGGGCTTGCCTCCATGCTGGCGCATGAGATCAAGAACCCGCTTTCCGGCATCCGCGGTGCCGCCCAGCTCCTGGAAACGTCCGTGCAGGACGAGGACCGCGCGCTGACCCGGTTGATCTGCGACGAGACCGACCGCATCGTCTCGCTGGTCGACCGTATGGAGGTCTTTTCCGACGAACGTCCGGTGGATCGGGTGCCGCTCAACATCCATTCGGTCCTCGACCACGTGAAGGCGGTGGCCAAGGCCGGTTTCGCGCGGGAAATCAAGATCACCGAATTGTATGATCCGTCGCTGCCGCCGGTCTATGCCAACCGCGACCAGCTCGTGCAGGTCTTCCTGAACCTCATCAAGAATGCGGCGGAAGCGATCGGCGACCAGCCGGACGGCGAGATCATGCTGACGACGGCCTATCGCCCCGGCATCCGGCTGTCCGTCGCGGGAACGCGGGAGAAGATTTCCCTGCCACTCGAATTCTGCGTGATCGACAATGGCCCTGGCGTGCCGCCGGATCTGCTGCCGCATCTTTTCGATCCCTTCATCACCACCAAGACGAACGGTTCCGGCCTCGGTCTTGCCCTGGTCGCCAAGATCATCGGCGCGCATGGCGGCATTGTCGAATGCGACAGCCAGGCGCGCCGCACCACGTTCCGGGTTCTGATGCCCATGCATAAGGAAGAGGCCGGCGACGGCCGCGCTTTGAACTCCACAGGAAGTGAACAATGACTGCCACGATCCTTGTCGCGGACGACGACGCGGCGATCCGCACCGTGCTGAACCAGGCTTTGACCAGGGCGGGTTACGAAGTACGCATCACCTCCAACGCCGCGACCCTCTGGCGCTGGATTTCGGCCGGCGAGGGGGACCTGGTCGTCACCGACGTCGTGATGCCGGACGAGAACGCCTTCGACCTTTTGCCGCGCATCAAGAAGGCGCGGCCGGAGCTGCCGGTTCTCGTCATGAGCGCCCAGAACACCTTCATGACGGCCATCAAGGCTTCGGAGAAAGGCGCCTACGATTACCTGCCGAAGCCTTTCGACCTGACGGAGTTGATCGCCATCATCGGCCGTGCGCTCGCCGAACCGAAGCGCAAGCCTGCCCGTCTCGACGATGACATGCAGGACGGCATGCCGCTCGTCGGCCGTTCCGCCGCCATGCAGGAAATCTATCGCGTGCTCGCCCGCCTCATGCAGACGGATCTGACGCTGATGATCACCGGCGAATCCGGCACCGGCAAGGAGCTCGTCGCCCGGGCGCTGCACGATTACGGCAAGCGCCGCAACGGGCCGTTCGTGGCGATCAACATGGCCGCCATCCCGCGCGACCTGATCGAGTCGGAGCTTTTCGGCCATGAGAAGGGTGCTTTCACTGGTGCGCAGAACCGCTCGACCGGCCGTTTCGAACAGGCCGAGGGCGGCACGCTGTTTCTCGACGAGATCGGCGACATGCCGATGGACGCACAGACGCGTCTGCTGCGTGTCCTGCAGCAGGGCGAATACACCACCGTCGGTGGCCGCACCCCGATCCGTACCGATGTCCGTATCGTCGCGGCGACCAACAAGGATCTGAAGCACCTCATCAACCAGGGTCTGTTCCGCGAGGACCTCTACTATCGCCTGAACGTCGTGCCGCTGCGCCTGCCGCCGCTGCGCGACCGCGCCGAGGATATTCCGGACCTCGTCCGCCACTTCATGCAGATGGCCGAGAAGGAGGGGCTGGACGCCAAGCGCTTCGACAACGAGGCGCTGGACCTCATGAAGGCCTATGCCTGGCCGGGCAACGTGCGCGAGTTGGAAAACCTGGTGCGCCGCCTGATGGCGCTTTATCCGCAGGACGTCATCACTCGCGAGATTATCGAGGCGGAATTGCGCTCGGACATGCCGGACAGCCCGATCGACAAAATGGGCGCCCGCACCGGCTCGCTCACCATCGCGCAGGCCGTGGAAGAGAACATGCGATCCTATTTCGCAAGCTTCGGCGACGGCCTGCCCCCGCCCGGTCTCTATGACCGCGTCCTGACAGAGATGGAATATCCGCTGATTCTCGCGGCGCTTACCGCCACCCGCGGCAATCAGATCAAGGCGGCGGACCTGCTCGGCCTCAACCGCAACACGCTGCGCAAGAAGATCCGCGAACTCGGCGTGTCCGTTTATCGCAGTTCCCGCAGCGCCTGACACTTGGAGTTTGTCTCTGCCCTGGCCCTCTCGCCGCATGTGGGAGAGGGGACCGGGAGTTCGCAGTTTGCGTCGTTCTCTCGTCTGAACGGGAAAAGCGCCGGCAGGCGAATGACGGACAAACCTTGTTCCCGGCTTCTTGACACCCGTGGTCCATCGTTGCATTTTCGCCACAAAGCGTTGCTTAAAGGTCACGCAGGACTTGGTAAATCCTCGACGGAGTGGCGGCCGTTGAGAAGATGAATCGGGCGTTTTCCAGGAAGTTATTAGTGCTTCACCCGGTCTGACCGGGCCGAAGCGATCGACCCGCGAGGATTGGAGTGGATTCGATGACGGATGGCGTGAAAGCGCCCGAGGCCGATAGCGATCCGCCAGGGATCGAACTGGCAGCCTCGGCACAGGACCGGCGTGCGTCGTTTGCGCTTCCCGGTCTCCTGCTGGCGAGCGGCGCGCTGATCTGTGCGACGCTGACGCTTTTCGTGCTTCTGGGCCTGACGCCGATTGCGCCGACCACCAATGTCGTCATCGCCTCAGCCGTCGTCAATTCGCTTTTCATCCTGGGCTTGATGTACCTGATCGGCCGTGAGGTCGCGCGGCTGCTGAAGGCGCGCAATCGCGGACGCGCCGCCGCCCGCCTGCATGTCCGCATCGTGGTTCTCTTCTCGATCGTGGCGATCACGCCGGCCGTGCTCGTGGCGATCTTTGCCAGTTTGACGCTGAATGTCGGCCTCGACCGCTGGTTCTCGCTACGCACCCAGTCGATCGTGCAGTCCTCGCAGGATGTCGCCCGCGCCTACATGCTCGAGAATGCCAGCTATCTTCAGGGCCAGACGGTGTCGATGTCGAATGACCTCGAACGCAATCGCGCGATGTTCTATCTCGATCGCACCGGGTTCGTCGAGCTGATGACGCGTCAGGCGCGTGGTCGCGGCATGCTCGGCGCCTTTCTGGTGCAGGAGGACGGCCAGGCGATCGTCCAGGCAGATATCAAGACGGAAAAGCCGCTGCCGGCGATCCCAGAGGACGCACTGAAGTCCGCAGCCGCAGGCCAGCCAACACTGATCCCGCCGGGCATCACCAATCTCGTCGGTGCCGTCATCCGGCTTGATGCCATTCCGGGCTCCTTCCTCTACACGATCCGTGCGGTCGATCCGAAGGTCATTTCGGCCATGCGGCTCATGGAGGAGAATACCGCCGAATACCAGCAGATGGAGGCGGGACGCACATCGCTGCAGATAGCATTCGCTGTGCTTTATCTCGGCTTCGCCCTGATCGTGCTGCTTGCGGCGATCTGGACGGCGATCGCGGTGGCCGACCGTATCGTGCGGCCGATCCGGCTGTTGATCAGTGCGGCCGATAACGTCGCGGCAGGCAATCTCAACGTCGTGGTGCCGGTGCGGGCGGCGGATGGCGACGTCGGCAACCTGTCGCGCACCTTCAACAAGATGATTTCGGAAATCCGCAGCCAGCGCGACGAGATTCTCGAGGCAAAGGATGAGGTCGACGATCGTCGTCGCTTTATCGAGGCCGTGCTTTCGGGCGTCACCGCTGCGGTGATCGGGGTCGAGGAGGACCGGCGCATCACCATCGTCAACCCTTCGGCGGAGGATGTTCTCGGTGCCCCCGCCGAAAAGCTGATCGGCGAGAAGCTGCAGGATGTCGCGCCCGAGGTTGACCAGGTGCTGACGGAGGCCAGGACGCGCGCTCGTGCTGACTTCCGCAAGCAGGTGAACCTGATGGGCGGTGGCAAGGAGCGGACGCTGTCCGTCCAGGTCACGCGCGAGGAGCAGCACGCCGCGCATGAATCCTACGTGGTCACGCTCGACGACATCACCGATCTCGTCATCGCCCAGCGTTCGACCGCCTGGGCGGATGTGGCGCGGCGCATCGCGCACGAGATCAAGAATCCGCTGACGCCTATCCAGCTTTCGGCCGAGCGCCTTAAGCGCCGCTACGGCAAGCAGATTGCCGAGGATGATCGTGCCGTCTTCGATCAGTGCACCGATACGATCGTGCGTCAGGTCGGTGATATCGGCCGTATGGTCGACGAATTCTCCGCTTTCGCACGCATGCCGAAGCCCACCAAGGAGGAGGCGGATCTACGTGATATCCTGCGGGACGCGATCTTCCTCAGGGAGATGGGCACCTCCCACGTGGAATTCATCCGCGAACTCGGCGAAGAACCGCTCAGGGGCATGTTCGATACGCGCATGCTCGGCCAGGCTTTCGGCAATCTGATCAAGAATGCTGTGGAGGCGATCGAGTCGGTGCCGAGCGGCGATGAGCGCGACGGCCGCAAGGTCAAGGTGCGCTCCGTCTTCGATGCGGCGCGCGAGGCGTATGTCGTCGATGTCATCGACAACGGCAGCGGCCTGCCGAAGGAGAACCGGCACCGCATTCTCGAACCCTACATGACCATGCGCGAAAAGGGCACGGGTCTTGGGCTCGCAATCGTCAAGAAGATCATTGAGGAACACGGCGGGCAGCTCGAATTGCACGACGCACCCGCCGATTTCGATCATGGCAAGGGCGCCATGATCAGGGTTCTGCTGCCGCATGTACAGAATGCAGTGGTTCCCGGGACGGACAAAAACAAGGAATTGGCTTATGGCGTCTGATATTCTGGTCGTGGATGATGAGGCAGATATTCGGGAAATCGTTTCCGGCATTCTGTCCGATGAGGGGCATGAGACCCGCACCGCGCATGACAGCGACAGCGCGCTTGCCACGATTTCGGATCGCGTGCCGCGTCTCGTTTTCCTGGACATCTGGATGCAGGGATCGAAGCTCGACGGGCTTGCATTGTTAGACGAGATCAAGAGCCGCCATCCGGAGCTGCCGGTGGTCATGATCTCCGGCCACGGCAATATCGAGACGGCGGTTTCCGCGATCAAGCGCGGCGCCTTCGACTTCATCGAGAAGCCGTTCAAGGCGGACCGACTGATCCTGATCGCCGAGCGGGCGCTCGAAAATTCCAAGCTGAAGCGCGAGGTGACCGAACTCAAAAAACGGGCTGGTGATGCGGCGGAACTGGTGGGGACATCGGTTGCCGTCTCGCAGCTTCGCCAGACGATCGAGAAGGTGGCGCCGACCAACAGCCGCATCATGATCCTTGGCCCGTCGGGTTCAGGCAAGGAGCTCGTGGCGCGCATGATCCACAAGAGATCTGCACGGTCCGGCGGGCCGTTCGTGGCGCTCAACGCTGCCACGATCACCCCGGACAGGATGGAAGTCGCGCTTTTCGGCACCGAAGGCGGTCCTGGTCAGCAGCGCAAGATCGGCGCGCTGGAAGAGGCCCACCGCGGCATTCTCTATCTCGATGAAGTGGGCGAAATGCCGCGCGAGACGCAGAACAAGATCCTGCGCGTGCTGGTCGACCAGCAGTTCGAACGCGTCGGCGGTTCGAAGCGCGTCAAGGTCGACGTCCGCATCATCTCGTCGACTGCGTATAATCTCGAAAATCTCATTGCCGACGGCTCGTTCCGCGAGGATCTCTATCACCGTCTCGCCGTGGTTCCGGTCAAGGTCCCGGCGCTGGCCGAGCGCCGCGAGGATATCCCGTTCCTGGTCGACATGTTCATGCGTCAGATTTCCGAACAGGCCGGCATTCGCCCGCGCAGGATCGGTGAGGATGCCATGGCCGTCTTGCAGGCGCATGACTGGCCGGGCAATATCCGTCAGCTCCGCAACAACATCGAGCGGCTGATGATTCTCGCCCGCTCCGATGGCCCCGACACGCAGATCTCCGCCGATATGCTTCCAACCGACCTGGGCGACATGCTGCCCAAGGTGGCGGGCAAGGGTGATTACCACATCATGACCCTGCCGCTGCGTGAAGCGCGCGAGATGTTCGAACGCGATTATCTCATCGCCCAGATCAACCGCTTCGGAGGCAATATCTCCCGTACGGCCGAGTTCGTCGGCATGGAGCGTTCCGCCCTTCACCGCAAGCTCAAATCGCTTGGCGTCTGATCCATGGAAGTCCCCGCTGGAAAGGTCCTCGACCGATGAAAGTCATCATTTGCGGCGCAGGGCAGGTGGGCTACGGCATCGCCGAACAGCTGTCACAGGAAGACAACGACGTCTCCGTGATCGACACCTCCGCAGCCCTGGTTGCGGCGATCACCGAGACACTCGACGTGAAGGGCTATGTAGGCCACGGAGCGCATCCGGATACGCTGGAAAAGGCGGGTGCCGAGGATGCCGACATGATCATCGCCGTGACGCTTTATGACGAGGTCAATATCGTCGCCTGCGAGGTGGCGCACGCGCTGTTCTCCGTACCGACCAAGATCGCCCGTATCCGTGCCCAGAACTATCTGAAGCCGGAATATGCCGATCTTTTCAATCGACAGAACATGTCGATCGACGTGACGATTTCGCCGGAGGTCGAGGTCGGCAAGATGGTGCTGCGGCGTATCTCCTTTCCCGGCGCCACCGACGTGGTCCGTTTCGCCGAAGACCAGATTGTCATGGTGGCGATCGAGTGCATGGAGGATTGCCCGGTCATCGCGACGCCGTTGCACCAACTCTCTGCTCTCTTTCCGGATCTGATGGCAACGGTCGTCGGCATTTTCCGCAACGGCGGGCTGGCGGCCGCTCGTTCCGCCGACCAGCTGGAGGTCGGCGACCTCGCCTATGTCATCTGCTGCCGCGAGCACATCCGCCGCACGCTCGGCCTCTTCGGCCACGAGGAACAGGAAGCGCGGCGCATCATCATCGCCGGTGGCGGCAATATCGGGCACTATGTCGCCCAGATGATCGAGGAGCATCAGCCGAGAACGCGGCTGAAGATCATCGAAAGCAACCGGGAAAGGGCGGTGGCGATTTCCGAACAGCTTCGCAACACGATCGTGCTGCACGGTTCGGCGCTCGACCAGAACATTCTGATGCAGGCGGATATCCAGGATACCGACCTGATGGTGATGCTGACCAACAGCGACCAGATCAATATTCTCGGCGCGGTATTGAGCAAGTCCCTCGGCTGCAAGTCGAACCTGGTGCTGATCAATTCCACTTCGCTCCATCAGATTACCGATTCCGTCGGCATCGACGCGCAGATCAATCCGCGCGCGGTGACCGTCTCCCGCGTTCTGCAGCATGTCCGTAAGGGCCGGATCCGCTCCGTCTATGCGGTGCAGAAGGGCGCGGCGGAAGTGATCGAGGCCGAGGCGCTCGAAACCTCGCCATTGGTCGGCCGGCCATTCCGCGACCTCGACCTGCCGGACGGCATCCGCATCGGTGCGATCTATCGCGGCGACACCGTCATCCGTCCGGATGGCGATACCAGGATCAAGGCGCGCGACCGGGTCGTGCTCTTCGCGACCGCCGATGCCGTGCGCGACGTGGAGCAGCTTTTCCGCGTTTCCATCCAGTATTTCTGAGCAGCATTTTGAAAAGAGCAGGGGACATTTGATGTCGAGGATTGCCTATGTGAACGGACAATATGTCCGCCATCCCGAAGCCGCCGTGCATGTGGAGGACCGCGGTTTCCAGTTCGCGGACGGCGTCTACGAGGTCTGCGAGGTGCGCCAGGGCATGATCGTCGATCTGTCGCGGCATCTGAACCGCCTCGACCGGTCACTCCGAGAACTGAAGATGGCATCCCCGATGAGTCGCGCGGCCCTGACCCTCGTGATCCGCGAGGTGCTCCGCCGCAACCGGGTCAGGAATGGCATCTTTTATCTGCAGGTGACGCGCGGCGCCGCCCGCCGCGACCATTATTTCCCGGCCCCCGATACGCCGCCGACCATCACGATCACCGCCAAAAGCACCGATCCATCCGTGGCGGCGAAGAAATACGCCAATGGCATCAAGGTCATCACCGTGCCGGAAAACCGCTGGGACCGTGTCGACATCAAGACCGTCGGACTTCTGCCCAACGTACTCGCCAAGCAGCAGGCGAAAGAGCAGGGCGCCCAGGACGCCATCTTTGTCGATCGCGACGGCATTGTCATGGAAGGCGCCTCCTCCAATGTCTGGATCGTCACGCCTGAGGCGGAACTGGTCACGCGTCCTGCGGAGCATGGAATCCTGAAGGGAATCACTCGCACGACGCTGATGGATGTCGCCGCAAAGCTCGACCTCAAGGTCGCGGAACGTGAGTTCAAGGTCGAGGAGATGATGGCGGCCCGCGAAGTCTTTTTCACGTCGGCGACCGGCATCTGCGTCCCGATCGTTGAAATCGATGGAAAGCCCGTTGCCAACGGCCATCCGGGCACCGTGTCGGCAAGCATCCGTGACGCCTTTTTCGACATTGCGGAAAAGACGCCGATTTGATAACCAGACGTGAGGGGAAGGGAATACGAGGGCATTTCCCGGTCGTCTCTCACCAGCTTGATCATGATCCCGGCCCTTGCCGGCAAAAAAGAAAGAAGCGGCGCTATGGCGGAACGTTCTCAGAACCTGCAGGATTTATTTCTTAATACCGTTCGCAAGCAGAAGATTTCCCTGACGATATTCCTGATCAACGGGGTGAAGCTCACAGGCGTTGTCACTTCTTTTGACAACTTCTGCGTCCTTCTTCGTCGTGACGGCCACTCTCAGCTCGTGTATAAACACGCGATCTCGACCATCATGCCGGGCCAGCCGATGCAGATGTTCGAAAGTGAAGAGAACGCCGCTTAAGGACGAACGAAATCACAACGCGCGACACGTCGAACGAATCGCTTGTTCCGGAGTCCGAAAGGCTCCGGGACGATATGCGTGCGGTCGTGGTGGTGCCGGTCCTCAAGCAGGCGAGGCCCCAAGGGGGACATAGGGCCGGGCAGGGTGATTCGCCCGCGGCACCGGTGCCGCAGCGGTCCAGCGAGGCCCGCCTCGACGAGGCGATCGGACTGGCCAAGGCAATCGACCTGACGGTGGTCGAGGGCCTCATCGTGCCCGTCGGCCAGCCGCGCCCGGCGACCCTCATCGGCACCGGCAAGATCGAGGAGATCAAGGCGCTGCTCGACGAGAAGAACGCCGGGCTGGTCATCGTCGATCATCCGCTGACCCCGGTGCAGCAGCGCAATCTCGAAAAGGAATGGAACGCCAAGGTCATCGACCGCACGGGCCTGATCCTCGAAATCTTTGGCCGCCGCGCCTCCACCAAGGAGGGCACGCTGCAGGTCGATCTCGCCCATCTCAACTACCAGAAGGGCCGCCTTGTGCGAAGCTGGACCCACCTGGAGCGCCAGCGCGGCGGCGCGGGCTTTATGGGCGGCCCCGGCGAAACCCAGATCGAAGCCGACCGCCGGCTCCTGCAGGAGCGGATCGTCCGGCTGGAGCGCGAGCTGGAACAGGTGGTGCGCACCCGCCAGCTTCACCGGGCCAAGCGCCGCAAGGTGCCGCATCCGATCGTGGCTCTGGTGGGCTACACAAACGCCGGCAAGTCGACGCTCTTCAACCGCATCACCGGCGCCGGCGTGCTGGCCGAGGACATGCTGTTCGCGACCCTGGACCCGACGCTTCGCCGCATGAAGCTGCCGCATGGCCGCACGGTCATCCTGTCCGATACGGTCGGCTTCATCTCAGACCTGCCGACCCATCTGGTCGCCGCCTTCCGCGCCACGCTGGAAGAGGTGCTGGAAGCCGATCTCATCCTGCATGTGCGCGACATGTCCGATCCGGACAACGCCGCCCAGGCGGGCGATGTCCTGCGCATCCTCGCCGATCTCGGCATCGACGAGAAGGAAGGGGCCGAGCGCATCATCGAGGTCTGGAACAAGATCGACAGGCTCGCCCCGGAAACGCACGAGGCAATTGCGGAACGGGCCGCCGGCCGCAAGAACGTCATGGCGGTGTCGGCGATCACCGGCGAGGGCATCGACGCCCTGATGGAGGAGATCGCGAGACGCCTTTCCGGCGTGCTGACCGAAACCACCATCACCATTCCGCCGGACAGGCTTTCGCTGGTCTCGTGGATCTACGGCGATGCCGTCGTCGACGACCGCAAGGACAATGACGATGGCTCCGTCACGCTCGACGTGCGGCTGACCGAGCGTCAGGCCGCCGATCTGGAACGCCGGCTCGGCAACGCCCCGAAGCCGGTGAAAGAGGATTGGCAGCGGTGACGCTCGGGTTCCATCATTCGCTTTGAGAACCGCTTAGCTTCCGCTCGATCGCCTTCGCCGCTTGCCAGAGCTCTTCCATGCGCTCCAGCGTGGCGCTTTCCAGCGTTTCATCCGATTTCTGAAGTTCCGTCTCGATATGGTTGAAGCGACGCCGGAATTTCGTATTCGTGCCGCGTAGTGCCTCTTCCGGATCGGCCTTCACGTGCCGGCCGATATTGACGAGTGCGAAGATCAGGTCGCCGAGCTCGTCCGCCACCTTGTCCCGCTGGTTTTCCCGCAGCGCCTCGCGCAACTCGCCGATTTCCTCCTCGATCTTGTCGAGGATGGGCTCGGCCTCAGACCAGTCGAAACCCACCTTGGCGGCTCTCTGCTGCAGCTTCAGAGCTTCGGTCAGCGCCGGCTGGCTGCGATGCACGGAGCCGAGGAAGCCGTGCTTGAAGTCTTCCGTCACGCTCGGGCCTGACCCGAGGGCGTGCTTGGCCCGCCGCTCGGCGCGCTCGCGCTTTTCTTCCGCCTTGATGTCGTCCCACTGCACCTTCACCGCGTCAGGCGTATCGGCATCCGATTGGGCGAAGACGTGCGGATGACGGCGGATCATCTTCTTCGTGATCGCCTCGACCACGTCGCCGAAGGAGAAGTCGCCGGCTTCTTCCGCCATCCGGGCGTGGAAGACCACCTGCAGCAGCAGGTCCCCGAGTTCCTCGCAGAGGTCGCCCATGTCGTTGCGCTCGATCGCGTCGGCCACTTCATAGGCCTCCTCGATCGTATAGGGCTTGATGGTCGTAAAATTCTGCTCCAGATCCCAGGGGCAGCCGGTGACGGGCGTGCGCAGCGCCGCCATGATCTCGATCAGCCGCGAAATGTCCTTCGATGGTTCCATGAGGCGGTCCTTCGCTCAAGCGAGCGGAATATTGTTTTCGGTCTTCCCGGACTGGTAGCTGTCCGAAAGCCTCTGGTAGGCGTCTTTGATGCGCGCTGTCTGCGCCTTGAGCCTGCCGCGCAGCGGTTCGTCCTCGCTCTCCACCAGATCGGCGATGAAATAGGAATTCCAGAAGGCGTTTTGGCGACGATAGCCGCCGGGCTCCAGCCCGAACACTTCCTTCAGGATCTTCAGGTCATGTGGAATGGCGAAGGCGTCGCGCGAATCCTCATGGGTGAAGAAGGAGTAGAAATTGTCGAAGCCTGCCCAGGTGATCGCCGACATGCACATCGTGCAAGGCTCGTGAGTCGACAGGAAAATCAAATCCTTGGAAGGAAGATTTAGAGTCTTCTCATGAAAGCGCTTCAGCGTATGGACCTCACCATGCCAGAGCGGGTTTTCAAGCTCGTTGTTCGTCTCGGCGATGACCAGCGAAAGGTCGGATTTTTTCAGGATCGCCGCGCCGAACACCTTGTTGCCGGCGGCAACGCCCTTTTCCGTCAGCGGCAGGATGTCGGTTTCGATCACGTCCAGCAGACGGGCGGCGATGGTCTTCGCGGTCAAGGCAGGCTTCCTTCAAAGATGGCTGGCGCCAATCTATGGCCATCGGACCTGCGGGAAAAGCGCTTTGTGGCCGTCTTCCGGGCTTATCCGCAGCTACCGCCGTCTCACGCTGCGATCACCTGGTTGCGGCCGCCGTTCTTCGCCAGGTAGAGAGCCTTGTCGGCGGCATCGATCAGATGCTGGAAGTCCGGATGGCCGCGATGCGTCGCCACGCCGATCGAGATCGTTCCGCGAATGCTCGTCCCGTCGGCGACGTTCAGGTCCGTGTTCATGAAGCCGGCCCTGACCCGCTCCGCGACCTCGAACGCCTTGTCGTGATCGGTCTCGACGAGTGCCACAAGGAATTCCTCGCCGCCGTAACGGAAGACGATGTCGGCTGCGCGGGTGTGTTCGATGATGATCTCGGCCACCTGCCGCAGCACCTGGTCGCCGGCCGGATGGCCCCAGCGGTCGTTGATCTGCTTGAAATGGTCGACATCGATCATCAGCACCGACAAAGGCGTGCCGTGCTGTAGACAGAGCGAGACCTCGCGGCCGAGGATCGAGGGAAGGAATTTGCGGTTCAGGGCATTGGTCAGGGCATCGCGCGCGCCGGCGGAGGCCGAGAGGCTCTGGAAGAGATCGGCCAGCAGGAACTTGATCTCCTCCACGAGCGACTGGAGCCGCGCCACCACGGCCGCAATCTCCGCTCCGTCCGCGGCGTCGCGATTTTCGATCTTCGGAAGAAGCCGGTCGTCGATTTCCCGCATGGCTTTTTCGATGTTCTTCAGCATCAGCGAGCCCTGGAACATGATGCTCGCGCGATGCCGGAACCACAGGCCGAACTCGGATGAGGAGATCGACTCTATCCGCGGCTTGCTGCCGGCGGAGCCAAAGAGGCCGAAAATAACCGACTGGCTCCATTCCATCAGCGCGGCCCGCTGGCTTTCCCGCTCCACGCCGACATCCTGGCCGAGCGTGAACAGCCTGTAGGCCTCCTCGACCTTGGCGCGCTGCGCCGCACCGCTGACATAGGCCTCGCTCATCTGCAGCATGGCGTAGTCCATGACCTCGTTGAACAGCACGATGGCGGTTGCTGCCTGCCGGTTGCCGTACTCGGCGAGCAGGGCCTTCGACACATCGGTCTTGATCAGGCTTGCCCCTTCGAGCACGAGGTGCATCGGCAGCCTGATGCGCGCGTGCACTTCGCCGGTGCGCCTCTGCCGGTCGTTGAAATCGGAGAGATCGCCGTCGGGCTCGATCTCCATGAGCGTCAGGAGCCATTTCCGCAGGGAATGGCTCAGCCGCTCATGGACCACCGAATGACTGAGAAACGGCAAGGCTTTCTCATGGGCGAGGAAAGTGTCGTAGAAGCGATTGACCAGTTGATCGGCGTCCCGCTCGACCACTTCCAGCAGTGTCTCCCGGGCGGATGAAAGAAGGTTTCTGTCGCAGGACTGCCAGAAATTCAGAGGTCGCGGGCTCATGTGCGGAAACATCGCTTTTCGAGAGAGACAGACACAGGTTTCTGAGCATTCTTCTGTTTCAATTCTATTAAAATTGCGGCTTGTCATGTCGCCTCGCAGGGTATTTCTTCCCCGATTTTTGGCGCCGGATGTAGGGCGGCGTCCTCCTTTGCTGCTGCGCCTTGCCGAAAGCGAAGGGCCGCAGAACGGGAACGCAGTTCCAAGCCTCGGAAAAGGCTGAGAAAGACAGCCTGCGGTGGCTTTTGCTCAAGAAGCCGCGGAACGCGAAACAGAAATACCGCGACGCAGCACACTTCGCATATCCATTCCTTCAACTTCGGTGAGTGATCGCGGATAGTGCCTTATTATGGTTCAAGGTACGCGCATGTTCTCAACTCCAGATCGCCTGTCGGTTTTCCCGGCCTTCTTCCGTGTCAGCGGCAGGAGCGCGCTGGTGTTCGGCAATGGCGACGAGGCTTTCGCCAAGGCCCGGCTGCTGCGCAATACGGATGCCGGGATCGTCGCCTATGCGCCGGCACCGGAAGCGGATTATGCCGTCTGGCTTGCCGCTGAGGGCATCGAAACCGTTCGCGCCCTGTTTTCACCGGAACAGGTGAAGGGCGCTGTACTGGTGTTTGCCGCGACCGGTGATGCTGCGCTGGACCGGGCGATCGTAATGGCCGCCCGCGCGGAGAAGATACCCGCAAACGCGGTCGATCAGCCGGATTTCTGCGATTTCTACACTCCGGCCCTGGTCAACAGGGCCCCGGTCGCCGTGGCGATCGGTACCGAAGGGGCAGGGCCGGTTCTCGCCCAGATGATCCGCGCCCGCATCGACCGGATGCTGTCGCCTTCGCTCGGTGCGCTTGCCCGGCTTGCAGCCGAATATCGCGATGCAGCCGAACGGCTTGTGCCGCGTGGCGTGTCGCGGCGCATCTTCTGGCGGCGCTTCTTTTCCGGCGCTGTGGCCGACGCCGTCGATGCCGGTGACAATGCCGCTGCCCGCCGCATGGCCAATGCGCTCTTGTCCGCCACCGGTCGCGCCGAAGGCAAGATCTGGCTGGTCGGCGCCGGTCCGGGTGCCGAGGACCTTTTGACGCTGCGCGCACAGCGGGTGCTGATGGAAGCTGATGTGATCGTCTATGACGCGCTCGTGCCGCCGGCGATCGTCGACATGGGTCGCCGCGATGCCGAGCGCCTTTCGGTCGGCAAGCGCAAGAACTGCCATTCGAAATCGCAAGATGAGATCAATCGTCTGCTGGTCGAGCTCGGCCGCCAGGGCAAGCGTGTCGTGCGTCTGAAATCCGGCGATCCGCTCGTCTACGGCCGCGCTGGCGAGGAGATGGCGGCGCTCCGTGAGGCGGGCATCGCCTACGAGATCGTGCCGGGCATCACGTCGGCCTTTGCCGCCGCCGCCGATTTCGACCTGCCGCTGACGCTGCGCGGCGTCGCTTCGTCGCTGATCTTCACGACGGGACACGACCTGACCGGCGACGTGCTGCCGGACTGGGCAAGCCTCGCCGTTTCGGGCGCGACGATCGCCGTCTATATGGGCCGCACGGTCGCCGCTTCCGTGGCGGAACGTCTGATGGACGCCGGCCTCGCGCCGGAGACGACGGTCGCCGTGGTCGAGAATGCCAGCCGCGCCGACCACCGGCTTTTCCATGGGGTCCTCGGCGAACTGCCGGATCTTCAGGCGCGCGACGATCTCGTCGGTCCCGTCATGGTGATCATCGGCGAGGCTGTCGCCGGCGCGAATTTCGAAAAATCCGAGCCATTGTCAGTTTTCAGGGCTGCGGTTCGGGAAACGACAGGAATAAGAGGATGACCGACAAGGTTCTAACCGCCAACCGCCTGACCGACGGCATCGCCGTCTGGCTCGATGCGAACGGCCGATGGGTGGAAAACCTGCAGGACGCGCTTGTTGCGCGCCACGCGGAAGCTGTCGTCTCGCTGGAGGCGATCGGCAAGCGCGATTTCGCCGAGAACAAGGTCGTCGACATCGCGGTCGTCGATGTGGAGGAGCAGGGCGGCAAGCTCTGGCCGATCCGCCTTCGCGAGCGTATTCGCGCTCAAGGCCCGACCATGGAATATGCCGCCGGCTATCGCGCAGCCGATCCGGCCTTCATCGCAGTCTGAGGAAACCATGTACCGTTACGACGAATTCGACCACGCTTTTGTCACAAGCCGCGTGGAGCAGTTCCGCGATCAGGTGGCGCGCCGCCTTTCCGGCGAACTGGCGGAGGACGCTTTCAAGCCGCTGCGCCTGATGAACGGCGTCTATCTTCAGCTTCACGCCTATATGCTGCGCATCGCGATTCCCTACGGCACGCTGAATTCGAAGCAGATGCGCATGCTGGCCCATATCGCCCGCAAGTATGACCGCGGTTACGGGCATTTCACCACCCGCCAGAACATCCAGTTCAACTGGCCGAAGCTCTCTGACACGCCGGATATCCTGGCGGAACTCGCGACCGTCGAGATGCATGCGCTGCAGACCTCCGGCAACTGCATCCGCAACGTCACGGCCGACCATTTCGCCGGTGCCGCCGCGGACGAAGTGGCCGATCCGCGGCCCTATGCGGAAATCCTGCGCCAGTGGTCGTCCGTTCATCCGGAATTCTCCTTCCTGCCGCGCAAGTTCAAGATTGCCGTGACCGGCGCCGAGCGGGATCGCGCGGCGATCCAGGTGCACGACGTCGGCCTGCATCTGAAGAAGAACGACAAGGGCGAGCTGGGCTTTGCCGTCTATGTCGGCGGCGGGCAGGGGCGTACGCCGCTGATTGCAAAGAAGATCAAAGATTTCCTGCCGGAAGCTGATCTTCTTTCTTATGTGACGGCGATCATGCGCGTCTATAACCTGCACGGCCGCCGCGACAACAAGTACAAGGCTCGCATCAAGATACTGGTGCATGAAACCGGCGCGGAGGAACTGACGCGTCAGGTAGAGGAGGAATTCGCCCACCTGCGGGAGACAGAGCTGAAGCTGCCGGAAGCCGACGTGGTCGCGATCGCCGCCTATTTCGCGCCGCCGGCTCTGCCGGATCGCGCCGAAGGCTGGGCGCAGCTTGCGGGCTGGAAGAAACAGGACGAGGCGTTCGCCCGCTGGGTAAGCCAGAATGTGCAGCCGCACAAGCATCCCGATTACGGCATGGTGACGATCTCGTTGAAGCCGATCGGCGGCATTCCGGGCGATGCGTCGCACGAGCAGATGGACCTGATCGCCGATCTGGCGGAGGAATTCGCCTTCGACGAAATCCGCATCAGCCACGAGCAGAACGTGATTTTCCCGCATGTGGCGCTGGCCGATCTGGAGCCGCTCTACCGGGCGCTGGTCGCCCACAATCTGGCGACCGCCAATGCCGGGCTGATCACAGATGTCATCGCCTGTCCGGGGCTCGACTACTGCGCGCTGGCGAATGCCCGCTCCATTCCCGTGGCGCAGGAAATCTCCACCCGTTTCGGTTCGCCGGAACGCCAGGCCGAGATCGGCGAGCTGAAGATCAAGATCTCCGGCTGCATCAATGCCTGCGGCCACCACCATGTCGGCCATATCGGGCTGCTCGGCGTCGAGAAGAAGGGCGCCGAGCTCTACCAGATCACGCTTGGCGGTTCGGCGGACGAGAACACCTCGATCGGCGAGATCATCGGCCGCGGCTTCGAGCCGAGCAAGGTGACGGACGCGGTCGAGACGATCGTCGACACCTATCTGGCCTTGCGGCTCTCGAAGGAGGAGACCTTCCTCGATGCCTATCGCCGGGTCGGGCCGCAGCCGTTCAAGGAAGCGCTCTATGGCGATGCCAAGGCGGAGGCTGCGTAAATGACCAGGATCTGGAGAGAAACCGGCTTCGTCGAGAACGACCCCTGGGTGATCGAGACCGAAGAGGTGAAGGCGAGCGAGGAGCAGAAGGCGCTGCTGCCGCTGGAGCAACTGATCGAGAAGGCGGAATCCAGCAACGATGTCGGCCTCGGCGTGCTGATCAGGCCCGGTGACGATGTCCACAAGCTCGAGCCCTATCTCTACCGCCTCGAGATCGTCGCGGTGGAATTTCCCGCCTTCAACGACGGCCGCGCGTTCAGCCATGCCTCGCTGCTACGCGACCGGCTCGCCTACCGCAACGAATTGCGCGCTGTGGGCGATGTGCTGATCGACCAGGTGCCGCTGATGCTCAGGGTCGGCATCGACAGTTTTGCGGTGACGAACGCGACCGCGCTGAAGCGGCTGGAGGAGGGGCGCCTGCCGGGTATTGCGGTCCATTACCAGCCGACGGCGAGGGCGGCGGAAAAGGCACCCGGCTACAGCTGGCGCCGCCGCACCGCGACCGCCTGAGGCGGAAAGCGGATTTTCCGGCACATATTTTCCCTGAAGCCCCGCGACTTGAGGACGCGGGTGCCTTCAAATGAACGGCCTTATGGTATATTTCGCTAGTGCGAAAGATGGGCCACAGACTGAGACGAGACGGACAGGCATGAACGCTCCAGCGAAGACAGAAGAATTTGCGGTCAAGATCCCCGACGGCGTTTATGCCGAGACGGTGCTTGACGTCGAGCATTACACCGACCGCCTGTTCCGCTTCCGCATGACGCGGCCGGCCGGTTTCCGCTTCCGCTCGGGCGAGTTCGCGATGATCGGCCTGATGGTCGGCGACAAGCCGATCTACCGCGCCTATTCGGTGGCGAGCCCCGCCTGGGACGAGGAGCTGGAATTCTTCTCGATCAAGGTGCCGGACGGCCCGCTCACCTCGCATCTCCAGAAGATCCAGCCGGGCGATATCGTGCTGATGCGCAAGAAGCCGACCGGCACGCTGGTGCTCGATGCGCTGACGCCGGGCAAGCGGCTCTACATGTTCTCGACCGGCACCGGCATTGCGCCCTTCGCAAGCCTCATCCGCGACCCCGAGACCTACGAAAAGTTCGACGAGGTGATCCTCACCCATACCTGCCGCGAGGTGGCCGAGCTGAAATACGGCTTCGACCTCATGGAGGAGATCAGGAACCACGAATTCCTGGCCGAGATCGTCGGGGACAAGCTGAAGCATTACCCGACCGTCACCCGCGAGGAATTCTGGCACAAGGGCCGCATCACCGACCTGATCACGAGCGGCAAGCTGTTCACCGATCTGGGCGTCCCGCCGCTCGACCCGGAAACCGATCGCGGCATGATCTGCGGTTCGTCCGACATGCTGAAGGACACCAAGGCGCTGCTCGAAAAGGCGGGGCTGACCGAAGGCGCCAACAGCAAGCCGGCCGAATTCGTCATCGAACGGGCGTTTGTGGGGTGAGGTCCGGTCGGCGCAGCCGACGAAACGATCCAGTGAATCGTTTCGAGGACCGAACGCCGCGAGCCTAAAGCGAGCGGCCAGGACGCCGGTGCGGCATGCGCGGCCTCATTACGCCCTTTCCGCCTCTTCGACATCGATCACTGCCCGCCCTCCACGAACGTCTCTTCCTCCTCCGCGACCCTGCCGAATCTCTGGAAGGCGCGGGCGATGCCTGGCGGCGGCGGGGCGACCGGCGGGAGGCGAAGACGGCGCAGCCAGCCGCGCAGGGCCGGGCGGTTGGCGGGTTCCTCGGCAAGCGCGGCGACGGCCGCGGAGAGGTTGAGCCTCAGTATAAAAGTCTGCTCCTCGTTTTCCGCTTCGGGCAAGGAGTCCCGTCGGGAAAACCGCGCGGCACAGCCGCCGGCGATCTTTCTCTGTCCGGCGAAGAGAGTGCGATGCGTCGCCTGCAGGGTGCCGACGCATTCGGGCTCGCCATCCGCGGAGACGGCGGCCGCGCAGCACCCGGTGCGGCAGGCACGGCGCGGGCAGAGCCGCGGCATGCCGAGGACTTCGGCGAGACGGCGGCTGATGCGGGTTTCGAGGGACGGGAGGCTGGGATCTGTCATGGGCGCTCCGTTGGTGAATGGGTGGGATGGGCTGGACGGAGTCCTCCCTTGGCGATGGTCGGAATTTCTCCTCGGGTTGAACCCGAGGATCGGACGGGGCGCTGAAAGCTGCCTCTTAAGTTTTAGTTTTGGGTAGCACCTCTCAGCGCCCCATTCGGCGGTTTATGCCCGCGACTCCGGTCCCTCTGCGATGACGGGGTCTGTGGGAACTGTGGCGTGTCCCTCCCGAGCGGGAGGGTGTCATGCACGCTCTTTAGACTTACGGTGCCGCGGCCATGACCACCGGTCCCGATTGCTCATTCGCGAGCCGTCGGGGGGCACCGTCTTCCACCTGCGCCGCGCGGCCGGGCTTTCAAGCAAAACCCCCGGACGCCGCATGGCGCTGTCCCGTCACCCTCCAATGCCTCACAGGCACGCCCGGCGCCCAATGCAAGGAAGCGAAACGAGACGTCGGTCCGACAGCGTCTCATCCGCCCCCACGTCGCCGGAGGGAGACCATTTTCCGCGAACCCCGAATGCAAGGACTTACGTCGTTTCCTCACACCCGGCGCCGGCCCCGCCTCACTGGCACGCCTGCCAGCGTATCCGATGCGGGACGGGGGAATTGTAGGCATGAGGCGGAAGTGCGGGGATGGGCGCGGACGGAATTTCGCGCAAGCCGTTGATCCCATTGGAGCGGGCGCGCCGGATCGTCCCGGCTCGCGGGGCGCGGGCGGCGTCCGGAAAGCCGGTCTTTTGCGGGAGACGTGGCGCGGTTCAGCGGGCCGGCTTGCCGCTCAGCCGCTGCTGGACGGCATCGACGCCGCCGCGGACATAAAGCGCGACGGGCTTGCCGCCGCTGCCGGCCATGGCGAAAGCGATGATCGAAACGCCGTCCTCGAAGGGCGTCACATAGAGCACCTGCGCCGGATTGACGTAGACATCCTGGTTATGGGTGTTCTTGAAGCCGATCATCGCCATGGGTTCTCCCTTCTGTTCGCGCGGCGCAGATATAGCCACGGGCCGGTTGAGGGAGGTTTAACGCGGGGTGGTTTTGGGAGGGTTGTAGATGTGGGGTGGAGCAAAGCACGCCGCCGACCTCTCCCATTGCGGGAGAGGAAGAAAAATCCAGCACTTAGCTGATAAGCTAAGTGCTGGATTTTTCAGGAGAGGGGTAAAACTGCCCCCGGGTGGTGTTTGTGGGGGCGAAGTGAGCATGCAGAGGTGGCGGAACGCAAACCGGGAAAATGTCGGCCTGTCGCACCCTCATTCTGCTTTCTTTCGCTTGTTGGTTTTCGAAGGTGCAACCTTTTTTTCTACATTAGAAGTATCACTCAACCGTTCAAACTTGTTGGAGCGCCATTCAGAGAAATACGTTATTGCTTTGGGATCAAATGAAGTTCCCAAAGCGGGCGGCGGCACGTATTGGCCGGATGAAGATTTCGATGATCGAGAATTCAGAAGAAAGATTGATTCCAACGATAAACGTAAGGCAGAGATACTCGAAGATGTTGTAAGAAAACTCGGACTGAGCTGGGACAATCTATCCGAAGAACAGAAGGAAAATCTCCTCGACTCAAGTTTTATGGACGCGCTTGAGTATGGTCGAATAGTTCACGCGGAGATGTCTGCTATATCGGACGCTGCGAGGTTAAGAGGAGCTTTGCGTGACGCAATCTTATACACCACAACCTTTCCTTGCCACATGTGTGCAAAACACATTGTTTCAAGTGGCATCGGTCAGGTCATCTATCTAGAACCATATCCGAAGAGTTTAGCTGCCCGCCTCCACGCGGACTCGATCAATATCGATAAACAGGAGCGAGGCAAATACCAAGCCTATCCGGCGGTAGAGTTCTCCCACTTTTATGGCACCACCCCGCGGCGTTATCGCGAGTTTTTTCAGAGAAACAAGAGAAAAAACAGCGAGGGAGTGCTGCAGGAATATATAGATGATAAAAAGATCCCTTTTATTGACATTAAGTCTCCTTTTTACGCTCAGTTGGAAGATACCGTAATGGAAAGCCTTTGGGCCGCTTTAGGTAGATTGTCAGACGGGAAGGCCTTTCAACCCTAGCGCACCGGTGGCCTACCTTCTCCCTTCATCCCCTTCATACTTCTGCCACTGGTGTCTCAACCCCTCGCCCTACCTCCTATCCGCTCCATCTGTTTATCCGGGCACCAAATCCACAGGAGCACCGCATGAAAATCATCGTCGGGTTCTTCACCGCCAAGCCCGGCAAACGGGCGGACTATCTGGAGGCGGCGCGGGAGCATCTGGAAAAGAGCCGGCTCGATCCGGACTGTCTCTACATCGAGCTCGTGCCCATGCCGGACGATCCGGACAGGATATTGCTGGCCGAAGCCTTCACCAGCGAGGAGGCGCATCGGCGTCACGAGGATACCGACCATATGCGGGCGCTCTGGGCCGTCGGTCCGACGCTGCTCTCGCATGTGGTGATCGACAACGTGATTTCCGAGCAGGTGCAGCATATCGATGAAAGGTTCGGGTGAGGGAGCATTGCTCCTCGACAAGGTCTCGACGGAGACAACTCGTTTCAAGTCGTTGGCTTGTCGGCTTCGGTTTGTTTTTCCGCCTTTCCGAGATGCGTGAAAAAGTCCTGGGTCTCCTTGGCGATCGTGTCGTGATAGAGATTCTGGTAGGTGATGAAACTCTTTTTCCATTCCTCGCTGCCGGGCGGCAAGCCGAGCCTCCTGATCTTGTAGTCAGCCCGTGCGCGCCGCAAAGCCAGCAGCGCCGTGTAACTGGCCGCCCATCGTTTGTCGTAGGCGTAGATTTTCCTTAGCCCCTCGGTGACCGCGAGCGCCGTCGCGGTCACGATCGAACCGACCTTCAGCACAAGACCCACATCACCGTCCCACACCGCGACCTGCGCGACGAGCACAGGCGTCAGAATGCCGAGAATCATGACCGCGACCGACAATTGCCTGTCACGCGTCGCGCAGTCTTCAATCTCCTTGAGATAGTATTTTATCGTGGCCGATACTTTTGCCGCATGATCATCGGCCAACTGTACCCACTTTGCGTCTTGCTGCCCCGTCATTGACTTACCCCCGTAATATCAACTTTAGGGAGTATTTCATCGAACATTTCAATTGTCGAGATGCGGGCCGCAGGCATGCAGCCTGGAATTGCAGGCGCGGGACAGATTACCGTCCCGGCCGGCCGGTCTTGCCCTTGGTGCGGCTCTTGCGCTTCTGCTCGCCGGCGTCTTCATAGGAGCCGGCGCCTACCTTCCCTCTGACGACCGGACGCACGCCGTCATCGCGCTCGGGCTGGCCTTCGAGCAAGGGCGAGAAGCGCTTGCCGGGTTCCGTCTCCGACGGCTTCGGCGGCACCTTGCCCTCTTTTGATCCTTGTCGTGCCTCCGGCACTTCACGCCTCTTGTCGACCGGCTTTTCCGTCCGGCCGACGGTCATTTCGTCGAGCGTGTTCTTGCGGAAGAGCGGCGTCGGCATGTCGGTGCCCGGTCCCATGTCGTCGAGCGAGGGTTTGGCGAAGAGGGATTTGCCTGGCGCGCCTTTTGCCGGCCCGTCGCTTTGGCTCCGGGCATTCGGCGCTGCAATCGATTCACCGGATCGATTGCTCCGCTCCGCGGACCGCGCCTCATCCTTGGCCATCGGATCGTCCATGACCGCAAGCTCGGCGGCCTTGAGGCGTTTGATTTCGTCGCGCAGGCGGGCGGCTTTTTCGAAGTCGAGGTCGGCGGCGGCGTCGCGCATGGATTTTTCCAGCGCGTTGAGATGCGCCTGCAGATTGTTGCCGACCAGATGGCCGCCATCGGCAAAGCCCTTGCCGGAGACGCCGGAAATGTCGGCGCGGACGTGGTCGCGCTCGTAGACCGAGTCGAGGATGTCGGAGATCTTCGCCTTCACCGATTCCGGCGTGATGCCGTGCTCGATATTGTAGGCCATCTGCTTTTCGCGGCGGCGGGCGGTCTCGTCCATCGCCCGCTGCATCGAGCCGGTGACGTTATCGGCATAAAGGATGACCTTGCCGTCGACGTTGCGCGCCGCGCGGCCGATCGTCTGGATGAGCGAGGTTTCGGAACGCAGGAACCCTTCCTTGTCGGCGTCGAGGATGGCGACGAAGCCGCATTCGGGAATGTCGAGGCCCTCGCGCAGCAGGTTGATGCCGACGAGGCAGTCGAAGGCGCCGAGACGCAGGTCGCGGATGATCTCGATGCGCTCCAGCGTGTCGATGTCCGAGTGCATGTAGCGGACGCGGATGCCCTGTTCGTGCAGGTATTCGGTCAGGTCTTCCGCCATGCGCTTGGTGAGCACGGTGCAGAGCGTGCGGTAACCCTTGGCTGATGTCTCGCGGATCTCGCCGAGCACGTCGTCCACCTGGGAACGGGCGGGACGCACCTCGACGGGCGGGTCGATGAGGCCGGTCGGGCGGATGACCTGTTCGGCAAAGACGCCGCCCGCCTGTTCCATTTCCCACGAGCCGGGGGTCGCCGAGACGGCGACGGTCTGCGGCCGCATCGCGTCCCATTCCTCGAAGCGCAGCGGCCGGTTGTCCATGCACGACGGCAGGCGGAAGCCGTATTCGGCCAGCGTCGCCTTGCGGCGGAAGTCGCCGCGATACATGCCGCCGATCTGCGGAATGGTGACGTGGCTCTCGTCAATGAAGATCAGCGCGTTGTCCGGGATGTATTCGAACAGCGTCGGCGGCGGCTCGCCGGGGCGGCGGCCGGTGAGGTAGCGCGAATAGTTCTCGATGCCGGCGCAGGAGCCGGTCGCCTCCATCATCTCGAGATCGTAGCGGGTGCGCTGTTCGAGGCGCTGCGCTTCCAGCAGGCGGCCGGCCTTTTCGAGCTCGGCGAGGCGGTGCTTGAGCTCCTCCTTGATCGCCTTGATGGCGGCGTTGAGGGTGGGGCGCGGCGTGACGTAGTGCGAGTTGGCGTAGATTTTCACCGACTTCAGGTCGCCGGTCTTCTGGCCGGTCAGCGGATCGAATTCGGTGATCGCGTCGATCTCGTCGCCGAACATGGAGATGCGCCAGGCGGCATCCTCCAGGTGTGCGGGGAAGATTTCGATCGTGTCGCCGCGCACGCGGAACGAGCCGCGCACGAAATTGATGTCCTGCCGCTTGTACTGCTGGGCGACGAGGTCGGCCAGGAGCTGGCGCTGGTCGAGCCGGTCGCCGACCGTCATCTGGAAGGTCATCGCCGTATAGGTCTCGACCGAGCCGATACCGTAGATGCAGGAGACCGAGGCGACGATGATGCAGTCGTCGCGCTCCAGGATGGCGCGGGTGGCGGCGTGGCGCATCCGGTCGATCTGCTCGTTGATCGACGATTCCTTCTCGATATAGGTGTCGGAGCGCGGCACGTAGGCTTCCGGCTGGTAGTAGTCGTAATAGGAGACGAAATATTCGACCGCGTTGTTCGGGAAGAAGTTCCTGAACTCCGAATAGAGCTGCGCGGCGAGCGTCTTGTTGGGCGCGAGGATCACGGCCGGGCGCTGCGTCGCCTCGATCACCTTGGCCATGGTGAAGGTCTTGCCCGAGCCGGTGACGCCGAGCAGGACCTGCGAACGGTCGCCGTCGTTGATGCCCGAGACGAGGTCGGCAATCGCGGTCGGCTGGTCGCCGGAGGGGGCGTATTCGGTGACCATCTCGATGGCGATGCCGCCCTCGGATTTCTGCGGGCGTTCGGGCCGGTGCGGCGTCCAGATCTGGCCGTGCTTGAAGAGCGGGTTGCCGCTTTCGATCAGTTTCGCCAGCGCATCGACCGTGGCGGTGACGGCGCCGGGGGCCAGCGCCTGCGCGTCTTCCAGCGAGACGTCGAGGCCGGCGACCGGGTTGAGCCCGGCGCGGGCGCGCGTCTTCGGGTCCGACGAGGCGCCGATCGACACGCCGCGGGCGGTCTTCGAGGCGGTGGTGTTCTTGGCGGTCTTGGGTGCGGATTTGCCCGCATCCTTCGCGGCCTGCCTGATCGCCTCTTCGCGCGCCGCGATCTCGATCTTCTTGCGGTGCTTGCCCGCCTTGGAGGCGATCTCGCGCTGCGTTTCGACCGACGACGCCTCCGCTTCGGCTTCGAGCTGCTTCACCCAGTCGGAAACACTGCCGGAAAACGGCGCGCCTTCGAAGGACGATTGCGGAGCTTCCTCAAAACCGGGGTTCGAGGTCGGGGATTTTTTCGGTGATCTGGCCATGCGCCGAATATGGAGGGGAATCGCGCCGAAGGGAAGGGGGCAGGGTCACAAAACGAGTACAAAAGGGAAACGGATTTTCCGAGGCGACGGAGCCGGCGAAACGCTTACGCGACGGCGCGCTTGAGGGTCGCGCGGCGGCTTTCGATCCAGCCGGGAATGCGCTCGGCGGGCATCGGCCGGCCGAAGAAATAGCCCTGGGCGATCTCGATGCCGAGCGGCCTGAGAGCCTCGGCCTCCTCCTCGCTTTCGACGCCTTCCATCACCACCTGCATGGAGAGCGCCCGGCCGAGGCCGGCCATGGCCCCGACGATCTCCTGGTTCTGCCGACTTGCCCGGATGCCGGTGACGAAGCGGCGGTCGAGCTTCAGCCGGTCGACCTTGAGCGCCACCAGATAGGCGAGCGAGGAATGGCCGGCGCCGAAATCGTCGACCGCCAGCTTGTAGCCGGAGCGCTCGATATGCTTGAGCTGCTCGCCGGAGACCAGCGTATCGAGGATCGCCTCCTCGGTGATCTCGATCTCGAACAGGGCGGGATCGATGCGGTGAGCCGCGGTGATCCGGTCGAGCAGGCTGGGAACGCAGTAGAGCTCGAATTCGCGGGGCGAGACGTTGATCGCGACGGTCGCGCGCGGCAGGCCGAGGGACGGCAGCCGGGCAAGCAGCCGGCAGGCGGACTCGGCGATGGCGGCGGTCAGCCGGTCGGAGAGGTTGGTGGACTGGGCGGCGGCGACGATTTCGGGGGGCGAGACCGGTCCAAGATAAGGGTGGTGCCAGCGCACCAGCGCCTCGAAACCGACGATCTCCCGGGATGTAAGCTCGATCTGCGGCTGGAACCACGCCTCGATGTCGCCGGCGGCCAGCGCATCGCCGAGCGCCTGCTCCACCTGGTGCCGGCGGTCGGCCTGGGAGCGGAAGGCGGGTTCGAATTCGCGCCACTGGCGGCGGCCGCCGTCCTTGGCGCGGTAGAGCGCCATGTCTGCGGAGCTGAACAGGTCCTCGGCGGTATCGGCATGGTCAGGAAAGATGGCGACACCGATCGACGTCCCGACGATTGTCGGATGCCCTTCGAGCATGACCGGCTGGCGGCTGTGTTCGAGAATGCGTTCGGCCTGCGCGCGGGCAAGGCCGTGCGCATCCGGACCGCCGAAGATGATGGCGAACTCGTCGCCGCCGAGCCGGGCGATGACGCCCTTGCCGTTGATCGCCGAACGCAGCCGGTCGCTGACCTCGACGAGCACCGCATCGCCCGCGCTGTGACCGAGCGTATCGTTGATGGACTTGAAGCGATCGAGATCGAGGATGAGGAGCGCGAGTTTCTCCTCCCTCGCGACCGCCGCGGAAATGCCGGCGGAGAGCGCCGTGTTGAAGGCGGCGCGGTTGGCAAGGCCGGTCAGCGGGTCGCAATTCGCGAGCACTTCCAGCCGCTGATTGGCACGCAGGATATCGGAATTGGCCGACGACAGCGAGTCGGCGAGCGCCGTCGCCTTCAGCTTAGCGAGCACATTGCTGATGAAGATGGCCTCGCTCGTGCGGCTGCTGCGGATCAGGACCATGGTCAGCGCCAGGACGTTGAGAGCGAGCAGCCAGCCGCTGACGTGACCGCTGACGGCAAGTGAAAACATGACGGCTGCGAGCGGGGGCAGCGCGAAGGCAAGCGAAAGAGGACTGTGCCCGACGCCCATCAGGACCGCGCCGGTCGCCGTGCCGCACATGATGAGATAGAGCCCGCTATCTCCACCCAGCGGTTCGAAATTCGGTACAGACAGGGGAAGGGTGGCCCAGGCGACGCCACTGAGCAGGGCGCCGACGGCCATGACATTGAGCGCCTGTTGCGGTTCCTGCTCCACGGTCCCCCACTGTTTCAGGATCGCGGCCATGACGGTGCGCAGGACGAGACTGACGATGACGGTGGCGAACCAAAGGCTTGCGGAGAACGTCAGACCGCGGTTGAGCGTGGTCACGAAGAGCGCCGAGGCCGATATGCCGGCATTCGTGAAAAGCGTCGACCGCAGGCGTTCGAGCATGGTCGAAGCCTGGGCCCGCTTGACATCGATTTCAAGCGCGGGGTCCGTCCTGCCGGTTTTCAGATCCGCTTCCATAAAGGCCGTTGGGGTCCCGAGACAATCAGAGGCCGAACGATGCTTCAGTCTCTTATAATATTCCTTTAAGGGCCTGCAAATACTTGCAGCGCTGTTATGCGCGGCGGCCTTGCTGCCACGGCATCGCCTAACGGATCCAAGGTATCATGCGATTGAAGACCTGGTCAGGACGCATTTACCGAGCCGGAACGAAAATTTCGCAACAACCGTTTGCGTCGCCAAGAGCATTTAGACAGCACGAAAAGTCGGTGTGTATTCAAGATCAGCGATATGGGCAGCCTGGTGATCGATTGCTACGTTGGCAACCATATTAGGCTGGAGAAGATCGAGATGTATGTTGGTCGGATTGTTGGAGTTGGTCGCAGTCGACAAGGGGATTTAGTCGCTGCCTACAGGGTTTCGAGCAGATCATTCCCTAACAGGAGCGCAGAAAAGCTGGGCAACACCGTGCAAATTGTCGCCAAGCCTGGAAGTGCGGACGCAGCATCAGGCAGCCCGTATATCGTCTATGAATGTCTGATCTGGGGTCCTCGTTTTGCCGTTGTCAGCAATGGCACTCACACAAGACCAATTTACGAGCGGCTGAAGGCAGGTAATCATCCGCGAGATGCCATTATAAGCGTGCTGGTTGGCCTGGACCGTGAGTTCGACCAGCATGATACGCCTCGAATCTGCGGCTTGGTTGACATTGCGGAAAACAAGCTTTGGCTCGGCAGCATAACCGCCGCCAGCTTATCGATTTTGCCGATAGAGGTCCCGCATGGCCAATTCGCGTATATCACGACCTATGAATTTCCGCTTCCGCGGATTGAACAGGTCGATACTGACTTTGACGCCGCCGACCCGAAAGCAGTCTGCCGGCACATAACCGATGCATCGGTCTTCTCTCAGTTCGAGAAGCCAATTTGCGCGGCATCCTGGGTTGCGTCACCATCCGGGGTTGACGTTGCAACCCTCAACGCTACCCGTTGAGTCTATGCAATAACCGCTTCGGCCCCGGAAGCCGTTATCTAGCGTCGGCCCAATATACGGGGCCTGCCCCAGATTCCGAGATGGGAGAGCCGTCCGATGCCCGTTATTACAAATTGTCCATGTCGCAAAATGGACATAATTTGCAACCGTTTCCACCACAATTGTCGTCGACCCTGAAGGGCCTATGAACAGCCGGGTTTCGCGTGCGCCCTGGAAGAATACGGTGAAAATCGCCCATTTCCGCGTCGCGGAGGCTTGCAAGGGAGCAGCCCTTCCATAGCCCCTGCTTCCTTGAAGTGAACGATTTTTCACCTATGCGCTCCGGTCTCCAACTGTCCGCAGGCCCTAGTGTCCTGATTCGAAGTTCGGCATGCCTTGCAGCGGGCGCGGAACGAACTTCAATTCCGCCGCACCAGGGGTCCAACGAGGAATGATCGAATGGCTCTTTCACCCCCGACCTTGGCCGCAATCCGTTTTGGCTATGGCCTTCGCCCGGGCGAAGACGTGTCGGGCGACGCTGATGCGTTGCTCGCGCAAATCGACAAAGGGGTGTCGGAAAAGCCTCGCTTCCCGCGCGAAGGGCTGACCGGACGGGTCGAAACCGCTACCCGTATCCAGGCCGTGCTCGCTGCCGAAGCGAAGGCGCGGCAGGCCGGCAAGCCGAACGAGGATATCCGCAAGGAAGTGCAGCGCGAAGCGCAGCGCATCTATCGTCAGGATGCCATGGCGCGTATCGCGCAGGCATTGCATTCTCCGGCGGGTTTTTATGAAAGGCTGGCGAGCTTCTGGGTCGATCATTTTTCGACCAGCGTGCTGAAAACGTTGCCCATGCGGGCGATCGTTCCGCTTTACGAAGCGCAGGCGATACGGCCGAATCTCGGCGGGCCTTTTTCAAAGCTGCTTCAGGCTGCAATCCTGCATCCGGCCATGCTGATCTATCTCGACCAGAACCAGAGTGTCGCGCCGGATTCGATTGCTGCACGCAGAAGCGGTCGCGGACTGAACGAGAACCTCGGCCGCGAACTCCTGGAACTCCATACACTCGGTGCCGGCAGCGGCTACACGCAGGACGACGTGCGCGCCGCAGCCCTCGTCCTGACCGGTCTTGCGGTCGATAACCGGGCTCTCGAAGTGGTCTACCGGCCGCGCCTGGCGGAGGCCGGGCCAATCAGCCTTCTAGGCCGAACATATCAGGATGACGAAGGCGACGGTCAGGATCACATCCTGATGCTGGAGGATCTCGCAGCCAATCCCAAGACTGCCCAGCATGTCTCGCGCAAGCTCGTCCGTCATTTCATCGCGGACGATCCACCGGACGAGGTCATCCAGACGATGGTGGACGCCTGGACGAAGAGCCAGGGCAATCTTTCGGACGTCTATCGCGCCATGCTGCAACATCCGCGCGCCTGGTCGGATCCCGGGCAGAAGATCAAGAGGCCCTTCGAATTCGTGGTTTCTGGTTTTCGCGCGCTCGACCTGCCGGAGAAAAGCTTCGCAACCCTCATCAGCGACATGGATAATGAGGACGAAAGCCCCATCGGCAAGGCCATGGAAATGGCCGGCGGCGCTGCGGCCCGGGAGAATGCAAGACGCAGGGCGGGGCGGGCCAATGCTATCACGCTTGGCGCTCTGCAGCGCATGGGAGAGCCGATCTGGCGGCCGCCGAGCCCGGCCGGTTTCGCCGACGAGGCGCGGGTCTGGCTGGCTCCGGGCCAACTCAGCGAGCGGATTGCCTGGTCGCGCCTGATCGCCCGCATCTTCGGGCAGAAGATGGAGCCCTCGGAATTCCTGGAGGCGGCGCTCGGCGACGCCGCCCGCCCGGAGACACGGCAGATCATTTCGCAGGCGCCCAGCAAGGTGCACGGCATCACCATGGTGCTCGCATCCCCCGAATTCAACAGGAGATAACGATGACCTTTCCAGAAAGCATCCTGTTATCGCGCCGTGGTTTTTTAGCCGGGGCCTGCTGCGCAGCAGCCGCACCGGTTTTGACCCCCGTAACTTTTGCCGCCATGCCGGGGGACAATCGATTCGTGACGATCATCCTGCGCGGCGCCATGGACGGGCTCGATCTCGTGCAGCCTTACGCCGACCCGGCCTATGCGGCGCTGCGGCCCAAGCTGGGGCTGACGCCGGATACCGGCCTTCTCGATCTCGACGGTTTCTTCGGCCTCAACCCCGCCGCCTCCGCGCTGATGCCGCTCTGGCAGGCGGGGGAACTGTGCTTCGTGCATGCCGTCTCGACCCCCTATCGCAACCAGCGCAGCCATTTCGACGGGCAGGACATGCTGGAGACCGGCGGCAACGACAAGAGCGAGCGTACCGGCTGGCTGAACCGGACGCTAGCGGTCATTCCGCGTTCGGCCTCCCGCAAGGCGATCGATATCAATACGTCGATGGAACTGATCCTGACGGGCCCGAACGAGGCGGATTCCTGGTCGAGCCAGAGCAATTTCGCGCTCGCCGAAGACGAGATCGCCTTTCTGGACCGGCTCTATGCCGGCGACGAAACCTTCGCGAAGGCGATGCAGGAAGCGAAGATGACGGACGTGGCGGCAGATTCCCTCTATGGCGACGCCAGGCGCGGCGCGGGCATCGCCGACATGGCACGGCTTGCCGGCGGCATGCTGCGCGAGGAATACCGGATCGCCAACTTCTCGATCAACGGCTGGGATACGCATGTAGGCCAGCGGACGCAATTCAAGAAGGCCGTCGGCGATCTTTCGACCGCGTTCACCACTCTGAAGGAGGCGCTGGGCGACGAGAACTGGAAGAAGACGGTCGTGCTGGCAATGACGGAATTCGGCCGCACGGCGCGTGAGAACGGCACCAACGGCACCGACCACGGAACCGGCGGGCTTGCGATTGTCGCCGGCGGCGCCATCTCCGGCGGCAAGGTGCTGGGGCAATGGCCGGGGCTAGCCGACGACAAACTGCTCGAGCAGCGCGACCTGATGCCGACCGGCGATGTGCGCGAGGTCGCCGCCGCCATTCTCTACAGGCAGTTCGGCATCAAGCCGGGCAACCTCACCGCGAAGGTCTTTCCGGGGCTTACCTTCGACGAATCGTCGGTTTATCTCAAAGGATGATCGGGACTGAAGCGTCTATGTGATGAAGTCATAGATGCGGAAGATCCAGTAGAACTGATAGGCGAGCGCGAAGATCACCAGCGCCACATGGTAGCGCCGGTTCGTGGTCACCGCGGCGATGAGACTGAGCGCGATATAAAGCGCGGTGCGCACCGGATATTCCATGCCGAGCGACAGGAAATAGTCCCGGCCCTTCAACGCCGTATCGACGATATCGGTGACCAGCAGTCCGGCGAGAAAGCCGAAGAACCACGTCTTCCGCGACAGGAAATAGTGCTCGTAGCCATCGTAGTCCTGCATCGAGGTCGGGAAGAGCAGGGCGCAGAGGAAGAAGAACTGCGCACAAAAGACGATCAGGAACAGGAAGGCGACAAAACTGATGACCGGCACGGCGTGCAGCCGGTGTTCCCACCACCAGAAATGCACGAGGAAGAGGAACATGAACGCCACCCAGCCGAGATGGACGGCGTAAATGCGGACCGACTGCGGATGCTGGACGATGCCGGCAAGGCCATTGAGCAGCCGCGCAAGGCCGAGGCTGACCACCATGCCCATGACGATGCGGATATGGGTAAAAGCTTCGGCACTGGTCACGGCTTCCACAGGTCTTACTCCTCTGCTGGAACCGGCGTCGGTTTGCCGTCCTCGTCCAGCGCCACCATGATGAAGGTCGCGGCCGTGACCTTTTCCAGCATCCGGTGGCGGGCTCGGTGCGCCCAGGCTTCCACCGAGAGCGTGATCGACGTGCGCCCGACGCGGGTGATCTCCGTATAGACGTTGAGCGTATCGCCGATCTTCACCGGCAGTTGGAAGGCCATTTCCTTGACCGCTGCGGTGACCACGCGGCCGCGGGCGCGCTCGGCGGCGCGGATGCCGCTCGCAAGGTCCATCTGCGCCATGACCCAGCCGCCGAAGATGTCGCCGGCGGGATTGGCATCCGTGGGCATGGCGAGGGTGCGCAGCGTCAGTTCACCGGTCGGCCTGGTCTCGTCGGTCATCGCATGGTTCCTTTGCATCCGGGAATCGATTCCCCTCCCAACGGGAAATTAGAGCCAAAGACTGAAAAAGCCCATGCCGTTCTCGTCATGCTTTCATGTCGGAATTTCATGCCTCGGCTGCCGAAACAGTCGTTCGATCAAGGAATTAGACGCCTCTAATTCGCGCGACGCGCGATGAGTGACCGTTTCACTACCTGGTAACTATCCACGGTTAGAGTTTGACGAATTTCAAATGGAGGGGGTCATGAAACGTCTTACAATTTCCTGGCGGCTTTATTGTCTTGTGCTTCTGTCGCTCATCATTCTCGGCGGCGCAATGACCTTCAGCCTGTTCCAGAGCTACCGGTCGTCCGAGGTGGAGCGCAAGGCGGGCCTCGCGCAGATGAATGACGCCGCACTGACGGTGCTGAAGAAATACCAGGCGCTCGAAGCCTCGGGCGCCATGACCCGTGATGAGGCGCAGACCGAGGCAAAGGCGACCATTTCCGTCATGCGCTACGGCGACGGGACCGGGTATTTCTGGATCAACGACATGACCCCGCGGATGGTCATGCACCCGATCAAGCCGGAGATGAACGGCAAGGATCTCTCCAATGATAAGGACCCCAACGGCAAGTTCCTGTTCGTGGAATTCGCCGATGTCGTGAAGGCCAAGGGCAAGGGTTTCGTAGACTACTACTGGCCGAAGCCGGGCTTCGAGGAACCGGTCGAGAAATATTCGCATGTGGCCGGCTTCGCGCCCTGGGGCTGGATCATCGGCACCGGCGTCTATGTGGACGACCTGCATGCCATGTTCCGGCGTAACCTGATCAACTTCGCCTCGATCTTCGGCATCGGCGCGCTGGTGCTGGTCGGCGGGGCGGCCTTCGTGGTCAGAACCGTCACGGGGCCGATCGGCAAGGTCAATCAGGTGCTGCAGTCGATCGCCGCGGGCGAGACGGGCGGCGCCGTCCCCTGCACCGACGAGAAGAACGAGATCGGCGATATGGCCCGCGCGGTGGCCGTGCTGCGGGATTCGGTCGAGGAACGCGACGCCTTGCAGGCCCGCGAGGCCGATCAGGCGCGCGCGCTTGCGGACGAGCGCACCGGCAACGAACGGACGATGGCCGCCGCTGCCGAACGCCAAACCCGGGCCATGGGCGAACTGGGGCTGGCGCTGGAGGCGCTCGCCGGCGGCGACCTTTCCGTCTCGCTCGGCGATATCGGCGAGGATTATGCCAAGCTGCGCGACGATTTCAACGCGGCCGTCGGCTCGCTGCATCGGGCGGTCGAGGCGATCGCCGAAACGGGCCTCGTGGTCCGCGACAGCGCCGCCGACATCTCCGGCGCGACGAACAACCTTTCCAAGCGCACCGAACAGCAGGCGGCCTCCCTTGAAGAGACGGCTGCCGCGCTCGACGAGATCACCGCCACCGTCCGCACCGCATCGGAGCGGGCGCACGAGGCGCGCGCCATGGTGAACGAAACCAAGGACAGCGCCAGTCGCTCGGGCGAGATCGTCCGCAATGCGATCGACGCCATGGGCCGTATCGAGGAATCGTCCAACCGCATCGGCCAGATCATCTCGGTGATCGACGAGATCGCCTTCCAGACCAACCTGCTGGCGCTGAATGCCGGCGTCGAGGCGGCGCGGGCCGGCGAGGCGGGCCGGGGCTTTGCGGTCGTGGCGCAGGAGGTACGCGAGCTGGCGCAACGCTCCGCCAATGCCGCGAAGGAGATCAAGGCGCTGATTGGCAATTCTGCCCGTGAGGTCGAAGGCGGCGTCACGCTGGTGCGTTCCACCGGCGACGCGCTGGTGGAGATCGCCACGCTGGTCGAGCGGGTCAATGCGCATGTGGAAACGATCGCCATCGCCGCCCGCGAGCAGGCGACGGGTCTTCAGGAAATCAACCAGTCAGTCAACCAGATGGACCAGATGACCCAGCAGAATGCGGCGATGGTGGAGGAAACCACGGCGGCAAGCCAGACGCTCGCCGAACAAAGCCTGCACCTGCAGGCCCTGCTTTCGGCGTTCCAGCTCGCCGGCAGCGGCAGGCAGACGGGGTACGGCGCTCCGTCGCGTTCGCGCGCCGCGTAACGATCGACGCCCATCAGGAAAAAGCCGCCGGATTTCACAAGTCCGGCGGCTTGTCTATCGGACGCTCCCGTCCTCATTCGCACGGATCCGTCATCCTCGCCGGTTTGCCGGGCGTGCCGCATTGATCGACATTGCCGTATCGGCGGTGTCAGCGGTTCCCAAGCCGGAAAACCTGGGGTCAGAGGCTCGTAACGCCCCGAAATGGCCTTGTTTCCTCAAGCTTTCGTTTACCGGCTTTGCCTAAACTTTCCGTGTGTGCCATTTCGGCACCGGAAGAGTGGCAACTGGTATGGCGTATGCTTCCCTTTCTCGGCGGGCGGTAACCTCGCTGATGATTTCGACAATGCTGGTTGCCTGTTCCGCGGTGGACCTCGTTCCGCCTGCGCCGATCGATAATGGCACGCGCGTCGGCGCGATCGAACCGATGCGCTCCCTGCCGCGCGAGCCCGTTTCTCAACAGGCCTATCCGGTCGGCCCCGCGCCCGTTTCGCAGGCGAGCGCCGTAGATTACATGAATACCGTGAATCCTGCAGGGACCGACACAGCCGGTCATGCCGGACAGTATCTGAGGGCGCCGGGATCGGTGCAGTCCGCGCCGCTCAGCGGGACTGCCCCTGTCGCCGCGCGTCAGGGCCGCCTGCCGATGATCGACAGCGACGAGGCGATGCAGCAGATGTCGTCGGGGCAGACTACAGCAGGCGCCGGGCCGACGGTCATCCCCGAAGAGGGCGTCAACATGGATGCCGAATTCGGTTTCGGTCCCGACGAGAGCGACGTTACCGGTCTTGCCGAGGAAGAAGACAGCGATATCGCCGAAGGTGTCGGCGACCAGCCTGTGGTCGACGGCATCGGCACCGACAATCCCGTCGCATTGCAGCCGCGCCGCCAGCCGATGTCCGGTGATGGCGATCGTGTGATCGTTCCGCCGAAGCGCCAGGGCGCCGGCCTGCAGGGGGACCTGACGAACGGAAGCATGGCCGGCCAGGGCATGACCTGGAGTGACGGATCGCGCGTCATCCCGCCAGGCCGCGCGCCCGCTGCCGGCGCGCAGCAGGTGGCGATGATCCGTCCGGACAATCCGGCGCACAACAGAGGGCCGATGAGTGACGACGGCCCGATGAGCGAGCGTGAACAGCCCTCGCTCAGGGGCGCCATGCCCCGGTCGGAAGCAAGCTGCCGCGCCGAACTGCGCCGCCTCGGCGTGGAGTTCGAGGACCGGCCGCGCATTTCCCAAGGTCCGAGCTGTGGCATCGATTATCCGGTCAAGCTTTCCGGCCTGTCGGGCAATATCGACGTCAAACCGGCCGTTACGCTCAACTGCCAGACGACGCTCGCTTTCGCCAAATGGGTCAAGAACGAACTCGCCGTTTCGGCGCGCACCCGCTATCTCACCGGGGTCCGCAGGATCGTGCCGATGGGCGGCTATTCCTGCCGCCGCATGAATAACAGCCGCCAGCGCTACAATCCGATGTCGGAACATGCGCGCGGCAATGCGATCGATATCGGCCGGATCGTGTTGAAGAACGGCCACGAAATCGATGTGCGCAAGAAGGGGCTTTTCTCCTTCCGTGAGGGCGGGCTCCTGAAATCGGTGCGCAACGACAGCTGCAAGTATTTCAGCACGGTTCTCGGTCCCGGCAGCAATGCGGAACACTGGAACCATTTCCACTTCGACCTTCGCTCGCGCAAGAGTGGCAGGCGTTACTGCGATTGAGGTCCAGCGATGGTGACAGGTGACATGCTGCGCAGCCTGGCCCTTTCCCTAGAGGGAACCGTCGAAGCGCCGCATTTCGACCGTGCGGCCTTCAAGGTCAGGCGCACCTACGTGACACTTGCCGCCGACGGTCTGACGGCGAATTTCAAGTTCACGCCCGACGAGCAGCAGTTCAAGTGCATGATGCTTCCGGAAGCGTTCTCGCCTGTTCAGAATGCCTGGGGACGGCAGGGTTGGACGACGGGCATCCTGTCGAAGCTCGACCGGGCCGATCTTCGTGATGCGCTGGAAATGGCCTGGAAACATGCGCAGCCTGGAACGCGACGGTAATAGCGGCTGGTCGCCGAATGCCCGCCGCTCCCCGCATCAACGCGAGGCGGCCGGGCAGGGGACCCGGCCGCTGAAGCTGCATCGTCGTTGGGATAGGCGGGGCGAGGGACGACACATGCCTCACCAGAAAGGAAAACAAAAAGCGCGTCATGCGGCAATGGCAAAAAAGGCGCATACCTTTACTCTAAAGGGCATGGCTCTCCGCTACAGTTAGGCTTTGACGAAGGTTCATCATCCCAGCGACGGAACGGGTTGGCCGTTTTCATGCATATGATGCCCGATTTGAAAAAAAGAAAGCCGGCGCTGTGGCCGGCGAGGGCGGGGGCGGGGCTCGCGGGGAGAAGCCAGGGCCTCCGAAACGAGAAACTCATACTCAAAAGCAGTCCATGCGAGGCAAGCGGAAATAAGAGAAGCTGAAACGCTTTGGTGATGACGGTCGCGCGAAGGTTACGTGCGGCGTAGAGGCGGGACCGTTGCTTGCCTGGCGGGAACAATGCTGTATGAACGTCACGGAAAAATGACAGCGGTAGTGGATGAATTCTCCTTCTTCAGACCCGGTGTCGAAGTGGAGAGCAGATTGCATTTCGCCGCTGAGATTCTTCCCTTCATCCTGGCGCTTGTCGCCGGCGGCATGGTTGCCGGATTGCTGGCCGGCATGTTCGGCATCGGCGGCGGCGCCATCCTGGTGCCGATCTTCTTCCATGTCTTCGGACTGCTCGGCATTGCCGAGGACGTGCGCATGCAGCTCGCGCTCGGCACGTCGCTGGCGATCATCGTGCCGACGTCGATCCGTTCCTTCATGGCGCACAGGCAGAGAGGATCGGTTGATACCGCGCTGCTTAGGGGCTGGATCGTTGCCGTGCCGCTCGGCACGCTGATCGCCACCGTGATCGCCGCCAAGGCCTCCAGCGTCGAGCTGCGTCTGATCTTCGCGGTAATCGCGCTGGCGCTCGCCTTCCGGATGATCTTCAACCGCGCGAGCTGGAAACTCGGCGACGACCTGCCCGGCAATCCGCTGAAATTCATGGTGGGAACGGGCATCGGCGTGCTCTCGGGCCTGATGGGTATCGGCGGCGGTGTGCTGAACAATACCTTCATGACGCTCTATGGCCGTTCGATCCACCAGGCGGTCGCGACATCCTCCGGCGTCGGCGTGCTGATCTCGCTGCCGGGTCTTGCGGGCTATGTCTGGGGCGGCTGGGGCGTTCCCGGCCTGCCGCCGTTTTCCACCGGTTACATCAACTGGCTGGCGGTTCTGCTGCTGATCCCGATCACGCTCTACATGGCACCGATCGGCGCCCGGCTCGCACATGCCATGTCGAAGCGCCAGCTCGAAGCCGGTTTCGGCATCTTTCTCATCGTCATCTCGCTGCAGTTCTTCCTGACGATCCTGATCTGACGCGATTGGTCACAAAAAGCGAACGCAATATTCTTCCAGCGGGGATAGTTTCACAGGCCTCGATACCTATATTCGCGGCAGATTCCGAAAATCGATTCCGCAAAGACCCGTTTCCAAATGGCACCTATCGTTTCCATAGACAGACTCACCAAGACCTACGGCAACGGGTTCGAGGCCCTGAAAGGCATCGATCTCGACATCGAGGAGGGCGAGATTCTGGCTCTGCTCGGACCGAACGGCGCCGGCAAGACGACTCTGATCTCGATTATCTGCGGCTTGGTCAATCCCGGTTCCGGCAAGGTGATGGTGGCCGGTCATGACGTGGTGAAGGATTTCCGCGCGACGCGGGCGCTGATCGGGCTCGTGCCGCAGGAACTGACGACCGACATGTTCGAGACGGTCTGGAACACCGTGAGCTTTTCCCGCGGCGTGCACGGCAAGAAGCCGGATCCGGCCCTGATCGAAAGTATTTTGAAGGACCTGTCGCTCTGGGAAAAGAAGGACAACACTCTGCGCGAGCTTTCGGGCGGCATGAAGCGTCGTGTGCTGATCGCCAAGGCACTGGCGCATGAGCCGAAAATCCTCTTTCTCGACGAGCCGACGGCCGGCGTCGACGTCAATCTGCGCCGCGAGATGTGGCAGGTGGTGGAGAGGCTGCGCGAAAACGGCGTCACCATCATCCTCACGACGCACTATATCGAGGAAGCGGAGGAGATCGCTGACCGGGTGGGCGTCATAAACGGCGGCAGGCTGTTGCTGGTCGAGGAGAAGAGGGCGCTGATGCAGAAGCTCGGCCGCAAGCAGCTCAGGCTCGAGCTCTCCGAGCCGCTGACGGCGCTGCCGGACAGCCTGGCACTCTACAACCTGACGCTTGCGGATGACGGCACCGCGCTCGTCCACGAATACCAGGGCGAGGAAGGGCAGGGCAGTATCGCCTCGCTTCTGGCGACGCTCGCCGCCGAGGACATCCATTTCCGCGATCTTTCCACACGGCAGAGCTCGCTTGAGGACATTTTCGTCGCATTGGTGGGAGAGAAGGCATGAATTTCGAAGCGATCAAGTCGATCTACACGTTCGAAATGGCCCGCATGCAGCGCACGCTTCTGCAGAGCGTCATCTCGCCGGTCATTACCACCTCGCTCTATTTCATCGTCTTCGGCACGGCTATCGGCTCACGCATCCAGACGATCGAGGGCGTTTCCTACGGCTCCTTCATCACGCCGGGGCTGATCATGCTGACGCTTCTGACGCAATGCATCGGCAACGGCTCGATCGGCATCTATTTCCCGAAGTTCACCGGCACGATCTACGAGATCCTGTCGGCGCCGGTGGCGATGACGGAAATCCTGGTCGGCTATGTGGGTGCGGCGGCGACCAAGGGGCTGATCATCGGCCTGATCATATTGGCCACCGCCTCCTTCTTCGTCGAAATCTCGATCGCCCATCCGGTCATGATGGTCGTCTTCCTGGTGCTGACGGCGGTGACTTTCAGCCTGTTCGGTTTCATCATCGGTATCTGGGCGAAGAATTTCGAACAGCTCAACATCGTGCCGATGCTGGTCGTCCCGCCGCTGACCTTTCTGGGTGGAAGCTTCTATTCGATCGACATGCTGCCGCCATTCTGGCAGGCGGTCAGCCATTTCAATCCGGTCCTCTACCTCGTCTCGGGCTTCCGCTGGAGTTTCTATGAGATCGCCGACGTCAACCCGCTGATCAGCCTCGGCATGATCGGATTGTTCCTGGCGATCTGTCTTTCGGTGCTCGGCTGGATCTTCAAGACGGGATACCGGCTGCGGAGCTGACCGCAGCCGGTGGCATGCTCAACAAGATTGGGGCGGAGCAGGCGGATTGTCCGGCGCCATACTTGGCCTCAGCCGTTGGCCTTCGCTTCGGCGGGTTGCCGTGCGCCGCCGGCAAGCATGACCCAGGCGCCGAGGGCGGCTGCGATGCCGGCAAAGCCGATGACGCCCAGCGGTCCCTGTCCGTCGATCAGCAGGCCGCCCGCGATCGCACCCGTGGAAATGGCGATCTGGAAAGTGGTCAGCATCAGCGCGCCGGCGCTTTCCACCTCGTCGGAGGCGATGCGGGTGATCCGGCTCTGGGCGCTGACCGGCAGGCCTCCGAAGCCGAGGCCCCAGAAGACGACCGCGCCGATCGCCAGCGCCGGTATCGTGGCAGCGCCCACCATGACCGCCGCGGCAAGCGCGATGACGCCCGCCGCCAGGGCGAGGGCACCGCTGCTGGTGCGGCCTGCAATCGCCCCGCCGATGAGGTTGCCGAAGAAACCGGCGATGCCGAAACCGAGCAGGACCAGCGAGACCGTCGTAACGTCGAGATGGATCACGTCTTCCAGATAGCTGCGGATGAAGGTGAAGCCGGCGAAATGGCCGGCGACGGCGAGTATGATGACCAGGAACACGCGGCGCAGCGCCGGACGGCCGAGCAGCCGGACCATCGTGGAGAAACCCGCATGGCCGGCAGGTGGCAGGGCCGGCACGGTGAGCGCCTGGATGACGAAGGCGATGAGGCCGAGGCCTGCCGTCAGGAAGAAGGCGAAGCGCCAGCCGAGGGTAGCGCCGATCCATGCGCCGACAGGCGCCGCACAGACCGTTGCGACCGAAACGCCGGCCATGACGATCGACATGGCGCGGGGCAGGTGATCTTCCGGCACCAGCCGCATGGCGAAGGCCGCCGACAATGCCCAGAAGCCGCCGAGCGCGACGCCGAGAAGCAGGCGGGCAAGAAGCAGCGGCGCGAAGCCGCCGGCGGTTGCTGCGATCACGCTGGAAACGACGAGCAGGGCTGAAAGCCCGAGCAGCACGAGTCGCCGGTCCATTCTGCGTGTGCCGACGACGATGCCGGGACCCGCGAAGGCGGCGATCACGGCGGTCGCGGTCACTGTCTGCCCGGCAAGGCCGGGGCTGATCGAGAGGTCGGCCGCAATCGGCGGCAAAAGGCTGGCGGGCAGGAATTCCGCCGTGACGAGGCTGAAACTGCCGAGCGCGAGCGAAGCGATCGCGGACCACGCCCCGCGCCCGGGAGCGGCGCGGTTGTGAACTTTCTGATCGGTCATGAAAATTTCCTTTTCGAAGCGGTTTTGGGAGAACCACTTTCAAAATGGGCGTGACGGCCTGTTGTTTCCATGCTAGAAAATCCGATATGCTTGACCGTTCGTCCAAAGAAGAGCCGGAATATCCCACCGACCCGCTGAGCGAGATGCTGCGCGGGCTTAGGCTCGACGGCGTCGAATACGGGCGCTGCCGGCTCGCCGAGCCGTGGGCGACTTCCTTTCCCGCGCAGGAGGCGGCGCGGTTCCACTTCATCGGCTGCGGCAGCTGCTGGCTTCTGACGCCGTGCGGCGAATGGCTGCCGCTGCAGGCGGGCGATGCGGTGCTTGTGCCGCGCGGCAATGCGCACGTACTGGCAAGCGCGCAAAGTGTGACGCCGACGCCTTTCGAGCGTTTCGGCCGCAAGGAAGTGTGCCAGGGCGTCTTCGACGTGCAATGCGCGGATGCGCCGGGCGGT
The DNA here is from genome assembly GCF_017873175.1 of Neorhizobium petrolearium. Lineage (GTDB taxonomy): Bacteria > Pseudomonadota > Alphaproteobacteria > Rhizobiales > Rhizobiaceae > Neorhizobium > Neorhizobium petrolearium. The sequence goes on from NZ_JAGGJW010000011.1 coordinate 106,467, forward strand.
ACGCTGGCGTTTACCGCCTCCATGCGCTTCAACCTCGACAAACTGCATCCGCTTCTGCAGATGATGCCGGAGGCGATGCTGACCAGCGCGCTTGCAAAGAACGAGCCGGCCATTCCGCATCTTCTCGATGCCATGGCGCGCGAGGTGGAGATGGATCGGGTCGGCGCCGGCGGCATTCTGGCCCGGCTCGCCGATGTGCTGACCGCCACGCTGATCCGCACCTGGGTGGAGCACGGCTGCGGCGACACGACCGGCTGGATCGCCGCAGTGCGCAATCCCGAGGTCGGCCGGGTGCTTGCCGCCATTCACTTGCAGCCGGAACGGGACTGGAGCGTCGCCGCGCTCGCCCGGATCATGGGCGTTTCGCGATCCGGTTTTGCCGAACGTTTCCTGAAGGTTGTGGGCGAGACGCCGGCACGCTACGTGGCGCGGGTGCGCATGCACCAGGCGCGGCAATGGCTGAAGGACGGGATGCGGGTATCCGTCGTCGCCGACCGGCTGGGCTATGATGCGGAGGCATCCTTCAGCCGCGCCTTCAAACGCATCATCGGCGCACCGCCCAGTCAGTTCCGCAGGAAGGGTGACGGCGAGGCGGCGCAGGATTTCGGCTGATCTCAGTCCCTCAGCCTGAGCTCGTCCGTCTGCATCTGCAGCGAACCAAGGGTGGAGAGGAAGCTCATGCCGAGCAGGCTTTCGTGGAGGCGCCCGTCTTCGGCCACCATCGCCCGGATATTGTTTCGCACGATCGGGCCGATGGCGATCTCGTCGAGCCGCACAGGAGCCGCCAACGCCCGGCCGTTGGCCGTCATCACGCTGACCGTGTAGGCAAGATTCTCGGGATCGAGGCCAATGGCGCGTGCGTCGTCATAGGAGAGCACGACCGTGCTCGCGCCGGTATCGACCAGCATCGGCAGGACCTGGCCTTCGACGCGGACATTGGTCTGGAAATGGCCGGCATTCGTTTTGTGAATGATGACCTCGTCGCGGCCCTCGCTGGTCGTCACGACCACGGCAGTGCCGGGCAAAAGGCCCGCGACCATGCGTGCGCCGACGCTGCGCGCGTCATCGCGGTAGAGATAGGCTACGACCAGGCCGAGCACGATCAGCAGCCAGATCGCGATGTTGCGCAGCACCTGTCCCATGTCGCCGCGCCGGCCGGCAAGGATGCCGACCGAGAGCAGGCCGGCGATCGGCAGGAGATAGATGATCCGGCCGAAGTCCTCGTTGGCTATGCCGAACGTCTGGCCGGTATCGTGGTTGAAAATGAGGAGCGCCAGGCCGGCGCCGATAACCAACAGGGCGATCGTGAGCGGATTCATGCGCTATCCCGCTCCCGGACGAGACGCCGGCGCCGAGTTTCCCGCCGCGGCCTGCGTTCGATGGTCTCAAGGCGGGCGGGCAGGACCTCCATCAGCGTACGGCGCTCCATATCGGTATAGTCCATCCAGGCGGCGATCTCGTCGCGCGTGCGCCCGCATCCGAAACAATAGCCGGTCTTCATGTCGATGGAGCAGACGAGGATGCAGGGCGATATCATGACGTTCTATATCGTGGGTTCAGATGACGAGAGCAAGGGTGGCCAGCATGGCGATTTCGGAGAACTGTTGCGTGGCGCCGATCGTGTCACCCGTGTGACCGCCAAGCTTCCTGCGGACAAGACGGGTGAAACCGAATGCTGCAAGCGCTGCCACGATCAGCGCCAGGAGCGTTTTGGGCAGGCCCAGCGCTGGCACCAGCAAGAGAAGCGCCACGACACCGCCGATGAAGAGCGCGAGGTTGCGGGCGCTCTCCTCCGGCAGGCCCGCGCCGGCCGCGACGCCATTCTCGCGAGCGGGCGGAAGCGTCTGCCAATGGGCGACCATGACGGCGCGGCTGACGGCGGCTGCGGCAAGCAAGGCCAGGGTGGCGGTTGCGGGTTCATGGCGGGCAAGGGCGGCAAGCGCCGCGGCCCGCAGCCCGAAGGAGAAGATCAGCGCCACGACACCATAAGCACCGGTGCGGCTGTCCTTCATGATCGCAAGCGCATGCTCCCTATCGCGCCCGCCGCCGAGCCCGTCGGCAGTATCGGCCAGTCCATCCTCGTGCAGCGCGCCGGTCATCAAGGTCAGGAGCGCAAGCGCGATCAGCGCAGCGAGCAGAGCATCACCTGACGCCAGGGACAAAAGGGTGAGCGCGGGAAGCGCCGCGATGACGAGGCCAGCGACCGGAAAGGCACGCACGGCGCGAGAAATCGAGCCGTCGTGGCCGCGGAAAAAACGGTCCGGCACCGGCAGGCGGCTTAAAAAACCCACGGACCGGGCGAGGTCTGCGACGAATTCACTTGCGTTTGGCAGTTGTCCCTCCATGAGTCCCCGACTATGAGAAGCGCACAGAAGCGCGATTTGCCGGGAAAGACAAGCAGCCCGGCTTAAAGACGAGAGAGACTGCAGATGAGCGTGACCGGCCTTCCTTTCGATGACTTCCGTACCTTGCTGGCCAACCTTCCGGGACCGGATGCGCGGGTGTTGGCGGCCGCCCGCGAGCGCGACGGACAGCTCACGAAGCCGCCGGGTTCGCTCGGACGGCTGGAGGAGATTGCCTTCTGGCTCGCAGCCTGGACGGGAAGAGCACCGGCAGTCAACCGGCCGCTGGTGGCGATCTTCGCCGGCAATCACGGCGTGACGAAACACGGAATTACGCCCTATCCCTCGTCGGTGACACAGCAGATGGTCGAGAATTTCGCGGCCGGTGGCGCGGCGATCAACCAGATCTGTGTGACCTACGATCTCGGCCTGAAGATCTTCGATCTTGCGCTCGACTACCCGACCGGTGACATCGCCACCGAAGCCGCACTTTCCGAGCGCGATTGCGCGGCGACCATGGCTTTCGGCATGGAGGCGATCGCCGGCGGCACCGATCTTCTCTGCATCGGCGAGATGGGCATCGGCAACACGACGATCGCCGCCGCGATCAACCTTGCGCTCTATGGCGGCGAGGCGGAGGACTGGGTCGGTCCCGGCACCGGTTCGCATGGGGAGCTTCTGGAACGCAAGATCGCCGTAGTGAAACAGGCCGTCGAGCTTCACAAGGATCATCTCTCGGATCCTCTGGAAGTGCTGCGGCGGCTGGGCGGCCGCGAAATCGCAGCGATCGCCGGCGCAATCCTAGCCGCCCGCGTCGAGAAGATTCCTGTGCTGCTCGACGGTTATGTGGTGACAGCGGCGGCGTCGATCCTCAAGGCCGCCAATCCCTCCGCGCTCGATCATTGCCTGATCGGCCATGTCTCCGGCGAACCGGGGCATCTGAGAGCAATCGAGAAACTCGGCAAGACGCCGCTTCTGGCGCTCGGCATGCGGCTCGGTGAGGGGACGGGCGCGGCGCTGGCCGCGGGCATCGTCAAAGCCGCCGCAGCCTGCCATTCCGGCATGGCGACCTTCGAGCAGGCCGGCGTCAGCAACAAGGGCAACTGAGCCTCATGGAAAAGACGCCGCTCGACAGCGATATCGAAAGGGCGAGCGGCATCCGCCGGCTGATCGCGGCGACGCGCTATTCGATGCAGGGCCTGAGACGGCTCTGGCGCGAGGAGGCCTTCCGCCATGAGGTGATCGCCTTCATCGCCGGTCTCGTGCTTTTCGCGATCGTCGGCGCCACGCTGACCGACTATCTCGTTTATCTCATCCTGATGCTGGTGCTGTTCGGCGTCGAATCGCTCAATACGGCGGTCGAGGAACTGGTCGACCGCATCTCGCCGGAAATCTCCACTGTCGGCCGGCACGCGAAGGATTTGGGTTCCTTCGCGGTGTTCTGCCTGCTCTGCGCCAACGGGCTTTTTGCGCTTTATGTGGTGTTACGGAGCGTGTGGGGTTGATCGAGACTATTGATTTTAGCTCTGGCCGTGTAGTGAAGCTTCACAGCCGGTACTTCGTCCACATGGCGCGGACTTCTTCTTCCGTCGCGATTTCGCCGCGCTCGACTTCGGCCAGGGCCTCTTCCTCTGGCGTGAGCTGGTAGACGGCTCGTCTTCGCCCATGAACCTGAGAAGAATGCCAGCAATCTCGTCCTGCATTTCGGCGGGGAGTTCCTTGGCTGCTTCGATGGCACGGTTGAGAAGTTTTGTCATACATTATGCACCAATCGGTGCACATGCAAAAGGGCCGAGCTCGTTAGCAACCCTACGCAAAGCTCCGGCGGCGGCGCTCGACCGTGGTGGCATCGGCGACGGCGGGGACGCTCTGCAACACGCGGGTCGCGGGCAGGATGGCGATCGCTTCGGTCCCTTCGCGAAGCTTCGAGCGCAGGATGAACTGGCCATCGTGCTTGGCGAGGATCGCCTGAACGATCGGCAGGCCGAGACCGGTGCCCTGTTCTGCGCTCTTGATCGTGATCGAACCTTGGCCGAAGGCCGAGAGAACGACCGGGATCTCGTCCTCCGGAATGCCGGGCCCATTGTCCTTGATCGCCACATACTGGCCGCCGCCGGCTGTCCAGCCGACCTTGACGGTGACCTCGCCCCCCTGCGGCGTGAACTTGACCGCGTTCGAGAGCAGGTTCAAGAGCACCTGGCGCAGGGCCTTCTCATCGGCCCAGACCTGCGGCAACTGCTGCTCGAACTGCTCGCGGATGGTGATGTTCTTGGCGCGGGCGCGAAGCTGCACCATGCCGATGCAGTCCTCGGCAATCTCCAGAAGCGAAAGCGCCTCCTCGCTCAACTCGTAACGGCCGGCTTCGATGCGCGAAAGATCGAGGATCTCGTTGATCAGGTTCAGGAGATGCTGGCCGGAGCGGTGGATGTCGCCGGCATATTCCTTGTAGGTTGGATTGGCGAGCGGGCCGAGGACTTCCGAATTCATCACCTCCGAAAAACCGAGGATGGCGTTGAGCGGCGTGCGCAACTCATGCGACATGGAGGCGAGGAAGCGGGATTTGGCGAGGTTCGCCTCTTCGGCGCGCCTGCGCGCCTCGTCCGACATCGACTTTGCCACTTCGAGCTCGGCGATCAAGTCGTCTTTCTCCGACTGGTAGGACATCAGCGTAAGATTGGAGCGATAGAGCCGGTCGGCGATGTAATGGAAGAAGACGACAGCGACGGCGCATATGGCGGTCAGGCCGATATCGAGCACGTGCCGCGAAAGAACGGCAGTGGCAAGCAGGGCCGCGATCATCGGCAGGAAGCCGAACAGCACGCCGAGCCGCAACATGAAGCCGCTCATCGCCGTGATCGAGATCGCGAAGAGAAGAACAGCCCCCTTGTAGAAATAATAGCTGTCGCCGGAGCAGGTGTTGCAGCTCTGAAACGAAAAAAGCGCCCAGCCGAAACCGATCAACACCTGCGCGGCAAGCAGCCTGTGGCGCCATTTCCTAGTCTCGATCGCAGAGATTTCCTTGCGGCTCGCGCGCCGCGCCAGAAGCACGTTGATGGCATGAACGCTCAGCATCAGGAGCGCCCACGCGAAAAGACCGGCATCCGGATTGAAGTATACGCCGATTGCAGTCACCAGAACGATGAAGAGCGGCATGATGGATGCGCTCTGCAGCACCGCGTTGACATGCATGGCGAGCATGTCGCGGTCGAAGATCTGGTTGCCCTTGGCGCTGGACTGGAGGCGTTCCCGAGTGGCGCGTACGGCTTTCGACACAGCCTTGTTGCGATGGCTGCGCGATCGATCCACGATGATCTTGTCGGTCGAGGTGCTGACGCCGTTACTCATGGCTGCTGAACTGCTTACCCGGGTGCTTGAGAGACTAGGGGCAAATCCTTAAGAGAATCCTGCCGGGAAAGGTTTTGTTTGCCATTTCTCTGAAGTTTCCGTTTTCCAATAAGGCCGGATTGTGGCGCGCATATTCAGGTTTCTTCGCGATGGAGTGGTGCTCGCCTGCTTCTTCATCCTTCTGGTGCTGATCGTTGCGAAGCTGGACGAGGCGGCCGACAGCGTGGTTCGAGGCCCATTTTATGCGATCGACGGCGATACGCTTTCGGTGGGCCGCGAACGCCTGCGGCTGCAGGGCCTCGACGCGCCGGAACTTCACCAGACCTGCGAGGACGACCGCGGCACGACCTGGGCGTGCGGAGAGGAGGCGAGGCGGCTTCTGGCCCGGCTCGTTGCCGAACCGGGAACGGAATGCCTCGGGCGCGAGCGCGACCGCTATCGCCGGCTTCTGGTGCGCTGCCATGCGGGCGCGTCGAATATCAACGCCGCGCTGGTGCGGCAGGGGCTGGCGCTTGCCTCCGGCCGCTATGCCGAGGAACAGGTTGCCGCCCGGCGGGAACGGCGGGGGCTCTGGGCAGGGCACTTCGAAAACCCGCGGGACTGGCGTGCGTCACGCGGCATGATGGACGACCCGAACCTTTTGGAGACGTTCATGGACTGGGTGAAGCAGGTGATCTATTGGGAATAGGCATGGACGGGATTGTCGATCGTGATGAGGAGATCGCGAGGCTGCGGCAGGCGATCGCCGCATGCCGCGTCTGTCGGGACACGCCGGCGAAAGGCGAGGGGGATCGCCTGGCTCACGAGCCACGACCGGTGGCCGTGCTTTCACGAACGGCCCGGGTGCTGATCGCCGGACAGGCGCCGGGCCTGCGCGTGCACGAAAGCGGGCTTCCCTTCAACGATGCTTCCGGCAATCGGCTGCGCGACTGGATGGCCGTCAGCCGCAAAGAGTTTTACGATCCCGACCGGTTCGCGATCGTGCCTATGGGCTTCTGCTTCCCCGGTTACGATGACAAGGGCAGCGATCTACCGCCAAGGCGGGAATGCGCGCCATTGTGGAGGCAAAAGGTGATCGCCGCCATGCCGCAGATCGAACTGATCCTGGCTGTCGGCGGTTATGCGCATGCCTGGCATCTCGGCAGCCGCAGAGGGAAGGGCATGACGGAAACGGTCCGGAACTGGCGTGAGCATTTCTTCGTGAACGAGGCGCCGCGCGTTATGCCGCTGCCGCATCCGAGCTGGCGCAACACCGGCTGGCTGAAGAAGAATTCCTGGTTCGAGGCCGATGTGCTGCCGGTTCTGCGACAGAATGTGGATAGCCTGATCCGTTGAAACAAAATTCGGTTAACTGCTATGATTTATGTGTATAACGAAAAATCATTTCGAAAGGACTGTCAATGGACCGCCTGGACCGCAAGATCCTGCGCATTCTGCAGGAAGATTCCACTCTCGCCGTCGCGGACCTCGCCAAGAAGGTGGGCTTGTCGACCACGCCCTGCTGGCGGCGCATTCAGAAGATGGAAGAGGACGGCGTCATCCGCCGCCGCGTGGCGCTGCTCGATCCGGTCAAGGTCAACACCAAAGTCACCGTCTTCGTGTCGATCCGCACCGCCAGCCACTCGATCGAATGGCTGAAGCGCTTTTCCGAAGTCGTCGTGGATTTTCCGGAAGTCGTTGAGTTCTATCGCATGAGCGGCGACGTCGATTATCTTCTGCGGGTCGTCGTGCCGGATATCGGCTCCTATGATGCCTTCTACAAGCGGCTGATCGCCAAAATCGAGATCCGCGACGTTTCCTCGGCGTTTGCCATGGAGCAGATCAAATACACGACCGAACTGCCGCTCGACTATATGGTGCTCGACAACCAGAAGTCGGGAGAGGATTAAGGGCTACTTCAGCCGCGCCAGAGTCTTTTCGTTCGACAGCTCTCTCACGGCATCCTTGCCGATCCAGCGGGCAGTCTTGTCGGCAGACGCGGCGAGCTTCTGCGACAAGGCGAGCGCAGGAGTATGACAGGTCCGGTTGCGCTTGCCGATATTGCGCAGCGCCCAGTTGACCGCCTTCTTCACGAAATTGCGCGGATCGGCGGAATGGGCCTCGATCAGCGGCAGGTAGGCGATGAACGTCTCGTCCGGCTCATTCTTGTTGTGCACAACCGCGCCGGCGATCATCGCAAAGGCGGTGCGGCGCACGAATTCCCGCTCGTCCTTCGCGAATTCGCCGACGAGCTCCTTCCAGAACGGCGTACCGGTGAAGAGGTCGGCGGCGGTATCGACGATCTCCCACGAATTGAAATCGCCCGCCCAGAGCTCGGCTTCCGCCCTGGTCAGCGTTTTCGGATCGGCTGTGAGGATGGCGGCTATGCGGGCGTCGCGAAGCCCCGTATTCCAGAGCTTCAGCGCGCGGGCGTGATCTTTCTTGACCTGGCGAACGATCGCCTTCATCTGCGGCGTGGTGATGCCGAGCGCAGTGGCGGTATCGATGCCGAAGCGGCTCATGCCGGCGATATTGGCCTCGTTGCGCAGCGTCTGAAGATGCTCAACGATATCCTCTGCAGGAGAATCCGGCGACAGCTTCATTTTTTTTCAAGCCGTGCAAGCAGCGAGGACGTGTCCCATCGCCTGCCGCCCATCGCCTGCACGTCGCCGTAGAACTGATCTACAAGCGCCGTCAGCGGCAGCTTCGCGCCGTTGCGGCGGGCCTCGGTGAGCACGATGTCGAGATCCTTGCGCATCCAATCGACGGCAAAGCCGAAATCATATTTGCCGGCGATCATCGTCTTGTAGCGGTTTTCCATCTGCCACGAGCCGGCGGCTCCCTTGGAAATCACCTCGATGACCTTCTCGATGTCGAGGCCGGACTGCTTGCCGAAATGGACGGCTTCCGCCAGCCCCTGGACGATGCCTGCAATGCAGATCTGGTTCATCATCTTGGTGAGCTGGCCGCTGCCTGCCGGCCCCATCAGACCAACCATGCGGGCATAGGCGTCGATGATCGGCTTTGCCTTGTCGAAAGTCGCCGGATCGCCGCCGCACATGACGGTGAGCACGCCGTTCTCCGCACCCGCCTGGCCGCCGGAGACGGGGGCATCGATGAAGCCGATGCCTTTTTCCCTGGCGGCGGCTTCGAGTTCGCGGGCGACTTCGGCGCTGGCGGTCGTATTGTCGATCAGGATCGAGCCTGGCTTCATGCCGGCAAGCACGCCGGTCTCGGTCAATGTCACCGAGCGGAGATCGTCGTCATTGCCGACGCAGGTGAAGACGAAATCGGCATCCTTCGCCGCTTCGGCGGGCGTGGCGCCAGCCTTGCCGCCATATCTCTTGACCCATTCGGCAGCCTTGGACGCGGTGCGGTTATAGACGATGACGTCATGACCGCCTTTTTCCTTAAGATGCCCCGCCATCGGGAAGCCCATAACCCCAAGACCGATGAATGCCACCTTCGCCATGCTGAATCTCCTTGTGTGCGGTAGGGAGGATTAGAGCAATGCGACCGTCTCGAAAAGCAGAGTCTGCCGTCGGTCCTGTCTTTTTGCCCGCTGCCGGGGGAGATATCAGGCTTTCGGCAGGCTGCCATTCCTCTGGCAGACGCCCATGCCGCAGCCATCCACGTCCATGAACATAACGCCGCCTTCTTCGAAGGCGCGACGAAGCTGCGCAGCGGTCGCGCGGTGAATGTCGTGGCGGTTGCCTTCGAAGTCGCGGATGGTGCTGCGTGAGACTTCCGAACGCTCCGCGAGATCGATTTGCGTCCAATCGAGAAGGCCTCTGGCCGCGCGGCACAAAGCCGGCGTCAAAATCATTTGCCTTGCGTCTTGACCCATCTGTAAAAGCTGCCCATATTGGTCAACATAAGCCATATATGGCAGGTTTGTCAGGAGATTTCCAGAGGGAGACGTCGATGCCGCATGAGACGCCATTGATTTCCACGATCGTCGGCGGTCTTGTGCTTGCGTTCATCTTCGGCGCCATCGCCAATCGTTTCCGCCTGCCGCCGCTGGTCGGTTATCTCTTCGCGGGCATTCTTGTCGGTCCGCATACGCCCGGTTTCGTGGCGGACCAGAGCCTTGCGCCGGAATTGGCTGAAATCGGTGTCATCCTGCTGATGTTCGGCGTCGGCCTGCACTTTTCGCTCAAGGACCTCCTGTCCGTGCGCGGTATCGCCGTGCCCGGGGCGATCGTGCAGATCGGCTTTGCCACGCTGCTCGGCTGGGGCATGGGAACGCTGTTGGGGTGGCCGCTCGGCGGCAGCCTCGTCTTCGGCCTTGCACTGTCCGTCGCCTCCACCGTAGTGCTTCTGAAGGCGCTCCAGGAGCACCGCCTGGTCGAGACCGATCGCGGCAAGATCGCCGTCGGCTGGCTGATCGTCGAGGATCTCGCCATGGTTCTCGCACTGGTGCTGATCCCAGCGCTGGCGAGCATCGGCGGCGAGGCGACGCATCCGGACCCGGTGGCGATCGCCGTCGCACAACTCCTCAACATCGACCTCGGGATCACGGGCATCATCGGTGTGACGCTGTTGAAGGTCGCGGCCTTCCTCGGCCTGATGCTGGTGGTCGGAAGGCGGGTCATCCCGGCGATCCTGCATCGCATCGCCCATAGCGGCTCGCGCGAACTCTTCCGGCTGGGCGTGCTGGCGATTGCGCTCGGCGTCGCCTTCGGCGCGGCAAAACTTTTCGGCGTGTCGCTGGCGCTCGGCGCGTTCTTCGCCGGCATGATCCTGTCTGAAAGCGAGCTGTCACACCGGGCCGCACAGGAAAGCCTGCCACTCAGGGATGCTTTCGCCGTGCTTTTCTTCGTGTCGGTGGGCATGCTGTTCGATCCGTCGATCGTGCTCAACAGCCCGCTGACCCTGCTCGGCACGGTGTTCATCATCGTTATCGGCAAGTCGATCGCCGCTTTCCTGATCGTGATGGCATTCGGGCACAAGGCGGGCACTGCGCTGACGATTTCAGCAAGCCTCGCGCAGATCGGCGAATTCTCCTTCATTCTTGCAGAACTCGGCGTCGGCCTGAACATGCTGCCGGAAGAAGGCCGCGACCTGATCCTGGCGGGCGCGATCATCTCGATCATCCTGAACCCGGTCATGTTCTATCTTTGCGACAAGATCAGGCCGGGGCTTGAGGCACGCATCTATCGCGCGCCGGCTGAGGCTCCGAGCGATGCCGAGGTAGCTATGGAAGGGAGCGGTCCGATGACCGAGGCGGAGGCTTCCGCCAGGCTGGAAGAGAGTGAGCCCGTATTGACGACGGCCGGCGAGGATGGCGAGGTGGCCGCAACGCGACTGAGCGGCCATGCCGTCGTGGTCGGCTACGGACGGGTCGGCAGCATCGTCGTCGCCAACCTGAAATCCTCCGGCATTCCGTTCCTGGTGATCGAGGATTCCGAAAACCGCGTCCAGGAACTGTTGAAAAAGGGCATCGAGGTGATCGTCGGCAATGCCGCTTCACCCAAGGTGCTGGAGCTTGCCAATCTCGGCGCGGCCAAGAGCCTCGTCGTGGCGATCCCGGACGCCTTCGAAGCGGGTAACGTGGTCATGCAGGCGCGGCAGGTAAACCCGGCGTTGCTCATCCTCTGCCGAGCGAATTCCGATGCCGAGATCGAGCATCTGGAAAAACTCGGCGCCGACAAGACGATCATGGGCGAGCGGGAGATCGCCAACGGCATGCTCGGCAGCCTCGACCAGGTGCATTACCGGACAGAGGAAGCGGAGATACTGGAGAAGGTAGCCGCCGAGGAGAGCGCAGGCGAGAAGTCTGCAGTGTCTTCAGAGTTGAGCGGAGTTGAACTGAACAAGGCTCATGATGAGCCGGCAGTGCCCTCCGATGTCGAACCGCCGGCCGAGCTGCCGAAAACCTGACCTCTAGCGGCACGCGAGCACATACCGGCATTGTTGGATGGGTTCACCGCGCGGCCGGGAAAAGCGTTCCACGATGTCGACCGGGACGAAGCCGAGTTTGGTCAGGACGCGCCCGGAGGCGGGATTGTCCGCTGCATGCCCGGATTTCAGCGTCGAAAGACCGGTCTCGCCGAAGGCGAAACGGACCACAGCATTCGCGGCCTCGAATGCGTAGCCACAGCCCCAGGAATCTCGATCGAGCCAGTAGCCGAGGTCGCCCTCGCCATCTTTGATCTCATCGACATCGACATCGACATCGACATCGACAAGGCCCACCATGCGGCCGGCGATCTCCACCGCAAAGCGATAGGCCTCACCGGCGGACCATTCCCGTTCATGGTCGGCGAACCACTCGAAGGTCGCCTGCCGGTCCGCAGGAAAGGTGGCCATGCGCAGCATGCGCGTGACCTCCCAGTCCGACTGGATCTCGAATGCGCGTTCCGCGTCGGTGGCAGAGGTCGGACGAAGGACCAGGCGATCTGTCCTTATCGCGGTGCGGGGCGGAGACATCGCCGGGATCAGAACGGCTTGATCACTGCCAGTGCCACGATCAGCACGATCGAGATGAGAATGATCGGCATGCCGGCGCGTACAAAGGCCGGCGGATCGAGTTTCGGATCAGCCTCCATGCGACGCATCCAGCCACCCTGCATGCCGTGCAGGGCCGACAGCATGACGACGATGAGGAATTTGAAGCCGAACCAGCCGCTTGTGTAGAAACCGTAACCGAAGGCGAGCCAGAGGCCGAAGATCCATGCGCCGCCCAGCGCGGCGGTGGTCACGATGCGGTCATACTTGCGCAGCGCCGAGATGACGCCCACGCGGATCGCCGGCGGGACCATGCCGATGACGAAGGCATTGATCAGCATGCCGCCGATCAACAGGAAGTCGGAAAGGAGATGCAGGGCCTTGATGACGAAATAAAGCATGGTTCAGATCAACTCCAGATCATGGCTTCGGTGAAACCGAGTTCGGCAAAATCCTGTTTTCGCAATTGTTCCTCGTCGGCGGCGAAAAACTCATCAAGCTGCGGCGGAGGGATGGATGTTCCCGACAGCATGGCGTGAACCTGGCCGCGGTGATGAATCTGGTGCTGGAAGAGATGCAGCAACACGCGATCGGTGTTCTCCACCTGCACATGGGTCTCGCGCGGGATGCGAACCTCTTGTGTGAGCGTCTCTGCATCGAGGCCACGACAGTGATCGATGAGACGTCGGTCGGCGGCTCGCTGCTCGCGTTCCAAATCAGCGAAGAAGGGGAAAGGGATTTCCGGATCGAAGGCCGCCGCACCTATGCAGTTGCCCTCGAGTGCACTGATATAAAGCCAGTCGACCGTCAGGATATGGTTCAGCGTATGGATGATCGACGGAAAGAAGCTGACGCGCTTTGCGGCGACTTCTTCCGGCGAAAGCCGGCTACAGGCTTTCAGGAGCCGGTGGTTGGCCCAGGCATTGTTATAGGCCTGCGCGAGAAGATAGCGCTGCGGGCTCATCGCGATTCCTCCCTCTGTCGGCGGGAAAACTAACCCCTCAACCGCGCAATGACCAGATGGCCCGGGCTCGGATGCCCGTCCTGCATGCGTACGTTGATCTCCGAAATCTCGACGATCTCGAAGCCGGTGTCGGCGAGCCGCGTGCGGATATAGGCTTCCGAATGAAGGAAGCGCTGGTGCGGCCCGACGACATAGGGCCGACCGTCGGATGGCGGCAGCGTTTCGGACGAGAAGGCGAAGATGCCGCCGGCAACCATGTTCTCCGCCGCGCCGAAGAAGAGCGGTTCGAGTGCGCCGAGATAGGGAAGTACGTCCGTGGCGGTTACGAGATCGAACGGTTCGTCGTCGTTATCTTCGAGAAAATCCTCGACTTCCGCGACGTAGAGCGTCTCGTAAAGATCCTTCTCATGGGCGATCTCGACCATGTTCTCGGAAAGGTCGATGCCGGTGATATCGTCGACCATGTCGCGCAGCGTGCCGCCGGTCAAGCCGGTGCCACAGCCGAGATCGAGCATGCGTTTGAAAGGCCCGAGCTCCAATGCCTGCAGGCGCTGGCGCACCATGACCGGCACGGCGTAACCGAGCTGTTCGACCAGGATGTCCTCGAAGCTTCCTGCATGCTGGTCGAAGAGGGTTTCGACATAGGCGTCCGGCGCCTTTGGTGGCGTCTCGCCACGGCCCATGGCGGCGATGCGAACGGCAGCCCCGCCGTGGTCTTCCGGATCGATCTCCAGCACCTGTCTGTACGCGTTCACGGCGGCGTCGACGTCGCCCGCCTTTTCCAGCGCGAGCGCCCGGTTATAGGCCTCTGCCAGCGCTTCCTCGTCGATCTTCTTCATGGTCGCATTCCTCGTTTGGCAGCGGCTTTAAGCCGCCAGCCGCCGTTTGTCCATGAGACGGAACGGCGTGCCGGTTTGTTCGTTGAAAGATAAAGCAAATAAAACCTTGGGAGGAAAGGATCATGGCCGCGGTTGAGGAGCCGAGTGTACTGGAGAAAAATGTCGAGCGGCGGGCGCCCATGCTGCCGATTACGTCCGGCGAAAAGGCCAATATGATCATCCACTACTACCGCGGCGAGCTGGGCCGGATGACGAGCTGGCGCGACCGCATCGACCGCACCTCCAACTGGGCGATCACAATGGTGGCGGCGCTCTTGTCGATCTCGCTGTCGACGCCGACTTCCCATCACGGCGTGGTGATCTTCGCCATGCTGCTGGTATCGCTGCTTCTGCTGATCGAGGCGCGGCGCTACCGCTTCTTCGACGTCTACCGCGCCAGGGTGCGCAAGCTGGAGCGGCACTATTTCGCACAGGCGCTCGATCCGCAGGCCGATCTCAGGCCGGATTGGGCGGCGGGCATCGCCGGAAGCCTGCGCAATCCTCGCTTCATCATCAGCTATCGTGAGGCGCTGTTCCGGCGTATCCGACGCAACTACGTCTGGATGTACCTCATCCTGCTGTTCGCATGGTTCCTGAAGATATCGACGCCCAAGCTCCTGCCTGATCAACCGGCGACAGATGGCGTCTTTACGGTGTCCGAGGCGGTGCAGAACGCAGCGCTTGGGCCGCTGCCGGGATGGAGCGTGACGATGGTCGTCGCACTTTTCTACGGCGCCATCCTATATGCCGCCATGCATCGCGAACCCGACGAGGGCGAATTCGCCCACGGCGAGGTGCATGTCTAGGCCTCAGGCGTCCGCGCTCCGTCAGTGGACCACGATCTCTCCCTTGACCGAGCGCCACTCGCTGGCCGAGATCAGCTTGCGGTGGACGTAGCGGACCGAATGCAGCGGTCCGTCGAGCTTCTCCTGCCAGAACTTCAGGAAATCCTTCATGGCAGGAAAATCAGGCGCGAGATCGTAGTCCTGCCAGACATAGCTTTGCAGCAGCACGGGGTGATCGGGCAGGCGGTATAAAATCTGCGCCGTGGTAAGGCCATAGCCCTTCAGCATCATTTCCATTTCAGACATCAGCAGTTCCCATTTCTTGTTTTCCGGATGACGCTTTCACGCCACCCGACAAGGGGAGCATGCCACGGTTAACCGAGGCTTTACAATTGCTTCATAAGGAGGTATTCGTGAAAATATTCAATGTGTTAGCAGCGAATTTCGGCGAGTGCTGCTAACGTTTCAGATGGCGTGTCAGGCGGGCTTCGAGGAAGGCCCAGACGTGCCGCAACGCCTCGACGATGGCAAGATAGAAGATCGCCGCCCAGAGATAGGCCTGGTAGTCAAAGGTGCGCGAGAAGGCATAACGCGTCTCGCCCATCAGGTCGTAGACGGTGACGATGGCGACAACGGCCGAGCCTTTCATCATCAGCACGATCTCGTTGCCATAGGGGCGGAGTGCCACGATGAGCGCCTGCGGCAGGATGATCTTGCGGAAGGCGATGTATTTCGAAATGCCGAGTGCCGCCGCACCCTCATGCTGGCCGCGCGGCACACTCTCGATTGCGCCGCGCAGGATTTCCGCCTGATAGGCGGCGGTGTTGAGTACGAATGAGAAGAGGCCGCAATACCAGGCCTCGCGGAAGAACCACCAGAGACCGACGGCCTCCAGTTGCGGGCGGAAACTGCCGAGCCCGTAATAGATCAGGAAGAGCTGGGCAAGCAGCGGCGTGCTTCGGAAGACATAGACATAGGCATAGGCGATGCCGTTCAGGAAGCGGTTCTTCGACATGCGCGCAAAAGCGATCGGCAACGACAGGATCGCGCCGAGGATGACGGCAAGCCCGACCAGCGAGATAGTCACCCACAGGCCATGGAGATAGCGCGGCCCGTAGCGCAGGAATTTGGCCTGATCCCAACCGCTGACGACCATGCCGGCGAGTGCGACGGCCAGCAGCACCCAGACGGCAAGAACGGCTATGCCGGCGATCCTGGCGGCTCCGAGTTTTCGTTTCACGGCCGCGGGTGCAGGCTGAGGCGGGATGAGTTCCGTAACGGCGGTCATCGGCTGATCCCTGAACGTTTGGCCCAGCGCTCGACGAAGCCGAGGCCAAAGGACGAAATCATCGCGAGGATCAGGTAAAGCATGCAGGCGATGACATAGAAGAAGAAAGCCTCCTTGCTGACGCGCGCGGCGATGCCCGTCTGGCGCAGGATATCGGCAAGCCCGATGACCGAGACGTAGGACGTGTCCTTCAAAAGGATCAGCCAGAGATTGGTGAGGCCCGGAAGGGCGATGCGGATGAGCTGTGGCAGGATGACAAGCCGCATGGTGCGCCAGCGGCGCAGGCCGAGAGCGTCGCCCGCCTCGTACTGTCCGCGCGGGATCGCCCGGAAGGCCGACAGCAGCACCTCGGACGAATAGGAGGAGAAGACGACCGCCAGCGCCGCCATGCCGGCCAGGAAGGCGTTGATCTCGATACGCCCTTCGTAGCCGAGGGAGGAAAGCACCGACTGGATCAGGATCTGCAGGCCGTAATAGACGATGAAGAGGGTGAGGAGTTCCGGCAGGCCGCGGAAGATCGTCGTATAGATGCCGGCGGCAAGCCTCAGCAGCTTTTCCTCGGATTGCGCCGCAAGCGCGATCAGAAAGCCGATCACGAGCCCGACAGGAAGCGTGGCAAGCGCCAACGAGATCGTCACCTTGACACCAAAAGCGATTTCGTCGCCCCAGCCGGCTTCACCACAGGCGACAAGCGTGCCCGAACCGAACAGTGAAAAAAGGCCGATAGGACCGCAAAGCGGATCGAGCGCGCCAAAGAGGGCGGAAAAGAATCCGCTCATAAGGTCGTTTTCCCCCGCGGCCTCTGTCGCGCCGCTGATGTTATGCTGGTTTCATTAAAAAGAAAAACGGCGGAAGGGCAAGCCTTCCGCCGGATTGTCAGGCCTATTCAGACGATTACTTGTCGCCGTAAACGTCGAAATCGAAATATTTGTCGTTGATTTCCTTGTACTTGCCGTTGGCGCGGATCGCGGCGATCGCCGCCGTGAACTTGTCGGCCAGCGCGGTTTCGCCCTTGCGCACCGCAACACCGGCGCCTGCGCCGTTGATCTCCGGATCGATCGGCAGGGGCGAAAGGATCTTGCAGCAGTTGCCGGCATCCGACTTCAGCCATTCGGAGAGCACGACGATATCGTCGATGACGGCGTCGATACGGCCGTTGGCAATGTCGAGCTTGTATTCGTCAGCCGTCGGATAGAGCTTCAGCTCGGAATCCGGCATGTGCTTTTCAGCATAGTTGGAGTGGGTGGTCGACCCTTGCGCACCGATCGTCTTGCCCTTGAGGCCGGCCACGTCCTTGATCGGCGAATCTTTCGGCACGGCGATCGCCGGCGGCGTGTTGTAATATTTCTTGGAGAAGGTGACCTGTTCCTCGCGCTCCGGCGTGATCGACATGGAGGCGATGATCGCGTCGAATTTCTTCGACTGCAGTGCCGGAATGATGCCGTCCCAGTCATTGGTGACGAAGGTGCAGGTGACCTTCATCTCCTCGCAGAGCGCCTTGGCGATATCGACGTCAAAGCCGGTGAGCTCGCCGTTGGCTTCGAGATTGTTGAAGGGGGGATAGGCGCCTTCCGTGCCGATCACGAGCTTTTCCTGGGCGATCGCCGAGCCGGCGAAGAGCGACAGCGCGGCGATCGAAGCGGCGGCGAAGAAGCGGGTGGAGATATTCATGATGATCCTCTCTGTTGGCAGCGCCGACGGCATGGTTCATCTTGTTTTGCCGTCAGGAGCGGGGCGCTTCGCCCCCTCTGGATTTTATAGATACCGGCTCGGACGAAATTGCAACGGCATTTTACGTGCACGTTCACTTGCCGCTGAAACATGAACAACACATTCACGCGAGGTTCAGACCGGCTGGCACAGCCTTAAACGGAACCATCTCCGGCTGGATAGCATTCAGCCGAAGCGTAAGTCCGCCTGAAAAAAGGCAATAAAGGACGCGTGAAAGGGATAGCACCCCGAGAAGAGGAAATGTCCATGTCGAGGAAATTCAGACTGTTCGCCAGCGTCGCAGCGCCCTTCGTTTCGCTGCCGCTGATGATGCAGCCGGCGGCGGCCATGCCGCCGAAACCCATGATCGAGGCCGGTCAGATGCCGGGCATCATCAAGATCCAGGAAGAAGATCCGCTGCTGTTGAGGAAGCGGCGGCAGCAGCAGGAAGGCGAAGGCGGCGGAGAGCAGCAGCGGCCGCGGCGCGAGCAGGGCGGTGACCGCGAGCAGGGTGGTGCCGAACGGCGACAGGCGCCGCGCGCCCAGCAGCAGGAAGAGCAACAGCCGCGGCGCCAGCGTCAGGCGGAGCCGGAAGCCCCCCGCGAAGCCGCACCGCGCCGTGAACCTCAGGCGGAACGGCCGGCTGCGGAAGCACCGGCAGAGCGTCCGCAGCGCCGCCAGCAGCAGGCCGACCAGGACCAGGGTGGCGCAGAACGTCTGCTGCGTCGTCAGCAACAGCAGACCGGACAGGGCGAGGGCGGCGAGCGCCAACAGCGCCGGGACCGCCAGCGCGGACAGGCGGCTCCGGAGACCGAGCGGTCGACAACGAGAGAAGCCCAGCCGCAGCGCGAGATTGCACCGGAAGGCGGTGACCGCCAGCAGCGCCGCAATGCCCAGGATCGCAAGGCGACCCCCACGGAAAATCAGGCTGAAACCCCGACACCCCGGCCCCGTGCGCGAGACCGTGCGGCGACGCCTGAAACTGCCCCGGAGGCGCCGGCCCGCCGCAATGCCCAGGATCAGAGATCCGGCCAGGATTCCGGCAGAGGTACTGCACAGGACACGCGTCCCCGGCCGCCGGCAAGGGAAAGCCAGACCACCGAGGAGCAACCTGCCCGGGGCGAACAGCCGCGCCGTCAGACAACGGAAGGCCAGCCGCCGCTGCCGCCCCGGGGAGAGACCCCGCGCGACCAGGCCAGCCCGGTCCGACCGGCTCCCGGCGAGCCGCTGGACGAACAGCAACAGGCCCGGCCCGAACCGCCGCGCACACCCGAGCAGATCGAACGGGCCCGTCAGATCGCGCGCGACCCGTCTTCGGCGCGTGAGGGCGAGCAGATCGTGCTGCCGGTCGAGAACGGTGCTGCAGTGCTTGACAGCGCCAAGGAACAGCCGCGACCGCTCCGCGAAGGCGAGCGGCCACGCCGCCGGCCAGCTCCTCAGCAGACCGAGCAGCAACTCGCCCCGCCCAAGTCCGACGCCGAGGCTCAGTCCGGCACGACGTTCAGCCGTGAGCAGGAAGAGCAGGTTCGCGCCATGATCGAGGAACGCGGCGAACGGCTCGACCGGCGTCCGCGATTCGACCGGCCGCAAGGCTGGGAGTTCCGTGAGGAGGTCAGCCGCGACAGGGACCGCGATCGGGATCGCGACGGCGCGCGGACGATCATTTCGATCGACAACCAGACCTTCGTCCGCCATGACGACAGCCGTCGCTTCTACGTCGACGGCCGGGAGCCGGAATATGAGCGCCTGCGCGACGGCCGGGTACGCGAAGTCTTCATCCGCGATGACGGCACCCGTATCGTCACGATCCGCAACCGTTACGGCGAGATCGTCCAGCGGTCGCGCATCGTGCGGGGCGGGAATGAATATGTTCTCTATTATGCGCCGGAACTGATGGCCGAGCGTCGCGACCGCGACTATGTCTGGCGCGATCCGGGTTATGACCTGCCACCAATGCGGCTCACGGTGCCGATCGAGAACTATATCATCGACACCTCGAGCGAGCCGGACCGGGATTATTACGAGTTTCTCGAACAGCCGCCGGTCGAACGGGTCGAGCGCGTCTATTCACTGGATGAAGTCCGCTATTCGGCCCGTATCCGTGACAAGGTGCCACGCATCGACCTCGATACGATCACCTTCGCGACCGGAAGTGCCGAGATTCCGATGAACCAGGCGAGTTCGCTGCGCCGGGTCGCCGAGGCGATGAACCGGGTGCTGGAGGAAGACCCGTCCGAAACCTTCCTGATCGAGGGCCATACGGATGCGGTCGGCTCGGACGAGAGCAATCTCATCCTCTCCGATGAGCGCGCGGAATCGGTTGCCCGGGTACTCACCGACGCCTTCGGCATTCCGCCGGAAAACCTGGCGACCCAGGGTTATGGCGAACGTTACCTCAAGGTTCGGACAGACGGTCCGAACCAGGAGAACCGCCGCGTCACCATCCGCCGCATCACGCCGCTGGTGAAGCCGGTCGCCTCGAACCAGTAAGGGTTTCTGCTGCCCCGAGACAAAGCCGCCGGAGCGATCCGGCGGCTCAGCTTGTCCTCGTCCTCGGGTTGAACCCGAGGATGGGAATGACGAGTGAGCGGTCGGCACGCAGGTTTTTCATTGTCTGGGAAGTTCCATCACCGTCACGATGAAATCGGCGATTGCCGCCGTGTCGTCGAGGTCGAAGACCGGCAGAGCCGTGTCCGTCACCGGATGGTCGGCTGCGATGGCGACGATATGCGGATCGTTTGGCGAAAGCGGGTCGCGGCTTTTCGATTCGAGGCGCCGGGTCTCGATTTTCGGAACCAGTTCCCGCTTGTAGCCTTCGATCAGGACCAGATCGCAAGGCTCCAGCCGGGCCAGGATATCGTCCAGGCGCGGCTCCGACTCCTCGCGCAGTTCGTGCATGATGGCAAAGCGCCTGTCGGAGACGATCGCCACCTCGCACGCACCGGCCTCGCGATGACGGAATGAATCGGCGCCCGGCTTGTCGATGTCGAAATCATGGTGGGCATGCTTGATCGTCGAGATCCGGTAGCCACGGCGGGTAAGTTCGGCGACGAGCCGCACCGTCAATCCGGTCTTGCCGGAATTCTTCCAGCCGGAAATGCCGAAGACACGGGGAGAGCTCATTGAAGAACCTCCGCGAAACGCCGGGCCTCTTCGAGATCTTCCGGTGTGTTGATGTTGAAGAAAGGATCGAGCAGGCCGTGAAGTGTCTCGATCCGCGGGAATTCGATGGTCACTACCCGGTGACGCTGCAGGAAAGCCTTGATGCGTCGGTTTTGCGGATCGGCGAGCCAGGTTTCGAGATCGTCGGCGATCGAGATCGGCCAGAGCCCGAAAACCGGGTGACTGCGTCCGTCCGAAGCGGTGATGACAATCGCATCCGGATCGTCGGTTCCAGCTTGAAGGCGGCTGACCAGATCAGTCGGCACGAAGGGGCCGTCCGACGGTACGGTCAGGAGATGAGTTGCAGAGATGCCGCGGGTCTCCACGTCGCGCAGACCGGCAAGAACGCCCGCGAGCGGTCCTGGCTGATCGGCGAGCTTGTCCGGGATGAGGCGTAGCCCGAGCGGGTTGGGGAAATCGTCGTACGCATTGAGCGTGATCCCCGAAACCTGGGGTGAGAGCCGCCGCACGATATGGCTGAGAATGGTGTCGCCGCCGATCTCCAGAAGCGTCTTGACGGAACCCATGCGGCTCGATTTGCCGCCGGCGAGGATCAGGCCGGGGGGGAGCGCGGGGCCGGTCATCGATCGGCATCCCGGGTTTCGATCGCACCTTCGCGAAGGTCGATCCGACGAACATACGCGGTCGCGGCGAGCGCGAACAATGTCGAGATGCCCATTACCACGAGGAGCGGTATCGCCCCGCCTTCCTCTTTCAGCACCGCCGCTGCAAGCGTCGAGAGAGCAGCGCCGCCGCCGACCGTGATCGCGCCGCCGAGGCCCGAGGCGGACCCGGCAAGATGCGGTCTCACGCTGACGATGCCGGCATTCGAGCTCGGAAGCGTCAACCCGTTGCCGACGCCGGTCAGCGCCAGCGGCGCGAAGAAGGCGGTTGCCGACGCGACATCTCCGAGAAGAATGGCGGCGGTAATGCAGACGCCGATCAGGCTGACGACGCTGCCGGAGATCATCATGGTCATTGTGCCGAAGCGCCGGGTATAACGTCCAGAGATGAAATTGCCGACCATGTAACCGGCGGCGATGAGGAAGAACTGCACGCCGAGCATGGTGGGCGTGAGATGGTAGATCGCCGTGCCGACGAAGGGCGCCCCGCCGAGGAAGGAGAAGAAGACGCCGGAGGAGAAGGTCGAGGTGAGCGTATAGCCCCAGAAGCGGCGCGACCGGAAAAGGTCCGGCCAGCTTTTAAACTGCGCCGTGAAGCTCGCCGCCGGCGCGCGGTTTGTCTCGCCGAGGTCGACGGAGACAAGCACCAGGGTGATGAGCCCGAGTCCCAATATGAGGACGAAATTCGCTTCCCAGCCGAACAGGTCGCTGAGCGTGCCGCCAATCGTCGGCGCGATCATCGGCACCAGCGACATGCCCATGGTGACATAGGCGATCATCGAGGCGGCGCTCTCCATCGGCACCGTGTCGCGGATGATGGCGCGCGGCAGCACGAAACCGGCGACGACCGCCGTCTGCAGCATTCTCCCGAACATGAAAACGGTGACATTCGGCGCGGCGAGGCAGATCAGCGTGCCGACGAGCAGGATGAGGATGCTGCCGATCATCACGCGGCGGCGGCCGAAAATATCGGAAAGCGGCCCGAGCACGAGCTGGAGCAATGCTGTGCCGGCGATATAGCCGGAAACGGCGAGCTGCATGACGGCATAGTCTGTGCCGAAATGGATCGCCATGGCCGAAAGAGACGGAAGGAAGACATTGAGCGATAGCGCTCCAAGACCTGCGCAGACGACCAGCGTCAGGATATGGGGCGGGGTCTGTCTGTCCAGAAATCGGCTTTGCTGCACGTCGTCCTTCCTCTCGTCAAACTGCTTTCCGGCGTCCGTCAGGCCGGCGGTGCCACGCTTGCCTTTTCCGCTACAGGACTCCGCCGCTTGCGTTCACGGTAGAAGGTGTAGAGGCCGGAGCCGATGACGATGGCAGCACCGGTGAGCATATAGGCATTGGGATGCTCTCCGAACAGGAAGATGCCGATCACCAATGCCCAGAGCAGGCCGGTATAACGGAAGGGGGCGATGAAGGAGATTTCGCCGACGCGCATGGCCTTGATGACCGCCTGATATCCGGCGAAGACGAGGACGGAGGCAAGCGCCAGATAACCGAGCGTGGGGGTGCTGATCGGCTGCCAGCCGCCCATCGGCGCGATCAGGATCACGCCGACGACGGTGTTGGCAAACGACGTGAAGAGAGTGACGGTGAGTGTCGGAATATCCGCGGTGATCCGCCTTGTCGTGAGATCGCGGCTTGCCGTGAAGAAGCAGGCGGCGACGGCGAGCAGGGCAGCCGGCGTGAAGCCTTCCGGACCGGGCCGAATGATCAGGAGGACACCGAGGAAACCGACGGAAATCGCCGTCCAGCGCCGCCAGCCGACCGGTTCACCCAGGAAAAGGGCCGCCCCCAAGGTCACGGCAAGCGGCAGCGACTGCATGATTGAGGATGCGGCAGCGAATTCGATATGGGCCAGCGCCGAGAGGAAGGTGAGGGTGGCACCAATCTCGAAAAAGGTGCGCAGCAGTACCAGCGGATGCATGACCATCTTGAGAGACAGGGTGACGCCGAGGTAACGCGCGACACAGTAGATGAGCGCGGTCGCCATGACACCGCGTACCGCCATGATCTGGGCGACGCCGAGTTCGGACGTGATCGATTTGACTATGGCATCGTTACAGGTGAAAGCCGCCATGGCGAGCGCCATGAAGAGCGCTCCCCGCGAGTTTTCCGACGATGCCATTCCCGATTCCCTCCGGTATCGAGCGCTTCTCTTAAAGCAACGGCTTACCTGTCGCCAGCCCGATCATGCGCCGGGCGGTACTCTTTTGAGTAGAGTTAGAGGGAGGCTAATATGCAATGGGATGTGGCAAAGCGATTTGTAAGGGTGCCGAATTAACCCTTGTTCAACTGAATTTGTCGACTGTAGGCGAAATCATTCCCGCATGAGGCTGGAATCATGCCGTTACCGTTTCGCGAATGCCGCTGGCGCGAAACCGGCGCCAGGTTGCCGTGGGGGAAAAATGTCTTTCATCGATCGTCTTCTTCAGAGCCGAAGGATTGTCACCAAGGTCCTTCTTTTTGTGGTGCCGCTGGTCCTGCTGATCGCCGGCATCGGCCTTGCCGGTTATTACACCGCGAGCATGCTGAACGGACACATGACCGTGACGCGCGCGACAATCGACAATATCGGCGATTTCGAAAACCTCCAGGCAGTGCTTCAGGATTTCACAAGCAAGCCTGACGACGCATCCCTGGCTGCCGTTCAGGCTGGCATCGACAGGCAGGCGAGCGGCGTGGACGTGCTGGAAGGCCTGCTTGTCACCGATGGCGATCGCGAGCGCGTCGCCGTCGTGTCCGGCCTTGCCCCGAAGCTGCGTGCCGATACGGAGGCTCTCTGGGCCATCAAGCAGAAGCGCGATCAGAATGCGGCGGCACTGGATTACAACGTCGAAGATATCCGCACCATCGCGACCGGGGTTGCCGATCAGGTTGCCAACGTCCGCAAGCAGTTCGAGGGCAAGGAAAAGTTCGCCAAGGGCATGGTGCTCGAAGCCTATGCCTACAAGGCGATCGCCGAACAGATCGGCGAACTTCGCAACAATGTTCGCGGGACTGGCACGGATGACGGCACGATCGGTACCGCCGACATGTATCTCGGCATCCTGGCCAAGACCTTCGAGGAGGTGCAGCCCATGCTGACGCCGAACGGGGTCAAGCAGCTGAAGCCGATCCGTGACGCGATCGATGAGATGACCGCGCTTCTCAAGAGCGACCAGCCGGTGCCGCAGAAGGCGCAGGCGATCAGGCTCGCCGCAAGCGCATTCATGAAATACCAGTCGGAGATGGAGGCCGAGGTCACGAACAAGGCCGGCAATGCGGCTTCACGCTTCGCCAGCATCGAGGGAGAAGTCGCCAGCTTGCGCACGCTTCTCGATCGCAGCGCAGAATCGCTGCGCCTCATCGACGCAATGGAGCTCTATGTCGAGCGTCTGCGCGCCACCCAGACCGAAGAGGCACGCCAGACCGTCCTCGATGTCATGGAGAAGCTGAGCCAGGCAAGCGCCGAGGTTTCCGAACTCGCCCGCAATCCGGCCATGCGCGAGTTTGCGCCCATGCTGCAGCCGCGGCTTAAGTCTATGGAGGACGATACGGCCCAGCTTCTGGCGATCGCCGCCGAATGGAGCAAGGCCCGCACCACGGCGACGGAAACCCTGACGGCCGGCATGGCGGGCCTCAAGAACTTCGTCGCACAGGCTCAGGAAGTCGGCAAGGAGGACAGCGAACGTTCAGCCCAGCTTTCTGTCGTCGCCATGGTGGTTGGTACGCTGCTTGCGATCGCCGGCGGCCTGATGCTGGTCGAAACGCTGCGTGGTCCGCTGCGCCGCGTCACCGAGGTGATGAAGCGACTTGCCGCCGGCGATCTCGAAGTGAGGATCGAAGGTCGTGAACGTGGCGACGAAATCGGCGACATGGTCCGGTCGGTCACCGTCTTCCGAGATGCGGCGCTCGAGAATGTCCGCCTGGAGCAGGAAGCCGCCGCGGCGCGTGACCTCTCCAATGCCGAGGCCGAACGCCGCGCCACCGAACGCGCCCGGATCGCCGCTGAACAGCGTCAGGCGCTGACGGCACTGTCCGACGTGCTCGGCCAGCTCGCCGAGGGCGACCTGGAGCGCAGCATGGACGAGAACCTGCCGGAAGACTTCATCGAAATGGCACGCACCTACAATCAGGCCGTCGAGGCGCTCCGTGCGACGCTGGCCGATGTCCGCTCGACCGCCGAAGAGATCGATGGCGGCACGGGCAATCTTGCCTCCTCCGCCGACGATCTGGCCCGCCGTACCGAACAGCAGGCGGCGGCGCTGGAGGAAAGCTCGCGGGCGCTGAGGCATCTGAGCGACATCGTCCGCTCGACGGCCGAAAGCGCCAGGCAGACTTCGGTCTCGGTGAACGAGACGGAAGAGTTCGCCGTTCGCTCCGGCGAGGTCGTGGCCCGTGCGGTCGACGCCATGGGCGAGATCAGTCGCTCCTCCGACAAAATCGCGACGATCATCGGTGTGATCGACGAGATCGCCTTCCAGACCAACCTGCTTGCATTGAATGCCGGCGTCGAGGCGGCGCGTGCAGGCGATGCCGGCCGCGGCTTCGCGGTCGTGGCGCAGGAAGTACGCGAACTGGCGCAGCGCTGTGCAGGTGCCGCGCGCGAGATCAAGGGTCTCATTTCGGCGAGCTCGGATCAGGTCAGCAACGGCGTGCATCTCGTCGAGGAAACGGGCACGGCGCTGACCGAGATCATCTCGCACATCACCGATGTCCGCAAACTGGTCGCCGAGATTTCCGCGGCGGCCGGGGAGCAGTCGACGGGTATCAACGAGGTGACTAAGGCTGTGCAGGAAGTGGAACTCATCACCCAGCGCAACGCCGCCATGGTCGAGGAGAACAATGCCGAGATCCACGGCCTGCGCCGCCGCGTGGAAATCCTGTCTGAGAAGATCGAGCGCTTCAAGACGCGCGATCCTAACGTCTCGTTCCACGCCGGAGCCTACGAGCGCCGGGCGGACATGCGCCATAGCGACGCCGCCTAGGCACTCTTTCCGATCAGGGCGGCGACCGTTTCGAGGAAACGCTCTCCGCTCGCCGAAAGCGCCGGCTTCAACCAGGACGCCGCCATGGGCAACGATGGCGGCGTCGGCGTGACCGGGCGGTAGCTGACGCCCGGACGGGGCAGGCGGGAAAGTCCCGCGGTCACGAAACCCGTGCCGACGCCGGCGGCGACCAGCCCGGCGAGCGTCGTCATGGGTGTTACTTCCTGAACAATATGCGGGCTGATGCCTTCCACCTGAAAGAGCGCGATGACGCGATCGTAGATGCTGGGGCCGATGCCGCGCGGTGCGATCAGCAGCGGTTCCTCCGCAAGATCGGCAATCCGGATCTCGGCCCGCGACGCGAGCGGGTGGCCGGAGGGCAGGGCGAGTACGAGGGGTTCATCGGGCAGGCCGCGGATCGCAAGGTCCGGATTGGCGAGCGGCGGATGCAGGACGGCAAGATCGATCGTTCCGGTCATCAGCGCCGTTTCAAGCGATGGCGAATTCATCTCGAAGAGCTCGACCTCCACCTGCGGATATTGGTGGCGAAAAGCCCGTACCGCCTCAGGCAGGACACCGTAGAAGGCGATCACGGTGAAGCCCAGCCGCAGCCGGCCAACTTCGCCGCGCATGGCTCGAAGAGCCTGTTGCTTGGCCACCTTGGCGTTCTCGATCGCCCGACGAGCCGGTTCGAGGAACGCCTGGCCGGCAGGCGTGAGAGTAACGCTGCGGCGATCACGGGCAAAAAGATCCGTGCCGACTTCGAATTCCAGCGCGCGGATGCGCTGGCTGAGCGACGGCTGGGTGAGGTGCAGCCGCTCAGCCGCCCGGCGGAAGTGCAGTTCCTCGGCGACGGCGACGAAGCAGGCCATCGAGCGGATATCCATCATGACTCCTGATGCGGATTGCCTATCACAGATCGTTATATTCCGATTGGAAAGCAATCAGAGTGATCCCTATCCTCTTCAAAGACAAGGGCTTTGTCCTTGCAGCGAAGGAAGGAATCTGGATCATGAAGATATCGCATCCTATAGGCAGCACGGCTGTCGCGCTGGCTCTCGGCATAAGCGGCGCAGGCAAAGTGTCGGCGCAATCCGCCGACATCCTTGGCGCGATTTCAGCCGGTCGGGTTGTCACAATATCCGATGGCGACTTTGTTGCCGGGATCTATGGCAGTTCGATCCTGGCCCCGAAGGAGGCCGGGTACAGGGATATGCTGACCGTTCTTTCCATTGCCGACGGCCGCGTGTCGAAAAGCACGCTGCCGATCTCGAATTCGGTGACCGCAGCGCCGGAGGTCCTTGCACTGGCGCCGGATGGGCACACCGCTTTCGTGGCGGAACGTCTCGGTGAAAGGTCGGAAGGGGGCACGACGGTCAGGGACCTGCCGCCCGGCAACCGCCTGTTCGCAGTCGATCTTTCCCACATCGCCGATCCGAGATCCGCTGACACGGTCGAAGTCGGCACTCATCCCGAAGCGCTGGCGGTAAGCCCGGACGGACAGTACATCGCCGTTGTGTCCAATACCGCCGAGGCAAGCCTGCTGCAGATCGTCGAGTTCACAGGCGGCAGGTTCGGCAAGGTCAGCCGTACCGATCTCGCCGGCCTGGGGATCATCGGCTCGGCCGAGACACCACGCGGAGGGGTAACGGCAACGAATGTGCACTGGCACCCCACGGGACGATTCCTTGCGGTGAACATCAACACGCAGGATCGCGTGGCTTTCTTTGAATTTTCAGATGGCGAATCAGGGCCGGCGCTGCAGCCCTGGGGCAATGTGGTTGACGTCGGCAAGGATCCCTTTGTCGGGCGCTTCACCCCGGACGGGCGGCACTATCTGACCTCGAACTGGGGTCGCGATTTTTCCGCAACGACCCTCGACGGACGCATCCCCACGACGCCCTCGACCATGAGTGTCATACGCCTTGCCGATCCGGAAGCCGGCGAGGCCCGTCACGAGCATTTGATGGCCGTGGAAACCGGCAATTCAGCGGAGGGCATGGCCGTGAGCCCGGACGGTCGCTTCGTGGCAACCATCAACATGCGCGCAACCGCCTTTCCGCCTGGATCGCCACGCCATCTGCGCGAGGCGACAGTCTCGCTGCTGACGTTCGATGCGGATACCGGCAGGCTGGAAAAGGCCGGTGACTATCCGTTCGAGGGCGTGCTTCCCGAAGGTGGGACTTTCGACCTCACGGGCGACCATCTGCTGGCGATGGTGTTCGAAGGGCATCCAGGCGCCGGGCCGGATGCCGGGGCAGGGCTGGAGGTTTTCAGGGTATTGAAGGGGGAGGCTCCTTCGCTGGAAAGGATCGGGCGGGTCGCCTTGCCGCATGGAGTTCATCATGTCGTTCTTTCGCGATGAACGGCCGGCGCGATCGGCGGTCATGTTGACGGCTGTCACGGGGTTTTTCTCCGCGATGGCCGCGGTCTTCGCGGTTGCCGCAGACAATCTCGGTGACGGCTTTACCCGCTATGCCCGGGTCGACCGGCCGGATGGGAGCTATCGCAACATGCTGGTCGACAATGCTTCGCTTGCCGCGCTGCGTGAACGCAAGCCCGCAGAGGAGATGATGATCCTGATGGAGAGCTTTTCAGGCGACGAGCTGACAGCCATCTTCGTCAAGCGTCGCGACGCGGACCGCTGGACCTATGGTTCGATCAGGCCGGGCGAAGGTATCGAGGCATTCCGGCCGAGCCCGCCATGTGCGACCTGTCATCGAGCCGCCGGCGCGGGCGACGGCATGTTCACCTGGACAATGCTGGAGGGTTTCGTAAAGACCGGGGACGTTCAGCGGACCTTCTGCGACCGGTCGGGCCGCTCGCCCTGCAGCCCGGATGTCTACGCGCAGACATCGCGTTCACGCGAGGCAGGAAACGGGTGGCCGAAGGTGCCCTGATCTGAAATTTGGATGCCGCATTAATGCAAACAGCAAAGCGGAGATCCCCATGAGAATCCTTGCAGGGAAGATTGCAATCGTCACCGGCGCGAGCGCCGGCATAGGCCGGGCCGCGGCAAGGCTTTTTGCCGATGAGGGCGCGCGTGTGGTCGTCACGGCTCGGCGGAGCGAACTGCTCGGCATGTTGGTCGAGGAAATCGAGGCAGGAGGCGGCAGCGCCGTGGCCGTCGCAGGTGACATCCGCGACGAGGATCTGCATCGGCGTTTGGTTGAAACCGCGGTGGAACGCTTCGGCGGGCTCGACATCGCCTTCAACAATGCGGGCGGCACGGTCGGTTACGGGCCGATGACGGAGACATCGACGGACGACTGGCGCGCCACGCTGGAGCTCAATCTCACAAGCGGCTTTCTCGCCGCGAAATACCAAGCGCCGGCGATGATGGCACGCGGCAGCGGCTCGATGATCTTCACGTCCACATTCGTCGGTCACAGTGCCGGCATGCCGGGCATGGGCGCCTATGCAGCGGCGAAGGCCGGGCTTACGGGCCTGGTGCAGGTATTGGCGGCGGAACTCGGACCCCATAACGTTCGGGTCAACGCGCTGCTGCCGGGCGGGGTGGATACGGATGCCAATCCGATCAATTTTCCCGGAGCGCTTCCGGAGACAGTCCACTTCATCAACGGCCTGCATGCGCTGAAACGCGTTGCCCAGCCGGAGGAGATCGCGAAAGCCGCCTTGTTTCTGGGGTCCGACATGTCAAGCTTCGTGACGGGGGCCTCGATGCTCGCGGACGGCGGCGTATCGATCAGTCGGACGTGAGGAAGAGAAACGCTGACCGTTTCTAACCGCCCGTGACGCTCATGTGGCGGGCGACGGCGGGCTTTCTGTGCTGGCGGTCGATGATGAAGTCGTGGCCCTTCGGCTTGCGCGAGATCGCTTCGTCGATCGCAGCATAGAGATATTCGTCGCTCTCGGAAGCGCGCAGCGCCGTGCGGAGATCGGCAGCATCGTTCTGGCCGAGGCACATGTAGAGCGTACCCGTGCAGGTCAACCGGACGCGGTTGCAGCTCTCGCAGAAATTATGGGTCATCGGGGTGATGAAGCCAAGCCGCCCGCCGGTTTCCTTCACCTCGACATAGCGGGCAGGGCCGCCGGTCTTGTAGGGGATATCGGCAAGAGTGAACTCACCTTCCAGATCGGCCCGCAGCTCTGAAAGCGGCAGATAGTGGTCGGTGCGGTCTTCCTCGATCTCGCCCATCGGCATGGTTTCGATCACCGTCAGGTCCATGCCGCGGCCGTGCGCGAAGCGGATCATTTCAGGGATTTCGTCCGCATTGAGGTCCTTGAGCGCCACGGCATTGAGCTTGATCTTGAGGCCCGCTTTCTGTGCGGCGTCGATGCCTTCCATGACCTTGCTGAAATCGCCCCAGCGGGTGATCGCCTTGAATTTCGCCGGGTCGAGCGTGTCGAGCGAGACGTTGATGCGGCGTACGCCGCAATCGTAGAGCTCATCGGCATGGCGGGCGAGCTGCGACCCGTTCGTGGTGACCGTCAGTTCGTCGAGCGCGCCGGAATGCACGTGGCGGCCAAGCTCACGCACAAGGAACATGATGTTCTTGCGCACCAGCGGTTCGCCGCCCGTAAGACGAATCTTGCGGACGCCCTTGGAAATGAAGGCGGAACAGAGTCGATTCAGCTCCTCCAGCGTCAGCAGGTCCTTCTTTGGCAGGAAGGTCATGTTTTCCGCCATGCAATAGGTGCAGCGGAAATCACAGCGGTCGGTCACCGAGACGCGCAGATAGCTGACAGTGCGGCCGAACGGATCGATCATCGGCGCCTTGCCGGCAACCAATGGCGTTGCACCTTCAACCTGCCCTGCGAAACCGTTCACGTGATGATCTCCCTTTCGCCGAACGTGGGGATTTTGAACCTTCGCGTCAAGTGTATGACAGTCTGCCCGGCAAGAACAGGGGCGAGCAGAAAACAGCTTGCAGCCGGCCGGTGAAGCTCATAATCCATGCGGCGGATGCACGACAAGGCGGAGGTTTCACGATGAGCGATATCTGGCCGACGGAACTCAGGGTCTCGAAGGACCGCCGCACGATGAATATCACCTTCAGCGACGGCGCGGCCTTTCCGCTGCCTGCCGAAACGATGCGGGTCCTGTCGCCTTCCGCCGAGGTCCAGGGCCACGGCCCGGGGCAGAAGGTGACGGTGCCGGGCAAGCGGAATGTCGAGATCCGGACCATCACGCCGACCGGCAATTACGCAGTGCGCATCGCCTTCGATGACGGGCATGACAGCGGCATCTTCACCTGGTCCTATCTGCGGGAACTCGGAGAACGCGGTGCCGAGCTGTTTGCCGGCTACGAGCGCGACCTGGCCGAAAAAGGACTAAGCCGCGATCCGCCGCAACGGTCGCGCTGATCGTCAGGCCGACTCGCTTTCCTCGACATTCTCCGCCTGCAGCGCGAGAACGATCTTTTCCATCGACTCCGCCATGGCATGGCATTGCTCGATCGGCGTCGTGGAAAGGGACCGTTCGATGAGGGCGGTCTGGATCGCCATCGCCTCCTCGGCGACATTGCGGCCCTCCGGCGTAAGGTAGAGGCGCAGCACGCGCTTGTCCTTCGCGTCGCCGCGCCGCTCGATCAGGCCGCGCTTTTCCATCTGCGGCAGCGTCATGCTCATGTTGGAGCGACCGACGAGCAGTTTGCGCGCCAGTTCCTGCTGCGAGATCCCCTCGAAACGGTAGAGATTGACGAGGATATCGAGATGCGGCGGCTTGATGTCCAGGCTCGCGAGCTCGCGCGTCAGCACACTCTGCATGAGCTGGCAGGCGCGCGCCACGGCCACCCAGCTTCGAAAACGAGGATGGTCCCAGGGGAGGGGTTGATTTTTGTTCATTCTTGTACTTTATTGTTCAACATTGAACATTATGGGATTTCCTCACTATGCCAAATTTTGCACTGAAGGTCATCCGTTTCACGCTTTCCTCCCTAGGAAGGCCCTTTCCAGAGACTTCGGCAAAGCTCGCCTTCGCGCTTTTTTGCCGTACGCCATCGCGCCGCCCCAGGGGAGAGAAGGCGAAGGCTGCGGAGGCGGAGGGGCGAAGGAGGCTTGCAACAGCAAAGAAGATGTCGTTCGCGCTCGGGAAATCGACCGTCATGGCCTATCGTTTCCGTGGCGATGACAGGCCGGAAAGGCCGCGTTACCTGGTGGTGCATGGCTGGGGTTCCAGCGCCGCCTATATTTCCGCTCTGCCATCGGGGCTCGCCGAAACCGGCGCCGAAATCATCGTGCTCGACTTGCCCGGGCATGGGCTGTCGAGCGGCCGCAGTCTCAACATGCGCCAGGCGGTCGATGCGGTCGTGGAGGCGGAGCGGCGTTTCGGCCGTTTCGATGCGGCGATCGGCCATTCTTTCGGCGGTGCTGCCCTGATGCTGGCGGCCGGTGGGGTGATGAAGGGCGCGGGTGCGATCCATCCTTCCAAACTGGTGGTCATCGGCGCTCCGAGCCATATCCATTGGCTGTTCGACGAATTTTCACGAATGATCGGGCTCACGCCGCGCGTCAAGGGACAGTTGATCAGGCGGGCGGAGCAGGTGGCCGGTGCCTCGCTCGACGATTTTGATACGGTCGCAGCAGCAGCACGGCGCAGCACGCCTCTGCTGGTTGTGCATGCGGAGGAAGACAAGGAGGTCGCAGCCGACCACGCCCGCCGTTTTGACGGCCTTGCGACGGCGCGGCTTCATTGGGCAAATGGGCTAGGCCATCGCCGTATCGTCAGCGATCGTGGCGTCATCGAAACGATAGCCTCGTTCCTTTCGGAAAATGGCAGGTCCGTGCATGAAGCCTCGGGTGGCGACGCGGCCGCTTGATCGGCAGAATCTGTCATCTTACTGTCGCCTGCGCCGGTTAGGGCCGACGATGCAAAGGGGCGAAGCATGACCATCATCACATCCGTCGAGGAATTGAAGGCAATCTACGACGGCGTGTCGGAGGCTTCGCTCGTCAAGGTGACCAAGGTCCTGACGCCGGAATACCGCCGGATGATCGAGGCCTCGCCTTTCCTGGCGCTCGCGACCGTCGGGCCGGAGGGGCTCGATTGTTCACCGCGCGGTGACCTGGGTGGCGCGGTGCGTGTTCAGGACGAGGCGACGCTGCTTCTGCCCGACTGGCGCGGCAATAACCGCATCGATTCGCTTATCAACATCGTCCGCGATCCGCGTGTGGCATTGATGTTCCTGGTCCCCGGCTCGAACACGGCGATGCGCATCAACGGCCATGCCGTGGTGTCGGTGGAGCCGGCACTGCTCAACAGCTTCGAGATGGACGGCAGACATCCGCGCAGCGTCACGGTCATCACCGTCAACGAGGTCTATTTCCAGTGCGCCCGGGCGCTGATACGCGCCGAACTCTGGAATCCCGAACGTTTCGTCGATCCGAAGAGCCTGCCGACGCCCGGCACGCTTCTGCAAGCCGCCAAGGCCGATTTCGACAAGGAAGCCTACGACCGTGAATGGCCGGCTCGCGCTGCCAAGACCATGTGGTGAGTTGGTTCGGATCGAGCCGGCGTTCCTGAAGATTTCAATTCTTGTAGATCAGCCAGCCCTTGCCGACATAATCCTTCTTCATGCCCTCCTCGAAGAAGATCGCGCGGTTACGGCCGGTATTCTTGGCATGATAGAGGGCGGTATCGGCATTGGCATAGAGCACGCCCGGGTCATCGGCCTGCGAGCCCATTGCAAAACCGAGCGAAATGGTGATCGGGCCGTAATCGACGCCGGAACGCGAATTGCGGAAGGTGCGGGTTTCAAGCGCCCGCCGGATCCGCTCGCAGATGATCATGACCTCATCCGGTGTGTTGCCCTCGACGATCATGGCGAATTCCTCGCCGCCGGAGCGGGCGACGAAGACATCCTTGCGGACGTTCGAGCGGATCACCGAGGCGACGGTGGCGAGAATCTTGTCGCCGACCGGATGGCCGAAGCTGTCGTTGATCTTCTTGAAATTGTCGATATCGGCGAGCACCAGCGCGGTGAGCGGCAGCACAACAGGATGATTGTAGACCCCGGCAAGCCGTTCGTCGAAGGCCCGGCGATTGGCAATGCGCGTCAGCGAATCGGTGTTGGCGATACGCTTGTACTCATCAAGCTCACGGCGGACCTGATCCATCTCCTGCGAACGCTGCACGACGCCCCCGGCGGTCATTTCACCATGGGCAATCGTCGTGCCCGTCGCTTCGCTGAGAAGTGAGATGGCGCTGCTCAGGAGATCGACCGAGAAATTGCTTTTGGAACTGATCCGCTGGGCGGTTTCGCCCAGCAGCTTGCTGTAGCTCTCCAGCGAACTTTGCTCCTGGCGCAGAAGCTTCAGAAGCGAGTCGAGCTCACCCACGAGCTTGGCATGTGCATTCTCGATGACGACAGCCTGACCTGTTCCGAGATGGCGATGGGATAGCTCGTCCAGCTCCTCCTGGGTTGCCCGGTTTCCGAGCGCGGCAAGTTCCCGGGTCAAGTCAGGATTGGAGCCGATATAGGCTTCGTAGAAGAGTTGGTAGTTGCGTGGGATCGGCGCGACGCCCATCGACCGCACAGCATAGATGATCTGACCGATCAGATCGCTAGATTGCGCCTTCGGCGCCATTGCCGTCGTCATCGACGATCCCCACTCAATCCCGTCCGTATATATACTTAGCGGAATTAGTATGTGAAAGATATTGGAAAAGAATTAAGGGTAAACACCGAAGAGCTTGTTCTTAAAATCATTTTGCATTTCAGGAATACCTTATTTCCCCTAGAAACAAAGGGTTTTTACAGTACCAATTCGGGACAGTGGTTCGCGTCATTAAATGCGATACATTGTCATAAATTATCGCTCTTGATCTATATTTGTAACAACAAGGCCCTGCCGTTTGAAGGGCAGGGCCTTGTTGTTCTTCTGCTGGCCTAAGCTGTCTATTTCGGGCCGATCATGTTCTCCGGACGGACATACTGGTCGAATTCCTCGTTCGTCAGATATCCGCCGCCGACCGCTTCCTCGCGCAGCGTCGTGCCGTTCTTGTGGGCGGTCTTGGCGATCTTGGCGCAGATGTCGTAGCCGAGCCTGGTGTTGAGCGCGGTAACCAGCATCAGCGAGTTCTCGACGCCGCGCTTTATATTGTCTTCGCGGGCCTCGATGCCGACCACGCAATTGTCGGTGAAGGAGACCGCGGCATCGCCGAGGAGCTGAACCGACTGCAGGAAGTTGTAGGCCATCATTGGATTGTAGACGTTGAGCTCGAAATGGCCCTGGCTGCCGGCGAAGGTGATCGCGGCCTGGTTGCCGAAGATATGGGCGCAGACCTGCGTCATGGCTTCCGACTGCGTCGGATTGACCTTGCCCGGCATGATCGACGAGCCTGGTTCGTTCTCCGGCAGAGCGAGTTCACCCAGGCCTGCACGCGGACCGGAGCCGAGGAAGCGGATGTCGTTGGCGATCTTGAAGAGGGCGGCGGCAGCCGCATTGATCGCGCCATGGGCGAAAACCATCGCATCGTGGGCGGCCAGCGCCTCGAACTTGTTCGGCGCCGTCACGAAGGGCAGGCCGGTGATCTTGGCGATCTCCTCCGCGACCTTCTCGGCAAAGCCGACCGGGGCATTGAGGCCCGTGCCGACCGCCGTGCCGCCCTGGGCAAGTTCATAGAGGCCGGGAAGCGTGAGTTCGATGCGCTTGATCGCCGAGGCAACCTGCGCTGCGTAGCCGGAGAATTCCTGGCCGAGGGTAAGCGGCGTGGCGTCCTGCGTGTGGGTGCGGCCGATCTTGATGATATGAGCGAAGGCCTTGACCTTCACGTCGAGGGCTGCGTGGAGGTGCTTGAGCGACGGAACGAGATGGCGGACGATCTGTTCGGCACAGGCGATGTGCATGGCCGTCGGATAGGTATCGTTCGACGACTGGCTCATGTTGACATGATCATTCGGATGCACCGGCTTCTTGGAGCCCATGACGCCGCCGAGCATTTCGATCGCGCGGTTGGAGATCACTTCGTTGGCGTTCATGTTCGACTGCGTGCCGGAACCGGTCTGCCAGACGACGAGCGGGAAATGGTCGTTGAGCTTGCCGTCGATGACCTCCTGCGCCGCCTCGACGATCACTTTGCCGAGAGCTGGGTCGAGGCCGCCGAGTGCCATATTGGCACGGGCCGCGGCCTGCTTGACGATGCCGAGAGCACGGACGACCGCAAGCGGCTGCTTTTCCCAGCCGATTTTGAAATTGCCGAGCGAGCGTTGCGCCTGAGCGCCCCAATAACGGTCGCTTGCCACTTCGATCGGGCCAAACGTATCGGTTTCGGTGCGGGTCGATGCCATCTTCGCTGCCTCTGTCTGTTCTTGCTCGCTGCCGGTCGGGATGATCAACAACGCGTTACCGCGTGAACGCCGGCCGGCGGCATTACTATACGATTGTTATGCGTCCGCAAGACGGCATGCCCCGCTTTCGGTGCGACTTTTGGCGTGCCTTTTATGACACGGGCCGGAGAATTGTTTCACCGGTTCTGCGTCCTTCTTCTCCAACACCCGCCTGGCGTCAGTAAAAATTTAACGAATATTTTCTTAACCTTCTGCCCGCGCTTTGACGCTTTTCTCCGGCGGGTGCGAACCTGTCGGGACAGTTGGGCGTTTCTTTCCATCCCTTACGCGATCGGTTAGATGGCGTGATATATTTCGAGCCCGCGGATCATACGCGGAAGCAGGTGACGGGGACGACTTTGCAGCACAAACACAAGAAAACTTCGATCGCGCTGGCGCTCGTGTCGGGCATTTCGGTTTTTGCGGGAGCTGCAGCTCCTGCCCATGCCATAACGCTGCTCGATATCCTCCGTGGTGGCCCCGGCGCCAACAGGAACAGGCAGGCCGACAACGGGCTTCCGGGCGTTGCGACCGGGCGTTCCGGCATGCCGAGCGAACGGGCGCTCGCCGACCCCGAGCCGCTGCCAAAGGTCTCCGGCCCGCGTTACTACACCTATAAGTCTGATGCCGAGCGTGCGGTAAAGACCGCCGGTTTTGCCGCGGCTTCAGCAACCGACGGCACGCGGTTCCTGGCCGAGGCGAAGGTATCGGCGCCGGCCGAAATCGCCGCCGCTCTCGAAGCCTTCTACGGTAAGGATGCGAAGCCGATCTGGGTTTCCGACAGCGATGCCAATGAAAAGGCGAAGGGCGTGCTGGCGCTTTTCGAGCGGGCCGGGGAATATGGTCTTGAGCCTGCCGACTATCTGCTGCCGGTTCCGGCTCTGACGACCGCCAGCGTTGAGGCGCCCGCAGATCCGGCTGTCGCAACGGATGCTTCTGTGACGGCTGTGTCAGCTTCCCCCTCGGATACGCATGACCGGGCTCTGATGCAGTTCGAGCTCGCATTGTCCGAAAAGGTGCTGATATTCGCTCAGGACATGATCCGCGGCCGCATCGATCCGAACAGGGTGTCGGGCTATCACGATTTCAAGCGCAAGGACGTCAAGCTTTCGCTGGTTCTGCCTTTTGCCAAGAGCGGGCCGGATGCCGCTGCCTATCTTGAGGGACTGACGCCGCAAAGTGCGCATTTCCAGACGTTGAAGGCAGAACTCGCGAAGCTGCGCGCCGAGGCCGCCAGTGACGGCATGCAGGTGTCGTTACCGGACAATCTTCTGCTGAAGCCGGGCAGCAGCAACCCCGATATGGCCAATGTCGTCGCAGCGATCGAGCACTTCGGTTCGGAAGAGCTGAGGACCACGCATGCGGCCACGTTCGCCGCATATCAGCAGACACCGGACTATACGCCGGACCTCGTCGAGCTCGTGAAATCCTTCCAGTCAGAGGCTGGGCTTAAGCCGGACGGCGTGATCGGCGCTGCCACGGTTCGCAAACTGGTCGGCCACACATCCGAGGACAAGATCGAGAAGGTCGTCGTCGCCATGGAGCAGGCCCGCTGGCTGCCCGACGATCTCGGCCAGCGTTACGTCTTCATCAACCAGCCGGCCTTCAGGGTCTACTATCATGACCATGGTGTCGAGCAGTTTTCCATGCGGGTGGTCGTCGGCTCCAAGTCGAACCAGACCTATTTCTTCCAGGATCAGATCGAGACGGTGGAATTCAATCCCTACTGGGGCGTGCCGCAGTCGATCATCATCAACGAGATGCTGCCGCACCTGCGCCAGGACCCGAGCTATCTCGACCGGTTGGGTTACGAGGTATCGGTCAATGGTCGGGCCGTTTCGTCGAGCAGCGTCAATTGGTACGGCTCGACGCAGAACATCTCCGTCCGCCAGCCGCCATCGAGCGACAATGCGCTTGGCGACCTGAAGATCCTTTTCCCGAACTCCCATGCGATCTACATGCATGACACGCCGTCGAAAAGCTTCTTCCAGCGCGACATGCGTGCGCTGAGCCACGGTTGCGTGCGTCTTGCCGAGCCGCGCAAGATGGCGGCCGCCGTAATGGGCACGACGGTCGAGGACATCAACGCGCGTATCGCCGCCGGCCAGAACGTGGCCGCCAAGGTGCCGGTGAGGATTCCCGTCTACGTCTCCTATTTCACGGCCTGGCCGAACAAGGACGGCAAGGTGGAATATTTTGACGACGTCTACGGCCGCGATGCTGCGGTGATGAAGGCGTTCGAGGCAACGACCAAGGCTCGCGCGGCCCATAGCTGAGACGGGCTTGGGGATAGAAGGAAATCGAAGAAAAGGGTGGCCCGGCGCCGCCCTTTTATTTGGCGGCCATAACCTGCCGCGCATCGAGACCGATCAGCGCCAGCACCAGTTCCTCGGTCAACTGGCTATAATTGCTGATCACACGGTCCGGATCGAGCGTCGAGACTTCGACATCCGAATAACCGAAGCTGACCGCGACTGACGGGATGCCGGCGTTCCGGGCGGCGAGAATGTCGTTGACGCTGTCGCCGATCATCACGCTCCGCGAGGCGTCGCCGCCGGCCTGTTCGATCGTGCCCAGGATGTGGCGGGCGTCTGGCTTGCGGACGGAGAAGGTATCCCCGCATGTCATGGTCACAAACCGATCGGCAAGGCCGAGTTTCTCAATGAGCGGAAAGGCGAGTTGGCCGGCCTTGTTCGTACAGACCGCAAGCCGCATGCCGGCTGACGACAGCCGGTCGAGGCATTCGACGACACCGGTGTATGGGCGGCTCTTGCCCGGCATATGCTCCTCGTAATGCTCGATGAACCGGTCGAAC
Organism: Neorhizobium petrolearium; assembly: GCF_017873175.1. Classification (GTDB taxonomy): domain Bacteria; phylum Pseudomonadota; class Alphaproteobacteria; order Rhizobiales; family Rhizobiaceae; genus Neorhizobium; species Neorhizobium petrolearium. The sequence continues at coordinate 146,073 of NZ_JAGGJW010000011.1, forward strand.
AACCGGTCGGCTGTCCGCTCATCCAGCGGCGTTTTCTTCAGTTCGAAAGCGCGGCGGATCATCACACGCACACCTTGGCCCACGAGATGGGTCAGATCATCGAATGTGACGGGAGCAAGATCGGCTGCCGCGATCGTATGGTTGAGGCTGTCGATGAGGTCCGGTGCGGTATCGATCAACGTACCATCGAGATCGAAAATGACGAGGGGAGCGGTCAATGAAACCTCGCTGGGCTCTTCGGGATATCTTCCGGCTTAAGGAATGTAGCCGCGAAATGCAAATATGCGAGATTCGCGCCCTTGGCAAAACCCGGCTTAAAACACAGGCTGGGGGACTTTCGTTTGCGGGAGGAGGCGTGTAAACAGCGGTTCGGCGAAACAGCGGGAGCTTTTGGCGGATGGACGCCCGGGAAATGAAAGTCGAGGCGGCTAAGGCTGCATTGGCATATGTCGAGGACGGCATGCGGCTCGGCATTGGCACCGGTTCGACGGCTGAGGAATTCGTCAGGCTCCTGGCTGAAAAGGTTCATGGGGGCCTAAAGGTCGAGGGGGTCCCGACATCCGAGCGGACGGCCAGACTTTGCGTCGAACTCGGCGTTCCGCTGAAATCGCTCGATGAACTTCCCGAACTCGACCTGACGGTCGATGGCGCCGACGAAGTCGATGCCGATCTGACCCTGATCAAGGGCGGTGGTGGCGCGCTTTTGCGCGAGAAGATCGTCGCGGCCGCTTCGAGCCGCATGATCGTGATTGCCGACGAAAGCAAGCTTGTTGGCGTACTGGGTGCCTTCCCATTGCCGATCGAGGTCAATCCTTTCGGCGAGGCGGCGACCCGCATCGCGATCGAGAGGGCTGCGGCAAAGCTGGGCTTGAGCGGTGAATTGAAGCTGCGCAAATCCGGCAGCGATATCTTCATGACGGACGGCGGCCACCATATTTTCGACGCATCTTTTGGCCGCATTCCTGATGCAGAGGCTCTCTCTGCGGAACTCAATTCCATTCCCGGTGTCGTGGAACACGGGCTGTTCATCCATATGGCGTCCCTTGCGATCATCGCCGGCAAGGCGGGAGCGCGGACGCTTCAGGCGAAGACGTAACTTAGGAGCAATCTACTCATGATCAGATTCGCGGTTCTCGGCCGTGCCGCCGCCCTGGCGATTCTCGTCTCCGGCGCCCTCACTGTATCGGCTCGCGCGCAGGAGGTGTCGGAAGCCCAGCTTGCTGCCGCACGGGAAGCGATTGCTTCGCTGAACGTCACGGACCGTTACGATAATATTCTGCCCAATCTGGCGGAACGCCTGAAGGCACAGTTCATCCAGGCCTCTCCGAATTTCCAGGAGCAGATCTCGAATGTGGTCGACGAGCAGGCCCTCGCGCTTGCGCCGCGCCGCGCCGATCTCGAGAAGGAGGCTGCGACCATCTATGCCAAGAGTTTTTCGACCGACGAACTGAAGGCAATCTCGACCTTCTTCAACACCGACACGGGCAAGAAGCTGCTCAATACCCAGCCGCTCGTGACGCGCGAACTGGTCAAGGCCGCCGAAATCTGGGCGAACGGCATTTCCCGCGACCTCACCAACCAGAGTACCACAAAACTGCGCGGCATCATTGATGCGGCTCAGATTCCGGCGCCCGTCGTCGATCCCGCGCCGGCGGACGTCCAGGCTGCGACGCCGATACCCGCGCCGGCCAAGCCTGCTGCTCCTGCAGCCAAGCCGGCGCCGACCCCCGCGCCGAAACCCTGATCGCGATACAGACCAATAATTTTGTGAAAGCCCGGAGCGATCCGGGCTTTTCCTTTGCCGGCTCGAAACACTATATGAGGGCCACATCCCGCCGCCTGCCTGAAGGAGAATTTTGATGGCCGCCTATGACTATGATCTCTTCGTGATTGGTGGCGGATCCGGTGGGGTGAGGGCGGGCCGTGTCGCCGCCTCTCTCGGCAAACGGGTGGCGATCGCCGAGGAATACCGTTTCGGCGGAACTTGCGTGATCCGCGGCTGTGTGCCGAAGAAACTGTTCGTCTATGCCTCCCAATACGCCGAGCATTTCGACGATGCCGCAGGTTATGGCTGGCAGGTCGGTGAAAGTACGTTCGACTGGAAGAAGCTGATCGCAGCCAAGGACAAGGAGATCGCCCGTCTCGAAGGTCTCTACCGGAAGGGTCTGGAGAACAACGGCGCCGAAATCCTCGAAACCCGCGCCGAACTGGTCGACGCCCATACGATCCGGCTCACGAAAACCGGCAAGACCGTGACGGCGGAGAAGATCGTCATCGCGACCGGCGGCGCTCCTAACCCTCATGTGGCACTGCCGGGTCACGAACTCTGCATTTCCTCCAACGAAGCTTTCCACTTGCCGGAATTGCCGCGTTCGATCCTGATCGCAGGCGGCGGCTATATCGCGGTCGAATTCGCCAACATCTTCCACGGCCTTGGCGTCGATACGACGCTGATCTACCGCGGCAAGGAAATTCTCTCGCGCTTTGACCACGACATGCGCCAGGGCCTGCACAAGGCGATGGTGGAGAAGGGCATCCGCATCATCTTGACCGACGTGATCGAGGAAGTGACCAGGGCGCCGGCCGGCGGACTGGTCGCCAAGACGATGTGCGGCGAGACGATCGCCGTCGATACGATCATGCTGGCGCTTGGCCGTGACCCGAACACAGAGGGCTTGGGTCTTGAAGCGGCAGGCGTCGAGGTGAACGAACGCGGCGCGATCGTCGTCGACAAATATTCTCGCACCAGCGTGCCGCATATCTATGCGCTCGGCGATGTTACCGATCGGGTACAACTGACGCCGGTGGCGATCCATGAGGCGATGTGCTTCATCGAAACCGTCTACAAGGACAATCCGACGGCCCCGGATCATGAACTGATCCCGACCGCGGTCTTCTCGCAGCCGGAGATCGGCACGGTCGGCCTCTCGGAAGAAGAGGCGGCCAAACGCTATCCGGAGCTCGAAATCTACCGCGCCGAATTCCGGCCGATGAAGGCGACGCTGTCGGGCCGCGCGGAAAAGATGATCATGAAGCTGGTCGTTGATGCGGCAAGCCGCAAGGTGGTGGGAGCCCACGTGCTCGGCCACGATGCGGGCGAGATGGCGCAGCTTCTCGGCATCTCGCTGAAGGCGGGCGTCACCAAGGACGATTTCGACCGCACCATGGCTGTCCATCCGACGGCGGCGGAGGAATTCGTCACCATGTACAACCCGAGCTATCGCGTCCGGAACGGCGAGCGCATCTGACGCGCTCGCGATGAACAGCCATACTGACGGCGACGCCGGAAACGGTGAAACATGGCTGCATCAATGCGGGAAAGGCGGCTATGCAAGGGCTCCGTTAAGGTTTATAAGCCGCGTCTATTTCGAGAAAGGCTGCCCGACAGGCGATCGCCGTGGTGAAAACAGGTGAGTGAGATGGCACAGAATTGGACCCCGAGCAGTTGGCGGCAAAAACCGATCCAGCAGGTGCCGGACTATCCGGACCAGGCCGCGCTGGCGGCAACGGAAGCTCAGCTCGCGACCTTTCCGCCGCTCGTTTTTGCTGGCGAGGCCCGTCGCCTGAAGAGCCAGCTCGCCAAGGTGGCGGAAGGCGATGCCTTCCTGCTGCAGGGTGGCGACTGTGCCGAAAGCTTCGTGGAGCACGGCGCGGACAATATCCGCGACTTCTTCCGTTCGTTCCTGCAGATGGCCGTCGTGCTGACCTATGGTGCCCAGCTTCCGGTGGTCAAGGTCGGCCGTATCGCCGGCCAGTTTGCAAAGCCGCGCAGCAATTCCCATGAGACGCAGGATGGCAAGACGCTGCTTACCTATCGCGGCGACATCGTCAACGGCACGGAATTCACCGATACGGCCCGCACGCCGGATCCGGAGCGCCAGATGATGGCCTACCGTCAATCGGCGGCGACCCTCAATCTGCTGCGCGCCTTCGCAATGGGCGGCTATGCCAACCTGGAAAACGTGCACAAGTGGATGCTGGGCTTCGTGAAGGATAGCCCGCAGGGCGAGCGCTATCGCAAGCTTGCCGACCGCATCAGCGAGACCATGGATTTCATGAAGGCGATCGGTATCACCGCCGAAAACCAACCCAGCCTGCGCGAGACCGACTTCTTCACCAGCCATGAAGCGCTGCTGCTCGGTTACGAAGAGGCCTTCACCCGCGTCGACTCCACCTCGGGCGACTGGTACGCGACCTCCGGCCACATGCTGTGGATCGGCGACCGGACCCGCCAGCTCGACCACGCGCATGTGGAATATTTCCGCGGGATCAAGAATCCGATCGGTTTGAAATGCGGCCCGTCGCTGCAGGCCGACAATCTGATCGAGCTGATCGATGCCTTGAACCCGGCCAATGAGCCTGGCCGTCTGACGCTGATCTGCCGCTTCGGCCACGACAAGGTCGCCGATTCCCTGCCGAAGCTGATCCGCGCCGTCGAGCGCGAAGGCAAGAAGGTTGTCTGGTCCTGCGACCCGATGCACGGCAATACGATTACGCTCAATAGCTACAAGACGCGGCCCTTCGACCGCATCCTGTCGGAAGTGGAAAGCTTCTTCCAGATTCACCGCGCCGAAGGTACGCATCCCGGCGGCATCCATGTCGAAATGACCGGCAAGGACGTGACGGAGTGCACCGGCGGTGCCCGCGCGGTGACGGCCGGCGACCTGCAGGATCGCTACCACACCCATTGCGATCCGCGCCTCAACGCCGATCAAGCACTGGAACTGGCCTTCCTGCTCGCCGAGCGCATGAAGAGCGGCCGCGACGAAAAGCGCATGGCCGTCAACGGCTGACATTTTTCATGTCGAGACAACAATGGGCCGGCAGCGATGCCGGCCTTTTTCGTTATCTCATGGCTGCAGCTCACAATAAGGATAAGCGAAATCGATTTGACCTGCGCTGTCATGCCCGCGACATTGCATTCGGGCATATTCGAATGGAGGCTGCCATGGAGCAGACGAACGGTGGCAGGTGTCTATGCGGTTCCATCCGGTTTGAGACGACGGGGCCTTTGCGGACGGTGACGGCCTGCCATTGCTCGCAATGCCGCAGGCAGACCGGGCTCTTCTATGTCGCAACCGCCGTGCGGCTTCAGAACCTTCGCATTCAGGGGGAAGAGAAGCTCTCCTGGTACCGCGCGAGCGACATGGCCCGGCGCGGCTTCTGCTCCGCATGCGGATCCGCGCTTTTCTGGCAGGCCGACGGGGTGGATCAGATTTCGATCATGGCCGGTGCATTCGATCAGCCGAGCGGGCTTGTCATGGGTGAACACATCTATTGCGCCGATAAGGGGGATTTTTACGACATTCCCGAGGATGGCGTACCCCATCATCCGGGCGGCAGACCCACATCTGCTTGAAACGTCATAAAAATTTCCCTGGAGCACGTTGCCGCCATCTTCGGCCGGCGCTAAATCCTGACCATGACCCAGGACATCAGCCAGACCCTCCGCATCGCCATAGCCCAGCTCAATCCGACCGTCGGCGATGTCGTCGGCAATCTGGCGCTCGCCCGTGAAGCACGTCGGGACGCCGCCCGCGACGGGGCCGACCTTGTTCTCTTCACCGAACTCTTTATTGCCGGTTATCCTCCGGAGGACCTCGTGGTGAAGCCGGCCTTTTTGAAAGCCTGCCTGGATGCCGTCGAGCAGCTTGCGGCCGATACGGCCGACGGAGGGCCGGGCGTTGTCATCGGCTTTCCACGCCAGGGCAGGGAGGGCCGGCACAATTCGATCGCCGTGCTCGATGGCGGCAGGGTGATAGCGATCCGCGACAAGGTAGATTTGCCGAACTACGGCGAGTTCGATGAAAAGCGTGTCTTCATTGCCGGCGAAATGCCGGGGCCGGTGAATTTCCGCGGCGTCAGGCTCGGCGTTCCGATTTGCGAGGATATCTGGGGTGAGCTCGGCGTCTGCGAGACTTTGTCGGAAAGCGGCGCGGAGATCCTGCTCGTGCCGAACGGCTCGCCCTATTATCGCGGCAAGGTGGATATCCGCCATCAGGTGGTGCTGAAACAGGTCATCGAGACCGGCCTGCCGATGATCTATGCGGCGCAAGTCGGCGGCCAGGACGAACTGGTTTTCGACGGTGCGAGTTTTGCCTTCAATGCGGACAAGACACTTGCCTTCCAGATGAACCAATTCGAACCGGCGGTGACGGTGACGGAATGGAAGAGGGTCCACGATACCTGGCGCTGCACAGATGGGCCAATGGCGCGCATCCCGGAAAAGGAGGAAGCGGATTACCGCGCCTGCCTGCTCGGCTTCCGCGATTATGTCAACAAGAACGGCTTCAAATCCGTGATCCTCGGCCTGTCCGGCGGCATCGACTCGGCATTGTGCGCGGCCATCGCCGTCGATGCACTGGGTGCGGAGCGGGTGCGCAGCGTGATGCTGCCTTACCGTTACACGTCCGAGGAGTCGCTGAAGGATGCCGCCGATTGCGCGCGTGCGCTCGGCTGCCGATACGATATTGTGCCGATCGCCGAGCCCGTCGAGGGGTTTTCGTCGGCGCTCTCAGAGCTTTTCGATGGCACGGACGAAGGCGTTACCGAAGAAAACCTGCAGAGCCGGGCGCGTGGCACCATTCTCATGGCGATCTCCAACAAGTTCGGCTCGATGGTGGTGACGACCGGCAACAAGTCGGAAATGTCCGTAGGTTACGCGACGCTCTACGGCGACATGAACGGCGGCTTCAATCCGATCAAGGATCTTTACAAGATGCAGGTTTATGCACTTGCCGCCTGGCGCAACCAGCATCTGCCGCCGGATGCGCTTGGACCGTCGGGCGCAGTGATCCCGAAGAATATCCTCTCCAAGGCGCCATCGGCGGAACTCAGGCCTGATCAGACGGATCAGGATTCGCTGCCGCCTTATCCCGTCCTCGACGACATTCTGGAATCCCTGGTGGAGATGGAAATGGGCACGGAGGAGATCGTCTCGCGCGGCCACGACATCACGACCGTCCACCGCATCGAGCATCTGCTTTATCTGGCCGAATACAAGCGGCGGCAATCGGCGCCGGGCGTCAAGATCACCAGGAAGAATTTCGGCCGCGATCGGCGTTATCCGATCACCAACCGGTTCCGGGACCGCTAGGTGACCGATCATTTGACCGGGTGAGACGGGAAGATCGGGCGGCTCCACTTGAAACGCTGATCATGGCTTGGCATAACGCCTCCGTCAGGTGCCTGCCTTGCGCAGGAGAATCGGGAATCCGGTGGGAAACCGGAACGTGCCCAACGCTGTGAGGCGGATGCTTGGCCGCAATTCGAAAGCCACTGGAATTTCCGGGAAGGCGGCGGCAGAAGCGGATGAAGCCAAGTCAGAAGACCGGCCTGGCAAGATAGATCGAGCCGCGCGGACGGCGGCGAGGTTTCTTGATGCTCCTGCGCCTTCGCGCAGGCGGCGTCAGCATTGTTGGGGATAGACGATGCAACCTGATCCTTTTGCACATGCCTTGATATCTGCAGGCGAATTTCCGGCAAGCGACCGTGCTGCGGTGTACCGCGTGATCGAAACTCGTCGCGACGTGCGTGACCAGTTTCTGCCGGATCCGCTTCCGGACGACCTGGTGATGCGGCTGCTCGGCGCCGCACATTCGGCGCCCTCGGTGGGGTTCATGCAGCCATGGAATTTCATCCTCGTGCGGGATCCCGAGATACGCCAGGCGGCATGGAGTGCCTTTTCGAGAGCCAATGACGAGGCGGCGGAAATGTTTCCGGAGGAGCGCCGGGACATATACCGCAGCCTGAAGCTCGAAGGCATCCGCAAGGCGCCGCTCTCGATCTGCGTGACCTGCGATCCGGATCGCGCCGGGCCGGTCGTCATCGGCCGTACCCATAATCCGCGCATGGATGTCTATTCGACCGTCTGCGCCGTGCAGAACCTGTGGCTTGCCGCCCGCGCCGAAGGGGTTGGCGTCGGCTGGGTGAGCATCTTTCATGAGGAGGATCTGCGCTCGCTGCTCGGCATTCCCGAACGGATCAGGATCGTCGCCTGGCTGTGCGTCGGCTACGTCGATCAGCTTTATCGGGAGCCGGAATTGGCGGTGAAGGGCTGGCGCGAGCGGCTACCGCTCGAAGACCTGGTTTTCACCGATCGATGGGGCGAGTGCTGACGACTACTGCTGCGGCTGCGGCCCGCTGGATTTCGGATGGGCGAGGTCTATACTTTCCTCGGGCAGGAATGTCGGGCCGACCATACGTACCTTCTTGTTCGGATCGTAGGGGCGTTCCGGCCCCGGCAGGTTCGGCTGGGCGGCAGCCGCCTGCGGCTGTCTGACACGCAGATTGATGATGCCGGAGTAGGGCTCCTCCTTCGGCAACTCGATGCCCTGCAGCTTCATTTTCTCCTTGCGGTCCTCTTCCAAATCGGAAGGAATGCAGTTGTTGGAGCGGATTGCAGCCAGGATCGCGCCGCGCTCGCCGGAGGAGCGAACCAATTGCCGGGCATTGTCTCTTTCCGCAACAAGCGCGTCGCGGCTTTGCTCCATGGCATCGAGCGTCTGCCGCATCTGATCGCAGATTTCGCCGTTCGGGCCGCCCACGACGACGACACTGCCCGTGCCGCAGCCCGCCCGACGCATCTCGATCCTGAGCCCGCGGATTTCGCTGTTCTGGTCGCTGAGTTCCCGCGCATAGCGCCGTATCTCGGCCGTGTTGCCGATGATCTGCGGTGCGTTGTTGAGCTGCCGGTAAAGGGCTGCGCAGGTCGCGGTGTCCCGCGCGGAGGCCGTTACGGGAACAAGCAGCAGCGGGGCGATCATCAGGCCGCAAAGGCGCATCGGTGTTGTCCGGCTCTCTCCAATCACATGATCGCATCATGGAGCAGGCCGGTTGACAATATCATAAAATCGGCCGCCTCCTGATTATTATTTAATTATCATGTGGTTATATATAAAATTTAAAGTTGAATATCCAGATTGGGTTGCGATGCTTCCACCACCGCGAGCGCAGCCATGTTCACAACGCCGCGCGAGGTGACCGAGGGCGACAGGATATGCACCGGCATGGCGGCGCCGAGCAGGACCGGGCCGACATGCAGTGCGTCGGTCATGTTCCGCACAACGCCGAGCGAGATGTTCGCCGCGTCGAGGTTCGGGAAGATCAGCAGGTTGGCGTCGCCAGTCAGTGAACTGTTCGGCATAGCGCGCTTGCGCACCGCTTCGGAAAGCGCCGAACCGGCCTGCATTTCGCCGTCCACTTCCAGGCCAGGGGCCTGTTCGCGCACCAGCTTCAGGGCACTGCGCATCTTCTGGGCGCTTTCGGAATCCCGTGAGCCGAAGTTCGAATGGCAGATCAGCGCTGCCTTCGGGACGATGCCGAAGCGGCGGACTTCCTCGGCCGCCAGGATGGTGATCTCGGCGATCTCCTGCGCCGACGGGTTGTAGTTGACGAACGTGTCGGCGAGGAAGAGCGCGCCGCGCTGCGAGATCACGAGGCTGAGCCCCGAGAAGGCGCAGACGCCCGGGCGCCGGCCGATGATCTGCTCGACGTCCTTCAGGTGCCGGTCATAACCGCCCTCGACGCCGCAGATCAGCGCATCGGCTTCGCCGCGTTTCACCGACAATAAACCGATCACCGTATTGTTGGTGCGCACGATGGTGCGGGCGCTTTCCGGGTTGATGCCCTTGCGGCCGACCAGGGCGAAATAATCGTCAACATAATCGCGGTAGCGCGGATCGTCTTCCGGATTGACCACGGCGAAATCGACGTTCGGGCGGATCCGGATGCCGAAACGCTTGAGCCGGGCTTCGATCACCGACGGGCGGCCGATCAGGATCGGTGTCGCCGTCTTTTCCTCCAAGAGCACCTGGGCTGCCCGCAGCACGCGCTCGTCCTCGCCTTCGGCAAAGATGACCCGCTTCCTTTCGGCCGTCTTGGCGGCGTTGAAGATCGGCTTCATCACGAAGCCGGAGCGCCAGACGAAACGGTTGAGCTGGTCGAGATAGGCATCGAAATCATGGATCGGCCTCGACGCGACGCCTGTTTCCGCGGCAGCCTTGGCAACGGCCGGCGCGATGCGCAGGATGAGCCGCGGATCGAAGGGCGAGGGTATCAGGTAATCCGGACCGAAGACCGGCGTATCGCCGGAATAGGCGCGTGCGGCAACGTCGGAGACTTCTTCGCGCGCGAGGGCTGCGATCGCCTTGACCGCCGCCATCTTCATATCCTCGTTGATCGTCCGGGCGCCGCAATCGAGCGCCCCGCGGAAGATATAGGGGAAGCACAGCACGTTGTTGACCTGGTTCGGGAAATCCGAGCGGCCGGTACAGATCATCGCGTCCGGGCGGGCTGCGCGCGCAAGCTGAGGCATGATTTCCGGAGTCGGATTGGCAAGCGCCATGATCAGCGGCTTCGGTGCCATGCGGGCGAGCAGTTCCGGTTTGAGCACGCCCGCGGCGGAAAGCCCGAGAAAGACATCGGCATCGTCGATGCTGTCGGCAAGCAAGCGCTTGTCGCTCTTCTGCGCATAGATCGCCTTCCATTCGTCCATCAGCTCGGTGCGGCCTTCATAGACGAGGCCCTCGATATCGTGGACCCAGATATTCTCCTTCCTTGCACCGAGCGAGACGAGGAGATGCAGACAGGCGAGAGCCGCGGCACCGGCGCCCGACGTGACGATTTTCACGTCGGCGATATTCTTGCCGGCAAGCTCCAGTCCGTTGAGGATCGCGGCGGCGACGATGATCGCTGTGCCGTGCTGGTCGTCATGGAAGACCGGAATGTTCATTTTTTCGCGAAGCCGACGCTCCACCTCGAAACATTCCGGCGCCTTGATGTCTTCGAGGTTGATACCGCCGAAGGTCGGCTCCAGCGCCGAGACGGTCGAGACCATGGCATCGATGCTCGCCGCGTCGATTTCGATGTCGAAGACGTCGATGCCCGCGAATTTCTTGAAGAGAACGGCTTTTCCTTCCATCACCGGCTTCGAGGCGAGCGGTCCGATATTGCCGAGACCGAGTACGGCAGTACCATTGGAGATGACGGCGACAAGATTGGCGCGGGCGGTGTAATCCGCCGCCATATCGGGATTGTCGCGGATCGCAAGGCAGGGTGCCGCCACCCCGGGCGAATAGGCGAGCGCCAGGTCGCGCTGGTTGCCGAGCGGCTTGGTCGCCTGGATTTCCAGTTTGCCGGGGCGGGGATAGCGGTGGAAGAACAGCGCCTGTTCATCGAGATCGCCGCTGGCTGGCATGGCGGACGATTTCGGTTTTTCTTGCGCGTTCATGGTTCCTCCTGGCTTGTCTTGTTCTGTCTTGGCTGGATCGAAAGGAGAGAGTCCTCCTTACATCAATCGACCCGACGGAACAGCAGCTAATTTGCCGTCGTGGCGGAAATCGGAAGGAGAGTTGGAATGACGCTCGGTTACCCGCAGGAGCGGCTTTTCCGTGTTTTGTCATCATCCTGAAACACGAGTCTGGTTTTGGAAATCGCGAGAGGCGGCAGCGAAAGGACGACTTCGTGACCGGTCAAGTGGATACAAGGCATTTCAGAACGCTTTTCATTTCGGACGTGCATCTGGGTTCCAAGGCCGCCCGAACCGATTTTCTCCTCGATTTCCTGCGCTATCATGAAGCTGATACGCTTTTTCTGGTCGGCGATATCGTCGACGGCTGGCGCCTGAAGCGCAACTGGTACTGGCCGCAAGGCTGCAATGACGTCGTGCAGAAGCTCCTGCGCAAGGCGCGAAAGGGCGCCCGTATCGTCTATATTCCCGGCAACCACGATGAGTTCCTGCGTTCGTTTCCGGGAATGCATTTCGGCGGCATCGAAGTGGCCGAACGCGCGATCTACGAAATGGCGGACGGCAAGAAATACCTGATCCTGCACGGCGACGAATTCGACGTGGTCGTGCGCAATGCCCGTCTGCTCGCCTATCTCGGCGATTGGGCCTATGACGCGGCGATCGCCATCAACGTCGTGCTTGCCGCCGTCCGCCGCCGCCTCGGCATGCCTTACTGGTCCTTCTCCGCCTGGGCGAAGCTGCAAGTCAAGCATGCGGTCAACTTCATCGGCGAGTTCCAGCGTGTTGTGGCCGAGGAAGCCCGCCGCAACAATGTCGATGGCGTCATCTGCGGCCATATCCATCACGCGGTGATGGAGGATATCGAGGGCATCCATTACGTCAACACCGGCGACTGGGTGGAAAGCTGCACGGCGATTGCCGAGAACCACGACGGCACGCTCGAAATGATCTCGTGGCAGAGGATCGGCAACACGGCCGAGGTCAAGGCTCTGCCGAAGCCGCAGTCGGTCGAGGATATGCAGGCCGCTTGAGAAGCGGCCGTAGATGGCGGATCGTATCAGACCGCTATTTCTGGCCATAGGCAAGGTCAGGGCGCCTGTGTTAGGTAAGCTGGAAGTTTCAGCAACCTGCCCGTGAAGTCGTGATTCCTCCCCATGCGGCGCCTCCAGCGCCCCGGTTATTCCAACTGCGCTGTGCCCTTGCCTACGGAGCGCCGCTCGGGGTCAATGGCATTATCTTGCCCTATCTGCCCGTCTGGCTCGACGCACTGGCTTTCACTGAGTTCGAAATCGGCATCATATTGGCGATGCAGCTTCTCCTGCGCGTGCTTGCAGCGCCGGTATCGGGGGTTTTCGCAGATCGCCTGAGCGAGCGGACTTTGATTCTTGCCTGGTCCGGCGCGTTGTCGCTGTTGACGGCCCTGGCCATGTTCTTCGTTCGCGACTTCTGGTCGGTCCTTCTGGTCATCGGGATTCAGGCGGCTGTGTTTGCCCCTTATCCGCCGATCGTCGAATCGATCGCAGTGACCGGAGTGCGCCGCTGGGGTTTCCAATACGGATCGATGCGCGTCTGGGGTTCCATCGGTTTCGTGGCCGCGACCCTTCTGGTCGGCGAGTTGCGCGGCTTCTGGGGCGTTCAGGCCATCCCTTCGGCCATGGTGATCGGTTTCCTGCTGACGGTCGCCGTCGCCTTCGCAGCACCCAGGCTCGGGCAGGCGGCAATCCGACCCGGAACAGACAAGGCTCTGCAGCCGAGTTCACTCGGACGATTCGATCTGCATGTATTGATGATCGGCGCGTCGGTGGCTCAGGCCAGCCATGGGATGTTCTATACGTTCGGTACCATCCATTGGCAGCAGATCGGGCTCTCGAGCGGTTCGATCGGCGTGCTGTGGAGCGCGGCGGTTCTTTCCGAGATATTGGTCTTGTTTGCGGCCGGCCGGATTGCGAGACGCCTTTCACCCTGGTCGCTGATGCGAATCGGCTGCGCGGTTGCCGTTGTCCGCTGGACGCTCTTCCCGTTGCCGCTGGGCTTTTGGGGTTATATGGCGCTGCAGGTCGCGCACGCCTTCACCTTCGCTTTCGTGCATATCGGTCTGCAGCACAGGCTGGTGGAAACTGTGCGCGAAGACCAGGAGACTTCGATGCAGGGCGCCTATGTCTTCTATAACGGCGTGTTTCTGGCACTTTCGACGTTACTCTCCGGTATGCTCTACCGGCAGTTCGGATTGACGAGCTACGTTGCAATGTCGGTCCTGGCGCTTGTCGGCCTTGCGATCATCGCGCTCGCGGCGAAGCTTCAGCCCCAGAGACTGGCTTCCGGCGGATACACGAGCGAGCCCTCGTAGCGCAATCCGCCCGGCCGGTCGCGGGCCAAGAGCAGCGGACCGTCGAGATCGGCATAATCGGCATCCTGGGCGAGCAGGACGGCCGGTGCCATGGCAAGCGAGGATCCGACCATGCAGCCGATCATCACCGCAAATCCGAGACGCTGCGCTTCCTCCTTCATGGCAAGGGCTTCCGTCAGACCACCGGTCTTGTCGAGCTTGATGTTGACCGCGTCATAACGGTCGCGAAGGCTTGCCAAATCCTTGGTTGCATGTACGCTTTCGTCGGCGCAGACCGAGACCAGATGACGGATGCCGGTGAGTGCGGCGTCCCTGCCGGCCGGCAGCGGCTGCTCGATCAGCGACACATTGGTTTCGGAGGCGATCGCCATGTGATGGGCGAGGTTGTCTTCCGTCCATCCTTCGTTGGCGTCGACGATGAGACGCGAATCGGGTGCCGCCTCGCGGACGGCGCGCAGGCGGGCTTCGTCATTGTCGGTTCCAAGCTTGATCTTGAGGAGCGGGCGATGGGCATTTTGCCGCGCTTCGGCCGCCATGGCCTCCGGTTCGCCGAGCGAAAGCGTGAAGGCCGTGACGAAGGGCTTGGAATTCGAAGCGCCGATCATATCGGCGACACGCCGGCCGGTCCGCTTGGCTTCGAGGTCCCAGAGGGCGCAATCCACCGCATTGCGGGCAGCCCCCGGCTTCATCCGCGCTTGCAACTCTTCACGCGTCAAACCATCGCGAATCGCCTCCGCGATGGACCGGATGTCGGCAATCACCCCTTCCACGGTTTCGCCATAGCGCTTGTAGGGCACGCATTCTCCACGGCCGGAACGGCCATTTTCATGAATCATGCAGGTGATGACGTCCGCTTCCGTCTTGGAACCGCGCGAGATTGTGAACTTGCCGGCGATCGGGAAGGATTCAGTTGTGGCTTCGAGGTGACGGCTCATGGTTTTACGCTTCCCGTTGTGGCAAATACTTATGAGGTGGCTATATTGCCCGTCGCAAAAAATGCGATCAACTGTATCGTATGAAACCTTTTTTAGCCGCTGTTACGAAAGAAGCCTGTGACGTTTAGGTCTGCCGAAATCAAGGCCGAAGATCTGCCCGGCGGCGACGGTGAACGCTACCTGCTGTCCGGTGACTGGCGCGGCCAGACGATCCTGTCGATGCTGAAGGAGTTCCAGCATCTGGAGCAGGTCCGGAGCCGGGGCAGGGTGGAAATCGACCTTTCCGGTATTGCCGGCATCGACACGGCCGGTGCCTGGCTGATCCGCCGGCTGATGACGGCGAAGGGTGAGCAGGGCAGCGAAGCCGTATTGATCGGCGGTGAAGGGCCAATTCGCGAGCTGATCGGGGTATTGCCGGAAAAGGCGCCGGCACCGCCGTCGGACCAGGGCGACAAGGGCACGCTCTTCGAGCGCCTTTTTGCGCCGACCGGCAAGGCCATGGCGGAACTCGGCAGCGATTTCTACGCGGCGATGCATATTCTCGGCTCCGCGGTCCGCGGCGCGCAGATGAAGCTCGGCCGCGGCGCCGGCGTCTCGCCCGCTTCCGTAGTCACCCATATCGACCGCATGGGCGTGCGCGCCGTGCCGATCATCGTGCTGATGTCGTTTTTGATCGGTGCCATCATCGCGCAGCAGGGCGCTTTCCAGCTCCGCTATTTCGGCGCCGAAATCTTCGTCGTAGACCTCGTCGGCATCCTGCAGCTGCGCGAGATCGGTGTGCTCCTGACAGCAATCATGATCGCCGGCCGCTCCGGAAGCGCGATCACCGCCGAGATCGGCTCGATGAAGATGCGCGAGGAGATCGACGCGCTGACGGTGATCGGCCTCAACCCCGTGGGCGTCTTGATCTTCCCGCGCCTCGTGGCGCTGACGGTCGCGCTGCCGCTCCTGACGATTGTTGCCAACTTCGCCGCGCTTACGGGAGCGGCGGTCGTTGCCTGGGCCTATTCCGGCATCACCTTCGATACCTATCTGTCCCGCCTGCACGAGGCGATCGACCACACGTCCGTCGCATCCGGCATGATCAAGGCCCCTTTCATGGCGCTGTCGATCGGCATCGTTGCGGCCGTCGAGGGCATGAAGGTCGGCGGCAGCGCCGAATCCCTCGGCCAGCACGTCACGACATCCGTCGTAAAGGCAATCTTCGTCGTCATCCTTATGGATGCAGTTTTCGCCATCTTCTATTCCGCGATCGATTTCTGATGGAGAAGGGTTTGGAAGCGGTGAAGCAAGAGGGAGAGGTCAATGCGGATGGCCGGCAGGTCGTGCTTTCGGTGCGAGACGTGACGGTCGGCTTCGGCAGCCAGCTTGTGCTCGATCACCTGAACCTCGACGTTTATCGCGGTGAGATCTTAGGCTTTGTCGGCGCTTCCGGGACGGGAAAGTCGGTGCTGATGCGCACGGTGCTCGGCCTTTTACCGCACCGGTCCGGCACGATCGAAATCCTCGGTGTCGATTACGACAATGCTTCGGAGGAGGAGCGCATGCTGGTCGACATGCGGCTCGGCGTGCTTTTCCAGCACGGTGCTCTGTTCTCGGCACTGACGGTCAAGGAAAACATCCAGCTTCCGATGCGCGAATATCTCGACCTGCCGCAGTCGCTGATGGACGAGCTTGCCTATCTGAAGGTCGAGATGGTCGGCCTGTCGCCGGATGCGGCGGACAAATATCCCTCCGAACTGTCAGGCGGCATGATCAAGCGTGCAGCACTTGCGAGGGCGCTCGCGCTCGATCCGGACCTCGTCTTCCTCGATGAGCCGACATCCGGCCTTGATCCGATCGGTGCGGCCGATTTCGATGCGCTCATCGCCAAGCTGCGCGATACGCTGGGCTTGACCGTCTATATGGTAACACATGACCTGGATAGCCTTTTTTCGGTTTGCGACCGTATTGCCGTGCTTGGCCAGAAACGGGTATTGGTGGAAGGAACACTTGAGGATATGTTTGCCTGTGACGATCCATGGGTTCAGTCCTATTTCCGTGGCAAACGGGCGCGGTCGGTCGTGGCTCACGAAAAGCAGCCGACAGCAGAAGTAGAGAAGACGTAATCCATGGAAACCAGAGCCAATTACGCCCTTGTCGGTTTCTTTACACTTCTGGTGATCGCAGCCGCTTTCGGGTTTGTCTACTGGATGGCCCAATCCGGCCGCGGCGGGCCTACGGCCGAGCTGGCGATTCGCATCCCGGGTTCGGCCAACGGCCTTTCCGTCGGCTCGCCGGTCCGTTTCAACGGCATTCCCGTCGGTTCCGTGCGAGGCCTCACGATAGATCCGGACGA
Organism: Neorhizobium petrolearium; assembly: GCF_017873175.1. Lineage (GTDB taxonomy): Bacteria > Pseudomonadota > Alphaproteobacteria > Rhizobiales > Rhizobiaceae > Neorhizobium > Neorhizobium petrolearium. Next base: position 162,941 of record NZ_JAGGJW010000011.1, read on the forward strand.
TCCGCGCTATTCGATCGCGTTCACGGAAGTCAGGGCCGACGCGCCGGTCTACCAGTCCACCCAGGCGAGGTTGGAAGTGCAGGGCCTGACGGGGGCCGCCTATATCGAGCTGTCCGGCGGTGCAAAGGGCGAGGAGAACATCCTCCAGAAATCGCTGGAGACCGGACGGCCGGCGGTGCTGATTGCCGAACAATCGAGCGTGACGAACCTGCTTGCGACCGCCGACAAGATCCTCCAGCGCGCCGATGAAGCGATCGGCGATATTCAGGGGTTTGCCGCGGATGCACGCGGGCCGCTGACCCAGACCATCCGCAACGTCGAGACCTTCACGTCGTCGCTCGCCCAGAACTCCGACAGCATCGACAAGTTCCTCAACAGCCTTTCGACGCTCTCGGTGACGATCGATAGCGTCTCCGGAACGCTGAATTCGACGCTCGAAGCCGCCGAGAAACTGGTCAGCGCGATCGATGCGGAAAAGATCAACGCCGTCGTTTCCAACACCGAACGCGCCACCCGCAACATCGCCAATGCTTCCGACAATTTCGGAGACCTCGTGACGAATGTGAAGAATGCCGCCGCGAGCTTCGAACAGGCTGGAGTGCAGGCCCAGAACGTCCTCAAGCGGGTCGATACGGTGATGAACTCCGTCGATCCCGATCAGGTCAAGAGGACCATTGCCAACATCACCGCTGCCTCCGAAGATGCCCGGCAGACCGTCAGCTCGGCGCGCAACGTGGTGGACGGCTTCACCGAGCGCCGCGAGGATATCAACCGCGCCATCGGCGACTTCACGGAACTGGCGAGAAAGCTGAACGAGGCCTCCAGCCGCGTAGACGGCATCCTGGCCAAGGTCGATGGCCTCGTTTCCAGCGACGATTCGCAAGGCCTTTTCGTAGAGGCCCGCAGAACGCTCGAGTCCTTCCGCACCGTCGCCGACAACATCAATGCGCGCGTTGGCCCGATAGCAGACAATCTGTCACGTTTCTCGTCGAGCGGTCTGAGGGATATCCAGACGCTCGTGAACGACGCCCGACGCACCGTGCAGTCACTCGACCAGACGATCAGCAATTTCGACCAGAATCCGCAGCGGCTGATCTTCGGCGGCGAGACAGTAAAGCAATATGACGGCAGGACACGGCGGTAAGCGGGACGTTCATGTCGGAGAATGGGGGTTTGATGACCGGTTCGGAGTTCCTGGGACAACGTGCGGACCGCCGTCCGTTTCTGCTCGCGGCGCTGCCGCTCGTGGCCATGCTGGTAACCGGCTGCGGCAGCAAGGCGAACAACGATACGTTCGACCTGTCGATCACGCCTTCCGGGCAGGGTCCGGCCGCCCGCAACCGCCAGATCCTGGTGCCCGAGCCGACGGCGCTGAAATTGCTGAACAGCGAGCAGGTCGTCGTGCGCGTTTCGCCGTCGGAAATCCAGTATCTCGCCGATTCCCGCTGGGGCGACCGCCTGCCGGCTCTCGTTCAATCGAAGCTCGTCGAGGCCTTCGAGAATTCCGGCCGCCTCGGCGGCGTCGGCAAGCCGGGGCAGGGGCTCGCGATCGACTATCAGGTCGTCACCGATATTCGCGCCTTTGAAGTGACAGCGACCAGCCCGCGCGTAGCGAATGTGGAAATCTCGGCAAAGCTTCTCAACGACCGCAACGGTACGGTACGCGCCCAGAGCGTGTTCACGGCAACTGCGCCCGTTTCCGGCCAGGAGAACCGCGATTTCATCGAGGCGCTCGACAGAGCGTTTGCCAAGGTCGGCGCCGAAATCGTCGACTGGTCGCTGAAGTCGATGTGATAGACCGGCGCTTCTGAAATCATCGCGAAAACAGAGAAGGCCGCCTTCAAGGCGGCCTTCTCTGTTTGGCAGGCGATTGACCCTACTCTTAGCTGAAGCGGCCGGCGGCGTGGGCGAGCATCGTGTAGACCTTGCCCGTATCCGAGGTCAGGTAGCTCTGCGTCACCGTCTTGTCGCGGTCGGTGCGGGCGACGTCAGCAAGCAGCTTTTCGAAATCGGCGATGTAGCGATCGACAGCCTTGCGGAATTCCGGCTCGCGCTCGTACTTGTGCTTGATCTCGTCGAAGGTCTGCTGGCCTTTCAGCGTATAGAGGCGACGGGTGAAGACGTCGCGTTCGCCGCGCTGGTAGCGCCGCCACAGATCGACCGATGCGTCATGGTCGATCGCGCGGGCGATATCGACCGAGAGCGAATTCAGCGACTCGACCATATGGCGCGGATTGCGATTGTCGCCGTTGCTGCGTGGCGCGGGAGCCGGATCGGCCGGGCGGGCCGGTTGTGGTTGGCGTGCCGCAGGCGCTTCCTCGAGCTCGTCGCGCGAGGCGCCGCGCAGGAGGTTGCTGATCCAGCCTTCATCACCACGCGATCCCTGCTGTTCAGGCGCACGCGGAGCCGGCGCCGATGCCGGTCGGTCGAGCGGAAGCGTACCGCGCAGCGAGCCGGAGGAATAGGGATCGTTACGGGGTGCGGCGGGAGCCGGCTGCGGACGAGCCGGCGCTGGCTGAGGCTGAGGCGCCGGGGCGGGGCGGGGCGTCGAAGCTTCGGAGACTTCGAAGTTCTGCGTGGAGCGACCAACCAGCGCGGAAATATCCTGAAGAGCCTTGATCTGCTCGGCGACCGCGCGGCGCATGGCCGCGGCACTTTCCTTGGCTTCTTCCGGAAGGTCGAAGGCACCGCGCTTCAGTTCCGAGCGGGTGACGTCGAGTTCGCGGCGGATATCCTGCGCCGAACGCCGGATCTCGTCGGTCGCGCCGGAGAACCGGTTGATCGCTTCCTCGACCGACTCGCGCAGTGTTTCGCGAAGCTGCTCGGCCGCGCTGCCGGACCGGTTCGTGGCATCCGACAACAGCCGTTCGATATCGCCGAGCGACTGCGAGATGCTGCCACGCATCCGCTCCGAAAGATCGCGGGTGCGCTTTTCGGCTTCCGACAGCGTCGCCTCGATGGCACGATTGGCGTCACCGCCGGCATTGGTCAGCGCTTCGCGCATCGCATCCGCAGTGACTTCGGCACGGTGCTGGGTTTCCCCGAGCGTGCGGCCGATATCGGCAAACGAGGTGTGCAGGCTTTCGCGCAGCCGTGAACCTACCTGCAGTGAACGTTCTTCCGCACGTTCAAAAGCGCCGTCGACGAGGCTTGTCAGGCTGCGCATCGTTGCTTCGATTTCCTCGGAGCGCTTGACGAGACCGCCCGCAAGGCTGTTGAGGGCGCTCTGGCGTTCGTCCAGCGTGCTGGTGAGGTTGGACTGGGCGGCGTCCAGGAGATCGGAGGCCTGCGCGAGCACTCTGGAATGCTCGTCGAAGCGGCTGACGATGCCACCCACCTGGTCGAACGTCTGGCTGAAGACCTCCGTCATCCGTTCGATATTGGTCTCCAGCATGCGGGTCGAACCGGAAACGATATCGGCGGCCTGCGTCGCCGATTGCGTGAAACGATTGGCCGTCACGCCAAATTTACGGTCGGCCTCTGCCAGATGCTCCACAACCAGTTCCGTGGTGCTGCCGAGTTCCTGCGTCGCCTGTTGAACCAGTGCGCTGATGCTGGAATTGCTTTCTGCAAGCTTGTCGATGAGGCCGTTTACCGCGACCGACAGGCCCTGTTCGACACGGCGCATGGTGCCGGCGGCATCCTCGGTCCGCTGGCTGATTGCCGCAAGCGTCTCGTTCGTCCGGGCGGCGATGGCATCGATGAGCGCCGAATTTTCGTTGCGGATGCGCGCACTCGTCTCCTCGGCCGTGGACGAGAGACGTTCTGCACCCTGCTGCGCCGCTGCGGTAATCTGCGTGACGGCGGCTCGGCCGGTCTCGGCATATTCCTCGACCATCGGCTTTGCCTTCTCGTCGAGAATGCGAGACAGTTCGGCCGAACGGCTTGCGAGCATGGAATTGAGGTCGCGGGCGCGGGTATCGAGGGCCGAACGGATCGCTTCGCCGCGCGCGGCAAGGGCGCGGTCGACGGCGTCCATGGCAGTATCGAGCTGGCTCGCGGTTTCGGCGAGCGCGCCGCGGATATCGTCGCCCCGGGTGCCGAGCACCTTCTGTGCATCGTCGAGCGCTTCCGAAATCGCTGCCACCTGGCGTTTCACAAGATTGTCGGCCTCCGCCACCTTGCTGACGATCACGCTGCCAGCCTCGGAGAAGGCATGCGCTACGGTCGCCGCCTGGCCGGCAAGCCGGTTCTGCGTTTCCGAAATCCGACCGACGATCTCTGTGGAACGCTCTTCGATCGCCTTGGTGAATTCGTCATTTCGGTTGGCAAGTTCTTGCGTGAATTCGGAGCCGGCGCGGGCGAGCGCTTCCGCCGAGCGGGTGGCCTCGCCGTCCATGCTCTGGGCCGCTGCGCTGACTGCTTCGCGCAGGGTCGAGGCGAGGCCGACGGCCTTGCTTTCGATGGTTTTCGTGACGTTGTCGAGTCCGATCGTCAGCGCCCGGTCGACCGTTCCAAGCCGTTCCTCGATACGGGCCGTACGGTTGTCCATGGTCTCGGTGATCCGGTCCGTTGCTTCGCCCGCTGCACGCTCCAGCTCGGCTGTGCGGCTGCCAAGCGTGGTGGAAAGCTTGGTGCCCGCGTCTTCGACGAGCTGGGTCGCGTTGAGGATCTCACCGCGGATACGGCCTTCGAGACCACCGAACGTGGACTCGATCCGGCTTCCGGTTTCCTCGAGCGCCTGCTGAACATCGCCGACGGTCTCGCGGACACGGTTGGAAAAGGCATCCGCCGACTGTCCGATGCCGCTGGCCGCGTCGGAGAGCTGGGTGGTGAGCGCGCCGACATTGTTGCGCAGCCGTTCTTCGAGCGACTGGCCAGCCGCATCGATGGCGTCCTTGAGCGTGCTCTGCTGGTTCTCGAGCGACATTTCCAGCATGCCGGCACTTGCCGCAATGGATGTGCTGATGGACGTCGCCTGATCGTTCATCAGGCTGCCGATCTGCTCATGTGCCTCGCCGAGCGCGCCGGCGATCATGGCGGTGCGCTCTTCGAGCGTTTCACGCAACTGCTCGTAGCCGGAGCCGAGGGTCGCCTCCATCTGCTGGTGGCCGAGACCGATCGTCGCTGCAATGCGGTCCTGTGTCGAGCCGAGGGCCGTCTCCATGCGTTCCAGGCCGTCGGCCATGCCCGCCTCGAACCGCTGCGTGCCGTCTGCGAGCGTGCTCTCGATGCGGCCGGCGGCCCCGCCGACGGTCTGTTCCAGGCGAGCCCCGCCGCTTTCGAGAATACGCGAGAGCTCGGCAGTCCGGTTCTCCAGAGAAAGGTCGAGATTGAGCTGGTTATCGGCATAGGCGTTGCGAATGGCATCCACCCGGGCAGCGAAGGACTGCTCGATGCGGCTGTCCGCATCGGTGAGCGTGCTCGCAAGCGCGGTGGCCTTTTCGTCCAGCATGCCCGAGAGACGATCTTCGCTGAGTGCAAAGGAAGTGGCGATTTCCATCGACTTGTCGTCGAGAATCTCGGCGAGCTTTTCGCGGTTTGTGTTCAGCGTTTCGTGGATTTCGGACGTACGTCGGCTGAGATTGTCGCCGATCTGCTGTTCGGTCTCGGAAAGCGCGCGGAGGATGGATTCCGATTTTTCATTCAACGCGCCGGTGAGGCGATCCTCGCCGAGCGCGAAGGACGTTGCGATTTCCATCGACTTGTCATCAAGGATTTCCGCGAGCTTTTCGCGGTTTGTATTCAGCGTTTCGTGGATTTCCGACGTCCGCCGGCCGAGATTGTCGCCGATCCGCTGCTCGGTTTCGGAAAGCGCGCGGGCAATGGATTCCGACTTTTCATTCAACATGCCGGTGAGGCGATCCTCGCCGAGCGCGAAGGACGTTGCGATTTCCATCGACTTGTCTTCGAGGATCTCCGCGAGCTTTTCGCGGTTGCTATTCAAGGTCTCATGGATTTCCGACGTACGACGGCCGAGATTGTCGCCGATCCTCTGTTCGGTCTCGGAAAGCGCGTGGACAATGGATTCCGATTTTTCATCCAGCATGCCGGTGAGGCGATCCTCGCCGAGCGCGAAGGACGTTGCGATTTCCATCGATTTGTCTTCGAGGATCTCGGAAATGCGTTCCCGATTGGTATCAAGCGATGCCTGCATGGCAGCGGCATGGCGGCCGAGATCGCCGCTGATGCGCTCTTCGCTTTCCGAGAGTGTCCGGGCGATATGTGCCGACTTCTCGTCGAACATGCCTGCCAGACGCTCCGGCGCATTGGAGATCAGCGTGTCGAGCGCGGTGGTCTTCTGGCTGAGAACCTCGGTCAGATGATCGTGGCTGCTGGAAAGGGCGGTGATGATCGCGCCGGAGCGGACTGCCAGCCCCTGCTCGAACCTCGCCTGGTTTTCCGAGAGCGCATCGAGAAGGTAGTTGCTGCGCTCGGCAAACGTACCGTCGATCGTCTGCTGAACACTCGCAAGCCCTTGCTGAAGCTCGCCGATACGTAATCCAAGCGCATCCTGGATGCCGGCGACGTGGGAGGTCAGTGTGCCGTCGATCGTCTCGTGGACATTCGAAAACGCGTCCTGGATCTCGCCCGTCCGCGACGCAAGCACCGTGTGGATTTCGGCCGTGCGGGAGGCGAGCGTATCCTGGATTTCGCTGCTGCGGGCCGTCAGTGCACCGGAGAGCTCGCGCGCGCGGCTTTCAAGCACGGAATCGAGCACTTCCTGGCCGGTGTCGAGTGTGGTCGCAAGCGCGAGCGACTGGTCGGTCAGCGAGGAGCTGATGCGCTCGATGCTGGAGCTTAAGATGTTCTCGATCGACTCCGAGCCGCTTGCAACGGTCTCGTTTATGCGGGCAAGGCTGTCCATCAGCTTGCTGTCGAGCGTGCCGGCACGCTGATCGAATGCCGACGTGAACTGCGAGATGCTCTCGTCGAACGTCGTGCTGAGCTGGCCGACGGTTGCCTGCAGGCGTTCCTCGAAGAAGCCGGAACGCATGTCGAGGTCCATGACGACGTCGTCAACCGTGCTCTGCAAGCTCTGGCGGAAGAAGGAGCCTCTTTCATCGAGCGAGCTGTTGAGGGTGGCGAGGATGCCGTCGAGGGAGCCGGTGAGCGTCCTTTCGCTGTCTGTGAGGCCTTCCGTGATTTCGCGTGTGCGGGCGAGCAGGGTTTCGTTGAGCTGTCGGGTGCGGTCGGCAAGCGCCGCGTTCAGCTTTTCAGTATTGGCGTCGAGCGTCGAGGCGCGGGTTTCGAATTCGTTCAGCAGCGCCTGGCCGCGTTGCGAAAGCACCGAGGTGATCTCTTCCATCCGCTCGTCGAATTCGTGGGCGAGCGCGAAGCCGGAGGAGTTCAGGGTCTGAAGCAGGCTTTCCGCCTTGTTGGTGAGCAACGTGCCCAGCGCCTCGCCGGCTGCGTCGGATTTCTCCATCAGTGCGGCGGCACGGGTATCGATCATCGAAGCGAATGCTTCGCCGGATGTTGCCAGGCGGACCGAAATCTCTTCGGTCGCCAGCGACAGCTCTTCCTTGAGCTGGTCATGGGCGCCGACGATCGAGGAGCGGATGCGTTCCGCGTGATTGACGATTGCGTCGCGCTCGGCGCCGAGTTCGTGCACGAGCCCTCTGACGCGCAACTCATTGTCGGTGAAGCTGCGCTCCAGCGCATTGACTTCCGAATGCACGAGGGTTTCGAGCTCGGTGGCGCGTGCGATGGTGCGCTCGATGCCTTCATTCATCGCCGAGACTTCGCGGCGCACGGCCTGTCCGACGCTCATGATCCGCTCGGAGGCGATCGTCTCCGGCTCCGACAAGCGAAGCGCCACTTCGGCCATGGAGCGGGCAGCGTTCCTGAGGTCTTGCGCGCGCGCCATCATGATGGCGAAGGCGAAGAACAGCATGATCGGCACAAGGATGCCGACCACGAGCGCGACGAGGCCCGGCGCAGCAAGCACGCCGGCGACGGAAGTGATTTCCCACAGTTGGCTGCCATAAATGAGCTGGCCAAGCCCGATTCCGGCGATCGCCCAGAGAATCGAGATGATCACTGCATTGCGGATGGCCGAACGCATGGCGCCGCCTTCCAGGGTCCTGAGAAGGGCCGTCGTGCTGCGCCTGCCGGCGTCATTGGCAGGCTGGAGGGCCGGAGACTTGGCAACAGTCTCGGAAGCCGGCGATCTGTAGGATTCGGCGGCGTCCTCCTGGTTTTGCGAGGGAGCCGGACGCTGCTTGGATGTATCTGACACGCGGGCCTCCGAGGCATGGAGCGCTGGTTTGGGGCGCGGCGGCTCATCGTCGAAATTGATCTTCAGAGCATCTTCCAACGCCTGGAACGCCGTCTCGTCGATCGATTCGCTGCTGGTTTTCTTCGCCATGCGGTTACGCCTCGTTACATACTCGCCCGGCCATCCCATCCGACGCTCTGCCGCCCGCAGACCGAAAGACGGAACACTGCCTGCCGGAAACCCAACTCCTTCATGGAGCCTGCTTCCTATTCACTTTCAGGTCGGACGGCCGTTCTTTCAAACGGATGATAACGAAAGCTTACCAACCTGACATCTGCGGCAAAAGGAGAATATTCCTCGCCACCTTAGTCGTACTGTAGTGGCACATCCGGCCATCTGGCACAATTAAAACGCCTGCCTGAGGCCGGTGGCTCGAATTGTTGTTAACAGAATTTAAACCATGGAAAGATGCAAAAGTCCTAAAATCCCGGGAGCTTAGCAGAAATTAACCATATGGGAAGATTTCAGCCCCGATTGTGCCGGAATTTAACGGGATAGCGGCATGTGACCCGCACAATTCGGGACACTTTTAGAATAACAATAGGGAAAACAGGTCCATGGCAATGGCAGCCGTCAGTATCGCGTTCGAAGCGCCGGAAAATCATAGGGGCGCGTGCCCCTCGCACTCCCGTCCGATTGATCTCGTTCATCTCGCGCACCAGACCATGGGCGACAAGGCGCTCGAAATCGAAGTGCTGCAGATGTTCGCGCGTCAGGCGCGGCGTGCGCTGCAGGATATGACTGGCGCCGATGCTGCGACGACCGCGGCTGTCGCCCATCGCCTGAAGGGGGCCGCCAGCGCGGTCGGTGCTTTCCAGGTTTCAGCAGCAGCCGAGAAACTCGAAAACAAGAGCGCGGACGCCGCTTTGAAGGCTGCTGTCGACGCAGCCGTCATTGAAGTGGAAAACTTCATCAATAAGCTCTGCCGCTAGAGGCATTAATTTTTGGCTCAGGGCGCCCATGGGACAGCCTGCGGCGCCCGAAAATGTTGACTGAGCCGGGGTTTTATTGGAAGACAGCGCGCTTAAATAAGCCGTAACCCTTCAACATCCCGGATTTCCAACATCATGACGAAACTGACCATCGTTGCCTTCGACGGAACGCGCTTCGATATCGACGCCGAACCCGGCTCCACAGTCATGGAGAATGCGGTTCGCAATTCCGTTCCCGGCATCGAGGCGGAATGCGGCGGCGCCTGCGCCTGTGCTACCTGTCATGTCTATGTGGACGAGGCCTGGACCGAAAAGGTGGGACCGCCTGCACCGATGGAGGAAGACATGCTCGACTTTGCCTTCGAGGTGAGGCCGAATTCCCGGCTTTCCTGTCAGATCAAGGTGAAGCCCGAGCTCGACGGGCTGGTCGTCAACGTGCCTGAGCGGCAGGCCTGACTTTCTCGTTTTCACGAAAGAAGCGCAAAAAGAAGCCTCGCTGCGCAAAACTGCAAGCGAGGCGAGGCGGGCGCATCACCAACAGGCGAGGGAGGAGACACCTGTGGCTGAAGACGCGCCAGGAGAACCTAAAAAGCGCGGAAAACGATACTCACGGATGCCGAGGGGGCTGTGCAACGTATCGCCGCCCGATCGGAACGCACACTGATCTCGTTGCTATCTACCTCGTTTGCTTCGCCTTTTGACGAATCGCCGGCAGATCAGCTCATGTCTTGTCTATATATGAGATTCGTATTTTAGGCTATCGCGATAAATCATCCGTCATTGGCCGGATGAGGCGCAAGCTTCACGAAAGCTTCGCAGCGCTTGAGTTGGCGATTTCAAGGAACACGGCTTACTTGCCTCTGCGTTTCAGGTTGTACTGCAGAAGCCGCATCAGGCGCGCATCGAAATTCGCCGCCTCGACCCGATCGAAGCGCAACTGTTCCCGGTCATGGGATTCGAGAAGCCGGCTCGTGATCTCCGCCACCTGTTTCTCCAGCACGTCACAACTCCGATTCGGACGAAGGGCGAGCAGCTCCCGTTCCAACTGGTAGGCATGGTTGCGGGCGATCTCCGCATGGCGCTCCTCGTGCCGCTTGATATCCGTCGAGAGCGTGTCCCAGATGAAACCAAGGTCCGCTGTGGCGTGTCTGCGATTGCTCCAGCGTGGCAGGACGATGCGGGTGCGCAACGTCACTCGCGCGCCGCTGATCTCGCAGCGGCCGCCCTTTTCCATATAGGTGACGTCGCCGCCGAATTTGATCTCCGTCGCCCCCGGGTGGCGGTGTCCGGTCGTGCGCGTGACGGGGCCTCGCTTCTCGAGTTCCTTGTCGAGATCTTCCGCCGTGCGTCCGCCGATCCGGAAATAGGAATAGGTCTTGGTGATGGCTGGCTGGGCCGAAGCCACCGCCGGGATCACGCAGAGGAAAAGAATTGCACCGGAAAGCCGGCGGACCCTGCGCATTAAAAACATTCTCTGGCCTGCGAAGTTGAACTTCAACCAAGCTTGGGGCATAGCCAATGGGAGCGCAACACAAAGGCATGAAATTTTGCGTTACCTCTCGACAGATGGACAGCCGGTGACATCGCGGCGCAACAGGTCATGGCACGTTGGGCGGGGCCGGACCCTCGAGCTTGGCCCGACGGGCCATATCATGGCGATCATCAACGTCACGCCGGATTCCTTTTCCGATGGCGGACGCTACGGAACCGTCGATGCTGCGGTGGCTCACGCACTCGCCTGTGTCCGCGACGGCGCCGCAATTCTCGACATCGGCGGCGAATCGACGCGGCCCGGCGCGGCGGAAGTAATGGCCGCAGAAGAGCAGGGCCGTATCCTGCCGGTCATCGAGAGGCTTGCGGCAGAGACCGACGCGCTGATCTCGATTGACACCTATCGTACCGAGACGGCGAGGCTCGCCATGGCGGCAGGCGCCCACATCATCAACGACGTGCACGGCCTGCAGCGCGAGCCGGAGATCGCAACGGTCGCCGCGGCGACGGGAGCCGGCATCTGCATCATGCATACCGGCCGGGGCCGCGAACAGGAAAAGCGGGCAGACCGCATCGCGGACCAGGAATTCTTTCTCACAAAATCGCTTGAGATCGCCCGTGCCGCCGGCATTCCCGAAGAGGCGATCGTACTCGATCCGGGCTTCGGTTTCGCCAAGAACCGCGACGACGACATGGAGCTGATGGCGCGCTTCGCCGAGCTGCACCGGCTTGGCTTTCCACTGCTTGTCGGTACATCGCGAAAGCGTTTCATCGGTGCGGGGACAGGCCGCGACAAGCCGGAGGAACGCGATGTCGCGACCGCAGCGACCACTGCCATCCTGCGGCTTGCGGGAGCGGCGATCTTCCGCGTCCACAATGTCGCCGCCAACCGCGATGCGCTGGCGATGGCCGACGCCGTGCTGGCTGCCGCCTGGGCCCATGAGGAAAAAGGAAATACCTGATGGGCACCTATACGATCACGCTGAAAAACTGCGGCTTTTATGCCCGGCATGGCGCATTTGAGCAGGAAGCCACGCTCGGCCAGCGCTTCTTCGTCGACGTCGTCATGCATGTGGCAGCGGACGAGGCGCTCGAAAACGATGATGTCGAGAGTACGGTCCACTACGGCATCGCCTATGAGATTGTCGAAAAAGTCGTAACGCAGAACCGCCGCAACCTGATCGAGGCGCTCGCCAGAGATATCGCCGTGGCGCTCTGCGCCTGGTCTCCGCAGATCAAGCGTGCCGATATCACCGTTCGCAAGCCGAGCGTGCCGATCCCGGGTATCCTGGATTATGCGGAGGTGCGAGTTGAGCACGTCGCCTGAAAAGTCCTTCGAGATCGCCGCATTGGGTATCGGCGGCAATATCGGCGATCCCCCGGCCGCCATGGCCGAAGCCCTGCGGCAACTCGATCGGCGCGACGATTGCCGCGTCCTCGCCGTTTCGAAACTTTATTCGACTCCGCCCTGGGGAAAGACGGATCAGGCGGATTTCTTCAACTGCTGTGCGCTGGTGGAAACGTCGCTGGATCCCGAGGAGCTTCTCGATGTCTGCCTGTCGATCGAACGGGGCATGAAGAGAGTGCGACTGGAGCGCTGGGGGCCGCGTACCATCGACATGGACATCCTCACCTACGGGACGCGTAAGCAGAAGACCGAGAAACTGGAATTGCCGCACCCACGCATGACCGAGCGGGGCTTTGTGATGATGCCGCTTGCAGATATCGCACCGGACCTTCTGGTGAAGGGACGGAAAGTGGGCGAGTGGCTCCGGGAAACGGATACCGCCGGCATCAAGATCGTTGATGCCGGCCAGGATTGGTGGCTGGGCGCGTAATCGCCGCGGACCCGGTCTTTACTGGTTGATCGAACCGACGGCGATCGAATCGAGGTCTCGGTCGAGGCTGAGCCCGATGACCGGGATCATCTGGTCTTCGACCTTGACCGAAATCGTGATGTTCATCTTGTTCTCGCCACGCAGACTGGCCACCATGGCGCCGTTGAGCTTGGCGCGGTTGATGCCCATCACGACCTTGTCGCCATTGACCGACCCGGAGATGATGTCGAGACCCTTGCCTTCCGCACCGTCCAGGAACTTGCCGGTATAACCGCGACCGCTCTGGGTGATAACCGCCGACATAGGTTGCTGGAAGACGCCGACCCGGCAGGTGCCATCGAGTTTGATGCCGACATCGCCGTCCGGAGTCGGCGCACCGGTCAGGCTGCAACTGAATTTGGTGCCCTTGTATTTGCCGGCAACGATTTCGCCCGGGCCTTTCCAGGCACCGGCGACCGACTGGAAGAAAACCTTGTCGCGAGGAGCGGCTTCCGCTTGCGGAGCCATGGCCGACGTGGCCGCAACAGTCAGAACGGCAAGCCCGCCGATAAGCGAAAGGAGGCGCGGATACATGATACTTTCCCCGACAAGCAGCGACGTTAAGTGCTTCGTAATTTAGGCGGGAATGGTTAATGAGTGGTATCCGTAGCCGGATTGCAGCGACCCTCGATCGGCCTATTCTCAGTCTTTCCGGCTGCCGACCGCTGCAATATCCGAGATGAAATCGCCGATCCCCGGGCGCTTTACTGCCTTGAAAGGAAGTGGCCGGCAGAGGTCCATGGCGGCGATACCGATTCGAGCGGTGAGCAGCCCGTTGATGACCCCTTCACCGAGCCTCTTCGACAGTTTCGAAGCAAGCCCATGGCCGAGCACCTGCTGGGCGAGGCCGTCGCCGACGGCGATGGAGCCCGTGACGGCGAGATGCGCGATCACGTCCCGCATCAGCCTCATGAGGCCGAGAGTACCCGGCCGGCCGCCATAAAGTTCCGCCATGGCGCGGATAAGCCTTGTGACTTCGAATAGCACATAGGCAAGGTCGACGATCGCGCGGGGGCTGACGGCGGTGACGATCGAAACGCGTTTGGATGAGCCGAGGATCAATGCGCGGGCCTTGCGGTCGAGAGGAGCCAGGAGTTCCCGTTCGGCCAGTTCCAGAAGCTGCGGGCCGTCAATAATATCGTCTTTCGTGGCATCGAGCGTGGCCCGGCCCCTGGCGGTCTCGGCGCGATGGCTGAGGATTTTCGCAAGCCTCGAGACAACGGAGCGTGCCGCTGCCGGACGAGGGGAAAGGATCGCTTCCTCGGCTTCCGTCTTCAACGTCTGGACGGCGGAAAGCCGCATCATGCCGAAGATTTCACGACCGATGATCACCGCCACGGCGAGAAGCCCGACCCCGAGCGCGATCAGTGCCGCATAGCCGAGCCAGTCGGCGCGCGAGAAGAGGTCGCGGATCACCCGGTCGGCCCACAGTCCGAAGGCAAGCGACAGGAAGGTGCCGAAGGCGGCGAGCGCCAGATTGACGAAGGAGAATTTCTTGCGCGCCCGCGGCTCGGCAACAGGGATCGCTTCCGGGGCGAGCTCGGCCGGTGTCACGAAAGGGTCCTGCTCATCAGGGGTGACGACGACCTCGCCCTCAAAACTGCGCGGGCTGCGACGGACCGGGGGGGCTGCCTCGCCGCGAGACATCGCTTCTTCTTCCACCGCGAAGGAGGCGGGTCGGCGCTTGCCGTTCTGAGGTGTCTCGGGCGGTTTCATGCGAGGCGGTCTCCGAACAGGAACTGCATGGCGCGGTCGAGCCGGATATGCGGCACCGAAAGTTTCAGGCCGCCGTTCGACTCTTCCAGCGCCGGCGGGCGGAAGCGAACGACGTTGATTTCCGGAAGTTCCGCGGTCGGTGTATCGAGATTTTGAAATAATGCTTCAGGATTATCAGGTAAGTCACCGGGAAATATCGCAGTTTTCTTATTTCCGTCGAAACGTTCACCATTGATTGTCTCACCCGCCATCGGCGTACCGACGATGACTGGCAGGATGTGATTGTCCTCCTTGACAGTCGCCTCGCGGGTAGCGCGGACGGAAGCGATCGCCATCACCTCGATGCCCGCGCCTGCCATGCCGATTCGCTGGATCGCGCGATCGACCAGACGGCCGGTGAGCCTTTCCAGCCGGTCATGGCTTTCGTGATGCAGGTGGTCCGCCTTGGTGGCGGCGACCAGAACCTTGTCGATCCTCCGGCCGATGAGCGACGAGAAGAAGCTGTTGCTGCCGGGGCGGAAACAGGCGAGCACGTCGGTCAGCGCGCGCTCCAGATCCTGCACGGCTTCCGGGCCGCGGTTGATCGCCTGAAGAGCGTCGATCAGCACGATCTGCCGGTCGAGCCGAGCGAAATGCTCGCGGAAAAAGGGTTTGACGACCACGTTTTTATATGCGTCGTAGCGGCGCTCCATCATGGCCCGCAGCGAACCCTTGGAGGCTTTTGTCTCCGAAACGTTCGGCAGCGGCGCGAAGGTGAGCGCGGGCGAACCTTCCAGATCGCCGGGCATCAGAAAGCGTCCGGGCGGCAAGGTCGACAGCGAGCGCTCATCCGCCTTGCATGCTCTCAGATAAGCTGCAAAAGCCTCCGAAAGGCGCCGCGCCGTCATCTCGTCCGCCGGCGCATCCATGTCGATGCTCGACGCCAGCGCCAGCCACTCGCGCGACAATTCCTTGCGGATTCCGGTTTCGGCGAGCGTTACGGTGTTCTCGCTGAACGCACGAAAATCCTGGGTGAGAAGCGGAAGGTCGAGCAGCCATTCTCCGGGATAATCGACGATGTCGATCGAAAGCCGGCCGCGCGAGAACATCCGGCTCCAGCTGCTGGCGCTCTGATAGTCGAGCGTGATGCGCAGTTCTGAAATGGCGCGGGTCGAATCCGGCCAGATGCGGTCGCGCACCAGCGCCTGGATATGGTCCTCATACTGAAAGCGCGGGATGGCGTCGTCGGGTTGCGGTTCTAGCCGCACGTCAGACACGCGCCCGGAGCGCACGGCTTCGAAAAGCGGCAGACGGCCGCCGTTCAGAAGATTGTGGACGAGCGATGAGATGAACACCGTTTTGCCGGCTCGCGACAGGCCGGTGACGCCAAGCCGGATGGCGGGATGCATGAGGCCAGAGGCCCGATCGGTGATATTGTCGAGCGCGATGCGCGCATCGTCGGTGAAGCTGGTAAGCGAAGGCGGCAAGGCGTCGTTCCGGGTTCAAGGTTCCAGCTATATAGGAAGCGGAGACGATGCCGCAAAGGCGGCAGCACGTCTCAGGCCGTCAGGAAGTCGATCAGCACCCAGGCCGCGCCGGAACCCGCAACAATCCCTCGATAATCGAGCACGGCCAGACCGGCAGGCGGATAGCCGCCCGGAATGGCGGCGACCATCTGGTCGGCACCAATCAACGCTTCCAGCACCTCTTCCATGGTCGGGTTATGGCCGATCAGCATCACCGAGGCGCTTTCCTTCTGGCCCTCGATAACGGCCATATAGGTGCCGAGCGAGCCGTTGTAGAGCTCGTCGATATAGATCGGTTCGATCTCCTCGTCGGTCGCGCGTCGCACGGCTTCCGCCGTTTGACGGCAGCGGACGGCGGTCGAGCTGATCACGATATCGGGCCTGTAGTTCCTGTCGGCCGCTTTGTCGGCGACGACCTCGGCCTCGGCAAAGCCCTGATTGTCGAGCGCCCGGTCGAAATCATGCTGTCCCGGCTCCGCCCAGCCGGACTTGGCGTGGCGCAGGAGATAGATGCGGGAAGGAGGAGGAGTGATCGTCGTCATGCCCGGCGCCGAAACCAAAGAAATTCACTGGATGGGTAGCCTTTCGACGGGATACTCGTCAACTGCCCGAAATGTTTCGCTGGAACCGACACGAGCCGGCAAGGTCAAGCATAAGAATACTGGCTGCAGTCAATAAAGCTTAAAAAATAGCCATTTAGCTGAATTTTATGACGGTTTTAAAAATATCTTAATGCTTGGCGGAAGGCTTGAACCGGCATAGGCGAATAGGATATAGAGGCGCCGCATGAGATGTTCTTCAGGAGAATCGCGTTGAGTGAGAAGATCGATCTTAGCAATTATGTGCTCTCGGAAGACGACGAGTTCATGAATGCAAATCAAAAAGCGTATTTCCGGGCAAAGTTGATTGCTTGGAAAAATGACATCCTGAGAGAAGCGCGCGAAACGCTGGATCATCTGGCAGAAGAAAGCGCAAATCATCCCGATCTCGCCGATCGGGCCTCCTCCGAAACCGACAGAGCCATCGAACTCCGCGCCCGCGACCGCCAGCGCAAGCTGATTGCCAAGATTGACGCCGCCCTCCAGCGTATCGAAGACGGCACCTACGGCTATTGCGAAGAGACCGGTGAGCCGATCGGGCTCAAGCGTCTTGACGCCCGACCGATTGCGACGCTGTCGATTGAAGCGCAGGAACGGCACGAACGCCGCGAGAAGGTCTACCGGGACGAATAGTTTCACGATTTCGCCGAAACGCAATTTGAGGGCACGGTTCTCCGTGCCTTTTTTATTGGCGAGAAATCATAGGAGACCGTCGCTCATTTGTCGCGGTTGACGGACATCTCGCCGAAGATGCGGGCGACCTCCGTCTGCAGGGACGGCTCGGGCGTGGCGCCGGTGACCCGTGGTGCTGATGGATTGCGCGGCAGCGCCGGAACGGGTGGCTGCCCCAGCGCCGCAGCCTCGCGGGCGGCCAGATTGTTGGCCATCTCCTGTTCGAGGATGCGTTCGAAATCGCTGCCGAGCTGTTTCGGTTTCTCGGCTGCTGGCTGGAGCACGGAGGGAACCGCCGCAGGATTGGCGGGCACGACGCGCGGCTCGGGGACGTCCTGCAGGACCCGTTCTCTGGCGGCATCAAGCACATTGGCGGCAATGTCGAGCGAATGAGCGGACGTGGTGGCGGTCGCCACTGCTCCGATCGGCCGCAAGGGCTCGGGTTTCACGTCAACTGCCTGCCGGACAGGCAGTTCGACCTTCGGTGCGACCCCATGTTCGGGAGGCGTGGCAGGGAGGGGCGGTGCGGGCCGCTGGGGCGTTGTATTCATCTGCCCCGATCCGGTGGCGAGCGGCATGACGGCTGGTGCCGGACGCGTCGTGTCGCGGGAAACGGAGCGTTCCCTTGCCGGCTCCGCGCGAGATTCCGGAGGCACCGGACGCTGGGCGGGAGCAGTTCGCGGCTCGGCAGCCGGCAAAGCGGAGAAGGGAACTGTCATATCCGAAGGATCTAAAGGCGTGGGACGGCTTGCTGCGGACGCCGATGCCGCATTCATGCCGGCGGCCCCTGTCGAAATCCCGCTCTCGATGACAATATCCGTCGGCCCACCGATCATCACCAGGTGTTCGACATTGTCTCGGCGGACGAGGACGAGGCGCCTGCGTGCGTCAACGGCGGCGGCATCCAGTACCTGCAGCCGCGGCTGGCGGTTCTTCCCGCCGCGCACGAAGGGCGAGGGGCCATTGCGGCCGCGGATCATCCACAGTGCGACAACGAGCAGAAGAAGCGCAATGCCCACACCGAGGACTGCGATCACGAGGCGGCTACCGTAGGCGCTCAACAGATCTTCCAACATTTTTTGCCACTCCTCATATGAACGCTGCCGTAAAAGACGACTTTTTTTATGCCGAGGCAAGCCGTCCGCTGTCATTGTCCCATCCCGGAAAAGCGGGATGAAATGGTAAAGATAGGTCGCACCTGCGAACTGTCCCGGGTTTTGTGGCCTTGCGGAGCTTTTTGCTTCACCTGCAACTTGCTAAGAAGGAATCGCGGGGATTTCTTCCCGCGGATGTCCATGGCCGCGGCGCCGGCCGAAATGCGAGGAATTGATGACGAAGTTGCAGCAAGGCGGCAACTACGAGGCGCCTCTGGTGGAGCGCGGGGCACGCGGCGGCACCATCATCCGGATCGTTCTTCTGGCTCTCGTGCTTTGCGGGGTGGCCGCCGGCTTCGTGCTGTTCCAGCATGCGCTCGCCAACGAGGTGGTGCTCGGGCTGCTCGGCATCCTCGCCATGGTCGGCATTTTTTTCCTGGTTTCCTCGCTTATCGGCCTTGTCGAAGTCATGCCGCAATCGCGATCCGACGAACTGGCGCGCGGGTTCCTCGCCAGCCATCCCGACGGAATTCTGATCACCGATCCGAAGGGTCGCATTCTTTATGCCAACGCCGCCTATGGCCGGATGACCGGCGCGACCAAGGCAAGCAATGTGCAATCCCTGGAAGCACTGCTTTCCAAGACCCGTGAATCGACCGAGGCGCTCTATCGGCTGACCACGGCGCTCCGTGAGGGCCGTGAGGGTCACGAGGAGTTCCGGCTTCTGCAGCCTCTTGGCCGCGTCACCGGCAACGGCTCGGGTGCCCATTGGTATCGTCTGAAGGCGCGGCTGCTCGGACCGGCCGGCAAGGGCCAGCTCGATATCTGGCAGATTACCGACATCACCTCCGAACGCGAGGACCAGGAGCGCTTCTTCCGGGAACTGCAGAATGCGATCGATTATCTCGACCATGCTCCGGCGGGCTTCTTTTCCGCCGGAAAGAAGGGCGAGATCTTTTATCTCAATGCCACGCTCGCCGAATGGCTCGGCATTGATCTGACTAAATTCATGCCGCGTTCGATGACGATTTCGGACCTCGTGGCGGGCGAGGGCATGGCGCTCATTCAGTCGGTGCAGGCGGCCCCTGGGCTGCAGCGGACCGAAACGCTCGATCTCGACCTGCGCCGTACCAACGGCCAAAGCCTGCCCGTGCGCCTGGTGCACAGCGTCAGCGCCACCCGCGACGGTGCGCCGGGTGAAAGCCGCACGATCGTATTGACGCGGCCGAAGGGCGGCGAGGGAGATCAGTCGGCCTCGGCGATGCGCTTCACGCGCTTCTTCAACAACACGCCGATGGCGATCGCTTCCGTCGACGGCGAAGGCAGGATCCTGCGCATCAACGCACCGTTCCTGAAACTGTTTGCCGGCGTGGTATCGCGCGACGACGTCGAGGCCGGCGCGGATCTCGACCGCATCGTGCATGAAAATTCCCGCCAGCAGCTCATGCAGGCGCTTGCCGCCGCCAAGGACCGGCAGGGTGACATTGCACCCATTGATTCGCGCCATCCTGCCGACGAAAACCGTTATATGCGTTTCTACGTGAATGCCGTGATCGACGAGAGCGACGAGGCGCCTGAAGAGGCGGCGATAGTCTATGCGGTCGAAACGACCGAGCAGAAGGCGCTCGAGACCCAGATGGCGCAGACACAGAAGCTCAATGCGGTCGGTACGCTTGCGGGCGGCATCGCGCACGACTTCAACAATGTGCTTACCGCAATCCTGCTTTCATCCGATCACCTGCTTTTGCAGGCGCGTCCTTCCGACGCGAGTTTCGCGGACCTCATGGAGATCAAGAGGAACGCCAACCGCGCGGCTGTGCTGGTGCGCCAATTGCTTGCCTTCTCGCGCAAGCAGACCATGCGGCCTGTCGTGCTGAACCTCACCGATGTCGTCGGCGATCTGCGCATGCTGGTGGATCGATTGATCTCCGGGACGAATGTGAAGCTCGAAGTGGATTACGGCCGCGATCTCTGGCCGGTACGCACCGATCTCTCGCAGTTCGAACAGGTGTTGATCAATCTCTGCGTCAATGCCCGCGATGCCATGCCTCAGGGCGGCACGATCCTGATCAAGACCCGCAACGTCCCCGCGGAGGAGGCGGCGGGTTTTCATCAGGCGGATCTGCCTTCGGAAGATTTCGTGATGGTGGAAGTCTCCGATACTGGCACGGGTATTCCTTCCGAAATCATAGACAAGATTTTCGAACCTTTCTTCACCACCAAGGAAGTGGGCAAGGGAACCGGCCTTGGTCTCTCCATGGTTTATGGGATCGTCAAGCAATCCGGCGGCTATATCTATCCGGAGTCGGAAGTCGGCCGCGGCACGAGTTTCCGCATCTTCCTGCCCCGCCACGTGCCCGAAGCGACGGCCCAGGAGGCCGCTCCGGCGGCTGCCACCAATGCTCCGGCCGATCAGTCCGCCCCGCCACCGGTCGTTTCGGTGACGCCCTCGGAAGACCTCGATCTGACAGGCAAGTCCGCAGTCGTGCTGCTGGTCGAGGACGAGGAAGCCGTCCGTCGCGGCGGCAAGCGCATGCTGGAGACGCGCGGTTATACCGTGCACGAGGCGGGTTCCGGCACCGAGGCGCTGGAGATCATGGAGGAGCTTCAGGGCAAGGTCGATATCGTCGTTTCCGATGTCGTCATGCCGGAAATGGACGGGCCGACGCTGCTTACCGAGCTGCGCAAATCCTATCCGGACCTGAAGTTCATCTTCGTTTCCGGCTATGCGGAAGATGCCTTTGCCCGTAACCTGCCGGCTGACGCCAAGTTCGGTTTCCTGCCAAAGCCGTTCTCGCTGAAGCAGCTCGCTGTCGCGGTCCGGGAGATGCTTGATTCTAATTGAGACGCGGGCCGTTTTCTAAAAATTTCGAAACGCTGCGATTCGTCCGCTGGATGTGGCGATGTCTTGTTTTCCTTGATGAATTTTCCACATGTCAGAATGCATGAACATATTGAGAACGGAATGGAAATAACGATTTGCAGTCAAGCGGTTGATTGGCGCTTGTCAAATTAGAACAAAACATGTACATCATCTTTATCGGCTGCTTCATTGCTTGCGCGGTGGCAATAACCTAAAGGTGGGATCATATGGCACAGAATAGTTTGCGGCTCGTAGAGGATAAAGGCGTGGACAAGAGCAAGGCGCTGGAAGCGGCACTGTCGCAGATCGAACGATCCTTCGGTAAGGGATCGATCATGAAGCTCGGCTCGAACGAGAACATCGTCGAGATCGAGACGGTTTCGACCGGCTCTCTGAGCCTCGACATCGCGCTCGGTATCGGCGGCCTGCCGAAGGGCCGTATCATTGAAATCTACGGTCCGGAAAGCTCGGGCAAGACGACGCTTGCGCTGCAGACGATCGCCGAATCCCAGAAGAAGGGCGGCATCTGCGCCTTCGTCGACGCCGAACATGCACTCGATCCGGTCTATGCCCGCAAGCTCGGAGTCGATCTCCAGAATCTCCTGATCTCCCAGCCCGATACCGGCGAGCAGGCGCTCGAGATCACCGATACGCTGGTGCGCTCCGGTGCCGTCGATGTTCTCGTCGTCGATTCGGTTGCGGCACTGACGCCGCGTGCCGAAATCGAGGGCGAGATGGGCGACAGCCTTCCGGGCCTGCAGGCGCGACTGATGAGTCAGGCGCTGCGCAAGCTGACGGCCTCGATCTCGCGCTCCAACTGCATGGTCATCTTCATCAACCAGATCCGCATGAAGATCGGTGTCATGTTCGGTTCGCCGGAAACCACGACCGGCGGCAATGCACTGAAATTCTATGCCTCGGTTCGCCTCGACATCCGCCGCATCGGACAGGTCAAGGAGCGCGAGGAAGTGGTCGGCAACCAGACCCGCGTCAAGGTCGTAAAGAACAAGATGGCGCCTCCCTTCAAGCAGGTGGAATTCGACATCATGTATGGTGAGGGCGTTTCCAAGACCGGCGAACTCGTCGATCTCGGTGTGAAGGCCGGCATCGTCGAAAAATCGGGTGCGTGGTTTTCCTATAACAGCCAGCGTCTCGGCCAGGGCCGTGAGAACGCCAAGACGTTTCTGCGCGACAATCCCGAACTTGCCCGCGAGATCGAAATGTCGCTTCGCCAGAATGCCGGCCTCATCGCCGACCGTTTCCTGCAGAATGGTGGTCCCGACGCGGACGACGGCGGCGAAGCCGCCGAAATGTAGGCGGTTCCGTCGCGTTTGAAGCTTCTCTTCGGTTACTTTGTAGCCGGCCGCGATCGAAAGATGCGCGGCCGGTTTCTCGTTTGGTTGAGCGGTGTGCGGCTGGACAGTTTGGGGTGCGGACGATACAAGCCTCTGGTTTTCAAATAACGGACCGCATCCCGGCGGTGAAGAAGGGCGTAGCATGAGCGGCGTGAATGAAATTCGGTCGACCTTTCTCGACTATTTCCGAAAGAACGGACACGAAGTCGTGGCTTCCAGTCCGCTGGTGCCGCGCAACGATCCGACGCTGATGTTCACCAATGCCGGAATGGTGCAGTTCAAGAACGTCTTCACCGGTCTGGAGACCCGTCCTTATTCGACGGCCGCGACCGCACAGAAATGCGTGCGCGCCGGCGGCAAGCATAACGACCTCGACAATGTCGGCTATACCGCACGCCACCATACCTTCTTCGAAATGCTCGGCAATTTCTCCTTCGGCGACTATTTCAAGGAGCGCGCGATCGAGCTTGCCTGGAACCTGATCACCAAGGAATTTGGCCTTAACCGCAACCGCCTTCTGGTGACCGTCTACCACACGGACGACGATGCTTTCAGCCTGTGGAAGAAGATCGCCGGCTTGGCCGACGAGAAGATCATCCGCATCCCGACCAGCGACAATTTCTGGGCGATGGGCGATACCGGCCCCTGCGGCCCCTGCTCGGAAATCTTCTACGACCACGGCGAGCATATCTGGGGCGGCCCTCCCGGTTCGCCGGAGGAGGATGGCGACCGTTTCATCGAGATCTGGAACCTCGTCTTCATGCAGTATGAGCAGGTTACGAAGGAGGAGCGCATCGACCTGCCGCGTCCTTCGATCGACACCGGCATGGGTCTGGAGCGCGTTGCGGCCGTTTTGCAGGGGCAGCATGACAACTATGATATCGACCTGTTCCGCGCACTGATTTCGGCCTCCGAGGAGGCAACCGGCGTCAAGGCGGAAGGCGAGCGTCGCGCGAGCCATCGCGTGATTGCCGACCACTTGCGGGCCACCGCTTTCCTGATCGCCGATGGCGTGCTTCCGTCCAACGAAGGACGCGGCTATGTGCTTCGCCGCATCATGCGCCGCGCCATGCGTCACGCCGAGCTGCTTGGCGCCAAGGAGCCGCTGCTCTGGAAGCTGTTGCCGGCGCTCGTCCAGCAGATGGGCCGTGCCTATCCGGAGCTGGTGCGCGCCGAGGGCCTGATTTCCGAAACGCTGAAACTCGAGGAGACCCGCTTCCGCAAGACGCTGGAACGCGGCCTCTCGCTGCTGTCCGACGCAACAAGCACGCTTCACAAGGGTGATATGCTCGACGGCGAGACAGCCTTTAAGCTCTATGACACCTATGGCTTTCCGCTCGACTTGACCCAGGATGCGCTGCGCGCCCGTGAAATCGGTGTCGACATTTCAGGATTTACCGACGCAATGGAGCGCCAGAAGGCCGAAGCCCGCTCGCATTGGGCAGGCTCCGGCGACAAGGCAACCGAGACGATCTGGTTCGAGCTCAAGGAAAAGTTCGGTGCGACCGAATTCCTGGGTTACGACACGGAGACGGCGGAGGGCGTCGTCCAGGCGATCGTCCGCGACGGCAAGGCGGTCGATAGCGCATCGGCTGGTGACCAGGTGCAGGTGATCGTCAATCAGACACCGTTCTATGGGGAATCCGGTGGCCAGATGGGCGATACCGGTGTGATCTCTACGGACAGTGCCCGGCTGGAAGTCTCTGACACGCAGAAGAAGGGCGAGGGCCTTTTTGTTCATAGTGCAATCGTCGCGGATGGCACCTTGAAGGTCGGAGATGCCGTGGCGCTGGCGGTCGATCACGGTCGCCGCTCACGCCTACGGTCCAACCATTCGGCGACCCATCTGTTGCATGAGGCGCTGCGCGAAGTTCTCGGCACGCACGTGGCGCAGAAGGGCTCTCTGGTCGCGCCGGAACGCCTGCGTTTCGACGTTTCGCATCCGAAGCCGATGACCAGCGAGGAACTGCAGAAGGTCGAAGAAATGGCAAATGCCATCGTCCTTCAGAATGCGCCGGTCACCACGCGCCTGATGAGTGTCGACGATGCAATCGCGGAAGGCGCGATGGCATTGTTCGGAGAGAAATACGGCGACGAAGTGCGCGTCGTTTCCATGGGCAGGGCCATTGAGGGACCGAAGTCCGGCAAGCCCTATTCGGTCGAGCTTTGTGGCGGCACGCATGTGAATGCGACCGGCGATATCGGCTTGGTCCGCATCCTTTCCGAAAGCGCGGTCGGCGCCGGTGTCCGCCGTGTCGAGGCGGTGACGGGCGAGGCGGCACGCGCCTATCTCGCCGAGCAGGACGAGCGGGTGAAGACACTGGCTGGCGCGCTGAAGGTACAGCCGACGGAGGTGGTTTCGCGCGTCGAGGCGCTGATCGACGAACGGCGTAAGCTTGAGAGAGAGCTGGCGGATGCCAAGCGCCGGCTTGCCATGGGCGGCGGGCAGGGCGGCCCGGCCGGCGATGTCCGAGAAATCGGTGGCGTCAAATTCATGGGCAAGGCGCTCACCGGCATCGATGCCAAGGATCTGAAGGGTTTGGCCGATGAAGGCAAGGTGAGCCTCGGCTCCGGCGTCGTAACGCTGATCGGTGTGTCGGAAGATGGCAAGGCAAGTGCTGTCGTTGCGGTGACGCCGGACCTGACCGGCCGGTTCAGCGCAGTGGACCTGGTGCGGCTCGCCTCCGCGGCCCTCGGCGGCAAAGGCGGTGGCGGACGGCCGGACATGGCCCAGGCTGGTGGTCCGGATGGCGCCAGGGCCGACGAAGCGCTGGAGGCGGTGGCAGCGGCGCTCGGTGCCTGACGATATATAGGAAGCGGGCGAGGCCCGCTTCTCCGTTTTGAGGGAAGGCGAATGGGTGTGAACGCCAGAATCGAGGATGAGCTGGATGAGGCCGTCGATGGCCTGGTGCCGGCATTGTTCCGCGATGCGCCGGGTTCGGTCTCATTCAACAAGCTGCGCAAGCGCCTGCTTCGACAGGTACGTCAGGCTTTCGATGATTTTCGGATGCTGAAAGGGCAGAAGCGCTGGCTGGTTGGCCTCTCCGGCGGTAAGGATTCCTATTCGCTGCTCGCCGTATTGCTCGATCTTCAATGGCGTGGGCTTCTGCCGGTCGAACTGATCGCCTGCAACCTCGATCAGGGCCAGCCGAATTTTCCGAAACACATCCTGCCGGACTATCTGACCTCGATCGGGGTGACGCACCGGATCGAATACCGCGACACCTATTCGATCGTGAAGGAGAAGGTGCCGGAAGGCGCCACCTATTGCTCGCTCTGTTCCAGGCTCCGTCGCGGCAATCTTTACCGGATCGCGCGGGAGGAGGGGTGCGACGCGCTGGTGCTCGGCCATCACCGCGAAGACATCCTTGAAACCTTTTTCATGAACTTCTTCCACGGCGGCCGTCTTGCAGGCATGCCGGCCAAGCTCCTGAACGACGAAGGCGACCTGATGGTGCTGCGTCCGCTCGCCTATTGCGCCGAGGACGACCTCGCGAAATTCGCCGCCGCCATGCAGTTCCCGATCATCCCCTGCGATCTCTGCGGCTCGCAGGACGGCTTGCAGCGCAACGCGATGAAGCAGATGCTTGGCGAGATCGAGGCACGCATGCCCGGCCGCAAGGATGCGATGCTGCGCGCTCTCGCCCATGTGAATCCGTCCCATCTCCTTGATCCGAAGCTCTTCGATTTTGCCGGCCTTCAGGCCAACCCCACACCCTGAATTCCTCTTTCAGAACCTTGAGATATAACGATGACCCTTCCGCTCGACGTCACGAAGCTTGCCGATCTCCTGCGCCTTGCTGCCAGATCCGAAATCCTGCCGCGCTTTCGTCGGCTCGGAAACGGCGACGTTCGCTCGAAAAGCGAACCGTCCGATCTTGTGACGGAAGCGGACGAAGCGGCAGAGCGGTTGATCCGGCGCGAGCTCGAAACGATCGCTCCGGACGCATTGTTCGTCGGAGAGGAATCAGTTGCCGCTGACCCTGCCTTGCTCGGTAAGCTCGCCGACGCGGAGTTCGCGATCGTCGTCGATCCCGTGGATGGTACGTTCAACTTCGCTTCCGGCATCCCGGCCTTCGGCGTCATGGCATCCGTCGTCTGGAAGGGCGAGACGGTCGCTGGCATCATCTATGATCCCATGGGCGATGACTGGGTGATGGCGGAGAAGGGGGGCGGCGCTTTCCTGATAAGGCCTGAGGGGGAGGCGATCCGTCTTTCCGTGGCTCAACCCCGGCCGCTGGATGCGATGGTGGGCATGGCTTCAGCCGGCTATTTCTTCGGTGACATGCGCCACCGTATCCTGGGGAATCTTGCCAAGGTACGCTTCTTTTCGAGCTATCGCTGCTCGGCGCATGAATATCGCACCTTCGCTGGTGGCCATGTGCAATTCGTGCTCTACAACAAGCTGATGCCTTGGGATCATCTGGCCGGCACGCTGATCGCGACCGAGGCCGGCGGTTATGCGGCGCGCTTCGACGGTTCAGCCTATCTGCCGCATCATGTCGATGGCGGTTTGCTGCTCGCGACCGACAAGGAAAGCTGGCAGATGCTGCGGAACGAGATCATCGGACGCTGATTGGAAAAGGCCGGATTTATTCCGGCCTTTTTTGCTGCTCAGATCCGCGGATTGTGCGGCTGGAAGAGTTTTCCCTTCTCGCCGATCAAAACGAAAATCAGGCCGATAATGGACACGGTGAAGAAGCCGGCGACGAGCGGCAGGGCCGTGCCGTCGAAGGCCTGGCCGATCACCAATCCGATCACCGATCCGCCGACCGTGCTCATGAAGCCGAGCACCGAAGAGGCGGTGCCGGCCACATGGCCGAGCGGCTCCATGGCCAGCGAGTTGAAGTTCGAGCCGATCCAGCCGAACTGGAACATGGCGAGCGAGAAGAACACCAGGAACAGAAGGATCGGCATCGGCTGCGGCCCGAATACCTGCACCAGCATCCACAGGAAGGTGATGGTTATGAAGCCGATGAGCGAGCCGTGCGACAGGCGGCGCATGCCGAACCGGCCAACGAAACGGGCATTCAGGAAGGAAGCGGTCGACATGAAAACGGCCACGGCTGCGAATGCGACGGGAAACAAGACGCCGAGCTGATAGATTCCCCCGTAAATCTGCTGGGCCGAATTGATGAAGCCGAACAGGGCGCCGAAGATGAATGTGCTGGCGATCGTGTAGCAGAGGGCGATGCGATTGGTCAGCACGATCCGGAAGCCGTCAAGGATCGAGGAGACGGTGAAGGGGCGAACGTCGGCAGCGTCCAGCGTCTCGGGTAGACGGCTATACATCCAGAAGCCGATACAGAGCGAAACGATCGCGATGAACACGAAGATCAGGTGCCAGTTGCCGAGGAACATGATGAGCTGGCCGGTGCCTGGCGCGATGATCGGCACGATCATGAAGACCATCATGATCAGTGACATGACCTCCGCCATGGCGCGGCCGCCATAGACATCACGGACGATCGAGATGGTGATGACCCGGGTTGCTGCGGCGCCGGCACCCTGGATGAATCGCAGCACGAGCATTGCGCCGAAGGAAGGGACGACCACGATGCCGATCGCACACAGAATATAGACCGCAATGCCGAAGAGCATGGGCTTTCGGCGGCCGAAGCGGTCCGAAAGCGGGCCATACAGGATCTGCGCAGCGCCCAGTCCGAATACATAGGAAGAAACGACATATTGGCGGTGGTTTTCGTTCACCACGCCCAGCGAGGCGCCAATCTCGCCCAGGCCGGGAAGCATGATATCGATCGCCAGGGCGTTGAGCGCCATCAGCATGGCCATCATAGCAATGAATTCGGCTCGACCCATGGCGCGCAGGCGATCCGGGGCCGTTTGTGAAGAATTTGTCACAGTGGTTTCCTAAACAATGTGAAAGGCGCCGTTGGGAGCGGCGCCTTGAAAATGTCTTCGATAAAACCCGGACCGGGCGGTCCGGAAGAATTCAGGCGGCGCCGCGGACGGCGATGCCCTGTTCCTGCAGATGATTCTGTAGTTCACCCGATTGGAACATCTCGCGGATGATATCGCAACCGCCAACAAACTCGCCCTTGACATAGAGCTGCGGAATGGTCGGCCAGTTGGAATAGTCCTTGATACCCTGGCGGATTTCGGCGTCGGCAAGCACGTTCACGCCCTTGTAGTCGATGCCAAGGTAATCGAGAATTTGCACCACCTGGCCAGAGAAACCACACTGCGGGAACTGGGGCGTGCCCTTCATGAAGAGAACTACGTCGTTCGCCTTCACTTCGTTGTCGATGAATTCGTGAACTCCGCTCATGTCATATCCTTTCACACGCGGTTTCAAGGGCCGCTGCGCTGCGTCATTTCTCCTAAATAGCAACGCAGCCCCGGGAATTCCAGCGGAATAGTCGGCCAGACGCCAATCGGCATCGGGTTTTGACGCTATCTGAGCGGCACACCTGTGCTCAGCGGCTCCGTTGGCTGCTGCGGCTTGCCGCCGTACGCCGGCGGCTCACCTGCTTCTTCGCGGGTTTTGCGATCCGCGCAGTGGTCTTCCTGACGGAGCGGCCCGACGTGGTGGAGCGGGTCTGCCGTTTCTTGCGCTTGGTGCTCGTGCGACCATGCGACTTCCCCAGAAGCTCCTTCATGGCGCTCTCGACGATACCTGTGACGATCTCGTTGATCAGGTTCGGCATGGATCGCCTCAGTCCGTCGGGGCCGAAGTCTGCAAGGCCAACGCATGCAGAACACCGCCCATATTGCCTTTCAGCGCCTCGTAGACCATCTGATGCTGCTGCACACGGCTCTTGCCGCGGAACTGCTCGGCCACCACTTCGGCCGCGTAATGATCGCCATCTCCGGCAAGATCCCGGATAGTGACCTTGGCTCCCGGAATGCCGGCCTTGATCAGATCCTCGATTTCACCCGGTCTCATAGGCATGATGTTTTTCCCTTTTTCTTTTCACGGACTCACCGCGAGCTTTTGTGAGGACAGAGTGCCTCAAAGCCGCTCCCGGGTCAAAGAGGGATCGAGCCGCGATCGACGCTTCTCATCCGCAAAACACGGGATCAATCCATGTAGGTCGGGAACCAGCCTTCATGGGCTTTGACGAGTTCAGCCACCGGTACATCGATAAGACCGTCGATCGCCAGCCTGTCGCCCGAAACGGTTCCGAGCGGGCGGAAGGGCACGCCGGCGCTTTCCGCATTCGCCTGCACGAAATTGGCTAGGTCAGCCGGAACGGCGATCACGTAACGGGCCTGGTCCTCACCGAAAAGAAGGGCATGCGCAGGGCCGCGCTGCTCCGACAAGCTCACCTTCGAGCCCTTGCCGGAAGCCATGGCCATTTCCGCGAGCGCGAGCACAAGGCCACCGGAGGAGATATCGTGGCACGCGGTCACCTGACCATTGCGGATGATGGACCGGACGAAATCGCCGTGGCGACGCTCGGCCGCGAGATCGACGGCTGGAGGCGGACCATCGATCGTGTCGAGGATGTCGCGCAGGTAGACGGAAGAGCCGAGATGGCTGCCGTCCGCGCCGATCATGATCAGCTTGTCGCCTTCTCGCGCCGAGCCTATCCTCGCCATCTTCTGCCAATCGGGCAGGAGACCGACGCCGGCAATTGTAGGTGTCGGGAGGATCGCGACACCGTTCGTTTCGTTGTAAAGGGAGACGTTACCGGATACGATCGGGAAATCGAGCGCGGTACAGGCTTCGCCTATGCCTTTGATGGCGCCGACAAGCTGGCCCATGATCTCCGGTTTTTCCGGATTGCCGAAATTGAGGTTGTCGGTCGCAGCGAGCGGCTCGGCGCCGGTCGCGACGAGATTGCGCCAGCATTCGGCGACCGCCTGTTTGCCGCCTTCATACGGATCGGCCTCGACATAGCGCGGCGTCACGTCGGAGGAGAAAGCGAGCGCCTTGCTGGGATGGGTGTCGATGCGCACGACGCCGGCATCACCGCCCGGGCGCTGCAGAGAATTGCCCTGGATCAGCGTGTCATACTGTTCCCAGACCCAGCGTCGGCTGGACTGGTTGGGCGAACCGACCAGCTTCAGCAGTGCCGCGTTGTAATCGGCCGGCGCCGGAACCTGGGATGCGGGCAGGGGAGCGCGACCGTTCGACTGGATCCATGGCCGGTCATATTCGGGCGCCTGATCCCCAAGCTCCTTGATCGGCAGGTTTGCTACTTCTTCGCCCTCGTGCAGGATGCGGAAACGCAGGTCGTCGGTCGTCTTGCCGACGATCGCGAAATCAAGGCCCCATTTGACGAAGATCGCCTCTGCTTCCTCTTCCTTCTCCGGTTTTAGCACCATGAGCATGCGCTCCTGGCTTTCCGAAAGCATCATCTCGTAGGCGCTCATGCGGTCTTCGCGCACCGGCACCTTGTTGAGGTCGAGTTCGATGCCGAGGTCGCCCTTGGCGCCCATTTCGACAGCCGAGCAGGTGAGGCCGGCAGCACCCATATCCTGGATCGCGATCACCGCTCCGGTCGCCATCAGTTCGAGGCAGGCTTCGAGCAGGCATTTTTCGGTGAAAGGATCGCCGACCTGCACGGTGGGGCGCTTCTCTTCGATCGATTCATCGAATTCGGCAGACGCCATCGTGGCACCACCGACGCCGTCGCGGCCCGTCTTGGCGCCGAGATAGACGACCGGCAGGCCAACGCCTTCCGCCTTGGAGTAGAAGATCGCATCGGTACGGGCGAGGCCGGCTGCAAAGGCATTGACGAGGATGTTGCCGTTATAACGCGGGTCGAATTCCACTTCGCCGCCGACGGTCGGTACGCCGAACGAGTTGCCGTAGCCGCCGACGCCGGCGACGACACCGGAGACCAGGTGCTTGGTCTTCGGATGATCGGGAGCGCCGAAGCGCAGGGCGTTCATCGCCGCGATCGGACGTGCGCCCATGGTGAAGACGTCGCGCAGGATACCGCCCACTCCCGTTGCCGCACCCTGATAAGGTTCGATATAGGAGGGGTGGTTGTGGCTCTCCATCTTGAAGACAACGCAATCGCCGTCATCGATATCGACGACGCCGGCATTCTCGCCCGGTCCCTGGATGACACGCGGTCCCTTGGTCGGCAGGGTGCGCAGCCATTTCTTCGATGACTTGTAGGAGCAGTGCTCGTTCCACATGGCCGAGAAGATGCCGAGTTCCGTAAAGGTCGGCTCGCGGCCGATCAGATCGAGGATCCGCTGATACTCGTCCGGCTTCAGGCCATGCGAAGCGACGAGTTCGGGAGTGATCGCGATGCTGTTCGGAATGGTCATGTTCTTCTCTGGATTGAAGGGCCAAGCTTTGGCGCTCTTTAACCTAAGTGGCGCAGGGGCGCGACAGGAAAATGCAGCTGGCCAATGTTACGACATCCTGGCGGCGAAAACAAAAAGCGCCGGAAAAAACCGGCGCTTTCAATAAATGGTATCTGATCCGATCAGAATTTATAACCGACCGAGATGCCTGCGTAGGACAGTCCATCGTTGTCGTCGCAAAGATCGGCATTGGAAGAGTGCTCAATGGTCGCCAGAACGCGCCAGTTTTCGGTGATGTTGTAACCGAGGGCAGCCGACTCGTGGAAAAGGACGCTGCAGCCGACCTGCGGCCCGTCGTTGTCGTCGTCGACATTGTTGATCGCGCCGCCGAAGCCGAGATCGATGAAGAACTTGTCGGTCAGGGGAGCCGTCCACGTGAAGCCGGCATAGACCTGGCTGGCTTCCCCAGCTGTCGAGACAATCGCACCGAGATGCACCCTCGGACGCAGCATATGGTCGAGGAAGCTTTGGGCATGGCGCTGGTCGAAGGGGTCGAAGAAGACCGTGGCTGACGGGAATGCGCCGGGCTCGAAGGTGCTTTTCGCCTGAATCGAGCCGGAAACGCCGATACGGACTTCATCGAGCAGGTGCTCCTGGGCGAATGCCGAGGAAGACATCGCCGAAGTGGCGATGATTGTCCCGATGACAGAGCCGAAAAATGCCTTCTTCATTAACATCGTCCTCACAGTTGCCGCTGCTCGCGGCCGGGACGATCCACGTTATGCGACCGTCCGTCTCCAAGGAAGAATTGGTACAATGGGGCTTGGGGGGCGTCCAGCAAGTGTTTAGGCGGCGTTATGACTTATGGCAAAAAGATGTGAAAATTCGGAAAGGCGGTGCAGACCTGCAACAGGCTGTACCGAAAGGCGTGAACGTTGATGGCGAATATCAGCAACCGTTCGCGCCGTTCGCCCAGCGCAGGACGTCCCGTTTGATTCGCTCTCCTTCCGCCCCGTTCATTAACGGACCGAACGCATCAAGGCGCGCGGGGCTTCCTTCCGCCTGTACGACCAGTACGGGGCGGGACTCAGGGCTGTTGCGCGGAACTGCGAGGATGCGCGGCCGCCCGGAGAAGGAGTTGAGTTCCGGCGCCAGCCGGTAAGGTTTGAATGCTGCATCGCCCGACTTGAACCAGCAGGTATTGGCGGCGAGCGCCACTCGTTCCATGGTCGGCAGTGCAGCGCGATTGGGTGCCGAGGCTTCGCGTCCCGATTGGCAGGCCGAAAGGGCCAGGCCCGCGAGAGCGAGAGAAAAAAGGGCAGGCAGGCGTATGGAAAACGGCATCGAAACGTCCTGACGTGGTTTCGGGGCGCTCTGGGATCGAGACAGGTAACCGGAAGGTTAAGCGGCGGCGGCCACCACATCGAGCGCGGAGGCGAACAGGCCACGTCCGTCGCTGCCTCCATGAGCCGCCTCGATGAGGTTTTCCGGATGCGGCATCATGCCGAGAACGTTGCCGCGGCTGTTCATGACGCCCGCAATGTCGTTCAAGGAACCGTTGGGGTTGGTGCCCTCGGCGTAGCGGAAGACAATCTGGCCATTGCCTTCCATCGAAGCCAGCGTTTCGGCATCGGCAAAATAGTTGCCGTCATGATGGGCGACCGGGCAGCGGATGATCTGCCCCTTTTCATAAGCGCGCGTGAAATCCGTCTCGGCATTGACCACTTCGAGCTTCACTTCCTTGCAGACGAATTTCAGCGAAGCGTTGCGCATCAGGGCGCCGGGTAGCATGCCAGCCTCGACGAGGATCTGGAAGCCGTTGCAGACGCCGAGAACCTTCACCCCCTTGTCCGCCTTCTCCTTGATCGCCTGCATGATCGGCATGCGCGCCGCAATTGCACCGCAGCGCAGATAATCGCCGTAGGAAAAGCCGCCCGGAATGACGATGAGATCGATATCATCCGGGAATTCGGTTTCCGTCTGCCAGACGGTGACCGGCGCTTTGCCGGAAATCTTGGTGAGCGCGGCGATCATGTCGCGATCGCGATTGAGGCCGGGAAGCTGGACGACGGCGGATTTCATGGGTGCTGTTCAAACCTTGCCTGAGCCTCGGCAAGCTCGCGCAATTCGAGGCGGTTTTCTATCCGATCAAGGCACGTCTCATGCCTTGCCAGGGTCGTATAGATATTATGAGTGTCTTGCTGCATCGAAATCATTGTGCCGCGCATTGCATTCATTTCGGCTTTCAGTTCGCGTTGACCAAGCTTCAAGTCCGCAATGTCCGCATGCATTCGCTTCGTGAGTTCATACATCAGTTCATTCGTGATTTCAGCCATCACGCGCTCCGCAACCGTCAGTCGAGGGCGATAGTATAGTTCTCGATCACCGTGTTTGCCAGAAGCTTCTCGCACATGGCCTTCAGATCGGCTTCCGCCTTGGCCTTGTCGGCGCTGTCGAGCTCGATATCGAAGACCTTGCCCTGTCTCACATGACCGACGCCGGAAAAGCCGAGGCTGCCAAGCGCGCCTTCGATCGCCTTGCCCTGCGGGTCGAGGACGCCGTTCTTGAGCGTGACTGTCACGCGTGCCTTAATCACTGATCTACCCCCTGAATTACTTGACGAGAACCGGCCCCATCCCGCGGATCGGCTCGTTTTCGTTGATGATGCCAAGACGGCGAGCGACTTCCGAATAGGCCTCCAGAAGCCCTCCCAGGTCGCGCCTGAAACGATCCTTGTCCATCTTTTCCTTGGTCTCGATATCCCATAGACGGCAGCTGTCCGGCGAGATCTCGTCGGCGAGGATGATGCGCATCATGTCGCCTTCGAACAGGCGACCGCATTCGATCTTGAAATCGACGAGCTGGATGCCGACGCCGAGGAAGAGGCCGGACAGGAAGTCGTTGACCCGGATGGCAAGCGCCATGATGTCGTCAAGCTCGGCCGGATTGGCCCAACCGAAAGCGGTGATGTGCTCTTCGGAGACCATCGGATCGGCAAGCACATCGGACTTGTAATAGAATTCGATGATCGAGCGCGGCAGAACCGTGCCTTCCTCGATGCCGAGACGGGTCGA
Organism: Neorhizobium petrolearium; assembly: GCF_017873175.1. Classification (GTDB taxonomy): domain Bacteria; phylum Pseudomonadota; class Alphaproteobacteria; order Rhizobiales; family Rhizobiaceae; genus Neorhizobium; species Neorhizobium petrolearium. Next base: position 197,568 of record NZ_JAGGJW010000011.1, read on the forward strand.
GAGCGAGCCGGCGGCGACATTGCGCACGACGATCTCGAGCGGGATCATCTCAACTTCCTTGATGAGCTGCTCGCGCATGTTCAGCCGGCGGATGAAATGCGTCGGGATGCCGATCTTGTTGAGATGGGTGAAGATGTATTCAGAGATACGGTTGTTGAGAACGCCCTTGCCGTCGATGACGTCATGTTTCTTCTTGTTGAAGGCAGTGGCGTCGTCCTTGAAGAACTGAATTAGCGTGCCGGGTTCGGGGCCTTCATACAGGATCTTGGCCTTGCCTTCGTAAATACGGCGGCGACGGTTCATGGTTTCTTGTCTCGTTGTTGGCGCCCCTCGCGGGCGCAATGGATGATGTTTGAGCGGTCCCTTATCGGAAAAGAACGGGTTTCACAATGCAGGCCTCCAAAAGCTTGTGGGCAGAGGGGGACTTGACGAAAAGCAATGAAGAATCATTCATCGTCAGCTTACACGGATTTTTGAAGCTTTTTCTGTAGCAATGACCGCGTCCTCAAGAAAAGGACAGTCATAACCAGTAAAAAGCAGGGATTTCATAATGTATGCTCTTCGCGAACGGGGCAGAGCCCTTGAAGATAAATTCGCCTACGATCAGTCCTTCCAGTTTCGTGCGGAAGCCCGTCGTAACAAGCTGATGGGCCTTTGGGCCGCATCACTGCTCGGCGTGGCCGATGCCGGCGGTTATGCTCAGGATTTAGTATCCTTCACCCTCGACGACAAGACTTCGCACGACATAGCCACCAAATTGCGTCATGATTTCGACGCAGCCGGCATCGCTGTAACCGACGGGCAGTTGCAGGCGAAGATGCACGATCTTCTCGTTGAAGTCGTCAAGGAGATGCAGGCCGCTTAAGGCTGACGCCAGCAAGGCTGGAGGAACATTGGCGCCATTCCTTGAATAGTTTGCGTATGTCAATTCGTTTGTGCTGGAATCGAAACGCCGCCGATTGCACTTCGCGCGTCTTTTGATTAAGGGGTCCAGTCACAAAGTCCACTTTTGGGAGACCCGAGATGAGCGGCATCAGCGATCGCGAAAGAGCTTTCGAAAACAAGTTCGCCCTGGACCAAGAATTGAAGTTCAAGGCGCTTGCCCGCCGCAACAAGCTCGTTGGCCTTTGGGCTGCCGGCCTGCTCGGCAAGACGGATCCGGAAACCTATGCGAAAGAGGTCGTTATCGCCGATTTCGAAGAAGCCGGCGATGAGGATGTCTTCCGCAAGCTGCGCGGCGATCTTGATGCGGCCGGCGTTGCCATCTCCGATCAGGACATTCGTACCAAAATGATCGAGTTGCTCGCCGAGGCGGTCAATCAGATCGAAAACCAGTAACTGTTCCGTGTCTTTGAGATGAAAGAAAGCCGAGCCCGGCCGGGCTCGGCTTTCCTTATGCGGGAAAGATCGAGGAAGCAGCAGGCGGGCGGGGCTTTAAGGCGGTCTCGTTAAGCGGAGATCTTGCCGAGACGTCCGAGACCCGAACGGATGAAGCCGGGAATTCCGGAGCGGGACATCGGCCTTGCAAGCGCATAACCCTGCAGCACGTCGCAGCCGAGATCGCGCAGGATGCGGATCTGTTCAAAGGTTTCGACGCCTTCGGCGATGACCCGGATATTCAAGGACTTGCCGATCTCGACGATCGAACCGATCAGCTTTCGCTGTTCCTGGGATTGCGAAACGAGCCGCACCAGTTCCCGGTCTATCTTGAGGGCTCGTGGGTTCAGCCTGAGCAGGCTTATGATGGAGGCGTGACCGGTGCCGAAATCGTCAATCTCGATATCGATGCCGAGCTTTCTAAGCCGCGCCAGGTTCTTCAGCACGCCGTCGTCACAATCATCGAGGAAGATCGATTCCAGGAGCTCGAACGATACCATACCCGGTTCGATCTTCAGTGCCTCGAGCTTGCGCGACAGTGCTGCATCGTGAAGGCGGCGATAGGAGACATTGACCGAGAGCTTCGGGATCTCGAGGCCCTGCCGTCTCCACTCGCGGAAATCCGCAAGTGCTTTTTGAAGGATCATTCCGTCGATCAACGAGACCGCATCCAGTTCTTCGGCCGTCTCCAGGAATTGGTCCGGCGGCAGCATACCGTGCTCCGGATGCATCCAGCGGGCAAGCGTCTCGACCCCGGCAATGTCCAGCGTCGTGGCGTCGAACTGGAGCTGGTAGAAAGGGACGAATTCATCGCGTTCGAGACCGAGCAGGATCTCGTCCGACATCCGCTTGGTGCTGATGATCTCGTTCTGCGTATCCGCCGAAAAGAATTCGTGCCGGTTACGGCCGCCCTTCTTGGCTCGGTAGAGCGCAATATCGGCATTCAACAGGAGCTGGCGGGCATCGACATTTGCCCCAATCTCACAAGCAATGCCGATGCTGGCGCCGAAACGGCAATCATGACCCTCGTACGAAACCGGCTTGCGCAATTCCTTGATGATCCGTTCGGCAAGGTTTGAGAGCTTTCGCGGCGATCCCCGGAATTTCGAAAGGATGACGAATTCGTCGCCGCCGATGCGGGCCACGAAATCGCCTTTCCGGATTGTCTCTTTCAAGACTTTCGCCGCATGCTTCAGCATCATGTCGCCGGCGCTGTGGCCGAGTGTGTCGTTGATCTGCTTGAAACGATCGAGGTCGATATGAAGGATGGCAATGCCCTGTCCATGGCGGGTGCATTCCGCTGCCACACGCTCCAGCATTTCGTCCAGGTAACGCCTGTTCGGTAGGTCGGTCAGGTAGTCGTGCATCGCGTTGTGCTCAATGCGGATGCGTGCGGCTTCAAGCTCCCGGTTGCGTGCCTCGGCAAGGGTCTTGGCCCGTTCGAGCTCGCGACGGAGTATTACGTCAGCGGTAACGTCCCAATTGGCGCCGACCATCTTCTGATGGCCGGTGCTGTCGGTAAAGGACATGGTCTGGGTGCGGATGATGCGCTCAGAACCGTCGCGCAGGATGATCCGGTATTCATCGGAGAAACGCTTCTGATCCCGGATATGCTTCTCGACATTCGCTTGCACGCGCTCCGCGTCCTCCGGATGCAGAAAGCTTTCCCATAGGCCACCGATGACGACCTCCTCGCTTTTCTCCAGGCCATAAATTCGGAACATCTGCTCGTCCCAGTCCACCTCGCCGGTATCGAAGTCGCATTCGTAGACGCCGATGCCGGAAATTTCGAGGGCCATGTCGAGTCGGCGGGACATCTTTGCCATCGCCTCTTCGGCCGCCTTGCGCGCAGTGATATCCGTATCCGTGCCCACCACACGCGTGGCCTTGCCGTTCGAATCCCATTCGACGCAAGCGCCGCGACATTCGATCCAGATCCAGTGGCCTTGCTTGTGGCGCTCGCGATATTCGAACACCGCATAAGCCGGGTCGCCCGCGTTCTGCCGCTCTATTGCATGAGCGACCCGCTCGCGGTCCTCGGGATGCACGAGTTCCAGCCATGCCTGCGTGGAGGCGGCAAGCGGATCCTCAGGTGACATTCCGCGAATCTGACGCCACACCGGGGAATAGTATTTCTGGCCGGTTGCATAGTTATGGTCCCATACCCCCGAGACGGAACTGACAAGGGCGTTGTTCCAGCGGGTTTCGCGCTCGGCAAGCTCTTCCACATGCTGTCTTCGCTCGGTGATGTCGGTAATATGCACGAAGAGCAGTGGCTGGCTTTTCGGATTTCGTGCGAGCGGAGCCAAATGGACCAGCGCCCATCGCGCAGACCCCTTCGCCCGGGTGGCCCGCAATTCCAGAAGTTCGGAGGAGGAGCCGTTGCGCAATTGCAGGAGCTTTTTGTCGATCTCCGCGCGTCCTTCAGGATCAAACAGGTTTGAAAAGCTGGCCATTGCGGCCGCGCTTCCGATCCAATCGCGTCGAAATGGTGCGTTTGCCACCAGAAGCGCGCCGGCATGATCGATGACTGCCATCGAGAAAGGAAGAGCTTCCAAGGCCAACGCTACAACGCCGATGTCGTCTCCTGAACTGGAGTTTAAACGGCGTGAGAGAACGTTTGACGGCATCGGCGGGCCTGGCTCACTGCGGATGAGCGAAAACTTTAGCAAATGCCGATTAAGTTCAGCTTAAGATTGTCGTTCGAATTGCCACCTCTGAACAAGACCATGACGAGATATCGTCTCGTCATGGTTTCAGACGGCTGAGGAACTGCGCAAAAACCATAGTGCCCTCCGGCCAGGGCCCATGGCCGGATTCAGCATTGATATGGCCCGCTTCTCCAGCATCGATGAAGAATGAACCCCAGGCCGAGGCGATGTCGTCGGCATGTTCGAACGAGCCGAACGGGTCGTTGCGGCTGGCGATTGTCAGCGACGGGAAGGGCAGAGGATCGCGCGGATAGGGGCCGAAGGTCATCAGGTGCCTGGGCCGGATCTCCGGGTTGTCCACCTCCGGCGGCGCCACAAAGAAGGCGCCGGCGACACGCTTATTGAACAGCGGAATAGCATGGATCGCGGACGGGATGCCGAGGGAATGGGCGACCAGCACGACCGGACGAATGGAGGCATTGACCTCTTCGGCGACGCGCACGACCCAATCGTCCCGGACGGGCTTCGACCATTCCGCCTGCTCCACACGGCGGGCGGTGGAGAGCTTTGATTGCCAGCGCGTCTGCCAGTGGTTGGGTCCGGAATTGGTATAGCCGGGAATGATCAGGATATCGGCTTCGGATGCTTTCATGATGGCGCGATTTGAGGAGCAACGCGTTCGAAGTCAAGGCAAGAGGCGACAGAAGCCGCAAAATTTGCTAGACTTCCTTTGCCGGTTACCGAGAAAGCGTGTCGGCCTCTTCTTTGTCGAACGTCTTACGGTGGTCGGGTGGATCGATGCGTCGTCGATTCCGCTCAGTTGGCGGAATCCATATCGGAACTGCCACCACGTTGTTCTTTGCGTAAGGGGGAACGAGGAACCGTGACGGTCTAGGAGGAGAATCCCTATGACGACATTTCATGTCATGGCCGGTGCAGACAGCAGTTTTGTGCGTCCGGTCGTTCGCAAGATCGGTGTAGCCGACATTATGGACGCCCTGAGCCTGGGCTGGAACGACTTCCGTGAGAAGCCTTCACATTACGTGTTCCTGTGTCTGATCTATCCGCTCGCGGGTGTGTTCCTGATGGTCTGGAGCTCTGGAGCCAACCTGCTGCCGCTGCTCTTTCCGCTGATGTCCGGGTTCGCCCTGTTGGGGCCTCTTGCGGCAATCGGGCTTTATGAAATCAGTCGCCGCCGCGAGCGCGGCGAGGACAGCTCATGGCGACATGCCTTCAGCGTGCTCAAATCGCCGGCGTTGCCGTCGATCATTGCTGTCGGCTTCCTGCTATTCGTGCTGTTCATATCCTGGTTGCTGGTGGCGCAGGCGATCTACACCGCCTATTTCGGCGACGTGGCTCCAACCTCCATTTCGTCCTTCCTCAACGAGGTCCTGACGACGCCGCAGGGCATGGCGCTGATCCTGTGGGGCAATCTCGCCGGCTTCCTCTTTGCGGTGGTCGTGCTGGCGACGACGGTGGTGGCATTTCCGCTACTGCTGGACCGGGACGTCGGGGCGGCAGCAGCCATCGACACAAGTGTCCGGGCCACGCTGGCCAATCCGGTGCCCGTGGCGCTCTGGGGGCTGATCGTCGCGGCTCTGCTGGTCATCGGAACCATACCGGTCTTCGCCGGCCTCGCTGTCATCATGCCGATCCTCGGCCATGCGACCTGGCACCTCTATCGCAAGCTCGTGGCTCCTGATGTCTCCGCCCGGTCACCAAGCAGGACTGGTGATCTCACCAACGGTTAAGCCTGATCCGATGCTCTCAGGCAAGCCATATGAAAACGCCGCCGGGGCAGCCGGCGGCGTCCATCGTCAAACAGCTTCCGTCATTCCCCGAAGACACGCTTGAAGATCGTGTCGACATGCTTGGTATGATAGCCGAGGTCGAACTTTTCGCGGATATCCTCTTCTGAGAGTGCCGCACGGACTTCCGGATCGGCGAGAAGTTCCTCCAGGAAATCCTTGCCCTCTTCCCAGACCTTCATGGCGTTGCGTTGCACGAGCCGGTAGGCGTCTTCGCGGGACACGCCTGCTTGCGTGAGGGCAAGCAGCACACGCTGCGAATGAACAAGCCCGCGGAACTTGTTCATATTCTTTATCATGTTTTCCGGATAGACGAGCAGCTTGTCGATCAGGCCGGTCAATCTCGCGAGCGCGAAATCGAGCGTGATCGTGGCGTCCGGGCCGATCATGCGTTCGACGGAGGAATGGGAAATATCCCGCTCGTGCCACAGCGCAACATTCTCCATGGCCGGCATGGCATAGGAGCGGACCATGCGGGCAAGACCCGTCAGGTTTTCGGAGAGCACCGGATTGCGCTTGTGCGGCATGGCCGAAGAACCCTTCTGGCCCGGTGAGAAATATTCCTCGGCCTCCAGCACCTCGGTGCGCTGCAGGTGACGGATTTCGACCGCCAGTCGCTCGATCGACGAGGCGATGACACCAAGGGTGGCGAAGAACATGGCGTGCCGGTCGCGCGGGATGACCTGCGTCGAGACCGGCTCCGGTTTCAGACCCATGGCGGCAGCGACATGTTCCTCGACGCGCGGATCGATATTGGCGAAGGTGCCGACGGCGCCGGAAATCGCGCAGGTGGCGATCTCCTCGCGTGCCTCCAGGAGGCGGGTCTTGTTGCGATCGAACTCCGCATAGGCCTGAGCGAGCTTCACGCCGAATGTCGTCGGCTCCGCATGGATACCGTGGCTGCGGCCGATCGTGACCGTGTCCTTGTGCTCGAAGGCGCGACGCTTCAGCGCTTCGAGAAGCCTGTCGATATCGGCAAGCAGAATGTCCGTCGCTCGCACGAGCTGCACGTTGAAACAGGTATCGAGCACGTCGGACGAAGTCATGCCCTGGTGGATGAAACGGCTGTCGGGCCCGACAAATTCGGCAAGATGGGTCAGGAAGGCGATGACGTCATGCTTGGTGACGGCCTCGATCTCATCGATGCGGGCAACGTCGAACTGAGCCTTGCCGCCTTTTTCCCAGATGGTCTCGGCGGCGGATTTCGGGATCACGCCAATCGCAGCCAGGGCATCGCAGGCATGCGCTTCGATCTCGAACCAGATGCGGAACTTCGTTTCGGGCGACCAGATGGCGACCATTTCGGGCCGCGAATAGCGGGGGATCATGGGCTTTCGGCTTTCTCAATGGTTTTCGGCGCCGCTGTAGCAAGAAGTGCGAGCAAGCTCAAGTTTGCAGGCGTCTCAACGCAGGTCAGGATTTGCGGTTTTGATCGGAATGGCGATCCAGCGTCCGTCGAGTCCCTCGAAACCGGCACTGAAAACCATGACGAGGGCGACCTCGATCCGGGCTCTACCGGGAACGACGCCGGTGACGACACCGCCCAAGCGATAGCCGGTAACGCAGCCACGCGAGGAGGGGATGCGTTGGTCCTCGTGAACCACGTCATCCACCGGCCTCCCATCCCGTTCGCTAAAGTGCAGGCGGAGGGAGACGGTTCTTTCGATCAAGCCTTCGCAGCGCGGATCATGCGGTTGCGGAATTTCCTCAAGCACGAGCGTGTTGGGTTCACCGACGGAAGGCACGACGGCCACGCTGCGGTAGCGCAGCCGGTGAGGATCGTTGTCGACTTCGGTGATCGGATTGAACGCGACGAGTTCGCCTGGATGATTGGCGAGTTCATGAGCCTCAATCACCACTTCCGCATCGTTTTGAACCTTCCAGCGAGCTTTGGCTATCGTCGCGTCGTCCTCTTCAAGGCGCACCCGGAAGGGCGTTCCCGGCAGATAGGTGTCCTTGGCAAGATCGAGCACATAGATATTGGCATAGGGAAAACCCGAGCCATCCTGGACGCCGTATTCCTCATAGGCGAAGATCTGGCCGTCGGTGGAAAAGCCGATGGGGTGGATGCTGGCGATATCGGCTGCGGATGTGGAGCCGGCGAAGAACATCGCCGCACAGGCAGGAACCGAAGATCGCAAGCGCAATGTCATCTGCGTCCATCCTCCGCCGCAGCTTTCAGCCGCGCGATATTTTCCCGATAGGCCGCGATTCCCTCGCCTTTGTAAACCGCAGAACCCGCAACGAAGACATTCGCGCCGGCGGTGGTCGCAGCGCCGATCGTTTCTGCGGTGATGCCGCCGTCGACTTCGAGCTCGATCGGCCGGCTGCCGATCATTGCCTTCGCAGTGCGGATCTTCTCCACCATCGCGGGAATGAACTTCTGGCCGCCGAAGCCCGGATTGACGCTCATGATCAGGATCAGGTCGACATCGTCCAACACGTTTTCGAGAACGGAAAGCGGCGTTGCCGGGTTGAGCGTGACGCCCACCTTCTTGCCGAGCGCGCGGATCGTCTGCAGCGACCGATGCAGGTGCGGGCCTGCTTCCGCATGCACCGTAATCCCGTCGCAACCTGCCTTCGCGAAGGCTTCGAGATAGGGATCGGCCGGCGAAATCATCAGGTGGCAGTCGAAGAAGGCGTTGGTGTGGGACCGGAGAGACTTGATGACATCGGGACCAAAGGAGATGTTCGGCACGAAATGACCGTCCATCACGTCGAGATGCACCCAGTCGGCGCCGGCTTCGATGACGTCGCGCACCTCCTGTCCGAGTTTGGAAAAATCGGCGGCGAGGATGGAAGGTGCGATTCGGATCGCCAAGGGCGTGGCTGGGGTCATGGTCGAAAGAGCTCCGGTTTTCTCCGCCACTTAGCACCGGCAGGCTTCATGAACAATCGTCACTCGGTTGCCGGATGCGAGAGGGCGAAGGCCGATCCGCGCCATTCGAGCAGGCGGAATGGATTCTCCTTCAGTTCCTGGTCGGCACCGAAGGCGATCGGGCCTATGGCCGTATTGAAGGAGCCGCTGGCGATTGCTGCGGTCGCTGGCCTGTTGCCAGCCCTCGATATTGCCTGATGCACGACTTCTACCGCGGCATAGGCCGGCAGGACATAGCCATCGGGATCGATATTCCTTGCCTGCAGCGCCGTGATCGCAGTAGCAGCCGAGGGCAGGGTCGCATAATCGGGAAGCGCTACCGCGAGCACACCGTCACGCAACGGCACAGGCCGGTTGGCGGCACGAAGCGTGTCGCCGCCGATCAATGTCAACGGGATGCCCTCCGATGCCGCATCGCGGGCGATGATCGCCATGTCGTTGCGGTCGCCGCCGACGAAGACATGTGTGGCGCCCGCCTTGGCGAGGCGGCGTGCCAGTGCCACCTGTTGTTCCTGGCCGGGGCGGAAGGTGTCGGTAAAGACCGGCGTGATCCCCATCGGCTCCAGACGCTGGCGAATGGCGCTGGCCAACTCGCGGCCGTAGATCGTGCCGTCCTCGACGAGCGCGATCGGCTCGGCCTTCCAGAGTTCGAGAATGATTTCGGCAAGCTTTTCTGCTTCGTCGCCTTCGACCGGTGCCATGCGGAAGAAAAGCCAGCCGTTGCGCAGCGCATCCTCCATCAGGATCGTTGAGCGGACGGAAATGCTGACGGCCGGGATCTGTGCCGCCTTCAATTGTGGCAGCGCGGTGGTAAGGGTTTCGACACAGAGGAAACCGATCGCCGCAGCGGCCCTGGCGTCCACAAGGCTCCTGGCGATGGCACCGCCACTGCTTTCCTCGCAGCTTTCATCCACCTCGACAACCGTATCGCCTGCCGCCTCGGCTGCTGCGCGTGCGCCCTGAACGATCTGGGTGCCGAGGGAGGCATACGGGCCGGAGCGCGGCGCCACGACGCCGATCACTGCAGCGGATGCAGATCCGCATCCGACAAGCGAAGCCAGCAGGCCGGCGATGATGAAACGTCTTGCTGTCATGCTTTGCTCTGGCATTCAACCTCAGGCCACATTTAGCCTTCTCGTCGCCGCCGTCAAAGAGAATCGGCCGGCGATGGTAAAAAGCCGCAATGGACGTGGACATCAAGCATCTTTGCCACCATATCTCGAAAGAAGAAGGGCTGCGATTGTCCTCGATGCTTTTATGAGATGCCTTTGTCGGACCAGACTTTTCCCGATCCCGCTATCTATCGCAACGGTATGGCGCGTTATGCCGGCCATGTTCAGGTGGTGACGACGGAATTCGAAGGGGTTAGGCGCGGCGTGACGGTGACCGCGGCCTGCTCCGCCTCGGATAATCCGCCGACCGTGCTGGTATGCCTCAATCACAGCAATGCCAATAACGCGATCTTCGAAAGGAGCGGCATATTCGCATTGAATTCGTTGGCCGCCAGTCATCAAACACTTGCGACAGCCTTTGCTGGCTTGAGCGGCGTGCCGGCGGGAGAACGTTTCGCACTGGGAACCTGGACGACGCTTGCGACGGGTGCGCCGGTACTGGCCGACGCCGTGGTGAGCTTCGATTGCCGGCTGACCGACATCAAGCATGTCTCGACGCATTTTGTTATGTTCGGTGAGGTGAAAGCCATCCATTTCGGCCCGGAGGCGCCGTCGCTCATCTATCTGGACCGGGGTTTTCGCACGCTCTAGAACGTCGTTTGAAAGGGTATGAATATGCCGGATGGGAAAACGGGCACTTTGCCCACCTCTATTCCCCAATCGCTCCCTCGATCGATCGACGAGACGATCTCGCTGTTGAGCAAGGAGGATTATCTTGCAGGCCGGTCGCTCGCGACGGTGATCTTCCTGGCGCTGAAGATGAAACGGCCGCTTTTTCTCGAAGGCGAGGCAGGCGTCGGCAAGACGGAGATCGCCAAGACGCTCGCCAAGGCGCTGGGGCGCCCGCTGATCCGCCTCCAGTGTTACGAGGGCCTCGACATTTCGTCTGCCGTTTACGAATGGAATTATCCGGCACAGATGCTGGACATCCGGCTTGCGGAAGCGACGGGTATCGAGGATCGCGAGCGGCTGGAGGCCGACCTGTTCTCCGAACGCCACCTGATTCGCCGTCCGGTGCTGCAGGCGCTGGGGCAGGCGGGCGGCCCGGCGCCGGTCTTCCTGATCGACGAACTCGACCGCACCGACGAGGCTTTCGAAGCTTTCCTGTTGGAAGTGCTCTCGGACTTCCAGGTGACGATCCCGGAACTCGGTACGATCAAGGCCGCGGAGCCGCCGATCGTCATCATCACCACCAACCGCACCCGCGAAATCCACGATGCGTTGAAGCGCCGCTGCCTGTACCACTGGGTCGATTATCCCGATGCGGCGCAGGAGTTGGAAATCATCCGCCGCAAGGTGCCGCAATGCGCCGAGACGCTGTCGCGACAGGTCGTCGCGTATGTGCAGAAGCTAAGGACGCTCGATCTCTTCAAGAATCCGGGCGTAGCGGAGACTATCGACTGGGCGACGGCGCTGACCGAACTCGACCGCATCGCGCTCGATCCGGAAACGATTGCCGACACGCTCGGTACGCTCCTGAAATACCAGGATGACATCGCCCGCATCAGGGGCGGCGAGGGTGAGCGGGTGCTCAACGAGGTCAAGGCGGAACTTTTGGCGGGATAGGACGATGGCAGTGGAACTTGGCCAAGAAGGAGCGATCGTTCCGCCGGTTGCGGCTGGTGACGGGCGGCTTGCGGACAATCTCGTCTATTTTTCCCGCGTGCTTCGTCGTGCCGGATTGAAGACCGGCCCGGCCGCTGCCGTCGACGCGATCGCTGCCATCGATGCGATCGGCATCGGTTCGCGCGAGGAATTTCATGCGGCGCTTTCGGCCGTTTTCGTCAAGCGCCACGAGGACCAGCCGGTCTTCGATGAGGCATTCCGACTCTTCTGGCGTTCGCGCGATCTCGTCGGCAAGATGATCGCGATGATGTCGCCGAAGGCCGCCGATAACCGCGAGCCGGAAAAGCAGAAAGCCGGTGCTGCCCGCGTCAGCGACGCGTTGACCGCCGACCAGCCGGAAAACCCGAGCAGAAAACCGCCGGAAGTCGAGGTGGATTCCCGCTTCACAACGTCTGCCAGCGAAGTGCTGAAGCGGATGGATTTCGCCCAGATGACCCCCGCCGAATTGGCGCAGGCAAGGCGTGAGCTCCAAAAGCTCGCTTTGCCGCTCGACCAGGTGATGACGCGCCGTTTCCGGCCCTCGAATCGTCCTCAGCGGATCGATCCGCGCGCCACCATGCGCCAGGCGATGCGGAGCGGCGGCGATCTCATTCTTCCGCGCTTCCGGCAACGCCGCAGGGCGCCGCCGCCGCTCGTCGTGCTCGCCGATATTTCCGGCTCGATGAGCCAGTACACGCGCATTTTTCTCCATTTCTTGCATGCGCTGACGGAGAAGCGAACGCGGGTGCACACCTTTCTGTTCGGCACGCGGCTGACCAACGTGACGCGCCAGATGCGTCGTCGCGATCCGGATGAGGCGCTGTCGGGCTGTACGGAGGCCGTGCGCGACTGGTCGAGCGGCACGCGGATCGGCGCGACGCTCGCCGAGTTCAACCGCCTCTGGTCGCGGCGCGTGCTGGGGCAAGGCGCCGTGGTGCTTCTCATCACCGACGGGCTGGAACGCGACGGTGTCGAGGAACTCGAAAAGGAAATGGATCGGCTGCACCGTTCCTGCCGGCGGCTGATCTGGCTGAATCCGCTGCTCAGATTCGACGGCTTCGAGGCGAGGGCGCGCGGTGTGCGCGCCATGCTGCCGCATGTGGACGAATTTCGCGCCGTCCACAATCTGCAGTCGCTTGCCGATCTTGCCATTGTGTTGTCGGATGATCATACAAAGGCCGCGGACCCGCGGCGCTATCTGGATATGAGGAGGGTCGCATGACTGTTTCCGAAATATTGGACCCGCTGGCCACGGCCGAGAGCTGGAAGGAGGCTGGCCGCGATGTTGCAATCGCCACGGTAATCGACACCTGGGGCTCGGCGCCACGCCCTGCCGGCAGCCACCTCGTCATCGACGGCGAGGGCAATTTCGAAGGCTCCGTCTCCGGAGGTTGCGTCGAAGGCGCGGTCATCACCGAGGCGCTCGACGTGATTTCGACCGGCACGCCGAAGATGCTGGAATTCGGCGTGGCGGACGAAACCGCCTGGCGCGTCGGCTTGTCCTGCGGCGGCAAGATCCGGGTCTATGTGGAAAGGCTCGGCTGATGCAGTTCGAAGCACTGAGGAAACTGAATGCGGCCCGGCGTGCCCGCCAGGCCGCGATTTCGGTCACCGACATTTCCGATGGCAAGGTCCAGGTGATCCTTGAAGGCGAGGACGTGTCCGGCCCGCTCGGCGAGGAAGTCGCCAAGGCTTTCCGCAGCGGCAAGGCGGGCACAGTGGACGTCGAAGGGCGCTCTCTCTTTTTGAATGTGCATCTGCCGCCGCCGCGCATCGTGGTGATCGGCGCCGTGCATATCAGCCAGGCGCTGGCGCGGCTGGCGCCGGTTGCCGGTTATGATTTGACGATCATCGATCCGCGCACCGCCTTCGCGACGGAGGAACGTTTCGAGGGCGTCGAGCTTATCGCCGAGTGGCCGGAGGATGTGCTGAAAGACCGGCCGCTGGACGCCTATACGGCACTGGCTGCATTGACCCACGATCCGAAAATCGATGATTTCCCGCTGTCGGAGGCACTCAGGGCCGGCTGTTTCTATGTCGGCGCGCTCGGCAGCCGCAAGACCCATGCGAAGCGTGTCGAGCGACTGAAGGAAATGGGCCGCACCGATAACGAGATCGGCCGGATTGCTGCACCCATCGGTCTCGACATCGGCGCCGCAAGCCCGGCGGAAATTGCGCTTGCGACGCTTGCCCAGATCGTCCAGGCCTTCCGTCGCCGCGAGCTTGTCGCTGCGGAGTGACGCGATGAAATACGGAACCTTTCAGCTTGAGGAAGCGGGGGGCACGGTGCTGGCGCACAGCATCCGCTTGTCCTCCGGACGGATATCGAAAGGGCAGGTGCTTTCGCGAGAGGACATTGTCCGGCTTTCCGAAGAAGGAATCGCATCGGTCGTCGCCGTCCGGCTTGACTCCGGCGATCTGCTGGAGGACGAGGCGGCCGCGACGATCGCCGGTGCAATCCCGCCCGACAACCTGCGGTTTTCGGAAGCGACGACGGGACGGGTCAACGTCTACGCCAAGGTCGACGGCCTCTTCGTCGCCGACAAGACGGTGGTGGATGCACTGAACCGCATCGATCCGGCAATCACGCTCGCCTGTCTAGCCGACCACGTCGTGGTGCGCGCTGGCGACATGGTGGCCACCGTCAAGATCATTCCTCTGGCGGTTGGCGGCAAGAAGATCGCCCAGGCCGTTTCTCTTCTCGCAGAATCGGTGGCTTTCGAAGTAAAAACCTTCCGTCCCCGAGCGGTGACTCTGGTGGCGACCGAACTTCCATCGCTGAAAGCTTCGGTTATGGATCGGACCGCAAGGCTTCTCGAACATCGACTTGCATTATCCGGTAGCCGGCTAATAAAGGAAATCCGGATTCCGCATTCTGCCGAACGACTGACCGAGGTTTTTCAACAGCTTATGCTGCAGGAAATTAATGAGCCGGCTATGGTTATTGTCTTCGGCGCTTCCGCGGTAGCCGATAAGGATGATGTAATTCCGGCGGCTATCCGAGCTGCGGGCGGCGATGTGGAACAGGTGGGCATGCCGGTCGATCCCGGTAATCTGCTGGTACTCGGGCGAATCGGTGATGTGCCGGTGCTCGGTGCGCCGGGCTGCGCCCGCTCACCCAAGGAGAATGGTTTCGATTGGGTGCTGAACCGGTTGATGGCCGGCGAGACGCCCACGTCGTTCGATATCACGGGCATGGGGGTCGGCGGGCTTCTGATGGAAATTCCGACCCGGCCGCGTCCGCGCGACGCCACGACGGAGAAAGCGAAACTTCTCTCGGTGGGGGCCTTGCTGCTTGCTGCGGGGCAGGCACGGCGCATGGGCAAGGATGGCCCGCACAAGCTGCTGGCGGAATTCGATAGTGTGCCACTCGTCCGCCGCGTGGCCGAAATGCTGTTGGCCTCGCAGGCCGCGCCGGTCGTTGCCGTCACGGGGCATCGGCGGGAGGAGGTCGAGGCGGCGCTTTCCGGTCTTGATATTCGCAGCCAATTCAATCCGGACTATCCCTCCGGCATGGCAAGTTCGTTGGTCGCGGGTTTTTCCGCGCCGGAACTGGCGTCGGGAGATGGTGTCCTCGTCATGCTGGGAGACATGCCGGGTGTGACGGCGGAGCATGTGAACATGCTTGTTTCCGCTTTCCGCGAGGCGGGCGGCGGTGTGGTGGTGCGTTCCGTCTCGGAGGGAAAGCGCGGCAATCCGATCATCCTGCCGCGCATTGCCTATGACGCGGTCCTGAGGCTTGAAGGCGACGTCGGCGCCCGCGCCATCATCGAGAACTCCGGCCTGTCGGTGATCGATGTCGATATCGGGCCGGCCGCGCATCTAGACGTCGATACGCCCGAAGCGGTGACGGCTGCAGGCGGCATATTGAGGGGATAGGCGATGGATAATGCCGGCATCGAGGAAATGTTCGAAGGCTTGGGTCCGGTCTCGATCCGTCGCATGTTCGGCGGCAAGGGTGTCTATCACCAGGGCCTGATCGTCGCGATCGATCTGCGCGACGAGGTCCTTTTGAAGGCGGATGACCTGAGCGGTCCGGAATTCGAGGCGGCCGGCGCGCGCCAATGGGTCTATCAGAACAAGAAGGGCACGCCTGTGCCCATGCCCTACTGGTCTGTTCCGGACGCGGCCTATGATGATCCTGACGAGATGCGGAAATGGGTCAGGCTCGCCTTTGAGGCGGCCGTGCGGGCAAACGCGAAAGCCTGAATGCGAAGCGTCGCCGCCGACAGTGCAAGATTTCGCAGGTTGATCGGGAAACTAAGGGAAGCTTATCATCTGCTTCGTAATGGGGACGCGGGCTGCCGAGACTATCGACCAGGATCACGTCCGAGAATAGAAACAAAATGATTTTATCAAGATAGCCGCTCTGGTTCGCCGGAGCGGCGTTGTTCTCATCGCTGATTTGCGAGCTGGGCCAGTGCTTTGACGCAGAAGACCGAAAGCGGCTGCGGCGGGTTCTGCGGATCGAACCAGCCGATCTCCGATAGCTTATCCGGTTCCATGAGCGTCGGTTCGCCGATGAAGTCGCGCGTGACATAAATCATCGAAATCCAGTGCTGCCGGTCGGCTTCGGTTATCTCCTCGGCAGCGCAGAGAAATTCGACTTTGCCGATTCTGAGGCCCGTTTCCTCTTCCGCCTCGCGGCGGGCAGCGTCTGCGGACAGCTCCATAAGATCGACCTTGCCGCCGACGATGCTCCAGAAACCGGCTTCCGGTGCCTTCATGCGGCGGCACAGCAGAACCTTGCCGTCGTCGCGCAGGATTACGAGCCCGGCGCCTACGCCCGGAAAATCGATGCCCGGTCTTGTCACGTTGAATTAAGCCTTGGCGTTGGCAACGATCAGCATGAAGGCGGGGATATCGTCACCGAAGCCGACTGGTGTCGGGCCATCATCATGATCGCGATGATAACGGGCACGACGTTCGCGGTTGTCGTCGTTGGCGGGGTTCGGCCGCGTGTTGCGGTTGCCGCTCGCGTTCTGCGGCTTCCTGTCCGTCTTGCGTTCCGGTTTCACGTTTTCCGCCCCCGACTTGTCGAATGCCTCTTCGGCCTCGCCCTGATTATCCTGGTTCTTCGTGTCAGCCCTATGAACAGAGCTGCCGCGGCCCGAATCGCTTCGCCTGCCTCGGCCGCGCTCCTTATCACGATCGCGACCCTTGCGGCCACGCTGATCGTCGTGGCTCTCCATGGGAGCGGGGAGCGCGGAAATGTCACCGTCCTGCCATTCGATCTTCTCGTTGATAAGCTTTTCGATGGCATCGAGATATTTGGTGTCGGAGCGGGTGACGATGGTGAAGGCACGGCCCGAACGCCCGGCACGGCCGGTGCGGCCAATGCGGTGGACATAATCTTCGGCATGGATCGGCACGTCGAAATTGAAGACGTGGCCGACGTCCGGAATATCGAGGCCTCGGGCAGCGACGTCGGAGGCCACGAGGAGCTGAATGCCGCCCTCCTTGAAATTCGCCAGCATGGTGGTGCGCGAACGCTGATCCATGTCGCCATGCAGGGCGCCGACCGAGAAACCATGTCGTTCCAGCGAGCGGAACAGGTCTGCGACATCTTTCTTGCGATTGCAGAAGATGATTGCGTTCTTGAGGTCGTCCTGCGCCTTGATCAGATCCCGTAGCACCGCGCGCTTCTCGTAATCCTTGTTGTGCGAGGCGACGAGGCGCTGCGTCACGGTCTTGGCGGTTGTCGAGGGTTTAGCCACCTCGATCCGCTCCGGATTTTGCAGGAAGCGGTCGGCCAGCTTCTGGATTTCCGGCGGCATCGTGGCCGAGAAGAACAGGGTTTGCCGGGTGAAGGGGATCATCTTGGCGATCCGCTCGATATCCGGGATGAAACCCATGTCGAGCATGCGATCGGCTTCATCGATAACGAGGATCTCAACCCCGGTCATGAGAAGCTTGCCGCGCTCGCAGTGATCGAGCAGGCGGCCCGGTGTCGCGATCAGCACGTCAGCACCGCGTTCGAGCTTGCGATCCTGGTCTTCGAAGGAGACGCCGCCGATCAGCAGCGCGACGTTCAACTTATGGTTCTTGCCGTATTTGTCGAAATTTTCGGCGACCTGGGCCGCGAGCTCGCGGGTAGGCTCCAGGATGAGCGTGCGCGGCATGCGGGCGCGGGCTCGTCCCTTTTCCAGAAGCGTCAGCATGGGCAGAACGAAGGAAGCCGTCTTGCCGGTTCCAGTCTGGGCGATACCGCAGATATCGCGCCGCTGCAGCGCGTGGGGAATTGCCCCTTCCTGGATCGGTGTGGGGATTGTGTAACCCGCGTCGGCGACCGCGGAGAGGACTTTCTGGCTCAGGCCAAGATCAGCGAATGTGGTCAAAGGGAGTTCTGTTTCCGTTCCGGTTCTTAAGCGAACACTGTGCAGGTCGACGCGCAAATGTCTGGCGACTGGCCGCGACATAGGACCAAAATGCCCGAAAGTCAAGGAAAGCAGGCAATTCGGCTGCCCGATTGGTGAATGAAGATACTAAATAGTCAAGCCGGCTATCGTTTGCGCGGCAGGGATATTGTCTTTCGTCAAAACAAAAGGCTCAATTGAGATAGGTCGTGAGCTTCATGCCGGCGTTGAGGAAATGGATAGGATCGACCGGATTGCCGTCGCGGCGGACTTCGTAATGCACATGTGGACCGGTGGAACGACCGGTCGAGCCTGCCCGCCCGATGACATCGCCGACGGAAATCATATCACCTTCCTTGACCAGGATCTTCGACATATGTCCATAACGGGTGGTGATGCCCTGGCCGTGATCGATTTCGACCATGTTGCCGTAACCGCCGGAAGGCCCGGCGGTTACGATCTTGCCGGCGCCAGTTGCCACAATCGCCTGGCCGGTATCCGCCTGGAAATCGATGCCCGCATGCAGGGCCAGCCGGCCGAGAAAGGGGTCGATGCGGTTGCCGTAGCGACTGGTTATCTCATGGCCGGGTGCTGGATTGCCGAAGGGCAGGTCGCGAGCCGTTTCTCGCACGCTTTCCAGCCGGCTGAGTGCAGCGTCGAGCTCATCGAGCGAAACATCGAAACCGCTGAATTCGATTTGCGGCTCTACATAGGGGCCGCCCACGCCTTCGCTTGTGTTTCCTGAAGCCTTTCGTGCAGGGTCTACCTGAACGCCGGTGCGCTTGAGGATCGCGGTAATCGCATCCGCCGTAGCGGAAGCGTCGGTTGTCAGATTGGCAATCTTGGCGAGTTGTTCCTTCTCTATGTTTTTCAACGATAGCGTCACATTGGAAAAAACGCGATCAGCCCGATCGGCAATGTTGTCGCGCAGCGGCACAAACCCAAGCGCACTCGTCGTATCGAGCGGAGTGGCGGAAGTCTTGCCGGAGAGCAGCTTGTCGATGGCCTGGAAGCCGCTTCCTCCGGAAAGCGAGGCCTGCCGCTCCTTCTTGATCGGTTGGAAGGCCGGGGCAGGCGTCTCTGGCGCAGTCAATCCGGATTCTTCAGCACGGTTCAGCAGCGATCCGAGCTTGCCATGCCGATCGAAGAGAGCGTTCTGCTGCTCAAGCAGCTTTTCCACCTTTTGTTCGACGACTTGCTGGTCGAGAAGCTGGCGCGAAGTAATGCGGTCGAGTTGAGCGCGCAGCGCCGCGATGCGGTCTTCGTAATCGTGCTGCATGCGGGCCTGGCGCGCCATGGTCGCGCCGACCAGGTCGTCACGGATGACGAGATAGGAGGTCGCCGCAAGGTAGCCGATCGTAAACACACCGAAGAAGCAGAAGGTCAGAGCCGCCATCCAGGGGCGAATGGTCATGTGGCGGATTTTTTCGCCGCTGGCGAGAATGAGGACGTGCTGAGGCGCACGCTTCCCAAACGCCCGTTTTTCGCTTCCCTTCGCCACGTGAATCTCCCGGAGATGCCATCCGTTCCGTTGGATGGATTACACATGGTTAAGGTTAATGAATGCTTATTTCAGGCGCTGCTGGTGGACGTCAGGGAGCGGTAGAACGAGGGCGTGAGACCAGCTTCGGCGCGGGCGATGTCGTTGAACGGCGCTTTGAGGGAGCCTCGGAAATTGGCGCGCACCAGTTGCTGGAATGTCGCTGCCGGATCTTTTCGCTCTCGGGCGCAGAGGAAGCGGAACCATTTCGCGCCGATCGCTACGTGACCCTTTTCGTCATTGTAGATGACATCGAGAATCGCCGCGCTTTCCAGATCGCCCGTCTCGCGCATCTTGGTCTGCAGCGACGGCGTCACGTCGAGCCCCCGCGCTTCCAGGATGAGCGGTACGACGGCGAGCCGCGCAGTCAGATCGTTGCGGGTCGAGTGGGCTGCCTGCCAGAGCCCGTCATGAGCCGGCATATCGCCGTAATCGGCTCCCAGGTCGTTCAATCGTGCGCGGATCATGCGGAAATGCTTGGCCTCTTCGAACGCGACCTGCATCCAGCCGTCAAAGAAGGAGTTCGGCACCGCTTCGGTCGCAAAGCGGGCGACGATATCGAGTGCCAGGTCGACGGCGTTAAGCTCGATATGGGCAATCGCATGCAGCGTCGCGATCCGGCCGTTCAGCGTATGCAGCGAGCGTTTTTCGACGGCTTTCGGCGGCACGAGTTCAGGCTTTTCAGGCCGTCCCGGCCGCTCGGGCAGCGACGGGTCGAGCGGCGAGCGCAGCGACAGCCGACGTTCGAACCAACGGGTGGCGGTCTCCTGCGCGAGCCGCGTCTTGATGTCTAGATCGGCCGAAAGGATCGCAGTCGTTGCGCCGCCTCTCAGCGACGTGATCGAAAACGTGTCCGTCATCGGATTCCTCTGCTTACAGTGCCTTCAGGCTTTCCAGCACCTCCTCGGCATGGCCCGTGACCTTCACTTTCGGCCAGATCTTTGCGATTCGCCGGTCCACGCCGATCAGGAAGGTCGTCCGTTCCACACCCATATAGGTGCGGCCATACATTTTCTTTTCTTTCCAGACGCCGTAGAGATTGGCAAGGGCTGCGTCTTCGTCGGAGGCGAGGATGACCGAAAGCTCATGCTTCTTGGCGAACTTGTCATGTTTCCTGACGCTATCGGGAGACACCCCGATCACGCTTGCCCCTGCCTTTTCGAATTCCAGCAAAAGCCCGGAGAACGAGATCGCCTCCCTGGTGCAGGCGTCCGTGTCGTCCTTGGGATAGAAGTAGAGCACGATCGGTTTACCCGAATAAGCCTGCAAGGAAACGGTGCCGCCTCCGTCGCGTGGAAGCTCGAAGTCCGGTGCAATGTCGCCGATCATCAAATGGGACATGGATTTCCTTTCTTTTGCCGGTATCTTGAGTGATTGTCGCCGCAATCGGTATATACTGGCCTCCGCGGCGTCCAGATCACTTGCGAGTATGGAAAGATAGTTTCAACCTGATGGCGGAAATTCGCGGAGAAAGGGTCAGTTTCAGCCGGAAGGACATCATTCCGCTGCACGAACTTCCCTCTGCACAGGCGGAAGATCCGATCATCGTCCATTGCCCGCCGCCGCCAAAACGCGTGAAGCGATTCGGCAGGACGGTCGTGCTGCTCCTGATGCTGGTGCTTCTCGCACTCGGCAGCGCCGTCTTCGCGATCGAAGGCGGAGCGGTCGACGGAGCGCTTTCGACGCGCGCCCAAAGCGCGCTCAACGACGCGATCGGCCCGCGTTATGCTGCATCGGTCGGTTCGACTGTCATCCGCTTCGATTCGGGTTTTCGTCTGGCCCTGGAGGCGCGCGACGTCGATATCGTTGAACAGGCAACGGGGAAACATTTGAGCCAGACGGGCGCCATGCGCATGGCGATCGATCCCCTGGCGCTTCTCGGTGGCCGGATATCCATCAAGCAGATGGAGGCGGAAAACATCCACCTCAACACGGCACAACTGCCGTCCGGCGATCCGCTGCCGCTGTCCGAGGTGCGGATCGACGCCATGCCCGCTCTGCTGGAACAGGCTTTTCAACGTCTCGATGAGGCGCGTGGCCTCATTGAACGCACAGGCACGGGTTCTGTTCGTATCTCCGGCATCGAAATCCTGCTGCCTGCTGCCCCTGGGCGGAGACCAATCATGCTGGTCGTCGATAGTCTCGAGCTGACCCGCAGCATCGAGGGCGAGGTGGAGATCAATGGTGCGATCAGCCTCAATGGCCGCAAGGCCGTGCTGACGGCCGCGTCCAGGACCGTGGAGGGCGTCACCACATCCTTATCGGCGAGGTTGACGGGTCTCGAGGTCACGTCCTTCCTGCTGCAGCGAACCGAGGAGGGAGCGCCGCGCGAGGGGATCGAAGGTTCGCTGGATCTCGACCTTGCCGCCGTCCGCGCGCGCGAGACAACGAAGCCTGCCATCACCGCAACGCTTCGCCAGTCTCCGGGCTATTTCTATTTCGACGGCATCCAGCAGACCTTTACTGGCGCCATCATCAATATCGCCTACGATTTTGCCAAGGACTCGATCGAACTCCTGCAGTCGGAAGCCCGTTTCGGTCCGACCGTCCTGCCGTTCACGGGAGCGGTCATCGATCTCAACCGACTGAATCCGGACGATCGGCGCCTTGGCTTCGGCCTGGACCTTCTGATCCGCAGCGGCACGGCTGTGGGAGCGACCGAAAGCGAACAGCCTGCACGGTTCGATCTCAAGGCGACAGGTCGATACCTTTCGGCTGATCGCGAGCTTCAGTTCGATGAAATGGGTGTTTCCAGCCCTCTTGGACGGATGGCCGGAGCTTTGAAAATCCGGTTCGGCGATCAATCGCCGGAAATCAGCTTCGGTGCACAGTTGCCGAACATGGAAGTGACCGGCGTCAAGCAACTCTGGCCCTTCTGGATGGCGCGCAAGCCGCGCGATTGGGTCATGGGCAATATGTTCGGCGGGACCGTGACCAATGGCTCGATTGCCGTCTTCATTCCGGCAGGCCGTATGAAAGGCCCTGGCATTCCGATGGAACTCGACGGGAACGAGCTGCAGATCAGTTTCGATCTTGCCAATGCCCGGATCAACCTGCCTGGCGACATCCCACCGCTCCGTGACATCGAGGGCCGTTTCGATCTAAAAGGACAGGTGCTCCAGTTCGATATCGCCCATGCGGCCTCATTCTTTCCGTCGGGACGGTCCGTCTCTGTGAAGAATGGCCGGTTCTCCATTCCCGCCACCTATGACAGGCCCTTGATGGCTGATCTTTCGCTGAGACTTGCAGGACCTGCGGACGCAGTGACGGAACTTGCGAATTTCCGACCGATCAATGCTCTCAAGGGAACGGAGTTCAAGCCGGAAGATTTCTCCGGCAATGCTCGGGTCGATCTCAAGGCGCGCATGGGCCTGATTAACGACCAGAATCCACCCAAACCCACCTGGAACGTCCATGTCGAACTCGATGACGTCGATCTCGGCACCGAGTTTTCCGGTCGCAGGATCGGTGCGCTGAACGGAACGCTGGATATCGACACGCAAGCCGCTCGGCTCGCCGCCAAGGGCGAGATCGACGAGGTGCCGGCGGATATCATGGTCGTTGAACCGGTTGATGGCGCATCACTTGTCAAACGCGAGCGGATTATCAAGACGGTGCTCAACAACGACCAGCGCGAGAAGCTGGTTCCCGGACTTTCCGAGATAATCGACGGGACGGTCACGGCGCAATTGACGCGGCTCGATGAAAGCCGGCAAGCCGTTGCGCTGGATTTGAGCCGGGCGGCGCTCTCCGTGCCATGGCTCGGCTGGACCAAGGGGAGCGGTATCCCAGCCAAGGCCCAGTTCGAGCTTTCCGAGGAAGGAGATCACGCCACCATCCGCAATTTCGAGCTATCCGGCGATGGTTTTGGCGCGCGGGGAGGCCTGGTGCTCAATAGTGGCGAACTGACCTCGGCCGAGTTCTCGCGTGTCCAGCTTTCGCCTGCCGACAATTATGCGGTCGCTGTAAAGAGAGCGAAGAGCAATTTCGACATATCGATCACCGGTTCCGTAATGGATATGCGGCCGGTCATCACCAAGCTGAGGGCAGAGGAAAAGGGGAAAGGTGGTGGCAGCGACGACGATGACGTAACGGTGCGAGCCAAACTTGACCGCATGATCGGCTTCAACGACCAGACCTTGACCAACGTGTCGCTGTTGGTTTCCAGGCGCGATGGAGATGTCACGACTGCGGATTTCTCCGCCGCGACCGGCAGCGGCCAGGCGGTGATCAGCGAGATGAATGGCGGCAATACGGTCTCCATCACCAGCGGAGATGCAGGCGCGGTGATCCGCTTCACGGATCTTTACGACAACATGCGTGGCGGGCTCCTGAACCTGCGGCTGAAGGCGAATGGCAACGCCTGGACGGGATCCATCGATCTGCGCAACTTTTCGCTCGTCAACGAACAGAAGCTCCAGTCGCTGGTTTCGACACCGGATCGGGAAGGGCGGAGCCTGAGCACCGCGACGAAGCGCAATATCGACGTCACCTCGGCCAAATTCCAGCGTGGTTTTGCGAGCCTTCTTTACCGCGACGGGGCTTTCGCGGTTGAAAACGGCGTGGTGCGCGGCGAACAGATCGGCGCGACCTTCCAGGGCCTGGTGCGCGATTCCAAAGGCAATATGAACATGACCGGAACATTCATGCCCGCTTATGGATTGAACCGTCTCTTCGGCGAACTGCCCCTGATCGGTGCCATCCTCGGCAACGGACGTGATCGCGGCCTGCTCGGTATTACCTTCAAGCTGGAAGGCCCGTTTGACAAGCCAAAGCTCACCGTCAATCCGCTGTCGCTGATCGCTCCGGGCATTTTCCGGCAGATATTCGAGTTTCAATAAAAAAGGGCCGCAGACGCGGCCCAACTTTGTTTGCAAATTGCGGGACTGGATCAGACCGGGCGCACCAGGATGTGCTTCTTCTTGCCGAGCGAAAGCTTGATGACGCCGTCGCCGGTGATCTCGCCCGCACCCACCGTCTTGCGTTCGTCGGTAACGGACTGATCGTTGAGGCGCACCGCGCCACCCTGGACATGTCGGCGGGCTTCGCCGTTCGAGCCTGCGAGGCCCGCACGCACCATCAGCGACAGAAGGCCGACGCCGGCATCGAGTTCGGCGGCTGGAACTTCGACGGACGGCAGGTTTTCGGAAAGTCCGCCTTCCTCGAACGTGGTTCGCGCGGTTTCCGCGGCAGCTTCCGCCGCTTCGCGGCCATGCACGATGGCGGTCGCCTCGGTTGCCAGGATCTTCTTCGCTTCGTTGATTTCCGAACCGCCGAGCGCACCCAGCCGCGCGATCTCGTCAAGCGACAGGCGCGTGAAAATCTTCAGGAAGCGTGTAACGTCCGCATCCTCGGTGTTGCGCCAGTATTGCCAGAAATCATAGGGGCTGAAGAGGTCGCCGTTCAGCCAGACTGCGCCCGACGCCGACTTTCCCATCTTCTCGCCGGAAGACTTCGTGAGCAGTGGTGTCGTGACAGCATAGAGCTGCGGTCCGCCCATGCGATGGGAAAGATCGACGCCGTTAATGATGTTGCCCCACTGGTCCGATCCACCCATCTGCAACACCGTGCCATAGCGACGGTTGAGCTCGGTGAAATCGTAACCCTGCATGATCATGTAGTTGAATTCAAGGAAGGATAGTGACTGTTCGCGGTCGAGCCTCAGCTTGACGCTGTCGAAGGAGAGCATGCGGTTGACCGAGAAATGGCGGCCCACGTCACGCAAGAAATCGACATACTTCAGCTCCATCAGCCAGTCGGCATTGTTGACCATGATGGCTGGATTGGCCCCGTCGTAACGGAGAATGTTGGAGTAGACCTTCTTGATGCTCTCGATATTCGAGTTGATCTTCTCGGGCGTCAGAAGCTGGCGCTGTTCATCGCGGAAGGACGGATCGCCGACCATGGACGTGCCGCCGCCCATGAGGCTGATCGCCTGATGGCCCGTCTCCTGCAGCCAGTACAGCATCGTCACGGTTATGAGGTTGCCGATATGGATCGATGTCGCGGTCGCATCATACCCGACATAACCGCTGATGCGGCTGGTTGCAGCAAGCTTGTCCAGGCCTTCTGGATCGGAAATCTGGTGGATGAAACCACGCTCGTCGAGCGTGCGGAGGAAATCGGACTTGAACCTGGACATGATCAATCTCTGGCAGGGATGTGTTTTCGCTGTGTGGGGCGCGTCTAGCACTGTTTTTGCCCGCAATCACTTCAAAAGTGATGCGTGGAACGATCAATGCGAGGAATGGAAGAGTCGCAACCATACGGAGGCACGCAGGACACGCTGATTGTCGCCAATATTTCAGGTATTAACCGTTTCTTGTTCATGCGCATTTAACATCTTTCATGGAACACGGTAAACGGGTGGCGTGCAGCGGTATGCACTGAGGGTTGATGAACGGGGCGACCTTCTTCCTGGCGGTGAATTTTATCATCGCCATTTCCTTCTCGCTGGTCTTCGCGGTTGTATCGACTCGCAGCCGCTCGCGAAGTGCTGCGCTCTGGTTCGCGGCCGGCTTTGCAGTCGCTTCGCTCTCGGCGATCTGCGAGCTGCTGGTCGCCTACACCGCCCTGACCCGATTTTGGGCGATCGGCGCCTTCGCGACCGTGCTCGGCGGCATGATCCTGCTGAGGATCGGCATCGGGGACCTGTATGGCCGGAAGAGCAATCTGCTTTTCGCAATCTGCTTCCTGGTTGCCTGTACGATTCTAGATGTCCTGATATACAACCTGCCGCGCGGGACTGTCCTGCATGCTTTCTCGTATCAGACACCTTTCGCTTTGGTGGTCCTGGCCAGCGCGTTTGCGGTTCTGTCCTCCGCGCGCCGGCTCGCGATTGATCGGGCGCTCGGCGGCCTGCTCCTGGTCACCGGCCTGCATTTTTTCGGCAAGGCGGGCATGGCTGTGCTGGCGGGAGCGGGGACGACCGCCAAGGATTACATCCACACGAATTATGCGCTGATTTCGCAAAGCTCGACAGCCGTGCTGATGGTCGCAGTCGGGCTGACCCTGCTTTCGGTTCTGGTGCTGGAAATCATGGCCGACGAGCGCAGCAATTCTGAAAAGGATGCATTGTCCGGTCTCGCCAATCGCCGAGGCTTCGAGAACGGCGTGAAGGCGGCGATAGTGAGGGAGCCGAATGTTCTGCACGCGGTGATTATCTGCGACCTGGACCACTTCAAGAGCATCAACGACACCTATGGCCACCATGGCGGTGATCTGGTGATCCGTGCTTTCGGCGAGCTCTTAAAGACGAACGCAGCCAATTCGATCGTCGTCGGCCGCATCGGCGGTGAGGAGTTCGGTGTCTTCATGCCGAATACGACGATAGAGATGGCACTGATTTTTGCGCAGTCGCTTCGGGCCGGGACGATGGGGATCCGCATCAGCGCGCTGCCATCGTCCTTTACCGTCACCGCCAGCTTCGGCGTCGCGGAGCTTGCTCCGGGAGGCGAACTCGCCGACGCGATGCGCAAAGCTGATGCCGCTCTCTACGAAGCGAAACGCACCGGCCGCAATTGCGTCAAGCAAGCGCATCCGGGGTTTCCGCCTTCTGGACCGATCAGGGTCGTGAAATGAAAACGGCCGCCGGGGCGGCCGTTTGACAAGAGTATCGGAGCGACTCAGCGGATGCGTTTGGCGGCCGGTTCCGGCACCAGCTCCCCATTGAGACGACGATCGAGATAGTCTTCGCACTCCGCCATAAGGGCTTCCACCTGGCCGTTGAAGAAGTGGTTGGCGCCTTCGACGGTACGGTGGGTGATCAGGATTCCCTTCTGGGTCTTCAGCTTTTCGACAAGGCCGTTGACATCCTTTTCCGGTGCGACCTTATCGGCATCCCCATTGATGATGAGGCCCGACGAGGGGCAAGGCGCAAGAAAGGCGAAATCGTAGATGTTCGGCTGCGGCGCGATCGACATGAAGCCTTCGATCTCCGGGCGGCGCATCAGAAGTTGCATGCCGATCCAGGCCCCGAAGGAATAACCTGCAACCCAACAGCTCTTGGAATCGGGATGCAGGCTCTGCACCCAGTCGAGCGCGGAAGCCGCGTCGGAAAGCTCGCCGGCGCCATGGTCAAACTCGCCCTGGCTGCGCCCGATGCCACGGAAATTGAACCGAAGCGTCGTGAAGCCGCGCTTCTGGAACATATAGAAGAGTTGGTAGACAATCTGATTGTTCATCGTACCGCCGAACTGCGGATGCGGATGAAGGATGATGGCGATCGGGGCGCTCTTTTCCTTGGACGGCTGATAGCGACCTTCCAGGCGGCCGGCAGGGCCGTTGAAAATGACTTCGGGCATTGGTACTCCGGTCAACGTGCTCTGGTTCCGAACAGGTCGTCATCACGTCGAGTTTGACTTGACGAAGTCGCTCAGCTTTTCTACAACTCAGTTTAGAACCATTCGAAACTTTGGGCGCCATTCGAAATGGAGCCCGATGCGATGTCTCATAAGGCAAGGCTGGCGGAAATTTCAACAAAAATGCGGAATTCTCCGCATTCGTGAGATTTGACTGCTATCTAGGAACGGAAATCGATCAGGCAATGGCGCCAAACCGCACATATCTGGACTGGAACGCGACCGCACCTTTGAGTGCGCCGGCTCGCGCTGCCATGTTGGATGCGTTGCGGCTGCCCGGCAATGCTTCGTCGGTGCATGGCGAGGGCAGGGCGGCCCGCGGCCTGCTGGAAACGGCACGGCGGCAGGTGGCGGCTCTCGTGGGTGCCGAGGCGCCGCATGTGACCTTCGTGAGCGGAGCGACGGAAGCGGCCAATCATGTGCTGACGCCCGAATTCCGGATGGGTCGCGCCCCGTTGACGGTCAGCCGGCTCTATGTTTCGGCGATCGAACATCCGGCGATCCGTGAAGGCGGGCGTCTCGACCCGGAGCGGGTCACGAAGGTGCCCGTCAATCGCGATGGGATCGTCGATCTGGCGGCGCTCGAAAACCTGCTCGCCGGCCATGATCGCAGTTCTGGTCTGCCGATGGTGGCTGTGATGCTGGCCAACAACGAGACGGGCATCATCCAGCCGGTGGCGGAAGCCGCCGCGATTGCTCATGCGCATGGCGGGCTGATGGTGGTGGACGCCGTGCAGGCGGTCGGCCGCGTGCCGGTTGATATCAATATCCTGGACGCGGATTTCCTGATCCTCTCGTCCCACAAGATTGGCGGCCCGAAGGGCGTCGGTGCATTGGTCTCGCGCGGCGAGGTGCTGATGCCGAAGCCGCTGATCCGCGGTGGCGGACAGGAGAAGGGCCATCGTTCCGGCACCGAGAATTTTCATGCCATCGTCGGCTTTGGTGCGGCAGCAGCCGCGGCGCTTGAAAATCTCGAAGAGCGCAGCGCCACAATCGCTCGTCTGCGTGACCGGCTGGAGGCGGGCATGCGTCAGGCGGCGCCGGATGCTATCATCCATGGCGAAACAGTCCCGCGTGTGGCGAATACCTGCTTCTTCACTTTGCCGGGTCTGAAGTCCGAAACCGGACAGATCGCCTTCGATCTCGAAGGCATCGCGCTGTCGGCCGGCTCTGCATGCTCTTCGGGAAAAGTGGGCGAAAGCCATGTGCTGAGCGCGATGGGGTGCGATCCCAAGCTCGGCGCGCTCAGGATTTCGCTCGGGCCTGATACGACCGACGAAGACATCTCGCGGGCGCTTGCGGCTTTCACCAAGATTGCCAGCCGCCGGAGGTCGACGGGCGAAGCGGCCTGATTTTGTCGAATTTGCGGAAACGCAAATTTCCGCTTGCCAAAAGGTGTGAAAACAGCCTTTTGGCCACTACATAAGGGAGGCGTTTGTCCCCCCGGAATGCTGACAAGAATTGCCGGAATTTGAACCGGCAAGAATTGGAGAATGATATGCCTGCCGTCCAGGAAACAGTCGATCAGGTCCGCCGGATTGATATCGACCAGTATAAATACGGTTTCGAGACCGTCATCGAAGTGGACAAGGCTCCAAAAGGTCTTTCGGAAGAGATCATTCGCTTCATTTCGGCCAAAAAACAGGAGCCGGATTGGATGCTGGAATGGCGTCTCGACGCCTATCGCCGCTGGCTTACGATGGAAGAACCGACCTGGGCGCGCGTCGACTATCCGAAGATCGATTTCAATGACCTCTACTATTACGCGGCACCGAAGAAGTTTGGTGGTCCGAAGTCGCTCGACGAGGTCGATCCGGAGCTTCTGAAGACCTACGAGAAGCTCGGCATTCCGCTCAAGGAGCAGGAGATACTCGCCGGCGTCGAGAAGCCGAGAGTGGCCGTGGACGCGGTCTTCGATTCGGTCTCGGTCGTGACCACGTTCAAGGAAGAGCTGAAGAAGGCTGGCGTGATCTTCATGTCGATTTCCGAAGCCATTCGCGAACATCCCGATCTGGTCCGCAAGTATCTCGGTTCCGTCGTTCCTGCCTCCGACAATTTCTATGCGACGCTGAACTCGGCGGTCTTCACCGACGGGTCATTCGTCTTCGTGCCGAAGGGCGTAAGATGCCCGATGGAGCTCTCTACCTATTTCCGCATCAACGAGAAAAACACCGGGCAGTTCGAGCGCACGCTGATCATTGCCGAGGAAGGCGCCTACGTTTCCTACCTCGAAGGCTGCACGGCACCGCAGCGCGATGAGAACCAGCTTCATGCCGCTGTTGTCGAGCTCGTGGCGCTCGATGATGCCGAGATCAAGTATTCGACCGTCCAGAACTGGTTCCCGGGCGATGCCGAAGGCAAAGGCGGCATCTACAACTTCGTCACCAAGCGCGGCGATTGCCGCGGTGCGCGCTCTAAGATTTCCTGGACCCAGGTGGAAACCGGCTCGGCGATCACCTGGAAATATCCGAGCTGTATCCTGCGTGGCGACGACAGCCGTGGGGAGTTCTATTCGATCGCCGTATCCAACGGCCATCAGCAGATCGATAGCGGCACCAAGATGATCCATCTCGGCAAGAACACGTCGAGCCGCATCATCTCCAAGGGCATCTCCGCCGGCAAGTCGAACAACACCTATCGCGGCCAGGTGTCGATCCATCGCCGCGCCGAGAATGCCCGCAACTTCACGAACTGCGACTCGCTGCTGATCGGCGACAAGTGCGGTGCGCATACCGTGCCCTATATCGACGTGAAGAACGCCTCCGCGCAAGTCGAGCACGAGGCGACGACGTCGAAGATTTCCGACGACCAGAAGTTCTACGTGATGCAGCGCGGCATTCCGGAAGAGGAAGCGATCGCGCTGATCGTCAACGGCTTCGTCAAGGACGTCATCCAGGAACTGCCGATGGAGTTTGCCGTCGAGGCCCAGAAGCTGATCGGCATCTCGCTGGAAGGCTCCGTGGGCTGATGGCCCGCTGTCTGAATATCGCGCATTGACGCGTCACCGAATAAATCCGGAAGGATAAGAATTATGCTTGAGATCAAGAACCTGCACGCACGCATCGCCGAAGACGGCACCGAGATCATCCGCGGCCTGAACCTCACCGTGAAGCCCGGCGAGATCGCCGCCATCATGGGGCCGAACGGCTCCGGCAAGTCGACGCTCTCCTACATCCTGTCGGGTCGCGAGGACTACGAGGTCACCGAGGGCGACATCCTCTATAACGGCGAGAGCATCCTCGAACTCGATCCCGCCGAACGTGCCGCCAAGGGCATCTTCCTCGCGTTTCAGTACCCGGTCGAAATCCCGGGCGTCGCCACCATGCAGTTCCTCAAAGTGGCGATGAACGAACAGCGCAAGGCGCGCGGCGAAGCCGAGCTGACGACGCCGGACTTCATACGTCGCGTCAAGGACGCTGCCGAGAAGCTGAAGATCGACCAGGCCATGCTGCGTCGTCCGCTGAACGTCGGTTTCTCCGGCGGCGAAAAGAAGCGCGCGGAAATCCTGCAGATGGCGCTGCTTGAGCCGAAGCTTTGCGTCCTGGATGAGACTGATTCCGGTCTGGACATCGATGCGCTGAAGATCGTCGCCGACGGGGTCAACGCGCTGAAGTCGCCGGACCGTGCGGTGATCGTCATCACCCATTACCAACGCCTGCTCGATTATATCGTGCCCGACAGCGTGCATGTGCTTTACAAGGGGCAGATCATCCGCTCCGGCGACAAGGCGCTCGCGCTCGAACTGGAAGAGAATGGCTATGCCGACATCATTGAAGAAGCGGCTTAAGCGCGCGGGAAGGATGGTGTCATGAACATGCAGACGACAAACCAGCCTATTGGTCGGATGACGGTCGCGGAAACCGCTCTGGTTGAAGCCTTCGGCGCCCAGTTCGGCGAATTGCCGGGCAATGGCGCGGTCGCTGGCACGCGCGACCGGCTTCTGGACGATTTGAAGAAGGCCGGTCTTCCGACCCGTCGGATCGAGGCCTGGCATTATACGGACCTGAAAACCCTGTTGCGGACGGTCCCCGAGGCGGCGCCGGTCAGTGCGATCGATCCCTTAGCGCCGCTGGTCGAGGGTTCGGTTGTCCTTTCGGTGCTGCAGGGGGATGCCGATGACGGCGCTTCGGCCGACGGAATTGAGATTGCCCACTTCAAGGACAAGCTCGCCGATGGTTCGGCCGTCGCCGGCCTGACGGCGCTCGACAGGGACGATGCGATCGGTCGCATCAACGGCAGCTTCGTACGCGACGGCTTTGCGATCTCGGTTCCTGCCAATGCGGAGTTGGAAGAGCCGATCGAACTGCAGGTCCTCCATGCAGGGGGGCAGATCCATACGCGTTTCCCGGTCTCCTTCGGTGCGGCCTCCAAGGCGACGATCATAGAGCGTCACCGGTCGGTGACGGATGATGCAGCGCTCGTGTCATCGATCAGTGACATCGTGCTGGAGGAT
The DNA here is from genome assembly GCF_017873175.1 of Neorhizobium petrolearium. Lineage (GTDB taxonomy): Bacteria > Pseudomonadota > Alphaproteobacteria > Rhizobiales > Rhizobiaceae > Neorhizobium > Neorhizobium petrolearium. The sequence goes on from NZ_JAGGJW010000011.1 coordinate 229,768, forward strand.
GGTGCGGAGATCACCTGGATCATCCTGCAGAGCCAGGGCGCTGCCGATACCCATCTCGGCCAGATTCGCGTCAAGCTCGGGACGAACGCGAAGCTGAAACTCTTCGTCGTTAATGCCGGCGGCAAGCTGGTGCGCCAGGAACTGCGCATCGACGTCGAAGGCGAGGGCGCCGATCTGACGCTGCGCGGCGTCAATCTTCTCGGCGGAGAAGGCCATACGGACGTGACGCTGGTTCTCGGCCATAACGTGCCGCACACCAATTCCACGGAAATCATCCGCAGCGTCGTCTTCGATCGGGCCAGCGGCGCCTTCCAGGGCATGATCCGGGTTGCTCCGGATGCCCAGAAGACCGACGCCAAGATGGCCTGCAACACGCTGCTGCTCTCGGACAATGGCGAGTTCTCGGCCAAGCCGGAGCTCGAAATCTTCGCCGACGACGTGGTTTGCGGCCATGGTGCGACAGTTGCGGACATCGACAGGAACCATCTGTTTTACATGATGGCGCGGGGCGTTCCGGAGAACAAGGCGCGGGCCATGCTGGTCCACGCCTTCGTGGCGGAGATCGTCGAGGAACTCGAGGACGAGAAGCTGGTCGAGGCACTGGAAGGCGTCATTTCGGCCTGGCTTGAAAGGCATGCCTGAGCGTGCTGACGGAGGGGCAATCTCTCCTCCGTCATCCTCGGGCTTGTCCCGAGGATCTAAGCCAGTTCAAGAACGTAGACGTGGATAGATCCTCGGGACAAGCCCGAGGATGACGTAGAGCAAGCGGCAACTGCTGCGAAACCAAAACATTCTGCGGTAGCTCCTTAGGGAGCGACATGAAAGGGTCTGAAAATGGACCAGACAACACCGGTTACCGCTTACGACGTCGAAGCGATCCGCCGGGATTTCCCGATCCTGTCGACCATGGTGCATGGCAAGCCTCTGGTGTACCTGGACAACGGCGCGTCGGCGCAGAAGCCGCAGGCGGTGATTGATGCGATCAGCCATGCCTATTCGCACGAATATGCCAATGTCCATCGTGGCCTGCATTTCCTTTCGAATGCTGCGACGGAGGCCTATGAGGCGGCGCGTGAAAAGGTGCGCCGTTTCCTGAATGCCGGGTCGGTCGACGAGATCGTCTTCACTAAGAACTCGACGGAGGCGATCAACACGGTCGCTTATGGCTGGGGCATGCCGAGGATCGGCGAGGGCGACGAGATCGTCGTCACCATCATGGAGCACCATTCCAATATCGTGCCCTGGCATTTCATCCGTGAACGGCAGGGCGCGAAGCTCGTCTGGGTGCCGGTCGATGACGAAGGCGCTTTCCACATCGAGGACTTCAAGAAGTCGCTGACCGAGAAGACCAAGCTCGTCGCGATCACCCATATGTCGAATGCGCTCGGAACGGTCGTCCCGGTCAAGGAGGTGTGCCGCATCGCGCACGAGCGGGGCATTCCGGTGCTGATCGACGGCAGCCAAGGGGCCGTGCATATGCCGGTCGATGTCCGCGATATCGATTGCGACTGGTATGTGATGACCGGACACAAGCTTTACGGCCCGTCAGGCATCGGCGTGCTCTATGGCAAGATGGATCGCCTCAAGGAGATGCGACCCTTCCAGGGCGGCGGCGAGATGATCTTCGAGGTGACGGAGGAGAACGTCACCTACAATGATCCGCCGCACCGTTTCGAGGCCGGCACGCCGCCGATCGTTCAGGCGATCGGGCTCGGTTATGCTCTCGATTACATGGAAAAGATCGGCCGTGCGGCAATTGCCCGCCACGAGGCGGATCTTGCAGCCTATGCGGCTGAGCGGCTTCGGGCGATCAACTCGCTCAGGATCATCGGCGATGCGCCGGGTAAGGGCAGCATCTTCTCCTTTGAGCTTGCCGGCATCCATGCCCATGACGTGTCGATGGTGATCGACCGCAGAGGTATCGCGGTGCGTGCCGGCACCCATTGCGCCATGCCGCTCTTGAAACGCTTCGGCGTGACCTCCACATGCCGGGCATCGTTCGGCATGTACAACACGCGTGCCGAAGTGGACGCGCTTGCGGATGCGCTGGAATACGCGCGTAATTTCTTTGCCTGAGGATTTCGCCATGGCTGTCGATGAAACGGAACTGAAATGGGATGCCCGCGAGGGGATTATCCAGTCCGCCATTCCTGCCGACGAGCTCGCCCGTCTCAGCGACGACATCATTGCCGCGCTGAAAACGGTCTATGACCCTGAAATCCCGGCTGACATCTTCGAGCTCGGCCTGATCTACAAGATCGATATCGAAGACGATCGCATGGTGAAGATCGTCATGACGCTGACCGCCCCCGGTTGCCCGGTGGCTGGCGAGATGCCCGGTTGGGTGGAGAACGCAGTCGGTGCCGTGGAGGGCGTCTCGGGCGTCGAGGTCGAGATGACCTTTGATCCCCCGTGGACGCCGGAACGAATGTCCGAAGAAGCTCAGGTTGCCGTGGGTTGGTATTGATCCGTTTACGGCAGGACATTACATTTGAATCGTGAAGCGCCGGACCTTGAATCCGGTTGTGGAAGGAGAAAAAGGCCCATGGGCTTTGCAGTGATGACAATGACCGATGCCGCAGCGGCGCGCGTCAAGCAGATCGTGGCCAATTCCGGGGCGGATGCGAAAGGTGTTCGCGTCGGGATCAAGAAGGGCGGCTGCGCCGGCATGGAATATACGATCGATCTCGTCACCGAACCCAATGCCAAGGACGATCTGATCGAGCGGGATGGCGCCAAGGTCTGGATCGAACCGTCTGCGGTCCTCTATCTCCTGGGCACCGAAATGGATTTCGAAGTCACGAAGATGCGGTCCGGCTTCACCTTCGTCAATCCCAACCAGACATCCGCCTGCGGCTGCGGCGAGTCCGTCGAGCTGAAGCCAGCGGATCTGGCCGCACTCGCAAAGCAGCGCGAGGCCGAGGCCCACGTCTGATCCACTCATGAATCATCGAGATAGGCGAGGAGAGTTTCCATTGCCTGTCGCGCGCCGTCGATGTCACGCGCCTGTATGGCGCAAATGACGGCGATATGTCGTGCTGCCGATTGATCCATGCGATCGGCAGAGGCCTTTGAGAACCATAACCGTCGCGAATGCGTCTGAAGCGGTGCCAGGGCCGAAACCAGGAAGCGATTGGGGCAGGCCTCCTCGAAGATCTCATCGAAACGCCTGTCGGCCTCCAGAAAACGCAAAATGTCGCCTGTGTCGGAAGCCGCACTCATCGCCTTGGCGCAATCCACCAAGGCGGAGCGCTGCTCCTCATTCGCATGTTCCGCTACGAGGGCAGCGGCAAGAGGTTCGAGCTGCCGGCGCACCTGCATGATGCCTTGATGATCGCCGGGGACGATCTCGGCGATTTGCAGTCCGACGCGCGGCCGCACCCGGATCAGCCCCTGCCATTCGAGCTTCTGAATCGCTTCGCGAACCGGGGTGCGCCCCGGGCCGGCAAGCGCGATCAATTGCCTCTCCGTCACGGGAACTCCCGGCTTCAGTTTCAGCGTCACGATCAGGTTCTCCAGCCGCCGATAGGCTTGCCGGCTGAGGGATTCTGCCTCGGATGACATCTTGTTGGTTTCTCCCCGGGCAATCGCGGTAGACCGGCACCGTGACGAAGCTCGGTCGGAACCGCTATTCATGTCGGAGAGCTTCGATCGGGTTAAGCTGAGCCGCACGGCGGGCAGGGAAGTAACCGAAAATCATGCCGATTGCGGCCGAGAAGACAAATGCAAGCGCAATGATCGTCGGGCTCGTTACGAAGGGCACCTGGAGATAGCTGACGACGCCGAAGGCGAGAGCCAATCCTGTCATAATGCCCGTGACGCCCCCGAAAATCGACAGCATGACAGCCTCGACGAGGAATTGGGTGAGCACCTGCCCTTCCAGCGCGCCGATCGCCAGTCGGATGCCGATTTCGCGCGTGCGCTCCGTCACCGAAACGAGCATGATGTTCATGATGCCGATGCCGCCGACGAGCAGGCTGACAGCCGCCACTGCCCCTAGGAGGCCCGTCAGCAGCACCGTGGTGCCGGTCATCGCCGCAGCGATCTGCGACATGTCGTTGACCGAGAAATCGTCCTCGCGTCCGATCGCGATGCGCCGCCGCTCGCGCAGCAGGCTCTCCACGTCAGACTGCACCTTCGACGTGGCGACGCCGTCCTGAGCGGAGAGAATAATGCTGCTGATCGTCGTCGTCCCGCCGATCCGCCGCTGGTGCAGCTTCAGCGGCATGATCACCGTGTCGTCCTGATCGTCACCCATGCCCGACTGGCCCTTGACGGCGAGTATCCCGATGACCGGGCAGGCGATGTTGCTGACGCGAATGTTCTGGCCGACCGGGTTGGCGGCGCCAAAAAGCTCCTTGCGCACTGTTTCGCCGATAATGCAGGCGGCATGGCTGCCACGGTCTTCGTTTGGCAGGAAGTTGCGACCGAACGCGAGGTCCCAGTCCTGAGCGATCAAGTAGTCATTGGTGGTGCCGATGGCACTGGTCGAATGGTTGGCTCCGCCGGCAATCACGGTTGCTGTGCCACGGTTTACCGGGGCAACGGCCCTCAGACCGGTCACCTGTTCCCGGATCGCCTGCACATCCTTGTCGGTAAAACGCTTGGCCTCGGTGCTGACACGCCCCGGCCCCCATTGGCCGGGTCGCACGAAGAGCGTGTTGGTACCGAGCCGCGAAAGTTCGTCCTTCACCCGCGCCGTCGTGCCGTTGCCGACCGTCACCATCGCGATCACGGCAGCGACGCCGATAACGACGCCGAGCACGGTAAGGAAGGAGCGCAGCATGTTGCGGCTGATCGCGCGCCAGGCAAGTTTTGCGGTTTCAAAGAACATGATCCGGCTCCTTCACCCGCACTTGATCCGAGGCAAGCCGGCCGTCGACGAAACGCAGGAGGCGTTTGCCATAGGCAGCAATATCTTCCTCATGCGTGACCATGATGACGGTGATGCCGTTCTCGCGATTGAGCCGGGCGATCAGTTCCATGATCTCGAAGCTCGTCCTGGTGTCCAGATTGCCGGTCGGCTCGTCGGCAAGCAGAACGGCCGGATTGGTGACGATGGCGCGGGCGATCGCAACACGCTGCTGTTGACCGCCTGAGAGCTCTTGTGTCGTATGGCTTTCGCGGCCCTTGAGACCGACCTGTTCGAGGGCGGCGAGCGCAAGCCGGCGGCGTTCACGGTGGTCCATGCCACGGTAGACGAGGGGCAGTTCGACATTCTCGACGGCGGACGTGCGGGCAAGCAGGTTGAAGCCCTGGAAGACGAAGCCCAGCATATGCCGTCGAAGCAGCGTGAGCTGCGAACGGTCGAAGCTGCTCGTCGGGATGCCTTGGAAGAAGTATTCGCCGGAGGAGGGCACGTCGAGCCCGCCGATGATGTTCATGGCCGTGGATTTGCCCGAGCCCGATGGCCCCATGATGGCCACGAATTCGCCCTGCGAAATCGAGAGATCGATATGGTCCAGCGCGCGGATCATCGCTTCGCCGCGGCCGTAGAATTTGGAGACCTGCTTGAACGTGATGAGTGGGGGGAGCGTCATGGCGTTGCCCCTCAACTGGTGCGGGCGACGGCATCCGTGATCAGCAGGTCGCCTTCTTTGATGTCGCCGGATTTCAGCACCGTGAACTGCCCGTCCGTCGGGCCGGTTTCCAGCTGGACACGGGTGGGGACGCCGGCACGCAGGACCCAAACGGCGCGGTTGGCAGCGGAAGCCTCTTCGCTGCTGCGGTTGGTGCGCAGGCGAGGCGGTGAAAAGAGCCGGGTCAGGAAACTGCCGCGGTTGCCGCCAGCCGTCGCGGGAGGAGAATAGCGCAAGGCTGCATTCGGCACGAGGAGCGAATCGGAGACGGATTCGACCGTAATGTCTGCGGTTGCGGTCATGCCGGGGCGCAACAGGAGATCGGCATTGTCTACTGTCAGGATCGCCTTGTAGGTGACGACATTGGAGACGGTCTCGGAGGCGAAGCGGACGGTCTCGATAGTGGCGGGAAAGCTGCGGTCCGGATAGGCGTCGACGGAGAATTTCGCGAGCTGACCTTCCTTCACCTGGCCGACATCCGCCTCGTCCACGGCGACTTGAAGTTCCATATGCCTGAGGTCTCCGGCGATGGTGAAGAGCACCGGCGCATTGAGCGAGGAGGCGACCGTCTGGCCGGGATCCACGTCCCGGGTGAGCACTACGCCGTCGATTGGCGAGATAATCTGGAGTTTCGAGAGATTGACCTCTGCAAGCTGCAGGCTGGCTTCGGCAGACAGGACCGCGGCTTCGTTGACCGCTTTGGTCGCAACGGCAGCGTCATAGGTATATTTCGCCGCATCCAGTTCCTGCTGGCTGGAAATGCGGTTGCTGACAAGGCCGGTCAGCCGGTCAAGCGTATTCTTGGCCGATGCGGCTTCCGCTTCTGCCTTGAGCACGCTCGCCTTTGCGGAGGCAAGCTGGGCGCGGGCGCTCTGGACATCGGCCTCCTGCTTGTTGGTGTCGAGTTCGGCGAGCACATCGCCTGTCTTCACCGGGCTGTTATAGCTGACACTGACCTTGCGCACGGTGCCGGAGAGCTCGCTCGATATATCCACCTGATCTGTCGGTTGGACGGAACCGGTCGCGGTGACGATGACCGAAAGGTCGCCGCGCTTCACGGGTTGTGTCGTATAGTCGTATCGCGTCCCGTTGCTGCCGAAATAGGTATAGGCGCCGGCAGCAGCGATCAGAAGGACGACGAAAACGATTGGCCATAAGAGCCAGCGGCGCTTCTTGCCGCTGCCCGACGCTGCAAGGATCGCGGCGAGATCGGGCGCATCGCTCGTCTTTACCGCTGGGTCGGGTGTCTTCTGTACGTTCAAGGTCAAGTCCCTCTTTGGATGATATATGGGACAGCCGTACGTGTCCGTCCCGCCGCCACACGGCGCGAATCCGCCGGAAGCGTGGTCATCGCAGATTTCTCTATGCTTCCAATGACATGAAACGCATGTAGGAGGAACTTAAATATCGGTAAGGTAGTTCTGCCTTGATCCGCATCAGACGGCGGCTCTTTTTTGGGAACGTCGAAGCGGGCACCAATGCGGCTTCCGCGACGGCGACGCTGCCGTACAAATCAGTTCGTTAGTGGAAAAGCCGGCATCTCGCACCAGACGCCGGCTTTTGTCGTTTTCAGATCTGTAATTTATTGCACCGAGCCCGGGACGCCGAAACGTTCCGGCAGAAAGGCCGTTTCCGATGGAGGGCCGCCGAGGCGGTCTGTCTTTACGGCCACGATCGGTGCGCCGGCGTGTAGGAGAATGGCGGCTATGACGCCGCCCATGATGGCTGATCCCAGGGCGATCATGGCGTTTCGGGCGTTCATGGCAATCACTCCTTTATTGCCATAGAACCTCCCGAAAATCACAAAGTTCCGGCCATGGTCGGAACCTTTGGATCAACCTCTCGTGAAGCGCGGTCAGGCCTTTTCGCGGGCTGTTTTCAGTGCTGTCGCCCACCAGGAGAGATCGTCCAGCATGGTCTTCACGCCCGGCTCCAGATGGGTGAGTTCCTTGAGATCCTTGCCTTGCTGCCAGGCTGCGAAGAAATCGGCACCCTGGATGTGCACGCCCGGACGAGTCGGAACCATCTGTAGTTCGACGGCTATGTTGCGCAAATGCTCGACCGCACGGGCGCCTCCGACGCTGCCGTAGCCCACAGCCGCCGCCGGCTTGCGGTTCCATTCCTTGTAGGAGTAGTCGAGGGCATTCTTGAGTACGGCCGTGATCGAACGGTTGTATTCCGCCACGATAAAGATGTAGCCATCGAATTCGGCGACCTTTTTCTGCCACCGCTGACCGACTTCGTTTTCGGTTGGAACCCAGGCATTGGATGCCTTTTCATTGAAGAACGGCAGCGGGAAATCGCGCAAGTCGACGAGTTCGAATTCCATGTCCTCGCGCTGCGACGCAGTTTCGTAAATCCACTTGGCTGGCTTTTCTCCAAAACGGACGTCGCGCGTGCTCGTGATGATGATGGCAATCTTCGGCTTGGCCATAAAATTCTCTCGCTTTCGGGAAAGGGATTTGGATGGGACCGAAGCAATATGGTCGCAAGAAGAAAATGGTCAAGCCGGCCGGAGGGCTTCGACGGGGCGGCTGCGGGGTTCACACGATCGTGCTCGCCAAAACGGCTCAGTTCGTGGACGATAGTTCTGTGGAGGGCGCCAGGATATTGGCGTTGCCGAGGGATTGGTCTGCATATTTGAATGCCAGGATGCTGAGCACCGAGGCGATGAGAACGACGAAAATGATCCGCATCAGGAACTCCTTCGCCCGCATAAACGGTGCCGGACATGTAGAGGTTCCTGGTTGGGTTTCAATAGAACGTGATGACCATTCATCGTCGGGGTGGACACAGCCCGATCCCGAAGGCCAGGCTGTGCCATATGATGATGCGGAGCCGACGGTTTAGCTGACCGAGAAGGGGACGGCTACGAAGGTCTGGCTGTCGCCGCGCTGGATGAGAAGCAGGACCGATTTGCGACCGGCCTTGCCCGCATCAGCAACTGCTGCCTTGGCTTCCTTGGCTGATTTCACTGGCCGCTGGTTCACCGAGACGATGATGTCCCCGGGCTGCAGGCCGGCATCGGTTGCCGGCTTGTCGGGGGCGACGCTTTCGATCACTGCTCCGCTTTCCCGGCGCGGCAGGTTGAGCGCCTGGCGAACATCCGGGGTAATGTCGCCAAGGCCGACGCCGATCGTCGGAACGCGTTGCGCGGCCGGGCTCGACTTGTCGCCATTATCGGCGGAGGCCTGCTGCTGGTCGTCCTGATTGCCGCCGATCGTGATGTGCAGGTCCCTGCTTTCACCTTCGCGCCACACGGTGAGGCTTTCCTTGGCTCCTGGCGCAAGATCGGCGACCATGCGCGATAGGTCACGGGGTGATTTGATCTCCTGCCCGCCGAGGGCCGTAATGACGTCGCCGGTCTCGATGCCGGCCCGGGACGCCGGCGTGTCATCGCTCACATTGGCGACGAGCGCACCTTCAGGTTTGCCAAGGCCGATGGCGCTTGCAACGTCCGTCGTTACCGGCTGGATCTGCACGCCGATGAAACCATGCTCGATCGAGCCGTCCTTCATAAGCTTGGCGACAACCTTTTGCGCCTGATCGGAGGGGATCGCGAAGCCGACGCCGACGCTACCGCCATTCGGCGAGTAGATAGCGGTGTTGATGCCGATTACCTTGCCCTGGAGGTCGACAAGCGGGCCACCGGAATTGCCGTGATTGATCGGTGCGTCGATCTGGATGAAGTCATCATAGGGACCGCTGTGCAGGTCACGGCCGCGGGCTGAGACGATGCCGGCGGTGACCGTCGTGCCGATGCCGAAGGGATTGCCGATCGCAAGGATCTGGTCGCCGGCATTGAGCCTGTCGGAATCACCCCAAGCGACTGTGGCAAGCGGCTTCGCCGCATTGATCTTAATGACGGCGAGATCGGATTTCGGGTCGGCGCCGACAAGCTTGGCGGGTAGTTCCGTGCCGTCGTCCAAGGTCACCTTGATGCTCGTCGCGTTGTCGATCACGTGATTGTTGGTGACGATATAACCGTCGGCGGTGATGATAAAACCGGAACCGAGGGCCTCTGCATGCGGGGTCGGTCGCTGCGGCATCTGGCGCGGGATCGGAATGCCCTGCTGGCCGAAGAACTGCCGGAATTGCTCGTCGAAGGGTGAATCGTCGTTGAACGGCGAGCTGTCGCCGGCACTAGCGTTCTGGGCTTTCATCACGGTGGTAATGGTAACGACGGCCGGTTTGTCGGCTGCGACGATCGGTGCGAAGGAACCACCCGGGGCGACCGTGCCGGTAATCGGCGCAGTGTCGGTCGCGGCCTCGGCCGTGTTGAAGTCGAAGATGACAGGCAGGGCAAGCGGCGCTGCGACGATGGCCGCACCAAGAAGTGCGGCAAGACGGTGTTTGCGAAGGATATCGGACATGCTGGTTTTCCTTTCTGATTGATGGCTCCAGCCTCGCATTGATGACGAGTTCCGGGGCGAGTGGGATCGGAGCCACGGACCAAGTCCGCGGCCGATCGGCTTTCGGTGAGGTCAGAAGAGAAGGAGAGCCAGGTAGACCACGGAATGGTCGTGCTCTTCAGATGTTCAGTTAGGTGGATAGCGTAACCGGGTGGGTGGGCGACGATCTATCGACGTGAACGAGCGCATGGCGCCTCCGTTCTTGATCAAAGAAGTTCAATCGGCTGTCTCATACCGTCGCGTCGCGGCATGCAGCCGCCGGCGGTATTCAGTCTTGCATCGAAACCTACGCCCCGAAGCCGCGATAGTCAGCTTAACAATTGATAAGGTTCCAGACGGGCGATCTGCCGGATTTCCGGCCGAAACCTGACTTTCAGGAATGCGGAAAAATGAGAATAATTTATGTTTATCAATTTCTTATGAGAATCTTGTTCGCCGGCGCGCGTTCGATAGAACCTGAATTCTTCGTAAGAATGATGTTTCTGCTGAAAAGATGAAGAATTTTTAAGGTGGTGAGAACGCAGGGATTCGAACCCTGGACCTACTGATTAAAAGTCAGTTGCTCTACCGGCTGAGCTACGCTCTCCCGTGGCCGGCTGTGGCGCCGCCTCTGAAAGTGCGCGGAACATATGCAGGTGACCCGTTTCGGTCAACCCGCAAAAACAGCAAAAATGCGGCTTCTTGCCGCTTTTCCATGATGATGCGAAAAGGTGATTGGTATTCGTCGCCTTGAATCGCTACGTCAGGCGCAATGCGGGGTCTGAAAAGCCTGCCATCCGGAGCCACACGTGTCGATTGCCGAAATATCATTGCTGAGTGCGCTTCTTGCCGGCGCGTTGTCGTTCCTTTCTCCCTGCGTGCTGCCGCTCGTGCCGCCCTATCTTTGTTATATGGCGGGCATTTCCGTTGAACAGTTCCGGGGCGGCGGTGCCGCGGTTGCCGATTTCAGGAGCGGAACGCGCAGGGCGGTGCTGATGTCTGCGCTGTTCTTCACCCTGGGATTCGCAACCGTTTTCGTGGCGCTTGGGGCAGGGGCCTCGACGATCGGCGTACTGCTGCGTCAGCATCTGGATCTTCTTTCCAAGATTGGCGGCCTGATCATCATTGCCATGGGTCTCAACTTCCTCGGCGTCTTCCGAATCGGTTTCCTGGCCCGCGAGGCGCGCTTCCAGGGCGGCGGGCAGCCGGCAACTCTCTCAGGAGCCTATATCATGGGGCTTGCCTTTGCCTTCGGATGGACGCCGTGTATAGGTCCGGTGCTCGGCGCCATTCTCGGTGTTGCCGCCTCGCGCGACACGGTGGGCGATGGGGCCGTGCTGCTTGCAATCTATTCGCTCGGCCTTGCCGTGCCCTTCTGGATCGCCGCCGGCTTTTCGGGAGCCTTCATGCGGTTCCTGACGCGCTTCCGCCGCCATCTCGGCACGGTCGAGAAAGTCATGGGCGTATTCCTGATCCTGACCGGTCTCGCCTTCATCTTCGGCTTCGTCAGTTCTGCCGCGATCTGGTTCCAGCAGACCTTTCCAATCCTCATGCAAATCGGCTAACGGGAATCTCCTTCCAACGCGACCCGGGACCTTGGGCTAGCAAAGATGGCCGACATTATTGCAATGCTGTTGCCCTTTTTCGGGCTGATCTTCATCGGTTACCTCGCTGCCAAGGTTACCAAACAGCCCGCCGAAGCGCTTGGCTGGATGAACACTTTCATCATCTACGCAGCACTTCCGGCACTGTTCTTCAAACTCGTCTCGCGCACGCCGGTCGAACAGTTGACCCGGGTCGACTTCATTCTTGGCGAGATCGGCGCGACCTATCTGATCTTCTTCCTTCTTTTTCTCATCGGCTTCTTCATCCGCCGCAATTCCTTCGCCGATTGCACAATCCAGTCGTTTGCGGGCGCCTATGGCAATATCGGCTACATGGGGCCGGGGCTGGCGCTGCTGGCCTTCGGTGAAGCGGCCGCCGTGCCGGTGGCGCTGATCGTCTGCTTCGAGAATGCCGCGCATTTCATCGTTGCGCCTGCCATGATGGCGGTGGCCGGGGACGATAGGCGACCGGCGATCCGGGTTGCGGCCGACATTGCCCGAAGGGTGGCATTGCACCCGTTCATCATCTCGACCGTGCTGGGCTTTTGTTTTGCCGCCCTGGCGATCAGGCCACCGGAGGCATTCCAGCGCCTGGTCGATTATCTGGCGCAGGCGGCAGCCCCTTGCGCTCTCTTCGCCATGGGGGTGACGCTGGCGCTGAGGCCCATCCGCCGCGTGCCCGTGGAGATCGGCTATATCGCCGTTTTCAAGCTGATCATGCTGCCGATGACGACCTATGTGGTGCTGTCGCTGATCGGCAATTTCGATCCTGTCTGGATCTATTCGGCAACCCTGCTTTCGGCGCTGCCGACGGCGACGAACGTTTTCGTCATCAGCCAGCAATATCACGTCTGGCAGGAGAGGGCGTCGGCGAGCATCCTGATCATCACCGTACTCTCGGTGCTGACCTTGCCGGTATTTCTATACCTCATCAACGCTGGAATTCTACCGCCGGACCTCGTTCCTTAAGGTGTCAAGGACGGCACGGAACCCGCGGCCAGGCTCGATTCCCTCGCGCATCAAGAGGTTGCGGAGCGGCGGGGCGCTGCCGAGGAGGTGCAGGCCGGCTGCACGAAGCATCTGGACGGGCAGGAAATCCGACAGCAGAGAACGGTTGAGAACGTCGACTCCGAAGGTCCGGCTCATGACGTCCGGTCGCCGGCGCCGGTTGAAACGATCGCCGGCATCCGCCGGAATCGGCCGGCCGCCGATGGGGGCCAGAAGCTCGGAAAGGGTGATAACGTCGCGCAGCGACAGGTTGAGGCCCTGCGCGCCGATCGGCGGGAAGGCATGCGCGGCTTCGCCGATCAGGGCTAGGCGCCCCTTGCCGAAACGGTCCGCCATCAGGCTTGAAAGCGGCCAGATCTGCGGCGTGTCTTCCACCGTCACCTTGCCGAGCATGGACTGCATGCGATCTTCGATAGCCTGCGACAGGTCTTTGACAGGCAGAGCGACGAGGCGCTGAGCTTCCTTCGGCGTCACGACCCAGACAAGGCTGGAGCGAAGGCCCGGAAGCGGAACCTGGGTAAAAGGTCCAGTCTCCGTGTGGAATTCGGTCGAGACATTGCCGTGCGGCAGCGTATGGGCGAAATTCAGCACCAGTGCCGATTGGCTGTAGGACCAACGGCGCACGCCGATTCCGGCCGCGTCGCGGGTCTTTGACTTCCGTCCATCGGCCCCCACAATAAAATCGACCGTGATGGTGGAGGCATCCGAAAGCGTAATCGCTGCCCGTTCGGCGGAATAATCCACGGTTTGAACGCTCTGCGTAATCTTGGTGATGTTCGGTTCCGCAGTGACGGCTGCATCCAGCGTCCCGGACAGCGCCTTGTTCGGGATATTGTAGCCGAAGGCATAAAGGCCGACATCCTGTGCCCGGAACTGTGTCGTCGGCGCCCGCAGCAGCCGCTTCGTGCCATCGATGATCTGCATGATGGAAAGGGCGGCCGCCGAGGGGGCAATATCATCCCAGACGCCGAGCCGTTCCAGGAAGCGGATCGACTGGTCCATCAACGCCGTCGTGCGCTCGTCGGCTTTTTCGGATACGGGAGCAATGAGGGCCACCTTGCGCCCGGCACGCGCGAGAGCCAGGGCCGCAAGCGATCCGGCAAGCCCCCCGCCCACCACGGCGATCTCGAAATGCTGCATTTCCGTTGTCCTGATCTGCGAATATCCGTGATGAACTTATCTAGAACTTCAAAGCGTGCATATCCATGGGGCATCGCGGCGCAGCATAGAAAAAGCAAGGGTTTATCCGCACAGCGTGGGTCTGGCAGGTTGCAAAGCGTGCTGATTGGCCGCATACCAGCCCAACGAGAGAGAGGTGGACTGGCGGCGTGATCAGACGAATCTTCAACTACCGGAAAGTTCCTTATGCGGAAATGCGCGCCTTTTCGGTTCATCTTCTAACTGCTTCAGGTTCGTTCCTGGCCTTCCTGGGAGTTGTCGCGGCAGCCGAACACCGCTTTGTGGACATGTTCTGGTGGCTCGGCCTTGCGCTGCTTGTCGACGGTATCGACGGACCGATCGCCCGCAAGGTGCGGGTCAAGGAAGTCTTGCCCAACTGGTCGGGCGACACGCTCGACAATATCATCGACTACGTGACGTATGTCCTGCTGCCGGCTTTCGCACTCTACCAGAGCGGCATGATCGGCGAGCCCTGGTCCTTCTTCGCTGCCGGCGCGATCGTCGTGTCGAGCGCCGTCTATTACGCCGACACGGGCATGAAGACGGAGGAATATTTCTTCTCCGGTTTCCCGGTCGTCTGGAACATGGTGATCTTCACGCTTTTTGCTATCGATGCCAGTGCGTTGACGGCGCTGATTGTCGTCTCAATCTCTGTGATCCTCACGTTCCTTCCGATCAATTTCCTGCATCCGGTGCGGGTGAAGCGCTTGAGACCATTCAACCTCGCCGTCTGCCTTGTCTGGTGCGCATTGGGTGGCTACGCGCTCCTCCTGCATTTCGCCACGCCGGACTGGGTGGCCTGGGGTGTCGTCGTGAGTGGCGTCTACCTTTATTGCATTGGTGCCGTGCTGCAGCTTTTCCCCAATCTGGGGAAATAGTTGGACGTTGCTTCTGGTGCTTTTTCTTTGATGTTGTGCGAAGCAACAAAAACGGTATCAATATGATAAAAGAACGCTGGGGCCTCAGGCTTGAGAAGCGTTCAAAGAACAATGCGCCGCCGTGCCGGCCGAGCCTCGCAGGAAGGCTGGACACAGGCGAAACAGGGGGTTCAGTGACGTTATCCGAAGGTCCGGCGACCGTTCCGCTCTTGTCGGTTCGAGGTTTGACCAAACTTTTCGGCAGCTTCGCCGCCTGCAGCGCGATCGATCTGGATATCGCGCCGGGCGAGATTCATGCACTTCTCGGCGAGAACGGCGCCGGCAAATCCACGCTGGTCAAGATGCTTTTCGGCGTGCTGCAACCGAGCGCGGGTCAGATTCTTTGGGACGGCTCACCAGTGACAATCGCCTCGCCCGGCGAAGCCCGCCGCCTCGGCATAGGCATGGTCTTCCAGCATTTCTCGCTCTTCGAGGCGTTGACGGTGGCGGAGAACATCGCGCTGTCGCTCGACCCGAGAATTTCGCTGTCGAGGATTTCCGACGAAGCGGCGTCGCTTTCAAAAGCCTATGGTCTGCCGCTCGATCCCAAGGCGCATGTGGCGGACCTTTCCGTCGGTGAGCGCCAGCGCATCGAGATCGTTCGCGCCCTGCTGCAAAATCCCAAGCTGATCATCCTAGACGAGCCGACCTCGGTACTGACGCCGCAGGAGGCCGATCGTCTGTTCGAAACGCTTTTCAAGCTGAAGGCCGAAGGTCGATCGGTTCTCTACATCAGCCATCGGCTGGAGGAGGTGCGGCGCATCTGCGACCGTGCGACCGTGCTCCGTCACGGCAAGGTTACCGGCGCCTGCGACCCGAAACTGGAGACGCCGGCCTCGCTCGCCCGCATGATGGTTGGCTCCGACGTGGCCGAGGTGCATCGGGATGGCGAAACGCCGCTTGGGGATACCTGCATCGAGGTCAGCGATCTTTCGGTGCCGGCGCGCACGCCCTTTGCCGTCTCGCTGAAGAATATCTCGATGAAGGTGCGGGCCGGAGAGGTGCTGGCGATCGCAGGCGTCGCCGGCAACGGTCAGGGTGAACTCTTCGATGCTCTGTCGGGCGAATATCCCGTCGCCGAAGACGAGGCGATCCGTATCCGCGGCAAGGCGGTCGGCCATACCGGCATCAACGGACGCCGACTGCTCGGCGCCGGCTTCGTGCCGGAGGAGCGCCATGGCCATGCGGCTGTCCCGGCTATGCCGCTTTCCGACAATCTTTTGCTCGCCCGCAGTCAGTCGGATAGGAAGGCCTTTTTATCTGCCGGCTTCGCCGCAATCGTCCGCCACGATGCGATCCGTTCGGCGACGCGGCGCATCTGCGAGGCGATGGATGTGAGAAAAAGCGGTGAGGATCCGCTCGCGGGTTCGCTTTCCGGCGGCAATCTGCAGAAATTCATCGTCGGGCGCGAGCTCGACCGTCAGCCGGCTGTCCTGGTCGTCAATCAGCCGACCTGGGGTGTCGATGCGGGTGCAGCAAGCCGCATTCGCCAGGCGCTGATCGATCTCGCCAAGGCAGGCTCGGCCGTTGTTGTTATCAGCCAGGATCTGGACGAGATTTTCGAAATCGCGACCAATATCGCCGTAATCTCGGAAGGCAAGTTGTCCAAGGCCTATCCGGCCGGAACGCTCAGCCTCGAGCGCATCGGCCTCATGATGGGTGGCGTCCACGAGAGCCATTCGATTCCGGAGGCGGCGCATGCGTATCGAGCTTGAAAAGCGCGCCCGCGTCTCGACGCTGTTCTCGATCCTGTCGCCGCTGCTTGCGCTGGCGCTCACACTGGTCTTCGGCGCGATCATGTTCTGGCTGCTCGGAAAAAACCCGCTTAACGCGCTCTATGTTTATTTCGTCGAGCCGCTGCTGGAAGTCTGGTCGCTGCACGAACTGGCGATCAAGGCCGCGCCGCTCATCCTCATCGGTGTCGGGCTTGCGGTCTGCTACCGGTCCAACAATTGGAACATTGGCGCAGAAGGCCAGTTTACCATCGGCGCGATTACCGGTTCGATCCTGCCGGTCCTGTATCCCGACTGGCATTCACCGATGATCCTGCCGCTCATGCTGATCATGGGAATGGTGGGCGGCGCGCTGTATGCCGGGATTCCGGCCCTTCTGAAAACCCGCTTCAACACCAACGAGATCCTGACGAGCCTCATGCTGGTCTATATCGCCCAGCTCTATCTCGACTGGTTGGTGCGCGGTCTGTGGCGAGACCCGCAGGGATACAACTTCCCGCAGACCAAGAGTTTTCAGGTCGAGGCGGTCCTGCCGGAAATACTCTCCTCCGGCCGCGCCCATTGGGCCTTTGTCTTCGCGATTATCGCAGCCGTAGCGCTTTGGTTCATGATGCGCTTCATGCTGAAAGGGTTCGAAGTTTCCGTGCTCGGTCAATCAGAAAGGGCAGGGCGCTTTGCCGGCTTTTCTGCTCGCCGCATGGTCTGGTTTTCGATGCTGCTCTCCGGCGCTCTGGCGGGGCTCGCCGGTATATCGGAAGTGTCAGGCTCGATCGGCCATGTGCAGCCGACCATCTCGCCTGGCTATGGCTTCACCGCCATCATCGTCGCCTTCCTCGGACGCCTCAATCCGCTCGGCATTATCGCCTCGGGCCTTGTGCTGGCGCTGACTTATCTCGGCGGCGAGGCGGCGCAGCTTTCGATCGGCATTTCGGACAAGGTCAGCCGCGTCTTCCAGGGCTTGCTTCTGTTTTTCGTGCTCTCCTGTGACACGCTCATTCACTACAGAATTCGACTGATCGTTGCGGGCACCAAACCGGTGGAGGTGAAGGCCTGATGTTCGAGGCTATCCTTCTCACCGTCATCACCGCTTCGACACCGCTCGTCATTGCGTCGCTTGGTGAACTTGTGACGGAACGCGCCGGCGTGCTGAACCTCGGTGTCGAAGGCATGATGATCATGGGCGCAGTCTGCGCCTTCGCCGCCGCGCAACTGACCGGCTCGCCTCATCTCGGCATTCTCGCCGGCATTCTGGGCGGGGCGATTTTCTCGCTGCTCTTCGGTTTTCTGACGCTGACGCTCGTTGCCAACCAGGTGGCGACCGGCCTTGCACTCACCATTCTGGGGCTTGGTCTTTCCGGCCAGATCGGCGAGGCGTTCGTCGGCCAGCCGGGCGTCAAGCTGCCGCCGATCGTCATCCCGCTGCTCTCGGATATTCCGTTCGTCGGCCGGGTTCTCTTCAGCCAGGACCTGACCTTCTATCTGTCCATCGCGCTGGTGATCGGCATCAACTGGTTCCTGTTCAGGAGCCGCACGGGCTTGAAGATCCGGGCAATCGGCGACAGCCATGCCTCCGCTCATGCGCTGGGCATCAATGTCATCCGCACACGCTATCTGGCGGTCATGTTCGGCGGTGCCTGCGCCGGGCTTGCCGGAGCGCAGCTCTCGCTCGTCTATACGCCGCAATGGGTGGAGAACATGTCGGCCGGCCGGGGCTGGATCGCATTGGCCCTCGTCGTCTTCGCCTCATGGAGGCCCTGGCGAGTGCTTGCCGGCGGTTATCTTTTCGGTGCAGTCGGGGTTGGCCAATTGCACGCGCAGGCCTTCGGTGTCGGCCTGCCTTCGCAACTCCTGTCCGCCCTTCCATATGCGGCCACTATTGTCGTGCTGATCATCATCTCGCATAATCGCCGCACGACGCTCATCAATACGCCGGCATCGCTCGGGAAACCCTTTGTCCCCGACCGGTGACCGCGGTGCAAAAACAAACGTCTTCAAGCCAATAGAGGTTCGGAAATGAAGAAACTGATTATTGCCCTTGCCGCATCGGCCGCCTTGCTTGGCGGGTTTTCGACCGGCGCCCAGGCCCAGGAAAAGAAGAAGGTCTGTTTCATCTACGTCGGGTCGAAGACGGACGGCGGGTGGACACAGGCGCATGACCTCGGCCGCCAGGAGCTCCAGAAGGCTCTCGATGACAAGATCGAGACGCCCTTCCTGGAAAACGTTCCGGAGGGCCCGGATGCCGAGCGCGCCATCGAGCGTATGGCCCGGTCCGGCTGCGCCATGGTCTTTACCACGTCTTTCGGCTTCATGGACGCCACCGTCAAGGTGGCTCAAAAGTTTCCGGACGTGAAGTTCGAACATGCGACTGGCTTCAAGTCTGCTCCGAATCTCGCAACCTACAACTCACGCTTCTATGAAGGTCGCTATATCCAGGGGCAGATCGCTGCGAAGATGTCGAAGAAGGGGCTGGCAGGCTACATCGCCTCCTTCCCGATCCCGGAAGTAGTGATGGGCATCAACGCCTTCGAACTCGGTGCCAAGTCGATCAACCCGAACTTCAAGCTGAAGGTGGTCTGGGCCAATACCTGGTTCGATCCCGGCAAGGAAGCCGACGCTGCGAAGGCTCTCATCGATCAGGGCGTTGATATTCTGACCCAGCACACCGACACGACTGCTCCGATGCAGGTCGCGGCCGAGCGAGGCATCCTGGCGTTCGGACAGGCATCCGACATGATCGCCGCCGGCCCGAAGACCCAGCTCACCGCGATCGTAGACACCTGGGGTGCCTATTACATCAAGCGCACCAAGGCACTCCTCGACGGCACCTGGAAATCCGAACAGATCTGGGACGGCTTGAAGGACGGCATCCTGACCATGGCGCCCTATACCAACATGCCGGACGACGTGAAGGCGATGGCCGAGGAGACCGAAGCCAAGATCAAGTCGGGTGAACTCCATCCCTTCACCGGCCCGATCAACAAGCAGGACGGCACCGCCTGGCTTGCCGCGGGCGAAAAGGCTCAGGATGGCGTTTTACTCGGCATGAATTTCTACGTTGAAGGCGTCGACGACAAGCTGCCTCAATAGTGTCTGATCCACTTTCCTTTTGGGAAGCATGGAGGGCGTCCACGGGCGCCCTTTTTGTTTCTGCCGCACACAAGCCGTCTATCGCGCTTCAACTGTCTTGCTGCTAAAAGCCGGGCAATTGCATGAAGGAGATTCCCGATGAGCCGTTCCTGCCTTGCCGTCATCCTCGCCGCTGGCGATAGCACACGCATGAGGTCGTCGATGTCAAAGGTGCTGCATCCGGTGGCCGGCCGGCCTATGATCGCGCATGTGATGGCCGCGGTAGCATCGACGGGCGTTTCCGCTGCGGCCCTCGTGGTCGGCCGGGATGCGGATGCGGTTGTCAAAGCGGGCGCTGTCGAGGGCGTTACGGTCGAGGCCTTTCTCCAGGCCGAACGACGCGGAACGGGCCATGCGGTCCTCACAGCAAAAGATGCCATCGCTCACGGTTACGACGATGTGTTGATTGCCTACGGTGACGTGCCGCTGGTGACATCCGCGACCTTTACCCTGGCACGTGAAGGACTTGCTGACGGGGCGGCTGTCGTGGTGATCGGCTTTCATACCGACAAGCCGACTGGTTACGGTCGACTCCTTGTCGAAAACGGCGAGCTCATCGCTATTCGCGAGGAGAAAGATGCAAGCGAGGAAGAACGCAAGGTCACTTGGTGCAACAGCGGCTTGATGGCGATCGATGGCCGCAAGGCGCTGTCGCTTCTCGAAAAAATCAGCAACAACAATGCCAAGGGTGAATATTATCTTACCGATCTGATCGAGATCGCGCGCGCTGAGGGCGGCAGGGTGGTGGCCGTCGATGCACCCGAAACGGAGGTCGCCGGCTGCAACAACCGCGCCGAGCTTGCCGCCCTTGAAAGGCTGTGGCAGGAGCGTCGCCGCAACGAACTGATGCTCTCGGGCGTCACCATGGTCGCGCCGGAGACTGTCTTCCTTTCCTACGATACCGAAATTGGCCAGGACGCGTTTATCGAGCCGAATGTCTTTTTCGGACCTGGCGTGAAGGTCGAGGCCGGGGCACTCATTCATGCCTTTTCGCATATGGAGCGTGCCCACATCGGGGCGGGTGCGGAAATAGGCCCGTTTGCGCGTCTCCGGCCAGGCGCCACGTTGCTTTCCAGGTCCAAGGTCGGCAATTTCTGCGAGGTCAAGAATGCCGAAATTGGTGAGGGAGCCAAGGTCAATCACCTGACCTATGTCGGCGATGCGTTCGTCGGGGCCCATTCGAACATCGGCGCGGGTGCCATCACCTGCAACTATGACGGCGTGAACAAGCACGTGACCCGCATCGGCGCGAATGCCTTCATCGGCTCCAATTCCTCGCTGGTGGCGCCGGTTTCTATCGGCGACGGCGCCTATGTAGCCTCCGGCAGCGTGATTACCGAAGACGTGCCCGCCGATGCGCTGGCCCTTGGCCGCGCACGCCAGGAAATAAAGCCTGAGCGTGCCAAAGTGATCCGGGAGCGCGCGCTTGCCTTCAAGGCTGCTAAAAAAGCAACGAAATAAACAACAGCACCTTAACCGCTGACCATTACTTTCCGACATCGAAAGTGACTGGTGAACCGATTGCGCAAAACGCGCAATCGGATAGGAATTCTGGCGGTTCAACCAAGCGGAGATAAGCATCCATGTGCGGGATTGTCGGGATCGTCGGAAGAGGGCCGGTAGCATCACGCTTGGTTGATGCGCTTCGGCGGCTCGAATATCGCGGTTATGATTCCGCCGGAATCGCGACGATCTGCGAGGGCAGGATGGATCGCCGCCGTGCCGAGGGCAAGCTGTTCAATCTTGAAAAGAAGCTCGATGCGGAACCGCTGCCCGGCATGATCGGTATCGCCCACACACGTTGGGCGACCCACGGCGTGCCGAATGAAACCAACGCGCATCCGCATTTCGTCGCGGGTGTCGCCGTCGTCCACAACGGCATCATCGAGAACTTTTCCGAACTGAAGGACGAACTGCTTGCCGAAGGCGCCGTCTTCGAGAGCCAGACCGATACGGAAGTCGTGGCGCATCTGCTCGCCAAATACACCCGCCAGGGCATGGATCACCGCGAGGCCATGCTTGCCATGCTCAACCGCGTCTCCGGGGCCTATGCGCTGGTCGTGATGTTCGAAGACGATCCCGACACGATCATGGCTGCGCGTTTCGGGCCGCCGTTGGCGATCGGCCATGGCCGGGGCGAGATGTTTTTGGGCTCTGACGCGATCGCGTTGTCGCCTTTCACCAATGAGATCACCTATCTGGTGGATGGCGATTGCGCCATCATGACCCACAAAGGTGTCGAGATTATCGATTACGAAGGCAAGCCGCTCAAGCGGCAGAGCCAGATTTCTCAAGCCGCCGCCTTCATGGTGGACAAGGGCAACCACCGCCATTTCATGGAGAAGGAGATCTACGAGCAGCCCGAGATCATTTCTCACGCGCTCAGCAACTATATCGATTTTGCCGCTCACACGGTGAAGAAGAACGATACGGCGATCGATTTCGGCAAGGTCTCCGGGCTGGCAATCGCCGCTTGCGGTACAGCCTATCTCTCCGGCCTGGTCGGCAAATACTGGTTCGAGCGTTATGCACGCCTGCCCGTCGAGATCGATGTCGCCTCCGAATTCCGGTACCGCGAATTGCCGCTGTCGCCCTCGCAGGCGGCATTGTTCATCTCGCAGTCGGGGGAGACGGCGGATACGCTGGCCTCGCTGCGCTACTGTAAGGATCTGGGCCTGAAGATCGGTGCGGTGGTGAACGTCAGGGAATCCACCATTGCTCGCGAAGCGGACGCGATTTTCCCGATCCTCGCCGGACCGGAGATCGGTGTCGCGTCTACCAAGGCCTTCACCTGCCAGTTGGCCGTCCTGGCTGCACTTGCGATCGGAGCCGGTCGCGCCCGTGGCACCGTGACTGCAGGCGACGAAAAGGCGATGGTCAAGCATCTTGCCGAGATGCCGCGCATCATGAGCCGGGTGTTGAACGACATCCAGCCCGAGATCGAGGGCCTGTCTCGTGAGCTCTCCCGTTTCAAGGATGTTCTTTATCTTGGCCGCGGCACAAGTTTTCCGCTCGCCATGGAAGGTGCGCTGAAGCTCAAGGAAATCTCCTATATCCATGCGGAAGGTTATGCCGCTGGCGAGCTGAAGCACGGGCCAATCGCGCTGATCGACGAGAACATGCCGGTGATCGTGATCGCACCGCATGACCGTTTCTTCGAGAAGACGGTCTCCAACATGCAGGAAGTAGCGGCGCGGGGCGGCAGGATCATCTTCATCACCGACGAGAAAGGAGCGGCTGCCTCGAAACTGCCGACCATGGCGACCATTGCGCTGCCGAACGTGGACGAGATCATCGCACCAATGATCTTCTCGCTGCCGATCCAGTTGCTTGCCTATCACACGGCAGTCTTCATGGGCACGGATGTCGATCAGCCGCGCAACCTGGCGAAATCCGTCACTGTCGAGTGATCTCTGCGGCTTTTCCTTGCAACGCAGCATCGCATCCGGCATTGTCGCCTCGATGAATGCTGCAGTGTTTAGATGGGTCAGGGAAGCCGGATGAGCGACAGTCCAGAGCGTATATCGCTGGCGGGCCGGCTCAGGAATAACTTCCTTACCGGGCTCGTCATCTGCGCGCCGCTCGCGATCACCATATGGCTGACCTTCACCTTCATCGACTGGGCGGATAGCTGGGTCACCCCCTACATTCCGAAGCGCTACGACCCGCAATATTATTTCAATATCACCATTCCCGGCACGGGTCTGGTGATTGCGGTCGTCTTGATCACCATCATCGGCTTCCTCGGCAAGAACTTGATTGGGCGGTCGATCGTCAATTTCGGCGAGTCGATCCTGCACCGCATGCCGCTCGTCCGGACGATCTACAGAAGCGTCAAGCAGATCCTGGAGACGGTGCTGAAGGAGCAGTCGACCTCCTTCAAGAAATGCGGGCTGATCGAATTCCCGAGCCCCGGCATGTGGGCGCTGGTCTTCATTTCCGGTGACGCACAGGGAGAGATCGCGGCAAAGCTCAATGCGGATGGCGAGGAGATGGTTGCCGTCTTCCTGCCTCCGACGCCGGTGCCGACAGCCGGCTTCTTGATGTTCGTGCCGAAGAGCAAGATCATCATGCTGGACATGACGCCGGAGGAGGGGGCGAAACTGCTGATTTCCGGGGGGCTGATCGCGCCGGACTATAAGCCTGCCAGAGGCGCACCGACGGCAGTTCTGCCGCCGCCGGTAACGCAAGGCTGATCTATCCGGCTCTCAGGAAACGAATCGCTTCGTCGCGACGGTGCAGATAGAGCAGCACGCGCACGTTCTGGCCGCGTTCGCTCGTCAATTCCGGGTCACGTTCCAACAGATAGGCTGCATCCTTGCGGGCGATCTCCAAGAGGTCGGCATGCGCCTCAAGGCTTGCGATCCTGAAACCCGGCGTGCCGGACTGGCGGGTGCCGAGCAGCTCACCTTCGCCACGCAGGCGCAAATCCTCCTCGGCGATCAGGAAACCGTCCTCGCTGTCGCGCAGGATCGAAAGCCGCGCCCGGCCTGTCTCACTAAGTGGCCCTTTATAGAGCAGGATGCAGGTGGAAGCTTCGTCGCCGCGTCCGACCCGGCCGCGAAGCTGGTGAAGCTGGGCAAGCCCGAAGCGTTCCGCATGCTCGATCACCATGATCGTTGCATCCGGCACGTCGACGCCCACCTCCACGACGGTGGTCGCGACCAGCAAACGCAACTCGCCATTCTTGAATGCGGACATGACCGCATCCTTTTCCGGACCGCTCATGCGGCCGTGGATGAGCCCGACATTATCGCGGCTCAGCTCTTTCGCCAGCACCGCATACCGCTCCTCCGCCGACATGAGGTCGGAGACATCCGACTCCTCGACCAGTGGACATATCCAATAAGCCTTCTTTCCTTCATCGATCGCGCTTCTCAGCCGTGCGACGATCTCGCTGAGCCGTTCGGTCGGGATGGTGACGGTCTGGATTGGTTTGCGGCCGGCAGGTTTCTCGGTGAGCTTGGAAACGTCCATGTCGCCGAAGGCGGCAAGCACCAAAGTGCGCGGGATCGGCGTCGCGGTCATCACCAGCATGTGCGGCGAGATACCCTTGGCGGTCAGCCGGAGACGCTGATGCACGCCAAACCGGTGCTGCTCGTCCACGACGGCAAGCATCAAATTGTGATAGTTGATCGCATCTTGGAAGAGCGCATGGGTGCCGATAACGATCCGGGCTTCGCCGGAGGCGATTCTTTCGGCGATCTGCTCGCGTTCCCGACCCTTCGTGCGCCCGGTCAGGACCTCGACCGTCACGCCTGCCGCTCCGGCCAGTTTGGAGATTGTTGCGAAATGCTGGCGGGCAAGGATTTCCGTTGGTGCCATGAGCACTGCCTGACCACCGGCTTCGACAGCCGCCGCCATGGCGAGCAGCGCAACCAGCGTCTTTCCGGCGCCGACATCACCCTGTAGAAGCCGCAGCATGCGCTCATCAGACGCCATATCCTTCAGAATATCATCGACAGCCAGCTTCTGGCTTGGTGTCAGCGAGAAGGGTAGGGAGGCTATGATCCTGGCGGATAGATCGCCCTTTACCCGGATCGGCTGGCCCGGCACCTTGCGAAGGCGTTGGCGCACCAGCGAGAGCGACACCTGACCGGCCAGGAACTCGTCATAGGCAAGCCGGCGGCGGGCGGGCGACTGCGGATCGATATCCATCTCGTCGCGCGGATCGTGCAGACGCCTGAAGGCTTCCGTAACGGAAGGAAACCCTTGACGCTGCGTGAGTGCTGCATCCGCCCATTCCGGCAGGGTTGATAGACGTGCGACGGCGCCCTCGATCGTCCTGCGCAGCACTTTGGGCGACAGGCCTGCCGTTAGAGGATAAACAGGCTCGATCAGCGGCAGGTTTTCGGCCTCCGAGGATTTCACGATGAAATCCGGATGCACCATGGAAGGGCGGCCGTTGAACCAGTCTACCTTGCCGCTCACCATCACCAACTCGTCGATCGGCAGCGATTTCTCCAGCCAGTTGCCTTTGGCATGGAAGAAGGTCAGCGCCAGTTCGCCCGTATCGTCATGGAGAAAAACACGATAGGGCAGGTTCGACTTGCCGCGCGGCGGGGGCTGATGCCGATCGACGCGTCCTTCGATGGTGACGATCGCCCCTTGTGGCGCGAGGGCGATGCCCGGCCGGTTGCGCCTATCGATCAGCGAATAGGGAGCGTGGAAGAGGAGGTCGATGACACGGCAATCGTCCGCATCTTCGCGGCCGGTAACACGCGCGATCAGGTCGGCGAGCTTCGGCCCGACGCCGGCAAGCGAAGCGACGGGCGAGAACAGTGGATCGAGAATGGCGGGACGCATAAAGCGCAAAATGCGATGGATTTTGCCTATTTGGCAAGGTGACGACGGCAGAAAAGCGTCCTATATGAACCGCAAACAGGGACACCGACATGACAGGACTATCACGCACCAGCGCGGATCTCGATCCGCGCCGCCGTCGCATTCTCTATCGTTGCTGGCATCGCGGCATACGCGAGATGGATCTCGTATTCGGGCAGTTTGCGGAAACGGAGATTGCTCGTCTGTCCGATGCCGAACTCGATCAGTTCGAGGCGGTCATGGGGGAGGACGATCATGATCTGCATGCCTGGATTACGGGCGCAAAGCCGCTCCCGGAACATCTGCGGACGCCGCTTTTTGCGCGCATAGCTGCCTACACGCCGGATTTCGACCCGGTCACCAAGGCTTCTCTGGAAGCGAGGCTCGGCCTCATCCGATGACTTCTGGCTCGATGATTCCCGGATTCGACGCAAAAAGAATAACGGCGGCAGAAAGTTCGCTTACCATCGGCAACGTGCCGCCCGGCATGGAGCCGCTCGTCCTGGCAGAGCTCGCGCGCGCCGGCCAGCCGGTCGCCTATGTCATGTCCGACGGGCAGAGCATGCCCGATCTGGAACAGATGCTGTCCTTCGTCGCGCCGGAAATTCCGGTCCTCACGCTGCCCGCCTGGGACTGCCTTCCCTATGACCGGGTCTCGCCGAGCGCCGATGTCTCCGCCCGGAGGCTGGCCGCACTCTCCGGCCTGATTGCGCATAGGAAGAAGCCACATGCGGCGATCGTGCTCGTCACGGTCAACGCCATGCTGCAGAAGATCGCTCCCGCCGACATCATCGAAAGCCTCGCCTTCTCGGCCAAACCCGGTAATCAGGTGCGCATGGACGACATCGCCGCTCGACTGGAGCGCAATGGCTTCGAGCGCGTGGCGACCGTGCGCGAGGTCGGTGAGTTTGCGGTGCGCGGCGGCATTCTGGACGTTTTCGTGCCGGGTACGGAAGAGCCGGTGCGGCTTGATTTCTTCGGCGATACGCTGGAGTCGATCCGGTCCTTCGATCCGGCCAGCCAGCGCACGACAGGCCAGGCGAGGTCGCTCGACCTGAACCCGATGAGCGAGGTGACGCTGACGCCCGATACCATCAGCCGTTTCCGAAAGAACTACCTTTCACTTTTCGGTGCCGCGACGCGCGATGACGCACTCTATCAGGCGGTATCCGAAGGCCGACGCTATGCCGGCATCGAGCACTGGCTGCCGCTGTTTTACGAAGGGCTTGAAACCGCCTTCGACTACCTCCGGGGCTTCCGTATCGTCACCGACCATACGGCGCGTGAAGCGGCGACCGAGCGTTCGAAACTCGTTCTCGACTATTACGAGGCGCGGCGCGATAGCGGCAGAGAAGGAAAGGGCGCCGCAGCACAGGCCGCCCCTTACAAACCCATTTCGCCAGGTCAGCTTTATCTCGATGGCAAGGCGTTTGCATCGGCGCTCGACGCCGTCGGCGCACTCCGGGTGACACCCTTCAACGAGGTGGATGCGGAAGGTCGCCGCGTGGTGACAGTAGGCGCCCATGCCGGCCCGCGCTGGGCAAAAAACCAGGCCGAAGACAAAGCGCGCGACGAACGCGTCAACGTCTTCGACCTCGTGGTCAAGCACATCGCCGACAAGCGCGCCGAAGGCATCAAGGTTCTCGTCACCGGCTGGTCTGTCGGCTCGCTCGACCGCCTGCTGCAGGTTCTGGACGAGCGTGGCCTGAAGCGCATCAGGCCCGTTGAAAAGCTCTCCGACCTGGATCTGCTCGAAAAGGGGGAGGCAGCTTCCGCCGTCCTCAGCCTCGAAGCGGGTTTTGAGACGGATAGCATCGCGGTCATCGGCGAGCAGGACATCCTGGGCGATCGCATGGTTCGCCGCGGCAAGCGTCGCAAGCGCGGGGCGGATTTCCTGACCGAAGTTACCGGTCTCGATGAAGGCTCGCTCGTCGTCCATGCGGAACACGGTATCGGCCGTTTCGTAGGTCTCGTCACGATCGAGGCGGCCGGCGCGCCGCGCGCTTGCCTGGAATTGCATTATGCCGATCAGGCAAAACTCTTCCTGCCTGTCGAAAACATCGATCTTCTGTCGCGCTACGGTTCCGATGCGGCCGAAGCCCAGCTCGACAGGCTTGGCGGTGGTGCATGGCAAGCACGCAAGGCGAAGCTCAAGAAGCGGCTGCTTGACATGGCGGACGATCTGATCCGCATCGCCGCCGCGCGCATGACCCGCCGCGCGCCGGTGCTCACGACGCCGGAAGGGCTTTATGATGAATTCGCCGCCCGCTTCCCGTATGACGAGACCGAGGATCAGGCGAATGCGATTGACGCCGTGCGCGACGATCTCGGCGCCGGCCGACCGATGGATCGCCTCGTCTGCGGCGACGTCGGTTTCGGCAAGACGGAAGTAGCGCTGCGCGCCGCCTTCTTTGCCGCGATGAATGGCGCACAGGTGGCGGTCGTGGTGCCGACCACTTTGCTCGCCCGCCAGCACTACAGGACCTTCAAGGAACGCTTCCGTGGCCTGCCGATCACGATCGCCCAGGCATCGCGGCTCGTCTCCGCCAAGGAACTGGCAGATACCAAGAAGGGCTTGGCCGAGGGCAAGGTCGATATCGTTGTCGGCACCCATGCGCTGCTCGGTGCCGGTATCAAGTTCGCCAACCTCAGTCTGCTCATCATCGACGAGGAGCAGCATTTCGGCGTCAAGCACAAGGAGCGGCTGAAGGAGCTCAAGAGCGATGTGCATGTGCTGACGCTGTCTGCGACGCCGATCCCGCGCACGCTGCAGCTTGCCATGACGGGCGTGCGTGAACTCTCGCTCATCACGACGCCGCCGGTCGACCGCATGGCGGTGCGCACCTTCATCTCGCCCTTCGACCCGCTCGTCATCCGCGAGACGCTGATGCGAGAGCATTATCGCGGCGGCCAGAGTTTTTATGTCTGCCCGCGAATTGCCGATCTGCCGGAGATCCAGGACTTCCTGCAGTCGGACGTGCCGGAATTGAAGGTTGCGGTTGCCCACGGGCAGATGCCGGCCGGCGAACTCGAAGACATCATGAATGCCTTCTACGACGGCAAATACGACGTACTTCTATCGACCACCATCGTCGAGTCCGGCCTCGACGTGCCGACCGCCAATACGCTGATCGTCCACCGGGCCGATATGTTCGGGCTGGCGCAGCTTTACCAGCTGCGCGGTCGGGTGGGACGCTCCAAGGTGCGCGCCTTCGCGCTCTTTACCCTGCCGGTCAACAAACCGCTGACGACGACCGCCGATCGTCGACTGAAAGTGCTGCAGTCGCTTGATACGCTGGGCGCAGGCTTCCAGCTCGCCAGCCACGACCTCGACATTCGCGGTGCGGGCAATCTGCTCGGGGAGGAGCAGTCGGGCCATATTAAGGAAGTCGGCTTCGAACTCTATCAGCAGATGCTGGAGGAAGCTGTCGCTGAAGTGAAGGGGGACGACGAAATCATCGACACCGGCTGGTCGCCGCAGATTTCCGTCGGCATCACAGTGATGATCCCGGAAAGCTATGTGCCCGATCTGCATCTGCGCATGGGTCTTTATCGCCGGCTTGGCGAGCTGACCGAACTTTCAGAGATCGATGGTTTCGGCGCGGAAATGGTGGACCGTTTCGGTCCCATGCCGCCCGAAGTGCAGAACCTCCTGAAGGTCGTCTATATCAAGTCGCTTTGCCGCAAGGCCAATGTCGAAAAGCTGGACGCCGGCCCGAAGGGTCTGGTTGTCAGCTTCCGTGACAAGCAGTTCCCCAATCCGGCGGCGCTGGTCGGCTACATCGCCAAGCAGGGAACGCTGGCAAAAATCCGGCCGGATCAGAGCGTGTTCCTCACGCGCGACCTGCCATCGCCGGAGAAACGGCTCACGGCTGCCGCCCAGGTGATGACGCAATTTGCCGAGTTGGCAAAAGCTGATTAGTTGTCGGATTGAGCGTCGGGTTTGGTGACGACCGCGGCTTGTGGGTCGGTCGCGACGGATCTCGGTAGCGGCACATCGCGAGCCCGCTCGCGCGCTAGCGTGAGCAGGCCGGAGCCGATGATCAGGACGATGCCAACGAGCATCGGCAGGTCGACTGTGTCGCCGAAGATCAGATAGCCGAACAGGATCGCCCAGAGCATCTGGCTGTATTGCGTCGGACCGACAAGGGCGGCCGGCGCGTAATAGGCCGCATACATCAGCAGGATGGTGGCGAGCGCCGCGAGAAGACCGTATCCGGCAAGCATGGCCCATTCGGGCAGGGTCGGCCAGCGGAAGTCGGGGATCATGAGGATGCCCAGCACGACGAGTACGCCGATGATGCCGGCGCCATAGAGTGAGATGTTTTTCTCCGACGGTCCCATGGCGCGATAAACAATGATGGAGATCGCGCCGGAAAGTCCCGCGAAGACAGCGCCGACATGGCCGATGGAAAGTTCGCGGAAGCCGGGGCGGAGCACGACGAGCACACCGATGAAACCGATGATGACGGCGCTCCAGCGCTTGATGCCGACCGCTTCCTTGAGGAAGAGCACGGACATGATCGTTACGAACGAAGGCAACAGGAAGATCAGCGCGAAGGCTTCCGCCATCGAGAGATAGGTGAAGGCGGCGACACTGCCGATCGTGCCGATGGCAGACGAGAAGAAACGCAGGATCCACAGCGGCCGGTTGCTGCTTCTGAAGGCATCCGTCCATCGGTCGTCGGGTTTCAGCAGAAATGGAAAGCCGGCAAGCATAAAGACGGCCCCGAAAAACCCCATCTCATAGGCCGTCAATGCGCCTTCGATCATCTTGACGCTAGCATCGCTCCAGGAATAGGCCGCAAAGGAAGCGAAGGCGAGGAGAACGCCCTTCATGCTCTGGTCGCTACGCAAGACAATGGCTCCTGGGCGGTTCAGATCATGCCCTTGCGGGCTTCCGTCTTCAATTTGGCGATTTCGCGCAACGCATTGGCAAACACATCCGGCGTCTGGGCGCCGCTGACCGCATATTGCCCGTCGAGAATGAAGAAGGGCACGCCAGTGACGCCCATCTTCTGCGCCGCGTCGATCTCGGACAGCACCGTATCCTTGTCCGCTTCGGTTTTCAGAAGGTTTTCAATGACCTTGCGGTTGAGGCCGCTTTGC
This sequence comes from Neorhizobium petrolearium, assembly GCF_017873175.1. GTDB lineage: Bacteria > Pseudomonadota > Alphaproteobacteria > Rhizobiales > Rhizobiaceae > Neorhizobium > Neorhizobium petrolearium. The sequence continues at coordinate 260,738 of NZ_JAGGJW010000011.1, forward strand.
GCGGCGATATCGGCTAGAACAGCGTGATCCCCGACATTGCGGCCTTCTTCGAAATTCGCCCTGAAGAGCGCGGTCGCGACCCTGTCCTGAATCTCTCGGCCTTCCATCATCGCCCAGTGCAGCAGGCGATGCGCATCGAGCGTATTGGGGCCAATCTTGATCGCTTCGAAATTATAGCGGATGCCGACCTCTTCGCCGAGCTTCTTCAGCATTTCATGCGCGCGGTCCACGGCATCTTTGCCGCCGAGCTTACGCGCCAGTTCGGCCTGGTGATCGACGCCTTCCTGCGGATGGTCCGGATTGAGCCGGTAGGGCCGCCAGTTGACGTCGACGCTCACCTCGTCCTGGACCTCGGCGATTGCAAGTTCCAGCCGCGCCTTGCCGAGATAGCACCAGGGGCAGACCACATCCGATACGATGTCGACGGTTACGCGCTCCACGGCGGGTGTCCTTTCATTGGCAGGGCTGGATGTTTCCGGTTATTGCGCGCGTTTATCCCACCAGGTGTTGAGCTGGTAGCCGTAAAGCGGCAGCGCTTCCGGATAACCGATATGCTTGCGCCGCGCCACCCATTGTTCCGCGATGTGGTAGAGTGGCACAAGATAATGGCCGGAAATCAGCATGCGGTCGTAAGCCCGAACCGTCGCCTCGAAATCCTCCTTGCTGCGTGCCGTCAGCATGGCCTCGATGAGCCTGTCGAGATCGGGGTCGGCAGTGCCCGCAAAATTGAAGCTGCCGTCCTTGTCGCGTGAAGACGAGCCCCAGCGGCCCATCTGCTCAATGCCCGGCGATAGCGATGAGGGGTAGGATTTGACGATCACGTCGTAGTCGAAATTGCCGGAACGCGCCTGGTATTGCGCGTCGTCTACGGTGCGGATCGACATATCGATCCCGATCATCTTCAGCGTCCGCTGATAGGTGATCGCCAGTTTCTCCTGGTCCTGGGTCTGGGTCATCACTTCGAAGGTGAGCGGTCTGCCGGACGCATCCGACATCCTGCCGTTCTTGATCGTATAGCCGCCCTTCTTCAAAAGTTCGACCGACTCGCGCAGCACTTTGCGATCGGCGCCGGAGCCATCGGTCCTCGGCAGGCGATATGTGCCGTCGAGCACGGCCGGTTCGATCCTGTCCTTGGTGGTTCCGAGGATCTTGATCTCCCGCTCGTCGGCTGGTTTGCCGAGAGAGGAAAGGGGAGAGTTCTGCCAGAAGCTTTCCGTGCGAGTATAGGCGTCTTCGAAGAGGTTCCTGTTGGCCCATTCGAAATCGAAGGCAAGCGATAGGCCGGCACGGACGTTGACATCGGCAAAGATAGGGCGGCGGGTGTTGAAGACGAAACCGAGCATCCCGGTCGGCAGCTGTGGCTTGAATGCGTCTTTCACGACATCGCCGTTCTGCACGGCCGGGAAATCGTAGGCGCGTGCCCAGTGGGTAGGGCTGCCTTCCAGATAGATATCGACCTCACCCTTCTTGAACGCCTCGAACAGCGTATTTTCCTGCAGGAAATATTCGACCGTAACTTCGTCGTAGTTGTCGAAACCGATTTTGGAAGGAATGTCCTTTCCCCAGTAGTCCGGATTGCGCTCGTAGACGATGCGCTCGCCGGGAGAGACGGATTTCACCCGATAGGGGCCGGAGCCGACCGGCGGTTTCAACGTTGACTGGTCGAATGTGGTCGGGTCGATGGCATGCTTCGGCAGGATCGGCGTGGCAGTTGCGAGAATCAGCGGGAATTCCCGGTCCGCCTTGTCATTGAAGGTGAAGCGGACGCTGTGCTCGCCAATCTTTTCCATTTTCTCTACGGGCGTTAGCCGGTTTGAAAAGGGGATGCGGCCCTTGTCGCGCAGGAGTTCGAAGGTGAAGATCACGTCATCCGCCGTGACTGGCTCGCCGTCCGACCATTTCGCATTCGGATTAAGGTTGAACTGGATGAAGCTGCGGCCCTCGTCCCATTCGACGCTCTCGGCGAGCAGACCGTATAGGGTGAAAGGTTCGTCGCTTGATCGCGTCATCAGCGGTTCATAGACGAGATGGCCGAAAATCGGATCCCAGAGCCCACGCGCGGTGGTGCGCATGCTTTTCAGGACGAAGGGATTGAGGCTGTCGAATGTGCCGACGACGCCGTAGGCTACCTTGCCGCCCTTCTTCACGTCCGGGTTGACATAGGAAAAATGCTTGTAATCCGGCGGTAGCGCCGGACTGCCGTGCATGGCGATTCCATGAAGGGGTTCTGCCAGTGCGGGCGTGCCGATCAGAAGTGCGGCCATAAACGGAATGAAATGTCGCATGGGACTCATGGCGGTGAAATCCTCGCTGATTCGCCCGCAAGATAGCGCAAGCAAAGAGGGGCACCAACCGCCGGAACACGCAAAAGATTGATCGGCGACATTAACGTCTTGTCAAAAAAAGCGAAAGGAGGGCTGGATATCGGCGGCGGCCCGATGTAACAGGTTGGCCAGACGGGCGGGTCATTCAATTGCCTCATTTGACCGACAGGTGACGGGCAGTAAGACGCCCCGAGGGATGAGAACGGCTTCGGCCGCGCCCAACGGATTTCAGGAGACGGATTTCGTTATGATGCTCAAGGCAACCCAAGTTCTGCGGACGGCGATGTCCGCTCTCGCACTTTCGATCGGCGCGAGCGCGCTGCCGGTTGCATCGCTTGCACAGGACGCGGCGGCTCCGGCAGCCGGTGCTCCGGGTGCCCCGCCGCTCGGCTGGTTCAAGACCTGCACCAAGCAGGACGATAATGATCTCTGTGTCGTCCAGAATATCATCGCAGCTCAGAACGGCCAGTTGATTACCGCCGTCGGCCTGATCACGGTCGAAGGCAAGGTCAACCGTAAGATCCTGCAGGTTTCCGTGCCGACTGCACGCCTGGTGCCGCCGGGCATCGTCATGCAGATCGACGGCGGCAAGGGCCAGAAGCTCGATTACGTTGTCTGCCTTCCCGACAAGTGCACCGCCGAAGTTCCGCTGACAGACGCGATGATCGCAAGCCTCAAGAAGGGCAATGATGTGGTCTTCACCTCGATCAACTTCCGTCGGGCTCCGAACCCGATCAAGGTCTCCCTCCAGGGCTTCACAGGCGCCTTCGATGGCCCTGCGATGCCGCAGGAGCAGATCGCCCAGAGCCAGCGGAGCTTGGAAGAGGGCATGCAGCGCAAGGCTGAAGAAACGCGCAAGAAGCTGGAAGACGCCCAGAACGCTGCCAAGCAGGGCCAGTAATTCCGGTCAGAACCCCATCGAAAGCCCGGCCTTGCGCCGGGTTTTTTGATTCTGATAAAAAAAGCGCCGGCAGGAACGCCGGCACTCTTCAGTTTCAAAACGCTCCGGCTGGGCCGGATCAATGGGCCAGGATGATCTTGGGCTTCAACTGGCCGGATGGAGCGCGATCGAAGATCTGATAGACCTGCGGATTGCGCAGTGGCGCGTCGCTTTCGTCATGTTCCAGGTTCTGTTCCGAAACATAGGCGACATATTCCGTCTCGTCATTCTCCGCCAGGAGATGATAGAAGGGCTGGTCTTTGCTCGGCCGGATTTCTGCGGGAATGGAGTTCCACCACTCCTCCGTATTGGCATATTCCGGATCAACATCGAACACGACGCCCCGAAACGGAAAGACTTTGTGGCGGACCACTTCTCCGATGGTAAATTTAGCGTTGCGTTGTTTCATGGTGCGATGTCCTTTCGCATCCAATGTGGGAATAAAACCTCCCGACATCAAGGGATTAATGCAGGCCAGTCCCCATCGTTCCACGGGATAGACTTAAGTATTCGCAAGTTTCCATGGTTTTGAGGTGGCCAGAATGACACCGCCAAGCACCAGAACGATTCCGAACGCATGATACTGCTCGAAAGTTTCATCCAGGAATACAACCGCCATGACGATCGAGACGGGTGGCATCATGTAGAGCGTGATGCCGGCTGTCGCCGGCCCGAAGATGCGCACCGTATGCTGGAAACAGAAGAAAGCGGCAAGCGAAGCGAAAAGGATGATGCCGGCGATCTTCGACCAGGCCGACGCTGTCCTAGGCAAGAGCCCGTCGTGAAGGAATTCCCAGACAGCCGGAGGCAGCAAAAGCAAGGATCCGGAAAAGGCGATCAAGCCGAATAGCGAGAGCGGCCGGATGGCCTGTGCGGCGGGCCGGCGCAGGAGCACCGAATAGACCGCGAAGGCAATCGCCGCCACAAGCATGCCGAGGTCGCCGAAGTTGAAGTCCATGTGCGTGAGGGCGCCGAAATCACCACGCAGTACGATCGCGGCGACCCCTGCAAATGCGACACCCATGCCCAACAGTTCGCGGCCGCTGATCTTGCGGCCGGAAAACTGCCATTCGAACAGGATGATGAAGAGCGATGAAGTCGTGTAGATCAGGGTTGCATTCGAGGCCGTGGTCAGCGTCAGCGCCCAATAAACGAAGCCGCCGCAGATGCCGATACTCAGGAAGCCGAGCCACAGCCAGAGCCAGGTGTGCTCGCGGACGAAGGTCCGGGCGGCCGGCCAGTCGAGATAGAGCAGCGGCACCATGGCCAGCGTCGATCCGGCCCAGCGGATGAACGCCGTGATGAAGGGACCGACCTCCCCGATCACCCCGCGCCCGAAGATCAGGTTGCTGGAAAAGAAGACGGGCACGAAAACGAAGATCAGCCAGTCGAGAGCACGCGGTTGCGGCGTATTCGCGGAGGACATCGGAACACCGGAGAAATTTCGGCAAAGCAACAGCCTCACCAACTGAAAACGGCGGGCCTGAAGCCCGCCGTTCGAGGAAAGGCGCGGGAGAGACCCCCGCCGCCCTGATCAGGATGAATAATACATGTCGAATTCGACCGGATGCGGCGTCATTTCAAAGCGCATCACTTCGGTCATCTTCAGTTCGATATAGGCGTCGATCTGATCGTCGTCGAAGACGCCGCCTGCCGTCAGGAACTTGCGGTCCTTGTCGAGGTTTTCAAGCGCTTCGCGCAGTGAACCGCAGACGGTTGGGATCTTCTTCAGTTCCTTCGGCGGCAGGTCGTAAAGGTCCTTGTCCATGGCTTTGCCGGGATGGATCTTGTTCTTGATGCCGTCGAGGCCGGCCATCAGCATGGCGGCGAAGCCGAGATAGGGATTTGCCAGCGGATCCGGGAAGCGAACTTCGACGCGCTTCGACTTCGGGCCGGAGCCGAAGGGGATACGGCAGGATGCCGAACGGTTGCGAGCCGAATAGGCGAGCAGAACCGGCGCTTCATAGCCTGGTACGAGACGCTTGTAGGAGTTCGTCGACGGATTGGTGAAGGCGTTGATCGCCTTGGCATGCTTGATGATGCCGCCGATATAATAGAGGCAGGTCTCGGAAAGGCCTGCATACTCGTCCCCGGCAAAGGTCGGCTTGCCATCCTTCCAGATCGACTGATGAACGTGCATGCCTGAACCGTTGTCGCCGAAAACCGGTTTCGGCATGAAGGTTGCGGTCTTGCCATAGGCATTGGCGACCTGGTGCACGACATACTTGTAGATCTGGATCTTGTCGGCGTTGCGCACCAGCGTGTCAAATTTGACGCCAAGCTCGTGCTGGGCGGCGGCCACTTCGTGGTGGTGCTTTTCGACGACCACACCCATTTCGGCAAGCACGGTCAGCATTTCGGAGCGCATGTCCTGCAGGCTGTCGACCGGCGGGACCGGGAAATAGCCGCCCTTGACGCGCGGACGGTGGCCGAGGTTACCGGTCTCGTAGTCGGTGTCATCATTGGACGGCAGTTCGGACGCATCAAGCTTGAAGCCCGTGTTGTACGGGTCTGCCTTGTATTTCACGTCGTCGAAGACGAAGAACTCCGGCTCGGGACCTACATAGACGGTATCGCCGATACCGGAGGCCTTCAGATAAGCTTCCGCCTTCTTGGCGGTGCCGCGCGGATCGCGGTTATAGGCCTCGCCGGAGATCGGATCGAGGATGTCGCAAACGATAACCATCGTCGACTGGGCGAAGAAGGGGTCCATATGGACAGTCGCCGGATCAGGCATCAATACCATGTCAGACTCGTTGATGGCCTTCCATCCGGCAATCGAGGAACCGTCGAACATCACGCCGTCGGCGAACATGTCCTCGTCGACGGCCGAAATGTCCATAGTGACATGCTGCAGCTTGCCGCGTGGGTCGGTGAAGCGTAGGTCCACGAACTTGACGTCGTTTTCCTTGATTTGTTTCATGATTTCGCTTGCGCTCGTCATATGACGTTCCTCAATGTGTAAGATGACGATGTGAAGCCCCGGCCGGCGGCCGCGAGGCGGATTAGATGGCGTCTAGGCCTGTTTCACCGGTACGGATGCGGATGACCTCCTCCACGTTGGAGACGAATATCTTGCCGTCCCCGATCCGTCCAGTCTGCGCGGCATTCCGAATGGCTTCGATGACCGCATCCGCATTCTCGTCCGCCAGGACGACCTCGACTTTTACCTTCGGCAGAAAGTCGACGACATATTCCGCGCCACGATAGAGCTCGGTATGACCTTTCTGGCGGCCAAAACCTTTTGCCTCGGTCACGGTGATCCCTTGCAAGCCGACCTCCTGAAGGGCTTCCTTCACTTCGTCGAGCTTGAAAGGCTTGATGATCGCTTCGATCTTTTTCATGAGAAACTATCTCTCCGCTTCTCCCTTGAAGCAGGCCTCTACCCACTTGGGCCATGCCAATGCAGTTATCGTGCCAAACTCCGATGGTACTTTCAAAAAAATAATGCTGTTTTGCACCAAATCCCGACGCAGGCGAGGGTTTCGTGGCAAAAATGCCTCCGTTTTTCCCGGATATTGTGCATCACAGCACAAAAAGTGCGCTTTCATGACGATTTTTCGAAAGTGGAGCACGCGTAAATGTGTATGTGGATGTGGCGATGATTTAATCATTTGCCTATTTTTAGTGCTAATTGGCAGGTGAAACAACGCTTGTTTTCCGATCATCTTTCCGTTCAATAGCAGCATGCGCCAATCGCTGAACCATATTCTTTTGACGCCTGACGAGATGGGAGCGGCCGATGCTGCCTCGGCTGAATCCGGCATTCCGTCTTTCGGCCTGATGGAACGGGCGGGGCAGGCGGTGGCGGCTTCGGCGCTGCGGCATTTTCCAGGTGCCCGGCGCTTTGTCGTGCTGTGCGGTCCTGGCAACAATGGCGGTGATGGATATGTCGCGGCCCGGGCTCTCGCGGAAGCGGGCGCATCTGTTGCCACCTATCATCTGGGTGATCCGCAAAAGCTGAAGGGCGATGCGAAGCTGGCGCGCGAACTCTCCGGTTTGCCGTCACAGCCATTGCAGGACTATCATCCGGCAAACGGCGACGTCGTGATCGATGCGCTGTTCGGGGCGGGTCTCGCACGCGCCGTCGCCGAACCCGTCGTGGATGTGATCCATAAGGTCCGTGAGGCGAAGATCCCGGTGCTTGCTGTCGATCTGCCTTCCGGTCTCTGCGGACGACGCGGCATCCCCCTCGGTGCCGCTTTCGAGGCGAACTGCACGGTCTCCTTCATGACGCGCAAGCCGGGGCATCTTCTGCTGCCGGGACGGTTGCTTTGCGGTGAAGTGGAGGTTTTCGACATCGGCATTCCGGCGCGGATCATCGAAATCGCCGCCGGGAAGACAAGGGAGAACTCGCCCGTGTTGTGGCGCAATCTTCTGCCGGCATCCGGTCCCGATACGCATAAATACCGGCGCGGACATCTAGCGGTGTTTTCCGGCCCGGCGAGCAGGACGGGTGCCGCCAGACTTTCGGCAGCGTCGGGGCTGAAGACGGGGGCAGGGCTTGTGACAGTGGCTTCGCCAAGCGATGCCATGGAGGTCAACGCGGCTTCGCTTACCGCTGTCATGCTGCATCAGATCGATACCGCGGAAGATCTGGAAACGTGGCTTCGTACCGCAAAGCTTGCCGCCTTCGTGCTCGGACCCGGCTTCGGCGTCGGCGGGAGGGCAAGGCAATTCGTGCTGGCTCTGCGGGATCATCCGCTGGTGCTCGATGCGGACGGCATAACGTCATTCAGGGACGATCCATCGGAACTGTTCGACGCCTTTGCCGACGGCGATACCCATCTTGCGCTGACGCCGCATGAGGGCGAGTTCCCGCGCCTCTTCCCGGATTTGGCCTCGGACGAAAACCTGAGCAAGGTGGAAAAGGCGGTGAAAGCCGCCGAACGTGCTCATGCGGCAATCGTCTACAAAGGCGCCGACACGGTGATCGCCGCGCCGGACGGCCGCGCCTACATCGACACGAACGGACCGCCGTCGCTCGCCACCGCCGGCTCCGGCGACGTTCTCGCCGGCATGATCGGCGCACTCTTCGCCCAAGGCATGCCGGCCTTCGAGGCGGCGGCCGCCGCCGTCTATTTTCATGGCGAAGCTGCAAAGCGGGTAGGCCGGGGCATGACGGCCGAGGATCTCGCCGCCCATGCCGGCGTCTGGCTAGATCCCTAGCTGCGACTTTCCAGGAGTTCGCGCATCGCCATCGCACCATAAGGCGCATTCACCTTGCCTTCATGGATGAAGAAGGCGAAAACGTCGCGTGGCTCCTTCTTCGGCCTGTGCTTGTCGTCGACCAGCGGCAGGTCGTCCGGCACGTCACCCTCGGCCCAGGTTTCCAACCTTTTCGCCCAGGCCTTCATATCCTCTTCCGCATAGCAGGTCTTGATCTCGTCCGACCCTTTTTGCAGGCGCGCATAGACGAAGTCCGCCGTGACATCGGCGATCATCGGATAGTCGAAATGGTCGGCGCAGACGGGAGCGATGTTGTATTTCGCAAGCAGCGCCACGAATTCAGGTACCTTGAATGTGTCGTGGCGAACCTCGACCACATGCGTCAGCTTCAGGCCGTCGAGCTTGTTCGGCAGGAGTTTCAGGAAGGCCTCGAAATCATCCGGCTCGAATTTCTTCGTCGGCGCGAACTGCCACAGCAGCGGCCCGAGATGATCGCCGAGTTCCGTCAGCCCCTGACCCAGGAACTTCTCGATCGATTCCCCGGCCTCCGCGAGAACCTTGCGGTTGGTGGTGAACCGGCTTGCCTTCAGCGAAAAGATAAAACCGTCTGGCACGTCGGCCGCCCATTTCGCAAAGGTCTCGGGCTTCTGGGAACCGTAATAGGTGCCGTTGACCTCGATGACCGCGAGCTTGCTCGCGGCATATTCGAGCTGCTTCTTCTTCGGCAGCTTATCGGGATAAAACGTGCCCTCCCAAGGCTCGAAGGTCCATCCACCAATGCCCGTGCGGATAATGCCGGCTTTAGTCATTCACATCCTCCCAATGCGGATGTTTACTCCGCCGCTTCCACCTTTTTTGCCGGTCGCCGATCCAGCAGTTCCTTCAGGAATTGGCCCGTATAGGACCGCTTTTCCCTGACGATCTGTTCCGGCGTGCCTGCCGCGACGATCTCGCCGCCGCCCGTGCCGCCTTCCGGACCGATATCGATAATCCAGTCCGCCGTCTTGATGACTTCGAGATTGTGCTCGATCACCACCACGGAATTGCCCTGGTTCACCAGTTCGTGCAGCATCTCCAGGAGCTTGGCGACGTCGTGGAAATGCAGGCCGGTCGTCGGCTCGTCAAGGATATAGAGTGTGCGGCCGGTCGAGCGCTTCGACAGTTCCTTGGCTAGCTTGACGCGCTGCGCCTCGCCACCCGAAAGCGTATTGGCCTGCTGACCAACCTTGATATAGCCGAGGCCCACATCGAAGAGCGACTGCAGCTTGTCGCGCACCGCCGGCACCGCGGAGAAGAACTCGACGCCTTCTTCGACCGTCATATCGAGCACGTCGGCGATCGACTTGCCCTTGAAGGTGACGTCCAGCGTCTCGCGATTGTAGCGCTTGCCATGGCAGACGTCGCAGGTGACATAGACGTCCGGCAGGAAGTGCATCTCGATCTTGATGACGCCGTCGCCCTGACAAGCCTCGCACCGCCCACCCTTGACGTTGAACGAGAAACGGCCCGGTTGATAGCCCCGCGCTTTTGCTTCCGGCAGGCCCGCGAACCAGTCGCGGATCGGCGTGAAGGCGCCGGTATAGGTCGCCGGGTTGGAGCGCGGCGTCCGTCCGATCGGCGACTGGTCGATATCGATCACCTTGTCGATGAATTCGAAACCGTCGATCCGGTCGTGCTCGGCGGGAATCTCGCGGGCGCCCATGATGCGGCGTGCGGCGGCCTTGTAAAGCGTCTCGATCAGAAACGTGGACTTGCCGCCGCCCGAAACGCCGGTCACCGCCGTAAAGACACCAAGCGGAATGGCCGCTGTAACATTCCTGAGATTGTTGCCGCGTGCGCCAAAAACCCTGATTTCCTTGCCCTTTTTTGGCTTTCTGCGCTCGGGGGGCACCGGCACGCCGAGCTCGCCGGAAAGATATTTGCCGGTCAGCGATTTTGGATTGGCCATGATCTCGGCCGGCGCCCCTTGAGCCACCACCGTACCGCCGTGGATGCCGGCAGCCGGGCCGATGTCGACCACATAGTCCGCCGTCAGGATAGCATCCTCGTCATGCTCGACGACGATCACCGTATTGCCGATGTCACGCAGATGCTTCAGCGTGTCGAGCAGGCGGGCATTGTCGCGTTGGTGGAGCCCGATCGAAGGTTCGTCGAGCACATAAAGCACGCCGGTCAGGCCCGAACCGATCTGCGAGGCAAGCCGGATGCGCTGGCTTTCGCCGCCTGACAGCGTGCCGGAATTGCGAGATAAGCTCAGGTAGTCGAGGCCGACATCGTTCAGGAAGCGCAGGCGCTCGCGAATTTCCTTGAGAATTCTCACCGCGATCTCATTCTGCTTGGCGTTCAGGTGTTCCGGCAGCGCTTCGAACCAGTCGCGCGCCACCCTGATCGACATCTCGGTGACTTCGCCGATATGCAGCTTATGGATCTTGACGGCGAGTGCTTCCGGCTTCAGGCGATAGCCGTTGCAGGCGGGGCAGGGAGCGGCGGACATGTAGCGCTCGATATCCTCACGCGCCCATGCGGAATCGGTTTCCTTCCAGCGGCGCTCGAGATTCGGCACGATGCCTTCGAAAGTCTTCACAGTCTTGTAGGAGCGGGCGCCGTCGACATAATGGAATTCGATCTTCTCCTCGGTCCCGTGCAGGATCGCCCTTTGCGCCTCTTCCGAAAGCTCGTTCCAGCGGCTCGAAAGCTTGAACCCGAACGCCTTGCCCAAAGCTTCGAGTGTCTGGTTGTAATAGGGCGAGGTGGATTTCGCCCAGGGCGAGATCGCGCCGTCGCGCAACGTGCGCGCCGGTTCCGGCACGATCAGCGCCTCGTCCACCTTCTGCTGCGAGCCGAGCCCGTCGCAGGTTGGGCAGGCGCCGAACGGATTGTTGAACGAGAATAGGCGTGGCTCGATTTCCGGAATGGTGAAGCCGGAAACGGGGCAGGCGAATTTTTCCGAAAACAACACGCGCTCATGTGTCTCGTTGAGCGATTTGTTGGCCGAACCGCCAGCCGCAGTTTCCTCCGGGGGCAGCGGCTTGTCGGCGAACTCGGCAACCGCAAGGCCGTCGGCAAGCTTCAGCGAGGTTTCGAGGCTGTCGGCGAGGCGCGCACCGATATCGGAACGCACGACAAGCCGGTCCACCACCACATCGATATCGTGCTTGTATTTCTTGTCGAGTGCCGGAACATCGGCAATCTCGTAGAACTGGCCGTCGACCTTGACGCGCTGAAAGCCCTTCTTCATCAGATCGGCGAGTTCTTTCTTGTACTCGCCCTTTCGGCCGCGGATCATCGGCGCCAGAATATAAAGACGCGTTCCTTCCTCAAAGGAGAGGATGCGGTCGACCATCTGGCTGACGGTCTGGCTCTCGATCGGCAATCCCGTCGCCGGCGAATAGGGCACGCCGACGCGTGCGAAGAGCAGGCGCATATAGTCGTAGATCTCGGTGACCGTGCCGACCGTCGAACGGGGATTGCGCGAGGTCGTTTTCTGTTCGATCGAGATTGCCGGCGAAAGCCCGTCGATCTGGTCGACATCCGGCTTCTGCATCATTTCCAGGAACTGGCGTGCATAGGCCGAAAGGCTCTCGACATAGCGCCGCTGACCCTCGGCATAGATCGTGTCGAAGGCAAGCGAAGACTTGCCCGAGCCGGAAAGCCCCGTCATGACGATAAGCGAATTGCGGGGCAGATCGAGATCGACGCCCTTCAAATTGTGCTCGCGCGCACCACGTATGGAGATGGTCTTCAGTTCGCTCATCGACATGCTCTTTTTGGGGAGGATCGAAGTCCTTATGTAGTGATTGATCCGCGGCTGTCGAGACGAAAACTGCTGCGATGTCCCGCCGTTCCGAGTCGGTTGACAGCACTATAGGAATAAAATAGAACAAATAAAGAACAAATTTGCCTGTGGATTAAAATTCGCAGGCGCCCAATGGACGGGGCCGATGGGCTAAAGTGTTCATGATTGATTTTAAGGCCGTGGGATGCGGCGGACGAGGTGAGAGTTATGGCTGGTAGCGTGAACAAGGTTATTCTGGTGGGGAATGTCGGAGCCGATCCGGAAATCCGCCGCACGCAGGACGGCCGGCCGATCGCCAACCTGCGCATTGCGACCTCCGAGACCTGGCGCGATCGTAATTCCGGCGAACGCCGCGAGAAGACCGAGTGGCACACTGTCGTCGTCTTCAACGAAGGCCTCTGCAAGGTTGTCGAGCAATATGTGAAGAAGGGCGCCAAGCTCTATATCGAAGGCCAGTTGCAGACCCGCAAATGGCAGGACCAGAGCGGCAACGACCGTTATTCGACGGAAGTGGTGCTGCAGGGGTTCAATTCGACGCTGACCATGCTCGATGGTCGGGGTGAGGGCGGTGGCGATCGAGCTGGCTACGGTGGCGGCGGTAACAATCGTGTCGGGAACGACTACGGCGGCGGTGACTTCGGTGGCGGCGATGATTATGGCCGGCCTTCGGGCGGCTCGAGCCGCGGTGGCAGCCAGCAGCCGGCAGGCGGGAATTTCTCGCGCGATCTCGACGACGATATCCCGTTCTAGAATCGAGGATTTCCTCGACTTTCATCAACGTCTGCCGGGGTTGATGCCTGAACGCCCGGTTTCATTTCAGGCGCTTAGACGTATGTCGGCGTCCTGGGTTGCGACGTCGGCGAGCATCGCCACCAGGACATCCGACTGTGACAATATCCCCACGAGTTTATTGTTGCTCCGGGTGACCGGCAGGTAGTGCAGTCCTTCCTCGGCAAAGATGACGATGGCATCGGCAACGGGCGTGTCGGGACTGACGGTTCTGACGGGTGCAGTCATGATGTCCTTGATCGTGTCGCTGGGCGCGCTTTTGCCGGAGAGCACCAGGCGCAGGCGTTGGCCGAAGCCGATCCTGGGCCGTCCTTTGGTCCAGTTCGCCTTGTCGAGGAAATCGGTCTGCGTAACGATGCCGACGACCTCGGCTTTGTCATTGGTAACGGGCAGGGCCTTGAAATGATGGGCGCGCATCAGGTCATGCGCTTCCTTCAGCGAGTTGTCGGGCGCCACTGCGACAACGTCGCGGGACATGATGCTGGCACAATCGAGATGGACGGCGCGGCGGCGATAGGAGCGCAATTCCGTTCGCCGCAGGATGGTTTCGAGATCGTCTCGGTCGATATCGAGAAATTCGTCATATTCCTTCAGAACCTCGTCGAGGTCCTCTGACGTGAAGCCGATGCGCTGAACGGGAGCGGGATCGGCGGTGCCGTGATCAGTCGTGGGCGGCTTGATCGCGTGAGGGTAGGGGCGTCCCGTCAGGTTGTTGAAGATCAGGGCAAGCACGAGCAGGGCCAGCGAATTGCCTGCGACCGGCCAGAGGACAAAACCGTATCCAAGTTCATGGATGGCCGGCCCGCCGAGTACGGCGGTAAGTGCGATCGCACCGCTCGGCGGATGCAGGCAGCGGAAGGTCATCATGAGAGCGATCGCGATACCGATCGCAGCCGCCGATGCTACGAACAGATCATCGATGAGCAAGGCGGCGGTCACGCCGACCAGTGCTGCAACAGTATTGCCGCAGAGGATCGACCAGGGCTGGGCGAGCGGGCTGGATGGTACGGCAAAGAGCAGGACGGCCGAGGCTCCCATCGGCGCAATCAGGGCCGGAAGCGATGCGTCGGCCCGCAAGGCGAGGCCTCCGATCATCCCCGTGACCAGAATTCCCATCAGAGCACCGAGAGCGGCGCGCAGTCTTTCCCTCGTACTGATGGGGCTGGCTTCGGGCAGAAGCCGGCGTAAAGTGCGTTGCATGATGGACTTTCGATTCCGATTGATGGCATTCCGGTTGGCAAGCGCTTTTAGCAGAAAACGGGGCTTTGTCGCGCTCTATAGATTAAAAGCCGAACGCACGCCGTCCACGATGAACTGGACGGACAGGGCGGCGAGGATGACGCCCAGCAGGCGGGTGAGGATCGCCCGGCCGGTGACGCCAAGAAAACGGTCGAGACGTTCTGCGATCAGCAGGGTGGCGTAGACCAGCAGCATGATCAAGCCGATGACACCGATCAGCAGGGCGCGGTCAAATGGACCGGGGAATGTTCCGGCAAGCAGCACGGTCGCGGAAATGGCGCCTGGCCCGGCGATCAGAGGCAGGGCGAGCGGAAAGACCGCGATATTGTGGATATGGTCGATGGTGATTGCCGCCTGAGAGGTCTTTTCCTTCCGCTCCTGGCGTCTTTCGAAGACCATCTCAAAGGATATCCAGAAGAGAAGCAGGCCCCCGGCAATACGAAAGGCGCCGATCGAAATCCCCAGGATGCCGAGCACGCCCGAGCCGAAGAGAGCGAAGACGGCCAGGATGCCGAACGCAATCAGCGATCCCCGAAGCGCCACATGCCGCCGCTGGAGCGCAGTCATGCCGACGGTCAGTCCCAGGAAGACCGGCGCAAGCCCCGGTGGATCGAGTGTCACAAGCATCGTGGTCAGTGCATTGACCAGCATATCCGGGGTGGCCATATCCTCTCCTGTCAGGCTGCATCCTTGCAGTCGCATGCGAAGATTGTTAGGACAGGCGCGCGGTTTAGGGAAGCCTGCAACGGGTTTTCGAAAATGAGGTGCTATGTCGTGTACAATGCCCGGAAAACACCGCAAAAGCTGTTCAAAACCACGGCGGAAATTGGCGCTCGGAACCGCTTTCCGCTATAAACAACCAACTGATTCCGAACAGAGATCGTGATCCGATTTGACTGAGCAAAGCACACCCGGCGGCGGAAAGCTGCCTCCAGGCATCGAACCCATTTCCATCATGGAGGAGATGCAGCGGTCCTATCTCGATTACGCCATGAGTGTGATCGTCAGCCGCGCTCTCCCGGACGTTCGAGACGGACTGAAGCCGGTTCACCGGCGCATCCTCTATGGCATGTCGGAACTGGGGATCGACTGGAACAAGAAATACGTCAAATGCGCCCGTGTCACCGGGGACGTGATGGGTAAATACCATCCGCACGGCAACCTGGCGATCTATGATGCGCTCGCCCGTATGGCACAGGACTGGTCGCTCCGCCTGCCGCTGATCGACGGCCAGGGTAATTTCGGTTCGATCGACGGCGACCCGCCGGCGGCCGAACGCTATACCGAATGTCGCCTTGAAAAGGCTGCCCATTCCCTCCTTGACGACCTCGACAAGGAGACGGTCGATTTCCGCGACAACTACGACGGCACGCTCTCCGAACCCGTCGTGCTGCCGGCGAAGTTTCCGAATCTTCTGGTCAATGGTGCCGGCGGCATCGCAGTCGGCATGGCGACCAACATACCGCCGCACAACCTCTCCGAAGTCATCAGTGGCTGCATTGCCATGATCGACAATCCGGCGATCGAGCTGCCGGAGCTGATGGAGATTATTCCCGGTCCGGACTTCCCGACCGGCGCCCTTATCCTCGGCCGTTCCGGCATCAGGTCGGCCTATGAGACGGGCCGCGGCTCGGTCATCATGCGCGGGCGCGCCACGATCGAACCGATGCGGGGCGACCGCGAGCAGATCATCATCACCGAGGTTCCCTATCAGGTGAACAAGGCATCGATGGTCGAGAAGATCGGCGAGCTCGTGCGTGAAAAGCGCATAGAAGGCATTTCCGACCTGCGCGATGAATCAGACCGCCAGGGTTACCGGGTGGTCGTCGAGTTGAAGCGTGACGCCAATGCGGATGTGATCCTCAATCAGCTTTATCGCTATACGCCGCTGCAGACCTCTTTCGGCTGCAACATGGTGGCGCTGAACGGTGGCAAGCCTGAACAACTCGCGCTCATCGACATGCTGAAGGCCTTCGTGTCCTTCCGCGAGGAGGTGGTGAGCCGGCGCACGAAATACCTGCTGCGTAAGGCGCGCGAGCGTGCGCACGTCTTGGTGGGGCTCGCAATTGCGGTTGCCAATATCGACGAGATCATTTTGCTGATCCGCCGTGCGCCCGATCCGCAGACGGCGCGCGAACAGTTGATGACCCGCCGCTGGCCGGCTCACGATGTCGAGGCGCTGATCCGCCTGATCGATGACCCGCGCCATAAGATCAATGATGACGGCACCTATAACCTGTCGGAAGAGCAGGCTCGCGCAATTCTCGAACTGCGTCTTGCGCGTTTGACGGCTCTTGGCCGCGATGAAATCGGCGACGAGTTGAACAAGATCGGTGTCGAGATCAGCGACTATCTCGAAATTCTGTCGTCACGTCTTCGCATTCAGCAGATCGTCAAGGACGAACTCGCCGCGGTCCGTGACGAATTTGGGACGCCACGGCGCACCGAAATTCTCGAAGGCGGTCCGGATATGGACGATGAGGATCTCATCGCCCGTGAAGACATGGTCGTCACCGTTTCGCATCTCGGTTACATCAAGCGCGTGCCGCTCGGCACCTATCGCGCCCAGCGCCGCGGCGGCAAGGGGCGTTCCGGCATGGCGACGCGTGATGAAGATTTCGTCACGCGGCTGTTCGTGGCGAACACGCACACGCCAGTGCTGTTCTTCTCTTCGCGCGGTATCGTCTACAAGGAGAAGGTCTGGCGCCTGCCGATCGGCACGCCTCAGTCACGCGGCAAGGCGCTGATCAACATGCTGCCGCTGGAATCCGGCGAGCGCATCACGACGATCATGCCGCTGCCTGAGGATGAAGCGACCTGGGATAACCTGGACGTCATGTTCTCGACAACGCGGGGCACCGTTCGCCGCAACAAGCTGTCGGATTTCGTCCAGGTGAACCGCAACGGCAAGATCGCGATGAAGCTCGAGGAGGAGGGCGACGAGATCCTCTCCGTCGAGACCTGCAAGGGTCCGAACCTCGACCTCGGCGAGCCAGGGGACGATGTGCTGCTGACGACCGCGCTCGGTCAGTGCATCCGCTTCCCCGTCGACGATGTGCGCGTTTTCGCCGGCCGCAATTCAATCGGCGTGCGCGGCATCTCGCTCGGCGATGGCGACCGCATAATCTCGATGACCATTGTCGGCCATGTCGATGCGGAACCCTGGGAGCGTGCAGCCTATCTCAAGCGCTCGGCGGCCGAACGCCGCGCGGCGGGCGTCGACGAGGAGGATATTGCTCTCGTTGGCGAGGAAGTCACCGAAGGGGGACAGCTTTCCGACGAACGTTATGAAGAGCTGAAGGCACGTGAAGAATTCGTGCTGACGGTTTCGGAAAAAGGCTTCGGCAAGCGTTCGTCCTCCTATGATTTCCGCACATCCGGCCGCGGGGGCAAGGGTATCCGCGCCACAGATACGTCCAAGACCGCCGAGATCGGCGAACTGGTCGCCGCCTTCCCGGTTGAGGAAAACGACCAGATCATGCTTGTTTCGGATGGCGGCGTGCTGATCCGTGTGCCCGTCAGCGGCATCCGCATCGCCAGCCGTGCGACCAAGGGTGTGACGATCTTCTCCACTGCCAAGGATGAGAAAGTCGTATCGGTCGAGCGTATCAGCGAGCCGGAAGGCGACGAGGAAAACGGCAATGGTCTGCCTGAAGAGATCACGGCCGAGAATGGTGATATCAGTACGGCTCCGGAAGAGGGGCGGACGGATGAAGGTTCGGCCGAATAGGCCGTGCCTCTCCAGAACTGGACGAGCCGAACAAAAGTTAAAAGCCGGAGGATCTGATCCTCCGGCTTTTGTTTGAACCGGTCGCGACGGGATTCTGCGTGATCCGGTCCGTACTACTGTGAAATTGCTTAGAACGCGCTGTGGCGACGCGCGAAATCACGAAAATCCTTCATGTCCTCGCGCTCACGGCGAAGTTCGGAAATCGTCGATGCCACGGATGCCACGAACATGATGCTGATCAAGCCTGCAAGTACAGTCAACGTCACGAACATGGTCATCCCTTCTGGTTCGTGCACCCGCGTCAGTAATATGAGAGATCGCTATAGCGACCCGTTACCTGCGGGTAATTGAGATCGGTCAATTCGGATTTATCTTGATAAAGGGTTACTGTTGCCGTCAGCATTACAGCGATCATTGCCGTCCACACCAAGTTGATCATGGTGATCTTGTCAGGCATGACCGTTTTCCTTTTCGCGATCATCTCCGTCTGTCCTTCTTGTTTGCCTGAACGCGCGTCGCGCAAACAGGTTCCACCGCATTTTGAGAGAAACTTAGCCGGATTGCTCTGAAGCGTCCTTGAATGGCCTGTTCATCTGGCGTTCAGAAACGCCCATTTCACGCTTCGTCTGGTCCGAAAGCGACGACCATGGCTTCCGCCAGGAAAGCAATCATCACGGCTCCCATCACTATCACCGCCAGCATTTTCCTTCTTTTCTCCCTCGATACGGACGGGGCTTAATGCCCGCCACGATGCGCATAAGATCACAATGCCACTGAAACGCCCTTGAACGGGGCATTCATCTTCCGTTCAGAATTGGGAGAGTCTTGCGGCGAGCAGCCTTCCGTGACAAAAGGCCGGAGAATTCGTTGGAACAGGCCACTCGGCATGACGACTGCTTTTTATCCCGGTTCTTTTGATCCGATGACCCATGGTCATCTGGATGTGCTCGTCCAGGCACTCAATGTTGCCGAGACGGTGATCGTCGCGATCGGCATTCATCCGGGCAAGGTTCCGATGTTCACCTTCGAGGAGCGAGCAGAGCTCATCCGCGCATCGCTTTTTGAAGTCCTGCCCGGCAAGGCAACCAATGTTTCCGTGGTTTCTTTCGATAATCTTGTGGTCGATGCGGCCCGCGCCAATGGTGCGGCACTTCTGATCCGCGGGCTGAGGGATGGAACCGATCTCGATTACGAAATGCAGATGGCCGGCATGAACAGGCAGATGGCGCCGGATATCCAGACTGTCTTCCTGCCAGCGGGCACTGCCTCGCGGCCCATTACGGCCACATTGGTCCGGCAGATCGCCTCCATGGGCGGCGATGTCAGCGCCTTTGTGCCTGCTGCAGTCCTCAAAGCCCTGAATAACAAGCTGAAACGCTGATCGTTTCCGAACCCGGAGTTCCGTATGAAATTGCTTGGTTTCACCATTGCCGGCGCTTTCGCCCTCGCTTCCATGGTCATGCCGGCTTTTGCCGCGCCGGACGATGTCCTGACGATCCAGCTCAAGGATGGTCCGGTTGTGATCCAGCTCATGCCGGAGGTCGCTCCGAAGCATGTGGCGCAGGTCGAGGCGCTTGCCGCCAAGGGCGCTTATGACAATGTCGTCTTCCACCGCGTCATCGATGGCTTCATGGCCCAGACCGGCGACGTCCAGTTCGGTAAGGAAGGCGGCTCAGGTTACAACCCCGCCCGCGCCGGCACCGGCGGCTCAGACCTGCCGGATCTTCCAGCCGAATTCTCCAAGGTCCCGTTCGAGCGCGGCACAGTTGGAATGGCGCGCGCACAAAGCCCGAATTCCGCCAATTCGCAATTCTTCATCATGTTTGATCAGGGCTCTTTCCTGAACGGCCAATATACGGTCATCGGCAAGGTCGTCTCGGGCATGGAGTTTGTCGACAAGATCAAGCGCGGTGAGGGCCGCAACGGAGAAGTCACCAATCCCGACAAGATGATCAAGGTCACCGTCGGCAAGAAGTAACCGAGGGCGCCTCGTCGCAGACGACATATCGGGCGCTAAAAAAAGGAGAAGAAAATGGCCGAGATCAAGGATCCGGAAAACACCCTCATCATGGAAACCACCAAGGGCAAGGTCGTCATCTCGCTGATGCCGGACCTGGCACCCGGCCATGTCGCCCGTATCAAGGAGCTTGCGCGCGAAAACGCCTATGACGGCGTCGTTTTCCACCGCGTCATCGCCGATTTCATGGCCCAGACCGGCGACGTGAAGTTCGGCAAACAGGGAGGCGAAAGCTTCAATCCGGCCCGCGCGGGCATGGGCGGCTCCGAAAAGCCCGACTTGAAGGCTGAGTTCTCGGCTGTGCCGCATGTGCGCGGCACCTGCTCGATGGCCCGTTCCCAGAACCCGAATTCGGCGAATTCCCAGTTCTTCATCTGCTTCACCGATGCACCATGGCTCAACAAGCAGTACACCGTGTGGGGCCAGGTCATCGAGGGCATGGACAATATCGACCAGATCAAGAAGGGCGAGCCGGTCAGTGATCCCGACTCGATCGTATCGCTGCGCGTCGCCGCCGATGTCTGATCTGACTTGAATGACCGACCCGCTCCGTCTCGTGCCGGGGCGGGTTTCGCTTTTCCGGGAAAATTATGCGCGTCGACTTTTTCGACTTTGACCTGCCAGAGGAAAGCATCGCACTGAGGCCCGCAAGCCCGCGCGACAGTGCCCGGCTGCTTGTCGTCCGGCCCGAGAGCGATCCTGTGCTTGCCGACCACAGAGTCTCGGAACTGCCGAATTTTCTGAGAGCCGGCGATGCGCTGGTCTTCAACGATACCAAGGTCATTCCGGCCCAGCTCGAAGGCATCCGTCATCGGGAAGGGGCAGGTGGCCAGCAGGTATCCGCCACCCTCCACATGCGCACCGCGCCTGATGTCTGGAAGGCCTTTGCGAAGCCCGGCAAACGCATCAGGATCGGTGATCGCATCGAATTTGGCCACGGCGGCAATGCCTGTCTGCTGGGCTCGCTCACCGCAACCGTCGAGGAGAAGGGCGAGGGCGGTGAGGTGACGTTACGCTTTGATCTTTCCGGCCCGGCACTGGACGAGGCGATCGCGGCAGTCGGACACATTCCACTGCCGCCTTATATTGCCGCCAAGCGGCCGGAAGACGCCCGGGACCGCAAGGATTACCAGACGATCTATGCTCGGGAGGAGGGTGCCGTCGCGGCGCCGACAGCAGGCCTGCATTTCACGTCCGGGCTTTTCGAAGCCCTCGATGCCGCCGGTATCGAACGGCATTTCGTGACGCTGCATGTCGGGGCAGGGACGTTCCTGCCGGTCAAGGCCGAGGATACGACCGATCACAGGATGCACCAGGAAATCGGCTATGTAAGCGCCGAGACTGCGGCGAGCCTGAATGCCGTGAAGAGAAGAGGCGGCCGCATCGTCTGTGTCGGCACGACGTCGCTCCGGCTGATCGAGAGCGCGACTGCCGAAGAGGGCATGGTAAAACCCTGGAGCGGCGCGACCGGTATCTTCATCACGCCCGGCTACCGCTTCAAGGCTGTCGACATGCTGATGACCAATTTCCATCTGCCGAAATCGACGCTGTTCATGCTGGTCTCCGCATTTTGCGGGCTTGAGACGATGCGTTCTGCCTATTCCCATGCCATATCGACGGGCTATCGCTTCTACTCCTACGGCGACGCGTGCCTGCTTTTCCGGACCGACAAATGACTGAAAATTTCCAATTCAACCTCAAGGCCACCGACGGCGGCGCGCGCCTTGGCGAGATCACCATGCCGCGCGGCACCATCCGCACGCCGGCTTTCATGCCGGTCGGGACGGTCGGCACCGTCAAGGCCATGTATCTCGATCAGGTGCGCGACACCGGCGCCGACATCATCCTCGGCAACACCTATCACCTGATGCTGAGGCCGGGGGCGGAGCGCGTCGCCCGCCTCGGCGGGCTCCACAATCTCATCCGCTGGCCACACCCGATCCTGACCGACAGCGGCGGTTTCCAGGTCATGTCGCTTTCCGGGCTCCGGAAGCTCGACGAGAAGGGTGTGACCTTTAAGAGCCATGTGGACGGCAGCCTGCATCACATGTCGCCGGAACGGTCGATCGAAATCCAGGGCCTGCTGGGCTCGGATATCCAGATGCAGCTCGATGAATGCGTGGCGCTGCCGGCAGAACCCAAGGAGATCGAGCGAGCCATGGAATTGTCGCTGCGCTGGGCCGAGCGCTGCCGCGTCGCGTTCGACGATCAGCCTGGCAAGGCCATGTTCGGCATCGTCCAGGGAGGCGACATAGCAGATCTGCGCATCCGTTCTGCCGAAGGTCTGAAGCAGCTTGATCTCAAGGGTTATGCGGTGGGCGGCCTCGCAGTCGGTGAACCTCAGGACGTCATGCTGAAGATGCTGGAGACCACGCTCCCGGTATTGCCGAACGAAAAGCCGCGCTACCTGATGGGCGTCGGCACGCCGGACGATATCCTGAAGTCGGTCGCGCGTGGCATCGACATGTTCGACTGCGTCATGCCCACCCGTTCCGGCCGCCATGGCCTCGCCTTCACCCGCCGTGGCAAGGTCAATATCCGCAATGCCCGCCATGCCGAGGACCTGCGGCCTCTCGACGAGGAGTCGAACTGCCCGGCAGCGCGGGATTACTCCCGTGCCTATCTTCACCACCTCGTCCGTTCGGACGAGGCGCTGGGCGGCATGCTGCTCTCCTGGAACAACCTGCACTACTATCAGGACCTGATGAAGAGCATCCGTCAGGCGATCGCCGAAGGCCGTTTTGCGGATTTCTACGCCGAAACGCAGGAAATGTGGGCCAAGGGCGATCTCGATCCGCAGTGAGAGTTATCGTCTTGTCCTGTTGATTGTTGGGACGGGTTCGTTTTTCAAACTGCCGACCGGGAAATACAAATAGCCGAAGACCGCGTTGCGCGCCTCGGCGTAGGTAACTTCGCTCGTTCCAATCTTGAATTCCCCTATCTTTTTACCCTTCAGCTCCGGGCCGACGGAAAGGGAGGGGAGGCCGACAAGTTTGCTATAGACTTTCTCTCCTGTCGTAATCGAATAAACGAATACGGGTTTTCCTATATCCCGGAATTTCTTCTTGTCATCTATAAATTTCCGGCATCGACGCTCGACATTGCTATATACATACTCGGAGTTGAGCAATTCGTCATTGCTGGTGACTACGTCATACTTTGAGATGCTGAAGTTTTCGGCGACTCTTTTGGATCGAGGTATGCCATTGAAAGTAATGCCGATTTTCGCTTTGATTTCGCCAAAATCCCTTTCCGCAGCAATTGGATCGAGGGTAAGCTGAAAGTGATCAAAGGCGTCTTGATCTTCAATCTTTGAAGGTTTCCCGGCCGACTGGATCCTTTTCAGGGATGTGAGCGCAATCTGAGATTTTGTATCATCGAGGCAAAGAGGTGAGGAATAATAATTTCCCTTGCTGTCTTTCCAGATGCGATAGATTCCCAATGACGTTACGCGATATTCGCCTTTTGACACTTGAGAAGCAGCTTCTTTATCCTCCAATGCCTGCTGGGCAATATTCGCGCATCCGGTAAGCAGCAAGCCGATGGCCGCAGGTATAAATTTTTGCATATTAACCCCCAAAAGAATCATCCCCGAGCAAATATCACTCGCTTTTGGGGATTTAAGCAAGTTTTCCTATGGGTGGTTTGTATTTGAGTTACTATATACCTTGGCTCGCTGTATTGCGCATCATCCGCACGCCATCGACCTTGTAACTTCCGTCATCCATCAGCCGCATTTGGTAGATGGCGGTCCAGTCCTTGCCTTCCCGGGCGCCGATCATCACTTCCTGCAACACCATTTCTCCGCCACCGATGAGTTTCGAGCGGCCGAAGGCATAATTACCGGCCTGATAGACGGGTTCATAGTTCTTGCGCACCATATCCAGGAATTGGTTCTTGTCGGGGTAGAGGCTGCGGATGCCAGGAGAGGCGAAGGAGTAGGCCCTTTCCGCGTCATTGCGCATCAGCGCGGCGATCTGGCCCGAGATGACCGCCTGAGCCTCCGCGACAGGGTCTTCGGCCTTGGCGGCGGTGAAGGATAAGAGAGCGAGACACAGAACGACAGGAAGTAATCGAACGGGCATCGGTTTTCCCCAAGGTGGCTGCAAGAAGGCTAGCGCGTTTCTGTGAAAGGAGAAGATGGTCCCTGCAAATTTTTGAGGCACCGCCCTTGGAACGTGCATGCGAATCTGAGCGATTGCAGGATGATGACAGGTGCAGTGGATTGCGCCTGATATTCGTACTTTTCCGTGAGTTTTCGCCCCTCAGTAGCGCAGGGCAGGGTTCCGTTATCGCCGCTTGTCCGAAGTGATCCGCGCTGGCACGAATGCGCCGGGAGCTCTGATTCGCCCGGAACATTTTTATGAAAACCTTTCTGCCGCCGGCATTGCTTTATTTCAGCAATGCTATCCTGTTCATTTCGCTTTTTACCCGCCTGCCGGCCATCCAGGCGTCGATGGGAATCGATAAGGCAGTCCTTGGTTTCGCGCTGCTGAGCGCGCCTGTCGGTACATTTCTGGCCTTGCCTCTCGCCGGGCGGATTACAGACCGTTTTACACCGCGGCTGACGGCGCTCGTCACATTGCCGATCTGCGCTTTGCTCAGTCCGCTGCTGACGATTTCCCCGGTCATCGGCTTCGTCCTTTGTTTCTTCCTCTTCGGCTTCTTTCGCACAATCTTCGACGTCGCCGCCAACATGATCTCCGCCGGTATCGAGCAAAGAACCGGCACGAAGGTCCTGGCGCGCAGCCATGGCTTCTGGTCGGTTGGACTGCTCGTCGGATCCTTGTGTTCCGGCTTCCTAGCGGAGAGGGCGATGGCGCCTTTTTCACAACAAGTTATGGCCGCTACCTTCGTCGTTGCGGCTTGTCTGCTGGTGTTCTGGGTCACGCCGAAGGACGTGGCTTCGGATGCACAGCCGGAACGCAAGCGTTCTGCCTATGTCCTGCCGGACCGCACGATCCTGCTCATCTGTGTCATGGTCTTCGGGCTCTGTATCGTCGAAGGCGCAGTCTATGATTGGGGCATCTTCTTCTTGCGCGAAGAACTCGGCGCCGATCCGGCAATTGCCGGCATGCTCTATGCTGCGTTTACCATTGGCATGGGGCTGACACGGTTGTCCGGCGATATGCTCCGGGATAGCTTCAGGCCCATGGTTCTGGTGCGCGCATCGGCCGTTTCGGTCGCGATAGGAATCATCCTCTTGGTGATGACGTCGAGCCTCACGCTCGCGGGCGTTGCCTTGTTTCTGATCGGCTGCGGCATCGCGCTCGCTTTCCCGCTGGCGGTCTCGACGACGATTGAGCGCGGCAAAGGACAGCCGTCGGAAAACCTTGCGGCTTTATCGCTGACGCTGATGCTCTCGACGATCGGTGTGCCGCCGTTGCTGGGCTTCATCGCCGAGCATGTCAGTCTCGTTGCGACTTTCTTGGTATTGCTGCCCTGCGTGGTGGTCAGTTTCCTTATGGCGCCGGTGGCGGAGGGCCGGCGCCTATCCCTGTGGCCCAGAGGCAGCTAAGCCAGATGCAGCTTCACGCCGGCTTCTTTCGCTCGATCCGGGCGGTCTTGCGGCGAGCGACCAGCATTTCCACAGTCAGGCTGCAGCCGTCGCCGTCGTCACGCTCCTTCGGATTCCCTCGGCCTCCAGGATCGGCAATACCGTGTCCCGGAAGTAGGGAAATTCCTCGGCATAGTCGACGAAGGACAGCGTTGTGCCATTGAAGCCGGCCCTGTGAAGCGACAGGATCCCTTCCGCCACCTGTTCCGGCGTACCGACCAGCGGAAAGCCGCCATGACCCGCTGCCATGCGGTCGCGTATGAGCGCGAGGAGATCGTGCGGGAAGGAATGCGCATGCGCAAACTGCAGCCGGACCAGGTTGTCTACGGCCTCCCAATCCGCATTGTCCTTTCCAAAATGCTGGAGGTAGTCACGCGCCTCCTTTTCCGTCGGTCGGCAGACGACATGCGAGAAGGTGAGAACGCCGAGATCGCGACTGGAGGCCTTGCCCTGTGCTTTTAGTTCAGCGACCTCGGATGCAGAGCGTTCGAGGTCGATCGCCGGCGTGAACAGGAAGTCGGCATTACGGACGGCGAAGGCACGGCCTTGGCCGGATCCGGCGGCGTTCAGCATTGGCACCTTGCGTGCCGGGCGAGGATCTCCGAGCACCTGGCGGAGATTGAAGAATTTTCCGTCGTAATCGAAGGTTTCCGTCCGCTGCCAGAGCGTCTTGACCACATCGAACCATTCTTCCGCATAGGCATAGCGCGTTTCGTGATCGGTCGGCAGCTCGAGCCCGAGCGCCTCGTATTCGGGTTGGTTCCAGCCGGCGACGATGTTCAGGCCGATGCGGCCGCCGCTGATCTGGTCGATGGTGGCGATCTGCTTGGCAAGGACGATCGGATGGTTGGCTACGGTGTGGATCGTGGCGAAGACGTTGATGTTTTGGGTTTTCGCCAGAAGCCCGGCCGCCCAGGTAACGGTTTCGAGAACATTGCCGTGGAAATTGGTCTCTCCACCGTAGCCGATCCAGCGGGCGATCGGCAGCATGAAGTCGATGCCGGCCGCATCCAGAAGCTGAGCCAATTTGAGATTGTTGTCCCAGGAGTTTTTCCAACGCTCAGGAACTTTGGTAACCGACATGCCGCCGGAGCAATTGGAGGCGAAAGTGCCGAGCAAAAACTGCCCGGCGGTGAACATGGAGTTCTCCGTCATGGTTTGTTCCCCAGATTTTTGATAGATATTACGATAGAAAGTTTATTTGAAACATAAAGCTTGTCAACATGATTGCTGCAGTGAAGAAGGAAAACACGCCGATGAGTTCGATAGGGCAGGACGAAGGTGAGGCACAGCACGGTCTGGACCGGAGCTGGCATCTCGCCAGGACGCCGCTGGAGGTGGACGTGGCGGAGCTCGAATATGCTCTGATGCGCGCCTTCGAGGCCTTCGGTCGGTGGCAGGCCGAATGCCTGGCTTCCGTCATCGATTTCGCCGCCAGCGGGCCGGAAAATGCCATGCTGCACATCATTCGCATGAACGATCGACCGAAGACGATCAAGGACTTGGCGCGACTTTCCAACCGCGAAGATATTCCCAATATGCAATACAGTCTGCGTAAGCTGATCGGGGCAGGGCTCGTGGAGCGCAAGGGCAGTGGGCGGTCCGGCGTCACCTATTCGGTGACGGAAAAGGGACGCGACGTAACCGAGCGTTATGCGCAGCTTCGCGCCTCGCTTCTTATCAAGGCGGTCCAGTCTTTGCCCAATTTCGGGGGGAGACTCGACGAGGCGACGAAGACGCTGGAATTCATGACCGGGATTTATGAGCAGGTGGCACGCTCGGCCGCTACACATCGGCATCTCCCGAGGTGACGCGTTCCGGATAAGCAATGCTGTGGGAAAATCGGGCAGGGGGTTGGCCTGCCCCTAATTGGCCATAAGGATGGATAATGGGTTGAGCCTGCGGGACTTAGACGTTACCACGATGAAATTGATTTGCCGAAAACAGGTGACACTGTGATCGACCCCTATGAGATGCTCGGTATTTCCCGCGAGGCGGATGGCGCGACCATCAAGTCTGCCTACCGCAAGCGTGCGAAAACGGCCCATCCGGATGCCGGTGGCGACGTTGACTTGTTCAGCAGGTTGACGACGTCCTACGAGCTTCTTTGCGACCCCGTGCGCCGCAAGGTCTATGACGATACCGGCTTCGATCCGGAACTTGCAGACACCAAGGATTTGCAGGGCCTCGTCATCCTTGAGACGCTGATCAACGAGGTTATCCTGGACGAGCGGGAGCCGGGGAGTTTCGATCCGGTCGCTGCCATGCGCCGCAAGCTCACCGACAAGATCGTCAACGCGCGGATTCATATTCTCGAGATGGAGCGTCACCGCGCCCGCATCCGCAACCATATCGACCGCATCGGCAGGAAACCGGAAACGGACGTTCTGGGGCGCATGCTGAGATCGCGTTGCGAAACGATCGGCGAGGCGATCGGCCGGGCGGAAAACGAGATCGAGAACATCGAAAAAGCCTATGGCATGCTGGACGGCTATTCCTACGAAATCGATGCCGTGGCAGAGATCAAATCAGCGGCTGAGTGACTGCGGCCGTAACCTCTGCCTTGACATTGTCTCTTACATCAGGACACGGCTTCAGCCTGTTATTTTCAAAGGGTTTTCCATGGTGCTCACCATACGCGAAGCTGTCCGCGAGGATGCTGTGACGCTTCTCGGTTTCATCCGCGAGTTGGCGATCTATGAGAAGGCCGAACACGAGGTCGCCGCGACGGTTGAAACGATTAAGGAGTCGATCTTCGGCAGGGATTCGGTAACCCGCGCGCTGATCTGCGAACAGGATGACGAACCGGTTGGCATGGCAATCTGGTTCTTCAGTTACTCGACGTGGCAAGGGAAGAACGGGCTTTATCTCGAAGACCTCTATGTGACGCCAAAGGCGCGCGGGCTAGGTGCTGGCAAGGCCATGCTGAAACGGCTGGCGGTGATTGCGCTTGAAAACGATTGCGGCCGTTTCGAATGGAGCGTGCTCGATTGGAACGAGCCGGCGATCCGCGTCTACGAAGCGATCGGTGCCGAACCGATGAAGGAATGGGTCCGCTATCGGTTGGCTGGCGAGACATTGCGAGACTTCGCCGAAAGCTGAAAAGGGAAGAACAAGGCTGTCGCACTTCATCCTTGAACCCGGCTTGCTATACACATGTGATGTGGCGGCGAGGTTGAGATGTCCGTTCCGGCGCAAAGTTGAAGTGTCACTTTGTGCTTCGACGCGGCACGACAATCAGCCCCGATCTGACCGGC
>NZ_JAGGJW010000012.1 GCF_017873175.1 Neorhizobium petrolearium
ATAACCTCAATCCCTCGAACCGCCCGGTGCGGACCCGCATGCCGGGTGGTGTGGCAGGGGAGCGATCAAATAAGATCGCCCCCTATGCCGATTGATGGGGCAGGAAGGGATGCGGGATGGAAAACCGATCGCACTTGCCGGACCCACTCCGCCGTATCGTCATCATGGGCAATGGCGGTGCCGGCAAGACCTGGCTGGCGAAACGATTGGCGGTGCGGATCGGGATGGAGGCCGTGCACCTCGACGATGTCTACTGGCAGCCCGGCCGCTATGGCATCGCTCGCGATAAGTCGGTTGTCATTCAAGAGGTCAAGAAGCGGGCCGATGACGACGCATGGCTTATGGAGGGCGTCTACGGATGGCTTGTCGACGTGCTTCTTCCGCGTGCGACGCAATTGATCTGGATCGACCTTTGCGAGGAGGAGTGCGTTGCGAATATCCGGGCGCGCGGCATTCAAGGCGGGGAAAGCGAGGAAAGCTTCGAGGGACTGGTGAGATGGGTCTCGGAGTATCGCGCGCGGAAGAACAACTGGAATTCCTTCGACGGCCACCTAAAGCTCTATAATGGCTTTTCAGGCGTGAAGGTTCGCTTGAAAAGCCGGGATGAGATTGCTGCCTATGTCTGGGACATTTCGCGGACATGAAAACACCGGCGCAACCGATATGCGCCGGCTGAATGGAGTAAGTTCGTATGGGTCAGTTGCCGAACGCTGTGCGCAGCAGGTTGAGCTGGGCGCGGACGCTGTTTTCGTTGTCAGGCATGACGGTGGTGTCGGCGGGCCGATAGATTTCCCGGTCGAGGAGGGCGATCCGGTTCTGCAGGCGGAGCGAACGCTCGACGAGCTCGCGGAAACCTTCCGGCAGGTCGAGCCAGCCCGGCGCGCTGCGGTCGACGTTGAAGCCGTCGAGGCGTACCTTGCTCTTTTCCGACAGGACTTGATCGCGGCTCATCTCGCCGTTGTTGACGGCGCGTTGCAGGAGCAGCCAGGAAGCCATCTGCATCAGGCGGGTGGTCAGCCGCATGGATTCAGCGGCATAGAGGACCGACGCCATGCGCGGCAGGACCTTGGAGGCGGCGCGCCCCGGACCGTCGAGATAGCTCGCGGTTTCCTCAACCAGGGCCATGCCCTCAGAGTAGAGCGCCTTGAACTGCGAGGAGGCAGCGGCGCGGCCGGCAAAACTGACGGTGTTCAATCCCTGTTCGGACATCGAATTCATCCTGCTAACGCAATCACATTCAGGCAAATGGTCAAGGTCGAGTAAAAGTTCCCAACCGCTCTGACTGGCATGAACATGATACTTATAATGGAAATCCGCAAGACGTTTCTTAAGGAAAGGTTAATACCCACAAGAAGTGGTAAATAGAGGCCATCTTCTTGAAATGAGACACATTTCAGGCTGTGAATACCGCTGCGGGCCTAGCTTGGGAAACGGACCCGTGCCGAAGCTGCCGCGATGCCGTGCCGAAGGAAAATCGGAGGAATGGTCCTGCAACAAAAAGAAGAGCCGCGGGATGGCGGCTCTCAAGGTAAAACAGGGAGAAATCAGACCATTCGCCGAACGGTGAAACTGTCTGAGTCCAGGAAGCCTGGACAGATGGATATTCTCCGTTAATGATTAATATTCCGTTGAGGCGAAGCAAAAAATACCCTTAAACTTCTCGATATCTTAGTTTTTCAAGATCTGAAGAAGCTGTCGGCGGCGCGACGGCCGGCATCCTTTCTCTCTTTTTCCGCTTCCAGTCGCGCGATCTCCTCTTTCAGGAGCTTGATGCGCGAATCGAGCTCATCGACTGAGAGCATGGAAAGATCGGAGCCGATCTCATGGACTGTCGGCTTCTTGGGTCGATCGTCATCAAGAAAGCTCATGATGCCTCCTTCATCTCTGCGGTTGCCTCGTTCTTGGCGCGCGGATCGAGCGACAGGCTTTCCGGCGTCGCAAGCGGCCCGGCTGAGGTCGGCGCGGTCTGGTAGGCCTCGCGCTCCTCGACTGGCACCGGTGCGCGCTGGCGGCTGCGGATGATCGCATAAGCCGTTACCAGCATATGCGCGACCGCGGTCACAGCAAAGAGGGCATGCGGGCCGGCGAAGCTCATAACCGGGCCTCCGAGCGTCGGCCCGATGATCGTGCCGATACCATATAGCAGCAGCAGGCCGCCCGAAACCTTCACGAAATCCTCAGGTGCGGCGAAGTCGTTGGCATGCGCGACGGCGATCGGATAAAGCGCGTTCGCCGCAGCACCATAGATCGCCACCAGGATAACGATGCTGTATACGTCTGTCGGCCTCAGGAGCGCGACGGCGAGGCCAGCCAGCGCCGAGGCCGCCGAAAGGCCGGCAAGCACGTGGCGGCGGTCCATGGTGTCCGAGAGCCGGCCTGCCGGAAACTGCATGATCGCGCCGGCAAAGATGGTAATGCTGACCATGGCGGCGACCGCGCCGTGGTCCAATCCCGCCCGGGTCGCAAAGACTGCCCCGAGCGTCCCGTAAGCGCCGTTTGCCGTGCCGATCAGCAGGATGCCGACGAAGGAAATGGGGGAATTGCGGAACAGGCCGGGAAGATCCAGCCGTGCCCGCTTCAGCGGCTGCGGAGAAGCCGCCTTGGAGAGCGTCGTCGGCAGCGCGGCGATGGAGTAGAGGATGCCGCAGACCATGAAGAGTATCGGCGTGGAAATATCCGCGAAGGGCACCATCAGCTGGCCGCCGACCACGCCGAACAGGGTGATCGAGATGTAGAAGGAGAAGATCGTGCCACGGCTTTCGGGTGTGGCGCGTTCGTTCAACCAGCTTTCGATGATCATCGACGTGCCGGCGGTGCAGAAGCCGGTGATGGCGCGCAGGATCAGCCAGGCGGTCTGGTCGACCAGGATGCCGGTCAGGAGCACATTCAGGCATATCAGAGACAGGAAGCCGGAAAAGGCGCGCACATGGCCGATGCGGCGCACCACGTTCGGCGCCACGAAGCAGCCGATTACGAAACCGGAGGCCCAGGTGGTGCCGAGCAGCCCGAGCACCTCGTTGGAATAACCTTCCTGCGAGCCGCGCACTGGCAGGAGAAGACCCTGCAGGCCGTTGCCAAGGAAGAGGAAAAGCGTACCGCAGAGGAGGGCGAGGACGGGCAGAAGGTTTCGGCTCATTTTTCGGTACTGTCAGCTCTTTTCGCGGATGCAGTCAATCATGGCATCGCGTGCAAGCATTGTTGCATGCGGATGAATCGGGCGTTAACGAAGGCGGAGCGGGTTCCCCCGAATCCTCTCCAGAGCTATCTGTGGTGAAGCGCAAAAATGTCCAGCCTGTGGCGACTAAGCATGTCGCGCAAAAGTGTGCAGCGGTTTTGCGATAACGACATGCGTGAAAATAAGCACTTAAAGCGTGGTAAGCGTATCTGAAGGATCGCGACACGCTTTAGCGAAACGAAGAATGGAATGACGAAGACAATTTCAGTCCTGCTGATCCTCGCCATGGCGGCCCAGATCATCAAGCCGCTCGGCTTGCCGGGTCTCAGGCGTCGCGGCGATTTCTGGAAACTCGCGATCTTCGCCTTCGCGATCTGGGGTGCGACGCTGATCCTGCGCGATTTCTCCTGACGCTGCCGAGATTTCCTCAGCAGTCGATTGCACCGCGCATGACGGAGATGCAGCGGCCGGTAATGCGCACGTCGGTAACGATACCGCCCGTTTTCGCCACATCCAGTTCGATCAAGCTGCGGCGCCCCATCTCGACGCCCTGTTCAATCGTGATCTGCATGTTTGCATCCACCTCGGACGCCCGCGTCGCCAGAAAGGCGGAAAGGGCGGCAGATGCGCTGCCGGTTGCCGGATCCTCCATGACGTTGTCGAGCGGCGCGAACATGCGGGCACGGATATGCCATGGATTTTCGGTGTTACGGACGTAAAGGAAAAGCGAAAAATCCCCTTCCGCACGCGGATGCCGGGCGGCCGCTTCGTGGAAGACCGTGATGTTCGGTCGCGCAGCAGCCAGCGCATCGAGGTTTTCAAGCTCGGCGATCGCGAAGGGCAGGCCGACGGAGGCGATAACCGGCTTGTGGCCGGAGATGCGGACATGAGCGGCTTCGATGGAAGCGCAGCCGGCAACGAGATCCGTCGGCACCTCGTCACCAAGTTCCAGAGGACGCGGCGCGCGGATCGTGGCGCCGGTTACCGTGTCGGCCTCGCGAAGAAGCGTGATCTCCACCAGTCCGGCGATTTCCTCGAAGCGGAGCCTCTCGCCGACCGGCCTGCCGAAGAGTTCCCCCTGGCAGCCGAGCACGAAAGCCGTGCCGACATTCGGATGGCCGGCAAAAGGGATTTCCATAGTCGGCGTGAAAATGCGCACGCGGGCGCTGTTCTCCGGATTTTCCGGCGGCAGCACGAACGTGCTTTCCGCATAGCCGAATTCGGCGGCGATCTTCTGCATCTCATCAGCTGTCAAGACGCGTGCGTCGGGGATGACGGCGAGCGGATTGCCGGCAAAGCGCTCGGTGGTGAAGACATCGACGGTGACAAATTCGGCGGTCGGCATAGCGGCGTCGCTCCCAGGATATGCAGTTCGTTAGTTAGTTAAACGACGAATTTCTCTTGCGCCAACCAATCTTTGTGATTCACCGATCAATAAAACGAAGGGCCGGCGACTAGGTGCGGATCAGACCAGGCCGTGATCCTTCATCGCCTTTTCCTCGTCGCCCGTGATATAGGCAAAATCCCAGCCGACCTCTGTGAGTGCGTGCAGATCATGGCTCAGCCTCCTTTCCGCAGAGAGGTGGCGCCGCCAATTCGGGTCATCAAGACTTACCGACCGGACTGCCAAGCAAAAGGCCGCTCCGTTGCCGGTGCGGCCCATTCCCTTCCGTGACAAGGTTCGTAGCATGGCGCCCGAGATCGGCGATATGCTCCGCCACCGATCAATCGGGATCGCATCAGGACTTATTGACGCTCGCGGCGTAGATCTGATCGATCGTTTCGGCCAGGCTGGTATCGAACTCTGCATCGCTCATCGTGACGCGCAGTTTTTCCGTCAGCCCGCGCGAGAAACTCGCGATCATGCCATGGTTATGGCTGAGCTTTTCGCAGGCTTCCGCTGTGCTGTAGCCGCCGGAAAGGGCGACGACGCGAATGACTGATTTATGAGCGACCAAAGGCGCATAGAAATCGGGGACCGTCGGGATCGTCAATTTGAGCATGACGGTCTCACCTGCTGGAAGCTTTTCGAGCCGTTCGGCGATCTCGTCGCGCAAAATGGCTTCAGCCTGTTCCTTTGTCGGGCTTTTGATGGAAACTTCAGGCTCGACGATCGGCACCAGGCCTTGGCCGATGATCTGGCGCGCAACCTGGAACTGCTGCTCCACGACGGCAGCGATCCCGGCCTTGTCGGCATGGGCGATCACCGACCGCATCTTCGTTCCGAATATTCCCTTTTCACGACCGCGGATCAGAAGAGTATCCAGATCGGGCATCGGCTTCATCGTTTGAACGCCGTTTTCCTCGGCATTCAGGCCCTTGTCGACTTTGAGAAAGGGTACCACACCGCGCTTTTCCCAGAGATAGGACGGAACAGCCTCACCATCGACATCGCCGTCCATGGTCCGCTCGAACAGAATAGCGCCGATAACCTTGTTACCCGTAAAGGCGGGCGCGCTCATGATGCGGACGCGCATGGCATGCATCAGGCGGAACATCTCCTCGTCGCCCTGATAGTCGGTGTCGGACACGCCATAAAGGCGCAACGCTCCAGGTGTTGAACCACCGCTTTGATCCAATGCCGCAATAAATCCGGGCGCAGAGCTGATCTTGTTCAACATCTTCGCGTCCACCATACTACACTCCTGTCCCTAAGTTGGCGCAAAACGCGCTCATATCTCCTAAGATGCCATCCGCGGATAACAGAAGTTTTTTTTAAGGGAAATCCCGTGGTAAGTCATTGAAACGATTGAAATCGTTTCAATCGTTTAAAAGATCTAAAGTTTTTAAATGCTTCTTGACGCCGGAACGTGCGGACATAAATCCGCACGCCGATTTTTGGAATTATAGCTCAAGCCGCCTTGGAAAGCACGGCCACGCCCGGCAGTTCCTTGCCTTCCATCCATTCCAGGAAGGCCCCGCCCGCGGTCGAGACATAGGAGAAGTCGTCCGCCACGCCGGCATGATTGAGGGCCGAAACCGTATCGCCGCCGCCGGCGACCGAGACGAGCTTGCCGGCCTTGGTCTCTTCTGCCGCATGCCTGGCTGCCACGACGGTCGCCTTGTCGAAGGGGGCGATCTCGAAGGCACCGAGCGGACCATTCCAGACGAGCGTCGAAGCCCTGGAAATCCAGTCGTTGATCGCCGCCACCGATTTCGGACCGACGTCCAACACCATGGCGTCCGAAGGGATCGATGCGATATCGACAACCTCGTTGGCGGCGCCCGCCTTGAACTCGCGCGCGACGACGCCGTCGGCCGGCAGCACGATCGCGCAATTGGCGGCGTCCGCTTCCTTCATGATTTCCCTAGCCGTATCCGCAAGGTCGTGCTCACACAGCGACTTGCCGACATTGATGCCCTTGGCCGCGAGGAAGGTATTGGCCATGCCGCCGCCGATCACCAGCGCATCGACCTTTTTCACGAGGTTCTTGAGGAGGTCGATCTTGGTGGAAACCTTGGCGCCGCCGACGATCGCCACCACCGGGCGGGCCGGATTGCCGAGACCCTTTTCCAGTGCCTCCAGCTCTTCCTGCATGGTGCGGCCGGCATAGGCGGGTAGATGATGGGCGAGGCCCTCGGTCGAGGCATGTGCACGATGGGCGGCGGAGAAGGCGTCGTTGACGTAGATGTCGCCGTTTTCGGCAAGCGCTTCGGTGAAGGCCGCGTCGTTCTTCTCCTCGCCCTTGTGGAAGCGGGTGTTTTCGAGGAGCAGGATGTCGCCGTTCGCCATAGCGTCGATCGCCTTCCTGGCATCGGGGCCGATGCAGTCGGTCGCGAACAGGACTTTCTGTCCGAGCACTTCGTTGACGGCCGTCATGATCAGTGACAGCGACATGTCGGCGACCGGCTCGCCCTTCGGACGGCCGAAATGGGCGAGCAGGATGACTTTCGCACCCTTCCCGGAAAGTTCCAGGATGGTCGGCGCCACGCGCTCGATTCGGGTCGCGTCTGTCACCTTGCCATTGGCGACGGGAACGTTGAGGTCGACACGCACGAGCACGCGCTTGCCTGCGATATCGGGAAGATCGTCAAGGGTTTTAAAGGCCGGCATGATGCTGATCCACTTGCTGAGGAAAAGTTCGTGCGGACCATACTATGCCAGACCGATGACGCAAGGCGGTTATCCGATGCTTGCGCCATTCTCTTCGGGAACCTCGGCATTCATGCCGCGGAGGCCGGACCTTCCGGGGGCGTCGCGCCGCTTTTTTCGGGCACCGGCTTGCCGCGATACTTGCGCAGGAGGTCGCGGATGCGGTGGGCGATCTCGCGCATGTTGATGAAGATCGGCAGGTTGGTCGCCGGCTCCACCGGCTCCAGCGAAATGCCGAGGCTGCGGATCTCGTCATGTTCGTCGAGCTCGCGGACGATCAGCACGATCGAACCGAAGCGGATGCGGTCCGCATATTCCGCTCTTCCGCCAAGCCTGGAGGTCATCAGGTCGCCGACCGTCATGTTCTGCTCGTTGGCGGATAGCAGGCCGGGCCCGTAGGCCGCATCGAGCTCCCTTGCAGGGCGCGTCGGCGAGATGGCGAAGGCGCCGAAGAATTCGGCATCGTCCTCCTCGACCGGCACGCGGCTTGCGAAAAGGCGATCGAGAAGCTTCGTGTAGCTGGGCGCCACGAAGAGATAGACCTGGTCGCCTTCCTTCAGCCGCCCGGCATATTGGTAGCGCATGCTGCGGCCGTCGCGGATGACGAGCGACGGCATCGCCCAGCGTGGGATGCGCTCGCCGCTCAGGATCGGGCTGTCCTTCATGACGCGGTAGGAGATCAGTTCGTGGGTCGCCTTGCCGGGCAGGTCCAGTTCGACCTTGTCGACCGCCCCCATGCGCGGCGGGATGATGAGGCCGAGCCTTTCGGCAACCGGCCTGATCGTCCAGCCCTGGACCAGCAGGGAAGCGAGCACGATGATGAAGGTCGTGTTGAAGAAGACGGAGCCGGTTTCGACCCCGCTCAGGATCGGCATGATCGCAAGCAGGATCGACACCGCCCCGCGCAGGCCCACCCAGGCGACGAAGCCGGTTTCCTGCTGGGTGAAGTCGTAGGGGAGCAGGCTGAGCCAGACGGCGACGGGGCGGGCGACGAACATCAGGAAAAGCGCAAGGCCGATCGCCGGCAGGAGGATGGCTGGAAACTGCGAGGGCGTGGCGAGCAGGCCGAGCACCAGGAACATGATGATCTGCGCAAGCCAGGTCAGCCCTTCGTTGAAACGGACGATCTGCTGCTTGGCGAACATCCGGCGGTTGCCGGAATAGATGCCGGCGACATAGACGGCCAGGAAGCCGCTGCCACCCATGACGCCGGTGAAGGCGAAGACGAGCAGCGCCAGCGTCAGCACGAAGATCGGCGCAAGCCCCCGGTCGGAGGTGAAGCGGTTCAGCACCCAGACGATCATCATGCCGCCGAACAGGCCGAATATCAGACCGAGCCCCATCTGCTCGATGAAAAGCATCAGGAAACGGAAGTCCAGGCCGGAAAAGCCCTGGCCGGTGGCGACCAGTTCCGACAGCGCGATCGTCAGGAAGATCGCCATAGGGTCGTTGGTGCCGGATTCCACCTCCAGCGTCGAGCGCACCCGGTCGCGGATGTTGATGCCGCCAATGCGCAGCAGGAAGAAGACGGCGGCGGCATCCGTGGACGCGACGATCGAGCCGAGCAGCAGGCCTTCGACAAAGGAGAAGCCGAGGAAGAGCGAGGCGGCAATCGCGAAAATGCCGGCCGTCAGGAGCACGCCGGCAGAGGCCAAGGTCAGCGCCGGCGCGGCGGCGATGCGGAAGGAATGAGCGGGCGTCATGAAGCCGGAATCGAAGAGCACGATCGCCAGTGCCAGCGATCCCAGCATGAAGGTGAAGGAGTAGTTCTCGAACTGGATGCCGAGGCCATCGACGCCGGCGAGCAGGCCGATCGACAGGAAGACCAGGAGGAGGGGGGCGCCGAAGCGAAAGGCAAGCAGGCTCGAAAGGGCAGCCGACAGCACCAGGACCGTGCCGACCAGCAGGATGATGTAGAATGCCTCCACCGAATTAAGCCCCTTCCTTCACACCTCGCTCGTGACACGATCCCCGCCCGCAGTCCCGATCGCCGGAACTGTGCTGTGCCGCCCGTGCGGCTTTGCAAGAATGAGGCAGATCCCGACTGGAAGCCAGGCGAATCGATACGATGCGTTGATTAGGGAGGAACAAATCCGGCAAGAGAAGGGCGGGATATAAAAAACCTATAAAGAAAAAGTGGCCGCACCCCTGACTGAAATGTGGAATACCTGGCGTCGCAAAAGTCGCTCGCATAGTTCGGAATTTTGCCGTTGAGCTTTGCGACAGAAATTCCTTCTTTGCTCAGCGGCCGCCGGTTTCCCGGCGAAAATCAGCATTCTCGCGACAAAGAGAAGCGTAGTGCCGTCAGGCTTAGAATTAGCTTGCGAATCACATAAGTATGCGCTTATGTTTTGGCATGATCGAGAATGATATTTTCCGAGCTTTGTCCGATCCGACCCGTCGCGCGATCTTCGAGAAATTGGCGGCGGGCGGCATGAACGCCAGCGCCCTGCGCGAGGGTATGGAGATCAGCCAGCCGGCTATGTCTCAACATCTCGCCGTGCTGCGGAGCGCCAAGCTCGTGAGGGAAGAACGGCAGGGGCGTTTCGTGAATTACGAAGTCGATCCGGATGGTTTGGCTCTCATCGCGCAATGGTTGGAGAAGTATCGCGCCTACTGGCCCGCGCGTATCGAAGCTCTCAAGGTCTTGCTGAAGGATATGGATCAATGAACGACGGAAAGACCAAGAGGCCGAATAACGGCATTGAGCTGGAATTCGACCTGGATGAACCACCGCAAAAGGTCTGGCGTGCGATCAGCATTCCAGGGTTTCGGGACAACTGGCTGCCGAAGGACGCATTGGTCGATTCGGAAGCGACAGCCATCACTCCCGGTCAAGAAGTCCGCTATAGGCTGCGCGACGGCACCCCGCCATTCCTCGAAAGCACTGTGACGTTCACGATCGGCCCGAATACGACCGGTGGAACCCGCCTTCGGATCATCCACGAGCTGACCGATGCGAGGTACGACCGGATGGCGAAGGCCGCTGCAAACAGTAACAATCCGGCACTCATGCTCGCAGCCTGACGCGACAAGCTTCCTTTCAAATTTGAAAAGATTGGAGTTCGCCAATGCGCGAAGCAATGCAACTCATCCCTATGGTCATAGAACAATCCAGTAGAGGGGAGAGGTCCTTCGATATCTACTCCCGCCTTCTCCGCGAGCGGATCATCTTCCTCAGCGGCGAGGTGAACGATACCGTTTCCGCACTGGTCTGCGCGCAGTTGCTATTCCTTGAGGCTGAAAACCCGAAGAAGCCGATCAATCTCTACATCAATTCGCCGGGCGGCGTCGTGACCAGTGGCCTTGCTATGTATGATACCATGCGCTTTGTCCGCGCGCCGGTGCATACGCTCTGCATGGGAACGGCCCGTTCCATGGGCTCGTTTCTGCTGATGGCAGGCGAACCCGGTGAAAGAGTCGCGTTGCCCAATGCCAGCATCCTCATTCACCAACCTTCCGGCGGCTTCCAGGGTCAGGCTTCAGATATGCTGATCCATGCCGAGGAAATGCTGAAAACCAAGCAACGCATGACACGGCTCTATGCAGAGCATTGCGGCCGCTCCTATGAAGAGTTCGAGCAGGCGATGGACCGGGATCGCTTCATGACGGCGCAAGAAGCACTGGAATGGGGCCTTATCGACCGCATCTTGCAGGCGCGCGAAGACGCGGCTGAACTATAAGCAGGCCCTCACCCTAACCTTCTCCCCGCAAGCGGGAAGAAGGTGACGGGTATCGTC
Organism: Neorhizobium petrolearium; assembly: GCF_017873175.1. Classification (GTDB taxonomy): domain Bacteria; phylum Pseudomonadota; class Alphaproteobacteria; order Rhizobiales; family Rhizobiaceae; genus Neorhizobium; species Neorhizobium petrolearium. The sequence goes on from NZ_JAGGJW010000012.1 coordinate 11,009, forward strand.
CGCTCAGATCAGCTTTGCAAGCACGATCGCCGTGTCCGCCATGCGGTTGGAGAAGCCCCATTCGTTGTCGTACCAGGTGAGGATGCGTACGAAATTGCCTTCCATGACCTTGGTCTGATCGATCGCGAAGATCGAGGAATGGCTGTCGTGGTTGAAGTCGCGGGAAACCAGTGGCTCCTCGGTATAGGCGAGAACGCCCTTCAGCGCGCCGTTGGCGGCGGCCTTGATGGCCTCGTTGATTTCTTCCTTGGTCGTGTTGCGCTTGGCGACGAACTTTAGGTCGACGACGGAGACGTTCGGCGTCGGGACGCGGATCGAGGAGCCGTCGAGCTTGCCCTTCAGTTCCGGCAGCACGAGGCCGACGGCCTTGGCGGCACCCGTCGATGTCGGGATCATCGAAAGTGCCGCGGCGCGGGCGCGGTAGAGGTCCTTGTGCATCTGGTCGAGCGACGGCTGGTCGTTCGTGTAGGAGTGGATCGTGGTCATGAAGCCATGATCGACGCCCACGAGGTCGTTCAGCACCTTGACGACCGGCACGAGGCAGTTGGTCGTGCAGGAGGCATTGGAGACGACCAGGTGTTCGCTGGTCAGCTTGTCGTGGTTGACGCCGTAGACCACCGTGAGGTCGGCACCGTCGGCGGGGGCCGAGACGAGAACGCGCTTGGCGCCGGCGGTCAGATGGGCGGCGGCCTTGTCGCGGGCGGTGAAGATGCCCGTGCATTCCATGGCGATGTCGACGCCGAGTTCCCGGTGCGGCAGGGTCGCCGGGTCCTTGATCGCGGTCACCTTGATCGGCTTGCCGCCGTTGATGGCGATCGTGTCGCCTTCGACTTTCACTTCAGCGGGAAAGCGGCCGTGGATGGAATCGTAGCGCAGCAGGTGCGCATTGGTCTCGACCGGGCCGAGATCGTTGATGGCGACGACTTCGATATCGGTGCGGCCGGATTCCACGATGGCGCGCAGAACGTTGCGGCCGATGCGGCCGAACCCGTTGATGGCAACCTTGACAGTCATTTCTGATACTCCCGCTTCTTACAGGTCTCTGGGTGAATGGTTCCGGCTCACGCGAGCTCTTTCTCGGCAGCGGCGACGACCGCTTCCGCGGTAATGCCGAAATGCTTGTAGAGATCCTTGGCCGGACCGGAGGCGCCGAAGGACTTCATGCCGATGAAGACGCCCTTCGGGCCGATGAAGTGATCCCAGCCTTCGCGCACCGCTGCCTCGACGGCGATCTTGACCGGCGAGTTGCCGACGATCGCCTGCTGGTAGGCTTCCGGCTGCTCCAGGAAGAGTTCGACACAGGGGACCGAAACGACGCGCGTCGCGATCCCCTTGCCGTCGAGGACAGCCTGGGCCTTCAGCGCGATCTCGACTTCCGAGCCGGACGCGAAGATCGTCACCCTGGCGTCGCTTGCGGAAACCAGTTCGTAGGCTCCGTGGGCGCAGAGGTTCTTCTCTTCGTAGGTCTTGCGGGCAGGCGTCAAGTTCTGGCGGGTGAGCGCCAGGCCGGAGGGGCGATGCTTTTCCTTGAGCGCCAGCTGCCAGCATTCCGCCGTCTCGGTCTCGTCGGCCGGACGGAAGAGGAGCAGGTTCGGGATCGCCCGCAGCGCAGCCAGGTGCTCGACCGGCTGGTGGGTCGGGCCGTCCTCGCCGACGCCGATCGAGTCATGCGTCCAGACGTGAACGACGCGGATGCCCATCAATGCCGCGAGGCGGACGGACGGGCGGCAATAGTCCGAGAAGATCAGGAAGCCGCCGGAATAGGGGATCAGGCCGCCATGCAGGGCGATCCCGTTCATGGCCGCCGCCGTCGCATGCTCGCGGATGCCCCAGTGCATGTAGCGTCCGGAGAAGTCGGTCGGCGTGATCGACTTCATCTGGCTGGTCTTGGTGTTGTTCGACGGCGTCAGGTCGGCGGAACCGCCGAGCGTTTCCGGCACAAGCCCATTGATGATTTCAAGCGCATCCTCGGAGGCCTTGCGGGTTGCGACCGTCGGATTGTTCTCGGCAACCTTCCTCTTGAAGGCGTCGATGGCGCTATCGAAGCTGCCCGGCAGGTCGCCGGCGAAGCGGCGGACGAACTCAGACTTCTTTTCTGCCGGCGCGGCGGCGAGGCGATCTTCCCATTCCTTGCGTGTCTTGGTGGAGCGCAGGCCTGCGAGGCGCCAGGCATCCAGCACGTCGGCGGGGACGACGAAGGCTTCCGCCTCCCAGCCCAGCGCCTTGCGGGTCGCGGCGATTTCCTCCGCGCCAAGCGGCGAGCCGTGCACCTTGTGCGTACCGGCCTTGTTCGGAGCGCCGAAGCCGATGATCGTCTTGGCTGCGATGAAGGTGGGACGATCAGATTTCTGGGCGGCTTCGATGGCGGCGGCGATCTGATCGGGATCGTGACCATCGATCTCGATCGTGTTCCAATGCGCAGCCTTGAAGCGGGCGATCTGGTCGGTGGAATCGGCGAGGCTCACGGGGCCGTCGATGGTAATGTTGTTATTGTCCCAGATGAGCACGAGCTTGTTGAGCTTGAGATGTCCGGCAAGTGCGATCGCTTCCTGGCTGATACCTTCCATCAGGCAGCCATCGCCGCAAAGCGCGTATGTATAATGGCTCTGCAGGTCGGAGCCGAATTCTTCTTCAAGCTTGCGCTCGGCGATCGCCATGCCGACTGAGTTGGCAATGCCCTGGCCGAGCGGGCCGGTGGTCGTCTCGATGCCCGAGGCATGGCCGTATTCGGGGTGGCCGGCCGTCTTGGAGCCGAGCTGGCGGAACTGCTTGATGTCCTCGATAGTCATATCCTCATATCCCGTGAGATAGAGGAGCGAATAGAGGAGCATCGAACCGTGACCGGCGGACAGTACGAAACGGTCGCGGTCCGGCCAGAGCGGGTTCTTCGGATCGAATTTCAGGTAGCGGGTGAAGAGCACGGTCGCGATGTCGGCGGCGCCCATCGGCAGGCCTGGATGGCCCGAATTGGCCTTTTCCACAGCATCCATGGCAAGGAATCGGATCGCATTCGCCATCCGGTTATGTTTGTCGCGAGAGGTCATAGCTAATCCGCTTTTTCCGGGTGTCGGTCGCGGTCCCGTTGGTACCACCAGGAGGTGGACCATGGACCGTCGGGGAGCGGCTGATCCTTAGCAGGTGCAACGCGCAAGTCAATAAAAGCACAGGCCCGACGATGGAATGATGGCGAAGTTTCCCGCATGCTGCCTGATTTATATGCAGTGCGAAGAGCATGTCAAAACACAGGCCATGATCCACAGCTAGAACAGGTTCGGCGGGTTTGGATTGATTGACCGCCTTGCAACCCGTGAATAGTCTGTGGCGATTGTGGAGAATGCGGGCCGATGCGATTCGGCCCTCTTCGCGTTTCGACAGGAAGGCTTCTCATGCCGGCGGAAAAGACGATCGACATGGCGATCTCGGAGCTGAAGGCCGCGATCGGCGGTCTCGAAAGCGCCATCGACGCGCGCATCGAGCGCCAACGCGAAGGCCAGGAGGTGGAAGGCGAGGTTCGCCGCGTGCACGCGGACCGGGCGCGCCTTGCCCAGGAACTCGACGAATCGCAATTTCGCGCCAACCGCCTGGAAGAAGTGAACCGGGAAGTCTCGCGGCGCCTGGTGACGGCGATGGAGACCATCCGCGCCGTGCTCGACCGCTGACGCGGCAACAGGATCAAGAGGGGACCTCATGGCCCAGGTAACGGTGACGATCGACGGAAAAGCCTATCGCATGGCCTGCGAAGAAGGACAGGAAGAACACCTGACCGAGCTCGCCGAGCGCTTCGACCAGTATGTCGGACATCTCAAGAGCCAGTTCGGCGAGATCGGCGATCTCAGGATCACCGTCATGGCCGGCATCATGATTATGGACGAACTGTCCGAGGTGACGCGCAAGATGGGCAAGCTGGAGGCGGAGGTTGGGGCGCTCAAGGCAAGCAGCGACGGTACGCTCGAAAGCCAGCGGCAGAACGAGCAACTCGTGGTCTCCGCGCTTGGCGAACTCGCCTCCCGGCTCGAGGGCCTGACCGCGAAGCTCAACGGGCGTGCTTCGGCGACCGTGAACTAGCCAACAGGCGCTGGCGACCGGCGATAAAAAATGGCCGCGCCGCCACTGGTGCGAAGCCGCTTTCCTCCTTATATTGGCCTCGCGGTCTGTGCTTCTCGACAGGAACACTGAATCCTCGGGGCCATACCCGATCCTTAGGGAGCTGTCCCTGACCAGGCTCGTGGGCCTGGACATACGGCGCCCACCTACGTAAGTAGGCGCCCAGGATCGAAAGCTTCCATCGGTTGTCTCGGATCGCACTCTATCCTTTGTTCCTCAACAGATCATCTTCGCGGGCGTCCGTACCGTTCGGCGCTTGAAAACGGTGGCGAGGCAACCAACTTCTTGCCGTCCCCTTCCACCAGCGGCTTGTTTTCAATGCGCCTTTTCAATACGACCTTCGCCCGATCCTCCCTGCTTATGCTGCTTCTCGGCAGCGTCATCCTGGTCGCGATCGTGCTTTCTTCCTTTTTCATGGCGCGAAAGACGCAGGTCTATTTTCAGGACGTGGTGAAGCTGCGCGACGTGCGCAGTTCCGCCTCGGATTTGCTGCTCAATCTGCGTGCCGCCGAATCCGGCCAGCGGGGTTATCTGCTTGCCCAGGACGAACAGTTCCTGACGCCTTATACCCTTGCCACGACGAGGTTGCCGCAGGCTCGAGCCCGGTTCAAGGCAGCCGTCGAAGCGCAAAACTCCATACAGGTCCGGATGGACGAACTCGATCATCTGATGGACGAGAAGCTGGAGGAGTTGCGTGGCACAGTCGATCTCGGCAGGAAAGGCGACTTCGCCGGCGCCGTCGCGATCGTCAAGGGAGCCTATGGCCGCCAGACCATGGATGGCATCAGCGCGATCCTCAGCCAGTTGGTTCGGGACACGGATGGACGGCTCAATGCGGGTGTCGGCGAGCTTCATGATTCGGCGTCGTCGCTGCAGTGGTTCACGATCGGCGGCGGCGTTCTGATCATCCTCGTGCTCGGCGGCGCGATTGCCGTCGTCGTTCAGCATATACGCGAGTTGCAGCGCGCGCGGGCGGAAGTGGTGGAACTGAACAGCAGTCTCGAAGAGCGCGTCAACGAGCGGACGGAAGATCTCATCCAGGCGAACCGGGAGATCCAGCGCTATGCCTATATCGTATCGCACGACCTGCGGGCGCCGCTCGTCAACATCATGGGCTTTACCAGCGAACTCGATCAGACCCTGAAATCGATCAGCACCTATGTTCTCGCCGACGGGGCCGCGCTGACGGAAGGCGAAGTGCAGGAAGCGCGTCAGGCGGTCGAGGAGGACCTGCCCGAGGCGATCGCCTTCATCCGCTCCTCGACGAAGAAGATGGACGGGCTTATCAACGCGATCCTGAAGATTTCGCGTGACGGACGGCGTGAGCTGAAACCGGAGAGCGTCAACCTGCAGGAACTCCTCGAGATGACCGCGGCGAGTGTCTATCATCAGGTCAACGAGGCGGGCGGAGAGGTGAATATTTCGGTGGCGGCAGCTCGCGGCCTTATTACCGACCGATTTTCGATGGAACAAATCTTCGGCAATCTTTTCGACAATGCGGTCAAGTACAAGCACCCGGACCGCCCGTTGATGCTCTCGGTCAAGGCCATGCCGGCGGGGCGCAATTCTATTCGCATCGAGATCGCCGACAACGGCAGAGGAATAGCGCCGGAGGATCACGGGCGAATTTTCGAGCTTTTCCGGCGTTCCGGGGTCCAGGACAAGCCTGGCGAAGGAATCGGTCTCGCCCACGTGCGCTCATTAGTGAGAAATTTAGGGGGCGAGATTACGGTGACCTCCACCCTGGGCGGCGGCGCGACGTTCATCATCCGCCTGCCTACCAATCTGTCCCAATCTGTCAGGAGTTACGGGTCATGAAAGCTGCCGGAAGAGAAGTCACGATCGTGATGGTCGAGGACGACGAGGGTCATGCGCGGCTGATCGAGAAAAACGTCCGCCGCGCCGGAGTGAACAACGAGATCGTTCCGTTCACCAATGGCAACTCGGCGCTGGATTACATTCTCGGGACGGACCGCTCGGGAGCGGTCAGCCATGAACGGTACCTGCTCATCCTGCTCGACCTCAATCTGCCGGATATGTCGGGCGTCGACATCCTGGAGAAGGTGAAGTCCAATCCTCACACCAAACGCCTTCCGGTCGTCATCCTGACCACGACCGATGACGAGCGGGAAATCCAGCGTTGCTACGACCTTGGAGCCAACGTCTACATCACCAAGCCCGTCGACTACGAAAACTTCGCGCACGCCATCAGACAGCTTGGGCTGTTCTTTGCCGTGATGCAGATACCCGGACAATAACGAGAAGCGATGCCGCGCACCATTCTTTACGTCGATGACGACCTTGCCCTTGCCAGACTTGCCGAACGCCACCTTGGCCGCGCCGGTTATCAGGTCGTTCACGCGCTGGATGAGGCCTCCGCGATGGACGCGGTGGATCGGGGCGGCCTCGACGCGGTCGTGCTCGATCATTACCTGAGGTCCGGCACCGGGCTTGCGATCCTCCACCGGTTGAAGGAGCGTGGTTCGGATATTCCCGTGATCTACGTTACAGGCTCCAGCGACGCGACGATCGCCATCGACGCCTTGAAAAGCGGCGCCTCGGACTATGTCATCAAGACGGTCGGCGAGGAGTTCTGGCCGCTGATGGAAAGCGCAATCGATCAGGGCATTTTCAATGCCGAACTGCGCCGCGCCAAGGAGAAGGCCGAACAGGAGATCCGTCGCGGCAAGGAGCGCGCCGAGATACTGCTTGCGGAAGTCAACCACCGGGTCGCCAATAGCCTGGCGCTGGTTGCCGCACTCATCCGCCTGCAGGCCTCGAACAGCGGCAGCGAGGAGGTCAAGGCGGCACTCTCCGAAACGCAGGCGCGCATTACCGCCATCGCCGGCATGCACCGCAGCCTCTACACCTCCGACGACGTCCGCCACGTGGCGATGGACAAGTATCTCGACACGCTGGTGCGCGAGGTCCAGAGCTCGGTCAATAATCGGCAGGGGCCTTCGATCCGGCTGGATGCCGAACCGGTATCGCTCTCGTCCGATCGCGCCGTTTCCATCGGCATGATCGTCACGGAACTGCTTACCAACGCGTTGAAATATGCCTATCCGGCCAGCGCGGAAGGCGAGGTGAGAATCCTCCTGAAGCGTCAGGGCGAGGACAGCGTGCTTCTTGCCGTCGAGGACGACGGCATCGGTTGGCGCGAAGACGATCAGCCGAAAGGCACGGGGCTCGGCAGCCGTATCGTCAAGTCCATGGCTGCGACGCTCGGTTCGGCCATCCACTATGTGCCGAATATCGCCGGAACCCGCGCCGAACTGACGATCGGCCTGCACTGAAAGCTTCAGCCACTTCGCATGATTTTGTTCCAGCCATTGCAATGGGCGGGATGCGACCCTATGATTTCCATCTGCGAGTGAAGGTGCATAGCTCCGAGAACCGGTCTCCGGTTTTCTGAGCTGTGCGCGAAACTTTGCCGGCGAGGCGTCTTCGGCGCGATCGCATCAAGGCGGGCCGTTCTTCGGAGCGATGCTTCTGTTTCGCGCGCGGAATATTGTCCTAGCCAAAGAGCTCCTCTTGTTAACCGAAATCATCATCGTCATTGCGCTCACCGTTTTGAATGGTGTCCTGGCAATGTCGGAACTTGCCGTCGTGTCCTCCCGCCCCGTTCGTTTGAAGGTCATGTCCGAACAGGGCAACCGGGGCGCGGCGACGGCCATGCGGCTTGCGGAAGACCCCGGCCGCTTCCTCTCCACCGTGCAGATCGGCATCACGCTCGTGGGCGTGCTTTCCGGCGCCTTCTCCGGCGCCACGCTCGGCGCGCGTTTCAGCGGATGGCTTCAGGCACAAGGCCTGTCGGACAATGCCGCGGATGCGCTCGGCGTCGGCTCGGTGGTGGTCGCCATCACCTATCTCTCGCTGATCATCGGCGAACTGGTGCCGAAGCGGATCGCATTGCGTGCGCCGGAGACGGTCGCCGCGCGGGTCGCGCCGGCCATGAAGCTGCTTGCGACAATCGGCGCGCCGATCGTCTGGTTTCTGGATGTTTCCGGCCGTATGGTGCTTAGCCTGCTCGGCCAGAGGGGCGAATCCGGGGACAGGGTGACGGACGAGGAAATCCGCACCGTGCTCGCCGAAGCCCAGAGCGCGGGGGTGATAGAGACGGAGGAATCGGCGATGATTTCCGGCGTCATGCGGCTCGCCGACCGCACGGCGCGCGGCCTGATGACGCCGCGCCGGGATGTCGAGGTCATCGATACCGAGGATGACCCGGAAGAGCTTCGCGCCCAGCTTCGCGCCACGCAGCGCTCGCGCTTGCCGGTGCGCAAGGGTAGTTCCGACGAGATCCTTGGTGTGCTGTTCGTCAAGGACGCCTACGGCTTTATCGCCGGCGAGAAGCAATTCGACGTGGCGGGGCTGATGCGCGAGGCGCCTGTCGTTTCGGACCTCACGGGCGCGCTCGATGTCATCCAGGCGCTCCGCCGCGCGCCGGCCCATATGGCGCTGGTCTACGACGAATACGGTCATTTCGAAGGCATCATCACTTCCGGCGACGTCCTGGAGGCCATCACCGGCGTCTTCCAGGAGGACGAGGAGGAGGAGCCCGCGATCGTGCCGCGCGACGACGGCTCCTTCCTGGTGGCCGGCTGGATGCCTGTCGACGAGTTCGCCGAACAGATGGGCGTTCCGATCGGGGAGGACCCCGGCTACGAGACCGTCGCGGGCTTTGTGCTTGACGAGATGAAGCACCTGCCGGAACTCGGCGAGAGTTTCACGAAGAACGGCTGGACCTTCGAGGTCGTGGACCTCGACGGCCGGCGCATCGACAAGTTGCTCGTCACCAAGGCTACGGAAAGAGCGTGATGGCGGATGGGAAGACGAAAGCGGAGTTGCGTGGCGAGCGGCTCGCCGCGCGTGACGCTATCTTGCCGGTCGAGCGGATCGAAAGGAGCCTGGCGATCGCCTCGCACGGTGCCGGCGCGATCGACTTCGAAGCAGGCGCGATCGTTTCCGGTTTTCTGCCGATCCGCTCGGAGGTCGACCTGAGGCCGCTGATGGCCTCCTTGAGGGACCGCAGCGCGCGGCTTTGCGTTCCCGTCATCCTCGACAAGAAAACGATCGTCTTCCGCGAACTGATCCGCGGAGCCAACCTGGTGCCCGGTACGTTCGGCACCTTCGGCCCGGGTCCGGAGGCGGCGGAACTCGATCCCGACGTCATGCTGGTGCCGCTTTCGGCTTTCGATCGGCAGGGGCACCGGATCGGCTACGGCGGCGGCTACTATGACCGGGCGATTCACCGTCTACAGCAAAAAGGCCTGAAGCCGAAGCTGATCGGGATTGCATTCGACTGCCAGGAAGTGGCATCAGTGCCGTTTGAACCTCACGATATCAGACTGGACGCGGTCCTGACGGAAAGCGGCTACCGGCCCTTCGAACAATCGGGCCAGGCATAGATTGGATAAGAATGCGCCTTTTGTTTCTGGGTGACATGGTGGGCAAGACCGGCCGCACGGCGGTGTGGGAAAAGCTGCCCGGCCTCGTCTCCGACCTGAAGCTCGATTTCGTCATCGTCAACGGGGAAAATGCCGCCGGTGGTTTCGGCATCACGGAAGAGATTTTTCTGGAAACGATCAATGCGGGTGCCGACGTGGTGACGACCGGCAACCATGTCTGGGACCAGAAGGACGCGATTGCCTTCGCCGCTCGCCACGACCAGTTCCTCAGGCCCGCCAACTATCCCGCCGGGACGCCGGGCAGGGGCGCCGGGCTTTATTATGCCAGGAACGGCGCCCGCATCCTGGTCGCCAATATCATGGGCCGGGTCTTCATGCACCCGGAACTCGACGATCCGTTCAAGAGCGCCGAGACGATCCTCGCGGCTTGTCCGCTGAAGGAACAGGCGGACGCGATCGTCTTCGACTTCCATGCTGAGGCGACCAGCGAGAAGCAGTGCTTCGGGCATTTCGTTGATGGCCGCGCCAGCCTCGTGGTCGGCACCCATACGCATGTGCCGACGGCCGATTGCCAGATCCTCAACGGCGGCACGGGCTACATGTCGGATGCCGGCATGTGCGGCGACTATGACAGTTCGCTCGGCATGGACAAGGAAGAACCACTCAACCGCTTCATCTCGAAAATGCCGAAGGGGCGCTTCGAGGCGGCGACGGGCCCGGCCACGCTCTGCGGCCTCGGCATCGAGATTTCCGACGCCACCGGCCTTGCGGAGAAGATCGCGCCCCTGCGGATCGGCCCGCGGCTGGCCGAAACAGTTCCATCTTTTTGGAACTAGAGGGCTGCACTTGAGGGATGGTCTCAGGCCCAGCCCCCAACCTGAATGTGGAATAGCTCGTGTCAAAAATCTCTGTCGCGAAACTCTGACTTTTGCGACAGGATTTTCCTGAAAGGATCAGCCTCCCGTTTTTGTCGCAGAAGTTAGGAGTTACGCAACCTGACAGCCATAGGCTCGCCGTGTGGGAAGCTGATAACCTGCTCTGGTAACGGCCAATCCGCGATAGCTTCCGGCTCGTCCTCCCCATCAACAGTGACGATCCTGAGCCGTGAAGCGAGATGGTCTAGCGTCGTCCTCGCCTGGTGCGACAACCCGGTTGAAACGGGGGAGAGGTCCCTTGATAGACCCCAGTAATCCCACGGTTTCAGCTCCAGTTTACGCAGGGCTGCGATTTCTCGAAGCAGGCTTCCCGCGACGAACCATTCCCCGCCGAGATCGAGGCTCGATACGCCAAATCGTAAGGCAATCTCCGGCTCGTCTTTGATCCGGAACCATGCTTCGCCTGCCGTCAGGAACCGCTCGCGTGGCACATCCAGAGTGTCGAAAGAAACTCCTCCTATAGCCGTAAACTCCACATCAAGCCGTTTCCAACGCTCGCCGTCATGCCATTCGCAAAGCCAATGATCCTCCCAATGGTCTTGAACCAGATAATCGGCGAACCCGACACGGAGGCGAGCTGGAGTGCCGCACTCACGAAATCTGCTGACAGCCAGTATAGCGAAATCCCGGCATACGCCGCCGACCTTATGCTGTGCGGTATCGCCTTCAAGCAAATCGCGTTTTACGGCGACAGACAAAATTTCTGCCACTGAACGAAGCTCCAAATCGGCGGCCTGTTCAGGTGTGAAGCCTCGTTCTCGGGATTCGGCCCCGCGAGGATGCTGCATGAATGAGCCAATCCACCGGGCAATTGAGTTTGGCTCGACGCCACCGCGCATCAATGTTTCGCGATAAGGCCCAGGTTCCGAGTAGATGCTATGGGAAGCGTAGAAGGATTTGTGCATTGCTGTCTCTTCCTGTTGAGGTTGAGACACGACAAGAAGGGCAAATTTTCAAAAATTGTCAATCAAACCGTTGTCGCGTTAACCCCGATTAAAGCAACAGTTTTTCCGTTGAGTTCTGTTACCGCAAGATGCGCCTGCTGAAGCAGCCACGCCGCAAGCGGGCGCGGCATCCACATCCCCTCGAATGCCACATTTCGATATGGGGCGGTCCGGGCTGGGCCTCTTTTCGTTTCATGACTTCGGAAAGAACCCTTAACCCTCGTCCCGGGTCTCCAGTGGCGCCCCCGGCAGATAGAGTGAAACCGGCCGGATTTCATAGACCGCGGTCGGATTGACGCGGCGCAGGTCGCGCGCCGCTGCGACAGCGTCATCCAGCGTCGGGAAATCCACGACATAGAAGCCGAGCAACTCTTCCTTGGTTTCGGCAAAGGGGCCGTCGGTGACGATGCCGTCGCCCTTTCCCCGGAGAGTGACGGCGCCTTTCGTGGGGCCAAGTCGCGCGGCCGGTCCCAGATGTTTCTCCCTGACCAGCCGGTCATTGACCTTGAGCAGGTCGGTCATCAGCGCCGCATCCTCCTCTTCGGTCCAGGATTCGACCACTCCTTCCGCGTGATAGGCCAGGATTGCGTAGTACATGGATTGTCCCCTCCTTCTTGCAATCTCTCGTTAGAGCGCTTCCTCAAGCAGCGTCAGCAAGCGCTTGAAATGCCGCTCGGAACCCTGCTCGTTGTAGACGCTGTGGTCGGGTACGGCCCAGCCATGGGCCATGCCGACATAGTTTTCGATCGCATGGTCGACGCCGCCGTTGCGAAGGGCTTCCGCGAGCCTGGCCGACTGTTCGGGTGGAAACGAGTTGTCGACGCCGGCGACACCCACATAAACCTGTGCCTTTATCTTGTCGGCGAGCCTGTGCGGACTGTCATCGGCGTCGCTCGCCAGATTGCCGCCGTGGAAGCTCGCCGCCGCCTTGACGCGGTCGGGATAACGGGCGGCGGCGGTGAGAGCGCGTGCGCCGCCCATGCAATAGCCGACGGCAGCGACCGGGCCGGTCGCGCCTTCGCCGGCCAGCGCATCGATGAAGGCGGCGCTGTCGCGCGCCGTCATGTCCTGGGTGGTCGCCCGTATCATGGTCCTGAGCTGGGTTCCGGAGGCTTCCTGGCTGAAGGCGGTCTTCGCGTCGAACGGCCCGTAGCTGCCGAAGCGATAGAAAAGATCGGGGACGAGCACGACATGCCCGGCATCGGCAATGCGCCGGCCCATGCCGTAGAGGGCCTGGCGGGGGCCGAAGGCATCCATGTACATCACGACGCCGCTGGCCGTCGCCGCGCCGCTTTCCGGCTTGATGACGGTAGCCCTGGCAGTGCCGTCGGCCGTCTTGATCTCAATTTCATGCTTCATGAAATATCCCTCCAACATTCCTGCCTCATGCGCCGGCGAGGTTATCTCGGTCGGTGCGAAAGCTTTTCAATAGTCAATTTCATGATCTTCACCAATGACAGAATTGTGAGGGTCGGCGAGCCAATTCCGGCTGGACCGGTCTTTCGCATTGCCGCATGTTTTCGCCGGGAATGAGCATGAACCGCAGTTCTTGGGAGTGGCATGATGCTACGGGCTCTCGCATTCGGTCTTTCCAGTCTCCTTCTTTCGGCCTTCGCGGTGTTCGCGCAGGATGCCGGACTTCCGGTCAGCCAGTGCCAGGCGATCGCCCAGAAACTCCCCGGCGTCATGTTCGCGAGCTTCAAACCTTCCGACCTGCAGTTCGTCCAGGCGGGGAAAAACCTCTCGCTTGCCGAAAAGGAGGAGGTGCGGATCACCTTTGTCGGCCACTCCACCTATTTCATCGAGACGCCGGAGGGCGTCGGGATCGCGACGGATTACAGCGGTGTCTACCAACCGCTCCGTCTTCCCGACGTGGTGACTATGAACAAGGCGCATTCCACGCACTACACGCTCAGCGCTGATCCCGGCATCAAGCATGTCCTGCACGGCTGGAGCGATGTGCCGAGTGAAAAGGCCGAGCATCGTCTGACGGTCGGGGATGTCTATATCCGCAACGTCGTCTCCGACATTCGCTCCTGGGGTGGGGGCATCGAGGAAAACGGCAACTCGATCTTCATTTTCGAGGTCGCTGGGCTGTGCATCGGCCATCTCGGCCACCTGCATTTCGAGCTCACCGAGGAGCAATATACGGAGATAGGCCGGCTCGACATCCTGATGGTGCCGGTCGATGGCGGGCTCACGATGGGGGCGGACAGCATGAGCCGCGTCGTCCAGCGCCTGCGTTCCTCGCTCATCCTGCCCATGCACCGCTGGGGCCCGCCGCTGGACAATTTCCTCGCCATGTTCGACGGCCGGTTCGATATCGGCTATGCGAAGGAGCCGGTGATCAGGGTCTCGATGCGAACGCTGCCGAAGAAGCCAACCATTCTGGTGCCGCAAGGGCTGTGAGCAACCTTGCGGCTTTCGGAATGGGTCAGTGGAATTGCGGAAAGGCGAGGTGCTGCTTGACGCCGACCTCCGGCATCTTCTCATCGTTCAGGTTCGCCTTGGCGATCTCCCAGCCGAATTTTAGCGAACTGTCGGTGGACGCCCAGATTTCCGCATCGTCGACACGGAAGGCAAGCATGGTGAGCAGCGCGTCTTCCTTGCCGTTTTCGTACCAGGCGGCGGTCACGGCGCTCCAGTAGCTGTCGATCTTTGCAGAGTCCTTGCGCACTTCCAGGGTGCCGGCAAGGCAGGCATGATAGTCGTGGTTCTTGCCGACGACGCAGAAATGTGCCCGTGTACCCGGACGGATGGCTCGCACCAGGTCCGTATCGGTCTTGGTGAAGAACCAGATCGTGCTGGTCTTCCGATCGACATGCGGCGCCATCGGCTGGAAATGCATATGCGAGCCTTCGATGCCGAGCATGCCTGCATGGATGTTGTCGATCTCGTCCCAGAGCTGGCGTTCCGGCGCTTGGCGGGCTTCTGTCAGGCTTGCCATAGATTGTCTCCTCTATCTTCGTTCAGATGAAGAAACAGCGAGGCTTGGGCTTTGTTCCTGGATCGGGGCAGCGAAAAAAGCCCGCGGCGCAACCGGAAATGCTCTTGAACGGAAAAGCCTTGAACCTGTTGGGCTTCGAAATTATAAGGCGCCCATTCCAAAACAAGCTAAAGCGTCAGGGGTGCCATGGCTGGCCATTCACAGTTCAAGAACATCATGCACCGCAAGGGTCGCCAGGATGCGATCCGGTCGAAGCTGTTCTCCAAGCTCGCGCGCGAAATCACCGTCGCCGCCAAGCAGGGTTTGCCCGATCCGACCATGAATGCGGCCTTGCGTCTGGCGATCCAGAACGCCAAGGCGCAATCCATGCCGAAGGACAATATCGACCGTGCCATCAAGAAGGCGTCCGGCGCGGATGCCGAAACCTATGATTCCGTCCGTTACGAAGGTTACGGTCCGGGCGGCACGGCAGTCATCGTCGAGGCGCTGACCGACAACCGCAACCGCACGGCCTCGAACGTCCGTTCGATCTTCACCAAGGCGGGCGGTGCGCTCGGCGAAACCGGTTCGGTCTCCTTCTCCTTCGATCATGTGGGCGAGATCACTTACAAGCCGGGCGCCGGCGATGCGGACAAGGTAATGGAGGCGGCAATCGAGGCGGGCGCTGACGACGTGACCTCCGACGAGGACGGCCACACGATCATCTGCGCGTTCGAAAGCCTTGGCGAAGTGTCGAAAGCGCTGGAAGCCACGCTCGGCGAAGCCGAGACCGTCAAGGCGATCTGGAGGCCGCAGAACACGATCGAGGTCGATGAGGAAAAGGCGCAGTCGCTGATGAAGCTCATCGACAACCTGGAAGACGACGACGACGTGCAGAACGTCTATTCGAACTTCGAGGTCTCAGACGAGGTGATGGCCAAGCTTTCGGCTTGAATCTACGCATCCTTCAACGCCCCTCATCCGCCCTGCCGGGGCACCTTCTCTCCGTCAGAGCGGGGAGAAGGACATATGTCGACCGGTTTCCTCACCATGGAGGTTGAGTTGGCACGTTCCCTCTCCCCGCGTGCGGGGAGAGGGTTAGGGTGAGGGGCAAGTAGCTGCTAGGCCTTCACCCTCTCCATCATCGGGAGCGTCGCGAACAGTTCCACGGAGCGCAGGCGCTTGTCGACGTCGTGGATCGGCATGGAGATGATCAGTTCATCCGCCTGAGTTTCCTCCAGGAAGTCCCTGAGCTTGGCCGCGATCGTCGGCACGGAACCCACTGCTGCGTAACGCAGCGTGTGCTCGACATTCATCTTCTCCATCGGCGTCCAGAGGCCTTCCATGCTGTCGACCGGCTTCGGAAAGCGGGTGCGGATATTCTTGCGCAGGTTGACGAACTGCTGCTGCGAGGACGTGAAAAGCCGCTCAGCCTCGGTATCGGTTTCTGCCGCGACGCCCATGACGCCCACCATCACATAGGGCTTTTCGAGCTCAAGCGAGGGCTGGAACCGCTCACGGTAGATCGCGATCGCCTCCATCAGCATGTCGGGCGCGAAATGCGAGGCGAAGGCATAGGGAAGGCCCAGCGCGGCGGCGAGGTGGGCGCTATAGATGCTCGATCCGAGCAGCCAGATCGGCACATGGGCGTCCATGCCGGGAACGGCGATGAGGCCCTGGTCCTTTTCCGGTGTGCCGAGCAGACGCTGCAGTTCGAGGATGTCGTGCGGAAAATTCTCCGCCCCTGCTTCTAGGTTGCGGCGAAGCGCGCTTGCGGTGCGCATGTCTGTTCCCGGTGCACGGCCGAGGCCGAGATCGACACGACCGGGCAGCAGCGCTTCCAGCGTGCCGAACTGTTCGGCAATGACGAGCGGCGAATGATTGGGCAGCATGATGCCGCCGGAGCCCACGCGGATTGTCCTGGTCGCAGCGCCCACATGGCTGATCACCAGCGATGTGGCGGCGCTTGCGATACCCGGCATGCCATGATGTTCGGCGAGCCAGACCCGTTTATAGCCCTCCTCTTCCGCCTTGATTGCCATGCGGCGGGACTGGTCGAGCGCATCGCGCACGGAATAACCTTCACCGACTGGCGAAAGATCGAGAATGGAAAAGGGGATCATCGGCATGTCCTGAACGGATGGGAGACAGGGTGTCCCATCTATTTAGGCAGCCGTGTCCAGGAATGCGACCCCTCGGATCCACGGAAAAAGGGGCCGCGATGGCGGCCCCGACAGGTCACGATTTGACCAGCCGCAGATGCGGACCGCGCGTTCCGGGATCGCGCGGCGGCGGGGTGATGACCGTGACATGCATGAAGCGGCTCGCCTTCTGGTGGATCTCGGCGATGTTCCGGTCCATGCGGTCGAGTGTGAGCGTCTCGATATCGGCCTTCAGGCTCGCGGAGCGTCTCGATTTTGCAAGTTCGTTCAACTCGTCATGCGCGGAGGACGCGGCGCCGGCCTGGGTTTCGGCCATCTCCGCGAGATTGACGATATGTTCGCCCAGAGCGTCCAGATAAAGGCTGAGGGCGTCCAGTTCCCGGCCGATCTGCTCAGTCTTCTCCGAGAGCGCCTCGATGCGGCCGGATGATGCCTTGCCGCCGGGTTCTTTGCCGATCTTTTCAATGAGCTTCAGCGCGCCGGCAATCGCCTCCCTGGGACGATGGATGTCGAGCTTGGCGTTCTCGGCGATGGTGGCCGCGTGCTGGGCAAGCGCCTTCTGCTGGCGAAGGCCCAGGGCCACGCTGCCGGCAGCGGCGACCGCTTTGGAAAGGCGCGTGGATCCGTCGGCCTCTTTCCCGGCGTTTTCGGTCATGCTCTTGCGAAGAGAATCGGATTCGTGGCGGAGGAGGCTGGCGTTGTCGACGACCGAATCCATCGTGCCGCTCAGTGCGCGCAGGCCGCGGTTGAAATCCCGCCGCATGCCCTCGAAGTGGGCGGGAAAGGGCGTATCGATTGTCGCCTCCAGGTCTCCGACGGCAAACCGTCTCAGCCCACTGTCCAGCGCGTTGACGACGACACGCATATGCTGCAGTTCCAATTCATTCGGATCTCGATCCCGTATCATTCGGGCGCCTCCTTTATGCTTCGGCTCCCTCCCTTTGTGCTCAATCAACGCAGTGAAGGAAAGGCAGTTGCCGGATTTGTTAAGGTTCTGCCCAAATCCTTTTCCACATAGTTAACGGCGGTCGAGTTAAGCCGAAGTCGGCGATATGGCCGTCACGTCGGCGTGGCGCCTTTTGCGGGAAGGCGATAGGTTTACGCGCATGACAGAGACGATTCGCATCATCGGTATAGATCCGGGGCTTCGCCGCACCGGTTGGGGGATTATCGAGACGCTGGGCAACAGCCTGCGCTTCGTCGCATCGGGCACGGTAACCTCGGATGGCGACATGGACCTCGCCTCGCGCCTCTGCCAGCTCCATGACGGGCTTGCAGAGATCGTGCATGCCTACAGGCCGGACGAGGCGGCAGTGGAACAGACCTTCGTCAACAAGGACGCGGTGGCGACACTGAAGCTCGGCCAGGCGAGAGGGGTCGTCATGCTGGTGCCCGCGCGTGCCGGTCTGCCGGTTTCCGAATATGCACCGAATGCGGTGAAGAAATCGGTGATCGGTGTCGGACATGGCGAAAAGCAGCAGATCCACATGATGCTGAAGATCCTGATGCCGAAGGCAGATTTCAAAGGCAATGACGCGGCCGACGCACTGGCGATCGCCATCTGCCATGCTCATCACCGGGGTGGAAGGCGCATGCGGCAGGCATTGGCGGGGTAGTTTGTTCTTGACTTGTTCACGTTTGGTCAGTAGGTAATACTCGAGAGGTATTACCGTGCGCGTCACTGAAAAAGGTCAGGTTACGATTCCGAAGGAGATCCGCGACCGTCTGAAGATCGGTCCGGGATCGGAAGTGGATTTCATCGCTGACGACAAAGGTGCGAGGCTGGTCGTCGTGGCGAGGGGACCTGTCGAATCTGAAGAGGATTTCGAAACCTGGCTCAAAAGCAGGTCCGGCACGTTCGATACCGGGGGCATGACGACCGACGAATTCATGGAATGGCTGAGGGGGCCACGCGATGACCTCGGTCCTCGTTGATACGGATATTTTCATCGACGTTTTCGGGCCGGAAACGCCATTCAAGGAATGGTCTTCGGACGCAATCCTGTCGCTCAAAACCGACGTGCAATTCATCTTGAGTCCGATCGTATGGGCAGAACTCGCCAGCATGGCGCCCAACGAGGAGGAATTGATGTTCCTCTTGTCGCGTCTCGATCTCGTGCGCGAGCCATTGCCGTTTTCAGCGGCTTATCGAGCTGGGATGGCCCATGTTCAGTATCGGAAAAGCGGCGGCCTTCGGAAACGAACTTTGCCGGATTTCCTGATCGGCGCGCATGCATTCATCCGGTCGCACCGTCTTCTCACGCGCGACGCGTCCCGCTATCGCGCCTATTTTCCTTCGCTCGACATCATCTCCCCCGAAACTCATCCCTGACGGACTTTCTTATGATCGGCAAGCTCAAAGGCACTATCGACGAGATCGGCGACGACTACGTTCTCGTGGACGTGCATGGCGTCTGTTACGAGGTCTTTTGCTCGTCCCGCGCGCTTTCGAAGATGGGCTCGGTGGGCGAGGCGGTGGTGCTCTTCATCGAAACCTATGTGCGCGAGGACCAGTTGAAGCTCTTCGGCTTTCTTTCGGCGCTGGAGCGGGAATGGTTCAACCTGCTGCAAAGCGTGCAGGGGGTCGGCGCCAAGGTGGCGCTCGCCGTGCTTTCGACGCTGACGCCATCCGAGCTTGCCAATGCGATCGCGCTGCAGGATCGGACTTTCGTGTCGCGGGCGCCGGGCGTTGGCCCAAAGGTGGCGATGCGCATCGTGACGGAACTGAAGAACAAGGCCCCGGCCTTTGCGGGCGAGGCGTCTGCGAATATAGGCTTCAAACAGGAGATCGGCGAGGGTGTCGCTTCGGCGCCGGTGGCGGACGCGGTCTCGGCGCTGACCAATCTCGGCTATTCGCGCGACCAGGCGGCGAATGCGGTGGCGGCGGCACTCAAGAACGGCGGGGAGGGGGCGGACAGCGCCAAACTGATCCGGCTGGGCTTGAAGGAACTGGCGCGGTGATTGGCGGAATGCTTGGTTGTATGAGGAAAATTTGCCAATATTCGGCCAAGATTAGTTTTGTCGGAAGGAATTCGGATATGAATCGGGAGGTGACGCTTTCTCCGAAAGGTCAGGTGACAATCCCGAAAGAAATGCGGGAGGCTCTAAATCTTCATCCTGGGGACCACCTTATCTATTCCTTAGTCGATGGAGAGGTTGTTCTGACGCCCAAGAACCTGGATTTCAACGATCTTGCAGGTCATTTAGGCAAGCCGCCCTGGGGGCAGGCGACGCTGGAGGAGATCGAGGCGACAATCGTCAAGGCAGGTGGAGCAAACGCGGTCAACACACGGGATGATGATCAGGCGGAAGCGGCTGAATGATGATTTTTGGCCTTGATACCAATGTTATCCTCCGGCTTTTCATTGATGATGACCCAGCCCAGAGAGCGGCTGCCCTTGGGTTCGGGGAAAGACTTGGAAAAGATTATTCTGCCTTCGTCACATTGATCAGCTTGCTGGAGCTTGATTGGGCGCTTCGCTCGCAATACGGATTCAGCAAGAAACATGTAACGCTTGCCATCGATAAACTGCTTCATACGCGTGGGCTCGTCATCAAGAACCACACGCTCGTCGTGAAAGCATTGAGATTTGTCGAATCAAACAACGCAGACTTTGCCGATGCGCTGATAGCTTGTCGGTTGTCCGAGGAAGGTTGTCAGTCGACCAAAACTTTCGATATGAAAGCGGCCCGTAAAGTCCCCGGAATGGAACTTCTCACATGAATGAACCCGCCCGCCTGATATCGCCGGAAAAGCGGGGCGAAGACCTGGATGTGACGCTGCGCCCGCAGTCGCTGGACGAATTCACCGGCCAGGCGGAGGCGCGCGCCAACCTGAAGGTCTTCATCGAGGCGGCGAAGGGGCGTGGCGAGGCGCTCGACCACGTGCTTTTCGTCGGCCCGCCCGGGCTCGGCAAGACGACGCTGGCGCAAATCATGGCGAAGGAACTCGGCGTCAATTTCCGTTCCACCTCCGGCCCGGTCATCGCCAAGGCGGGCGATCTTGCGGCACTGCTCACCAATCTCGAAGAGCGCGACGTGCTCTTCATCGACGAAATTCATCGCCTCAATCCGGCGGTTGAGGAAATCCTTTATCCCGCCATGGAGGATTTCCAGCTCGACCTCATTATCGGCGAGGGGCCGGCGGCGCGTTCGGTGAAGATCGATCTTTCGAAATTCACGCTGGTCGCCGCCACCACCCGTCTCGGCCTGCTCACCACGCCGTTGCGGGATCGTTTCGGCATTCCGGTGCGCCTGTCATTCTACACCGTCGAGGAGTTGGAACTGATCGTGCGGCGCGGCGCGCGGCTGATGAACCTGCCGATGACGGACGATGGCGCCCGTGAGATCGCCCGGCGTGCGCGCGGCACGCCGCGCATCGCGGGCCGGCTGCTGCGTCGCGTGCGTGACTTCGCGGAGGTCGCGAAGGCGGAGGCGGTGACGAAGGAGATCGCCGACGAGGCGCTGACGCGGCTTCTGGTCGATCATGCGGGTCTCGACCAGCTCGACAAGCGCTACCTCAACATGATCGCTGTGAATTTTGGTGGTGGACCGGTTGGCATCGAGACGATTGCCGCTGGCCTGTCCGAGCCGCGCGATGCGATCGAGGACATTATCGAGCCCTACATGATCCAGCAGGGTTTCATCCAGCGCACGCCGCGCGGCCGCGTTTTAACCGCAAATGCCTGGAAACATCTCGGAATGCAGCCGCCCAAGGATCTTGAGGCAGCGCAATTCCGGATGTTTACCGAGGACGAGTAAGCGATCACCTCCGGCGGTCCCGGCTGACCCGATCTTGATCTCCGGTCCCGGCCAGCGGAACCTTCGCTGTCTGCCTGGGTTTTTCCTGGAAAGGAGAACGCCATGCGGACGATCGATATCGAGAACGCAGTTCATCGGACATGGCAGCGAAGCGAGGGGGAGCTTCTGAAGAGCCGGTCGGAGTTCTGCCATGTCTGACCAGGGTCCTGATCGCATCCCCCCGGCCGAAGTGGCAGAAAATGCGGAGAAGGGGCTGAAATTGCGCGCGCAATATCGGCGCGGCGGCACGATGGCGGGTATCGCCCGGGCCCGCGATCTGAAGAACCGCAAGCCGCTTTCCGAGAAGACCATCAGGAAGATGGTAAGCTACTTCCACCGTCACAAGGCGGACAAGCGCGCCGAGAACTTCGGTGACGATGAGAATCCATCAACCGGTTATATCGCCTGGTTGCTTTGGGGAGGCGATGCCGGTCAGAAATGGGCGGAAGAGCACAAAAGGGCGATCGAAACGGCCAGAAACGAGGGCAGGATGCGGCGTTTCAAACAGTCGGAGCACGGGCGTTCGCCAGATTCCTGACAGTCCGGTTTAAGAGCATCATGCCGCCCGGCTGCCAGCCCAGTGCCCTGATCTTATCCGTCGACATGGGATTGATCGAATGACGGTCGGCAGGTCGCGGCAGTTCATGCGGACGGTCTGGCAGATTGCCCAGGATCTCCCTTGTATCGGTCAGGATGTCGGAAATGTTGAAAACCTGCCCGTCGATCTTCCCTATCTCGGTATCGAGCATCAGGCGAACGGCAGCAGCCACGTCGCGGCCGTGGACCTCGGTGCCTGCCCGTGACGGCACGGGTCGGCCGGCGAGGTAATCCTCGAAAAGCGCGTCCCACTTGCTTGGCTGAAAGTCGCCGTAGACGCCCGTCAACCGCAGGCTCGCCGTGACGAAACCCGGACCGGAGAGAGCTGCGAGTGCCCGCTCGCCGTCGAGCTTGATCTCTCCGTAAAGGCTGTCCGGCCTGAGGACGAGGTCTTCGGTCAGCGGCGTACCAGCCGGCAGTCCGTCGTAGACCGCACGGCTGGAGAGAAAGATCGCGCGCCGCGTGCCCGCTCGTTTGGCCGTCTCGAAGAGCTTGACCGTCCCGTCGAGATTCAGCCGTCGGAAGCGGGCCGGATCGTTGCCTTCGCCGCCGCGGTATTTTCCGGGGAGGTGATCGAAGGCGGCATGCACGAAGAAATAGGCATCGTCGAAAGCCTCCATCCGGTCGATATCCGGATCGAGCGAGAGGGATGTGAAACCAACAGGTCGGGAGAAGAAGCCGGGTGCCGGCGGCATCCGTCCGCCGACGATGACCCGGTACCCGGCTTCCAGCAGGCCCTCGACGATGTAACGCCCCACAAGGCCGGTACCGCCTGAAACCAGGACTTTCATGAAGGCTCCCCCGGGTTGGGAAGTGCAGCTAGATCCGGGACATCCCGACCTTCATGAAAGGCATCCCAAAGGTCGATCAGCGGGCGCAGGCGATCCGCCTTCGGATGATCCCTTTCCCAGGGTTTCTCATACTGGTAGTGCAGCACCGAAATGCGCTCCCAATCCCAGAGCGCCGGCATATTGAACCATACATATTGCAGCATGTTCATGAACACCGGCAGGCCATGCCAGTCCGGGAAGAAGCTTTCGAGAAAGGTCTGGTCGGTGCGCCGCCAGAAGGCATCCGGCCGGTCGAGCGAGGCCAGCATCCGCTCGAAGGTCTCTGTCGAAGGCTTGGCAACGAAGACACCTGAGTTCAGCCGGTGGAAATCGGCGAGGCTTTCATAGACATTCGGCGCGGCGGAGAATTCCGGATAGTCGAACAGCTTGTCGATGTTCTTCAGTACCAGCGCATCGGCATCGATGAAGACGGCCCTGTCGTATTCGGTGAGCTGCCAGAGGCGGAGCTTGCAGAAATTGTCGAGCGGCGTGTGGAAGTCCGGCTTGCGGCCCTTGGTGAAGGGGGCCGCGCCATGCAGGTTTTGTCTGGCATGCCGTTCGTTGAAGGCGTCGGAGAGCGGCAAGTGGTCAACCTCGACCAGCCGACAGCCGAGAGAGATGAGGGCCCCCAGATCGTCTTTCGGCGCGCCGCCCGTGTGCAGCACGACGATCTCCGCCGCGGTGTCTGTCTGCCGGATCGAACGGGCAAGCGCCAAGGCGCCCATCGCATAGTCGGCATTGGTCACCAACGTAACGAATGCGTGCTTCGAACGGGCGGGGGAGGCGGGACGGAGACCGTCCCGCGCGGACATTCCGGCAACCATCAGGATACCGATTTCAGCCGCTTGCCTTCCGGGTCGTGCTCCACCTTGGCTGCGATGTCCCTGGTCCAGGCAGAAACGGCGGGAACGCGTGATCTGTCAACGCGATAGGCGTATTTCTTCGCAACATCGACGATCTCGCCGAGCAGACCTTCTCCGAGCGTGGTGGGGGCAAGACCAAGGCCGAGGAACTTCTCGTTCTTGACGATCAGTTCGTTTTCCGGCGCCTCTTTTCGCGGGTTCGGCAGCCAGGCGATCTTCGCGCCGGTCATCTTCGCGACCAATTCGGCAAGATCGCGCACCCGGTGAGTCTCGGTCATCTGGTTGAAGATCTCGACGCGGCTGCCGCGCTCAGGCGGATTGTTCAGTGCGATCTCGATGCAGCGCACCGAATCCTGGATATGGATGAAGGCGCGCGTCTGGCCACCGGTGCCGTGCACGGTCAGCGGATAACCGATCGCCGCCTGGATGAGAAAACGATTCAAGACCGTCCCGTAATCCCCGTCATAATCGAATCTATTGATCAATTGCGTGTGCCGCCGCGTCTGCTCCGTATGGGTGCCCCAGACGATGCCCTGGTGCAGGTCGGTGATCCGCAAGCCGTCGTTCTTCGCGTAGAACTGGAAGAGAAGCTGATCCAGGCACTTCGTCATGTGGTAGATCGAACCGGGATTGGCGGGATAGAGGATGTCCTGGGAAACGGTGCGGCCATCGGGGGTCTCGATGCCGACCGGCAGATAGCCTTCCGGAATTGCCGCGCCGACCGTCGAATAGCCGTAGACGCCCATCGTGCCGAGATGCACGAGGTGTGCGTCGAGTTCGAGTTCGACCAGCGCATTCAAAAGGTTATGGGTGGCGTTGACGTTGTTGTTGACCGTGTAGTTCTTGTGCCGGTCGCTCTTCATGGAATAGGGCGCGGCGCGCTGTTCGGCGAAATGGATGATGGCGTCCGGTCGATGCTTTGCAAGCCAGCCCTTCAGAAGCTCGTAATCCTTGGCGAGGTCGATCAGGTGGAAATGGATGCGGCGGCCGGTCTCCGCGTGCCAGATGCGGGTGCGCTCCTGGATGCTGTCCATCGGGGTGAGGGACTGGACGCCGAGCTCTGTGTCGATCCAGCGGCGGGAGAGGTTGTCGAGGATGTGAATTTCGTGGCCCGCATCGGACAGGTGAAGCGATGTCGGCCAGCCGACGAAACCGTCTCCGCCGAGGACTGCAATCTTCATGACGTACTCTCCGCTGGTTTTCGATGAATTTCCTGATAGGGAGGAACTGTGACAGCTCTTGAAAGCTGGTTCAGTGTTCCATGATTATCCAGTGGGCGATGAGGTTTTTCCAAGGCAAGCTTATGCAGGCACACAATTTTTTGTTATCGGGCGAATTGGTGGAGGGAGGCCATCGGCTTGCCCAGCGCGTCTATTATGAAGACACGGATTTCTCGGGCCTCGTCTATCACGCGCGCTACCTGCACTTCCTCGAACGCGGCCGCACGGACTATCTGCGCTGCCTCGGTTGTGAGCAGAGCGCGCTTCTTTTGGCCGACGAGGAGGGGCTCGTCTTCGTCGTCCATCGGATGGAGATCGATTTCAAGCAGCCGGCCCGCATGGACGATATCCTCGTCATCCAGACGGTGACGGAAAAGGCGGGCGGCGCGAAAATGGTGCTCAATCAGGAAATCCGCCGCGGCGAAACGCTATTGATCGCGGCAAAGGTGGTGATTGCCGTCATCAACAAACACGGCCGCCCGCGCCGCCTTCCGGAGAGTGTGGCGGAAAAGTTTCTGGGGCACCCGGTTTAGCTAAATGAAGTAAACCGGCATCCTCGGCTGTAACACATCCTTAACGATAATGATGTCTTACTGGCCGGTGAGGAATTTGTGCAACGCACGCCTTCCTTTGACCAAAATTGAAAGCGAGAAGCCAAGCTGGAAACTCAGGGCATCTTGGGGTTACGGCGGGCGCATTCAGCGATCAAGGACATTCTCGCGAGAGCGCGCTTTTGAACCCGCCCGGTCCTTAAAAACCGGGCGTTTGGATTCGGGGATAGTAGTAGATGGAACAGGTAGGTTTGGCGGCGGCGGCAAGCGAAGTAAGCCTCTGGTCGCTGTTCATGCAGGCCGGTCTTGTCGTC
Source organism: Neorhizobium petrolearium (assembly GCF_017873175.1). GTDB lineage: Bacteria > Pseudomonadota > Alphaproteobacteria > Rhizobiales > Rhizobiaceae > Neorhizobium > Neorhizobium petrolearium. Next base: position 36,666 of record NZ_JAGGJW010000012.1, read on the forward strand.
AAGCTGGTCATGATCGGTCTCATCGGCGCGTCGGTCTGGACCTGGGCGATCGTGATCGACAAATACGTGAGCTTCAACAAGGCGAAACGCCAGTTCGACCAGTTCGAACAGGTCTTCTGGTCCGGCCAGTCGCTGGAAGAGCTCTACCGCACGCTTTCGGAACGCCAGAACAACGGGCTTTCCGCCATCTTCGTCGCTGCCATGCGCGAGTGGAAGAAGAGCTTCGAGCGCGGCGCACGCGCGCCGATCGGATTGCAGATGCGCATCGACCGGGCGATGGACGTCACCATGGCACGTGAGAGCGAGGCTTATGAAGCCCGTCTCGGATCGCTCGCGACGATCGGTTCGGCGGGGCCTTTCATCGGCCTCTTCGGCACGGTTGTCGGTATCATGACCTCGTTCCAGGCGATCGCCGGTTCGAAATCCACCAACCTCGCCGTCGTCGCACCGGGTATCGCCGAAGCGCTGCTTGCCACCGCGATCGGCCTCGTGGCGGCCATACCGGCAGTCATCGCCTACAACAAGTTCACCGCAGATGCCGGCAAGCTTTCGGCCCGCATGGAAGGTTTCGCGGACGAGTTTTCCGCCATTCTGTCGCGCCAGATCGATGAGAAGCTCCAGCCGCGCCAGGCGGCGCAGTAAAGCGATCCGCAAGGAGTAACGTATCATGGGTATGTCGGCTGGAGGAGCAAAGGCATCGGGTGGTGGCCGTCGCAGGCGCGGCGGTCGGCGCGGCGCCATCAGCGAGATCAACGTCACGCCGCTCGTCGACGTGATGCTCGTGCTGCTCATCATCTTCATGGTGGCGGCGCCGATGATGACTGTCGGCGTGCCGATCGACCTGCCGGAAACACAGGCGAGCGCGATGAATGCCGATACGCAGCCGATCACCGTCTCGGTCAATCCGCAGGGCGAGATCTACCTGCAGGAAACGCCGATCGGCATCGACGAGATCGTACCGAAGCTGCAGGCGATCGCCACGACCGGCTACAACGAACGCATCTATGTGCGCGGCGACACGACCGCGGCCTACGGCGTCGTCATGAAGGTCATGGCCCGTATTTCCTCGGCCGGTTACAAGAATATCGGCCTCGTCACGCTTCAGGAACAGGAGAAGTGATCGCGGCGCCATGAGAGGTAGTCTCGGCACATCGCTGGTTCTCCACACACTGGTGCTCGGTTATGCGCTGGTGTCCATCAGCGCGCCGGCCTCCTTCGAGGTGGCCGACGTGGAAGCTTTGCCTGTCGATATCATTCCGGTCGAGTCAATCACCCAGATCCAGCAGGGTGACAAGAAGGCGCCCGTTGCCGAGAAGGCCGCGCCGAAGCCGACGACCAAGCCGAACATCGTAGAGAATGCCGAAAATGCCGGCGACAACGATATCGATCTGAAGACGCCGCCGACGCCCGCCAAGAAGCCGGTGCCGACGGAGGCGGCGGCTGCGCCGAAGCCGGCCGAGAAGCCGGTGCCGACCCCGACCCCCGAACAGAACGAGGTCAAGGACATCGTGCCGGAGGAGACGACACCAAAGCCGGCCGAGGTTGCCGCCCTGCCGGAGCCGAAGCCCGACGTAACGCCGCCGCAGCCCAAACCCGAACCGGCGCCTCAGCCCCAGCCGACACCAGCACCCGCCGAAACCCAGGCGGAAGAGATCCCGCTGCCGGACGCCGTGCCGATCCCCGTCGCCAAGCCGAGGCCGGAACCGCCGAAGGAAGAGGCCAAACCGGTCGAGAAGCCTGCCGAAAAGCCGGCCGAGAAAAAGCCCGAGACGCCGAAGCCGGCGGAGACCGCCAAGGCTGCCGAGAAGCCGACCGACAAGAAGGAAGGCAAGAAGCAGGAGACCGCCAAGTCTTCTTCCTCGAAGGAGAGCGACTTCAACGCAGACGAGATTGCCATCCTGCTCAACAAGCAGGATGCTTCCGGCGGCGGCGCCAAGCGCTCGTCCGCGCCGGCGGCCTTGGGTGGCAAGAAGGATACCGGCGGCTCCAAGCTCAGTCAGAGCGAAATGGATGCATTGCGCGGCCAGATCGAGAACAACTGGTCCGTCATCGCCGGCATCGAAGGGGCGGAGGGCGTGATCATCACCGTCACCATGAAACTGGACGAAACCGGCGCGATTGTCGGGCGGCCGGAAGTGACGGCCAAGGGCGGCTCCGATGGCGCCCGCCGCACGCTCGAAGGCAGCGCGCTTCGTGCGGTCATGCGCTCGTCGCCGTTCAGGAACCTGCCCGCCGACAAATACGACGCCTGGAGCGAAGTCGTCGTTAACTTCGACCCGAGCGAATTGCTTTGAAAGGCTCTGATATCATGATGAAACGTTCTTTCATCCGCCTCGTGATCGCGCTTGCCGGCATGGCCGTGATGTTTGCCGCGCCGGCCGAGGCGCGCGTGGAAATCAACATCAACAAGGGCAATGTCGAACCGCTGCCGATCGCGATTACGGATTTCCTGTCGAACAACGAACTGGGGCCGCAGATTTCCCAGGTCGTCGCCGCCGACCTGAAGCGTTCTGGCCTTTTTGCGCCGATCGACAGACAAGCCTTCATCGAGAAGATTGCCGACCCGAACCGTGCGCCTCGCTTCGAGGACTGGAAGGTCATCAATGCCCAGGCGCTGGTGACGGGCCGTGTGACCCGCGAAGGCGACGGGAGGCTTCGCGCCGAGTTTCGTCTCTGGGACACCTTCGCCGGCCAGCAGATGACCGGACAGCAGTTCTACACCCAGCCGGAGAACTGGCGCCGGGTCGCCCACATCATTGCCGACGCGATCTACAAGCAGATCACGGGCGAGGAGGGCTATTTCGACACCCGTGTCGTCTTCGTCTCGGAGAGCGGCCCGAAGACGGCCCGCCAGCGCCAGCTTGCGATCATGGACCAGGACGGGTTCAACGTCCGCACACTCACCGATGCCAGGAACATCGTGCTGACGCCGCGCTTCTCGCCGAGCCGCCAGGAAGTCACCTACATGTCCTTCGAAGGCAACCAGCCTCGCGTCTACCTGCTCCAACTCGAGACGGGACAGCGCGAGGTGGTCGGCAACTTCCCCGGCATGACATTCTCGCCGCGCTTCTCGCCGGATGGCCAGAAGGTCATCATGAGCCTGCAGCAGGAAGGCAATTCCAACATCTATACGATGGATCTTCGCTCGCGCACCACGACGCGGCTGACCTCGACCCAGGCGATCGACACGTCGCCGTCCTATTCGCCGGACGGCACGCGCATAGCGTTTGAAAGCGACCGCGGCGGAAGGCCGCAGATCTATGTGATGAATGCCGACGGTTCGGGCCAGACCCGCATTTCGTTCGGCGACGGCTCTTATTCCACGCCGGTCTGGTCGCCCCGCGGAGACCTGATCGCCTTTACCAAGCAGTCGGGCGGCAAGTTCTCGATCGGCGTGATGAAGACGGATGGTTCGGGCGAACGCATCCTGACGACCGGCTTCCACAACGAGGGCCCGACCTGGGCGCCGAACGGCCGCGTCCTGATGTTCTTCCGCCAGGCGGCAGGCTCGGGCGGTCCGCAACTCTATTCGATCGACCTGACCGGCTACAACGAACAGCTCATCAAGACCCCCTCCTATGCGTCCGACCCGGCCTGGTCTCCGCTTCTGGAATAGGACCGGTGAACACAAAGGAGGCGGCTTGTCGCCTCTTTTGCGCCCGAATCTCCTGAGAAACGACCTAATAGGGGGCGCGGTAACATTCCGTTAACCATAAGTGTTTGGTCATGGTTAACCGAGCCCGGTTAGAGTCTGGCAACTCTGAAATTTCGGAATTTATTGATCTAAGGAGAGACCGGCCATGAGCCGCATGCAGAATCTCGCTCGCAACCCTGCCGTCATTGCGCTCACGCTCGCACTCGCGCTCGCGGGCTGCGCCAACAAGAAGAACCTGCCGAACAGCGCCGGTGAACTCGGGCTTGGCGGCGCCGGCGCTGCGACGCCCGGCTCGCAGCAGGATTTCACCGTCAATGTCGGCGACCGCATCTTCTTCGACACCGACAGTTCCTCGATCCGCGCCGACGCCCAGCAGACGCTCGACCGTCAGGCCCAGTGGCTGCAGCGCTATCCGAACTATGCAATTACCGTCGAAGGCCATGCCGACGAACGGGGCACGCGCGAATACAACCTCGCCCTCGGCGCCCGCCGCGCCGCGGCCACCAGGGAATATCTCGCTTCCCGCGGCGTTCCGGCCAACCGCATGAAGACCATTTCGTACGGCAAGGAGCGCCCGGTCGCCGTCTGCGACGACATTTCCTGCTGGTCGCAGAACCGCCGTGCCGTCACGGTTCTCGGCGGCGCCGGTTCGTAATCGAGGCCACAGGTCCCCGGAATAAAAGGCGGCTATCCAGGCCGCCTTTTTGCTTTTTCCATAGTTTGGCCCTGATTTCAGGGATTTTTGAACGTGACCTTGGTTGCTTTTTGGCGTCAGTTGGAAAAATCTCCTGCTGCGCCAATCCGGTGCACACGAAAGAGCAGGACGGACACTTATGAAGAAACTTGTCTTGGCAGCGATGCTGGGGCTGATGGCGACGAGCGCTTCTGCGGGGGCTTTCTCGCTGCCGAAACTTTTCCGGGGTGATCAGGCTGCAGCGGAACGATCTCAGGCTCATCAGCCGCCGGTGGTTCTTGCGCAGAGCGCTGATGCCGTTCGTATCCAGCAACTCCAGGAAGAGGTCCGCCAGTTGAACGGCCGGATCGAGGAAATGAGTTATCAGCTTCTGCAGATGCAGGAGCAACTGCGCAAGACGCAGGAAGACAACGAATTCCGCTTCCAGGATCTGGAGAAGAACAAGCGTAGTGAAATCGATACCACGGCCGGGAGACCGGCCGTGGCGTCCAATCGTGCTCCCGCACAAACCGCGCCCTCCGCCCAGCCTTCCGACGATGTCGCCAGGATCATCGAATCACCGTCCGACGGCGATATCGGACAGGATCAGGCCGCTGATGGCCGGATGGCGCCGCCGCCGACCACGCTTGGCTCCATCGAACTCGATCAGAGCGGCAATCCGCAGGGTGCCACGCGCAACGACCGGGTCAACAACGCCGCCAGCCTTCCAGGCGTAGATCTCGGCTCGCAGGCTCCCGGCAAGGCCGCGTCGCGCGCGAAGACCGATCCGCAACAGACGGCCGCCCTCGGTAGCGAGAGCGACGCCTATCAGATCGCCTACAATCACATCCTTACCGGCGACTACTCTCTCGCCGAGCAGGAGTTCTCCGGCTATATCCAGTCCTATCCGAGGAGCACGCGCCTCGCGGACGCCAATTTCTGGCTGGGCGAAGCACAGTATTCGCAGGAAAAATACAACGAAGCCGCCAAGACTTTCCTCAACGCGCACCAGACTTACGGCAAGTCGCCGAAGGCTCCGGAAATGCTCCTGAAGCTCGGCATGTCGCTTGCCGCCCTCGACAATACCGAAACCGCCTGCGCGACGCTCCGCGAAGTCGCCAAGCGTTATCCGTCCGCCTCCAAGGCGGTGCTTTCCAAGGTCGGCAGCGAACAGAAGCGCTTGCGCTGCGGCTGACGGCGTCTTCGTGACCGCCTCCGCCTCAAACCTGCCGCCTGTCGAAGCGATCCTGCGGCTCCTTGCCGATATCACGAAGCCGGCACGCCTTCTCATCGCCATCTCCGGCGGCAGCGATTCCACCGGCTTGCTTGTCGCCCTTTCGAAGACCAATCCTCCCGGTTCAGGCATCTCGCTTTTCGCCGCCACCATTGACCATGCGCTGAGGTCTGAATCCGCAGAAGAGGCGCTGAGCGTCACCGCCCTTTGCGGCAGGCTCGGCATCCAGCATGTCATCCGCCGCTGGGAGGGCGAAAAACCGGAGACGGGCCTTTCCGCCGCGTCCCGCGAGGCGCGCTATCGCCTCCTGGCGGAGATCGCCGACGAGATCGATGCCACCGCCATCCTCACCGGCCACACGCGCGACGACCAGGCGGAAACGGTTGCCATGCGCGCTGCCAGGAGTGGCAGAGAAGACAATCTCGGTCTTGCCGGCATGGCGGAGGCGGTGCTTCTCGAACGCCGCCGCTGGCTTCTGAGACCTCTCCTTAAGACCCGCCGCGCCGATATCCGCGCTTTTCTGACCAATGAAGGGGAGAGCTGGATCGACGATCCCAGCAATCTCAATCCGCATTACGAGCGGGTGAGGGTGCGCGGAAAGCTCGCGACTGAAGGCTCGTTCGACGCCGCAGCGCTCACCCGGGCTGTCAAACGGCGGACGGCGTTGTCCGATGCGGCAGCGCGTCTCGTTCACGATCATGTGACGATCCGTCTTGGCGTGCTGGCCCATCTTGCTCCGGCGGGCCTTGCGGGTGATGGGGCCGTGCGCCGCCACGCCTTGTCGCTGCTTTCGGCGGTGCTCGGGGGGAGGGCACATGCCTTGCGCGGCGAGAGCATGAATAGGGTGATGGCCTTTCTCGACAGCGGCCGGCCCGGGCGTATCACCGCCGGACGGGTGATCTTCGACCTTCGCCGCGACGGGCTTTATCTTGCTCGCGAGAACCGGGGTCTCATGCCGCTGCACGTCCCGCCGGGACAGGCTGCGGTCTGGGATGGCCGTTACCGGATCACCAACGGCAGTGCGTGCGAAATCATCGTCGGTCCGACCGTTCCGGATCGGGAGGAGGCGCTTTTCCTCTTTCCGGATGCGCCGCCGGCGCTTGCCATGCGGGCGATGAGCGTGATGCCGTGGGTTGAGGCGAACTCCCGCTTCTCCCCAGCAGGGAGAAGGTGGTCCGAAGGACCGGATGAGGGGGGCGAAGCCCGAGAGCAGAACGCTGAGCCTGCCGCTCTTACACCCCCTCATCGCCTCTCAACCGCTCGGCACTTCTCCCCGCCGGGGAGAAGAGGGAGTTCGCCGATCGCGTCGAGCCAGCCGTGCACCGCCGGCCAAATCCACATCAAGCCAACCCTTGCCCCCTTCGACCGCTTTTTGCCGCAGTTTGACCTCAATCTCGCAAGCGAGTTTGCTGTTTTGCTCGGATGCGACGTTTTTCCCCCGCTGCCGGTTAAGGATTCCGCGCGGAAAAGCTAGGCGGCGGCTCCGGTTCTCCTTGGCAAGGACGTGCCGCAACCCTATGTTAAGCGGCAAGTAAGGCGGTCGCCTCGAAAAAAAAAGCGGGCCGTCACAGTCCGGGGAGTTCAATGAACCCAAACTTTCGTAATATCGCCCTCTGGGTCATCATAGCCCTTTTGCTGGTCGCATTGTTCAGCATGTTCCAGACGGCGCCGACGCAGACCAACTCGCGTGAGATTCCCTATTCGCAATTCCTGCGTGACGTGGATTCGGGGCGGGTCAGGGATGTCGTCGTCACAGGCAACCGGGTGCTCGGCACTTACACGGAGAGCGGCTCGGGATTTCAGACCTATTCGCCCGTCATCGACGATACTCTGATGGAGCGGCTGCAGTCCAAGAACGTCACCATCGTGGCCCGCCCGGAAACGGACGGGTCTTCCGGTTTCCTCAGCTATCTCGGCACGCTTTTGCCGATGCTTCTGATCCTCGGTGTCTGGCTGTTCTTCATGCGGCAGATGCAGGGCGGCTCGCGCGGCGCGATGGGCTTCGGCAAGTCCAAGGCCAAGCTTTTGACCGAAGCGCACGGGCGCGTGACGTTTGAAGACGTCGCCGGCGTTGACGAGGCCAAGCAGGACCTCGAAGAGATCGTCGAATTCCTGCGCGATCCGCAGAAGTTCCAGCGGCTCGGGGGCCGCATCCCGCGTGGCGTGCTGCTGGTCGGCCCGCCCGGTACGGGTAAGACTCTGCTCGCCCGTGCGATTGCCGGCGAGGCCAATGTGCCCTTCTTCACCATTTCCGGTTCGGACTTCGTCGAAATGTTCGTCGGCGTCGGTGCCTCCCGCGTGCGTGACATGTTCGAGCAGGCCAAGAAGAATGCGCCCTGCATCATCTTCATCGACGAAATCGACGCGGTCGGCCGTCATCGCGGCGCCGGCCTCGGCGGCGGCAATGACGAGCGCGAACAGACCCTCAACCAGCTCCTCGTCGAGATGGACGGTTTCGAGGCGAACGAGGGCATCATCCTTATCGCCGCGACCAACCGTCCGGACGTGCTCGACCCGGCGCTTCTGCGTCCCGGTCGTTTCGACCGCCAGGTGGTCGTGCCGAACCCGGATATCGTCGGCCGCGAGCGCATCCTCAAGGTTCATGCCCGCAACGTCCCGCTGGCCCCGAATGTCGATCTCAAGGTACTGGCGCGCGGCACGCCCGGCTTCTCCGGTGCCGACCTCATGAACCTCGTCAACGAGGCGGCCCTGATGGCGGCCCGGCGCAACAAGCGCCTTGTCACCATGCAGGAGTTCGAGGACGCCAAGGACAAGATCATGATGGGTGCGGAGCGTCGCTCTTCGGCCATGACCGAGGCGGAGAAGAAGCTCACCGCCTATCACGAGGCCGGCCATGCGATCTCCGCGCTGAACGTCCCTGTTGCAGACCCTCTCCACAAGGCGACAATCATTCCGCGCGGTCGTGCGCTCGGCATGGTCATGCAGCTTCCCGAAGGCGACCGCTATTCGATGAGCTACAAGTGGATGGTGTCGCGCCTGGTCATCATGATGGGCGGGCGCGTTGCCGAGGAACTCACCTTCGGCAAGGAAAACATCACTTCCGGCGCCTCTTCCGATATCGAGCAGGCGACCAAGCTTGCCCGCGCGATGGTCACGCAATGGGGCTTTTCCGACGTGCTCGGTCAGGTCGCCTATGGCGAAAACCAGCAGGAAGTCTTCCTCGGACACTCCGTGTCGCAGTCGAAGAATGTTTCCGAGGCGACCGCGCAGAAGATCGACACCGAGGTCCGCCGTCTGATCGACGAGGCCTATCAGGAGGCGCGCCGCATCCTGACCGAGAAGCACGACGAGTTCGTGGCTCTTGCCGAAGGCTTGCTTGAATACGAGACGCTGTCAGGCGAGGAGATCAAGGCACTGCTCAAGGGGCACAAGCCGTCGCGCGATCTCGGCGACGACGCGCCGCCCGCCCGTGGTTCGGCGGTGCCGAGCACCGGCGGTTCCAAGAAGGACGAGCCGAAGGGCGGCGAGCCTGAAAGCGGTCTCGAACCCCAGCCGCACTGAACCGTCCAAACATAACTCGAAACCGCCGTGGAGCTATCCGCGGCGGTTTTTGTTTGCCTGCTATCTCCCTGGCTATCTCAATGAGTGACGGGCCTTAGCCTTATTGGTAACGGGATATAAGCGATTTTGACGCTAATTTATGTGCTTATTCATGCGATCTATGGCATGAGCCGACCATGAGGCCGGCCCGGCCGTTGGGAGGATCGCGGGTCCGATCCCTGCCAGGACTTCGCCCGGGAGCGCGCCAGAACCGCGCGATGTGAGGCGCGATGACGAAGGAGTTTACATGACACGCCGCTATTTCGGCACCGATGGCATTCGCGGACAGTCCAATGTCTTTCCGATGACGCCCGATCTTGCGATGCGGGTCGGCATTGCCGTCGGTACGATCTTCCGCAACGGTAATCATCGCCACCGGGTGGTGATCGGGAAGGATACGCGCCTTTCCGGCTACATGCTGGAAAATGCGATGGTGGCGGGCTTCACTGCCGCAGGCCTCGACGTCTTTCTGCTCGGACCGATCCCGACGCCGGCGGTCGCCATGCTCACCCGTTCTCTGCGTGCCGATGTCGGCGTGATGATCTCCGCTTCGCACAATCCCTATCAGGACAACGGCATCAAGCTCTTCGGACCGGATGGTTACAAGCTCTCCGACGAAATCGAGATGCAGATCGAGGATCTGCTTGACAAGGACATGCATGCCCAACTCGCCAAGCCCGGCGATATCGGCCGCGCGAAACGCGTCGAGGGCGATATTTACCGCTATATCGAGCACGTGAAGCGCACGCTGCCGCGCGATGTCACGCTGCACGGCCTGCGCGTTGCGATCGATTGCGCCAATGGTGCGGCCTACAAGGTGGCGCCGCTCGCGCTCTGGGAACTCGGCGCCGAGGTGGTGACGATCGGCAACGAGCCAAACGGCACGAACATCAACCTCGACTGCGGCTCGACCAGCCCGGAAAATTTGCAGAAGAAGGTCCATGAAGTGCGCGCCGATATCGGCATCGCGCTCGACGGTGATGCGGATCGCGTCATCATCGTCGATGAATGCGGCGAGATCATCGACGGCGACCAGTTGATGGCGGTGATCGCCGAGAGCTGGGCCGAGGACGAGAAGCTGAGGGGCGGCGGCATTGTCGCAACCGTCATGTCCAATCTCGGACTGGAACGTTTCCTTCAGAAGAAGGGCCTCGACCTCCACCGCACCAAGGTCGGCGACCGCTACGTGGTGGAACACATGCGCCACAATGACTTCAACGTCGGGGGCGAACAGTCCGGCCATATCGTTCTTTCGGATTTCGGCACGACCGGCGACGGCCTTGTCGCCGCGCTGCAGATCCTGGCGCGGGCCAAGCGCCTTGGGCGGCCGGTCAGCGAGATCTGCCGTCGTTTCGAGCCTGTGCCGCAGCTTCTGAAGAACGTCCGCTTCCAGGGGGGCAAGCCGCTGGAGGATGGCGCCGTGCGTCAGGCGATCGCCGATGCGGAAGCCGAGCTTGCCTCCCACGGCCGCCTCGTCATCCGTCCTTCCGGCACCGAACCGCTGATCCGGGTGATGGCGGAGGGCGACGACCGGGCGCAGATCGAACGCATTGTCGACGGCCTTGTCGGTGCCATCGCCAGCGCCCGCAGCGCTGCTGCCTGAACCCGTCTTGCGCAGATGAGGCTTGCCTGAACGCTGCACGCCTCAGGGCTGAGCCGCGCCCGTCAGTGAAAAATAGATGAAGGCCGCCGCGAAGAAGGCGGCGATGCCGAGTGCGATCAGCAGGCGCTTGAGCCATGGCGGCGTTTGCCGTGGTGGCTTCGGTTTTGGCGGACGCTGGAACTTGATGACATTGTCTGGCATGTCGCCTTCCTTAAACGTCGCGGAAGCTTTTGCCAATGGAAGCGGTGCAGCGCCATGGTTAACTTGGTCAAAGCCAAGCTTTCGTCTGCGGCCCTGACTGAAATTAAGGAAAACATGCGGTAAACAAGCATGGTTAAGCGGCGCTTAACCTTTCTTCTTCATCATCTGTCGCGGATCAACCCGTTGGCTGCGCGCTCCGCCAGCCATACGCGATACGAGCTTTGGAGATGAAGCCATGAAAAAGTGCTTGACCAGCGCATTCGTGCTGGCGCTGACGGTGAGCACCGCCAATTCTGCAGATCTTTATCAGCCGCAACCCGAGCCGATCATGGATGCTCCGGAAGTAACCGTGCAGGAAGCCAGCGGGTGGTATCTGCGCGGCGATGTCGGCTATTCCTTCAACGACATACGCGGGGCGAATTACTATCAGGGCTCCAATTCTACGCTGACGAATTTCGACCACACATCGCTGAAAGACAGTTTCCTGCTGGGGGCGGGTGTTGGCTACCAGATCAACAACCATCTGCGCACCGACGTGACTTTCGACTACCTCACCTCGGCGGATTTCCGCGGCGGCACGTCGGGTGTCTGCGGTGACGGCGTCGGCAACCCGTTCGTTGCATGCTCCTCCAGCGACAAATCCTACATGCACGCCTATTCGCTGATGGCGAACGTCTATGTGGACCTCGGCACTTACGGCTACATCACGCCCTATGTCGGCGGCGGTATCGGCGGTGCCTACGTCAAGTGGGGCAAGCTCCGCAACACGATCTGCGACGATCCCTATGCCGCCGGCTGCTATACCAGCGAACACGAGGGCCAGAAGAGCTGGCGCTTCACCTATGCTCTCATGGCGGGCGCGGCCATCGACATCACCTGCAACCTCAAAGCCGATATCGGCTATCGCTACCGCCACATCATGGGCGGGGACATGTTCGGCTACAATCTCGGCGGCGGTCCCGGCGATGACAAGGGCTTCGACATGCATGAGGCCCGCATCGGCGCACGCTACACGTTCGGTGGCTGCGAAGCTCCGCCCTACGAGCCCCCGCCGGAGCCGATCGTTTACAAGTGAGTTTCAGATATCCGAAAATAAAAGCCGCCTTCCGGGCGGCTTTTGCGTTTGAGGCGGCAGATGAAGCGTCGTCGAAATTAACGATGTATCCGGTTTCGGGTTCAAAACTCGGGCCTGAGCCGCTATCGAAGGCCCAAGACATTCCAAAAAGGCTTGCAGATGATGCCGGTGTTCAAGATCTCCGTCTTTGACGACCTCGACGACGTCTCGCCGGACTGGCCGCAGGGCGCAACGGCGGAGAACGGCGCACGCTTTCACCCTTTCCAGAGCGTCACGTTTCTCAAGGTGTGGCTTTCGAGTTTCGGACGAACCGGCCGCCGCAGCCTGCATTTCGTGGAAGTGCGTGACGCTGCCGACCGCCCGATCATCTTCATCCCCCTTTGCATCAGCTTGTCGAAGGGGGCGAGAATCCTTGAATTCATCGATGCCGATGCAGCCGATTACAACGCACCGGTATTGTTTCCGACACCGATCGCCTGGTCACGCGAGACGGCGGAGGAGCTTTGGCGGGCCGTCACGGACGCCTTACCGCCCTTCGATGTCGTGATGTTCAGCAAGATGCCGGTCGATATCGACGGCATCGTCAATCCGCTCGGCCTTATCGGCGATCGTCCGAACGGAGTTTCCTGTCACGGCAATGACCTGCGCCGGCCCTGGGCGGAGATCGAGGCGGGGATACCGCAACGCAAGACATTGATGCGCAAGATCCGCAACCTGGAAAAGATCGCGCCGCTTTCCTTCGGGATCGCGGCGGGGGAGGCGGAACGCCGCCAGGCAACGCTGGCCTTCATGCGCCAGAAACAGTGGCGGTTCGAGCAGACCCGCGTTCCCGGTTTCGACGTCGATGCCGGAAAGCGCGACTTCTTCGACAGGGGCACCGAACTCTTCGCCCGTGAAGGCATGCTCAAGCTCTTCTACCTGAAGTCGGGAGAGGAGATCATCGCGACCATCTGGGGCCTTGCGGCGGGCCGGCGCTACTATGCAATCATGCTGTCCTTCGAGGCAGGCGCCTGGGCGAAATACTCGCCCGGTAGCGTGCTTTACTGCCGCACTCTCGAATGGCTCTGCCAAAACGGCTTCGAATGGCTGGACCTCGGCATCGGCGATGAGGCCTGGAAGCTCGAAAGCTGCGAGACGATCTTTCCCCTGACGGCCCGGGAGCAGCCCGTTACACTGTGCGGCCGGATTTTCCTCATGCGACGCCGTGTCGCCGCCGGCATTCGCTCCACCGCCATCTGGCAGGCGGTGAGACCCCTGAAATGGGTCATCCTGCGGCGTTTGCGGCAGGCGAACGTCGCCTTTCTCGGATGGATGTATTTCCCGGTGATCTGCTGACCTCGCCATATCGAGAGGCGCCTGCGGCAGAAATTTATCCAGGAACGACGTCGCCCGCTTGACTGTGAAAGCGGACAGGAATATCCACGGCGGCGGGACACTCCTCCCCAACGAGGAGCCATCTATCTGGAAGGATAGCATCATGGCGGATACCGCAAAGCCGGACGTACGTCCGAACAATACCCATTTCTCCTCTGGCCCTTGCTCGAAGCGCCCCGGTTGGACGCTCGAAGCGCTTTCTGATGCTCCGCTCGGTCGTTCGCACCGCGCCAAAGTCGGCAAGACGAAGCTGAAGCAGGCCATCGACCTCACCCGCGAAATCCTGAACGTGCCGGCGGACTACCGCATCGGCATCGTGCCGGCTTCCGATACCGGCGCCGTCGAGATGGCGCTCTGGTCGCTGCTCGGCGAACGCGGCGTCGACATGCTCGCCTGGGAAAGTTTTGGCGCCGGCTGGGTCACCGACGTCGTCAAGCAGTTGAAGCTCAAGGACGTCCGCAAGTTCGAAGCCGATTACGGCCTGCTGCCGAACCTGGCGGAAGTCGATTTCGACCGCGATGTGGTCTTTACCTGGAACGGCACGACCTCGGGCGTGCGTGTTCCGAATGCCGATTTCATCCCCGCCGACCGCAAGGGTCTGACGATCTGCGACGCCACTTCGGCGGCCTTCGCGCAGGACATGGACTTTACGAAGCTCGACGTAGTCACCTTCTCCTGGCAGAAGGTCCTGGGCGGCGAGGGCGGTCACGGCATGTTGATCCTTTCCCCGCGCGCCGTCGAGCGTCTGGAGACCTATACTCCGGCATGGCCGCTGCCGAAGATCTTCCGCATGACCAAGGGCGGCAAGCTGATCGAGGGCATCTTCACCGGCGAGACGATCAACACGCCGTCGATGCTCTGCGTTGAGGACTATATCGATGCGCTCCTCTGGGCGAAGCAGGTCGGCGGACTCAAGGCGCTGATCGCCCGCGCCGATCGGAACGCCAAGGCCATCCACGATTTCGTGGCAGCGAATGCCTGGATCGAGAACCTCGCAGTTGATCCGGCGACGCGGTCCAACACGTCCGTTTGCCTCAAGATCGTCGACCCGGAAGTCTCGGCGCTCGATGACGACGCCCAGGCCGCTTTCGCAAAGGGCATCGTCGCGATCCTCGAAAAGGAAGGCGTCGCCCTCGACATCGGCGCCTATCGCGACGCGCCGTCGGGCCTGCGCATCTGGGCGGGCGCCACGATCGACGAGGCCGACATGAAGGCCTTGATGCCATGGCTCGCTTACGCCTTCAATATGCAGAAGGCCGCGCTCGCCAAGGCTGCCGCATAAAACGATCGCGTATCTGCTCCGCCTTTCGAGGCGGAGCCCGCTTCCTCATCCAAGACAGAACCCTTTTCAAGGAGCCCAGACATGGCACCTCGCGTCCTCGTATCCGACGAATTGTCGGAAACCGCCGTCCAGATTTTTCGCGATCGCGGCGTCGAAGTCGATTTCCAGCCGAAGCTCGGCAAGGACAAGGACAAGCTTGCCGAGATCATCGGCAATTATGATGGCCTTGCCATCCGTTCCGCCACCAAGGCGACGGAGAAGCTGATCGCGGCTGCGACCAATCTCAAGGTCATCGGGCGCGCCGGCATCGGCGTCGACAACGTCGACATTCCGGCCGCCTCGCGCCGCGGCATCATCGTCATGAACACGCCCTTCGGCAACTCGATCACCACGGCCGAGCATGCCATCGCGCTGATGTTCGCCGTCGCCCGCCAGCTTCCGGCTGCCGATAGCTCGACTCAGGCCGGCAAGTGGGAGAAGTCCCGCTTCATGGGTGTCGAGATCACCGGCAAGACGCTCGGCGTCATCGGCGCCGGCAATATCGGCTCGATCGTCTGCAAAAAGGCGATCGGCCTCGGCATGCATGTTCTTGCCTATGACCCGTTCCTCTCCAAGGAACGCGCCGAGGAAATGGGCGTCACGAAGGTCGAGCTCGACGAGCTGCTCGCCAAGGCCGACTTCATCACGTTGCATGTGCCGATGACCGACAAGACGCGCGGCATCCTGAACAAGGAAGCCCTCGCCAAGACGAAGAAAGGTGTCCGCATCATCAACTGCGCCCGCGGCGGCCTGGTCGATGAGGCAGCGCTTGCCGAGGCCATCAAATCCGGCCATGTCGCCGGCGCCGGCTTCGACGTCTTCGAGGTGGAGCCCGCCACCGAGAGCCCGCTTTTCGGCCTCGACAATGTCGTCTGCACGCCGCATCTCGGCGCCTCCACCACGGAAGCGCAGGAAAATGTCGCACTGCAGGTGGCCGAGCAGATGTCGGACTATCTCGTCAAGGGGGCTGTTTCGAACGCCATCAACATGCCGTCGATCACGGCCGAGGAAGCCCCGATCCTGAAGCCCTTCATCAAGCTCGCCGACGTGCTCGGTTCGTTTGCGGGGCAGGTGACGGAAAACCCGATCAAGGAAATCGAAATCCTCTACGACGGCATCACCGCGACGATGAACACGAAGGCGCTGACCTCCGCGCTGCTCGCCGGCCTCATCCGCAATCAGGTTTCCGACGTCAACATGGTTTCGGCGCCGATCATGATCAAGGAAAAGGGCGTCATCCTGTCCGAGGTCAAGCGCGACAAGACGGGTGTCTACGACGGTTACATCAAGCTCACCGTCACCACCGAGAAGCAGACCCGTTCGGTCGCCGGCACCGTCTTCTCGGACGGCAAGCCGCGCTTCATCCAGATCAAGGGCATCAACATGGATGCCGAAGTCGGCCAGCACATGATCTATATCGCCAATACGGACGTGCCCGGCATGATCGGCTTCATGGGGACCACGCTTGGCAACGCCGGCGTCAACATTGCCAACTTCCAGCTCGGCCGGGACAAGGAAGGCGGCGACGCGATCGCGCTGCTTTATGTCGACGGCCCGGTGGCCCCGGAAGTCCTGGAGAAGCTCACCGCCAATCCGGCGATCCGGCAGGCCAAGCCGCTGGTCTTCAACATCGACTGAAAGTCATCCTCCCAAGGATAGTGCAAGGAGCCCGGCGCGTTTCGTGCCGGGCTTACTGTTTCTGCAGATCGGCAATCAGGGCCTTCATCTCATCGATCTCCCGTCGCTGCGTTTCGATGATGTCATCGGCGAGTTGGCGCACGCGCGGATCGGAAATATTGGCCCGCGAACTTGTCAGGATGGCGATCGAGTGATGGGGGATCATCGCCTTCATATAGGAGACGTCGTCCACGGTCGTCTGGCTGCGGACGAGAAAAAGAGCTGCCGCGAAAACGACTACACTCCCTATGAAAATGGCGGTATTGGCCATCCGGTTCTTATACATCTGCAGCATGAAGGCGAGCATGATGATGGCCATGACTGCGCCCATCACGAGGGCCATGTAGGCGCGTGTTTCACTGAAGAAGACATGGTCCAACTGGTAGGTGTTGAGATACATCAGCCCGAACATGACGACGGTCGATGTCGAGATCATCGTAAAAAAGCGCGCATAGTGCATGGATGAAACCTTTCTTGATGCCCGTGGTGGGAACAGGGGCGGGACGTGATTGTTCCAGTCATGCAAGGGCCGGATGTAATGCGAGCTTACCCGAAGTTTCTGGAATCCCTTATAGGTTGTATTTTCAGAGCTTGCCTCTCGTTTCTCCGTCCATTATCTACTCCAGCGCGAAAAGCGACGATGCCCTCTAAAATCGAAAAGGGTGCATTGCTATATAATCCGGGAATGCCGCATCCATGCGGTTATGAGGAGAAAGAGATGTTATCCAAGCTTCGGCGATTCCAGAAACTGTTCGCGGTCCTTGCGATCGGCATGGCGGTTTCGCTGACCGCCGTCGACATGGCAGAGGCGCGTCGCGCGGGCGGGTTCAGCAGCTTCGGCAGCCGCGGCACGCGTACCTATTCGGCTCCGCCGGTCACCCGCACGGCGCCGGCGCCCGCGACCGGCATTGAACGCTCCATGACCCCGAACACGCAGCAGAACGCCACGCGTCCGCAGACCGGCCTCGGTCAGCAGACGACCCAGCAGCCGCGCCGCGGTCTCTTCGGTGGTCTGGCCGGCGGTCTTTTCGGCGGGCTCCTGCTCGGCGGTCTGTTCGGCATGCTGATGGGCACCGGCTTCGGCGGTGGCTTCGGCTTCCTCGGCATGTTGCTGCAGATCGCGCTGATTGCCGGTCTTGCCATGTTCCTGCTGCGCCGATTCGGCAATCGGCAGCAGCCGGCCGGCCCGGCCGGAGGCTACGGTCAGCAGCGCAATGCTTACGAGGCGCCGCATCAGAACACGTCGTCCTTCCAGATCCCGAAGATCGGTTCTTTGGGCGGCGGTGCTGCTGCCGGCGGTTACGGCGCTGCATCCCGTCAGGCGGGACCTGAGACCGACGAGATCGGCATCACCAATCGTGACCTCGACCAGTTCGAGAAGATGCTGACGAATGTCCAGGCGGCCTATGCCGCGGAAGACTATGCGAAACTGCGCGATCTCACCACGCCGGAAGCCATGTCCTATCTGGCTGAGGAGCTTGGCGAGAACGCCACCAGCGGCCGCAGGAACGAGGTGAAGGACGTGAAGCTCCTGCAGGGCGACCTTGCAGAAGCGTGGCGCGAGAACGGCCAGGAATATGCAACTGTGGCCATGCGCTATTCGAGCGTCGACTTCATGCGTGATCGCAATAGCGGCGCGGTGACCGAAGGCGATCCGGACAACGCCACGGAGACCGTGGAGATCTGGACCTTCGTCCGCAAACCCGCCAACGACTGGAAAGTCTCGGCGATCCAGGCCGCGGCCTAGGCGCGTAACAGCGCGATGGTCTTTTCGTCGCGTTCGCCGCGATAGAACTGCTCAAGGGCTCTCTCGAAAGGAGAGCCCTTTGCGCTGACCATTTCGAACAACGTCATCGAACTTTTGAACTTCATGTCGTCCGGCGAGCCGAGGATCGCATGGGCCGAGAGGTCCTTGTGGGCAAGCATTGCTTCGGTGCATTCGACCAGCCGGCGCCCGAGCAGCGGATGGCGGAGATAGGCCCGGGCTTCCTCCTTCGAGCCGATCGCGAAACGCTGCGACATGATCGAGAATCCAAGCCCCGCGATCTGCGGGAAGATGTACCACATCCAGTGAGTGTCTTTCCTGCCGTTCCGCAATTCGTTGATCGCCCGGTCGTAGACAGGCGCCTGCGCATCGACAAAGCGCATGAGATCGAATTCCATCGCATTCTCCTCCGCCCTGTTTTTCGTGCCTTGGTCGCCCCACGCCATCAGGCCTGCCAAACATGATATTTTTGCGGCCACTCTTTTCTATGCTGCATTGCACTCTAGCTCATGCTCTATGGAGCATTTTATTCGGGAATTCCGCAACGACACGGCCTGGCTGCCGGACTGGTTCGTCAGCATCGGTGTGCTCGTGGTCGCCTTCCTTATCGGTTTGGCCATTCAACGCTTCGGCTTCCGCTTCCTGACGCGGCTCGTCGAGAACCGGGATCTCTTCTGGCGCTCGCTCGTCTCCCGCACGCGGCGGCCCATGCGGCTTGCGATCCTCACCTGGACGCTGTCCTTCGGCGCGACCGTCGCGCCTCTCACCGGCAATCAGGCTTCAGTGATCCGCCATATCCTGCTGCTCTGTTTCATCGTCGTGGTCGGCTGGATGGCGAAGATCGCCCTGCATGTCTGGACGGTCGTCTATCTGCGCCGCTTCAAGCTCGATGCCGAAGACAACCTGCTTGCCCGGGCGCATGTAACCCAGTCACGCATCATGGAGCGCATCTTGAGCTTCATGATCGTGGCGATCACCATCGCCGCCACGCTGATGACCTTCCCGGCGGTGCAGCAATACGGCGTCAGCCTGCTTGCATCCGCCGGTGTCGCGGGTATCGTGCTCGGCCTGGCCCTTCAGCCGGTGCTGAAAAATATCTTTGCCGGCATCCAGCTTGCGATCACCCAGCCGATCCGGATCGACGACGCGCTGATCGTCGAAGGGGAGTGGGGCAATGTCGAGGAGATTACCTCCACCTATGTGGTGATGAAGTTGTGGGACTGGCGGCGGATGATCCTGCCGCTCAGCTATTTCATCGAACAGCCTTTCCAGAACTGGACGCGCGAAGGGGCGGCGCTGATCGGCACAGTGATGATCTATCTCGATTATTCCGTGCCGGTGGACGTCATCCGAAAGAAGGCCGAGGAGATCGCGGCCGCCTCTAAACTCTGGGACAGGCGGGTCGTTGCGGTGCAGGTGACGGACTTCAGGGAAAACGTCATGGAGATCCGCATCCTCGCCTCCGCTTCCAACGCGCCCAAAACCTTCGACCTGCGCTGCGAAATGCGCGAGAAGCTGATTGACTTCATCCAGCGGGAATATCCATCGGCATTGCCGCGGGTAAGGGCGGAGGGGGCGGCCAACAGCGCGGTCGTTGGCGAGGCGGCGCAGCCCAGGACGCTCCAGTCATGATGGAGCTGCAGGCTGCGTTTCTTGTTGAACGTCGGTGCGCAACCGGATGCAAATTAACATTTGTTAGCTAAGGTGAATTAGCGTTTGTTGATCGCGGATCAAAGAAGCTAGCTTCCGAATCGGAAAGGGCAGGCTTTAGATTTGATGATGTCGGCATTCGAAAATCTGTTGCCTCTCATCTTTTTCTTTTTGGTTGTCTATCTCTTTTTCCGCTGGGTCGTCCGCGACATGAACCGGTCTTCGGATCGGTAAGAGATGTTGCTGTTCTTGTTTGTATCCGGCATTCTCACGCTCCGGTATTTCTCAACTCAGCCAATGCCGTCAGAACCGCGCCATCGCGGTTTTTCACGACGTCATCGTTCCAGAAGCGCAGGATGCGGAAACCCTGTGAACCAAAGTGGGCATCTCGGATCTGGTCAGATTTGCTTTCCGCGTGTTGCCCGCCATCGACCTCGATGATCAGACGAGCTTCGAAGCAGACGAAGTCGAGGATGTAGCCATCCAGCGGCACCTGCCGTTGTGCCCATGGAACATGCCCCTCTCCTGAAAAATCTGGCACTTAGCTTTTTAAGCTAAGATGCCGATTTTTCTTCCTCCCCCGCAAGGGGATAGGGAGACTGCCGCACCCTTGCAGTCCGCTCCGGCAACATTCTTCATCCCCGCCCTCCAAACCTATGCCATCCATGCCGAAGCCGGCCAAATATCCATCCTCCTTGCGCCGGCCACAAATCCTTTCTATATCCGGCAAGAATAGCCTGGATTGCGGCCGATCCCACGCCAGGCCCCGATTTCATGGCCTTCCTGACATGGACCGGCGGCCCGATATACCGAGAGAGTTACCCGTGAATACGCTGGATTTTGACAAGAGGCCGGAAGACACACGCGTTGTCGTTGCCATGTCGGGGGGAGTGGATTCCTCCGTCGTCGCCGGTCTGCTCAAACGCCAGGGCTATGACGTGCTCGGCATCACGCTGCAGCTCTACGATCACGGGGCGGCCGTGCATCGCGCCGGTTCCTGCTGTGCAGGCCAGGATATCGACGATGCGCGTCGGGTTTCCGAAACGCTCGGCATTCCGCATTACGTGCTTGATTACGAGAAGCGGTTTCGCGAGACGGTGATCAATCCGTTCGCCGAAGCCTATGCGATGGGCGAAACGCCGGTCCCGTGCGTTGCCTGCAATCAGACGGTCAAGTTCGCGGATCTTCTGGCGACGGCGCGGGAGCTCGGCGCGGATGCGCTTGCGACCGGCCATTACATCCGTTCGCACCGCAATCCGACAGTGGACAATCCGAACCGCCGCGCGCTGTTCCGCCCGGTCGACAGCGACCGTGACCAGAGCTGGTTCCTGTTCGCCACCACCCAGGAGCAGATCGACTACCTGCGCTTTCCGCTCGGCGGCATGTCCAAGGCGGAGGTGAGGGCGCTGGCCGAAGACATGGGTCTCGTCGTCGCGAAGAAGGCCGATAGCCAGGACATCTGTTTCGTGCCGCAGGGCAAGTATGCCGACATCATCAGCAAGGTGAAGCCGAATGCGGCGCTTGCCGGCGATATCGTGCATATGGACGGCCGAGTGCTCGGTCGCCATCAAGGCATCGTGCATTACACGATCGGTCAGCGGAAGGGGCTCGGGGTAGCCACAGGCGAGCCGCTCTATGTCGTCTATCTCGATGCCCGTTCGCGTCGTGTCATCGTCGGCCCGAAGGAGGCGCTGGATACGCATCGCGTCTATCTGCGCGACGTCAACTGGATCGGCGACGGCGCGCTCGGCGAGGATGCCCGCGACGGTTTTGCCTGCTTTGCCAAGGTCCGTTCGACCCGTCCGCCGACGCCGGCCACCGTCCATTGCGACGACCGCGGCGTCTATGTCGACCTGATGATGGGCGAGGCGGGCGTGGCACCGGGCCAGGCCTGCGTCCTCTATTCGGCGGAAGGGCCGGATGCACGCGTCTATGGCGGCGGTTTCATCGAACGTTCGGAACGTGCGTCTGCGGCTGAAGCGTCTCTCCAGGCGCTGCTTTCCGCCCCTGTCGCGGCCTGATCCGGCGCTTTCCGGCGGTCTTTAAAATAGCCGCCGGATTTGCCAAAACCGCGCTTGACACTTTGGTGACGGGCGACTTATAAGCCGCACGACCAAAGCGGACCGGACTTCCGGAACACCGCAAATCCTGTGGCGGGATAGCTCAGTTGGTGAGAGCGTGGGATTCATAACCCCAAGGTCGGCAGTTCAATTCTGCCTCCCGCTACCAATCTATCACCGAATCCTCCGGGCGGATCAGGCTCGACAGATATCCTTGATGCCGAGCTTATACGGTTCGGCGGCCATCCTGCTACAATTCCTCGTCGCCCGCTTGCGATCGGGAGGCCTTGATCTGAAGATATTCTCAGGAAAAAGTAATTTGCAGCCGGATCATCAGAATGACGAAGCCCGCGCAATCTTCCCCCAGCGCGGGCTTCGCCGAAAGTCGAGCCTCTTCTATGCTCGGCTTACAATCACGGATTTTAGTCCGATGTTTTCTGCCGGTGAACCTGGCCTAAAGGAGTAGGTTCATCCGGATGGCCTAGTTCCGCCGGCTGTGCGCTGGTTCACCTACGCCTTTCCTCCGGTGTCGCCATCTTCCCCCTGCTGGCGCACCGGGGAATAGGCATTCCCTTCCAACCATTCCCGCACCATCAGCCGGATTGCCTCGTCTCGGGTGACGTCCAACTCTTTGGCGATGGCCTGAATGGCAGATGCGATCTGCTGATCGAATTTGACTTCGCCGGTGTTCCAGGCGTGCGCTGCCGCCTGTCGTAGCGCGTCCATGAGCTCCGGATCGACAACCTTCGCCGCGGCCTCTGCTACTCTTCGCGATTGGTCCGACCGATCGTCCTCTTCCGATGACATCAAGCCATTCCTTTATCCGGTGAGCTTTCGATCGTGCGGATCATGCCGGCGGGAACGATGCGCCGTTCCGCCGCGCTCACCAAACCAAAGTGCCACGACGGACAGCAGAGTCAATGGTGTCGGTCCCTGTCTGACGAGGTACTTGGCAGTCCGTGTCAGGACGTGCTCTTGGCCGCCGTTTCCTACCCTCTGACGGTCTCCTCGTAACTCATCGCGGCCTGCAGCAGCGCCTCGTCACGGTTGGCGCCTGCCGACAGCAGGAAGCCGACGGGCATATCGGCGTCGCCCTTGCCGCAAGGGATCGAAACACCACACCAATCGAGGAAATTGCCGAGCGCGGTGTTGCGCAGCGTCTTGCCATTGGTCGCGAAGAACAGTTCGTCATCCTTTTCGAGCGCCTCAATCGGCGGCGCAACATGAGCGACCGACGGCATGGCGACGAAACGGTCGCCGATCAGTGCCTCGGTCTCGGCGATCAGGCGTGCTTTCGTCTCAAGAATGGCGATATAGTCCGGCATGCTGATCTTCTCGCCAAGACGCGTCCGGGCCACGACCCGGTGGTCCATTTCGACAGCCTCCGGTCCCGACAGCCGCTGCTGATGAAGTGCAAAGGCTTCCGCCGTCACGAGCGCGCCGCGCTTTGCCATCAGTGCCGGGATCTCATCGAAGGCCGGAATGGTGGTACGGCTGATCCTCGCACCGGCCTTTTCGAGCCGGCCAATTGCAGCTTCGAAGGCGGTGACGACGCCCGGTTCGGCACCGTCGAAGGCAATGTTGGTCGGGATGACGATGTCGAGCGGCTCTTGCGGCCGGCGGGCGGTCTGCGGGGCGGCAAGGCCGCGCATGGCGGTATCGATCCAGACGGCGTCCTGGACCGTACGGCAGAGGGGGCCAAGCGAATCGAGGCTCGTCGCCAGAGGATAGACCCCGTCCATCGCATGGCGACCGCGTGTCGCCTTGTAGCCGACGATACCGTTCAGTGCCGACGGGATGCGGATCGAGCCGCCGGTGTC
This sequence comes from Neorhizobium petrolearium, assembly GCF_017873175.1. Taxonomy (GTDB): domain Bacteria; phylum Pseudomonadota; class Alphaproteobacteria; order Rhizobiales; family Rhizobiaceae; genus Neorhizobium; species Neorhizobium petrolearium. Next base: position 60,335 of record NZ_JAGGJW010000012.1, read on the forward strand.
CGTACCCATGGCGACGGGGACGAGGCCGGCTGCAACCGCGACGGCGGAGCCGGAGGACGAGCCGCCCGGAATGCGTGGCGCATCCTTACCATGCGGATTGCGAGGAGTGCCGTAGTGCGGGTTGATGCCGATGCCGGAAAAGGCGAACTCGCTCATGTTGGTGCGGCCAACCGCCACCATGCCCGCCTGTTTCAGAAGATCGACAATCGCGGCATCCTTCCTGGCGGGTTCGGCCTTCTTCAGCACCTTGGAGCCTGCGGTGGTCGGCAGCCCCTCGATGTCGAAAAGGTCCTTCCAGGCGATCGGAATGCCATCGAGCAGGCCGAGCGAGCGGCCGTCCTTCAGGCGCTTCGAGGACGCCTCGGCCTCGGCCAGCGCCCGGTCCTTCAGGAGAGAGACGAAAACCGCCTTGTCCGGATAGGCCTCGATGCCCGCAAGCACCGCTTCAGTCACTTCGACCGGATCGACCGCTCCGGTCTGGATGAGCGCGGAAAGTTCGGCGATCGACATGGCTCCATACGGTCTCGTCACGGCACGCATTCTCCCCATTCAGTGATTGGCGATTGAAATGTGTAACGAATATTCTGGCGATGGGTAGAAGATTTATCGGCCGGGCGAGTTGGGAACTTCGGATCGACTTCCGAATTGAGCCAATCCGCCACTGCTTCAAACCGGGAAGGATCACCCATGAGAACCATCGTCGCCATCGCCGGCCTTGTGCTTGCGCTCGCCGGCTGTACCGTCGATAGCGCCGGCAGGCCCAGTCCAGCTCTCGAAATCGGACCCGGGATCGAGCCCATTCCGGGCAGCATCACCTATGGCGGCCAGCCGCGCACCCGGCTCACCAAGTCTCCGATCGGCAGCGTCGTGAGCCATCAGTTCCGCAACGAGTTCGGGCAGCGGGTCGAGGAGCGATATATCCTGCAGCCGGATCGCAGCCTGAAACTGGTCAGCAGGCGCGTCTATCGCGAGCCGTTCTGGGACGATTGAGACGTTCAACCTGCGAGCCCGGTCCAGGCGCGTTCCGTGGCGGGGGCCTCGTCGGTGGTGATCTGGTCCGGCTTCAGCGCCATCAGGGCGGCGAAATCGCGCGCTTCTCCCTCGTCGAACCCCGCATCCGGGTTCTTAAGGTTGAAGGTCCAGGCGTCAACCAGCTTGCCGGCATCGTGGCAGAGGCCGATCATGTCCAGACCGGCTTTGGCGGCGTCGAGCAGGATCGGCCAGTAGAGATAGACCGTGTCCGGTTCGGTTGGGCCGTGAATGTCGGCGAGCAGGTCCTTCTCGACGGCGCTCCAGCCGCCGGCCTTGTAAATGTCGCCAAACTTGTCGCTGGGATCGATGCCGCGTTTCAAATCCGGCAGCCTTTCCTTGACGGCCAGTATCAGGTCGAGGTCATGGCCGCTAATGATGATAGACGAGCCGGCATCGGCAAAATAATGCAGAAGATGGTCCATCCCACGCGGACCGATGGCGGCAAGCTCGTCCTTCATGTCGAACTGAAGAAGCGCGTCCGGATGAGCGGTCTGAAGCATCGTTGCCAGATCTTCGCTGAGGATAGGCGGATGGCAACCGCTCTTGAGGTGAAGTCGGCGAATGGCATCCGCGGAGGCTTCGCGGATGAGGCCGCTGCCATCGGTTTCCCCTTCGAGCTCCTCGTCGTGCAGGACGACGAAGCCGCCATCGGCGCGTATGCGCAGATCGAGTTCGGTTGAGGCACCCAATCGGAACCCCTCGGCCATTATCTCGGCGGAAAACAGGGGATCTGTCAGGCTGCGGCGCAGCCGGTGCCATTTGAGCCGCGTGAAGTGGCCGCGATGCGTGATGCCGAGGCCTGGAAATTCGGATGTCATGGGATTCCGTCGAGAGCAGCAGGACGATTCGGTTGCCCTCAGACTATGCATTTCGCATCTCCTGCCATAGACCTGTCACAGAAGTTTCATGGTTGGACATGGCAGTCCGCATGCGGGGCGAATTGACGCGTATCACGAGAAGACCTTGCTTGAGCGGTATTGCCGAGCCAGAGATGAACCACAGATTGTGTCCTGTCACGAAAGGCAGATGTCATGGCATATGACGCCGATTGGCCCCCGCTTTCTCCCTCCAGCACCGGTATGCGTGGCCGGTGCCCGCGTTGCGGCCAGGGACATCTTTTCAACGGCTTCCTGACACTCCGGCCCAATTGCGAGGTCTGCGGCCTCGACTATTCCTTTGCCGACCCGGCGGATGGCCCCGCCTTCTTCGTCGTCTGTTTCGGCTGCGTGCCCAGCATCGCGTTGGCTGTGTGGCTTGAAGTCTCCTACCAGCCGCCATTCTGGGTGCATCTCCTGATCTCTCTGCCGGTGCTGCTCATCACTTGCCTCTTGCCACTCAGGCCGCTCAAAGGTTGGCTGATCGCGAGCCAGTATTTCTACAAGGCCGAGCCGGGCAAACTGGAGAGGGAGCCGGAGAGCCCCCGGGAGGCCGAAAGCGGCAGGGATGGCTGACGCCAGCCTGTTGAGGCGCCGCACCGCATGGCCTTCAGGTCCGCCGGCCGATCTCCCGCGCCAGATCATCGAAACAGAATGTCGTGCCCTGTTCATGTGCCTCGTTCGCCAGAAGCAGAAGGCGGATCGGGAACGCGACGGCTTTCTGATGGGAGCTCGAAATGCTGAGCGGCTTGTCGTCGGCAAGCACCGCACGTTCGGTGGTCTGCAGGACATCCTGGATTTCGACGTGGGATACGAGACCCTTGTCGACCAGAAGGCGGTTGATCGCGGCAAGCGCGAGATAAAGACCTTCGAGCTGTGGGTTGGCGGTGTTCATGTCTCGGTCCTTTGCGTGGATGACGGCACGAAGGCAGCGGCATTCTCGTCGATCAGCCGGGCTCCGCGCTGCCGGGTCAGATAGCGCCAGATCCACTGAATGCTGACGAGCAGGCGCTTTTCGAAATTGACGAGCAGATAGACATGCACGATCGCCCAAAGAAGCCAGGCAAACCAGCCCTTGAGCGTCCATTTGCCGAAGTCGAAGATCGCGGCATTGCGGCCGATCACGGCCGTATTGCCACGGTTGTGAAAGTGGAAAGGTTCGGCGGGTTTGCCGTCCAGCAATTTCTCTTTGAGTGCCCGGCCGAGATATTCGCCCTGCTGCTTGGCGACCTGGGCGAGTGCCGGCAACGGTTTACCGTCTTCGGCAAGGCCAAGCGCCGTATCGCCGATCGCGAAGATATCGGGAAAACCGGTGACGGAGAGATCAGGCTCGACCGGAATACGGCCGCCGGCCTTGCCTTCGATGCCGAGCCACCTGCCGGCCGGGGATGCTTTCACGCCTGCTCCCCAGATGATGCAGCCGGCGCGGAAGTGCCGCGAGCCTGCCACGACCTCATCCTTGGTCACTGCTTCCACGGGAAGGTTTGTCAGCACCTCGACGCCCGTTTTCTCAAGTTCCCGAAGCGCATACTGGACGAGATTATCGGGGAAGGCTGAAAGGATCTTCGGACCAGCCTCTATGAGGATCACCCGCATATGGTCGGGCTCCAGCTTGCGAAAGTCGCGGGTGATCATGAAGCGGCCGAGTTCGGCAATCGCGCCTGCCATCTCCACCCCGGTCGGCCCGCCGCCGATGATGACGCTGGTCAGAAGCGCCTTTTTTTCCTCCGAATCCTGTGAGAGTTCGGCCTTTTCGAAGGCAAGCAGCAGGCGCTGGCGGATCAGCCGTGCCTCGTGGATCGTCTTCAGCCCCGGCGCCCAGGCGCGCCAATCCTCGTGGCCGAAGTAATTATATTCGGAGCCGGTGGCGATCACCAGCTGGTCGTAGGGTACCGAGGCGCCGTGATCGAGCTTTACCGTTCTTGCCGAGGGATCGATGCCGGTCACTTCCGCCAGCATGACCTTGATATTGCGGAAGCGGCCGAGCGTGCGGCGGATCGGCTCGGAAATATCGGCAGGCGACAGCGCCGCGGTCGCAACCTGATAAAGCAGCGGCTGAAAGAGATTGTGATTGCGGCGATCGATGACGGTGACGTCGATTCCGGTATTGCCGAGGGTGCGGGCGGCCGCCAGACCCGCAAAGCCTGCTCCGACGATGACCACGCGATGCGCCGTCGCTCCGGTCATATTGTTGCCCTGAGGCGTTTCTCCGGCCATTTCACCCCACCCTTCCTGACGGAGGTCGAAGCTCCGCATGACGCTCGTTCAACACGTGCCGACCCTGTTTGTTCCAAAGGCATTCTACCGGAACATTTTCTGCCCCGCGCCGTTCACACCACAACATCGAAAGGAGAAAGATATGAACAGCATCATCTGGTTGGTTGGCGCCATCGTTATTGTCATCGCGATTCTGAATCTCGTCGGATTCGCTTGATTTCGTTGAGAGATTTGCGGGAATCTCAACCTCTGCAAGAGAATCAAGGCGCCGTTTCGAAGCAGATCGGCGCTTTCTCCACCGGCGTAACCGACAGCTATTCCGCAAGCAGTAGCGCGAAGGGATAGTCGGCGAAGACCCTGCTGAGGGCGACCTGCTCTCCGAAATGCATCGTCTTTCCGGCACAGATGTCACGATAGCGGCGATGGGCGAGTTTTTCCGGCAGCGAAACCTCAGTTTCGGCCCACCGGTCTGCCCCGAGCTGAGGGGATGCCGTATGGAAGGCGCTGAAGACGAGCCGGGGGGCGATCAAGATCAATGCATCTTCGGTGTCGGCGCGGGCGAAGGCAACGATGTTTTCGGCGCGCTTGCCGGCGGCTCCAAGGGGCAGGTATTCGCCCTTGCGAAACAGCGTCGGTGCTTCCTGGCGCAGGCGCAGGAGGATTGCGGTGACATGCTGTTTCAGCCGGCCGCTTTGCCATTCTTCGTTTGTCGACGGACGCCTCTCACTGTCGGAAAGCCAGATCTCCAACGTCTCGAAATCCGGCTCACGGCGATTGTCCGGATCGACGAGACTGAAATCGAGGCCTTCGCTGCCCTGGTAGATATCCGGCACGCCGGGAGCGGTGAGTTTGATGATGGTCTGGGTGAGGCTGTTCACCAGACCGGCATGGATGAAGGGGCGGAGCGCATCGGAAAAATCCGCCAGAAAGGTCTGGTTCCCGGGCGAAAGAAGTGCGCGGGCATAGCCGATGACGGCTTTCTCGTAGGCCTCGTTGGAATCACCCCAATTGGTGCGGAGTTTCGCCTCGCGTAACGCCTTCCCGACGTAAGCGGCGAAGCGCTCCTCGAGGGCCTTCAGATCTTCCAGGTTCCCCGGATCGAAGTTTGCCGGCCAGACGCCGGCAAGCGCCTGATAAACCATCCATTCGACGGGAGGTTCGGGGGCGGGGCCGTCATCCAATGCCGAGATCAAAGCTCTGTTCGTTTCAGCCCAGCGCGCGGTGGCTTCGGCCCACGGTTCGGGAGCTTCGCTCAGCGCATAAAGACGTGCGCGAGCATCCTCACCGCGTTTGGTGTCATGGGTGGAGGTGCCGGAAAGCGCGTCGGGCTCCCTTTGAAGCCTCGTCTCCATCGCTCCATGGAACCGCGCGAGCGAAAAGGCGCGAGGGAGTGGTTCGCTCCCGACCTCGTTCAGCGCGAGCAGCACATGGTGACGATAGAAAAGCGTGTCCTCCATGGACTTTGCCATAAGCGGACCGGTCAATTGCTGGAAGCGGGTGCGGAAGACTGAAGCGCGGCCGGCGACGGATTGCTCGACATCGCCGATCAGAATGCGCTCCAGGAAAGCGAGAGCATGGAGCGGCGGAGCGTTCGGTCCGTTTCGCACCGTGTCCAGAACTTCTCCCAGCACCCTCCGGTCTTCCGTCGGCAGGCCTTCCCGCGTGCCGTAAGTGCGGTAGATAGGAAAGGCAACCAGCAATTCGCGCAGGGCTGATCTCACGGAGGCTTCGGCAAGTGCCGATTCCCGATCCTCCACCTGCTGGATCTGCATGGCGAGCTTCAGCAGGGTTGCAACTTCTCCGGCGAAGTTGTTGTCCACCATCATCAATTTCGCGGCGCGGAGTTCGGCCTCCATATCGACCGCATGGCCGACGACCCGTTGATAGGTCTCCCGGAGCGTATCGAGCTTTCCCGCATCGATGAGGACGTCGCTGACGGCGGCGATGAATTCGTAGCCGGTCGTACCGGAGACCGGCCAGTGGGCGGGGATATGCTCGCCTTCCCCGAGGATCTTTTCGACGATGATGTAGCAGTCTGGTCCGGCCTCGTGGCGCAGCCGTTCAAGGTATCCCTTCGGGTCGGCAAGGCCATCCACATGGTCTACGCGCAGGCCATCGACCATGCCGCCATGGACGAGTTCGAGGATGAGGTGATGGGTATCATCGAAGACCGAACCGTCCTCAACCCGGACGCCGACGAGACCGGCGATTTCAAAGAAGCGGCGGTAGGAGAGTTCGCGTGGCATGTCCCGCCAGGACATCAGCCGATAGGGCTGCTGGTCATGAAGTCTGGCGATCGCGGCTTTGTCCGTGGTCGCGAGCACCGCCGTTTCACCGCCGGCATAGCTCGACGGCGTCAACGGATAGAAAGTCTCGTAGTAGGCAAGCGCCGGTCTGCCGGTTTTGGGATCGAGCCTGATGGAAATCTCGCCGGCTTCTAGCACCTTTTCGAACGTGTCGCCGAGAAAGGGAAGGGTGAGACGACGGCTCCAGTCGATGTCGAAATGACGGGCGTAACGGCTGTTCTCGCCGTTTTCGACGACATCGCGCCACCACGGGTTTTCGAGCGATGCGGCCATGTGGTTCGGTACGATGTCGAGGATGAGGCCGAGACCGCCCGCCTTCAGCGCCCGCACCATGCGCTCGAAACCGGCACGGCCACCGATCGCTGGATCGATCTCGTTGGCGTCGGTGACGTCATAGCCATGCGTAGAGCCTGTCGTCGCCGTGAAGACCGGTGAGGCATAGAGGTGGCTGATGCCGAGCCGTTTCAGATAGGGCACCAGCGCCGCGGCACGATCGAAGGTCATGCCGTTGCGGAATTGGATGCGGTAGGTGGCGGTTGGGACCTTCATGCCGTGTCTCCGGCCGGTGCAAAGCTCACCACGATGGAGTTCGGGGGCAGATCCTCGGCCTGCTCCGGCCAGCTGAAGATCACCTTGCCGGACTGCCCGGGCAGGGTTTGCGGTGCTTCGCCGATGTTGATCGCCATAGAAAGCGTGCCTTTCGGGAAGGTCCACGTGACTGCAAGGAAGCCCTTTTCCGTCTTCAGGACTTTGCCACTGCGACCGTGCGCCGAAGGAAGCAAAGGCACGATATATTGCCTGCGAAGCTCAAGCAGCTTTCCGGTGAATTCCAGCCAGTCCCGGCCGTCAGCCGAGTTCAGCTTGTTCCAGTCGAGCGTGGAGAAGTCGAAGGTCTGCCTCGCATTCGGATCCGGCACCAGGGTATCGTCGCCATGGCCGGCATGACCCTCGAATTCCTTCCGGCGGCCGTCGCGCACGGCCGTCGCAAGATCACCATGAAAATCCGTGAAGAACAGGAAAGGATTGGTCTCGCCATATTCCTCGCCCATGAAGAGGAGCGGGATATGCGGAGAAAGCAGCAGGGCGGCGAACAGCACCTTGGTCTTATATGCGCCGGCGAGCGGAAGCAGTCGTTCCCCTTGCGCCCGGTTGCCGACCTGATCGTGGTTCTGGATGAAATCGACGAAGGCGACCGGCGGCTGATCTATGCTTTTGACGCCGCGTACTTTACCTTTCCGCGGCGAAATCTCCCCCTGATAGGCGAAGCCCTCGGTCAGCGCGCGGGCCGCGAGCTTTTCCGGATCCGTGGCGAAGTCCTCGTAATAGGCATGCGTTTCGCCGGTCGCGAGCACATGGACGGCATTGTGGAAATCGTCGTTCCACTCGGCCGTGAAGAGAGGAGCGTTGCCGTCTCCGTCGCGGGGGTGCAGGAAGGTGACGTTGCGGTTGTCCTCGGTCGTCAGATGGATCGGCCGGTCGGTGATTTCGGCGCGGATGCGCTCGGCGATCTCGATCAGGACAGGTTTTTCGGATGGATCCTCGATCACGTCGACGGCATCGAAACGCAGGCCGTCGAGATGGAATTCCTCCAGCCAGTAGAGCGGGTTCTCGACAATATAGCGCCGCACCGGATCGATGTCGTAGGCGATCGCAGCACCCCAGGGCGTTATTCTTTCCTTGTGGAAGAAGGACGGCGCGAGCATCGGAAGATAATTGCCTTCCGGACCGAAATGGTTGAGCACGATATCGAGCACGACCATGAGGCCATGGCCATGAGCGGCATCCACAAAGGCCTTGAAATCCTCCGGTGGACCATAGGCCGCATGCGGAGCATAGAGCAATGCCCCGTCATATCCCCAGCCGCGATGGCCACCGAAATGCGCGACCGGCATGACCTCGATCATGGTGATGCCGAGATCTGCCAGATAAGGCAACTTGTCGATCGCGGCGCGGAACGTGCCTTCCTTGGTGAAGGTGCCGATGTGGAGTTCGTAGATGACGGCCTCTTCCCATGGACGCCCTTTCCAGTCCGGATGCTGCCAAGCATAGCTGGTCGGATCGATCGCCAGCGATGGTCCGTTGACGTCCTGTTTCTGGCCGCGGGAAGCGGGATCGGGAACAATCATGCCGTTGGCGAGCAGGTAGCTGTATTCCGTGCCCGGCACGACGCCGGTCGCGAGCAGCTCGAACCATCCCTCAGGGCTGCGGGTCATCTCCGTGTCTTCGCCGTTGAGCCTCAGCCAGACTTTTTTCTGGCCCGGCGCCCAGAGCCGGAAGCGCACCTCGCCGGCGGCGACATATTCCGCCCCCCATGTTCTTGGAAAAACGCGCAATTCGGTGACGGCATCCAGTTCCGGCATATCGACCTGTCCCTAATTGAGAGAGACCGGCAAACGGCTGAATTGCTTTCGAGTTCCATAGGGCCGTGTACGCGCAAGAAAATTGCCGAAAGGCGTAACAAATAACAAGTTCGCAGGAGTGGTCCGCCATCGATTCCGGCTCTAAATTAAAGCTGGTGCAGACGGTTTCGAGGAGGAGATCTTTGCATGCTGACCGATGAGGAGGAACTCATCCGTTCGACGGCCGCGGAGTTTTCCCGCGATGTGCTGAAACACGGTGCCGCGGCGCGCGACAAGGCGCATGCGATCGAGCCGGAGGTTTTGCAGCAGCTCGGCGAACTTGGCTTTCTCGGCATGCGCGCGAGCGAGGAATGGGGCGGCGTCGGCTGTTCCTATGTCGCCTATGCAAGCGCCCTGATGGAGATCGCGGCGGGTGACGGGGCGATCTCGACGCTCGTCAGCGTCCACAATTCTCCGGTCTGCTCGCTCATCGACGCGCATGCCTCCAACGAACAGAAAGAAAAATTCCTGCGGCCACTCGCCGAAGGACGGCATATCGGCGCTTTTGCGCTGACCGAAGCCGATACCGGCTCCGATGCGGCGGCGATCCGCACCCGGGCAACGAGGGATGGCACCGATTACGTCATCAACGGCTCGAAGATGTTCATCACCTCGGGCAAGATCGCCGGTAGCGTGATCATCTTCGCCGTCACCGATCCCTCTGCGGGGAAACGCGGCATTTCCGCCTTCGTCACCTCCACCGATGTGCCCGGGTTTTCCATTTCCAAAATCGAGGACAAGCTCGGCCAGCGCGCTTCCGATACCGCGGCGCTGATGTTCGACAACCTGCGCGTTCCCGAAAGCCAGCGGATCGGCGCGGAGGGGGAGGGGCTGAAGATCGCACTTTCCGGGCTTGAGGCGGGCCGCATCGGGATTGCGGCCCAATGTGTCGGGATGGCCCAGGCGGCATTCGATGTGGCGCTCACCTATGCCAAGGAGCGCAAGGCTTTCGGCAAGGTGCTGCTCGACCATCAGGCGGTCGCTTTCCGCCTGGCCGAGGCGAAGACCCAGATCGAGGCAGCGCGTCAACTGGTCTTGCATGCGGCGAGGCTCAAGGATCGTGGCGAGCCCTGCCTTTCGGAAGCCTGCATGGCAAAACTCTTCGCATCGGAAATGGCCGAAAAGGTCTGCTCTGCGGCGATCCAGACGCTCGGCGGCTACGGCTATATTTCTGATTTTCCGGTCGAGCGCATCTATCGCGACGTGCGCGTCTGTCAGATCTACGAGGGCACGTCCGATATCCAGAAGATCATCATCGCCAGGGGCTTGGCGAATTGAGTTGAGGTGACGCGGCAATTGTCGGTTCTTTGGGAGGAGAAGCGAATATGAAAGATGGAATGAGGCCTAGCCTGCCCGGCAAACTAAGCCTGCATGTGCCGGAGCCGGAGGTCAGGCCGGGTGGAAAGCCGGATTTTTCCAACGTAGCCATTCCAAAGGCCGGCTCCGTGCGCCGGCCGGAGGTCGACGTCGACCCGGAGACGATCCGCGATCTTGCTTTCTCGATCATCCGGGTGCTGAACCGGGAAGGGGAGGCAGTCGGACCCTGGGCCGGAATGCTCACCAACGAGGAATTGATGGAGGGGCTGAGGCACATGATGCTGCTGCGCGCCTTCGATGCCCGCATGCTCATGGCGCAGCGGCAGGGCAAGACCTCCTTCTACATGCAGCATCTCGGCGAGGAGGCGGTCTCCTGCGCCTTTCGCAAGGCGCTGCAGCCGGGCGACATGAATTTCCCGACCTATCGTCAGGCGGGCCTCCTGATCGCCGGCGGGTATCCGATGGTTCAGATGATGAACCAGATCTATTCCAACGACGCCGACCCGTTGAAGGGCCGGCAGTTGCCGATCATGTATTCGGCGAAGGACCACGGTTTCTTCACGGTTTCAGGCAACCTCGCCACGCAATACGTGCAGGCGGTCGGCTGGGCCATGGCGTCGGCCATCAAGAACGATACGAAAATTGCCGCCGGCTGGATCGGCGACGGATCGACGGCTGAATCCGATTTCCATGCGGCGCTGGTCTTCGCCTCGACCTACCGGGCACCGGTCATCCTCAACGTCGTGAACAACCAGTGGGCCATTTCCACGTTTCAGGGCATCGCTCGGGGTGGCTCCGGCACTTTCGCGGCGCGGGGCCTGGGTTTCGGCCTGCCGTCGCTCAGGGTCGACGGCAACGATTATCTCGCCGTTCATGCGGTCGCCAAATGGGCGGCGGAGCGGGCACGGCGGAATATCGGCCCGACATTGATCGAATACGTCACCTATCGTGTCGGCGCCCATTCCACCTCCGACGATCCCTCCGCCTACCGACCCAAGGAGGAGTCGGAGGCCTGGCCGCTCGGCGATCCGGTCATTCGCCTCAAGAACCATTTGGTCCGCATCGGTGCCTGGAGCGAGGAACGCCACAGCCAAATGGAGGCGGAAATCCGCGACACGGTCGTGGCCGCCCAGAAGGAGGCGGAGCGCCACGGCACACTGCATTCCGGCGGCCGCCCCTCGATGCGTGACATGTTCGAAGGCGTCTATGCGGAAATGCCGCCACACCTGAAACGCCAGCGCCAGCAGGCGGGGGTGTGAGATATGGCACGAATGACGATGATCGAGGCGATCCGCAGCGCCCTGGACGTTTCCATGGGGCGTGACGACGACGTGGTCGTGTTTGGCGAGGACGTCGGGTATTTCGGCGGCGTCTTCCGCTGTACGCAGGGCCTCCAGCAGAAATACGGCAAGACGCGGTGTTTCGACGTGCCGATCAATGAATCCGGGATCGTCGGAACCGCGATCGGCATGGCCGCCTATGGATTGAAGCCCTGTGTGGAGATCCAGTTCGCCGACTACATGTATCCGGCCTATGACCAGATCACCCAGGAAGCGGCCCGGCTGCGCTATCGCTCGAATGGCGATTTCACCTGCCCCATAACCATCCGCATGCCGACCGGCGGTGGCATCTTCGGCGGGCAGACGCACAGCCAGAGCCCTGAGGCGCTGTTTACCCATGTCTGCGGCCTGCAGGTCGTGGTACCCTCCAACCCCTATGACGCCAAAGGCCTTTTGATCTCGTCGATCGAGAACCCGGATCCGGTAATCTTTCTGGAGCCGAAGCGGCTCTACAACGGCCCCTTTGACGGTCATCACGACCGGCCGGTGACGTCCTGGGGCTCGCATCCGCTCGGCGAGGTGCCGGTGGAGCACTACACGGTGCCGCTCGGCAAGGCGGTTGTACGCCGGCCGGGTTCGGCGGTCACTGTGCTCGCCTATGGCACGATGGTGCATGTGGCCGAGGCGACGGCCGAGGAGACGGGGATCGATGCGGAGGTGATCGACCTGCGCACGCTGCTGCCGCTTGATCTCGAAACCATCGTAGCGTCGGTGAAGAAGACCGGCCGCTGCATGGTCGTGCACGAGGCGACAATGACCTCCGGCTTCGGTGCGGAGCTCGTGGCATTGGTGCAGGAACACTGCTTCTACCATCTCGAAGCGCCGGTCATCCGTGTCGCCGGTTGGGATACACCTTATCCGCATGCGCAGGAATGGGACTATTTCCCGGGGCCGGCCCGTGTCGGCCAGGCACTGCGCGACATGATGGAGGCCTGACATGGGCGAAAAAATCATCAAGCTGCCGGATGTCGGCGAAGGGGTTGCGCAAGCCGAGCTCGTGGAATGGCATGTGAATATCGGTGACCTTGTGCGGGAGGACACAATGCTAGCCGCGGTGATGACCGACAAGGCAACCGTGGAAATTCCCTCCCCGGTGGAAGGCGAGGTGACCTGGAGAAATGGCGATATTGGCGACATGATTGCCGTCGGGGCAGCCATTCTCAAGATCAAGACCGCCAGTGACGGAGGGGAGGAAGAGGTGGGCATCGAACCCACGGTGCCTGCGTCGCAGCCGGAACCGCTGTCCGTCGGGCCGGAACCGATCGCGGAGAAACCGAAACCGGCACCCGAAATCACTCCGCCGAAACAGATTGCAACAGTAGGGCCGAAGAGCGGCGGGGTTGGTCAGGGTGCGCCGCGCGCCGAAGGCGAGAAGCCTCTGGCGCCTCCTGCAGTGCGGTTGCGGGCCAAGGAGGCAGGTATCGATCTCCGGCAAGTGCCGGGAACCGGTCCGGCCGGGCGCATCACCCATGAAGACCTCGATATGTTCCTGAGCCGCGAGACAGGGAGCGCTGTCGCGACCGGCCTGCAGCTCAACAAGAGCGTGCAGGAGGTCAAGATCGTCGGCCTTCGCCGCCGCATCGCGGAAAAGATGGCGCTCGCCAAATCGCGCATTCCCCACATCACCTATGTGGAGGAGGTGGACATGACGGCGCTGGAGGAACTGCGGGCCCGTCTGAATGGCAATCTGAAGCCGGGCAAGCCGAAGCTCACCATATTGCCGTTCCTGATGCGGGCGATGGTCAAGGCGATCGCAGAGCAGCCGGGCATCAATGCACATTTCGACGACGAGGCAGGGGTGATCCATCAATTCGGCGGCGTGCATATCGGTGTTGCGGCGCAGACGCCGTCCGGCCTCGTCGTACCGGTGATCAAGCATGCGGAGGCGCGGGACATATTCGACTGTGCCCGTGAGGTGGCGCGGCTGAGCGAAGCCGCGAAGAACGGCACAGTGCTACGCGAGGAGCTTACCGGCTCGACCATCACCATCAGCTCGCTCGGCGCGATGGGCGGGATCGTTTCGACACCGGTCATCAACTATCCCGAAGTGGCGATCATCGGCGTCAACAAGCTCGCCATCCGGCCGCATTGGGACGGGACGCAGTTCGTGCCGCGCAAGATGATGAATCTGTCTTCCAGCTTCGATCATCGGGTGATCGATGGCTGGGACGCCGCGACCTTCGTGCAGAGGCTGAAGGCTCTGTTGGAAACGCCGGCGCTGATATTCGTCGAGGAATAAAATCATGAAGGAAATCGCCTGCAAACTCCTCGTCATAGGGACCGGTCCGGGCGGCTATGTCTGCGCCATCCGGGCCGGCCAACTGGGGTTGGATACTGTCATCGTCGAGATGGCGAAGCCGGGCGGCACATGCCTCAATATCGGCTGCATTCCGTCCAAGGCGCTGATCCATGCCGCCGACGATTTCTACGGAGCCGTGGCCATGGCTGCGGGTAAGAACGCCATGGGTATCCGGGCCGAGAACCCGGCCATCGATCTCGCGAAGACCATGGCCTGGAAGGACGGGATCACCGGCCGCCTGACCATGGGCGTGTCGGGCCTCCTGAAGAAGGCGGGTGTGAAGATCGTCGTCGGCCGGGCGAAGTTCCGCGACGGCAAGACGGTTGCGGTGGAGACCGAGACCGGTCAGCAGGTCATCCGGGCGGAGAATATCGTCATTGCCACAGGCTCCGCGCCGGTCGAGCTGCCGGCATTGCCGTTCGGCGGAAAGGTCATTTCATCGACCGGTGCATTGTCGCTGACCGAAGTGCCTGGAAGGTTGGCGATAGTTGGAGCGGGTTATATCGGCCTCGAACTCGGCATCGCCTTCGCCAAGCTGGGGTCGAAGGTGACCATCGTCGAAGCGCTCGACCGCATCCTGCCGCTCTACGATACACAACTGACGCAGCCGGTTGCAAAGCGGCTGTCGGCTCTGGGGGCGGAGGTGCTGCTTGGTACCAAGGTGAGGGGTATGTCGGCGACCGGCGAGGCACTGCTTGCGGAAACCGGAGATGGTGAGGAGAAACGGATCGCCGCCGACAGGGTGCTCGTGACGGTTGGTCGTCGGCCGGTCACCGAAGGCTGGGGCCGCGAGGAACTGGAACTCGACATGGACGGGCGGTTCCTGAGGATCGACGAGCAATGCCGCACGTCAATGCGCGGTATCTATGCGATCGGCGACGTGACCGGAGAACCGATGCTGGCGCACCGGGCGATGGCGCAGGGCGAGATGGTGGCGGAGATCGTTTCGGGCAAACGCCGGAACTGGGACAAGCGCGCGATCCCAGCCATCTGCTTCACCGATCCGGAGATCGTGTCGGTCGGGCTCTCGCCGGACGAGGCGCGAGCGGGCGGCCGCGAGGTCAAGGTCGGCCACTTTCCGTTCACGGCCAATGGCCGGGCGATGACCTTGTCATCGGAAGAAGGATTTGTGCGGGTGGTGGCGCGCGCCGACAACCATCTGGTGCTCGGCATACAGGCGGTCGGGACAGGGGTTTCGGAATTGTCCGCGGCTTTCTCGCTGGCGGTCGAGATGGGCGCGCGGCTGGAGGATATCGCCGCCACGATCCATGCACATCCGACGCAATCGGAAGCATTTGCCGAGGCGTCGATGAGGGCGCTGGGGCATGCGCTGCATGTGTGAGGGAGAGAAGGCCAGCAACGCCCCTGATCCGGCTGCCGCCACCTTCTCCCCGCAAGCGGAGAGAAGGTTAGGGTGAGGGGCGATTCAAACACGGAGAGCGTGGGTGAAGTCTCACAACTCCAGCAGCGCGTAAGGCCGGCCGGTCGGTTTTTCGATATGCGAGGCGACGTTATAGACGGGTGCGCCGCCGGGCGTTTTGCCGGAATAGGTGCCCCGATGGGCGTGGCCGTGTACGACCGCTTTCACCGGGAAACGGTCGATAGTTTCGGCGAGGCGCGAGGAGCCGAGGAAGGGATAGATTTCCTGCGGTTCACCCGCCACTGTATCCAGAACCGGGGCATAATGCAGCACGACCATCGCCCGTTCAGAGCGCACCTGCCTGAGCGCGTTTTCGAGCCGCATGGTCTCTTCCACGCTTTCCGCCACCATGGCCTTGATCGCCGGTTCGCCGAAGGAGCCGAGCATATAGCGGCCGAAGCCCCCGGCAAAACCCTTTACGCCTGCAAACCCGACGCCGTCGATCTCGACCGCCTGGCCTTCGAGCAGCTGGACGCCGGCATCCTTGATGATAGCGGTTACCTCTTCCACATGGCCACATTCGTAATCGTGGTTGCCGAGCACGCCGACGACGGGGATGGAGCAGGAGCGAAGTTCCGCGGCAAGAATTTCCGCCTCCCTCGGCTTGCCGAGGTCCGTCAGGTCACCGGTGAGCACGAGGATGTCGGCGATCTGGGATATCTCGCTGAACAGCTCCTTGTATGACGTGCCGTCGTTTTCCTTCACATGCAGGTCGCCCATGGCGGCAATCTTCAGACTGCCGTTGGATTTCATCGCGGTGTCGTCTTTTGCGTCGGTCGTCCGGGTCACGACGATGCTCCTTGCAAGTCCCTGGGCAAGTCTTTTGGCAGGTCGTCGCGCAGGTCGCCTTCGCCACCCACGTCGGCAAAACCCCATTCCTTCACGTCGATCTCGAAATCCACCCGGCTGAACATGCGGCCGCGGCAGATCTTCATCTGCGGCAGCGGTAGCTCGCGCTGGGCCTTCAACCGGTCGAGCAGCTCGTCCAGCAGCCAGTCGGGCACCTTGTCGCGCTCAGTGGGGTAGATCCAGCGGAAATTCAGGAGGTGGATCAGCAGCACCTCCCAATGCACTTCCATGTGGTTCAGAAGTCGCTGCCAGTCGATCTGGTCGTGAGCGCGCAGGATGACATGGACGATGTCTCCGCCGTCATAGCGGTGGCGGAGCTGCACGAAACATTTCGACCAGATGAGCTCGGTTGGCGCGATGATGCTCACCTTATGGCCGCCCATCTCGATCTGCCGGGCATTCTCGAACCAGGCGTCGCTGATCGGCATCGTGCCGTTCGAGCCGGCGAAAATGACATCGAAAAAGTGCGGGCCTTTCTTCACCTTGCCGAGCCAGCGGTCGTCCTCGACCTCGATCTCGTAACCCTTCTCCTTGAAATGAGCGAGAATGCGGGCGTAATCGCCGGCGCGGCAGAAGATGTCGAGGTCCTTCGTCTGCCGGGAAATGCCGGTATAGGCACTCACCGCAAAGGTGCCGGCGACAAGGAAGGGGATATGGCATTTGACGAGGTCTTCGAGCGCCATGGCCACGAAGGACTCGGAATCCGGATCGGCAAGCGTCGGTGATGCCTTGACTTCCATCTCGGGCTCGTTCCCCAGCATAGCCTTCGCCGGCTTGGGCATCAGGTTCTGCGCGGCATTGGCTTCGGCGTTCATTGACGATCTGGCCCTTCTTCTTATCGCACGCCGCCCGAGGGGCGCTGTTACTTACCGGAACAACCCGTGGGGGAATGAGATGTTCCACCTCAAAGGGGGGAACCAAAATCATGCCGGTCTGTTCTTCTCGGATGCAAAACCGAGGAGGCAGACATGCCAGCGAAATCGAAATCACAGCAGAAGGCCGCCGGCGCGGCGCTTGCCGCCAAGCGGGGCAAGATCAAGAAGAGCGAACTCAAGGGCGCGTCGACGGGCATGGAAAAATCCATGAGCGAAAAGGAATTGCACGAGATGGCTTCGGCGAAGCGCAAAGGCAAGCCGGAGCATGCCGCGCACCGCTGATTCCTGATCCCAAGGGCTTTGGAGCCAGATCGGAACTTCCGGGAGAGACGGACGTTCTCGGAGCGCCGTCTTTTCGTGGAGGAGGAAAAGCCATGCCGCCGGAAGAACTCGATGCGACATTGACCGCCTTGCCGCTCCGGATCGGAGTCTATGTTCCGGACGATCTTTTGGAAGACTGGTTTGCACCAGGCACCGGCATGAAGCCGGCGAGCGCGGCGGCGCTGACCGCTGCGGAAGCCTATGGCCGGCGCTTCGAATGCGAATTCAAATATTATCCCGAGCGGATGGAAGGCGTTTTCTGGAAATGGGTTCCGGCTCTTTGAGGCCGCGTGCAACTTCGTTAAGAAGGGGCCCAGTCAGAACGGGAAGGCTGCCGTGCCGTTCAAGATCGCTCTCCTCCACGCCGTCGGAGCGAGCGAACGGTCCGCCAAGAGACACGGCAGCACTCCACGCAATCATACGGGACCGATAAACGACAAAACGGGAAGCCGCCGTCGGCGGTCCCGGACCACATGATACCCGATCCCATCGCCGTTAACGAGCAAACCGGCAGGTGGTTCCGGAGAAAATGCAACCCGGCTAAAATATGTTTCCGCCGGGTCACTTATGGTTGTTCCGATGCGGTCTACGCAGGAACGTAGCGGTCGCGCAGGGCTTCGAACTTATTGAGCTGTTCTGCGATCAGTTCGCGGTTTTCGTCGCGGCGGACGAAGACCTTGAACATGGCCGAACCCTTTTCGTTCATGAACCAGACCGAACAGGAACGGCGGCCGTGGAAGGCGCGGTCCACAAACGTCACCGACGCGCAGTTATCCTTCCGGATATGGCCGCCGATCGGACTGTCTCCGTGGATGTTGAACCAGCCGTGTGCCTCGGAGCCGGCCGGAAGGCTTCCTTCTGCCTCCAGCACGATGTCCTCCGTATGGACGATAAAGAGGACTTCGCCCCAGGTGCCCATCTCGGACCAGATATCCAGGAAATGATCCTTCCCGGCGATAACCGCAGCACCTCCCGGCAGGATTTCGAGGATTTCGGCCGGCGTCACCTCGGCCTTTGCGGCAATCGCTTCGACAACGCCGTCGGGCTTTTCAGCAAGTGCTGCGAGCGCCCGCTCACGTCGGTCCGGCTTGACGTCTGAATCAGCATTCATCGGCCGGCCTCAGGCAGCGTCGGCGCGTGCGCCGTTCTTGTCTTCATGGATGATGACTTCGAAACCCTCGAAATGCGGGCCTGAGAGATATTCGACCTTGCCGCGGTTTTCGCCAGCCTTGGCATGGGCTGCGCGGAACTGCTCCGACTTCGTCCAGGCCTCAAAATGCGCGAAGCTTTCCCAGACCGTATGCGATGCATAGAGGGTGTGATCCTCCGCCTTCGGACCCTTCAGCATGTGGAACTCGATATAGCCGGGAAGCTCGGCGAGACGGCCCTGGCGGCTGCGCCAGATATTCTCGAAAGCCTCTTCGTAACCCGGCACCACGCGGAAGCGGTTCATGGCGATATACATTTATCGGTTCCTCACAATAAGTTTCATTTTCGGCTCAAGATATCTGCGGCCGGCGCTCTTGAAAAGCCGAAAAAACTTGCGTAGTCAACTCAAGTTATGTCGCCAAAGGCGCGGCGCCGGGTGTTTGTTTGCAAGCCCGGGATGATACGATCAGGGTTGGCATTATGACATATTCTTCCGCTGTTTGCCGATTTTTCATGGCCGCATCTCTTGCAATGGGTCTTGCCGCCGGCCATGCCGCGGCGGCCGACAAGGGCAATCCCGAGGCCAAACGCATCGTTTCGGTCGGCGGCACGATCACGGAAATTCTCTACGCGCTTGGCGCCGAAGACCGTATCGTTGCACGGGATTCCACCAGCTTCTATCCCGATGCTGCGAATTCCAAGCCGGATGTCGGTTATATGCGGGCGCTTTCTGCGGAAGGCGTTCTCAGTCAGAAGCCCGACCTCATCCTGATGGAGGAGGGCTCCGGCCCGCCGCCCGTGCTTGAAATACTGAAAGCAAGCGAGGTGCCCATGGTGGTGGTCCCGACGCCGCCCGAGGCCGACAAGATCGGCCAGAAAATCCGCGACGTGGGCGCCGCCGTAGGCCTTTCCGACAAGGCCGAGGCGCTGGCGGCCAAGACGGAAGCGGACCTCAAGAAACTCGCCGAAGACGTTTCGAAAGTTCCTGGGCCGAAAAAGAAAGTGCTCTTCGTCCTGTCGCTCTCGAACGGCCGTGTGATGGCCGGTGGTGCCGACACGGAAGCCGGTGCGGTGATAGAAATGGCCGGCGGCATCAATGCCGCGCCGACGATCAACGGCTACAAGCCGCTCGCCGACGAGGCGGTGATCGCCGCCCAGCCGGACGTGATCCTTTCCATGTCGCGCGGCGATCACAAACTTACACCGGAACAGGTCTTCGCCGTTCCTTCCATGCAGACGACGCCGGCAGCCGCCAACAAGGCGCTCATCTCCATGGACGGCCTGCTGCTGCTCGGCTTCGGTCCGCGCACGCCTGAGGCCGCCCGCGCGCTTGCCGCGCAGATCTATCCGGGAGCGATCAACTGATGAAAGCGCTGGCGCTGGCCTTTCGCCCGGCAAGCAGCGGCGACCGGACGCAGCAGGGTGTCCTGGTCCTCATCCTGCTTGCGGTGATCCTCGTCGTCGCCTGCCTCATCTCGCTCGGCGTCGGTCCGACCGGCGTCGGCCTTCGCGATCTCTGGGCCTACGCGACCGGCAACGCTGCAAGCCTTTCGGCGCAGGAGCGGGTAATCCTCGAGGCCGTGCGCCTGCCGCGCACGGCGCTCGGGCTGCTGGTGGGCGCGGGGCTCGCCGTTTCCGGCGCGATGATGCAGGGCCTCTTTCGCAATCCGCTCGCCGATCCCGGCATCGTCGGCGTGACGTCGGGCGCCGGGTCGGCTGCGGTCGCGGCGATCGTACTCGGCAATACGGTGCTGGCGCCCGTCGCCATGCTGCTCGGCAACCAGTTCCTGCCGCTAATGGCTTTCTTCGGTGGCCTTTTCAACACCTGGATGCTCTATCTGATCGCAACCCGCGACGGCCGGACGTCGACCACTACACTCATCCTGTCCGGCATCGCGATAGGTGCTCTTTCAGCGGCGATCATGGGCCTCATGATCGTCATGGCCGACGACCGGCAACTCCGTGACATCACCTTCTGGAGCCTCGGCTCGCTCGGTGGGGCCACCTTCGGTCGCGTGCTCTCGATCCTGCCGTTCATCGCCATCGTGCTCGCCATCATGCCCTTCGTGGCGCGAGGGCTCGACGCTCTGATCCTGGGCGATGCTGCCGCCTTTCACATGGGCATCCCGGTGCAGAGGCTGAAGACGATCGTCATCGTGGCGGTGGCTGCCGCCTGCGGTTCGACGGTCGCAGTGGCGGGTTCCATCGGTTTCGTCGGCATCGTCGTGCCGCATCTCCTGCGTCTCGCCATGGGGCCGTCCCACCGTTTCCTGCTACCGGGGTCGGCCCTCGGAGGCGGGGCGCTACTGCTCATCGCAGACAGCGTGGCACGTACCGTCGCCGCGCCTGCGGAACTGCCGATCGGCGTCATCACGGCGCTCTTCGGTGCACCGGTCTTCCTCTTCCTGCTCATCGGGAAGAAGGGAGTGAGCATGCGGGACATGCCATGATTTCGGGCGAACACATTACCGTCGCCCGCTCGGGCCGCAAGCTTCTCGACAATGTCGGGATCGACCTCAGGCCTGGTCGGTTTACCGTGATCATCGGTCCGAATGGCGCCGGCAAATCGACGCTGATGAAGGTGGTATCCGGCGAGATGAAGCCGGATACGGGTTTCATCTCCTACTACGGAACGAGTATCGGTCTTTGCCAGCCGGCCGAGCTTGCCAGGCGTCGGGCCGTGCTGCCGCAGGCAACACAGCTTGCCTTCCCCTTCACGGCACTTGAAATCGCCCGCATGGGCGCGGTGGCGCAGGGGGCGCTGAACCCGACCGAGCAGGCGCGGCAGGCGCTCGCCAAAGTCGGATTGCGCGGTTTCGAAAGCCGGCCCTATCCGTCGCTCTCCGGCGGCGAACAGCAGCGGGTGCAGTTTGCCCGGGCGCTTGCCCAGGTACCCCAGCCAATTGCCGATGGCATACCGCGCGCGCTCTTCCTTGATGAGCCGACTGCAAGCCTTGACCTCGGTCACCAGATTTCGGTGCTGGAGATCGCCCGCGATTTCGCGAGTGCCGGCGGAATCGTGCTCGCCATCCTGCACGACCTTAATCTCGCTGCGGAATTTGCCGATCAACTTGTGGTGCTGAACCACGGCAAGATCGTTGCGGAAGGCGCCTGTGCGGAGACGGTCAATGACGAGATCATCGCCAGCGTCTATGGGATTGCCGGCGCGGTCGGGCGGCTGCCGGCCGAACATATCCCATATGTGCTGCCGCAATCGCGGCATCGCTGACCCTCGCCGACCTCAGGCACCGGGTTCCGGACGGGTGACCACGAAAATCGCCGGACCGATCATCAGGGCTGCGACCAGGGTAGCACGCCAGAAGGGCGGCGACGTCCCGAACCAGAAGATGGCATAGCTGACGCTCATCATCACGACCGCGGCGATTTTCGCCTTCCGCGGGATCGCACCCTTTTCCCGCCAGTCCCTGAGCGGCGGGCCAAATTTCGGGTGTTCGAGCAGCCATGCTTCGAGCTTCGGCGAGGAGCGCGCAAAGCAGGCGACCGCAAGCAGCAGAAAGGGCGTCGTGGGCAGGACCGGCAGGAAAACGCCAATCACGCCGACAGCTACGAAGAACCAGCCGAGACTGAGAAGCAGGGGACGCATGAATGACCTACAGTAAATCCTGAGCAGGATAGAGAAGTTTGAAGGCCGAGTCTCGACAAATTTGTGCAGTGCGATTGACCGCGCAGTCTGCCCTTCCCATTTGTTTCATGCCCGTTATAGTGCCCGCCGGTTTCAACAGCCTTCAGGAGACATGATGTCGAAGAAGAAAGTGCTCGTGGTCGGCGGAGCCGGCTATATCGGCTCCCACACGTGTCTGGTGCTGGCGGAGCGGGGCTACGAGCCCATCGTCTTCGACAACCTCTCCAATGGCCATGCGGAATTCGTCCGCTGGGGACCGCTGGAAGAAGGCGATATCCGCGATCGCGCGCGCCTCGACGAGGTTTTCGCAAAATATAAGCCGGATGCGGTTCTGCATTTCGCGGCGCTGATCGAGGTGGGGGAATCGGTCAAGAACCCGGTCGGCTTCTACGACAACAATGTCATCGGTGCGCTCACGCTGCTGTCGGCGGCGATGGATGCGGGCGTGAAGGCCTTCGTCTTCTCCTCGACCTGCGCCACCTATGGCCTGCCTGACCGCGTGCCGATGGACGAGACGCACAAGCAGGCGCCGATCAATCCTTATGGTCGCACCAAGTTCATCATCGAGCAGGCGCTTAAGGATTACGGTCAGTACAAGGACCTGAAGTCCGTCATGTTGCGCTATTTCAACGCCGCCGGCGCCGATTTCGAGGGCCGGATCGGCGAATGGCATACACCGGAAACGCACGCCATCCCGCTGGCGATCGAGGCCGCACTCGGCCGCCGCCAGGGCTTCAAGGTGTTCGGTGACGATTACGATACCCGCGACGGCACTTGCGTGCGCGACTATATCCATGTGCTGGATCTGGCCGATGCCCATGTCCGCGCCGTCGACTATCTGCTCGCGGGCGGCGAGACGATGGAACTCAATCTCGGCACCGGCACCGGCACGACGGTGAAGGAACTGTTGGCGGCGATTTCCGAGGTGTCCGGGAAACCTTTCCCGGTGGAATATGTCGGAAGGCGCGAGGGCGATTCCACGTCGCTCGTCGCCAATAACGACAAGGCGAAGGCTGTACTCGGCTGGGAGCCGCAATATACGCTCGCAGACATCATCCGTTCCGCCTGGAACTGGCATTCGCGCAGCAATCACGTTCTGAACTAGGAAGGCCCGTCATGGCAAAATTGGTCCACTCGATGATCCGGGTGCTGGATGAGGCGCGTTCGGTCGATTTCTATGAGAAAGCTTTCGGCCTCAAGATCGCCGAGCGGGTGCCGTTCGACGGATTCACACTGATCTACATGGCCAATCGGGAGACCGGATTCGAGCTGGAACTGACGGTCAATGCCGGCCAGGGAGAGGCTTACGACCTCGGCAACGGTTACGGGCATCTCGCCGTCTCGGTCGAGGATATCGATGCGGAATACAGGCGCTTTGTCGATCTCGGGTTGCCGGTTGGCAAACTTGTGGACATGCAGCATAACGGCAAGCCGTTTGCGCGGTTCTTCTTCGTCACCGATCCTGATGGCTATAAGATCGAGGTCCTGCAGCGAGGCGGCCGGTTCCAATAGGAGAACAAGCGATGGCGGAGGGCGAGGTCAGGCTCGAGGAAAGCTGGAAGCACGTGCTCGGGCCGGAATTCGAAAATCCTTACATGAGCGAACTGAGGCGTTTCCTCGTCGCCGAGAAGCAGGCGGGCAAGCGGATATTTCCCAAGGGCAGCGAATACTTCCGCGCACTCGATCTCACTCCGCTCGATCATGTGAAGGTCGTCATCCTCGGCCAGGACCCCTATCACGGCTACGGCCAGGCGCACGGGCTCTGCTTCAGCGTCAGGCCGGGCGTGCGCATCCCGCCCTCGCTCGTCAACATCTACAAGGAGATGGAAACCGATCTCGGCATCCGACCGGCCAATCACGGTTTCCTGGAGCATTGGGCAAGCCAGGGCGTGCTTCTCCTGAACAGCGTACTGACGGTCGAGGAGGCGCGGGCGGCCTCGCATCAGGGGCGGGGATGGGAACGCTTCACCGATGCCGTCATCCGCGCCGTCAACGAGGATTGCGACGGCGTCGTCTTCATGCTCTGGGGCTCCTATGCCCAGAAGAAAGCGGCCTTCGTCGATACGAAAAAACACCTTGTGCTCAAGGCCCCGCATCCTTCGCCGTTGTCGGCCCATAACGGTTTTTTTGGCTGCGGGCATTTTTCCAAGGCCAACGACTTCCTGATTTCGCGCGGTAAGGAACCGATCGACTGGCAATTGCCCGAGCGTGTAACTGTGAACAATTAACCGCTCGCCATCTTCGAAAAGTGAACAATGCGTTCGGATAGGGCAGTCTATCCAATCCGCACCCGATCGACCAAATAATGCCCCAGACAACGGCTCTCTGAGCCAGAAAGGGGTTTGAAATGCTCGACCAGATCAAGGGCCTCCACCACGTCACATCGATGGCTGCGAGCGCCGGTATCAACAACAGGTTCTTCACCGATACGCTTGGGCTTCGCCGGGTCAAGAAGACCGTCAATTTCGATGCGCCTGATGTCTACCATCTCTATTACGGCGACGAAGTGGGTACGCCCGGTTCGGTGATGACCTATTTCCCGTTCCCGCATATCGCCCGCGGCCGCCCCGGCACCGGCGAAGTGGGCACCACGCTCTTTTCGGTCCCGGAAGGTTCGTTCGGCTACTGGACCGACCGGCTGAGCAAGGCAGGCGTCGACGGTTTGAAGACCGACAGCGCCTTCGGAGAAAACCGGCTGTATTTCGCAGGCCCGGACGGCGATGGCTTCGCGCTCGTTGAAGTCAAGGACGATCCGCGTGCGCCCTGGACCGGCAACGGCGTTGGCGAGGACAATGCGATCCGCGGTTTCCATTCCGCTTCGCTGAGGCTTCGCGACGAGGGTGCCACCGGTGAACTGCTGAAATACATGGGTTACAGCCAGATCGATGCGAAGGACGGCGTTACGCGCTTCGGTATCCCCGGCGGCAACGGCGCCGACTTCATCGACATCGAAACCATGCCCAACATCGCGCATGCTCATCTCGGCGCCGGCTCGGTCCACCATATCGCCTTTGCGGTCGAAAACCGCGAAAAGCAGCTCGAAGTCCGCAAGGCGCTGATGGAAACCGGCTACCAGGTAACCCCGGTCATCGACCGCGATTACTTCTGGGCGATCTATTTCCGCACGCCGGGCGGCGTGCTGTTCGAGGTTGCCACCAACGAGCCCGGCTTCAACCGGGACGAGGATACGGCCCATCTCGGCGAAGCGCTGAAGCTGCCGAAGCAGCATGCGCATCTGAGAGAAGCTCTCGAACAGCATCTCGAACCGATCGAATAATCCGGCAAAGGCGGGCCGAAAACGCAAGGCGTCTTCGGCCTGCCACCGGGATCAAGCAGATTTCAGGAGAATCCAATGAGTTACGACAGCTACGTGCACCGGGCAAAGGCCGGTGCACCCGGATCGCCGATCCTGTTCGTCTTCCATGGCACCGGCGGCGACGAGAACCAGTTCTTCGATTTCGGCGGCAGGCTTTTGGCCGGTGCCACGGTGATCTCGCCGCGCGGCGACGTGTCCGAACACGGCGCCGCCCGTTTCTTCCGGCGCAAGGCGGAAGGCGTCTACGATTGCGACGATCTGGCGCGCGCCACCGAGCGGATGAGCGAGTTCGTGGCCGCCAACCGCGACCGCTACGAATCCTCGACCGTGCTCGGCCTCGGCTTCTCGAACGGTGCGAACATTCTCGCCAATATCATGATCGAGAAGCCCGGCCTGTTCGAGGCGGGTGTCTTGATGCATCCGCTGATCCCGTTTTCGCCGAAGGACCGCAAGGTCGGTGAAAAGGCGCATGTGCTGATCACGGCCGGCGAGAACGACCCGATCTGCCCGGTGCCGCAAACGGTGGCGCTTGCCGACTATCTCAAGCGGCAGGGCGATACGGTGACGCTCGAATGGCACGGCGGCGGCCACGAAATCCGGCCGAACGAGATCGAAGCCATCAAGACGTTTTTCACGCCTTACGGGGCATAGGGGCTCAGGGACAACTCCGGGCTTGCGAGGGATAGGGGCTTGGCCGATAGTGGCCATGCCGTTTCTCTGGCTGCCCGGAGGTCTTCCATGAGCAACCATCTGAAGTTCTTCATCGACGGGACCTGGGTGAAGCCCGAAATTCCCGTCGCGCTCGATGTCATCGATCCTTCGACCGAAGAGGCCTATACGCAGATCGCGCTCGGCTCGACGATGGATGTGGACAAGGCGGTCGCCGCCGCAAAGGCCGCATTCACCTCCTTTTCCCAATGGTCGAAGGATGAGCGGCTGGCGCTTCTCAAGCGCATCCTTGCCGAATATGAAAAGCGCTACGAAGACATAGCCCAGGCCGTCTCACGGGAGATGGGTGCGCCGCTCGGTTTTGCCCGCGAGGCGCAGGCAGCGGCCGGCAAGGGGCATCTCGGCGCCACGATCGAGGCGCTGGAGAGATACGAATTCACGGAAAGACGTGGCACGACCACGGTCGTCAAGGAGCCGATCGGCGTCTGTGCTCTGATCACACCCTGGAACTGGCCGCTTAACCAGATCACCTGCAAGGTAGGCCCTGCGATCGCCGCCGGCTGCACCATGGTGCTCAAACCTTCAGAGATCGCGCCGATTTCCGGCGTCATCTTCGCCGAGGTGATGGAGGCGGCCGGCACGCCGAAGGGCGTCTTCAACCTCGTCAACGGCACAGGGCCGGACGTGGGGCAGGTGATGGCCGGCCATCCGGACGTGGACATGGTCTCCTTCACCGGCTCGACCCGCGCCGGCATCATCGTCGCCAAGACGGCTGCCGATACGGTGAAGCGCGTCGCGCAGGAGCTCGGCGGCAAATCTCCCAATATCATCCTGCCGGATGCTGATTTCGAAAAAGCTGTGACGGAGGGAGTGACTGCGTGCTTCGGCAATTCGGGCCAGTCCTGCGATGCGCCGACCCGCATGCTGGTGCCGGCGACGCGGCATAGCGAGGCGCTTGAGATTGCCAAGACTGCTGCGGAGAAGCTCAAGACCGGCGATCCGCGCGCCGACGGCACCGATCTCGGCCCGGTCGTCAGCCAGACGCAGTTCGACAAGATCCAGCGGCTGATCGAGGCCGGCATTTCCGAGGGCGCGACGCTCGTCACCGGCGGACCGGGCCGCCCCGAGGGGCTCAATCGCGGCTATTACGTGCGGCCGACCGTGTTCGGTCATGTCACCAACGACATGACCATTGCCCGCGAGGAGATTTTCGGGCCGGTGCTTTCCGTTCTTTCCTACGAGACGGAAGAGCAGGCGATCGAGATCGCCAATGATACGCCCTACGGGCTTGCCGCCTATATTCAG
The DNA here is from genome assembly GCF_017873175.1 of Neorhizobium petrolearium. Classification (GTDB taxonomy): domain Bacteria; phylum Pseudomonadota; class Alphaproteobacteria; order Rhizobiales; family Rhizobiaceae; genus Neorhizobium; species Neorhizobium petrolearium. The sequence continues at coordinate 87,667 of NZ_JAGGJW010000012.1, forward strand.
GGTGAACTCGGTCATGCCCGCGAGGTGGCGTCACGCCTGCGCGCCGGTTCCGTCTACATCAACTATCCCGAATGGGACCTTTTCGCACCCTTCGGCGGCTACAAGCAGTCAGGCAACGGTCGCGAATATGCCGACTGGGGCATACACGACTTCCTCGAAATCAAGGGGATCGTCGGTTACGGCGATTGAGCGGGCCGTTGTCAGATATGCGGCTCGGAAAAGGCGGTGCAGGCGCCGACATCCTTCCAGACCGGTTGCCTGCCGGCTTTCTTCGCCTTGCGGTCCGCGAACATGAGATAGAGATCGAGCTGGCGATCACGGATGCCCGGAATGAGGCTGGTGAGCGAGAAGGGCAGCGGCGTAAAGGGATTGGCGCGATGATAGGCGTGCAGTTCCACCCGGGTCGTGTGCCTGTCGCTGACGGCACGCGAATGGAAGGCATAGGTATCGGCCACCACTAGCGTGTTGGCAGGCACCGCCACCTTCTGCGGCGCGAAGTCGCCAAGCTCCGACAGTTCCGCGGGCGTGATGCGGAACGATCCGTCCGCGTGATGCGTGCGCTTGTCCGAATTGGCCAGCAGGCTTTGCCGGTATTCCCAGTCCAGCCGCTTTTCGGTGAGTTTGTGGCTCCCGGGCACGAATACGAATGGTCCGTCGTCCGGGCCGACGTCCTCCAGAAACAGCCAGGCCTTGGACGTCGAGTGAAAAGTATCCGCATGCAAGGCGGTCTGCGGATCGGCCTGCTTGATTGCCGGTTCCGCGATGACGGACTGAATGAAATAGACCGGATCGCCTCCGGCGCCTCCCACATAACGGATGAGGCCGGCAATGGACGGATCGCGGCTGAAGCGCGCCAGATCCGGCATCTTCGCCAGAAGCTGCGGATTGATGGGGATCATCCGCGTCACCGCCTGTCCCTGGCGCATCTCGCGGGCGGGCAGCGGCTCGTTCTGAAGGAAATCACGGATGCGCTGGAAGACGTCTGCGGGGAGGGCGTTTTCCCGGATGACGAAACCGTTGCGATCGAAGGCTGCTCTCTCCTCGGCGCTCACCGATAAGCCGAGCAATTTGCGACGGTAGTTGGCCATGCGGGCGGCGAGGCGGACGCGTTCGCGATGCAGGCCGAGTTCATTGAGGCGGGGATGCCCGAGCAGCGGATTCTTGCGAAAGGATTTCTCACTGCCGAAAATGCCGAGGGCAAAAGCCGGATAACGCCACCATTGGGCGACAGCGCGCGACATGGATCTCCCCTCCTTTGTCCCTGCATAATCCCTGATGAAGGATAATCAGAAAGAGGGGCGAGGCAAGAGGCCCGGAAATCGCGTGCCCTCTTCAACGGCGCCCCTGAAATGTTGCCGGCGTGGCATAACATCACCGATGCCTTGAATCCAGTGGAGAGAATCGATTTGCTGGTTTACCGTCCGATGCATCCAGCACGAACCGAAGAGCTTGCCCCCATGAATCGTGTTTTCAATCCTCCTTCCGTGCGCAAGCCGTTCGGTGCCTACAATCATGGACTTCTGGTGCCGCCAGGCGCGAGCCTGCTGGTGACTTCCGGCCAACTTGGCATTTCGCCTGACGAGAAAATACCGTCGGACGTGACCAGGCAGGCGGAGCTTTGTTTCCAGGCGATCGGCGCGATTCTGAAAGAGGCGGGCATGACCTATGCGGACGTCATCCGCATTTCCGGCTTCGTGACGAGCCGCGAAGACTTTCCAGCCTATATGGCGGTGCGCGACCGCTACACGCTCGACCCGAAGCCGGTGTCGACGCTCATCATCGTCAGTGGCTTCACCCGGGCGGAATTCCTGGTCGAAGTGGAAGTGACAGCCGCCAAGGTGTTTTGAGCGCCGTCAAAATTCGACAACAGATATAATCCTTGCCTGCCGTCGCGGGGGAACTTGCGGCATATCGGGAGGAATCCGGAAGGTCCGCAATTTGGCACTTGTTGAAATATCGGGAAATACCGCGTTTATTTCAGCGAGGTGGTCCTTTGAAATCTGCGATCTTTCGCAGGCACCTTTCTCGTTCCAGAGACGTCTTGCAATGCCGCTGCTCACGGCAGAAGTCACTGCTTCTCCGGCAAGGTCGTTCCTTGCCACCTTCCTTTCATCGATGAGGGCATGGATGGCCTCCCCAACGATCCTGGCTGACTCGTCGAAGTCGACATCGCGCAGGTCTTGAAAGCGGGCGTCCGGAGCCTCGTCCACGAGGCAATGCCTCGCCACGAAAAGCCAGTCGTGAATCATGTAGGCCGGCGCATAGCCCCAGGGTGAAAGTCCCTTGAACATCTGGGCGATCTTGGGGATGGAGCCGCCGTCGGTATACATGACGCCCGGCTTTATGGCACCCGCCGTGCGGCTGCCCGAAGGCCGCGTGAAGGTGAGCTCATTTCCGGGAGCCGGGACAAAGACAAACTTGCCGTCTCCGCTGGAATTGCCTTCGCCGACCCACATGACAAAGAGCTTGCCGCTGAAGGAGCCGGGTTTCAGATCACGATAGTAAATCGTTCCGCAGCCGACCAAAACAAGCAAGGCAATACAAGCCGCATAAATGCCTTTTTGCATCTATCTGCCCCCTCCGTTTGGGGATATTGCCTCAGCTATACTTCGGATGCAACTATAGGTGATTTTTGTTTTATTTGCCCTTTATTGCTGTATCTGCTTCCGGTCATGCCACACGCGGATCTGCGACGTGATCCTTTCCTGCGGATTACGGCTCATCGTCGCCGTTAGGAAGAAGCTCAGTACCCGCAGCTTCTGAGCTGGGCCTCGTACCGTTCGGCCATGGCGGCCGATTTCTGTGCCGCCCGTCGCGTGCCGGAGGAGAACTGGCCGCGCGAATAGCCCGCCTGGCCGGAATAATAGGCAAGGTAGAGATTGTAGCTGTCGGTGAGCGGAATGCCGTTCTTTACATGGCTCTGGTTGTGATACCAGCCGACGAAATGGATGGCGTCGCCGAAATCGCTGCGGCTTGCCCTCCAGCGGCCTGTCTCCTTCTTGTACTGGAGCCAGGTGCCGTCGAGCGCCTGCGCATAGCCGTAGGCGGAAGAAACGCGGCCCCACGGGATAATGCCGAGGACATATTTGCGCGGCGGCTTGGCATAGGGCCGGAAGCCGGATTCCACGTAGATCGTCGCCATCAGGGTCGGCACCGGCACCCCGAATTCCCGTTCCGCCGCCTTGGCCTGGCGCGACCAGTTGTTGAAGAGGCCGTCCTTCTGCTCGAAGATCGCGCAGGCATTCGTGACCCGGCTCGGCGCGGAGGCGCAGGCGGTCAGTGTGAGGGCCATGAGGGCGATGAAAAACGCAATACGCATCGCTTAATCTCTCAAGTTCGAGAGATTAATAACCGGTAAAATTTAAGGAAAAGTTTAGTGGCTGATATGGGCCGCAGATTCTCCACGCCCCACCAGCCAGTTGCGGACGATGACGCCAAGCGCAGTCGTTGCGGCAATACCTTCCAGGCCGAGCCCGATTGCCGGCGCGACGAGGCCAAGCAGACCGAAGATGAGGAGCGCATAACGGGAGAAGCCGTTACAGGCAAAGCGGTCGCGCACAAACCAGAGGCTTGCGTAATAGATGGCGACGGGGATCGCCACCGCATAGTCACCGACGAGAAGCGGCACCTCCGAATGATGGGTGATGATGTCGACCAGCGCGGCAAAGCCTGCCCCGACGGCCGCCCCGGACGCGAAAATGAAGAAGTGGCCGTAACCCCATAACAACGACCGGCTGAGCTTGCGGGAGCCGAGATGTTCCTGGCGGGCGAAATAGGCCCACCAGAGCGCGAAGACAATGACGAGTGCCGAAAGCGCCGTGTGCACCAGCATGATGTCGAAATGGCCAGCCACCTGCCTGAGCGCCATGGAGCCGGAGAGCAACGTTTCTCCCAGCACGATGATGTTCAAAAGGCCGTAACGCTCGATGATATGATGGCGATGCCAGGGCGTGTTGGCGCTGAGAGGCTCCGCAATCGCGGGGACGGCTATTTCGAGAATAGCGCCGATCACGAACATGGCATAGGCCGTGCCGGTGGAGACCGGCTGCACGGCAAGGAAGGCGACCCAATAGAGTTGGGCGATGAAGATGCCGGCCGCATAGGCAAGCGCGGTGCGGCGGCGGTTGGGATCGTGATAGGCGGCGCGAAGCCAGAGGATGATCATGGCAATGCGCATGATCACATAGCCGAAGATCACCATGGTAAAATCCGGCTCTTCCGTGAAGAGTGCCGGAATGCCGGCGGCCATCGTCAGCGAGCCGCCCATGATAACCATGGTCAAGAGCCGGTAGACGACGTCGTCATTGTCGTAGGCCGAGGCGAACCAGGTGAAATTCATCCAGGCCCACCAGATGGCGAAGAAGGCCATGGCGAAGGTGATGACGCCCTGGGCGGCGTGGTTTTCCGCAATCGCATGGTGCAGGCCGGCGGCGGCAGAGGCAATCGCGATCACCGATACGAGGTCGAACAGCAATTCGAGCGAGGTCGCGACGCGGTGATGTTCGTCCGGATCGCGGGAGTGAAGGGGGCGGAGAAAACCGGCGATCGGTGAGGCTTGGTTCGTCATCGTTCGCATGTCCTTGAATCAACAGTCGAGATGACGAATAGCGCAAAAAAGCGTTCTCAAGTAAAGACCGACTCCATCGAGCAGCGGAGGGAAGATGCCGGAGGTTCTTGACACCGATCGACTGGTCTTGCGGAAGCTCAAGCGAGCCGACGTGCCTATCCTGCATCGCATCTTCGGCGATGCCGAGAGCATGCGGTATTATCCGCGCTCCAAGACCCTGGAGGAGACATTCGCCTGGTTCGAAAAGCTTGCCTTTCAAAGCTATGCGGAAAATGATTTCGGTCTTTGGGGAATCGTCGAGAAGGCGGGCGGCGAACTGATCGGCGACTGCGGGATTACGCTGCAGAAAACGCCATCAGGCTTGGAGCCGGAGATTGGCTATCATCTGCGGCGCGAATGGTTGGGGCGTGGTTATGCCATCGAGGCCGCCTCCGCCTGCCGGGACTACGGCCTCACCAAACTGAGATTCCGGCGAGTTGTCTCGATCGTCAGTCCGGAGAATGTTCCCTCCCTGCATGTGGCGGCCAGAATTCACCATCGGTGGGAGACCTATCGGACCGTGACGTCTGCGGGTGCGGACGCGGATCGGTTTCTTTTCATTTCCGAAAACGTCGACGGGCCGGAAATGACAGATGCCGGAGCCCGAATTGCTGCGGTCGAGGCTGAGGCCTTGCGTTTGCGGCGCGGTGCCCAATGCTGAAGGCAAGGAAAAATCTTGTTTCGCATAGGCTGATGTCGGCGAAGTGAAGGCTGCGGCGTCCTTGGGTGGAAGGCGCGGATGCGCTTTGAAACGCAAAGCCGGAGGAGAGAGCCAATGACGGCCAAAATCATCGTTTCGCAGTACATCTCGCTTGATGGCGTGATTGAAGACCCGGTCGGGATGGAGAATTCCGGTCTCGGTGACTGGACCGGCCCCTTCACGCGCGGGCCGGACGGCGACAAATTCAAGCGTGCGGAGCTGTTCTCCGCTTCCGCCGTGCTGCTCGGGCGCATGACCTATGACAGCTTCGCCGCCGTCTGGCCGCTGGTGAAGGACGAGGAAGGCTTTGCCGACCGGATGAACAGCATGCCGAAATTCGTCGCCTCGAACAGCCCTTCGGAAGCGGGCTGGAACAATACGACGGTGCTCTCCGGCGATGTCGTCGCGAGAGTCGGGGAGCTCAAGGAAAAGCTCGACGGCAACATCCTGATCTACGGTAGCGCAGGCCTGGTGCATTCGCTGATGCCGGTCGGGCTGATCGACCGGTATAACCTGATGGTCTATCCGACCGTGCTCGGGCGCGGCACACGGCTCTTTCCGGCGGGATATTCCGTGGCTCAGATGAAACTCATCGACGTGCGGCCGTTCAACGACGGCATCGTCCATCTGCGCTACGAGGCGTGAAGATCAGAAGCGCTCCATCTCTCGTTTCACTCTAGCGAGGAAGGCTGCGCGGGTTTCGGGCGTGCAGTTGTTCATGTCGTAATGGGCGAGAAATTTGACCGCCCTGGCCGGATTGGTCTGGACGCGCAGCACGCGCCTGGCGAGTTTCCTTGGCGGGTCGCCGGCAAGGAAGGCACGCCAGCGGGTGGCGCCATAGGTCAGCACGACCGCCACTTTCCGGATGTTGTCGAGCTTGCGGGTCAGCTTTCCACCTTCCATCTCGAAGGTCACGCCCGGCAGCCAGACGCGGTCGAAATAGCCTTTGAGCATCGCCGGCCAACCGAAATTCCAGACGGGCGTGACGATCACCAGGCCCTCCGCCTTCTGGAGCCGGTCGACATAAGGTCTCACGAGTTCCAGATTGTCGGGATAGGTGTGATAAATCATCCGGTCATGGCGGGACATGACCGGATCGAAGCCTTCCGCGTAGAGATTGCAGTCATCTACCTCATGCCCGGCTTTCCCCAAGCTCTCACGCGTCTGCTCATACAGCGCAGCGCTGTAGCTCGATTCGACCGGATGCGAGTGGAGAAGCAAAACGCGCATTAGCCGCCTGCCGCTGCAAGTCCGGGGAAGAGGTAGTTCTTGCCGGCCGAGAAATCGAAATCCGGATTATCCCAGGCGATCATCTTGCCGGGGTTCAACAGGCCTTTCGGGTCCGTTTCCTTCTTGAAGGCAAGCTGCACCACGTCCGTCTGTTTCATGCCGCCTTCCTCCAACGTGTAGCGGTGCGGGTTGAAGATCGGGCAACCGTTGTCGCGGTGGATCTGCATGATCTCCTCCAGCCGCTCCCTGGTCGTGTAGCGCACCAGGGGAAGCCCGGAGCACTGCATGCGGCCGTCGAATCTGATGAATTCCAGATGGCCCGGCACTTCGTCGCCAAAAATCTTCACCATTTTCTCGACCTTGGCAACATGGTCAGGCCCCGGATACTGGACCTGCAGATAGGTGAAGTTCGGATCGACCTTCAAGGCGCGCAATGTCGTGTGGTTCCACGCAAGTTCATAGGCATGCGGGATGCCCTTCATGCTCTCGACCTTGTCGGAACGGAAAAGGATTTCGCCCTTCTGGCGCTCGGTGAAGGCGGTGAAGGCATCCATGGAGTGGGGAGCCACCATCAGCACGCAGATCGACTGGCCGCGATGGCGGATGAACGGCTTGTGGCGCGGGAAATAGTCATAGGGGATCGGGGCTGCGATCGGCGCGATCTCCTTCACCAGGATACCGTTCTTGTGGGCGATGGCATCGCCGAAGCGTACCGCATCCATGAAGTCGTCGTAACCGACCAGCACGTCCACCCAGTCATAGGCCGGCGCCAGCGGCATCTCGACCTCGACGATGATGCCGTTGGTGCCGTAGGCGTGGGTGACCTTCTGCAGGTCCCAGGCGGTGAGGTCCAGCACGCGCGGTTCTGCTTCCATGGTGACGACGCGCAGGCGCAGGATATTGCCGAGGTCGCGCAGGCCGCCCCAATGGATCGAGCCGACGCCTCCGGAGCCGCCAGCGACGAAGCCGCCGATCGTCGCCGTCTGGGCGGTGGAGGGGTGGAAGCGCAGTTCCTGGCCGGAATGCGCTCTCGTCTGGCGGTCGAGTTCGGCGATCACGACGCCCGGCTCGGCGATCACGCGGCCCGGATGGATTTCCTTGATCCTGTTCATGTTGATGAGGTTCAGGACGATGCCGCCGGAAAGCGGCATGGCCTGGCCGTAGTTCCCGGTGCCGGCGCCACGGGGTGTGACAGGCACGCCATGGGCATAGGCGACCTGCAGGGTGCGGATCACCTCTTCTTCGGTCTTCGGCGAGACCACGAGGTCGGCGGTGACGTTTTCGAGCTCTTCCTTCAGGATCGGCGAATACCAGTAGAAATCGCGGCTCTTCTGGCGCACCAGCGCCGGATTGTCCTCCACCGCGATGCCTTCGAGCTCCTGTTTGATCTTGGCGTAATCGGCCATGCCTCAGCCTTTCATGATGATCGGGTCAAGGTCACGATAATCCGGCAGGCGACGGTCGATGCCCATGCCATTCCGCATTACGATGCGGTCGGCCTGCGGACGGGAAAGGAATTCACTCCAGCGTCTGGCGCTGAAGAGGATGAGATCGGCGGGCGCACCTTCGGCAATCACGCCGATATCGGGCCGGCCGAGAATTTCAGCAGGCGTCGAGGTGACGACGCGGGCCGAGGTCTCGAGCGGGTGGTCGAGATGCAGGATGCGGACTGCCTCCCGGAAGACTTCCACCGGGTCCATGTCGCCATAGGCATAGAACGGATCGCGGGTATTGTCGGAGGAGACGGCGGTCTTGACGCCCGCGGCAACCAGTTCATGAAACAGCGTCACACCGCGCCAGCGGGGCGTGCGGCCGTCATAGCGGTCCTGCAGGTACATGTTGCACATGGGGAGCGACACGACCGAAATCCCGGCCTCCGCGACCTTGTCGATCACGCGCTTTGCCGTCTCGTCGTCCTGCCTCGCCAGCGAGCAGCAATGGCCGACGGTGACCGCGCCCTCGAAGCGGTTGCGTTTCTTGGCGTTGGCGATCGCTTCCAGCGTGAGGACCTGTCGGTCCTCCGTCTCGTCCACATGCAGGTCGATGTCGAGGCCGTTGTCGGCTGCCGCGCGGAACAGCCGGTCGAGGATACTCTCGAAATCGGGGAGGATGCGGGTGGCGCCGCCGAGCAGCCCGCCATGACGCTTTGTCGTGGAGACGATGCCGTTGAAAACTGTCTCGTCGGGCACGCATTCCAGCGGTAACAAAGCGACTGCCTGCAGCGCGATCCTGTCCTTCCACTCCTCGCGCAGTTCCGCAAACAGCGGAAAGGAAATGTCCGGCTGCGGCGGGATCGAGTCGAGATGGGTGCGGATCAGCTTCGTGCCGTGCGCATAGGCACTTTTGAGCGAAAATTCGAAGCGGGCGCGGACGTCGTCCGCCGTCCAGTTGGCGATGCGGTCCTCTCGGACATTATCGAGCGCGCCCATGAACGTGCCGTCGGGGTTAGGGCGGCGATCCCAGAAATGCCCCTTGTCGAGATGGGTATGCATATCGACGAAGCAGGGCCAGACCATGCCGCCGCGCAGGTCTGCCTTGACGAGATCGGCAGGCGCCGTGCCGGCGGGCAGGATCTTTTCGATCCTGCCTTGAGAGACGATCAGATCCGCCGAGATCAGGCCCTCTCTTGCAGGCGCGGCAAAACCTTTCACGACAACGCCGGGCAAGGTCGCGTTGACAAGTGCGAAACGGTGGGCGTCCGGAAGCTGCATGAAGCCGGCAGTCATCAGTTCTCTCTCTTCAGGCTGCTTTCATGCCAACGGTGCAGACCGAGCCAGGCGATGAAGGAGGTGATCATAAAGATCACCACGCCGAGCATGGAAAGCAGGATCAGCGCCGCAAAGAGCCGCGGGATGTTAAGGCGATACTGGGATTCGAGCAGACGGAAGGCAAGGCCGGAACCCGCGCCCGCCGAACCCGCGGCGAATTCCGCCACCACGGCGGCGATCAGCGCCAGGCCGCCGCCGATCCTCAAACCCGTCATGAAATAGGGGAGCGAAGAGGGGAGTTTGAGATAAAGCAGCGTCTGCCAGCGGGAGGCGCCGTAGAGATCGAAAAGGTTGAGCAGGTTGTGATCGACGCTTTTCAGGCCCTGCACCATGTTGGACAGGATCGGGAAGAAGGCGACGAGGAAGGCGCAGATCAGCAATGCAACCTGCGTCGTCGGCGCATAGATCAAAATCAGCGGCGCGATCGCCACGATCGGTGTCACCTGCAGGATGACGGTGATCGGATAGAAGGCCGTTTCGATCCATTTCGACTGGACCAGGAAGATGGCAATGCCGACGCCGCCGATCAGCGCAAGCGCCAGCGCCTGCATGGTGATCTGCGTCGTGACCCAAAGGGCCGGCCAGAGCGTGCCCCAGTCGTTGTAGAGAGAATTGGCGACCGCCAGCGGCCCCGGCAGGATATATTGCGGGATGCTGTTGAGAGTGATGATGGCCTGCCAGAGCAGGATCAGCGCGATCACCACGCCAACCGGGATCAGCGTGCGCAGGAGCGTATCGCGATTACGGCCGAAAAAGCCGGGCTTTGGGGGCGCAAGGGGCGGATTGCCTTCAAGACTGGTCGTCGCCATCAGTGTTCCTCCCCGCCGATTGCTTCGAGCAGCATGTTGGAAACTTTCTCGCAGGCCTGGCGATAATCTTCCGAGGTGCGGTAATGCGCGTCGCGGCTGAGACTCGTGACCAGTGGGAAATCCGCATGCACCCGGCCGGGCCGCGCCTTCATCACCACAATGCGGTTCGAAAGATAGGCGGATTCGAAGACGGAATGGGTGACGAAGATCACAGTGATCCCCGTTTCGTGCCAAAGCCGCAGTACGTCGTCATTGAGTTTCTGGCGGGTGATCTCGTCGAGCGCCGCAAAGGGCTCGTCCATCAACAAGAGCTTCGGCTTCGTCACGAGCGCGCGGGCGATCGAGACGCGCATCTTCATGCCGCCGGAAAGTTCGCGCGGGTAGGCGCCGGCGAAATCCTGGAGGCCCACGGTCGTGAGCGTCTGCATGATCTCGCCACGGGCGGCGGATTTCGACACGCCGCGCAGCTTCAGCGGCAGGTAGACATTGCCGAACACGGTCTGCCAGGGCATCAGGGTCGGCTCCTGGAAGACGAAGGAGATGTCGCCTTCCGGCAATCCCTTGGAATTGATGCGCGAGCTTGGCCAGTCGATCGTACCCGTCGTCGTGTCGCCCAGGCCGGCGATGATCCGGAGTGCCGTCGACTTGCCGCAGCCGGAAGGACCGAGGAGGCTGACGAACTCGCCGGGTTCGACCGTCAGCGACATGTCGGAGAGTGCGAGCGTGCCGCTTGAGAACATTTTCGAGACGCCGCGCATGACGACCAGCGGGCGTCTGCGGGTGTCTCCGGGGGCTGGGATCAGCGGTGCTTGGGACGTGGTCATGCTTCACTCGATCAGAAGGGCGGCATCTGCCGCTTCATCCTCCCCTTGAAGGGGGCGGCGGTGCGTGGAGCCCCTCCTCCTTTAGGAGGAGAGGTTGGGGAGGGGTTCCGATCTCGATCAAAATCCCTCCCGCCTGCCGGCAACCCTCCCTGTGCCGGGAGGGTTAAGAATGCCGCACCGGTCACGCTATTTCTTCAGCGCCATGCCGACGCCCTTGCAGACGAACTTGGTGGAATAGGCTTTCTTGAAATCCAGGTCGGCCGGTTCAACACCGATCGCCACCATCGAGTCGAAGAACTTCTTGTAGCGCTCATCGGTGATGCAGCCGATGCCCTTTTCCAGAGCGTCGCCGGATTCGACGATGCCGTATTCCTTCATCTTGGCGATGGAATAGGCGATCTGGCCATCCGTCATTTCCGGATTGTCCTTCTTGATCAGATCGTTGGCCGCCTTGTTGTCACCGTAGAGGTAGTTGTACCAGCCCTCGATCGAAGCGTCGACGAAGCGCTGCACCACATCGGGCTTCTTGTCGATCATCTGCTGCGTGGTGGTGATCATGGTCGAGTAAGAGCCGTAACCGGCATCGGCAATCAGGAAGACCTTCGGCGCCCAGCCGGCCTGCTTTTCGATCTCATAGGGCTCGGACGTCAGATAGCCCTGCTGCGCGGACTTCTTGTCGGCGATGAAAGGGGCGGGATTGAAGGTATAGGGCTTGTACTGGTCGTCGCGGAAGCCCTGGAAATTCTTCTTCATCCACTCGAAATAGGTGACGTAGCCCTCCTTGCCCATGAAGATCGTGTCCATCTTGGCAAGGTCTTCGAATTTCTCGACGCCGGCGTCCGGATGGGCGAGCAGAACCTGCGGGTCCTTCTGGAAGATCGAGGCGACGCTGATGAGCGGGATGCCCTGCTTGACGGCATCCATATCACCAAGCGGTCCGCCCATATAGAAATCGACCTTGCCGGCGATCAGAAGCGCGCGATTGGCGGCGTTCGGTCCACCCTGGACGATGGTCACCTTCAGTCCGTGCTTCTCGTAGGTGCCGTCGGCGACGGCCTGGTAGAAGCCGCCGTGCTCGGCCTGGGCGAGCCAGTTGGTGCCATAGGAGACTTCATCGAGAGCACTTGCCGGTGTTGCCGCAAGTGCCGCCGCGAAGAGGCCGAAAGCGGCCAGAATACCCTTTATTTTCAGTGTGTTGGACATGTCGCTTCGTTCCCCTGTTAAACCTTTCGGCATCGTGAGAGCATTCCATTTACAGCATTTGTACGGTTGCGTTGCTCTTTGAAAAGCATCAAAATTCGTTCACATTGATGCCTTTCAGGCATCGGTCGAGTTTTGATCTGCCAAATTGTGCGGCATGATCAAAAAAGAAGCAATGAGGGTTGGGGTAAAATGCTGCACTCGCGAAAACTTCTCTATATCGACGAGATCGCCCGCTGCGGCTCGATCCGTAAGGCGGCGGCCCGGCTGAACGTTGCTTCCTCGGCGGTCAATCGGCAGATCCTGGCACTCGAAGAGGAATTGGGGGCGCCGATCTTCGAGCGGATGCCGCGCGGCCTGAAGCTGACGGCGGCCGGCGAGCTCTGCATCGAGCATATCCGCGAGGTGCTGAAAACCTACGAACGGATGGAGGCGCGCATCCGGGGGCTCAAGATGCCGCAGGCGGGCAAGGTGACGCTGGTTTCGACCGTCGGGCTCGCTGCCGGGCCGTTGCCGGAGATCATCGCGCGTTTCATCGCGAAGCATCCGCGCGTGCGCATCCATCTCAGGAACGACGGGCCCTCGAACACGCTCCAGCCGGTGATTTCGGGGGAGGTGGATTTCGGTCTCGGCTTCAACATCCCGGCGACGCCCGGCATCCGGACGCTTGCCAATTTCGATATCCCGATTGGCGCCGTGATGCCTCCCGGGCACCGACTGGCGGGCGAGGAGGGGCCTGTCGATCTCGCTGAGGTGGTGCAGGAGCCGCTTGTGCTCGCCCAGCCGGGCACCAGCTTGCGCAACGTCATCAATCTCGCGCTTTCGCCACTTTCCGCACCGGTCGAGCCGGTGGTCGAGACCAACGCATCGGAAATGCTGAAGAAACTCGTCAAGGCCGGCACGGGGCTGACGCTGCTCAACCCGCTTGACGTGCTGCCGGACTGCCGGCGCGGCGAACTCGTCTTCCGGCCGCTCGCCAATCCCCACGCGCGTCACCAGCCGATGAAGCTTTTCGCTCGCTCGCGCGCCACGCTCGACACGGCGACAAGCCTGTTCGTGGAATTCCTGCTATCGGAGCTTATCGCGATCGTGAGCGAGCTGGAGGCCAAGGGACATGTGCCGACGCAGGCACTGACCAGAGATGCCCAGCGCGACTAGGGTCAGCGGGAATAGAGATTGTCGAGCGAAAAGCCTTCCAATTCGCGTAGCATCTCGATGAAGCCCGCCACCTGATGGCGGCAGATGACGGCGCCCTTTTCGGCAGTGCCCTTGGAAGCATCGCCGACCACACCGTTCGGATTGAGGTCGTGCGCCAGCCATGACAGGACATGCGGCGGTGCCGGCTGGAAGAATTTCGACCTTGTCTCCGCCTTCGAGACGAAGTTCTCCGCCTTGTCCATGCGCACCAGGTCGGGGCGGAAATGCAGCATCAGCGAGGTCTCCACCTCACCGCCGTGAATGCCGAATTTCTGCTCATGATCGCTTATCAGGCCTTGCGGATGGCCGAAGCGGCCCCATTGGGTGCAAACCACCGCCATTTGATGACGGACGCGCAATTCGCGGCCGACGATGCTCATGATGTCAAGATTGCCGCCATGCGAATTGACGATGACGAGCTTTCTCACGCCTGCTTCCGCCACCTTGGCGCCGATCGCCGTCCAGGCGGGGATGAGGATTTCGGGGCCGAAGGAAAGCGTGCCGGCCCCGTAGACGTGCTCGTTGGCCTTGCCGATCTCCTGGGTCGGCAGCACGAGGATGTCGAGATCCTCCGGACGCCTGGCATTCAGTTCGGCGAGCATGCCGTTGGCGATCACCACGTCGGTTGCGACCGGAAGGTGGGGCCCGTGCTGTTCCGTCGAAGCGATCGGCAATATGGCGATGGTCTTTTCGGGCGAAAGATCAGCGAAATCGAGCGTATTGAGTTCATTCCAATAAAATGGCTTGCCCATGCTGTTCCTGCCTTTCATCCATGTTTGCGACAGGGTTAGGAGATCGAGTACGTCTCGAAAAGCATCAATTTCCGCCCGGCATGCTGCCTTTTTGCGTACGCATCGGATAATCGCCTGTCTCAAGGTGGGAAAAAAGCGGATTTCAATAAAATTGCATCTATCTGCTTAAGCGCCCCGAAAACCATCCCCGCGTATGGTTGTGCCATCAAGAGACAAGGCGGCGGCAAAGCCGTCCGATGGAAACAGGGTGCAGCGTTATGATCAAGAAGCTCATTATTTCCGCGGTCGTCCTGACGGCCCTCATCTACAGCAAGGAAGCCAATGCCGCCGGCGCCGGCGGTTTCGCCCGGTCGCTTTCGTCTATCATGGCGGCGCAGATCCATACGTCGGAAATCCCGGCCATCGAGCGTCATGAGGACGCCGATGACGCCGTGCTGATCCTGACCTTCGCCAAGCGACGCGAACTGCTGCGGGTCAACTCGGCCGTCAACGGTACGATATCCGATCTGGACGACTATTTCGACGATATCGCCGGCGGCCTCTCGCTCGATTTCGGCGTCAACGGTTGCCTGGATTGCGCCGACCTGAAGCGAGACCACCTGGTCTCGCTTGGCTGGTCTGCCAAGGCGATGCGGATTGCCTATGCGGTGAGCGAGGAAGGCCGCGTCGAGCGTGTCCTGGTGCTGGCGACAGACCGTGGCGATGTGATCCTTGGCAATGACAGCCCGGTCATCGACATGTGGGGCCAGGCGCCGCGCCTGATCCGCGGTCGCGCGCCGGCCCTCACGCGGGCCTAATACGACATCTGATTCTTCAAGCTGTTCTTCCCGCTCCAACCCGCTTTTCAGACGGAGGCAGGTTTTCCCCATTCGGCGATGGCGATGCCGCAGAGCGCCAGCGCCAGCGCGACGATATGGAAGATCTGCAGGTCCTCGCCGATGATGGCGACTGAGAGCAGCGTGCCGAAGACGGGCACGAGATTGATGAACAGACCCGCCCGGTTGGCGCCGATCTTCCCGACGCCGACGATGTAGAGCACCTGCGCGATGAGCGAGGCGAAAACGGCGGTATAAAGCGCAACGATCCAGCCCGTCGTATCCGGCCAGATCATCCGGCCGCTCGAATATTCCCAGGCGGCCAGCGGTATGCTGAAGAGCATCGCGACAAGGGCCGGCACAGCCATCAAGGTCCGCCAGTTGACCATCGGCCGCCATCTGAGTGCGACCGTATAGATGGCATAACCGACAATCGCGATCATCATGATCGCATCGCCGATGTTCACGGTCAGCGTCCGGAGCGTCTCGAAATCCCCGTGGACGGCGGTAATGAGGCCCCCGATGAATGTCAGCGTGAAGCCGAATACCTGTGCCCAGGAGACCTTCATCCGGAACAGCGCGAAATTCATCACGAAGATCAACATCGGGATGAGCACCTGCTCGACGGTCACGTTGATCGCGGTCGTGTAATTGACGGCCGTGTAGAGCGCGGCGTTGAAGACGACGTAACCCATGACGCCGAGGAAGATGAGAATCGGCAGGTTCTTCCTGACGACCGGCCAGTCCTTCCTGAGCTGCGGCGCAGAGATCGCGAAAATGATGACGGTGGCAATGAACCAGCGCCAGAAGGTCAGCGTCATCGGGCTCACATGGCCGACGGCGAGTTTGCCTGCCACCGCGTTGCCGCCCCAGCACAGGGTTGCTATGACGAGGGCAAGATAGGCTTTTTTATGCAAAACACGTCTCCGGCGCCGGCGGGACCGCGGCGATTTGAGGGCGAGGCGGGAAATAGCGCGGGCCTCGCACTTTTGTCACGTAAAAACCACGGCGGAGTCACAAACAGGTCGCTTTCCTCCGGCCAAGGCATTATAGATGCGCCCGTTTGCAATGCCTGGACGGTTTGCCGTAACAAGCAGTGCAGGAAATCGAAGTGGCGTATCGACCGTTCGTCAATCAAGATTGACTTATGGACGATGCGCGTATGGTTGCGTGGGCTTTGCCCAGATCATAGGAAGCAAAGAATGACGAATGTAGTCGTGGTGGGTTCGCAATGGGGCGACGAAGGCAAGGGCAAGATTGTCGATTGGCTTTCCGAGCGCGCCGATATCGTCGTGCGCTTCCAGGGCGGTCATAACGCCGGCCATACGCTCGTCATCGATGGTGTCAGCTACAAGCTTTCCCTCCTGCCGTCCGGCATCGTGCGGGGCAAACTCAGCGTCATCGGCAACGGCGTCGTGGTCGATCCCCATCACTTCGTGGCCGAGATAGAGAAGCTGCGCGGTCAGGGGGTGGTAGTGACGCCTGACGTGCTGCGCATTGCCGACAATGCGACGCTGATTCTGTCTTTGCATCGCGAACTCGACGCCCTGCGCGAGGATGCCGCTTCCAACAGCGGCACCAAGATCGGCACCACCCGTCGCGGCATCGGCCCGGCCTATGAGGACAAGGTCGGCCGCCGCGCCATCCGCGTCATGGATCTTGCGGACATGGAAACGCTGCCGGGCAAGGTCGATCGTATCCTCACCCACCACAACGCGCTCCGTCGCGGCCTTGGTGAGAAGGAAGTCTCTCACGCCGCGATCATGGAAGAATTGACCTCAGTCGCCGAACGCGTGCTCCCATACCGCGAGACGGTCTGGGAACTGCTTGACAGGGAACGCCGCAAGGGCGCGCGCATCCTTTTCGAAGGTGCGCAGGGCTCGCTGCTCGACATCGACCACGGCACATACCCCTTCGTCACGTCCTCCAATACGGTGGCCGGCCAGGCGGCTGCCGGTTCGGGCATGGGACCGGGTTCGCTCGGCTATATCCTCGGAATCACCAAGGCCTACACGACCCGGGTGGGCGAAGGGCCGTTCCCGACCGAACTCAAGGACGAAATCGGCCAGTTCCTTGGCGAACGGGGACATGAGTTCGGCACGGTGACGGGCCGCAAGCGCCGTTGCGGCTGGTTCGATGCGGCTCTCGTGCGCCAGTCCGTTGCGACCAATGGAATCACCGGCATCGCGCTGACCAAACTCGACGTGCTCGACGGTCTCGACGAACTGAAGATCTGCGTCGGCTACAAGCTGGATGGCGTTGAGATCGACCATCTTCCGGCCAGCCAGGGTGCCCAGGCGCGCGCCGAGCCTATCTACGTCACGCTGGAAGGCTGGAAGGAATCGACGGTTGGCGCCCGCAAATGGGCCGATCTGCCGGCCCAGGCGATCAAATATGTCCGTCAGGTGGAGGAGCTGATCGGTGCGCCTGTCGCGCTTCTTTCCACCAGCCCGGAGCGGGAGGACACCATACTTGTGACCGACCCATTTGAAGATTAAAGTCAAATATTGGTTACCATTCGGCCGGCTTTCGGTCCGGCGATCATGAGAAAGTGCTGATGGCTGATTTTGTTGCGGTGATCCGCCGCGCCGTTGACGGACTGGCGAACAATACGCCGGAGATGCGTGCGAAGGTGTATGACAAGGCTCGTGGTGCCGTGCAGCGGCAACTCGAGAACATGAAGCCGCGGCCGCCGGAAGACATGCTGCGTCGGCAGATGGAGAAGCTCGAAGCCGCGATCACGGAAGTAGAGAGCGAACACACCGAAGCGCTTGAACCTGTCGACGATGCTGCTGCGGTGCCACCGGTCACGGAAGAGGCGCCAGTCGAACAATATGGCGAAGAGCCGGTGACCGAACGGGCGGCAGGGGAGCCAGCGCCGGAAGAGCTCGAAGAGCAGGCCACTCAGCCGGTCGCCGAACATTACGAGGAAGAGCAGCCGGCAGAGGCTTCCGAGCAAGCGCCCGAAACCTACCAGGCCCAGGCCGAGCCGGTTGAGGTCGAGCCGGCACCGGTCCAACAGGACGAGAGCCTTGAGGAGCCGTCGCCGGCCGGCATTCAGGTGGAGCCTGCAACCGAAGAAGCGCCTGTCGAGGAGCCGCCTGCTTTTGATGAAGAGGAGGCCGTCGCTTCCGCATCCGCCGAAGAAGAGCCGGCAGTCCCGAAATACGGCGATTGGCGTGATGACATACCGCCGGAAGAGCCCGTCTCGGAGCCTGCAGCCTACGACCATTCGGAGCCCGTTCAGGCCTCGGGTACTGAGACGCCCGGGTCCGTCATGGGGCAGCCGGAGCCGGCCGAGGATTGGGGCTGGCAGGAGACGTCGGCTCCTGCCCCGAGCCACGGGGCCCATGTCGCTGCCGTTTGGAACGACGTGCCCGAACTCGTTCCGACCGGGCCCGTCGAGCCGATCGACCGGGGGGTAACGGCCGAAGCGGTCGATGCGCATTTCCATCCGGAGACCCATGCTGCGGCCGACACGGTTCGGATGCCTTCGGTTTCCGATCTTCCGGATATTCCACCGCCGCCAACAGGCTCGACGGCAAGTGCCGATCCCTTTGCCGACTATCTTGATCAGAAGCCCAAGGCGGATGTGAAATCAGCCGAAAGTGATCCTTGGGGCGATCTTGAAGAACTCATCGGCTACAACAAGGACGCATCCTCTTTGGCCGCTTCGTCGCAGAGCGCGCTGCATACGGAAGCCGATGCGGATGACCTCATGCCTGCGCCGGCCAGGCCCTACCGGGTCACGCCCGTCCGCAAGCGCAATTATGCCGGCATCATTCTCGCCATCATCGGATTGGCTCTGGTCGGCGCCGGTGGCTATGCCATCTGGCTCAATCGTGATTCGCTGAACGACATGGTCGATGGCTTGATCCAGTCCAGCTCGCCGGGCAGCCAGACGGCAGAGCAGACGCCGACACCGGCGCCTGCCAATCCCACACCAAGCGAGACACCTGCAACGCCGGCACCGGCTCCGCAGAACAACGCGGAGAATTCGCCGGCTCCCACGACGCCGGCGCCGGCAGACGGCTCTTCTGCCGGGACGAAATTCACGCAACGCCTTATGCCGGATGGCAGCGAGGTGGATGGCGGGCCGGGCGATGTTGGCAGCCTGGCGCAGAACGCCGAAGGCCAGTCGGTGGCCCAGCTCAATTCGCCACCCGCAACGCCGGAGCCTGCTGCAACCCCACCGGCATCGAACGCTGCCGCGCCAGCCGGGTCTCCTGCCGCTGAAACCGCTCCGAATGCCGCTGCACCGTCTGCCAATGCGCCAGCGGCAAATCCGGCGGACGTTCCGGCACTGTCGGGCGAGAAGATATTCCTCTACGAGGAGCGGATCGGCCAGACGGCGCCGACGGCAATCGACGGCGCCGTCTCGTGGTCGCTGCAGCGCGAAGCCGGGGCGAACGGCCAGCAGGAGCCGGTCATTCAGGGACGCGTTACGGTGCCGGGAAGGGGACTTAGCGCGCTTGTTACCTTGAAGCGCAACACGGATTCGTCCCTGCCGGCGAGCCACCTGATCGAAATCGTCTTCGCCGTACCGCCGGACTTCGAAGGCGGCGCGATCGACAGCGTGCAGCGCATTGCGATGAAGCAGACCGAACAGGACCGCGGCAACGCCCTGATAGCCGTGCCGGCCAAGATTACCGATGACTTCCATATGATCGCGCTCAACGATTTCCCCGATGCGCGCGCGACCAATCTGGAACTCCTGCGCAGCCGCAACTGGATGGACATTCCGGTCGCCTACCGCAATGGACGTCGGGCCCTGTTCACCCTTCAAAAAGGGCAAGAGGGCGAGCGCGTCTTCAACGAAGCGATCAACGAATGGAACGCGCTGGGCACGGCAACGAGCGGACAGTAAATTTTACCGGCAGCGAATGAATACAGGAAGGCCCGGCGGTTGTGACGCCGGGCCTTCCTGTTTCAAAATCGAAAATTTCCAGCGCGGGATGCTGAAAAGCGTGCACAGGCTACAACCTTGTTTGATACCGGTGGTTCGCAAGGTTTTTCCCCTGGCCTATATATAAAAAAGAAAAGGGGCCGCCGAAGCAGCCCCTTTTTTACGTTCGCTTTATATGGATCAGGCGTCGACGACGCGGAGCGCATTTGCCTGGGCAAGCGCTTCCTTTTGTACGGCTTCCTGCACTTTTTCGAAGGCACGAACCTCGATCTGGCGCACGCGTTCGCGGCTGATGTCGAACTCCGCCGAAAGCTCTTCCAGCGTCACCGGTTCCTCGGAGAGGCGGCGGGCTTCGAAGATGCGGCGTTCGCGGTCGTTCAGGACACCCATGGCCTTTGCCAGCATCCGGCGGCGTGTATCGAGTTCGTCCTGCTCGATCAGCACGTCCTCCTGGCTGTCATGTTCATCCACCAGCCAATCCTGCCATTGGCCGGATTCGCCCTCCGTGGCGCGGATCGGCGCGTTCAGCGACGCGTCACCCGAAAGGCGGCGGTTCATCGAAACCACTTCCTCTTCGGAGACCTTGAGCTTGGTGGCGATTTCCTTGACCTGGTCCGGCTTCAGATCGCCCTCGTCGATCGCCTGGATCCGGCCCTTCAGCCGGCGCAGGTTGAAGAAGAGGCGCTTCTGGTTGGCGGTGGTGCCCATTTTCACGAGCGACCAGGAGCGCAGTATATATTCCTGGATCGAGGCCTTGATCCACCACATGGCATAGGTCGCAAGCCGGAAGCCGCGATCCGGATCGAACTTCTTGACGGCCTGCATGAGACCGACATTGCCCTCGGATACGACTTCGCCGATCGGCAGACCATAACCGCGATAACCCATGGCAATCTTCGCAACGAGACGCAGGTGGCTCGTCACCAGCTTATGGGCCGCATTACGGTCGCCATGTTCGGCATAGCGCTTCGCAAGCATGTATTCCTGCTGGGGTTCCAGCATGGGGAACTTGCGGATTTCATCGAGATAACGGTTGAGGCCGGCTTCGCCGGCGGTAATGGAAGGCAAAGTATTGCGGGCCATAAAGCACCCCTTTCCGATCGTTGTCGGCTCCCTCTCAAGATTTAGCGATACAAGCTGAAGGCGAACCGAATGGCGCGGGTCATTTCCGACCCCGCACCAACCCAGCTAACAAATAAGTGCGGCAGAACCGTGATTCAAGTGATCACGGAGGCGTTATATCATTACATATTGGTAATGATTCCGCTGTCCCTTCTCACCGGTAAACGCGCTCCGAAAAGACGCTCATACCCGACCGCACCATCAATTCATACAGGATTCTCCGGCCCAGCGGATTGTGCAATCTTGCTACTTTTGAACCCAGGAACTGCGTTTCCAAGTGTTCGAACGCGAGCAGGTCCGGAGCTTTTTTGATCACATCACAATAGAACTCATAAAACTGGCTGCGACAGACATAGGTTCTGTACTTCGTCATGCAGAAGGCCGAAAATGTACCCTCCCGTTGCCGCAGGAAATCCGCCAGCCCCACTGTCACCTCCGGCCAGGCCGGATTGAACGTGTCATCGAAGGCGATAATCCCATGGTCGGCGAGACTGTCGGCTGCAAGTCTGCTGTCGGCGGTGACATGATGGAGCATGTGGCCGCCATCGATGCTGAAGAAACGAGCGTACCCGATCTTCCCGACAATCTCGTCCGCCTGAACTCGCGCGCTGTCCCTCCGGATGACCAGGTCTTCATCGATGGGCAGGCCGAGACGCCGGCCATTGTCGATGAAGCGGCTGTATTGCGTCTCCGCTCCGCCCGGCGCCTGCTCGATGTCGAAGAGATCGATCGCCAGTATCCTGCCTCTCTTCCCGCTTATCTTCCTGAAGAGAAAGTAGGTGCGTCCGTAATAGACGCCGATTTCCGCAATGCCTCCGTTCAGCCCTCTTTCCGTCTGCGCCTTCAAAAGGGACAGAAAGACCAGCGCGTCGGGAGGATCGATATATCCCTCGACCGTCTGCAGATCGCGAAAGATGAACTTTCGGATGGTCGAATTCATCCCTTTGGCGCCTTCTCCTCCCAATATCCGCCGTTCGGTGGAAACTAAAACGCTCTATGTTGAAGTTTATTCCGAAGTTTTCGCTTTGATTGGTTTTTGTCACAAATAACATGATAGCAATATCAAATATAAAGTGAAAGTGTGTCTGTTTTTCATCTGGATAGACGAAGTCGATCCCGGCAAAGACGCGCTGGTAGCCAACTCCCTTTTCTTCTCCATTTTGCCCCAGCTCAACGGCAATTCCGTTCCAGCGCATGGGAGGCGCTGCGACGGTAACGACTGTATTCGCCGCTATGGGCCTGGCTGCGTGAGAGGCCGACATCCTTCAATTGGTCGTCGCTTAGTTCCAGCAACGCCAGGCGGTTGCGGCGCTGGCGCAGTTTCCTGCCGATCAGGTCGATCAGCCGTCCGACCATCGATCGCCTGGCTGTCGGTTCCACCGTAGCCGCCTCGTCTGCCGGGAAGGGGGCATCGACGAGGGGCGGCAGTTTTATGGCAAAGTCGCATTGTTCCGAAGCGCGGTCGAAGACCGCCCGGTTCTCATTCCTCATTGTTCGTCTCCTGAAAGGACGCTGGCTGATTGCAGCCGCGATCGGGAGGCGGGCGGTTGGTGCGCCCGCCTCCTTGCGTTATTTATCGGCGGTCTGAACGGCCCGGGTCGCAGCTTCCGCTTCCCGGAGCGCCACCGCGCATTCCTCGCAGCAGACCTCGACCGTCCTGCCGCCGATTTTCACCGCGATCCGCGTCGCATCGAGCTCGCAGTCGCAGGCCGCACAGGTATTCTCTTTCATGGCGTTATCTCCCGGTATTGAGTTTACGGGATAAGAAAAACACCTCGCGGGATTTCCCGCTGTCAGAATCTTTAGCGATTTTCTAAGGCTCCTTGTTCTTGCGTAATTCCGGACGGAAAACCGCGGCACACTTTCCCGGAATTGCTTTACCTGAGGCCGGCGAAGCGCTGGAATTCCGCCGGTGTACGGCCATAGGCCTGCCGGAAGGCGGAAGAGAAATGGCTATGGCTCGAAAAGCCGAGTTCGAGACCAAGCTGGGTCAGATCGTCGTAGCTGCCAAGCAGGTCGAGCGCACGGGCAAGCCTGAGGCGCAACTGGTAGCGGTAGAGCGGCGTGCCTTCCACCTGCTGGAAGACCTGGGTGAGGTAGACGGGCGAAACACCTGCCTCCCGGGCGATGTCGGCAAGTGTCCAGCGGCGTGCGAGATCGGAGGAGAGTGCAAGCTTTGCCCGGTCTACCAGCTTCTGGCGTCCGGCGCTGGCAGTTGCCGCGCGCGCCGTGCGTTCGCCGACAGCCCTGCGCACCAGCGTCATGGCGAGCGTCTCTCCCTCCAGCGTTTCGGCCGTGCCGCGCATCAGGCTATGGCGCAGCAGGGCAACGAGCGCCTGTGCACGGGCATCGATCCGAAGCCGCTGTTTGTTGAAGACGAAGCGCGAACCCCTGGAGTTGCGATGCGCTTTCGGCACCAGTTCCTCCAGCATTGGTTCGGGCACGTCCATGCTGAGGCAGGAATCGCCGCCTTCGACCGGATGGCTGATCTGATAGGCCTGATCGCAGTTGAAGAAGAGCACCTGATTGGCTTCCGCCACTGTATCATCGCGGCCGACATGGCGCATGAACACGCCGCGATAGGGAAAGACGAGGCTGGTCGCATGCGAGCATTCCTCGCCGCTCCGGTGACGGCAGTCGCCGTTGCACACGACATCGCGGACTTTGATCAAGTCCGTATCAAGAAGTCTCGTGACCGCAAACTGGCTCATCGGTGCCTCTGACTATCGCCGGCCAATATAGACTTTGCCGGGCGTTGCAACCACCCGATTCATGCGCTTCGGCTCATTGCAGGCGACTTGATGCATCACGGCGAATTTTCTTCTGTCTCATAATAGAAAAGGTCATGTGAATCCCGCCACATCTTGCGCAGGGCGGCGCTTTGCCCATTGAACCGTAGGTCGAGCGGTTCACATTCCTCGATACGGTCATGGCGGAAGTGGCGAAAATCCTGGCGCAGTTCGCAGAACCCGGCCAGCAGGATGCCGTCGATATAATAGATGATGGCGAGGGGGCAGACGATGCGTTGCGTCAAGTTGCCGACACCGTCGCGATAACGGAGCTCAAGCTTGCGTTCCTCTCGGATGGCTCGGCGCAGCAGCCGCAAGTCGAATGCCGGATCCGGGATAGCATGCCACGAAGAAACGAAGAGATGCGTCTGAGTGGTTGACGGCTCGGAGGACGGCAGGACTTCGCCGATCTTCGCCATTGCGGTTGCGCCCGCTTCCTCAAGGCTATGGTCCCCGGTCCGGGCAATCAGCGACAGGCCGACGGTGATCGCCTCCATCTCCTCTGGTGTGAACATCAGGGGAGGGAGGTCGAAACCGCGCCGCATCACATAGCCGATGCCCGCCGCGCCTTCGATCGGCACGCGCGTCGCCTGCAAGGCGGCGATGTCCCGGTAGACCGTGCGTTTCGTCACCTCCAGCCGCGCGGCTATCGCCTCTGCCGTCAGCGGCGAGCTGGACGTGCGCAGCATCTGGATGATCTCGAACATGCGGCCCGATCGCGCCATTGCGGCACTCCCTCGAAATTCCGGCCAATTGAACATTGCTGACAGACAGTTGTCAGCACCGATCTGATAGTTCTCGCCCCGATTTAGCAGCTTCAGGCAGACCCATGAAATTTTCGCCATATATAACCGGTCTGATCGTCGTTCTCTTTTCCTCCGTCGTCCTCAGCACGGCGGGTCTGATGACGCGGCTGGTCGCGCTCGACAGCGCGACGATCCTCGTTTGGCGCGGCATCGCCGGCGGTACAGCACTGTTCTTCTTCCTTTTGATCATCGCGCCGCGGCGTGGCTTTCATGCGCTCCCTCGTCCGGGCCGACCCGGGCTGGCGATTTGCATCGCCTCTGGCGTCGGCATGGTGCTGTTCATCACAGCGCTGCAGGAGACAAGTGTCGCGCATGTCTCGATCATTTTCGCGACATGTCCCTTCGTATCCGCGGGCCTTGGCTTTGCCTTGCTGGGCGAGCGGCCGGGGCGGAGTGCGCTGGTGGCGAGCCTTGCCGCGATGGCCGGGGTGATCGTCATGGTCGGGACGGGGGAGGCCGGCGGCCTCCTCGGCGATCTTCTGGCCTTCGGAATGACGGTTTGCGTGGCGCTGATGACGGTGCTGATGCGGCGCTACCCGGATCAGCCGGTTCTTATCACGGCGGGGCTTGCCGCTCTCCTCAGCGCCGTTCTCTCCCTGCCGTTTGCCGCGCCCCTTGCCGCCTCGCTGCAGGATATCGCGATCATCTCGCTTTTCGGTATTCTTGGTTTTGCGCTCGGCATCGGTCTTCTCCTATACGGCGCCCGGCTGCTGCCGCCGGTCGAGACGGCATTGATCGGGTCGCTCGATGCGCCGCTCGCGCCCTTCTGGGTCTGGCTCTTCCTCGGAGAGAGGCTGGACGAGGCGACGCTGCTTGGCGGAAGCGTGGTGATGGCAGCGGTTCTTCTCCACGTGCTTTTTGACCTGCGGCGGCGGGAGGCGATGACCGGGGCGGCCTAGCGGAGGGCGCCGATCAGCTCTTGCATATCTTCCGGCATGGGGGCTTCGAATTCCATCACCTCGCCCGTGCGTGGGTGTTCGAAAACCAGCAGATAGGCATGCAGCGCCTGGCGCGGAAAGCGGTTGACGATGCTCTTCGCCGGTTCTGGCAGAAGGTTGGCTTTCGTCCTGAAGCCCGCCGAATAATCCGGATCGCCGATCAAAGGATTGCCGATATGGGCCATGTGGACGCGAATCTGGTGCGTGCGACCGGTTTCCAGCCGACATTCGATCAGCGAGGCAAGCGCGGTGGCATCCGGCTTCTCGTGGAAGCGCTCGATCACTTCGTAATGAGTGACGGCTTCGCGCGCATCCTCACTGTCCTCGCGCTTCACGGCACGCTTGGTGCGGTCGGCGCCGGAGCGGCCGAGCGGTGCGTCGATCGTACCCCGGAGCTGTTTGGGCCGACCCCAGACGACTGCTTGGTAGGCGCGCTCCAGCGGCCCCGACCGGCCATGGTCGGCGAACTGCTCGGCAAGATGTCGGTGAGCGATGTCGTTCTTGGCGACGATCATGACACCGCTCGTATCCTTGTCGAGGCGGTGGACGATGCCGGGGCGCCTGACGCCACCGATGCCGGAAAGGCTCCTTCCGCAATGGTGGATCAGCGCGTTGACCAGCGTACCGGTCCAGTTGCCGGCGCCGGGGTGGACGACGAGGCCGGCGGGTTTGGCAATGACGATCAGGTCGTCGTCCTCGTAGAGCACGTCGAGCGGGATGTTCTCGCCCTTGGGTTCCGGATCTTCCGGTTCTGGAAGTTCGATTTCCACCTTGTCGCCGACTGCGATCTTCTTTTTCGGCTCGGTGACCGGCTTGCCGTTCAGGAGGACCGCGCCCTGCTCGATCAGGCTCTTGATGCGGCTCCGCGAAAATTCGCCCTCCAGCGCGGACGTCAGCCAGGCATCCAGCCGCCCTTCGGCCTCTTCTCCGGCGGTGAGGACTTTCCTCTGGCGCTCTATCTCGTTAAAGGGATCGTTCATTCAATCATTCCGATAGCAATCCAGACAAGGACGCCCCCATGCCCCAACCCGATGTCGAGGAACAGGAAGAGCCGCTTGATCCGGCAATGGAGAGAATCCGCCGGAAGATGGTGCTCCTGCAGCTCGTTTCGGGCGGGATATTGTTCGTCTGCTTTATGGCTGTCCTCGCGGCGGTTGTCTACAAGGTCTCGCAGCGACCCGATGCGCCGGTGCAGTCCGCCTCGACGGGCAGCTTCTCAGTGCCGGCCGGACAACCGCTTGCTGCAACCGCCGAGCTGCCAGCCGGCTTTTCGGTCCAGTCGGTATCCCTCTCCGGCAGCCAGATTCTGTTCTACGGTCTGCTTGACGGCGACCGGAAGGCCTTCGTCTTTGATCTTGCCGCTGGCCGCATCGTCGCCGACGTGACGGTGGCGATCCCGCAATAATGGAACCGATCCGCATCCATGATGCAGATGACCCGCGGATCACCGAATTCCGGTCCATCCGCGAGCGTGACCTGACAGGGCGGGAAGGGCGGTTCATCGCCGAGGGCACGGTGGTGCTGAGAATGCTCGCCGCTGCGCACCGGGCGGGCGGGGATTTTTGCGCGGAGAAAATCCTGCTGCTTGAAAACCGTGTGACCGGGCTTACCGATATCCTTGCCGATTTTCCGGAGGATATGCCGGTTTATGTCGCCACCGGTGCCGTGCTCGATCGGATCGCGGGTTTCCACCTCCATCGGGGCGTGCTGGCGCTCGGACGGCGCAAACCGGAGAGAGCCATCACCGAACTGATTGCCGATCTGCCGAAAAAGGCGCTGGTGGTTGCTGCCTTCGGCATTTCCAACCACGACAATATCGGCTCGATCTTCCGCAATGCCGCCGCTTTCGGCGCGGATGCCGTGTTGCTCGATCAGGGTTGTTGCGACCCGCTTTACCGTAAGGCGCTGCGAGTCTCGGTGGGCGCGGTGCTGTCGGTGCCCTATGCGAGAAGCGGAACGGCATCCGACATTCTTACGGTGCTGACGGAGAAAGACTTTGCCATATGGGGGCTTTCGCCGAGAGGCGGCGTGGAAATCTGTAACGTCCCGGCCTCTGATCGCATGGCGCTGATCACCGGTACGGAGGGCGAGGGGCTGTCGCAGGACGTCCTGTCGCGCATCCAGACGGCGCGGATCGCCCAGGCGCCCGGCCTTGACAGCCTGAACGCGGCGACCGCGACCGGAATTGCGCTTTACGAAATCGCCATGGCACAGGGCCGGCTTTAGGTGTCAGTAAAGATGGGATGACTATCCTCGAAGGAGGCGTGTCAGGTCGTGCCTTCCTGGATGGCAGCGAGCGCGCGCTTGGATTTGGCGGCCAGGCTCTCCCGGTTGCCACTTCCCGACTTTCCGGACAGGATCTTATGAATCGGGGAAGAGGGACCTTCAACGGCGGCCGTCAGCGCAACCATATTCGCGGCGATCGAGGCGAGTTCCTGGCGGATCGCTTCCTCGTTGCCGCCGGCGTCATTGTGCAGGCGTTCCGATAGCGCGGTGGCGCGATTGCGCGTTTCCTCTGCTATTTCCGCGATCTGCGTATCGTCACCGGCTTCTTCGGAAATCCGGGCTTGCCTAGGCGTTGACGTATGGGGCAGGTTGCGCACGGTGACGTCCTCTGGGGCTATCTTCTTTCTCGGCACCGCCGCCTTCATGCCCGGTTGTACGGTTGTCGAATCGCGAAGGGCGCGGCTTGCCTCCCGAGCCTCGGCGTTGGCCGCCTTGAGCTTTTCCCTGAGCCGGCCGATCTCGGCCAAGCGGCGCTCCAGCGCATGTTCCTTATCAGCACGGTCGGCGATTTCTCGTGCCAGCTTGTCTTCGAGCCTCTGGACCCGGTGTTCCTCCTGGGCCAGTCGGGTTTCGGCGTCCTTGGCACGGGCGGTCTGCAGCCGCAAGTCGTTGCGCAGCGTGTCGCGTTCATCACGGAGCGCCGTGACGCGGAACTTCAGGTTCTCCACCTCTGTATCGCGGGTGGAAAGGTCGATGCGGAAATTATCGGCTTCGGTCATCAGCCGGAATTGGCGTTGCTGCAGGTTCTCGATTTCCCGATCCTTGGCAGCGGCGGCTTCCTCTGCAGCTTCAACCGCGGCCTTCAACTGCCGGATATGGCTATCTTCCTGACGCAGTCGCGAGCGCGCCTCGGCCGCCTCGACATCCATGTTCTCGACCTGCGAACGCAGATCGGCAGCCTCGCTCTGCAGGCGCTTGGCTTCTTCGATGAGGGTATCGTTCCTGAGCTGCAGCCCTAAGGCCTTCTCCCGCTCCTGCACCAGCTCCTGCCTGGTACGGGCATTCTCGGCCGCATAGGCGGCGCGCGCCATATCGCGCTGGGCGCGCACTTCCTGTGGACTGATCGGCAGCGTCGCCCTGATGCGGTTTTCCGTATAACGCACGATACGCCCGTGGATTGCCGGCGCGACCAACATGGCGATAAGGGCGGCGCTCAGGAACCCCAAGCCGAACAGAAGAACAAATTCGATCACGACAATGCCGTTTCGCGAGCTGGATGGTACTGCGCGCTTTGTTTAAGCACGAGCGCATGCGGCCGGCAAGCGCCGATAAAGGGGGCCGGCCAGCTGATTGCCTTGATGACGTTCATGGAAAATCCCTCCGGGGTCCGGAGGGACAATGCTCACTCTCAGAACGGGTTCCAGGTCGGCGCGCGGGTGAGCTTCAGATATCCGACATTGATGCCGAGGCGGGCGCCGATGCCGGTGCGGATCGGCACCAGGATCACGTTGTTGTTCCGCAGCACGGTCATGCCGACACCGGCGACCACGAAAGCCGAGCCGGAAACTCCGCCGAAGCGCGCATAAAGAGCGTCAACGGAAGGAAGGTCATAGACTAGCATCATGGCGCGCGTGCCTTGTCCGCCGTAATCGATGCCGAGCGACGGCCCCTGCCAGAAGACCGGATGTTGACCGGCATTCTTGGTGTAGAGTTCGCCTTCGCCGTAGGTGAGGCCGGCGATGAAGGCACCCGAACCCTCTTGCCCAAGAATGTATCCGTTCGGCAGGCCGTATTTCTGGAAGGCATTCTCAACGACCTTCGCCAGCCCGCCGCTGGCGGAGCCGAAGAAACTGTGACCGGCGTCGACGATCTCCTGAGCCGAATACTGATTGGAGCCCTGCTGGGCAAAGACGGGGCCGGCGTAGAATAGCGCGGCTGCAATCACGGCAAACACCATCGAGGCGAACCGGGCGAGGGCTGTAGATGTGCGGATGCGCATTGTCAGATCCATTATTGTATCGTCCAGAGCCTGCCTCATGCATCATGCTTAAGGCTTGGCTATTTTGCGGCGATGGTCTTAACAATCGGTTTACCAAATATGGTGTCATTATGGCCTAAGAATATTGCACCATCTCTGCGCAATCTTGATGTGACAGAAGGAGATCGGGCAATTCGCACAAGCAGGAGACCTACATGCCGAAGAATCCGAATCTCACCCTTAGCGGGCCAGATCTTGCGGCACTTCTGTGTAGCCGCGTGTGCCATGATGTGATTTCTCCGGTTGGCGCGATCAACAACGGTCTCGAACTGCTTGACGAGGGTGCGGCCGACGCCGACGCGCTCGATCTTATCCGCACATCGGCTCTCAACGCTTCGGTGCGTCTCAGATTCGCACGTCTCGCCTTCGGGGCTTCCGGCTCCGTCGGTGCTTCGATCGATACGGGCGAGGCCGAAAAGGCCGCAAAGGATTATGCCGTCGCCGAAAAGAAGACCGAGGTTACCTGGAGCGGTCCGCGGGCGATTATCGCGAAGAACCGCGTCAAGCTGCTTCTCAACCTCTTCCTGGTCGCTTATGCGGGTATTCCGCGCGGCGGTTCGGTCGAAGTCACGCTGGAGAATCCGGAATACGACGCGAGGTTCACCATTACGGTGAAGGGCCGGATGATGCGCGTGCCGGCGAAATTTGTCGAGATCGCCACAGGCACGCTGGAAGAGCCGATCGATGCTCATTCGATCCAGCCCTATTACACGGTGCTGCTTGCGGAAGAATGCGGCATGGATCTGAAATATGTGGTCTCGGAAGACAAGATCGTCTTCATCGCCGAAGCTGTGGCTGCCTGAGACGATTCGGCACGGGTTGCGCCTTTAGGTAACCATTCATTAGTGTCGTACCCCTAATGATAGATATCTGGCCCTGAACGGGCGGATTAGCATCAAGGGGAGCAAGATGCAGCGTTTGATGATTGCCGATGAGTCGGACATCGTCCGCAAGGTCGGCAAACGCATTCTTTCCGAATTGGGCTTTCTCGTAGCCGAGGCCGGCAGCATGCGCGAAGCCATCACGGGTTGCCATGCGGAACTCCCCAACTTCCTGATCGTCGATGCAGCGCTCGAAGGCGCGCTCGACCTCATTGCCGCCGTTCGCGCCATGCCGAACGGTAAGAGCGTGCGCATCTTCTACTGCGTCATCGAGGCGGATCTGAGAAAGATGATGGTCGGTAAACGCGCCGGCGCGGACGATTTCCTGCTGAAACCCTTCGATCGCAAGATCCTGACCTCTGTCTTTTCGGGTCTGGCGCAGGCGGCGTAACTGCCAGAACTGATCCTGATCCGACCTAGCCGATTGGCTGCGGTTTTTCGTTCACCTCCTTTGCGCGATCAAAACAAAACGCCCGCCAGGAGTGTCTGGCGGGCGTTTCGAAATAGGATATTTTGTTGGGAGATCAGGCGATTTCGGCGTAGTCGTTGCCATCCGGCTCGCGCAGCACATAGCCGCGGCCCCAGACGGTTTCGATGTAATTGGCGCCGCCCGCAGCGTTGGCAAGCTTCTTGCGCAGCTTGCAGATGAAGACATCGATGATCTTCAATTCCGGCTCGTCCATGCCGCCATAGAGATGGTTGAGGAACATTTCCTTGGTGAGCGTGGTACCCTTGCGGAGCGAAAGCAGCTCCAACATCTGATACTCCTTGCCCGTCAGGTGGACACGCTGGCCGCCGACTTCGACGGTCTTGGCGTCAAGGTTCACGATCAGCTCGCCGGTGATGATGATCGACTGGGCATGGCCCTTCGAGCGGCGGACGATCGCGTGAATGCGGGCGACCAGTTCGTCCTTGTGGAACGGCTTGGTCATGTAGTCGTCGGCGCCGAAACCCAGGCCGCGAACCTTGTCTTCGATGCCAGCCATGCCGGACAGAATGAGGATCGGCGTTTTGACCTTGGAGAGCCTCAGCGTACGAAGCACTTCGTAACCAGACATGTCTGGGAGATTCAGGTCGAGGAGAATGATGTCGTAGTCATAGAGCTTGCCGAGATCGACGCCCTCTTCACCGAGGTCGGTGGTATATACATTGAAGCTTTCCGATTTCAGCATCAGCTCGATGCTCTGGGCAGTCGCGCTGTCATCTTCGATGAGTAGAACCCGCATATTTTTCCCCTTTACCGCCGCGTAAGGTACCTTCTCGCCCCCTTACTCGTTACGGATCCAGACTGTGCCTGATTTGGAAGCTGCCACCAAATGGTTAACAAATTATGATTCCCTCTGGCAAGGTACATCAATTCGTTAAGTAAAATTAGTAGCCGCCTGATTTTCTTAGGGATTGGCCATCACCAAGATTGAATCGACGGATGAGGAAATTCCGCCAAGTGATTCATTCGACTCGCACATTGTCGAAGCCAATTTAGGCCTTGGTATTTACCGACCCTTAAACGATCGGGATTATCATTAATGATGCCTGTAAACGAAAGGTTAACGCGGCGGCGAATTTATTAACGCCGCGCATATTTTTTGATCCGGAGTGTAACAAGCCGGATAAACAGGCCTGGGTCTCGCTATCCACGGAGTATTGCGTATGAAGTCGCGTGACAGCCTAGTTCGCCTGAAGGGATTTCAGGTTAATGAGAAGCGCCGCCAGCTGCAGCAGCTGCAGATGATGATGGCCGAATTCGAGCGGATGGCCAAGGAGCTCGAACACCAGATCACTCTCGAAGAGAAGAAGACCGGTATTGTCGATCCGAATCACTTCGCCTATCCGACCTTCGCGAAGGCCGCCCGGCAGCGGGCAGACAACCTCCAGGTTTCGATTCGCGAGTTGAAGGTTCAGCAGGAAAGTGCGGAACTGGCGCTCGAGGAAGCGGAGGCGGAACTCGCCAAGGCATCGGCGCTCGAAGAGCGTGATGGTGGAATGCGCGCCCGAGCCTAAGAACACCGGGCGGCGTAGTACGGAATATTTCAAATGCGGGGCGGCGCTTTGGCGCCTGCGCCCGATTTGCGTTTTAGCGCGTTTGCCAACGTCTGCGCGCGCGACCTTCCCCCCTATTGGAGAATATCCTGCCAATCCGGATGGCGCTCCACCTGGCTCTTGAAGAAAGGGCAAAGGGGGATGATCTTCCAGCCGCCCTTGCGGGCGTCCTCTACCGCGTGCAGGGCCAATGCCTGACCGACACCCTTGCCGCGCAGCCCGTCCGGCACGCCGGTGTGGTCGATGATGATGAGCCGAGGGGAAGCCCGCGAATAGGTCATTTCCGCGTAGTAGCCGTCGACCTCTGCGACATAGCGCCCGCCGGATTGTGTTTCTTCATGCCTGATATTCATGATCATCCCGCTTTCTCGTGGTACGGGATGATGTAATACGGGACAACGGGCCGGAGAGAAATAGCCAGGCAGCGTCTCTACGGGTTACCGCACTGTCAACCGGAGGAAAACGATGAGCTTGGTGCGGCTGCTTCTTCTTCTGCTTGCCGCAATTTTCCTGGCGCTGGGGCTTATCCTGCCGATCATCCGTCTCGAGCGGCTTTATTTCTTTACTGAAACGCCGTCACTGGTCGAACTCGTTGCGGCGCTCTTTCAGACCGGAGATACGGGGCTGGCGCTGTTGGTCGGGTTGTTTTCGATCGTCTTCCCGATCGTCAAGCTGACCGGGCTTGCGATACAGCTTTCAGGCCGGGTTGACGAGGTGGGTCTTTTCCGCCGCGCGATGCCGCATCTTTCGAAGTGGTCGATGATGGATGTAATGCTTGTGGCAATCGTGATCTTCGCGGCGAAGACCAGTGGGCTGGCAGTCGCGGTCTCTCAGCCGGGGCTTTGGTTTTATGCCGCGTCGACTGTGATTGCCGGACTTTTGCCGTCTCTCGCCCGGATCGGTCGGGAAGTTGACGGCGGCACAAATTGAAAAGTGCCGTTGCGTCTCCTGCAGCGGCACTTTGTTCTATACGGGCGGTTTACCGTGAATTCGTGCTTGGGCTAATGCAATTCCAAGGGGAAAACCCAGTCCGGCTTTCCGGAATTGTCCCTAGTGGCGATACTGCTGAATGCGCGTGGTGCGAAGACCGGCCAAGCCATGGTCGTTGATGGAGGATTGCCAGGACAGGAATTCCTCGACGGTGAGGGTGTAACGCTCGCAGGCTTCTTCCAAGCTCAACAGGCCACCACGAACCGCGGCAACAACCTCTGCCTTTCTCCGGATAACCCAGCGGCGCGTATTGGCCGGCGGAAGATCGGCGATCGTCAAAGGGCTGCCATCGGGACCGATGACATATTTTACTCGGGGACGTATCATTTCGGTCATTGGACTCTCTACACAACACAAGACCACTTCCGCGAGCCTAGCTCTGCAGTTTTAACATTTGACTAAACAGGTCGCGGCATTTGTTCAAAGCTTGCTGATGATCCACCTTGCGTGTTCTCGGGCAGAGGGGAGAACGCGTTCCTCTCCGAGGATGGAAGACGCCGAATGGTTGCCCGTTCAAACCTGCAGCCGGAAAATCTTGGAATTAGAAGCCTTTACCGCCCTTAAGTTCGACGAGAACCGTGCCGAACATGATGCGCAGATCGAGCAGGATCGAGAAATTGTCGATGTAGTGGAGGTCGCAGGCGATGCGGGCGCGCGCCTTGCCGGGGCGATCCGTGGGACCGCGATGACCGCGCATCTGTGCCAAACCGGTCATGCCAGGCCTTACCGAATGGCGGCGATGATAGTCCGAAACCAGATCTTCATAAGGAATGCCGGCGGCCAACATGCCGATCGCATGGCAGCGGGGGCCGACCAGCGACATGTCGCCTTTCAGGACATTCAGGAGCTGTGGAAGCTCATCGATATTGGTCTTGCGGATGACGGCACCGACACGGGTAATGCGCGGATCGTCCTTGATCGTCTGGGCCACCCCTGCCGTATCGCCCAGATCGGTGCGCATGGAGCGAAACTTGTAGACTCGGATCTTGCGGCAGTCCTTGCCCGAGCGGACTTGCGTGAAGAGGGCTGGTCCAGGACTGTCGAGCCGGATCAGAAGCGCCACCACCGCCATCAGCGGCAGGAGCATGACCAAGGCCGTCAGCGAGACACCGATGTCGAGCGCCCGTTTGACGATAAGCTGCATTCGGGTGTCATCGCGCTGTCCGCAGGGCGCGCTCACTCCCTGAGCGCCCGGCACCAGTGATGCTATATTCCTGCCATTGACCGGCTTATAGGCGGTATCGTTATGCAGATCAGAGACGCTCAAACTGGTCACCCGCATTTACCCCGCAGCCCCCTGTCGGTCAGTGTTGTTACTTAATATAACACCTTGTCGCGGGAGTCATCAGTCAAGTTAATGTCTGGTTAACGATAAAAGATAAGCTTTGCTGCGTTGCGGTATTAAAGCATTGTCAAATATAACTCTGTTTTTCCTGCTCCAAGCTCCAGTTGCGCGGTGCCGGCATGCCCTAAAGTAATAAAATCGCCCGCTGAGAAGAAAAAAAATTCCACTGGCAGACTGCATTTGTGCTCCTCCAGCAACACCGTTCATGAAAATGAGATTCTGCTCGCTGTTCAGCATCAGAGTGGTGGTGTGGCCGGACGAGGTCAGTACGGCGACATTGAGGGCGAGAAGATAGAGGCCCGGTGAAGGGACGGTCACGCAATTACCGCCGCCGGGCGCTGCTGCGCCGAGTGTGAAGCCGCCCTGATTGAGGGCGAGTGTCGTGAAGCCGCTCTGCTGGCCGGCGGTCGGCGAGAAGCTGGTACCGGTTCGATGGGCGCGGACGGCCGGCTGGTTTGGCCGAGAGACGTGACCGGCGGAGGAGATCGAAAGTCCCGTCTTCCAGACGCTGCCGTCGCTGATCTTGATCGAGAACGCGTCGCTGCCCGCAAGTCCCATTTCCGCATATCCGGTCCAGTTGGTTTGGAAGAGCAGGGAAGCCGTATCGCCGGTTGCGGCCTTGTTGACCTTTATCTGATGCCCGTTGCCTGCGTGATTGAAGAGGCTGGCGGGAGAGGAGAGGGCAAACCGGTTCGCGCCATCCGGCGAGGCGCTGATGCCGAGTTCATCGAAGCTGCCGCTCGCCGGCAGGGGTATGTCCTGCCAGGTGGTGCCGGAAAAAACCTTCAGCCCGGCG
The DNA here is from genome assembly GCF_017873175.1 of Neorhizobium petrolearium. Taxonomy (GTDB): domain Bacteria; phylum Pseudomonadota; class Alphaproteobacteria; order Rhizobiales; family Rhizobiaceae; genus Neorhizobium; species Neorhizobium petrolearium. Next base: position 123,445 of record NZ_JAGGJW010000012.1, read on the forward strand.
GGCTCCGAGAAACAGGCATGCCAGCCTGCCTTCGGTTCGGCAAAAGCCCAGTACCCGTCCTGCCAGATGGCGACTTTCCCTTCTTTACCGATCCAGGCACCCGCCGGCGCGGCCGCGACCAGGTAGCAGACGCCCTCAGCAGGCGAGACGGGCGGAACTGCCTGTTCGGCCGTGATCGTCAGATGTACCAGCGCGTCGAGCTTCAACAGCGCCTCATTGCGGGTCACGTGTTTCTACGCCTGCGAAGGCAGGATGAAGGGCATTTTCAGGTTGGCAGTCGTCTCGGCCATGGCTCGCTCCGTTCTCAATCGGCGCCAAGTTTAGAGCCCGTGGGAAAAGCGGGGAGACGAAAGTAGCCAAACTTTTGATAAGGCTGGAGCGGCGCGCCAGAAATATGCCCGGCAAGGTAGGCGCCTTACCTCGATCTGCAACAACTGCTGCCGGGATTTGCTCTCGTCGCAATCAGAGCCCTGCATGTCCTGATTGCGCTTGTCCTTTCTCTCGCATATGCGAATGTGTGGCCGCAATGAACGGGACAGGTGCATGCGCTATTCGGCATATTCCATCTTGAAGCAGGCGCTTTCGGGCAACCGGCTGTGGAAGCCGGCCTGGCGCGAGCCGCAACCGAAACCGCATTACGACGTGATCATCGTTGGCGGCGGCGGACATGGTCTTGCGACGGCCTATTATCTCGCCAAGGAATTCGGCATCACCAATGTGGCGGTGCTGGAGAAGGGCTATCTGGGCTCCGGTAATGTCGGCCGCAACACGACGATCATCCGTTCCAATTACCTGCTCGAGGGCAATAATCCTTTCTATGAGTTTTCTCTGAAGCTCTGGGAAGGACTGGAGCAGGATTTCAATTACAATGCGATGGTCTCGCAGCGCGGCATCGTCAATCTTTTCCATTCGGACGGACAGCGCGACGAATATGCCCGCCGCGGCAACGGCATGCGTATGCACGGGGTCGATGCGGAACTGCTGGATCGTGACCAGGTCCGCAAGATGATGCCCTATCTCAACTTCGATCATGCGCGCTTCCCGATCCTCGGCGGGCTCTACCAGAAACGCGGAGGCACTGTGCGGCATGACGCGGTCGCCTGGGGGTACGCGCGCGGTGCCGATCAAAGAGGCGTCGACATCGTTCAACATTGCGAGGTCATCGGCATCCGCCGCGACAACGGCCGTGTAACCGGTGTCGAAACGACCAAGGGTTTCATCGGTTGCGACAGGCTGGCGCTCGCCGCTGCCGGCAACACCACGACGGTCGGGCACATGGCAGATCTCGAACTGCCGATCGAGACGCATGTGTTGCAGGCCTTCGTCTCCGAAGGGCTAAAGCCAGTGATCGACAATGTCATCACCTATGGGGCCGGACACTTCTATATATCGCAATCGGACAAGGGCGGGCTGGTCTTCGGCGCCGAGATCGACTTCTATTCCTCCTATGCCCAGCGCGGCAATCTGCAGACCGTCGAACATACGATGGAGGAGGGCGTGTCGCTGATCCCCGGTCTTTCCCGCGCCAAGGTGCTCAGAAGCTGGGGCGGTGTGATGGACATGTCGATGGACGGCTCGCCGATCATCGACCGCACGCCGATCGACAACCTATATCTGAACTGCGGCTGGTGTTACGGCGGCTTCAAGGCGACGCCCGCTTCCGGTTTCTGCTTTGCCCACCTGATCGCGAAGAACGAGACGCACCATGTCTCGCGCTTCATGCGCCTCGACCGGTTCGAGCGCGGTTACACGATCGACGAGGCGGGCAAGGGGCCGCAGCCGAACCTTCACTGAGACATCCCCATCGAGAAAACCCAATGGCAAGCCTGATTACCTGTCCGCATTGCGGTACGAGACCGAAGGAAGAGTTTTCCATCCGGGGTGCTGCCGCGCCGAAGCGCCCCTCTGCCACGGCGAAGGACGAGGACTGGCACCGATACGTCTATGTCCGCGACAATCCCAAGGGACGTTACCAGGAATATTGGCACCATGTGGCCGGCTGTCGTCGTTTCCTGGTGGTCGATCGCGACAACCTCACCCATGAGGTCTTCGGCGTGACCGATGCTTCCGACTTCGAACGGGCGAGGACGGCCGGATGACATCCTATCGGCTCGCTGCCGGCGGCGCGGTCAATCGCGGCCAGTTGCTCAATTTCACCTTCGACGGCCGTACCTTCAGGGGATTCGAGGGGGATACGCTTGCGTCGGCGCTGCTTGCCAACGACCAGATGCTGATGGCCCGCAGCTTCAAGTATCACCGGCCGCGCGGGGTGGTGACGGCGGGGTCTGCCGAGCCGAGCGCGTTGCTGACGGTAGGCAACGGCGCCCGCCGCGAACCGAATGCCCGTGCGACGGTGGTCGAGCTCTACAACGGGCTCGTGGCCGCAAGCCAGAACCGCTGGCCATCGCTGAAGCACGATTTCGGGACGATCAACAATCTCCTCTCGCCCTTTCTTGGCGCCGGCTTCTACTACAAGACTTTCATGTGGCCGGCGCCTTTCTGGGAAAGGCTTTACGAACCGCTGATCCGACGCGCTGCTGGCCTCGGCAAGGTCGCCATGCAGGCCGATCCTGATCGTTATGAGAAATCCTGGGCGCATTGCGATCTGCTCGTCATCGGCGCCGGGCCGGCCGGGCTGATGGCGGCGCTTGCCGCCGGTCGTGCCGGAGCGCGCGTCATCCTGGCGGATGAAGGCTTCAGGCTTGGCGGATCGTTGCTCGGCGAAAGCGCTTCCGTCGGCGGGATGCCCGCGGCGGACTTCGCCGGCACGGTGATCGAGGAACTTGCCGCGCTGCCGAACGTGACGCTGATGCCGCGTACGACCGTATTCGGTTGGTATGACGACATGGTGTTCGGGGCGGTCGAGCGGGTGCAGAAGCATGTCGCTTCGCCGTCGCCGGACCTTGCCGTTGAGCGCCTCTGGCGCATCGTCGCCAAGCGCGCGATCCTCGCCTCCGGCGCGGAGGAACGGCCGCTGGTCTTCGGCGGTAATGACAAGCCCGGCGTGATGACTGCGGCGGCGGCGCGGACCTATCTCAATCGCTACGGCGTTGCCGTTGGGAGCAGAGTTGCCGTCTTCACCAACGGCGGCTCCGGCTATCGCACGGCAGCCGATCTCGTCGCCAGGGGCGTGGACGTCACGGCGATCATCGATGCCCGGCCGCAGTCCGCCGACCCGATGCCGGAAGGCGTGCGCGTGGTCCGCAACGGCTCGGTCGTCGCCACCAAGGGCCGGCATCGCATCGATGGGCTAATTGCCGAACGCTCCGGGTTTGAGGAGGTGATTGCGTGCGATGCGCTGGCCATGTCCGGCGGCTGGTCTCCCGTCGTTCACCTGATGTGCCAGCGCGGCGCAAAGCCCGTCTGGTCGGACGAAAAACAGGCATTCCTTGCTCCGGATATCGGAAAAGCTTTCCTTGCGGCTGGCTCGGCTGCTGGATTCGACCGGATTTCCGACTGTCTGAAGGACGGGGCTAACAAGGCGAGCGCGCTTCTCCGCGACCTCGGCTTTGCGGCCTACGAGGCTGATATTCCCGACGTCGAAGGCGAATACGATCCATCCTTCGCGCCGCTCTGGTACGTGCCGGGTGCGAAGGACAAGGCCTTCGTCGATTTCCAGAACGACGTGCATGTGGGCGATCTCGGGCTCGCACAGCGCGAAGGTTTCCGCCATATCGAACACACCAAGCGCTACACGACGGCGGGAATGGCGACCGATCAGGGCAAGCTCGGCAATGTCAACGCAGCGGGGATCGTGGCCGGCATGCGCGGCGTCTCACCTGCCGAGATCGGCACCACCACCTTCCGGCCGTTCTACACGCCGGTTTCCTTCGGCGCGCTGGCCGGCACGGTGCGGGCCGAACATGCCGCGCCGGTCCGCACGTCACCGTTGCACAACTGGGCCAGGAAGAACGGTGCCGCTTTCGTGGAATCCGGCCTCTGGTACCGCTCCGCATGGTTTTCCAGGGAGGGAGAGAAAAGCTGGCGCGAAAGCGTAGACCGCGAGGTTCTGAACGTCCGCGCCAATGTCGGGCTCTGCGACGTCTCGACCCTCGGTAAGATCGAAATCTTTGGGAGGGGCGCGGCCGAACTCCTTGATCGCGTCTATTCCAACAGCTTCCTGAAACTGCCGGTCGGCAAGGCGCGCTACGGCCTGATGCTGCGGGAGGACGGCATCGTCTTCGACGACGGAACGACGAGCCGGCTTTCCGAAAACCACTATGTCATGACCACCACGACGGCCTATGCCGCCGAGGTGCTTGCCCATCTGGAATTTTCCGCCCAGACCTTCTGGCCCGAACTCGACGTGCGTTTCGTTTCCTCGACGGACCAGTGGGCGCAGATGTCGCTTGCTGGTCCCAAAAGTCGCACCGTCATGAGCCGGATCGTTCAGGACGATATTTCCGATGACGCCTTTCCGTTCCTTGCGGCTCGTGAGGTGGTGCTGCGGGGCGGGCTGCAGGCGCGGCTCTTCCGCATCTCCTTTTCAGGCGAACTCGCCTACGAGCTTGCGGTGCCGGCGGGTTATGGCGAGGCTGTCGCCGATGCAATCATGGAGGCGGGAAGGGACGAGGGCATCTGCGCTTACGGCGTCGAGGCCTTGAACGTGCTCCGCCTCGAGAAGGGGCATGTCACCCATAGTGAACTCGAAGGCCGCACGACCGCAGATGATGTCGGGCTCGGCCGCATGATGGCGATGCAGAAGCCCGATTTCATCGGCAAGCGCCTTTCGATGCGATTCGGGCTCACCGCCGCCGACCGGCTGCAGCTTGTCGGTCTGAAGGCCGTCGAGGCAGACAAGGAGATCAAGGCCGGCGCGCATCTGCTGAAGGACCAGGCAAAACCATCGCTTGCCAACGACCAGGGATTCGTATCCTCCGCCTGTTTCTCGCCGTCCCTCGGCCATCATATCGCGCTCGCCATGCTGAAATCCGGCCGCGAGCGTTTCGGCGAGCGGATCCTCGTCTGGGACGGTTTGCGCGGCTCGGAGGTGATGGCGGAAGTCTGTTCGCCGGTCTTCGTCGATCCCGATAACCTGAAACTCCATCTCTGAGGGCGGCCGATGTCGATCAATCTTCTCCAGCGGCACGTGCTCGAGGATCATATTTCCGGTTTCGAGACCGATCCCAATCCGAACCATCTGGCAGTCGTCCGGCGGCCGGTGATCTTCTCCGTACTTGCCCATGCCGGGCACGAAGCGGCTGTAGCGGAAGCCCTGAAGGCCGCGAGCGATCTTGCGCCGCGTTTCTGCGGTCCGTCGGAATGGCTGGCCGTATCACAGACCGTGGGAGCGGAGACGATTGGGGGCCTGCTGTCGAATATTCCGGGTGCTTCCTTTGCCGACCAGAGCGACGGAAAGGTGCTCATGACGATCTCCGGACCGAGTGTCAGAAAAATCCTGGCGAAATGCGTGGCCGTCGACCTGCATTCCGATGTCTTCGCGGAAGGCGATTCCGCCAATATGTTGTGCTGCCATGTTGCGGCAAATGTCGCCCGCACCGGTGCCGACACGTTCGAGATCATCGTGCCGCGCTCGTTTGCCGGCTCGGTTTTCGATGAACTTATGGAGATGGGGCGCGAGCATGCGCTGACGCGAGGCTTTTCCGACTAGCAATGGCGCGATCGGGACATTCGCTATGTCGGAAACGACAAATCCTGCTTCGCAGAACAGGCTATTGAGCCGATCCGAGAGCAACTAACCTCGCTGGAAATCGCCTTCCTGAACGGAGACAGTTTCCATGAAAAGTCATGCCCGGGTTGTCGTCATCGGCGGTGGTGTTGTCGGATGTTCGGTCCTTTATCACCTGACCAAGTTCGGTTGGAGCGACGTTGTTCTGGTCGAACGCTCCGAACTCACGTCCGGCTCCACCTGGCATGCTGCGGGCGGCATGCACACGATCAACGGCGATCCGAACGTCGCCAGGCTGCAGAAATACACGGTTGAACTCTATAAGGAGATTGAAGCCTATTCAGGCCAGGATATCGGGCTGCATATGACTTCCGGCCTGATGCTTGCCGCAACTCCCGAGCGCTTCGATTGGCTGAAATCGGTTCTCGCCAAGGGCAAATATAACGGCATGGAGGCGCATCTGCTCTCCGCCAGAGAAGCGCATGAGATGATGCCGCTCCTCGACCCGGACCAGTTCGTCGGAGCGGTCTTCGATCCGAACGAAGGCCATCTCGACCCCTACGGCACGACGCATGCCTATGCGAAATCGGCCCGCAAGAATGGCGCGGAAATCTATCTCCACACCAAGGTCGAGGAGCTGGTGCAGCTCCCCGACGGCACCTGGCGGGTGATCACCGACAAGGGCGAGATCCGCGCCGAGCATGTGGTGAATGCGGCCGGCCTCTGGGCGCGCGAAGTGGGGCGCATGGTCGGCCTTGAACTGCCGGTGCTTGCCATGGAGCACATGTATCTCCTCACGGAGGACATGCCGGAAGTCATCGAGTTCAACCGGACGACCGGCAGGGAACTCATGCATTGCGTCGATTTCGACGGCGAGATCTACATCCGCCAGGAACGCAACGGCATGCTGATGGGTACCTATGAGAAAGCCTGCCGGCCCTGGTCGCCGATCGAGACACCGTGGGATTTCGGCCATGAGCTTCTGCCCGAGGACCTGGAGCGCATCACCGGCGAGCTGGAAGTCGGCTTCCGGCATTTCCCCGCCTTCAACAATGCCGGCATCCGGAAAATCATCAACGGGCCGTTCACGTTCTCGCCGGATGGCAATCCGCTGGTCGGACCGGTGCGCGGCATGATGAATTTCTGGTCGGCCTGCGCGGTGATGGCAGGCTTCAGCCAGGGCGGTGGTGTCGGGCTGGCGCTCGCCAACTGGATCATCAACGGCGATCCCGGCTTCGACGTCTTCGCAATGGATGTCTGCCGCTACGGCGATCATGCGACGCTCGCCTATACCAATGCCAAGGTGCGCGAGAATTACTCCCGCCGGTTCTCGATCCGCTACCCGAACGAGGAACTGCCGGCGGCGCGGCCGCTATTGACGACACCGATCTACGACAGGCTGAAGGCTGCCGGCGCCGTTTTCGGCACGTCCTACGGGCTCGAGACACCGCTCTGGTTTGCTCCTCCGGGTCTGGAGGACAGGTTCTCCTGGCGCCGTTCTGCCGATTTCGAGACAGTCGGCCGCGAGGCGCGAGCGGTGCGGACAGGTGTGGGGTTGATGGAAACCTCCGGCTTTGCCAAATACGCGATCAGGGGTGAGGGGGCTCGCGATTGGCTCGATCAAATCCTTGCCGGAAAGATTCCGCCGACGGGGCGCATGACACTTACCCCCATGCTCAATGAGGCTGGCAAGCTGATCGGCGATTTCACCCTCGCCAATCTCGATGACGAAGAGTTTCTGCTGATCGGATCCGGCATTGCCGAGGACTATCACATGCGCTGGTTCGAGAACCATCTGCCGGACGATGGCTCGGCAGAGGTTGATGCCTTGAACCTCGGTCTCGTCGGTCTCTCCGTCGCCGGGCCGAAGGCGCGTGATGTATTGCAGAAGCTCACGCATCTCGACCTTTCGGGCACGGCCTTCCCCTTCATGGCAATCCGGGAGCTCGATCTCGGCATGGCGCCGGTGATCCTCGGCCGCGTCAGCTACGCCGGTGATCTCGGCTACGAAATCTGGATGAAGCCGGAATACCAGCGTTATCTCTTCGATCTCCTGATGGAGGCGGGGGCGGAATTCGGCATCACGCTTTTCGGACTGCGCGCGCTCAACGCGCTGCGATTGGAAAAATCCTTTGGAAGCTGGGCTCGGGAGTACCGGCCGCTCTATGGTCCGAAGGAAGCCGGCCTCGGCCGGTTCATCGCCTATGACAAGCCGGCGACCTTCATCGGCAAGACGGCGGCGCTCAAGGAAAAGGCCGAAGGTGGCGCGCTTCGCCTGGTGACCTTCACGGTGAAGGCGAAGGATGCGGACGTGATCGGCGATGAACCGATCTATTTCGACGGCAAGGTGCGCGGCTGGGTGACCTCCGGCGGTTATGCGCATGCTTCCGGCATATCTGTCGCCATGGGCTACGTGCCGAGGGAGATCGCCGGAGAAATCCACGGCTGGCAGATCGAGCTGCTCGGCGAGATCCTGCCGGCGACACTGCAACCGCGACCGCTCTTCGACCAAAACGGCGCGCGGATGCGCTCGTGATCCCTACATCCTTAGTCTAAGGTTAATAGAGGGGCGATCTTAAATTTCACAAAGCAAACAGTTTGGCTAATTTTTTGACAGAGTATGCCGGTTTTTTGGAATTTCTGATCTTCGCGGAGCCAGATTGTTGAGAAGTGCCGGGTTTTTGCCCGCCTCTCGGCTTTTTGTCTTCACATTTCTTACGAAACCGTTATGGAATGCGCCTAAGAACTCAAGAACCCGCAAGGGGCGTAAATACAAGAGGTGCGGCCATTCTAGGATCGCATCCAGGGGAAAGTATATGGAGTATTTTATCCAGCAGCTCATCAATGGGCTGACTCTTGGGTCCATCTATGGCCTCGTGGCAATCGGCTATACGATGGTTTATGGCATCATCGGCATGATCAACTTCGCCCATGGTGACATTTTCATGCTCGGGGGCTTTGCTGCTCTCATAGTCTTCCTGATTCTCACGTCCTTCTTCGCCGGCATTCCGGTGGCGCTGCTTCTGCTCGTCATGCTGATCGTCGGCATGCTGATGACGGGCCTGTGGAACTGGACGATCGAGCGTGTCGCCTATCGGCCGTTGCGCGGCTCGTTCCGGCTGGCGCCGTTGATCACCGCGATCGGCATGTCGATTACGCTGTCGAACTTCATCCAGGTGACACAGGGGCCGCGCAACAAGCCGATCCCGCAGCTCGTCACCGACGTTTACCATATCGGCGCGATTACCATTTCGCTGAAGCAGCTGATTATCGTGGCTGTCACGTCGGCTCTGCTCTTCGCCTTCTGGTACATCGTCAACAAGACGCCACTCGGTCGCGCCCAGCGCGCCACCGAGCAGGATCGCAAGATGGCCGCTCTTCTCGGCGTCGACGTCGACCGGACGATTTCGGTCACGTTCGTGATGGGGGCCGCACTCGCTGCCGTCGCCGGCAGCATGTACCTGATGTATTACGGCGTCTCGAATTTCAACGACGGCTTCATCCCGGGCGTCAAGGCCTTCACCGCGGCCGTGCTCGGCGGCATCGGTTCACTGCCGGGCGCTGTCCTCGGCGGTCTGATGATCGGCCTCATCGAATCCCTCTGGTCGGCCTATTTCACGATCGCCTACAAGGACGTCGCGACTTTCGTGATCCTCGCCTTCGTGCTGATCTTCAAGCCCACGGGCATTCTCGGCCGGCCGGAAGTGGAGAAGGTCTGATATGGCTGCCCCATCTGAAAACACTTCGTCCGGCCTGATGGTGAAGGCCGTCAGGGAAGGCATCTTCGCGGGAGTCATCGCCCTTGGCATGTTCATTCTCTATGTCGGCATAGAGACCTACCAGGACATCGACAATCGGCTCGTCTGGCGTACCCGCTGGGGATTGCTTGCGATCTTCGTGGCGGTCGCCGCGATCGGTCGCTTCCTCATGGTCGGCGTCATCAAGCCGCATTTGGATCGCCGCAAGCTCGCCAAGGCAAAGAGCGGCATCCTCGAAATCTCCGAGGAAAAGAGCTTTTTCCACAGGCACTTCCTCAAGATCGCGCTGATTGCGCTCCTGCTCTATCCGATGGCCTCGGTCTGGCTTTTCGGTACCCAGGGGTCGTTGAAATATGTCGACAACTTCGGCATCCAGATCCTCATCTACGTGATGCTTGCCTGGGGTCTCAACATTGTTGTGGGGCTCGCCGGCCTGCTCGATCTCGGCTATGTCGCCTTCTACGCTGTCGGCGCCTATTCCTATGCGCTTCTGTCGGCGCATCTCGGCCTGTCTTTCTGGGTGTTGTTGCCGCTTGCCGGCATCCTGGCTGCCCTATGGGGCGTTATCCTCGGCTTCCCAGTGTTGCGGCTGAGGGGCGACTATCTGGCGATCGTCACGCTCGCTTTCGGGGAGATCATCCGCCTCGTGCTCATCAACTGGACGGATGTGACCAGAGGCACGTTCGGCATTTCCGGCATCAAGAAGGCGTCGGTCTTCGGCATCTGGTCGTTCGATGTGGGTTCGCCGAACTACTTCCCCAAGGCTTTCGGTCTTGCCACCTCGTCCGCCTATTACAAGATCTTCCTCTTCTATGTGATCCTGGCACTCTGCCTGCTGACGGCCTATGTGACCATCCGTCTGCGCCGCATGCCGATCGGCCGCGCCTGGGAGGCGCTGCGCGAGGACGAGATCGCCTGCCGTTCCCTCGGCATCAATACGGTGACGACCAAGCTTACAGCCTTTGCGACCGGCGCGATGTTCGGCGGCTTCGCAGGCTCGTTCTTCGCCACCCGGCAGGGCTTCGTCTCTCCGGAAAGCTTCGTCTTCCTGGAATCGGCTGTCATCCTGGCGATCGTCGTGCTTGGCGGCATGGGCTCGCTCACCGGGATTGCCATTGCGGCCGTGGTGATGGTCGGCGGCACTGAACTCCTGCGCGAGATGGCATTCCTGAAACTCGTCTTTGGTCCGGATTTCACGCCTGAACTCTACCGCATGCTGCTCTTCGGACTTGCGATGGTCATCGTCATGCTCTTCAAGCCGCGCGGTTTCGTCGGTACCAGAGAGCCGACGGCCTTCCTCAAGGAGCGCAAGGTGGTTTCCGGCAGCTTTACGAAGGAGGGTCACGGCTGATGACCCCCGAGACGAACACGATGACTCCCACGATAACTGGCGACACCATCCTCAAGGTCGAGCACCTCTCGATGAAGTTTGGTGGTCTGATGGCTATCAACGACTTCTCCTTCGAGGCCAGGCGCGGTGATATCACAGCCCTGATCGGCCCCAATGGTGCCGGCAAGACGACCGTCTTCAACTGCATTACCGGCTTCTACAAGCCGACCATGGGTATGATCACGCTCAGGCAGGGGGATGGCCGCGAGCACCTTCTGGAGCGGCTCAAGGATTTCGAAATCACGAAGTCAGCGAAGGTCGCCCGCACCTTCCAGAACATCCGGTTGTTCTCGGGTCTTACGGTTCTGGAAAACCTGCTGGTCGCGCAGCACAACGTGCTGATGAAGGCATCCGGTTACACGATCCTCGGTCTGCTCGGCCTGCCGACTTACAAGAAGGCAGTCGGGGCGTCGATCGAGAAGGCGAAATACTGGCTGGACAAGGCCGATCTCACTGATCGCGCCGACGATCCGGCGGGGGATCTTCCCTACGGCGCCCAGCGCCGTCTGGAGATTGTCAGAGCCATGTGCACGGGCCCGGAACTGCTCTGCCTCGACGAACCGGCCGCCGGTCTCAATCCGCGCGAGTCCGCAGCGCTCAACACGCTTCTGCATTCGATCCGCAGCGAGGGTGTTTCGATCCTGCTCATCGAACACGACATGTCGGTGGTCATGGAAATCTCCGATCATGTGGTGGTGCTGGAATACGGCCAGAAGATATCCGACGGTACGCCGGACCATGTGAAGAACGACCCCAAGGTTATCGCCGCCTATCTCGGCGTCGAGGATGACGAGGTAGACGAGGTGATTGCGGTAGAGCTTGAGGGAGGGGACCGCTGATGGCCGGTGAATCCCTTCTGAAGGTCCAGGGTGTCGAGACCTATTACGGCAACATTCGCGCGCTGGCGGGTGTCGATGTCGAGGTCAACAAGGGCGAGATCGTCAGTCTGATCGGCGCCAACGGCGCCGGCAAGTCGACCCTGATGATGACGATCTGCGGCAGTCCGCAGGCCCGTAACGGACAGGTCATCTTCGATGGCGAAGACATCACCCGCCTTCCGACACATCTGATCGCTCGCAAGCGGATCGCGCAATCTCCGGAAGGCCGGCGCATTTTTCCGCGCATGACCGTTCTGGAAAATCTGCAGATGGGCGCGGGCCTCGATAACCTCAAATATTTCGCCGAGGACGTCGAGAAGATTTTTACGCTCTTCCCGCGCCTCAAAGAGCGCCAGAGCCAGCGCGGCGGTACGCTCTCGGGCGGCGAGCAGCAGATGTTGTCGATCGGGCGCGCGCTGATGGCGCGGCCGAAGCTGCTGCTGCTTGACGAGCCGTCGCTGGGCCTGGCGCCTCTCATCGTCAAAGGGATTTTCGAGGCGATCAAGAAGCTCAACCAGGAGGAGGGACTGACCGTCTTCCTCGTCGAGCAGAATGCATTCGCGGCACTCAAGCTTTCCGACCGGGCCTATGTCATGGTCAACGGCAAAGTAACGATGAGCGGGCCTGGCAGGGAGCTTCTCGCCAATCCGGAAGTGCGCGCCGCGTATCTCGAAGGCGGACGTCACTGACCGGGCCGCGAAGGGAGATTTGATATGCAGGGACTTTTCTTCGAAGACGATACCGGTGTCCGCTACGTCCTGCGCTTTCTCGTCATGCTGATCGGTTTCTGGACCGCCTGGCGTACCGGCAAGGCGGTCGCGGACGGCTGGAGCGGCCTGCCGACGGTGATCGTCTATACGCTCCTTCTCGGGGTCGTGATGCGTTTCATGCATTACGCGCTCTTCCAGGGGCCGTTCATCAGCGCCTTTTACTACGTGATCGACGTGGTGCTTCTCTCGATCTTCTCGATCGCCGGATTCCGCCTGCGCCGGACGCGCCAGATGGTGCAGAATTACTACTGGCTCTATGAGCCGACCTCCGCTTTTTCATGGAAGAAGAAAGATTGACAGGTGGAGTTTTCTGCCCTCAGATTGATTCAGGTCGAGCCTCAGACTGAAACCTAGAGTGGAACAATTTCCGGCACGGTCATGGTGGGTATTGTGCTGGCTTTTCAAACCAAACCCGCTTTAAGAAACTGGGAGTAAATCAATGAAGAAGTCTCTTCTTTCCGCTGTTGCGCTGACGGCCATGGTCGCTTTCAGCGGCAGCGCATGGGCCGATATCCTCGTCGGCGTCGGCGGACCGCTCACCGGCCCGAACGCCGCCTTCGGCGCGCAGCTGCAGAAGGGCGCCGAGCAGGCTGCTGCTGACATCAATGCCGCCGGCGGCATCAACGGGGAAAAGATCAAGATCGTTCTCGGTGACGACGTTTCCGACGCCAAGCAGGGCGTTTCGGTCGCCAACAAGTTCGTCGCTGACGGTGTGAAGTTCGTCGTCGGCCACTTCAACTCGGGCGTATCGATCCCGGCTTCTGAAGTCTATGCCGAAAACGGCATCATCCAGGTCACGCCGGCATCCACCAACCCGACCTTCACCGAGCGCGATCTTTGGAACACCTTCCGCACCTGCGGCCGTGACGACCAGCAGGGCGGGGTTGCCGGCAAGTACATCGCCGACAACTTCAAGGACGGCAAGGTCGCCGTTATCCATGACAAGACCCCATACGGTCAGGGCCTCGCCGACGAAACCAAGAAGGCGATGAACGCCGCCGGCGTCAAGGAAGTGCTCTACGAAGGCGTCACCACCGGCGACAAGGACTTCTCGGCTCTGATCGCCAAGATGAAGCAAGCCGGTGTCACGCTCGTCTACTGGGGCGGTCTGCACACCGAGGCGGGCCTCATCATGCGCCAGATGAAGGATCAGGGCATCAAGGCTCCGATGATGTCGGGTGATGGTATCGTTTCGAACGAGCTTGCCTCGATCGCTGGCGACGCCGTTGACGGCACGCTGATGACGTTCGCTCCCGACCCGCGCAAGAACCCGGCTGCCAAGGAGCTCGTCGAGAAGTTCCGCAAGGCTGGTTTCGAGCCGGAAGCCTATACGCTCTACTCCTACGCTGCTCTGCAGATCATCGCGGAAGCTGCCAAGAAGGCCGGTTCGACGGAAGGCGAGAAAGTCGCCGAGACCATGAAGTCTTCGGGTCCGTGGAAGACTGCGATCGGCGAGATCGGCTTCAACGAGAAGGGCGACATCACCCGTCCGGACTATGTCATGTACAAGTGGGGCAAGGGCGCCGACGGCAAGTACACCTATACCGAGATGTGATTTCGTTGCGGGGGCACCCGTACGAAAGAAGTCGCGGAAGCCCGGCATTGCCGGGCTTCCTTGCGTTTGGAACGGCTGCAGGCAGTCGGACGGTGATTGGGCATCGGGAACACATATAAAAGGTCGATGCTGCCGAGCGCATTCATCTGTTACCTCGGCGGGAGGAGGATATTCCCGTCGACATCAAACGCGAGGCCCATATACGGGGGGGCAATCGAAAATAAGCTGTTGGTACCGGACTTGGAAATTGCCGCCGTTGGTGCATATTAACAAATGTCATCCAACGGGGGAGATCAGGTTATGGATTTAAGTGCCATTATTGCCCAGATCATCGGCGGTGCAGTCGGCGGAACGGCAGGCGGAAAAATTCTGAAAGATTCTGACCTCGGTCAGATCGGGAATCTCATAGCTGGCGCAGTCGGAGGCGTTGGCGGCGGTTCTATCCTCGGCTCAATGCTTGGCGCCGGCGGCGCGGCGGCGGGAGGCATCGACATCGCGGCTCTTGCCGGCCAGTTCGTCGGCGGCGGTGTTTCCGGCCTTGTTGTTCAAATCATCGTTGGTCTGGTCATCAACAAGCTTTTCAAGAAAACCTGACTGCAGCGACACATCGAATGGCAGGGCAGGGAGGCAATCGTTCTGCTGCTTTCCCGTGATGTCGTCGCACGCAAGCTTTGATATCTGCGATATCTGCCTGCCCGGCGGGTACAATGGCCCCGCTATGTAATCATTTGGCCGGCGGCGTTTGCCTGGCCGTAGGCGTTCGTTTTTCACGGCGGACCGCTCGATCGTTCAGGCCGTCACGCCGACCGCTCTTCACCATGCAGGACATGGGCGGCCTTGACGGCAGCCGAGGCACGGTTCTCAACGCCGAGCTTCACATAGATCTGTTCGAGATGCTTGTTCACCGTGCGGGCCGAGAGGCCTAGGATATCGCCTATGTCGCGGTTCGATTTTCCCTTGGCGATCCACAGCAGGACTTCGGATTCGCGCTGGGTTATCGGGAAATGCTGGCGCAGCACCTCGTCGTCGGGGCGTCTGTTGCCGGCGGTCAGGCGGAAGAGGTGTTCGTCGGCGCCGATCGCCCCGAGGAAGGTGAATTGCAGGCTTGCCTGGCCGTTCTGATCCAGCGAGAAGGCGGCGTCGCGGGCAAAGCCCGGTCTATTGCGTTCCGCCATCCAGGCGGCGATGCGGCGGGAGACGATGTCGAGCCCGTCGTCGCTGCCGGTCGCGGCATTGACGAGCCGGGTCGCCTGCGGCGTCGACCAATGGATCGTTCCGTTGGCCTTCACGGCAAGCAGATGGCGACCGGCAGCGTCGAGCGCTACCCGGGCGCTCTGGGCTGAGCGGGCATTGGAAAGATGGACGCGGATACGGGCGCGCAATTCGTCGATATTGATCGGCTTCGTCAGGTAATCGACGCCGCCGGAATCGAGCGCATGCACCACATGCTCGGTCTCGGTGAGCCCGGTCATGAAGATCACCGGCACCTGCGCCACAGCAGCGTTTGTCTTAAGCTTGCGGCAGGTCTGGAAACCATCCATGCCGGGCATGACCGCATCGAGCAGGATGAGGTCCGGTGTGATGCGCTCGACGATGTTCAGCGCCGCCTGGCCAGACGTGGCAATCAGCACCGAGAAACCGGATCCTTCCAGTGCCTCGGTGAGGAAACCCAGCGCTTCGGGGCTGTCGTCCACCAGAAGGACGATATCGCGCGGCAGGACCGTCTCAGCCATCATTCGTCCTCTCTGCCTCCAGCCAGGTCAGGAATTTCATATAGCCGGCGAGATCAAAAGCCTGCATGTAGGCGCCAAGTTCCTCGGCGAAGGGGCGATGTTCCTCCTGCTTCGCGAGATCGGCGAGCTTTGCCTCGATGCCGCGCACGTAGCCGATTTCTCCGAGCCGCAAAAGGTCCTGCACATGGTTCGTCCCCGGACTTTTGATCGGTTTTTTCGGGCCGGCGGGAAGCGTGGGCGCCACCTCGTTCTCGTAGATCCAGACAAGACCGAGATGAGCGGCGAGCTTGTCTGCCAGCCGGCGGATATCGACGGGTTTGGCGATCGCGTCGCTATGGCCTTCGTCGCCGGTATTTGCACCGGAACCATCTCCGATATTGGCCGACAGCATGATGACAGGCGCGGTCTGGCCGATTTCGCGAAGCTTGCCGACGAGTTGCCAGCCACTCATGCCGGGCATCGAAATATCGACGAGATAGAGGTCCGGCGTCAGGCCCTCGATCAGCGTCAGGCAGTCCGGACCGCTGCCTGCGGTCAACACCACGAAATCCATCGGAACCAGCACTTCCCGCATCAGGTCGCGATGGTCCTCATTGTCGTCCACCACCATGATGGTGCGGCGAGGGCCGGTATAGGAGACGATCTTCTTTTCTGCCGCCGGCGCCGTATTCGGCCGCTCCACAGCCGACAGCATCAGCCGTACGCGGAAGGTCGAGCCCTCGTCCTTCTTGCTGCTCGCCGCAATCTCACCGCCGAGCGTATTGGTCAGGAGCTGGGTGATGGTAAGTCCGAGGCCAAGACCCGGCATGGGGCGGATGCTGTCGGCTTCGCCGCGCTGGAAGGGCTCATAGATACGGGCGAGGTCCTTCTCCGCGATGCCTCGGCCGGTATCGGAGATGGTAAAGGTCGCGACCTGGCTGCGATAGGCAACGTCGAAACGCACCTTGCCCTCGTCGGTGAACTTGATCGCGTTGGAGAGCAGGTTGACGAGAATCTGGCGCAGCCGCTTCTCGTCGGTGCGGACATACTGGGGTAGGGCACGGGAGCGTTGATGCTCGAATTCGAGCCCTTTGGCCTGCGCCTGCAGCCCGAACATTTCGACGATCTGGTCGAGAAAGTCCTGGATGTTGATTTCGTTGGAGTAAACCTGCAGGCGGCCTGCCTCGATCTTCGAAATGTCGAGCAGCCCGTCGATGAGGCCCGACAGATGGTCGGCAGAGCGCTTGATGACCTTGATCGCCGACTGGCGGGGAGCGGGGATCGTCTCGTCCCGCTCGAGGATCTGGGCATAGCCCAATACGGCGTTGAGCGGCGTGCGCAGTTCATGTGAGAGGCCGACGACATAGCGGCTCTTGGCGCGGTTGGCGGATTCCGCTGTTTCCTTTGCCTCTTGAAGAGCGGCATCGGTCTTCTTGTGGGCGGCAATTTCCTTGAGCAGCAAGGTGTTCTGGCGAGAGGATTCCTCTTCCGCTACGACACGGCTGTCATGGGCGAGCACGTAGAACCAGGAGACGATGCCGGCAATGATGGCGAAAACGAAGAAGACGATCAGCACCGTTCCCAGGATCACTTCGGCGTTGGCGGGCGCGGCCCGGCTCACCTGATAGGCGATCATGGCAAGGATCGCCCCGATCATCGAGATCGAGATGATGGCCGTCATGGCATAACGACCGAGGCGGGTCGTAAGACGCGTAATGACGCTCTCCGGCAGGAAGGAGCGGGCAACGGTACCCACCTGCGTGTTCAGCCGGGCGTTCGGCTTGCACATGTCGTGACAGCGGCTGTCAAGAGAGCAGCAGAGTGAGCAGATCGGTGCGGCATAGGCCGGACACCAGGCCATGTCTTCCGGCTCAAATGGATGTTCACAGATGGAGCAGGTGATCGAGCCGAGGCTTTTCCAGCTCTGGCGCGGTTTGCGGGCAAGATAGAATTGGCCGCGCGTTGCGAAGGCGATTGCGGGCGAGATCACGAAGGCGATCAACGTCACGTAAGTGGCAAGCGAAGCCATCAGCGGCCCGAACAGGCCGAAATGGGCGGCAAGTGCTACGCTGGCCGAGCCCAACATCGCGCCCAGCCCGACGGGGTTCACATCATAGAGGTGGGCGCGCTTGAATTCTATGCCAGGTGGAGCAAGGCCGAGCGGCTTGTTGATGAACAGGTCGGCCGAGATCGTGCAGAGCCAGGACATGGCGATGATCGAGAAGATGCCGAGGGTAGCTTCCAGCAGACGATAGATGCCGAGTTCCATCAGCAGCAGCGCAATCGCCACGTTGAAGACCAGCCAGACGACGCGGCCGGGATGGCTATGAGTGAGCCGCGAGAAGAAATTTGACCAGGCGAGCGAGCCAGCATAGGCATTCATCACGTTGATCTTGAGCTGCGAGACGACCACGAAGGCGGCCATCAAGAGAAGTGCCGCCGTCTCGTTCGGGATCATGTAGCCGAAGGCGGCGAGATACATATGGGCCGGATCGGCGGCCTCGCCGATCGGAACGCCGGTCGACAATGTCAACACGGCGAGGAACGAGCCTGCCAGAAGTTTCGGCACGCCGACCACGACCCAGCCGGGGCCGGCCAGGAAGATCGCCAGCCGATGGCGCCATTTGCGCAGGCCCTCCGGCGGCAGGAAGCGAAGGAAGTCCACCTGCTCACCGATCTGCGGCATCAGCGCCAGGATGACCGCAGATGCCGCGCCGAATTCGATGAGGTCGAAGGGAGCCACGCCACCCGCCTCGGCGTTCGAATGATGGATGCCGGCAAAGGCGCGCCAGAGATCGAATTTCTCCCAGTCAAGCAAGGCGATGAACACGAAGGGGAGGATATTCAGCACGATCCAGAAGGGCTGTGTCAGGAGTTGAAACCGCGAGATCAGCCGAACGCCGTAGATGACAAGCGGAATTACTACCGCAGCGCTGATGATATACCCGATCCAGGGCGGAATGCCGAAGGCGAGATCCAGCGCGCCGGTCATGATCGAGGCCTCGATCGCGAACAGCATGAAGGTGAAGCTCGCATAAATCAACGAGGTGATGGTCGAACCGATATAGCCGAAGCCGGCACCGCGGGTCAGAAGATCGATATCGACGCCGTGGCGGATGGCGTAGCGGCTGATCGGCAGGCCGATGACCAGCATGGCGACGGCGGCCGCGACGATCGCGAAAAAGGCGTTCGTCGTACCGTAGGAGAGGGTGATCGTGCCGCCGATCGCTTCGAGCGCCAGGAAGGAGATCGCGCCAATGGCGGTCTGGGAAATGCGGCTCGACGAAAAGCGGCGGGCGCTCTTGGCGGTGAAACGCAGTGCATAATCCTCAAGCGTCTGGTTGGCGACCCAACGGTTGTATTCGCGCCGGACGGGGATGATGCGTTGTCGCGCTGCCATGCCTAATTTCTAGCACCCAAAAGAGAAAGATCATCGAATGGGCACTTTCGGCTGCAGCGCGGCGTTTTGCAAGCATGCTTTCGCAGGTGCGAAGTGTTGGCGCGAATTCATTCGTGTGTTTCGCCGTTTGTGACAGAGATGCGCTGCTTCAACAGGCACGCCCTGACAGAGCGTTCCTTCTGCCACACGTCCGGTAATAATGTTCCAAGCTGCCACAACTGCGACACAGATGCTTGCAAGCTGGAACATGACGTCCCATGTCAAGTAACGTGCCAAAGCGGAAAAAGGCGTGATGGCAAATGCCTTGCCCGCCCCAGATCAACCTTTCTTATCAGGCGCTTCACAAGTGAAACCGTCATCTCCTACAATCCCTGAACCTGAACAAAGCTTCGGTACGACCGGTATCGCCCCGATGGGTCGTCCCAGTGCAATCACCCGCTTCTTCATGGCGGTCGTCGCCTGGGCGGAGCGATTGAATTTCAAATATGCCAAGCTCGGTAACCCGCCGGTTTATGACAATGCGACCTTCCCCTGGGCGGCCGAAATCGAGAAGGCGGCGCCTGCTATCCGCGCGGAGCTCGACCGAATTCTGGTCCGCAAGGACGAATTGCCGACCTTCCAGGACATTTCCACCGATGTGAAGACGATTTCGACCGACAGGGGCTGGAAGACGTTCTTCCTCCTCGGCTTCGGGGTGAGGTCAGAGCAGAACATCCAGGCATGCCCCGAGACCTGGAAAGCGATGCAGAAGATTCCGGGCCTGACGACCGTGATGTTCTCGATCTTCGAGCCGGGGAAACACCTGCCGGCGCATCGCGGACCTTATAACGGCGTGTTGCGCCTCCATCTCGGTCTCATCGTGCCGGAGCCGCGCGACAAGCTGGCGATCCGAGTGAAGGATCAGATTTGCCACTGGGAGGAGGGCAAGGTCCTGATCTTCGACGATGCCTACGAGCACGAGGCCTGGAACCACACGGACAAGACCCGGGTCGTGCTTTTCGTCGACTTCGTCAAGCCGCTGAAATTCCCGGCAAGGTTCGTCAATTGGCTGCTCATGCACATGGCTATCTTCACACCCTTCATCAAGGAAGGGCTGGATAACCATAAGGAATGGGAAAAGAAGTTCTATGCGCAGGCGGAAGCCTGGCGAAACCGTCCCGAGGCGAAGGGCTGACAGCCCGTATTGTGTGCAGAAGGGAGGTGTCTCCCCTCTCGGGGTGGTCGTCCTGACAGAGGGCGGCTTTCTCGTTTCGACGGCCCGCGTTCACATCATCAGCGGCAAGAGCGTTGCGACAAGCAACAGGCCCATGACGATATTGAACCATTTGAGACGCATCGGATCGGTGAGGAAGGTGCGGAGGGCCATGCCGAAGCCCGCCCAGACCGCCACGCTCGGCAGGTTGACGATGGCGATCACGAGCGTAATCGCGAGCACCGACACGAAGGGGCTTTCGTCGCTGGCATAGGCCGCCATGGCTGTGAGCGCGGCAACCCAGGCCTTCGGATTGACCCACTGGAAGGCGGCGGATTCCAGGAAGGTCAACGGCCTTGAGGCTGCTGTTTCGCCGCTTGCCACGGCGCGCGACATGGCGATCCGCCAGGCCAGATAAAGAAGATATGCGGAGCCGGCAATCTTGAGCAAAAGGCCGACCGGCGGATAGGCGTGAATGGCGGAGCCGAGCCCGAAACCGACTGCCAGCAGCACCGAAGACAAGCCGATCGTAATGCCGAATATCTGAGGCAGCGTGCGCCAGAATCCGAAATTGGTGCCAGAGGTAAGCAGCATGAAATTGCTCGGTCCGGGCGACACGGAGCCGACAAAAGAAAACAGGGCGATGGCAAGAATGGTCTGGTAGGTCATGACAACAGGCTCCCCCACGCAGGGAGGCGATCTCCCCGCGGCGTTTTAAGGATCAGGATATCGACTAGGATCAGGTCAGAGGTGGCGGACGCTCAGCTTGCCACCCCATTTGCCGTTCAGATAGTCGCAGACGAGCTTTCGGTGGCAATGGTGCGGCTTGTCCTCCGAGCAGAGCAGGCAGGAGCCGTCGAACTGCTCCGGTTTCAGCCGGCTCTCGATCTTCCGCTCGGCCATCAGGTCCAGGAAATCGTTCTGGAAGACGTTCCAGTCGCCCTTCTTCTTCTTGAAGGCAGTCATGATTTCTTCGGTCGGTGCAAGCAGCGGCTCGTGCATGTAACCCGCTCCGCAGAGTGCCTTGAGGAAGAAAGCGAGGTCGTCGGACTTTGCAAACCCCGCAAGCTGTGACGTGTTGTGAAGCCGCACGTCCATGACGCGCTTGACGCCTGCGGCCTTGATGCGGCCAAAGAAATCCTCGGCCGTCGTCTTGGTGAAGCCGATCGTGGTGACGTCCATGTTCATGCCATTGTCCTCATTCGCCAATGCCATCATGGCGGAAGCCGGCGTTGCCTGCTATTGTCAATATTGACATTGTTGATGGGAATATT
This sequence comes from Neorhizobium petrolearium, assembly GCF_017873175.1. Classification (GTDB taxonomy): domain Bacteria; phylum Pseudomonadota; class Alphaproteobacteria; order Rhizobiales; family Rhizobiaceae; genus Neorhizobium; species Neorhizobium petrolearium. The sequence goes on from NZ_JAGGJW010000012.1 coordinate 145,003, forward strand.
GCCATGAAGTTGCAGGTATTGGCACTCGACGGCGTTTTTGATACCGGCCTTTCATCGATCCTCGACGTCTTCACTACCGCGAACGAACTTGTTTCGATGCTCTCGCTCACTGTGCCGCCCTTCGAGGTTTCGGTTATCGGAATGCGCAGCGGTGTCCGGACGGCGCAAGGACTTGGTGTGCCGGTTTCGGGTGCATTCGATCCACGCACGGGCTGGCTCGTCATTCCGGCAATCGCCTACAAGGTGCCGGAAATGCTCGTGCCGGCACTCGACCGCCCGGACATCCGGGATGCGGGTGCCTTGCTCCGGGAGGCGAGAGGGGCCGGCGTAAACATCGCCGCCGCCTGTATCGGCACGTTCGTGCTTGCCGAATCCGGTCTTCTCGACGGCGAGAAGGCGACGACCACGTGGTGGCTCGCCCCGCTCTTCCGCCAGCGTTATCCCGCCGTACGTCTCGAAGACGGCCACATGCTGGTGAAGTCCGGGGCGCTGGTGACAGCGGGTGCGGCACTCGGCCATATGGACATGGCGCTCTGGCTTGTGCGGCAGGCGAGCCCAGAGCTTGCGAACCTCGTCGCACGTTATCTCATCGTCGACAGCCGACCGGCGCAATCGGCCTATGTCATCACCGATCACCTCGCCCATGCCGATCCGCTGGTGGAGAAGTTCGAACGGTGGGCGCGTGGCCGGTTGTCCGAAGGCTTTTCGCTCGACGTCGCAGCCGATGCCGTCGGCGCCAGCAAGCGCACGCTCGCTCGTCGTCTGCAGCAGGTGCTCGGCAAGACACCGCTTTCCTATTTTCAGGATTTACGGGTCGAGCGCGCAGTGCATCTCCTGAAGACCAGCGACAAGAGCCCGGACGAGATCGCCGCGCTGGTCGGTTATGCCGACGGCGTGACACTGCGTGCTTTGCTGCGCCAGAGGCTCGGGCGCGGCGTGCGGGAGATGAGGAGCAGAGAATAGGGCGTTCAACATCAGCTCTTTGCGGAACAAATTCTCGGCGCCTCATGCCACTACTCGATCAGAAGCAGACCCCGCTTCTTGTCTCCATCGAGAGTGTCCATTGCCAGGAACAGCCGCTCCCGCTCGATCAGCCAAGGCCGGTAGTTCTCGTTGACATCCAAAACGAACACCATGTCCTCAGCCTCCAGATATCCTCCGATGGGCGAATGATGGCCGCTGCCCGAGCCAAAGATTGTCACGCGGGCAAAATTGATGATGTAGCGTCGGCCGGGATCGTTAGCGCGCTTCATGTGTTCGTGGAACTGCTCGGCGGTCAGGTCGCGGAGAACCGAAACCTTTCGCTCGGTTTTCATTTGGGCCAGTTCGGCAAGTTCGTCCAGCGTGAGCCCGATTATGCAAAGCCCCGTCCAGCACATTCCGGTTCCATCCAGAACCTCGGCTTCTGTCGTCTCCTCCTCGCCGACGGATCGGAATGCGTTGGCAATACTCGCCGGGCCGCACCGCGATGCGTTTGTTTGCCAGGTCAGGTCCATGCCGAAGGTCGCCGCCACAGGCAGCTTCCACGCCCTGTTGACCAGATCAGGAGAACGGATGACGGACGACTGGATCGCCTCCGGCGAGACCTTTGTCTGACCGACGAAGACAAATAATGCCCCGGTGACAAGCCCGGCAGCACCAATAATGCCGAAAAATAGACCACGCTTCATTTCCGTGCCCTCGAAGCAAAGGGTGATCCACACAATGACCCATAGGGGCCACGACATCAATCCGGCAGGTACCGACGACAGCTTCCGCCAAGAGCGAGATTACACAGAGCGGTCGCTGCGGACCGGACGCCAGATCGAAACCTCGCGCGGGCCGGCGAGGAGTTCCGGCAGTGCCGCATGCCATGCGTTCCGGTAAGGACGCTTCAACTGCACCTCCAGCACGTCCTCATGATCTTCCCAGGTCTCGTAGAGCATCATGCGGTTCTCGTCGTCGGGATCGGCGTGCAGCACAGCCTGATGGAACATCGGTTCATGCCGCATGGCGTCCAGCACACCGGTCAGCAGCATCATGAACCGCTCCCGCTGATCGGGGCGGATATCGAAACGGATGACGTAAGTTACGGCCATGGCCTTGCCTTTTTTGATCGAACAAAATTGCGGCTCGCGAGCTGCTCGCCGTCCTAGAACGAATAGCCGCAGGTCCGTATGAGGTCGATTACCTCCGAGGTCATAAGGCGCTCGCTGGCTGGCTGCGACCGTTCCCGGTTCTCCCCCTCGGATACGTCATTTTACGTATACGGTTTTGCGATGCAGCAACTGATAGTCGTTCAAGCAACGGTCAGTTCTTCGTTGCGGACGAATGAGAAGAGGGGTTCGAACCAATGACATTCAAGGCAAAGCTTGGCGGCGCGCTCGTTGCTGCCATTATGTCGACGACGGCGCTTCACGGCGCTTTTGCAGCCGACGACACGATCAAGATCGGCGTTCTCCATTCGCTTTCGGGCACTATGGCTATCTCCGAGACGACCCTCAAGGACGTCATGCTGATGCTCGTCGAAGAGCAGAATAAGAAGGGCGGCGTTCTCGGCAAGAAGCTCGAAGCCGTCGTGGTCGATCCGGCTTCCGACTGGCCGCTGTTTGCCGAAAAGGCCCGCCAGTTGATCTCCCAGGACAAGGTCTCCGCCGTTTTCGGCTGCTGGACCTCGTCTTCGCGCAAGTCGGTGCTGCCGGTCTTCGAGGAGCTGAACTCTATCCTGTTCTACCCGGTGCAGTACGAGGGTGAGGAGTCCTCGCGCAACATCTTCTACACCGGTGCCGCTCCAAACCAGCAGGCCATTCCGGCTGTCGACTACCTGGCCGAGACCGAAGGCGTCGAGCGCTGGGTTCTCGCCGGCACCGACTACGTCTATCCGCAGACGACCAACAAGATCCTGAAGGCCTACCTGATGTCCAAGGGCGTCAAGGAAGAGGACATCATGATCAACTACACGCCATTCGGCCATTCCGACTGGCAGACGATCGTCTCCGACATCAAGAAGTTCGGCTCCGCCGGCAAGAAGACCGCTGTCGTCTCCACCATCAACGGTGATGCGAACGTGCCCTTCTACAAGGAACTCGGCAACCAGGGCATCAAGGCGGAGGACATCCCGGTCGTTGCCTTCTCTGTCGGCGAGGAAGAACTTGCCGGCCTCGATACCGGCCCTCTCGTCGGCCATCTCGCTGCCTGGAACTATTTCCAGTCCGTCGATGCTGACGTCAATGCCGAGTTCATCAAGGAATGGCATGCGTTCACCAAGAACGAGAAGCGCGTAACCAACGACCCGATGGAGGCCGCCTATATCGGTTTCAACGCCTGGGTGAAGGCCGTCGAAGCCGCCGGCACGACCGATACGGACGCCGTGCTCGACTCGATCATCGGCGTTTCGGTTCCGAACCTTTCGGGCGGCTATTCCACCGTCATGCCGAACCACCACATCACCAAGCCGGTGCTGATCGGCGAAATCCAGGCCGATGGCCAGTTCGAAATCGTCCAGGAAACGCCGGCCGTGGTTGGCGACGAGTGGTCCGATTACCTGCCGGACTCCAAGGATCTCATCTCCGATTGGCGCAAACCGATGTCCTGCGGCAACTTCAACGTCGCCACCGGCAAGTGCGGCGGCAAGGGTAGCTGATCCGGCGAAGTTGAGGGCTAAACCTGCCCCTCACCCTAACCCTCTCCCCGTTTCGACGGGGAGAGGGGACGTGCCATACGCAGCGCCGACGCGGACTGGACAGGGCGCGGCAAATGTCCTTCTCCCCGCATGCGGGGAGAAGGTGCCGGCAGGCGGATGAGGGGCAAGGGCCACCAACCGTCCAGCCATTCCGGGGGACAAGAACATGTTTATCCGTCTTTTCAGTCTGATTTTACTGATCCTTTCCGTCGCCGTGCCGGTGAAGGCGCAGAGCGATCCGAAATCTTTGATCGATGCGCTTTCGAAAGCCGATTTCACCGAGGCCGAAAAGCTGATCGGCCAGATCGCCGCGACCGGCGACACAAGGGTCGTCACCGCGCTGGAAGCGTTCGCCGAGGGCGACCTCTATTTCCGCAAGTCGGATAACCTGGTCTTCATTGCAAAGGCTGCAGGCTCCAATGTGGAATTGATCGACCCGCTGACGGGTGCTTCCGCCGGCGCGGCCCCGAAGAATACCGTCACCAAGATCAGGGTGAACAACAATCTCCGCCGGGTGATCCGCTCCGCCATGGGCGGGCTTACCCTTCTGAGTCCCGACCGGACGGTGCGCCTTCAGGCCGCCGATGCCGTACTCCGCTCCCCAAGCCCGGAAAACCTTGAACTGGTCGAGGCAGCGCTTGCCAAGGAAACGGACGGTGAGGTCAAGGCGCGCATGGAGGAGGCGCGGGCGGTATCGGTGCTTTCCTCCAATCGTTCCGTCGACGAGAAGCGCGCCGCCATCGAGACGATCAAGAACCTCGGCGGACGCAATGCGCTCGGCATCCTGAATTCCGTGTCCGGCTCGATCGATCCGAGCCTCAAGGGCGATCTCGATGCCGCGATCTCCTCGATCGAAAGCGAGCTTCAGCTCTGGGACATGGCGCAGAACGTCTGGTACGGCCTGTCGCTCGGCTCGGTCCTGCTGCTTGCGGCGATCGGGCTTGCCATCACCTTCGGCGTCATGGGCATCATCAACATGGCGCATGGCGAAATGGTCATGCTCGGCGCCTATTCCACCTTCGTGGTTCAGGATGCAATCCGCTCGAACGCGCCCGGTCTGTTTGACTGGTCGCTGGCGATCGCGCTGCCTGTCGCTTTCCTGGTGACAGGCGCGGTCGGTTTCGTCATCGAACGCGGCGTCATCCGCTTCCTTTACGGCCGGCCGCTCGAAACCCTGCTCGCCACCTGGGGCGTCTCGCTCATCCTGCAGCAGGCGATCCGCTCGATCTTCGGCCCCACCAATCAGGAGGTCGGCAATCCGTCCTGGATGTCCGGCTCGTTTGCGCTCGGAGGGCTGACGATCACCTGGAACCGCCTGTGGATCGTGGTTTTCTCGCTGTCGATCTTCGTGGCGCTGTTGGTGGTGATGAAGAAGTCCGCCTATGGCCTCAACATGCGGGCCGTCACCCAGAACCGCCGCATGGCGTCTTCAATGGGCATCAGGACACCGTGGGTGGACGCGCTCACCTTCGCGCTCGGCTCGGGGATCGCAGGCATTGCCGGCGTTGCGCTTTCCCAGATCGACAACGTCTCGCCCAATCTCGGCCAGAGCTACATTATCGACAGTTTCATGGTTGTGGTCTTCGGGGGCGTTGGCAACTTGTGGGGCACGCTGGTCGGGGCACTCTCGCTCGGCGTGCTCAACAAGTTCCTCGAACCCTCGGTCGGCGCCGTGCTCGGCAAGATTCTCGTGCTGGTGCTGATCATCCTGTTCATCCAGAAACGTCCGCGCGGCCTCTTCGCGCTCAAGGGAAGGGCGGTGGAAGCATGATCACGGGCTTCATCCTGCGTGCGCTCGAAGGCAAGATCGTCATCGCCGTCGCGATCCTTCTGGGTGTTGCCATCCTGGTGCCGGCGCTCAACCTGCTCGCCCTGCCGGACAGTGCCCTGCACATCCCGACCTATCTGATGGCACTGATGGGCAAGTATCTCTGCTACGCGCTGCTGGCGCTGGCACTCGATCTCGTCTGGGGTTATTGCGGCATCCTGTCGCTTGGCCACGGCGCCTTCTTCGCGCTCGGCGGTTATGCGATGGGCATGTACCTGATGCGCCAGATCGGTTCGAGGGGTGTCTACGGCAACCCGATCCTGCCGGACTTCATGGTCTTCCTCAACTGGAAGGAACTGCCCTGGTTCTGGTACGGGTTCGACTGGTTCGCTTTCGCCACGGTCATGGTGCTCTTCGTGCCCGGCCTGCTTGCCTTCGTGTTCGGTTGGTTCGCTTTCCGCTCCCGCGTCAACGGCGTCTATCTGTCGATCATCACCCAGGCGATGACTTATGCGCTGATGCTCGCCTTCTTCCGCAACGACATGGGCTTCGGCGGCAATAACGGCCTCACCGACTTCAAGGACATTATCGGTTTTCCGGTTCAGGCGGATGGAACGCGCGCGGTGCTCTTCGCCATGTCGGCGATCATGCTGGCGCTCTGCCTCGTCATCGCATCGGCGATCGTCCGCTCGAAATTCGGCAAGGTTCTCGTCGGCGTGCGCGATGCGGAAAGCCGGGTGCGCTTCCTTGGCTTTCGGGTGGAAAACATAAAGCTCTTCACATTCGTCGTGTCGGCGATGATGGCGGGGGTCGCCGGGGCTCTGTTCGTGCCGCAGGTCGGCATCATCAACCCCGGCGAATTCGCACCCGCCAACTCGATCGAGGTAGTGGTGTGGACGGCGGTCGGCGGGCGTGGCACGCTGATCGGCCCGATCATCGGCGCGGTGCTCGTCAATGCCGGCAAGAGCTTCTTCACCGGCGCCTTCCCGGAATTCTGGCTCTATGCGCTGGGGGGCCTCTTCATCGCTGTGACGCTCTTCCTGCCGAGAGGCATTGTCGGCACGATCCAGCACGGCTTCAAGGCGCGTCAGGCGCTGAAGGCCGCAGCGGAAGCCGAGAAGGGCAGGGGCGACGAAGAGACCGTTGCGCGGGCCGTGCAGGCGGCGGAATGAGAAACGGGGGCGCGAGACGATGAACACGATTGCCGAAACGAGAACGAAGAGCCTGCTCTACCTCGAAAACGTCTCGGTCTCCTTTGACGGATTCAAGGCGCTGAATTCGCTTTCCTTCGTCGTCGAGCCAGGGGAACTCAGAGCCATCATCGGTCCGAACGGCGCCGGCAAGACGACGATGATGGACATCATCACCGGCAAGACCCGGCCGGATACCGGCACGGTGCTCTTCGAGGACCAAATTGACCTCACGAAGAAGGACGAGGCCGATATCGCCCAACTCGGCATCGGCCGGAAATTCCAGAAGCCGACTGTCTTCGAAAGCCATACGGTCTGGGACAATCTGGAACTGGCGCTCAACCGCGACCGAGGCGTCTTCGCGACGCTGTTCTACACGCTCTCTCCAGAGGACAAGGCGCGGATTGAGGAGATCCTGGAAACGATCCGGCTTACCCATCGCAAGGACGAACTCGCCGCCAACCTGTCGCACGGCCAAAAACAGTGGCTGGAGATCGGCATGCTGCTTGCCCAGGAGCCGAAGCTGTTGCTGGTGGACGAGCCGGTCGCCGGCATGACGGATGCGGAGACGATCGAGACTGCGGAGCTCTTGAAAGAGATCGCCAAGACACGATCGGTGGTCGTCGTCGAACACGACATGGGCTTCATCCGCGATCTCGGCGTCAAGGTGACGTGCCTTGCGGAAGGCTCGGTACTGGCGGAGGGCTCGATCGATTTCGTCTCGAACGATCCGAAGGTGATCGAGAACTATTTGGGGCGGTGACCATGCTGACAGTCAACAATGTCAATCTTCACTATGGCGCGGCACAGGCGCTGCGGGGCGTCTCGATCACTGCCGACATGGGCAAGATCACCTGTGTGCTGGGGCGCAACGGCGTGGGGAAAAGCTCTCTTCTGCGCGCCATTACCGGCCAGCATGCAGTGAGTGCCGGTACGATCAGCTTTCAGGGCGAGGTGTTGAACGGCCTGCCGCCCTATGCGCGCGCCAAGCACGGGATCGGATATGTGCCGCAGGGGCGGGAAATCTTTCCGCTCCTTACGGTCCAGGAAAACCTGGAGAGCGGCTATGCGCCGCTCGCCCGTAAGGACAAGTTCATTCCCGATGAAATCTTCTCGCTGTTCCCAGTCTTGAAATCCATGCTCGGCCGTCGCGGCGGCGACCTTTCCGGCGGCCAGCAGCAACAGCTTGCAATCGGCCGCGCGATGGTGACGCGCCCCAAGATCCTCGTCTTGGACGAGCCAACGGAAGGCATCCAGCCATCGATCATCAAGGATATCGGCCGGGCAATCCGCTATCTCCGCGATAGCACCGGCATGGCCATTTTGCTGGTCGAGCAGTATCTCGATTTCTGCCGGGAGCTTGCCGATCAAGTCTACATCATGGATCGCGGCGAGATCGTGCATGAAGGGGCCGCCGAAACACTGGATACGGCTGAAGCGAGGCGGCATCTGACTGTCTGATGCTAGTATTTCGCCGGTGAATGTTTGTATCGCATCGCAGTATTTCGTGCGTTTCATACCGGGATGATGTGTGTTACCAAGGCCGTGTTTAGGGCATATCCCGCTTATTGTTGACACACCACTCTTGCACCCATGATGAGGCGCTGATGGAATTTGCATGTGTTGCTGGTAGCTTTGCCAACACTGCTCTTACTCGCATGATCGCGGTAGGGGCTTTTTTCTTGGCTGCAAGCGGGGCCCATGCCGGTTGCGGCCAGCCGATGGAGCCGGGACGCCATCCGATGATTGTCGAGGCCGATGGCACCATTCGCTCTGCGGTCTATTTCATCCCATCCTCCTATAACGGCAAGGACAAGGTTCCGGTCGTTTTCGATTTCCATGGCAGCAACAGCAACCCAGACGGCCAACTGAACAGAAGCTCGTGGGACAAGGTCGCGGAAAAGAACGGCTTCATTGTCGTTGCGCCGCAAGGCAGCCTGCCCGGCAAGTTTACCGGCACCTATGCCTGGAACGTTCCTTTTGTGACCACGCAAGCGGGCGGCCTCGACGAGATCGCCTTCATTCAGCAGGCGTTGAAGACCGTCAAGGAGGAATTCTGTATTGATCCGGCCCGCATCTACGGATCGGGTTATTCCGGCGGCGGTCGCATGCTCTCGGCCTATCTCTGCTCCGGCCGTGATGATTTTGCCGCTGTCGGCGTCGTGCATTCATTGCGTGCCGGCCGCCCCGTGGAGATCGGCGGAAAATGGGCGCCGGATCAGGCCAATTGCAATCCGGCCCGCCCCGTCTCGATCATGGCTTTCGCCGGCCTGAAGGACACGGCGAATCCTTACGCCGGCGGCGGCAGCGCTTACTGGCAATACGGTTTCAAAGTAGCGATCCAGCGCTGGACGGAACTGGACGGCTGCAAAGGCGACGGCAATCCCAAGACCGTCGAGGATGTTACGTTCAGCCTCTACAGCGCCTGCAAAAGCGGTGCGCGCATTGCATCCTATGTCTTTGCCAATGGGACGCATGCCTGGCCGAAGCAGGCTCCCGCGACGGAAGCCGTGCTGGCGGCCGCCAAGGACGGCGCCGCGAGCGTCGTCCCGGCTGTGTCCGTCGCGTCCGCCAAGCCCGCGTTCGATCCGAATGTTGATCCTGCCTCGCGGATGTGGGAGTTCTTCGGTAAGGCCGACAGTACCGATGTCGTCGCCACCGCCGTCCCGGCCAAGATCAGCTCCGGGACTGCGTCTGGCACGGGTGTTGCATCGGACTGCGGAACGCAAGCCGATCTTCAGGGGAATACGTGCGACAGCAGCCAGCCGACCGATATGCGCCACAGCGGGCAAGAGGGGCGGGGCGCCTTGTAACCAAGGCTTTCGGCGGGCGCACGAAGCTTGCCGAGTTCTTCCAGGAAGGCTGCGCAAAAATACGCCTTCCGGAGACATTTTCGCCTGAAATGGAGGCGATCCTCATCAATACGTCAGGGGGGCTGACGGGCGGCGACGCGATCGAATGGTCCGTCGCCGCTACGGCTTCCACGAAGCTTTCGATCACCACCCAGGCGAACGAGAAGATTTATAAGGCTGCCGCCGGGACGGCCTCCGTATCCACCCATATCACCGTGGGCAAAGATGCTTGCCTCCACTGGCTTCCTCAGGAAACCATCCTTTTCGACCAGGCTTCACTGACGCGCAGGCTCGACGTCGATCTTGCCGAAACCTGCGAATTCCTGGCCGTCGAAGCCGTGCTGCTTGGTCGCAAGGCCATGGGCGAGGCGGTCCGTGGCGGTTTCTTCCGCGATCGCTGGCGGGTGCGCCGGTCAGGCAGGCTCATCCACGCCGAAGAGATGAAATTCGAAGGTGAGATCCAGCGTCTCACAGACGCTGCGGCGGTGCTGTCAGGCCAGGTCGCCTTCGCAACCCTTTTCTATTCCGGCCCGCTTGCCGAGGTGCTTTTCCCGAAACTGAGAGCTTGCCTCGCCGGGACGTCGGGCGGGTCGAGCCCTTGGACTGGCGGAGCCAGCCACTGGAACGGCAAGCTGGTCGCCCGGCTTGTGGCGCCGACAGGATTCGAGCTCAGAAAAATCCTGGTACCGGCAATTTCCGTATTGCGTAACGGCGCTCCAGTGCCGAAAGTCTGGAACATCTGATCTTATTGCGGGATTCCCATGAACCTCACTCCCAGAGAAAAAGACAAGCTTCTGATCTCCATGGCGGCGATCGTCGCCCGCCGCCGGCTCGAACGCGGCGTCAAGCTCAACTATCCGGAAGCGGTGGCGCTGATCACCGACTTCGTCGTGGAAGGTGCGAGAGATGGCCGCTCGGTTGCCGATCTCATGGAAGCCGGTGCGCATGTCGTTACCCGCGATCAGGTGATGGAAGGGATAGCCGAGATGATCCACGACGTGCAGGTGGAAGCGACTTTTCCGGACGGGACCAAGCTCGTCACCGTGCATGAACCGATACGTTAATTCACTGGGAGATTGAATCATGATTCCGGGCGAAGTGATTGCAATAGAAGGTGAAATCGAGCTCAATGCCGGTGCGCCAACCGTTGCCGTCGAAGTATCCAACACCGGCGACAGGCCGGTTCAGGTGGGCAGCCATTACCACTTCTTCGAGACCAACAATGCTCTCTCCTTCGACCGGGAAAAGGCGCGCGGCATGCGGCTCGATATCCCGGCAGGGACCGCAGTCCGCTTTGAGCCCGGTCAGACACGTTCCGTCACGCTGATCCCGCTTTCGGGCAAGCGCGCCGTCTATGGCTTTCAGCAGAAGATCATGGGTGCACTGTGAAATTGACGATTGCCCCCGCCATTCTGGCGTTTTCCGCTCTTCCCGTCCTCGCTCAGGAGCCGAAACCTGACTGCAAGAACCCGATCACGCAGATGGAGATGACCTATTGCGAAGAACAGGAGTTGGATGCCGCCGACAAGATACTCAATACGGAGTATCAGAAGGCCCGCAAGGCCATGAAGACCTGGGACGCCGATGCGGAGGGGAGTTTCAAGGGGGCTGAAGATGCGCTCGTAAAGGCGCAGCGCGCCTGGATTGCCTATCGCGATGCGCAGTGCGCATCCTATGGATTCCAGGCCCGCGGCGGCACGATGGAGCCGATGCTCATCTACGGTTGCCAGGCGGAGCTTACCCGCAAGCGTACCTACGAACTCAAAGACCTGATCGAGGCTATGGGGAACTGAGTTCCCCATGAGCGTACCGTTTTTGAAACTGGCCGAAATTCAAAGGTAGACCGACCATGCCCCACAAGATGTCCCGCGCCGCCTATGCCAGCATGTTCGGTCCGACCGTGGGCGACAAGGTGAGGCTGGCCGATACCGAGCTCTTCATCGAGGTAGAGAAGGACTTCACTACCTATGGCGAGGAGGTGAAGTTCGGCGGCGGCAAGGTCATCCGCGACGGTATGGGCCAGAGCCAGGCGACGCGGGCGGAGGGCGCGGTCGACACCGTGATCACCAATGCGCTGATTGTCGACCATTCCGGCGTCTACAAGGCTGATGTCGGTCTCAAGGACGGCCGCATCCATGCGATCGGCAAGGCTGGCAATCCGGATACGCAGCCGGGTGTGACGATCATCGTCGGCCCCTCGACCGAGGCGATCGCCGGCGAGGGCAAGATACTGACCGCCGGCGGTATGGATGCGCATATCCATTTCATCTGCCCGCAGCAGATCGAGGAAGCACTGATGAGCGGCGTCACCTGCATGCTGGGCGGCGGCACCGGCCCGGCGCACGGCACGCTTGCCACCACCTGCACCGGCGCCTGGCATATCGAGCGGATGATCGAGAGCTTCGATGCTTTCCCGATGAACCTCGCACTTGCCGGCAAAGGCAATGCGTCACTGCCGAAGCCGCTCGAAGAGATGATCCTGTCTGGCGCCTCTTCGCTCAAGTTGCACGAGGATTGGGGGACGACACCGGCCGCGATCGACAACTGCCTGACAGTCGCCGACCAGTACGACGTGCAGGTGATGATCCATACGGATACATTGAACGAGAGCGGTTTCGTGGAGGATACGGTCGCAGCCATCAAGGGCCGCACCATCCACGCCTTCCATACCGAGGGGGCGGGTGGCGGCCACGCGCCGGATATCATCAAGGTCTGCGGCCAGCCCAACGTTATCCCGTCCTCCACCAACCCGACCCGGCCCTATACCGTCAACACGCTCGCCGAGCATCTCGACATGCTGATGGTCTGCCATCACCTGTCGCCGTCCATCCCGGAAGATATCGCCTTTGCCGAAAGCCGCATCCGCAAGGAAACGATCGCGGCGGAAGACATCCTGCACGATATCGGCGCCTTCTCGATCATTTCTTCGGACAGCCAGGCCATGGGCCGTGTCGGGGAAGTGGCGATCCGCACCTGGCAGACCGCCGACAAGATGAAGCGCCAGCGCGGTCGCCTGTCGCAGGAAACAGGCGACAACGACAATTTCCGCGTCAAGCGCTACATCGCCAAGTATACGATCAACCCGGCGATCGCTCACGGTATCAGCCACGAGATAGGCTCGGTCGAGGTCGGCAAGCGCGCCGATCTCGTACTCTGGAACCCGGCCTTTTTCGGCGTGAAGCCGGAGATGGTACTGCTCGGAGGCTCGATTGCGGCTGCCCCGATGGGCGACCCAAACGCCTCGATCCCGACGCCGCAGCCGATGCACTACCGGCCGATGTTTGCCGCCTACGGAAAGCTGAGGACGAATTCCTCGATTACCTTCGTCAGCCAGGCATCGCTCGATGCCGGCCTGTCCCAGCGCCTGGGCGTTGCCAAGAAACTGGTGGCGGTGAAGAACGTCCGTGGTGGTATTTCGAAGGCGTCGATGATTCACAATTCGGCGACCCCGCATGTGGAGGTCGATCCTGAGACCTACGAAGTCCGGGCGGATGGGGAACTCCTGACCTGCGAGCCAGCCACCGTGCTGCCGATGGCTCAGCGTTACTTCCTGTTCTGAGATCGAATTCAAGGCGTAAGCGATAATGGACCGGTGGACATCGACCGGTTCGTTGTTACTCATGTATGCATTGAGCGCATGGCTGTTATGTCGCAGACCTTTGATGCTGCACTGCAAGATATTTTACGTTAGTTTTTGTCGTCTCATTCAGGCGGTCGCCCAAGCCGTCGATTTTCCACGATTTCAGGAGAGTTGAATCCATGCTTATTGGAAAACGTATTCCCAATGTGACGTTCCGGACCCGCGTGCGCGACGAATCGATCGGCGGTCCGAATCCATTCCGTTGGGAAGATAAGACGACTGCAGATTATTTCGCTGGAAAACGCGTCGTACTCTTCTCTCTCCCCGGCGCTTTCACGCCGACCTGCTCGACCTATCAGCTGCCGGATTTCGAAAAGCTTGCCGGCGAGTTCAAGGCGGAAGGCATCGATGAGATCTACTGCATCTCCGTCAACGACGCCTTCGTCATGAATGCCTGGGGAAAGAGCCAGAACCTCGAAAAGGTCAAGCTCATCCCGGATGGTTCGGGTGAATTCACCCGCAAGATGGGCATGCTGGTCGCCAAGGACAATCTCGGCTTCGGCATGCGTTCCTGGCGTTATGCGGCCATCATCAATGACGGCATCGTCGAGCAGTGGTTCGAGGAGGAAGGTTATTCCGACAACTGCGATTCCGATCCCTACGGTGTTTCTTCTCCGCAAAACATCCTGGAAAATCTGAAGTCGACCAAGATCGCCGCTTGATCTGGTGCATTCCGCTTCACCCGGAACCCGGACTCGCGTCCGGGTTTTTTGTTGACTCCAAAGCTCTTGCTCGCGGCGGCAAGCTCCGCAATGATGCGGTTTTCGCAGACAGACGAGTGTCCCATGCAGCATATCCGTTCCTACCATCCCGCCGGCGTCATCACTGAGCCGCCCGTCGACGTCGTGTCCTTGCCGCATGACCTGCGTCATCTGCGCCGCAAGCTGCTGCATCTTTCGAACGGCGATATGGTAATGCTCGACCTTAAGGATGCAGTGCTCTTCCACCACGGGGACCGTCTGGTGCTCGACAATGGCGACACTGTCGAGGTGCGAGCCGCACCCGAAAAGCTCTTCGAGGTGAAGGCGCGCGACACGCTGCACCTGATCGAGCTTGCCTGGCATCTCGGCAACCGGCATCTTTCGGCGCAGATCGAGGAAGGCCGTATCCTCATCCTGCGCGATCACGTGATCCGGTCCATGCTCGAAGGGCTCGGCGCGATCGTGACGGAAGTTGAGGAACCGTTCCAGCCGGCTCGCGGTGCCTACCATTCCCATGGTGGGCATTCCCATGGCCATCATGATTGAGCCTGCATGAGCCAGGGCCTCGATACACCGGCGCTGCTGAGACTGATGGCCTGGTTGTCGCCGGCCTTCCCGATCGGCGGTTTCGCCTGGTCCGGCGGGCTGGAGCGGGCCGCATTCGACGGCCTGGTGAAAGATGCAGGCAGTCTGACCGATTGGGTTTCGACCCTGCTGCAGCATGGTGCGTTGTGGAACGATGCGGTGTTGTTTGCAGAAGCCTGGCGGCAGTTCGGGGATGAGGCTTCGCTGAAAGAGACAGCGGAGCTGGCGCTGGCGCTGGCCGGTTCGGCGGAGCGGTTCACCGAGACGCTCTCGCTCGGCAAAGCTTTTGTTGTCGCAGCCTCCGCCTGGCCGCATCCGGCTTTCGATCGCCTGCCGAAAGACGTTCCGCTTCCGGTCGCTGTCGGTTCGGTGGCTGCCGCACATGGCGTCCCGTTGGACCAGGCACTTGCTGCCTATCTGCATGCAATGGTCTCGCAATCGGTCTCGGCCGGCATCCGGCTTGGCGTCTGCGGGCAGACGGAGGGAGTCAAGGTCCTCGCAGAACTGGAAGGGTTGATCGGAGAGGTTGCCAGGCATGCCGCGCGGGCGACCACGGATAATCTCGGCGGTGCCACGGTGCAGGCGGAGATTGCATCACTCCGACATGAAACACAAAACACGCGGCTTTTCCGTTCTTAGGAACAGGCTAAAGCTGGTCAGGAAAATGAGAAAGGACGGCATATGAAATCGGCGAACGGCCCCTTGCGCGTCGGTATAGGTGGGCCTGTCGGCTCTGGTAAAACGGCCCTGACGGAAAAACTCTGCAAGGCGATGCGGGAAGACTACTCCGTCGCGGTTGTCACCAACGACATCTATACCAAGGAGGATGCCGAAGCGTTGGTGCGCATGCAGGCGCTCTCATCAGACCGTATCGTCGGTGTCGAAACGGGCGGCTGCCCGCATACAGCGATCCGCGAGGACGCGACGATCAATCTTCAGGCGATTGCCGGCTTGACGGAACGAATTCCGGACCTCGACGTGGTCTTCATCGAATCCGGCGGCGACAATCTGGCGGCGACCTTTTCACCCGATCTTGCCGACATCACCATCTATGTGATTTCCACCTGCCAGGGAGAGGAAATTCCGCGTAAAGGCGGGCCGGGCATTATCCGCTCGGACCTCCTGATCATCAACAAGAAGGACCTGGCGCCGTATGTCGGCGTCGATCTCGACGTGATGGATCGCGATGCATCTCGCATGCGCGAGACAAAGCCGCATCTCTTCACCGATCTGAAGCGCGGCGAAGGTGTGGACCACGTGGTCCGGTTTCTGAAGGAACAGGGCGGGCTCTGAGCTGCCCGAGGTGCACTCTGCAAACAATGCTGGTCGGCGTCGTTTGGCGACCGGTCAATGTTGAGCGGTCGAGCGCGCCTCGTTGCCGAGTTTCCCGGCGGGGAGACGCCACGCCGCCCTCTACATTCGCCTTTTCGGCTTCTCCTCCAATCACAAGCTGAATCGCTTGTTTGATGGCTTCGGCGCCGCGTGTGTTGTAATATAATCGCTAATATATTCTGTGAGGGAGCATGGAACGCCGTCTCGCAGCCATCCTGATTGCAGATGTCGTCGGTTACAGCCATCTGAGCGAGATCGACGAGGAGAGAACACGAGCGCAATTTCACTTCGATGCCGAGAGCATCTTCCTCCCCGCAATTGAAGCCAACAATGGTCGGTTGGTGAAAACCATAGGGGATGGTCTGCTTGTGGAATTTCATAGCGTCGTCGATGCCTTGCGTTGCGCGCTCGACGTTCAGGTGCAGAAAGCCGAGCGAAACGCTTCGGTTCCGCCGGATCAGCAAATGAAGTTTCGCATAGGCATCAACCTCGGCGATATTATCGTTGAGGGAGAGGATATCCATGGCGACGGTGTCAACATTGCGGACCGGATACAGGCGCTTGCGGAACCTGGAGGCATAGCAGTCTCCGGCTCTACGTATGATCAGCTGAAATCCAAGCTTCCCGTCGGATATCTGTCGCTCGGCCGGCAGAAGATAAAAGGTATCGCCGAGCCAATCAGGGTCTATCGCGTTCTGCTTCAGCCCGCTGCGGCCGGGAAAACGATCGCCAGCAGAGGGCGCTGGTGGCCCTGGGTCCATATCGTCACCATCCTAATCTGCGGGCTTCCCCTGGCCAGCATGGTTTACTGGTGGCAGCCCTGGTCGCCTTCGCAATCCCAGGGAGCGATAGGCCGCTTTGCCTATCCCCTGCCGGACAAGCCGTCCGTTGCCGTCCTGCCTTTCATCAACGTGAGTGGTGATGCGACGCACGATCACCTTGCGGAGGGATTGACGGACGATCTCATCACCGAATTGTCCAAGGTGTCCGGTCTTTTCGTGATCGCACGTCATTCGGTCTTCGCCGTTCGGAATACGTCCGGAACGATCCAGGACGTTGCTGCCGAATTGGGGGTCCAATATGTCCTGGAAGGAACGCTGCAACGGGATGGGCTTCGCCTGCGCATCAATGTCAAATTGATCGAGGCGATGACCGGCCTTTCTCTTTGGGCGGAGAAATATGACCGGAAATATGCCGACCTGTTCGCCGTTCAGGATGATGTGATCGGCAAGATCATATCGGCCCTCGCGGTGAAACTGAGCCAGGGTGAACGAACGCAACTGGCACGCATACCGACCGACAATCTGGAAGCATACGATTATTATATGCGGGCCGAGCATGAAGGCTTCATATACGGCGACGTTGCCACCTACCGCCGAACGCTGTCTTTCTACCAGAAGGCCATCGATCTTGATCCCGGCTTTGCAAATGCGCATGCCGGCATCGCCCGCGTGGCGGTCGACGTCTGGCGGAACGATTACAATTTCCTGTGGTCTGCAGCTATTGCCAGGAAGATCGCCTATGACGCCGCCGGGCAGGCTTTGAAGCTGGACCCGAACAACGCGCGCGCCCATGCGGTTCTTGCACTGTTGCAGTGGGTTGACGGCCGCGAGACCGAGGCGCTGGAGTCCGCCAAAACAGCAATCGCAGCGCAGCCGAACGACGCCGAGGCCTATGGTACTCTGGCGCTCATACTGGCCCATACCGGCAGCCCAGGGCAGGCGATCACCGAAATCGAGAGGGCGTTGCGACTCGACCCTTCGCCGGCGCCCGGGTTCCAACTGCTCGCCGGTATCGTCTTTTATACGGCGCGGGAATATCGGCGGGCTATCCCGCTCATCGAGGCGGCACTCGGCGACCTGCCCAGAGCCGAACCTGCGCGCGAATATCTCGCCGCCGCCTATGCCAGTGAGGAGGATCAGGCACGCGCTGCGCAGGAAGCAGGAAAACTTCTCGAGCTATTTCCTGAAAGCAACCTGACCTACTACAGTTATCTCTATGATTACTGGCGCGACGAAGATCTCGATCGTCATCTGGCAGCGCTGAGGTCAGCCGGCGTGCCGCAATGGCCTTTCGCTTTCCAAGGCAAGGATGCCGATCGTGTCAAGGGAACGGATCTCCGCGATCTGATCGACAACCGGACATGGGTCGGCAGACACAAGAACGGTACCGATTTCATGCAGTATTTCGACAAGACCGGAAAAACTGCCTATCGCAGCACCAACACAAACATCACTGGCGTCGTTGAAATTCAGGGCGACAGTCTGTGTGAAAAATTCGATGGGTATTTTCTGGACAGATTGGTATGCGGTCAGGTTTTCCGCAATACAGATTCAACCGGGCGGAACGATACCTACGTCCATGTCACGCCGCGCTCCCTGCAGTTCTTCTCATTGGTACGCGATGGGCATTAATCTCGAATCCAGTCATTGGGCAGCACGATGCAGCCAGTCTCCGTGCATTTTTTCAGAAATCAGCGTCTGCTGAACTTCGGACCAGTGCCTTTGCGAATCGACCACCTTTGTTGGATTCTTCTCCATACCTTCGGCGGCGCCGGGATCGTAACTTATATAAAGTTTGCCATCGATGATGCGCCAGGCACGCGGATCGACATTGGTGGTTACCGTTCCGAACGAAACGCCGTCGGCGCAATATCCGCCATATTGAGGCGCATAGCTGGATGGGTCCTTGATGAAAAGATCGCGGTTTTCCGCGCTCGAAAAATGCCAGACCGCTCCGAGCCAGCGATGGGAATATTTTTCGCTCCCTTCAACAGCTTTGCCTTCGACAAAATAAGCAACCGGATCATATCCCTTGATTGCAACATCGCCAAAGTAACCGGTGTTGACCACATCTTCCGCGAAAGCCGGCTGAGAGAGTGAAATCAACATGGCAGCGCCGCCGATGGCCAATATGTTCGGCATGCGTGCCTTCAGACCGTTACGAGACATCTCAGTCCTCCATTCGTATTTCGTCCCAAGGATCAGGCTATTTGCGCCTGGTACATTCGTTGTAGAGCGGCTCGCCGACGAGTTCGGCTTTCTGACAGACCGCTCCAGCCTTCATCAGAAGTTCGGCTACATCCCAATAGCCGCGCCATCCGGCTTGCGTGAGGGGGGTATAACCGTTCCTCTCGGCGGCTTCGATATCGGCCTTGTTTGCCAATAGAAAGGCCACGACGTCGGCATGACCTTCTTCCGCCGCTGCGTGCAATGGCGACATCTTGTAGAAATTCTTGGTATCATTGACGGCCGCGCCCTTTGCTACCAGCAATTTTACGACCTCCAGATTTCCGGCATAGGCGGCAGCGTGCAATGCAGTCAGCCCACCCTTGTTCCGGACCTCTATATCGGCGCCTCTTTCGAGCAGAAGCGCCACGGCATCGACACGACCCTTGAGAGATGCCAGTACAAGTGCCGGATCTCCTGCCTCGTTCGGTTCTGACATATCGGAGCCGCCATCCAGCGAGCGCTTGATAAGCTCCAGATCTCCCTGTTCAGCTGCCTCTTGTAGAGGGCCAGCCGAAGCAACACCGGCGACCAGCACAATGGTAAAGACGATTGATCCAAAGGAAACCACGGCACGCCCTCTCCCTACATCGGGTCACGGCCTGATGGTCGTTCTCAAAGGCAGGCCAGTGTTATCGCGGCAACACTAAATATTAGCATTTTTCAATTTCTTCGGCAAGTTATGCCTATCGTATGACCTTAAGATGCCGTCAAAATAAAGATTTTCAGCGTAAATGGCTGCAATGACAGCAGCTATCCATGCGAAGTCGAGGTTTTTGCAAGACCATTATCTACCAGTATCGCCGGTTTTATTGGGCGGTTGAAGGCGGATTCAATGCGCGGGCTGCGGTCAACTCAGCGGTGGCATGGCTCAACCGCGCGGCAAGCACGCGCATGATCTCCACGGCTACTTGGGGAAAATCGTTCACGAGTTCCAGGAAATGTTCCTTTTTGATCCGCAGGACCTCAAGTGCAGATGTGGCGCGCACGGTGGCCGTGCGGGAAACGTCGCAGAGAACCGCGATCTCTCCAACGATGGCGTTCTCTCCGACGTCGGCCACCTTGATCTCTCCCGCCGGCGAGGAAACGATAATATCAGCCGTTCCAGAAAGTATCACATAGACCGCGTCGCCCACATCGCCCTGTCGGCATAGGTCCTGGCCCTGGCGGTAGGTCATCCGGTCGGAGGCAAAGGCAAGCAGCTTGAGCTTCGCCGGCTTGATCCGGGCCAAGATGGGTACCTGTCTCAGCATTTCGACTTCGTCTATAAGCAAAGTAAGCGTCCTGCCTGTTACCGTAATCTGCTAACGTCTTCTTGCGCAAAATATTACGATAGCAGTTCCTTGAAAATCCTGTTTGTCTGCGAGAGTTCCAGATAACTGCCGGATTCTGCCAATGTTCCTCGGTGGAAGAGGAGGACCCGGTCGAAGATTTCCGCAAGGCTCGGGTCGGAAAGGACCCAAGTGATGGAAGGGCGATGACCTTCCCGATGCAAATCCTGAATGACACAGTGGGTTATCTGATCCTGAAGCCGGCGGTCGAGCGCAGACAATGGGCGATTGAAGATAAAATAGTCCGAACGTTTCAGCAGCGCGCGGGCAAGATTCAGCTTCTGCCGCTGCACCATGGTCAGGCGCTTTCCGCCTGAACCTACGTCGAACTGAAGGCCGACAGACAGCACGTCGTCATAGAGATCGAGAGCGAAAAAAATCTCTCGCATGAGCGTGCGGATCTGATCGGAGGCATCAGCCATCTGGTGGGCAACGCGACCGAAAAGCACGTTGTCCATAAGGCTCGCCGACTTGGAGAAGCGTTGCGGGTCGTGGCGCTCCACCAGTCCGGCCAAGTCGTCGGGAATGTGGGCATGGAACCTTTTGCGCGCGTTGACAATCCTCTCCATGAGGTTCTGGTCCAGCAGACCAAAGCGGTGGCGCGGCTCGATATAGGAGAAGCTCAGCCCGAGTATCAGCGTGCGATCTTCCGACGACACCTCGTTCGAGGGGCTGCCTTGAAGCCGCTGAAGCAGACTTTGATAGTCGGGGATCTCATCGGCCGTCATGAAGGTCAGCTGCTGGAAAAACGCATGGTGCGGCGGAAGGTCGTGGAAAAGCTCGACGGCATTTTCGGCGATCTCAAGGCCCATCGCGTAAAGATCGTCGTTCAGGCCTGTGTCACCAAGGATCTGTTGGAAATAAGGATGTGCCGCAAGCTGAGGGCTATTCTTCATCGGGTGCTTGGTTGTGCCGAAGAACAGATTTTCGCCGACTGTAGCCTGCGCGTTGTAAAGATCGAAATCGAACGGTACGACGATGTCGCCGAGGTCCTCTTCCGCCAACCGTCTGCGCAGAGAGGTTCGCAGTTGGACAAGATGCAGGCCGATCGTCGTGTGGACATCCGGATCGATGGTCGAGCGCAACGCGAGATCGAAGATATCCTCGGAGATCTGCACCGCATCCAGCACCGGTCGAATTATCTTGAGAAGATCTTCCGGCCCCTGGGCTCCGGCGGCTGCGTAATCCACCCAGTCGCTGTTGAGATCGAAGGCTGGATTGCCCGCCTTGCTTGCTTCAATCGCGTATGTTTCGAATTCGCGGGCATTCCCACCTTCGTACCGTGCCTCTCTCAAAGGCGAGTGTTTCAGCCCATAGAGCAGGTTGTCGCGCAGCGTTCCATGCAGGAAGAAAGTATCAGCCGATGCATAGGATATCCTGCGGCCGGTGATCGATTCCGGAAGTTCGAGCAGGTCGCGGCCATCGATGGTGACGCCGCCCGAATCCGGCCAGGCGAGCCTGCCGAGCGCCTCCGCAAAGGCTTCGGCTCCGCTGCCGTTGGCTCCGACAATGGCAACGGTCTCATTAGGCTTGATCTCGGTTGAGACCTGGTTCAGGAGCCGGGCGCCGCTGTCGTCGCTGAGCGAGAGGTTGTTGATGACGAGTGCGCTTTTCAGCGCCGCCACCGGTGCTGTCGCAACCGCCTGGATGCTGCTGTCGATCAGCGGCTCCACGTTGAACTGTTCATAGACTTGGGAATATTTGACCTGCACATCCTGGCGAGCCTGATCCCAATCGATGAGCTCCTTCAGTGGCCCGGGCAAGTCCTTGTAGGCGGCAATGACGGCCACCAGCTGGCCGATGTCCAGCCTGCCCAATAGAACGAAGTAGCCGCCGATAGCGTAGAAGAGGAACGGTGTGACCTGGGCAAGGAAGTTGTTGATGAATTTCACCAGGAACTTCCATTGGTAAAGGTCGTAGCGGATGGAGAAGATGCGCCCGAGACGCCAGGCGATGTCGGCGCGCTCCAGGTTGGAGGTGTCGTTGCCATGGATCGCGCCAATGCCGTCGACGATTTCGCTGACTCGGCCGGATAGTTCGCGGGCTGTAATCTGACGCTGACGTCCGAGCTCCAGCAGCCTTTTCCTCATGCGCGGTATGAGGATTGCCTGAACCACGACGATGCCTGCCGCGATCATTCCGAGCCAGAAGTTCTGGACGATGATAAAGATAAGCGTCGTGAGCGCCTGGCCACCGAGCAGCGCCGGCTGAACGAACGCGTCTCCGGTGAAGCCGCCGAAAGGCTCCACTTCATCCTTGATCATGGTCGCGATCTCGGCGGATTTCACCCGCTTGAAATGCTTGGGTGGAAAGCGCAAGACGCGGTCGATGAGCTCGAAGCGGATGCGGCGCAGCAGACGTTCGCCGAGCCGGCCCTTATAGGTGTTGATGTACAGCTTGAAGAGGCCGTTCACGACCACTAGGGCGAGGAAGATGAGGCTGAGCACCACAAGCATCTGCAGGCGGTTGAGCTCAATGCCCCTGGAGAACTCAACATTGCCGAAGAGCGGAACGTCATAGACAATATGCAGGAATGTCTGGCGTGTGTCCGGATCCTCGAAACCACTGCCCTGGATCGGTCCGTTGACGATCCGTTTCGGCAGGTCGAAGGCCAGGAAGTAGGGCACCATGGAGGCCACGACGACAAGCAGAATCCACAGTTGCTGCAGCCGGGTATTCTTCCAGATGTAGCGGAGCAGGCTCTTTTCCATCGTGCCGTCAACCTGCTCGGAAGCTCACGGCCGGGACGAAAAGGCCATAAGGGGAAGGGTTTGCAGAAACGAAGCCACGGAAACTCCCACCAGCGAAGTAGATCGACCTATCATCATCGACAAACGCGCCAAACACAATGCAGTCGCTGTGAACGAAGGAAAAAGGGTGCGCGACGAGTTTGAAGCCATCGTCTCGTATTTGTCTTCAATGCCGTACAAGGCTTGCGTGACGTGGGTGCCGATGACGTGGTTCATCATCAGCAGAATGAAAAGCCCGAACCAAATCCGGCTGCATATCCATTGTCATTCATTGCGGTTCTTGAAGATGGTTGCGAAGCCATGCCAGGATAAAGGCAGATATTTGCGATTTATGACATGGGACGCTAGCGAGCAAACTTGCCGGCCTGGGAGTTAAATCTCCACGATCTGTCCTTCATATGCCGCGAAAGCGCCGGGGAAAACGAGTTTTGCACTGCGCTCCATCTCAGCGAGCTGCTGATCTGTGCGCGAGGGAGCGTGATGGAACATGGCAAAGCGTCTTGCACGTGCCATCTGGGCCAGCTTGATTCCGTGTTGCCAAGAGGAATGACCGAAGCCCCTGAAATGCTGCATTTCGTCTTCGTTGTAGGTGCAATCATAGACGACCAGATCGGCGCCTTTCATCAATTCCAAGAGAATGGGATCGTAGACCCCCGGATTATGTTCGACATCGTAGACCAGCGCTACGGATTTGCTTTTCCACTCGATCCGGTAGCCGACCGCTCCGCCTGGATGGTTCAACATGAAGGTCCTGATCGTTATGCCTTTGCGGGGCGTGAGCATTTGTCCAGGGCTGAAGTCTCGGAAATTGACTGTCGTGGAGAAGGCGTGAAGCGGAAACCATGGTGGGCTGATGAACTGTTCGACCATCTGCCGTGTGCTCATCTTGCCGCGCAGGTGGCCTGACCAGATATTCGTCTTGACCGACGGACGGTAGATGGGGTCGAAGAAGGGCAAGCCGATGATGTGGTCATAGTGGCAGTGGCTGAAGAACAGATCGACATCGCTCACGCCGTCGGCGGCCAAGGCAAGGCCAGCCTCGCGCAGACCGGAACCAGCGTCGAACAAGATGCGATCATCACCGCAGCGAATTTCGATGCAGGCCGTATTGCCGCCATAGCGGCTAAAATCGGGGCCGGATACGGGAATGCTGCCGCGGACACCCCAGAACCTCACTTGAAGCCGATCGTTGTTCATCTTTTCTTAAAATGACCTTCCGGGCATGAGCCTCTCAGGAAATAGTCAAAGGAAATCAGTCGCCTGACTATCTGAGATGCGATGTCTTTGCTGTCCCCATTCCTTCTCTGTCAGGATAGTCGCTGGAAGACCTTAACCAAAAACGGTCCAAATTGAAGGGCTCGGATTATTTCTCGTCCCCAGTCAGGATAAACAATCACAAGTGCGGCGTCCTTTGTCGAGGAACAGTCGGCTCCCGGCGTCGATCCTTCGGGTTGCGTGGCTATGTTTGATTCTGGGCCAAGAGCAGAAGCAGGACATAAGCGACAACCGTGACCATAAGTCCGCGGAAAGCGTAGGACACAAGTTTATATTTCTGGGTCGCGATCAGCGATAGAACATCCGCATTGTCCAGATATTCCTTGAAGAGGTAGCCGATATCGCCGTGCTCGGCCGCTTGCTCGAAGACTGGCCGATGCTGAGTCCACGTGCCCCAGAACAGTGTTGTCGATTTTTGAGCCTTGCGCGGCAATACAACCATTATCGCCGACAGTATTGACCAAACAGACGCCAACGCCAGAGCGCCAGAAAAAGTTATCTCTATCCAGCTTCCCTCAGAATAGCGTGACCAGTTGAAAACGTTTCTTCCCTCCGTGGAGGAAACAAGGAAGGCAAGCATGAACGTAAAAATGTAAGCTGCCTTCTGGTCCGAGATTTTTATTTGGTCGTAATAGACATCGTTTATCTTGCGTACATGATTAAAATATTCCTCGGTGACCTCCCCGGACGCCATCGGCATTTCCAGCAATTCGGTAGGCGCGCCTTCAAAGTCACTCACTCATTTTCCCTCCGCATATCAACTGTTTCCCTGTTAATACACTCTGGCAGGAAAGCAATCCTCTTGCCGGAGTGCTTCTTGACACTTGCGGAGTTTACACGCAGTGGTGAGGCATGTTGGGGGTTCTCTGTCGATTTTATCTCGTAGCCATGTCGGCGTCCGTGCTTGCCGGCGGATTGGTGTCGCCTGCGGTGGCGGAACCTGTTCCGCGTTCAGGCCCGGCTGCGGGGGCCGTCATTGCGCGCAAGGCGGGGGAAGAAGTCCGCTTCATCGATGTTTCGAACTGGCGGTTCGTGGACCTCAGGCAAGACCTGCTCACCGGCGACGTGTTGCGCACGAATGCCACAGGTCAATTGGCAATTTTATTTTCCGACAGGACCCAAATTCGCCTTGGCCGCAATTCCGCGCTTGTCGTGAAACAGGTTACATCCGGCACCAGTGCCGACACCGTACTTCAACTGCAGTCCGGCACTATCTGGGCTCGCGCGGAGCGCGGCGGGCCAGGCGTGCAGGTCGAGACGCCAGCGGCCGCGGCGGCGATCCGCGGTACAGACTGGACGATGACCGTCAGCGGAAGCCGGACCTCTCTCACGGTTCTGGAAGGTGTCGTTCAGTTCAGCAATCCGCAGGGCAGTATAGAGGTCAGGCGGGGCGAGGGGGCGGTCGCCTCGATCGGCCAGGCCCCACGCAAGGTGGTCATCGTCGAATCAGACGACCGCGAGCAGATGCTCTTTTATCTGCCGCCGCGCGAGGCTTTCGAGCGCATGCCGCCCTCGGCGCAACCCGTTGCGGACATGCGCCGGCATGCTGATCGTATCACCGCGATGCCGCCGGAACAGCGCAGCACCGAGGATTGGGTGTCGCTTGCAGAAGCGCAGCTTTCGCTGGAGGGGCGGGCAAGGGCCAGAGAGACCCTTACCGTGCTCCAAGGTCGGCAGCTCTCCGCAGCGCAGCGGGCGCGTGTTACCCTTATCGAGGCCATACTCGCGGCGAGCGAGACCCGATATGCTGATGCCGCACGGCTGTTCGCAAAGGCTGAAGGAGGACTCGATTCCAAACGGCGTGGTATCGCTCTTTATGGCGGCTACTACGCCCGCTCGCTTGCCGATCCGAACCGGGTCGAGCCGTTGCCGCCACAGGTCGGAGGGGCGGACGGCGCCTTTCTGCGCGCCTATGCGGTCGGCTTTTTGCAGGACCTCCGGGCCGCGATAAAAGTTCTGGCGGACGCCGAAAGACAATACCCGGACGATCCTGAGCTTCCCGCCTATCGCGCATGGCTGGCGTTGCTCTTGAACGATCGGCAGCAGGCGCAAGACGCGATGAAAAAGGCGCTTGCGATCGATCCGCAGGAGCCGACCGCC
Organism: Neorhizobium petrolearium; assembly: GCF_017873175.1. Classification (GTDB taxonomy): domain Bacteria; phylum Pseudomonadota; class Alphaproteobacteria; order Rhizobiales; family Rhizobiaceae; genus Neorhizobium; species Neorhizobium petrolearium. The sequence goes on from NZ_JAGGJW010000012.1 coordinate 171,196, forward strand.
CTCGAGGTGCGTTCACATTACAAGGCCGGAATAGAGGGCGATATCGATGGTGCGCTTGCCGATGCTGAAGCCGCCGTCAGGGTCACCCCGGGGAGCAGCTCGACCTGGAACGAGATCGGAAACCTGCAGTCGGAGCGCGGCGCCGGTCGCGAAGCGGAGGCTGCCTACAGGAAGGCGATCAAGCTCGACCCGGAAGATCCAGTGGCGCGCGCCAATCTGGCCTTCTTCTATCTGGACCTTAATCGTGTCGAGGACGCGAAGCGGGAAATCGATCTGGCGCTGGAACGCGATCCGACGCTCAGCGTAGCGTTGATTGCCCGTGGCCGCTACTTCATGCAGGCCGGCGATATGGACAGGGCGCTTGAGGATCTGCTGGCCGGTACGGTTTCCGATCCAGCCTATGCCGAAGGTCAGGTATTGCTGGCTGCAGCCCTCTATCAGAAGGGAGATCGGGTCGCCGCCGAACAGGCAACCGACAACGCGGATCGGCTGGATGACAACAACCCAGGAATTTCGGCGCTTCGCACCGCAGTCGCCATCGATAGTTACGATTCCGAAGGCGCCATCCGCAACGCGCAGGAATATGTGAAGCGTGCGAGGGCGCGCGGCGGACAATATAGTTCGCTCGGCGCCAACCAGCAGGCGGGCTCGGCCTCGAACTATGCGTTCCGCTTCCAGGGACTGAATGCCTGGGGCGAATATTACAGCGATGCCGTGTTCGATCCGTTCTCGGGCGTCTCCTATATCGACCAGGGTATCCGGGGCAGCGCCAATCCTTTCGGAAACAGCTATCTCTACGGCGCCGACATCATCAACAATAGCCCCAATGGTCAGGGCTTCTCGTCAATTCTGCAGGGATTGCTGCTCGAGCCCACTCTGATCTCGTCACGCTCCCGCGGTATCGATCTGCTTCCCCAGCCATTCCTGGAAGCTTCGATCGGCGGCGGCATCACGAGTACGGGCGGAGACTTGGGCTATGTCGCCGAAGGGGAAGTCCAAGGCTACAGCAATCTTCCCTTTCCGATCAGTTTCTATGCCAATCTGGAATGGCAAACCTTGCCAGACAGCCGCGATATCAGCGGGCTGACGAATCTCGATATCGACAACAAGGTTTTGGGTGGCAACGTATATCTGACTGCCAGCCCGACGCCTTACGACCGGTTCGTTCTGTATTTCAATCAGGCGTATGCCGATTTCACCCGGGACTCCCGGATTGTGTCCGTCCCTGGTTTGGTTTTGGTGGATGATATCGATTCCAGCACCACCATTACCAATGGTGGAATAGGTTGGAGTCATACATTCGGCTACGAGAACATTCTCAATGCGGCCCTGCTTTTCAGCGAGCAGAAGCGTAAGAGTGAGCTATACGAGGAAGTCTCAAGCGTTGCCGGCGCAATAGGGAGGCTGACGGAAAATGAACTCCGTCAGCAAACTTATATCGCGGCCATCAATCACAGCATTGGAATGGACAATTTCACCCTTCGATATGGCATCGAGGGCGGCTGGATCGATACCTCCCAATCGCAGAACCTTTCTCTTGTGGTACCAGTACCGTTTCCGATCACGTCCGCCGAAGATTTTGACAGAAACGGTGTCGGCCGAATCTATGCCGACCTGCTTCACGACATAACGGCCGACCTCAAGGCCGAGTATGCGTTGTTCGGCTCGCTGATCTCGGATGACACGACCGACACGGCGAGGCTCGATCCGCGCGTCGGTATCGCTTGGTCGCCGTTCGAAGGGCAATGGTTGCGTGCCGGATTTATCCGCAACAGCGTCGATCTGAGCACACCGACCTTGTCGCCAGTCGGTATCGTCGGCCTCCAGCAGAACGAGATTTCATTCGATCCGGGTGGTTCGCTGGATACCTACGCTTTTCGCTGGGATGCGGAATGGACAACAGATTTCTTCACGGCGTTGGAATATCAACATCAGGACGTTCACGACGCCAGCATCATCCTTCCTCTGCAGGCCGATACCTTTGATACGGGCCGCGGAAGCATCGACCGGACCAGCTTGACCGCCAATCTTCTGCTCGGGCACGGCTTTGGATTATCCTCCACGGTGGCCTATTCGGATACGGACGACAAAAGCAGCGCGCCAACTGCCGGAGGGCAGCTGCCTTTCGTTCCCGAATGGGCGGGACAGGTGGCACTCACCTGGGTCAATGAAGCCAATGTCAGGGCTACGATTGCGGCGAACTATATCGGTGAGCGTGTCGATAATGACGGCCTTGATCTCGGCGATTATTGGACGCTGGATGCCAGCCTGACCTGGGAGCCGTTCGACAAGCGTTTTGAACTGGAATTGGCCGCGTATAATCTACTGGACGAGGATTTCACGCTCGACCACGATGATTTCGGCAATCCGATCACGGGCTGGGGCAGGTCTTTCAAGGGTACACTCAAAGTGCGGTTCTGATGGCTACTCGCGGCCTCCCACTGTCAGCAACGCGGTTCTTTTCATCCCGCCGCGTGCAGGTCGCGACACTTGCAGCCTTTATCTTCGCGGCCGTCACCCTGATTACCCGGCTGCCGGGCTGGCCGCTCATCGACGACCGCGCCTTCGACTATCTCTCGACCATCGGAGCAGAACCGCTTCCCGAAAACGGGCCGATCATCGTTGCGATCGACGAGCCGTCCCTGGCCGAAATCAATGTGCAGTGGCCTTGGCCGCGCAGCCTGCATGCGCGGTTGATCTCGGCGCTGCGCGCCGCGGGCGCGAGAGTGATCGGGCTCGACATCATCTTTTCGGAGCCTTCGACTTCATCTGAAGACGAGGCGCTTGCCCAGTCTCTCGGCCCGGATGTGGTGCTTGCGGGCGATGAGACGCTGGTGACATCCGATCAGGCCGATCAGTTTATTCGGGTCATGCCTCTTCAGATGTTCTCGGACAGGCTGGCACTTGTCGGCATCGCCTCGGTCAATCTTCACCGCGACGGCGTGCTGCGTGCGATGCCCGCCTACGACGACAGCTTTGCCGCGATGATTGCGACCGCTGCCGGCATCGAGACCGAGTTGCCGGAACCAGGCGGCCTGATCCAGACTTTCGGGGGAGCGAGGACCTATCCGACCGTTTCCTATTATCAGGCGCTCGATCCGGAAAATTTCCTGCCGTCTGGAATTTTCAAGAACCGTATGGTCATCGTCGGCCTGAGCCTCCAGAACGCGCCATCGATAGATAAAGGAGGAGCCGATGCCTTCCCGACCTCCTATACGGTGCATACCGGCAAATTGGTTGCCGGTGCCGAGGTCCAGGCAACCATACTCGACAACCTGCGACTGAGGACCTGGATAGCGGAGGCCAGCGGAGCGATGAAGCAGCTTCTGCTGCTCGCTGCAGTGATTGTTGCCGCCGTACTTGTTTCAAAGGGCACCAGCTGGCGCACTATTGTCGTTGGCGCGGCCGCGATGGTGCTGCTGTTTGCCGGCAGCTACCTGACCTTGCGTTTCGGCCGTGTCTTTGCTTCGCCGATGGCGCCTTCGCTGGCTTTCATCGGCGTTGCGGCCGCGCAGGCGACGCTCGATTATGCCGAAGAGCGAAAGAACCGTCGCCAGATCATGCGCGCGTTTTCTCAATACCTTGCGCCGGCCCTGGTGGAGCAACTCGCCCGTGATCCCTCCAGGCTGAGGCTTGGTGGCGAGAGGCGCCAGCTTTCCATTCTCTTCTGCGATGTGCGCGGCTTCACGACTATCTCGGAATTGCTGAAGGACAATCCCGAACAGCTCACAATGTTGATCAACCGCCTGCTGACACCGCTTTCGGACATCGTGCTCTCCTATGGCGGAACGATCGACAAATATATTGGTGACTGTCTCATGGCCTTCTGGAATGCGCCGCTGGATGATTCCGACCATGCAGTCCATTCCGTCTCGGCTGCCCTCGACATGCTCGTCTCGATGGAGACGCTCAACAGTGATCTGCGAAGGGAGGCTGAAGCCACCGGTCGGACCTATTATCCACTCAGGATCGGCATCGGCATCAATACCGGCGAATGTGTCGTCGGAAATATGGGATCAAGCAGCCGCTTCGATTATTCGGCGCTCGGTGATGCCGTCAATCTCGCTGCAAGACTGGAGAGTGCCTCAAAGGCCTATGGCGTGCCGCTTCTGATCGGCGAGGCGACGGCCCAAGCCGTGCAGGAGCATTTCGTCGTGTTCGAACTGGACCGGATCGGCGTCAAGGGCAAGTCCGAACAGTCGGTGGTTTTCACCGTCCTTGGAGAAGAATGCCGATCGAGCCTGCCGCTACATTGCGACTTCCTCCAAGCGAAATACGGCGGTGACGCCGCGACACAAAAGATACTCGCTCCGATGCTGATCGAACAGGTGCCAGCGCTTACGACATACTATACCGACTCTATCGCAAACTCCGAAATTGACCCCTGATGCGGTAATCAGGGTTCAATCAATATGAACCGGGGGCGTGGAGTGCTGCGCTTCACCTGCGGACATAGGGTTACGGCAAACGATATCAAATGCTGGCTCAAGTGGATTGAGCCTGTTTTCCTTCGCGAGGAGAGGATGGTGGCATGCGCGCCGGGCTGATCAGCGTTGCGTGTCGGAGGGTTGTCTCTTCTTCGCTTCAGATCCTGGAACCCCGTGCCGCATCAATGCCGAGGTGGCCGCTAGACCTCGCGCAGGGCCTGCACGTCAACGACCTGAATCACTCGGCCGCGCACTGTGACGCCGGTCTTGCGGAGCGCCGAAAACGCACGCGAAAGGGCCTCCGGTGCCAGACCGAGCATCCCCGCCAGCAGGCTCTTCTGGAAAGGCAGGCGAATGGAAGCCGGGCCGCCGTCGACCGGACACCGCGCCAGAATATAATTCGCTACCCGTTGTGGCGCCGTATACAGCCTGTCATTGGCGACGCAATCCATGGTCGAGAGAAGATGCCGGGACAAAGACGTCATCACGGCTTTGGAGATATCCTTCTCCTGTTCGGCCAATTCCCGAACCGCCTGCAGATCAAATCTGGCGAGCGTTACCGCTTCGGCGGCCTGGGCGTTGTAACGGTATTGGTTACCGCCATAGATCAGGCATTCGGCAAATGTATCACCGGGGCCGCAGATGCGCATATCCGCTTCACGACCTTCGCGGTTAAGCCGGTAAAGCCGCACATAACCACTTAGAACACAGTAGAGAGCATCAGCATTTTCCCCCTCGCGGAAAACCGACTTCCGCGCCGAAAGGCTCACCACGGTCATATTGGCAAACATCCGGATGAGGGAATTGCCGCTTAACCCGGCCAGGAAAGGCGTCTTCATCAGCACAGCCCGATCCCGATTGGTGAGCTTCAGGTTGCTATTCATCATCTCCGTCGTCGCTTCCATCGCTTGAGCCGTTGCGCATTCCTGATGTGACGGAAAGTAACAGGTTTATGAAAGCTCCGTTTGACGCCGATCAAATTCCGAGAATTTTCTGCAATTTTTGCGCGCCCAAGAAAAACGCCGGACCCAAGGGCCCGGCGTTACTGAAATGCCGTTGAACGATGCTTATTCCGCAGCCATCGGCGGCAGACGGAGGACCTTTGTACCCGTCTGCGCTCCGGAAGAACGATCGTCGTTGGCGCTGGTCTGCCGTTCGATCTGGTTGAGACGTTCTTCCAGCGAGGCGATCGACTCGGCGCTCTTGCGAGCTTCCCTGCTGAGCTCTTCCTTGGAGAGGTCGAGCTCTTCCTCTTCCTTCCTGCCGACGAGCCGTCCGAAAATCCTGCCGAGCAGGTGAGAAAGATCGTCCATGATCAGGAAGAAGGATGGTACGACCACGAGCGAGAGCACCGTCGAAACGATGATGCCGCCGATCACCGCGATCGCCATCGGAGCGCGGAACGAACCGCCTTCACCGACGCCGAGCGCGGAGGGCAGCATCCCCGCCGACATGGCGATCGAAGTCATGATGATTGGGCGGGCACGCTTGCGGCCTGCCTCCACCATGGCGTGAACCCGTTCCAGGCCGTGGCGCTTCATTTCGATCGCGAAGTCCACGAGCAGGATGGCGTTCTTGGTCACGATGCCCATCAGCATCAGGATGCCGATGAGAACCGGCATGGAGAGCGCATTCTGGGTGACTATCAGCCCCACCGCGACACCGCCGATCGCAAGCGGCAGCGAGAACAGGATGGTGAAGGGCTGGATCACGTCCTTGAAGAGCAGGATCAGCACCACCAGCACCAGCATCAGGCCAAGCAGCATCGCATTGCCGAAGCTCTGGGTCATCTCGGCCTGGATTTTGGCGTCACCGCTTTCGGCAAGGCGTACGCTCGGGGGGAGCTCGGTCTCGTCGACAATCCTTTTGAACTCGGCTGTCGCCGTGTCGAGCGCGGTGCCAAACGGTACGTCGGAACCGATCGACACGACGCGGTTGCGGTCGTTGCGCTTGATCGAGCTCGGACCTTCCGCGTAGTCGATGTCGGCGACGCTGTAGAGCGGCACGCTCGCGCCGGAAGCCGTTTTGATCTTGAGCGCGCGGATCGCGGCAAGGTCGCGGCGGAGGTCAAGCGAGGCTTGCGCACGGATCGGGATCTGCCGGTCGTCGAGAGATATCTTGGCAAGGTTTGCGTCGATATCGCCGATCGTTGCGACGCGCACGGTCTCAGAAATCTGCTGTGGTGTAATGCCGAGCCGTGAGACCTGGTCCATGCGCGGACGGATCTGCAGTTCCGGTCGGGGCAGGGCGCCTTCAGAAGAGATGTTGGCTAGGATGGGCGAAGCGCGCAACTTCGATTCCAGCAGGCTGACGGCCTCGTTCAGATCCTCTTCGCTCTTGGAGAGGAAGTTGAACGAAAGATCGCGTTCGGCGCGGTCGTTGACTTTCGAGATACGGACATCCGCAATCGATTGAACGGCAGCGAATATGTCCTTCTCGACATCCCATTGCGGACGGGTACGGCCATTCTCCTTCATCTTCGGCAGGTAGTCGCCAACCAGGGGAATGGATCCGAGACCCTTGTTGACCAAGGTCTTCACCAGCGAATGGTCGATGTTCTGGAGGATAACGCGCACCGTCGCGCGACGCAGTTCGAGATCGCCCTTGGGAGAAGCGCCGCCGAGAATGAAAATGCTCTCCACGCCGTCAATATGGCGTATGGCATCGTAGACCTTGTCCGTTGCGGCAGCGGTTTCATCGAGGGTTGCATTCGGCGGCAGCTCGACCGAGAGCACCACGCGCGAAGAGTCGTCCGGCGGCATGAAGCTACCAGGAACCTGCGCAAGAAGCGCCATGGAGCCAACCAAGAAGGCGATGGCGGCGAGCAGTGTCGTGTAACGCCAATACCATTTGCGGGTCGTGCCGGTAACGAGCCTGGTATAGGCTTTCATCAGACGGCTGTCGTTGTCGTGATGGTCTTCCATGGCGTCTTCGGCGCGCATCAGATAAGCGGCCATCAACGGCGTGATGAGGCGTGCCACCATCAGCGAGAAGAAAACGGAAAAGGCGACCGTCAGGCCGAACTGGATGAAATACTGACCCGGAATGCCGGGCATGAACGAGACCGGCACGAAGACCGCAATAATCGTGAAGCTCGTCGCGATGACTGCAAGCCCGATTTCGTCGGCGGCTTCCAGGGCGGCGCGATAAGGCGTCTTACCCATCTTGATATGTCGGGCGATATTCTCGATCTCGACGATCGCGTCGTCGACAAGGATGCCGGTCGCCAACGTCAGGGCCAGGAAGCTCACGAGGTTCAGCGAGAACCCCATAATGTCCATGATCCAGAATGTCGGGATCGCGGAAAGCGGCAGGGCGACCGCGGCGATCAGGGTCGCGCGCCAGTTCCGTAGGAACAGGAAGACCACGATGACGGCAAGGATGGAGCCTTCCATCAACGTGTGGAGCGCGGCCTCATAGTTGCCGTAGGTAAAGTAGACCGAGTCGTCGACCATTTCGATCGCAACGCCCGGATTGGCCTTGCGCACCTCGTCAAGGCTTGCCGCAACCGTCTCGGCAACGGAGACCTCGCTGGCGCCCTTGGCGCGGAAGACCGCGAAGGTGACGGACGGCGTACCGTTGAAGCGCGAGAAGGATTTCGGCTCTTCATAGGTGTCGGCAACGGTTCCGAGTTCCGAGAGTTTCACGAAACGGCCGGTCGGGAGCGTGATCGTGGTATCGGCGAGTTGCGCCACATCACGGGCGTCGCCGAGCGTGCGGATCGTTTGCTCGTTATTGGCCACCTGCCCGCGGCCCGAACCCAGGTCGACGTTGGTGCCGCGAAGCTGCTGGTTCACCTCGGCTGCAGTAATACCGTAGGCGTCGAGCTTGGCCGGGTTCAGCGATATGCGGATTTCCCGATCTGCGCCGCCATAACGGTCGATGCGGCCGACGCCGGGCTGGCCCTGGAGGGCGCGCTTGACCGTATCGTCGACGAACCAGGAAAGCTCTTCGAGCGTCATGTTCGGCGAGGAGACGGCGAAGGTCTGGATCGCCTGCCCTTCGACGTCCACCTTCGTGACGACGGGCTCTTCGATGCCTGCGGGCAGGTCGCTGCGGATCTTGTCGATTGCGTCCTTGGTGTCCTGAACGGCCTCGTCGGTCGGCTTCTCGATACGGAAGACCACGACGGTCTGGGACTGACCGTCCGTCACCGTCGACTGAATCTCGTCGATGCCGCTGATCGAGGCGACAGCGTCCTCGATCTCCTTCGTCACCTGCATTTCAAGTTCGGCGGGCGAAGCGCCGCTCTGGGTCACGGTGATCGATACGACTGCAACGTCGATATTCGGGAAGCGGGTGATCGGCAGGGCATAAAAGGACTGGATGCCGACAAAAAGCAAAAGCGCGAAGCCAAGCAGCGGCGCGATCGGATTTCGGATCGACCAGGCGGAGAAGTTCATGTGGCTTACCTCGTTCTGGTCTCAGTTGGAAATGGTGTTGGGCTCGGCTGGCACCGGAGCGATCTTGTCGCCATCGCGGACAAACGCGCCGGCTTTTGCCACAACCATGTCACCGGCTTGGAGGCCGCTGACGACCTCGACGAAACCACCATCCTGGATGCCGGTTTCGATTTTCACCTGCTTGACCACGTTATCCTCAACCTTGCGGGCAGTGGAGCCATTGCGGTCGGTGGTGACGGCGGAAAGAGGGAGTGCCAGCGCGCTTGTTTCAGTGACGATAATATCGGCGCTGGCATACATGCCGGCGCGCGCACCGCTCTCGTCGTCGACGACGATATGTACGGAGCCGAGCCGCGTGGTGGAGTCGACCGTCGGTGAAACGAGGCGCACCTTGCCTTCGATCTTCGCCGTGCCGCCGGCAATCGTCACGACCGCTTTCTGGCCGACCTTGATCTTTTGGATATCGGTCTCGGAAAGATCAGCAACAAGTTCGATCGCACCGTCCTTGATGATCGTAAAGAGCGGATTGCCGGTCCCGCTGGCGATCGCGCCTACCTTGGCATTGCGCAGGGAAACCACGCCGGCGACGGGTGTCTTCACGCCTGTACGGGCAAGTTTCAGGTCGACGTCTTCAATCTGGGCGTCGACCACCTTGATGTCGGACTCCCCAACCGCGACCGCCTGTCTGGCGGCATTAAACTGGGCCTGGCGTACCTCGACGAGGGCTTCAGCCTGTTCTAGTTGGGAAATCGTGCTCGTGCCGCTCTGGCTCAGCCGCTTCGTACGATCGCGCTGGCGCGTGGCGTCATCAAGATTGGCCTGCGCTTCAATCACCTGCGCCTTGTATTGCGCAAGGGCAGCCTCGGTCTTAGCCCTGTTGGCTTCAAGCTGGCTCTTCTCCAGGAGGAGCGCGTCATCATTCAGCGCTGCAAGCACGCTGTCGGCCTTCACTTCGTCGCCGATATCGGCATTGAGCGTCTTGATCGAAAGGCCTTCGACCAGCGGCTGCACATAAACCTCTTCAACGGGCTCGATCGTGCCGGTCGCGATCACTCGATCCACGAGCGGCTTGGTCACAGCCTCGGTAACGACGATAGATGGCAGTTTCGGCTCGGCCGGGGGAGTGACCTCCTGCGACAGAGCGGAACTCGCGACAAGCGAGAGGAGGAGAGCCGTAACACCGGCAGACTTCGGGAACTTGCGAAACATGCGACTACGTCCGACCTAATATCAGGGGCAAGTATTTCGCTGGGAATCTCTCCGGTCTCGTCGCGTCCCCCCGCACGCAATGACCCCGGATCAAGGTGGGAACCACACAAAACGGTTACAAGACCGGCAGCGAAAGATTTCATCCGGGCAGAACTTTTACGTGTTTGCGCCGCACAAATCAATCCGCACTCGTTATGGGAGAGATGACTTTTGGTTATATTTTGTATCAAAATATTTCAGAGAACGCACAGAAACAAGCCGCGCGTTCTCAATTGGTGAACGGCAGACGATTTTTATTTCAATGCCGCGTCAGTGATCTCGGTCGTGTACGCACCTTCAGGTTGCTTGGTGATGATCTTCTGATCGAGGAGTGCCTTGACGGTGCGCTCGTAAAGTTCCGGCTTCAGCACGCCCGATCCGTCGCCGATCAGCTTAGCGACTTCACCCATCATGCGCTTCTGGTGGTTCTCGTCCTGCCCGCCATTGTCCATGACGATCTCCGCGGCTTCGTCCGGGTTATCGATGGCGTATTTCCAGCCCTTCATGGAGGCGCGGACGAATTTGACCATGCTTTCCTTGAAGGCGGGATCCTTCAGCTTGTCTTCCCTGGCATAGAGGCCGTCCTCGAGCAGGTCGTTGCCCATTTCAGTATAGTTGAAGACAACCAGGTCTTCCGGCTTGAAACCGGCGTCGATTGCCTGCCAGTATTCATTATAGGTCATGACCGAAATGCAGTTCGCCTGCTTCTGGACGAGCGGCTGCACGTCGAAACTCTGCTTCAGCACTGTTACGCCGTCCTTGCCGCCATCGGTCTTGAGGCCAAGCTTGTTCATCCAGGCGAAGAACGGATATTCGTTGCCGAAGAACCAGACGCCGAGCGTGTGGCCCTTGAAATCGGCCTCGGTCTTTACCGGACCGTCCTTCGGGCAGATCATTTCGAGGCCCGATTTCTGGAAGGGCTGGGCGATGTTGACGAGGGGCACGCCCTTTTCGCGGGCGACGAGTGCACCCCCCATCCAGTCGACGATGACGTCGGCGCCGCCGCCGGCTATCACCTGCTCAGGCGCGATGTCAGGCCCGCCGGGCTTGATCGTCACGTCGAGGCCTTCTTCCTCGTAGAAGCCTTTGTCCTTGGCAACGTAATAGCCGCCGAATTGACCCTGTGCCACCCATTTGAGCTGCAGCGTGACCTTGTCGGCGGCCATCGCCTGGGCGCTCGCGAGCGAGAACGCGCCCGCCATCAATGTCATTATCATCTTCTTCATTGTCGTTTCCCTCTGTCGTACCGGCCCCATTTGCTGGGGTCCGGATTTCAGCGCCTAACCCCCACGGTTAGACGGATGCCAGAACGTCGTCGCCCTTTCCGCAAGCGCCACGACACCATAAAAAAACGAACCGACCACCGCCGCAACAGCGATTTCGGCCCAGACCATATCGACATTCATGCGGCCGATTTCAGTCGAGATGCGAAAGCCCATGCCGACAATCGGCGTGCCGAAGAATTCCGCGACGATCGCGCCGATCAGCGCCAGCGTCGAGTTGATCTTCAGCGCGTTGAAGATGAACGGCATGGCGGCCGGAAGGCGAAGTTTTATCAGCGTCTGCCAATAATCCGATGCATAGGAGCGCATCAGATCCTGTTCCATGGCTCCGGCGGCGCCAAGGCCCGCCACCGTGTTCACCAACATAGGAAAGAAGGTCATGATGATCACGACCGCCGCCTTGGACTGCCAGTCGAAACCGAACCACATCACCATGATTGGTGCAACGCCGATGATCGGCAGGGCCGAAACCATATTGCCGATCGGCAGAAGTCCGCGCCGCAGGAAGGCTATGCGGTCCGCGAGGATCGCGACGATGAAGCCGGATGCGCAGCCGACGATGTAGCCGAAGAGCACAGCCTTGAAGATCGTTTGCTGCACGTCCGCCCACAACGTCGCGACCGATCCGGCGATGCGCGCGCCGATCGCCGATGGCGGCGGCAGGAGGATGAAAGGAATGCCTGCGCCGCGGGTGATCGCCTCCCAGAGGATCAGGATCCAGGCACCGAAGATCGCCGGTATGAGAAGCCGCAGGAAGGTATCGCCGCCCTTCAATTTCGGATGCATATCGGAGAGCACCGCGACGCAGCGCCAGGCGAGGAGCCAACATGCGGCAATCAAAAGGAAGAAGGCCATAGTCGCCTTGCCCTCGTAGCCTGCAAGTCCGCTGATCAGGAACCAGGTCGCCAGATGGGGCCCGACAAACAAAATTGCGGCCAGAAGGGGTGCGGGGGGGCTGGTGAAAGAAATCAGCGCCGTGCCGATCGTGAGTGCGAAGATCAGGGCTAAGGTGCCAATGCTGAAAGGCGAAGGTGCATCCGCCGTCAGCAGCGGCAGAGAAATGAGGGCTGCAAGACAGAGGAGAAAAGCAAGCGCGCCCTGCCAGGAGCGGAAGATCGCGTTCATGCCGGCCTCCCGCCCATGGCGAGGTCAACGATCTTTGCTACCACTCCAACAATGGTGACCAGAATGGCCGCCAGCACCGAACCGGCGATCAGCGCCGCCCAGATGTCGATCGTCTGGCTGTAATAGGAACCTGCCAAGAGTTTTGAGCCGATGCCGGCGACCGCACCGGTCGGCAATTCGCCGACGATCGCGCCAACCAGGCTTGCGGCGATCGCCACTTTCATCGACGTGAACAGGAAGGGGATCGACGCCGGAACGCGCAGTTTCCAGAAGGTCTGCGCCGCGCTGGCATGATAGGTGCACATCAGGTCGAGCTGGATCAGTTCCGGCGAGCGCAGGCCTTTCACCATGCCGACCGCAACGGGGAAGAATGAAAGATAGGTCGAGATCAGCGCTTTCGGGATCAATCCGGTGACGTTCACCGCCGCCAGCACGACGATGACCATAGGCGCGATCGCCAGGATCGGCACGGTCTGCGAGGCGATGATCCAGGGCATGAGACTGCGGTCGAGCGCCTTCACATGCACGATGCCGACGGCGATCAGGATGCCGAGCAGGGTGCCGAGCGTGAAGCCGACGGCGGTCGACGAAAGCGTGACCCAGCTATGATAGACGAGGCTGCGGTTCGAGGTGACGCGGCGCAGAAAAGTATTCTCGAAGACGTTGCTCGCCACTTGATGCGGCGCCGGCAGGACCGGCTTCGGCTGAGAGAGCGTCCTTTCGATGAAATCCATGGGTGTCGACGTGACATTGCCGCGCCGGTCGAGGTCGCGCTGAAAGGGCGTGTTCATGAAGACCGCTGCGACGTACCAAACCGCAACGATGATAAAAAGGATCGTGACGACCGGCAGGATGCGGTGCTGGAGGAGCCTTTCCTGCTGCATCAGCTTTTGACCTCCAGGGGAAAGAGCATCAGTACCATGGCGACGACGCCGAGCCCAACGCCGGCAAGCTGGGTTGCGCTTAGGCGCTCGCCGAAGATCGCGAAGGAAATGACGTTGATGAGCAGGAGCTGGGCAATGGCCGAAGCGGAAATCGCCAGCCCCAGCCCTGCCTCGCGCATCAGCCGCACCATCATCAGGTTGCCGATGCAATAAAGCCCGAGCGACAGGAGAAGCACGATGATATTGCTGTTGGCGACATAGGCACGTGACGCGGTGGCGGCGGACAGGAATGTCACCATGGCGCCCGTGAGCCAGAGAAGAAAGACGGAGTTCATGCCTCACTCCTCATAGCTGTGTCCCGCTCTCAGGCCTTCCCGCACGCGGTGGGCGATTTCGAGGAATTCCGGCGTCTCCCGGATATCGAGCGGGCGCTCCTTCGGCAGCGTCGACTCGATGATGTCCGTCACTCGGCCCGGGCGGGGCGACATGACGACGATCCTGGTCGAGAGATAGACCGCTTCCGGAATGGAATGCGTCACGAAACAGATGGTTTTTTCCGTCCGGGACCAGAGCTTCAGAAGCTGCTCGTTCAGATGGTCGCGAACGATCTCGTCGAGCGCGCCGAACGGCTCATCCATGAGCAGCAGATCGGCATCGAAGGCGAGGGCGCGGGCGATCGAGGCGCGCTGCTGCATGCCGCCTGACAACTGCCATGGATATTTTTTGCCGAAGCCCGACAGGTTGACGAGATCGAGGGTGCGTTCGATACGCTGAGCGCGCTCCGCTGCCGAGTAGCCCATGATCTCCAGCGGCAGTGCGATGTTCTTGTCGATCGTCCGCCAGGGATAGAGCGCCGGTGCCTGGAAGACGTAGCCGTAGGAGCGAGACTTGCGCGCTTCTTCCGGTGTCATGCCGTTAACGGAGATTTCGCCCGTCGTGTTCTTCTCTAGGTCGGCAATCACCCTCAGGAACGTGGTCTTGCCGCAGCCGGACGGGCCGATGAAGGAGACGAAGTCACCTTTCCGAACCTCCAGATCGACATTCGAGAGGGCATGTACCGGACCGTCACTGGTCTCGAAAGTCAGGCCAAGCTTTCTTGCCGAGACGACGGAGGAGGAGTGTTCGTTCATCGGCATTTTGTAAAAGGCCCCCATTCAAGTCCGTCTGCGAAGCGCACAGTATAGACATCGCCATTGCGAAGGATATCGATCACCGACTCATGCCTCTGCTCTTCCCCTTCTTCGTCACAGATCGCCTCCGTCCTGAAGCCGCCGACAATCGGCTTGGCCATTCCTTTGAATTCACAATGGGAGAGGGCGGTGGTCACGCTTTCGTCGGTGAGGGTCGCGAAAAACTCTTCCCATTCGTTGGTGCGCGCAAAACGGCAGCCGCCTTCGTCACCATATACACCGTCGATAACAGATATCTGTGCATCGGCATTTGAACCTGTCGTCAGAAAAAGCAAAGCGAGCGCAAACGCCGGTTTTCGCTTTCCTTCGCCCTTGATCCGGAACCGGATATGATATGCTGAAGCCTTTTCCCCGCCAAATGAGGATCGACGCAATGGACCGCGCATCAAAACCCACCTGCCGTGTCGTGAAGCCCGATGCCACCTATGACGGAAAGCAGGGCTTGAGTTATTTTCAAGGGATCGCCACGGAGACTGTCGGTTCGAAAGGCATCTGCATGCATCTCCTGACCATCCCGCCGGGTGTGAAGGCGAAAGCCCATCTGCACGAATCCCACGAGACTGCGATCTACATGCTCTCTGGCTCGGCGCACACCTGGTATGGCGACCGGCTGGAGAACCATGTCGTGCTGCATGCCGGCGAGCTTATGTACATTCCGGCAGGCGTGCCGCATCTGCCAGCCAACCTTTCGAGCACGCCGTGCACCGCCGTGATCGCCCGCACCGATCCGAACGAACAGGAAAGCGTCGTCCTGTTGCCCGAATTGGACGAGCTGGTGGAAATTCCGGCCTGACGTTTTACAATCGTGCTCGCTGAGGAGGCGGAGATGTCCGCTGGAGCAAAGTGGGGCAGTCTGGATATGTCCCCGCATCGCCCTCACATCACACTCCGCTTGCCGGAATGCCGGTGCGTTCCACCTTGCGCGGCGCGGTGAGCTCCTTCCAGGTGGACAGCGCCTTGTTGACCGCCTGGAACGGTTCGCGCTTGACGAACTGGCCGTGGCCTTCGCGAGTCTTGATCGCCCCTTCCTCAATGGTCACGACACCGCGGGTCAGCGTATAGCGCGGCAGGCCGGTGACTTCCTTGCCCTCGAAGACGTTGTAGTCGATCGCTGATTGCTGGTTCTTCGCCGAGATCGTCTTTGAACGCTTCGGGTCCCAGACAACGATGTCCGCGTCGGCGCCGACGAGGATCGCCCCTTTTTTCGGGTAGATGTTGAGGATTTTTGCGATATTGGTCGAAGTCACCGCGACGAACTCGTTCATGGTGATGCGGCCGGTCGCCACCCCGTAGGTCCAGAGCATCGGCATGCGATCTTCAAGCCCGCCGGTGCCGTTCGGGATCTTTCTGAAATCGCCGACGCCATACCGCTTCTGGTCGGTCGTGAAGGCGCAGTGGTCGGTTGCGACCACCTGCAGCGAACCGGAAGAGAGCCCCGCCCAGAGACTGTCCTGATGCTGCTTGTTGCGGAAGGGCGGGCTCATGACCCGGCGGGCGGCGTGGTCCCAATCCTTGTTGAAATATTCGCTCTCGTCGAGCGTCAGGTGCTGGATCAGCGGCTCGCCATAGACACGCATGCCGTTCTGGCGAGCACGGCGGATCGCTTCATGCGCCTGTTCGCAGGAAGTATGGACCACATAGAGCGGCACGCCCGCCATGTCGGCGATGATGATCGCGCGGTTCGTCGCTTCACCTTCGACGGAGGCCGGCCGAGAATAGGCGTGCCCCTCCGGGCCGTCGTTCCCTTCGTCCATCAGCTTCTGTTGCATGGCGGCGACGACATCCCCGTTTTCCGCATGCACGAGGGGCAGGGCGCCGAGCTCGGCGCAGCGGCTGAAGGAGGCGAACATCTCGTCGTCGTTCACCATCAGCGCGCCCTTGTAGGCCATGAAGTGCTTGAAGGTGTTGATGCCGTGGTTGAGGACGACCGCCTTCATCTCATTGAAAACCTGTTCGCCCCACCAGGTCACCGACATGTGGAAGGAATAGTCGCAGTTCGCCCGGGTCGCCTTGTTGTCCCAGCGCTTGAGCGCATCGAGCAGCGACTGGCCGGGCTCAGGCAGGCAGAAGTCGACCACCATGGTCGTGCCGCCGGCGAGCGCGGCGCGGGTACCGCTTTCGAAGTCGTCGGAGGAATAGGTGCCCATGAAGGGCATTTCGAGATGGACGTGGGGGTCGATGCCGCCCGGCATCACGTAACAGCCTGCGGCATCCAGCACTTGGTCGCCGGAAAGGTCCGGGCCGATCTCGATGATCCTGCCGCCGTCGATCTTGACGTCCGCCTTGTAGGTCAGGTCGGCGGTGACAATGGTTCCACCCTTGATGACTGTGGTCATTCTCCAAACTCCCTGTTGCTGCGTGGCGCGTCGGCCAGTTGCTGGTCGAGCGATTGGCGGTAGCGAATACAGCCGCGCATGAATTGCGGCCAGTCGGGCACGATCTGTTTGCCGGTCGGAGGTTCGGGCAGCAGCGCCCACATGTCCGGATGGTGCCAACAGAGCTCGTGCATCGAACTGTCGCGGTGTGTGCGGATCGCATGGCGCATCGCTCGTGCGGTTGCAAGCAGCGCGGCGTGATCCATCTTCTCCAGGTCTGCGTCTGGATCGCTCATCGGTGCCGCCCTCCTGCTAGCTGGTCACTATCGAGCCTACTCCATGATCTCCGCGGTCTCCAGCACGGCATGGAAAAGCACGTCCGCTCCGGCGGCCGCCCATTCCTTGGAGATGTCCTCCGCCTCGTTGTGGGAAAGCCCACCGACGCAGGGGCACATGATCATCGTCGCAGGTGCCACCTTCGCCGCCCAGCAGGCGTCGTGCCCTGCGCCGGAAATGATGTCGCGATGGCTGTAACCGAGTTTTTCCGCGGCATTCCGCACGCGGCCGACGAGCGTCGGATCGAAGGTCACCGGGTCGAAATGGCCGACCGCCTCGACCGAGCAGCCGACACCGAGCTTTTCGCAGATCTTCGCCGCCTCGGCCTCGATCTTCGCCCGCATGCGGTCGAGCTTTTCCTGCGAGGGTGTGCGTATGTCGACGGTGAAGACGACTTTGCCGGGCAGGACGTTACGGGAATTCGGCGAGAAGAAGACCTGGCCGACGCCGCCGACGGCGCCCGGTTGCTCGCTCATCGCCACCTCCTGCACCATTTCGAAGATGCGCGACATGGCGAGCCCGGCATTGACACGCATGTTCATCGGCGTCGAGCCGGTATGCGCCTCCTTGCCGGTCAGCGTGAATTCCAGCCACCAGAGGCCCTGACAGTGGGTGACGACGCCGATCTGCTTGTTCTCAGCCTCAAGAATCGGTCCCTGTTCGATATGGTATTCGAAATAGGCGTGCATCTTGCGGGCGCCGACCTCCTCATCGCCGATCCAGCCGATGCGCTTCAACTCGTCGCCGAAAGTCTTGCCGTCCGGATCCTTGCGGCCATAGGCATAGTCGAGCGTATGCACGCCGGCGAACACGCCCGAAGCGAGCATCGCCGGCGCGAACCGTGCGCCTTCCTCGTTCGTCCAGTTGGTGACGACGATCGCATGCCTGGTCCTGATCCCCAGGTCGTTCATCGTGCGCACGACTTCGATTCCGCCGAGTACACCGAGTACACCGTCATACTTGCCGCCAGTTGGCTGGGTATCAAGGTGGGAGCCAATGTAGACGGGAAGGGCGTCGGGGTCGGTGCCGGCGCGGGTCGCGAACATGGTGCCCATCCGGTCGACGGCGAGGGTGAGCCCGGCATCCTCGCACCATGTCTTGAATAGGGCGCGGCCTTCCTTGTCCGCGTCCGTCAGGGTCTGACGATTGTTGCCGCCGGCAATGCCCGGACCGATCTTCGCCATCTCCATGAGCATATCCCAGAGACGATCGCCATTAATGCGCAAGTTCTCGCCGGGTGCTGCCACCATTTTTCTGTCCTCACCTGTTTATGCTCCGCCGGTCGTCGACGGCATGCTTTTCGTTCCCTTCGGTCCTCCATCCGCTTCTGGCAGTTGAAGATCGGCATTGCTTTTTTGCTTGTCGCCGATAATTTGACCGATTGGTAAAACATTACAATTTCCGTGCCGTCACTCAAGCCGAAAATCACGAAAAATCCAGAGGAAATTCTGGGGCGGCGAAGCGGCACCGACAAAAGCAGAGAGGGGCGGGAAAATCGGATGACCATCCCACGGGCGGCGAAGACGCAAAGGCGCACACGTATTCAGGAAGAAAAGGAGGAACGGATTCTTGACGCGGCGCTCGATGTCTTTTCCTCAAGTGGCTTCCGCGGCTCGACCATCGATCAGATCGCCGATGCGGCTGGCATGTCGAAGCCCAATCTCCTTTATTATTTCCGAACCAAGGAAGCGATCCATCGGGCGCTGATCGATCGGGTTCTATTCACCTGGTTGGAGCCACTACGCGCCTTCAATGCCGAGGGCAATCCTGAGGCGGAGATTCGGTCCTATATCCGCCGCAAGCTTGAAATGGCCCGTGATTTCCCGCGCGAAAGCCGGCTTTTCGCCAACGAGATCCTGCAGGGCGCGCCACATATCGAGGACGAGTTGAAGGGGCCGCTCAAAAAGCTTGTCGACGAGAAGGCGGAGGTCATCCGTGCCTGGGCACGGACCGGCAAGATCGCCAGATGCGATCCCTATCATCTGATCTTTTCGATCTGGGCGACGACGCAGCATTATGCGGACTTCGACGTGCAAGTCCGGGCCGTGCTCGGCCAGGAGTCCGCAGGCGAGGGGCGTTTTGAGGATGCGGCCCGCTTTCTGGAGCAACTCTACATGGACGGGCTCAGAATCAACAAAAGCTGAACGGGAGCCCGGTTCGATCACATAGAAGAAAGACGCCGGCGCTGACGCCGGCGTCTTCACAGTCGGTAATTTCACCTTATCAGGCGGCAGCGGCCTTGGAGATCGGAACTTCCGAAATCGTCTTCAGAACCTGGGAAGCGATCTGGTAGGGGTCGCCCTGGGAGTTGGGGCGGCGATCTTCGAGATAGCCCTTGTAGCCGTTGTTGATGAAGGAATGCGGAACGCGGATCGACGCGCCGCGGTCGGCAACGCCGTAAGAGAACTTGTTCCACGGTGCCGTCTCGTGCTTGCCGGTCAGACGCATGTGGTTGTCCGGGCCATAGACGTCGATATGCGCTTGCAGATTCTTGTCGAACTGCGCCATCAGTGCTTCGAAATATTCCTTGCCGCCGACTTCGCGCATATACTTGGTCGAGAAGTTGCAATGCATGCCCGAGCCGTTCCAATCGGTATCGCCGAGCGGCTTGCAGTGGAATTCGACGTCGATTTCGTATTTTTCGCAGAGGCGGAGGAGGAGGTAGCGCGCCATCCAGATCTGGTCGGCGGCCTTTTTGGAGCCCTTGCCGAAAATCTGGAATTCCCACTGACCCTTGGCTACTTCGGCATTGATGCCTTCATGGTTGATGCCGGCTTCGAGGCAAAGCTCGAGATGCTCTTCAACGATCTGACGCGCGACGTTGCCGACGTTCTTGAAGCCGACGCCCGTGTAATAGGGGCCCTGCGGAGCCGGGTAACCGTGTTCCGGGAAGCCCAGCGGACGGCCGTCCTTGTAGAAGAAGTATTCCTGTTCGAAACCGAACCAGGCGCCTTCATCATCGAGGATCGTGGCGCGGCTGTTCGACGGATGCGGCGTGACGCCATCCGGCATCATGACTTCGCACATGACGAGAACGCCGTTCTTGCGGGCCGGATCCGGATAGAGGGCGACGGGCTTCAGCACGCAGTCGGAGCTGCGGCCTTCGGCCTGATTGGTCGACGAACCGTCAAAGCCCCACAGCGGAAGCTGCTCCAGCGACGGAAAAGTGTCGAATTCCTTGATCTGCGTCTTGCCGCGCAGGTTTGGTACCGGTGTGTACCCATCGAGCCAGATGTACTCGAGCTTGTACTTTGTCATTTTTTGTCTCTCAGGCCGTGATGTTCATGGTTGAGCCATCCTGAGGTCGCGACGTCCGAGTGAGCCGCGCCTCCGGGATAACGGGATGAACGCATTTCCCGTGCCAGTTTGAGCTCTGGACCGCGCTTCTGCTTAAAAAAGTGTAAAGACGTCCATCGCGCAGGCGGTAAAAGCTGAAAAATCAAAGTGCATCATGGAAAATCACCGCTTTTGACGTTTCAATGACGGCGGTTCGGAACCTCAGGCGTCGAGGATGCGTTGCCTGCTGCTGATGCTCTGCGATGCAAAATCACGCGCAAGGAATTTCCGCATCTCATTTGGTGCCTAGCGCCAGGGATGCGTTTGATATAAAATGATGCAATAAGCACAAAAAATGTGCAAATTTGTGCTCTGTGTGCGTTGGATGCACGGCGTTGAACGTAGGAGACGATAGGATGAAGACCAACATCCATCGTGAAACGGCGAAGATCTATCAGTTCCCGATCCGACCCCGACAGCGGCCGGGCAACGGCAGGACAGCGCCGGGCGATGAAATCCATGAGGTCGCGGCAAACGTGTTGGATACTTGCTGGTATCATGACGAAGCTGTGCGCGACGACGAAACTCGCTCCAACGACCGTCCGAAGCCTTGTTGATCCGCCCGGAAACGAAGGCTGCGCCATTTCCGGCGCAGCCCTGATTTCGCAAATCCTCGTTCTTAGAACGCGAACAGTTTCAGCATCGCGTAACCGAATGCTGCGATGAAAAGCCATCCGAAGGCGCCGAGCGCGAGTGGTCGCCAACCTTCGGCCTTCAACTTGCGAATATCCGTGTGAAGGCCCATGGCGGCAAGCGCCATGGAGAGCAGGAAATTGGTCAGCGTCACCAGCGTCTGGCTGGCGCCTGTGGGGATGGCGACCGCGCTGTTGACCAGCATCATTCCGATGAACCCCAGCACGAACCACGGCATGGGTGCCGAAGCCTTTGCCGGACCTTCCACGCCCGAGCGCATGGCGAATGCAAGCGTCATGATCAGCGGCGCCAGCATGACGACGCGGGCGAGCTTGGAGATCGTGCCGAACTGGCCGGCGACATCGCCTCCCTGGAACGCGGCGGCGACGACCTGCGCGACTTCATGGATCGTTGCGCCGGTCCAGAGCCCATAACCGCGTGCATCAAGGCCGAGCGGGCCAGCCAATAGCGGATATATGAGCATCGAGAGCGAACCGAACAGCGTGACGCAGGCGACGGCGTAAGCGACATGCTCCTGCTTACCGCGCACAACCGTGTTGGCGGCGATGACCGCCGATGCGCCGCAGACCGAGGTGCCGGCAGCGATAAGATCGGTGAGTTCCTGCTCCACGCCCATCGCCCTTCCGACGATGCGGATCGCGAGGAAGGTCGCAACCAGCGTCAAGGCCACCATCGCCAAGCCTGCTCCGCCCAGAGAAAGGATCTGGGCAAGCGTCACCTGCAAACCCAGCAACACAATGCCGAAGCGCAATATGCGTCTCAAAGAGAAGGCTATGCCTGGTTCAGCGGTCGCCGAAAGGGGCAGGGCGTTACGGATCAGCATGCCGATGAGGATGGACACGATAAGCGGGCTCAGCGCCATCCAACCGGTCAGATTGCGGATAACGATGGCCGTCGTGGCAATCGCGGCGGTGAGAAAGAGGCCAGGAAGAAGCTGTGTTGTGGGGGCGAGGCGGATCGCGGAGAGAAGGGGACGATGTTCTGCGGCCGTCGGTGTCGACTTCATGATTTTTCCAAGTATTTTCTATTTTGTCGAAAATCATTCTCCATCTTGCAAAATCACAAATCCAATTGATAAGTTTTCTGAAATTGTTCGATTTTAGCGATTGATATCGATGACGCTTGAACAGCTCAGGATCTTTCTGGAAGTGGCGGCTCGCGAACATGTTACGCGGGCGGCCGAGGCATTGAACCTCACTCAATCAGCGGTAAGCGCGGCAATATCCGCCCTTGAGGCGCGGCACGCAGTGATCCTGTTCAACCGCGTCGGACGGCGGATCGAACTTACAGAGGCCGGCAGGCTCTTTGTGCCGGAGGCGCGCGATGTGCTTGAACGAGCGCGATCCGCCGAGCTTATGCTTGCCGATCTTGGCGGCTCGGCCTCCGGAACCCTGCGCATCCATGCGAGTCAGACTGTCGCGAGCTACTGGCTTCCGGCGCGGCTCGTGAGTTATCACGAACGGTTTCCGAGGGTCGACGTACGGCTCACTGTCGGCAATACCCAGAGTGCGGCGGATGCGGTGCTGACTGGCACTGCGGAGCTGGCGGTTGTGGAGGGGCAGGTTTTTCTGGCCGGCCTCAAGCGCCGCAAGGTTGCTGAAGATCGGCTTGTTCTGGTGGTCGGCAGTCGCCACCCCTGGGCCGATGGGCGGAGGATCCATTCGGTCGATCTTCTGGAAACCAACTGGATCATGCGCGAGCAGGGGTCCGGCACGCGTGCGGCCTTCGAGGCACAGCTTGCCAATCTCGGCATCGAGCCGCTGTCGCTTTCAGTGGTCATGGAAATGCCGTCGAACGAGGCCGCGATGGCCGCCGTCGAAACCGGGCTTGCCGCTACGGTACTTTCCAGCCGCGCGGCGGCGGTACATTCCCTTTCCGGTCGGCTGCACGTTGCCGATTTTCCGATGCCGCTCCGCCAGTTCTCGGCGCTCTATCATGCGGAACGGCATGTCACCCGGGCAGTGCGTGCCATGCTTGACCTGTTGAGCGAGCCGGAAGCGGTCGTCGAACCCCAGTCTGTTCCATGAGGCGCGGCAATTCCCCCGCCAGCGTGTCGATCGCGAACCGAACCTTCGGCAGCATGACAGCGAATTTCGGCCAGACGGCGTGCGCGTCGAAGGTCGCGGCAGGAACCGATTTCAGCACCTGTCGCAACCTGCCGGCCGCCACGTCGTCGCGAACCTGCCAGCATGACGCGGCGGCCTACTTATGGCGAAGCAGATTGGTCTTCATGTTAGCCAAGAGGCGAGTTATCTTATCCTGCAGTTCAGGTGTTCCCATCACTGTAGGATAGGAAATTGCCACTCCGATAACCTCTCCGGTGCCTGGATCGCGGAAAGCCATACCTTCAGAAGAGACGCCATCGTAGGAATCGTTGGTGGAATGTGAGCGTCCGGTTTCATGAATGATCCGGATCCGGTCCAGCAATTCTGCATGGTTCTGCGGCGCTTGCGTCGTCACGAAGGGCAACTTGTCTGGAACGCGAAGCTTCCATTCCTCCTCGTTCAGCAGTGCCAGCATGGCGCGTCCGTTTGAGGTCGCATGTGGCCAAGCACGGTATCCGGGCGTCGAGGTGATCGCCAGCGGGCTTGAGCCGCGCACCATGCGCAGCACGACGAGCTGATATCCGTCAAATACGGTCACATAGGCCGTATGCCCGCCGATGGCGCAGACCTCCTGCAGCTCGGTATTCACTAGATCCAGGAAATTATGGTTCGAGCGACAGATCTGCCCAAGCTCGAAGAGCCGGACACCGGGCGTGTAGAGGCGCGTCACGGGATCGAAATCAAGAATTCCGTTTTCGCGCAGAACCTTCATCACGCGGGATGCCGTCGCCTTGGGGCAGTCGGTGCGGCGCGCCAGTTCCGCCTGCGACAGAGAAGGCTCGGCTAGCGAGAAGCAACCGAGAATGGAGATCGCATCTTCGAGAGAGCTCATGTTTCGTCCTATGCGCGTAAATCACCTCGCCATAGTTCCATTATTGGAACTTGTTGTCAAATATGAAACTAGCGCTAGACTCCTTTGATCTTGCCGCCTATAAAGATGTCAAAACAATTCATGCTTAAAAAAACGGCGGAACAGGCAGGCATCAGATCCATCCCCCTCTGCAGGGGGAAGGTTTACCCATCCGCATGCCGGGCACCCAGAACCCGAGATGAATGAGCCATGCGCGCCGCGAGAAGATAACGGCGTTGATCGGGCCGCTGCGCGTCTTCGGCCATCCGTTAGGGGGAACATACGAATGCAAGAGACTTCCAGGAACTTCCGTGCCGGCGTCGATATCGGTGGCACTTTCACCGACTTCATCCTGTTCGACGAAAAGGCGGCTTCCATCCGCCTGCATAAGTGCCTGACGACGCCAAAAGATCCCTCCCAGGGCGCATTGGGCGGTCTCGGAGAACTGGTCGACGCAGCCGGAATTTCGGTTGCAGACCTCTCCGAGATCGTTCACGGCACGACGCTGGTGACGAATGCGGTGATCGAGCGCAAGGGCGCCCCGGTCGGCCTGATCACCACGGAAGGTTTTCGCGACGTTCTCGAGATCGGTACCGAGCAGCGCTACGACATCTACGACCTTTTCATCGAATTCCCCGAGCCGCTGGTCAGCCGTTCGCGCCGCATCGAGATCTCCGAGCGCATCGGCGCCGATGGTGGCGTCATCAAGCCGCTGGACGAGGTTTCGGTCCTCCGCGCCGTGAAGAAACTGGTCGCCGACCGCGTCGAAGCGATCGCGGTCTGCCTCATGCATTCCTACCGCAATCCGGCTCACGAAAAGCGGGTCCGCGAAATCATCAAGCACCACTATCCGGACATGTCGGTGTCCATCTCTTCGGAAGTCGTCGCCGAAATCTCCGAATATCCGCGCTTCGTCACCACCTGCGCCAATGCCTATGTGCAGCCGCTGATGGACCGTTACCTGAAGCGTTTCGAGCAAGAACTGAAGGCCCGCGGCTTTACCGGCGCGTTCCGTCTGATGCATTCGGCCGGTGGTCTCGTCTCCGTCGATGAAGCCCGCGAATTCCCGATCCGCCTGCTCGAATCCGGCCCCGCCGGCGGCGCGCTGGCGACCGCATGGTTCGGCAAGGCGGCCGGCCAGGAAAACGTCATCGCCTTCGACATGGGCGGCACGACGGCCAAGGCCTGCATGATTGAAAACGGCATGGCGCATATCGCCTCCTATCTCGAAGCCGGCCGTGTGCGCCGCTTCCGCAACGGCTCCGGCCTGCCGATCAAGGCGCCGGTCATCGACATGATCGAGATCGGCGCCGGTGGCGGTTCGATCGCCGCGATCGACGAAGTCGGTCTGCTGCAGGTTGGTCCGCATTCGGCCGGCGCGTCTCCGGGTCCGGCCTGCTACGGCGCCGGCGGCACCAAGCCGACGGTCACCGATGCCAGCGTCACGCTCGGTTATTACGATCCGGCCTTCTTCCTCGGCGGCCGCATGACGCTCGATCTCGATGCCGCCGAAAAGGCGCTGAAGACGATTGCCGAACCGCTCAACATTTCCACCGTCGAAGCCGCCTGGGGCATCCATCAGGTGGTCGGCGAGAACATGGCAAGCGCCACCCGCATCCATCTGGTCGAAAAGGGCAAGGATCCGCGCGGTTATTCGATGATCGGTTTCGGCGGCGCCGGCCCGGCGTTTGCCGCCCGTGTCGCCCGCATTCTCGGTGTCGGCGAAGTCATCATTCCGCAGGCCAGCGGTGCCGCTTCGGCCTTCGGCTTCCTGACGGCGCCGCTGTCCTTCGATCTCGTCCGTTCACGGCCGATGGGCCTTTCGGCCGACCTCGACACGGCATCCCTGAATGCCGAGTTCGGTGAGCTTGCCGAAGAAGGCAAGGCCAAACTCATTGCTGCCGGCGCCAAGCCCGAGGACGTCGTCTTCGAACGCACCGCCGACATGCGCCTGATTGGCCAGCTGCACGAGATCAACGTGCCGATCCCGGCCGGCGAACTTGATGCGAATGCCTATGGGACCATCCGCAAGTCCTTCGAAGAGGTTTATGCCGCCCGCTATACCCGCGTTCCGGTGGAAGCCGAACTCGAAATCCTCTCCTTCCGCCTTCGCGCCAGCGGCGCGATCCCGCGGCTTTCCATCAAGCAGGCGGATATCGCTGTCTCGGGCGACGTCGCGCTCAAGGGAAGCCGCAAGTGCTATTTCGGTGAAGGTTTCATCGATGCCGCCATCTACGACCGCTATAAGCTGACGCCGGGCATGACGGTCGAAGGCCCGGCGATCATCGAGGAGCGTGAATCGACCACGATCGTGCCGCCCGGCGACGTGCTGACAGTCGATGCCGCCGGCAATCTGCGCATCAGGATCGCCACAGTCGGCAAGGGCATCGAACTGGTTACCCCGCAGATGACCAAGGCGGAAGCGATCGAGAAGATCGAATCCGATCCGATCGCGCTGGAAATCATGTGGAGCCGCCTCGTCACTGTGGCGGAAGAAATGTGGCACACCGTCTGCCGCACCGCGTATTCGCTGATCATCTCCGAATCCCAGGACTTCGGCTGCTCGATCCTCGATGCCAAGGGTGAGACGCTGGCGCACTCGGCCCGCGTCATGCCGGTCTTCAACCTGACGTTGCCGATGGTGGTCAAGGCGACGCTGGAGCGCTACCCGCTCGATACGCTGCAGGAAGGCGACGTTCTGGTCTGCAACGACCCGTGGCTCTGCGCCGGCCACCTGTTCGACGTTGCCGTGATGACCCCGGTCTTCAAGAATGGCAAGGCCGTCGCCGTCATGGGCACGGTCGGTCACGTCGGCGATATCGGCGGCACCCGTAACGGCATGAAGGCGACGGAAGTCTACGAAGAAGGCCTGCAGATCCCGCCGATGAAGCTCATCCGCGCGGGCGTCGAAAACGAGGATCTGTTCCGGATCATGGCGGAGAACATCCGCGACAGCCATCAGGTGCTCGGCGACATCCGCTCGCTGGTCGCCGCCAACGACACCGGCGCCCGCCGCATGGTGGCCTTCATGGACGAATACGGCCTGTCCGATCTTCAGGCGCTGGCCGAAGTCGTGCAGTCCCGCTCGGAAAAGGCGATGCGCGATGCGATCCGCGCCATCCCGAACGGCACTCACACCTCGACCATCTCCTACAATCCGCTCGGCACCCACATGACCGTGCCGGTGCAGGTGACGATCAAGGACGACGCGATCGAGCTGGACTTCGAGGGCGCCCCGCCAGAAGTGCCGCTTGGCGGCATCAACTGCACGCTGAGCTACACGACGGCGCATTCGACCTATCCGCTGAAATGCATGCTGACACCTGCCGTGCGCGGCAATGCCGGCTGCTATCGCCCGCTGACGGTTAAGGCACCGAAGGGTTCGGTGATGAACTGCAACAAGCCGGCCCCGGTCAGCCTGCGCACCCGCACCGGCTGGTACACCTCGCCGAACATCTTCCGGGCCCTTTCCAAGGCTGCTCCGGAAAAGGTCATCGCTCATACCGGCCTGCCGAGCCTCATGACCGTTTACGGCAAGACTACCGACGGCAAGATCTTCTACGATCACCTGCTTTCGGGCGGCGGTCAGGGCGGCAGCTCTGCGAAAGACGGCAAGTCGTCGGTTCTATGGCCGACCTCTGCGGCGACCTCTTCGATCGAAATGCTCGAAAGCCGCTCGCCGGTCGTCATCCTCGAAAAGGCCTTCGTCCGGGATTCCGGTGGTGCCGGTGAGTTCCGCGGCGGCCTCGGCGCCCGCATCCGGCTTGCCAAGCGTTATGACGACGGCACCTCGGTGACGGTCTTCGTGTCGCCGGAAGGTGTCAACGCGCCAATCACCGGCTTGTTCGGCGGCCGTAACGGTCTCCTGTCGCACGGTTATGTCCGCGACGAGAACGGCAACGTGCTGGAAGACGTCGGCACAGGCGGTCTCTTCGTGGTGGACCGTACCGACCGCGTGGTCGAGCTGCAGCTCGGCGGCGGTGCCGGTTTCGGCGATCCGGCCAACCGTTCGGTCGAGCTGATCGAAGACGATGTCCGTGAGGATTATGTCAGCGCCGAAACCGCCGAGAGCACTTACGGCCTCAGCGCGCGCAAGAAGGAATTGGCGGCTTCGGCGCGCCTTTCGCCAGCAGCGAGCCGGTAACCCGGCTCGACTTCCAGTCCAAACGAGCAATGCAGATATAAAAGGGGAATGACATGCTCACTTTGAATAAACGTCAGTTTCTGATCGGCGCTGCAGGGATGACCGCTGCTGCGACCTTGCCGCGGCTGGCCAATGCCGCCGGCAAGAACATCATGGTCCTTGCCTCGACGGTCGATATCCCGAACTTCGACCCGCATGTGTCGACGGGTTATGCGCCGCAATGGCTGTTCCGCAATACCTACGATCCGCTGGTGCGCGTGGTGAACAATCCGCCGGTTCCGGCGCCGGGCCTTGCCAAGAACTGGAAGCAGTCCGATGACGGCCTCGTATATACATTCGAGCTCGACGGAAATGCCAAATTCCATGATGGCACGCCGGTGACGGCCAAGGATGTCGAATATTCCTTTGCTCGCCTGCTGCGCCTTGCCAAGGGGCCGGCCTGGATGGTGTCGGGGATCCTCGACGAAAACAGCGTCCGGGCGACCGGCGAGACAACGGTGACGATGACGCTGAAGAAGCCCTTTGCGCCGCTTCTCTCCGTCCTGCCTTGGATGTTCGTTGTCAACTCCAAGCTCGTCGAAGCCAACAAGGGGACTGATGACGGCCAAGCCTTCCTGCTCGCCAACATGGCCGGTTCGGGCGCCTTCAAGATGGGACGCGTCAAGCCGGGCGACCTTTATGAACTGAGCCGCGTCGAGAACGACTGGCACAAGGGTGGCAATCTCGACGGCGCGATCTGGAAGATCGTCCGCGAGGCCTCGACGGCCCGGCTGATGCTCCAGCGTGGCGAAGTGCATTTCGCGCTCGACATGTTCGCCGAGGACATGGACGCCATCAAAGACATGCCGCATGTCGTCCGTATCATGGAACCTGACTACCGCACGTTCACCATCAAGATGAACACGGCCAAGGGCCCGCTGATGGACAAGAACCTGCGCAAGGCAGTGTCTTACGCGTTCAACTACCAGGGCATGCTGGATGCCGCGGGTCCGGCCCAATTGATGAAGAGCCCGCTGCCCATCGGCATCTTCGGCTTTGATCCGGACCAGAAGGGCTATGACCAGGACATGGCGAAGGCGAAGGAATATCTCGCCAAGTCGCAATACAAAGACGGCGGCATCACGCTCTCCATACACCACGCCGCCGGCTACGAGAACCAGCGCCGCTGGTGCCTGATCATGCTGGAATCGCTGAAGGCACTCAACATCAAACTCGACATCCGTGCCATGACCTGGCCGGACACCGTGGCGATGGCCCGCTCGCCGGAGACGATGGTCGACTTCTACTCGATCTTCCAGTCGCCCAACTATGCCGACCCGGACAATACCGCGTTCGCCGCCTACCATTCCTCGCGCAATGGGCAGTGGCAGAATCCGGTCTACAAGAACCCGGAGGTCGACAAGCTGATCGAGGATGCCCGCGCCGAAGTCGATACCGCCAAGCGTGCCGAACTCTACAAGAAGTTCCAGGCGGTAATCGTTGAGGATGCGCCCGATATCATCGGCATTCTCGAACTGCGCAAGTTTGCGATGCGCGACAACGTAAAGGACTATGTTTTCAGCCCGGTTGCCGCCAACACGATGGAAATCTGGCCGCTGTCGATCGCTTGAACCCTTGCCGCCGGCGGGTTTCCGGTTCGGAAGCCCGCCGCTCCGGAGTTTGCGAATGCTGCTTTATATCTTGCGCAGGCTTGTCCTGCTCTTACCGGTTCTGCTCGGCCTGACCCTGCTTCTGTTCATCGTGGCACGGATTCTGCCCGGCGACCCGGTAGGCCTTGCCGCGGGTCCGAATGCGACGCCCGAGCTGATCGCGCAGATGAAGCGCGAATTGGGCCTGGATCAGCCTTTGCCGGTGCAATACTGGGATTATCTGACCGGTCTCGTTTCCGGCGATTGGGGCATGTCGGTCTTCACGCGTCGTCCAGTCTTCGCGGACATCGTGGAATATCTGCCGGCGACCATAGAGCTCGTCTTCGCCTCCCTATTCATCGCGGTCGTCATCGGCATTCCGCTCGGTCTGTTGACGGCCGTCTACAAGAATGGGGCGCTTGATTATGCGACCCGCACGGTGGCGCTCGGCGGCATCGCCATGCCGCGCTTCTTCCTCGGCCTCCTCCTGCAGATGGCCTTTGCTGCGTGGCTGGACGTCCTGCCGCTGTCCGGTCGCTACCCACTGATCGAAAGCCCGCCGGACCACGTGACGGGCCTCTATACGATCGATGCTGTGATCGCGGGCGACTGGTACGCGTTCCAGATCGCGCTCTCACATCTGGCACTGCCGGCGATCGCCATGGCGCTTTCGCCGCTTGCCACCATCATGCGGATGATGCGCGCCTCGACGATCGAGGTGCTGCAGCAGGACTATGTCATGACCGAGCGGGCGCTCGGTCTTTCCAACCGGCTGATCCTCTTCAAATACGTGCTCAAGAACGCCATGACCTCGACGCTGACGGTGATCGGCCTCTACGTCTCCTGGCTGCTCGGCGGCACGGTTCTGGTCGAGACGGTCTTCGACTGGCCGGGGCTAGGCCTCTACGCCACCCAGGCGATCCTGACCCAGGATTTCATGCCGGTGATCGGCGTGACGCTCATCATCGCGATCATCTATCTTGTTACCATGCTCGTCGTGGACCTGCTTTACGGCGTCTTCAACCCGAAGGTACGCTACGCATGACCAGGACTGAGCAAATGACCCCCATTGCCATACCCGAGCGCCGCCAGTCCGCGCGTCTCGAAAACTGGAGCCGCGCCTTTTATCGGTTCCGCCAGAGTTGGCTGTCGATCATCGGCCTTGCGATCGTCATCGCACTGATCGTCATCGCCATCGTCGCACCGTGGATCGTGCCGCATCCCGAACATGTCGTCGGCGGCACGAATACCGGTGCGAAATTCCAGCCGCCGTCGGCTGCGGCTTGGCTCGGCACCAATGCGCTCGGCCAGGACATGTTCTCGCTGGTGCTGGTCGGCTCACAGGTCTCGCTGTTTTCCGGTCTCGCCGTTGTCTTCATCGCCATCGTCGTCGGCACGATCGTCGGCGCCATTGCCGGGTATTTCGGCGGCTGGATCGACGAAATCCTGATGCGCATCACCGATCTTCTGCTCACCATCCCAAGCCTGATCCTTGCCATGGCGGTGGCGGCAGCGCTCGGCACGGGCGTCTGGAACATGATCATCGCCATCTCGATCACGTGGTGGCCGGCCTATGCCCGTCTCGTGCGCGGCGAAGTGCTCGTCAAGAAGGAAGAGCAGTTCGTCGTCGCGGCCCATGCGCTCGGCGCCGACTGGCCGCGCATCCTCGGCAAGCACATCTTGCCGAACATCGTCTCGCCGATCGTCATCAAGGCCTCGCTCGACATGGGCTTCGCGATACTGACCGTCGCCTCGCTCGGCTTCGTCGGCATCGGCGTGAAGCCGCCGACTCCGGAATGGGGCACGCTGCTTTCCGGTGCGCGCAGCTATATGCCGGATTACTGGTGGACGGCGGTGGCTCCCGGCGTTGCGATTTTCTTGGCAGTGCTTGCCTTCAACCTGCTGGGCGACGGGCTGCGTGACGTGCTCGACCCCAAGGCACGACGATAGGGGAGGAACGGGATGACACTTCTCGACATCAGGAACCTCAACCTCGCCATGAAGAGCTACGAGGGCGAGACGCAGATCCTCCACGGTATCGACCTGAAGATCGAGCGCGGCGAGATCTGGGGCATGGTCGGCGAGACGGGCAGCGGTAAGTCACTGACAGGCTTATCCGTCTCACGGCTCGTCCCGTCGCCGCCGGGGCGCTATGTCGCCGGTTCGATTAAGTTCCGGGGCAAGGATGTGCTGCAGGCGACCGACAGGGAGATGCGGGGCTTGCGTGGCCGGCATATCGGCATGATCTTCCAAGATCCGACGACCAACCTCAACCCGGCCTTCCGGATCGGCACGCAGTTAGTGGACGTGGCGCTGCATGCCGGCCATGCGGACCCGTCCGTGCTCGGGCTTAATCCCGGTGCCTCGCGTGGTGATCTCAAGAAGGCGGCCCGACGTGCGGCAGTCGAGATGCTGGAAAAGGTCGGCATTGCGAAGGCTGCCGAGCGTATTCATGACTATCCGCACCAATTCTCCGGGGGCATGCGCCAGCGCGCACTGATCGCCATGGCGATGATCGGCAAACCCGACCTGCTGATCGCCGATGAACCGACGACCGCGCTCGATGTTTCGGTGCAGGCGCAAATCCTGCGGCTGATCCATGATCTCGTAACTGAACGCAATATCGGAGTGCTGCTGATCACCCACAATCTCGGCGTCGTGGCGCAGATCTGCAGCCACGTGGCCGTCATGTATCGCGGCCGTATTCTCGAAGCAGGAAAGGTGGACGATGTATTGAAGCGGCCGAGCCACAGCTATACCCAGGCGCTTTTGCACTCCGTGCCAACCGCCCATACCAAGCGCGGTGAATTGAAGGGCCTGAACGGGCTTATGCCGGAGACCGCCGCATGACCCTCGATATCCAGAACGTCACAAAAAACTTTCCCGGCCCGCGCCAGGGTTTCTTCGGTCGCGGCGAGGGTTTTACCGCGCTGGACAATGTCAGCCTGTCGATCAGGAAAGGTGTGAGCTTCGGCCTGGTCGGTGAATCCGGCTCCGGCAAGACGACGCTGACGCGTTGCATCCTAAGGCTCGAAACGCTGTCGGCGGGCAATATCTTGTTCGACGGCGTGGACATCCACAAGCTGACTCCGCTCGAGATGCGGCGCCTGCGATCGCGCCTGCAGATCGTCTTCCAGGACCCTTACGCTTCGCTCGACCCGCGCATGACGATCCATGATATTGTCGCCGAACCGTTGGTCATCCATGGCGACGTGGTGAACCTCAACGCCCGCCAACGCACCGAGCGGGTGCTGGAGCTGCTGCTGCAGGTCGGCCTTCGTTCGGAGCATCTTTTCCGTTATCCGCATGAATTTTCTGGCGGCCAGCGGCAGCGCATCGGCATCGCCCGGGCGCTTGCCGTCGGACCTGAATTCCTGATCCTCGACGAACCCACTTCGGCGCTCGACGTCTCGGTCCAGGCGGACGTTCTCAATCTCCTGCACCGGCTGCAGGAAGAACTCAACCTCACCTATTTCTTCATCAGTCACGACCTCGGCGTCATCCGTTACATCTGCGACGACGTCGCCGTGATCTATCGCGGCAAGCTGGTTGAACAGGGACCGGTCGCAGAGATATTCGATCATCCGAAGAGCGACTATACCCGCATGCTTCTGGACGCGATGCCGGACCCCGATCCGGATCGTTCGCCGTTCCGCCAGAAGGATGCCGTTTGAACGCAAAGAAGAAGAAAACATGGCATCCCACGAAGCGATGAGCGAGATTGGCGCCGAGGCGAAACTGGCATGACCGGCCTTTGCCCGACGACATAGGCGTTCGCTCTGGTCCGTCTGCCGCTCTTTATCGCGAATTTCGCAGCTCGGAACGCACCCGGCGAGATTTTGCATTTGTTCAGAGCGGCTGCCACTGTGTGTTCAAAATAATACCATGATGTGAGGAGGAATCGATGGTAGTTTGGACAACGGGGATGAAAAACGGCCTGGCGGCGGCAGCGATCGTACTGGCAAGTGCGCTCGGAGTCTCTGCTGAAGAGCAATATCCCGTTTCGACGGTGCGCATGATTGTCCCCTACGCGCCGGGAGGTGGCGGCGACATCACCGGCCGCATGATCGCAGAGGAGATCAGCAAGCGCCTCAAAACGACGGTCGTCGTCGAGAACATCGGCGGGGCAAGCGGTACGATCGGCACGGAAAAAGCGGCCCGCGCCAAGCCGGACGGGGCAACGCTGCTGCTCGCCGGCAGTGCCATCTTTACCACCGCGCCCCATCTCACCCAGATCGGTTTCGATCCTCTCAAGGATTTTGTAGCGGTCGCCAATGTCAGTGAATCGGTCCGCATGCTCAGCGTGCCGCCAGAGCTCGGCGTCAAGAGCTACGAGGAACTCGTGGCCTATGGGAAAGCCAATCCTGGCATGCTGAACTATGCCTCCGTCGGCGTCGGCTCGACCGGCCATATCATTGGGGTCGATTTCCTGCGCAGCGCCGGGGTCGAGGCGCGGCATATTCCCTATAGCGGGGCATCGCAGGCCGTGCAGGCGCTCTTGTCGGGTGACGTGCAGTTCGTCATCGACGCCATGGTGATTCCGCCCACGCGGGAGGGGAAACTGGTGCCGATCGCCGTGCCCAGCGAGACCCGTCTGGCCGATTTTCCCGGTGTTCCGACGTTCCGGGAGGTGGGGCTGAAGGATGTACGCACCGGCGGTTGGCAAGCGGTCATGGCGCCCGCCGGTACGCCCCAGGAATTGGTCACGATGATTGAAGGGGCTTTGAAGGATGCCGATGAGAGCCAGGAATTCCGCGCGGCCCTTACCCGCGCCGGCTTTTCCCCGCGGTTCCGCACCGGCGTGCAACTCCAGCAGGAACTCGAGGCCGAATATGCCTATTTCGGCTCACTGCTGAAGAGCATGGATATCAGCAAGAAATAGTCGCTGCCGGCAACCGGATTGCGAAGATGCGCGACACGCGCCAGCGGGTTGGTGCGTATCGCTTTTGGTATAAGCTACAAGGATCTGCCCGATGCTCGAAAGTCGTCCCTCCGCTCTGACCTTAAGCGCAGTCGTTGCGGAATGGATGACAGGTTTTTCGCTCGCTAGTGTTCCCCAGGCGGTCTTGGAAAATACCCGGCTTAGGATTCTCGATGTGATTGGTGTGATGATCGCGTCAAGTCGGCTGGACGTCGTTTCCGCCGCGCGGCGGGCCGTTGCCGAATCCGACGGTGCCAGAGGGGAGGCCTTTTCTCTCATGGATGCCGCGCCGACCACGCCTGCCAATGCGGCTTTCCTTAACGGCATCATGTCTGCCGTGCTCGAATTCGACGACACTCACATCCAGTCCAATATTCATCCGACCGGTGTCGTGCTGTCGGCCCTGCTGCCCGAATGTGAACGGCTCGGCCTCTCGGGAAAGGACCTTCTGGAGGCTGTGCTGGTCGGCAGCGAACTTCTCTGCCGTCTCGGTATGATCTCGCCGGTCAGGATGCACGAAGTCGGTTTCCATCCAAGTTCGGTCTACGGCGTTTTTGGTGCGGTGTGGGGGCTCGCGCGTGTGAGGCGCTTTTCAATCGAGCAGACTATGCATGCGATCGGCACGGCTGCCAGCCTGTCGGCCGGATCTATTGCCTCTTTTGAGGACGGGACATCGACCAAGACCCTGCACGTTGGCATGGCGGCATCAGCGGCTATTCGCGCGATCGCCCTGGCGGGGCAGGGCATTTCCGGTCCCCACCCGGTATTCGAGGGAAAATTCGGCTGGTTCAAGAGCCATGTCCAGTCCGGTACCGAGTTTCGTTTCGCGGCCCTGACCGACGAGCTCGGCGAGCGATGGGAGGTGCTGAACATTGCCTCAAAGGCCCATCCCTGCGCCTACACGATGATCCCGTTCATTGCTGCCACCATCGCACTTCGCGAGGCCCATAGTATAAGGCCGCAGGATGTCGACGTCATTTATTGTGATATCATGCCCCGTTCCTTCGCCACCGTCTGCGAGCCTGTCGAGGTGAAACGTCGACCAAAGACGAGTTGGCATGGCCGCATCAGCCTGCAGCACACCGTCGCTGAGGCGCTGGTTCGAGGCCACATGGACAAGCATGCCTATGCGCCTGAGAGCCTCATCGATCCGGTGATCAATACGATTGCCGACAAGGTCGTCCACCGCCCGGATCCGGTCGCCGCCGCCGATATCAGCAGATCACGTGCCAGCGTCTCAATCCGTCTGAAGGATGGACGGGCACTCACCCATACGATCGACGACATGCCGGGAACCCGGCGCAATCCGATCACCCGTGAGGGCTACCTGCAGAAGTTCCTGGCCAATATTGACGGTGTCATCTCGAAGGCCGTGGGGGAGGAATTGGCAACCGCCTTGCTAAGGCTCGAGGAGCTTGACGACGTCGGTGCAACGTTTCGGGGACTGCGGGTGTAGGCGCTGGCCGGCGTCTTGCTAGTCCGCCAGATCGATGTCGTGCCCCCGTGCGCAAAATGGCCCCAGCTCGTGCTCATCCTCGCCTGCCGACGGCAGAGGACGCCAACGACGATCGGATTTGTTCCTGTTTGCTGATCCTCACTTGATACAGACCTGAAAAAAAGGCCGGAGCATGGTTTGATGCGCCGGCCGAATTGTCCTGGGAGGACGATACGTGTGCCTCAGTCCGTTGCCTCCTGCGCACCTTTTCTGACGAGCGACGTGGTGGCGGCGAGCAAGATCGCGATGCCGAGCACGAGGAAGGTGAGGCTGATCGGGCGATGGATGAAGGTCATCGGATCGCCACGCGACAGCGACATGGCGCGGCGGAAGTTTTCCTCGAACATCGGTCCGAGCACGAAGCCGAGGATGAACATGGCGAGGCTGCAGTCGGCCCGCTTCAGGAGATAGCCGACGGCGCCGAAAACGACGAGCGTCAGGATCTGAAGGGATGAAAAACCGATCGAATAAACCCCGACGCACGCAAAGGCGAGCACAAAGAGGTAGAGCCAGTGATAAGGAACCGCGAGAAGCTTTACCCATAGGCCGATCAGCGGCAGGTTTAGGATGACGAGCATCAGGTTGCCGATCCACATGGACCCCACAAGGCCCCAGAAGAGGGCAGGATTGTTACTGATCATACTCGGCCCGGGGTTGATGCCCTGGATCATCAATGCGCCGAGGAATAGGGCCATCACGGGGCTCCCGGGAACGCCGAGCATCAAGGTCGGGATGAAGGCGGTCTGGGACGCGGCATTGTTGGCTGCTTCCGGTGCAGCTACGCCCTCGACGGCGCCGGCCCCGAAACGATCTGGTTGTTCGGAAATGCTCTTCTCGACCATATAGGCGGAGAAAGAGCTCATCGCGAGACCTGCGCCGGGCAGAATCCCGAGGAAGGAGCCGAGCGTCGTGCCGCGCAAGACGGCCGGCCATGCGCGGCGAAACTCGTCACGGCTTGGCCAGAGCCGGCCGACTTTGGAGGTGACGATCTCAGGCTTTCCCGCGCTGCCAATCGTCGTGATGATTTCCGAAACCGCAAAAAGCCCGACCGCCAGCACGGCGAAGTCGATCCCATCGCGCAGTTCCGAAATGCCGAAGGTGAAACGGAAGACGCCGGAGGCGACGTCGGCGCCCACTAGACCCAGCAGCACGCCAAGAACGCCCGATCCGATGCCCTTGATGAAGCCGCCCTTGGCGATGGAGGCCGTGGCGACGAGGGCACAGAAGACGAGAGCTGCATATTCGGCGGAGCCGAACCTTGCCGCGATCGAGGCCATAGCAGGCGCGGCAGCAGCGATCAGCACCGTGCCGACGGTGCCGGCAAAGAAGGAACCGAGAGCGGCAATGGCCAGCGCCGAGCCGGCCCGGCCTCGCCGTGCCATCTGGTGTCCGTCTAGGCAGGTCACGGCCGATGAGGCCTCGCCCGGCAGGTTGAGCAGGATCGATGTGGTGGAGCCGCCATAGGCCGCGCCGTAGTAGATGCCAGCAAGCAGGATCAGCGATCCCGTCGGCGGCAGGCCAAAAGTCAAGGGCAGGAGCAGCGAGATGGTGATGATCGGCCCCACGCCCGGCAGGACGCCGATTGCGGTTCCGAGCGTCACCCCTAAAAGGCAATAGAAGAGATTGTCGATGCTAGCGGCGACCTGCAGCCCCAAGACGATGGATGAAAAGAAGTCCGGCACGCTAGATGCTCCAATCAAGCAGATGGAAGGGGATGCCCAGGCCGAAGTAGAAGATCGCGACGATGATCGCCCCGATGGCGAGGAGGAGGAGTGGGAGTTCCTTCAGCCGCCCCCGCCTGTCGGCAAGCCAGCCGATGCAGACGAGCGCGAAGAGACCTGGAAGAAGACCTGCGCTGTCAACCAGCAGCCCGAATACAAAAAGAGCAGCCAGGATGGCCACGAAAGGCCGCAGTTCCTCGCGTGGCATAAGGGCGATGGACGGTCTCCCCTCGCTGGCCAAGTGCGCCTGCAGCAGAAGTGCAACGCCAAAGATCAACAGCGTGGCGCCGAGCAATATCGGCAATGCGCCCGGTCCCATTTCGGAAAGGCTGCCGAAGCCGTAATCCACACCGAGATAGGCGGCGACGCCGCCTGCAGCGATGAAGAGAACACCGACTGCATGATCTGCATGGAATT
The DNA here is from genome assembly GCF_017873175.1 of Neorhizobium petrolearium. Classification (GTDB taxonomy): domain Bacteria; phylum Pseudomonadota; class Alphaproteobacteria; order Rhizobiales; family Rhizobiaceae; genus Neorhizobium; species Neorhizobium petrolearium. Next base: position 209,678 of record NZ_JAGGJW010000012.1, read on the forward strand.
TCATATTTCCCCCCTCATATTCGACTGCGCCTGGTGACTTTAAAGGTCGAACGCCAACCATTTCTGCGATCCGCCGACGTTGTGGATCGCCTTTAAAAACTCCATTAGATCGTGCTCCTACCGCAAGCATCGCCTCTGCGGCAAAGGCGAAAGCCCGGCGTTCCGATGATCGGAATGGCTGGCCCTATACGGCCGGCGATTTCGTGCAACCTGAGCCAGGATTGATCTTCCGAGGTCAGTCGCATTTGTCGGACGTTCCTCCCCTGTAGGACCTCTCTCCCGTGGCAGAACTAATTTGCCTGTTGGAGCGCGGCCGGGGACCGGCAAATCGATCGTAATGGGGCGCAGCGTTGGTGCGTCATTCCTCGAGCGAAGCACCAACGCTATCCAGGTCCCAACCGTCTTCCCCAAGAACAAATGCCCTTGGGGAAGGATATGCGTTCAAATTCGACGCCGGCTCGAAATCCGTTGCGGCGTCATGCAGCCTGCTTTTCGTTGAGGGTTCTGGCTTCGACAACCGCCGACACGATGACGCCCGCAAACAGGGCCCAGAATGGGGCGCTGATGCCCAGGAGCGAGATGTTCGACATGGCGACGGCGAGCGCGACGAAGGCCCCGGTCTGGTTACCGAGCGACTTGCCGAAGGCATTCTGGAAGGCGGATAGCAGCACGCCGATCATGGCAAGACCGGCGACGGTGCCGATCAGTGCAGACGGCAGGCTGAGCACGATCGGAACGGCAGCGCCGGCGATGAGACCAAAAGCGGCGAAGAGCAGGCCGTTGACGACGGTCGCGGCATAGCGCCCCTGCTTGTTTTCTCCGGCCTGTTCGGATGAGCATATGGCTGTCATCGGGCCTGCGATATTGGCATTGTGACCGCCGAGGAAGCCGGCCGCGACGCCGCCGATGCCGGAAATGATGGTCATCGCGTTGACCGGCGGCCTGTAGCCTTCGGCCATGAGCACGCCGGTCGCCTGCGCGTTCTCCGCGCCGATCACAAGAAGGGCGAGCGGGACGGCGATCGCGAAGAAGGCATCGACGGAGAAGACCGGCAGCGTGAACTCCGGTGCGGCGAAAGCGATGTTGGCCGCGCCGCCTCCAACCGCACCGGTGGCGAGTGCAGCGAGCAGGCCGGCGACGAGGGCGGCCAGCACCGGCGGAATGGTCCTGGTCAGCCGCATTGAGACGAAGAAGGCAAGGATCGCGCCGCCGGCGATCAGCGGTGCCGTGCCGAGCGCAGTCACGGCGCCTGTCGCAAAACGGATCAGCGCACCGGCGATCATCGCCATGACGATCGGCATCGGCAGCCAGCGCATGACCTTGCCGATGAGCCCGGTGACACCGAGCAGCAGAACCAGCAGGCCCGCCAGAATGAAGGCGCCAACCGCCTCATTGAACGGGATTGTCGCCAGCGAGCCGGCGACGAGGGCCGCGCCGGGAATAGAATAGGCGCCGTTGATCGGCTGCTTGTAATGAAGCGCGAGCAGCAGGCTGATAATCCCGCCGAGCACGTAGATCGCAAACAGCCAGGCGACAGTCTGCCCGTTGGTCAGATGGCCGGCTTCGGCCGCGCCGATGACAATAAGGGCCGGGCCGGAGCAGCCGAAGATGGCGGCGACGAGCCCGGCGCTCATCGTCTTGATGCCGAGATGTTTTGGTAGGTCGCGCAGACCCGACACGATGCCGGGTCCTCTTTCGACAAGGCGTCTTTCCTGTGTAGTCTGGTCGATTGTTTCCATGTTCGTTCCTCCCAAAGCGGATCCGAGGCCGCTCCCTCCTCTTGGAAAATGAAGCCGGGTTCCCGCCCGGCCAGTGGTTCAGAGTCCGGTGATTCAGCGTCCGACGAAGGCCGGCGTGCGCTTTTCGTGGAAGGCGAGCACGCCTTCGCGGAAATCCTCCGATGTCCGAAGCCGGCTGTAGCAATGGCCCTCGAGCTCGATGGCCGTTGAAAGCGGTGCGTCGTCGGTATCGTTCAGGAGCTTTTTCGCCGTCCGCTGGGCGAGTGGCGAGAAGCCGATCAGTTCCTCGACAAGCGCGTCGACGGCCTTTTCCAGTTCGGCATTCGCAACGATCTCGGATGCGATGCCCCAGTCGTAGGCTTCCTGACCCGTGATCCGCTTCGAGCGCATCACGATGTTCTTGGTGCGGGTGACGCCGACCATCTTCTGCAGACGGGCCGAGCCGCCGGAGCCCGGGATCTGGCCGAGCTTCTGTTCGGGCAGCGCGTAGCGCGTGGTTTCGGTCGCGATGCGAAAATCGCAGGCAAGCGACAGTTCGAAGCCGACGCCGAAGCAATAGCCGCGGTTGGCGGCGATGACCGGCTTGGAGCAGCGGGCGGGTGCCGCGATGTTCCAGGCAAGGTGCGAGACATGCTCCGGGCTTGCCTCGAGGAAGCCCTTGATATTGCCGCCGGACGAGAAATGCTCGCCCTTGCCGGCAACGACGATGATGCGCACGCGATCGTCCTCGTCGAGGGCCTCGAAGACGAGGCGCAACTGGTCACGCGCCAGCATCGAGACAACGTTGTAGGGTGGACGGTCGAGCGTGATGTCGGCGCGCTGACGGGCCGCGTCGATCGTGACGGTGAAGCCGTCGAGTTCGGCAAGGCGCGGGTCCTGGAATGTGGCGTGTTCGGCCATTGAATGTCCTTTCATAGATCTGGCGGCGTTCTGGCCGCTCACTGGTGTTCGGGAATGCGTTCCTCGGTGTATTCGCCGGCCACCAGAAGGCGGCGCAGGAGCTTGCCAACTGGGGATTTCGGAATTGCTTCGACGAAGACGAAGCGGCGTGGGCGGCGGAAATTGGCAAGGCCGGAATCGCGGCAATGTCGGTCGAGGTCCTCGGCCGTGACGGCGCCGCGTCGCTTGACGAAGGCGACGACGATCTTGCCCCAGCGCTCGTCGGGCAGGCCGACGACTGCGACTTCGGCGACGCCCTCATGCAGCGACAGGCAGCTTTCGACCTCGACCGGCGAAACGTTCTCGCCGCCGGTGATAATCATGTCGTCGGCCCGGCCGGTGACGAAGAGATCGCCGTCACGGTCGACGAAGCCGGTGTCGCCGGTAAAGTACCAGCCGCCGTGAAGTGCCTTGGCGTTTGCGTCGGGCCGCTTCCAGTAGCCCTCGAAGGCTTCGTCGCTCTTCATCAGCGCAATAATCTCGCCTTCCTCGCCGACGGCCGCCCGTTCGTCCGGGTTGCGGCTGCCAAGCTTCACGACACGGATCGTCTGGTTGATCCCGGCACGGCCGGCGGAGCCGGGTTTTGCTGCCGCCGTCTGCTCGATCGTAAAGGTGTAGATTTCCGACGAACCGTAGTGGTTGACGAAGAGCTCAGGCCGGAAGGTCTGGTCCAGCCGCTTCAGCAATCCGTCGGTCATCGAGGCGCCGGCATAGCCGAGCTTGCTGACGGAGGCGACGCGCTCGGGCGAAAAAGCCTCGTGATGCACGAGGTCGTGGTAAAGCGTCGGCACCAGGTAAAGATTAGTGATCTTCTCCTGCTCGATCAGGTCGAGCGCCTTTGCCACGTCGAAGCGCGGCAGGCAGACGAAGGTGCCGCCGATCAACGAGGATGCGATCAGTGAGCGCACGCCCATCGTATGATAGAGCGGCATGACGCCGAGCGTGCGCTCACCATGCCGATAGAGGTTCTGAGCCACATGGGCGAGGGCTCCGGCGCGTTCGGCGCGGTGCCGGCGCGGCACGCCCTTCGGCTTCGAGGTCGTACCGGACGTATAGAGCATCAGCGACCAGTCTGCGGCGTCCGCCACAGGTACGATATCCGGAGCGCTGCCCTCCATGAGGCCGGACAGCGCATCAGCGGTGAACCGTGGCAGGTTCTGCGCGAGGCGCGACAGGCGCACGGCCTCTTCCGTCGAGGCTTCGTAGAACACGGCTTTCGCGCCGGCATCTGCGATGCCGAAGTCGATTTCGTCGGCCTTGGCCCGCCAGTTGAGCGGCGTGACGATCAGGCCGAGGAACTGGCAGGCCCAGTGCAGCGACGCGTTTTCCCAGCGATTCTGCATGGCAGTGAGCACATGGTCGCCCCGTTTAAGGCCGGTCTCGTCGAGTGCGGCAGCAAGCGCCGAAATCCTGCTGTACCAGCCGCTATAGGTCAGTCGCATATCGCCGTCGACGATCGCGAGCGCATCCGGGTCGCGCTCGACGCTTGCGAGGAAGCTGGTTCCAAGGTCAAGCATTCGGTGTCTCCTCCTTCCGTTGTTCCTCCGCGGCGTCAAGCGCCGCCTCGATGATGGTCGCGTAGCCCGTGCACCGGCAGAGATGACCGGAGAGGTGCTCGCGAATTTCTTTCCGGCCCGCGTCCGGGCGCTCGCGCAAAAGGGCGTCGAGCGACATCAGAATTCCGGGGGTGCAAAAGCCGCATTGGAGGCCGTGGTGGTGGCGAAAGGCCGCCTGGAGCGGGGAGAGCACCGCCGGGTCGGTCACCAGCGCCTCCACGGTGCGGATGTTGCTGCCGCGGATCTGCTGGGCGAGTGTCAGGCAGGCCCGCGCCGGCTTTCCGTCGATCTGCACGGTGCAGGCGCCACATACGCCATGCTCGCAGCCGACATGGGTGCCGGTGAGGCCGATCTCGTGGCGCAGCAGGTCCGAGAGCAGCATACGGTTTTCGACCTCGGCGCGGACCATTCGGCCATTGAGTGTGAAGTGGACCAGGTGCCTCTGGGCAGCGTTTAGGTGCGGCATCGGCTTGCCTCCTTAAGCGCCTCGCGGCCGAGGCTGCGGACCAGTTCGCGTCGATAGCGTGCGCTTGCATGGATGTCGTCGCGAGCGTTCAGGGACCAGGCGATGTCGTTGATCGCATCGTCGAACTGGTCGTTGTCGAGCGCCGGCAGCCGGCAGACGCGCGGCCGGTCGTCGACCCCTGCAATGCCGAGCCGCAATCCATCGTCGTCGGCGATGGCGGCGCAGGCGACGATGGCGAAGTCGCCATGCCGGCGCCCGATCTCGCGGAAGGAACAGCCCCAGCCGGGCCGGGCCTTTGGAAAGTGCACGGACTCGATCATCTCGTCCTCGGCAAGGTCGGTGGCCATCATGCCGATGAAGAAGTCGTCCGCCTTGACCTTGCGCCTCCGGCTGCGGCTACGCAGGCTGACGGTACCGCCGAGTGTCACCAGTGCGAGTGGTAATTCCGCACTGGGATCGGCATGCGCGACCGAGCCGCAGACCGTGCCGCGCGCCCGCGTCTGCACGTGGCCGAGCCAGGGGAATGCCGCGGCAAGGAGCGGCAGGTGCTGCGAAAGGTCGGGCTGGGCTTCCAGTTCCGCTTGGCGCACGCCCGCGCCGACGACGATCTCGTCGCCTGATGTCTCGATCTTGCGCAACGGATCGAGCCGCATGATGTCGACGAGCAGGCCGGGACGGGCGAGCCGCATGTTGAGCATCGGCACCAGCGACTGTCCGCCGGCGATCACGCGCGCCTCGCCGCCGCCTTCGGCCAGCGCGGCAAGGGCCTCCTCCAGCGTTTCCGGACAGAGGAAGTCGAAGGACGCGGGCTTCATCGGCGTCTCCTGAACAGAGTAGAGAGGCGCTTTTTCAGGCCGATGGCGTCGGAGGCGCTGCCGGCGTGGCGGGCGAGCGCCTGGAAAAACTGGCCGATCACCACGCGCGCTGCGCCGTCGAGCAGGCGTCCGCCGACCGAGGCGACCTTGCCGCCGATCGCCGCCTCGTAGCGATAGTCGATGCGGGTGCCGGTGGTGGTTTCGGTCAGCGTGACGCGACCCGTGCCACGGCCGGAGCCGAGCGCGCCTTCCGTGCCGCCGGAGAGCGTAACGGCTTCCGGCTCGACCATGTCGGACAGGCGGATGTCGGCGCGGTAGCGGCCCTTGACCGGCCCGATGCCGAGTGTGACCTCGGCGCGGAAATGCGTGTCGGAGACCTTCCGGACCTCGTGCGCACCGGGGATGATCGCCTTCAGCGTGTTCGGGTCGAGCAGCATCGCCCAGACAGAATCACGGGTGGCGGTAACCTCAGCCGAGCCCGAACCCGTCAGCATCCGCTCACCCGAGGCGCCGGTGGCGGCCGGGGTCGGATCTCGCGGCTTAGACGGCGGTCGCTCCTCGCCATAGAGCCATTCGCTGACCCGGCTCGGCGACAGTGGCAGCTGAATGTCCTCGACGCCGAGCGCATCGGCGACGGCGTTGGCGATGCAGACGGGCGTCGACATGCAATTGCCCTCGCCGACGCCCTTGGCGCCGAGCGGTGTGAACGGCGAGAGCGTCTCGTGATGGAGGATCAGCGGCTCCGGCGTCTCCATGACGGTCGGGATCAGGTAGTCGGCGAGCGTGCCGGTCAGGAAGCTGCCATCGCCGCCATAGGCATACTCCTCGTAGAGCGCGGCGCCGACGGCCTGGGCGAAGCCGCCGCGGACCTGGCCATCGACCATGCCGGGATGCAGGATGCGGCCGCAGTCGTGCATCGTCACATAGCGGTCGATACGCACCTGGCCGGTCGTCCGGTCGATCTCCACGCCGCAGAAATCGAAGATGAAGCCGTGGCAAAGCGACGAGTTGATCCCGTCCGTTGCCGTCGGCGCTTCGAGCTGCTCCGGCGTCCAGAAAACAGTCTCGCGGATCGTCTGGCCTGTTCCATCCGGCAGGGTGCCGGGCGCCCAGTGGCTTGCCGCAGCTACACGCCCGAAGGAAACGGCATTGTCCGGGTTGTTGCGATCAAAGAGTTTTCCGGCCCCGAAGTCCACGCTGTCCGCCGTGACATTGAGCTGCGCGGCGGCGATCGCGGCAAGACGGTCCCTGATCCGGTCCGCGGCAAGGGCCGCGGCGCCGGCGACGGCAGCAGCAAACCGGCTTGCATAATTGCCCGAGGCGATCGACCAGGCGTCGCGTGCCGTGTCGAGTTCGGCGTTGACGCGCACCGCCTCCAGGGAAAGCCCGAGCCGCTCGGCGACCACCTGCGCGAGAACGGTGCGGTGCCCCTGGCCCTGCGGTACGGAGGCGACCTTGACAGTGACGGAGCCGAGCGGATCGATGGCGATCGTCGCGACAGCTTGCGCGCCGTTCTTCGGACCCGCCTTCGCCCGTTCCTCCGGCGTCAGGACCGTCGTGATGTAGCTCATGTTGGAAACGCTTGGTTCGACCACCGCCGCATAGCCGATGCCGTAAAGCCGCCCTTCGGCGCGCGCCTCGTCCCTTCGCAGCCGCATTGCCTCAAGGCCGCCTTCGCCTAAGGCCCGATCGAGTGCGACACGGTAGTCGCCCGAATCGAGCAGCCCGCCGGTCGCTGTGCGATAGGGAAAGGCGTCGGCCGGAACGAGGTTGCGGCGAATGACGTCGAGCCGGTCGAGGCCGAGCTCGACGGCGATCTTGTGCACCAAGCGCTCGAGCGCGAAATAGACCTGCGGTCCGCCGAAGCCGCGGTTCAACCCAGTCGGTGTCTTGTTGGTGAGCACCACGCGGTTGCGGATCGCGACGTTTTCGATCGCGTAGGCGCCGGTCATATTGCCGTGCATGCGGTAAAGCGTCGCCGGCTCCGGTGCGCGCAGATGGGCGCCGCAATCTTCCAGTTGATCCCAGAAAAGCGCGGTGATGCGGCCGTCGGCGGCGACGGCGGCTTCCAGCGCCGTCACGCGATTGGTTGCCGAGACGGACGCCGTCAGATGTTCAAGCCGGTCTTCGATCCATTTCACCGGCCGTCCGGCGACGCGTGCGGCGACGGCGGCAAGGATGACATAAGGAAAGACACCCTGCTTGATGCCGAAGGAACCGCCGGAATCGGGCGGTGTGCGCAGCCGCATGCGGTTGCCGGGCACGTTCAGCGCACGTGAAATCACCGCATGGATCGAAAATGGACCCTGAAAATTCGCCGTGACGTCATAGGCATCCTCGCCCGGATCGTATTCGGCGATGACGCCGTAGGTCTCGATCGGCGTGCAGGAATTGCGCGGATATGCGATGCGGATGGAAATGCGGTGCGCAGCTGTGGCAAGAGCCGCCTCCGGGTCGCCGTAACGAAAGATGCGCTCGTTGATGAGGTTGGTGCCGAGCGACGGATGGAGGACCTGAGCGTCTGCTGCAAGCGCCTTTTCGGGATCGACGACGGCGGCCAGCTTCGCGTAGTCGACCTCGATCAGGTCGAGCGCATCCTCGGCGACATAACGGTTTTCGGCGACGACGAGGGCAACGGGTTCGCCGACATAGCGCACCCGGTCGCGGGCGATCGGCCAACATTCGACATTGGCCTTGACCCCGACCGTCATGCTGCGGGTGAGCCGCGCCACGTCCTCACCGGTCAGCACGGTAAATACACCGGGCAGCGCGCGGGCCGCAGTCGTATCGATCGCCCTGATTTCGGCATGACCGTGCGGCGAGCGCAGGATTGCCAGATGCGCGGTGTCGCGCCGGACGGGCAGGTCGTCAATGTATCGGCCGCGGCCGGTCAGAAGTCCGGCATCTTCGACCCGTTCGACGGTTCGCCCGATCAGGGCTCCCGCCGTCTCCAATCTCGTCATTCGCTCCTCCCGCACCCGTCCGTGATGGGTGCCGTGGCGCGAATGGTGGAGAAGGGCGGGCGATCAGGCGATACCGAGGCGTATCAGACCTTACCGAGGAGTCTCAAAATCCTGGGGCCGAGAGCCGGGTGACGCTACGGAAGATGCTCGGTGAGGATCCGGCATGATCGTGAAAAAAGCGCGAAAAATGCGCCGGGACAGAAAAGCCGAGCCGGTCGCTGATCGTGGCGAAGCTGTCCCTCCCGTCGGCGACGGCCGCGACAGCCTGTTCTAGTCGCTGCACATTGAGGAAGACGCGCGGGGTCACCCCTGTCGACGTTTCGAACAGTCGGAAGAAATGCGCGCGAGAGACCGACGTCGATTGCCAATCGGTCGAGATCGGTGATCTCTCCCGGTGACGCCTTCATTCGCTCGACGGCATTACGGATGCGGAAGTCAGGCACGGAGCGCGATGCCAGGTCGCGGATTGAATTCGGCACCGCACGCCACTCGGCGAAACGCTCGATGAGGGCCGTCATCAGCTCGCCAAGAAGAGTCTCGTGGGCTTTGCTGCTGTTCGGCTCCTGTACCATGGCCTCCGCGAGCGTGCGGGTGCGCGAACGTATGCCCGGCGTGATTAAGCCTACATTGGAGGCGAAAAAATCGGGCGCATGACTCGCGGCCCAGTTCGGTCGGAAATGACCGAGCCATTGCGGTTCAATATAAAGCGCAAGGATCACCGTCTTCGCGCGCGTCTGGTCGTGCGCATAGGCATGCGGCTCCCAGGCATTGATGAGAACGGCGCTTTCGTCGGTGAGCGGCACGAGTCTGTCGCGCACGGAAAACTGCGTATTGGCGCCCTCGACCTTCAACAGGACATGGCAGTGCGGGTGCGCATGCCACACCAGGGGTCGATCCATATCCAGCAGCGCCACTCTCCCGAAGCGGCCACGTGCGATGCGCAGAGCATTCGACATTGCTCAATTATTGGACATTTCCTAGAAACTACAAGCCCGGCAGGATCTCTCAAGGCCGCTGCTCGCCAGGTCTCTTCAGGATACCTCTTTGTACTCTAGACGTTGTCAATCGCGCGCTTAACGTATCTCGTTGACGTATCTGTGGTTTTGCGTCGTTGCGCGGTGCGCTGAAATCAGGACGGGCACGGCCATCTGGTCATACGCCACTTCATCGATCGTCAGCACAGCTGCCGGGAGTTTAAGATCCAGCCATCGCGCATCGATGTCGGTTGCGAGGTCGGCGCCGATCTGCTCGCGGATCGCGGAGATGCGAATTCCGTATTTATCGAGCAGGTGAAGATAGAAGAGCGGCGGGATGTCCTCCTTCCGATCCGGAAAGTCCGGAACCCGCTCAACAGGCAGCGTCAGTGTTTCGTGCATGATGGGCCGGTCGTCGACGCTTCGATAGCGGTGAAAACGAACAATCGACGCATCTTTTGCGATCTGTAGCTTGTCGGCGTCACTGGCGGATGCCGTCGCGAAGTCAAGCGACGTCACCGTTGTCACCGACTTGCTGAGTGATCCGTCGAGACCATGAAGACGGAAATACTGGAAGAACAGTCTCAGGCTGTGCTGGGGCTTGCGGCCGGTGACGATCGTCCCGGTCTTGCGGCGTCGGCTGAGCAGACCGTCGTTCGTGAGGTCCATCAAGGCGCGGCGGATGGTTCCGACGGCGACGCCGTAGGTTTGTGACAGGGCCACTTCACTGGGCAGGACGGAGCCGGGCTCCAGCGTCCCGATCATGATCGCTTCAGTGATTTGTCGCTTTACCACTTCGTAAAGCGGCAACGACAACTCGGTGAGCCGCGGTGCGTCTGATGAAATGTTAGGCGATTGTGGCAATCATTTGCCTCTTCTTTGGAGTTGACACACGGTCTTTGTCTACGCAGTATTACTATATAGTTTATATTAATGTGCAAGCTGAGAGGCTTGTGCTGGGGTCCCCCGGGGGGTGCGCTATGATCGATCAGCAACCTGCTTCGCCGCAAGGCTCCTTGATGTCTGCCATGGCAGCGATTGACCGTGATGTCGAGATCGCCTTGCAGGCTTTGGCGCGAATGGTCGCGATCGACACATCTTTCCCCCCGGGGCTCGGCTACGATGCCTTCGCCGACCTGATGATGGAACTGCTGACGTCGTTGGAGTTCGAGTTCCAGCGCATTATCGTGCCGCGTGAGCTGTGGCATGTTCCGGGGGGGCCGGCTGCGGGGGAGCGCACCAATCTGATGGCGCGCCGTCAAACCGGGCAACCGGTCTGCGGCCTTTACTACCATGTCGACACGGTCCCCGTCGCACCTGGCTGGACACGTGATCCTCTTTCGCTGACGATCGAAGACGACAATCTTTATGGGCTTGGCGTGGCGGACATGAAGGGTACGATCGCCGCGACGCTTCTGGCGCTGCATGCGGCCCAACGCTGCGGGGTGGCGTTGGCCTATGATCCGGTTCTGCTTTTGTGCACCGACGAGGAGGGGGGACTTTATCCCGGCATTCGTTATCTGGCCGAACAGCGGCTTCTTGAAGGCCACATCCTCAACTTCAACGGCACGGCCGCGCCGCGTATATGGGCGGGTTGCTTCGGCATCTTCAATCTTCAGGTGACGATCACCGGTCATGCCGTTCATGCCGGTGAGGGTAACCGAACTGGCACCGGCGTCAACGCCATCGAGGGTGCGTTGCCGATTCTAAACGCGCTCACAGCCTTGAAGTCGGGCGTCGCCGCGCGAGCCTCCAAGCTCGCCCCGCCGCCGCATGCCACGGGACCGTTGCGCCCGCAGTTGACGATTTCCGCCATCCACGGCGGCACTGCGGGCGGACAGGTGCCGGCCGAGATCAAGATCCTCCTCAGCCGCCGTTATGCGCCAGAAGAAGCCTTTGAGGAGGCGCGAGCGGAGATCGAGGCGGTTGTCCGCGGTTGTATCGACGGTAGCGAGCTCGGGCTCGCCATCGATCTGGTCGGACATCTTATTCCCACTGACGATCCCGAAGGCCCGCACTGGCCGCGATGGCAAAAGGCGCTGTCGCTCGGCTTCGGCTATCAGCCGGAGGATTTCCGTAAGTGGGGCGCTGCGAGCTGTTCCGATTTTGGCTACGTCCAGAAGGCAGGTTTTGGTCCGGAGGTGCTTCTCGGTGGATTGGGCCGGCCGGAAAGCTGCATCCACAGCCCGGAAGAACATACGACCCGCCAGGATATTATCGCGCTCGCCAAGAGCATTCTCGCCTATCTCTCGGCAGATTTTGCCGCAGACGCCATTCCTGAAAACCGCACCTAGAACATCAAAGGGAACTCGAAAATGCTGGAAATGAAACGCCGCTTCTTCCTTGCTGGCACTGCCGCCGTCCTCGCCGCACCGTCGCTGAGTATCGCTCAGGCAGCAACCCCGGCCAAGGGCGGCACGCTGCGCATCTCCGTCGACCAAGCGGCAAGCGTCATTCATCCGCTTCTGACCCGCGTCAACCCGGAATATTTGGTGACTGAGCTGCTCTATAGCAACTTGACACGCCTCAAGGTCGATATGTCGATCGAGCCGGATCTCGCCGAAAGCTGGGCCGCGAACGATGGTCTGACCGAGTGGACTTTCAAGCTGCGCAAGGGCGTCAGCTTCCACGACGGCTCCGCGTTCACGGCCAGTGACGTCGTCGCCACCTTCAAGGCGATCCTCGATCCTGCGACCGCTTCCCCGGGGCGCAACAATGTCGGCCCGATCTCCGATGTCGTTGCCGTTGACGATACGACGGTTCTGTTCAAGCTGTCAGGTCCGTATGCCGACCTCCCCGTCGCCATGGCCTACACCAACGCCCGCATCATCCCGGCCGCGATCGCGACCGGCGACCTGAAGAGCCTTTCTACCAAGGCGGTCGGCACCGGCCCGTTCAAGCTCGTTTCCTATGAGCCCGATCGCCTGATCGTCGTTGAGCGCAACACCGACTACTATGATCCGGCGCGTCCTTATCTCGACCGCATCGAGGTGCAGGTCTTCCCCGACATCTCTGCAGAAGGTTCGGCCCTGATTGCCGGCGATGTCGACATCATCTCGACCATTCAGCCAACCGAGTTTCTGCGCATCGACGGGACGGACGGCATTGATACGTTGCGCACGCCATCGGGCCAGTTTTGCAACATCAACTTCGGTTGTGACACCGCACCGTTCAACGACGCCCGCGTCCGCAAGGCGATCGCGCTTACCGTGGACCGCGAGGCGATGGTCGGTTTCGTCACCGAGGGCTTCGGCACGCCCGGTAACGACACGCCCCTGAACGCGTCCTACCAATTCTTCAAGGGCGTCAAGCAGCGCGAGCAGAACATTGCCGAAGCGAAGAAGCTGCTAGCCGAGGCCGGACATGCAAACGGCCTCGAACTGACCTTGATCGCTTCCGACCGGCCTGCTGTTCGCACGCAACTTGCTGTTGCCTTGCGCGAGATGGCCAAGGAAGCTGGCATCACCATCAATGTCCAGACCATGCCGCACGCGACTTACCTCGAACAGGTCTGGAAGAAGGGCAGCTTCTACGTGGGTTTCTACAACATGCAGCCGACCCCGGACGGCATCTTCAAGTTGCTTTATACCTCCGATGCGTCCTGGAACGAGACGCGTTGGAACAACAAGGCTTTCGACGCGCTGGTCGCCGAAGCCCGCGGGACGGTCGATCCAGCCAAGCGTACCGAGCTCTATACCAAGGCGCAGGAAATCATGAACGAGGACGTTCCCTCGATCATCCCGTCCTTTTTCGACGTGCTGGCAGCCAAGCGTAGTTGGGTACAGGGGTTCGAGGCGCACCCGCGTGCGTCGGTATTCCGCCTTGATCATGTTTCGCTTGCCGACAAGGCGCCGAAGCGCGGCTGATTTGTCAATGTCACCGGACGCCCCGCCGGGCGTCCGGCCCCCTTGCCAAGGAACACGCTCCTGTCTGCGAACTACATAGCCAAGCGATTGGTGATGATCGTCTACACGCTATTCGTCGTGTCGCTCATCGTCTTCGCCATCACTCAGATCCTACCAGCCGATGCAGCCGTCATGATGTTGGGCGAGAACGCCACCAAGGAGGCACTCGATGCGCTGCGTCAGACCATGGGGCTCGATGCTCCCGTCTGGCAGCAATATGCAACTTGGCTCTGGCACGTGCTGCAGGGCAACCTTGGTACTTCGCTTCGCACAGGCCAGCCAGTTGGCCCGGCGATGTTCGAAGCGCTCGGGCGCTCGCTGCTTTTGGCAGTGTTCTCCATCGGTCTGATGCTGATCCTTGCCGTTCCGCTTGGGATCATTGCTGCCATTCGCCGGGGCAAGGTTGCCGACATCGTGGTCAGCCTCGTCTCCTACGCCGGTGTCGCGCTGCCGGAATTCGTTACCGCGACGATTGCCGTGCTCATCTTCGCCGACTGGATGAAGTGGCTGCCGCCGACTGGTTATGTGCCGCTGACGGAAAACTTTGTCGACGGCATCGTCCATCTCGTGCTGCCGGTCTGCGTCATCTCGATCATTCTCATCGCCCACGTCTCGCGCATGGTCCGCTCTGAGCTGGTCGACGTGCTGCATACGGATTATATTCGCGCTGCCCGGTTGAAGGGCATTTCATCGGGCCAGGTTCTTCGTCGCCATGCGCTGCGCAATGCGCTCCTGCCAACTATCACTATCGTGGCCCTCGATGTCGGGTACCTACTCGGTGGCGTGATTGTCGTGGAGGAGATCTTCGCGATCCCGGGGATCGGCCGCCAGCTGATCGTCGCCATCCAGGCGCGCGACCTGCCGGCCATCCAGGCAGGCGTGCTGATCATGGCCGCCACCTATTCAATCGTCAATTTCATTGCCGACATCCTCTACGCCTGGCTCGACAAGAGGATCCAGTATGACTGAGTTCATGAAACGTCTCCTGAAGACGCCGCAGGGCGCCATCGGCATCTTGCTCGTGGGACTCGTCATGCTGGTCGTCGTCTTCGGTCCGATGGTCGCACCGCACGACCCGGAAGCTCTCTCGCCGCTCTCCCGCTACAAGGGGCCGAGCCTTTCCTATTGGCTCGGAACCGACCAGTATGGCCGCGACATCTTCAGCCGTCTGCTGATCGGCGCCCGCGCCACTGTCGTCATGGCCGTGCTCGCCACAATCGCGGGCACTTTGATCGGCGCTCTGATCGGCACCGCGTCCGCCTTCCTCGGCGGCCGCGCCGACGAGCTGATCATGCGCACCATCGATGCTGTCATGTCGATCCCGAGCCTGCTCTTTGCTTTGCTGGTGGTGAACCTTCTCGGCTCCAGCACGATCAACGCGTTGATCGCCGTCGCCATCGCCTTTGCACCGGGCATGGCACGCATCACCCGCAGCGTCGCGCTCTCCGTCCGCAAGCAGGACTACGTCAACGCGGCCATCGCCCGCGGCGAAAGCTCCGCCTATATCATCCGCCGCGAAATGCTGCCGAACGTCGTTGCTCCGATCATCGTCGAAATGACCATCCGCGTCTCGTTTGCCGTGATGCTGTTCGCGACCTTGAGCTTCCTCGGTCTTGGTGCCCAGCCGCCGGCGGCCGAATGGGGGCTGATGGTCTCTGAAGCGCGCCGCTACATGCACTTGAGTGCCGGCATCCTGATCTGGCCGAGTGTGGCGATCGCCATCGTCGCTGTCGGCTTCAACCTTCTGGGCGACGGGCTTCGCGATGCCCTCAATCCGCGAACCTGAGGTAGACATTATGACCAATACAGAAGATTGCCCGGTGCTTGCGATCGAAAACTACTCGCTGGATTACGAGACCGCGAACGGTCCGTATCACGCGCTGAAGACCATCAATCTCGCCATCAAGCGCGGCGAAATTCTCGGGCTCGTCGGTGAATCCGGGTCCGGCAAGACCTCGCTTGCGTGGTCGATCATGCGCTACCTGCCGACGAATGCGCGCGAACCCGGTGGCAAGATCCTGCTTTGCGGCGACAACCTGCTGGAAAAATCCGAACGCCAGATGGAAACGTTTCGCGGCCGGCGCATCAGCATGGTGTTTCAGGATCCGAGCACATCGCTCAACCCGACGCTGTCGCTTGGTACCCAACTGTCGGAAGTGCTCGTGCGCCATCGCGGGCTGACACGTCAGCAGGCGTGGAAGGAGGGCGAGGCATTGCTGGCGCATGTGGGCCTGAAGACGCCGGCACAGATGATGCATCGCATGCCTCACGAAGCGTCGGGCGGCGAAAAGCAGCGAGTCGTTATCGCCTCGGCCTTCGCCTGCAACCCACAATGCATCATTTTCGATGAGCCAACCACGGCGCTCGACGTCATCACCTCGCGCCAAATCCTCGACCTTTTTGTAGAACTGCAAGCCGAGACCGGCGTCGCGTCACTTTATATCTCACACGATCTCGCGCTGGTCGCACGCACCGCCAGCCGTGTGGCGGTCATCAGGCGCGGGGGTATCGTCGAGCAGGGCAGCGTCCGCGAGATCTTCATCAATCCGCAGCAGGCGTACACCCGCGAATTGATCGCCGCCGTTCCCGATCCCGCCCATCGGCTGGTGAAGGATGATGTCGTCGCGACTGACGAACCACTGGTGAAGGTCGAAAACGTCAGCGTCTATTTTGGCCGCAAGCCGTTCTTCGCAGCCTTGACCGGCAGGAAGATGGACCGTGTCACCGGCAACAACGCCATCAACCTCGTCGTCAATGCGAGCGAAATCCTCGGTATTGTCGGTGAATCCGGTTCGGGTAAATCGACGCTCGCCAAGGCAATGACCGGCCTTAATCGCTTCGAGGGTAGGATTTGGTTCGACGGGCGCGAGATCTGCAGCTCGTCCGACATGGACAATGCTTACCGAAAGGACGTGCAGATCATCTTCCAGCACCCGGATGCATCGCTCAATCCGCGTCAGAAGATCTCGGAAATTCTGTCACGTCCGCTGAAACTGTTCGGGAATGCCACCGATCTCGACAAGCAGATCGGCGACATGCTGGAACAGGTACGCCTGCCGCGCACCCACGCGAACCGCTATCCGCACCAGCTTTCGGGCGGCGAGAAACAGCGTGTGGCGATAGCCCGCGCATTTGCTTCCAGACCGAAACTCGTCATCTGCGACGAGATCACCTCGGCGCTCGACGTCTCGGTGCAGGCCTCGGTCGTGGAGCTTCTCTTGGAATTGCAGAAGGCGAGCGGTACGGCCTATCTCTTCATCACCCACGACCTCAACCTGATCCGTCAGATCGCCCACCGGATCGCCGTCATGTATCGCGGCGACCTGATCGAGGTGGTGAAGGCCGATGAGATCGATAACCCTGACCGGGCGGACTATACCCGCCGCCTGATCGAGGCGGTGCCGCGCGCCGCTGCCCAATATCAATGACACCGCATCAAGGAGCATGACAATGGACCCGAAGTCCCTGCTGGACCGGATCGACGAAAAGGCCTGCCTCGATTTCCTGTCGATGATGGTCCAGCACAAGAGCCACTCGGAGACCGAGGGCGAGAAGGATCTCGCCCGCTTCATGGCGAAAGAGCTTGAAAAGATCGGCGTCGAGGCCGAACTTCAGGCCTTCGACGAAGGCCGCCGTTTCAACACGATCGGCCGCCTGAAGGGGCAGGGCGGCGGCAAGAGCCTGCTGTTCAACGGCCATCTTGATACCAACCCGGTCACCGAGGGCTGGACGGTCGATCCTTATGCCGGCCTTGTCGACGACAAGTTCATCTATGGCATCGGCGTTTCCAACATGAAGGCGGGCGATGCTGCCTATTTCTGCGCCGTAAAGACGCTGCTTGACGCCGGCATCAAGCTGAAGGGGGATGTGATCCTGACCTTCGTCGTCGGCGAACTGCAAGGCGGCGTCGGCACGCTTGCCGCAATCAAAAGCGGCGTTAAGGCCGATTACTTCATCAACAGCGAGCCGAGCGACCTCGTCGCGGTCACCATGCATGCTGCAGCGCTGAGCTATGTGATCGAGCTGACCGGCGACACTCGCCATCTGTCGAAGCGGGAGGAATCAGTTGACGCCATCGCAGCGGCTTGCGACATCATCCCGCGCATCAACGCGATGACTTTCAGCGGCGCCAGGAGCGATGTTCACCGCTCTGTCAACCGCGGCCATGTCGGCGTCGTCCACGGCGCGCTCGGTCGCAATCTGGAAGAGTGGCGTCCGCCGCAGGTGGCCGATTTCGTCCGGCTCAAGGGGTCGTGCCGTTATGCTCCGGGCCAGACGCAGGAGGGTGTTCTGGCCGATCTGGACAAGGAATTGCGCGCGCTTGAGGGCCGCTTCCCGGGCCTCAAAGCCAAGCTCGTTCCAGAAATGATCGAAGGCCGTCCGCTGATGCCGCCCTTTGAGGTCTCTCCGGATTCGCGCATCGTGAGGTCGATCAACGCCGCTTACGAAGCCGTCCGCGGCCAAAAGCAGCCGACCGGCGCGATCACCCCGACACGCTTTTACGGCACCGATGCCGGCCACCTCTATCATGAGCTTGGCATGGAAGGCATCGTCTGCGGTCCGGGCGGTCGTTACAACACAATGCCCGACGAGCGTGTCGACATCGTTGACTTCCTCGACATGATCCGCGTCTACATGCTGACCATCCTCGATATCTGCGAGGCAGTCTGACATGTTCTCCCGGGCAGAATTTGAACGTCGGATCGCTCGCGCCCGGGGCGTCATGATGTCCGCCGGTGCGGATCTGCTGCTCGTCGACAGCGGCGAGCTCCTGGCCTGGCTGACGGGCTATACCGTGTCTGAAACCATGTATCGCGCGGCCTTCCTGCCACGCGAGGGCGATGCCTGGTTCACGCTGCGCGCACTCGACGAGGCGCCGTGCCGTGAGAAGAGTTGGATTACGGATATCGTCGGTTTTGCCGATACGGAGGAGGCGCAGGCTGCGGTTGCCGCCAGCATCTGCGATCGCGGATTTGCCGGTATGCGGATCGGGCTGGATACCAACTCCTACAGCATGAGCGCCCAGACGTTCATGCGTCTGAAAACGCTTCTTCCACAGGCGGCATTCGTGCCCATGCCGGGGCTCAGCGATAGTCTGCGCTGGGTGAAGTCGCAAGAAGAGATCGCGATTCTCAAGCAGGCGTCCCTGATCGCCGACAAGGCAATGCTGGAAATCGCGCGTCATGCTAGGCTTGGGATGACGACCCGCGACGCGGCTGCTATCGCCTCCAATGTCTTCCTGCGCGAGGGCGCCGATACCGGCGAAGTCGGACCTGTCGTAAAGGCGTGCGGTAACCACGAGTTCTTGCATGGTGCATTCAAGACGGAGGAGATCGAAGAGGGCGACATCTTGCATGTCGAACTCATTCCGCGCGTCGGAAACTACGGTGCGCGCATCATGCGGCCGATCATTGTCGGTGCGCCCCCTGCCGCCCTTTCTGCCAGCGCTGACAGGCTGGTGGAGCTTCAGGATCGGCAGATCGCAGCGATGAAGCCGGGGACGATCGCCCGCGATGTGGATGCGATCATGAGGCAGGGAGCGCTCGGCTCAGGCCTGCGGCCGTCTTATGACAACGTCACGGCTTACACACTAGGTCTATACACCCGCACCCCGCGCACCAGCGATTTTTCCAGCGTTTTTCTGCCGACGTCGGATTGGGCGCTGGAGGAGGGGATGGTGTTCCATCTTTATGCGACTGCGCTGGGTCTCGGCTTCAGCGAGACGGTCGTTGTCAGTAACGATGGGGGCCTGCGACTGACTCAATGTCCAAGGCACATCTTGCACACGTGATGAATTGTCAGGTGGCTCCGACGGATGGTTAAGCTGTAACCATCCATTGCTGATCCGGAAAGGGCGGTAGGAAATGCCTCGGCCGCGCTGACCGAGACATCACGGTTCAGCTACTCCGCTGCCTGCCTTGCCATCGGGTTGTTCGGATGCGTCGTCCAGTTGGCGTAGTTCGGATCGACCACTTTGCCGGTGCGTTTGTCGAGCTCGCCGGGTTCAAGCCCGACCATGGTGATGCAGTTCTCGACCGGACAGACGTTGACGCAGAGATTGCAGCCGACGCATTCCTCTTCCATCACCTCGAAGTGGCGGACGCCGTCGATCATATTGGTGATCGCCTGGTGCGAGGTATCCTCGCAGGCGATGTGACAGCGGCCGCATTTGATGCAGGCGTCCTGGTCGATATGTGCCTTGGCGATGTAGTTGAGGTTGAGATACTGCCAGTCGCTGACGTTTGGAACGGCGCGGCCGATGATGTCGTCGAGGCTCCTGTGGCCCTTCGCGTCCATCCAGTCGGAAAGGCCGGTAATCATCTCCTGGACAATCTTGAAGCCGTAGGTCATGGCAGCAGTACAGACCTGCACGTTACCGGCCCCGAGCGCCAAAAATTCCGCCGCATCCCGCCAGGTGGTGATGCCGCCGATGCCGGAGATCGGCAGACCGTAGGTTTCCGGATCACGGGCGATCTCGGCCACCATGTTGAGCGCGATCGGTTTCACCGCCGGGCCGCAATAGCCGCCATGCGAGCCCTTGCCGCCGACCGTCGGATTGGGGGCGAAGTTGTCGAGGTCGACGGAGACGATCGAATTGATCGTGTTGATCAGCGACACGGCATCGGTGCCGCCCGCCTTCGCCGCGCGAGCGGGCTTGCGGATGTCGGTGATGTTCGGAGTGAGCTTGGTGATGACCGGCATGCGGGTGTACTGCTTGCACCAGCGCACCACCATCTCGATATATTCCGGCACCTGGCCGACCGCCGAGCCCATGCCGCGCTCGGACATGCCGTGGGGACAGCCGAAATTGAGCTCGATGCCGTCGGCGCCGGTCTCCTCGACGAGCGGCAGGATCGCCTTCCAGGCGTTTTCCTCGCAGGGGACCATGATAGAGGCCACCAGCGCCCGGTCCGGCCAGTTCATCTTCACCTGCTTCATCTCGCGAAGGTTGGTGTAGAGGTCGCGGTCGGTGATGAGCTCGATATTGTTCAGGCCGAGCAGGCGGCGGTCGGCACCCCAGATCGCGCCGTAGCGCGGGCCGTTGACATTGACGACCGGAGGGCCTTCTTCGCCCAGCGTCTTCCAGACGACGCCGCCCCAGCCCGCCTTGAAGGCGCGCTCGACGTTATAGGCCTTGTCGGTCGGCGGTGCGGAGGCAAGCCAGAAGGGGTTCGGGGACTTGATGCCGACGAAATTGTTGCGGAGATCAGCCATGGTTCGTTCTCCTCTTAGGCGACGGCAACGGCAGGCTGCGCACCCGCAGCAAGCATGCGGTTGATGGATTCAGCGGCATCGCGTCCTTGAGCGACGGCCGAGACGGTCAGGTCCTCGCCGAGCCCGATACAGTCGCCGCCGGCCCATACACCCTCGATCGAGGTGCGGCCTTCGGCATCGACGGCGATCTTGCCTTTGTCCATCGTCAGCGCTCCGAGGCCGGACGCCGCGAATGTCTGGCCGATCGCCTTGAAGATCTGGTCGGCGGCGATGACGCCGGTTTCTCCCGTGCCGACGAGCTTGCCGTCGCGGATCGCGGTATATTCCACCTCGATGCCGGCCACCTTGCCGTCCTTGCCGAGGATCGTCTTCGGCGCCAGCCAGTGGCGGATGATGACGCCGTTGGCGGTTGCGAGATCCTGCTCATAGGTCGAGGCGTTCATGTTCTCCTTGCCGCGGCGGTAGCAGATCGTCACTTCCTCCGCCCCAAGCAGCTTGGATTGGATCGCGGCGTCGATCGCGGTCATGCCGCCGCCAAGCACGACGACGCGCCGTCCGATCGGGATCTCCGCCTTGTCCTTCGCCTGACGCAGCGTCGCGATGAAATCCACCGCGTCCTCGACGCCGGAAAGGCTCTCGCCCTCGATGCCGAGGCCGTTGACGCCGGCAAGCCCCATGCCGAGGAAAACCGCGTCATATTTGGAGGTCAGGTCGGCAAGCGAGAAATCGCGGCCGAGCATCTGGCCGTTTCTGATTTCGATACCGCCGATTGCGGTCACGTAATCCACCTCGCGGCTCGCGAAGTCGTCGACGGCCTTGTAGGTGGCGATGCCGTATTCGTTGAGGCCGCCCGCCTTTTCGCGCGCTTCGAGGATCACGACGGAATGGCCATGCATGGCAAGCCGATGGGCCGCGGCAAGACCGGCGGGGCCTGCCCCGACGATCGCGACCGTCTTTCCGGTCGGCGCCTTGCGGGCATAGAACTGCTTGCCCGTCTCCATTGCGATGTCGGTCGCATATCGCTGCAATCTGCCGATCTCGACAGGCTTATCTTCCGCAGTGTTGCGCACACAGGCTTCTTCGCAGAGCGTTTCGGTGGGACAGACGCGGGCACACATGCCGCCCAGAATATTCTGATCGAAGATCGTCTTGGCCGAGCCCAGCGGATTGCCCGTCGATATCTGCCGGATGAACATCGGGATATCGATCGACGTGGGACAGGCCGTCATGCACGGCGCGTCGTAACAGAAATAACAGCGGTCGGAAGCGACCAGCGCTTCATGCCGGTCAAAACGTGGGTGCAGGTCGGCGAAATTGGACTCATATTCCGCCGGCGTGAGGCGGCCGGCCCCAATACCGTTTCCCAGTCGATCCATCTTGGTTCCCTCTTTTATGGATTCATGGACAACTATTGATCAAAGCGTATCACAGCCCAAAAATTTATCAAACGGTAAATTTTTGTCGTAGCCAACCTGTCAGGCGGCCGGATATATCCTGATGAAAAGAGTCGACTTTAATCTTTACTATGAAAATCAAGTTTAATATGGTGCTCTCCATCGAGAGGGCCTGTCCCACAGATTCGGCTGCCAAACGGGGAGCGTCATGGCGAAGAAACAGAAGCGGAAGAACGGCAATAGCGGCGCGGAAGAGGCCGGCAAGGCGGCATCGTCAGCGGCCGGCAGTAGCGCGATCGATGTCCGCAGCTTTCTCTATGTCGGCGGGCGCGACTGTCAGGTTGCGCATCTGCGCGAAATCGCCAGCAAGCATGGCGCGGAGCTGATCCATCATGACGGCGGCCTACGCGAAGCTGTTTCGCGCATCGATACCGTGTTGCCGTCGGTCGACTGCGTTTTCTGCCCCATCGACTGTATTAGCCACGACGCATGTCTGAGGGTGAAGACCGGCTGCAAGAAGTTCGGCGTCACCTTCGTTCCGCTGCGCAACGGCTCGAAATCCAGTCTGGAACGGGCGCTCCAGACCATGAAGGAACGCAATGATGAACGAAGAACGTCGTGACATGAGCCTTTTCATCGGCCTGCACAAGCTTGCCGAACAAAATGGCGATGGACTCGTGCCGGAACTTTATGCGCTGCTATCCGCCCGCGCCGGGGCCGGGCCGGATATGACCAATGTGGTGACTTTCCCGGCAAGCGTGTCTCAGAAATCCGTGATGCAGCCGGACCAGACGGGCCGGCTGCTGGCATTCCGGCGATAGTTCAATCAACCTATTAACGGATGCGATCGGCTCTAGGCCCCAGGCTTGCTGCCCGAGAGGTCTTTCTGCCGCTTTCGATGAGCGCCTTTGTGTAGTCCTGACGGGGCGACAGGAATATCTGTTCCGTGTCACCCTGTTCGACGATCTCGCCGCGCTTCATGACGATCGTCCGGTCGCAGATCTGGCGGATGACTGCAAGATTGTGCGAGATGAAGACGTAGGTCAGGTTAAGCTCCGCGCGGAGTTGTTGCAGGAAATCCAGCACCTGCGCCTGTACCGAGATGTCGAGTGCCGAAGTCGGTTCATCGAGGATCAGAAGGCGCGGATTGAGTGCAATCGCGCGGGCGATGCAGACGCGCTGTTTCTGGCCACCGGAAAGCTCATGCGGATAACGATATTTGAACATCTTCGGCAGTTGCACGATGTCGAGCAGCGCCTCGGTGCGGGCTTCGATGTCGCGACGGCTCATGCCGGTCTGGATGTGAAGCGGCTCACCGATCGCATCGCCGATCGTGTGGCGACCGTTGAGCGCGGAATGCGGGTTCTGGAAGACGAACTGCATGTGCCGGCGCATCTGCCTGAGCGGTTCGCCGGTCAGGCCCGAAATACTCTGCCCGTCGAAGATGATGTCACCTGATGTCGGTTCGATGAGGCGGAGCAGCATGCGTGCCAGCGTCGATTTGCCGGAACCCGATTCGCCCACGACACCGAAGATTTCGCCCGTCTTCACGGAAAGGCTGATGCCATCGACGGCCGCGAATTCCGTGCCGGACTGGCTGCGGTAAATCTTCTTCAAATCGATCGCCTGAAGGAGCGCGCCGGGCTTGGCGGGGTTGGCCGGCGATGATTCGGCGGCAACCTTCGCGGCTGCGGCGTCGATATCCGGAACGGCGGCGAGCAGGCGCTGGGTATATTCGTGCTGCGGACGGCTGAGGATGTCGGCCGTCAGGCCCTGTTCGACGATCTCACCCTTGTACATGACTGCGCAGCGTTTCGCGATCGTTGCGATCGCGCCGATATCGTGACTGATCATGATGACGGTGAGGTTCAGCTTCTCGACCAGTGAGTTGATGAGATCGAGCACCTGTGCCTGGACGGTCACATCGAGGGCGGTTGTCGGTTCGTCGGCGATCAGCAGGTCCGGCTTGCCGGCGAGCGCCATGGCGATCAGAACGCGTTGACGCATGCCGCCGGAAAGCTGGTGCGGATATTGGGAAAACAGCATGGCCGGGTTCGGCAGGCCGACCTGGTCTAGCAGTTCTTCGGTTCGGACGCGGCGTGCCGCCTTGGAGGAAACGCCTTGGCCGCCAGCCTTCTCATGCGCGGCGATGACGTCGGAAATCTGCCGTCCGACCGTGAAGAGCGGGTTGAGATAGGTCATCGGATCCTGGAAGATCATCGAAATGCGGATACCGCGGATCTTCGTCCAGTCCCGTTCCGAAAGCGCGGTGATGTCCTGACCATCAAACGTGATGCTGCCTTCGATGACTTTGGAATTCTTCGGGCCGATGCCGAGCACGGAGCGCACCAGCACAGTCTTGCCAGAGCCGCTTTCGCCTACGATGCCGAGCGTGTCGCCGCGATTGACGGTGAGGTTGATGTCTTTGAGCACATGCACCGGACCATCGAATGTGCCGATGTCGAGCCGGTAGTTCTTGATGTTGAGAAGAGGTCCGGTCATCGGTCGCGGCTCCGGGGATCGAGGATATCACGCAGGCCGTCGCCCAACAGGTTGAAGCCGAGCACGGTGAGGAAAATGGCCGCACCGGGAAAGAGCGAATACCACCACCAGTCCGGCATATAGGTGCGGGCGACCGAGATCATCGCGCCCCATTCCGGCGCCGGCGGCTGGGCCCCCAGACCGATGAAGCCGAGGCTGGCGGCGGATAGGATCGCCATGCCCATGTCCATGCTCATCTTGACGATGATCGGCGAGAGGCAGTTGGGCAGGATGTGATGCCAGAGGATCCACGGCGTCCTGGCGCCGATCGAACGGGCCGACTCCACAAAAAGCTCCTCCTTGACGGAGAGCGTTTTCGCCTCGACCAGTCTCACATAGCCCGGCCACCAGACGAGCGAGAGCGCCAGCACGCAATTGGTAATGCCGGGGCCAAGCGCCGCGACGATCGCCAGCGCCAGCGCTAGGCCCGGTACGGCCAGGAAAAGTTCCGTGATGCGCATGATGATCGCGCGCACCCAGCCGCCGTTATAACCGGCGATGATGCCAAGCGGCACGCCGATCAATGCGCCGATGCCGGTGATGATGAGGCCTATCCAGAGCGAGGTGCGGGCGCCCATGATGACGCGCGAGAAAATGTCCGCGCCCATTTCGTCGGTGCCGAACCAGTTGGCGCCGCCAGGCGGCATCAGCTTGTTGGACATGTCGATTGCACCGCTTGCCGCTTCCGGAAAAGGCGCGAGCACGGGGCCGAAAGCCGCGAGCAGCAGAAAGATCACGACCAGCGTCAGGCCGAGCATGGAGGAGAAGCTCTTGCGGAACATGTGGGCATAGAGTCGCCACTGGCGGATCTGACTTTCATGCCGTTCGCGGAAGGTCAGCGGGCGGGGAAGCGCCGCCGGATCGTTGACCGGGGCGGAGACCGGCGTGGTCATCTGGGTCGTCATCACGCGCTCCTGAGACGGGGATCGATCCAGGCATAGGCGAGATCGACAAGGGTGTTGGCGACGATGAAGAAGAAGCCGATCATCAGCGTCACGCCGATAACGGGCTTGAAGTCGGAGGAAAGGGCTGAAGACACGGCATAAAGACCGATGCCCGGCCAGTCAAAGACGGTTTCGACCAGTACGGTCGAACCGAGCATCCAGCCGAAGCGCAGCCCGATCATCGCAAGCGTCGGCAGCATGGCGTTCTTCAGCGCGTAGAGCCCGACGATGCGGAAGGAGGCGATGCCGTGGGCGCGTGCCGCGACGATATAATCGGACTGCAGTACCTCGATCATCTCGGCGCGATTGACGCGCAGGATGGAGGCAAGACAAGGGAAGGAGAGTACGACGGCCGGCAGGATGATGTGCTGCAGCGAGGTCCAGAAGGTCGAGAAGCGGCCGGAGATCAGGCTGTCGACAAGGAGCAGGCCGGTGTAGGCTTCCGGCGGTCGGGTGACGAGCGGCAGGCGGCCCGAGACCGGCAGCCAGCCGAGATCGACCGCGAACATCAGCTGCAGGATGATTCCGAACCAGAAGGCCGGAAGTGCGACGCCGGAGATCGAGAAGATGCGCGTCACGTGGTCGAGCGGCCCGTCCTTGTAGACGGCCGACAGCATGCCAAGCGGTACGCCGACGACGATACCGAGCGCCATGGCGACGAAGACGAGTTCAAGCGTCGCCGGTGCATAGCGCAGCACCTCTTCCAAGACCGGACGGGTGGTGACGATGGACTGGCCGAGATCGCCGCGCACGAGGTCGCCCATATAGACGATGAACTGTTCGGGCAGCGACTTGTCGAGACCATATTCGCTGCGGATCGTCGCCACCATGTCCTCGGTGGCGTTCGGGCCGGCCACCAGACGAGCGGGATCGCCCGGCGCGACATTGGTAATAAGGAACGTCAGCGCGGCAATGCCGATCATCGTGCCGATCAGCGTCAGCAATTTGCGGAAGGCGAATATCAGCATCGTCTTCTCCATTCAATTATAACTGCGCATGGCCCGAAACTGGGGAGCCGGGCCATGTGCACCATTCTGGCTGCAAGGTGGGGGAACAGCCAGCGGTTATTCGGCCTTCACCCACAGAGGATAGAGGTCAACTTCACCCGTGAAGCGGACCGGGCTGAACTGGAAGCCCTGCAGGTAGTCACGGCGGGCCCAGCGGCGGTTCTGCAGCATGCCGAAGACTTCCGGCTGGTCGGCGACGATCTGCGTCTGAATGTCGGCGTAGAGCTTGGCGCGCTCATCCCAGTTGGTCGAGCCGCGTGCCTTGTCGATCATCTCCGAAACCTTCGGATTGTCGTAGAACATCATCGCGTAATACTGGCCCCAGCTCGCCTTGTGGTACTGGTATGCGACGGCGTCCGGATCGGTGGAGACCGGCGTCGTGTAGACCGAGGTCATGGCCGGCGAGGTCTCGACCTTCGAGCCGTTGGCGACCATGTTCGGCCACTGCTCCGGCTTGATCTCGACATTGATGTTGAGCGGCTTCAGGCTGTCGAGCAGCACGAGGCCGATGCGGCGGGCTTCTTCGAGGCCGGCGACATGCACATAAGGCAAGGTGAGGCCGCCATTCGGATAACCGGACTTGGCAAGATATTCCTTGGCCTTGGCGAGATCCTTGCGCGGCATGCCGGGAACCGGAATATGGCCTTTCATGGCGTCCGGGAGGGGGCTGGTCTCCAGCGTTGCGGCGCCGTTATAGACCTGGATCAGCGCGTCGTAGTCGAGCGCATAGGCGATCGCCTTGCGCAGGTTGATGTCGGCGGTCGGACCCTTCTGCGTGTTGAATTTGATGCCGAAGGTGGTCATGCCCTTGTGGTCTTCGATGGCGATGCCGGGTACCCGCTTGATCTGCATGTAATCATCCGGCGTCAGCCCTTCGACGATATCGGCTTCGCCGCGCTGCAGTGCCGCCTTCTGGGCGGCGGGCTCGCGGATGATCTTGAAGATCACGCCGGCCGGGCGGTTCTCGTCACCCTGCGGCCAGCCCTTCCAGTAGTTCTCGACGGATTCGACTTCATAAAGGACGTTCGGCTCCCAGCGACCGAGCTTGAACGGGCCGGAGCCGGCCGCATGGTCGGTCAGCCACTTCTGGCCGTAGTCGCCGTCCACCTCATGCGCCTTCACCTCGGCAGGATTGACGATGTACCACCAGGGCAGGAAGGAGAGGAAAGGTGCATAGGGAGCCTTGAGGTCGAACTTCACGGTATAATCGTCGACCACGCTGATGCCTTCCGGCGCCAGAAAGTCCTTGAGCATCCAGGCGACGCCCTTGTTGAGCTTCAGGCCGCGCTCGAAGGAGTAGCGGACGGCTTCTGCCGTCACCGGATCGCCGTTGTGGAATTTGGCGGTCTTGGCAAGGTGGAAGGTCCAGGTCTTTCCGTCGGCGCTGGTTTCCCACTTTTCGGCAAGCCACGGCTTCAACTCGGCGGGATCCCCCTCATATTTCAGAAGCGCGTCGTAGACAGCCTGCTGGATCATGCGCGTTGACCAGTCATAACGGATGTGCGGATCGAGGACCGGGATCGCCTGCCGGCCGCCGAATACGATCACGTTCCCCTTATCGGTGCGCTCGAAGGCACCGGCCGGTGAGACGAGGACCGACGAGGCAAGCAGCCCCGTAATTGCGATATTCCTGATGATTTTGCCGAACATTCGTTCCCTCTCTTCTTCGTATGTTGGTTGTTCAGATCATTTGACGGACAACGCCCGCGACGACGCGGCGCGACAGGAGAACAGGGGCATCGACGGCGCGGCGGACTGCATCGAGCATGCCGGCGGAATAGCCCATGCAATGCATGACGATGAGGTCGCAGCCTTCGAGCTGCCTGGCGCGTTCGGCGATATCGTCGCCGGCATAGGGCGACGCCGAGACGATGTGCGGTGCCCCTTCGAAAACATGCCGTTCCGAAAAATCCTTCACCTGCCGTTCGAGCGGTACGATGACCCCGAGCTTGCGGGCGGAGGCGGCCAGAGCCTCGACTGTCGAGTCGACGATGCGCTGCGCCTCGACGACCAGTGTATGTTCGAGCGGCTCAATCTTCGTGCCGGTGCACAGGAGGACGATCAGGTCGAAACCTTCACCATCGATCGTCTTCAGGAGAAGATTCAGCTTTTCTTCGGTAAGTGCCTTGGAGGAAACGATTTCTTCGCCGCTCTTCAAGCGCGTTGCGAAGGAATGCTCACCGTCTCTGGCGCGCATGGCATCGAGCTCTTCCGCGTTCATGCCGTCCAGCACGCCGAATTCGCGAAATTCGATACAGCCTTCCGGCAGGCCGACGGCAATCTCCGCCATCATCTCGGGAACGACATCCACACGGGGCGTCTGGCCGATCGTCACAAAGGCAATCTTGGATTTGGATGGCATGCTGTCGTCAATTCCCCTGCATGTTTGATGACAGGGAGCCTAACGCCCGGAAGCGCGCCTTCACTATAGGGTAATGCCCCTAGTCCGACATGATTCTGACATCTTTAATGCGACCAATTTTTAGGCAGATCGGCTTTTCAACGCAATTTTCTTGCGCAGACTGCCTTTTTCGGTCACGGATGGCCGGCGGCGACCACCATGCGGATGAGCGCGTTGGAAGAGGTGACTTCCATCTTGCTCATCACGTTCGAGCGATGGATTTCGACCGTCTTCGGACTGATGCCGAGCTGGCGGGCGATCGCCTTGTTGGACAGGCCTTCCGCAACCAGCGACAGGACCTGACGTTCGCGCGGCGTGAGCCGCAGGAGCTTTTCGGAAAATTCCGGTGAAACGCCGGGCAGCGTGACGGGATGGGTGCCGTGCAGCAAAAGGCGGATGGCGCTTGCGACGATGCGGCGGGCGAGCACCACAGGCTTGCCGCTTGCCTTGGCGACCATCTGGCGGTCGGCTTCCGTAAAACTCACGGAATTCAGGACGATGATCTCCGCGTCGGCAAGATCGACAAGGGCACTTGCCAGCAGCTTTTTGTCGCCGTCGGCGGCGTAGCTGGCGCTGATCTTGTAGGGCGCCAGCGCCGGGATTTCGAGTTCGCCTATCTGTTGCTGCAGCGGCTGAATGAGGCCGACGGCGGAGCCGTGCGCGGCGAGCGAAATGACCGCCGATTCCATCGCGCGCTGGGCGTTGACCGTCGGGCAGGTGCTCTCGAAATCGCGAAAAAGTCCGGTCGACAGGATCACCACCAGATCGAATTCGTTGGGCTGGAAGGCGGCGGCGATCTTCGCCATGCGCTCAGCGATCCGCGGCTTGGAGATGACGATGTCGCTGCCGTCAGCGAGCCGGGTGACGATGCTGGTCTCGCCGGGACGCACTCTCAGATCATCGATTTCCGCCTCGGAAAGACCGTCCAGAGCGCCGATTTCCAGCGCTTCTATCGGTATATCAAGGTTTTCCAGCATGTCGCCAATGATATCCGTGCGCGGCGACTGGCCGACGCTCAAAAACATGACGCGATGACGGGCTTCCGCTGCTTCCGGTGAGGCCGAAGCCGGATTGTATGAGCTCTTCGTCACGGGCAGGGAATCGGTCCTTTCGATCGTCTCGGCATGATGGTTTTAGGCATGCACAAAATCAAGGCAAGCTCATTCTAGGGGCAGTCCCCTATAGGCATCCTTCCTCACACATGGCTAGGTTCTAGCACATTCTTCGGAGGTAAACATGATCCGTGATTTCGAAGCGGGTGAGATCGACCCGCTTGCCGTGGGCGCCTGGATTCTCGGAACTGGCGGGGGCGGCAGTCCCTATCTGGCCCAGCTGAACCTGAAAAAACTCTACAAAGACGGTAAGCGCGTCAAGCTCATCGATCCCAAGGCGCTCGATGACGGCGATGCCGTTGCGGTTGTCTCGAAGATGGGAGCGCCACTGGTCGGCCAGGAACGCCTTGTCGATCCCGCCCATCTTGCCCGCGCCATGCAACTCATGGAGGAATACACCGGCCGCAAGTTCCGCGCCGTGATGAGCGTCGAGATTGGCGGCGGCAACGCGCTGTCGCCATTCCTCGCCGCCGCCATGCTGGATATCCCGGTGGTCGACGCCGATGCGATGGGCCGCGCCTATCCGGAAGCGCAGATGACGAGCTTCGCGATCGGCGACCTGCCGATGTACCCGCTGACGCTGGTCGATTGCCGCGACAACGAGGCGATCGTCGCCAAGGCCGCTTCGTGGAAGTGGATGGAGCGCATCTCCCGCAAGATTTGCACCGAAGTCGGTTCCACCGCCGCCACTTGCAAGGCACCGCGCACCGGCCGCGAAGTCAAGGAGTGGGGCGTTCTTTACACGGTGACCAAGGCCGTCAGCCTCGGCCGTGCCGTGCTCGACGCCCGTGCCGCCCATACCGATCCGGTCGAGGCCGTGCTTTCCCACGAGGGCGGCAAGGTGCTCTTCAAGGGCAAGATCGCCGACGTGGATCGCACCACGACCGGCGGCTTCCTGCGCGGTTCGGCGATGATCGAAGGTCTCGACGGCGACCGCGGCTCGAAGGTCGAGCTTGCCTTCCAGAACGAGTGGGCGGTGGCCTTCCGCGACAGCCAGCCGATCGCCATGACGCCGGACCTGATCTGCCTGCTCGATACGGTTTCGGGCGAAGCAATCGGCACGGAGACGGTACGTTACGGCCAGCGCGTGACGGTGGTGGCGTTGCCTGCGCCGGATGTGCTGACCAGCCCCAAGGGCCTGGAGCATGTGGGCCCACGCGCCTTCGGATATGACCTTGATTTCAAATCGGTGTTTGCAGCATGAAGCGGATCGGAATTGACGTCGGCGGCACGAATACGGATGCCGTGCTCATCGATGGCGAGAAGGTAATTTCGGCCATCAAGTTTCCAACCACCGCCGACGTAATGCAGGGCGTGGTCAATGCGATCGGCCACGTGGTCTCCTCCCAGGCGCCGGGCGCTTCGCCGGTCGATGCGGTGATGATCGGCACGACGCATTTCACCAATGCGGTGGTCGAGCGCGCCCGCCTGGAACGGGTCGCCGCGATCCGCATCGCGATGCCGGCGGGCGCCTCGCTGCCGCCGATGATCGACTGGCCGGACGAGTTGCGGGACGCGGTCGATCCGCTCTCCTTCATGGTGCATGGCGGCCATGAATATGACGGCCGCCCGCTTGTGCCGCTCGCCCGTGATGAGATCCGCGATGCAGCTATGAAGATTCGCGATGCCGGCGTAGATTCCATCGGTATCACCGCACTCTTCTCGCCGCTGACGGCCGAATGCGAGCTGGAAGCCGCCGAGATCATCCGCTCAGTCATTCCGAGCGCGCGGATAACGCTGTCGCACACGCTCGGCCGCATCGGTCTGCTGGAGCGCGAGAATGTCACGCTCCTGAACGCCGCGCTTCAGGGCCTCGGGCGCAAGACGATCGACGCCTTCAAGGATGCGCTTCTGCGTGCCGGCATCGACGCTCCTTTTTACCTGACCCAGAACGACGGTACCGTCGTTCTGGCCGATGTCGCGGCCGCCAACCCGGTCTACAGCTTTGCTTCCGGTCCTACCAATTCCATGCGCGGCGCGGCCTTCCTGACCGGCCTCAAGGAAGCGATGGTCATCGACGTCGGCGGCACGACTTCCGACATCGGCTGCCTTGTCGGCGGTTTTCCGCGTGAAGCCAACAATGTCGTCGAGGTCGGTGGTGTCCGCACATTGTTCCGCATGCCCGACCTTTTGCCGATGGCGCTCGGCGGCGGTACCATCATCGATCCGGAAACCCGCAAGATCGGTCCGCGTTCGGTCGGCTATCGCATCACAGAAAAGGCGCTGGTCTTCGGCGGCGATACGCTGACCACGACGGACGTGGCGGTTGCCGCCGGCCTCGTCGAGATCGGCGACAGGGATCGGGTCAAGCATCTCGACAAGGCGATGGTCGCGGACCTCCTGAAGCGTATCGAGGCGATGGTGGAGGACGGCGTCGACCGGATGAAGACCTCGGCCGAAGGCGTGCAGTTGATCGCCGTCGGCGGTGGTGCGTTCCTGATCCCCGAAAAGCTAAAGGGGGCGAGGGAGGTGCTGCGTGTCGAACATGCGGGCGTGGCGAATGCGTTGGGTGCCGCAATGGCGCAAGTTTCCGGCGAGGTCGATCAGGTCTTCTCCGACATGTCGCGCGACAATGCGATCGCCGAGGCCGACCGCATTGCTCGCCGGCGTGCGGTCGAGGCCGGTGCGGATCCGAACTCGATCGTGACGCTCGACACGGAAGACATTCCGATCGCCTATCTGCCGGGTGATGCACGACGCGTGCGTGTGCGCGTCGTCGGTGACATCGCCTTCATGAAGGAAGAGGAGAAACGTGCAGCCGATGGCATGCGTTAACAGAGTGGCGGCAGTGCCTCTCCGGTGAGCCCAGTCTGAAAGATCATCCGGATCGCAAGACGCTGCATCCTAAGCGATGGGCGGCGATCCGGATTTCCTTGTTGAAATCCAGCCCCTCAGCTATCGGATTTATCCCAGAGACTTGCCATAGCGCTCAAAGGCTTGTGGGAGAGGGGTCGTGCTCGCCCCCGGCTGTTGTGGTCTTCTGAAGATGCCGCTCTCCACGTTCGCCGGCTCGTGGAAGTGATCCTTGATCCAGGGAATGTATTCGAGGATTGCCGAGGCTGGATGCCAGTAGCTCAGGTGAACATGCACCTGGCTCATTTCGCCGGCATGCGGGACGACAGGTAGGCGGTTCGCCAGAGCCAGATCCGCTACCTGGATATATTCGGTAACGCCGCCCAGGCGCGTCACATCCGGCTGGACATAGTGTACCGCTCCAGCGCTGATAAAGCTTCTAAAGGCATCGACGGTATAGAGCTGCTCGCCGAGTGCGACAGGGATGGAGGTGTTCCGGGCGAGGGCTGCATGGCTTGCCACGTCGTCGTACCACATCGGTTCCTCGAACCAGTAGATGTCGAGGTCGCGCGCCCGTGCACAGAAACGCTGGCAGGTGGGAAGATCCCATTTGCCGTTGGCGTCGATGGCAATCCGGACTGCGCCACCCACGCGCTTGCGGACCGCCTCCAGCCGCTCGATGTCGATGTTGGGATCGTCGTGGCCCACCTTGATCTTGATGCGGGTGAATCCGTCTTGCTCGACAGCACGGGCAGAACCCGCGATGAGTGCTTTCGTCGAGAACGAGAGCCAGCCAATATCGGTATTGTAGGCTTCGAGCTTCTCGGTTCGTGCTCCACCCAGGAGTGACCAGAGGGGGACGCCTGCCTTCTTCGCGGAAAGATCCCACAGCGCAACATCCACCGCCGCCAGCGCAAGATGCGTGATACCGGCGCGCCCGACCCACTGGAGGGCGGGATGACGGGCAAGCTTCGTCCAAAGACGCTGATGGTCGGAGGCGTCCTCGCCCATCAATAGCGGCGCATAGCAATCGCGAATACACGCCGTGATCAGGCGGTCTGACGGCAGGTGGGCATGGGTTCCGGTAAAGCCGTAGCCCACCAGGCCGTCTGTCGTGGTGATTTTCGTCCCCACGACTCCCCAGTGCGTAATGCTATGGGTGGAATCGGAGATCGAATCCGAGGTGAGCGGTAGGTGCAGGATAAACGGTTCGACGGCTGAAATTTTCATGATGGGACCTCCTCCCGTACGCGGACTATTTTGAAATGGGCGGACCGCTGGCCCAAACATAAGCTCGGCTTCGCCGCTACAGGCGCTCCAGATAGGGTAAATCCGCCGGTTCGATCGTTTCGGCGACGGCACGAATGCGCAGCATCGCCCGGTGTCGCGATACCTTTAAATGTTGGACCAGCGCCTCGCAGGCCCCGGCGACGTCCTGACGTTCAAGAAGAGTGACGATCTCGAGATGTTCCGGCAGAAACGGTTCGCTCTCGAAAAGTTCTGAGGTGCGCCGGTAGAGGAAATGGTGTGCAACCAAGAGAGCCTGCGGCAGGCTGACAGCCCGCAGCAGTGCCTGGTTCCCGCATCGCCCAAGCAGATCCACGTGCAATTCCTGCTCCAGCTGATCCAGCTGTTCGCTTCGAACCTCTGACGACGCCATCGTCATCTCGATGTTTGCTCGGAAGGCGGCAAGAAGCCCCTCAGGTAGATGAGGCACGGCCTTCTCAAGCGCGAGCGGCTCCAGCACCCACCGAAGTTCATAGAGTTCGTTAATGTGTTTTTCAGTCAAAGCTGGTGCATACCATCTGGCGCTGCCGTCTTTATGGACGATACCCCGCTCCTGCAGGCGTGCGACCACATCGCGCGCCACGGTGCGGCTGACGCCGTAGTGGCGGGCCAGCAGCACCTCGTTGATACGCCAGCCAGCAAGCGAGGTGCGTGAGACGACCTCTATCTCGACTTCGGGATAGATTACCTCCCAGCTCGAGCGTAGCTGCAGTTCAAGCCCGTCATCGATGCCTGAAGCCTGAAGACCACCGATCTCGCGGGTCGCGGGCAAAACATCATAGCCTCGACCTTCGGCCTTCTTCAGAAGGCCTAGTCGCTCCAGTTCGACCAAGGCCTGGCGTGCCGGGGTCCTGCTGATGCCGAAGCGTTCTGCAACCCGCGTTTCCGTCAGGCGGGTTGCTGCCGGCAACGCACCGCTACAGATGTCGAATGCCAGCAGATCGCAGGCGCGGCGGTAGAGCTTTGACGAAAGAGGCTTGGATGCGATCTGCATGGCGGCAAGGTCTTTGGAAAACGTCAGGTGATCAGGGATTGCACATCCTCAATCAAACGTCTAGTGTACGCATCATACATTTTGCGAGAGAGGTGTGAGGGAGGAGCTTTCGCGATGCCGCAATCCGACCCGTCGACTCGATTGCCTCTCACGGAGTTGGCACGGTTTTCGCGCGAGGTGATTTCGGCCTCGGGCGCGGACCGTGCGACGGCCGACGCGGCTTCGCGCGCCATGATGCATGGCACGCGCCATGGCGTGGACAGTCACGGAATCCGCCTTCTTCCACATTACATAGAGGCCCTGGAAGGCGGTCGCGTGAACAGGCGCCCTAGCATCAAAATGCTGAACAGCTTCGGGGCGGCAAGGACACTCGATGCGGATCATGCCCATGGTGCGCTGGCGACCTACACGGCGATGGAGAATGCCATCGAATTGGCGCGCCGCTTTGGGCTTGGCGCCGTAGCCATCCGCAACACATCCCACTTCGGCCCGGCCGGGGCTTATTCCATCGAGGCGGCAAGACAAGGCTTTATAGGCCTTGTCTTCGCCAATTCCGACAGTTTCGTGCGGCTGCATGATGGGGCTGAGCGTTTTCACGGCACCAATCCGATCTCGGTTGCCGTGCCGACGACTGAGGCCAATCCATGGCTCTTGGACATGGCGACGAGTGCTGTGCCCTTCAATCGCGTTTTACTTTATCGCAGCCTCGGACATCCGCTTCCGAGTGCCGTTGCATCGGACGAGGATGGGAATGATACCACCGACGCCAATCTGGTTGAGATGCTGGCGCCGCTTGGCGCTGAATTCGGCTTCAAGGGTGCCGGGCTCGCCGGGCTCGCCGAAATTTTCAGCGCGGTGATGACAGGCATGCGCCTGTCTTTCGAAATCGCTCCGATGGGAGGACCGGATTTTGCTGCCCCTCGGGAGATGGGTGCCTTTGTCCTGGCCATAAAACCCGACGCCTTCGTGGATCGGGAGACGTTCGATCTGGGCATGCGGCGTTATCTGGAGCGGTTGTGGACATCGCGGGCTCGCCAAAGCGGGCAGGTGATGGCACCCGGTGACAGGGAATGGAAGGTCGCGGAGGAGCGCGAGCGGAACGGCGTGGCGTTGGACCCGGTGACGGCAACAGCGTTTGAAGAACTCAGCAAGCGCTACGGCGTCGCCTTTCCCCGCTGCGTGCTTAACCAACCTCGCGAGGAGACCGGATGCTAATCTTGCATTTCATCTTTTCCTTCTCCTTGACATAGAGCTGAATTAACTCATAGTAGAAATTGGTCAGACAATCTGACCAGTTGTGCATCAGAGGAGTGGTGCGCCTGGAGGAACTCGATGTTCGTGGCTTTGGAGCCGCGCCGGCTTTATCGGCAGGTTGCGGAACAGATACGAGTGCTTATCGAGACGGGAGAGTTGAAGCCGGGCTCACGGCTTCCGGCCGAACGAGAGCTTGCGGAGCGTTTTGCTGTCTCCCGTCCGACGGTTCGCGAAGCTCTGATCGTGCTTGAGGTTGAAGGACATATCCAGATCCGGATGGGGTCCGGCGTCTACATCAGCAGCCGACCAAGGCAAGCCCTCGATATCCTGCCGAACGATGATACCGAAGGTCCTTTGGAGATCCTTCAGGCGCGCTGCCTGATCGAAAGCGGAATTGCGGAGGAAGCCGCGCGTCTTGTGACGCCTGCAGGCATTGCGCGTATCGATGCTATTCTGGAGCGTATGGAGCGATCGCTGAATGATGCCTCGGCTGCGCTTATCTGCGACCGGGATTTTCACACGGCTATCGCGGACATCATCGGCAATTCGGCTCTGAAACATTTCGCCGGGCTGATTTACGATTCGCGGATGTCACCCTACTTCAAGAAACTCGCCAGCTATTTCGAAGGTCCGCATACCTGGAAGTTGGCGCTTGAAGAGCATCGTACCATTCGTGACGCCATTGCAGCGGGTGATCCTGCCGCGGCGCGTGAGGCCATGCGGCGTCATCTGACGCTGGCGCAAAAGAGATTCTCGGAAAGCTTCGGGGAGGAGCCGACCAGAGAAGACTGATCGTTTCGCCATCCGGGCGCGCGGTCATCCAGAAAGTTCAGTTTCACCTAGGAGGAAAGAATGAAACTCAAACTGACAACACTGTTGGGCGCAGCCGCGGTCAGCCTTGCCTCAACACTCTCTGCTCACGCAGAAACCGTGCTGAAGTGGGCCCATGTTTATGAGACCTCCGAGCCGTTCCACACGGATTCCGTATGGGCCGCGGAGGAGATCGCCAAGCGAACGGATGGCCGCTACAAAATCGAGGTCTATCCGGCGTCCCAACTCGGGAAGGAAGCCGACATCAACCAGGGCCTCAAGCTCGGTACCGTGGACATCATCATTTCCGGTTCCAGTTTCGCGGCGCGCGATTACAAGCCAATCGGCGTCACCTATTATCCTTATATCTTCCGTGACCCCAGCCATCTTCTGGCCTACACGAAGAGCGACGTCTTCAAGACGCTGACAAAGGGCTATGAGGAAAAAACCGGCAACCATATCGTGGCCGTCAGCTACTACGGAACGCGCCATACCACCTCGAACCGTCCGATCTCCAAATGCGCCGATATGGCAGGTTTGAAGATGCGCGTGCCGGACGTTCCGGCCTATCTGGCAATGCCACGTGCATGCGGCGCCAACACGACGCCGATCGCTTTCGCGGAAGTCTATCTGGCGCTTCAGAACGGGACCGTCGAAGCTCAGGAAAACCCCCTGACGACGATCGAGGCCAAGAAGTTCTATGAAGTCCAGAAGAACATCGTACTGACCGGTCATATCGTCGATCACCTCAACACCGTTATCTCCAAGACCCGCTGGGCAAGCCTCTCCGACGAGGACAAGAAGATCTTCACGGACGTCATGCTCGAAGCTGCAGCCCGTACGACCAAGACCATCGAAGCGCGCGAGAAGGCGCTCGTTGATGAATTCAAGACGAAGGGGCTCACCGTCACCGAAATCGACAAGGCAGACTTCGAGAAGAACGTCGTCGAGAAAGTCAAGCTTGAAGACTTCGGCTACGAGAAGGCCGATTGGGAAGCCATCCGCGCGATCAAGTGATGATCCTCGCCCCGGCGCATTCGGTGCGTCGGGGCAACCTCCTGCAATCCTTATCAACGGAGACGATCCGATGACGGAGCATTCGCACGCGCCGATCAGCGTGGAAGAGATGGCGCATGCCTTTGAGGAAGAAGCCGCACCGGTTGATCTTTCTCCTTACGCGGTCGAGGACTGGGTGACGCTTACGGTCTTCTGGGGCATGGGGCTTGCCGTCTTTTTGCAATTCTTCACACGCTATGTGCTGAATGACAGCTTCGCCTGGACCGAGGAAATTGCCGCCAACTGCCTCGTCGTCGTCGTTTTCCTTGGCTCGGTGATGTGCGTGCGAATGGTACGCCATATCCAGGTCGATCTACTCTACCGCTTCCTGCCGGGCAGGATTGTCAGAGCATTCGAAACCACTGTCGATGTCATCGCCATTGGCTTCTTCGCCTATGTCACATGGCTGATGTGGCGATATCTCGAGATTGTCGGCGACGAGCGGATGGTCACAGTCGACCTGCCGCGCGGCATTGTTTTCTATACGGTCTTCGCAGCCTTTGCGCTGATGTTTCTTCGCTCCCTGCAAAACCTGATCCGGGATCTGACAGGCACCAAATCGGTGCGCGAGCAGGCGCAGGAGAATATCAGCGCGGGGGGAATCTGAGCATGCTTCTTCTTCTCGGATCATTCCTGTTGCTTCTGATTATCGGCACACCGGTTGCCGTCTCCATGGCGGTTGCCTCGTTGCTCTACCTGGTGATTTATGGGGTCGCGCCGGACATCATCGCAGCCCAGCGCATGATCGCCGGCGTCGAGAGTTTCCCGCTGATTGCGGTTCCGTTCTTCATCCTTGCCGGCAACCTCATGAATATTGCCGGCGTTACCGGACGCATCTACCGCTTTGCGCTTGCACTGGTGGGCTGGATGAAAGGGGGCCTGGCGCAGGTCAATATCATCGGATCGGTCGTCTTTTCCGGCATGTCCGGAACGGCGCTGGCCGATGCCGCCGGCATCGGCACGATCGAAATCAAGGCCATGAAGGACCACGGCTATCCGGTTGAAGCAGCGGTCGGCGTCACCGCGGCTTCGGCAACGCTCGGCCCCATCTTTCCGCCATCGTTGCCCTTCGTCATCTATGGCATGATGGCCAATGCCTCGATCGGGGCGCTGTTCATGGCGGGCATCATTCCCGGCGTTGTCATGACCGTGCTGATGATGGTGACGGTCTATATCTTCGCCAGACGCAAGGGCTGGGGCTCGGATACGCCATTCGAACTGAAGCAGTTGCTGGGTGCTTCGCTCGAAGTGCTGATTGTGCTTGCCTTTCCCGCTGTCATCTACCTGATGATCCTCGCTGGCCTGTCGATCAATATTGCGGTGCTGATTGGGCTCGCGCTTCTTGTCGCTCTCGATTGGTATTTTGATTTTTCCGCGGTCATGGCGCTGATGACGCCGGTCCTCTTGATCGGTGGCATGACCATGGGTTGGTTCACGCCCACGGAAGCTGCCGTGGCTGCGGTACTCTGGTCACTGTTTCTCGGTCTCGTGCGCTATCGCACGATGACGCTGCGGACGCTCGCCAAGGCGTCTTTCGACACGATCGAAACCACCGCTTCGGTCCTGTTCATCGTCACGGCGGCATCCATCTTCGCATGGCTGCTGACAGTCAGCCAGGCCGCGCAACTGTTCTCCGATTTCCTGTTCGGCCTGACGGATAACTGGTGGACCTTCCTTCTCATCGTCAACATCCTGCTGCTGATCGTCGGAGCCTTCCTCGATACCATCGCTGCCATCAGCATCCTTGTCCCTATCCTGATGCCGGTTGCAGCACGCTACGGAATTGATCCGGTTCATCTTGGCTTGATCATCACCTTGAATTTGATGATTGGCCTTCTAACGCCTCCGGTCGGTATGGTGCTCTTCGTACTCTCCCGCATCTCGAAGCTGTCCGTCGAGCGCACGACACTCGCGATCCTGCCGTGGATGATCCCGCTGTTCATAGCGCTTGCTCTGATCACCTTCGTACCGGCCATTACCCTTTGGCTGCCTACGCTGCTGGGTCTCATCCGATAGGTATTCGGTCCGCTTCCGGTGGACCAAGCATTTTCTTGAACGAAAGGCATCAAAGCGATGCAAACGCGTGTTGCCCGACTTCACGCCCGGCGTGATTTGAGAGTGGAAACGTTTGAATATGCTGACCCTCGGCCCGGCGAGGTCCTTCTCGTCATGGCGGCGGGCGGTATCTGCGGCTCTGACCTTCACTACTATCAGGATGGCGGATTCGGTCCGGTGCGGGTTCGCGAACCCATCATCGCCGGGCACGAAGCCTCAGGTTTTGTTCAAATCTTGGGCGAGGGCGTCATCGGGCTCGAAATCGGGGAACTCGTGGCGGTTAACCCCTCGCAGCCTTGTGGCCAGTGTCGGTATTGCCGGATCGGGCAGCCGATCCATTGCCTCGAAATGCGTTTCATGGGCTCGGCCATGCGTTTGCCGCACGAAAACGGCATGTTTCGGGAAAAGCTAATCGTCCGGGCCACGCAGTGCCATCCGGTGGGCAATGGCGTCTCGGCAGGAGAGGCCGCCTGTGCGGAACCTTTGGCCGTCTGTCTGCATGCTGTCGCCCAGGCAGGCGATCTGTCCGGCAAGAAAGTGCTGGTAACCGGTGCCGGCCCGATCGGGTTACTGACGGTTGCGGCCACCCGACACGCCGGTGCCGCCGAAATTGTCGTGACGGATTTGACTGATGCTGCTCTTTCCAGGGCGCCGGCTATGGGTGCAACTCGGACAATCAACGTTGCGGCCGATCCGGACGGGTTGCAGCCTTTTCAAGAGAACAAGGGCAGCTTTGACGTGGTTTTCGATTGCTCGGCGGCCGGGCCGGCGTTGCGCTCCGCCTTTGCCGCGATCAAACCGCGAGGAACGATCGTTCAGGTCGGCGTTACCGGCGACATGACAATCCCGCTGAACGCTCTCGTCGGCAAGGAGATCGTCTGGCGGGGGTCGCAGCGGTTCCATGATGAATTCGCGCAAGCGGTGGGATTGATCGCGACGCGGCGTATCGATGTGCGGCCGATCATTTCCCACACGTTTCCGCTCGATCAGGTCGTCGAGGCTTTCGATCAGGCCGGGGACCGGTCGACGGCCTGCAAGGTGCAGATCACTTTCAAACAATCAAACCAGGTTTTGAAGGACGAGATATGAGACATACATGGCGCTGGTTCGGCCCGATCGACAAGGTGACCGTGCGCGATGCGGCACAGGCTGGCGCGGAAGGTATCGTCAGCGCGCTGCACCATATCGCAACCGGTGAGGCCTGGCCGGTTGACGAGATTGCCAAACGACACGAGCAAATCAAGGCCGGCGGGCTGGTATGGGACGTGGTGGAAAGCGTTCCGGTCTCCGAGGATATCAAGACGCAAACCGGCGACTGGAGACGTCACATTGCCAATTGGCAGGAGACCTTACGGCGTCTCTCTGCCTCCGGAATTCGCACCGTCTGCTATAATTTCATGCCCGTCTTGGATTGGACGCGGACGGACCTGCGCTGGGAAACACGCTACGGCGCAAAGGCGATGCGCTTCGATCTGGTCGATTTTGCCGCTTTCGACATCCATATTCTCAAACGTCCGGAGGCGGCTTGCGATTATCCGGAATGGCTGCAGGACGAAGCAGCGCGGGGTTTCGCCGGGATGGCGGATGCGAAGATTGCTGCGCTTGGCAAAAACATCGGTGCGGGACTGCCGGGCTCGGCGGATGGCTACACCTTGGACCAGTTGCTTGAGAAGCTTCGCTCCTATCAGGGTATTAATCGGGAACGGCTACAGCAAAATCTTGTCGATTTTCTCTCAGAGGTCGTCCCGGTGGCGGAGGAGGTCGGCATCAATATCTGCGCACATGGTGATGATCCGCCCTGGCCGCTCCTTGGTCTGCCGCGTATCCTGTCGACCGAGACCGACTACGCCCATATGCTGGAGCAGGTCAGCAGCCGGGCAAATGGCGTGACGCTCTGCACGGGTTCGCTGGGGGCGCGAGCAGATAACGATCTGCCCTTCATCGCCACCCGCTTTGCCGACCGCATCCACTTCGTCCACCTGCGTAACGTAACCCGGGATACCGACACCGTTCCCTGCTCCTTCTTCGAGGATGAGCATCTGGAAGGCGGAACGGATATGGTCGCCGTTATCGCCGCACTGCTATCGGAAGAGGCGAGACGTCGCGAAGAAGGTCGGGAGGATCACCTCATACCCATGCGGCCGGATCACGGACAGGAGATTCTCGACGACCTGACACGCGGTGCGCAACCCGGCTATCCCGCCATCGGGCGTCTTAAAGGCCTGGCGGAGCTTCGGGGCATCGAACGAACCTTGAGGCATGCCCGCTACGGCCTTGGAGCATGACGATGAACCGCATGTCCGACAATGCCGACGGGCGCTTTTGTTTTGGTTTCGCCCACTACGCATGATCGAAAGAGGCTGAAGCCTGTGCTTATCCTCATCCGAAAGAGCGTTGCCTTAACCTGCGTGGGTACGCAAATTGGTGGGGCGATGGTTCTTACTATGCGGCGATCGACAAGCGGTTTTGCGTCCGAAACCTAGCCACAGTCTATGACGACTGCGACGGGGTAAAAGCGGCGACAAGTTGGTGGCGGTCGCCCGGATAGGTAAGGCGAACCTGGGTAATGTGCTGGTCCGCGGTCCAGGTGCGGCGCTCGATGACCAGGCAGGCCGCGCCGGCCGCGATGCCGAGGGCCGCGGCGATCTCCGGTTCGGCCGACACGGCGCTGATGCGGTTTTCGGCCGCACTCCACGGCACCTTGCGCAAAAGCCATGTGCCAGGCCCTATATTGTCGTCAAACATTTCGTTTTCCGCTTCCGGCACCGCCCTCAGGCTGATCAGGCGATCCTCGTGGCAGAAAGGCCGGCGACCGGCATAGTGGCAACCGGTCACGGCGAGAACGCGGGCACGGGGCGGCAGGTCCAGCCGATTGCGGTCCTCCGCGCGGGCAACGCGCAGTGTCCGGCCTTGCGGCCGCCAGGCGTAGGCAAGCCCGAGCGCCTCCACCTCATGGCGGATGTCTTGAATCTCCAACACCGCCGATTGCACCTGCGGATAGGCGACGAAGCTGCCGGAACGACGGCGGCGCTCGATCAGCCCGCGTCGCACAAGATCGCCCAGCGCCTTGGAGACCGTCATCCGCGAGCAGCCATATTGCAGCGTGAATTCGTGCTCAAAGGGAATACGGTGGCCAGGCGGCCATTCGCCGGACAGGATGCGGTTCTCAACATCGGCGAGAATCCGGTGGTGCAGCGTCGTATCCGGCGTCTTCTCCACCCGTTCGTCCATTGGCCTACCTTCGCATCACGCAATCCCCGGAAAGCCCGTCAACACCTTCCCGGGAAACCTTTTCAAGCATTTGTCGCCGAAACCCGCTCGCGGAAATGCTCTGTCCACGTGCCCTAGCCATCCGTTGCCGCCATGATCGCTTCGGAGCGGATTTCCTCCGTCAGCTTCAGGCGAAGCGCGGAGAATTCCGGGCTGGATTTGACCGTATAGTGACGCGGATGCGGCAGGTCTACAGGGGTGATCGATTTGATGCGGCCCGGTCGCGCGGTCATTGTGACGACGCGGGAGGCCATGAACACGGCTTCTTCGATGTCGTGGGTCACGAAGATCACCGTCTTTACCTCGCGCTCCCATATCCCGAGCAGCAATTCCTGCATGAGGCCGCGTGTCTGGTTGTCGAGTGCGCCGAAGGGTTCGTCGAGAAGCAGGATGCGCGGATTGTTGGCGAGCGCGCGGGCGATCGCCGTGCGCTGTTGCATGCCGCCGGAAAGTTGCTTCGGCCAATGGTTCTCGAAGCCGCGCAGGCCGACCTTGTCGATATAACTGTCGACGATCTCCCATTTCTCCCTCTCGGCCACGCCTTTTTCCCTCAGGCCGAATGCGACATTGTCGCGGATCGTGAGCCACGGAAACAGCGTGTAGGACTGGAAGACCATGCCGCGATCGGCGCCTGGCCCGGTGACCGGCTGGCCGGCC
This sequence comes from Neorhizobium petrolearium, assembly GCF_017873175.1. Taxonomy (GTDB): domain Bacteria; phylum Pseudomonadota; class Alphaproteobacteria; order Rhizobiales; family Rhizobiaceae; genus Neorhizobium; species Neorhizobium petrolearium. The sequence continues at coordinate 253,825 of NZ_JAGGJW010000012.1, forward strand.
AGCGTGACCGAACCGGTCGTCGGCCGGTCCAGGCCGGCGACGATGCGAAGGAGCGTTGACTTGCCGCAGCCGGAAGGGCCGAGGATGGTGACAAAGTCGTTGCGCGGAATCTCTAGGTCGGTCGGTTGCAGCGCCGTGACCGGCTGGCCGCTATTGACGCCCGGAAAGACGCGGGAGACGTTGGAGATGACGAGTTCGGCGCTCATGCAAGCCTCCAGGCATAGAGGCGACGATTGACCGCCTTGAACAGGAAATCGGAGACTAGGCCGATAAGCCCGATGACGATGATGCCGAAGATGATCTGGCCGGTCGCCATCAGCGCCTGCGAGTTGATGATCATGTAGCCGATGCCGGAGGAGGCGCCGATCAGCTCGGCGACGATGACATAGGTCCAGGCCCAGCCGAGCACGAGGCGCAGCGTCTCGGCAATGTCCGGCGCGTTGGCCGGAATGAGCACCCGGCGGATGACACCGGAATCCTTTGCGCCCAGCGTATAAGCGGCCTCGACCAGATCGCGGCGCGTATTGGCGACGCCGACGGCGATCATCAGGATGATCTGGAAGACCGAGCCGATGAAGATGACGAGCAGTTTCTGCAATTCGCCGATGCCGGCCCAGAGGATGAGCAGCGGCACGAAGGCGGAGGCCGGAAGATAGCGGGCGAAGGAGACGAAAGGTTCCAGCAGCGCCTCGACCGGCTTGTAGGCGCCCATGGCGATGCCGAGCGGCACGGCGACGACCGAGGCCAGCACGAAGCCGCCGACGACACGCCAGACGGTGACGCCGATATCGGTCAGGAAGCCCTGCTCCGTCAGCAGATAGAACCCGTCATTGGCCATCGTGATCGGGTCGGCCAGAAACGTGGGCGATACGAAGCCGCCGAGCGTCGCGAAACCCCAGGCTGCGAAGAAGAGCACAAAGAAGAGAAAGCCGAGGGCGATGCGGGCACCGCGGCCGATGGGCTGCAAGGGATGCATAGATCCGGGTCCGTTTGTCCGGTTAGGAAACGGGCGGCGCCTTTCGCGCCGCCCCTTGGCGTTTACTCGATGAAGGATGTATCCGCTAGCTTCTCGAGGTCCGGCTTCGCCTTGATGACGCCTGTCTCCAGAAGCAGGTCGGCGGCATCGGCGGTAAAGGTTTTGAACTCGCCTTCGAAGAACTTCTTGTTGGCGGCCTTGTCCTGCCATTCGAGATGCTTGGCGGAGCCGGCGAAGGCTTCGGCCGACTGCTTCACGTCGGCGCCCATGATGCCGTAGGACTTTTCCGGTTCCTTCTTGATCAGTTCGAGCGCCTCGAAATAGGAAGCGGCAAACGCCTTGGCTGCGGCCGGATTGTCCTTCAGGAAGGCAGGCGTGCAGCCGAACGTGTCCATGACCGCCGGATAATCCAGCGTCGTGGCGATGATCTTGCCCTTGTCAGGGGCGGCGCGCACGGTTGACAGATAGGGTTCATAGGTCATGGCGGCATCGTTCTGGCCGGCAACGAAAGCCTGTGCGGCCGGTCCCGGCTCCATGTTGACGACCTTGACGTCCTTCAGTGACAGGCCGTTCTTCTTCAGAATATAGGACAGGAAGAAATAGGGCGAGGTACCTGGCGTGGAGGCGGCGATCGTCTTGCCCTTCAGGTCGGCGATCTTGGCGACGTCCGGGCGCACGACCATGCCGTCGGCGCCATGCGACTTGTCCATCTGGAAGATCTGCGTCGAAGCGACGCCGTTCGCGTTCCAGACAACCCAGGTTTCGACCGTTGTCGCGGCGCACTGGATGTCGCCGGACGCAAGCGCCAGATGGCGGCTGGCCTGCGGGATCTTCTTGATGGTTACGTCGAGGCCGTTCTTCTTGAAGATGCCGGCTTCCTTGGCGAGCGTCAGCGGCGCAAAGCCGGTCCAGCCCGATATACCGATGGAAACGGCGGTTTCGGCACGGGCGGCGCTGGCTGCAGCAAGCACGGCGAGAAGAGTAGTGGCGAAAATTCTGCTTTTCATAACGTTCCCCTTATCCAGAACTGGTTGTCTTATGATCGCGTTCCGGCAGGTATACTAGCCACGCCAGCTCTCATTTGTCTATGCATAAATGCCGATAAAAACGGCATTCACTCGTTTCGCAAAAGAACGAGGCAAAGGGATGCCGTGCCGGAGAGATCGAGGAGGTTTTGATCCGTCATCAAAGCATCGAGGGCGCCGAGTCGCGCCTCGCCGACCGACACCTCGCCGGTGCGGCAAAAGAGGACGGCGATGTCGGAGCCGATCGGCAATTCGCAATGACCTTCGACCTCTATGGGCAGGACGCGATGCGAATAGCGGCCGCGGCGGGTCATGACGTTGAGATCGCGCACCGGCCCGCCGGTCAGGCTCGCGGTCACCGGCACATCGCCGGGAAAGGCAAGCGGCGGGGAGGAGGGATCGAGAACGACGCGTCCCTGTTCCTCGATATCGAGCGCGACGCCGTCGCCGCTCAGAAATGTCAGCGTCCGGTCTATGCCGGGGAAGAGCGAAAAAGGCCCATCGCTCGCCACGTCCGCCATGCTGATGCGCCAGTCGAAATCGTCCATCGAGGCACCCGGAGGGAAGGCGAGGATTTCCGCGGTCTCGCCACCACCGTTTTTCCACGGCATCCACCGATAATCTGCCGCGTGCAATATCTTCATGAGTGCGTCCTGCATTGCAATCCGGCGGCCAAAGGTCAGTTCCCGAGAATGCCTGGCAGACGCAGGCCCATCTTCCTCGCGTGGTCGATGGCAATGTCGTAGCCGGCATCCGCATGGCGCATGACGCCAGTCGCCGGATCGTTCCAGAGCACGCGCTCTATGCGCCGCGCCGCGTCTTCCGTGCCGTCGCAGCAGATCACCATGCCGGCATGCTGAGAAAAGCCCATGCCGACGCCGCCGCCATGATGAAGCGACACCCAGGTTGCGCCGGACGCCGTATTGAGCAAGGCATTCAGAAGCGGCCAGTCGGAGACGGCATCTGAACCGTCCTTCATCGCCTCCGTCTCGCGGTTTGGCGAGGCGACGGAGCCGGAATCGAGATGGTCGCGGCCGATGACGACCGGCGCCTTCAATTCTCCCCTAGCCACCATTTCGTTAAAAGCGAGGCCGAGGCGATGGCGGTCGCCGAGACCCACCCAGCAGATGCGCGCCGGCAGGCCCTGGAAGGAGATGCGTTCCTTGGCCATGTCCAGCCAATTATGCAGGTGCTTGTTATCCGGCAGCAGTTCCTTGACCTTGGCATCGGTCCTGTAGATGTCCTCCGGATCTCCGGACAGCGCCGCCCAGCGGAACGGGCCGATACCGCGGCAGAAGAGCGGACGGATATAGGCCGGCACGAAGCCGGGGAAGGCGAAGGCGTTTTCCAGTCCCTCTTCCTTGGCCATCTGGCGGATGTTGTTGCCGTAGTCGAGCGTCGGCACGCCTGCGTTCCAGAAATCGACCATGGCCTGAACATGCACCTTCATCGAGGCGCGTGCGGCCTTTTCGACAGCCTTCGGGTCGCTCTCCTGCCTGGCGCGCCATTCGGCGACCGTCCAGCCCGAAGGCAGGTAGCCGTGCAGCGGATCATGCGCGGAGGTCTGGTCGGTGACGATGTCGGGGCGGACGCCGCGCTTAACCAGTTCCGGAAAGATATCCGCGGCATTGGCGATCAGCGCGACGGACTTCGCTTCGCCGGCTTTCGTCCATTTGTCGATCTTCGCCAGCGCCTCATCGAGGCTGTGGGTCTTTTCATCGACATAGCGGGTACGCAGGCGGAAGTCGGCGCGGGTCTCGTCGCATTCGACGGCAAGGCATGAGGCGCCGGCCATGACGGCCGCTAGCGGCTGGGCGCCGCCCATGCCGCCGAGGCCGCCGGTCAGGATCCACTTGCCCTTGAGATTGCCGGCGTAATGCTGGCGTCCCGCTTCCACGAAGGTTTCGTAGGTGCCCTGCACGATGCCCTGCGCGCCGATATAGATCCACGAGCCGGCGGTCATCTGGCCGTACATGGCCAGGCCTCGTCTGTCGAGTTCGTTGAAATGGTCCCAGGTCGCCCAGTGCGGCACGAGGTTGGAATTGGCGATCAGCACACGCGGGGCGTCCTTGTGGGTGCGGAATACACCGACCGGCTTGCCGGATTGTACCAGCAGCGTCTCGTCCTCGTTGAGATCCTTCAGCGTGGCGACGATCGTATCGAAATCGGCCCATGTGCGGGCGGCGCGGCCGATGCCGCCATAGACGACCAGTTCGTGCGGACGCTCGGCGACATCAGGGTCGAGATTGTTCATCAGCATCCGGAGCGGCGCTTCGGTGAGCCAGCTCTTCGCATTGAGTTCACCGCCCGTCGGGGCATGGATTTCGCGTTTGTTGTGGCGCGGATCGATCATGGTGGTTTCCCCTCAGTTCTTGTTGGCGAGCACAAAGGCCTCGATGCGGGTGAGAATGGCCTTCAGGTGGACGCGAAGCGTCTCCGCCTTCGCCGCGTCAAAGGCGAAGGGCAGGTCCTCGCTCTGCAAATGCGTGGATTGCGCCAGTTCCATCTGGATGGCGTGAACGCCAGTTTCCGGCTGGCCATAATGGCGCGTCGTCCAGCCGCCTTTGAAGCGACCGTTGAGGATAGACGTGTAGCCCTCGGCCGTCGCTGTCACGTCGACGGCGATCTTTTCGATCTCCGGTGCGCAAGTCTTGCCCATGTCCGTGCCGATGTTGAAATCCGGCAGCCTGCCCTCGAACAGGAAGGGAATGTGCGAGCGGATCGAATGGCAGTCGTAAAGCACGGCAAAGCCATGGATCGCCTTCACCCGCCTGATTTCGGCGGCGAGTGCTGCGTGATAGGGGGCGTGGAATTCGGCAAGCCGGGCGGCTATATCGGCTTGCGTCGGTGCTTCGCCATCCTTCCAGATCGCAAGACCGTCGAAATCCGTTTCCGGGACCAGGCCCGTGGTGTTCTGCCCCGGATAGAGGCTCACGCCTGCCGGATCGCGGTTGGCGTCGATGACATAGCGATGGAAGGTGGCACGCACCGTGGTCGCATCCGCGAGCAGCCCGTCATAGAGCCTGTGGATGTGCCAGTCGGTATCGGCGAGCTTGCGGCCATTATAGTTCAGCCGCTCCCAAATTGGGGATGGCACGTCGGTTCCCGTATGCGGGAAGCCGAGAATGACGGGCGAGGTGCCCTGATTGACCTCGAAAACAGCCATCTCAGACCTCCAGTACGGGGAGAATGCCGGCGGATACCGACGCCGTCAGCGCGCCGGACGAAACGAGCGCGGCAGCGGCCTTCAAATCGTCCGCCATGTAGCGATCCTCCTCCAGCGGGGGCACGGCGGCACGGATTGTGGTCAGCGCCTTCTGAAGCTCGGTCCCGGTCTTCAGCGGTCCGCGCAGTTCCACGCCTTGGACGGCGGCCAGCGCCTCGATGCCAAGGATGGAAAACAGGTTTTCCGTCATTGCCAGCAGGCGGCGCGCGCCGTGGCAGGCCATGGAGACATGATCCTCCTGATTGGCGGAGGTCGGTGTTGAGTCCACCGAGGCCGGATGGGCCATCTGCTTGTTCTCGCTCATCAGCGCCGCGGAGGTGACCTCGGCGATCATCAGTCCGGAATTGAGCCCCGGCTTTTTCGACAGGAAGGCAGGCAGGCCGTAGGACAGCGCCGGATCGACCAGAAGAGCGATGCGACGCTGGGCGATTGCCCCGATCTCGCAGATGGCGAGCGCCGTCTGGTCGGCGGCGAATGCCACCGGCTCGGCGTGGAAATTGCCGCCGGACACGACGGAATTGTCGGAAAGCACCAGCGGGTTGTCGGTTACCGCATTGGCCTCGATTTCCAGCGTGCGGGCGACGGAGCGCAGAAGATCGAGGCAGGCACCATCCACCTGTGGCTGGCAGCGGATGCAATAGGGGTCCTGCACCCGCTCGTCGCCCTCGATGTGGCTCTTGCGGATTTCAGAACCGTCCAGCAGTTCACGCAAGGCGCCTGCCGTATCGATCTGGCCTTGGTGCCCGCGCAGCGTGTGGATATCGGGATGGAAGGGCGCGGAGGAGCCCATCGCCGCATCGGTCGAGAGTGCTCCGGTGACCAGCGCCGCCTGCAATGCGCGGTGGGCGCGGAAGAGGCCGGCAAGCGCCAGTGCCGTGGAGGTCTGCGTGCCGTTTATGAGGGCCAATCCCTCCTTGGCGGCCAGCACGATCGGCACAAGCCCGGCCTTTTCCAGTGCCGCGCGGCCCACAAGCCGGCTGCCCTCGAAAAAGGCCTCGCCTTCGCCCATCATCACCGCCGCCATGTGTGCGAGCGGCGCGAGATCGCCGGACGCGCCGACCGAACCCTTCTCCGGAATAACGGGGGTGACGCCTTTCTCCAGCATGGCCTCGATCAGCCGCACCAGTTCCGGCCGGACACCCGAAGCGCCGCGCCCGAGGGAGACGAGCTTCAGCGCCATGACGAGCCGCACGATATTTTCCGGTAGCGGGTCACCCACGCCGCAGCAATGGGAGAGGATGAGATTGCGCTGGAGTGTGGCGACATCCGCCGCGTCGATCTTGATCGAGGCGAGCTTTCCAAAGCCGGTATTGATGCCATAGACCGGAGCGTTGCCGGCGGCAATCTCGGCGATGCGCCGCGCGCCATTTTCGATGGCCACGTCGAAGGCGGGATCGAGCCGGGCTGTGGCGCCGTTCCAGTAGATATCCGCCAGGACGGGGAGAGAAACCTGTCCGGGTGTCAGAACGAGGGTCATCAAGATACCTTCCTTCCCTTGAAGATACGGGCGTGAAGGGGATTGAAGCCGATGCGATAGACGAGTTCTGCCGGGCGTTTCACGTTCCACACCGTAAAGTCGGCGGATTTGCCGGCCTCCAGCGTGCCTGTCTCGTGGAGGAGGCCAAGCGCGCGGGCGGCCGCGCGGGTGGCACCCGCCAGGCATTCTTCGACGGTAAGGCCGAACAGGGTCGCGCCCATATTGAGCGTCAGCAGAAGCGAGGTAAGCGGCGAGGTGCCGGGATTGCAGTCGGTGGAAAGCGCGATATGGACACCCGCCTGCCGCAGCGCGGCCACCGGCGGCGCCTGCTTTTCGCGCAGCGTATAGTAGGCGCCCGGCAGAAGCACGGCTACCGTTCCGGCCCTTGCCATGGCTTCTGCCCCAGCCATGTCGAGATATTCGAGGTGTTCGCAGGAGAGTGCGCCATAGGACGCCGCCATTTTCGCGCCGCCCAGATTGGAAAGCTGTTCGGCGTGAAGCTTGACTGGCAGCCCCAGTTCCTTCGCCTTGTCGAAGACGGTCCGCATCTCGGCAACTGAAAAGGCAATGCCCTCGCAGAACCCGTCCACGGCATCCACCAGACCTTCCGCATGGGCTATTTCCAGTCCCGGCAGCACGACATCGCGGATATAGTCGTCGTTGCGACCTTTGTATTCCGCAGGGGTAGCATGCGCCGCGAGCCAACTCGTCATGACGCGCACAGAGCGGATTTCGCCAAGGCGGCGGGCGGCGCGCAGCATGTTCAGCTCAGTCTCGACGGTCAGTCCGTAGCCGGACTTGATCTCGACAGTCGAAACGCCTTCGGAAAGCAGCGTATCGAGGCGCGTCAGGCTTTCTGCCACCAGTTGGTCCACCGAAAGCGCCCGCGTTGCCGAAACCGTCGAGACGATGCCGCCGCCGGCCCTGGCGATCTCTTCATAGCTTGCACCGGACAGCCGCATTTCAAATTCCATCGCGCGATCGCCGCCGAAGACGAGATGGGTGTGGCAATCGATGAGCGAGGGGGTGATCAGCCGCCCCTGGCAATCGGTCGTGGGCAGCGCGGCGAATTCCTCCGGCAGCGCGCTTTCCGCGCCAGCATAGGCGATGCGTCCGTCAACGACGGCAACAGCCGCGTCTTCAGCGATAGCGATGCCAGCGGCAAAGGTCGCAAGCCGCGCATTGCGCCAAAGGCCATTGGCCGGATGGTCGGAAGTAGGCAAGGATTTGTTCCCGCTCATTGTCTTTTGCCTTTCCTTTATCAGTGATATGTATATACATAATGGTGAACCTGACAAGACGAAAAATCGGGAACGCGATGATGACGACGCTTCACGCAAAAACGGCATTGACGGCCGGAGGCTGGCTGCGGGATGTGCGGCTGATGCTCGAAAATGGTCGGATTGCGCGGGTAGAAGTCGGGGTTGCCGCGACCCCGACGGATGAGCGCCTCGACGTTCTCCTGCCCGCAATGCCCAATTTGCATAGCCATGCCTTCCAGCGGGCCATGGCTGGGCTGACGGAGGTGCGAGGCACGGGTGACGACAGCTTCTGGAGCTGGCGCACGCTGATGTACCGTTTTGCCCTGTCGATGACGCCGGATCAGGTTGAGGCGGTTGCCGCGCAGCTCTATATGGAAATGCTGGAGGCCGGCTTCGGCCGCGTCGGCGAGTTCCATTACCTGCACCATGACAAGGATGGCACGGCTTATGCAAACAGTGCCGAAATGGCGGAGCGGATCGCCGCAGCCGCGGCCAAAACCGGCATCGGGCTGACGCTGCTGCCGGTGTTCTACGCCCATTCCGGCTTCGGCGGGCAGGCGGCCGGCGAAGGCCAGCGGCGTTTCGTCAATTCCACCGAAAGCTTCGCGCGGCTGATGGAGGGGGCGGCGAAAGCCGTCGCCTCGCTTCCGAAAAGCCGGATCGGTATTGCGCCCCATTCCCTGCGCGCAGCGACCATCGAGGAGATCGCCGAAATCCTGCCGCTCGCCAAGGACGGGCCGGTCCATATCCACGTGGCTGAACAGGTAAAGGAGGTGGAGGACTGCGTCGCCTTCTCAGGCGCAACTCCGGTAAACTATCTCCTGGCGAATGCTCCGGTCGATCAGCGCTGGTGCCTCATCCATGCCACCCACATAACGGAGGCGGAAACCCGCGCCATGGCAAGAAGCGGTGCTGTTGCCGGCCTCTGCCCGGTCACGGAGGCCAATCTCGGCGACGGCATTTTTCCGGGCGCGGATTTCCTCGCGGCCGGCGGTGCCTTCGGCATCGGTTCGGATTCCAACGTGCTGATCGGGCTTGGCGACGAACTGCGCCAGCTCGAATATTCGCAGCGTCTCGCCCGCCGTGCCCGCAACGTCATGGCGCCTGTCAACGGCTCGACCGGCCGTGCCCTGTTCGACCGTGCGCTCGTCGGCGGCAGCCGGGCGCTTGCCTATGAGGCGGGCATCCGTGAGGGCGCGCTGGCCGATCTCGTCTCGCTCGATCTTTCAGGGCATCCGTGGGTTACAGGCGATACGGTCCTCGATCATCTGATCTTCGCGGGTGGCCCGAAGCCGGACAGTGTCTGGGTGAACGGCGTCAGGCAGGTAAAAGGCGGTCGGCACAAGTTTCGCGAAGGCATCGAGGCTCGCTTCCGGGCGACCATGCAGGCGCTGTTAAGCTGAAGTGACAACTTGGGCTAACCGCTTAAACACATCCCTCCCTGGCATCTGCCAAGGATGAAAACGTGGCTGAGGAAGAGCGCAATGAGATTGCGTCCGTCCTCGCCTCAAATCCCAACGTGGGTGATGTCATGGTGGGGACAGGTGGCGCGGAAGATGCCTTCGGCGGTTGTAGCAAAAGGAGGAGCGGCGGCAATCTGCAGCAAAGACACACAGGGTGACGTGCTGCCACACCTTTCCTACCGCATCTTGCCTTTCAATCTGGCGACTTCGCGGTTTTACTCGGAGCTGATGGCGCGCTCGGCTATCTGGGAAGGCGAACCACACGGCTGACGGTTACATCGCAGCCAAAGCAGTGGCAGATGGGCTGATGGTTGCCACTCGCGACACAAGCCCGTTCGAGGCCGCGGGGTTGAAAGTGATCAACCGCTGGTCCAGATGACAATAGTGTGGATCCAGGTGCCTTAGGTTTGTATCGGTTGAGGCCAGTCGGTCAGGCCGTTTCGCACTGACCGCCCTCGTTGGTGCGCGAAGCGGATCGAAAGCCCGCCTAGCCGTCTGCTCATATGTTTCTTTCTGTGGCGGGGCTCATCGCTTCGGCAAGTTGGGCCGAGAGCGCCTCATGCCGCAGTTCATGTTCTGGACTAAACTTTATGAGCCACTCGGCTGCTGCAAGGGCTGTCCGATCGCAGATCAAGAGACCGTGCCGCTGGCAGTATTCGTCGAGCACTTTCCTTCTGATTTGCCAAAAAGTAGCTTCCATTCTCTGCCCTTTGCGTCCGTTAACGTTCGTTCTTGGAAGAATAGATATAGTCTACTTGTAAGATTTCGCCGCGTTATGCCAGGCTTGTCAGAAATTGTCTCAATCATCTCAGCGCGTGACAAACCGGGGCGTGTTTTCCCATTCGACAGCTTTGAAGGTCACGTCGCTTTTTCCCGGCTAGTTGAGGTCGCTCCACTCTTGCGCCCTTGCAGCTCATCCAAGCTCCACACGCCTGGGCCGACAGCGAAGAAGTAGAGGAAAATAAAGCAATAAAGCATGGCTGCTTCGCCGTGGTTGAGGACGGGAAAGAATCCGTTCGAGCCGTGCGCAATAAAATACGCGAAGGCCATCAAACCCGAGAGCACGAACGCCACGGGGCGAGTGAAGAGCCCCGCTGCCAGTAACAGGCCGCCAGAAGTTTCAAGAATTCCGGCAGTATATAACATGGGAGTAAGGGGGTACTCAAAAGGGGCTGGCCAACCGAACAGCTTCATCGCGCCATGCGTGAAGAACGACCCCGCTGCAAAAATGCGCAAGATACTCAATAGATACGGAGCGAGATTTCTGATGTAGCTTTCTTGCCAGGCGGGCATATCTATCTCCAGGTTAACCAAAATCTATCACGCGGAATTCAAATCGAGATGCTCGGCGGATCAGCTTCTTTCAAAGAACATCTTCGATGCGGATGGGCAGTTTTCGGATGCGCTTGCCTGTAGCGTGATAGATCGCGTTGGCGATCGCAGGGGCGGTCCCAAGCATGACAAGCTCGCCCATTCCCTTGACACCGGCCGAGTTGACCATCGGATCAGGCTTGTCGATCAGGCCCACATCGATCTCCCCGATGTCGGCATTGACCGCCATGACATAGTCGGCAAGGTCATCGTTGAGGTAGCCGGCGAACCGTGGATCGATTTCTGTCTCCTCCCGGAGCGCCGTGCTGAAACCCCAGACCATCCCACCGTACATCTGTCCTTTCGCCGTCACCGGACTTACAACCCGCCCGATGTCGGCAATACTCACCGCCAGAGGCATACGGATCCGGCGTGTTCTCGGCTCGATATGGATCTCCACGAACTGCGCGATATAGCTCATGGACGTGAACCCGGGATAGTCGGCCCCTGCACCAGCCGCACGCCCGGCGGTCCGGAAGCCCTGTATCGCAGAAGCGTCTTGTCCCGGGGCGAGTTCCGAAACGGTGACTTCGATATAGGGGCGTTTGAGACGCGCCAATTGTTCGTGCAGATCACCAGCCGGAGGATTCGCTCCCGCAAGTTCCTCGAATCTGGCTCGCAGGGCCTGTGCCGCCTTTGCCGTTACCGGGACAATGCTTGCCGTACCGCGTTCGCCGACCGTCGCCATTTGAGGGCCGACAGTCGTGTCCCCGATCAAAATCTCCAACCGATCGGGGTTGATGTTGAGCCGTTGAACAATCGTGTTTGCGATGGCGGTACGAATCCCCTGGCCCATCTCGTGCCCGGATGAGATCACTCGTGTGGTGCCGTCTGCCCGAACCCTGAGTGTCGTCTCGGCGGCAGACCCGGATGCCCCAAAGAGACCGCAGGCAACCCCAAGCCCAACCATCGTGCCGTCACGCAATCGCATCGACCCCGGCTCAGGCGTCCGCCTGCTCCAATCGAAGCGCCTGGCGCCTTCCGTTAGGCACTCGTTCAGAAAATGAGGCGACAAAGGCTGGCGGGCAATAATGTCCGTTTTCGCTTCGTGATCGAGCCGGATCTGTACAGGGTCCTTGCCTAGCGCATACGCCAGCTCATCGATTGCGCTTTCCAATGCAAAACAGGCCGGGAAAGGGTGTGTTCCCCGTGTATGGCGAGGCGTTTGGCGGTCGATATGGATGTCACCCGCCGTTGCCCGAAAATTCTCGATGGAATAGAGGCGCGCTATGTCCTGATGGTAACCGGAAGAGCGGAATGCACCGTTGGGGATATTTTCCTGCACAACGTCGTGGGAAATGGCAGTCATCCGCCCGCTCGCGTTTGCCGCAAGCCGGATATGATGAACGCTTCGGGGCCTGTAGGACGTAATATGGAAAAGCTGGCCGCGTGGGGTCACCAGTTTGACTGGTCGCTGCATCAATCTGGCCGCGTATGCGACCAGCGCGGTCTGAAGTTTGGGCGGGGATTTTTGCCCGAAGCCGCCGCCGACATAAGCGGATTTGATTGCAACAAGTTCAGGAGAAAGATTGAATGCCTGCGCAAGGGCACTCTTGACAGCTTCAGTGTTTTGACAACCCTCATAAACAGTTAACCGTTCGCCCGACCATTCTGCGACGGTGCCAAACAGTTCTATCGGATTGTGATGCTGGGTCGGTGTTTCGAACTCTCCCTCGATGATGGTTGCCGCGTCGCGAAACGCGGTATCGACGTCACCCGCATCGAAGCCTTCTGCCGGGACGCGCGTCGCACCCGGGCCTTCCATCAACGGGATGAAGGACACCTTCTCATAGACAGGATTTAACGCTTCGGCGCCTTCAATCGCGGCCTCGATCGTCTCGGCGACAACCAGCGCAATGGGCTGCCCGAGAAAGGATATCTTCGGCGCGAGCGATGAAACATCTTTTGAGGTTAGTACCCGGATCACACCGGCGATCTGCGTCGCTGGAGTGATATCGAGTTCGCGCATCGTGCCTTTTGCGATCCTGGCCGGAACGAGCATTGCGTAAAGCATTCCCGGCAGGATGACGTCGGCTCCATATTGAGCGTTGCCGAGCACCTTATCACGCGCATCGACTCGAGGAATTGCGGAAAACACTTCTGCAGGCATCACGATCTCCTTTCCGCGGCGATCATCAGGGCATCTGCGATGACTCTGGCGCCGAGATCCATCTTGAACGCATTGTGCTGACCTGGACGGGCGCCCCGGAACGCGGCACGGCCGGCCTCAAGCGCAAGCTCGGGTGTCAGCGTCTTGCCGCGAACCATGTCCTCGGCCGGCTGTGCCCGCCAGGGAACCGTCGCCACTCCACCGAGCGCTATGCGGGCGGTGCGGACAGTGGCCCCGTCCATCTCGACTGCAACCGCAGCGGAGGCCAACGCGAAGGCAAAGCTCTCCCGGTCGCGGATCTTGTGATAGGTCGATGCACGGCCCGGCGTTTTCGGGACGGTGATGGCCGTTATCAGTTCGGCCGGGTCGACGTTGAATTGCAGATGCGGCGTATCGCTAGGCAGCCGATAGAATTCGGCGATCGGAATGCTGCGCGCTCCGCCTGGGCCGAAAAGCTCGATGGTTGCATCCATCGCCATCAGCGCCACGGGCCAGTCCCCCGGCGAGACTGCCGTACACGCATCACTAGCGCCGAGAACTGCATGGCCGCGATCAAGCCCGCCGATGGCGGCGCAACCGGATCCTGGTTGACGCCTGTTGCATGGATAGACGCCGACCGTGGACGTCGAGCCCGCCCCGTTGCGGAAATACATGCAGCGAGTGCGTTGCAGAAGATTGCCGCCGACCGTGGCCATGTTGCGCAATTGCTGCGAGGCGGCCTTGAGCAGGCTCTCGGAAAGCACCGGATATCCCTCGTGCACAGCCGGCGTGTAGGCGACGTCACCCATCAGCGCCAGGGCGCCGAACCGCAGTACATCACCATCGGTCTCAATAATGTTGAGGCCTGCGATCCCGGTGAGGTCGATAAGATGCGCCGGACGCTCAACACCGAGTTTCATCAGATCATAGAGCGTTGTTCCCCCGGCGAGGTAGCGCGCATCGGCACCGGCCGCGGTAAAGGCCTTGACGGCCGCTTCGAGCGTTCCTGCCCGAGTATAGCTGATCGGCCGCATGGCTCAGCCCTCCCTTGAATTGGCTGCCACGTCTTCGATGGCAGCAACGATCCCGGCATAGGCGCCGCAGCGACAGATGTTCCCGCTCATAAATTCGCGGATCGAGTCCCTGTTCGTTGCCTGTCCTTGGTGTACACAGGCGACGGCGGACATGATCTGGCCTGGCGTACAGTAGCCGCACTGCAGCGCGTCGTGATCGATAAAGGCGGTTTGCATGGGATGAAGCGTCTCACCGCTGGCAAGACCTTCTATCGTCGTCACCTCGCGTCCACTCGCCTTCGCCGCGAGCGTGAGACAGGACACCACAGGGCGTCCGTCGAGATGTATGGTGCAAGCCCCACACTGACCGTGATCGCATCCTTTCTTCGTTCCGGTGAACCCGAGCCGCTCACGGAGCAAATCGAGAAGCGAAGCGCGGGAATCGATATCGAGGCTGACCGCTTGACCATTTACCGACATTGAAACGCGGATCGTCGTACCCGTCTCGATAGGTGCCGGCAGTTGCTGTGCTTGGGCATCGGGTTGAAGTGGGAGGATCGTCGCGGCGGCGACGCCGGCTCCGGTGCCCAAGACGGTGCGGCGCGTGACGCCGGAATGTTGAGTATCTCCCGGGTTTCGGCTCGTCATGATAGCGCTCCTGTTATGACTTTGGAAGCAATGCGGCAGACCCGGTAGAAACAAACCGTCACCGGCTCGCCGACATAAGGCCATCAATATTCCGGGCCTGTCGCATGACTGTGCCGCCACGCAGGAAAATTGTCGCAAACTGTCGCGGGCTTGGGCTGTTGACTGCATGTCGTCGCAATCGGCGCGGAGAAACCAGCCGCTAGAAAATTCAAATGCGGTCTATAAGTGCCGGAAAATACGGAAGAAAAGTAATCTTCCTGCTTGCGGAGGAAAGGGTCGAGGCAGCAAATTTTGCGAAACTTTGGTACACTTCTTCGTGGGAAAGTTCTTTCACACGCGGACGTCGTGGTCGTTGGCGATCACAGTGACATCGCTGATTTCGTTGGTTTTTATCCCATGGCGCAAGTTCATGAAGGCCGCATGCGGGAAAGCCGTGAACGCCTCCGATACCAAGACGGCAAAACCGTCTTGGTATCGGAGGCCGGTGGTACGACGATCAATCAGGGCGATGAGCTGAATGTGAGTTCTTATGCCGCTTGCGTGAGGGGGCATCAATATTTCACTCAGTGCGGTCGAGCGTAGATGCCAAAGGGGGCTGACCGCGTCCACGCGACCAGCCACAGCAAGGACGGCATTTATCATTTCCTGTATGTGTACACACCGAAGCAGCAAGTCCTTCAGGATGCAATCCGGCAACCTTCAGAGCTCGCTTCGTTTTTCGTCAGCCGCTGCAATACGACATCGATTTGCTGCGAGAGGAGTCCACAATCGAGAGCATGCCCATAGCGCCGGAACAGGATAGGGTCCGAGAGTGCCATGAGGCTGTTAAAGATCACCGCGGCCGTTTGTCTGTTGTTGGTCAGGCGAATTTCACCAGCCCTTTGACCCCGTGCGATGATTTCGGCGACCTTTTCCTCCAGAAAGCGCAAATAGGCTTGCGCCGTACGGCCGTTCTTTTCAATCGCGATAATCATAGCGTCCAAAAGACCAGGCGTGAGGCGCCTGGATCGCAAATATCGCTCACATAGTTCGGAAAACAACAGGCGCAGATCACCGATCGATGAACCTGAAGATGGCAAGGCCTGCAAGTCGGACTTCAATTGCCGCATAACATATTGACCGAGCGCATCCGCCAGGTCGATCCGTGTTCGGAAGTGGCGAAAGATGAACGCCTCGCTGACAGACACTGCAGACGCCAATCTTTTCATAACAGTGTGGTCGAAATCTGTATCTGACACCACCCGGAAGGCTTGTTCCACAAGTTCAGCGCGGACTTGGCTCGACGCTTGAGAAAGCTTGGGATTGAACGAGATGGTATGTGTCATCACGTGTTTTCCATTCGTATGCAGCCACGTTTCTATTGCCCCAGTGTTGTCTGTCCGAGCCGCGATGGAACTTGGTGTAGGTAGCGAGACAGTTCGATCGGCATCGCCGCGTCTCTCGGTTCAATTGGTCAGTGTAGCCGCCTCCGAGAACGACAGACGGGTGGCCAGGTCACCGACAGTAGCGTTAATATTCCAAGCAGGTCTCAGGACTGTGCCGTTATCCGTAAAAAATTGTAGCAAACTGTCTCAGCTTTATGCGTTGGGTCGCATGCCACCGCGCATCCTTTCTATATCACAGCAGTGAGCGCGCCCGAGAGATCCAACCGAACCCGGCAAAGCCCGGCCAAATAGGATAGGAAAGATCAACTAGGCCGATAGACAGAAGGCCCTGTCTCGCCCCCTTGGTCTGTGAAACTTTGATACACTTTTTTTGGTGCGAGAAAGGGGATTCTTCCTGTATAAAATACCGAAAAGAGGTTGTGCAAATGCAGGACGCCGCGCATGTCGTGGTCGTTGATGATCACAGCGATATCCGAGATCTCGTTCGACAATATCTCGAGCAACATGGCTATAAGGTTAGCGTCGCGGACGGCGGTGCATCCTTGCGGCGACTGCTTGAACGTCGAACTGTCGATTTGATCGTTCTCGACGTCATGATGCCGGGAGAGGATGGCCTCGCGGTATGCAGGCACATACGCACCACATTAAGCATCCCCATCATATTCCTGACGGCAATGGCGGAGGACACTGACCGGATCATCGGTCTTGAGCTCGGAGCGGATGATTATCTGGTGAAACCGTTTAATCCACGCGAACTGCTGGCCCGTATCAGGGCCGTATTGCGCCGTGCGACCAATCCAGCATCTCATCTGGCAGTGCAGCAGCCAAAAAACGTTCGCATCGGCCCGTGGCGGCTGAATTTGGGGCGGCAGGAGATTTCCGGTGAAGACGGTGTCGGAATCCCTCTCAGCACCGCGGAATTTCGCCTTCTCAAAGTCCTTGTCGAGCGACCAGGGCTTATTCTTAGCCGCGAGCAATTGCTGGATCTGACGGTCGGACGGAGCGCCGATATTTTCGACCGCAGCATCGACAATCAGGTGAGCCGCCTCCGGAAGAAGATCGAGGAAAATCCCAAGAATCCGTCGATCATCAAGACGCATTGGGGCGGCGGTTATAGCCTCTCGGCTGAAGTGGCTTTCGAATGATCAAAATTTGGAAGAGAAGCCTCGCGACACAGTTCATCGGTTTCACGCTCGCCGCCTTGATAATCTCGCAGGCATTGGCGTTTCTGATCTCGTGGGACGAACGCACCGTGGCCCTTAGAGCCGCGGCGAAAAGCGAGTTCTTTAGCCGTGGGGCGTCTATAACCCGGTTGCTGGAATCGGTCCCCCCACAGCTGCAGGAGCAGGTTCTTCACGCCAGCGAGACAAACTATTCCAAGTTTTGGCTAACGGACCGAGAACCTGAGACCGCAAGCGTCTGGCGTCTGCAGGCCGTGGAGCAGCTTTCCCGGCAACTCGAAAACTTTGTCGATCTGTCGCAGAAATTCAGCTGGGCCACGCCATCCAAACCACAGTTGCCCAATCCAAACGAAGTTGCCCGTGAAAATACGGACGAGGAGTGGGCTCGGCCCTTGCCGATCCTGTGGGACCTCCCGCAGCCGGCAAAATTTCTCTATTTCGACCGACGTAGAGGGTTTGGGCTCGCGGTCAGGCTGAGTGATGGGCGCTGGTTGAACTTCGCCTTGTACCAGGAGAATACCGGCCGCTGGTGGAACTCGAAGTCTCTTACATCAGTGGGATTGACGGCGCTGATCCTGGCATTGATCGGCATCTTCATTGCAAGCCGCATTTCCCGTCCATTGCGCAATCTCGCGCGGTCAGCGGAGGCGCTCGGACGAGGAGAGAATCTCCCGCCCATTCCGGAGGAGGGGCCTGAAGAGATCCGGCGCACAGCGGAGGCCTTCAACAAGATGCAAAGCCGTCTGCACCGGTTTGTCGAAGACAGGACCAAAATGCTCGCGGCAATCGGTCACGATCTGCGTACACCGCTGACCTCGCTTCGGTTGAGAACCGAGTTTGTCACGGACAACGAAACTCAGCGGAAGATGCTGTCGACAATTGATGAACTGCAGGCGATGACGGAGGCAGCCATATCGTTCGCGCGCGGCGAATCCACGGCGGAGGAGACACGCGCGATGCAACTCGAGGCTCTCATCGGCAGTATCTGCGATGACCAGGCGGATCTTGGTCATCCGGTAACTTACGTTGAGGGAGAGAAGACGACCTATCGTTGTCGCCCGGATGGTCTTCGACGCGCAGTTCGAAATCTCGTGGAAAACGCGGTGCGCTATGGCGGGGAGGCCAAGGTCTTCATTCGGCACACGGCAGCCACGATCGATATTGTTGTCGAGGACCGCGGCCCAGGGATACCCGAGGCTATGAAGGAAAAGGTTTTCGCCCCCTTTTTCCGCCTGGAAGCATCGCGAAACAGGGACACGGGCGGCATCGGCCTCGGATTGTCGATTGCTCGTGCCGTTGTACGGCAGCATGGCGGTGACATCTTCTTCGTGCCGGGCGAAATAGGGATGCAGGCCATTATTTCCCTTCCGAGGGAAGGGGAGGTCAGCCCCGTCCCGATCCGGAAGACGAGAGATTGGACATTCAAGCGAGCCTTGCACGTTGTCTCTCAAGATGTACGTTCATCGGATCGGATCGCCCCTCCATCGCCCCGATCTCGATCACTCTGATGACCTTTGCGTTTCGACGTCTCTTGCCAGATGCCCGGCCGCAACGTTTCTTAACAGGATGACATACCGAAACGCGGACTAATCACTACGGTCTGATCCGGGTCATCGGGAGGGAAATGCCTCCCGAGCAAACGGAAGGTCGTTTCATGGGTGAGACATCCCGCTCAGCAATATCATACGCACGCTTGATGATCGGAGCCCTATTTCTCTGGCTCCTTCTTCTGTCCTCATCGCAGGCGCAAGGCAGGATGCCTGTCACAGTCGTCGTTGCACGACAGAATGCGGTGACGGAATGGCTTCCCGTCGTAGGGTCGTTAGCTGTAAGGGAAGAAATCCAAGTCTATCCATCTATCCAGGGGCAGGCGATCGAGCAAATCCTGGTCGAGGTCGGGCAACAGGTCGAAGGGGGGCAAGCGCTCGCCATTCTCGACACCACGGACGCCCGGATGCTGCTCGATAAGAACTCGGTCAGTATCCGGCGGGCCAAGGCCGCCGTGGCGGTCGAAACCAGCAGGCTTGATGTGGCGTTGGTGACCGAGGCGGAAACCAGACGGGTCTTGGAACGCAGCCGTGCACTGCAGCCGAAAGGTGCAGTCTCGCAACAGGTCCTCGATGAGCATCAAAACGCTCATGCACGCGCGATGGCTGAACTCGGTCTTGCTCGGCAGTCACTCGCTCTTGCCGAGGCGGACGCAGAGCTGGTAGCCCGCGAGCGAAAGGAGATCGAGCGCACGATCGAACGCAGTACGGTTCGGGCACCTGATGCGGGCCTCGTGCTCAGCAGGACCGCACGTATCGGTACCATGTCGTCGAGTTCCAGTGTTCCTCTGTTTGTCATCGCGAAAGACGGTGTGGTTGAGTTTGTCGCCCAGGTTACCGAAACAGGCTTCGTCCGGCTTCGGCAGGGCATGCATGCACAGATCACGATGCCCGGCCATGGCATTTCTCTTCGCGGCACCGTGAGGCTCAGTGACGCGCAACTCGATCCGGCGACCCGTAGCGGTGAAGTACATGTCGAGCTTGATGAAAGAGCGAAGTTGGTTCCCGGCGTTTTCGCGCGCGGCCGCATCAATATCTCCTCGCGCCAGAACATCCTCCTGCCGGGAAGCGCAGTCAAAAGCGCAAGCGGCACAAGTACCGTGTTCGTCGTGAAAGATGGAGTCGTGGACGAGCGTCAGGTGACGCTCGGATCACGCCGGGACGGTTTCGTGGAAATCGTGGAGGGTGTGAGCGACGGGGAAACGGTTGTCTTGAAAGCTGGCGCCTTCCTGAAGGCTCAGGAAAAAGTTCAGCCGGTCATTGCAACATTGAACTGGCCTTCGGTGGATCATCTGGCGACGTCGTCTACGGTTATGGGCGGCGAGGAAGTTGCACAATGAAGAACGGCAACATTTCGGCCTGGGCGATCCGAAACCCTCTTCCATCCATTTTGCTTTTCGTCGTGCTGACCGTCGTTGGGCTCTACAGCTTCAACCGTCTGCCCATCACCTATTTCCCGACGGTCATTACCCCAGCTGTCAAGGTTACCGTCGAACAATCTGGAGCCACACCGGTTGAGCTCGAGACCGAGATCGCCCGTCCAATCGAAAATGCCATCGCGTCGCTGCCGGCCATCAAGGAGCTCGCCACGACGATCGATGAGGGCCGATCGGTGACAACCGTGGAATTCGAGCTTGGGCTCGTCTCTCCGGATCGGGCGATGGACGACGTGCGGGATGCGGTCGCGAGAATCCGGAGCGATTTGCCAAGTACGACCGACGAGCCGGTGATCGAACGAATCGAAGAAGATTCGCAGTCGATCGTAACATATGCGGTGTCCAACAAGGACATGACGGTCGCGGAACTCTCTTGGTTTGTCGACGACATTGTCACCCGCAATCTGCAAGGGTTGGCGGGAGTAGGGCGCGTGGAGCGGATCGGCGGTGCTGACCGCGAGATCCGTGTCGAACTGGACCCAGATCGTCTGCAGGCGCTATCGCTCTCTGTTGCCGCCGTCAACGAAGCGCTCGTGAAAACGCAACTCAATCGCTCCGGCGGGCGGGCTGACATCCACGGCGGCGAGCAGGTCGTAACGACATCAGCAGCGGCGCCAACCGTGGATGAACTTGCCGAACGGCGACTAGTGTGACGTCTCAGAGATTATGACGGGTTGTTCTATGCCCAGAATTGGCAGGTCTTGCGGGGGGACGAGCAGTTGGATGCTGCGCGCGACACCTGGTTGCTTTTGG
>NZ_JAGGJW010000013.1 GCF_017873175.1 Neorhizobium petrolearium
CCGCTCATCAGCCTGCCAGCCGCAAGCTGACACTCATCCGGCCATCCGGGATGAGCCGTGGTCGTCTAAGCTACACCACGTCATGGGACACGATCTGATCTTACCCCGGCTGAACGCCAAATCGCTGTCGTCAACAGCCGTGCGGACAGGATGTTGGCTGCTGCCGTTTCGGCGGCTTTGGAAAAGGCGATCGAACAGGCTGCCCATGACCTGCGAGCAATCGGCCAGGAGGACGCCACGCCGGTTCTGCAATATTTTGCAAGCGTCGTTCATCAGCAAATGTATTGTTTGATGTGTGGTGCGGATCCGGACACTTTTCAAGGAGGCGATCCGGATATCGCCTACCACGTTATCCGCAACAGCCAGAATATTGCTAAACACTATTGGTCGGCAGACATCGAGCCTTATCCAGCCAAGTGAAAATAGTATTATTGTGCGCCGGCATTCGCGATCTCAACGAGGCTTTGCAAATCGTCGACCCTCTCCCTCGCGTTCCTCATTGCAGGACACAGTTTCGCGCGCGGCGAGACTACAGTGACGCCCGATCGAACGTTAGAAGAGGGCTATATGCATGGGGTTGCTGCACTTCGCACGAACTACCGATGACCTCAGTAGAAAGATTGAAAATGGCGTTCCGCGATGATCTGAAGTCACTTCTTCGGCGAAGTCGGCGAGATCTTTCAATTATTACCTGGGGCTGCGTGACCGGAAATCAGTCTACGATCGGGGTGTTAGAAGCAAGCTGTTCCGCGCGATGGGGAGCGGAGGGGATGGCGATCAGGCGGCGACAGCAATCCGGGCGATACATGGCAGCCATACTGATCACGGCGCTGGCACTTGCATTGTGCGCCTGCGCCGCGCGGCCCGGCTCATCCGTCCTCACTCCGGTGGCTGCCGTCGAGGGCGCGAAGCAGGTTACCATCTTCGTGGCGAGTACGCGGGCAACCGATCCGAGTACACCAACCTTCCTGACCGACCGGTTTACGGCCACAACTGCCTATGTTCGCTTTGTCGTCTCCATTCCCCCGACCCACCGACCGACCGAGATCGAATGGCCGACGGATGTGCCGGACCCGACCCGGCACTTCGCGATCATTTCGTCCGAGCGCCTCGATGAAAGGCGGTTCTTTGCGGAAGTCGGGGGCACTGCCGCCCGCGGAGAAGGGCTCGGCCGCGACGTCGCCATCTTTGTCCACGGCTTCAACAGCAACTTTCCGGAATCGCTGTTCCGCACGGCTCAACTCACCGCCGACGTCCAGGTCGCGCAGTCAGCAGTGCTGTTCTCATGGCCTTCGAAAGCAGCGATCACCGGGTATCTCGCAGACAAAGACGCGGTGACACTCTCGCGCGATGCGCTTGCCCGGGTGGTCGAGCGGGTCGCTGGCGACCGCCATGTCCGGGGGATGAAACTTTACGCTCACAGCATGGGGGCTTGGCTAACTATGGAGTCTGTCCGGCAAATCCGGATTGCCAAAGACGAGCGCACCCTCGGCAAGCTCATCGACCTCACGCTCGCTGCGCCAGATATAGACGCGGAAGTCTTTCTTCAACAACTCCGGGTCGTAGGCCGCCTGCGCTCTCCCGTCACCGTTCTGGTCTCCAGGAAGGATCAGGCGCTGTCGGTATCCAGATTTATCGCCGGAGGGCAATTCCGTGCCGGCGCAGCCAACATCGATGATCCCCAAGTTCTCGTCGAAGCGCGGAATTCAAACCTCCGCGTGATCGACATAACCAATCTGGCCACACAGGCGGGAGCCGGCCACGATGGTTTCGCGGCCTTCGCCTCCATCTATGGCCGCCTCCCGCAGAGCTCAGACGGAAGGGTTGCTTCCGACATCGGTCCGGGTGTCTACGAGCTTGATGTCGCTAACAAGTTCGAAACGCTCGACGCCCGACTGGTCCAACGGGTCGCAGATACAAAGACCATCGAGCGCTAGCACTTCGCAGTTACGCGACTGTACGAAATAGTCCGCTATGGTTGCTGGTAGGAAGTGATTTTAGAAGGGCATACAACGGTGATAATGATCGGTACTTAAGAAGAAACCCTAGCCCACACTCACGCTATGGCACATAGTTAACACTGCGGTGCGTTGTCCCATTAAATTGACAGGTTCCAAGCAGGTCTGGACCGCTTCTGGGCATCAGCTGTCACTGGTCGGTTTGCTTGCGTCCGGACAACGAGCCAGAGCGCCCATTGAGGCAGATCAAAACCGGCTGTCGCGGGATCCGATCCCGGACTTCGCGGTATTCTCTGGGGCGCATCCGGCAGCGAGCGCGAAGGCCGCGAAGGTCGCCACCGACGGCATGGCGCCAAAGCTGCCCAGAAGCAGGCCGAACAGCGGGGCGCCGGCCGTCTGGCCGATGGCAATCGTCAGGAAAGCGATCATTAAACCTGTAGTGGGGCGGTCGGCCAAGGTGCGCACTCCCCAGACAAGATAGACGCTGGTGAGCATCACGTAGGCCGCTCCGAACACCGCCCCGCCGAGGAGTACCATTGCAGGCGTCCCAACCCCGCAACCAAAGCTCAGGATGCCGGACCATCGTGTGACAGGTGAACTATGCGATGGTCCGACTTGGTCGGCATACTGGCTTGGGTATTCCGTCCCAAAGCCTTGTTATCCGCTGACAAACGCCAGAATATCCTCATTCAACACATCGGCGTTGACCGTTAACATGCCGTGCGAGAAGCCGGGATAGGTCTTCAATGAGCCATTCGGCAGCAATTTGACTGCCTTCAAAGCCGCAGCGGCGATTGGGACGACTTGATCGTCCTCGCCGTGCAGCACCAGCGTCGGCACGGTGATTGCTTTCAAATCCTCGGTCTGGTCCGTTTCCGAGAAGGCCTTGATACCGTCATAGTGTGCCTTGGCACTCCCCATCATGCCTTGCCGCCACCAGTTCTGGATCACGCCTTCATGGACCGTCGCGCCTTCGCGGTTGAAGCCATAGAAAGGACCTGACGGAACGTCGCGGAAAAACTGTGCACGGTTGCTGGCCAGTGCCGACCGAAAGCCGTCGAAGACCTCCATCGGTGTGCCCTCGGGGTTGTCGTCGGTTTTCAGCATCAGCGGCGGAATGGCGGCAACGAGGACGGCCTTGGCCACCCGGCCCGCAGGCTCGCCATGTCGCGCGACGTACCGCGCCACTTCGCCGCCACCAGTCGAATGGCCGATGTGAACCGCGTTCTTCAGGTCCAGCGCTTTGGCTACGGCAAAGGCGTCGGCTGCGTAATGGTCGATGTCGTGCCCTTCGGCAACCTGTTCCGATCGTCCATGCCCGCGCCGGTCATGCGCGACGACGCGATAGCCCTTCGACAGGAAGAACAGCATCTGCGCATCCCAGTCGTCGGAACTGAGCGGCCAGCCATGGTGAAAAACGATGGGCTGGGCGTCCTTGGGGCCCCAGTCCTTGTAGAAAATCTGAACGTCGTCGTCGGTCGTGACAAAGCCCATGGTGAGTTCTCCTTCTGGGGTGTTGATTGTGACAGGTTCCGTGGCACGCGCGGTGCCTGGCAGTAATGTGAAGCTCGCAGCAAGTGCCGCGGCCGAGATCAGAGCATCGCGGCGGCTGAGCGGCAGGCCGGGGGTGTAGAATGGAGGCATAGAGACGTTCCGTGAGTTAATCAAAATGTGGCGGTAGGGTCATGCGCGGTGGTCTCTTAAGAGAGTTCTTCCGAGCATTTCCCACGACAGTCTGGACACGGCCCAGAAAGCGGAGTTGCTGGAAAGAGGGTCTGAGTGTGTCCTTGGCCGCTGCTCTAGTTCGGATAGGTTATGCGGGCAGGCGCGCGCTCAAATAGACGTTGCCCGAGGTATTGATGTCATCTGAATAAGCGGCGCGATAGTATGCTTTGACGCAATACTGTGTCGCTAAACGGGGAACACCGAACGGATTGGGCGCGTGCATCTTCAGATCGCAAGATCTTAAATCGGCCCCCTGATGATGTTCTTCAGCCAGTCTATCCTCTAAGAGCTTCTGATTGAATCACTTGAAGAAAATTTACCTTTATGGAGGGGGGAGATGAAGTTGGAAATCAAACCAGACTGGCCGCGACACAGGTGGCCTTGCTGAAGAGCCTTCGTTTGTCCCAGTTTGTTCAGCCTGATTACGCTGCGATAAAACTGTCAGACAACGCGTTTGAGCATATGTGCAAACTCTGTTTTTTCGACATTGCTGCGCCCGTTGGCATGAAAATCCGCAATATGCGGACCATGCTCGTGGTGTCGATTACGGGTTTCCACGGATGCCCATTCCTCAACGAACACAAAGCGTCCCAGTTCGTTCTGATCCTCGAACAGATCGTAACGGATATTACCTTCCTCGTTTCGAGAAGGTTCGACGAGGACCGACAGGTCACGACGCAGTTCGTCTTCCTTGCCTGCCTTGGCCTTCAGCCCGACGACGATGAATAGCTCGCTCATTTGCTTTCTCCTTGCAAAATGCGGCGACAGCAGCCGAGCCGCCATCGCCATGGATCTTGGTTGTTGCTTGTCGGCTAAAGGTTATTTGGCGGCTTTTTCGACGTTGAAACCATCGTAATTGTCGAACACGCCCATGAAGCCCGGAACCGTCGCCTCGCGTGCCCAGTCGCGCTGGAGTTCGCAATACATCTGAACGCGGCTGATCAGCTTTCCCCCAGCCTGTTCGATGCGGCGTAGTGCTGCCTCATGGGCGGCAAGAGAAGTGCCGCCGACGGCATCGATCGGCACATAGACTTCATAACCTTCCTGAATGGCATCGAGCGCGGGGAAGGTTAGGCATGCCTCGGTCCACAACGCGGTCATGATGAGTTTGCGGCGGCCAATGGCCTTGACGGCCTGTTTGAACGCCACATCCTCCCAGCTGTTGATAGAGGTACGGTCATAGGTCGGCAGATGGCCGAGCACGTCCTGAAGTTCGGCGATCGGCGGCTTGTTGCGGCCGGTTGCAACATTGACGGTCGAATGGATGATCGGCAGATCGTAGTTGACCGCCGCCTTGGCGACGCTTGTGATGTTGAAGACCAGTTCGTCGCGCGGCATCGAGCGGATCGACGATACCTGTATCGGCTGGTAGTCGATGACGATGAGGGCAGAGTTTTGCGGCGTGAGAAGCTGGTCGGTATGGGGATTGCGGATTTGTTCGCTTGCCATTGGCAGGTTTCTTTCATCGATTGGAATTTTGCGCTGGCGCGGGCCGAAGCCCTCGATCAAGTGGACGAGCGAGCGCGGACCCTTCCACAGGAAAGAGGAGCCGGATGCGGTATGCTTCCGGCTCTCCCGATCATGCTGCGGCGATGCCGAAGCGTCCGCTGTCAACGTCTTCGATTGCCTGTCTGATTTCAGCCTCGTTGTTCATAACAAACGGCCCGTAGCCCACGATGGGTTCATCGATCGGCTCTCCCGTCAGGACCAACAACTGCGCTTCACCATCGCTATGAATGCGAGCCTCGCGGCCTGCCGGATCGAGCAGTACCATCTCCGCTTCACCTGCCTCATGGTTGTTATCGATGGCGACCCGACCGCTTAGCACCACGATCATCGCGGTATGTCTCTCGGGCAGATCGAGCGTCAGTACTGCGTCGGTCTTGAGGGTCAAGTCCCACAGGTTGATGGGGGTGAAGGTTTTTGCCGGCCCTTTTATTGCGCGATACTGACCGGCTATGATCCGTGCCTTCCCGGCGTTTCCGGGCAAAGAGACCTGGGGAATGTCCGCCTTCAGGATGCTCTGATAGCCGCCCGATGTCATCTTGTCCTTGGCGGGCAGGTTCAGCCAGAGCTGAACCATGCGCAATGTCCCTCCCGCCTTTGCGAAGGCGGCCGAATGGTATTCCTCATGAATGATGCCGCCAGCCGCCGTCATCCACTGGACGTCACCCGGCCCGATTATACCGCCATTGCCTGCCGAATCGTGATGTTCGACCTCGCCGTCATAGACGATGGTGACGGTCTCGAAGCCGCGGTGCGGATGCTTGCCGACGCCACGCCGCTGCGTAGTTGGTTGAAAGTCATATGGCCCGGCGTAATCGAGCAGGAGGAACGGGCTGATGTGGGCGCCGAGGGTATTATAGGAGAAAAGCGAGCGAACGGGAAAACCGTCGCCGACCCAATGTTGCCGATCATTCCCGTAGCGGCCAATGACTTTCTTACCCATATTTTTTCCTCCATCAACGCTGCAGTTGAGCTTGATGAAGGCAGGACTAGCATCGCAACGATGATGAAAAAAGATTGCAAACAGCGACGCAGCGTCCTACAAAAAGGACGATGCAGGACCTTAACGATTTTTATTATTTTGTGGCCGTTGTCGACCATGGTGGCTTCTCGCCAGCCGGGCGTGCGCTTGGCATTCAGAAGTCAAGACTGAGCCGTCGTATTCTTCATCTGGAAGAACGTCTGGGCGTGCGCCTTCTCAACCGTTCCTCTCGCCGATTTTCGGTGACGGAGATCGGTCGCGAGTTCTACGAGCGTTGCGTGGCAATGCTTGTCGAGGCTGAGGCTGCCGAACAGGTTATCGCCAGGGTGAGGACGGAGCCGCGCGGTGTTGTACGCATGAGCTGTCCGACGGCATTGCTGTCGTTTCAGTTCGGTGAGCTGATTTCGCGTTTCATGATGCAGAATCCGGGCATCGAAATTCATCTGGAAAGTACGAACCGCCGCGTTGACGTCATTTCGGAAGGGATCGATCTGGCCATTCGGGTACGGTTCCCGCCGCTTGATTCGACTGATCTTGTCATGCGCTGGCTCGATGAAAGCAGCCAGTGCCTGGTTTCCGCGCCCGGCCTGATTTCAGGTTCCGTAAAAACGCCTGCCGATCTGAGGGGACTGCCGAGCCTTGATTGGAAGCGGCCTCACAGGGATTATGCCTGGGAGCTGCATCACGCCGACGGGCAAGTCGCGACCGTTCCGCATTCGCCCCGCCTGATTACCGATGACATGAAGGTGCTTCGCGATGCGGCAATTGCCGGCGCGGGTGCGGTACAATTGCCGACCATTTTTATTTGGGATGATATCAGAGCGGGTCGGCTCATTCATGTTCTTCCCGACTGGCGACCTGTGGCAGGCATTGTACACGCGGTTTTTCCCACCCGCCGCGGGCTGCTGCCATCGGTGCGGGCGCTGGTCGATTTTCTTGCCCATGAATGTGCGATCCAGCGCTCGCAGGTAAATAAGATCGTGCCGCCCATCGATCTTTCGAATACCTTGCCAGAAAGCTGATATTTCACTCAGCGCTCAGCCTACGGCCTGATCTTGACGGGCATCATAGCTATATTGTCAGTCCTGAATTACATTGATGTTTTCAAGCGTCCGGTTGAGCAGGATCAAGAACGACTCCTGCAGTGAGTGCCCAAGCGGTGACAGCACATATTCGACGCCGAGCACGCGTCCATCCAGAACCCTGCGCGTCACTATACCGTTGCGTTCGAGCTTGCGTAGCGTCTGGTGAGCACGCGCTGGGTGACGCCATCAGTCATCATCAAGACCTATGAGATCGTCGAGACGATCGGCACCAGCGGATCTCGCGCCCTCCTCGCGATGGATAGCCGTTCTCCACGAAAGCTGTTGCCGAGCGCGCCACCGCGACGTGCAACGAGCCAGGCGCGGTCGAGGGTGGTGAAGAGCATCGGAGAAAACCGTGGAACTGGTCGGCGATCACCACAATCGATGCAAAGGCCGCCTGACGGCGACAGTCACATACGTCCGTACGATTAAATTTGTTGCCGAAATTCTCGAAGAGGACCCGGAGCTTCTTCATGCAATCGTCGCCAACGATGATTATCTGAGCTAAGGCAGCATCATCTCCGTGTACACCGGAGACGACGAATCTGTGACCGCACTGACAGACGACGGCATGGACGAATTGGAGCAGATGCTCAAAGACGCCTGCCGCTCGCCCCAGGAATGGAACGACTGTCCTCGACAGCATTGTCGACGACGAACTGCTCGTCGCTCGCAATCTCCGCGGTAGCAATGGGGTGGTTATCTTCTTCTTCTCGGATGATCGAGTCAATATCACGCATGTCCGCAGAGCGAGGGTCGATCTCCATAATGATTCCCATTACGATATCTCCCAAAACGGCATCAGAAGAACGTGCCTGGCACCTTTGTCGGGCGCATCAGCATCCCCGCTATGGCAGCAAGGAGCGTTATCAGCGCGAGAGCTGATAGTGCGTCGGCATAGGCGAGGACATAGGCTTCACGCTGTACAAGCTTTGCGAGCTGCCCCATTGCCGCGGTGGGTCCCTTGCCATCAAGCGTCGAACCCATGGACGAGGCGAGTGTGTCCAGCCATGTTTGCACAACGTGATCGCCTTGCTGTACCTGCGTTCCAAGCAGGTTCGAGCGCACCTGCTCGTCGACGCGCACGAAGGTCGTGATTGCCGCTGTTGCGATTGTGGTTCCAACAGTTCGAACGATATGAACCCACATCGCAATCCAGGGGATTTGCGGGAAGGTGATGTCTTCCGTGATGATCAGCATGACCGGAACAGCCAGAAACGGGCTTGCGATGCTTTGGATAAGCATGGACGACATAAACTGATCGCCGTTCCAGACATGTGTTGGAACGGCAGCCAGCGACACGCCTACCGAGAACAGCATCGCACCGAATACGATAAGATTACGCGGCGCGAACCGATAACAAAGCCATGCTACCAAAGGGGCGAGCACAAGTTGCGGCAACCCGGTCAGAAGAAAGTAGTTGCCGATCTCCAGGGACCTGTAGCCCTGGATGCGTATGAGGAACTGGGGGATTATGGAGGCTGTCGCCATTGTGGCAAAGCGCGTCGTGAAGAGTACCGACAGGGCCAGCCCGGCATTTCTCTGAAGGACAATCCGTAGATCCAGCATCGGAACCGGGTGTCGTATGGTGTTCACGACGAACGCAAGCAGCAAGACCGCCGCCGCGCCGCTCAAGCCGGTGATCAGACCGGAATTGTACCAGTCGAGGCGATTGCCTTGATCCAGCGCGGCGACGAGGGACGCCAGCCCGAGGGACAAGGTAAGAAGCCCGAACAGGTCCGGCCGGCGAAACCGGTGCAGTTTTGCCGTATCCCATTGCTTGGCGAAATAAGCGCCAAAGACCGCCAGAGAGCCGGGTATCACGTTGGCCCAGAACAGATACTCCCATGAGAGATGGTCGATGATCCATGCTTCGGCGAAGATCGCCAAATTGGGTGTGAAGCCGGAAATCAGCGCGTAGATGGAAAGGACATAGAGGCGTCGCTGCTGGGAGATGTTGCGCATGACGACCGCGAAGGTCATCGGTATCAGCATTCCAGCGGCAAGACCACGCAATGCCTGCAGGGCCAACAATATGGGCAGTGAGGGGCTGAACGGAGCAAGGAATGAGAAAACCGAAAACAGAGCAGCGCCGACCATCACGCCGATAGCCGGCGAGAGGTGAGTCCGTAACCAGACTGTCGCGGCAATCGCCGCCACTTCAGCTGTGATGTACGCGGTTGTCAGCCACGACGCCTCGTCGAAGCCAAGCCCGAAAGCACCGCGAAGGTCTGCCAGGCCGATATCGGTCAGCCTCGAATTCAGAATGGACGTGAATGTACCAAGCATGACAGCCGATACAGCAATCAAAGGCGGTAACCTGGCTCCAGGCAGAAACGCCGAAGGTCTCGGAATGGCGGGAAGTGTCATCGTCTGTCACTCCTGTTCTCTACCGGCAAATTCGTCGCTATGAATCGTCGGCACCACCGACATGCCAGGGCGTAGGAACTTGCCAACTTCGCCTGTGTCATCGAGTTCTATGCGGACAGGCACACGCTGTGTGACTTTTGTGAAGTTACCGGTGGCGTTATCCGGCGTAAGCAGGGCAAACTCGGATCCGCTGGCTGGGGAGATCTTTGCAACATGCCCCCGCAGCAATTTGCCGGGCAACATATCGACGGTCATTGTTACGCGCTGGCCCACGCTGACCTTTCCAAGTTGCGTTTCCTTGAAATTGGCGATCACGTAGAGGTGTGGGAGTGGAACCACGGATATGATCTTCGTTCCAACGTTTACATATTGTCCTTGGCGCACATTGCTGGCGCTTGCGACGCCGTCGAAAGGTGCTCTGATCGATGTCCGTTCCAGGGTGATCCTTGCAAGTTCGACGGCGGCACGCTGTGCGTCCAATGTGGCCTGAGCTTCCGAAAGTTGCGCGCTAAGCACAGCGACTTTCTGCTTCTCGACGTCCACTGCCGTCTGCCGTTCCTCGACCTGAGCGCTATAGCGCTTCATTTCGGCAGTTGCCGCTTCGCGTTTTTGCGCTGTCGACCAGCCAATTCGCGAAGCCTCCTGTTGCCGAAGATACTCACTTTCGGCCCTTTCCATGTCCGCCTTGACAGCCTTCACGCTCGCTTCGGCCTGCGCTATGACGCTGGCTTGCAGATTGATCTGGCTTTCAAGAATAGCAACGGACGCTGCGGCCGCCTTTCGTGTGGCGTAGGCACGGCCGAACTGGGCACGATAGTCTCGATCATCGATCTGCGCGAGAAGTTCTCCGGCTTTCACATGCTGGAAGTCGGCGACCAGCACCTTTCTCACGCGGCCGGAAACTTCTGTCCCCACAGACGCGGTATCGGCTTTGAGATAGGCGTCGTCTGTAGACTGGTCGGTCATGCCCGCGACCCAATGTCCCCAGCCCATCGGCACGACGACTGCCATTCCGATCGCGGCGACGATGACGGTGCTCCGTGCGAGCGCCTGAAAGGTTCTGCGCCGCTTTTTTTTGGAAGCAGCAGTGAGCGCCTCATCCGCGTTCCCTTTAATCTGTTCTGCCCCTCCGTGGAGGTTTGTGACAGCCATGTTCATTTCCCTGTCTCCCGTCGAGTGTCGTAACTGACGAAGAGATAGGCTTTCAGTGCTAATGAATGAAATGAATATAATGCACTTGTTAAATGCATTATATTCATTCTTCTCTGTTTCTCATACTGACGAGAAATAGAGCTTGAGTCGGTTTTGAGATAGGCAGGACGCGCTATGGATCTCAATCTTATCAGGGTGCTCGACGCTTTGGCGGAGGAGGGGAACGTTACAAAGGCAGGCGCACGGCTTGGGCTTAGCCAGTCTGCGGTAAGCCATGCGCTCAACAAGATGAGATTGCTTTTCGATGATCAGCTCTTCCTGCGAGGCCCGGACGGTATGCATCCGACTCCGAGAGCGATGGAGCTGTCGCGAGCCTTCGGCTCTGCACTTCGTCAGATAGACGCGGCGGTGGGCCAGCCAGCATTTGATCCCGCCACAGCAGATTTCGAGATCGTGATTGCGACGTCCGACTATGTGACGAGCACTATCATACCGTCACTGTTGCAGGCTGTCGCAAAAAGCGCTCCAGGTGTCCGGCTTTGGATCCGGCCGATGAACGATGTGAACATCGTCGAAGAATTGGACCGCGGTGCGGTCCACCTGGCGGCCGGGGCATTTGGAACGGTGCCAGCCCGTTTCGTGAAGACGGATCTCTTCAGCGATCCCAATGTCTGGATGTTTCGGGCGGACCACCCTGCGGCCGACGACGCAATGTCCCTCGAGACGCTCGGCAAGTATCCGCATATAGACATCCTCATTTCGCGTCGCGATTCCGCCGTGGCAAGTGCCGTCATCGACCAGAGTGGGCTTGAGCGAGCGTATGTCACGAGCAACCCTCAGTACCTTGACGGCCTTCTGAGGGACAAAGGCCTTGAGAGGCGTGTGGGTGCCACCCTCTCTCACATACTGGCGGTGCCGCCCCTGCTTGCGACGACCGACATGGTTGCTTATGTCCCTTTGCGTTTTGCGCGTTTTGCTGAAAAAACTTTCAGGTTGACTTGGCGAGAGGCTCCATACGTTGCCCCACCTATGACAATCTCTACCCTTACCCACCGTGCCTTGGGTCGCCACCCCTCGATCACCTGGTTTGAGAAGCTCCTTCAAGTGGGTGCACATCACGAAAGTGGCGTTCTCCCGTATCTTCCTTGATCGATTGTCGAGTTGCAATGCCGGAAGGGAAGTCGCATATTTCCAGCCGCCCACCGCGACACGAGAGGCTCGGCTTTGTGATGATGGCGACCTTAGGCGCATTCTAATAAATTTTTATGCTTGCGCCACAAACAGTCCGTCATGGGGGGTGGACGGCAATCGCTGGGTTGCCCCAGTTGTCGTTGATAGATTAGAGAAAAACTCCTGCGTCAAACCTGCAACCATCATTGCTTGCTTTGTGCGCAAGTAATGATGAAAGCTGGCCCCCGCAACCAGTTCCTACATCAATCAATAACCGCCTCTGTCTGAGTGGGGGCGGTTTTGCCGTTTCCGGGACTGTTCTCACCAATACAGCCACCGTTCCGAGCACGACTGCCAATTGCTGGATCGTCCCCGCTTCACACCCGTCGCCAGTCTGCAGTCGAACGGCATCTCCGAAGCCTTCGTCAAAACGATCAAACGGGGCTATATCCGCATCTCAACACGTCCGGACGCTGAAGCCGCGCTCCGGCAGATCGATGGATGGATTGAGGATCACATCGAAATCCATCCTCATTTCGCGCTCAAGATGGCTTTCCCTCGGCAGTTCATCCGAGACAAAATCAGCCTACCCGACTATCCGATGAAATGGGGGAGCACTCCAGCCAGTCTCTCATCCATTCTGGAGGAAATTCTCAGTGGCAGGTCACCGGTCCGGACAAATGATCTGATTCCCAGAGATTTGCTTGCAGATTTCAGTCTGTGCCGTTAGCAGGGCTATCCTCTGGTGATCCGCTTGAGGATGAGATCGAGCAAGGCGCGCAGGCGCGGCAATCTCTTGAGATCCCGATGATAACCGATCCAGGTGTCGCGGGATGGGGGTTGTTCACCCAAATCGATCAGTCGGAGGCCTGCGGTCGCGTCCCCTAGCGGACGGGGCAGCACCGCCAGCCCCGCACCAAGGGCGCAAAGCCGTGCCTGGATCTCCCGACTGTTGCTTCGGCAGACGATCGTCGCGTTCGGAAGAGCCCGCGTCACCCATGCGACATCCGGCATACCGCCGAAAGCGGTGTCCATCAGGATCAGCGGGCATCCCGCGCCGTCGCCTCTTCGCGCATTCGGGTGATCTGACCTGGCATAGAGACCGTAGGGGATTGTAACCAGCTTGCGCGCAATCACCTCCGGTTCGTCGAAGGGCGCGATACGCATAACGATATCCGCTTCGCGGCGGGCAAGACTGTAGAGACGGGGATCGGTCAGTAGTTCGACGGTGACTTTCCGATGGAGTTGAGCGAACTCCGCAAGCACGGGGCTGAGCATGGTCGCACCGAACCAGTCGGAGCATGAGACGCGCAACAAGCCTTCGAGCCCGCCGACACTGCCAACC
This sequence comes from Neorhizobium petrolearium, assembly GCF_017873175.1. GTDB lineage: Bacteria > Pseudomonadota > Alphaproteobacteria > Rhizobiales > Rhizobiaceae > Neorhizobium > Neorhizobium petrolearium. Next base: position 13,294 of record NZ_JAGGJW010000013.1, read on the forward strand.
AGCTTGCGCTGCATGGAAAGCGCCTCTTCTTCCATGCGGACTGCATGCGCAAATATCGCCTCACCTTCGTCGGTCAGGACGAAACCATCTCTGGTGCGCTGGAACAGCGCCAACCCGACCGCTTCTTCGAGCGCGCGGAGCCGCCGGCCCATGGTCGGCTGCGTTTGTTTCAGGCGACGGGCCGCCGCTCCGAGCGTGCCCTCTCGAGCGATTGCGAGGAAGATGGGCAGATCGCTCCATTCAAGAGTGCGCATCGCGTTACCCATACATTTTCGCATGCTTTTCGTGCGAAACTTATGATGGTCATGCAACTGAGTCGAGCCCATATCTGGGCAATCAACAAGGAAACATATCCCATGACCAATCCTGCACAGGGAATGAAGGCCGCGATCGTTGAGACAAACGGTGGCCCCTTCCGCCTTGCCGAAGTCGCACGCCCGGCCATCAATGCCGGCGAGGTTCTCGTCCGTATTCATGCCAGCGGCGTCAATCCACTGGACGCCAAGATCAGAGCGGGCACCGCAGCCCACACCCGCCATCCGTTGCCGGCCGTCCTGGGCCTCGACCTGGCCGGCGTGGTGGAGGCGGTGGCCGCCGATGTTACGGCTTTCCGCCCCGGAGATGAGGTTTATGGCATGACCGGCGGTGTCGGCGGCATTCAGGGCACGCTGGCCGAGTATGCCTCCGTCGACGCCAGCCTGCTGGCGATCAAGCCGGCCAACCTGACCATGCGCGAGGCGGCCGCTTTGCCGCTCGTCACGATCACGGCCTGGGAAGGCCTCGTCGATCGCGCCAAGGTCCGGTCGGGACAGACGCTCCTCGTGCAGGGCGGCGCCGGTGGCGTCGGCCATGTCGTGGTCCAGATCGGACTCGCGCTCGGCGCGACGGTATTCGCGACCGACCGCGCGGCCAAGGCCGATTTTATCCGCTCGATGGGTGCAACGCCCATAGACTATACCAGCGAGTCGATCGATGACTATGTCGGTCGCCATACCGGCGGCGCAGGTTTCGATCTGGTCTACGATACTGGCGGTGGCGCCGTTCTGGATGCGTCGTTCCAGGCGGTCAGGCGCTTCGGTCATGTGGTGAGCTGCCTTGGCTGGGGCACGCATGCCCTGGCACCGCTTTCATTCAAGGCCGGAACCTATTCCGGCGTCTTCACCCTTGCGCCGCTTCTCGATGGCATTGGCCGCGCCCATCATGGCGAGATCCTCAAGGCCGCTGCGGCACTGGTCGAGGCCGGCAAGCTCGTTCCGCGCCTTGATCCGCGGGTCTTCTCGTTCGACACTGTGACCGAGGCCCACGCCGCAATCAGTGATCGGACGGCTGCGGGCAAGATCGTTGTTTCCATCGCGTAGACCTGATCCGCGCCAGGGTGTGCGCCACGGTTGGAAGGAGTAGCCACATGAGGAGTGCATTGAGGCGTGACCCATTTCATTTCGGATTGCGGCTGATTAGAATGATGCTGCTGGCGACGTGAACTTTTCCGCGGCCATGCCCGTTGTTAATGAGCTTAAGCTCCGGAAGAATGTGCTGCTGGGTCGCGGGCTGTCCCCGGCTACACTTGTGCGATCATGCGCGATGCCGCGTTCGACGACTGCTCTTTCGCGGTTTGGAGCCGGCTTTTAGAGCGAGATGATTTTAGGTGGGATGGCCGGTTTCCGTATCGTTATATGCGGCCGCCGGCGTCGACATAATCCCTACTGCCTGCCGAAGATTTGTTGCTCTAAAGCGGTATCCGGGTGCTCATGCGCGCGACGAGCCGGCCCTGGATGGTCACCGTCTTGTCGGCCAGGTCAGCGCTACCTGCCAGTTCGGCCAAGGCTCGCTCCCCCATTTCCGCAAAGGGCAGTGTCACGCTGGAGATTCCCAGGTCCCGCGAGAACTCGCGGTCGTCATAGCCGATAATAGCGAGGTCTTCCGGCACCTTCCCTCCCATATCGCGGGCGGCTGCCATGGCGCCGCGTGCAACGATGTCGTTGTGGCAAAAAATGCCGTCCGGCGGCTCTGAAAGCGCCAAAAGGTCGCGTGCCGCGGCATAGCCGCTGGCATGGCCCCAATCGCTGGCCCGCTCGAATCGGGGACCGAGATTCAGGCCGGCCCGGTTGAGCGAACGATGATAACCGGCCAAGCGCTCAATGCTGGCGATCTGCCAGGGGTCGCCGGTGATCGTGGCGATGCGCCTGCAGCCGATCTCGATCAGGTGATCGGTCGCAAGCATGCCGCCATGGCGTTCAGCCGGCAGGATGGCAAAACCACTGCTGTCTTCACGGCGGCAATTGACCAGGACGTGGCGAAAATTGCCGAGCGAGGCCGGCGGCGAAACGATGGCCGTGAACGTGTTGGCATAGATAACGCCCTCGACCCCGAAACGGGCAAAGTTTTCCAGCGCCGCAATTTCACGGTCGGCGACGCTGTCGGTCACTTGAAGAACAATCTGCAGCCCTTGCGCATCGGCCCAGTTCTGCAGGCCATAGATCAAGTCGATTGGATAAGCTGCAGAGATTTCGTTGATCAACACGCCAAAGAGGCGTTTTCGCTCGGGATCAAGGTTTTCAATCAGCGGACCCGGCGAATAACCCAGTTCGCGTGCGATCTGCAGCACACGCTGACGCGTCGCCTCCGCGATCCGTACGCCCGGAATGCCGTTCAGGACAAGTGACACGGTCGTGCGCGAAACATTCGCAGCCCGTGCCACATCAACCATTTTGACTCGTTTTTTCATTCCAACCCCTGTTTTGCATAACCTCCTTGACAACAGGATTTTCGTCAAGCAGGCTGCTAAACAAATTTAGCAACCGCTTCTGAGGGCGGTTTCATATCTTCTCGCTGGGCGAACGGACGACGCAGACAAGTATTTGCGCGGAGGGTTTCGTTTGTCCTTCGGGAACCGGAGGAGGATGTATCGTGACGATTCAGTCGCCTGTCATGGCCGAATTCGCGCCCAACCCGCAATTTCATCGGGAGGGTTTGGCCGATCTTTGCGGCCAGTGGGGCTTTGCTTTTGACGACGCCGATCGCGGCATGCTGGAAGGCTGGTGGAAACGAGCCGATGTCTTCGACAAGGCCATCACAGTCCCTTATCCGCCGGAATCGAAACTCTCCGGGGTCGGTGCTTCCGGCTTTCATCCGGTGATCTGGTACCATCGCACTTTCCAAACCCGAAAGTTGGAACGCGATGAGCGCCTGTTTCTCCATTTCGGAGCTGTCGATTATGCTGCAAGCGTCTGGGTCAATGGCCAATGCGTGGCGACCCACCGCGGTGGCCATGTGCCGTTTTCCGCCGACATCACCGGTGTATTGAATGGTGAAGGCGAGCAGACGGTCGTCGTCCGGGCGGAAGATCAGCCGCGGGACGTCCGGGTCCCGCGCGGCAAGCAGGACTGGCTCGAAGACCCCCACGCCATCTGGTATCACCGCACCAGCGGGATTTGGCAGCCTGTCTGGCTGAGCATAGTGCCGGCCCTGCATTTCACCGATATCCATTTCGTCCCCGACCTCACCAATGCCCGGGTCCGTTGCGAGGTCCGGCTCAATGCCGCGCCGATCGAACCGACCCGGCTGACGTTGAAATTCGGCGTGAGGGGAAAGTCTCTCGCCGAACAGAGCGTCATGCTGGCCGATAGCGAACTGTGCTTTGATATCTCGATTCCGCAGATCGAGCACGGGACCTATCGCGATCACCTTCTCTGGACGCCGGAGAAGCCGAACCTCATTGACGCGGAGATCATCCTCGAAGGAAAGATGCCGGACCGGGTGAAGAGTTATCTCGGCCTGCGCAGCGTGAGCGTCGGCAATCACCTCTTTCTACTCAATGAGCGTCCCTATTACCTACGCCTCGTACTCGGGCAGAATTACTGGCCGGAATCGCATCTCGCCGCACCCGGTGCAGACGCCTTGTGCAAGGAGGTGGAGCTCATCAAGTCCATGGGCTTCAATGGCGTACGCGTTCATCAGAAGATCGAAGATCCGCGTTTCCTCTATTGGTGCGACGTGCTGGGCCTGCTTGTCTGGGAGGAGATGCCGAGCGCTTATGCTTTTTCCAGTTCCATGATGGAGCGCTTGTCCCAGGAATGGATGGAGGCGATCCGCCGCGACAAGAGCCACCCATGCATCGTCGCCTGGGTTCCGCTGAATGAAAGCTGGGGCGTCTCTCATATCGCCACGCGCGAGGATCAGGCACATTTTGCATCCGCGCTCTATCATATGACCAAGGCGCTCGATCCGAGCCGCCCCGCGATCTCCAATGACGGTTGGGAACTGGTCGAAAGCGATATCTGGTCGGTCCATGACTATGCCCCCGATGGCGAAGGGCTGAGCAGCCGTTTCCACAATCGGGAGGACATGGAGGCTATGCTGAAGGGGATGGGACCAGCGCGCCGTCGTCTTGTTCTCGGCGGACGGGAACTCGGCGACAGACCGGTCATGCTGACCGAGTTCGGCGGGTTGAGCTATACCCCGAAGCAAGGGGACAACTGGCATGGTTATTCCACCGTGAGCGATCCCCAGGAGTTCGAGGCTCGCCTGCGCGACCTGTTCCTGGCAATTGCCGCAAGCCCCAACCTGGCCGGCTACTGCTACACGCAGGTAACGGATACGGAGCAGGAGGCGAACGGACTGCTGACCGCCGCCCGCGTTCCGAAACTTCCCCTGGAAACCATCCGTGACATCACCACAATGCCTGCCGCCATCATGCCGCAGGAGAAGGTCGATAACGCCCGTCGCCTGGCGCGCAAGGCCGCCGGTCACGAATAACCGAATAGATGTTGCGGGAGGCGACAGGATGGAGACGGTACAGACATCCCGATTGTTTTTCAGGCGCAAGCCAGTATCGGTCGATGCACTTGCGCCGTCTCACCGTGGAGAGGCTCGCACCGCCTTCGTCTTTCTTCTGCCATGGCTGTTGGGGCTGATCTTTCTGACCACGCTTCCGATGGCTGGCTCCTTCGTCCTGAGCTTCAGCCACTACGACCTTCTTTCTCCGCCACAGTGGATCGGGCTGGAGAATTACGAGCGTCTCCTCGCACACGATCCCCGCTATCTGAAATCCCTAGAGGTGACGACGACCTATGTGCTCGTATCGGTGCCACTCTCCATCGCAATGGCGCTGGTGATCGCGGTCGCATTGTCGCAACAGACACCCACCGCCAATCTCTTTCGCGGCATCTTCTATTTGCCCTCGCTGCTCGGCGGCAGCGTCGCAGTCGGCGTGCTGTGGCGCCAGATCTTCGGCGGCAACGGGCTCGTCAACATGATGCTCGGCGGCCTTGGTTTCCAGACCACCAGTTGGATCGGTGATCCGCGCTACGCGCTCTGGATACTCATTATTCTTCACATCTGGCAGTTTGGTGCGCCCATGGTGATCTTTCTCGCCGGCGTGCGACAGATCCCAAAGGAAATCGTCGATGCCTCGATCATGGACGGTGCAAGCCCCGTGCAGCGGTTTTTCCGTATCACGTTGCCGCTTCTGAGCCCGCTGATCCTTTTCAATCTCGTCATGCAGACGATCAACGCCTTCCAGGCCTTCGTACCGGCATTCGTGATCAGCGACGGTACCGGCGGACCGATCGACTCGACGCTTTTCTACACGCTCTACCTGTACGTCGAAGGCTTCCGGAACTTCCGTATGGGGTACGCGATGGCGATGGCCTGGGTACTGCTCGCGATCATCGCCGTCTTCACCGCGATCTCTTTCTACGCCTCACGCTTCTGGGTCCATTACGAGAGCTGACAGAGATGAGCACGATCACGGATATCAACACCGCTTTTCCGATCCGCCGTCTCATCCGCGTCGGCCTGCTTGCCGCCGTTGCACTGTTGATGAGTTATCCGCTGCTCTGGCTGGTATCGAGCTCTTTCAAACCGGAAAGCATCATCTTCAGCGATGCGGGCTTCGATCTCAACCACTTCACCCTCCAGAATTATATCGAAGGCTGGAACAAGCTCGGAATGCCGTTCGGCGTCTTCATGCTGAATTCGGCGTTTATCTGCCTGCTTGCAATCGTCGGGAACCTCTTTTCCTGTTCGCTCGCTGCCTATGCCTTCGCCAGGCTGCAGTTTCCCTTTTCCAGGACGGCCTTCGCGATCATGTTGGTGACCCTGATGCTGCCGATGCATGTCACCATCCTGCCGCAATATATCGCGTTCCAGAGCGTCGGCGCCGTCAACACGGTTCTGCCTCTGGTTCTGCCGAAGTTCTTCGCTGTCGACGCCTTCTTCATCTTTCTGCTTGTCCAGTTCATTCGCGGCATTCCACGCGATCTGGACCAGGCGGCCGAAATGGACGGCTGCAACAAGTACCAGATCTTCTGGTACATCATCTTTCCCGTCTGCCGTCCGGCTCTGGTTCTCGTTGCCATCTTCTCGTTCCTCTGGACCTGGAACGACTTCTTTTCGCAGCTCATCTACTTGAGCTCGGCCGAGAACTACACGGCGCCGCTGGCTCTCAACCTGTTCATCGATGCGACGAGCGGCGAATCCGCCTGGGGCATGCTCTTTGCGATGTCGCTGATAACCCTGCTGCCGCTGTTCGTGCTGTTCATGCTGTTCCAGCGGCAGCTCGCTGAGGGCATCGCGACGACTGGCCTCAAGGGCTAGGTCCGGCGGAACGCGTGATTATGAGGAGGAATGAAATAATGAGGAGGAGTGAAATGAGTTCAAGGAAATCCGGCCTTTCCCTCGACCGGCGGCAATTGCTGAAAGTCAGCGTCGGCGGCGCGGTCGCCCTTTGGCTTGGGCTCGGCGAGCAGGCTCTTGCCGCGAATGGCAGGATGAAGGTATCCTGGTATGGAGGGCAGGATACCCACGAGCGCATGCAGAAAGCGCTCAAGCTGTTTACCGAGAAAAATCCCGACATCCCGACTACGGTCGAATTCGCGCCTTTCAACGAGTTCTGGGACCGCTTGCCGGTGCAATATGCCGGCGGCGGGGCGCCGGACATGCATCGGCACTCGATGACCTATCTCTACAGCTACATCAAGCGCGGGCTGCTTGCCGATCTTGCTCCCTACATCGGCTCGACCATCGACATCTCCCAGCTCTATCCTGGTGTTGTCGATATCGGGACGATGAACGGCAAGACCAATGCAATCGGCAACAATCAGATCGCGTTCGCGCTTTTCTACAACAAGGAAAAGCTGGACAAGGCCGGTGTTGCCGGCACGCTCGACAATCTGACGTGGGATGGCTTCCGCGAAATTTCCATCGCGCTCGGGAAGGCCGGCGGCGATCAACACTATGGTACCAATGACAGCGGCGGTGTGCTGGCATTTCTCGAATTGTTCGTAACCCAGCGCGGCAAGTCGCTGTATGCCGAAAACGCACTTGGCTTCGAACAGCAGGATCTCGTCGACTGGCTTGCCTTCTGGCAGTCCATGCGCGATGAGCAGGGTGCTCCGCCGCCTGCCGTTACCTCGGAAAGCGCCGGCTTTCAGAATGCGCCCATGGTGCGCGACATGGCGGCTATGCAGACCGGCTGGTGCCAGCAACTCGTCTTCTTCCAGGCGCTGATGAAGCAGGAACTCGGCATTCACGCCTGCCCAAGCCCGGCGGAAGGCCCCGACAATGGCCATCTCATCCGCGCGCTCGACTTCTGGGCCGTGCCGGCGCGTTCGAAGAACGTCGACAAGGCAGCAAAGCTCATCGATTTCCTGCTGAACGACGAGGAAGCAATCGAAATCCTGGGGCTGACGCTCGGCGGTCCGGCCTCGGACAAGGCTTCCGATATTCTGTCGAAGTCCGTCGACAAGACGAGCGTCATGGTTCTCGAATATCTGAAGGACCTGCGGGCTCATGCGTCGAAGAAGACGCCGGGATGGATCGCCGGCCATGGGGAATTGGAATCACTCCTGAAACGCCTCAACGAGTCGATCGGCTTTGCCCAGGCGACACCCAAGGACGCTGCAGATGAGTTCTTCTCGCAGGCGGTTTCTATCCTCAGATGACGTGATGACGGCGGGCGGTGCGTCCGCCGTCGCCCAATCAATGGAGCATGTCCGTGAGTAGCAAACCCAATATCGTGCTGATCATGACCGATCAGCAACGGGCCGACTTCTTCGCCTCCGAAGGTTTTCCCGTCGATACCATGCCGCGTGTCGAGGCGCTCGGCCGGTCGGGCATGCGCTTCCGCCGCGCCTACACACCGATGCCGACCTGCACACCCGCTCGCACCAGCCTGATGACCGGGCGTTTTCCCAAGGCGACGCGTGTCAAGCAGAACTGGTCGTCGCAAGAGAATGTAAGCTATGCTGTCGATCTGCCGCAGATTCTCCGCGCGGCCGGCTATACGGTCAACCTGGCCGGCAAGAACCACAGTTATCTCGCTCCTGAGGATTTCGATTTCCATGGCGGTCCCTATAGCCACACGGACGGGCCCACGAACGGTGCAATGCCGCTTGCGAAGGAGTTCGACAAATGGCTCTTCGATCTCGACCATCATGTCTCGGCTGAGCCGACGCCGTTCCCGCTGGCAACCCAGCTTTGCTCCCGCATTGTCGACGACGCCATACGTTGCGTCGACGACAATAGGGAAAAGCCCTTTTTCCTTTGGCTTTCCTTGCCGGAACCCCATAATCCGTATCAGGCGCCGGAACCCTACTTTTCCATGTTCCCGCCCGAGCAGATGCCCGGCCGTTCCGGTTCGCGCGAAACCGCCATTGCACGCGGAGGTCAGTGGCGATGGCTCGCCGATCTCTTCGAGGAAAAGCGCCCCGGTTATGATGCCGAATGGCGGCGTTATCGTGCGGTCTATGCCGGGATGATCCGTATGCTGGACGATCAGATAGCCCGTTTTCTCGATCATCTCGATGCGAAGGGTCTCGCCGACGATACTGTCCTGATCTTCGTCTCCGATCATGGCGACTATGCCGGCGACTACGGTCTGCAACGGAAGGGTGCGGGCCTGCCGGAATGCCTGATCCGCGTGCCGATGTTGTTCAGTGGGCCTGGTATCGTCGCGCAGGAGAACGGAACCGACTTCGTCTCGCTTGTCGACATCTTTCCGACCATCTGCGAGATGATCGGTTCGCCGATCCCCGCCGGCGTCCAGGGCCGCAGCCTCTGGCCGATGCTGACGGGGGCCGAATATCCGAAGCGCGAATTCGACAGCATCTATTCCGAGCTGGGAATAGGCGACCTGCCTTATGGGCCGGGCGAACGGCCGGAGCTCCATTTTCCCTATGAGGGCCGAATGCTCGATGAACTGAATGCCGTGACACAGAGCGGAAACCTGAAGATGGTCCGCAAGGGCGATTTCAAGCTGACTTTCGATGTGATGGGCCGGGCCGAGCTATTCGATCTCAGCCGGGACCCTGGCGAACTCCACGATCTTTACGGCGATCCGAGCCATGCCGCTAGGAAGGCGGAGATGCTCGAGGCCCTCCTCGTCTGGGCGATACGCACGGAGGACAGCCTCCCGCGCGCCAAATACATCCCCAAGGTCGCCAGGCACGGCTGGTACTGGCTGGGCGAGAATGCAGGAGCAGGACAATGACCGCAATCAGCCTCAAGGATATCCGCAAGTCGTACGGCTCGCTGGAGGTGATCAGCAGTATCGACCTCGATATCGAACGGGGAGAGTTCGTCGTCTTCGTTGGACCGTCGGGTTGCGGAAAGTCGACGCTGTTGCGGATGATCGCGGGCCTCGAAGGTATCAACTCGGGCGACCTTATGATCGGAGACGTGCGCGCCAACGACGTACCTCCTTCCCAGCGCGGCATCGCCATGGTCTTCCAGTCTTATGCGCTCTATCCGCATATGGATGTCCACGACAATCTCGCGTTCAGTCTGAAGATCGCTCATGTCGACAAGGCGGAGATCGACCGTCGCGTCCGGCTCGCCGCCGAGATGCTGCAGCTTGAACCCTATCTCAAGCGCCGCCCGCGCCAGCTCTCCGGTGGCCAGCGCCAGCGGGTCGCCATTGGCCGCGCCATCGTGCGCGAGGCCGAGGTCTTTCTGTTCGACGAGCCCCTGTCCAATCTCGATGCTGCGCTGAGGGTCGCCACCCGTATCGAGATCGCCAGGTTGAAAGAACGACTCCCGGACACGACGATGATCTATGTCACCCACGACCAGATCGAGGCGATGACGCTGGCCGACCGGATCGTCGTCCTGAACGGCGGCCGCATCGAACAGGTCGGCCGGCCCGTCGAGCTCTACGACAGCCCCCGGAACGTGTTCGTGGCCGGCTTCATCGGCTCGCCGGCAATGAACTTCCTGCCGGTCGATCTGGTGTTCGAGGGCGATGTGGCGCGCATCGAGCGTAGTGGCAAGCCCCTTGCGCTCGTTCGCTTCGCAGCCGGTGGCCGGACAGGCTGCGAGCGAGGGACCCTCGGCATTCGGCCTGAGCATATGCGGATCGGCACGGCCGAGCAGGCACTGATTTCCGGGCCGGTCGATCTGGTCGAACACCTGGGAGAGGTGACGATTGCCTATCTGCGGCTGTCCGACGATATTTCCGTAACCGTCAAGTTCGAGCGTACACGGGATTTGAAGAAAGGGGAGGTCCTGCACCTGACCGCCGATCCGGCCGATCTTCACGCCTTCGATCAATCGGGCTTGGCGCTAGCTCGTCCAGGCGGCGTTGAGGCAAGTGCTTAGACAGGAGCCGGAGAGACGCCGCACAGGCGGAAAGCAGGCATGGCAAAGTTTCGATATTCCAACTGTCGTCAACCCGCCGTGAAATAGAGGATCGTTTCGCCACACCGGCATCCGGCCGCTTAGCTGTTTTCCTTGCTGCGATAAATGTCCGGCAAGATGAAAATTTCGTCGGCGCGGCCGTATCCACCGTCCTTGACTTCCTCGATCAGGACCATCGTATGCGGTCGCGCTGCCTCGCTGAAATATTCGATGAGCATGTCCGTTGCGCGGTGTACGATCTCTTCCTTCTGTGCGCGGCTAAGGGCGCCTTCCGGCGTCTTGATGTTCACGAATGGCATGGAGTTTCTCCTTGTTCCTGAGGTATTAGATCATGCCACCATTGGCGCGGATCACCTGACCGTTTATCCAGCCGCTTTGCGGGCTGGCGAGGAAGGCGACGACCGAGGCGATGTCATCCGGTTGGCCGAGACGGCCGAGCGGAATTGTCCGGGTGATGTTCTGCACCAATTCGTCGGACTTGCCCGTCATGAACATATCGGTTTCCACCGGGCCTGGTGCGACCGTGTTGACGGTGATCTTGCGCCGGCCGAGCTCCTTGGAGGCGACATGGGTCATGGCTTCGACGCCGGCCTTGCTGGCGGCGTAGGCGCCGTAGGACGGCCCATAAACGCCAACGACGCTGGAGGAAAAGTTGATGATGCGGCCGCCGTCGCGGAGCCGGCGGCCCGCTTCGCGAATGCCGCGGAACGTGCCGGTCAGGTTGATGGCAATATGCTGCTCGAAGGTTGCGTCATCCATGTCGGCAAGCGGCGTCGAACAGAGCGGCGGCAGCGGTCGGACTACCGATATCCGCCTGTACGGCAACCGCCTTGCCGCCGCTCCTTTCGATCTCGGCGACGGTCGCGTCGGCAGCCTCGCGGCCCGTCGCGTAGTTCACCACGACGGCGATGCCGTCTCTTGCGAGCCGGAGTGCAATGGCTCTGCCGATACCCTTCGATGCGCCGGTGACGATCGCGACGCGTTGTCCGTTGGTAGTCATGGCAATTCTCCTTCGTTGATGAGCAAGAGATATTGCTGACACCAATCGAGAACAATTATGAGCGAATTGACATGAGAATTCGTCTGTGGTGAACAAAGCCATGGATCGTCTCGACCGCATGCAGCTCTTCACCCGAATTGTGGAACGACGTAGCTTTTCCGCTGCCGCTTCCGATCTCGGCCTTGCCCGTTCAACCGTGACCGAGTCGATCAAGCAACTGGAGGATGATATCGGCGTGCGGCTTCTCGAGCGGACGACCCGCCACGTTACGACGACGCTGGACGGCCGCGCCTTTTACGAGCGGTGTCTGGCGATCCTTGCCGAAGTCGACGAGGCAGAGAACATTTTTCGAGATGCTCAGCCGCGCGGTCTGCTTAGGGTCGATGCGCACGGATTTCTCACCCGCACGTTCCTGCTGCCGCGGCTCCACGAATTCCTCGACCGTTATCCGCTGCTCGAACTGCAGATTGGCCAGGGCGACCGATTGGTGGATCTTGTGCGCGAAGGAGTCGATTGCGTCATCCGCGCCGGCGAGGTGGCCGACAGCGGGCTGATCATGCGGCGGCTGGGCACGATCAGCGAAATCACCTGCGCCAGTCCTGCCTATATCGAAAGGCACGGCAGGCCGCAGTCGCTCGATGCGCTGACCGGGCATGCAGCGGTCGGTTTCATTTCGTCCCGCACCGGGCAGATCATGCCATTGGAATTCATGGTTGGAGGCGAGGTGCGTTATGTCACCCTGCCGGCCCGGTTGACGGTCAACAATTCCGACACGCTGATCGATCTCGCGCGACGGGGCTATGGCCTCATCCAGGCACCGCGCTACCGCCTGCAGCCGGATATCGATGAGGGCGCCTTGGTCGAGGTTCTCGCCAGCTTTCCGCCACCGCCGACACTGCTTTCGGCGCTCTATCCGCAGAACCGTCAGCTTTCGCCGCGGGTACGCGTCTTTATCGACTGGATTGTCAAGGTGTTCGCCGAAGCAGGGCTTTAAGCTCAGCCAGGTTCATTTCCGCCACGCTACGATTCTCGGCGTGAAGACTTGTACGATCTCGCCCTTCTGGTTGATCGTCTCGCTGCGGAAGGTGACGAGCCCGCGCTCGGGCCGCGAGCGCGAAGGCGCGATACTCACCACCTCGCTTTCGACATGGATACGGTCGCCGGGCCATGTGGCGCGCGGCCAGGAGATTTCCCCGCCCGCGCCGATCAGCCCGCCGGCAAGCGGCAGGCTCTGCACCAAGAGCCGCATCGTGATCGCGGCCGTATGCCAGCCGCTGGCCGCAAGCTTGCCGAACAGGCTGTCGCGCGCCAGTTCCTCATCGAGATGGAAGAACTGCGGATCGTAGCGTCCGGCGAATTCCCGGATTTCATCAAGTTCCATCACATGGGAAGGGCTGGTGAAACGCTGTCCGAGTTCGAGGTCGTCGAGATAGAGTTTCATCGTCTGCGCATCGTCGGTCATTTCGCTTTTCTCCTCAGCCGGCCAGCGTCCCGTCCGGTGAGCGCCTGGCGTATTCATCGAGAACGATCTGGCGGATTGCGGTCTTGAGCAGCTTGCCGGTTGCCGTATGCGGCAGTTCCTCGACCACGATCACGTCGTCGGGAATGCTCCACTTGGAGATCTTGCCGGTATAGACGTCGAGCATGTCGTGGCGGGTGAAGGTCTGGCCGGGCTTTACCACCACCACGAGGACCGGACGCTCGCCCCAGCGGGCGTCGGGGGCGGCGACCACGGCCGCTTCCTTGATCGCCGGATGAGCCTGCGCGATGTTTTCGAGCTCGATCGAGCTGATCCATTCGCCGCCGGATTTCACCACGTCCTTGGTGCGGTCGACGATCTGCACGAAGCCGTCCTCGTCCATGGTGATGACGTCGCCCGTGTCGAACCAGCCTTCGACGGCATGTGCGGGACTCTTTTCCGTATTGTAGTAGCCTGCCGCGACCCAGGGGCCGCGCACCAGCATGGCGCCGAAGGCCTTGCCATCGCGCGCCACCGGCTTGCCGTCGCTGCCGTCGATGCGGAATTCCATGCCGAACAGCGGGCGGCCCTGCTTGGCTTCGAGCATGAGCCTCTGCTCCGCTGAAAGCGACTGGTGCTTCGGAAGAAGCGTTGCCGCAAGCCCGATCGGGCTTGTTTCCGTCATGCCCCAGGCATGACGAACCGTAACCCCCATGTTGTGAAAGCGGCTGATCATGATCGGCGGCGAGGCGGATCCACCGATGGCGACGCGCTTCAGCGTAGAGAAACTTTGGCCATGGGCGTCCATCCAGTCGAGCAGACCGAGCCAGACCGTCGGCACGCCCGCGGTGAAGGTGATGCCCTCGCTTTCGAACAGTGAGTGCAGGCTAGCACCGTCGAGGTTCGGGCCGGGCATGACCAGCTTTGCGCCGACCATCGGGGCGGCAAAGGGCAGGCCCCAGGCATTGACATGGAACATCGGCACGACAGGCACCACGGCATCCGTGGCCGAGAGATTCAAGACATCGGGAAAGCTGATCGCCATGGCGTGCAGCACGCTGGAGCGGTGACTGTAGAGCACGCCCTTCGGATCGCCGGTGGTGCCTGAGGTGTAGCACAGGCCGGATGCGGTGTTCTCGTCGAACACCGGCCATTCAAATTCGTCGGGTTCGTCCGCAATTAGCGTCTCGTAGCAGACGAGGTTTGGCAGCACCTCCGACTTCGGCATATGCGCCTCGTCGGTCAGGATGACGACGGCCTTCAATGGTGTCAACCGGTCGGCCAGTGCTTCGAGGATCGGCAGGAAGGTGAGCTCGGAGAAGAGCACGCTGTCGCCGGCATGTTCGATGATGTAGCCGATCTGCTCGCGGAAGAGGCGCGGATTGATCGTGTGGCACACGAAGCCCGAACCGGAAACGCCGTAGTAAAGCTCCATGTGGCGGTAGCCGTTCCAGGCGAGCGTGCCCACCCGGTCTCCATGCTCAAGGCCGAGCTTCTTGAGCGCGTTGGCGAGCTTCTGGCTGCGCTTCGAAAGATCCGCATAGGTGTAGCGGTGGATCGGCCCCTCGACAGTCTTCGAAACCACTTCCGTACCGCCGTGATAGGTCGCTGCATGACGCAGGATCGACGACACGAGCAGCGGTGCATTCATCATCATGCCAAGCATGGTCTTCTCCTCCCGAGACAGAGTAATTCCAGCAAAAGTGTGAAGCGGTTTTGCGTCCGGAATTACGTAAAAACAAAAAGATAGAGCATTGAAGGCGACTCCGTTTTCGCCGGAAATGCTCTAATTTCAATCAGAACAGGTCGGCGTCGAGCGCCATGATGTCGGCGGCGCCGGCGCGGATGGTCGCGTCGAGCGCCACGGTCTGCGGCAGCAGCCGGGCCGCGAAGAAGCGGGCAAGCGCAAGCTTGCGCTGCTTCAGCGGCGTCGTTGCATCGGCCGCTGCCTTGTCGGCCATGCGCACCCAGAGCCAGCCGAAGCTCACCAGCGCGAAGAAGCGCAGGTAGTCGGTGGCGCTCGCTCCGGCCTCCACCGGATCGGCGCCCTTGGCCAGCAAGTCTTCCGTCAATTTCTCGAGCCGGGCAAGGGCCTCGATGACCGAGGCCTTCACGGCCTCGAGTTCGGAGCCCTTCGTTGCCGAAAGCTCGCTGCGCACCAGCGCGAAGAAGCCGCGCGCCACAGTGCCGTTTTCCATCGGCAGCTTGCGGCCGACGAGGTCCATGGCCTGGACGCCGTTGGTGCCCTCATAGATCTGGGCGATGCGGGCATCGCGCACATACTGCTCCATGCCCCATTCGCGGATATAGCCGTGGCCGCCGAACACCTGCTGCGACATGACGGCGATCTCGAAGCCGAAATCGGTGAAGGCGGCCTTCACCACCGGCGTCAGGAGCGCGACGAAGCCATCGGCCTTGCGGCGGGTGTCCGGATCGGGATGGCGGGCGGCGATGTCCATCTGCAGCGCGGTCCAGACGGCGAGCGCGCGGCCGGACTCGGTCAGCGATCGGCCGGTCAGGAGCATCTTGCGCACGTCGGCATGTTCGATGATCGGCACGGGACCGCGCGCACCATCGGCGGAGCGGCCCTGCAGGCGCTCGCGGGCGTAAGTGACGGCCTTCTGGTTGGCGGCTTCGCCGATGCCGAGACCCTGAATGCCGACGAACAGGCGTTCGGCATTCATCATCGTGAACATGGCGTTCAGGCCGCGGCCGGGTTCGCCCACCAGCCAGCCGATGGCGCCGTCATAGTTCATCACGCAGGTCGGCTGGGCGTGGATGCCCATCTTGTGCTCCAGCGAGCCGACCGACATGCGGTTGCGTTCGCCGAGCGAGCCGTCATCGTTGACGAGGAATTTCGGCGACAGGAACAGGCTGATGCCCTTCACGCCCTTCGGCGCGTCGGGCAGGCGGGCGAGCACCAGATGCACGATGTTGCCGCCGAAATCCTGATCGCCGGAGGAGATGAAGATCTTCGTCCCCTTGATGGCGTAGGAACCGTCGCCCACCGGCTCGGCGCGGGTGGTGAGCAGTCCGAGATCAGTGCCGGCGGAGGATTCGGTGAGCGCCATCGCGCCCGTCCATTCGCCGGAAATCATCTTCGGCAGATACGTCTGCTTCAACTCGTCGCTCGCATGATCGGCGATCGCCTCGACCGCGCCGCGGGTCAACCCCGGGAACAGGCCGAAGGAGAGGTTGGCGGAAGACAGCATCTCGTCCAGCAGGATCTGCAGCACGCGCGGCAGGCCCTGTCCGCCGAATTCCGGATCGCCTGATAGCCCGCCCCAGCCGGCCTCGACGAAGGCCTTGTAGGCATCGGCCACGCCCTTCGGCGTTGTCACCAGTCCGTTTTCCAGCTTGCAGCCTTCCTCGTCGCCGGGGCGGTTGAGCGGTTCGAGGATTTCGGCGCAGAACTTGCCACCTTCTTCGAGAACGCTTGTTGCGAGTTCCGCATTGACCTCTTCAAAGCCGGGAAGGGCGGCCATCTGCGCGTCGAAGTCGAAGACCTCGCCGAGCAGGAAGGAGATGTCGTCGACGGGAGGGATATAGGCTGCCATGGGAGTTTCCTTGCCTTTTCTTGTTCAGTTGCGCAGCGGCTTGCCGGTCGCCAGCATGTGCCTGACGCGGTCCACGGTTGCGGGTGTCGCGAGCAGGTCGACGAAGGCCTCGCGCTCCAGCGCAATCACATCGTCTTCCGTGAGCGGTTTCAGCGGATCGGCGGAAGGGCCGCCGGTCAGAACATTGGCAAGCGCACGCCCGACTACCCCGTCATGCGCGGTGGTCCGGCCGGCGAGCGCTTCGCCTTCGATGACGTTGTGGATCGCGGAAGCGCCGGACGGTCCGGACATGGCGATCACGGGCGGTTCCGGCGCGACATAGCCTTCGGCGAGCGAAAGCGCCCTTGCCTTGGCGTCGGCGATCAGCCGGCTGCGGTTCATGGTGATGCCGTCGGTGGCCCTGAGGTAACCGAGGTTGCGGGCATCGAAGGCGCTCGCCGAAACCTTGGCGGGCGCGATCAGGCTGAAGGCGGCAATCGCAGGCGCGACTGGCCCGCGCAGGGCGGTGGTGGAGGCCGAGAAGCGCAGCATCATTTCCTTGCAGCCGCCCCAGCCCGGCACGACGCCGATGCGGGTTTCGACGAGGCCGATGGAAAGCTCCGCATGGGCCTGGATGGCATCGCAGTGGAGCAGGATCTCGCAGCCGCCGCCGAGCGCCAGCCCGGCTGCCGCGCCGACCACCGGGAAGGGGGCGTATTTCACCGCCTTGAAGGTGCGGTGGCCATGGTCGATGAAGGCGCTGAGCGCCTCGCGACCGCCCTTTTCCACCGTATCAAGGAAGACGCGCAGGTCGGCGCCCGCGCTGAACACGGCAGCATCGCTGCCTATCACCAGCGCCCCGAAATCCTTTGCCGTCCGTTCGACCGCCTTGTTGATGGCGTCGAGCAAGGCGGGATTGTAGGTATTCATCTTGGTGCGGAATTCGAGGCAGGCGACGCCATCGCCAAGATCCCAGAGGCTCGCCGCACCCCAGTCCTCGACCGGCTTGCCGGCGAGCTTGAGGTCGGAAATGAGCAGCACGCCGTCACCCTTGGCAATGGGCTCGACCTTGCCGTCAGGCAGGAGGTTGGCGCGCTTGCCATCGACGACCGAATAGAAGCCGCCCTTTTCGGCCGCAAGCGAGAGGTAGGCGGGGACAGTAACGCCACGCGCTTCGAGCCGCACCTTCAGCCAGCCGGCGCCGAGCCGATCGATCAGCTCGAACGGACCCTGCTTCCAGCCGTAGCCGGTGCGCATGGCCTCATCCACGGCATCCGGTGTGTCGGCGATTTCCGGCACCAGCGATGCGGCATAGGCGATCGCCTTTTCCATGACGACGGAGGCATAGCGGCCACCGAGGCCTGCATGCTCCATCAGTGCGCGCGGATCGCCGCCCGAGGCGTCGAGGCTTTCGGAGGAAACCGCCTTCTGCGGCCGGTAGTCGCCGGTCTTGAGATCGGTCACGTCGCGCGACTTGCGGTCGGGCGAGAGGCGCACGAAACCCGCGCCGCTTTTGCGGCCGAGACGGTTTTCCGCGATCATGCGGGCAATCAGCGCCGGTTCGGCGTCATAGTCCTTCACTGCGTCGCCTTCAGGCGTTGCGTTCTGCAGGCTGCGCAGGATGGTCGGCATCAGGTCGATGCCGACGAGATCCAGCAGGCCGAAGATGCCGGTCGACGGAATGCCGAAAGGCTTGCCGATGATGGCATCGGCTTCCTCGACGTCGAGGCCGAGTTCGATGGCTTCGTTCTGCGCCACGACCATCCAGTAATTGCCGATGCGGTTGCCGATGAAGCCGGGCGCGTCCTTGCAGACGACGACGCTCTTGCCGAGGCCGCGATCCGCGAAGTCACGGATCGTCGCGGTTACTTGCGGATTGGTCGCCTTGCCCGAGACGAGTTCCAGCAGCCTCATGATGCGCGGAGGATTGAAGAAATGGGTGATGAGGAAGTCGGCGGCGAAACCTTCCGGCAGACCATCGATCAGCGAATGCAGCGGAATGGTCGAGGTGTTGGAGGAGACGATGGAACCCTTCTTCCTGACACCGTCGACGGCACGGTAAAGCGTCTGCTTGATCTCCAGCTTCTCCGCGACGGCCTCGACGATCCAGTCGGCGTCGGCGATCAGCGCGAGGTCGTCCTTTGTGGAGCCGGTGGTGATGCGCGTTGCGAATGCCGGGTCCATGAAGCCGTTGGCCTTGAGCTGGCGGGCGACGCCGCCATCGGCGAACTTCCTCTCCATGTCGAGCAGCACCACGTCGAGCCCCGCATTGGCGAGATGGGCGGCGATGCCTGAACCCATGACGCCCGCGCCGATGACGGCGGCTTTCCTGATCTCGGCCATTGTTATGCGGCCTCCAGAACCATGGCGATGCCCTGACCGCCGCCGATGCACTGGGTGGCGAGGCCTTGGCGTCCGCCGTCGCGCTTCAAAAGCAGAGAGGCCTTGCCGACGAGCCGGGCGCCGGTGGCGCCCAGCGGATGGCCGAGCGCGATCGCGCCGCCGTCGCGGTTCAGGCGGGCGGGATCGATATCGAGGTCGCGGCAGCAGGAGAGAACCTGCACGGCGAAGGCTTCGTTCATCTCGATCACGTCGAGATCACCTGCGGAAATGCCGGCGCGCTTCAGCGCCTTGCGGCTGGCCTCGACCGGGCCGATGCCCATGATCTCGGGCGCGCAGCCGGAGATGGCATATCCCGAGATGCGGGCAAGGGGCTTAAGGTTATGGCGCTTCACGAAGTCTTCCGAGCAGACCAGCGTCGCGGATGCGCCGTCGGTGAGCGGCGAGGAGTTGCCGGCCGTGACCGAGCCGCCAGCCTTGAAGGCGGTCTTGAGGCCCGCGAGCTTTTCGGCGTCGGTTTCGCGCGGGCAGCCATCGGCGGTGACATCGCCGATCGGGGTGATCTCGGCGGCGAGCCTTCCGTCGGCGCGGGCGGCGAGTGCCTTCTTCTGGCTCTCCAGCGAATAGGCGTCCTGTTCCTCGCGCGAGATGGCGTAGCGGTCGGCGAGGTTTTCGGCGGTGAAGCCCATGTTGAGGAAGGCGATGCGCTGGGCGTCGCTCCAAGCCGGGTTCGGCATGGGGTTGAAGCCCATCATCGGCACGCGGCTCATGCTTTCCACGCCGCCCGCGACGAAGGCGTCACCCGCGCCCATGGCAATCGCGCCGGCAGCCATCTGGATCGCCTGCATGGACGAGCCGCACCAGCGGTTGACGGTGGAGCCGCCGACCGACTGCGGCAGGCCGGCGATCAGTCCCGCGCAGCGGGCGATGTTGAGGCCCTGTTCGCCTTCCGCGAAGGCGCAGCCGAGGTTCACATCCTCGATTTCGGCCGGGTCGATACCGGAGCGGCCGACGAGCGCCTTGATGACGGCGGCTGCGAGATCATCCGGGCGTACGCCGGCAAGCGCGCCGCGATAGGCGGGCGCAAAGGGGCTGCGCAGGTAATCGACGATGTAGATTGCGGTCATGGTCTTTTCTTTCCTGTCCGGAACGGGCGTCACATGTTGGGATAGTTCGGGCCACCGCCGCCTTCGGGCGGGACCCAGGTGATATTCTGCGACGGATCCCGTGATGTCGCAGGTCTTGAAGCACGCAGTTTTGTTCGTTGATCGCTGAATGGGGATCAGTCCTCGCCTACTCGTCGACGTCGGCCGGATACCGGGGCCGAGCCGGTTCGGGTGCTGCTCAAGTTTTCCTCCTCCATCTGACAGTGATATCTGTATCAAACGATTGTTACAATTCGCAAGTGCGAAAATCGGCGTGACTGCGGCGGAGCCCTGTGGAGAGCTTTTCGCACGACATTTGGGAAAAGCGCGTGTCTGCGTTAAGAGCGTGACGAGAGCAATGCCTGCAATAAGATGACGAGAGAGCAATGACCGACGAGAGCAGCCGGGAAGCAGCAGCGGCGCCGCGAAGCCGGTTGGCCGATGCTTTGAAGGAAAGCGATCTGAGCCAGCGGCATCGCGACATCCTGGAAGCCGCTGCGGCCCTCTTTGCCGAGCGCGGCTATGCCGCGACCTCGGTTCGCGATATCGGCGAGCGGGTGGGGCTGCTCGGCGGCTCGCTCTATCACTACATCAAGTCAAAGGAAGCGTTGTTCGTCCGCATCCACGATATTGCGCTGCAAGTGGCCGGGGATCGCATTCTTGCCGCCGTTTCAAAGCTCTCCGATCCCTGGGAGCGGCTGGAAGCGGCTTGCGTTACGATGCTGGAGATTCAGCTCGATCCGAATTCGCTCACCATGCCGCTGATGAACGACTTCGCCTCCGCGCCGCCGGAGATCCGTGAGCGGCTGGTAGAAAAGCGCGATGCCTTCGAGTTGATTTTCCGCGATCTGATAGCAGACCTGCCGCTCGATTCATCACTCGATCGCGGTATCTATCGCCTCTTGCTACTCACGCTGCTCAATAATGTCAGCGGCTGGTACAGGCGAGGCCGGATGACACCGGAGCAGATCGGCCGCCAGATCGTCCGAATCTTCCACCATGATGGTGACTAAAGGAAAGCTGTCCGAAGCGAGGCTGGAGAATTCCGTCCGCACGCCTCTTCCATTGCGGTGCCGGTGATCGTGTCCGGAACAACGGTCGCTTGCGTTTCGATGATCTGGATCCGGTCTGCCATGACTCTTAAAGAGGCTGTGGTGCGGTATATCGGCCCGTTGTCCGAGATTGCGAAACGGATCGCCAAAAGCGCCGTTGCCGGTTAGGCGGATCGAGGAGACGGGTTGCGAGTTCAGCGGCGATGGCACTTGGCCAATTGTGATTTGATACGCCTCCGCACCGCCGCCTGCGTGTATGATCGGTCAATGTGTCACGATCGGTTTGGGCTTCTTCTCGGTCCATTGCGGCGGCGCGCCATATTTGGAGGCCACGGCTCCGATCAGGCCAGGTGCCCGGCCGAAGGCATCGCAGGCGGCATATTTAGGCTTGCCACCAAACCAGGATTGCATGCGCTGCCTGGACGGGAGCGAGATATCCAATCCCTTCGGTTCCTTGCCGGCGATCAGCACTCGCGAGAAGTCGCTCGCAAACTTCGTCGCCAGACCATAGGCGTCGCCGACTTCGGAAACGCGCGGGTTGTTCTGAATCGAGTTCGCCCCGCGCGCCCACAACATCGCGGCGCTCTGGACGCCATTGCTATCCACCGCTTCAGCTTCGACGGCCAATCCTCCGAGGCCGAAAGGCAGGCGTGGCACGCTGACGGGCAGGATGAAGCCTGTCCCGACACTGACGACAGTCGCAGCGCCCGCCATCGCCTTGTTGGTTGGAACAATGTCAGCGACGACCGAGCGGACCGTCAGATCGGCTGGTTCACCGGCTGAGACCATTTGATATTTATCGCTCAGCGATACACAAAGCGCCCGGTCGAGAGCGTTCGACACCAATGCGCGATCGGTCTCCGATTTGATCCGCACCGCGGCGTCGAAGGAGAAGGTTGTCGGCACGATCCGAACCGTCTTCACCCGGGCGAGCTGTTGCCCATCGACATAGAGCCGCTTCTTGGCAATCGTCCCCTTGGGAGGGCCGAGATTGCTGTAGGAGGTCAGCGTTCCGGTCTCCTTTATGGGCACCGAAGTGCATCCGCTGATCACCATGGCCACGAGCAGTGCCAGACACGCGAATAAAGACGATCTCGGCGGGTTGTGGAAAAATCGGCGAAATGGATGGGGGTTGCTGTGCACGCTCTCTGGCCTCCGTCGGTGATACTGGGAGGACAGTGCGAGCGAAGAATTGCCGCAGCATTACGAACTCAAAGCTGCATTGCGACCTGCGTTCCCGCAGAGCTGCTTTTCATGCTGACCCGGCCCCCGTGATTGGCAACGACCTGCTTCACCAGGCTCAGACCAAGGCCCGCGCCTGTGCTCTTGGGGGTGACGCGATAGAACGGTTCGAAAACGAGTTCCTGATGTTCAGCCGGTATGCCAGGCCCTTCATCGGCCACATCGATCCGCCCGTCGGCCGAGACCGAAACCGTGATCATTCCGGCATTGCCTCCGTGGTCGATCGCGTTGCGAACGAGATTGCTGACCGCTCTCGACAATGCGGAAGAATTGCCTCTGCGTGTGAGGCTTTCCACCTCACTCTGAAAGGAAATCTGGTACCCGGCCGTGATTGCCAAGGGCGCAAGGTCCGCCACGACTGTTCGAGCATTGTCGACAAGATCGACCACTTCGTGCAAATCCGTCGCTTGATCGTTACGCTCGAAATCGAGGAGCTGCTCAGCAGTCTCAGCTAGGCGCGCCACGTCTTGCAACAACCGCCTGCGTTCCTGGCCTTCGGACATTCCATCGATCCGCGTCTGCATGATGGCGATCGGCGTCCTGAGCTCATGTGCCGCATCGATCAGGAAGCGTTGGCGTTTCCTGAATTCACTCTCAAGCCGTTCAAGCGCATCGTTGAATGCGATCACCAGCGGAGTGACCTCCTTTGGGATGCCATCCACCGGAAGGCGTGTTCCCGGCCGACGCGGCTCGATCTGCGATGCCTTTCGAGCGACGTCGCTCACACGCGCAAGGGCGCGGCCCACAATTCGAGGAACGGCAAGAAAGATCGCAGGCAGGGCAAGCGCGAGCAACGAAATGTAGATCGGGTAGGCCCTGCTCAGAAGGGCGAGGACGGGCCAGCCCTTGTCCGCGACGCCGCCAAACAGAATTCTAACTTCACCCACTGCCGCTTCGGCGGTTTCGACAGTTGCGATCTCGTTTGTCATTGCGGACCCCCGTATGTCCGCGTCATCGAACAGATGAACCAGGCGGGCGAGTTCGGCATAGGCAGGGGGGATGGCGCCATAGGATACGAAAGCGCCATCCGTGGTGGCCGCGACATACCATAGCTGGCCGTTCTGCTCCTTCAGCGCCTTGAGCTCCAGCGTTTCCCGCAGCTCCAGATGTCCCTGTCCATCGCGTGCCGCAGCCCCGGCTATCACCGAGCCAATCGTTTCCTCCATGGCGATGTTCGGCGACATGATGGTGGTGGCCCAGATGCAAAGACCGATGATCACTGCGGCGATCACGGCGATGATGACGAGATTGAGCTGCCAACTCAGCTTCCACCATAAGGATGGGTTAGGCCTGTTTGCAGCGCGCATTATTCTTCCTTCAGCAGATAGCCGACGCCTCGGATGTTGTGGATCGTCACACCGGCACCGGCATCCAGCAGTCGCTTCCGCAATCGGGAAATATGCGCATCGAGCGCATTGGATTGGATCTCTTCCTCATAATTGTAGACTGCAGCCTCAAGCGTCGGCCGAAGGACCGTTTTGTCCTTCCGCTTGGCGAGCGTCACCAGAACCAGGAGCTCGCGCCTTGGAAGATCGAGCGGCATCGAGTCTATCGTGACATTCAGATGCAGGGAATCAATCATCATCCGACCGGCGGCGATGCCGGGCTCTGCGAGACTGGACGGCCTTCGAAGGACCGCACGCAAACGCGCCAAAAGCTCTTCGACAAGGAAGGGCTTGCCGAGATAGTCGTCGGCGCCGGTCTCCAATCCCTCGACGCGTTCCAATGGTTCATTCCTTGCCGTCAGCACGATGATCGGTGTGTCGGTTCCCGACCGCCTTAATTTAGGAATGAGCGTCAGCCCTTCGCCATCGGGCAGGCGGCGGTCCAGCAGGATTGCGTCATAGGGATGCTGGCGCGTCAATTCGATGGCATCAGCGAGATGCATTGTATGGTCGGTGACAATACCGTGCTTGTTCAGCGCCGCCGACAGCGCATTTGCCAGCTCCTTCTCGTCCTCCAGCAGCAGAATTCTCATCGCCCTTGGCCCTCTCGTCCTGTCCTTGTCCGCTGCGAAGGTTGCAGCAGCATTACGGAGCTTGAAAGGCAGTCAGGTAATGCCGCTGCAATTGTCGAAGCTTACCAGACAAGGCATCCGCCCACCGGACGTCGGCGTCGGTGGCTCGCAATAGCGAATTTCTATGGTCTGGAAAAACAGTGATCTATCTCGAACCTATTCTGCGCTTCGTGGTCAGGTATTTCCTGTCAGCCATTATATTGGGCGCGCTTTTGGGAGGGCCGCTCGCCATCCTGCTCATGAAATGGAGTTCGATCAAAGCGCTCGGATGATCCCGTTTTCATCCCTCCGCGATCTTGTCCGTGCCCGTTGCTATTTCGAAAGCCGGGCCACGATGCAACTCAGCCTTTACGACGGGTCCGGCCACTTCGGCGATCAACGTCTCCCGGGATAGAATCGCGTGAAGACTGATCAAATTTTATAAGCTATAATCGTGACTTGACTTCATAATACCTGAACATACAGTTTCAACTGGTCATATCTCGAATGGAGGAGGCTACCCATGAATGTCGACCTCTCGCGGCGCAGCTTTCTGAAGCTGGCTGGAGCAGGTGTAGCGGCAACGTCCCTCGGTGCGATGGGTTTTGGCGAGGCTGAAGCCGCCGAAGCCGCGCATGTCCGGCCTTTCAAGCTGACGACGACCACCGAAACGCGCAACACCTGTCCGTACTGTTCCGTCGCTTGCGGCGTCATCATTTATTCGAAGGGCGACCTTCGCAAGGGTGAGGCTGCCGACATTGTCCATATCGAAGGCGATGCCGATCATCCGACCAACCGCGGTACGCTCTGTCCCAAGGGGGCGGCGCTCAAGGATTTCGTGAAGTCCCCGACCCGCCTCAAATACCCGATGCACCGCAAGCCGGGTTCGGACAAGTTCGAGCGCATCTCCTGGGATGAGGCGTTCGATCGCATTGCGCGCCTGATGAAGGATGACCGCGACGCCAATTTCGTAGCGACGAATGCCGCGGGTGTTCCGGTCAATCGCTGGACGACCGTCGGCATGCTGGCTGCGTCGGCGACCACCAATGAAACGGCCTGGGCGACCTTCAAGTTCGCCAAGGGGCTGGGAATAGTCGGTTTCGACAATCAGGCACGCGTCTGACACGGCCCTACGGTGGCGAGTCTCGCCCCAACTTTTGGCCGTGGAGCAATGACCAACTCCTGGACCGACATCAAGAATACCGACCTCGTCGTCGTCATGGGCGGCAATGCGGCCGAAGCGCATCCTTGCGGCTTCAAATGGGTGACCGAGGCCAAGGCCAATCGCGGCGCCAAACTGATCGTGGTCGATCCGCGCTATACCCGTACGGCGTCGGTTTCGGACTACTATGCCCCCATCCGCCAGGGAACCGATATCGCCTTCCTGAACGGAGTGATGAAATACTGCATCGACAACGACAAGGTGCAGTGGGAATACATGAAGGCGTTCACCAACGCCTCCTACATCGTCAAGGACGGCTTCGGCTACAAGGATGGCCTCTTCACGGGCTATGATCCGGAAAAGCGCGACTATGACAAGTCGACCTGGGATTATGTGCTCGGCGATGACGGCTTCGTCACGACCGACCCGACGCTTCAGAACCCGCGTTGCGTCTGGAATCTGCTGAAAGAGCACCTGGCCCCCTACACACCGGAAATGGTCGAACGGATCTGCGGCACGCCGAAGGATAAATTCCTGAAGGTCGCTGAGATGATCTCGGAATGCTCATCTCCGACGAAGACCATGACGTCGATGTATGCACTCGGCTGGACGCAGCACTCCTATGGCTCGCAGAATATCCGAGCCATGGCCATGCTGCAGCTCATTCTCGGCAATATCGGGGTGCGTGGCGGCGGCATGAATGCGCTTCGTGGCCACTCCAACATCCAGGGTTTGACCGACCTCGGCCTGATGTCGCATCTACTCACCGGCTATCTGACGATGCCGACTGAAAAGGACGTGGATTTCACGACCTATATGTCGACCCGTCAGTTCAAGCCGTTGCGCCCCGGCCAGACAAGCTATTGGCAGAACTACAGGAAGTTCATGGTCTCCTTCCAGAAGGCCATGTGGGGCGATGCTGCGCGCGCCGATAACGACTGGGCCTTCAACTACATCCCCAAGCTCGACGTGCCGTCCTATGATGTGCTCCGCATGTTCGAACTGATGTATCAAGGCAAGGTCAACGGCTACATCTGCCAAGGTTTCAACCCGCTTCTTGCCTTCCCCAACCGGGACAAGAACACCGAGGCGCTGTCAAAGCTCAAATGGCTCATCACCATGGACCCGCTTGAAACCGAGACGGCGCGGTTCTGGGAAAACCACGGCGACTTTAATCCCGTCGATACGGTCTCGATCCAGACCGAGGTCTTCCAGCTGCCCACGACCTGCTTTGCCGAAGAAGACGGTTCGCTCACCAATTCGGGCCGGTGGCTGCAATGGCACTGGGCGGGCGGAACTCCCCCCGGTGAAGCACAGCACGACACCTACATCATCGCCCAGATATTCCTGAGGATGCGGGAGTTGTATCGCAAGGAAGGGGGTGCCTTCCCCGATCCGATCCTGAACATGTCTTGGGATTATGCTGATCCGAACGAGCCGACTGCGGAGGAACTGGCGAAGGAAATCAACGGTCGTGCGCTGACCGACCTCATGGACCCGACCGATCCGACGAAGGTCCAGGTTGCCGCAGGCAAGCAGGTGTTGAACTTCTCGCAATTGCGCGACGACGGATCGACGATGTGCGGCTGCTGGATCTATTCCGGCAACTTCAACGAGCAGGGCAACAACATGGCCCGGCGCGACAACCACGATCCGGACGACACAGGCGCCTATCTCGGCTGGTCCTTTGCCTGGCCTCTCAATCGCCGCACGCTCTACAATCGCGCTTCAGCCGATCTGCAGGGCAGGCCGTGGGATCCGAGCCGCAAGCTGCTCGAATGGGACGGTTCGAAATGGACGGGCTACGATATCCCCGACATCGCGCCGACGGCCAAGCCGGAGGATGTCGGTCCCTTCATCATGAACCAGGAGGGAACCGCGCGTCTGTTCACGCGCGGAATGATGCGCGATGGTCCGTTCCCGGCGCATATGGAGCCTTTCGAGTCTCCGGTCGCCAACGTCTTCAATCCGGAGATGCGGGGCAATCCCGTCAGCCGTGTGTTTGAGACGGACGTGGCGCAGATGGGGCTTTCGGACGAGTTTCCTTATGCGGCGACCTCCTACCGGCTCACAGAGCACTTCCATTACTGGACCAAGCACAACCGCGTGAACTCGGCACTGCAGCCGGAATTCTTCGTCGAAATCTCCGAGGAACTTGCCAAGGAGAAGAACATCGGGAATGGCGGTTGGGTCCGGGTCTGGTCGAAACGCGGTTCGGTCAAGGCAAAGGCGGTGGTGACGAAGCGCATCCGGCCGCTCATGTGCGACGGCAAGCCGGTTCACGTGGTGGGTATCCCGCTTCATTGGGGTTTCACCGGTTCAGCGAAGAAGGGCTTCGGTCCGAATTCGCTGGCGCCCTTCGTCGGTGACGCCAACATCGAAACGCCGGAATACAAGGCGTTCCTCGTCAATATCGAGCCATCGACGGCACCGCAGGAGGCTACAGTATGATGGACAGTCCTCGCACCGCCGTCAGCAATCCTCCGGTCCAGCCGATGGAAAGCAACCTCACCGAGCGGGACCTCATCCGCCGCTCGGCCACCAGCGAGCTGCCGACGCCTGAGCGGCAGCTCACACCAGTCGCCAAGCTGATCGATGTCTCCAAGTGCATCGGCTGCAAGGCCTGCCAGTCCGCCTGCGTGGAGTGGAACGATACGCATCCGGAAATCGGTGCAAACGTGGGGTATTATACGAACCCCCACGATCTCACCGAGGACATGTTCACGCTCATGCGCTTCACGGAATGGGTCAATCCCGAGACCGACAATCTCGAATGGCTCATCCGCAAAGACGGCTGCATGCATTGCGCGGATCCCGGTTGTCTCAAGGCCTGTCCGGCTCCGGGTGCGATCGTGCAGTATTCAAATGGCATCGTGGATTTCGTCCACGAGAACTGCATAGGCTGCGGCTATTGCATCAAGGGCTGTCCCTTCAACATTCCGCGTATCTCCAAGGTGGATCACCGTGCCTACAAATGCACCCTCTGTTCCGACCGCGTCGCGGTAGGCCAGGGGCCAGCCTGCGCCAAGGCATGTCCGACACAGGCGATCGTGTTCGGCACAAAGGAGGATATGAAGAAGCACGCGGACGACCGCATCGCCGACCTCAAATCCCGTGGTTACGCGAATGCCGGGCTCTACGATCCGCCAGGGGTTGGCGGCACGCACGTGATGTATGTCCTGCATCACAATGACAAGCCGCATATCTATGCCGACCTGCCAGACGACCCCAAGATTTCCGGCGTGGTGCAGGCCTGGAAAGGCGTGACCAAATATACCGGCCTTGCGGCAATGGGGCTCGTGGCCGCCGGCGCGATCCTTCACGGTGTCTTCGGCCGGGCCAATCGCGTACAGCCAGAAGACGAGGAAAATGCCGAAAAGCTCGTCGATAGCGCCGCGGGCCATAGGGAGGATGCCTGATGAGCGAACCGTGGGATGTTGAATCCGATGATGCCATTCATCGCGGACCACCAGTCACCGTCGATCGTTATGGGCGGGGCAAGCGCGTCAATCACTGGATCACGGCCTGCAGCCTGATCCTGCTTCTGCTCTCTGGAATGGCTCTGTTTCACCCGTCGCTGTTCTTCCTCACCGGGCTTTTCGGCGGGGGGCAGAACACCCGTATGCTGCATCCCTGGATCGGTGTGGTGCTCTTCGTCAGCTTCTACATCTTCTTCTTCCAGCTTTGGAAGGCCAACCTCTTCACCAAGGCGGACATGGGGTGGTTCACGGGTATCCGTGACGTGATCGGCGGACACGAGGAGCGTCTTCCCGAGATGGGCAAATACAATGCCGGCCAGAAAGTGATCTTCTGGGCGATGGCCTTGCTCATCATCGCCTTGATCGCCACCGGCATCCTCATATGGGATCAATACTTCTATGATTACACGTCGATCGAGACGAAGCGCTTCGCGGTTCTGATCCATGCCGTGTCGGCCGTGCTCATCATCTGCGTGTTCATTGTTCATGTCTATGCGGCGATTTGGACCCGCGGAACCATTCGTGCGATGACGCGCGGTTCGGTCACTGGCGGATGGGCCTGGCGCCACCACCGCAAGTGGCTCAGGGAACTGGCTGGACGCGGGCGAATTGATCCTGCAGAATAGTCATGGAAGCGCATTCCGAAAAGCGTGACGCGGTTTTCGGCAATATGCGTGACAGAACAAGAGCTGTGGCCGGTCGGCCCGCGAGGTGAAATGTCCGTATCCCCAGTACAGCCCGATCCTTCGATGATCGGTGGTGTTTCCAAGGCTCCGTTTGCCTTGATGCCCAACCCGGTGCGCCTCTTCAGGGAGCGCGCCAATCGTTTCGAGGTTCTCGCCGAAGGCAGTCGACTCGCTCCCTATCTCAAATTCCTGGCAGGAATCGCACAGATCCAGAGCGAGCTGGCATCCACCCTGTCTCCGCTTGAGCCGATCCCCGCCGATCAGGTAGAGCGAGCGCGTGCGAATGCCATGCCACCGATCGATCGTTTGGCGATGGCCTCGTCACCGGATTGCCGGCAGGTGCTTCAGCAATTTTTGGAACGGATGGAAGGATTGGAGAAGCCTCCTGTCGCCGCAGAAGCGCTTGCGCAGGTTCGCGCTGCCGACGATGAGACATTGAGCTGGATGATCGGTAATGTCGTGGCCGACAACCTGCCGGTCGAAAGCCTGGCTCATCATCTTTACATTGCTGCGGCGATCCAGATCCACGCGGCGCGCCTCGCCGCCGGCCTTGATGGAAGCAGGCTCGTGCCGATCCGCATCGGCGTCTGTCCCACCTGCGGCGGCAAACCTGTCGCTTCCATGGTCATCGGTTTCCATGGAGCGGAAGGTGCACGCTATGCCTGCTGTTCCTCATGCACCACGATGTGGAACGAAGTTCGCATCAAATGTCTTGCCTGCGGCTCCACCAAAGGCATTGGCTACCGCGCCGTCGAAACCGGCGATGAAGAGGCGACCATCAAGGCGGAGGTCTGCGACAGTTGCAACAGCTGGATAAAGATTCTCTACCAGAACAAGAATCCTTCGCTCGAAGTCGTCGCTGACGATGTCGCAAGCCTCGGACTCGACCTGTTGATGAAGGACACCGAATACAAGCGTGCAGGTTTCGATCCATTCCTGATGGGCTACTGATCCGATGTCGGGACCTGCCGATCTGCGAGCCTTGCCCTCCGTCGATCAGATGCTGAAAGCGCCGGCCGCTTCGCCGCTTGTCGAGCGGCATGGCCGGACCGTGGTGACGGACGAGCTGCGCACGGTACTCGGCGAAATCCGCATTGCCGTGCGCGGTGGCGGTGTATTGCCCGATGAGGAAGGCATCCTCGCCTCTTTGGTGAGCCGCCTCGACTATCGAGACCGCTCCAACCTTCGCCCGCTCTTCAACCTGACCGGTACCGTGCTGCACACCAATCTCGGTCGGGCGCTACTTGCCGAGGAGGCGATTGCGGCCGCGATCGACGCCATGCGGGAAGCAGCAGCATTGGAATTCGACCTCGACACCGGCCGGCGCGGCGAGCGCGACAGTCATCTGCGTGAACTGCTTTGCGAACTGACGGGTGCGGAAGATGCGACTGTCGTCAACAACAATGCCGCGGCTGTTCTCATCGCGCTCAATGCCATCGGCGCTGGGCGTCAGGCGATCGTCTCGCGCGGCGAACTGATCGAGATCGGTGGCGCCTTCCGCATGCCGGATATCATGGAGCGCGCCGGCGTAGATCTCGTCGAGGTCGGCACGACCAACCGCACCCATGCGAAGGATTATATCAAGGCGATCAGTCCCGAAACGGCCCTGATCCTCAAGGTGCATACGTCGAACTACCGAATCGAAGGGTTCACCAAGGAAGTTCCGGGTGCCGAGCTTGCGGCAATCGCCCATGAGGCGGGAGTGCCGCTCCTCAACGATCTGGGTTCGGGCACATTGGTCGACCTGTCCCGCTACGGTCTCGGCAAGGAGCCGACGGTGCGCGAGGCGGTTGCCGAGGGTGCCGATCTGGTCACGTTCTCGGGCGACAAGCTGCTCGGTGGTCCGCAGGCGGGTTTCATCGTGGGCCGTAGGGACCTTATCGCCGAGATCAACCGCAACCCGCTGAAGCGGGTGCTACGTGTCGACAAGATCCGTATCGCAGCCATGGTGGCGACCTTGAAGCTTTACCGAGATCCGGATCGACTGGCCTCTCGCCTGCCGACGCTTCGCATGCTGTCGCGGCGGGAACCGGAGGTGCGGTCGCAGGCGGAGCAGCTGGCTCCGCAAGTGGAAGCGCTTCTGGCACGCAACGGTTACGCGGTGGAGGTCTGCC
This sequence comes from Neorhizobium petrolearium, assembly GCF_017873175.1. Lineage (GTDB taxonomy): Bacteria > Pseudomonadota > Alphaproteobacteria > Rhizobiales > Rhizobiaceae > Neorhizobium > Neorhizobium petrolearium. The sequence continues at coordinate 45,140 of NZ_JAGGJW010000013.1, forward strand.
GTTGTGCGAGCCAGATCGGTTCGGGCGCGCTTCCGGTGGATACGATCCCGAGCGCAGGACTCAGGATCACGGCGTCCAGCGGAAGTGCGCTTGAGGCGCTGGCCACCTTGTTCCGGTCTCTCTCCCGCCCGATCCTGGGGCGGCTGCAGGACGGCGCGCTGATCCTCGACCTGCGCTGCTTGTCCGATGACGCTGCGCTTCTGGAAAGCCTGTCCGAGGGCACTGGCCATGCGGTGGTTTGATCGTATTCGAGGCCGCAAGTCCGGGGCGGCGCCTGAGGCCGATCCGATGGCCGAGGCGCTGGCAGCAGCCAAATCAGGAGACTATGAAACGGCGTTGCGGATCTGGGAGCCTTTGGCGCGTGCCGGCGTGGCGCGTGCGCAGAACAATATCGGCGCCTGTTTCGCCGAAGGGCTCGGTGTGCCCAGGGATCGTGAACTGGCGCTCAAATGGCTGGAATTAGCCGCCGATGCCGGCGATCCGGTCGGAGAGCGCAACTACGCCGCCTTCCACATGCAAGGGCTCAGCGGCACCGACGCCGATTATGGCATCGCAGCCGAATACTACCGGCGCGCGGCCGAAAGAGGTGATGCGCCGGCCCAGGACATGCTGAGCTGGATGCTGCTGGAAGGCGAGGTCATGACCGCCGATCCGGCCGAAGCGCGGCGCTGGGCGGAAAGTGCCGCGAAAGCCGGCATCGCGTCTTCGATGACGCGGCTCGGTATGTTGTATCATAATGCGCTCGGCGTCCAGCGCGATCCCGAAAAGGCCGTCCATTGGTGGCGGAAGGGGGCGGAAAGGGGGGATGCCGATGCGCAGGCGATGCTGGGGGCGGCTTGCCACATGGGAGCCGGGACCACGCGCAATGGGGTCGAAGCCCTGGCCTGGCTGATCCGGGCGACGAACGCGGGCAGCGCGCTGGCAAAGCCCTTCATCGGGCCGGCTCGCGACAGGCTTTCGCCAACGGAAATCCAGGAAGCGGAACGCCGTGCCGCAGAGCCGTTTTCGAAGGAGGCGTCATGATCGTCGGCACGGCGGGGCATATCGACCATGGCAAGACAACGCTCGTCAAGGCATTGACCGGCGTCGATACCGATCGCCTCAAGGAAGAGAAGGCACGGGGTATCACCATCGATCTCGGCTTCGCGTATGCCCGTTTCGGAGAGGAAGCCGTTACCGGCTTCGTCGATGTACCCGGCCATGAACGTTTCATCCATACCATGCTCGCCGGTGCCGGTGGTATCGACTATGCCTTGCTGGTCGTTGCGGCGGACGACGGCATCAAGCCGCAGACGCTCGAACATCTGGCAATCCTCGATTTGCTCGGCATCTCTCGCGGGCTCGTCGCGATCACCAAGGCAGACCTTGCCGATCCTGCCCGCCTTGAGGGCCTGACGGCGGAAATACGGGGAATGCTCTCGTCGACGAGCCTCAGGGAGGCCGAGATACTTCCCGTTTCCGCAACGACCGGACAGGGGATTGAGCTGTTGAAGGAACGGCTGGCGGTGGCCGAAGGGGCGACGATCGCATCGAGTGTCGATGGTCGCTTCCGGCTCGCTGTTGATCGCTGTTTCACGCTTCCGGGGACCGGTACAGTGGTCACCGGGACCGTGTTTTCGGGTTCCGTCGGCATCGGCGATCAGGTTGTGGTGTCACCATCGGGCCTTACTGCGCGCATACGATCTCTTCATGCCCAGAACCAGCAGGCCCAGCGCGGCTTTGCCGGACAGCGTTGCGCTCTCAATCTGGCGGGAGAAGAGATTTCCAGGGATGCCATCACCCGCGGCGACATGACCGTCGATCCCTATCTGCATGCGCCGGCCGATCGCATCGATGCGGAGCTTTCGGTGCTTGAAAGCGAGCCGAAGCCGATCGGCGAATGGTTTTCCGCCCGTTTCCATCACGGCAGCGCCGAGGCCGGCGTCCGCATCGTGCCGCTCGAAAATCCGGTGCCGCCGGGCGGGAGTGGTAGGGTCCAACTCGTCCTTGACCGTCCGATCGCTGCGGCTATCGGCGACCGCTTCATCCTGCGGGATGTTTCGGCGCAGCGCACGATCGGCGGCGGGCGGCTTGTCGATCTCAGGGCCCCCTTGCGCAAGCGGCGGTCTCCCGAGCGACTGGAGTTCCTGAAAGCGGCCTCCCTGCCTCGTGCCGGTGGTGCGCTTGCGGCTTTGCTCGACGTTCCGCCTTTTCTGGTCGAACTCGATGTCTTTGCCCGCGACAGGGCCTTGTCGGAAGAGGAATTGCAGGCCGCGATCAGGTTCGCGGCGGCCGAGGTCATCGAAAGTGCTTCGGCACGTTATGCGCTCTCGGCAAACAAACGTGCTGGCTTTTCCGATGACATTCAGCGGGTGCTGACCGCTTTCCATGCGGAGAATCCCGATCTGCAGGGGATTGGCCGCGAGCGCCTGCGGCTGCAGGTGACGCCACGGCTTCCGGCGCCAGCCTTTCTGGTGACGCTCCGGGCCGAGCAGGCGCTGGGACGCCTGGTGCTGGAAGGCGCGTTCGTGCGGCTGCCCGGGCATGAAGTCCGGCTGAGTGAAAAGGAAGAGGAACTCTATGCGCAGATCCTCCCGCATCTCGAGGGGGAGGAAAGGTTCCGTCCGCCTCGCGTGCGCGATTTCTCCGAAATGCTTGGCGTCGACGAACGGGAGGTCCGTCGCGTCCTGAAGCTCTGTGTGCGGCTTGGCCGCGTCGACGAGATCCGGCATGACCACTTCTTCACCCGTCAGACGACGGCAGAAATGGTCGAGATCATCAAGGATGTCGCGGCCAATGCGGAGCGGGGGGAATTTTCCGCAGGTCTCTTCCGCGACCGCGTCAACAACGGTAGAAAGGTCGCGATCGAAATCCTCGAGTTTTTCGATCGTCAAGGGGTGACGCTTCGGCGCGGTGATATCCGTCGCGTCAATCCGCACAGGCTCGACCTCTATGGCGGGCCTGCTCCTGAGGCAGTTGAAGGAAGAGATTCGTCCCCGGTGGGGCGTCCGGACTTCAAATCCGGGTGGGGCAGCGAGGCTGTCTTGGGTGGGTTCGACTCCCATTCTCTTCCGCCATCAGGAGGCCGTTCGTGATCCTCAAGTCCCAGGAAACCGACTTCGACGATTGGGTGGTCGCGACTTACGGAGAGGTGGGATCTTTCACCATGCTCTTCGTACTGGTACGGGTCGGAGAGACCAGCGTCGATCTGCTGCGTTCGGCCTATCTTCACGTCGTCGGAGACGAGCTGCGCTGGCCGGACATGATGCAGTTTTTCAGCAGCGCCGGCGTCGAATGGTCTGGCGTCGTCTTCTATCGGGCTGGCCGAGAAGGTCTCGTGGAGGACCGGGAGGCCAAAGCGAGGCTTTCCTCGCTGGTCCGCAAGCTCAACGAGGACCGATCCCTGATCCGTGATGGAGAGTTCTTCAACGCCGATGGGTTGAGGCTGACGATCGAGGAAATCCAGCCGCACTGAGCCGGTCGCTGGTGGTTCACCTTGCGCGCGATCGCCAATCCGATATTCAGGCTGTCACCTCTTTCGAGGTGATGGAATAGGCGAAGGTCTTCGGGCTGAGGCAATCCAGTTCGCCACGCGAGGTGATCGCGGCAGGGTACATCAGGAAGCCCTGCTGCAGGTCTCCTCCGGGCAGAACGAAATCCCGGGCCGTGTTGTATCCCACCCAGTTCATTTCCCAGTTGCCATAGGCCTTTTCGCGGAAAGCCCGGACGGAGGGATTGTCGAGCGGCAGGTTTTCCTCGAGCACGACCTTGCGGACGTCCGCCGGATCGACCGCGACCCAGCCATGGGCGTCGAGATAGACTTCGGCGCGACAGTGTTGCGCTTTGGTAACGTCGCCGGAACGGCCGAGGCTCTTGAAATCTGCCGAATCGGCAACTCGGATGCCGAACACGTCGCGGGCGGGCAGGCCGGCGGCACGTGCCAGCGCTACGAACAGGCTGGAAATGTCGGCGCACTTGCCGCCGAAATAGCCGCTTTCCAGCATGTCCTTGACATTGCCGACACCGCAGCCATCGATGTTGGCATCGCGAAAGGTATTGTCGATCACCCAGTCATAGATCGCCCGGGCGCGATCCTCTGGGCGGTCGCGCCCCTCGACGATGCGCATCGCGGTCGTCTTGACGATGCCGTCCACCGGCATGCTGGGCGTGCCGCGCAACTCGTGTTCGAGTTCCTCCGCCGTTGCGGAAACCCGGTCCGTAGTAGCGCGATTGCGGGTGGCGACGCGCTGAATCACGTCGATCGTACGCTGCGGCTCGCCGCTCCAAGTGACATGAAGGATGTCAGCATTGGAGGCAGGATCCTTCTCGATGCGGATGTCGCTGCTATTCGATTCCCAACGCGGCATCTCCGCCTTCTGGTAATCACCGGCGGACTGGATGACCGGCAGCCAGAGTTGCGCCGGGCCTTCAGTCCGCTGGAGGTCGATCTTGGTGGAAACGTCGAAAGTGCGCCAACCGGCATCGGTCCGAGTGGTTTCCTCGGCACGGGCCTCCGCCGCTCCTCGTGTGATCCAGGCGGTCGCCAGGGTAGCAGTCGCGGCGTTTGTCAGAAATCGGCGGCGGTTCAGCATGATCCAAACTCCCGTTTGATCGCGGCACGATCACTCGCTCCCCGAGAAGCATTACAGCCATGTTCGCTGTTTGCAAACAGAATTGACAATCATCACGGCAATCGTGACCAAATTCAGCAATCTGCCGGTGCCGGGGTTTCGGGAGCCATGGCAAGATCGAGGCCGCGCGCCGTCGGCGGCTGCCAGGTCGTCGAACCGCGGATCGCTCCTTGAGGATTCGTGCCGATATACGCACCGCCCGTGCCGCCGGTCCAGCCAGTCGATCCGCTGTTGCCGGGCGCGGTGCCGTCGGCGCTCCCGCGGTCGGGTGCCGTTGCCGGCTCCGCCTTGCCGGCAGCCGTGGTGCAATTGACCTTTTCATTTGCGGTCTGCGCCGATGCCGGCTCTGACATGGAACTCAGCAGGCAGAAGGCGACTGTAGCAAGCGTGGGAAAGGGGACGATTGTCGGGTTTCGCATGGCGATCTCCTTTTCATCGTTCACCAACGACGTTCGGGTCCGCTTGTTCCAAGCAGCGATCGCGATCAGGGAACGACCTTGATCCCGGCCGCACCCGCTTCCGCGGTTCCGATAATGCTCGCAAGCGGATAACCGTCGAGGCGGATCTTGTCGACCAGTGCCTCAGCCTTTTCTGGCGCGCATGCGACCAGAAGACCGCCTGAGGTCTGCGGGTCGGCAAGCAACAGGCGTTGCCAGTCGGGCAGGCCCTCGGGAAGTCCGATATCGGCGCCGTAACTCGTCCAGTTGCGGCCGGAGGCACCTGTGATGAAACCCTGTTCTGCGAGCGCCTTCGCCTGCGACAGGAAAGGAATTGAGGAAAGCTTCAGGACCAAGGACAGGTTGGAAGCACGCGCCATTTCAAGCCCGTGGCCAAGGATGCCGAAACCGGTCACGTCCGTGATCGCGTGGACGTCCGGGTCGGTGGCGAGGTCCGCGCCGATGCGGTTGAGGAGTGTTGTGGAACCGATCATCTCCTCATAGCAGCCGGGCGGCAGGGCGTTCTTCTTGATTGCCGCCGAATAGATGCCGATGCCGATACCCTTGGTCAGGATCAAGGCGTCTCCAGGTTTCACTCCACCATTGCGGCGAACCTGATCCGGGCGGCAGATGCCAATGACTGCAAGCCCGTAAATCGGTTCAATGGAATCGATGGAATGACCACCCGCGACAGGGATACCCGCCTCGGCGCAGACCGAAGCGCCCCCCTCCAGGACCTTCGCAATGATCTCCGGAGCAAGCTTGTTGATCGGCATGCCAAGGATCGCCAATGCCAGAATCGGTTTACCACCCATTGCGTAAACGTCGGAAATGGCGTTGGTCGCTGCGATCCGACCAAAATCGCGCGGGTCATCGACCATCGGCATGAAGAAATCGGTCGTGGCAATCACACAGGTGTTATCGTCAACCTGCCACACGGCCGCGTCATCAGCCATCTCGTTCCCGACGAGGAGCTGAGCAAAAGGTTGGACGGCCGGTTGGGCAGAAAGCAAGCTTTGCAGGACCGAAGGTGCGAGCTTGCAGCCGCAACCTCCACCGTGGGCGAGTTCTGTCAGACGGATCGCAGGCGTGTCCATGGAACCTCCGGTGGATTGCTTGAGGACCTCGGCAACATTCAGCATTTCGAAGACATGAATGCAAGTATGCGAAAAGTGCGCCTGTGTTCTTTCGCACCATAGGAGAGAAGACCGTGGCATCCTTGGCAACGGGTTATGCCAGTTCCGGGCCATCGGCTGTCGCCTCCGCCGGGCTTACCGTCGGCGCTGAAGGGCTCAAACCGACGTCATGATTGCCGACACTACCAGAGTCGTACGGCGCGCGATGTTTCGTCAGACTTCGGGATGGGGAAGGGGACACGCGCTTTTAAGACTTCCAGGGGGAATTCTTGAACCACCGAACAAGATAGGCGGTTGCGATCAGAAGGCTGAAGCCGCACAGGTTCGCGGCGGCTTCTGTGAAGACCGTGCGGCCTGTCTGATCAAGAGCAATCCCTATTATTTGTGCGATGACCATGCCGGTGACGAAAACGGCAAGTGACTGCTGGCCGACGACGACGAGAATACGCACGGCCGGACCGTGCAGCCGCGATCCTCCTTCACCGACGATGTGAACTGCGATGTAACAGAGCGCCAGGAAGTGTACGAACCGCAGAATGCCGAAGCGGGTTTTGTCGGTGAGAGGGGTGATGAAGTCCGCAACGCCGCGGAAGAAGGGATGCATCTCCAAAAAATGTACCCAGGCGAAAGGCATGGTGATGAGGACGACCGCCGCGGCCAGAAACATGAGGCGCCGATCATAACCGGGCGCGGGCAATGTGCCGCGCATCAGAAAAAAGCCGGTGAAGAAGATAAGTTGCCAGCCAAACGGATCGAAGAACCAGGGACGGTTGGACCACGGTTCGGCAGAAAGGCTGGCGTAGCCAAATTGCGATGCCAGCCAAAGCCCGATCATCAGCACGAATGGAAGGATTTTACTGATACGACTTGCCAGCAGCATTACCGGCAGGAGCGCCAGAACGACCATATACATTGGCAGGATGTCGAAGTAGTTCGGCACGTAGCGCAGGGTCAGCAGCGCCGCCAGAAGGGAACCCGGATCGCGGATGAAGGGCAGCAGATTCAGGCTGTCCAGATAGGAAACGCCATCCGGGCGCGTTCCCGCTATTGCCATCAATGCGACAACGGCGATGAAAACCGAAATATGCGCCCAATAGATCTGCCACAGGCGTCGCGCGACCCTTGCCACGAGAGCTATGGTCCCAGCCCGATCAAAGGTGGTGCCGAAAGCGATCGCGGAGGCCATTCCAGACTGGAAGACGAACATCTCGGTTGCATCGGAAAAGCCGAAGCGGGCAGGAATCCACAATGCCCAGCCATCGTAGGGGATATGGGCTATCAGGATGATCAGCATGCCGACGCCGCGGAAGAAATCCAGCCGCAGGTCGCGCTGACGCTTGACCGGAGGCGCTGCCGTACCGGCAGAGGCGATCTTAGAAGGCGTCCTCATATGCGCTTGCGGCGAACCGGCAGCAAATGAGGGTGAAGCCTGCGCGGGTTCTTGCCGCCGTAAGCTCGTTACGGAAGTCATTGATCGTCTCCACATTGATACCGTAGCCGCCGAAGCCTTTTGTTACTGCGGCAAAATCCGTAAGCCCCAGAGCTACGCCCGCGGGAGCCAAACCTGCTGCGGCCTGTTTCAAGGCGATGAGCGCAAGGCTCTGATCCTGGAAAAGCACGATGGTGATCGGTTGGCCGAGGTCGCGCAGGGTAGCGAGTTCTCCTATTCCCATCTCCAGCCCGCCGTCGCCCATGACGGCAAACACGCTACGATCCGGAGCTGCGACCTTCGCTCCGATCGCGAGTGGCAGTGCAGCCGCCATGGTGCAGAAACCCGCGGATTGGAGCAGCGTCAACGGCCGACGCGCCACCCATTGCTGGGAGAGCAGGATGCGATGGGCGCCGCTGTCGACGGTGACGATGGTGTCATCCTGGATTTCGGATTGCAGCGTTTCAATGATCGCATGAGGACCCCAGTCGTCCCTTCCTGCAAAGAGGCTACGAAGCTTTGCCTTGGCGAAAGCCGGTTCGTCCCGTACCCATGTCCTCCGCCGCGTCGCAGAATGCGCCAGCATGCCAACGAACCGCGCGATATCCGCGACCACGCGTGTGCCGGCATGGTGCATGGCGTGATCGGGTGCCGTTCCGGTAATCTCCACGAGCTTGGTCGCATCCTTGACGAAATCCAGCCAGCCGAGGCGCATCTCGATCGGATCATAGCCAATGGCAAGCACGAGGTCGGCGCTCGCCACAAGCGGTAACAGAATGGCATCGGCCCGTGGCGAGAGCCCCGCGCCACCAAGCGAAAGGTGGTGATTTTCCGGTATCAGTCCCTTTGCCTTGTAGGTCGTGATCACCGGTGCACCGGTTGCCTCCGCCAAGGCAAGCACGGCTGTGTTAGCACCCCTGCGGGCAGCTTCAAAGCCGGCGACGATCAAGGGGCGTTCGGCGCGTTTGAAGCGGTCTGAAAGCGCCATGATGGAGGGATCAGTTGTCGTCACCATCGGCCGCAGCACCTGAGGGGGGGCGGCCGAGAACGGTTCCTGCACCGTCATTTCCGCGACGGCCGGAGAAAGATCCAGGTGAACCGGCCCCATGGGGTCGGCCATTGCGAGCGCAATGGCGCGGGCGACCGTCGAGGCGGCGCTTTCCGGCTCGACCTCGAAGGATGCCTTCACCAGAGGCTGCAGCAATTGGGCGTGATTGATGACCTGATGTGTGTAGCGAGCCCGCGTGGCACGATCGACGATGCCGGAGATCACGATCAACGGGACACGCTCCTGGGCGGCGTCGGCAATGCCGTTGACCGCATTGGCAAGACCCGGGCCGACCGTCGTCACCAGCATCTGCAGTTTCCCGGAAATCACGCTCGCCCCGGAGGCCATGATCGCAGCCGCCGTTTCGTGGCGAGCAAGATGGAACGCGATGCCGGCTTTCTGCAACCCGTCGATCAGCGTCACAACTTCTCCGCCCGGCATGCCGAAAGCGTGCCTGACGCCATGATTATGCAAGGCGCGGGCGATCGTGTCCGCCACCCTCGTGCTACCACCTTTCGCCTGATTATCGAACATCTCTATCTCACGCTTAATGGATTGGCCTCGCCCCGAAACTGTTTGCCCTTTCCGGAGCAGGTTGCTTATTTCGGGTAGCCGAGGGCGGTCAGCCCGGCATCCAGAAGATCAGGCCGGGCCTCATGCCCGCCGTCATGAATGCAAAGAATGCTCTCGCCGCGCAGACAGCCAGGGACGGCATCGCAGACGATACCGTCGATCATGCTCTTGTGAGCGGCAGGCAGATCGCACCGGGCCCTCTCGCGGTAAATTGCAACACTCTTGAGTGCGTCACCTTGATGGAAAGTCCCCGCGATCGCCCGACCCGCCAACGGAAAAGTTCTATCCGCCGTTCCGTGGAAGTGGATCATCGGCGGGAGATTGCTGGTACAGTCCGCTGCCTGGGGCAGAGGGTCCCAGAACACGCCGGAAAACGTCACCATGGCGGCCACCCGGCCTCCCTGCTCGCAGGCCGTATACCACGCCATGGAAGCTCCGACGGAGAAGCCGCCGACGATCACTTTTTTCGGCGTAAAGCCGTGCCTGTTCTGGAGGTCGTTCAAGACATTTCCGATGAAGCGCTTTTCGTCGCGGTCGCGCCTTGGTGCGCCTGGATACGACCAGCCGCCGGCAAGCCCGTCGACCGCGACATAGGCGAGATGATGGGCAAGTGTCGTATCCACGAGAGAACGCTGTCGCATCTGCAATTCTGCAGAACTCTTGAAGCCGTGGAAGTAAACGTAGGCGCCCCTTACGTCGCCATCTTGGGGCAGTTCGATGCGGTAGTTGCCGCCGTCCACCGTGCATGCGACGTCTCCGCCGCAATACGAGCCAGCAAGCCCCGGATCCGCACCGAGACAGAGGGCTGCCGCGAGGAAGCGCCGGAACATCGATCCCCCCCTCGATATCGATGCGCAAAGGTCGAGCAATCGTCCCGTCACCTTCCAAACGCCCGGATGGTATAGGCGACGGTGACGCCGAAGATGATATGCCCGGCGAGCGAAGCCCAGGTCAGCGGAATGAAACCAAGAAAAGCTGGCAGTCCGGCGATGAGATGGGCCATCACGAAGAGCGCAAACACCCATAGCCCGACGCCGAAGCCGATGCCGGTCAGGAGCAAGGGCAGCCGCGGGAGAACGATTCGTTGCAGGGGCCGGGCGATGAAAAGATAGCCGATCGGATAAAACACGATGCCGACTATGGCATGGATCGCCTCGGCCAGAAGTAGATTGTTGAAGCCGAAGACCGTTTGCACAAGTGCTGCGGGCTCCAGGGGGCCGCCGACGAGCAAAGGCGTAATCAGGCGCGCCCATACTTCCCAGGCAATGTCCGCAGCAAGGCCGGACACGACAATAGCTTTTCCAAGGCCGGGTTCGATTGCCGGGAATATGCTGGGTTTCTGCATTTCCATCATGGTCATTTCAGTCATCCTCGTATGTTGTGTTGAGGTCAGGCCGACAGCCTCATTCCGGCGGATTGCTCGATCGAGCGGATCAGGCGGTCCTCCGCTTTCAGATGCCTGCGCATATGACGGATTCGGGAGATGCCTGCGTTGTCGCCACGGCTGCCGACCGCCTTTGCAAGCGCGAGGACGAAGAAATCGCGTTGTGCGTTGCTGCCGCCGATCTTTGGCAGATTGACAATCACCCGATCGAGCATCTGCCTGTCGGCCGGGGCGCCGAGTCCCGCGAGCATGCGTGCCATCGGCACGCCGATTTCGGCTGCAACCCGTGCCTGGTCGCCGGTACCCGTGGCTTTCTCCTCTATCTCCGTGACGAGTTCGGCCGCGCCAACCCTATCTCCGATCGCGACCAGTGCCGCGAGATTGTGAAGAGCTGCGAAGATGAGGGTCGTGTCCCACCGCCTTGCCCGGGCGATGCCGGCGAGGTCATGCCAGCGCGATCCCACATGAACACCCATCTGGTTCAATCGCCACAGGAGTGAGACAGCATTTGCCATATCCCTGAAATCATCCGTCTGCTGGGGACGCACTTCATCGTCGTAGAGCTGAAGGACACGCTCATGGTCGCCGCGTTCGAGGTGAAGCAAAGCGAGATGCCAAGCCATGTGGAAGGAGAAATTGTTGCAGCGCGACCAGGCGCTTCGACTGCTTTCGAGCCAATCGACGCCCTCCTGTGTTTGTCCGCGCATCTCGAAGACGTGCGAAACCGCATGCAGGCCCCAGGAATCATCCGGCTGCAAGGCGACCGCCTTCCGCCCCGCTTTCATGGCCTCCTCATAGCGACCGGTTTCTTCCAGCGAAAAGGCATAACAGCCGAATACGAAGCCGGCCGAAAGGCTTGCTGAATCAAGGCTATCTACCGCTCGTGAACTCGCCGTCAGCATTCCGGCGGCATCACCGAGCATGAAGCGAAGGGCGTGTGAGAGCTTGAAAGGAAGGAAAGTCGCCGGGCGGTCGGCAAAGCCGCGATCAAGCATATCTACGGCGCCGGAAAACGATCCCTGGTTGGCTGTAGCCAAAGCTTTCACGAGGATCTGCTCGTCTGCCGTTCCGCCGTTCTTCCTTGTCAGTGCGGCTCGGGCTTCGGCGAGCGCTGTTTCGGCGCTGGCGGCCAGTTCCGAGCGAGCAAGGATGAGGTTTGCAAAACCGGTAAGCGCGTGTGCGGCAACATGATCGGGATCGGCGGCAAGCGTTGCCTGCAGCGATGCACCCGTGCTCGGACGGTGCGTTGCAAGACCATAGACAGCTTGCTCGAAAGCTCGCCGGGCTTCGGCGCTGTCGCTGCTGGTGATCAGATCATAGGCATCGCGATTCATGTCAGACTCCTTGGGGAAGCCGGCGAACGGGGAAGATTTCCGGAAGCAACGGCTGTCGGATTGGCACCGATAACGGCCTCTACGGGTTCGCCACCGAGTTCGTTACATCAGGCGATGACTTTTCTGCCGGGGCGATCGCGACCGAGTCCTCCAACGAAAATTTGAACGCGGATGTAACGAAGCGGTTATCCTGGGCGAACTAGGCTCAACAGACTGCCCGGCCACATGCATCAACAACAGGAGCCGATCGGATGGATGTCAGGAAGAGTGATGAGCACTTTCCGTTTCGCCGAGTTGACGACACGCAACATCGTTCCGATGGGCACGACGTGGTATGGGATGAGATGATCACGCCGGAACTGTCGATCCTGCTGCCCGCCGGAACGACCTTGGAGGCACGGCTGCGCGATCCTGCCGGCACCGGTGACAATCATTCCACGAGAAAACTTGTCCTTCTTGGAGCGGATGGCGGAAAGGCTTTACTCCTCAATCCTGCCCATGCCCTCGATCCCGTGGAGGATTTCCAAGGGGCTGCTGTTTTGCAGTGTCATCGCGGAAGCCGCATCATTCAGCTATGGGGGCGGTTTCGACCCAGTCCTGTCAGGGACCTGCGGTTCGAGCTGATCCTTTGGCAGGTTTGGCCGGCAGACTTTGCCGAAGTGCGGCAGGCGGCGCGTCGGCTCGAGGAATATCAGCAGATGATCAGACGTCTCAGGCTTGAAATTGCACTTCAGCGTTGCCAGCAATAGCCGGAGCGTTGTTCTGCAGAGGGATATATCGAATGACGATATCCGCGCGCCTAATCGGGCCATTGGCTCGTGTGGCGCTGATTGGCTACATTTCTGCTGATTAGCTGCGGCGTTGTGAGAAGAAGTTGGTGCGGATCTTGACCGCTGTGAGCGCATCAGGTCGTTCGTTGATAACGAGGCAGAGTGGAGTGAATGGATTGAATACCGATGATTTGATCAGTCTCTTGGCGCAGGACGCTCCGGTGCGCGTTCGCCTTGGCCGAGCGTTGATGGCGGCGCTGATGATCGGAGCTTCGGTGTCCGCGATTGTTCTCGTCTCGACCGTCGGGATTCGGGCGAATATGGTGGAGGCGCTTCAAACGAGCCGCGTCGATTTCAAGATCGCCTTGACGTTGATCCTGGCGATAGTCGGGTGCAACCTGGTCTTCAGGATAGGAAGGCCTGGCGTTGCCATCAAGCCGCATGTGCTTGCATTTTTCCTGCCGCTTGTCCTGCTTTTGGCCGGTATCCTTGCCGAACTGTTCGTTCTGCCTGCGGTTGCTTGGAAAGCGAGCATGATCGGGCGGTATTCAAACTTCTGCCTGGTCTTCATCCCGCTTCTGTCGCTGACACCCTTTATGGCATTCTTTTGGGCGTTGAAGCATGGCGCCCCGGAGAACCCAGGTCTCGCCGGAGCGGTCGCGGGTTTGGCAGCGGGAGGGATCGGGGCTGCCATTTATGCCTGGCATTGTCCTGATGACAGCCCCCTGTTTGTGGGGAGTTGGTATATGATAGCAATCGCTATCATGACCTCGTTAGGCTATGTTTCAGGGCGGCGCTGGCTTCGCTGGTAGGCAGAGGGCCAGTGGCGCCGCTGGTTCTGCTGATCTCGGAACCATTTCGTACGTTAGTGTCGGCACTCCCATCGAGACTTCGTTCAGTTCTTCTGCGTCATGAAGCCTTCGAAGAAGGCAGCAAGTTCGATATGCGCACCGAGAGGGAGAACATGCGCGACGTATTGGTCTGGCCGCACGACAATCAAACATCCCTGTTCCCGATCGATATCGCGCATGTCGAAAATGTCATTGCCGCTTTTCAGGTCGGGGCAGAACATCTTCTCATAATCTCGAAGCCCCAGGCGTCCCTTTGCCGGAAGGAGAAGGGAATGCATGGCCTCCACGGCGAGTTCGCGATGGTCCTGCTGAAAGACCGCGCGGACATCGATAACGGCGTCGATGTCCGCGCCAGCCGGCGTATATTTCCTGACTGGAGATTCGTGCGCATCGGCAAGGAACTCGCATAGGGACCGAATGCCTGAGCCGGCGGCAACGGGATCTCCGGTGCCGGCGAAAGCATAGAGGCGCCAGCGACCGTCCGCCTTCGCGGTGTGGCCGAGCTGAATCGGCTTGGCATCCGCGAGGCGAATGACCGGCGCGGAATGAAAGCGTGTACCGATCGTAAACCCCTTCGCCAGAGATTGATGGGTCGATTCGGCCGTAAGGATGGACGGGCGGTAATGGGTCGCCGTTCCCGCCGTATAACGTCCGTGCCTGACGAAATATTCCTGGACCTCCGCCGGATCGACGCCTTCACCATCCGGTGAGGATTTCAGGGGCGCACTCAACATCTTGGCCCATTCGCGGTCGAAATCGATCAGTTCTTTGGCGATAGCCTGACGTTCCGCCGAGTAGCTGTGCAGAAGTTCGGGCGAGCAGCGACCCTGAAGGACGGCTGCAAGCTTCCAGCCCAGATTGAGCGCGTCCTGCATGGAGACGTTCATACCCTGGCCCGCCTTGGGACTGTGAGTATGGCAGGCGTCGCCGGCGATGAACACATAAGGCAGACGCGTCGCAATTTCCCCTTCCGGCACGTCATCGAACTTGTCGCAGAGCCGCTGGCCTATCTCATAGACGGACCACCACGCGACTTCCTTCACCTCGAGCGTATAGGGCTTTAGAATCCGCTGTGCTGCGGCAATCAGGTGGTCGACGGTGATGTTTCGATTGGCCACCCGTTCGTTTTCGTTGAGTTTGTCGAGCTCTACATAGATGCGGACCAGATAGCCGCCTTCCCGCGGGATGAGCACGATGCTGCCTTCATTGGCGGATTGGATCAGCGCCTTGAGACGAATATCGGGAAAGTCTGTGACGGCCAGCACATCCATGACGCCCCAGGCCTGATTGGCCGAATCGCCCTTGAGTTCCCGCCCGAGTGACTTCCTGACGATGCTGCGCGCCCCGTCACAGCCGATCACGTAGCGGGCCCTGATGGTCTCCACCCGCCCTTCATGCGAACGATCGAGTCGCTCGAGTCTGGCCGTCACGGGACGGCCGGGAGACTGATCGCGGGTGGCTGACGGCGGATCAATCTGAAGGTCGAGGAGGCGCCGCGCGTAGTGCGGCTCCAGCCGGCTCGGCGATCTGCGCATGACATCCAGATAGAAATCATGCACACGCGCCTGATTCAGGATCACATGAGGAAACTCGGAGAGCCCGTCTTCGACATCCTGAATCCTGCCGTGGCGAACGATCTTTTCCCGTTCGGCATCGTCCGGTTTCCAGAATGACGTCTCGTTGACCCAATAGGCTTCCTTCAACACGCGCTCGGCAAAGCCGAAGGCCTCGAACATTTCCAGAGTGCGACAGGCAATGCCGTCGGCTTGCCCGAGTAGCAGGGGACCGGATTTCTGATCGACGATGCAGGTCTTGATATCGGGAAAGGTCGCCAGCTGGGCGGCGAGCGTCAATCCGGCCGGCCCGCAGCCGATAATCAGAACATCGACTTCTTTGGGAAGCGGATCCGAACCGGATGACGTCGTGTGCCGGCCGGATGGCTCCGAAATTGCCGGATCTCCGGTCCGGAACCCGTTGAGGTGAAATTGCATGGATGTATCTCCTCCGCGTGTCTTGCTGAATATCCGTCCGATCCTGGCTGCAACCGTATCCCGCGGCTGCCATAGGCTTCGGTTTGCTGGCTGCCAGTATCGACGGTTGAACCGCCTCGTGGTTTAAGTTGTTGCGACGATGTCAGAACGATGAGCCTGGATCGTCGTGATAATTAATCAGTATGCTGATTATATGTATGCTGTCAAGACGAGAGTCGGTCATGGAGAGATCGGTGAAAGACAACAATGACATGCCGGGGCACTTGGCCCGCCGGTTCCAGCAGATTGCCGTTGCCGTCTTCCATGCGGAAGCAGAGGCCGCCGGCTATGACCTGACACCCGTTCAATACGCGGCGCTCGCTGCGATCAGCGCGAATCCGGGCATTGATCAGGTGACGCTCGCCGGGTTGATAGCCTATGATCGGACGACCATTACCGGCGTCGTGGATCGACTGGTACAGAAGGGCTTCCTCGAGCGCCGCGCGAGCAAAAGAGACAGGCGTGCGCGTGAACTGGAGATCACGGAGGCAGGGCGGGAAACGCTTTCCGGTATCATGCCGGCGGTTGAGGCAGCGCAGCGCATTATGCTGCGGGGCCTGAATGCCGACGAGTCTGAGGAACTACTGCGGCTTTTACGCAAGGCGATCGCTGCCGGTAACGAACTCAGTCGGGCGCCGTTCCGGGAGGCTTCGGCGGATGTTGCGAAGGCCGCTGGTAGGATCGAAAGCGATCGGGATGGGTAGTGAGCCTGGCCCTTGATGTTTGGCGTGCACTCGAACCTGCGACCAAATCCCTTGCCTGCCTTGCTCGCCGTTCATATTGTTGCAGAACGTCACGGACGGGATGGCGAGAATGTCCGGTGAAGAGCGCGCGCGTATCGATTGCCTGGATGAAAAGGGAAACTCTGTGTCTGTATTCAAGGCCATCCGGAGCCGCGGCGATGGGCATCGGGAGAGCCGAGAAACTGGCGCCGTTACCCGCTTCGTTTACTACACCTCCGATGGTTATCTGGTGGAACCGCTTTCGGATGGAAATTTTCAGGTCGTCCTTTCGGGCGAAATCCTGACACGCCTATAATGCCGATGTGCCGGTACGGCGCTTCGAGCGTTGATTTCCCTCAAAGCAATTTAGATGCCGTGCAAGTAAGGTCCCATAAGAAAAGGACCAAAAGAATGTCTCGTGCACCTGATGCTCAATTCACTCACGAACAGATCATGATTTATAAGTCATTGATCCACGATCTGGAGCGGCGCTTTCCCGAACTTGCCGATGTTGAATATACCGCTGATCACCCGTCAGCGGCAACGTTGCATCGGCTGATGACTTATCGCGAGTCCGTCAAAATCCTAAAAGGATTCATCAGGCAGGGCGACGAATGATGTTCGGGCACATGGCGAGCCATATTGTCATTGGCAGACCGCTTATCTCACGCTTCAAAGACGCCTAAAGACATGTCAAAACCTAGGATGTTTCAGGATTGGTTCAGCCTATGTTAAAGTCAGCAAGCTTAAGAGGGGCCCCGATATTCATTCCTCGCGGCTCTTTCGATGCGCATCGTCCTCGCCAAGTCATTGCTGACCGGTCTGCTGTCGCTGCTTGCCTCCCTCATTCTCTCATTCAGCATCGTTCCGATGCTCGGCGGAGAAGTGGCCGGAGCCGGTCTCATAATGACCATCGTTTGCCCGTTGGTTATCTCTATTCCAGCTTCGGCCGTGCATTTCCGACAAGCTGAAAAACTTCGGCGCGCAGAAGCGGCGGCCTCGGAGGCACTCCAGAAGCTGGCGATCGCATATGAAGAGCTTCGCCTACAATCACGCCGGGATGGGTTGACCGGGCTTCTCAACAGAAGTGCATTCCTTGAAGAATTGGAAACCTTTAGCCGCAAAGGCGTGACGGGTGGCCTACTGTTCCTGGATCTCGATTATTTCAAGTCGATCAATGATGGGCATGGACATGCAACGGGCGACGAAGCTCTCCGCCGGACAGGACAGATACTCGCGGCCTATCAAGGAGAATTTGACATTGCTGGCCGCCTTGGAGGAGAGGAGTTTGCGCTTTTTCAGAGTGATTTGACGGCTGAAGCGATGTTGCGACGATGTGAGGAAATTCGCGGACTGATCGACTGCATGGATTTTCGTTCAGCCTCCGGATCAATTATCTCCGTATCGGCGAGCATTGGAGCATTTTATTGCGTTCCTGGCTTTGATCCTCAGGAATGTCTCAAGGCTGCGGACGCAAATCTCTACAAGGCGAAAACGAGCGGCCGAAACCGGGTTGTTTTGTCAATCTAACCGGCCTGCCGGTCAGCGGCTGTTTCACCGATATCCCAATAAAGACCGGCCATCATGGCAAGTCCCTCGCGAACGATGCTGACCGGCAGGTGCTCGTTTGGAGCATGTTGCAGGCAGCCGGGATAGGAATGCGGAATCCAGATGGTCGGCAGGCCGAGCAAATCGGAGAAGATGTTGTTCGGCAGTGAACCGCCGAGATTGGGCAGGATGGCCGGCGGAGCGCCCAACGTCTTCTCGATCGAGGTGACGATACGTCTGACCCAGGGATGATCGGGATCGAGGCGGCTGGCGAGGAAGATCGCGTCGGTGGGATCCTTGACTACGACGCGGTCGTAACCGGCATCGATTAAAGCCTTGCGAACGGCCGGAACGACCGCATCCGGATCGACGCCGACCGGAAAACGGAGCTGCACGCGGGCGCGGGCCCTGGGCGGGATGGCGTAAAGCGGCTGGGCGAGGTTGCCGCATTCCATCTCCATGACCTCGAAGGAACTCCAGGCGAAGACTTTTTCCTCAGGCGTAAGGCCCGGCTCGCCCCACCACGGCTCGATCGGAGGATCGTCGGCGGCCGGGGTGATCTTGCAATCCTTCAGCGCCGCGCGGACGTTTTCCGGGATGTTCCCAGGTGTCATCTCGCGGACCTTGATCCTACCCGTCCGATCCACCAGCGCCGTAATCGCATGGCAGAGTTCTATGCCAGGATTGGAGAGGATGCCGCCCCAGTTGCCGGAATGCTGAAAACTTTCGCGCGCATTGATCTCCAGATGGAAGGACATGCCGCCGCGGGCGCCGAGAAAGATCGTCGGCCGTTCCAGTGCCAGGCGAGGACCATCGGACGCGATGAAGACGTCGGCCTTGAGTTCGTCCTTGTGGGCAGCGCACATCTCTTTCAGGCCGAGCGAACCGGACTCTTCTCCCATCTCAATCAGATATTTGAGATTGAAGCCAAGCGAGCCTTTGACTGCCAGCAGAGCCTCAATCGCGGCGAGGTTAATCGCATGCTGACCCTTGTTATCGGCCGTGCCGCGGCCATACCAGGCGCCGTTTTTTTCCGCCATCTCGAAGGGGGATAGACCTTCCTCCCACTGACCATCCAAACCGGCGACAACGTCGCCATGGCCGTATTGCAGGATGGTGGTGTAGTTGGGATTCTCAACCCGCTCAGCGATCAGGAAAGGGCCTGGGGCCAGGTCGTTCTCGTAGATCTTCGTCGCGAAGCCGAGGCGCTCGAAGAAGGGCTGCATGTCCCCAGTGATATAGCGCCAAAGGTCCGGCCTGTTGGCCGCGACACGACTTGCCGACGGGATCGCGACGCTCTTGCGGAGCGCCGCCTTGAAGGAACCGTCATCGAGATAACCCACAGCCTTGTCGATCGTCGCCTGGCGGGATGGGGCAGTCGTCATTGGGGCACCTCGGGATTTCAGGCGGTTCTGGCTTTGGCAGCCGGCAGGATTGCCTGCCCGTTCGACAGATCAAGATCGAAATGGCAGCGGAACATGCCGTCGGCTCCGCTCGTCTTCTGCGGCGGCGTCGTGCTGCGACAGACATCCTTCGCGAAGGGACAACGCGTGTGAAAACGGCATCCGGAGGGCGGAAAGGCCGGGTTGGGCAGCTCGCCAGCAATCGGATGTAGCGTGCGGTCGCTAGTATCCATATCCGGGGCGGCATCGATCAAGAGGCGCGTATAGGGATGGCGAGGCCTGAGGAACAGCTCTTCCGACGGTGCCTCCTCCACCAGTTCACCGAGATACATGACGCCGATCCTATCGGCCATGATCCGCACGACCGAAAGGTTGTGGGTGATGAACAGACTGGTGAGTGCCAAGTTCTTCTGCAGGTCGCGCAAAAGGTTGAGAATCTGCGCCTGGACTGACACGTCCAGCGCCGAGGTCGGCTCGTCGAGGATCAGGAATTCCGGTTCGCCGGCAAGCGCGCGGGCGATGCAGATGCGCTGCCGCTGACCGCCGGAAAATTCCTGAGGGTATTTTTCGGCATCCGCCGGCGACAGGCCGACCTGAACGAGCAGTTCGTCGACGCGGGCGCGGATCGCAGCCCGGCCCCGGCGCAGCTTATGGACGCGGATCGGTTCGGCGATGATATCCTCGATCATCCAGCGGCCGTTCAGTGACGAATAGGGGTCCTGAAAGATCATCTGGAGGCGGGGCATCTTGCCGGCTGCATCCCTGCGGAAGGCGATCTCGCCGGAGGTCGGCTCCATGAGGCCGGAGACGAGGCGGGCCAGCGTCGACTTGCCGCAGCCACTCTCCCCGACGAGGCCCAAAGTTTCTCCATGCCGGACAGTGAGACTGACGTCGCTGACCGCTTTGGTGCCGCCAGTGTTGTTCTTCTTCAGCCGTTCCAGAAGGCTCTGATTGCGGCGATAGACCTTGCTGACGTGGTTGAGAGTAAGGAAATCCCGGCCGCTCATGCGATCTCCTTTTCCAGTGGATGGAAACAGGAAAATGCAACGCTTTCCCTGATGGTCAGCGGTGGCACTGCCGAGCAGCAATC
Source organism: Neorhizobium petrolearium (assembly GCF_017873175.1). Classification (GTDB taxonomy): domain Bacteria; phylum Pseudomonadota; class Alphaproteobacteria; order Rhizobiales; family Rhizobiaceae; genus Neorhizobium; species Neorhizobium petrolearium. Next base: position 65,505 of record NZ_JAGGJW010000013.1, read on the forward strand.
GCCTTCGGCCTTGAAACAACGCGGATTGAAGGCGCAGCCGGGCGGAACCGCGCCGAGCCCCGGCATGGCGCCGGGAATCTGGTCGAGCCGCACTTCGCCATTGACCGATGGCATCGGGGTCGCGCGGATCAGTCCATGGGTATAGGGGTGTTTCGGCGCGTTGAAGAGTTCGTTGACAGGGCTGATCTCGGCAACGCGGCCGGCGTAAAGCACAGCGACGCGGTCGGCCATCTTGGCGATGACACCGAGGTCATGGGTGATCAGCATCATGCTCGTCTTGCTTTCGCGATGCAGGTCGCGCATCAACTGCAGGATATGGGCCTGGACCGATACATCAAGCGCGGTCGTCGGTTCGTCGGCGATCACGAGCGCCGGATTGGCGCAAAGTGCCAGCGCAATGACAATACGTTGCCGCATGCCGCCGGAAAGCTGGTGTGGATAACGCTTGAATTGCACGTCCGGGTTCGGCAGGCCGACCCGTTCGATCCATTCGAGCGCCTTTTTCTTCGCCCCGTCGCCACTGATCTTCAGATGCGCCTCGATCGTATCGCAGAGCTGCCGGCCGATGGTGATGACCGGGTTGAGGCTGGTCATAGGGTCCTGGAAGATGAAGCCTATCCTGTCGCCGCGCACGCGACGCATCGCCTTCGGTGCCAACTGGTCGAGGCGCTCCCCGGCAAGCGCAATGGTGCCGCCGGTGCGTTTCAGGGGCGGCACCAGAAGGTCGATGATCGCAGCCCCCGTTATCGATTTGCCGGCACCGGATTCGCCGACGATGCCGAGCACCTCTCCCGGATCCACGGAGAAGGAGACCTTGTCGAGCGCGGTGATCAGGCGGCCGTCGCGGTTGATGGTGACCGTCAGGTCGCGGACGTCGAGAAGCGGTGCCGTCACGAGCGTCCCCTTAGTCGCGGATTATAAACGTCACGCAGGTGGTCGCCGAGTATGTTGACCGACACGACGAAGGCGACGAGCACGAGGCAGGGCCAGACGGAAATCCACCATTCGCCGGATTGCAGAAAATTGTTGCCATTGCGGATCAGGGTGCCGAGAGACGGCGAGGTGACAGGGATTCCGATGCCGAGGAAGGAGAGCGTTGCCTCGGTGATTATGGCGATGCCAAGATTGATGGTTGCGATGACCAGAACCGGTGCCATGACGTTCGGCAGGATGTGCAGGATGATAATCGAGAGGCTGCTGCGGCCGGTGATGCGGGCGGCCGAGACATAATCCTGGTCTCGTTCGATCATCACGGATGAACGGATCGTGCGAGCATACTGGACCCAGAAGGCAATGCCGATCGAGAGCACGACGATGGCGATCGCCGTCGTGACGCTCCGCTCCTGTCCAAGCGCGGCGCGAGCTGCCCCGTCGATGATCATCGCAAGCAGCAAGGCTGGATAGGCGAGCTGAACGTCGGCGACGCGCATGATGAAAGCATCCACCTTGCCACCGACGAAGCCGGCTATCAGGCCGAGACTGCCGCCGAGCATGAGACCGATGATGACGGACAGGAAGCCGACGATGATCGAAGTCCGCATGCCATAGGCCATGGCGGTCAGGAGGTTTCGGCCTTGGTCGTCAGTGCCGAGTGGGAAATCCGGCATACCGTCCGCCATCCACATGGGCGGAATGAAGCTGTCCATCACCGACATGCCGGCGAATTCGAAGGGATTCTGCGATACCAGCGGCGCCATGAAGGCATAGACGAGCAGCGCGAAGATGACGAGGGCGCAGGTGGTCGGCCCGGGTGCCTTGCGCATGGCGCGCAGAAGTTTCGACAGGCGGCCGCGGCGGACTGTCGGAACCGAAGGGGTGTTGACGACAGGGGTCATGATTGCCTCCTCAACACGCGGGCATCGATCAGCGGGTAGAGCAGTTCCACGACCAGATTGATGACCATGAAGACCAGGCCGACGAAGATCAGATAGATGGCGATGACCGGAATATCCGCCGCCTGGATCGATTGCAGGAAGAGCGAACCGAGGCCCGGCCAGGCGAAGACGTTTTCCGTCACCACCGAAAAGGCGATGATGTTGCCAAGCTGCAGGCCAAGCATGGTGATGACCGGCAGAAGCGTGTTCTTGATGGCGTAGACATACCAGATGCGAGCTTCCGACAGACCGCGGGCGCGGGCGAAGCGGATATGCTCGCTTTGGCCGACTTCCATGAGCTGGGTGCGCAACATTCGGATGATAAACGCGACCTGGAAGGTGGAGAGTGTCGCTGCCGGCAGGATGATCGCTCGCCAGCCGGAAACGGAGAGCAGACCCGTTGTCCAGAAGCCGAGATCGACGACCGTGCCGCGCCCAAATGACGGCAACAGACCCATTTGCACGGAAAAGACGGCGATCAGCAGCAGGCCGACGACGAAGTTCGGAAGCGTGATGCCGGCCGTCGAGATCAGCATAATGAAGCGGCCGAACAGCGAGTTCGGATGCACGCCGCAATAGATGCCGGCTGGCACGCCAACGAGGATGGTGATGAGCAGGCTGACGAAAGCGAGTTCGATCGTCGCCGGCATGCGCTCGATGATAAGCTTCGCGACCGGGTCCTGAGTCCGGTAGGAGAGGCCGAAGTCGCCCTGCAGCAGGTTTCCAAGAAAATGCACGAAGCGCGTGCCGATCGGCTGGTCGAGACCGAGCCTGGCGATCAGTTCCATCCGCTCCGTCACGGTCGCATCGGCCGAGAGGAGTGCCGCCAGCGGGTCACCGATATTGGCGACCAGCAGGAAGGCGATGAAGCTGATCACGAGCAGAACGATGACCGTCTGCACGATCCGGGATGCGGCATAGTTCAGCACTTCAAACCCTCAGCAGCAGGTGTCACCAAGCTGGTCAAGAAAGGCGATGCATTTCTCCAGCTCGGAAATCGCAATCGACTCGTCCGGCTGATGAGCATCGGCGATATCGCCCGGGCCGATGACGACCGACGGGACACCGGCGATCTGGAAAATGCCTGCTTCCGTGCCGTAGGAAACATAGCGCGGCTCCGAGCGTCCGAGGAGCTTCAGGAGCTCTGCGTCGAGTATCGGATCGTCGTTCGGCTTCAGGCCGGGAATGCGTGCCTGCACATCGAAGAAGACACCGGAGGCTGGGTCGATAGCCTGCATGGCAGGATTCAGCTTTTCTACCGCGAAACGCTGCATGCGCTCGAACACCGCCATTTCGCTCTCGCCGGGGATGATGCGCATTTCCCAGAAGAAATCGCAGTTCTCGGCGACAATATTGCCGTGCAGGCCCCCCTTGATGACGTTGACGGAAATCGTCGAATAGGGTGGATCGAGGCCCTCGAACTGCGGGCCGTTACGCATGTCCTCGCGGATGCGGTTGATCTCGGCGATCATGTCGCCGGCTGCCATGACGGCGTTAACGTAGCGGTCCGGCTGGGAGGAGTGACCGGGCTTGCCCTTGACGCGGCACCAGCCAATCAGGCCGCCCTTGTGTGCGGCGATCATGTCCATGCTGGTCGCTTCGCCGATGACGGCGAGCCGCGGTTTCAAGTCGCTTTGCCCTACCCATTCGGCCATCGAGCCAACACCGGTGCAGCCGACCTCCTCGTCATAGGAAAAGGCGAGATGGACAGGCTTCTTGAGTTTCTTTTGGGCTATGCCAGGTGCTGCAGCAAGACAGCAGGCCAGGAAGCCCTTCATATCGGTTGCGCCGCGGCCGATCAGCCGGCCGTTCGCTTCCCTCAGCATCCAGGGATCGCCAGACCATGCCTGACCTTCCGTCGGCACGACGTCGGTATGGCCGCTGAAGATGATGCCGCCAGGCGCATCGGGGCCAATCGAAATAAGGACGTTCGCCTTGCTGCCTTCGGCATTCGGAAAGCGCCGGACGCGTCCTCCGAAGGGGGCGGCCTGGTCTTCCACGTATTTGATCAGTTCGAGGTTGGAGACCGCGCTGACCGTCGGAAAGGACACGAGGCTTGCAAGCTGTTTCGTGATGTCTGCGGCAGTCGTCATTACTTCACCGTGAAATAGCGCAGCGGATAGGCGAGGTCAGCCGGCTGCACGACGGTGATATTGTCCTTCACGCCCCAGAGGATGTTGAGCTGGTGGAGAGGAATGAAGCCGACGTCGGCTTTGATGAGTTTGAAGGCCTGCTGGATGAGATCTGTGCGCTTCTCCTGATCGGTTTCCTTACCAATGGCGTCGATCAGCTTGTCGACTTCCGGGTTGGAGTAGCCGCCGATGTTGAAGGCACCGAGGCCACTCTTCGGATCACGGGTGGCGGCGATCGAGGTCAGGAAGATGTGCGCGTCATAGGTAGCCGGCGAATAGCCTAGCATGGCGAGGCTGGTATTGTATTCCGGCGGATTGACCTGAGTCGCCCATTTTGCGGTCGGTTGGGCGCGCGGCTCGACCTTAATGTTGATGCGGGCAAGCGAGGCAGCGACCGCGAGGCAGGTCGCTTCATCGTTCATAAAGCGATCATTGGTGCAGTCGAGCGTGACGGAAAAGCCGTTCTCATAGCCAGCTTCTTTCATCAGTTTCTTGGCCTTGTCGACATCTGGTTTGACCGGTTCACCGAGTTCCGGATCGAAGCCGTTGATCTCCTTACCGATCGGCAGGCCAACCGGAACCGAATAGTTGCGCATGATGCGCTTCTGGATCGCTCCGGTATCGATCGCCAGTTCCATGGCCTGGCGGACCTTCAGGTCCTTGAAAGGGTTCCTGGTTTTCTCGCTGCCGAAGATCAGGCTATCTCGTGCGACATCCGGCTGGATATAGATGGTGCGCAGGTCCGGACCGGCCTGAACATGCAGGCCATCGGCCTTGTCGATACGCTCGGCATCCTGCGGCGGCACGCCGTCGATCATGTCCACTTCGCCGGAGATCAGTGCCGAGACGCGGGTGGAAGGATTTGAGATTACGAAGAACGTGGCGTTATCGATATTGCCGGTCTTCTTGTCCCACCAACCCGGATTGGTCGCGAAGACCGTCTTAACGCCCGGATCGCGCTCCTTGATGACATACGGGCCGGTGCCCATGGCGTTGCGGTTGGCGAAAGTCTCGGTGGCGTTGTTGGCGGCACCCGGTTGCACGGCGCCGTTCGCCTCGGCCCACTCCTTGTCCATAATGTACCAGTTGGTGATCTGGTTCGGCAGGATGGGATTGATCGCGCGTGTCTTGATACGGATCTTATAGTCGTCAACCTTTTCGATCGAGGCGATAGAGTTCAGGTTTGCCTTGATGCCACCGGCCTGGCCACGAGTCAGCGAGAAAACTACGTCATCGGCGGTAAACGGATTTCCGTTCGAGAACTTGACGCCCTGGCGCAGAGTGAATTCCCAGGTCGTGTCGTCCGTCTGCTTCCATTCGGTCGCAAGTGCTGGCTCGATCTTCTGTTCGGCGTTGCGGCGGACCAGCGGTTCATAAACATTGGCGAGAACGGCGAAAATCAGGGTGTTCGAGACGGCATGCGGATCGAGCGTATAGGCATCCAGCGGGCCGGCGAATTTGAAATCCGCGGCTTGGACGCTGGTGGCCAGCGATGCCGTCAGGGCGGCCGCGGCGATCGTGCCCAGCAGCATCTTACGTTTGAATGCGGAAAACGAGAAAGACATCATGATCTCCTATGCGCCACGAGAGAGTCGGAATGCGGCAACGACGCGGCAGATATTTTAAATTTAAAATATCTCAGCAAAGGAAGCTCATCAGATGAGGACACGCAGCGTTCCCTGTCGTTGCTTGGAGTTGCCTACTTGCGAGGCTTGGGCAAACAATAGGCGTTTTGAGAAAACATGCAAGCAATTTTGATCAAATGAGCGAAACTCTTTTGGCGAGGAAGTATGCGGCAGCAGGCGACCATCCCGCCTGCGTTAGCTGGAGGGAGGATATGAGAGATTTCAATGTGTTATTTCAAAGACGGGATTTTGCAGATCAGTTCCTGGCGAACATAGGACCGCCCCTATGGGCTGGAAAGCCGTAGCCGTTGATCATCACCAGGTCGATGTCGCTCGGCCGTGCGGCGATGCCTTCGGCCAGCAATGCTTCGCCTTCGGCGGCCATGGCCTTCAGCATCCGCTCTTGAATCTCACTTTTCGGGAATGCGCGCGGTGTAATGCCCTTTTGGGCACGGGCGGCTTCGATGATCGCGGTCACATCCGGATCGATGGTGCGCTTGCCATCCGGATAGGCATACCAGCCGCGGCCGGCCTTCTGGCCGAACCGCCCCATTTCACAGAGCGTATCGGCGATCCCGACGTAGCGTGTAGCAGGATCGCGGGCAGCGGCCTGGCGCTTGCGGCGCGCCCAGGCGATCTCAAGCCCTGCCATGTCGTAGACGGCGAAAAGGCCCATAGGGAAACCATAATCTTCCAGCGCCGCATCGATCTCGTGTGGCAGAGCCCCATCTTCCAGCAGGAATTCGGCCTCGCGGCGATAGGCGGAGAAGATGCGGTTGCCGATGAACCCTTCAGTAACGCCGGCGACGACCGGCAGCTTTCTGAGCTTCTTGGCGACGGCGAGACCGGTCGCCACAACATCCGGCGCGGTCCTGGCGCAGCGGACAACTTCCAGCAGCCGCATGACATGTGCCGGAGAGAAGAAATGCATGCAGAGCACCCGCTCCGGATAAGCGGTCGCGGCGGCAATTTCGTCCGGGTTCAGATAACTCGTGTTGGTCGCCAGCACTGCATCCGGACGAATGACTTTGTCGAGACGGCGGAAGAGGTCGATCTTGACGTCGAGATCGTCAAACACGGCTTCAATGACGAGATCACAGGGGGCGAGGTCGGCGTCCGATGCCGTCACCGAAAGCCGGGCCTTTTGCGCCTCGAAACCGTTCTGATCGAGACGGCCGGAAGCGAGATTGCGTTCCAACAGGCCGACGATGCGCTCGCGGCCTTTTTCGGCAGCCTCCGCCGTCTGGTCGAGGCCGATGACCATGTAACCCGCTGCGAGGGCGGCGACCGCAATGCCGCTGCCCATCAGGCCGAGGCCGCAGATGCCGATCGTCTTGACTGGGCGAGGCTCAATCCCTTCGAGCCCTTCGACCCTGGAGGATTCCCGTTCGGCGAAGAAGACGTAGCGGAGTGCTGCAGCTTCGCGGCTATCGCGGAGGGTCAGGAAGGTGGCTCGCTCGTCAGCCAGACCTTCGGCGAGAGGGCGGTTAGACGAGGTGATCAGACGCACGGCTTCGGCCGGTGCCTTCTGACCGCGCGCCCTGCCGAGAATTCTGGCGGCGGCTCTTTCGATTTCGGCCGCCTCTTTGGTGGCTATGCTCAACTCGCCCGTGCGACGGAGCTGTTTGCCTGACAGTTTTTGCGCCGCCGAAATGGCGGTTTCGACGAGATCGGCCTTGGCGATTTCATCGATGATCCCGAGCGAGAGAGCTTCGTCGGTCTTTGCAGAACGGCCCGAGGTGATGAGGTCCAATGCGGCCGGGATGCCGATCAGGCGCGGCAGACGCTGGGTGCCGCCGGCGCCGGGAACAATGCCGAGTTTGACTTCGGGCAGACCGACTTGAGCAGTGGAAGAAGCAACTCGATAATGGCAGGCGAGCGCAACTTCCAGGCCACCACCGAGGGCTGCCCCATTGAGCGCCGCGATGACCGGCTTCGACAGCTTCTCGATCTTTTCAATAACAGCCGGCAAAGTCGGCTCTATAGCCGGCTTGCCGAATTCCCTGATGTCGGCACCGCCGATGAAGGTCTTACCGGCGCCTGTGATGACGACGCCTGCCACATCGGCAGTCGCTTCCGCATGGACAAGCGCCTTTTCAAGTCCGCTGCGGACGTCGGCAGACGTCGCGTTAACCGGCGCATTGTCGATCGTAACGACCAGAATCCCGCTTCGGGTCATAGCCGAGACCGTGGACGAGAATTCGATCGCGTCGTTCATGGCTGCTTACTCCGGAATGACTGCTGTTGCCTGGATCTCGATCTTGGCGCGGTCTTCCACCAGAGCAACGACCTGCATGGCGGCCATGGCCGGAAAATGCTTGCCCATGATCTCGCGATAGGCTTGGCCGATACCCTTCAGATTACCGAGATATTCCGCCTTGTCGGTGAAGTACCAGGTCATGGTCGTGACATGTTCAGGCCGCGCACCGGCCTCTGCCAGTATGGCCACGACGTTCATGAGCGTTTGACGCACCTGGCCCACAAAGTCGTCCGTCTCGAATAGGCATTGGGCATTCCAGCCGACCTGCCCGCCGACGAAGACCTGGCGGCCGGTGGCGGCCACGCCATTGGCGTAGCCGATCGGTTTTGCCCAGCCTTCAGGCTGCAGAATCATGTGCATCATTCTTCTCCAAATGCTGTGTAAGCGCAGTGTGCATATCGTCCGGCCATGGGCAGGCCTTGTGGGTTTCGAGAGAGGTCGCGACCAGCCGCTGCCTGGCGGTCCAGAGCAATCGATCGCCAGCGCGCACCTCATGTTCGAGATCGACCGAACTGGTACCGATTCGCATCACCTTGATAGTGAAATCCATCATGTCGCCGTGGAAGCCGGGGCTCTTGAAGGTGAGATCCAAAGTGATCGTCGGAAGACCGATCTTCCGTTCGCTGATCAACTCCGGCCAGGGAAAGCCGATCGCCCTGAAGAATTCTTCGTAAACTCCGACCAGGATATCGAGATAGGAGGGGAAATAAGCGATACCGGAAGGATCGCAATCACCGAAGTTCAACCGGCGGGAAATGGTATAAGCCATGGTTGCCCTCACGCCTTCAACAGTTCGCGGGCGATGATGAGCTTCTGCACCTCGGTCGCGCCCTCGTAGATGCGTAGAGCCCGGATCTCACGATAAAGGCTCTCCGTGATTTCACCGCTCTTGACGCCGCGGCCGCCAAAAATCTGCACGGCGCGGTCGATGACCTTTTGTGCATTTTCGGTGGCTACCATCTTCGCCATTGCCGCTTCCTTGGTGGTCGGCAGGCCCTGCACGTCGCGGCGCCAGGCGGCGCGGTAGGTCAGAAGAGCACCCGCATCAATCTCGGCTGCCATGTCGCCGAAAGCGGCCTGGGTTAGCTGCAAGTCAGAAAGGTGGTTGCCGAACATCGGTCGCGCCTTGGCATAGGCGACGGCCTCATCGAGCGCCCGCTTGGCGAAACCCAAGGCGGCGGCCGCCACGGAAGCGCGAAAAATGTCGAGCGTCCGCATGGCGATTTTAAAACCTTCGCCGGGAGAACCAAGCATCCGCGAGGCCGGAATGCGGCAGTTTTCGAAACGGATCGTCGCCAGCGGGTGCGGGGCGACCACATCGATGCGCTCGGCGATCGAGAAGCCCGGATCGTCGGCGAAGACCACAAAGGCTGAAATGCCGCGTGTGCCGGGCGCCTCACCGGTACGGACGAAGACCGTGTAGACATCGGCGATGCCGCCGTTGGAAATCCAAGTCTTTTCGCCGTCGAGTACATAGTGGTCGCCTTGCCTGCGGGCGGAGCAGGCCATCGCGGCGACATCCGAACCGGCTTCCTTTTCGGAGAGCGCGAAAGCGGAAATCCACTCGCCGGATTGCGCCTTGGGCAGTATGGTGCGCCGCAGGTCCTCCGTGCCCGAAAGGCCGATTGCGCCGGTGCCGAGGCCCTGCATCGCGAAAGCGAAATCGGCAAGCCCGTCATGCCAGGCAAGCGTCTCACGCATCAGACAGGCAGCGCGGCTATCGATCGGCTGGCTGCCGCCGGCGCCGGTTGCGGCATCCAGCAGGCCGGCTTCACCCAGCGCCTTGACGATCGCACGGCAGGCGCCGTCCGTGTCCGAATGGTCGATATGACTCAGTGCGCCGGAGGCCACGAAGGCATCGAGCTTTTCGGCTAGTGCCTTGTGGCTGTCATCGAAGAACGGCCAGCCGAGGAAATCGCGAGTCGGCCCTTTGAGAGTGGTGGGAGCCGCCATCAGTTACCCTCGAAGATCGGCTTGCGTTTCTCGGCGAAAGCCTCGAAAGCGCGGCGGAAGTCCTTGGTTACCATGCAGATCGCCTGGGCCTGGGCTTCGGATTCGATCATTTCGTCGATACCCATCGCCCATTCCTGGTTAAGCATGGTTTTCGTCATGGTATGGGCAAACCACGGTCCGGCCGCCAGCGAATGGGCAAGCTTGGCGGCTTCCACCTCGACCTGATCGGCGGCGTGCAGGGCATTGTAAAAACCCCAGGCCTGGCCCTCGCCGGCGTTCATCGTGCGGCCCGTGAAGAGCAGTTCGGCGGCGCGGCCCTGGCCGATGATACGCGGCAGAATCCCGCATGCGCCCATATCCGCACCGGCCAGGCCGACCCGGGTGAAGAGGAAAGCTGTCTTGGCTTCCGGCGTTGCCAGCCGCATATCGGAAGCCATCGCAAGAATTGCGCCGGCCCCGGCACAGATACCATCGACGGCTGCAATGATCGGTTGCGGGCACTTCTTCATCGCCTTCACGAGGTCGCCGGTCATGCGAGTGAAAGCCAGGAGCTCCGGCATTGCCATATCAGTGAGCGGTTCGATGATCTCGAAGACATCGCCGCCGGAGGAGAAATTGCCGCCGGCACCCGTCAGCACGATCGCGCGGATGTCCGATGCGTAGACAAGGTCGCGGAAAAGATCGCGAAGCTCGGCATAACTTTCGAAAGTCAGCGGATTCTTGCGCTCCGGCCGGTTCAGGCGGATCGTCGCGACGCGGCCGTCTTCGCTCACTTCCCAGAGGAAATGCTTGGGCTGGTAATCGCGAAAGCCGCGCTTCATTTCGTTTATCGCGTCGCTCATGCTTCTTCCTCTCCCGTAATCGACTGATCGCCTTTTCAGGTCGCCGGAAATGGTCTTCTGTGTTTCAGTCGTTGGCCGAAGGCGGCAGGAAATCCACCTCGTGTGCGGCGGAAACTTTCACGATTTCGTCCACATCGGTCATTTCGTGCAACTCCTCGAAAAGCTGGTGGAGCTTGCGGGCCGGCGAGACCCAGAAGAGCGCCCGGCACGGCTTGTCAGACTTGTTGAAGTAACCGTGCGGGATGCCGCGTGGCATGCGGACCAGATCTCCGGCCCTTGCCTTGACCCACTCGCCGTCAAGCTTCAGATCGAGTTCCCCTTCCTGCACGAGGATGAATTCGTCCTGGGTCGGATGAATGTGCACCGGTACGAACTGTCCCGGCAGGCTGTTGGTTTCAAAGGCGAAGGTGTCGTCGCAGACGGCTTTTGGAAAATAGACCTGGCCCAGGATGTTCCAGGTGATACCCCTATATCCGCTGCCGTTCTCGGTAATGCCCTTTTCCAGTACCATCGTGATCTCCCAGGTTTCGTTTCCTTGGTTCATGTCGGGCCGACTAGCCTGCCAGGACTTCTCCTCCGGCAACCGCGATTGCCTGCCCGGTGATCGCTGCAGCACCGGGCGACGCCAGCCATAGAACGGTGTCCGCGACCTCTTCCGGCCTAACCAGCCGCCCCTGCGGATTGCTCTTGGTGAATTCCTTCAGTGCCTGTTCCTCGGTCCGGCCGGTCTTGGCGACGATCGTCTCGATCGAACGGGCGATCAGCGGCGTATCGGTAAAGCCGGGGCAGACGGCGTTAACGGTGATGCCGGTCTTCGCCAGTTCCAGCGCGAGAGAGCGGGTGAGGCCGACGACGCCGTGCTTGGCGGCGGCATAGGCGGAGACATAGGCGTAACCGGTCAGGCCGGCCGTCGAGGCGATATTGATGATTCGGGCCCCGGTCCCGTGGGCCTTCAGGTCCGGCAGCACGGCTCGAGTGACCAGGAAGACGCCGGTGAGATCCACCGACATGATCCGGTTCCACATATCGAGCGATGTTTTCTCGAACGGCGCGCTCGGGCCTTCGCCTGCATTGTTGACGAGGGTGTCGATGGGGCCGAAAGCGGTCCGCGCCGTCTTCAGACCATTGTCGATTGCCATTTCGTCGGTGACGTCGAAGCCGTCTGCGACGCAGGTATTCTCCTTGCCAAGCGTTGCGGCCAGCTCATTCAGCGGTTCCGCCCGGCGGCCCGCCAGCGTCACGCGTGCGCCGGCCTGCACCAGCACGGTCGCGATCGCTGCACCGATGCCGCTCCCCGCGCCGGTGACAAGGGCATGGCGGTTGGCAAGCCTGTCCGAAATCGCTTCGCTCATGACGCGATCCTTATTTCGCCACCACAGCCGGGCCGACCGCTGGAGGGGCCGCCGCCGCAGCAGCGCGGGCGAGGTTGGTTTCGTATTGCGCCTTGCCGGAATAATACTGCTTCGGCCAGGGAATGTTCGTCAGGCCGATCTTCGCCGCCTCGTGCAACACCCAGGCCGGATCGGCGAGATGCGGACGGGCCACCGCACAGAGATCGGCACGGCCGGCAGCAATGATCGAGTTTGCATGATCCGCCTCAGAGATTGCGCCGACGGCAATCGTCGGGATACCGATCTCGTTGCGGATCTTGTCGGAGAACGGGGTTTGGAAAAGGCGGCCGTAGACCGGCTTTTCCTCTTTCCATACCTGGCCGGACGAGCAGTCGATCAGATCAGCGCCGGCTTCCTTGAACATTTTCGCAAAGATTGCCGCATCTTCCGGCGTGTTGCCGCCTTCGAACCAGTCATGGCAGGACAGACGTACGGAAATCGGCTTGTCTTGCGGCCAAACCTCACGGATCGCCTTGAAGACTTCCAGCGGATAACGCGCCCGGTTCTCGTGGCTGCCACCATATTCGTCATCCCGCAGGTTTGTCAGCGGCGAGAGGAAGCTCGACAGAAGATAGCCGTGGGCGCAGTGCAGTTCCAGCCAGTCGGCGCCTGCCTGTGCCGCATATTTCGCGGCGCGGACGTGATCGGCCTTCACCCGGTCCATATCGGCGCGATCCATCGCCCTCGGCACCTGGCTGAGCTTGAGATAGGGGATGGCGGATGCCGAAATCAATGGCCAGCCGCCGTCCTCCAAGGGTTGGTCGATACCTTCCCAGGCGAGCTTGGTCGACCCCTTGCGACCGGCATGGCCGAGCTGGATGCCGACCTTTGCGGCGGAATTGTCATGCACAAAGTCGATAAAGCGTTTCCAACGCGCCGCCTGCTCGTCGTTCCAGAGGCCAAGGCAGCCGGGTGTGATGCGTGCATCCGGCGAAACGCAGGTCATTTCTGCAAAGACGAGGCCGGCGCCGCCGAGCGCACGGGAGCCGAGGTGGACCAAGTGGAAATCGTCCAACAGCCCGTCCTTGGCGGAATACATGGCCATGGGCGACATGACGATGCGGTTCGGCAGGTGGGTTTCCCGCAGCGAATAGGGCGTAAACATCGGCGGCAGGGTGCGGCCGTTGCCGCTGACATCGAGCCCGTTCTTCCTGGCGAACCACCGCTCGTAGCCTTCCAGCCATTTCGGATCGCGCAGGCGCAGGTTCTCGTGGCTGATCCGCTGGGAGCGTGTCAGCATGGAATACATGAACTGTTCCGGTTCAAGCGTGTCGGCGTAACGCTGGCCGACCACTTCGAACCATTCCATGGCGTTGCGGGCCGCATTCTGGATACGGGCGACATCGACGCGGCGGATTTCCTCGTAGGTTTCGAGAACCTGCGGGATATTCTCCTTCGAATGGCCGAGCTTGTTGAACTGGTTGGTCAGCTCGATCGCATCGTCGATCGCGAGCTTGGTGCCGGAGCCGATCGCAAAATGGGCGGTATGGGCGGCATCACCCATCAGAACCACGTGAGAATTGCCGTTGAAATGGCTCCACTTGCCGCAGATCAGGCGGTTGAAGTTCAGCCATGCGCTGCCGCGCAGATGGCGCGCATTGGTCATGAGCTCGGAGCCTTCGAGTACCTCCGAGAACAGCTTCTCGCAGAAGTCGATGGACTGCTGCTGGTCCATCTGGCCGAGGTCGTGCTTTTCGTAAGCCTCTTCGGTCGTCTCGACGATGAAGGTCGAGGTCTTGTCGTCGAACTTGTAGATATGAGCCTGGAACCAGCCGTGTTCCGTCTTGCGGAAGTCGAAGGTGAAGGCGTCGAACAGCTTATTGGTGCCGAGCCAGATATAGCGGTTCGGGCGAACCACGAGGTCCGGCTGGAAAACGTCCGGATAACGATTGCGGATTTTCGAGTTGAAGCCGTCGGAGGCGATGATCAGATCGGCATCCGGGTAGTCAAGATCGCCATTGGCCTCCGTCTCGAAGACCAATTCCACGCCGAGGGCCTCGCAGCGGCGCTGAAGGATGTTCAGAAGCTTCTTTCGGCCGATGCCGACGAAGCCGTGGCCGGAGGTGCGCTGGCGCGTGCCCTTGAAGAGCAGCTCGATATCGTCCCAATGGTTGAAGGCATCCTCGATCTCGGCCGCACTTTCCGGGTCCCAGGCGCGCATGGAAACCATGGTTGCGTCGGAGAAGACGACGCCCCAGCCGAACGTGTCATAAGGCCGGTTTCGCTCGATCACCGAGATGGAATGCTCGGGATGAAACTTCTTCATCAGGAGCGCGAAATAGAGACCTGCGGGACCACCACCGATGCAGACGATGCGCATACCCAAATCCTCCTGATGATCCGTCTCATTATTTTAAGTTTAAACTATATGGCGTTCGAGCAGGGCGTCAAGCTGATAATTTCCCCGAGTCTGGTTTTGTCGGGCGCCTGTTCAGGTTTCGGTTCTTCGCTCCAGCCAGCCCGGATCGTATTCCGGAAGCGGGATCGCATCGAGAAGCGCGCGGGTGTAGGCAGCGGAAGGGCTTGCAAAAACCTGCTCGCAAGGCCCTTCCTCGACAACTTTTCCGAGCCGCATCACATAGACATAGTCGCAGACGGCTCGAATGACAGAGAGGTCATGACTGATGAAGGCCATGGCAAGTCCGAGTTCGCGGGAAAGGCTCTTCAACAGTCTCAGCGCCTGTGCTTGGGTGGAGACGTCGAGACCGGAGACAATTTCATCGGCCAGTACGAAATCGGGCTGCATCAGGACGGCACGCGCAATGCCGATGCGCTGGCGCTGGCCGCCGGAAAGTTCGTGTGGGTATCGCTCGAGACAGGCGGCGGGCAGGGATACACGGTCAAGTACGGATTTTACCTGCTCCAGCGCCGTTGCCGCGTCGCCGGCCAGGCCATGCAGGAGGAGCGGACCCGTCAGGATGCGGCGGATCGTATGGCGCGGGTTCAGCGACGCCATGGGGTCCTGGAAGATCATCTGCATGCGCCGGCGCAGCGGCCGCATCTCGGTTTCCGGGATATGGGTAATGTCACGACCGTCGAATGCGATCTTGCCGGCAGAGACATCGACGAGGCGGAGTAGGGCACGGCCAAGCGTCGTTTTGCCGGAGCCGGATTCTCCGACGATGCCGACCGTCTGGCCCCTGCCGATGCGGATATCGACGCCGTGCAGGACAGGCGTCGATGGTTTGCTGCCGAACAGGCCGGCGTGCTTGCCGTAGGTGACTTTGATGCCGGTGGCGACGAGCAGGTTTTGATCCATCAACTGATCCCGATCTCCTGGCGAAGTTCGCGGAAGACGGCTTCCGGCACGGGCTCCAGTCCCGCATCCGGTCGGTCGTAACGGGGGCCTGCGGCAATCAGCGCCTTCGTATAGGCGTGGTTCGGGTTTTCCAGCACGTTGCGCACCGGCCCTTCCTCGATGACCTTGCCAGCGTAAAGCAGCGTGACGCTGTCACAGATCTGCGCCACGATGCCAAGGTCATGGGTAACGAAGAGCACGCCGGTGCCGCGCGCCGACTGCATGTGGCGGATGAGGCGGAGGATTTCCTTCTGTACCGTCACGTCGAGCGCGGTCGTCGGTTCGTCAGCGATGACCAGTTCCGGCTCGACGGCGAAGGCAGCGGCGATCAACACACGTTGGCGCATGCCGCCGGAGAGCTGATGCGGAAAGCTCTTCATCACCCGGTCGGGATCGCGGATCTGCACGTCGGCCAGCAATTGCAGCGCATGGGCCTCTGCTGTTCTGGCGGACATGTCGCGCTTCAGTTTCAGACCGTCCGCGAGCTGTGCGCCAATGCGGCGGGCAGGATTGAGGGCCGTCTGCGGATCCTGTGGAATCAGTGCGATTTCCGAGCCCATAATGCTGCGCAGTTCCTGCGGCTTCATGCTCAAAAGGTCGCGGCCTTTGAAATTGATCCAGCCGCCTGTGATACGCACCGTTCGCGGCAGGATACCGAGGATGGCCTTGGCGATCGTCGATTTGCCGGCGCCGCTTTCGCCGACGAGGCCGCGGACGCCACCGTTCTTCAGCGTCAGGCCGACATCACGCAGGACCGGCATGCCGCCTTCGCGGTCGGAAACGGCTGAAAGACCGGTTACGGTGAGCAGGTTTTCCGTCATCGTCTGAGCACCGGATCGAGCGCCCGGCGCAGGCCGCTGCCAAGCTGATTGAAAGCGAGAACCGTGGTGAAGAGTACCGCGAGCGGCGCCACAAGCAGCCACCAGGCATGGTGGATGAGCTGCCGCCCCTGCGCGATCATGCCGCCCCAGGTGGGTGTGTCGGACGATACCGACAGGCCGACGAAGGAGAGGATTGCTTCGACAACGACGGCAATGCCCATTTCGAGACTCACCAGCGCGATCAGTATCGGCACGATATTGGGGAAGATTTCCCGCGTCAGGATTTTCATGCGCGGGAAGCCCGCGGTGCGGGCGGCCGTTACGTAATCGAGCTGCGACTGGGCGAGCGTTTCGGCGCGCACGACGCGGCAGAAGCGGGTCCAGTCAATAATGACGATCGCAGCAATCACCGAATGCACGCCGGAGCCGAAGACTGCGACGAGCAGGATGGAGAGCAGGACTGGCGGAAAGGCCATCCAGATGTCGACGATCCTTGAGATGATCCGGTCCGCCCACCCACCATACCAGCCGGCCAGCAGGCCGAGTATGGTGCCGATCAGCGCCGCGAGGCTCGCCGAGACGATAGCGACGAGCAAGGCGATCCGGCTGCCGTAGATCAGGCGGGATAGGACGTCGCGGCCGAGGTCATCGGTGCCGAGGTAGTAACCGGGTTCGGCGCCGTCGAGCCAGGCGGGCGGCAGCGAGCCCAGCATCAGATCCTGTTCCAGCGGATCCTTTGGCGCGATGAAAGGCGCGAAGATCGCGATGACGACCAGGAGCAGGATGAAGCTACCGCCGAACAGCACTTGTCGTTCGGCGAATAGGTTCCGCAATCGTGACGGGGTGCGACGAGGCTTGGCCGCCGGGCCAGTGATGGTGATGGGCTCAGCCATGGCGGAGCCTCGGATTAAGCGCAGCGGCAAGCAGGTCTACGGCGAGGTTGATGACGATGAAGATCGCGCCAAAGACCAGAACGAGGCCCTGGATGAGCGGCAGGTCACGATTGATGACGGCGTCAATCGCCATGTTGCCGATGCCGGGATAGGCGAAGATGCGCTCGACGATGACTGTGCCGCCGACAAGGAAGGTGAACTGCACGCCGGTGAGCGAGAGAGCGGGGCCGACAGCATTGCGCAGCGCCTCCTGCAGCACAAGCCGCATTTCCGACATGCCTTTCAGCCGTGCCAGCAGGACGTAATCCTGTACCATGGCCTCCAGCAGCGCTTCCTTGAGAATGCGGGTGATAACGGTCGCAAGCGGCAGGGCGAGTGCCAGAACCGGCATCACTATATGGGCGGCAACATCGAAGAAGACGCCCAAGCGGAACCGGACGAGGCTTTCGAGGAGATAGAAGGGGGTGAGGAAATCGATCGATAGCGTCGGGTCGATGCGGCCCGAGAGGGGGAATACAGGTATGAAGACGCCAACAAACAGAACCAGCGCCAGCGCCCATACGAAATCCGGCACGGCGAGCAATACGCCATTGATCGCGTCGATTGCCGGTTCCAGCGGCGTGCGGCGGACCAGCGTGCCGGCCACAGCGACCGCGCCGCCTACAGCCAAGGCGACGATCAAGGCCGCGAACGCGAGTTCAAGGGTGGCGGGCAAGCGCCCAAGCAGCAATTCCAGCACGTCGCGGCGGAGCGAGATTGAGGTGCCGAAATCGCCCATCAACACGGACTGAAGCCAGACGCCGAACTGCGCCGGCAAGCTGAGGTCAAGGCCGTATCTGGCGCGTAGCGCGGCGATGTCGGCGGGACTGGCCCCCGGCGCGATCATCATGGCGATCGGATCGCCCGGCACGACCCGCAGGAGCACGAATACGATCACGGCGACGCCGAGCAATGTCACGGCTGCCACGATCAGTCTGTTGAGGATGGATACTGCGATCAATCAACTACTCCCTCTTCTCCCCAGCGGGGAGAAGATGTGCCCGCCAGGGCAGATGAGGGGGATGAGGAACGCCAGCGACGAATATCCTAAGCGGCAAGCGCAGGATAGATCGCGTCATACTGCCCCTCATCCAGTCCTTCGGACCTCCTTCTCCCCGCCGGGGGAAGGAGAAGCAATCAGGCCTTTGACACCAACGTTGGTTGCAGCGCGCCGGAAACGTTCGGCACGACCTTCAGCTTCTCCTTGTAGACGATCGGCTGGACGTATTGCAGCAACGGGATGACGTAACCCTGTTCGGCGATGTATTTGCTGACGGCCTTCCAGCCGTCGATACGCTTCTTCTCGTCCTTTTCGCCCCAGAGCGGCATGATCATGTTGTCGAGGTCTTCCGTGTTCCAGACCGAGTGCGGCGAGGGTCCGAACATGGCGAAGCCGGTGGAGGTCGTCGGGTCGCCGATCGCGTTGCCCCAGTTATAGAAGGCGGCAGGCGCCAGTTGGTCGGCGGCCCGCAGTTCGTAATGCTTGGCGATCTCGTAGACCTCGATCTCCGCCTCGATGCCAACGCGGCGCCACATGCCGACGATCGCCTGGATCATTTCGTAATCCTTCGGCTTGAAGCCGCGCGTCGTCTGGATCTTGAATTTTACAGGCCTGTCGGTGGAATAGCCGGAAGCCTTGAGCAGGTCCTTGGCTTTTGCCTGGTCATAGCCGACCTTGATGGACGCGTCATAGGCATCGTATTCCGGTGCCTCGAGCGTATCGATCGGCACGCCGTAGCCGCGCAGCAGCCGATCGACGATCGCTTTCTTGTCGATCGCATGATGGGCGGCGAGGCGCACGTTCTTGTCGAGCATGGCGTCGATGTTGTTCAGGAAGATCATTCCGATGTCGGAGATCGGCGTGGCGACCCCTTTCAATCCGGCCTTCCCCTTCAGGCGGTCGTATTCTTCATAGGGAATTTCAAGCGTGATGTCGGAAGAGCCGGACTCGATTTCTGCCACACGGGTAGTTGCATCCGGCACGAACTTGAAAACGACCGTGTCGAAGGCCGGCTTGCCGCCGTAATAGTTCGGATTGGCTTTGAGGCGCAGGAAGGCATTGCCTTCATAGGCATCAACCATGTAGGGGCCAGTGCCAACCGGTTTCTTCTCGAACCCTTCCGCGCCGACCTTCTCGTAATAGGCCTTCGGCATCACATAGCCGGTCAGGAAGGCCATCCATTTGAAGAAGGTCGGGTCATACTGCTTCACGTCGCCCGTGATGCGCTTGCCATCGATCTTGTAGTTGCCGGCAGTCGACCAGACAAATTGGATCGGATTGCCGGTTTCCTGTTTGGCGGCGCGTTCCAGCGACCAGATGATGTCTTCCGGCGTGAAGTCGGAGCCGTCGTGCCATTTGACACCTTCGCGGACGTCCATCCAGATCTGCGTTTTGTCGTCGTTCCAGCCCCAGGCGGTCAGAAGGCCGGGCAGGAAGGAAAGGTCCGGGCCCTGGCCGATGAACTGATCGAAGATCGAGCGGTAGATCGCCTGGATCGTCGGGTTGACCGCCGATGGACCAACAGTTGGATCGAAGGAGGGCAGGTTGACGTTATAGGCAATGGTCAGCGTCGAACTGTCCTGCGCAAAAAGCGCGTTACGTCCGGAAAATACGCCTGTCAGAAAAGTAGCCGTGCCCAAGCTCAATGCCTGGCGCCGGGAGAGCGTCATCATGATCTAACTCCGTTGTTCCCACTCGGCCAAACTGGCGGACAGGCTGTCCGTGTCGGGCTCTTCGTTCGAATGGTTGAACGTTAAAATAAGTGTCGGATGGCGGCAAGGATTATTTGCGACCGAAACGGGTGTTTTTCACCTCGGCACGCTCGAATAATATGTGTGTGCATATAATTACGCCGTGGTATGTGGTGCCTTCAGGCGATCTGATCCCCAAAAATAGGCCGTCTAGTCCGTCTGTATTTGTGAATTGACAACTACATGATGTAGAAAATATGCTTTTGCAAATGTTTGTGGGTTAAAGCCGAAAAGGCAAAGGGGAACTGCCATGGCTGAGCGGTCTTTTGCGCGCGAAGTCGAGGATTTGAAGCTTGGAGAAGGCGAGATCTTCCGCGGCGAGGGCATTCTCGCCATCACCAAAGCGCTGCTGCAATCCGGCGTTTCCTATGTGGGCGGATACCAGGGTTCGCCGATCTCTCACTTGATGGATGTCTTGGCCGACGCAAAGGACATGATGGAAGACCTCGGGGTGCATTTCGAGACTTCGGCCTCCGAAGCGGCTGCCGCCGCGATGCTCTCGGCCTCCGTCATGTATCCGGTGCGCGGCGCGGTCACCTGGAAGTCGACCGCCGGCACGAACGTCGCTTCCGATGCCCTTTCCAACCTTTCCTCCGGCGGCGTCAACGGCGGCGCGCTGATCATCCTCGGCGAGGATTTCGGCGAGGGCTCGTCGATCATGCAGGAGCGTTCCCACGCCTTTGCGATGAAGTCGCAGATGTGGCTTCTCGATCCGCGGCCGAACCTGCCTTCAATCGTTCAGGCGGTGGAGGATGGTTTCCAGCTTTCTGAAGCATCGAACACGCCGGTCATGCTGGAAGTGCGAATCCGCGCCTGCCATGTGCATGGCCAGTTCGTCGCCAAGGACAACAAGCGGCCAACTTATACGCTGAAGCAGGCACTTGAAAATCCTGTGCGCGACGTGAACCGTATTGTTCTGCCGCCGGCAAACTTCATTCACGAGAAGGACAAGCTGGAGCGCCGCTGGCCGGCAGCCGTCAACTTCATCAAGGAGAGGAAACTCAACGAGTTCTTCGGTCCGGAAGAGGGTGAAATCGGCATTATCATGCTGGGCGGCATGTATAACGGCGTCATGCGCGCCCTGCAGCAACTCGGACTGGCTGACGTCTACGGCAATTCATCGATCCCGCTCTACGTGATGAACGTTGCCTATCCGATGGTCGACGAGGAGGTCGTCGATTTCTGTATCGGCAAGAAGGCCGTGATCATGGTCGAGGAAGGCGCCCCGGAATATATCGAGCAGACGATGCATACACTCCTGCGTCGCCGGGACATTCAGACGAAACTCCACGGCAAGGATATCCTGCCGCTTGGTGGAGAATATACCGCGCCGGTGATGATGAAGGGTTTGAAAACCTTTATCGAAATGTATGATCGAATCCTGCTTGGCAACCAGCCGCCAGTTCCGGACCCGACACCAATCCTGAATGATCCGAAAGTAAAGGCGCTGGCAGAAGTCGTGCCTGCCCGTCCGGCCGGCTTTTGTACTGGTTGTCCGGAGCGACCGATTTTCGCGGCCATGAAACTGGTCGAAAAGGAACTCGGCGAGCATCACGTCTCAGCGGATATCGGTTGCCATCTCTTCTCGATTTTGCCGCCCTTCAATATCGGGGGCACGACGATGGGCTATGGTCTCGGCCCGGCTTCCGCCTCGGCTTTCAATGTCGAGGCGGACAAGCGTTCGATCGCCGTCATGGGCGACGGTGGTTTCTGGCACAATGGTCTTGCCACCTCGGTCGGCAACGCGGTTTTCAACAAGCAGGACGGCGTCATTCTTGTCGTCGACAATTATTACTCGGCGGCGACCGGCGGGCAGGACATCCTTTCATCGCGCGCTATCAATCCAAACCGCAAGACGAACAATTCAATCGTCAACGCGGTGAAGGGCATCGGGGCCACCTGGGTGCGCCAGATCGACCGCACTTATGACGTCGCCAAGATGCGCGACACGTTGAAGGAAGCGCTGACGACCAGGGAGAAGGGCCCGAAGATCATCGTGGCCTCCTCCGAATGCATGCTGAACAAGCAGCGCCGCGTGAAGCCGCAATTCGCCAAGGCGGTGAAGGATGGCAAGCGCATGGTGAAGGAACGGTTCGGGGTGGACGAAGACGTCTGCACGGGTGATCACGCCTGCATTCGTCTCTCCGGCTGTCCGTCGCTTTCGGTCAAGCACACCGATGATCCCCTGAAGGATGATCCGGTTGCGGCGATCGACAATAGCTGTGTCGGCTGCGGCAATTGCGGTGAGGTTTCGGAGGCTGCGGTCCTCTGTCCGTCCTTCTATCGCGCCGATGTCATCCACAATCCGAACGGCTGGGACAGGTTCGTCTACCACTTGCGCAACAAGGTCATCGGGTGGCTTCAGGCCCGCCGCGCTGCCGGTCGCATCATGTTTGCGGATTAAGGACAAGGTTATGAACGAAACCGTGAACCTGAAGACGCTGATCGCTTCCGACAAGCCGCTGACGCTCGCTATTCTCGCCATGGGCGGCCAGGGAGGTGGCGTGCTCGCCGACTGGATCGTTGCGCTTGCTGAAGAGCAGGGCTGGATGGCGCAATCCACCTCAGTGCCTGGCGTCGCCCAGCGCACCGGCGCCACGATCTATTACATCGAGATGCTGCCGGCTAGGGATGGTGTCTCGCCGATCTTCTCCCTAATGCCGACACCGGGCGATGTGGATGTCGTGCTCGCCGCCGAGCTGATGGAGGCCGGCCGTTCGGTTCTTCGCGGCCTCGTGACGCCGGACAAGACGGTGTTGATTGCTTCGACGCACCGCTCGTTTGCCGTCGGCGAAAAGGAAAAGCCGGGCGATGGCATCGGCGATCCGACGGTTGTGGTCGGCGCCACGGATTTCGCCGCCAAACGGACGATTGCTTTCGACATGGATACGTTGGCGCTCAAGAACGGCAGCGTGATTTCCGCCTCGATGTTCGGCGCGCTGGCTGCAGCCGACCTCCTGCCCTTTTCCAAGGAGGCGTTCGAGGCGACGATCCGTGGTGGAGGCAAAGGCATCGAGGCGAGCTTGAAGACTTTCAATGCTGCGTTCGACCGGGCAAGGACGAGGCCACGGGATGAGATAAGCGCCTCGCCGCCGAAGCGTTTCGACGCCATGCCGGAAACGGCCGGTCATCCGGAACTCGACCGGTTGGTGCATCGCCTGCGCGCCGAATTTCCCGAAGTCGCTTTGCCGTTGCTTTTTGCCGGCGTCAAGAAGCTCGTGGATTTCCAAGACCCGGCGTATGCCGGCGAGTATCTTGATCGTGTGGGTAAGCTCCATGCTCTCGACCGCGCCAATGGCGGCGAGGAGAAGGATTATGCCTTCACAGTTCAGGCGGCGAAATATGTGGCGGTCGCCATGGCCTATGACGACGTTATCCGCGTAGCGGACCTCAAGACCCGAGGCAGCCGTTTCGACCGGGTACGCAAGGAGGTCGGCGTCAAGCAGGATCAGATCCTCTACATGACCGAATACATGCATCCGCGCATGGAAGAGGTCTGTGGCACGCTGCCGAAGGGGCTTGGTCTCTGGGTCGAGAAGCGCCCAAAACTATTCTCCTGGCTCGACCGACGCATCAACAAGGGCCGCCGGGTGCAAACCGGCACCCTCTTCTGGTTTCTGACGCTCTATACGGTCGCGGCGCTACGCCGTATCCGTCGCCGCACGTTGCGGCACCTGCGTGAGACCGAGCACCTCGAGGCCTGGCTCAATGCGGCGATCCCGCTGTTCTCACGGAACTATGATCTTGCGGTCGAAGTAATCAACAATCGACGACTGGTGAAGGGCTATTCCGATACCCATGCGCGGGGGCTTTCGAAGTTCGACCGGGTGATGTCGGCGCTGATGACACTTAGCGACCGCGAGGACGGTGCGATCTGGATGAAACGTTTGCGTCAGGCGGCGCTGCTCGACGAGAACGGGATCGCGCTTGACGGCGCCTTGAAGACGGTCGCCACGCTTTAAGCATATCAGACACATTAAAGCCGCGATCCCGTTGCTTTTGCTGCGCATCCGACCAAAATCTGGATGCGCAATTCCTCGGCACCGGTTAAATCACCATGACACCCACTGATCGTCAGCTTGGCCGCTTTCGAGATATCATCGAGGCGTATCGCTCTTACATTGTCGCGCTCGTGGTGGTGGTGGTGTTCGCCCTCACAACGTTCGCCATTTATAATCTCACCACCGAGGTAAGCTATGACGATGTGATCGAAGCGCTCGGCAATACACGGTGGTCTGCAATCGGGCTTGCTGTCTTCTTCACCATGCTGAGTTTTGCGGCCCTCGTCGGCTACGACATGAACGCGCTCGCCTACATCGGCCGCACCCTGCCGTTTATGCCAGTCGCGATGACCGCTTTCAGTGCCTATGCGGTCGGCAACACGGCCGGATTCGGAGCCCTGAGTGGCGGTGCTATCCGCTTTCGCGCTTATTCCCGCCTTGGCCTTTCACCGGATGATATCGGTCGTGTCATCGCCTTCGTGACGTTAGCCTTCGGGATCGGATTACTCGCCGTCACGGCATTGGCCTCGCTCGTCACGGCACCAAGGATCGGGGCGATTCTGGGGGCTGATGATGGCTGGATCCGTGCCGGAGCAATCCTGATCATCATCATGCTATCCGTCCTGGTGATATCGGGGCGTGATGGGCGGACGATTTCGATCGGCAGCCTGAGCATCCGTCTGCCGGATACCCGAACGTCCTCGCAGCAGTTCCTCATCACAGCGCTTGATATTGCCGCCTCGGCCTCCGTCCTCTATGTCCTCCTTCCGCAGACGAATATTGGCTGGCCTTCGTTCCTCGCCATCTATGCCACCGCCGTCGGCCTCGGAGTGCTGAGCCACGTGCCTGCCGGCCTCGGTGTCTTCGAAACCGTGATCATCGCAGCACTCGGCAATACGGTCAGCATCGATCAAGTGCTCGGCAGCTTGGTTCTTTACCGTGTCGTCTATCACGTTCTGCCGCTGCTCATCGCGACGCTCGTGGTCATCGGCGTCGAGATACGTCAGCTTGCCCATCATCCGGTGGCTTCCACATTACGCAAGCTGGAATTCCGGCTGGTGCCGCCGCTGCTAGCAGCCTTTGCGATAATCGCCGGCGCAATGTTGATTTTTTCAAGCGTGACGCCGACGCCGGATTCCGACCTGAATTTCCTTTCCAACTATTTGTCGCTGCCGTTCGTGGAGGGCGCGCATTTCCTTTCCAGTATCCTTGGCCTCATTCTCTTTGTGGCAGCGCGCGGAATAGGCCAGCGGTTGGATGGAGCCTGGTGGACGGGCATGGTCTGTACTGCTCTTGCGCTCGTCTTCGCTTTCGTGCGCGCGATCGCTCCTTTTGAAGCCATCTTCCTCGTCATTCTGCTGGTAGGTCTTTTTCTCAGTGCGAAACAGTTCAATCGCCGTGCATCGCTGTTTGGGCAGGTGCTATCGCCGAGCTGGATTGCCGCCATGCTCATTATCGTGGCTACAGCCGTTACAGTTCTGCTTTTCGTCTACCGCGAGGTGGAATACAGCCACGAGCTCTGGTGGCAGTTCGAGTTTTCCGAAGAGGCGCCACGCGGCCTGCGTGCTGTTCTTGGCCTGGCGATCTTCGCGGCGTCCATCTCTTTTTACAGTCTGTTGCGACCGGCCACGCGGCGCTCGCCGCCGTCAACGGCGGACGATCTCGGACGGGCAATCCAGATCGTGATGGCGCAGGATAACGCCGATGCCAATCTGGTTCGGATGGGAGACAAGCGCCTGATGTTCTCCGAGAGTGGCCGTGCCTTTCTCATGTACGGCATCCAGGGACGGTCCTGGATCGCCCTCTTTGATCCCGTCGGACCGCAAGAGGAGACGGCAGATCTCGTCTGGCGTTTTGTCGAAGAGGCGCGCAGTCGGGGTGGCCGCGCAGTGTTTTATCAAATATCGCCTGGCCTGCTTTCCCATTGCGCCGATGCCGGGCTGAGGGCCTTCAGGCTTGGTGAACTTGCGATTATCGATCTTTCGCATTTCGATCTCAAAGGCGGTCGTCTCGCCGGACTGCGGCAGGCTGTCAACAAAGGCATGCGTGAGGGGTTGGAGTTCTCGGTCATCGATGCGCCGGAGGTGATGGCTTCAATCGAGGAACTCAGGCAGGTCTCAGATGCCTGGCTTGCGGAACACAATACGCGCGAAAAGACGTTCTCGCTGGGCGCTTTTCGAGATGATTATGTCGCTTCGCAATCGGTAGCGGTTTTGCGTAAGGAGGGCCGAATTGTCGCTTTCGCAACGCTTTTGATCACCGATACGAAACAGGAAGGAACAGTCGATCTGATGCGCTTTTCGCCGGAAGCACCGAAAGGATCCATGGATTTTTTGTTCGTGAAAGTCATGGAATATCTGCGCGATGCCGGTTATGCACATTTTAATCTCGGCATGGCGCCACTTTCGGGAATGTCCACGCGCGAAGTTGCGCTCGCATGGGACCGGATTGGCAGCGTCGTATTCGAGCACGGCGAGCGATTCTACAACTTCAAAGGATTAAAAGCTTTCAAGTCGAAGTTCCATCCCACCTGGGAGCCGCGCTACCTCGCCGTGGCGGGCGGGGTTAGCCCTGCCATCGTGATGATGGACGCTACGCTTCTGATCGGCGGCGGCTTGAGAGGAGTGGTTGGTAAATGATGTTCCTGCGGTTTCTTTGCATCATCGCGCTTGTTGGCTGGTTCTCCTGCGTCACGACCGCGGTCGCTCAGCAGCAGGATTATCAGGCCGGCCTGATCCCGTCGCCGCGCATCATGGTGCCGAACGGCGGAGATGATGATCTCCAGGGCATCGTTTTCCTGATCTCGGACGGGCAAGGCTGGGGTGCGCGGGAGGAGGCGCAGGCCCAAGCTCTGCTGAATGCCGGCGCCGCAGTGGTCGGCATCGATTTTCCGGCATATATCAAATCGCTTGCTGCCGATGATGGTGAATGCGTCTATATGGTGTCCGACATCGAGGATGTTTCCCAACAGGTGCAGCGACGGATCGGCAATTCGGATTATCGTCATCCGATCGTGGCCGGGATCGGAGAAGGCGGGGCACTTGCGCTTGCCATGATCTCCCAGAGCCCGAATGCAACTATAGGCGAGGCGATCGCTGTCGACCCGGCAGCCGGCATCCCGCTCGCTAAGGAACTCTGCACTCCCGCCTCGAAGCAGAAAATCGGCGATCGCACGGTTTATGGGTTTGACGATGGAGCCCTGCCGGCAGCAGTAACAATCATCTCCACCGCGTCCGCCGATGCTGCCGGCAAGGCGCATGGCCAGCGGCTGAAGCAGGAGCATCCGGAGGTGGAACTTGCCGATTCCAGCTCGACTGCGGAAGAAGCTCTGTCAGAGGTTCTGCTGGCTCATATTGCGGTGGCAGGCCAAAGCGGCCAGCCGCTCGATTTACCGCTGACGGTACTCGATGCAAAGCCGGCTATGAACACGATGGCGGTAATTTATTCCGGTGACGGCGGCTGGCGTGACCTCGATAGCGAGGTTGGTGGTTACCTGCAGTCTCAAGGCATCCCGACAGTTGGGGTAGATTCGCTGCGTTATTTCTGGTCCGAACGCACACCGCAAGGAACGGCGGATGATCTGGCAAAAATCATCGAGCACTATCGCCGGCAGTGGGGCATCCAGAACGTGCTGCTGATTGGTTACTCTTTTGGAGCCGATGTGCTGCCCGCCACCTATAATCTCCTGCCGGTGGCGGATCGGGAAAGGGTGAGGCAGGTCACGCTGCTCGGACTGTCTCATCAAGTGGACTACGAGATTTCCGTCACAGGTTGGCTCGGTGTCACCGCCGCTGGGAAAGGCGGCGATCCGACCAACGACATCGCAAAGATAGATCCGAAAATTATCCAGTGTGTCTATGGCACGGACGAAGACGACGACCCGTGCCCAACGCTGAAGGACCGCGGCGTCGAGGTCGTGCCGATCGAAGGCGGGCACCATTTCGATGAGAATTATCAGGCGCTCGGCAAACGCATCCGCGACAGCCTGCAAGCACGGCTTGCAAACAGATAGGTCATATCTCGTGCTTGCGGATGTTCAGGAGGATTTTATGCAGCGTGCCTGTGAAGGCACGATACTCCTCCTCATCTATGCCGTCGAACATCTGTAGCAGCGAATCGTACATGGTCGGCCAGAAGCGAGCGAAGGCATCCCGTCCGTCTTCGGTAATCGTCACGTCGCGGATGCGCATGTCCTCCGGCCGCGGCGTGCGGCGGATATAACCCTGATCCTCGAGAGAATCGAGCGTGCGGCTCATTGTCGATTGCTCAATGACGGCAAAAACGGAAAGTTCGTTGATGGTGAGTGAGGCGGAGACGCTCAGGACAGCCAGCGTGCGCATCTTGGCAGTCGAGAGTTCGTATTCGCGCAACTCCTCCGCCATATTAGAGTTCCAGCGGGCGATGATGCGGTTCATCAGATAGGGGGCGAAGTGATTGAGGCCGATTTCCCCCATCGTGGGCCGATCCACCTGATCACCTTCCTGATGCCGGCGTAACACCACGCCTGAAAACCGTTCTGCCATGAGCCCTCTTGATATTTTCGGCCGCTGCGTTTCAGCGCAACGACGATGCAAGCAGAAAACCGGAGCCGCCGGCAAGCCCGGGACCTGGATGGGTCGAGGCGCCGATATGATAAAGACCCGGCACGTGGGTGCGGTGGTTAACAGACGACTTGAAGGGCCGCCAGAGGAAAAACTGATCCAGGCCGCAAAAGCCGCCATAGGGGTCGCCACCGACAAGGTTCATGTTCATCCCCTCAAGATCGGCGGGAGAATAAGCGCGGCGGGCAAGCTTGATGTCGGCAAAGTTCTCAATGTGACGGAAAAGGATCGCCTCGATGCGGTCCGCATAATGTTCACGCACCGCCTCTGTCCAACTGCCATCTGCAGATACGGGGATCTCACCGGCTGCATCGCCCTTGATAACGCGCGGAGCTTCCGGAAGTTGAAGCCAAAGGATCGATTTGCCTTCCGGTGCGCGTGAGGGGTCGAAACTCACGGGTTGGCCGACGCAGACAGTTGGCTCGGCGGGCAGAAGGCCGCGCTCGCATTCGTTGGTGGCGCGTGAAACGCCATCGAGTCCGGGCGTCAGGTGCAGCAGCGCGACTTTGCCGAGATCGGGATCGCCCTTCCAACGAGGTGGCGCAGAAAGCGCATAGTGAATTTGCATGTCGCCTTTGCCGTAGCGGTAGCGGGCGACGCCATCGGCGACTTCGGCTGGTATCGGCTGTGGCCAGTCCTTCAGTAGTCGGTCGTAGATCTGGTTTGGCGTTGTGGAGCAGATGACGCCGGACGTCGCCTGGATCGCCTCACCGTTTGCCAACCGGATACCGGCTGCCTTGTTGCCCTGGCCGGCAAGGATACGCTCGACATCTGCGCCGGTGCGGATCGTGCCTCCCTGATTTGCGATCAAGCGTTCGAAAGCGGTTACGAGATTGGCTGCTCCGCCCTTGACGATCGGGCAGCCAGCAAGCTCGATTGCAAAACTAATGACTTTTAGCATCTCGGCCGAATAGGCGCTTTCCGGCGCCAGCCCGCAATGCAACACCCAGGGCGCCCAGAGCGCATGCGCAGCCTCGGACCTGTAGGTGGTTTCAAGATAACCGCGGGCAGGTTTCAGTGCGTCTCCGAACCAGGCAGCAAGCTGGCGAAGGCCCTTGCCCCAGCCCTGCTTCGCGACGGTCTTCAGCGTCGTGCCGGACCAGAGCGCGCCGCCAAGCAGTGAGAAGAGGAAGGCTGCGTCCGCACCCAGCGCATTCATCTCGCGGTCGAAAGCCTTGCCGTCGCCTTCAGCCAGCGCCTCGAAGTTGGCAATGTTGCGCTGCCGGTCCTTCGAGAAGATCACCGAAGAGCCATCCGGTCGCAGCACGCCGGTCGGCAGTTCGGCGTGAGCAAATTCCAGGCCGTGATTCTCCAGGTCCTTGCCCAGCACGCCGTAGGCGGGCGAGGTCAGGAAAAGCACCATGGTGGTTGCCATCACATCGTGAATAAAGCCTGGCTCGGTGATTTCCTCGGTTCGGAGGCAGCCGCCAATGCCGTCGTTTCGTTCGAGAACGAGGACTCGTTTGCCCCTCTTCCCAAGCATGGCGGCAGCGACCAAAGCGTTGATGCCGCTGCCGACGACGATGTAATCGAAATCCGCCATAGCACCCTCTTTGCCGGATATAGAAAAGGCCGGACCGTGAACGATCCGGCCCTCAGGATTCAGCCGGCGATGAGAGCCAGTGCGCGGACCGGTGAGCCGGTGCCCTTGACGAACTTGAGCGGCGCTGCGATCAGCACCGCCCCCTTGGGCGGAAGCTGGTCGAGGTTGGACAGCGAAGCCAAGCCGTATTTGTTGTTCTTGTGCATAAGGTTGTGCGCCGGGAAAGGCGGGTTCATGCCGCCGGCCGAACCGGCATCGGTGCCGACTGTTTCCTGACCCCAGCCGATGATACCCTTGGAAAGCAGGTATTCGATCGCTTCGGCCGTCGGGCCTGGCGAATGCGGGCCATTCTCGTCGGCGTTCAGGAAGGTTTCGGTAGAGCCGTTGCGCTTGTACCAATCGGAACGCATCAGCACCCAGCTGCCTGCTTCGATCTCGCCGTGCTCGGCTTCCCATTCCTTGATGCTGTCAACGGTCAGCAGGTAATCCGGGTTTTCAGCGGCTTCCGTGGAGCGGTCGATGACGTTGACCGGCGCCACGAAGTTCTGCGGCGGAATGGTGTCTGTTGTGTTGTTCGGGTTGTCCTTGCCGGTGATCCAGTGACAGGGCGCATCGAAATGTGTGCCGGTGTGTTCACCGAGCTCCAGCCAGTTCCAGGCCCAGAACGGACCGTCCTGATCGTAGGCGGAGATCGTGTGGACCGCGACTTTCGGCGTGTTCTTGCCGAACTGTGGCGGCAAATAGAGCACCGGGGTATCAGGGCCAAGCGGCGCTGTCAGGTCGACCACCTTGACCGAGCCGGAAAGAAGAGCGGAAGCGAGATTGGAAAGCGTGTTGGAAGACATGATGCCGAATTCCCCTTGAATGACCGGTTTCGTGAGCCGGGCGGCAGGCCGGTTTCCTCCGCCGGATGCCGCTAACCGATGGGCGAGCCTATTTCAGAAAATATGAGGATGCAAGCAATCGAGCGCCGCTACCGCGCGCAAAAATTTGCATATTCCGTTCGAGCACGGAGTTCATGGATTCCTCCGGAATAAGCGGCTCCATCTTGCGTTGAGAAGAGGCTATCCTGCGTGTCGTCGTGCTGTTTTCAGGCTGCGACCCCTTGATGCCGATTCCGGAAAATGTATGCATATGGATAAATAATGTGATCCAGGGGAACGGCGATGACGGCATATGATGCGGTGGTGATTGGGGCAGGTCATAATGGGCTTGCGAGCGCCATTCATCTCGCCGCACGAGGCTGGTCGGTAGCCGTCATAGAAGGCAAGCAGGACCCGGGGGGCGCCGTGAAGACAGGTGATTTCACGCTGCCGGGATTCAGGCACGATCTCGCGGCCATGAATCTGTCGATGTTCGCCGGTTCGCCGTTCTTTGCGACATATAAAGGCGAACTGATCGCGCACGGGCTCGGCTTGGTACCCGCCAAACGCTGTTTCTCGAGTGTCTTCAGAGACGGCACCCATCTCGGGGTCTCGACCGATCTCGAAGAGACGGTCGGGGCGATCGAGTCGATCTCGTCGCAGGACGCGGCGGCATGGCGAGAGCTCTTCGCCGAATTCGGCTCGAACGCTCCGCATATCTTCGGGTTGCTTGGTTCGCCCATGCCGTCGCTTGCTGCGGCGAAAGTGCTCTGGAAGGCTTGGCGTGAAAAGGGCACTGGCTGGCTTTATGACACGGCACGCATGCTGCTCGCTTCACCTCGCGATTTCCTCGATGCCCGCTTCCAAAATGACAAGGTCAAAGCGATGATGAGTGCCTGGGGCTTGCACCTCGATTTTGCGCCGGATGTCGCCGGTGGAGCGCTGTTCCCGTATCTCGAAAGCATGGCGAACCAGGCTTTTGGCATGGTGATCGGCCAAGGCGGCGCCGATACGATCATAAAAGCCATGACTGGATTGCTGCAGGCAAAAGGCGGCGAACTGATGCTCGGCAGGCCAGTTGAGCGGGTCGAGATGTCGAATCGCACAGCAACAGGTGTCAAGCTGGCAGACGGCCGGGTGATTTCCGCCCGCAAGGCGGTCATTTCCAACGTCCATCCGAGACTGCTGTTCGGAAAGCTGGTCGATGCCGATCCGGCCCGGGAGTCATTCGATCGCAAGGTCGAGAGATTCCGTGCCGGGCCGGGCACGATGTTGATCCATCTGGCAATGGATGGCCTGCCGGACTGGAAAGCCGGCGAGGCATTGAAGGACTTTGCCTATGTGCACGTGGCGCCGGACCTGGCGATGATGTCGCGGGTCTATTCGGAGGCTATGGCAGGCTTGTTGCCGACTGAACCGGCGCTGGTGGTCGGCCAGCCCACGGCGTTCGATCCCTCGCGCGCGCCGGAGGGCAAGCATGTGCTCTGGGTGCAGGTTCGCGTACTGCCGGCGGAGATTCGCGGCGATGCTTCCGGCACGATTGCGGGGACCGACTGGGATGAGGTGAAGGAAGCCTATGCCGATCGGGTGCTGGATATTCTGGAAGGCTATGCCCCTGGTACGAAGGCGAAAATCCTCGGCCGCGCAGTGTTCTCCCCGCTTGATCTCGAAAGGGAGAACCCGAACCTGATTGGCGGCGACAATCTTTCCGGCAGTCATCATCTCGACCAGAATTTCCTGTTCCGGCCGGTTGCCGGTTATTCTCGTTACAAAACGCCGGTGAAGTCGCTCTATATCTGCGGCGCCGCGACCTGGCCGGGTGCGGGAACTGGGGCTGGATCGGGATTCATGCTGGCCAAGATGCTGGCCGGCAAAGGCTGACGATTCCTTTGACATTTCAAATATCAGCTTCTAGAGCTTGGTCGAGTGAAAGAGGCTATATTGGGAATGGCAGAAGCGGACGCAATCAATGTCGACTTGGAGATTATCGTCCATGGCGTGCAGGGGCGTTCCAAGCCGGAATTGCGTCTCTGGCTGCGCATGTTGTCTACGACCAAACTGATTTCGCAGGAAATCCGCCGGCGGCTTCGGGCCGAGTTCGGCGCCACGCTGCCGCAATTCGATCTGATGGCACAGCTCTATCGTGAGAAGGACGGGCTCCGCCTAGGTGAACTTTCCAAGCGCACGATGGTCACGAATGGCAATGTCACTGGTCTGGTCGAACGGCTGGAGGCAGATGGCTACATCCAGCGGTTGACGCCGGATGCCGACCGGCGCGTTACCGTCGCGAAGCTCACCGACAGTGGTACGATATTCTTTGCTACGATGGCCGCCGCGCATGAGCGCTGGCTACAGGAGATGATGGCGGACGTCGATCCTCGCATGATCTCGGGGCTTTGGTCGGAAATCGGGGCAGTCAAAGTCTCGGCCAGCAATCATCTCTCGGGCGCGGCCTTCGAATAGCTTTACCGCTTCTTTTCCTTGCTGAATTTCTTTTCGAGCAGATTCACCAACCGCACCATCGGCCAAAGAAAGGCGATGTAGATCAGGGCTGCGCCGATCAGCGGCGTCGGGTTGGCATATAGCGCCTGCGCATCCAGGCCCTCCTTCATCAACTCTGCCAGAGCCACCGTGGAGGCAAGCGATGTGTCTTTGAACATCGAGACGCAGTTGTTGGTGGTCGGCGGGATGACGATGCGAACCGCCTGCGGCAATACGACTTTGCGGAGGGTTACGATGAAGGAGAGACCGAGAGCCGCGGCGGCTTCGAACTGGCCCTTCGGAATGCTCTCGATGCCGGAACGGAAAACCTCGGCCATGTAGGCGGCCATGACAATCGTGAAGGCCAATATCGCGCAGGTCCATGATGACAGGCGGATGCCGATGAAAGGCAATGCGAAATAGATCAGCATCAGCACGACCAACATGGGCGTCGCACGGAAGATGTCGATATAGAAAACGGTGGCATAGCGTAGCGGTTTCGGCCCGTAGAGGCGCAGCAAGCCGATCACGAGGCCGCAGGGAATGCCGAAGCCGATACCGGCAATTCCGAGCAGAAAGGTGTTCACCAGCCCGCGCAGCAACGCCGGAAACGCATCGCCGAGAACCCCGAGATTGAAGAACGTATCGAGGAGGGTCATGTCCGTCTCTCACGAAAATGCCGGCCGTTTCCGGCCGGCATGGATGGAATTTGTTCGATGGAAGCCAGCTTAAGGCTTCGGCAGCGGCTGTTCAGTGGCAGTGGCGGAGTCTGCGGCGGGATCGGTGCCGAACCATTTCTTGTGAATGGCGATGAGGGTGCCATCCTTCTTCATTGCGGTAAGCGCATCGTTCGCCTTGCCGAGCAGCGGATGATCCTTGGTCATCATCAGGCCGTATTGCTCCCCGGTTTTGATGCGGACCTTGACCACGAGGTCTTTCATCTTAAGGAAAGCATATTCCATACCCGGCACGTCGCTCACGGCGGCATCAGCACGACCGGCGGAAAGATCCATCAGCAAGTCCTGCTGGGCGTTATAGCTCTTGATGTCACTGATTCCGTATTTTTTCTTATTTTCCTTGGCCCATTTGTCGCCGGTGGAGCCGGCGAGAACACCGACGACCTTATCCTTGAGATCCTCGACCGCGGCAAGCTTGGCCTCTTTGCGGGTGGCGATGCCCATGTCGGAATCATAGTAGGGCTGGGTGAAGGATTGGCTGCCGAGGCGTTCCTTGGTGATCGTGATCGAGGAGATTGCCACGTCGATGCGCTTGGAGGCCGTCGCGGCGAAGAGCGCCTGGAAGCCGAGGTCGGAAATCTCGACCGTCATGCCGAGGCGTTTTGCCACTTCATTGACGATGTCGACTTCGAAGCCTTCGAACTTGCCGTCGGCGGTCTTGTATTCGAAGGGCGGGTTGCTCGGATAGGAGCCAACGACGAGCGCTTCGGCCGAAGCAAAGCCAGCGCCGGCGATGAACAGGGTTGTTGCGCCCGCAATGCCTATAAAGGCGCGGCGAAAAAAGGGCATGATCATGGATTTCGTTCCCTCTGGTTTTGACCGGGAGTGTTCTCCGCCGGACCGGATACGGTTTTTTCTTGTCGTCGATAAATGGAATAAACGAAGCGAGCTCTCCCCAAGAGCAATCCGGCAGCGTTTCATATCCTTGTTTATGGCGCGAATGAGCGGATCGTGCTCGAAAACCCGGCGAGTTTCAAGCGAAAAGATTGAAGCTTAAATCATATAAGATCCAACCGATTTTCGGACAGAAATCGGGCTGCGAAATAGTTTAGGTTTAAAGCTTGTTTTTTCCCTCTGCCGGTTTGATAGTCGAGCATTGACAGAGAAGCTGAGGCCGCGCCGCATGCGTTGCGACCTCACAATGTAGCAGGGAAAGTCCAACCATGCGTTTTGCATATTTCGCCTTTTTCGAGAATGTGGACGGAAGCCAGCTCGGGGTGAGCAAGGCGGATGCCGAGACCGTCGCCGAAATTATCAAGCTGACGCCCGGCCTCACCTCGGCCAATCTCTATACACCCGAGGTCACGAGGGACATGTATAACAAGGATGAGCAGTCTCCTGTCTTCGGCATGCAGCTTTATTTCAACGAGCTCACAGAGCTCGAAAAGGCGATGGCGCCGACAGGCCACCTGCAGCAGCTTGCAGCATCGGGCGTGCTTGCGAGTATCCGCGGGGCGAAGGCGACGCAACAGGCAATGTATGCCCGGCATTTTCCGGTCGATGACGACAAGCTCGATATTGAGAAGAACGGAAATCCCTGTTCCTACGTTGTGCATTATACGGGACCGGCCGAGGACCTGAACGTCTGGATGCATCACTATGTCAGCCATCATCCGCAGGTCATGCGCACTTTCCCGGGCATCAGGCAGATCGAGGTCCTGTCGCGCATCGACTGGTGCGGCTTCCTGCCGTGGGAGCGGGTCAACCACATGCAACGCAACCGGGTGATGTTTGACAGCCAGGTGGCATTGCAGGCGGCGCTGCAATCACCGGCGCGCGTTGCCATGCGCGAAGATTTCAAGACCTTCCCGCCCTTCGACGGCGGCAATTCCCACTACCCGATGGAGACCAGGATCATTGTTCCGTAAAGCGCGGTTCCGCCGGACCCGAAGAATGAATTACTCGACCTGATATCCTGCTTCTGCCAAAACCGGCGACCATTCCAAATTGACGTCATCCGGAGGTACTGCGGCAAGCAGGCTGCGGGTATAAGCATGCTTCGGATCGGCGAAGACGGTTTCCGTTCTGCCGCTTTCGACGACTTCCCCACGATACATGACCATGACCCGGTCGCAGAGGTAACGGACGACGGAAAGGTCATGGCTGATGAACAGCATCGAAAAGCCGTGCTCATCGCGCAGCTTCAGGAGAAGGTCGAGAAGCTGGGCCTGGACCGAGACGTCGAGGCCGGAGACGATCTCGTCGGCAACGAGGATGCGCGGCAAAGTACAGAGGGCGCGGGCGATGTTGACACGCTGCTTCTGGCCTCCGGAAAGCTGGGAGGGGAAACGCATGGCCGCGTCGGGCGGCAGGCCGATCTCCTT
Organism: Neorhizobium petrolearium; assembly: GCF_017873175.1. GTDB lineage: Bacteria > Pseudomonadota > Alphaproteobacteria > Rhizobiales > Rhizobiaceae > Neorhizobium > Neorhizobium petrolearium. The sequence goes on from NZ_JAGGJW010000013.1 coordinate 101,934, forward strand.
CAGAAGTTCGGCGGCGCGATTCATGCGTTCGAGCGAGCTGTTGTGCAGGCCATTGGCCTCGTTCGCCTGAGTGACGATGCTGCCGATGCGCCTGCGCGGATTGAGCGCCGATTGCGGATCCTGGAACACCATCTGGATATATTCGCGGCGATAGGCTTTCTCCGCATTGCCGTTGGTCGTCACATCGCGGCCGGCAAGTGTGATCCTGCCTTCGGTCGGTGTGTCGAGGCCGACGACGAGGCGGGCGAGAGAGCTCTTGCCGCTGCCGCTTTCGCCGACAATTCCCACGAATTCGCCTTCGCCGAGGGTAAAGTCGACGCTGTTCACGGCCTTGAAGCTGCTGCGCCTGGCAAACGGGCTCCAAGCGGTCGTATAGGCCTTGGTGAGTTTTTCGCCGTTGAGGTGGATTTTCGTCGAGGCGATCTCACGGCCGGGGGCTAGAAGCGGCGGCATGATCTCCGGCGTCTTTTCGGTGCGGATGCAGGCGGCGATATGGTTCGGGCCGATGTCGGCGAGCGGCGGTTCGCTCTCGGTGCAGGCTTCGACGGCGTTTGGGCAGCGTGACGCGAAACGGCAACCCTTAAGCTCCTTCAGCACGCGCAAGCCCGGCATGCGCTCGGGCAGAATGAACAGGCCGCGGCGCGGGCCACTGATCGTGGGATTGGCAAGCTGCAGACAGCGCGTGTAAGGATGCGCCGGTGCCGAAAAGAGCTGTTTGGCGGGACCGCGTTCGGCCGGACGGCCTGCATATAGCACCATGATCTCGTCGCTGATCTGGGAGGCGAGGCGGAGGTCATGGGTGATGAAGATAACCGCCGTGCCGTCGCGCTTTTGCATCTCGGCTATCAGCTTGACGATACGCGCTTGGATCGTCACGTCGAGTGCGGTCGTCGGTTCGTCGGCAATGAGCAGGCGGGGCCGGCTGGCAAAGGCCATGGCGATCAGAATGCGCTGACACATGCCGCCGGAAAGCTGATGCGGGTATTTTTCCAGCAGTGCCGAGCCATGCGGCAGGTGTACCGACTCGAATTCCTTCAGTGCTCGCTCGCGCCAGGTCTCGCCGGGGGCGAGGCCGATGCGCAGAAGGTGCTCCTTCATCTGCTGGCCGACGCTCAAGACCGGGTTGAGGCCGGAGAGCGGCTCCTGCGGTATGAAGGCGATGTCACGGCCGAGAAGGTTCCGGCGGCGTTCCGCCACCATGCTCACCAGATCCTCGCCATCGAATTCCAGCGTGCCCCTGGTGACCGCAAAACCTTTCGGAAGGTATTGCGAGATGGTGCGGCCGATCATCGATTTGCCGGCGCCGGATTCACCCACGAGGCCGAGGACCTTGCCTGGTTCCAGCGAGAAGTTGAGGTCTGTCAAGACCGGAAAGCTTTCCTTGCCGCCGAGCGATTCAACGCAGAGACCTTGTGCGGAGAGAATGGCCATATCAGGTGCGCTCCGTCTGCGTCAGGCGCGTGTCGAGCGTGCGGCGGAGCCCATCGCCCAGGATGTTGAAACCGAAGACTGCGAAGAAGATCGCAAAAATCGGCGCGATCAGGTTGAACGGTGCTTCATAGATATTCTGGCGGGCATCGGCGATCATCTGACCCCAGGCGGGGGTTTCCGAACCAACGCTCATGCCGACGAAGGAAAGGATCGCCTCGACGATGACGGCGACACCCATTTCGAGGCTCATGAGGGTAATCAAAAGTGGCAATGTGCCCGGCAGTATCTCACGGGTAATGGTGCGCCAATGTGAGAAGCCGACAAGTTGGGCAGCTGCGACATAGTCGCGGCGTCGCAGCACGATCACCTCGCTTCTGAGTACGCGACAGAAGCGGGTCCAGTCGACGAGGATGATTGCCAGCACAACGTTGCGAAGGCCGGTGCCGAGGCCGACCATGAGGATCAGCGACAGGATGACCGGCGGAAAGGAGAGCCAGATTTCAACGACGCGGCCGATCAGCCAATCCACCCAGCCGCCGAAGTAGCCGGCGACATGGGCGAAGATCGCGCCGATGATCATGGCGCCGACCGATGCGGTGAAGGCGACCGTGAGGGCCACGCGGGCGCCAAAGATCAGGCGAGAGAGAATACAGCGGCCAAGGCTGTCGGTGCCGAGCGGAAACATCGGGTCCCCGCCATCGGCCCAGGCGGGCGGCGTGAGGATGGCGAGAAGGTTCTGCTCGTTCGGATCATTCGGCGCGAGATAGGGCGCGAAGACGGCGCAGACGCCGAGGATGGAGATAATGACAAGGCCGGTCTGAACGCGGCCGGATTTCAGCCAGAGGGGAAGCGGTTGCATGTCAGCGCATCCTCAGTTTCGGGTTGAGGATCAGGTAGAGACTATCGACCACGATGCTGATCACCAGAACCGCGATGCAATAGGTGAGACCCGCCCCCTGGATGATCGGCAGGTCGGCGTTGCGAATAGCATCAACCATCAGATTGCCCATGCCCGGATAGGAATAGATGATCTCGACAAGCAACGTGCCTCCAAAGAGGAAACCGAACTGGACACCCATGAGGCTCAGTGTAGGCAGGATGGCGTTCTTCAATCCGTGCCGGATCAGGATACGTTTCTCCGAAAGCCCGCGCAGGCGCGCCTGCTGGATATAGTCGTCCTGATACGCGTCGAGCAGGCTGGAGCGCAGCACGCGCATCAGGGAGGGAGAAAGCGCTATGCCGAGCGCGAGACAGGGTAGAATCATATGCTCCAGCGCGTTAAAGAAGGTCGAGATATTGCCGGTGATCAGGCTGTCGATCAGCAGGAAGCCTGTGACAACTGGCCGTTCAAAACCGGGGCTCAGCCGCCCTGTGAAGGGCAGAATCTCGAAGAAGACCCCGAAAATCAGGAGCAGGAAAAGGCTCCAGAGGAACTCTGGTAGAGAGAGCAGCAGTATGGAGATGAAATCCATCACGGCTTCGGCGCGGGTGCCGCGCACGTAAAAAAGGAACAAGCCGCCGGCAAGGCCGAAGACGGTAGCGACCATCATGGCGATGACGGCAAGCTCGATCGTGGCCGGCAGCGTGCTGCCGATCAACGATGTCACATCCTGGCGGAAATGGATGGAACGGCCGATATCGCCATGCAGGAGTTGGTTCAGCCAGATGCCGTATTGTTCGTAGAGAGGCCGGTCGAGCCTCATTTCCGTACGCATGGCCTCGATCTCCTGGACCGTGGCATTCGGCGGTAGCGACATGGCGGCCGGATCGACCGGTAGGATGCGCAGGATGCAGAAGAGAAGCGCGGAAACAACGAGAAGGATCGGTATCGCGGTCAGCACGCGCTTTACCAGCAAATTGGCAATGGTCGCAAACATGCGCATGCCCCGTATTACGATATCAGGAAAAGGGGGCCGGACAGGCCCGGACCCCGAACAGTTTCATCAGGCCGGCATCAGGACCAGGACATGGTGCTGCCCAGAACCCAGGCATTGCCGTACTTGACGTAGTTGAGGTTCTTCTTGCGCACCAGTGTCTGGACGCTCTGCAGGATCGGAATATTGGCGCCGGTTTCGACGGCTTCCTTGGCCACTTCCTTGTAGCCAGCAATGCGTTTTTCATAAACCGGCTCGACGAAGAGCTTGAGGATCTTGTCGCCGATCTCCTGACCCTTCCAGGCACCGAACGGCATCTTCGGGTTCATGAGATAGCCAGAGAAGATTTCGGGGTCGCCGGTAGCATTATCGAAGCTGTAGAGGGTCGCTTCCGGCAGCTGGCCGCCGCGGTTCAGCTCGAAATATTTCGAATATTCGATCTGCTGCAGCTCGACCTTGAGGCCGACTTTCTGCCACATCTGAACGAGGGCGCGGGCAATATCGAAATCGCTCGGGAACTGGCCGTTGGTGGCAGCGAGCGTGAAGGTCGCCGGCCTATCGGCCGTGTAACCGGCTTCCTTCAGCAGCTTCTTCGACAGTTCCGGATCGTAAGGAAACTTGTAGTCCGGCAGGTAACCTGGCGTGCCGGGTGTCGCCGGAATGGAGAGCGGTACGGCGGCACCACCATAGAAGGCCTTGGAAAGGGCTGCCTTGTCGATCGCATGATGGGCAGCAAGGCGCACGGCCATGTCACTGAAGCCCTTGTCGTTGCGCATCTGCAGCAGGATCAGGCGGGTGAAGGGATTGATCTCGGCGGTCAGGCCCTCGGTCTTGCCGAGGCGTTCGGCTTCGCGGACCGGGATGTTGACAGTCAAGTCCACCTGGCCGGATTGGATGGCCGCGGTGCGCGCCGACGGATCCTTGATGATATCGATCGTGACGCGCTTGACCTTCGGTTTGGCACCGAAATAGTCATCGTTGCGCTCCAGCACGATGCGCGAGTTCATCTGATAGTCCACGAGCTTGTAGGGGCCAGTGCCGATCGGCTTCTTGGCGAATTCTTCCGGACCAACAGATTCGACATATTTCTTTGGCACAAGATAGCTGCCGAGGAAGGCAAGCCATTGCGGTGCGGTCGGGGTCGGTGCGGAGAATTTCATCACGCCGCTCGTCGGCGAAGTAATTTCGATATCCGTCAGCGTGCGCCAGGAATTGGCAATATCCAGCTTCAGGCCGGATTTTACGCGCTCGACGAAGGTGTATTTGAAGTCCTCCATCGTCATCGGATCGCCATTGTGGAATTTCACGTCGCTGCGGATCTCAAACGGCATCGAGAGACCGTCCGGCTTCAGTTCCCATTTGCTGATGAGATTGGGAATGAGCTTCAGGTCGGGCGCCTGGTCAAGCGGCTGGTCGAAGACAAGTTTGAAGATCGGCTGCGCATCCGGCACGAAGCGCAGGTTCGGATCCCAGGACGGCACGTCGCTCGGCCAGCCGATGGTGACGTTGTCGGTATCTGCAGCGAAAGCGAAGGTGGCCTGCGAGAGCACGGAGCCGCCCACGGCGGCAAGGCCGAGCATCTGCAGGAGATTTCTGCGGTCAATTTCAAAAGTCATGACGATCCCTCTGGTTCTGTCCATCGGCGCGAGCAGATGGACCTGCGGCGGTTTGTGAAACGCAAGCCTGCAATCCTGTCAGGGGCTTCTGATGTTTCTGTTTGGTGCCGTTCTTTGCGGCCGTCCCCTCGACAATTGAGGGGATCGTAGAACGACGTATAAATTACTTCAAGCCTAAAATTTCAGATCGCGGGGAATCGAGAATCGAATCGACCAGAACGTGTAGAATGCCGGAAATCAGGGCTTTCAAGATGCCGCCGGGTTGAAATTCAGAGCAGCTGTCAATCGCAGACGACCGAATTTGAAGTCTTCGTCATAAAAATTCATTGACGTTCTTTCCAATTATTTTATGCTTAAAATGTCTTTTAGAGAGACAGCTCCACAGGTTTAGAAAGGGACGCCATGATCGATCCGCATTGCCATTCGAGCAGCGTCATGGTGAACCGCCCGGCGGTGGCCGCCTTCGAGCTTATGTCCGACGGTCTGAAACAGGGTCAGTGGGCATGGGGTAGCCTCAACCGTATCGAAGTCGAACCCGGACTCTTCTGCGGCACATCGACATTCACGGGTAAGCCTACCTATGTCCGCCTCCATGCCGACCGTGCCCGGTTCCAGGTAGACTATGAGGTCGGTGCCTCCAGGGAGGCTATGCAGTTCCGCAACATGTCGCGGGTCATTCCGGGTGAACTTCTCCGTATGGGGCCGGATAGATGCGTGGTGACGCTGCTCACCTGGCGGCTTGAAACGCAGACGGATGCGGAATGGATCCAGTTCGGGACGATCCATGAAGCCGAGATGTTCCTGATCAAGGGCCTGCTCGAAAGAGGTTGAGGACAAGACGATGTATTCTCCCTATCTGCTGTTCGAACACCAGGTGCTCAAAAATCCCGATGCGCTGATGCTTATCGCACCGGCAAGCGCTAAGCTTCCCTATGCGCCGGAGGGTTTTCGCTACAGCTATGGTGAGGTTTTCGCACGGATTAGCTTTCTGAAGCAGAAGTTTGCGGAAGCGGGATATGGGATCGGGTCGCGCATCGCGCTGCTCCTCGAAAACCGGCCGGAGTTCTTTGATTACTGGTTGGCGCTGAATGCAATCGGTGTGTCGGTCGTGCCGATCAATCCGGATTTGCGCCACGACGAGCTTCTCTTTCAACTCGACATGGCCGAAGCATCGCTGATGGTCGTGATTGCCAAGCGGCTGGGCGAATTGCGCGACATCAAGCCCGGGAAGGTGTCGGTGATTGCCCCCGGCGACGATATTCCGTCCTCGCCCGAAACCCGCGAGGCGCGGCCGGGAGGGCCAGACCAGGAATGCGCGCTGCTCTTCACATCCGGAAGCACCGGTAAGCCGAAAGGCTGTATCCTTTCAAACGGCTACTTTATCACTGTCGCCGAATGGTACACGACCCAAGGCGGCATTGCCGAAATGGGCGAGGGAGCGGAAGTGGCGCTGACACCGCTGCCGATGTTCCATATGAATGCGCTCGGCTGCACGGCGGTCGGCATGATCATGAAGGGTGGTGCGATCGTGCCGCTCGACCGGTTTCATGCGAGTTCCTGGTGGGCCTCGATCGCCGATTCCGGCGCGACAATCATCCATTGCCTCGGTGTCATTCCGGCTATTCTGCTGCAGATTCCGGTCGCCGAGGCGGAGCGAGCGCATAAGGTGAAATTTGCGTTGGGGCCTGGCGTGGATGCGCGCCATAAAATCGAGTTCGAGGAGCGCTTTCGCATTCCGATCGTCGAGGCCTGGGCAATGACCGAGACCGGCGGACGGGCCGTGACGACAACAGCAGCGGACGACTATACGCCGGGGCTTCGCTGCATCGGTCGGCCGCGTGCCGGCATGGATTTCCGTATCGTCGACGATGCGGGGAATGATGTAGAGCTTGGTAAGCCGGGTGAACTTCTCGTACGTGCAAAGGGCGCAAACCCGCGGGATGGTTTCTTTAGCGGCTACCTGAAGGATGAAAAAGCGACCGAGGAGGCCTGGGAGGGCGGTTGGTTCCATACCGGCGATGTCGTCCATGCCGACGAAAAGGGGCTCCTTTACTTCTTCGATCGCAAGAAGAGCATCGTGCGGCGCAGCGGCGAGAACATCGCCGTGCTGGAAGTCGAGGCGGCGCTTGCCAAGGATGCAAGCGTGAGGGCTTCCGCCGTAACACCGGTGCCGGATGAGCTGCGCGGCGAAGAGGTGTTCGCCTTCATCGTCGAAAGCGAGAAGACCGAAGTGGGCGAACCGGCCAAAAAGGCAAAGCGGATCGTCGAGAGGGCGGGCGTCCATATCGCCTATCATAAACTGCCGGGTTACGTGGTCTTCATCGACAAATTGCCGGTGAGCTCTACCCAGAAACTGCAGCGCGGTGAGATCAAGACGATGGCGGCGAAAGCGGTCGAAGACGGTTCGGCAATCGATCTGCGCAAATTGAAGGCCTCGATCCGCAAGGCTGGCTGACGTCGCTTCCGCGTTGGGTCGTTTTCTTCTATACAATGAATCAAAGCTTAAATTCCTATATGGAGGCTCGCATGATCCCGGACAAGATCCTTTACGAAACCGCCGTTACCGCCCATGGCGGGCGCGAAGGCAAAGCCCGGAGTGTCGAGGGCAGCTTTTCGGTCAATCTTTCCGTGCCGAAGGGTCTAGGCGGGCCAGGCGGCGAAGGCACCAATCCGGAACAGCTTTTCGCTGCCGGTTATGCAGCCTGCTTCCTCGGCGCGGTGAAGCTGGTTGCCCGCAACAGGAAGGTTGCATTGCCGGACGATACCTCGATCACCGCCAAGGTGGGCATCGGGCCGGTGCCGGTCGGCTATGCGCTGGCGGTTGAACTGGTCGCCTCACTGCCGGGGATCGATCGGGCGGTGGCAGAAGAGATCGTCGCCGGCGCACACGAGCGCTGTCCCTATTCGAACGCCACGCGCGGCAATGTCGACGTCAAGCTGACGGTCGCCTGATGGCCTTTTCCCGCGCGCGAAAACCCTATGATGGCGTGGTGTTGGCGGTGCCGGTGACGGTGCCCTATCAGCGCTATTCCATTGAAAGCGCGCATTGGTGGATGGGCAGGGCGCTACGGGCGCTGTCAGAGGGTGCAGGCATCAGTCATCGGGATTTCGACGGCTTTTCAGTTTCGAGCTTCACGATGGGGCCGGACAGCGCGATCGCACTGACCCAGCATTTCGGGCTTTCGCCGCGATGGATCGATCATGTGCCGATGGGTGGCGCGGCGGGCATCGTTTCGATCCGGCGGGCGGCGCGGGCAGTGCAGGCGGGTGATGCAGACATCGTCGCCTGTGTCGCCGCAGATACGAACCAGGTCGATACCTTCCGCAAGACGCTTGCCAACTTCTCCCGCTTTGCGCAGGACGCTTCTTATCCCTATGGCGCCGGCGGCCCGAACGCCAGTTTCGCTCTGATCGCCCGTCACTACATGGATTGCTACGGCGCGACGCGCGAGGATTTCGGCAAGCTCTGCGTCGCCCAGCGCGATAATGCACTCAAAAACCCGCATGCACTGATGAAGAAGCCTCTGACATTGGAGCAATATATGGTGGCACGACCGATCGCCGAGCCGTTCCACCTGTTCGATTGCGTTATGCCCTGCGCGGGGGGCGAGGCGTTTCTGGTGATGCGGGAAGATACGGCGAAATCGCTCGGGCTGCCGTTCGTACGACTGCTTTCCGCCATCGAGCGGCACAATGCGTTTCCGGATGATCCGGTACAGGTACGAGGCGGCTGGGTGGTTGATCGGGACGAGCTCTATGGCATGGCCGGGGTGACCTCGGACGACATGGATTTTGTCCAGACCTATGACGACTACGCGGTCATTTCGATGGTGCAGTTCGAGGATCTGGGTTTTTGCGGCAAGGGTGAGGGGCCGGATTTTGTGCGCCAGCACACATTCACGATCGATGGCACTTTCCCGCATAACACATCTGGCGGTCAGCTTTCCGTCGGGCAGGCAGGTGCGGCCGGCGGACATCTCGGGATCACCGAAGCGATGCGTCAATTGCTTGATGCGGCAGGCGGCACCCAGGTGAAGGATGCGAAGCTGGGCCTCGTTTCCGGCTTCGGCATGATCAACTACGATCGTGGACTTGCCTCTGCGGCGGCCATACTGGCGAGGGCGTCATGACCGAACCGCTAGCAAAACCGAAACGCAAGAATCCGCTCGCCCGCATGCGCCAGCCGTTGCTGCCGCCATCGGCGCGCAGCCGAAAGGCGCATGAATTGACGCTTGCGGCTGCGTCCGGCCGGTTCATGCTGCAATGCTGCAGTGAATGCGGACAATATACCTATCCTCCCCGTGAAGCATGCCCGAACTGCCTGTCATCCGACCTGCGGCTTCAGGATACACCGACCGGCGGGGTTCTGCTCTCCGAAACCAGGATCGACGTGACCAGCGATCCCTACTACCGTGAACACACGCCCTGGCGAACCGGCCTGGTGAGGCTCGATTGCGGGCCAAGCATCGTGACGCATCTACGTGGGGATTGTGGCGGGCCAGGTAATCGAGTGGTCCTGTCGCTGCAGCTCGACAGAGGTGGTCAAGCAGTGTTCTTCGCCAAGCCTATTCCGGAGACGCCAAACATGGAAGACGACCTTCAGTGGCTGGAGTTGACCGCCGATCCCAAGCATCGGCGGGTGCTGATCACCGATGGCCGCAGTCCGGTGGCTGTAGCGCTGGCGCAAGCCTTGAAGAAGGCGGGTGCGACTAAGATTTTTATAGGCGTTTCGGATCGCTGGAAGCCGTTCAACGAACAGAAGTCACTTGAGTCGATCGATGGCATCGAACTCGTCGACCTGGACCTCACAAATGAGCGTTCGGTCCAAGAGCTTGCCATGGATATCGGCGCCAAGGTGGAAATCCTGATCAATACGGCCGATCACGTCCGTCCTGCGCACCTCTTCGATGCGGGCGCGGCCAATACAGCTCGCGATTCCATCGACTACATGGTGATGGGCCTGATGCGGCTGGCGCAGGCCTTCGGGCCAGTGATGCGCTCGCGGGGCGCTGATGGCCCGACCGGAGCCGTTGCTTGGGTCAACGTGCTTTCAGTCCACGGGCTCAGCAATGCGCCGCAATTCGGAGTCCATTCCGCCGCGCATGCCGCTTGCCTGTCACTGTCGCAATGGCTGCGCACAGAACTGCGGCCCGGAGGCATCCGGGTGATCAATGCCTTTTCCGGCCCACTTGATACCGAATGGTTCCAGACCGTGCCGCCGCCCAAAGTCGCACCGAAGGCGTTGGCGGATGCAATCGTCGACGGGCTGAAATGCGGGATCGAGGATATTTATGTCGGGGACGTGGCCAAGGATATCGAGGCGCGGCTCTTCGACAATCCAAAAGCCGTCGAACGGGAGGCTGGTCAATGAGCGGGAATATTCTGGACGCATTTGCCCGAGCACTGGCGAGCGGTGCGGTGCGCGTCATCGATCTCACTCATACGCTATCGCCGGATTTTCCGGTCATCGTCATGCCGCCGGAGCTTGGTCAATCCGCCCCGTTCCGCATGGAGCGGATTTCACGTTATGATGCCTCGGGGCCTGCCTGGTATTGGAACAACCTTTCGTTCGGCGAGCATACCGGTACGCATTTCGACGCGCCGGTCCATTGGTATACGGGTCGCGATCTTCCACTCAATACCGTCGATACCCTGCCGCCGGCCGACATGATTGCGCCGGCCTGCGTGATCGATTGCTCGGCGGAGGCCGAGAGGGATGCCGATTTTCTGCTGACCGTTGCCGAGGTGACTGCCTGGGAGGAGAAGCACGGCCGCATTCCGGCTCAGTCCTGGGTGCTCTTGCGCACAGATTGGTCGAAGAAGAGGGCCGCCGCCTATGCCAACCTTAGGGCCGACGGCGCTCATACGCCGGGACCAGATGCCGCGGTCATGCGCTTACTGGTCGAAGAGCGCGGTATCATCGGGTTCGGTACCGAGACGATCGGCACGGACGCGGGGCAGGCCGGGCATTTTTCGCCCCCCTATCCGGCCCACCATTATTTACATGGGGCAGGACGTTACGGCCTGCAGTGCCTAACCAATCTCGACCAGCTTCCGCCGACCGGCGCCATGATCGTCGCGGCGCCGCTTAAAATCCAAAACGGCTCGGGAAGTCCATTGCGCGTGCTAGCTTTGGTTCAGGAGCGCTCGACCGGATGAGATCCGCTTGCCACGCGCCGGGCGGCAGTGTCGTAGAAACTCGTCAGCAGTTCCAGCATTTCCGTCGCACTTCCAAGCCCTTTTTCCGCATGATCCATCTTCTGGATCAACGAAACCAGCAAATGCCGACGCAGCAATCGGTAGTCCTGCGTCAGTTTAGTGCCCTTTCGGGTCGGCACATAGAGCGTATCCTTGCGCGACCGGCCCTTGACGCGTTCGATCAGTTGCAGGGTCTGCAGCTTCTTGATGGCGTATTGAATATTGGCGGTGTCGTCACGGCCGAGCAGGCGGGAGATTTCTCCAAGCCCTTTCGGCTTGTTGCGATAACGGATCGTGTGCAGGATCGCAGTATCAAGGCCACTCAATCCGGCTCCCGCAAGCTCGCTCGAGCATTCCGACTGCCAGCGCAGGAAGGCGGCGGAAATCCGCCAGAGCGACCATTCGAATTCCGTGAGCGCAGCCTCCGACATTTCGACGGTCGCGTCGCTCAGGGGACTTTCGGGCGAGGTCGGCGAAATCATGAGGCCCTCCAGGCTGATTCTGTGCATGGAGTAAAGCCTTAAATCGATGTTTTGACGAGGCAAAATCGCAAAGAAAACGCGAAGAAAAGAGGAGAATATGCGCATCTTCTGGCAGAGCTTTATCGATGCCACCGCGAGTGCCGCCTATATGACGCGGCTCTCGGATTATCTGAACGGGATTGCCGAGCCGGGCACAACGGTCGATGTCTTCGGCATCAGCCCGCCGGACAGACATTTCGGGCGGCTAGCGGAATTCCGTTGTGCGGCGATCGCGATCGATAACGGGCTGGAAGCGGCGAGCCGCGGTTACGATGCGGTGGTCATCGGCCATTTTCAGGACCCAGGTCTCTATGAGCTCAAGTCGGCGCTCACAATCCCGGTGATCGGCGCGGGCGAGGTCTGCATGCATTACGCTGCCCGGCTCGGCCGACGCATGGCGCTTATCACACTCGATGACGTTTTCCAGGTCTGGCACTACGAACAGGCCGATCTCTATGGCCTTGGCAATCGTGTGAAGCACGTGGCCGGGCTGAACTGCGAGCCATCCGATTTCAGCGCCGCTTTTGCAGGAGACAATGAGGCCCGGAAGCGGATGCTTGCGAGCTTCACAGCCCGTGCCGAACCACTGGTTCGCGAGGGGGCGGATGTGGTCGTGCCCGCGGGTGTGTTGCCGGGCCTGCTGGTCGGCGGCGAATACGGTTTCAAGGTGCTGCACGCGCCGGTCGTCAATACGGCGGCCGTAACGTTGAAAAGCGCCGAAATGGATGTGCGGCTACAGAATATCAATGGTATCGAGGTGAGCCGCGGGCCGTTCTGCGCACTCGCCAACGAGCATGCGATCGAAGATTTTCGGACTTTCGTTGCCCGGGGCCGGGGAGCGCCGCTCTTCCCGAACGGCAACTAGGGGATCACATCGTCAGCATCAGGCGTCCACGGGAAATGGCGCTTTTTTCAATCAGCCGATGGGCTTCGGCGGCCTCAGAAAGCGGCATGGTGCGCGCGACCTGGGGTTTCAGTATTCCGGCGCCGGCGAGTTCCATCATCGATTGCAGCGCGGACTTGTCGTCGCTCACCATGGCGCGGGTGACGGTGACGCCGAATTCGGCGCCGCGATCCCTGATCGGATCGGCGACCAGCCAGACGAGGTGGCCGCCTTTCTTCAGGACCTTGTAGGACTTGTCGTGGACTTCACCGCCCATGAGGTCGAAGACGACATCCCGAGCTTTCAGGAGTTCGGAAAAGTCTTCCTGGTCATAGGCGATGATGCGGTTTGCGCCGAGGCCCAGCACGTAGTCCCGGTTGGTCGATCGACAGGTGGCGGTGACGTCTGCACCGAGGTGGTGGCAGAGCTGGACGAGTAGGCCGCCCACCGCACCGGCGCCGGCATGCACAAGCACCTTATCGCCGGATCTGACCTCTGCGGCGCGCAGCGCGATCCAGGCGCTGAGGCCAGCATTGGTCAGCGCCACGGCTTCCACAGTCGAAAGCCTTTCCGGGATAGCGACAGCATGTTTTTCATCGACAGCGATCATTTCCGCATACCCGCCCTGAGCGAAGACGCCGGCCATGACGGCAACTCGATCGCCAACCGTGAATTCGGTTACGCCGTTACCGACTGCGACCACCGTACCGCCGGCATCGCGGCCAGGCACACTCGGCATGGGCAGGGTGAAATGATTCTGCAGATACCCGGCACGAAGCTTCCAGTCGAAGGGCGTTACGCTTGCGGCCTCGATCTTCAGGAGGACCTGGCCAGGCCCGGCGACCGGATCCGGCAGGTCGATGTAGTGCATCACATCGGCCGGGCCGTGCTCGCTGTATTGAATGGCCTTCATGGTGTCATTCCTTGAAATTGACCGGGTATCTCGGCTTTTCGCCCTTCAACACGGCTGCGACATCCGCAAATACCTTGCTGCGGACTTCGGCATAGCTCTGCGTGGAATAATGCGCCGCGTGGGGTGAGACGATCACCTGGTCGAGTGTGAGCAGCGGATTGTCCGGTGCGGGTGGCTCCTTCTCGAACGTGTCGATACCAGCGCCAGCAATATGACCGCTCTGAATTGCCTCCGCGAGAGCAGTCTCGTCCACGAGCCCGCCCCGCGAGACATTGATCACATATGCGCCCTTTTTCATCTTTCTAAGTGCTTCGATCGAGATGATCTTGCGGGTCTCGGGCGTTGCCGGAATGTGCAACGAGATGAAATCGGCTTGAGCAAATAGTTCATCCAGAGAAACCGGCCTGGCGCCGGTGGCGGAAATTCGCTCCGCCGAGATATATGGATCGTAGGCGATGATCTCGTAGCCGAAGGCCTTTGCCTTCATGGCCGTCAGGCGGCCGATCTGTCCGAAGCCGATGAGACCAAGTATCTGCTGGTCCGGCCTTGTAATGCCGGCGCCGTCGTCCATGGCGAGCCAGCGGCCCTTGCGCACGGCGCCATCATAGACTTTGAGCTTTCGGGCGAGTGACAGGATCAGCGCCAGCGCATGGGTGCTGACCTCATCGATGTTGGAATCCGGCACGTAGGTGACCTGGACGCCGGCTTGAGTGGCTGCCCCGACGTCGATCGAGTCCAGGCCGACGCCGAAACGACCGATAACCTTGAGGTTCTTGAGCTCCGACAAAACGCGGGCGGTGATCGGCTCGCGCAACACCATCAGTGCATCGGCATCCCTGGCCTCGGCGATCAATGCTTCCTCGGTCAGCAGGGTCTTCTCCACGAACTCGGCGCCAAGACCTTCGAGATAGGCAAGTTGTTCCGGTTCGACGGCTAGCATGCCATCCGTCTTGATGATCTTCATGGCCGCCACCTCACACTTTGCGGGCGGCAGCAATGCCGGCGGCAAGGCTTCCACCGAGAAACATCGTGTCGCTGGCGAGCATGAAGAAGCTGATGCCGACTTCGGCCCATCTGCCGACGTCATCTGCCGACGGGCGAAAAATACCGACCGCCTTGCCGGCCTTGCGAGCGGCGTTGGTGATGGTGGTGATCGCCGCGCTAAGTTTTTCCGCTCCGGCTGGACCCATGGCGTCGATCGAAACGGAGAGGTCGCCGGGGCCGATGAAGATAATATCGACGCCTTCGACTGCGGCGATTTCCCCGACATTCGCAAGGCCTTCCGCCGTCTCGATCTGTATCGCCAGAACGAGGCTCTCATTGGCGGCCTTCAGGTAATCGGGAATGCGGTAGCCATAGGCGGAAGCCCGGCCGGGGCCGACTCCACGTTCGCCGATAGGCGGGTAGCGGGTCGCCATCACGGCGGCTTTGGCCTGAGCGGAGGTCGAAACGCGTGGAACCAGCACGCCCGCCGCGCCGGCATCGAGCGCTGAGGCGATCCACTCCGATGCGTGGCTCGGAACGCGGACCAGCGCCGGTATGCGATGGGCGTCAGAAGCCCGCACGAGATTTTCGATCAACTCGCGATCGATCTGCGAGTGTTCCGCATCGATGCACAGGAAGTCGAGCCCGGTCGCGGCAGTCACTTCGATCGCGACGGGATGGGGAATGGCGGCAAAGGTTCCGATCACCCGTTCATAGCTGATGCACTTCTTGCGGAAATCGCTCATGACAATCCTCTGGAAATTTATTCCCTTTACGCGCTGGCGGTGCACGGCCTCTTGGTGGGCAAAGGAAAGTTTAAGCCTAAAATTATTGAAGCTGCAAGCCGAATAACGGAAATGGTGCAGACTAAATTCACCCGTCTGCAGCGGCAGATCAGTATACGGAATATAGCGAAATCGATCGATATATGGGCTATTGCAACAATAATCCCTTGAAACTTGAAATAAACCGTATACGAATAAACTCGGAGATTTCGATGGTGAAACCGAGCGACAATCTGGTGGATACGGTTTATTCCGACCTGCGGTCGAAGCTGCAGAGGAGCGCGATTTCCCCATCCGTCAGATTGGTTGACACGGAGATCGCCGCGACAAATGGGATTTCCCGCATGCCGGCCCGCGAGGCGCTGCTACGTCTGGTGGCAGAGGGCTATTTGATCGGCACCACGCGTGGCTTCGCCGTCAGGGAATTGTCGCTCGAAGATATTTCCGGGCTATTCGAGGTGCGACGCCAGCTCGAGCCTCGGGCAGCCGCGAGTGCGGCCCGCGACATGACATCAGATATCGAGGAAGAACTCACCGCAGCGATGAACCGAGTGGAACAGATGCTCAACAGCAACGATATCTCGGGATTGCTGGCGGCGAATGTGGAATTTCGCAATGCCTGGCTGAAGGCGGTGTCGAACCCGCATATGGCGGCGACCATTTCCCGCTTCATGGATTATTTCCAGTCAGTGCGGCTCGGTACATTCACCGATCCCGGGACGGCTGAGCGATATATCGACGGCCTTTCCCGGATCTATTCGGCTTTTCTCGCCCGTGACCCCCTGATGGTCCAGGACCGCATGACGCTTTTCATGTTCGCGGCGGAGGAGGCCTATCTCTCCGTTCGCCGGCGCCAGTTGCAGGAAGCCGCGGAAACACGCCCCGGCCGAAGAAGAAACACCAGGAGACGAACAGCATGATCAAGCAGCATCCGCTGAAAGGTCCCAGCAAACTGAAACTCGGCGTGTTTTCCGCCAATGCGGATGGTGGCCTGGCAATCACTGACGTGCCGGAGCGATGGCAGGCCCGCTGGGAGGACAATCTCAATGCAATTCAGATTGCTGATCGCGGCGGGCTCGACTTCTTCTTGCCGATCGCCCGCTGGAAGGGTTTCGGCGGCAAGAACAGGGTGCGGGAATGGTCCTTCGAAACGTTCACCTGGGCGGCAGGACTCGCCTCCGTCACGGAGCGGATCGGACTCTTCATGACTGTGCATGTGCCGCTCGTGCATCCGCTTTATGCGGCAAAGGCACTTGCGACCGTCGACCATATCAGCAACGGTCGCGCTGGGCTCAACATCGTCTGCGGCTGGAATCCGAAGGAATTCGGTATGTTCGGGGTGCCGCTGGTGGAAAAGGGTTATGACCAGGCAGGCGAATGGCTGGAGCTCATGGAGCGAGCTTATACTTCAGACACACCCTTCGACTATGACGGCACCTACTACAAGCTGAGGGATGTCGTCAGTCGTCCTGCCAGTCTTCAGGCGCCTCGGCCGGTCACCATGAATGCGGCCTTCGGTGGGCCGGGCCGGGATTTCGCTGCCAAGAATTGTGACTATCTCTTTACCACCTTCACGGAGATTTCCGAGGCCGGAAAACATGTGGAGGACATCAGAAGGCGGGCGGACAAGCTCGGACGGGACGTTGGCGCCTACACGGTCTGCCACGTCGTCTGCCGTGGGAGCCAACGGGAGGCGGAGGACTATTACGAACGCTACGCCGTGACGTTTGCCGATCACGAGGCGGTCGATGCGCATATGGCCGGCAAAAAGGAATTCTCTCAGTCGCATGACAAGGATACCTACGACCGCTACCGCAAGCGGTTTGCCGGCGGTGCTGGCGGTTATCCATTGATCGGCACGCCGGAGAAGATCGCCGAGGACATGATTGCAATTTCCGAGCAGGGTTATTCAGGCATCGCCCTGTCATTCGTGAACTATACCTATGAACTACCCTTTTTCTGTGATCGAGTGATGCCATTGCTCAGGCAAGCGGGGCTGCGAGTCGAATGACGATCAATTCCATTCACGACGAGGTTGAGGCAACGCGGCTTGCCTTCCGCGATGGGATGTCGCGGTTGGCCGCTGCAGTCAATATAGTGACAACCGATGGGCCGGGTGGCCTCGCAGGTTTCACAGCGTCCGCCGTCTGCAGCGTAACAGATAAGCCGCCGACGCTCCTCGTCTGCCTCAATCGGTCGAGTTCGGTGGCCGGCATGTTCGAGAGGAATCGGGTGCTTTGCGTCAATACGCTGGCGTCCGGTCACGAAGCAATGTCGAAACTGTTCGGTGGATCGACGCCGCAGGAAGACCGATTTGCTGTCGGCGATTGGATAATGAGCACCACCGGTTCGCCGCGGCTGACGGATGCAATCGTATCTTTCGACTGCGAGGTGGAGAGCGCCATCGAAAGCGGGACGCATCACGTTCTGTTCTGCCGAGTCGTTGGCATCGCGTATGGCGCGGATGACGAAGAAGCGCTCATTTATTTCCGCCGGCGCTACCATCACATCAAATGAAAAAGGTCCGGCGGAAGCGCTTCCGCCGGACCTCACGATTTTAGTTCGTGTTGGCGATAATCTCGCCAAGCACCTTGTCGAAGCGGTCGATCTCTTCCACCTTGTTGTAGTGGACCATGGAAACGCGCATGCAGCCTGTTTCCATGGCCAAACCAAGTCGTTTCATCAGGCGTGGCGCAAACATGTGGCCATCGCGGCTGCCGATACTGTTTTTACCCAGTTCTGCGGCGATGTATTGCGGCGTTAGCCCTGGAATGTTGAAGCAGATGGTTGGGACGCGCCTCTCGATCTGACTTTCATCGGAAATCCCATAAATCGCAGCGCCATGCTTTTTGAGAACCGCGAGCATCTTTTTTGACAATGTCTGTTCGTAAGCTCGGATTGCGCCCATGGCGGCGGCGATTGCATCACGGCGGGAATGTTGACCTGCTCCCAAGAATTCGTGGCCGATCTCTTCGAGATAACGAACGGCGGCGTCCATGCCGGCGACGTTTTCATAGGTGAAAGTGCCGACCTCGATCTTGTAGGGAGGCACGTTCGGGATGAAATCCTCCTTGAACGTCGGCAGTTTGACGAGCGCGTCGTAGCGGCCCCAGAGGAACCCCATATGGGGGGAGAAGTTCTTGTAGCCGGAGCAGACAAGATAGTCGCAATCCCAGGTCTGCACGTCGATCAATCCATGTGGGCCGTAATGCACACAGTCGAGGAAGACCTCAGCCCCGGCCGCATGGGCAAGCTTGCCGACGGTTGCGACATCGACGATGGTGCCGATCGAATGGGCTGTGACCGTGCAGGCAACGAGGCGCGTCCTGTCGTTCAAAAGCGGCTTCAGATCATCGGTGTGCAGCATGCCGTCATCGCGCATTTTCCACCAGACGATCTTGGCGCCCTCGGCTTCGAGCGCCAGCCAGGTGGCGATGTCGGCGTCATGGTCCATGTCGGTGACGATGATCTCGTTACGCTCCTGCAGCATCTTGGCGATGCCGAGGCTGACGAGCCGGATGAAGGATGTGGCATTGAGGCCGAATGAAATCTCCTCCGGTCGGTAGGCGTTCACAAGGATGCCGACGCTAGTGCGGGCGTTTGCAACCGTTTGATCGACGCCCTGACTGTGCAGATAGGGCGCCATGCGCTGCACGTTACAATCCACGAGATGATTCGCGACCGCATCAACCACCGCCTGGGGTACCTGGGCGCCGCCGGCATTTTCGAAGAAGATGAAGTCCCGGTATTTCTGTAGTGCCGGAAACTTGGCTCGAATCTTGTCGACTGGAAAAGCCTTGGCGATGTTGTCGCCGGCTGAAACGTGCGTATCCATGGAATTCTCCCGGGTATCGGATTGGAGGAAGGCGGAAGGTGACAAAAACCTCTCCTCGAGTTATCTTCGCCGCCGACAGATGAGCATTTGATCAAATTGTAGGTGTTCTATTGTGCCGATAGCATTTGATCAAGGGGAGAATCGCTTCGAGAAGAAGGTTGCGCACACGGGCGATTACGCTTGAAGAGCAAGGCCTCTTATGCGAGGCCTGGTTGTGATTCGACGGATAGCAGAGGGTAAAAATGGCGGATACCGGGCTTTCGAAGGTGACGTCGCGGGTGACGGTTCAGGACACGGTCTATGAACAGTTGCGCCGTGCACTGATGTGGGGTTCGTTTGCTCCTTCCCAGGCCATTACCATCTCTTCGCTGGCAACCGAGTTCGGCACCAGCCACATGCCTGTGCGCGAGGCGCTTCGGCGGCTTGCCGCGGAGAACGGGCTGGAGATCGGTCACAATGGCTCGGCGCGAGTGCCGGCCGTTTCACGTCAACGACTTGACGATCTGTGCCAAGCGCGAATCGCGCTTGAGGGATTGGCGACCGAACTCGCGGCGGCATGTGCGACCAACGAGGACATGGATCGGTTGGAGGCGCTTGCTCGGGAACATGAGGAGACCGGGAAGGCCGGGGACGTCTATGGTATGTTGCGCAAAAACCAAGCCTTCCATTTCAGCATCTACGAAATGTCGGGCTCGGAAGTGCTGCCGCAACATATTGAAATGTTGTGGCTGCGTTTTGGCCCCTATATGCGGATGCTGACCAACTATGTGGAAAGGGAATTCGACAAGGGTGTCGTTCATCCCTTCTCCTCCTATCATTTCCAAATCGTCGCGGCATTGCGCGAGCGAAACGGCGTGCTCGCCCGGGAAATGATGGTGGGCGACATTCTCGCGACGCAAGTGCTGCTGCGAGATATGTGCTCGGAATAATCCCGGCGGTATCGCCGGGATTATGCTCATTCAGTCAGCAGATCACTGACCGAGACCCAGCAAGGCGAGATATTCCACCGAAGCAGGTATCTTCGACTTGTCTTTGATCTCAACGATCAGGCGCGGATTGCTGGTGAGATCGGCAAGCGCGGCGAAGACGGAACGCCAGAGGATATTGCCTTCGCCGAGCGCCCAATGGCGATCGGCATAACCATCAGCATCCTGCAGGTGGACGTGGTGTAAGCGATCGCCGGCGGCCTTCACGTAATAATCAACCGGTGGCGCGCCTGTGGAGCCGTGGGCATAATGGGCATGGCCGGTATCGATCGAAACTGCGACGGCCGGGGAGTTGAAACTATCAGCGAGCGCAATGCGGGCGTACTGGTCAATATCCTCGATGTTTTCGAGAACGATCACAACACCTATGTCTTCCGCCTGCTTGACGGCATCGCGCATGGTGAGATGCACGTATTCGAACACCCGGTCGCGCTCGCCTTTGTTGTTGTCAAGATTGTTGTAGGACCAGGTGGAATAGGGGCTATGGGAAACCATCTGGGTCGCGCCGATGGCAGCGCAGACATCGAGGCCCTGCCTCATGCGTTTGGCGACGACAGCGCGGATATCCGGATCCTGTGAAGCGATGGTGAAGCCCCAGAACGGACCGTGGATGCCAAGGCGGCCCTGGTAGCCGTTAAGCAGCTTCCTGGTGCGCTCGGCGAGTGCCGCCCAATCGCCGTTCAGGACGTCCGCGGTTGTGAAGTCCTGGAGCTCGAGATCGCGCTGCTTGTCAAAGAGCCAGTTACGATGGATTTCGAGTTCGTCGAGCGTCATGGCGGCGCCGATCACGGGAGGGGGAGACATGAAAACTCCATCAAACAGAAGAAATGTCGGAAAATGGAACTGGAAGAACACCCGGGGTATCGGGTCCATGACAGGGTTTTGTGTCGCCAATATTACATGTGTAACACGAAACTGCGAAACTTGTATCCAATGTCAATTTCTCGTCTCAAGCCGCGGTCGATAAATCGGCCACGGCTGTTTTTTTCCACTGAGGATGTGACGATGGGCCATCGGCCGATTTTCGGGGAGCGGAACTTGGCTCGCAAACTCACCACTTGAGTTTTTGCAGTTGTCCCGCTAAATCTCACGCCACCAGGACCGGGCCCCTCTGGCAGTTCATATCTGAGCTGTGATGTCGGACTGGAATTGTCCAACTTAGGTGCCTGGTGTTCGTGGAGGTCATCCGACAGAGGTGATGGCGAATTCTACGGCAGGCAGGAATGCCAGCCGTATGCACACCGTCGATCTGTTTCTACGACATAAGGCACGCTCGCGCTTTTAAGAGATTGGGTGCCAAATGATGGAATTTTTCACGCCGGAGGCGTTGTCCGCCCTCCTGCAAGTTATCATGATCGACCTCGTGCTTGCCGGCGACAACGCGATCGTCATCGGCCTTGCCGCCGCCGGCCTTCCGAAAGCACAGAGAACGAAGGCGATCCTCGTCGGCATCATCGCAGCGACCGTTCTGCGCATTGGCTTCGCGCTCGCAACCACGCAACTCCTGCAGATCGTTGGACTATTGCTGGCCGGCGGTATCCTTCTTCTCTGGGTTTGCTGGAAGATGTGGCGCGAACTGCGCACGCCTCACCACCAGGAGGAAGAAGCGAGCGAGGCGCTTGAAGAGACCGATTTCAACAAGGACGGAACGATTGCCGGAGGCGCTCCGCGCAAGACTTTCGCCCAGGCCGCATGGCAGATCGTTATTGCCGACGTTTCCATGTCGCTCGATAACGTGCTTGCGGTTGCTGGTGCCGCTCACGAACATCCCGAGGTTCTCATCTTTGGTCTGATTCTGTCCATCGCGCTGATGGGGGTTGCCGCGAGTTTCATCGCGCGCCTGCTCAACAAGTATCGCTGGATCGCGTATGTCGGTCTTGCCGTCATTCTCTACGTTGCACTTGAGATGATCTGGCGCGGCGGGATAGAGGTCTGGGGTGAGGCGCAGGCCTTCGTGCCGGGTCTCGGTAGCTGATCTTTCCTGGCGCGGCGGTCCTTTCGCCGCGCCCTTCCCTTGGCGCGTGCTCGTTCCCATCTTCTCCGGCGCCAACCGCTTTTCCCATCTCAACCAAAACTTATGCCGCGGCAGTAGAACCTATTCGTCAGGTCGCCGATCTGCTTCTATGTCTTCACAAAGCTGCGGCGCCTCGGGTGCTGGGCCGCGTCGAGGTGGAGGGCGCGGCCGCGATTTTGGAGGAGAATACGCCTCTCCACCGGGCGCTGGTGAACGACCACCTAGGAAAAGCCATGACCGAACCCTGTTATGATGTCGCCCATCTGGGCCATGTAGAACTCTATTCAGACCGGTTTGACGAAACGCTCGATTTTTTCGTCCGGGTCTACGGACTCACCGAAAGCGGCCGTGAGGGCAACAGTGTCTATCTTCGCGCTTATGACGACTATGAATTCCACACGCTGAAGCTCACCAAGCATCATACGACCGGCGTCGGCCATATCGCCTATCGTACCTCTTCTGCGGAAGCGCTGGAGCGACGCGTCAAGGTAATCGAAGAAATGGGTTGCGGCGTCGGCTGGATCGATGGCGACCTCGGCCATGGTCGTGCCTATCAGTTCAAGAGTCCGGACGGCCATCTCTTCGAGCTTTATTACGACACCAAGGAATATGTCGCGCCGCCGGAAGAAAAACCGGCGCTCAAGAACATTGCCCAGCGCTACCACGGCCGCGGCGCATGCCCGCGCCGCCTTGACCACGTCAACTTGCTCGCCGCCGATGTAAGCCTGATCCGCGAGTTCATGACCAAGGCCCTCGGCAGCCGCGTCACTGAAATGATCCAGCTCGACAACGGCCGTCTCGGCGGCTGCTGGTTCACCATCAACAACAAGACCTATGACCTCGCCTGCTCCGAGGATCATACCGGTGCTCATGGCCGTTTCCACCATGTCACATATGCCTGCGACCAGCGCGAGGACATCCTGCGCGCCGCAGATATCTTTCTGGAAAACGGTGTACATATCGAATCCGGACCGCACAAGCATGCGATTCAGGGCACATTTTTCCTTTATGTCTGGGAGCCGGCTGGCAACCGCGTCGAACTCGCCAATGCCGGTGCGCGGCTTATCCTGCGTCCGGACTGGAAGCCCGTCGTCTGGACCGAGGCTGACCGCAAGAAGGGGCAGGCGTGGGGCATGAAGACGATCGAGACCTTCCATACGCACGGCACCCCGCCGGTCTCCAAAAAGTAAGAGCAAGAGGCATTTCCATGGCAAAGACAGCATTGGTCATCAGCGCCCATTCGGCCGATTTCGTCTGGCGGTGCGGCGGTGCGATCGCCCTTCACGAGGAGAAGGGTTATGAAGTCACCGTCGTTTGCCTTTCCTATGGCGAACGCGGTGAAAGCGCCAAGCTCTGGAAGAACCCGGGCATGACGCTGGAAAAGGTGAAGACCGAGCGCCGCAAGGAAGCGGAAAACGCCGCGAAGGCGCTCGAAGTTACCGATATCCAGTTTTTTGATCTTGGTGACTATCCGCTCGTCGTGGATCAGGAAGCCAAATTCAAGCTAGTCGAAGTGATCCGCAAGGTGCAGCCGGAATTCATGCTCTCCCATTCCAGATGGGATCCCTACAACACCGACCACATGTATGCGACGCAGGTGGCGCTCGACGCGCGCATGATCGCCCAGGCCTGGGGCCATAATCCGGGTGAGAAAATTCTTGGCGCGCCGCAACTCTATCTTTTCGAGCCGCACCAGACCGAACAGATGGAGTGGAAGCCGGACGTCTTCCTCGACATTTCGCCCGTCTGGGAGAAAAAGTGGGCGGCTATCCAGTGCATGGAAGGCCAGGAGCACCTGTGGCATTATTACAAGAATGTCGCCGAGAACCGGGGCAACCATTTCATGCGCAATTCAGGCGGCCAGTCCGGCGGGCGCAAGTCGACCCATGCCGAAGGCTTTCAGTCGGTCTTCCCGCGTACTGTGGATGAACTCTGATGTCGGTCGTCGTCCAGAACATCGAGCGTGCGGATCAGTCGGTCATCGACCGGCTGGCCGTTTGTGGCGTCGCGACCGTGCATGAAGCGCAGGGCCGAAAGGGCCTGCTCGCCAGCTATATGCGGCCGATCTATACGGGCGCGCGTCTTGCGGCGAGTGCCATCACGATCTCTGCGCCTCCCGGCGACAACTGGATGCTGCATGTGGCGATTGAGCAGATCAGGCCGGGCGATATCCTGCTGCTCGCCCCGACGAGCCCCTGCGAGGATGGTTATTTCGGTGATCTCCTCGCAACGTCCGCCTCGGCGCGTGGCTGCAGAGGCCTTGTCATTGATGCCGGGGTCCGCGATGTGGCCGATCTTACTGCAATGAGATTTCCCGTCTGGTCCAGAGCTGTCTTCGCCCAGGGCACGGTCAAGGAGACGCTTGGTTCCGTCAATGTGCCGGTCGTCTGCGCAGGGGCTTATGTCCGTCCGGGCGATGTGATCGTCGCTGACGACGACGGCGTCTGCGTTGTGCTGCGTGAGGAAGCGGAAGCGGTGGCCAAGAAGGCTGAGGCCCGCATGGCGGCCGAAGATGATAAGCGCAAGCGGCTCGCCGCTGGTGAGCTTGGCCTCGATATCTACGACATGCGCGGCCGGCTTGCCGAAAAGGGCCTTAAATATATCTGAGCACTGCGAGATCGGAGGCGGTCATGAATGGAAATGAAACCGGCGTCCGGTGCATGTGGATGCGTGGTGGCACGTCCAAGGGCGGTTATTTCCTGGCCGAGGATCTGCCGGCCGATCGGGACAGCTTCCTCCTGCGGGTCATGGGTTCGCCCGATCCCCGCCAGATCGACGGCATGGGCGGTGCGCATCCGCTGACGTCAAAGGTGGCGGTCGTGAAGAAGTCGGAACGGGAAGGGGTGGATGTCGACTATCTCTTCCTGCAGGTTTTCGTGGATCAGCCGATCGTCACGGATGCGCAGAACTGCGGCAACATCCTTGCCGGCGTTGGACCTTTCGCCATCGAGCGCGGCTTGGTGCCAATCAAGGGCGAGAAAACCGAAGTCTCCATCTTCATGGAGAACACCGGCCAAATCGCGATTGCTACGATCGAAACGCCTGGCGGGAGGGTGAATTACAAGGGAGAGGCCAGGATCGATGGGGTGCCGGGTACGGCAGCGCCCGTGCCGATCGTCTTTGCCGACACGGCCGGCTCCTCCTGTGGTGCATTGCTGCCGACCGGAAATTCGGTCGATGAGATCGAAGGTATCGCCTGCACGCTGATCGATAACGGCATGCCCTGTGTCGTGATGCGCGCCGATGTACTCGGTATTATCGGCACCGAGAGCCCCAAGGAACTCGAAGCGAACCAGGAGTTGCGGGCGAAGCTGGAGGCGATCCGGTTGAAAGCCGGGCCGATGATGAACCTTGGCGAAGTCACCAAGAAATCCGTGCCGAAGATGACCATGGTATCGGCGCCGACGGCGGGCGGGGCGATCTCGACCCGGACCTTTATCCCGCATACGTGCCACGACGCGATCGGCGTGCTTGGCGCGGTCAGCGTCGCGACTGCCTGCCTCCTGCCGCAAGGGCCGGCAGCCGAACTGGCCGTAATCCCCGAGGGCGACGAGAAGCTGTTATCGATCGAACATCCGACGGGGGAGATGAGCGTCGTTGCGACGATGAAGGGCGATGAAGTCGATCGCGCTGCGGTTCTGCGTACGGCGCGCAAGCTTTTCGACGGCATCGTTTTCACAGGTTAAGCAAAGGGCAAGATATGAGGATCTCATTCTTAGGCTTCGGTGAAGCGGCGCGCGCCTTTCACGATAGCCTTGCGCCGAAGCTGGAACATGGCGAATTCCGGGCCTATGACCTGTTTCTCGATCACGCCGACAGCGCCGACGAGATGCGGGCGGCGATGACGAGCCGCGGTATCAAGTCTGCCCAGTCTCCCGCAGAACTCGGCGATGCCGAATGGATTTTCAGTGCCGTCACCGCCGACCAGAGCTTGAACGCTGCGCAGTCTATCGCTCCGTATCTCGGCCAGGGGGCGCTGTTCATCGATATCAATTCCGTCTCTCCGGAGCGCAAGCGTGAGACCGCGGCTCTCATCAACGGCTCGGGTGCCGAGTATCTCGACATGGCCGTCATGGCGCCGGTGCATCCGAAAGGCCACGCGACACCGGTCCTGCTCGCGGGCAAGTCGGCAGCCGAGTTGCTGAGGCGCTTTCGCGACCTCGGATTCAATGTCGAGGTCGCTGGAGACGCGCCCGGTTCGGCAACCGCCATCAAGATGGTGCGCTCGGTTTTTGTCAAAGGTTTGGAAGCGATCACGGTCGAAGCGCTGCTTGCAGCCGAAGCCTCCGGATGTTTCGAGGAAATCCTGTCCTCGTTGTCACAAAGCTTTCCCGGGCTCGACTGGTCGAAATTTCCTGATTATCAGTTCGAACGCACGACCCGTCATGGTCGCCGCCGTGCTGCCGAGATGCGGGAAAGTGGTGTCACGCTCGACGCGCTCGGGCTTAACGGAGGGCTTGCCCGGGAGATCGCGGTCGTCCAGGACGCAATGGCTGCCAGTGGCATCCAGCCGGGCGACGATCTGATGGACACCGTCGCACGTGTTCTCGCTGCACGCCGTCAGTTGAAATAGCGCCAAAAACATTGAGTTTATGCTGTATACGCGTCAGCTGCCGGCCGGAGGATGCAGCTCGTCATCCACAGCCTGGCGGTCTGTATACATCGGGCTTGGCCAATTCGTCAGATGTGGCTAAGATTTCTGGATCGACGGGCGCGCTTGCGCCAGCCTCGACGCAGGAAGGTGCTGATTTGGAAGAGACCGCAAGAACGACCCACACGATGCGCGCACTGATGGAGTTGCGCAAGAAGATATTGAGCGGCGACTATCCCGGCGGCACCCGGCTTTTCGAGGTTCCGCTCGCGGAGACGTTGCAGATTTCCCGTACGCCGGTACGCGAGGTGATGTCGCGCCTTGCTGAAGAGGGACTGCTTGACCGTCTGGCGAATGGCGGTTTCGTGGTGCGAAGCTTCACTTATGCAGATGCGGTCGACGCGATCGAGCTGCGTGGCGTATTAGAAGGAACCGCGGCGCGGCTCGCTGCTGAGCGCGGTGTTTCTCAAGCCGGATTGGACCAGCTTCGGGACCTTCTGGCGCGGCTTGAGGAATGTTTCGGCCAGGCGTTGGATGAAGTGGATCTGGAAGCTTATTCCGAGGCGAATGCCAAATTTCATGCAGGCCTCGTTGAACTTTCCGGAAGCACGGTGATCCAGCGCGAAGTCGACCGAGCCACGCGGCTTCCCTTCGCTTCACCTTCGGCGTTTCTTTCCGGTCGGGCGCATGTAGTCGCCTTCCGTCAATCCCTTCATATCGCGCAGGACCAGCATCGTTCGCTGGTGTCGGCGATTGCTGGCCGCGAAGGTGCGCGGGCGGAGTTCATCGCTCGCGAACATGCGCGCATTGCCCGCAAGAATCTCGAATATGCCGTCTTCGAGGACCCGGAACTGATGCTGACGGTTCCGGGCCTCGTCCTCCTCAATTCCTGACCGGTTCGTCACGAGTTTTCCACTGAACTGAAGCCTTCGGTTTACTAATCCGAGGGCGACTGTCAGCCTGCCGAATATTCCCCCTTGCATTTGTGCGTTGATGTCGTCATGTATACATCATACTTCAAACCACAGGGAGGAATTCCGTGACCCAAGCCAATCTTACTCAAGTTTTGAAGGATGCCGGCAACACCGTCGAGCATCTGCGCAACTCCAAGACCGGCATCTATGTATACCCGGTTGTTGCTCCGGAGTTTTCCAACTGGCGTTCCGAACAGGCTGCATGGCGCGAAGGCGCCGTTCTCTTTGACCAGTCGCATCACATGGATGAATTGGTCGTCGAAGGTCCGGATGCCGCCAAATTCCTCGAAAGCCTGGCGATCAACAGCTTCGCCAATTTTGGCACCAATCGCGCCAAGCACTATGTTCCGGTAACGCCGGCGGGTCATGTCATCGGCGACATGATCATCTTCCGCGAAACCGAAGAGAAGTTCGTTCTCGTCGGCCGCGCTCCGACCGCGAACTGGCTGCTCTACAACGCTTCGCTCGGCAAGTATAACGTCAAGCTCACCCACGACCCGCGCTCCCCGTCGCGTCCGGATGGCAAGCTGGTTACCCGCATCCATTACCGTTTCCAGATCCAGGGTCCGGATGCGCCGAAGGTCTTCGAGAAGATGAACGGCGGCCCGATCCCGGATATCAAGTTCTTCCACGTCGACTGGATCAATGTTGCCGGCCGCAAGGTTCAGGCTCTTCGTCATGGCATGGCCGGCGCTCCGGGTCTCGAAATCTGGGGACCGTATGCGGAGAAGGACGAAGTCCGCGCCGCGATCATCAAGGCAGCTGAAGACGCCGGCGTCGACCTGCGTCCCGTCGGTAGCCGCGCCTATGCCACCAACACACTGGAATCCGGCTGGATTCCGTCGCCGCTTCCGGCGATCTATACCGGCGCCGAACTGCAGGCTTATCGCGATTGGCTTTCGGCGCAGAGCTACGAAGCCAGCGGTTCGATCGGCGGTAGCTACGTCTCCGACAATATCGAAGACTACTACCTGAACCCCTACGAGCTGGGTTACGGCGTCTACGTCAAGTTCGACCATGACTTCGTCGGCCGCGCAGCCGTCGAGAAGCAGAAGGAAACGCCGCAGCGCCGCAAGGTCACCTTCGAGTGGAACTCGGACGACGTCGTCAAGGTGATCGCTTCAGCCTTCCAGCCGGGCGAACAGGCTGCCAAGTGGATCGACTTCCCGCTCTCCAACTACGCATCGTCGAGCTTCGATAAAGTCCTGAAGAACGGCAAGGTCGTCGGTCTCTCCATGTTCAACGGCTATAGCTATAACGAGCGCTCCATGCTGTCGCTCGGCGTCGTCGATGCGGACATCAAAGAGAACGACATCCTGACGTTGATCTGGGGCGAGCCGGATGGCGGCACCTCCAAGACATCTGTTGAGCAGGGCCATAAGCAGGCCGAGATTCGCGTTCGCGTCGCGGCTGTGCCCTATGCCCAGGAAGCACGCGAAAATTACGCCGAAAGCTGGCGCACAAAGAAAGCCCTCTAACTGCATGGCGTGCGAGAACGGGGTTCTCGCACGCCGCTCCGTCCATTTCGGCCGGGCGTTCATCTTGGAGCAGACGGGGGAGGATCAAGGATGGCACTTTTAAATCTTTTCAAAGGAAAGCAGGAAGAGAGGTTCGTGGAGCCGGCCAGCTTCAGGGACCTCATCGAAGGGTATTCGATCGAGGTCATGCCGCGCACGGCGGCGAAGATCGAAGACTTCAAAGCGCTGCTACCGAAGGGTACACGGGTGTATATCGCCCATATCGACGGCACGCCGATCGAGGAGATGGTTCAGACGGCAAAACGCCTGAGCACGGACGGCTTTCCGGTGATGCCGCATTTCCCGTCGCGCATTATTCCAAGCGCCGCTATCCTTGAAGATTGGATCAAACGCTACCACAACGAAGCAGGGGTCGAACAGGCGCTGCTGCTCGGAGGTGGCGTCTCGACCCCGGCAGGCGACTTCGACAGCTCGATCCAGCTTATAGAGACTGGCCTTTTTGACCGATATGGCTTCAAGCGCCTGCACGTTGCCGGCCACCCGGAAGGCAACAAGGACATCGACAAGGACGGCGGCACGAAGATCGTCGACGAGGCGTTGAAGTTCAAGCAGGCCTATTCAGAACGCACCGATGCTGAAATGGCAATCACCACGCAGTTCGCTTTCGATGCCAAGCCTGTCATTGCCTGGGCCGAACGCATTGCAGCTGCCGGCATCACGCTGCCGATCCATCTCGGCATCGCCGGCCCAACCAAGTTGCAGACGCTTATCAAATTTGCGATCGCCTGCGGCGTCGGGCCGTCCCTCAGCGTCCTGCAGAAGCGCGCGCTCGATCTGAGCAAGCTGCTTACACCCTATGAGCCGGACGAGTTGCTGACGAATATCGCCGATTACAAAGCTGCTCATCCGGAAAGCCTGATTCAATCCATCCATGTCTTCCCGCTCGGCGGTATCCGTGCCAGCGCTGAATGGATGAACGAACAACTGGCCGGCGAGCGTAACGTCGCTCCGTGATTTTCCTGGGGCGAGGCGTGTGTTGAACTCGCCTCGCATCCGCTGCCGGGAGGAGTAAGGCAGGGGAGGATATCGAGGGATGAACTATCCCAATCTGCGCCACATTCGACTGTTCTGCGCCTGCCTGCGTGCCGGCTCGCTGACGCAGGCTGCCGATATCGTCGGAGTCACTCAACCCGCTGCATCGCAAGCGATTTCCCGCCTTGAAGATCTCTTTGGCGCTCGTCTTCTGGAGCGTGGCCCTGGCCATGCCATGGCAACGCCGGAAGGTCGCGTCGTGCAAGGCCGTTCCCAGCGGGCTCTGGAGCTTATCCATGCCGGCTGTAAGGAACTCCAAGTCGATTCCGGATTGCGCAGTCTGAGTACCGATACACGGCTGACGATCTCTCATCTCAGGGCACTGCAGGCTTTTTCCCAGGCGGGTGGATTTCCTGGGGCGGCACGCATCCTCGAACAGTCTGGAGCCGCGGTTCAGCGTACGGCGCGCAACGCGGAAGCGATTTTGGGAGTAGGCCTTTTCGAGGCAGACGGAAGGATCACGCGGCTTACCAGCGCCGGTCATGCGGTCGCCCGATGGGCCGGCCTTTCTCTGAAAGAGCTCGGCAATGCCATGGAGGAGGTGCAGGAGTTGCGCGGCAACTTCGACGGCTTGATATCGATCGGTGCGCTACCTATGGCGCGTACGACGATCGTACCCGACGCGATCGCGTTACTGGCTTCCACCTATCCGTTGGCGCGTTTCGAGATCCTGGAGGGCAGCTATGAGCAGCTTCTCAGCGACCTCGAAATGGGCCATATCGATTTCCTCATCGGCGCTCTCCGCAGCCATGTAGCGACCGCACTGGTTCAAGAACCGCTTTTCGATTTCCGGCTCGCGGTTGTCGCCGGTGCCGGCCATCCGCTTTTGGACAAGGCGGACGTGTCAATCAACGATCTTGCCGAGTACCCCTGGGTCGTGGCGCGCAAGGGTACGCCGAACCGCAGCACGTTCGACGCACTGGCGGCGACGTTTCCGGAAGGGCGACCAAAACAAGGAACTGTAGAGACAGGTTCGCTGACGGCGCTACGCGGCATTCTCATGCAATCGGATCGATTGGCATTGCTCTCCCGGCATCAGCTCAGGCATGAACTGAAAGCCGGGTTCCTGACGCTCCTGAATTACGAAGTGCCGGCAATGCCGCTTTCCATCGGGATCACCACGCGCTGTAACTGGCATCCAACCGCCCTCCAGGCGGAATATTTGTCGGCGATCCGCCGGGTCGTTACAGGGGAGGCGGCGGCGAGTGCCTCAGAGGGAGCGCGTCTATCCACGCTGAAAGCAGCCGAATAGCGCCACTTGCCATTGTAGATTTCGTGTTTATCGTTATTTCCGCTTATGTTCGGCCGTCCGACGTCGCGCCGTTGAAAGAGAGCGGAGCATCTTGATAAAGAAGGCCGTCAACAGTCTCGAACGCCTGCAAGCTGTGCTTGACGTTTTCACTGAAGACCGTCTGGAATGGACGCCGGAAGAACTGATGGAAGAGCTCGGCTACAGCCGACCGACGCTCTATCGCTATCTGAAAATTCTGAAGGACCGTGGATTCCTCACGTCGATGCCCAACACCGGATTCACTCTCGGGCCGAGAGTGGTGGAGATGGACTATCTCCTCAGGAAATCCGATAACCTTATCCTGTCGGGGGCACCGTATTTGCGGAAACTCACCGAGCGGTATGAGTGCACGGCGCTTCTGGTCCGCTGGTACGGGGAGAAGATTCTCTGTGTCGATTCCTTAAGTTCCAGCCGTGAGGCGATCAGCAGCTATCCCCGCGGCCGGCCGATGCCGCTCAGTCGCGGCGCAATCGGTCGTTCCATCATCGCATTTCTGCCGCGACGCAATCTGGTGCCGCTGATCAAGCGCACGCTTCACGAGTGGCAGGCAGCGGGTGTTGGCGACACCGTGGATGCCGTCCTGAACGGACTCAAGTCGGTCCGCAAGAAGGGGTATGCCGTGGCCTATGGCGAGGTGACGCCGGGCGTTACCGGTTTCGCCGCGCCAATTTTCGATGCCGGCCAAAGCCCTATCGCGAGTTTTTCCGTGACGATTGCTCAGGATCAAGTCAGGGGTTCCGCCGTAGAGGAGATCGGTCTGGAAGTTCGCCTTGCAGCCGGTGAAATCAGCGCTGCACTCGCTTCTCACAGGCACAAAATTTTGAGTCAATAATCTCATATTACAAGAAAATTTATTG
This sequence comes from Neorhizobium petrolearium, assembly GCF_017873175.1. Lineage (GTDB taxonomy): Bacteria > Pseudomonadota > Alphaproteobacteria > Rhizobiales > Rhizobiaceae > Neorhizobium > Neorhizobium petrolearium. The sequence continues at coordinate 134,257 of NZ_JAGGJW010000013.1, forward strand.
ACTTTCAGCGAGTGTCTCCGCATCTTGACGCGACGGAGCGTGGCCGTGACGTTGGCGTATCTCCGCTCGCAGATTTTTCGGAAGCTTCGGCCACTGCACTTTTCGAGTTCGCGGTGCCGCGCGGAGCAAATCAGGAGGAACCATTCCATGAAGAAGATCGATATTTTCAATCACATCTGGCCGAAGCCGTTCTTCGATCGCCTGATTGGCTATATCGGCACCATGACGGACGTCACCATGCGCAGTGGCGCAGTGCCGATGATGACCGACCTCGACCGTCGTTTTCAGGTCATGGACATGTTTGGCGGAGATTATCAGCAAGTCCTGTCGCTCGCGTCGCCGCCGCTCGAAAAGCTTGCCGGCGCCGAGCGTGCACTTGACCTCGGCCAGATCGGCAACGACTCCATGGCCGAACTCTGCCAGAAATATCCGGAACGCTTCCCTGCCTTCATCGCCACCGCGCCGATGGAAAATGAAGAATGGATGATGAAGGAAACCAGGCGTTGTATCGAGGATCTCGGTGCCTCCGCCATACAGATCTTCACCAACTACAGCGGCAAGCCGCTCGATCTGCCGCAGTTTGAGCCCTTCTTCGAATATATGGCGAAATCCGGCAAGCCGGTCTTCCTGCATCCGTCGCGCGGCGCAAACTTCCCGGATTACCTCACTGAAGACCGTTCGGAATACGAGATCTTCTGGACCTTCGGCTGGCCATATGAGACCTCGGCGGCCATGGCGCGCCTCGTCTTCTCGCGTATCTTCGACAAGTACAAAGGCTTGAAGGTCGTCACCCACCATGCCGGGGGAATGGTGCCCTTCTTCGAAGGCCGCGTTGGCGCAGGCTGGGACCAGATGGGCAAACGCACCTCCGATCGTGACCTTTCGGTCGTGCTGAAGGCGCTGGAGCGGCCGCATTTGGAATACTTCAAGGAATTCTATGCCGATACGGCGAGCTTCGGCTCGACCAAGGCCATTGAACACGCGATCGAATTCTTCGGGGAGGACCGCGTCGTGTTCGCATCCGACGCGCCGTTCGACCCGGAAGGCGGTCCGATGTATATCCGCGAGACCATCAAGGTTCTCGACAACATGAACATCTCCGATGCCACCCGGCAGAAGATCTATGAGGGCAATGCCAAGAAGCTGCTTGGCCTGAAGTAAGCGATTACTGTTTGGACCTTCCCAAGCGCGCGGATCCCCGGGTCTGCGCGTTTTTCATTCTTCCGGCCCTGCAAGGCGGGCGATATAGCGCTCTGCCGACCGGGTGACGATCTCCTGGCCGTTTCTCCGAACATTCTGGTGCGAAAAGGCGCCATAGATGCGTTCGAACGGCCAGGGTGCCAGCCGCTCGGCAACATCTGCGACTTCCACGGCGCTGAGCGGCAGCATGTTGGGATAGCTCCACATGAAGGAAACATAGTCGGCGCCAGGTGTCACCTGCACGATGTCGCCGGCGAACAGCACGCCCTGGCCATCATCGCTTGCCCAATGCAGCATCGTACCGCCGGCGAAATGCCCGCCACCGCGGACAAGCGTTATGACGGAGGATAGGACAAGTGCATCGTCCTCCCACAGCCGGATGTAATCCGAAGGGCGGCAGACCCACTCCTTGTCGGCGGCATGCAGATAGATTGGCGCATCGAAGGCCGCAGCCCAATCCTGCATCGTCGTGTAATAATGCGGATGCGAAATGGCGATGGCGCTCAAGCCGCCCAGAGCCTGAACTATCGCCTTCGTGGCATCATCGAGTAACGCGATGCAATCCCAAAGCACATTTCCCACCGGGGTCTGAAGCAGCAATGCGCGTTGGTTGATGGCGAAGGCCGGCATGGTCTGGATCGCCATGAGGCCAGGCTCGAGCTGGAGCCAAGCGTTGCGATGTGTTCTTGCGAGTTTCTCCGTGGTCGTCCACGCCTGACCGGAAGCAGGGACGTACTGACGTTCATCATTGCAGATCGGGCAGGCTGCCGGCGCTTCATTCGTTTCGCCAAAGGACGTGCCGCAAGCGGAGCAGAGAAAAACAGTCATCGAATCCTCCCTCGTTATTGGATCGTGCTGCCAGGAAACAGATAAGAAATGATATTCGCGACAGAAAGAAAAGCGTTGCTTGTCTTATGGACAATCGGGAGGTCCACATTCGCGCTGATGGATTCATCTTTTCCAAAGGCTCCCGCGGTAAGGTTCGCGCTAATTTTCTTCGCGCACTGAGGATCGGATGACGAGCCCGAAGACGTCACGGCTGCTGAACCTGGATATCCTGCGCCTCATTTCGGCGCTGATGGTGCTGACGTTCCACTACGGTTTCCGGATGCGGATTTCGGGCGAAGGCGGCGGCTTAGGCTTTCCGGAACTGGCACCTGTCGCCATGTGGTTCGATACGGGTCTGCTGATCTTCTTCGCGATTTCCGGCTATGTCATCACCATGTCGGCGGAGGGGCGTTCTGCCTATGATTTTGCTGCGGGGCGTTTCGCCCGGCTCTGGCCGACCTTCATTGTCTGTGCGAGCCTAACGGCCGTCGTGCTTACCATTTGGCCAGTGCCGACCATCGATCCCCCAACCGTCGGACAGTGGCTGGCGCATGCTGTGATCATCTCGCGCGGGTTTGGCCATCCATTCCTCGACGGCGCCTATTGGACGATCGCCTACGAGATGATCTTTTACGGCTGGATCTTCCTGATGATCGCGACGGGCGTTTTCAACCGCAGCTGGCGAGTTGTCGTGATGGCTTGGCTGGCAATTTCCGTCGTCAACGAGATGACGATCGGCAGCGGTGTGATCCGGAAACTGCTGATCACCGAATATTCCGGATACTTTGCCTTCGGATTGGCGCTTTATAAGACGCAAAAGCAACTCTCGATGGTGAGCCTCCTTGTGTTGGCTGCGGCTGCCTGTTGGGCGATCGTGACGCCGTTCCTCACCGAGCCGGATTTCGTCGAAATGTATGGACTGAACCGGAGCACTTTGGGCCTTGCTTCGATCGGGCCACTGGCGCTCGGCGTGATGGCCTTGTGCGCGACAGCGCCGTCGCTGCGTATCTCGCCACCACTGGCGATCGGCCTCGGTGGGCTAACCTACCCGCTCTATCTGCTCCACCAGAACATCGGTTACGCCCTCTTTGCGCATTTCGGCACGGAGCAGAACCGCTGGGCTGTGGCTCTCATGCTGATTGCGGTCCTGCTTCTCGTCTCTTGGGGGATCGCCGGAACCATCGAGCCAAGGGCGCGGCGGGCAATCATCCGTCTCTCCCTCCGCTTCAAGGAAGCATTCCTGCGGTTCAAGTCGCGGGATGCCTTCGAAACCCAGCAATCGGTCAAGAAGTAGGCCCGGTCGTAGTTTCTTTTCCTGGGCATCGTTCTGGTTTTCGTGGGGTTTGTCTTCGACACGATGCTGGCCTCCGCGGGCTCGGCGCTAGGTCGCTTCCTGAGGTATCATCCTCTGATTCGGGCTATCCAGAAGTGGATGTTCGCATCGCTGCTGATCGGCTTTGGTGTACGCTTGGCGCTGTCCGGTCGACCGCAATAGTCAGGCGAAGGCTTTGTGGTTGGTCCTGAGATAATCCATCAGGTCAGCCGCCGGCTTGGAGAGCGGCCGGCGAAGCGAGGCGATCTGGCGGACGTCGAAGGTCAGATCGTCACCGGCGAAGTCGAGTTTCGTAAGCTGGCCGCGCTCGATATCGGCGGCGACGCTTCGCTCCAGCGAACAGGCGATGCCGACACCGGCGACCACGAATTCGCGCAGGAACTGATACTCCGTCGCCTGGGCAGCGACCTTCACATGGCTGACCCCCGCATTGGCGAGCAGTTTCGAGACGCCGCGCCCGAATAGCGAAGAGGGCGGCGGACCGACGAAATCGTAGCGCGCCACGTCCTGCGGCCTGATCCGCTTGCGGCGGGCGAGCGGGTGTTCGGGGGAGGCGATCAGCACCAGCTTTTCCCGGCCGATGATCTCGGCGCGCACGCCGCGCAGGTCTTCGTTCCCTAAAAAACAGCCGACATCGGCGACACCGTCGCGTACTTCGGAAAAAACGTCTTCCTGCTTGCCGATTCTGAGGACGAGCTGGATATCCGGCCGAGCAAGCGCGAAGTCGGTGATTTCCTTGCGTAAAACGAAGTTGGCCAGGCTGCGCTGGCAGGACAGCACAACCTGCTGGCCGGTCTCGCCGCGGATTTTCACTACCTCGGCCCGCATGTCGTCGGCTTCTGCCAGAAGCTCGCGCGCATGTTGTAACACGCTCCTGCCTATCTCTGTGAGCAGCGGCTTGCGGCCGCGCCGGCGCAAGAAGATCTGGCCGCCGATTTCCTTCTCGATCGCCATGATATGCGCGCTGACGGAGGGTTGGGCGATGCCGAAACGATCCGCGGCGGCCGCGAAGCTTCCCTCCTCGACCACTGCAACCAGGACTTCCATGCGCCGGAGCGTGACATTGAACATGGTGATAACCTATAGCCTATAGGCTATCAAACCTAAAGCCTCCAAACCCGTTGCTAGTTATCGTTCGAATGGATCAAATGCTGTTCGAGGACGAGGAACGACATGGAACATTCTGATTTGGGAGCCTGACGGGATCACCGTCAGCCGGAGCGTTCTTGTCGCCTGAGGCCGAGGTTTCGGCCAATCCCTGAAGAGACAGCATTCCGCGCGCCGTGGCGTGCGGACAGGAGGACGTATGAATATTGTCGGAATTGATATTGGCGGTACTTTCACCGATCTTGTCGGTTATGTCGACGGAAAGATCGTGACGTCGAAGACCTCGACGGTGCCGGCCGATCCGACCCAGGGCATAGCCCGCAGCCTGGAACTCGCCGATTGCAACCCGAATGCACTCAACGAAATCCTGCATGGCTCGACCATCGCCATCAACACAGTGTTGGAGCGCAAAGGCGCCCGCACGGCGCTGATCACGACGAGCGGTTTTCGCGATGTCTATGCTATCGGCCGCTCGAACCGCATCCAGGCCTTCAACCTGTTCTTCAAGCGCCCGCAGCCGCTCGTGCCGCGCAGCCTGACCTTCGAAATTCCGGAACGCGTCCTGGCTTCTGGCGAAGTCCTGCAGGCCCTCGACGAGAAGACGGTCGCGGGTATCATCGCGGAAGTCGAGGCCGCCGGCGTCGAATCCGTCGCGGTCTGCCTGCTGCATTCCTGGGCCAATCCTGCCCATGAACGTCGCGTTGGCGATATGCTCCGGGAGGCGCTGCCGAATGTCTTCGTCACGCTGTCACATGAAATTCTCCGCGAATACCGTGAATACGAACGTTCCTCGACCACCGCGCTCAACGCCTTCGTCGGTCCGCGCGTCGAAGGCTACCTGAAGCGACTGGAAACCTACCTCCGGTCCGGCGCCTTCGGCGGCAAGATCCATATCATGCGCTCTAACGGCGGCGTCATGTCGATCGGCCAGGCGCAGGAACAGCCGGTCTCGATGATGGAATCCGGCCCGGTTGCCGGCATGATCGGCGCGGGGCGTCTTGCGAAATTGCTCGGTCTGAAGCGCTGTATTGGTTTCGACATGGGCGGCACCACCGCCAAGTCGAGCCTGATCACCGATGGAGCGCCTGCTATCGAAACAGGTTATGTCATTGGCGAAGAGGCCGATGGCCAGCCGATGCAGCTGCCGGTCGTCAATATTGTCGAAGTCGGCGCCGGCGGCGGTTCGATCGCCTGGGTCGACAACGCCGGCGGCCTGCATGTCGGTCCGCAGAGCGTCGGCGCCGATCCGGGCCCGGCTTGCTATGGCAAGGGTGCGGATCTGCCCGTCGTCACCGATGCGGACCTGATCCTCGGCCGCATCAACCCTGAGCGCTTCCTGAACGGCGGCATGCCGCTCGACAAGTCCGCGTCCGAACGGGCGATGATGAGCAAGGTCGGCACGCGGCTGGGGCTCAATGCGGTGGAAGCAGCACTCGGTGTCGCAAAGATCGCTGACACGTCCATGTCGCTTTCGGTGCGCGCCGTCTCGATCCACAAGGGCATCGATCCACGAGATACGGCGATGATCGCCTTCGGCGGCGCAGGTCCACTGCATGCGATCGCGATCGCACGCGAAATCTACATCCCGCAGGTCATCATCCCGAAGCTGCCCGGTACCTTCTCCGCACTCGGCATGCTGATGGCCTCCTGGCGCCAGGATTTCGTGCAGACCTTTATCGGCCGGGTGGGCGAACTCTCGGAAGACGCGGTCAACAAGGTTTATGCGGAACTTGTCGCCAGCGCCCGCGAGCAGATGAAGCGCGACGGCATTTCCGAGACGGAAGCAGATTACCGCTTCTTCGCCGATCTGCGTTATGTCGGCCAGGAACATGCGATCTCCATCACGATCGAGAGTACAGCCCAGCTTTCCGGCGATACGAGCGAGGTCCGCAAACGCTTCGACGCCGAGCATGACCGCCGCTACAGTCAGTCGGCGCCGACCGAGGCTCTTGAAATCGTCAGCCTGCGCCTGGTGCTCACCGCCGCCCGCACCGACAAGGTCGCCGAGGAATGGCTGTCACGTCCGTGGGAGCCGGAAGCGGAGGCCGAAGTCGGCAGCCGCGACGTCGTCTTCGATGATGCGTCGAAGCCGCTCAAGACCGCGATCTACTGGCGCCCGGCGCTGCCGGCCGGTTTCAGGCTCACCGGTCCCGCGGTGATCGAGGAGCCGAACTCCACGATCCTGATCCATCCCGGCGATGAGGTTGTCGTCCATGAAGCCGGCCATTTGCTGGTGACGCTCGCCAAGCAGAGCGAGGAATAAGATATGACTTTCAAGAAGAACGATCCGATCACCGTTGAAGTCGTCCGCAATGCCATCGTTGCCTATGCCGATGAAATGGCCGAGGCGCTCTGCAAGTCCGCCTACAACATGATGATCTATGAGGTCCGCGACTATTGCTGCGGCCTCATCGACACGACCGGCCGGATGATCTCGCAGAACCGCGGTGGCCTGCCGATCTTCCTCGCCGACCTCGGGATCGCGGTCGAGGATGGCATTAAAAAGTACGGCCTTCAGGGTTTTGACCAGGGCGACGTCCTCGTCATGAACCACGGCCATATCTGCGGCCAGCACCTGAACAACGTCGTTGTCTATGCACCCTGCTTCCATGACGGCGAACTGATCGGCTTTGCCGCCAACCGCGCGCATTGGGTGGATATCGGCGGCGGCCGCCAGGGTTTCGGCTCAAACGCGACGACGGATATTTTCTCCGAGGGCCTGCAGATGCGCTCGCTGAAGATCTACAAGGCCGGCGAACTGAACGATACGCTCTACCAGATCATCCAGGACAATATCCGTTATCCGGATGCGAGCCTCGGCGACCTGCGCGCCCAGATCGCGTCCTGCCAGATCGGTGCAAAGCGTTTCTCCGAACTCGTCGCCCGTTACGGCCGCGCTGTGGTGGAAAGCTGCGTCGAAACGATCTGGGATCATGCCGACAAGGCGGTCCGCCAGGTTGTCGAGCGCATTCCGGACGGCACCTATTCGGCTGAAAGCTATCTCGACAATGACGGCCGCGATCTTTCGACGCCGCTGAAGATCGCCGTCAAGGTGATCGTTTCGGGCTCGACCATCACCGTCGATTTCCACGGCATGCATCCGCAGGTCAACGGCCCGCTGAATTCCGGCCGTTCGGGCGGCATCGCCGCGGCCCGTGTCGCCTTCAAGGCCCTGACTTCGCCGGAACTCGACGTCAACGAGGGCTGCTTCCGGGCGCTGAACGTCGATCTGCCGGACGGCACGATCCTGTCAGCCCGTCCGCCGGCGGCGCTCGGCCAGTGGAGCATCGCGCTGCCGACCGTCATCGACACGATCCTCAAGGCGCTTGCGCCGGCCGTGCCGGAGCTCATCCCGGCCGCCCACAAGGGCGACATGGGAGGCTGCTCGTTCTTCGGCTTCTACGACGACGGTTCGCGCTTCCTGCTGATGAACATCTTCGGCGGCGGCTGGGGCGGCCGCCCTCATGAGGACGGCGAGTCCGCGGCGGTTTCCGTCTGCCAAGGCGACGTGCGCAACACGCCGGTCGAATTGCAGGAGATCAAGTATCCCTTTATCATCGAAAAGCATGCGCTGAGGCCGGATTCCGGCGGCGCCGGCGAACATCGCGGCGGTCTGGGCATCGAGCTGACCTACCGCTGCCTGCGCGCCTGCCGCGGCAATATCAACTTCGACCGCACCGTCACCCCGCCCTGGGGCCTGCATGGCGGCAAAGCTGGCGAGATCAGCCTCGCGATCATCGACCGGGCCGACGGCACGCAGCAGAAGGTTCACAAGGCGACCGACGTACAGTTCAAGCCGGGCGACCGCATCACCTTCCTCACGGCCGGCGGCGGCGGCTATGGCGATCCGCGCAACCGTTCTCGCTCTGATCTGGAAGAGGATCTCGCCAACGGCCGCGTCTCGCCGGAAGCGGCGGTCCGCGACTATGGCTACGACGAACCCGCCCAACCGCGCCGCATCGCGGTAAACGGTTGAGGAGCGTGACGATGATCGGCGAAATCCGCAAGAGACGGTTGATCGAGGCGATGGAGGATGCGGGGCTGGACGGCCTCGTGCTCTACGGCAATGCCTGGCAGAACGACTACCTGCGTTATGCCGCCGATTTCGGCATTCTGGAGGGCGAGGGGCTGGCGGTCGTCACCCGCGATGGCGACGTGACCCTCTATCTCGACGACGAGCTGGAAGGCGAGCGTGCTGCGGTCGAATGCCCGGAGGTGAAGACCTCGATTGCCAACGATCTGATCGGCACCGTATCGGACGTCGTCGCCCGGCTGGGCAACAGCCGCATCGCCGCCGGTCCGAAGCGTCATCTGCCTTACGGACTTGCCGCCCGGCGCGGCGACCTGTGCTTCGAGGACGCGACGGCACTGCTCGACCGGCTGCTGATGGTGAAATCCATCGACGAGTTGAATGCGGTGCGCAGCGCCGCACGGCTGGCTGACGAAGGTTATGCAGTGTTTCGCAATGCCGCTGCCGTTGGCAAGAAGGATTACGAGTTGATAGCGGAGATCGAATCCTTCTTCCGCAACGAAGGTGTCGACGACAATTTCATGATCATCGGCGTCGGTGGTCCGGAAGTGCGCGGTATGGCACCGCCGCTCGGCAAGGTGCTGAAGTCGGGCGATCTGGTAACGACCGAGCTTACCCCTTGCGTCAACGGTTACTACGTGCAGATCTGCCGCACGCTTGTGGTCGGCGAGCCGAACGAGGCGCAGCGCAAGGTCTTCGGCATCTATAACGACGCGCTCGAAGCCGGGCTTGCAGTGGTAAGGCCGGGCGTCACCGCCGCCGATATCGCCCGCGCTGAAAACGACATTTTTCGCGCCCACGGTTTGGGCGAATATGTGACCAGCGAATATACCCGCGTGCGTGGTCACGGTCTCGGCCTCTTCCCGGATACCAAACCGCATATCCTCGAAGACGTGAATACGGTGATCGAGGAAGGCATGTCGTTGATCGTGCACCCGAACACTTACAACCCCGAGATCGGCTATTTCGTGCATGGCGACTCGCTGATCGTCCGCGCCGATGGGCCGGAAATTCTGACGACGACGCCGCGCCAGCTGTTCTCGGTCGATGCGAGGAGGGTTGCGGCATGAGACATGGCCTGATCCTCTGGCGCGAAGGCGAACTCTCGTTTTCCGACGTGAAGGCGCGGCAGGTTCGCCTGCAACAGGCGATCATCGCAGCCGGCCTGGATGGCGTCCTGATCTACACCAACCATGTGCGTTCGGCTGGCGTTACCTGGGTTTCCGGCTTCACGCCCTACTGGTCGGACGGGCTGGTTCTGGTGCTGCGCGAAGGCCTGCCGATCTTCCTGACGGCGCTTTCGAAGCGCGTCGGCGAATGGGTGAAATCTGTCGCTCCGACATTCGAAGTGGCGCACTCGCCATTCCCGGGCAAGCTCGCCGGCGAGCGGCTGGCCAAGGTGGGCGCCAAACGCCTCGGCGTGGTCGAACTGGACCGCATGCCGGGCGGTGTTGTGGAAGAGATTGACTCGGTCCTGCCGGTCGAGCTTTCCGATGCGACCGACCTATTCACCAAAGTGCGTGGTCAGGTCGATGGGGCGGAACTCAATCTCGTGCGCCTGACGGATGGGATCGCCCGCGAGGCCTTCAAGGCCGGTGATGCAACTTCGAAATTTGCCGGCGATTTCACCGGTCCCGTCGAACGGGCGGTGCGTCTAGCCGGCGCCGAGGAATGTTATGTGGCTGTCGCGCCCGATCTTTCGAAGGATCGCTGCTTCATCCGCACTGGCAAGGCGGCACTCGGCCGCACCTTCGCGGCGCGCCTTTCGGTCGCCTATAACGGCGTCTGGGTCCGCCGCATAGAAACCTTCTCAGCTGTTTCCGAAATCGCGTCGCGCCTTGCCTCCGTGAGCGTGGAGCTGGACCACGCTTCTCCCATCCATCCGGCCGATGGCTCGATTTCGGCTTTCTATCTGCCTGATGGGGCCAAGCTCATCGACTGGCATCTCGAAGCGCCCTATGGCACGCGGCCGCTCAAGATCGTCGCAGACGCCGAGAAGCCGCTCGCCGCACCGGTGCCCTACGGCATCCTGACGACGGCCTTTACCCAGGGCGGCGAGACGATCGTTGCCGCACGGCCGGTCGGGATTGGTGATACATGGCGACGAGAGGCAGCCGAATGAACGCACGTGATCTCGTTTCCATTCTTTCGGTGATCGATGGCGGGGACCAGAAGCTCCGTGATCTCGTGAGCCTGCATACCGTCGACGCGCTCGCATGTCTGGCGGCCGGCGCCGGTTCGAGGGAAGGTTCCTCACTTCTCGCCTTCTATCGCGAAACCGGTGCGGGCGACGCAGTCTCCTCTGCTGCGGGCGCGTCGGCGGTTATCCGTTTCACGGAATGGGATGCGATCCATGTTCCTTCCTGCGCTACGCCGGATGCGATGGCAGTGCCGGCGGCGCTGAGTTTTGCGCAGGATATTCCGACCTATGTGAAGGCTGTTGCGGCAGGCCATGCGATCGGTGTCGCACTGTCGGAAGCGGTCGGCGGTGTCGCGGCCCTGCCGGAAACATGGCCTGGCCTGTTTGCCGCGCCGGCTGTCGCCGCCGTCAGTGCGGCAATCGCGATGGGTCTTTCCGATGAGCAGATCGCGCAGGCGTTGGTGCTTTCGGTGGCCGGCAGTTCAGGCCGCAATGGGCGCCCCTCTGGCATGCCGTCTGCGCGCTGGCTGGTGATCGGCGAGGCGGTGCTGAAGGGTATTCGTGCGGCGCTCGCTGCCAAAGCCGACATCAAGGGTGATCTCGATCTCCTTTCTCCCTGCTGGATGAAGGGGCAGGCGGCTTCGGCGGTCCCGCTTGAGGCAGCCCATATCAATTCGGCCGTGATCGCAAAGGTCGTCGCAAAGCCGTTCGTCTCCGCCCGTCAGGGCATCAATGCCATTCAGGCATTTTCGACCCTTCTGCAGAAAGGTGCCGATCCCATTGATATCGAAAGCGTGCAGGTCTATCTGCCGCCCGTCGCCGTGCCGGTTGTCAGCCGGCCGCTTGCGGCCGAGGATCGCCTTTCGACCATCGCTCACCTTGGCCTCCAGCTCGGTATCGCAGCTTTCGAGCCCGCCCGCCAGATGGATGTCGATCGCAGCCGGGCGTTCGGCACGGATGTTTTGGATTTCGCAAAACGGGTTACGGTTTCCGCCGATGAAAGCCTCACCGCTGAAGGCTGGCCGGCGCGAGTTGTCGTCTCGGAGAAGGGGCAGACACGCGAAGCCGTCTGGCCGCAGAATTTCAACGAGGATGCGCAGGCCGTGCTCGATCGCAAGATTGAAAGCCTGCAGCCGGCCGTTGCCCACGCATTGCAGCGGATCGAGATGGCGTTTACAGGCGCCGACCCATCGGCGGTCGCCGAAACGCGCGGCCTGATGCGGAGCCTGACCGATAGCCCGGCTTCGAAAAGCGAGGCCGCTTAGGGCCAAGAGTTCAAACATAACAGATGCCGTGGAGGAGTACCGGCATCGAACAAGGAGGAGAGAATGCTGAAATTCCTGAAAATTGTAGCGACGGCGGCGGCTCTGACCGCGCTGTCCTGGAGCGGGGCAAGCGCCCAGGCGATCGAGAAAAAGGACATCACGATCGGCTTGCCGCTCAACACTTCGACATTGCTGCCGATCTACGTCGGCGATGCCAAGGGCTTCTTCACGGAAGAGGGTGTCAACGTAAGGGTTGTCGCCTTCAAGGGTGGAACGGAACTGGTGCGCGGCATGGTCGCCGGTGCGGTGGATATCGGCGTCGGCGCCTTTTCCGAAGCGCTGGTCGGCGTCGAGACTGGCCAGGGCGTGAAGGTCTTTTATGGCGGCTTCAACATGGCAGTCTTCGATTGGTATGCCGTGCCGTCGATCAAGACGCTCGAGGAAGCCAAGGGCAAGCGTTTCGGCATCTCGACCTTCGGTTCCTCAACTGACTTTCTGACCCGTTATGCGCTTTCGACCAAGGGCATCAATCCGAAGACGGACGTGCAGATTGTGCAGGGGGGCGGCTCGGTTCCACGCCTTGCCGCGATGGAAGCTGGTCAGCTCGAAGTCAATATCTTTGCGACGCCGGAAAAGTTCATGGCGGCGGATCGCGGTTTCAACCTGGTTCTGCAGCAGAAGTCGATCGCGCCGGACTTCCCTTTCCACGTCTTCTATGCGCGCGAGGACTTCATCAAGAACGATCCGAACGCCATCAAGGCCGTGCTGCGTGGCTTTGCCAAGGCGGTCCGCTGGGCGAAAGCGAATAAGGACGAGTCGGTCAAGCTTCTGGCTTCCAAGCTCGGACTTGAAGAGAAGTATCTGAACCGCGGCTATGACGATTTCATCGATGAGATCTTCGAAGACGGCCGTATGCCGAGCGAGGCCGGCATGAAGACCTTCTGGGACATCGGCATCATGAACGGCACCTACAAGGAGCCCATGCCGGTTGAGAAATACTGGGTCGGGACATTCCACGACACCTACAACGAATGGAAGCCGTAGGTCTTTTTGTATGATAGTATGGCAAGGGCAGGCGAAAGCCTGCTCCATGAGGAGGCAGGAAGTGGCGCAGATTGAAATCCGCGATCTCGGGATCGATTACCGGAAACCAAAAAGCAACGAGGTGTTTTCCGCGGTCGATGGCGTAGCGCTGTCGATCGAGAGGGGCGAATTTGTCACCATCGTCGGCTCCAGTGGTTGCGGCAAGAGCACGCTCCTGATGGCGGTCGCCGGGCTTGTGAATCTGTCGCGCGGTTCGATCCGGATCGACAGCAAGGAGGTTATCGGGCCTGGCCCCGATCGTGCCGTTGTGTTTCAGGAAGCGTCACTTCTGCCCTGGCGTTCGGTCCGCGGCAATGTCAAGTTCGGGCTCGAGATGCAGCGCTGGAATGGCGGAGATCTGAACGAACGGGCCATGCAGATGATCCGCCTCGTCGGTCTCGGTCGTTTCTCCGACTATCATCCGCACCAGCTTTCCGGGGGCATGCGCCAACGTGTCAACATCGCTCGCGCGCTTGCCGTCGATCCTGAAGTTCTTCTTATGGACGAGCCGTTCGGGGCGCTCGACGCTCAGACCCGCGAGATCATGGGCACCGAACTCCTGCGCATCTGGGAGCGGGACAAGAAGACGGCGCTGTTCGTCACCCACGATATCGACGAGGCGATCTTCCTTGCCGACAAGATCGTGGTGATGGGCCGCAACCCCGGACATATCAAGGAAGTCATCAAGGTGGATCTGCCACGTCCGCGCGATGAGGCCGTGCTCGACAGCGAGGACTTCAACAATCTCCGCAGGCGGCTGCGTGCCCATCTTGCGGAGGATATGTCCAGCATGCAACTGGTGCAGGAGGTCGCATGAGATCGGCAGAAATGACCGCCGCACCGGCGGAAACCCGGCAGATTTCCCTTTCCTTCTTGCGGCCGTCACGCTCGACGGTGGTTGGCCTCGTTGCGGTTCTCCTGTTCCTCATCCTGTGGCAGATAGCGCCCTCCATGGGGTGGGTGAACGGTCGCTTCACCAGCAGGCCAACGGAAGTTTTCTTCGCGGCGCTCGATATCTTCCGGAACGATAGTTTTCTTTATCATGCCCGCATCAGCCTGACTGAGTTCGTTGCCGGTTTCGCGTTGGCGATCGTCGTCTCCATCCCGCTCGGCGTGCTTCTCGGCACATCGAAGATCGCCCGTTATCTGATCGATCCGCCGCTGATGGCGCTTTATATCGCGCCGACGCTGGTGCTGCTGCCTATCCTTGTCATCTGGCTCGGCATCGACATGGCGCCGAAGATCGCCGTGGTTTTCCTGGGCGCAGTCTTTCCAATCGTGCTGAACACCATGGCGGGCATGAGCGAGGCCGATTCGCGGCTCCTTCGTATGGCGCGTTCGTTCGGGGCTTCAAGGTTCGACATTTTCACCCGCGTTCTGGTGCCAGGTTCGTTGCCGGCACTGCTGACGGGCATCCGGCTGGCAGTTGGTCGCGCCGTACTTGGCGTTGTCGTCGGCGAGCTTTTCGTGTCGCAGGCCGGCATCGGCTATCAGCTCAATCTCTACGGTCAGGCTATGCGCATCGACCGCCTGCTGGTCTATGCGCTGATCGTCAGCGCCTTCGGCTACACGCTGACCATCATGGTCCGCTCGGTGGAAAACAAGATTCGCGACTGGAGATCGAAATGATCGAGCTCTTTTATCGCCGCCAGGCGTTGTTCCTCGGGACTCTGTCCATGATCGGCATCGTTGTCCTGTGGCAGATCGCTGTTGACGGAGGGTTCATCAATCCGTTCTTCATCTCGACGCCGAGTCAGGTTTGGGCGGAGTTCATCGTTCAGTTCGAGGACGGTCAGGTCGCCGCTAATGTCAGCGCAACGCTCTATTGCTTCGCGTGGTCGATGGGGCTCGCGACCGTGGCAGGTATCTTGCTCGGCATGCTGGCCGGCTGGTTCCCGGATGTAGAGGCGGCACTCGAACCTTTCATCTGGTTCAAATATTCAGCTCCCACCGTCGCCTTCTATCCGCTCTTCGTGGCTTGGCTTGGCTACGGCACGCCGACGATCATTGCGATCGCCTTTCTCTTCGCGTTGACGCCGATCTATGCCAACACCCTGTCGGGTATCAAGAATACCGACCGCGACCTTGCCAAGGCCGCCCGTTCCTTCGGGGCGAAACCGTTCGACATCTTCCTGCGGGTCGCGTTGCCGGGTTCGGTGCCGGTGATGATGGCCGGTCTTCGCCTCGGCGTTGGCCGCGCGCTGACGGGCGTTGTGGTGGCCGAGCTCTTCGGCGCCAATGCCGGGCTTGGTTATGCAATCACCTATTACGGTCAGCTCATGCAGACAGCCAAGATGATGGTGTCGATCGTCATCGTCATACTGCTCGGCGTCATCCTGACCCAGATCCTGTCGTTCATGGAATCCAAGACTGACTCCTGGCGGGTCGATAGCGGCCGCTGAAAACTTGAGGTTAGTGTCATGAAGATCATCGATTCCCATTTCCACTGGTGGCCGCGGTCGATTTTCGAGCCGCTTCTTAAGCGCGAAGGCTATCCGAAGGCCGTCGTGAATGCGCGTGGTGGTTATACCTACCACGGTGCCAACGGCCGGCGCGGGACGGTGGCGAGCTGGAAAGAGTGGTTCGACCTCGATGAAGAGCTCGCCTATATGGATAGCCTCGGCCACGACATTTCCGTCGTCTGCTCAATCGGTCCGCTATCGGTCTATTTCTCCGAGCTGCCAGTCGAGGAGGGGCGTGATGCTGCGCTCGCCTGGAACGAGGAAATGGCTTGGGCGCAACGGCGCTATCCGGGTCGTGTCTGGGCGTCCGCTGCCGTGCCGCTGGTCGATACCAGGGTAGCGATCGACGTGCTGGACGATGCCGTTAACCGGCTCGGACTGATGGGCATCAACCTGCCGGGGAGCGTCGGCAAGGAAGGCATGATCGATGACGAACGGCTGGAGCCCTTCTACAGCAGAGTCGAAGAACTCGGCCTGCCGATATTCCTGCACCCGACCGATGCGGTCTTCGCCGACTTCCTGCAGGGATATAACGATGCGTTGCATCTGAGCCTGGGCCGCGTGATGGAGGTGAGCGCTGCGGCCTCGCGTCTCATCCTCTCCGGCATGATGGAACGGCATCCGAGCCTCAAGATCGTCATGTCGCATACGGGCGGTGCGCTGCCCTATCAGTCAGGCCGCATGGACAAGAATTCCAGGACCGCCGGCCTGCCCAAGCCTGTCAGCCATTATCTGCACCGCATGTTCACCGATACCGTCTCGCCGCACTCGGCGGGCATGAAGTTTGCGATCGAATATTTCGGCGCGGATAACGTCATGTACGGCACCGATTATCCCTGCTGGGATCCGGCCGTCTGTCTGAAGCTGCTCGACGAGATAGAAATGACGCCGGCGGTGAAGCAGAAGATTTTCCACGACAATGCGGTGCGTATCCTCGGACTGAAGATGCCGGCTGCGGCTGCCGCCTGATTGCATTTCTGCACATGATCTGTTCGTCATTGAACATGGACCGGATGGCGAGCTCATCGTAAGTTGCCTCAGACCGCCGGGAGGGCGGTCTGGAGGAGCATTTATGGATCGCATGAAGAATAAGGTCGTTCTCGTGTTCGGCGCCGGCTCGGCCGGTCCGGGTTTCGGGAACGGCAAGGCTGCGGCCGTCGCCTATGCCCGCGAGGGAGGCAGCGTCGTCTGCGTCGACGTCAATCTCGATGCTGCGAAGAATACGCTCGACGTCATCGAATCCGAGAGTGGGACGGGCCTGGCACTGGCCGCCGATGTCACCAAATCCGCCGACATCGCGGCCGTCGTCGAGAAAACCATGGAACGCTTCGGGCGTATCGACGTGCTGCACAACAATGTCGGCATCAATGCGCCGGGCGGTGCTGCGGAGGCCACCGAGGAGAGCTGGCGGCGGGTGATGGACGTCAATCTCACCAGCGCATTTCTCACCTGCAAGGCAGTTCTGCCGATCATGGAGCGCCAGAGAAACGGGGCGATCATCAATATTTCGTCGCTCGCTTCCATCCGGTGGACCGGATATCCCTACGTTTCATATTATGCATCGAAGGCGGCGCTCAATCATTTCACCCGCGCGGTCGCGGTCGAATATGCCGCCAAGGGCATCCGAGCCAATGCCATCCTGCCGGGGGTTATGGATACGCCGCATATCCAGAAGCAGATCAGCGGTTACTATGGTTCGACTGAGGAGATGAAAGCGAAAAGAGATGCGCTTTCACCGATGAAGCGGCAGGGAGACGGCTGGGACATCGCCTGGGCATCGGTTTTCCTGGCTTCCGATGAAGCTAAATATATTACCGGCATCGAGCTGCCGGTTGATGGCGGGTTGCATATCACGGTTTCCGGGAGTGTAAACTTCTAAGGGTCATTGAACATTCCACAATGTGGATCGATTCGGCAAATTTTTCATTGCCCGGGCGTTTTTGGACTTGCCTAAATTCGATGGGTTACGCACACTCCCATAATCCGAAGAGGATTGTGATCCATAGTATGGATCAGGGCGGATGGCTGGAGGAGCCTGCCGTCGGGAGGAAAGGGGCGAATCATCGGGGAGGATGTATTCGTCTATTGCGGCAGAGACTGCGATCATTCCGGAGCTAAGTCCTTCAGCCTGCGCGATCAGCGCGCAGCAGAGGAGGATGACGCGTGACAGCAGCCCATAACACGATTGAGCCCATGGACGAGGCGTCGTTGCTCGCGGGCCTCGAAGGCGTCGCGCCTCAGCAGACCGGTTCCGCCTGGATGCGGCCCGTCGAGGCGATTGCTGCGGTTTTGCTCGTCGTGATCATCGCGCTGCTTCTGGCCGGCGTTATTTCCCGTTACATTTTCTCCTTTCCCATTATCTGGATCGATGAGGTTGCGTCGATCTCCTTCCTCTGGCTTGCGATGCTGGGTGCGGCGATGGCAGTCGATCGCAGCGAACATCTGAGGCTGACGCTTTTTGTCGGTATGCTGCCGGAGAGGGTGCAGGCTTTGGCAGGTACTTTCACCATGCTGCTGGTGGCTGTTTTTCTGGGTGCCATGCTGCGACCGGCCTATGAATATGCGATCGAGGAATCCTTTATCACCTCGGCAGCGCTCAACATCCCGATGAGCTATCGCGCAGCCGCGCTGCCGGTTGGCGTGGCGCTGATGCTGGTTCTGGCGCTCGCCAATGCGTTCAAAGGCTCCAGCATCAGGCAGATCGCCGTTTCCGTCGTGGTCATTGCCGCCGTGACCGGTCTGCTCTGGCTGATCGGTCCTAGTCTCAGAGAGATCGGCAACTGGAATATCCCGATCTTCCTTGTCGGGTTGGTGGCGCTGTTCCTGGTGCTCGGCGTACCGATCGCCTTCTGCTTCGGGCTCGGGACGTTGGCCTTCCTCGCATTCACCACCTCCGTGCCGGTTTTCGTGATGATCGGTCGTATAGACGAGGGCATGTCGAGTATCATCCTGTTGTCGGTGCCGATCTTCGTGCTGCTCGGCTGCATTCTCGATGCGACGGGCATGGGCAAAGCGATCGTCGAATTCCTGGCCTCATTGCTCGGCCATGTGCGGGCCGGCATGTCCTATGTGCTGCTCGGTTCGCTCTTTCTGGTTTCCGGTATTTCCGGCTCGAAGGTATCCGACATGGCGACCGTCGCGCCGGCGCTCTTTCCGGAAATGAAACGTCGTGGCCACAAGCCGCCGGAAATGATAGCGCTTCTGGCGACGGGCGCTGCGATGGCGGAAACTGTGCCGCCTTCGATCGTGCTGATCGTGCTGGGGTCCGCAGCCGGCGTCTCGATTGCCGGGCTCTTCACCTCCGGTTTCGCGATCGCCATGGTGCTGTTGCTGGTGCTTGCGGTGCTGGCGCGTTGGAAATCCAGACATGAAGCCATGGAAGGCGTGCGCCGGGCGCCGTTTACCGTCATCAAGAAGACACTGATGGTTGCTGCGCCGGCACTTGTCCTGCCCTTCCTGATCCGCACCGCCGTCGGCGAGGGTATTGCGACTGCGACCGAAGTTTCGACGATAGCGGTGCTCTATGCGATGATCATCGGCATGGTGCTTTACGGTGGTATCAGCCGAAAGCGGCTCTATGGAATGCTGGTGGAAACGGCGGCACTTTCCGGCGCGATCCTGATGATCCTGGGCGCTGCTTCCGCCATGGCCTGGGCTCTGACCCAGACGGGTTTTGCCGCGCAGCTGGTGGAAGCCGTTCGGGGACTTCCGGGCGGCTGGATGACATTCATGGGTGTTTCCATCCTGATCTTCATGGTGCTCGGCTGTGTGCTGGAAGGTCTTCCGGCGATTGTGCTGATGGCGCCCATCATGTTCCCGGTCGCCCGCTCGCTCGGGATCAACGATATCCATTATTCCATGGTGGTCGTGACGGCGATGAATATCGGCCTTATGACCCCGCCGATCGGCATTGGTTTCTATATCGCCTGCAAGATCGGCAATGTTTCGCCGGATGAGGCCATGAAGGCCATCTGGCCCTATATCGGCGCACTGATGATCGGCCTCCTGGTGATCGCAGCCGTGCCCACCTTCTCGACGGTTTTCCTCTGAAGGCCGTGAGATCATAAACCCGGGAACTGAAATCGGAGGAGGATTTCATGAACGTCAACCGCAGAACGCTTCTTCTAGGCGCCGCCACGACCGGCCTCGCCACGACCTTTTCGATCCGCACGCGTCCAGCCAATGCAGCCGAATTCACTTATAAATTCGCCAACAACCAGGCGCTGACCCATCCGATGAATATCCGCGCCAAGGAGGCCGTCACGAAGATCCAGGAGGAGAGCGGCGGTCGTATGGCGATCAATATCTTCCCGTCGAGCCAGCTTGGTGCTGATACGGACATGTTGAACCAGGTTCGATCCGGCGGCGTCGAAATGTTCAGCCTTTCGCCGATCATCCTCTCTACACTCGTTCCGAATGCATCGCTCAACGGCGTCGGCTTCGCTTTCCCCAGCTACGATCAGGTCTGGCCGGCCATGGACGGAGAGCTCGGCAAGTATGTACGTGGCGAGATCGAAAAGAAGGGGCTGCTGACGCTCGAAAAAATCTGGGACAACGGCTTCCGCCAGATCACCTCATCCAAGGGGCCGATCGAAACGCCGAAGGATCTCGAAGGCTTCAAGATTCGCGTGCCGGTGAGCCCTCTCTGGACTTCGATGTTCACGGCCTTCGGCTCGGCGCCCGCGTCCATCAACTTCGCCGAAACCTATACCGCACTGCAGACCGGCATCGTCGACGGCCAAGAAAACCCGCTCGCGATTCTGACGACGGCAAAGCTCTACGAAGTGCAGAAATACGTCTCGATGACGAACCATATGTGGGACGGTTTCTGGATCCTGCTGAATCGTCGCGCGTGGCAATCCTTGCCTGAAGACCTACAGGATATTGTTGCCAAGCATTTCAACGCCGCTGCCGAGTTGCAGCGCAAGGATGTCATGGGCCTCAACGCCACGGTCCAGGCGGAATTGGAAGGCAAGGGCATGAAGTTCAACAAGCCGGACGGCGCTCTCTTCCAAGAGAAACTGCGCAGCGCGAACTTCTACAAGGACTGGAAGGCTAAATACGGCGATGAAGCCTGGGCAATCCTCGAAAAGGCTATCGGCAAGTCGTTGAGCTGATTGGTGTTCGCCGCGATATGGGAGAGAAGCGGTCGATGGAGAAAATGATCGAAAACCTATCCGGTCTTCGGCATGAAGTCGCTTCCGGTTCCGGCGCGCAGGCGGTGGAGCGGGCATTACAGCTTCTCTCCATCGTCGGGCGCGGGGCAGAAAAGGGAGTCGCCTTAAGTGACGTCGTTGCCGACAGCGGTCTCAACAAACCAACTGCCCGGCGCCTTCTCATGGCGTTGATGCGGTCCCGCCTCCTTGAGCAGGATGAGCTTAGCCGCCGTTATTATCTCGGCGGGGAACTCTATGTGCTCGGCATGCTGGCCTCACGCCGGCATGGTCTGCTGGAAATGGCAGGCGAAAGCCTGAAACGGCTTTCCGGACTGTCTGCGGATACGAGCTTTGTCTCGATGCGCCGGGACGACTATGCCGTCTGCCTGCATCGTGAAGAGGGCACGTATCCGGTACGTACCCACGCGTTGCTGACCGGCGACCAGAATCCGCTTGGGATCGGTGCCGGCTCGCTCGCCATGCTGGCGGCTCTGCCGGATTCGGAAGTGGAGGCGATAATCAGCAGGATCGAAAGCGTTATCGCGGTCCAGTATCCGGGATACTCGCCGGAGACCATACGCGAAGACGTCGCCCGCACGCGGGAATCTGGCTATGCATTGAACCCGGGTCGGGTGATCGCCAATTCCTGGGGTATCGGCATGGCGATCCTGCTGCCGGACGGGCGGCTTGCCGGCGCTTTGTCGATTGCGGCGATCGACAGCCGCATGGGTGAGGAGCGCCAGAAGGAACTTGCCGGGTTGCTGCGGCAGGAAGTGGAACGGGTGCAGAGCAAGCTGCGGACGCTCTTCAGTTCGCAGAAGCCCGCGACGCAAATCGTGCGGCAACCGGCGCGGCCCCGAACGCCAGAGCGTGTTTGAAACGAAGGAGAAGGTCATGTCTGGAGCACAGATTGTCGGTTGGGCGCATTCGAAATTCGGCAAGTCAGAGGCCGGCTCGACCCGGGAACTGATGGCTGAGGTGATTAATCCGGCTTTGGAGCATGCCGGCATTATGGCAGGCGATATCGACGGGATTTTTGTCGGCGTTTTCAACAACGGCTTTTCGAAGCAGGATTTCCAGGGCGCGCTGGTGGCGATGGCCGCCGACGGCCTCGATCACGTTCCAGCCGTACGCATGGAAAACGCCTGCGCGACGGGCTCGGCCGCGCTTTATTCGGCGCTTGATTTCATCGCTTCCGGGCGCGGCAGGATCGCGCTCGTCGTCGGTGCTGAAAAGATGACGGCGCTACCGACAAAAGAGACAGGCGATATCCTGCTTTCAGCATCCTACCGCGAGGAGGAGGCAGATGTCGAAGGCGGTTTCGCAGGGCTCTTTGGCCGCATCGCGAGCCACTATTTCCAGCGATATGGCGACCGCTCGGAAGAACTTGCGATGATCGCGGCGAAGAACCATGCCAATGGCATGAAGAATCCCTATGCTCATATGCAGAAGGACTTTGGCTTCGATTTCTGCAACACGGTTTCCGACAAAAACCCCTATGTCGCGGCTCCACTCCGCCGGACCGACTGCTCGCTTGTGTCCGACGGAGCAGCAGCATTGGTGATCGCAGCACCGGAGGTTGCCGCCGGCATGAAGCGTGCGGTGGCCTTCAAGGCACGCAACCATGTGAACGACATCCTCGCCATGTCGCGGCGCGATCCGATCGCCTTCGAGGGCGCTCGCATGGCCTGGCAAAAATCGCTCGCCGAAGCAGGCCTCTCTCTCGATGATCTCAGTTTTGTCGAGACACATGACTGCTTTACCATTGCCGAGCTCATTGAGTACGAGGCGATGGGGCTTGCCAAACCCGGAGAGGGTTACCGCGTCATTCGCGAAGGCATTACCCGCAAGGACGGCCGCCTGCCCGTCAATCCGTCCGGTGGGCTCAAATCGAAGGGGCATCCGATTGGAGCGACGGGTGTTTCCATGCACGTCATGGCGGCGATGCAGCTTTGCGGCGAGGCGGGCGAGATGCAGATACCGGGTGCGGCGCTCGCCGGCGTTTTCAACATGGGCGGCGCGGCGGTCGCCAACTATGTTTCCATCCTGGAGCGGACGAAATGAATGCGGTTACCTCGGTTGCCGCCGGCGGTCAGGCCGATCCGAGGGGTGGGCTTAGCCCGCGCTCGACGCGGGTGATGAACCTTGCCCGCTTTGTGACGCAGGCCATGCGCCGCGAGCCAAAAGGCGTCGCACTCGTCTGGGCGGACAAGACCTGGACCTGGGCGGAGTTGGAGACGCGTATCGATGCAATGGCAACGGCGCTGCAGGAGCGTTTCGGGGTCGTCAAGGGCGACCGCATTCTGGTGCAGTCGCAGAACTGCAACCAGATGTTCGAATCCATGTTCGCCTGCTTCCGGATCGGAGCAGTCTGGGTGCCGACCAATTTTCGACAGACACCGGAGGAAGTGGCGTACCTCGCCAAGGCAAGCGGCGCGACCGGAATGATCTGCAACGCGTCCTTTCCCCATCATGCCCGGGTGACACGCGAAACGAATGCTGAGATCGGCTTTGTCCTCAGTATCGGCGAGACCGATTTCGGCCCCTCCTACGATGCGATCGTAGAGGAGTTTTATGAGAGAAAGCCAGTCGAGGCGCGCGTCGAGCGGGATGATCCCTGCTGGTTCTTCTTCACCTCCGGCACGACTGGAAGGCCGAAGGCTGCGGTGCTGACTCATGGCCAGATGGCGTTCGTTATCAACAATCATCTCTGCGATTTGATGCCGGGTGTGACCTCCGCCGATGCGGCGCTGGTCGTCGCGCCGCTTTCTCATGGTGCGGGCGTGCACCAACTCACGCAGGTGGCGCATGGGGTGAAGACCATCCTATTGCCGACGGAGAAATTCGATATCGACGCTGCCTGGGCGCTGATCGAGACGTGGCGCGTCTCGACGATGTTCACCGTGCCGACGATCCTGAAGCTCCTGGTCGAGCATCCGGCGGCTGAGAAATACGACCATTCCTCGCTGCGCTACGTCATCTATGCCGGCGCGCCCATGTATCGCGAAGACCAGAAACGGGCCTTGAACAGCCTCGGCCCGGTCATCGTGCAATATTTCGGACTCGGCGAGGTGACCGGCGCGATCACGGTGTTGCCTCCGACGCTACATTCGGCGGAAGACGGCGAAGGCGTGAAGATCGGCACCTGCGGCATAGAACGCACCGGCATGCAGGTCTCGATCCAGAACGATGCGGGCGAGGAGGTTGCGCCTTTCGAGACCGGCGAAATCTGCGTCATCGGCCCGGCAGTCTTTGCCGGCTACTACGACAATCCGGAGGCCAATGAAAAGGCGTTCCGCAACGGCTGGTTCCGCACCGGCGACCTCGGCCATATGGATGACCAAGGCTTTCTCTACATCACCGGGCGCGCATCCGACATGTATATTTCCGGGGGTTCGAACGTCTATCCGCGTGAGATCGAGGAGAAGCTTCTTACGCATCCCGCGATCAGCGAAGTGGCAGTCCTCGGCGTACCGGACCCGCTCTGGGGCGAGGTCGGTTATGCGATTTGTGTTGCCAAGCCAGGCGTTTCGGCCAGCGAAGAGGAGATGTTCGCTTTCATCGACGGCAAGATGTCCCGTTACAAGATGCCGAAACGCTTCATCTTCTGGGACGCGTTGCCGAAATCTGCTTATGGCAAGATCACCAAGAAGATGATCCGCGAGGAACTGCAGGCGCGGGGTGAGCTAGATCCGAAGCCGGCTAACGAGAGGCCGGCGCTGCGGCAGCTTAAGCACCCGGGACCGATCGCGACGGTGCGGCGAGAGGCAGTGCGGACTGTGTTGCAACCTATCGAAGGCGTGTTACGGCCGGGCGAGACCTTTATGGCTGGCGTGGCGCGTGTTTTCGCCGAGGCTGGCTGTAAAGGCGGTTTCGTCAACATCGAAGGCGGTGCTTGCGATCCGTTCCGCTATGTACTGCCTGCTTTCTCGCCGGACGCAGATCATGCCGCCTGGTACAGCGCGACCTTCGCGCCGGAAGCGGGTGGCAAATTCCAGGCTGCGACAGCGATATTCGGCGAACGTGACGGTTCGCCCTTCCTGCATTGTCACGGCATCTGGGACACGGGTGAGGGCATGCTGCGCATGGGGCATGTTCTGCCGTTCGATAGTGTGGTGAGCCGGCCGATCCCGGTCAGAGGTTATGGAAGTGCGACGGCGACCTTCGATTCCGTTTCCGACCCGGAGACGAACTTCACGCTGTTTTCAGCCAAGGGGGAGAGCGTTTCGGGGAATGGTATCCTGCTTCGGGTGCGGCCCAACGAGGATGTGGGTATGGCGATCGAGGAGGTTTGCCGGAAACACGGCATCGAGAGCGCCCATATTTACGGTATCGGCAGCATCAATGAACCGGTCTTCGAGGATGGACACCGGGTCGCTTGCCTTGCAACCGAGATCGCCATCGAAAACGGCTTGCTTGAAAATACGGCGGATGGGCTTCGGGCCTCCGTCGACGCCGCAGTCGTCGATACGGAGGGCGTGATCTATCACGGCCGGCTTGCACGAGGCGATAATCCCGTCGGCGTCACATTCGAGCTGGTCATCATCGAAAAACGAGGGAGCTGAACATGCGGAGCGTCGTCGTCACGGGTGCGGGATCGGGGATCGGCCTTTCGACGACGGAGCTTCTGGTCGATGCCGGATGGCATGTGGTTGCCGCTGATCGCGACGCAGGCGCATTGGCGCGTCTCGATGAGAAGGTGGGGAACCGCACTGCAATGCTCACGCCCGTCGCACTCGACGTGACCGACGCGACGGCTGTGGCTCGGCTTGCGGATCAATGCCGTTCGCTGGCCGCGCCGCTTGCCGCGCTCGTCAACAGCGCCGGGATCGCAGCCAATGTCCGTTTTGCCGACACGACTCCGGACATACTGAGGCGAATCTACGAGGTGAACGTTGTCGGAGCCTTTGCCCTCTCACAGGCGCTGGCACCGGTCCTGCACGAAAACGGCGGTGGCTCGATCGTCCATATCGCATCGGTTTCCGGCATCAAGGGCAATCTCGGTCGTTCGGCTTACGGTGCCTCCAAAGGTGCGCTGATAACGCTCACGAAAATCATGGCCGTTGAACTCGCCGATGACCTGATCCGCGTCAACGCCATCGCGCCGGGGCCGATCGAGACGCCGATGGTCAAGGAAAACCATACGGCCACTACGCGGGAGGAATGGCACCGCTCCGTTCCAATGCGGCGCTACGGGCGGCCGGAAGAGATTGCTTCGGCTGTCGCTTTTCTCATCGATGATCGGCAGTCTTCCTATATAACCGGACAAATTCTCGCGGTCGATGGAGGCTTCACAGCGGCGGGCCTTATGGCCTGATCCGTTCCGGCACAGATCCTCTTTTGTGACAGAATCTTCACGAAATTCGGCAGCATCAGATGCCGAGGTTCGTTGACAAGTCCTTGCATAAATTAGAAAACTGGCTCATCCGATGGCAGCCACGGGGGGACGTATCATGTCTAGGCGCGCATTTTTCGGCTTTTCCGCTCTTCTTTTCTCCGCGCTTGCTCTAGCCTCGCCCCTGGCCGCGGCTGAGCGCCGCGTCGAGACGACACCGGACGGCGATTATCTCGGCTTCGATCTGAGAACCGTCAAGAATGTCAGCCAGGCCCAATGCGAGGCTGCTTGTATCGGCGACAATGGCTGCAAGGCCTTCACCTACAATATCAAAGCTAAATGGTGCTTCCTGAAGTCGGATTACGGCCAGCTCAATTCTTTCCAAGGTGCCGTTGCCGGCAAGATCGTGGAGATAGCGTCAGAGCCGGATATTGGCGCGCCACCGAGGCTCAGCTTCCTTTCGGAAGATCTGCTGCAACAGGCGCGCGAACAGAAGGACGGACTGACGCTCGGCGACAACCAGCAGGGCTACGGGATTGAGAACCTGAAGACCGTCGCCCAGAGTGAACTTCTCCGCGGTAACGTCGATACCGCAATCTATAACTTCAAGGGCGCCCTCTCCCTCACACCGGATGATGGTGCGCTCTGGATCGAGCTTGCCCGCGCTGCAGGCACGGCAAAGGATAACAGCAGCGCCGATAGCGAAGGGACGCTTGCCGCGATCAACGGTTATGAGCTCTCCCGCACGACGCAAAGCCGCGCCGACGCACTGGCGGTTCTCGCTGCAGCGCTGGCCAAGCAGCAGAACTACCGCTCGGCGCTCAACGCCTATAAGGCAAGCCTTGCCCTGGTGAATGCCCGCACCGTCCAGGCCGCTTACAACGATTTGCGTGATCGCCAGGGTTTTCGCGTGACCGGCAATACGGTCGATGCCGACAGTGCAAATCCGCGTGCCTGCGTACAGTTCTCGGAGCCTCTGGTGAAGACGGGCGTGGACTATGCACCGTTTGTGGTGATGGATGGGCAGGCGCCGAAAGCGATGGAAGCCAAGGACAATCAGATCTGCGTCGAAGGCCTGACACACGGTCAGCGCTACAAGCTGTCGCTTCGTCGTGGCATGCCTTCGTCCGTGGACGAACCGCTCGTCGCACAGGTCGATGTCGACATTTACGTCAAGGACCGCTCGCCGGTGGTGCGTTTCACCGGCGACAGCTTTGTGCTGCCTTCGACCGCCCGCCGCGGCATTCCGATCGTTTCGGTCAACACGGAAAAGGCAGATCTGAAACTTTACCGCATTGGTGACCGGAACATCGCTTCGCTGCTCGCCAATTCGCAGTTCCTGACCCAAATGGACGGCTACAATGCCAGCCAGATTGAAGAGCAGAGCGGCGAACTCGTGTGGCAGGGCACGATCGACACCGGTCAGGAACTCAACAAGGACGTGGTGACGAGCTTTCCGGTCGACGAAGTGCTACCCACTCGCAAGCCGGGCGTCTACGTGCTGACCGCAGCCGCCTCGAACGCCGTGACCCAGGAATGGGACAACAAGGCAACGCAATGGTTCGTGGTCTCCGATATCGGTCTTACGACCTATGCCGGTACAGACGGCCTGCATGTCTTCGCCCGTTCGCTCGGCACCGCGAAACCCATTGCCGGCGTCGATCTGCAACTCCTTGCGAAAAACAATGAAATTCTCGGCACCGCCAAGACCGATGCGGACGGCCGTGCCATCTTCACTGCTGGTCTGATGCGTGGCACCGCGGGAATGGTGCCGGCGGTTCTGACTGCTCAGAAAAGCGGCCAGGACTATGTCTTCCTCGACATGACACGTGCCGGGTTCGACCTTTCGGACCGTGGAGTGACGGGCCGGCCGGCGTCCGGCGCGATCGACATCCTGCCCTGGACCGAACGCGGCATCTATCGCCCCGGCGAGACAGTTCATGCGAGCGCGCTTGCCCGTGACGTCGATGCGGCGGCAATCGAAAACCTGCCGCTCACCTTCGTTTTCCTGCGTCCGGACGGCGTCGAGGACAGGCGCATGGTCAATAATGGCTCGCTCGGCGGCTATGCGCTCAACCTGCCGCTGCTCGAGACCGCCATGCGTGGCACCTGGACCATGCAGATCTTCACCGATCCCAAGGGCTCGGCGATCGGCGAGAAGACCTTTTTGGTCGATGACTTCGTGCCGGACCGTATCGAATTCGACATGACGAGCGAGGCAAAGGAAATCGAAGTCGGCCAGCCAGTATCGGTCAATGTCGATGGTCGCTTTCTCTATGGTGCACCAGCAGCCGGCCTCGATCTCGAAGGCGAAATCACGCTGAAACCGACGCGTGAGAATGCCGCCTTTCCCGGTTACCAATTCGGCCTCGCTGATGAGGAAGAAACGGAAGCCGTGCGCATTCCGCTTGATGCGCTGGAACCTACCGACGAAGATGGCAAGGTGACTTTCGATGCTGCCGTCAGCGACGTGCCCTCGACGACGCAACTTGTCAATGCGGAGATCGTGGTGCGTATGCAGGAGGCCGGCGGCCGTGCCGTCGAGCGCTCGCTCGCCCTGCCGGTCAAGCCGGATGGCGCGCGGATCGGCATCAAGCCGGAATTTACAGGTGACCTTGCCGAAAATTCGGTCGGCAACTTCACCGTGATCGTCATCGATACGGATGGCCGGAAGCAGCCGATGCAGGGTTTGTCCTGGAAGCTGATCAAGGTCGAGCGCGATTACCAATGGTATCGCGACGGCTCCTCCTGGCGTTTCGAACCGGTGACCCGAACCAGCCAGGTTTCGAACGGCATTGTCAACGTAACGGCCGACGGCGGAAAGATTTCCGTGCCGGTAGAGTGGGGCCGTTACCGTCTGGAAATCGAGACCGCCGATGTTGGCGGCCCGGCCTCCAGTGTGGAGTTCGATGCCGGTTGGTTCGTAACGGCGACGTCGACCGAAACCCCCGATGCGCTTGAGATCGCGCTGGACAAGCAGAGCTATAAGGTCGGCGAAACCGCCAAGCTCAAGGTTTCGTCGCGTTATGCTGGCGAGCTGATGATTACCGCCGGTTCCGAGGACCTGATCTCAGTGCAAAACACCAGCGTCGGTCAGAATGGCGGTGAGGTGGAGATTCCTGTCACGGCCGATTGGGGTGCCGGGTCTTATGTCACCGCGACCCTCTATCGTCCCGGCGAAGCGCAGGAAAGCCGCATGCCGATGCGTGCCATCGGCATTACCTGGTTGAAGGTCGATCCCGAAAGCCGCAATCTGCAGGTGTCGATCGATGCCCCGGAAAAGACGCTGCCGCGCCAACCGCTCGATATTTCCGTGCAGGTGGCGGGAGCAGGTGCCAATGAGAATGCCTATGTCACGGTTGCTGCGGTGGATGTCGGTATCCTCAATCTCACACGTTACGAGCCGCCGGCGCCGGATGATTGGTATTTCGGTCAGCGTCGTCTCGGCCTTGAAATCCGTGACATCTATGGCAGGCTGATTGACGGTTCCCTCGGCGCGACCGGGCGGTTACGCACCGGTGGCGACGGCGGCAGCGTTGCGTTGCAGGGCAGTCCGCCGAAGGAAAAGTTGGTCGCCTTCTTTTCCGGTCCGGTCAAGCTTGATGCGGAGGGCAGGGCAAATGTCTCCTTCGACATCCCGCAATTCAATGGCACCGCACGCGTCATGGCGGTGGCGTGGTCGAAGACCGGGGTCGGGCATGGCGTGAAGGATGTGGTGGTCCGCGATCCGGTCGTGATCACTGCAAGTCTGCCGCGATTTCTGGCGCCTGGCGACGACAGCAATTTGAGGCTCGATCTTGCGAATGCCGATGGACCTGCCGGCATTTACGACCTCAGTGTCACGACGAGCGATGCGGTCGCCGTCGGTCAGAGCGGGATCAAGCCGGTGGAACTCGCCGCAGGAGCCAAGACCAGTGTCACGCTGCCGCTGGTCGGTATCGAGCCGGGTGACGGGGCTGTGTCTATCCGCCTGTCGAATGCGTCCGGCCTGTCATTGGAACAGGTGCTCAATATTCCGGTGCGGCCGGCTGCGATGCCGGTGACCGAGCGCCGGCTGGTCGATCTCCGGCCCGGCGCCAGTGTCACGGTCGATTCCAATCTGCTCGCCGATAGCGTACTTCAGGGCGCTTCGGTTAGCATCAATGTCAGTCGCTCGAACGCCTTCGACATTCCGGCATTGCTGATGAGCCTCAGCCGCTACCCTTACGGCTGTGCCGAGCAGACGACCAGCCGGGCGCTGCCACTTCTCTATCTCAGCGAGATGGCCGTACAGAACGGTTTGGCCGACGATGCGGAGGTCAAGAAGCGCGTGCAAGATGCGATTTATCGCGTACTCTCCTACCAGTCCTCTGCGGGCAGTTTCGGCCTGTGGGGACCTGGCGGCGGCGACCTCTGGCTCGATTCCTACGTGAC
Organism: Neorhizobium petrolearium; assembly: GCF_017873175.1. Classification (GTDB taxonomy): domain Bacteria; phylum Pseudomonadota; class Alphaproteobacteria; order Rhizobiales; family Rhizobiaceae; genus Neorhizobium; species Neorhizobium petrolearium. The sequence goes on from NZ_JAGGJW010000013.1 coordinate 164,609, forward strand.
GGACTTTCTTTCACGCGCCCGGGAGCAAGGGTATGACGTTCCGGAACAGGCGTTGGTCCAGGCTCTCGAAAGCCTGCAGAACTCGCTGGGCTACACCAACAACGTCCGGGATCAGGGCAACGAAATCGCTTATGCGCTCTACGTGCTCGCCCGCAATCGCAAGGCAGCGATCAGCGACCTTCGCTATTACGCGGACACGGCGTTGAACGACTTTCCGACACCGCTGGCCAAAGCGCATATCGCTGCCGCCCTCTCGCTTTATGGCGATGCCCAGCGGTCGAAGAGCATCTTTGCGGACTCCCTGCAGATGTCGGAACAGGCGCATATTCACAAGGTGAGCCTGGTGCGTTCCGACTACGGCTCGTCGTTGCGCGACGGCGCTGCCGTGTTGGCGCTTGCCGCCGAAAGCAAGCCGGTGCCGCCGATCGTCCCGGCATTGGCGGACATTGTTGCCAAGGAATGGAGTGCCAAGAAGTATACAAGTACCCAGGAACAGACCTGGATGCTGCTTGCCGCTCGCGCTCTGCAGAAGGGTGATGACAACCTGCGGCTCAATGTGAATGGTGCGGACCATCGGGGCACCCTGATGTCGCAGATGACGGGAGATGCGCTCATCGATCATCCGGTGACAATCCGCAATGATAGCGGCGATCCGTTGTCTGCGGCGATCACAACGGTGGCTGCGCCGGCCCAGCCGCTGCCGGCCGGCGGTGACGGCTTCGAGATCACCCGCACCTACTACGATATGGCCGGTGAGGAGGTGAATGTCAGCGAGGCGCAGCAGAACGAGCGTTATGTCGTTGTTCTGAGCATCACCGAAACCAATGAATGGCCATCGCGCATCGTCGTCACCGATCTGTTGCCGGCAGGTTTCGAAATCGACAATCCGAGCATTGTCAACAGTGCCAGCCTCACCAACTTTGATTGGATCGAGGAGGTACAGGCCGCTCATACCGAATTCCGCAATGATCGTTTCGTTGCGGCCTTCGACCGGAGCGCCGGCGACAATCGGCAGATCACGCTGGCCTATGTCGTCCGCGCCGTAACACCCGGCGTCTACGATCACCCGGCGGCGCAGGTGGAGGACATGTATCGTCCGCAATTCTCGGCGCGCACCGCGACGGGCAAGATGGAGGTCGTCGCTAAGCAATAAGCGGCGGCTCAATCCGATGAAGCGCAGGTGGAAATTCTCGATCGGTCTAGCCATCAGCCTCGCCGCTGCGGCGGGGCTGATAGTCGGCCTTGACGCAGCCGACAGGGCCTTTCCGCCGCCGCTTGAAAAGGCGCAGGTCGTTTCGCCAGAAGTGCTTGACGCCGATGGCGACCTGTTGCGGGCCTTCGCGACGCCGGAAGGGCGCTGGCGGCTGAAGACGACGACTGAAGATGTCGATCCGCGTTTCCTGAAGATGCTGATTGCCTATGAGGACCAGCGTTTCCACAGCCATTCGGGCATTGATCCTCTGGCGCTCGGCCGTGCAGCATTACAATTCGTCACCAACGGACGGATCGTCTCCGGCGCTTCCACGCTTTCCATGCAGGTGGCGCGGCTGATCGAGCCGCGCGAGACCCGTTCCGTCTCCGCCAAGCTGCTGCAGCTTGTCCGCGCCCTTCAGATCGAGAGGCGACTGAGCAAGGAGCAAATCCTCGAGCTTTATCTCACGCATGCGCCCTATGGCGGCAATCTGGAAGGGGTGCGCGCAGCCAGCCTTGCCTATTTCGGCAAAGAGCCACGCCGCCTGTCGGTGGCAGAGGCGGCGCTTCTGGTAGCATTGCCGCAATCGCCGGAAGTCCGGCGACCGGACCGGCATGTCAACGCCGCCAAAGTGGCGCGCGAGCGGGTGCTGATGAGATCGGCCGTCGTGGATGTGTTGGGAGATGGCGAGGCAGAACGGGCCGCGGGTGATGCGATCCCGACGCGGCGCCTGCAGTTGCCGGCCTATGCCGCGCATCTCGCCGAAGCGGCGGTCCGCAGACAGCCGAAGGCCCAAGAATACAAGACGACGCTCAAGCGCAGCATTCAGCAGGGGCTGGAACAGGTCGCCCGCGAGGCGGCGACAAAGCTCGCGCCAAAAATTTCGCTCGCAATGGTGATGGCCGACGCGACGACCGGCGCGATCGTCGGCGAAGTGGGATCGGCCGATTATTTCGATGCTAGCCGCTCCGGCTGGATCGATATGACGCGTGTCTACCGCTCGCCAGGCTCGACGCTGAAGCCTTTCATTTATGGCCTTGCCTTCGAACAGGGCCTTGTCAGCCAGGAGACGATTATCGAAGACAGGCCAGCGGATTTTTTCGGTTACAGGCCAAAGAACTTCGATATGAGTTATCAGGGCGATGTAAGTGTCCGGCAGGCTTTGCAACTGTCGCTCAACGTGCCGGCAGTGCGACTGCTCGATGCGGTCGGGCCATCGCGGTTGATGATCCGCTTCCGTCGCGCCGAGGTGCGCCCGGTTCTGCCGCCCAACGAGGCGCCAGGGTTAGCAATCGGGTTGGGTGGAGTGGGCATCACGCTCAAGGATCTGGTGCAGGCTTATGCAGCGCTTGCCAATCGGGGCATTCCGGTCAGGGTCGGCAACGGTATCAAGGATCAGCCTGGCGCGATCGAAGGTGAGCCGCTGCTGGAGCCGCAGGCGGTTTGGAATGTTGCGGATATCCTCTCGGACGTCCTGCCGCCGCAAGGAAGCCGCAGGCTCGGCATCGCTTACAAGACGGGCACGAGCTACGGCTATCGCGATGCCTGGTCGGTCGGGTTCGACGGGCGCTATGTGCTGGGCGTGTGGGTCGGCCGACCGGACAATGGCGCGGTGCCAGGTATCGCCGGTTATCAGACGGCGGCACCCATCCTCTTTGAAGCGTTTTCGAAATCCGACGTGCCGATCACGCCTTTGCCGCCCGCGCCCGCGGGCGCCATACGGCTTGCGCAGTCCGACCTGCCAATCAGCCAGCGGCGTTTCTCGATGACGGCGAATGGTCTCATTTCCGCATCCGCGCGGGAACCGGCGCCGCAGATCGTTTATCCGCCCGAAGGAGCGCGGGTCGACCTAGGCGCCCAAACCGGGGAAATCTCGCCACTGGTGCTGAAACTGCAAGGCGGGCGGGCGCCTTTCCGCTGGCTCGCCAACGGCAGGCCGCTTAGCGATATTTCCCGCCGCCGTACCAACGAATGGACGCCCGACGGCGCCGGCTATTCGACGCTGACGGTGATCGACGCTGCCGGCCGTGCCGCCAGCGTCAGAGTCTTTGTCGAGTAGTCAGGCGACGGCTTTTGCCGCGTTCTTCCTGGCAATGCGGGCGCGGATGGATTCGATATCCGCGCGGGGCGTCGCGGCAAACAGCGTGCGTGTATATTCGTGCTTCGGGTCCGAGAAAACCTCGTCTCGGGTGCCATACTCCACCGCTTCGCCAAAATACATCACCATCACTTCATCCGCGATATAACGCACCACAGAAAGGTCGTGGCTGATGAAAACGTAGGTGAGGCCGAATTCGTCCTGCAGGTCGGCAAGCAGGTTCAAAACCTGGGCCTGTACCGAAAGGTCGAGTGCCGAAACCGGCTCGTCCAGCACCAGCAGCTTCGGGTTCATCATCAGCGCGCGGGCAATGGCGATGCGCTGGCGCTGGCCGCCCGAGAACATGTGCGGGTAGCGGTTGTAGTGCTCCGGGCCAAGACCGACCTTCTTCAGCATCTCGTTGGCGCGATGCCGTCGTTCCTCCGCCGACATGCCGGTATTGATCGCCAGCGGTTCGCCGAGCACGTCGCCGATCTTCTGGCGCGGGTTGAGCGAGCCATAGGGGTTCTGAAAGACGATCTGCACCTTCTGGCGCATTTCCTGAGTCAGGTGGCCGGGACGCGTATCGACCTTCTTGCCGTCGATCAGCAGATCACCGGAGGTCGGCTCGTCGATGAAAGTTATCATGCGGGCGAGTGTCGACTTGCCGCAGCCGGATTCGCCGACGATCGCAAGCGTCTTGCCACGCTCCAGCTTGAACGAGACGCCTTTGACTGCATGGATGATCTTCTTCGGCTTGAAGAGGCCACCCGGCAATTCGTAATCGCGCTTGATATCGCGCACTTCGAGCATGGTGTTTTCAGTCATGCGCTTACTCCCGGAGTTGGTTCCGGATTACCGTCGAAAAAGGCGGAAACGGTGGTCAGACGGTCGCCGGTGGCATTTTCCGGCAATGCCGCCAGCAACGCCTTCGTATAGTTGCTCTTCGGGCTTTCGAAGAGGGAAAGCACGTCGGCCTCCTCCATCTTGCGGCCCTTGTACTGCACGACGACGCGGTCGGCGGTCTCGGCTACGACACCCATGTCGTGGGTGATCATGATCAGGCCCATGCCGTTCTTGGCCTGCAGCGACATGATGAGGTCGAGGATCTGCTTCTGGATCGTCACGTCGAGCGCGGTGGTCGGCTCGTCGGCGATCAGGAGCTTGGGATTGCAGGCGATCGCGATCGCGATCATCACGCGCTGGCACTGGCCGCCGGACATCTGGTGCGGAAAGTGGTTCAGCCGCTCTTCCGGATTGGGCAGACCCACCTGCTTGAACAGCTCGATTGCACGAGCACGGCGTTCCTTTTTGTCGAGGCCGAGATGGATGCGCAATACTTCCTCGATCTGGAAGCCGACCGTGAAGCACGGGTTCAGGCTGGCGATCGGCTCCTGAAAGATCATCGCGATATCCTTGCCGATCAGCTTGCGGCGCTCAGCCGGGCTGATTTTCTGAATGTCGCGGCCTTCGAAAAGCATCTGGTCCGCTGTAATCTTCGCGGTCCAGGGGAGAAGCCCCATGACGGCAAGCATGGCGACGGATTTCCCCGAGCCGGATTCGCCGACGATGGCGAGAACTTCGCCCTTCTCGACGGACATGGAAACGCCGTCAACGGCCTTGAACCAGCCGGTTGCGGTTTCGAACTCGACGGTGAGATTGTCGATTTGCAGAAGCGCCATGTTCAGGACCTCTTCAGTTTCGGGTCGAGCGCATCGCGCAGACCGTCGCCCATCAGATTGATGGCAAGGACGGTGATGAGGATAGCGAGGCCGGGGAAGGTGACCACCCACCAAGCGCGCAGGATGAATTCCCGTGCCTCGGCAAGCATCGTGCCCCATTCCGGGGCCGGCGGCTGAGCGCCCATTCCGAGGAAGCCGAGAGCGGCTGCATCAAGGATGGCGTTCGAGAAGGAAAGCGTCGCCTGGACGATCAGCGGCGCCGTGCAGTTCGGCAGGATGGTGCGGAACATCAGGCGCAACGGTCCTGCGCCGGCAAGGCGGGCGGCCGTCACGTAGTCGCGAGTTTTCTCAGCCATGACCGCTGCACGGGTCAGGCGCACGAAATGCGGCTGCAGGGTGAGCGCAATCGCAATCATGCCGTTCGTCAGGCTGGGGCCGAGGATCGCGACGAGCACGAGCGCCAGCAGCAGCGACGGGAAGGCGAGGATGATGTCCATCAGGCGCATGATGACGGTATCCACCCAGCCGCGGTAATATCCGGCAATGAGGCCGACCAGAATGCCGCCGGTCAGCGACAGCGTCGTCACGAAGACGCCGATGAAGAGCGAATATTGCGCGCCGTAGATCAGGCGCGAGAGGATGTCGCGGCCAACCGGATCGGTGCCGAGCAGGTAGCCGGCACGTCCGCCTTCGGTCCAGATTGGCGGCACAAGAACCGCGTCGCGATACTGTTCGAAAGGCGAATGGGGTGCGATGAGAGGCGCAAGAACAGCGACGACAACGAGCAGAAGGAAAACGAAGAGTCCAATGACGGCGCCACGATTTTCCGAGAAATAGAACCAGAATTCCTTTAGCATCTGGCGGCGCAGCGCAGCGCTGGACACTGGTTCAGGCGCCTTGTCGACCATGATATCGGCCATGGGATTTTCTCCTTCTTAGTGCCGGATACGGGGATTGATCAGGCCGTAGAGCAGGTCAACGATGAGGTTGACGAGCATGATGATGCCCGCGATCAGCAGCAACCCGCCTTGGATAACCGGATAGTCCCGGCGGAAGACACTGTCGACCATCCACTTGCCGATACCCGGCCAGGAGAAGATCGTTTCGGTGAGAATGGCACCCGCGAGCATGACGCCAATCTGCAGGCCAATCGTGGTGATGACCGGGATCATGGCGTTGCGCAATGCATGAATGCCGACGACACGGAAGGGCGATAGGCCTTTCGCGCGGGCGGTGCGAACGTAATCTTCCGACAGGACTTCCAGCATGGCCGAACGCGTCTGGCGGGCGATGACCGCGAGAGGAATGGTCGCCAGCACGATCGAGGGAAGTGCGAGATGGCTCAGCGCAGAGGCGAAGGCGCCTTTCTGGCCGGAGAGCAGCGAGTCGATCAGCATGAAGCCGGTGACCGGCGGGAAGAAGAACATCAGCGAGATCCGGCCGGAGACCGGAAACCACTGCAGGATGCCAGAAAAGAAGATGATGAGCAGGAGGCCCCACCAGAAGATCGGCATCGAATAGCCCACGAGGGCCACGCCCATCAGCGCCTGATCGAAAAACGATCCACGCTTGATCGCCGCGATCACACCTGCCGGGATACCGAGTGCGACAGCGATGATGATCGCACAGAGCGAAAGCTCGACCGTGGCGGGAAAGAGCGCGAGGAACTGGTCGAGAATCGGTTTCTTCGAAACGATGGAAGAGCCGAAGTCGCCGGTCAGAACGCCTCCGAGATAATCCAGGTATTGAATTACCATTGGCCGGTCGAGGCCGAGCTGCTGACTGATCAACGCATGGCGCTCCGGCGACATGACGCGCTCGCCCGAGAGCAATGCGACGGGATCGCCTGGCAGCAATCGGATAAACGAAAAGGCGATAATCGAGACCCCGATGAAGGTCGGGATCAACACGGCAAGACGCCGCAACAGGAAGCCAAACATTCTAAACCTTCGATGGTTTTTCGGTCTTGGCCGATTCATGGGCTTGTCAAGCCACGAAAGCGGCAATTGAGGCGTCTTCGCCACATTTTTCGGCGTCTCATAAGAAAATGCCGCGGGAAACGCAACGCATCCCGCGGCAAAAATATCGTGAGCGTCTAATTATTCGGCGATATCGACGGCTTCGAAGGTAAAGTCGCCAAGCGGGCTCTGGGTAAAGCCGGTGACACCCTTGCGCATCGGAACGACGGAAAGGGAGTGATCGAGTGTTGCCCAGGGAGCTTCTTTCTTGAAGACGGTCTGAGCCTGTTCGTAGAGTTTGGTGCGCTCGGACTGATCAGACGCGACCTTGGCCTTCTTCACCAGATCGTCGAACTCCTTGTTGCACCACTGAGCACGGTTGTTGCCGCCGACGGCATTGCAGCCCAGCAACGTGTCGAGGAAGTTGTCCGGATCGCCGTTGTCGCCGGTCCAGCCGAGGATAACGGCACCGTCACGATCCTTGGCCTTGGAGCGATCCAGGTATTCAGCCCATTCGTAGGACACGATCTCGACCTTGACGCCGATCTTGGCAAAATCGTCCTGGATGATCTCGGCAGCGCGGCGGGCATTCAGCATGTAAGGGCGCGAAACCGGCATCGCCCAGACCTTCATGGAGAGGTCCTTGACGCCGGCATCAGCCAGCATCTTCTTGGCCGCGTCGAGGTCATACGCATCATCCTGAGTGGATTCGTTGTAGGACCACATGGTCGGCGGGATCGGGTTTTTAGCGGGCGTTGCCATGCCCTGGAAGACGGCGTCGACGATCGCCTTCTTGTTGATCGCCTTGTTGAGCGCCTTGCGGACTTCGACCTTGTCGAAGGGAGCCTGGGTGGTGTTGTAGGCGAGATAAGCTACGTTCAGGCCTTCCTGTTCCAGCACGGTCAGATTCGGATTGGTCTTCATGGACTGGACGTCGGCGGCGTTCGGATACGGCATCAGGTGGCATTCGCCGGCCTGCAGTTTCTGGTACCGAACGGCTGCATCAGTCGTGATCGCGAAAACGAGATCATCGATCTTCGGCGCCGGACCCCAGTAATCGGGGTTTTTCTTGTAACGGATGACCGCGTCCTGCTGATAGCCAACGAAGACGAACGGGCCGGTGCCGACCGGCATCTGGTTGAGCTGCTCCTTTTTGCCGGCCGTGTCGAGGCTGTCGGCATATTCCTTCGACATGATCGAAGCAAAGGGCATGGCGAGGTTGGCGAGGAACGGGGCTTCCGGCTTGTTCAGCGTGAACTTCACCGTGAGGTCGTCAACCTTCTCGACGGACTTGATGAGCTCCGGGAAACCCATGCCGGCAGCATATTCCCAGGCTGCGCCGGGGATATACTGATTCCACGCATTCTTCGCATCAATCTGACGACCGATGGAGAAGACGACGTCATCGGCATTCAGGGTGCGGGAGGGCGTGAAGAAGTCGGTCGTCTGGAACTTCACGTTCTGCCGCAGTTTGAAGGTATAGACGGTGCCATCCTGCGAAATTTCCCAGCTTTCCGCGAGGCCTGGTTCCGGCTGCGTCGTGCCCGGCTTGAACTCGAGCAGACGGTTGTAGATGGGATGAGCGGAAGCGTCGAAGGTCGTGCCGGCGGTGTAAAGGCCAGGATCGAAACCTTCCGGAGAACCTTCGGAGCAGTAAACGAAGGTCTTGGCGCTGGCTGCACTGGCAAAGAACGTTGCCGACAGAAGTGCTGCGGCAAGGGTGAGCTTGTATTTCATATCGGTCTCCCTGTGACCTCTGGCCGGTTGCCCGACCCGGTTGATTCGTGTCGTTAGAATGATGCGCCGCAGGGCGCTTCAAGCTTGATATTCTTGTTATTCACCTCCCGGTCGGCGAAACTTGCCGTCGCCCATTACAGTAATTTCTCCTGACGACCTGCCCCAGCTTGCGCCGTGCATCTCCACCTTGGTCGCCTTTGGCATCGATCGGGATCGCCCGTATCGAATTCCGCTTGCATTTCATTTTTTAGAAAAATTTCCACAAATTTGGCAAAATCCCCGTATGTTCTTATTATTTTAGATCCATTCCTTGGATTTTCGGCGGGCTGCGGCGCGAGAGCATAGCGATTATGATCTCGTTGTCGAGATGCTAAAATTCGCATGCCGATCACATCCGCTTTTCCAATGCCTCATCTTTCCGTAGCGTCAATTTTGCTGCGTCGCCGCATTGTCATCGAGCCAAAATGGAGTACGGTTCGGGCCTCCCAGAGGCATAGGCGTATCGAGGCAACGATTTTTATGACGACAGGCAATTCCAATCTCCCGCTCGTTTGGGATTTCATAGACCGCAAGACGGAAGTGTTCACCGATCTTGCGGACCGTGTCTGGGAGACGCCGGAAACTTGCTACATGGAGAAGCTTTCCGCCGCCGCGCACCGCGAAATGCTGGAGGCGCAAGGTTTTCGGATCACGGAAAATGTGGCCGGCATCCCGACCGCTCTCATCGGCGAAGCGGGCGAGGGCGGGCCGGTGATCGCGTTCCTCGGCGAGTACGATGCCCTGGCCGGCCTCAGTCAAAAGGCGGGCGCGGTTCAACAAGAGCCGCTGATCCCCGGCGCAAATGGTCACGGCTGCGGCCATAACCTCCTCGGCTCGGCTTCGCTGCTTGCGGCGACCGCGCTCAAGGATTGGTTGGAAATGACTGGCACGCCCGGTCGGGTGCGTTACTACGGCTGCCCGGCCGAGGAAGGGGGCGCCGCCAAGGCCTTCATGGTGCGTGCAGGTGCCTTCGAGGATGTCGACATTGCGATAAGCTGGCATCCGAGCAATTTCGCCGGAGTGCAGCGGGAAACCTCGCTCGCCAATTGCCGTATCGATTTCACTTTCACAGGTAGGGCAGCGCATGCTTCGGCCGTGCCGGAGCTTGGCCGCAGCGCGCTCGATGCCGTTGAATTGATGAATGTCGGTGTCAATTATATGCGCGAGCACATGCCTTCCGATTGCCGCATCCACTATGCGGTCCTCGATACCGGCGGCATTTCGCCGAACGTGGTGCAGGCGCATGCCAAGGTTCGTTATGTTGTCCGTGCGCCGGAACTGCCGGGCCTTCTGGCGTTGATCGAACGTGTGAAGAAGATCGCCGAGGGAGCGGCGCTGATGACCGAGACCAAGGTCGAGAGCACGATTCTGGCAGGCGTTTCCAACCTCATCGTCAACAAGCCGCTGATGGATGCGATGCAGGACATCTGGGACAGCATGGGACCACCGCCTTTCGATGAAGCCGATGTCTCGTTCGCCGAGAAGATCCGCGCGACTCTGACACCGGAGGATATTGCCGCGAGCTGGAATCAGGAACGCCTCGAGCCAAGGGATATCCCGCTGGCGGACTTCGTCCTGCCAGCTCACAACGAGGTAAGGCAAATGGGCGGGTCGACGGATGTCGGAGATGTGAGCTGGGTCGTGCCGACCGTGCAGGCCTACGGTGCGACGCTTGCCGTCGGCACCCAGCTTCACACCTGGCAGGTGGTGGCGCAGGGGCAGAGCGCGCTTGCCCACAAGGGCATGGTTTCCGCCGCCAAGGCAATGGCTGCGACCGGCCTTGTGGCAATCGAAAGCGAACAGCTTCGTGAAGCCGCCTGGGTGGATCTCAAGAAGCGCCGCAAGGGTCAGGAATACACCAGTCCCATTCCGCCCGGCGCCGAGCCGCCCGTGGCGGCGATGACGGTCAAATGACCAAATGCGCTGATTGACACGTCAATTATTTTGAACGGTGTTCGGCTTGAACGCGGCGATTTGGGCTGTCCAATCTCGCCGTTTCCGCCTATGAAATTTATATGCGTTCCGCATGTTTCACAGGAGGTCCGTCGTGACTGTTCAGCCCAATTCCATCGAAGCCCGCGACAAGGCTTACCAGCTTCATTCCTACACCAATGCCCGGGTGCTGGAGCGTGACGGTTCACTGGTGATCGATCGCGGCGAGGGCGTCTATGTCTATGACAACAACGGCAACAAGTATATCGAGGCCATGGCCGGGCTGTGGAGCGTTGCGGTCGGCTTTGGCGAGAACCGTCTCGTCGAAGCGGCCGCCAAGCAGATGGCGAAGCTTCCATACTACCACACCTTCACGGCCCGCAGTCATGGTCCCTCCGTCGAACTGGCCGAGAAGCTGATACAGATGGCACCTGTGCCGATGTCCAAGGCCTATTTCACCAATTCAGGTTCCGAGGCCAATGACACTGCGATGAAGATGGTCTGGTATCGCTCGAATGCCTTGGGCAAACCGGAGAAGAAGAAAATCATCTCCCGTATCAAGGGCTATCATGGTGTGACGATCGCCAGTGCCAGCCTGACCGGCCTGCCGAACAACCATCGTTCCTTCGACCTGCCGCTACCGGGCATCTTCCATACGACCTGCCCGCACTATCGCGTCTTCAAGCAGGAAGGCGAGACCGAATCGGCCTTCGTAGAGCGTTGCGCGAAGGATCTCGAGGATCTGGTTCTGCGGGAAGGTCCGGAGACGGTTGCGGCCTTCATCGGCGAACCGGTCATGGGGGCCGGCGGCGTCATCGTGCCGCCCGCGGGCTATTGGGAAGCGATCCAGAAGGTACTGAAAAAATATGACATCCTCTTCATCGCCGACGAAGTGATCTGCGGCTTCGGTCGCACCGGCAAGATGTTCGCCACCGAGACTTTTTCGCTAGAACCGGACATCATCACCGTCTCCAAACAGATTTCGTCGTCCTATCAGCCGATCTCAGCGCTGCTGATCAACGAGAAGGTTTACCAGCCACTTGCCGACGAATCGGCGAATATCGGCACATTCGGCCATGGGGTGACGGCGGCCGGCCATCCGGTTGCCGCGGCCGTGGCTCTGGAGAACATCGCGATCATCGAGGAGCGCGATCTTGTCGGCAACGTGCGGGCGTTGGCACCGAAATTCCAGAGCCGTCTGAGGGCAATGGAAAGCCATCCTCTGGCGATCGAGGCCCGCGGCACAGGTCTGATCGGTGCCTTGGAACTCAAGCCGCGCGACGGGTTCGCCGCCGGCGAGCTTGGCCCGAAGCTGCTTGCAGTCATGCTGGAAAAAGGGCTCATCTCGCGCGCCATCGGCGACTCGCTGGCGCTTTGCCCGCCGATGATAATTAATGAGAGCCAAGTGGATGCGGTCTTCGACCTATTCGAAGCCTCGCTCGACGCTTTCCAGAAGCAGCTCTCTGCCTGACAGTCTTTCGGAGCCGGACTTAAGGTCACTGTTCGGCTCCGATTGCGCAAAATGCGCGCGCGCCTATATTTCGCGTCATGCTTGAGCTCGCTGAGGCCTATTGGCCGCATATCCTCTTCACCATTTCGGTCCTGGCGGGAACGGCAGCGGCGATTCATGCCGCCATGACGAAAGAGGAGGTGCGTTCTGCGGTCGGTTGGGTCGGCATCATCGTCCTTTCCCCGATTGTCGGGGCGCTACTTTACCTGATCGCCGGTATCAATCGCATCCGCCGTACCGTCATCAGCGATCGTCGCGCGCTGCTCCAGGGGGATATCCGCGCTCATTTTGCTTCCTATGACGCTACCGATGATCTGGTGACCGGCCAATTCGGTTACAGGTTCCGAGCAATGAAAACACTTGGCGATCGTGTGACGCATCATCGCCTGACGACCAGCAACACGATCCTGGCGCTCGATACCGGCGACGAAGCTTATGGCGCGATGCTGGAGGCGATCGGCCAGGCGCAACGCAGCATCATCCTCGAGACTTATATCTTCGACCGCGACCGGATCGGGCAGCGATTTGCCGACGCGCTGATCGCGGCGGTAAAACGCGGTGCCGAAGTGCGCATTTTGATCGACGCCGTTGGCGCCCGGTATTCGGTGCCGAGTGTGCTCGGCATGCTTCGAGATGGCGGTGTCACGGTCGATGTCTTTAACGGCAACGTCATTATGGGGCTGCGATTGCCCTATGCGAATCTCAGGACCCACCGGAAAATCCTGGTCATCGACGGCAGGGTGGCTTTCACCGGCGGAATGAATATCCGCGAGGGCTTTTCGCGCGAATTCAGCCGCGACAAATGTTCCCTCGATACGCATTTCAAGATCACGGGGCCGGTCGTGGCCGATCTCTTCGCAATTGCCGCGGCTGATTGGCGATTTGCGACTGAGGAAATGCTGACCGGGGAACCCTGGGCGCTCGATCCGTCCGAAACGGAGCCAGGGAATCCGGTCTTCGTTCGGGCGGTTTCCTCCGGTCCCGACCGCAGCGTCGAGACGAATCACAAGATGCTGATGGGTGCTTTTTCCGTGGCGCGCTCCTCAATCCGGATCGTCTCGCCCTATTTCCTGCCGGACCGCGAGCTGATCACCGCACTGATTACTGCAGCACGGCGCGGTGTGGCAGTCGATATCGTCGTGCCCACCGCCAATAATCTCGTTCTGGTCGACCGTGCGATGACGGCGCAGTTTGACCAGATGCTGAAAAACTATTGCCGCATATGGCGTGCTTCGGGGCCTTTCGACCATTCCAAGCTGATGGCGATCGACGGATGTTGGGCCTATATCGGTTCCTCCAACCTCGATCCACGGTCGCTGCGGCTCAATTTCGAGGTGGATCTTGAAGTTTTCGACCGTCCTTTTGCCGAAGCGCTGGAACGAAGGATCGATCTGGCGATTTCTTCGGCGACCGAAGTGACGCTTGATGGATTGCAGTCCAGGTCCTTCCTTGTGCGGCTCATCGAGCGGGTGCTTTGGCTGGGTTCGCCTTATCTCTAGTGATGATGGGAAAAGCTGGATCGGCAAGCGGATTATCGTATAGTTTGTGTGTATGCGAATAGCCTTTCAGATCATGCGGGAAAAACGCCCAAATCTCTCAGCAAGCATTCTGGCATCCATCCGAGCTCACAAGAATCGGGGCGTGGGGGGGCATGAGCCCCATGATCGCAGCAAGGGCATGCTGATCGCCTCCTACAATGTCCATAAATGTGTTGGCGTCGACGGCAAGTTCGATCCTGCTCGAACCAGCCATGTGATCCGCGAAATCGGAGCCGATGTGCTCGCCCTCCAGGAAGCCGATACCCGGTTCGGCGAACGGCGGGGGTTGTTGGATCTTGCGTGGATGGAGCGGGAGACCGGGCTTTTCCCGGTCCCTGTCAACGGAGTCACCAAGGCTCATGGCTGGCATGGCAACGCGGTCTTCCTTCGCGAGGGCCTGGTCCGCGACGTGCACCAGGTGAAGTTGCCCGGGCTTGAGCCGCGTGGTGCGCTTATCACGGAACTCGAACTCAAGGACGGCAGCATGTTCCGTATCATTGCGGCGCATCTCGGCCTGCTCAACCGCTCGCGGCATCAGCAGGCGCGCGTCATTCTCGATTTCCTGAGTTCGCGCGAAGAGCAGCCGACCGTATTGATGGGCGATCTTAACGAATGGCGGCTGGGCGACCGGTCCTCGCTCAACACGCTTGCCTCCGTCTTCGGCTTGCCTGCCGCCGTACCGAGCTTTCCCTCTCGCTTGCCGGTTCTGGCGCTCGACCGGATCATGGCGAACCGCCCGGGGCTCATCGACGCCGTGAAGACCCATGATACGCCACTTGCACGGCTCGCCTCCGACCACCTGCCAATCAAGGCCGTGCTGAAGCTCGGCAAGCTGCCATTTGCCGAGGAGATAGAAACCGGCTGATGCTGTTGCTTCAATCTTTACGGCGGCCAAAGGCATCGATAGGGTTGCCAGCCGGTCTACCCTCTCTCCCCTCGACTGGATTTCCGCATGACTGATATCGCCATGATCGAAGCCGCCCGTGTCCGCCTCGATGGTCACGTGCGCCGAACACCGCTGCTTTCTTCTCCATTCCTGGACGAGATCGCCGGACGGCGCGTCTTTGTAAAGCCGGAATGCCTGCAGCATACGGGCTCTTTCAAATTTCGGGGTGCCTGGTCCGCGATTTCGGCGCTACCGACAGAGGTGCGCGCCAAAGGGGTGATTGCCTTTTCCTCCGGCAACCATGCACAGGGTGTCGCGCTAGCAGCCAGAATGCACGGTATTCCGAGCGTCATTGTCATGCCGTCCGACGCTCCCCGCATCAAGATCGAGAACACTCGCGCCTATGGCGCCGAGGTTGTGCTTTACGACCGAGCCAACGAGGATCGCGATGCAATCGGTGAGAGGCTATCGCGGGAGCGCGGTCTGACGCTGATCAAGCCTTTCGATGAGCCGCTGGTTATTGCCGGTCAGGGAACGACCGGTCTTGAAATTGCAGAGCAGGCCAAGGAAGAGGGGATCGGGAAGGCGGATGTTCTCGTGCCGACAGGTGGCGGCGGGTTCATTTCCGGCGTTGCGCTGGCACTCGAAGCCAAGGCACCGCAGTTCCGTGTCCATCCTTGCGAACCGCAGGACTTCGACGATGTGACGCGCTCTCTTGCATCCGGAAAGATCGAGCGGAATGCGGCGCAATCCGGTTCACTCTGCGATGCAATCATTACGCCTCAGCCGGGCGCCATCACATTTCCGATCATGTCGCGGCTCTGCGGCCCAGGTCTCGTCGTTACCGAGGACGAGGCGCTTCATGCGGTGGCGCTTGCCTTCAGCCGCCTGAAGATCGTGGTCGAGCCGGGTGGTGCCGTGGCGTTGGCGGCTGCTCTTTTTCATGGTGAGACACTGGGCGACACGGTGATTGCTGTGTGCTCCGGCGGCAATATCGACGTCGACGTCTTCCGCCTGGCGCTCGACAAGTTTCCTACCTAATTGCCGGTCGGCATGGCCGGGGTATAATAAACTGTTAACTCGTCAAAGCCGCCGTTAAGAAAAAAGGATTTTCTACGGCAAGCGGATCGGATGGAACATTATCTCTATCGAGTTAATCGTGATAAGTTAACATAAGGCTGCTCTGAAAGGGCAAACCAGAACCCGGGAGATATCCATGCAGCAAGCTCAGCATCAGACACGGTCTTTCCCAGTTCGCAACGCTGCCTTCACAAGCAAATGGCAGTGGGCCACCAATACGGCTCTGGTGATCGCAGCCTTCATCTTCGTCGGGGCAGTGACGCTCGGCCTGTTCCCCTAAGCTTCCGATCCTTTCAAGGATCACGCCATACGCCTCCCGTGCTCTACCGGCTCGGGAGGTGTTGCATTCCTAGGCTATTTCATCGGCAGATAGGCTTCGGCAAGTTCCACCCAGAAGCTCGTGCCGATCGGTAGCGCGTCATCGTTGAAATCGAATCGCGGATGATGCAGTGGCGGGTCGTTGTCACTGCGCTTGGTGCCGAGGAGAAAATAGGTCCCTGGTCGCTCTGCCAACATATAGGCAAAATCCTCGCTGCCCATCGATGGACGCGGCAAATCGACGACCTTTTCCTCGCCGAAGACCCGCTTGGCCAGATTGCGAACGAAAGCCGTTTCCGTCTGGTGGTTGATCGTCGCCTCATAGCCGCGTTTATAGTCTATCGTCACAGTCATGCCGTAACTTGCCGCCTGACCTTCGGCGATCATGCGAATGCGATTTTCCAGTTCATTGCGGACGATCGGATCGAAGGAGCGGATCGTCAGAACCATCTCCGCCCGCTCTGGAATCACGTTGCTGGCCGTGCCGGCATGAAAGGCTCCGACGGTAACAACCGTCGGATCGAGCGGATGAACGTTTCGCGAGGCGATTGTCTGCAGCGCCATGATGATGCTCGCGCCGCAGACGATCGGATCGGCGGTGTCCTGCGGCTCGGCGCCATGGCCGCCGCGGCCGTTGACGACGATGCGGCATTCGTCAACCGCCGCCATCATGGCGCCGTCCTTCACGCCGATCTGCCCGAAAGCCAGGCTCGGATCGTTATGCAGGCCGAAGACGGCATCACAAGGAAAGCGCTCGAAAAGGCCGTCGTCGATCATCAGCTTTGCCCCGCCGAAATTTTCCTCGGCTGGTTGGAAGATCAGGTGAATCGTGCCGTCGAAATTCTTCCGCTCCGCGAGGATCCTGGCGGCTCCCAGTAGCATGGCGGTGTGGCCGTCATGACCGCAGGCATGCATCAATCCCTTGTTCCTGCTGGCATACTCAACGCCGGTCTCCTCCTCGATTGGCAGCGCGTCGATATCGGCACGGATGGCGACGGCGCGATTGCTGACGCCATTCCTGAGTGTCGCGACGAGCCCGGTCTGGCCGAGGCCTCGGGTGACTTCGTAACCGAGTTCGACAAGCTGCTTGGCGATGAAATCAGCCGTGTTGAACTCCGAAAGTCCGAGCTCGGGATATTGATGAAGGTAGCGGCGGGTCGCTATCAGTTCGGCCATGTAATTGGAAAACTGGATCGTCATTTCTCAAAGTACCGGAATTTCGATTGGATTGTTTGCGGGCGAACCGAGGCCATATCCTTCCGCTCGACATATGAATAGCAGCGTGACGCGCCGGAGGTAACCTGCCGGCGATCAAATTTCACGCCATTCAAGGGCATCTAGAAGGAGAAATGCGTACATTGCATCTGTGGGGAAATTCCGAGCATTATCAATAGCCCGCTTCTGTTCAGCCTCTATTCAGGCTGCCCCGGCTAGAGGCGGAAGATGTGTCGATCCGCGAAAAGCGGGCGATAGATTTCGGTCAATCATTTGCAATATCGAGGCTGCCCTCTATTTCCCTTCTTCGCGGATTTGCGTCAGATAGTCACCATAATCAAAATGATAACTGGCGCTTCTGACGCAGGCCGAGTAAGGCGAGGCCGACAAACCCCCAAGAGTTTTCACCCAGAAGCCGTATCCATGTCCCTTCACAATACGTCTCCAGTTTCCTCACGCGAAACCGAAGCCAGGCAGATAGACCACAACGATTCCATCCGCTCGATTTACTTCAACATCGACGGTTTGAGGGAATGTGGCGAGAAACTCGGGCGGGAGGGCGCATCCGGCCTGCCCGGCTTCGCGGGATTCGATTTCTTTCAACGTCTCAAGGAGAATGAGAAGGAGATATTCCGGGTCTATCGGGCGACCGCTGTCGATGTGGATGCCGGCGCGACAATTACGCCGGCTGCGGAATGGCTGCTCGACAACTACTACATCGTTGAGGAAGCGATTCAGGAAGTCCGCCGCGATTTTCCGCGCAAATTCTACCGCCAGCTTCCGACGATGAGGGTTGCCGGCGAGGAAATGCCGCGTGTTCTGGCGCTTGCCTGGCTGTATGTCGCCCACACGCACAGCAGCTTGTCCCACGACGGGCTCGGGGCGATGGTCGAAGGCTTCCAGCTCAACGAGCCGCTTCAGATCGGCGAGCTGTGGGCGTTGCCCTCTTTCACACGTTTTGTCCTGATCGAGAACCTTCGCCGCATCGCTACGCGCGTCGACCGCTCTCGCAACATGCGCCGTCGCGCGAATGAAGTTGCCGACGAGATTATCCGTCTCAACGACGAGACCGCGAGTGCGGGGTTGCTCAAGGGCGTTGAAGATCTGACAAACGACAACACCTTCACCACTCAGTTTCTCTATCGCTTGCGCAATGCATCTCAGACGTCCGGCTTCGCGATCGCCTGGCTGGAACAGCGACTGGAGCAGGCCGGCACTGATACCGAAGAAGTGATGCTCGCCGAGCAGAATCGCCTTTCGTCCGGCAACGTGACGATGGGTAACATCATCAAGAGCTTGCGCGAGATCGACGATACGGAATGGAGCGTATGGTTCGAGGAAGTCTCGCAGATCGACAGGATCTTCCGCGAGCGCACAGACTATCAAGCTCTCGATTTCGGATCGCGCAACGCTTATCGAAACCGCATCGAACAGGTCGCCCGCCGCTCTCGTAGAAGCGAAGCGGAAGTGGCGGAAGTGGCGATCCGTTTGGCTGAAGAGGCGGCTGCCCAGGAAAATGCCGATCCGCGCGAAACTAATATCGGCGCTTTCGTCGTGGGCCGTCGGCTGAAGGAACTGGAAGCGGCGGTCGGTTACAAACCGCTCTTGGTCCAGCAGATCGTGCGTCTCGTCCGTCGCCTCAACTGGTTCGCCATCGCCGGGCCTGTCATTTTCCTGACGGTATTGGCAATGGCGATCGCCGGCTGGTTCCTCGTGCAGGCGGACATGCCGCTGCCGGTCGTTTTCTTCTTCTTGCTGATGTTTGCGTTGCCGGCTTCCGAAGGTGTGACAGGCCTCTTCAATACACTCGTCACTTACGTGGTACGGCCGGCGCGGCTTGTTGGTTACGAATTCAAGGAAGGCATTCCGGAAGAGGCGAAGACGCTTGTCGTGGTGCCCTGCCTGATTTCGGACCGCGATACGGTCGACGAACTCGTTCGTAACCTTGAAGTCCACTATCTCGCCAATCCGCACGGCGAGATCTATTTCGCGCTCTTGAGCGATTGGCGTGACGGCAAGTTTGAGGAAACGGACGCTGACCTGGAAATTCTCGATTATGCCAAGCGCGAGGTCGCTGCGCTTGCCGCCAAATATGCCCGTGACGGTAAAACACGTTTCTACCTCTTGCACCGTCGCCGCCTTTTCAACCCAAACGAGGGCGCCTGGATGGGGTGGGAGCGCAAGCGCGGCAAGCTGCACGAACTGAACCTTCTGCTCCGCGGCGATCGCGATACCACCTATCTTCCTGGCGCCAACATCGTGCCGGAAGGCATCCAGTATGTCATGACGCTCGATGCCGACACGCGCCTGATGCGCGACGCGGTGACGAAACTCGTCGGCAAGATGCATCATCCAATCAACCGACCAGTGCTCGATCCGAAGTCGAACCGGGTGATCCACGGCTATGGTCTCATGCAGCCACGCGTGACGCCTTCGCTAACGACCGGCAAGGAAGCCTCGGTCTTCCAGCGTGTCTTTTCGGTTGGACGCGGTCTCGATCCTTATGTCTTCACCGTCTCCGATGTCTACCAGGACCTCACCGGCGAGGGTAGCTTCACCGGCAAGGGCCTGTACCATGTCGATGCTTTCGAGGCTTCGCTCAAGGGACGGATCGACGAGAACTCGGTGCTTTCGCACGACCTCCTCGAAGGTTCCTTTGCACGTTGCGCGCTGGTGACTGACGTGGAACTGGTCGAGGACTTCCCGATCCGTTACGAGGTCGAAGTCTCCCGCCAGCATCGCTGGGCCCGTGGCGATTGGCAGCTTCTACCGTATATTCTTGATCCGAAGCGCGGCGTCACGGCGCTTGGCCGCTGGAAGATGATCGATAACCTGCGCCGCTCGCTCACGCCGATTGCCTGGTTCTTCGCTTCCGTACTTGGTTGGTATTTCATGGATCCGCTTGGCGCGCTGATCTGGCAGATCCTGCTGATCTTCTCGCTGTTCGTGGCTCCGACCTTGTCACTGGTTACCGGTCTTCTGCCGCATTCCACGGACATCGTCCCCCGAGCGCATTTCTACTCCGTCTGGTCAGATATCCGCTCCGCCAATGCGCAGGTTGCGCTTCGCGTCGTCTTCATTGCGGATGCCGCCTGCATCATGACGGATGCGATCACCCGCTCTCTCTATCGCCTGTTCTTCAGCCGCAAGCTGATGCTGGAATGGCGCACCGCTGCTTCAATCCAGTCGAGTGCCCAAGGCAGCCCGCAGGAATACTACAAAGCGATGTGGCATGCTCCGGCGATTGCGGTCCTCAGCATCATCCTCTCGGCAATTCCTGGCGACAATGCTTTCCTCGTCGGCATCCCGTTTGCCGTACTCTGGATCTTCTCGCCGCTCGTCGCCTGGTATGTGAGCCAATCGGCGGAAACGGAAGATCGTCTCTTTGTGCCGGAACCGGTGTCGGTTGAGCTGCGCAAGATCGCCCGCCGCACCTGGCGCTACTTCGAAGCGTTCGTCACGCTCGAGCAGAACTATCTGCCGCCGGACAATTTCCAGGAGAAACCGGATCCGATCATCGCCAAGCGCACGTCGCCTACCAATATCGGCGTCTATCTGCTGTCGACGATTTCGGCGCGGAATTTCGGCTGGATCAGTTTTACCGACACGATCGAGCGCATCGAGCAGACTATTTCCAGCATAGAGAGAATGGACAAATTCCGCGGCCATCTCTTCAACTGGTATCACACCGACACGCTGAAACCGCTCGGGCCCCGCTACGTCTCGTCGGTCGACAGCGGCAACCTCGCCGGTCATCTGATTGCAATCTCGTCGGCTTGCCGTATCTGGTCTGAGGCGCCGTCTGCGCACCTCCAGGGCAATCTCGACGGTATCGGCGATGTCGCAGGCATCCTCGCCGAAACTCTGAAGGCACTGCCGGACGACCGCAAAACCGTTCGTCCGCTGCGTCGCCGTCTCGAGGAGCGCATTGCCGGCTTCGGCAATGCGCTTGCCGCCGTCAAGCGTGAGCACGAATTTGCCTCGATTCGCATCATCAATCTGGCGGTCCTCGCGCGCGATATCCAGAAGCTTGCGACCAATCTCGACCATGAAGTGCGTTCAACGCAGAGCGAGGAGGTCACCCGCTGGGCAGCATCGCTTGTCAATATCTGCGAGGTGCATATCGCCGACAGTGTCTTCGACAATGCAAATATCGAATCGTTACGCGAGCGGTTGATCGCCTTGCGGGACCGCACCCGCAATCTTGCCTTCTCGATGGACTTCAGCTTCCTGTTCCGTAAGGAACGCCGGCTGCTGTCGATCGGTTATCGTGTCGAAACCAACGAACTGGACGAAGCCTGCTACGACTTGCTGGCATCTGAATGCCGCCTCACCAGCCTTTTTGCGATCGCCAAGGGCGACATCCCGACCGAACATTGGTATCGCCTCGGCCGCCAGGTCGTGCCGATCGGCGCGCAGGGAGCGCTCGTTTCATGGTCCGGCTCGATGTTCGAATATCTGATGCCGCCGCTCGTCATGCAGGAGCGTCAGGGCGGCATCCTGAACCAGACGAACAATCTGGTGGTCAAGGAGCAGATGAATCACGGCAAGCGCCTCGGAACGCCCTGGGGTATTTCCGAAGCGGCTTTCAATGCCCGCGACCATCAGTTCAACTACCAGTATACGAACTTCGGGGTCCCGACTCTTGGTCTCAAGCGCGGTCTTGGGCAGAATGCCGTGATCGCGCCTTACGCGTCGATCCTTGCCAGCCAATATGATCCCATCGCGGCCGCGGAAAATCTGGAAGAGCTGCGCTCGCTCGGCGCACTCGGCATGTTCGGCTTCCACGATGCGGTCGATTTCACCCCGACCCGGGTGCCGGAAGGCCAGCGTTGCGCAGTGGTCTACAACTACTATGCCCATCATCATGGCATGTCGATCGCAGCGATTGCCAACGTCGTCATGAACGGTCTGTTGCGCGAGCTCTTCCATTCCGATCCGGTGATCGAAGCCGCCGAACTGCTTCTGCAGGAAAAGGCGCCGCGTGACATACCGGTCATGAGCGCCAAGCACGAGGAGACCCCCGGCAAGGGCCAGGGCGAACTGCTGCGCCCGGAAATCCGCACCATCAGCAATCCGGCCTCCAAGGAGCGTGAACTGGTGCTTCTGTCGAATGGCCATTACTCGGTCATGCTCACGGCCACCGGCTCCGGTTATTCCCGCTGGAACGGCATGTCGGTCGCCCGCTGGAAACCCGACCCGACGGAAGACCGCTGGGGGCAGTTCCTGTTCCTGCGCGATACCGCGACCGGTGACTGGTGGTCCGCTACCACCGAGCCGCGACGTGCGGAAGGCGAGCAGACGAAAGTCATCTTCAGCGATGAACGCGCCGAGTTCCACAAGACGATCGGCGATTTGACGAGCACCGTCGAATGTATCGTCGCGACGGAGCACGATGCGGAAGGTCGCCGCCTGACATTGCTCAACATGGGGACCGAGGACCGTTTCATCGAGGTAACCTCCTACCTCGAGCCCGTGCTGGCGGCAGAAGATGACGATAATGCTCACCCGGTCTTCTCGCGCATGTTCGTCCGCACCGAGATCGGCAAGCGTGGCGACGTGATCCGCGCCTGGCGCAACAAGCGCAACCCGAATGATCCGGATATGATCATCGCGCATCTGGCGGCCGACAATGCGGGCTCGGCGCGTCCCACCGAATTCGAAACGGATCGCCGGAAGTTCCTGGGCCGCGGTCGTACGCTTTCGGAGGCTGCCGCATTCGATGACGGTGCGACACTCTCCGGCACCGACGGTTTCACGCTCGACCCCATACTCTCGTTGCGCCGGGTCGTTCGCGTACCAGCCGGCAAGAAGGTGAGCGTCATATTCTGGACGATCGCCGCGCCGAAGCGCGACGAACTCGACCAGGCGATCGAACGCTACCGGCATCCGGATGCGTTTCAGACCGAACTCACCCAGGCCTGGACACGCACGCAGGTACAGATGCGCCATCTCGGCGTGTCGTCCCAGGATGCTGCGGCCTTCCAGCATCTGGCGCGTTATCTCATCTATCCGGACATGCAGCTTCGTGCCGATCAGTCAACGATCCAGGCCGGCATGCAACCGCAGTCGTCGCTCTGGCCGTCCTCCGTCTCGGGTGATTTCCCGATCTTCACGCTGCGCATCAATGACGACAACGACATGGCAGTCGCCAAGGAAGCGATGAGCGCGCAGGAATACTTGCGGTCACGCGGGGTGGTCTCGGACCTCGTGATCTTCAATGAGCGTGCCGCGTCCTATGCGCAGGAAATGCAGCATGCGATCGAATATCTCTCCGAAACCGCCCGCCGGGCCGGTCAGCAGGAAGGCCAGCGTCAGCACGTCTTTTCGCTTCGACGCGACATCATGGAGGAGGAGGGATCGGAGAGTCTGATCGCCGCTTCGCGCGTAGTCCTTCATGCACGCAACGGCAAGATCAGCGACCAGCTTAATCGCGCTGCCTCTATATTTGCGCCGTCGAAGGATCAAGAGATCGAGGTCGATCGCCGTCCGCTGTCGAAGGGCGAGATCTTCCAGGTTCCGGCAGAGATCGGGACAGCCGCCGATCTGGATTTCTGGAACGGCTACGGCGGCTTCTCGAAGGATGGCAGTGAATATGTCGTCCGCCTGCACGGTGGTCAGGCTACGCCTCAGCCGTGGATCAACGTTATCTCCAACGAGAAGTTCGGTTTCCATATCTCGGCGGAAGGAGCAGGCTTCACCTGGGCGCAGAATTCCCGCGACTACCAGTTGACGCCCTGGACTAACGACATGGTCGTCAATCGGCCCGGCGAAGCGTTCTACGTTGCCGACCGGGACAGTGGTGCTATCCTCACGCCATTTGCCGCTCTGTCGCGCAAGCCGGAAGTCAAGTTTGAGGCTCGGCATGGTCTCGGCTATTCGGTCTTCACCTCCGAGGATGATGGCCTGAGGCTGGAACTCATGCAGACGGTCGATCGCACACGTCCGGCGAAGCTGTCGTCGTTCTTCCTGCGCAATATTGGCTCCGAGACCCGTAAGCTGCGAGTTTACGCTTACGCGGAATGGCTGCTCGGTAGTAATCCGGCGCGATCGATTCCTTTCATCCTGTCGAGCCGCGACGAGGAAACAGGAGCGCTCTTCGCGACCAATCCCTACAGTATCGATCATCGCCGTTTCGCCTTCATGGCGATGAAGGAGATGCCGTCCGGCTTCACGGCCAGCCGCCGTGAATTCATCGGCAGGTTCGGTTCGGTGCAGTTGCCAGCGGCGGTTACGTCCGCGTCAGCGCTCAACGGCTCGCTTGATCTCGACGGCGATCCGTGCGCGGCGCTTTGCTGCGATATCGAGCTCGCGCCGGGCGAGGAAAAGAAGCTCACCTTCTTCCTCGGGGACGCGGATACGAAAGAGGATGCACAGGCGCTTGTCGCTGAACTGCGCAGCGAAGAGTTTGATGCGGTTCTCAAGGCAAGTCGCGATTTCTGGAAGGGGTTCACCGGGCGTCTCAAGATATCGACGCCGGATAAGTCGCTCGACAACATGGTCAATCACTGGCTGCCCTATCAGGCATTCGGTTGCCGCATCCTGGCTCGCACGGCCTTCTATCAGGCATCCGGAGCCTTCGGCTTCCGTGATCAATTGCAGGATACGCTGGCCTTCCTGGTGCATGAGCCGTCGCTTGCCCGCCACCAGATCGTCAATGCGGCCTCGCGGCAGTTCAAGGAAGGCGATGTGCAGCACTGGTGGCTGCCAAATTCCGGTGCCGGCGTCCGCACGATGATTTCCGACGATGTGGTCTGGCTGGCTTATGCGGCGCATCAGTATGTCGCGGCGACGGGCGACAAGTCGCTGCTGAACGAAGATCTCGCCTTCCTGGAAGGTCCGCTTCTGGAAAAGCACAAGCACGATGCTTTCTTCAAACCAGAGATTTCGTCCGAGACGGCGAGCCTCTACGAACATGCGGCGAGAGGGCTTGACCTTGCGATCGCCCGCACTGGCGATAATGGCCTGCCGCTGATCCTCGGCGGTGATTGGAACGACGGCATGAACAGAGTTGGGGTCGGCGGCCGTGGCGTGAGTGTCTGGCTTGGCTGGTTCCTTGCATGTGCTCTGCGGAACTTCCTGCCTTATGCGCAGGAGCGGAACGACCGTCAGCGTGTCGAGCAATGGACGGCCCATCTTGAAGGCCTGAGGCAAGCTCTGGAGAAGGCCGGCTGGGACGGTAGCTATTATCGTCGCGGTTATTTCGATGATGGGTCTCCGCTCGGTTCCGGCTCAAGCGATGAATGCCGTATCGATTCACTCGCCCAGTCCTGGAGTGTCCTTTCCGGCGAGGGCGATCCGGATCGTGCCCGCCAAGCCATGAATGCGGTGCTCGACAAGCTGGTCGATGAGGAGGCGGGCATCATCCGCCTCTTCACGCCGCCGTTCCAGGATACCCGCAAGGATCCCGGCTATATCCGCGCATATCCGCCGGGCGTCCGGGAGAATGGCGGCCAGTATACTCATGCGGCAATCTGGGTTGTGCTCGCTTTGGCGGCGCAGAAGCGTGGTGACGATGCCTGGAAGTGCTTCCAGATCCTCAATCCGATCAACCACGCGCTCGACCGCTCCGCAGCAGAGACCTACCGCGTAGAGCCTTACGTGATATCGGCCGATGTCTATGGTCATGGGCCATACACCGGGCGAGGCGGCTGGAGCTGGTATACAGGTTCGGCCGGCTGGCTCTATCGCGCGGCGGTCGAGGGCATTCTTGGCCTTCGGCGCCAAGGAGATAGGCTCTTTGTCGACCCCGTCCTGCCAACCGGCTGGAACGCCTTTACCGCCGAACTTACGATCGACGACGTGGTTCACAAGATCGTGGTTGAAAAAGGCAAGGTGACTGTCGACGGCAAGGCGGTGAACGAAACGGAAGGTTTTCTCTTGGGCACATCCGCTGCCAGGAAATTGTCAGAGCCGGCTCATAGCTAATACCTGCCGGTAAGAATCAACCAAAGAAAACCCGCCGCCATATATATATGGCGGCGGGTTTTCTCTTGGTAGTCGGGAAGATCAGATCAGGCGGGTTGCGCGACTGCTCCGGCCTCATTCCTGGTGTCGTCGTCAGTCAGGATGCCGCTGGCTTTGAGCAGCGAAGCAAAACGCCCGCCACTTTGGCTGAGCTGATCGTAGCTGCCCATCTCGATGATGCGACCATCGTCGAGGAAGATTACCTTGTTGGCATCCCGGATGGTCGACAGCCTGTGAGCAATGATAAAGGTCGTCCGGTCCTTGCGCAGCCGATCGATCGCTGCCTTTACACGAGCCTCGGTTTCCACATCGAGCGCGCTGGTCGCTTCGTCAAGGACCAGGATCGGTGCGTTCTTGAGGATGGCGCGCGCAATCGCGATGCGCTGACGCTCGCCACCGGAAAGACGGTTGCCACGCTCGCCGACAGATGTGTCGTAACCGCTGAGCCGGCTTTCGATGAAGTCGGTTGCGGCGGCAGCCTCGGCCGCCTTGGCAATTTCCTCCTCGGTCGCACCCTCGCGGCCGAGACGGATATTCTCACTGATCGAACGGTTCAGGAGGCCGGCATCCTGAAAGACGGTAGCGATGGATTGACGCAGCGATCTGCGCGTCACGGTGCCGATGTCCGTGCTGTCGATGAGGATCTTGCCCTCTTGAGGATCGTAGACCCGTTGCAGGAGATTGATGAGAGTCGTTTTGCCGGCGCCGGTTGGGCCGACAATCGCAACTGTTTCTCCGGCTTTGGCAATAAAGGAGATGTCATGCACCCCCTGCTTCGTGTTTGAAAAGCCGAAGGAGACATTGCGGAATTCCACTTCGCCCCGCACGGCGTCGAGTTCTCGGGCATCGGCCGGCTCGGCGCGTTCTTCGACCGAATCTTCAAGGGCGAAGAAGTCTTCGAGCTTGGCACGCGCCTCGAAAATCTGGGTGGCAAACTGGCGCAGCAGATCGAGGCGACCGATCAGGAGGTTTGCAAAACCGATAAAGGCCACGACATCGCCAACCCGCAACTCGCCCCGCTGTACCAGGAGAGTTCCTATGACGAGGATAACGCCCATGGATACGGTCGAAGCCGTGCGGTTCAGCGCGCTCGCAAGAGCCCACCAATCGAGCACCGGATATTGAGCGGCGAGCAGATCCTTGGTGTAGCCTCTGAGAGCCTTGGTCTCAGCCTCGATGCGATTGTAGCTATGCAGCACCGAAACATTGCTGATCGAATCGCTCACATGCGAAAAGACTGTGTGATAATGGTTTTCGACGGAAGCTTGTCCTTCCTTCGTGCGGTTCATCACCGTCACGCCGATGATCCAGTAGAGCACGCTCAGGACCAGCAATACGATGCTGAGCCGCCAATCCATCGATATCGCCGTAGGGACGAGGAGGATAAGTGCTACCGCCGTCGCGAGGTGGGTGCGCATGAATTCGAGCCAGAGGCCGAACAGGCTCTCTGCTGCCCGAAGAAGAGTGTGTAGTGCGTTGGACGTACCGCGCTGATGATGCCAGGAGAGCGGCATGGATATGATTCGCCCGAAGGCTTCCGTCAGCAGTGACGCCCTGCGGCCATGGGCAAGCCTGTCCGCCTCGCGGGCGACCAAGACGTAGGCAACAGTGTTGAAGACGCCGAATCCGGCCCAAAGCGTGAGCACCGGCGCCACCGGGCCGCCGGATGAAATGGCATCGATAATCCGGCCGAAGAGAATTGGTTCGGCAATGGTGATGACGGCAAGCACGATGTTTGCGATGACGACCGCAGTTACCCGCCACCGGTTCTTCGCCAGATATTTGAGAGCTCGTGCATAAACCTGGAACAGCGTCAAATGGCGCAACCTCTTGATATGAAGCCGCCATCGCGGCCGGCACTTGAAACTTAACGATCGGAAAAGGCAATTCCGCGACGGAGATAATGTCCTTCTGCCAGAAATGTTTCATAAAGAGCAAGGCTTGGCGTCATCGACGGCCCCGTCGGGTTGCCGGCTTCCCTAACGAAACCGTCAAGGGCTAGATTTCGCGATGTACCTTCAATGAATGATAACTATGCTAATCGATTATGTACGCGGGAATTTATTGAAATTTAACGTAAACCAAAAGACGCCAAGAATGGGCATATCAGGGGGCGGTTTTGAATATTCAACTGATCGTGCAACTCTTGGTACTTGTTGGGGAAGTCAAGACAGAGGCGGAATTAACGGCTGAACTCGAATCTCTGCTGAAGGCTTATGGCTTTGAATATTACAGCCTGCTCGTCCAGCCTCGACCCAATCAGGACCCTGCGCGTGTGGTGCTGGCCAGCCGCTGGCCAGCGGGCTGGCCGGAAATCTATGCTGGCCGCAAATACGTTCTCGTGGATCCGGCGATCCGAATGCTCAGCATCGCGCAGAGGTCCATCCGCTGGCGCGACGCCATCTTCGCGCTCAGGAACGACCCCCATAAGCAGCGCATGCAGCGGATGATGCAGGAAGGGATTCGTTACGGTCTGCAGGATGGCTACATCTTTCCCGTATATGGCCGCAATGGATTGCTTGGCTATATGACTATCGGAGGTCGGCCGGTCGATCTTTCGCCGGCTGAAATGGCACTTTTTGATGCGGCCGCCAAGAAGGTGTTCTGGCGTTTTATGGAGCTGCGCGGCCAGGCCGAAGAGCTAGAAACTGTTGCAAATGTGGATACGCAGCTCACGCGACGCGAAATGGAAGTCATCGGTCTGCTTGCAGATGGCCTGACTTCCAACGAGATTGCCAGGTCGCTCGATATTTCAAGCCATACGGTAGACTGGTACATCAACGGTCTGCAGGAGAAATTGAGAGCCAAGAATCGGCAGCATGTGGTCGCTTCCGCCTTTCGTTTGGGCCTTGTCATCTGAGCGCACCAGCGCCTTGAAGCCATCTGACACAAATTTGACATCCGGCATCCGTTCAAATTGCGCTTGCCTGATTAAGGCGATATGACTTTCTTTGCAGTGCAGCATTTTTCTCGATGGCACGTGGGAGGTCCGTTTTGCCGATTTCGAAAATTCTCGTTGCCAACCGCTCTGAAATTGCCATCCGCGTCTTCCGGGCCGCCAATGAGTTGGGCATCAAAACGGTTGCGATCTGGGCGGAGGAGGACAAGCTCTCGCTGCATCGCTTCAAGGCTGATGAAAGTTACCAGGTCGGCCGCGGCCCACATCTTGACCGGGATCTGGGGCCAATCGAGAGCTACCTATCGATTCCGGAGATTATCCGCGTCGCGAAGCTTTCCGGTGCCGATGCCATTCACCCAGGTTATGGCCTGCTGTCCGAAAGCCCCGAATTCGTCGAGGCCTGCAATGCTGCGGGCATCACGTTCATAGGGCCAACCGCCGAGACTATGCGGCAGCTCGGCAACAAGGTTGCCGCCCGCAATCTTGCGATTTCCGTTGGCGTGCCGGTGGTTCCGGCAACCGAGCCGCTGCCCGACGACATGGCCGAAGTGGCGAAGATGGCCGCGCAGATCGGCTATCCGGTGATGCTGAAGGCGTCCTGGGGTGGTGGCGGGCGCGGCATGCGCGTCATCCGCTCCGAAGCGGATCTCGCCAAGGAAGTAACGGAGGCCAAGCGCGAAGCCAAGGCCGCCTTCGGCAAGGATGAGGTCTATCTCGAAAAACTCGTCGAACATGCCCGCCATGTCGAGAGCCAGATACTAGGCGATACGCATGGCAATGCCGTGCATCTCTTCGAGCGTGACTGTTCGATCCAGCGCCGTAATCAGAAGGTCGTGGAGCGGGCTCCGGCGCCTTATCTCACGGATGCTCAGCGCAGGGAGCTGGCAGATTATTCGCTGAAGATTGCCAGGGCGACGAATTACATCGGCGCCGGCACGGTTGAGTATCTGATGGATGCCGATACCGGCAAATTCTACTTCATCGAAGTGAATCCCCGCATCCAGGTGGAGCACACGGTGACTGAGGTCGTCACCGGCATAGATATCGTCAAGGCCCAGATCCACATCCTCGAAGGGGCGGCGATCGGCACGCCTGAATCGGGTGTTCCGCCACAAGCAAACATCCGTCTCAATGGCCATGCGCTGCAATGCCGTATCACCACGGAGGATCCGGAGCACAACTTCATCCCGGATTACGGCCGCATCACCGCCTATCGCTCGGCGGCCGGTTTCGGCATTCGCCTCGATGGCGGCACGGCCTATTCCGGTGCGATCATCACCCGCTACTATGATCCGCTGCTCGTCAAGGTGACAGCGTGGGGCGCTTCGCCCGGAGAGGCGATCAGCCGTATGGATCGGGCGCTCCGCGAATTCCGTATCCGTGGGGTCGCGACCAATCTGACCTTCCTCGAAGCGATCATCGGTCATCCGAAGTTCCGCGACAATTCCTATACGACACGCTTCATCGACACGACGCCGGAACTCTTCGAGCAGGTGAAGCGGGCCGATCGCGCCACCAAACTGCTCACCTATCTCGCCGATGTCACCGTCAACGGCCACCCCGAGACCAAGGGCCGGCCAATGCCTTCCGAGCAGGTAGCAAAGCCAATCGTGCCTTACATAAACGGGCCTGTTCCCGACGGAACCAAGCAGCTTCTCGACAATCTCGGCCCGAAGAAATTCGCAGAATGGATGCGCAATGAAAAGCGCGCGCTTGTGACGGACACAACCATGCGTGACGGGCACCAGTCGCTGCTTGCCACCCGCATGCGGACCTATGACATTGCGCATATTGCAGGTGTCTATGCGCGAGCGCTGCCGAACCTCTTTTCGCTGGAATGCTGGGGCGGTGCGACCTTCGATGTTTCCATGCGCTTCCTGACGGAAGATCCATGGGAGCGTCTGGCGCTCATACGCGAGGGAGCGCCGAACCTGTTGCTGCAGATGCTGCTACGTGGGGCCAACGGCGTCGGCTACAAGAACTATCCGGACAATGTCGTGAAATATTTCGTCCGGCAGGCGGCGAAGGGCGGAATCGATCTCTTCCGCGTCTTTGACTGCCTCAACTGGGTCGAGAACATGCGCGTTTCCATGGACGCGGTCCAGGAAGAGAGCAAGCTGTGCGAGGCGGCGATCTGCTATACCGGGGACCTCCTGAACTCTGCGCGCCCGAAATACGATCTCAAGTATTATGTCGCGCTGGCTGAGGAACTGGAGAAGGCCGGTGCACATATCATCGCGCTCAAGGACATGGCTGGTCTCCTGAAACCCGCTGCGGCACGCGTGCTCTTCAAAGCGTTGCGCGAGGCGACATCTCTGCCGATCCATTTCCATACGCATGACACGTCCGGCATATCGGCGGCGACGGTTCTTGCCGCAGTGGAGGCAGGCGTCGATGCGGTCGATGCGGCCATGGATGCCTTGTCCGGAAATACGTCGCAGCCCTGCCTCGGCTCGATCGTCGAGGCGCTCGCCGGGTCCGAGCGCGATCCGGGTCTTGATCCGGAATGGATTCGCCGCATCTCCTTCTATTGGGAAGCGGTGCGCGCCCAGTATGCCGCCTTCGAGAGCGACCTCAAGGGGCCGGCTTCCGAAGTCTATCTGCACGAGATGCCGGGTGGCCAGTTTACCAATCTCAAGGAACAGGCCCGTTCGCTCGGCCTCGACACCAAGTGGCATAGGGTGGCGCAGGCATACGCGGACGCCAACCGGATGTTCGGCGATATCGTCAAGGTAACGCCGTCTTCCAAGGTGGTAGGCGACATGGCGCTGATGATGGTCAGCCAGGACCTCACTGTTGCCGATGTCGAGAACCCGGACAGGGATATAGCCTTCCCGGACTCGGTCGTCTCGATGCTGAAGGGTGACCTCGGTCAGCCGCCGGGCGGTTGGCCGAAGGCATTGCAGAAGAAGGCGCTCAAGGGTGAGAAGCCCTATACGGTGCGGCCGGGCTCTCTGCTGCCGGACGCCGATCTTGATGTCGAGCGCAAGACGATCGAGGATAAGCTCGGACGCGAAATTGATGATTTCGAGTTCTCATCCTATCTCATGTATCCCAAGGTCTTCACCGACTTCGCCATGGCGGTTGAGACATACGGCCCCGTCTCGGTTCTGCCGACGCCCGCCTACTTTTATGGTCTGAAGGACGGAGAGGAACTGTTCGCGGATATTGAAAGGGGCAAGACACTGGTCGTCGTCAATCAGGCAATCAGCCAGACCGACGCACAGGGCATGGTGACGGTGTTCTTCGAACTCAACGGGCAACCGCGCCGCATCAAGGTGCCGGACCGGGCGCATGGTGCCTCAGGGGCCGCGGTTCGTCGCAAGGCCGAGGTCGGCAATGCCACCCATCTCGGTGCGCCCATGCCGGGTGTACTCTCCCGCGTCTTCGTGTCGGCCGGTCAGGCTGTGAAGGCGGGCGATGTTTTGCTTTCCATCGAAGCAATGAAGATGGAAACCGCCTTGCATGCGGAAAAGGACGGCACAATCGCCGAGGTGCTGGTAAAGGCCGGCGACCAGATCGACGCCAAGGACCTCCTGATCGTCTACGGCGGCTGATTTTCACCGACGCTATTTCTTGGGGTCTATTTGATGTCGGAGGCGTCGTTCTTCGGAATGGCGTTTCCGCCTTTTACCGGCGCTGCCAACCCGAGGACCCTTTTTGGATCGTCGCGGGTTTCGTTCGCACATAATTTGTGAAACACAGGCCGGCGTTGCGCCGTTGCAATTTCAATCGATTTAAATATGGTCGCGGCAGCCAAAAGGATTGGACATATGGATACCCGCGCACCTCTTCGCTCTCCTATTCGGTCTCAAAAATTCGTCACCCGCGAAAGAACTGGAGTCGCACTGCTGTTCCTGATGAATGGCTTCATGGTTGGCGCATGGGCTCCGAAAATTCCCGAATTTGCTGCGCGTCTCGGTCTAAGTGAAAGCGCTCTCGGCCTGATGATCCTGACTTTCGGAATCGGCTCGATCGTTATGATGCCGCTCGCCGGCAGTCAGATCGCTCGCTTCGGATCAAGCCAGGTTTCGAAATGGGCAGCGGTGCTCCTGACGCCAACGCTGCTGTTGCTGACCTGGGTCGGCAGCATCTGGACCGGTGCTGTCGCCGTCTTCCTGTTTGGTGGTTTGATAGGCGCGATGGATGTCGCGATGAATGCCAATGCCGTCGCCGTCGAGAAACATATGCGGCGGGCCATCATGTCCTCCTGCCATGCCTTCTGGAGCCTCGGCGGGCTGATCGGCTCCTCAACCGGCGGCTTCTTCATCGAGTACATCGGCGTGTCGGCTCACGCGATCCTCGTTACTCTTCTGGCTGCGTTGATGATCGTAGTCGCATGGCGGGTGGTGCTTCACGATGCGCCGCATCCCGATGAACACAGGCATGGTGGCAGCCGGCTGCCGCGGTCACCTCTGCCCTGGCTGATCGGCATCATGGCGTTGTTCTGCATGATTCCGGAGGGTGCAATCCTGGATTGGGGCGCACTTTATCTGCGGAACGAACTGGCGGCCTCCGTCACGCTTTCAGGTTTCGCCTTCGCAGCCTTCTCGCTGACCATGGCGCTGATGCGATTTGCCGGCGACGTAATCCGCGACCGCTTCGGCGCTGTCATGACGCTGCGCGTCTGCGCCGTTATCTCCATCCTCGGTCTGCTGGTGATCGGCTTCGCACAAAGCACTCCAATGGCGATCGCCGGGTTTGCGCTCACCGGCATCGGAATCTCCAACATCGTGCCCATCGCCTTTTCCGCTGCCGGCAACCTGCCGGGCATGGCCGCTGGTGTCGGCCTCTCAGTCGTGACGACCATGGGATATTCAGGAATCCTTGTGGCGCCGTCGGCGATCGGATTCATCGCCGAGCATACCGGTCTAGCCGTAATCTTCGTCGGTCTCTCTGCGTTGATCGTCGTGGTCCTGCTGCTGTCGCCGCTTGCCCGGCATGCGGACAATGCGCATCACTGAAGGCAGGATGCCGGGAGGTTGGCCAAGCCAGGCTGCACGAGATAAAGTGAGTGCTGTGCCGGTTGACAAGCCGCAAGCCATACGCCACCTGAAAGGCGCTCCAACTGCTAAAGGCGACGAGAAGCTCCATGTCATCACCCGTCGATTATGATCCGAAGCCGCGCCGCGCCACCGTTGCCGTCGATGTCGGTGGCGTCATCGTTGGCGGCGGGGCGCCGGTCGTAGTCCAATCCATGACCAATACGGATACGGCAGATGTGGATGCGACGGTGGCGCAGGTCGCTGCGCTTTACAGGGCAGGTTCCGAAATTGTCCGCATCACCGTTGACCGTGACGAAAGCGCCGCTGCCGTGCCAAAGATCCGCGAGCGGCTGTTGCGTCTCGGGATGGATGTGCCGCTGGTCGGCGACTTCCACTATATCGGCCACAAGCTGCTTGCCGATCATCCGGCCTGCGCCGAGGCGCTTGCCAAATACCGCATCAATCCGGGAAATGTCGGCTTCAAGGACAAGAAGGACAAGCAGTTCGGCGACATCGTCGAGATGGCGATCCGCCACGACAAGCCGGTGCGGATCGGCGTCAATTGGGGCTCGCTCGACCAGGATCTCCTGACCACGCTGATGGACCGCAATGCGGCAGAAGGTTCACCGCTCTCGGCCCGTCAGGTCATGCACGAGGCGATCGTCCAATCGGCGCTGATCTCCGCCGAACTTGCCGAACAGATCGGTCTGCCGCGTAACCGTATCATCCTGTCGGCCAAGGTCAGTCAGGTGCAGGATCTGATCGCGGTCTATTCCATGCTTGCCGAGCGCTCCAATCACGCGCTGCATCTCGGCCTTACCGAAGCCGGCATGGGCTCGAAGGGCATCGTCGCATCGTCTGCTGCCATGGGTTATGTCCTGCAGCAGGGGATTGGCGACACGATCCGCGTCTCGCTGACGCCGGAGCCAAACGGCGACCGCACTCGCGAAGTCCAGGTGGCGCAGGAGCTCCTGCAGGTCATGGGTTTCCGGCAGTTCGTGCCGGTCGTTGCGGCCTGTCCGGGCTGCGGCCGCACCACGTCGACGGTCTTCCAGGAGCTCGCCCAGAACATTCAGAATGACATCCGCAAGAACATGCCGGTCTGGCGTGAGAAGTATCCGGGTGTCGAGGCGCTTAACGTCGCTGTCATGGGATGCATCGTCAATGGTCCCGGCGAGAGCAAGCACGCGGATATCGGCATTTCGCTGCCGGGCACGGGGGAAACGCCGGCCGCGCCCGTCTTCATCGACGGAAAGAAAGCGATGACGCTGCGCGGACCGAACATCGCAGCCGATTTCGAAAAGCTCGTCATCGACTATATCGAGAACCGTTTCGGCCAGAAGACGGCCGCTGAATAAAGCATGAGCCGGTATTGGTCTCCGATTGTCGATACACTGAAGCCCTATGTCGCTGGCGAACAGCCGCGCATCCGGAATCTCGTCAAGCTCAACACCAATGAAAACCCTTACGGCCCTTCGCCGAAGGTGCTTGCCGCCATCCGTGCGGCTGCCGACGACGGTCTGCGGCTTTATCCCGATCCCGCGGCGACGATGCTTCGCGAGGCGATCGCCGCGCATTTCGGAGTGCAACCGGACGAGGTTTTCGTGGGCAACGGTTCCGATGAGGTGCTGGCTCATACGTTCCAGGCCCTGCTGAAGCACGACATGCCGCTGCTCTATCCGGATATCACCTATAGCTTCTATCCTACCTATAGCCGGCTTTATGATATCGATGCTGTCGAGATTCCGCTCGACGAGGCCTTTCGCATCCGGCTTGCAGACTACGATCGGTCCTGCGGCGCGATCATCATTCCCAACCCCAATGCGCCGACTGGTGTCGGTCTGTCGCTTGCGGAGATCGAGACGTTGGTGGCCGGGCATGGGGATGCGCCGGTGGTGATCGATGAGGCCTATATCGACTTCGGCGGCGAGACCGCAGCGGGTCTGATCTCCCGCTATCCAAATCTGCTGGTCGTTCAGACGGTGTCGAAATCCCGATCGCTGGCCGGTATGCGTGTCGGTTTCGCGCTGGGTCAACGGCCGCTGATCGACGCTCTCGAGCGGGTGAAGGACAGTTTCAACTCCTACCCGCTCGATCGGCTTGCGCAGGTCGCCGCCACCGCGGCCGTCGAAGATGTGGATTGGTTCGAGACCTGCCGACAAAAGATTATCGCGACGCGCGAGCGCCTGACCGGCGAACTTCAAAGGCTTGGCTTCGAGGTGCTGCCATCGCGGGCGAATTTCGTCTTTGCCAGACATCCAGACCTGCCGGGTGCGGAAGTCCATGCAGCGCTGCGTGCCGAAGGCGTGCTGGTGCGGCACTGGAACAAGCCGCGAATCGCCGACCATCTGCGCATCAGCATCGGCACGGATGCCGAATGCGAGCGGCTGATCGAAGTCTTGAGGAGCCTTCCGCCGGCTGGGAAATGATGCAGCAAAACATCAGGCTTTTTCCCGGTCAATGATGATTGGCGAGGAGATATTGTCTCTCCTCGCTATTGCCGCAATTCATGGTAAATCAGGTGTCTTCACAGAAGACGGGGACTTCGATTTACAATGCTCAAGAAAATTGCAATCGTCGCGCTTTCCGCGACCTATCTTTCTGCCTGCACCACGACCGACCCCTATACGGGTGAACAGAAGGTTTCCAACACCGCAGGCGGCGCGGCGATCGGCGCCGGCGTTGGTGCTCTCGCAGGCCTTGCCATTGGCGGCACAGGCAAGAACGGCGCCCGCAACGCGCTGATCGGCGCCGGCATCGGCGCGCTCGCAGGCGGCGGGATCGGCGCCTATATGGACAATCAGGAAGCAGAACTGCGGGCCCAGCTTCAAGGCACCGGCGTTTCGGTGACCCGCATGGGTGACCGCATCATCCTCAACATGCCGTCCAACATCACTTTTGCCACGGACCAGGATCAGGTGATTCCGCCCTTCTACCGGACGCTCGATTCAGTCGCGATCGTGTTGAACAAGTTCAACAAGACCTTCATCGACGTGAACGGCCATACGGATTCGACCGGCAGCCTGCAGCATAACCAGGGCCTGTCCGAGCGCCGCGCCGCGTCCGTGGCGAATTATCTGGCAGGCCGCGGCGTCGATCAACGCCGTATGTCGACCATGGGCTTCGGCCCATCGCAGCCGGTTGCTTCCAATGCGACGCCGGACGGACGTGCGCAGAACCGGCGCGTCGAGGTGCAGATCGCGCCGATCACGCAGGGCTGATTGGAAACAGGGAGCGAGGCGGGCCGCTCAGATGCGGCTCGTCAGCAGCTTTAAGCCGGCGGCGCTGTAGACGATCGCCATCGTGCCTTCGATCCATCGCCGAGCGGCCTTGTAACCGCGCAGCGCATGTGGCGTCGAAAACACCATGGCATAACCGATGAAGATCATCAGGCTTGAAGAGATGCAGACGCCTATGATCAGCAGGATCGCAGCGGTCGGTGCATTTTCCGGCAGGCCGAGCGAAATGATCGCGAGCCATGCGAAAATCGCCTTCGGGTTGGTGACGTGGATGGCGTAACCACGCAGCCAGAGTTGGCGCGCCGTATAGTTCGTGCTGAGATTGCCGATCGCAGCTTTCGAATCCGGCAGGCGGGCCGATTTGTAGGCCTTCCAGGCGAGGTAGATCAGGTAGAGCCCGCCGAGCACTTTCAGGATTTCCAGGCCGATCGCATAAGAGCGGAGCAGGGCGGCAAGGCCGAGTGCGGCGGCGCAGGCCCAGGTGAACGAACCGCAGGCTATACCAAGCGCCATGATCAGCCCGGCGTGTCGGCCCTGCGAGATCGATGTGCCGATGATGGCGAAATTGGCAGGGCCCGGGGTTGCGACATTGATGATATAAGCGACGTAGGCCGGCCACATATACGACAGGTAAGTCAGGGCGTCTGACATCTTCCCTCTTTTCAGCTTTCACGATCTGCAATGAAACGTGCAGTTTCCTGCAGTATCACGGCCTTCTCTCCGTACGGAGCCAGTAGATCAATGGCTTCCTTGGTCAAAGCGCCAAGTCGGTCTTCTGCCCAGGCCATGCCATGCAGCGCAACGAGCGTACCCTTTCCGCGTGCGGCGTCCTTGCCCGTCGCCTTACCCATGGTGACGGTATCCGAGGTCAGATCGAGCAGATCGTCAGCAAGCTGGAAAGCCAGGCCGATCTTGCGACCAAATGCACGCATTCTTTCGCGATGTCCCGGCTCCGAGCCCGCGATGATGGCGCCCGCTTCGCAGGCAAAACGCAGAAGTGCGCCCGTTTTCATCGACTGGAGTGTCGTGATACCGACTTCGTCCGGAGGAGACTTCTCTGCCGCGAGGTCGAGCGCCTGACCGCCCACCATGCCACCAAGCCCGGCGGCGCGAGCAAGCGCCAGCACAAGTTCTGTCTTCAATCGGTCGGCAAGTACCGTCTCCGGAGCGGCGATGATATCGAAAGCATAGGTAAGCAGGCTATCCCCGGCCAGGATTGCCGTCGCTTCGTCAAAGGCCTTGTGTACCGTCGGTCGGCCGCGACGCAGGTCGTCGTTATCCATGGCTGGCAGATCGTCGTGGATCAGCGAATAACAGTGCAGGCACTCCAGCGCCACGCCGACCCGAAGCGCAGCATCCGGCGGTCCGCCGAGCAGGAACGCGCTTTCGCGGGCTAGGAAGGGTCGGAGCCTTTTGCCGCCGTTCAGCGATCCATGGCGCATGGCTGCCATGAGATGCGAGGGGCGGACAATCTCTTCGGGAAGAGTGGCATCGGACAGCAGCGACGCAAGCAGAGCTTCCGTCTCGGCGGCACTCTCCCGCAAGCGCTCTTCGAATACTGTCTTCGTGTCCGTCATGGCCGCTGTTTGGCATGCCGATGGCTGACTAGCAACGGCGATTTATCGGGTCATGGGAAGTTTTCGGCATCAGACTCGCCTTGGCTCCATTCAGAGTCTATGAAATCCAAAACAAGGAATGAGCGGGACATTGGACATCACGCCGGAGCAGCACGTGCAGGAGGAAGAGCCCGTGAAGGACAGACGGCGCTCGTTTTTCCCCAATCTCATCCGGCGGCTCGTATTGATCGCGATCGCTCTCGTGCTGCTGCCTTATCTTTTTATCTTTGTTTATGCCTTGCCGTTCATCCATCCCGTCTCGACCCTGATGCTGTCGGAACTGGTGCTGTTCCGCGGTTACGACAGGCGCTGGGTGGATCTCGATGATATCTCGCCCAATCTCGTCCGTGCGGTCATGATGTCGGAAGACGGTCAGTTCTGTTTCCACGGCGGGGTTGACTGGACGCAGATGCGCGGCGTGGTCGAGGATGCGCTGGACGGAGAGGCGACGCGCGGAGCCAGCACCATTTCCATGCAGACGGTCAAGAACCTGTTTCTCTGGAATGGCCGCTCCTTCATCCGCAAGGGGCTCGAACTGCCGCTTGCCATTGGGGCAGATTTCGTCTGGTCGAAGCGGAGGATGATGGAAATCTACCTTAACGTCGCCGAATGGGGGCCTGGCATCTATGGAGCGGAAGCCGCAGCCCGGCATCATTTCAAGATTCCGGCCTCGAAGCTCAGCTCCCGGCAGGCGGCGCTTCTCGCCGTTTCGTTACCCAACCCGATCACGCGGGTCGCCGGCAAGCCCGGTCGCGGCATGCAACGGCTGGCCGGCATTGTCGAGCGCCGCGCGCGCAATTCCGGCGACTATATCAAATGCATTTATGATTGACTTCTAGCAATTTCATTGGTCGCGCTCGGCTGTTGCGATTATAGGCTGAATGAACCAACCGGAGGCGTGGCCCATGGAAAAACTCACCCTTTACATCGGCAACAAGAACTATTCCTCGTGGTCCTTACGTCCCTGGATTGCGATGACTGCGGCGGGCATTGATTTCGAGGAAGTGTTGATCCCCTTCGATTTTCCGGCCGGCAATCCGAAGTTCAAGCCGATTTCGCCGACAGGCAGGGTGCCCGTCCTGCACCACGGCGATATCCGCGTTTGGGAATCGCTGTCGATCATCGAATACGTAGCCGAGCTTTTTCCAGAGAAAGGCATTTGGCCCAAGGCGGTTGCGGACCGGGCCGTCGCCCGCTCGATCTCCATGGAAATGCTCTCCGGCTTCCGGGCGCTTAGAAACGCCTGCCCGATGAATATGCGGCGCCCGAAGCGCAAGCTCGATCTGCCGGAAGGCGTGATGGACGATGTGACGCGGATTGAGACGATCTGGCGTGAAATGCGGGCAAAGTCCGGCGGGCCGTTCCTGTTCAGCGCCTTTACCGGAGCGGACGCCATGTTTGCGCCTGTCATCAACCGTTTCGACGTTTACGACCTTGTGACCGATGCCGATACGCTTGCCTATATGGCGGCGATGAAATCCCATCCGGCCTGGGTCAAATGGCAGGAGGCGGCGCTTGCCGAGTCCTGGATCGTGCCGGAAGACGAAGCCTAACGAGGCAATGTCGAAAAAATCCCGGCGGGGACTGGTCAAAGCCCTGCCGGACATGTATAAGCCCGGCAAATTTCCGAGATCGAGACGTGATGAGTTCGGCCTCAGTTCCGGCCGGGGATCATGTTTTGCACGAAGTGGAGTAACGAAATGGCTGTACCGAAGAGAAAAACGAGCCCGTCGAAGCGCGGTATGCGCCGCTCCGCCGACGCACTCAAGGCTCCGACCTATATCGAAGACAAGAACTCCGGCGAACTGCGCCGCCCGCATCACATTGACCTGAAGACCGGCATGTACCGCGGCCGTCAGGTTTTGACGCCGAAGGAAAACGCATAAGCGTTGCTACGGAAGTTCGCTTGAAGGGCCGGCCTTGCCGGCCTTTTTTGTTTTTTGCGAAGCCTTGCGCAAAATGCAGGCCGGCATCACAGTTCGGCCAGTCCATTTCTCGTGCTCCGGAGCCGCTCATGCTAGCTGCATTGCCGCTGATGATTTTCCCGTTTGTTCTCTACAACGTTGCCATGTTCGGCATTCTGGGTGGCGGCGGAGTTGTTGCGCTTGGCAATATCGTCAGTTCGCTCCAGATGCTTTCCGGTGCCATCTGGACGATGACGGTGGGCGACGCACTGATTGTCGTCGCACTCGTTTTTCTCTTTGTCGAAATCCTCAAGGCGAGCCGTAACGGTCGTGGCTCGCTTCTCAATCACATGCTGTCGATGCTGGTCTTCGTGGCCTACCTGGTTGAATTCCTGCTGGTCAGGGATGCCGCTACGCAGATTTTCTTCATCCTGATGACGATCACTTTCGTCGATGTCATCGGCGGTTTTGCCGTCGCAATCCGCTCGGCCGGTCGCGACGTTTCGATCGGACTCTGATCCAGGTTCTACAGATCAGAGATTATCGAGACGGTTCTGAAGGTTGCGAAGCTGTTCCTTCAATTCGTCGATATCTTTCGAATCGGTTTTCTTGGCAGCCGAGGCAGGCGGCTGGGCCGTAAAAGGCGAGAACATCTGCAGCGCCTGGCGAAACATTTCCGTGTTGCGGCGTACCTGCTCTTCCATCATCTGCATGGGCGCCTGCAGGTTCTTGCTAAGCGGTGTATCGCCGAAAGCACGGGTCATCTGTTCGCGCATCTGCACCTGCTGATCGGTAAACGCCTTCATCGAATGTTCCAGGAAGGTCGGTACGACCATCTGCATCTGGTCGCCGTAATAGGAAATCAACTGCCGTAGGAAGGAAATCGGCAGCAGCGTATTGCCGGTTTTGGATTCCTGTTCAAAGATGATCTGCGTCAGCACCGAGTGAGTGATGTCCTCGCCGGTCTTGGCATCCTGAACGACGAATTCTTCGCCTTTCTTCACCATCTTCGCCAGGTCTTCCAGCGTCACGTAAGTGCTGGTGCCTGTATTGTAGAGGCGCCGGTTGGCGTATTTTTTGATTATGATTTCGCCTTCGGTCTTTGCCATGATTGCCTCCTGCTCCCGTCAATATGGTTTGGTTATATCGATTGGCTGCTTCTCCCGACAGGAATGTAAGCCTAAATGAAGCGGACTTACAATCGATTTGTGCGATGCGGCGGTTGACTTGTTGCGCAGCAAACCCGCGAAAACTGAGGAGCATTTTTAGGTAAGGATCGTCGGCCCGCAGGATGTTTGACTCTGCGGTCAAGCTTTGTCAGTCTCGCGGATAAATATCTTAATAAGAGGAGACGTCCCATGACCAATCCATCCATCGTGATCGCGTCTGCCGCCCGCACGGCAGTCGGCTCATTCAACGGTGCTTTTGCCAATGTCCCGGCCCATGAACTGGGTGCTGCGGTGATCAAGGGCGCGCTTGCGCGTGCCGGTGTCGACGCGTCCGAGGTGGATGAGGTTATCCTCGGTCAGGTTCTGCCGGCGGGCGAGGGGCAGAATCCTGCCCGGCAGGCGGCGATGAAAGCCGGAGTGCCCAAGGAGAAGACCGCCTGGGGCGTCAACCAACTCTGCGGTTCAGGCCTTCGCGCCGTCGCGCTCGGCATGCAGCAGATTGCGCTGGGCGATGCGAAGATCATCGTGGCCGGCGGCCAGGAGTCCATGTCCATGGCGCCCCATTGCGCGCATCTGCGCGGCGGCGTGAAGATGGGTGATTTCAAGATGATCGATACCATGATCAAGGACGGGCTGACGGACGCCTTCTACGGCTACCACATGGGGATCACGGCGGAGAACATCGCTCGTCAGTGGCAACTCTCCCGCGATGAGCAGGACCAGTTCGCCGTATCCTCCCAGAACAAGGCGGAGGCCGCGCAACTCGCCGGCCGCTTCAAGGACGAGGTTATCCCGTATGTCATCCAGACGAGGAAGGGGGACGTGACCGTGGAAAACGACGAATTTATCCGCCCCGGCACGACGCTCGATGCACTAGCGAAGCTTCGTCCTGCCTTCGACAAAGAAGGGACGGTGACGGCTGGCAACGCTTCAGGCCTCAATGACGGAGCGGCGGCGGCTGTTCTGATGACGGAGGAGGAAGCTGTCCGCCGGGGTATCACGCCGATGGTTCGCATCGTTTCCTGGGCAACCGCGGGCGTCGATCCGCAGATCATGGGCACAGGCCCGATCCCTGCCTCCCGCAAGGCGCTGGAAAAGGCCGGCTGGAAAATCGGCGACCTCGACCTCGTCGAAGCCAACGAAGCCTTCGCGGCCCAGTCTTGTGCCGTCACCAAGGATCTCGGTCTCGACCCGTCGATCGTCAACGTCAACGGCGGTGCTATTGCCATCGGTCACCCGATTGGCGCTTCCGGTGCGCGCATCCTCAACACGCTCCTCTTCGAGATGAGGCGTCGCGGCGCAAAGAAGGGTCTCGCGACGCTGTGTATCGGCGGCGGCATGGGCGTCGCCATGTGCCTCGAAGCCATGTGATGTCGTGGATGGCCCGCCAGCGTTGAAAAAATGCGCCGCGGGCTATCGTCCTGACGAAAGCCTGTCAAAATAAGTAAGTATCCGGTCACACAGAAGGACAGGATCAATCTGAGAAGGGGAAAACAAATGAGCAGGGTAGCGTTGGTTTCGGGAGGAACACGGGGAATCGGTGCTGCGATCTCTGTGGCGTTGAAGGCTGCGGGTTATCGGGTGGCTGCCAATTTTGCCGGTAATGAGGAAAAGGCGAAAGCCTTTCATGGCGAAACCGGTATTCCCGTCTTCAAATGGGATGTGTCCGATTATCAGGCCTGTGTTGAAGGTATAGCCGAGATCGAGACAGCGCTTGGTCCGGTCGAGATCCTTGTCAACAATGCGGGTATTACCCGCGACGGCATGTTCCACAAGTTGACACCGGAACAATGGAATGAGGTAATCGGCACAAACCTCACCGGCCTCTTCAATATGACACATCCCGTCTGGAGCGGCATGCGGGAGCGCAGTTTTGGCCGCGTCATCAACATTTCCTCCATCAATGGCCAAAAGGGCCAGATGGGGCAAGTGAACTATTCCGCAGCCAAGGCCGGTGATCTCGGCTTCACCAAGGCCCTTGCTCAGGAGGGTGCGGCGAAGAACATTACCGTCAATGCGATCTGCCCCGGTTACATTGCCACGGAAATGGTTCGGGCTGTGCCGGAGAAAGTGCTGAATGAGCGGATCATTCCTCAAA
This sequence comes from Neorhizobium petrolearium, assembly GCF_017873175.1. Taxonomy (GTDB): domain Bacteria; phylum Pseudomonadota; class Alphaproteobacteria; order Rhizobiales; family Rhizobiaceae; genus Neorhizobium; species Neorhizobium petrolearium. The sequence goes on from NZ_JAGGJW010000013.1 coordinate 208,650, forward strand.
TCCCGATTGGTCGCCTCGGTGAGCCGGAAGAGATAGCCCGATGTGTTGTTTTCCTCGCTTCGGATGAAGCTGGCTTCATCACTGGCTCGACGCTCACGGCAAACGGCGGCCAGTTCATGGCCGGTTGAACTTTTCGCGCGTTAACCTTTAGGTGGATTCCGTCGCGCAAATGTGCGTGAAAATCATCTGTCACTATGGCTAACACGCTGTTTTCCCACCAAATGTTGCGGTGAACAAACCGGGAAAAAGACAATGTCGCCGATTCGTCAGCGTTTCGTTCCGGCTTTGGTCAAAAGTTAACACAGGGCCGATTGGGCAAAATAAAGCCGGCGTTGGTTGCAACGCCGGCTTCCGAGAAATCCAGAATATATCAGCGATAGCGGCAAGGCGCTTCGTAGGTGCGACCGTACCGATCCCGATAGACACAATAGCCGCGCCGCTTCTCGGATTCGCCAATTGCAGCGCCGACAAGACCGCCGGCCACAGCGCCCACCGCAGCGCCACCCCAGCTATTGGTGACAGCACCGCCGATGACTGCACCGGTACCCGCGCCAATCGCGGTGCCCTTCTCCGTAGAGGTACACGAGGCGAGCGCGCCGATCATGCAGCCCACAATCAGAATCTTTTTCATGTTTATTCCCTTCCCTTGGTGACATACGGCTGCGCCGCTCTTAAATCCTGCCCATCAGCAACAGGATGATGATGATCAGGACGACGAGGCCCAATCCGCCCGACGGACCGTAACCCCAACCTCGGCTATAGCCCCAATTCGGCAGCGCGCCAATCAGGAGCAGGATGAGGATGATGAGCAATACCGTTCCGAGCATGATTTTCCACTCCGCTAGATAATCCGGTATGGATTTGGCGAGGAAACGCGCCCTCGCAATTTTTGTTCCAAGGGATCGACGTGGCGCCCATGTCACATGTGGTTAAAGGCCGTTAGCCAACGTTAACGAGGGCATTCGTGATTCGTTTCCGAGCCCTCCGTAGGCCGTTCTTCTTGCGTCTTCGATCGGCAGATACCCACAATATCTTGTAAGAACAAAACGGGAATATGGAGATGTCGGCGATTCGTCGATGATTCGTTCCGCCTTTGGCCTGAATCTTAACATGGGCTGGTTTAGACGGTTGAAGTCCTTGAACTCGTTGAAGAAAGGTTAATCATATCAAGGGATTGACTCCGTCATCTCTCTGTGGGTGCACAGCCTCCGGGTGAATCTCCAGATTGTCGACACCCAAATTGAATGCAGATTCAGGATGTCGTGGCGGGAAATCGAGTCTGGTCAATATATAGCCGTGAACAAAGGCTGAATCTTCTTGAGTCTTCGATTCGTCTCCGATTCGTTCGCATCTGTTCCCGCATGGATGAAATACGAACGGCTGAATGTTGGGTTAAGCCTGCCAAACCGAGATTCTTCGGCAGCAAAACCATTCTTCAGGCTTGCGTTTGTCGGCTGGGATCGCCATGTGTGGCGTGGCTTGAGGTTTTCGCAAAGGCGAAGCCGAAGCCGTAAGTGATGCGCGGAACTTGGCTTTGAATTTCCAGCCCATGATGCCCACCGGGCGCGGCGTCACCGCCGTCCTCGGCCCCACCAATACCGGCAAGACCCATTATGCCATCGAGCGCATGGTTGCGCATGGCACCGGTGTGATCGGCCTGCCGCTTCGGCTGCTGGCGCGCGAGGTCTATACGCGCCTTGTCGAGAAGGTCGGGGTTTCCTGGGTGGCGCTCGTCACCGGCGAGGAAAAGATCACTCCGCCGAACGCCCGCTTTTCAGTTTGCACCGTCGAGGCCATGCCGCGGGAGACGAGAGCCTCCTTCGTCGCGATCGATGAAGTGCAGCTTGCCGGAGACCTGGAACGCGGCCATATCTTTACGGATAGAATTCTGCATCTGCGCGGCCGCGACGAGACCCTGCTTCTGGGAGCCGCCACGATGCGGCCGATCCTTGAAAAGCTGCTGCCGGGTATTGCCGTTGTCGAACGTCCGCGTTTGTCCCAGCTATTCTATGCAGGTCAAAAGAAGATCACCCGACTGCCGCAACGTTCGGCGATCGTGGCGTTTTCCGCCGATGAGGTTTATGCGATCGCGGAGCTGATCCGTCGCCAGCGGGGCGGGGCTGCGGTTGTTTTGGGCGCGCTCAGTCCGCGGACGCGCAATGCCCAGGTCGGGCTCTACCAATCGGGCGACGTCGAATATCTGGTTGCTACAGATGCAATCGGCATGGGTCTTAATCTCGATGTCGATCACGTTGCTTTTGCGCAGGACCGGAAATTTGACGGTTATCAGTTCCGTAATCTCAATCCCGCCGAACTCGGCCAGATCGCCGGCCGTGCGGGCCGGCATCTGAGAGATGGGACGTTTGGCGTCACCGGACAGGTCGCGCCGTTCGATGACGAATTGGTGGAGCGAATCGAAAGCCATCAGTTCGATCAGGTGAAAGTGCTGCAATGGCGCTCGAAGAATCTCGATTTTTCCACACTGCGCGCGCTGCGCGAAAGCCTGGATGTTTCTCCGACGATCATGGGACTCACTCGGGCGCTGCCTGCGACCGATAGCCAAGCACTTGATCATCTTTCGCGTTATCCCGAAATCCAGGATGCCGCGACGACACCGGAAAGGGTCGAAAAGCTCTGGGAGGCCTGTGCGCTGCCGGATTACCGCCGGATTGCGCCGGCACAGCACGCGGACCTTATTTCGACTCTTTTTTCCGATCTTGTGCGCTATGGAACAGTAAACGAGGATTTCATGGCGGAGCAGGTCCGCCGTGCGGACCGGACGGATGGCGAGATCGACACGCTGTCTGCCCGCATCGCGCAGATCAGGACCTGGACCTACGTCTCCAACCGTCCCGGCTGGCTTGCCGATCCGACACACTGGCAAGAAAAGACACGGGAAATAGAGGATAGGTTGTCGGACGCGCTACATGAAAGGTTGACGAAACGCTTCGTTGATCGCAGGACATCTGTGCTCATGAAGCGCCTGAGAGAGAATGCGATGCTGGAAGCTGAAATCAGTGTGAATGGCGATGTCTTCGTGGAGGGACATCACGTCGGGCAATTAGCCGGATTCCGGTTCACGCCCGTCACGGGGACGGAAGGACCTGACGCCAAGGCGGTGCAGGCGGCCGCCCAAAAGGCGTTGGCGCTGGAATTCGAGGCGCGAGCGGCGAGACTTTATGCATCCGGCAACAGCGATTTTGCTGTCGGCTCCGATGGTTTTGTGCGCTGGCTCGGCGAACCTATCGCCCGTCTTTCGGCAAGCGACCATGTGATGCGTCCGCGTGTCATCCTATTGTCCGATGAGCAGCTCACCGGCAATGCCCGCGAACACGTTCTCGCTCGCATCGAGCGCTTCGTGAACCATCATATCGCGACGGTCCTGAAGCCGCTCGACGACCTATCGCGTGCCGAGGATCTGCAGGGGCTTGCCAAGGGGCTTGCCTTCCAGATCGTCGAAAATCTTGGCGTACTCTTCCGTCGCGACGTAGCCGAAGAGGTGAAGTCGCTCGATCAGGATGCGCGTGCCTCGATGCGGCGCTATGGTATCCGGTTCGGCGCCTACCACGTCTTCATGCCGGCGCTTCTGAAGCCGGCTCCGGCCGAGCTCATCACGCTTCTCTGGGCGTTGAAGAACGACGGCCTCGACAAGCCCGGTTACGGCGATCTGATCCCGGCGCTTGCTGCTGGTCGCACCTCGGTCGTTGCGGATCCGAGCTTCGAGCGAATGTTCTACAAGCTCGCAGGCTTCCGCTTCCTCGGCAAGCGTGCGGTGCGTATCGACATTCTCGAGCGCCTGGCGGATATCATCCGCCCGCTCCTTCAGTGGAAGCCCGGCACGACGCCGCGTCCGGAAGGCGCCTATGACGGTCGTCGTTTCACGACCACGACTGCGATGCTCTCCATTCTCGGCGCGACGCCGGACGACATGGAGGAGATTCTGAAAGGGCTCGGCTATCGTGCTGATGCCGTGATGGCGGAAGAAGCGCAGGCTTTCCTTGAGACTCAGAATGCGAGCGCTGCCGGGGCTGCGATTCCCGCCGCAACCGAAGAGGCCTCGCAGGCCGCGATGAGCGATGGTGCAGACACAAGCGACGCCTCGAGGGGCGTGATTGAGGGAAGTGTTGAACTTGCCCCTGTGGAGGCTGTAGCGGAAGCCGCAACCGAACAGGCGTCTGCCGCTGTTGCGACAGATGGAGATGGAGCAAAGCCTGCCGAACCCGAGGAGCCGAAGCCGATCCTGCTCTGGCGTCCAGGCGGTGGCCGAGACAACCAGCGGAGCGGGCGTCAGCAAAATGGAGATCGCCGGGGTCACGGCGGACAGCGGAATGCCGGCGGGGAACGGCCCCAAGGATCCCAAGGTCATCGTGATGATCGTCGGGATGCACGTCAGAACGGCGATCGAGACCGACGGGACGGCGGGAGGCCGAATCGCGATAAAAACCGGGGGGATCGCCCGAATCGTGGGGAACGCCCTGAAGGCGGGCAGCGGCCTGAGCGGAACGACCGCGGCAAAGGGCCGCAGCCGGCCCGTTTCGAAGCGAAGCCGCCACGCAAAGAGAAACCGATCGATCCGGATTCGCCCTTTGCAAAACTTGCAGCTCTCAAGGAGCAGATGAAGAAGTGAGGCCATGACGGAAAAAGAGCTACCGGACGGTTCGCGACAGCGCATCGACAAGTGGCTTTTTTTCGCCCGCATCGTGAAATCGCGTTCGCTTGCCCAGTCGCTGATCGCCGCGGGTGCAGTGACGGTGAATGGAGAGATCTGCAGTCAGTCCAGCCGTACGATAAAACCTGGAGACCGCATTGAACTTGTCCTGGAGCGGCGGGATGTCATCCTTGTCGTTCGTGCTGGCGGCTGTCGCCGAGGTCCGTTTGAGGAGGCTAAGCTTCTCTATGGCGACCTGACGCCGTCTCCGGACAAGAAGACGCGGCTCACGCCTTTCGAGCGGGCGCAACGTGGCCTTGGCGCGGGCAGATTCGGTGGCCCCGATCGCTGAAAGAACCGGAAACCGATAAAGGGTCATGCTGAGGAATAAAGCTTCTCCAATTTGGCCTCGGAAGGATTGTTTAACCTTGCTAAGCAAGGCCAAAGGCTTTACCTGACAGTCGAAAAGCCGGATTGCCTGCCTCCTGTCCTCTTTTGCAGTAAGGGTTTCGCCTCTCCCGGCTTTCCGGTGTGCCGGCGCTTTCCTGCCGTCGACACGACCGCTGTCCGCGATAGTCTTGGAGTGCCGCATGACGTATGTCGTGACCGACAATTGTATCCGCTGCAAGTACACCGACTGTGTTGAGGTTTGCCCGGTCGATTGTTTCTATGAAGGCGAAAATTTCCTGGTCATCCATCCGGATGAATGTATCGACTGCGGCGTCTGCGAACCGGAATGTCCCGCCGAAGCGATCAAGCCGGATACCGAGCCGGGTCTCGACAAGTGGCTGAAGCTGAATGCCGAGTTCGCCCAGGTCTGGCCGAACATCACTGTCAAGCGCGACCCCTTGCCGGATGCCAAGGAGATGGACGGCGTCGAAAACAAGTACGATCAGTTCTTCTCTACAGAACCCGGAAAAGGCGATTGAGCTTTGCCGAAATGGCATGGCTCGACAGAGGCCTCGAATCACTCTGCCTTTTTGATGGGCAGAGGGTTGGCCGTGCCCTCTGAGCACATGCAAAAGCAAATTATTGATTTCCGCACTTTTTTGTGGTACACATCGCGAACTGTTCCACAAGGTGGCACTGGCGTGCCCAAAAAACATCACGAAAGCAACAGATCATCCAAAACGCGGTATCCGTGACATTGCAACGCTCGAATGTTGTCGATCGCAATTCGCGGTGGGATCTGTTTTTCGCGCGCGTTGGTCGGACCAGTATGGAGTGACCCGACGGTATCCCCCGTCTCATCCGGGCCTGACCGACCCGGTTTCCCCGACCCGAAAAACGGGTGAGTAACAGGGAGTTTGTGAAACGAATGACGACCCAGCAGAAGAAGAATTCTCCCGCCCGCCAAGGCTTCAAGACCGGCGAATCGATTGTTTATCCTGCTCATGGTGTAGGTATGATCACTGCCATTGAAGAGCAAGAAGTCGCGGGCATGAAGCTCGAACTTTTCGTTATCGATTTCGAAAAGGACAAGATGCGCCTCAAGGTGCCGGTCGCAAAGGCCGTGAGCATCGGCATGCGCAAGTTGTCCGAAACGGATTTTGTCGAACGCGCCCTCAAAGTTGTTCAGGGCAAGGCACGTGTGAAGCGCACCATGTGGTCGCGCCGTGCCCAGGAATATGACGCCAAGATCAATTCCGGCGATCTGATCTCGATTGCTGAAGTGGTCCGCGACCTTTATCGCGCGGAGAACCAGCCGGAGCAGTCCTATTCGGAGCGCCAGCTCTATGAAGCTGCCCTCGATCGCATGGCTCGTGAAATTGCTGCGGTGAACAAGATGTCCGAAACGGAGGCCGTTCGCCTCGTCGAGGTCAATCTTGCCAAGGGGCCGAAACGCGGCAAGACCATCGAAGAGGATGAGGCTCAGGAAGAGGCAGCCTGATCTTTTTGATCATCGTATTCTCTTAAAAACCCGGCCTTCGAGCCGGGTTTTTTATTGGAACTTTTTCCGCTGCCACGCGTTTACCCGCCGGTACGGCGAACTGACACTGCATCGACGCAGTTTCGTTTCGCCCCCGGAATACGTATCGCGGGCGGATAGTCGGGCTCTCGGGCCGATGTGAACTTCCGCGAAGCTCAAACGAGGGGAGCAAAGGCAGCAGGTCTCCAGATACGCATCACCGGTCCCGTGAATCGTTTCGGAATTCCTCCTTGCTGTTTTTGTCGGATCAGACCGTTCACGGAGAACACGATGACAGCCATGTCCGCAGACCGAACCATGATCAAGATAGCGATGTCCGCTCCCTATCTCGCCCGAGAGGAAGAGCGCGATCTGGCGGTCCGCTGGAAGGACGATCGCGATCAGGAAGCACGCAACCAGATCGCCCTTGCGCATATGCGTCTCGTTATCGCCATGGCTTCCAAGTTCCGCGGGTTCGGATTGCCGATGAGCGATCTTGTTCAGGAAGGCTATGTAGGGCTGCTCGAGGCGGCGGCAAGGTTTGAACCGGCGCGGGATGTTCGTTTTTCCACTTATGCCAGCTGGTGGATCCGTGCTTCCATGCAGGATTATATTCTTCGCAACTGGTCGATCGTTCGTGGCGGCACGAGTTCTGCCCAAAAGGCGCTGTTCTTCAATCTCCGTCGGCTACGTGCCAAGCTTGCCCGAGGCGACAGCAATCTGACTGCCCGAGCCATTCATGAGGAGATCGCTGTCGCTCTCGGCGTCAGCGTTGCCGACGTCCAGACGATGGATGCACGTCTTTCCGGCAATGACGCTTCCCTGCAGGCTCCATCGATAGCCGGCGATGCGGATAGCGGTGAGCGATTGGACCTGCTTGCGAGCGGCGAGCCACTGCCGGATGAACAGGTTTCCGGCATGATAGATGGCGAACGGCGCCTGAAATGGCTGCAAGGCGCGCTGACCAAGCTCAATGACCGGGAAAAGAAAATCATCCGTGCACGTCGCCTGACAGACGAAGGTGCCACGCTCGAAGCTCTCGGCGCTGAGCTCGGCATCTCCAAGGAGCGTGTCCGACAGATCGAGAGCCGCGCGATCGAGAAACTCAAGCTGGCACTGGTTTCCGCCAATCCGCAGATGGCTGCCGTCTGCTAAGCGAGTTTCGGCTATTCCGAAATGATCTTGACCTTCTGGCCGGGCGACACAACTGCACCGGCTGGAAGTGCATTGATCAGTTTGAAGAGATCGAGTTTTCGATCCGTGCCCATCATGCGGACGGCGAGCGAGGCGACGGTGTCACCCTGAGCGACCGTAACGATGCGTACCCGCAGTGGCTTCAAGGACGCAATCTCTTCTCGCGTCATGCGCCGGAAGCTTGACCGCAAGACGTCGGCCGTCGTCTGCAGGGCGGTACTTCCCTTGGGTACGGCAGTAAGGAACCGGAAAATCTTGTTGTCGACGCGGATGACCGTGACGTCGAAATCCCAGCGGTCGGCGGAAGCGCGCGCGTTTGCACCAGGCAATCCATTCACTTCGATCTGATGTACCGTATCGGGCTGTAGGCCAGCCACCCAGCCGCTTGTCAGGTAATTGGTCAAGCTGTTGTTGTCGTCGGCGGCAACACCATCAAAACGGATGGCCGTTTCACCCGGGCCTGTTGCTAGAACAGCTTCCACCTTGTTGTCGATGCGGAAATCCCGCGGAACGTCGAAGCGAATGCCGAGTCCGCCATGGAGGAAAGTCTCGCCGCGGACATAGCCCTCCTGAGGGCTATCACCGTAAAGCAGCCCGTCGATGCCGGCAAGATAATAGTCGCGCCCCTTGTCGCCGACCGTTCCCTCCTGACCGAAATTGCGGGCGTGGCGGCGTGCCAGGTCGACGCGCTGGGTCGAATTCGGGTGGCTCGAGAGGAAGTCAAGGCTCTGGTCGCTGTCCGGATCCACAGCCGAATAACGGGCATAGGCGGCCATGGAATCGAGGAAACGGGCAGCAGCGTAAGGATCGTAGCCGGCTTCTCCGAGCATCCGCACGCCGATTACGTCGGCTTGCAGTTCCTGCTGGCGCGAGAAGGCTGCAAGTCTAAGCTTGCCGCGGGCGAGCGCCTGTTTGCCGGCGAGGTCGCTGGAAAGCACTTCCGTCACGACGCGGCTTGCAATGACCTCCGCTTCCTCCCGGCGCTGGCGTTCGATACCGTGGTTGGCGGTTACGTGGCCCATTTCATGGGAAAGGACCGCTGCAACTTCGGAGGCATCATTGGCCAGCGCCAGCAGGCCGCGCGTTACGTAAAGATAGCCGCCCGGCAATGCGAAGGCATTGATTGCCGGCGAATTCAGAATGGTGATCCGGAAAGACTGGTTCGGGTTCTCGGAGACTGCCGTCAGCGCACCGGCAATGCGGGCGACCAGTCGCTCCGTCTTGGCGTCGCGATATTCTCCGCCATAGCTTGCGACGATACGGGGATGCTCCCTTGCACCCATCTGCGCCCGGGGATCGTTCTTTTGTACTTCATCGACGATCTGCGGTGAATTCGAGGGCGAAACGTTTGGTGTATAGGCCTGTTCGAAGATCGACTGGCAGCCGGCCAGCACGACGCCGCTCAGCAGGAGGGCGCCCAGAACTCGAAGGCCCGCCATGAAGCGGGCTCTCCGCAAGATAGCCAGGCTCGCCGTATCGCGCCTCATCGTCCTCGTGTTTCGCACCATCATTCCCACGGCCCGCCTTCCGGCTTCGAAAGGTTCCCTTCAACCCAAACCGGTTCACTCTCTATCTCCGCTTAGCGATTTTAGCGTCGCATGCACAGATAGTTATTGAGATATGTCTTACCGGCGCGTTTGCAAAGAAAAACCCCCATCGCTTTGTGGCGATGCCATTGCGTCACGTCCAAATTGTGGCGAGCCGGATAACGGACGGTTCGCCACGGTTTCGAAACGTGATCCGGCAAAAGGGCGATCAGACGACCCGATCAGCCGGAGAGGAATTCAGCGAGTGCCGGGATATCACGCCTGGCAAGGAATTCCGTTGTGGGTGCCTGGAGTAAAATTTGTCCGTAATCGATGAAGATGGCATGGTCGGCAAGCCGCCCGACCTCGTCCGGATCATGAGTGACGATCAACACGGTATTGCTCACCTCGCGGTGCAGTTCGAGCAGCAGCTTCGCCATCGAAAGGCGAAGACCCGGGTCGAGCGCCGCAAAGGGCTCGTCCATCAGCAGAACGGGCTTTTTGCGCACCAGTGCCCGGGCGAAGGCGGCCCTCTGCCTCTCGCCACCCGAAAGCGTGCCCGGCATGCGTTTCTCGAAGCCATCGAGGCCGACCCGTTGCAGCGCCTTGGAGATCGCTCTTCGGTCATCCGCGGAAAGCCGCAGCGATGGGTTGATGCCCAGGCCGATATTGGTGAACAGATCGAGGTGCGTGAAAAGATTGTTGTCCTGGAAGATCAGCGAAACCGGGCGTCCGGAGGGATGCTCGTGCGTCACGTCCTCGCCGCCGACCAGGACATGGCCTCGATCCGGCGTTTCAAAGCCAGCCACAAGGTTCAGCAAGGTCGATTTGCCGGAGCCCGACGGGCCGGTCACGGCCGTCACAGCACCGGCAGGCAGGGTACAATTGAAATGAAAGTCCTTTGTGCCAAGCCGGAGTTCGACCTTGTCCAGCACGACGCCATCAGTCATGTCTCGCCTCCTTTTGGCCGGCCGTGCCGAGCATGGTCAGCAACAGGCAGATGATGCCGAGGAGGAGTGCCAGCCCATCAGCGTCGTTGGTGCGATAGCTGGAGAGCCGGCTGTAGACAAGCCAGGGAAGCGTCGTGAGATCGTTGGAGCCGAATAGTGCTACCGCGCCGAGATCGCCGAGTGACAAGGCCATCGCGAAGGAGAGACCCGTCAAAAGGGGTCTTATCAGAACGGGCAGGTCGATTCGTCGAAGCTTTGCCAAGCCAGAAATACCGAGACTTGCCGATAGTCTGCCGGATTGCTGACGATGGGTCTCAATTGCCGGCGCGAGCACGCGCATAACGAAGGGCAATGCCATCAGCATATTGATCAACACCAGCAAAACCGGCGCAAAACGGGTAACATCCCCGATGGAGCGCAGGGTGAGGAACCAGCCGGTCCCAAGCACGACGGGCGGGATGAGGAGCACCAGAGAGGACATACCGCCAAGCAGGGCGGAGAACCCCTTGGCGGCTTTTCCAGGTCGCTTCATATCGGTCACAGCACCGCGGGCGGCAATGATTGCCAGCGATGTAAGGACGGCGAGCAGGCCGCCAGTAAGTGCGATGATAAAACTCGTCCATGTGGCGCGAAGGAAGGCGGTGCTGGTCGCAAGGTTCCAGAGATCGGCCTTCAGCCCGGCAAAGACGATCGAAGCCAAGGGCAGGACCAAGAAGGCGGTGGCGACCGAAATGGCAAACGCATCCCAAAGTCGTGCGGGCACGGTCCGGCCGTCGAAACGACGGGTCGCCCGACCTGCTGTCATGCCCGCATCGTCCGGTATGGGAAACCGCGCCATGGCGATCAGGATCAGCGCGGTAACGCCGATCTGCAGGAGCGCGAGCGCGACGGCGCGCGCGGGGGCGAAATCGAAACGCAGTGATTGGTAGATTGCAACTTCGAGCGTCGTTGCCGCAGGTCCGCCGCCGAGCACGAGCACGAGCGTGAAACTGGTGGCGCAGAGCATGAAGATCAGGCCGGCAATGCCGGGAATGACGCGTTGCACAGCCGGCCACTCGATGAACCGAAAGACCGAAAATGGTCGCATGCCGAGGCTGGAGGCGAGCTGCCAGTATTCCGCCGGAAGCCGCTCCAGCGCGGCGAGCAGCAGCCGGGCGGCGAGCGGCAAATTGAAAAAGACATGGGCCAGCAGAATGCCGGTAAGTCCGTAGATGCTGACCGGCTGGTCGAGGCCGAGTTTCAACAGCAGGCTGTTGATCACGCCCTGCCGGCCCCAGATGCCGATAAGACCCAGTGCGCCGATCAGCACCGGCAGGCCCATGGGAACCGCCATTAACCGGATAATCCAGACACGTACTGGAAAACGGGGGCGGCGCGCAAGCGCCAGCGTAACGGGTATTGCAAAAGCGATAGAGAGCAGCGTCGAAAGCACAGCCTGCCATAGGGTAAAGCGCAGGATTCGCCAGGTATAGGCCGTGAAGAGCCGGGCTCTTGTGTCCCCGACATCCCATGAAAGCAGTGCGGCGACCGCAATGCCGACGAAGAGGGCGATGCCAATGAGGCTCAGCAGGCCCCAGGCAATCCCCCGGCGTCGTTCGGCTCGGGTCAGCAAGGCGGAGGCCTTAGTTCATGCTCATGGCGGTCAGCCATTCGTCGATCCAGGCCTGCCGGTTCTTTGCCACCTCGTCCGAGCCCATCAGGAAGGTCGTTTCCGGTTGCACGAGCTTGTCGAAGGCGTCCGGCAACGGCTCGGATGTCTTCGAAACCGGCATCATCCAGTTGGTGGTGGGGATAATGTCCTGAAAGGCAGGTGAGACCATGAACCTGAGGAACTGTTTGGCCAGATCCTTGTCGGACGCGTTTGTCAGCATGCCGGCTACCTCGATCTGGATGTAGTGACCTTCCGAGAAGGATGCGGCCTGGTAGCGGTCGGTCTTTTCCTCGACCATGTGATAGGCGGGCGAAGTGGTGTAGGAGAAGACCATCGGCACTTCACCCTTTGTGAGAAGGCCATAGGCTTCCGACCAGCCGGGGGTGACCGTCAGTACGCGCTTCCTGAGCTTCGCCCAGGCTTCCGGCGCCTTATCGCCGTAGACCGACCTCACCCAGAGCAGCAGGCCTAGTCCCGGCGTCGAAGTGCGCGGATCTTCGATTGCGATTTTCTGCGAGAGGTCGCCCTCCACCAGTTCCTTCAGGCTTTTGGGCGGATTCTTCATCACCTGGGTATCATAGACGACGGCGAAATGACCGTAGTCATAGGGGATGAAAGTATCGTCGGTATAATTCCCGGGCACGCTGATAGCGGATGTATCGAGGCCGTGTGGTTCGAAAAGGCCGGTTGCCTTGGCTTCCGAAATCAGGTTGGTGTCCAGGCCGAGTGCGATATCGGCATTCGTCTTCTCGCCTTCGAGCTTGAGGCGGGTGAGGAGCGCCACACCATCGGCAACACCGACGAAATTGAGCCTGCAGGTGCAGCTCTTTTCGAAAGCTTGCTTGACCTTCGGGCCAGGCCCCCAGTCGGAGACGAAGCTTTCATACGTATAGACAGTCAGTGTCTTTTCCTGCGCCTGAGCGGACAGTGAAAAGGAAAGGGCGGCCGTGGCCGCGAACATCGAAAGAACGATCTTGCGCATCAACGCTTCCTCTTTTGATTGCGGGAATAGGCGCTGATGGGAAGCCGTCTAATCCCTCCGCCGGTCTTAACCGGATCAGGTTCCGCGGGTTGGCAAAGCCTCTCAGCCACACCGGCGTGGCACCCCGTTAGAGCGAATCAGGTGTAGCGGCGGCGGGATCGGCTGGCAAGAGCCTGCACCGCGATCAGGCAGCGCTCATATCCATGTCGATGACTTCCCCGACGTGGCAAGGACGGGATTGTGAAACCGACATCGCGCCAGGATTTTCTCTTAGTGATGCTGGTTCCGGTGGAACACCTTAAGTTCGCGCGGTACGACCGCCATGCCGTGAAGCCGGTTCGCAATGGCATAATCGATTGTTCTTTCCATGACCTCCGGCATGACGGGCTTGGTGAGAACACCAAGAGAGCCTTCCACGCCATCTTCGAGATCATCAGGGGTCGCGGTCATGAAGATGACCGTCACGCCATATCGTTCGGCAAGGCGCCGTCCGATCTCCGGACCGGTTTTGCCATCGGTCAGATTGACGTCGACGATGGCGATATCGGCGCGCGGTGCCAGTTCCAGGGCATGTTTTCTGGCATTGGCAAAACCCGCCACCTTCAGTCCCATATTTTCGACGGTTTCGGCAATATCGAGAGCGATCAGGAACTCATCCTCCACGATCAGCACCCGTTGACTCGTCACCTCACTGGGTGGCCGACGACGCGTTACATTTGTCAGCATGAGACGTCCCCACATGGTTTCCGGTCCTTAATTCCGATCGAGGCAATAACTGGCGCCTCGACCGTGAACACAGGCAGAACGAGCAGGGTGGTGGATTGTTCCGTTTTGCGACAGGCACCACCGCCGAAACGGGTATTAGAGTTAATAATTCTTTAGTTTAGCTCTCCAGCTCTTCCCGCAGCATCTCGAGCTCGAGCCACTCTTCTTCCATTTTCGTCAGTCTTTCGCGCAGGCTTTCCATTTCCGCCGCAAGCTTGTGGAAGGCGGCAGGGTCTTTGGAAAAGAGGTTAGGGTCTGCCATTTTCTTCTCGCGGACAGCAATTTCTTCCTCGGCCTTGGCAATTTCCTTCGGCAGGTTTTCGAGTGCGAATTTCTGCTTATAGGAGAGTTTTCCCTTGGCCTTGGAGGCTTCAGCCACCGGCGCGGCGGCCTCTGTCTTCTGCCGTTCCGTTCTCTCTGTCTTGCGCTTTTCCTCGATCGCGCCCGTCCTTTGGGCCAGCATGTCCGTGTAGCCACCCGCATATTCGATCCAGCGCCCGTCCGGCGCCTCCGGATTGGCCGGAGCGATGGTCGAGTTCACGGTGCGGTCCAGGAAATCGCGATCGTGGCTTACGAGGATCACCGTGCCATTGTAGCCAGCGACAATTTCCTGCAGCAGGTCCAGCGTTTCGATGTCGAGGTCATTGGTGGGTTCGTCGAGAATCAGGAGGTTCGAGGGCTTCGCCATGATGCGGGCGAGCATCAGGCGGGCACGTTCACCACCGGAAAGGCTCTTGATCGGTGTCCTGATCTGTTCCGGCTGGAACAGGAAGTCCTTCATGTAGCCCGCGACATGCCGCTGCTCGCCATTGACCAGCAACGTCTCCCCGCGGCCATCTGTCAGGTAGTGGGAGAGCGTCTCCTCCGGATTCAGGTTCTCTCGCTTCTGGTCGAGCGTTGCGATCTCAAGATTGGTGCCGAGCTTGACGGTACCGCTATCTGGTGCGAGCTGCCCGGTCAGCATCTTGAGCAATGTCGTCTTGCCCGCGCCATTAGGCCCTACGAGGCCGATCCGGTCGCCGCGATGAACCCGGATCGAAAAAGGTGCGACGATCTGCCGGTCATAGGCTTTGGTGATGTTCTCTGCCTCGATCACAAGCTTGCCCGATTCACGACCTTCGGTGACCTGCGCCTGGACGATCCCTTGGGGCCCCTTGTGGCCGCGATAGATTGCTCGCATGGATTGCAGTTCGCCGAGGCGCCGCATGTTGCGCTTGCGGCGCGCGGTTACGCCATAACGCAGCCAATGCTCCTCGCGCTCGATCGCTTTGCCGAGCTTGTGCTGTTCTAGCTCTTCAGCCTCCAGCACTTCGTCACGCCATGCTTCGAAATGAGCGAACCCCTTGTCGAGACGGCGAGAGATGCCGCGGTCGAGCCAGACGGTCGCGGTCGAAACCCGTTCGAGGAAGCGCCTATCGTGTGAAATCAGTACCAGTGCGTTCCTTGTTTTCCGCAGCTCGTCTTCCAGCCATTCGATGGTCGGCAGGTCGAGATGGTTGGTCGGCTCGTCCAGCATCAGGATGTCCGGCTCGGGTGCCATGACACGGGCGAGCGCGGCGCGGCGGGATTCGCCGCCCGAAAGCGTCTTTGGATCCTCCTGGCCGGTGAGGCCGAGATGTTCGAGCAGGTAGGTAACGCGATAGGGATCATTGCCCGGACCGAGGCCTGATTCCGCATAGGCTTGCACGGTGGCATAGTCGGCAAAATCCGGCGCCTGTTCGAGGTAACGGATCGTCGAGGCCGGATGGCGGAAGACTTCGCCTGACTGCGGCTCGACCATGCCGGCAGCGATCTTCATCAGCGTCGACTTGCCGGAACCGTTGCGGCCGACGAGGCAGATGCGGTCGCCGGGCTCCACCTGCAGGCCAGCGCCGGCGAGCAGCGGAGTACCTCCGAAGCTCAGGAAGATATCGTCAAGTTTCAGAATAGGAGGTGCCAAACGTCAGGTTCCTGTCATGTCGTAGGGGCGAGCAAGGATCATCGCTCTGCCGACCTTCAGATGGAATTCCACTGGTCCTTCCGCAATGTTCGAGACCGTCCGAGAAGAGCCGAAGGGAAGCCCGAAATTGTGGAGCGGATAACGCGCACCAACGATGTCCAGGCCTTCCAGTGCCGAAAAACCGATGATCGAAAAGAGCGAGCCTTTCGGCAAGTCGAGCTTTTTGTCCCCCGGCAGCAGCGGCACCGCTTCTTCCTCGCCGGACGTGAGCAAAATGTCGAAGCCGCGTTCGGCAAGGCTCATGGCATGGAAGAGGTGCTGGAGCGCGTGATCGCTCCGTTCCCCGCCGAGCGCACCGACAAAGATCAGCCGTGCAGCCCCGCGGTCGATCGCTTCCGCCGTGGCGATCTCGCCGTCTGTCTCGGTCTTGGCGGGCGGATAGGTCTGCTGTTTCACGCCCGGCCATTGTTTTGCAAGTTCGGCGTCAGTGGAATCGAAATCGCCGACCCACAGTTCGGGCTCGACGCCGAGTGTCGCTGCATGTCGCATGCCGCTGTCAGCTGCGATGAAGCGGCTGGCACTGGTCGCTTCCAGCAGGCGGTCGGTGACGGTGAGATCGCCGCCAAGCAGGATGGTAAAGGTCGAATGGCTCATGGTCACTGCCCTTAGCGTAAAGGGACCTCATTGGGAAAGCTGTTGCAGCACCGAAGCCAAGCTTTTAGTTTGCGGCTCGCTTTTCAATCGGGATAGCAGGATGCAGTTTCAGGGTACAGCGGACTATATCGCGGACAAGGATCTGATGGTGGCGGTGAATGCCGCGATCCGTCTCGAGCGCCCGCTGCTGGTGAAAGGCGAGCCGGGTACCGGCAAGACTGAACTTGCCCGGCAGGTGGCGGCGGCCCTTGGTCTCGATCTCATCGAGTGGAACATCAAGTCCACCACAAAGGCGCAGCAAGGTCTCTACGAATATGATGCGGTCTCGCGCCTGCGCGATAGCCAGCTCGGCGACGAGCGGGTCCATGATGTCGCGAATTATATCCGACGCGGCAAGCTTTGGCAGGCCTTTGCGGCGGGCAGGAAGGTCGTCCTGCTGATCGACGAGATCGACAAGGCGGATATCGAATTCCCGAACGACCTTCTGCAGGAACTCGATCGGATGGAATTTCACGTCTACGAGACCGGCGAAACGGTCAAGGCTAGAGTCCGGCCCATCGTCATCATCACTTCGAACAATGAGAAGGAGCTTCCGGACGCTTTCCTGCGCCGCTGCTTCTTCCACTACATTCGTTTCCCGGATGTCGAGACGCTGGCACGCATCGTCGAGGTGCATTATCCGGGTATCAAGCAGACCCTCGTGCGCAACGCATTGATGCAGTTCTATGAAATCCGCGAGATGCCGGGGCTCAAGAAGAAGCCGTCGACGTCCGAAGCGCTCGACTGGATCCGCCTTCTCGTTGCAGACGATGTCGATCCCGCCGATCTGCGCGGGGACATGAAGAACGCGTTGCCGAAGCTGCATGGGGCGCTCCTGAAGAACGAGCAGGATGTCCATCTTTTCGAGCGGATCGCCTTCATGGCGCGGCGCGAGCGATAAGCGGAAGATTTTGCTCCCATTGACGACAGGCATAGCAAGGCGTATTTGAAAGTCCGTAATTTCGTGGTGATTTGGCCGGCCGGCTTGCAGCCACGTAAAAAAAGTCGCTAAAGGGCCGCGAGAAGATGACTTCCCCAGATCATGCTTCCCCGGCCGGTTGCGATTTTTCGCCGCCGGTTTTTATTTTCGTGGGTTTAGACATGCCGATCAAGATTCCCGATACGCTGCCTGCCTTCAGCACCCTCGTTTCCGAGGGCGTGCGGGTGATGACCGAAACTGCGGCGGTGCGGCAGGACATTCGTCCGCTGCAGATCGGACTTCTCAATCTCATGCCCAACAAGATCAAGACAGAGCTGCAGATGGCGCGTCTCGTCGGTGCGACGCCGCTGCAGGTGGAGCTGTCGCTGGTGCGAATCGGCAACCACAGGGCCAAGAACACGCCGGAAGAGCATCTGCTGGCTTTCTACGAAACATGGGAAGAGGTGAAGCACCGCAAGTTCGATGGCTTCATCATCACCGGTGCACCGATCGAGACACTGCCTTACGAAGAGGTCACCTACTGGGACGAGATGGAGAAGATCCTCGACTGGACAACCACCAATGTCCATTCGACCATGAATGTCTGCTGGGGTGCGATGGCGGCCATCTACCATTTTCACGGCGTGCCGAAATACGAGTTGAAGGAGAAGGCCTTCGGCGTTTACCGTCACCGCAACCTCGTACCGTCCTCCGTCTACCTCAACGGCTTCTCGGATGACTTCCAGGTGCCGGTCTCGCGCTGGACGGAGGTGCGCCGCGCGGATATCGAGAAGGTACCAAGCCTGGAAATCCTGATGGAATCGGACGAGATGGGCATCTGCCTCGTCCACGAGAAAAGGGGAAAGCGTCTCTACATGTTCAATCATGTGGAATACGACTCCACCTCGCTGGCGGATGAGTATTTCCGGGATGTGAATGCGGGCGTCCCCATCAAGTTGCCGCATGACTACTTCCCGCATAACGATGATACGCTGACGCCCCTGAACCGCTGGCGCAGCCATGCGCATCTTCTCTTCGGCAACTGGATTAACGAGATCTACCAGACGACGCCCTACGATCTGGAGAAAATCGGCGAGCCGGAGAAGACCGGCACGGAATAGGTCAGCATGTTCATTCCCTTCTTCCTGCATTTAAAGGAGGCGAAGGTCCCGGTGACGCTCCGGGAATTCCTGGCGCTTCTCGAAGGCATTGAAGAGGGGGTGGCCGATTTCGACGTCGAGGCTTTCTACTTCCTCGCCCGCACGGCGTTGGTGAAGGATGAACGCCACATCGATAAATTCGACCAGGTCTTTTCCTCCTATTTTCGCGGCCTGGAGATGGTCTCCGGCAAGCCGGGCCTCGATACCCAGAACATTCCCGAGGAATGGCTGCACAAGCTCATCGAAAAACACCTGACCGAGGAAGAGAAGAAACTCATCCAGTCGCTCGGCGGTTTCGAAAAGCTGATGGAGACGCTGCGACAGCGGCTCGAAGAGCAGAAAGGGCGCCATCAGGGCGGGTCGAAATGGATCGGCACCGGCGGCACCTCGCCCTTCGGCGCCTATGGCTATAACCCGGAAGGCGTGCGCATCGGGCAGGACGAATCCCGCCATCGCCGTGCCGTGAAGGTCTGGGACAGGCGCGAGTTCAGGGATTTCGACGACAAGGTCGAACTCGGCACGCGCAATATCAAGCTGGCACTGAAACGGCTTCGGCGCTGGGTGCGGGAGGGCGCGGCCGAAGAATTCGACCTGCCCGGCACGATCCGCTCCACCGCCGAGCACGGTTATCTCGACGTGCAGACAAGGCCGGAGCGGCATAATGCCGTGAAGCTTTTGGTGTTCTTCGATGTGGGCGGGTCGATGGATGACCATATCCGCATCGTTGAGGAACTGTTTTCCGCCGCACGGGCAGAGTTCAAGCATATGGAGCATTTCTACTTCCACAATTGCCTCTACGAAGGCGTTTGGAAGGAGAACCGCCGCCGGTCGGACCGCCTGGCGACGATTGATCTGATCCGCAGCTATGGTTCGGATTACAAGGTGATCTTTGTCGGTGACGCTTCGATGAGCCCCTATGAGATCACCCATGCGGGCGGTTCGGTCGAGCACTGGAACCAGGAGCCCGGCGAGGCCTGGATTAGGCGCATCACCGGTCATTACCACCGCTGCGTCTGGCTCAATCCGGTGCCCGAAAATCAGTGGCGCTACACGACCTCGATCGGGTTGATGCGGCAGCTCATGACCGAACGTATGTTTCCGTTGACGCTCGGCGGGCTTGAACAGGCGACGCGCACCCTCGCCCGCTGACGGATTTTGCTTCCCGTGACATTGCAGCTTGCCGCCAAATCGCGCAGGTTGCCGCCAAATGTCCGGTGGAGGAAAAGGTCATGACGGATCAGAATTTCGAAGTCTTCGGCACGACGGAAAATGGCGAGCCCGTTTATCGCGTGAGAATTGCCGGCGGCGGATTGACCGCGAGTATCATTACATGGGGCGCCGTGATCCAGGATCTCAGGCTGGAGGGCCATCGGCCGCCGCTCGTGCTGGGGTTCGAGGCTTTCGATCCATATCCAATCCATTCGCCATATTTCGGCGCAACGCCCGGCCGCTGTGCAAACCGCATCTCCGCCGGCCGTTTCACGCTCGATGGGAAACAATACCAGCTTGAAATGAATCAACCGGGGATCGGCCACCTTCACGGGGGTACGGATGGTCTCGGTCGCAGCAACTGGTCGATCGTCGATCATGCGGCTGACAAGGTCGTACTTCAGATCACCGATCCCGATGGTCGCGCGGGCTATCCCGGCAATTGCACGGTGACTGCCACCTATCAGCTCAAGGACCACGGCGTGCTGTCGGTGGTCTACGAATCCACGACCGACCAGCCGACACTCGCCAACATCTGCCAGCACTCCTATTTCAATCTTGACGGCCGTGAAGACGCCCTTGGTCACGACATTATGATCGCCGCCGATCAGTTGGTCGAAGTGGATGAGAAGCAGTTGCCGACCGGCAGACTGATATCGGTCGCCGATACATCCTTCGACCTACGGGAGATGGGACCGATGAAGCGGTTCGACGACGGCAGACAGGTCCTGTTCGATCACAACTACTGTCTGTCGCCGGCGCGGACGCGGAAGCGTTCCGTGGCGCTGGCGCGCAGCGTTTATTCCGGCGTTTCGATGGAAGTGCGTACCACCGAGCCCGGTGTGCAATTTTATGCCGCCTTCAAACTTGAGGAAATCCCGGTGCCGGGCCTCGAAGGTCGCCGCTACGGTCCCTTTGCCGGGTTTTGCCTGGAAACCCAGGTATGGCCGGACGCGATCAATCATCCGGATTTCCCCAACGTCGTGCTGCGGCCGGGCGAAGTGCTGCGGCAAGAGACAGACTATGTCTTTTCGAAGCAGTGAGCGGGACAAGCTTGCTTCACCCATGTTGCGGGCGGGGTGCGAAATAGATTCGATGATGGGAAGTCGAGCCGCCTCGACATGAGACTTTGGCCGTCGACAGGAAGTCGGCGGCACAAGCCGGGTCTGCACTCTAGAATTCAAGCAGTGACGCTTCCGGCCCAAAAAGGCCTTTTCAAGGTATGATTTGAGAGTGCCCAACCCGAGAGATAGGTGACGTTTCGTACCGGAGACATGGGTAACACTTTTCGCTTTTTGGCGGGAGGTGTTGATGCCGTGGAAAGCGAC
>NZ_JAGGJW010000014.1 GCF_017873175.1 Neorhizobium petrolearium
GTAAGTCTAAAGAGCGTGCATGACACTCTCCCGCTCAGGAGGGACACGCCACAGTTCCCACAAACCCCGTCATCGCAGAGGGACCGGAGTCGCGGGCACAAACCGCCGAACGGGGCGCTGAGAGGTGCTACCCAAAACTAAAATATAAGAGGCAGCTTTCAGCGCCCCGTCCGATCCTCGGGTTCAACCCGAGGAGAAATTCCGACCATCGCCAAGGGATGAGTCTGCCTTTCCCGATCCGCATCGTTATTTCTGGACAAAGCCTGACCTGTGACCTAACCAATCCCCGATACGACAAGGAGAATGGTCATGGCGGTCAGGGACGTGAAGGCGGGCTTTCGCAACGAGGAAGGCATCGGCACGGTTCTCGGCATCCTCAAACAATCCTTCGGCGAACGGTTCCAGACCGGCCAGTCCTTTCGCGAGCAGCATGCGCATACGACCACCTATCTGCCGGCCCAGCTTCCGGATGGCGTCGTCTTCGTCGAGAGTGCCGAGGATGTGAAGACGGTGGTGAAGACCTGCGCCGCCCATCGCGTGCCGATCATTCCCTTCGGCGTCGGATCGTCGCTGGAAGGTCAGGTCAACGCGCCGTCCGGCGGGATTTCGATCGATTTCAGCCGCATGAACAGGGTGCTTCGCGTCAGCCCCGCCGATCTCGACGTGACGGTGGAGCCCGGCATCACCCGCGAGGAGCTGAATCGGGAACTGCGCGATACCGGCCTGTTCTTCCCGATCGATCCGGGCGCCAATGCGTCGATCGGCGGCATGGCAGCGACGCGCGCGTCGGGTACCAATGCGGTGCGCTACGGCACGATGAAGGACAATGTCCTGTCGCTCACGATCGTCGCCGCCGATGGCGAGGAAATCCGCACCGCGCGGCGGGCCAGGAAATCGTCGGCGGGCTATGATCTGACCCGGCTGTTTGTCGGCTCGGAAGGCACGCTCGGCGTCATCACGTCCATCACGCTTCGCCTGCAGGGCATTCCGGAAAAGATTGGCGGCGGGGTCTGCGCCTTCCCGAGTGTTGCGGCCGCCTGCGACGCGGTCATCATGACGATCCAGATGGGCATCCCGGTCGCCCGCATCGAGCTGCTCGACGAGGTGCAGATGCGCGCCTGCAATGCCTATTCGAAGCTCTCCTATCCGGAAAAGCCGACGCTCTTCCTGGAATTCCACGGCACCGAGGAAACGGTGGCGCTGCAGTCGGCGCAGTTTTCCGAGATCGCCACGGAATGTGGCGGCGACGAGTTCCGCTGGACGGCGAACGCGGAGGAGCGCGCAAAGCTCTGGAATGCGCGGCACAATGCCTATTGGGCGAGCCGGGCGCTGGCGCCGGAGCTCGACGGCCTCTCAACCGATGTCTGCGTGCCGATCTCGCGGCTTGCCGAATGCGTGGCCGAGACGCAGGCGGATATCGTCGCCGAGGGGTTGCTTGCGCCGATCGTCGGTCATGCGGGCGACGGCAATTTCCACGTGCTTGTGCTTTTCGACGGCAAGGACCCCACCTCCGTCGAGAAGGTCGAGGGTTTCATCGAGCGCCTCAACCGTCGGGCGCTTGCCATGGACGGCACCTGCACCGGCGAACACGGCATCGGGCAGGGCAAGATGGCCTTTCTCGAAGAAGAGCTGGGCGGTGCGGTAGACCTGATGCGCTCCATCAAGAAGAGCCTCGATCCGGACAATATCTTTAATCCCGGCAACATCTTCCGTGCTGGCAAATGAACTCTTCCCGCAAGCTTGACTTGTCTGCCCACCCGATAAGACTAGTCTCATAGCGAGATCGGAGAAGCTGCGTTGTTTGGACGTATCCTGCTGGCCTTGAGCGGATTGGTGGTGGTGGCGCTGTTCACGGCGCTGCTTGCACCGTTTTTTGTCGACTGGTCGAGCTTTCGCGTCGGTTTCGAGGAACAGGCAAGCCGCATCCTTGGGAAAAAGGTTTCCGTCCACGGGGCGGTCGATGCGCGTATACTGCCATTTCCATCCGTTACCCTTCACGATGTTCGGGTCGGCATGGATACGGATGGTCAGCCGCTGGTGCAGGTGGCGCGCTTTTCGATGGACATGGAGCTTGCACCCTTCCTCTCCGGCGAAGCGCGCATCTTCGATATGCGCATCGAGGAACCGAAGGCACGCATCCGGGTCCTGAAGGACGGCACGCTTGACTGGATGCGCGGCAGCCAGGCGGCGATCCCCACTCGCGTCGTCGTCATCGAGGATGTGCATGTCAGCGGCGGCGAGATCGACCTCATCGACGAACAATCCGGCCAGTCACGGCAGATTACCGGCCTCTCGGGCGATTTTTCCGCCGCGTCCCTCCGCGGGCCCTGGCGTGGCGAGGGCGATGCGACGCTCGACGGATATGCGGCGAGGTTCAATCTTTCAAGCGGCGCGGCCGACACCGATGCCAGGCGGCTGCCGCTGCGCTTCAGGCTTTGGCCGGAGGCCCAGCCCATCGAGGTGGGCCTCGATGGGGAGCTCACACTGGCCGAGGACAAGCCGGCCTACAACGGCAATTTCACCCTCGACGTCCTGCAGGAGGAAGATGACACCGAGCCGGTCGAAGCGCCGCCACCCGGGCCGCGGGTGAAGGGCGGTTTTGAGCTGACCAACGAGCGTATCCGTATTCCGCAATATCGGGTGGAGATCGGCGCGACTGATAACCCTTACGTCGTGACCGGCGAGGCAACGCTCGATACCGGCGAGAAGCCGGAATTCCTGCTGACCGCCGAAGGCCAGCAGATCGACGTGAACCGCCTGGGCGAGGGGGGGCGGGCCAAGACCGGCCGCGATCCTGCTGTTTCGGCGCAGCGACGCATCAATAATTTCATCCGCATGGCCGCCTCCATCCCCATTCCGCAGGTCCCCGGCCGGGCGAGCCTCAGGCTACCGGCTATCGTCGCCAACGACACGACGATCCGCGACATCAAGCTCGACATCCGTCCTGCCGGACAGGGCTGGGCGGTCGATAACGTGGTGGCGACCCTGCCGGGCCGCACGCAGTTCGAAGCCAAGGGCAGCCTCCTCCTGCGCGACCGGGTTTCCTTCGTCGGCGACATGCTGGTCGCCTCCAACCAACCATCCGGTCTTGCCGACTGGTTATCCGGACGGGTGGCGCCCGAAATCCGCCAGCTCCGGTCGGCGGGTTTTTCCGCAAGGGTCAATCTGACGCCCGAGATGCAGCGTTTCGACAACCTCGAGCTTGCGATCGGTGCGGCGACGCTCAAGGGGCGGCTGGAGCGCCAGTCGCCGCAGGGGCACGCTCCAAACCTCTCGGTGAGCCTTGCCGGCAACGAGATCGATATCGACGCCATGCGGGCGCTCGCCTCGCTGCTGACCGGCGACGATGCGGGCCAGGACGTGCTCGACCACCATATCGCGGCGACGCTGAGGGCCGATCGGTTCACGGCGTTCGGCGTCGCGGCCGACAAGGTCGACACCGCCTTCACCATGGCCGGCGGCGTGTTCTCGCTGGAGCGGCTTGCGGTCGGCAACATCGAGGGCGCCACGATCTCTGCCGTGGGCAAGGTGGAAGGCTCGCTGCTTTCCTATGCCGGCAGCGGGACCTTGAACCTCCGCTCGGACGATCCGACGGCATTTCTGACCATGCTGCGCGACCGGTTGCCGTCGCATCCGGTTTTGCAGCGGCTGGCGCGCAATGCCTCCTGGTTTGCGAATACGGACCTGTCCGCCGACCTGAAGGTCGGGGGAAATGTCGCCGGCATGGAGATCGCCCTCAAGGGCGAGGCGAACGGCAGCGAGGTGAATGCCGATCTGACGCTGCCGGGCCTGTTCGACCTGACGGGCAGCGATAACATGTCGCTGAACGCGTCCCTCGATAACCCCGACTCGCGGATTCTTCTGGGTCAGGCGGGTCTTGATCCCCTGCCTTTCGACGGAGATGGCGCGGGCCGGCTCGCACTCAACCTTCGGCAGAGTTCGGCAGACCGGGCAGACGCGGATCTGTCGTTCAGGACCGGCAGGACGACCTTCGAGATGAAGGGGGACCTGAATATCCACAACGAGGGTTTCGGCGAAGGCGCCGGTCACGTGACGCTGAAAAGCGATGATCTCGAACCCTATCTTCTGATGAACGGCATCGGATTGCCGCAATTCGGAACCGGCCTGCCGGTTACACTCGAAGCCGATGTCAGGATGACGTCAGACGGGGTGGAGGTCGCCGGTCTTCGAGGCACGTCGGCTGGCAACGATTTCACAGGCGATATCGCCATTGACCGGAAAGCGCCGGGCATGCCGGCGACGGGATCGCTCGACATCGATACCCTGGATCTTGCCTGGCTTGGGGAGGCGGTCTTCGGTCCGGTCGGCGATCCTCAGAATGGCGCCTTTTCCTCAAAACCGCTGAGCCGGCCGATCTTCGGCGACCTGGATGCTGCGCTCGATCTCAGGGCGAAAGCGTTCCGCACGGATGGCTTCGGCAGCATCACTGATTTCTCGGCCAGAATCACCCATCGCGCAGGTGGTGTCATCATCGAGAACGGCCTCGGCCACTGGCAGGGCGGCAAACTGGCCGGTCGCCTGATGATGTCGAACGGTGACGGTAACGGGCTTCTGCAAGTGCAGCTTGCGGCCGAAAGTACCGATCTTGCGCCGCTCGTCTGGAAGGCCGGGGGCAAGCCGGTTGCCACCGGTCAACTCGATTTCGACATTTCCGCCGAATCGACCGGCAAGACCGTCGCCGAATTGCTCGATGCCGTCAGCGGCTCGGCCGAGTTGCGGCTCAAGGGAGTGGCCGTCGCGGGGATCAATCCCGACGCGCTCAAACCCTTGATGACGGCGGCGGACAAACTTGGCGGCGAGGTGACGGAGGAGAAGATCCGGCCGCTTGTTGCCGGTCTCGTGCATCAGGGCCGTGCTGAGATCGGCGATCTGACGATTCCCGTCACGATCACGGCGGGTGAGGCGCGGGCGCAGAATATCTCTGCTGCGGTTGGTACGACGAAACTTTCCGGCGAGGGACGCTTCGATCTTCTCGAGGACGGCATGACCGCCGATCTCGCCGTCACCTACGATGCCGGCGAGGAAGGGCTTGCCGGCGGCGATCCGACCGTCCGGCTCGGCTATTCGGGTGACCTTGCCAAGCCCACGCAACACATCGATGTTGGGGCGATGACCAATTTCCTGTCGCAGCGGGCCTTCGAGCAGGAGCGGCGGCGGGTCGAGGCGCTGCAGGCGAGCGTGCTGGAAAAACAGCGCCTGCGCCGCGAGGTGGCGCTTTACAATTTCCAGGCGGTCGAGCGGCAGGCGGCACGCGAGAAGGCGGAAGCGGAGGAGCGGGCGCGCCGCGAAGCCGAAGAGGTCGAGCGCCAGCGTCAGGCTCAGGCCGCTGCTGCTGCAGCCCGTGCCGCCGAAGAAGAACGCCAGCGGCAGATCGGCCAGCCGCAACTCATCGTGCCCCCGACCGACAATATCCTCCGGCAGGAGCCACTGGTCATCCCGCCGGCGGACGTGCCTGGCCTTCCGGGTGTCCAGCGCTGAACCCGCAGCGTTTATACCGTCTTCTTCTTGAGCCAGGTGAGCACATGCACGCGCAACGCCGAGGACAGATTGCTGTCGGGCGAGCGCAGGTCGTCGATTTCGGCAATCAGGCTCGCAAGGCTGATTTTGCGCTGGGCAGCGATCGTCTTCAGTTCGAGCCAGAATTCGTCTTCGAGGGAAAAACTGGTGCGATGACCGTGAAGCGTCGCGGAATGTTTGCGGATCACGAAACTCTCCGGGACAGGTGAGAAAAGTCGGGCTTATTCAAACTGTTACGCCCTTGGCGTCAAGCAGCCCGATAGTGGGTGGGTTAACCACGCATTAACGTTGTGCCCCAAAGGTTCAATCGTCCTGACGTCCCTCGTGCGGCTTTTCCAGCCGGCCCTGGTCGAGTGCCTTCCCGGCCTTCTCGTTGCGTGCCCCTGTCAGGGATTTTTCCGCTTTCGTTCGGCCGAAGGTGATGCGGTTCTGCTCCGCTTCCTTCTCCTTTTCGAGCCGGGCCTTGCCCTTGCGGAACTGGCGCAGATTAACGATCTCGGCGCTCATGATGCGGCGCCTCCGCGCTACTGTTTCTTGCGGAAGGAATCCAGCGACACGACCGAACCGGGCTTCTTTTCCTCGTCGGTCTTGCTCTTGGTCTCGGTTTCGGCAGGTTTCGAGGTGGCTTCGACCGGAATGGCAGTGATCTCGGCGGAGGAATTGTCGTCCTCGTCGGCAAGCGGCACTTCGAATTCCAGTTCGAAATTCACCGACGGATCATAAAAGCCGCGGATGGCGTTGAAGGGGATGACCAGGCGCTCCGGCGTGTCGGAGAAGGAGAGGCCGACCTCGAATTGGGTTTCGGTGATCTTGAGATCCCAGAACTGATGCTGGATGACGATGGTCATCTGCTCGGGATATTTCGCCTTCAGGTGCTGGGAAATGCGCACACCCGGCGCGCCGGTCAGGAATGTGATGAAGAAATGATGATCGCCCGGCAGCCGGCCGGTGGCCGCGACTTCGGACAAAACCTTACGGATGACGCCACGCAGAGCGTCTTGCGCCAGAATGTCGTAACGGATGTGATCCTGCCCCATGCGGTCCTGTCTTTCCACTTGTCTCGTCTTTTAGTCAGACGTGTTATGCCATGCCGGTCGGGCGCGGGGAAGCCCATCGCTCTCCGAGTCAGACCAATAGTATTCGACTGAGGCAGGAAGGTGAAGGCTTCTGTTGCCAGGTGCCTTCGGACCCCGCCTTACGGTGCTAACCGCAAGGGCTTAAAGCGGAATTCCCGCACCGCCATTAGGCAGCGAGAGCATATTCCTTAGCGTTGTTGTCGTTTGCAACTACACTTTTTGACCCGATAACGGTGGTATCATGCCGAGCAAAAGTTCGATCTTTACACCCTTGTCGATCCTATTTCGCCCCCATCAAAAGCCGGTCTTCTTCGACTGACCGGTTTTTGGTGGAGGCGCCGGGTACCGCCCCCGGGTCCAATAGGTTTATTACACCGACCGTTTATTGCCATAGCCGGACAGGTGTCCGGCAATCCCCATATAGGCATTTCCCTCGTGCATGAAAAGGGGGCGCGCAATAGCTTGCGGCTATTTCCGGCTGGCCAAGAGGCTGGCTGGGGGATAGTTAGTCGAGGCGTCTTTAGAAGGCGCAGACAGCGCGATCAAATCTGTGTGGCGCGATAGTGTCTGAGGAGGCAATGCCATGGGCAAGCGAATTGTATTCACCGGCGGCAGCGGCAAGGCGGGGCGGCATGTCGTGCCCTATCTTCTCGACCAGGGGCATGAAGTCCTCAATCTCGATCTGGTGCCGCTCGATCATCCCGGCGTCAACACGCTGATCACCGACCTGACCGACAGCGGTGAAGCGTTCAACGCGCTTTCCATGCATTTCGGCTTTCAGGGACTTGCGAGCGGAAAGGGCCCGGCGCCGGTCGACGCGGTGGTGCATTTTGCCGCCGTGCCGCGCATCCTCATGCGGCCGGACAATACGACATTCGCCGCCAATACGGTCTCGACCTACAACGTCATCGAAGCGGCGATGAAACTCGGCATCCGCAAGGTGATCATCGCCTCCAGCGAGACGACCTATGGCGTCTGCTTCGCCGAGGGGGACAAGGACTATCGTTCATTCCCGCTGACCGAGAACTACGACGTCGATCCGATGGACAGCTACGGGCTTTCCAAGGTGGTCAACGAGAAGACGGCGCGCGCCTTCGCCATGCGCTTCGGCGCCGATATCTATGCGCTCAGGATCGGCAATGTGATTTCGCCGGAAGACTATGCACGCTTTCCCGCCTTCCTTGCCGACCCGCCGTCGCGCAAGCGCAATGCGTGGAGCTATATCGACGCTCGCGACCTCGGCCAGATCGTGCATCTCGGCGTCGAAAAGGACGGACTGGGCTTCCAGGTCTTCAATGCCGTCAACGACACGATCACGGCCTACGAACCGACCCGGCCGTTCCTCGAAAAATGGGCACCCGGGACGCCGATCACCGGGGAGATCGGTGAGTTCGAAGCCCCGATCAGCAACCGCAAGATCCGCGAAGTCCTTGGTTTTTCCGAGGAGCATAACTGGCGGAACTACGTGTCCCGGTAAGCTGCCCGGCAAAATGCCGGGGAAAGCCGCTGCCACGAGATTGGCCGGGCTGTGGTGTGCTATTATTGAAATCCATAAAAAGGAATCGGCGGTCCTGCCTGTCTTGCGCGCACGAGGCGCATGGCGGCGGAACTTCGCGGAGGGACATCGCCTTGACGCTGAGACATCCGGAATACCAGTATCTCGATACGCTGGCCTACCTCCTGGAGAAGGGGGACCGAAGGATCGACCGCACCGGCGTGGGCACGCTTTCGATGTTCGGCGTGATGATGCGCTTCGATCTTTCCGATGGCAGTTTTCCCGTCTACTCGACGAAGAAGGTTTTTTGGAAGACCGCCGTCAAGGAGATGCTGTGGTTCCTGACCGGGCAGACGAATATCCGGTCGCTCCTCAGCGAGAACGTCCGCATCTGGACGGACTGGCCGCTCGCCGCCTACCGGAAGGCGACCGGCTCGGACATCTCTCAGAAGGATTTCGAGGACAGGATTCTCGCCGATGCCGCATTTGCCGAGGAATGGGGCGATCTCGGCCCCGTCTACGGCAAGCAGTGGCGGCGCTGGAAGGGCGCGGACGGCAGGGAATACGACCAACTGGCGGAGGTGATCGACACGCTGCGCAGGAACCCTTCAAGCCGGCGCATGCTGTTTCATGCCTGGAACGTGCCCGAACTCGACCAGATGGCGCTGCATCCCTGCCACATGACCTATCAGTTCCATGTCTCCAATATCGGCGAAGGGCGCCGTCAGAAGGTTTCGCTTCTCGTCCTGCAGCGGTCGAGCGACATGGGGCTCGGCAATCCGTTCAACGTCTGCCAGCAGGCGGCGCTGCTTGCCATGGTGGCGCAGCAAGTGGACATGACCCCGGGCGAGCTTGTGTGGGTGGGCGGCGACGTTCACCTCTACCTCGATCATCAGGATCTCGCGAGAACGGTGCTCGAGCGGGAGCCACGGCCGTTTCCGAAACTGCGGCTGCTCCGGCGGCCGGACAGCATCGACGGGTACAGGAT
The DNA here is from genome assembly GCF_017873175.1 of Neorhizobium petrolearium. Taxonomy (GTDB): domain Bacteria; phylum Pseudomonadota; class Alphaproteobacteria; order Rhizobiales; family Rhizobiaceae; genus Neorhizobium; species Neorhizobium petrolearium. The sequence goes on from NZ_JAGGJW010000014.1 coordinate 9,098, forward strand.
CGAGGATTTCGAGGTCACCGGCTATGATCCTCATCCCGCAATCGAGGCCCCGGTGGCGGTTTGAGGATATCGCCGAGCCTGTACTGCCGATCAGCCGTGCCGTCTCCGCGGCTTGCGACTCGTCTGTCCTCGGACTTTTGACCTGCGGTCCTCGCGATAGAAGAACCAACGCTTGGTGGCTTCGGAGACAGCCAGATACGACAGCGTTATCAGCAGTATGCCCAGTATGACCGGCAGAGGCGGTGGGACGAAGCCGAACCAGTCGGGTAGTGGCAGGAAGGGCAAAGCGATGGCGACAACGGCGACGGCAAAGGTCAATACCATCAGGAGGCCGGCCGGTCGGCTTCGCCAGAAGCGTTTGCGGGTCCGGATGACGAAGACGATCAGCAGTTCCGTCAGCAGCGACTCCACAAACCAGGCCGTCTGAAAAACCTGTTCCCCCGTGCGGGCGACGAGCATCAGGAATGCGAAGGTCGCCAGGTCGAAGACCGAGCTGATCAGTCCGAAGGTGATCATGAAGCGCCGCACGAAGCCGATGTCCCAATGCCGCGGCGAGCGCTTGTCCTCGATATCGACATTGTCGGTAGCGATGGCGAAGGAGGGGATATCGGAAAGGAAGTTGTTGAGCAGGATCTGCTTGGCGAGCAGCGGCAGGAAGGGCAGGACCAGCGAGGCGAAGGCCATGCTGATCATGTTGCCGAAATTGGCGCTAGCGGTGATCGATATGTATTTCATCGTGTTGGCGAACGTCGCACGTCCGTCGTCGACGCCGCGGACGAGCACGCCGAGGTCGCGCTTCAGGAGCACCATGTCGGCGGCTTCACGCGCGACATCCACGGCGCCGTCTACGGAAATACCGATATCGGCCTCGTGCAGGGCTGCGGCGTCGTTGATGCCATCTCCGAGATAGCCGACGACGTGCCCGCGGGCGCGAAGGGCTGCGACGATCCGCTCCTTCTGATTCGGATCGATCTCGACGAACAGGTCCGTGATCCTTGCCTTTGCCGCCAGCCCGCCAGCGGTGAGACGGGAAACCTGGACTCCGGTCAGGATGCGATCCGATCTCAGCCCCACCGATGCGGCGAGATGGGCAGCGACATACCGGTTGTCGCCGGTAATCATCTTGACGGTGATGCCACGGGCTTGAAGATCTTTCAGGGATTCTTTGACGCCCTGTTTCGGCGGATCGAGAAACAGGAGGAAGCCTTCCAGCCTCAGCGCGGTTTCAGCATCCCGGCCATAGCGTTGCTGAGAGGGTAGGCGGCGTGTCGCGATGGCGAGCACCCGGTAACCCTGTTCGCCCCAGGTGCGGAAGCTCTCTTCGAGAGGAGCTCGCCGCTCCGCGGTGAGCGGCTGTTCGCCGCATGCTGTCCGCAACGTGCTACATATCTCAAGCACATTGGCAACCGCGCCCTTGCAGATCAGTATCGTTTCTTGTTCCGGCGATTTTATGATGACGGAAAGGCGCTTGCGGATGAAATCGTAGGGGACTTCGTCGCATTTCCGGAAGGATTTCTCCGGCGCCTCCGTCATCGGCGCCGCGACGATCGCTTCATCCAGCGGGTTGGCCATGCCGCTCTGGAAGGCGGCATTGAGACGGGCCAGCCGGAGGATCTCACTCGAAGGACGCCCCTCGGTGTCCATCCAGGCGTCCAGATGGATCAGCCCCTCGGTGAGCGTACCGGTCTTGTCGGTACACAGGATGTCGATGCTGCCGAGGTTCTCGATTGCCTCCAGCCTGCGGACGATGACGCCGTTTTCGGCCATCCGCCGTGCGCCTCGGGCAAGCGTCACGCTGATGATCGCCGGCAGGAGTTCCGGTGTCAGGCCGACGGCGAGAGCCAGCGAGAAGAGGACGGAATCGATGAGCGGCCTGCCGAGGGAGGCGTTGGCGAAGAAGACGACGATGACCATGACGAACATGATCTCGGTGACCAGCACCCCGAAGCGGCGGATGCCTCGCGCGAACTCCGTCTCCGGAACCTGCCGTTCGAGGCTTGCGGCGATCGAGGCGAACTCCGTGCGGGGGCCGGTGCGGGTCACCAGAACGGAGGCGGTGCCGCTGCGCACCGATGTTCCGGCGAAGACGGCATTGTTGCGCCGGATGAGCGGCGCATCCGCCTCGGCAAGGCCCGGCATCTTGACGACGGGGAACGTCTCTCCGGTCAGCACGGCCTCGCTGACATTGACGTCCCGCGCTTCGAGGATCCTGCCGTCGGCGGGGATCAGGCTTCCGGCGGAAAGACGAAGGATATCGCCGGGAACCACCTCGCTTGCGTTGATAGTCCTCTCGGCACCGTCGCGGAGCGCCGCCGTCGTGCGGGTCAGGCGTAGCCGGAGCGTCTCCATTGCCCGGGATGCCGAAAACTCCTGCAGGAAGCCGAGCACGCAGCTTCCCAGAACGATCAGCGTGATGATGATTGCTTCATGCGCTTCGCCGACCGCTGCGGAAATCGCCGCCGCACCGATCAGGATCAGCACAAGCGGGCTGCGAAACTGCCGGATGAAAACCTTGAACGCCGAATCGTGCCCGTTTTCGGTGAGCGCATTCGGGCCTGCGCTCTTCAGCCTGGCGGCCGCCTCCGACGTGGAAAGGCCGTCTTTCGAGCTGGCCAATCCCTTCAGCAGCGCGTCCACGTCTGCCGACCAGTATGTCCCCAATTCATCGTTCGCGGACATTGCCATCTACTACCGTCACTTGAGCGACCGTCGGAAGCCGCGGTGCGAAAATGTGAACAGAACGGTTGCGATCCCGGTGAGCCAGGCAAGCTGCGGCCAGACGACCGAAAGGCCGGCGCCCCGATAGAGGATCGCCTGGGCCATCAGGACGAAATGCGTGTTGGGGGCGGCGAGCATGATCGTCTGGATGACTTCCGGCATGCTTTCGCGCGGCGTCGTCGCGCCTGACAGGATCTGCAGCGGAATGAGGACGAGGATCAGAAGCAGCCCGAACTGCGGCATCGATCCCGCGACCGTGGCAAGCGCGATGCCGAGCGCGGTGGTCGCGAGAAGATGCAGTGCGGCTCCCGCCATGAAGAGCGCCAGCGACCCTTCGATCGGGACCTGCAGAAGGACCTGCACGACGAGCACGAGCGACAACAGCGTGGCGACGAAGACGACAAGGCCCATCGACCAGACCTTGGCCAGCATGATCTCCAGCGGCGTTACCGGCATCACCAGAAGGTGCTCGATGGTTCCATGCTCGCGTTCGCGGATGAGGGCCGTGCCGGTGAGGATGATCGACAGCATGGTGACATGATCGATGACGGTCATCACCGAGGCGAACCATGTCTGGTTGAGTTCCGGGTTGAACCGGGATCGGAGCGTCAGGGCGACGTCCGGTGTCTGCGAAACCGTGTTCGATCGCACGAAGTCGGAGACTTCCGTGGTCACGATGCTCTGCACGTAGCCGGAACCGGAAAATGCCTGGGTCATGCGGGTAGCGTCGACATTGAGCTGGATGACCGGCGCCTTGCCGGCGATCAGGTCGCTCTGGAAATTCGGCGGGATATCGAGCGCGAACGTGTCGGTGCCGGCATCCATCCGGGCGTCCATCTCTTGCGCCGTGATCATCGACGGCTGCTTGAAATAGGGGCTCAGGAAGGTATCGGCGATGCGGCGCGAGAGCGGCGAGTTGTCTTCGTCGACGATCGCGATCGGCGCATTGTTCAGGGTCTCCGGCACCGCTTTCGCTTCGGTATAGACGGCGATGGTGAAGGCATAGATGATCAACCCGATGAGGATGGGGTCGCGCAGCAGGCCGCGCAGTTCCTTGATGCCGAGATGGAAGATGGTGCCGGGCCGCATCGTCACTTCGCCTGTTTCTTGAGGAGGACGGCCGCCGCCGCGATGAGCAGCGGGCCCGCGATCACGAGCGGCAGGAAGGCGCTGCCGAGGCTTTCGAAGGCCAGCCCCTTCGAAAAGGTGCCGCGCGAGATGATGTTGAAATAGGTCGTCGGATAGATCCGGCCGATGAAGGCGCCGAAACCCTGCAGCGACGAGACGGGATCGATCATGCCCGAGAACTGCACGGCGGGAATGATGGTCATCAGCGTGGTGCCGAAGATCGCGGCGATCTGGCTCGAGATGAAGCTGGAGACCAGGAGACCGAAGGCCGTCGAGAAGGCGACGTAGAGGAAGGCGGCCACCGCGAACGTCAGGAGGCTGCCCGTAAACGGCACATGAAAGACGAGGATGGCAAAGAGCCAGAGCAGCACCGCATTGGCCATGCCGAGCGCCAGATAGGGGAGCTGCTTGCCCAGCAGGAATTCGAGTTTCGTGACGGGTGTCACATAGAAATTCACGATCGAGCCGAGTTCTTTTTCCCTGACGACCGAAAGGGCGGCGAGCATGGCCGGGATCAGGAGCAGAAGCAGCGGGATCACCGCCGGCACCATGGCGATCAGGCTTTCTATGCCGGGATTGTAGCGGAAACGCGTTTCGATGGAGAAGGCCGATGAGGCCGCGTCGCCGTAGATCTCGCGTGCATGCCGGGCGATCCAGAGCGAGTGCATGCCCTGGACATAGCCCCGGGTCGTCTCCGCCCGCTGCGGCATGGCGCCGTCGATCCATGCGCCGACTTCCACGTCATTGCCGCGGGCGACGTGTTCGGCAAAGCCCGGCGGTATCTCGATCGCGAGCTTCAGCGAACCATTGCGCATGCGCCTGTCGAGATCGTTGTAGTCTTCCAGCGGTGGCTGCTCGATGAAGTAGCGTGAGCCGGCGATATCGGCGACATAGTCCCGGCTCGTCACGGTGTCGTCTCGGTCGAGGGCTGCGAATGTCAGGTTCTCCACGTCCATGTTGATGCCGTAGCCGACGACAAACATCAGGATTACGCTGCCGATCAGGGCCAGCGTGGCGCGGATCGGATCGCGGCGCACTTCGAGCGCTTCCCTCCGGCTGAAGCTCAGGACGCGGCGCAGATCGAAGAGCCGCCGATACCCGCCGCTTGAGAAGGCGGGCGTCTGCCCGGGCTCGACCTGCGGTTCCTCCGGGAGGGGCGCCGGTTCGCTGATCGCATCCTCCAGATAGCTGATGAAAGCCTCTTCCAGCGTTGCAGCCTTGCGGCTGTCGCGGATCGCATCCGGCGTATCGCTCACGAGCACCTTGCCGGCATGCATCAGCGATATGCGGTCGCAGCGCTCTGCCTCGTTCATGAAATGGGTGGAGATGAAGATCGTCACCTGGTCCTTGCGGGACAGCTCGATCAGCATCGCCCAGAGCTCGTCCCTGGCGATGGGATCGACGCCGGATGTCGGCTCGTCGAGGATCAGCACTTCCGGCGAATGGACGAGCGCCACGGCGAGCGAAAGCCGCTGCCGGATGCCGAGCGGCAGGGCATCGGGCAGCGAATCCATGACGTCGAGCAACTGGAATCGCCGGCCCATTTCCTCGATGCGAGCGGGAATAGTCTCAGGGGGCAGTTGGAAGAGGCGCGCATGCAGGTCGAGGTTCTGCCGGACGGTGAGTTCCGTGTAGAGCGAGAAGGCCTGCGACATGTAGCCGACACGCCTGCGGATATCCATGTCGCGCGGGTCGACCTGCTTGCCGAAGAGCTTGGCGGTTCCCTCGCTGGCCGGCAGCAGGCCGGTCAGCATCTTCATCGTCGTGGTCTTGCCGCAGCCGTTGGAGCCGAGAAAGCCGAAGATCTCGCCGCGGCGAATTCGGAAGCTGACATTGTCGACGGCGGTGAAATCGCCGAAGCGCATGGTAAGCCCTTCCGCCTCGATGGCGAAGTCCGAGTCGCCGAAGGACGGCGGAAGCCGTTCCACCGAATGGTGTGCGGCCCGCACCTCCTCGGGCAACAGCGCGATGAATGCCTCATCGAGCGAAGAGGCCCCGGTATGGGCGAGGATTTCGTCGGGAGTGCCGGTGGCGAGCACCTTTCCGGCATCCATGGCCGCCAGCCAGTCGAAACGCGCTGCCTCTTCCATATAGGCGGTGGCGACCATGACGCTCAATTGCGGGCGTTCGGCCCGGATGTCGTCGATGAGATTCCAGAACTGTCGGCGCGACAACGGATCGACGCCGGTCGTCGGTTCGTCCAGAATCAAGAGGTCGGGATCATGGAGGAGGGAGCAGCAGAGACTGAGCTTCTGCTTCATCCCACCCGAAAGATTGCCGGCCGGCCGGTCTTCGAAACCGGCAAGACCGGTTCGCCTCAGGAGCATGCGGATACGGTACTCCCGTTCCTCCTTTCGCTGTCCGAAAAGGCTTCCGAAGAAATCGGCATTTTCGAACACCGACAGCGTTGGATAAAGATTGCGGCCCAGCCCCTGGGGCATGTAGGCGACTGCCGGGCAGACGCGACTGCGATGGCCGCTGCTGCGCATGTCGCCGCCCAGGGCCAGCACATCGCCTTTCTGGATCTTGCGCGCGCCGGCCACCAGGGAAAGAAGGGTGGACTTGCCGACACCGTCCGGTCCGATGAAGCCGACCATCCGACCTTCGGGGATATCCAGCGAGACGCCGTCGAGTGCGGTCGTCTTGCCATACGTATGAACTACATCCTTCAATCGCGCGACATAAGCAGGTTCCGCCGGATCAGCCATGGCAAGATGCTCCTATGGGGCGAGCGGTTGGGAAAGAGCGGCAGGCCATCGGGCATTGGCATCGATCTTGACATAGGCTCGGCCGGGGAGGCCTGTCTTTACCTGTGCGACATATTTCTGCAGCAGTTCCTTCGGCACTTGCGCCCGAAGACGGAACGTCAGCTTCTGGCGCTCTTCCTCGGTTTCCACCGTCTTCGGCGTAAACTGGGCTACATCGGACAGGAAGGATATGTGGGCAGGAATGACATATTGGGGGGCTGCATCGAGAACGATGCGCGCCTCGCTGCCGATTGCCGTGCGACCGGCATCGGCGGTCGGGAGGAAGAAGGTCATGTAAACGTCGCTGATGTCCAGCATGTTGAGGACACGGCCCCCGGCAGCAACGACCTCGCCGGGTCTTGCAACCAGATACTGGACCCGGCCGCTGCGGGGTGCCTTCAGCTCGGAATCGCGCAGATCGGCCTCGATTCTCGCGATCGTCGCCTGTGCGGCTTCAACGGAGGCTTCCGCATCCACCACCTGGGACTGCGCGGCGCCGATTGCTGCGTCGGTCGCGGCGAGTTGCGCCTTGGCGGCGGCGACGGCGGCCCTGGCGGTCTCGACGCGGGCGCGGTCATCATCCAAGGTCTGTTCGGAAACGGTACCGCTGCGTGAAAGCTGCTCGCTGCGAGCGAACTTCTTCTGAGCTGATTGAAGCTCCACTTCGTTCTGCGCAACGGTTGCCGCCGCCGCTTCCTTCTCCGCCTGCCGCTGGGTGACGAGGCTTTTCGCCGTGTCGATGCCGATCTTGGCCCTGGCCAGTTGCGCTTCCGCTTCGCGCTTCTCGGCGGCAAGCTGTTCGATGTCCATGCGAGCGACGACCTGGCCGACCTCGACGAAATCGCCCTCCTTGACGAGCACGTCGGTCAGGCGTCCGGCCGTGCGCGCCGCAATGTCGATTTCGGTCGCTTCGATGCGCCCGTTGCCGCTTGCGATACCCTGCATGGCCTGCGCGGCATTGCGGTCCTGGACATATTTCCAGCCCAGGACGCCGGCGGCTACGACGACCGCGAGGACCGCGGCGATTTTTCCGGTGCGATTCAAGATGCGGCTCCATTTCGGATGGGTTGCGGTTCTGTTCGGAAACTTCGGTGCATGGCTTTCGATCTGCCAACGCTCCTCTGCTCCGTCTGCCGGCGGCTCGCTTTTGATTGCCCCGGACGGGTTCGGCAACATTGATAAGGATCAAGAAGATATGTGAAACTCACGCGCTCTTGTTCCTCCGCCCGGAGAAGTCGTCCAGAATCGAGGCCTGACCTTTCAATATCTTCCGCTGTGCCTGGTCGAGGCGGAACCAGGCGATCCGATCCACCTCCGGGAATTGTTGGAGACGTCCTGAATGCGGCGGCCATTCCAGCGAGAACATATTGCTGACGATGCGATTTTGATCGATCGGAGGATTCGCCTCGACCGACCAGACCAGAACCTTCTTGCCACCCGGCTGACGGTATTCACCGAGCCACTGGAATGGTCCTTCGACGGTCTCGCCGATTTCCTCGGCGGTCTCCCGGATGGCCGCACCGAGTTCGTCCTCGCCTTCTTCCACCATGCCTTTGGGGACAGACCAGGCTCCTTCGTCCTTGCGCGCCCAGAACGGGCCGCCCGGATGCACCAGAAGAATTTCAGGTTCTCCCTCCGAATACCGGAATATCAGGAGACCGGCGCTGCGTTTCGGCATGGTGACCAACTCCCCGTGACAGAGCGGCTGAGACCGGTCAGGCTCGGCCGCTCCATGTTGAAGATTTCCGCCCGCGGTATTTGATAAAGATCATCGTTGCCGGGCAAGTGCCTGACTAGGCTGCAATTCATCGGGTCAATCAAGACCGATTTAGAGGAGGCATGTCATGTCGTTCAAAACAGTGCTTGCGGTCATCGGAGCCTCCGATGCCACTGCCGACATCAAGAAAGCCGTCGAACTTGCCCTGGAGCTGGATGCGCATCTTTGTGCGATCGTCGCCGGGCTTGCCCTTCCGCCTTCCGTCGCCGAATTCCCGACCGGGACGGTCTGGCTCGATCAGAGATATGAGGACATGAAGGTTCTAGATGATGTGCGGAAGCAGGTGGAGGCGGCATGCCAGGCGAACGGGCTGTCCTTCGAAGTGGGGCAGATCTACGCGGAATCCATGTTCCTTGCGGGCGAGATCCTGCAGCGGGCGCTTTACGCGGATGTCATCCTCGTCTCGGACGGTGTCAGGAGCGACCTTGAGCTGACACGGGCGATCATCGACGGCGGCGTCTTCGATGCCCACAAGCCGCTTCTGCTGGTGCCGAAGGACGGCAAGGCTACGTTGAAGCCCAAAATGGTCCTGCTCGCGTGGAATTCCCGGAGGGAGGCGGCGCGGGCCGCTCGTGAAGCGATGGACATGCTGGTATCGGCCGATACCGTCCATGTCGTGCTGGTCGATCCGGATACCAGCTACTGGCGCAACGGCGAGGAGCCGGGCGCCGACATGGCCACCTATCTTTCCCGGCATGGGGTCAAGGCGGTCGTCGAGCAGATAGCAGGCGGCGGCCGGCCGGTCGAGCAGGTCCTCGAACAGCATGCGCTGGACATCGATGCCGATGTGATCGTCATGGGCGCCTACGGTCATTCGCGGCTGCGGGAGCGGATTCTCGGCGGCGTCACGGCGTCGATGCTGAAGGATGCCAAGTTCCCGATATTCCTCGCGCGGTAAGCCTCAAAAACAAAACGCCCCGGTTCCGTCAGCAGCGGAACCGGGGCGTTTTTTGTCCGATAGCATGAGGATGGCGCCGGCGGCTTTCGGATGCCGCCTTGCGCATCACCCTGCCGTCATGCGTTTTTGCGGCAGCGCCATTTGTCCAGTTCGGTGACGACGAGGATCGAGGAGGCCGCGAGCAGCATCACCGCCCATTCGGCAAGCGAGATCGGCGCGAGGTCGAGCGTATCGCGGAACCAGGGGATATACATGGCCGAGATATGCAGGACCTGCGCCATGATAACGGTCAGGATCAGCAACGGATTGCCGAAGAAGCTGAGCGAGAAGACCGAACGACGTTCCGAGCGGCAGGTGAAGGTCTGGACGTTTTCGAACATGACGAAGAGCAGGAGGAGCATGTTACGTGCCTGCGAGACCTCGTATCCCTGCTGCAGGAGCCAGTAGAAGACGGCAAAGCCGCCGATACCGATAACGAGCGTCGAGAGGATAATCCGGCGGATCATCATCCGGTCGAAAATCGGCTCTTTCGGGCGCCGAGGCGGCCGCTTGAGCTCGTCTCCTTCCGGTTTTTCGCCGGCAAGTGCGACGTCCTGGATGCCGTTGGTGACGAGATTGAGCCAGAGGAGCTGCACGGGCAGCAGCGGCATGGGCAGGCCGAGCGGGATCGCGAGCAGGAAGACCAGCATTTCCGCGGCTCCGGTGGCGACCAGCATGAGGATGACCTTGCGGATGTTGGAATAGGCTGTACGGCCTTCGCGGATGCCGGTGACGATAGAGGCGAAATTGTCGTCAGTGACGACGATGTCGGCACTTTCCTTGGCGACCTCAGTTCCTTTCCGCCCCATCGCCACGCCGACATGCGCGTGCTTCAGGGCCGGCGCGTCGTTGACGCCGTCCCCGGTCACAGCGACGAAATGGCCGGTACGGGCAAGCGAGAGCACGATAGCCAGCTTTTGCGCCGGCGCGACACGGGCATAGATGCGGGCGCGTCTCGTAAGTTCGTCGAGGCTGTCCGATCCAGCCTCCTCGGCCTTGCGGACGTCTTCGCCGGTCGTGATCTGATCGGGTCGGAATTGAAGTCCGGCCTGAGCGGCGATTGCCGCCGCTGTCCTCGGATCGTCACCGGTTACCATCGCGACCTCGACACCGGCGGCACGGCAATCATAAATCGCCTGCGGCACTTCCGGACGGATCGGATCCTGCATGCCGGCAAGACCGAGAAACACCAGATCGACGAGGTGGTTGTTGCCGAGGAGTTCATTCTCCGCGTTTGCCCGGACTTCCCCTTCCGCAAAGGCGAGCACTCGCAGGCCGCGTTCCGCCATCTCCTCCTTTTGCCGGAGAAGCGTCTCGCGGTCGATCGGTATAATCGCTTTGCCGACATCCATCCGGTCGGCCATATCGATCAGGACCTCTGCCGAGCCCTTCACGAATACGCGCACATGGTCGCCCTTGCGGTGGAAGGACGCGGCGTATTTGAGATCCGGCTCATAAGGGATGCGGGCAATCAGCGGGTAGTCGTCTGCCATGGCGTCCTGCTTCAGCCCTGCCTTGCGCGCAGCGGCGAGAAGCGCCACATCGACCGTGTCGCCAACGCCTTTCCAGCCATCGGCATCCTGCTTGAGCGAGCCTTCATTGGGCAACGACGCTGCCTTCAGGAGCCTGGCGGCCCGATTGCGGGCGCCAGCAGGGGTCATGTTGCAACCCCGAATATCGCAGGCATCGAGATCCATGCCGGCGTCCAGCAACAGATCCGCGCCGTCGGGCAGGCGGATATCGGTGACCGTCAGTTCGTTCAGGGTCAAAGTGCCCGTCTTGTCGGTGGCGATCATCGTACAGGAGCCGAGCGACTCCACTGCCGGCATGCGCCGTACAATCACGTTCTGTCTGGCCATGCGCCGCATGCTGATCGCAAGCGCGATCGATATGGCGATCGGCAAGCCTTCCGGGATGGCGCTGACCGCAAGCCCGACCGACATGAGGAACAGGTCGCTCCAGGCTAGGCCACGCGAGAGACCGACCGCGATGAGAACGAGCGATGCAATGCCGACGGTCCAGGCGATCACATTCGAGAAACGGGCGAGCCGGATCATCAGCGGCGGCTGGGAGATCGACTCCTTGCCGATCTCGGCGGCAATCTTGCCAATTCCGGTCGAAAGTCCTGTCGCTGTCACGATACCCTTTGCCCGGCCGCGCGTCACGAGGGTGCCGGCAAATGCCTTCCCGGCCGTCAGATTCTCCGCCGATGCATCAGGGAGCGGAATCCTCTTGCGTACCGGCAGTGATTCGCCGGTCAGCAAGGACTCGTCGCAGAGAAGGTCATTGGTCTCGACAAGCAGGAGATCGGCGGGAACCCTTCCGCCGGCGTCAAGCAGGACGAGATCGCCGGGAACGAGCAAACGCGCTTCGATTTCCTGCACCTGTCCATCGCGGATGACGGTTGCATGCGGCTCTTCGAGCTGGCGGAGCGCAATTGCTGCCCGGCCCGCGGAATATTCCTGCATGGTGCCGATGATCCCGTTCGCCAGGAGCACGACGCCGATAAAGATCGCGTCTTCGGCTTCGCTCACCATCAGCGATACGGCCGCGGCAAGCAACAGGATATAGATCAGCGGACTGCGGAACTGGCGCAGGAAGATGACGATCAGGGACGGTGCTGCCGGTGCCGGCAGCAGGTTTTCGCCGTATTCGGCAAGACGCGCTACAGCCTCGGCACTCGTTAACCCCCGGGACCTGTTCTCGCCCTCGGGAATGTCACGGGACCGCAAAGACGTAGCAAGCATGAAGTGCTCCAGTTCGGGGCTGCCCTCTATGGAATTTCGGGGCCATTATCATCCTCCCGACAATATAGGCAGAAAGCCACCGCCCATTGACATCCATCAATTCGGGACATCCATCAGTTCGGGCGGGGGCCGGTCAGCTTGTCCACTTCCAGTTCCGGATTTCCGGCATGTCCTCCCCGAACTCCCTGACGTAGCGGTGATGATCCCGAAGCTTGCCGCGGAGAGCTTCCACCACATGCGCGGCCTTCTCCTTCAGACCCGGCACCCGTTCGATCACCTCGATCGCAAGATGGAAGCGGTCGAGTTCGTTCAGCACCGTCATGTCAAAGGGGGTCGTGGTCGTGCCTTCCTCGATAAAGCCGCGGACATGGATGTTTTCGTGGTTGGTGCGCCTATAGGTCATCCGGTGAATGAGGTAGGGATAGCCGTGATAGGCGAAGATCACCGGCCGGTCGGTGGTGAAAAGCTGGTCGAATGTGGCGTCATCCAGACCGTGCGGATGCTGCTCCCTCGATTGCAGTGCCATGAGGTCCACGACGTTGACGACGCGGATGCGCAGCGCCGGGATCGCTTCACGGAGCAAGGTGACGGCGGCAAGCGTTTCCATGGTCGGCACATCGCCGGCGCAGGCCATTACGACGTCCGGCGTCAACGCGCCGTCCTCGCTGCCCGCCCAGTCCCAAACACCGATGCCGGCTTCGCAATGGGCGACCGCTTCGTCCATCGTCAGCCATTGCGGCTCCGGCTGCTTGCCTGCGACGATCACGTTGACCCGGTCCCAAGTCTTCAGGCAATGGTCTCCGACCCAGAGCAGCGTATTGGCATCCGGCGGCAGGTAGATGCGCACGATATCGGCCTTCTTGTTGGCGACGAGATCGATGAAGCCGGGATCCTGGTGCGAAAAGCCGTTATGGTCCTGCCGCCAGACATGTGAGGTGAGCAGGTAGTTGAGCGACGAAATGGATTTGCGCCACGGCAGCTCGCGGGAAACCTTCAGCCATTTGGCATGCTGGTTGAACATCGAATCGACGATATGGATGAAGGCTTCGTAGCAGGAGAAGAAGCCATGCCGGCCGGTCAGCAGGTAGCCCTCCAGCCAGCCCTGGCAAAGATGTTCGGAAAGCACTTCCATGACGCGCCCGTCACGCGAAAGATGCACGTCGTAGGGCTCGATCTTCTCCATCCAAACGCGATTCGTCGTCTCGAAGACGGCGCCGAGACGGTTCGATTCCGTTTCGTCCGGACCGAAGATGCGGAAATTGGAATGGGTGTCGTTGAGCTTCAGGACGTCGCGCAGATATTTGCCGAGCACTTCCGTGGTCTGGATCATGGCTGCGCCGCGGTCGGTCACCGGCACCGCGTAATCACGGATATCCGGCACGATGAGCTCCCTGCGCAGCAGACCGCCATTGGCATGCGGATTGGCGCCCATGCGGCGGTCACCCTTCGGTGACAGGGCGCGCAATTCCTCCTTCAGCCGGCCGTCTGCATCGAACAGATCTTCCGGATCGTAGCTCCGCATCCAGTCTTCGAGGATCCTGCGGTGGCCTTCGTCCTCGCGGCAATTGGCGACCGGCACCTGGTGCGCCCGCCAGAACCCCTCGACCTTCTTGCCATCCACTTCCTTCGGGCCCGTCCAGCCCTTGGGACTCCGGAGCACGATCATGGGCCAGCGCGGGCAGCTGTCGCCGGTCTTTCCTTCGCGGGCTTGCCTCTGGATCGTGCGGATGTGGTCGAACACCTTGTCGAGCACCGACGCCATCTGCCGGTGCATCCGTTCCGGCTCATGTCCTTCGACGAAGAAGGGCTCGTAGCCATAACCCCGGAACAGATGTTCGAGGTCTTCGTCGCCCACGCGGGAAAGCACGGTCGGGTTGGCGATCTTGTAGCCGTTCAGATGCAGGATTGGCAGTACGGCGCCGTCGCGGGCCGGATTGATGAACTTGTTCGACTGCCAGCTTGCCGAAAGCGGCCCGGTCTCCGCCTCGCCGTCACCGACGACACAGGCGACGACGAGGTCCGGATTGTCGAAAGCGGCGCCATAGGCATGCACCAACGCGTAGCCGAGCTCGCCGCCCTCATGGATGGAGCCGGGCGTCTCTGGCGCCGCGTGGCTCGGGATGCCGCCCGGGAAGGAGAACTGCCTGAAAAGCTTCTGCATGCCCTCCGCATCTTCCGAGATGTCCGGATAGATTTCGCTGTAGCTGCCTTCGAGATAGGTGCTGGCGACCATGCCGGGTCCGCCATGACCGGGGCCGCAGACATAGATCATGTCGAGATCGCGATTGCGGATGATGCGGTTGAGATGGGTGTAGATGAAGTTGAGGCCGGGCGTCGTGCCCCAATGGCCGAGCAGACGCGGCTTGATATGCTCCGCCCTCAAGGGCTCGCGCAGGAGCGGATTGTCGAGCAGATAGATCTGCCCGACGGAAAGATAATTGGCGGCTCGCCAGTAGCGGTCCATCAGCGCCAGTTCCTTCGGGTCTGTCACAGGTGCTGCGGATGAGGAGGCGCTTGGCTGCATCGGTTTGTTCCTTTGAATGATCTGGTGCATTTCTATCGGAGGATGGAAACCCGATCGCGACATGGTTCGGGTCATGTTCCCCTCTCTGGATCAGAGAGGGGAGATCTGCTCCATCGATTCGAGGATGGCCAGGCATTCCTCAACGATCATCTGTTCCTCGTCGGTGGGAATGACATAGACGGCGATGCGGCTTGCCGATGTGCTGATCTTCACCGCATTCCTTGCATTTGTGTCGTCATCCAGCTCGACGCCCAGCCATCGCAGCCGCTCGGCCACGCGTTTGCGAATCTTCGGCTGGTTCTCACCAATGCCGGCCGTGAAAACCAGTGCGTCCAATCCGCCCAGCGTGGCAGCCAGACGGCAGACTTCTCCGGCAATTCTCAACGTGAAGAGGTCGATCGCCTCCTTCGCCTGCCGGCTGTCGTCCTCGATGAGTTCGCGGGTGTCGCCGCTGAGGCCCGAGACGCCGAGCAGGCCCGACTGATGATAGAGCATGTCCTCGACCTCTTCGAGGGGCTTGCCGAGCGGACCCAGGAAATGCAGCAGGACGCCGGGATCGAGCCAGCCAGGACGCGTCGCCATCGGGATGCCGTCCAGCGTGGAGAAACCCATGCTGGTATCGCGGCTCAAGCCGTTTTCGATGGCACATAGGCTGGCGCCGCTGCCGAGATGGGCGATGACGACCTTGCCGTTGGCGATGTTCGGCTCCTGCCGGGCAAGCGCCCCGGCCACATATTCGTAGGAGAGCCCGTGGAAACCGTAACGCTTGACACCCCGGTCGTGCCAGGCGCGGGGGATGGCGAACCGCCGTATAAGGTCAGGTTGGGTTGCGTGGAAGGTCGTATCGAAGGAGCCGGTCTGGAAAAGCTGCGGGCGCAGATGCCGGACGGCCCTGATCAACCGCAGGGCCTGCGGCTGATGAAGCGGCGCCAGTTCCGTCAGCGTCCTGATTTTCTCCAGGGCTTCGGCATCCAGTTCGACCGGTCCGTCGAAGATGTCGCCGCCATGGACGATGCGGTGGCCGGCGGCGGTGACGGCCCTAAGGTCGAAATGCTTGTCCAGTTCGGAAAATACCTCGTCCATGAGATCGGCAAGGTCGTCGCCGGATTCTGCCCTCAAGGGCAGCTCGAATTGCGTCGGTCCTTCCTTCAGATGCAGTATCAGCGGCCGGCTCGCGAAATCGACGACGGCCTTGCCGACTCGTTTGGGACCGTCTCCGTCCAGTGCAAAAATGCCGATCTTCACCGTCGACGAGCCGGCATTGAAGGTCAGGAGAAGCTTGTTGGTCATGCGATGCCCCTTGTCTCGTCGTGCCTGGCGGCCATCAGCTTGGCAAGTGCGGCGGAGGCCGTGCGAACCTTGGCGGGATCGGCCCGGCTTGTCAGTATGATAGGGACGCGGGCGCCGAGGACCAGCCCCGCCGCGTCGGCGCCGGCAAAATAGATGAGCTGCTTGGCAAGCATATTACCGGCTTCGAGATCGGGAACCAGCAGGATATCCGCCTGTCCGGCAACAGGCGAGGCAATGCATTTGGCCTGCGCCGCCTCGATGCTGATCGCATTGTCGAAGGCGAGCGGTCCGTCGACCACCGCGCCGGTGATCTGACCGCGTGCCGCCATAACCGTGAGCGCGGCGGCGTCGAGCGTCGCCGGCATTCTGCTGTTGACTGTCTCGACTGCCGCCAGCACTGCGACGAGCGGTTTTTCGATGCCGATCAGGTGCATGAGATCGATGGCGTTCTGGCAGATGTCGCGCTTCTGATCGAGGTCCGGCTGGATGTTGATCGCCGCATCGGTGACGACGAGCAGCTTGTCATAGGCCGGTATGTCCATGACGTAGACGTGGCTCATGCGTCGCTCGGTTTTTAGTCGCGAGGATGGCGCCATCACTGCCGAAAGCAGTTCGTCGCTATGGAGGCTGCCTTTCATCAACGCTGCGACCTTGCCGCTCGAGGCGAGCTCGACGGCGCGATCCGCCGCGGCATGGCTGTGCTCCACGGGATCGATGTCGATGCCTTCGAGCGAGACTTCGGCCGCGGCCGCGATCGCCCTGATCTTGTGTTCCGGACCGATGAGGAGCGGATCGAGAAGGCCTTGCTCCTTGAGTTCGACCGACGAGCGCAGCGCTTCGGTCGAGCAGGGATGGACCACCGCCGTCCGCATGGGCGGTAGAGAAATTGCTTCGCGGATGAGGGCCTCGTAGCGTCCGTGATGTCTCAGCATGTTTTCCACCGTCCTGATCCTTTCGTACTTGAAAAGGAAACCGAGCGGCGCGTACCGCTTGCAGCTTTTCTGGCCGGGAAGGGCAGAGGCTTCCTTGACACAGCGCAAGGCGGGAACCCTCGTCATCAAGAATTGATCTTGGCGGAGCAGTCTTCGATGACCTTACCTGAAGGAGAGAAGCGATGCCGCATGCGGTCGAAAATGCCTCCGCCCTGGCCGATGAACTGCTGGCCTTGCGCAAGGATATCATCGAGCAGGCGGTGCCGATGCTCGCGGGCCTCGCGGGTGCAGGGCAAATGGCCGAGGAAAAGCGGGCAGGGCTGGAGAATCTCTGTCATTATCTGGCGCTGCGGCACCATGATTTGAGGCCTCTGCAACGCAAGCTGATGTGGCGGGGACTTTCGTCGCTCGGCCGGCTGGAAAGCCGGGTCTTGCCGACGATCGATGCAGTTCTGGCGGCCCTGGCGGCCATTTGCGGCACCAATCCGGCATTTCCGCCACCTTCGGAGGAACGGTTCTTCCTGGGTGAAAGCCTTCTGAGGCAGGCGGCGGATGAGCTTTTCGGACCGCCCCGCGTCCATCGGCGCGGACGCATCATGGTGACGCTGCCGAGCGAGGCCGCCGCTCAGCCGGACTTCGTCCTCGACCTGGCCAAACGCGGAATGGACGTGGCGCGGATCAACTGCGCACACGACGATGAGCGAGCCTGGGCGGAAATGGCCAGGCATGTCCGTGCCGCAAGCGCTGCTCTCGACCGCCGCCTGACGGTCCTCATGGACATTGCGGGGCCGAAGATCCGCACGGAGGCGGTTGCAGGCGAAAAGGGCACCCGGCTCAAGGCGGGCGATCTCCTGCGGCTGGTAGCGAAGGGCGCTCCCTATGTGACACCCGAGGCAGCCTTCTGTGCCGCCGTCTCCTTGCCGGAGATCGTCACCCGCGTCTCGGTTGGCGACCGTATCCGCTATGACGACGGCAAGCTGGAGGGCGTAGTCGAAAGCGTTTCCGAAGGGGAGGCGCTCGTAAGGGTAGGGCGTACGAAGACGGGAGGCGCCAAACTGAAGCCGGAGAAGGGGCTCAATCTGCCGGACACCGCTCTCGGCCTTTCCCCCTTGACCGCCAAGGACCATAGCGATCTTGCGGCGATCATCGGTCAGGCGGACATGCTCGGCTACTCCTTCGTCAGCCGCGCCGACGATATCGACCTTCTGGAAGAGGCGCTCGCCGAATTTCCGCCTCGCGAGCATGCTCTGGGGCTAATCGCCAAGATCGAGCAGCCGCAGGCCGTCACCAGCCTGCCGGCGCTGATCGCACGGGCGCGCTGCCGGGAGCGTCCTTTCGGAGTGATGATCGCCCGCGGCGATCTCGCCGCCGAGATCGGTTTCGAGCGGGTTGCGGAAATGCAGGAGGAAATCCTCTGGATCTGCGAGGCGGCCTTCGTCCCGACGGTATGGGCGACGCAGGTTCTGGAGGATCTTGTCAAAACCGGCCTGCCATCCAGGGGCGAAATGACCGATGCGGCCATGGCCGCACGCGCGGAATGCGTCATGCTCAACAAAGGGCCTGCCGTCAGCGAGGCCGTGAGCCTGCTCGACAGCCTGCTTGCTCGGATGGACGCGCATATCTTCAAGAAGACCCCGACCCTGCGGGCCCTGAAGTCGTGGTGAAGGCGGGAGGCGGATTTAGCCGTTGACTCACGTCAAGGTCATGCCGAGCATCGGGGGGCCATGTTCATCACATGGTGTTCGGCAAGGAAAAGGACGATGATGACGGACGATCAGAGCGGCACGATCACTTTCCTGGCCGATCCGGCTACCCATGGCCCGACCGATGGGGTTGATGTCATGGAGACGCATATCTCTGTGATCGTATTGGCTGGAGACAGAGCCTATAAACTGAAGAAGGCGCTGAAGCTCCCTTACGTGGATTTCTCCACCGCCGCGATCCGTGAGGAGGCCTGCCGCAAGGAAGTCTCGTTGAACGGCGAGACGGCGCCTGGACTTTATCTCGGCGTGCGGCGGATCACGCGGGCGTCGGATGGGACCCTCGAATTCGACGGTGACGGACCGCTGGTGGATTCGGTTGTCGAGATGACCCGATTCGAGCAGGAACAACTCTTCGACCGTATGGCGGTTGCGGAGAAGCTGACGCCCGAACTGATGACCGCCACCGCCCGCATGATTGCGGTCTATCACAGCAAGGCGCCCGCGGTTTCCGTCGGCGGCGGCGCTGAGAATATCGGTGCCGTTCTCGATATCAACGATGCCGGTTTCGCCACCAGCCAAGTCTTCGACCCGGCTGTCGTGGGAAGCCTCAGTGAAGCGTTCCGGTCCAAGCTTCGCCGTCATGCGCCGCTGCTCGATCGCCGGGCGGTGGCCGGCAGGGTCCGCCGTTGCCATGGCGACCTCCATCTTCGTAACATATGCCTGTTGGACGGCCGGCCGTGCCTCTTCGACTGCATCGAATTCAACGCGCAGATCGCCACGGTCGACGTCCTTTACGATCTCGCCTTCCTGCTCATGGATCTGTGGCATCGTGGCTTTCCGGACCTCGCCAACCTGGTGATGAACCGATATCTGGACGAGACCGATGACGAGGATGGCTTCTGCCTGCTGCCGTTCTTCATGGCGATTCGTGCACAGGTCCGTGCCCATGTCACCGCGACGCAAGCCGAAGAAGACGGGCAAGACAGAAGCAGATTGGCGGAGGAGGCAAAGTCCTATTTCGATCTTGCGCATGCGCTGCTGGAGGATAGGCCCGCTTGTCTCATCGCCATCGGAGGCTTGAGCGGCTCGGGCAAGACGACGGTTGCCGAACGCATCGCGTCGGAGATCGGTGCGCCTCCCGGCGCCCGGATCATCGAAAGCGACCGTATTCGAAAAGCCCTGCATGGGGTTTCAGCCGAAACGAGATTGCCGGCTGCCGCATACAGTCCGGATGTTTCAAAGGCTGTCTATCGGGAAATGGCCCGGCGCTCGGAACTGATCCTGGCCGAGGGCGGCAGCGTGGTCGCAGACGCCGTTTTCGACAATCCGGCCAATCGGCATCTCATCGAGGCCGCAGCGACCAATGCCGGCGCCGATCTCCGAGGTATCTGGCTCGATGCTGACCAGGCGCTGCTCCTTCAGCGGGTACGCAACCGCGTCGGCGGGCCCTCGGATGCCGATGTGGACGTGCTTGCGGGCCAATTGGCCCGCAAACCGACGGACATTCCGTGGCGGCATGTCGATGCATCGATGCCATTGGAGGGGATCGTGGCGGCCATCGCTCGCCGGTGAGAGGGCGCCGGGCGATCGCTGCCCGGCGCTTTGCCGCAATCAGGTGGCGGATGAGAAATCCAGCACCATGCGCCCCTCGATCTTGCCGTCCTTGAGGCGGGCGAAGATATCGTTGATGTCTTCGAGCGGTGCCTTGTGGATTTCGGTCCTGACCTTGCCGTCGGTCGCGAAGGCGATCGCCTCGTCAAGGTCGCGGCGCGTCCCGACGATCGAGCCGCGCACGGTGATGCGTTTCAGAACGACGTCGAAGATGGGCGTCGGGAATTCCCCCGGCGGCAGACCGACAAGGCTGACCGTGCCCCTGCGCCGCACCATCCGGATCGCCTGGGAGAATGCCGGCGGCGACACGGCTGTCACGAGAACGCCGTGAGCTCCGCCCCCAGTGGCCTCCCGGACCTCCTCGACGGCCGTCAGGGCGCGGGCATCGACGGCGAGATCCGCCCCGACGCTGCGGGCGAGTTCGAGCTTGTCGGCGGCGACATCAAGGGCCGCAACCTTCAGACCCATCGCCTTGGCATACTGGATGGCGACATGGCCGAGGCCACCGATGCCGGAAATCGCCACCCATTCACCAGGTCGGGCTTCGGTCTCCTTGAGGCCCTTGTAGGTGGTGACGCCAGCGCAGAGGATCGGCGAGATCGCGGCGAAATCGACGTTCTGCGGCAGACGCGCCGCAAAGGCCGCCGACGCTACGACATATTCGGCAAAGCCGCCGTCGCAGCTATAGCCGGTATTGTGCTGGTGTTCGCAGAGCGTTTCCCAGCCCGTCTCGCAATATTCGCAGCGCAGGCATGCGTCATGCAGCCAAGCGACGCCAACCGCATCGCCTTCCTTGAAATCCGTGACGCCCGGACCGAGCTCGACGACCACGCCGGCCGCCTCGTGACCGGGAATGAAGGGCGGCGCCGGCTTGACCGGCCAATCGCCATCCGCTGCATGAAGATCAGTGTGGCAGACACCGCAGGCCATCACCTTCACGAGGATTTCGCCCGGGCCGGGCACTGGAACGGGAACGCTTTCGATCACAAGAGGTTTGCCGAATTGATGCACCACGGCAGCTTTCATCGTTCTGGCCATCTTTGTCTCCTTCAGGTGAGGGTGCAATATGGGCGCCGATTGTCGCGAACCGGACCGCCGCTTCATTGATCCAGCGCAATCAGAGAGGATTGATGCCGGGAGCCTATAGGCAGTCAGGTCCCAGGCGTTCCTGAAAGGATATGGCGAAAATCACCTATCTTGCCGTCGTCGAAAATCGGATCAGGCGATCTTGGCGGTGAAGAGGTAGCCGACGCCGCGCACGGCCTTGATGAACTGAGGGCGTCCGGCATCGGCTTCGATCTTGCGACGGAGCCTGACGATCTGCGCATCGACCGTCCGGTCGAATGCCCCAAGCTGGCGCCCGCGCGTCGCGTCCATCAGGAATTCGCGGGAAAGCACCCGTCCGGCATGCTGGACAAATGTCGCGAGCATTTCGAATTCGCCGGTGGTCAGCTCGACGCTCGTGCCTTCGGCGGTGAAGAGCTCACGTCTTTCCAGGTCCAGCGCCCAGTTTTCGAAACGGACGATCCCGCCATCCCCGGCGTTCTGCCGGGCGTTCCCCGGCTGGCGTCGCCGCAGGATGGACCTGAGCCGGGCATGGACCTCGCGCAGGTGAAAGGGCCTGGCGACATAGTCGTCCGCTCCGATCTCCAGGCCGATGATCCTGTCGATTACATCGTCGCGCCCTGAGACGATCATGATCGGAATATCCGAATATGTCCGGAGTTCGCGCGCAAGATCCAATCCGTCCTCGCCGCCCCCCAGTGACAGATCGAGGAGAATGATGTCGACGTCCCCGTGCTTCAGGTGCGCCTCCATCTCCGCGCCGTTGGCAGCGGTGCTGACCACATAGCCCTCGCCGTCGAAATAGCGGGTGAGCATCTGGCGCACTCTTTCGTCATCGTCGACGACGAGGATATGCGCTGCCTGAGACTGGCGCGATGATGCCTGAAAGGAGGCCGTATCCGCTACAATCTGTTGCATAACCGAACCGTCTCCAATACCGCTAGATTCGTTTGTTGCCTGTGCCGGAGCGACCGGCTCTATCGAACGAAAGCGGGGTCATGTTTCTGACGAACTGTTCGAGTGCTCTCCATATGCGGAATGCAGCTTTTGCATATGAGACAAATTGCCCACACGTTCTGGTTTTGAGGTTGGCGACGTGACGAAGCCTCGCCTTGTCATTATCTCTGCCGTCGCCAGGAACGGCGTCATCGGCCGCGATGGCGACATGCCTTGGAAGCTGTCCACCGACCTCAAGCGCTTCAAGGCGATGACGCTCGGCAAGCCGGTGATCGTCGGGCGCAAGACACTCGATTCCTTTGGCGGCAGGCCGCTGCCCGGGCGCCCGCATGTCGTCGTCACCCGTCGCGGTGACTTTCATTGCGAGGGTGTCGATGTCGCCACCTCGCTCGATGAGGCCATCGATATCGCCGGCCGGAAGGCGGCGGAGGTGGGCGCCGAAGAGATCTATGTGCTCGGCGGCGGTGAAATCTATGCCGAGGCGATCAAGGTCGCCGATTTGCTACGGATCACACATGTGGAAACCGAGATTGTCGACGGCGACACCTTTTTTCCGACTATCGATCCGGATGTCTTCGAGAAGATCGAGGAGACCGTTGTTCCGGCGGGCGAGAAGGACAATTATCCCACCCGTTTCGTGAGCTATCGCCGTCGAGACGCGACAAACTGAAACATTTCGTTACCAAACAACGGGAAGTTATTGAGTCCGCGTTGAAAGCGACCCGGCTCATACCTATAACGGGCAATGGCGGGACGACCTTCACACGGCAGGGTCGCGGCCTGGGAGCGGACACAGACAAAGAGGTTTTGATGCCCTGGAGCAATCAGAATGGCGGCGGCGGCCCTTGGGGCGGCGGTGGCGGTAACAATCAGGGCCCTTGGGGGCAGGGACCGAACCGCCCGCGCGGCGGAGGCAGCGGCGGCCCGCCTGATCTCGAAGACATCATCCGGCGCAGTCAGGACCGGTTGCGCGGTGTGATGCCCGGCGGCTTCAACGGCGGGGCTCTTGCGATCGTGGTGCTCGTGATCCTCGCCTTCCTCGCTTTTCAGTCCGTCTATACCGTGCAGCCGGACGAGCGCGGCGTCGAACTGCGCTTCGGCCGTCCGAAGGACGAGATTTCCATGCCGGGCCTGCATTTCCATTTCTGGCCCTTTGAGACGGTCGAGATCGTCAAGATTACCGAACAACAACAGAATATCGGCGCGGCGCGGGGTTCCAGCTCCAATGCCGGCTGGATGCTGACCGGCGACCAGAACATCGTCAACGTGCAGTTCTCGGTGCTGTTCACAGTGACTGATCCGAGAGCCTACCTGTTCAACCTGGAAAGCCCGGCTTCGACCCTGCAGCAGGTCTCAGAAAGCGCCATGCGCGAGGTTGTCGGCCGCCGCCCGGCGCAGGATGTCTTCCGAGACAATCGCGAAGATATCTCGACCGAAGTGCGCGGTATCATCCAGGGCACGATGGATACCTACGGTTCCGGTATTTCCATCAACGCCGTGCCTATCGAGGACGCCGCGCCGCCACGTGAAGTGGCCGATGCCTTCGAAGAAGTGCAGCGGGCCGAACAAGACGAGGATCGCTTCGTTGAAGAAGCCAACCAGTACGCCAACCAGAAGCTCGGTCAGGCGCGCGGCCAAGCCGCCCAGGTCCGCGAAGAGGCATCCGCCTACAAGGATCGGGTCGTCAATGAGGCTCAGGGCGAGGCGCAGCGCTTCATCTCCATCTATCAGGAATATGCCAACGCGCCGGAAGTCACACGCCGACGCATCTTCCTCGAGACCATGGAAGCCGTGCTGAAGAATTCCACCACGATCATCCTGGACGACAAGCAGGGCGTCGTTCCCTATCTGCCGCTCAACGAACTCAACCGGCAGCAGCCGGCCCAGCAGGGAGCCGCCCGATGATTTCCAATCGACTTCCCGCGATCCTGATCGGCCTGGCCATCGTTCTGCTCCTTCTTTACTCGTCGGTTTTTGTGGTCAACCAGCGCGAACAGGCGATCGTCCTGCGTTTCGGCGAGATCCAGGACGTGAAGAGCGAGCCAGGACTTTACTTTAAACTTCCGTTCGCCTTTATCGATGCCGACCGGGTCCAGTATGTCGAGAAGCGGGCGCTGCGTTTCGATCTCGACAATATCAGGGTGCAGGTTCGCGGCGGCGCCTTCTACGAGGTCGACGCCTTCGTGGTCTATACGATCAGCGATCCGCGCAGGTTCCGCGAGGCCGTTTCCGGCGATCGCGAATCCGCAGAATCACGTCTGCGCACCCGTCTTGATGCGGCGCTTCGTCGAGTCTACGGCCTGCGCAACTTCGACGCGGCGCTCTCCAATGAGCGTTCCTCGATGATGCAAGAGGTGCATGCCGACCTCAACGGAGCCGCAGAGACGCTCGGCCTTGCTATCCGAGATGTACGCATCCGTCGCACCGACCTCACGCAGGAGGTTTCAGCGCAGACCTTCCAGCGTATGCGGGCCGAACGTCTCGCTGAAGCGGAACTGATTCGCGCGAGGGGTAACGAACAGGGCCAGCGACGTCGGGCCATCGCGGACCGTCAGGTGGTCGAGCTTGTTTCCGAAGCGCAGCGGGATTCGGAAATCCTGCGTGGCGAAGGCGATGCAGAACGCAATAAGATCTTCGGCGAGGCCTTCCAGCGCGATCCGGGATTCTTCGAGTTCTACCGCTCAATGCGGGCCTATGTCGCTTCGCTCGCAGACAAGGGCACGACCATGGTGCTCTCGCCGGATTCGGAATTCTTTCGTTTCTTCAAGTCTTCTGACGGCGACGGGCCTGCGCCGCAGGCTGCAACTCCGCCAGCGCCGCCGGCCGCGCCGGCCAACTGACCGGATTGCATCGGGGCGGTGAGGAAACCGCCCCGTTTGTCTGCGAGAGCATCCGTTACCGAAACGTGGAAGGAGCGCAATCCTCACGAAAAGGTAATTTCCCCCGTGCTTATTCCGCCTTATGCTCTGCCGAAACTACGCCCGATTCAAAGGCTCCAATAGGCCCGCCCGGGTGAGCGCCGCTTCTCGGGATGCGGAAAATCCAATAGCGAGGATGCCATATGGCCCATTCGGTTCGATCGTCCTTCAAGCACACCGTCATGCTGACGGCGGCTTTTGCCGTATTGGCGGGACCCTTGCAGGCGATCGCCCAAACACCGGCACCGCCGACTGCCGGGCAGAACGGCAATCCGCCGGGGTCCATGTTGCCCGCGCCGCCGACACCGTCTCCGACCATCAATCCGCCGCCGCCGCCCGGTCCGGCTGCCGCAGGCCCGGCCTCGATCGCCGATCTCGCGGAAGGCCTGCTTGATGCGGTGGTGAACATTTCCACCTCCCAGAGCGTCAAGGATGGAGGTGCCGGCCCACAGCCGCAGATCCAGGAAGGATCGCCTTTCCAGGAATTCTTCGAGGATTTTTTCGACAGCCCCGACAATCAGAACGGTAATCAGAAGGTCTCTTCGCTTGGTTCCGGCTTTGTGATCGATCCGGCCGGCTTCGTGGTGACCAACAACCATGTGATCGAAGGCGCCGACGACATCGAGGTGATCTTTCCGAACGGCTCCAAGCTCAAGGCCAGGTTGGTCGGCACCGACACGAAGACCGACCTTTCGGTGCTCAAGGTTGAGCCGAAGACGCCGTTGAAAGCAGTCCGTTTCGGCGATTCCCGAAGGATGCGCATCGGTGACTGGGTGATGGCTATCGGCAACCCGTTTGGCCTTGGCGGGTCGGTGACGCTCGGCATCATCTCGGCGCGAGGCCGCAACATCAATGCCGGTCCCTACGACAATTTCATCCAGACGGACGCAGCGATCAACAAGGGTAATTCCGGCGGCCCCCTGTTCAACATGCGCGGCGAGGTCATCGGCATCAACACGGCGATCATCTCGCCCTCCGGGGGCTCGATCGGCATCGGGTTTGCGGTACCGACCGAACTTGCCGAAAACATTGTGCATCAGCTTATCGAATTCGGCGAGACGCGGCGCGGATGGCTCGGTGTTCGCATCCAGCCGGTGACCGATGAAGTGGCATCAAGCCTCGGCCTCGATCGTGCGCGCGGTGCGCTGGTTTCCGGCGTCGTCAGCGGTGGTCCGATCAAGAACGGCGAAATCAAGGCCGGTGACGTGATCCTGACCTTCGACGGTCAGCCGGTCAACGAGATGCGCGACCTGCCGCGCATCGTGGCGGAAAGCCCGGTCGGCAAGGATGTCGATGTCGTGATCCTGCGTGACGGCAAGGAGCAAACAGTGAAGGTGCCGCTCGGCCGGCTGGAAGACAGCGCCCAAGCGGAGGATGACGCTGAGCAGCCGTCTCTGCCGGAAGGCCAGGGCCAAGACATGTCGCCGGACAACGGGGCGCCGGACGACCAGAAAGGTGAGGCGGACCAGGGGCCTGCCGTGACCTTCGGCATGACGCTCGCCGTGCTCGATGAGGAGCGCCGCAAGAGCTTTAATATCGCCGAGAGTGTCGAGGGCGTGGTGATCATGGCCGTAGAACCGAATTCGCCTGCCGCCCAGAAGGGATTGAAGGCCGGCGAGGTGGTCGTCGAAGTGGCGCAGGATTTTGTCGAAAGCCCGGATGACGTGGCCACGCGGATCAAGATGTTGAAGGCAGAAGGCCGCCGCAACGCACATGTGATGATTTCGGATCCCGCCGGCAACCTTCGCTTCGTGGCGCTGCCGCTGGAGTAAGACTAGCGGGGCTGGCCGGCTTTCTGCCTCAGGATCAGCCATTCATCCCGAGTCACGGCATAGACGACGTGAGACTTCAGATGCGGATGCGTATCGGGTACACGCGGGTGGTCGAAATCGAGACTCGCAGCCCGGTGAAGCCCGAGCCGTTTCATGACGGCCGTCGAACGATGATTGTCCGTCACGGCGAAAGAGACGATGGCGTCGAGGTGCTTCTTATCGAAAGCGAAGTCGAGGAGGGCGCGGGCGGCTTCAGTGACGTAGCCGTGGCCCCAGAAACGGGTGGCAAGCCTCCAGCCGATCTCTACCGTTTCGGGCGGAAGGACTTCCGGCATGTTGGCAAGCGAAAGGCCGCAGAAGCCCATCGGCTCCCGCGTTTCCTTCAGTTCCAGGGCATAGAAGCCGAGCCCGGTCTCCGTGATCGTGTCATTGAGCCGAGTCAGGAAGGCATCGGCCTCCTCATGGGAGCGCCGGAACGGGAAGAATTCCATGACTTTCGGATCGGCATTGATCTCACGAAACAGGTCGCGGTCGCTGTCAAGCCAGCTGCGGAGCCGCAACCGCTCGGTTTCGAGAATGATCTTTGGTTCTTTCACGGGGTCACGAAATCCGCCTTGCGATAGCCTTGAATATAGAGAAGGGCAGTGAGGTCACCATAGTCAATACGCATCTTTGCCTGCGCCGCGACGGTCGGCTTGGCATGCAGCGCCACACCCGAGCCGGCTATGCCGAGCATGCCGAGATCATTGGCGCCGTCGCCGACAGCGATTGCATCCTCAGGGGAGATGCCGAGCTTTTCGGTAATGGACAGAAGCGCATCCATCTTGGCCTGTTTGCCGAGAATGGGTTCGGCCACTTCGCCGGTGAGGATGCCATCCTTTTCGATCAGGATGTTCGCATGGTTTTCGTCGAAACCGAGCGACTTGGCGATCCGGTTCGTGAAGACCGTAAAGCCGCCGGAGACAAGAGCGGCATAAGAACCTCTCGCCTTCATGGTGGCGATCAGTGCCGGTCCGCCGGAGGTTAGCGTGATGCGCTTGGCGATCACGTCGTCGACAACGGTAATCGGCAGGCCTTTCAGGAGCGCTACGCGCTCTCTGAGAGCCGGCTCGAAGGCGATCTCGCCGTTCATCGCCCGCGCCGTGATCGCCGCCACCTTGTCCTTCAGCCCCACGACATCGGCGAGCTCGTCGATGCATTCCTGGCCGATCATGGTGGAATCCATATCGGCGATCAGGAATTTCTTCCGCCGGGTTTCAGCATTCTGCACGACGACGTCGATCGGCGCAGCTGCGACGACGGCGCGGAGATTGGCCGCGGCCGCCTGAATGTCCGTATCGTCGCGAAGCACGATATCGCAGGCGATGCCGTCCGCCAGCCAGTAGAGGCCGGAGGCCTTTACGGCGTCGGCCGCCTGTTCTCCGAGCCTTGCATTGAGAACAGGATTTGACGGATGGGCAATGAGCGTGGCAACGAAAGCCATATGAAGACCGACCTTGATGATGAAATGGACGCGATCCTGATAACCGGACCGACGGCGAGCGGCAAGTCGGCTCTTGCACTGCATCTGGCACGGGAGGCAGGCGGTGTGGTCATCAACGCAGACAGCATGCAGGTCTATGACACGCTCAGGGTTTTGACGGCGCGGCCTTCCGAAGCGGAAATGGAAGGCGTGCAGCATCTCCTCTACGGGCATGTGCCGGCGACGTGCGCCTATTCGACCGGCGAATGGCTGCGTGACGTCCAGGACTTCTTGCCGAAGCTTCGCTCGGAAGGCCGGTTGCCGGTCTTCGTCGGAGGGACGGGACTTTATTTCAAGGCATTGACGGGTGGCTTATCCGACATGCCGGAGATTTCCCAGGATGTCCGCTGCAGGGTGAGACTGCGGCTGAAGGAGGAAGGGCCGGAAGCGCTGCATGCGGAGCTTTCAAGGCGAGATGCAGTGGTTGCCGAAAGTCTCGAGCCGAAGGACGGTCAGCGGATCGTCCGGGCGCTCGAAGTGCTGGAGGAAACCGGCCGCTCTATCTCCGACTTCCAGCAGCGGCAGGGGGCGATGGTGATCGATCCCGCCCGCGCGAAAAAGCTTGTCGTGCTACCCGATCGGAAAATTCTTCATGAGCGCATCAATCGGCGTTTCGAAAAAATGCTGGAGGGCGGAGCGGTGGACGAGGTGACGGCACTTTTGGCGCTCCAACCAGCGCCCGATCTGCCGATCGTGAAGGCGATCGGCGTTCGGGAGATTGCCGGGATGCTGGAAGGGCGCATGAGCCGTCAGGAGGTGATCGAGCGTGGCTCGGCGCTGACGCGCCAATATGCCAAGCGGCAGATGACCTGGTTCCGCAACCAGATGGACGAAAGCTGGGAGCGGATCGGCTGATCAATCCTTGTCGTAGAGGCTGCCGAGTGGCTTCTTCAGCAGGCTTTCGCGCAGCGAGCCTTCGCGGCGGAGCAGCGGATTGGGGCGCGGGGCACCTTCCTGTGCAGGAGGGCGCTGAAAAACCGGCTGTGAAACGTCGGTCGAGCGTTCTCGCCGCAGGTCCGCGAAGCGGTCCGGGCGAAGGGGTGCGGGAGGCTCGGAAACCGGTGGCCGAGGCAGCATATCCGGGTGGTAAGGTTCAGGCTGCGGATCGCCGATCGCGGGCGGACGATTGATAACCACGTGTCCATTGGCACGGATTTCCTGGTTCCATCGTTCGAGTTCCGCGTCGCTTGCCGGTGGGAATTCGTCATCCACGTCTGCGTTGTCGGCAGGCAGGGCGTCTGCAAAAGCGAGATTGGCAGCGGCATAACTCTGCTGGAAGGCGGAAATATCCGGCCCGCTGGCGGCCCGCATGCGCGCCACGACCGTACGCAGATCGATCGTGTCCGGCGTGTTTTCCGACCCCTTGTCGGCGATGCCATTGGCCTTTGGCAGGTATTTTTCCTCAACCCTGGCGAATTTCATGCGCATAGGCACCGTAATCGCTTCACCAAAGGCGATCGCCTCGCCATTGCCGATCGAGGAGAGAAAGCTGGTCGTCGAGATCGAGGAGTTCGGGATGGCCGACTTGATGATCTCCTGGTCGCGGTCGTTGGAAAGCCGCATGGCGAACAGGGTCGAGCATTGCGACAGGATCGTCTGATCAAGTTCGCCTGGCCGCTGGGTGATGACGCCGAGCGAAACACCATACTTGCGACCTTCCTTGGCAATGCGCGAGATCGCTTGGCGAGTCGGGAAGAAGCCAAGATCGCGGTCAGCCGGCACGTAGCGGTGCGCCTCTTCGCAGACGACAAGCATATGGATCGCGCCATTGCTCCATAGCGCCAGCTCAAACGCCATGCGGCAGAGGATCGAGGCGACGGAGTTGACGACTTCCGAGGGGATGCCGGCGAGCTGGAAAGTGGAGATCGGCTTGTCGCCGCCCGGAATGCGGAAGATATGTGCGATCGTCTCCATGATCGTGTCGTTGATCGTGTTGTTGGAGAACATGAAATGATAGCGCGGGTCGTTGATCGCCGACATGATGCGCATCTTCAATGACCGCAGGAAGGGTTTTTCGCCGCGCCCTTCCAGACGACCGATACGCTCATCGATCAGCGCGAGAAGGTCCGCCATACGGTAGGGCACGGGCGTGTCGGCCGTGATCGAGCTCTTTTCGGTCGTGCGGCGCATGAGCGGGGAATCGCTGCCGCGGAAGGCGCGCTTCGCCTCCGGTATCAGGTCGCGCAGGATATCGAGTTCTTCCGGCACTCCGGGCCGACCGCGGAAGACGACTTCTGTAAACTCTTCGAGCCGCATCAGCCAGAAGGGCAGGTCGAGCGTGTCGGTATCGATGACGACCGCATGCTCCGGAAAAGCGGCTGCGAATTCGTTATGCGGATCGAGGATCAGCACGCGCAGCTTCGGATCGGCCTCGATCGCCTTGTTGAGGAGCAGGGACACGGCGGTGGATTTGCCAACCCCCGTTGAGCCGACGACCGCGAAATGTTTCGAGAGCATCGAGGGAATATGAATCGTCGCATCGATGCTTTCGTCCTGGGTCAGTTTGCCGATGACGCAGGTGTCGCTCTTGCCCGTATCATAGATGCGCAGGAGATCGGCGGCGCGGATGCGATGCGCTACGGCGCCGAGATAAGGATAGCGAGAGATGCCACGGGAAAACTCCTCGCGCCCGTCTCCCCCTTTGCGGACCTCGCCGAGCAGTTCGACCTCGATATGAAAGCCGGTGTCCTCGCCATCGCGCCAGGCTTCATCGCTGGTCCCCATCGCATAGGCGAGCGCCACAACGCGGTTTTCGCCGACGCTGATCGAGATCAGCCGGCCGACGGACCAGAGTTCCGTGAGGTCGGTCTCACCGTTCTGGGCAATAGCGGAAATGGTTGCGTTGGAACCGTTGCAGGCCACGACACGGCCCAGCATACGGTTGCCGGGTTTCTGCAGATCGCGGCGATCCTGCTCTCCTGCGGACGCGGAACGGTGGAGATCGTTGTTCAGCAAAATCGATCCCCTGTCATTGGGGTGGCGGATCGGGTCATAGGCTCATCCGTCGGGTCGCTGCCTTTCAAACATCGGGAGCATAAGCCTCGCGACTTAACAACTCGTGTAGGCGTATCCTCCATGAGGAGACGGAAACGGCGCAGCAAAATCAGCTGAATGGCCTTTTTTGGTGCAAGATGGCGTTGACGAATGGGATTTATCTGGCTAACACTTCGCGCCATGAAAATCTCGATTGCTCTTATTGTGGTGGGAACGCGCATGGGCAGGATGGTGTAACCATCCGGCGACAGCCACCCATGCGCGGTAGACAGGCTCCTCAAAGGGGCCTTTTTTTATGCCTTCAATCCGGCTCGGAGGAGCCGCCGGTAAAAATCCAGCAGCGAAATGGAAGAAGACAATGACGGATAGCAACAACCAGATGCCAGATAACCAGATGACTGGCGCGGAGATTGTTCTGAGAGCGCTGAAGGACAATGGCGTCGAACATATCTTCGGATATCCGGGCGGCGCCGTCCTGCCGATCTATGACGAGATTTTCCAGCAGGACGAGATCCAGCATATTCTTGTCCGCCACGAGCAGGGTGCCGGCCATGCGGCTGAAGGCTATGCCCGCTCCACCGGCAAAGTCGGCGTCATGCTGGTCACATCCGGTCCCGGCGCGACGAACGCGGTCACCCCCTTGCAGGACGCGCTGATGGACAGCATTCCGCTCGTCTGCCTGTCCGGCCAGGTTCCGACGACGCTGATCGGCTCCGACGCCTTCCAGGAGTGCGATACCGTCGGCATCACGCGGCCCTGCACCAAGCACAACTGGCTGGTGAAGGACGTCAACGAGCTCGCCGGCGTCATCCACGAAGCCTTCCGCATCGCCCAGACCGGCCGCCCGGGCCCTGTCGTCGTCGACATTCCGAAGGATGTCCAGTTCGCCACCGGCACCTATACGCCGAAGCCGGAGATTGCGGCGAATATCAGCTACCAGCCGAAGAAGGAAGGCGATCTCAAGGCCATCCAGGCTGCCGTCGAGTTGATGGCGTCTGCCCGTCGGCCGATCCTCTATACCGGCGGTGGTGTCGTCAATTCCGGCCCGGAGGCTTCGCGGCTGTTGCGCGAGCTGGTTCATCTCACCGGATTCCCGATCACCTCGACGCTGATGGGGCTGGGCGCCTATCCGGCGTCCGGCAAGAACTGGCTCGGCATGCTGGGCATGCACGGTTCCTACGAATCCAACATGGCCATGCATGACTGCGACGTGATGGTCTGCATCGGCGCGCGTTTTGACGACCGCATCACCGGTCGTATCAACGCGTTCTCGCCGAACTCGCGAAAAATCCATATCGATATCGATCCGTCGTCCATCAATAAGAACGTCCATGTCGATATTCCGATCCTCGGCGACGTCGGGAGCGTTTTGGAGGACATGGTCCGCCTGTGGCGGGCGCTGCCGCACAAGCCGGCCAAGGGACAGACGGAAGACTGGTGGGCGCAGATAAACCGCTGGCGTGCCCGCAAGAGCTTTTCCTACAAGCATTCCAGCGACGTCATCATGCCGCAATATGCGCTGCAACGCCTCTATGAGCTGACCAAGGGCCGTGACACCTACATCACCACGGAGGTCGGCCAGCACCAGATGTGGGCGGCGCAGTTCATCGAGTTCGAAGAGCCGAACCGCTGGATGACGTCCGGTGGTCTCGGTACGATGGGTTATGGCTTTCCTGCGGCGATCGGCGTTCAGGTCGCGCATCCAGGCGCGCTCGTCATCGATGTTGCCGGTGATGCCTCGATCCAGATGTGCATTCAGGAGATGTCGACGGCAATTCAATACAATCTGCCGGTCAAGATCTTCATCCTGAACAACCAGTACATGGGCATGGTTCGTCAGTGGCAGCAGCTGCTGCACGGCAATCGCCTGTCCAACTCCTATACGGAAGCGATGCCGGACTTCGTCAAACTCGCGGAAGCCTATGGGGCCATCGGCATGTATTGCGACGACCCGAAGGAGCTCGACCACAAGATCGAGGAGATGATTGCCGTCAAGAAGCCGGTGATCTTCGACTGCCGCGTCGCCAATCTCGCCAACTGCTTCCCGATGATCCCGTCAGGCAAGGCGCATAACGAGATGCTGCTGCCGGACGAGGCGACCGACGAAGCGGTCGCCAATGCGATCGACGCTAAGGGGCGCCAGCTCGTATAAAACGAGGCGGTATGCTTCAACAGAATTCTGAGGAAACGGACCCAAGACCATGAATGCGCATCAGCAACCGACCGGCTCAGCCTACTTCATCGCACCGGAGACGGCGAAAGCCGAAAGTCATACGCTCTCGGTTCTCGTCAGCAACGAACCGGGGGTGCTCGCCCGCGTGATCGGCCTTTTTTCGGGCCGGGGCTACAATATCGAAAGTCTCACGGTTTCGGAGACGGAGCACGAGGCACATCTTTCACGCATCACCATCGTCACCAATGGGACGCCGAGCGTGCTCGAGCAGATCAAGGCGCAGCTTGAGCGCATCGTGCCGGTCCACCGGGTCCTGGATCTTACGGTGCGAGCGCGCGAACTCGGGCAGGAGCGCCCGATCGAGCGGGAAGTGGCGCTGGTGAAGGTGGTCGGCCACGGCGAGCGCCGCGCCGAGACACTGCGGCTCGCGGAAGCCTTCCAGGCCAAGGTGGTCGATGCGACGGTCGAACATTTCATCTTCGAAATCACCGGGAAATCCTCCAAGATCGACCAGTTCGTGGCGATTATGAAACCGCTCGGGCTGATGGAGGTCTGCCGCACTGGGATTGCAGCCATGAACCGTGGCCCGCAGGGAATGTGAGGGCAGGCGGGGAACGGCGCATCGGTTGGCGAGGTAGGACAAGGTTGACGAAGGATTGGTATCCACCCGCCGGCATGCGCCTTGGCGCCACCCACTACGTGACGCGATCGGCACCCTGGTTGAAGCACTATTTCGGGATTCGCGAACTGGAGTCGGCATTTGCGCCGGGGGTTAGGGGGATCGTTTTCTGGGGCGGGCGATCTACCGCCAAGCTAGCCCGCAGGATCGCATGGTTTCGCCGGCTGCCTTATTGGTATCTTGAGGACGGTTACCTGCGTTCGGTCGGTCTCGGCAAGGGGAGCACCCTGCCGATTTCCGTTATCGTCGATGATCTCGGCATGCCGGTCGATGCTTCGAAGGCTTCCAGGCTGGAGAGATTGATCGCGAGTTCCGTGGATAGGGACATCGCGGGGCTTGGGGCGAATATCCGAGAGATGCTCGTCCGTGAAAAACTCTCGAAATACAACAACCTGCCGCATCGCGAACCGAAGCTCGCCCGCACAACACGGCGGCGGATTCTTCTTGTCGATCAGGTGCTGGGTGACGTTTCGGTACCAATGTCGGGTGGCTCGCCTGAAAGTTTCGCGCGCATGCTTGGGGATGCTGTCGCGAGCGGTGCGCAATGCGTGGTGCGCACACATCCGGATGTGATGGCCGGTTTCCGCAAAGGTTACCTCACCGAAAAGGCGGCAAGGACACCCGGCGTCATCCTGATGGACGATGCGGTTTCCGTCGCCTCGATTTTGGACGTCGTCGACGAGATCTGGACAGTGTCGAGCCAATTCGGTCTCGATGCAATGCTGCGCGGCATCCCCGTGCGTTGTTATGGAGCACCTTTCTATTCGGGCTGGGGACTGACCGAGGATCGGCTGGGCGGGACCTCGAATGAGGCTTTGCATAGAAGGCTGGCGCGGCCGAGCGTCGATCACCTCGTTGCGGCGACATTCAGCCTCTATCCTTCCTATCGCGACACGGTCACCTGGCAGGAAATCGATGTCTTCGGAGCGATCGAGACGCTTGTTGCCGAGCGCAGAAAACTCGAAATCGACTAGATCATCTCAAGCGGGCGTTTGCGTTCCGGAGGCGGGAAGGCGGCGTCGAGCGCGGCCCAATCCTCTTCGCTGATTTCCAGTTCCGCTGCTTCGGCGTTTTGCGCGACGCGTTCCGGATTGGCGGATTTCGGGATGGCGATGACGCCATCACGCTCCAAGAGAAAAGCGAGTGCTACTTGTGCGGGCGTCGCCTGATAGGCTTTGGCGATGTGGATAAGTTCACCGCTGCGGGCAAGCCGGCCCTGTTCGATCGGCGAATAGGCCATGACCGGGATACCGCGCTCCTGGCACCAGGGCAGGAGGTCATATTCGATGCCGCGGCGGGAAAGATTGTAGAGCACCTGGTTGGCGGCGCAATTTTTTCCTTCCGGCACCGCCATCAATTCCTCCATGTCGGAGAGGTCGAAATTGGACACGCCCCAGGCTGCGATCTTGCCGGTTCGACGTAATTCCTCGAAACCGGCGACGGTTTCGGCAAGCGGATGTTCGCCGCGCCAATGAAGAAGGTAGAGGTCGAGCCGATCGGTCTTCAGGCGCGCGAGGCTGCGGTCGCAGGCATCGATCACGCCCTTGTGGCTGGCATTCCACGGATAGACTTTGCTGACCAGGAAGGTCTCGTCGCGGCGGCCAATGATCGCTTCGGCGACGATTCTCTCAGCGCCGCCCTCGGCATACATTTCCGCAGTGTCGATCAAGGTCATGCCGAGATTGAGGCCGCGCTTCAGGCTGTCGATCTCAATGTTTGCCTTGCGGCTGTCCTCGCCCATGTTCCAGGTGCCGAGGCCGAGCGCCGGCACGGAAATGCCCGAGGGCAGGTTGACTGTCGGGATATCGGGCATGTTTGACCTCGATCGTCATATCGGAAAGGACATGTCCTAGACATATGGCTTTTGTCGAAGGTTCCAAGTTCCGCTTGAAGATCGTCCACAACGATCCTATCACCAAAGGACAGCCGCCCGCGACACGAGGCGGCTGATGTAACGGGGCCATTTGGCATCTTGGGAGATCACATGCCGCTGGAAACATTTCTGGCTCTCGTCCTGTTTGCCTTCACGACCTCGATCACGCCGGGACCGAACAATATGATGCTCTTCGCATCGGGCGTGAATTTCGGCTTCACCCGCACCATTCCGCATATGCTCGGTATCGGCGTCGGCTTCTTCTCGCTGCTGCTCGCGATCGGTCTCGGGCTCGGTGCGCTGCTGCAGACGGTTCCTGCGGTCTATACGATCCTGAAATTCGCCGGCGGCGCCTATCTTGTCTGGATCGCCTGGAAGATCGGTACGTCCCGCAGCCTTTCCGACGGCAGGACCGGTGCACAGCCGATGACCTTTTTCGGGGCTGCGATGTTCCAATGGGTCAACCCGAAGGCGTGGGTCATGGCGGTGACGGCCATGGCGACCTACACCAATCCCGACTACTACCTGCCGACCGTGCTGCTTGTCGGCCTGGCTTTTGCGGCAGTCAACGTACCCAGCGTTTCCACCTGGGCCGGCTTTGGTTCGGCACTCCGTGAATGGCTGTCCGTGCCCGCCCGGCTCAAATGGTTCAACATCACCATGGCCGTCTTGCTCGTCATGAGCCTCTGGCCGATGCTGAAGTGAAGGAGAGTGACATGTCGGAAGATCATCACCACGATCACCAGCATCACCATGACAACCGCTACAGCGACATGCAGGCGCGGGTGAGGGCGCTTGAAACGGTGCTGACGGAAAAGGGACTGATCGATCCAGGCGCGATCGATGCGATCGTGGAGACCTACGAGACGAAGATCGGGCCGCGCAACGGCGCCCACGTGGTGGCCAAGGCCTGGAGTGATCCGGATTTTGCCGAGTGGCTCAAGCGGGATGCGACGGCGGCGATCGCAAGCCTGGGATATGCCGGCCGGCAGGGTGAGCACATGCGCGCCGTCTTCAACACGCCGGACACTCATAATCTCGTCGTCTGCACGCTCTGCTCCTGTTATCCATGGTCGGTGCTCGGTCTGCCGCCGGTCTGGTACAAGGCGCCGGCCTATCGCTCGCGCGCCGTCATCGACCCCCGCGGCGTGCTTGCGGAATTCGGCCTGACATTGCCTGAGACCAGGAAAATCCGGGTATGGGATTCGACGGCGGAACTGCGCTATCTCGTCATTCCCGAGCGGCCGGAAGGTACTGACGGCATGAGCGAGGAGGCGCTTGCCAAACTCGTCAGCCGTGACTCGATGATCGGTACGGCGATTGCGGGAATGCAGCCATGAACGGGCCTCATGATCTCGGTGGACAGATGGGGTTCGGGCCGGTCGCGCCGGAAAAGGACGAGCCTTATTTTCACGCGGAGTGGGAGAAGCGGGCGCTCGGCATCACGCTGTCCTGCGGAGCCTTCGGCGCCTGGTCGATCGATGAAAGCCGGCATGCGCGCGAAAACATTCCGCCGGCGGACTATCTGACCGCCAGCTACTACGAAATCTGGACCCGGGCGCTGGAAGTGCTGCTGGAACGGCATGGATTTGCAACAAGAACCGAGATCGATTCCGGTCACAAGCAGACGGTGCCGGCCACACCGAAGCGTATCCTGGCCGCGGATATGGTTCCGGGCGTGCTCGCGCGGGGCGGTCCCTGCGACCGGCCGGTTGATACGGAGCCGCTTTTCCAGCCGGGCGACAGAGTACGGACAAGGAATTTCAACCCCACCACCCATACGCGGCTGCCGCGCTATGCCCGTTCCAAGACCGGTGTCGTGGAGGCCGTGCAGGGCTCCTACGTCTTTCCCGACGACAACGCGCATGGAAGGGGCGAGAACCCGCAATGGGTCTATACGGTCGTCTTCGACGGCGGCGAGATCTGGGGCGAGGGTGCCGATCCGACGCTGACCGTCTCAATCGACGCCTGGGAGAGCTATCTTGAGCGCGTGTGACGTTCCGTCCGCGCTCGCGCGGTCCCCTGGTCTTCCGAAGTCACCGGAAGGTGATCCGGTGTTTCCGGAGCCATGGGCGGCGGAGGCGTTCGCCTTGACCGTTCATCTGCACGAGAAAGGTGTCTTTACCTGGAACGAATGGGCGGAGGCGCTTTCCGTCGAAGTGCATAAGCCAGGTCGCGCCGAGGACGGCAGCGATTATTTCGACTGCTGGGTGGCGGCGCTTTCGGGCCTGCTGGTTGCGAAGGGCGTCGCGGACGCCGATACGATCCTCGCATTGCAGCAAAGCTGGCAGAGGGCGGCGGAGGCAACGCCGCATGGCCAGCGGATCCTTCTGGAGAATGACCCGCTGCGGTGAGGTTCTTCCTCTCATGACGGAAACTGCCTGTAACATTCTTCGGCGATTTTCTGTAGCAGGTCGCGGGAAATCTCGCCGGTGACCGCGTAGCCGAGTTCGCCATCGATCCAGTAGAAGGTCTCGACGTCGCTGGCGGAGGCAAAACGGAAGCTCGTCGTCCGGTTTTCCCTGTTGCGCCCGACCAGAACCGTTACGCGCTGGCCAGTGTTGTCTTCGTACATGAACAGGGCGCCCGGCTTGCCGCCGACCGGCAGAAGCCTGCCGCCGACCAGCTTGAAGCCCAGGGATTGCAGGTTCGGGACCTTGAGGTTGGCGATCGAGAGCCGCTTGCCGAGCCAGGTAGCGAGATGCGTCTCCTCGTTTGCAAAGACCTCGACGGGATGGCGCACCTCGCTTGCATAGATCAGGAAGGCGTTGCGGGCCTCTCGCGGCAGGATTTCCGTAGAGGCAAGCCGGATCTCGGGACGCTCGAATAGACGTGGACCATAGTGGCCGCCGACGGCACCGAGGGCGAAAATAATCGCCGCGGCGGCGGCCAAGGCAAATCGACGCTGGGGGGGCGCCGGCGGGCGGGCAAACCCCATCGACAGCAGCCTGATATCCGTAGGCTTCGATTTTTCGTGAGGCGCGAAAGCGGCACGCAGTTCCTCGTTCTGCGCCTGCCAGTCGGCGACCATTTCCGCCGCTTGCGAGTTTTCAGCCAGAAAGCGTTCTACGCGGGCGCGGGCGGCCTCATCGAGGAAGCCGTCGGCATAGGCGTGCAGGTCCGCTTCGGATACGGATCGGGCCTCGGTCATTTCGGTCTCCGCAATTGAATGATGTTTTCCTCCCGCATTTTCTCACGCAGGTTCTGGCGGGCCCGCGAAAGACGCGACATGACCGTGCCGATCGGTATCTCCAGCATGTCGGCGACTTCCTGGTAGGCATACCCCTCCACGACCACCAGCATCAGGACGGTGCGCGCCTCCTTCGGCAGCGTTTCAAGCGCCTGGATGAGGCGGTTCCTCTCCAGCGGATCATCTGAGCCTGAACTTGCTGCGACGATCTCCGCCTCCTCGATGCCGACAACGGGCCGTCGCGCGGTCGAGCGGCGCGCGTTCAGATGAAGATGGGTCATGATCCTGTAGGCCCAGGATTTGAAATTCGAGCCGCGCCATTGCGCCCGGTTGATGAGCGCTTTCTCGACGCAGTCCTGCAGCAGATCCTCGCTCTCCGCATCCGACCGCGTCAGGCTGCGTGAATAGCGCCGGAGCTGCGGCAGGAGAGCGAGGATCTGTGCCTCGAACGAGAGCTGCGCAGGAGCCTGTGCCTCGCGCGCCACTGTCGAGGAGGAACCGAATTGATCAGGGTTTTGCGACATCCCAAACGCCGTTCACGCCATCGCCGGTCGTGT
Source organism: Neorhizobium petrolearium (assembly GCF_017873175.1). Lineage (GTDB taxonomy): Bacteria > Pseudomonadota > Alphaproteobacteria > Rhizobiales > Rhizobiaceae > Neorhizobium > Neorhizobium petrolearium. The sequence continues at coordinate 48,912 of NZ_JAGGJW010000014.1, forward strand.
CGCCTTCCTTGGTGTCCTTGACCCAGTAATAAAGCGGCATGCCGTCCTTGGCCCATTGCCTGGACCCGTCCTTGCGGGTAACGAGCGAATATGCCCCATCCGCTTTCGCATCGGAAGCGGCCATGACCGGCGGCCAGTTCTGAGCGCATTTGTCGTAGCAGTTGGACGTGCCGGGTTTGTCGTTTTTAAAGGTGTAGAGCGTCATGCCCTTGTCACCGGCAAGCACGTCGCCCTTGGCGGTCTTGACGGTTTTGAACGGGCCGGCAGCGAAAGCGGCCGTGGTCAGCGCTGCCAATGCGAAAGGCACAAGGATGAAGGTCTTCATGGGTGTCTCCCTGAGTTGAATGGCGGCTGCCATCGGCCACCGATGCCAAGACACCGGTGGAGGCAGATTTATTCCGTCGGCCGCAAAGATTTTCGGAAAAGTTCATACTTATCCCTTGAGCTAAGTGTCTTGAGATGATACTTATCCTTATGGAAAACTATTCAAATCAGTTGGACAATGTGTTCCAGGCGCTCGCGGATCCAACCCGGAGGGCCGTGCTCGGACAGCTCGGTCAGGGGCCGGCAAGTATCAGCGATCTTGCGGCGCCCTTCGACATGGCACTGCCCTCCTTCATGAAACACATCCGCTTCTTGGAGGAGAGCGGCCTCATCCGTACGCATAAAAAAGGCCGGGTGCGTACCTGTGTGCTGGAAAGGGCGAGGTTCTCGATGATGGAAGACTGGCTCGCCGAACAGCGTGCGATCTGGGAAGCCCGCACCGACCGGCTGGAGCAGCTTGTTCTGGCGAAGGAAGAATTCCTTCGGGCCAAAGAAGGGGAGAAGGGCAGATGACGCAGAATTTCAATGCGGATCTCGACCTCACCATCTCGCGGATCATCAGGGCTCCGCGTGCTTCCGTCTGGCATGCCTGGACCGACAAGGCTGCTTTCGAACAGTGGTGGATTCCGACGCCCGCGCTCTGCCGGGTGGTCGCCATGGATATCCGGCCGGGCGGTGCCTTCAAAACCCGGATGAGCGAGGACGGCGGGGATTTCGGCCCGCACTTGAACGCCTGTTTCCTGGCGGTCGAAGAGCAGGAGCGGATCGTCTTCACCAATGCGCTGACCGGCGGCTGGCGGCCGGCCGAACAGCCCTTCATGACGGCGATCATCACCTTCAAGGATCATCCCGAGGGTACGGACTACTTCGCGCATGTGATGCACAAGAGTCCTGATGACCGGAAGATGCACGACGAGATGGGGTTCTTCGACGGCTGGGGCACGGTCATCGAACAACTTGCGAAACTCGTTGAACGGCCGCAGTGAATGTACGCGTGACGCATCCGCGAAAAGCGGAGGAAAACAAGGTCATTCCGTGCCTCTGATTCCTCTTTCGTTCTTTTTTAGTTGCGATTTTTCGTCGAATCCTGCCAAGTCCCCGGCATGCAATTTGCACCGCAACAGGACGAGGCCCTCAAGGCCGTTTCACAATGGCTGAAAGAGGGACGCAGCCAGATCTTTCGGCTGTTCGGTTATGCGGGCACGGGCAAGACGACGCTGGCCAAATATTTCGCCGAGCATGTCGACGGCGATGTGCTTTTCGCAGCCTTCACGGGAAAGGCCGCGCAGGTGCTGCGCTCGCGTGGTGCACGTAACGCGAAGACCATCCATTCATTGATCTACCGTCCGCGGGGAGAAGAGGCGGTCGAAGATGAGGAGACCGGGAAGACCTCCATTTCCCCGATGTTTTCCATCAACCGCCAGAGCCCGGTCGCCAAGGCGGCGCTGATCATCATCGACGAATGCTCGATGGTCGATGAGGCGCTCGGCAAGGATCTGATGAGTTTCGGCACGCCCATTCTCGTGCTCGGTGATCCGGGCCAATTGCCGCCGGTGACGGGCGGCGGCTTCTTCACCGAACAGGAGCCGGATTATCTTCTCACGGAAATCCATCGCCAGGCCCGCGACAACCCGATCATCCAGCTCGCCATGGACGTGCGCGAGGGCAAGGAGATCATGTATGGGGACTACGGCACCGCGCAGGTGATTTCCCGCAACGAGGTGACCCAGCCGCTGGTGCTGGAGGCGGACCAGGTGCTGGTCGGCACAAACCGGACCCGCAAGCGCTACAACCAGCGGCTCCGGGAGCTGAAAGGGTTCACGGCCGAATATCCGCAATCCGGCGACAAGCTGGTGTGCCTTAGGAACGACCAGGTGAAGGGACTTCTCAACGGTTCGCTCTGGCAGGTGATGAGCTCGTCGCGCGAGACCGTGAAGCCGGGTATCAACCTGATGATCCGGCCGGAGGACGACGACATGGATCGGGGGGCGGCGAAGATCAAGCTCCTGAAGGCCGCTTTTGAGGACGGCGAGGGGGAAATCCCCTGGTCGACCCGCAAGCGTTATGACGAATTCGACTACGGTTACGCGCTGACCGTGCACAAGGCCCAGGGCTCGCAGTGGAACAATGTCGTGCTTTTCGACGAGAGCTTCGCCTTCCGCGACACGCGCGAGCGCTGGCTTTATACCGCGATCACCCGTGCGGCCGAAACGCTGACCATCGTCCGCTGACCGGCCGGCTTTCTCTCGTATCGACACTTGAAAAAATCTGTTGGATGCCATCGCTTGCAGCCGGTGGTTTTTCGGCGAGGCTTGGCCTAAAAGCAGAAAAAGCTTTCCGCGAAAATGGATGTTGCCATGCCTACCAAACTTTCCGTCAACCTCAACGCCGTCGCCATGCTTCGCAACCGCCGCGACCTGCCCTGGCCGAGCGTCGAGGGTCTTGGGCGCATTGCGCTTCAGGCGGGAGCAGCGGGCCTGACCGTGCATCCGCGTCCCGACCAACGTCATATCCGCTTCTCCGACCTGCCGGCCATCCGCGCACTGATCGATGACGAATTTCCCGATGCGGAGTTCAACATCGAGGGCTATCCCAGCGAGGATTTTCTGGCGCTTTGCGAAAGGACCGAACCCGAGCAGGTGACGCTGGTGCCGGACGATCCGGCCCAGGCGACCTCAGACCACGGCTTCGATTTCCGGGCGAGCGGCGAACTCCTGAAACCGATCGTGGCACGGCTCAAAAAGAAGGGCATGCGTGTGTCGCTGTTTGCCGATGGCGACGGCGATGTCGAGGCGGTAAAGCTCGCCCGCGCGACGGGCGCCGACCGCATCGAGCTTTACACCGGGCCTTACGGGGGGTGCTACGACAATCCCGAGCGGGCCGTGCAGATCCTTGATGAGCTTGGCCGGACGGCGGATGCGGCCTTGGCGGAAGGCCTCGGCGTCAACGCGGGACACGACCTGACGGTCGCCAACCTGCCGGCGCTCATCAAGCGCATCCCGAAACTCGCCGAGGTTTCGATCGGCCACGGCTTGACGGCGGATGCGCTGGAATACGGCATGGCGGAAACCGTGCGCCGCTTCCGCCGCGCCTGCGGCCAGGCGGTTTGACCAGTTTTCCTTACGCAATTCAGGATGGAAAGCCGCCACACATTTCGGGAATTGCTCTAAGCCGCTGAAAGCTTCGCCTCTCTGAGATTCAATTCCCAGGTCTGGCCCACGCATTCCGGGCCGAACATTGCATGTCTCTCCTCGGAGACAAGCCTGAAGCCTGCCGTCTTGTAGATATGGATCGCCGCCGTCAGAATGTCATTGGTCCAGAGCGACAGCTTTTTGTAGCCGGCTAAGGTCGAGAATTTGATGCATTGTTCGACCAGCGTCCTGCCAAGCCCGAGGCCACGCACTTCCGGATCGAGATAGAGAAGGCGAAGTTTGGCGACATCGCCGCCGCCATCGGCCACCAGCACGGAACCGACCCGTTTGCCGCCTCGTTCCGCGATCCAGCTCCGTTCGCGCTCGGGATTGAAATTGGCGATGAATTTGCCAGCGACCTCGGCGATCAGCGCCTCGAATTTTTCGTTCAGGCCGTATTCGCGGGCATAGGCGGTCGCCTGCGCCTCTATGAGCCAGCCCATGTCGCCGATCCGATAGGGGCGTATGATGACGGGCGGGGGGGGAAGGGCGCCGGAAGGATCGAGGATCGCCCGGATTGTCTGCATCGAGTCGACCAGCCTTGCCTGGCTCGCGTCGTCCACATTCTGGAGGTCATCGGCGATCTGACGACGGGAACGCTCCCCGAGCGTTTCATAGATTTCCCGTCCCATGTCGGTGATATTGAGGATCTGGCTGCGTTTGTCGGCCGGATCAGGTTCGCTGTCAATGAAACCCGCTTCACGGAACTTCTTGAGGATGCGGCTGAGATAGGCGGGGTCGAGACCGAGATCGCGATTGAGCTCGGTGGCCGAGACACGTTCTCTCGCGCCCATTTCATAGAGAATACGTCCCTCGACGAGGGTGTAGGGCGTTGCCAGGTAATCCTTGGCGAGGACACCGATCTTGTTCGTGTAGAAACGGTTGAAAGCGCGGATGGTATCGATGGTTTCGGGCAAGATCATGGGCAGAATCTCCTTTTGGAGACTCTGTCCAATATTTATTTGACTAAGTCAAGTAAATCAGGCGGCGACCCGATTGGTCTCGCCCTCGCCCAACGCGAAATCGACCGCAGCTTGGGCATGGATTGCGGTGGAATCGACGCAGGGGAGCGGCAGGTTTTCCGGATCGAGGAGAAGGCAGATTTCGGTGCAGCCGAGGATGATGCTGTCGGCGCCGGCCGCCTTGGCCTTTTCGATCATCGCCATCGCGCAATCGCGCGATCCGTCGAGTACCCTTCCGGCGCAAAGTTCGTTGAAGATGATGTTATGGATGGCGGTGCGGTCGTCCGGGTCCGGAACCATGACGTCGATGCCGAGCGCCGCCATACGATCGGTATAAAAGCCATGCTCCATCGTGTAACGGGTGGCAAGCAGGAGAGAGCGCTTGAGACCATTCGATTTCAGCGCTTTGGCGGTTTCATCGATGATATGGATGAGCGGAATATCGACCGAGGCTTGGACTTCGGAGGCGACGAGATGCATGGTGTTGGTACAGATCAGCACGCATTCGGCGCCGGCGGCTTCGAGGCTTGCGGCACTTCTGGCGAGATGCCCGGCCGCCAGATCCCAGCGGCCGGCTTTCTGCATCTCGACCACCTCGGCGAAATTGACCGAATGGAGAAGAAGATCGGCTGATGCGAGGCCGCCGAGGCGGTCGCGCACCATTTCGTTGATCAGCCGGTAATAGACGGCCGTACTTTCGAAACTCATCCCACCGATAAGGCCGATTTTCCGCATTATTTTCTCCAAAGTAAGAAAAAATTAGATTGATCATCTAATTACATCGGAGAATTTAGATTTGCAATCCAAGCCGGCAGTTGCCTCAGCCGGTCAGCGCCGCCTTTTGCGTTGTGAGATAGGCGGTAAGGTTCTGTGGCTTGCGACCGGTGAGTTTTTCAAAATCGTCTGTCACCAGGTCGAAATTGCCTGCGCGAATATTGGCGTCGGCCGAGACGAGCATTTGAACGGCGAAACCCGGCAGACCTGCACCGGTCAGCCCATGGGTGAGCTGTTCGTCGGTGACATGCGCGACTTCGAGTGGTTTCCCCGCCGCCATGGCGACGTGTGCGGCGATTTCCTCCGCAGTCAGCGATTCCGGTCCTGTCAGGGTAAAGATCCGGTTTCCGGCCGGTGGATTAGCAAGCACTGCAGCCGCGGCGCGTGCGCAATCGTCGCGCGTGATGTTGGAGACCTTGCCGGCATCCATAGCGGTGTACCATGTGCCGACCTGCAGGTTGTGCGGCATGCCCATCAGATAATTGTCGGCATACCAGGAATTGCGCAGGATCGTGTAGGGAACGCCGCTTGCCTTGATCGCCTCTTCCGTGCCGAGATGGTCGGGCGCGAAGCTGACGAGCGACTTGTCCGGGTTCGGCATGGATGTATAGACGATATGCCTGACGCCGGCCTTTACTGCGGCAGAGACGGCAACTTTGTGCTGGGCGATACGTTTGCCGGGTGTCGCGAGTTCATCTGTCGAGATGATCAGCACGCGATCGACATCGGCGAATGCCTTGACGAGACTTGCTTCGTCGTCGAAATCGGCCATGCGTGTCTCGAGGCCTTTGGCCGCCCAATCTGCGAGCTTTTTGGTATCTCGGCTTGCGGCGACGATATCGCCCGGCTCGACCCCGCTGGTTTCCATGAGGTGATGCAGGACTGCGCGGCCAAGTTTTCCAGCGGCGCCGGTGACGAGGAGTTTGGTCATCTCAGAATTTCCTTCCTGGTAACAAACCGACGCCTTCGGCGCGGTATCGAATGTTGGTCTCTAAAAGAGACTAGCACTAGAATAGGAATTGACTACGTCGTGTAAAGAAGGCAGTTTTCCGGGAGATCGTTACCTGGAAGGAACCACTCCCATGGTGCTCAAGTCAGCTCACAAACCCATCCTGGACGGCCAGGAATGTGATATGTCCGGCTGGGATGCCGGCAATTGCCCCGTACGCGATGTGATCGACCGCATCGCCGGCAAATGGTCGACGTTATTGCTGGAGGCTTTGGTGCACCGCCCCTATCGGTTCGGCGAACTGCGCCGGCTGGTGCCCGACATATCGCAGCGCATGCTGACCCAGACGCTGCGCGACCTGCAGCGCGATGGCTATGTCGACAGGCAAGTCTTTCCGACGAAGCCGCCGAGTGTGGAGTACAGGATGACCGATCTCGGCCGTTCCTTGTTTGAGCCGCTTTCCAAAGTGCTGCAATGGGCAGCGGAGAATCATCCCGCAGTGAAGGCGGCGCGGGCCAAATACGACGAGACCGAAATCTCTTGACGTGAAAAAGGCGGCACGAAAGCCGCCTCCTTTTGTTCAGATCGTTTCGATCAAGCCTTCAGCGAGGCGATGTCGATGACGAAGCGGTAGCGCACGTCGCTCTTCAGGACGCGCTCATAGGCTTCGTTGATCTCGCTGATATTGATCTTCTCGATCTCCGAGACGATGTTATGCTCGCCGCAGAAGTCCAGCATTTCCTGGGTTTCCTTGATCGAACCGATCATCGAGCCGGCAAGGCTCCTGCGGCCTGGAACCAATGAGAAGGCATGCACGGGGACGGCATGTTCCGGAACGCCGACCAGGACCATGGAGCCGTTGACCTTGAGCAGGTTGAGATAAGCGTTCCAATCGATCTCGGCGCTGACGGTGCAGATGATGAGGTCGAACGTGCCCGCGAGCGCCTTGAACGTCTCGGCATCGCTGGTCGCATAATAGTGGTCCGCGCCGAGCCTCAAGCCGTCTTCCTTTTTCGACAGCGACTGGCTGAGCACCGTCACGTCGGCGCCCATCGCATGAGCAAGCTTGACGCCCATGTGGCCGAGGCCACCCATACCCAAGATCGCAACCTTCTTGCCGGGGCCGGCGTTCCAGTGGCGCAGCGGCGAGTAGAGGGTAATGCCGGCGCAGAGCAGGGGGGCTGCAGCGTCGAGCGGCAGATTGTCCGGAATCGACAGGACGTAACCTTCCTTGACGACGATCGAATCGGAATAGCCGCCATAGGTCGGCGTTTTGCCGTCGGCTTCGAAGTCGTTGTAGGTCTGTACGAGGCCGGGCATGTATTGCTCGTTGTCGAGATCGCGGGCGGCGCAACCGACGCAGGAATCGACAAAACAACCGACGCCAACGTGGTCGCCGATCTTGAATTTCGTGACAGACGAACCGACGGCGGTCACCGTGCCGACGATCTCGTGGCCAGGCACCATGGGATAATGGGAATTGCCCCATTCGTTGCGGGCCTGGTGGATGTCGGAATGGCAGACGCCGCAATATTGGATCGAGATCACGACGTCGTCGGCGTTGGGTTCGCGGCGCTCGAAAGTAAAGGGCGTCAAAGGTTTCGACGCATCGGTCGCGGCATAGCCTCTTGCAATAGCCATGGAGAGTTCCATTCATTGATTGAGTTGGGAGGGGAATTGGACGAGGCGGACTATGCCTCGGCTGACCGCAACGGCGTTAGATCGATCCTGCAAGCTTCTTGCACGATCCTGCAAAAGTGAGCGGGGTGGCTATTTGCAGATGCGGAGAGGCATTCTAAATAGGGACAAACGCAGACAGCGTTTCCATCAGCCCAGGAGGGGTTTCCCGCATGACGCTGCCGTTCAACCCCTATCAGGAAATCGCCTCGATCTCAGACCGCTTCGCCTCGGGTGACGGCGAGTACCTGACGACCATCGAAGGCCTCGCGATCAGCCGCCGATCTACGCCGAGCGTGCCCTGCCACGGCAGCTACCGTCCCTGTTTCGCGATGGTCATTCAGGGCGCAAAGAGCGTGCAACTTGGGGCGGATACCATTAATTACGGTCCCGGTCACTATCTGTTGACATCGCTCGACCTGCCGGTCGTCTGGCGTGTGGTCGAGGCAAGCCCGGAGACTCCGCATTTCTGCCTGACGTTCGCCATCAACGGCGAACGACTGCTCGACCTAGTCAGCCGCGCGGGCATAAGACAGCCGAACGTGCCTGCGAGCGGGCAACGCGGCATCGTGGTGAACCATGCGACGCCGGAGCTTCTCGATGCCGCGGTGCGGCTCATGCGTTTGCTCGATAATCCAGGAGATATCGGGGCGATGGCGCCGTTGATCGAGCAGGAAATCCTCTATCGCATTCTCACCGGCCCGGCCGGCGGACAATTGATCAATATCGCTGTTGCAGACAATCACGGTAACAGGATAGCCCGCGCCATCGCATGGCTCCGGGAAAATTTCGCACGGCCATTGCGCATCGAAGATCTGGCCGAACACGTCAGCATGAGCGTGTCGTCCTTCCATCATCACTTCAAGACGATCACCGCCATGACCCCGGTGCAGTACCAGAAGCGCCTCCGGCTTCACGAGGCCCGCCGGCTGATGCTGGTCGAGGGGCTGGATGCCGGCAATGCCGGCCATCGCGTCGGCTACCTGAGCCCATCGCAGTTCAGCCGGGAATACAGCCGGCTCTACGGCGTGTCGCCGGCAAGGGATATGGACGCGGTGCGCGAGGCCGTTGCCGCGGAATAAGTTCCGGCCATTTTCGCCGACACATCCGGATCCCTCCCTCTTGACGGCCGGCTTTGCCTGCGCCATAAGCAGGTCAAGAACCGTACCGTACGGTACGCAAAGGATATCGCAGTGAAACCCGACGCCGCCGACATGCCCGAATTTACGCCGCGCCAGAACGCCGTTCTGGAACAGGCGCTTCGGCTGCTTGTGGAAGGCGGAGAGAAGGCGCTGACGACTTCGGGCCTTGCACGGGCGGCCAACTGCTCGAAGGAAAGCCTCTACAAGTGGTTCGGCGACCGCGAAGGCCTGCTGGCCGCGATGATCGCTTATCAGGCGAGCAAGGTACGCACGCATGAACGCCCCGGTGAACGGCTGACGGTGGATGTGCTGCGCGACCATCTAGAGCTTTTTGCCCGCGATCTGCTGGCAGTGCTTGCCGGCGACGTATCGCTTGCGCTCAACCGGCTTGCCATCGGCCAATCCAGCCGTGAAGGTTCCAAGCTCGGCAAGCTCTTGCTGGAGCATGGTCGTCGCCAGATCGACCGTCGTGCCATGGCTCTCATCGAACAGGGCAAGAGGGCAGGGCTTCTGCGTTTCGACAACGCGGATTCAGCCTACCACACGCTTTATGGCCTGATCGTCTCCGACCTGCATGTGCGCATGCTGCTCGGCGAACCCGGCCTCAAGGACAATGCGCGCCAGGCGGAGAGGGCGGTCGACGCCTTCCTGACGCTGCACGGCACGCAGAAGCAATCGGCGGATGCGCTCGGCGCTTTCGCGGGACGATGACGAACATCAACAAATCACACGCATAGGGAAGGAATAACGATGCGCGTTTATTACGATCGGGATGCCGATATCAACCTCATCAAGGCGAAGAACGTGGCCATCATCGGCTATGGCAGCCAGGGCCGCGCGCATGCGCTGAACCTCAAGGATTCCGGCGCCAAGAATGTCGCGATCGCCCTGAAATCCGGTTCGGCGACCGCCAAGAAGGCGGAAGCCGACGGCTTCAAGGTGATGACCGTCGCCGAAGCCGCCAAGTGGGCCGACCTGATGATGATGGCGACCCCGGACGAACTGCAGGCCGACATCTACAAGGCCGAGATCGCCCCGAACATCCGCGACGGTGCAGCGATCGCATTCGCCCACGGCCTCAATGTGCATTTCGGCCTGATCGAGCCGAAGGCCTCGGTCGACGTCGTGATGATCGCACCGAAGGGCCCGGGCCACACGGTTCGCGGCGAATACCAGAAGGGCGGCGGCGTGCCCTGCCTCGTCGCCGTTCACCAGAACGCTTCCGGCAATGCGCTCGAACTCGCTCTCTCCTATGCCTGCGGCGTCGGCGGCGGCCGTTCGGGCATTATCGAGACCAATTTCAAGGAAGAGTGCGAAACCGACCTGTTCGGCGAACAGGTCGTTCTCTGCGGCGGTCTGGTCGAGCTCATCCGTGCCGGTTTCGAGACGCTGGTGGAAGCCGGTTATGCGCCGGAAATGGCCTATTTCGAATGCCTACACGAAGTGAAGCTGATCGTCGACCTGATCTATGAAGGCGGCATCGCCAACATGAACTACTCGATCTCCAACACGGCCGAGTGGGGCGAATACGTCACCGGCCCGCGCATCATCACCGAAGAGACCAAGGCCGAGATGAAGCGCGTGCTGAAGGACATCCAGACCGGCAAGTTCACCTCCGAGTGGATGCAGGAATACCGTTCCGGCATGGCCCGCTTCAAAGGTATCCGCCGCATGAACGACAGCCACCAGATCGAGGAAGTCGGCGCCAAGCTGCGCGGCATGATGCCCTGGATCGGCAAGAACAAGCTGGTCGACAAGTCAGTGAACTAAACTTTGCGGTTTTGTACCGCGCCACGCACGAAAAGCCGTGCGTGGCGCTTTCCTTTTAGAGTTCGGCAGCGGGCGGAATAACGCCCTTGGTCAGCAGGAAACAGCCGTAGAAGCGGGTTTCGCCGGTGGCGATGACGCAATAGGCCTTCTTTGCCTGTTCATAGAAGGCGAAGCGTTCGATGCCGTACATGGGCTTCGATTTTCCCTCGACCGCATCGATCTCGGCCTGGACCTCCTGTTGCGGCGCCGGGATCTGATCCGGATCACCCATCACCTCCATACGACCGACGGATGGCTGCAGCGGCGTATCGAGCGGAAAAACCGAGAGGATCGCCCGCATCGCCCGGGCTGCCGGGATATTGTCCATGCGCAGGAGCTTGCCCAGCGTTGTCTGGCGGGCGATTGAATCGGCCGGGAAATTGGTGTCCACGAGCGCCAAAGTGTCAGCGTGACCCATAGAGCGCAGGGCGTGGAGCACATCGGCGTTCAACGCCGGGTCGATGTTTTTGAGCATGTCTTCCTCCTCTCGGCCACGGATATTCCCGCACGATCCCGATTACGGCAAACCTGTCTTTTCAACGCTCTTCTGGCAAGCGCTTCCGGGCGGTGCTAAACAGAAGAAAATAAGACAAAGATCGATAGGTCAGTATTGCTGACCTATCGATCTTTGTGTAAAGATCAGACATAGAAAGTTGAAATAAGAGGAAACATTCCGTGCTTGATTGGGAACATATCTTCGCGACGCGCTCCGGCCGCATGCGCGCCTCCGAAATCCGCGAACTCCTGAAACTCCTGGAGCGGCCGGACATCATCTCGTTCGCAGGCGGCATTCCCGATCCGGCGCTTTTCCCGGACGAGGCCTTCAGGCAAGCCTATGCGGATATCTTCTCCGGCGCGCAGGTGAATGCGGCGCTGCAATATTCGGTGAGCGAAGGCTACAAGCCGCTGCGCGAATGGATCCGCGGCGAAATGGCCCGGATCGGCGTCCAGTGCGAGGTCGAGAACGTCTTCATCACCTCCGGATCGCAGCAGGCGCTCGATTATCTCGGCAAGCTCTTCCTGTCGCCGAAGGACACCGCCCTCGTCACCTGGCCGACATATCTCGGGGCGCTGCAGGCCTTCAACGCCTATGAGCCGAACTATGACCAGCTCTCCTTCGGCAACCGCACGCCGGAAGCCTATCGCGAAACGGCGGCAAAGGCCGGCGGAGCTGTGAAATTCGCCTATCTTTCGGTCGACTTCGCCAATCCGACCGGCGAGACGGTTGACCGCACCGGTCGCGAAAAACTGCTTGAACTGGCGGATGAATTGGATGTCGCCGTCATCGAGGACGCTGCCTATCAGCATCTACGCTATGACGGAGACGCGATTCCACCGATCCTGGCACTCGACATTGCCCGCAAGGGCGGCATCGAGAACACTCGCACGATCTATTGCGGCAGTTTTTCCAAGACGCTGGCTCCGGGCTTGCGCGTCGGGTTCGTGGTCGCCGCGATGCCGGTCATCCGCAAGCTGGTCCTGATGAAGCAGGCTGCCGACCTGCATTCCTCGACGATCAATCAGATCGCCATCGAACACGTCGCTTCGCGCGGTTTCGATGAGCAAGTTGCCAAGATCAGGGCTGCCTATAGCAAGCGCCGCGATGCGATGCTCTCAGCGCTCGCCAAATACATGCCGAAGGGTACAAGCTGGACGAAGCCGGAAGGCGGCATGTTCGTCTGGGTGACGCTGCCTGCCGGCATGGATGGCGCCGACCTGCTCGCCCGGTCGATCGAGACAGAAAAAGTGGCCTTCGTGCCGGGGCAGGCGTTCTTTGCCGATCGCTCCGGCGCCAACACGCTGCGTCTCTCCTTCTCCTGCGCTGATGAGGCGATGATCAACGAGGGCATCCAGCGGCTCGGGCGTCTGATCACCAATGCAATCCCTGCAGCCGCCTGATCATCACCAGGTGTGATTTCGAAGCCCCTGTCGCCGGAAGGAGACGGGGGCTTTCTGCATTTCGGGAGGGGTATTCGTATGGGAGCTTCCATTGTCACATACGTGTCAGAAGACTGTGTTTAAGCGGATGATATGTTCTCGAAAGGACCTCCGATGAAGAACCTTCTTTCCGCATTCTCCGCGCTCGTGGCGTTCGGCATGATCGCCGGAGCGGCCGAAGCCGCCGACCTCGTGCTTTACACCAGCCAGCCGAATGCAGACGCGCAGGCCACCGTCGACGGTTTCAAGGCCGCCAATCCTGGTATCGAGGTCGAGTGGGTTCGCGACGGGACGCCGCAGATCATGGCGAAGCTGAATGCCGAGATCCAGGCCGGCAACCCGGTCGCCGATGTCCTGCTGATCGCCGACACGGTGACGCTGGAGCGCATGAAGCAGGCTGGCCAGCTTCTGGCCTATAAATCGCCGGAAGCCGCCAATTACGACAAGGCCCTCTACGATGCGGACGGCTATTATTATTCCACCAAGCTCATCACCACCGGTATCATGTACAATACCCAGGCGTCGATGAAGCCAGCAAGCTGGGCCGACCTTGCAAAGTCGGAGGCCAAGGGTCTTGTCACCATGCCAAGCCCGCTTGCCTCGGGTGCCGCGCTCATTCACGCCCAGACGCTGACCGCCGTTCCAGACCTCGGCTGGGACTATTACAAGCAGCTCAAGTACAATGGTGCGATCGCCGCAGGCGGCAATGGCGGGGTGCTGAAGTCGGTCGCATCGGGCGAGAAGGCCTATGGCGTCGTGGTTGATTACATGCCGATCCGTGAAAAAGCCAAGGGGGCGCCGGTGGAGTTCGTCTTCCCGAAGGAAGGCGTGTCTGCCGTGACTGAGCCCGCAGCGATCCTCGCTTCCACCAAGCATGCCGAAAACGCCAGGAAGTTCATCGATTACGTTCTGTCCGAGAAGGGGCAGGAGGGGTTCCTGAAGCTCGGCTATATCCCGGCTCGCAACGGCATGGCGGTTCCGGCCGGCTTTCCGGCTCGCGATACGATCAAGGTTCTGCCGATCAACGCCTCGGAAGCTCTCAAGAATTCCGAGAACGACGTCAAGACCTTCTCGGATATCTTCGGCACTAAAGGCTGATATAAACCCTTCATGACGCGACCTAAGAATCAGGGAAACAGCCAGCCGCGCTGGCTGTTTCCCTTTGTCGTAACAGTAATCTTTTGTCTGAGCGTGCTGCCGCTTGGGCGGCTTGCGGTGACCGGTATCGTGTCGGCCATGCAGGGCGGGGCGCATCAGCTTCTCTCCGATCCCGCTCTCTGGCAGGCGGTCTACGATACGTTGACGACATCCTTCTTCGGCATGATTGCGGCTGTCGTGCTCGGCGGCGGTTTCGCGCTTCTGCTGACGCTGTTCGATGTCCGCGGCAAGGCGGCGCTCGGCTTCCTTTTCATGCTGCCGACCATGATCCCGCCGCAGGTGACGGCGCTTTCCTGGATCGGCATGACTGGCCCTTCGAGCACGCTTCTGAAGGCGCTCGGACTGGCGCCGCCGCTCGGAAGCCCGCAGCCGCTCTATTCGATTGGCGGGATTGCTTTGCTCTACGGCGTGCAGAATGCGGCACTCGTCTATCTCTCGCTCCGGGCGGGGCTGCTGGCGTTGCCACGCGATGGGGTGGAGGCGGCCAGGCTCTCGGGCGCATCGTCCTGGCAGGTTCTGAAGGATGTGATCCTGCCGCTTTCCTTGCCCGGTTTTGCGGCCGGCGCGGCGATCGCCTTCGTCTCCTGCGTCGGCAATTTCGGTATTCCGGCAATTCTCGGCATCCCCGCCTCGATCTACACGCTGCCGACGCTGATCTATTCGAAGTTTTCGAGTTTCGGACCCGGCACATTCGCCGATGTCTCGCTGCTGTCGGCCATGATCGCCATTCTGTCGGTTGCAGGGCTTGCCGTGGAGGAACGGGTGCTGCGCGGCCGTGACTATCGTGTCATAGGCCTTTCCGGGCAGGTGGCGGTGTTTCGGCTGGGATCCTGGCGGTGGTTTGCGGAGATCGCGCTTTGGCTGACGATCCTGATCATTCTCGTGATGCCCCTGACGGCGCTGGTTGCGAGCTCGCTGGCGCCGGCCTACGGCGTGCCGCTGAGTTCTTCGACCGCGACCATCCAAGCCTATGAGGAAATCCTCTTTCGCCAGACGGTGACGCGCACGGCATTTACCAACTCCGTCACTTTGTCGCTCACGACGGCCTTCGGTCTCCTGGCAGCGACCGTGCTGACCGGTTATTTCCTGGTGCGCGGCAGGAGCCGGTTCGCACCGGTCATTGCGGCTCTTGCCGAGATTCCTTATGCCCTGCCGGGCATTGTGCTGGCAGTGGCTTTCATCCTCGTCTTCGCGGCACCCGTTCCGGTGATCGGAGTCTCGATCTACGGGACGATATGGATCATCCTGATCACTTATTTCTCAAGTTTCTTTGCCGTCAGCCTGAAGCCGGTGATGAGCGCCTTCCGGCAGCTCGATCCCTCGCTCGAAGAGGCGGCGCGGCTTTCGGGCGCTCGTTTCGGGCGGCGGCTTGCCGATATTCTCGTGCCGCTGGTCGCGCCAGCCGCCGGTGCCTCGGTGATTCTCGTCTTCCTGATCGCCTGCAACGAGCTGACCATATCGGCGCTGCTCTGGTCGGCCGGCACGCAGACCCTTGGTGTCGTCATCTACAATCTCGACGACAGCGGCAGTTTCAATCTCGCCTCGGCTCTCTCGGTCCTCGTTGTCTTCATGGTCGTGGTGATGATGCTGGTGCTGGAACTGATGGCGAAGCGATTGCCAAAAGGTGTGGTGCCATGGCGAAGCTGATCCTCAACAGCCTTTCCAAGTCCTTTGAAACGGGCGGCAGGCCCGCGGTGAACGGCTTGTCGCTCACCGTCAGGGAAGGCGGCTTTCTGGCGCTGCTCGGGCCTTCCGGCTGCGGCAAGACGACCGTGCTTCGCATGATCGCCGGTTTCGAGCAGCCGACGGAGGGTTCGATCCTGCTTGGGGAGCGGCTTCTTGCCGACGCGAGTGAGATGGTGCCGCCCGAACACCGCAACATGGCGATGGTCTTCCAGTCCTATGCGCTCTGGCCGCATATGAGCGTCGCGGAGAATGTCGGTTATCCGCTCAAGGTGCGCGGCATTTCCGGCGAGAAGAGACAGCGGAAGGTGAAGGATGCCCTTTCTGCCGTCCGGCTCGAGAGCTACGCCGATCGACAACCGGCCGACCTGTCCGGCGGCCAGCGCCAGCGCGTCGCACTCGCCCGCTGCCTCGTGACGGAACCCGATGTCGTGCTGCTCGACGAACCGCTTGCCAATCTTGACCGACATCTGCGGCAGGAAATGGAGGAGACCTTTCGCGAGTTTCATGCGCGATCGGGAGCGACGATGATCTACGTCACGCACGACCAGGCTGAAGCGATGGCGCTGGCGACGGACGTGGCGGTGATGTCGGAAGGCCGGCTCCTGCAAGTGGCGGCCCCCGAGGAGATCTATGCGAGCCCGGATGGCCGGCTGGTCGGTGGATTGATCGGGCAAGGCGCAATTCTCTCCCTCCCGTCTCCGGATGGTGACAGGCGGCTTCTCGACTGGCCGGCCATGCAGTCACTGTTGTCAACGCGGGAGATTGGGCAGGGGAATGATCCGGTTGCGGATATCCTTGTCCGCCCGCAGGATGTGGAGATCGCGGCGGAAGGGGTGGCGGTCAGCGTTCTTTCGGTTCTCTTCGAAGGTGAGCGTTATGCGCTGCGTCTTGCCCTTGCTGATGGCCAGACCCTGCGTGCCTTCAGCCGTCGATCGGTCAAGGTTGGCGATACCCTGACGGTTATCATCCGCTCGGCCTGGAGGTTGTAGCCACGCGGCGTTCTGGTGGTTATGGTGCTGACGAGAATAGGGAATCTCAGCATGTCGCTTCGCCTCGGCACGTTCAACATCGAAAACCTGATGACGCGATTCGATTTTTCCGGCTGGCGTAATCAGCTTCGGCAGGATCGCGTGCTGAGACTCTATGACGTGCAGGACAAGGCGGTCTATCAGCAGTTGGAACAGGCCCGCCTGATCGCCGAAACCGACGATACGCGGCAGCTTTCCGCACTGGCGATCGCGCAAGCGGATGCCGACATTCTCTGCCTGCAGGAAGTCGACAACATGCCGGCCCTGCAGGCCTTCGAATATGGCTATCTCTACCGCATGGTCGGAAACGGTTACCGCCAGAAATACCTCGTCGAGGGAAATGATTCGCGCGGTATCGACGTTGCCGTGCTGATGCGCGAAGAGACCCGTACCGGCGAGCAGATCGAGGTAATCGATGTCCGCAGCCACGCCATGCTGACCTATCAGGACCTCGGCCTGTTCAACGCGGAACTGGCACTGACCAGTAAGTCGCATGACAAGGTGTTCAAGCGGGATTGCCTCGAAGTTGAACTAAAGGTCGGCGGAAAGCCACTGTCGCTCTACGTGGTCCACTTCAAGTCGATGAGCAATTCGCGTGAGGGTACGGACGGTCGGACCGGCACAATGGCGATCCGCACGGCCGAAGCGCGGGCTGTGCGCCATATCATCGAGCGCCGCTTCGGCGCGGGGCAGACCGAAATCAGGAATTTCGCCATCTGCGGCGACATGAACGATTATCAGGAAAAGGTGCAGGTGATCGGCACACGGCGCGAGGGTTACCGGTTCGAGCCAAGGCGGGAGGAAAAGAGCGCGCTTGACGTCTTCAGTGGTGACGGCTTCGCGGTGAACCCGATGCAGCGTCGTGACGTGATGGACCGCTGGACGCTTTACCACGCTCGCGGGCCTGAAGAGCAGCATCTCTGCCAGCTCGACTATATCTGGCTTTCTCCCGCGCTTGCCGAGCACAATCCGGACAGCGTTCCCGAGATCATCCGCGGCGGGCAGCCCTATCGCACCGTCTTTCCTCCGGGGCAAGACATCCAGCGATTTCCGCGTACCGGATGGGACCGTCCCAAGGCGTCGGATCACTGCCCCGTTGTCATGACGCTGGAGATCCAATGACCATCGAACTTTACGAGGATTTTTTCGGCTGGCCGCCGGAAAAGACCGTTTTCCAAGTCGATCGGGTGAGGATGCGCATCGTGACGGGGGCCCACCCACTCTACCTCGCGGAACAGGAGGCGATTGCCGAGAATTGGAAACAGGAGGTGGCCGCCAATCCCGCCCTGTTCGATGGCCGGATGATCCTTCAGAGGCGGATCGGCCTGGCACGGCGCGCGCTTGTCAGCGAAGGCTATCTCGTGCCCTTTTCCGCCTTCCTATGGTGGCGTAGGCAGCCGGAGCGGCACGGGGCCTTGCATATTCACGCGTATCCGGTTCTGGAAACCTCAGACGGTGCTCTGGTGGCCATCCGGATGGGCGCGCACACGGCGAATGCGGGCCTGGTTTATTTCGCCTGCGGCTCATTTGAGCCCGGTGACGTCGTTGACGGTCATTGCGACCCGGAGCTCAACATGCGGCGCGAGGTGCTGGAAGAGACGGGGATCGAACTGCATGATGCAATTGTAAGTGACGGATACTACATCGCTCATTTCCGGCGGACTGTGACCCTGTTTCGGCTCTTCCGATTCGATCAGACCGCGGACCAGATGATCGCTCGGATCGAGCGGCATATGCAGGTTGCCGAAGACAAGGAAATCGCGGGCGCGGTGGCGATCCGTTCGGCCGATCCTTCAGCCCATCCTTACCATGTCGGCATGTTGCCGGTTCTGAACTGGTATTTCGGCCAAGGGCAAGTCGTCGCCGAATAGGGTTGCACTGAATGGGCTGCTCGGGCAGTTTGGCACCATCGAAAATTGCAGGGAGGGAACTGCTGTTGGCCCGTCGCTACAGCATTTATGACGTCTTCACCAACAGGAAGCTTTCCGGCAATCCTTTGGCGGTCGTCTTTGACGCAGACGGTCTTGCCGACGATGCCATGCAGGCAATTGCGAGGGAAATGAATCTCTCGGAAACGGTTTTCGTGAAGTCTTCCTCCAATCCCGCCTATGCCGCGCGGCTGCGGATCTTTACACCCGGGAGGGAACTTCCCTTTGCCGGACATCCGACGGTTGGGACGGCTATAGCGCTTGCCGAACGTGATCACGGCATCCGTGGAGCGGACATGGATCTCGTCTGCGTGCTGGAGGAAAATGTCGGACCGGTGCGCTGCGCCGTGCGGCTTCGGGCCGGTGAGGCCGGATTTGCGGAATTCGACCTGCCGAGGAAGCCTCAACGGATCGACCTGCTGCTCGACCATCAGGGGCTTGCCGATGCGCTCAGCGTCAAATCGACGGATATGGGGTTCGAGAATCACGTGGCTTCGATCTGGAGTGCCGGCGTGCCTTTCCTGATGATTCCGCTGCACAACCTTGCCATTGTGCAGAACCTGGAATTTGATCCGCTCCTTTGGGAAAGGGCTGCTCCCTTCGTCGAAGGGGCGCTTGCTTCCGCTTATGTCTATTGTCGTGGCGGCGTCCACCATCAGGCGAAATTCCACGCGCGCATGTTCTCGCCGGACATGGGGATTTCAGAGGACCCGGCGACGGGTGCCGCGGTCGCAGCGCTTTCTGGGGCGATCCGTCATTTCGATGCACTGCCGGACGGGCATCATCCTCTCCTCGTGGAGCAGGGCGTCGAAATGGGCAGGCCGTCTTTCATCTACCTGCATATCGACGTGAAGGAGGCCGAGATTGCCAAGGCACGGATCGGCGGGCAAGCCGTCAGGCTTGCGGAAGGTATGCTTGACCTTTGAATTTCCGGCATGCGTCGAAGATTGCGATATTGTGACGCGGTAAATTGTTGAAACTTCTGCTCTTTGCACATCTGGTGCGAATCCTGCCAGTTCCATATCTGCTGGAGTTCAATCCGGTTGGATTTTTTGACCGAAGAGGCGAATAATTTTTGCAGAGCCGCTGGACAAGGCCAGCGTTCCCCTTTATACGCCCCCTCACACCGCTGGCGAGGACGCCTCGCGCAGACGGTCTTGGGTGATTAGCTCAGTTGGTAGAGCAGCTGACTCTTAATCAGCGGGTCGTAGGTTCGAGCCCTACATCACCCACCATATTCTTCCATGACGAAAGAAATTCCCGGGCAGGGGTGAGCGTCTTCTCAAGCGGCTTCGGGTTGAGCCGCCGCAATGCGGCGCTCGGTCTGGCGCAGGCACAGAGCGAGTGCGAAGCCGAGCATCATTGTGACGAAGATGTAGTAAGGTGCCGCCTGCCAGCCGGATGCCGCGACGATCGAAGCGAGCAGCATCGGACCGAATACCTGGCCGATATTGGACCCCTGCATGACGAATCCACTGAATGTGCCGACGAGGTCGCGGCGCGGGGCATAGACGGGCAGAGAACCCATGATCGTCGCCGGCAGCACGCCACCTGAAACGGCGTAAAGCACTGACGCGCCATACCTCATCCACAGCGGAAAGGCATGGCCGAAGACGATGAAGGCCGTCATCGTCAGCATGACGCAAGGGCCGGCGATCAATGCCCAGCGCGGCGCGCCCCATCGGGCGAAGACGCCGCCAAGCACATTTCCGATGCCGTTTGCGAGCACGGCAAGCGCGGTCATGACGGACGCAGCCGCGAGGCCGATCCCCATATCCTCGATCAACAGCGTCGGCAGGAAGCCGAAGACAGCCATGAAGCTTGCGCTGTAGGTGGCAAAGATTCCTGAAAGGATCCAGGACATCGGCCGGGATGCGGTGAGCCTGACCGCCGCCGGCAGCGATGTCGGAACCTGCCCGGCGGCCCTCGGCTGCGCTGTTTTCATCGTCATCAGCGCAATCATCGGAATGAGGCTCAGCATGGCTGCGAAAACCCAGGAGCCCTGCCAGCCGAAGCTCGGCAGGAGGAAGGGCGAGATCATCATCATGACGGAAACGCCGACGGGCATCCATACGCCCCAGAGTGCGAAGGCGAGACCCGTATCGCGCGGATCGATCGATGAGGCGATCAGGCCGGGTGCCGCGACGGAGACCATGATCAGGCCG
This sequence comes from Neorhizobium petrolearium, assembly GCF_017873175.1. Lineage (GTDB taxonomy): Bacteria > Pseudomonadota > Alphaproteobacteria > Rhizobiales > Rhizobiaceae > Neorhizobium > Neorhizobium petrolearium. Next base: position 69,643 of record NZ_JAGGJW010000014.1, read on the forward strand.
ACGCTTTCCAGCACGCGGCTGGCGAAGATCACCGCTTCGGAATGTGTCGCGGCACCGATCAGGCTGCCTGCGATGAGCAAGGCCAGGCCGAGGATCATCGCGCGGCGGTGGGTCAGATGGTCGGTGAAGCGACCGATGAGGAGGCCACAGACGGCGCCGAGCGCGCTGACCAGCCCCATCAGCCAGCCTGCGGCGACGAGATCCATGCCAAGTTCCGAGCGCAGCATCGGGATCGCGGGCGGTACTTTGCCGACATGCAGTGCGGCTGCGATGCCGCCCAGTACGGCGATTGCGACATGTCCCCAACGTGTCATGCTCTGCTTCTTCCGATCATAAAAGGCAAACCCTCGAACGGCTTTACCATCCTCGCAGGTGCCGAGGCATAAATTCCTTGCGAAGAGCATGATTTATGGTTGAAGGAACGCCTGGTTCAGCCCGCCCTCCGGATCTGCTCGCGGTTTTCCTCGATCTTGAGGTTCTGCACGAGCTTGGCGAGCCAGTCGACAAAGACCCGAACCTTGTTCGAGAGGTGGCGCGTCTGCGGATAGACAATGTAGAGAGGCAGGGATTCGCATTCCCAGTCCGCAAGAACCTCGACCAGCTCGCCGCGTGCGACCGGATCGCGGGCCATGAAATGGGCCGCCTGTGCGACGCCCATGCCGGTGGTTGCGGCAGTGAGATAGCTGCGCGCATCATTGACCGAGACGACATAGCGCGGAGTTACTTCGATCACTTCCTCGCCGCGGCGGAAGTCGAAAGGCATCGTCCGCCCGGCAGTGGCGTTGAGATAGCCTACCGACATGTGCTTGTCCTCCAGTTCCTTCGGATGAGAGGGAAGGCCGAAGCGGCGGATATATTCGGGCGAGGCGTAGGTCTTCATCCTGAGTTCGCCGACCTTGCGGGCGATCAGCGACTGATCCTTCGGCGTACCGCCGCGAAGCGCACAATCAACGTTTTCGGCGATGTAATCCACCAGCCGGTCGCCGACCCCGATGTCCAGGCGGATGTTCGGGTAGCGTGTATAGAAGTCGCAAAGCGAAGGAATGACGACAAGGTCGGCGAAGGCGCCTGCCATCTCTACCCGCACACGCCCGGAGGGCGTCGTCTGCGAGTTCGACATGCTGCCGTCAAGCTCCTGAATTTCAGAGAGAATCTGGATCGCACGCTCATAATAGAGCGCCCCGTCGGTGGTCACTATGACTCGCCGCGTCGTACGGTTCAAAAGCTTGGTGCTGAGATGCGATTCCAGTGCTTGCACCATGTTGGTCGCCGTCGTCTTCGGAATGTTGAGCGTTGCGGCGGCGCGCGTGAAGTTACCGGTTTCGACGACCCTGACGAAAACGCGCATTGCTGAAAGCTGATCCATATGTCACCTGTTGCGGTGCGATATTATCCATCAATTTGGAATAGTGTTGTCCGTTAGGCTGACTTGTGGTCAACACTGCGAACAATAATATATGTTCCAAGTGATAAGGCAAGAGCTGCCCCCTTATGGGCGCCGAAGCGAGTCCGTTGTGAGTGAGAAGGTCGTCAGTGGGATTTGGGAGAATATCGGGCTGGAAGGTCCTCCCGTACCCCCGATCCCGATGCGTCTTTACGGCGATATGGCAAAGGTGAAAGTGAAGGGAGCGCCGATCGTTCTCTACTTTCGCGGTGATGCCTTTCAGGGCGGGAGGCTGGAAGAGGCAGAGCGGCCGGCAGGCACTGCGCTAATGGATGCCGGCGCGATCGTCTTGGAAGCAGACTACGCCAGGGGGTCCGACAGCCGGTTTCCTCAGGCTATGGAACATGCGTTTATGGCGCTCGCGTATCTGAGCACAAAGCGGAAGCTGTATGGCGGCTTGAGCAAGTCCCAGCTATTCGTGGCCGGGGATGAGGCAGGCGGGAATATCGCAGCTGGCGTGGCGTTGAAAGCGCGCGACGTGTTGCCGGGCGAACTGAGCGGGCAAATACTGATGTCGCCGATGATCGACCCGATGATGGCGAGCAATTCGTTCAACCGGGCCGACGAGATCGGCATGGGGCAGCGCTGGGCGGAAGGTTGGAGCCACTATCTGCGCTCTGCATGCGGCTTCCAGCATCCTTATGCCGCACCGTGCCTCTGTTCGCGGCTTTCGGGTGTCGCCCCAGCGCTGATCGTGACATCGGAGGATGATCCGCTGCGCGATGAGGCGATCGGTTACGCTGAGCGGCTGTCAGCGTCGGGCGTATCGGTTAGGCAGAAGGTTTTCCCGGTCGGCTGCGGCTGGACGGGCATTTACAAGGGCGGCAGCGGAAAATGGATGGAGACACTTTGCTCCGAGTTTACCGGCTTCGTCCACGAATTGAGTGCATAGCATATTATATTTGAAGGAAGATCGCGGCCTGCTCCCTGGGCCGTAAGGAGAGTAGCAATGACATCGAAGATCAAGAACTGGGCCCTGTGGGGCACCGGACTGGGTACGGCCGCGCTGATTGCAGGGGCCTCCGTCTATCTCGACATACCGCAAGGGGCGAATGCTGCTCCTGCGACGGCTGCCGCGGCGGCACCGGCCGTTCCGGTGACGGTCGCAACCATCGAGCCGCGCAACGTCACTACCTGGCAGGAATTCTCCGGGCGCCTGGAAGCCGTCGACCGCGTGCAGATCCGTCCGCGCGTCGCCGGAACGATCCAGGCGGTGCATTTCCGCGAGGGCGGACTGGTGAAGGCGGGCGACTTGCTCGTCACCATCGATCCGGAACCTTATGAGGCGGCGGTCGCACAGGCCGAAGGGCAGGTGGCCTCCGCTGAAGCCAGGGTTCAGCTAGCCACGACCGAACTTGAACGCGGCAAGACCCTGGCGGCCAATAATACGATCTCGCAAAGCGATCTTGCACAGCGCCAGAGCACCAAAGGCGAAGCGCTTGCCAACCTCCAATCCGCGAAGGCGGAATTGAGGGTGGCTGAGCTCAATCTCGGTTATACCGAGATTCGGGCGCCGATTTCCGGCCGGGTCGGCAGATTGGAGATCACTGTCGGCAATCTCGTGGCATCGGGTTCGGAGTCCGCTCCGCTGACCACTCTGGTTTCCGCCGATCCGATCTACGCGAGTTTCGACGCCAGCGAAGAGCTGGTGACCCGGATACTGGCGCAGCTTCCGGCTCAGAACGGCGCTCCAGCAATCGAGCAGGTGCCGGTGGAAGTCAGCACGCTGGCCGACGGTGGTGCTCCGATCCGCGGTAAGTTGCAGCTTATCGACAACGAAGTGAATGCTCTGAGCGGAACGATCCGTGTGCGCGCGGTTTTTGACAACCCGGGTGGTCGTCTTATCCCAGGCCAGTTCGTGCGGGTGCGCATGGGCCAGCCGAAGTCGGAGGATCGCCTGATGGTCAGTGAAAAGGCCGTCGGCACCGATCAGGACAAGAAGTTCGTCTTTGTGGTCGATGCCAACAATACCGTCGCCTACCGGCAGGTGGAACTGGGCTCGGCGGTGGATGGCCTCAGGATTGTTGAAAAGGGGCTTAACCCCGGCGACCGGATCGTCGTCAACGGCCTGCAACGTATCCGTCCCGGTGCCGTGGTCGAGCCGCAGGACGAGGCCAAGGTCGCTACAAAGTAATCCGCTGACCGGCTGCTGGCCGGTCAGCCTCCAAGACATCATTCACGTTTGTAGCCTGCAGCCCCGATGGACTGCAGGGCGGACGCTTTCCGTTTCTTGTTCAACCCCGGAGAGAGGGCTTTGACATGAATATTTCCAGGTTTTTCGTCGACAGGCCCGTCTTTGCGGCCGTGTTGTCGATCCTCATCGTGGTCGCCGGCCTCATCGGCGTCAGATCGCTTCCGATTTCCGAATATCCGGAAGTCGTGCCGCCATCGATTGTCGTGCGCGCCACCTATCCAGGCGCCAACCCAACGGTCATTGCCGAAACCGTGGCCACCCCGCTCGAAGAGCAGATCAACGGCGTCGAGGACATGCTCTACATGTCCAGCCAGGCAACCTCCGACGGTGTACTGACACTCACCGTCACCTTCAAGCTCGGCACGGACCCGGACAAGGCCCAGCAGCTCGTGCAGAACCGGGTGTCACAGGCGGAGCCGCGCCTGCCGACCGAGGTGAGGGCGCTCGGCATCACGACGGTGAAAAGTTCGCCTGACTTTATCATGGTCGTCAACCTGGTTTCGACCGGCGACAACTACGACATCACCTACCTTCGCAATTACGCAACCTTGAACATCAAGGACCGGCTCGCCCGTATCGAAGGCGTCGGCCAAGTGCAGGTCTTCGGCGCCGGCGACTATTCCATGCGCGTCTGGATCGATCCGCAGAAGGCGGCTGAACATTCGCTGGCCGCCAGCGACATCAGCAATGCGATCCGGTCCCAGAACGTCCAGGCCGCAGCGGGCATCATTGGTGCATCGCCGAGCGTGCCAGGTGTCAACCTGCAGCTCAACGTCAACGCCCAGGGCCGCCTCCAGACGCCGGAGGAATTCGGCAATATCATCGTCAAGAGCGGTGAGAATGGTGAGATCACCAGGTTGCGCGATGTCGCCCGCATCGAGCTCGGTGCTGCCGACTACACGTTGCGCTCGCTGCTGGACGGGCAGCCGGCCGTCGCCGTGGCGGTCCTGCAGGCTCCAGGATCGAATGCGATCGAAATCGCCGACAACGTTCGCGCCACCATGGACGAGCTGCAACTTGCCATGCCGACAGGCGTCAAGTACGAGATCGTCTACGACACGACCAAGTTCGTGCGCGCCTCGATCGAAAAGGTCCTCGAGACCCTGCTCGAAGCGATCGCGCTCGTTGTTCTTGTGGTCATCCTCTTTCTGCAAACCTGGCGTGCCTCCATCATTCCGCTGATCGCCGTTCCCGTCTCGATCATCGGAACGTTCGCGGTCATGTATGCCTTCGGTTTCTCGATCAATGCGCTGACGCTCTTCGGCCTCGTCCTGGCGATTGGTATCGTCGTCGACGACGCGATCGTCGTGGTGGAGAACGTCGAGCGCAACATCGAGAACGGCCTCAGTCCGCGTGACGCGACGTATCGCGCCATGAAGGAAGTGTCCGGTCCGATCATCGCCATTGCGCTGGTGCTGGTCGCGGTCTTCGTGCCGCTCGCCTTTATCAGCGGCCTGTCCGGCCAGTTCTACCGGCAGTTCGCGCTGACGATCGCTATCTCCACCGTGATTTCGGCGATCAACTCGCTGACGCTGTCGCCGGCGCTTGCCGCCCTTCTTCTGAAGGGCCATCACGCCCCGAAGGACGGACTGACGCGGTTCATGGATCTGATCTTCGGCTGGTTTTTCCGCGGCTTCAATCGCGTCTTCGGAGCGGCTTCCAACGGCTACGGACGTACGGTCGGCGGGCTGATCTCGCGCAAGAGCCTGGTGATGATCATCTATCTTGCGCTCGTCGGTCTGACCTACAGCATGTTCAATGCCGTGCCGGGCGGCTTCGTGCCGGCGCAGGACAAGCAGTACCTGATCGGCTTTGCCCAGCTTCCGGACGGTGCGACGCTCGACCGTACGGAAGACGTGATCAAGCGGATGAGCGATATCGCCATGGAGCAGCCGGGCGTCGAACATGCCATCGCTTTCCCGGGTCTGTCGATCAACGGCTTCACGATCGGTTCCAATGCCGGCATCGTCTTCGCCGTGCTTGACGACTTCGAGAACCGCAAGTCACCGGAGCTTTCGGGCGGCGCCATCGCCATGGCGCTGAACCAGAAATATGCCGGTATCCAGGACGCGTTCATCGCCATGTTCCCGCCGCCGCCGGTCAACGGTCTCGGCACGACGGGCGGCTTCAAACTGCAGATCGAGGATCGCGCCGGCCTCGGCTACCAGACCCTCGACGAGGCGACCAAGGCGGTCATCGCCAAAGCTTACCAGACACCGGAACTCGCTGGTATCTTCTCGAGCTTCCAGATCAACGTGCCGCAGCTCTTTGCCGACCTCGACCGGGCCAAGGCCGAACAGCTCGGCGTCTCGGTGAGTGATGTCTTCGAAACGCTGCAGATCTACCTCGGCTCGCTCTATGTGAACGACTTCAATGCCTTTGGTCGTACCTACAGCGTACGAGTGCAGGCGGATGCGAAATTCCGCGCCAAGGCCGAGGATATCGGCCAGTTGAAGGTTCGCTCGCAGTCCGGCCAGATGATTCCGCTTTCCGCTCTGCTCAAGGTGGATGCGCAGACCGGGCCTGAACGCACGACACGCTACAACGGCTTCCTGTCGGCCGACATTAACGGCGGTCCGGCTCCGGGCTATTCGTCCGGACAGGCACAGGCGGCGATCGAGAAGATCCTCGACGAGACGCTGCCCTCGGGCATCGACTTCGAATGGACAGACCTGACCTACCAGCAGATCCTGGCCGGCAATTCCAGCATTGTCGTCTTCCCCCTGGCGCTGCTGCTCGTCTATCTCGTGCTCGCCGCACAATATGAGAGCCTAACGCTGCCGCTTGCGATCATCATGATCGTGCCTATGGGTGTTCTGGCCGCCCTGACCGGCGTCTGGTTTACCGGTGGAGACAATAACATCTTCACCCAGATCGGCCTCGTGGTGCTGGTGGGACTTTCGGCGAAGAACGCGATCCTGATCGTGGAATTCGCCCGCGAGCTGGAATTCGAAGGCCGCACACCGTTCCAGGCGGCAGTCGAAGCGAGCCGGCTGCGCCTGAGGCCGATCCTGATGACCTCCATGGCCTTCATCATGGGCGTGGTGCCGCTCGTCGTCTCCACCGGTGCGGGTGCAGAAATGCGCGCGGCCATGGGTGTCGCGGTCTTCTCCGGCATGATCGGTGTGACCTTCTTCGGCATCTTTATGACGCCAGTCTTCTACATGCTGGTGCGTTTGCTTACCGGCAGCCGCCCCTTGCGGCAGCACGGCACGGAGGCGGCGCCCGCTCTCTCTCCAGCGGAGTAAGCTCACCTCCGGTCGCGCGGGCTCTTTCCACCGGGAGCCCGCGCGACAATTTCCCTTTCCCTATTCAAAGCGCTCCGCCGTCGATGACGATCGTCTGGGCCGTCATGGCGGCGGAGGCGGTTGAGGCAAGGAACAGGCAGGGGCCGACAAGATCTTCCGCCACAAGCACCCGCTTCAAGCACTGGCGAGCGACCATCGCGGCAATATTCTCCTCCTTCAGCCAAAGTTCCTTCTGGCGTTCCGTTACGATCATGCCAGGCAAGATCGCATTCACACGAATGTTCTCCGGTCCGAGCTTTCCCGCCAGGCTTTTGGTCAATCCGATGATGCCGGCCTTGGCGGTCGTGTAAGCTGGCATTTCACCCATATTGAGCAGGTAGGCGATCGAGGAGAAATTGACGATCGCGCCGCCGCCGGCTTTCCGCAGATGCGGAACGGCGGCTTGCGAGACAAAGAACATCTGCTTCAGATTGATCGCCTGGCTATTGTCCCAATATTCCTCCGTTACGGCTTCCAGCTCGTGGCGGTCATCCCATCCGGCGTTGTTGACGAGCACGGACATCGATCCGAGCCTGCGTGCAGCTTCGTTCGCTGCAGCCTTGGCCTCTTCGATGTTGCGGAGATCGGCTTTCACGTAGAGAACCGGATGGCGGGATTTCTCTGTCAGTCGCGCGGCCAGATTCCGGCTGACATCGTCGGCGATGTCGATGAAGGCGACCCGCGCGCCCTGAGCGGCAAAGCCTTCCACCAATGCTGCGCCGATGCCCGAACCGCCGCCGGTGACCAGCACGCCAGAATCGGCGAGATCCGGATGGGACACGGAAACCTGGGCCAAGACGTCCTCCCTTGCATTCGACCTAGTAAGACAGTTCTACCGTGCTGAAAAGGGAAGGCAAGGATGGCGGCAATACTTGTTTCAATCGATTTGCATCTTCATATGGTAGAGTTGAACCAAAACCGATTCCGGCCATTTATGCGTCGGATTCCCCCCTGAAGGATCTGCCCTTGTCTTTTGCCGCCGCGCCGGAAATCAAGCTTCCCCAAAAAGCCTACGCCGCCTTCCTTTTCGACATGGACGGAACGATCCTGAATTCGCTTGCCGCGGCGGAACGGGTCTGGGGCCGCTGGGCGGCGGCCATGGGGCTCGATGTCGAAAGCTTTCTGCCGACCATGCATGGCAAGCGCGGCATCGACACGATCAGTGCGCTGAACCTGCCGGGCATCGATCCGGTCGCCGAGGCGGATTTCATCCTGCGCGGCGAGATCGAGGACGTGGAAGGCGTCGTGCCGATCCCGGGCGCGGTGGAGTTCCTCTCAGCCCTGCCGCCGGAGCGCTGGGCGATCGTTACATCCTCGCCGATCGAGCTGGCGAAGCGCAGGCTTGGAGCGGCCGGCATTCCCGAACCGCGCTATATGGTCACAGCAGAGGATGTGACGGTCGGCAAGCCCAATCCACAAGGGTACATCCTCGGCTCAGAACGGCTCGGCGTGAACCCGTCAGAGGCTCTGGTCTTCGAGGACGTGCTTGCCGGCATCCGGGCAGGAGAGGCGGCCGGCGCCGATATCATGGTCATCACCGCCACGCATAACCATGAGATCGAGACCGGGCATTGGAAGATTCCCGGTTATCTCGATGTGACAACACATATTGCTGATGATGGGCGGCTTTCGGTTCGCTTCAAGGGCTGATTGTTTCAGCCGGCAAGGCATCGGCCAGCACTTTCTCGTGATAATATTGCACTTGGTGCAAAAATTTACTAACTTCGTTTTGGCCGCGGCGTTACCTGGGTCATTCGACGCGCAGCCAAGCTGTTTTTTTAGGACGGAGGTTCTTATGCCTTGGAATTGCCATGCAGGCTGTGAAGGTCGGAGGAATACGCGATCGCATTTTCACACCGGTGAGTCTCTGACCATGAGAGCAGACGTCGCATTCTCCGATTTCCTGCATTTCTTCCGTTCCTGGATAAGCAATCCCATGCGTGTTGCAGCCGTTGCACCTTCCGGCGACACGCTCGCGCGGCTGATGACCCAGGAGATAGCGCCGCTCGACGGGCCGGTGATCGAGCTCGGGCCGGGGACTGGGGTCTTCACCCGCGCGCTGCTTGCGCGCGGCGTTGCCGAGTCCGATCTGACGCTGATTGAATACGGACCCGAATTCGTGCCTGGCCTGCAACGGCGGTTTCCGCAGGCGAGGGTGCTGCAGATGGATGCGGCAAAGCTCGCGCATGCCGATCTTTTCGATGGCGCAATAGCCGGAGCTATCGTCAGCGGGTTGCCGCTTCTTTCGATGTCGCCGCGCAAGGTGACGGCAATCCTCGGCGGCGCCTTCACCTATCTTCGTCCGGGCGGTGCCCTCTACCAGTTCACCTACGGACCACGCTGTCCCGTTCCGCGTCCGATCCTTGACCGGCTGGGCCTCAAGGCGACGCATATCGGCGCCACCGTGCGGAACCTGCCGCCGGCGAGCGTCTACAGGATTTCTCGCCGTAAGCCATTGGATCTCGCGCGCGAGCGCCCTCAATCTCATTCCGAGACGGTGATACGCCCGGCCCCGAATACCGATCCTACGAGCGATGATCGCATCGGATGAAATGACGAAGGCGACGGGCAGGGAAACGGAAGGTAGACGCGAACGCAAACGCCGGCAGACCCGTGAGCGTATCGAACAGGCAGCAATCAGCCTATTCCTGGAGCGCGGTTTCGACGTCACGACCGTCGAGGACATCGCCGAACGCGCCGATGTCTCCAAGCGCAGCTTCTTCGATTATTTCCCCTCGAAGGAAGACGTTGTCTTTGCCTGGCAGGACGGGTTTGCCGAGCATCTGATGAGAGCAATCGCCTCCCGTCCGCTGGACGAACCGGTGGTCAAGGCCGTGCAATACGGTTTGACAAGCGCCATCGTTTCGGCCGCAGACGAGAGAGCGCTCAGGCTTGGCGAATTGATCCGGCGCACGCCGGTGCTCAATGCCCGCGATCAGTTCAAATATGCCAAGCTCGAAGCGAAGCTTACGGAAGCTCTGAAAGCCCGCAGCCGCAGCGAAAAAGAGAGCGAGCGCATGCGGCTTCTGGCAGCCGTGGTGATCGGCGCGCTGCGGGTGGCGAGCGAGCGGTGGGCCGCGCAGCCTCCAGGTGGCTCGTTGGAAACATTTGCGCACCGGTTCTTCGCCGATTTCTGGAAGACGCTCATAGACTTCGGCAACGAAGGACTGCAGATCAGACCAGACTGAGCGTGGCTGCAGTCAGAACCAGATAGCGTATAGACTTGCCGATGAAGACGAGGATCAGGAAGATCGGCAGGGGTTCTTTCAGAACGCCCGCCGCGACGGTGATCGCGTCGCCACCGATCGGCAGCCAGCTCAGAAGCAGCGACCATTTTCCATATTTCCGATACCAGACCTGCGCTCGGTCGAGCTTTTCGGGAGTGACGGGAAACCAGCGTCTGTCGCGGAATTGCTCGACGCCGCGGCCGATGAACCAGTTGACTGCCGCTCCGAGCGTATTGCCCACCGAAGCCGCTAGAAACAATCCAGCGAGTGAATACCGGTCAGACAGAATCAGGCCGACAAGGATCGCTTCCGACTGCATCGGGAAGATGGTGGCGGCGACGAAAGCTGCGGAAAAAAGGCCGGCATAGGCGGCAAAATCGAACATGGGAGAGTTTCAATAAAAAGGGGGCGGATGGAGATCCGCCCCGTGCCATTGTCTGAGCCCGGCAGATCAGGCCTGCTTGGCGCGGTCGCCATCTTCGATAGCCGTTTCGCCGGCAGCGTCTACCCCGTGGGCCTTGTTGCGGCGGGTGCGCCAGTCGCCAAGGAAGAGCAGGATGGGCGCTGCGATGAAAACGGACGAAGAGGTCGCAATCGCAATGCCGAATACCATCGGGATTGCGAAGCTGGAGACTGCGCTGCCGCCCCAGATCGCCATGGGCAGCATGGCGAGGAAAGTAGTTGCCGATGTATAAAGGCTACGCGCCAACGTTTCGTTGATCGACAGGTCGATCAGCTCCCGCAGCGGCATTTTCTTGTAGAGCCGCATATTTTCGCGCATGCGGTCGTAGACGACGACCTTATCGTTGACCGAGTAGCCGACCAGGGTCAGAAGGGCTGCGATCGCGGTCAGATTGAAGTCGAGGCCGGTCAGTGCAAAAAAACCGACCGTTTTGGTTACGTCGAGAACCAGTGTCGCAATCGCGCCGACAGCGAAAGGCCATTCGAAACGGAACCAGATGTAGAACAACATGGCCAGCGAAGCGAGAACCACGGACAGGATACCCGCCGTCGCAAGTTCACCGCTGACCTTCGGGCCGACGACTTCCGTACGCTCAACATGCGCGGTGGAATCGATCCTGGAGATCTCGGACTTCAACCGCTCCACGGCAGTCGTTTGGGCCTGCTCGCCGCCCGGTTGGCGCTCGACGCGCACAAGCACGCGGTTCGCTGCACCAAACTCCTGAAGCGCGACGTCGCCAAGACCAAGCGAACCGAGGTCGGAACGGAACTTCGCAAGATCGGTGGGGCCGGCGGTCGCCACTTCGAGCTGGATGCCGCCCTTGAAATCGACGCCGTAGTTCAGGCCCGGCGTGAAGAACAGGATGATCGACGCGATCGACAGGAACGCGGAGAAGGCAATGCCGAAGAAACGTGCCTTCATGAACTTGATCCGAGTGCCGTCCGGAACCAGCTTGATCGGCAGCAGCGGTCGGATGTCGATCTTTTTCAGCTTATAGCGGGCGGTGAAATAGATCATCGCGACGCGGACGATGGAGACGGCCGTGAACATCGAGATCATGATGCCGAGACCCATCGTGACCGCAAAGCCCCGGACAGGGCCGGAACCGAACCAGAACAGGAGCACGGTCGCGATCAGGGTCGTAACGTTACTGTCGACGATCGTCGAGTAGGCACGTTTGAAACCCGCGTCAATCGCCGCAAAGGCGCTGCGGCCTTTACGGCTCTCCTCCTTGATGCGCTCATTGATGAGGACGTTGGCGTCGACCGCAATCCCGATGCCGAGCACGACGCCGGCGATACCCGGAAGCGTCAGCGTGGAGCCGATAAGGGTCAAGGCGGCAAAGGTCAGGATAACGTTGATGAACAGCGCGGTAATCGCGAGCACACCCCATCCGCCGTAGAGCACGACCATGAAAATGACGACAAGCGCGAAGCCGATCAGGCCGGTGAACAGGCCCTTTTCGATCGCATCCGAACCGAGGTCGGCGCCGACCGTGCGCTCTTCGATGACGGTGAGCTTGGCGGGCAGGGCGCCGGCGCGCAGCAGTGCTGCGAGCGTATTGGCTTCCTCGACCGAGAACCCGCCGGAAATCTGGCCGGAACCGCCGGTGATCGGCGTGCGGATGACCGGCGCGCTCAGCACCTTGTTGTCGAGCACGATCGCGAAGGGGCGGCCGACATTCTGCTGCGTGATCTGCGCGAAGCGGTTGGCACCGGCCGAATCGAATCGGAAGTTGACGACCGGTTCGTTGGTTTGCTGGTCGAAGGCGGCGCGGGCGTCCGTCAGGCGGTCGCCGGAGAGCTCGACGCGGTCGAGCACCGGATACTGGTTGCCGCTCTCATCGGCGAGCATGGTGACGCCGGCCTCTCCCTGCTGGCCGAGGAGGTGAAAACTCATCTTGGCGGTCGAGCCGAGAAGCTGGCGAAGGCGTGACGGATCCTGCTCACCTGGAAGCTGGACGAGGACGCGGTCGGAGCCGACACGCTGGATCGTCGGTTCGGCGACGCCTACCTGATCGACGCGCTGGCGGATGATCTCAAGGCTCTGGTCGACGGCGGCGCTGATATGGGAATTGATGCCGGCCTCAGTCTGCGCAATCGAGATCGTGTTGTCGGAGGGCGTGGTGATCGAAAGGTCGCTGCCGCCAACGGTCGTCCCGAGGCCGACGGGGTTGGCAAGCGTCTGCAACTCGGTCACCGCTGCATCGCGCTGGGCGGGATCGCGGAGCGCGACCGTGATCGCGTCACCTGAACGTCGGATCGCCGAGGTGTTGATATTCTTGTCGCGCAGCACGCGGCGGGCATCCTGCAGCAGGCTCTGGACGCGTTCGTTGATCAGGTCGGCGCGATCGACTTCGAGGACCAGATGCGAGCCGCCACGCAAATCGAGGCCGAGCGAAACGCGGCTATGCGGCAGCCAGGAAGGGAGGCGGTCGAGCGTGGACTGCGGAACGGCGTTCGGCAGCGCCACCAAAACGCCGACCAAGATGATGAGCACATAGCTCGCCACCAACCATGGGGAATTTCTCATATTTTTAATCCTGCTAGGCCCGTATCACGCTTCCAGGCGGTGAGGGGCGAGAATGCTAATGCCACAAATGCGCCGAAGCGCGATTTCCTCAGGCGCGGACAGGCGGCGCGCGTGGTAGAGATCCTGGCCAAAATGCAAAAGCGGCCGGATCGGACGAGGGATTTGGCGTGATAGCCGAAGCATGGAACGGGAAGGTTATTTCTGCGGAACCCGGGACGAGCGCACCGTCGGCGCTCGTCGACTGGGCGCTGGTTCCCTCTTTCCGGTCTGTCGCGACAAGCGACCTGAGCGGCTCCCGCTTGGAAAGATGCGGAGCATCGGTACCCTTGTCGGCGGACTGGATGCCGCGTGGAAATTGCGCGTCCTTGACAACACCCGAAAGCAGACCGAAAAGCGCGGCGATCAGAAGCGCAGCGGCAAAGACCGGCCAGCGCGACAGGAGGCTATCCTCATCACGTCCGCGTTTCATCCGCTTGTCCGGCGGGAACAGCGCCATCCGTATCAGCTCCGGAGCGTTCTAAGATCCCGAAGCGCCTGCTTCGGAACAGAATGCCGCCTTCTAAAGGACAGCCTCGAAGCGGTCAATCTCCAGTGAGACTTCGGTAAACCAGGATTGCGGCGGCTTTAGCAATGCTCACAGCATCTCAGGTCGGAAATCTGCTCTCTTTTCGACCGGATACATCCCGCTACCGTAACATCGCTATTTGTGAATGGGGTCCTTCCACAGAACCTCCTCCGGCTTTTCGACCGGTTCGATGTCCAGGTTCACAACGACCGGCTCCTGACCTGAGCGCATCAGAACGCATTCGAGCGTTTCATCTCGGCTGGCGTTGATCTCCTGATGGGGCACGTAGGGCGGAACGTAGATGAAATCGCCCGGGCCGGCTTCGGCAACATATTCGAGGTTGTCGCCCCAGCGCATGCGAGCCTTGCCCTTTACGACATAGATGATGCTTTCGAGATCACCGTGATGATGAGCGCCGGTCTTGGCGTTGGCATGGATCGTCACGGTCCCGGCCCAGATCTTCTCCGCGCCCGCGCGCGCCTTGTTGATCGCCGTCGCCCGATTCATGCCCGGCGTCTGAGCTGTGTGCGGATCGAGCGAATTGCCGGGGATGACCTTCACGCCATTCTCGCGCCAGTCGACGTGGGAATGGTCGTCATGACCGTGCTGATGATGATCGTCGTGATCGTGGCTCAAGGCTTGCTCTCAGTGACTGGGACGGGGCTCACCAACTCTTGCGAGAAGGGGGTCCGCGAGCCCCTGACCGGCGTCATGCCGGCTGGGAGCCCACGTAGCTTTGCTTCGGGAACATGTTCAATGGGAACGCGACAAAAGTCAAAGACTTGGTGACGAAAAGCTGACCTCGCCGCCTCAAATCAGCACATCGTCAGGCTCCAATCGCGGCCTTTACCCGCTCCCGCGTCAACGGCAGGTCGAAGAGCCGCTTGCCGGTTGCGTTGCGGATCCAGCAGAGAATTACATTTTGCCGAACGCCATCATCCACCATTCAATCCCGACAAGCCGCGCCGAGGCCGCAACCTTGATGTCTCAAGCAGTCTTTTTACGGGCATTCCTTGTGCTTGCCGTCTATCGGCATCTCTCTTATATGGCGCTCGGAGCGCAGGTCGAAGCGTGTCCAGAGGCCCTGGCACTTCCCGATTTCGCGGGGCCTGGATCTTAAGGAGACCCCCATGCCGCAGAGAGCTGTTGTCCTCATCGTCGAGGACGAGCCGCTGATCCGCTTCACCACGCTCGACGCATTGGAGGACGTCGGCCACACGGTGTTGGAAGCCGGCAATGCCGACGAGGCAATGGTGCTTTTCCGCAACCGCGCCGACATCAACATCGTCTTCACCGACGTCGACATGGCCGGCTCCATGGACGGCATTCAGCTTGCGCGACGCGTCCGTGCCATTCGTCCAAGTGTCGGCATCATCATCACGTCCGGCGTGGTCAACCTTGATCCGATGCTGTTACCGGCCAATACGCTCTTCCTGCCGAAACCCTACCAGCACGAAAAGCTGCTTTCCTCGATACACGAACTCATGCCTTGATGCCCTGAGGTCCAGCGGTCAGCTGGGTTCGGCTTCGCTGTCTGCGAACCAGGCGCCTTCTTCATTGTGCGGAAACCTGCCCCCGCGGAAGAGGCGGCAGAACTTTACTTTCCGCCGCTTTGGCGGCATCAATGCCCCCGCTGCCGCAAGCGGAGGACGACGGATATGGCCATCGAAGAGGATATCGCGAAGATCGCCGAACAGGAGAGGACACTTGTCTTCGACCGTTTTGACCTTTCCACCGCCTGGGACCTTGGATCGCTTCTTCGCCATATGGCGACGGAACGGGGGCAGGGTGTCGCAATCGACGTGCGGCTGCATTCAATGCCGGCCTTTTATGCAGCGCTACCGGGATCCACGGCGGACAATGAAGGCTGGGTTCGCCGTAAACGCAACCTTGTGCTTCGCTTCTTCCAGTCGAGCTATGCGATCGGCCGGAAGCTGACGCAGCAGGAGGCAACGCTCCAAGAGAAATATGGATTGTCATCCGCCGACTACGCTGCCCATGGCGGCAGCTTTCCGATCACGGTGGCCGGCGTCGGCTGCGTGGGCGCGGTGACGGTTTCCGGTTTGCCGCAGCGGGAGGACCACAATCTGGTCGTCGAGGCGCTTGCCCGCATGCTCGGCAAGGATATTTCCCTGCTTCGCCTCGATTGAGGAGATCGCCCATGGCGCAGACGAACATCAAAACGCCCGAGGAAGTATTCTCGTTCTGGTTCAAGGAACTGACCCGCAAGGACTGGTTCGAGAAGAACGAGGCGCTGGACGAAGCCATGCGCAGGCATTTTGCGCCCACGCATCTTTCACTCGCCCGCGGTGAATTCGACGAGTGGCGGGCGTCGCCGCAGAACCGGCTTGCCGCCGTCATCGCGCTCGACCAGTTTTCGCGCAACATCTACAGGGGCACGCCGCTTGCCTTTGCGACCGATTGGCTGGCGCTGCGGGAGGCAAAGCTAGCCATCGAAATCGGCGCCGACATGGCGGTGCCGCCAGAGCAGCGTGGTTTCTTCTATCTGCCCTTCGAGCATGCCGAAAATCTTGCCGAACAGGATCGCTCGGTTGAGCTGTTCACACTGCTCGGGGATGGGGAATACCTGGACTATGCCGAACGTCACCGGTCGGTGATCCGTGAGTTCGGCCGTTTCCCGCACCGCAATTCGCTGCTCGGACGGGAATCTACCGCCGCCGAGCTTGAATATCTTTCCAAGCCCGGCGCCGGTTTCTGATGTCAGCAGGCTAAATGATGATGACTTTCAGCCCCGATGGTATGAAATACAATTCCTGATCTATTTCGAAAGATAGATTTGGAATCAGGATACTAGCGTCGTATTGCCCGCCCGATCGCGATCAGGATGCAGGCGCCGACGAATCCGGCAATCAGATATCCGATCCAACCACCGAGCACGACCCCGAAAACGCCAAGGATGACATTGGCGACAATAGCACCGACGATCCCGAGAAGGATGTTCATGAGGATGCCCATATTGCTCTTCATGAACTGTTCTGCGAGCCAGCCCGCAATGCCGCCGATGATGATGGCCGCGATCCAGCCTACCCCTGCACCTTCCATAATTTACCCTCCTGTTTGATATTGGCAAAAGGTAACGCACGGAAATGTTCCAGGTTCCATGTGATTGTTCCAATTCCAGGTGCGGGAAAGGCGGGCTTCCTTTTCTTCGCCGCGAAGTCCCTCTATTTTCGCGGCACGAATCTGATCGAAAGACAAAGAGCACCGATTTGGCACCTTCCACGACCGGACCTTCGACAATTGTATGCGTAGCCCGCGCGATTGTCACAATCCTCCTGCTCACGATCAACGCGTCTGCGTTTTGTCTACCGTCGCCTGCGGGCGCGCAAATGCTACAGCAGCCTCAGCCCCAACTTGAGTCAGCAGTCACGATCGACTCGATCAATGCGGACATGAAGGCAAAGATCGAAGCGATCCGCCGGCAGCTCGATACCTTCCGCAGCCGGGTGCAGGAAGATTCCAGCGACGATGCACGCCTGGCGGAACTCAGGGTTCAGGCTGAGAAGATCGTTGAGGAGATGGGTGCTATTTCCGACGCGATGCGGACGCGGATCGAGCAGATCCAGTCGCGCCTCGCGAGCCTGGGGGAGCCGCCGACCGCCGGTCAGGCTTCGGAGGCGCCGGCAGTAACAGAAGAGCGCGGCCGGTTGCTCAACGAGCGTTCGGAACTTAACATCATCGTCGATGATGCCGGCGCCCTGTCGAACAGTGCGACCCAGCTTGCCAACTCGATCACCAATCTGCGTCGCACGCTATTTGCTCAAACGCTATTCCGCCATACGGAATTGTCGGGCGAATTGTTCGCGGATGCCGGCACGGCATTCGTCGCCGAGGTTCGGAATTTCGGCTCCACTTTTGGAAGCTGGATCAGCTTCGTCTGGAAATACAAGAAGCTGCAACTGCTCGGCGCCATCGCACTGTCGCTCGGCGCGGGCATGCTCTTTCTCTCCGGCGGATATCGAATATTCGGTCGCTTCATCCGCCGCGACGGGCAGGAGTCACCATCCTATATCCGGCGACTCTCCGTCGCCTTCTGGTCTACCGTCATTCAGACGATATCGCTTGCGTCCTTCCTCGTCGCATCCTTCCTGTTCCTGGATGGTTTCAATGTGCTCCGGCCGGACGTCTCACCGATCATTGCGACTTTCTTCGGATTCGTCTGGTTCGTCTATTTCGTCTCGAAGCTCACCTATGGCGTTCTGGCGCCTGGAGAGCCGCAATGGCGGTTGGTGCGCATCACCAATCGTGGCGCACAACGGCTGACGATAGCGGTGCTCGCCATGGCAATCGTCAACGGGCTCGACTATCTGCTCGGTGCGATCAGCGAAGCGCTCAATTCGCCGCTTGTGCTCACCATCGTCAAGAGCCTGCTTGCCTCGGTCATCGTCGGTCTGATGCTGATTGCAATTTCCTTCGTCAAGCCGAGGCTCGTCGAGGGAGAGGACCCGGACGGGCCGGGGCATGATTGGCCACGTTTCTTTCCTCTACTGCTCCGGTTAATGGGCGGTTTGCTCATTCTTTCGGTTTTGACCGGCTACATAGGGCTCGCACGTTTCGCCTCGACCCAGATCGTGCTGACCGGCGCCGTCATCGTCCTCATCTATATCGGACTTCTTTCCGGCAAGGCGATCTCGAAGCAGGGCTCGTTTACTGCGACGGCCGCAGGGCGCAGGCTTGCCGAACGCTTCCACTTCAACGAAGTGGCGCTCGATCAGGCGGGACTCGTCGCAGGGCTTGGCGTCTATGCCTTCGCTCTGTTCTTGGGGATCCCGCTGATCCTGCTTACGTGGGGGTTCCAGATTGCCGATATCGAAGCCTGGATATTCAGCTTCTTCACGGAAATCCGCGTCGGCAATATCTCGATCTCGATTGTTGGCATCCTGGGCGGCCTGCTGCTTTTCGGCGTTGGCTTCGTCGTCACGCGCTGGGTGCAGAGATGGATCGACGGCAATGTGCTGGCCCGTAGCCAGGTCGATCTCGGCGTTCGCAATTCGGTGAGGACCGGCATCGGCTATCTCGGTGTCGGGCTTGCGGTCATTATCGGCGTCTCGGCTGCCGGTATCGACCTGTCGAGCTTCGCGCTCGTCGCCTCGGCGCTCTCAGTCGGCATCGGTTTTGGCTTGCAGAACATCGTGTCGAACTTCGTATCCGGCCTGATCCTGCTTGTGGAGAGGCCGTTCAAGGTCGGTGATTTTGTCGTGACCGGAACGACCGAAGGCATTGTGAAGCGCATCTCCGTGCGCGCCACCGAGATCGAGACTTTCCGCCAGCAGGCGATCATCGTTCCCAACTCGGATCTGATCAATGCTCCGGTCGGCAACTGGACGCTCAAAAACCGCATACAGCGTTCCGAGATCCCGGTGTCCGTCAGTTACGACAGCGACCCGGAACAGGTGATCGCGATACTGCTGGAGATCGTCGACGAAATTCCCGAAGTCTTGAAGAACCCCGGTCCCCATGTGGATTTCATGGCTTTCGGCGGCTCCTCGCTCGATTTCGAGCTCCGGTTCCATCTTGCCGACATGTCGGATGGCATTCGTATCCGAAATTCCGTGCGCACCAACATCTTGAAACGGTTCCGCGCCGAAGGGATCGAGATACCCTATCCTCGCCAGGATGTCACAATCCTTTCGCAACCAAAGAATGGTCCCAAGCCCTTTTCACCAGAGGAAATAGACGACGGTGGCGGTATCTGACGGGGCTTCAAACCCGGCATCGAACGATCGTCGCGAGCTGGATGTCGCAATGTCGTAATCAGGCGTTTGAGCCGCCGGCTGGAATTGCATAGTCCCCGAAAGTATCGTTAAGGCCGGACGAGGCCGAAAAGGGGTTCATTCCATGAAGACACATGCACGGGCGGTGGTAATCGGCGGCGGCGTGGTCGGCGTTTCGACGCTTTATCATCTGGCGAAAAAAGGCTGGAGTGATGCGGTCCTGATCGAGCGTAAGGAATTGACTTCCGGTTCGACCTGGCATGCGGCAGGGCTTCTGCCACTCTTCAACCTCTCCTATTCGGTCGGCCAGCTCCATAAGTATTCGGTGCGTTTCTACCAGGAACTCCAGCAGGAAACCGGCATGAATGTCGGTTTTGCGAATGTCAGCAACATCCGTCTTGCCCGCACCAAAGACCGCTGGGAAGAGTACATGTATTATGCCGGTATCGCCGAGACGATCGGCGTCAAGGTGAACATCCTGACGCCGGATCAGGTCAAGGAGATCTGGCCGCTTTGCGAGACCGACGGCATCCTCGGCGCGATCCAGCATCCGGACGACGGTTATATCCAGCCGGCCGATCTGACGCAGGCGCTCGCCAAAGGCGCGCGCGACCGCGGCGCCACCATCTACCGCAACACGACCGTGATGGCGATCGAGCTGCAGGCCGACGGCCTGTGGAAGGTGACAACCGACAAGGGCGAGATCACCGCCGAGCACGTCATCTCCTGTACGGGGAACTTCGCCCGCAAGACAGGCGAGATGGTTGGGATCAACATTCCGGTCATTCCGGTCGAGCACCAGTATATCGTTACCGAGCCGCATCCGGCGATCCAGGAACGCAAGGCCAAGGGCCTGCCGGAAATGGGCGTCCTGCGTGAATCGGATTCCTCCTGGTACATGCGCGAGGAGAATGGCGGCCTGCTGCTTGGTCCCTACGAAGTCGGTGCGCCGGTCTGCTATGTCGACGGCCCGTCCGACGACAGCGAATACGAGCTGTTCAACGAAGATCTCGACCGGCTGATGCCGTATATTGAGACTGCCATCACCCGCGTGCCGGCCTTCGGCGAAGTGGGCATCAAAAAGGTCTATAACGGTGCGATCGCCTATACGCCGGACGGCTCGCCGATCGTCGGCCCGGCGCCGGGACTGAAAAATTTCTGGCTCAACGAAGGCCATTCGTTCGGCATCACGGCGGCCGGCGGCGCCGGCTGGCAGCTTGCCGAGTGGATCGTCGACGGCGAGCCGACCGTGGACATGATGGGCGTCGATCCGCGCCGCTTCGGGCCTTACGCCACCGAAGGTTATCTCATCGAGAAGAACGAGGAGGCCTATGCCAACGTCTTCACGATGCATTATCCCGATGAGGAGCGTGCCGCAGCGCGGCCCTTGAAAACCACGCCGGTCTTTGACCGCCTGAAGAAACTCGGCGCCGTCTTCGGTTCCGTCTATGGCTGGGAGCGCGCCAACTGGTTTGCGCCGGAAGGCTACGAGGTGGCGAACGAAGATCTCGGCGTCGGCGCCGACGTCATCACAAGCCACAATCACGCGCCGCCGCTGGATGATGGCCGGATCGTCGAGAAATGGTCATTCCGTCGTTCCAATTATTTCGAACACGTCGGCAACGAGATCAAGAACGTGCACGAGAATGTCGGCGTGCTCGACATGTCGGCCTTCGCGAAGATGGAGGTTTCAGGCCCCGGAGCGCGCGTGTGGCTCGACTCGATCTTTGCCAATGCAATCCCGAAGAAACGCGGACGCATCGCGCTCTGCCATCTGCTCACAAAGGGTGGCGGGGTGCGTTCGGAATTCACCGTCTATGAATGGGCCCCGGATCGTTTCTATCTCGTTTCGGCCGGCGCCTATGAGGCGCATGACCACGATTATCTGCGCAAGCTCGCGCCGAGCGACGGTTCTGTCCGCCTGCAGCAGATTACCCAGAAGCTTGGAGTGCTGGTGCTGGCCGGCCCGAAATCCCGCGATGTGCTGAAGAAACTCACCCGCACCAGCCTGGACAACAAGGATTTCCCATGGCTTTCGGGCAGGGAGATCTCCGTCGGGGCGGCCTTGGCCCATGCGTTGCGCGTCAATTTCGTCGGCGAACTCGGCTGGGAACTGCATCATCCAATCGAGATGCAGAATTACATCTTCGACAAGTTGATGGAGGCGGGCGCCGAATTCGGCATCAAGCCGTTCGGCATCCGAGCCATGCTCTCCATGTCAGTCGAAAAATCCTACCGGCTGATCCCGCGCGAAATGTCGATCGAGTACAATGCCTACGAATCCGGCCTCGACCGCTTCATCAAGACGGACAAGGATTTTCTCGGCAAACAAGGCCTGCTTTCCTACAGGGAGAAGGGGCTCAGGTGGAATTTCTGCACGCTTGCGGTCGAGGGCGCCAACGATGTGGATGCCCGCGGTTCCGAGGCGATCTACGACGAGACAGGCGAGCTCATCGGCCGCGCCACCAACGGTGCCTATGGCTGGCGCGTCGGCAAGTCGCTGGCGCTTGCCATGGTGAAGCCCGGCTATGCGGTGGCCGGCACGAAGCTGAAGATCAAGATCCTCGGCACGCTCTATAATGCAAGCGTCATCCCGGAAAGCCCGTTCGATCCGGAGAACGAGGCGCTCAGGGCCTGATAGCGGCTAAAAGTAATAGACCATTGACTTTAAAGGGCGGTCTCCGGGCCGCCCTTGTCTTTTCGAGATCGGAGCGGTGCTCGGATTAACGGTTCTGCAAACCGTTCACAGTACGAATGTTCTCAGAGGGGCAGTATTTATCGATAGGGGCGTCATGACATTCCTCGGCATTTCCGGAATGCAATATTCCGGTCAATCACTGGCAAATTCCCGCATCCTGCTTGCGGAGGATTCCAACGTCTTTACTTCGATGATCGGTACCCGGCTGAAGGAATTGTTCGGCATCGAGGTCGAGGTCTGCCGCAATTTCGAAGAGCTGCAGCTTGCCTATGACCGCTCCACCGAGCCGGTGACGCTGGCGATCTCGAACATCAATCTGCCGGGTGCTGAAAATGGCGAGGCACTGGAATACCTGATCGATCTGTCGATCCCGACCATCGTCTTCACTGGAACGTTTCACGAAGCGACCCGCGACAAGCTGCTGTCCAAGGAAATCGTCGACTACATCCTGAAGGACAATGTCTTTGCGGTCGAAATGCTGGCGGAATCGGTCTGCCGTTTCCTCACCAATCATCGCCATCATGTGCTGATCGTCGACGACAGCCCGACGGCCCGGGCGTTGCTGTCGAGCCGCCTGAAACGCTATAATTTCAGAGTCAGCGTTGCCGAGAGCGGTGCCAAAGCGCTCGAAATCCTCAAGAAAAATCCGGATATCGGTCTCGTCGTCACCGACTACAACATGCCGGATATCGACGGTTTCGAACTCACCCGCCGGATACGCTCGGTGCGCGGTTCGCATGAACTCAGGATCATCGGTGTTTCGTCTTCCTCCAACCGGCTGCTTTCGGCCCGCTTCCTGAAGGCAGGGGGTAACGATTTCATGCTGCGGCCCTTCATCGACGAGGAGTTCTACTGCCGCGTCAACCAGAACCTGGACACGCTGGTTCAGATCTGGTCGATGCAGGCCAAGCTCAAGGAGCCGGCGGCAGTCAAAAGCGTAGCCTGACCCCAAGGATTTGCATGCCCTATCATCAAAGCCATCACATCCGGGAAACGGAGCATCTGACCTATGGTCGGGCGGCGCCATCTCGGGCGCAATCGGAAGCGACGGAGCCGGCTACCGATCCCTTGACCGGTCTTCCGACCCTGAAGGAGTTTTATCGCCTCGGTCAGCCTCTGGTCGAGGCGTGCCTGTCGCAAGGGGTTCCCTGCGCGGTCGCCATTGTCGATATCGATCACTTCCGACGGCTGAACGAGACCTGCTGCGAGGAAACCGTCAGCCAGGTGCTGAAGGCAATTGCCGCAAAGCTTGATGCTGCCTGTGATGGCAGCCGACATCTGCTCGCTCGTCTGGACGACGAGGAATTTGGCCTATTTCTGATCGGTCTCGACGGCGCAGCGGCGATGGATTTTTGCGAGAAGCTACGACTGGAGATTGCTTCCAAGCGGTTCGTGGCCGGAGACAGCGATTTCTCGGTCACCGTTTCAATCGGGCTGGCGAAAGTCTGTGGCCCGGAGATGTTTGACAACTATCTCAATGCCGCCGAGCAATTCCTGTTTATGGCCAAGAGCCATGGACGCAATCAGGTCTTTTCGGAGTTTACGGTTGTATTGCAGGTCGCGGGCTAACCGGCCGATTCCAATTGCTCAGACCACGACGCCGGTGCGTGACGTATTCGTATTGAGCTTGCGTTCGGCACGCTCCTGTTGCGGCGAACGGTTGTAGACCTCGCGGTAGCATTTCGAGAAATGCGAGGCGGAAACGAAGCCACAGGCAACCGCCACTTCCACGACCGGCATGGAGGACTGGACCAATAGGTGTCGGGCGCGGTCAAGGCGGATCTCGAGATAATAGCGTGCCGGGGAGCGACCCATTTCCTGGCGAAAGAGGCGTTCGATCTGGCGGCGGGAAAGGCCCGCATCGTCAGCGATCTCCACCAGCGACAGCGGCTCGGAGAGATTGTTCTCCATCAGTTCGATGATCGACAGCACTTTGGCATTCTGCACGCCCAGTCGGGCACGCAGGGGAAGGCGTTGGCGGTCATGCGGATTGCGCACCCGATCGGTCAATTGCTGCTCGCATACCCGGTTGACGAGGTTCTCGCCGAAATCCTGGCCGATCAGGTTCAGCATCATGTCGAGCGATGCTGTGCCGCCGGCACAGGTATAGAGATTTGAATCGACCTCGTAGAGGTCCGCATAGACCTCCGCCTGCGGAAAGGCTTCGGCAAAACCGGGGAGATTTTCCCAATGAATGGCGCACCGCTTGCCGTTCAGGAGACCGGCCTGTGCAAGCACGTGAGCGCCTGTGCAGAGGCTGCCGACCGCAATGCCGCGGTTGTAAGTTTCCCGAAGCCAGGCGTTCACCGACTTGTTGCGGAATTCTTCTACATAAATACCGGAACAGACGATCACCATGTTCGGACGGTTTTCGCCGGAAAGGTAGCGCCGTTCGTCGGTGAGCGATGAATTCACTTCGAGGCCGATGCCGCTCGATGAATAGACTTTTTCACCATCGACCGAACAGAGCCGCCAGGTATAGGCGGAATAACCAAGCATGCGATTGGCAATACGAAGGGTTTCGACGGCCGCCGAAAACGGCAGCATTGTGAAGTGCGGTACGAGAAAGAAGACGAGGGAACGCTTCTTCATCGGGCTTTTGCTCGTCAGATCCATGCTCTCATT
The DNA here is from genome assembly GCF_017873175.1 of Neorhizobium petrolearium. Classification (GTDB taxonomy): domain Bacteria; phylum Pseudomonadota; class Alphaproteobacteria; order Rhizobiales; family Rhizobiaceae; genus Neorhizobium; species Neorhizobium petrolearium. Next base: position 94,413 of record NZ_JAGGJW010000014.1, read on the forward strand.
CCCCTATCAATGGCCGTACTTTGCGGCCCGCTTATACTTTAAAAGCGACATTGACACGGAAAAATAAGGCGGAGAAGGGCTTTTGACGACAGGCCGATGATATTTTTGCGACACGGGCGGGTCGCAGGCGTGATCCCTTTGCGAATTGCCTTCCGGAACGGCAATCCAAAATGCACGGCCCGTGCCATATCAACGATACGGGCCGTGCGTCGGGAGGTTATTTACGATCGGTTGCTGCATTGGTCGTCGGCCATCCGATATCCTTGCGGATCTCCGCGGGCAGGCCCTCAAGCACCTTTTCCGTCTGGCGGCGGCGGCGTTCGTTGCGGACTTTCAGGATGAGAAAGAGAGCCGGGCGTAGAAACGAGGCGAACGATGACGGCCGAAACCGGGAGCGATCGCTCTCCTGATAGGTAATCATGGTCATGGCAGTTCTCCTTGGGTATTTCATGGACGGCGCAGACTGGGAGATTGAGCGCTGTCAATCCATCAATCAATCAGATGCAAGTGATGCGTCTCATGAAATTCTGTTTGGTATGGACGCTTGCTTCCGATGATTTGCAGTATGTCGGCCATTTGACATTCAATCAAACGAAATGATATCGTTCTTAAATTCAGATTTTTTGATGGAGGCCGCCATGACAGTACCTTTCCGTCCGCCGCTCCCGTTGCTCGACAACGATGTGCTGCGAACCTTTGTGGCGATTGCAGAGACAGGAAATTTCTCCACCGCTGCGGAGGCGGTATTGCGCACACCGTCAGCGGTATCGATGCAGATCAAGAAGCTCGAAGAGCAACTTAAGACGACGCTCTTCCTGCGTGATGCCCGCTCCGTAACGCTCACTCAGCACGGCGAAATGCTGCTCTCCTACGCGCGGCGCATGCTGGCACTCTCCAATGAAGCGGTATCGCGTTTCGTCATGCCCGAGCTTTCAGGCGTCGTTCGGCTCGGTGCGCCGGATGATATAGCCGAGCGTATCCTGCCGAAGGTCCTCAAGAATTTCGGGGAGGCTTTTCCCGGCATCATGGTGGACGTCACGGTAGACATGAGCATACAGCTCAGGAAGCGCATGGAGGAACAGCGCCTCGACCTGACGCTGATCAATTGCGCCACGCGGCCGTTTCCCACGAGTGGCGAGGTGATCCATACCGAAAAACTGGTCTGGGCCGGTGCCAAGTGCGGTACTGCCTATCTGCGCGATCCTCTGCCGATCTCCGTCTGGGAGGATGGCTGCGTCTGGCGCCAGGATGCCGTCTCGCAGCTCGAAAAGCACAAGCGGCCTTATCGTATCGCCTATGCCAGTGCACATACGATGGCGCAAAGGGCGGCGGTCGTTTCCGATCTGGCGATCGCGCCGTTCCCGCTGTCCTATGTGACGGATGACATGCAGGTTCTCGGCCCGAAGGAAGGCTTGCCGGAGTTGTTCAGCTTCGACATCCGGCTGCTGACCGCGCCGCAGCTCTCGCACCCTGCCAAGGCAGTGGCGGAAAGCGTCCGCGAGGCCTTTGGCAGCCTTATCGCTGCTGCAGCTTGATCTATCGCTCGGCTGTTGTCCGGTCTCGCCGGATCGCGCTTGTCACTCGCGGCCGCGACGACGCCTGCGGCCGCCTTCGCCGGCATCAGCCAAAACTTTGCGCTCCGGCAGTGTCACGACCGCTGCAAGATGCGGGAAGGCATCGATCTTGTTCGGCAAAGCCATGGCAGCAACGAAATGCTCCTGAAATCTTGGTTCAAGAGCGGTTTCTATCTTGTCGATTTTCCTCACCGTTTCCTCGATTTCACGACGATACTCGCGATTGAGCAGACACATGCGCGCACCCGTGCCTGCGGCATTGCCGACCGCCTTGACCTTGGACAGATCACAGTCCGGGATCAGACCCAGCACCATGGCGTATTTCGGGTCGATGAAAGTGCCGAAAGCGCCCGCAAGTCCGATCCGATCGACTTGGGTCACGCCCTGCTTGTCCATCAGCAGTTTCACGCCGGCGTAGAGTGCCGCTTTGGCAAGCTGGATGGCGCGCACGTCATTCTGCGTCACGGTGAGGCGCTGCTCTCCATCATGCAGCAGATAGGAGAAGGTGCGGCCGTTCTGCAAGATTCGCGGCGACCGCTCCGCAAGCGTCCCGTCCACAACGCCGTCCTCCGAAATGATGCCGGCGAGATACATCTCGGCGATAACCTCGATGATGCCTGAGCCGCAGATGCCGGTGACGCCGGTCGCGGCCGCTGCTTCGGCAAAACCCGGCTCGTCGGACCATTGCTCGACGCCGATCAGCCGGAAACGCGGTTCCAGCGTCAGAGGATCGATACGGACGCGCTCGATGGCACCGGGTGCCGCCCGCTGGCCGGAGGAGATTTCTGCACCTTCGAAGGCCGGCCCGGTTGGCGATGAAGCCGCGACCACGCGACTTGAGTTGCCGAGCACGATTTCGGCATTCGTGCCGATATCGACCAGGAGCATCATCTCGTCCTGCCGGTGGGGGCCTTCCGACAGCGTTGCCCCCGCGGCGTCGGCACCGACATGGCCTGCGATGCAGGGCAGGACATAGGTGCGAGTTCCCTCGTTCATCGGCAGGCCGATTTCCGACGATTTCACCCGCACCGCACCGGAGACCGCCAGCGCAAACGGTGCTCCGCCGAGCTCGGTAGGATCGATGCCCAGAAAGAGATGGTGCATGATCGGGTTGCCGACGAAGACGCTGTCAAGGATATCGCCGCGCGACACGCCGCCCTCCGCGCACACTTTGTCGATCAGCCCGTTCAAGGCTTCGCGCACGGCGAGCGTCATCGCCTCGCGGCCGTCCGGGTTCATCATCACGTAGGAGACGCGGCTCATCAGGTCTTCGCCGAAGCGGATTTGCGGGTTCGATGTGCCGGCGGACGCCACGGTGCGGCCCGAAAGCAGCGAGGAGAGATGCATGGCGATCGTCGTCGAGCCGATGTCGCAGGCTATCCCATAGGCTTCATTCTTGAGACCCGGATAGAGCGCGACGAGGCGAGGGCATTCGTCCTCCCGATCCTTGTGGATCGCGGCCGTTACCTTCCATTCGCCCTTGCGCAGGATCGACTGAACCTTCGGGATCAGGTGGAAATCCACATCGAGATCATCGAAATGCCAGTCTGCGGCAAGTGCGGCCTTCAGCCGGTCGAGATCGCCGAGCGGCTTTTCCATATCCGGCTCTTCGACTTCCACGTAACACATGCGGAGCGCTGCGTTGCGGTCGAACACACGCTCGTCGGCCGCCTTGCGGACGACCTGCGCATTGATCACCGTGTCCTGCGGTACGTCGATGACGAGGTCGCCGAGAATCAGAGCAGAGCAGGAGAGGCGGCGCCCTTCAGGCAGGCTGCGCACGCGATCGTAACGCTCCTCTTTCGGTCCGATCCGGGAAAGATGGTCGTGAGAGGAAGTGACGCCGTGCTTGGCGAAATGTCCCTCCTGCACGGAGATCTGGCAGCGGCCGCAGGTCGCCCGGCCGCCGCAGACGCTCTCCACATAGACGCCAAGCTGGCGCGCGGCTTCGAGCACCGGCGTGCCGACCGGAAACCGACCGCGCTTGCCGGACGGCATGAAGAGGACGAGGGGATGGGCGGCGGTATCATTCATCTTGTCATTGTCTCACGCGCTTCGAGGCGCGTTCTACTCCATTCTTGCACCAGCGCCAGCCCGGGCGGCACGGCCTCCGCGGCGACCGGCAGATGCAGCGGCAGGCGTCGCCGCGGCGGCTCCACCTTCCGCCGGCTTGTAGTCGCGATAGGTCATGATCCAGTTGCCGCAATTCTGGTCCGTGCCGTTCAGGACGTTGGCGGCGCGGACGGCTTCCATTTCCTGCGGACGGCAGGGGTTCATGATCGCCGACGTCATGCCGGCGCCGATCACCATCGGGATGAAGCCCGCATTGATGCCGTGGCGGTGGGGCAGGCCGAAGGAGATGTTGGAGAGACCGCAGGTGGTGTTGACCTTCAGTTCCTCGCGCAGGCGTCGCAGGAGCGCAAAGACCTGCAGACCGGCCGATCCCAGCGCGCCGATCGGCATGACCAGCGGATCGACGACGATGTCATGCGCCTTGATGCCGTGGTCGGCGGCGCGCTCGACGATCTTCCTGGCGACGGCGAAACGCACGTCCGGGTCCATGGAAATGCCGGTCTCGTCGTTGGAGATCGCCACGACCGGCACGTCGTATTTCCTGCAAAGCGGCAGGATCGCTTCGAGCTTTTCTTCTTCGCCGGTGACGGAATTGACGAGCGGCCGCCCCTTGGCGACCTTCAGCGCCGCCTCGATTGCGGCCGTTACGGAACTGTCGATCGACAGCGGCACGTCGACGAGGCCCTGTACGATTTCCAGGGTCCGGACGAGGAGCGGGGGTTCCGTTTCGTTCGGGTTGACGGCGGTCACGCCGGCATTGACATCGAGCATAGTGGCGCCGGCGGCGACCTGTTCCAGCGCATCCCTGATGACGGTGTCGAAATTGCCTTCCACCATTTCCGCCGCGAGTTTCTTGCGGCCGGTCGGGTTGATGCGTTCGCCGATCACGCAGAAGGGCTGGTCGAAGCCGATCACGACTTCCCGGGTTGCGGATGCAACAATGGTGCGGGTCATTAATTCCTCCAGGCCTTCCTCTCGGGTGCCGAAATTACGTGTTCGTCTTGGTATGCCAGACCGTCTCGCGCCCGCCTGCTTTTACCAGCGTCACGAGGCGCTCCTTGTCATAAGCCGCTTCAAGCTCGGCTGCGGCCCGATCGGCCTCGATCTCCAGATCATCGGAAACGACGACAGGATCCGCCTTGCGCCATTCGGCGAGGTAATCATCCGTCTCCGAAGCGCCGGTGCGCATGGCGCACATGTCGATCGCTTCGGTGAAGCGCAGCGACAGTTCGCGCTTGGCGGTCTGGCGGCCCTTTTTGATGATCACCTGTGCCGGAATGTCCCGCCAGTAGACGATGATTCGGTCGGCCATGATTTCCTCCGTGTCGAGAACGAGCATGCACGGGCAGGGCGCGGGGGACTGCGCTTGCCACGACGTCGCACAGAGCAAAAAGCGACGCGGCTACCAGATGCCCTTGGTGAAACCGTGATAGACCCATGTCCAGATCGTCGGCGGAAAGCGCAGGACGGAGGGCCCTTGGGGTCGATAGGGCTTCAACGTACCGCCGATCGCATCCTGTAGAGCGCGAACGCTAATGTCGACGCAAGCCGCCGTCATCAGCAGCGGGTAGGTGGCGAGGCTGTCGGCACGGGAGGGCGTCAGCCGCTTCTCGTACAGCGTTCCGCCGGTGTCGATGCCCTTGTCCACCAGATGCACGGTCGCGCCGAAGTTCTTCTCGTCGCCTTCGACGAGCGACCAGTATCCGCCCATCTGGCCGCGATACATGGGATTGATTCCTGCGTGAAAATTGACGACCGGGCAGGGGATAGCGGCGAGTGTCTGCGGCGACAGGATACGGCAGGAAATGGTGAAGATCGCAGCCGGCTGCAGCTTTGTCACCATGGCGTGACAGGCGGGATCATTCAGTGACGGTACACAGGTCACCGGAATGGCGGGGTCTGGCTCGGCGGACAGGCCGTAATCGCGGATGATCTCTGCCGATCGTCTTGCGGCAACGTTCTTGCCGAGTCTGGAGGCAACCATGGTGACGAGCTGACCGATCGCGGTCGCCCAGCCGAAGCGCCTGGCACGGCGTCTTAACAGCGCGCCCTTCGTTTCAGGTTGTTCCTCGATCACATGCAAATCGGGAAAATGCCGGGCGAGCGCATTGATCATCACCTGCGGATTGGTCCCGCCGGCGGTCATCACCACGATCCGAGAAGAGCCCTGTTCCTGCATCTGCCGCCCCTTGTTCACAAAGCGGCACTCTTCTCGTGAAGCCGAAAGAAACCGTTAAGCCGAGCGTAACGCTTGCGTGAGGTCGCCGTAGCCGGTGAAGCGATATTCGTAGGAGAGGCCGAGATAATCAGCCGCCGCACGCGCTTTTTCCTGCAACGTCTCATCTTCCTGCTGGGAGAGATAGACGAGCTTGCGGTAATTGCCGAAATACATGTCCTTCAGTTCGGGGTGCCTGTCGAGGCCAAGTGGCTGGACGACGAAGGCTTCGAACTGGCGAGCGAGGAAATCCGTCAGGAAGAAAGAGAGCAGATCGTCATCGGCCTTGGCCGCAAAGGCCTCGTTGCCGGCGAAGAATGAGTAGCAATGCGGTCCTTCGATCCGCGCGATGCCCTCGCGTTCGCACAACCGATCGATCGCGCCGCCAGTGCCGCAATCCGCATAGGCGAAGAAAATCCTCTCGAAGCCGTTCTGACGCGCCTCCGCGACCGCCTTTTCGAGTCCCGGCACGATTTTCTGGGGATAGGCATGCCAGATCGCCGGCAGGCAGTTGAGATCGATATGGTCGAGTCCACTCTGTTCGCAGACCGCGAGAATCTCCCGCGCGATGGCCCCGCAGGCGATCACGTGAACCTTTTCGCGGTTTGAGCGTTCCTTCGCCGGAAATTCTCTTTCCGGAACAATTCGATCCATTTCCATCGGAGTATTCTATCATGACGGCCAGAACAGTCACGGTGATCGCCGCGCTTTTCGCGACGATGGTTTCGCTTTCCTCCTGCGGCAATACGATCCGCGGCGTGGGTCAGGACACGGCGAATGCTGTCGACGCCACCCAGGATGCCGGCCGCCGCGTCGAACGTGCTGCTCGCTGATTAGACTGAACCGCCTTCGCCGCTGGCCAGTCTCAGACGCCGGCGGCGAGGCTGTTGTGCCTGCGCCGAATGAACTCCTTCGCCGTTTCGACGGTGACTGCGGCATCGCGGCAATAGGCATCGGCGCCGACCGCCTTGCCGAACTCCTCGTTGAGCGGTGCACCACCCACCAGCACGATATAATCGTCGCGGATCCCCTTTTCCTTCATCGTGTCGATAACGACCTTCATATAGGGCATGGTCGTGGTCAAAAGCGCCGACATGCCGATGATGTCGGGCTTTTCCCGCTCGATCGCATCCAGATAGTTCTCAACAGGGTTGTTGATGCCGAGGTCGATGACGTCGAAACCGGCACCTTCCATCATCATGCCGACCAGGTTCTTACCAATATCGTGGATATCGCCCTTGACTGTGCCGATGACCATCTTGCCAAGCTTCGGCGCGCCGGTCTCAGCGAGCAGCGGACGCAGGATCGACATGCCGGCCTTCATTGCATTGGCTGACAGCAGCACTTCCGGCACGAAGAGGATGCCGTCGCGGAAATCGATGCCGACGATGCGCATGCCCTCGACCAGCGCCTTGGTCAGGACATCGTAAGGCGTCCAGCCGCGCTCCAACAGGATATTCGTGGCCTCCTCGATCTCCTCCTTGAGGCCATCGTAAAGGTCATCGTGCATCTGCTGCACGAGTTCCTCGTCGGAAAGTTCCGAAAGGATGATTTCGTCATCGGACATGGGATTCTTCCCTTCACGTTCGCGGGGCCGGGCAAATCAGACGCTCACCGTCTTCGAATATCTGTACCTTCAAATCGTTTCGCAATTTCTTTCGTATGCGACAGCCGTGCGTCGGAAAAACGACGGATGACGAACGTCAAGAAATGTCTGTCCTGCACAAACCCGTGACGCAGAAAGGCAGGGCTCGGCTTGCACATGAGCCTAGCATGGCGCATCAGAAGGAATGCGCAAAGAGCGGCGCGAAGGCGAGGAACATCATGGACGATCTGAACCAGCAAACGGAACCGGCAGGCGGCGTGGGACGACGCGGCCGCGGCGAACGGGGCGCGGCGGGCCGCCGGGCAGCACGCGCGGGTGGCGGTCCGGGGGCCTCCTTGCCCTATATCACCCGGAGGATCGGCGTCTATGACGTGCTCGACGAAGAAGGCCTGCAGCTCATCGAGCGTAATGCCGACACGATCCTCGAAGAGATCGGCATCGAGTTTCGCGACGACGAGGAAGCACTCGACCTCTGGAGACAAGCCGGCGCCGACGTTCAGGGCCACCGGGTGCATTTCCCGAAAGGGCTCTGCCGCGAACTTTTGAAGACCGCGCCGAAAGAGTTCACCTGGCACGCGCGCAATCCGGCACGTAGCGTGCAAATCGGCGGCAACGCAACCGTTTTCGCGCCGGTCTACGGACCGCCCTTCGTGCGCGACCTCGATGGCAAGCGGCGTTACGCGACCATCGAGGATTTCCGCAATTTCGTGAAGCTCGCCTACATGGCACCTTCCATGCATTCCTCGGGCGGTACGGTCTGCGAACCGGTTGATATTCCGGTCAACAAGCGCCATCTCGACATGGTTTACAGCCATATCAAATATTCCGACAAACCCTTCATGGGGTCGGTCACCGCTCCGGAGCGGGCCGAGGATACGGTCGCCATGGCGAAGATCGTCTTCGGCGACGACTTCGTCGAAAACAATTGCGTGACGCTGAACCTCATCAACGCCAATTCACCGATGGTTTTCGACGGCACCATGCTCGGAGCGCTGAAGGTTTATGCGCGGCACAACCAGGCCTCTGTCGTCTCGCCCTTCATCCTGTCGGGCGCCATGAGCCCGGTCACGGTCGCAGGTACGCTGACGCAGATCCTCGCCGAAGTGCTGGCGGGCGCGTCTTTCTCGCAGCTGATCCGAAAGGGCTCGCCGGTTCTGTTCGGCACGTTTGCGGCATCGATCTCCATGCAATCGGGCGCACCGACCTTCGGCACGCCGGAGCCGTCGCTCGTTTCCTATGGAGCGGCCCAGCTTGCCCGCCGCCTCGGCCTGCCGTTCCGCACTGGCGGTTCGCTTTGCGGCTCGAAGGTGCCGGATGCGCAAGCCGCGCATGAATCCTCCAATACGCTCAACACGACGCTGCTTGCCGGCACGAATTTTGTCCTGCATGCGGCGGGCTGGCTGGAGGGCGGCCTCGTCAGTTCCTATGAGAAATTCATGATCGACCAGGACCAGCTCGGCATGATGCAGAAGATGGCGCAAGGCGTCGATCTTTCGGAAGAAGGTCAGGCGCTTTCGGCAATCCGCGAAGTCGGACCGGGGAGCCATTATCTCGGCTGCACCCATACCCAGGCGCATTTCCAGACAGCTTTCTACCGCTCGGCGCTTGCTGACAACAATTCGTTCGAGCAGTGGGAGATCGAGGGAGAGAAGCGGATCGAGCAGCGCGCCAATGCGCTCTGCCGTGCATGGCTCGATTCCTACGAGGCGCCGCCGCTCGACCCGGCGATCGATGAAGCCCTGCTTGCCTTCATCAAGGATCGCAAGGATTCCATGCCTGACGCCTTTACTTGAAGAGAGCCCGAGGCCGCCAGGGAGCAAGGCGGCGCCAAGATGGTTGCCGACTTCATCCAGGAAGGAGTCTGGCGCCCGCACTACAAGCATCAGGGGCCGCAATGAGCGGCCTCTCGGCTGTTCTCGACCGGATTTCAGAGGCGCTTGAGCCGCATGGTATCTTCGCCCGTGGCATCGCTAGTTTCGGACCGGACGAGGGGCCATTGCTGGCGGATGGCTCGAGGGCGCGATCGGTCGTGTTGCTCGGCAATCTGGGCGGATCGTTATGGCCGTCTTTTGCCAGATGGCGTCGGAGTTATGATGGCCCCGATCCGCTCGATATGTGGTCGAAACAACGGATCCGGCCATTGGCAGAAGAACTCGGAGCAACCGCTTATTTCCCCTCCGATCCGCCTTGGCAGCCGTTTCAGCAATGGGCAATGAAGGCGGAAGGGCTGAAACCTTCCCCGCTCGGCATCCTGATCCATCCGCAATACGGCCTGTGGCACGGCTATCGCGGCGCGCTCGGTTTTCCGTTCGAGATCGCAACCGACATCACCAAGTCCGGCCATCCTTGCGATACCTGCCTGGAAAAGTCTTGCCTTACAGCCTGTCCGGTGACGGCGATCAGCCTATCCGGCTTCGATATCGCGGCCTGTCGCTCCTATCTCGCCAGCGAGAGTGGTAAGAAAGCCTGCATGATTTACGGCTGTCTGGCGCGCAACGCCTGCCCGATCGGCGCGGAATTCCGCTACCCGCCCGAACAGCTCCGCTTCCACATGGAGGCGCTGATCTAGATTTTTGCCTTGGGATAAGCCCGTTCCAATCCGCCGGAACGGGTCAGTCCTTCGCGGAAGGCGGCGTAGGCCGGGTGCTGGCTCGACTTGGCGGACTCCATCAATCGCATCTGCAGTCGGGCAGGGGCCGTATTGCCGATCCACTCGCCGCATTTTTGCAGCTTCAGCGAGTTGAGAAACCGCGCCTCCGATGCCTGATCGAGATAGAGATGCAGGCCATCAAGCAGCAGGTCGTCGGAGGTCGGGTTGTCCATCAGTAGCGTGAGCCACGACTGGTTCTCCGGCGAAAACCCTGCAAGGCTTTCCGCCACCGTCTCCCGGCTGCCGATCGGAGATATGCTTGCCATCTGGTCCTCCTCGGCGCTAGCCGCGGCGGCGACGTCTTTCCCGGCCGGAATCGCCGCCCGATTCACTGGCGGTCTTATTGCGCAGCGGGCCGATCTTGTCGACGATTTCCTCGATCGTCGGCCGTGGATGTGGCGTATAGTCATCAAGGGCCTTGCGCATGGCCGCCAGATGCTCACAGGACGTGCCGCAGCATCCACCGATGATCCTTGCACCGGCATCGCGGGCGAGTCTCGCATATTCGGCCATCAGCGGCGGCGTGCCGGAATAGAATATCTCCGCACCGCGATATTCCGGAATGCCGCAATTGCCCTTGACGATAGTGATGGCTTCCGGGTCGGCCGTAGTGATGTCGAGCAGGCTCGAAAGGATATCCGACGCGCCGACTCCGCAATTGGCGCCGACGGCGACCGGGCCTTCGCCGACGCTGCTTGCGACGCCGTGGATGTCCTTGGGGTCGAGACCCATCATGGTCTTGCCCGCCGTGTCGAAGGACCCGGTATAGGTATAGGGCAGGCCGACCTTCGCGGCGGCCTCTGCAGCGGCACGGATCTCCTCCGGCGAGGACATGGTCTCGATCCAGGCGATTTCGGCACCACCAGCCTTCAAGCCTTCGATCTGCTCTGCGAAGGCAGATACGGCGTCTTCATAGGAAAGCGCGCCGAGTGGTATCAGGAGTTCGCCAGTCGGGCCGACCGAGCCGGCGACGATCACCTTGCGGCCTGCCTTTTCGGCAACCGAACGCGCGATTTCCGCAGCCCGTTTGTTGAGGTCATAGACCCGGTCATCGGCCTTATGCAGCTTCAGCCTGTGTCGGGTGCCACCGAAGGAGTTGGTCAGGATGATGTCGGCGCCTGCATCGACGAAATCCTGATGCAGTTTTTCGATCTTCTCCGGCGCCGTTTCATTCCAGAGTTCCGGCGCCTCGCCCGCTTCGAGCCCCATGGCGAAGAGATTGGTACCGGTCGCGCCATCCGCCAGCAGCACGCCTTTTTCATTGAGAAGTTCGGTCAGCGCGTTGACAGTCGGCATCCTGGCTCTCCTTGCATCGGAAATCGATCATATAAAGATTTCTTTATATGCGTTCAAGTCGCAGCCATCTGCCTCTTCGCGACGTTGGTGTCTCTTATTCCGTCGCTTCCTTTTTCCCTCTCGCGGCTGGCTGGCATGACCATGGCGGCTATGATGGTCTGAAGGTCCAGCATGCCACTCGGCGTTCCACTCCCGTCCACCACGACTGCGCGTGATTGGCCTGCCTCGGTCATTTGCCTGGCGGCGGCTTCCAGTGTCGCGTCGGCTGCGAGTCGCAGGCCATCCGGCGTATCGTCGAGCGGCCGCATGACCGTGCGAGCCCGGATGACGCGGCCGCGGTTCACTTCCTTGACGAAGGCGGTGATGTAGTCATCGGCCGGTGACAGCACGATCTCCTGGCCGGTCCCCTGTTGGATTACCTGCCCGTCGCGCAGGATAGCGATCTTGTCGCCAAGCCTGAGCGCCTCGTCGAGATCGTGAGTGATGAAGACGACGGTTTTCCTGAGTTCTGCCTGGAGGTCAAGCAGCACGGTCTGCATGTCGACGCGAATCAACGGATCGAGCGCCGAAAAGGCCTCGTCCATCAACAGGATATCGGCATCGTTGGTGAGCGCCCGGGCCAGGCCGACCCGCTGCTGCATGCCGCCGGAAAGCTGGTTCGGATAGTGCTTTTCAAAACCGGCAAGCCCGACGCGTTCGATCCAGTACTGACCGCGCTTGAGGCTTTCGGAGCGTGGAATGCCCTGGATATCGAGTCCGTAGACCGTGTTTTCGATGACTGTCCGATGTGGCAGGAGCGCGAATTTCTGGAAGACCATCGCCGTCTTGTGGCGGCGGAATTCGCGCAGGTCCTTTTCGTTCATCCGGCAGATATCGATGCCGTCATAGACGACCTCGCCCGTGGTCGGCTCGATCAGCCGGTTGATATGGCGGATCAGGGTGGACTTGCCGGAACCGGAAAGCCCCATCACCACGGTGATGCCGCCCGCTTGCATCGAGATGTCTATGTCCTTCAAACCCAGCACATGGCCGTGCTTTTCATTGAGTTCGGCCTTGGTCATGCCGGCCTTGACGGCCTCGATATAATCGCGGCCGAAAGGCCCGAATATCTTGTAGAGGCCTCTGATCTCGATGCCATGACTAGCCATGAACCACCTCCGAATGCTTCTGTAGCCGTTTACCGAAGGCCTGGCTGGTCCGGTCGAAGATGATCGCGATCGCCACCAGCGCGAAACCGTTCAAGAACCCGAAGGTGAAGAACTGGTTGTTGATGGCTTGCAGGGTATTTCTGCCAAGCCCGCCGACGCCGACCATGGAGGCAACCACGACCATGGCGAGCGACATCATGATCGTCTGGTTGATGCCGGCCATTATGGTGGGGAGTGCGAGCGGCATCTGCACGTTCCAGAGCTTTTGAGCAGGCGAGGAGCCGAAGGCATCGGCCGCCTCCAGCACTTCCTTGTCGACCAGGCGAATACCAAGATTGGTCAGCCGGATCATCGGCGGTACGGCATAGATCACCACCGCGATCAGCCCCGGCACTTTGCCGATCCCGAAAATCACAACCACGGGAATGAGATACACGAAGCTCGGCATGGTCTGCATCACGTCCAGGATTGGATTGATAGCGCCCTGGATCCGATCGGAGCGAGCCATCAGGATGCCGATCGGCAGACCGATGACGATAGCAATCAGGGTGGCCACCGTCACGATCGCGAGCGTCACCATCGTATCGCCCCACAGTCCGGACATGCCGATCAGCAGCATGCCGACCGCCGTGCCGATGGTGATGCGGAGGCTGCGGCTACCGAGATAGACGATCGCCAGCATGATCATCAGCACGACGATCCAGGGCGAATTGGTGAAGAGCCGCTCCAGATAGTTCAGGAACCATTGCAGAGGCGCAGTCACGGCGTCTATGACGTGACCATATTCCCTTACGAGCCCCTTGAAGCCGTCGTCGATTAACTTGCGTGCATCACGAATATACTGATCACTGATAGCCGGGAATTTACAGAGAATGCCCGGCACGAAATCGCAGATCGCCATGCTTTTCCCCTTGTCTGTTCTATATTTTGCCTTTCGCAACCCGACATGGCTTTCCGGGTGCGGCGGCAATTTCCGGCACGTTTCCGCGTCGGGAGTATCGCCCGGCGACAACTCCCATGCACCACCGCAGACGACATCGAGCGACGTCCACGACAAATGCGGTTGCCGGAGGCAACGCCCGGAGCGTCGCCTTCGGCATGTCCATTACCTTCAGAGGGACGCTTTGATCTTATCGGCGACTTCCGGCGAGACCCACTTGGTCCAAACCTCCGGCATGGTTTCGAGGAAGTGCTTGGCAGCGTCCTCGTTGGTGCCCTGGTTGTCCGTCTGCCACGCGAGAATGCTGTTGACCGTCGCGTTGCTCCATTTGCGATTCTTGATGTAGTCCATCGCAACGCCTGCCTTCTCGGCAAACTGCTTAGTGACAACGGTGAAGGCTTGCGAGGTCGGATAGGAGTTGACCTTGGGGTTTGCGCAGTCCGGCACTGCAGTGCAGGCGTCCCACTCGGCCTTGTCGTGCGGTACGTCGAAGGAGAGCTTCACCATCTCGTATTTGCCGAGGATGGCCGTTGGCGCCCAATAATATCCGAGCCACCCGGTCTTCTTTTCGAAAGCGCTGGCGATCGACCCGTCAAGGCCGGCTGCGGAACCCGTATCAACCAGTTCGAAGCCTTTGTCCTGTGCTGCGAGCGCCTTGTACAGATTGGCGGTCGAAACCTGGCAGTTCCATCCCGAGGGGCAGTTGGTCACCGCACCCTTCGACGGGTCTTCGGGGGCCGGGAACAGATCCGGATGCGCGAGCGCCTGTTGAACCGTCTTGATGTCCGGGTGAGCGTCGGCCAGGAATTTCGGAATCCACCAGCCCTCCACGGCGCCGTCGGCGAGGATCTCCGCAGCGATGATCAGCCGGCCTTCGGCAGCGGCCTGGTCGAGCAGGGTGCGCACCGAATTGATCCAGAATTCCGGCGCCATATCCGGCTGACTTTTCTCATTCATGGAGGTGAAGGTCGGCATCGTGTCGCCCGAGACGAGTTCGACAGTGCAATCATACCCTTCTTCAAGAATGATCTTGTCGACATTGGCCGCGACACCCGCCGAGGCCCAGTTCATCTCCGCAATCGAAATCGAGCCGCAATCGGCCTGTGCCGATCCGGCAAAGGCATAAAGACCGGCGGCGAAGACAGTGGAAGCAAGCAGTTTTTTCATCTTAAGACCTCCCAGTCTTATCGTTCCAAATGTTCACTTCGGTGGATGTCCGGCAAGGCCATCCGCTAGCGCGGGCGCAGTGCATACAACCGGTGGATGCTGCCGCACAGACGTTGCTGGGGCAATGCGTCTTTTCACATCTGCGGAATGCTGTCACAGATACTGCGCATTTATATGTCAGCCCAATGCAAGGTACGGTTTCCCCAAGAGAAATCAACCTGTCCCGGGCAAGCGCGCAACGCCCGGGCAAATATCAAATCTTTGTCTGAGCTCGATTCCCGGTCGAAAAATCATCATTTGCCATCGTTCTCAGCGACAATTCCAGCGTGCGGAACAGATGGTACATGGTACGCGAAAAAGTCACGCCCGAGATTTGACGTTTTGTAGTCGATTAGCGCCGTTTTCCAGCAGCCCGAAATTTTTCGAAAAAGACAAAAAATAAGAAATTCACGCAGCTTACCGTCCGTAATAACTATCCGGTAAGAATGTCGCGCTATTGGTTTCAATGCGGGCGGTTAGCTTGCCTTTGGCACCGGATCAGGTAGTGCGTACCGGTTGCCCTTGCTTCCCCAACAGGGGCTTAACCTTTGCGGCGAGGGATGTTTTCATCTTCCGATTGTTGTCGGATTCACCGCCGTCACATCCGAGCGGGCCTTGAGACAGCGGAGATTGACACCTATCTCCAAAGCCTTCACCATTGCCAGGCAATGCAAGTCCAGAGTCATCACCACCAACAGGGCCGGACGCCTCTCTTGTCTACGAATCGTCCGGTCCCCTCTGGAACAGGCTCCTTCCTTCCATGACACGCTCCGGTCACGTCACGTTCGTCCTCGGCGGTGCCCGCTCGGGCAAATCTAGCTTTTCCGAAAAACTCGCCCGGGAGACCGGCTTTGAATGCCACTATATTGCGACCGGCCGCGCCTATGACGACGAAATGCGGCAGCGGATCGCCCGTCACCGAGCCGATCGCGGCGAAGGATGGGTGACACATGAAGTGCCGGTCGATCTCATGTCGTGTCTCGAAGCCATCAATGCACCGGGCAGGGTAGCGCTTGTCGATTGTCTCACGCTCTGGATCACCAACCTCATGATGGAAGATCGGGATATCGATGCGGCAGGCGAAACGCTTGTCCGAAGCTTCGCTCCCCTTACGGGCCGTCTGATCCTCGTTTCCAACGAGGTGGGGCTTGGCATCGTACCGGAGAACAGAATGGCGAGGGAGTTCCGAGACCATGCCGGGCGCCTGCATCAGAAGATCGCCGCGGCGGCTGATGAGGTCTTCTTCATCGCCGCCGGTCTGCCGCTGAAGATGAAGGGTTAGAAACCGAGCCAGATCCGCGCCGGATGGGCCGGATCGGCGAGCAGTTTAAGCGCCAGAGCAAGGCACGAAAGAACCAGCAGCGGCCTGATCAGCTTTGCGCCGTTCCTCATCGCCATCCGCGAGCCGACTTGAGCACCGAAGAACTGGCCGACCCCCATCAGAAGGCCGATCTTCCAGAGTACCGAACCCGTTGTGGCAAAGACCAGGAAGGAGCCGAAGTTCGATCCGAGATTGATGAGCTTGGTATGGGCAGTCGCTTTCAGCATGCCGAAACCGGCAAGCAAAACGAAGCCGAGCATATAGAAGGAGCCCGCACCCGGACCGAACACACCGTCGTAAAGCCCCACCAAGGGAACAACCGTCAGGCCGAAAACAAACGGAGTCACCCGTTGGTGGCTGTCGCTGTCGTTGAGGTTCGGTTTGACTGCGAAAAAGACGGCAATCGCGATCAGCAGGAAGGGGATTGCTGCCGCGAGCCACTTGGCCGGCACCATGGAGGCGAGTATGGCGCCTATGGCTCCGCCGAGAAGCGACATGGCCGCCATCGGCAGCTGTTTTCTTAAGTTGACATGACCGCGCCGGGCATAGGCGATTGTCGCCGAAGCAGAACCGAATTGCGATTGCAGCTTGTTCGTTGCGATCGATTCCAGTGGCGGAATGCCGGCGATCAGCATAGCCGGAATGGTAATAAGCCCGCCGCCACCGGCGATCGAATCCACAAAACCGGCAAAAAAAGAGGCGAGGAAAAGCATCAGGACTAGATGCGAGGCGAGGTCGTTCAAGGAAAAAACTCGGTAAGCGGCGAAATGCGCGAACTAAGACGCGGCGCGCTTCTCGCATCGAATGTGGATTGACGCAAGGCAATCTCGCTCGAAGTCGCCATGCCGCCGGGGATTGCGCTGCAAATGTTTGGCGCTATTGTGCGCCGCCTTGAAAGCGGCCGAATATGGGGATGAAGCATATGCATAAGGTCATTTTTGATACGGATCCGGGCGTTGATGACGCCATGGCCCTGCTTTTCCTGCATCGGCATCCCGAGATCGACCTTCTCGGCGTGACGACGGTCTTCGGCAATGTGCCGCTGGAGTTGACCACCCGCAATGCGCAATTCCTGCATCGGGAATGGAATATCTCCGCACCCATCTCGGTTGGCGCCGAAAGCACGCTCGATCCGTCGCGCCGTGACGACCGAGCGGCATCAGTCGTGCATGGCGCCGACGGCCTCGGTAATATCGGCGTGCCGCAGACGATCGACTGGCCGCTTGATTCGCGTCCTGCCTACCAGTTCATCATCGAGACCGTGCGGGCCAATCCGGGCGAGGTGACGCTGGTTGCCGTTGGGCGCATGACAAACCTCGCTTTGGCGCTGAGGGCTGATCCGGGCATCGCAGACCTCGTCAAGGAAGTGGTCGTCATGGGCGGCGCCTTCGATGTGATCGGCAACGTGACGCCTGCTGCCGAGGCGAATATCCACGGCGATCCGGAAGCGGCCGATGTTCTTTTCACAGCACCGTGGAAAGTGACCATCGCCGGGCTCGACGTGACGATGAAGACGATCATGACCGCCGAATATCTCGACGTTATGGTCAAATCAGGCGGCCCGTCCGTACAGCTCCTGTCGGACCTGTCGCAGTATTACATCGACTTCTACAAGAGCCGCGTCGGCATTGCCGGCATGGCCGTGCATGACAGCACGGCCTGCGTCTATCTGGTCCGGCCGGACCTTTTTACCCTGCGCAGCGGTGCTGTGCGCGTCGTCTGTGGCGGCATTGCCGACGGCGCGACGATCCAGTCGCCGGACCATGGCCGCAAATTCACCGGAAGCCCCTGGGATGGTCACCCGAGCCAGCGGGTCTGCACGGATGTCCGATCCGAAGAGGTGCTGGAAGTCATCCGTGCGGCGCTGGTGGAAGGTCGCCATTCGATTGCTGTTTAGGCAACAGTTCCAGCGCAAATTGACGCTCTCGAAAACGAGGCCATTGGCATTTGAGATCGATTTCCCTATGTGGGACGTTGATTTTGATATTCTTCAGAGGACATGGGCGTGACTGCTACATTCGACAAAGTTGCCGACATCATCGCTGAGACCAGCGAAATCGATCGCGAAACGATCACGCCGGAAAGCCATACGATCGATGACCTGGGCATCGACAGCCTCGACTTTCTGGATATCGTCTTTGCCATCGACAAGGAATTCGGCATCAAGATTCCGCTGGAACAGTGGACGCAGGAAGTAAACGAAGGCAAGGTTTCGACCGAGGAATATTTCGTCCTCAAGAACCTCTGCGCAAAGATCGACGAGCTGAGGGCGGCAAAGGGCTGACCGCCCGCCGACAATCTCATGCTGCTCGAGTATTTCCAGATGATCGACCGCGTTGTGGCGGTCGATCTAGGCGCCAAACTCCTCAAGGCGCGATCGGTCGTGCCGGCTAAAAGCCCGGTCTTCGAAGGCCATTTTCCCGGAATGCCGCTGGTTCCGGGCGTCCTCCTGATCGAAACCATGGCGCAGGCCTCGGGTTTCCTGGTGCTCGCCGCCACGAATTTTGCCGCCATGCCGTTCCTGATGTCGGTCGACGGCGCCAAGATGCGCACTTTCGTCGAACCGAATGCCGTCCTCGACATCGAGGCGTTTCTGGAGCATGAGGGTTCCGGCTACGCCGTCACCAAGGCTAAGATTTCCAGTGCCGGAAAGAAGGTCTGCGACGCGCAGCTCAAGCTGCGCACCATGACCTTCAGCGAAATCCCGCTGGCGCCGATTGTCCGCAAGCGCGCGGAAGAGGTCGGCCTTATGGACGCGCTCGCCGCAAAGGCCTAATAGCCATTCATCGTTCACGACGATGAATGGCTCCGCATTTTTATTTTGACGCAATTCCGGACGGAAAACCGGTTTCCATGTTCCTGGATTTGCTGGAAGCTCATCCATCAGCCGATGGGCAAAGAGGACACCATGAAGTCTGACAATGATGTCGTGATTACCGGGATCGGGATCGTTACCTGCCAGGGCGTCGGGAAGGAGCCGCACGTTGCGCTTCTCTCCTCCGCCGATGCGGGTGCGCCCAGAGTCGAGACGGAACGTTTCGCTCCCTATCCGGTCCATCCTATGCCGGAAATCGACTGGTCGGCGCAAATCCCGAAGCGCGGTGACCAGCGCCAGATGGAGAACTGGCAGCGGCTCGGCGTCTTTTCAGCCGGTCTTGCGCTCGACGATGCCGGTCTCAAGACCGATGCGGAAGTCTGCGGCTCGATGGACATGATCGTCGCCGCCGGCGGCGGCGAACGCGATATCAAGGTCGATTCCCTGATCGTCGACGAAGCGCTGAAGCGCAATGACCGCGAGATGCTGCTCAACGAGAAACTGACGACCGAGCTTCGACCGACGCTGTTCCTTGCGCAGCTTTCCAATCTCGTCGCCGGCAATATTTCTATCGTCCATAAGGTCACCGGCTCGTCGCGAACCTTCATGGGCGAGGAATCGGCTGGTATTTCTGCCGTTGAAACGGCTTTCCACCGCATCAAGGCGGGCCAGTCGAGCCACAGCCTCGTCGGCGGCGCCTTCGTTGCCGAGCGTGCCGACATCATCCTGCTTGTCGAGGGTATCCGCGCCCATGCGACGGGGGACTGGCATCCGATCTGGTCACGATCCCCGGACAATGGCGGTGGCTTGATCATGGGGTCGGTCGGCGCTTTCCTGGTACTCGAATCCCGCGCGCATGCCGAAGCCCGTGGCGCGCATATCTATGCCGTCGTCGACGCGATCGAAGGCGATCGCGGCAATCGCGACGAAGACAAGCTCGAAAAGCGCCTGACGCGGCTTGCCGGCCATGCCTCGGGTCTTTCGAAGAACGATACGGTCGTCTTCTCCGGGACGAGCGGCCTTGTCGATCTTGCCGCCCGTGAAAAGCTGCTGCTTGAGAAGGAGTTTCCGGGAATGCCGATCCGCGCCTATGGCGGTGTGACCGGACACGGCATGGAGGCGCAATTCCCGCTTGGCCTTGCACTTGCGGCACTCAGCTTGGATGGCGCCGCGCGCATTCCTACATTCGATGCCCAGAACGAACAGCCGATGACGACGCCCGCCAAGCATGCGGTGGTGACGACGGTCGGCTATACGCGCGGCGAGGGACTTGCCGTCCTCTCGGCCGCGTAAAGGAGATTTTGATGAGCGACAATCGCTTCAAGGATCATCTCGGCCGCCCGATCGTCGCCGTCACCGGCATGGGCGTCATGACCTCGCTCGGTCAGGGGCTTGCCGACAACTGGGCAGCGCTGACCGCCGGCACATCCGGCATCCACAAGACCACTCGTTTTCCGACGGACAAGCTTTCCACCCGGATCAGCGGCACTGTCGACTTCATTCCCGTTCCGGCTGAAAATTCCGTCGAACGTTCCTTTGCCTTTGCGCGTGAAACCACCGTGGAGGCGCTCGCCCAGGCGGGTCTTTCAGGCGATTTCGACGGTCCGCTGTTTCTCGCGGCCCCTCCGGTCGAGCCGGAATGGAGCGACCGTTTCGCGCTTGCCGACCGCGCTCCGCCGTCGAAGACGGAAGGCGACGCCTATGACCGCTTCCTGGCGGCCATGCGCGAGCGTCCCGATCCCGTCTTCCTCGAAGCCGTGCAGTTTGGCTCGATCTCCGAGCGTCTTTCCGATGCATTTGGCACGCGCGGGCTTCCGGTAACGCTCTCGACGGCCTGTGCGTCCGGCGCCACCGCGATCCAGCTTGGCGTGGAGGCGATCCGCCAGGGCCGTACCGATCGCGCGCTGACTGTCGCGACCGACGGCTCGGTGAGTGCCGAAGCGCTTATCCGCTTCTCGCTGCTCTCCGCGCTTTCCACCCAGAACGATCCACCGGAAAAGGCGTCGAAACCATTCAGCAAGGATCGCGACGGTTTTGTCATCGCCGAAGGTGCGGCAACCCTGGTGCTCGAATCGCTGGAATCGGCGATTGCTCGTGGTGCCAAGATCCTCGGTATCATGAAGGGCTGCGGCGAAAAGGCGGACCATTTCCATCGCACGCGTTCCTCTCCGGATGGCGGCCCGGCGATCGCCACGATCCGCGCGGCACTTGCTGATGCCGGCATGGACGAAACCGGGATCGGCTATATCAACGCCCACGGCACGTCGACGCCGGAAAACGACAAGATGGAATATGGCGCTATGCTCGCCGTCTTCGGCGACGGCCTGAAGAACATTCCCGTCTCGTCGAACAAATCCATGATCGGGCATACGCTGACGGCCGCAGGCGCCGTGGAAGCCGTCTTCTCGATCCAGACGATGCTTACAGGCACGTTGCCGCCGACCATCAACTACACCAATCCCGATCCGACGATCGTGCTCGATGTGGTGCCGAACAGGAAACGGGACGCTCAGGCCAAGGCCGTGCTTTCGAACTCCTTCGGCTTCGGTGGACAGAATGCCAGCCTTGTCATGGCGCTGGAACCGGCTTAGAGACCGTCGCCAATCACGTTTGACGAGTTGGAACGCCTCCGGGCGAGGGAAAATTTATTATGCGCGCTCTGCAACTGATCGATGACCGCAAGCTCGAGGTCGTGGACATCCCTGAACCCGAGGCGCCCGGGCCGGGTGAGGTCACGTTGCGGGTCAAAGCCGTGGCGCTTAACCACATCGACGTCTGGGGCTGGCGCGGCATGGCGTTTGCCAAGCGCAAGATGCCGCTGACTATCGGCGCGGAGGCCTCCGGTGTCGTCGAGGCGATCGGTCCGGGCGTCTCGAATGTCCTGCCGGGCCAGCTCGTGTCGATCTACGGCGCGCGCACCTGCGGTCTCTGCAAGCCCTGCCGCGAAAAGCGCGACAATCTCTGTGAAAACGTTTCCGGCGTGCACGGTTTTCATCTCGACGGTTTTGCCCAGGAGAAGGCCAATCTTCCTGCGCGCCTTCTCGTGCCGGCGCCTCCGGGCGTCGATGCGGTGGGCGCAGCACTCGCACCGGTCACCTTCGGCACGGTGGAGCATATGCTCTTCGACAATGCCAGGCTCCAGCCGGGCGAGACGATCCTCGTGCATGCCGGCGGCTCCGGTATCGGCACCGCGGCGATCCAGCTCGCCAAGAAGACGGGCTGCACCGTCATCACCACCGTCGGCTCCGACGACAAGATCGAACGGGCGAAGGCTCTCGGAGCCGATCACGTCATCAACTATCGCACCGACCGATTCGAAGGCGTGGTGCGCAAACTCACCAAAAAGAAGGGCGTCGACGTAGTTTTCGAACATGTCGGCAAGGATACCTGGGCCGGCTCGATGCTGTCCATGAAACGAGGCGGGCGGCTCGTCACCTGCGGCTCGACCTCCGGCGTCTCGACTGAGATGAACCTGATGATGCTCTTCCAGCAGCAGTTGAAACTGCTCGGCTCCTTCGGCTGCCGCATGGAGAATATGGCAGACGCCATGCAGAAGATGGCCCAGGGTATCGTCCGCCCGGTCATCGACACGGAAGTCACCTTCGACGAGATCGACAAGGCGCTGGAGCGCATGGAAACCCGCCAGGTCTTCGGCAAGATCGTGCTCCGCATGGATTGAATGCCCTTGAAGCTCTTCCTCACACGGATCGTCATCGCGCTTAGAAACTTCCAGCAATGGCTGGTGGCGCTGGTTGCGTTTGGCTTCCTCAATCTTCTCAAGGTTTTTCCTGCGGATCCAGCGATACGATTTGCCGATCGCATGGCGCGTCGTATCGGCCCTAGGCTCGGCCGTCACAAGCTGATGCTCGTCAACCTGCGTAATGCATACCCGGAAAAGACCGACGAAGAGCTGGAGCAGATCGCGATCGCGAGCTGGGGCCATATGGGAAGGCTTGCGGCCGAATATGTTTTCCTCGACCGATTGTTCGATTTCGATCCGGAAAGAACGGAGCCGGGCAGGGTGGAGGTGTCGGGCATTCCGATCTTCGTCGACCTGCGCGACAATCCGCGACCCTTCATCGTCTTCACGGCACATACCGGCAACTTCGAGCTCTTGCCGGTCGCGGGAAAAGCCTTCGGTCTGGAGGTCATGGTGCTCTTCCGGCCGCCGAACAACCCGTATATCGCGGAAAAAGTCTTTGCCTTCCGTGCCAGCCGTATGGGCCAGCTCGTGCCTTCGCATGCGGGTTCGTCCTTTGCGCTCGCCCGCCGGCTGGAACAGGGCGGCGGCGTCGGCGTGCTGGTCGACCAGAAGTTTCGCAAGGGCCTTATGACGACGTTCTTCGGCAGGCCGGTGCAAACCAACCCGCTGCTCGCCAAACTCGTCCGGCAGTTCAACGCGGAGGTCTATCCGGCGCGTTGCATCCGTCTGCCCGACAACCGCTACCGGCTGGAGATCGAGCCGAAGATCGAACTGCCGCGCGACGAAAAGGGTAATCTCGACCTCCAGGCTACCGGCCAGATGCTCAACGACAAGGTGGAAAGCTGGGTGCGGGAGTATCCCGAGCAATGGCTGTGGTACCACGACCGGTGGCATATCAAGCGGTATCTGTAGATCTTAACAGATGACCCCTGGATACAACTTGGAGCCGCATGGCTGAGCGTTCTACGTTAAGTCATCGACCAGAATTTGGGTCCGGCCTTGAGAAGAAGAATTAATGTCTGGCGGATTTGATGGCGAAGCGCCGGTCGCAGGGAAGGATTGGCGGCAGTCTCCAGATAGAGGGGGCGAGGGGGTATTTTTGCAAGCGCTGATCGATCTCTTCTGGTCCAAATATACCGATCTGCGTCAGGCGGTCGAACGGAATGATACGCTGGCAACCGTCGCGCTCGATCGCGATCTTGATCCTCTCATGCTCGCAATTTTCTCTTCCCAGGGAAAAGACCCGGCCAGCATTCAGGCGCAGTTCCGGTTCGCGCTCGATCTCCTGAACGAAGAGGCCGACGATCGCAGTTGCGTCCGCCGCAACGGGCACCTGCTGCGGATGCTCATAGAGCGCTACGTCGCTCCAGAAACCGGCCTATCGGCCAACCGTCAGCCCGAGCCAAGCGAAACGTCGATCCTTGCGGATGCAACGGCAGACGGCTTTCTCGACGATGCGCTTCTCAACCGCATTTCCGACCGGATTGTCGTCATCGCGCCCAGCTACCGGATATTCTACACCAACGAAACGAATGCGCGGTGTCTTGACGTATCGCGGGACGAACTGATCGGCCGCCATTTCGCGGAATTCGTGGGCATTCACCGTTTCAGGAACGAATTCAAGCCAAGCCTCGAGCGGTGCTTCAAAGGCGAAAGCGTCTCCTTCACTTATGCAGACCAGGTGGACGGCCAGACTGTGGTCATCCGCTGCCGCATGTCGCCCTGCATCTCCGGCTCATCGCAGTTTGTCGGCGCGTTGCTGGTCATGCAGGAAACTGCCGACCGCCGACGGCGTTCGGCAGCATAGCGTTTATCTGTCGGACCAGACGGCCAGTTCGTAGCCTTCCGGATCGGCGAAATGGAACCGCCGTCCGCCGGGAAAGGAAAAGATCGGCTTGACGATCTTGCCGCCGGCCTTCTCGATCCGTGCCTGGGCGTCCTCCAACTCGTCCGCGAAAAGGATGATCAGCGCACCGCCCTTGGCGTTGATATCGGTTGATTTCGCAAAACCGCCGGTCAGTCGTCCGTCCTGGAATTCACAATAGTCCGGACCATAGTCGGTGAAGGTCCAGCCAAAAGAAGTGCCATAGAATGCCTTGGCTCTTTCTATGTCGCGCACATTGAATTCGACGTAATCTATCTTGCGATCCGCGCCCTTGGCTCCCATGGGTGCTCTCCTATTTCTTGTCTTCCAGCAGGTCTTTCAGCGCCTTCAGATCCTTCCGTATATGCGCGGCATCCGCCTCGAAGGCCGCATCGTCCAGGTCCCGGCGCTGGAGCAGCATGAACATGACTTCCGCACCATCGCCATTCGCCACCACCCGCAACGGATTCTCCACGACAAGGCCGTTGTCCATGCTCACCACATGGTCAATGATACCGAACGGGTTCTGTGGGGCAAACCGCACGCGCACCTTGCCGATCGGTCCGCCGTCGCCGATCCAGTCCTCACCTTCGCGGGTCAGGCCGGAGGACAGACCGGACGCCCAGAGCGGCATGTTTTCAGGTCTGGCGGCGAAGGCATAGACTTCCTGCCAGGGCCTTTCGATGCCGATATGGATGATACGGGCGGGCATTGTCGTCATAATCGTTTCCTCGATTTCCCGAAAACCTACCGGACAAGAAGCTGGGGTTTCTTGAACAAAACGGACAATCAGGCGAGCTGCCGGCGGATATCCAGCGGGGTCAGCGTCGTGAATTCCTTTACGTCGCGCGTCATATGGGCCTGGTCGGCATAACCGGCCTCCAGCGCCAGGATGGCGAGACTCTGCGGGGAGGTCCTGCGGGCAAGGCGGAGAAAGCGCTGGAAACGAAGGATGCGCTGGAGCATCTTCGGGCCGTAACCGAAATGATCACGGCTTTGCCGCCGCAGGGTGCGTTCGCCGAATGCTGCCTGTGCTGAAACATCATGAAGCATACCATTGCTGAGCCTGTTGAAGAGCGCTTCCATGTCGCTCCTTGGATCAGCGGTCGCCACGGATTTCCTGAGCGCCCACGCGTGAAGGAGCGCGCGCCTTTCGGCGAGGCTGCTTTCACTGGCGAGCTGCTCTTCGATTTCTTGCGTATCATGTCGCAGGTCCCGCAGCGGGACGGCATGCCCAACGAGTTCACTGAGCGGGATATCGAGCCACCGCAGCGCGGCACCCGGCCGGAAGCGCAAGCCGAGGATTGTTTCTCCGGCAGCCACGGCAGGGAAGGCCGCGATACGATCCGGACCGACGATCATCAGCCGGCCACCGGCAAAGATCAGATCCGAACAACCGTCGGGCACAACGACCATGCGGTCCTGGAAGTCATCCGGCAACGTATGGGACCATGAGCAACGGAAAAGCTTGTCGAGCACCCCGATCGCAGGCTGCTCGCTGTAGATCCCGGCGCACATGGCCAGCAAGGGTGTCTCTGTCCTGGCATTCATGACTTGCTCACAAAGTCCTTGTCGCACCAGAAAACGGCACTTGCAAGGCGCCGCAGGTGGCGGAGGAGCACAGGCCACAGATACTCATTCCCGGTCCCCTTCGTTGCCCGGATGAAGACGGGATGTCACCGAAATTTAATCGTTTAATGCCGCCTTTGCCTTGCCGTTTGATAATTTGAATGCGACAACAGCCCCGAATCTTCAAATGGAGGCACATCCGTGGAACAGGCAGAAATCGGCCTTATCGGGCTCGGCGTCATGGGCTCTAACCTCTCCCTCAACATCGCCGAAAAAGGTAACAAGATCGCCGTCTTCAACCGCACTGCGGAAGTGACGCGCAAGTTCCATGCCGAGGCCGGCGCATTGCAGAACCAGATCGTCCCTTGCGAGACGCTGGGAGAATTCGTTGCCGCCATCCGGCCACCGCGGCCGATCATCATCATGATCAAGGCCGGCGATCCGGTCGACCAGCAGATGGAGCATCTGAAGCCTTATCTTTCGACCGGCGACATCATGATCGATGCCGGCAACGCGAACTTCCGCGATACGATGCGCCGTTTCGACAATCTGAAGGACAGCGGTCTCACCTTCATCGGCATGGGCGTTTCCGGCGGCGAGGAGGGGGCCCGCCACGGCCCGTCGATCATGGTCGGCGGCACGGAGGAAAGCTGGAAGCGCGTCGAGAAGGTGCTCACCTCGATCTCTGCCAAGTTCAACGGCGAGCCTTGCGTCGCATGGCTCGGAGAAAACGGTGCGGGTCATTTCGTCAAGACGATCCACAACGGCATCGAATATGCCGACATGCAGATGATCGCCGAGATCTACGGCATCCTGCGCGACGGCCTCGGCATGAGCGCGTCGGAAATCGGCAACGTCTTCGGTCGCTGGAATACCGGCCGCCTCAACTCCTACCTGATCGAGATATCCGAAAAGGTGCTGAAGGCAAATGACCCGATCTCCGGCAAGCCGATGGTCGATGTCATCGTCGACCGCGCCGGCCAGAAGGGCACCGGCAAGTGGTCGGTCATCGAAGCGCAGAACATGGGTGTTGCGGCGACTGCCATCGAGGCGGCCGTCGCCGGCCGCATCCTGTCGTCACAGCGTGAGGAACGTGTTGCGGCCGAGAGGATTTTCGGCCTGCCGAAAGCCGAGAGGCCGAAGGACGGCATGGCCTTCCTGGCCGATCTCGAGAATGCGCTGCTCGCCGCCAAGATCGGTGCCTATGCCCAGGGGTTTGCGGTGATGGCTGCGGCATCCGCCGAATACAACTGGAACCTGCCGATGCCGACCATCGCCAGGATCTGGCGCGCCGGCTGCATCATCCGGTCGCAGTTCCTCGACGAGATCACCTCGGCCTTCACCAAGGACCCGCATGTGGCGAACCTCATCGTCACGCCGGCCTTCTCGAAGATGGTCAAGGAAACCGATGGCGCGCTGCGCCGGGTCGTCTCCTACGCGGCGCTGTCCGGCCTGCCGGTCCCGGCGCTTTCTTCGGCGCTTTCCTATTTCGATGCCTACCGCCGCAGCCGCGGTACGGCGAACCTCATCCAGGCGCAGCGCGACTTCTTCGGCGCCCATGGCTTCGACCGCCTCGACGGCGTCGACAAGCACCATGGCCCTTGGGGCAGCGGCCTTGAGGAATTCGCCTGATTCACCTAGACCGCTGAAAAGCCCGCCAATGCGGGCTTTTCAGTCCTTCGGGCCCATTTTCGACCAGACCGGCTGGGCGATGCTCTGGAGGAGTTCGGGCGCCACGCCATCGATGCGGGCCATCAGAGCCTTTGCGAGCTCGCGGCCGGCCTGACGCACGTCTTCGTTGACGGTGTAGATTTCCGGCCGGATCCAGTTCAGGAATTCCGCCGACTGTTTCGAGACGACATCGACGTCGACACCGAGCTTCTTGCCGGCCGCTTCGAGGCCGGCGACCAGGGCGATTGTTGCCGATCCACTGATCGAGATGATGCCGTCCGGCGATCCGGCTGAACGCATCAGCCGTTCTGCGTAGGCACGAGTTTCGTCCAGCGGGGTTTCACTCGTCACACGCCCCATGGGCACTTCCGTCGCACCGAAATCCGCCAAACCGCGTTCAAAGCCGATACGGCTGTGGATGTAGAAGGAAAAACGGCTCTGGGGTGCGAGAAGCGCGATACGTTTGCGGCCTTTTTGGACGAGCTTCTGGACAGCCTGATAAACGTAGTTCTCGTTGTCGTAGTCGTGAAAGGGATGCACGATGCCCATATCCGTGCGTCCATGCGTTGCGAAGGGGAGATTGCGCTCCGTCATCAGCCGCACCCGCGCATCATCGGGCTCGATACGCGAAATGATCACGCCGTCGGCAGAACCCGTATCGAGAATGTAGCGCACCGGCACCATCGGATCCTTCTCGAAGGAATGCGGCGTCACCACGAGGTGATATTGCGTGCCGCCCAGCACTTCGGAAATGCCATGCACCAACTGGCTGGTGAAGCCCATCAGTTCCTCGTCGATGCTGAGCACGAGGGCAATCACGTTGGTCTTGCCGGTACGCAGTCTGACGCCCGCGCGGTTCGGCTGATAGCCGAGCTGGTTGGCTATGAGGCGCACGCGCTCCTTGGTCTCCGCGCCGATATCAGGCGCATCCTTCAGCGCCCGTGAAACGGTGGTGATCCCCAGCCCTGTCATATAGGCGATTGTCTTCAAGGTGGGGCGCTCGCGGACCGCGTCCCGCGCTCCGAGCGTTCTTGGTCTTCCGCTGTCGTCCATTATCCGCCGTCACTACCCGAGTCAGGCGATCACTATAGTGAGTTCAAGCTTGCCTGAAAACGGAGCGACCCTTTCTTTCTCCTCCGCGTCAGTCTCAAAACTGAAACGTTACAGGTAAAATGTCGAGAGGAAATTTGCAGGTCTGCAAAACCATATACCTCCCGGTTGTACAACGCAGATGCGAGAGGATTTTTGCGCTCGCGAAATGGAGATGAATATAAATCGATGCGGTTCCCCGTTATCACAGCGAATTTCTTGATCGATTGGGGATGTCAGCGATCTAGGTGGATGAAGGCGTTTTCCCTTAAAAATTGTATTTTTTCGGCTCTCGATTTTTTTCCAGCCGGACCGGTTGCGCGATTTATCCGATTGGCATACGTTTTCACGGCAACGTTTCAGTGAGGGAGGAGACTCATGAATATTCGCGCTATGACAGCCATTCTGGCCGCAACTGTCGTGCTGCCACTCGGAGCGGCCCACGCCACCGATCTGGAAGTTACCCACTGGTGGACATCCGGCGGCGAAGCCGCAGCGGTCGCGGAACTCGCCAAGGCTTTCGATGCCACCGGCAACAAGTGGGTTGATGGCGCCATCGCAGGCGCCGGCAGCACGGCGCGCCCCATCATGATCAGCCGCATCACCGGCGGCGATCCGATGGGCGCGACGCAGTTCAACCATGGTCGTCAGGCCGAAGAACTGGTGCAGGCTGGCCTGATGCGCGACCTCACAGCCGTCGCGGAGAAAGGCAAGTGGAGGGAAGTCATCAAGCCTGTCAGCCTGCTTGATTCCTGCACGATCGACGGCAAGATCTACTGCGCGCCCGTCAATATCCATTCCTGGCAGTGGCTGTGGCTTTCGAATGAAGCCTTCCAGAAGGCGGGCGTACCGGTGCCGACGAACTGGAACGAGTTCGTGGCCGCGGCGCCGGCCCTGCAGAAGGCGGGCCTGCAGGCCCTCGCGCTCGGTGGGCAGCCGTGGCAGGCCAACGGTTTGTTCGACACGCTGGTGCTCGCCATCGGCGGTAAGGAACTCTACGAGAGAGTTTACAAGGACAAGGACGAGGAAGCCGCTGCCGGACCGGAGATGGCGAAGATTTTCGCTGCCGCCGATCAAGCGCGCCAGCTGGCGAAAGGCTCCAACGTCCAGGACTGGAACCAGGCGACCAATCTCGTCCTCACCGGCAAGGCCGGCGGACAGATCATGGGCGACTGGGCGCAGGGCGAATTCCAGATCGCCGGCAAGAAGGCCGGCACGGATTACACCTGCCTTCCGGGCCTCGGTCTCAACCAGGTTCTGGCGACGGGGGGCGACGCCTTCTATTTCCCGCTTCTGGACGATGAGGAAAAATCCAAGGCGCAGGACATCCTGGCCGAAACGATCGTCAATCCGAAGACCCAGGTTGCGTTCAACCTGAAGAAGGGATCGGTGCCGATCCGCGGTGACGTCGATCTCGCAGCCGCCAACGACTGCATGAAGAAAGGCATCGAGATCATCTCGAAGGGCAACGTCGTCACCAGTACCGATCAGCTGGTTTCCGCCGATACGCAGAAGCAGAAGGAGGACCTGATGTCCGAATTCTTCGCCAGCACATCGATCACGCCGGAACAGGCGCAGGAGCGCTTTGCGGAAATCATCGGCTCGGCCGACTGATCCCATCTCATTGCCTGTCGTAACCGGCTCCGCCCGCAAGGCGGGGCCGGGAAAAGCGGTGCGGGAATACTGCAACCGCGATCGAGGAGGAAACATGGCGAAATCCGTTCCATCAGGTCGGCCCAACCATCTCTTGCGTAATCTCAACTCGAAGATCGCCTCGATCCCGATGATCCTCATCGCGGTGGTGATCTTTCTCGGCGGCACGCTATGGACCGTCGTTTATTCCTTCACCAATTCGAGGCTTCTGCCGCGGTTCAATTTCGTCGGCCTGGATCAGTACGAACGTCTCTGGGCTTCGTCGCGCTGGATGATTTCCATCCAGAATCTGGCGGTCTACGGAATCCTGTCGCTCATCTTCAGCCTCGTCATCGGCTTCGTACTCGCGGCTCTGATGGACCAGAAGATCCGTTTCGAGAACACGTTCCGCACCATTTTCCTCTATCCCTTCGCGCTGTCCTTCATCGTCACCGGTCTCGTGTGGCAGTGGGTTCTCAACCCGGAATTCGGCATTCAGGGCATTGTGCGGTCGCTCGGCTGGGAAAGCTTCGCGTTCGATCCGCTCTACAATCCGGATATCGTCATCTACGGCATCCTGATTGCAGCGCTCTGGCAGGGCACGGGACTTGTCATGTGCCTGATGCTGGCCGGCCTGCGCGGCATCGACGAGGATATCTGGAAGGCGGCGCGCGTCGATGGTATCCCGATGTGGCGCACCTATATCTTCGTCGTCATTCCCATGATGCGGCCCGTCTTCATCACCACGCTTGTTCTGATCGCCAGCGGCATCGTCAAAGTCTACGACCTCGTCGTGGCGCAGACGAGCGGCGGCCCCGGAAACGCCTCGGAAGTGCCGGCCAAATACGTCTACGACTATATGTTTCAGGCACAGAATCTCGGCCAGGGCTTTGCCGCATCGACCATGATGCTGCTGACGATTGCGATCATCATCATTCCCTGGGCCTATCTCGAATTCGGAGGGCGCAAGCGTGGCTGACGTTTCCACTCTCAATACGACCGCAGCCGGCATCGACGCGATTTCTCGCGGGCTCGTCTCCGGTCCCCGCGGTCGCAAGCCGAAAAGGGTGCTCTCGCGGCGCAATATCATGCTCTACGGCGCGCTTACGGTCGCGGCACTCTATTACCTCCTTCCACTCTATGTGATGGTCGTGACCTCGCTCAAGGGCATGCCGGAGGTGCGGCTCGGCAACATCTTCGCTCCGCCGATGGAGATCACTTTCGAACCCTGGGTAAAGGCCTGGGCGCAGGCTTGCACCGGCCTCAACTGCGACGGGCTTTCTCGCGGCTTCTGGAATTCCGTGCGCATCCTCGTGCCGTCGGTGGTGGTGTCGATCGCGGTTGCTTCCGTTAGCGGCTATGCGCTTGCCAACTGGCGCTTCAAGGGGGCCGAGCTTTTCTTCTCGATCCTCATCATCGGTGCGTTCATTCCTTACCAGGTGATGATCTATCCGATCGTCATCGTGCTTCGAGAACTGGGCATATACGGTACGCTGACCGGCCTCGTCATCGTTCACACGATCTTCGGAATGCCGATCCTGACGCTGCTGTTCCGCAACTACTTCGCATCGCTGCCGGTTGAGCTGTTCAAGGCGGCACGCATCGACGGTGCAGGCTTCTGGCAGATCTATTTCCGGATCATGCTGCCGATGTCGCTGCCGATCTTCGTGGTCGCGATGATCCTGCAGGTGACGGGTATCTGGAACGACTTCCTGTTCGGCGTGGTGTTCACCCGGCCGGATACCTATCCGATGACCGTGCAGCTCAACAACATCGTCAATTCGGTCCAGGGCGTGAAGGAATACAACGTCAACATGGCGGCTACGCTGCTGACGGGTGCTGTTCCCCTGATCGTCTATTTCGTTTCCGGCCGGCTTTTCGTCCGCGGCATCGCCGCCGGCGCAGTCAAAGGGTAAAGCCTGATGCATGACACCGTTTCCATCAACAAGCAGAACAGTGTTTCCATTCGGGATCTGTCGCTTTCCTTCGGCTCGGTGAAGGTTCTGGAAAACCTGAACCTCGATATCCGCGACGGGGAATTCCTGGTGCTGCTCGGCTCGTCTGGGTGCGGCAAGTCCACACTCCTGAACTGTATCGCCGGACTGCTGGAGCCGACCGAGGGCCAGATCTTCATCAAGGACAAGAACGTCACCTGGGAGGAACCCAAAGACCGCGGCATCGGCATGGTCTTCCAGTCCTACGCGCTCTATCCGCAGATGACGGTCGAGAAGAACTTGTCCTTCGGCCTGCGTGTCGCAGGCCTCCCGAAGGAAGAGATCGCCAAGCGGGTGGCGCGTGCCGCCGGCATCCTGCAGATCGAGCCGCTTCTCAAACGCAAGCCGGCGGAGCTCTCGGGCGGCCAGCGGCAGCGTGTCGCGATTGGTCGCGCACTGGTGCGTGATGTCGACGTCTTCCTGTTCGATGAGCCGCTCTCCAACCTCGATGCCAAGTTGCGTTCAGAGCTGCGCGTCGAGATCAAGCTTCTGCACCGGCAGCTCCAGAACACGATGATCTACGTCACGCACGACCAGATCGAAGCGCTCACGCTTGCAGATCGGATTGCCATCATGAAGAGCGGTGTGATCCAGCAGCTCGACGATCCGATGATCATATACAACCGGCCGAAGAACCGGTTCGTGGCAAGCTTCATCGGCTCTCCTTCGATGAATTTTCTGAAGGGCGAGCTTGCGGAGGAGGGCGGTCGCACGGTCTTCAAAGCTGACGGCGTGCGCTTCTCCCTGGACGGCTACCAGGCCGACGAGGCTCTCTCCCCCGGCCGGCGGGTGATTCTGGGCGTTCGGCCGGAGCACATAAAGGTGGACGGTGATATCCAGGGCGGCGAAGTGCATGACGCCGTGGTCGAGATTGAGGAGCCGATGGGCGCCGACAATCTTCTCTGGCTGAAGCACGCGGGCCATGCGGTAGCCGCCCGCATCGGCGGAGCGCGGCGCTATGCGGTCGGCACCAAGGTCCGCATCGGGTTCGACATGAGCATGGCATCGCTTTTCGATGCCGAAACGGAAGAACGCATCTGATGTTTGGCTGGAATGGGGCCGGATCGGCGCGGCATGACATTTCAGAGGTTGCGGCATGACCGTGATCGACCTTTCGGGTTCATGGCAGCTTGCCTCTGCCGATGGAGAGCATCGGGCCACGATGCCGATACCGGGAGACGTCCATACCGCGCTGAGATCCGCAGGCATCATTCTGGACCCGTATTTTGGGCGGAACGAAGACGCTGTCCAATGGGTGGCCCATGCAGACTGGATCATCGAGCGGCGCTTCGTGCTCGATGATCCGGACGGCAACTGGTATCTCGACATCACCTATCTCGATACGGTCGCGATCGTCTTCGTCAACGACGTCCCGGTGCTCTCAGCCGACAATTGCTTCCGTCGCTACCGGCCCGATGTTTCGTCCGCACTTCGACCTGGCGAGAACACGATCCGCATCCATTTCCATTCGAATATCATGGCAGGCGCCGACCGGCAGGCGCATCAGCCTTTCTACGTTCCTTATTCCACGGCCAATTGTCCGATTCCCAACGGCAACATGCTGCGCAAGCCGCAATGCCATTTCGGCTGGGACTGGAATATCGCGTTGGCACCGCTTGGCCTTTATGGCGCGATTGCCTTGCGAAAGCTCGAGACGGCCCGCATCGAACACGTCGTCACCACGCAGAGACATCACAAGGATGGGGTCGAACTGCATGTGGCGCTGACGCTTTATGCCGGGGAGCCCGGGATACTGCCCGTTCACTTTTCACTCGACGGAGAACGGGTACGGCTCGATTGCGGCATCAACGCGCGTGCAACCACCATTCATCACGTCTTCGAAATCGAGAATCCAAGGCTCTGGTGGCCGGCGGGAAGTGGTGAGCAGGCGCTCTACGAACTCGTCGTCGAAATTCCGGCCGAAACGGTCGTCCGGCAGATCGGCCTGCGCACGGTCGAACTGCTGACCGATCCGGACGAAGCCGGCAGTCGCTTCGCCTTCCGCATCAACGACCGCGAGATCTTCTGCCGAGGCGCCAACTGGATTCCGGCGGACGCGCTCTTTTCGCAGACAAGCCCGGAAAAGACCGGGGACCTGCTGCGTTCGGCCGTGGACGCCAACATGAACATGATCCGCGTCTGGGGCGGCGGTTTTTATGAACAGGACTGGTTCTACGATCTCTGCAACCGGCTGGGCCTGATGATCTGGCAGGATTTCCAGTTCGCCTGCAACCTCTATCCCTCGACGCCCGACTTCCTCGAAAACGTCGAGGCAGAGGTGGATGATCAGGTTCGCCGGCTGATCTCGCATCCCTCGATCGTCATCTGGTGCGGCGATAACGAACTGGTCGGCGCGCTGACCTGGTTCCCGGAATCGTGTGGCAATCGCGACCGCTACCTCGTCTCCTATGACCGCTTGAACCGGACGGTCGAGCAGGCGCTGAAAAGAGTGGCGCCGGAGGCGATCTGGTGGCCGTCCAGCCCGGCGTCGGGCTATCTCGACTATGGTGACGCCTGGCATGCGGACGGTTCCGGCGACATGCATTACTGGTCCGTCTGGCACGAGAACAAGCCGTTTAGCGATTACCGGTCGGTCCGGCCGCGCTTCTGCTCGGAATTCGGTTTCCAGTCCTACACGTCGCTGCCGGTGATCGAGACCTATGCGGCTCAGAAGGACATGAATATTGCTTCTCCGGTCATGGAGCACCACCAGAAGAATGCCGGCGGCAACGAGCGGATAGCCGGCACGATGTTCCGCAATTTCCGTTTCCCGAAGGATTTTGCCAATTTCGTCTATCTGAGCCAGGTACAGCAGGGCCTCGCGATCAGGACGGCTGTCGATTACTGGCGGTCCCTGAAGCCCCATTGCATGGGCACACTCTACTGGCAGCTCAACGACACTTGGCCGGTCGCCTCCTGGTCGAGCCTCGATTACGGCGGAAGCTGGAAGGTGCTGCACTACATGGCCCGCCGCTTTTTCCAGCCGGTCGCCGTCGCGGCCATCCCATCGGAGGACGGAAAGAGCGTCCGCATCTCGCTGGTCAATGACACGCCAGAGGATTTGACGGTGACCATCAATCTGTCGCTTCTTACCCTGAACGGGGAGCGCAGCCCGTTGCAGAGCATTGAGGCCGTGTGCACGCCGGATGTTGCAGTGGCCGCATTGACCCTACCTGTTTCGGACATTCCCGAAGGCTTAATCCTTGCCTGGAGTTTTACCGTTTCCAACGGCATGGGCGGGGAGGGGCATCATGTCCTGGGCACTTACAAGGCGCTGGAGCTGGAGCCGTCGGGTCTTGAGTTTTCCGTGTCTCCAGCCGGTGATGGCGCGTTTGATCTCCTCGTCCAGGCCAGAGGCCTTGCCCTTTTTGTGCTGATCGAGAGCGTCACGCCCGGCCGTTATTCCGACAATGCCTTCGATCTTGCTGCCGGCGAAAGCCGCCGCATCACCTTCACGCCCGCCGCGCCCGTCGGTGCGGTTCCGCAATTCCGCATCTACGATCTCTATTCCTGCCAGGCGGCAGGCTGAGGCTCTTTTCAAGGGAGGATCACATGACGAAACTCGGTTTTCAGCTTTATTGCGCCCGCAATTTTCCGCCGCTCTCCGACATCCTGAAGCAGGTCGCCAGGGCCGGATATTCGGAAGTCGAAGGGTATGGCGGCCTCTATGCAACGCTCGACGAGGCCGGCCTTAAAGCGTTGCGCGCCGATCTCGACGCCAACGGACTTACCATGCCAACCGGCCATTTCGGTCTCGATCTCCTCGAAAAGGAGCCGGCGCAGGCACTGCTCATCGCCAAGACGCTCGGCGTGGTGTCAATCTATTGCCCCTTCCTCATGCCCGATCAGCGGCCGAGTGACGCCGCCGGCTGGTTTGCCTTCGGTCAGCGCCTTCAGGAAGCCGGCAAGCGGTATCAGGATGCCGGCTATACATTCGGCTGGCACAACCATGACTTCGAGTTCAAGACGCTTGCCGATGGCTCGACACCGCAGGAGCAGATCCTCGCCGGCGGTCCCGATCTCGCCTGGGAAGCGGACATAGCCTGGCTCATCCGCGGCGGCGCCGATCCTTATGGCTGGATCGAAAGCTATGGCAAGCGCATCACTGCGGTGCATGTGAAGGACATTGCGCCGGCCGGTGAAAACACGGACGAAGATGGCTGGGCCGATGTCGGCTACGGCACGGTGCCGTGGAAGGATCTGATGGCGGCGCTCAGGAAGACGCCGGCGAAACATTACGTTCTCGAACACGACAATCCGAAGGATGTCGAACGGTTGCTCACGCGTTCGATCGCCTCGTTCAAGACCTATTGATCACAGAGATTCCGGAGTTTTTCCATGCCCAGGGAACTTGGCGTCGGCATCATGGGATGCGGCAATATTTCCACCACCTATTTCAAGCTCGCACCGCTGTTCAGGGGCCTGAAGGTGCTCGCCTGCGCCGACCTCAGCGAAGATGCGGCCGAAATGCGCGCCGCCGAATACGGCGTCAAGGCGCAGTCGATCTCCGACCTGCTCGCCAATGACGAACTCGACGTGATCGTCAACCTGACGATCCCGGCGGCGCATTTCTCCGTCTCGAAGGCGATCCTCGAAGCGGGCAAGCACGTTTATTCCGAAAAGCCGCTGACGGTGACTTTGGAAGAGGGCAAGGCGCTGCAGGCGTTTGCCAGGGAGAAGGGGCTTGCCGTCGGCTGCGCGCCGGACACCTTCCTTGGCGGCTCGCATCAGCTCGCCCGCAAACATATCGATGAGGGCGGCGTTGGCCGCATCACATCCGGCACCTGCCACGTCATGAGCCCTGGCATGGAGATGTGGCATCCCAATCCCGGTTTTTTCTTCCTGGAAGGCGGCGGGCCGATTCTCGATCTCGGGCCGTATTACATCGCCAATCTCATCAACCTCATCGGTCCGGTGAAGCGGGTGGGCGCACTGACGTCTATGGCCAACAAGACCCGCACCATCACCAGCGAACCGCTGAAAGGCCAGGTCATCCCGGTCGAGACTCCGACCAATATCCACGCGCTTTTGGAGTTCGTCAGCGGCGCGACGATCACGCTCTCGGCAAGCTGGGATGTCTGGTCGCACCGCCACGCCAACATGGAGCTTTACGGCACCGAGGGTTCGATCTTCGTGCCGGACCCGAATTTCTTCGGCGGTACCGTCGAGGCGAGCGGCCGCAACAAGGACATCCAGCCGCTGGAACCCTGGGACCATCCGTTCGGCATCGATAATCAGGAACATCCGCAGGGGCCAAGGGCGAACTACCGCACCGCAGGTCTTGCGGACATGGCGATGGCGCTCATCGAGGGGCGTGACCCGCGCTGCTCGCTGGAGCGCACGCTACACGGCGTCGATGTCATGACCTCGATCCTGAAATCAGGAGAAGAGGGCCGGTTCATCGAGCTCTCCACCTCCTGCACCCAGCCGGCCGCACTCGGCATCGACGAGGCACTGGCGCTTCTGCGCTGATCCGCTATGTGTTTGAAGCGGGCCGTTCGCGCCCGCTTCCATCCACGACACAGGAGGGCGTCATGTCCTGGCAACCGGCGGCACACCGCTACGAAACCATGAAATACAACCGCTGCGGCCGGTCGGGGCTCAAGCTTCCGGCGATTTCGCTCGGCCTCTGGCACAATTTCGGAGACGACACGCCGCATGAACGCAAGGTTGCGATCTGCCGCAAGGCCTTCGATCTCGGCATCACGCATTTCGACCTTGCCAACAACTACGGCCCGAGGCCCGGCAGTGCGGAACTCGCCTTCGGCCAGATCCTGCGGGAAGATTTCCGGGGCTATCGCGACGAACTGATCATCTCGTCGAAAGCCGGCTACAACATGTGGCCCGGACCCTATGGCGAATGGGGCAGCCGCAAATACCTGATCGCCTCCTGCGACCAGAGCCTGAAGCGCATGGGCCTCGACTATGTCGACATCTTCTATTCGCACCGCTTCGACCCGGAAACACCGCTCGAAGAGACCTGTGGTGCGCTCGACCACATCGTCCGGTCGGGCAGGGCGCTTTATGTCGGCATCTCGTCCTACAATTCGAAGCGCACCCGCGAAGCCACGGCAATCCTGAAGGAGCTCGGCACGCCGGTCCTCATCCACCAGCCAAGCTATTCGATGATCAACCGATGGGTGGAAGAAGACGGTCTGCTCGACACGCTCGAAGACCTAGGCATCGGTTCGATCGTCTTTTCACCGCTGGCACAGGGCATGCTGACGTCGAAATATCTCGGTGGCATTCCCGAGGAAAGCCGTGCGGCGCAAGGCAAGTCGCTGCGCGCCGCCTTCCTCAACGAGAGGAACGTTGCAAACCTGCGTGCGCTGAATGCGATCGCCGAAAGGCGTGGCCAGACACTCGCGCAGATGGCGATCGCCTGGGTTTTGCGCGGCGGTCGTGTCACGACAGCGCTGATCGGCGCCAGCCGGCCGGAGCAGGTCGAGGATTGCGTGCGGGCTCTCGAAAAGCCGGATTTCACGGCTGCGGAGCTCGCGGAGATCGATACTTACGCAAAGGACGCCGATATCAATCTCTGGGCTGCTTCGGCCGAACGCAAGGGGCCGCAACGCTGACCATCCTGCCCGGCACGCTCACTGCCGGGCATTCTCACCTGTCACTGGGAGGAGACATGATCCGCAATCCGATCCTGCCGGGCTTCAATCCCGATCCGTCCATCTGCCGTGTCGGCGAGGATTATTATATCGCCACCTCGACCTTCGAATGGTATCCGGGCGTGCAGATCCACCATTCGCGCGATCTCGTGAATTGGACTTTGGTGCGCCGGCCGCTGGAACGCGCCAGCCAGCTCGACATGCGCGGCAATCCCGACAGTTGCGGTATCTGGGCGCCATGCCTTTCCCATGCCGACGGCCTGTTCTGGCTCGTCTATACCGACGTCAAGCGTTTCGACGGCAATTTCAAGGACGCGCATAACTATATCGTCACCTCGCCAACCATCGAAGGGGAATGGTCCGATCCCGTCTATGTCAATTCGTCGGGGTTCGACCCGTCGCTTTTCCATGACGATGACGGCCGCAAGTGGTTTCTCAATATGCAATGGAACCATCGCACCGAAAGCTACGGCGGCGCACCGAAACATCCGGCCTTCGACGGCATCCTGCTGCAGGAATGGGATCCGAGGGCGAGGGCGCTGAAAGGTCCTGTCAGAAACATCTTTGCCGGCAGCCCGCTCGGGCTTGTCGAAGGCCCGCATCTCTTCAAGCGGAACGGCTGGTATTATCTGACGACCGCCGAAGGCGGCACGGGTTACGACCATGCAGTCACCATGGCGCGGTCGCGAGCGATCGAAGGGCCGTACGAGATGCATCCGCAGACGCATCTCATCACCTCGAAGGATCACCCGAATGCCGTCCTGCAACGTGCCGGGCACGGGCAATATGTCGAGACGCCGGAGGGTGAGGCCTATCATACGCATCTCTGCGGCCGTCCGCTGCCGCTCCAGCGGCGGTGCACGCTCGGCCGCGAAACTGCGATCCAGAAATGCATATGGGAAGATGATTGGCTCTATCTCGTCCAGGGCGGCGTCGTTCCCGATGTCGACGTGCCGGCGCCGACCGATGCCGAGTCGATCGAAAAGACAACGCGCATCGAACGCACTTTCGACAAGCCGAGCCTGCCGCCGGAATTCCAGTGGCTGAGGACGCCCCATCCGGAGCGGCTTTTCAGCCTCGCCGAACGGCCCGGCCATCTGCGCCTCTTCGGCCGGGAAAGCATCGGCTCCTGGTTCGAGCAGTCGCTGGTCGCGCGCAGGCAGGAGCATCATTCCTTCCGTGCCGAGACCGTGGTCGAATTTGAGCCGGATACCTACCAGCAGGTCGCGGGGCTGACGCATTACTACAATCGCCACAAGTTCCATGCCGTCGTGGTGACGCTGCACGAAAAGCTCGGCCGTGTCGTGACGATCTTCTCCTGCGCCGGCGACTTTCCGCATGGACGCATGAGCTTTCCGGCCGAAAGCGGCGTCTCCGTCCCGAACGGCCCGATCCATCTTGCGATGGAAATCCGTGACAACGACCTGCAGTTCTTCTGGCGGAGCGGCGACTCGAACGACTGGCTGGCTCTTGGCCCCGTGCTCGATGCCGGCGTCATCTCGGACGAGGGCGGGCGTGGCGAGCACGGCTCGTTCACGGGCGCCTTTGCCGGCATCTTCGCCTTCGACACCTCGGGACGAGCAAAGCCGGCGGACTTCGGCTGCTTTGTTTACAAGGCGCTAAAATAGTGAATTTTGAATTTCAAAAAATTACCGGAAGACCATAATTTCATTGCTGAAATGTAATTTTCGGTTCACTTATGGTTCATCATCCGAGGCCTAGTTTCCGGGCGTGTTCAACACGAGGAAACAACCGATGAGAAAGTTTTTTGCGATCCTTCTGTCCGCAACCGTACTTGCGGCACCGCTTGCCGCTCAAGCACAGGATTGGCGTCATGGCCCGGATCGCCATCGCGGCCCGGTCGTCGAAAAGAACGTAGTCGTCAAGAAGAAGGTGGTCGTCAAGAAGACCCGTTGGGTCAAAGGTCATCGCATGACCCCCGCTGAGCGTCGGCACATGGCCGAAATCCGCGACTACCGCCGCTATCGCCTTTCGGCTCCGCCGCGCGGTTATCGCTGGGTCAAGGCCGACAACGATTTTCTGCTGGTCGGCATCGCCACCGGCGTGATCTCCAGCATCATCGCAGCGCGTTGACGCCTTGAAAGCATGTCATTATCGCAAAATCGCTGCTCACTTTTGCGCGACATGCTCTGCATCGCGGACGGCCTGCGGGCGTTTTGCCTTCCCACCCGCAGGCCCCGCAAAGGTCGCCGCTATGCGATCAGCGACCGTGCTTCCATTCCCTACATACCTTGGGAGAGGCAGTTCTTCATTGAGCTTGCCAATCGCCGCATCAGCTCGAAATAAAGATCAGGACCCTCCTTCAGCGTTGCCGCTTCCGGATCGAGCGTCCCAGAACGGGCCGGAGTTCCTTCCGTCACCACAGCCACCAGCTTCGGCTCGAACTGCGGCTCGGCAAAGACGCAGGTCGCGCCAAGCTCCGTCACCTTCTTGTGGATCTGGTTGACGCGTTCAGCGCCCGGCATCGTCTCCGGGCTGACGGTGATCGAACCGGCGACGCGGACGCCGTAACGATGTTCGAAATATTGATAGGCGTCGTGGAAAACGATGAAGGGCTTGTCCTTCACCGGCGCGATGGTGGCCTTCAGTTCGGCATCCAGCGCATCGATCTGCTTCAAAAGCGAGGCTCCGTTGGCCTGATAAGTCGCCGCATTGGCGGGATCGGCTTCGACCAGCGTCTTTTCAATCTCGGCAGCAATGGCCTTGGTATTCATCGGATCGAGCCACAGATGCGTGTCGAATTCTCCGTGATCGTGATCCTCATGACCGGCATGCTGCTCTTCGTCGTGGTCATGGTCATCATGCCCATGCGCTTCCTCGCCTTCATGCTCATCATCATGGGCTTCGAACGCGCCGCCTTCACGGAAGGGCAGCTTTTCGAGGCCCGGCGCATCCTCCAGTTCGACCACCGTGGCCGAGGAGGCCAGCGCCTTCAGCGGCTTTTCCAGGAAGGCCTCGATGCCGGGACCGACCCAGAAGATCACGTCGGCGCTTTCGATCGCGGCCGCATTGGAGGGTTTGAGGGAAAATGTATGGGGCGAGGCGGCGCCCTGGACGATCAGTTTCGGTTCTGCGACGCCTTTCATGATCGACGCCACCAGCGAGTGGATCGGCTTGATCGAAACCACCACATCCGGGGCAGCGGCGCTCGCCGCTGCACTCGCGAAAAATGTTGCAGCCGAGAGAAGGGAAAGGGGGACCGGTTTCATTTCACGTCCTTGTATTGCTCTGTAATGTTATTACATCAATTGCGTTATGCTATAACGTGTGTCATAGCCACTGACAACAGGGAATCCGGAAAAAACATGCTGATGACCAAAGGGGCTGCGGCCCTTCCCGACGAAAGCCAGCTCGTATCGCTCG
This sequence comes from Neorhizobium petrolearium, assembly GCF_017873175.1. Lineage (GTDB taxonomy): Bacteria > Pseudomonadota > Alphaproteobacteria > Rhizobiales > Rhizobiaceae > Neorhizobium > Neorhizobium petrolearium. The sequence goes on from NZ_JAGGJW010000014.1 coordinate 136,780, forward strand.
ACAATGCCGGCATCCGCCGGGATGGCCGCTGGCTGGTGCGGGGCGTGGATTTTTCGATCCGCCGCGGCGAAGTCGTGACGCTGATCGGCCCGAACGGCGCCGGCAAATCCACGACGGCGAAACTTGCGATCGGCGTGCTGCGCCCGGACGAAGGTTCGGTTACCCGTATGCATGGCCTGCGGATCGGCTATGTACCGCAGAAGCTTGCGATCGACTGGACCATGCCGCTCTCGGTCCGGCGCCTGATGCGGCTTACCGGTTCGCTCGACGACGCGGAACTCCGGGCCGCGCTTGAAGCAACCGGTATTCCGCATCTCGTCGATGCGGAAGTGCGGCATCTTTCCGGCGGTGAATTCCAGCGCGCGCTGCTGGCCCGTGCGATCGCCCGCAAGCCGGACCTCATGGTGCTCGATGAACCGGTGCAGGGTGTCGATTTCGCCGGCGAAAGCGCGCTTTACGACCTGATCCGTTCGATCCGCAATTCCACCGGATGCGGCATCCTGATGATCTCGCACGACCTGCACATGGTGATGGCCGGTACCGACACCGTGATCTGCCTCAATGGCCATATCTGCTGCCGGGGCACGCCGGAGGTGGTCGGCCAGAGTGCCGATTACCTGAAACTCTTCGGCGGCAATTCCCGTTCGCTGGCGGTCTACAGCCATCATCATGACCATACCCATCTGCCCGACGGGCGGGTGCTGCACGGCGACGGCTCGATCACCGATCGTTGCCATCCGGGCGACGGGCATCATCACGAAAACGAGGACCACAGTTCTCACGACCATCACCTTCATCACCACGGCACACACAGCCATCTTGCACCGGCCACGGGCAGGGAGGACGACCGTGTTTGACGATTTCTTCACGCGAGCCCTCGTTGCCGGCATCGGGGTAGCTTTGACGGCCGGTCCGCTCGGCTGTTTCGTTGTCTGGCGGCGCATGGCCTATTTTGGGGATACGATGGCTCATTCGGCCTTGCTTGGGGTCGCTCTGTCGCTTTTCTTCCAGGTCAATCTGCTCGTCTCGGTCTTCTGCGTCGCAGTCGTCGTGTCTCTGCTGCTCCTCATGCTGCAGCGGCGGCAATCGCTCTCCGCCGACGCGTTGCTCGGCATCCTTTCCCATTCGGCGCTCGCGATCGGTCTTGTACTCGTCGCCTTCATGAGCTGGGTCAGGATCGACCTCGTCGCTTTCCTGTTCGGAGATATCCTGGCGGTGACGCGCGCCGACATCGCACTGATCTGGGGCGGCGGCGTGCTGGTGATCGCGGCGATCATCGCGCTCTGGCGGCCGCTGATCGCCTCCACCGTCAGCGAGGATATCGCGGAGGCGGAAGGCATGAAGCCGGCTCGGGCCAGGCTTCTCTTCATGCTTCTGATGGCGCTCGTCATCGCCATCGCCATGAAGGTCGTCGGCATCATGCTGATCACTGCGCTGCTGATCATTCCCGCCGCAACGGCGCGGCGGTTTTCGTCGAGCCCCGAAGTGATGGCCGTCGCGGCCTCGCTGATCGGCGCGGTCGCAGTCGTCGGCGGACTGTTCGGTTCACTTACTTACGATACGCCGTCCGGGCCTTCCATTGTGGTGGCGGCACTCTTACTTTTCATTGTAAGCCTTATCCCCGTAGCGGGGAAAAACACGGCCGAGAGGGCCGGCAACACAGGAGTGCGATGATGAACGCACCGGTATCTTCACCGGCTTCAACCCCGGCATTGACCAAGAACCAGTCGCTCGTCTTCGAGGTGCTCAACAGCTCCGACGCGCCGATGAGCGCCTATACCATTCTCGACAAGCTGCGCGACCATGGGTTCCGCGCTCCGCTGCAGGTCTATCGCGCGCTCGACAAGCTCACCGAATTCGGCATGGTGCACCGGCTGGAAAGCCTGAACGCCTTCGTCGCCTGCGCCCATCCGAACAGCGAATGCTGCAGCACAGGTCATGGCCACCACGGCACGGTCGCGTTTGCCATCTGTGAGAGTTGCGGCCATGTCTTCGAATTCCACGACCACCAGGTAGACCATCGCCTCGGTGACTGGGCGAAGGGAAAGGGGTTCAAACCCGCCAAGACGACCATCGAGATCCGCGGCCTCTGCGAGGCTTGTGCCGCTTGAATTTGGCGCCGCCTAAAGCTTTCGCAGATCGCGGGCGAACCGCTTCCAGTTGGCGATATAATTGATCGCCGACAGTTTGAGCCTCTCCACCGCCGTGTCGTCCAGGGTGCGGATGACTTTTGCCGGCGAACCGACGATCAATGAATTGTCCGGGAATTCCTTGCCCTCGGTGACGAGCGCATTGGCGCCGACGAGGCAGTTGTTGCCGATCTTCGCGCCGTTCAGAATCGTCGCTCCCATGCCGACCAGCGCGTTCTCCCCGATGGTGCAGCCATGAATGATCGCATGATGGCCGATCGTGCAGCCCGCGCCGATCGTCACCGGATACCCCATATCCGTATGGATCATCACACCTTCCTGGATGTTGGTACCGGCGCCGATCATGATCGGCTCGTTGTCACCGCGCAAGACTGTGCCGAACCAGATGCCGACATCTTCGCGGAGCTCCACCTTGCCGATGACATTGGCGTCCGGCGCCACCCAATAACGATCCGGGGCGGGGAGTTTCGGCTCGAATTCTCCGAGAGCATAAAGCGGCATGGTTCTCCTCCCTTGTTCCGTCAGACCTTGTTCCGTCAGGCGACCGTGAGCGACAGCTTGCCGACGCCATCGATGCCGCAGGCGACCTGATCGCCGCGGACGATCGGGCCGACACCGGCCGGCGTGCCGGTCATGATCATATCGCCCGGCGCCAGCACGAAGAGCTTCGACAGTTCGGCGATGATTTCCGGCAGCTTCCAGATCATCTGGTTGAGATCGCCGGACTGTTTGCGTCCGCCATTGACCTCCAGCCAGATCGCCCCCATCTGCGGATGGCCGATTTTCGCCGCCGGAACGATGGCTGAAACCGGCGCCGATTTCTCGAAGGCTTTCGCCGCCTCCCAGGGGCGGCTCATCTTCTTCGCCTTGTCCTGAAGATCGCGGCGGGTGAAATCGATGCCGACGGCATAGCCGTAGACCTTGGAAAGCGCGTCCTCGATCGAAATATCCGCGCCGCCGCCGGAAAGCGCCATGACGAGTTCCACCTCGTAATGCACGTCGGAGGAAAGCGTCGGGTAGAGGAAGGTCTCGCCGTTATAGATGTTGTCGGCGTTCTTCTGGAAGAAGAAGGGCGGTTCGCGCGACGGATCGTGACCCATCTCGATCGCGTGGTCGGCATAGTTGCGGCCGACGCAATAGACCCTGCGCACCGGGAACTGTTCCGTCACTCCCTCCACGTCGAGAAGAACGGGTTCCGGGGCGGGGATCACGGTGGCGCGCATGGCAGACATCCTGGAAAACAGAAAGACGAGGAGGTCTTTGTCTTACAAATCGTTGCACAATCCTAGCCCCTTTCGGAGCGACGGGGAAAACTGGCGAAGAATTTTTGTTTGCTGTATGGAAGCCGCCAACGGAAGGAATTTGAATGTACGCCGACGCGCTGAAACAGCACGGTAAGATTTTCGCAGTCGCTCCGATGATCGACTGGACGGACCGGCATTGCCGTTTCCTGCACCGGCAGCTTTCGAGGCATGCGCAGCTCTATACCGAGATGATCGTGGCGGATGCGATCATCCACGGGCCGCGGGAGAGGCTGCTCTCCTATTCGCCGGCCGAACATCCGGTGGCATTGCAGCTCGGTGGCTCGGATGCGGGAAAGCTCTCCGAAGCGGTGCGGATCGCCGCGGACTACGGCTACGACGAAATCAATCTGAACGTCGGCTGCCCGTCGGACCGGGTGCAGTCCGGCACGTTCGGCGCCTGCCTGATGCGCGATCCGGCGCTTGTCGCCGATCTGGTGACCGCGATGAAGCGGGTCTCGACCGTGCCGGTGACGGTGAAATGCCGCATCGGCGTCGACGATCAGGAACCGGCCGACGTACTGCCGGATTTTCTCGACCGGATGATCGGGGCAGGCGCGGATGCGATCTGGATCCATGCGCGAAAGGCCTGGCTGCAGGGGCTTTCGCCGAAGGAGAACCGCGAGATCCCGCCGCTCGATTACGCACTCGTCCATCGGATGAAACGCGAAAACCCGGATGTGTTCCTTGGGATCAATGGCGGCATTGCCGATCTCGACCAGGCGGCAGGTCACCTTGCTGTGATGGACGGGGTGATGCTCGGCCGCGCTGCCTATCAGAATGCCGGACTGCTGGCCGGGGTGGATGAATTGGTCGCGGGTTCGAACCCTGCAGGGGTCGCCACTACCGACGTTGACTGGCTCAAGCTGCGCGACACGATGATGGCCTATGCGGAAGAGGTGATCGCCTCCGGCGGAAGGCTGCATCACGTCACCCGCCATATGGTCGGGCTCTTCCAGGGCTTTGCCGGCGCCCGCCGTTTCCGCCAGATCCTTTCCGCCGAAGCGACCCGCCCCGGTGCCGGGATTGAGGTAATCGCGGCAGCATTTGCAGCGGTGGATATCGATAGCGGTCCTCGGGTTCAACCTGAGGAGAAAAGGCTGGCGGGGTGAGGCTGGGCAGTGCCCTTCTATAGGACACACTCATCCCTTGGTGATGGTCGAAAATTCGTTTCGGACGGGGCGCTGAAAGCTGCCTCTTAAGTTTTAGTTTTAGGTGACACCTCTCAGCGCCCCGTTCGGCGGTTTATGCCCGCAGCCTGATCGCCTCGAAACGGACGACATCGGCTCTACCCGATGCCTCGCCTGTCGGATTCCGCGCGGCTTTGTCGACGCAGTTTCCGACAGATTTTAAAGGACGGCAGTGTTTCACCCGCCGCCGCGCATTTCTATGGGTCGAAACCCAGGCCAGGAATTCCTTCCTGGCTGCGATCCTTTCGCGGACCCGGGCGTTGAGGTTTCGCCTCTTCCCCTCAACACCCGCGCCGGCCCTGCCTCGCCAGAACGCCTTCCGGCGTATCCGATGCGGGACGGGGAGATTGTAGGCACGGGTAAAGAGGGCGGGGATGAACGGGGGGATTTTTCCTGTCGATTTCGCGCAAGGCCTTGATTTGCCTCGCCACATCCCCCTCTACCCTGCCGGGCATCTCCCCCTTGAGGAGGGAGATCGTGAGCGGCAGGTTCTTCCCGCCAAACCGGCGATGGATCGGGTAGCAGCGCTTGTTGTTTCGGGAAGCAGATGCGCTATTCGTTGATTTCCGGCTCGACGAGCCTTGCCAGATTTTTCAGCGACTCCTGCCAGCCGAGATAGCAGGCCTCGGCCGGAATGACGTCCGGCACGCCAGCCTGGGTAATATCCATCTCCGTCCCGACCGAAACTTTCTTCAACGTCACGGTGACGTCCATCTCGCCAGGCAGGTTGGGGTCGTCGAACCTGTCCGTATAGCGAACGCGCTCACCCGGAACGAGATCGAGATATTCGCCGCCGAACGAATGGCTGTTGCCCGTCGTAAAGTTGCGGAAGGACATCTTGAACTTGCCGCCGACGGTCGATTCAAAGTGATGCACGGTGCAGGTAAAACCGTTCGGGGGAAGCCATTTGGCGAGCGCATCCGCTTCGATGAACGCGCGATAGACCTTTTCCGGGCTGGTGGCGAGGACGCGGTGCAGGCGTATGGTGCTGGGCATGGTCGTGATCCTTCTGGATGGATGGAACGTACGACTCCAAGGACGGACGAGGCTTGGGTAATCCGACAAAGCCCAAGCCTGCCGTTGAAAATTTTCGAGATATCCTACCGCTGGCTTGCGGCTGACAACAGCGGCCGCGTCCTTCTTTTCTCACAAGAGAAGAGCGGGGCGCCGAATTCGCCGCCCCCCGGTTTGGTGTCCCAACTATTCCGCCGCCTCGGCGTAAGCCTCCATCGGAGGGCAGGTGCAGACGAGGTTACGGTCACCATAAACGTTGTCGACGCGGTTGACCGGCGACCAGTATTTATCGACCCTGAAGGCGCCGGGCGGGTAGCAGGCCTGTTCCCTGGAGTAGGGCCGGTCCCATTCGCCGACGAGGTCTTCCACCGTATGCGGGGCGTTCTTGAGCGGGTTGTTTTCCCGGTCCATCCTGCCTTCTTCGATGGCCCGGGCTTCGTCGCGGATCGCCAGCATTGCATCGCAGAAGCGATCGAGTTCGGCCTTGGGTTCCGATTCGGTCGGCTCGATCATCAGCGTGCCGGCAACCGGCCAGCTCATGGTCGGCGCATGGAAACCGCAATCAATCAGGCGCTTGGCGATGTCGTCCACCGTGACGCCGGCCGAGGTGCTGAGCGGGCGCGTATCGATGATGCATTCATGCGCGACGCGGCCGGCTTCAGACTTGTAGAGCACGTCATAGGCGCCCTTCAGCCGGGCGGCGATATAATTGGCGTTGAGGATCGCTACCTTGGTCGCCTGCGTCAGACCTTCGCCGCCCATCATCAGGCAGTAGGACCAGGAGATCGGCAGGATCGATGGCGAGCCGAACGGGGCGGCCGAAACCGCGCCTTCCCTGCCATCCGACTGAGGATGACCGGGAAGATGGGCCGCGAGATGTGCCTTGACGCCGATAGGCCCCATGCCGGGACCGCCGCCGCCATGCGGGATGCAGAAGGTCTTGTGGAGGTTCAGGTGCGACACGTCCGAGCCGATGTCACCGGGGCGGGACAGGCCGACCATGGCGTTCATGTTGGCGCCGTCCAGATAGACCTGGCCACCATACTTGTGGGTGATCGCGCAGATCTCCTTCACCGTTTCCTCGAAAACGCCGTGGGTCGAAGGATAGGTGATCATGCAGCAGGAAAGGTCTGCCGCGTGTTCCTCCGCCTTGGCGCGAAAATCGTCCATGTCGATGTCGCCGTTCTCCTTCGCCTTGACCGGCACGACCTTCATGCCGGCCATCTGCGCCGAGGCCGGGTTGGTGCCGTGCGCGGAGGTGGGAATGAGGCAGACATTGCGGTGGGTCTCGCCGTTCGCGATGTGATAGTTGCGAATGGTGAGCAGGCCCGCATATTCGCCTTGCGCGCCGGAATTCGGCTGCATGGAGAAGGCGTCGTAGCCGGTGATCTGGCAGAGTTTCTGGGAAAGATCGTCGATCATCTCCTTGTAGCCAAGAGCCTGATCGGCAGGGACGAAGGGGTGGATGTCGGAAAATTCCGGCCAGGTGATCGGCAGCATTTCCGCCGTCGCATTGAGCTTCATGGTGCAAGAGCCGAGCGGGATCATCGCCCGATCGAGCGCCAGATCCCGGTCCGAGAGCCGGCGGATATAACGGGTCATCTCGCTTTCGGCGCGGTTCATGTGGAAGATCGGATGCGTCATGTAGTCCGATTTCCGGAGAAGCGCGTTCGGCAGACGGTATTCCGGCGAGAAGTCGGACACCTTGAAATTGCCGCCGAAGGCCCGCCAGACGGCTTCGAGCGTTGCCGGACGGGTTCGCTCGTCGAGCGACATGCCGATCCGCGTTTCGCCGACCTTGCGCAGGTTGACGCCTTCAGCGACCGCGGCGCGCAGGACAAGGCCCTGCATATGGCCCACTTCGACGGTGATGGTGTCGAAGAAGGTGTCGGGCTCGATCCGGTAGCCGAGCTTCTCGAGGCCCTTCGCCATCAACACGGCCTTCTTGTGGACCTGCTGGGCGATCGCCTTCAGCCCGTCCGGGCCGTGGAAAACGCCGTACATGGAGGCCATCACAGCGAGCAGAACCTGGGCGGTGCAGATGTTCGACGTCGCCTTCTCGCGGCGGATATGCTGCTCGCGGGTCTGCAGGCTGAGGCGGTAGGCGCGGTTGCCGCGACTGTCAACCGAAACGCCGACGAGGCGACCGGGCATGGCGCGCTTATGGGCGTCCTTGACGGCCATATAGGCCGCGTGCGGGCCGCCGTAACCGACCGGCACCCCAAAACGCTGGGAGGAGCCGATGGCGATATCGGCTCCCATTTCGCCGGGCGATTTCAGAAGCGTCAGCGCCAGCGGATCGGCGGCGACCGCCGCAAGCGCGCCGGTCTGGTGCAGGCGAGCGATCAGGCCGGAAAAATCGCGAACATGGCCGTGGGTGCCGGGATACTGGAAGACCGCGCCGAAGACGTCGACGGGATCGAGATCGGTCATCGGATCGCCGACGATGACGGTCCAGCCGAGCGGTGCGGCGCGGGTTTCGATGAGCGCGATCGTTTGCGGATGGCAGGCGGAATCCACGAAGAAGGCCGTCGCCTTGGACTTGGCCTGACGCTGGCAAAGTGCCATGGCCTCGGCAGCGGCGGTCGCTTCATCGAGCAGCGAAGCGTTGGCGACATCGAGACCCGTCAGGTCGCAAATCATCGTCTGAAAATTGAGGAGCGCTTCGAGGCGGCCTTGAGAGATCTCCGGCTGATAGGGCGTATAGGCCGTGTACCAGGCGGGGTTTTCGAGGATGTTGCGCTGGATGACGGGCGGCGTGATCGTGCCGTAATAGCCTTGGCCGATCAGCGAGACGAGCACCTGGTTGCGGTTGGCCGTCTCGCGCAGGCGGTCGAGCGCTTCGCGTTCCGTGAGGGCAGCACCCCAGGCAAGCGGCGTCCGCTGGCGGATGGAGGAAGGCACCGTCGCATCGATGAGCGCGTCGAGCGAAGGGTAGCCGATCACCTTCAGCATTTCGGTCATCTCGACGGGCGAGGGGCCGATATGCCGGCGATTGGCGAAATCGTATGGCTGGTAGTCGGTGAAATGGAAATCCGTCCGGTCGCTCATGCGATCAGCTCCTGATAGGCGGTCTCGTCAAGCAGCGCATCAGCATCGGCGGGGTTCTTCAGCTTCAGCTTGAAGAACCAGGCGGCTCCTTGCGGATCAGAGTTCACGATCGAGGGATCGTCGACGATCGCCTGGTTGACCTCAATCACTTCGCCGTCGAGCGGACAATAGACGTCGGAGGCGGCCTTGACGCTCTCGACGGTCGCGGCATTGCCGTCCTTGGAAAGCTGGCTGCCCACTTCCGGCAGTTCGACGAAAACGAGGTCGCCGAGCTGTTCGGCGGCATGCGTCGTGATGCCGACGGTGGCGACATCGCCTTCGAGCTTCAGCCATTCATGTTCGGCGGTAAATTTCAGCATTGGTTTGTTCCTCTCGTGATGTGGTGCGAGCCGTTTGCCCCTCACCCTAACCCTCTCCCCGCATGCGGGGAGAGGGGCCTAAGCAGGTGTTGGCGGCATGCGTCCTTCTCCCCGTTCTGAACGGGGAGAAGGTGGCGGCAGCCGGATGAGGGGCAATCTTGGCCATGGGTTCAACGTTTATATGTGGGGGTGATAAAGGGCAGGGCCGAGACCGTGACAGGCAGGTACTTGCCGCGCACTTCCGCGAAGATCTGCTTGCCGGGGGCGACATAATCCGTCGGCACGTAACCCATGGCGACGGGGCCTTCGACGGAGGGGCCGAAACCGCCAGAGGTGACTTCGCCGATTTCCGTCCCGCCCTCGCCATCGGCGAAGAGCTTCGAATGGCCGCGAACCGGCGCCTTGCCTTCCGGCTTCAGGCCGACGCGGCGGCGCGAGGTGCCGTTCGTCAGTTCGTCGAGGATGCGGTCAGCACCCGGAAAGCCACCGGCGCGCTCACCACCCATGCGGCGGGCCTTCTGGATCGCCCATTCGAGCGAGGCTTCGATCGGACTGGTCGTGGTGTCGATGTCGTTGCCGTAGAGGCAAAGCCCGGCTTCCAGGCGCAGCGAATCACGGGCGCCGAGGCCGATCGGCTGGCAATCTGGATGTTCGAGCAGCGCTTTTGCGATCTGTTCGGCTTGTGCCGAGGGAACGGAGATTTCGAAACCGTCCTCGCCGGAATAGCCGGAGCGCGAAATGATGCAGGCGGCGTCAAGCAAGGAGGCGTCCCGGACATCCATGAACTTCATCGCGGTGACTTCCGGCCAAAGCCCGGCAAGGGCCGACGCGGCGCGCGGCCCCTGGAGAGCTAGAAGGGCACGATCTTCGAGAAGCGTGACATCGCAGCCCGAAAGATGCGCCTTCATATGCGCGACATCCGCTTCCTTGCAGGCCGCATTGACGACGACGAAAAGATGATCGCCGCGATTGGTGATCATCAGGTCATCAAGTATGCCGCCATTTTCGTCGGTGAAGAAGCCGTAGCGCTGGCGGCCGGGCTTGAGGCCCAGGATATCGACCGGGACAAGGCTTTCGAGTGCGCGCGCGGCATCCTCACAGGATCCGGATTTGGCCTTTACGATCACCTGGCCCATATGGGAGACGTCGAAAAGGCCTGCGGCTGCACGGGTGTGCAGGTGCTCCTTCAGGACGCCGGCAGGATATTGCACCGGCATGTCGTAGCCCGCAAAGGGCACCATTTTCGCACCAAGCGACAGATGAAGCGCGTGAAGCGGAGTTTTCTTAAGAGGGGTCTGATCGTCCAAGGGCGCCTCCAAGGTCTGGCGCACTTGTCGCGCCGGCTCAGTATCAGGCGCGTTGCCGCGCCGGTTCTTGAGCCCCCTCTGTCCCTTTCGCCTGAGATTGTTATCCCTTCGGCGAGCCCTTGCCTAACGGAAAGGCTTCTCTCCAGAGTCCTGTTGGCGCCCGCTGGTCCTTTTGCCTGAGAGTTTCCGGGGCGGTTGCTCCTTCGGCACCGCATTCAAGCGGCTTCTCCCAGCGAGTCTGGCGGTCATTATCGACCTCGCCCGGCATTTGGCAAGCCCCCCATGTCGCGGGCAACATGATTTTTGTCGCAGTGCAGCAAACGCTATTTGATCTAATGCAAAGAAGCCGCATCGATCGCTGTTGTATGGGGGCAGAAAGTGCTTTTGCACTTCTTCGCGATTTGGGTTATTCGGGTGCCATTCGGACAGGCAGGACAATGATGGCAAGGCCTTCGACAGCGGCGAATTTTCTGCGCATCTTCTGCGCCGTCGTTCTGCTTTCGCTGGGATTTGCCCATCAGCCCGTCCAGGCGGGCGCGCCGCTCGATTCCTACAGCGAAGCTTACCGGCTGCCGGACGGCACGTTTGCCGATATCTGCGCGGAAGATGTTCATCACAAGCGCCAGCCGGCGGCGAGGCCGGTCTGCGAAGTCTGCCTGCTGGCATCCTCTATTATCCTGCCTCCACCAGCCGACGAGGCATGGCTGGCCAGCGAACCAGCTTTTCTCATCAATCCGCTCCGCCAGTTCTCCCAATTGCTCGGGACGACTGCCGTCGCCCGGCCGAAATCCCGCGCCCCGCCGCTTTCGATCTGATCCTTCCATCGGTTCAAGAGATCAATCGTATTCCCGGTCGAGCGGCGAAGAGCGCCGCCACCGGAAGGGGACATATCATGAAGACCATCACCAAGCTCGCTCTCTCGGGCGCTTTCGCCACCGTCAGCATGGCCAACGCTCATGCGCATTCAACTTTCGCCAACCCTACCGCAGCGGAAGAAGCCACGTCCGTCATCGCGCTGCAGGTTCCGCATGGCTGCGACGGCAAGGCGACCACCGAACTGCAGGTCAAGCTGCCGGAGGGTTTCGTTTTCGCAAAGCCGCAGCCGAAGCCGGGCTGGGAGTTGGAAGTCATCCAGGGCAACTATGCCAAGACCTATGACAACCACGGCAAAACCGTAACGGCCGGCCCCGTGGAGATCCGCTGGAAGAACGGCAACCTGCCGGACGCTTTTTACGACACCTTCGTCATTCAGGGTAAGGTCTCGGGTATTGCAGCCGGCAAGACGCTCGCTTTTCCGACGACCCAGCTTTGCAGCACCGATGGCAAGGTTGTGTGGGACCAGGTTGCGGCCGAAGGCGTTGATCCGCATTCGCTGAAAAGCCCGGCTCCAGCCCTGACCGTAACACCGAAGATGCCGGCGGGGCATGATCACGCCGCGATGGCGATGATGGCGGGCAATGGTGCAGCCAATCCTGCGAGCGCCGCGGTCGTGAAGCTCGGCGATCTGGAGATCACCGGCGCCTTCACAAAGGCCATGCTGCCCGGCCAGCCGGTCGGCGGCGGATATTTCACCGTCAAGAACAACGGCCAGACCGACGACGTGCTGGTTTCTGCCACTTCGCCGATCGCGGGCGCCGTGGAACTGCACGAAATGGCCATGCAAGGCGACGTCATGAAGATGCGCAGGCTCGATACCGGCATCGCAATTCCGGCCGGCAAGACCGTCGAGCTGAAGCCCGGCGGGTTGCACATGATGTTCATGAAGGTGACGGAGCCGTTCAAGGCCGGCGGCGAAGTGCCGGTTACGCTGACCTTCGAGAAGGCAGGCAAGGTGGAGCTCAAGCTCCAGGTCGGTCCCTCGGCTCCTTCGGGCGTGCAAAACAACTGATCGAGAGACCCAGCATTCCGACCTGGAGGCCGCCTGTAAGCGGCCTCTTCTTTTTCTATCGCAAGAGTTTCAGGCTGCCGGTCAGCGATCTGATCCATTTCGACGGGCCGGCAAGGCCGAGACCGTCGATTGCCTCCTCCGCGAGGTTGCGATCGGGGAAGGAGGCTTCGTAGTCCCTGTAATCATGCAGCGCCCGGGCGAAGGCCGGGAAGGGCACGACGGCGCGTTCTTCCGGCTGCGCCAGAGCACGCAGCAGAAGCGAAAGGATCGCTTCGGTATCCGCTTGCAGGATCGGCACGGGCCGATTGGAGCTGATGTCGATCGTGCGATTCTCGCGGTCGGTGAGCCGGCGGGCCGCAAGGGCCGGCATCGAGGCGCCGAGGCCGATCGAGATCGCTGCAACAGTATTGCTGAGAAGGCCGAGCGGCAGGGCAGGGTTGACGATGATGGCAAGGCGGACGTCGTCGATCATGGCGGTATCGGAAGCATTATCTCACGAAAGATGCAGAGACATTACCTTCAATTTGCGGGACGATCCTACCTATTGCTTTCGAATTTCAGCCTGATCAGGTAAAATATACCTCTATAGCCCCAAAATAAGGTAGATATTCATGGACACGACGATCGAACCGGTAGATGTGCGAATCCTGGAGGCCTTGCAGGAGGATGGCCGGCTGACCAATCAGGCACTTGCCGAAAAGGTCGGCCTCTCCACCTCGCCGAGCTGGCGTCGCGTTCGTCAGCTTGAAGAAACGGGCGTGATCCAAGGCTATAAGGCGGTACTGGATCGAAGGGCGATCGGCCTTGGCGTGCTCGCCTTCATCCGGGTGAAGATCGACAGCCACAGCGCGGCCGAAGCAGAGACCTTTGCAGCCGAAGTGTCCAGGCTCAACGAGGTGGTCGCCTGCTACAGTATTGCCGGGGACGCAGATTTCCTGCTGCAGGTGGTCTCGCCCGATCTCGACGCCTACGCGGATTTCGCGATGTCGACACTGAGGCAGCTGCCGCGCATCAAGGAGATGCAGACCACCTTCGTCCTGAAGGAGATCAAACCTTTCGATGGCTTTCCGCTGCGTTTCGCAGGCAAATGAGTCGAAAAGATATCCTCAGTCTTCCAGATCGCGGTAGGCCGACTGTACGTGATTGATTGAAACCTGCTGGCGCGGTTGCTGGCCGGCGTCCAACATATCCAAGGATACGGTTGGGGCGGGAACCATGAGCCGAATGTCACCGGGATCGCTGGCATTCTCTGCCCGCCGGGCGTTACGTTCCGCATCAGCCTTGATGTCGGCCGCCTGATCCTTCGGCGATATGCGCCGTCCGGGCTTCAGGGCCTCGATCGCAATGGCGGCCGTATTCGCCGATATGCTGAGCACAAGTGTCATGTCGCTTGTCACTACCTTTCCAGATAGAAAGGAAATAAGGCAGATCGGATTTGTTCCCATTTAACCAAAATGTCGGCATTTTATCCAATCATCGATTTTCTTTCCGGATTACAGAGCTTTTCATGAACAGCATCCTTCTCGTCGCCCTTGGCGGAGCGATCGGTTCAGTCTGCCGCTATCTCGTCGGGGTCTGGGCCTTGCGCCAGTTCGGCCCGGCCTTTCCGTGGGGTACGCTCACCGTCAATGTTGTCGGCTCGTTCGCAATCGGCTTCATGGCCGAACTCATCATGCGTCGCTTCGATATGTCGACGGACCTGCGGCTGTTCATCATCACCGGAATTCTCGGAGGCTTTACGACCTTCTCCGCATTCTCGCTGGACGTGATCTCACTCTTCGAGCGGGGAGCAACCGTCGCCGGGGCCGCCTATCTCATTGCCAGCGTCGCGATCTCTCTCAGCGCCGTCTTCGGCGGGCTGGCGCTCGGGCGGGCAATGCTCTAAAGGGCAGGACTGACCCAAGAAGAATTAGAAAGAGCTTTGATGGCAGGCATCGAGCATATCCGTGTCGAGGCGGACGAGGCAGGCATGCGTCTCGACCGCTGGTTTAAGACCCATTATCCAGGCCTCGGCTTTGGTCCGCTGCAGAAACTTCTGCGCTCCGGGCAGGTGCGCGTCGATGGCGGGCGCGTGAAATCCGATACGCGTGTTCAGCCGGGCCAGATGGTACGCATTCCTCCCATAGAGGTGGATGCGAAGAAGACCGGACCGATCGCGTCCAAGGAGCTCAAGCATTCCGGCGATGCCGAGCTTCTTTCACGCATGCTGCTCCACGAGGACGACAAGGTCTTCGTCCTGAACAAGCCGGCCGGTCTTGCGGTACAGGGCGGCTCCGGCGTGACGCGGCACATCGACAAGATGCTCGACGCCTGGGTGAGCGCCAAGGGCGAGAAACCGCGGCTCGTGCACCGGCTGGACCGCGACACATCCGGCGTGCTGGTGATCGCCCGCACTCGCGGCGCGGCCCAGAAGCTGACTGCCGCCTTCCGCGAACGCGACACCAAGAAGACCTATTGGGCGCTTGTGAAGGGCGTGCCGCGCAAGCATGAAGACAAGATTTCAACCTGGCTCGTCAAGGAGCAGACGCCCGACGGCGACCGGATGCGGATCGCCAAGCACGGCGAGGAGGGCGCCGATCATGCGGTTTCCTATTACCGCGTGATCGATACCGCAGCACAGCGCCTTGCCTGGCTGGAGATGGAGCCGTATACGGGCCGCACCCACCAGCTCCGCGTCCACGCGCTTTACATGGGGCATCCGATCATCGGCGATCCGAAGTATTTCATCGACGATCCAAACTGGGATTTTCCCGGCGGCATTCAGAAGCGGCTGCATCTGCATGCGCGGCATATCGATATTCCGCATCCTGCCGGCGGCCGGCTGAAGGTGACCGCGCCGTTGCCGCCGCATATGGTGCAAAGCTGGAACCTGCTTGGCTTCAACGAAGTCGACGGCGAAAAAGAAGAAAATTAATGAAACTTGTTTTATTCGATTGCGACGGAACGCTGATCGACAGCGCCGGCCTTATCCACGAAACCATGCGGCGCACCTTCGCACAGTTCGGCAAGCCGGAACCCAAGGTGGCGGACACCAAGTCGATCATCGGCCTGACGCTCGACATCGCGATCGCCCGCATGCAGGGCAAGCAGCATGCGGACCAGGAAGACGTCGACATGACGGCCTATTACAAGTCGCTGTTTTCCGTCGTCCGGCAGGATCTCAATTTCAAGGAGCCGCTGTTTCCCGGCATCCGCGAACTGATCGACGAAATCGGCCCGCGAGAGAACCTGCTGATCGGCGCGGTGACGGGCAAGTCGCGACGTGGCCTCAATCTTGTGATGGAAACGCATGGTTTCGATAGATATTTCGTCGTGGGACGGACGGCCGACGATTGCCCTTCCAAACCGCATCCGGCCATGGTGACGGAATGCTGCGATGAAACGGGCATACGACCGGAGGATACTCTTGTCATTGGCGACGCGATTTACGATATGCAGATGGCGAAAGCCGCCGGGGCCAAAGCGGTCGGCGTATCCTGGGGTTATGCCTCGGTGGGCGAACTGAAAGAGGCGGGAGCCGACGCCGTCATCCACCACCCGAGCGAGATTCTCGCCCATATCGGCTGAGGTTTGTTTTCCATGCGTGACATTTTCCCGGACCCTTCCGACATGCTTAGCCACGCCGATCCGACACGGCGGGCGCAGATCCAGATGCAGAAACCGCTGCCGAAACGCTTCTACAAAGAGGTTTCGGTGTCTGTGGGAGAGGGCGGGCATGCGCTCCATCTCGATGGCCGGCCGGTAAAGACGCCAGCCAAGAACGCGCTTGTCGCACCGACCGAAAGGCTGGCGGAACTGCTGCGGGATGAATGGGCCGATCAGGTGGATGTCATCGACCCGCACACGATGCCGGTGACGCGGCTCGTCAACACGGCAATCGACGGGATCGCGCCCGATACGCAGCCCGTCTTCGAGGATGTCCTGCGTTTTTCTTCAAGCGACATGCTCTGCTATCGCGCCGACAGCCCCGAAAATCTCGTCGTCCGCCAGAACGAGCAATGGGATCCGATCATCGACTGGGCGGCGAACGAGCTTGGGGCTCGCTTCATCCTGATCGAAGGTATCATGCCACAGGAACAGCCGAAGGAAGCGATAGCCGCTTTCGGGGTGACGCTCAGGAAATATGCTACACCGATCGAACTGGCGGTGCTGCATACCGTCACGGCGCTGACCGGTTCGGCAATCCTGGCGCTTGCCTTTGCGGAAGGCCGCATCACCGCCGACGAGGCCTGGACGCTTGCCCATCTCGAAGAGGACTGGACCAACGAGCATTGGGGCGTAGATGCGGAGGCCGAGCATCGCCGCGCCAAACGGTTCGAGGAGATACAGGCGGCGGCGGCGGTTTTTCATGCGCTGAGGCCTGCCGCTTAAGGGTTCTCTAACCGTAATCGGGCACAAGATCGGGTCAGATCGTTTTCGGACCTCCCGATGCTCCGCCACGCCCTTCGCTTCGCTCTCATCGTATTAACGGCCTTGCCGCTCATGGCCTTCCGCATGCCGGCGGAAAACGAAAGGCGCGAAAAGCTGCTTTACGACGTGCGCGGCGCATTCGTCACCGCGCGTCCCGATGTGCCGCAGGGCCTCGTCATTGCCACTGACATGCTGATCGACGAGGCGATCCGGGCGACGGTGCGATCCATCATCCTGCCGCGCACCATCATCACCGTGCGCATCGATACCGCGTCGCATGTTCCGCTCCTGATCGGCAGCCGGCACGAGGCGAGGGTGACGGTCCGGGCCATCTCCGTTGCCAGCGGCGAGCCGATCGCCGAAGGCAGCTTCAAGACCTCGATCTTCCTGCTCGATACCAAAGAGGCAGACAAGGAACTTGCCGGCAGGATTGCGGAGCGCATTGCTGGCGAGTTCAAGCTGGACGGTGGTCAGCGGCCGGCAATCGCCAGCGCGCTGTTTCCTTGAGATTTAAGCTTAAGCCAATCGCTGCGCGTGCCAGCGGAGGTGATCGTCCATAAAGGTCGAGATGAAATAGTAGGAATGGTCGTAGCGCTCGTGCATCCTGAGCGTCAGGCCGATTCCGGTTTCCCTGACCGCCTCCTCGAACAGCCAGGGACGCAGGCCGTTTTCCAGAAATCCGTCCGCCTTGCCCTGGTCGATCAGAAATTCGGGGAATCGCGCTCCGTCTTCCACTAGCGCGCAGGCATCATATCGGCGCCATGCGGCGCGGTCCGGGCCGAGGTATTTCTCGAAGGCGGGGGCCGACCAATCGGCGGTCGAGGGCTCGACGATCGGCGCGAAGGCCGAGCAGCTTCTGAAGCGAGCCGGGTTCTTCAGAGCGATCGTCATGGCGCCATGACCGCCCATGGAGTGGCCGAAAATGCCCTGACGATCCATGTCCACGCGGAAATGCTGACTGACGAAAGCGGGAAGCTCTTCGGTAATATAGGTGTACATCCGGTAGTTTTCGGCCCAGGGCTTTTCAGTGGCGTCGAGATAGAAGCCGGCACCCTTGCCCATCTGCCAGTTGGTGAGCTCATCCGGCACGTCGTTGCCGCGCGGGCTGGTGTCCGGGCAGACGACGATGAGGCCGAGTTCGGAAGCCATGCGCCGGTATTCGCCCTTCTCCATGACATTTGCATGCGTGCAGGTGAGGCCGGAGAGATACCACAGAACCGGGCAGGGCCGATCGATCGCCTTCGGCGGTACAAAGACGGCAAAGATCATCTCGCAGTTGCAGGCGTCGGACTCATGCGAAAAGACACCCTGCATGCCGCCAAAGGCGGTATTCTGGGACAGGATTTTCATGCATTTCTCCCTGAAGAACTCACCCCGCAAGCGAGACCACGGCATTGACCGCGGCAGCCACCAGCACGGTATTGAAGAAAAAGGATATGACCGCATGCGCAAGGTTGATCTTCCGCATGGCGGTGGTGGTGATGGCGGTGTCGGACGTCTGGGCCGTCATGCCGATGACGAAGGAAAAATAGAGGAAGTCGTAGGCGCCGGGCTCATCCGTCTCGGGAAAATCAAGACCGCCGCGCTTCGCTTCGTTCTCCTGCCGTTGCTCGTCCGGCCGCCAGTAGAGATGGGCGTAGTGCATGGCAAACATCATGTGGATCGTCAACCATCCCAGAAAGACCGATGCGAAAGCCAATGATATTTCCGCCAGGCCCGTCGGTCGGTCCCGGTTCAATGCTTCGAAGAGCGAGACCACGGCAGCCACGACCGCAAGCAGCGTCACGGCAAGGATGACCGGCGCCGGCTCGTCGGTGTTCTGGCCTCTCTGCCGCAGCGTGGGGCCGTCAAGCTTGGGGATACGGGCAGCCATCATGCCGAGATAGATGATGAAGAAGACAACGGCGGCGATGCCGGGTGCAAGATGTGATGCATAGGTGAGCAGGAACGGCAGGCTGACGATCGAAGCGACGGTTCCGATCAGGAACGGCCCATGCCGGTGGTGCTTCAACCTTTGCCAGGAGCTCGGCATGGCGGTCTTTCCGATGTCTCACGCGCCTGATCTGGTGCGGCGACAGAGCCTGTCCAGCGTTTCAAGGAATTTTGACCGGTCGCGGGCCGAGAAGGCAGCGTTATAGCCTTTGCTCTCGCCGGTTTCACGCAGGTGAGCCCCGAGATCGCGCATCGCGGAGGCCATGCCGATATTGGTTGCGTCGAAGATACGACCGGTCGGGCCGGTCACCTGCGCCCCTTTGGCGACGCAACGGCCGGCAAGCGGGACATCGGCGGTTATGACGATATCGCCCGGGCCGGCGCGTTCGGCGATCCAATCGTCGGCGGCATCGAAGGCGCCGGAGACGATGATGTTATGGATCATCGGATCACGCGAAGGGCGGAGGCCGGAATTGGCGACGAAACTCACCTCAAGGCCGTGGCGTTCCGCGACCTTGAGGATTTCCGGCTTCACCGGACAGGCATCAGCATCGACGTAGATCATGATGCTATCCCCTCAGGCGATAAAGCTGAGCGTGAAGGGAAGAAGCTATCACTCAGGCGGTAGCCACTGTCTGGTCGTCGATCGCCGCGCCAGGTGCATTCTTCTGGATGGACTCGATCGCGGAGACGGCAGAAGCCTTAGCCGAATACCCCTCGGACGAGAACATGGTCTGGCCGTTTGGAGCCTTGAAGCGGAAACGGAACTCTCCGGCCTTATCCTTGTAGATTTCGAACTTGTACATCGTCTGCTCGTCTCCATTGATTGGAATCGGAATCATAGATTTGTTCGCTGCGATGGCAAGCGCCGCAATGACAAGGTATGAGTGCCGCGCTTGCTAGATCACTACGCCGCGGATCGATTCGCCGCCACGCATGAGCGAAAAAACCTGTTGATATCTTCGAGCAGCATGACGCGGGTGACCGTCGCCCGCGCTGTCGTGTTCAGCCGGAGGTTTTCGCACGAGTGCGCTCGTGCAGATCTCTCACCTCCGGCGTCAGCGTCTCGCCGAAGTCGGCCAGTTCGTAGAGCGGCCGTATTTCGATCTCGCTCGGACCGGGCATGGGATTGGGGCAGCGTTTGACCCACTCGACAGCCTCGGCCACGTCCTTGACCTGCCACAGCCAGAAGCCGGCGATCACTTCGCGGGTTTCGGTGAAGGGGCCGTCCATAACGATCCGGCTCACGCCGTCGAATGCGACCCGTTTGCCGGCCGAGGACGGTTTGAGACCTTCGCCAGCAAGCATGATGCCCGCGGCAATTAGTTCCTCGTTATACTTCCCCATAGCCTCCAGGAGTTCGGTCGAAGGCAGGATCCCTGCCTCGCTGTCCTTGGTAGCCCTGACTATAACCATAACGCGCATCGTCTTCTCTCCTGTCGGTACGGAAGCCTTCATCGACTTCTGTACCGATGACGAACGAAGTGAGGCGGGGCAGACATTCCTGCCACGATTTTTTTCCGAAACGGTGCTTTTCCGTCAGTAGATCACGACGCTGCGGATGGATTCTCCGCCATGCATCAGCTCAAAACCCTTGTTGATGTCTTCGAGCGGCATGGTGTGGGTGATCATCGGATCGATCTCGATCTTGCCTTCCATGTACCAGTCGACGATCTTCGGCACGTCGGTGCGGCCGCGCGCACCACCAAAGGCGGTTCCCATCCAGGTACGGCCCGTGACAAGCTGGAACGGACGGGTGGAGATTTCCTGGCCGGCGCCGGCAACCCCGATCACGACCGACTTGCCCCAGCCGCGATGCGAGGCTTCCAGCGCCTGGCGCATCACCCTGGTATTGCCGGTGCAGTCGAACGTATAGTCGGCACCACCGATCTGGTCCGCGCCGCGCTTCGTCATGTTGACGAGGTAAGGCACGATATCGTCGCCGACCTCCTTCGGATTGACGAAATGGGTCATGCCGAAACGTTCGCCCCAGACCTTCTTGTCGTTGTTCAGGTCAACGCCGATAATCATGTCGGCGCCGGCAAGGCGAAGCCCCTGGATGACGTTCAAGCCGATGCCGCCGAGGCCGAAGACGATCGCGGTCGATCCGATCTCGACCTTGGCCGTATTGATGACCGCGCCGATGCCGGTCGTGACGCCGCAACCGATATAGCAGATCTTGTCGAAGGGAGCGTCGGGATTGACCTTGGCGACAGCGATCTCCGGCAGGACTGTGTAGTTCGCGAAGGTCGAACAACCCATATAATGATGGATCTTGTCCTTGCCGATCGAGAAACGCGACGTGCCGTCCGGCATGACACCCTGGCCCTGGGTGGAGCGGATCGCGGTGCAGAGATTCGTCTTCCGTGACAGGCAGGAGGGGCATTCGCGGCATTCCGGCGTGTAGAGCGGAATGACGTGATCGCCCTTTTTCACCGACGTGACGCCGGGACCGACATCGACAACGATGCCGGCGCCCTCATGACCAAGGATGGCCGGGAAGAGACCTTCCGGATCGGCACCGGAGAGCGTGAAGTCGTCGGTGTGGCAGATGCCGGTCGCCTTGACCTCCACCAGCACCTCGCCGGCCTTCGGGCCTTCGAGCTTAACGGTCATCACTTCGAGCGGTTTTCCAGCCTGGACGGCAACGGCGGCACGGACATCCATCTTGTCTCTCCCTTGGTACTTTTCGAATCCGGGCGGACCTTCGCACGGGGAGGTGCTGTGGCTCAAGCCGTAAGGAACCGCCCTCGGTCGTAATTGGTGACGGTACTAGAACTCAATCAGCGGCACATGCGCTGCTGCATTTTTCGGCATCAGGCCCACAAGGCGCGGATCGTCGATGACTTCGACCATGAAGGCATAGGGCCGGAAGCCGGAACGCTGGTAGAATTCTACCGCAGAGGGATGATCGAAAGTGCAGGTATGCACCCAGAAGCGACGAATGGGACGTGACCAGGCGATTTCGATTGCACGATCCATCAGGAAGCGGCCGGCACCCTTGCCGATGGCGTCCGCGACGAGTCCGAAGAAGGTCAGTTCACATTCGCTTTCTTCGCGGAAATCCAGTTCCAGCAAGCCGATGGCGCGATCGCCGTCCATCAGCCTGAAGACTTCGACTTGCGGATCCCTCAGGATGGCAGCAAGTTTGTCATCGGCCATGACGAGGCGGGAAACCCACATCCAATCCTCGCCGACCGCGCTGAAGAGCGCACGGTAAGCCTCTATCTCGGGAGATAGCCAGCGCTTGAGGACAAGCGCTGCATCAGTCTCAGGTGCGGCTTTTGCAGGGGGCCGCGCAAACATTTCGAGTCGTGTCTCGACATTTGCGAGCTTGCCGGGCGGGACGGCGGAATAGCCGGAAGGAAGCGGAGGATTTTCGGTCTTCATGCCGCCTTTGGAGCCAGTTCACGCTCGAATGTCAATGGCACGGCTGCGGCGCGACAATCGACCGGCCGAAAGGCAAGCCCAGGACGGTTTTATGCGGCAACGTGTTCGTCCAGAAGATGCCGGTCATCGATTGCCAGCCACCGCTTCGCGCGCAGCATCTCCTTCGGCCTTTCGACCATCACAACCGCCGCCATCATCTCGCGCCAGGCGGGATGGTGATCGGAGGGGGCGGCAAGGCGATCGATTTCGCGCAGCACCAGTGCTTCAAGTGGCGAAAGCACCAGCCGGCCGCGTTCCAGGGCACCGCGCAGAACGCGCCAGATATGGGCAAGGTCGTAAGCCGAGACGCCCTCAGCAGCAGGACGGCCTGCGTGATAAGCGCCGCGGGGATCCGGACAGAGGGCCAGGCGGACCTGATCGAGCACGAAGGCGGAAAGGCTTTCCGGCACTTCGGATGCAACTTCCATCGTGTGCAGCAGGAGTTCCAGTTCGAGAGCGGAATGGATGGCGCCGTCAGTGGTGATCGTGCGCATCAGCCAACCCGCCTTGCCATCATCGATGACACCCTCTGGCGTACTTCCGTAGACGAGGAACATCGTCAGGCTCTCGATGAAGTAGGCGGTCCATTCAGGACCTGACTCGGGACAAGCCTCGTTCAGCGCAAAAAGCGCAAGCGCGTCATCGGAAGAGCGGATGCCATCTGGAAACGCGTATTTGCGCAGCATCAAAACATCATCGGCCACGATCCGACCCTTCCCGGCGATGACGCATGCCGGAAAAGAAAAGCGGAACCCGCTCATCTTTCTCTCCCCGTTTCATCATGAAACTGCATGTGGAGCATACGGAAAAGAAGTTGAGAGTGCTGAAAGGAGCGGAGTTAACTGACGTTCAAGGAAACCGTTAAAGGGCCTCGACCTGTTTCGATTTGAGCCGTTCCCGCCAGATGATGAAGAGGCCGGAGGCGACGATGATCGCGATTCCGAGCCATTTGGAGGCCGTCGGAAAGTCGCCGAAAAGGGCATATCCCAACACCGTTGCGGAGATGATCTCGAAATACTGGAAGGGTGCGAGCAGCGAAAGCGGCGCCAGGCGGAAGGCGCGAACGACCAGCAGGTGCATGTAACCGGAGATCGAACCGAGCAGTATCAGCAGAAAAAGACCGAGCCAGGAGCCGGGAAGGGAGGGGGCGAAATCCGCCTCTCCCATACGATCGCCCAGGCCGAGCGCTGCCGCCATGAAGAGCGTACCGCCGACGCCCGCCATGGTCTGCATGACAAGCGGCGAATCGGCTTCGCCGATCGCCCGGTTCAGGAAGAGGTAAAGCGTATAGAGAAAGGCACAGATCACCGGCAGAAGCGCCGTCCAGCCGAAGATCGCATAGCTCGGCTGGATGACGATCATGGCGCCGCCGAAACCGACGACGATTGCCAGCCAGCGCCGCCAGCCGACCTTTTCTCCCAAAAAGATCGCCGACATCATGGTGAGCATGAAAGGCTCGACGAAATAGATGGCGAAGACGTCGGCGAGCGGCATGTATTTGACCGCGACGAAGAACATGAGGCTCGCCGCCGCATGCAGGACGCCGCGGAAGAGATTCATCCAGGGGCGCCTCGCCCTGAAGACGGCCGTACTGGTGAAGAGGACCAGCGGCAGGATGCAGACGAGTTGGAAAAAGAATCGGTAGAACGTCACCTGGCCGGGCGACATGGCCTCGAACGTCGCCATGTATTTGGCGATTGCGTCCATCGTCGGCAGGATGACCATGCAGGTGGCCATGATGGCCATGCCCTTCAAGGGATTTTCGGATGTGGACGGGGGCATGCCGGCGCTTTCGAAGAACAGTCTTCTTCAAATCACAGCGGGTGACGATCTTCAAGCGGCTGATACATAGGGCGAACGACAGGCCCGGACAGCAAAAAACCCGCCGAAGCGGGTTTGTTGGTGCGGTCGAGAAGACTCGAACTTCCACGGGTTGCCCCACAGCGACCTCAACGCTGCGCGTCTACCAATTCCGCCACGACCGCATCGTGGTAGGTGCCGACTTGCGCCGGCGGGGCAGCATGTAGCAAAACGATTTCGCGGGCACAAGTGTGCCGTGACAGATTTTTGAAGGATAAAAATCGGCAGTCGAAATGCCTATATGGAAGCGGCCGGAAAACCGGCCCTTGCCGCCTCCCGTCGTTTTTGCCAGAAGACCTTCCATGCTGACACGCACCGACCTCGATCTTTCCATGCTGCCGAAGCCCGGTTCTCCTCCCGTACGCTGGCGGATTTCCGATGGGCTCGTGCCTTATCAGGAGGCGGTGGCCGAAATGGAGCAGGAGGTAGCCGCGATCGCCGACGGGCGCGCAGACGAACTCGTCTGGCTGCTCGAACATCCACCGCTCTACACCGCCGGCACCAGCGCCAATTCCGCCGATCTCATCGAGCCCGACCGATTCCCGGTGTTTTCCACAGGCCGCGGCGGCGAATATACCTATCATGGCCCAGGCCAGCGGGTCGCTTATGTGATGCTCGACCTCAAGCGCCGGCGACAGGACGTGCGCGCCTATGTAGCGGCGCTGGAAGAGCTGGTGATCCGCACGCTCGACATGATGAATGTGCGCGGCGAGCGGCGCGAGGACCGCGTAGGCGTTTGGATACGCCGGCCGGAAAAACCGCGCCTGCCAGACGGCTCTATGACCGAGGACAAGGTCGCCGCGCTCGGCATCCGACTGCGCCGCTGGGTGAGCTTCCACGGCCTGTCCCTCAATGTCGATCCGGACCTTTCGCACTTCTCCGGCATCGTGCCCTGCGGGATCAGCGCCTATGGTGTCACGAGCCTCGTCGATCTCGGCCTGCCGGTGATGATGGCCGATGTCGACATGAGGCTGCGCGAGGCGTTTGGGGAAATCTTCGGGCAGACGATTTCGGAGCCGTAAGGAGAAGGCAATGGTGGAGCTGAAAGTGAAGGCCCGCCCGATCGGCGCGACAGCGGTGCTCGGGCGCATCGGTCACCCGCAGGTGACAAGCGAGACGAACGGCCAGGTGGAGGTCGTGACGGGCGCTTCGGAACCAGGCTTCAATCCGCTCGACCTGATGTTCTCCTCGCTTGCCGCCTGCCTCGTGCTCAGCGGCCGGATCGCGGCAAGCAAGCTCGGCGTTCTCGACAAGCTTGCAGAGGTGAGGGCGCATGTGACCGGCGAAAAGGCCCATGAAGGTCCTTCACGGATTACCCGCTTCATCGTGAGCTTCCGTGTCGAAGGGGATTTTACTGTGGAGCAGAAGGCCGAGATCATCCACATGGCCGAAGAAATCTGCACCGTCAGCAACACGCTGAAAGGCTCGCCCGAGTTTTCCGTCGAGATCGGTTAGTCTTCATCGGGAATGCGGCTGTCGACGCCCTCGAGCCGGAGATTATTGACGACGTGACGGACGCCGGAAACGCCCTGTGCCGTAAGAACGATCCTGCGGGAGGTCGCTGCATCGTCAACCACGCCTTCCAGCGTCACCCGGCCCTCATCGACATGCACGTCGATCGAGTCCATATCGATCAGGTCGAGATTTTCGATCGCGTCCGTTACGCGCTCCTCCATATCATCCGCATCTTCAAGGCCTTCGGTGCCAGGATGGATGCTGTCGACGACACGCTCCTCCAGACCGTCGAAATCCGCCTCGTCGACACGATAGCCGCGATTCTGCTCGGTATCGAAATTGGCAGCCGGTTGGCCATAGGCGGCATTGTCGATCGGCCGGCCATCTGCGCCGGGGTCATCGTCATAGGGCCAGCCCTCGTCGATATTTCGGTCGTCGTAGTCGCGAAAATCTTCTTCGCGGGAAATGTCGTCGGCCTTTTTCTTGCCCGGCATGGTCGTCTCCTGTCGCCTTCGATCCCGGACCCGGCGCACTGCCTGGTACGCCGGACAGTATAGCATCAATGACGCCCTGACGCGCCATCCTTGTTGCCCGTGAGCGTCAGATGGCTTTCGACATCGTGGACGCCATCCACGGTTCTCACGCCCAGCACCGCCTTGCGTGCTGAGAACACGGTATCGACGGAACCCTCCAGGATCACCCGTGTTCCTTCGACATGCGGCTCGATCATGGACGCGTCGACATCAGGAAGATTTGCCAGCCTTTGGGAGATTTGTCGTTCCAGTTCGGCTGCTGTCTTGTCTGCAGTTGGATTCATGGCCGTAGCTCCTGCTTGCTGCGACCGGAAAACGAATGGACGCGATTTTGGTTCGCCTCGATGGGTTATTTTCCTTTGCCCCACTTGCGGATCAGACGGTCCCGCTTCAGGCGAGAAAGCCGCTTCAGCCAGAAGATGCCGCCGAGCTGGTCGATCTCGTGCTGCATGCAGACGGCGTAGAAGCCTTCGGCTTCCTCTTCGTGGAAGGCCCCGTCGATATCCTGATAGCGGAAACGGATTTTACGCGGGCGTTCGATCTCGTCGGTGACGCCGGGCATGGAGACGCTGCCTTCCATGTGTCGCATCGTCTCCTCCGAAAGAGCCAGGATCTCCGGATTGGCATAGAAGCGGGGGCCGATCTCCTTCGACAATTCCAGCACCACGAGGCGGGTGAAGATGCCGATGTGGGCGGCGGTGATTCCGACGCCAGGCGCCGCCCTCATCGTATCGAGAAGATCATGGGCGAGGGCTTTGAGATTTCCATCGAAGACACGGACCGGCTGGCAGGATCTGGCAAGGCCCGGATCGGGATATTTCAGGATCGGACAAACGGCCATGTCTTCACTTCCTTCGAGCATCTTCCATGCGGTGCGTTGCAGTGCCGGCTGGACCCGCGCCGCCAATTGTTCTAGCAGGAAAACCGGTGGCACGAGCAATAGCATCGGATAGAGCTATCCGGTTGTTGACAATATGCTTTCAGCCGCCATTCTCCTTTTGTCGGATACGAGCAGCGAGGGCGGCAGATGAGCGATATCGGCGAAGACGACCGCCTGCGCACAAATACCGACGAGGCCGGCGACGATATCTATTCCGAAGACGGTTCGATCCGCGCCGATTTCCTGGCGATGGTGGGGGCGGCGATCGCAGACCGCGACGTGCTCTTCCTGCGGAGCCACGTCGCCCGCCTGCACGAATCGGAGCTCGGCGATCTTCTCGAAGCGATCCTGCCCGAACAGCGCCAGGCGCTGGTCAGGCTGCTTGGCAAGGACTTCGACCTCACCGCGCTGACCGAGGTGGACGAGGCGATCCGCCTCGAAATCGTCGACCAGATGCCGAACGAGCAGATCGCGGCCGCGATCGGCGATCTCGATTCGGACGACGCCGTCTACATTCTCGAAGACCTCGACCACGCGGATCGGGAAGAGATTCTTGCGCAGCTGCCGTTCACCGAAAGGGTGAGGCTCAGGCGGGCGCTCGATTATCCGGAACAATCGGCTGGCCGTCGCATGCAGACGGAATTCGTCGCCGTGCCGCCATTCTGGACCGTCGGCCAGACGATCGACTACATGCGCGATGAGGAGGACCTGCCGGAGAGTTTCACGCAGATCTTCGTCATCGATCCGACATTCAAGCTGCTCGGCGTCATCGATCTCGACAGGATTCTGCGCACCAAGCGTCAGATCAAGATCGAGACGATCATGCGCGAGACCAATCATCCGATTCCCGCCGACATGGACCAGGAGGAGGCGGCACAGATCTTTGAGCAGTATGACCTCTTGTCCGCCGCCGTCGTGGACGAGAACGGGCGGCTGGTCGGCGTGCTCACCATCGACGACGTGGTGGACGTCATCCAGGAAGAGGCGGAAGAGGACATCATGCGCCTCTCGGGCGTCGGCGACGAAGAACTCTCCGACTCGGTCACCGACACATCGCGCTCACGCGTGCCGTGGCTGCTCGTCAACCTCTTCACTGCCTTCATTTCGGCCTCGGTGATCTCTCTTTTCGAGGCGACGATCGAACAGGTCGTGGCGCTTGCGATCCTGATGCCGATCGTCGCCGGCATGGGGGGCAATGCCGGTTCGCAGACGATGACCGTCACCGTGCGGGCACTTGCCACCCGCAATCTCGACATCCACAACGCCTGGCGCGTCGCGCGACGGGAAGCGGGCGTCGGCCTCATCAACGGGATCGTCATCGGCTGCCTTGTCGGCACCGTGGCGGGCCTTTGGTTCCACAACGTACATATCGGCGGGCTTATCGCCACCGCCATGCTGATCAACATGTTCGCAGCCGCCATGGCAGGCATCATGATTCCGCTGGTCCTCGACCGGGCCGGCGCCGATCCGGCCGTGTCCTCGGCCGTCTTCGTCACCGCCATCACCGACACGACCGGTTTCTTCTCGTTCCTGGGACTGGCTACCCTCTGGCTGCTGAACTGACCCAAAATTGACTGTTACGTAAAAGTCAATTATTTTGGGCGGAAGAGTAACAGGATACGGTTGTGAACAAATATTACAGCATAACGGAACTGACGCGCGAATTCGGGGTCTCGACCCGCACGCTTCGTTTCTACGAGGATGAAGGCCTTATCCATCCGGAGCGCCGGGGTCGCACGCGGCTCTTCAGGGCGGCGGACAGGAGGCTCATCCAGGAGATCCTGCGCGGTCGCAGGATCGGCTTCACGATCGCCGAGATCCGCGAAATCATCCAGGTCTACAAGGAACCGCCGGGCGAGATGGGGCAGCTCAAGCTTCTGATGAAGCGCGTCGACGAGAAACGCGAGGAACTGCGTCAGAAGCGCAAGGACATCGACGATACGCTCGCTGAACTCAACAATGTCGAGGAAGCCTGCCTGACACGGCTTGCCGAAATCGGCGTCGGAACGTGATATTTAGTCAGATAACTGCAGACCGATGGAGCATTCCTCGGCAATTGCCTGGACACGGTCGTCCTGCGGGGCGATCGTGCCGGTCTGCAGCGGGATGATGAGCGACTGCGCCATGAGACGGTCGGCCGTGCAGCCGCAGAAGCGCTCGCAAAGCGCCCGATCGTTCGTCTGCCTGTTGCAGCCGGCTTCACAGCTCAGCATATAGCTCTGACGGGGGGCCGGTGGTGGAGCGGGATGGACGAGCGAGGCGAGATAGACGAGCGCGATCAGAACCGGCTGGTGCAAGAGATAGATGATCAGGCTGTGGCGTCCGGCTTTTGAAAGAAGATTCGGCTTCGTTTGGACGGCGGCAAGCCGCGGCAGCCAGTTCATGGAGATTGCCAGGCGGGCGACGGCGACACCGGCCAGCAATGCTGCCACCCACGGAAAGAGCGGCACGTAATCGTTGGAGCGCGGAGGGATTTCGGCAAAACCGAGCCAGCTCAGGAAACGGGTATTGAAGGCAGTCGAATCGAGCAACCCGGGTGACAGGCTGTAGTCGACGGTCATTGCCGCGGCGATCAGAACGACGGCTGCGCCGGTGACCAGCGCGGGCAGGCGCAGAAAGGCCAATCCGATCAGGCTCGACAGTGCGATATTGTGCAGGATGCCGAAATAGATCCATTCGTTCGGGAAAGCGATCAGCGTCGCTATGCTGATCGCGATCGCCGCACCGGCAACGATGGCGAAGCGCTTCCAGAAGGAGTACCAGCGAATCGTCGGAAAATGCGCCAGAACCAAGCTGACGCCGGCAAGGAACAGAAAGGAACTGGCAATCGACCGGGCATAGACCCGAAAGAAACCCTGGGTCGCCGTGCCGGGATCGAGATAACCGAAGAACTCGAGATCCCAGGTGAAGTGATAGGTCGCCATGGCGATCAGCGCCAAACCGCGCAGCGTGTCGATCAGCGTGATACGGGGCATTTTAAGCGCGGGATTCTGGCTTTCTGCAACGGTCACTGGCGGTCTTTCCAGATTAGAGGATATCGCGATCCATGATCGCCAGCCGGGCCTCGGAAAAATATTGACGGCGTGTGAGCACGAAGATCACGAACAAGGTCATCGCCATGAACATATAGGGCCCGGCGAACCAGCCCAGATAGCCGATCGACAAAAACAGCGCCCGGAGCCCAGCATTGAAGTGCTTGGCCGCGATGGTGTTCATCCTCACCACCTGATCGGCGGCCCGCTCGGCCGCCGCCGGGTCAATATTCGTATCGCTCATCATCGGCAGTGCACCGAAGAGAATGGTGCAATAATTGAAGAGACGATAGGACCAGCCAAACTTGAAGAAGGCATAACCGAACAGGAAGGTGAGACCGGCCACCTTGATCTCGAAAGCGGTGCGACCGCTATAGGCCACGAGAGGCAGATTGCTGAAGACGGCTTCCACCTGGTCTGTTGCGCCAAGCAGGGCAAAGCAGCCGCCGATGGCAAATATCGAGGTCGAAGCAAAGAAGGCCGTACCATTCTGCAAGCCCGCCAAAATCTGAGTATCAATCATCTTCAGATCGCGCCGGAGGGAATTGTAGATCCACCGCTTTCGGCGTTCGGCCATCGCACGGTTCAGGCTGGCGCGCGGAAAGAAGCGGGCGCCCGATCCCGCCGTTATCCAGGAATAGATAGCCCAGAGAAGGGCGAAAAGAGCCAGAGCAATGTAGTCGGCGATCGTCATGGGCCTCACCAGGCAGGAGAATCGTCCATCTCTTTTCGTCATGCGTTGTTTCAGTTGTCACGGCAAGTATGCGTCCGGAACCGCGAACAACCTTGAAACGTTAAATCATAGCAGGTATGCGATTTCGGTCTTTTTTCCGCCATTTTTCTCATTGCGAAGCCAGCGGGAATTTAATAGACCGTTAGGCATAACGATCCGGAGAGGACGTTATCTTATGCGGCAAGAACCTGGAGACAACATGGAAGAGACTGCTCAGAAATCCTGCTGGGGCGTGACATTCAAGGCGCTCGTGGGATTTGCCGGTGCGATGGCCCTTGCCTATCTGTTCGGCGCCTTCTGACCTGCGGACGCGATCTTCATCTTAATCTTTTGGGCGGGATTTTGGCCTTTCGGCGTGGTATTCAAACCGCGCCGTTTCTATTTTTGCCTCATGTCGCGGGCATCAAACCCGATGTCGGGCAATCGCTGGAACATTCCGGCTGTCTGACATAGACTTTGCCAATATCGTATCTCCACGCGGATTATCATGTTCCTCTCCGTCTTCGACGTCTTCAAGATCGGCATCGGACCGTCCAGTTCCCACACGATGGGACCGATGTCGGCGGCGAACCGTTTCCTCGCGCTGATCCTGTCGAACGAATGGCCGCGCCCCGCCGGTGCGCAGGTCGCGAGCCTGAAGGTGAGCCTGCACGGCTCGCTCGCCTTTACAGGCATCGGACACGGGACGGGTAGGGCGGTGATCCTCGGCCTGATGGGCGAAGAGCCGGCAAGTGTCGATCCGGACAGGATGGACGAGATCATTGCCGAGGTGGAGCGCACGGGACGCGTGACGCCGCCCGGACATCCGCCCTATCAGTTCCAGCCGAAAACCGATCTCATCTTCGACAAGAAACAGCCGTTGCCAGGCCATGCCAACGGCATGAGTTTCTCCGCGCTGGATCGCGATGGCCGGTTGCTCCTTAAACGCATCTACTATTCGATCGGTGGCGGCTTCGTCGTGACGGACACGGAACTGGAAGCCATGCGCACCCCGCAGAAATCATCGGGCGATGCACGGGTGCCTTATCCATTCTCCACGGCAAAGCAGATGCTCGAAATGGCGCGCGGCTCAGGCCTGACGATCGCCCAGATGAAACGCGCGAACGAAGAGACAAAGATCAGCGCTGCCGAACTGAATGCCGGCCTCGACCGCATCTGGGACGCGATGAAAAGCTGCATCGACCGGGGCTTGAAGGTCGAAGGCATCATGCCGGGCGGGCTGAAGGTGAAACGCCGGGCGAAGGCGATTCATGACAAGCTCAACGAGGAATGGCGTAGCAACCGGCTGAACCCGCTGCTCGCCAACGACTGGCTCTCCGTCTATGCGATGGCGGTCAACGAAGAGAATGCCGGCGGCGGGCGTGTGGTCACCGCCCCCACCAATGGTGCAGCGGGGGTAATCCCCGCAACCGTCCGCTACTACCTGCATTTCCATGAGGATGCGACGCCGGAGGATATCCGCAACTTCCTGCTGACGGCGGCGGCGGTCGGCGGCATCATCAAGCACAATGCCTCGATCTCGGGCGCGGAGGTCGGCTGCCAGGGCGAGGTGGGGTCGGCGGCCGCGATGGCGGCTGCAGGCCTTGCCGCGGTCATGGGCGGCTCGCCGGAGCAGATCGAGAATGCTGCGGAAATCGCACTCGAGCACCATCTCGGCATGACCTGCGATCCTGTCGCCGGCTTAGTGCAGGTTCCTTGTATCGAGCGCAACGCGCTTGGCGCCGTCAAGGCCGTGACGGCCGCGTCGCTTGCCATCAAGGGTGACGGCACGCATTTCGTGCCGCTCGACGCCTGCATCGAAACCATGCGGCAGACCGGCAACGACATGAGCGAGAAATACAAGGAGACCTCGACCGGCGGGCTTGCCGTCAATGTCGTCGAGTGTTGATTCATTTCACCGCTGTGGAGCAACGGAGCAAAAACTTGACCTCCGATGCCAATAGGTTTTCAACAAATCCATGGCTCTTCATCTGATCAAACTTTGTGTCGGCGCGGATTCAATCCAAGACCTCAGAGAGTGGGTAACCGAGCGCTCACTCAATGCGATTGCCGCCGGCCTTGAACCGCACAGCGTTCATACGACACGCATGGTTCCGAAACGCATCGAGGAACTTCTCGAAGGCGGCTCCCTTTACTGGGTGATCAAGGGACAGGTGCTGGCCCGCCAAAAGCTCATGAATATCGAGACATTCACCGGCGGCGACGGCATCCAGCGCTGCCATCTCGTTCTCGGTCCGGAAGTGATCGAGACGGCGCCCCAGCCGAAGCGGCCTTTCCAGGGCTGGCGCTACCTGAAGGATGAGGAAGCGCCACGCGATCTCGGCAAGATGGGCGAGGGCGTTGCAGCGCTGCCGGAAGAGCTCAGACGAGAACTCGCCGAACTTGGGCTTCTCTGACTGCAGCAGCCAGTGACCATTGATCCCGACATTCGCTCCGGAGTCGGCAACATCTGGATGCAGATTCCGGTACGGTCAACTATCGAAGCTTGAGACGCACCGGTGCCCGGCCGGAGCGCATACCGACATGAAGATGGATATGCGCCTCCGGCTGAGAATGGCGCCAGGCGCGGGCACCATGGCTGAGCAGCATGGCGACGAGATCGCGCGTCTTTTCCTTTGAACGGCTAAGCCCCATACCTGCAAGCCGCATGGCCGCCTCATGAAGCGGATTGAGGGCAACGCCCCTTGCTCTGCCCCGCGGCGAGGACATCAAGGCGAATTCCACGCTGTTTTCGTTCATTCCCATCGGAAACCCCGTTTACGCATTACTTTCGAGATTCCGCCGCGGCGGCGAGCCGCCGCGGACATTCTTGATGCATGGCTATCGCCAGCAGTTCACTGGAGCGAAGCCCAGCAGTTGATGCCCTTTTTCTTCAAAGCGTTGCACGCATCCACAGCGGCCTTCTGGTCATCAAAGCCCCCAAACCGGGCGCGATAGATCTGCCCGCTATTGCTGTTGAAGGCGACGGTGAAGGGTTTGGCGGAACGCAGTACCTTGCCGCCCTTATCCTGCGCAGTCTGCAGGAGATTCTCTGCCATTTTCTGATCGGGCGAAGCGCCTATCTGGATCACCCAACCGCTCGGCGTCGCATCGGCGGCGTTTGACCTGGTGGCCTTTGCCGATGTCTTTGTCGAGGCCGTGGTGACTTCGTCAACGGTGGCGCTACCGGCGCTGGAAGCGGAGACGTCCTCGGCGCGGGCCGGTATATATTCCGGCGCGGGCGTCGGGACGGCTGCCACACCGGCCATCGCCGTGTTCATAGCCTGACTGATCATCTTCCTTTGACTGGGCTCAGCGGCATAGGCCGAAGCGACGGCCGAGGTCTCCCCAGCAGCCGGCTGTTCCTTGTAGCGCGCACCGGGCATCGGGCCACTGTTCGGCAGATCGAGGGCGGCCATCTGACGCGCCTCGGACTGCGTGGCGGCGATGGCGGGAGCCGAACGCACCGGGGCGACCGGTACAGGCGCCGACGGCGCCGCCTGGGCGATCAGGTTGCTGCTACCGCCCCGCGAAGCCTTCGGCAGATATTCGGCAACGAGTTTGCGCATCGTCGCGTCGCGGGCAGCACTGGAACGGCCGCCGAGCACGACGGCAACGATCGAACGGTCGTCAAGCTGAGCAGAAGTCGCCAGATTGCTGCCGGCGGCACGGGTGTACCCGGTCTTGATACCATCGACGCCCTTCACGTTGCCGACCAGGCGGTTATGGTTGCCGATCACCTGCTTGCCGAAGTTGAAGCTACGGATGGAGAAATAGCCGTAATATTGCGGGAAGTGCTGGCGGAGCGCGATGCCAAGCCTTGCCTGATCGCGGGCCGTCGTCATCTGCGCGGTGTTCGGCAGGCCATGGGCGTTGCGATAGGTGGTGCGCGTCATGCCGAGGGCACGAGCCTTCCTTGTCATCATCTGAGCGAAACGATCCTCGGAACCACCGAGGAACTCACCCAGCGCGGTCGCGATATCGTTTGCGGATCGCGTGACGAGAGCACGGATCGCCTGATCGACCGTCACGGAGCCGCCGGCACGGACGCCGAGCTTGGAGGGCGGCTCGGCTGCGGCGTTGGCGGATACAGGCACTTTCGCATCAAGGCTGAGGCGACCGGCCTCAAGCGCTTCAAAGGTGAGATAGAGGGTCATCATCTTGGTGAGCGACGCGGGATATCGCAGACCGTCCGGATCTTCCGAATAGAGAACCTTGCCGGTCTTGGCGTCCACGACGATACCAGCGTATTTCGGTGCCGCTTCCGCAGGCGCGGCAAAGATCGAAACCGCCAGAATCAGGGTGAAGAGATAACCGAGAAAATATCCCGGAACCGTTGCGCCATCCTTGGGAAAGGAGGCAGAGAATTTAGTTTTCGACACTGCCGCACTCATCGCTTGCATCACGCCATTCACGTCCGGACGCTCCCCCGTCGCAGCCGTTATCCTCCAATCTAGGAGAACAGCGTTACCAAGAGGTTTATGATGAACAGCAGCTTGCTTAGATATGCTGCATTTTAAGCGTCAAAATCCCGACCATCCGTGGAGACCTACTTCGTCAGCCGGTTTTCGACAAAGGATCGAACTGAGGCATCAATATGTTGCCAGTCGTTCAAAAGCGCGCTGGAGAAACGATAGAGCACCGCGAGGTCCTGGCCGATCTGGATATCGCGCTGGCAATCCCCGCTTGTAGGCTTCTCACCGGCAATCGGCAGCAGGCAACGAACGACGTAGTCCGTAGCTCCAGGGCGAGGGGCGGTGAGAATGACCTCGCGGCCATAGCCGGAATCGGCACGCAGCCGGTGGAGCATCAGTCCGAAATCAAACGGCTGCGGCTCGCCATCGAAAAGTCGCGAATAGATCGGGTCGAGACGGCCGGACATATCGCGCGACATCGTGCCTTGCGACAATTGCAGAAAAATCAATGATGATGACTGGAAAATGTCGTCAAACCGCGGGCGCAGTGCGGCGCTGTACCCTTCGAGTTCCGGCCAGGTGAGGTAGAGGTCAACGCGCTCGGCAATACCGTTTTGGCGCTGGTCGCGGAAGCGGATCGTATTGGCGGAAAGGTGGAGCTGGTCCTGACCGATCTGGATGAGGAATTTCTCGGTGCTGTTGGTGTGGCCTGCCAGCGCCATGCGTTCACCGAACCAGCGACCGCCGATGCTGATCGCGACCGTCAGCGCCGCCAGAACTGCGATCACCGCAGTCAACCGGTAGAGAAACCGGTTGGAAATCAGCGGTTCCTCCTCGATGGACGAAGGGATAGGGGGTGGACCTGCCATGACGTGCGCTCCATGTTCACCCAAGGGGCATTCACCCTGCCTTGAAGCCATGCTCTGGAATGAGACAGGATACGGAATGCGGGAAGGCGAATGCGCCGCAAGTCTGGAGCGCCATGGTTAACGCTTCGTAAAAGAGCGGCCGAGTTTAGGACCGCATGGCCTAAACAGGTTACTCAGGGAGGAAGACGTGCAACTCTTTCAGGGAATCAATGTCGTTTCGATCTCCGTTACGGATCTCGAGCGGGCGCGGCTTTTCTACCGCGACACGCTTGGATTGGGAGAACCGCTCTACGATCTGCCGGATGCCGGCTGGATCGAGTTCTCGACCGGCGCCGATGGCGGCAACCTTTCGCTGACGATGGCAGGAGCGGAGTGGGAGCCATCGACGGGAACGACGGTGGTGTTCAACGTCAGGGACTGCCACGCGGCGGTCGACGAACTCAGGTGCCGTGGCGTGGCTTGCGGCGAACCCGTCATGTTCGAGGGCCATGTGGTATTCGCGAGTTTCCACGATCCGTTCGGCAACCGCCTGCAAATGTGCAGCCCCGCGCCTTGATCCTGGCCGCAACCATGTCGCTGCGGCCGTTTTCCCTCGTCGATGGGATGGATTACTGGCCGACGGAACCGACGGCTGTCGCGCGGCCGTCCTGAAGCTTGACCCAACGAGCCGGATCGTCGCTCGCCTGACGCTTCAGGTAGGTATATTCCGTCTCGGACCAGAGCATGACCTTGTTGCGCATGTTGTCGAGCACGAAATCGCCGCGGTCAGTGCGGATGGTCAGGACAGCATGGCCTTCGCCATTCGGCTGAAGCACGACAGTGATCAGGAGGTCGGAAGGGTCAAAGCCTTTTTTCATCAGCATCTTGCGCTTCAGAAGGACAAAGTCCTCGCAATCGCCAACGGTGCGGGGATACGCCCAGAGCTCCTCTACGCCGTAAATCTCCTGGTCGGTCATCGGCATGATCGAGGAATTGACTGTATAATTGACGTCCAGCAGGGTCCGCCACTTGTCCTCCGTCAGCGTCATCGGCCCGGCATCCTTATAGGCCGTTGCGCATTCGCTCGCATAGCTTTTGCAGAACTGGTAGTGACCGATCGGCTGATTGGCTGAGCCGAGGACGCGCATGGCCCCGGCAGGCATGGCGACGGAATGTCCGGCGGAAAAGATCGCCAGGAAAGCGGTGATGGCGGCGAGGCCCAGTCCCTTGCTGAATTTCATTTTTGTGTCTCCCCGTTGTGGGAAGAACACTGACACAGAGGGTTTTAGCGACCGCAAAATCTCGCAGTAAAATCAATATCTTATTTGAATTCAATTTATCTAAAACATGATTCGAATGCGAATCGAATTTTACTAAAATCCGAAGGAAATTTTCATTGGAATGCCACGCAATCAAGCCGGCTCGCCGGCTTCTCTTTTTGCTATCCTTTTGCCGGAAAAGGGTTTTCCGAAACCGGCCAGGATGACTGAAGCGCTTCCGGAAGTTAACGCCCGCGTGGCATCCGGCGCCCATCCGCCGAGGGAGACGTGCCACATAGGGCCTGTCGGGAGGCGCAAAGGGGTGTTCCAGGCCTGTTTCGAAGGCCTAAAAAAGTCCCGAAAAGGCACGATTTTTCCGAATAATGTCTGTTCTGGAACAGACAAACGGCGCTAAACCCGTCCTGTGCAGCCATGATACAGGGTCTTGATGCGAGGAAAGAAGGGGCGGGGAGCGGAATTGCCTAGAGGAATTCCGTCAGTGCCTCGCGCGGCTGGACCGAATTGAATTCGACCGCCACGCCCTCCATGAAATGGCGCACGACGCGACCACGCATATTGCCGAGACGCACGGGCGTGCCGATCGCAGGCCGGATATCGATATCGATCGCCGCTCCGGAGAGAGAAAGGTCCATGATGCGGCAGGCGTAACGCCGACCGTCGTCAAGCGTGATTTCTGCCCGGGTGTTGCGCGGCGTCAGGCGGTCATGGCGGCGATCCTCGGGCAGGCCGAGTTCATGCTTGTTTGCGATCCATGTAAGCTGGGCCGCAAGCTTCTCCCGCTTGCGATCCGTTGCGTTGATCGACATTAAAAAGCCGTTCGCCGAAAGGTTCAAAACCGTGCCTTCGAGGCGCCCGATGTGATCGAGATAGGCGATCACGCGCTCACCGACCGCGGGGCGGCCGACACAGGCAAAGGCAACGTCGCCGGGCGACATATCCACCACGGTGCAGGGAAATTCCTCTTGCGTCGCGAGCATCAGCCGTCCCGCCACGTTGACCGACACCCGCTGAAAAGTCCGCTGGGCGGGAATTGTCTGCGTCGACGGAGTATGCACCGGCTGAAATGAATACATTCGAGAAAGCTTTTCTCTTGGGGAGTATGGCTAAATTGATACCGTGTCGCGGTTAACAGAAGGTTTTGCGTAGCCCCGTTGCGAATTCCAAGCCATGGTCAGGATACCTGGCCGTGGGATGAGAAGAGACGGCGCAACAGCGCTTCGCCAAAGCCGTGATGGCCGCCGCTCGGCGGCGCATCGATCAGAACGCCACTCTCGACAAGAAACGTCCAGCTTTCCAGCACAAGACCAATGACGGGAAGTTCTGTGGTGGGGAAGGACTGTTCTTGCGGCAGGAGGGCACCGAGAACGCGATCGCTTCCGTTTCCCTCGGCCGACCGAATGGGTAGCAGCAGCATTTCATAAGCATGGCGCAGGTCGCCGTTCGACGCGAGAACCTCAAGGTATGCCGGCCGCTCATAATGGACGACGTTCTGAACGATCTCTGCCGGCTGTCGATACTCGTTTTCAAGCCATGCCTCGGCAAAGGCCTCGCCACGGAATTCGCGATCGAACAGGTCGCAGATACGCGTCCCGGCGAGCCGGAACGTCAGGAGGCCGCTGGCATCGGTCGTCACAATGAAGAGGTGTGGGAGAAGATGGCGCAGCGCCACAGGGTCGATTTCCGTGCGCAAGGGTGCCGCGCGGTCCCCCCTGAGGTTGGCCCAATAGTCGAAAATTGCGCGGCTTGCCTTATTTCGCATCCGTTGTCACCTGTCACATTTTGATACAGATCGCGCCTCATGCACGAGCGTCCTCCGTCCACTCAGCGAAATCCGTGCCACGGCCCACCCCTCAGGGTTAACAAATTACAAACCGGGCAAAGCCGGCCTCACCGCCTCCTTGCGACGCTTTCCTTTGGCGGGCCGCTCCTATATGGCTGGCGGACATTCCCGAAAGGGAATGGACCAGAGAGGAATGAGCATGAACGACGGACCGGGCATAGCTGACGAGCAGCGGGAGATGGACGAGGACGATCAGCGCTCACCGCCTGTCTTCAACCTGCCGCGGAGCCTGGTGGTGACGCTGGCCTTGCTCGCGGCAATCTATATCGTTCAGGAATATCTGCTTGATGACGACACACGCGCTTATTTTGTCGTGAACCTTGCCTTTACGCCGCTGCGTTATGCCTATCCGCTGGAGGAACAGGGTTTCGCCTGGCTCTGGACGCCGGTCACCTATTCTCTTCTTCACGGCAGTATCGAACATATCCTCTTCAACGCGCTCTGGCTGATGGCTTTCGGAGCGCCGGTCGTCAGGCGTATCGGCACCTTGCGCTATGTGGTCTTCTGGGTCCTGTCGGCGGCGGCAGCAGCCTTCTTCCACGCCATGATCAACTGGGGCAACGAGACATTGCTGATCGGAGCGTCCGGCGTCGTGTCCGCGTTGATGGGGGCAGCCTGCCGCTTCGCCTTCCCTCCCGGACGGGGCTACGATCGAACCCACGGCCATCTCTATCCCCGCCAGTCCATTCCTGGCGCCTTCCGCAGCCGCACGGTCGTCATCTTCACGGCAATGTGGTTCATCGGCAATCTGCTGATCGCCTTTGGCGTGACGTTGTTCGGTGCGGACATGGGGCCGATCGCCTGGGATGCGCATATCGGCGGCTTTCTGTTCGGCTTTCTGCTTTTTGGATTCTTCGATCCGGTCTCGCCTTCACGAAGGCCGCTCACTCAACCTTGATATGTGTTTGACCTCGCCCTAAAATTTAGGGGGAAGTACGAAGCGATTCTGGGAGGAGGATGCCCAGATCACGCTTGGTTGATGAGGAGAGGGCCATGGCAATAATCGTCAAGAACATGCTCGATGCAAAGGGCCGCGACGTGGTGACAGTCGGCCCGGACAGGACGCTGCTGGAAGTCGCCGAAATCCTGAACCAGAAGAAGATCGGTGCCGTGGTTGTCACCAGCATGGAAGGCCGGATCGTCGGCATCTTCACCGAACGCGACCTGGTGCGGGCCATTGCCGGCAAAGGTCCGGGCGTGCTCGACCAACCGGTCAAATCGGCCATGACCACCAACGTCCATCGCTGCAAGGAGGAAACGACCGTCGACGAGCTGATGGGCATCATGACTGGCGGACGCTTCCGCCACGTTCCGGTCGAAAAGGACGGAAAGCTGGACGGGATCGTCTCGATCGGTGACGTGGTCAAGTCGCGCATCCGCGAGGTCGAACTCGAAGCCGAACAGATGAAGGCCTATATCGCCGGCTGATCGCCACTCGGCAGAACAGGGTTTCCCCGGGATCAGCGGGCGAAAATTTCCTGCACGCGCTTGAGCGCAGCAATCTGCGCCATGGTCTCACTATAGCCGCGATCTATCGCTTCGCCGGCACGGTGGAACTCGGAAAGTCCGATATCACTAAGGCGCGGATGCAACGCCAGATCCGGCGGATCGCCGGCGAGCCTTGCGCGCGAAATACGTTCCTGGATGATATTGAAAGCTTGCACCATGGTGCCGGTGACACCGACCCGGGCGTCGACCGCCTTCTTGCGACCGTCATCCTCAGGCTGAATGCCGGCGCTATGCTTGACCACCGCAGAACGACCAAAGATGTCGTAGTTCAGGTTCACAGCAACCACGAGAGGCTGCTCATAGGCCCGGCAGACGGAGGTGGGAACGGGATTGACCAGTGCGCCGTCAACCAGGGTTCGGTTATTGGACTTGACCGGCTCGAAAATGCCGGGCAGCGCATAGGATGCGCGCAACGCGGTAATCAGCGAACCGCTGGAGATCCAGACCTCGTGGCCGGTGTGAAGTTCCGTCGCCACGGCAACGAAAGGCCGATCGAGATCCTCGATCGCTATGTCCTCGAGATGCTCCTGCATACGCCTGGTGAGCCGCATGCCACCGAAGAGTCCGCCGCCGCCGATCGTCAGATCGAGCAGACCGGCGATGCGTCGCATGGTGAGCGATCGGGCGAAACTTTCGAGCGCATCGAGCTTGCCGGCGAGATAGCAACCGCCGACCAGGGCGCCGATCGATGTGCCGGCGATCATGCCCACTTCAATACCGGCTTCGTCGAGCGCCCTCAGCACACCGATATGGGCCCAACCACGGGCCGCACCACCCCCAAGGGCGAGGGCGAGTTTTGCTTTTGGAGGAGGTGTCGCTGCAACGGGACGAGAGGGTTCAAGAATCTGCGTTCCACCGGCTTCAGCAGGAGCGGCCTGCGGATCGTGACGATTCCAACTCCAGTTCAGCATAGACAAAAACCTCCAAAGCTGAACAACCCCCGGTCTGCGGATTGAACCACCGATCGGTTTCCAAATCGTTTACCCGATGCCAACGCGGCGAAAAAGGAGGCAATTGCCTTATTTCGTTCCCCCGTCCGAATAAACGGTATCAGGATCGAAATGGCGCTCATTATCGGTAATTTCAAGGACAGCGTTGCTGTCACGTTTTGTGACGAGTCGATAAAAACACGAACGCCGGCCCGTGTGGCAGGTCGCATCGTGACCGGCCACGGAAACCTTGAGCCAGACAGCGTCCTGATCGCAATCGGTGCGAAGCTCATGCACCGTCTGAAAATTGCCGGAAGATTCCCCCTTCTTCCATATCTTTCCGCGAGAGCGGCTGTAATAGTGGGCGATACCGGTCTCGATGGTCAACGCTAGGGCTTCCGCGTCCATGTGCGCGACCATCAGGAGTTCACCATCGCGGATGTCCGTGACGACGGCGGTGACGAGGCCGTTGGCATCGAAACGAGGCGTAAAGGCGCCGGCACCTTCCAGCACCGCCTTGTCGGCGGAGGGCTTTTCAAAACTCACGGACATCGGGAAACTCCACCGGAAAATCCGGCCGTCAGCGGCTGCGTACGAGCGTGAAAAAGCGGGCCTGCTCGGCCGCGTTCGTCTTGAACTCGCCGGTGAAGGTCGTGGTCATCGTCTGCGAACCCTGCTTCTGCACGCCGCGCATTTCCATGCACATGTGCTCGGCTTCGATCATGACTGCCACGCCGCGGGGTTTCAGGTGTTCCTCGATTGCAGAGGCGATCTGGGCCGTCATGTTTTCTTGTGTCTGCAGACGGCGACCGAAGATTTCCACCACACGGGCGATCTTCGAGAGACCGAGAACGCGACCACTCGGCAGATAGGCGATATGCGCCTTGCCGACAATCGGCAGCATGTGGTGTTCGCAATGAGAGAAGAACGGAATGTCGCGCACAAGCACGATATCATCGTAACCCGAGACTTCCTCGAACGTACGGCCCAGCACATCTTCCGGCGACTGCTCGTAACCGGCAAACAATTCGCGATAGGCTACAGCGACACGCTTCGGGGTATCGAGCAGTCCTTCGCGGGCCGGATCGTCACCCGCCCAGCGGAGCAGTACACGTATGGCTTCCTCAGCCTCCTGCTGAGTGGGACGGGCCTGCTTCTCCTTCGAGGCCGGGAAATTCTTCACAATTGCATCCATCTATCGTCTCCCGATGCGGTTCAAGGCCGCATCCGACTGGCGTTACTCACACGAACCAACACGCAGACAACCGCGGCTGAATTTTGTGCAATCTGGCGCTATCTGATCCTCGGCGGACGTTTTTACAAGGTATCCTATTTCGATTTCGAGAGGATTTCGTGAAAACATCCTTTCTTGATCATCTCGCCGACACGTCACATATAATGTCGGAAATCCTTTTGTGGTAGTCCGCAAGGCAATGGCACTGCGTCAAAACATATGCCATCGGAACTATGAGCGAGCCGTCATGGACGATATCTACAACAGCAAGATCCTCGAATTCGCCGGCAATATAACCCATGCCGGCACGCTGCCGGATGCCGACGCGAGTTCGGAAAAGCACTCGAAACTCTGCGGCTCGAAGGTACGCGTCTATCTGAAGATGAACGGCGACACAGTGACCGACTTCGCGCACGAGGTGCGTGCCTGCGCGCTCGGCCAGGCCTCGTCCTCGATCATGGCCCGCCATGTGATCGGTGCGACGGCCGCGGAAATCCGGAAAGCCCGGGAAGACATGCTCGCGATGCTGAAAGAAGGCGGCGAAGGGCCGGACGGCCGCTTCGAAGAGATGCGCTACCTGAAGCCGGTCAAAGACTATAAGGCCCGCCACCCTTCCACCATGCTGACATTCGAAGCCGTGGTGGACGCGATCGACCAGATCGAGGCGCGGGAACGGACCGAAGCGGCAGCCGTCTGATCCGATGTGCGAAGCTCCCGATTGCAAGCATTCAGGACACCAGCCGAAGACGAACCGCTCGCGCAACTGGTCGGGACCGTTCCGAAAGACGCCGGGGCGGCTTTTCGGCATGGGGCTGATCCGATTTTATCAGCTGACACTCTCGGGCTTCGTCGGCAATTCCTGCCGGCATATCCCGACCTGCTCCGAGTACGGCTACGAAGCAATCGCCCGGCATGGACTCTGGCCCGGCAGTTTCCTGACGCTCTTTCGTGTCGCCCGCTGCGGGCCTGGCGGCACGAGCGGGCTTGACCGAGTGCCGGATGCGCTGGAAAGACGCCAGCACTGGTGGACGCCCTGGCGCTATTGGCGGGCCAAACCGTGATTTATGTGGCGCTGCTTCACAGCATCAGCGTCGGCGGAGGCAAGCGGCTCATCATGACCGACTTCCGCGAAATGGCTGAACGTCTCGGTTACCGGAACTGCCGGACGCTGGTATCGACCGGCAATCTCGTGTTCGAAACCGAAAAGTCACCACTCAGGGAGATCGAGCAGGTGCTGGAAGAGGCGTTCGAACAACGTTTCGGCAAGCATGTCGATGTCCTCGTCCGTTCGGGGCCAGACTGGCTGAAGCTTTCCGCTGGCAATCCGTTTCCGGAGCAGAAAGGCTCCGAAGTTTGCGTCCGAGTGATGCGCACACCACTCGGCGATAACGTGATCGATCTGCTCGAACGCCATCGCGGCCGGGAAAAGATCGCGATCGTCGACGGAGATCTCTGGGTGGATTTCGACGGCAAGGCGAGCGAGACGCGGCTGATTTCAGCACTGACCACCAGGAAGCTCGGTATCGGCACGATCCGCAACGCCAACACGGTCATCGGGCTCGCCAAAATGATCCAGTGAGCCGCGAGCCACCTTTACTGCAAAGCCAAAAGTCTTTATCAGCCACGCCGGCGCTGCCCA
Organism: Neorhizobium petrolearium; assembly: GCF_017873175.1. Classification (GTDB taxonomy): domain Bacteria; phylum Pseudomonadota; class Alphaproteobacteria; order Rhizobiales; family Rhizobiaceae; genus Neorhizobium; species Neorhizobium petrolearium. Next base: position 180,977 of record NZ_JAGGJW010000014.1, read on the forward strand.
AGGCGGAACGCCATTATTCCAACACCACCCGCATTCGTTGGCGGGACTGGACAGGAGAAAGACATGTCCCAATCCGTTTCCCTTACATTTCCCGATGGCTCCGTCCGCGCATTCGATGCCGGAACAACCGGCCGTGACGTCGCAGAATCCATTTCCAGATCACTCGCCAAGAAGGCGGTCGCGGTTGCCATCGACGGCAACCTGCAGGACCTTTCCGATCCGGTGACCAATGGATCGGTCGAGATCGTTACCCGCACCGATCCCAAAGCGCTGGAACTGATCCGTCACGACGCTGCCCATGTCATGGCCGAGGCCGTACAGGAACTCTGGCCGGGAACGCAGGTCACCATCGGGCCTGTGATCGAGAACGGATTCTATTACGACTTCAAGCGCGTCCATCCGGACACGCGCGAAGACTGGCCCTTCACGCCCGAAGACCTGCCTAGGATCGAGGCGAGGATGAAGGAGATCATCGCCCGCAACAAGCCGTTCACCAAGGAAGTCTGGCCGCGCGAGAAGGCCCGCAATGTCTTTGCCGACATGGGCGAGGGCTACAAGGTCGAGCTCGTGGATGCGATCCCGGAAGACCAGGACGTCAAGATCTATTACCAGGGCGACTGGTTCGATCTTTGCCGCGGCCCGCATATGGCATCCACCGGCCAGATTGGTACGGCCTTCAAACTGATGAAGGTGGCCGGCGCCTACTGGCGCGGCGATTCCAACAACGCGATGCTGACGCGCATCTACGGGACGGCCTGGGCGAGCCAGGAAGAACTCGACCAGTATCTGCACGTGCTCGCGGAGGCCGAAAAGCGGGATCACCGCAAGCTCGGCCGGGAAATGGATCTTTTCCATTTCCAGGAAGAGGGACCCGGCGTCGTCTTCTGGCACGGCAAGGGCTGGCGTATGTTCCAGACGCTGACTGCCTATATGCGCCGTCGGCTTGCCGGCACCTACGAAGAGGTCAACGCGCCGCAGGTCCTCGACAAGTCGCTTTGGGAGACCTCCGGACACTGGGGCTGGTACAACGAGAACATGTTCGCGGTGAAATCGGCCCATGCCTTCATCCATCCGGACGACGAGGAGGCCGACCAGCGCGTCTTTGCGCTCAAGCCGATGAACTGCCCCGGCCATGTGCAGATCTTCAAGCATGGTCTCAAATCCTACCGTGAACTGCCTATCAGGCTTGCGGAGTTCGGCCTTGTGCATCGGTATGAGGCATCTGGAGCGCTGCACGGGCTGATGCGCGTGCGCGGCTTTACGCAGGACGATGCGCATGTGTTCTGCACCGACGAGCAGATGGCTGCCGAGTGCCTTCGGATCAACGACCTGATCCTCTCGGTCTACAAGGATTTCGGCTTCGAAGAAATCACCATCAAGCTCTCCACAAGGCCCGACAAGCGCGTCGGTTCCGACGCACTGTGGGATCGTGCCGAAAGCGTGATGATGGACGTCCTGAAGACGATCCAGTCGCAGTCGAACAATATCAAGACGGGCATACTGCCGGGCGAGGGCGCCTTCTACGGGCCGAAGTTCGAATATACGCTGAAGGATGCGATCGGCCGCGAATGGCAGTGCGGCACCACGCAGGTGGATTTCAACCTGCCGGAACGGTTCGGTGCATTCTACATCGATCAGAACTCGGAAAAGCAGCAGCCGGTGATGATCCATCGCGCCATCTGCGGCTCGATGGAACGTTTCCTCGGCATCCTGATCGAGAATTTCGCCGGCCATATGCCGTTGTGGTTCGCGCCGTTGCAGGTCGTGGTGGCGACGATTACCTCGGACGCCGACGAATACGGCCGTGAGGTAGCGGAGGCTCTTCGCGATGCGGGGATGATCGTCGAGACCGATTTCCGCAACGAGAAGATCAACTACAAGATCCGCGAGCACTCGGTTACCAAGGTGCCGGTCATCATCGTCTGCGGCAAGAAGGAAGCCGAAGAACGCTCGGTCAACATCCGCCGTCTCGGCTCCCAGGCCCAGACCTCGATGAAACTCGAAGATGCTGTCACTGCGCTCGCCCATGAAGCGACACCGCCGGACATCCTGCGCCGGCTTCAGGCCAAGAAGGCGGCGGCCTGATCATCCTTGCCTGACAGCGCCCGTCATCACAGGCGCTGTCAGAAAACTGTAATCTTGCTGCAATATTGCGGTGACATTGTCATACGGCGGGGCTGTTCCGCGGAGACTGACTTGCGGTTCAAGGAACTTTCTTACGCCAATGAGAAGGACCCGCGCATCAAGCGCTGGTTCATCCGCTCCATCGAGGGACTTTCCGGCCGCGACCGATATGCGCGGCTCTACGATATCTGGCGAACGGATATCGTCGGGAAAAGCGACCGCATCTTCGGCAAGATGCTCGATCTCATCGATGTCGACCTCGACGTGGCCGGCAACTGGCCGCCGCGGGATATGTCCGATAAGCCGCTTGTGATCATTGCCAATCATCCGTTCGGGATCGGTGACGGCATTGCGGTCCTGGCACTTGCCGAGCAGCTCGGGCGACCGTTCCGCGTGCTGATCCATAACGACCTCCTGAAGATCCCGGAAATGGCACCTTATTCGCTACCGGTCTCCTTCGAAGAGACCAAGGAGGCAATGGCGCTCAACATGCAGACCCGCCACGAGGCAGTGCGTCTTCTGAAAGAGGGCACGACCATCATCATCTTCCCGGCCGGCGGAGTGGCGACCGCCAAAAAGGGCTTCGGTCGCGCCGAGGATCTGCCCTGGAAGATATTTCCCGCCAAGCTTGTCCAGGCTGCGCGGGCCAATGTCGTGCCGATCTTCTTCGAGGGACAGAACGGCCGGCTCTTCCACATCGCAAGCCGCGTTTCGATGACGCTCAGGCTTTCATTGCTGATCCGCGAGTTCAAGCAGCTCTCCGGCTCGACGATCCGGGCACGAGTGGGCGAGATCATGACCTGGGACGAGATGTCGGCGATCGCCGACCGCAGGGACCTGCTCGCCAGGCTCTACGATGCGGTCTTCTCCATGCAACCATCCAGCAAGCAGAAGCTGCTGAAAACCGGCTAATTTCTATCGGTCAAAGCCTGTGCCGCACCCGCCACCTGCGGCGTATCCCGCAACAACACCTCAACCTCGGTGTTTCGGCCGGCCTTCACGGTGAATTCGCGCTGGTAGATCTTGTTCTTGTTGCGGGCGACGGCGAGATATTCGCCTTCCGACAAAACCATGGTCGAAAAAGCGCTGACGCTCTCGTTGACGATGTCGCCGGCCGCAGTCAGCACCGACCAGGCAGTGTCGGCGATAGCTTCTCCGCCCGGCTGCGAGACGAGCTTGAGGGTGATCTGTGCCGCGCGGTGCTGTAATACCGCCTGCGTGAGCTTGCCTGCCTCCACCTGGATGTCGGCGCGCACCACGGCGTTCACATCGCCATATTCCGAAACGACGTGATAGGTGCCCGCATTGAGCCGCACGATTGCGTTCGGCTTCACGTCCGCCATGATCAGTGCCCGGTCGCCGTTGTCGCGCACCTCCGCGGAATAGATCGAGAAGCTCAACTCGTTCGGGGGGATGCGCTGGTCGGCGCCCGCGACGGCATTCAGAACGAAACCGCCGGCCTCGAGTACCAGCGTTTGCTTCGCTACCTTGCCTTCGGCAGGCACGATCAGTTTCTTGGTAACGCCGGCGCGGCCGAAGGCGCAATTGACGAAATACTCACCCGGCACGAGTTGGAAGGCGGCCGAACCACCTTCGGAACTGGCAACCAGCGGAAGCTTGCCGTCTTCGCCGGCAATCGGGCTGAAGACCCGCCAGACAAGACCTTCCTGCATGACCTCTCCCTCGGAGGTCAACTTGGCGTCAAACAGAACATCCTTGCCGGCAACAGGTGACGCGCCGCCGGGGAGGGCGGAAAAGGCATTGAGCTTCGGCATCTTTGCCGTGCTGTCGAGCTGTCGGAAGCTTTGGAAGGCATCTTCCGCGGAAGCACTGAAGGCAAAGCCGAGAGCCAATGCCCCCGCGAGGATCCTGCATACCGCGAGCGAAGTGCCTGACATCTGTTCCTGTACCGGTTGACTCTTCTTTTCCGAAGCGTCACTTGAAAACCAATGCCAAGGCAATTTCAAGACCTTCCCGCCGCCTCACCTCCGAATGAAAGTTTTGACCATGCAAAATGACGTTAAACTCATTGATTTCCTGCGCGACAGGCATTCCACACCCGTGGCCCAGATCAAGGAACCAGGCCCTTCGCAGGAAGAACTCGAGGCGATTCTCACTTTGGCGACGCGTGTTCCCGACCATGGCAAGCTGGCGCCGTGGCGCCTGGTCGTCTATCGTGGCGACGTGCGGAAAAAGCTCGGTGAAGAATTCCTGGCGCTCCTGCTCAAGAAAACACCCGATTTGGAGGATGCCGCAAAGGAAGCCGAATTGGTGCGCTTCACCCGTGCACCGCTGGTCGTAGGCGTTATCAGCACGGCCGCGCCGCATGTGAAGATACCCGAATGGGAACAGGTGCTCTCGGCCGGTGCGGTCTGCCTCAACATGCTGATGGCCGCAAGCGCACACGGCTACGTCGCCAACTGGCGTACCGAATGGGTGGCTTACGACGACGAGGCGCTGCTGCTTCTCGGTGTGAAGCCTGGCGAGAAGGTTGCCGGCTTCATCCACATCGGCTCCAGCGATTTTCCGACGCCGGACCGTCCGCGGCCGGAACTTTCGCAGATCGTCACCTATGCCGGCGAAAGCAACGTCTGATGTTCTACACGACCGATACCAATCAGCACGGCCTGAAACATGATCCCTTCAAGGCGATCGTGGCTCCGCGTCCGATCGGCTGGATCGGGACGAAGGGCAGGGACGGTTCGCTGAATCTTTCGCCTTATTCCTTTTTCAACATCGTCTCCGACAGGCCGAAGCTGGTGATGTTCTCCTCCAGCGGCCGCAAGCACAGCCTGAAGAATGCCGAGGAAACCGGGGTCTTCACCGCAAGCCTCGCAAGCCGCCATCTTGCCGAGAAAGTGAATGCTTCTTCTGAGGCGGTGGAATACGGCGTCAGCGAGTTCGAGGTGGCAGGACTGACAGCGAAGATGGCCGAACTCATCGATGCGCCCTACGTTGCGGAAGCCTATACGGTGCTCGAATGCCGAGTGACGGAGGTGATCCAGCCCAAAGGGCTGGACGGCGAGGGCGCGGACGCCTTCATGGTCTTCGGCCAGGTGATCGGCATCCATATCAGTGAAGAGATTTTGCGCGACGGGCGCATCGACATGAGCCTCGCCCGGCCGATCGCGCGCATGGGTTATCGGGATTATGCCGACGGCGGTGCGGACGTCTTCGAAATGGTTCGCCCCGCGGGTGCCGGCGGTTAGTCCGCAAAAACGTGATTGATGATCTGAATTTGGTCGAACCGGCGACTGAGCTTACCGGCGAAGCCGTTTTCCCGCGCGATCCGACATTCGGCTTGGAAGGAGGTGTTACCGGTCGGTGACACGGCGTCGATGGCCATCACGCCGATAGCGGATGCGGCAAGCCCAATCGCCGCGCGGGCGAGACGGGCAGTGTCGGAGAGTGGATCAAGGTCCAGCTCCCAACCCAGGCCTAAGAGACGTTCGCTGCAGCGCTCGAAGCTGGCGGCCGCAAGTATTCCGGCAGCATCGGCCAGCGCGACAATCGCGGTACTGCCTGGCGGGCGGCCACACCGCAGTTCCTCGACCCGAAGAACGACAGCGAGCCGCTGAACCTCTGCGCCATTCCGAGTTCCCCCGAGGAGAACTGTTACCGCACCCGCCCGGATTGCGTATTCGGCGGCAACTTCAGTTCGCATGGAGGCAAACGACGGCAGGAGGAAAGCCGGAGGTTGATCAGGATCAAGCTCCGCCCACGCTTTGCAAAAGCCCGCGACCGCCCCCCACGACTCGGGTGATCCCGTCAGGTCGAGCACAAGCCGGTCTGCGCCGGCCGCATGAATAGTCGACATGTCCGCCGATGGTCCGACAATCAACCAGGAGCGTATCTTCGGGGTCTCTTTCATGGTTAACAAACGTGATGAACCAATCTTAAACTTTTTCACCCTAGCGTGAACTCCAACAAGCTGGACGCGTTCCGGCATGTGTTACCGGGGCTGGGTGTGATCATACAAGCATTTCTTCGTTGGGCGGAAACCGCAAGGGCAAGCGACAGGGCCAAGGCGGCCAACGCGCTGGGCCGAGCTTATCTTCGCTCATCGATGGGCGACGAGCAGCACCAGGCAGCAGCGCTCGCCATGACCTACCTGCTCGATGATCCGTCACCGCGCGTGCGGCTGGCGCTCGCCGAAGCGCTTGCCGGGTCTCCCAGAGCACCCCGCGCCATTATCGTCTCGCTTGCCGAAGACCAGCCGGAAATCGCCTGCACCGTGATTACCCAATCACCGGTACTCACCGAAAGCGATCTCGTCGATCTCGCCGGACGAAGCGACAGCCTGACCCGCGGCCTGATCGCCGCACGGCCCGGCCTTTCCCGCGGGATCGCCGCCGCGATCGCCGAAATCGGCGATGAGGGTGAGGTGATCATCCTGCTCGAAAACGAAACCGCATCCATCACCCGTATCTCGCTGCGGCGGATCGCAGAGCGGTTCGGGCATCACAGCGATATCCGTAACCTGCTGCTGGAGCGGGAGACCTTGCCCGCAGACGCCAGGCATATGCTGGTCAATCACATCACCGCGGCACTGGCTAACTTCGGCCTGGTACGCACCACGATGGCGCCAGCGCGTATCGACCATGTCATCCGCGAAGCGGGCGAGGCGGCGGCGGTAGCGATCGCCGGTGCGGTGCGGCTAGAGGAAATCCCGGGGCTCGTCGATCATCTGCGAATGGCCGGGCAGCTGACGCCAGCCTTGCTGATCCATGCACTCTGCACCGGCAGGGTGGATTTCTTTGCCGGCGCGATAGTTTCACTTTCGGGCCTGGATGATCGTCGCGTCAGGGCGATCCTTGTCACCGGCCGGATGCATGCGGTGCGCGCGCTTTTCGAAGCCTGCGGGCTCGGACGCGACATCGCCGTCGTCTTCGTCGAAGCCGTCCTCCTTTGGCGCAAGGCATTGGCGAGCGGCACGCCGGACGGAATATCCGGCTTGCTGCTCAAGACGTTCAACCGTTCAGGGATGCCTCTTTCGCCGGTCTCCGAATTGCTCGACATGATCGAGAAACTGCACCTCTCTGAGATACGGCTCGGGGCGCGGTCCTTCGCCAACGAAGTCTCGCTGGCGGCTTAAGCTTCTTATCGGTGGAATTTCCTGGCGACCCAGGAATAACCGTCTTCGACCAGGCGGACAGGCTTGACCATCAGCGTTTTCACACCTTCGGTCGTGGGAAGGACGCTCCTGACGCGCCGGATGGCGCTGCTCGCAAGCGTTTCCTCTTCCTGCGGCGTTACGACGGCCGGCTGCTGGGCCCGCTCAGGGGGCAACGTCTCGGGTTTTGCCTGCGTTGCGGGAGAATTCGCAATTTCGGTCGCTTCGGGCTTCTGGCAGACGGCAATAATCATCGGATAAGGCTGGTTCGCATAGCGGCCAAGCTGATCTTCGGAAACCGCATCGCACGTCGCGATGGTCGGCCAGCGGTTCTCGGCCGTTGCAATATAATGGCAGTCGGTTCCGGCGTCATTGCAGCCGAGAATGGTCATGACGATAAGTGCGGCGTTCATGTTGTCCCCCGATGATCGTGATCGACTTAAAACGAGCAATCTTGACCCGACCAAGGCAGCTTTCAACGACACGCCGCATCCTGTAATCGTTCTGGAATGCATGAAACCAGTGGGCAATGCCAATGACCGTGACGATCGCGCTCGAACCGCCGCGCCAAGCGGGTGTTCTCAGGCTCCTCGAACTATCCGATGCCTATGCCGCCTCGCTCTACCCCGCCGAAAGCAACCACATGGTCGACATTTCGAGCCTGGAAGGATCGGGGGTGTCGTTCTTCGTCGCACGCAAGGATGATGCGATCCTCGGCTGCTGTGCGCTGGTGGAGGCGAGCGACGGCAGCGCAGAGATCAAGCGCATGTTCGTCGATGAGGCAGCGCGCGGCTTGAAACTCGGAAAGCGGCTGATGGACGCGATCCTGGAACGGGCCGTGGAACGCGGCATGTCGATCATTCGTCTGGAGACGGGAATATACCAGCCGCAAGCGATCGGCCTCTACCGCGCGTACGGTTTCACCGAGATCGGGCCCTTCGGAGACTACAAGCGCGATCCGCTCAGCATCTTCATGGAGAAGAGGCTTTCCTGACGACCGGGACCTCCGGAGGAAGCTCCTGCGCGCCCGCACCCCTGGTGAAATCGGCCGCTTCCACTTCTGTGCTTTCGGCCATCTTCGCTTCCCGGATCCATTCGCGCCAGATCGACACGATGAGAGCCATCAGCACGGGGCCGATGAAAAGGCCAAGGAAGCCCATCGTGCTGACCCCGCCCACCAGGCCGAAGAACGTCGGAAGGAAGGGCAGCTTGATCGGACCGCCGACCAGTCGGGGGCGCAGCGTCTTGTCCACGATGAAAAGCTCGACCGTGCCCCAGAGGAAAAGGCCGGCTCCCGCGACATAGGAACCGTTCGCCACCAGATAGAACGAGATCAGGGTGAAGGAAAGCGGCGCGCCGCCCGGAATGAGCGCCATGATGCCCGTAATCACACCCAACGTCACGGGTGAGGGTACGCCGGCGATATAATAAGCGATGCCGAGTACGATGCCTTCACCGATGGCGATCAGAGTCTGTCCGGTGACAGTCGAGCTGATCGTCGCGGGCACGACGCGCGATATGCGTTCCCAGCGGGTCGGGAAGATCCGCTCTCCCAGAAGGTCGATCTGTTGAGAAAAGGAGGCACCGTCTCGATAGACGAAGAAAAGGGCGATCAGCATGAAGAGCAGCATCAGCAGCAGATGGAAGGCTCCCCCGCCGGCGGCTACGATTGCTCGGTAGATGTTGCCGATATTGGCGCCGCTGATGAGTTGAATCAACTCACCGATCGCCCCCGGCGATCCCACGTGCTCGACCCATTGCACGCCGACCCATTCGCCGATCCAGGGCAAGCCGGTGATCCAGGCAGGAGGGGGCGCTCCGAAACGGTTGACCTCGGCCGCCCATACAATCCACTGCCGGACCTCATCTATCGTATAGGAGATGGCAATGCCGATCGGCACGATGAGGAAGGTCAGGATAAAGATGATCGCCAGCGACGCGCCGAGCGTCGTGTTACCGCCAATGCGGCGCAGCAGTTCGCGATAGAGCGGCCAGCTTGCGAAGCCGATTACGAGGGCGGCCAGAACCGGCACCAAGAAGCCGTGAAAGAAATAGATTCCGGCGGCGGCAACAAGCACGAGAAGCCAGCGCGCAGCGGAAATCGGCGGAATGAGCGCAACCCTTGGCACGACTGGTCCAAGCCAGCGCGGCTCCTTGGGTCCCTTGCCACTGTTGTTCACGCTCACCGTTTATCCTTTTCCATTCTCGCCTTCATATGGCGTGGGCGGCTGCCTGCCACAAGACTAACGCTTCAGTCGTTAAAAGGAAGCTTTACTTACTTGCCCTAGACGGCAGATGCGATAGAAATGTGAAATGACCTTCCGGCCCTCACCGAAAGTACAGCGCAAATCCTACCTGCGGCGTCACCGGCGATAAGGCATCCATAAGGCTGGATAATGCCGGGGATACGGATTGGCTCTCGGTCGCACTCAGATGTCGAGATTCTCCGCAAAGGCGGCGCGTTCCTGAATGAAACGGAAGCGGGCATCGGCCTTGGTGCCCATGAGGTTGTCGACGGCCTCACGCGTTCCCTCGAAATCCACATCGTCGATCGCGACGCGCAAAAGCGTGCGATGGGCGGGATCCATGGTGGTTTCCTTCAACTGCGCCGGCATCATTTCGCCCAGACCTTTGAAGCGGCCGATCTCGACCTTCTTGCCCTTGAACACCGTTTCCATCAGCTCTGCCCGGTGAGCATCGTCACGGGCATAGACCGTCTTTCCACCCTGACGCAGGACATAGAGCGGCGGGACCGCCAGGTAGAGGTGGTTGCCGCGGATCAGCTCCGGCATTTCCTGATAGAAGAATGTGATGAGCAGGGATGCGATATGGGCACCGTCGACATCCGCGTCGGTCATGATGATGACGCGCTCGTAACGGAGGTCTTCCTCGCGGTATTTGGTTCGCGTGCCGCAGCCGAGCGCCTGGATGAGATCGGCGATCTGCTGGTTGGCGGAGAGTTTTTCGCGGCTGGCGCTGCCGACGTTGAGAATTTTTCCCCGGAGCGGAAGGATCGCCTGATTGGCGCGGTTGCGGCCCTGCTTTGCCGAACCGCCTGCCGAATCGCCCTCGACGATGAAGAGCTCGGCACCTTCCGCCGTATTCTGCGAGCAGTCGGCGAGCTTGCCGGGCAGGCGCAGCTTGCGCACCGCCGTCTTGCGGTTGACTTCCTTTTCCTTGCGGCGGCGAAGGCGCTCCTCGGCGCGCTCGATCACCCAATCGAGAAGCTTTGCAGCCTCGTTCGGATTGCCTGCAAGATAGTGGTCGAAGGGGTCGCGCAAGACGTTCTCGACGAGGCGCTGCGCTTCGACAGTGGCGAGCTTGTCCTTGGTCTGGCCGACGAATTCAGGCTCCCGAATGAAGACCGAGAGCATGCCGACGGCCGAGATCATCACGTCGTCGGTGGTGATCTGCGCCGCGCGCTTGTTCTGGGTCAGCTCGGCATAGTTCTTGAGGCCCTTGGTGAGCGCAATGCGCAAACCCGCCTCATGGGTGCCACCTTCGGGCGTCGGGATGGTGTTGCAGTAGGAATGAAGCTGCGGGTCGCCACCATACCAGGTGACTGCCCATTCCATCGCTCCATGGCCGCCGGTCTTTTCCGTGCGGCCGGCGAAAATCTCGCGCGTAACGGTGAATTCCTTGCCGAGCGTGGCGCCAAGATAATCCTTCAGGCCGCCAGGGAAGTGGAAAACCGCTTTTTCCGGTATCTCGCCATCCGCCGGCACCACGCCCGGGTCGCAGCTCCAGCGGATCTCGACGCCGCCGAACAGATAGGCCTTGGAGCGGGCCATGCGGAAGATGCGGCCGGCGTCGAACTTCGCATGCTCACCGAAGATCTGCGGGTCCGGATGGAAGCGGACCTTCGTGCCGCGGCGATTCTGCACGTCGCCAAGCTGCTCCAGCCCGCCCTGCGGAAGGCCGCGCGAAAAGCGCTGGCGATAGAGTTTGCGGTTGCGGGCAACTTCGACCTCAAGATGATCGGAAAGCGCGTTGACGACGGAGACACCCACGCCGTGCAGACCGCCGGAGGTCTCATAGGCCTTGCCGTCGAACTTTCCGCCGGCATGCAGCTTGGTCATGATGACTTCGAGGGTCGACTTGCCCGGCACCTGCGGATGGTTCTCGACCGGAATGCCTCGGCCGTTATCCGTGACCGTCAGGAAGCCTTCTGCGTCGAGATGCACTTCAATGAAATTCGCGTGGCCGGCAACCGCCTCGTCCATCGAGTTGTCGATGACTTCCGCGAACAGGTGATGCAGCGCCTTTTCATCCGTGCCACCGATATACATGCCCGGGCGCATACGCACCGGTTCGAGCCCTTCGAGGACGCGGATCGAGGAGGCACCGTAATCGTCGCCGGAAGATTGCGCGAGGGCAGGGCGTGCCGGTGAAGGCTCTGCCTGCGCGGCAGGCTCCGGTTCGACGGCGACCGGCTTCGACGTCAAGGGCAGGTCGGCGAAAAGGTCGTCATTGTCATCCATCGGCTGCGTCAATACTACCTGTCGGGGTGCGGAAGAAGAAGCCATACCCATCTCATGCTGTTTCGAATCACTCGCGATTCTGCCAGAAAGCAGGCTTTTTCGCGATGCCGCAAAGAAACGGCCGTTTTTCAGCAATGCTTTGCCGATAAGGCAATGGCAAGATTCGACCGCATCAGGAGTCCGATGAAAAAGGCCATGTCCACAATTCATTTCGTCTTCGGCGCACTTCTTGCGGCATTGATCGCGTTTGCCGGCATGCCCGCCGCTGCCCAGGATGGTCCAATCAAGCCCTTCAAGGACGACCTCTTCTCGCGCCAGACTGTATTGGAGACCCGCGACGGCGGCGCCTATAACGTGATCGACTACCAGGAAATGCGGGACATCAACGGCCGTGACCGGGTGCCGGAGCGACGCGTCAAGGATGCTTATGTCTCTCTCGGCGTGCGACGCCACCAGGAGAACGAAACGCTGAACCTTCCCGGGAGCAGAAAGCTTGATGTCACCAGAGTGGGGCAAATGGAAGGTGCGTCCTTTACGGTGATTTTCATCCACGGGCGCGGCGGCGACCGCAGGCTCGGCGCAAACGACTACACGTTCGGCGGCAATTTCAACCGGCTGAAGAACCTCGCAATCAACAATGGCGGCACCTACTATTCGCCGAGCGTTACCTCCTTCGACGACAAGGGTATCGCCGACATCGCAGCGCTGATCCGCTATGCGTTCGACCAGTCCTCAAGACGGCCGGTCATCCTTGCCTGCGCCTCGATGGGCGGTTTCATCTGCCAGGGTGTCAGCCGCGACGCGGAGACCGTGCATTATCTCAAAGGCATGGCGCTCCTCGGTGGTCCGCCTGATGCGGGTCTGCCGAAAACGCCTCTCGCAAAGCTCAAGCTGCCGATCTATTTCGCCCACGGCAGCGCCGACAGCGTCTACAAGGCCGAGGAGCAGGCGGCAATTTATCGCAAGCTTGGAAGCGCGGGCTATCCAACCCGTTTCACGCTGTTTCAGACCGGCAGCCACGGCACGCCGATCCGTATGGTTGACTGGCGGGAAGTGCTGAATTTCCTGCTTACCGACGGCTGAAGCCCCGCCGTTAACCAAAGTCTTGAACCAAGACCTGTCTTTTGCATACCAATTCGGACGGGATGTGTCTAAAACAGGTCCCCGTATCTGTGGAGGTTTCGGTTTCTGCCATCGAAAGAAACCGAACAGGAGAGGAAGCTATCGCCGATGACGCCTGATGTGCGCCCGCTTGTTGCCGGAAACTGGAAAATGAACGGCACGCGCGAGTCCCTGACAGAGATCAAGGCTATGGCCGAAGGCGTTCAGGGCGCGCTGTCCGAAAAGGTCGATGCGCTCATCTGCCCGCCGGCAACGCTGCTCTATGTCGCGACCGCGCTTTCAACCGACAGCCCGCTGATGATCGGCGGTCAGGATTGCCATCAGGAGGCTTCCGGCGCCCATACGGGTGACATCTCGGCGGAAATGATTGCCGACTGCTTCGGAACCTATGTCATCGTCGGGCATTCGGAGCGGCGCACCGACCACGCCGAAACCGATCATCTGGTGCGCGCCAAGGCGCAGGCGGCCCATGCGGCAGACCTAACCGCCATCATCTGCGTCGGTGAAACGGCGGGCGAGCGGGACGCCTACCAGACCCTCGAGGTCCTGAAGCGCCAGATCTTCAACTCAGTTCCGGAAACGGCGACAGCCGCAAATACCGTGATCGCATACGAACCGGTCTGGGCGATCGGCACCGGGGTCACACCGACCGCCGATGACGTCGAGATAGCCCATGCCTTCATGCGGGCCGAGCTCACGGCCTGCCTCGGCGAGGAGGGGAGGCGCATGCGCATTCTCTACGGCGGCTCGGTGAAGCCCGGAAATGCCCGGGAACTGATGAGCGTCGAGAATGTGGATGGTGCGCTGATCGGCGGTGCGAGCTTGAAAGCCAGCGATTTCCTCGCCATCTATCGGGTCTACGAGACACTGATGGCCTGAGCCTTTCGATAGGGGCTTGGAATGCACGCAGCTCTCATGTAAAGAGCCGCCAACTCTTTTTGTTGTCTCCCCCGCGGAGGCATGGATTTTGATATGCAGACCGTTCTGATCGTTATTCATCTCATGATCGTGCTTGCCCTCGTCGGCGTGGTGCTGATCCAGCGTTCCGAAGGCGGTGGACTGGGCATCGGCGGCGGCTCCGGCTTCATGTCGGCGCGCGGCACGGCCAATGCTCTGACCCGCACCACCGCGATTCTTGCGACGCTTTTCTTTCTCACGTCGCTGGCGCTCGGCATCCTCGCCCGGTACGAAAGCCGCCCGAGCGATATCCTGAACCGTATTCCGCAGAGCCAGCAAGGTCAGGGCGGCGGCATTCTCGACCAGCTTGGTCCCGCCCCGACACAGACCCCGGCACCCGCAGAGAACGGCGTTCCGTCCGGTTCCGGCGCGGCTGCGCCTGCTCCTGCAACGGGTGCTGCTCCGGCAGCACCTTCGGCCCCGGCAGAACCCGCCGCGCCGGCCGCACCTTCGGGTGTCCCGACCGGCCAATAAGGACCGGTCAACGCTTAAAGCTCCGGCAGGCCAAAAGCCTGCCGGTTTTATTTTGGGAAGATTCCACAGCAGTTTTGCCCAAGCGGATAATTTGTGCTGGCGGAATCACGAATGAAAAGGTATCCGGTGACTCCCATGGCGCGATATGTATTCATCACTGGCGGCGTGGTTTCCTCCCTCGGAAAAGGAATTGCGGCCGCAGCACTTGGAGCACTGCTGCAAGCCCGGGGTTACCGGGTGCGGCTCAGAAAACTCGACCCCTATCTGAACGTGGATCCGGGCACGATGAGCCCGACCCAGCACGGCGAAGTCTTCGTGACCGATGACGGGGCGGAAACCGATCTCGATCTCGGCCATTACGAACGCTTCACGGGGCGTTCTGCGACCAAGACCGACAACATCACCACCGGCCGCATCTACAAGAACATCATCGACAAGGAACGCCGCGGCGACTATCTCGGCGCGACAGTGCAAGTCATTCCGCACGTCACCAACGAGATCAAGGATTTCGTGACCGAAGGCAACGAGGACTACGATTTCGTCATCTGCGAGATCGGCGGTACCGTCGGCGACATCGAGGCGATGCCGTTCCTGGAAGCGATCCGCCAGCTTGGCAACGACCTGCCGCGCGGCACGGCCGTCTACCTGCACCTGACCCTGATGCCTTACATTCCGGCAGCGGGCGAGCTCAAGACCAAGCCGACCCAGCATTCGGTGAAGGAACTGCAGGCGCTCGGCATTGCACCCGACATCCTCTTGGTGCGCGCCGACCGGGAAATCCCGGAGGCCGAACGGCGCAAGCTGTCGCTGTTCTGCAACGTACGGCCTTCCGCCGTCATCCAGGCGCTCGACGTCGCCAACATCTACGACGTGCCGATGGCCTATCACAAGGAAGGCCTCGACAACGAAGTGCTTGCCGCCTTCGGCATCGAGCCGGCACCGAAGCCGCGTCTCGAACCCTGGGAAGAGGTCTGCAACCGCATCCGCACGCCGGAAGGCGAGGTGACGATCGCGGTGGTCGGCAAATATACCGGCCTCAAGGACGCCTACAAATCGCTGATCGAGGCGCTGCATCACGGCGGCATCGCCAATCACGTCAAGGTCAAGATCGAGTGGATCGAGTCGGAGATCTTCGAGAAGGAAGATCCGGCGCCGTATCTGGAAAAGGTCAACGGCATCCTGGTGCCGGGCGGTTTCGGCGAGCGCGGCTCGCAGGGCAAGATCAATGCGGCGCGCTATGCCCGCGAAAAGAACGTACCTTATTTCGGCATCTGCTTCGGCATGCAGATGGCCGTCATAGAGGCGGCCCGCAATCTCGCCGGCATCGACAAGGCTTCTTCGACCGAATTCGGTCCTACCAAGGAGCCGGTGGTCGGGCTGATGACCGAATGGGTCAAGGGCAACGAGCTCGAGAAGCGCTCCGCTTCGGGTGACCTTGGCGGCACGATGCGCCTCGGTGCCTACAAGGCAACTCTGAAGCGTGAAACGAAGATCGCCGATATCTATGGCTCCACGGATATTTCCGAGCGTCATCGCCACCGTTACGAGGTCAATATCGACTACAAGGACCGGCTGGAGAAATGCGGCCTGGTGTTCTCGGGCATGTCGCCGGATGGCGTGCTGCCGGAGACGATCGAATATCCCGACCATCCGTGGTTCATCGGCGTGCAATATCATCCGGAACTGAAGAGCCGCCCGCTCGACCCGCACCCGCTCTTTGCAAGCTTCATCGAAGCGGCATTGGAGCAGAGCCGGCTGGTCTGAACCGGGTCTTTCGTATTTGCTGAACACTCAAGGCGCGGACCTGGTTTCATTCCGTGGTGGTGGGACATGAGCATTTTCGACAGGCTTTCTCTGGCAGGGCGCGTTGCGGTGGTAACCGGCAGCGGGAGGGGGCTCGGCTTCGAAATGGCCAGGGCCCTTTCCGAGGCAGGCGCCCATGTGGTTCTGACTGGCCGAACGGCAGAAACACTCGATCGAGCCGTCGACGCGATCGCGCAAGCCGGTGGCAAGGCAGAGGCGGCCACCTTCGATGCGGCGGATATCGATGCGGGCCGCGCGGCGATTGCCGATATCCGCAAGGCGCATGGCCGCCTCGACATCCTGATCAACAATGTCGGCGCTCGCGACAGGCGCCCGTTTGCATCGTTCGACGACGCACAGATCCTGAACCTGATCCAGACGGACCTTCTTTCGGCGGTCTCGCTGTCGCGGGATGCCGCGGAAATCATGAAGGCCCAGGGGCATGGTCGCCTCATCGCTGTCACGTCGATCATCGGCAATCTGGCACTTCCGGGCGACGCCATCTATCCGATCGCCAAGCAGGGCATGACAGGCCTGGTGCGCAGCCTGGCCGTCGAATACGGCGCCTATGGCGTGACGAGCAATGCGATCGCTCCGGGAATGTTCGCCACGGAAACCAATGCCGCGCTGGCTGAAAACCCGGACATGATTTCCTTCGCGCGCCAGCGTGTGCCGCTTGAGCGGTGGGGCCGGCCGGACGAGATCACCGGCGCAGCCCTTTTCCTTGCAAGCGATGCCGCCTCCTTCGTCAACGGCCATGTCCTGACCGTTGACGGCGGAATGTCCGTGCGGATGTAACGGCCTTTCAGGCCGCCTGGGGCAACGGGCCGACATAAACCGAGCGGGGGCGGATGAGCCGGCCTTCGAGCGCCTGTTCACGGGCATGGGCGATCCAGCCGACCGTGCGGCCGATCGCAAAGACGCCGGTAAAGGATTCGCGCGGAAAGTTCAGCGCATCGAGCAGCAGGGCCGTGTAGAATTCGACATTGACGTCGAGTGGCCGGTCCGGCTTGCGTTCCTTGAGGATGGCAAGCGCCGCCCGTTCGACGGCTTCCGCAAGCCGGATGCGATCATGATCGACCTGGCCGGTCGCGACCAACGGTTTCAGGGCGCCTTTCAGTGCATCGGCACGCGGATCGCGGACGCGATAGATCCGGTGGCCGAATCCCATCAGCCGTTCGCCACGATCGAGCGCCTGCGCGAGCCAGTTCCCTGCATTGGTCTCCGCGCCGATGGCATCCAGCATGTCGAGCACCGGTCCCGGCGCACCGCCATGCAGCGGTCCCTTGAGCGCGCTGACTGCTGCGAGCATCGAGGAGGTGAGGCCGGCTCTGGTGGAGGCGATCACACGCGAGGCAAAGGTCGAGGCATTGAGCCCATGGTCGGAGATCGTCACTAGATAGGCGTCGAGGGCGGCGACCTGTTCCCGGCTCGGCAGGCTGGCATTCAGCATGGCAAGAATATCGGCGGACTGCGAAAGCGATGGGCTTGGCGCCACGGGTGCCTCGCCCCTCTGCAGCCTCAGCACCGCCGGCAGGAAAACCGCGGGAGCAGCAAGCAGTCGCAGCGCGGTCGCGAAATCCTCGCCGTCCGGCAGTCTGGCGATAAGGGCGCGCATAGCATCCACCGGCGGCAGCCTCAGGAGTGTCTCGTCGGCCGCCTGGACATGGGCGAAGATTTCACTACGCATGCGGCCGAGCCGGGTCTTCAAGTCGCCCGCGGTGACGGGACGGTCCAAGAGCCCGTCCAGCAACAGGGCCGCGGCATCCTCGTAGGTCGCGCGCTCGACAAGGCGATCCAGGGTTACGCCGCGAATGATCAGGTGGCCGGATTCTCCGTCCACGTCCGACAACCGGGTTTCAGCGGCAACCACGTCTTCAAGTCCGTTTTTCATTGCGTGTTTCTCCTTTACGGCCAAGATGATCCGGCCTAGTCTTATTGACGTCAATCTTGATGCAATTGATCAATATGAACACGCTCTGGATCACTGCCGAAGAGGCGCTTGCCCGGCTCGGAACCAAACCGCAGACGCTCTATGCCAATGTCAGCCGTGGGAGAATCCGTGCGAGGCCGGACCCCACGGACCCGCGCCGCAGCCTTTACCGGGCCAGCGATGTGCAGCGGCTCGCAGAGCGCCATGCCGGCCGGCGCCAGGCAGCCGCGGTCGCGGCGGAAGCCATCCGCTGGGGCGATCCGGTTCTGCCGACGGCGATTTCCGCGATTTCCGACGGAAAGCTGCTCTATCGCGGCCAGGACGCGATAGAGCTTGCCGACTATGCGACACTGGAAGAGGTCGCCGCCCTTCTTTGGGACAGCCAGGACATCTGTGTCGAAACGGGTGAGGGCGGCGAGGGCGGGGCGTCGCGCATGGCAAATGCCCTGACGCTCCTTGCGGCGCGCGTCATGAACGATCTGCCGGCATTGGGCAGGAAGCCTTCCGTCCTGCGGGCCGAGGCTGCCTCGGTGCTGTCCACGGCGGCCGCCGGGCTTGCCCCATGGAATGGCGAGCCGGTGTCACTGCATCAGCGCCTTGCGCTTGGCTGGCAACGGCCCGAAGCGGTCGACCCGATCCGCAGGGCGCTGGTGCTTGCGGCGGAACATGAACTCGCGGTCTCTGCTTTCGCTGCACGCGTCACCGCATCATCCGGTGCGGCCCTTTCGGCAGCAACGCTTTCGGGGTTGGCGACGCTGACCGGGCCAAGGCATGGCGGCGCATGGCTCAGCGTCACGCTGCTTGCGGAACAGGCCGCATCTGTCGGCGTGCGGGAAGCGATCCGGGGCGCCCTGTCTTCGGAGGGGCTGGTGCGGGCCTTCGGCCACCGGCTTTATCCGCAAGGCGATCCCCGCGCCAAGGCCCTGTTGGCGAGCTTCGAGGTGCCGCCGCTCTACAACTCACTGGCGGAGGCGGGGGAGGAACTGCTCGGCGAGCCGGCCAATATCGATTTCGCACTTGCCGCGCTTGCAGCCACGTTCGGGCTACCGGAAGACTCGCCGCTCGTCATCTTCGCTCTTGCCCGAACCCCGGGCTGGCTCGCGCACGCCATGGAGCAGGTCGATAGCGGTCAGCTGATTCGACCGCGAGCCCATTATGCAGGCATCCCGCCAGACGATGCTCTTTAAGGCCATGCAGGGGTCTGGCACTGCGCCTGAACCCCAACTCCTAAAGCCTTTATAGCGTTTCAGGACCAGATGGATTCGTTCTGGCCTTGTAGGCTGCGAGCGCTCTGTCTCGGGCAAGGCCGTGATCGACGATCGGCCTCGGATAGGTTCGGCCGAGTTCGATTCCGGCCTTATCCAGAATGTTCTTCGGCGCATCGAAGGGCTTGTGGATGTACTTGCGGTCCAGGTTGCCGAGTTCCGGTACGTGCTCGCGCACGTAATCGCCCTCCGGATCGAATTTCTCGCCTTGCAGGACCGGGTTGAAGATACGGAAGAAGGGCGAAGCGTCGGCGCCCGAGCCCGCGACCCACTGCCAGTTTGCGGCATTGTTGGCGGGATCGGCATCGACCAGCGTATCGCGGAACCACTTCTCGCCCTTGCGCCAGTCGATCATCAGATCCTTGATGAGAAAAGATGCGGTGATCATCCTCACCCGATTATGCATGAAGCCGTAGCGCCAGAGTTGGCGCATGCCGGCATCGACGATCGGGTAACCCGTCAGCCCCTTCGTCCAGGCGCGGAATTCCTTCGCATTATACCCCCAATGGAAGGTATCGAAAGTGTTGTCCCAGTTCTTCTCGTCCAGCTCCGGGAAATCAATCAGCAGGGTGTAGCAGAAGTCGCGCCAGGCGAGCTCACGGCGAAAATGCACCACATCTTCGGAAGCGGTCTTCGGCATGCCCTTGGTCGCATGCAAGATACGAGCCGGGGAAATCTCTCCGTGGGTGAGATGGGGCGACAGCAAAGACGTGGCTTGGACGCTCGGCAGGTCACGACCATCCTTATAGTTTTGGAGCTTCCGGTCGATAAAGTCAGCGAGTTTTTCCCGAGCGCCATCTTCACCGGGCGTCCATATTGCCGGGAAACCGGCCGCCCAGTCTGGCTTTCTCGGAAGAAATCCCCAACTTTCCAGCCTCTCTGACCGGTGATGATGATCCTGCGAAGGAATTTTCAACGGCGGACCGATCGGCTCCCGAGGCTCGCCGGCCTTCTGCAGAGCGTTCCAGAACGGCGTGAAAACCCTGAAAGCCTTGCCGGCTCCGGTGCGGATCGCATGCGGCTCGTGCAGAAGCTGGCCATGGAACGCACGGACGGCGATATCGTGCTTCCTCAGTTCGAGCGCGATGCCACGATCGACCTGATGCCGCTCGTAGGCGCGATTGACAAAAACCGTGCGAGCGCCAGTCTGGCGGGAGAGATCGACCAGCACGTCCTCCGCCTTTCCGGAAATCAATGTCAGGCCGCTGCCGGCGGACTTCAGGGATTTCGCCAGCGCCGCCAGGGAATGATGCAGCCACCATCGCTGAGCGGCTCCCAGCGGGCCGACATTCAAATGCTCCGGTTCACGGATGTAGACCGGAATGACTGGGCTGCCGGCTTCCATCGCCGCGTGCAATGCCGGGTTGTCATCCAGGCGCAAATCCCTGCGGAACCAGACGATGCTGGGGACTTCTGATTTCGGCACACTATTCTCCGTAAGAGGACAATGCTTCCCAAGCTCCGGATTTGGTCGATATCCGGCTAGTCGTCAGGGACGTATCAGCAATACGGGACAAGGAGAGCCTGCAGGCAGTTCCGGCGCGTGCGGCGGGCGGATGATCAGCCCGCCGGACTGCGCAAAAATCTTCATCATCGAAGAATCCTGTTTCTGGAAGGCCTCGGCCACCAGATTACCGGCGTGATCCTTCGAGATCTTCGCACGCAGATAATCCTGGCGCTGGTCGTTGGCGGCCAGCGCCTTCGCCGTGATGCCTTCCACTTCGCGGTGCCTTTCCGGCAGGCGGGCGAGCTTGCGAAGCAGCGGCTCCAGAAAGAGCATACCGGTAACCAGGCTTGCAACCGGATTGCCCGGAAGGCCGAGCACCTGCATGCCTTCAAGGGTCCCGACCATGAGCGGCTTGCCCGGCCGCATGGCGATCCGCCAGAAATCGAGTTGCATGCCTGCGTTCTTCAGCGTCGCCTGGACGAGGTCGTGATCGCCGACCGAGGCGCCACCAAGCGTCACCAGCACATCGGCTTGCGCGGCGCGGGCCTTTTCGATCGCAGCAGCGATATCCTCTTGCCGATCCCTGACGATGCCGAAGTCCAGAACCTCGCCGCCATTGTCGCGCACCAGCGCGGAGACGCCGAACGTGTTGGACGCGATGATCTGTGCCGGACCGGGTGTGTCGCCGGGCAAGACCAGTTCGTCGCCGGTCGCCAGGATTGCGACGCGCGGACGACGATAGACGGAAAGCTCCGGATGGTTCGCCGCAGCGGCGACCGTCAGGTGCGAAAAATCGAGAAGGGTGCCGGGATGGAGCACCGTCTCGCCCTCAAAAAAGTCCTGGCCGCGCGGGCGTACATGCCGGCCCTTCACGACCGCGAACGTGGTGCGGATACGGTTGCCGTCCAGCCTTTCGGCATCCTCCTGGATCAATACGGAATCGGCACCTTCCGGCAGGGGCGCGCCGGTGAAGATGCGAACGGTCTCCCCTTTGCCGACCACCCCTTCGAAAGCATGGCCGGCAGCGGCACTGCCGATAACCATCAATTCAGAGTCGATCGCAGATGCATCTTCGGCTCGCAGAGCATAACCATCCATAGCGGAAGCATCGAATGGCGGCTGAGTAAGCTGGGCGATCACGTCGGCCGCCAGAACCCGGCCGCTGGCCTCGCCAAGTGGAACGGTTTCGCTTCCGGCAATCGGGTCCGCCTTGTCCAGCAGGCGGCTCTTCGCCTCGGAAACGGGCAACAATGCCATCTCTCAGCCCTCCACTCAGCCCTTTGGGCGATAGGTTCCGGACTTGCCGCCGGTCTTTTCGAGAAGACGAATCCCCCCGATCTCCATCCCCTTGTCGGCGGCCTTGGCCATGTCATAGATCGTCAGGCACGAGACGGAAACCGCTGTCAGCGCCTCCATCTCGACGCCGGTCTTGCCGGTAAGCTTCGCTGTCGCCCTAACGCGCAGGCCCGGAAGCGTCTCGTCTTCTGTGATATCCACCGAAACCTTGGTCAGCATCAGCGGATGGCAGAGTGGGATCAGGTCCGACGTCTTCTTGGCTGCCATGATGCCGGCCAGTCGCGCCGTGCCGATCACATCGCCCTTTTTTGCGTTGCCCTCGCGGATCAACGAGAGCGTTTCCGGCAGCATGCGGACGTAACCTTCGGCCGTCGCCGAACGATTCGTCTCGGCCTTGTCGCCGACATCGACCATATGCGCCTCGCCGGACGTGCCGATATGGGTGAGGTTCGCCATTACTCTGCCGCCAGGGTCGCGGTCTCGCCGGTCAGAAGCAGGCGGGTCGCCGCGGCCACGTCGTCCTTGCGCATCAGGCTTTCGCCGACGAGGAAGGTGTTGATGCCGACCTGTCTGAGGCGCTGGCAGTCTTCGTGCGTGAAAATGCCGCTTTCTCCGACGAGCAGACGATCGGCCGGCACCATCGGCGCCAGTTTTTCGCTCGTTTCCAGGCTCAATTCGAAGGTGCGCAGGTTACGGTTGTTGATACCGATCAGCGGCGAGGGGAGTTTGAGCGCCCGCTCCATCTCTTCGGCATCATGGACCTCGATCAGAACGTCCATGTCGAGTTCGACGGCAACATCGTAAAGCTCGCGCGCTTCACCGTCGGACAGCGATGCCATGATCAGCAGGATACAGTCGGCGCCCCAGGCACGCGCCTCATAGACCTGATAGGGCTCGAACATGAAGTCCTTGCGCAGAGCCGGAAGCGAGCAGGCATTACGGGCCGCGATCAAAAATTCCGGAGCTCCCTGGAAGCTCGGCTTGTCGGTCAATACCGAAAGGCAGGCAGCGCCGCCGGCTTCATAAGCGGCAGCAAGGGCAGGGGGATCGAAATCCGGGCGGATCAGACCCTTTGACGGGCTGGCCTTCTTGATCTCGGCAATGAGAGCGAATCCGCCTGCATCCTGCTTTGCCTTCAGCGCCCGATAGAAACCGCGCGGGGCGGGCTGCTCGGCGGCGCGGAGCTTCACCTCGGCGAGCGGCAGGGTCGCCTTGGCAGCGGCGATTTCCTCGCGCTTGTAGGCTTCGATCTTCTTCAGGATATCGGTCACGGCTTCAATCCTTTTCGTTCGAGACGGCGACGAGGCGGTCGAGGGCCGCCGCTGCCTCGCCGCTTTCCAGCGAACGGGCAGCAAGCCTCATGCCGTCCGCGATCGTTTCCGCCTTGCCGGCGATCACTAGGGCCGCCGCCGCGTTGCAGAGGGCGATATCGCGATAGGCATTTTTCGCACCGGCGAGCACCGCGCGCAAGGCCGCAGCATTGACCATCCCATCGCCGCCTTTGAGTTCGGCGAGCGTCGCAGGCTGCACGCCGAAATCCATCGGTGTCAGTTCGAAGGAACGGATCTTGCCGTCTTCCAGCGCGGTAACCTGGGTAATGCCTGTCGTGGTGATTTCATCCATACCGTCGCCATGCACCACCCAGACGGTTTCGGAGCCCAAGTCGCGCAGCACTTCGGCGATCGGCTCCAGCCATTTCGGCGCGAAGACACCAAGAAGCTGGCGTTTGGCTCCTGCCGGGTTCGAAAGGGGACCGAGCAGGTTGAAGATCGTGCGCGTGCCGAGCTCGACGCGACTCGGGCCGACATGGCGCATCGCCGCATGATGCATGGAGGCGAACATGAAGCCGATGCCGGCTTCCCTGATGCAGCGGGTGATCAGGTCGGGGCCGATTTCCAGATCGACGCCCAGCACCGACAGCGCGTCGGCCGTGCCGGATTTCGAGCTCTGCGCCCGATTGCCGTGCTTGGCGACCGGTACGCCGCAGCCGGCGACGATGAGCGAGGCGAGGGTGGAAATATTATAGGTTCCCAAGCCGTCGCCGCCGGTGCCGACGATATCGATCGCGTCAGCCGGGGCATCGACGGGCAGCATTTTCGAACGCATGGTGGCGACCGCACCGGTGATCTCTGCGACAGTCTCGCCACGCACACGCAGTGCCATCAGGAAGCCGCCGATCTGCGAGGGCGTTGCCTCTCCCGACATCAGGATGTCGAAAGCCTCACGCGCTTCCTCACGCGTCAGGCTCTCGCCATTGGCGACCTTGGCGATAAGGGGTTTCAGCTCAGGCATACTCGGCTACCTCGCACATTACTGCAGCATGACCTGATTGAGGACGGTCTGGTTGACGGAGACGCCATAACTGTTCTTCAGGCTGTTGACCATCTGGTCGAGCATGTCGTCGCCGACCGCCTCCGCCATCCGCTCCAGTTGCTCATCGCCGGAAAGCGCATCGGTGGTCACCTGATCGACGGCTGTCACCTTCATCAGGAGACGGCTTTCACCATCGGCGCCAAGCGCTGTGGCAGTGATGCCGACCGGGCCGGAGAAAGCTGCCGCGATCGCTTC
Organism: Neorhizobium petrolearium; assembly: GCF_017873175.1. GTDB lineage: Bacteria > Pseudomonadota > Alphaproteobacteria > Rhizobiales > Rhizobiaceae > Neorhizobium > Neorhizobium petrolearium. The sequence goes on from NZ_JAGGJW010000014.1 coordinate 205,560, forward strand.
GCCTCCGAAAATTGCGTCCTCCCCGCCGCGGCGCAGGCCCTGCTTGTTTTCGACCGAAAGGCCGAGTTCTGCGCCGATGGCCTCAATAGTCTCGCCCTTATCCAGGCGGCCCTTGAGCTCATTGGCCTTGGCTGCAAGCGCCTGGCGCTGCTGTTCCGCGGTCCAGTCGGCAATCGCCTTGTCGCGCACTTCGGCAAGCGGCCTGTCGCGCTCGGGGACGATGTTGCGGACCTCGAACCAGACATAACCATCATTGCCGAGGTTCACCGGAATGGTATCGGCGCCAGGCTCGGTGCGAAAGACTTCGCCGAGCAGCTGATTGGAAGCCGGAAGATCAGCGATCTGCTGCTCCTGCTCGTTGCGGCCCGAGGCATCGGCGGTGACGGTGACGATCTTGAGATTGAGATCCTTGGCCGTATCTTCCAGTGACGTGCCGCCGCTGCGCATGTCTTCAAAGCGGTCGTGGACGTTCAGGACTTCCTGGGAGGCCGCGGAAACCGCAAGCTGCTTGCGGATATCCTCTTTCACCTCGTCGAACGAACGGGTCGTTTCCGGGCGAATATTGGTGACGCGCAGGATCACCGGACCAAAGGTGCCGTCAATGACGGGCGTCGTGCCGCCGGCCGCTGCAACCTTGAAGGCGGGCTCGGCAAAGGTCGGATCCGGCATGTTCTCCCTGGTGAAGTCACCCAGCAGCACGTCGGTCGGCGTCTTGCCCTGGTCCTTGATGATCTGGTCGAAGGTCGCCGTCCCATCCTTGAGCTGCGTTGCGGCAGCTTCCGCCATTTCCTTGTCCGGGAACGTAAGCTGCTCGATCGTGCGGGTTTCGTGAGTCTTGTAGTTGTCCTTGCTTTTCTCGTACTGGGCACGCACATGGTCATCCGTGATCGAGGACACATCGGCGATATCGGCCGGCTGCAGCTTTACATAGGCGAAGGTCCGGTATTCCGGCGCCCGATAACGGCTTTTCACACCTTCGAACCAGGCGGACAGCACGTCGTCGGCCGGCGCCTTGACCGGATCGATATTGGCGTTGGAGAGCAGGAGATAGTCGACGGAACGGCTCTCATCGCGATACTGCTTCAAGGCATCGACGAGTACTTGCGGCGGCTTGAATCCGTCGGACACCGCCTCGACGACCTGGCTTCGCACTGCAACCTTGGTGCGCTCCTTGATGTAGTCATCCTCCCGGATACCTGCATTGCGCAGCCTCGACGTAAAGAGGTTGCGATCAAACTGGCCATTGACGCCCTTGAAGGCCGGATCCTCGGCAATCAGGCCCGCGAGCCTTTCCTCGGAAAGACCGAGGTTCATATCATCCGAAAGCTGATCGAGCGCAGCGCCGGCAGCAAGCTGGGCGAAAACCTCGTTCTCGACACCAAAGGCGCGCGCCTGCTCGGCGGTCAGTTGGGTGCCAAACTGGCGGCTCAGATTGGCGATCTGGCGCTGGTAGGCCAGGCGGAATTCCTCAGCCGATATCTGCTGGTCCCCGACCGTCATCACGGTATTGCCGTTCGCCGTCAACATCGAACTGGAAACACCCCAGATGCCGAAGGAAACGACCAGAAGCAGGAGGAGAGCCTTGGCAACCCAGGAGCGGGCGGCGTTTCTGAGGGAATCAAGCATCGATCAACATACCTTACGAATAGTCCTGCCGCCTGAAACAAAGCGGATTGAAGGACTGTCTCTAAATCAAACCGAGACGGAAATGAAGGCATGCCGACGGAAAAGCGAACGGTGTTCGTTCATGCGTGTCTGGCAGCCGTCCCACCCGAAGAAATGGGGGCGGCATTCAGACGGTCTGCCAAGGCTCCGGCATCCTGCGGTGCGCGGACCTTCACGTCATTGTCGAAATAGACGTAAACATCCCGACCATGGGTCCGGGGAGGGGAGGCTGAATCGACACGTTCGGCCTCCTTCGGATCCTGTCCCTTCGCCCATTGGCGGATCAGATGAGCCCACGACGGTTCCTGAAGCGGCCTATTTTGTGAAGATGAAAAAGGCGCCGAGGGCGATGAAACCGAAACCGACGATCTGCTTCCAATGGATCGTTTCGCCGAGATAAAGCACGGAAAAGATTACGAAGACAGAGAGCGTGATGATCTCCTGAATGGTCTTCAGCTGAGCCGCGTTGAAATAGCCGTAACCGATCCGGTTGGCCGGCACCTGCATGCAATATTCGAAAAAGGCGATGCCCCAACTCGCCAATATAACGATATAGAGCGGCTTATCCCCGAACTTCAGGTGGCCGTACCAGGCAAATGTCATGAAGACGTTGGAAAGAATCAGGAAGCCGATGGTAAGGAAGGGAACGGCGGCGTTGGGCATGGGTGATGATTCCGTGGCAGGATAAAAGATGCCCTACGGCAATCACGTCCGCGCTCGAAACACAAGCGGCTGGTCATCCATGAGACGAGAGCGAGCCACTTCGGCGCCGGCGGCCGGGCGCGCGACGGAGCCCGCGAAACGGCAATACTGCCTGACCGGGCATTCCGAGCAGCGCGGATTGCCGAACCTGCAGAAGAGTTGGCCGAGACGTTTTGTCAGGACATGGAATTCCGACAGTTCGAATGCGTCCAATCCGGCACTGCGGCCGTGACTGCAAGCGCATCCTTCACGTAAGACACCTTATCCTTCGCCTGGGTGACGCCGTTGATCGCGTGTTCGATACCGACGTCGGGCCCTAGGAAGCCGTAGAGGCTCAATGCAAGGTGTCTAGCCGGATCTCGTCCTCGAGCGTGCGGAAGGCTTCGTAAAGCGCCTCGACCAGGATATCGGTCAGCTTATCGGCGTCACTGGTCTGCAGGAACAGCGCGATCGACTGTTCGGACGGCTGGTTTGTAGAGTTGGTCTCGTTCGACATCACAGTCCCCAATCATTCGGGATCATCCCGACGAGAAGACGATAGGGATATTGGCTTGCGCCGAGCTTGATGGATGGAAGGCGCCAGGCATGCCGTCGCTCTCCGCGCACCGTTATTCAGCTAGCGTTCATTTAGCAAATGTCAATTCAGGTGCGCCGTATCGCCTTACGGCAAGAGACCCGGCGTGTGGATCACACGAGGCGCACGCCGGGTCTCGATATCGAATTGGAGGGTGCCTTGCGACTGGCAGCGATCTTCAAACGTCTGTTCTTCGTCTGGCAAAGACGCCGAGACTATGATGTTATCGATTATGCCGTGGGATATCGCGAGCCTTGGATTGAGCAGTCGATTCGCGATTTCGAGCGACGGTTAAAGGACTGATCGACAAGGCCGACGGTCATCTTTCCCTACGCTAGATCAGCACGGTCTCCACGGGACGCCGCGGAGAAAAGGCAAGTTCCGGGCCGTAACCGAATCGCATCACGATATCGGGCCGCATCCCCCTCTCACCGATCAGCGTCGCCAGTTCCGGTCGCAGACGCGCCACCTCGACGGGTTGATTGACGAAGGCGTGTTTGACGCCGAGGCTGGTCGCCGTCAGCGCGAAACGCTGACAGGCGCGGCCGACCGCAATCCAGTGCGCCGGGCTCTCCTCCTCGGCAAGAAAGACGGCGATTCCCGCCGACGAATCGATCTGACGCGCATATTTGTCGTTCTCGGACGCGGGACTGAAGAAAAGCTCGAACGCGTAGCCGCCAAGAAGATCGGGGAGCACCGGATTGCCGCTCGCAGCCGAGAACAGGCCGTCGCCGGAAGTCATGGCGGCGCGGGGATTGAAGCGCAGCCACTGCTTCAATTCCGCCATGAAGGCGGGAGTGCCCATCTGCGCGTCATTACCCGCGACGATCAGGTCCCGCACCTGCCGCATCAGGACCCGGTCGGAAAGAAGGACAGGCCGGACCCCAGGCATTTCGGCAGCCCGCCGGAGCTTTTCGAGATGTTCGGCAGGTACAGGACGTCCATCATAGGTGGCTCGGGTGGACTGTCGCGCCGGAATTGCTGCGAAAAGCGGATCGGATCGCGACGCGCCTTCGGAAAAAGAATAGCGCAGGCGGGCGCCGTCTGCATCGATCTCCAGTTCGCCTGGTCGTCCCGTCGCCCCCGCAGCGATCAGCAGATTCTCCGCTGCGCAGCCGAGACTGACGAAGAGATGATGGTCATCCGGATCAACGGCCGGCGTCCTGCGCGACCGATCGGGCAGGATGCTGATAGAGCCGTCTTCGATGCGAAAGCGCCATGGCTGGGTATTGTGACTGTTGGCCGCGAGTGTCGCATAGCGGACAAGGTCGACCATATCCGGTTGGGCCGGGATCGGAGCGCGCAAGCGGGCCGCATAATCGTCATATCCGCTCATAGACCCGACAGCCGACCGCCACCCGGCGACTCCCACGCCCCCAAGCAGCAGAGTGCCGGCCGCGCCAATGAGCATACTCCGTCTGTTCATGCTGCCTCCTTTTTCTGGCATTTTATATGGGCGGATGGATATGCGTTTGAGCTTGGTCAAAAAGGGCAACGGTGGGTGGCGACGACCCGGCGAAGGTGTTCAACGGGTATATCTTCGACATGGAGTTCTACCTCGATCGCTTCGGCTTGGCTGATCCCGACGTCGTGGTGATCAATCTCGGAACCAACGAAATCACCCAACAGGACGCGGCGACGAGCCTGGCGCAAATACAGACAGGCCTGAATGTCATGGTGTCGCAGGTATGTGCGGCGCTGCCGAACGCTTACATCCTGATCGTCTGGAATTCGCTTGGACCCGCCGAAGGCGACGATCGGTGGAATACCGAACACAGAGCGGCGCTCGGAGCCATCATCAAGTTCGTGAAAGACTTGGCGGACTCCAAGTTCCTTATGGTGCCGATCTACGCCACCGTCAGCCGTGAAAACGGTTTCCGGTGGACAAGTCAGCACAGCCGATGCAGACACCGGTATCAGTGCGATCACCCTAAGCGACGGTATCCATTATGGCGAATACGGCATCGCTCAGTATGGTGACGTGGTGGCGCAGTTCGTGTTGACACTGTTGGCATGAACCATGCCATAGGTGCGGCTTCTGCCACCCTCACTCCTCGACTGAAGAAGCATGTTCCTCTGAACATGGGGAACATCGATAGGTGAACCCCACTTGCGTCCAGAAGTCCTTCACGTTCCGGTCAGGACGTTTCTGGCACGAGTGGCAGGCGACCTTGGGAAATTCTGCAGCCAGGTCCATTTCTCGGATGTGCTTCATGGTGCTCTCCGGACAGTGATACGAATCAAGGCGAATTGAAGCATCCGACGGTCGGGCCAGTCGAGTGAGAACATGAGGCGGCGCGTTGGAAAGGCATCGGACAGAAAAGGTCCTATGTTCCAACCTCCTATTCACCGCCGCACCAGGCGGCGAACATTCGTCCTTGCCGCGACACCAGGACTAAAATGTCGGCCACTACTGCCTTGACCGAGGATTTGTCGACGACTCCTGCCAGGAGTGCCAGCATGCATTGAGCTTAGGCTTCAATTTTGGCGCCGCGCGACTGGCCAAACAGTAAAAATGAAAAGCCCTGAAGACAGTAATATCAGCGAGAACCAAAACAGATAGGAAAAGTCCATCCCATCCATTATGTCGGCACCATAAAAGCCTTCTCTAAACAGAATGACGACGTGGGTGACGGGATTTGCGAGGAGAAACTCTCTGAATGGGTGCGGCATCTGGCGCGGTACATAGAAGACGCCCGAAAGCACAAAGAGCGGCCGCATTATGATTCCGAACAGCTTTTCGTAAAGCGGAAAACGCTCGAAAAGGACGATGTTCCCGAGGGCGACGCCAGTGGCAAGAGCCCATGCGGCTACCATTGCCTCGATGATATCACCCCAAAGCAAGCTGTGAGGGTGCTTTTCGCCATGGCGTGTCACCCAAAGAATAACGAAGGCGACAAGCAAAGAAGTGATCGCCTGAAGGACGCCTCTGGCGACGATCGGATCAATTGGTGAAACCGTCGGGTACTGTAGCAGTCCCTTGTTGGCGCTGACCGATGAGGTCAAATAACTCGCCATGCCGCTATACATGTTATAAGCGAGAAAGCCTGTGGCAAAGAAGAGCGGGAAAGACTCGCCGAGCGCAGGCAATCGCGCAAACGCACCGAAAATCACGCTCATGACTGAGACGTAAGCGATGGGCTCAAGAAAAGCCCAAAGATAGCCGCCTGGGCTACGCCCATATCTCGTTGCCACTTCTCTCAAGAGAAACGCCGACACAATTCGGATGTGAGACTTAAAGTGATCCAAGATGGTGCTCCATCACTGTCCTTGGTTCGCTCATACCCTCATCAAAGTGGCGACTTCAAGCCGGAACTCAATTTCGATTTCTTTCATCCAGGTCCCAGCGCAACTGCGGCGGCGCTTTCCATGCCCAATCGGAGAGCAACAGAAGACGAAGAAAACCCTAGGGGAAGGGGTCACTTCAGCGCCCAAGCGGGACGACAGTTCGCGAAGGGCCAACATTACCGCAAGCGCCGGGAGTTCACGGCGCCCGGCGATCATCAGATCATCATCAAGCAGCTTATCTTCGCACCACGGGTAGAATACTGGACAGATCCGGCGAACTTCCGCGGCAGAGCCTATTCGACCGTCATCGTGGAGATGCTGAACCCGGCAGTCGTCTTCCAGATCAATCCAGACGCGCTTCTCGGCATTCACAAGTGCCTCGGGCCGGTGCCTGACGACTATAGGAGCTTCAAGGCCGATGATGACTGGATCAGGCAGCAGGCTCGCCAGCGCCAATGCCTGGAACCGGGATGATGAGCGAGCTCGGAAAGCATTTTGTGAGACGTCCGATTCGGCCATAGCGCATCGCATCTCATGTCGCATTGGCTTACCGCGATCTTAGAGTTTGGCCGGATCAACGGGCGAATACATTAAGATCCTGCGCATCAATCGCGTGGGGAACGCAGTGGGGACGAGCTCTTTCGTTCTCTTAAAAGATGATTCATTTCAATTGCTTACTGAAAATTTCTGGCGGAAGAGGTGGGATTCGAACCCACGGTACGGTCTCCCGCACGCCGGTTTTCAAGACCGGTTCCTTAAACCACTCGGACACTCTTCCGTCGAATGCTGGCTTTATAGCCTGCAGGCTTTCGGCGTCAACTGAGCGCCGCCAATCATTTCTTTTCTACCGACAGACTGAAATACGTCTGATCGAATTTGACCGTCTCCTTCATCCGTGAGCCACCAGCATGTTCAAGTCGCTCACGAAGCGGTAAATCTTGCTCCTCGCGTCGTCAAAATTCCGGCTTTCACCCGCCCCACATTCGCAATCGATTAACCATACTCGATAAAAGTTTATCTATCTGCCCGATTTCGTTCGCATTTTCGCCATGTTGCCGGCAAAACTCCTCTGCTATCGACTTCGGCGGCATAGGGGTATGCGTCGAACCGGTTCACAATGGCTGCGAAAAGCGGAGCGGTGACGAGGACCGACTGCCGTAAATCGCAGCGAAAGCGGCATGGGACGGACGAGTTTGGGTTTGAGTGGCGGCAAGCTTTCGCTGAGTGCGAAATGGCTCGGGATAACACTGGTCTGCGTCGGAATGGCATCGTGCGCCACGACCGAGGCGCCCAAGAAGAAACCCCGCAGCAAGGAATATTTCTCCGAAAAGGAATATGGCGTAAAAGCAAGCCCTCGGGTTGTCGAGGCCGGAAAGCCCGTGCCGAAAGGTGGCGGTCGCTTCATGGTGGGCCAGCCGTACCAGGTGAAAGGGAAGACCTACGTTCCGAAGGAAGATCCCAACTACAATAAAAAGGGTCTTGCCTCGTGGTATGGTGCTGCTTTCCATGGCCGGTTCACCGCCAATGGCGAAGTTTACGACAGCGAACATCTCTCTGCCGCGCATCCGACCTTTCCTCTGCCGAGCTACGCACGCGTCACCAATCTTGATAACGGCACGTCGGTGATCGTCCGGGTCAACGATCGCGGGCCCTATCATCCTGGCCGCATCATCGACGTTTCCGACAAGACGGCCGAACTGCTGGACATGAAGCGGACCGGCACGGCACATGTGAACGTACAATATGTCGGGCGCGCCCGGATGGATGGCAGGGACATGCCGTTCCTGATGGCATCCTACATCCGCAAGGGCGATCGCCTGCCGTCGATCCAGCCCGAAGGGCAGATCGCAACGGGCGTCATGGTCGCGTCCAACCAGCCGCTGGGCGACCAGCTCCAGAGCTATGGCTCCGCCATGCCCACGCATGTCGCGCTTGCTGGCCGCACGCCGAGCGGTCCCGCGCCGGCAACGGCCGCGACACAGGCCTTTCAGGCATTTGAACAATTCGCGGCGCTTCCGCAGATAGGGCCGCTTCCCTCCGAACGGCCGATGGCCGGCGATCGACAACCACGGGCCGACGCTCCGGTCTATGCTGAATCAGCGCCGGCCAAGGGCAAGGCTATGGCGACCTACGCCCAACCGACAAACGCCCGGGCAACGGTTGCTTACGCGGAACCCACGGAAGCCAAGGCCCCGCAGGTGATGTTCGGCAACATGATCCTCGAAGCCCCAAGACCCGCTCAAAAGCCCGTGCGTTGAGAGCACCGCAATTGCGGTGAGTCGGCGGCGCTGCTAGGCATAGAGTGACGTGGTCGATGGGGTGATGATGCGGCGCCTTCTGTTTTTCCTTTGCCTGATTGTGCTTGGCGTTGCCCGGATTTCGGGACCTGCTAGCGCACAGCAACCCACGCCCGCCTTCGTCACCAAGGCGAAACAGGTTTACATGGTCGAGGCCAAGACGGGCACAGTGCTGCTCGCCTCGAATGAGAACCAGGCTTTCCCGCCGGCCTCGCTCGCCAAGCTGATGACGATGGAGGTCGTTTTCAGCGCCATCAGGCGCGGCGAGATCAGCCGCGACACCGTTTATCCCGTCAGCGAACATGCGTGGCGCACGGGCGGCGCGCCATCCGGTACGACGACCATGTTCGCAGCGCTGAAATCGCAGGTTCGGGTGGAGGATCTCGTCAAAGGCGTGATCGTGCAGAATGCCAATGACGCCTGCATCGTTCTGGCTGAAGGCATTTCCCGTTCCGATGGCGAATTTGCCGCCCGCATGACCGCCCGCGCCAAGGATCTCGGGCTCAGCCGCTCGGTCTTCGGTAATTCCACCGGCCTGCCGGGTGCGGAGAACCGCACGACAGCACGCGACCTCGTGGAACTCGCCCGACATATCCACCGCGAATATCCGGAATTCTATCCGCTCTATGCGCAGCCGGATTTCGAATGGAACAAGATCTTTCAGCGCAACAAGAACCCGCTTCTTGCGCTGAACATCGGCGTCGACGGCCTTGGCGCGGGTTTTGCGGAAGGATCCGGCTACGCGCTGGTCGCCTCGGTCGCACGCAACGGTACGCGGCTCTTTCTCGCCATGGGCGGCCTTGCGAGCGACAAGGAGAGGCTTGAGGAGGCGCGAAGGGTGCTGGAATGGGGACTTTCCTCGTTCGAGACCAAGGTGCTCTTCAAACAAGGGGAGGTGGTCGGTCAGGCAAGCGTCTACGGCGGGACGTCGCGCTATGTGGACCTCATCGCCAGGGAGCCGGTCGATATCTACCTGCCGACCAACAATCCCGATCGGCTATCGGGGCGAATCGTCTACCGCTGGCCTCTCAGAGCCCCTGTTGCGGAAGGGCAGCCGGTCGGTGTACTCAAGATTTCCTCCGCAGACAGAGTGGTGCGCGAAGTCCCGCTGGTGACCGCCCAATCCATCAAGACAGGCAGCCTGACGAGCCAGGCAACCGATGCGCTGCTCGAACTGATGTTCTTCTGGCTTTGAGACTTTGAGATTTGCGCATTGTTTCGCACTGCACCTATATTGCGCTATAAATTGATGAAGAGATGAATGCGGAAACACGCGTGGCAGAACGTTCCGGATTGTTCGTGACTTTCGAAGGCGGCGAGGGGGCCGGCAAATCCACCCAGATTCGGCGGCTGGCCGACCAATTGCGGCGTCGTGGCCACGACGTGCTCATGACCCGGGAGCCAGGCGGTTCGCCAGGGGCCGAGGCTGTGCGCCATGTCCTGCTTTCCGGTGCGGCAGAAGAATTCGGCGTGCGCATGGAAGCGATCCTGTTCGCGGCCGCCCGCAACGACCATGTCGAAGAAGTGATACGCCCGGCGCTCGAAAGCGGGGCAATTGTGCTTTGCGACCGTTTCATCGATTCTTCGCGCGTCTACCAGGGCGTGACCGGCAATCTGGAACCGGACTTCATCGAGGCGTTGCAGCGGGCGGCGATCGATGGTGTCGTCCCGGATTGTACGCTGATCCTCGATCTGCCTGCCGAGGTTGGCCTGAAACGCGCCCGCAAGCGCGGTGCGGAAAACGCCCCGGACCGATTCGAACGCGAGGAGATCGAAACGCACGAGAAGCGCCGCGAAGCCTATCTGGAGATCGCCGAAGCGGAACCAGGTCGCTGCCATGTGGTGAATGCCGAGCGTGCCGAGGATGAGATCGCAGACGAAATTTTCACCATCATCGAGCCGCTGATACGCGAGCTCGCCCTCAGGCAGACGCGCAATGCGGAATCGGTCGGATGAGCGAAGAGACCGCCGGCATCCTCGACGGCGCCGTGCCGCCGGCACGCAACCCGCATCTCTACGGCCATCGATCGGCCGAGGATTTCCTTGCGCGCAGCTACCGTTCGGGGAAGGGGCATCACGCAATTCTCATCGAGGGGCCGGAAGGGATCGGCAAGGCGACACTCGCCTTCCGTTTCGCCAATCACGTGCTCTCCCATCCCGATCCTGAAGCGGCGCCGGACCATCTCTCCGATCCTGACCCCAATTCGCCGGTGAGCCGGCAGATCGCGTCGGGCGCTTCGCATAATCTACTGCATCTGACGCGTCCGGTGGACGAGAAAACCGGGAAAGTGAAAACCGCGATCACCGTGGACGAGGTGCGCAAGGCGGGTCATTTCTTCTCGCAGACCTCCGGCACGGGCAATTGGCGGATCGTCATCATCGATCCGGCCGACGACCTCAACCGCAACGCTGCGAACGCTATCCTCAAGATCCTTGAAGAGCCGCCGCGGCGTGCGCTCTTCATCGTGCTCTCGCATGCGCCCGGAAAACTGCTGCCGACGATCCGCTCACGCTGCCAGTCGCTGAAGCTGTCACCGCTGAGCGATGAGAACCTGTCGAAGGCACTTGCCGGGCTTGGCATGCCGCTCGAAGGCGGCCGAACCGAGGAAATCGTGCTCTCCATGGGCAAAGGCAGTGTTGCGCAGGCGCTGAAGCTTCTGAACTATGGTGGCACCGAGATCATTGCCGCCTTCAATGAGGTGATGGCGGCAGACGGCCCGACCGCCCGAAAAGCCATGCACCGCCTGGCGGACGTGCTGTCCGGCAAGGAGAGCGACGTCATCTTCGGCTTCTTCCTGGAGCATCTGAGCGACTACCTGGTCGCTCGTGCACGCGAAGCGGCGTTCGCCGGCGATCTTCCGGCCGCCGACCGGCAGGCCAGGCTCGTCAGCGATATCGCCGAAAAGATCACGGTGGCGCAGGCCTACAACCTCGACCGCAAGCAGACGATCCTCTCGATTCTCGAAGCCGCCCGACGTTGATCGCGGGTAGGGCGGGGAACATCGCAAAGGAACTTTGTGTTTCGCTCCTGCGAAACATGCGCTAAGAGCGCTGCATCATTCCTTTAAGTGCCCGAGTGCCGACGATGCCGAACAAGACGCCCTATTACATCACCACCGCGATTTCCTATCCGAACGGCAAGCCGCATATCGGCCATGCCTATGAGCTGATCGCGACGGATGCCATGGCGCGCTTCCAGCGCCTCGACGGCAAGGATGTCTTCTTCCTGACCGGCACGGACGAGCATGGCCAAAAGATGCAGCAGACGGCTCGCGCCGAGGGCATCTCACCGGAAGCACTCGCCGAGAGAAACTCGAATGAATTCCGTGAGATGGGACGGTTGCTTAATGCATCAAACGATGACTTCATCCGCACTACCGAACCTCGCCATCACGAGGCTTCAAAGGACATCTGGAACCGGATGGCCGACAACGGCGACATCTACAAGGATACCTATGCCGGCTGGTATTCGGTGCGTGACGAGGCCTATTACGCTGAGAACGAGACCGAAGTGCGCGATGGCGTGCGTTACGGCCCCCAGGGCACGCCGGTCGAATGGGTGGAGGAGTCGAGCTATTTCTTCCGGCTCTCCGTCTATGAGGACAAGCTCCTCAAGCACTATGAGGAAAACCCGGATTTCATCGGTCCCAACGAGCGCCGCAACGAAGTCATCTCCTTCGTGAAATCCGGCCTCAAGGACCTGTCGGTGTCTCGCACCACCTTCGATTGGGGTATCAAGGTACCGAACGACCCGGCACATGTCATGTATGTCTGGGTCGATGCGCTGACCAATTACATTACCGCAACCGGCTATCTGGATAATCCGAACGGCCCGCGTGCGAAATATTGGCCGGCAGACGCGCATATCATCGGCAAGGACATCATCCGCTTCCACGCGGTCTATTGGCCGGCCTTCCTGATGTCGGCCAAACTACCGCTGCCGAAGCGTGTCTTCGCGCACGGCTTCGTACTGAATGCCGGCGAGAAAATGTCGAAATCGCTCGGCAACGTGGTCGATCCGTTCGAACTTCTGGAAAAGTTCGGGCTCGACTATGTTCGCTATTATCTCTGCCGTGAGATTTCCTTCGGCCAGGATGGCAATTGCAACGAGCAGCTCATCGCGACCCGCGTCAACGCCGATCTCGCCAATGGCATCGGCAATCTCGCCAGCCGCTCGCTGTCGATGATCGTCAAGAATTGCGATGGCATCGTGCCCGAGCCCGGTGAATTCACCGACGCGGACAGGGAGCTGCTTGCCGCAGCCGACGGCCTTCTCGCGACCTGCCGGGAGGAGATGGATAAACAGGCTATCCATCGTGCGCTCGCGGCGATCATCGGCGTCGTCTCGGATACGGACCGTTATTTCGCTGCGCAGGCGCCCTGGGTGCTCAAAAAGACCGACCCGGCCCGCATGGGCACCGTGCTCTACGTGGCGGCGGAAGTCGTGCGCCAGGTCGCCATCCTCCTGCAGCCATTCATGCCGGAATCATCCACCAAGCTGCTCGATCTGGTGGCGGCGCCGGCCGACGCCCGCGATTTCGCGGCACTCGGCGAGGCAGGGCGCTTGAAGCCCGGAACGCCGCTTGAAGCGCCGAGACCGGTCTTTCCACGTTACGGGGCGCCGGAAGCAAGCGCCTAATATAGCTCCAGGTTTTGCCATGCTGATCGATACCCATTGCCATCTGGATTTCGCCGATTTCGCGGAGGAACGCGACGCGATCGTCGCCCGCGCCCACGAAGCCGGCGTAAGCCAGATGGTGACCATCTCGACCCGTGTGCGAAGGCTCGACGACCTGCTGGCGATCACGGAGAAATATCCGTCAGTCTTCTGCTCGGTCGGCACCCATCCGAACAATGCCGGCGAAGAACTCGATATCCAGACGGAAGACCTGGTGCGACTTGCGAAGGCGCATGAGAAGATCGTCGCAATCGGTGAGGCGGGGCTCGACTATTTCTACGACACGCAGACGCCGGCCGATCAGAAGACCGGCTTCGTCCGCCACATAGCCGCGGCGCGGGAAACGGGCCTGCCGCTCGTCATCCATAGCCGCAGCGCCGACGCAGACATGATCGAGATACTGACCGTCGAAAGCGGGAAGGGGACATTTCCCTTCATCCTGCACTGCTTCTCGTCCGGTGCCGAGCTCGCCCGTGTCGGCGTGGAACTTGGCGGCTATGTCTCCTTCTCCGGTATCCTGACATTCCCGAAGTCGGAAGAGCTGAGAACCATTGCGCGGACCGTGCCGATAGACCGGTTATTGGTCGAGACCGACGCGCCGTATCTGGCGCCGAAGCGGTGGCGGGGAAAACGAAACGAGCCGTCCTACGTGGTGAATACCGCCGAAGTGCTCGCCGAATGCAAGAACGTGAGCTACGAGGAGATTGCCCGCGCCACTACCGAGAATGCCTTCCGCATCTTCTCCAAGATGCCGAGGCTCTGATCGGTGGCGCGGTATCGGCAGCGCTTCACCATTCTCGGCTGCTCGTCGTCACCCGGCGTGCCGCGGCCGAATGGCGATTGGGGCGCCTGCGATCCGGATAATCCGAAAAACCATCGAACGCGTGCCGCGTTTCTCGTCGAGCAGATCGCACCGGACGGCGCCAGCACCGTCGTGGTGATCGACACCGGCCCGGATTTCCGCCAGCAGATGATCGCCGCCCAGGTGGGCCGCGTCGATGCGGTGCTCTATACCCATGCGCATGCGGACCACCTGCATGGCATAGACGACCTGCGGACCTATTTCATGCTGCAGCGCCACCGCATCCCGGTCTATGCCGATCCGTTCACCATGGAGCGTATCCGGCAAGGTTTCGGCTATTGCCTGGAGACGCCGCCGGGCGGCAATTACCCGCCGATCGCGCGGCCGTTCCTGATCGAGACCATGGATGAGCCGATCATCATCGATGGTCCCGGTGGGCCGATCCGGTTCCTGCCGTACAGACAGGCCCACGGCGATATCCATTCGCTGGGCTTCCGGATCGGTGATGTGGCCTATTGCAGCGACGTCAGCGACTTTCCCCCGGAGAGCATTCCGAAGCTCACCGGTCTCGACGTGCTGATCATCGACGCGCTGCAATACAGATATCATCCGAGCCATCTGTCGCTCGAACAGGCACTCGACTGGATCGCGCGATTCCAACCCAAACGCGCGATCCTGACGCATATGCACATTCCGCTCGACTACGATACCGTCATGGCGGAAACGCCGGAGCATGTGGAGCCGGCCTATGATGGACTGGCGTTCGAAGTCGAGATCGATTTCTGACCTGATACTGCCGAAAGTTCCGCCAGTGGAGCGCCAAGGTCTTCGAACTTATGAATGAACGGGAATGAGCGCTGATCCCAAGGTTTTCCACCCCAAGATCATGGCTGTCAGTTCCATAATCTATCTTATGTGATTTTCACATGTAGCCGCAATGTTGAAGTGTCCTGTTTCTGCAAAGTTGGAATGTCACTCTCCCCGGGTTTTGATGACGGCGGAGATTGCGGATGGGATTGATA
>NZ_JAGGJW010000015.1 GCF_017873175.1 Neorhizobium petrolearium
CAAGAGCCCAATCCGCCCCGTCAACTATGTGCCGCCCAAACGCGAATACCGCGAGGTCTCACACGGGCATATCGTCCAGGTCGCATGAGGGTTCGTGAGGCGCCTGGCAGGTTTCAGGTTCTTGACCGAACTCGGGCTGCCGCGCAGGCGGGCGGTGGCTTCAACCGTTTGACAATTTCTCCGAAATCGTGGCAGCAACGCGCGGAGGAGATTTTCTGCCATGGCAAAACGGTCTGATACGCAAGGGCGGCTCGACGATGCAGCGCGGGCCGGTTGGCTCTATTACGTCGCTGGGCGCACCCAGGACGAGATTGCTGCGGCCATGAGCATATCGAGGCAATCGGCGCAGCGGTTGGTGTCGCTCGCCGTAGCCGAACGGCTTATCAAGGTGCGGCTCGACCATCCGATTTCCGCCTGTCTGGAACTTGCTGAGGACTTGAGGAAGAAATACGACCTCAAGCATGTCGAAGTGGTGCCAAGCGATCCGGCCGGTGTTTCGACGACGGTCGGGATCGCCGAAGCGGCTGCCGCCGAGATCGAACGCTGGCTGAAGCGGCCGGACCCGATCATCGTCGCCATCGGCACCGGCCGCACGCTGAAGGCCGCCGTCGACCAGTTGCCGCCGATGGAATGCCCGCAGCACCGTATCGTATCGCTCACCGGCAATATCGGCCCGGACGGATCGGCTGCCTTCTACAACGTCATCTTCTCGATGGCCGACGCCATCAAGGCGCGGCATTTCCCGATGCCGCTGCCGGTTCTCTGTTCATCCGCCGAAGAGCGGGAGACCCTGCACGACCAGGCGCTGGTGCGCTCGACGCTCAAGCTCGGCGCACAGGCGGACGTGACCTTCGTCGGCATCGGCGAGCTCGGCGTTGATGGTCCGCTCTGCGTGGACGGTTTCCTCGGCAAGGAAGAGATGCTGAAACTGGTCGAGGGCGGTGCGGCCGGCGAAATCTGCGGCTGGGTCTACGATCACGAGGGACGGCTGCTCGGCGACGCGATCAACGACCGGGTCGCCAGCGTTCCCATCCCCTCGCGGGAGACATCCGCAGTCATCGGAATCGCTCAGGGCAAGAAGAAGCTCGCCGCGATTTCCGCCGCGCTCAAGGGGCATATCATCAACGGTATCATCACCGACGAAGTGACTGCAGAGCATTTGCTCGCTGGCTGAGCAAAAATTATTCCTTGTCAAATCAATGGCATGCCCTATGTCCGTTGCAGTGCAGCGACGAAAGTCGATTGACTTTTTGCGACATTCTGTGAGTAATTGCTCACGAGCAAAGCGAATGCTCGCATCCAATCTTCTCGGGAGGAAGATATGACATTGAAGACGGTTTTGCTGGGCGCCTGCTCGGCGCTGGCGTTTGCCGGGATTTTTTCCACCGGGGCTTCGGCCGAAACTCTCACGATCGCAACGGTCAACAACGGCGACATGGTCCGCATGCAGGGCCTGACCTCGGAGTTCACCAAGGCCAATCCCGATATCCAGGTTAATTGGGTCACGCTGGAAGAAAACGTGCTCCGCGAGCGCGTCACCACCGACATCGCCACCAAGGGCGGCCAATACGACATCATGACGATCGGCAACTACGAAGTGCCGATCTGGGCCAAGCAGGGCTGGCTGCTGGAGCTGAGCGGGCTGGGCGACGCTTATGACGTCGACGACCTTCTGCCGGCGATTCGCGGCGGCCTGACAGTGGATGGCAAGCTCTATGCCGCGCCGTTCTACGGCGAGTCGGCGATGATCATGTATCGCAAGGACCTGTTCGAGAAGGCTGGTCTTACAATGCCGGAAAGCCCGACCTGGGAATTCATCGGCGAGGCGGCCCGCAAGATCACCGACCGTTCCGCCGACATCAACGGCATCTGCCTGCGCGGCAAGGCCGGCTGGGGCGAGAATATGGCATTCATCACGGCGCTTGCCAATTCCTACGGCGGCCGCTGGTTCGATGAAAAGTGGAACCCGCAGTTCGATCAGCCGGAATGGAAGGATGCGTTGCAGTTCTATGTCGACCTGATGAAGGATGCCGGTCCGTCCGGCGCCTCTTCGAACGGCTTCAACGAAAACCTGACGCTCTTCCAGCAGGGCAAATGCGGCATGTGGATGGATGCCACCGTCGCAGCCTCGTTCGTTTCCGACCCGAAGAACTCGACGGTTGCGGACAAGGTTGGCTATGCGATCTTCCCGACCAAGGAAGGCGTCGACAATCACGGCAACTGGCTGTGGTCGTGGAACCTTGCCGTTCCGACGTCGTCGACCAAGGCGGAAGCGGCCCAGAAGTTCATCTCCTGGGCGACCAGCAAGGAATATACCCAGCTCGTTGCCTCCAAGGAAGGCTGGGCGAACGTTCCTCCGGGCACACGCACCTCGCTTTATGAGAGCGAGGAATACAAGAAGGCGGCGCCTTTTGCCGAACCGACGCTGGCGGCCATGAATGCGGCCGACATCACCAAGCCGACCGTCAAGCCGGTGCCCTATACGGGCGGCCAGTTCGTGGCGATCCCGGAATTCCAGGCAATCGGCACGAATGTCGGGCAGCTCTTCTCGGCGGTCATTGCCGGTCAGTCCTCGGTCGATGATGCGCTCGCCCAGGCGCAGACCGCCACCAAGCGTGAGATGATGCGCGCCGGTTACATCAAGTAATCCTCCCGAGCATCGGCCGCCCGGTACCCCTGTCTCCCCGGGCGGCCGAGATATCAGGGAAATTGCCGAAATAACAAGAAACATAGCATCCTGCGTCCTTTTCATTCCTCAAAGAAAAGGCGCAGGGACTATCAGGGAGGGCGTCGACATGGCTACGCAGAACACCAAGACGTTGGCGCGCCTGATGATGGCGCCCTCCGTTCTGCTTCTCCTGATCTGGATGATCGTTCCCCTGGCGATGACGTTGTGGTTCTCGTTCCAGAACTACAATCTGCTCAACCCCGCCAATGTGAGCTTCGCCGGTCTCTTCAACTACCAGTTCTTCTACACCGATCCGGCGTTCTTCCAGTCGATCTGGAACACTCTGGCGATCGTTGTCGGCGTGCTTCTGATCACCGTCGTCGGCGGCATCGCAATCGCGCTCCTTCTCGACCAGCCGATCTTCGGGCAGGGAATCGTGCGTATCCTGGTCATCTCGCCCTTCTTCGTCATGCCGCCGGTTGCGGCGCTGATCTGGAAGAACATGATCATGCATCCGGGCTATGGCGTACTCGCGGATATTGCCAAGTTCTTCGGCTTTCGCCCGATTGACTGGTTCGCGCAATATCCGCTTTTCTCGATCGTCGTCATCGTCGCCTGGCAGTGGCTGCCGTTCGCGACGCTGATCCTGCTCACCGCGCTGCAATCGCTCGATAGCGAGCAGAAGGAGGCGGCGGAAATGGACGGCGCCAATTTCGTCAACCGCTTCATCTACCTGACGCTGCCGCATCTCGCCCGTGCCATCACGGTCGTCATCCTGATCCAGACGATCTTCCTGCTTGGCGTCTATGCGGAAATCCTCGTGACCACCAATGGCGGTCCCGGTTACGCCTCCACCAACCTCGCCTTCCTGATCTACCGCACGGCGCTCCTCGGCTACGACGTCGGCGGCGCATCGGCGGGCGGCATCATTGCGGTCATACTCGCCAATATCGTCGCGATCTTCCTGATGCGCGCGGTCGGCAGAAACCTTGACCGGTAGGAGCAAGACCATGGCACGTGCAGTCACCACAAGACACAAGATCACCGCCACGGTCTTTGCCTGGCTTGTCGCCCTCCTCATCTTCTTCCCGATCCTCTACACGCTGATCACCAGCATAAAGACGGAGCCGGAAGCGATTGCGGGTTTCAGCCTCATCCCATCAGGCACATTCGAGAACTACATCACGGTTCAGACGCAGCGCGACTACCTCAAGCCGTTCATGAATTCGGTGATCATTTCGGTCGGGTCGACTATCCTTGCATTGATCATCGCGATCCCCGCCGCCTGGGCGATGGCGTTCTCGCCGACCAGGCGCACCAAGGACATCCTGATGTGGATGCTCTCCACGAAGATGATGCCGGCGGTCGCCGTCCTGGTGCCGATCTACCTTATGTTTCGCGATTTCGGCCTGCTTGACAGCCGCATCGGGCTCACCGTCATGCTAATGCTGATCAATCTGCCGATCGTGGTGTGGATGCTCTATACCTATTTCCGCGAGATTCCCGGCGAGATTCTGGAAGCGGCGCGGATGGACGGCGCCGGTCTCTGGCAGGAGATCGTCTATGTGCTGACGCCGATGGCGGTGCCCGGCATCGCCTCGACGCTGCTCCTCAACATCATCCTGGCCTGGAACGAGTCCTTCTGGACGATCCGGCTGACGACCACCAATGCGGCGCCGCTGACGGCCTTCATCGCCTCGTTCTCCAGCCCTCAAGGTCTCTTCTGGGCGAAGCTTTCGGCAGCTTCCACCATGGCGATCGCGCCGATCCTCATCCTCGGCTGGTTCTCTCAGAAACAACTCGTTCGCGGCCTCACCTTCGGCGCGGTTAAGTAGGGGAAGAAAGACATGGGCAGCATAACCCTCAAAAACGTGTCGAAGGTCTTTGGCGAGGCGAAGGTCATCCCCTCGATCGACCTCGACATCACCGATGGCGAATTCGTCGTCTTCGTCGGTCCTTCCGGCTGCGGCAAGTCCACACTCCTGCGCCTCATTGCAGGTCTGGAAGATGTTTCCGGCGGCAACATCCTGATCGATGGGAAGGACGTGACGGCGGCAGCGCCGGCCGAGCGCGGTCTGGCAATGGTGTTCCAGTCCTATGCACTCTATCCGCATATGAGCGTCAGGAACAATATCGCTTTCCCGCTCAAGATGGCGAAGGCCGACAAGGCCGTCATCGACAAGAAGGTTGCGGATGCGGCGCGCGTCTTGAACCTCACCGACTACCTTGAGCGCCGCCCCTCGCAGCTTTCGGGCGGCCAGCGCCAGCGCGTCGCGATCGGCCGCGCCATCGTGCGCGAACCGTCCGCCTTCCTGTTCGACGAGCCGTTGTCGAATCTCGATGCGGCGTTGCGTGGCACGATGCGTCTCGAGATCAGCGATCTGCACCATCAACTGAAGACGACGATGGTCTACGTCACTCACGACCAAGTGGAGGCCATGACCATGGCCGACAAGATCGTCGTTTTGAACCGCGGCAATATCGAACAGGTCGGCTCGCCGCTCGACCTCTACCGCAACCCTCGCAATCTCTTCGTCGCAGGCTTCATCGGCTCACCGCGAATGAACTTCATCGAAGGCACCTATGCGCAGTCGAAGGGTGCCAGGACCGCCGGCATTCGACCGGAACACCTTGGCCTGTCGAAAGACAGCGGTGTCTGGACCGGTACGGTGAAGGTTGCGGAACATCTCGGCGCCGACACTTTCCTGCATCTCGATGTCGATGGCATAGGCCAGATCACTGCACGATGCGATGGCGAATTCGGCGCTCAATACGGCGACCGGGTTCATCTCACACCCGACGAGACCAAGCTGCACCGTTTCGATGACAAGGGCATTGCCCTTAAGGCCTGACGGCCAGACCGGAGTACAAGACAATGACTGTGAAGCTTTCGCTGGCGAGCTTGAAAGACGCTGCGGCAACTGCCGCCGTGCCGGCCTATGATCCGAAGAACCTGACAGGCGGCATCGTGCATTTCGGCGTCGGCAATTTCCACCGGGCGCATCAGGCTGTCTATCTCGACGATTTGTTCAATACCGGCAAGGACCACGACTTTGCGATCATCGGCGCCGGCGTCATGCCGTCTGACGCTGCCATGCGCGACAAGCTGGAAGCCCAGGATTTCCTGACCACCGTCGTCGAACAGGACAACAACAGGACCGCCGCCCGCATCACTGCGCCGATGGTGGATATCGTTGCGCCCGACCAAAAAGAGGCGCTGATCGAAAAACTCGCCGATCCGGCGATCCGCATCGTTTCGATGACAATCACTGAAGGTGGCTATTTCATCGATGCCTCGGGCCAGTTCAACCCGGCCCATCCGGCGATCGCCGCGGATGCCAGGAACCCGCAAAACCCGGAGACCGTGTTCGGTCTCATC
Source organism: Neorhizobium petrolearium (assembly GCF_017873175.1). Lineage (GTDB taxonomy): Bacteria > Pseudomonadota > Alphaproteobacteria > Rhizobiales > Rhizobiaceae > Neorhizobium > Neorhizobium petrolearium. The sequence continues at coordinate 6,048 of NZ_JAGGJW010000015.1, forward strand.
CTCGCCGGACTCAAGGGGCGCAAGGCGAGGGGGGTACCTCCCTTCACCATCATGTCCTGTGACAACATTCCCGGAAACGGCGAGGTCACGGAAAACGCCGTTATCGGCCTCGCCAAGCTTTCCGACCCGGACTTCGCCCGCTGGATCCACCAGAACGTCGCGTTTCCGAATTCGATGGTCGACCGGATCACGCCGGCCACCGGACAGCGCGAGATCGACATCCTCAGGAACGACTTCAATATCGACGACAACTGGCCGGTCTTCTGCGAAGAGTTCAAGCAATGGGTGATGGAGGACAAGTTTCCCGCCGGGCGTCCGCGGCTGGAAGAGGTGGGTGTCCAGTTCGTGCCGGATGTGGCACCCTATGAGCTGATGAAGATCCGCATCCTGAATGGCGGGCACGCGGCGATCGCCTATCCGGCCGCTCTGCTCGACATCCATTTCGTTCATGAGGCGATGGAGCATCCGCTGATCCGCGCCTTCCTCGCGAAACTCGAAACGGACGAGATCATCCCGATCATCCCGCCGGTGCCGGACACGAACCTCCATGACTATTTCGCGCTGATCGAGCGCCGTTTCCTCAATCCGAAGATCGGCGACACCATTCCGCGGCTTGCCCAGGATGGTTCCAATCGCCAGCCGAAGTTCATCCTGCCTTCCACGCGCGACCGCCTTGCCAAGGGCCTCGACATCGTCGGCCTGTCGCTCGTTTCCGCTCTCTGGTGCCGTTATTTCGCCGGCACGTCGGACAGCGGCAAGCAGATCGTCTTCAACGATGCGAGCGTCGACAGGCTGCACGCGGCGGCGGTGAAAGCCAGGGATAACCCGGAGGCCTTCCTTGCCTTCGACGAGATCTTTGGAGAAGTTTCGAATTCCGAGCTATTCCGGAAGCGCTTCGCTCATGCGCTCGCGACGCTTTGGAAAGAGGGGACGGCGAAGACGCTCGAACTTTATCTTTCGGGTGAACTTGTCAAATAACGGGCAGGCAGGACACGTGCTGCAGACGGCAGAGCCATTGGTGATCTTCGATTGCGACGGGGTGCTGGTCGATAGCGAAACCGTCTCGATCCGCGTGCTGCTCGACGGGCTTCGCAGCAAGGGCCTCGAAATGGATGAGGTGGACGCCTATCGCCATTTCCTCGGCCGCAGCCTCGGCACAGTCACACGGACCATACGCGAGGAATTCGGCATCGATGCCGACGAGGTTTTCCTTGAGGACATGCGCCATGAGCTCTATGCGCGCTTCCGTGCCGAGCTCAAGCCGATGCGTGGCATTGCCGAAATGCTGGATGCCCTGAGCTTCCGCCGTTGCGTAGCTTCTTCCAGCCAGCCGGAACGTATCCGCCTGTCGCTTTCGATCACCGGACTTATCGGCAGACTGGAGCCGAACATCTTCTCTGCGGCCATGGTGGCGCGCGGCAAGCCTGCACCCGACCTTTTCCTGCATGCGGCGAGCCAGATGGGTGCCGATCCGCAGAACTGCATCGTCATCGAAGACAGCCCCGCCGGCATCGAAGCGGGGCATCGCGCCGGCATGGCGGTCTTCGCCTTTGTCGGCGGTTCGCATGCCGGCACTCCCGGCTACCGGGAGCGGATCGACGCGCTTTCGCCGGAAGTCGTGTTTGACGCCATGCCGGATTTGATCCACCTTGTCCAAAAACATATAGAGGATCGCGGAGGATCGGCTTTCCAGTAACCGCGCTACGCGTCGGGGCCGACTGAGGCGAACTTGAGGGACAGGAAACAAATCAGGATGCGTGATCACTTGGTTGCGGTGGACATCGGCACCGGCAGCGCACGCGCCGGGGTGTTTGACTGCAACGGGCGTCTGCTCGCCAAGGCGAAGCACCCGATCCTGATGTTCCGCCCGAAGGATAACCACGCCGAACACGATTCCGAGAACATCTGGGCCGCCACATGCCGCTCCGTGCGGGAGGCGATGGCCGAGGCCGGCATTCAGGCTTCGCAAGTCGCCGCGATCGGTTTCGACGCCACCTGTTCGCTCGTCGCCCGCGACCGCAAGGGCGCGCAACTTACCGTCTCCACCACCGGCAAGGATTGCCAGGACACGATCGTCTGGCTCGACCACCGGGCTATCAGGGAGGCCGACCAGCTTTCCGCAACCGGCCACAAGGTGTTGGAATTCTCCGGCGGCTCGCTGTCGCCCGAGATGGAAATGCCGAAGCTGATGTGGCTGAAGAAGAACCTGCCGCAAAGCTGGACGAGGGCAGGGTATTTCTTCGACCTTGCGGATTTTCTGACCTGGAGGGCAACCGGCTCACCGGCTCGCTCGCGCTGCACGGTGACGGCCAAGTGGAACTATCTGGCCCATGAGAATCCGGGTTGGAGTGTGGATTATCTGGCGCTTGCTGATCTTGATGATCTTCTGGAAAAGGGCGGTCTGCCGGAAGATACGATAGGGGTGGGGACGAGCATGGGAAGGCTCAGCCCGCAGGCTGCCGAAGAACTCGGCCTCGATACCGGCGTGCAGGTGGCGCCGGGCATGATCGATGCCTATGCCGGCGCTTTCGGGGTTCTTGGCGGCGTTTCCGGAGCCAGCAAGCTGGAAACCAGCGTCGCCCTGATCGGCGGCACGTCGAGCTGCATCGTCGCCTTCGCGAAGGATGCCAAGCCCGGTCGCAGCCTGTGGGGACCTTATTACGAGGCGATCCTGCCCGGCCACTGGCTTGTCGAGGGCGGTCAGTCGGCGGCCGGCGCGCTGCTCGACCATATCGTCCGCATGCACGCGGCCGGAGGCGAGCCGACGGCGGAACTGCATGGCCGGATCATCGCCCGTATCGGCGAGCTGCGCGCCGAGAGCGAGGGCGACATCGCTCCCAACCTGCATGTCCTGCCGGACTTTCACGGCAACCGCTCGCCGCTTGCCGATCCGCACGCGACCGGCGTGATCAGCGGACTGACACTCGACACCTCCTTCGACGGGCTCTGCCGGCTCTACTGGCGGAGCTGCGTAGCGGTCGCGCTCGGGATCCGGCATATCCTCGACGCGATCTCGGATTACGGCTACCGCTTCGAGACCCTGCATGTCACCGGCGGGCATGTGAACAACCCGCTGCTCATCGAACTCTATGCGGACGTCACCGGCCGCAAGGTCGTGATCCCCGAAACCCGCGACGCCGTCCTGCTCGGCACTGCGATGGCCGCGGCCGTCGCCGGCGGCGTGCACGGCAACCTGTTCGATGCCGGCCAGGCGATGGACGGTGGCGGCACCGAGCGGCTGCCGAACCCTGCCCGGACGGAGCAGTATGGCCGGGACTATCGGCGGTTCCTCACGATGATCCGGCACCGGGAAGAGTTGCGGGGGATTGGTGATGAATGAGACGGAGCTTTCCGGCATCTACCGCGCATACATTGCCTGCCTGAATAGCCAGGACTGGGACAGCCTCAATCGCTTCGTCGACGATGAGGTTATCCATAATGGCCGGCAGCTCGGTATTTCCGGTTATCGGGATATGCTGACACGGGACTTCGAGCAAATTCCGGACCTGCATTTCGACATCGAGCTGCTCGTTTGCGATTCGCCGCATGTGGCGAGCAGGCTTGCGTTCGACTGCACGCCCAAGGGGGCGTTTCTCGGCCTCGACGTCAATGGGAAGAGGGTGGCGTTTGCCGAAAACGTCTTCTACCGGTTTCAGGCGGAAAAGATCGCGGAAGTCTGGTCGGTTATCGACAAGGCGGCCATCGAGGCTCAGCTTTAGCCGCTCTACGGCAGGATCCGGTTCGTCATCAGCCATTTCACGGAGCGGGGCCAGGCATAGTTCGCGCCCATGCGCAGGTCGGTGAAACCCACAGAAACGGGCTTGCCGGTTTCAGCGTCAAGGATGCGGATGAACATCGTATGCTCGGTTCGGTTGACGCGGGTGACGACGCCCAGCAGAGCAAGGGACGCGCCGTGCTCCTTGGCAATCTTGCCTTCACAGCCGCCGCAGTTGCGCAAACCGTGCGGCGCCGCCGGCTGCTCATTCCCGGCCTGCGCCTCTATGATCGTGAAGCGTCCGGATTGGGAGAGCATGTCCTTCGCAACCCGAGCGGATTCGGACAGATAGCGCCTGTCGTGTTCATCCGGTGGGATTATTCCCGCTCCGGCGCTCTTATCTTCCAGTTCGAAGGGAAATACCTCGATCGACATTCGCTTTGTCTGCTCGGCCTGCGCAAATGCGCAGGTGCCAGCAAGCAGCGTCATCAGGACAGTCAATATGCGAAGGCGCATGGTCTCCTCCCGTCCATGTGGCGGCGATCATACACGGTCTGACGGCCCAAATCACGCTCAAAGCAGAGAGGGCTGCTAATGCAGATGTCTCAACTTGTCGGGGTTTCGTACCACATAAATCGCCGTGATCTTGCCGTCCTCGATGTCGAGCGCGGTCGTCTGGAGTTCGCCGTCCGCCTCCAGCGTGACGAAACCTGGCAGGCCGTTGACGAATCCGGCGCGCACCAGTTTCGAGCCGTGCTTTTGAAAGAGAACCGCCAGATTTTCGTGCAACTGCATCACGGCATCGAAGCCGAAGCTGGGCTTCATGGCTGCCGGGCGTTTGCCGCCGCCATCCGAATGAACGCTGACATCCGCCGCCAGCATCGCGCCAAGGGCCTTCATGTCGCCACTGCGCGATGCCGCATAGAAAGCCTCGGCAAGCTCGACACCCCGCTTCTTGTCGATCTGGAAGCGGGCTCTCGCCTCGCGAACGTGGGTGCGGGCACGGGTGGCGAGCTGGCGGCAGGCGGCTGCGTCACGCTCGATGGTCGCCGCGACCTCTTCGAAGCCGAGACCGAACACGTCATGCAGCAGGAAGGCCGCCCGTTCGAGCGGCGACAGGCGCTCCAGGGCCAGCATCAGCGGCAATGTGACATCCTCCTCTTCGTCCTCCTCCACCACGGGGTCGGGAAGCCAAGGGCCGACATAAGTCTCGCGCTGGCGTCGCGCCGACTTTAACTGGTCGAGGCAGAGGCGCGTCACCGTGCGGCGCAGGAACGCTTCCGGCTCGCGCACTTCGCTCCGGTCGGCCTTCATCCATCGGATGAAGGCCTCCTGCACCATGTCCTCTGCATCGGCCACTGATCCGAGCATGCGGTAGGCGACGCGCATGAGCTTCGGACGCAGCGGATCGAAGCTCGCCGCTGCATCCTCAAGGCCGGAATCTGGCCCAAGCTCCGCCATCACGCGGCCACGTCCGCCTGGGCGGCCTTCGCGACTGCGGGTTCGACCCAAAGGCCGAAGCCGACCGCGAGGCGATTCCATCCGTTGATGACATTGATCATCAAAGTGAGCTTCACCTGTTCCTCCGCCGTGAAATGGCCCCACAGGGCTTCATAGGCGCTTTCCTGCGCATGTCCTTCCGAAAGCCGGGTCAAGGCTTCGGTCCAGCCTAGCGCAGCACGTTCGCGATCGGAATAGCAAGGCGCTTCACGCCAGGCAGACAGGAGATAGATGCGCTGTTCGGTTTCGCCCTGTGCGCGAGCTTCCGCCGTGTGCATATTGATGCAGTTGGCGCAGCCGTTGATCTGCGAGGCGCGGATTTTTACCAGTTCGATGAGGCTCGGCTCGAGGCTCGCGGCAACATCGACCGACACCCCCATCCACTTTTTCATCAGCGCAGGAGCGGCGGAGAAGACATCAATCTTGGCGGTCATGGTTGGTTTCCTTCTGTTGGTTACGACACCATGACGAGACAGGATTTGCCGGTGTGACATGCCCCACAAACTTTTCTTGGTGGCGCCCGATCCGACTGATGCTTGCTCCGGCACCTTCCTGAACCTACATGTTTCCCGCTTAACTGGAGACGCCGATGATCCTCGACGCCGCACGCCTTTCGCTGATCAACCTTTTCGCGCCGGAGACGCGCGCCGTCTTCTGGAAGACCCTGGGGCTCACCATCCTCGTGCTCGTCGGCATCTGGTTCGCCTTGCGCGAGATTTTCATTCTCTACGCCTGGCCATGGTTCGCGGCCTTCTTCCCCGACATGCCCGACTGGACCGGCTGGCTCACGCTGATTGCGGCGATTGCAGCCGGTATTGGTTTGGCGCTGGCGCTGGCACTTCTGATCGCGCCGATCACGGCGCTGATCGCCGGTCTCTTCCTCGACGATGTCGCCGAGGTGGTCGAAAAACGCGACTACCCCAACGATCCGCCCGGAAAGGCGATGCCGCTCGGGGAGGCGATCGCCAGTTCCATCAAGTTCCTGGGCGTCGTCATCGTCGGCAACATCATCGCGCTTTTGCTGCTGTTCATTCCCGGCATCAACCTGGTCGCCTTCTTCCTGGTGAACGGTTACCTGCTCGGCCGGGAATTCTTCGAGTTCGCGGCGATGCGCTTCCGGTCGCCGTTGGAGGCCCGCGCCTTCCGGTCCAAACATGCCTCGACCGTGTTCATGGCGGGGCTCCTGATCGCCTGTTTCCTGGCGGTCCCGATCGTCAACCTTCTGACGCCGCTCTTTGCCGCCGGCCTGATGGTGCATCTCCACAAGGTGATTTCGAAGCGCGACCCGGCGTTCCGGGGTTAGGTGGGCAGAGCGGAGGTGCCGTAGAGGGCAGCAAATTCCGGGCTTGGCGGGATCGGTGTGATCACATCGATCAGCACGCCATTCGGATCGGCGGTGATGAAGTGCCGCTGGCCAAAATCCTCGTCGCGAAGGTCCTGCCGGATCGGCAGGCCGGCCGCCTTGAGGCGGGCGTAGACCGAGTCGACATCCTCCACTTCGAAATTCAGGATGAGACCGGAAACCTTGCCGCGGCCGCTTTCCGGGATTGTGCCATGACTGCCGTCGAGGATGGCGAGCGTCACGTGTTCGCTCTCCCCCGATTGCAGATGCACGTACCAGTCTGCCGAAAACAGAGCCTCAAAGCCGAGGTGTTCGACGTAGAAGGCCGCCGTCCCGCCGACGTCGTCGGTCATGATGACGGGATAATAGCTGGTCGATTTCATAGCTTTCCCTTTCTACACACTTCAGATACATTCAGTCTGTATGTTTTATAGATACATTCTGTCTGTATGTAAACATGGGGAGATGAGATATGGCACGCAGCAATCGCGAACGCACGGATGCGACCCGAACCGCTCTTCTGGATGCGGGTAGGGCGCTCTTTATCGAGAAGGGATATGCGGAGACCGCAACGCCCGAGATCGCGGCGATGGCCAAGGTTACGCGCGGGGCGCTCTATCATCATTTTCCTGACAAGAAGGCTCTCTTCTGGGCCGTGATCGAACGTGAAGCCGATCATGTCGCGGCAGATATCGAGGTGCGCTCAGCGGAGGCTTCATCGGCGCGGGACGCTCTGCTGCAGGGTGCCTCCGCTTATTTCGATGCCATGGCGGCACCGGGCCGAACGCGGCTCCTGCTGAGGGAGGCACCGGCCCAGATTGCGATCGATTCCGGGGAAGGCGAGGACCCCGCGGAAGCGGGCCTCAGGATGGGCCTTTCCCACCTGCTGACCGGCTCGGACCTGCTCTCCCTGCTCGATCCGCTGACGGTGCTGATCTCTGCTGCTTTCGAGCGCGCGGCGATCGCCATCGATTGCGGCGGCAATCGCGAGGATTATGAAGCGGCGATCGCAGCTCTACTCGACGGCCTCGGCAACGCCGATCACCTGCGGCGGTAGTTCGGCGAGCGGTGCCGGCACGTCGCAGGTCTTTTCGGGCGAACGACAGAGATCGGCAATGATGCAGCGCTCGCATTCGGGCTTTCGCGCCTTGCAGGTGTAACGCCCGTGCAGAATCAGCCAGTGATGCGCGCGAAAGAGATAGTGGTCCGGAATGACCTTGAGCAGGTGCTGCTCCACCTCGTCCGGTGTCTTGCCGGGGGCGAGCAGCAGCCGGTTGGCGAGCCGGAAGATATGCGTGTCGACGGCAATCGTCGGGATGCCGAAGGCCATGGACATGACGACATTCGCCGTCTTGCGGCCGACGCCGGGCAGCCGCATCAGTTCCTCGCGGGTCTTCGGCACTTCGGAACCGAACTCATCGATCAGCATGCGCGACAGCGCGATGACGTTCTTCGCCTTGTTACGGTAAAGCCCGATCGTCCTGATATATTGAGTGATGCCTTCCTCGCCGAGCGCCAGCATCTTCTCCGGCGTATCGGCCACCTTGAAGAGGGCTCTTGTCGCCTTGTTGACGCCCGCATCGGTCGCCTGCGCCGAGAGCGCCACGGCAACCACCAGCGTGAACGGATTCACATGCTCCAGCTCGCCCTTCGGCTCCGGCCGCTGCACGGAGAAGCGGCGGAAGATTTCCTCCAGCTCCGCTTTCGAATAGGCGGATCTGAAGCGCTTCGGCTTGCGTGCCGACGCGTGATTTGACTTTTGCAAGGTGCTGGTGCTGGATTTGGGTTTCGGAGTCGCCATATCCCTGTATAGCCAGCCTGTCCGAAGGAAAGCAACGTGGACGTTTCCAACGATCAACCCGTTTTTGCCGCCGAACTTACACCGCATCGCTCGCTCGGCCGGCGCGGTTTCCATGTCGTGCTCATGCTGTCCGGCGGTGTCTGCTTCCTTTACGGCGCCTTCTTTCTGATCACCGGTGCGTGGCCGATCGGTTTCTTCTTCGGGTTCGATTTTCTCCTGCTATATTTCGCGCTGAAGATGAGTTATCGCTCCGGCCGGGCGCGCGAGGAAGTGATGGTCTCGCGTACCCATCTGTTGATCAGGAAGTTCTCGCCTGCCGGCCGCATGGTGGAGCATTGCTTCAATCCGTTCTGGGCGCGCTTCCGCGTCAACCGTCACCAGGAGTTCGGGATTACCTCCATGTATGTGACGGGCGAGGGGCGCTTCACGGATATCGGTTCGTTTCTCAATCCGGACGATCGAGAGAGTTTCGCGAAAGCCTTTCGGGGCGCGCTGGCAGCGGTCAAACAAAGGTTATGATCCGGCAAGAAACGGGTGGTTTCGGCGAAGCCGAAGGGGCATTTATGAGCGAAAGGAGAGATGTCATGAACGCCTTTGCTCAGATCACTCAACCCATTGTCGATGTGACGCCGGAAGATTCCGACTACGAGACCGTCCGCCGCGTCATCGAGCTGATTACGCTCGACTACCGCGACCAGCCGTCGCTTGAAACCATCGCCGCCGAACTCGGCCAGTCGCCGACCCAGCTCCAGAAAGTCTTTACCCGCTGGGCCGGCCTTTCGCCGAAAGCTTTCCTGCAGGCTGTGACGCTCGATCATGCAAAGCGCCTGCTCGGCAGGGAGGAGATGCCGCTGCTTGAAGCTTCCTACGAACTGGGCTTGTCCGGCCCCGGCCGGCTGCACGATCTTTTCGTCACCCACGAAGCCATGTCACCAGGCGAATGGAAGGCGCGCGGCGGCGGCCTGACGATCCGCTACGGTTTCCACCCGTCACCCTTCGGCGTGGCGCTCGTCATGGCCACGGATCGCGGCCTGTCGGGGCTCGCCTTTGCCGATCTTGATGGGGAAAAGGCCGCCTTCGAGGACATGGCCCGTCGCTGGCCGAATGCGGAGTATATCGAGGACCAGGAAGCGACCGCGCCGTATGTCAGCCGCATCTTCGATCGCTCGCAATGGTCCTGCGAACAGCCGCTCAAGGTCGTTCTGATCGGCACGGACTTCCAGGTGCGGGTCTGGCAGAGCCTGTTGAAAATCCCGTTCGGCAAGGCGGTCACATATTCGGACGTGGCTTGCGATATCGGCCAGCCGACTGCGAGCCGCGCGGTTGGCGCCGCGGTCGGGGCCAACCCGATCTCCTTCGTCGTACCCTGCCACCGGGCGGTCGGAAAAAGCGGCGCGCTCACCGGCTACCATTGGGGGCTCACCCGCAAGCGGGCGATCCTCGGCTGGGAGGCGGGGAATGCCTGAAAGAATGTGTCTCAGTTGTCGTTGGCCGGCTGCTGCGGTGCGGTGGCAAGGTGCATGACATATTCGTCAGCGAGATCCGCAATCTGGAGGGCCACTTCTTTCTCGCGCCAGCCCGCTGCGACTGCACGCGAGAAAACCAGCTCCAGCACCCGCCGGAATTCTGCTTCACATTCTTTCACGCGCGCTTTGTCAAAGACGCTGTGTCTCGGAGAGTGAACGTTTGGCATATCGCCAAACTATAGAAATTGGTGCCATAATTCAACCACAATTGGGCGGTGTCCCACGAGGTTGTGTGGACACTGACATCTGATCTTCCTCCAGTCGCAGCAACTCCTTCGCCCCCGTCTCGTCGGTGATCAGTGTATTGCAGCCGATGCGGCGGATCGTGGCGCGGATGGCGACCGCCCGGTGCGCACCGCCGGAGGAGAGCACGATATGTTTCGCCTTCTTCAACGTATCGAGGTCGATCGACATTACCCGCTCGTTGAGCTTTTGATCGACCGAGTTGCCTTCAGCGTCGAGAAAGTTGAACATGGTGTCGCAGACGCAGCCGGCGGCGATCAGCCGGTCGAGCTCTGCCCTGGAGATGAAGCCCTCCGAAAGCGAAGTGGAATGGGGGCCGATGTCGCCGCAACTCACCACCGCGAGGTCGAGGTTTTCGGCAAGGTCGTAAATGGTGTTCAGCCCGCATTTATCGATCAGCGCCCGCTTGGTGGTGACCGAGTCGACGAGCAGCGGTGCGAGGAACATGTAGCACTCGGCGCCAAGATGGCCCGCGAACCGCCATGTATAGTCGATCGGGTTGGTCTGGTGTACGGCGACGATGCCACCAAGCAGTGAGACGACCTTGCAGTTCGCGCGCCTCGGTGGGCGGAAGCTCGACAGCGAGGCGGTCATGGTGCGGCCCCAGCCCACGCCGATCGTCATGTCGTCCTGTATCACGTCGGACAGGAATTGCCCGAGCGCCAGTCCGACTGCGCTCGCCATCGCCGTTGCGCTCTTGTCGCGCGGCGCCGGTACGACGATCGCCTCGTCCAGCCCGTAAGCCTTTTCCAGCCGGGTTGCGAGCTCGACGCAGGTGTCGATGCCCTCGCTGATCCAGATCTGCACTTCGGAACGCTTCATCGCCTCGTCGAGAAGGCGGATCACCGTCGATCGGCTGATGCCGAGCCGTTCTGCGACATCTTTCTGTGTCAGGCCCTGGTTATAGTAGAGCCAGGCCGCGCGCAGCCTCAGCGAGCCGGCTTCGGAATAGGCGGTGTGGGTCTCGCGTCTAAGCTTGGCCAATGGGCCTCCGGCGGGCATGTTTCAATCCCAACGATATTGGCCCATGTGAAACATATGTCAATTCCGAAGGGCAAATGTCTTGACTTTGCGGCCGCCGAGGGACGATAGTCCCTGAGGGTGCGCTGGGAGCAAAATTGCGCCTGAAGCGTTAGGATTGATATCGAGGATTACCCGGATGACGTCGAAACTAGAGCAACTTCGTTCCATGACCACGGTTGTCGCCGACACCGGCGATATCGAGGCGGTCGCCCGCCTCAAGCCCGTGGATTGCACCACGAACCCGACCATCGTGCTCAAGGCGCTCGGCACGCCGGTTTTCGCCGACAAGGTGAAAGAAGCGATCGCCTGGGGGCGCAAGCAGGGTGGTCAGGAAAATGCGGTCGTGTCCGCCGTGGCCGACCGGCTCGCGATCGACGTGGGCGCCGCGCTTGCCGGGATCGTGCCCGGTCGCGTCTCGACCGAGGTCGATGCCGACCTTTCCTTCGACACGGAAGCATCGATCGCCAAGGCACGCTCCATCATCGCCGCCTACAAGGAGCGCGGCATCGACCGCGACCGCATCCTGATCAAGCTCGCCTCCACCTGGGAAGGCATCCGTGCGGCGGAAGTGCTGCAGACGGAAGGTATCGACTGCAACCTGACGCTTCTCTTCTCCATGGCTCAGGCGATTGCCTGTGCCGAGGCCAAGGTCTTCCTGATCTCGCCGTTCGTAGGCCGCATTCTCGACTGGTACAAGAAGTCGACCGGCCAGGATTATACGGCCGAAACCGATCCGGGCGTTCTCTCCGTCCGGCAGATCTACAATTATTACAAGGCGAACGGTATCAACACGATCGTCATGGGCGCCTCCTTCCGCAATGCCGGCGAGATCGAAGCGCTGGCCGGTTGCGACCGCTTGACGATCAGCCCGGCGCTGCTCGAGGAACTCGACAAGGATACGGGCACGCTGACGCGCAAGCTTTCGCCCGACACGTTCAAGGCCGAGCCGCTCCAGTCGCTCGACGAGAAGACGTTCCGCTGGATGCTGAACGAGGACCAGATGGCGACCGAAAAGCTTTCCGACGGCATCCGCCTCTTCGCCAAGGACCTCGTGGCGCTGCGCCAGATGGTCCGCAAGGAGCTGACGCTCGCGGCTGCGTGATCGTTTCGGCATGGCTTACAAGCAAAAGGCCCGGAGCGATCCGGGCCTTTTTCACAAGGTGAGGGCAATCAATCAATGCCTTATGCCGCCTGCGGCACTATGGTCGCGGAGCCCGGCTTCTTCAGCAGGAGAACCGAGATCGCGGCGATCATGCACATCACGCCGGCGATCTGCAGGGCGGGCATATAGGTGTTGAAGTCGCTCTTGAAAAAACCGGCGCCGAAGGCCGCCGTGGCAGCCCCGATCTGGTGGCCCGCAAAGACCCAGCCGAAGACGAGGCCGGCCTTCTCGCGGCCGAATTTTTCGGCGGCAAGCTTCACCGTCGGCGGCACGGTCGCCACCCAGTCAAGCCCGTAGAAGATCGCGAAGACCGACAGTTCCACGAAGCTGAAACCCGAGAGGGACAGGTAGATCAGCGACAGGCCGCGCAGGCCGTAGAACCAGAAGAGCAGATAGCGGTTGTCGAACCGGTCGGAGAGCCAGCCGGCGAAAATCGTGCCGAAGAAGTCGAAGATACCGATCACCGCGAGAGTGCTGGCGGCCGTCACGGCAGCCATGCCGAAATCGCCGCAGATTGAGATCCAGTGGGTCTGGATGAGCCCGTTCGTCGAAAGCCCGCAGACGAAGAACGTGCCGAACAGAACCCAGAAGACTGGGTTGCCGGCGACGCTGTAGAGGGTGATGAGCGGGGAGGCGAGCGTCGCGAGCAGCTTGTGGTCCTGCTTCGGCGGCTTTGATACTGCCGTTTCGCCATAGGCCGGCAGTCCGACGTCGGCGGGATGATCGCGCATCAACAACAGGACCAGCACCATCGCGGCGGCGATAACCGCAACGGTCAGCGTGAGCGCCGAACGCCAGCCATAGGCTTCGGTCATCGCAGCCAGAAGCGGCAGGAAAACGAGCTGCCCGGTGGCGTTGCTCGCCGTCATCAGCCCGACGACGAGGCCGCGGCGCTTGGAGAACCAGCGGGTCGCGACCGTGGCTCCCAGGACCAGCGCGGTCATGCCGGTACCGACGCCGATCACCACGCCCCAGAGAAGGACAAGTTGCCAGACCTCCGTCATGAACAGCGAGACGACGATGCCGCCCATGATTAGTGCGAGCGCCGTTGCCACCACCTGCCGGATGCCGAAATGGTTCATGAAGGCGGCGGCGAAGGGGCCGAGCAGACCGAAGAGCACCAGGCGCACGGCCATGGCCGACGAGATGTCGGCAATGTCCCAGCCGAATTCCTGGTGCAGCGGCTGGATCATCACGCCCGCCGACCCCATGGCGCCGGCGGTTGCCAGCATGGTCAGGAAGGTGGTCGCGGCGACCACCCATCCATAGTGGAGGTCTCTGCCGGCCATCCATCGTGCGGCGCTGGTGGAGATCATGTCTAGTCCCTTTCCTGATCCTTGCCGCATCCGCAGCAGATAATTCGGGTATATGCCCGCTTTAGAATATAAAAATCAGAGCTCCTTGAGCAGCTCCAGTAGTTGTTTCGTTTTTTCCGGTCCAAGCCGGACCTCGATATCCTCCTGAACGCCGTCCCAGAGGGGGGCGCCTTGCCGAAGCAGGTCGTGGCCTCTGTCGGTCAGCGTCAACATCGCTTCCCGCTGGTCTTCCCCGTGGCCTATCGTGACGAGACCCATGCGCTCCAGCACTTTCGTGTTGCGGCCGACGGTGGAGCGGTCAAGCTCCACCTTGCCGGCAAGTTCGGTCAGCGAGACCGGCTCCAGCCGCCTGATGTTGCGGAGCAGGCTGAACTGGCCGATGTTCACGCCGAGCGGCGCCAGTGCCTCGTCATAATAGGACGAGACCTTTCGGGAGGCTTGGCGCAGCACGATGCAGTGGCAGGTTTCGCTTGGCATGTGTGCGGGTATATACCCACAGTTTGATTTGCGCAAGAGGGCTGATCTATGCCGTCGCCCGCGCCTTGATCGTCGTTTTGACGAAGGCTCCAATGAACAGCGCCGTCATCAGAAGCACGATGGTCGGGGCCGGCGCGCTGTCGAGAAAGAAGCTGATATAGATGCCGGCAAGGGAACAGCCGACCGCGATGGCAACTGCCGTCAGCAGCATCGGGGTGAACCGCCGGGTAAGGAGAAAGGCGATTGCGCCGGGAGCAACCAGGAGCGCCACGGAGAGGATGATGCCGATCGCCTTCAGCGCGCCCACCACCGTCAGCGAGAGCACCGCAAGCAGACCGTAATGCAGGAGCCGCGTCGGCAGGCCGATCGCCCGGGCGTGCTGCTCATCGAAGGAATGCACCAGCAGATCCTTGCGGAAGATCACTAGGAAGAGCATGGCCGCCAGCGCGATGAGGCCTGTTTCGATCAGATCCGATGGCAGGATGCCGAGCATGTCGCCGAACAGGATATGGTCGAGATGCACGTCGCTCTGCACTTTCACGAAGAGCACCAGCCCCAGTCCGAACATGCCGGAAAAGACGATACCAAGAACGGTATCCTCCTTGATGCGGCTGTTCTCCTTCAGGAAACCGGTCGCGAGCGCACAGATCATGCCGGCCACGAAGGCGCCGACCGAAAGTGGGATCGACAGAATGTAGGCGATCACAACGCCCGGCAGCACGGCATGCGAGACGGCGTCACCCATCAGCGACCAGCCCTTCAGCACCAGGAAGCAGGAGAGGATCGCCATCGGCAGCGCGATCATCAGCGTAACGATGAAGGCGCGCTGCATGAAATCGATCTGGAAGGGGAAGGTTGCGAGGTCGATGAAATCGCTCACGGCGTTTCCTCCAGGGTGCGGCGCAGCCGGCGGCGGGCAGCGAGCATGCCGTGTTTCGGTGCGAGCAGAAAGGCCAGCAGGAACAACGCGGTCTGCAGTACCACGATGATGCCGCCGGTGGCGCCGTTCAGGAAATAGCTCAGATAGGCGCCGACGAAACTGGTCGCCGCACCGATCGCAAGGCCCATGAGGATCAGTCTCTCGAACCGGTCGGTCAGCAGATAGGCGGTCGCGCCGGGCGTTACCACCATGGCGATGACGAGGAAGGCGCCGACCGTCTGCAACGCCGCGACGGTCGAGGCGGCCAGCAGGGTGAAGAACAGTATTTTGAGGAAGTCCGGGTTCAGGCCGATGGTGCGGGCGTGGTTCTCGTCGAAGAAAGTGACCATCAGGTCCTTCCACTTGAGCGCCAGGATGACGAGGCTGACACCGCCGATGATGACGAGCTGCAGCGTATCCTCCGGCGTGATGGCGAGGATATTGCCGAGCACGATCGTCTGGATGTTCACCGAGGTCGGAGAGAGCGACACCATGAAAAGGCCGAGGCCAAAGAAGGATGTGAAGATGAGCCCGATGATGGCGTCTTCCTTCAATCGTGTCCGCTGGTTGAGGAAGAGCATGGCGCCGGCCGCCAGTCCGCCGGAGATGAAGGCGCCGAGCGAGAAGGGGAGGCCGAGCATATAGGCTCCGGCAACACCCGGAACGATGGAATGCGAGAGCGCGTCGCCGATCAGCGACCAGCCTTTCAGCATCAGATAGGCGGAGAGAAAACCGCAGACACCGCCCACCAGGGCGCTGACCCAGATGGCGTTCAGCATGTAGCCATAGGTGAAGGGTTCAAGGAGCGTCTGCAGCATCCGCCTTCTCCTTCGATTCACCCTTGCCGTTGCCATAAGTGACGAAGGGCCGTTCGTCGTCGCTGATGACCTTGATCCTTCTTTCGTCGGCATCTTCGTGAAGATCGGAGCCGCCGAGGACAAAATGGCGCAGCACGCCGCCGAAGGCCTTTTCCAGATTGGCTTCGGTGAACGTGTCCTCCGTCTTGCCATAGGCGAGCACCGTGCCCTTGACGAAGACGGTGCGGTCGCAGAATTCCGGCACGCTGCCGAGATTGTGGGTCGAGACCAGCATCACCCGGCCTTCGTCACGCAGCGCCTTCAAGAGCGCGATGATCTGTTCCTCGGTGGTTACGTCGACGCCGGTAAAGGGCTCGTCGAGCAGGATGACCTGGCCTTCCTGCGCGAGCGCGCGGGCCAAAAAGACACGCTTCCTCTGGCCGCCGGAAAGCTCGCCGATCTGGCGCTTGCGGTATTCCTCCATGTTTACCCGCTTCAGTGCCTGAGTCACCATCTCGTGGTCGCGGCGCGAAGGGATGCGCAGGAAGTTCATATGCCCGTAGCGGCCCATCATCACCACGTCCTCGACGAGGACCGGGAAATCCCAGTCGACCTCTTCGGCCTGCGGCACATAGGCGACGAGGTTCTTCCTGAGCGCCTCCCGGGCCGGCATGCCGAAGATCTCGACGGAACCTTCGGCCAGCGGCACGAACCCCATGATCGCCTTGAAGATCGTCGACTTTCCGGCGCCGTTGATGCCCACCAGCGCGGTGACCGTGCCTTTCGGCACGGTAAAGGTCGCGTGTCTCAGCGCCGTAAGGCCGTTGCGGTAGGCAACCGTGACATTGCTTACATCAAGGCCGGCGGCCTCGGGTTTCTTCTTGCCCATCATCACTGGGAGAGGCCTTTCGCGATGGTTTCCGTCGTTACGCGGAGGAGGTCGAGATAGGTCGGTACCGGACCGTCTGCCTCGCTCAGCGAGTCGACATAGAGGACGCCGCCATACCGGGCGCCGGTTTCGGAAGCGACCTGCCTGGCCGGCTTGTCGGACACAGTGCTTTCGCTGAAGATCACCTTGATGTCATGCTCGCGCATGGCGTCGATGACGGCGCGCACCTGCTGCGGCGTGCCCTGGCTGTCGGCGTTGACCGGCCAGAGATAAAGCTCCTTGAGACCGAAATCGCGGGCGAGATAGGAGAAGGCGCCTTCACTCGTCGCCAGCCAGCGGTGGTCTTCCGGAAGGGCGGCGAGTTCATCGCGGATCGGCTGGACCTGCGCCTTGATCTTATCCGTGTAGGCCTTGGCGTTGGCGGCATAGACGTCGGCATGGGCCGGATCGATTTCAGTCAGCCCCTTACGAATGTTCTCGACATAGATCACCGCGTTTTCCGGCGACATCCAGGCGTGCGGGTTCGGCTTTCCCTGGTAGGCGCCGCCGGCGATCGCCATGGGTTCTATGCCGTCGGAGACCGTCACGTTCGGGATATCGCCCAAATTGGTGAGGAACTTCTCGAACCAGAGTTCGAGGTTCAGGCCGTTGCGCAGCACCAGATCGGCATCGCGGGCGCGCAGGAGGTCGCGGGGGGTGGGCTGGTAGTTATGGATTTCCGCGCCGGGCTTGGTGATGCTTTCCACGTCGGCTGCATTGCCTGCGACGTTCTTTGCCATATCGGCGATCACGGTGAAGGTGGTCACCACCTTCGGCTTTTCCCGCGCCTGCCCCGCCACGGGGAGGGAGAAAAGGGCGGCAGCCAGAGCCAGTCGAAGAATAGGATGGAAATATCTCATGGGCGGATCAAACCTTTTTTGCGACTAAGTCGCAATACCAAGTAACAAATATTTCTTGGTTGTCAACGCTATTGCAACTCATTCGCAACAAGGATGCATTTACCGCAAGGTCATCGCCGGCCTTGGAGCCGGGCCCACCGAGATCGGCGGCTGTTCCAAATTGCGTCGGCATCGGGTCCCGCAGGTTAAAGCTTCTTCAAGAAGAATGAGGGAATATCCCGCCGATATTCCATAGGTGTCCTGCGTAAGATGGAGTTGATTATGCCGGAGCTCGGCAAGTGAAGGGTCTGAAGTTCCGGTTTTCCAAGACGCTCGTCCTGATCATGGGCGGCATTGTGGTTCTCGGTGGCGGCAGCGGCACCGCGGCGGTCATCATCGGTACGGACAAGATTCTCGGCCCCTCCTACCGGGAGATCAATGGCCTCGAATGCACCGCTCTCGAAACCATCAAGATCAGGCGCGATCAGCGCTACTGGATCCGCAAATATGTGACCAGCGATCAGTTCGGCGATGGCGTCGCGCGCATCAAGACGGCGCTGCGTGTTGCCCGAGCGGTACAGGAAAAAGAGAAGGCCGATCTCGTCCAGGTGGCAATGATCGACAAGGCCGGCCCCAAGGACCGCGCCCGGATGCGTGGCCGCATGATCGGTGCGCAGGTCGTCTATATTCCCGATCTCAAGAAAGTGCCCGAAGGCGCCGACGCCGAGACCTATTCGGCCTATTATCTCGACGGTTCGCCCAATTCGAACGGCGAATATTACGGCATGCGCATCGACCTGCCGCTGGAAGATGTCGAAGCCCTCACTGCAAGCCTGACCGACAAGGCCGATTGCATTGATCCGGCAGCGGTCGCTCCAGCCGGTGAGCACGGAGCGCCAACCGGCGGACATGGCGAGAAAGCAGGCGGCGGTGGTCATGGTGAAGCCGGCGGACATGGGGAAACTTCAGACGGTCACGGCGCGCCGACCGAAGGCCATGGCGAAGGAGGTGAAGCTGCGGCCGCGGAGAGCGGCGGATTGCTCGACTCCATCACCGGCATGATTTTCGACTCAGGTCAGGAGGCACCGGCGGAAGGCCAGACGGGCGAAGGCAACGCCCATGCCGTGGCTCCGGCTGAGGCGCACGACGCACCTGCAGATGAACATGGCGAGGCCGCCGGGGAAGATCATGGCGATCAGTCTGCGCCCCCCGCTGTGACCAAAGCGGAAGGTCATGACAGTCAGCCTGCCGGCCACATCGAATCCACCGCGGCCCAGTCGAAAGAGAGAGAAAGTTTCTTCGCGTCGGTGAAGAACATGCTCTTCGGGAGTGGTGAAGACGAAAAGGCCGAAACGTCCCATGACGAAGCTTCAGCCAATGCCCGGTCTGTCCCGGAGGCGTCTCTACCCGCGCCGGAACCCGGGACTGCTGCGGAAGGCGGCAAGAAATGGTCCAAGGGCACCGAGGCCGACGAAATCCGGTCCGGTCACGACTCCGCCGAGGCCGTGCATGCCGATGCGGCATCGTCTCCGGCGGGCGATGCCAATGATGCGGATGCCGCCGGTGCCGCCTGGCTTGCCAAGCTCAGAGGCGAGACAGCGCCGGCTGCGGCAAAAGCTAGTGGGGAAGCGTCAGGAACTGGGAAGAAGGATGTGCATTGAGTTTAGGGAGCTGATCCCCTCACTTGCGATTTCCAGCACTTAGCTGCGTTAAGCCGCCGCCTCGGCCCACCTCTCCCTTGGTGGGAGAGGTTACAAAATCAGCATCTTGGCGAAGCTAAGACGCTGATTTTGTTGGTGAAGGGCATTGTCGCGGGAAGACAGGCAGCATCAATCCGCCTTGGCGCGTCTTGCCGGGAACAGGATCACGTCGCGGATCGACGGCGAATCCGTGAGCAGCATCACCAGGCGGTCGACACCGATGCCGAGGCCGCCAGCCGGCGGCATGCCCTGGTCGATCGCGTCGAGGAATTCCTCGTCGAGCTGCTTTTCCTTCTCGCCGCGGGCATGCGCCTGCTCGAGCTGTTCGACCATGCGGCGGCGCTGTTCTTCCGGGTCGTTGAGTTCGGAAAAGGCGTTGCCGATTTCCCAGGCGTTGCAATAGGTCTCGAAACGCTCGACAAGGCGCGGCTCGCCCGGAACTTCCTTGGCGAAGGGTGAGATGTCCTTCGGGAAGTGGGTGACGTGAGCCGGCTGGATCAGTGTGCCCTCCACCTTCTCCTCGAAGATGAAGGCAAGGCATTCGCCCCAGGTCCAGTCCTTCTCGACCTCGAAGCCGGCGGCCTCGGCGGCGGCGCGGGCTCCCTCGTCGGTCTTGATCGCAAGGAAGTCGATGCCGGTCGCCTCCCTGACAGCCTCGGGCATCGGCACACGGCGGAACGGACCCTTGAAGGAGATTTCCTTGTCGCCGAACTTGAACTCGGTCGAGCCGTGGATGCTCATCGCCAGATGTGCGAAGAGCCGTTCGACGAGGCCCATGACGTCCTCATAGTCGGCGTAGGCCCAGTAGCACTCCATCATGGTGAATTCGGGATTGTGCCGGGTCGAGACGCCTTCGTTGCGGAAGTTGCGGTTGATCTCGAACACCTTGTCGGTGAGGCCGGAGACCAGCGTGCGCTTCAGGAACAGTTCCGGCGCGATGCGCAGGTACATGTCGAGCTTCAGCGTGTTATGATGGGTCTTGAAGGGCTCGGCCGTCGCGCCGCCATAGACCGAATGCAGCATCGGCGTCTCGACCTCGAGGAAATTCTCGTCTTCCATGAAGCGGCGGATTCCGGAGATGATCTTCGAGCGCTGGCGGAAGCGGAGCTTGGACTCCTCGTTCGTCATGATGTCGAGATGGCGCTTGCGGTAGCGGGTCTCGATATCCGACAGGCCATGCCATTTTTCGGGCATCGGCAGCAGCGACTTGGTGAGCATGGTGATTTCCTTGGCGTTCACCGTCAGCTCGCCGCGCTTGGTGCGTCGTACCTCGCCGGTCACCCCGATGATGTCGCCGATATCGATCATCGGCAGCAGCGCGCGGGCCTCTTCCGGCGTGGTGTCCTTGTGGGAGAAGATCTGCACCTTGCCGCCTGCGTCGCGGATGTCCATGAACATGCCGGAATTGCGCGAGGAGTAGACGCGCCCCGCCACCGTGACGATATCGCCGGTTTCCGTGTCCGGCTCGACGCCGGCATATTTCTCGGCCAGTTCCGCGTTCGAGATCGTCCGGTGGAAATGCGCCGGATAGACATCGCCGATCTGCTCGCGAAGCAGCTTGAGCTTCTGGGCGCGCACCTGCGTGGCGTCGGAGGAGAGGGCGGTTTCGGTATTCGTGTCGGTCATTCTGCGGGACCTTTCTGATTACTTGCCTGATTCCTGGGCGCCGACCATGGAGGCGACGACGGTGGCGGCGATCTTCAATCTCTGGCGCACGACCGAACGGCCGAGCAGCGCCATCGAGTCGAACAGGGGCAGCGAGCGGGACGAACCCGACATGGCGACGAAGAGCGGCGGCGTGACGACGCGCAGCTTCTTGCCGAGCTTGTCAGAGACGGCGCGCAGCTCGGCGTCGATGGTCTCGACGTTCCATTCCATCAGCTTTTCGAGATCGGCCTGAACGGTATTGAGGATCTCCAGCGTCTCGGCCGGGCTGGTCTTCAGGCCGGCGAAGGAGGCCGGCGTCAAGCCGACGTCGTTCGAAAGCAGGAAGCCTGCGAGCTGCGGCAGTTCGCCGAGCTTGGAAATGCGGCTCTGCGACAGTTTCAGGCCTTCCGTCAGGCGATTGTTCTCCGACGCCCATTCGAGCGTGCGGGCAACGAAATCCTCCGGCGAAAGCTTTTCACGGATCCAGCGGCCGTTCAGCCAGTCGAGCTTCTGGATGTCGAAGATCGCGCCGGCCTTGGAGAGATTGTCCGGATCGAACTTTTCGCAGAGCTCGTCCATAGTCAGCAGTTCCTCGCCCTCGGCGATCTGGATGAAGAACAGGCCAAGGAAGTTCATCAGCGCTTCCGGGAGGTAGCCGAGCGCGGAATAGTAGGAGATCGAGGTCGGGTTCTTGCGCTTCGACAGCTTCGACTTGTCGGCATTGCGTATCAGCGACAGGTGCATGAAGACCGGCTGTTCCCACTCGAAATAGCGGTAGAGCAGGATGTGCTTCGGCACCGAGGCCAGCCATTCTTCGCCGCGTGCCACATGGGTGATCTTCATCAGATGGTCGTCGATGACGTTCGCCATGTGATAGGTCGGCATGCCGTCGCCCTTGATCAGCACCTGCATGTCGACCGAGTCCCACGGGATGGACACATCGCCATAGACGCCGTCATGGAAATCGCAGGAGCCTTCGGTCGGGATCTTCATGCGGATGACCGAGCTTTCGCCCGCTGCCATCTTGGACGTGACTTCCTCGGCTGTCAGGTGGAGGCAGAGACCATCGTATTTCGGAGGCTTGCCGGCGGCGCGCTGCGCCTCGCGCATCTGCTCCAGCCGCTCCGGCGTGCAGAAACAGCGGAAGGCATGGCCCTTGTCCAACAGCTCCTGGGCGTAGGGCTGGTACATTTCCTTGCGGTCGGACTGGCGGTAGGGGCCATAGGGGCCGCCGACATCCGGGCCTTCGGCCCAGGTCAGCCCCGTCCATTTCAGCGCGTCCAGCACCTTCTGTTCGAATTCCGGCGTGGAACGTGTGGCGTCGGTATCCTCGATGCGCAGGATGAATTCGCCGCCCATCTTCTTGGCAAAAAGATAGTTGAACAGGGCGATATAGACGGTGCCGACATGCGGTTCGCCGGTGGGCGAGGGGGCGATGCGGACACGGGGGCCATGTGTGTTCATGAATAATGCTCGATTTCTGGCGCCTGTCACGGGAGGCGCGGACCTGCTTTTGCCTATGCGGGATTTGTGGCAGGCCTTAGCGCATATTCAGTCGCAGGCGTCAAGGTTTTTGGCTGCATATCCGCGCAACCCTACCTTACCGGCCAGATATAGAGCAGCGCCGGGACGCTCACGAGCACGATGATAAACGACAACGGCAGGCCGAGGCGTGGGTAATCGGAGAATTTGTAGCCGCCGGGGCCGAAGACCAGCGTATTGCATTGATGGCCGACGGGGGTCAGGAAATCCGAGCCGGCGCCAATTGCCACCGCCATGAGGAAAGCTTCCGGCTTGAAGCCGAGAGTGGTGGCGAAGCTGGCGGCGATCGGCCCCATGACGAGGACGGTTGCGGCATTGTTGAGGAAGGGCGTCACGGCCATGGCGGTGACAAGGATCAGCGCGAGCGCGCCCCAGGCGGGCAGGTTCATCGCGACATCGCCCAGCCAGCCGGCAATCAGCGCGCTGCCCCCGGTGGTCCGAAGCGAATCCGACACCGGGATCAGCGCCGCGAGCATGACGAGGATCGGCCCGTCGACCGCCTTGTAGATATCGGCAAGCGGGATTGCCCGGAAGACGACCATGCCGAGTGCCGCGGCAAAGAAGGCGACCGGAACCGGTGCAATACCGACCGCCGTCGTCGCCATTGCAAGCGCAAGGATGATGAGCGGAACGTAGGCGCGCCGATGCGTGCCGAGCAGCACCTCGCGCTGCGCGAGCGGCAGGAGGGAGAAATCCTGCAACACGGCCGGCAGGTTCCTTCGGCTTCCCTGCAGCACCAGCACGTCGCCTGCCATCAGCGTGAGATCGCCGAGCCGTTCCTTCAGCCGTTCGCCGCGCCGGCTGACAGCCAGAAGGTTTATGCCGCGCGTGTAGGAGAGCGCAAGCTCCTTGGCGGAGAGGCCCCGGAGTGACGATTCCTGCGAGATAATCGCCTCCACGGAGATCACGTCGGGCTGGGTCTGGCCCCTTTCTTTCAGCGGCTTGCCGGAAAGTCGCAGTCTACCTGCCGAGACGATGCGATCGAGTGCCTTCGAGGGGCCTTCCAGAAGCGCCACGTCACCTTCGCGCATGACGAGATCGGGGAAGGGCGACATGCGGGCCGGGCCGCGCAACACTGCTGTCGCAATCACTTCACCATCGCCGAGCTTCAAAAGCTCGCTCATGGGCTTGTCCAGAACGGAGGATTGCGCTGTTACCGAAACTTCCGACGTATAGTTGGTGATCTCGATCGCTTCCTCGATGGAATTGTTCTGCTTTGTGCGGCTCGGCACCAGCCAGTGGAAAAAGAGCAAAAAGGTAATGCCGACAATGGTGAGGATTGCGCCCATCGGCGTGAAGTCGAACATGGTGAAGGGCGTGCCGGTGAGCTCGCTCCTCAGCCGTGACACGACGATGTTGGGAGACGTGCCGATCTGTGTCATCAAACCGCCGAGCAAGGCGGCAAAGGCCATTGGCATCAGGTATTTGGACGGCGATGCGCCGGATTTCTTAGCAAATTGGAAGGCGACTGGCATCATGATCGCCAGTGCTCCGATGTTCTTGATGAAGGCGGAAAGCACAGCCACCACGATCATCAGAAGCGCAAGCTGGGCGGGCAGCGTGTTGAGGTTCGGGAAGAATTTCTTGATGGCGGTATCGACGATCCCCGAGCGGGCCACGCCTGCACTGACAACCAACGCACTGCCGACGATGACGACGATGTCGTCGGAAAAGCCGGAAAACGCCTTGTCGACGGGTACGATGCCGAGCGTAACTGCCAGCACGAGGGCGCAGCAGGCAACCACATCATAGCGAAAGCGATCCCAGATGAAGACCGCCATCATGATGGCGATGACGGTAAAGGCGAGAATCTGGTCGGTTGTCATGGGCTCCGGCGGCTCTGAGGCTTAACGACGGATGAGCATCCGCCGAAAAAGAAGAATTGACGCTTTCGGGTGGCGTATCAATCCCGCCGACCGGTTAAAGTTCCGCTGGGCAATATCTGTCCACTGGACAAGCATGACTGTTGGAATAGTTTGTGCCCGCCTACCGCTTTGTCAATTTCAGGGAGATTTGCCGATGAGCGCCGTTCTGGATATTCCGGTCAAGCTGGCGGACGGCCGTCAGACGACGCTGTCCGAATATAAGGGCAAGGTCATGCTGGTCGTCAATGTCGCCTCGAAATGCGGCCTCACCAAGCAATACGAAGGTCTCGAAAAGCTCTATGAGGACAAGCGCCAGCACGGATTCGTCATCGCCGCCTTCCCGGCCAACAATTTCAAGGGCCAGGAACCGGGTACGGATACCGAGATCGTCGAGTTCTGTACCCTCACCTACGACGTCAAATTCCCGATCTTCTCGAAGATCTCCGTGAAGGGTGAGGACAAGCATCCGCTCTACAAGGAACTGACTGGTTCGGGTGTGACGACGACCGGCGATGGTCCGATGAAGGAGCGCCTGCGCGGTTATGGCATGGAGGTTCCCGATGACCAGGAAATCCTCTGGAACTTCGAGAAGTTCCTGATCGGTCGCGACGGCAAGATCGTCGCCCGTTTCGCGCCGGACGTGACGGCGGAAGACAGTCGCCTCGTTTCGGCGATCGACAAGGAACTGGCGAAGGGATGAGCAGGGCTTCGGCGTTTGCCTCTGCTCTTCACCCTAACTCTCTTCTCGTTCTGACGGGGAGAAGGTCGCAGCCGCGGGATGAGGGGCGGATTTTCCGTCAATGCAGCGTCTGCCCCGCCCCCTTCTTCTTCCGCCTGGCGTTTCTCGCGAACATGTTCAGCACTTCGACCAGAGCCGAGAAGGCCATGGCGGCGTAGACGTAGCCCTTCGGCACATGGAAGCCCATGCCGTCAGCAATCAGTGTCGTGCCGATCATCAGGAGGAAGGCGAGGGCCAGCATGACGATCGTCGGGTTCTTCTCGATGAAGTTGGCGAGTGGCGTTGCGGCGACCAGCATGACGGTCACGGCAATAACGACGGCGGTCACCATGATCGGCAAATGCTCGGTCATGCCGACGGCGGTAATGATGCTGTCGATCGAGAAGACGAGGTCGAGAAGCAAGATTTGGCCGATAGCGGCCGCGAAGCCCGTGGTTGCCGAACTTGCGATGAAATCCTCGTTGTGATCGGCCGGATCGACATTGTGGTGGATTTCCTTGGTGGCCTTCCAGACGAGGAAAAGACCGCCGGCGATCAGGATCAGATCCTTCCACGAGAAACCGTGGCCGAAGGCTTCGAAGATCGGGGTGGTCAGCTGGACGATCCAGGCGATGGTGCCGAGCAGCGCGAGCCGCATGATGAGCGCGAGCCCGATACCGATGCGGCGGGCCTTGACGCGATGCTCGGCCGGCAGCTTGTTGGTGAGGATGGAGATGAAGATCAGGTTGTCGATGCCGAGCACGACTTCCATGACTACGAGAGTGACAAGCGCTACCCAGGCCGCCGGGTCTGCTACGAGCGCTGCTATGTCCATCCACATCTCCTTTTTCAATCTCAGGGCGTAATTGCCCGACCGATTTAAGAAGTGGAAACGCAAAGACAAGAGGAGGTTGTGCAACAACCTCCTGAAATTAGGCGTGTTCTACCGTTTTCGCCTTCACTGACGTGTCATGAGCGCCATAGGCCGCCATGAACACCCGGATCGCGCCCCTGACGACATGATCCAGTTCCGCCCGCGGCGGCACGTCGTCGATATCGCCAAACAGGCGGAACTTGAAGAAGGTGCCGCTCGTCATGTCGATGAACTGGCGAGCTGCCAGATCGGTATCTTCGGCCCTTAGGTTGCCGAGCGCCACATGCCGCTTGATGAAGTCGTCCAGAACCGTCCGCACGTTCACCGAGGGGGAATTGAAGAAATGCCGACAGAGGCTCGGCATCCGGTCGGCGACACCGATTACGGTGCGCATCGCATTGATCACCTGAGGCGAGGTGATATGCGCGGCGAAGCTCATGCCGAAATGATAAAGCCCGTCCTCGACCTCCTCGCTGCCTTCAAGAATGTCGCGCATTCTCGTGGTGATACGCTCGCGCTCGCGCGCGACCATTGCGGTGAAGAGATGTTCCTTGTTCTGGAAATAGACGTAGATCGTTCCCTTCGAGACGCCGGCCTCGCGGGTAATGTCGTTCATGCTCGCCGCATCGAAGCCGAGCTTCATGAAGACGGCCTTCGCGCCATCGATGATCTGTTCCCGTTTCGCCGGGTCCGCGCCTGCCGCAAAACGCCCGGCCGGGCCAGGATCGGGTATTGCCAGCTTCCCTGTCTGTTTGGACATTTCAATGCCTTTTTTAACCTTTTCGAACCGAGCGGTTCGATTGCTCTTGATATGTGCCATGGAAAGGTCTATGTCAAGCTCACTGAACCGAACGGTTCGATGAACGACTGCCCACTCCCAAGACGGTAATAGAGAAATGACGGCCTCCCAAAATGCCGGCGCACTGCGCGCCGTGACGATGGACAATGTCGGCCCTGTCGAGGCCGAAGCCCGCAAGAGCACGCCTTCGGCGGAACAGCCAGCCACCGCCGAGGCTATTGCAGCGCCCGCGGCTCCCAAGGCGCCTGAAAAGAAGAAGCGTGGTTTCCTGCTGCCGATCATCGGGCTCGCTCTTCTGAGCGGCGCGGCTTGGTATGGCTATGACTGGTGGACCGATGGTCGCTTCCTCGTTTCGACCGATGATGCCTATGTGGAAGGCGATATCGCCGTCATTTCCCCTAAGGTATCAGGTTACGTTGCCAAGGTGAATGTCGTCGAGAACCAGTCCGTCAAAGCGGGTGATCCGCTGGTGACGCTTGACGACGGTGATTACAGGCTGGCGCTCGAAAAGGCGGCAGCAGCCGTCGAATCCGCCAATCTCGCGATATCGCGCATCGATGCCCAGATCGCTGGCGGCAAGGCGGCGATCGAGCAGGCCAAGGCCCAGCAGGGCGCGCTTGAAGCGGCCGTTCGTGGTGCCGAAATAACCCAGAAGCGCCAGGCGGAACTGGCCGCAAAATCCGTTGGTACGACCGCCGACCTCGACAATGCAGAGATCGCGCTCGAAAAGGCCCGGGCCGATCTGGTCGCCGGTCAGGCGGCCGTAGCTTCCGCGGAAGCCAATCTCGGCCTCTTGCAGGCGCAGCGCAAGGAAGCGGTCAATGATGTTCGTGCCGAGGAGATTGCCCGCGACCAAGCCCAGCGCGACCTGGATTTCACGGTCCTGAAGGCACCTTATGATGGTGTCATCGGCAATCTCGCCGTCCAGACGGGTGATCTGGTCACAGCCGGCAAGCGGCTGGCCTCTCTGGTTCCGCTCACCGAGCTTTATATCGACGCGAATTTCAAGGAAACCCAGATCGGTCGCCTGCAGCCGGGTTCCAAGGTCCGCGTGCATGTCGATGCCTTCGACGACCACACCGTTACGGGTACCGTCGTTTCGATCGCGCCTGCTTCCGGTTCTGTCTTCTCCCTGCTTCCGCCTGAAAACGCCACGGGCAATTTCACGAAGGTCGTGCAGCGCGTGCCGGTGCGGATCTCGATCCCGAAGGACGTCCTGGAGCGCGAGCATCTGAGGGCCGGTTTGAGCGTCGTCGTCGACGTCGACACCCGAACGGCCCCCGCCGCCAGCAACGCGGTCGCTGCGAAATAAACCTACGGAGAACGGCCATGGCAACAGCAGCGGCCGCGGCGGGTACGATACCCGTCGACCCACCGATGGACAGACGCAAGGTCATCGCCTTCTTCGCGATGGTCTTCGGCATGTTCATGTCGATCCTCGACATCCAGATCGTCTCGGCCTCGCTCGCCGAGATCCAGGCCGGCCTTTCCGCTGGCTCGGACGAAGTGGCCTGGGTGCAGACCTCCTACCTGATCGCCGAAGTGATCATGATCCCGCTGTCGGGAACGCTGGCGCGGATTCTTTCGACGCGCGTGCTTTTCACCATCTGCGCGGGCGGCTTCACGATGGCAAGCGCGCTCTGCGCCACTGCCACCAATATCGAGCAGATGATCGTCTACCGGGCGCTTCAGGGCTTTATCGGCGGCGGCATGATCCCCTCGGTCTTCGCGGCCGCCTTCACCATCTTCCCGCCCTCGAAGCGCAGCATCGTCTCGCCGATCATCGGCCTTGTCGCAACGCTCGCGCCGACGATCGGGCCGACGGTGGGCGGCTATCTCTCGCACGCGTTTTCCTGGCACTGGCTTTTCCTCGTCAACATCATCCCGGGCATCCTCGTGACGGCCGCCGCCTGGAGCCTGATCGACTTCGACAAGCCGCAGCATAACCTCATGCGGAAATTCGACTGGTGGGGGCTTTTCTCGATGGCCGTGTTCCTCGGGTCGCTCGAATACGTGCTTGAAGAGGGCAACAACAAGGACTGGTTCGGCGACGAGCGTATCGTCATCGGCACGGTAATGATCTTCATCGGCGCGGTGATCTTCTTCTGGCGCGCCTTCAGGGTCGAGTTCCCGGTCGTGGACCTCAGGGCGTTCAGCAATGCCAACTTCGCATTCGGCTCGCTTTTCTCCTTCGTGATGGGTGTCGGCCTCTACGGTCTCACCTATCTCTATCCGCTCTATCTGGGACGTATCCGGGGTTACGATTCCCTGATGATCGGCGAGACCATGTTTGTTTCGGGGCTTGCCATGTTCGTCTCCGCGCCGATTGTCGGGCGTCTGACGAACATCCTCGATCTCAGGGTGATGATGGCGGTCGGCTTTGCCGGCTTCGCTCTTGGCACCTGGCTGATGACGGGGATTACGGGGGACTGGGATTTCTGGGAACTGTTCCTGCCGCAGATCCTGCGCGGTGCTTCGATGATGATGTGCATGGTGCCTATCAACAATATCGCACTCGGCACGCTCGCGCCGCAGCGCATCCAGGGCGCTTCCGGACTGTTCAACCTGACCCGAAACCTGGGCGGCGCAGTCGGCCTGGCGATCATCAACACCATGCTGACCCAGCGTACCGACGAGCACTATGCCCGGCTGTCCGAGCATGTCAATTACGGCAACCCGGCTGCGATGAGCTGGCTCGACAGCGTCGGCGCCAACTACAATTCCTATGGTTTCGACGGCAGCGCGGCGGCCCTGCAGAGGCTTTCCGGAATGATCACCCAGCAGTCCTGGCTGTTGTCCTTCGCGGACGTCTTCCTGCTGCTGACCGTGCTTTTCAGCAGCCTCATCTTCTTCGTCTTCCTGATTGCCAAACCTGCACGGCCGCCAGGCGCCGGCGGGGGCGGCCACTGATCACAGCACTCCACCGCCGGAAAGGGGTCGCCGCGCAAGGGGCGGCCCTTTTTCCTGCCGGTCGGTGACCTGGCTCTATCGGAGGGCTGTTTTCCGACGCCTTCGGTAAATTCTGATTTACGTACCTCAAAAATTGGGCTACCACCTTCCGCGGAGGAGTTCATGAAGCCCACTGTCCATGACATCGCGAAGAGCGCAGGGGGCAGCCTTGCTACGGTCGATCGCGTGTTGAACGACCGGCCGGGCGTGCGCGCCGTGACCCGTTCGAAGGTGGAGGAGGCGATCGCAGCACTTGGTTACGTGCGCGATCTCGCGGCCGCGAACCTTGCCAAGGGCCGCACCTATTCCTTCGTCTTCATCCTGCCGGAAAACGACAATTCCTTCATGATCGGCCTGCACGAGGAAGTGCGCGGCGCGATTGCCCGTTCGAGCGCCGAGCGCACCCATATCCGCATCGTCGACGTGCCGCCCTTCGATCCGGATGCACTGGTTGACGCGCTCGAAAAGGTTTTGGCCGAAAAGCCGTCCGGCGTCGCCTTCGTCGCCATCGATGCGCCGGAAGTCCGCGCTGCCGTCGGCCGTCTGAAGGAAGCGGGCATACCGACCGTCACGCTTGTCTCGGACCTGCCGGACGCCTCCCGCGATCATTACGCCGGCATCGACAATATCGCCGCCGGCCGTACCGCAGGCAGCCTGATGGGCCGTTTCCTGAGCGGCCCGTTCGTGGGTGAGCGAGGGGCGACGGTGGCGGTGCTTGCCGGCTCCATGCTGGTGCGCGACCATCGCGAGCGGCTCGAAGGGTTTTCGTCGGTTATCGGGGAGAGCTATCCGAATGTCCTTATCCTGCCGGTGCTGGAGGGGCGGGACGATCCGGCGCTCGCCGAAACGGTGGTTGCCGATGCGTTGCGCCGTCATGCTGACATCGCTGGCATCTATAGTCTCGGTGCGGGCAATCGAGGCCTCATCCGGGCGGTGCAAAAAGCGGGTATGTCTAGGCGGCCTCTTGTCATCGCTCACGAACTAACCGCCTCGACCCGCGCTGCACTCGCCGAAGGCGTAATCGACGCGGTGCTGAACCAGGATGCGGGCCATGAGGTGCGCAGCGCCATCCGCGTGCTGAAGGCCAAGGCGGATGGCCTGCCGGTGATCGCCGGGCAGGAGCGCATCCGCATCGACATATTCTTGAAAGACAATCTGCCCTGAGAAGCAGAGTATGAAGGAGAAGTACCATGTATCTCGGTCTCGATCTCGGCACTTCCGGCGTCAAGGCGATGCTGATCGACGGCGATCAGAGGATCATCGGTTCGGCGAGCGGCGCGCTCGACGTCTCGCGCCCGCATTCCGGCTGGTCGGAGCAGGAGCCTGCTCACTGGATCCGCGCCACAGAGGAGGCCGTCGCCGGCCTCAAGGCGAAGTTCCCGAAGGAACTCGCCGCCGTGAAGGGCATCGGGCTCTCCGGCCAGATGCATGGCGCGACGCTGCTTGATGCGGACGACAAGGTGCTGCGGCCTTGCATCCTCTGGAACGACACTCGTTCCCATGAGGAGGCTGCGATGCTCGACGCCGATTCCCGCTTCCGGCAGATCACTGGCAATATCGTCTTTCCAGGCTTCACCGCGCCGAAGCTCGTCTGGGTGAGGAAGCACGAGCCGGAGATTTTTGCGAAGGTTGCCAAGGTACTGCTGCCGAAGGATTATCTGCGCCTGTGGCTCACCGGGGAGCACATTTCCGAAATGTCGGACTCGGCCGGAACCTCCTGGCTCGATACAGGCGCCCGCAAATGGTCGTCCGAATTGCTCGATGCGACCGGATTGTTCGAGAAACAGATGCCCTCGCTGGTGGAAGGCACGGAACAGGCAGGCAAGCTGCGCGGCGAACTCGCTTCCGAATGGGGTATCGCCGGTGACGTCGTGGTCGCCGGCGGGGCCGGGGACAATGCGGCATCCGCCTGCGGCATGGGCACGGTGGCGGAAGGCCATGCCTTCGTCTCGCTCGGCACGTCGGGCGTGCTGTTTGCGGCCAATGCCTCCTATCTGCCGAAGCCGGAAAGCGCCGTTCACGCCTTCTGTCATGCGCTGCCGAAGACCTGGCACCAGATGGGCGTCATCCTGTCGGCCACGGATGCGCTCAACTGGTATTCGCACATCGCCGGCAAAACCGCCGCGGAACTGACGCAGGAACTCGGCGACACGCTGAAGGCGCCCTCCGGCGTCACTTTCCTGCCCTATCTTTCCGGCGAGCGCACGCCGCACAACGACGCCGTGATCCGTGGCGCCTTCATCGGCCTCGAACATGAAAGCAGCCGTACCGTGCTTACCCAATCGGTGCTGGAAGGCGTCACTTTCGCTATCCGCGACAATCTGGAGGCGCTCAAGTCTGCCGGCACATCGATTTCCCGCGTGACCGCGATCGGCGGCGGTTCGCGCTCGCGCTACTGGCTGGCCTCGATCGCGACCTCGCTCGGAATGCCGGTCGATATCCCGGCGGACGGCGATTTCGGCGCGGCCTTCGGTGCCGCCCGGCTCGGTCTCATCGCCGCGACCGGGGCCGATCCGGTGGCGCTCTGCTCGGCGCCAAAGACGGAGGAGACGATCGAACCGGTCTCGGGGCTCTCGGATGCCTATGAGGCCGCTTACGCGCGGTATCGGGCTGCTTACCCGGCGATCCGGTCGCTGGCGCATTGAACTGGGTTTGCCCCTCACCCTAATCCCCGCAGGCGGGGAGAGGGTACGTGCCCTACTCGATGTTCCAAGGGACGAAGGGGTCGCAACGAATCTCCTTCGCCCCGCTTGCGGGGAGAAGGTGCCGGCAGGCGGATGAGGGGCAAGCGTAGCCCGCCGTACAATTGAACATTCCCCAAGGAGGACATGACCATGAGCACAGGATTTTTCGGCGACGTCGCCAAGATCAGATACGAAGGTCCGGAGAGCACCAATCCGCTCGCTTTCCGCCACTACAATCCCGACGAGATCGTCGCCGGCAAGCGCATGGAGGACCACCTGCGCTTTGCCGTCGCCTACTGGCACACCTTCACCTGGCCGGGTGGCGATCCCTTCGGCGGCCAGACGTTCCTGCGCCCCTGGTTTTCCGACACGATGGAAGCGGCCAAGATGAAGGCGGACGTCGCCTTTGAATTCTTCCAACTCCTGGGCAGCCCGTTCTATTGCTTCCACGATGCGGATGTGCGCCCGGAAGGCACGAATTTCGCGGAAAACACGAAGAACCTCAACGAGATCGTCGACTACTTCGAGAAAAAGCAGGCCGAAACCGGTGTGAAGCTTCTCTGGGGCACGGCGAACCTCTTCTCCAACCGGCGCTATATGTCTGGTGCCGCCACCAATCCCGACCCGGACGTCTTCGCCTTCGCTGCGGCGACCGTGAAGACCTGCCTCGACGCCACCAAGCGGCTCGGCGGCTCCAACTACGTGCTGTGGGGCGGGCGCGAAGGCTACGAGACCATCCTCAATACCGACTTCACCCGCGAGCTCGACCAGATGGGCCGTTTTCTCAATCTCGTGGTCGAATACAAGTACAAGATCGGCTTCGAAGGCACGATTCTCATCGAACCGAAGCCGCAGGAGCCGACCAAGCACCAGTACGACTACGACGTCTCGACCGTCTATGCCTTCCTGCAGAAGAATGGGCTGGAGAAGGAAGTGAAGGTCAATATCGAGCAGGGCCATGCGATCCTCGCCGGCCATTCCTTCGAACATGAGATCGCTATGGCGAACACGTTCGGCATCTTCGGTTCGATCGATATGAACCGCAACGATTATCAGTCCGGCTGGGATACCGACCAGTTCCCGAACAATGTGCCGGAAATGGCGCTCGCCTACTATCACGTCCTTGCGGGCGGCGGCTTCACGAGCGGGGGCACGAATTTCGATGCCAAGCTGCGCCGCCAGTCGCTCGATCCGCAGGACCTGCTGATCGGCCATATCGGCGGCATGGATTGCTGCGCCCGCGGCCTCAAGGCAGCCGCGAAGATGCTGGACGACGGCGCGCTCAAGATCCCGCTCGACGCCCGCTACGAGAGGTGGGAGAGCCCCGAGGCGCAGAAGATGCTGCGTGGCGAATACAAGCTCGACGAGATCGCCGCCATGGTGGAGCGTGAAAACATCAATCCGGAACCAGTTTCCGGCCGCCAGGAATATCTGGAAAACGTCGTCAACCGCTACGTCTGACACAACGGGATGGGGCCGCTGCATGCGGCCCCATTTCTGCATCAGGTTGCGGCTGTCTCTGCGATGCCGTTCAATTCCGTCACCACATCCTGCGGCAGTTCCAGTTCGGCAGCGGCCAGGTTTTCCCGCAGATGCGCGACCGAGGATGTGCCGGGGATCAGCAGGATGTTCGGCGCCCGCTGAAGCAACCAGGCAAGGGCAACCTGCATGGGCGTTGCATCCAGCCTTGCCGCGACATTCGAAAGGGTGGCGGACTGCAATGGCGTGAAGCCGCCGAGCGGGAAAAAGGGAACATAGGCGATCCCCTCGGCTGAAAGCTCATCGATCAGCCGGTCATCGTCCCGATGAACCAGATTGTAGTGATTCTGCACGCAGACGATGTCGACGATCCGCCGTGCCTCGGCGATCTGGGTCCGTGTAGCGTTGCTGAGGCCGATGTGCCGCACCAGTCCTTGTTGCTGCAGCTTCGCAAGAGCCGTGACCTGCTCCTCGATGGAGCCCTCGACCGGCCCGTGAATGCCGAAGATGATCCTGAGGTTGACGACCTCCAAAGCGTCGAGGCCGAGATTGCGCAGGTTGTCGTGGATCTGGGCGGTGAGTTCTTCGGGTGTGAAGGCGGGGATCCACGACGCATCGTCGCCGCGACGGGCGCCGATCTTGGTGACGATCGTCAGGTCGCCGGGATAGGGGTGAAGCGCTTCGCGGATCAGCTGGTTGGTGACGTGCGGACCGTAGAAGTCGCTTGTATCGATATGGTCGACCCCGAGAGATACCGCTTCGCGCAGCACCGTCAGCGCCATTTCGCGATCCTTTGGCGGCCCGAACACGCCGGGTCCGGCAAGCTGCATTGCGCCATAGCCGAGGCGTTTTACGGTGCGATCGCCGAGCCCAAAGCTGCCGGCCTTCTGGATATGCGTCATGATCTCTCTCCTTTGCGGCGAGTTTGATTGCCGATGGGCACCAGATAGGCGCTGTTTTCCGTCCAGATAATCCGATACAATCGGCACAGCTTGTGCGGAAAGGCGAACAATGGGTGTAGACCTTGGAGATCTGGGCGCCTTCGTCACGGTCGCCCGCGCCAGGGGCTTTCGTGAGGGAGCGAGAGCCAGCGGCGCCAGCCCGTCGGCATTGAGCGAAGCGGTGCGTCGGCTGGAAGCCCAGCTCGGCGTGCGCCTCCTCAACCGAACCACCCGAAGCGTGGTTCCGACGGAGGCGGGCGCGGGCCTGCTCGAACGTCTCGGTCCGGCGCTGGCCGAAATGGAGACGGCGCTCGATGTGGTGAACGGCTACAGGGAAAAGCCGGCCGGGCTGCTGCGCCTCAACGTTCCCGTGGGCGTCGCCCGGCTGGTGCTGCCAAGGATCGTCCCACCCTTCCTGAAGGCCTATCCGGATATTCGGCTGGAGGTGGTCGCCGAAGACAGTTTCGTCGATGTTCTGGCGGCCGGCTGCGACGCCGGCATCCGCTACGATGAGCGGCTGGAACAGGACATGATCGCCGTACCGATCGGTCCGAGGACACAACGCTTTGCCACGGCCGCATCTCCCGCATATCTCAAGCGCCACGGGCGGCCTGAACATCCCCGCGACCTGCTCAATCACGCCTGCCTGCGCGGGCGGTTTTCAAGTGGCGTCATCCCCGTGTGGGAATTCGAGCGTGAGGGCGAGATCGTACGTATCGATGCGGGTGGGCCACTCGTCGTGCGGCCGGCCGGCGGCGTCGAGCTGGCGATCGAGACCGCTATCCAGGGTTTAGGCATCATCCATCTGTTTGAAGACTGGCTGCGGCCGTATCTGGAGAGCGGTGCGCTGGAGCCGGTGCTGGAACCGTGGTGGCAGCCCTTCTCAGGTCCGTTTCTCTATTATCCCGGCCGACGGCTGGTGCCGGCCCCGCTGCGGGCCTTCATCGATTTCATGAAGGATTACTCCGGATCCGGGTGGCATGCCGATGAGGCCGTGCCAGCGGTTGTGCAAGGTGCAAACGGTTCGAAATCTGCTTTACGTACCTCAGAATCTTCGTTAGCCTGATCTCGGGAGGAAATTCAGGTGCATGTAATCATCGATCATGACGTCCGCGCCATGAGGGCTGTCACGGCTGGATGCGCCTTTGTGCGCGTGATTCCGGGTGTCCCGCGATGACTGCGGCCGAGGTCAGTTCTTCCGCTCCGCTCATGGAGGCAATGGGTCTTTCCAAAACGTTCGGCATCGTCGAGGTCCTGAAGGATATCAACCTCACCGTCCGGGCAGGCGAGGTGCACGCGATTATCGGCGAAAACGGCGCCGGCAAATCGACGCTCATGAAGATTCTCGCCGGCAACCTGGCTCCCAGCCGGGGCGAGATCAGGATGGATGGCGAGGCGGTCAGCTTCTCCGGTCCGGTGGATGCGGAGCGCCGCGGCATCGTTCTGGTGCACCAGGAAATCCTGCTCGCGCCCGACCTCACGGTCGCCCAGAACATCTATCTCGGCCGCGAGCTCAAGAAGGGGATCGGCGTCGATGACCGCGCCATGAACGAGGGGGCCGCAAAAGCCATCCGCGATCTCGGCGGCGATATCGATCCGAATGCCATCGTCTCGCGCCTGTCGATCGCCCAGCGCCAGATCGTCCAGATCGCCCGTGTGCTGCTCGTGCCGCATCGCATCGTCATCTTCGACGAGCCGACCGCGTCGCTTACGCCGCATGAGACCGAGGCGCTCCTGAAGGTCATCAGGGATATCCGCGCCAAGGGCGTCGGCGTGCTCTACATTTCCCACCGCCTGCCGGAGGTGAAGGAGATTGCCGACCGCGTAACGGTGCTGCGCGACGGACGCCTCGTCGCCTCCCATGCAGCGAGCGAACTCGAACCGGCCGACATGGCCCGCCTCATGGTCGGCCGCGACGTGGCCAAGCTCTATCCGGACCGTCACGCCGCGGAAGTCCGGGAAACAGTGCTGGAGGTCGAGCACCTCAACGTTCCGGGCTATGCGCAGGATGCGTCCTTCCGGCTGCGAAAGGGCGAGATCCTCGGTTTTGCGGGCCTTGTCGGCGCCGGCCGAACGGAATTGATGGAAGGGCTCGTCGGCCTTCGCCCGAGCCGCGGCACCGTGCGCCTCAATGGCCAGCCGGTCGATTTCCGCCAGGTCCACACGAGCCTCAAGGCCGGCGTTGCCTATCTCTCCGAAGACCGCAAGGGCAAGGGCCTGCTGCTCACCAAGGATCTGCGTGTCAACCTGACGCTTGCCTCGCTCGGTAAATTCGTCGGCGCGTTGCAGATCGACCGGAAACGCGAGAGCGAAGCGCTCGACCAGGCGATCCGCGATTTCGACATCCGCACCGGCGCCAGGGACATCCTAGCCGGCCAGCTTTCCGGCGGCAACCAGCAGAAGCTTTTGATCGCCAAGATGATGATGCTCGATCCGCAGGTCGTCATCATCGATGAGCCGACGCGTGGTATCGATATCGGCAACAAGGAACAGATCTACAAATTCATCGCCAGGCTGGCGGACGAGGGGCGTTCGATCATCGTCGTCTCCTCCGAAATGCCGGAACTGATCGGCATCTGCGACCGCATTCTCGTCATGCGGTCCGGCCGGATCGTCGGCGAGGTGACGGGAGAACACATGAACGAGAACGAGATCGTCCAGCTTGCGACGGGCGTCAAGACAGGGGAGGCTGCTTGATGAGTTCCGTCGCCACCGAAACCACCAAGGCGCCGAAGACCTCGAAGGACTGGGACATGGCGGCGGTCGCGCCGTTCATCGCGCTGGCGCTCCTCCTGGTGCTTGGCTATTTCGCGAACCCGAACTTCATATCGGTCGCGAACCTGATGAACGTCATCACCCGCAGCGCCTTCATCGCGATCATCGCGCTCGGCGCGACCTACGTGATCTCGTCGGGCGGGCTCGACCTTTCCGTTGGCTCGATGGTCGCTTTCGTCGCCAGCCTGATGATCCTGTTCATGAATTCCGGCACGATTGCCGATCCGATGTTCATGCTGATTACCGCCATGCTGCTGGCGATCGCGCTCGGCGCAGCATGCGGGCTTTTCAACGGATTGATCACCACGATCGGCCGGATCGAGCCCTTCATCGCCACGCTCGGTACGATGGGCATCTACCGGGGGCTCACCACCTGGCTTTCCCAGGGCGGCGCAATCACGCTGCGTGACCGCGAGCTGCAGGCGCTCTACCGGCCGGTCTATTTCGGTTCCATCGCCGGCATTCCGGTGCCGATCATCATCATCTTCGTCACCGCCGCGATCGCGGCCTTCGTGCTCTACCGCACCCGTTACGGCCGGCATGTGATCGCAGTCGGGTCCAACGAGGACGTGGCACGCTATTCCGGCATCTCGGTCAACCGCGTGCGCACTATTGCCTATGTCGTGCAGGGGCTGTGCGTGGCGGTGGCCGTGCTCCTCTACGTGCCGCGTCTCGGCTCGACATCGGCCACCACGGGCATCCTTTGGGAACTGCAGGCGATCACCGCTGTGGTGGTCGGCGGCACGGCACTCAGGGGTGGCGTCGGCCGCATCTGGGGGACGGTCTGCGGCGCCTTCATCCTGGAGATCGTCGGCAACATCATGCTGCTTTCGAACTTCATCAGCGAATATCTCATCGGCGCGATCCAGGGAGCGATCATCATCATCGCCATGCTGGTGCAGCGGTCGCTGATGCGAAAGTAGCGAAAATCGAGAGAATCGGCCGGACATATTGGGGCAGGTCCGGAACGGAGGAATTCAAGAGACCCCGCACAACATTTGGGAGAGAGACCATGCGTAGAAGAACTTTCGGGCTTGCCGCTGCGGCGTTCGCTGCTTCGGTTGCCTTCGGCCCGGGCCTTGCCTTGGCCCAGGAGGAAAAGAAGGTGACGATCGGCGTTTCCATTCCGGCCGCCGACCACGGCTGGACGGCCGGCGTCGTGTTCCATGCCGAACGCGTCGCAAAGCTTCTGATGGAAGAGCACAAGGGCCTCAACGTCATCGTCAAGACGTCGCCTGATCCGGCAAGCCAGGCCAATGCCGTGCAGGACTTGGCGGTCCAGGGGATCGACGGACTCGTCATCCTGCCGACCGATCCGGATCCGCTCGTCAACGCCATCCAGCAGGTGAAGGACAGTGGAGCCTTCGTGGCGCTTGTCGACCGTGCGCCTTCGAACAACGACAATTCGGTCCGCGACCTCTATGTCGCCGGTAACAATCCGGCGCTTGGCCAGGTCGCCGGCGAATACATCGCCAAGACGACCCCGAATGCCGAAGTTGTCGTCATCCGCGGCCTGCCGATCCCGATCGATCAGCAGCGCCAGGACGGTTTCGACAAGGGCATTGCCGGCTCCAGCGTCAAGGTGCTGGAACGCCAGTACGGCAACTGGAACCGCGACGACGCCTTCCGCGTCATGCAGGACTACCTGACGAAATATCCGAAGATCGATGTGGTCTGGTGTCAGGATGACGACATGGCCGTCGGCGTCCTCGAAGCCATTGAACAGGCCAAGCGCACCGATATCCAGTATATCGTTGCCGGCGCCGGTTCGAAGGATATGGTCAAGCGCGTCATGGACGGCGACAAGATGGTCCCGGTCGATGTGCTTTACCCGCCGTCGATGGTGGCGACTGCCATGCAGCTCACCGCCGCCCATTTCTACGATCAGGTTCCGGTCAGCGGCGAATATATCCTCGATGCCACGCTCGTCACCAAGGACAATGCCGAGCAGTTCTACTTCCCGGATTCTCCGTTCTGATCACCCACAGGAGGCGCGCCTTTCGCGGGCGCGCCTCTTTTCACGTCCAGCTTTTGATTTCCCCAGGAGGAAAACCATGAAGACGATCAAGGGACCAGCCATCTTTCTCGGTCAGTTCGCAGGTGATGCCGCGCCGTTCAATTCCTGGGATTCGATTACCAAATGGGCGGCCGAAAAAGGCTATGTCGGCGTCCAGGTGCCGACCTGGGCCGGTCAGCTCATCGATCTTAAGAAGGCCGCCGCGTCCAAGGATTATTGCGACGAATTCGCCGGCATGGCGCGTGCGAACGGCATCGAGGTGACGGAGCTTTCCACCCATCTGCAGGGCCAGCTGGTGGCGGTGCATCCGGCCTATGACGAAGCCTTCGACGGCTTCACCGTGCCGGAAATGCGCGGCAATCCGAAGGCACGGCAGGCATGGGCCGTCGAACAGGTGAAGATGGCGCTCTCGGCCTCCAAGCATCTCGGCATCAAGGCGCATGCGACCTTTTCCGGCGCGCTCGCCTGGCCCTTCATCTATCCCTGGCCGCAGCGCCCGGCGGGCCTTGTGGAGACAGCCTTCGATGAACTCGCGAAGCGCTGGACGCCGATCCTCGACCATGCGGAGGACTGCGGCGTCGACGTCTGCTACGAAATTCATCCGGGCGAGGACCTGCATGACGGCGTGACTTTCGAGATGTTCCTGGAGCGCGTGAAGAACCACAAACGCGCCAACATGCTCTACGATCCGTCGCATTACGTTCTGCAATGCCTCGACTATCTCGACCACATCGACATCTACAAAGACCGGATCCGGATGTTTCACGTCAAGGACGCGGAGTTCAATCCGACCGGCCGACAGGGCGTCTATGGCGGTTATCAAGGCTGGGTCGGCCGCGCCGGGCGCTTCCGTTCGCCGGGCGACGGGCAGGTGGATTTCGGGGCGATCTTCTCCAAGATGGCCGCCAACGATTTCGACGGCTGGGCCGTGGTCGAATGGGAATGCGCGCTGAAGAATTCCGAGGACGGGGCGCGCGAGGGCGCCGAGTTCGTCAAGGCGCATATCATCCGCGTGACGGAGAAGGCGTTCGACGATTTTGCAAGCGGCGGCACGGACGAGGCGGCGAATAGGCGGATGCTCGGGCTTTAGGACTCATTGCACCTCACCCTAACCCTCTCCCCGTTTTGGCGGGGAGAGGGGACGTGCCCTGCCTGGTGGCGGAGAGAATGGAGAGGTTGCGGCATATTTCCTTCTCCCCGCGGGCGGGGAGAAGGTGCCCGGCAGGGCGGATGAGGGGCGGCCGCTCTGTCATCGATAGTAGGTTTCAGGAGAGGACATTTCATGGCAATCGAAGGCAAGGACGATGAGACGCGCGAGCCCCGCATCCGGCTCGGCATGGTGGGTGGCGGCGCCGGCGCCTTCATCGGGGCGGTGCATCGCACGGCAGCAAGGCTGGACGACCAGTTCGAGCTTGTCGCGGGCGCGCTGTCGTCAACCCCGGAAAAGGCGATCGCCTCGGGGCGCGATCTCGGGCTCGACCCGGCGCGCACCTATGGTTCCTACAAGGAAATGGCGATCCGCGAGGCGCGCCTGAAGAACGGCATCGAGGCGGTCTCGATCGTGACGCCGAACCACGTGCATTACGATGCGGCCAAGGAATTTCTCAGGCGCGGCATCCATGTGATCTGCGACAAGCCCCTCACCTCCAACCTCGCCGATGCCAAGAAGCTCAGGAAGGCGGCTGAGGAGAGCGATGCGCTCTTCATCCTGACCCATAATTACACCGGCTATCCGATGGTGCGGCAGGCGCGCGAGATGGTCCAGAACGG
The DNA here is from genome assembly GCF_017873175.1 of Neorhizobium petrolearium. Lineage (GTDB taxonomy): Bacteria > Pseudomonadota > Alphaproteobacteria > Rhizobiales > Rhizobiaceae > Neorhizobium > Neorhizobium petrolearium. The sequence goes on from NZ_JAGGJW010000015.1 coordinate 47,396, forward strand.
CGATCTCGGCAAGATCCGTATCGTGCAGGTGGAATATCCGCAGGACTGGCTGACCGAGGCGGTCGAGCAGACCGGCGCCAAACAGGCGGTCTGGCGTACCGACCCGGCCCAGTCGGGTGCCGGCGGCTCGACCGGCGATATCGGCACGCATGCCTACAATCTCGCGTCCTTCATCACCGGGCTGACGCTCGAAAGCCTCGCCGCCGATCTCGATACGTTTGTCGAAGGCCGCCGGCTCGATGACAACGCCCATGTGCTCCTGCGTTTCGAAGGCGGTGCCAAGGGCATGCTGTGGTGCAGCCAGGTGGCGCCGGGCCATGAGAACGGATTGAAGATCCGCGTCTACGGCACCAAGGGTGGCATCGAATGGGTGCAGGCCGATCCGAACTACCTGTGGTTCACGCCCTTCGGCGAATCGAAGCGGCTTCTGACTCGTGCTGGCGCCGGTGCCGGCCCGGCGGCTGCCCGGGTGTCCCGCATCCCGTCCGGCCATCCGGAAGGCTATCTCGAAGCCTTCGCGACGATCTATACGGAAGCGGCACGCGCCATCAATGCCAAGAAGAAGGGCGTCGCTTTGGACAAGAGTGTCATCTACCCGACCGTCGACGACGGCGTGAAGGGCGTGGCCTTTGTGGAAGCCTGCGTCGCATCCTCCAAGAGGAACGGGGCGTGGGTGAAGCTCTGAGGCTGCGGTTATTCCGATACCGTCTCGGGATGGCATTGCCGTTCCCGGGGCGGACTCTATGTAGTGATTGATATCATTGCAGAAGGGCAGCAGGGAATGAACAGAAACGGCCTCTATTTGGTGATCGGTGCGCTCGTGGTCGTCGTGGTCGGGCTTGGCATCTACGCCTATCGGGAGGAAACCAAGCCTTCCGGCGTCGAAATACAGATCGGCAAGGACGGGGTTTCTGTTCAGGAAAACTGAAAACGCCGGTTTCCGGCCATGATGGTTCGACAGGACCGCTTTTCATTCGGTGTTCCGGTGGTTGTTGTTCTGCAACGTTTCAGAATTGACGCGTCATGGCTGTACAACCGTGTCTTGCTTGGTTAAACCGCCGCCGAAAGAGGTCCGACAGACAGGCCACGCGTAACCCGATATGGCGGTATTCCCATGACCGATCCCAAGATGTTCGCTCCCCAGACGTTTGCAGCCCGTTTCCCCGGCGATTTTCTGTTCGGCGTTGCGACCGCTTCCTACCAGATCGAAGGCGCGACGAAAGCGGACGGTCGCAAGCCTTCCATCTGGGATGCCTTTTCGAACATGCCGGGCCGCGTCTACGGCCGCCACAACGGCGATGTGGCCTGCGATCATTACAACCGCTGGGAAGAAGACCTCGATCTCATCAAGGAGATGGGCGTCGAAGCCTACCGTTTCTCGATCGCCTGGCCGCGCATCATTCCGGACGGCACCGGGCGCATCAACGAGAAAGGGCTCGATTTCTACGACCGGCTCATCGACGGCTGCAAGGCGCGCGGCATCAAGACCTATGCGACGCTCTATCATTGGGACCTGCCGCTGATGCTGATGGGCGACGGCGGCTGGGCGGCACGCTCCACGGCCTACGCCTTCCAGCGTTATGCGAAAGTGGTGATGGCCCGCCTCGGCGATCGGCTGGACGCGGTCGCGACCTTCAACGAGCCCTGGTGCATCGTCTGGCTTTCCCATCTCTACGGCATCCATGCGCCGGGCGAGCAGAACATGGAGGCGGCGCTTGCCGCCATGCATCACGTCAATCTCGCCCACGGCCTCGGCGTCGAGGCGATCCGGCATGTGACGCCGAACGTTCCGATCGGCATGGTCATCAATGCGAATTCGGTCATCCCCGGCTCCGACAGCCCGGCAGATCTTGCCGCGGGCGAACGGGCCCACCAGTTCCACAACGGCGCCTTCTTCGATCCGGTCTTCAAGGGCGAATATCCGAAGGAATTTCTCGACGCGCTCGGCAACCGCATGCCGGCGGTCGAGGAGGGCGACCTGAAGATCATCAGCCAGAAGCTCGACTGGTGGGGCCTCAACTACTATACGCCGACGCGCGTCCATGACGATCCGGAACGCAAGGGCGATTTCCCCTGGACAGTGGAGGCCAAGCGCGCCAGCGATGTCGAGACGGATATCGGCTGGGAGGTTTATGCGCCGGGCCTCAAGCTGCTGGTCGAGGACCTTTACCGCCGCTATGACCTGCCGGATTGCTACATCACCGAAAACGGCGCCTGCTACAACATGGAGCCGGTGAACGGCGAGGTGGATGACCAGCCGCGCCTCGACTATTATGTCGAACATCTTTCGGTGGTGGCCGATCTCATCCGGGACGGTTATCCGATGAAAGGCTATTTCGCCTGGAGCCTGATGGACAATTTCGAATGGGCGCAGGGCTATCGCATGCGGTTCGGCCTCGTGCATGTGAATTACGAGACTCAGGAGCGGACGATCAAGAAGAGCGGCAAGTGGTATCGCGAGCTTGCCTCGCAATTCCCCAAAGGTAATCACGCGCCCCGCTGATTTCACAGATGTGAGAAGATTTTTCCTGATTTCGCATTGAAAGGGAAAATCATCCCTGTCAAAATGCAGCCGCTCCGGGCATCAATGCGGCAGAAACGAGGCCGCTCCCGGCCAGGATGTGAAAGCCAAACACGATGCTCCGGAACACCGTCTGTCTTCGAATGTGCAGCCTGCTTGGCTAATGCATGCACAAGCGGTTAAACAGCCGCCAAACGATCAGACATAATCCGTGAGTCCCAGATGACAATCCAATTTCCAGCGGCTCGATCCGCGCCGGCCAAAGATGCGGCGGGCGATCCTATGGTGGCGTTCGAGGCCGTGACGAAGCGCTTCGGCCGCAACGACGAAAACCAGTTCACCGCCCTCGACGGCATCGATCTTTCCGTGGCGCGAGGTGCCATTACCGGCATTATCGGCCGCTCCGGCGCCGGAAAGTCGACGCTGATCCGCCTCGTCAACGGGCTTGAAAAGGCAACCTCCGGCCGTGTCCTGGTCGACGGTGTCGAAGTTGGGGGGCTTTCCGAGAGCGGGCTGCGCGACCTACGCCGGCAAGTCGGCATGATCTTCCAGCACTTCAACCTGCTTTCCTCGCGCACCGCCTTCGAGAACGTCGCGCTGCCCCTCGAAATCGCCGGCCTGCCCGCCAAGGCAATCAGGGAAAAGGTTGGTCCGCTTCTCGATCTCGTCGGCCTGGGCGACAAGGCGAACCGTTATCCGTCCGAGCTTTCCGGCGGCCAGAAGCAGCGCATCGGCATCGCGCGAGCGCTCGCCACTTCGCCGAAACTGCTGCTCTCCGACGAGGCGACCTCAGCGCTCGACCCGGAAACCACCCAGTCGATCCTCGATCTCCTGAGGCGCATCAACGCGGAACTGGGGCTCACCGTGCTGCTCATCACCCATGAGATGGAGGTGGTGAAGACCATCGCTTCCGACGTCGCGGTGATTGACCGGGGACGGATCGTCGAAAAGGGCCGCACCTTTGACGTTTTCACCGATCCGAAGCACGAGACGACGCGGGCGCTGCTTTCAGGGCTTGCCGGCGCGAAGCTGCCGGAAGCGATCGCCCGCAAGCTTGCCGCCACACCGCAGGCGGTCTCGCGCGCCGCGGTGCGCGTCACCTTCTTCGGCGAGACGGCGCAACAGCCGCTGGTTTCCAGGCTTATCCAGGAACTCGGTTCCGAGGTGAACATCATCGCCGGCACGATCGACGAGATCGCCGGCGAGCCCTATGGATCGCTGGTCATCGCCTATTCGGCGACGCCCGAGGTGCTTGCCCGCGCCGAGCGCTTCTATCGCGAGACCGGCCTGCAGACGGAGGTGCTCGGTTATGTCGCCTGACATGCTTTTCAACCTGCTCACCAAGGCGCTTCTCCAGACCCTGCAGATGGTCGCCGCCGCCGGCCTTATCGGCTCGCTGATCGGCCTGCCGATCGGCGTCTTCCTGGCGACCAGCGGCCGCGGCGAACTCTATGCCGCGCCGACCGCAAACCGAATCGTCGGGCTGGTCGTGAATGCGGCGCGCTCGACGCCCTTCATCATCCTCGTCGTGGCGATCATCCCCTTCACCCGGCTGGTGGCAGGTACGTCGATCGGCACGTCGGCCGCGATCGTACCGCTCACCATCGCCACCATTCCCTTCGTCGCGCGGCTGGCCGAAGCGGCGATCCGCGAAGTGGACAAGGGTCTGATCGAGGCTGCGCGCGCCATGGGCGCCACGCCGATGCAGATCGTTTTCAAGGTACTGCTCGCCGAAGCCAGGCCCGGCCTGACGCTGGCGCTCACGCTCACGCTCGTCAGCCTGGTCGGTTATTCGGCCATGGTCGGCGCGGTCGGCGGCGGCGGACTCGGCGACCTCGGCATCCGCTACGGCTACCAGCGCTTCATGCCGGACGTCATGCTGGCGGTGGTCGTGGTGCTGATCGTGCTCGTGCAGGCGATCCAGAGCGCCGGAGACGCGCTCGCCCGACGCTTCGACAAGCGCAGCCGCAAGACCTGATTTTTTTCGAAATCCAGCCTCCCAGGACTGGTCACACAAGAAACCCAAGGAGACACCCATGAGGAAGTTCATCATCGCGGCGGCGCTTGCCGCTTTCGCAGCCGGCCCGGCGCTTGCGGAAACCATCAAGGTCGGCGTGACCCCCGGCCCGCATGCCCAGATCATGGAGAAGGTCAAGGAAGTCGCGGCCGGCAAGGGCCTCGATATCGATATCCTCGAGTTCTCCGATTACGTGGTTCCGAACCAGGCACTGGCGGACGGCGAGCTCAACGCCAATTCCTTCCAGCACCAGCCCTATCTCGACAACCAGGTGGCGGACCGCAAGTTCGATCTCGTCAGCGTCGCCCAGACTGTCAACTTCCCGATGGGCGTCTATTCGAAGAAAGTTAAGAGCCTCGATGAGCTGAAGGACGGCGCCACGATCGCCATCCCGAACGACCCGACGAACGGCGGTCGCGCGCTGCTCATCCTCGCTGACCAGGGATTGATCAAGGTTGATGCCGCCAAGGGCCTGAAGATCGGCCCGGCCGATGTCACCGAAAACCCGAAGAACATCGAGTTCGCCGAGCTCGATGCCGCCCAGCTCCCCCGCTCGCTCGATGATGTCGACGCGTCGGTGATCAATACCAATTACGCGCTGGAAGCCGGCCTCAATCCAAAGTCGGATCCGATCGCCCGCGAAGGCGAGAAGGCGCCCTATATCAACGTCATCGCCGTCAGCGCCAAGGACAAGGACGCTGCCTGGGTCAAGACGCTGATCGAGGCCTATCACAGCGATTCCGTGAAGGATTTCGTCAATACCCAGTTCAAGGGTGCGGTCGTCGCAGCCTGGTAACTCAGGATTTTCTGTATTTCTTTGCAGGGCCGGTCCTCGAAGGCGAGGGCCGGCCTTCTCCTTTAACGCTATCTGAAGGAATACCCGCGAAAGATGTAAAATCCAACGAGGTATTCCATGCGGTTTCTTCCGTCACGTTTTCGGCGCCCCGTTTCCGTCGGCCGTCGTTCCGCCGTGACGTCGATGCTGTTTGTTTTTGCGGTCGTCGTCGTCCTGGTGACGACCTTCATTCTGACCGCGCTCGATCGTCTTGCGGACCATGCCAATCGTCTTGATGACGCCCGGTCGCGGGAAACCACCACAGGCGCGATCCATACGTTCGAAGATCAGCTCCACGCGACGCTGAACGACTATGCCGCCTGGGACGATGCCGCCAAATTCGTCTACGCCGGCGACCAGGAGTGGATCGTCAGCAATTATGGCGACATGACTGTCAATAGCGATCTCTTCGACCTTGCCGTGGTCATGGATGCGGATCGAAACGTGCTCATGGCCTATCAGGACGGCCAGCCGGTTACCTGGTTGCCGCAGGATTATCTCGACGCATCGCTCTGGACGCTGTTCGACATGGCGAGTTCCGCCGGTCCTGCCGCTGTGCCGGAAGCGGCAGGCTTCATCCGGACAAAAAAGGGCGTGGCTGCCGTCGGGGTCGCGTTGATCCGTCAGAAATCCGGCGCCCTCGACCAGCCTCCGCGGAGCCGGCGCTTCCTGATCTTTGCACGCCATCTGGATGAGGCAAAGGTCAAGAAGCTCGCGGAGACCTATGTCATCGACGGCCTTCGCTTTGCCGATGCGGGCGAGGTGACGCCCAATACCGTGGAGATCCGCAATATCCATGGCAAGGTGCTGCAGCAGCTTGTCTGGCGTTCGCGACTGCCGGGCAATATGGCGTATGCGCAGGTACGACCGCTCGTCTATTCTGCACTTGCCATGGTCGGCCTGTTCTTCCTGCTTCTCTTCGTCTCCGGCAGCAAGACGCTGAACCGGCTGAAAGCCGATGAGGCGGCTGCGCGGCATCTTGCGATGAGAGACCGGCTGAGCGGGCTTTTGAACCGGGCGGGTTTCTTTGCCGCACTGGACGGCCTTGTCTTGGAAAGCCGCCGTGGCGGCATCGACGTAGCTCTGCTCTATCTCGATCTCGACGGGTTCAAGGAGGTCAACGACGCCTATGGCCACGGCACCGGCGACAGGTTGATCCGCGGTGTGGCAGCCGGCCTCAAGGCGCTTGTCGGCAAGGAGGCGATCCTTGCCCGGGTTGGCGGTGACGAGTTCGCCGTTGCTGTTTCCTCTGCGCATGTCGGCCGGATCGCGGATATCCTGAGCGACCGCATCCACGGCTTCCTCGACGAGCCCTTCGTGATCGGCGAACGGGTCGCGACCGTCGGAACCAGCATCGGCGTCGCCATCTCCCGAAGGGGCGGGATTTCCGGCGAGGAACTGGTGCGGCATGCCGACATGGCCATGTATCGCGCCAAGGAGACCGGTGGCGGCCGAACCGTGCATTTCCAGCCGGAGATGGATGCGGAGCGCCAGGAGCGCAACATGCTGGAGATCGATCTCAGGCGGGCAATCGAGCAACGCGAAATCAATGTGGTCTATCAGCCCGTGGTGGATGCGCAGACATGGAGTCTGGTCGGTGTCGAGGCCCTTGCCCGCTGGGATCGCGAGGGGCATGGTCCGGTGTCGCCCGACGTCTTCATTCCGATCGCAGAATCGACCGGCCTCATCGACCAGCTTGGGCTGTTTGTGCTGCGCCGCGCCTGCGAGATGATCGCTCACTGGCCGGATCTGAGGCTCTCCGTCAACATTTCACCGGGACAGTTCCGCGATCCCGCCTTTGCAGTGCATGTCGGGGCGGTCTTCCGGGCGGTGGAAACGGACCCGGCGCGCATTACGCTGGAAATGACCGAGGGCTATTTCATCCGAAATCCGGATCGTGCGCGTGTCGCGCTCGCCACGCTGCAACAGCTTGGCGTCAAAATCGCCCTCGACGACTTCGGGGCTGGGTTTTCCAGCGTCGGATATCTCCGCCAATTCGGCTTCGACAGGATGAAGCTCGACAAGTCGATGGTGCATGCCCTGGACAGAGGGGGCCGCGCCGTCGAGATGCTGCAGGCGACGGTGGCGCTTGCCCGTGCGCTCGATATTCCGGTGACGGCCGAGGGCGTGGAGACCGAAAGCCAGGCGTTGGCGCTGAAGGTCAGCGGTTGCGACGAACTGCAAGGCTATATGTTCGGAAAACCGATGTCGGCCGGCGAAATCGACGCCCTCTATCGCGGTGACCGGAGGCCGGATGGCCTCAGCGCGGCTTGAGAAATCAGCCGCCGATATGTTTCTCGCCGCGCTTCTTCGCCAGCATGATCTGGTGCTGCCGTTGGCGATAGCGCAGCCGGTCTTCTTCCGTCCGCGTGTGATAGCAGTGGCTGCAGGAAACGCCTTCCTCGAAATAGGGCGAGTTGACCTCTTCTGCCGAAATCGGGTTGCGGCAGGCATGGCAGAGCCGGTGCGGGCCTTCCCTCAATCCGTGCTCGACCGAGACCCGCTCGTCGAAGACGAAGCAGGCACCTTCCCAGAGGCTTTCTTCTTGCGGCACTTCCTCGAGGTATTTCAGGATGCCGCCTTTGAGGTGGTAGACGTCCTCGAAGCCCTGCTCCTTCATGAAGGCGGTCGCCTTCTCGCAGCGGATGCCGCCGGTGCAGTACATGGCGATCTTCGGCTTGTTGTGCAGGCCGGGGTTGTTCTTCACCCAGTCCGGAAACTCGCGGAACGTCTTGGTCTTCGGATCGACGGCGCCCTTGAAGATGCCGATCGCCGTCTCGTAGTCGTTGCGGGTGTCGACGATGATCGTGTCCGGGTCGGAGATCAGCGCGTTCCAGTCCTTCGGATCGACATAGGTGCCGACGATGCGGTTGGGATCGATGTCCTCGACGCCCATCGTGACGATTTCCCTTTTCAGCCGCACCTTCATGCGCAGGAAAGGCATCTTCGAGGCGCGGCTCTCCTTATGTTCCAGCTTTGCGAATTCCGGCTGGGAACGCAGGTAGGCCAGAAGGCCGGCGATCGCGTCGTCGGTCCCGGCGACGGTGCCGTTGATGCCCTCGCGGGCGATGAGCAGCGTGCCCTTGATGCCATTCTCATCACAGAAGGCCTGCAGCGGCGCGCGAAAACTCTCGTAGCGGTCGAAACGCGCGAAATGGTAGAGCGCGGCCACGAGAACGGCGCCCGTCGTTTCGGGGCGAGAAAGAGCGAGATTTTCTGTCATGGCGCTGAAATACAGGGTCAGACCGGTTCGCGCAACGCAGTTTCTTGCGGATGCGTCTGATGGGTCTTGTGGACCTTTGCCGCCCTGCGCTCCTTGCGGGATGCCGTGGCGGCCTTTTTCCAGAGAAGGGCGATGAGCGCGCTTTCCGTTTCGGCACTGTCGGAGAAGGCGTCCTGCGCCCTTTCCAAGGCCTCATGCCGCAGCGCCTGCTGGCGTGCGATGATCGCGCCGAGGATGAGCGCGAGCGTGTCGCCGTTGCCGAAAAGCTCCGGGCTCTCGTTCACCAGTCCCGTCAGCACTGAGAGGTCGTGCTCGTGGCCGAGCAGGTCGACGAGCTCTTTTGCCTGTCTCTGCTTGGCGAGCATGGCGGAAGGCCAGATATCACCGAGGAGCGAGGTGTGCATCCAATAGGTCTGGCCGCATTTGCGCAGTTCGTGATAGGCCTCGGCGTCGCCACGTTCCTCGCAGGCGGCAAACGCGGCATGCGCCCTCAGCCGCTGTTTCCGCCAGGCCTTTGCAAGCCGCCTGGCGGTCTTGCCAGGAGCATCGTCCAGTTCGAGTTCTTCGATGGCGCCGACCGCCTCATGGCAGGTGGCGACCGCTGCCGCCACCTTCGCCGGCAAGTCATGCTCTTCGGCGGCAATCCGGTCGCGCCGTTCGGTCAGCACCTTGAGCGCGAAGGCGAGGGCGGCCGTCTCCTCTGCCGAACCCGTCTGATTGGCGAGATAATCCACGGTTTCCACCAGGGCCGTCGCATCACGCACGGCCGAAAGCGTCCGCGCCATGTCGCGGATGCGGGCGTTTTCGCGCCGGCGGAATTCCTTCGCGTCCGGTTGGACCAGCCGGTAGAGGGCGCGTATCCGCTTGAATCGCTTGCGTGCGTCGTGAACTGCCTCGTGCGGGCCGTCCGGCTGGTCCTCAAGCAGGCGGATCGCTTTCAAAAGCTGGTTTTCGGCAACGGAGCGGAACTCAGCGGTGAAGGGCTTAGCGGGCCGCAGACGATAGGCCATTGATCAGCTCCCTGCTCAGATCCTCAGTCGCCATCACCACATTCGAATAACGTCGGTCGCCGGTGATCTCTCGCCCCACCCAGCCGGGGAGTTCGGGGCTCGCATTCTCGTCTTCTATCTCGACTTCCGCCACGATGAGCCCCTCGTAGGTCCCGCCATAGACATCGACCTCCCAGACATAGCCCTCGTGCTTCACCTCGTAGCGGGTCTTTTCGAGCACGATGCCGACGGCGCTCTGCACCATTTCCTCGGCATCGGAGAGGGGGATGTCGTACTCGAACTCGTCGCGGGCGATGAGTTTCCGGCCGATCTTGATGGTGAGCGTGGCGCGGGCATGGTCCATGATGCGGACACGGACCGAACGGTCGTCGCCGGAAGCGATGTAGGCCTGGAGGAAATCCGAGGATGACGACACTTCGGAGCGCCAGCCGTCGTCCTTCACCAGAAACTTGCGCTCGATTTCCTTGGCCATAACCCGTCCATATACTCAGGAACTCTCATAACCCTAGTGCAAAGGTTTGATTTGGCAAACCCGCCTTGCGGCCGCATGGTGTTTTTTCTCGACAATGACGGTCTCGGGCGTTATCTCCGGGCTCAGTTTTCAATCGTTTTAACGGAGATTATCGCCATGGCCGGCAAAACCGAAAAGCTGCTTTCCATCCTGAAGCTGCAGCCGGTGGTCCCGGTGCTGATCGTCGACGATGCGAAATCCGCGGTCGGGCTTGCGAAGGCGCTCGTTGCCGGCGGCCTGAAGGCGATCGAGATCACCATGCGCACGCCGGCTGCTCTCGATGCCGTGAAGGCCGTGGCCGCCGAAGTCGAAGGCGCCAATGTCGGTGCCGGCACCATCCTCAATGCGAAGGATTTCGATGCGGCCGTCAAGGCGGGCTCGACCTTCATCGTCAGCCCAGGCTCGACGCCGGGCGTTCTTTCCGCGGCCAAGGATTCGCCCGTGCCGCTTCTGCCGGGTGCGGCGACGGCAAGCGAGGTCATGGCGCTGCGCGAGGCGGGCTATGGCGTCCTGAAATTCTTCCCGGCCGAACAGGCCGGTGGTGCCGCCTATCTGAAGGCGCTTTCGTCGCCGCTCGCCGGGACGCTGTTCTGCCCGACCGGCGGCATTTCGCTGAAGAATGCCAACGACTATCTCTCACTGCCGAATGTCGTCTGTGTCGGCGGCTCCTGGGTGGCGCCAAAAGAGCTTGTTTCGTCCGGCGACTGGACCGGCATCACCAAGCTCGCTTCGGAAGCGGCGGCGCTGAAGGCCTGATCGCCCGCGGCGAGACGCTCACAAACCCGTCTTTGTAATTTCACAATCGCATTCCTATCTTGCTCCCGAAACCAACAGGGAGATCACGCGATGTTTGACGCCAAGAAGCTTCTCGACCAGTTCCTGGGCTCGCAGATGCCGGGCCTTTCGGGAACGGTGAGGGACCGGGCAGGGCAGGCGGGCCAGCTCGCCAGGGACAATCCGCTTGCCACCGGGGCGATCGTCGCGGCTCTCCTGGGTACGAAGACCGGCCGCAAACTCGCCGGCAACGTCGCGACGGTCGGCGGCCTCGCCGCAATCGCCGGCCTAGGTTATCTCGCCTACAAGAACTACAAGTCCGGCCAGTCGCCGGAGACTGTGCCGCAGCCATCGCCACAGGCCGAGACGCCGGTCCTTTCGCCGCCTGCCGATTCCGCCTTCAGCACGCAATCGCCACTGCTCACCAACGATTTCGCGCTCACGCTCATCCGCGCCATGATCGCCGCTGCCAAGGCGGACGGCCATATCGACCAGAGCGAGCGCGCCAACATCATGGAAAAGGTGCACGCGGTCGATCTTGGTTCGGAGGCAGAGGCTTTCATCAAGCACGAGCTCGCCAATCCGGTCGATATGGACGAGCTTGTTGCGGCAGCCAGGACCGAAGAGCAGAAGGTCGAAATCTATGCCGCCACGCGGCTGACGATCGACCCCGATACGCGTGCCGAACGTGGCTATCTCGATCTGCTTGCCGGTCGCCTCGGCCTGCCGGACGCTTTGATCGACCATATCGACGCCACCGTCTCGGCGGCGAAGGTGAAGGTTTGATCGTTGCCTTCAGGCCAGTTGCCTTTGCCCTGCCGCTGGCCTAAGCCTCTTTGCTCAATGGCAGAGGCAGACATGCGCGATCTCAAGAACTACAAGGTGGCCGCTCCCGCTCCGGTCACACTCAAGGGCCGGTTCGCGACCCTCGAACCCTATGAGAGGGAAAAGCACCTTCAGGCGCTGTGGGATGCATTGGGCGGCAAGGCAGGCATCAACGATCTGCTCAAATATTTTCCCAATGACGAATATGCCGAAGCCGGAGAACTTGGCGCCTGGATCGAGAATGCCCGTGCCGTTTCGAACTGGGTGACGCTGGTCTTCCGCGAGAACGCCACCGGCAAAGTGGTCGGCATGGCGAGCTACATGCGTCCTGATCCGAAGAACGGTGTGGTCGAGGTCGGTTCCGTCGCGCACGGGCTTTCCATGAAGCGCTCGCCGATTGCCACCGAAGCGCATTACCTGATGGCCAAGCACGTCTTCGAGGATCTCGATTACCGCCGCTACGAGTGGAAATGCCATAACGAAAACGAGGCGAGCAAGACGACGGCGCGGCGTTACGGCTTCACCTTCGAAGGCGTCTTCCGCCAGCACGTCATCTCCAAGGGCGCCAATCGCGATACCGCCTGGTTCTCGATGATCGACACGGAGTGGCCGCTCATCAAGGCCGCTTTCGAGGCCTGGCTCGCCCCGGAGAATTTCGACGCGGAAGGACAGCAGAAACGGCGGCTCGAAGATATCCGCGCCGGGATTGCCAAGGAGATGGCCGCATGAGCCCTGAAACCAGATCACAGGCAATCGCCGCTGCCGTTATCCTTGTCGGCGCCGGCCTCGTCATCTATTTCCTGCCGACCATTGTGCTCGGCATCGGAGAGTTTTCGCCGGCGCTCGGCTTCATCGTCGGCGCGGCATTGCTGCTCGGCTTCTTCGCGATCTTCTGGCTGAGAGCGCGCTACCAGCGGCGCAAATAGCCGTCTTCATGCCATGAACCGCGGCAGGGCCGCAGCCAGTGCATCGACCGCGAGGCGCACCTTCAGCGGCAGGTGCGGCGTCTGCAGCCAGAGCGCGTGGCAATCGTAGAGAAAAGGCGGCTCATCCGGCAGAAGCTGCACGAGCAAGCCTTTGCGAATGCGTTCATGCACGAGCCAACCCGGCAACCAGACTAACCCCATTCCCGCCGCTGCGGCATCGGCGACCGCGTCCAGGTCGTCGAGCCGGAACCGATTGGGCGGCGATATTTCCAGCGGCGATTGCCCCTCGCGGGGAAAAAGCCACGGAGGGACGGGGCCTGACCGGCGGTAGACGACCGCTTGGTGTGCCGCCAGTTCTTCAATCTTTCCCGGCCGGCCATGAGTTGCAAGATAACCCGGTGATGCGCAGACCAGCATCGGCTGGCGTGCGACGCGGCGGGCGATCACGCCGGCCCTGTCATCGAGATCGCCGGTGCGGATCGCCAGATCGTAGCCGTCCTCTGCAAGATCGATAAGTCGGTCATTGAAGGACAGATCGAGTTCGACTGCCGGATGGCGCTGCGCGAATTTCATAAGGACCGGCAGGACACAATGACGACCGAAATGCACGGGCATGGCGATCCGCAGCTTTCCGCGCGGTTCGGATTGATGGTCGGCGGCAAGCGCATCGGCCGCCTCGGCTTCCGCCAAAATCATGCGGCAGCGGTCGTAATAGGCCCGACCGAAATCCGTAAGGCTCTGGCGGCGCGTGGTGCGGTGGAGGAGGCGGACGCCGAGCCGTTCTTCGAGAAACTGCACGTGCTTGCCGACCATGGGAGCGGAAAGTTCAAGCGCGTCGGCCGCGGCCGCAAAGGAGCCCAGATCGGTCGCCTTGACGAATACGGCCATGCTGGTCAGACGATCCATATTGAAAACTCCTGGTTTCGACTGTCGTGCCGGCAAAGCTCTTTATCGCTTCTGTGGGTGTTGGCATAGCTTATTCCGTTCAATGGTTTTGGAGTTGAGAATGGCGCGCGTTGTCCGCTTCCATCAACACGGTGGCCCGGAAGTCCTGCGGATCGAGAATGTCGATGTCCCGCGGCCGGGTTCGGGCGAGGTCCGTATCCGCGTAAAAGCGCTCGGTCTTAACCGAGCCGAGGCTTTGCTGCGGGGGGGAACCTATATCGAGACGCCGGCCCTGCCTTCGGGACTCGGGCTCGAAGCGGCGGGCATCGTCGACGCGGTCGGGGAAGGTGTGTCAGGCGTCGCGCCGGACGATGTGGTGAGCATCGTGCCGCCGATCTCCATGATCCGCTGGCCCGCCTATGGCGAGTTCGTCGTATTTCCCGAACATCTCGTCGTTAGGCATCCGCCATCGCTCGGCTTCGAGGCCGCGGCTGCCCTCTGGATGTCCCATCTTACCGCTTATGGCGCGCTGATCGATATTGCCAGGCTGCAACGAGGCGATTTCGTCATCATCACCGCAGCATCGAGCAGCGTCGGACTGGCCGCGGTCCAAATCGCCAAGCTGGTCGGTGCGATACCCGTTGCTGTCACGCGGACGTCAGCCAAGAAAGAGGCTTTGCTGGAAAATGGCGCGGCGCATGTGATTGCCTCGGCAGAGGAGGATCTGGAAGGCCGGTTGAAAGAAATTGCTGGTCCGGGCGGCGCGAGAGTGGTGTTCGATGCGGTCGGCGGATCGATCTTCGTGCCCCTGACGGCCGCGATGGCGCGGGGCGGCATCCTCATCGAATACGGCGGGCTGAGCCCGGAACCAACGCCTTTCCCGCTATTCACCGTGCTCGGCAAATGCCTGACGCTGCGTGGCTACCTGGTTCACGAGATCATCGGCGATCCGGCACGACTGGAAACGGCCAAGGCATTCATCCACGACGGACTGGAGCGGGGTTTGTTCCGACCGGTGATCGCCAGAACCTTTCCTTTCGAGGAAATCGTCGAGGCGCACCGCTTTCTCGAATCGAACCAGCAGTTCGGCAAAATCGTTGTGACCATCTGACCGCTTTTCGCGATCAGCCGCCAGCAAGGCTCGAAGCCTGCAGCGACGCGCCGAGCAGGGAAAGACCCACCAGCAGCACGAAGAGCGCACCGCCGATCTCGATCGCGTGGGTGACGCGTCGACCTGCCGGCGAGCCCGGGCCGGCGATCCTCACCGCCACGTCCTTGGCGGATACCGCCAGGATGGCGAGGATGGTCACGGTGATCGCCGTGCCGATCGACATGGCGAGTACGGAAAGCACGCCACCGAGATAGAGGCTGTTCAGGAGCGCAAAGCTCATCACCAGGATCGCGCCGGAGCAGGGTCGCAAACCGACTGCAATGATCGCCGACCAGGCTTCCCGCAGGCTGAAATCTTTCGATTTCAGCATCGCAGGGTCGGGCATATGGCTCGCGCCGCAGGTTTCGCAATATTCGCCATCGCCCTGATACTCGTGGTCGTCGATTTCGACGGCCTGGAAGTTGAGCCCGGTCGTGCTGCGGCCGGCGCCTGCGGAGGCGGCCATGGGCAAGGTGACGACGCGCATCCTGAGCGCCCGGATCTTCTTCACGAGCAGCCAGGCGCCGAAGAGAGCGACCAGCGCGAAACTTGCGATCTCCATCGCCTGGGTCGCGGCCGTCATGGTGATGCCAGAGCCGCGCAGCACGAAATAGGCCGCGCCGACCAGAAGGATCGCGACTGCGCCCTGCAGCAGGGCGGAGATGAGGGAGATGACGATACCCCGTTTGAGCTGCACCTCGTTGGCGATCATGTAGGAGGAGATCACCGCCTTGCCGTGGCCGGGGCCGGCGGCGTGGAAGACGCCATAGGCGAAGGAAAGGCCGATCAGGCCGGAGAGCGCCCACGGGTCCTCGCGCATTACCTTCAGCGCGCCGGTCAGCGCCCGGTAGAAAGCCTGCTGATGGGCGTTAATCCAGGCGAAGAAGGGGCCGAGCGGCCCGCCGATCGAAAATGCCGGTTCGGCTGAGCCCACTCCGAGCGGCGACTGTGCATGCGCCGCGCCAGCAACTGCCAGCACCGTCATGACGATGAGGGGCAGGGTCCGGCGGGACTTCAGCATGTCACTTCCAGTCTCGTGGCGAACAGTTTTGTCATGTCGGTACCGGTCGGATCGCTGAAGAAGGCGTCGGTCAGAGACGCGCTGTTTTGCGAAATCACCTCGTCGGGATCGGGCCGGACGACCTTGTGCTGACATTTGGCGAAGCCTGCTCCCTGCACGACCAGGTCGCCATCGGTCGGGAAATCGATCGAGGTATAGAGCGAGGGATCGTAAATGCCGAAGGCGAGCCTGCCCTTGAGCGGGACCGGCTTTTCCGGTTTGACCGCGAAGATGACGAGAAGCTGGTTGTTTTCGTCGAGAGAGGCGTGAATCACGTCCGGCTTCTGCACCTCGAACGAAGCCCCATTCACGGTAATCGTTGTGAAGTAATGGTAATCGGCAAGCGACTTGCGCATCGTTTCGCCGAGTTCGGCAAGCTCGGCCGCGTCGAGCTTCAAGTCGGTGTTCTTGTCGAAGTCGAGCAGGACGCTGGATGAGAACACTTCGTCGAAGCGCCAGACATTGTGCAGTTCGGCGAGATTGCCGTCATTGCCGGCCACGACTTCCAGCCTCGCCTCGGCGAAGATATGCGGATGGGCGAGCGCCGGCAGCGGCACGCAAGCCGCCGCAAGCGCAGCAATGGTGAAGAATCGATATCTCATGCGCCTCAGCTGGCTCCCGCTTCGTCCCTCGCGCTGTGCCGCACAATTGGGACGGAATTTCGACTCAACCTATGCAGAGGGTAGTCTCTCAATGTTGCCGGCGGAACCAGGCGGAGAGGAAATCGACGAAGCTTCTCACCTTGGCCGGCAGGTAGCGGCGATGCGGATAGACCGCATAGATGCCCCGATCCTTGGCGATGTAGTCGTCGAAGAGCGTCACGAGTTCGCCCGACTGGATCGACGCATTGGCAATGAAATCGGGTATGATCGCAACCCCGATGCCGGCGCGGGCAGCACGCAGCGTCGCCTGCGGGCTGTTTACCTCGATCGGGCCGCTGACGGCGACCGAGATCATCGAGCCGTCCTTGTCGGTGAAGCGCACGTTGTTGTGCCAGCGGGAATTGGTGTCGATGATGAAGGGGACGCGGTTCAGGTCCTGGGGGTGTTCGAGCGGACCGTATTTTGCCACCACGTCGGCGGTCGCCACCGCATAGACCCGAAAGTCGGAGAGTTTTCTGGCGATGAGACCGGAATCCTCCAGCTTGGTGATTCGGATCGCCAGGTCGAAATTCTCCTCGATCAGGTCGACGAACCGGTCTTCTGCGACGATTTCGAGCGAGACGTCCGGATGCGACTTGGCGAAGTCGATCATCGACTGTCCGACTTCCGCATCGATGAAGGTGCGCGGCACGGAAACGCGCAGGCGGCCCTTCAAGTCGGCATTGTTTTCGCGCACCAGGTCGGCGAGGTTGTCGATCTCCTTCAGGATGTCCGCTGCCGTGCGATAATAGGTGTGGCCGGCCTCGGTCAGCGAGAACTGACGCGTGGTGCGGTTGAGTAGCAGCGCGCCGAGATCGTCTTCCAGTTCCCGCACGTATTTCGACAGCAGGGCCTTGGACCGCCCGGTTCGCCTGGCGGCGGCCGAAAAGCCTTCCGCTTCAACCACATCGATGAAGGCCCGCATGCGCGTCAAAGTATCCAAATGTCGCCCCCTTGGCTGCGTGATGTCCTACGTGGGATGCCGTCTGCAATTGTGCAATGCGAATTTTCGATGACGGCAAAAAAATCTCTTGATTATGACTGCGAATATTCTTATCTCCCGGCTTGCCCAAAGTCGCACGTGCCTGTGGGTGTCCGCCGACCCTCGAACTGGGAACCATCCCTAAGGTGAGGTCATCGGTAAGGTACCTGGAATTAACCCCTCCAGTCGCTATTCCGGCCAACCGGGAAATGCGAGGACATCTTGAAGCAACGACGGTGCGGGCCTTTCTGGTCTCTGCAGGCTTTCCATCAGCCTGCAATACTGAAGAGGCACACCATCATTGCCGGAAGTGCGGTTGGGATTTTCCCTCCAATCCATGGCAGACAAAGCCGGATCTTTGCTCGTGGCAGGGCGTTGATCCAAAGATCGCGCGTTTGAGCGTGTCAAGGAACCAGTGTCTCCACCGGCTGGGTCCAGGTGCATTCTCATCCGTCCTTTGTCCTCCGGTTCGCCGGAGCTTTGAGATTTCGAAGGGACTGACCGATGACCACTGCTCGTATTCTCGACTTCATCAAGACCCGACGTCCGGAAGGACCGTGCCTTGTTGTCGATCTCGATGTCGTGCGCGACAATTTCACCGCCTTCCGTCACGCCCTGCCGGACAGCGCGATCTACTATGCGGTCAAGGCCAACCCGGCTCCGGAAATCCTGAAGCTGCTCGCTGCCATGGGCTCGAGCTTCGACTGCGCCTCGGTTGCAGAAATCCAGATGGCACTCGACGCCGGCGCCACCGCCGACCGCATCTCCTTCGGCAATACGATCAAGAAGGAACGCGACGTCGCGCGCGCCCATGCGCTTGGCGTCGGTCTCTTCGCCGTCGACAGCCATGAGGAAGTCGAGAAGATTTCCCGCGCTGCTCCGGGCGCCAAGGTGTTCTGCCGCGTGCTGACCGATGGCGAAGGCGCCGAATGGCCGCTTTCGCGCAAGTTCGGCTGCGTGCCGCAGATGGCCGTCGACGTGCTCGTCTACGCTCACCAGCTTGGCCTGGAATCCTACGGCGTTTCCTTCCATGTCGGTTCGCAGATGACCAAGGTCGATGCGTGGGATTCGGCGCTTGCCGATGCACGCCGCGTTTTTGCGCAGCTTGCCAAGCAGGGCATCCACCTTCAGATGGTCAACATGGGTGGCGGTTTCCCGACCAAGTACCTGCGCGACGTGCCGTCGGCCGAAGCCTATGGCCAGGCGATCTTCGCTTCGCTGCGCAAGCATTTCGGCAACAACCTGCCGAAGACGATCATCGAGCCGGGTCGCGGCATGGTCGGCAATGCGGGCGTCATCAAGGCGGAAGTCGTTCTCGTGTCGAAGAAGTCGGACAACGACAACCATCGCTGGATCTTTCTCGACATCGGCAAGTTCGGCGGTCTCGCCGAAACCATGGACGAGGCGATCCGCTATCCGATCCGCACCGAGCGGGATCAGGATGCAATGGAACCCTGCGTTCTGGCCGGTCCGACCTGTGACAGCGCAGACGTGCTCTACGAGAAGAACATGTATCCGCTGCCGGTGACGCTGACCATCGGCGACGAGGTTTTGATCGAAGGCACCGGCGCCTATACGACGACCTATTCGGCGGTCGCCTTCAACGGCTTCGAGCCTCTGAAGGCCTACGTCATCTGATACCGCCAGCCCCGTATCCAGCCGGGGTGGCAAATCCACAATTCCTCTTCATCGCCGCTGATAACGGTATTGGGTACGGGAGGCCAAGATGGCCGCTGTTCTTGATTCTGTGCGCGCATTCTTTGCGCCGAACCCCACTTTCACCATAGACGCCGAAACGCCGGCCGACGTGGTGGCTCGCGAAAGCCTGCTCGACCGCGCCATGGGGCCGGATCGGAGGCTGAAGTCGTCGGAGAAGATCCGCCGCGGCCGCGTGCCGGCGGAAGGGCTGGCGCTCGTCGCCCGCGATGCGGCGGGACACGTGATCGCCACGGTTCGGTTGTGGAACATCGAAGCCGGTATTTCCCCCGACGGCCAGCCGATCGAGGCGCTGCTGCTCGGGCCGCTGGCGGTCGATTCCGCCCACGAGGGCAAGGGGATCGGCGGCGCCCTGATGCGGGCGGCGGTCACCGAAGCCCGCGGGCGCGGCCACGGCGCCATCCTGCTCGTCGGCGACGCTGCCTATTACGAGCGGTTCGGCTTCTTTGCCGACAAGACCCGGCATCTCGTCATGCCCGGCCCGTTCGAGCGTTCCCGTTTCCTGGCGCTGGAGCTGAAGGCCGGCTGGCTGGAGGGTGCTGCGGGCATGATCGTGCCAAGCGGACGCAAGCTGGCCTGATCCAAGGCATTTGATAAAAGCCTCGTATCCCCGATCTGCCCCGAAACCTCGCCTCCTTCCGATGGGAGGCGAGGTTTTCCATGCGACAAATTTGCCACTCCGCCTCGCAAGCCGATGTCTCTCACGAGGCGGTTGATCCTGATCAAACCGTCCCTCTTTTCCCAGGCCTACCGCTCTTCCTGCAAAGATCATTGCTGATTCAAGGAGAGGTTAAATGAACATGAGCGGTGTACGGCATCTGAGATGGCTCGCAGGCGTCGGTGCGGCTTTTTTCGCATTCGGGGCGACGGCGGCGGACCTGACGCCGGCTCCGGTTGCCCCGGTGGCAGAGGAAACAGTGACTGGGCAAAGCCCGTGGCAGATCCGCGTACGCGGTTTGGGCGTCATCACTGAGGATGAGGGCTCGGTAAACGGCGTTCCGGGTTCGGATCTTTCCTATTCCGACTCGGTGATCCCGGAACTCGACATCACCTATTTCTTCACCGACAACATCGCCGCCGAACTCATTCTCGGAACGACCTATGCGAACATCAAGGAAGACGGCGCGGTCGGCGTTCCGGTCGGCCGGGCCTGGCTCCTGCCGCCGACACTCACGCTGCAATATCATTTCACCGATTTCGGCGCCTTCAAGCCGTATGTCGGCGCGGGCATCAACTATACCTTCTTCTACAATCAGTCGGAAAAGCCAGGTTTCCATAACCTAGACGTGGAAAACCATGTCGGCGCTGCCTTGCAGGTCGGCTTCGACTATATGATCGATCAGCACTGGGGCGTGAACTTCGACGTCAAGAAGATCTTCCTCGAAACCGACTGGAAGGCCGACCACGACGTCCTCGGCCCGCTCAGCGGCAAGGCGAAGATCAATCCCTGGCTGATCGGCGCGGGTGTCACCTACCGGTTCTAAAAAGAGAACAACGAGGGCGGTGGGTAGGCGGACGACGCGGCGAAAGCCGCGTCGTTTCCTGCTTCGGTAAACGCCCTGCCGAAACGATAACTTCCCAATCCGGATACCTCGATAACGATCAGCTTATCTCGAAATGCATTCCATCCGGATTGTTGAAATGCCCTCCCCAAAAGATTTTGAGCCGGTTTGCCGCCGCCACGAGCTCGCGCACGGAGCCGCGGCTTCCGCAAAGCGCGGGTGTTTGTCCGAGCTGGTTGTCGACATAGTTGATGTCGAAGGCCGAACCGAAGGAATGGTTGCTGAGCGCGGAAACGTTGACGCTCTGCCGGATCGAGTGGCCGGCATTCCCGGCAGGCGCCTGATTGCGCTTGTAACGCGGAACGAAGCAACCTTCGTATGACATTATCAGGTGGAGAAGGTGGCAACCTCCCAGGCATCGAAAAGCTGCTTGATCTGCTGCGCGGCCTTGGCATGGCAGCGTATCGATCCGTTATAGCCTCTGGCGAATTGCAACTGAGGCATGGGGATCTGAACGATATTGGCCGCTGTCCAATCATTCTGTTGCCCGTCGCAACTTCCCTTGATGACGATCGCTTCGCGATCGGGCCGTTGCGCCAGCGGCCTCTGGATAAATTCGAAGCAACTGAACTTGGCGTTTCGGGATGCATTGGTCGGACTTGAAAGACCTGCTGGAGGGGGAGGGTATGCCGTTCCGGCTTTCGTCATGTAGTAATTGTTGGGAACGATCGTGTATCCAAGCGACGACGCCGCCTGCAGCGTTTTCTGGTCCACCCTGCCGTTCGCCGGCAGTCCGTTCTTCAACTGGAAAAACTTGGTTGCATCCTCCGTATTTTTCCCAAAGTCCCCGTCGATGTTTCCGGCCTGAGGGAAACCCTGTTTTCGCAGGAAATACTGCCAGCGCTGTACTTCCGCGATTACATTCGGTCCGCCTCGCGAGAGCGTAAATGCCATTGCCATCTCTCTCCGCACTATTGGTTGCATTGTGTAAGAGATGCTATAATAAGTTTTGAATTTGTAAATCCTATGGTTGTGTATTTTCTATTGTTCGCGTTATCTTCTGGGAAGACGGTGCGAGCCAGCCAGCTGCGTCAGCGGATCGTCTTTCTCAAGAGCAGGGCGTGTTTGTCACTCCGGGCTCTACCGATCTCACACACCATCACCATGGCGTGAATCCGGTCTTTCCGCCATATTCCTGGGCGATGTCATCCCGTAGTTTGTCATGCATGATCCGACGCCGCACAACCCTCCTGTCCCTACCGTTCTTCCTTTCCGCCGCCCGAGGATTTGCGCAGGAAGGCTCGCCTCGGCCCGCGCCGCAGCCTCCGATGTCACAGCAGGCAGTGCCGCAGCCGCCGGTGACGCTCAAGACTGTGCTCGACGGGGCGGTGGAACTCGAGCCGCTGAAGGTCGTGCTCGTCTCGAAGAATGGCGGGATACTCGCCGAACGGGCGTTCAACGGCCGGTCGAGCAGTGCTTCAAGCAACATCAAGTCGGCCTCGAAATCGATCATCTCCTGCCTCGTGGGCATCGCCATCGACAAGAAACTGCTCGATGGGCCGGACCAGAAGATCGCGCCGATCCTCAAAGCCGATCTGCCGCAAAATCCCGATCCACGCATCCACGAGATCACCATCGGCCATCTTCTCTCGATGCAGGCGGGACTCGGGCGTATGTCCGGCCCGAACTATGGCCGCTGGGTTGCGAGCCGCAACTGGGTCCGTTTCGCGCTTGCCCAGCCCTTCGACGACGATCCGGGCGGCGGTATGCTCTATTCCACTGCCTCGACGCACCTGCTGTCGGCGATCCTCACCAGGGTCGGACGGAAATCGACGCTGGCTCTGGCGCGCGAATGGCTGGCGCCGGTCGAAGGTTTCCGCATCGGCGCCTGGGACCGTGACCCGCAAGGCATTTATCTCGGCGGCAATCAGATGGCGATGACTGCCCGGTCGCTGCTTGCTTTCGGCGAGTTATACCGCAACGGCGGCAAGGCGAAATCCGGCGTGCAGGTCGTCTCGAAGAACTGGATCGACCAGTCCTGGACGCAGCGCACCAACTCCCGCTTTTCCGGCGACGGTTATGGCTACGGCTGGTTTCTCAGGAATATCGGCGGCGAGGAGGTGAAGTTCGGCTGGGGGTATGGCGGGCAGATGCTCTATGTCATTCCATCGCTCGACCTCACCGTCGTCATGACCTCCGACGACGGCGGTCCCTCTGCCCGCAACGGCTATCGCGACGATCTGCATGATCTGCTTGCCGGGATCATCGGGGTCGTTCGAGAGGCGTAGAATTCTCATCCTTGAGTTGAAATCGATAAAATTCTAACGACTGCGCGCACGATATCGAAAGGAGGTCGTATTACGGTTTTCTTGATTAGGGCTGGGCCTCCCAAATACGCAATCCATCCGGAGCCGCCGGATCACGTCCGATGAGCCGGGCGCATCTTGCGGAATGCGAATTGGGCGGGTTGCAACCCTGGCGGGGGAAGCACATGACGTTCGATCTCCGGACAATATATGCGATGACGGCGGTTGCCTGCGTGGTGCTGGGCATGCTCCAGTGCGCCGCCTATTTTACAGGTCGCTTCGAGCGCTGGCTCGCCTGGTGGAGTGCCAGCAACTTCCTCGTCGGGATCGGCTCCTTCTTAATTTCCCTTCACAGTATCGCGCCGGACTCCATGACGGTTCAATTCGGCAATGTCCTGACGGTCGCCGGTTGCGTGCTCTTGCCGGCATCCATGCGCATCTTCGTTGGGCGCACGGTGAGTCTTCTCCATTGCAGCCTCGTCATCGCCGTGCTCGGCATCCCCTTCGTTACGATTTTCAGCGCCCATGATGCGTCGCTCCAACGCATTGCCTATGGTTCGGCGGTCTATTGCCTGCTCGATCTGGCGGTCGCCCGGGAGGCCCATCGCCTCGGGCGGGAGGAGAAGCTCTATTCGGCGGAACTTGCCGTCGGCTTGTTCGTGCTGACGGCAATGCTCTATGCCAGCCGTTCCACCATGGCGATGACGGGCCTGCTGGGCGACGGGAACCTGTTCAACGGCGGTGATGCGGTGCATGCCTGGGTAGCACTTTCGGCCATGGTGTTTCTCACGCTCCGCAGCATGGTCATCATGCTGATGGCGGGGGAAAGGGCAAGCGCCCGGCTCAGGGCGGCAGCCTATTGCGACGCGCTGACGGGCGTGCTCAACCGTGGGGGATTGGTACGGTCATTTGCCGAGCTTTCCCCGAAGCCGCTGGCCGTGCTGCTGATCGACATAGATCATTTCAAGCAGCTCAACGACGCCCATGGCCATGCCATGGGAGACGAGGTGCTGCGGGCGTTCGCATCGTCTGCAGCCAACGCGCTCGACGATGGTGATCTCATCGCCCGTCACGGCGGCGACGAATTCGTGATCGTGCTGAAAGAGCGTTCACTCGAACAGGCGGTGGCGATTGCGGAACATATCCGTCTCGCTTTCGTCACTTCGCTTCGCCGCCTCGGCGACCAGCTGTCGGTCCTGCCAACGCTCAGCATCGGGGCGGCGGCCGAAGGTGCGGGGCCTGTCGATCTCGAAGCCCTGCTTCACAAGGCGGATCAGGCGCTCTATGCGCGCAAACGGCAGGGGCGCAACGGAGTCGATGCCTTCAGGGAGGATGTGCTCGCGGCTTGAGAGGCGGGGACGAAACCGCCGGCGCAGAACGAATTTCTCCTGTTATTTGAATGGCGGCCGCGGGAAAATAACGCCTCTGCATTCCCGTGTTTCGCCTGGCGGCTATTCTGTTTTCGTCATCGGGCAGGGAGCCGGGTCGCGAACCGGTCGCCATACGGGCAAGCAATCCGGCGCCCGGTGATGGTTGCAAAGGCCGGTCAGGCGTCGTCAGGACAAATGACCATGCTTACGCCGGAAAACGGGAACTGACACCTCCCGTCGGCCGCGAAAACATGAGGCCAGAAGCGACCGGGCAGGCGGACAAGCCTGACATCAATACCACACAATACCCACTGCCTGCCCATCCCACCCCTCGGGATCAGGTCGTGGCGGAGTTCTCTCCGCTGCGGGTCTTTGTGCTGATTTATGCGGAAATATCCACTACGCCGCAATCGCCCGCTTCCGACGAGAAAGCCAGAAGCTTGCCGCTGGCGCTCCAGCTCAATCCTGTAATCGCGCCGTTGCCGGGACGGCGCAGCAGCGCCTCCTTCTGATCGGCGATCCTGACACCCAGGATCATGCCGTCGACGAAGCCGATGGCGAGCACCTCTTCAGCTGGATGGAATGCGACCTGCGTCACCATGATATTCGCGCGGGTGCCGAGCTCCAACGGCGCCTTGCCCATCGGGCCGTCCTTCGAGGAAAACGGCCAGACGATCGCCGCCGGCGCGCCGGAAGAGGCGAGCCACTTGCCCTTCGGCGACCAGGAGAGCGATTTCACCTTGGCGGGGTAGCCGGTCATACGCATGTGGCGGTTCTCGCCCGGCTTGCCGTCCAGCTTCCAGCCGTGCAGCGCGTTTTCCTGCATCATCGTAACGAGGAAACGGCCGTCCGGTGAGAAGGTGACGCCGGTATGCGCCCCCTTCCATTCCAGATCGACCGGCGGCGCATTGGTGCCGATCCAGTGTAGTGACACACCATTGTAACGGGCGGCGGCGATGCGCAGCCCCTTGGCGGCAAAGGCAAGGCCTTCGACGCTGCGGCTCTCGGGAAATTCCTTCAGCGAACCGTCATTCTGGCGCACAAAGCTCGACTTGCCGTGGGCATAGGCGACCGCATTCTGTGGGCCGCCGGCCACGACATTGATCCATTTGCGCGGCGCATCGGCAACGAGAGTTGCCGCGCCGTCCTTGCCGATGCGGAAAACCTTGCCGTCTTCGCCGCCGGTAATCAGCGTCGGGCTGAAGGGATCGCGGATGCAGGTCAGCAGGCCCTGATGGGCTTCGGTGACCTTTTCGCCGCTGTCGAGGCGGTGGATCGTGCCGGCGGCGGTGGCGAAGAATGGAATGTCGCCGAGGAAATGGGCCGCGACGACATGGCCTTGCAAATCAAGCGGTGCAACAGTCGGCATTACGCTGCATTTCTCCCCGGCTTGCCGTCACCCGGAAACCGCTTCACATTTTCTTCCGGCCTCATGCCGCAGCCTCACACGCTTTGAAGCTCTTCTCGATCTTCTCGACATCAAGATCGCGGCCGATGAAGACGAGCCGGGATTCGCGCTTCTCGCCATCCTTCCAAGGGCGCTGGTGATCGCCCTCGATGATCATGTGGACCCCCTGCACGACATAGCGCTCTTCGTCACCCTTGAAGGCGATGATGCCTTTGAGGCGCAGGATGTTCGGGCCGTCCGTCTGGGTGAGCTTCTGGATCCACGGGAAGAAGCGCTCCGGGTTCATCTCGCCGCCGCGCAGCGAGATCGACTTCACCGTCACGTCATGGATCGGCGATACGTCGCCATGGTGATGATGGTGGTGGTCATGATCGTGATCATGATCATGATGATGATGGTCGTGATCATGGTGGTGATGGTCATGGTCGCAATCCGGGCCGCAGACGTGGTCTTCGTGGCCGTGCTCCAGGAAATGCGGATCGTTTTCCAGCGCGCGTTCCAGGTTGAAGGCGCCCTGGTCGAGAACACGGGCGAGATCGACGCCGGAGCGGCTCGTCTTATAGACGCGGGCGGCCGGGTTGATGGCGCGCACCACATCCTCGATCTCGGCTAGTTCCTCCGGCGAAACGAGGTCGGTCTTGTTGATGATCACGACGTCCGCAAAAGCGATCTGGTCCTCGGCCTCGCGGCTGTCTTTGAGGCGCAGCGGCAGATGCTTCGCGTCGACAAGGGCGACGACCGCATCGAGCTCGGTCTTGGAGCGCACGTCGTCATCCATGAAGAAGGTCTGCGCGACCGGTACGGGATCCGCAAGACCGGTGGTCTCGACGATGATGCCGTCGAAGCGGCCCGGGCGGCGCATCAGGCCTTCGACCACGCGGATCAGGTCGCCGCGCACCGTGCAACAGACGCAGCCGTTGTTCATCTCGTAGATCTCTTCGTCCGACTCGACGATCAGGTCATTGTCGATGCCGATCTCGCCGAATTCGTTGACGATGACCGCATATTTCTTGCCGTGGCTTTCGGAGAGGATGCGGTTCAGGAGCGTCGTCTTGCCGGCGCCGAGATAACCGGTGAGCACGGTAACGGGAACGGGCTTCTGTGTGGCTGTTTCGGTCATGGAAAACCTCGAGGGATGTGGGAGCGCCCAAAATACGCAATTGCGGGCGAGGAAATTGGTCCGCCTCATATAAGGGCAAGCCGCGGCGACTTCAAAGGGTTTTGAATGTTATAAGATCACATGGCCGAGAATGCCGGAATCTTGTCAAGTGATCCGGTCCGGTTCAAGCCATCTGAATATTTGCGGATTACTACCTGCTCTTCCGACATAACCGCTTTTCTCCTGGTAGATATTCCGGGCAGGCAGGGACGAATTTTGTATAATGGAAGAGAAATATAAGTAATGTTTAATACACTATCCCAATCCATCTGGAAATGCCGGTTCAGAGATCAGGCGTAAAGTTCAGAAAGGCCGGACCTCGCTTCGGTTTTTTCTTGGAGACGACCTGCGTTGCAGCCGGCTCTTCGAGGAAACGGTCAATGATGACCGTATCGTCGCGCTGCAATCCGGTAACGACATGATCGGCTATGCGGCCTTCTTTGTCGCAGGGCGCGGCCCGCTTTCGCCACGCCTTTCGAACTTCCTGTCCGAATATGGCTTGATCAAAGGGGGCGGAAATTTCCTGTTGTTCAAGGCGACGGAGCCCCGCGTCGATGCATCCGAACTTTATATCTACAATATCAACGTGCGATCAATGCATCGCGGCAAGGGTGCCGGTGGCGCTCTCGTCGATGCGGTCTCGAACCTCGCAGTTTCGATGGGATGCCGTTCCGTCAGGCTGCAGGTGGCCACTCACAACCGGGCGATGATCCTCTACCTGAAGAAGGGGTTCGTGGTGACCGGCGCCGTCAGGACGGGTTGGCTCAGGCGCTTCTTTTCTTTCCATTGCATCGTAACCATGGAGTTGCGGCCGACCCCGAGACGATTGTCCGACGGCAGGCCGCGACTGCAGAGGAGATCGCCGAGGCCGCGTGACTACGGATTTTTGTCATCAGCCGCCTGCGGGATTGCTGAAACCACATCGGTCTCGTCGAAGTTATTGCCGACATAGAGAAGCGGGCAGTCGAATTCCCTGGCGGTCGCATAGGAAAAGCAGTCGCCGAAGTTGAGGGAGGCCTTGTGAAAGCTCTTGCCCCATTGGGCATAGGCTGCGACGGCTCGTTCAGCTCTTACTTCGTCGACCTCGATGATGGTGATAGGAAGCTGATCGATCAACGCTGTGAGACCGGGGAGGCTTTTCTTCCTCCGCGCGACGATCAGTGCTTCCGTCAAGGTCGCCGCATTCAGAAGAACATTCACGTCTTCTGCCAGCACCTCCTGGCAGGCGATTGCCATCGCTTCGTTATTGACGATGGCAATCAATGCCGAGGTGTCAACAACGATCATCCCGGCATGCCGTTATCATCGTAAAGAAAATCCTGGCTCCGCTCGGCGGGCACATCATCCGCGGCAGGCTTCGGTGCCATGGCTCTGATCTCGTCGATGAGCGCCCTACGCTGTTCCCTTGTCAGGCTGGGCTTGATCGGCACGATCCGCGCGATCCTATGACCCCGGCGCGTCAAGACAACGTCTTCACCGGATTCAGCACGATGAAGCAACTCGTTGAGGCTTGCTTTCGCCTCGCTCACAGAGATTTCCATTCCGCGTTCCTTTCGTCCATTTAATTGGTCCAAAATGGCATCGATAGCGTCGCGGCTCAGGTATGATCACTTCAGGCACGTCACATCAAACCTCGCCACGTCCTCCAGCAGCTCGATGATGCCCCTGACCGCGTGGGTGATGAGCCGCTCGCCCCGTTCCGCGGTCGCGGCCGCGGCATTGCCGGCGACACCTTTGGGGTTGAGATCGGACATCTTCCAGCCGAAGGCATGCGGGCCATAGGCACGCAGATGTTTGAATTCTTGCGCGAACTCAGATTGTCGGGAGCCGAAGTTTGCTGCCTTCGTCATGTCCACCTTATCCGGATGAAGCGCCAGCATCACCGAGGTTTCGATATCGCCGCCATGGATGTCGATCGCCTTGCTCTCGGGCCTGATCCATCCCTCCGGCTGGCCGAAGCGCGTCCAGCTTGTCGCCACCACCAGCATGCCGAAGCGCACGCGCGCCTCGGTCGCGACGATCGTCATCAGCGGGGAGTTGCCGCCATGGGCATTGAGCAGCACAAGCTTGCGGATGCCGTTTGCATGAAGTTCCGCGGCGATGCCAAGCCAGCGATTGACCCCTTCGTCGAAGGCAAGCGTTTTCGTCCCGGCGACATCCATGTGCTCTATCGAATAGCCGACCGGCTCGACCGGCAGGAAGGTCACCGGCAGGCCGGCGGGGAGGGCGGGAATGAGCCGTGCGACAAGCCCCTCGGCAATCAGCGCATCGGTTTCGAACGGCAGGTGGGGGCCGTGCTGTTCATGCGCCCCGAGCGGCAGGACGGCGATCCAGTCGCGCCTTTCTGTGGACGCACCTGTTGGATCATTGTCATGATAGCGTGGCAAGGGATGCGGCATCTGGCGGTAGTTTCCCGGTTTCGGTATGGATAACGCGAAGCTGATATAAGGCTAAAATCCGACAGCACAAAACAGGCGGAGCCGATGAGCAAGAAGAAGAGTGAGAAGAAGGCCAAGTCGGGCAAGAAGAAAGGGCTCGATAGCCTTTCGGCCGCCGACCTCGCTCCGGCGATCACGCAGGCGGCGCGATCCATGCGAACCGCGCTCAGCCGTAGCCTTGGCGAGAGCGGGCTTTATGCCGGCCAGGACGGCGTCATTCTCGCGCTTGCCGAGGAGGACGGGCTGACCCCCGGACAGCTTGCCGCAAGACTCGGCGTGAAGGCACCGACCATGACACGCACGATCGGCCGGATGGAGGCGCAGGGATTCCTGGAGCGCCGCCCCGACGGAACCGACGGCCGGCTCACGAACGTGCACCTGACGGAGATCGGCCTGAAAAGCGTCGAACAGATCGGCCGCTCGGTCGCCGATTGCGGTTCGCTTGCGGTGAAAGGCCTCTCCGACAAGGAGGTGCGCACGCTTCTGAAGCTGCTCAAGGCCGTCGAACACAATCTCCAGCCTGCGCTCGCCGACGACTGACCCTGGCGAGCGCGATGCGGCCCTGAAAAATTGCCGTCACAGGATTGTCGTGTGGAATTAAATTGTTTATTTAAAATTTAATTCCGGCACCTGAAAAGCAAAAGCGGCCGGTGGCGAGGGGGGAAATGGCGCAGAAGATCAAGTTGTCGACGATTGCCGAGAGCCTCGGTCTTTCCACCGCCACCATTTCGCTTGCACTTCGCGACAGTCCGCTTGTGGCGGTCGATACGCGCGAAAAGATCAAGGAGCAGGCCCGCGCGCTCGGTTATATCTACAATCGCCGCGCCGCCAGCCTCAGGACTTCACGCTCCGGCATCATCGGGGTCGTGGTGCACGACATCATGAACCCGTTCTACGGCGAAATCCTGAAGGCGATCGAAAGCGAGCTCGACCGCAGCCGCCACACGTTCATTCTCTCCAATCATTACGATTCGGTCGAGAAGCAGCGGACCTTCATCGAAACCCTGCTGCAGCTCGGCGGCGACGGGGTCATCATGTCGCCGGCAATCGGCACGCCTGTCGAGGACGTCAAGCTCTGCGAGCAGAACGGCATGCCGGCGATCCTTGTTGCCCGCTCCATGGAAGGGGTCGACCTGCCCACCTATCGCGGCGACGACAGCTACGGCATTTCGCTCGCCACCAACCATCTGATCGGGCTCGGGCACCGGGTCATCGCCATGATCGGCGGCACGGACCAGACCTCGACCGGCCGTGACCGTTACCAGGGTTATGTCAACGCGTTGCGCAAGGCGGGCATCGAGGTGGATCCGAACCTGCGCATTCCCGGCCCGCGTTCCAAGCAGGGCGGTTTCGAGGCGGCGGTGAATTTCCTCTCGCTGCCGCAGAAGCCGACGGCGGCGGTCTGCTGGAACGATCTCGTGGCGATCGGCCTGATGAATGGCATCGCCCGCGCCGGCTTTGTGCCCGGCCAAGACATTTCGGTGACCGGCTACGACGATCTGGAGGAAGCCTCGATCGCCACGCCGGCCTTGACCACGGTTTCCAACGGCCAGGCGGAAGTCGGCCGGCTTGCGGCGCGCGCGCTGCTCGACCGGCTGGCCGGCAGCCATGAGCCGGACGGCCTGCACCTGATCAAGCCGGAAATGCGCATCCGCCAGTCCACGGGCATCTACAAGCCGCGAACGTGACACGGGCAACCGTGCGAGGAATGCCCCCTCATCCGCCCTGCCGGGCACCTTCTCCCCGCTTGCGGGGAGAAGGACATATGCCGCGCCGTTTCCGTCCCTCTCCAACACTCAGACCGCGCACGTCCCCTCTCCCCTCTCCCCGCGTGCGGGGAGAGGGGAGAGGGGCGAAGTCGCGTCTGGGTGGCGGGATATCCTTGAATATCAAGCCGCCACGCTGGCCAGCGCCTTGCGGGCGGCATAGGTTCGCACCGCATCGCCGAAAGCCTTAAAGAGCGCGCGCGAGGGGGCATCGGTTTCCGCCCAGTATTCCGGATGCCACTGCACGCCGACGGCGAAATTCTTCGCATCGATCACCGATACCGCTTCGATCGTGCCGTCTTCCGCCGTCGCTTCGACCCTCAGTCGCGGCGCGGTTTCGGCAATCGCCTGGCGGTGAAGCGAGTTTACCTGGACCTCGCCTGAAAGGCCGAGATGGTTCGCAATGCAGGAGCCTTCCCGGACGAAGACCGGTTGGCGGATGGCATACATGTCGTCGCGATGGGGAACATCTGGCTTGCGATGATCCCATGTGCCCGGCTGTTCCTGTATTTCACTTGCGAGCGTGCCGCCGAGCGCCACATTCAGCTCCTGGATGCCGCGGCAGATGGCGAGCAGCGGGATGCCCCTGTCGATGGCGCTGCGAATGAGCGGCAGGGATGTCGCGTCCCGGGCCGGATCGAAAGGGCCGTCGCTATCCCTGGCTTCCCTTCCGTAGAGAGATGGATGAACGTTCGTCGCAGAACCGGAAACCAGCACGCCGTCGACCCGATCGAGGATGGCGTCGATCTCGTTGCCTTCTTCGAACGCCGGAATGATGAAGGACATCACCTCGGCCACTTTCAGCGCCGCCTGGACATATTGGTTCGGCGTGGCGTGCCAGATGGCTCCGTCCAGTTCGCGGATGTCGGCGGGCACGGCGACGATCGGTTTCGGCATTGGAATCTCCACGTGAAGCAGGTGGCAAGCGCCTTGCTTCTTGTGACGCCGGAAGGCGTTTCAAGTCAAGTTCGCGGCATGGTCCCTGGTCGGACACTGCACAAAGAATAAGCAGTTCTCCGTTGAATTTCTTCAATAATCTCCTTTCCGACCGGGTGCGACGAAAGTCTAAGGTCAAAAGACCTGCCGGTATTAAGGATTATCGGCGGCAGTGCTTGCAACCCTTTGAGCAACATGTTTACTTCGCGGCAGAGCCGGGGGAATGGGAACGGATAACCCTGCGGTTTCATCTTTATGGGAGGTATTTTATGGATCGTCGTTCATTCTTCAAAAAGGCTGCCGTGACGGGGGTCGGGGCTGCCGCTGCAACGACGTTGGCCGCGCCGGCCATCGCGCAGACGAACCCGAAGCTCACCTGGCGTCTGACGTCTTCATTCCCCAAGTCGCTCGACACTATCTATGGCGGCGCGGAAGACATCGCCAAGCATGTCGCCGCCGCGACCGACGGCAATTTCACCATTCAGACCTATGCGGCCGGCGAGATCGTCCCCGGCCTGCAGGCCGCCGACGCCGTCAGCGCCGCGACGGTCGAAATGTGC
This sequence comes from Neorhizobium petrolearium, assembly GCF_017873175.1. Classification (GTDB taxonomy): domain Bacteria; phylum Pseudomonadota; class Alphaproteobacteria; order Rhizobiales; family Rhizobiaceae; genus Neorhizobium; species Neorhizobium petrolearium. The sequence goes on from NZ_JAGGJW010000015.1 coordinate 79,917, forward strand.
CACACCTGCTCCTACTACTATGTCGGCAAGGACCCGACCTTCGCGATCGGCACGGCCATTCCCTTCGGCCCCAATGCCCGGCTGACGAATTCCTGGTTCTACGAGGGCAACGGCAACAAGCTGTTGAACGAGTTCTACGCGACCCACGGCCTCTATGGCATGATCGCCGGCAATACGGGCGCCCAGATGGGCGGCTGGTTCCGCAAGGAAATCAACACCGTCGACGATTTCAAGGGCGTCAAGATGCGCATTGCCGGCCTTGCCGGCCGCGTGGTCGAGAAGCTCGGCGTGGTGCCACAGCAGATCGCTGGCGGCGACATCTATCCGGCGCTGGAAAAGGGCACGATCGACGCCGCCGAATGGGTCGGTCCCTACGACGACCACAAGCTCGGTTTCTACAAAGTCGCGAAATATTACTACTATCCGGCGTTCTGGGAAGGCGGCCCGGTCATCCACGCCATGGTCAATCTCGACAAGTGGAACAACCTGCCGAAGAACTACCAGGCCGCGCTGACGGACGCCTGCGCCTTCGCCAACACCAACATGATGGCGAAGTACGACATGAAGAACCCCGCGGCGATCAAGCAGCTCGTCGGTGAAGGCACGATCCTGCGTCCGTTCAGCCAGGACATTCTCGAGGCCTGCTTCAATTCGGCCATGGATGTCTACAAGGACATCTCGTCGAAGAACGAGTGGTTCAAGAAGATCTACGAGGACCAGGCCGCGTTCAAGCGGGAGGGCTACCTCTGGATGCAGCTCTCGGAATACACCTACGACACCTTCATGATGATCCAGCAGCGCAGCGGCAAGCTCTGATCGATCTCAGAAGTTCTGGCTTCAGCAAACCCCGGACCCGCAAGGGTCCGGGGTCTTTTCGTGGTGAATCTTGCCGATTGCGGTTGGTTGTGCAGGCTCGGCAAATGCACGTTCTTGTCTATTCTTGCAGCGTTTGTAGGCAGAAGCAGCACACTCCTCGGCGAGCCGGAGCATCGGTGAAGACGGGCTTCACCGACTTAGGCAAGAGCCTTGCCCTCGAACCGGAGGTAATGCGATGTGGATAAAACCACTGACCATTGCACTGCTGTCTAGGAAAAACCGGACGATCTGGTCAGTAGATGTCCGGTTAACTATCCCGAAGCGGTAAGTAAAAGGAAGGCAGGGCTCCACCCCTGTCTTCCGCTCCGAAATATACCTTCCTATCAGGATGCTGACAAGGAAGCCGCCCCTCAAGGATTGATCTTCGGCGGCTGGCTCAGATCGGGATTGCCGGAAGGGGCTGTTCCCGATGCCGGCGGTACCGGTTGCTGGCTCTGACCTCCCGCGGGCGCCTGGGGAGCAGGTCCGCCCAGATCGAGCGGAGGAAGGCCCAGTTGGGGCTGCGCCGGCGCGCCGCCCGCCGGTGCCTGCTGCGAAGGTCCGCCAAGATCGAGCGGGGGAAGGCCCATAGAGGGGGCCTGGCCACCTGTGCCGCCGGGCTGATTGCCAAGCGGCGGCAGGCCGAACGGTGCCGGTGCGGAGCCGTTCTGGTTGCCGAAGCCCGGGATCTCGATCTTCACGTCGTCCGGATTCACAGCCTGCTGGTCGCTCTTGTAATGCATGACCAGGCCCGGGAAGGCGATCACCACCAGGATCATCGCGAACTGGATGACGATGTAGGGCAGCACGCCGCGGTATATTTCCGAGGTCTTCACGCCTTCCATCATTTTGCCCGTCACCTTGTCCGCCCAGGGCGCCGAGGGTGCGATCGAGCGCAGGAAGAAGAGAGAGAAGCCGAAGGGCGGCGTCAGGAACGATGTCTGCAGATTGACGCCGAGGATGATGCCGAACCACACAAGGTCGATGCCGAGCTTGTCGGCCACCGGCGCGAGCAGGGGCACCATGATGAAGGCGATCTCGAAGAAGTCGAGGAAGCAACCCAGGATGAAGACGATGATCGTCACCACGATCAGGAAGCCGTATTCGCCGCCCGGCAGGGCAAGCAGCAGTTCCTCGATCCAGACGTTGCCGTTGATGCCGTAAAAGGTGAGACCGAAAACGCGGGCGCCGATCAGGATCATCATCACGAAGGCGGAGAGCTTCGTGGTGGAATCGAGGGCGCTTTTTATCGACGCGAATGTGAGCCGTCCTTTGGCGAATGCCAGGATGAGAGCGCCGGTGGCCCCCATGGCGCCGCCTTCGGTCGGCGTCGCGATGCCGAGGAAGATGGTGCCGAGCACGAGGAAGATCAGCGCGAGCGGCGGGATCAGCACGATGATCACCTGTTCGGCGAGCCTCGAAATGATCTTCTTCTGCATGCGCCCGTTGACGATGGCAACGACGTAGGCGACGGCGATCGCAAAGGCCATCGCCGCGACAAGCCGCCATTCAGGACTCTGGATACCGGTGAAAAGGACGTGGAGCCCGAGGTAATAGAGAGCCACCGCGATCGCGATCATCACGATGAGGGACGTCACGCCATTGCCCAGCGTGCGCGCCTCCGGCGGCAGTGCAGGGGCCCATTGCGGCTTTGTCATCGATACTATGAACACATAGGCACAATAGACCGCGACGATGAGCAGGGCCGGATAAAGAGCGCCGACATACATGTCGCCGACCGAGCGGCCGAGCTGGTCTGCCATGACGATCAGCACCAGTGAGGGCGGCACGATCTGGGCGAGTGTTCCCGATGCGGCGATGGTGCCGGAAACGAATGGCCGGTTATAGCCGTAACGCAACATGATCGGCAGGGAAATCAGGCCCATCGCCATGACGGAGGCGGCGACCACGCCGGTGGTGGCGCCGAGCAGCGCGCCGACCAGGATCACCGCATAGGCGAGACCGCCCCGGACAGGACCGAAAAGCTGACCGATTGTGTCGAGCAGGTCCTCGGCCATGCGCGACCGTTCCAGGATGATGCCCATGAAGGTGAAGAACGGTATGGCGAGAAGGGTATCATTGTACATGATCCCGTAAATGCGTTCGGGATGGCTCTGCAGGAGCGGCCAGAAGAGCCGGATTTCCGGCGAAATAGCCGAAAGTTCGACCCCGATGACGAAATAGGCGAGGCCGCCGGCTGCCAGCGTAAACGCGACGGGGTAGCCGAGCAGCAGCATCGCCATGACGCTCGTGAACATCACGAGCGGGAGGTTGTGCGCGATGAAATCGATCATGTCAGACCTCGGATGCGGCTGGCGGCATCTGGCCGGCTTTATCTTCGCGCGGGTCTTCGATCCGGCCGGTCACGACCGCAAACCGCTTGATGATTTCGGACAGGGCCTGGAGCAGGAGCAGCATGAAGCCGAGCAGTACGGCAAGCTTTGCAGGCCAGATGATCAATCCGCCGGCATTCGAGGATATTTCGCCGGAGCGGTAGGAAAGCCAGAACCAGGGCCAGGCAAGCCATGTCATCAGTCCCGCAAAGGGAAGCAGGAAGATGATGTGGAGCAAGAGGTCGATGATGTCGCGGGTCTTCTTGGACCAGCTCGACGACAGGATGTCGATGCGGACGTGCTCGTTTTGCAGAAGCGCATAAGCCGCGCCCAGCATGAAGACCGTGCCGTACAGATACCATTGCACTTCCAGCCAGGCATTGGACGACAGGTCCATCGTCTTGCGCAGCACGGCATTGCCGGCGCTGATCAGAACCGCCGCCAGCAGCAGCCAGGATATGGATTTGCCAATTGCCGTCGTAACAGCGTCGACGAGCCGACTAAATACAAGCAGTCCAGCCATTATTTTCCCCTCCTCTTGGACTTATTTTGAGTGATTATCAGGTCCTGGGTCATGATAGGATAGTGTTCGGCCGGAAGCGACAGCCTCCGGCTTCGGTGGCGCGACGTGTATTGACTGGTGCGGCAAAAATCAATCGCCGGGTAACGGGCAAAGCCTGAAATCGGCGGCTTTCAGCAAGGTTTTCGCGTTTTGTTGAGTGCAAACAGCGGAGGATTCGACGAAAGTCGGAGAGCGTGTTGGACGATCGATGGGCGCGAATGGCGGCCGTGCTGCAAATCCCAATTCGGCACAGGTGTTGGAATTTTAGCTATCCTGTTTGGAATTCATTGAGCAAACTCTCAACAACCCCCCACTGATTAGGGGGGGATGAGGCACTTGCACAATCAATTTTTAAAAGGTTTTCAGCAGTGTTGGCCGGAACCAAAGGGATGAACCCGATGAAAGAGACCGAAGCGAAGGTGCTGCAGACGGACGTGTACCTGTCGTTCGTCAGCTCACTGTTTGGCAATCGCGGCACGCTGGCGACGGGCATGATCGTGCACGTCATGTGGTGCTTTCTCGTCTTCAGCGATACCGGTTCAGTCTTCTATCTCGGCATGGCGGCATGCTTCGTCGCGGTTTTTCTCTATCGCATCACGGGTTTCTGGCAGTTCGACCGTCTCGACAAGCAGTCCCTGTCCCGCGAACAAATTGCTTCCATCGAGCGCGGCTATGTCGTCGGAGCGGCGATGACCGCGGTTCTACTGGGTGTTGCCAGCGGTTACGCACTTCTCGTTCTGCAGAGCACGTTTGCGGCTTTCACCTGCATCGCGATGACGCTCGGTACGATGATGTCCATCGTCGGGCGCAATTACGGTTCACGTCATGCGGTGGATTTTCAGATCATCGGTTGCTGCCTGCCGATCATCGTGGCCTGTATTCTAACCGGCGATCTGAATCTGGCGTTGATGTCGCTGCTGCTGATCCCGTTCGGGCTTACCACGCGCTCCATGGCCAAGGGGGTTCGAGATTTCCTTTACGAGAACGTCATTGCTTCGCGTGAAATGACCCTCATCGCCGGCCGCTTCGACACCGCGCTCAAGACCATGGCCCACGGCCTGATGATGCTGGACGGTAGCGGCAGGATCGAAGTCATCAATCGTCAGGCCCGCGATCTCCTGGGACTCGATCCTGCTCTAGACGTGAAAGACAGCGAACTCGTGAACGTGCTGCGGCAGGGCACCATCCGCGCCACCGACGCAATTATTCAGCAGATCGCCCTGTTGGCCAAAGGGACGTTGAACCGGGCACTGTTTCGATTCAGCGGCGAACGTCACCTGGAATTTTCCGTCAGCCATCGCTCCGATGGCGGCGTGGTCCTGATTTTCGAGGATGTCAGCGCCCGCGTGGCCGCAGAGGAAAAGATCCTGCATATGGTGCGGTTTGACGCGCTGACAGGTCTGCCGAACCGCGGCTATTTCGCCGGCCTGGCGGCGGAGAAGGTGAGCGGTCGCGGCGAGGCGCTGGCGGCTCTCGCCGTGTTCGACGTCGACGGCTTCAAGCATGTCAACGACATGCGTGGCCATGTGGTCGGCGACCGGCTGCTTTCGGCGATCGCGGCCCGGTTTGCCGCGCTTGGGACGGACCACATGCTGACCGGCCGCCTAATCGGCGACGAATTCGTCATCCTGCTTACCGGTGGCGAAGACAGTGGCGGGCTGGAACAGCAGATCCGCCAGCTTCACGCGGGAATTCAGGGAGATTACCATGTGGAAGGCCTGCGTCTGACGGTTTCCATGAACGGCGGCTGCGTCATCCTGCCCTCGCAGGATTTCGACATGGAGAACTGGCAGATCAAGGCCGACCTCGCCCTTAACCATGCAAAGTCCGAAGGGCACGGTGCGCTGACCGTCTTCCGGCCGGAAATGGATGCGCAATATATTGATGAGCAGAAGCTCCGTGCAGACCTTCGGCTCGCGGTCGCCAATGGAGCCCTCCATGTCGTCTACCAGCCCATGTACCGGCCCGACGGTTCCGTCATCGAATGCAGCGAAGCCCTGGTGCGCTGGCACCATGCCGAACGCGGCCTGGTCGGCCCGAACATCTTCATTCCCATGGCGGAGGATATGGGCCTCGTCTCCCAGATCACGCGCCTGGTCATTGATCAGGCCTGTCGCGATTGCATGACCTGGCCCAACCCGATGGGCGTGTCCGTCAATCTCTCGATCCAGGACCTGCGCAATGACGAGATCGTCGGATACGTGGCGGACGTTCTGAAGCGCCATTCGCTCGATCCCTCCAGGCTGCACCTGGAGGTGACGGAAAGCTGTTTCATGGACGAGCCCGTCGCAGTCAGCGCGATTCTCAACCAGTTCCGGGCGCTCGGCGTCACGATTGCGATCGACGATTTCGGCACCGGCTTCTCGAGCCTCAGCTACCTGGATTCGCTGCCGGTCGACATTGTCAAGATCGACCGGGCCTTCATCCGCAATATCGGCGAGGACCAACGCAAGCTGAAGCTCCTGCGCGGCATCGTACACCTGTCGCGAGAACTCGGCCTGAAGATCATCGTGGAAGGCGTCGAGACGCGGGAGCAGCTTGCGCTCATCAACCGTCACCGTTTCGCCGATCTGGTTCAGGGTTACGTCTTCTCCATGCCGGTGGATGCCGAAAAGATCACCCAGCTTGCAGCCGAAGCCTCGCCGGCCGGCAAGCTTTCCACCCTGCGGCGCGGTGCAAAGAACACGCAAAGCCCCGCGTTCAGGGCCGCCGCACGCTGACTCCTGCCTAAAATCTGAGCGAATGTGATTGGATTTCGTGCAGCCGGAAGGCCGATCCGGTGCTTCTTAACCATAATATTTAAAACTTTATTAAAATCGGCATTCGCTTATTGCAGCCCTAACGCCTTTTAGGGTTAATTCCTGGTTAACGCCCCAGGAATGACCGCAATGCAAACAGAAAAGACCTTTTCAGACGGATATTTTTCCAGCAAGCTTCTTGAGACATTGGATCACATAGAATACCGGCGGATCGAAAGCCATGAGGATTTCGAGGATATCGCACGGCTGAGATACAGGGCCTATAAGGCACACAATGTGCTGCCTGTTGCTGTGAGCAGTATGCTCGACGAGATCGATTTCGACAGCCATGCTTATGTCTTCGGCGTCTATTACTACGAAGAGCTCGTCAGTACATTACGTATTCATTATGTAACGCCGGAGCATCGGGTATCCCAGTCGAGCGGCATTTTTCCCGATGCGATCAACGCTTTTCTCGATGCCGGCCTCACGCTCATCGATCCGGCGCGATTCGCCATCGATGCGGAATTCGCCAACGAGCGCTCGACGCTTCCCTATCTCACCGTCAGGCCGACGATCATGGCGGCGATCCATTTCGACGCGGATCGCATGCTGCAGCATATACGCCCTTCGCATGCGGCGTTCTACAGACGCTTCTTCTATGCCGATACCGTCGTTCCGCCGACCATGACAAAGACCTATGGCTTCGAGCTGACCCTGCTTGCATCGCGCACGCGGGAGATAAGGTCGAAACTGATGCGGCGTTTCCCGGCCTTTCAATCCGAAGCCTTCGAGCGGCGGCTGATGTTCGACCGGTCTGCGCGCTTCGAGATGTCGCCGCTCACCATCCTTCCGACGGCCCGGATCGCCGTCAGGCCGGATTCTCCCGAGATGGCCTACGTGACGTGACGAGCGTACGGGAGCGGCGTTTCGTGCCATTGCGCTTTCCAGCCGCTTTGTGTAAGGCCTGACGTGACGTTCATCTTGCTGCTCCAGGCATGATCGAGGACGTTCAAGAGGGTTTTTCCCGCGCGCGAAAACGCTTGACCCCGCGGGTCGCGTGCGGCTGGTGTTCTAAGGAGACGGGACAGATGGACAATCACCATAGCGGGCCGGTGGAAACAGGGGCTTCCATGGACTATTCAGAACATGAGAAGACCTACAACATGTTCATCGCCGGTGCGAAATGGGGCACGATGGTCACCGCCGTCCTGCTGATCGCAATGGCCGCCGGTTTCTTCGGCGGCGTGGGCTTCCTCGGCAGCCTCATCGTCTTCATCGTTCTCAACATCGCCGGCGTCTTCCTGCTGCGCTGATCCTGACCGGCCGGATTTGTCTCTGGCGTAAGGGGGGATGAGATGTCGCGCCCTCCTGCGATATCGACTGGGAGGAAACAGTCTTTGGCGAAGATCGTATTTGTAAGCCGCGAAGGTTCGGAAGAACCGCGCGTATCCGCATCACCCGAGACGGTAAAACGGCTTGTCGGCCTCGGCTTTTCGATGGTCGTCGAGAATGGCGCGGGGCTGGCTTCGGGCATTCCCGACGCAGATTTCGAATCTGCCGGTGCCCGCATCGGGACCGCCGCCGATGCCGGAGCGGCCGATATCCTGCTCAGGGTCAACCGGCCGACGGCAGTGGAGATCGCGTCCTATAAATCGGGCGCGGTCGTATTTGCGGTCATGGATCCTTACGGTAACGAGGCGGCACTCGCCGGCATGGCGAAGGCGGGGCTCACCACCTTCGCCATGGAACTGATGCCGCGCATCACCCGCGCGCAATCCATGGACGTCCTGTCGTCCCAGGCGAACCTTGCCGGCTACCGCGCCGTGATTGACGCCGCGCATGAATACGGCCGGGCCATGCCGATGATGATGACGGCGGCCGGCACGGTTCCTGCCGCCAAGGTCTTCGTGATGGGGGCGGGCGTTGCCGGCTTGCAGGCGATTGCCACCGCAAGGCGCCTTGGCGCCGTCGTCTCCGCGACCGACGTGCGCCCTGCCGCCAAGGAGCAGGTCGCCTCGCTCGGCGGCAAGTTCATCGCTGTCGAGGACGACGAGTTCAAGGCCGCCGAGACCACTGCCGGTTACGCCAAGCCGATGTCGGCGGAATATCAGGCCAAGCAGGCGGCGCTGGTTGCCGACCACATTGCCAAGCAGGACATCGTCATCACCACGGCCCTCATTCCGGGCCGCCCGGCACCGAAGCTCGTCACGCGCGCCATGCTCGCCTCGATGAAGCCGGGCTCGGTGGCGGTCGATCTTGCGGTCGAGCGCGGCGGCAATATCGAGGGGTCCGAAAAGGGCAAGGTCGTCACCGTCGAGGGCGTCACCGTCATCGGTTATGCCAATGTCGCCGGCCGCATCGCCGCATCCGCTTCGGCGCTTTATGCACGCAATCTCTATGCCTTCATCGAGACTATGGTCGACAAGGGCACGAAGGAGTTTTCGATCAATATCGAAGACGAACTCGTCAAGGCGACCATGCTGACGAACGGCGGCGCGGTCGTGCATCCGACCTTCGCGACGGCTGTGCCCGCCGAAGAGCCGGCAGCGGCGCCTGCGCCGAAGAAGGCGGCGCCCAGGAAGGAGAAGGTGGCTTCGGCCAGTGACGCGCCGGCGGAAAAAGCCACGCGCGCGCGCCGTAAACCCGCCAAGGACGATGCCGCGAAGAAGGAGGGGCTTTGATGGCAAATGAAATTATGAACAGGGCGCTGGAAAGCCTCGACAATGCGGTCGCCGCCGTGAAGGCCGCCGCGGAGCAGGCGCCCGAAGTTGCCAATGCGGCCGGTGTAGCCGCTCATGCCGTTTCCGGCGGCGCGATCGATCCTTTCGTCTTCCAACTGGCGATCTTCGTGCTGGCGATCTTCGTCGGCTATTACGTTGTCTGGTCGGTGACACCGGCGCTGCATACGCCGCTGATGGCCGTCACCAACGCGATCTCCTCGGTCATCGTCGTCGGCGCACTGCTTGCGGTCGGCGCCTCGCTCAGCGGTTTCGCCACCGGTTTCGGCTTCGTCGCTCTGGTGCTCGTCTCGGTGAATATCTTCGGCGGCTTCCTAGTGACCAGCCGGATGCTTGCCATGTACAAGAAAAAAGATCGCTGAGGGACGCCTAGACGATGTCGCAGAATCTCGCAGCTTTCCTTTACCTCGTCTCCGGCGTGCTGTTCATCATGGCACTTCGGGGTCTTTCTCACCCCACCACCAGCCGTCAGGGCAATATCTACGGCATGGTCGGCATGGCAATCGCCATCGTCACCACGCTTCTGCTCGCCACGCCGACCTTCGGCGGTTTCATCCTGATCGTGCTGGCGCTCGCTATCGGCGGCGGGGCAGGGGCCTATATCGCCCGCACCATTCCGATGACGGCGATGCCGCAGCTTGTCGCCGGCTTCCATTCGCTGGTCGGTTTCGCCGCTGTCATGGTGGCCGCCGCAGCACTCTATGCGCCGCACTCCTTCGGGATCGGCGAGATCGGCGAAATCCACGGTCAGGCGCTGGTCGAGATGGCGCTGGGTGCCGCGATCGGTGCGATCACCTTCACCGGCTCGGTCATCGCCTTCCTGAAGCTCGACGGGCGCATGTCCGGCAAACCGATCCTGCTGCCCTACCGGCATTTCATCAATATCGGCCTGCTGGTGCTGATCGTCGTCTTCATCGTCGGCCTGGTGCAGACCGAGAGCCATTTCGATTTCTGGCTGGTCGTGGCGCTGGCGCTGGCGCTCGGCGTGCTGCTCATCGTGCCGATCGGCGGCGCCGACATGCCGGTGGTCGTATCGATGCTGAATTCCTATTCCGGCTGGGCGGCCGCCGGCATCGGGTTCACGCTCGGCAACCTGGCGCTGATCATCACCGGCGCGCTGGTCGGTTCGTCCGGCGCGATCCTGTCCTACATCATGTGCAAGGGCATGAACCGCTCCTTCATCTCCGTCATCCTCGGCGGCTTCGGCGGGGAGACCGCTTCGGCCTCCGGCGACGACGGCGTGCAGAGGACCGTCAAGCAGGGGTCGGCCGACGACGCTGCCTTCCTGATGCAGAACGCCGAGAAGGTGATCATCGTGCCGGGCTATGGCATGGCGGTCGCCCAGGCGCAGCATGCGTTGCGTGAGCTTGCCGACACGCTGAAAGAGCACGGCGTCGAGGTGAAATACGCCATCCATCCGGTCGCCGGCCGCATGCCGGGCCATATGAACGTGCTGCTCGCCGAAGCCAACGTGCCCTATGACGAGGTCTTTGAACTGGAAGACATCAATGCTGAGTTCGCGCAAGCCGACGTCGCCTACGTCATCGGCGCCAACGACGTCACCAATCCGGCGGCGCGCGACGACAAGTCCTCGCCGATCTACGGCATGCCGATCCTCGACGTCGACAAGGCCAAGACCTGCCTGTTCGTCAAGCGCTCGCTCGGCTCCGGTTACGCCGGCATCGACAACACGCTGTTTTACAAGGACGGCACGATGATGCTGCTCGGCGACGCCAAGAAGATGACCGAGGATATCGTCAAGGCGATGAAGCACTGACGTGAGTGATTGCTGAATAGTAAGTAGAAAAGCCCGGCGATGCCGGGCTTTTTTGTGGTCGATTGCTCGAAGATTTCGATCTTGATGGCGACGAGGCCAGCGACCAATAGACTCGGCAACGGAGAACCGTCCACGCCTCGAGTGCTATGAAGCGGAGTCTCAGCTCGTCGCGCGGGTGCGGGAAGCGCCGTCAACGGCGGGCTTGTAATTCGGGTCGAGGCGCACGGCGTGCGAATAGGATCTGTAGGCGCGTGACTTGTCGCCCTTGCGTTCGTAGACCAGCGCCTGGTTTGCCCAGGATTCGGCGAGCTTGTCGTTCAGCTCGATCGCGCGGTTGAAGTCGGCGAAGGCGTTGTCGTCGTCATTCAGCGCGACGTAGGAAATGCCGCGTCCGTTATAGGGTTCGGCCGAATTGGGCGAGAGCGAGATCGCCTTGGAAAAATCCTCGATCGCCTGGGCATGCTGACCGCGAAGCTGGTAGATCAGGCCGCGGTTGTGATAGGCGCGGCCGTCGGTCGTATCGAGTTCAATCGCCTTGGAGAAATCGTTGAAGGCTTCGTTGGTGCGGCCTGCCTGACGGTAGATATTGCCCCGGCCGATATAGGCGACATCGTAGCTCGGGTTGATCTGCAGCGCCCGGTTGTAGTCATTGGCGGCGTCCACCGGCTTGCCCATGTTGCGATAGACGAGCGCCCGGTTGGCATAGGCCTGATAGAACTGCGGATTGAGCTGGATGGCGCGATTGAAGTCGTCAAGCGCGCGGGAGAATTCGCCTGCGCGTCCGTACGCCGTGCCGCGGACGTTGTACCCTTCCGGATCGTTCGGATTGGCATTGATGACCGCCGAGAGCGAGGAGATGTTTTCCTGGCTGCCCTGGGCACGGTCAACCGTGATCATGTCGGTGGAGGTCGTCGAGCAGCCGGCAATCGCCAGCATGGCGAACAGCGCGGGGACGAGCGCGGTCTTGCCGCGGAGGGGAGAAACGATAGTTGAAAGGCCGGAAATTTGGGTTCCACGAATCAGAACGGCAGTTTTAGCGGCCATCAGGCGCGTTTCCTCGTATCGGGCAAAGAGCATTTCTTGTTCCCTTGCCTGTCGTTGTCCCAAAACCGGTTCCCGCTTTCGGGGCGACATGCAATTGGTTCAAGACCAAATCAAAAGAGCGGCGGCGCCCTTGTCGCCACCGCCCTGAAAGCACAGGAAAACGTCGAAAAAGCGGCCGATCAACGACCGGTGCGACCGCCGGCGATCAGGCCTTCGCGCTGAGCGCGCTTGCGAGCCAGCTTGCGGACGCGACGAACAGCTTCGGCCTTTTCGCGAGCGCGCTTCTGCGACGGCTTCTCGTAGTAGTCGCGCATTTTCATTTCACGGAAAATGCCTTCGCGCTGCATCTTTTTCTTGAGAGCGCGGAGCGCCTGATCGACATTGTTGTCGCGGACTAGTACCTGCACGTGAATCCCGTTCCTTTGGTTTGGTTGCTCGCCCTCATCGGTACGATTAGAGGACGAAAAATAACGTCCGCCCGGCGTTAACCGTGCGATTGGTGATGCGGCATAGCAGATGAGTCCGTGGAAGTCCATATGCCCCGTTCAAACTCTCGCGAAAATGGATCCGGGTCCTTTTGCCGCGTGTCGAAACAATCGTCTCACGCGTCGCAAAACAGCCATTGCGGCGCATATTGATTTGCGATGGGTATCGCACTACCGAGAATGCCGACCCAAAATCACCGAGCCAACGATCCCAGGAGTCTGGAGGCGAGATGCGCAAATATTCGGTTTTCGCCATAGCCCGCGAGGCGATGCGCGCCCATAAAGGCTGGGAAGCGCAGTGGGCCTCGCCGGAGCCTCGTTCCTCCTATGATGTCGTCATTGTCGGCGCCGGCGGGCACGGCCTTGGTGCTGCCTATTATCTCGCCAAGGAGCACGGCATCACCAATGTCGCGGTGCTCGAGAAGGGATGGCTTGGCGGCGGCAATACCGGCCGCAACACGACGATCATCCGGTCCAACTATCTCTATGAAGAGAGCATGGACATTTACGAGCATTCGCTGAAGCTCTGGGAGAGCTTGAGCCAGGAGCTCAATTACAATGTCATGTATTCGCCGCGCGGCGTGATGATGTTGTCGCACAACACCCACGACATGCAGAGCTTCAAGCGGCACATCAACGCCAACCGGCTCTACGGCATCGACAACGAATGGCTGACGCCGGAACAGGCGAAAGCTCTTGTTCCGGTTCTCGACATCTCCAAGACGGCGCGTTACCCGATCAACGGCGCAGCACTCCAGCGGCGCGGCGGCACCGCCCGCCACGACGCGGTCGCCTGGGGTTATGCCCGCGCGGCCTCCGATCGCGGCGTGCACATCATCCAGAACTGCGAGGTGACCGGCATCCGCCGAGGCGCGAACGGCGAGGTGACGGGTGTTGAAACCACGAGGGGTTTCATCGGCACGAAGAAGATCGGGGTTTCGGCAGCCGGTCACTCCTCCGTCGTCATGGAAATGGCGGGCGTGCGCGTGCCGCTTCATTCCAACCCGCTGCAGGCGCTGGTCTCGGAACCGTTGAAGCCGATCTTCCCCTGTGTCGTGATGTCGAACACGGTGCATGCCTATATCTCGCAGTCCGACAAGGGCGAACTCGTGATCGGCGCCGGCACCGACCAGTACAATTCCTACTCGCAGACCGGTGGATTGCAGATCATCACCCATACGCTCGACGCCATCTGCGAGCTCTTCCCGATCTTCCGGCGGGTGAAGATGATGCGCCAATGGGGCGGCATCACCGACAACACACCGGACCGCTCGCCGATCCAGGGCGTCACGCCGGTGCCCGGCCTCTTCGTCAATTGCGGCTGGGGCACGGGCGGTTTCAAGGCGACGCCGGGCTCGGCGAACCTCTTCGCACATCTGATCGCCAGGGTCGAACCGCACCGTCTGGCGGCGGGACTGACGCTCGACCGGTTCCGCACCGGCCGGCTGATCGACGAGGCGGCGGCGGCCGCTGTCGCACACTGACCTGGGGGAACAGACCAGATGCTTTTGATCCATTGCCCCTATTGCGAGGAAGATCGCTCAGAGCTCGAATTCCGCTGGGCCGGGGAGGCGCATATCGCCCGTCCGGAAAATATCGCGGCGATCTCCGACGAGGAATTCGCGGAGTATTTCTTCCTGCGCAACAATGAAAAGGGCCTCACCTACGAGCGCTGGCGGCATATCCATGGCTGCGGCCGTTTCTTCAACGCGGCCCGCGACACGGTGAGCGACAGGTTCCTGATGACCTACAAGGCGGGCCTGCCGAAGCAGGCTCTGCCGGAAACCGGCGCCAGCGAGAAGACCGTCGAAACCTATGAAGCGACGGAAGGAGACGCTAGATGAGCGGTTCTCCGGATAATCTCGGTGCCTTCCGCATCAAGGGTGCCGGCCGCCTGACGCCGGCGCGCACGGCGCGCTTCACCTTCGACGGCAGGAGCTACACGGCGATGGAAGGTGACACGGTCGCCTCGGCGCTCCTGGCGCATGGCGTGCATCTCGTCGGCCGTTCATTCAAGTATCACCGGCCGCGCGGCATCCTTTCCGCCGGGGCGGAAGAGCCGAACGCGCTCATCGACGTTGCGCGCGACGCTGCCCGCCGCCAGCCGAACGTGCGCGCCACCGTGCAGGAAGTGTTCGACGGTGCGAAGATTGCTTCGCAGAACCGCTGGCCGACGCTTAAGTTCGATGTCAGCGCCTTCAACGATCTGCTGTCGCCTTTCTTCGCGGCGGGGTTCTATTACAAGACTTTCATGTGGCCGAAAGAGGCCTGGGCGAAGCTCTACGAACCCTTCATCCGCCGCGCCGCCGGCCTCGGTGTCGCGCCGACGGAAGAGGATCCCGATCACTACGCCAGCCGCTATGCCCATTGCGACGTGCTGGTTGCCGGCGCAGGCGTTGCCGGCCTGACGGCGGCGCTTTCGGCCGCCTCGACCGGCGCTTCCGTCATCCTCGTGGACGAACAGCCGGAAGTCGGCGGCGCGCTGCATTTCGATGCGGCGGCGACGATCGACGGGAAGAACGGCTATGACTGGGCGCAAGGCCTCGCCGCGAAGCTCAAGGCCATGCCGAACGTCACGGTGCTGACCCGCACGACCGTTTTCGGGTATTACAACCATGGCTTCCTGGGGCTGGTGGAGCGGGTGAGCGATCATCTGGCAAGGCCCGGCAGAGACCTGCCGCGCGAGCGGTTGTGGCAGGTCAGGGCAAAGCGCGTCATCCTGGCGACCGGTTCGATCGAGCGGCACATGGTTTTCGCCAACAACGACCGGCCGGGCATCATGCTGGCCTCTGCGGCGCGGACCTTCCTCAACCATCACGGCGTCGCGGTCGGGAAGAATGTCGGCGTCTACACCGCGCATGACTCGGCTTACGAGGCGGCCTTCGACCTGAAACGGGCCGGTGTGGCGATCGCTGCGATCATCGACAGCCGCAGCCATCTGGGCGATGCGGTTCTGGCGGAAGCGCGCTCGCTCGGCATCGACGTCCTCACCGGTCATTCAGTCATCAATACGTCGGGACGCTTACGCATTTCCTCGATGACGGTTGCCCGCAATGGTGGGTCGAATGCCCGCAAGATCCCGGTCGATGCGCTGATCGTCTCGGCGGGCTGGACACCATCGGTGCATCTCTTTTCGCAGTCGCGCGGCAAGCTGCGTTTCGATGAGCAGAACCAACGCTTCCTGCCGGATATCTACGCGCAGGATTGCGTTTCGATCGGCGCCTGCAACGGCACGGACGACCTTTCCGACCTGATCGACGAGGCGATCGCCGCCGGCGGCGGTTCGCTTGCGCTTTCCGGCGAGAACCGGTTCGAATGGACCGGCGGCATGATCGGCGCGGCGGAAGGTGCGGGGCCGGAGACGGTTGTGAAGGCCTTCATCGATTTCCAGCACGATGTGACCGCCAAGGACATCCGCCTTGCGGTGCGCGAGGGCATGCATTCGATCGAGCATATCAAGCGTTTCACGACCAACGGCATGGCGTCCGACCAGGGCAAGCTTTCCAACATGCACGGGCTGGCGATCGCCGCGGAAATGCTCGGACGGCCGATCCCGAAGGTAGGGCTCACCACCTTCCGCGCGCCCTATACTCCGGTCACCTACGGTACGCTGGTCGCCCATTCGCGCGGGTTACTCTTCGATCCGGCCCGCAGGACGCCGATGCATGATCTCGAGGCGGCAGAAGGCGCGGAATTCGAGGATGTCGGCAACTGGAAGCGCGCCTGGTATTTCCCGAAGCGCGGCGAGGACATGGCGGCAGCCGTCAACCGCGAATGCCGGACGGTGCGCGCAGTAGCGGGCGTGTTCGACGCCTCGACGCTCGGCAAGATCGAGGTGGTCGGGCCGGACGCGGCTCAATTCCTCAACCTCCTCTATACGAATGCGTGGGATACGCTGAAACCCGGCAAATGCCGCTACGGCATCATGACCCGCGAGGACGGCTTCATCTATGACGACGGCGTCGTGGGAAGGCTCGCGGAAGACCGTTTCCACGTGACGACCACGACCGGCGGGGCGCCGCGCGTGCTTCACCACTTGGAGGATTATCTCCAGACCGAATTCCCGCATCTGAAAGTCTGGCTGACCTCGACCACCGAGCAATGGGCGGTGATCGCCGTGCAGGGGCCGAAGGCGCGCGAGATCATCCAGCCCTTTGTCGAGGGCCTCGACCTCTCCAACGAGGCCTTCCCGCATATGAGTGTGGCGGAATGCTCGGTCATGGGCGTGTCGGCAAGGCTCTTCCGCGTCTCGTTTACCGGTGAACTCGGTTACGAAATCAACGTGCCGGCCGATTACGGCCCGGCCGTCTGGAAGGCGATATGGGAACAGGCGGAAGGCATGGGTGCCTGCCTCTACGGCACTGAGACCATGCACGTGCTGCGCGCCGAGAAGGGCTATATCATCGTCGGCCAGGATACCGACGGCACGGTGACGCCGGATGATGCGGGCCTCGACTGGGCGGTTTCGAAGAAGAAGACGGATTTCGTCGGCATCCGTGGCCTGAAGCGTCCCGACCTCGTCCGCGAGGGTCGCAAGCAGCTTGTCGGGCTCCTGACGAAGGACCCAGCGGAGGTACTGGAAGAAGGCGGCCAGATCGTCGCCGATCCGAACCAGCCGAAGCCGATGACCATGCTGGGGCATGTCACCTCATCCTACTGGTCGGAAAACTGCGGCCGTTCGATCGCGCTGGCGCTGGTTGCCGGCGGAAGAGCTCGCATGGGCGAAACGCTCTACGTGCCGATGAAGGACAGGACGATCGAAGTGGAAGTGACCGACATGGTGTTCTTCGACAAGCAAGGAGGCCGCATCCATGGTTGATCCAGTAATTCGTAGTCTGCCCCTTTCCGGCAGTTACGGAGGCTCCTCCGCCGTCCGGCTGGAGGCCGCGCCCCCGGCAGAACGCCTCTCGCTGCGCGCGAGACCCGAGGACGTGGCGGCGCTGTCGGGAGCCCTTGGCCTCGACCTGCCGGTAAAGCCGAAGACATCCGCTTCCGCCAACGGCCGCATGGCGCTATGGCTCGGGCCGGACGAGTGGCTGGTGATCGGCGAAGAAGGCGCCGGGCTCATGCAGGAGGCGACGAATTCCGGCGTGACGCATTCGGCGGTGGATATTTCCCACCGCAACACGGCGATCCTGGTTTCCGGTCCCGGCGCTGCTGCGGCGATCAATACCGGCTGCCCGCAGGATCTTTCGCTTGCCGTCTTTCCGGTCGGCGCCTGCTCGCGCACTGTCTTCGGCAAGGTCGAGATCGTGCTTTTGAGGACTGCCGTGGATGCCTTCCGCGTCGAAATCTGGCGGTCCTTCTCGGACTATGCCTTCGGACTGCTGTCTGAAGGCGCGCGGGACGCAGCGTTTTAGGCTGGACGGATCCTTGCCGGTGAGGCAGGATTCGTTGGCTGCGCGCCTCCGCAACTATACTTAGGTATGCCGGCTGTCATCCGCTCATATAATCCGATTGATACTCCAGGAATGTAGAATGACGAGCTTCCGGCCTGCATATTTCATCCGTGAAGTTCGAAGTGCGTAGGGCTGAAATCGGCCTCAGAAGTCTCTGAAGAATTTGCTTAAGGCAAAGAGAGGCTTGTTGCCTGTGACTGCAATTTTGTCTCCGGAACCGCAGAAGTTTTGAGCTTCAGTACGCATGCCCTATCCGCACCCCTGGTCGGGCATTCCCGCCGAGTATCATTGGAGAAACGCAAATGCTGATGAACAGACGTACCTTTTCGTCCGCCCTGGTGGCAGGCGCAGCCGCTTCGCTCATCGCCAGCCGCGGCATGGCCGCTCCTTCCGCGCCGGTGAAGGCGCGCAATGTCGTGCTTGTGCACGGGCTGTTTGCCGACGGATCATGTTGGTCCGAGGTGATCGGCCGATTGCAGGCAGCCGGCCTCAATGCGACGAGCGTGCAGAATCCTCTGACGACATTGCCCGAAGCGGTCGCTTCCGCCGAACGCGTACTGGCGCGACAGGACGGTCCCACGGTCCTGGTCGGACATTCCTTTTCCGGGATGATCGTTACCGAAGCCGGCATGCACCCCAACGTTTCGTCGCTCGTGTACGTGGCCGCGCGCGCGCCAGATGCGGGCGAGGACTATACGGCACTGGCCAAGACATTTCCAACACCGCCCGCCACGGCCGGCATCGTCTTCGACGGCGATGAGGGACGTCTGAGCGAAGCCGCGTTCCTGCGCGATTTCGCGGGCGACCTGCCGGAAGCGAAGGCGAAGGTGCTCTATGCGGTTCAGCAGCCGTTCCACAAGGCCTTGCTCACGGGCAAGACCATGCAGGCAGCCTGGCGTTCGAAACCGAGCTTCTATGCCGTTTCGACGGAAGACCGGACGATCAATCCGGACCTCGAACGGTTCATGGCCAAGCGCATGGGCGCCAGGACTATCGAGTTGAAGGCCAGTCATCTGTCACTGATCTCCCACCCGCAGGAGATCACCCGGCTCGTCCTGGAAGCGGCAGGGCATCAGGCATAGGGCGCATCCGGGTCCTGACCCGGGCGTTCCGACGGTTCACCACCCCCGCCACTTCACCCAGCGGCCATGGGGATCGGTGCGGCCGAGTTCGCGGCGTTCGCCGGTCGGCCAGATCTGCAGGCTGAGCGTCACACCGTCCGGATTGTCGTCCGCCTCGATCTGAAGGCGGGCGAGGGGAGCGCCTTCGGTGGCGCGGCTGCCGGCTTCCGCGATGATCGCCTCGCCTCGCGCGCGGGCATCCGGCGGCAGGTATTGCCAGGCGATCGAATGGTAGACGACATGTACGGCGCCGGGCACAAGGTTCGCGAGCCGTTTTTCCTTCAGCCAGGCGAGCGCGTCGCCCTTTTCGACCAGGACATGGTTGATACGGGCGACTTCGATCGCTGCACGGGTACGCTCCACCCGGTCGGGCTGGTCGGCCCAGAGATAGGAGAGGAGCCGCAGACTGTCTTCCGGCGCGTTCGGGTCGAGCGGGTTCAGGTCGCAGCCGGCGCGGTCCTGCACGACGATCTCCGCTCGCGGCGGTGGGCCGCCCAGCCAATCGGGCTTGAGCTTGACGGGCGAAGACGGATCGCCCCACAGGAAGCC
The DNA here is from genome assembly GCF_017873175.1 of Neorhizobium petrolearium. Taxonomy (GTDB): domain Bacteria; phylum Pseudomonadota; class Alphaproteobacteria; order Rhizobiales; family Rhizobiaceae; genus Neorhizobium; species Neorhizobium petrolearium. Next base: position 99,521 of record NZ_JAGGJW010000015.1, read on the forward strand.
GCCGAGATCGTGATGATAGCGATCCCAGTTGAGGTTGAGGCCCATGCTGGCGCCGAATTCCGAAAGAACCAGGGGCTTCCCGAAAAGGTCGGCGATGGTGAGGAAGCCGGCGAGCAGTGCGCTCGACCGGCGCACCTCGTTCGTTTGCGGCGCGAAACGCAGGCGTTCGAGGATGAAGTTCTCGTGTTCGCGAAAGGCGTGGATGATGCCGCTCCAGAGCGCGTCGTCGCCGACCTCATTGGGCGGATAGACGGCCTTCAGCGCCTCGTCCCTGCCGTCGATGACGAGCGCATGCAGCGCGCCGGCAAGCCGGGTGGGCAGCAGGTCGCCACGGGTGCCGGGGTCGCCTTCCCAGGCCAGCACCCTCCTGCCGACCGCTGTGGAGCCGTCGAGGCGTTCCACCATCAGCGCGCCTAGGCGAGCGGTAAAAGGGGAATCCAGCGTCTGACCGGCTATGATCTGTTCGCGGAAGGCCTGCCTGATCTCAGCTTCGGACGCCATGCTCACACGCCCTCCGGCCGGTCCTTGGGGTCGAACTGGACGATGGTGATCCAGTTGGCCGTCAGCGCCGGCTTCTTTTCGTTCTCGATTTCGACCGTCACCTCGTAGGTGGTCATCAGCATGCCGGCGCCACGAAAACGGCAGTCGGAGAGCACGAAACGGCCACGGACGCGGCTACCGGTCTTTACCGGCGACATGAAGCGGATGCGATCGAAACCATAGTTGAGGCCCATGGTCTGTTCGCGAATCTTCGGTACACCGCCGAAGTTCATTGCCGACAGAAGCGAGAGCGTGAGGAAACCGTGGGCGATCGTTCCGCCGAACGGACTTTCGGCAGCGGCGCGCTCTGGATCGACATGGATGAACTGATGGTCGTGCGTCGCATCGGCAAACAGGTTGATCATCGTCTGATCGACCAGAATCCAGTCGGATATGCCGAGTTCCTGGCCGACAAGCCCCGGCACTTCCACGAGCGAAATTTCACGCATGCGACCTCACTGATTGCTTCCAGAAAGCTTGACGCAATTCCGGGCGAAAAACCGCTTCACTTCATCTCCGGGGACTGCGCTGACGGCGGGCGGACTTTACAGAGTTTGGAGCGATTGGCGAATTATTTCTGCACCGCATCATTCCTCGATGCAGAAGCGGACGGAGCGGGCGGGAAGCATCTGGTTCCAGAGCTCGCGGGAGGGGAAATGCCGCCAGTTCCAGCCGGGCAGAGCAAAGGTCGCCGGCTCCGGTCCGCGGTTGAAGAGGACGGCAAGCCGGGTCTGCCTCCGGGTCTCGTGATCGAGCGTCGTCAGCACCATGCCGAGCAGGGAATTGCCTGGGTCCTCCCAATCGCCGACTTCCATAGGCCTGCCTTCCGCTGAGAGCCATTGGACATCGCCGTTGCCGTTCAGGAAGCCGGTTTCGGAAAAGGTCGCAAAGCGTTTGCGGAGCGCAGCGAGCGCGGCGGTATGCTCCACGAGCCCGTCGTCTATCCTCGACCAGTCGAACCAGGTGATCGCGTTGTCCTGGCAGTAAGCGTTGTTGTTGCCGCGCTGGCTGCGGCCGGCCTCGTCGCCCATGGTGAGCATGACGAAGCCGCGGCTTGCGAAGAGGGTCGAAAGCAGGGCGGACACATCGCGGCGGCGTTTTTCGAGCACGGCGGGATCGTCCGTTTCGCCTTCGACGCCGTTGTTCCAGGAGAAATTGTCGTTGTGGCCGTCCCGGTTTTCCTCGCCGTTCGCCTCGTTGTGCTTGTTCTCGTGCGAGACGAGATCCATCAGGGTGAAGCCATCATGGGCGGCGAGGAAATTGACCGTGCGGGTGGAATGGCGGCCGTGGCGGGCGAAAATGTCGGAGGAGCCGGCGAGCCTTGTCGCGAGTGCGCCGGTCGTCCAGCGGTCGCCACGCCAAAAGCGGCGGATGTCGTCGCGGGCGCGGTCATTCCATTCGAGGAAGGGTTCGGGGAAATTGCCGAGCTGGTAGCCGCCAGGGCCGATATCCCAGGGCTCGGCGATCAGCACGCGATCCTTCAGCGCCTCATCGGAGATCATCGCCTTGAGCGTCGCGCCCTCCGCATCAAAGCCGCTGGCCGTGCGGCCGATTACGGGCGCGAGGTCGAACCGGAAGCCATCGACGCCGGCATGCAGGACGAAATGCCGGAGTGTGTCGATGATGAGCCGGCGGACATGGGGATGGTCGCAGGCGACCGTGTTGCCGGTGCCGGTGTCGTTGACGAGGTGCCCCGGCTCGCCGGGCACATGGCGATAATAGGACAGGTTGTCGAGGCCGCGCATGGAGAGCGTCGCGCCATGGCGATCGCTCTCACCGGTATGGTTGAAGACGAGATCGAGGATGACACCGATGCCCGCCTGATGAAGCGCGGTGACCGTCTCGCGCAGTTCCCTCATCCCGCCGGGGCAGAGCCGCGGGTCGAGCGCCATGAAGGCGATCGGGTTGTAGCCCCAGGCGTTGGAGAGACCGAAGCGGGGCAAATGGCGTTCGTCGATCCAGGCGGTGATCGGCATCAGCTCGACCGCATCGACGCCAAGCTTCTTCAAATGGGAGATGATCGAAGGGTGGGCGAGTGCGGCGACCGTACCGCGCTGTTTCTCCGGAACCGTCGGATGCAGGATGGTGAAGGACTTGACCGCGACCTCGTAGATGAAACCGCCCGGCGGCAGGAGCGGCGTGCCGATCTTGGCTAGCGGATCGCGGGTGACGATCGCTTTCGGGACGAGGTCAGCGGTGTCGACGCCGAACAGGGAGAGTTTTGCATCGTGCCGGAACAGCCGGTCGATTTCGCGGGCATAGGGATCAACAAGAAGCTTGGATGGATCGAACCAGAAGCCTTTGTCTGGATCATAGGCGCCCCAGGCGCGATAGCCGTAGCGCTGTCCGCCCATCACTCCGCGCACCGAGATCTGATGGATATCATCGCGGCCGCGTACGAGCCGGTGGCGGGAGGTTTCCCGTCTCCCCTCTGCATCGAAGAGACAGAGTTCGATCCGCGACGCGTGATGCGACCGGATCGCGAAATCACAACCGTTCGCGGTCAGCGTTGCTCCGAGCGGTGAAAGAGCCATACGGTCGTCCAGTCCCAGTTGCGCCCGTCCTGTTGAGCCATGCGAGGCCGGCCGGAGGATCATCCAGCGAAAGCCGCCGGATCACGTCTGACCAGCATCCCTTCTGATGGTGAATTCATCGTGAAGAAGCACCTGCCGCCGACTATCACCGAAAAGCCGTCTGCGCCCTAATTTGCATTCGACGGCCGATTTCCCTAGTCTTGGGACCGGTCGAAGGAAAAAAGGCCGTTTCGCCGGCCGTATTCAGTTACCCGTATGCGGTCACCTTCAAACCTTAAGCAAGGAGGGCCAGACAGATGACGCAAGCCAAAAGCGGCGACACAGTCCGGATTCACTATATCGGAAAATTCACCGACGGCACCGAGTTCGACTCGTCGACGGGCCAGCCTCCGCTGGAGTTCGTGGTCGGTGCCGGTCAGATCCTTTCGGGGCTCGACAAGGAGATCGACGGCATGGAACTCGGTAGCCATCAGACGGTGACCGTGCCGGCTGAAGAGGCCTACGGAGCGCATGATCCAGCAAAGGTCCACGCGCTTCCCCGTTCGGCCGTGCCGTCGGATATCGACCTGAAGCCGGGCCTGCAACTGCAGAGCAGAACGCCGGACGGGAACACGATCCCGCTCGTCGTCACCGAAATCGACGAGCAGGTCGTGACCGTCGACGCCAACCATCCCTTCGCCGGCAAAGACCTGGTCTTCGACGTCGAACTGGTGGAAATCGTCAGGGCGGCTTGAGGGTCCTGTAGCGGATCACCCCCCTCTGCCCTGCCGGGCTGCCGGGGTCGAGCCACGCGTCTCGACCCACTCTTCGAGACCCCCACAAGAGGGGAGATCACAAGCGGCTTAGTCTTCCCGCTACATTGGCGTTTTGCAGAGTTGCTAGGCGGTTTGTTTGGGGAAGCCGGTGCGTCCATCCGATCCCCCCCCGTGTGGCGGAGATGGCCGGCAGGCCAGAGGGGGTATATGCCCCGCTTCCCTGATCCTGCGCGAAGCGATCAGGTAATCACGCTCGGCTTGTCGCGGCCGGTGCGTTTTTTCAGCTCCGAAATCTCGTCTGCGATGGCGATGAGGTTGGCCAAGGCTTCCTGCGTGTCAATGCCGTGCTCTGCCGGATCAGGCTCGTAGCGCTCCACATAGACGCGGATCGTCGCGCCGGACGTGCCGGTGCCGGAGAGGCGGAGGACAATGCGGGAGCCGCCCTCGAAGAGAATGCGAATGCCCTGGTTCTTCGAGACCGAGCCGTCGATCGGATCGTGATAGGCAAAGTCGTCGGCGGCGGCGACCTTGAGCGAACTAAAGGTCTTGCCGGGAAGCGTTGCGAGCTTGTCCCGCAGCGCGGTCATCAGGTTATTGGCGGCTTCGGTATTCACTTCCTCATAATCGTGGCGGGAATAGTAGTTGCGGCCGTATTCGACCCAATGCTTCCTGACGATTTCGGCGACGCTTTCGTTGCGCGCGGCCATGATGTTCAGCCAGAAGAGAATTGCCCAGAGCCCGTCCTTCTCGCGCACGTGGTCGGAGCCGGTGCCGAAGCTTTCCTCGCCGCAAACCGTCACCTTGCCGGCATCCATGAGGTTGCCGAAGAACTTCCAGCCGGTCGGAGTCTCGTACATGCCGATACCGAGCTTTTCCGCCACCCGGTCGGCGGCGGCGCTGGTCGGCATGGAGCGGGCGATGCCGGCGATGCCTTTGGCATAACCCGGCGCGACCGTGGCGTTGGCGGCGATGATGGCGAGGCTGTCGGAAGGGGTCACGAACATGCCCTTGCCGACGATCATGTTGCGGTCGCCGTCGCCGTCGGAAGCAGCGCCGAAATGCGGGCCGTCCTTGCTCATCACGTCGTCATAGAGGTCCTTGGCATGGACGAGGTTCGGGTCCGGATGATGGCCGCCGAAATCCGGCAGCGGCGTGAAGTTGCGCACCGAGCCTTCCGGCGCGCCGAGACGTTCTTCGAAAATCTCCTTGGCATAGGGACCGGTGACGGCGCCCATGGAATCCATGGCGACATTGACGCCGCTCGCGATCAATGCGCGGATCGCCGGGAAATCGAAGAGCTGCTCCATCAGGTCGGCATAATCGGCGACCGGGTCGATCACCTCCACCTGCATGCCGGCGACCTTGAAGGAGCCGAGCGCATCGAGGTCCACGTCGGCCACGTCGGCGATCTTATAGGTATCGATCACCTTGGAGCGCGTGAAGATGGCGTCGGTGATCTTCTCCGGCGCCGGGCCGCCATTGCCGATATTGTACTTGATGCCGAAATCCTCCGTCGGGCCACCGGGATTGTGGCTGGCCGAGAGGATGATGCCGCCGAAGGCATGGTACTTGCGGATGATGTTGGATGCAGCAGGCGTGGAGAGAATGCCGCCCTGGCCGACCATGACCTTGCCGAAGCCTGCGGCCGCGGCCATCTTGATCGCCTTCTGGATGACCTCGCGGTTGTAATAGCGGCCGTCGCCGCCGATCACCAGCGTCTTGCCTTCAAAGCCTTCGAGCGAATCGAAGATCGACTGGATGAAATTCTCCGCGTAATTCTCCTGAGCGAAGACCGGGACCTTCTTGCGCAGGCCGGATGTGCCCGGTTTCTGATCCTGATAGGGGGCGGTGTGAACGGTCTTGATCATGATCATGATCCTTTTCTTGCAAGGAGATTTTTATAAAGCTCTGCATAAAGACCGGCGCTCTTTTCCCAGGAGACGTCGGATTTCATGCCCTGCTTCTGCATGGCGGTCCAGACCTTCGGGTCGCGGTAGAGCCGGACGGCGCGGCGGAGCGCCCGGCGCAGGTTGCCGGCGGTGACGGGGCCGAATGAGATGCCGGTCGCGGTTTTGGCGGCGAGTGCCGCATGGCTTGCGTCGATGACAGTATCGTTCAGGCCACCCGTTCGGGCAACGACGGGAATGCAGCCGTAGCGAAGGCCATAGAGTTGGGTGAGCCCGCAAGGCTCGAAGCGCGAGGGGATGATGATGGCATCCGAACCCGCCTGCATGAGATGCGATAGCGGCTCGTCATAAGTGGGGAGGACGGCGATGCGGCCGGGATGATGAGCCGCGGCAGCATGGAAGGCATTTTCCAGCGCCCGGTCGCCCGAGCCGAGCACGGCAAGCCGTGCGCCCAGTTCGACGAGATCGCCGACCGCTTCCGCCAAAAGGTCCATGCCCTTCTGCCAGGTGAGCCGCGAGATGACGCAAAAGAGCGGGCCATCGTCTTCGATCAGGCCGAAACGCTCGGCGACGGCCCGTTTGTTCTCGGCGCGAGTCTTGAGTGATGCGGCGGTGTAGTTCGCCTTGACGGCGGTGTCCGTGGCGGGGTTCCAGATGCCGGTGTCGATGCCGTTGACGATGCCGTGCAGATCGGCGGCGCGATAGGCGAGCAGGCCTTCGAGCCCCATGCCGAATTCGGGGGTCAGGATTTCCTCGGCATAGGACGGGCTGACTGTGCTGATCGCCCAGCCGGTCTGCAGCCCGGCCTTCAGATAACCGACGCCGCCGAAATATTCGACGCCGCCGATACCGAAGGCATGCGGCGGCAGTTCGAGATAGGGGAAGATGTCGGCGCCGAACTGGCCCTGGAAGGCGATGTTGTGGATGGTGACGAGCGTCGGGATTTCGGGTTCTGCGGCGTAACGCATGTAGGCCGGCACCATGGCCGCCTGCCAGTCATGCACGTGCACGATATCCGGCTGCCAGCCGGCCTCCCCATCGGCCATGCCGCCCTGGGCGATGACGGCGCCAGCCTTGGAAAGTGCCGCAAAACGACGCCAGTTGTCAAAATGGTCCCTGCCGGTGGCATCGGCATAAGGCCCGCCGGGGCGATCGAAAAAGGTCGGTGAATCGAGGATCAGCAGGTCGAGCCCCTGATGTTCGACTTCGAGCACGTCGGCCTTGGCGCCCAGCAGGCTCTCGAAACTCATCCGGACCGTTGCGTTCTCCACCATCCGCATCACGGCCGGATAACCCGGCATCAGCGTCTTCACCGATACGCCGTAGCCTTTCAGGGCAAGCGGTAGTGCGCCGGCGACATCGGCGAGCCCTCCTGTCTTGATGAGCGGATAGACCTCCGACGCTACCGAAAGAACCTGCATTAAACCCCTGAACTCCGTCTCATAAATCCAGTTTGTCGATCATCGCCTGAGTGATCAGGCAGATGCCGTTCTCGGTGCGGCGGAAGCGCTTCCCATCGAGTTCCGGGTCCTCTCCGACGACCAGTCCTTCGGGAATGGTTACACCGTGATCGATGACGACATTGCGAAGCTGCGCACGCCGGCCGATGCGGACATTCGGGAGAATGACGGCGCCTTCAAGGCGGGAATAGGAATTGGCGCGCACGCCGGTGAAGAGAAGGCTGTTGTAAAGCGTCGAGCCGGAGATGATGCAATCGCCGGAAACGACGGAGGAGATGGCCGAACCGCGGCGATCCTCGTCGTCATGCACGAACTTGGCCGGCGGGGTGATTTCCGCATAAGTCCAGATCGGCCAGGATTTGTCGTAGATGTCGAGTTCGGGCGTGACGGCGGTCAAGTCGATATTGGCCTGCCAATAGGCATCGACCGTGCCGACGTCGCGCCAGTAGGGCTCACGTTCGAAATCGGAGCGGACGCAGGAATTGGCGAAGCGGTGGGCGACCGCCTTACCGTTGCTGACGATATAGGGAATGATGTCCTTGCCGAAATCTCGGTTGGAGCCGGGCGTTTCGGCATCGCGCTTCAGGGCTTCCATGAGGAGCCGGGTATGGAAGACATAGATGCCCATCGACGCAAGCGCGAATTCCGGATTGCCCGGAATGCCCGGCGGATCGGCGGGCTTTTCCACGAAAGCGATGATCTCGTCCTTTTCGTTGACATGCATGACGCCGAACCCGGTCGCTTCCATGCGCGGCACTTCCAGGCAGCCGACGGTGACGTCCGCTCCGGAATCGACATGCTGCTGGAGCATGTATTCGTAGTCCATCTTGTAGACGTGGTCGCCGGCGAGGATGACCATGTATTCGGGCGCGTAGGCCTCGATGATGTCCATGTTCTGGTAGACCGCGTCGGCGGTGCCTTCGTACCATTGCGTTTCCGAAACGCGCTGCGAGGCGGGCAGGATGTCGAAGCTTTCGTTGCGCTCGGGGCGGAAGAAGTTCCAGCCGCGCTGCATGTGGCGGATCAGCGAATGGGCCTTGTATTGCGTCGCGACGCCGATGCGGCGGATGCCGGAATTCAGGGCATTGGAGAGCGCGAAATCGATGATGCGTGCCTTGCCGCCGAAATAGACGGCCGGCTTGGCGCGGCGGTCGGTCAGTTCCTTGAGGCGGCTCCCTCGGCCGCCCGCCAGCACATAGGCCATCGCGTCGCGCGACAGGGGCTGAATTCGCTTCTCGTTCATATTCTCCTCCCTATTCCACTAGGCCTGTTGTTCCAGTTCCAGCATCAGCGTTGCCAGCGGCGGCAGCGTGACTTCGGCATGGACGGCTCCTCCCGCGTTTACCGCCTGAACGCGGCCGCCATTGCCCTTGCCGCTGCCGCCGTAGATTTCGGCATCGGTATTGAGAATTTCCCGCCATCTTCCCTCGTTTGGCAAGGGGATGCGGAAGTTTTCCCGATAGACGGGGGTGAAGTTGCTGATCACCGCCACCGGCTTTTCTCCCGGCGCCATCCGCAGCCAGGCGAAGACGGAATTTTCCGCATCGTCGACGATCAGCCAGCGGAAGCCGTCGCCTTCGCAGTCGCGGGCATGCAGCGCGGGCTTGGAGCGGTAACAGAAGTTGAGATCCCGGATCAGGCGGCGCATGCCTTCATGCGGATGGTAAGCCAAAAGGTTCCAGTCGAGTTCGCGGGCCTCGCTCCATTCCGACCATTGGGCAAATTCCTGGCCCATGAAGAGCAGCTTCTTGCCCGGATAACCCCACATGAAGGCGTAATAGGCGCGCAGGTTGGCGAATTTCTGCCAGTCGTCGCCGGCCATCTTGGCGATCAGCGAGCCCTTTCCATGCACCACCTCGTCATGGGAGAGCGGCAGCACGAAATTTTCCGAGAAGGCGTAGATGAGGCCGAAGGTGATCTCGCTGTGGTGGTGTTTGCGGTAGACGGGTTCGCGCGCCAGATAGCTCAGCGTGTCGTGCATGAAGCCCATGTTCCACTTGAAGCCGAAGCCGAGGCCGCCTTCGTGGACGGGCTGGGAAACCTTCGGCCAGGAGGTGCTCTCCTCGGCGATCGTCATCATGCCGGGATGGGCGCCATAGGAGAGCGTGTTCATCTTCTGCAGGAAGCGGACGGCTTCCAGGTTCTCCCGCCCGCCATATTCGTTCGGCACCCATTCGCCTTCCTTTCGCGAATAGTCGAGGTAGAGCATGGAGGCGACAGCATCGACACGCAGGCCGTCGAGATGGAACTTCTCCGCCCAGTAGAGCGCGTTGTTGATCAGGTAGGAGAGGACCTCGATGCGGCCGAAATTGTAGATCGCGGTGTTCCAGTCCGGGTGGAATCCCTGACGCGGATCGGCATGTTCGTAAAGAGCGGTGCCATCGAAGAAGCGCAGACCGTGCTCATCCGTCGGGAAATGCGCGGGCACCCAGTCGAGGATGACGCCGATGCCGACCTTGTGGCAGCCGTTGACAAAGCGGGCGAAACCTTCCGGCTCGCCGAAACGGGCGGTCGGCGCGAAGAGCCCGGTCGTCTGGTAGCCCCAGGAGGGATCATAGGGATGTTCGGTAATGGGCAGGAATTCGATATGGGTGAAGCCCATGTCGACACAATAGGGGATGAGTTCGGCGCCGAGCTCGTCCCAGGTGAGGAAGGAGCCGTCCGGCTTGCGGCGCCATGAGCCCGCATGCACCTCGTAGATGGTGATCGGCTGGCGGCGATGGTCGGCCTTTTCCCAGAATTCGCGGTGGGCCGCATCCTCCCATTTCTGCAGGAGTTCCGGTGCGGTGACCGAGGCGGTGTCCGGTCTCATCTCGGCGCGGCGTGCATAGGGATCCGCCTTCAGCGGCAGGAGCTTGCCGTTCTTGCCGACGATCTCGAACTTGTAGGCCGAGCCGGCGGAGACGTCCGGCGCGAAGATTTCCCATATGCCGGTATCGACCCTCAGCCGCATCACGTGGCGACGGCCGTCCCAGTTGTTGAAATCGCCGACGACGGAGACCCGTTTGGCGTTCGGCGCCCAAACGGCGAAATGGAAGCCCTCTACGCCCTCGTGCTTCATCGGATGGGCGCCCATCTTGTCGAAGAGGCGCAGGTGCGAGCCCTCGCGGACGAAATAGTCGTCCATCGGACCGAGCACCGGACCGAAACTGTAGGGGTCGGTGACGGCCCATTCGTTGTCGCCGCGGCGGGCGCGGTAACGGACCGGCTGGAGGTGGGAGGCGTTGACGGGGCCTTCGAAATATCCGGCCTCGTGGCGGCAGGTGAGTTCGCCGAGCTCCGTTCCGTTGAGGGAGAGCGCGGTGACGGCTTCGGCGCCTGGAATGAAGCAGCGGACCCTGAAGCCGTCCTTCAGCTTGTGAAGCCCGAGAACGGCGAAGGGATTGGCGTGCCTGCCTTCCAAAATCGCCTCGATCTCGGATGATGGAATTTCGCCTGGGGCTCTTCCGTCATCGAGGACGCGCGGCGATTTCGTCATCAGGCTCTCCAGATCTCCGACGCGTATTGGCGAATAGTTCTGTCAGAGGAGAACCATCCCATCCGGGCGGTATTTCGAATCGTCTTCGAATACCAGGATTTAGGGTCGAGCCAGAGCTGGTCAACACTGCGCTGGGCCGCCGCATAGGCGTCGAAATCGGCGGCGACCATGAACCAGTCGTGATTGTAGATGCCATCGATCAGATCGGAGAAGCGTGAGCGGTCGTCCGGCGAGAAAACACCGGATGCGATGGCGTTCAGCGCCTGGGCGAGTTCGGGGGACCTGTCGATGATGGCGCGCGGGTTGTGGCCGTCGGCGCGGACCTTGGCGACTTCGTCGGCCTTGAGGCCGAAGATGACGATATTGTCCTCGCCGACGTAATCGCGCATCTCGACATTCGCGCCGTCGAGCGTACCGATTGTCAGCGCGCCGTTCAGAGCGAACTTCATGTTGCCGGTGCCGGAGGCTTCCATGCCGGCCGTGGAGATCTGCTCGGAAAGGTCGGCGGCCGGAACCATGATCTCGGCGAGCGAGACATTGTAGTTCGGCACGAAGACGACCTTCAGGAGGCCACGCACCGCCGGGTCGTTGTTGATGGTGCGTGCAACGTCGTTGGCAAGCTTGATGATCAGCTTGGCGTTGTGATAGCTCGGCGCCGCCTTGCCGGCGAAAAGTTTCACACGCGGCACCCAGTCGAGTTCCGGATGCGAGCGGATCTGGTCGTAGAGCGCGACGGCCTCGACGATATTCAGAAGCTGGCGCTTGTATTCGTGGATACGCTTGATCTGAATGTCGAACATGGCGGAGGGATCGAGCCTTATCCCCATGCGGCTGCCGACGAGATTGGCGAGCTGCACCTTGTTCGCTCGTTTGACGGCGGCGAATTTCTCCTGGAAGGCAGGGTCATCGGCGTGAGCATCGAGCGCCTTGAGCGCCTCCGTATCATCGAGGAACTTGTCGCCGATCGCTTCCTCGATCAGCGAGGTCAGACCGGCATTGCACTGCATCAGCCAGCGGCGCGGCGTAATCCCGTTGGTCTTGTTGTTGATGCGGGCCGGATAGAGTGTGTGCAGGTCGGCGAAAACGGTTTCCTTCATGAGGTCGGTATGCAGCGCCGAGACGCCATTTACCGAATGCGAGCCGACGAAGGCGAGATTGCCCATGCGCACACGCCGCTCGGCGTTCTCGTCGATCAGCGAGATCGAGCGGATCTGGGTGTCGGAGAAGCTTTTCTGCTTGCGGGCTTCCAGCAGGATCTGTGCGTTGATCGCGTAGACGATCTGCATATGGCGCGGCAAAAGCCGTTCGAAGAGCGGCACCGGCCAGCTTTCCAGCGCTTCCGGCAGGAGCGTGTGGTTGGTGTAAGAGAAGGTCTGACGGGTGATTTCCCAAGCCTGCTCGAAATCCATGCCGTGGATGTCGGTCAAAAGGCGCATCATCTCGGTGATCGACACGGCTGGGTGGGTGTCGTTGAGCTGGATCGCCACCTTTTCATGCAGGTTGGTGAAATCCGGATATTGCTGCAGGTGGCGGCGCAAGATGTCCTGAAGCGAGGCGGAGGAGAAGAAGAACTCCTGGCGCAGGCGCAGTTCCTGGCCAGCCGGATTGGCGTCCGCCGGATAGAGGACCCGGGTCAGGCTTTCCGCCTTGTTGCTCTCGCGCAGCGCGCCGATATGGTCGCCCGCGTTGAAGGCGTCGAGCAGGATCGGATCGATCGGCTGGGCCGACCAGAGGCGCAGCGTGTTGACGCGCTTTCCGCGCCAGCCGACGATCGGCGTGTCATAGGCCGTGGCGATGACGCGTTCGGCCGGCTTCCAGACATAACGGGACGGGTCGTCATAACCGCCGACCGTCTCGACCGTGCCGCCGTAGCCGATCTCGTAGGAGCTTTCCCGGCGCTCGAATTCCCAGGGGTTGCCGTGGGCAAGCCAGGTTTCCGGCAGTTCCACCTGCCAGCCGTCTGCCATCTGCTGGCGGAAGAGGCCGTGGACGTAACGGATGCCGTAGCCGTAAGCCGGGATGTCGACCGTCGCCATGCTCTCCATGAAACAGGCGGCAAGACGGCCGAGGCCGCCATTGCCGAGCGCCGCATCCGGTTCGAGGCCGGCGATCACGTCGATATCGACGCCGAGCGAGGCAAGCGCGTCGCGGATTTCCGTCATCAGGCCCATATTGGTGACGGCATCGCGCATCAGCCGGCCGATCAGGAATTCGAGCGAGAGGTAATAGACGCGCTTGTCGCCGGTGCGGTAGACCTTGCGGGTACTTTCCATCCACTTGTCGATGATGCGGTCGCGCACCACCAGGATCGTCGCCGTCAGCCAGTCGTGGGGCTTCGCCACCTTGGCGTCCTTGCCGATGCGGTAGGTCAGGCGCTCGATGATCTCTTCCGCCATGATTTCGGGGCGGGAACTGCGGGGAGCCGGCTGGGGGATTTCAACGGTGGGAGACGTTCTGTTCATATATCGCCAACTTTCTGGTGGAGCGGGAGGATAGCGTCCGATTCAGTCCATCCGGCACGGTGTATGGCTACAGTTTATGCACCGTTATGACGCGCTTGCAATGCTCGTTTTATTTTTGCTCGGCCCCGTTATTCTGCCCGCGCAAAGCAAAACGCCCCGCCGGCAAGGGCAGGGCGTTTTTGCAGTGCGTTCGTGTCGAAACTTAGTTCGTCAGGCGGGTAGCCGTCTTGGCTGCCTTGCGGGCGATCTCGCCGAAACTCTGCACGAGCTGCGTCATGTCGTCCGGCTCGTAGTAATAGTCGGGACCAGTGGCGCAGTAGTTCAGCAGAGACTTGCCCTTGTCGGGAGCCATGAAGGCGATCGTGTAGATCTTGATGCCGTTGCCGGCCGTGTCCTTGTCCGCCTTGGCCTGGTCGCAGATGCCGCGCACCTTGGCGTCGATCGTGGAGTTCCACGAGCTGCTGTTGCCGGTCATCTCGCCGTCGGTCATGAAAACGATGAAGCGCTCGAAGCTGGTATTGCCCTTCCCGTCATGGGCGTTCTTTTCGGTGCTGTTTGCCTTTTTCAATGCGTTCAAGGCATAGGTCAGCGCGCCGCTGGCGTCGGTGCCGCCGTCGGGAACTGCCGGAAGGTTCTCCACATAAGTGGCAACCTTGGTGGTTCCCCAGTTGATCTTCTGCTCGGCCTTGCTCTTGTCGTCATAGGAATCTGCGCCGACGCGGACCAGTTCCCCATCAGGATCGGCCTTGTCCAGTTCATCGAACATGACGCCAGCCGCGGTCTTGAGGGATTGCATCTTGGTCAGGTAGTTGTCGATGGTTCTGTAGCAGGTCTTGGTTTGCCAGTAGTAACCATTCCAGGTGGAGCCGCAGTTATAGGCTTCCTGTTTCGTCGGCTGGGCGGGATTGATCGTCGTCGTATTCCAGGCCATGGAGCCGGATTCGTCAAGCGCCAGATACATGGACAGGGCGTTGCCTTCGCGGGCGCTCGCAGACTGACTTTCGATGCTGATGGTCATTTTCTTGAACCCGAGAACCGCGCTCAAGCCGCTGAGCGGCACGTCATAGCTCGTCTTGAGACGAACGTCATAGCTGGTCGTGGTGTTCGAGGCGACCGTCATCATTGCCGTGGCCTCGGTGTTCCGCCTAAGCTCCTCCAAGGCTGCCGCCCTTTGAGCATCGGTCATGTCGGAACTGTTGATCTCCTGTGCAGCCTGCTCGACGTAGAAGTCCGTCATCAACGTCTCTGCTTCCGACTGACTCATGTCGCCCTCATCGGACATGGCGGATGCGGCGGCAAGAGTGGCCGCGTCCGCGGCCGCCTGCAGGCGTGTCTTCTCGTCCATGACGTGCGTGAGATCGATCGCAAAACCCGCAACGCCCAGAAGGACCGGGAGCATGGCGGCCGTCATGATACCGAAATTGCCGGCGCGGTCCTTCATCAGCCGCGAAAAGAGAGTGTGCTTCATCGTCGCCCTTCAGCCCCGTTCAATTCATTTGAACACCCATGGGACCCGTTTTACCGGATGCGGGTATAGGAAGGGCTAAGCGGATCGCTACAATTTTAGCGATTTCAATGAATTAGCATCAAAACGGGGCGGAAGGTCAGGATTTCAGCGGGACGACGTCGACCGCCTGGACGGCCTTCTGACTTCCGTAACCCTTCAGAACCCCGATGACCGGGGCGATGTCGGCATAGTCGCGGCCGTAGGCCACGACGATATGGTCGCTGCCGGCCGGAATGTTGTTGGTGGGGTCGAGTTCGACATAGCCCATGGTCTCGCCGCACCACACCCTCACCCAGGCATGCATGGCATCCGCCCCTTCGAGCCGTTCCTTGCCGGGCGGCGGAATGGTGCGCAGGAAGCCGGAGACATAGCCGGCCGGGATGCCGAGGCTTCGAAGCGCCACGATCATGACATGCGCGAAATCCTGGCAGACCCCGCGCTTGAGGCGGAAGGCCTCCTTCGGCGTGGTGTCGACCGTGGTCGCCTTCGTATCGTAGGTGAAGTCCTTGTGGATGCGGGCGCAGATCGCAGCGGCAATCTCGCGCACCGTCTGGCCGGGCCTGGCGATCTCGCGGGCATAGGCGGCGATCTGCGGCTCTTCGGGTAGACGCGGGCTCGGAGCGGCAAAGTGATGCGGCGAAGAGGCATCGACCGACCAGAGGCGCGTCAGTTCCTCCCTGAGCGCGTCGAGTTCCGGCGAGAGATCGGCCGTCAAAGGCTGAGGTTCCACCATGACACGGGCCTGCATGCGGATGTCGAGACGCTCGTGCGGCGCGCGCAGTAGAACCGAAGTCGCCTGCTGGCCGAAGAAATCGATGAAGGTCGCCTTCTCCTCGGCGTTCGGCATCACGGTCAGCGAGCCGGCCACCAGCCGCTGCCGGTCGGGCAGCGAAAGCGGCAGGACACGGATCAGGTGGCGGGCGCCGGTGGCCGGCACGTCATAGACATAACCCATGTGGAGGGAGAGGTCGTAAAGCATCAGCTGAAATAGGTCCGTCCGAGGATATCGGACAGCCTCTCCATCTCCTGTTCGAGCTTCAGGTAGACCTCCTGGTTCATCGCCTCCGGGGTCATGACGGCAAGCCCGGAATGCAGCCGCATCGCCTCGCGGTAGAAGGGCGACATCTGGCCGTTGACGAAGGCGTTCGGCAACTGCTCCACCTCGGTGCGGATCTCGTTCAACTGGAAGAGGATCGAGCGCGGGTTGAGCGGATCGAGCGCGAGCAGGTCGGCGACCGTCAGCCGCGCCGTGTTGACGTTGTAGCGGCGGCGATGGGTCATGACGCTGTCGCCGATTTCGAGCAGCATGTCGAGCGAACCGTCGGGCGCATCCGGTCCGGACATATGGCCGAGCAGGCGGGTCATGTGCAGACCGCGTTCGAGATGCCGGCCGATCGACAGAAAACGCCAGCCGGTGAAGCGGTACATGTTCTCGTGCACGAGGCCGGCAAAGCCCGCAAGCTTGCGGAGCAGGATGGTCATCGCGTGGCTGGCATCGTCGCCCGGCTGAACGGCATCGTGGAAACGGCGGGCGGTCTTGGCGAGATCGGTCAGCGCCAGCCAGCCGTCGGGCGAGAAACGGTCGCGGATGTTGCTCGCCGAATAGATGGCGCTGTCGATGTTGCGCAGGAGCGAAACCGGCACGGCCTTCGACATGTCGATGTCGATGCCCTTGAGGTAATGCGTCACGTCGGCGAGCAGCGGCTGTTCGGGATCGGCCGATTCCGCATAGCGCAGGTGCCAGGCGCGCAGGATGCGCAGCGCCCCTTCGGCCCGCTCGATATAGCGGCCGAGCCAGTAGAGATTGTCGGCGGCGCGGCTCGGCAGGCTGCCCGGCATGTTGCGGGTGAAGCTTTCCTCCGGCGGAAGCAGCGTGGGGCGTGCGACCGGCTTGTCCGAGACGATCCAGACATCGGCCGCCGCTCCGCCGGCCTGCATGGCGATCGCAGCGACATCGTCGCCCGAGCCGATGCGGGCAAAGCCGCCCGGCATGATCTGCCAGCCGGTTTCGGTGCGGGCGGCGAAGACGCGCAGCGACATCGGTCGCGGGGTGAGCTTGCCGTTGACGTAAGCCGGGGTGGTGGAGAGCGTCACGACCTCCTGACCGACCAGTTTGGCGCCCTCGGTCGCAAGCCAGTCGCCGACCGCGTCCTTCGCCGTCATGCGCAGCGAGGAGCCCAGCACCGACTGGCCGTTGTCGTCGAAGAAGGGAAGCCTGGAATAGGCCGGGCCGATGACCATACGCTCGATATTGCCGGCGACGTGGTCGCGCTCGTTCTTCTGGCCGCACCACCATGTGGCGATCGAGGGCATGAGAAGGTCCTCGCCGGTGAGCCGGCGACAGACAGTCGGCATGAAGGCGAGCAGCGCGCGGGTTTCCAGGATGCCGGAGCCCAGCGCATTGACGAAGGCGAGCGCGCCGGCCCGCAGCGCCTGCACCATGCCGGGCGTGCCGATATGGGAGTTCTGATTGAGCTCCAGCGGGTCGGCATATGAAGCGTCAAGGCGGCGCCAGAGCACGCCGATTGGCTTCAGGCCGGCGACCGTGCGGACCATGACGCGATTGTTGACGACGGTCAGATCCTCGCCTTCCAGAAGCATGAAGCCGAGATAGCGGGCGATATAGGCGTGCTCGAAATAGGTCTCGTTGGCCGGTCCCGGCGTCAGCACCGCGATCCGGTCCTCCGGATACTGCTTGTGGGCCTGGAGCGCATCGCGGAAGGCACCGAAGAAGGAGGCGAGCCGGTGGACATGGCTTTCGGCATAGATGTCGGAAAAGGCGCGGGTGGTGGCGACACGGTTTTCCAGCGCGAAGCCGGCGCCCGAGGGCGCCTGGGTGCGGTCGGCGAGCACCCACCAGTTGCCGTCCGGGCCGCGGCCGATCTCGAAGGAGCAGAAATGCAGGTAATGGCCGCCAACCGGTTTGACGCCGACCAGCGGCCGCAGAAACTCGGAATTTCCGGCGATCAGCGCCGGCGGCAGGATGCCTTCCTGCACCAGCCTGTTGTCGCCGTAGATATCCGCCATGATGGCTTCGAGAAGATCGGCGCGCTGGACGAGCCCCTTCGAGACCGCTTCCCATTCCTTGCCGTCGATCAGTACCGGGACATGGGAGATTGGCCAGTTGCGCTCGCCGCTGCCCTGTGCGCCATAGGTGCGGTAGAAGACGCCGGCATCGCGCAGGTAGCGGTCGGCGCGGGCGAAGCGCTCGTGGAGCTCCGCCTCCGGCATGCGGCTCAGGTGCGAGATCAGGTTGCGCCAGACCGGCTTGATCTGGCCACCGGCATCCAGCATCTCGTCGGCGATGCCCGGCAGCGCGGCATAACCGAGGATCGGATCGGTGGCGACCCTCTCTTCATTTGCCAGTCCGGTTGCCGGTGCCTTGGACATCGACTTCTCTTACACTCCTTGCGGCCGGCGCAGGTCGAGCGTCAGCGGGAATTCGGGCGAGGGCGCTTCCGGCATCAGCGCGTAGCGCCCCGCCGTATGCCCCCATGGTTCGAACCGGGCAAGCCGGCGTGCTTCCGCCTCGTTGCCGTTGACCGGGAAGGTCTCATAGTTGCGACCACCCGGATGGGCAACATGGTAGATGCAGCCGCCGATCGAACGGCCGGACCATGTATCATAAATGTCGAAGGTGAGTGGCGTATTAACCGGCAGGACCGGATGCAGGCCGGACGCCGGCTGCCAGGCCTTGAAACGCACGCCCGCCACCGAGACGCCGGATGCGCCGGTTTCCTTCAGCGGCACGGCGCGGCCGTTGCAGGCGACCGTGTAGCGCGACGGGTTGGAGGTCTCCAGCCGGACCTGCAGGCGTTCGACCGACGAATCGACGTAACGCACCGTGCCGCCGATCGCCCCCTGCTCGCCCATCACGTGCCAGGGTTCGAGCGCCTGGCGGAGTTCCAGCTTCGAGCCCTCGTATTCCACCTCGCCGAAGAAGGGGAAGCGGAATTCGAGCTGTGCCTTGAACCATTCGGGGCGGAAATCGAAACCGTTTTCGCGCAGGTCGGCCAGTACATCAAGAAAATCGGCCCAGATGTAGTGCGGCAGCATGAAACGGTCGGCA
The DNA here is from genome assembly GCF_017873175.1 of Neorhizobium petrolearium. GTDB lineage: Bacteria > Pseudomonadota > Alphaproteobacteria > Rhizobiales > Rhizobiaceae > Neorhizobium > Neorhizobium petrolearium. The sequence goes on from NZ_JAGGJW010000015.1 coordinate 118,233, forward strand.
AGCGCCGTGCCCCAGCGGACGAACCTGCCATCGATCGGGTTCTTCCAGAAGCGGGCGATGAGCGCCCGCACGAGAAGCTGCTGGGCAAGCGACATGCGGGCGTTCGGCGGCATTTCGAAGCCGCGGAATTCGATCAGGCCGAGTCGCCCGGTCGGGCCGTCCGGGGAGAAGAGCTTGTCGATGCAGATTTCCGAACGGTGGGTATTGCCGGTGACGTCGACCAGCAGGTTTCGGAACAGGCGGTCCACCAGCCATGGTAGCGGCGGCATGCCCCGTCCGGGCGGCGGCACCTGGGCAAGCGCGATCTCCAGCTCGTAGAGCGAATCGTGGCGGGCCTCGTCGATGCGCGGCGCCTGGGAGGTCGGGCCGATGAAGAGGCCGGAGAAGAGATAGGAAAGCGAGGGATGGCGCTGCCAGTGCAGCACGATGCTCTTCAGAAGGTCCGGCCGGCGCAGGAACGGGCTGTCGTTCGGGTTCGCTCCGCCGACCACGACATGGTTGCCGCCGCCGGTGCCGGTGTGGCGTCCGTCAATCATGAACTTGTCGGCACCGAGCCGGCTCTGGCGGGCCTCCTCGTAGATCGCGGTGGTGATGCCGACCGTCTCGCTCCAGCTCGCGGCGGGGTGGATATTCACCTCGATGACGCCGGGATCGGGGGCGACGCGGATGACGTTGATGCGCTCGTCGTGCGGCGGCGCATAGCCCTCGATATGGACAGCGAGGCCGAGCGCGGCCGCCGCGTTTTCCGCCGCCGCGATCAATTCGAGATAATCCTCGATCCGCTCGGTTGGCGGCATGAAGACGCAGAGGCGACCGTCGCGCGGCTCGACCGAAATGGCGGTGCGGACGGCGCCGCCGATGTCGCCGAGGGTCTGTTCGACACGGTCCTGAATTGCAGTTTCGTCCGCCTGGAACGAGGCCTCCGGCATGGCACGGCCGCTCGGGACGAAGACATCCGGCAAGGGGCCGCGGGGGATGAAGGGATCGGCCTCGTGGATATAGGGAAACTGCGACGGCGGCACGTAAGGGAGCGTGCCGAGCGGCAGGCGGTAACCGACCGGGCTGTCACCGGGAACGAGGAAGATCCTGCCGCGGCGGGTACGCCATTTCTCGCTCACCCAGCGGCGGCCGCTTGCCGTTCCCCTGGCTTGGGCGTTCCAGACCTGGACGGGGAGCACGTGGCCGGTCGGCCGCGTCAGGCCCCGCTCGAAGACGCGGGCGATGCGGCTTCTCTCCTCCGGGTCTTTCAGCTTGGAATTGGACGGATCGACATTCTCCGGCAGGCTGCCTTCCTTGATGATCCATTCGGCCGGGTCCTCGAAGGCCGGCGCGACGTAATCGGGATCAATGCCGAGCTCGCCGGCAATCGCCGTCAGGAGCCTTGCGGAATCGTCCTCGATAACGTCGCGATCGCTTCCTTCCTCGGCAATCAGGTCCGGATTGCGCCAGATCGGCTGGCCGTCCTTGCGCCAGTAGAGCGAGAAGGTCCAGCGCGGCAGGCTTTCGCCCGGATACCACTTGCCCTGGCCGTAATGCAGGAAGCCGCCCGGCGCGAAACGCTCCCGCAGCCGGCGGATCAGGGCATCGGCCTTCTCCCGCTTGGTCGGGCCGACGGCGGCTGTGTTCCACTCGTCGGATTCGAAATCGTCGATCGACACGAAGGTCGGCTCGCCGCCCATAGTCAGCCGCACGTCCTGCGCCTGGAGGACGCGGTCGACCTGCTCACCGAGATCGTTCAGCGCTTCCCAGGATTCGTCGGAAAAGGGCTTGGTGATGCGCGGATGCTCGGCGACGCGGGCGACCCGCATGTCGAAGGCGAAATCCGTCTCGGCCTCGCCGTAATAGCCACCCGAAATCGGTGCGGCATTGCGGTAATGCGGGGTCGCGGCAAGCGGGATATGGCTTTCGCCGGTCAGGAGGCCCGAGGTGGGGTCGAGGCCGACCCAGCCGGCGCCGGGAAGATAGGCCTCCGCCCAGGCGTGCAGGTCGGTGAAATCGACCTCGGTGCCGGACGGACCGTCGAGGGCCTTGAGATCCGGCGTCAGCTGGATCAGGTAGCCCGAGACGAAGCGGGCGGCAAAACCGAGATGGCGCAGCAACTGCACGAGCAGCCAGCTCGTGTCACGGCAGGAGCCCCTCGCGGTCGCAAGCGTCTCCTCCGGCGCCTGGACGCCGGGCTCCATGCGGATCACATAGCCGATCTCCTTCTGAAGGCGGGCGTTCAGGCCGACGATCATGTCGACCGTCGGCTGGTCGGGAGACTGGTCGATCGAATTGACGAAGGCTTGCAGGAGGGGCGTTGCCGGCTCCGGCTTGCGGTAGATCGAAAGGTCCTCGACCAGCGTTTCGGGATAGTCGAACGGCCATCTGGTCGCCTCCTCCTCGACGAAGAAGTCGAAGGGATTGTAGACCGTCATGTCGGCGACGAGATCGACCTCGATCTTCAGTTCGGTGACCGGATCGGGAAAGACGTAGCGGGCGAGATAGTTGCCGTAGGGGTCCTGCTGCAGGTTCACGAAATGGTTGGAAGGGGTCACCTTCAGCGAATGGCTGAGCACCTTGGTGCGGGAATGGGCGGCGGGCTTCAGCCTGATGATCTGCGGTCCTAGACGGACGGGTCGGTCGTATTTGTAATGGGTGAGGTGATAGATGCTCGCCTTGATCGCCATTGTGCCCCTTGCCGGCCGTTCGAAGAGCCTGAGCTCACTGGCCGATCGATGATGATTGCAAGGATTTTGTGCGCTGCATGAAAATAATGCAAGGTGGATTTAGTGCTTGTCCTGTTCCGTCCGGATCCGCGCCTCGGGTCAGTCCAGCGTCCGGCGGAAGCGGGTGACGGCGATCGACATGGCGACGAGCATCAGGCCGGCAAGTGTTGCCGTGTCGTAGGCGAGCACACCGATATCGGCGCCCTTCAACATGATCGCGCGCACGACCCTGATATAATGGGTGAGCGGCAGGGCCTCGCCGATCCACTGTGCCCATTGGGGCATGCCGGCGAAGGGGAACATGAAGCCGGAGAGCAATATGTTCGGGAGGAAGAACATCATCGCCATCTGCACGGCCTGCAACTGATTGGTTGCGAGCGTGGAGAACGTATAGCCGATCGACAGGTTGGCGACGACGAACAACCCGGTGATGGCGGCAAGCGAGGCCGGATGGCCAACGATCGGCACCCGGAAGACGAGGATGCCGGCGGCGATGATGATCAGCGCCTGAATGAGGCCGATCAGCACGTAAGGGGTGATCTTGCCGAGCATGATCTCCACCGGCGTGATCGGCATGGAGAGCAGGTTCTCCATCGTGCCGCGCTCTGTCTCGCGGGTCACCGAAAGCGCGGTGAAGATCAGGAGCGTCATCGTCAATATTGTCCCGAGCAGGCCGGGCACGATATTGAGCGTCGAGGAGCCGGCCGGATTGTAGCGGCGGTGCTGGATGACCTTGAAGGCCGGTTTGGTGGGTTCCGAAAACTCGATCTGCCGGTCGTTGGCAAGTGCCGTGGTTATGATGCCGGACAGTGCGCCGAGCGCCGAACTCGACGCGACCGGATCGGTGGCGTCGGCGGCGACGAGCAGGGCAGGGGTCTCGCCACGGCGGAGCGCCCGCTCGAATCCTTCCGGGATTTCGACGACGAAAAGCGCGCGGCCGGATTCCAGCAGTTCGTCCATGTCCTCGGCGCGGGTGATGACGGTGCGGATCTGGAAGAAATCGGTGTTTTCAAGGGCGGCCAGGATCGAGCGGCCGACATCGGTATTCTCGCGCATCAAGACGGCGGTCGGCAGGTTGTGCGGCGTGGTGTTGATCGCGAAGCCGAACAGGAAAAGCTGCATGACCGGGATCATGATCATGGTGGCGAGCGTCACCCGGTCGCGGGTCATCTGGATGAACTCCTTGATCGTCATCGCCCAGAAGCGCCCGAAGGATATGCCGCCGTTATTGTTGTTGTTCCTTGTCTCGTGTGAAGGCACCGTCATGAGAAATTGTCCTGCGAGCGGCGCATCAGGTCGATGAAGGCGTCTTCGAGGGTCGGCGCATCCTTTTCCCATTTGAGGCCGGCGCGGTCGCGGTAAGGCGCGATTGCCCGTTCGAGGGCTGCCTCGTCATGGCCGGCGACATGCAGGTTGGTGCCGAAGGGGGCGATCATGTCGATGCCCGGCAGCTTTTCCAGTTCCTGCTGGAGACGGTGGACCTCCGGGCCGGACACCGTCCAGGTGGAAAGGCCGGTGGCGGCGATCACCTCGTCCACCGTGCCCTCGGCGAGAAGCTTGCCGTAGGCGATGTAGGCGATCTCGTGGCAGCGCTCCGCTTCGTCCATGTAATGAGTGGAGACCAGCACCGAGAGGCCTTCCGTCGCAAGCGCATGGATCTCGTTCCAGAAATCGCGGCGCGCCTGGGGATCGACGCCGGCGGTCGGCTCGTCGAGGAGAAGCAGGGCGGGTTCCGGCAATATGCAGGCGCCGAGCGCAAGCCGTTGTTTCCAGCCGCCGGAAAGCTCGCCTGCGAGCTGTTTTTCGCGGCCTTTCAGGCCAAGACGCTCGATCGCCGCGCTCGCCTTGCCGCGTGGGTCTGAAAGGCCGTAGACGCGGGCGACGAATTCCAGGTTCTCGCGGATCGAGAGGTCCTGGTAGAGCGAGAATTTCTGGGTCATGTAGCCGACGCGGCGGCGGATGCGGTCGCTCTCGGTGAGAATGTCGAAGCCGAGACAGGTGCCGTCGCCGCTGTCGGGCGTCAGAAGCCCGCAGAGCATGCGGATGGTCGTCGTCTTGCCGGAACCGTTTGGGCCGAGGAAGCCGTGGATGCGGCCCTTCCTGACGGACATGGAAACATCGTCGACCACCTTGCGGCCGCCGAAGCTCTTGGTCAGGTGGTGGACGTCGATTACCGTTTCCGGGGCTTCGACGGTCATTATCGGGTCCGTCATGGTTGCCTCGGTCATGGCCGGGCCCCCGCCGAGACATCCACCGGCAGGCCGGGGCGGAAGGATTTCGGATCGGCCGGGATCGCCTCGACGCGATAGACGAGCTTGGCGCGCTCCTCGAGGCTGTAGATTTCCGGCGGCGTGTATTCCGTCGTGCCGGAGATGAAGCTGATCTTCGCATCCGCCGGCTCGCAGGCATCGCAGGCGACGCGGATTGCCTGGCCGAGCGCCAGCCTTGCAATCTCGGTTTCCGGCACGAAGAAGCGGATGCGGACGTTTTCCGGCGGCAGGAGCGCGACGATGGGACGGCCCGAGGGCACGACCTCGCCGAGCCGGTAATAGAGGGTCTCGATGCTGCCGGCAGCCGGGGCCGCGACGGAACGCTTGGCAAGCGCGGCTTCGGCCGATGCGAGATCGGCCTTCGCGGCGGCGACGGCCTCGCGCGCCTGACGGAGCTGCTCATCGCGGACGGGCAGGTTGGCGAGGGTGATCTCGCTGCGGACGCTGTCGAGAGCGGCGCGGTTGGCCGCTTCCGTGGCGATCGCCGTATCGAGGCTCGCCTGGGTTGCTGTGCCGCGCTCCACCAGGACGCGGGTGCGATCGAGATCCTGTTTGGCGAGTTCCAGGCGGGCGACGGCCTCGCGTTCGGAGGCGCGCAGAACGTCGATCTCCTCGGGCCGTTTCTGGGCGGCTTCGGCCAGATCAAGCTCGGCTTGAGAGCGGGCAAGGGCGGCGCGGGCGGCGGCGACGGCTGCCTCCTCGCTCGACGCATCCAGCCTGAAGAGCGGCGCGCCGGCGGCAACGTCCTGTCCCTCGGCGACATCGAGCGCCGTCAGGCGTCCGGCGCTTTCCGCGCCGATGAACAGCGTGTCCGCCTCGACCCAGCCCTGATAAGCGCGATCGCCGCTTCCGGCGAGCAGGAAAGGGAGTACCGCGAGCGCGGCGGCGGCGGCGAGGACGACGGCAAGGATGCGTTTCATTGTGCTGCCCTTTCCGGCAGGAAGAGCGTGTCGAGGAAAGTGTCGAAGAGCTTTTGCGTGTCGAGATGTTCGTAGCGCTCGAAGAGGGTCGACCAGATGATCGACATCAAAGCCGGCGCAATAACGAGCTGAGGCACTTCGGCGATCGCCGGATTGCGCAGTTCGCCACGCCGGGCGGCTCGGTGCAGGAGGATGCGCAGCACGCCGAGGCCCTTCGAGATGATCTCGCGGTGGTAGAATTCCGTCACGCCCGGGAACATCGGGCCTTCCGCCAGGACCAGCCGAAGCAGATGTCGCCGTTCGGTCTCCAGCACTTCGCGCCTGAAGAGGGCGTAGAATAGCGAAACGGCGAGCCGCGGCTGGGTCGCCTCGTTCTGCACCAGCCCTTCGATCTCGCCAAGGATCGGCGAGGCGATGCCCGAAACAAGCTCGATGAACAGCGCTTCCTTGTCCGGGAAATGCAGGTAGACCGTGCCCTTGGCAATGCCGGCGCGGATCGCGACATCCTCCATGCGGGTGGCGGCAAAACCGCGTTCGGCAAACAGGGCCAGGGCAGCGCCGAGGATATCCGCCTTTCGCTGCTGCGGATCGCGCTTTTCTCTTCTCTTCGCTGCCATGTCGGCTCGACGTATTGATGACTGACTGGACAGTCATTATCATGGATCACATCCGCATGCAAACAAAAGTCATTGGGGCAACGTCGGGAGAGGTAGCCATATCAATGAATGACTATGTTAAGCGTGTTATGAAGCCACAAATATCGGCACTACGAAAAAGAGCGGCAAAGGATGACGGACAGTAAGGTGATTCTTCAAGCCTACGAGCTTCCCCTGGGCGGCCAGTTTCGCATGATGGTCGGCGCTTTCTGGAAGGCGCCGGTTCGCAATCGCGTTCTGGTGCTGACGGCGGCGCTGCTCATCGTGATCTTCGCGACCACCTATGCGACATATCGTCTGAACGAATGGAACGGGCCTTTCTACGATGCGCTGGAGCGTCGGGACATGCCCGAGTTCCTCAACCAGCTTGTGGTCTTCGCCGTCATCGCGCTCAGCCTGACGCTGCTGAACGTCATTCAGACCTGGCTGAACCAGATCACCGCGATGCGGATGCGCGAAGGATTGGCGCGGGATCTATCCGATGTCTGGCTCGTGCCCGGCCGTGCAATGAAGCTCTCAAGGGCGGGTGCGATCGCGGCCAATCCCGACCAGCGATTGCACGAGGATACGCGCATCCTCGCCGAAAACACGACAGCGCTGGCGATCGGGCTCGTCAATTCGACCATCCTGCTTGCAAGCTTCATCGGCGTGCTCTGGGCGATCTCCTCGGATTTCACGTTCCATTTCGGCGCAAGGACGGTCTTCATCCCCGGCTATATGGTCTGGGCAACCGTCTTTTACGCGCTCGTCGGCTCATGGCTCAGCAACGTGGTGGGCGATCGGCTGCCGCGGCTCAACGCCGAGCGCTACGCCCGCGAAGCCGACCTGCGCGCCGCGTTGATGCGGGCCAACGAGAACATGAAGCCTATCACGCTTGCGCGCGGGGAAGCGAACGAGCGCGAGAGGGTGCATCTGGCGATCGACAATGTGCTCGAAATGCTCCGGCAGGTCGCCTGGGCGCTGACCAATCTCACCTGGGTGTCCGCCGGCTTCGGCTGGCTGGCACTCGTCGCGCCGATCATCATCGCATCGCCCATGTATTTTTCCGGGGATCTTTCCTTCGGCGGACTTATGATGGCGGTCGGCGCCTTCAATCAGGTCAATCAGGCGCTGAGATGGTATGTCAACAATTTCGGCGTCATCGCCGACTGGCGTGCGACGCTGACGCGCGTCTCCTCCTTTCGCAATGCACTCCTGTCCATGGACGTGCCTGCGACCGGGGAGAAGGTCATCACCTATCACGAGAACCAGGCCGATGGGAGGATCAGCGTCTGCGGGCTGAGCGTCTTCGCCAATCCCGACCTCGGCGGGCCGGGGAACGGTGTCCGGGTGCGGGAAGGCGAGTGCTTCATCGGGCAGGGCGAGCGGGTGATGATCAACGGCGATCCCGGAGCCGACCGGCACCTCTTCTTCCAGGCACTCGCGCATATCTGGCCCTGGGGGCAGGGTGAAATCGGCCTGCCGCCGGCTGGAAGCATGATCTTCGTGCCCCAGGAGGGCTATCTGCCGACGGCGAAGCTGCGCGATGTGTTAACCTATCCGCACGGCCTGCCGGACGTGGACGACGACATGCTGGCCGAAATGCTCGAAAGGGTGGGGCTGCGGCGCCTCGTCCACCGGCTGGACGACGTGGAGCGCTGGGACCGGCTGCTCGACAAGGACGAGGAAGTGTCGCTGCTGGTCGCCAATGCGGTCTTGCGCAAGCCGGACTGGCTCGTCATGGACGACGTACTGGAAGGCCTGGAACCTCACACCAACGAACAGCTTCTGACCGTGCTGGCCGACCTTACAGGCTCGACGCTGATCTATATCGGCCGCTCGGAAGATTTCCTCAAGAAATTCTCGCCGCGGCTCTTCCATCTGGCGCCGCTTGCGGCGCGCGCAGAGATCAGGAATGTAGAGGCGTGACATGAACAGACATCCGGCATCGGCCAAGACGGGGCAGTGCATCGTCTGCGGTCGGACCTTTCCCAAGTGGAAGCTGCACAGGATCGGCTATCTGAGGCCGCATCTCTACGAAATGATCGCCGCGGAAGTGAAGGATTGCGCCGCCGAAAGCTTGATCTGCGACGAGGATCTCGGCCATTTCCGGCGCCGCTATGTGGAAAAGCTGCTGGACGAGGAGCGCGGCGAGCTTTCCCAACTCGACCGCCAGGTGCTCGACAGTTTCGAGAAGGGGGCTTCGACGGTGCAGGCCGGCGCCGTCATTTTCGACCGCAATCTGACCTTCGGTGAGCGGGTTGCCGACAAGGTGGCCTCCTTCGGCGGCTCCTGGACCTTCATCCTGCTGTTCATCGCGGTCCTGCTGGCATGGATGGCGCTCAACATTTCCGGCCTGTTCGCCACCCCCTTCGATCCCTTTCCCTTCATCCTCCTGAACCTTGTGCTGTCATGCGTTGCGGCGCTGCAGGCGCCAGTGATCATGATGAGCCAGCGGCGGCAGGAAGAGAAGGACCGCCTGCGGGCCGAGAACGACTACATGATCAACCTGCGCGCCGAGCTTGAAATCCGCCAGCTCCACGAGAAGATCGACCACCAGATGGCCAAGCAATGGGAGCGGCTGGCCGAGCTGCAGCAGATCCAGATCGAGCTTCTGGAACTGCGCCAAGGCGGGCGGGAGCGGGAATGACGGTTGTCATCTGTCAGGCGAAGATGTCCGCATCGAACGCATCATCCTGCATGGCGCTCGCGATATCGAGACTATTTCTGCAAGGAAGATGAACGTCCCGAGGGGTGAGCGTTTCGCTCACCCGATAAACTCGTGAATGATCCGGGCGACCTCGTCCGGCATTTCGAGCTGCAGCATGTGGCCGCTCGGCACTTCCATCGACATCCAGCCGGGATCGGCATTCAGGCGCTTGTAGATGCCGGAGAAAAGTGCAGCCTGATCGATATTGGCCGAGACGTAGAGCCGTTTCGCGATGGTTTCGTGGGCGCCGGTCAGCCTGATTTTCTGGATCATGGTCGCGAAGGGATGCGGCGAGCGGCTGGTCATGTAATGCCTCAGGGGCTCCGGCACGCGGGTGGCGTGGCGGGCCGGGGGTGGCACGGCGACGCCGCCGAGTTCGCCTGCCTGGGCGAGATTGGCAAGCGCGATTTCCGGGCCGAGAAGGTCGAGCGCCGACTGGCCGTCCGACGGCAGGAAGGCGTCGAGATAGATGAGGGTCCGGATGCGGCTTGAAAAACGGTCGGCGACGCCGGTGATCACCATGCCGCCATAGGAATGGCCGACGAGGTCGAACTCTTCCAGGCCTTCGGCTTCAATGAGGCCCGCAACATCGGCGATATGGGTTTCGAGATTGATCGCGCCGGAAAAGAGATGGGTGCGTTCGCCAAGCCCAGTCAGGCTCGGCACGAAGACCTGATGGCCTAAGCCCCGCAGAAGATCGGCGACCGGCGTCCAGCTCGCGCTCGATCCCCAGGCCCCCTGCACTAAGACTATCCTGCGGCCGGTCATTCGATCCCCTCCCACGACATCGGAACGATGCCGGTTGTTTCCCACCGGGCATGATATGAGTCAATGCGACAGGAGAGGGGACAAACGGGGATGAAATCAGCGCCACATGCCGCGCATTCGGGCGGTGACGTCGATGCGGACCTGATGGCGGGCCTGGCGTTCGGCGTCTGACATGGGCGCGACCACCGGCCAGGACGTCGTCTCGAAGAATTGCAGGAGTGTTGCCGGAATGAAGCGTGTGCGCGCGGCATAGACGTGGCGGTCGCCCTGGGCGTTCTGCCCGTGGACGAAGAAGCGCTGCGGGGTGACGAGGTGGAGGTAATCCTTCGCCCGCGTCATGGCGACATAGAGGAGCCGGCGTTCCTCCTCGATTTCGGCAGTTGAGCCGACGCCGAGGTCGGAGGGAATGCAACCGTCGACGCAGTTCAAGAGGAAAACCGAGCGCCATTCCTGGCCCTTGGCGGAATGGATGGTCGAGAGGATGAGATAGTCCTCGTCGAGCAGCGGCGTACCGGATTCGGCGCTGGTCGCATCCGGCGGATCGAGCGTCAGTTCGGTCAGGAAACGTTCACGGGACGTATAGGCGCTCGCGATCTGTTCGAGCTGCAAAAGATCGGCCTTGCGGGTTTCGGCATCCTCGTGGACGCGGTTAAGATGCGGCTCGTACCACAGCCGGGCAAGGCCGATCTCCGAAGGCCAGCCGGCAGTACCCTGTTTCAGGGAGGCCAGCATGTCGACGAAGGCCGGCCAGTCGGCGCCCGAACGCGGCGGGGCGGGGATTTCCTGCAAAGCCGCCAGCGGCTCCGGATCGGCGGCGATGGCGTCGAGGATCTTTCCCGCCGTCTGCGGGCCGATGCCGGGGATCAGCTGCATCAGGCGGAAGCCTGCGACGCGGTCGCGGGGGTTCTGGGCGAAGCGCAGCGCCGCCAGCATGTCCTTCACATGGGCGCTATCCAGGAATTTCAGGCCGCCGAACTTCACGAAAGGGATGTTGCGGCGGGTGAGTTCCACCTCCAGCGGGCCGGAATGATGCGAGGCGCGGAAAAGCACGGCCTGCTGTTTCAAGGTCATGCCGGTTTCGCGGTTTTCGAGGATCTTCTCGACGATGTAGTTCGCCTGTTCGGTCTCGTCTCGGACGGCGACGAGGCGCGGGCGCTCCTCCGATTGCCGTTCGGTCCAGAGGTTCTTGGTAAAGCGCTCTCGGGCAAGCTCGATGACGCCGTTGGCGGCGGCGAGGATGGTATTGGTCGAACGGTAGTTGCGGTCGAGGGTGACGATATCGGCGGGCGGATCGAAGGAGCCGGGGAAATCGAGGATGTTGCGGATCGTCGCTGCCCGGAACGAATAGATCGACTGGGCGTCGTCGCCGACGACGGTCAAGCCTCGGCCGCCGGGTTTCATCGCCATCAGGATCGACGACTGCAGCCGGTTTGTGTCCTGGTATTCGTCGACAAGGACATGGTCGAAACGGCCGCCGACATCTTCCGCCAGCGCCGGTTCGCTCATCATCTGCGCCCAATAGAGCAGGAGATCGTCGTAATCGAGGACGTTCTGGGCCTGCTTGGCCTCGACATAGCAGGCGAAGAGCTCGCGGAGCTGCTTTTCCCAGGCGGAGCACCAGGGGAAATGCGATTTCAGCACCTCGTCCAGCGGCGTTTCGGAATTGACCGCGCGGGAATAGATCGCCAGACAGGTGCCCTTGGTCGGGAAACGGCTTTCCGTCTTCGAGAAGCCGAGCTCGTGGCGCGTGAGGTTCATCAGGTCGGCGGAATCCTCTCGATCGTGGATGGTGAAATCCGGATCGAGGCCGATCTGTTCGGCATACATGCGAAGGAGCCTCGCCCCGATGCCATGGAAGGTGCCGGCCCAGGCCAGCGCATCGGTCATGATCGCGGCATTGGGTCCAAGCACCTGCGAACAGATGCGTTCGACGCGGCGGCCCATTTCGGAGGCCGCACGGCGGGAAAACGTCATCAGCAGGATGCGGCGCGGATCGGCGCCGGAAACGATCAGATGCGCGACCCGGTGGGCGAGCGTGTTGGTCTTGCCGGAGCCCGCGCCGGCGATAACGAGCAGGGGGCCTGCCGGCCCGCCCTTCGGCACATCCGATCCGTGCTCCACCGCACGCCGCTGCGCGTCATTCAATTTTTCCAGATAGGCGACTGCTGGCATTCCTGCTTCCGGCGGGCTCGTTCCCGATGCGTTCGACTTAGCCATAGCTGATTCGCCTGGCTCCGCCCTCATTCACATATTTGGGAACGCGCCTTAACTTGACCGCTGTTCTCGTGTTTCGCTATGACGGCCCGCGTAAGTTCTCGCTTGGAGGCGACCTTGAAAACTTCTTCCCCCGTCTTTGCTGGCGCCGCGGCGCTTGCCCTCTCCGTCTTCGCACTTTCGACACCGGCTTCGGCACAGGTGGCCGACAGCATCACCATCTACAACGCCCAGCACGAGGGGCTGACGAAGGAATGGGTCGAAGCCTTCACAGAGGAGACCGGCATCGCGGTGACGGTGCGCAACGGCTCGGACCTCGAATTCGCCAACCAGATCGTCCAGGAAGGCGCCAATTCGCCGGCCGACGTGTTCCTGACCGAAAATTCGCCGGCCATGGCACTGGTCGATGGCAAGGGGCTTTTCGCCCCGGTCGATCCGGCGACGCTCGAGCAGGTTCCGGAACAGTTCCGTCCGGCGGACGGCCACTGGATCGGCATTGCCGCCCGCTCCACCGTCTTTGCCTATGACAAGACGAAACTTTCCGAAGACAAATTGCCGAAATCCATGCTCGATCTCGCCAATCCCGAATGGAAGGGCCGCTGGGCCGCATCTCCCTCGGGCGCCGATTTCCAGGCGATCGTCGGCGCGCTGCTGCAGCTCAAGGGCGAGGAAGCGACGGCGGACTGGCTCAAGGGTATGAAGGAGAGCTTCACCGCCTATCGCGGCAATTCCACCGCGATGAGGGCCGTCAATGCCGGCCAGACCGAGGGTGCGCTGATCTATCACTATTACTATTTCGGCGATCAGGCGAAGACCGGTGAAAACTCGAAGAACGTCGCGCTGCATTATTTCAGGAACCAGGATCCGGGTGCATTCGTCTCCATCTCCGGCGGCGGCATCCTTGCCTCCTCGAAGCACAAGGAACAGGCGCAGGCCTTCCTCAAGTGGGTGACGGGCAAGGGTGGCCAGGCGGTGCTGCGCGACGGCACATCCTTCGAATACGCGGTCGGTAAGGGTGAAGCGTCCAACAAGGCGCTCGTGCCGCTCGACGAATTGCAGGCGCCGAAGGTGGAGCCTTCGACACTCAACAATGCCAAGGTGACCGACATGATGACGGCGGCCGGCCTCCTCTGAGATGCGGCAATAAGTTTGCTCTAATACTCAGCAATAAGTGTTGCATGGAGACATCGCAGGGCTTACCTGCGATGTCTCATGTTTTTCGGGTTTTCCATGAGTTCCATCGCTGACACCAGTGTTCCAGTTGCACCGCGCCGCCGCATGCCGGCGGCCTCGTCCTGGACATTGACCATTGCGGTCGCGGTGGCGGTGGTGGCGCTGCTGCCGCTTGGTTTCGTGCTGTGGGCAACCGTTGTCACCGGCTGGGAAACGGCCGCGCTGCTCATCTTTCGCGGCCGGGTCGGTGAATTGATGGTCAACACCATCCTCCTGATTTTCTTCACCATTCCGATCTGTACCGTGGTTGCCGTGTCGCTTGCCTGGCTGACTGAACGCAGCGACCTGCCGGGCGCGCGCCTGTGGTCCTGGCTCGCGGTGGCACCGCTTGCCGTGCCGGCCTTTGTGCATTCCTACGCCTGGATCGGCACGTGGCCGAGCCTTCACGGGCTTTTTGCCGGGGTGGCGATCTCGGTCGTCGCCTATTTTCCCTTCCTCTATTTGCCGCTTGCCGCCGCCTTCCGCCTGCTCGATCCGGCGCTGGAGGATCAGGCGGCCTCCCTGGGGCTTGCGCCCTTCGCCGTTTTCCGGCGCGTCGTGCTGCCGCAGCTTCGGCTGGCGCTTTGCGGCGGCATGCTTTTGATCGGCCTGCACCTGCTTGCCGAATACGGGCTCTTCGCGATGATCCGCTTCGACACGTTCACGACCGCGATCATCGACCAGTTCCAGTCGACCTATAACGGCACGGCCGCGCATATGCTGGCGCTGGTTCTGGTGCTCTGCTGTTTCGTGCTGCTCGGCCTTGAGGCTACGCTTCGCGGCCACCGGCGTTATGCGCGGCTCGGACCGGGCGTCGCGCGCCAACTGAAGATTATCCGGCTGGGCAAATGGAAATATCCCTGCCTGCTGCTGCCGCTGACGGTCGCCGCCTTTTCGCTCGGCATTCCGGCTCTGACCATCGGCCGCTGGCTGATTGCCGGGGGCTCAGGCATCTGGCGGATGGACGAGGTCGGTCTTTCGCTCATCCAGACGCTCGCCATCTGCCTGATCGGCGGGCTGGCGACGACCGCTGCCGCCGTGCCGATCGCCTGGCTTTCGGTGCGCCGGCCGACCCGTGCGACCCGCTTCCTCGAAGGCTGCTACTATCTCGCGAGTTCCATGCCGGGTGTCGTCGTGGCGCTGGCGCTCGTCACCGTCACCGTGCGCGTCATGCTGCCTCTCTACCAGACGGTTGCGACCATCGTGCTTGCGTATGTCGTGATGTTCCTGCCGCGGGCGCTGGTGAGCCTGAGGGCGAGCATTGCCCAGGTGCCCGTGGAACTCGAGCAGGCGGCCGCCAGCCTTGGCCGCTCGCCCGGCAATGCGCTCTGGTCGACGACAGTCAGGCTCGCCGCCCCTGGCGCCGCCGCAGGCGTGGCGCTCGCCTCGCTCGGGATCATCAACGAACTGACGGCGACGCAGATGCTGGCGCCGAACGGCACACGCACGCTCGCCATGGCCTTCTTTGCGCTGACGGGCGAGATCGACTATGCCGGCGCTGCCCCCTATGCTCTGCTGATGGTCATCTTTTCCATGCCGCTCATATGGCTTCTCCACTACCAGTCCAAGAAGATCGCCGGGCGATGACGCTTCTCCAACTCAATTCCCTGCGCAAACGATACGGCATGGTGGCCGCGCTCGACGGCGTCGACCTTTCGGTCGCGGCCGGCAGCCGCACGGCGATCGTCGGGCCGTCCGGTTGCGGCAAGACCACGCTGCTTCGCCTCGTCGCCGGCTTCGACCAGCCGGACGATGGCACGATCGTGTTCGGCGGGCAGCTGCTGGCGGACGGTTCGGCCCAGGTGCCGGCGCACAAGCGCGGCATCGGCATCGTGGCGCAGGACGGCTGCCTCTTCCCGCATCTCACGGTAGCGCAGAACATCGGCTTTGGACTGGACGCTGAGCGGGCCGTCAAGGAGGCGAAGGCGGCGGAACTGATGGGCATGGTGGGCCTTGACCGCGCCATGCTTTCCCGTCGGCCGGATCAGCTTTCCGGCGGCCAGCAGCAGCGCGTGGCGCTCGCCCGCGCGCTTGCCCGCAAGCCGCGGCTGATGCTGCTCGACGAACCGTTTTCGGCGCTCGACACGGGACTTCGCGCCGCCACCCGCAAGGCGGTGACGGACGTGCTGACGGCGGCAGGCATCACCACGCTGCTCGTCACCCACGACCAGGGGGAGGCGCTCGCCTTTGCCGACCAGGTGGCGGTGATGCGTGCCGGGAAGTTCGCGCAGGTGGGTACTCCGCGCGAGGTCTATTCGAAGCCGGTCGATCCGGTGACCGCCGCCTTCCTCGGCGAGGCGATCGTGCTGCCGGCAGTGATCGGCGAAGGCCGCGCGGAAAGCCCGCTGGGCCTCCTGCCGGTCGACGACACGGTCTATCGGGGCAAGGCCGAGATCATGCTCCGGCCGGAGCAGATTTCGGTGACGCAGGCGGGTGGCGCAGGAGCCCCGGGCACGATCGCCGAGATCAATTTCTGCGGAGCGACCTCGGATGTTCGGATCACGCTCGGTGGCGCAGAAGCGTTTTCCTTCCGCCTCGACATTCCGAGCCGCGAGGCGCTTTTTCCTGGGGATCGGGTGATGATCGGTGTCTCGGGGGCAGCGCACGTTTTTCGATAGCCGGGAACCCTGGAACCTTCCTTCACGTTATGCGGCCATCAACAAGAAGGAACAAGTTCCATGCTGAAATGGGCTCTGATCTTCCTCGTCATCTCGCTGATCTCCGGTTTTCTCGGTTTTTCCGGCATCTCGGCGGCCACCGCAACGATTGCGAAATTTCTCTTCTTCCTCTTCCTCGTCATCTTCCTGGTATTCCTCGTGCTGGCGCTCATGGCCGGCGGCGCGGTGATGTGACGCCCTGGAAGAGTATCTGCGGTAACCCGCGAATCCACGAGGCTTGCCGATCTCGGCTCCTTATGAGCTAGGTCTTCCATCTCCGAAAACAAAAAAGCCCTGCCGAAATTCGGACAGGGCAAGTTGGGGAAAACCTACCTCAGCAAGGCAGGTGCGTCGCGTTTGGCACATCTGATGTCGCTTCACGAGGTCAGTTCGCGGCGATTCGGTACGGTCGTGAAAGAAATTTGCAGTCCGGCCATTTGTGGGGCAACTTTAGGCTGGCCGGGCTGCGCCGTTCAGTTCCTGAATGTGGTACACGGTACGCCGGCCGCCTTGATCCGGGTGCAGAGTTCAGTCGCTTCGGCGCGGGTCGCCCTTCCAATCCTTGCCGCATATCTTGGCCGGTAGCCGAAGTTGCCGCCCTTCTGCCGGACGATCAGTGCGCGTTCGCTGCCAAGCGGCTCAGGAAGTCTTCCAATCGCGCTGACAAAGAGCCGGCTTGCGACGGTGGGATCATAATGGGCCGAAAGCTGAACACCCCAGGGAGCCCAGTCGGCAGAGCCGATCATGACAGGCTCCTGCAGGCGCCGCGTCTCGGCGAGTTCGACGCAGCCTTCCATGAAAGACTTGTCCGCATCGAGGGCAGGGGCGGCGGCTTCAGGCGGCTTGTCCTTCCAGGTCTCGACGGTATGTCCCGTGATGGCGAATACGTAGTCCCGGGTTTCGATCGGCAGACGGTCGACCTTCAGGAAAGTCTGGAGGCCAGCTTCGCCGGCGTTGTAGGCCGCTGCCGCGAGGCCGAGATTGCCAAAACGGTCACGTAGCTCACTCAGATAAAGGGAGGATGCAGCGAGAGCCTCGATGACATCAAAGCTGTTCGCAAGCCCGCGGCGCTTCGCGGTCCCCGGCATGAACTGGGCGATGCCCTCCGCACCTTTCGGGCTCACGGCTTCGGCGCGGAACAGGCTTTCCCGCCAGATGAGGCGCGCGAAGAATTGCGGCGGCAGAGCGTTGGCGCGTGCGACATGCTCCATTACCCGGCACAGATCGCGATCATAGCTTTCTTGCCCGATGCACAACGCCTGGCCATCCTCCTTTGCGGAACGTTCATAGAGGCAGGCCTTGGACGCAGCCTCCTCGTCCGCAGTCAGACCGACAGAGGGAGAGGTCGCTGCCGCGGATAAAGCCAGCATTGCCATGAACAGACGACGGATTGCCGTTACCGCAAGCTCTCCCCCCTGACAGCGCAGATGGCGGTTATCGTCGCTTGACGACGCGGCTGAAGAAGGGGCTTTCATGCCGGCAATGATAGCACACCGCAACGGTCCGCAGGTGCCGGCGATAACAGCATGCTCGAACTCTCGCGTGTCTGTTCCAGGTTTGGGCCGATCCTAATACTTTTGCGGTATTGTCGTAATCGTTTGTCTGCAATTCATCCACTAAGATGGAAATTCTCCCTGACGAGAAGCGCGCGCAAGATAGCTGCATTATGGGCTGTAAGGGAGAATGACGATGACCGGTAAAGATCGTTCGGAGATCGACAGTGCGCGACGACATTTGCTAGGCCTGACCGCCGCGACAACCGCCAGGATCGTGGCAATGGGTTCGCTCGCCGGCACGATCATTTCTTCATCTTCGGCCGAAGCCGGTGGAAGGGCATGGTGGAAAAAAGGCGGGGACAAGCCGGGCAAAGGCCCTGGAAAGAACCCCATGTGCCTGCTGCGCGGCACCTCGATCATGACACCGAAAGGTGAAGTCCCTGTTGAGGAGCTTCGCATCGGCGACCTGGTCGAAACGATTGGCGGCAAGGCGCTGCCGATCAAATGGATCGGCCTTCAAACCTACAAATGCAGGGGGCTGGCCTGGAACATGGACGTGGTGCCGATTCGCATATCGCCATCCGCCCTGGATGAAGGTACGCCGAAAAGGAAGCTCTATCTCTCCCCCGGCCACTCTCTCTACATCGATGGCGTTCTCATCCGGGCCAAAGATCTCGTCAACGGGACCACGATTGTGCCCGAGTTGCCCGCGAAAAGCCACGCAATCGAGTATTTCCAGATCCTGCTGGACGCTCACCAGGTGATCCTGGCCGAAGGGGCTCCCGTCGAAAGTTTCCAGCTCAATGCAGACAATTATGAGGGCTTTACGAACTTCGCCGAGTTTGCGCGTCTTTATCCGGCAGACGTCAACCTCACCATGAGCCCCTATGCGCCGATCGTCGGCTATGGCGGCCGCGAGCACCTGAAGGCGCTTTTGCGGCTGGCCTCGGCGGGGCTCATTCGAGCACGGACGCCAACGCGGGACGCCCATGTGAGACTTGCTGCCCGGGGTGAAAGAATCGCCTGTTGATCTGAACCGACGGGATCGGGAATCCACGTCTACAACGAGATCGGAATGGTGGGCGTGACAAGGATCGAACTTGTGACCCCTACGATGTCAACGTAGTGCTCTCCCGCTGAGCTACACGCCCATCCGATGGCGGCGCATAGACCATAGACTGGTCGGGCCGTCAACTGGTTTTTGAAACGAAATGCGAAGGTTTTTTGAAGGCTCCGCATTTCCGGACTTTTCGCGGCTCAAGCGGCGAGCAGCTTGTTCACTTCATCCACAAGATCGCGCAGGTGGAAGGGCTTGGAGAGGACCTTGGCGTCCTTCGGTGCCTTGGAATCGGAGTTGAGCGCGACAGCCGCAAATCCGGTGATGAACATCACCTTCAGGTCCGGATCGAGTTCTGTCGCGCGGCGGGCAAGTTCGATCCCGTCCATTTCGGGCATTACGATATCGGTCAGGAGCAGCGAGAAAGGTTCCTCGCGCAGCCGGTCGTAGGCGCTTGCGCCATTGTCGAAGGAAGCCACCTTGTAGCCCGCCTTTTCGAGCGCCTTCACGAGGAAGCGGCGCATATCGTTATCGTCTTCGGCGAGAAGGATTTTCTGATTCATCTCCGGGGACCGTATCCAATGCAGATTTCAAAGAGTTTTAGAGACCTATTACACTGCCAAGACGCGGTAAACATCCGTTTAATGGAGGTGGAAGAGGAGGGTGGCGAGGTATAGATAGTATGGACTTCGCGCCGGGCAACTGGCAACATGGGTTTCCGAACAAGTTCGTGACATGGTAAAGGCAGGATGGATTGCAACGCGGGTGATTTTGAGCATTTCGAAGTAAGGGAGCCCGCAACGCAGACCATCCCCTTCGTTTTCAATTCGCCGCACAGCGGCCGGCTCTATCCGCCTGCCTTCCTGGCTCAGGCCAATCTCGATTCGCTCGCCATCCGCCGCTCCGCCGATCATTATGTCGACGAGCTGTTTGCCGATGCGCCGGAACTCGGTGCCCCATTGCTGCTCGCCCATTTTCCGCGCGCCTATCTGGACGTCAACCGCGAGCCTTATGAGCTCGATCCGCGCATGTTCGACGGGCCTTTGCCGCCTTTCGTCAATATCGGTTCGATGCGTGTCGCGGGCGGTCTCGGCACGATCCCGCGCATCGTTGCCGAAAACATGGAAATCTATCGCCGCCGCCTGTCCGTCGAAGAGGGTATGTCCCGCGTCGAGGCGATCTACAAACCTTATCATGCCTGCCTCAGGAAGCTGATCGCCCGTACCCACGCCCGCTTTGGGCTCGCCATCCTCATCGATTGTCATTCCATGCCCGGCAATATCCGGCTCTCCGGCTCCGACGTGCGGCCGGACTTCATCATCGGCGACCGATATGGCACCAGCGCGTCGGCCGAGCTTTCGCGCGCCGCACTGCATTTCCTGGGGGAGATGGGCTTTTCGGCCGTGCGCAACAAACCTTATGCCGGTGGCTTCATCACCGAACATTACGGAAGGCCGGTCAGGGGGCTGCACGCCCTGCAGATCGAGGTCAACCGGGCGCTCTACGTGGACGAAGTAACACTCGCCAAGAAGCCGGAATTCCCGGCGATTGCTGCAGCCCTTTCCACCTTCATGCGGCAGATGGCCGATTTCGTCGTCGATTTCGCCGGCGGCAACAGCGCGCTCGCCGCGGAATAAATTCCAGGCTTCCAGAGGCTCACCGAATGTATTTTCTGCCGATCCCCGATTGGCAGGCAAAAAAAACCGCGCTTTGGAGCGCGGCTAAGTCTAGGGAGGAAACACCCAAGGAGGGTATTTACAGTCAAAGACTGTATGACAACGGTAGTGGTGCGCTGCACAAATGTCAAGCAACTTTTTTAGTTGATTAAATTTGCGTCATTTTTGGGCGAAGTGGTGAGATTTGCGGCAGGGCTTCGCGCCGTCTTCGGCGAGGGTCGACGAAACCGGTTTCCAGTTCCGGGAAACGTGATTACAAGAAGCATCCATCCATCGAGGGATTTCCATGCTTCCCGACCGCAACTTCTTCTACGAGCTTGCCGATGCCGCCAAGGCGGAGACGTTGCCGCGCTTCCGTACCGGCGCCTATGTGACGAACAAGCTGGAGGACGGATTCGATCCCGTGACGGAGGGCGATCGCGCCGCCGAAACCGCGATTCGCACGCTGATTACGGAAAAGTTCCCGGAGCACGGCATTCTCGGCGAGGAGCATGAGAATATCGGTCTGGATCGCGAGCACATCTGGGTGATCGATCCGATCGACGGCACGCGCGCCTTCATTTCCGGCCTGCCGGTCTGGGGCACGCTGATCGGCTTCCAATCGAACGGCCGCGCAACGATGGGCCTCGTCGACCAGCCCTTCACCGGCGAGCGCTATTTCGCCGACGGTATGCGTTCCTGGTATCGAGGGCCTGACGGCGAGCGGCAGATTTTTACACGTGACTGCAAAACGCTGAGCGACGCGATCCTCTTCACCACGTCGCCCCATCTTTTCGTGGGCGGAGAGATGGAGAAATACCGGATGGTCGAAAGCAGGGCGCGGCTCTTCCGCTACGGCTGCGATTGCTATGCCTACGCGCTGCTTGCCGCCGGCCATGTGGACATCGTCGTCGAGAACGGGCTGAAGCCTTACGACGTCGGGGCGCTCATCCCGCTCATCGAGCAGGCGGGCGGCATCATCACCACCTGGGACGGTGGGCGGCCGGAAGGTGGCGGCAGCATCGTCGCCGCCGGCAGCAAGGCCGTTCATGAAGAGGCGCTGGCGCTGCTTTCGGGAAGGTGACGAGAGGAATCAGGCGGCGGTTTCGGACAGGCCGAAGCCGCCGTCCAGACCCGGCATGAAGGCTTCGATTGCGGCCAGCCCCTGGGCCCGGTAGATATCCCTGTCCTGAAAGAGCTCGTGGCGCGCCCCGTTGACGGTAATGAGTTGGGCGGCCCGGAATTTCCTCGACAGTTCCTCCTGCGCCCGGTAGGGCACGACGCCATCGAGCATGGGGGCGAAGATCAATGTCGGAATGGTGATCCGGGTCAGATGCGCCTGGCTCGATACACGGCGGGCTGCCTTGAAGGTCTCATGCAGCCAGCGGGCCGTCGGTGCGCCGACCGTCAGCTCCGGATGAGCTGCAATGATTTCCGCGTTGCGATGGAAGCGGGCGATGTCGGAAGTGAGCGGGTTGCCCTCGAAGGGACGGCGACTCTGGTCCGTACCCATCGAGATGCTGCCGAGTGCGGTCCAGGAGGCGAGGCCGGCGAGCGTGCGGATCGCGCCTTCCGGTGCGCCCTGGCCCGAAAGCGCGATATAGGGCGCCGAAAGCGTCATACGATGAATGCGGGTCGACAGTCGCGGGGCGGCTGAGAGCGCGATCAGCGCGCCGGTGGAATGGCCGAGGAGAAAGAAGGGCAGGCGGGCATCCGGCAGGACGATCTGTTCGAGGAAGATTTCGAGGTCCCGTTCGTAATCGGAAAAGCGGCGGACATGGCCCTTGCGCGGGTTCTTCGTCAAACGATCCGAGCCGCCCTGGCCGCGCAGGTCGAACGTGGCGACCCATAGGCCCATCGCATTCAGGTCGCGGATCGTCTCGAAATACTTTTCGATGAATTCGTTACGGCCCTGCATGACGACGACCGTGCCGACCGCCGGCGAAATCTCGGAGCGGAAGAGGCCGTAACGCAGTTTTGTGCCGCGATGGCCGGTGAAATAGCCGGCCGTATAGTTCGCCGGCGCCGGATTGGCCGGGGTGTGGTGGAGGACGTCGCTGGCGGAGGCTTCTGCTTCTGTCATGCCGATAAGCGATAGGCGAGGGCGGCGGAACGTCAAGGGAAAAAGAATGGCCGGGCGCCGATGAAGCCGGCATGGGTGTCCTCACGGGCGATGGTCCGGGTCTCGAATGCCATGGCTCAAGGCCGGCGGACGGCCCTGACCTTGCTGTTGTTTCCGCCGCCGCAGAAGAACCGGTCGCCACCGTCGGATTCGAGCCCCGACACGTTGGCTCCGGCGGGCATGCCGAGCCTTTCCAGCACTTCTCCCGTTTCCGGATCGATCCGCCGCAACTCGCTCTCGTCATTTTCCCAGGTGCCGTGCCAGAGATCGCCATTGATCCAGGTGACGCCGGTGACGAAACGGTTGGACTCGATGGTGCGCAGGATTGCTCCCGTTTCCGGATCGATCCGGTGGATTTTCCTGTCCCTGTACTGTCCGACCCAGAGAGTTCCCTCGGCCCAGGCAAGACCGGACGAGCCGCCGTCGGGCGCCGGGATCGTGGCGAGCACGCGGCCGGTTGCCAGATCGATCTTCTGGATGCGGTCTTCGGCGATCTGGAACAGATGCCGGCCGTCGAAGGCCGTTCCCGCATGCGCGGGGACGCCGATCGAACGCACGACCTCACCGCTTGCCGGATCGAGCGCATTCAACCTGTCACCCGACGCGAACCAGACATGCCGGCCATCGAAGGTGACGCCTCCCACCTGTTCCACGTCCGGGAAGGGGCCGTATTCACGGAGGATTTCGGCTTGAGATCGTTTCATGGTTTCCATCCCTTCTTTCTTCGTGCCTCCAATCTAGCTGCTCGGCAGCGGGCCCGGGAGTAACAAGGTTGTCGGGAAATCCGGCACGGGTGGGGTCATCCAGCGACGCGCCCGTCCGCGGCCGTATGACTGCACCTTGCCCGCCGCCGCAAGCTGCTCAAGCGCCCGCTGCACGGTACGCGGGCTCAAGCAGAGCGCAATTGCGAGCGCCGAGCTCGACCACGATTCGCCATCGGCGAGGAAGGCGAGCACGGACGCATGCTGTTCCTCGACGGGCGGCGCCAGCACAACGACTTCCAAGGCGCGCGGCACCAGTGCAAAGCCACGTTTCGTCGCCTTCACATCCGCCAGCGTTCGAAGTTCCGCGCGAAGCCGCCCGATTTCGACGCGCAGCCGGGCACGATGGGATTCGTCGGCATGTCTCGCCCGGAAAGCACGGGCAAGCAGCGTGCTCCTCGATACATCGGCGGGCCAGGCTTCGGCCAGAGCGCGGAGAAGCGCGAAGAGGACCGGGCGTGTCGCAAGCGGGACTATCGTTTTTTCGTCCCGCACGACGTTGCGGCACGCGTCCACGACGAGCGTGCCCGATGCCAGCAGCGCTTCGACCTCATCGAGCAGGAGAGGGCGTTCATCGCCGCGGGCGACCAGCCGTGCTGCTGGTGCGCTGAAGACGAGGGAAGCGCTTTCGACCTCGGCTATCAGTGCGGGGATTTTCGCTTCGATTGCGGCCTGTCCGGCCTCGGCAAGCGCTGCGCGCGCCGCCCTGGTCCGCAGACGGCGGATCGCTATTCCCGCAACCGCCAGCGCGCGGGCGGCCCTCGAGGCCGGCGGTAGCGGTGCCGGATCGAGACCGGCAAGCATGCGCTCCGCCTCGTCGAGACGGCCGATCAGGAGCAGGCGCCGGACCTCCAGGTTCCGCGCATGGGCGGCGTTGAGGCTGTCTCCATGGGTTTCGAGCGTCACCCGCGCCGCGTCGAGCGCCCTAGTGGGCCAGGTAAGGTCGCGGGAGACGAGCGCGATCTCGGCTTCGGCGACGATACACCGCGCGCGGGCCACCGCCTCTCTCGAACCGAAGGCGCGCGCCGCATTTTTGAGAAGCATCTTTGCCCGATCGAGTTCGCCGAGCTGCGCCATGGCGATGCCTCTCAGCGCAAGGGCAGGCGCGTCGTCCCGCAGCGCGACGTGTTTCAAGGCATAGAGCGGATCGCCTGCCGCCAGTGCACGTGCCGCAGCGGTGATCAGCGAGTCCATCGGAATCCCGTCACACTTGTAACTCCCACCCTCTTACCAAACGGACCTAGTTTATTCACGACCAGCAAGCAACCGTCGTACCGGAAATCGGGCGGCGGCAGGCGGTCAAAATGGAGAAAAGCGATGATGACACATACGACCGGGACACGCGAAGAGTGGCTGAAGGCACGGCTAGACCTGCTGAAGGCCGAGAAGGAACTGACAAGAAGGAGCGACGAACTGGCTCTGCGGCGCCAGGAACTGCCCTGGGTGCGGATCGACAAGGAGTATCGGTTCGAGACCGATGAGGGGAGCGCCTCGCTGGCGGACCTTTTCGGAGGGCGTTCGCAGCTTCTCGTCTACCATTTCATGTTCGGGCCTGACTATACAGCCGGCTGCCCGTCCTGCTCCTCGATCGCCGACGGGTTCAACGGCGTCGTCGTTCACCTTGAGAACCATGACGTGGCCTTCTCCGCCGTGTCGCGGGCACCGCTTCAAAAGCTGCAGGCCTTTAAAGAGCGGATGGGATGGAGCTTTCCCTGGGCGTCCTCGAACGGCGGCGACTTCAATGCCGACTTCAGCGTCTGGTTCACCGCGGACCAGCAGCGCGAAGGCACGATCGAATACAATTTCCGCCGCGAGCCGCCGCTGGCGGGGCCCCCAAGAGGCCAGACCGTTCCGGAATGGCAGCAGGGCGGCAGCGAAAGCCCTATCGCCCAGATCGCGGCTTCGACCGGAACCGACGTCGCCACCTATGCGCGCGACAGGCCGGGCGTCAGCGCCTTCGTGCTCGAAGACGGTGTCGTCTACCACACCTATTCCAGCTATGCGCGCGGACTGGACGGCCTGTGGGGAATGTATCAATGGCTCGATCGTGCGCCCAGGGGCCGCAACGAGAACGGTATCTGGTGGCGCCACCACGACAGGTATGGCAGGGGGTGATACCGATGCCGCTCCACCGCGACAATGCAAAAGGGAGGCCGGTCTCCGACTGGCTGTCCCTTGCCGCCGCACCGACATTCGCGATCATGGCGCTGCTGACGGCCGCGACCGGCAGCGCGGACATGATCTGCTCCTCCGTGCACGACATGTCGCCGTTCGGCGGAATGGTCCCGATGTACCTGCTGATGAGCGTCTTCCATCTGGCGCCCTGGCTCAGGCGGGTTTCCGATCCGAGGCCTGTCTCGCGCCGGTCCTGATGCCTCCGTTGCGCAGGGAGGTCGCGCGCCGAGACGACATGCCGGGCAAAAAGAAACCGGGACCGGCAGTTCAGAAAAACCGCACGGTCCCGGAAGATGATGACTGAAGGGACGAATGACGTTTTCGGGAGGCAGTCCTGCTTCCCGTACTATCGCGGCGATCCTGAACGTCACAGGAATCCCATATTCATGCCCGGTTCATGCCGGCCGGAGGTTCGCGGACGAGCCTTCGAAGAGGCCTTGAACGACGGGAGCGCAATGCCCATCTTCATCCTGCGGGCGCCAAAAAGGGTCCGCGTGAACGGTCCGCCATCGCCATTACGGGAGGCGGAGCCAAACGAAAACCGCAACGTCGCTTCCCAAGGAGGACATCATGCGTCACGTCGATTTTTCCCCCCTTTACCGATCCACCGTCGGTTTTGACCGTCTTTTCAACCTGCTCGACAACCGTGGCACCGTTGACCAGACCCCGAGCTACCCGCCCTATAATATCGAGCGGACCGGCGAAAACACCTATCGCATCACCATGGCCGTCGCCGGTTTCGATGAAAAGGAACTTTCGCTCGAAGCCCATGCCCATGTGCTGACCGTGAAAGGTGAAAAGAGCGAAGAAGAGGCCGGCGGCCAGAGCGAATATCTTTATCGCGGCATCGCCAAGCGCGCCTTCGAACGCCGTTTCCAGCTTGCCGATCATGTCGAGGTCCAGTCCGCTTCGCTGAAGAACGGCCTGCTTCATATCGACCTTCTGCGCAATATCCCGGAAGCCATGAAGCCCCGCCGCATCGCGATCGCCGCGGAAGCCGGCGATACCGCGAAGACGATCGAGGCTCAGGTCACGCCGCAGCAGGTCAACTGACCCTCGGCCCTCAAGACCTCCAGTCAAAGCAGCAAGCCGAGTTTGCGGCCCTTTCGGAAACGGAAGGGCCGCTTTTTTGTTTCAGGCGGCCGCAGCCACTCCTTCTTCTTCCTTCGCCCTCAGCCGGTTGGCGTATTTCTGGGCGATGACGGCGCAGGCCATCAACTGGATCTGGTGGAAGAGCATCAGCGGCAGCACGATCGCGCCGATCGAGGACGACTGGTTGGCGAAGATAGCGTTTGCCATCGGCACGCCGCTCGCCAGCGATTTCTTCGAGCCGCAGAAGGTGATTGTGATCTCGTCTTCCTTGTTGAAGCCGAGCGCGCGGCTGCCGAACATGGTGATGCAGAGCACCACTGCCAGAAGAGCCATGTCGACCAGGATGACGACACCGATATCGACGGCCGAGAAGGTGTGCCAGAGACCTTCCATGACCGCTTCGGAAAAGGCGAGATAGACGACCATCAGGATCGAACCGCGATCGACCGGGGCGAGGATCTTCTTCTTCGAGCGAATCCAATTGCCGATCCAGGGCTGGAGGATCTGGCCGGCGACGAACGGTGCCAGAAGCTGCAAAAGGATGCTTTCCAGCGCATCCCACGAAAAACCTCCGTCGCCGGTGGTCGAGAGCAGCAGGCCGGCGAGCAGCGGGGTCAGGAACATGCCGAAGATATTCGAGCCGGATGCGGCGCAGATCGCCGCCGGCACGTTGCCGCCGGCAATCGAGGTGAAGGCGATCGATGATTGCACCGTCGAGGGCAGGACGCAGAGGAACAGGATGCCGGCATAGAGCGCGGGCGGCAGGATATCCGACGGGATGAAGCCGATCGCCAGCCCGAGCAGGGGGAAGATCGCGAAGGTGGTGGCGAGGATTGTCAGATGCAGACGCCAGTGCAGGAAGCCCGCCACCACGACATCGCGCGACAGGCGCGCGCCGTGCAGGAAGAACAGCAGGCCGATGGCGAAATCGGTCGCGACGCCGAACCACTCCGCCCACTGCCCATGGATCGGCAGGACGGAGGCGAGGATGACGGTGCAGACCAGAAAGACCGTGAAACGGTCCGGCAGAAAGCGGCTCATGAGCATGTTCCTCGAAATGAGGCTTTATCTCTCGCTTATCATGAAGCAGAATGCAAACATTAACAGTTATCACGAAGGCGGATAGCCATGCTGAACCTTCACCACCTGAACAGTTTCGTCATGCTGGAGCAGACCGGCAGTTTCACGGAAACCGCAGCCCGCCTCGGCATCGGCCAGTCGACCGTCACGCAGCATATCCAGCGGCTGGAGAAATCGCTCGGGCGACAGCTCGTCTTGCGCGATACGCATCAGGTCAGGCTGACCGCGGAAGGCGAGGCGTTGCTGGGCTACGCGCGCGGCATGCTGGAATTGAATGGCAAGGTTGCCTCGCTGTTCGGCGAGAGCCGCTTGCGCGGGCGGCTGCGGCTCGGGGTGTCGGAGGACGTGGTGGCGAGCCGACTCACCGCCATCCTTGAGGATTTCATCCGGCTCTATCCCCTGGCCGACCTGGAATTGACCGTGGCGCTGTCGGCCGTGCTTCACCAGATGCAGGATGAGGGCGACCTGGACCTCGTGCTCGCCAAGCGGCATGTCGGTGAGACGCATGGGCGGCTTCTCTATCGCGAGCCGCTCGTCTGGCTGGCGCGCGATCCCGACCTCATTCTTTCGCGCGGCAACGCTCTGCCGCTCATCGCCTTTCCGCCGCCATCCATTACACGGCGCGTGGCGCAGGAGGCGCTCGACCGGGAAAGGATGCCCTGGCGAATCGTCTGCACCTGCGAAAGCCTGAGTGGGCTTACCGCCGCGGCGCGGGCCGGCATGGGCGTGCTCGTGCAGCCGCGCAGCATGGCGCCTTCGGGCCTGAAGGAAATTCCGGCCGACCGGCTGCCGGTGCTGGAGGACGCCGAGTTCGTGCTGATCCCCCGGCGCGGCGCGGATGCCGCGCTCACGGAGGCGCTGTCGAGCCTGATCAAGGCGCAGATTGTGCCGCAGCATCAGCGCAACGCGGCCTGATATTCGCGGCCGTCAGCCTGCCTTGCAGATCGACAGGAATTGGTCGATGTCGTCCTCGGTCGTCGCAAAACTTGTGACGAGGCGGATCAGCATCTCGTCATCCTTCACCGGTTCCGGCATGGCGTGCGGTGCCGGCCAGTCGTAGAATTTTGCCCCCCTGGCCTGGGCGGCTTCGGCGGAAGCCTTGTTGAGCACGGCGAAAACCTCGTTGGAGGTCGTGTCCCAGGCAAGCCGCGTGCTGTTCAGCGAACGGATGCCGGCGCGCAGCCGATCGGCCATGGTGTTGGCGTGGCGTGCCATGCCGAGCCAAAGATCATCCTGCAGATAGGCTTCGAACTGCGCCGAGATGAAACGGGTCTTCGAAAAAAGCTGGGCGGCGCGCTTGCGGATGAAGGCGAAGTCCTTCGCCAGTTCGGGATTGAAGAAGACGATCGCCTCGGCGCACCAGCAGCCGTTTTTCGTGCCGCCGAAGGAGAGGATGTCGACGCCGCGCTTCCATGTCATTTCGGCCGGCGTCGTGCCGAGCGCCACCAGCGCATTGGCAAAGCGCGCGCCATCCATGTGGACCGGCAGGCCGTTCGCCTTGGCGATGGTCGAGAGTGTTTCGATCTCGTCGAGCGTATAGATGGTGCCGCTTTCCGTCGCCTGGGTGAGGGTGACGGCGGCGGCGCGGCCGTGATGCAGCGAATCCTGCGGGAAGCCGGCAATGCCGCTTGCGAGGTTCGCGGGGGCCATCTTGCCGTTTTCGCCGTCGACCGGAACCATGCGCATGTTGCTGAAGAAATCCGGCGCACCGCACTCGTCTTCAATCACATGCGCTTCCGAATGGGAAAAAACGACGCCGCCGACACGGGCGACGCTCGCCAGTGACAGCGAGTTGGCCGCTGTGCCGGTGGAGACGAAATAGACGGACACCTCACGCTCGAAAATCTCGTTGAAACGAGCTTCGACCGCTTTGTCCAGGTCGCTCGTGCCATAGGCGGCGGCGAACCGGGTCGATTCCTTCGAAAGACGTTCATTGATGGCGGGATGGGCGCCGGCCCAGTTGTCGGAAGCGAAGAACATGAAAGGACACCTTGGGAGAGCTTTTGAAGAGGTCCGGCGCAGATTAGGCGTTTTGGCCTCACAATCAACGGTAAAGGCGCTATCACCCCCGCGGACCTATATTCGGGGCAATCATCTGAATATGGCCAGACCTTTGAAGTAATTAAATTTCGCGCTTACGCGTTGTCCGGCAATCTCCTGTCGCGGCGGCCTCGAAATTTTCAATCCATACTCTTGTTAATCGCTCTAATCTGTGCCATAGAAAGCGGGAATTAGGACAGAAATGCTGTCCTAATTTTGGAAGATGAAGGGCTGGTCTGCCACTCTTTTCCGCTGACGTCGGCGCCGATCCGGGTTATGCTGCGCTGCAAAGCTGCATCTGACGCTGGAGCGGCGCCATCGCGTGAAAGAAGGTGGCGGGCAGTCTGTCATCCGAACGAGACAAATGAAAGCCACTTTGCCCGCTTCGACGCGGCCAACAGGAGGAATGACGATGACGAAGATGATCTCCCAGGTGCCCGGCCATCAGGCTCAGGCCTCCGCCGAGACGAAAGCACGCGTCCCCTTTGTCGCCTCCGGTGTGCCGATGCGCCAGGGTCTGTATGACCCCCGCAACGAGCACGATGCCTGCGGCGTCGGCTTCATCGCCCATATGAAGGGGAAGAAGTCGCATCAGATCGTCAAGGACGGCCTCTTCATTCTTGAAAACCTGACGCATCGCGGCGCTGTCGGAGCCGATCCGCTGATGGGCGATGGCGCCGGCATCCTCGTGCAGATCCCCGACCGCTTCTTCCGTGAGGAGATGGCGGCGCAGGGCGTCACCCTGCCGAAGGCCGGCGAATACGCCGTCGGCCATTTCTTCATGCCGCGCGACGCCGATCAGATCGAACATTTCAAGAAGGTCATCGTCGATGTGATCGCGGAGGAGGGGCAGCAGTTCCTTGGCTTCCGCGAAGTGCCGGTCGACAATTCCTCGCTGTCGAAGGCGCCGGATATCGCGGCGACCGAGCCCTACCACCTGCAGGTCTTCATCGGCGCGGGTCGGGATGCTGCGACGAACCTTGAGTTCGAGCGCCAGCTCTTCCTCGTCCGCAAGGTGATCTCCAACCGTATCTACGACGCCTTCGGCGGCCAGGAGACCGGTTTTTATCCGGTCTCGCTGTCGTCCTCGACCATCGTCTACAAGGGCATGTTCCTGGCCTATCAGGTCGGCGCCTATTACAAGGACCTGTCGGACCCGCGTTTCGAAACGGCCGTGGCGCTGGTGCACCAGCGGTTCTCGACCAACACCTTCCCCTCCTGGAAGCTTGCGCATCCCTACCGCATGGTCGCCCATAACGGCGAGATCAACACGCTGCGCGGCAACGTCAACTGGATGGCGGCGCGTCAGGCATCGGTCTCCTCACCGCTCTTCGGCGACGACATTTCCAAACTCTGGCCGATCTCCTACGAAGGCCAGTCGGATACGGCCTGTTTCGACAACGCGCTCGAGTTCCTCGTGCGCGGCGGATATTCGCTTGCCCATGCCGTGATGATGCTGATCCCGGAAGCCTGGGCCGGCAACCAGTCTATGTCGAAGGACCGCAAGGCCTTCTACGAATACCATGCGGCGCTGATGGAGCCGTGGGACGGCCCTGCGGCGGTCGCCTTCACCGACGGCAAGCAGATCGGCGCCACGCTCGACCGCAACGGCCTCAGGCCCGCCCGCTACGTCGTCACCGACGACGACCGCGTCATCATGGCGTCCGAGGCCGGTGTCCTGCCGGTGCCGGAAGAGACCATTATCAAGAAGTGGCGCCTCCAGCCGGGCAAGATGCTGCTGATCGACATGGAAAAGGGCCGCATCATCTCCGACGAGGAGGTGAAGAGCGAGCTTGCGACCAAGCATCCCTATCGCAACTGGCTCGACCGCACCCAGCTCATCCTGGAGGACCTCAAGCCGGTGGAGCCCCGGGCGCTGCGTCGCGACGTATCGTTGCTCGACCGCCAGCAGGCGTTCGGCTACACCAGCGAGGACACCAAGATCCTGATGTCGCCGATGGCGACGACCGGCCAGGAAGCGATCGGCTCGATGGGCACCGATACGCCGATCTCGGCAATGTCGATGAAGTCGAAGCTGCTCTATACCTATTTCAAGCAGAACTTCGCGCAGGTCACCAATCCGCCGATCGACCCGATCCGCGAGGAGCTCGTCATGAGCCTCGTGTCCTTCATCGGTCCGCGTCCCAACATCCTCGACCATGAGGGCATGGCGAATGCCAAGCGTCTGGAAGTGCGCCAGCCGATCCTGACCAACGGAGATCTGGAAAAGATCCGCTCGATCGGCCACACGGAAGACCGCTTCGATACCAAGACGCTCGATTTCACCTATGATATCGAGCGCGGCGCCGAAGGCATGCCGGAAATGCTCGACCGGCTCTGCGAGCGGGCGGAAGCGGCGGTCAAGGGCGGCTACAACATCATCGTGCTTTCCGACCGGCAGATTGGACCGGACCGCATCGCGATCCCGGCGCTTCTGGCGACCGCGGCCGTGC
The DNA here is from genome assembly GCF_017873175.1 of Neorhizobium petrolearium. Lineage (GTDB taxonomy): Bacteria > Pseudomonadota > Alphaproteobacteria > Rhizobiales > Rhizobiaceae > Neorhizobium > Neorhizobium petrolearium. The sequence continues at coordinate 150,258 of NZ_JAGGJW010000015.1, forward strand.
ACCATCACCTGATCCGCAAGGGCCTGCGCACGTCCGTCGGCCTCGTCGTGGAATCCGGCGAACCACGCGAAATCCACCATTTCTGCTGTCTTGCCGGGTTCGGGGCGGAGGCGATCAACCCCTATCTCGCCTTCGACACGCTGGTCGACATGCATGCCCGCGGCGAATTCCCGAAGGAGGTCGATGCCCAGGAAATCGTCTATCGTTACATCAAGGCGGTGGGCAAGGGCATCCTGAAGGTCATGTCCAAGATGGGCATTTCCACCTACCAGTCCTATTGCGGCGCGCAGATCTTCGACGCCGTCGGCCTGTCGTCGGAACTGGTCGAAAAGTATTTCTTCGGCACAGCGACGACGATCGAGGGCGTGGGCCTGAAGGAGATCGCCGAGGAAACCGTCACGCGCCACCATGCGGCGTTCGGCAAGGATCCGGTTCTTGCCTCGACGCTCGATATCGGCGGCGAATACGCCTATCGCATGCGCGGCGAAAGCCATGCCTGGACCCCGGATGCCATTGCCTCGCTGCAGCATGCGGTGCGCGGCAACAGCCAGGATCGCTATCGCGAGTTCGCCGAGATGGTGAACGAGACATCATCGCGGATGAACACGATCCGCGGCCTCTTCAAGATCAAGACGGCGGGCGCGATCGGCCGCAAGCCTGTCTCCATCGACGAGGTGGAGCCGGCGGCGAACATCGTCAGGCGTTTCTCCACGGGGGCGATGTCCTTTGGCTCGATCTCCAGGGAGGCGCATACGACGCTGGCGATCGCCATGAACCGGATCGGCGGCAAGTCGAACACCGGCGAGGGCGGCGAGGAAAGCGATCGGTACATGCCGCTGCCGGACGGTTCGATGAACCCGGAACGCTCGGCGATCAAGCAGGTCGCTTCCGGCCGCTTCGGCGTGACCACCGAATACCTGGTCAATGCCGACATGCTGCAGATCAAGGTCGCCCAGGGTGCCAAGCCCGGCGAAGGCGGCCAGCTGCCCGGCCACAAGGTGGATGCTACCGTCGCCAAGACCCGTCATTCCACGCCGGGTGTCGGCCTCATCTCGCCGCCGCCGCACCATGATATCTATTCGATCGAAGATCTGGCGCAGCTCATCTACGACCTGAAGAACGTCAATCCGACCTCGGACATTTCCGTCAAGCTCGTCTCGGAAGTGGGTGTAGGCACGGTTGCGGCGGGCGTCGCCAAGGCGCGCGCCGACCATATCACGGTCGCGGGCTTCGATGGCGGCACGGGCGCTTCGCCGCTCACCTCGCTGAAGCACGCCGGCAGCCCATGGGAGATCGGTCTTGCGGAAACCCAGCAGACGCTGGTTCTGAACGGTCTTCGTTCGCGTATCGCGCTGCAGGTCGATGGTGGCCTCAAGACCGGCCGCGATGTCATCATCGGCGCGCTGCTCGGCGCCGACGAGTTCGGCTTCGCGACTGCGCCGTTGATCGCCGCCGGCTGCATCATGATGCGCAAGTGCCATCTGAACACTTGTCCCGTGGGCGTCGCCACGCAGGACCCGGTCCTGCGCAAGCGCTTCAAGGGCACTCCCGAGCACGTCATCAACTATTTCTTCTTCGTGGCCGAGGAAGTGCGCGAGATGCTTGCCGCGCTTGGCTTCACCAAGCTCGATGACATCATCGGCATGTCGGAGCTTCTGGAGAAGGACGGGATGCTCGCTCACTGGAAGGCCAGGGGGCTCGATTTCACGAAGATCTTCCACAAGGTGGAGGCTCCCAAGGAAGCGACCTACTGGACGACCCGCCAGAAGCATCCGATCGACGACATTCTCGACCGCAAGCTGATCGAAAAGTCTCAACCTGCACTCGAGAGCAAGGAGCCGGTGGTCTTCGAAGTGCCGATCAAGAACGTCGACCGTTCCGCCGGAGCGATGCTGTCCGGTGCGCTTGCCAAGCGCTGGGGCCACAAGGGCCTCAAGGACGACACGATCCATGTGACGCTGCGCGGCACCGCGGGGCAGTCCTTCGGTGCGTTCCTTGCGCGCGGCATCACCTTCGATCTCGTCGGCGACGGCAACGATTATGTGGGCAAGGGCCTGTCCGGTGGCCGGATCATCGTGCGCCCGCCGGAAAACTCGAAGCTCGCGGCGGAGAACGCGATCATCGTCGGCAATACGGTGCTCTACGGCGCGATCACCGGCGAATGCTATTTCCGCGGCGTGGCGGGCGAGCGCTTTGCAGTGCGTAACTCCGGCGCCATCGCCGTCGTCGAAGGCGTGGGCGACCACGGCTGCGAATACATGACCGGCGGCATCGTCGTGGTTCTCGGCGAAACGGGACGCAACTTCGCAGCCGGCATGTCCGGAGGCGTCGCCTATGTGCTCGACGAAAGCGGCGATTTCGCCAAGCGCTGCAACATGGCGATGGTCGAACTCGAACCGGTGCCGGAAGAGGACGACATGCTGGAGAAGCTGCATCATCACGGCGGCGACCTCATGCACAAGGGACGCGTCGACGTTTCCGAAGACATGACGCGCCACGACGAGGAGCGCCTTTACCAGCTCATCTCCAATCATCTGCACTACACGGGCTCGAACCGCGCCAAGGAAATCCTTGATCGCTGGAGCGAGTACCGGCCGAAATTCCGAAAGGTCATGCCGGTTGAATACCGGCGCGCGCTGGAGGAGATGGAGCGCATGCGGATGGGGATTGCGGCGGAGTAGTTTGGATTTGAGTTATTCTGTGATATGACAATGTCATATCACAGAATGGAGGCGGCAATGTTTCCGATGCCGAAGGAGCGTAGGGCAAAGATATTCAAGAACGGGCGAAGTCGGGCAGTGCGAATTCCTAGTGATTTTGACCTCTCCGGCGACGAAGTTGTCATCCGCCAAGAAAAGGATGGGGTAATCACGATCCATCCGGCCAAGCCGAAACGGTCTCCGGGTGAACTGATCGAATGGCTTCGGGAAATGGCGCCTGTGGGTAAGGAGTTCCCGGAGATTGAGGATCTCCCTCTCCGCCCGATCGATTTGGATCTTCCGGAATGAGCTATCTGCTCGACACAAATGTGATCTCGGATTTGATCCGAAATCCGGAGGGCCAAGCCGGAAAGCGGGTTGCTACACTTGAGGAAGGGGAACTCAGAACCAGCCTCATCGTGGCGGCCGAGCTCAGATACGGCGTTGCGAAGAAGGGGTCGGAGCGCCTCACAAAGCTGGTGGAAGCGGTGCTTGCCGACTTCGAGGTTCTGCCTTGGGAGGCTCCGGCCGATGTTCACTACGCTACGGTCAGAGATAGTCTCAGCCGCGGCGGGCAGCCAATCGGCGACATGGACATGCTGATCGCCGCACATGCGCTCGCCTTGGACGCGGTGCTTGTGACGGACAACGAAAGAGAGTTTTCCCGGGTACCGGGATTGAAGATTGAAAACTGGCTGCGATAGCGGCGGAGTAGAGGTTTAGACATGGGCAAGGTAACGGGTTTCCTGGAAATCGACCGGCAGGTGGCGAAGTATCAGCCAGCCTCCGACCGCATCCGCCATTTCCGCGAATTCACGATCCCGATGTCGGATGCGGAAGTGACCAAGCAGGCGGCGCGCTGCATGGACTGTGGCATCCCCTATTGCCACGGCCCGACCGGCTGTCCAGTCCACAACCAGATCCCGGACTGGAACGACCTCGTCTACAACAACAAGTGGGAAGAGGCGATCCGCAACCTCCATTCCACCAACAACTTCCCGGAATTTACCGGCCGCGTTTGCCCCGCTCCTTGCGAGGAGGCCTGCACGCTCAATCTGGAAGATGCGCCGGTCGCCATCAAGACAGTCGAGCAGGCGATCGCCGACAAGGCCTATGAATTGGGCTTCATCGCGCCTCAGCCGGCGACCGTCCACACAGGCAAGAAGGTCGCGATCATCGGCTCCGGCCCCGCCGGCATGGCAGCGGCCCAGCAGCTCGGCCGTGCCGGCCACGACGTGCATGTCTACGAGCGCGAGTCGAAGCCCGGCGGGCTCCTGCGCTACGGCATTCCGGACTTCAAGATGGAGAAGAACTTCATCGACCGGCGGGTCGAGCAGATGAAGGGCGAGGGCGTGACCTTCCATACCGGCGTTAATGTCGGCGTGGACATGCCGGTCGAAAAGCTGCTTTCCGATCACGATGCGGTGCTTTACTGCGGCGGCTCGGAAACCCCGCGCCCGGCCGGCATTCCCGGCGCCGACCTGCACGGCGTCTATGACGCGATGCCCTATCTCGTGCAGCAGAACCGTCGCACCGGCCGCGAGAATATCGACAGCGTCGCCTGGCCGTCCGATCCGATTCTGGCCGGCGCAAAGCATGTGGTGGTCGTCGGCGGCGGCGATACGGCGTCCGACTGCGTCGGCACGGCCTTCCGCCAGGGCGCCGTCAAGGTAACCCAGCTCGACATCCGCCCGCAGCCGCCGGAGAAGGAAGACAAGCTGGCGGTATGGCCGTTCTGGGCGACCAAGATGCGCACCTCGTCGTCGCAGGCCGAAGGCGCTGTGCGCGAATTCCAGGTGGCGACGCTCGAATTCATCGGCGAAGACGGCCAGCTTACCGGTGTGCGCTGCTGCGAAGTCGACGAACGTCGCAAGCCGATCGCCGGCACGGATTTCATCATCAAGGCGGACCTTGCCTTCATCGCGATCGGCTTTTCCGGGCCGCTCAAGGAGGGCGTGCTGACCGAACTCGAAGGCAAGCTCGATGTTAATGTGGACCGGCGCGGCTCGACCAATGTCGTTGCCAACGACCGCGACTACAAGACCTCGGTCGACAAGTTCTGGACGGCGGGCGATGTGCGCCGCGGCCAGTCGCTGGTCGTCTGGGCGATCCGCGAAGGCCGCCAGGCGGCGCGAGCGATCGACGAGGCGCTGATGGGAAGCTCGGTCCTGCCGCGGTAAGTGCCGGAAAAGCTCCTTCGGCTTGTTTGCCCCTCATCCGGCTGCCGCCACCTTCTCTCCGTCATGACGGGGAGAAGGGATATGCCGCACCGGCTTCCTTCACCTTCGACGGTAGCGCGAGGTACGTTCCCACTCCCCGTGAGCAGGTAGAGGGTTAGGGTGAGGGCAATTTATATGCACTAAGGCGTAGCTCACCGCGCCGCTGGAATCTGATAATCATCGATCCGTCCGGTCGGGGCAGGGGCGAGTTCTCCCCGCTTGACCAGCTTGTCGCGCGGCGTTTCCACGAGGATCGAGGGAAGCGGTGCCGCGCCAAGCAAGTCCTTGCCGCCGTCAAGCTCGGGGTCTGACAGGCTGATCGGGTGGGTCGGTATGGCCTGACCGGGCGCGGCCGGCAGCGCGGACAGGGAGGGCAGACTGCTGGAGTCAAGCTTGACGACGTCGGGGCTCGCCATTTCCCCGAGATGCCGGCGGACCAGTTTCTCGACATAGAAGGCGAGTTTCTGCTTGCCGGCCTTGGTGAAGGTGATCCCGTCCGAACTGCGCAGCCGCGCCTGTTGGCCGTTAACGTCCGAGCCCGTTAGGATGAACTTGCCGTCCTCATCTACGAAGCCGTCCCAGATATCGACGAATTCACCTCCCGCCTTCTCCGTCTGGCTCCGGTATATGGCGTTCAGCGTCACCGCGTCGGCCATCATGGAGGGCGACTGGAAGGAGGGCAGGCCGACCCAGAGCAGCGGCAGCTTCCGGGAGGCGACGATGCCGGCGAGCTCTGCCACGCGCGCCTCGTATTCCTTGAACCAGGTCTCGCTGCGAAACTTTTCGCGGGTGCCGCCGATCTGCATCTGCTGGCGGTCGTTGGCGCCGACCATCACCACGACGATGGCGGGCTTTGCTTCGTCCAGCATGGCCGGCAGTTCGGCCGGCCAGTCGAAATGATCCTTGCGGACGAGGCCGGAGGAACCGTCGCTGCGTTCGACGACGGCGACGCCGGGAGACGTCGCGAACGCATTCTCCAGTTCGCTGCCAAGGCCGCCGGCCATGAAGTCGCCGACCACGAGGATCTGCCTGGCATCCTCGAGCTTCGCAACAGGCTCGGGGGTGGGCGGTGCGACGGGTTGCGGCGGGCGCGGCGCCGCGGCGCGGCGAGGGGCCGGTTTGCGCGGCCGTGGTTTCACCTCGATGATCGAGCCGTCGCGGTTATAACGCCGACGAGGCGCACGCTCGTAAGGTTCGTATCGCTCGTATCGCTCGTAGCGGGGGCCGCCGAACAGCAGGTCGAAGAGGTTGCGCCGCGGGGCCGGCTCCTGGGCGGTGGCGGGCGAGGTAGCGAACGGCAAGGCGAGCAACAGCGCAAGCAAAATCGCGCCCAAACGAGCCCAGCCTCCTTGTCCGCTGGTGTTCCACAAAGCCTTCATGCCTCGTACGCCTCGCACGCTCTACAGGTGCTGGACCATCGGAAAACCATGTGGAGCACTATGCTTGCTTGTCAACGCAAAGCTTCGAGAAGCTGCCGTGAGGGTTCGCCGCTTTGCTGCATGCCGAGCCGCTTCTGGATCTCGGAAATGGCTGCCTTCGAGCCGGAGCCGAAATTGCCATCGACCTCGCCGTTGTAATAGCCGAGCTCCTTCATGCGCGATTGCAGCTCGAACTTCTGCTTGATGTCGAGGGTGCCGTCCGGGCGCGGCCATGCCTGCTGCATGCCGCCATAACCGGCGATCTCATCGGCGAGCAGGCCGACGGCGAGCGCATAGCTGTCGGCGGCATTATATCGCTTCACCACGAAGAAATTCTTGAGCATCAGGAAGGCTGGGCCGCTCGTGCCGGCCATGAGCTTCAGTTCTGCGCGGTCCGCGCCGCGCGGAAAGCCCTTGCCGTTCGGACGGGCGAAACCGAGCTTCGCCCATTCGGCCAACGTTTTGGTCTGGCCTTCGTAACGCGCGCCGCTTGCCGGAATTACCGTTTCGTAACCCCAGGTCTTGCCTGATTGCCAGCCGTTCTTGGCGAGCAGGTTGGCGGAGGTAGCAAGCGCATCCGGCACCGAATGCCAGATGTCGCGCTTGCCATTGCCGTCTGCGTCGACGGCGTAGAGCAGGTAGCTGGTCGGAATGAACTGGGTGTGACCCATGGCGCCTGCCCAGGAACCGGTGAGCTGCCTCGGCGCGACATCACCGGACTGGAGAATCTTCAAGGCTGCGATGAGCTGCTTGCGGGCATAATTGGAGCGCCTCGAATCGCCCCATGCGAGCGTCGCAAGCGCCTGTGGGATGTGATGCAGCCGCTCGGGATTGTCCAGTGCGGCGCCGTAATTGGATTCCATCGACCAGATGGCAAGCAGGATGTGCTTGTCGACCCCGAAATGCCGTTCCAGAGCGTTGAGCGTGGAGCCATGCCTTGCGGCCATCTCGCGACCGATGCGCACGGTATAAGGATTTACGCGGGAATCGAGATAGTCCCAGATCTTCGATTTGAACTCCGGCTGGAACTGCGCCTTTTCAAGCACGTCCCGGTCGGGTTCGGTAATGCCGGCAAAGGCTCTTTCATACGTGGAACGGGAAATCCCGCTCTTTGCGGCAGTCGGGTAGAATTTTGTGATCCAAGCCTTGAAACCGGCGTCAGCCTGGGCATCTATCGGCATGCTTGCGACAGCGAACCCAGCGCACAGGGAGAAAACAAATCCGCGCAAGAGGTTGGTGCGAAGTATCTTCATCGGCAGTCGTGTCCATTCTTCCTTTAACCAAGCCCGAAGGCGAGAGTGGCATGCGGCTTAACGATGTAATAACAGAATACGGTCAACAAATTCTTTACCATGGAAATCCGGTCAGCGGCAGTCTTTGCGAAACGGTAGCAAATCGACGCTAGAGGACCGGAATCGAACAACTCGCACGATGATGTGCTTTCAGGAGGCATGAGTGGCACAACAACAGAAGATCCGTAAGGCAGTGTTTCCCGTCGCAGGTCTGGGCACGCGCTTCCTGCCCGCGACCAAAGCGGTGCCGAAGGAAATGCTGACCGTGGTGGACAAGCCGGTCATTCAGTACGTGGTGGACGAGGCGGCGGAAGCGGGCATCGAGCATTTCGTTTTCGTGACCGGTCGCGGCAAGGCCGTCATCGAAGACTATTTCGACATCCAGTACGAGCTGGAACAGATGCTGCGCGAACGCAACAAGAATGCCGAGCTGACACTGCTCGCCGGCCTTCTGCCGAAGGCGGGCACGGCAAGCTTCACGCGCCAGCAGGTGCCGCTCGGGCTTGGCCATGCGGTCTGGTGTGCCCGTGACATCGTCGGCGGCGAGCCTTTTGCGGTGCTCCTGCCCGACATGATCATGTCCGCCGAGAAGGGCTGCCTCAAGGGGATGGTGGAGCTTTACGAGAAGACCGGCGGCAATGTGCTCGCCGTGCAGGAATGCGATCCGGACCAGGCGCATAAATACGGCATCGTCGGCGTCGGCGAGGCGGTCGGCAACGGTTTCAGGATCACGCAGATGGTGGAGAAGCCGCCGAAGGGCACTGCGCCGTCCAATCTCTACATCAACGGCCGCTATATCCTGCAGCCGGAGATCTTCAAGATCCTGGAGACCCAGGAGCGCGGCGCCGGCAACGAGATACAACTCACCGACGGCATGCTGACGCTCGCGAAGAGCCAGGAGTTCTCGGCCTACAAGTTCACCGGCGAGACCTATGACTGCGGCGCCAAGGACGGTTTCATCCTGGCGAACCTCGCATTCGCCCTGCAGCGCGCCGATATCCGTCCGGCGATCGAGGAGCCGCTCAAGACACTCATCGCATCGCTGAAATGACAAGGCAGGACATTCACTCGTCGGAAAACTCTACGAGCTCCTCATAGCTTTGCTGCGAGGGGTTTTCTTTTAGAGGAGGAGCATGATGGCTGTCGAGGCAAGCGGGGATTTCCTGGAATTCCATGATCTGGCGCCTGAGATCGTTCAGGCGATTCTGGACCGTGCCAGTGAACTGGCAAATGCGTGGTATGACGGCCGGATGCCACAAAGCCTCTCAGGCAAGCATATCGCGCTGATCGTGGATGACAGCGGCTGGCGCAACACTACGGCGTTCGATCTCGGCATCCAGGCAATGGGCGGCCTGAGCGTCCATGCGCCAGTGAGCCTCGGTGGACGAGAATCGATCGCCGATCTCGCCGGCTATCTCGATAACTGGTTCGACATGATCGTTATCCGCACGAAGCAACTCGCTAGCCTTCAAGAGCTGGCTGAGAACGCCGAAGCTCCGGTTATCAACGCGCGGACGCGATCGAACCACCCTTGCGAAACGCTAGGCGACCTTGCCTATATCCGAAGCCGGCGGGGCAGCATCGAGGGATTGAAGATTGCCGGTGTGGCGCCGGATGCCAATATCCTACGGTCGTGGGTGGAAGCGTCCGTTTCTCTCCCCATCGAGGTGGTGCAGGTTTTTTCGCAGAGATGGCACATCCGGGAGCCGGCGCTCGTCAACCGGAATTTTCGGGTCAGCGAGGATATGCGCGAACTTGAGGATGCCGACGTTATCTTGACGGACTCGTGGCCGGGCGGGGCGGAAGAGAGCGTGTTCGCCGATTATCGGATATCGGCGGCGATTCTGGACGATTGCCGAGCCGATGCGATCTTCATCCCCTGTCCGCCGGTCATGCGCGGACAGGAGGTGGCTATGGATGCCATGGCACATCCTGCCTGTCAAAGCAGGTCCGCGAAGGCATTTCTCCTGCATGCCCAGAACGCACTCATGGAATGGATCGCCGGCCGGCTGGATATCACCGCTTGACGGCAAGCCCGACGCCGGCGCGGACGATGCGTTCGTCGGAACCGCCGCCATCCGCCTGCTCATATTCCACGTCGCCGGTGAGGTCGAGATAACGGTTGATCGCCCAGGTAAGACCGGCGCCGGCCACCCAGACGGTCTCGTCGCTGCCGCCGCTTGAGAAGTCGCGATAGGTCGAGCTTCCGGTGAGGCGCGCCACGAGATGATCACGCATCTCGTGCGTCAGTCCCGCGGTTGCCTGATATTCCACCCAGCCGCTCTGGCCCGGCGTGGTGGAATCCTGCACCGTTGTGCGCAGGCCGAGATTGACATCGGTGCCACGCTGCGGTGACCAGATCGCATTGCCGTTGAAGGTGATCGCATCCACCGATTTCAGGCGGCTGTCCTCGTAATCGACGAACTCGTAGCCGGCGCCGATCTCGCCGCGCAGTTTTTCGCCGAAATCGAATTCCACGCCGCCGCGTGCCGCATAGCTCTGCGAGGAGCGGGCGTAACCGGAATTGTCGCGCTTCTGGTCGTAGAATGTGTGACCTGTCGCCACTTCGACGTAAGGGATCAGGGCCGGCGAGAGCTCGTAGCCAAGCCGCAGCCTGCCGTCGATGCCGGTGCGGTTGCGATCCTTCATGCTCACGACGGTGCCATCCGAGAGTTTGGCGTCGGTATAGGTGGCGCGGGAAAGATCGAGTGCGGCGGTGCCATGGATTTTACCGAGATCGCGCTCCACCGAGAGGCCGCCGGTGAATTCGTTGACGCCCGATTGGGTTGTGGCGCCACCGATCGCGTTCGGGTCGTAGTCGTCCTCGCGGGTGAAGCTGTAGCCACCCGTGACATGGGCGATGGTATCGTCGGCAAGATCGAGCCGCAGATCCGCATCGATGTTGACTTCCGGTCGTTCGCCTTCGTCGCCGCCGCGAAAGTTGCGCTCAAGGGTTCCTTCGCCAGTCACCGTCAGTGAATGGCGCGACCAGTCGGAGGAGAGGGTGCCGCGGATTACCGTCGAGAAGTAGTCGCGGCGACGCTCGCTACCATTGGAACGGGTGATTTCCGTGTTGACGCCGTTGGTGACCGTGGGGCGGAGGAGAAAGCTGCCCAGCCGGATGCCAGTCGGATCACCCGGCTCGCGCGGCTGTTCCCGTGCGTCGATCGGCTCCGCGCCGGGATCGAGCGGCTGCTCGTAGGGCTGGTTCAGGTCTTCCTCGTAGGGCGGCTCCTGATCGGCATCCGGAACGGGGCCGGATACCGCGCCGGCTGCAACATTCGGGTCGTCCCGGATCGGATCGTCGGCAGCACCCGCCGTGCCGCTGGCCGGCTGGGTCCCCGTACCTCCGCCGAGGGTGGTTTGTGAAGTCGGTGCCGTGGCGTCCGTCACGGACGGCAGGGAGCCGCCCTGTGGCGGAAAGGGGCTGGTGGTCTGGGCGACGGCCGGCGTGGCAAGCGCTGAGCAGGCAAACAGCAAGCCGGCCGCCGCCCGGCGCCGCTCACGCGTCCTGCCTGTTCTCATGATGATCTTCATCGGCCCGCCTGGCGATCGGAATGCTTACCCAAACGTAATGTCCACCGTTCTGTACAGGCATGAGGCCGGAGGCCGCTAAACGCTTGTTCTGAAAAGGTAAATATTACGTCGAGTACTTGCCGTGATTGTGCGGGGCAAATGTTATTTTATAGTTAACCGCTGGTAAAAAATATCGCGTTGCCGAGCAGTCGCGTTCTCGTTGAATCCTTTGAAATAACTCAGGGTTGCAAAACTTATAGAAGTTCCTCCGACGCAAGTGTCGGCTCAGCCGTCGGCTCCGGCGAATAGTTACGCCTTTTGCAGTATCTGCGGATGCAACAATAGTGGTAAAAGCTAAAATACGATTGACACTTCTAGTCGTCTGGTAGTTAGATGTTAATCTCATGGTTGTTGGCGAGGAGAGCAGGTCTTGCCAAGTGAACGCATGATAAAAACTGATAAATCTCTCGTGTACGATGTGGTCGGATACGACGGTATTAGATATTTATCGTTCAGAAATTTTAATGATCCAGCATTTTATCAATATAAACTTGCTATAGAGGGGGATTCTTGGGCAAGTATTTTGTGGCCGTGGAGTAAATTATTTGGTTATAATCAAGCTTTTTCAAACATAATTGATGAAGATTTTCGGTTTTATATGAATAATGTCGGCTGGCCCGGAGATACGTTGGAGAATATAGTCCATAAAACTTTCTCAAGAAACATTCAGCATGAAAGAGATAGAGGGCTACGTGTTCCTATTCAAAGCGGAATATTCGATTTTCTCATCCTCTCTGGAGGCGGCAATGATTTCCTTGGGGGTGGTGAACTTCAAAAATTCTTAAGACCGTATGTGCAGGGCGTAAGTGATCCTTGGGACTGCTTGGATAAACCGAAGGTTGACCGAATATTCAAGCGAATTCGAACTGCATACTTGAGGCTAATTGAGGCTGTTAATCTCTGGTCGGGGCGAACGCACATCTTTCTACATGGTTACGATCATGCAGTACCGCGCCATGGTGGTCGCTGGTTGGGAGAGCCGTTCTCTTCCAGAGGCTATAACCCGGACCTAAAGATTTGCACCAATATCGTAAAAGTCCTCGTCGACCGAATGTACGAGACGCTTGGTCAGATAGCCGCCCAGAATCGACGCGTCCATGTCGTTGATGTGCGTGGCTGCTGCAAAGGCAACTGGCATGACGAACTGCATCCCAACCTTCCTGCAGCGAGACTTGTTGCGCAGAGGTTCATTTCATCAATGGTTGGGGTCTCAAAGCGAAGCGACCTGCACGCGGATGTAATGCATGTGAGAGGGAGGTCAAAAATGGACGCGGATTGCATCGAGAAATTAATCGAACTTGGAAGTAGCAGGCGAAGCATTGCTGAAGTACACAGACGAGCCGCGCGATATATGGAAGGATCGGGATATCAGTTTCCGACAAAGTCATGTGCTGCAACCCTAAGCGCATTTCTACAGATGGCGGACATCCCTATCAGAACGACCCTCGGCGCTGGAAGATTGGCAGAGCGAATTGAAGAGGACCGAGGTTGGCTGCGCGTCGAAGTCGGGCGGCAAGAGCCAGGTGATGTTGGCGTAACGTACGACACCTCCGACCCGCCGGGGGCTGACCATATCTACTTGGTGGTTGGCGTCCACGATGCAGACCTGATGACGATTGCTGACAACCAGGCGCCCAGACCCCATGAACGATATGCAAGTGGTAGAGGAAGGACACGTACCAGATACTTCCTTCGCGCACCCGGAATACGAATTTTCCGGGATATGGATGAGCTGGAACAGATCGATTACTCGATCTACCCATTCGAAGACGAAGATACGAACGGATTGGAAGATCCGACGGCCGAACCGCCGAGCCGCAGACTGAAGGGCGGTGCTCCAATCAGCGATGACATGGTAGAGAAGATTGCTCAACGAGTGGCTGCAATTATCGAGGGTCGGGCAAAGAAGTAAGAGCACGTCAGGAACTTCCACAGCCCGATCAGAAACCTTTGATCGGGCTCAAAGTTCATACTGCTCACTATGGGCTAAAATGATATAGTTAACGTTTGGTTGCGGTGCCGCACCAAGCCTGGAATGTCGCCGTTACGGTGCAAAGTTGATGGACTTCGAATATAAAAAACGCTAAGGCTTCACCATGATCAAGAGAGCTTTGCAACTCGTCGAACATGATGTCGTCGACTCCGCGCTGAGGACCATTGCCTTTGGAAAACAAGGGCTTGATGCGCTGGATGATGCCCTCCAGAATGGCCTGGGCGATCGCTTTCGCAATGCAGTGGAGATCATCGGTGGCATCGACGGCCGGGTCATCGTGACCGGTGTCGGCAAGAGCGGCCATATCGGCCGGAAGATCGCTGCGAGCCTTGCATCGACCGGCACGCCCGCCTTCTTCGTCCATCCCGTGGAAGCCAATCACGGCGATCTCGGCATGATTACCACAGGGGATGTGGTGCTGGCTCTCTCCTGGAGCGGCGAGACCGCAGAATTGCAGGGCATCGTCTCCTTCACCAGGCGTTTCTCCGTTCCGCTGATCGCGATGACCGCCGGCGAGGTTTCGACGCTCGCGCGGGAGGCCGATGTCGTGCTGCTTCTGCCCAAAGAGCAGGAGGCCTGTCCGCATGGTCTTGCGCCGACCACGTCGACGCTGATGCAGCTTGCCATGGGTGATGCGCTCGCCGTCGCTCTTCTGGAAGCGCGCGGCTTCTCGGCAACCGATTTCCGTGTCTATCATCCGGGCGGCAAACTCGGCGCAATGCTCTCGCATGTCAGCGATCTCATGCATACCGGTGACCGGATTCCGCTGGTGAAGAAGGGCGTCACCATGCCCGAGGCCATTCAGGAACTGTCGCGCAAGCGTTTCGGCTGCGTCGGCGTGGTCGATGAGGAAGGATGCCTTTGCGGCGTCGTCACCGATGGCGATATCGCCCGGCACCTGGACCTCGACCTCCGTCAGACGCCGGTCGATGACGTGATGACGACAAGCCCGAAGACGGTCGGCAAGGAAACGCTCGCGACGGCGGCCATGGCGCTTCTCAACAAGCACAGCATCGGCGCGCTCATCGTCATCGACGCGGAGCGCAAGCCCGTCGGCATCGTGCATTTCCACGATCTCCTGCGCGTCGGCGTCGCCTGATTCCGGAAAGAGTTCAGTCCGCCTCGACCGTCAGGTCACGACCGCTGGCGGTCACCACCTTCACGCGTGTGCCGGCCGGCAGGTCGGGCCCCATGACCGGCCACCAGGTATCGTCCAGGCGGATGCGGCCGCGTCCTTCCGTGATCGGTTCGTGGAGAGTGGCCGTGCGGCCGATCAGACTTTCGCCGCGCCGGTTCAGGAGAGGCTCGTCGCTTGCCTGGTCGCGGCCGGCGTAGAAGCGGCGGCCGGCGAGGGCAAAGCCGATCGAGAGCACGGCAAAAAGCAGCCACTGGATCTGCCAACTCCAGAAATTCGTATTCCAGAGCATGAGCGACAACGCGCCCACGACGATCGCGGCGGCGCCGATCCAGATCAGAAACACGCCGGGAGCGGCAAGTTCGGCGGCCAGCAGGATGAGGCCGAGAATCCACCAGCTCCAGGGACCGAGACCGCTCACCAAGTCGTAGATCATGGCTTCAAGTCTCGGACGAGGACGATGTCGTGTTGAACGGACTGACCGCCGGCGTCGTGCGCGAGCCGCCCTGCGGGCGTGGTGGCGCCGGCGGGCGGGGTGGTTGTGTCGGTGCCGGGCCGTCGCCGAAGACTTCCTTGGCGATCGCGCCGATGCCGCCGAGCGAGCCGATGATGGAGGAGGCTTCGAGCGGCATCAGTACGATCTTGGCGTTCGTCGCCCTGCCGATCTCCACCAATGCCTCGGTGTATTTCTGCGCCACGAAATAGTTGATGGCCTGCACGTCGCCAGCGGCAATCGCCTCGGAGACGACCTGTGTCGCCTTGGCTTCGGCCTCTGCCAGCCGTTCGCGAGCCTCGGCCTCCCGGAAAGCGGCCTCGCGTTCCCCCTCGGCCTTCAGCACGGCCGCCTGCTTGGCGCCCTCCGCGCGGAGAATCTGGGCGCTGCGGGAGCCTTCTGCTTCGAGGATCTGGGCACGCTTCTCGCGCTCGGCCTTCATCTGCCGTCCCATGGATTCGACGAGGTCGGCCGGTGGCTGGATATCCTTGATCTCGACTCGAGTCACCTTGATGCCCCAGGGACCAACGGCTTCGTCGACGACGCGTAACAGCCGCTCGTTGATCACCTCGCGGTTCGACAGCAGTTCGTCGAGATCCATCGAGCCCATGACCGAGCGGATATTGGTCATGGTGAGGTTCTGGATGGCGTTTTCGAGGTTGGAGATCTGATAGGCCGCCTGCGCCGGGTTCAGCACCTGATAGAAGGCGACGGCATCAGCCGAGACGCTCGCATTGTCCTTGGTGATGACTTCCTGAGTCGGGATGTCGAGCACCTGTTCCATGACGTTCATCCGGACGCCGATGCGTTCGATGAACGGCGTGATCAGGCTAAGCCCTGGTTCGAGCGTGCGGGTGTAACGACCGAAGCGCTCCACGGTATAACGATAGCCCTGCGGCACCGTCTTGATCGCAGCGAACAGGATCAGGATGGCCAGAATGACCAGCGCGATCACGACGATATCGAAGCCACCCAAACCCATTTCACTTCTCCCGCTTCCTCGAATGGCGCCGATCCTATTCAACGGTTCGCCTATTCACAAGCGCGCCGCCAGCGTCTAAAGGAACGGCGTTGAAATACCGGTCGCAGCCTACCCGGTCAAAACAAGGACACCTGATCATGAAAACCATCGTCGTCTGCTCCGGCGGACTGGATTCCGTTTCGCTTGCCCACAGGATCGCGGCGGAACACGAACTTCTCGGACTCATCTCCTTCGACTACGGCCAGCGGCATCGCAAGGAACTCGACTTCGCCGCCGCCTGCGCTGCCCGTCTCTGCGTCTTCCATCAGATCATCGACATGCGCTCGATCGGCAGCCAGCTTTCGGGCTCGGCGCTCACCGACGACGTCGCAGTGCCGGACGGGCACTATGCCGAGGAGACGATGCGTATCACAGTCGTGCCGAACCGCAACGCGATCATGCTCGCCGTCGCATTCGGGGTTGCCGCCGCAAGAGGGGCCGAAGCGGTGGCAATCGCCGTGCACGGAGGCGACCACTTCATCTATCCCGATTGCCGGCCGGGCTTCATCGACGCCTTCCAGATCATGCAGAACCATGCGCTGGAGGGCTATGCTTCGGTGAAGCTGCTTGCTCCCTACGTCAATGGATCGAAGGCGGATATCGTCATCGACGGTGCGCGACACGGCACGCCGTTTGCGGAAACCTGGTCCTGTTACAAGGGCGGGATGCGCCATTGCGGCCGCTGTGGCACCTGCGTCGAAAGGCGAGAGGCCTTCCATCTCGCCGATGTTCCCGATTCCACGGATTACGAGGACCCGGATTTCTGGAAAGCCGCGACCGAGGCGTTCAGGGCGGAGGAGGTGCGCTGATGTACCGGATCACCAAGGAGTTCCATTTCTCCGCCTCGCATCAGCTCTCGCATCTGCCCGCCGACCATCAATGTGCGCGGCTGCACGGCCACAACTATGTCGTCGTGGTGGAGCTTGCGGCAGCCGAACTCAACGACCATGGTTTCGTGCGCGATTATCACGAGCTTGCGCCACTCAAACGCTACATCGACGACGCGTTCGATCACCGGCATCTGAACGACGTGCTGGGGCACGACCGCGTGACATCGGAATGTCTCGCCCGGCATTTCTATGACTGGTGCAGACAAAGGCTGCCGGAGACAGCTGCCGTGCGCGTCAGCGAGACGTCGAAAACCTGGGCGGAATACCGGCCGTGAGCGTCTCGGACGCGCGGATACGGGTGAGCGAAATCTTCGGCCCGACGATCCAGGGGGAGGGGGTTCTGATCGGCCAGCCGACCGTCTTCGTGCGGACGGGCGGGTGCGATTATCGCTGCTCATGGTGCGATACGCTGCATGCGGTCGACAGTGCTTATCGCGATCAATGGGAGCTGATGGGCATCGAGGCGATCTGGACGGAGGTGCGGCGCCTGTCGGGCGGCGTGCCGCTGACAGTTTCGCTTTCCGGCGGCAATCCGGCGATCCAGCCGCTGGGGGCGCTGATTACGCGGGGTAAACGGGAAGGGTATCGTTTTGCCCTCGAAACGCAGGGGAGTATTGCCCGGGACTGGTTCTGCGACCTCGATACCCTGGTGCTGAGCCCCAAGCCGCCGTCTAGCGGCATGGAGACGGACTGGCGTGCGCTGGAAGACTGTCTGGGGATGGCGGCGGGACGGCCGCAGATGGTGCTGAAGTTCGTAGTGTTCGACGATGCGGATTACGCCTTTGCCCGTGAGGCGGATGCACGCTTCCCGCAACTGTCCGTCTATTTGCAGCCGGGCAACCATACGCCACCGCCGCCGGACGACTACGAGGCCGTCGTCGACATCGACGGGATCATGGAGCGCATGCTCTGGCTCATTCAAAAGGTGACGGAAGACCGCTGGTTCGGCGTCCGTGTCCTGCCCCAACTGCATGTATTGCTATGGGGCAACCGGCGCGGCGTGTGACGGGGCATCGGGAGAGATCACACCCAGCCCTGGAGCTCGCGGCGCACGACCTTTTCGAGCACCGTCATGCCGCCTTCACTGTCGTTGAGGCAGGGGATGTGCACGAACTTTTCGCCGCCGTGATGCAGGAAGGTTTCGGCAGCCTCGCCGGCGATTTCTTCGAGCGTTTCCAGGCAATCGGAGACGAAGCCGGGATTGATGACAGCGATCCGCTTCACACCTTCGCTTGCCAGTTTTTCGACCGTCTTGTCCGTATAGGGCTGCAGCCATTCCTCCGGCCCGAAGCGGGACTGGAAGGTGAGCATGAAGCTCTTCTCGCTTAGGCCGAGTGCCTCTCGCAGCAGCCGGCCCGTCTTTTGGCAATGACAATGGTAGGGGTCGCCAGCCTTGAAATAGGATTGCGGAATGCCGTGGAACGAGGCGATCAGCACTTCCGGTTCCCAGTCGAGCGTCGCATAGATCTGCCGTACCGAACTGGCGAGCGCTTCGATATAGGTCGGATCGTCGTGATAGGGCGGCACCGTGCGGATCGCCGGCTGCCAGCGCAGTTTCATCAGGTGCTCGAAAGCCTTGTCGTTGACGGTTGCGGTGGTGGAGGCGGCATATTGCGGATAAAGCGGGAAGAGTACGATCTTCTCGCAGCCCTTGTCCTTCAGCGCGTCGATGCGTTCCGCGATCGAGGGCTTGCCGTAACGCATCGCCCAATCGACCACGACGTTCGGCAGATCCGTCAGACGCTCGCTCATCAGATCCGACTGATTGCGGGTATAGGTGCGCAGGAAGCTTTCGTTCAGATCCTTGTTCCAGATCGCCTCATAGGCCTTGCCGACCTTCTGCGGCCGCTTGTTCAGGACAATGCCGTAGAGGATCGGATACCAGTAAAGCCTGGACCATTCGATCACCCGCCGGTCGGATAGAAACTCTGCGAGATAACGCCGCATCGGCCAGTAATCCGTGCCGTCCGGAGTGCCCAGATTGACAAGCAACACGCCGACCTTGCCGAAAGTCACTTTCGGATGATCGTGAGGCATGGAGGCGGATGGAGAAATCATGCGGACCCTTCCAAGGCTAAGCTTCTCAAGCGGCGACGAGGCACTTCGACATTGCGGGTTTACTTAGAAAGAAATACCGGTCCGGGAAAGCCCGGACCGGTATTTTTGATAAGAGACAAATTGTCCAGTTTGGGCCGAAAGCTCACTTTGCCGGAAGTTCGAGCTCGGCGCCGACATGGATGATATTCGGATTTCTAAGCGAATTCGCCTCGGCGATCTTCGTCCATTCCTCGCCATTGCCGTAATGAGCCGCAGCGATCTTCCAGAGCGAATCGCCCTTCACGACAGTGTATTTGGTCGGGCCGGCCGGCTGCGGCGCGGCAGGGGCCGCGGGGGCTGGGGTTGCCGGAGCGGCTGCCGTCTGCGACGGAGCGGGAGCGGCCGGTGCCGGCGCCGCAGGAGCTGCCGCCGAAGGGGCCGGGGGAGCGGCCGGGGCTGGCTTCGGCGGCGGGGTGTAGCCCGCCGGAGTGAGATCGGTGATACGGCCGTCCGTATAGGGCTTGTAGGGATTGTTGGCCGCGAGGTATTCCGCCACCGCCTGCTCCAGGTTCGGGCCGAAATCGTAGGGGTTCACGGCGCTGGTCGCGAAGACTTTGTAGCCGTCGCCGCCGGCGCGGACGAAGTTGTTGGTGACGACGCCATAAGTCTTCGCCGGATCGATCGGCGCGAATGCGTCTCCCTCCTTGACCTGCACGTCGCTCACCCGGCTGCCGGCCGGTTTCGACTTGTCGAAGGAGAATTTCAGACCGGCGACCTGCGGGAAGCGGCCGGCGCCGTCATCGATCTGGCTGACGCCGTTTTCCAGCGCGGAGATAATGTCCGAGCCCTTGATCTGGAAAGTGGCGATGGTGTTCTGGAAGGGCAGCACAGTCAGCACTTCACCCATGGTCACCTCGCCGGCATCGATCGAAGCTCGCAGGCCGCCACCGTTCTGAATGGATATGGTGATTCCCTGGCCCTTGACGCGGTCAAGCTGCGCATCGGCAAGCAGATTGCCCATCGAGCATTCCTTCGCACGGCAATTGCGGCGGTCGCCGTCGATTGCGGCTTCGGCGCTGCCGACAATCTTCTTCTTGGTTTCCTCGATCGGAGCTTTCAATTCGTTGATACGCGCGACCATGGCCTGGTCGGGCTGGAACTTGGCATCTACCGGGATGGGCTCGCCGCTTGCTTCCTTGACGACGCCGTTGTCATCGAAGACGACCTTCAGGTCGCCGAGATAGCGGCTGTACTGGAAAGCCTGGACGACCGGAACCTTGTACCCGCCGGGGTTGTCGGACCAGGTCGGGTAGGGGCCTTCCGCGCCCTTGACGGTGTTGGAGAGAAGCGTGTGGGTATGGCCGCCGACGACAACGTCGACATCCTGGATCTTGGCGATCGCCGCAAGGTCGCGCGGATAGCCGACATGGGTGAGCGCGATGATCTTGTCGACGCCCTGGGCCTTCACGGCCTGGACAGCCTCGGTGATCTTGGCGACGTCGTCGGAGATCGTGATGTTCGGACCGGGATTGGCGATTTCCGGTGTTTCATTGGTGACGGCTCCGACGATGCCGATCTTCTGTCCACCGACATCGAGGATGATGAAGGGCTTGATGCGGTCACCGATCTTGGCGGCGGCGCTCGGGACGACATTGGCGGTCACGACCGGGAACTGGACCTTGTCCAGGAAGGTGGCGAGCACGTCGTCGCTGTCGTCGAACTCGTGGTTGCCGACGGTCATGGCGTCAAACTTCATGGCGTTCAGCACTTCGGCTTCCACCGCGCCCTTGTAGGTCGTATAGAAGAGGGACCCTTGGAAATTGTCGCCGGCATTCAACAGGAGGACGTTCTTGTTCTCGGCCTTCATGCCGTCGCGCGTCTGGTTGATCGCGGTCAGCAGGCGCGCCGCGCCACCGAAGCATTCATTCTTGCCTTCCTCTTCCGCCGAGCAGGTGGAGTCATATTTGTTGACGGCCTCGATGCGCGAATGGAAGTCGTTGATGTGCAGGATATTGAGTTCGAAATCGGCGAGCGCGGCGCCTGTTGAAAGGGCCAGGACCGAAGCGGTCAGCAGCCCGAATCTCAATCTCTTCATCATCTTGTCTCTCTCCTGTTTTGCCGATCGGCTTTGCGCCGCCTCGCGCCGATTGTTCTACTGTCCCACCGTGACAATCGTTCTGCGGCACATGTTTTCATCAAGAGGAAGCCGTTTCAAGGGAAATGTGACAGCCGTGCATGCGCGCTGCTTCCCGCGCAAAACATGAAAACCCCGCCGAAGCGGGGTTTGGAAAACAGATCCCGTAAGACCGTGATCAGCTCCGACGCATAAGGGAGAATTGGGCGCCGCTATCCTGCGTGCAGTTGAGCTGGTTTGGGCTCACGAGCGAGCAATTGACGCGTGACTGCGTCTTTCTCACGAGCGAGGTCATATTGATCTCCACCAGCGTCGGCGAGAGATTGACGTAGGTGCCGGAGGCCAGAAGCGTATTGCTGTCGCTGGAGCGGGTGTTGAACGTGCCTCCCTGGAAGGTGGAGACGATGCCGTTCGGATCGGACCAGCTTCCCTCGACACCCCGCGGCTGAGCCGGCGGAAGCTGACGCGGCGGAGGAGAGGACATGCAGGCGGTCAGGCCTGCGGCGGCGATGAGCGCAAAGCTCGCTTTCAATTTCATGATCTGTCTCCCGCGAATCGGTCCGTCCCTTAAGGCGAAGCATGCCGCCACGGACCTATGTAACGCAAGATGTGGCCTTGAAAAGGCAAGGGCCTGTGAACACACAAAAAACCGCCTGCCGAAGAGCAGGCGGTCTTCCTCAATCAATCAGCGAACCAGGATGTTCCTGAACTGCCAAGGATCCTTTTCGTCGATGTCTTCCGGGAAGAGGCCCGGGCGGCCATCGAGCGGGGTCCAGTCGGTGTAATGGCCTTCGACCGGGCCGAGATAGGGAAGCTGCACTTCAAGGCAGCGCTTGTAGTCGATCTCATCTGCCTCGACGATGCCTGCACTCGGATTCTCCAGCGCCCAGACCATGCCCGCGAGAACGGCCGAGGTCACCTGCAGACCGGTGGCGTTCTGGTAAGGAGCGATGCGGCGGGTTTCCTCGAGCGACAGGCGCGAACCGTACCAGTAGGCGTTCTTCTCGTGGCCGTAGAGCAGGACGCCGAGTTCATCGATGCCGTCCTCCAGTTCGTCTTCGTCGAGAACGTGGTGAACGGGCTGCGGTGCGCCGCCGTTGCCGAACATCTCGTGCAGCGAAAGCACCGCATCATTGGCCGGATGATAGGCGTAGTGGCAGGTCGGACGGAAGGTGACTTCGCCATCCTTGTCGCGCACCGTGAAGTAGTCGGCGATGGAGATCGACTCGTTGTGGGTGACGAGAAAGCCGTATTGCGGGCCGGGCGTTGGGCACCAGGTCCGTACGCGGGTGTTGGCGCCCGGCTGTTCCAGATAGATCGCCGCCTTGCAGCCCTTCTTGTGCTGCTTGGCGTTCTTCGGCATCCACTCCTCGTGCGTCCCCCAACCGAGTTCGGCCGGCTGCATGCCTTCGGAGATGAAGCCTTCGACCGACCAGGTGTTCCAGAAAACGTTGAGCGGCTTCGGATGCTTGGTGCGTTGGGTATCGCGCTCGGCGATATGCACGCCCTTGACGCCGAGCTTCTTCATGAGCTTTGCCCAGCCTTCACGGTCGTGCTGAGTCGGCTCTTCGAATTTCAGGCCGGTATCCCTGGCAAGGTTGACGAGCGCCTTCTTGACAAACCAGGACACCATGCCGGGGTTTGCGCCGCAGGTGGAGACCGCCGTCGCGCCGCCCGGGTTCTTCACCTTTTCCTTGCGCACGGTTTCACGCAGCGCATAGTTGGTGCGATCCGCGTTCTTCATGTTCTTGTCGAAATAGAAGCCGAGCCAAGGTTCTACGACGGTGTCGATATAAAGGACGTTGAGCTTGCGGCAGAGCTTCATCAGATCGAGCGAGCCGGTGTCGACCGAAAGATTGACGCAGAAGCCCTGGCCGCCGCCAGCCGTCAGCAGCGGCTTCAAGAGATCCTTGTAGTTATCCTTGGTCACATATTCCTTGATGTGACGGACGCCGTGTTTCTTGAGAATTCCCGCTTCGTCGTCGCGCGGGTCGATCACCACCATCCGGTCCTTGTCGAACTTGAAGTGGCGTTCGATCAGCGGCAGCGTGCCGCGGCCGATCGAACCGAAACCGATCATCACGATCGGGCCGGTGATTTCGCCATACACCGGATAGGTAGTCTCTGACATGTCTCTCTCCTTGATCGGCGGCCCTGTGGGCCGCTGCCCCGCTTCTTCGGCAGTGGACGGATAATGGATGCGCAGGTGCGATTTCGCGGCGCTCTAGATCATAAAACCGCGTCACAATAAAGAGCCCATCGGGTTTCCGGGTGAAATCGGCACTTTACCCGACAGAGACTAGCGTTTCGGCGGATTTCCGAAGCATGGCCACGAGTTCGGCGCGCTTTGCAAGGAGCCCCTTGTAGTCGGCCTGTTTCGGCGTCAGCGCTTCGAGCTGATCGGCGAGCGAGGCTGCCAGTTCCCGGGCGTTCGGTTGAGCCATGATCGCGGTGACCGGATCGAGATAGATGCGGATGGTGAAGAGGATGTCGCCCGAGACCGGCATTTTTCTGAGCGTCTGGCGCTCGACGCGGATGAACGCCCCCTCTGCCGGCACGTCCTCCGTTTCGGAAGCAGGCTGCGCGACAGGGCGGTAAAGCTTGTAGCCCCAGTTGACCGACCAGTTCCAGCGGACCACAAAACGGGCCGGTGAAAGATTGTCGAACATGCGGTTGATGAGGTCCGCATTGCGGCTGCCGCGCGCAAAATCCGGCACTGGCGCATGAACCTCGTCGATCGCCTTGCCGAACTTGTCCGCAAGCGACCAGGAGGAGGGAAAGGCGAGGAAGGCGGCGGCGAGGCGCCAGCCGTTCTCGCCCTTGCGCATGATGACGAGATCGTCCTGCACCATGAGACCGGCACGAACAAGCGGCGGCAGGCTCTGGTCGGCGAGATCGATCCTGTGGTCCGCCGTCTCCACGAGATTGCCGTCGCGATGATAGATCGCCGGATGGCGGGACGGGAGATAGTCCGCCAGCGCATCCAGGATTTCCTGCTGGGCCTCTTCCGTACCCGGTTCTGCCTGAAAAACCTGATCGCCATGCTCGGCGAAGAGCTTCCTCTTCTCGGTCAGGTGATAGGCAAGATCGCCGTCCGGTTCGATCCAGCGGGCAGGATCGAGCTGGAGAAGCCCGATGGTTAAGGGCTTCGAGGAACCGTCATAGGGCGTATAGCTAAGGGGCTTGTCGTTCATGCCGTCCCGGGTGTGCCGTTTCAGGATCGGTTTAAGCCAAATTCATGTACTTGTAAAAATCGTCTTCGAAGACTTGGAACATGCCGCGACAGCCCTACAAATATTTCGCAGGTGCAACATGCGGGGCGGGAAGGCTGATGGTGCTATTCAGCAGGGTCTTTTATGTGATTGTCGGGATGATCGCGGCATTCAGGACCATGGGTTTGCGCAATACCACGTCGAGGGCCTGGATCCGGCTTTATCCCGTTCGGCCAGATGGTGTGCAAAATCGCTTTGACTGGCGCATGTGGCTGCCGTTCTGGGCGGTGTTCTTCATCGGGTGCACCATGGCGGTGGTCGTCGCGTCTTCAGGCGAGCGCAATCCCGAGGGATTGCTCATTATCAAATGAGCGATATGTCGGCGAAGATTGCCGTGACTCCGTCATTCCGTCGCCGTGCCCTGGTGGAAAACCATGCGCCATTTGCCGTCGACATCGAGATGCCAGATCGAACTGCGGTTGGTGAAGAGCTTGTGCCCGTCATCGTCGACGAGACGGACGCCGCGATAGGTGGCGAGCGCGACAGTGTCGCTGAGAAGCGACACCGAGAAATCCAGGATGGCCGTATTGTTCGGTCCTACCTCGGAGACGAGGCGGGAGATGGTGTCATCGAACGTATATACAAGGCCGGAACGGCCGAATTCACGGAACTCGGGCACCAGAAGTTCACGCAAACGCGTCTCGGAACTGCGCACCTCGCGGGTCTGCAGCGCAGCTTCGAGCGAAAGCAGATGATCGGCAAGCGATTGCGATTCGACCATTACCTTTCTCCTCCAATTCCAGAGACGGTTTCAGCAGGTGATGGTTCCGGTTTTTCCTTGTCGCTTACGAGTTCGGCAGGGATGAGGCCGCGCAGCGAATTGCCCACAAAAATGCGGCGCTCCTTAAGGTCGGCAAGACGAAGGATCTGGCTGCGGGCCTTCCTCTCGCGGATCAGTTCGGCGCGCAATATACCGGGTAGAAGCCCGCTTGTGAGCGGCGGCGTCAGCAACTGGCCATTCGCATCCTCGATGAAGACATTGGTGATCGTGCCTTCGCAGATCTCGCCCCTCTCGTTGAGTAGAAGGACTTCATCCGCCTCGTCGGGGGAGAATTCGGCGCGCGCGGCCTCATAGGGTTCCCGGCGGGAGGTCTTGTGGCGAAACAGGGGATCGTCCGACGGAAGTGGGGTGCTCGCGACACGCAGACGCCATACGGTGCCGGCGGGGATCGGGCTGAAGGGCGTCGCGGTGATCTCGATCCTGCCGCGATAAGTCATGACAAGACGAACGCGCATTGCGGTTTCGCCGCTGACGGCGGCCTGAAGCTGCTTCAGCGTATCCGGCGGCGGCTGGCGGAATCCCAGAGCATCGGCCGACCGGCTGACGCGGCGCAAATGCTGTTCGACCCGCAGGAAGCCCGCGCCCGGCTCCCAGCGCATCGTTTCGATCAGCGAGAAATCCATTGGTCGCCCACCGCAAAGCGTGCCTTCAAAAGACACTCCTCATATTCGGCCTCCGCCTTCGAATCGAAGACGATGCCGCCGCCGACATTGAAGACGGCCCTACCGTTCTTGAAAAGGGTAATCGTGCGGATTGCCACGGAAAAGCGCATCGGCCCGGCCGGGTCGCAATAACCGATCGCACCGCAATAGGCGTCCCGAGGGCCATCCTCCAATCCGGCCAGAATCTGCATCGCCCACAGTTTCGGCGCTCCGGTGATGGAACCGCAGGGAAACAGCGCTGCCAGAATCTCGGGAAAGCCGGCTTCGGGTCTCAGCCTGGCCCGCACGTGGCTGACCATCTGGTGAACAGTCGGATAGGTCTCGATTTCGAACAGTTTCGGCACCGAGAGGGTGCCTACTTCGCTGATGAGCGAAATGTCGTTGCGCAGCAGATCCACGATCATGCGGTTCTCGGCCAACGTCTTCTCATCGGCGAGCATGGCTTCAATGATCGCCTCGTCTTCTTTCGCGGTCGCGCCGCGCGGGGCGGTGCCTTTCATCGGATGTGTTTCGATGAAGCGCTCGGCATCGACCGAGAAGAAAAGCTCCGGCGAGCGCGACAGGATGAGCGGGCCGCCGAAATCGATGAGTGCGCCGTAGTGCACCGGCTGGCGCTCGACCAGAGACCAGAAAGCTGAGCGCGGGTCGCCCTGCCAGCGGGCGGTGATCGGCATGGTCAGGTTTGCCTGATAGCAATCGCCCTTGCGCAGGTGCTCATGCAGCCGGTCGAAACGCTGCCGGTAGGTTTCGAAATCCCAGGCCGCGTGCGGTTCGGTCAATAAGGGGGCTCCACTTTTCATCGGTTCCGGCAGGGCGAACGGATGCTCGTGACCGGCGGGAGCATCGAATATGCCCATGGCAAGCAGGGGCACAGGCCGGTTCGGCACGACCAGGGCCCGGAGTTTGTCCTCGAAGACATAACCGGCTTCGTAGGAGATATAGCCCGCCAGCCATTGGCCGGAGCGGCGGGCTTCCTCCAATCGGCGAAGGGCGGGCAGAACCTCGTCGGACGTCCGCGCAAGGACGATCGTCTTCGGCCGGTCGAAGACGATGCTCCGGCCGACAGGATCGTCCCGAAAGAGCGCGTAGGGCGCCGTCTGTTCCATCGAAATGGCTCACGCCCTGTCCAGGGCCTCCAGTTCGTCGATCAGGCCTTCGATCATCGACAGGCCCTTGGACCAGAAGGACGGGTCGGTGGCATCGAGGCCGAAAGGCTTCAGAAGCTCCGAATGATGCTTGGTGCCGCCGGCTTTCAGAAGCTCGAAATACTTCTCCTGGAACCCGGGTTCCGCCTGACTGTAGACCGCATAGAGTGAATTCACCAGGCAGTCGCCGAAGGCATAGGCGTAGACATAGAAAGGCGAGTGGATGAAGTGGGGGATATAGGTCCACCACGTTTCGTAACCTTCGGAGATCCTGATCGCAGGCCCGAGGCTCTCACCCTGGACGGAGAGCCAGAGTTCGCCAATCTGTTCGGAGGTGAGTTCTCCTTGCTTGCGGGCCGTGTGGACCTTGCGTTCGAACTGGTAGAAGGCGATCTGGCGCACGACTGTGTTGATCATGTCCTCGACCTTCTGGGCGAGCATGGCCTTGCGTTCGCGCTTGTCCCTGGTCTCTTCCAGCAGGGCGCGGAAGGTCAGCATCTCGCCGAAGACGGAGGCGGTTTCGGCAAGCGTCAGCGGCGTCTGACACATCAGCGCCCCTTGAGCGCCCGCAAGCACCTGATGCACGCCGTGGCCGAGCTCATGGGCGAGCGTCATCACGTCGCGCGGCTTGCCCATGTAGTTGACCAGCACGTAAGGATGGGCCGACGGCACGGTCGGGTGCGCGAAGGCGCCTGGCGCCTTGCCGGGTCGTGCCGGCGCGTCGATCCATTCCTCGTCGAAGAAACGGCCGGCAATCTCCGCCATTTCCGGCGCAAAGCCGCGATAGGCGGAAAGCACCGTCTCCTTCGCTTCGGTCCACGGGATAACAGCGGTGGGCGTTTCCGGCAGCGGCGCGTTGCGGTCCCAGAAATTCAGCTGTTCCATTCCGAGCCATTTCGCCTTCATCGCATAGTAGCGATGCGAGAGACGCGGATAGGCATCTTTCACCGCCTCGGCCAATGCATCCACCACTTCGCGCTCGACACGGTTCGCCAGATGCCGGGAGTCGGCGATGTCCTCAAAGCCACGCCAGCGGTCGGAAATCTCCTTGTCCTTGGCGAGCGTGTTGGTGATCAGCGTGAAGACGCGCAGGTTCTCGCCAAAAGTCTTCGACAGGGCCGCGGCTGCCTTGGTGCGCACCTCCGGCTCGGGCTCCTGCAGCATGTTGAGGGTCACTTCGAGCGGCAGCTTCTCGCCGTCCACCTCGAAGCGGAGTTCTGCCATGGTTTCGTCGAACAGACGGTTGAAGGCCGCGGCCGAAGTCATGGATTTTTCGAGGAAGAGCTGTTCCAGTTTGTCCTCGAGCTGAAACGGCTTGTCCTTCCTGAGGTCGACGATCCAGGGGCGATAGTGGCCGGCGGCCGGATCGCGATCCATGCAGGCGTCCATCAGCTTGTCGTCGATGCGGTTCAGTTCCAGTGCAAAGAACAGGAGATGGGAGGAAAGGTCGGTCAATTTTGCCTGCACGTCGCCGTAGAACTTGCCGTTCGCCGGATTCGACGTATCGGAGAAGTAGGTGAGGCCGGCATAGGAGCCGAGCTTGCCGAGCAGGTCATCGAGCGCCTCGTATTCCTTCAGCGCCTCGCCGATGCCGCCAGCGCCGGTTTTCGTCGCGGCGTCCGCCAGCTTGCCCTTCCATTTCCCCTCGAAGGCGAGCGCCAGCTTTTCCGCCTTGTCCGTGTCGGCAGTGAAGGCAGGTGAATCCTTGGCGGGATAAAGGTCCGACAATTTCCAGACCGGCAGGAGGCCAAGCGCCGGATCGGTTGCTGTAGCGCCGGCGGCCATTGCGGCAGGAATTTCGCGAAACGCGATTGCGGGGTGTTTCATCGCCTTGTCCTCTGATTTTCGATCCGGTCGGTGATTTGTTTTCCCCGCCGTCGATTAAAATGCAAGCTTTTCTCAAAAGGGGATGTTCAAGCCTTTCTGGCACAACCTCCAGCATAACCACCCGAAAGGGAGCACGATGAACGTTGCTGGGAGCCCGAGCATGACTGCGCAAATCCTCGTTGTGGATGATGATCCAATTCAGCGTCGCCTTCTGAAGAATGCCGTGGAGCGTTACGGATACGCCGCGCATCTTGCCGAAAACGGCCTTGTCGCACTCGAGTTCCTGAAACGGACAGCCGTCGACATCAACGTTATCGTGCTCGACCTGATGATGCCGGAAATGGATGGCCTGACCTTCCTTGCCGCCATCCGCGAAGCGGGCATCGAAACACCGGTCATTGTCCAGACCGGGCAGGGCAGCATCGATTTCGTCGTGCAGGCCATGCGGGCAGGCGCCTTCGATTTTGTCGTGAAGCCGGTTTCTCCGGAACGTATAGCCACATCGATCGCCAATGCACTCAAGCTCAACCACAAGGAATCGAAAGCGCGGGGCGGTCGCCGCCACCGCCCCGGCGCCGTCGGTTTCGGCGATATCATCTCCGCGAGCCCCGACATGCTGCGGGTGATCGATCTCGCTCAGCGCGCGGCACATTCGAACATCCCGGTGGTGCTGGAAGGCGAGTCCGGCGTCGGCAAGGAGATGATCGCCCGCGCCATCCAGTCGAACGGCGACCGGGCCGGCAAGCCGTTCATCACGGTCAATTGTGGCGCCATCCCGCACAATCTGGTGGAAAGCATCCTTTTCGGCCATGAGAAAGGCGCCTTCACCGGCGCGACCGAACGCCATACCGGCAAGTTCGTAGAGGCGGATGGCGGCACGCTTTTCCTCGACGAGATCGGCGACCTGCCGCTCGAAGTCCAGGTGAAGCTGCTTCGCGCGGTACAGCAGGGCGAGATCGAGACCGTCGGCGCGGCGCGCGTGCAGAAGGTCAATGTCCGGCTCATCTCGGCCACCAACAAGGACCTGATCGAAGAAGTACGCGCCGGGCGCTTCCGCGAGGATCTCTACTACCGACTCAACGTCTTCCCGATCACCATCCCGGCGCTTCGCCGCCGCAAGGAGGACATTCCACATCTCGCCCGCGTTTTTGCCGAACGCTTCTCGGCGGAGCAGAAATTGCCGAAGACGCTCACTGTCGCCCCTGGCGCGCTGGCGCTGCTTACGGCCTATGACTGGCCGGGCAATATACGCCAGCTAGAAAACGCCGTCTTTCGCGCCGTTGTGCTTGCCGAAGGCAATGAACTGACGGAAGCGGACTTCCCGCAGATCGCCGCGCAGGTTCCGGAATTCCGGTCGGCCGAACTTGCCGCGACCGCGATTGCGCCGACGCCGGCCGCAATGTCGGACTACGCCGTGCGGGAGGCGCTCGCCGAATCACCCGTCTTCGCCAACAGCGAAAGGGCGCGCGACGCACAGCCGGATCCCAAGGCCATGCTCGCCGCCGCCTACCCGTCGACGGAAAATATCATCGTCAGTACCGATGAAGCGGGTGACGTGAGAAAACTGGCCGATGTCGAGGAGGAACTCATCCGTTTCGCGTTGAAATTCTACCGCGGCCAGATGAGCCAGGTTGCCCGCAAACTGGGCATCGGACGTTCGACTCTCTACCGGAAACTGAAGGATTACGGCATTGACCCCGACGATCCGCTCAAGGAAGCAGCATAATCGCGTTGTATTAGCGGGAGTTAACTTTCGCGCAAGGATGTCCTGGCACCTTTCATCAACCTCCCATTAGCCATTTGTTGACTATATGGAAGAAGGTTGTACATCTGTGGCACATTTGCCATCGTGTGACCGCATTTGACAGTCATTTGAGGCAGCGTGGGACGTTGTCGACAGGACGGGGATCGTTTTGCCGGATCAGTATGCAAAAGAAGCGCCTTCGGGTGAGAAGGTGCGCGGCGGCAAGGCCGGGCTTTTTAGAATTCTCGCCAGGCGCGTAGCAGCCGCTGCCCTGCTGCTCCTGGCGGCGCTGCCGGTCCTTTCCGTTTCTGTCACCGATGCTGCTGCCGAAAACAGAAGCCTGAAGCTCTACTTCGTCCATACGGGAGAAAAGGCGGTCATCACCTTCAAGCGGAACGGCCGATATGACCAGAAGGGCCTCCAGCAGATCAACCAGCTTCTGCGCGACTGGCGCAAGAATCAGCCAACCAAGATGGACCCGAGGCTTTTTGACCTCGTCTGGGAAGTCTACCGCCGCAGCGGCGCTTCGGATTATATCCACGTCGTTTCGGCCTACCGTTCTCCGGCCACCAATGGCATGCTGCGTTCACGCTCCCGCAATACGGGTGTCGCCAAGAACAGCCAGCACATGCTTGGCAAGGCCATGGATTTCTACATTCCGGGCGTGAAGCTTTCAACGCTCAGGGGGCTCGCCATGCAGATGCAGGTGGGAGGTGTCGGTTACTATCCGAGATCGGGGTCACCCTTCGTGCATCTCGATGTCGGCGGCGTGCGCGCCTGGCCGCGCATGACGCGTCAGGAACTCGTGCAGATCTTCCCGAACGGCAAGACACTTCATCTGCCTGCCGACGGCAAGCCGCTGCCCGGTTACGAGCAGGCGCTGGCGGACTACAAGAAGCGTGTCAGCTCTAGCTCGATCCAGGTCGCCAGTACGGCGGGCGGCAGCATTCGCAGCGACGGTTCCGAACGGAAGCGTCAGCCGAACCTGCTGGCCTTCCTGTTTGGCGGCGGAGCCGACGAGGAAGAGGACAACGCGGAGAGCAGCGCGCCGGCCGTGGCAGAACGCCCGGCTCCAGCCGCGAAGGAGCCTCCGGCAGAGGCGACCACGCCACCGGGCGTGATGGTGGCCTCCGCGTCGTCGTCAACGCCAACGCAAACGCCGGAGCAGCAGGAAATTGCCGCGCCTGTGCCGCTTTCGCGCCCGGCCTTCCGTTCGGATACGGCATCCGGCGGGCTTGCGACGGCGCTCTATTCGCCAGCGCGTAACGCGGCTCAGGAAGCGCTCGCCTTGCAGGCCTCGGCTCCGGCCAATACGCCGCAGCCGACCGGCGAGGCCTTCGCCGACCTTTCCACCTATGACATTCCGGTTCCGACACTGCTTGGGCCGCGCGGTTTGAAGGGTGATGCCGACAACAGCATGATGACTGCATCCGTCGGTTCGATGCCGACGCCGGAAGAAGTGGCATCCATACCGCTTCCGGCCCATCGGCCAGCTCCCGCAGCATCTCTGGCAGCGTCGGCTGCTACGTCGCAAGCAGCTGCAAAGACGGAGGCGGAACAGGAATTGACGCCTGAACTCGTCGCTGCGCTGGCTCGCAGCGTGGAATACCAGCGCCCGTCCGTGCAGCCGATCCGGCCAGCACCGGCGCCGGTTCAAAGGCCGGTCGAAACGGCAGCCGTCTCTCCGAAGGTCATTCAGGCTTCAGCCGGCAAGGGCAGGCAGTTCGGTGACGGATTCGACGCCCCGAGGCCGCCTGTTGCCGCCTCGGCCGGCGCGCTTCCTGTACCCGCCAAAGGTGGACGCACGAGCAGATCGGCTTCTTCGTCTGCCGGCGGTGCTCTGACGGGTGACATGCTTGCGAAATGGGCTCTTAACAACAATCGCGCCGAAGAAGCGGTTTCGATGAAGGCGCCGCGCGTCGTCAGCCGTACGCTCAACGGCGAATATTCGGCGGCATATTCCGGCGGCGGATTCAAGCCCGTCGCCGCCATGGTCGCGATCGATCCGAACCGCTTCAGCGGTCCAAGCGACTGATCGACGCCGAAGGTATCCGTGGAAACAGAAAACCCGCCGTTCCGGCGGGTTTTTCATGGCCTTATGGCGAGCAAAAATCAGGCGGCATCCTGGTCCGGTGGGCTTTCGATCATGCCGAGCGCAGCCAGGTAAGTGTCGAGGATCAGGTCCTCTTCCATGCGTTCCTGATCGTCCTTCTTGCGAAGCGCGATGACTTTCTTGAGGATCTTGGTGTCGAAGCCCATGGACTTGGCTTCGCCATAGACGTCCTTGATGTCGTCGGCGATCGTCTTCTTTTCTTCTTCCAGTCTTTCGATGCGCTCGACAAATGCGCGGAGTTGGTCGCGGGCGACGCCATGAGCATCAGACATCGGGGCCTCCTGATCGTAGAAAATATGAATGAGTGGTCGTCAACTGCCGAAAAGAGAGACCGAGGTCAAGCCAAATCCGCCCATCGATCAACCATGGGCGGGCTTGTTGATGTCGAATGCGGCTTTTTGAGCATCGGTCGATTCCGTCTGGTGCAGATTCTTCCAGTCTTCGTAAGGCATGCCGTAGACGATTTCCCGGGATGCGTCCTTGGAAAGATCGACACCCGCCTCGCTGGCCGCATCGCGATACCAGTTAGAGAGGCAGTTGCGGCAGAAGCCCGCGAGATTCATCAGGTCGATGTTCTGCACATCGGCGCGCTCGCGCAAATGCCGGACGAGACGGCGGAAGGCCGCTGCCTCGAATTCGGTCTGCTGTTCCTTGGTGAGCTCGGTCATCGGATCGTCTCCTGATGTTCGTATCAACCGGGATAGGGGCCCGTGCGTGACGGAAAGATCTTGTACTCGTGCAATGTGGGGTCGGTATTGAGGGTCTTGAAGATCGGCTCCAGCCTTTCCGCCCAGGCCGCGACCCCGGCTTCGTCGCCGATCAGGTCCTGCCGCACTTCGAGGAGAGCATGCGGCGTGCCGGACATCATGCAATGCCGGTACATCGTATCGCCCTTCAGTGCGCCGTCATAGGGCTCGTTGTCGCCGACCTCGATATCCCCCGATTGGCGCAGAAGTTCAAGAAAGGGGAGTACGGCGCGATGGTCGCTGTCCCAGAGAACTGCCGCGTGCCAGGGGCGGGGCGTGCCTTTCCAGAAAGGCGTAAAGGAATGCAGCGAGAGCACGAGCGGCGCACGGCCGGGGGCACCCGCCTTGGCGACCGTCCGTTCGACTGCGCGATGATAGGGCCGGTGATAATTGTCTAGACGAAAGTCCCATTCGGCTTCCGTGATCGGGTGATTGCCGGGAATGATCGCGCCGTCGGAAATCTTCATGATCAGTGTCGGATCGTCTTCGCCGCGGTTCGGATCGATCAGCAGGCGGGAAAAGCAGCTCAGGACGGCGGGGACGTTCAGCATGGCGGCCAGCCTGCGCGTCAGTCCCTCGATGCCGATATCGAAGGCAATGTGTCGGTGAAACGCGCTTTCCGGCAGGCCGAGGCTGCCATAGGCGGCGGGCAGGCAGTTCATGGCATGGTCGGCCAGCAGCACCATGCCGCTGTCATAATCGCCTTCTATGATCTCGAAAGGAATGAAGTCCTGCATCGGGCGTGGGAAATAGAGGTCGTTGCGGAGATTGGGTTGATGACACGGTGAGGCGTCCGGCGCAAGCCGTCCGCCGCCCGTCGAAGATGACGATTGGCGGTGTGAAGGTTGCTTAATCGATTAGACTTTCGTTGACTTTCAGACTATGCCGCGCGAAGAAAGTGCTTCACGAATAATCATGGAGTCCTGACGGAAACCGTGTCGAAAAAATCCCCCACAGCCTATCTTCGTTCTCTCGTTTCAGTTCCCGCGCTCGTCGCCATTGTGGCCGTCGGTGTGCCGCTCTTTGCGGCGGGCGCCGCGCATGCGGATTTCCGCGTCTGCAACGGCACCCAGAACCTTGTCGGCGTAGCGATCGGCTATCGCGCTGCCGAGGGCTGGACCACGGAAGGCTGGTGGCAGGTGCCGGCCTCTACCTGCGCCACGCTGATCGAGGGCGAGCTGCAGTCGCGCTACTACTATCTTTATGCCGAGGATGCGGCCCGCGGCGGCCGCTGGGCTGGCAATGTCAACATGTGCGTCGCGGAGAACGAGTTCAAGATCGTCGGCGTCAACGATTGTTTCGCCCGTGGCTTCCAGCGCATGGGCTTCAAGGAATATGACACGGGCCGTCAGGGGAGCTGGATGGTCCAGCTTTCGGATGCGCCCGGCACACAAGAAGGCCAGAATTGATGAGGCGCAACCGCAAAGTAAAGATCCTCGCGACGCTTGGACCGGCTTCCTCCGAGGAGGCGATGATCCAGAAGTTGCACGAGGCGGGGGCCGATCTCTTCCGCATCAACATGAGCCATGCCAGCCATGACCTGATGCGCACGCTGATTTCCCGCATCCGCTCCGTCGAGGCCAAATGCGGCCGGCCGATCGGCATCCTCTGCGATCTGCAAGGCCCGAAGTTGCGTGTCGGCAAGTTCGCCGCCGGCAAGGTGACGCTGACGCCCGGCCAGACCTTCACACTCGACAACCGCGACGAGCCTGGCGACGAGACCCGTGTCTTCCTGCCGCATCCGGAAATCCTCGAAGCCGTGAAGCCAGGTCACCGCCTGTTGATCGATGACGGCAAGCTCGCGCTGAAGGCTGAGAAGGCCGATGGAAAAAGCATCGTCTGCACGGTGATCGCCGGCACCAGCATTTCCGACCGCAAGGGCGTCAGCCTTCCAGATACGCTGCTTGGCGTCGGTGCGCTCACCGACAAGGACCGGGTCGATCTCGATGCGGTGCTGGCAACCGATGATGTCGACTGGGTCGCGCTTTCCTTTGTTCAGCGTCCCGACGACCTTGCCGAAGTGCGCAAGATCGCCCGCGGTCGCGTCGGTATCATGTCGAAGATCGAGAAGCCCCAAGCCCTCGAGCGTATCGACGAGATCATCGAGCTTTCCGATGCGGTCATGGTGGCGCGCGGCGACCTCGGTGTCGAAATGCCGATCGAAACCGTGCCAGGCATCCAGAAGCAGCTCACGCGCGCCTGTCGCCGGGCCGGCAAGCCGGTCGTCGTCGCGACCCAGATGCTGGAATCGATGATTTCCTCGCCGGTGCCGACCCGCGCGGAAGTCTCGGACGTGTCCATCGCCGTCTTCGAAGGCGCGGATGCGGTCATGCTGTCGGCGGAATCGGCGTCCGGCCAGTATCCGGTCGAAGCCGTCTCGATGATGGCGTCGATCGCCCGAGAGGTCGAACAGGACCCGCTTTTCCCCAGCATCATCTACGCGCAACGCGCCACGCCCGAGGCGACCGGTGCAGACGCCATCTCGCTTGCCGCCCGCCAGATCGCCGAAACGCTCAGGCTTTCGGCCATCGTCACCTATACCTCGTCGGGTACGACGGGGCTGCGTGCCTCGCGCGAGCGCCCGCAGGTGCCGATCATCGCGCTGTCGCCGATCGTCCAGACGGCACGCCGGCTTTCCGTGGTCTGGGGCATGCATTGCGTGGTCACGCATGATGCGATCGACCTCGACGACATGGTGAACCGCGCCTGCCGCATCGTCGTGTCCGAAGGGTTTGGAAATCCGGGCGATCGGATCATCATCTCGGCCGGCGTGCCGCTCGGTACGCCCGGTGCCACCAACATGCTGCGCATCGCCTATATCGGCTCCGACGGCCAGACGGGCATCTAAACGGGTCCGGTCGCTGTTTTCACGCAGATCCTGTTCAAGAGAAACCCGCCGGGGCGACCCGGCGGGTTTCTCGTTCGTGCGCATGAAAAGCCGCCCCGAAAGGCGGCGTCGTTCTTGTCTACGATGGTCAGGACGGCCTCAGTCGACCATGCCATGCCCTTGCAGGTAGCCCTTCTTGCGGGCGTCAGGCATGATGACCGCGGCGGTAAAGGCGATCACCATCATGACAGTGACGTACCAGAAGAACCAGCTTTCGTGGCCGATCGACTTGAACCAGAGCGCCACATATTCCGCCGTCCCGCCGAAGAGCGCATTGCCGATGGCGTAGGCAAGGCCGACGCCGAGCGCGCGCACTTCCGCCGGGAACATTTCTGCCTTCACCAGCCCGCTGATCGAGGTGTAGATGCTGACGATGGCGAGCGCCGTGGTGATAAGCACGAAAGCCAGCGTGCTGCTCGTCACCTGACCGATCGCCGTCAGCAGCGGCACGGTGGTGACGATCGACAGCGCGCCCCAGAGAAGCATGGAATTTCGCCGCCCGATCCGGTCGGAAAGAGCGCCGAAGACAGGCTGCAGCAGCATGTAGACGAAAAGCACGGCTGTCATGGTGGTGCTGGCGGTTTCCTTGCTCATGCCCGCCGTATTGACGAGGTATTTCTGCATGTAGGTGGTGAAGGTGTAGAAGATCAGCGATCCGCCCGCCGTATAGCCGACGACGGTGAAGAACGCCTTCCTGTGATGCCTGAAGATGCCTGCAAGAGTGCCTGCCTCTTTCTTGCCGCGCGTCGCCTCGGTCGAGGTCTCGTGCAGCGAGCGGCGCAGGAAGAGTGCGACGATGGCAGCGACGCCGCCGATCGCGAAAGGAATGCGCCAGCCCCAGGCCTTCAGTTCGGCCTCGTTCAGGAACTGCTGCAGGATGACGAGGACAAGGACTGCGAGAAGCTGGCCACCGATCAGCGTCACATACTGGAACGAACCGAAGAAGCCGCGCCGTCCGGCAAGCGCCACCTCGCTCATATAGGTGGCCGTCGTGCCGTATTCGCCGCCGACGGAAAGCCCCTGCAGCAGACGCACCAGGAGGAGCAGGATGGGCGCGAGAACGCCGATCGTCTGGTAGGTCGGCAGTACCGCGATGATGAAGGAGCCGAGGCACATCATCGTCACCGAAATCAGCATCGATGTGCGCCGTCCGAGCTTGTCGGCGATGCGGCCGAAGAGCCAGCCGCCGATCGGGCGCATCAGGAAGCCGGCAGCGAAGACGGCGGCGGCATTCAGGAGTTGGGTCGTACTGTCCCCGGCGGGAAAGAACTCCGACGCGAAATAGAGCGCGCAAAAGGAATAGACGTAGAAATCGTACCATTCCACCAGATTGCCTGAGGCGCTGCCAACGATGGCAAAGATGCGCCGGCGCGTGTCATGCTCATCGTGGACGGGCGCCATCTGGTTCATGTCTTTTTTCCACATATAGTCCCTCCGTTGGGTTACCGATAAACAATGACTTTCCCGCAAACGCCTTCCCGGCGTTGTCAAGGAGACGCCGCGGCAGCAGCTGATGGTTTTGTGAAATCGGGACCTGTGAAACCGCCGGCCCCTGCATGGATAATTGCTGTGCCAATGGGTGAGATCGGCAAGATGCGCTGAAATAATGCGACAGCTACGTAAACGTCAAACGACTTGTGCGGTAATTGTGCGTTGTTCACATATCGCACGGAATTGCAATGCCGGCGGCGATGCGAGATCACGCCTTCGCTTTCTCCGAGGCGGGGGATCCGGCGCTCGGACGCGGCCGGGACATGCCGTTATAGATAGTTTACGTCCGGTTGCCGGCGATCTTCTCGGAGAGTTTCGTTACCGCTTCCTGCGCCTCCCGATCAGCGGGGTAGATGGCGAGGTAATCTTCCCAGGCCTTCAGGGCGAGCTCATCCTTGCCTGCTTCCATCAGGATGCCCGCCATGCCGGCGATCGCGCCGAAATGGCGCGGTTCGTGCTTCAGCACCTCGGCGATGTCGGCCATGGATTTGCGCGTGTTGCCCATGGTGTAGTGCAGCGTCGCACGGCGGTTCCAGCCCTCGGGATAGGCAGGATCGAGGAGGGTCACCTGGTCGAGGAAATCGAGTGCGGCGGCATTGCGCTTCTCCTTGATAGCGGTCGCGGCCCACTGCATCAGGAGATTGACCGTGGCGCTCCCCGAATCGTTCATGTCGGTCATGATCTGGGTGGCGATGCCGCGCGCCTTATCCGGATCGCGTTCGCGCTTCAGCGCCTCGAACAGCGGATCGAGCGGATTGGCCGGTTGCGAAGCCGATGTGGGAATGGCGGGATTTGCCTGCTGCGGGGCGACGGCAGGCGGAGCAGGCGTTGCCGTCTGGGCGAGTGTCGAGGAGGCGACGAAAGTCGCGGCCAGAATCAGAGAGCTGAAACGAAAATAGCGCATGCGGATAAGGTAATCCGCATGCGCTCAAGGTCAAACCCGATTTGTCGCGCTATCGACAATTTGATCGGTCCGCGGGATATCCGGGACCGGAGCCGTATCAGCCCTGACGAGCCTTGAAGCGCGGGTTCTGCTTGTTGATGATGTAAATGCGGCCCTTGCGGCGAACCAGGCGGTTATCGCGGTGACGGGCCTTCAGCGCCTTGAGCGAGTTCTTGATCTTCATTGTTCTGGTCCAGCAGTCTGTGGGCTCGAAAGCCGCTTGTCCTCATCAATCAAAAGCGCGCCGCCTTTATCTTGGAGGGGGCGCGCTCTCAAGTTGGGCGTGCAGATAACCCGAGCCCGGGCGCATGTCAACCTTGCGGCAGTGTTTTAAGCTCGGTCACATGGCCCATTTTTCGGCCGGGGCGGGATTCCGTCTTGCCATAAAGATGAACGAGCACATTCTTCTTCGCCAGCCAGGCGGGAACGTCGAGAATGTCGTCGCCGATCAGGTTGGTCATCACGCAGTCCGTGTGACGTGCAGGATCGCCGAGGGGCAGTCCGGCAACGGCACGGACATGCTGCTCGAACTGCGAAACGACACAGGCGGCTTCCGTCCAGTGGCCGGAATTGTGGACGCGCGGCGCGATCTCGTTGGCAATCAGGGTCCCATCCGCCATCACGAAAAACTCGATGCCGATGACGCCGACATAATCGAGCGCGGCAAGCAACTTCTCCGCCGAGTCGCGGGCGACCTGCGCCGTGGCATCGGAGATGCGTGCGGGGAGGGTGGAAGTATGCAGGATGCCGTTCCGATGGACGTTCTCGGCCGGATCGTAGCAGGCGGTGGCGCCATCCTGGCCGCGGGCGGCGATGATCGACACCTCGCGCTCGAACGGTACGAAACTTTCGAGAATAAGCGGCACGCCGCCCAGATCGTGATAGGCGCCGGCCGGGTTGTCCGCAGCCGAGCGGAAGACGCGCTGGCCCTTGCCGTCATAGCCGAGCCGGCGGGTCTTCAGGACGCCCTTGCCGCCGAAATTCGCGAGCGCCTTTTCGAGGTCGGCTTGGCTGTCGACGGCGTGGAACCTTGCGGTCTCGATGCCGCAGGCATTGAGGAAGCTCTTTTCGGTGACGCGGTCCTGCGCGACCTCCAGCGCCTTGCCCGGCGGATGAACAGGCACGGAAAGCTGCAGGGTTTCGGCGGCCAGAACCGGAACGTTCTCGAATTCGTAGGTGACGACGTCGCAGCGGTTGGCGAGCTCGGCAAGCGCTGCCGGATCATCGTAAGCTGCAATGATCTGGGCACTCGCCACCTGCGCTGCCGGACAGTCGGCCTGCGGCTCCAGAATGATCGTGCGGAAGTTGAGCCGCGCTGCGGCAATGGCCAGCATGCGGCCGAGCTGTCCGCCGCCGATGATGCCGATCGTGTGGACCGTCATGGAACCTCGTCTATCGGGTAATCTGCAACGGCGGCCGTCTGGCGGGCGCGCCACTCGTCGAGACGGTCGGCGACCTCGTCGTCATTGAGTGCCAGGACCGCCGCAGCAAGCAGTGCGGCATTGATCGCTCCGGCCTTGCCGATCGCCAGCGTTCCGACCGGGATGCCCGCGGGCATCTGCACGATCGACAGGAGGCTGTCCTGGCCCGACAGCGCCTTGGACTGCACCGGCACGCCGAAGACCGGCAGCGGCGTCATGGCGGCGGTCATGCCGGGGAGATGAGCTGCGCCGCCGGCGCCCGCGATGATGACCTGAAAACCTTCGGCGCGGGCGGTTTTGGCAAACTCCATCATCCGTTCGGGTGTACGATGCGCGGAAATGATCCGGGCCTCATAACCGATGTCGAGCGCCTCCAGCGTATCGGCGGCGTTCTTCATGGTCTCCCAGTCGGACTGGCTTCCCATAATTATGGCGACGGGTGGTCTTTCTGCCAGCATGATGCCTCCCTCAAGCAATGATGTCGGGGATGATCTGGTCTTCAAGCTGGCTCATCTTGTCCTTGATCGCCAGCTTCTTCTTCTTCATGCGCTGAATTCGGAGCGCGTCACAGCCGACCTCAATCATGGCGTTGATGGCAGCGTCGTAATCTTCGTGCTCCTGACGGAGTTTCGCGAGCGCCAGCCGGATATCCGCCTGTTCCTGATCAGCCATTTTCGGTCCCCATTTTCATACCCGGCATTTTTGTGGTCGCCGGCAATGTCCGCAAGCCTCTACCACCAAACCGCGTTAACTGGAAGTTAGCCGCTGTCACGAATTTGCCTTGTTCAAACCACGATTTCTCCTTCGACAAATGGGGTCGATCGTGTCACACTTCCGTCGTAAACCTGAAGCCTCGGCCAAGGGTGAAGCCGGGGCAGGTGACCAAGGAAGGAACATGCCACATGACCGTCCAGGCTCATATCGCATCGCTTGAAAAGAAGCACGGCGCTCTGGAGGAGGAGCTCCAAACCATTCTGGCGTCCCCCTCTTCCGATGATCGTCAAATTGCTGACATCAAGCGGCGCAAGCTGCGCATTAAAGACAAAATGCAACGGCTCAAAGCCTCTACGCGTCACTAATCTTTCAATGGGAGAACTGGCCGCTGCCTCGTGTTAGGATCAACTAAGAGGCATCTCAGGAAGCGGCAAAACAATCCAGACAGTATGAAAATGAAGTTCTGGTCGTGGTCGACGACCCTAAAACAGGTGACTTGCAAATCTTAGGTCACGACCAGAACTGATCCAGCCACAGATTGAGCCTGTCGAAACCCTTGCTGTTGACGGCATAGATGCGCCGCGTGCCTTCTGCCGTTACGCTGACAAGGTTGCTGTCGAGCAGGGCTTTCAGATGTTGCGACACTGCAGGCCGGCTGATCGGCAGGCCCTGGGCCAGTTCGTTGACCGTCTTCGGAGAACGCCGCAATTCCTCCAGCAGATACCGCCGGTTCGGGTCAGCTATGGCTGCAAAAGGGTCAACTGTTGTTGTCATATGTCAAACTTACGGTAAACGCATGGTAACGGCAAGATTTATTGTGCGATGCAGCAATAAATGACACTATATGCTGCGTTGCTTATTTAACGATGTTGTGCTCGCGCTTACAGCGGCAGGCCGTCCCAGAGCAGTTTCAATCCGGCGAGAAAGGCCAGGCCATAGGTCATGGGATAGAAGATCTCGGCCTTCAGATGCTTGACGACCGCCGCACCTGCTATGGTCGCCAGCAGCGCTATTGGCAGAAGCGTCGCGGAGATCGTCAGGTTTTCCCTGTCCAGTGCCCCGAGGAAGAAATAGGGAATGACCTTCACGGCGTTGACGATCGCGAAGAAACGGATGCTGGCGCCGGTGTAGGATTTCGGGTCCAGCCCCATCGGCAGGACATAGATCTGGAAAGGCGGGCCGCCGGCATGGGCGACGAAACTCGCATAACCGGAAAGCGCCCCCCAGAAAGTGGCGGCAACCGGACGGTGCGGCAGCGGCGCTGCGGGCCTGTTCGAGTGCGGGCCGTAGACCTGCCAGAAATAACGGACCGTGAAGAGGATGGTCGCCACGGCGATGACAAGACGAAGCGCGTCGTCCGATACATAGGTGGAAGTCGCCCAGCCGAGCGCAATACCGATGATGCCGCCCGGCAGGATCATCAAGAGTGTCTTGGAATCGTTGTAGTTCCGCCAGGACCACAGGGCCACGATGTCCATGAGGATCAGGATCGGCAGGAAGATCGCCGCCGCCTTGACCGGGTCCACCGCCATGGACATGAGGGGTACGCCCATGAGGCCGATCGCGCCGCCTATCCCCCCTTTCGAGAGACCGACGAGCATAACGGCAGGAATGGCGGCTGCGAAAAAGGCGAGGGTCAGCGTATCAGGCATTCGTTCCGGGGCGGGGCGGTTGATCCTTCAATCGGTCCGGTCTATCGAATTTACGGACAGAAAACGAGTGCGGATTTGCGATTGGCGCCATCCGCCGAATGGAAAAAACATGACCGGACCGGAAGATCGCTGCCGCCTTGTGCTTATTGTACCGGACTATGATGATGCCGCCCGCCAGGCGAAGGAGCTTGAAGAGGCGCTTTCGGGCGGCGACGTCGCCTCGGTGATCCTGCCGCAATACGGCCTCGACGATCAGGCTTTCCAGAAGCGTGCCGAGACATTGGTGCCGATCATCCAGGCGGCTGGCGCGGCGGCCTTGATCGCGGGCGACAGTCGTGTTGCCGGCCGGGTCAAGGCCGACGGCTTGCACATAGCCGGCTCCCCCGCCGAGCTTGAGGAAGCGATCGAGAAATTCGTGCCGAAGCTCATCGTTGGCGCCGGCGGGGCGGCGGATCGCCATCAGGCGCTGGAGATCGGCGAATTGCGTCCCGACTACATCTTCTTCGGCAAGCTTGACGGCGACATCAAACCGGAGGCGCATCCCAAGAACCTTGCGCTTGGCGAATGGTGGGCCTCGATGGTGGAAATTCCCTGCATCGTCGTGGGCGGCAATGATCCCGCGTCGGCGCTTGCGGTCGCCGAGACCGGCGCCGAATTCGTGGCGCTCCGCGCTGCAGTTTTTGGCAATCCCAGGGGCGCCGGAGCGGTGGTCGCCGAAGTCAACGCGACCCTGGACGAAAAAGCGCCACGGTTTGAGGCTTGATGAGGCCCATGCCGTCGAACCGAACTTCTCGCGCGATTCTGAATGGGCTGCTGGCGAGCCTTCTCGCATCGGCGGTTTTGTCCTCCGTCGCCTTCGCACAGGTGGACACCAGGGCCGTCACACGTCCCGTAGAGCCCGATGCCCAGCAG
Organism: Neorhizobium petrolearium; assembly: GCF_017873175.1. Classification (GTDB taxonomy): domain Bacteria; phylum Pseudomonadota; class Alphaproteobacteria; order Rhizobiales; family Rhizobiaceae; genus Neorhizobium; species Neorhizobium petrolearium. Next base: position 193,475 of record NZ_JAGGJW010000015.1, read on the forward strand.
ATGAAGAAGGACCGGGTCGAGACGCAGGCAGATTCGGATGCACCAGCGAGCAAAGCCGAGGGGCAGGGCCAGCCGGACGGTATCGTACCTTCCGGTGGCGTGGAGCTCTATCAGCGCATGGGGGCGACCCTGCCGCCCGTCCCGCCTGAAAAGCCCTATAACGGCCCCATCGACGAGGCCTATGGCGCCTATCAGCGCGGTCTTTACGTGACAGCTCTCGATAAGGCGCTGACACGTGCGGGTAAGGGGGATGCTGCGGCGCAGACGCTCGTCGCCGAAATGATGACCAAAGGTCTGGGTATCAAGCGCGACGCCAAAACGGCGACGTTCTGGTACAAACAGGCTGCGGAAGGTGGCGATCCCGCTGCCATGTTCCAGTATGCGCTGCTTCTGATGGCGGGTCGCGATGTCCCGCGCGACAAGAAGCAAGCCGACGAATTCATGCGCAAGGCTGCAGAAGCCGGCAATTCGTCGGCGCAGTTCAACTGGGCGCAGATTCTCGTTTCGGATAATCCGGGTGAAAACGGCCTGCATCTGGCGTTGCCCTTCTATGAAAGAGCTGCCATGCAGGGGGTGGCGGACGCGCAATATGCCGTGGCGCAGCTCTATGTGACGCTGAAGGACATGCCGGCGGAGAAAAAGGCGAAGGCCCGCGAATGGCTGGAGCGCGCCGCCGAAGCCGGGTACGATACCGCACAGCTTGATATGGGGCTCTGGCTCGTGAACGGGGTAGGGGGACCGCGGGACTACGACAAGGGTTTCGAATGGATGCGGATCGCCGCCCATCGCGGCAATGTCGTCGCCCAGAACAAGCTCGCGCATCTTTATATCAACGCGCTCGGCACCCGGCCCAATCCGGTCGAGGCGGCCAAATGGTACGTTCTGTCGCGCCGCGCCGGTCTGCAGGATCCGGAGCTCGAGGACTTCTACCTCGGCATCAATGAAGAGCAGCAGAAACAGGCGATCGAGGCAGCCAACAAGTTTCGCAGGGGGTGAGGAGCGGTCCGGCGCAGCCGGAGAAATCGATCCGGTGATCGATTTCAGCGACGAACGCCCGGAGCGTGAGCGAAGGGCCGGCCAAGGCCGATCGGTGCAACCGCCGGGGCGGTCGGCAGGGGACGGGAACGGATTTGGACAATATCGAGCTTTTCGAACGTGTCGGGCTGGCGATAGCCATCGGTGCCGCGATCGGTGTGGAGCGGCACTGGCGCGAACGGGACGAACCGGCGGGCGCCCGCACGGCCGGCATCCGAACTTTCACGATGATCGGCATGCTCGGCGGCATTGCAGGCCTGATCGAGCGAAGCCTCGCTCCGACGTCCGTCTATCCGGGCATCGTGACCATCGGTTTTCTCATCGCCTTGACGGTTGTCATGACCATGTTCGAACTGCGCGAAGCCATCGCCGAGCAAAGCTTCAGCGCCACTTCGGTCATTACCGCGATCCTCACCTTCGGTCTCGGCGTGCTTGCCGTCACGGGCGACATGGTGCTGGCATCTGCCGCCGGAGCAGCGCTCGTCACGCTTCTTGCCAGTCGCGAATTCCTGCACGGGGCGATCCGGCGCCTGCAATGGGTGGAACTGCGCTCGGCAGTGATCCTGCTCGCCATGACCTTCGTGCTTCTGCCGATCATTCCGGCCGAGCCGGTCGGACCGTTCGGAGGTATTTCGCCCAGAAGCCTCGTGCTGTTGGTCATCACCCTCGCCTCGATCTCCTTTGCCGGTTATATCGCGGTCCGGTTGCTTGGTACTTCCCGGGGCGATGTGGTGGCGGGCGGGATTGGCGGCCTCGTCTCCTCGACCGGCACGACCGTCGCGTTTGCCAGGCGCAGCCGCCAGGGCGCAGACCCGACATCGCTTGCGGCAGGGGCCATCAGTGCCGGCGCCGTGTCGCTGTTGCGGACCGCGTTCCTGATCGGCACGCTGGCGGTCAGCTTGCTGCCTGGTCTTCTTCTACCGATCGGCGTCGGCGCCGTGCTGATGCTGGCTTATGCGTTCTTTCTTTCGTCCCGCCAAAAGTCGATGGATGACGGGCATTCCCCGGCCAATCCGTTCGAGCTTCCGGCAATTGCCAGGATGGCGGCCCTGCTTGCGGCCGTGGCCTTTCTGGCCCGGGCAGCGACCCTTTATTTCGGCGATACGGGTCTCATCGTCGCCTCGGCGCTTTCCGCACTCGCCGATGTGGATGCCACGACGGTCACGGTGGCAGGCATGTTGCCGGCGCTCGATCCGAAGCTCGCCGCCCGCGCCATAGGCATCGGCGTGCTCGTCAACATGGTAGTCAAGGCGGTCTACGCCACGATCTTCGGCAGCCGGGGCTTTGCGGTCCATCTCTGGATGGCGACGCTGCTTTCGGTCTCCGCCGGCCTGATCGCGGATTGGCTGCAGGATGCGGTTTAGAAGACCGCAGGCAATATCGAAAGAGCACCGCTTTACGGACACGATTGGTGGCAACAATAGTCCGCTCTGCGGTGGATGGCTTGAATTTCTCGCGGTTTTGTGGTCTTGAAGCCGCCCATCAAGAAAATCTCAAAAAACGCAGTCCCGTTCAGATGCAATTCGGGACCCCTCAAGGACTTCCCGCATGGCTCGCTCCGCCCTTCTCAACGTCATGGTTCAGGCTGCCCTCAAGGCAGGTAAGTCGCTCGCCAGGGATTTCGGCGAGGTGCAGAACCTGCAGGTTTCGGTGAAGGGGCCTAGCGATTTCGTTTCGCAGGCGGATCTGAAGGCGGAAAAGATCGTCCACGACGAACTGATGAAAGCTCGCCCCACCTACGGCTTCCTCGGTGAGGAAAGCGAGGAGGTGAAAGGTACGGACGGTGCGCATCGCTGGATCGTCGATCCGCTCGACGGCACCACCAACTTCCTGCACGGCATTCCGCAGTTCGCCGTATCGATCGCACTGGAACGCAACGGCGAGGTCGTCGCCGGCGTCGTCTTCAATCCGGCGACAGACGAGCTCTTCACCGCCGAAAGGGGCGGCGGGGCATTCCTGAACGATCGTCGCATCCGGGTCGCCGCCCGCCGCGCGCTCTCTGATTGCGTCGTCGGCTGCGGCGTGCCGCATCTCGGTCGCGGCAATCACGGCAAGTTCCTCGTCGAACTCCGCCATGTCATGGGGGAGGTCGCCGGCATTCGTCGTCTCGGCGCGGCTGCGCTCGATCTCGCCTATGTCGCCGCCGGCCGGCTGGACGGGTTCTGGGAGACCGACCTCTCGCCTTGGGACATGGCGGCCGGCATCGTCCTCATCCGTGAGGCGGGCGGTTTCGTCAGCGACATGAAAGGCACGACGGATATTTTCGGCAGCGGCAATATCGTCGCCGGCAACGAACTGATCCAGAAGGCATTGCTCGAAGTTGCAAACCGGCCTGTTCCGACGCGGTAAGTCTCTGGTGTTACGGCCATAGAGCCGAATTAAAGGGGAGGTATCACCAGCTTCCGCACTTCAATTCGTCGCAATTTTACACTAGCCTCCGGCGCGGAAGAGTACCGGAGGCAAGGGCATATCATGGCGAATGCGAGACTGGACGATCTGGACGAGTCTGAAACGCGCGGCGGCTATGCCTACAAACTTTCCAATCCGGCGTCCTTCCTGTGGACCATGGTGATCTTCCTGATCATCGTCGGATTCGTCGCCTCGATTCTCTACCGCCAGGCCGCGCATGCCTTCCAAACCAATCCGGGCCTCAACGGGTTGATTCTCGGCGTTCTGCTGATCGGCATCGTCCTGGTTTTCAACCAGGTGATTGGCCTCGTTCCGGAAGTGCGCTGGTTCAATTCCTTCCGCGCGGCCGGCAGCGCCGACAAGGTCGGGCGCGAACCCAGGCTGCTTGCGCCGATGCGCACGCTGATCGGCAGCCGCCGCAGGATGGCGCTTTCGACCGCGGCCTTCCGGTCGATCCTCGATTCGATCGGCACGCGCCTCGACGAATCGCGCGATACGTCGCGTTATCTCATCGGACTGCTCGTCTTCCTCGGACTGCTCGGCACGTTCTGGGGCCTTATCGGCACGATCGGCTCGATCAGCAACGTGATCGGGGCACTCGATCCGAATTCCGGCGATTCGAATGATATCCTGGCCGCCATCAAGAGCGGCCTTTCGCAACCGCTCGCCGGCATGGGCACGGCATTCTCGTCGTCGCTGCTCGGCCTTTCCGGCTCGCTGATCCTCGGTTTCCTGGACCTGCAGGCCGGGCGCGCCCAGAACCGCTTCTATACGGAGCTCGAGAACTGGCTCTCTTCGGTGACGGATGTCGGGTCAGACCTGCCGGCCGTGGCGGAGACGATCGCCCACGGTTCGTCGGAAGATATCCGCGCGCTGACCGAGCAGCTCCGGGCGCTTGCGTCCGCGCAGTTAAAATTGCCGGACGGGCAGCACAGCGATCGCTCGCTTTCCGCCATGGCCAATCTCGCCGAAGGCATCCAGGGCCTCGTCAAGAACATGCGCAACGAGCAGCAGATGCTGCGTGACTGGATCGAGGCGCAGCAGGAAGAGGCAAGAGCCCTGCGCCGCACACTTGACCGGCTTTCCGACAAGATCGGAGGGAAGTAAGCGATGGCGCTCGCCAAGAATCGCCGTCGTGAGCGAGGTGTCGACTACTGGCCAGGCTTTGTGGATGCGCTTTCCACGCTCCTGCTTGCCATCATGTTCCTGCTCACCGTCTTCGTGCTGGCGCAGTTCCTGCTCAGCCGGGAGATTTCCGGCCGCGACGAAGCATTGAACCGGCTGAACAGCCAGATCGCCGAACTGACAGAGCTTCTGGCGCTGGAAAAGAACAACAGCCAGGACTTCGAGGATCAGCTTGCCACCTTGCAATCCTCGCTCGCCGCCTCGGAAAGCGAGCGTTCGCGGCTTCAAGAGCTGCTGAACCAGGGTGCCGGCAGCAGCGAAGCGGCCAATACCCGGATCGGCGAGCTTACGAGCCGGCTCAACCAGGAACAGCAGTTGAGTGCGCGTGCCGCGAGCCAGGTCGAGCTCCTCAATCAGCAGATCGCTGCCCTCCGGGCCCAGATCGCGGCCGTGGAGGCGGCGCTGCAGGCTTCCGAGGCGAAGGACCAGGCTTCCCAGGCGCAGATCTCCGATCTCGGCCGGCGGCTCAATGTGGCGCTGGCGCAGCGCGTGCAGGAACTCAACCGCTATCGATCCGACTTTTTCGGCCGATTGCGCGAAATTCTCTCCGACAGAGAGAATATCCGCATCGTCGGTGACCGTTTCGTCTTCCAGTCGGAAGTGCTTTTCCCGGTGGGCGGCAGCGAGCTTGACGATGCCGGCCGTGTGGAGATGGACAAGCTTGCCGCCGCACTTCTCGATCTTGCCAAGGAAATCCCGGCGGAAATCAACTGGGTGCTGCGCGTCGACGGTCACACGGACAACTCGCCGCTTTCCGGCACCGGCCGCTATCGCGACAACTGGGAACTCTCCTCCGCCCGCGCCACGTCCGTCGTGAAATACCTCATCTCCAAGGGCGTGGCGGCCAACCGCCTGGTGGCTGCGGGCTTCGGCGAATTCCAGCCGATTGCGCAGGGGGATACGCCGGAGGCCAAGTCGCAGAACCGCCGCATCGAGCTGAAGCTGACGGAGCGGTAAAACTCATGGACGAAGACAGGCCGGACATGGCCGCGCTGATGAAGGCGGTCGCGGATAGTCCGAGACGAGACAACAGCGCCTATCACAAGGCGATGGCCGAAGCCCGGCAGGCCTTCGAGGGTGCCGAAGCCGCGCTCGGAGGACCAGTCGAGATGCGCATCAAGACCAAGCTGAAGCGCAACGGCAAATATGTCGTGAAATGGACGTTTACGCGCGCAGAATGACTGAGGAGGAGGATTTCCTCTATTCAGAGCGCTGTGGCACTCTGCCGTTCGATGTCGTGGAATTGCAGCCGGGCGAGCTTGGCGTAAAGCCCGCCCTTGGCGATCAGGCTCTGGTGCGTGCCTTCCTCGACGATCTGCCCGTCCTCCATGACCAGAATGCGGTCGGCTTTCAGCACCGTTGCAAGCCGATGGGCGATGACCAGCGTCGTGCGGTTCTGCATCAGCCCGTCGAGCGCCTTCTGCACCAGCGTTTCGCTTTCGGCATCCAGCGCCGAGGTGGCTTCGTCGAGAAGCAGGACCGGCGCATCCTTCAAAATGGCGCGGGCGATGGCGATGCGCTGGCGCTGGCCGCCGGACAACGTGATGCCGCGCTCGCCGGCAAGCGTATCGTAGCCCTGGTCGAGCTTGCCGATGAATTCGTCCGCCTGGGCGGCGATCGCAGCGGCGCGGACGGCCTCGCGCGTGGCATTCGGCACGCCGAAGGCGATGTTGTCGTGGATCGAGGCCGCGAAGATCGTCACGTCCTGCGGCACGATGGCAAGCCGGGACCGGAGATCGGAGAGATTTGCCCACCTCAGATCGACCCCGTCGAGTTTCACTGTGCCGGTAGAGGGATCATAGAAGCGTATCAGTAGCGAAAAAATGGTGCTCTTCCCGGCGCCGGAGGGGCCGACGATAGCGACTGTCTCGCCGGGCTTCACGCGAAAGGAAAGCGAGTTCAGCGTGATCGCGCTGACGCGGGCGGGATAGGCGAAGGAGACATCCTGGAATTCGACCTCGCCGCGCGAAGGGGAGGGGAGAGCGACGGGATTTTCCGGGTCGCGGATTGCAGGCACCTCGTGCAGCAATTCCGTAAGCCGTTCCGCCGCGCCTCCGGCGGCCGAAAGCTCGCCCCAGACCTCCGAGAGCTGGCCGAGCGAGCTTGCGGCGATCACCGAATAAAGTACGAACTGCCCAAGCGTGCCGGCCGTCAGCGTACCGGACAGCACGCTCTGCGCACCGTACCAGAGCACGCCGACAACGCTGCCGAAAACGAGGAGAATACCGAAGCCGGTGAGAAGCGCGCGGGCCTTGATCGCCACGCGGGCGGCGTCGTAAGCCTTTTCGACCGCACCGCCATAACGGCCGCTTGCAGTTGTCTCGCCACCGAAGGCCTGGACGGTGCGGGTGGCGCCGATCGTCTCTGCCGCGAAGGCGGAGGTTTCGGCAAGCGTATCCTGAGCGGCGCGGGAGCGTCTCCTGACCGAACGGCCGAAGCCGACCAGCGGAAAGACGATCAGCGGGATTGCGCCGAGCACCAGAGCGGAAAGTTTTGGGCTCGTATAGATCATCATCGCCATCGCCCCGAGACAGAGGATGGTATTGCGCAAGGCCTGGGAAGCGGCCGAACCGAAGGCGGACTTGATCTGCGTCGTGTCGGCCGTCAGGCGCGAGACGATTTCGCCGGACTGGTTGACGTCGTAGAAGGATGGCGAAAGCCTGATGATGTGGGAGAAGACTTCGCGGCGCAAATCCGCGACGACACGCTCGCCAATGGTGATGACGTAGTAATAGCGCATGGCGCTGGCGATCGCGAGGAGGGCTGCGAGCGCCAGCAGCATGCCGAAATAGTTGTTGATGAAGTTGCCGTCGGAAGAGGCGAAGCCGTGGTCGACCATGCGGCGCACGGCCAGCGGCAGGGCAAGCGTCGTGGCGGCGGCCAATACAAGGAAAAAGGTGGCGGCTGCGACCATCGACCTGTAGCGGGCGAGATAGGGAACGAGCCTTGCAAGCGGTCTTAAAGCCTTGCTTCTCGGTTGATTTTCTCGGGCTTCGGCCAATTTTTCCCTCGGATATCGTGGCACTTTTCAAGGCGCGCGGGTACTTGTACTTCCGGCAACCTTCCTGTATAGGCTCCGCATCGAATTGGGAAGCCGTGACCGGGCCGGTCTGCGGCTTCATTTATTAAAGAGGGTTCTCGCTCGCAATTGCGACAAATGGACCTCGCAAGAGCAGGATTATCGACATGAAGGCTGACATCCATCCCGACTACCACATGATCAAGGTGGTCATGACCGACGGTACCGAATACGAGACCCGCTCCACCTGGGGTTCGGAAGGTGCAACCATGAACCTTGAAATCGATCCCAGGTCCCATCCGGCCTGGACCGGCGGCAACCAGCAGCTCATGGACCGCGGTGGCCGCGTCTCGAAGTTCAACAAGCGTTTCGGCGGCCTCGGCCTCTAATTCGCTCGATCGAACAGACCAAACGAAGAGCCTGGCGAAAGCCGGGCTTTTTTGTTTGTGCGCCCAGCATGGGCGCACTCTTGTGGGTGGAAGTCCCACCGTAAGCTGGTCATGACGAGCGAAGTGAAGCGCAACTGCGCAAG
>NZ_JAGGJW010000016.1 GCF_017873175.1 Neorhizobium petrolearium
ACATTCAGCAATCGCCAATGCTAAAGGATTTCTCCAGAACAAAGGACTTCGTCGCCAGCAGCGCCGCCGCCCTCGTCAGTGACACGGCTTATAGAAGCTACCCCAAGATGAAGTCAACAGAATTGAATCAGAAAAAATGAAAAATCTTACAAGATACTGAAAAATTTGGCGAATTAGAAATTTGCGCCGCATTCCAACCGTTAACGGAAGTTAACAGTCTGGCAGCGGGACCCACCCCTGTCGCTGGATGGAGAAATTGAAGCGGCAAGCTGTAACGTGCGGCCGTTCTTGTGCCGCCGCGTCAAAACATGCGATAGCGAAAGGACTGCGAAAACTCTCAGGAAAGTGGTTTCCCGTGCGCGTTCTTACCGATGCCTTCATTCCCGAACTGCCGAACCATTACCGCGGCAAGGTGCGGGAGAATTACGATCTGCCAGACGGCCGGCGCATCATCATCGCCACGGATCGCCTGAGCGCTTTCGATCGCATCCTGACATCGATCCCCGACAAGGGCCAGGTGCTGACCCAGACCGCACGCTACTGGTTCGAGGCGACTGGCGACATCTGCCCGAATCATGTGCTCACCTATCCCGATCCGAATGTGGTCGTGGGCAAACGGCTTGATATCCTGCCGGTCGAGATCGTCGTCCGGGGCTATCTTGCAGGCACAACGGGCACGTCGCTACTGACCCTCTACAAGAAAGGTGAGCGCGCCATGTACGGGCTCCACCTTCCGGACGGATTGAGGGATAATCAGGTTCTTCCCGGACCGGTGATCACGCCGACCAGCAAGGCCTTTGACGGTGGCCATGACGAACCGCTGACGCCGAAGGAAATCGTCGACCGCGGTCTTCTGACGGTGGAGCAATGGAGAACCCTGTCCCGATACGCGCTTGCGCTCTTCGACCGCGGCCAGGAACTGGCGGAAAAACGCGGCCTCATCCTCGTCGACACCAAATACGAATTCGGCACGGATGTCGACGGCAACATCATCCTCGCAGATGAGATCCATACACCGGACTCGAGCCGCTACTGGATCGCCGACAGCTATCGGGAGGCTTTTGAGAACGGCACCCGGCCAAGGAGTTTCGACAAGGACTTTATCCGAGCCTGGGTGGTCGAACGTTGCGACCCATACAAGGACGAGATCCCGCCGATTCCGACCGAACTGATCGAGGAGACCGCCAGGGTCTACCGCTCAGCTTACGAGACGATCACGGGAAACACCTTCGTTGCGGACACCGACAGTGCGACAGTGCTTGATCGGGTCCGGAAAAACTTGGAGCCCTATTTCAGCACGCGTTGATCGGGAAATCCGTCCGATTTTTTAAAGAGGTGAGAGTGCGAAGGCCAAGGCGCAAAGCGGAAGAGACGCGGGAGGATATCCTCAACACGGCAGAAATCCTTTTCCGTGAACGCGGCATCGCCAAATGCTCGATCGCCGATGTCGCCCAGGCGCTTTCGATGTCGCCGGCCAATATCTTCAAGCATTTTCACTCGAAGGCAGCCCTGGCGGATGCCATCTGCGACCGGCATATCAGCCGCATGATCGGGCGATTCGGGACGCTTGACGAACCCGCTCCAGCGCCCGAGCGGCTTGCGATCGTCGTGCGCAAGCTGATGGAGGCACATCTTCAGGACATCCGCGAAAACCCTTTCCTGTTCGAGATGATCTTTCTGATGTCCGAAGCCGATCTGCCAAGCGGGCGGCATTACAAGGAACTGATCGAGTCCCTCTTTACCGATCTCATCCGCCAGGGCGTAGAAAGCGGTGCGTACAAATGTACCGACCCGCACGCAATAAGCCGGCATGTGGCAGCCGCTTTTGCGAGCGTGCTCCATCCTGTTCTTCTGGCCAAGGCCGACGAGGGCGAACTTTATGACCGATGTGACGGCCTTACTGGACTTGTGAATGCTGCGTTGCAAAATCCGCTTGTAAAGTGACGATTTTTAACTTACGTCACTTCCCCACCGCGGACTGTTGGCCGAACTCTTCTTTCGACCACCACTGTTCCGACCGCTCAAGACGGGGTACCTTCTCCGTCCTTCGCCCCGGCACATATCGTCTGCCGTGGCGATTACCCAAACGCCTTGCCTTGGATGACGCCATGATCGGACGCAAACTGATTCTACCACTGCTGTTTTCTGCAGCTCTTGCGGCTTGCAGCGATTCTGGCCAACAGCAATCCGCAGGCGGAGCTCCGCAACGGCCGCCGCAGCCGGTCAGCGTCGTGACCCTGCAGAAATCCGAACAGCCGCTCACGACGGTTCTTTCAGGGCGTGCGGAAGCCTTCCAGTCGGCCGACATCCGGCCGCGCGTCGGCGGGGTGATCAAGCAGATTGCGGTGAAGGAAGGCAGCTTCGTGAAAGCGGGCGATCTTCTCTACAAGATCGAGGACGACACCTATCTCGCCTCGGCAGCCGAGGCCCAGGCCGCATTGGAGCGTTCGGAGGTGAGCGTACCGGCGGCCGAGGCCAATCTTCAACGTTACGAGCGGCTGGCCAATAGCGGTGCCTCGCAAAAGGAATATGAGGACGCCCGGACGACCCTGCTTCAAGCAAGGGCCTCTGTTTCAGAGGCTCGCGCGGCTCTGCAGACAGCTCAGATCAATCTCGGCCTGACCGAAGTCCGTGCGCCTTTCGACGGGGTCACCTCGGCCACCCGATTCTCGGTCGGCAACGTCGTCACGGCGAGCCAGACCGATGCTTTGATGACTCTGCGCCAAATCAACCCGATCTATATAGAGCTGAACGAATCAAGTGTGAATCTGCTGCGTCTGAGGACAGCCATCGCCGCCGGAAACCATGATCGCAGGGAAAATGACGAGATAACCCAAATCCGCCTTACCTTGGAGGACGGCTCCGATTATCCCCATATCGGCAAGCTCGATATGTCCGAAATGGCGGTCAGCACCACCACCGGCACCGTTTCCATCCGCACCCTCTTCGATAATCCCGACAATCTCATCCTGCCGGGCATGTTTGTGCGCGCCACCATCACCGTTGGCAGGGAAACGGGTTATCTCATTCCCCAGCGCGCGGCCAGCCGGAACGCCAATGGCGAACTCACGGCGCAGTTCGTGACTGCCGACAACAAGGTCGAAACGCGCACTTTCCGCAGCAGCCAGCTTTCCGGCAACAACTGGCTGGTCACCGACGGCGTGAGCGACGGAGACAAGCTCATCGTTGATGGCCTCCAGTGGATCACCGATAACGCCACCGTCAATCCCGTTCCTGCGGAGATCGATTCCAAGGGCTTCGTCATAGAGAAACCGGTCGTCGGCGATGCCCCGACGCCGAAGTCGTGATGTCTCGCGGCTTGTTCGGCAACATCGGGATCAGGAACTAGATCATGTCCCTTTTTTTTATTCGGCGGCCGATCTTCGCATGGGTCATCTCCATCGTCATCATGCTCGGCGGCGTTCTCGCCATCAATACCTTGTCGATTTCACAATATCCGGAAATCGCCCCGCCAACCGTGCGCATCTCCGCTTCCTATACGGGCGCCAGTGCCGACACGGTTAAGAAAACGGTGACGCAGATCATCGAGGACGGCATGACTGGCCTGGATGGTCTCACCTATATGACCTCCTCCTCCACGACCGGGCAGGCCAGCATATCGCTGACCTTCGACAACAGTGTCGATGCCGACATTGCCCAGGTGCAGGTCCAGAACAAGCTGCAGCTCGTGACGTCGCAACTGCCGTCCATCGTCCAGGATCTGGGTATCGAGGTCACCAAGTCGACATCCAGTATTCTGCTCGTCGGTGCACTCGTTTCCACCGATGGCAAGCGATCTTCCGCCGATTTGGGCGATATCTTCTCGACCCAGATCGAAGATCAGGTGAAACGCCTGGAAGGTGTCGGCAGCATCAACTCCTTTGGTTCGGCCTATTCGATGCGAATCTGGCTCGACCCGTTCAAGCTCAGAAAATTCCAGCTGACGCCCGCAGACGTCACGTCGGCCATCCAGATCCAGAACACTCAGGTCTCGGTAGGGTCGGTAGGTGGCTTGCCGTCCGTCGAAGGCCAGCAGATCAACGTCACCATGACGGCCCAGAGCCAGCTGACCACCGTGCCGGAATTCGAACGAATCATCCTCAAGGTCGACACCAGTGGCGCCAACGTGCGCCTCAGTGATGTGGCGCGCGTCGAGATTGGCCAGGAGAGCTACTCCTCCAGTTCCCGCTCCAATCGCCAGCCCGCTTCGGGTTTCGCAGTCAACCTGGCAACGGGCGCGAATGCGCTTGATACGGCGGACCGCGTCAAGGCCAAGCTCGCCGAGATCGCACCGGCTCTCCCGCAAAGTGTGAAGATCATCTATCCCTACGACACCACGCCTTTCGTATCGCTGTCCATTGAAAAGGTGGTCCACACGCTGATCGAGGCTATTGTGCTCGTCTTCGTGGTCCTACTGGTATTTCTGCAGAATCTCCGGGCAACCTTCATTCCGATGATCGCTGTACCGGTCGTCTTGCTGGGAACCTTCGGCATTCTGGCGTTGACAGGATACTCGATCAATACCTTGACCATGTTTGCCATGGTCCTCGCCATCGGTCTTCTGGTGGACGACGCCATCGTGGTGGTGGAAAACGTCGAACGAATCATGGCGGAGGAAGGCCTCGGGCCGCTCGAAGCCACCGAGAAATCGATGGGGGAAATCACCGGCGCGATCATAGGCATTGCGCTCGTGCTGACCGCCGTTTTCATCCCCATGGCATTTTTCGGCGGTTCCACCGGCATCATTTACCGGCAGTTCTCCGTGACGATTGTGTCGGCGATGCTCCTGTCGGCTGTGGTCGCCATTGTGCTCACGCCCGCCCTCTGCGCGACGATGCTGAAACCGATCGACCACGATAAGAAGGGACGAGGGATCGGCGCCTGGTTCAACCGGGGCTTCGACCGGACCACGCATGGCTATGTGGGCTCCGTGGGTTACCTCCTGAAGCGTCCGCTGCGCGTGATGATCATGTTCGCCATCGTGATCGGGGGATGTGCCTGGTTCTTCACGCGACTTCCCTCCTCCTTCCTCCCACAGGAAGACCAGGGCGTGTTGATGACAATCATCCAACTGCCGAATGGCGCAACCAGTGCCCAGACGGCTGAGGTGATCGAGAAGGTCGAAAACTATTATCTCGACCAGGAAAAGGAAGGCGTCCAAGACGTCTTCGCCGTAAACGGCTTCAGCTTCACGGGCGCCGGCCAGAACAACGCCCTTGTTTTTGCGAGCCTTCGGGATTTCGACGAACGTCAGGACCCGAAGCTGGCTGCAGGCGCCATCGTTCAGCGCGCCATGCGCAATTTCTTCACGATCCGCGAAGCGCAGGTCTTCCCGCTGCTTCCTCCGGCAATTCAGGGCATGGGCAATTCCAGCGGCTTCTCCATGTATCTGGTCGATAGCGGCAATCACGGCTCGCAAGCCCTCGTGACGGCGTCCAAACAACTTGTGCAGGCCGCCAACAGCGGCAACAAGATCACCGCCATGCGCAGCAACGACCGCGATCAGGAAAGCCAGGTAAAGCTCCTGCTGGACCAGGAGAAGCTGAGCGCCATGGGAGTTTCGATTTCCGACGCCAATTCCATGCTGACGACCATTTTCGCCGGCAGCCGGGTGAACGACTTCACGCTGAACAACAAGATCAAGAAGGTCTACGTGCAAGCGGATGCGCCTTACCGCATGCAGGCGGAGGATCTGAAATACTGGAATGCCCGCAATTCCGGCAACGAGATGGTTCCGTTTTCCTCCTTCACGGAAGCAACCTGGGTCAACGGCCTGCCTTCCATTTCCGCCTTCAATGCCGTCACGGGGTTCTCCATGGAGGGGTCGGCCGCACCGGGTGTGAGCTCGGGCGACGCCATGAACGAAGTGGAACGCCTGGTATCCGAGATGGGGGGCGGCTATTCGGTAGCATGGCAGGGAATTTCCTATCAGGAGCGGCTTTCTGGCTCGCAGGCGCCGATGCTTTACGCGCTGTCGGTCCTGATCGTCTTTCTTTGCCTCGCAGCGCTCTACGAAAGCTGGTCGATCCCCTTCTCGGTTATCCTCGCGGTTCCGATCGGCGTGCTCGGGGCACTGACCGCGGCGCACTTCCTCGGGCAGTCGAACGACGTTTACTTCAAGGTCGGTCTTCTGACGACCATCGGTCTGGCGGCGAAGAATGCGATTCTGATCGTTGAATTTGCCAAGGATCGACAACAGGGGGGCATGGGCCTTATGGAAGCGACACTCGAAGCGGCTCGCCTGCGTCTGAGGCCGATCATCATGACGTCGCTTGCTTTCATTCTGGGTGTTGTCCCGCTCGCCATAGCCACCGGCGCCGGCTCCGCGGCGCAGAACGCGATCGGCGTCGGGGTGCTGGGTGGTATGCTTTCTGCAACACTCCTCGGAATTTTCTTCGTTCCCTCCTTCTTTGTTGTCGTTAGACGGTTATCAAACCGTGAAAAAGCGTAGCATAAGGATTATGTCGTTAACGGATTTGGTCTTCTAATACCGTCAGGAACAATCGAATCGCTCCTGACGGAGCAATCGGAAGCGGCATGAATGTCTGACTTCCAAGCGTTTAGGGCACTGGGACAGAAAAATGCTATCCACTCGAGTTGTTGCTCCTCTTATCACCGCGCTTCTGCTTTCGGGTTGCGTCGTCGGTCCCGATCACACGCCGCCGGAAATCTCCCTGCCGGGAAAGTTCGCCGAGGCCGGCGCTGCCAGCAACGGTGACGTGTCGCAGGTTGCCTGGTGGACCGCCTTCAATGACAGCCGCCTGAATGGCTATATCCAGACGGGCCTTGGGCAGAACCTCGACGTTCTCCAGGCTCTGGAACGAATCAATGCTGCACAGGCCAATGTCATCGTTGCAGGTGCCGGCGGGCTGCCTGCCCTGGACCTTGGAGCCTCTGCAAGCCGAAGCGGCAGCGAGGACATTGGAGGGCCTCTCAGCCCGTCGTCGTCCGGTCCTCAGACGACGGCTGGAGGCGATTTGACTGCGTCCTGGTTCCTCGATCTTTTCGGCCTTTATCGCCGCTCCAAGGAATCGGCGCTCGCAAGTCTCGACGCTGCCTATGCCAGCGCAGACGTGGCGAGACTGACGCTTCTGTCACAGGTCGCGTCTGCCTATATCGACGTCCGCTATTATCAGGAGCGCATCGCGATCGCTCGGCAGAACCTCGATTCGCGGCGGGAAACATTGAACCTCACCAAGCTTCAGCTCGAAGCCGGGGCGGCCTCCAGACTCGACGTTGTCCAATCGGAAGGTCTCGTCAATTCGACGATCGCGGAAATCCCGGGCCTCGAGACCCAGTTCCGCCGCGCCACCCATCGCATCGCCACGTTGCTTGGATTGCCGGCATCCTCCCTCGTTGCTGAACTTCAAAAAGGTGCCCGTCAGCCGGTCGCCCGCTTCAATGCAAGAGCAGGCATCCCCGCTGATCTTATCCGCAACCGCCCGGACATTCGCGCTGCAGAACGGCAGCTCGCCTCGGCCGTTGCCGAGATTGGCGTGGCCGAAGCGCAGCTTTATCCGTCCATCACGCTCGGCGGTTCGATCACTCCGTCCTACACCAGAATCTCCGCCGGTGAGAGCGGCGTTCTCGGCTGGTCCTTCGGTCCGCAGCTCAGCCTGCCGATCTTTGACGGCGGCCGCCTGAGGGGCAATGTGAAGATCGCCGAATCGTCGGCACGAGAATCCTATCTTGTCTGGAAGCAGACCGTTCTCGATGCAGTTGAAGAGGTCGAGAACGCGCTTGCCGCCGTGGCTCGCGACCGCCGCACGGTCGAAGCCTACCAGGCGACGGTGAAGTCTTATCAGGAAGCGTTGCAACTCGCGACTGCAAGCTATCGTGACGGCGCATCCTCGCTGCTCGACGTACTCGACGCGCAGCGCGAGGTCTCGACCGCGCAGGCAAGCCTTGCCCAGGCCGTGCAGCAGGTCGCACAGGACTATGTCACCCTCAACGTCGCGATCGGCGGCGGCTATGCCTTCGGCAAGACGGATGCCAAGGTCGCCTCTGTTGTCGTGAAGAAATAGATTCCACTGATATCCTGATAACAACAAAAAACCTCCGGAGCACTGCTCCGGAGGTTTATTATCATGTGCTGACAGGCCGGGGACGATCAGCTCTTGGCGCGTTCGACGTAGGAATTGTCTTCCGTCGCGATGACCACGCGGGTGCCAGCATCGATATGCGGAGGGACCATGGTACGGACGCCGTTGGAAAGAATGGCCGGCTTATAGGACGACGAGGCCGTCTGACCCTTCACGACCGGCTCGGTTTCAACAATCTCGAGCGTGACGTGGCGCGGCAGCTGCAGAGCCAGCGCCACGCCTTCATGCATGGAAAGGATGCAGGTCATGCCTTCCTGGAGATAAGCTTTCTGATCGCCCATCGTCTCCGCATCGACCACGACTTGATCATAGGTCTCCGGGTTCATGAAGTGGAAGCCTTCGCCGTCTTCGTAGAGATACTGAAAGTTCACATCTTCCACGAAGGCGCGCTCGACCTGCTCGGTGGTCCGCCAGCGCTCCGACACCTTCACGCCATCGACGATGCGGCGCATGTCGACCTGGGTGACGGGCGTGCCCTTGCCGGGATGGAAGTTCTGGGCGGTAAGAACGACATAGAGCTTGCCGTCGACTTCGAGGACGTTGCCCTTGCGGACGGAGGAGGCGATGACCTTGACCATGATATTCCTTATGGTGCGTACTGGCTTGTAACTGCCGAAAATGCATCGTAGAGGACCGGGCGGTAACTAGCCCGCAAGACGGCCCTCGTGATCGAGTATCTGTTTTCCGGCCGGAACTACTCCAAAACCGCGCAAAGTGGAAGCCTTGCCGGGAAGAACCGGCGAAGAAAGCCGTAAATGAGCTCATCCAGACCCGCCATATCCCGCTCGCCCTGGTGGACGCCGGCAAACCACGCGGATCGCCGGCCCTTCCTGATGGGACGCAATGCGATCCAGGTGGCGCTGCGCGGATTTTTCAGCGAACGGGATTTCGTCGAAGTCGATGCGGCCACGCTGCAGATCTCGCCGGGCAACGAGACACATCTGCATGCTTTCGCCACGGAGGCAATCGCGATCGACGGCGCACGGGCATCGCTCTACCTGCACACCTCGCCCGAATTCGCTTGCAAGAAGCTGTTGGCGGCCGGCGAGAAGCGGATCTTCACCTTCGCACATGTCTACCGTAACCGCGAGCGTGGGGCCTTGCATCACCCGGAATTCACCATGCTGGAATGGTACCGCGCCGGCGAGAGCTACGAACAGCTCATGGCCGACTGCGCCGACATGCTGGCTCTTGCCGCGGAGACCACCGGGACGGATCGTTTCGTCTTCCGGGGCATGGAGGTCGATCCCTTTGCCGAGCCGGAGCGCCTGTCGCTCGCCGAGGCGTTCGAGCGATATGCGGGCATAGACCTCCTCGCCTCCGTCACCGCAAGTGGCGAAGCCGACCGCGGTCTGCTGGCGGCTGGTTTGAAGCGGACCGGAATTCGCTTTGCCGAAGACGACACCTGGGCCGATCTCTTCAGCAAGGTGCTGGTGGAGAAGATCGAACCGCATCTGGGACAGAGCCGGGCGACGATCCTTTGCGAATATCCGGTTTCGGAAGCGGCACTCGCCCGCCCCTCCGCCCGTGATCCGCGCGTGGCGGAACGTTTCGAACTCTATGCCTGCGGTGTCGAGCTTGCCAATGCCTTCGGCGAGTTGACGGATGCCGGCGAACAGCGCCGCCGCTTCGAGCATGAGATGGCCGAGAAGTCCCGCATCTATGGCGAGCGCTATCCGATCGACGAGGATTTCCTCGACGCGCTGGCGACCATGCCGGACGCAAGCGGCGCGGCCCTCGGCTTCGACCGGCTCGCCATGCTGGCAACGGGCGCCACCCGCATCGACCAGGTGATGTGGGCGCCGGTCGCGGAGGTCTTTTCGTGACAGCAGCCCGCTCATTGAAAACGCCGGAAGAGCTGATGGCCACCGGCCTGGTCGAGCCCGGAAAGCTCGACGGCATCCGCGCCGTTGCGGACCGCTACGCGATCGCGCTGACGCCGACCCTGGTATCGCTGATCGACAGGGCTGATCCGAACGATCCGATTGCCCGGCAGTTCGTTCCCGATCCCGACGAATTGCTCGCGACGCCGGAAGAACGCGCCGACCCGATCGGCGACCACGCGCATAGCCCGGTCAAGGGTATCGTGCATCGCTATCCGGACCGCGTGCTCCTGAAGGCGGTGCATATCTGCCCGGTCTATTGCCGTTTCTGTTTCCGCCGTGAAATGGTCGGCCCCGAGGGCGACGGCACGCTTTCGCCGGAGAAACTGGCGGCAGCGCTTGGCTATATCCGCGAGCACACAGAAATCTGGGAAGTGATCCTCACCGGCGGCGACCCGCTGGTGCTTTCGCCACGCCGGCTTGCCGCCATCATGCGGGGGCTTGCCGACATTGCGCATGTGAAGATCGTCCGCTTCCACACCCGCGTGCCGGTTGTCGAACCGGACCGCGTGGACCGGGAACTGATCGAAGCGCTGAAGGGCAGCGGCAAGGTGGTCTATGTGGCGCTGCATGCCAATCATCCGCGCGAGATGACGCAGCCCGCCCGCGCCGCCTGCGCGCGGCTGGTTGATGCGGGCTTTCCGATGGTAAGCCAGACGGTGCTTCTGCGCGGCGTCAACGACGATCCGGCGGTGCTGGGCGAGTTGATGAAAGCCTTCGTCGAGACGCGGATAAAACCCTACTACCTGCACCATCCCGACCTTGCGCCGGGCACCGGCCATTTCCGGCTGGATATCGCGGAAGGGCAGAAGATCGTTGCAGCCTTGCGCGGAAAGATTTCGGGCCTCTGCCAGCCGACCTATGTGCTCGACATTCCGGGCGGCCACGGCAAGGCCGTCATCGGCGAAAATGCTATCCACCGGCAAGGCGGCTGCTATTCCGTCAGCGATTTCCGCGGCGAGGAGCATGCCTATCCTCCAAGATGACACGGCTCATCCTTCACGCGACCGATTCTGCCCGTGTCCTGAGATCTCGGAGAGCCCACACGAATGCGGAACCTCAAGTAATTTAATATGTGGCTCCGCATTCGCGTGGCCTTCGGCGTTCTTTCGGGGTGTCCAGCCCCTACAGGTGATCCTCTCGCCTCGCTGCGTGGTCTTGTTTACGACTTCCTTTCGGGAAGTCTCACCACTTGCACGGCTCAACCGAACCGGACATGGCTGCCCGGGGGAGGCTTGATAGGAGCGCCCGCCTTTCGACGAACTCTCCATGGCTTTCACCTCTTCCACCTTCCCGCACGTTACGGTTCCAATGGAAGCGCCGGCTCCCGCCTGCCCGCGAACGTCTCGCGAAACACTCCGGCGACGGAAGCAGGGCAATTGTAGGCATAGGATCGCAAGGCGGGGATACGGAAAGGGTTACGTGATTGATGGAACTGAGCCGAGCCTATGTTTTCTCCACCAACTTCTGTCGAGGCGGACCATATCCCCCCTGGCCTGCCGGCCAGGGGGCAGGTTCGTGCTGTCTGGCTTGTGCTTGGATCTCGAGTCAAGCACAGACGAGAATACCTCTGCCGGAAGACCGGCAGAAGCTTTGATGCATCAATCCTTTCCGACCGGCATGTAGAGATCGCCGCCGTCACGGTATTTCGCGGCCATGGCCTCCAGCCCCTCCTTCTGCGCCTCGGCGCGGATGTCGTGCGAAATCCGCATGGAGCAGAATTTCGGGCCGCACATGGAGCAGAAATGCGCCACCTTGTGCGCCTCCTTCGGCAGCGTCTCGTCATGGAAATTGCGCGCCGTTTCCGGATCGAGCGACAGGTTGAACTGGTCCTCCCAGCGGAACTCGAACCGGGCGCGCGACAGCGCATCGTCGCGGATGCGGGCGGCCGGATGCCCCTTGGCGAGATCGGCCGCATGCGCCGCAATCTTGTAGGTGACGACGCCGATCTTCACGTCGTCGCGGTCCGGCAGGCCGAGATGTTCCTTCGGCGTGACATAGCAGAGCATGGCCGTGCCGAACCAGCCGATCATCGCCGCCCCGATGCCGGAGGTAATGTGGTCGTAGCCCGGTGCGATATCGGTCGTCAGCGGCCCCAGCGTGTAGAAAGGCGCCTCGCCGCAAACCTTGAGCTGCTTGTCCATGTTCTCCTTGATCTTGTGCATCGGCACATGGCCGGGGCCCTCGATCATCACCTGGCAGTCCTTCGCCCAGGCGATCTGCGTCAATTCGCCGAGCGTTTCCAGCTCCGCGAACTGCGCCGCATCATTGGCGTCCGCGATCGAGCCGGGACGCAATCCGTCACCGAGCGAGAAGGAGACATCATAGGCGCGGCAGATGTCGCAGATTTCCTCGAAATGCTCGTAGAGAAAGCTTTCCTTGTGGTGATGCAGACACCACTTGGCCATGATCGAGCCGCCGCGCGAGACAATGCCGGTGACGCGGTCGACCGTGAGCGGAATGTAGGCAAGCCGAACGCCGGCATGGATAGTGAAGTAGTCGACGCCCTGTTCGGCCTGTTCGATCAGCGTGTCGCGAAAAACTTCCCAGGTGAGGTCTTCGGCAATGCCGTTCACCTTTTCGAGCGCCTGGTAGAGCGGCACGGTGCCGATCGGGACCGGCGAATTGCGGATGATCCATTCGCGGATATTGTGGATGTTGCGGCCGGTCGAGAGGTCCATGACCGTATCGGCACCCCAGCGGATCGCCCAGACCATTTTCTCGACCTCTTCCGCCATCGACGAGGTGACGGCCGAATTGCCGATATTGGCGTTGATCTTCACCAGGAAGTTCCGGCCGATAATCATCGGTTCGGTCTCCGGATGGTTGATATTGGCGGGGATGATCGCCCGGCCGGCTGCGACTTCCTGGCGCACGAATTCCGGCGTCACAAAGTCTGGCACGTGCGCGCCAAAACTTTCGCCATCGCGGGCAAGTGCTTCCTTGGCGGCCTGCCGTCCGAGATTTTCCCGGATCGCGATGAACTCCATTTCCGGCGTGATGATGCCGGCCCGCGCATAGGCAAGCTGGGTGACGGCCAGGCCCGCTTTCGCCTTCAACGGCGCATTGCGGACCGGGAATTCCGGTGTCAGGCGATCGCCGGTGACAAAGCCGTTGTCCTCCGGCTTGACGACGCGTCCCTCATAGATCTCCACGTCGCCGCGGGCCTTGATCCAGCTTTCGCGAAGACGTGGCAGGCCGGATTCAATGCTGATCGTCGCGCCTTCGGCCGTATAAGGACCAGATGAGTCATAGACCGTCACCGGCGGTTCGCCAGAGGTGGGGTGCAGCGCGATCTCGCGCATCGGCACGCGGATGTCGGGATGAAGGGCTCCGGGCTTCAGGACCTTCTTCGAGGCGGGAAGCGGGCCGGTGGTGACGACCGGGGTAAGCTTGGTGGTCGCGATATTCATGGTTGAGGCTCCAAGGTTTGACGTTTGGAGACCCAGTCCGGTGTTGGAATGATGGAAGAACGCCTTGAGCCGGAGCGGGAATCCCGCCATTGAGCCGTGAGTGTCCGCACCGTCCCTACGCCAGTATGAACTGGATCAGGTTCAACGGGTCACTGCGCCACAATCGGCAAAGCCGTATTGCCCAGCAGTATCTCAGCCCCTTGCCGGGACCCCCCTGGTGAATCCGGACATCAGAAACCGGAGCCGCCCTCCTGTCAAGTCAGTTCGGACAGATGCCGATCGATTGGATTTTAGCGAATCCCGCTGCCTGATTTTTAGGATGTTTCTTACCGGAATCTTATGCTTTCCAGCCTAAACCTCCCACCAGCGATGAACGCTTGAGTTCCAATTATCGGGAGACGTCGAGATGAACGAGACCATTCGCGAACTGCTGGCCAAACTGGGCAATCTGCCGGTCGCCGTGACCGAGCTGGAAGATGGCGCCGATCTTTATGCGGCGGGCCTTTCTTCCTTTGCATCGGTGCAGCTCATGCTGGGCCTCGAAGAGGCCTTCGACATCGAGTTTCCGGACAACCTGTTGAACCGCAAGTCCTTTGCCAGCATCTCGGCGATCGAGCAGACGGTATCCCACATCCTGAAAGCCAAAGAGGCCGCGTGATGAGCCTTGCCGCTGTCGCAACCGATATGAGCCTCGGCGCACGCGCCCATCGCGTGGCGAGGGTGGCCGCCGATTTCGCCGATTCCGTCGACCGCGAAGGCCGCTTCCCGAAGGAAGCCGTTGATGCCATGAAGGCCGAACGCCTGCTTGGCATCCAGATCCCCGCAGCCTTCGGCGGCGAGAGTGCAACAACGCAGGAGCTCGCGGAGGTCTGCTCCATTCTGGGGCAAGCCTGCGCCGCGAGCGCCATGGTCTTCGCCATGCACCAGATCAAGGTTTCGAGCCTTGTCGAACACGGCGCCGAAAGCGAGTGGCACAGGGATTTCATGCGCGAGCTTTGCGCCCGCCAGTTTCTCGTCGCCTCGGCAACGACGGAGGCGGGCATCGGCGGGAACTTGCGCAATTCCATCTGCGCCATCGAGATCGACGGCGACACCTGCCGGCTCGAAAAGGATGCGACGGTGATTTCCTACGGGGCGCACGCCGACGCAATCATGGTCACCTCCCGCGCCCGTGCCGATGCCGCCCCGGGCGACCAAGTGATGACCGTCTTCAGGAAGAGCCAGTATACGCTCGAAAAGACCGTCGACTGGGATACGCTCGGCATGCGTGGCACCTGCTCGGATGGTTTCATCTTCAAGGGCGAGGCGCCCGCGGCACAGGTCTTTCCGAAGCCTTTCGCCGAAATCGCCGCACAGTCCATGCTCGCAAGCTCCCACCTGCTGTGGAGCGCCGTCTGGTACGGTATCGCCGCCGATGCGGTGCTTCGCGCCCAGGCCTTCGTGCGCGCCGCCGCCCGCAAGGCGGGCGGCTCACAGCCGCCCGGCGCGCTGCGGCTCGCAGAAACCTCGAACCTGCTGCAACTCCTGAAGGCCAACATCCTCTCGGGCCTCAGAGCCTACGAGGATGCCAAGGCGGACCCGGACCAGCTTTCCTCCATGGCGTTCTCGATCGCCATGAACAACGTCAAGCTCGCCTCCTCCGAGACGATCCTGACGATCATCAACCAGGCGATGATCATCTGCGGCATCATGGGCTACAAGAACGGCACGCCCTACAGCCTCGGCAGGCATCTGCGCGATGCCCATTCCGCCCAGTTGATGATCTCCAACGACCGCATCCTCGGCAACACGTCGACCATGCTGCTCGTGCAGAAACCGGACACCAGCCTTCTCGGCTGACGCCCACTTCGTCAAATGAATTGCCCTTCAAATGAATTGATTGAGGTGAAGCCAATGGACATGCAAGTTTCCTTTCTCGACCGCCTGTTCGATGCAGGCCTTCTGATCGAGACCGGCGTCGATGGTCTTTACGGCCGCAGCGGCCAGTTTGAGGACGTCATCGCCGCTTTCGAGCGCCTAATCGACAGGGTGGGTGGCGCCGATGGCGCCGAGGCCATGCGCTTTCCGCCGGGCATGAACCGCGAATTCTTCGAAACCAGCGGTTACATGAAGAGCTTCCCGCAGCTTGCCGGCACGGTGCATTCCTTCTGCGGCAGCGAGCTCGACCACATGAGCCTCCTGAAATGCATGGAAGTCGGCGACGACTGGACCAAGGGTCAGGAAGCGACCGATATCGTGCTGACGCCGGCCGCCTGCTACCCGCTCTACCCGACGGTCGCACGCCGCGGCAAGCTGCCGAAATCCGGTGGCCTCTACGACCTGCAGAGCTATTGCTTCCGCCACGAACCCTCCAAGGATCCGGCCCGCCAGCAGCTTTTCCGCATGCGCGAATATGTCTGCATGGGGACCGAACAGCATGTGACGGACTTCCGCCAGCGCTGGATGGACCGCGGCGTCGAGATGATGAAGTCGGTGGGCCTCGACGTGGCGATCGACATCGCCAACGACCCGTTCTTCGGTCGCGCCGGCAAGATGCTGGCAAACAACCAGCGCGACCAGAACCTGAAGTTCGAGCTGCTGATCCCGATCACCTCGACCGCCAAACCGACCGCCTGCATGAGCTTCAACTACCATCAGGACGCGTTCGGCACGAAATGGGGCCTCTACCTGGAAGACGGCTCGACGGCGCACACCGCCTGTGTCGGCTTCGGCCTGGAGCGCATCGCGCTCGCGCTCTTCCACACCCACGGCCTCGACGTGAAGGCGTGGCCGGAAAGCGTTCGCGCCGTCCTGTGGGGTTGACGCGATGACATCGGTCTTTCCCGGCCTCGACCCGGTCAGCTACGTGCCACATGCGCTCCACTCGGCGGAACGCATGTGGCCGGAAACCAATTGCTACGTCGACCTCTGGATCGAAGTGCTTTCGGCGCAAAATCTTCCGCCGGAAGCCATGCTGGGCTTCACCCTGACCCAGGATTTCGAAGGCGACCAGTTCACCTTCTTCAAGGTGCCGCTGGAGGACCTTGAAACGCTCTACGGCATACGGGTGACCGAGCTGGCGATCTTCGACCGGCCGGAACGGCATGTGGCGGAGCAGATTGCCAGAGGTCGACTGGCGCTGATGGAGCTCGACAGCTACTACCTGCCGGACACGCGCGGCGTGACCTACCGCCAGGAGCACGGCAAGACCACGGTGGCGATCAACCGGCTCGATCTCGAAAATCGCGAACTTGACTATTTTCACAATGGCGGCTTCTTCACGCTCGGCGGCGAGGATCTCGAAGGCCTGTTCCAGATGGGTGCCGGGACTGACCCGCTTCTCTTCCTGCCCTACACGGAATTTGCCAAGTTTCCCGCGGCCTACCCCGATATCCGGGATACCCGCGAAACGGCGTGGAAGCTGCTGCGCCATCACTACGCACGCCGGCCGGATGAAAACCCGATCCTTGCCTTCGCGGATGTCTTCCCGGCGCAGGTGGAGCGTGTGGCAGAGCGCGACTTCGGCTTCTTCCACAAATACGCCTTCAACACGCTGAGGCAGGTGGGTGCGAATTTCGAGTTGCTGGCGAGCCACCTGGATTGGCTGAATGGCCGGGCCTTTGCAGAAGCCCGAGAACAGGCGCTGAAGATCGCGCAAGTTGCGAAATCGACCCAGTTCCAGCTTGCCCGCGCGGTGACCCGCAAGAAGTTCTCGCCGCTCGCAACCGCGCTCGACCCGGCTATCGAGGCCTGGGACGTGCTGATGGCTGATCTGGCGCTGACGGCAACCGAGAACCGCGAGGCGGCGTGAACACTCTTTCGCTGATCGGTGCTGAAACCAGTCTTCTTGACGAAGGCTGGTCGCTGGTTGTGACCGAGTCCGGCGCTCATACGCTGCCGGGCGAGCTTCCGTTCATGTTCGAAGACATTCCGGCAATCGTGCCGGGCACGGCGGCCGCGGCCTTGGAGGCGGCCGGGCGTTTCGACAGCGACAACCCCGCGCCGCTGTTCGACAAGGATATCTGGTATCGCCGCTCCCTGGCGGGAGAAACACCGGGGCCTGTAATTTTGCGCTTCGCCGGTCTTGCGACCGTGGCCGAGGTTTTCCTCGACGATCGCCTGATCCTGTCTTCTCAAAGCATGTTCGAAAGCCATGACGTGCCGGTGAACCTTGCGGGCCGCGAAACGCTGTTTATCTGTTTTCGGGCGCTGAAACCGCATCTGGAAAAGAGCGGTCCCCGCGCCCGCTGGCGGCCACGGCTGATGAACAGCCAGGGCTTGCGCCTCACCCGCACCACCGCGCTCGGCTTCATGCCCGGCTGGTGCCCGCAAGTGCAGGCGCTCGGCCCCTGGCGGCCGGTTTCATTGATAACACCGGGCAGGACGCGGATTTCCGATCTCGGTTTCTCAGCTGGGCTCCGGGATGGCGAAGGCGTTCTCAAAGTCAGCTTTGCCTACGAGGGCCTGGCGCGTGATTTCCGCCTGGTCTGCGACGGCCGGGAAGCATCCTTCGTGTTCGCTGAAGGAAAATATTCCGCCGAACTACGCCTGCCCGGCATAGAGCCCTGGTGGCCGCACACGCATGGCGAGCCTGCGCTGCATGACGTGACACTACAGATTGACGGCGAGAGATTTCCGCTTGCCCGGACCGGTTTCCGGACTGTTTCCGTCGATCGTGGCGAAGACGGCAACGACCTGGCACTGATCGTCAATGGAGAGAAAATCTTCTGCCGCGGCGCGGTCTGGACGTCCGCGGATATCGTGAAACTGCCGGGCGACCGCGAAAGCTATGAGCCTTGGCTCAGGCTCGCCAAGGACGCGGGCATGAACATGATCCGCATTCCCGGTATCGCGACCTACGAAAGCCCGGATTTCTTCGCGCTTTGCGACGAACTGGGACTGATGGTCTGGCAGGACTTCATGTTCGCCAACTTCGATTATCCGGCCGGTGATCCCGATTTCGTGATTCACGTGAAAAAGGAAGTGGAGCAGTTCCTTCACGTGACACAGGCATCGCCCTCGCTTGCTGCGCTTTGCGGCGGCAGCGAGATCTATCAGCAGGGCGCTATGCTGGGACTGCCGGAGCGCATCTGGAAAGGCCCGCTTTGCGAGGAAACCCTGGCGGACCTCGCCGTCGAACATAGACCCGACCTGCCCTATGTCGCCAATTCTCCGTCCGGCGGCGCACTGCCCTTCTTTCCCGATGCGGGTGTAGCGCATTATTATGGCGTCGGTGCCTACAAGCGCCCGCTGGAAGATGCACGCCGGGCAAATGTCCGTTTTGCGGCCGAATGCCTCGCCTTCTCCAATCTTTCCGCCACGGAAACGCTCCAAGACGGCAAGGCCGGCATTCCGCGCGATGCCGGCGCCGACTGGGATTTCGAGGATGTACGCGACCATTATCTTTGCGAGCTTTACGGCGTCGATCCACAAAAGCTCCGGTGCGATGATTTCGATCGCTATCTAGCGCTTTCCCGCGCCGTGACCGGTGAGGTGATGGAGGCGACCTTTGCCGAATGGCGGCGGCCGGGTTCCACCTGCAACGGCGCGCTCGTCTTCACCCTCCAGGACGTCATGCACGGACCGGGTTGGGGCGTGGCCGACGTCGACGGACTGCCGAAACCCGCCTGGCATGCGCTGAAACGCGCCTTCCGGCCGGTACAGATCATGTTCGCCGACGAGGGCACCAACGGGCTGGACATGCATCTGTTAAATGAAACCGGCGGTACCCTGCCGGTCGTGCTCGAAGTCACCTGCCTGCGCGACGGCAGGATGCAGGTGGTCACCGGCCGGCGTGAGCTGATCCTTTACGCCCGGCAGGCCGAAAGCATCGCCTGCACCGATCTCTTCGGCGCCTTCTTCGATGCCAATTATGCCTATCGTTTCGGCCCGCCCTCCCATGACGTGACCGTTGCTCGGCTCAAACATGCCGAAACAAGCGAATTGATCGCCGAGGCCTTTCATTTTCCGCTGGGACGCGCGAAGGCGCTGCATGATGCCGGCATTTCAGTATCGCTGGAGGAGGAGGATGGTGCCTTCTGGCTGCAGCTTTCGACGGATTGCTTTGCACAGTCGGTCAGTATCGATGCCCTGGGCTGCCGTGCCGGCGACAACTGGTTCCATCTTGCGCCGAACGCACCGAAACAAGTGCGGCTTGAAGCCTTGCCCGGGGCCACCGGCCGGCCGGGCGGCACGGTCCGCTCACTCGGCAGCAACCGCGTCGCGCGTTTCTGACCGGTTGGTATCGACCGCCGGAGCGAAGCGAAAAGCCATCTTCCTCAACATGTCGAGATAGATCTCGCGAGCGTGATCCGGCGTCAGGTTGTGATCCGCGTCGGGAATGATCGTCGACGACACATTCGGGAAGCGCGAGAGACCCGACCCGTCACGATCGAAATAGAAATCGTATTGCTCGAGGCCAAGATCGTTCTCACTGTAGATCAGTGAAACCGGCATGCCACGCTGGTGAAGCGCACGAAAAGCGCCATAGATCGCCCGCCCCTCGGGGAGAACGGCGCGGAAAACATGCAGGAGCTTGCTCCTGATCCGGTTGCCGATACCTTTGGCGATATTACGGGCCGCGGCCGGGACATCGACCTCGCCCTTCAGGATTCGCCTGAACGTTTCGGTCCGGAACGCGCGCTTGCCATAATCGTCAAGACTGCGCGTGCCGTTGATGATCGCATCCTCGACCGACCGGCCGGGACGCCAGCGAAAGACGGCCGGATTGACCGAGACGTTGCCGGCAATACGCGGCTCGACAAGCGATGCCTGGAAACCGAGATAGGCGCCGCTGCAGCGGCCGGATGTCACGACCGGCGTCAACTCGCGGGCTTCGAGGAAGTCGATCGCTTCCGATACATCGGCATTCTGGCTTGGATGATAGAGCACCTGTTCCGGCCGTCCGGGCACGGGCGGGCTGTCGCCTGCACCGGCGGTGTCGAAACGCAGCGACGCGATGCCGGACCGGGCAAGCGTCCGGGCCATCATAGCGGTCATGCGCCCCCAGCCGGCATGCCGGTCATAGGCCGAGGTGAGAAAGAGTACCGTCGCGCCCGCACGACCGTGCAGCGGCTCGCAAAGAACCCCGGATAGCCGGCTGTTGGAACCGAACCGGACGGGCGTTTCGGCAAAGCCGTCGCCGGCAAGCGGCGCAATTGCCGCCCTTTGGCTTTCTCTCACGGAATGCGGCTCGACGGGAAGCGCGGCGATCCAGTCGACCAGGTTCTCCGCAACCGGCAGCGGTAGTTTAGAAATCGCCGGATTGGAGACCAGTCTCTCGTAACCTTGGAATACCTGCTCGATCACATCGGCGCCGAGCCCGCGAAGATGAGTCGCGAAGTCGTGGTCCGCAGGCCGATCGGCCCTTCCGACAACCAGTGTGCACAGGGCCGGCACCCGGTCAATCGTCATCAGATTGACCTTGCGAACCTCCTCGGCGACCTCGGCCGGCATCGTCAACGATGCAATCGAGACGCCCGCCTTCTGTCGCTGCTCCTCGGGAAGGCCCAGATTCTCGTCCACCACCCTGGACCAGACGGCAAGTTCGCGGACATGCAACCGACCGGACACGACCGGCGCAAGATAGGCAATGGCTTCGAGACCTTCGATCTCTTCAGCGGCCTTCGTGGCGACGACTGCACCGAGACCTTGCGAAACGACGACAATGCGCTCGCAGCCGGAGAGAGCCTTCAGATGAGCGCTCGCCGCGACGAGGCCGTCGGACCAGACGCCAAGACCATTCTTGAAATCCACGCCATCCAGCGCGTCACCCGTGCCGGGATAGTCGAAGCGAAGGCTGGGGATGCCGCGATCGGCAAGCTTTTCGGAGATGATCCGCCAGAACTTGCGCGTGCACATTTCCTCCAATCC
The DNA here is from genome assembly GCF_017873175.1 of Neorhizobium petrolearium. Classification (GTDB taxonomy): domain Bacteria; phylum Pseudomonadota; class Alphaproteobacteria; order Rhizobiales; family Rhizobiaceae; genus Neorhizobium; species Neorhizobium petrolearium. The sequence continues at coordinate 21,250 of NZ_JAGGJW010000016.1, forward strand.
CCAGGGGCTGGCGAAGAGCACGGCGAGACCGGACGGCTTGGTGCCGGCGCAAGCAGGCGCGAAAAGTCCGATCGTGCCGCCAAAGGTCAGCGGCTCGGAGGCTGGGCGTGGAATGAGACCTGATGCTTCCCGAGCAGGTCGGGATTTCAGTCGAGCGTCCGTCATGGTCGTGCCGGTAATTGAATCACTGCCGGCAGCAATACGCTGAGCCTCCCTTGCGAAGCCTTAAGGAATTTCTTGCAATTTTATCGATTGCCGACGGAATGTACCGAAAAGAGGCTGTCGAGCAGGCGTCCGCGACCTGCTCCGTGGCCTTCAGCACAGTCAATAGCTCTCCGAATAGGTCCGGGCGGCGACAATACGCGCTCGGACGGCGCAAAAGGAATGGAATTTTGACCAGCTGTCCCTAAGGTCGGCGTTATGACAAACGCCTATAAAAAAAGCCGAGACATGGAACGAATGAAGCGGGCACCTGTACACACACGGACATCGATCATCAGCTCATCTTGTCATTTTTCCCTTTCATTTTGGTCTAGGTATTGTCCTGCACCATCATTATGTATACACGAACTAGCCATTGATGGCGGAGGAGGGAGATTTTAGATGAAGAACTATGTCCTGACGGTCACCTGCAGATCCACGCGCGGGATTGTTGCTGCGATATCCGGTTTCCTTGCCGAAAAGGGTTGCAACATCATCGACAGTTCGCAGTTCGACGACCTCGACACCGGCAAGTTCTTCATGCGCGTCAGTTTCCTTTCCGAAGAGGGGGCTGAACGGCCGGCCCTCGTCGAGGAGTTCAAGTCGGTTGCCGACAGGTTCGCGATGGACTGGGACATCTTCGATGCCGAGGACCGCATGAAGGTGCTGCTGATGGTCTCCCGCTTCGGCCATTGCCTCAACGACCTGCTCTACCGCTGGAAGATCGGCGCGCTGCCGATCGACATCGTCGGCGTCGTGTCGAACCATTTCGACTACCAGAAACTGGTGGTCAACAACGACATCCCCTTCCACCACATCAAGGTGACGAAGGAGAACAAGCCGCAGGCGGAAGCGCAGTTGATGGACGTGGTCGAGTCGAGCGGCACCGAGCTGATCGTACTCGCCCGCTACATGCAGGTTCTGTCAGACAGTCTGTGCAGCAAGATGTCGGGCAGGATCATCAACATCCACCATTCCTTCCTGCCGTCCTTCAAGGGTGCCAACCCATATAAGCAGGCCTACCAGCGCGGCGTGAAGCTGATCGGCGCGACGGCCCATTATGTCACCGCCGATCTCGACGAAGGTCCGATCATCGAGCAGGACACGGTGCGCATCACCCATGCGCAGTCGCCGGACGACTATGTGTCGCTCGGTCGGGACGTCGAAAGCCAGGTGCTGGCCCGCGCCATCCATGCGCATATCCACCACCGCACCTTCATCAACGGCAACCGCACCGTCGTCTTCCCCCCAAGCCCAGGCTCCTATGCATCCGAGCGCATGGGATAAGCTCGGACAAAGCCCTATGGACGTGCGGTTCTGCCGCACTATCCTCTTCGGAAGCGCCATTTCCGGAGAGGTTCATGTCCGACGTCATGCCCGACCTCATCGATGTTTCGTCAACCGGTCCGTCGATCGATGCGGTGGAGGAGATTCTCCGCGAGCAATATGGGCTTTCAGGGCAGGTTTTTCCGATCGAGGGGCGGAAGAATCCTTACTTTCTGATCGACAACGGCCACATGCGCTACCTCCTGAAGGTGGCACCCGCCGACTGGCCTCTCGATAAGATCGAGACCGAACATGCCCTGATGCGCCATATCCTGCGCGAGCCGGACGGGCCGCGTGTTCCCGAGCCCGTCTCCACCAAGGATGGAAGCGACACGGTCGTCCTGCCGCTTGCCGGCGAGGACCGACGCATCCGCCTTCTGACCTTTCTCGATGGCACCTCGCCACAGGCAGACGAGAAACTGTCGGATGAGGCGATTGCGGCCTTCGGTGCGATCTCTGCCTCGCTTGCAAAGAGCCTCGAAGACTTCGAACATTCAACCCTGGAACAGGAGCCGGAAAGCGACCTGCGCAAGGCCGGTCCGCAAACTGTATCGCTCTTGTCCGCAGTCGCCGACCAGGAGACGCGCGACATCATCGCCAAGGCCATGGTGACGGCATTGCGGCGCATACAGCCGCTCGCTCCGGGTTTGCGCACCGCTGTCACACACCAGAACCTCGACGCCGATGCCGTCATCGGCGAGGTGACCGATGGCGTCTGGCTTCCGACAGGCCTGACGGACTTCACCGGCCTTTCCAACGGCTGGCTCGTCGCCAGCCTTGCCAATAGCTGCGCCTATATGCTCGCAAACCGCGACGGTGACTCCTCTGCCCTCCTGCCGGCAATCCGCGCCTATCATGACATCTATCCACTGACGCTCGCAGAGCTTGAGGCGCTCTGGCCGCTCATCGTCGCCCGGACCGGAATCCTTGCAGCCAAAGCCGAGAATAGGCGGGTGCAATCCCCGGACGATCAACTGGTGCAAGAGGATGCGGAAAAGCGCCGCGCCGTTCTCCATGCGGCGACCTCCGTTTCCCCTTCATGGATGTTTGCGGCCATACTCGATGTGACGGAAATGACGAAACCTCTGCCGGAGATCGGCCGCCTTTTGCCGGACATCGATCCGGATATGCTCCGGCTCGTCGACCTCAGCGTTACAAGCCCGCTGCTTTATGGCGGCAACTGGACCGATCCGGAAAACGATTGGAGACTGCTGGCTCGCGTCGCGTGGGAAACCGGTCGCGGAAGCACGCGCTACGGCGAATATCGCCTTTCGAAAAGCTCGACCGACCCTCTGCAGGAACCGGAGAGCTTTGCACTGCATATCGACGCATGCGTGCCGGCCGGGACAACAGCGGTGGCACCTTTTGCAGGAACGGTGAAACGCGCTGGCCCGCGGCTTGTCTTTTCCGGCCTTGAGCTGACACTGCATGTCGAAGGTCTCGAATGCGAAATTGCCGAAGAGACCAAGCTTGACGCAGGCGAACCGCTTGGAGCGGTCGCCGGGGCGGAAAATTCCGTCGGCGGGGTACGTCTGCGCTTCTGCCGGGATCCGGATCTTGTGCCGCCGCACTTCTGTATTCCCGGCAAGGCGGGAACATGGTCCCATCTATGCCCGTCCCCGGCAGCCCTGCTCGGCACCGATGCCGATGCGCCGGACCCGAAGCATCCAGACCAGCCCGTTCGAGGCTGGAAGGAGTATCTCTTCGATGGCACCGGGCGTAGTCTGCTGGACCTCACCGGCAACGCCCCTTTGATGGGTCACGGTCATCCGGGCGTGGCGGCTGCAGCCTACCGGCAGCTCCTGCTTCTGAACACCCCGCCCTCCGGCCCATCGGAAGCAGAACAGCATCTCTCCCAGCGCCTCGAGGATCTGGCGCCTGAGGGGCTCATGACCGTGCTTGTCCTCCCCAGCCATCGCGATGCGCTCGATCATGCTCTGAACGTCGTCCGTGCCCATACCGGCAGGCACGACATCGTCGGTGTCGTCGGCCTGGTGCCTGAAGACGCTGATGATGCGATGCTCCTTTGTACCAACAGCAGGGAAGAAGCCGCGGCGGCGCTGGAAGAGGACGGCAAGGCCGGGCTGCTGCTGACCGGCTTTCCTCATCCGGCCGACAGCCTCTCGGAAATATTGAACGCACTGGCCCGCAACGAAGGTCTCCTCGTCATCGATGAGACCAGCACGGGCTGGGGAAGGTTGGGCCACCATGCTTGGGGTTTTGAAGCATCCGGCCTCCGGCCCGACCTCGTCATTGCCGGCCTTCCCGGAGAAGATATCGCGGTTCTTTTCATGCGCGAGACGATCGCCACGTCCCTGGAACTCACGGCGGGCCGGGTCAGTCCGGTCGCCTGCACGACGGCCGCAACGGCTCTCGAGATCAGCGAGGAAGAGGCGCTTCGAGAAAACGCTCGGCTCGTCGGCGATCATCTGAAAACGGCGCTGCAGGAACTCGCCGCCCATTATCCGGCGATTCGCGCGCTGCAGGGCATGGGACTGTGCCTGGTCCTTGTATTCGAGGATGACGCCAAGGCCAAGGCAATCGGCCAAGGCTTGCGAAAAGACGGCATTCTGACCGCTTCGAACGGCCGCGTCGAACTCGTGATAGCCCCGCCGCTGTGCTTCAGCCGCGAAAGTGCCGATCTCCTGGCTGCTCGTCTGAAGGCGCTCCTCTCGGAAAGTTGAGCCTTTCGCGGACCGGAAATTCCCGAACCTGGTTCTTGCGTGAGCCGGAAGGCTTCCTATTTAAACGGTGACGGACGATGGCCGTGGAGTTGCGAATGAAATTTCACAATTCCGCCCTTTTCCTGTCATGAGTCGGAAAAAAATTCTAGTTACACTGATTTTTGTTGATAGCGCTGTGGGACTCACCTACAGTCAATCATCATCCGGTCGGGTGAGCCTGATCGGTTTTTCACGCAACACCAAAAGGGAGAGTGACATGCTTATACCTGTTTTCGTCGCCGCCTTGGGTGAAGGTGCGTCCAAAATGATCGGCACGGATCGCCGCTCCCTTCCGTGCTGTCGAATGTAACGCTTTCGGTTCAATCGTTCCTGAAAATTTTCATTCGCCAGAGCTGTATTTAAGCAGCCACTGCGGGAGTCTGCCATGCAGAAGCAAGTTATTGAATTCGGCGGGGAACCCGTCGGTATCGTCATTCCGGATGAGGATCGGCTGAAGTTCATCGCCGTGAAGTTTCACGTCATCGATCTCGATGAGCAGCGCTTCAACTCTGCGGACGAAGTGCGCCTCGCGATTCGCGATCTTGTCCGTTCGCGCAACTTGGCGCCAACGGCACATGTCTGAGATCCTATTGATATTTCGGCAAAAGGCCGCCTTCGGGCGGCTTTTTTTGTTTCCCTATCAGAAAGCAGTGAAGGTGATCGTCGTAAGCGAACGCTCGATGCCGGGAATGGATGCGACCTTTTCGTTGACGAACCGGCCGATCTCATCGCTGTCCTTGATGTAGATCTTCAGAAGCAGGTCCCAATCGCCGCTGGTGGAATAGAGTTCGGAAACGAGTTCGGTCTTGTAGATGGCATCGGCGACTTCATAGGTCTTGCCGGGCTTGCAGCGAAGCTGGACGAAAATGGGTTTCATGGACGTCTTCCCGTCGGTCGGATCGCCTGCGCGATCAATGATGGACATACCCGACTATTGGCCGATGCGTCCGCCGTTCGCAAGCATATCCTGCTCGACCTCCTGGATGATCCAATCCCGGAAGGCAGCAAGTGGCGGATAAGTGGCGCGATCGGGCGGGTAGGCAAGGTGGTATTGCCCGGTTTCCATGATCTGCCCTTCCACAGCCGCTACCAACAGCCCCTGATCCAGTTCCCGGCTGATCAGGAAACGCGGCAGGAGCGCTGCGCCAAGCCCCGCGGCAGCCGCTTCGACCATGGTCATGAACTGGTCAAGCAGCATGCCATGCAGCGCATCGAACGGGACCTTGTTTTTCGTGAACCACAACTCCCAGGCATCTGGCCGCGTATTGAGATGCAGGAGCGGCGCCTTCAACACATCCGCCGGGGTTTTAAGACTATGCCGCTTCTTGAAATCAGGGCTGCAGGCCGGCAGCACTTCTTCTTCCATCAGGAAGGTGAGCGCCGCGCCTGGCCAGCGGGCCGCGCCGAAATGGATGGCAGCATCGAGCGTATCGAAGCGAAAATCGAACGGCTCCAGCCGGGTGATGAGATTCACCACAATGCCCGGATGCGCATCGAGAAAATGCTTGATCCGGGGCGTCAGCCAGCGCGTACCGAAGAACGGCAGGATGGCAAGGTTCAGCGTTCCGCCGGAAGGGTTGGCCTTGAGATTGAGCGAGGCATTGGAAATGCGCCTCAACGCCTCCCGCACCTCGCGGGCATAGCCGTCGCCTGCGAGCGTCAGCCGGATCGTCTGCCGTTCGCGCAGGAAAAGCGCCACGCCGAGCTGATTTTCCAAGGCCGAGATCTGGCGGCTGACGGCACTCTGGGTGAGGCCGAGTTCATTCGCCGCCGCCGTGACGCTGCCGGTACGCGCTGCCGCTTCAAAAGCCGAAAGCAGCGAAAATGAGGGAAGGAAGCGCCGAGGCGGCAGCATGTCATTCCTCCAGCGAATGACCTGTTGAGAACATGTCGATATTCATCGATAACAGCTCTCTGTAAAGAGGGGGTGAGTGACGCCTCCGGACAATCCATCATGCTGAACGATCCCCGCTCTCACGGCCTCTGGGAAAAGACCGCGCCCTATCCGCCCCTTACGCCACGGCTGGAAGAAGCCGTCTCCACCGACGTGGCGATTGTCGGTGGCGGCTATACCGGCCTCTCGGCTGCGCTGCATCTGGCCGAGGCTGGAGTGAATGTCCGGCTGCTCGAGGCAACCGAGATCGGTTTTGGCGGTGCGGGTCGCAATGTCGGCCTTATCAATGCCGGCATGTGGGTCATGCCGGACGACTTTTTGAAGGAACTCGGGCCTGCCTATGGCGACAAGGCGCTCGAACTGCTTGGCAACGGTCCCTACCTCGTTCGGGAACTGATCGAGAGGCACGGCATCGCCTGCGAACTGGAAAAGAACGGTACATTGCATTGCGCCGTAGGCCCGGACGGTATGAAGGAGCTGGAGGAACGCGCCCGGCAATGGCAGAAACGCGGCGCGCCGGTGACCCTGCTCGATGCTACTGAGACGGAACGGCGCATCGGTACGAAAGCCTATGCCGGATCGCTCCTCGATATGCGCGCCGGCACGCTGCAACCGCTCGCCTATGTGCGGGGATTGGCGCATGCGGCGGTGAAAGCCGGTGCGAAGCTCCATACCGGCAGTGCCGTCATCAAAACCGGCGAGGCGAATGGCAAGAAGATCCTCAAGACTGAACGGGGTGAGGTATCTGCCGATTGGATCATCGTGGCGACCGACGCCTACAGCACCGGCCCCTGGGAACAGGTGCGCCGTGAGCAGGTGCATCTGCCCTATTTCAATCTCGCTACCACGCCGCTCAGTGACAGTCTTCGCCGCTCCATTCTGCCCGGCCGCGAAGGCTGCTGGGACACCAGGGAAATCCTCTCCTCCTTCCGCATGGATCAGGCCGGCCGGCTGGTCTTCGGCTCGGTCGGCGCGTTGCGCGGCACCGGTATCGCCGTTCACAAAGCATGGGCGAAGCGCTCGCTTGCACGCCTCTTCCCACAGATTGGCGAGGTGGAGTTCGAAGCGGAATGGTACGGTCAGATCGGCATGACCGACAATGCACTGCCGCGTTTCCACAAATTCAACCACAACGTGATCGGTTTTTCCGGCTACAATGGCCGCGGCATCGCGCCCGGCACCACTTTCGGAAAACTGCTTGCCCGGCATATTCTCGGCGAGGTTTCCGAAGCCGACCTCCCACTGCCGCTGACCGAACCGAAAGAACCGGGCTTTCGCGCGCTGAAGGAAGCCTATTACGAGGCGGGCGCGCAAATCGCCCATTTCGCCGGCGAACGCTTCTGATTGCCAAACCGCCGCCGATTTCTAAGATTGACCGAAATTCGATTCCGGAGACTGACATGACCCTTGCCACTCTCGATCTCGCTGCTGAGGTAAAAACCATCTTGGGCGATCTCGGCGTAAAAGCCGAAAATTATACCGGCGGCACCCTTGCCGTCCGTTCGCCGATCACCGGCGCCGAAATCGGCAAGCTGCCGGAAGAGACACCTGCCAGCGCAAGACAAGCCATCGAAGCCGCCCATAAGGCTTTCCTCGAATGGCGGCTGGTGCCGGCTCCGAAGCGCGGCGAGCTGATACGTCTCCTCGGCGAGGAATTGCGCGCAACCAAGACCGCGCTGGGCCGGCTGGTTTCGATCGAGGTCGGCAAGGTGATTTCCGAAGGCCTGGGCGAAGTGCAGGAAATGATCGACATTTGCGATTTCGCGGTCGGCCTCTCCCGCCAGCTCTACGGCCTCACTATCGCCACCGAACGCGCCGACCACCGCATGATGGAAACCTGGCATCCGCTGGGCGCGATCGGCATCATTTCCGCCTTCAACTTCCCCGTCGCCGTCTGGTCCTGGAACGCGGCGCTCGCCATCGTCTGCGGCAATTCCACCGTCTGGAAACCGTCGGAGAAGACACCATTGACGGCGCTCGCCACCCAGGCGATCTTCGACAGGGCGCTGACCCGTTATGTCGCCGAAGGCTACACCGCGCCGAAGAACCTTTCGACCGTGCTGATCGGCGGCCGCGAGATCGGCGAGATTCTCGTCGACCATGAGAAAGTGCCGCTCGTCTCCGCCACCGGCTCGACTGCTATGGGCCGCACGGTCGGCCCGCGGCTGGCGCAGCGTTTCGCCCGCTCGATCCTCGAACTTGGCGGCAACAATGCCGCGATCGTCGCCCCGACGGCCGATCTCGACCTGACGCTCCGCGGCGTCGCTTTCGCCGCCATGGGTACGGCCGGCCAGCGCTGTACGACGCTGCGCCGTCTCTTCGTGCATGACAGCGTCTACGACGCGCTGGTGCCTCGCCTGACGAAGGCCTATCAGTCCGTCACGATCGGCAGTCCGCTGGAGAACGGCACACTCGTCGGCCCGCTGATCGACAAGGCGGCCTATGAGAAGATGCAGAAGGCGCTGGAAGCGGCGAAATCCGAAGGCGGCAAGGTGACCGGAGGCGAGCGCGTCCTCGGGAACGAGGCGGTCGACGCCTATTACGTCCGCCCCGCGATCGTGGAAATGCCGGCCCAGACGGGTCCGGTCAAGGACGAGACTTTCGCGCCGATTCTCTATGTGATGAAATATTCGAGTTTCGAAGAGGCACTGGACCTGCATAACGATGTGCCGCAGGGTCTCTCCTCCTCGATCTTCACCAATGACATGCGCGAGGCCGAGACCTTCGTTTCCGCCCGCGGTTCGGATTGCGGCATCGCCAACGTCAATATCGGTCCCTCAGGCGCCGAGATCGGTGGTGCCTTCGGTGGTGAAAAAGAAACCGGCGGTGGCCGCGAATCCGGCTCCGATGCCTGGAAGGCCTATATGCGCCGCGCCACCAACACGCTGAACTATGGCCGCACCCTGCCGCTGGCGCAGGGGGTCAAGTTCGACATCGAGTGAACCCATGGCCGCGCCCCTGAACCTCTTGACCGACATTGAAGGTGTGGCCGTCGGCCATGCCACCGATCTTGCGCTGGGTTCAGGCGTGACGGCGATCGTCTTCGACGAACCGGCAGTCGCTTCCGGCTCGGTGCTCGGTGGCGCGCCGGGCGGTCGGGATACTGCACTGCTCGACCCGTCGATGACCGTTCAGGCGGTCGACGCCTTCGTGCTGTCCGGCGGTTCGGCCTTCGGACTGGACGCGGCGGGCGGAGTGCAGGCGGGGCTTCGTGAAATCGGCCGTGGCTTCCAGGTCGGCAACGTCCGTGTACCGATCGTACCGCAGGCAATCCTGATGGATCTCCTGAACGGCGGCAACAAGGACTGGGGTCGGCATTCTCCCTATCGGGAGATGGGCTACGACGCCTTCAAGGCCACTGCGAAAGGCGCTTTTACGCTCGGAACTATAGGAGCCGGCACGGGTGCCTCAACCGCGACATTCAAAGGTGGGCTCGGTTCGGCGAGCGCAAGAACCTCAGCCGGCCACACGATCGCGGCCCTGCTCGCGGTCAACGCCATGGGCTCCGCGACTGTCGCCGGAGGCCCGCATTTCTGGGCAGCTCCGTTTGAACAGAACGAGGAGTTCGGCGGCTTCGGCCTGCCGCAAAAGTTCACCGAAAGCCATTCGGCCCTGCGGCTCAAAGGCGTCAACCTGAAGGCCACGACGATCGGCGTCGTAGTGACCGATGCCGTCCTGACGAAAGCGCAGGCGCATCGGCTTTCGATCATGGCGCATGACGGATTGGCGCGCGCCGTTCTGCCGGCGCACCTGCCAGGCGATGGCGACACGATCTTTTCCGCCGCGACGGGGACAAAACCGCTGGACGACATGACGGCCTTTGCCGAACTCTGCCATCTCGCAACGATCGTGACCGCCCGAGCAGTGGCCCGCGGTGTCTATGAGGCAACCGCCTTACCCGTGCTCAAGGCACAGGCCGCATGGCGCGACAAATTCGATTCGCCGGCTAAATAGTTTTCAGAGCGTCTTCCAGTCTTCGCCAGCCATTTTTGTCGGGAAGCCCTATCCTGAGATCATCCGGCCGTTCTTCGAAGCGGCGAGTGACGATGCCGCGCTCACCCAAATGCCGGAAAATCGCCTGCGCGCGCGCGTCCCGAACGAAGCGGAATAGCGATGTACCGCCGAAGACCGGAATGCCAGCGCCAATCAGGAGGATATCAAGATTCGTGGCATCATCGCGCAATCGTTGTCGCATCATCGCCTGCCACCGACCGTCGGCCAGCGCTTCGCTGGCAATATGCAACGCCGGACCGGAAACGGCCCAAGGGCCGAGCTGGCCCTCGATCCTTCGGGCGATATCCGGACGAGAGATCGCAAAACCGAGCCTCAGGCCCGCCATGCCGTAAAATTTGCCAAAGGACCGCAGCACGATAAGTCCGCCGGCATCGACCGCATCCGCTGCGCTCGCGGCTTCCGAGACGTCAACGAAGGCTTCATCGACGACCAGCAATCCGCCTTTTGCTCGCATGATGGCTGCAAGCGCCAGAAGATCACTCTTCGAGACGATTCGGCCGGTCGGATTGTTGGGATTGACGATGACGGCAAGATCTGCGGAAGCTAGCCGATCCAGATCGTCGGTTTCGGTCACCTCAAAACCGGCCATCCGCGCAGCGCGGGCGTGTTCGGCATAGGTCGGAGAAAGGATCGTAGCCTTCCCGCCTTGCCCAAGCAGGCTCGCGAGGATCGGCAACAGGATCTGCGTGCCCGGCCCCGCCGCCATATGGGCAGCCGAGGGCGCGCCATAGGCTTCCGCTGCGATCGCCTTCAGCCTTTCTGCCAGTGCGGGGTCCGGCAGGCGTGCAAAGGCATTGTCGGGCAAAGGGGAATGCGGATAGGAATAAGGATTGATACCGGTGGAAAGATCGATCCAGGGTTCGGGCGCGTGCGGAAACAGCGCCCGTGCACGGGACAGATTGCCGCCATGCGCTATCGGACCACCAATCTCAGATGCAGTCACCGGCATGTTCCTTCTCGCATTTTTCGCCCTGATCATAGAGCGCATCTTCGGTTATCCAGACTGGTTGTTCCGGGTGATCGGCCACCCGGTCACCTGGATGGGCTGGCTGATATCCCGTCTCGATAACGATTGGAACCGCGAGGCCGATGATTCCGCCACGCGCAAGCGCATGGGCGTGCTTGTTCTGTCGATGCTGCTCGGCGTGACAATCGCCGTGGCGCTGGTGATCGAATACGGACTTCTGACAATCCCCCTGGGAGCGGCTCTGCTGTGTCTGATAGCCGCCAGCCTGCCGGCTCAGAAAAGCCTTGAAAAGCATGTCGAAGCGGTTGCCGACGCGATGAAGGATGGCGGGCTCCAAGCCGGGCGCAAGGCCGTCTCGATGATCGTCGGCCGCGATCCGGAAAAGCTCGATGAGGCCGCCGTCTGCCGTGCAGCGATCGAAAGCCTGGCGGAGAATTTTTCCGATGGCGTCGTGGCGCCGGCTTTCTGGATGGGCGTCGGCGGCCTCGCGGGCGGTGCGGCCTACAAGGCAGCCAATACCGCCGACAGCATGATCGGCCACCGCAATCCGCGACACGAAGCCTTCGGCTGGGCGGCCGCACGTTTCGACGACCTCATTAATCTGCCGGCCTCGCGGCTGAGTGCGTTTCTGTTCGTGCTGGCGGCTTTTTTCGTCGACAAGGCTTCGCCTAGGAATGCGATCAAGGCCATCTTCCGCGACGCACGCCACCATCGCTCTCCGAATGCCGGTTGGCCGGAAGCGGCGATGGCCGGCGCACTCGGCATAGCGCTTGCAGGGCCGCGGAGCTATGGCGGGCAGATGATCGAGGCGCGTTTTATGGGCGAAGGCGGGCGCTCGGAACTTACCCAAGACGATATCCGCCGTGCGCTGAAACTCGCCCGCGTCGCGGACGCGCTCCTTATCGGCCTTTTCGGCTTCCTGGCATGGGTCATCTGGCAAGCGTGAGCAATCCATCGAGATCGAGATGCCGTTCCATATGGGCGGCCAGCCGGTCGAGCACATTATCCACCCCGGCCTGATAATCCAGGACCGACGCCGCGCCGCCAAGCCGTGTCAACCAGACCGACCTCTGCCGGTCATCCGAAAAAAGCCCATGAAGGTAGGTGCCCCAAACCCGGCCATCCGCCGATATCGCACCATCCGGGTTACTGTCGATCACCGAGAACGGGCGTCGACAATCGGCCCCGGACGTCCGGCCGATATGCATCTCATAGCCGGATAAAGGAACTCCATCGAAGCTTTCGCCCGAAACTGCTTCCAGGCGCTTATCGGTGGACAAGACGGTCTCGACATCCAGCAGGCCAAGCCCTTCGACCGAAGCGGGTGATCCTTCGATGCCATCCGGATCGGAGATCCGTTTGCCCAGCATCTGATAACCGCCGCAAAGGCCGAGTACGCGCCCACCGCGACGAACGTGAGCAGCGATATCCAAATCGAAACCGGACTCGCGAAGCGCAGCCAGATCGGAGACGGTCGCTTTCGAGCCGACCAGCAGCACGAGGTCGCAATCCCCCGGAATGGCCGCGCCGCGCCTGACACGGATGAGATCGACCTCCGGCTCCGCTTCCAGCGGGTCAAGATCGTCGAAATTGGAGATATGCGGCAGGATCGGCACTGCGATGCGGATTCTCGCGCCGGACTTGCGAGCGAAGGACTGGTTGAGCCCGAGCGCATCCTCCGCCGGCAGAAGCGCTGCATCAGCGAAATGCGGCAAAAGCCCGATCGATCGCCAGCCGGTCAGTTCTTCAATCATCCGCATGCCTTCGGCAAACAAGGCCGGATCGCCCCGGAACCGGTTGACGATGAACCCGCGGATCATCGCCGCATCTTCGGGATCGAGCACAAGTTTCGTGCCGGCAAGGCTGGCAATCACGCCGCCGCGGTCGATATCGCCGATCAGCACGACGGGCACATCCGCCGCCCGAGCAAACCCCATATTGGCAATGTCATTGCGGCGGAGATTGATTTCCGAAGCGCTACCGGCGCCTTCCACCAGCACCAGATCGGCCTGGTTGCGGAGAAGGTCGAAACTTTCCTGCACCCGCGGCATCAGTTTCCGCTTGAGGCCCTGGTATTCGGCGGCCTTGGCATTGCCTTCGACCTTGCCCTGCACCACGACCTGCGCGCCGACGTCGCTCTGAGGCTTCAGAAGCACAGGATTCATATGTACGCTGAGCGGTACGCCGGCCGCACGCGCCTGCAAGGCCTGCGCCCGTCCGATCTCGCCGCCATCCGCCGTGACTGCCGCGTTGTTCGACATATTCTGCGGCTTGAAGGGCATGATTTTCAGCCCGCGCAGCGTAAAGGCGCGGGCGAGCCCGGCCACCACCAGCGACTTGCCCACATCCGAACCCGTACCCTGAAACATCAGCGCGCGAGCGGTCATGCCGTTAAAACTCGATGCCGGACTGGGCCTTCACGCCCGCCTTGAAGTGATGTTTGACCAGCGTCATCTCTGTGACCATGTCCGCCGCCTCGATCAGCGCCGGCTTGGCGTTGCGGCCGGTGACGACCACGTGAAGGTCCGGCCGCCGCGCCTGAAGTGCTGCGACCACCTTGTCGAGATCGAGATAGTCGTAACGAAGCGCGATATTGAGTTCGTCGAGAATGACGAGTCCGATCGTCTCGTCAGCCATCAGATCCAGAGCCTTCGCCCAAGCCTTTTCGGCGGCTGCGATGTCCCGGGTCAGATCCTGCGTTTCCCAGGTGAAGCCTTCGCCCATCGTGTGCCAGACGACCCGGTCGCCGAACAGCGCCAAGGCAGGCTGCTCGCCGGTCGACCAGGCACCCTTGATGAACTGCACCACGCCGACGCGGCGATTGTTGCCGAGCATGCGCAGCGCCAGACCAAAGGCGGCTGTGGATTTGCCCTTGCCGGGACCGGTGTGGACGATGAGAAGACCCTTTTCGACGGTCTTCCCGGCGACTTCCTTGTCCTGCGCTGCCTTGCGGTTCACCATCTTGGCGCGATGACGTTCGACCGATGCCTCGTCGATCCCCTTCACCGCGATACGAGCTCCCCATCAGACCGCGCTGCGATCTCTTCCCCTGTACGGAAGCGTTCGCGTATCATCCCGGTCAACGCACCGAGTACAGCCCAGAACACCAGGTTCGTGGCGTAGACCGCATTCACGAAGCGGGCGTAGAGCGCTGGTGGCACAGCCGTTTCATGGCTGGGCGGCAGCGGCGCGCCGACGATATGTGGCGCGATCAGCAGAACGATCGCCAGCGCGGCGAATACGGCTGAGCGCGTATAGGCAAGGAGGCCAAGGCCCGTTGCAGTGCAGACTGCGGTCGAAATCCACCAGATCTGACGGGGGCCAAGCTCAGCAGCCGGCATGCCCGGAAGTTCCGGTGGGAGGCCGAGCCCTGGGGCCAAACTGACAGTCAGGAAGCCGGCAATACCGAACATCAGCCCGCCGCGCCAGCCTTTGAGACCGCCCAGGGCTTCCGAAACCGCGATCAGAACAAGACCGAAACCGATCGCAGCCAGCATGTCGGCGGCGGCCGTATAAATGAAGCGCTCGAAGCCATCGGCCGGCATCCATGCTTCTTCGTCATGGTGATCTGCCGCCGGAGCGACAGCGCCGGCAGGCGCGGCCTCGTGACTATGGCCGGCCTCTTCGCCACCCGCATTCTCGTAGGTCTCGGCTTGCAGGATCAGCGGAACAGTGGAAAAGCTCTGCATGATGGTGAGCAGCAGTCCGGACAATAGCCCGGCGATCACCGCCGTGAAGACGATGTTACGAAACAACGACATGGGAAACTCCCCTCAGTGGCAGGGGAAAGCGAAGGAATGACGCGAATCGTGCGCGGCATTGTGCACGACTTCCATATGCGAGAAGCCGACGAAACCGACGACGAAGAGCCCCAGCAGGGCCGTCATGCTGAGCGGGATGATCTTCGAGGAGGAAATACCGACTGCCGTCGAAGCGGTTTTCGTTGCCATTGCCTTGTCCTTTCGCCCTCCACCCGAGGGCCGTTGAAGTTTTTTCTCGCCTTTGGCAGGTCTCCTGGCTCGCGGATCAGGCATCTTGCGCCCGCCTTCCCGGATTGCTCCAGTGGCATCATGGACGAAGACTTTCCGCTTACAGTTGCGGGGGCAGCCGCGGGTTTGACGGCAGATCCGTCGCACCGCATTCCCTCAAATACCCTTTCGGGACACCATAGGCTGGCTCACTATAGACGAAATCGGCCTTACGGCAATCGCCTTTGCGACGCATTGACATAAGCATGCGACCGGGCTTACTTGAAAAGAGATGGTCCCTTTCCGGCAACGGGGAGGGCTAAGAGAGAATGCGGTGAGATCCCTTTCGCGATCAATGCCGCGGCTGCCCCCGCAACTGTAAGCGGCGAGCCATTGCCTATAAGCCACTGGGAAGCCGGGAAGGCAGGCAAATGGCGGTGACCCGCAAGCCAGGAGACCTGCCATCTGATGTTTTTGCTTCACCGGGCGGGGTGCTCCGGAGGAAGTTCTCGATCACCGCAGGCGGTTTCAGCCCTCTGCTCCGCGCCCCGATTGTTTCGACCCCGGCGGGAACGCGGCTGACCGATGAGTGACCACCGACCAGATGATCCGGCAGATGTGACGATTTTCGTCTGTACCAATTGCCGTGATGTCTCCGACAGCGACGTTCGGCCGGGCATAGCGCTGATTGCAGCGCTCCGTGAAGCAGCGGCCGGTAAGCCGCTCGCGGTCAAGCCCGTCACCTGCCTTGCCAATTGCGAAAAAAGCCCCAGCGCCGCCTTCAATCACCGCAACGGTTGGTCCTATGTCTTTGGCCATCTGTCCCTCGAAAATGTCGAGGACGTCATCACCGGCGCGATGATGCTGGCCGAGGACGAGCGCGGTTTCCTTCCTCTACGCGGCCGCCCGACATGTCTGCGCGGCAAGGGCATGACAGCCCGCATCCCACCCTTTCATCATCACGAGGACATGCCATCATGAGCGTCAGCTTCGACCGCGTTCCCTGCACCGTCGTCACCGGGTTCCTGGGGGCCGGAAAGACCACGCTGATCCGCAGCCTGATCGGGAAACTCGACGGCAAGCGACTGGCGATCATCGTCAACGAATTCGGTGATGTCGGCATCGACGGCGGGATACTGAAGGGCTGCGGCATCGAGAGCTGCCCGGAAGACAACGTCATCGAGCTTGCCAACGGCTGCATCTGCTGCACTGTGGCGGACGACTTCGTACCGGCGATCGACCAGATTCTTTCACGCGAGCCGCGCGTCGACCACATCCTGATCGAAACCTCCGGCCTTGCGCTGCCGAAGCCGCTCGTTCAGGCTTTTCAGTGGCCGGCCGTCAAGGCGCGTGTCACGGTGGACGGCGTTATCGCCGTTGTGGATGGTGTGGCACTGGCCGAAGGCCGCGTTGCCGACGACCATGACGCGCTGGAGGCCCAGCGCCAGGCGGACGGCTCCATCGACCACGACGACCCGGTCGAGGAAGTGTTCGAGGACCAGGTCGCCTGCGCCGACATGATCGTTCTGACCAAGAGTGATCTCCTCGATGCGACAGGCCTTGCGACCGCCCGGGACCGCGTCGCAGCGCATCTGCCGCGCGCCGTGAAGATCGTCTCGGCTGACAATGGCGCTATCGATCCGGCCGTGCTGATCGGGCTTGGCCTCGCCGTCGAAGACGATATCGAGAACCGCAAGACCCATCACGATGACGAACTCGACCACGATCATGATGATTTCGACAGCTTTGTAGTCGATCTCCCGGCTGTTGCCGATGCTGACGAATTGGCTGCCCGCATTTCGGCGACGGCGGAGGCGGAGAACGTACTGCGCATAAAAGGCTTCGTGGAAGTCGCGAACAAACCGATGCGCCTGCAGGTCCAGGCGGTAGGATCGCGCGTAAACCACTATTTCGACCGAGCCTGGGCGCCCGGTGAGGCGCGGATAAGCCGCCTTGTCGTAATCGGCGAAAAGGGCATCGACCGCGCCGCGATCGAAAGGATGCTGGCCGCGTGATGGCAATTCCAGGAAAGGTGTGAAGCGGTTTTCCGTTGGCAATTGCCGAGGGAAAACAGAAACCCAGAGAGAAGGATGCACATACTCGCCACCACATCGTCGTCGCTCGACGACCTGATCGACCCGATCGACCTGAACCAGTCGCCGGCCGATGTGGTGGTGCTGTCCTTTTCCGGCAGCGATCTGAACGGCATTTCCGCCGCATGGGGCCAAGGTCAGCCGACCCTGCGATTGACCAATCTCGCTGATCTCAGGCATCCCATGTCTGTCGATCTTTGGATCGAAAAGACGGCGGCACATGCCAAAGTTATTCTCGTGCGCATCCTTGGCGGCTATGATCGCTGGTCATATGGTGTCGAAGAGATTTCGCGGCTGGCGCGGCTCAAGAAGATCGCGCTCGCGCTTCTGCCCGGCGAATGCAGTATCCGCGATGAAAGACTCGCTGCCGCCTCGACTGTTTCCGAAGAGGCACTTGCCGGCATTCTTACCTGTTTCCGCGAGGGCGGACCGGACAATATGCGTCTGCTCGCAAAGCGTTTGGCCGCGCTGGCGAATGACGAGCTTGAAATCTTGCCGCAAGCCGCACCAATGTCGAAGATAGGCTATTACAGGCCGGGCAGCGGAATCGTCGGCTTGGACGATCTGATCGCGGATTTCTCACCAGACGCCCCGCGACTGCCGGTCCTCTTCTATCGTTCCATGTTGTTCGCGAACGACACCGCACCGATCGATGCGCTGTTCGAAGCGCTGGTTGAACGCGGTTTCGCGCCGATCCCGATCTTCGTCAGCGGGTTGAAGGACGCCGAGGCGATAGACTTCGTTGAACAGGCGATGATCGAAATCCAGCCTGCGGCGATCATTGCCACCACCGCTTTTGCCAGCGGCGCGAGCGACAACGGCAAGACGATCTTCGATCGCGCCGGCGTGCCAGTTTTCCAAGTTGTCATCGCTACGACCCGACGCGAGGGCTGGGCGGAAAGCCGCCGTGGTCTCAATCCCGCAGACCTCGCCATGCATGTGGTCCTGCCGGAACTCGACGGGCGCATATTGGCCGGCGCGATCTCTTTCAAGGCCGGCAGTGATTCCGCCAACCTTCTTAACGGGCCGGAGCCGGACCGAATCGAGCAGGTCGCCGAGCGCATCGCCGCTTTTCTGCGCCTGAAATCTACGCCGCGACCCGCCCGAAAAATCGTTATCCTGATGCCGGACTATCCGAGTGCACCCGGCCGCACAGGCTATGCCGTCGGGCTGGACGTGCCGCAGAGCGTGCTGTACATGCTGCGCAAGCTTTCGATAGCCGGCTATTCCATCTCTGACATACCGGTGACCGCGCGAGACCTTCTTGACCTGCTAAACCAGGAAACCGGTTCTTATCCGCTCTCCGCCTATCGGCCGGCTCCGGACGCGGAAAACGCCTGGGGGCCGCCCGACGCAGAACTTGAAGAAGGCGCCTTCCGTTTCCGTGCAGCGAGTTTCGGCAATATCACCGTAGCGCTGGCACCGGATCGCGGCCGCAACGCCGACCGCCGGGCCGATTATCACGACCCGGATCTGCCGCCACGCCATGCGCTGATAGCCTTTGGCCAGTGGATGCGCGAGACGCTCGGCGCGCATGCGATCGTGCATGTCGGCGCCCATGGTACGTTGGAATGGTTGCCGGGCAAGACGGTTGCACTGTCGAAGGATTGCTTTCCGGAGATAGTGACCGGGGGCCTGCCGGTCATCTATCCCTTTATCGTTTCCAATCCGGGCGAGGCAGCGGTCGCCAAGCGACGGATTTCCGCCGTCACCATCGGCCACCTGCCGCCGGTTCTGACCGATGCCGGATTGTCCGACGAACAGAAGAGGCTCGAACTGCTGGTCGATGAGTATGCCCAGGCAGACGGGCTCGATCGCCGCCGTCGTGACCGGCTGGCAAAGCTGATCGTCGAGACGGCCCGCGATACCGGCCTGGCTTCCGAAGCCGGCGTTTCCCGCGACGATGACCCAGACACGGCGTTAACCCGCATCGACGCCTTTCTCTGTGATCTCAAGGATTTCGCGATCAAGGACGGCCAGCATGTCTTCGGCGAGGTGGCGGAAGGTGACCACGATCCGTTACGGATCCTGAGTGCCGAAACCGAGCGGCGGGCCTTGATCGACGCGCTCGACGGCAAGCATATCCGCCCCGGCCCGTCCGGTGCTCCAGCGCGCGGCCGCCGCGACGTCATGCCGACCGGCCGCAACCTCTTCGCCAGCGATCCGCGCACGTTGCCGACGCCGACTGCCTTCGAGCTTGGCAAACGCGCCGCGGACGAGATTCTTCGGCGCTACCTGCAAGATCATGGCGACTGGCCCAAAAGCCTCGTTTTTGATCTCTGGGGCAGCGCTTCCCTGCGTAGCGGTGGCGAGGAAGTCGCCCAGGTTCTGGCGTTGATGGGCGCAAAACCGATACAGGATACGGCAACGGGCCGCGTGACCGGGATCGACGTCCTGCCGCCGGCAGCGCTCGGCCGTCCGCGTGTCGACGTGACGCTCCGTATCTCCGGCCTGTTTCGCGACATGTTCCCGGCGCTGATCGCGCTGCTGGACGCCGCCATGCGGGCGATCGCGGCCCGAGAGGAAGCACCGGGCGACAACCCGCTGGCCGAGGAAGCCGACAGGCTTGGCCATGTGCCGCCTCGCATTTTCGGTTCTGCCCCCGGCACCTACGGTTCCGGCATCGAGGAAAAGCTCGCAGACGGCACATGGAATGAACGCGAGGAACTCGGCCGCATCTACCTCGACGCGACCAGCCATGCCTTCGGCGGGGCGGAGGGTGAGGCTTCGGCCATGCCCGGGCGCTTCGCCGCACGCGTTGGAAGCGCCGACCTGCTTGTCCATACCGGCGACGACCCCGGCCGTGATCTTTTGGACGGTTCGGCGGACGTTGCTTTCATCGGCGGGTTTTCCGCGGCGGTCGCGGCACTTGGCGGCAAGGCGGATGTGATCGCGCTCGACACCACCGATCCACAGAAGCCGAAGGCCCGCTCGCTCTCTGAAGCCGTGACCCGTGTGGTGCGCGCCCGCGCCATCAATCCTCGCTTCATTGCCGGCCAGATGCGCCACGGGCCGCGTGGTGCGGCCGAACTGGTGGAAACCGTCGATCGGTTGATCGGCTTCGCCGAGACTACCCGTACCATCCCGCAGTCGCTGATCGACGCAACCTACGATGCGTATCTCGGTGACGAAGCAGTACGCGACTTCCTGCTCTCACAGAACCCCGAAGGTGCGCGCTACATGGGCGAACGTTTCCGCTCGGTGCTCCGCCGCGGCCTTTGGCACCCGCGCCGGAATGCGATCGACGCCGAACTCGAGATGTTGACAAGGAGGTCGGCATGACCGTTCCCTCGCTCGACCGCAAAGCTTTGGACATGAGGCGTGGCGCCTGCCCGGCGCTTTCCGCTCCGATGATGACCGGTGACGGGCTTCTGGCCCGCATCGCGCTGATCGATGCGATTTCGGCGGGGCAACTGGCTGAGCTCTGCAGGCTGGCACAGCGTCACGGCAACGGCATCCTCGATATTTCCGCGCGGGGAAATCTCCAGGCTCGCGGATTAACGGAAATCTCCGCTACGATCTTGGACACGGAAGTCCGGGCGCTGAATCTTCCCTTGCGTGAAGGACTTGCGGTCGAGGCTCCACCCTTCGCCGGCCTGGATGAAACCGAAATCGTCGATCCGAGACCGGTTGCCGAAGCAATCCGGCAAGCTGCGCGCGGTATCGAGGGTCTCGCGCCAAAGATGTGCCTCGTGGTAGACGGGCATGGCAGATTGCGGCTCTCCCATCTGCTGGCGGATATCCGGCTGGTCGCCGTTCGATCCGGGGAAAGCATCCGCTGGAAACTGCTGCTCGGCGGGCCGGAGGCAACAGGAAAGATTTGCGGAATATTCAACGAGGCCGACGCCATCGCGACCGCCATTTCTTTGCTTCGGAAGCTCGCAGCAATGGGAAACAGAGCACGAGGCCGCGATCTTGCAGACGGGCTTCCGGTGAATACGGACGTGCCGCCCCCGGTCTCGCCCTTCGGCCGATTTGCCCTTTCGAACGGCGTCTATGCCATCGGCCTCGGTCCCGCGTTCGGCCAGGCAAAGGCTGAAAGCCTCATCATGCTCTCCGAAAGGACAGAGCAACTGGGGATCAAATTCCTGAAACCCGCCTTGGATCACTCGCTATTGTTCTTTGGAACGCATGAAGCCTGCAAAGCGCTCTCCGATTTCGCAGGTCAGAATGGCTTCATCACGTCCTCCGCCGACCCGCGGGGACATATCGCCGCCTGCCCGGGAAGCCCGGCCTGCACGTCGGCGACGATCGCAACCCACGACATTGCGTCTGAGGCCGCAGCCGAATGTGCCGACCTGCTCGACGGGTCGTTCAAGCTGCATGTGACGGGCTGCCCGAAAGGCTGCGCCCATCCGGAGCCCTCTGCATTGACGCTCTGCGGGACGGCCGATGGCATTTCCCTGATCGGGCGGGGCAAGGCAGCCGAGCCGCCCTTTGCCTCCGTCTCATTTGCCGATACCAACGCCTCTCTTCGCCGCATCGCCGATTTCGTTCGGACCGAACGACGCGAAGGGGAAAATTCCGCCGCCTGCCTAGCCCGACTCGGAACCGATCGGCTCGCTGCGGCCGTAACGTCAGGACGACCATGAACAACTATGACTATATTCGCGAAGGCGACTCGATCTACGAAAAGTCGTTCGCGATCATCCGCCAGGAAGCCGATCTTTCGGCCTTTTCCGCCGAGCAGGCCGAAATCGCCGTACGGATGATCCACGCCTGCGGGCTTGTCGAGGCGGCGCAGCAATTCCACTTTTCGAAGGATTTCGTCGCCCAGGCGCGCGGCGCGCTTTATGACGGCAGGCCGATCTACTGCGACGCCGAAATGGTCGCGCATGGCATTACCCGCGCCCGGCTGCCTGCCGATAACGATGTGATCTGCACGCTGCGAGACAGCCGCACCATTGAGCTCGCAAAGACGATCGGCAACACCCGCTCAGCCGCCGCATTGGACCTCTGGGATGAAATGGAAGGCGCGCTTGTGGCGATCGGCAATGCGCCGACGGCGCTCTTCCGCCTGCTCGAAATGCTGGATGCCGGCGCGCCGCGCCCGGCCGCGATCATCGGCATGCCGGTCGGCTTCGTGGGGGCGGCGGAGTCCAAGGAAGCGCTGACGGAATCAGCACTCGGCATCCCTTACGCCATCGTACGCGGGCGAATGGGCGGTTCAGCGATGACGGCGGCCTGCGTCAACGCGCTTGCGAGGGCTGGCCTTTGAACGCGGCGGTCCTCAAAGGCAAGCTTACCGGTGTCGGCACGGGGCCGGGCGATCCGGAACTGCTGACGCTGAAGGCGGCGCGTACCATCAGCGAGGCGGATGTCATCGCCTTTTTCTGCAAGAAGGGCAGCACGGGCAACGGCCGCGCCATCGTCGAAGCGCATGTCCGGCCGGGCACGCTGGAACTGCCGCTCGTTTATCCGGTAACGGTTGAGACTAACAAGGACGAGGCAGAGTATCGCGGCCCGATCGCCGAGTTCTTCGACCGCTCGGCGAATGAGATCGCCGCCTACCTTGACGCAGGCAAGAACGTAGTGGTGCTCAGCGAAGGCGATCCGCTGTTCTACGGCTCCTACATGCACCTGCATGTGCGGCTGGCGAGCCGTTATCAGGCGGAAGTCGTGGCGGGCGTCACCGCCATGTCCGGCTGCTGGTCGATGACGGGCCTGCCGCTGGTTCAGGGCGACGACATCTTGAGCGTGCTGCCGGGCACGCTGCCCGAGGAAAAGCTGGCCGAACGCCTGGCAAACACGGACGGCGCCGTGATCATGAAGGTCGGCCGCAACCTGCCGAAGATCCGCCGTGCGCTCGCGTCGGTTGGGAAACTGTCCGGCGCGCTCTACGTGGAACGCGGCACGATGGCGAACGGTGCGGCCCAGAAACTGGAAGAGCGTGATGAGAGCCCGGCGCCCTATTTCTCGATC
Organism: Neorhizobium petrolearium; assembly: GCF_017873175.1. GTDB lineage: Bacteria > Pseudomonadota > Alphaproteobacteria > Rhizobiales > Rhizobiaceae > Neorhizobium > Neorhizobium petrolearium. The sequence continues at coordinate 44,358 of NZ_JAGGJW010000016.1, forward strand.
GTGCTGGTTCCCGGCTGGAAGGCGCGGCCGGGAGACGACCGATGAGCGGTTCGCTGACAGTCGTCGGCCTTGGGCCAGGCAATCCGGATCAAATGACGCCGGAAGCTTTGGCGGCCGTGGCGGCAGCGGAGGATTTCTTCGGCTATTTTCCCTATATTGACCGACTGAACCTTCGACCGGACCAGCGGCGCCATGCATCCGACAACCGCGAGGAACTGGCGCGTGCCCGGGCCGCTTTGGAGATGGCCGCCAATGGCGGCAAAGTCTGTGTCGTCTCCGGCGGCGATCCCGGCGTCTTCGCCATGGCGGCGGCGGTTTGCGAAGCAATCGATGAAGGCCCGGTCGAATGGCGCAGTATCGATTTTTCCGTCGTGCCGGGGGTAACGGCCATGCTGGCGGTAGCAGCCAGGGCCGGCGCGCCGCTGGGGCATGATTTCTGCGCCATCTCGCTCTCCAATAACCTGAAGCCCTGGGAAATCATCGAGAAGAGACTGATTGCGGCAGCAGAAGCCGGTTTCGTCATGGCCTTCTACAATCCGGTCAGCAAGGCGCGGCCGCACCAGCTCGGCGACGCCTTCGCCCTGCTGCGCCGGCATTTGCCGGGTGAGGTTCCGGTGATCTTCGGCCGGGCAGCGGGTCGGCCGGACGAAGCGATCCGGATCGTGCCCCTTTCGGAGGCCGAAAGCGGCATGGCCGACATGGCGACCTGTGTGATCGTCGGGACGCCGGAAACCCGGATCATCGAGCGGGAAGGCCAGCGGCCGATCGTTTATTCGCCGCGTTCTTTCAAGGGCGCCGGGACATGATCGAGCCAGGCAAGCATCTCTTCCACGGTCTCCACCGACGGCACATCCGGCAAATCCGGACGGCGCGCGAGGATCACCTCGATACCGAGCGCACGGGCGCCGGCGATCTTGCCGTAGCTCGAAGGCCCGCCGCTGTTCTTGGCAACGATCACCTCGATGCCCTGCTCTTTCAGCAAGCGTGTCTCATCCGTTTCGGCAAACGGGCCGCGCTCCGTCAGATAGATCGCATGCGGCACAGCAAGCGGCGGTTCAACGGGATCGACGCTGCGGATGACGTAATGATGCTGCGGCGCCGCCTCAAAAGGCAGAAGTTCCTGCCGGCCGAGGGTGAGGAAGACTTTTCTCGGGCTTTTGCCCAATGCCGTGACAGCCTCACGGACACTGGCGACTTCAATCCAACGGTCACCCTGCAGCCGGCGCCAGGGAGAACGGCGGAGCGCAATCAAAGGCACATCCGCCCGCTTCGCAGCCTCGGCCGCATTGCGGGAGATCTGCGCCGCATAGGGGTGGGTTGCATCGATCAGGATCGTGATACCCTTGTCCCGCAGATAGGCAGCCAGGCCTTCCGCACCGCCAAAACCGCCGATCCGTACCGGCACGGGCTGTTCTGCCGGAGCGCGCGTGCGACCGGCCAGCGAAAGTTCGGTCGTGAAGCGCGGATCGCCGGCGAGCTCTGCCGCCAGTTTTCTGGCCTCCGCCGTGCCGCCGAGAATGAGGATGGAGTGTTTCACTATGCCTCCTGAATCAGCAGATAAAGCTTTAAACCAAAGCCGCTGGCTGTCCATCGTCGGCATCGGTGAGGACGGCGTGAAAGGTCTCGGCGAGAGTGCGCGCTCCGCAATTTCCTCCGCCTCGGTCGTCTTCGGCGGCAAGCGGCATCTGGAATTGGCCGCACCCTTGATCACCGGCGACGCCCGCACTTGGCCGACGCCGTTCGATCCGACAATGCGCGATGTCATGGTACTGCGTGGACAGAACGTTTGTGTGCTGGCATCGGGGGATCCTTTCTTTTTCGGAGTCGGCGCCACACTTTCGCGGCAGGTTCCAGCAGAGGAATTCATCACCTATCCAGCACCCTCGTCCTTTTCGCTGGCGGCATCCCGGCTCGGCTGGCCTTTGCAGGAGATCGAAACCGTGTCGCTGCACGGCCGGCCGCTCGACCTCATCCGACCGTTTCTGCATCCCGGCCGGCGGATTATTGCACTGACGTCGGATGAAAAAGCGCCAGTGGAACTTGCCTCTCTCCTGACAGAGACGGGTTTCGGTCCATCACACCTGACAGTGCTGGAGGCTTTGGGTGGAGAGGACGAGCGCATCCGCTCTGCGGTCGCAAATGAATTTGCATTGCTGGCTATCAATGTTCTCAATGTTGTCGCGGTCGAAGTTAAGGCAGAAGCTGGCGCACGCATTCTGCCGCGCGCCTCCGGTTTGGATGACGCACTTTTCGAGCATGACGGGCAGATCACCAAGCGGGAAATCCGAGCCCTGACGCTTTCGGCGCTCGCCCCCCGGCGCGGCGAACTGCTTTGGGACATCGGCGCTGGTTCCGGCTCGATCGGTATAGAATGGATGTTGGCCGATCCTTCGCTGAAAGCCGTCGCGATCGAGGCCGATCCGGAACGGGCAGCACGCATCAAGCGAAATGCTTCTGCTTTCGGTGTGCCGGGGCTTAAGATTGTCGAAGGTGAAGCACCGGCCGCACTGGCCGGTCTTCCCATGCCCGATGTGATCTTCATCGGTGGCGGGGGCAGTGAGATGGGCGTGTTCGATGCGGCCATCGATGCGCTGAAACCCGGCGGGCGGCTGGCCGCCAACTCCGTGACTTTGGAAATGGAAGCGGTCCTCCTCGCCGCGCATGCCCGCCTGGGTGGCGAACTGATCCGGATCGAGATGTCGCGCGCCGCGCCGATCGGCAGCATGACCGGCTGGCGGCCGGCGATGCCGGTCACCCAATGGCGATGGACAAAACCGGGAGAACAGAGATGATCGTCGCGGGACTTGGCTGCCGGAAAGGCACGTCAGCGGAAGCTGTGCTTTCCGCACTGGATGCCGCCTGCATCGAGGCTGGTATTTCACGTGAATCAGTAACGGCGCTGGCTACCGGCGAAATCAAGCGGCATGAACCGGGCATTGTCGATCTGGCGACCAAGCTTGGCCTGCCCATGCATATTCTTGACGAGCGCGCGCTGAAACAAGCCGAAAATCGAACGAAAACCGTGTCGAAACATAGCCTTGCGCAGACTGCGACACCAAGCCTTTCCGAAGCGGCAGCCCTCGCTCTCGCCGGGGAGACTTCGGAACTTATCGTGCCTCGGCTCATCGCCAATGGCGCCACGTGCGCACTTGCCCGTTCGAAGGACCATCCATGACCGTGCATTTCATCGGCGCCGGCCCAGGCGCCGCCGACCTCATCACCGTTCGCGGCAAGGACATTCTCGCCCGGTCGCCGGTCTGCCTCTATGCCGGTTCGATCATGCCAAAGGAACTGCTCGACTATTGCCCGAAGGATGCGCGGATCGTCGACACAGGCTCCCTCTCGCTCGACGATATCGAGGCGGAATACGTCTCCGCCCACAAGGCGGGCAAGGACGTGGCACGGCTGCATTCCGGCGATCTCTCCGTCTGGAGCGCGATGGCCGAACAGATCCGCCGACTGGAAAAACACGGCATCGACTACACGCTGACACCCGGCGTGCCGTCATTTGCCGCGGCGGCAGCCGCGCTCAAGCGCGAACTCACCATCCCGGAAGTAGCACAGAGCCTTGTTTTGACTCGTGTCTCCGGGCGTGCGTCGAAAATGCCGGAAGGCGAGACGTTGGCGGCTTTCGGGGCGACGGGCGCCACGCTGGCGATCCATCTCGCCATCCACGCCCTTGACCAGATCGTCGCTGAACTAATGCCGCTTTATGGACCGGATTGTCCGGTGGCAATCGTCGTGCGCGCCTCCTGGCCAGAAGAACGGATCGTTCGAGGTACGCTGGCCGACATAAAGGCGAAGCTTGCTGAAGAACCGGCAGAGCGCACGGCACTGATTTTCGTTGGCAAGGGGCTTGGCTCGACGGATTTTACCGAAAGCCAGCTTTACAACGCCGACTATGTACGCCGCTTCCGGCCCGGCTGGCCTCAGACGGACAAAGGCAGAGATTCCGAATGATCCGACGGTGTGAATGGCGTTTGGCCCACCAACCGGCCCTCGCGATTGTAGACCAGGATTTCCAGAGCGATCTGCGGATCGCGGAGCGCCTTGGCAGCCGTTTTCCAGGCGAGAGCCGCAATATGGTCGCCAAGCGGCAGCCCGCTTCTGCCCGCGAGTGTGAAGGCTTCGGCAACCGTGTTTGCAGCCGCAATCCGCTCGACAAGCTCAGGCGCAGCGCCGGCTTCGGCCGCGACCTTGGCGAGAGCTTCGAGATCGGCAAGGCCGCGCTTGGAATGGACATCGAGCATGCCTTGGGCGAGCTTGGTCATCTTGGCCACGCCTCCTGCAATCGTGACCTTCGGCACGGGATGATCGCGCAGGTATTTGAGCATGCCGCCAACGAAATCGCCCATGTCGATCAGCGCAATCTCGGGAAGTGCGTGGTGCGCCTGCACGGCCTTTTCAGAGGTATTGCCGGTGGAACCCGCCACATGGGCGAGGCCCGCGGCACGGGCCACATCGATGCCACGCCAGATGGAATGGATCCAGGCCGAACAGGAAAAGGGAATGACGATCCCGGTCGTACCGAGAATCGAGATACCTCCGAGGATGCCGAGCCGGCCGTTCAACGTCTTCTCGGCGATCTTCTCGCCGTCCGCGACAGAGATTTCCACTTCGAAATCCGTTTCGTCGCCAGCCACCTCGGCTATCGCCTGCGCAATCATCTTTCGGGGCATGGGATTGATCGAAGGCTCACCGGGGGGCAAAGGCAGGCCCGGCCGAGTTACGACGCCGACGCCCTTGCCGGCCTTGAAGCTGATGCCGCTGCCGGCAGCACCGCGTCGCACGGTGCTCATGATGAGCGCCCCGTGAGTGACGTCCGGGTCGTCGCCGGCGTCCTTGACGATGCCGGCCTTGGCGAAACCTTCACCCGTTTCCTCCATGGCCAACGCGAAGCTCGGCCGCTGGCCACCCGGCAGCGTCACCTCCACCATGTCCGGAAATCTGCCGGAAACGAGCGCAAGGCAGGCAGCCTTGCTGGCCGCCGCCGCGCAGGTTCCCGTGGTCCAGCCACGGCGCAGGTTCTTGCCATCCGCTTCCATGGCCGTTTCTATAGCCCGACCGGCGAATGCCGGCAAAAGGTTTGCATATGCATCTGAATGAAAACATCGAAGCCGTCATAGAGGCGCCCGTCTTTCAGCCAGGCCATGTCTGGCTCGCAGGCGCCGGACCGGGCCATCCGCGCTACCTGACTTTGGAAGTCGCGGATGCGATCGGCAGGGCGGACGTGATCGTCCACGACGCCCTGGTCTCCGAGGGCGTGCTGTCGCTGGCGAAAACGGCGGACCTGATCTTTGTGGGAAAACGGGGTGGCAAACCATCCGTGGCGCAGGACGACATCACCACGAAACTGATCGAACTCGCACAGGCGGGAAAACGCGTGCTGCGGCTGAAAGGCGGCGATCCTTTCGTCTTCGGCCGTGGCGGTGAAGAGGCGGAAGCGCTTGCTCGAGAGAACATTTCGTTCCGTATCCTGCCGGGCATGACTTCGGCACTCGCGGCCCTGGCAGCGGCAAATATTCCTGCCACCATGCGCGGCATCAGCCGCGCGATCACGCTTGCTACAGGACATGCAGCCGGCACGCCCGGCGACCTGGACTGGAAAGCGCTGGCGAAAACCGGCGAACCGATCGTCGTTTATATGGGAGTGAGCACGATCGGTACGATCGCGCGGCTGCTGATGGAGGGCGGTTTGCCATCCGAAACGCCGGTGGCCGTGCTGATGGCCGCCACCACGCCGGAGGAACGCTCGATGACGGCGACGCTTGCAACGGTGGAAGCGGAGATCGAGCGGCAGCATTTTGCCGCACCGGCTTTGATCGTCATCGGCAGGATCGTCTCGATGCAGACAGCCCTTTCAGGTCGGAACCGATGACTGGCCGCGCACTCATCATCGGCGCGCCGCGCTCCGGCTCCGGCAAGACCAGCGTCACGATCGGCCTGCTGCGTGCCTTTGCCCGTCGCGGCGTGAAAGTGCGCGGCATCAAAACGGGACCGGACTATATCGATCCCGGCTTCCATGAGGCCGCAACTCATGTGCCCGGCCTCAACCTCGATAGCTGGGCCATGGCGCCGGATCTCCTCCGGTATCTCGCGCGGCAACAGGCGGATGATGCGGAACTGCTGCTGATCGAAAGCGCCATGGGCCTTTTCGACGGCATCGTCAGCGAAAAAAACCGCTCCGGCGCAGCCTCCGATCTCGCCCGTCTCTTCGGCCTGCCGGTCCTGCTGGTACTGGACGTTTCCGGCCAGTCGCAGACTGCCGCAGCCATCGCTTACGGTTTCACGCATTACGATCCGCAGGTGAAGATCGCCGCCTGCATTCTAAACCGTGCCGGCAGCGAACGGCACAGAAAGCTCTCCGGCGATGCGATCGAGGCGATCGGCCTGCCGGTCGTCGGCACGATCCTGCGCGACCCGACATTGATCCTGCCGGAACGGCATCTCGGCCTCGTACAGGCAAGCGAACACCCTGAAATGGATGCGCATATCGAGCGGCTGGCGGATGCCATGGAAGCCTCGCTCGATCTCGATGCGATCTACGCTGCGGCAAAACCCTTCGACATTCCTCCCGGCTCGCCGGCAAAGGCTCTGCCGCCGCCCGGGCAACGCATCGCGCTGGCGCGGGATGCTGCCTTCACCTTTCTCTATCCGCACCTCCTGCGCGGCTGGCGAGAAGCCGGCGCGGAGATCGTGCCATTCTCACCGCTGGCCGACGAGGCTCCGGCCGCCGACTGCGATATCTGCTGGCTGCCCGGTGGCTATCCGGAGCTTCATGCCGGCAGGCTGGCAGCCGCCGAAACCTTCAAAGAAGGCCTCAAGCGCTTTGCGGAGACGAAACCGGTTCACGGCGAATGCGGCGGCTATATGGTGCTCGGCGAGGTGCTGGAAGATGCGGACGGCGCGACCCACGCCATGACCGGTCTGCTTTCCCATCGCACCAGTTTCGCCAAACGAAAGATGAACCTTGGCTACCGGCAGGCACGCCTGCTCGGCCCCTGCGCGATAGGTCAGAAGGGCGAGACCGTACGCGGCCACGAGTTTCACTATGCGCGGGTGATTTGCCACGGAACCGACCCGCCTCTCGCCATGATTGCAGACGGCATCGGCAGTGAAATCGGTCCGTCCGGCGGTTGGCGCGGGAATGTCACCGGCACCTTTTTCCATGCCATTGCGGGCATCTGAGCAAAATTTCTCTGCTTGAGCAAATGTCAATTTTTCGCAACCGATAGATGGTTGCCAAAACTGTCGTATCGACGGCAATTAATGTCGTATCGAAGGCACCACCCGCGCAGTAAACGCGCCCTTAATCATCCAAAGCCTCGCAGAAGGCCTTCGATCTAACGCAGGATAGCCCTGAGGCAAAGAGCTCAAGACATGAGCCGGGGTCTGCAGAAGAAAGGAAGATATGTCGGCGGCAACCGAACCATTTCCCAGGATCGATAGGATGAAGCGCCAACCGTTACGGAAGAGGAAACCGTATCGCACGGTGCCTGGCATGAAAGCAGAAATCTGCATCAGATAAGAGAGGAACAGGGGAATGACCGATTTTACAAGATATCTCGCCGGCCGGGTGACGGCAGGCGGCATGAGCCGCCGCGAATTCATGGGCCGCGCCATGGCCGCTGGCATGACGTTGGCCGCAGCCAGCCATCTCTTTGCGACGAGCGCTTCCGCGCAGGAGCCAAGGAAGGGCGGTCATTTCAAGCTCGGGCTTGAAGGCGGCGCTGCAACTGACTCGATCGACCCCGCCAAGGCTACGTCTCAGGTCATGTTCATGGCTGTGCGCACCTGGGGCGACACGCTGGTCGAGACCCATCCGGAAACCCGCGCGCCGATCCCGTCGCTGGCCGAATCCTGGTCGCCGTCTCCGGATGCGACCGTCTGGACCTTCAAGATTCGCAAGGGCGTGCAGTTCCACGATGGCAAGGAGATGACTACGGACGACGTGGTTGCCACTTTGAAGCGTCACAGCGACAGCAAGACGGAATCCGGCGCGGCAGGCGTCCTGAAATCCATCAAGAACATCGAGAACAAGGGCGGCGACCTGGTTGTCACGCTCGACTCCGGCAACGCCGACCTGCCGGCAATCTTTACCGATTACCATCTCGTCATTCAGCCCAATGGAGGAATCGACAACCCGACGGCCGGCATCGGAACCGGGGCTTATAAGGTTACCACCTTCGAGCCGGGCGTGCGCATGACTTTCGAAAAGAACCCCAACGACTGGCGTTCCGACCGCGGCTTTGTCCAGACGGTGGAAGTCATCAACATGAACGATGCGACCGCCCGCATCGCCGCCCTCTCTTCCGGCCAGGTGCATTTCATCAACCGCGTCGATCCGAAAACCGTCTCGCTGCTGAAGCGTGCGCCCAATGTCGAACTCCTGACGACGTCCGGCGGCGGTCACTATGTGTTCATCATGCATTGCGACAAGGCGCCGTTCGACAACAACGACCTGCGGCTCGCACTGAAATATGCGATCGACCGCGAGGAATTGGTCACGCGCATCCTCGGCGGCTACGGGAAGGTGGGCAACGATTTCCCGATCAACGATACCTATGCGCTCTTTCCCGAGGGCATCGAGCAGCGCAAATACGATCCCGACAAGGCAGCCTTTCACTATAAGAAGTCGGGCCATAGCGGCTCCATTCTTCTGCGCACGTCCGAGGTTGCTTTCCCCGGTGCGGTCGACGCATCGGTCCTCTTCCAGCAGAGCGCGAAGAAGGCCGGCATCACACTGGAGATCAAGCGCGAACCGGGCGACGGCTATTGGTCAAACGTCTGGAACGTCCAGCCATTCTCCGCCTCCTATTGGGGCAGCCGCGCGACCCAGGACCAGTTCTATTCCGGCGCCTATCTTTCCACCGCCGACTGGAACGACACGAAGTTCAAGAACGAGAAGTTCGACAAGCTCCTCATCGCCGCCCGCGGCGAGCTGGACGAGGCCAAACGCAAGGACATGTATCGCGAGATGGCGATGATGGTGCGCGACGAGGGTGGCACCATCCTGCCGATGTTCAACGATTTCGTGAATGCTGCGACCAAAAAGGTGAAGGGCTATGTCAGTGACATCGGCAACGACATGTCGAATGGCTATGTCGCAACCCGCGTCTGGTTGGACGCCTGAATTCTGAGACCGCGGTTCGCCGCTTGACCGAGGCATCGCGGGTCTTTCCGCGATCCTCCTTCCGTTTCAGAACGAGGCTTCCCGCCGATGTCCAACTCCACCGAAACAGACAGCCTGCCCGGCCAGAGATTCAGGGAGCGGTTTCCACTTCTCGCCCTGGTCATCGAGCGCATGCTTTTGTCGATCCTGCTCCTCTTCGCCGTCTCGGTGCTGATCTTCGGCGGTGTCGAGGCGCTCCCCGGCGATTTCGCGACCACCTATCTCGGCCAGTCCGCGACACCCCAGGCGGTCGCCAATATCCGCTCTGAACTCGGGCTCGACCGGCCGATCGTCACCCGATACTTCGAATGGCTTGGCGGTGCCGTCCAGGGTGATTTCGGCACGTCCTGGGCAAGCAGAAACTCGGTTTCGGAACAGGTGGGCAAGCGGCTTGGCAACTCGCTCTTTCTCGCCGGTTTCGCGGCGGTGATCGCCGTGCCGCTGGCCGTCGGGCTCGGTATGCTGTCCGTGCACTTCCGCAACCGCATGCCGGACAAGATCATCAACGTTATCTCGCTCGCTGCGATCTCACTGCCGGAATTCTTCATCGGCTATCTGCTGATCCTCTATTTCGCCGTCAATTTCGGCGTCGCGACTTTCCCGGCCACCGTCTATGACGGAATGGATTTCCTCGATCGAATCAAAGCCATTGCGCTGCCGACCGCAACGCTGGTGCTTGTGGTGCTCGCCCATATGATGCGCATGACGCGGGCGGCGATCCTTTCCGTCATGTCCTCGGCTTATATGGAAACCGCCGAGCTCAAGGGGCTTTCCGCCTGGCGTGCGATCGCCAGGCACGCCGCACCCAATGCGCTGGCGCCGATCATCAATGTCGTGGCGCTGAATCTTGCCTATCTGGTGGTCGGCGTCGTCGTGGTGGAAGTGGTCTTCGTCTATCCTGGGATGGGCCAGTACATGGTCGATGCCGTGACCGTACGTGACATGCCCGTCGTGCAGGCTTGTGGGCTCATTTTTGCCGCCGTCTACATTTTCCTCAACATGCTGGCCGATATCCTTGCGATCATCGCCAACCCGCGCCTGAGGCATCCGCGATGAGGCTGAGAGAAATCCCCATCACCGCCTGGGTCGGTATGTTCGGCATTGCCATCGCCTTTTTCTGCGCCCTTTTCGCGCCGCTGGTCGCACCCTATGGCGAGACGGAGGTGGTCGGCGGCGTCTGGCAGGAGGCGGATGCGCAGTTCTTCTTCGGGCTGGACAATCTCGGGCGGGACATTCTCTCCCGACTGATCTACGGCGCCCGGACCACGCTGTTCGTAGCGCTCGCGGCGACGGTCATCTCCTTCTCGCTCGGGATCCTTTTAAGCTTCATAGCCGCGGTATCCGGCGGCATTATTGATACGGCATTTTCCCGTTTCAACGACCTGATGATGTCGATCCCGACGCTGATCTTCGCACTCGTCGTGCTCGCCGTCCTGCCGCAGCATCTGATTGTGCTCATTCTCGTCATGGCGATCCTCGATTCCACTCGCGTCTATCGCCTCGGACGCGCTGTGGCACTGGACGTTGCGGTGATGGAGTTCGTGGAAGCCGCCAAGCTGCGCGGCGAAGGCACGACCTGGATCATCTTCCGCGAAATCCTGCCGAACACGCTATCGCCACTCCTGGCGGAATTCGGCCTGCGCTTCGCGTTCTCCATCCTCTTTCTGTCGACGCTTTCCTTCCTCGGCCTCGGCATCCAGCCGCCGGCGGCGGATTGGGGAGGCATGGTGAAGGACAACAAGGACGGCATCATCTTCGGTATTCCGGCGGCACTCGTGCCCGGTGCGGCGATCGCCGCACTCGCCGTCTGCGTCAACCTCGTCGTCGACTGGTTGCTCAAACGAACCTCCAGCCTCAAGGGAGGTCGCGGCGATGCCTGAGCTTCTGTCCGTCCGCAACCTCAGAATCGAAGCGGTGAGCCATCCGCCCGGCGAGCCGCCGAGGCGCATCACGATTGTCGACGGTGTCTCCTTCGACCTTCAGAAAGGCAAGGTGCTCGGCCTGATCGGCGAATCCGGCGCCGGCAAGTCGACGATCGGCCTTTCCGCTCTCGCCTACGGCCGCGGTGGTGCCGAGATTACCGGCGGCGAGGTTATCCTCAACGGCACCGATCTTCTGACCCTCGACAATACCGGCATCCGTAAGGTGCGCGGTGCCCGCGTCTGCTACGTGGCGCAATCGGCCGCCGCCGCCTTCAACCCGGCCCATCGGCTCGGCGATCAGGTGATCGAAGCCTCGGTCAGGCACGGGTTGATGACGAAGGAAGAAGCCAGGAAACGGGCGCTCTACCTCTTCGGCGTGCTCGGCCTACCGAGCCCCGAAACCTTCGGCAACCGGTTTCCGCATCAGGTCTCGGGCGGCCAGCTCCAGCGCGCCATGACGGCCATGGCGCTCTGTTCGAACCCGGAACTGATCATCTTCGACGAACCGACGACCGCGCTCGACGTCACAACCCAGATCGACGTCCTGGCTGCAATCAAGCATGCGATCGAAGAAACCCATACAGCGGCGCTCTACATCACCCACGACCTTGCGGTGGTCGCGCAGATTTCCGACCACATCATGGTCCTGCGCCATGGCAAGACGGTGGAATACGGCTCGGTCCAGCAGATCATCGAGGCACCCACACAGGATTACACGCGTGCGCTTGTAAACGTTCGCCAGACGGCACGCATGGAAGCCTCCGACCAGACAAGCCCGCTCCTGAAGAGCGATAATGTCAGCGCGCAATATGGCAATGGCTTCAAAGTGCTGCACGGCGTTTCGCTGCATCTCTGCAAGGGCCAGACGCTGGCAATCGTCGGCGAATCCGGTTCCGGCAAATCGACGCTCGCGCGCGTCATCACTGGCCTCCTTCCGCCGAGCGAAGGCAAGATCACCTTCAATGGCAAAACGCTGGCGCCGGCCTTGAAGAATCGCTCGCGCGACGATCTGCGCCGCATCCAGCTCATCTACCAGATGGCGGATACGGCGATGAACCCGCGCCAGACAGTGCGCGACATCATTGGCCGGCCCCTGACCTTCTATGACGGACTGCGCGGCGCTGCGAAAACAGCGCGAGTGAAGGAACTGCTCGAGCAGATCGAGATGAGCAACGGTTTCATCGACCGCTACCCCGCCGAGCTTTCCGGCGGCCAGAAACAGCGTGTCGCAATCGCGCGGGCGCTGGCCGCCAAGCCGGAACTCATTCTCTGTGACGAGCCCACCTCCGCGCTCGACCCGCTGGTGGCGGAAGGCATACTGAAGCTCTTGATGAAATTGCAGGAAGAGGAAAAGCTTTCCTACGTCTTCATCACCCATGACATCGCGATCGTCCGGGCAATCGCCGATTCCGTCGCGGTCATGCATCGTGGCCGGTTGGTGCGTTTCGGACCCAAATCCCAGGCGCTCTCGCCGCCCTTCGACGATTATACCGATCTGCTCCTGAAATCCGTGCCGGAAATGGAGATAGGCTGGCTGGAACGGGTACTTGACACGCGACGCATGGAAAGTGCCGGGAATTGAATCCGCTGTTCTTGAAAGTGCACACCAAATGACTGAACGTTCCTTCTCCGTCATCGAAAACCAATGGATCACGCTGAGGGATGGGACGCGCCTTGCCGCCCGTATCTGGATGCCGGATGGGGCCGAGGCCGATCCCGTGCCCGCAGTCTTCGAATTCCTGCCATACCGCAAGCGCGACGGAACAAGCGCCCGCGACGAGTCGACCTATCCCGTTTTTGCGGCAGCGGGCATTGCCGGCGTGCGAGTCGATATCCGCGGTTCAGGCGAATCCGGTGGCGTCATCGACGGCGAATATACGGGGTCGGAACTCTCGAACGCCTGTGAGCTGATCGCCTGGATCGCAGAACAGCCGTGGTCGAACGGCAATGTCGGCATGATGGGTATTTCCTGGGGGGGCTTCAACAGCCTGCAGGTCGCCGCCCTCCGCCCGCCGGCCCTGAAGGCGGTGATTTCGATCGCCTCCACGACGGACCGCTACAACGACGATATCCACTACAAGAATGGGTGCCATCTCTCCGCCCAGCTTTCCTGGGCGGCAACCATGCTCGCTTATCAGTCCCGCCCGCCGGATCCCGAGCTAGTCGGCAATCACTGGATGGAAATGTGGATAGAGCGGCTGGATAACGAGCCCTTCTTCATGGAGGAATGGCTGTCGCATCAGCGGCGCGACACCTTCTGGCAGCACGGCTCGATCTCGGAAGATTACTCGGCTATCGAAATACCGACGCTGGTGATTGCCGGCTGGGCCGATGGCTACCGCAATACGCCGCTGCTTGCTGTTGAAGGGCTCGGCGAAAAATCCAAGGCACTGATCGGTCCGTGGATCCACAAATATCCGCATTTCGCCTGGCCGAAGCCGCGTGCCGATTTTTTGGGTGAAGCGATTACCTTCTGGAACCGCTGGCTGCGCGGCGAGGAAAATGGCGTCGAAACCCTGCCCCAGGTGCGTGCCTATATTCTCGACGGCCCGAAACCGGCGCCACGCCGCGATATCGATCCCGGCTTCTGGATTTGCAAACAGAAATGGTCCGAACCGGAGGCACAGTGCTTGTATGTCGACCAGTTCGGTACGCTTCTGGAAGGCATGCCGGTCCCACATGCGGCACCGCATAACGCCTATCTGAAATCACCGCTCGACATCGGCACGGCCTCCGGCGAATGGTTCACGCTGAAACCGGATGCCGAGCTTGCCGGCGACCAGCGCATCGACGACGCCGGTTCGCTCGTATTTGAAACCTCGCCGCTTGCCGAACCGCAGGACTATCTTGGCCGGCCGATCCTCACGCTGACGCTCAGCTGCGATGCCGAACTCGCCAATCTCTGCGCCCGCATCGTCGACGTGCATCCGGATGGCACGGCAACACGGGTTTCATTTGGAGTCATCAACCTCGCTCATCGCGAAGGCAACGCCGAACCTAAGCCGTTGATACCCGGCGAACCGGTCACGATCCGTCTGGTCCTCGATGCCTGCGGCTATCGCTTCGGCAAGGGTCATCGTATCCGGCTGTCGCTTTCGACTGCCTATTGGCCGACGGTGCTGCCGCCACCTCTTGATCCAGGTTTGACGATCGATATCGCTTCTCTGGGCCTGGCACTGCCGAAGCTCGGCACACACGAAGCCTTCGAGATGCGAGAGCCGGACAACCCCGATCCGTTACCGAAGTATATCGCCCATACGCCTCCCGTGACGCGGCGCAGCGTCACGCGCGATCTTTCCGCCAACCGTACAGATTACCTGATTCACGAAGATACCGGACTTGCCGAACATCCCGGAACCGGCCTTTCGACCCGCCAGCTTCGCGAGGAAGTCTGGTCGATCTCGCCGGACGATCCGCTCTCGATGAGGGGCACGGCCATCTGGACCTGCGACATACAGCGGACAGGCTGGTCGGTGCGAACCATATCGACTGCGAAGATTACCTGCACGGCGGAGGACTGGCTGATCAGCGCTTCGGTTGTCGCTTATGACGGCAAGAAACAGGTGTTTGAGAAAACGTTTGAAAAGATAATCCCCCGCGACCTCATGTAGCGGGCGACGAAAGAGCCTTGAGTGCGGCCACGGCTCGGTCCGCATCTACCGCAGGGACGAAGATGTGGTCGTGATAATAGGCTGCCACAACGTTGGCGCTGATGCCTTCCTTGGTGAGCGCCGATGCCATTGCCGCCGTCATGCCGACTGCGTCCAGTGAGGAATGTACCATCATGGTGATGCAGCGGAGTGGAACGCTGACCGCAAGACCGGCCTGCACGGCGGACGCGTTCGGTAGGATCAGCGTCAGCCCCTCCACCTCAAAGAACATTCCGATCGGCTTCAGCGGCAGGTAATCATCCAGTTTTTCGTGTGGCACGGTCGTATAGACGAATTCCCCATCCAGGAGCGTCGGTTCCAGACTGGCGAGCAGCGTGGAAAGATCGGTGACTCCGCTCATGTCTCGCTCCCTGCAAGTCGCCGGACTGCCTCACAAACTGCCAGGAATCCGTCCCCGGCACCGCCGCTTATATACCGGGCACGTAGCCAGGCATGCACCATCTGTGGCTCCTCCCGGAAGGTGACAGTGACGCCTGCCGCAGCCAGCCGCTCGGCATATTGACGTCCATCGTCGCGCAGCGGATCGAAATGCGCGACAGTGATATAGGCGGGTGGCAGGCCGGAGAAATCGGCCTCCAGCAGCGGATGCGCCACGGGTTCGTCAGCCGGCGCTTTCAGGATCGCTCGATAGTAGGTGACATCCTCCGTCGTCAGGCCGGGAGCGTGGGCCATCTCTTGATAAGAGCCTGAGACGAGATCGCCACCGAGCGCCGGATAGATCAACACTTGCCCGACAATGCCGGAAAACCGCTCGTCGCGGGCGCGCAGCGCCAGACCCGCCGCAAGATTGCCGCCGGCGCTGTCGCCGATCACGACGATCTTCCTTTCCTGACCAAGAAGCTGTTTCAGCACCGCGAAACAATCGTCCGTCTGGGCCGGCCAGACATGCTCGGGCGCCAGGCGATAATCAACCGAGACGAGTTCCGCCCCGGCGAAATCGGAAATCTCGGCGCAGATCGCGTGATGGCTCTGGAGCGATCCGACAACAAAGCCGCCGCCATGCAGATAAAGCAGCACCGTCTTCGTGCGGATCTCCGCCGGCCGGTAGTGTCGAACCGGCACGAACAGCATTTCGTCCTTAAAGATAAGTCCGTCCGGCAGGGGCCGGTCAAAACGGGCGCAGAGTGCGTCGTACCAGGTGCGCTGCTGCTCGATCGATGCATGGACGGCATCGGGAGGATAGAAATTGTCGCAGATCTTCAGGAACTCCAGAATTCCCGGCTCTTCGGGAAACGGCCCGGTCTCGGAAAGGGGATTGTCCATCGGCATCAGATCCTTGTCTGGGAACCGGATGCGGTGAGGTTACGGCGGCAACCGCCTGACCACAAGCTCAGAATACGCAGCGAATTTGCCGGATCGGGATGCGAATCCATCTTGCGTGCTCTGCTCCAGCTTCTAGTCTGCCTGCAATTGTATCGGCTCGAATATTAGGTGTACCTGTGACGGATTTCGAAAAGACCCGCTCGCTCTTCTATCTTCCAGAAGGCATCGTTTATCTTGACGGCAACTCGCTGGGGCCTCTGCCGCTTGCCGCCGAGGAACGTGTCGCCAGGCTGATGACCGACGAGTGGGGGGAACTCCTCATCAAGGGCTGGAACAAGGCCGGCTGGATGATGATGCCGCGCAAAGTCGGCGACCGGGTCGGCAGGCTGATCGGCGCACCCGAAGGCACGGTCGTCATGGGCGATACGCTATCGATCAAGGTCTATCAGGCGCTCGCCTCCGCACTTGAGCTAAGGCCGGAGCGCAAGGTCATTCTCTCCGACAGCGGCAACTTCCCCTCCGACCTCTATATGGCTGATGGCCTGATCCGCTCGCTCGACAGGAGCCATGAACTGAAGATCGTCGAGCCGGAGGAGATAGAAGCGGCGATCGACGAAACCGTCGGCGTGCTGATGCTGACCGAGGTGGATTACCGCACCGGCCGGCTGCATGACATGAAGTCGTTGACGAAAAAGGCACATGACAAAGGCGCCATCGCCATCTGGGACCTCGCCCATTCGGCTGGCGCTCTGCCCGTCGACCTGACGGGAGCGGATGCGGATTTTGCGGTCGGCTGTACCTACAAATACCTCAACGGCGGTCCGGGCGCGCCGGCCTTCATCTATGTTGCGCCGCGCCTTGCGGACAATGTACGCCCGGCGCTTTCCGGCTGGTTGGGACACGAGACACCTTTCGCCTTCGACCTCGGTTACCGGCCAGGCGGCGGCATCGACCGCATGCGGGTGGGCACGCCGCCAATCCTCGGACTCGCCGCGCTCGATGCCGCGCTGGATAGCTGGGAAGGCGTGGACATGGCAGATCTGCGCCAGCAATCGATCAAACTGTGTGATCTTTTCGTGGCCGAAGTGGAAAAGCGTTGCCCCATGCTGACCCTCGGTTCGCCGCGCGATGGTAACAAGCGTGGCAGCCAGATCTCATTCCTGCACGGGGAAGGTTATGCAATCATGCAGGCGCTGATTGCCCGCGGCGTGATCGGCGATTTCCGCGCTCCGGATGCAATCCGTTTTGGATTCACGCCGCTTTATATCAGCGAACGCGACGTGTTGAAGGCGGTCAGCATTCTCGAAGACATCATGACGAGCCGGCTCTGGGATGCCGCCGAATATAAGCAGCGGGCACTGGTGACCTGACATATGACCGACGAACGGCCTGATTCGGCCAGAAAACTCTCTAAGGTCGTGCCTTACAGGCTTGCGCGCAGCAACGCGGAAATGGTGAAGCTGCTCAGCCTCCTTTGCGAAGTCCGCGGCTTCAAACTGAATATCTGGCGGGTGATGTCTGCGATCGGCAGCTATCAGCCGATCTCGCCGATGGAAATCGGCCGTCACACGACCATTGACAAGGCCATGGTCTCGCGCGCGATCCGGGAACTCGTCGATCGTGGTCTGATTGACCGCCGTTCAGATGAACGTGATGCACGGTGGGCCCAGATCGAATTTACACCTGCGGGGACAGCCGTCTACAACAGTATGGTAGCTGAGATAGATGCTCTCGAAAAACATCTCTTCGGTGATTTGCCAGCCGAAAAGATCAGTGAATTCATGGATATGTTAGGGGTCGTGGAACGACGTGTGAGGCGGGCGCGTGAGACGGTAGAACTGAACAGGAAGACGGGCTTTGCGCGTCTGCTAGGATCTGACCTACCCTGACCTTCGTTTCAGTTGGAACCATCTGGGAGCGCTCACATCATGAAGTGCCGATCTCGTTTCCGCTAGATTGTTTACAAAGAAACAATCTCCATGTAAACAAACAGCGGGCGGAGAGGAGATCGCCCGCTTTTGTCCTGGGAGGATCCTATGAAGAACCGGTTTTTTGCTGGGATAGCGGCGATTGCCGCCCTGTCCCTTCCTGTATTGGCAAGCCCGGCGCTTGCCGATGTGACTATTGGCGTTACTGTTTCGTCGACGGGGCCGGGGGCCGCGCTCGGCATTCCGCTCAAGAATTCCGTCGAACTCTGGCCGGCCGACGTGGGGGGCGAAAAGCTCAAGGTCGTCGTTCTCGACGATGCCGGTGATCCTTCGGTCGCCACCACCAATGCCCGCCGTTTCGTCAATGACGACAAGGTGGATGTGATTGTCGGTTCGGCGCTCACCCCCGCTTCGATCGCCGTAGCCGGTGTCGCCGCCGAAACCAGCACGCCGCATTTCTCGGCTTCGCCGGTCCCGCCGAACATTTCCAAGGGCAAGTGGACCTTCGTCCTGCCGCAGGATGCCGGCCTGATCGCCCGGACCCTGTTCGCAAGAATGAAGGCCGACGGCGTCAAGACCTTCGGTTATATCGGCTTTTCCGACTCCTATGGCGACCTCTGGGTCAACCAGTACAAGGCGCTTGGCGAGCAATATGGCCTGAAGATGGTGGCGGAAGAGCGCTATGCGCGCCCCGACACTTCGGTTTCCGGCCAGGTCCTGAAACTTGTGGCAGCTCGCCCCGACGCAATGTTCGTCGGCGCTTCCGGCACGGGTGCCGCCCTGCCGCAGATCGGTCTGCGCGAACGCGGATTCACCGGCAAGATCTACCAGACCCATGGCGCTGTCACCTTCGACTTCCTGCGCATCGCCGGCAAGGCCGCCGACAATACGATCTTCGCCTCCGGCCCGGTCATGGTGCCGGAATTCCAACCGGATTCGTCAGAGACGAAGCAGGAAGGCCTCGACTACGTCACGGCCTACGAGAAGAAGTTCGGTGCCGGCACGCGCACCCAGTTCGGCGCGCATATCCATGACGCCATGGCGATCCTGAAGAGGGCAATCCCGATTGCCCTGAAAAACGCCAAACCCGGCACGCCGGAATTCCGCGCAGCACTGCGTGATGCGATCGAGACCGGGGGGCCTTTTCCCGCAAGCCAGGGCGTCTTCGAATACAAGGCGGACGACCATCTCGGCCTTGATGACCGTGCCGTCGTGCTGCTGACAGCCAGGAACGGCAAGTTCGAACTCGTCAAGTGATCAACAGACGAACAAGGCCCGGCGCGAAAGCCGGGCCTGCGTCGGTTCGGCAATCGGGGGAAATTCCTTGGATGCGATGATTGCGACCTTCCTGATCCAGGACGGCGTCACCAACGGCGCCATCTATGCGCTTCTCGGCCTGGCGTTGGTTCTCGTCTTCTCGGTCACGCGGGTGATCTTCATTCCCCAGGGCGAGTTTGTCGCCTATGGCGCGCTGACGCTGGCGCTCCTGGACAATGATCGCATTCCGGCCACGACGTCGCTGCTCCTCTGTTTCGGCGCGATCGCCTTCCTGGCTGATCTGTGGAGCATGCGGCGCGGCGCCGATGTTCGCGCGTTCACACGCAGCCTAGCACTCAACCTTGTCTTCCCGGCTGCCATCTACGGCTTGACGACCGTACTCGTACCGTTGGGGCTGCCTTCCTTCGCCAAGGCGCTGCTGACGATCCTGATCATCGCGCCCATGGGATATTATGTGTATCGCATCGCCTACCGGCCGCTCGCCGATGCCTCGGTACTGGTGCTGCTCATCGCTTCAGTCGGCGTGCATCTGGCGATGATGGGTCTTGGCCTCGTCTTCTTCGGTGCGGAAGGGTTGCGTGCCCGGCCGCTGGCGGAGGCAAACTACACGATCGGCTCGCTGATGATACCGGCGCAGAGCCTCTGGATCTATGGCTCGACGATCGCGATCATCATTGCCCTCTATATGTTCTTCGAGCGCACGCTGCTCGGAAAGGCCCTGCGCGCCACGGCAGTCAACCGTCTCGGTGCCCGGCTGGTCGGTGTGCGCACCCAGTTGACAGGCGTCACCGCATTCACGCTGGCCGCCGCCATCGGCGCGATCTCGGGCGTGCTGATCGGCCCGATTACCACGATCTATTACGATACCGGCTTCCTGATCGGCCTCAAGGGTTTCGTCGCGGCCATCATCGGCGGGCTTGCGAGTTTCCCGATCACGGCGGTTGCCGCAATCGGTGTCGGATTGATCGAATCCTTCGCCTCCTTCTTCGCCAGTTCCTACAAGGAGGTCATCGTCTTCGGCCTGATCATTCCGGTTCTCGTCTGGCTGTCGCTCAGCCACGCATTCCATGAGGAGGAGTGAGCGATGAACATTCGGCGCATACTGCCCGGATTTGTCGGCATCCTTTTCCTGGCGATTGTACCGGTCCTGCCGGTTCCTCCCTTCTGGATCACGCTCCTCAACAATATCGGCCTCGCCTCACTGGTGACGATCGGCCTGGTTCTGCTGACCGGCGTCGGTGGATTGACCTCCTTCGGCCAGGCTGCCTTCTGTGGTTTCGGCGCCTACACGACCGCTGTGCTCAGTACCAATTACGGCGTCTCCCCATGGCTTACCTTGCCGCTGTCTCTGATCGTTGGCGCGGTGATTGCGTTGCCGCTCGGCCTGATCACCGTGCGCCTTTCCGGCCATTTCCTTCCCCTCGGCACGATCGCCTGGGGATTGGCGCTCTATTACCTCTTCGGGAAGATCGATCTGCTCGGCCGCTATGACGGCATTTCCGGCATCCCGCCGATTAAATTCGCCGGCTACCGTTTCCTGAGCGACGGCTCCATCTATTATCTCATCTGGTTTTTCGTGATCGTGGTCGCGATCGGCGCCGGGAACCTGCTCGATTCCCGCATCGGCCGCGCCATCCGTGCGCTGCGTGGCGGCGGTCAGGCGGCCGAAGCCTTCGGCGTCAACATCGTTCGCGCCAAGCTCACCGTCTTCATCTTTGCCGGTGTCGTCGCGGCGCTGTCCGGCTGGCTTTATGCTCATATGCAGCGCTCGGTGAATCCGACCCCCTTCGGCCTTTCCATGGGCATCGAATACCTTCTGATGGCGGTGGTCGGTGGCGCCGGCCATGTCTGGGGCGCGATCTTCGGCGCCAGCATCGTGCTGGTCCTCAAGGACATCCTGCAGCGTTTCCTGCCGGACATCATCGGCACGACCGCCAATTTCGAGATGATCGTCTTCGGCATCCTGCTTGTGCTGATCCTGCAGCTTTCCCGCGACGGGCTCTGGCCTCTCGCGTTGAAACTCCTGCCGAAACGCCCGCCGCGTCCAGTCCCTGCCTCCAGCCGCAAGCTTGCGAAGCGCACACTGGCACCCGCCGGCTCGCCGCTTCTCAAGGTGGAAAAAGCGCGCAAGGCCTTCGGCGGCCTCGTCGCAGTCAATGACGTCAGCTTCGAGGTGAAGGCCGGCCAGATCGTCGGGCTGATCGGCCCCAATGGCGCAGGCAAGAGTACGACCTTTAACCTTATCACCGGTATTGCCTCTCTCACCAGCGGCTCCGTCTTCTACGAAGGCCAGCCGTTGAGGGGAGACAGCCCGCGGCAGATTGCCAGACACGGTATCGCCCGCACTTTCCAGCACGCCAAAATCCTGCCGGACATGTCGGTGCTCGAAAATGTCGCACTCGGCGCGCATCTGCGCGGCTCTGCCGGCGTTTTCCGCAGTTTCTTCCGCCTGGAGCGGGAAGAGGAGGCAACTTTGCTGGCCGAGGCCGCAACCCAGCTCGAACGTGTCGGTCTTGGTCAATATCGTGACCGGCCGGCGGGCGATCTCGCGCTCGGCCAGATCCGCATTCTCGAAATCGCACGCGCACTCGCGGCCGATCCGGCCGTTCTATTGCTCGACGAACCGGCCGCCGGCCTGCGCCATGGCGAAAAGCAGGAACTGGCCAGCCTGCTCCGCAAACTCCGCGAAGAGGGTGTCAGCGTGCTGTTGGTCGAGCATGACATGGGATTCGTCATGGGTCTGGTCGATCATCTCGTCGTGCTGGATTTCGGCACGCTGATCGCCGATGGCCAGCCCGCCGACGTCCGCCGGCATCCGTCCGTGATCGCCGCCTATCTCGGAGGCGTGGCATGAACGGGAACCTCCTCGAACTTTCCAATATCCGAGTTTCCTACGGCCATGCCGAGGTGCTGCATGGCGTTTCACTTGCCATAAAGCCCGGCAGCATCGTGACCGTGATCGGTGCCAACGGCGCCGGCAAGACGACGCTGCTCAATGCGGTGATGGGCATCGTGCCTGCGAAAGGCACGATCCTCTACGACGGCGCATCCGTTCCGCACTCGGTGGAAGCACGCGTCGCCGCCGGCCTCTGCCTCGTGCCGGAAAAG
Source organism: Neorhizobium petrolearium (assembly GCF_017873175.1). Taxonomy (GTDB): domain Bacteria; phylum Pseudomonadota; class Alphaproteobacteria; order Rhizobiales; family Rhizobiaceae; genus Neorhizobium; species Neorhizobium petrolearium. Next base: position 66,700 of record NZ_JAGGJW010000016.1, read on the forward strand.
CGTGAACTTTTCTCGACCATGTCGGTGGAGGACAATGTCGAGCTTGGCGGCTTCCTGCGCAACGCTTCGGAACGCGCGCAAACGCGCGAGGAACTTTACACGCGCTTTCCGCGACTCGCTGAACGGCGGAAGCAACTGGCCGGGACCCTTTCCGGCGGCGAGCGGCAGATGCTGGCGCTCGCCCGCGCATTGATGAGCCGGCCACGCCTCCTGCTGCTCGACGAACCGAGCCTGGGGCTGGCGCCGAAGATCGTCGCTGATATTCTCAACATCGTCTCCGAGCTTCGGACGACCGGCGTCTCGATCCTGCTTGTCGAGCAGAATGCCCGCGCTGCCCTGGAGATCGCAGACGAAGGCTATCTTGTCGAGCTTGGCGAAGTGAAACGCTCCGGTCCGGCCGGCGAACTGGCAGTCGATCCGGCCCTGATGGAAAGCTATCTCGGTAGCCCTGCCTAGAGACCGCTAGTCAAAGCTCTCGACCAGTTTCCGGCGGAATTCGTCCATGCGGTAGACCGGCGTGCTTTTCAGAGGGATCATCCCGGCTTGCCAGTTCCAGCCGTCGATGCGTTTCAAGAGCTCTGGATTTCCCGTAACGACATGCATCGGCACATCGCGGGAAGCCCCGTCGCCGGTAACGATCGAGGCCGGCTGATGATCGCCGAGCAGGATGAACAGCGTATTCCTGCCATAACGCGCCATATAGGAACTCAGGACTTCGAGCGTGTAGTCGATCGAGGCAACATATTGCTTGCGGACGCGTTCCGGATCTGCCCAGACGACGGAAGGCGGATCGCCGCTTTCTGCCTGGACATTGAACACGGTGCCGTCACCGACCTGATCCCAGTCGATCAGCGTCGGGATCGGCGTCCAGGGCGCATGGCTGGAGATCAGTGCCATTTCCGCCATGACCGGTCTGTCGCCGGCATCGTTACGCCCCCGGCGCGCCAGCCGCTCGAAGGCTGCAAGTGTGTACTGGTCCGGCATCGTCACCCAATTGAACGGCTTGCCCTTGTAACCAAGGCCATGGGCGTCGTGCACGCTGTCATAACTGAAATAACCGGCTTCCGGCCAGTCCATGGTGATTGCCGGCATCACCGCCGTGGTCCGCCAGCCGGCCGAACGGAACAGGCTGTTGAGACTTCGCCGCTCGCTGGTGATCATCCGGTCGTAACGCGCCTGGTTGTCGATCCAGAGGCCGGAAAGCAGCGTGCCGTGGGCCAGCCAGCTTACGCCGCCGACCGTCGGCGAGGTGAGCCAGCCGCTGCGCGCCTGCAATCCCGCCGCCTCGATTTCCCGCTCCATCAAGCCGAGACGATCGTCGATACGGGTGGCATAACGCGGATCCTCGATCGCGCTGCGGCCATAGGACTCGATGAAGATCAGCACCACGTCCGTGCCGGCGAGCGCCGAGAAATGCCGCCCGGCGGAAACCGGATCCTGCTTCACCTCATCCTCGAACCGGGCAAGATCGGCAACTGAATCTCTCACCATCGCGACGCGATTGACAAAGTAGGGAACGCCCCGTGCCTCTACGCCGAGATTGCGACGATCATGATCCTGGACGATGAAGGCCGCCAACCCGACAAGGAAAAGGATGCCACTTGCAAGGACGGATTTTCGTCGAGCCTCAACGGCTGAATGCCGAAAGCCGTCGAACGACCAGTAAAGCACGACCATCACCAGAAGCCATGCGACGAGGCCGGTGCAGATGATGCCGACCGCCACCGCCACTCCCACCGTACCGCTCAGGAGATTCCATCCGTCCGTCAGGATTTTGAGATCGAGATAGGGATTGAACGGACGCTGGAAGACCATGCCAGTGCCGATATCCGCAAGCTTCAGGAACAGCATCGCGGCAAGAGACAGGGTAACGCCCCACTTCAGGATAGCAAAGCCGGTGCCGTCGAGCACCAATGCGAACAGCACGATGCCGATCACCTCCAGCGGAAACCGGATCTCCGAGACATTGGTGAGTGCCTCCGGACTGGAGGGCAGCACGAGGATCACCGCAACGATCACCAACGCAATTGCGATCCGCGGTAAGGACCGCTGATTTGGCTTGCCGCGCCGGGCGTCCCCTTTGCTTGCATTGTCCTCCTTACGAAAAGACCGGTACTCATTCATTGCCACTCTTTCCGTCAATGCTTCGACTCCACCGGCCATGGCTTTCCGGACTGGGGCGTCGCTGATCCGTCATGCATCACGCCGAGCATAAATATCGCCGGATAACTGCCGCCCCGCCAATCCCGGGAGCTCAGCCAATATGGTTTCGGCCGAGACCCATTCACCATGCGCGAAGCGGTGCCTTTCGCCTTCCACCCGATTGAAACGGTAGGGGCCAAGTTTCCGCATATGGCCAATCGCCTCCTCGGCAATTTCCATCGCCGCCGGAATATATTCGAAAGCGAGCAGCGGGATCGGATGATGCAAGTTGGCAAGAATATCCGCTTCCGCACCTTCCACATCAATCTTGCAGAAGGCCGGCAGACCATATTCATCGATCAACGCGTCGAGCGTCGTCATTTCGACGCGTTCGACGCGGTTCCAGGTGACGTTGCGGAATCCGATGGTCTTCTCCACCTTTGAAATCCAGGACGGTGAGATACTCGTCACCGTTGGATGCCGGTCGGAAATATGAAGATCAACTGTGCCCGGTTGCTTGCCTACCGCCTTACGCACCAGAACCAGTTCTTCGCCGGCAAAAGACCGCGCGATAAAATCGGCAAATAGCGGCTGCGGTTCCAGTGCGATGACCTTGGCACCGAGGGAAAGAAGCGTCCGACTGCGATTGCCCGCATGTGCGCCGATATCGAAGATAAGATCGCTGGGCCTGATGAACTCGGCATAGAATCGTTTCAGTGAAGACCGTCGCCAGGGCTGGCCATAATAAATGAGCAGTGAGCGCGCAAGCCCAAGCGAAGCCGATAAGTCATGACGCATGTTCGCCTCGACTTGCGCGCAGAAGGAAAATCACATCCCACGCGAAGGAATAGGCAAGCGTGGCCAGCGCCCCCGCCGCAAGCATGGTCGAAACGGGCGGCATAACGAACGGGAACAGCATCAGACACAGTGCCGCCCCCTGCACGACGCAGATCAGCTTGCGGCGCACGGAAGGCGGCAGTTCGCCCTGCAGCCTGGGGATGATGCTTTGTGCCGCGCCATAAGCATAGCGCATCAGGCCGATCAGCAGGACCCAGATGCCCGCCTTGCCGAGTAGAAAAGCGGCAATCGACAGGAAGAGTATCAGCAAAGCATCGACTTCCATGTCAAACCGAGCGCCGAAACGCGAAGCGGTACGGGTTCGGCGGGCAAGATGGCCGTCGACACCATCCAGGGCGAGCGCGAACGCAACGATCGAGCCAATGAGCCACAAAGCTTCGGCGCGGGAGGCTTCGCCGAACTGATCGGACACAAGCACCACTCCGCCTACGACGGCAGTAATTGCCGCCCGCACCGTCGTCGTCATATTCGCCGCGCCGAAACGGCCATGCCTGTGCGCGTGAAGATTGCCGAGCGCGATTGCGCAGATCGCGGCATAGATGACGAAGGCTGTGCCGATGGCAATCGTGTCCATGCCGAGACGATCTCCGAAACGATCCATGGCGACGACGAGCACTGCGGCAACCGACACCATCACGGCAAAGGCGTCGAGCGAGAGCATGCGGAAAGCCCTGCGGGCCGCCATTTCGTCCGGATGGCCGGGATTCATCCATTCGACCATCGGACCCGCCTTTCGCCGGCATGGGGATCGGCTGTCCAGCATCCAGCTCTGACGCGGCCTCTATGTCCGTTCCAAAGCTGATATGGCACATTCATGACAATCTCCTCCCGCACAATAGATGGACGAGAGTACGCAGAATCGCCAATGCCGGATCGGAAAAACAACGTCAAATAAACGTGATACGCTATACCCACAGCTTCGACCTTCTGCCCCCCTTGCTATCGCCGTTCAAGCCTCTAGGTGTGATCGGAGTTAATTTGAAAGGCCTAATATGTGACAAGGCGCGAGACAGTTCAGCAACCGGTGGGAGAGGAGAGCAGCCGTGCGCTGTGGTTCGAGGAGCCGGGTCGCTGCGTACATCGCAAGGAACCGCTTCCGCCGAAACGCGAAGACGATGTCCTGATTCGCACGCTTTATAGCGGCATCAGCCGCGGCACTGAGTTGCTTATCTTCCGCGGACAGGTGCCGGAAAGCGAATATCAGCGCATGCGCGCTCCGCACCAGGCTGGGCAGTTCCCCTTTCCCGTGAAATACGGTTATGCCGCCGTCGGCGTCATCGAGGAAGGACCGGAGGCGGCCATAGGCAGGCTGGTCTTCTGCTTGCACCCGCATCAGGACCGTTTTCGCGTGCCAGCCTCAGCGGTGCATACATTGCCGCAAAACCTTCCACCGCAGCGAGCGGTATTGGCTGCAAACATGGAAACAGCACTCAACATCATCTGGGATGGTGGCATTCAGCCAGGTGATCGGGTGGCGGTCTTTGGCGCTGGCGTGGTCGGACTTCTGGTCGCCTGGATCGCCTCGCGGATCGCCGGCACGGAAGTCATGATTTCCGACATCGAGCCGGAACGCGCCGAGATTGCCCGGGCTCTCGGCCTTCATTTCGTGCTGCCTGAGGCAATGCAGGATGATTGCGATGTCCTGATCAACGCCTCCGCGTCTTCCGCGGCCCTGGCAAAAGCGCTGAGCCATGCCGGCTTCGAAGCCCGTATAGTCGAAGCAAGCTGGTACGGTGAAAGACACGTCGAGCTTCCTCTCGGCAACGCCTTCCATGCCAAACGGCTCTCCATCGTCAGTTCCCAGGTTGGCGCATTGCCGCCCGGACGACGGGCTCGCTGGGATACGCACCGCCGCATGACAAAAGCACTTGAGCTTCTGGATGAAGACCGGCTCGACCACTTGATTTCAGGCGAGACCTCGTTCGAAACGATGGACCATGATTATCCCGGCATTATTGGCTCGTCTGCCACGCTCTGCCACCGCATCCGCTACTGAGGGAAATTTGCATGTTCGCCATCGAAGTCCGCGATCACATCATGGTTGCGCATAGCCTCCCCCGACCGGTCTTCGGTCCCGCCCAGGGTCTGCATGGCGCGACATTCACTGTGGATGCAGCTTTCTTTACCGACAATCTCGACGAGAACGGCCTTGCGGTCGATATCGGGCTTGCCACCGATGTGCTTAAGGAGGTGCTGGCGCCGTTGAACTACCAGAACCTTGATACACTGGATATTTTCGCTGGAAAGGTGACCACGACGGAATTCCTGGCGAAGCACATCTTCGATCGCATCGCCGAGGCGATTGACAACGGCCGGCTTGGCGGGGGCGGTCAGCGCGTCCGCAAGCTTAGGATTATACTGAATGAATCCCACACCGCACGCGGCTGGTACGAGGCTGAGTTGTGAGCCGTGATCTCATCTTCGCCTACCCGGGCGACATCGAAACACGCACCGGTGGTTATGGATATGATCGGCGCGTGATCGCCGCCCTTCGCGATATCGGCTGGAATGTCGAGCCGCTTTCTCTTGGCGAGGGGTTTCCGAACCCGAGCGCAACCCAGCTTGAAGCAGCCGATCGGATGCTTTGCGAGCTTCCTGAGAACAGCCTTGTGCTGATCGATGGTTTGGCTTTCGGCGTCATGGACGAATGTGCCATCCGCCAGGCAAAGCGGCTCAAAATCATGGCGCTGGTGCATCATCCACTGGCTCTGGAAACTGGGCTCGAACATAGGCAGCAAACGACCCTTGCCTCGTGCGAAAAAACCGCGCTGGCCCAGACCCGCGGGATAATCGTCACGTCGCATACCACCGCGGCCGAACTTTCTGCCAATTATGCGGTGCCGGCGGAGAAAATCACGGTCGCCATTCCCGGCATGGATCCCGCGCCTCTTTCAAAGGCTCGTGGCGAGCCGCCCCTGATCCTCAGTATCGGCACGCTGACCCCCCGGAAGGGCCACGACGTGCTGATTGCAGCGCTGGAAAAGCTGTCCGATCTTTCCTGGAACTGTCGCATTGTCGGCAGCAGGACGCTTGATCCCGACACCTCGGCTGCGCTGGAAAGGCAGATCATCCAATCGGGGCTTGGTGATCGGATTGAGTTCGCTGGTCAGATCGACGATCCACGCAACGAGTTTTCCAGGGCCGATATTTTCGCGCTGGCCAGCCGCTACGAGGGCTACGGCATGGTTTTTGCCGAAGCGCTTGCCCAAGGCCTGCCGATCGTCGGCTGCGCAGCGGGTGCCGTACCCGACGTCGTGCCGAGAAGCGCAGGCTTCCTTGTTCCTCCGGATGATCCCAAAGCATTTGCTGCGGCTCTGCGCCGGCTGCTGGACGAACCGGAAACCCGAATCGCTATGGCGGACGCTGCGGCGACTGCCGGCGCCAAATTGCCCTCCTGGAGGGATACGGCCGCTATCATCTCCGACGTCCTGGAGGCCGCATCGTGAGTGGCTTCGACAAAAATTGGCTGGCACTTCGGGAACCGGTAGATGCCCGTTCGCGTGACAAGGCTTTGCTGGCCGCCGCAGCCGAAACCATCGAGAGCGCTCCTGGCAGCACCATCCTTGACGTCGGCTGCGGGACGGGCGCGACCTTCCGTGCACTTGCGCCGAAAGTTGAGAGGAAAGTCCACTGGCGGCTGTTCGATAACGACAAGCGGCTGTTGGATGAAGCCCGCCGGCTTCATGGTAACGCGGTCGAGCTCATCCGCTGCGATCTCAACAATATCGAAGCACTGCCGTTGACGGATGCGAGACTGGTAACGGCATCGGCATTGTTCGACCTCTGTTCCGAGCAATTCATCCGCCGGTTCGCCGAACGGATTTCCAGGACCGGTATCGGCCTTTACGCCGCACTGAACTACGACGGGGAAATGACTTGGTCGCAGCCGCATCCGCTGGACCAGGCGATCGCAGGAAGTTTCAACGCGCATCAACTGAGTGACAAGGGTTTCGGCGTTTCGCTTGGGCCGGCCGCTTGGAAGACGCTGGTCGAATGCCTGAAGGAGAGGGGCTATACGCTGCAGGTTGCCTCGTCTCCATGGATCATGACGGCAGCCGATGCCGGTCTGCAGCGGTTATTTATCGATGGCGTTATCCGCGCGATCTATGAGTACGGCCAACTTGACGAGGCTGAAATCCGGGATTGGATCAAATTTCGGTATCGGATGATTGACCAGCCAGACAGCTTATGCCGTGTCGGTCACCAGGATATTCTCGCATCCCGGTGAGCCGCTCTGCTGCCGGACTTCGATCCGCAGATTGCAGTCGAAGAGGATATCTGTGCCGATATTGTAGACTTGGATCTTCGGACGACGCGCCTCTGAAAGCCGGTCGATCGGCGGAAGCCGGATTCCGGTAGGCCCCGAACCGATGATGATCGGTGAAACCGACACATGCAGCCTGTCAACCAGTTCCGCGTCGATGAAACGGGAAATCGTCCTGGCGCCGCCTTCCACGAGCACTGTGGTCAGAGAGCGCTCGGTGAGCACGGCCAGGATATCGCGCGGCGAAAGCCCGCCATCGGCGCGGCGTGGCAGCCGGATGATTTCGTGCTTGCCGTTGCGGAGCGGCACGTCGTCCGCCTGCACGACGAGAGCGGGCATGCCGCCGTCATGCAGCATTTTAGCGCGTTCGGGCATGCGGCCGTTGCAATCCACCACGACCCGAACCGGGCTTCTGCCGCGGACTGCGCGGACGGAAAGGCTCGGATTGTCGGCGACAACCGTCCCCACACCGACGATAACCGCATCCACCAGCGCACGGCAGCGGTGAAGATGAGCGATCCCGTCGGATCCCGAAACATTCTGGGCGTCACCCGCCGGGGTTGCGATGCGCCCGTCCAGCGACTGACCAACCTGAGCCAGCACAAACGGTCCATCACGTAGCGCGATCGGCTTGTAAAGCGTCAGACAGGAGATATCGACATCCGCGGAAGATCCGACCGGCCGAGACCAGTTTTCGCGAAGCGAAAGCAGATGCTGCCACAACTCGTCCGTCATTCTGACTGGTTGCATATCCCACCTCGCTGTCCCGCCGGAAAATGGAAATGCGGGCACCCGTAAAAGGTTCCTCTCCGAAGGGAGATGTCATTGTAATACGCGCGCAGATTTCACCAGATCAACACTCCGTTAATGCGGCCACCATTGCAAATGCCTTGCGAATATCGGCAGCGGCAACGCCGACTATAACATCCGCTGGCGCCCGAATTGGACTTACGGCTTCTGGAGATGAAAGGAATGCTGATGGCGGAGAGGGTGGGATTCGAACCCACGATACGGTTGCCCGTATGCCGCATTTCGAGTGCGGTGCTTTCGACCACTCAGCCACCTCTCCGCTTAAAGATGTGACGCGTTGGTCAGCGCGGCGTTCTCATAGCGATGAAAGATGGAGCTGGCAAGGGGCGAATATCGAGACAAGCTAAGCTTTTACCTTGACAGTTTTTTGTCTGTCGCGTATCCCCGCACGCGATCAGGCGTGGAAAAGATTCCATGCCTCTTTGTTTGCATGACGCTTTGTTGCTGCCATGCGGATTTCACCGGCAGGCAAGTTCAAAAGATTTTCTCTTTCGAAACCCTGCCATAGACCGACTGACAAAAAGACGGCCGTCCCTTCGGACAGAGCCGGACCGAACATGAAAGGATAAAAAATGTTCGCAGTCATCAAGACCGGCGGTAAGCAGTATCGCGTGGCAGCCAACGACATGCTGACCATCGAAAAGCTGGAAGCCGAAGCTGGTGCAGTAATCGAGTTCAACGAAGTCCTGGTCGTCGGCGAAGGCGCCGATGCCAAGATCGGCGCCCCATTCGTCAAGGGTGCGACGGTCAAGGCAGAAGTGGTTGAGCATAACCGTGGCAAGAAGGTTCTTTCCTTCAAGAAGCGCCGCAGGCAGAATTCCAAGCGGATTCGCGGCCATCGCCAGCATCACACGGTTGTCCGCATCACGGACATTCTCGGCTAATCAGGGTTTCGAAGGTAAAGGAGAACACCAATGGCACATAAGAAAGCTGGCGGTTCGTCGCGTAACGGTCGCGATTCCGAGTCCAAGCGCCTTGGCGTGAAGAAGTTCGGCGGCGAAGCCGTCATTCCGGGCAACATTATCGTGCGTCAGCGCGGCACGCAGTGGCATCCGGGCCAGAACGTTGGCCTCGGCAAGGACCACACGATCTTCGCACTCGCCGCCGGTAACGTGTCCTTCCGCACGAAGGCGAACGGCCGAGTATACGTGTCCGTCATGCCGAAAGCGGAAGCAGCGGAATAAGCCGGTAGCGCTCTAAAACAGCCGGCGTCTCATCGACCCGGCTGAAGCGCAAAGTTCAGTCAGAAGAAAAGGGAAGATGGGGCGCCACCCACCTTCCCTTTTTCTTTAACCTCAGAGAGGAGACTGAACCATGCAAGGCGAATTACTGAGGGCGCGCCAATCCCGGCCGCCAGAGGAACGGCCCAAGGAACCGCTAAGACCCGAACGGTCGAGGAGCGATTGCCCCGTCTTACTGTCGCAGAGACTGGTTCTCCGCGCGCCCCATGAAGAAGACATCGACGCCCTTGCCCATCTCGCCAACAATGCGAATATCGCGACCATGGTGTCGCGTATGCCGCATCCCTACACGGCAAAAGACGCAGCCGATTTCGTACGACGTGCGAAAGCCGGCGAGATTGGCAAGTGCGTCTACGCCATCACGCGAGGCGACAACGGCGCCTTCCTCGGTTGTTGCGCGCTGGAGCCCCACCAGGACGAGCGAACGTTGGAGATCGGCTACTGGCTGGGCGAACCCCATTGGAACAGGGGTTACGCCACCGAAGCCGCGCATGTGCTGATCGACATGGCCTTCCGCACGCGCAACCACATCGATTACATTGATGCGCGTTGCCGGGTGACCAACATCCCGTCGAAGCGGGTGATCCAGAAATGCGGCTTCCAGTTCCAGGGCACCGGCATGATCGATTGCATGGCGCTCGGCGGCATGGTCGCAGTCGAATGGTTCCGGCTCGACCGCAAGACCTGGATGTCCTTGAGAAGCTGGGGAGAACTGAGATGAACGCTGCCGTTCTCCAGAAGAGCGATTCTGTCGTCACGATGCCAGGCCCCTGCCCCGTCATCATCACCGAACGACTGGTCCTCAGGCCTCACAAACTCTCCGATGCGCCGGCGATCGCCGAATCGCTCGGCGATTTCAAGGTGAGCCGCATGTTGTCGAAAGTGCCGCAACCCTATGATCGGCAGGATGCGCTGGACTGGATCGCCCCGCAGACCTCCGGCATACTGCCGGACTGGGCGCTGGCGATCACGACCGGCGACGATACTCATATCGGCGTCGTCGCGATCGAACTCCGTCGTGGTGAGTGGCATCTCGGCTACTGGCTCAACCGCTTCTACTGGGATCGCGGTTACGTGACGGAGGCGGCCGGCGCAGCCTTGGAGCGTTTTTTCCGACGGATGCCCAATACGGCGATCCGCTCCGGGGCCTTTGCGGACAATCTCGCGTCGCTGAATGTTCAGCGGAAGCTCGGTTTCCGCATTACCGACGCGGACCAGATCTTCAGCATGTCGCGCAACCGCATGGTGCCGCATATCGAAACCGCGATGCTGCCTGAGGACTTCCGGCGGCTTCGGCGGCCGTAACCTATATGATGATAGGTCCGGCGGGAGAGATTCCCCCGGGCTGGTTGCCGGGGGATTCATGATAATCTTTGACCTCTGTTCCAACCGGCGATATCGAAACCCACCGGATGCCTTGTCAGATGAGGCCCCCGATCAACGCAAAACTGACGGCGAAAACATGAAATTTCTCGACGAGGCAAAAGTCTACATACGCTCCGGTGACGGCGGCGCGGGCGCGGTCTCGTTCCGTCGAGAAAAATACATCGAGTTCGGCGGACCGGATGGCGGTGACGGCGGGCGTGGCGGCGATGTCTGGGTGGAAGCGGTCAACGGTCTCAACACGCTGATCGACTTCCGGTTCCAGCAGCACTTCAAGGCCAAGATCGGCACGCACGGCATGGGCAAGAACCGCACCGGTGCTAATGGCAGCGACGTGACACTGAAAGTACCGGTTGGCACACAGATCTTCGAGGAGGACAACGAGACGCTGATCGTCGATCTCACGAAGGAAGGCCAGAAGTTTCGGCTCGCCAAGGGCGGCAATGGCGGCTTTGGAAACGCCCATTTCAAAACCTCGACAAATCAGGCGCCGAACTGGGCCAATCCCGGCCTTGAAGGTGAGGAAAAAACCATCTGGCTGCGGCTGAAGCTGATTGCCGATGCCGGCCTCGTGGGTCTGCCGAATGCGGGCAAGTCCACGTTCCTGGCAGCCGTGACGCGGGCACGGCCGAAGATCGCCAACTATCCCTTCACCACGCTGCATCCGAACCTCGGCGTCGCCTCGATCGACGGACGTGAATTCGTGCTGGCTGACATCCCCGGATTGATCGAGGGAGCCCACGAAGGCGTGGGTATCGGCGACCGGTTCCTTGGCCATGTGGAACGCACCCGCGTGCTGCTGCACCTCGTCTCGGCAGTCGAGGAAAAGGTCGGCAAGTCTTACAAGACCGTAAAAACGGAACTCGAGGCCTATGGCGGAGGACTGACCGACAAAAGGGAAATCGTCGCGCTATCGCAGATCGACGTGCTCGACGAGAAGGAACTCAAGAAAAAGGCGAAGGAACTGGAGAAGGCGTGCGGCCAAGCGCCGTTTCTAATCTCGGCTGTTACCGGCAGGGGCATGACCGAGGTCCTGCGTGCCCTTCGTGACGTCATCATCGAAGCGAGCGAGGGCGAAGAGACGGCATTGCCCGACCGTTCTTTGCCGATCGAGGATTTCGGCGAGGGGAGCGACGAATGACCCCCCGAAAACCGCTCGCCAGCCACCGCCGTATCGTCATCAAGATCGGCTCTGCCCTGCTCGTCGACCGAAAGGCGGGCCTGAAGTCGCAATGGCTCGATGCGATCTGCGCCGACATAGCCGCGCTGAAGATGAAAGGCATTGACGTTTTGGTGGTCTCCTCCGGTGCGATCGCCCTGGGTCGCACCGTGCTCGACCTACCCTCCGGTGCCTTGAAGTTGGAGGAAAGCCAGGCAGCAGCAGCGGTCGGCCAGATCGCGCTCGCACGCGCCTGGTCGGAGAGCTTGTCCCGCGACGGGATCGTGGCTGGGCAAATCCTGCTGACGCTCGGAGATACTGAGGAGCGCCGCCGATATCTCAATGCCCGCGCGACAATCAACCAGCTGCTGAAGATCGGCGCCGTGCCGATCATCAACGAGAACGACACGGTCGCCACGACTGAGATCCGTTATGGCGACAACGATCGGCTCGCCGCCCGTGTCGCGACCATGACCAGCGCGGACCTCCTCGTTCTGTTGTCCGATATCGATGGGCTTTATACGGCTCCACCGCACCTCGATCCGGATGCAAAGTTCCTGGAGGCCATCCCGGCAATCACACCGGAGATCGAGGCCATGGCCGGCGGCGCAGCTTCGGAGCTTTCGCGTGGCGGCATGCGCACCAAGATCGATGCGGGCAAGATCGCAACCGGCGCAGGCTGCGCCATGATCATCGCCTCCGGCAAGGCCGACCATCCACTGCGCGCCATCGAAGAGGGCACGCGTTCCTCCTGGTTCGCGCCTTCCGGCACGCCCGTGACGGCACGAAAGACCTGGATCGCGGGCCAGCTTCAGCCGGCAGGCGAACTTTTCATCGATGAAGGCGCGGAAAATGCGCTTAGCGGGGGAAAAAGCCTGCTGCCTGCAGGCGTGCGCCGCATCGGCGGGCATTTCCATCGCGGTGATACGGTTGCGATCATCGGTGTCGACGGGCGCGAGATTGCCCGTGGGCTGGTAGGCTATGATGCCGACGAGGCTCGCCAGATCACCGGCCGCAAGTCCGGCGAGATAGAGGCGATCCTCGGTTATACAGGCCGTGCCGCCATGGTTCACCGTGACGACCTGGTGATGACCGGACCGATACGGCGCAAGGCGAAGAAAGAGGATCGCAAGGAGGATACCGCCCATGCTTGATAAAGTTGCAAACGCGGCCGACGTCGCCGCCATCATGGACGAGATCGGCCGCAATGCCAAAGCGGCGGCCAGAGAGCTTGCCACGGCCTCGACCGAAGCCAAAAACAAGGCGCTGAATACCATGGCGGATGCCATCCTTGCCGCAAGGGACAAAATCCTCGCCGCCAATGCCATCGACCTGAGACAAGTCGAAGGCAAGGGATTGCTTCCTTCCTTCATCGACCGGCTGACGCTGACTGAAAAAGGCATTGCTGGCATGGCCAGCGCCTTGCGAGAGATTGCCGAGTTCAAGGACCCGGTCGGCGAAGTGATCGCCGCCTGGGATCGGCCGAACGGTCTCCATATCGAGCGGGTGCGCACACCACTTGGTGTCATCGGCGTGATCTACGAGAGCCGCCCTAACGTCACGGCCGATGCAGGTGCGCTTTGCCTCAAGGCCGGCAATGCGGTAATCCTGCGCGGCGGCTCCGATTCCGCCCATTCATCGAAGGCGATCCATGATTGCCTCGTGGCCGGCCTCAAAGCTGCCGAACTTCCCGAACACGCGATCCAGATCGTCCCGACGACCGATCGCGCGGCGGTTGGTGCCATGCTGTCGGGCCTCAACGGTGCCATCGACGTCATCGTCCCGCGCGGCGGCAAAAGCCTCGTCGCCCGCGTACAGAACGAAGCACGTGTACCGGTCTTTGCCCATCTCGAAGGCCTCTGCCATATCTATGTCGATGCTTCCGCCGATCTCGAAATGGCGAAGAAGATCGTCGTCAACGCCAAGATGCGCCGTACCGGCGTCTGCGGCGCGGCCGAAACGCTGCTCATCGACAGCGCCGCGATCGGCACGCACCTGATGCCGATACTCGAAGCGCTGACGGAAGCCGGCTGCGAAATCCACGCCTCTGCCGCGGTGCTGAAGGTCTTTCCCGGTTTCAAGCCGGCGACCGAGGAAGACTGGCGCACCGAATATCTCGACGCGGTGATCTCGGTCGCAATCGTCGACGGCATTTCCGGGGCGATCCGCCACATCAACACCTATTCCTCCAACCATACAGAGGCGGTGATCGCCGAAGATCTGGAAGTCGTGGCCCGCTTCTTCAACGAAATCGATTCCGCGATCCTGCTGCACAATGCCTCGACCCAGTTCGCAGATGGCGGCGAGTTCGGCATGGGCGGCGAGATCGGCATCTCGACCGGCAAGATGCATGCCCGTGGACCGGTCGGCGTGGAGCAGCTGACGTCCTTCAAATATCTGGTGCGCGGCACCGGCCAGATCCGGCCCTGATTCCACGTGAGGCAGGAAACGATCGATCCACGCTATCTCGACATGCCGCATGTGGAGCGCGGCATGTCCGTCGGTCTGTTCGGTGGTTCCTTCAACCCGCCGCATGAGGGACATCTGCTGGTCGCCGAGATCGCGCTCCGCCGTCTCGGGCTCGATCAGCTGTGGTGGATGGTTACGCCCGGCAATCCGCTGAAGAGCCGTTCCGAACTTGCATCGCTGACGGACCGCCTCGCCATGAGCGAGAAGCTGATCCATGATCCGCGCATCAAGATCACTGCTTTCGAAAAGACGCTCGGCGGTTCATATACGGCCGACACGCTGGCCTCCGTAAAAGCCAGGAAGCCTCATGTGCATTTCGTCTGGGTCATGGGCGCCGATAGCCTGAAGACCTTCCATCTCTGGCAGAAATGGCAGGAGATCGCTTTCACCTTCCCGATCGCCGTCATCGATCGCCCCGGTTCGACGCTTTCCTTCCTGTCGTCGAAAATGGCCCGTACCTTCGACTATGCCCGCGTCGATGAGGATGATGCCGGTACGCTGTGGAAGCGCAAAGCCCCTGCCTGGACTTTCATCCACGGACCTCGCTCGGCATTGAGCTCCACTGCAATCCGCGCTGTCGACGGACAGAAATCCGGCTAGGGACAGGCCAGCCAGCCTTCGAATGACGCAATCATGAAGATTTTACCCGACGCGATCACCTTTTCGGCCTCTCTCTTGAAAGATTAATCATTCGATGCCACCTTTCTCAAAGCGACCGAGTCTTAAATCGGATTCGCGGAAAGTGCATGTTGCTGTTACCGGAAGAAAGGACAGACCCTGACAACAGTACACGCCAAGGGAAAGACGGCTCCCGTCCTCCCGCAGAGCCTGGAACGTGGCGCCGATGCCGCCGCCCGCGCTCTCGAACTGGTCCTCGCAAGTCTCGAGGACTCCAAAGCAGAAGATATTGTCACCATCAACATCGCCGGAAAATCAGCGCTCGGAGACTATATGGTCGTTGTCTCCGGACGATCGAGCCGGCATGTCATGGCCATCTGCGATCACCTGATTTCCGACCTTAAGGACGAGGGCCTGGGTGCACCTCGCGTCGAAGGCCTGGAAGCTGGCGACTGGGTGCTGATTGACACTGGTGACATCATCATCCATGTGTTCCGCCCTGAAATCCGCGAGTTCTACAACATCGAGAAGATGTGGGCCGCTCCGGATATCGAGGAAGGTACACTGCTGCACTGACAGATTTGGGCGCATCCTGAACCGGTCTGGCTGACGTCGAATTCGAGGGCCGAGCATACGCTCGCCGTCAGGATGGGATTTCGACCGCTAAAAAATGGATCAGGACATGCGGATAAGCCTTTTTGCGGTGGGACGGCTGAAAGCCGGGCCTGAAAAGGATCTTGCGTCCCGATACCTTGATCGCTTTGCCAAAGCTGGCCCGGCGGTGGGTTTGGAATTGTCCAAACTCATAGAAGTCCAGGAGAGTCGCGCGGCCAATCCCGAAACGCGCAAGCGTGAAGAGGCCGTCGCTCTTGAAAAAGCACTCCCGGAAGGCGCGGTCCTCGTCCTTCTCGATGAACGCGGCAAGGCGCTCGACAGCGAGGCGTTCGCCGGCCTCATCGGCCGCTATCGCGACAACGGCAAGCGCGACCTGATGCTGGCAATCGGCGGCGCTGACGGGCTTGACCGGGAATTGCGCTCACGCGCCGATGTGGTGCTCAATCTCGGCTCCATGACCTGGCCGCATCAGCTCGTGCGCATCCTTATTGCCGAGCAGCTTTATCGTGCCGTCACCATTCTTTCCGGCCATCCCTATCACCGCGTGTAAACACTTCATTTAGATTCAAACACGATGTTGTTTATGGCCTCGTCGGGCAAATCAGCTTACGCTTCCTCGATCCGGCAGAGAATCGGAGCGGGAATGAGAGTAACAGGGATGACATCGTACCGACATGCGCTGCTTCTGGCGGCGGGTTTCGGTTTTGCCCTGATTCCGCCTCTTGAACCCTCCAGCCTGGCACGCGCTCAGGATGCCGATATGCCGGCACCGCCGCAGGCCGGATCACCTGCAGCCGCCATGGTCGATCCTACAGCCGACCTGCAGCGCCGGCGCAACGAGACGCGCGGCGAGCTCGAAGTTCTGGCCAAGAATATGAAGCTTTCGGCCGATAAAGTGGCCGCGATCGAAAAGAACATTGCGGATATCAAGAAAGACAACGCCGATGTCCGTCAAGCCCTGATCGACTCCGCTGCACGTCGCAAGAGTCTCGAAACGAAAATCCTGGACAGCGAAAAGAAAATCGCCGAGCTCAAAGTCGAGGAGGACGGCATTCACGCCTCGCTGCGCAGCCGCCGCGCTGTTCTCGCAGAGGTACTCGCAGCGCTTCAGCGAATGGGACGCAATCCTCCGCCGGCGCTTCTGGTCACGCCCGACGATGCATTGGCATCCGTGCGCAGCGCCATACTGCTTGGCGCTGTCGTACCTGGCATGCGGGACGAGGCCAACGAGCTGGTCGCCGATCTCCAGTCTCTTGTCTCTTTGCAGGCAGCCGCCCTCACCGAGAAGACGAACGTCTCCAACACCATCGCCGAAAGCCTCGAAGAAGAGCGGCGTATGAACCTTCTCCTCGCTGAAAACGAAAAGTTGAACAGGCGTAACATCGCCGACCTGGATGCCGAACGCCGCCGCTCGGAAGAGCTTGCCGGGCACGCCGATACGCTTGAAAACCTCATCCAATCGCTTGAAGGCGAGATCGCTTCCGTCCGCGAGGCAATCGACAGGGCACGCCTCGAAGAGGAGCGGCGCCGCCTCCTTTCGGAAGCCGAGCGCGAAAGGGCCAAAAAGCTCGCCGAAAGCGGCGTGCCTGACAAAAACCGTATTGCGCCCGCATATGCGTTTTCGAGCCTCAAGCAGAAGCTGGAGCTTCCGGTCGCTGGAGATGTATTGCGTTGGTTCGGTGACCCCGACGGGACAGGACATACGGCAAGGGGCATGACTATAGCTTCGAATCCCGGAGCAGTGGTTACGGCGCCTACGGATGGTCTCGTCGTTTTTGCCGGTGCGTTCCGAAGCTATGGACAGACGATCATCCTCAATGCCGGAGACGGATACCATCTGGTCCTGACCGGCATGGATGAAGTGAATGCGCGGCAGGGCAAGTTCGTCTTCGCAGGCGAACCCATCGCCGTTATGGGTGAGAAAAGAGTGGCAAGCGCAATGGCATTGGCGCTGGAAACAGATCGTCCAACGCTTTACATTGAATTCCGAAAGGACGGCACTCCGGTCGATTCCAGGCCGTGGTGGACCGCAAAGGAAACTGGAAGGGCACGAAATGATTCGTAGGGCTTCTCTTGTCATCGTCGGGGCGCTCATGGGTGCGACAGCGATGAGCGTGATTTACTCGGCCGGTGTGCCTGCGCAGGCGGCCGGTCCTTCGACCTACAAGGAATTGTCGATCTTCGGCGATGTGTTCGAGCGGGTCCGTGCTCAGTACGTGACGCCGCCGGACGAGGAAAAGCTAGTAGAAAATGCTATCAACGGCATGTTGACCTCGCTGGACCCCCATTCGAGCTTCATGAATGCCAGAGATGCTGAAGATATGCGCACACAGACGCGCGGCGAGTTCGGCGGCCTCGGCATCGAGGTGACGATGGAGAACGAACTCGTCAAGGTCATCGCGCCCATCGACGATACGCCCGCCTCGCGCGCCGGCATCCTGGCCGGTGACTTCATTTCGGAGATCGACGGCCAGCCGGTACGCGGCCTGAAGCTTGAAGATGCCGTCGAAAAGATGCGCGGTGCGGTCAACACGCCGATCAAGCTGACGATCATTCGTCAAGGCGCCGACAAGCCGCTCGATATCACCGTCGTGCGCGATATCATCGCGGTCCGCGCCGTAAAATCCCGCGTTGAAAACGGTGACGTCGGTTATGTCCGCGTTATTTCCTTCACTGAAAAGACCTACGACGACCTGGAAAAGGCGATCAAGAAGATCAAGGCGGATGTACCGGCCGACAAGCTGAAGGGCTACGTCCTCGACCTGCGCCTTAATCCTGGCGGTCTTCTCGACCAGGCGATCAACGTTTCCGACGCCTTTCTGGAACGCGGCGAGGTTGTTTCCACACGCGGCCGCAATGCAGACGAAACCCGCCGCTTCAATGCCGGCCCGGGTGATCTGACGGACGGAAAGCCAGTGATCGTACTCGTCAATGGTGGCTCGGCTTCCGCTTCGGAAATCGTCGCCGGCGCATTGCAGGATCTGAAGCGTGCGACCGTTCTCGGTACGCGCTCCTTCGGCAAGGGTTCGGTCCAGACGATCATCCCGCTCGGCGACGCCGGCGCGCTGCGTCTGACCACCGCTCTGTATTACACGCCTTCGGGTAAATCGATCCAGGGCACTGGCATCAACCCGGATATCAAGGTTGAGCAGCCACTGCCGCCGGAACTGCAGGGCAAGGTCCGCGCCGAAGGTGAGTCCAGCCTGCGGGGCCATATTCCGGGCGCCGCCGAGACGGAGGAAGGTTCGGGCTCCGTCGCTTATGTGCCGCCGGAAGCCAAGGACGACATCCAGCTCAACTATGCACTGGATCTGCTCCATGGCGTGAAGACTGATCCGTCCTTCCCTGCGAATCCGGATAAGGCTGCGGCCGCCATCAAGAAGTGACAAAATCCGGACCGGCCAGCGTAGCGCGTTGCCAAGACGCCTCGCTGGCCGGTTCTGCTTATCTGCAGGCACGATACAGGACCGAAATTGGGCAGCGATCTCCACGCACCGCTGGGACAAGGCCGGCCGGCCGCACGGCGACGGGTTAGAAGATTTTCTCCCGCGGCCGTTCTCGCCTCCCTGGCCGTCGCAGGCATTCTTGGCCTTTCGATTTATGCTATGCGAGGTGACGACGCTCTGAGACGGGTCGCGTCCAATGATCCGCCGGCATCCGAACCCGACCAGGCTCAGCCTCTCGGAAGGAACGATCAGAACTCCGCTGGGCAGCAACCTGCGGGCATGCCTCGCTCCAATCCGACTTCCGGTGCGAATATCGAGCGGACGCTGACGGACGACGGCATGGTCGTGACAAAATACACGCCGCGATCCCGCGACAATGGCGGCCCGGTCCTCATCGAAACCCAAAGAATTGGCCAGGACCCGCGCATGGCCGCCCAGCCCAATGAAGCACTGCTCGAAGACTCGCCCTATGGCCGGTTGCCGATCACCGGCCCGGACGGATTGCGGCCGATGGACCAGTATGCTCGGCCATGGTCTGGTGCACGTGGAACCCGGATCGCGATCGTCGTGGGCGGGCTTGGCCTCAGCCAGACGGGCACGCAGAGGGCGATCAAGGAATTGCCCCCGACGATAACCTTTGCCTTCGCTGCGAGCGGCAACAGCCTCCAGCGCTGGATGCAGGAGGCTCGCCGCAGCGGCCACGAAATCCTGGTACAGGTGCCACTGGAGCCATTCGACTATCCGGCAAACGATCCAGGTCCTGACACATTGCTGACCAGGACTTCCGTAAAAGAAAATCTCAACCGGCTGCATGAAGCCATGGGCAGGATCACGAACTACACGGGCATCATGAACTATCTTGGTGGCCGTTATCTTGCCGATGCGGATGCGCTGGAGCCGATCCTGCGCGATGTTTCGCAACGCGGCCTGCTGTTTCTCGACGACGGTACGTCTGCCCAATCCAAGACGGCGGTTATCGCCAAGGCGATCGAACTACCGCACGCTTTCGGCGATCTGACCCTCGACGGCCAGCTGCAGGTGGATGCAATTCTCAAGAAGTTGGATGAGTTGGAGCGCATCGCCGGCCGCAGGGGCACGGCTGTTGGCGTCGCTTCTGCTTTCGATGAGAGCATTGATGCGATAAGGCAGTGGAGCGAGAGGACTTCGCAACGCGGGATCGAGATCGTCGGGGTTTCAGCACTCGCAGGCCAAAGCGTCGAGCCATGATGGAACGGAGTCGTGCATGAGCAAGAAGGACAAACGCCTGGTTCGCGCCGAAGACCTGCCTTATCGACCCTGCGTCGGCATCATGGTGCTGAATCGCGATGGCCTCGTTTGGGCCGGACGACGCGTCAGCGAAGGCAACAGCGAATACGACGGTTCGCCGCAGCTTTGGCAAATGCCGCAGGGCGGCATCGACAGGGGCGAGGATCCGCTTCCTGCCGCTTATCGCGAGCTTTACGAGGAAACTGGTATCCGGACCGTCAGGCTGCTCGCAGAGGCGCGCGATTGGATCAACTATGACTTGCCACCGCATCTCATAGGTATCGGATTGAAGGGCAAATATCGCGGCCAGACGCAACGCTGGTTCGCCTTCCGCTTCGACGGCGACGAAAGTGAAATTGCCATCAACCCGCCGCCAGGCGGCCATGAACCGGAATTCGACGCGTGGGAATGGAAGCCGATGACCGATCTGCCCGGCCTGATCGTACCGTTCAAGCGCGCCGTTTATGATCAGGTCGTCGCGGAGTTCGCGCATCTGGCCAAAGCTGCGGCCTGAATCTAACCTTGAGTTTGCTGCTTTCGATGCACGGCGAAGGCGGCAGGACCGATGGGTTGCTCCATAAAAGCGTCCAGCTCTCCCACAGCTTTCTTCTCGAAGCTCGGGGTGGCGGACATGGCTCGCACTTAAAGCCGCACAGGAAGCCCTCGGCGTGGTTCAGGATGGTGCGGGATGTCCGTTCGCCAAGACGGTTACTTGCCAGCGTTTTGCAATATCGAACCGACCGGAAACTCCATCGACCGGCGCCGCGACGCGTTCATAGCCGTCGGAACAGTCCCGCTGCACAAAAACGCACCGGGCCTTTTATCCAGGATGCCGGTTTATTCGGCCTCGTTGGCAGATTCCGCGTTGAGCAGACCATAACGCTCCTCGCCGATCTTCGCCAGCAGATCGAGCTGGGTTTCAAGGAAGTCGATATGGCCTTCCTCATCAGCCAGAAGCTCTTCGAAGAGTTTCATCGAAACATAGTCGCCGGCGCCATGACAGATATCGCGGGAGGCTTTGTAAGCCGTGCGGGCGTCATATTCGCCCGCAAGGTCGGCTTCAAGAACTTCCTTGACGCTCTGGCCGATCCGTAGCGGCGCCACTGTCTGGAGATTGGGATGGCCTTCAAGGAAGATGATGCGCGCGATCAGCTTATCAGCATGGTGCATCTCTTCGATGGACTCGGCCCGCTCCTTCTTCGCAAGCTTTGTATAGCCCCAATCTTCGAGAAGGCGGTAATGCAGCCAATATTGGTTGACCGCACCAAGTTCGAGAAAAAGTGCCTCGTTAAGCCGCTCGATGACCTTTGAGTCGCCTTTCAATGTCCGCTCTCCTGTTCTCTTCATGGAATTGTTTCAAGCGGGACATATATACAACGACCTCGGCTTCCGTCGAGTGGTGCTCGGCGTGATATTCCTCGGTTGTACGGATGATGAGGTCGACAACGTTCGGGAAGCAGCCGCAGCAACGGCCGCGCTTACCCATGGCGTGGTACACTTTAGCCGGAACGATCAGCTGCCAACAATCTTCGTTAAGGAGCTCGATGATAACGTCCCTGATTTCCCTGTCGGTGATGTAATTGCAACTGCAAACCAGCATTTCTCGGTCGACCTGCGAAACATGACCTATAACATCCTCTTTTTGCGAAAGCGGACATGCGATGTCAAGAAAAAATCGGGTATCTGCGTTATTTCTTAAAGAAGCCTGCCATTCCATGACGTGAATCAAAAATGCGATGCGGCCTTCTTTCTGCCGACCTTTCGAGAAGTAACGGATCGAAATCGGAAGCATCGTTTCACACTCAGTGAAAGTTCCGCCCCTTGGGCATGACGCTACCCGGTTCGGTCGAACAGAGCGGCGGTGCGGCAGCAGCTGCTTTCTCCTCCATACCGTTGGATCGCCTTTTCCGGCGATGATTGCCGCTGGAATGCAATACCTCATCTGATCGGGACGATGATATCTCGGGCCGGCGCCCTTCCTTCTGCAGAAGGCCAAGCATGGGAGTGATGTCCTCTATATGTTCGACCACCGTATGAATAACGCCGCTCTCGCTTTGCAGCTTCCCCCGGATTTTCACGAGCCGCGCGCCCATGACGACCGATCGGAAACGCTCAAAAGTTTTAGGCCAGACGATCGCATTGGCGACACCGGTCTCGTCTTCCAATGTCATGAAGATCACGCCACTGGCAGAACCCGGACGTTGCCGCACCAGCACGATCCCTCCGATCGTGACTCTTCGCCCGTTCGGGACGTCCAGAAGATCGACACTTCGGGCGATTCCCATCGTCCTGAACTCTTCACGAAGGAAGGAGACCGGATGCGCCTTCAGTGACAGGGAAAGGTACCGATAGTCTTCGATCACCTCCTCGCCCGGCAGCATTGTCGGAATTCTGATCTTCGGTTCAGGCCTGAGATCCGCACAGCCCGCCGCATCGAACAAAGATAACCTCTCGGTCGTATTTTTCACGTCAAGTCCCCGCACGGCCCAGAGGGCCTCACGACGCGTAAGCCCGAGAGAGGTGAAAGCATCGGCGTCCGCAAGCCGTTCGATGGCCGACCTATCGAGCCCGGACCGAAGCCAGAGATCATGAACAGATGTGTAGCCGCCTCCTCGATTGGCGATGAACTTCTTGATCATGTCATCTTCGGACAGGCCCTTGACCTGACGAAAACCTAGTCGCACGGCATATCTTGTCTTGATGACATCGCGCATGGACTCATGACGCTTGTCGATCGCATTCCTGTCAAAGACGGCATCTTCCAGAGTGCAATCCCATTCGGACTTATTCACATCGACAGGAAGGGTCTGGATGCCGTGCTCCCGCGCATCACGGATCAGCTGCGCCGGCGCATAGAACCCCATGGGCTGCGAATTCAGCATCGCCGCACAGAAAACATCCGGATAGTAAGCCTTGATCCAGGACGACACGTAGACAAGCAGGGCGAAGGAAGCGGCATGGCTCTCCGGAAAACCGTATTCCGCAAATCCCTGGATCTGACTAAAGCAGCTTTCCGCGAATTCTTTTGAATACTCGTTTTCCAGCATGCCATTGATGAAGTCTCGCCTGAATTCCTCCACTCGTCCCGATCGCTTGAATGTTGCCATCGAGCGACGCAGCTTGTCGGCTTTTTCGGCAGGGAAGCGCGCGGCCGTGATAGCGATCTGCATCGCTTGCTCCTGAAAGAGCGGTACGCCGAGGGTCCTTTTCAGAACTTCTTTAAGCTCAGCGCTCGGATATTCTACCGGCCGGCCGTTTCGCTCATCCTCTCGCCGCTTCAAATACGGGTGGACCATGTTCCCCTGAATGGGGCCTGGCCGGACGATCGCCACCTCCACGACGAGATCATAGAATTTCCGGGGTCTGAGCCGCGGCAGCATGCTCATCTGCGCCCGGCTCTCGATCTGGAAAACGCCGACCGTATCGGCCCGGCAGATCATATCATAGACGGCATCCTCAGGCTTCTGCTGCAACCCCGCCAGGGTTTCATCAACCTGGTAATGAACCCGCATGAGGTCGAATGCCTTCTTGAGACAGGTCAGCATGCCGAGGGCGAGCACATCGATCTTCAGGAGCTTCAATGTGTCGAGATCATCCTTGTCCCATTCCACCATATAGCGCCCCGGCATGGCCGTCCTCATGATCGGGACGACCTCATCGAGCCGGTCGCGCGTGATGAGGAATCCGCCGACATGCTGGGTGAGATGCCGCGGAAAGCCCAGAAGCTCCTTCGCATGAGCCAGGACTTTCTGCGTCGTGAGGTCTTTCACGTCGAGTCCAGCCGCCTTCACATCCCGTTCCGAAAGCCCGTCCTCCGACCAGCCCCAGACCAGACTGGAAAGTGCGGCCTGGACGTCTTCCGAAAGCCCGAAAGCCTTGGCCACTTCGCGACCGGCCATACGGGTCCGATAGCTTGTGACTGCCGCCGTGAGGCCCGCGTGACGAAAACCATAATGGTGATAGATGTATTGAATGACCTCTTCTCGCCGACCGTGTTCGA
The DNA here is from genome assembly GCF_017873175.1 of Neorhizobium petrolearium. GTDB lineage: Bacteria > Pseudomonadota > Alphaproteobacteria > Rhizobiales > Rhizobiaceae > Neorhizobium > Neorhizobium petrolearium. Next base: position 90,971 of record NZ_JAGGJW010000016.1, read on the forward strand.
AGTCGACATCGATATCCGGCGGTTCATTCCGCTCCGTCGAAATGAACCGTTCGAAAAGCAGGGTCGTGAATGTCGGATCGACCTCGGTGATACCGAGACAAAAGCAGACGGTGGAATTGGCGGCCGATCCCCGCCCCTGGCACAGGATTTTCAACTCATACCGGGCATGCCAGACGATATGGCGCACCGTCAGGAAGTAAGGCTCGTATTGCATCTCCTTGATGAGACCGAGTTCGTACCTGATCTGATCCGTTACATTGTCCGGAATTTTATCCGGATATCGACGTCTGGCCCCTTCCCAGGTCAGCCGCTCCAGGGTTTCCGATACCGTCTCGCCCGGTACGCTCTCGTCCGGATAATTATGGCTGAGCTCATCCAGCGAGAATTGCAGTTGCTTAGAAAACCTCTGAGTGTTGGCGATCGCATCCGGATATTTGGCGAAAAGCCGCGCCATCTCAGCGGAATGCTTGATGTGCCGCTCTCCATTAGGGGCAAGACGAAAGCCGGCTTCCTGGACCGTCACATGCTCGCGGATGGCCGTCACGACATCCGATAGCGAGCGCCGATAGGGGAGACTGTAGAGAGGCAGGTTGGTTGCGATTAACGGCAAGTGACATTGCGAAGCGATCTGCGCAAAGGTGGTGAAAACGAACGCATCACGCCCATCATAGGTCGGCGACAAGGCGAGATAGATATTCTTTTCGAATTTCTCCCGATAAGAGCTCAGCTGCTTACCCAGCTTCGCTAGGTACCGAGCATCTTCCGCGCGGGTGAAATCCGGCACGACAGCAAGCATCATCTCGCCGCACCATTCCAGAAAATCCCATTCCTCCAGGATGCAGGAACCCTTTTCCGTCCTGAGGTTCCCCCGGCTCAGCAGGCGGCATAGGTTGGCCCAGCCCTTCCGATTCCGCGGATAGGCCAGAACGTCCGGCGTGTGGTCTGAAAAGACGAGACGTGCTCCCGGGTGAACGGTGCAAGGCTCAATGGCCTCTTCCTCATCCTCCCTCTTACCCTGCTCCTGCTGACGCTTGTACGTCTCCTTCATATCCCGGATCTGGTTATGCGCCCGCACCACACCGGCAACCGAATTCCGGTCGGCAATGCCGAGGCCGGAAAGGCCAAGAAGGCTTGCTGTCAACACCATTTCTTCAGGGCGTGCAGCCCCCTCCAGGAAGGAGAAGTTGGTCTTGGCGCCGATCTCGAAAAAAACGGGGGTATTCTTCATGCGAAAATCCCATGGACGCGCCAGCTTGGCGCTGTTTTTCCGTCGTAATGGCCTTCGCGAAAAATCCAGAAACGTCGACCTGCATCGCTTTCCAGGCGAAAATAATCACGTTCCTCCGCCTCCTTGGGATCTATCCACCATTCCGGGGAAATCCGTTCAGGACCTTCGGCCCGAACGACCCGATGGACGATCCGGCGCCAGCGAAACCGCTGGGGCGGGCCATCCGGTACCGTTGCGGCAAAGGCATCTATCGGCTCCGGATGGTGGAAAAGTCGCAATGGCCGATCAGATCTGGGCGCAAAGGCTAAATCTTCATCCCCTTTCTTCTGCGCGCTTCCCGCTGTCATCGCCGGCACAAAAACTCTCGCCCGTTCCGGCATATGGCTTTGCCGCAGTTCCGCAAACTGTAGACAATCCGCCCCCAAACGCGCCGAAACTCGATCGACAAAATCCGCAAGTGCGATTTCACTTTCTCCGTCGCCGATGAAATCGCCTTGCGCGGTCCCAAAAGTGTCGTGCTGCAGCACATTGAGGCGCAGGAGTTCGAAACCGAAGCCCGCATCGAGATCGTCGTGGGCGGCGTTCAGACGCTCGGAAAATAGGGACGAGATACGTTCCGGATCGCGTAGCGGCTGCGAAGCCCCGGCAGCGATGCGGAACACCCGGCCATCGATGCGGAAAAGCACCAGTTCGAAAACTCGCCCGCCAATTCCGCGAGATTCCAGTCCCGGTCGAAGAGACGTCGCGATCTGCCCGGTCAGTTGCAGGATATGTTCCTCCGCCTGAATCGGTTCGGCGAGCCGCCGCTCGGCAGAAAGAGCCGCGATAGGCCGCCGGGGGGAAATTGCTTCCTCATTCGCTCCAAGCGCTTGATCCAGCCGAAGAAGCAATTGCGTGCCGAAACGACGGGCAAGCGGCGCACGCGGCATGGGAAAAAGATCACCGACCCGTTTCAGCCCGAGCTTATGCAGTGAGACGGTCATGGCGTCGTCTATGCGCAAGGCATTGACCGGCAACGGGGCCAGCACCTCTTTCATCGTTTCGTCATCAATTACGCCACCGCGTCCGAAACGACAGGCCGCCCAGGAGAGACCGGGGGACGAAGAAATCGCTCCTTTGACATCGAACCCCATATGAAAAAGCCGCTTAAGAATATCCCTTAACAAGGCCTCTTCACCCCCAAAGAGATGCACACAACCGGTAATGTCCAGAAGGAGGCCCTCGCGGCCATCAAGTGCCACGAGTGGAGTATAACGGTCGCACCAGTCGGCGATGGCTTCGAGCAGCACCTGGTCGGCTTCCCCATCCTCATCCATCACGTCAATCTTCGGAAACATGGCGCGCGCTTCCGCGAGGCCCTGTCCTCGTTTCAAACCGAGCCGTTCGGAAACTTCATCGAGTGCAGTAAGCCGCATGGCATTGTCACGCCGCCCGGCACAGAGGATCGGCGGATGGTCAGGACGCCCTCTCGTTCGCCACGACAGGCCCCAGAACTGGCGAGCGATCCTGTCGGTCGGCAGATGCGGGAAGACCAGCGCCAGGATGCGTTGACGGGTTACGGAAAGAGGAAGTTTCTCCTGTTTCACGGTCGAGCGAAAATTGACGGCCACGGGGATTCCACTCCAGAAAGAAGGAGAGCGGAGCCGGATTGCGGCTCTTCTCCAGGGTCAGTTGGAAAACGGGATGGCCGATGCTGCCGCCAAGCATAGATCCATCCGGAAGGCGCCGCCCGGAGGCTCGCGCTGGTTTGACAAGGAAACGGAAAAAAGCACTGCTCGCTTCTTCCTCGCCCGCATGCCGCAATAGGAAAAGCGGCCGTCCCGCTGCTTTCGCCCGGAGGCCAAGCCGCCGGCTTTCGGTAAGGCCGAAATGCCTCGGGTTGCCCCGGATTTCGAGAATGGTGGCGGACAGGGCACCGCTCGCCACCGCGGTTTCTGCAAGCCATAGTGCATCATCTAGCCTGCGTGGCGACGCATAAAGAATCTCGTGAGGGTCCAGCCCGAATTGCCTGAGGCCAACAGCATAAGGAGCGCCGGCCTCCTGCCTGGAAACGACGTCACCGACCCATAAAACCGGTGCCTCACTTGTTTCCATAGCCTTGAGATAAGCGGCAAGCGCAAGCACAAACCCGCTCGCCGCGCCCGCATCCAGCATCAGCATCGAACGAATTTCCGTGAGGCCGTCAAATGGCAGGCCACCATCCAAAGCAGCGTCCAGAGGCGCTATGCCGAATGGCAGGCGCGGTTGATTGTTCCTGGATTTTTGCGCTTCAGGATCCGCGGCAGCATCTGCCTGCTTCGCCGCAGCCAGGCCGGGCAAGGGTTTTCCCTCCATTCTGGCGATCTGTTCGCGCAGGGCAAAAAGCGTTTCCCGCGCCGTGGCGTTCTCGGCCATGGCGTCAGCTCCCATCATAAATGTTCACTTTATGTTCTTATGGATTCCAGAGGCCGTCGAAAGAGTCAACAACCAAATGGCAGGAATCTTTTCCTCTGGTGGTAGGCCAATGATTCTTCTCTCGAAAAATATCGTCGAAGGCACTATATGGGCCTCATCAGAAGGAGAACTCATGGCCCGTATCGACCAGACCGACGATTGGCGGGATCGCCACGCGCCGACGATCAACTCGTTCGAGTCGCTGGCGATCGAGGCCTATGGTCACTTGCCAGAGGAATTCCGGGCTCTTACCACCAACCTGATCATCGAGATCGAGGATTTTCCGGACGATGAGGTGTTCGAGGATATGGCGCTCGAAACACCCTTCGACCTGCTCGGTCTGTTCGAAGGTCGCGGCATTTCCGAGCGCTTCAACATGGAAACGGGCGAACTGCCGAACCGCATCCGGCTCTATCGCCGGCCGATCCTCGATTACTGGGCCGAAAACGATGAGACGCTGGGCGACATCATCACCCATGTGCTGATCCACGAAATCGGTCATCACTTCGGCTTGAGCGACGCCGACATGGAACGCATCGAGGCCAGCGCCGAAGACGCCGCCCAGCGCTAAGGTCAATCGACAGAGCTTTTATTGCTCGCCAAGTTTCATGTCCGGATCATAATCCTTGCCATGAACGGTCTTGATGACCGCCTGGCCGCACTGCATCTCGCCGGTCGTGGCATTGAAGGCATGGGTCGGGGAACCATGAAGCTCCCAACCCTTGTTCAGCGCAACTGTCACCTTGTGGCAGAAAGAAGAGTCGTCAGGACCGGTGAGGAAGCGGTAGAGTTTCATGAGGATTTCTTTCGTTCGGCAATGATCCGCGTCTTGGCAACAAGCTTTTCAGCCTCCGCCAGATGGAGACGCTCGACCATCTTGCCGTTCAGATTGATGACGTTGAGATGTTGGGCTTCCGGCCGGGAGAAAGCGGCAATCACCGCTTCAGCCTCTTCCACCGCCCGCGGGTCGGGACCGAAATGCCGGTTAGCAGGTTCGATCTGGGCCGGATGGATCAGCATCTTGCCGGAAAAACCCATGGCACGACCTTGGGCGCATTCCGCATCGAAAGCTTCCGCATCCTTGAAATCGTTGAAGACGCTGTCGATCACGTCGATGCCATAAGCCCGTCCGACAAGCACCACCTGCATCAACCAGGGCACGAGGTAGGCACGGCCGGGCTGCGACAGGACACCGGTTCCCTTGCGCAGGTCGTTGAGGCCGACGACGAAACATCGGAGCCGTTCATCCGCCCCGGCAATCGCCGCCGCGTTCAGAACACCTTTCGGCGTCTCGATCATCGCCCATATGGCAAGCTCGTCCGGGGCACCGGTCTCAGACAGGATATCCGCGATCGCTTGCATCTCAGAAACCCGCTCCACCTTGGGAACCAGCACCACTTCTGGCGAGATCTCGACCACGAGATCCATGTCGGCTCTGCCGAACTCGGTTTCGAGAGGGTTGATGCGGATGATAGTTTCCCGATTTCGCAGCGGCCTTTCCCTGAACAATCGGCGCAGATTGTCGCGAGCCTCGATCTTCTTCTCCGGCGCCACGGAATCTTCCAGGTCGAAGATCACCGCATCGCAATCGAGACCATGGACCTTTTCCAATGCCCTTGCATTACCGGCCGGCACGCTCAGGACAGAGCGGCGAAGACGAGCGGGAGCAGAATTGATGTCGGTCAAGGCGGTCATCACGACTTTGTGCCAATCTTTTAAGTCTGCGGCAATACCGTTCCATGCAAGACCTCTTGCAAGAAAGGGCGGAAGGGCCCACATTCTTCGATAAGAAAGGTTTGGACCATGCAAAACATCCGCGCATTCTTTGTCATCGTATCGGCAATTGCCGTGCTTGCCATGGCAGCGCTTCTGACAGCTTCTCTGACTGTTGCCTTTGTCGGCATCCTCGCGGTTCTTTCCCTTGGACGGGCGCTTTCGGCGCGGCTGAAGCCGGTTCCGGTACGCGCGAAGGCCAGCAAGCGCGAAATGCGCGTCTGGAATGACGGCCGCGGCACGATCATCGACCTTTGATCCCTGAAAGCCATAAATAGACCGGTCTCAGCCTCATTGGCGTACCGGTTGAAGGCAAACAGGCCTTCAAATCCACGCAGATTTGCTTTATGGCAGCTTCCGCAGATGTAGTCCCACGTGGAGGCAGATCATGGAAAAGTTCACCAAGCTCACCGGCGTCGCAGCGCCGCTTCCGGTCGTCAATATCGACACGGACATGATCATTCCGAAGGATTACCTCAAGACGATCAAGCGCACCGGTCTCGGTAAGGGTCTTTTCGCGGAAGCCCGTTACAACGAAGACGGCACCGAAAACGCAGATTTTGTGCTCAACAAGCCCGCCTACAGGAATACCAAGATCCTGGTTGCCGGTGACAATTTTGGTTGCGGCTCATCCCGCGAGCATGCCCCTTGGGCGCTTCTCGATTTCGGCATCCGCTGCGTGATTTCGACGAGCTTTGCCGACATCTTCTACAATAACTGTTTCAAGAACGGCATCCTGCCGATCGTCGTCAGCCCGGAAGATCTGGAAAAGCTGATGGACGACGCCGAACGCGGCTCGAATGCGATTCTCTCGGTCGACCTGGAAGCCCAGGAGATCACCGGACCGGATGGCGGTTCGATCCATTTCGATATCGACCCCGGCCGCCGTCACATCATGCTCGAAGGCCTCGACGACATCGCTTCGACGCTGAAGAGCGACGCGGCAATCAGCAGTTTCGAGAACAGGAACCGCGCCGAGCGCCCCTGGCTCTGATTTCCGGAGCGCATCCCATGGTCAAGCGAATTTCCTCCGGATCGCCCTTCGAAGCGCGGATCGGCTATTCGCGTGCCGTGGTGGACCAGGACATGGTCTATGTTTCCGGCACCACCGGCTACGACTATGCGAAGATGGAAATGCCGGATGACGTTTCGCATCAGACGCGAAACGCGCTCGGCACCATCGAAAAGGCTCTGAAGGAGGCCGGCAGCGGCCTGCAGGATATCGTGCGGGTGCGGTATTATCTCACGGACATGGCTGATTACGATGCCGTGGTCGAAGTGCTCGGTGCAACTTTTTCCGAAGTCCGCCCGGCAGCGACCATGGTCATCTGCGGCCTCACGACACCGGAAATGAAGATCGAAATCGAGGTGACGGCCCGCATCGGCGCCGGCAGTTCGTAACCACTTTTCCGGCCTCGTCCTTCGGCAGGCTCGGACGAGGTTCAGCCAGGCGCAGGCAAAAAGCCCCGCGCGGGAGCACGAACGAGCCTGCAAAACCCGCAAGGACATCATCAGATATGGCAAAGAACCTCTTCCTTCTTCCCGGCGACGGCATTGGCCCCGAGGCCATGGGCGAAGTCCGCAAGATCATCGACTATATGAACAGCGCCATGAAAGCCGATTTCGTGCTTGATGAGGGCCTGGTCGGCGGCTGCGCCTACGATGCCCATGGCGCCGCGATCTCCGAAGAGGATATGGCCAAGGCCATGAAGGCGGACGCGGTGCTTTTCGGCGCCGTCGGCGGACCGAAATGGGATCACGTTCCTTATGAAGTGCGCCCGGAAGCGGGCCTGCTACGCCTGCGCAAGGATCTGGAACTCTTCGCCAATCTGCGCCCCGCGATCTGCTATCCGGCGCTTGCCTCCGCTTCTTCGCTGAAACCGGAACTGGTGGAAGGCCTCGACATCCTGATCGTCCGTGAACTCACCGGCGGTGTCTATTTCGGCGAGCCGAAAGAAATCATCGATCTCGGCAACGGCCAGAAGCGCGGCATCGACACGCAGGTCTACGATACCTACGAGATCGAGCGCATCGCCAGCGTCGCCTTCGAGCTTGCCCGCACACGGCAGAACGCCGTCTGCTCAATGGAAAAGCGCAATGTCATGAAGTCGGGCGTGCTCTGGAACCAGGTCGTGACCGAGACACACAAGCGCTCCTATTCCGACGTGAAGCTCGAGCACATGCTGGCGGATGCCGGCGGCATGCAACTCGTGCGCCGGCCGAAGCAGTTCGACGTGATCGTCACGGACAACCTTTTCGGCGACATGCTGTCCGACGTCGCCGCCATGCTGACCGGCTCGCTCGGCATGCTGCCTTCCGCCTCGCTCGGCGCGCCGGATGCCAAAACCGGCAAGCGCAAGGCTCTCTACGAGCCGGTGCATGGCTCCGCGCCCGACATCGCCGGCAAGGGTATCGCCAATCCGATCGCCATGATCGCCTCCTTCGCCATGTGCCTGCGCTACTCCTTCAATATGGTGAAGGAAGCCGACAATCTGGAAAAGGCGATCGCAAACGTACTCGACGAGGGCATCCGTACTGGCGATATCATGGCCGAAGGCTGCCGCAAGGTCGGCACGTCCGAAATGGGCGATGCAATTCTCAAGGAATTCGCGAACCTCTCTGCTTGATCCATTCGCCGGCCCCTTCCATCCTGAGGTGGAAGGGACCGGCCTCAACGACTGGTTTTTACCCTTTCGGCACCCCATATCGGGCACCTGCGAGAAAACAGGAATGAACCTGTCCACGGATAGAGGTTAATGAAGCGGACAATCAAAAAGCTGAGACATCGCCGTTATCGCTATCGTTCAAGCCCGCCTCTGCCCCGCTGGTGGCCTTATGTGCTCATTGTAATAAATCTGGTTCTGATTGCCTTCTTCCTGCTCGATGCCCCGGTTGGCTTCTATGCGGCCCATACGCCCTATATCTTGCGGCCAATCGGCCGGACCATCACGGACTTAGGCAAATCCGGTTGGATCCTCTTTGCAAGCGCCCTCCTGTTCTTCGAAGCCCTCGCCGTCATCCGGCTGGCGCCAACCCTGAAGGCACGTTTCCGGGCCATTCTCGTCAGCCATATGGCGTTTTATGTTTTCGTCTCGGTCGCCGGTTCGGGGCTCCTCGTCAACCTGGCGAAGCGCATCGTCGGACGTGCACGGCCTGGACTTTATGAAGAGTGGACTGCCTACGGCTTAAATCCCTTTTCCGGCGCCCGATTTGAAAGCTTTCCGTCCGGCCATGCCACGACGGTCGGCGCATTCCTGATGGCCATGGCCTTGTTGGCACCACCCTACCGCCTGCTCTTCCTGATCATGGGCCTTTGGCTTGGATTCTCCCGTGTCATCGTTGGCGCTCATTACCCAAGCGACGTGATCGCCGGCCTTTCCTTCGGCGCGTGGTTCTCGGTCACGATGGCGATCGTCTTTGCCCGCCATGGATTGTTTTTCCGGCAGGAGCCCGACGGCTGGCCGGTTTTGCGCCGACCGATCCCTCTGCTGACGCGCCCGAATTGGAAGAGCGCCCCCTTCCCGCCGCGCGGTGTCCCGCCGAAACGGGAAATGGAAGAAACAACGGAATAGACGAAAAGCAGCTTGGGCAAAACGCTTGCTTGACTCATCCCGAAAATCTTCTAAACAGCTTCGCGAACGGGAAAACAACCATATGCGTGCCTGCGAATTCAACATCGCTCACTGTGCACTGCCGGCCGATGACGCCGCGCAGCGGGCATGTTTTTCCGCTTTCTCCAAAACCAAGGCCAAAACGACGACGAAAACCGTCTGACGTCTCAGGCCCGCCGCTCTCTCCCCGGCAAGGCCGGGGACAAGGAAATCCGCGGATGCACCCGCGGCTTCCCCCTCACCGGATCGAGGAGAGACAGAAAGAGAGCACAAAATGGGTTTCAAGATTGCAGTCGCCGGTGCAACCGGCAATGTCGGCAGGGAGATGCTGTCCATCCTCGCGGAACGGGGCTTCCCGGCTGACGAAGTCGTGGCGCTGGCTTCCGCCCGCTCTCAGGGCACGGAAGTCTCCTTCGGCGACAAGACGCTGAAGGTCTCCAATCTCGAGAATTACGATTTCTCCGATACCGACATCTGCCTGATGTCGGCTGGCGGCGACGTCTCCAAGAAGTGGTCGCCGAAGATCGGCGCGCAGGGCTGCGTTGTCATCGATAACTCGTCCGCCTGGCGCTACGACTCCGAAGTGCCGTTGATCGTGCCTGAAGTAAACCCGGATGCGATCGATGGCTTCTCCAGGAAGAACATTATCGCCAACCCCAACTGCTCGACCGCCCAGCTCGTCGTGGCGCTGAAGCCGCTGCATGACTTCGCCAAGATCAAGCGCGTCGTCGTCTCGACCTATCAGTCCGTCTCCGGCGCCGGCAAGGAAGGCATGGACGAGCTCTTCTCCCAGACCCGCGCCGTCTTCGTCGCCGACCCGGTCGAGACGAAGAAGTTCACCAAGCGCATCGCCTTCAACGTCATTCCGCATATCGATGTCTTCATGGAGGACGGATATACGAAGGAGGAATGGAAGGTTCTCGCCGAAACCAAGAAGATGCTCGACCCGAAGATCAAGGTGACCTGCACCGCCGTGCGTGTTCCGGTCTTCATCGGTCATTCGGAAGCGGTCAATATTGAGTTCGAGAACGAGATAACCGCCGACCAGGCCCGCGATATCCTGCGTGAGGCCCCGGGTTGCCTGGTCGTCGACAAGCGCGAGAACGGAGGCTACGTCACGCCCTACGAATGCGCTGGCGAGGATGCGACCTACATTTCCCGCATCCGCGAGGACGCGACAGTTGAAAACGGTCTCAACATCTGGGTTGTTTCCGACAACCTGCGCAAGGGTGCCGCGCTGAATGCCGTGCAGATCGCCGAGTTGCTCGTCAATCGCGGCCTGATCAAGCCTCGCAAGGCCGCCGCCTGATTGGTGATAGCTTTATTAAGCATATTCCGATAGAAACTCCTGCCAGATATGGCGGGAGTTTCTCGTATTCGAGACACTTCACGAACTATTCATGAGCGGGTGAGTTGCTAATATTTGCAACCATCGCCATAAGGCCGATAACATATTCCCGGGCGCTTGCAGCCGAGCGCTCCGGCTTACGACGGGCTAACCGCAATGAAGAAGATTATACTGGCAGGACTGATCGCAACTGGTTTTCTGAGCGTCACTCCGGCCTTGGCCGCACCTCAATGCGGCAACGACTCCTCTGGTTTTGCCCGCTGGGCTGAAGACTTCAAGCGGGTTGCCCCCTCAAGCGGCGTCAACCCGTCCGTCGTCGAAAGGGCGTTCGCCAACATCTCCTACAATCGCGAAACGATCCGCGCCGACCGCGGTCAGAAGAGCTTCAAGCTCTCCTTCGATGAATTCATGCGCAAGCGTGGTGGCGCGACCATCATCTCCCGCGGCAAGAGCATGAGGTCCGGCAATGCCTCACTCTTCGCTTCGATCGAACGCCGGTACGGCGTGCCCGCCGGTCCGCTGATCGCCATCTGGGGCATGGAAACGGGTTTTGGCAGCTTCATGGGCAACCAGCACACCCTGTCAGCGGTCGCCACGCTCGCCTATGACTGCCGCCGCTCTGCCTATTTCACTGAGCAGCTTTATGCCGCTCTCCAACTCGTCGCCCGCGGCGATCTGAGCATTTCTGCCCGCGGCGCCGCTCATGGAGAAATCGGGCAGACCCAGTTCCTGCCGTTGAACGTCGTCCGTTACGGCGCCGACGGTGACGGCGACGGCCGTATCGACATGGTCCGCTCGCGCGCCGACGCGCTTGCTTCAACCGCCAACTTCCTGCGCGGTCATGGCTGGAGGGCAGGTGTCGGATACCAACCGGGGGAACCGAATTTCGCCGCCATCCAGGGCTGGAATGCCGCCTCGGTCTATCAGCGGGCGATCGCCTATATCGGCGGCCAGATCGACGGCCTGCAGACGAGCTCCCGCTAAGATTCAGGCCGAGGCTTGCTCGGCCTCGATCGGCGGTTCGTCGAGATCGGGGCGGACAAAATCGCCCTTACTGTTCATCACCCATAATTCCCCGGTGGAAATATCGAACCAGGCACCATGAATGCTGAGTCCGCCTTCTTCTCCGCGATTCTTCACGAAAGGGAATGTCTGCAGATTGGCGATGGAATTGCGGATCGAGACCCGTTCCAGCGCCGTCTGGCGTTCGGCCTGGGTCATGAACGCGTTATTCTGGATCCGTTCAGCCGCGGGCCGCACGAGGCCCATCCACTTGCCGATGAAATCGCCCGGCGACAGCGGCTCGGCCGAAGGATCGAGCGCCGCCTGGATGCCACCGCAGCGGCCGTGGCCCATGACCAGGATGTTGCGGATCTTCAGCACCTGGACTGCATATTCAAGCGCAGCCGACGTCGCGTGGTACTGCTGGTCCGGCTCGTAGGGCGGCACCATGTTGGCGACGTTGCGCACGACGAAGAGTTCGCCGGGACCACAATCGAAGATGGTCTCCGGAGCAGAACGTGAATCGCAACAGGCGATGACAAGGGTGTGGGGGTTCTGCCCGGTCTCCGCCAATGCCCGGTAGCGATCGCGTTCGTCGCTATAGCGCCCGTTCATGAAGTTGCGATAGCCCGCCAGAAGTCTGTCTGGAAAGTCCGTCATGTACCAAGGATTATAGTGCCGCTCGCCGAAGATCAACGGCCATTCTACAATTGCGAGACTGGCCGGGCTTATCGCTTCACCTGTTGCAATGGATGCACGAGCCGGCGCATTTGCACCATGGCCATGGGCGAGGAAAGGCTCGACGCATCCGTTTCGAGCGTCAGCTCGTCGCCGCCGCGCTTGGCCGTTCGAGCGAGAATCTCGAAAACGCTGGCGGTGGCAAGCTGCAGCGCTTTTTCCTCATCCATGCCTGCAAGGATTCGCCCCAAGAAAAGTGCGCTCATGAGATCACCGAGACCGTTCGGCGGATTGTCGATCAGTCGGTGCTCAGCAAGCAGCGCATGTTTTCCGGTGAGATAGAGGTTTCCCGTCCCGCCCGCCATCATCGGCACGGCCGACGTCACCAGGATGCGAGGCGGTCCGAGGGCGACTGCCGCATCCATGATCGCGTTGTTGGTTTCAAGCGGCGCACCGGAAAGCCAGGCCAGCTCATAGCGGTTCGGGGTCGCGATTGTCGCGAGCGGGATGAGCTCGTCGCGGATCGCTTCCGCCGTCGGCTGCGGGATATAGAGTCCACCGAGATCACCCATGACCGGATCGCAGACATAGAGAAGGTCGGGATTTCTCTCCTTCAGCGCGCGGATGAGCCGCGCAACCGAGCGCGGTTGGGCCGCATTGCCGAAATAGCCGGTCAGCACCGCCTTCACCTCGCCGAGCCATGGCGCGCGGATGAGATCGCCTATAGCCTTGTCGAAGTCTGATTCGGGAAAGGTCAGCCGCGTGGAAGGCCCGTGACCCGGATGCCAGGGGAGGACGATGGTCGGCATGGCCCAAACTGGAAAACCGAGGGTTTCCAATGCGAAGACCGCGGCTCTGTTGCCGACCGAGCCCCGCACGACATGGCTGGAGATGACGATGACGGCATTGCTGGTATCCATGGGTCTGATTTCCCGCTTCGAGGCCCTGTTGATGGTTTCTTCGGCCGGTTATGTCAACAAGGCTTCACGGAAGAATGGAAGGTCTGTTGCGCACTGACATGGATCGGCCACGTTGCCGCATGATGACATGAGATGAATTTATTCGATCTTTGAACGGAAAAGGGGAGAGGGACATGGCTGCCAGGCAGAATCCGAAGCGGGAAAAGCAGATCGAAAGCGCACGCAAAATCGCTGCTGAAAGCAAGGGACCGCATCTCGATCCGTTCATTCTTTTTGGCCGGGCCAGCAACGACGATCTTGAAAACTATACGCCCGAAATGCTGACCCGCTCGGCGAGACATGCGGCCGAACGGTTGCAGGCCTGGACACGGATCCGGGCGGATATCACGGTGGAGGCCTTGTCCGGCGTTGAGCCGAACGGCGTGCCGGTTTCGGTGCTGACCGTCGTTGACCGGAACATGCCCTTCCTCTTCGATTCGATCATGGGCGAGGTGACCGCGACCCATCGCGACCTCTTCATGGCGGTCCACCCGATCCTCAATTTGGAGCCGGGAAAAGAACCAGTTCTGCGTTCCGGCGAGCAGCCCGGGAATCCGGCTCATCATGTGAGCCTCATCCAGATCCACATTGCGCCGCTGAACCGGGAACAGGCGACGGCACTCACCGAGCGTATCCGCCACATCCTCGACCAGGTGCATCTGGCGATCACCGATTGGGCCTCCATGTTGGAGGTACTGGAGGGGGCAGCAAAGCAGCTCAACAATTCCGCGAGCCGTAAAAAATCTGATCGGGAGGAGGCGCTCGCCTTCCTTGACTGGCTGCGCGACGACAATTTCACCTTCCTCGGCATGCGTGAATACGTCTATTCCGGCAAGGGCCCAGAAGCGAAGCTCGAACGCGGCAAGGGCCGCGGCTTGGGCATCCTTTCCGATCCGGACGTTCTCGTGCTGCGCCAGGGCAAGGACGCGGTGATGACAACGCCGGAAATCCTGGAATTCCTCGACGGACCGGATTTCCTCATCGTCACCAAGGCCAATGTGAAATCGGTCGTCCACCGACGAGCCTATATGGACTATGTGGGCGTCAAGCGCTTCGATGAAAAAGGCGAGGTCGTCGGCGAATTGCGCGTGGTCGGCCTTTTCACGGCGACTGCCTACACTCACTCCGTTCGCGAAATCCCGCTTCTGCGCGCCAAGGCGGCCCGGATCGAGGAGCATTTCGGCTTCGACCCCGACAGCCATTCCGGCCGCATGCTGGAAAACACGCTGGAATCCTATCCCCGCGACGATCTTTTCCAGATCGATACGGACCTGCTTGCGAGATTCTGCGAGCAGATCATGGAATTGAGTGAGCGCCCCCGCGTCCGGATACTGCCGCGCATCGACCATTTCGACCGTTTCGTATCCGTCATCGTCTATGTGCCACGCGAGGACTATAACTCGCTGGTCCGCGAGAAGGTGAGCGATTACCTTGCCAATGTCTACGACGGCCACGTCTCCGCCTATTATCCGGCCTTCCCGGAGGGCGGGGTCGCGCGCGTCCACGTCATCATCGGCCGGCGCGGCGGCAAGACGCCACGAATCGCCCAGGTGAAGCTGGAAGAGGCGATCCGCCTGATTGCCACGCCTTGGGAAGAACGTTTCGCGATGCTGGCAAAGGAAGGCCCGCGTCTTTCCGTCACTCAGGCCTTCCAGGAAACCTTCACGCCCGAGGAAACCTTCGCGGACTTGCCCGATATCGCAGCATGCGCTGCCGGTGAGACGATCCGCATCGCCTTCTATCGCCGCCCGGACGATGCCGCAAACACCGTCTCGCTGAAGATCTTCCACAAGGATCAGCATTTGTCGCTCTCCCGCCGGGTGCCTTTGCTGGAAAACCTCGGATTCCATGTCGTCAGCGAGCAGACGTTCGAAATCCATGTTGGGCCGGAAAGCAAGCTCGTCGTGCTGCACGACATGGAATTGCAGCTCAATAACGCCCGCGCGGTCGATCTTTCCCGTGAGGGGCCGCTGCTCGAGGAAGCATTCCTGTCCGCCTTCGACGGGCTGATCGATAACGATGGCTTCAATCGGCTCGTCCTGCTCGCGGGTCTTTCGGCCCGCGAAGTCACGGTCTTGCGCGCCTATGCCAGATATCTGCGTCAGGCCGGCATCGTCTATTCGCAGGCCTATATCGCTGACACGCTCACCAGATATCCGGCGATTTCCGCCGCCATCTTCCGCCTCTTCCGCGACGGCTTCGATCCGAAGATTGCCGAAAAGACCCGCGTCAAGAAGCTCGTGGATATCCATGCGGAGATCGAGGAGGCGCTTTCCAGCGTGCCTAACCTGGACGAGGACCGGACATTCCGCCGGTATGTCAACGCGGTCGATGCGACGCTGCGCACTAACTACTTCCAGCGTGAGGCCAACGGCTCGCCAAAGCGGATGCTGGCCTTCAAGCTCGATCCGAAACTGCTCGACGGTCTGCCGGAACCGCGCCCCTTCCGGGAAATCTTCGTCTACGGCACGGAAGTGGAGGGCGTACACCTGCGCTTCGGCAAGGTGGCGCGCGGCGGCATCCGATGGTCCGACCGCGGCGAAGACTACCGCACCGAAATTCTCGGTCTCGTGAAGGCGCAACAGGTGAAGAACGCCGTCATCGTGCCGGTCGGCGCGAAAGGCGGCTTTTTCCCAAAGGCGCTGCCTGCAGGCGGCTCGCGGGAGGAAATCTTCAATGCGGGGAAGGAGGCCTACAAGACCTTCATCCGCGCGCTCCTCTCGATCACCGACAACATCACCGGTGCGGACGTGGCCGGCCCGGAAAACACGATCCGCATCGATGGCGACGATCCCTATTTCGTCGTGGCGGCCGACAAGGGCACGGCGACCTTCTCCGACACGGCCAATGCTCTGGCGCAGGAAGCCGGCTTCTGGCTGGACGATGCCTTCGCCTCCGGCGGTTCCGCAGGCTACGATCACAAGAAGATGGGCATCACCGCCCGCGGTGCCTGGGAGGCCGTGAAACGGCATTTCCGGGAGAAGGACATCGACATCCAGACGACGCCGTTCACCGTCGTCGGCGTCGGCGACATGTCGGGCGATGTCTTCGGCAACGGCATGCTGCTGTCGCGCAAGATCAGGCTCGTTGCCGCCTTCGATCACCGCGACATCTTCATCGACCCCGATCCGGATACCGAAAAGTCGTTCGCCGAGCGGGAACGCCTGTTCGCATTGCCGCGCTCGAGCTGGCAGGATTACGACCGCAAGGCGCTCTCCGAAGGCGCGATGATCATTTCCCGTGCGGAAAAGTCGGTAAAGCTGACGAAGGAAGCGGCAGCGGCAATCGGCATCGACAAGACCGCCGCAACGCCCTTCGAAATCATGACGGCGATCCTGAAAAGCCCGGCCGACCTGCTCTGGTTCGGCGGCATCGGTACCTACATCAAGGCTGCGTTCGAGACCGACGCCGAAGTGGGCGACCGCACCAACGATCCGATCCGCATAGCGGCCGACGAAGTGCGCGCCAAAGTGATCGGCGAGGGTGCCAATCTCGGCATGACCCAGAAGGGCCGCATTGCCTATTCGCTTGCCGGCGGCCGCTGCAATTCCGATGCGATCGACAATTCCGCCGGCGTCAACTGCTCCGACGTCGAGGTCAATATCAAGATTGCGCTGAATTCGGCCATGCAGGACGGGCGCCTGACGCGGGACAAGCGCAACCGCCTCCTGGCCTCGATGACCGACGAGGTGGCCGGCCTCGTCCTTCGCAACAACTATCTCCAGCCGCTGGCGATCTCGCTGGCGGAACGGAAGGGGCTCGCCAATCGGGAGGAATTGTCCCGCCTCATGTCCGTGCTGGAGGCCCAGGGTCACCTGAACCGCAAGGTGGAAACCCTTCCGGACGATGCCGAACTCGCGGAACGGTATCTGTCCGGCCGGCCGCTCACCAGGCCGGAAATCGGCGTGCTGCTATCCTACGCGAAGATCGTGCTTTTCGATGCGCTGGTCGAAAGCAGCCTTCCGGACGATCCCTATTTCGCCGCAGTGCTGCAGGCCTATTTCCCGGCCAGGATGCAGAAGCCCCATGCGGCTGATATCGCAAACCACCGCCTGCATCGCGAGATCATCGCCACCGTGCTCGGCAACGAAGCGATCAACCGCGGCGGGCCGGGCTTCATACAGCAGATGAGCGACATGACGGGGACCACGGCCGCGAATGTCGTGAAAGCCGCCTTCCTTGCGCGGGACGGTTTCGACCTGCCGAAGCTTTGGGCCGAGATCGATGCGCTGGACGGAAAGATTGCCGGCCAGACGCAGAACGATCTTTACGCCCGGATCGGCGAAATCTTCGCGGAAGCCACGCGGCTCATCCTTCAGACACAGGTCGGTACGGGTGACATGGATGGGGCGATGAGCCGGCTCAAGGCTGCTATCAAAGGATTGCGCTCCTCGATCAACGGCGCCGAGGCCGTTGAAATGGCCGCTCGCGCCTCTGAGCTTGAAGTCCAGGGCGTTCCGGCTTCGCTCGCCCGGGAGGTCACGCTTCTTTCGATCCTTGTCCTGGTGCCCGAGATCATGCTGATCGCCGACCGGACCGGCGAGACCATGGCGCGCGCCACCGAAAGCTATTTTTCGGCAACCGAGACCTTCCGTGTCAACCGGCTCCTCGCGGCCGGCAGCCGGATCGGCACATCGGACCACTATGAAAGCCTGGCGCTTTCCCGCAGCCTGCAGCAGATCACTGCGGCCCGACGCGATATCGTCATCGCCGCACTGGGCGCTTATCCCAAAGAGAAGAAGCCGCTGGAAGCCTGGGTGAGCAATGATCGCGTGCACGTGAACCGCATCGGCGCCGAACTGGTGGTGTTAAGCGAGAGCAGTGATCTGACGCTTCCCAAGATCATGGTCGCGGCGGGTCTGCTCAGCGATCTTGCACACCACCCGGTGGCGTAGCGCGAGTGGCGAGAGGTGGCTGACGTGGGGGAAAAGATGGCGTTTCTCACATGGATGACGCACCGGTGAAGCCCCACCGGCGCGGTATCTGGGGCTGGATGCTCTTTGACTGGGCGGCGCAGCCGTTCTTCACGGTTGTCACCACCTTCGTCTTTGGCCCCTATTTCGTTTCGCGCCTGACGAGTGATCCGGTTTCGGCACAGGCCGCCTGGAGCAACATGGCGACGATCTCGTCGATCGTCATCGCCATTCTCTCACCGGTCCTGGGCTCGATCGCCGACCAGTCCGGTCCCCGCAAGCCATGGATCGCCTTCTTCGCCGCCATCAAGATCACCTCGGTCGCCCTGCTCTGGTTTGCCGCGCCCGGCTCGCCGATCATCTGGCCGCTCGCCTTCATGATCTTCGCCTCGATCGCCGCGGAATTCTCGACCGTTTTCAACGATTCCATGATGCCGCGCCTGGTCTCCGCAAACGAGGTCGGCAGGATTTCGAACATTGCCTGGGGCCTCGGCTATCTCGGCGGCATGATCGTGCTGATCGCGGTCGTGACGCTGCTTGCTGCCAACCCCGATACCGGCGTGACGTTGATCGGCATGCCGCCGCTCTTCGGCCTCGACCCGCATCTCGGCGAGGATGCCCGGATTACCGGTCCTATTTCCGCCCTCTGGTATCTTGTCTTCATCCTGCCCATGTTCCTCTTCACCCCGGATGCGGGAAAGGGCGTACCGCTCGGCAAGGCCGTCCGGTCGGGCCTGCGCGAACTCAGCGGCACCTTGCGGGAGCTGAAAAGGCGGACCGGCATCGCGAAGTTCCTGGTCGCGCGCATGCTGTATCAGGATGGCGTCAATGGCCTGCTCATTCTCGGCGGCACGTTTGCAGCCGGCATGTTCGGCTGGGCGACGATCGAGATCGGCATCTTCGGCATCATCCTCAACGTCGTGGCGATCTTCAGCTGCATCGCAGCCGGCTGGCTGGATCGCTTCCTCGGATCCAAGGGCGTTGTGGTCATCAGCCTGGTATTGCTCATCATCGCGACGCTCGGCATCATTTCCACCGGCCCGGGCTTCGTCTTCTTCGGACTTCTTCCACTCTCGACGGAAGACGGCGGCGGACTGTTCGGCACCGCCGCGGAAAAAGCCTATATCCTCTTCGGGCTGCTGATCGGCATCGCTTTCGGCCCGGTCCAGGCCTCGTCAAGATCCTATCTTGCACGTAGCGTCAGCCTGTCGGAGGCGGGCCGCTATTTCGGCATTTACGCGCTATCCGGCCGCGCCACGAGTTTCATGGCAACGCTCTTCTTCTCGATGGCCACCTATGCCAGCGGCTCCGCCCGGCTCGGCATGTCGACGCTGATAATCTTCCTGGCGGCCGGCCTGGCGCTGCTTCTGGTCACACCATATCCGGCCGGCAGGCCTGAGAAGAGTCCGGCTCAATAGCTTCGTGCTCAGTGCCGGAAATGCCGCATGCCGGTGAAGACCATCGCGACATTGTGTTCGTCGGCGGCGGCGATCACCTCCTCGTCCCGCATCGAACCGCCCGGCTGGATGACGGCCGTGGCACCGGCGGCGATCGCCGACAGCAGGCCGTCGGCGAACGGGAAGAAGGCCTCGGATGCGACAGCCGATCCCTTGGTCATCGGCTCGGCCCAGCCCATGGCCCTAGCCGCCTCTTCCGCCTTGATGGCGGCGATGCGGGCGGAATCGACCCGGCTCATCTGGCCGGCGCCGATGCCGGCCGTCTGCCCGTCCTTGGCATAGACGATGGCATTGGACTTCACGTGCTTTGCCACCTTGTAGGCGAACTTCATGTCTTCCAGTTCGGCCGGCGTCGGCGCCCGCTTGGTGACAACGCGCAAATCAATGTCCTCGACCATGCCGTTGTCACGCGTCTGCACGAGCAGACCACCGGAAACGGTCTTGGCCGTGATGCCCCGCGAACGCGGGTCCGGCAGGCCGCCGGTCACCAGCAGGCGGAGGTTCGGCTTCCTGGCGATCACCGCTTTCGCCTCTTCCGAGACTTCCGGCGCGATGATGACTTCCGTGAACAGCTTGACGATCTCTTCGGCCGTCTCGCCGTCGAGCAGTTGGTTGAGCGCGATGATGCCACCGAAAGCGGACGTAGAATCGCAGGCCAGTGCACGCAGATAGGCGTCCTTCAACGTCGGACCGGTCGCAACGCCGCAGGGGTTGGCGTGCTTGATGATCGCACACGCGGGGCCTTTGCCCTGCAAGAACTCCGCGATCAGTTCGAAGGCGCCGTCAGTATCGTTGATATTGTTGTAGGAAAGCTGCTTGCCCTGCAGGAGCTTGGCGGTCGCGACACCTGGGCGGTTCTCGCCGGTCACGTAGAAGCCGGCGTTCTGGTGCGGGTTCTCACCATAGCGCATTTCTTCCTTCAGGACGCCTCCGATCGTCCGGTAGCGCGGCATCTCGATGTCGAGCGCCTCGGCGAACCAGTTGGAAATCGCCGTGTCATAGGCAGCGGTACGGGCATAGGCCTTGGCCGCCAGCTTCTGGCGGAAAGCGTAGGCCGTCTGGCCCTCGCTGGTACGCAGCGCCTCGATCAGCGCCGGATAGTCGGATGGATCGACGACGATCGTCACATAGGCGTGGTTCTTGGCGGACGCGCGGATCATCGCCGGGCCGCCGATATCGATATTCTCGACCGTCGTCGGGTAATCGCCGCCGGCGGCGCGCACCTCCTCGAACGGATAGAGGTTGATGACGGCGAGATCGATACCTTCTATGCCATGCTCCCTCATCGCGGCCGCATGCTCCGCATCGTCACGAATGGCCAGCAGCCCGCCATGGACAGTCGGGTGCAGCGTTTTCACGCGGCCGTCCATGATTTCCGGAAAACCTGTGACCTCCGAAACGTCCCTCACCGGCAGGCCGGCGGCCGCGATCGCCTTGTGCGTTCCGCCCGTCGACAGGAGCTTCACGCCCTGGGCGACCAGTGCCTGCGCAAGCTCGACGATGCCGGTCTTGTCGGATACCGAAAGCAGCGCGGTACGAATCTTGACTCTGTCAGGCGCGGGGATCTTCTTGGAAACGACGGCCATCGGTCTCTCCTCAAAATGCGCCGCAAAAGCCGGCGCCATCAAAAGATGGCCGCCGGTTAGCATAGCTTCGCCCCTGAGGAAACGCCTAATCCATGTCCCCCGGAAGTGGGAGCCGCTTTCGGGATAACGACAGGTAGAATAACAGAAGATTGAAGCGCGCTGCGTGTTAATCTCCGCGCCTCAGCATCCAGCGGATTTCTGATGTCTCCGGTGGCGAAAATTCGATCACGAGCTGCTGACTCGGCCTGACGCCGGAGACATCTGCAAAGAAGATATCCTCCTCTATCAGGACATCGAGACCGGGGGCGGCAAAGATCCAGGTCTCGCCATCCGGCGCCCGCATGACGACGCTTTCCTCATCGCGCCGGGAAAGCACAATAGCCGGATGGATATGAAAACGTGCCACGGCCGCGAATGGCCCGTTTTCGGGCACTTTACCTTCCGGCAGGAACAACCGGTCATGGCCTTTGATCTTGTCGCCCTTGACGTTGAGGCCGATCTCACGTTCATGAAAATAGCCGAATTCACGAACATAGCCATTGTGGCGAGCGCGCAGCCAGTCGTTGCCATGCATATCGTCCCACCGTTCGACCTCCACCTCCGATACACCGCCGAGCAGGATCGGCCCGGCAAACCTGGAGCGGACGATGCGGGTGGATGAGGTCTCATTGAGTGTCACGGTCGAATGGGCAGCCGTCGACCTGGCGACCTGCCGGTAGCTCCGGCCGGCATATTTTGGTGCCCCGCAGTTAACGATGAAGCGGTGCCGACCGGCTGACATCTCGAAGGAAAGACAGCCGGCATGCGCACTGCGCGAAAGTTCGGCGGAAAGCGAATGCCCTGTATCGACGATCAGTGTGGTCCCTTCCACCGAAAGCCGGTGATAGTTCATGTGCGGCAGGGCCTTGAATGGCTTGCCTGCGGTCTCGTCATATCTCAGCACCGACATCAGCTCGCTAGCCGGCGTCGAACTCGCTCCATTGAACAGCGCAAGGTCACCGTCCTGATGCCGGAAGAACCGAAGCGCCGGATACATACGGTCAATTGTCGGAATGAGTTTCTGCGGTAGATCGTGGCCGAGGTTGATATAAGTCTGGCGAAGAGGCAGGAGATCAATCAGGAGATTGAGGACCGCGCGGGGATTGCGCGATATGTGGCCACCATCCGTCATGATCTGCCGCTCCAGTTCGCGGTCGAGCCGGATGCCCTCGCGACGGATATGGGCGGCCCGCATCGGCATCGAAACCGAAGCCATCGCAAGCGCGATCCTGAGCCTAAGCCGCGTCTCGCCTTCCGGCAGGCAGCCGGCTATCTTCCTCAGGTATCCGACCTGATAGGCAAGGCTTCTCATGAAGCGTCGGTAGAATCCCGCCTCCGCTCCCTGCAGCACTACGGTCGAATGGGAGAGCCAGGCGATCACCCGTTCTGCTGCGACATTCGCCTCCCAGGCAATGCCTTTCGGACGTCGGCCATGCAATGCGATCCAGCCTGACACCATCTGCCGTGCATGGGCGCAGGTTGCTTCCGTCTTGTTGGTACGGATATGCCTGAGCCAGGCAAAGGAATGGAGTCGCTCGGCAAAGGCGCGGGACGGAAGCTCGATGGAAAAGGGCGACTCACCAAATGTTTCGAGAATTCTCCCGGCCAGCGGGAAACGATCTTCCAGTATTTCTTCCGCCACGAAAGAATCGAGTGCCCTTAGATCCGTTGGCGCGACAATCAGCCTGTCCGGCACCTGAAGGGCAGAAGATGTCACAGCGAGACGAATTCCGGCAGACCGCCGGCAAAGGCGGCGCCAGATTTCCCGAATGCCGTAGGAAAAAAGCCTCCGGCGATCCGCGATCCGCATCGTCAATCTGGAACACTCCGCAGGAATTCTGTCACCGCCCATTCGGCGGGAATCATTTTAGATTATTCGAAAGAATGTACTTGCATGGTGAATAAAGCCTTACCGACGCTGCAGCACGCTCGCGAAGAACCCGTCCATGCCGCCCGCAAAATTCTCGTCGCCTGGCAGCATGGCCGGCGTGGTGCGGAATTCGCCGAGTGGCGAGATCGCCTCTCCAAGCCCTGGCCAGTCCCTGGGATCTACGGGCAAACGCTGCAGGTCCGGATGATCCCCGAGCACGCGCGCCACCAGTTCCTCCCCCTCATACGGATCGAGAGAGCAGTTGGAGAACACGATAATGCCGCCCGGCTCCACCAGCGTGACGGCGTGGCGCAACATCCTTTCCTGCAATGCGGCGAGCTTGGCGACATCCTCAGGCCCCTTGGTCCAGAGCACGTCCGGATGCCGGCGCGTTGTGCCAGTGGAGGAACAGGGAGCATCGAGCAGCACGCCGTCCAACGGTTCCTCCGGGCGAAAATCGAACAGATCGCCACCCACCAGATCGGCCTTGAGCCCGAGCCGCTTCAGGTTTTCCTCAAGCCGGACAAGCCGGTTGGCGGACTGCTCGACCGCCATGACGTGGGCGCCGGCAAGAACCAGCTGCGCCGTCTTGCCGCCCGGCGCCGCACAGAGATCGACCACCTTTTTCCCCTTGAGATCGCCGAACAGTCTGGCGGGAATGCTCGCCGCCGCATCCTGCACCCACCACGCTCCCTCTTCGAACCCATCGAGCGCCGACACCGCCCCCTGAAAAGCGGCCAGCCGGACGCTGCCGGTCGGCAGGACCTTGCCGCCGAGTTTTTCCGCCCAGGCTTCGGGATCGGATTTCACCGTCAGGTCGATTGCTGCCGGCACGAGCTGCGCCTCCGCAATGCGTTCGGCCTCTGCATCGCCATAGGCGACGACGAGTCGCTCGCGGAACCAGGGTGGCACGGGCGAAACCTCGGCGATCTGCGAGAGCATCTCCTCCCTCTCCCGCACCATCCGGCGCAGAACCGCGTTGACCAGCTTGGCGAAACGGCGGTTACGGGGGTCGCGGTTGGCCTGCTCGACGGCGAGGTCGACCGCTGCGTGTGGGGGAACATCGAGATAAAGAATCTGCGCGGCGGCCGCGACGAGCACGTGATGAAGCGCACGCGCGCCTTCCGGCAGGGGATTGTCGATTAGGGAAGCGATCGCCGCTTCTATGCGGGGCAGATGGCGGAGCGCGGAGGTCAGGATAGCCCGCGTCAGTGCCCGGTCAGCGTCATTAAGCGCCCGGTAGGTGGGATTGCCATGGACCGGATCGAGCATGCCATCGAGCGATATCTTTTTATCGACGACGGCCGCCAGCAGTTTGGCGGCCGTGGCACGAACCTCCAATCCGGGCTTTGGAAGGCCTTCACCCCCGGCAGGCGAGACCATTTTTCTGCGGTATTCCGGCGGTTTGGAAGGCTTCTTTTTCTTCTTCTTGTCGTTCAAGACCAGGGACCTTTGCGCGGTTCGTCCGAGCCGCGGCCCCAGCCGGAATTTGAACCGGTATTCGGTACAGAGCGCGCGGTGCGCTGCGGTCTATCAGTCCCGAACCCGGTCGTCGAGGTGGCCTGGCGGAACTCGCCCGCCATCTGCTGCAGGGCGGCGATGCGGTTTTCCGTGTTCGGGTGGGTCGAGAACAGATTGTCCATGCGCTCGCCCGAGAGCGGATTGATGATGAACATATGAGCTGTCGCCGGATTGCGCTCGGCTTCATAGTTCGGGATCACATGTGCCGCATTGGCGATCTTGGCGAGCGCCGAGGCCAGCCACAGCGGGTTGCCGGAGATTTCCGCGCCGCGCCGGTCGGCCGAATATTCGCGCGTGCGGCTGATTGCCATCTGCACGAGCATCGCCGCAAGTGGTGCGACGATCATCGCCACCAGCACGCCGATGAATCCGAGCGGGTTGTTGTTGTCGCGATTGCCGCCGAAGAAGAAGGCGAAGTTGCCGAGCATGGAGATCGCGCCGGCAAGTGTCGCGGTGATCGTCATGGTCAGCGTATCGCGGTTCTGGATATGCGCGAGCTCGTGCGCCATCACACCGGCGACCTCTTCATGCGTGAGACGCTGGAGCAGTCCGGTCGAAGCGGCAACGGCGGCATTCTGCGGGTTACGGCCGGTCGCAAAAGCGTTCGGCTGCGGATTGTCGTAGATATAGACCTTTGGCATCGGCAGGCCGGCATTGGCCGCAAGATCGCGGATCATGGTGTAGAATTCCGGCGCGGTGCGCGCATCGACTTCCTTGGCGTGATAGGCCGAAAGTACGAGCTTGTCGGAATTCCAGTAGGAAAACACGTTCATGCCGGCAGCGATCAGCAGAGCGATCATCATACCGCTCTGCCCACCGATCAGAAATCCGACCCCCATGAACAGGGCCGTCATGAAGGCCAGAAGCATGGCGGTGCGTATCATGTTCATCGTCATCTCTCCAGTTGCCGGTATTACAAGGGGTTTTACCATGCCGGCGAACGTCCTATCATGTGGTCAATTCAACCACAGTTTTCAATAAACCATCCGGTGATGGAAGAGATGCTAGATCCAGACAACGACAACATCGGCAAGACACAGGAAGAGAGCGCTGCTAGGAAACCGCTATCCCCCGCGGCGCAACGCGCCCTGAAGGAAGCTGAAGAACGCCGGCAAGCTGCCGCCAATGCGGAGATGCCGAAAGAAATCGGCGGCCGCGGCGGTGCGGATCCGGCCCGCTTCGGCGACTGGGAGATCAACGGTCGCGCTATCGACTTCTAGGGCGGAACGCAGGAGGGTGCCAGCTGTGTTTGGGAAGCACCTCGCTTTATGATAAGTAAATATTCCTATTGACTTGGGCCGAATATCGGAATTTATTCCTTTCATGGTCAAGAAGCTTCTGATTCTCGCCGGTTTTGCCGCGGTGCTCAACACCGAAGCACAGGCGCGTGACGAGATTTCGGGACCGGTCGCCGCAGAAATTCTGCGCGTGATCGATGGCGATACCTTGCTTGTCGAGGCGCAGCCCTGGCCGCAGCAGAAGATGGAAGTCTACGTCCGTATCCGCGGCATCGACACGCCGGAGCTCCGTTCCAAATGCGCCAAGCTCCGCCGAATTGCCTTTGACGCCCAGCATGCGCTGCAAATGCTCGCAGAAGCATCACGTCAAATTCAGCTCACCCGCATTTCAGGGGACAAATATTTCGGCCGTATCGTCGCCGACGTCACGCTCACCGATGGCCGAAGTGTCGCCGACAATCTGCTCCTCGCCGGTCTGGCGCAAAGCTATGACGGCGGACGCAAGCCGCGACAGGTTTGCCAGACGAATTGATTCAACCTCAGGATTTAAGCGGTTGCTTGAATTAGGCAGCACGCAAACTTACCCTCCCTTCGGGGGATAAGTATGAAACGGCTGACAATCTTGATCTGTGTCCTGGCCACTCTTGCGGCCTCGGCAACCTATGCCCAGAGTTCGCGAAAAACCTGCAAGCAGGTTGACAGTTGTGAAGAAGCGGTCGAGATCTGGTGCGAAGGCTATCGCCGGGCTGATGCGGACAAGGACGGCATTCCTTGCGAAAACATCTGCCATACGCGGGAACAGGTCGAGGAAATCCGATCCCGCATCGGATGCTGAAAGGCCGCCCGGAGATCCGGACGGCCTTCCCGTGATCAATCCGCCTTGTTCTGGCGGTTGGCGATCAGGTCGTCCACCACCGCCGGCTCGGCGAGTGTCGACGTGTCGCCGAGCGAACCGAAATCGTCCTCGGCAATCTTGCGCAGAATGCGGCGCATGATCTTGCCGGACCTCGTCTTCGGCAGGCCGGGCGCGAACTGGATCTTGTCCGGCGTCGCGATCGGGCCGATTTCCTGGCGGACGTGCTTGGTGAGCTCCTGCCGCAATGTATCCGTGCCATCGTTGCCGGCCATCAGCGTTACATAGCAATAGATGCCCTGTCCCTTGATGTGATGCGGATAACCAACCACGGCGGCTTCGGAGACCAGATGATGCGAGACGAGCGCCGATTCGACTTCGGCCGTACCAAGGCGGTGGCCGGAGACGTTCAGCACGTCATCGACGCGGCCGGTGATCCAGTAATAGCCGTCTTCGTCGCGGCGGCAGCCGTCGCCCGTGAAATATTTCCCCTTATAGGTCGAGAAATAGGTCTGTACGAAGCGCTCATGGTCGCCATAAACGGTGCGCATCTGGCCCGGCCAGCTATCGGTGATGCAGAGATTGCCGTCGGCGGCGCCTTCGAGAACATTCCCTTCGTTGTCCACCAGTTGCGGCTTGATGCCGAAGAAAGGCATGGTCGCCGAACCGGGCTTCAGGTCTGTCGCACCCGGCAGAGGCGTGATCATGTGACCGCCGGTTTCCGTCTGCCACCAGGTGTCGATCACCGGGCAGCGCTGTTCACCGACCACGTTGTAGTACCATTCCCAGGCTTCCGGATTGATCGGTTCTCCGACCGTGCCGAGCAGCCTGAGGCTCGTCCGCGAGGAACGCTTCACGAATTCGTCGCCGGCGCCCATCAGCGAGCGGATCGCCGTCGGCGCCGTGTAGAAGATGTTGACCTTGTGCTTGTCGACGATTTCCCAGAAGCGGCCCTGATCCGGGAAATTCGGCACGCCCTCGAACATCAGTGACGTGGCACAGTTCGCAAGTGGACCGTAGACGATGTAGGAATGGCCGGTCACCCAGCCGACATCCGCCGTGCACCAGTAGATGTCGCCATCGTGATAATCGAAAACATATTCGTGGGTCATCGCCGCGTAGACGAGATAACCACCGGTCGTGTGCAGCACGCCCTTGGGCTTACCGGTCGAACCCGACGTGTAAAGGATGAAGAGCGGGTCTTCGGCCTTCATCTTTACCGGCTCACAATGCGGCTTCACGCTGGCGATTTCCTGGTGATACCAGAGGTCGCGGCCGGGCGCCCAGTTCGTCTTGCCGCCGGTGCGGCGCACGACGAGCACCTTGTCGACCGTCACATACTGCCGGGCAGCGATATGGATGGCGGTATCGGTATTTTCCTTGAGCGGCACCGGCTTGCCGCCGCGCACGCCCTCGTCGCAGGTGATGACGAAGGTAGACTCGCAGTCGACGATGCGGCCGGCCAGTGCTTCAGGCGAAAAGCCACCGAAGACCACCGAGTGGACCGCCCCGATGCGGGCGCAGGCAAGCATCGCATAGGCCGCTTCCGGGATCATCGGCATGTAGATGGTAACCCGGTCGCCCTTCTTGACACCGTGCTTCTTGAGCACGTTGGCCAGCCGGCAGACTTGATCGTAAAGCTGGTTATAGGTGATCTTCTTGTCGATATAGGGGTTGTCGCCTTCCCAGATCAGCGCGGTGCGCTCCCCATGCGTCTTCAGGTGGCGGTCGATGCAGTTGTAGGAGACGTTGGTGAGCCCGTCCTCGAACCACTTGATCGAAACCTTGCCCTTGAACGACGTGTTCTTGACCTTGGTGTAAGGCTTGAACCAGTCGATGCGCCGACCGTGCTTGCCCCAGAACTTGTCCGGATCTTCGACGCTCTCCTCATACCACTTTTCGTATTTTTCCTTGTCGATCAAAGCGCGTGCTTTGACGGGCCTGAGCACCGGATAAATTTTTTCGGACATGAATACCTCCCATTCGAAATGCCGAAGCCAAGGTCAGACTTTAGCGATTTGTGCCGCATTCATAACAGGTGGAGCAACCCGGACAATTAGACGAATGGTCATTTTGTTTGAGATTTGCAATTCTGACCCATTCCGGTTATAGAGCCACATGAATTCCCGGAAATTGTGGTTGATACCCACGGCCCGCGACACCGGCGCGGACGGACAGAGGAACTATACCTATGGCTCAACAATTGCTTATGCCGAAAGCGACTGCGGTCTGGCTGGTCGACAACACGGCCCTTTCCTTCGACCAGATCGCCCAGTTCTGCAAGCTGCACCCGCTCGAAGTGAAAGCAATTGCCGATGGCGAAGCGGCGCAGGGCATCAAGGGCCTCGATCCGATCGCCACCGGGCAGCTTTCCCGCGACGAGATCGCTCGGGGAGAGGCGGATGTGAACTACAAGCTGAAGCTTTCCGAGCCCAAGGTACGCGTGCCAGAATCGAAGCGCCGTGGCCCGCGCTATACGCCGGTCTCCAAGCGCCAGGACCGTCCGAACGCCATCCTCTGGCTGGTCCGCAATCACCCGGAACTCAAGGACGCGCAAATTTCCCGCCTTGTCGGCACGACCAAGTCAACCATCGAGCAGATCCGCGAGCGCACTCACTGGAACTCGGCCAACCTGACGCCGATGGATCCCGTCACCCTCGGCCTCTGCAGCCAGATTGATCTCGACCTGGAAGTGGAAAAGGCCTCCAAGGGCCGTCCGCTGCCGACCGCCGCCGAACTCGGCGCGTCGCTGCAACCTGCGTCCGAAACCGAGAACCTCGACTTCGGTTATCGCAGCGAGCGCGAGGAAGAAAAGGAAATCGATGCGGATGCGGTTTTCGCAAAGCTCAGCTCGTTGAAATCCAACCGCCGCGAAGAGGATGAAGAAGACGACCACTTCTGAGCGGACTGTCAAATTCCCGGCGACAGACACGACAAGCCCCGGAACGCTTCCGGGGCTTGTCGATTCATATCTCAGGCGGTCTGTTTCAGGCCGCCTCCTTCATGTGCATAGCCGTTCGCCTTCAAGATCGCGGTGATCTCGTCAAGGATCGCCGGATCGTCGATCGTCGCCGGCATTTTCCACGGCATCCCATCGGCGATCTTCTGCATCGTGCCGCGCAGGATCTTGCCAGATCGCGTTTTTGGCAGCCGGTCGACGACCATCACCGTCTTGAAGGCCGCAACCGGGCCTATTTCGTTCCGAACCAGTTCCACGACTTCTTTTTTGATCATCGCATGGTCGCGCGTGATGTTGTGTTTCAAGACCACGAAACCGCAGGGCACCTGTCCCTTCAGCTGGTCGGCAACGCCGATGACGGCACACTCGGCGACATCCGGATGCATGGCGCAGACCTCCTCCATCGAACCTGTCGAAAGCCTGTGCCCGGCGCAGTTGATGACATCGTCGGTCCGGGCCATGACGAAGACATAGCCATCCTCATCGATCATGCCCGCATCGGCAGTCTTGTAGTAGCCCGGAAACTCCTCCAGGCACGCCTTTCGAAAGCGGTCATCCGCCCCCCAGAAGCTGACGAGGCAACCGGGCGGCAAGGGCAGCCTGACGGCGATATTGCCGAGCATGCCGGGCGGCACCGGATGTCCGGCATCGTCCAGAACGTCGAGCGCATAACCCGGCATCGGTCGGGTGGGCGAGCCGTGCTTGACCGGCATGAGGCCAAGACCGGCCGTGTTTGCGGCGATCGCCCAGCCCGTTTCCGTCTGCCACCAATGATCGATCACAGGGATTCCGAGCTGCTGTTCTGCCCATTTCAGTGTTTCCGGATCGGCGCGCTCCCCCGCAAGGAACAGCGCCTGCAGGCTGGAAATGTCGTATTTGGCGATATACTCCCCTTCCGGATCTTCACGGCGGATCGCACGGAATGCCGTGGGCGCCGTGAAGAGGACTTTCACCCTGTGCTCATTGATTACGCGCCAGAACGTGCCGGCATCGGGCGTGCCGACCGGCTTTCCTTCGAACAGTACGCTCGTCGTGCCCGCCAGTAGCGGCCCGTAGACGATGTAGGAATGGCCGACCACCCAACCGATGTCCGAGGCCGTCCAGAAGACATCGCCAGGCTTCAGGCCGTAGATATTCTCCATGCTCCAGCGGAGTGCCACCATGTGTCCGCCATTGTCCCGCACAACACCCTTGGGCTGACCGGTGGTTCCCGACGTATAGAGGATATAGAGCGGATCGGTCGCCTTGACCGGTACGCAGGGCACTTGCGTACCGTTGACTTTTTCAGCTTCGATGGCCTCGGCGAAATCCCGGTCGCCGTGTTCGTAACGCAGCGGTGCATGCAACTGGTCGCGCTGCAGGATCAGGCAATAGTCGGGCTTTGTTTTCGCCATATCCACCGCCTGATCGAGAAGCGGCTTGTACGCCACCACCCTCCCGGGCTCCAGACCGCAGCTGGCGCTGATCACCACCTTGGCCTTGGAATCGTCGAGCCGAGCAGCAAGCTCATGGGCCGCGAACCCTCCAAACACAACCGAATGAATCGCTCCGAGCCGCGCGCAGGCCAACATGGAAAATACCGCATCGGGTATCATCGGCATGTAGATGATGACCCGGTCGCCTTTTTCGACGCCATGGTTACGCAGCACGGCGGCGATCGCCTGGACCTCCGACAGCACCTCGGCATAGCTGAAAGTCTTCCTGGTGCCCGTCATGGCACTATCGTAGATAAAGGCCGGGACTTCACCTTGGCCGGCAGCGACATGTCGGTCCACGCAGTTATAACAGGTGTTCGTCTCGCCGCCGGGGTACCATCGTCCATAGACGCCCTGGTCCTTGACGAAGATCGCCTCCGGCTCTTTGAACCAGTCGATCGCGGCAGCAGCTTCGCGCCAGAAATTTTCCGGATCCTTCTGCCAAGCCTCGTAGACCTTGAGATAACGGCTTTGCATCTGCACCTCCCGCCATAAGCTAGCCTAGATCAGCCAATCTAGGGTGCGGGAGGAGTGGGGGAAACCCCGACGAAAGCGCTAGGGGCTTGACAAAAATCTATTCTCTCACGCCGAAGATCGCCGA
The DNA here is from genome assembly GCF_017873175.1 of Neorhizobium petrolearium. Lineage (GTDB taxonomy): Bacteria > Pseudomonadota > Alphaproteobacteria > Rhizobiales > Rhizobiaceae > Neorhizobium > Neorhizobium petrolearium. The sequence continues at coordinate 122,515 of NZ_JAGGJW010000016.1, forward strand.
GCCGACCCGAACGCTGGTCGCTCCGAATTCGATAGCGGTCTCAAAATCGCCGGACATACCCATCGAAAGCTTCTCGACGCCACTTTCCCGGGCGAGCCTGGCAAGCAGGGCGAAATGCGGCCCGGGATTCTCTTCCGCCGGCGGAATACACATCAGCCCTTCTATTGGGAGGCCGAGCTCGTTTCGGCAGAACTCCACGAAATGCACGGTCTCCTTTGGCTCGATACCAGCCTTTTGCGGCTCCAGCCCCGTATTCACCTGAACATAGAGGCGGGGCGTCCGATTCTGCTTTTTCATCTCCTCGGCGAGTACCCGGGCGATCTTCTCGCGGTCGACAGTCTCGATCACATCGAACAATGTGACGGCATCGGCGGCTTTGTTGGATTGCAGCGGGCCGATCAGATGCAGCTCGATCTTCGGCGTCTCGGCCTTCAGGGCGGGCCATTTGCCCTGGCTTTCCTGTACCCGGTTTTCGCCGAACACCCGCTGGCCGGCCGCGATGACCGGACGGATATGCTCGACATCGAAAGTCTTGGACACGGCCACGAGGGTCACGGAACCGGCTGGTCGCCTGGCCTGACGCTCCGCCTTCTCGATCCGCGCCTCCACATCCTGCAGCCGTTCCTCGACACTCATGATCCGACCTTCCGTGTTGCTTGCGAAGAGAGCGATTAACTCTCATATAGGGCTCTGCCAAGACCTTCCGTCCGAAACTTGCCCCCTTCCCGCCCCCGAAAACTTGACGCTTGCGGGGTTTCATGATGAAGGTCTCGCCCAACTCTTATCTTGATTTTCCCGGAATATCATCGAAATGGCGACTGAACGTTACAACCCTGGCGATGCCGAGCCACGCTGGCAGCAGAAGTGGAACGAGGCCAAGGTTTTCGAAACCGACAACAACGATCCGCGCGAGAAATATTACGTTCTTGAGATGTTTCCCTATCCGTCGGGCCGCATCCACATGGGCCATGTGCGCAACTACGCCATGGGCGACGTGGTCGCCCGCTACAAACGCGCCCGCGGCTTCAACGTGCTGCACCCGATGGGCTGGGACGCCTTCGGCATGCCGGCCGAAAATGCCGCGCGCGACAACAAGGTGCATCCGAAATCCTGGACCTACCAGAACATCGCGTCGATGAAAGCGCAATTGAAGGCCATGGGCCTGTCGCTGGACTGGTCCCGCGAGTTCGCGACCTGCGATGTCGATTACTACCACCGCCAGCAGCATCTCTTCCTGGACATGATGGAAAAGGAGCTGGTCTACCGCAAGCAGTCCAAGGTCAACTGGGATCCTGTCGACCAGACCGTGCTCGCCAACGAACAGGTCATCGATGGCCGCGGCTGGCGCTCCGGCGCTCCGGTGGAACAGCGGGAGCTGGTGCAGTGGTTCTTCAAGATCACCGATTTCAGCCAGGACCTGCTCGAGGCGCTCGATACGCTGGACCAGTGGCCGGAAAAGGTCCGGCTGATGCAGAAGAACTGGATCGGCCGCTCCGAAGGTCTCACCATCCGCTGGGAAATCGTCCCGTCCACGGCTCCCGCCGGCGAGAGCGAGGTGGTGGTCTATACCACTCGTCCCGACACGCTGTTCGGCGCCTCCTTTCTGGCGATCGCCGCCGACCATCCGCTTGCCAAGGCGGTAGCCGCGACGAATCCGGCTATCGAATCCTTCGTCGAGGAATGCCGTCGGCACGGAACGTCGCTCGCCGCGCTGGAAACGGCCGAGAAGAAGGGGATAGACACGGGCATCCGCGTCAGGCATCCGCTCGATCCGTCCTGGGAACTGCCGGTCTATGTCGCGAATTTCGTGCTGATGGAATATGGCACTGGCGCGATCTTCGGTTGCCCGTCGGGCGATCAGCGCGACCTCGATTTCGCCCGCAAATACGGCCTGCCGGTCGTTCCGGTCGTCATGCCGAAGGACGGCGATGCCGCAACCTTTGCAATAGGCGATACCGCCTATGTCGACGACGGCGTCATGATTAATTCCCGCTTCCTGGACGGCAAGGGCACGAGCGAGGCCTTCGAGATCGTCGCCGACAAACTCTCCGGTACCCTGCTCGGGAACATGCCCCAAGCGGAGCGTAAGGTGAATTTCCGCCTGCGCGATTGGGGCATTTCCCGCCAGCGCTATTGGGGCTGCCCTATCCCGGTCATCCATTGCGAAGATTGCGGCGTCGTGCCGGTGCCGAAAAAGGACCTGCCTGTCAGGCTGCCGGATGATGTCACCTTCGATCAGCCGGGCAACCCGCTCGACCGACATCCGACATGGCGCCATGTCGCCTGCCCGAATTGCGGCAAGGACGCCCGTCGCGAGACGGACACGATGGATACCTTTGTTGATTCGAGCTGGTACTTCACGCGCTTCACGGCCCCCTGGGAGAACGGGCCGACCGATCCAGCCGCGGCCAATCATTGGCTGCCGGTCGACCAATATATCGGCGGCATCGAGCACGCGATCCTGCACCTGCTCTATTCGCGCTTCTTTACCCGCGCCATGCGTGAAACCGGCCATGTGGACGTCAAGGAGCCCTTCAAGGGCCTTTTCACCCAGGGTATGGTCGTACATGAAACCTACCGCCACGGCTCGGGGCCGAACGGTGAGTGGGTTTCGCCGGCGGATATTCGCATCGAGGAAGTCGATGGCAAACGACGCGCGACCCTCCTGTTGACCGGTGAGGAAGTCACGATCGGCTCGATCGAGAAGATGTCGAAGTCGAAGAAGAATGTCGTTGATCCGGACGATATCATAGCCTCCTACGGCGCCGACACGGCCCGCTTTTTCGTGCTGTCCGATTCGCCGCCGGATCGCGACGTCATCTGGTCGGAGGCCGGTGTCGAAGGCGCTCATCGTTTCACGCAACGCCTCTGGAGGCTGATTTCCGAGGCTTCCGAAGGCCTGGCGGGGGTCGATCCGGTTGCGGCCAGGGAGGGTGATGCGCTGGCAATCTCCCAGCTCGCCCACAAGACGCTGAAGGCGGTCCAGGGGGACTACGACAAGCTCTCCTTCAACAAGGCTGTCGCGCGCATCTATGAACTCGTGAACACGCTGGCCGCGCCGCTCGGCAAGGTGGCAGCCGGCGAAGGTGATGCTGCTTATCGCGGCGCCGTTCGCAACGCTGCTGAAATCCTGATCCAGCTCGTCGCGCCGATGACGCCGCATCTGGCCGAGGAGTGCTGGGCGGCGCTCGGTAATAAGGATCTGGTTGCCGAAACGGCCTGGCCGCAATACGACGAGGCACTGGTCGTCGAGAACGATGTCACACTGCCGGTCCAGATCAATGGTAAGAAGCGGGCCGAATTGACAATCTCGCGCGACGCGGATCAAAGTGCGGTCGAGGCTGCGGTTTTGACGCTGGATGCGGTGAAAGCGGCTCTTGATGGCCGTGCGCCGAAGAAGATCATCGTCGTCCCACAGAGGATCGTGAACATTGTCGCTTGACCGCTCTCTTCGCCGCATTGGGCTCGTCTCCTGCCTCGCAATGCTTACTGTTCTTGCCGGTTGCCAGGTTCGCCCGCTTTATTCCGAGTCTCACGGCACCGGTGAACGTCTGGCTGCCGTCAGCTTCTCGCAACCTAAAAGCCGGATTGACCAGGTTATTCGCAACCATCTGGTTTTCTTGACCTCCGGCGGAGCAGGTGAATCCAAGCACTCCACCTATGACGTGAAGCTTGCAGCAACAAGCACGGCCTCCAGCATCATTGATGACGAGGACGACGACAACGTATCCACGACTGGCGTACCACTTCCCGGCCGCGTCCAGGTCGAGGGAGTCTATACACTGACCCGCGTGAGCGATGGTCAGGTGCTGAGATCCGGCAAACGGGAAGTCGTTTCGCTCATCGATGTTTCCGGCCAAGGCTTCGCAAAGCTGCGCGCGATCCGGGATGCTGAAAACCGCGCGGCAAGGGAGCTTGCTGAGTTTATCCGCGCCGAGATCGCCATTGCGCTGGCGCGCGAACCTCAGCCGCAAACGGCATGGCAGAAATAAAGTCCCACGAGTTCGATCGCTTTGCCGAAAAGGGTGCCGAGCTCTACAGGATTTTTGTGATCTACGGCCCGGATCGCGGCCTCGTTTCCGAAAGGGCGGCATGGCTGGCCCGCAAGACGGGCATCTCTCAGGATGACCCGTTCGCCATGCTCAAGATCGACACTTCCGATCTTCAAGGCGACCCCGGCAGGTTGCTCGACGAAGTCAACGCGCTCGGTCTTTTTGGCGGCTCCAAGCTCATCTGGCTGCGCGGCGCGGCCAACGAAAAGCCGCTTCTGGACGCGATGCAGGTGCTTGCCGATGGTCCAACGGCCGCCAATATCCTGATTGTCGAAGCCGGCGACCTCAAGAAGGGCAGCGGTCTGCGCAAAATCGCAGAGCCTGCCAAATCCATTGCCATCATCCCCTGCTATGCAGACGACATCAAGGCTCTCAACGGCCTCATCGATACCGAACTGGCGAGCGAAGGCCTGCGGATCAATTCGGCTGCTCGCCAGAGACTCTTGGACCTGCTCGGCGGAGATCGGGCAGCATCCCGTAATGAAATCCGCAAGCTCGCTCTCTATTGCCGTGGTCAGGGTGTCATCGAGGAAGGGCATGTCGAGGAGATCATCGGAGATGCCAGCAGTGTTTCCTCCGATGAGGCGGTCGATGCCGTCCTGAGCGGCGATCTTCCGGGCCTGCACCGCGCCGTCCAGAAAGTGCTATCGTCAAAGACGCCGGTTTTCCTTGTCCTGCAATCCTGCCTGAAGCAGTTTCAGATGCTGGACTTGATGAAGGCAGAGATGGAAGAGAAGAAACTGCCTGTCGCTCAGGTCATGACGACGCTTGGCCGGCACATTCACTTCAGGCGAAAACCGACCATCGAAAAAGCGCTGAGAAATTGGAATTCCCAAGCGCTTTCCCGTGAAACCGAACGGCTTCAGGCCGCAGTCCTCACGTCACGCCAGAAGCAAAGCCTTGAGCCCAGCATCGCCTTCCACGCACTGATGGCTATTACCATTCAGTCAAACCGTTGAATTTCTTGGATTATCGCCGTTCCAAAAGACGGCAGATTTCTTCGAGTTGTTCCAGCGTTCGATAGCTGATCCGGACATGGCCGCCGCCACTCTTATGATTGATCTTAACCTCCAGACCGAGAGAATCAGAAAGCGTCCGCTCAAGCGCCAGGGTATCCGAATCCTTTTGTTCCGCTTTCGAAACAGATGCAGGTTCAGACTGTGCCTTGATATCGTTCTGAGCCAGCCGCTCCGCATCACGAACGGACATGCCTTTGGCGACGATCGCGCGGGCCAGCGCCACCGGATCCGACGTGGTGATTAGCGCACGTGCATGTCCGGCAGATAGACTACCCGCCGAGAGCATTTCACGAACCGGCTCTGGGAGCTTGAGAAGGCGCAGACTGTTCGCCACATGGCTCCGGCTCTTACCAATGATCTCCCCCAGATCGTTCTGAGTGTAACCATGCTCGGCAATGAGCTGATCATAACCCATCGCTTCTTCGAGGGGATTGAGATCCGACCGCTGGACATTCTCGACGATGGCAAGCTCCAGCGCAGTCCTGTCGTCGACATCCCGCACGATGATCGGAATCTCAACCAATCCGGCAAGCTGAGCCGCGCGCCAGCGTCTCTCGCCGGCGATAATCTCGTATCGCTCGCCCCCCGTCGGCCTCACGACTACCGGCTGCACGATGCCATGTTGACGTATCGAGCTTGCTAGGTCCTGCAGTTCGCTCTCGTCAAAATTCCGCCGCGGATTCTTCAGGTTCCGAGAAACATGCTCGATCGGAACCAGCCGGTCGGGATTGACGCTGCGCGATACGCTATCCACCGGCAACGGCTGATCCATTTCACCGATCAGTGCCGCGAGCCCGCGGCCAAGGCGCCTCTTTGAAAGATCGTCGTTCATTCTCTAATTCACCTGTGAATCTACAGCCTTCAGGCGGCTTTCCGCCTGCGTTCCCGCTGAATCACCTCCGAGGCCAACTGAAGATAGGCCTGACTGCCGGCGCATTTCAGATCATACAGAATAGCCGGCTTACCATAGGATGGCGCTTCCGAAACGCGGACATTACGCGGGATAAGGGTGTGATAGACCTTTTCGCCGAGATACGTCCGTACATCACTGACAACCTGCTGCGCAAGGTTATTTCGTGCATCGAACATCGTAAGCACGATCCCCTGGATATCCAGAGAAGGATTAACCGTACGACGCACCTGGTCGACGGTTTCCAGAAGCTGACTTAGCCCCTCCAGCGCAAAAAATTCGCATTGCAGCGGAACAAGCACCGAATGAGCGGCAGCCATCGCGTTCATCGTCAACAGATTGAACGAGGGCGGGCAGTCCACGAGAATATAGGAATAGGCCACCGCTTCATCGGCGTTCAGGGCGCGTCGAAGTTTGAATGCTCGATCGGGAGACTGGGAAATCTCCATCTCGAATCCAAGTAGATCCATGGTCGAAGGAATGATCGACAGATTCGGGACTGCCGTTTCGAGCGCAGCCTCGGCAACCGTGTTGTAACCCATCAGCAGATCGTAGGAAGACAGTTTGCGATCTCTGCGTTCGATACCCAGTCCCGTACTGGCATTTCCTTGCGGATCCAGATCGACAATGAGCACATGCTCGCCGATTGCAGCAAGCGCCGTGGCGAGATTTATGGCTGTTGTCGTCTTGCCGACGCCACCTTTCTGGTTGGCTATCGTGATAATCCGATTCTTTTCGAACATGCCGCACCTAAAATCTAGGGTTCTTTGCGCCTTAAATTGCCAATCTCGAGGATCATGGAGTCCGCCTCGACGACACTTCGATGTTCTATCAGATCGAAAGCCCAACGGCCACGTGCTTTCGCGACTTCCGCCGCATAATCCCGGCCTTTGTGAAAAAAAGCCCTGGTTTTCTTCCCAATCATCCAATCGGCGGAATATGAAAGAAGGACATCGAGCTCCGCCAGGGCCCGTGCGGAGATCCGATCGCATTCCGGGATGATTCGCGACGCCGCTTCTATTCGCAATGGGTGGACTGATCCTCTCGCATGCGTTTCCGCCAAGGCAACCCGAAGAAAAGCAGCCTTCTTCTGATTGCTTTCCACAAGATGAACCCAGCCATCCTGCAACTCGGCCAGAAAGATCGCTGTGACAATCCCCGGGAATCCCCCACCCGATCCTAGGTCAATCCAGCGAAGAGGCTCCGGTGAGAGATGAAAGATCTGTGCACTATCGGAAATATGGCGGTTCCAGAACTCATCCAGAGTCGAGGGGGCTACGAGATTGATCGTCTTTGCCCATTTTTGGAAAAGCAGAGCAAAATGCTCCAGCCGTTCCTGCGTTTCACGTGAAACACTCCTGCCGTTCAACAGCATCAGGAGACTCGTTTAACGCGATTGGCTGCTGCTTCTTCCCGGCGGAGAAGCGCCAGGATAAGGGCAAGGGCCGCCGGTGTCATGCCGTCGACTTTCGAAACCTGGGCCAAATTAACGGGATTAGCGACCGCCAGTTTCTGTTTCAGTTCGTTGGAAAGGCCAGGAAGTGCTGAAAAATCAAAGCCTTGAGGGATGATACGTGCTTCGTCCCGGTGCGTGGCATGAATGTCGGCTGCTTGCCGGTTCATATAAACAGCATAGGAGGCCTCGATCTCCAAAGCTTCTCCCACCTTAGGCGAAAGCTCGCCGAGTTCGGGCCAGATGGTGGCAAGTGACGGGAGCGACTGATCCGGATAGGCGAGGATTTCATACGCGGTCCGGCGCTGCCCATCCTGGTTCATCTTCAAACCATGCTGGCTGGCTTCCTTAGGTGTCAGGTTCAGGGAGCGCAGAAGTTGACGCCCACTATCCAGCAACTCTTGATAAGCTCCGTATTTCTTCTTGCGTGCATTGCCGACGCATCCCAGTTCAATACCTTTTTCCGTGAGCCTGACATCGGCATTGTCCGCACGAAGCGAGAGGCGATATTCGGCCCGCGATGTAAACATGCGGTAGGGCTCGGTCACGCCACGCGATGTCAAATCATCGATCATAACACCGATATAGGAGTCCGCCCGACTGAAATGATGAGGCTCGCAACCGGCTGCTGAGCGTGCCGCGTTAAGGCCCGCGACAAGGCCTTGAGCTGCTGCTTCCTCATACCCTGTCGTGCCATTGATCTGGCCGGCGAGGAAAAGCCCCGGCATCTTTTTCACTTCCAGAGAAGCCTTAAGTTCCCGTGGATCAACATGATCATACTCGATCGCATAACCGGGTTGTAGGATAGAGACCTTCTCCAGTCCCGGAATGGTTCTTATGAAGGCGTCCTGCACCTCGGCCGGCAGCGACGTGGAGATACCGTTCGGATAAACCGTACAATCATCCAGGCCTTCCGGCTCCAGAAAGATCTGGTGGCCGTCCCGTTCGCCAAACCGAACGATCTTGTCTTCGATGGATGGGCAATAGCGCGGCCCGACGCCCTCGATCTGGCCGGAATACATGGCCGACCGATGGATATTGTCCGAGATGATCTTATGGGTAGCATCCGTCGTGCGCGTAACTCCACATGCGATCTGCGGCGTCACGATCCGATCCGTCATGAAAGAAAACGGAACCGGATTCTCGTCCGCTTCCTGCCGCCCAATGCCGGCCCAGTCTATCGTCCTTCCATCAAGCCGTGCCGGTGTGCCGGTCTTCAACCGTCCAAGCTTGAGGCCGAAGCGAGACAAGGTGGCCGATAAACCAAGCGAGGGTTCTTCCCCAACACGACCTGCCGGTGTCTTTTCGTCGCCGATGTGAATCAAACCGCGAAGAAAGGTGCCGGTCGTCAAGACAACCGTTCCGCATCCGAATCGACGCCCATCCTTCAGCTCGACCGCAGCGACGCGGCCGTTTCGAATATCGATGTCAAACGCATCCCCTGCGATGACGATCAGGTTCCGGTGGCTGAAAATCTCGCGCTGCATTGCCAGACGATAGAGTTTGCGGTCCGCTTGCGTCCTTGGCCCCCGGACCGCGGGCCCCTTCTTTCTGTTGAGAAGCCGAAACTGAATCCCCGCCTCGTCAGCAACCCGCCCCATCAACCCATCCAGAGCATCCACCTCACGGACCAAATGCCCCTTGCCAAGGCCTCCAATGGCGGGATTGCAGGACATGACACCGATCGTCTCTTTTTTGTGCGTGATCAGTGCGGTTCTCGCACCCATGCGAGCGGCGGCACTGGCTGCTTCACAGCCGGCATGCCCGCCCCCGATCACAATCACGTCGAAAACCGTGTCCATTTTCATCTCTCCATGAAACCGCGTCGCCGCAACGTTTCACGTGAATCATTTGCCAATACAGAATTGCGAAAAAATGACATCCAGAAGCTGTTCGACATCCACATGGCCGGTGATCCTGCCCAGCGACGATGCAGCCGCCCGAAGGCTTTCAGCTCGAATGTCCAGTTCCTGGCCATTTAGCGCTTCTGCGACCGATTGGGAAGCCTCTTTCAAATAGTGGACCTGCCGTTGTCGATTGGGAACAAGCGAACCCGTCCAAACCTTGCGCAACTCCTCTAGAATACGCCCGCGCAGTTGCTCCAGACCTTCTCCCGTCTTGCTGGATATGCAAAAATCGTAGTTCGGTGAAACGCCATGCTTGTCGAGCTTTGTGCCCAGCCGAAGCAGATTTGTCCCGGGCAGTTTCACGTCATGTTTCGAAACCGAATCGATTTCCTCGAGCTCTAGGATCATGTCAGCTTGCTCGATCGCGATCCGCGCCCTGCGTACGCCTTCCTGTTCAACAAGATCTCCGGTCTCGCGAAGACCAGCCGTATCGAAGAAGCGGACGAGATAGCCTTCCAGATCGATATCCACATGGAGAATATCTCTTGTCGTCCCTGCAATCTCCGTGACAATCGCGACGTCTCGTTTCGCTAAAGCATTGAGAAGGCTTGATTTTCCAGAGTTAGGTGGTCCTGCGATCACCACTTTGTATCCATCGCGGACGATTTCACCTGCCTTCGCTGACCCAAGATGCTGCTCGATCTCGGCGTAGAGATCGCCCATATCTGACCACACAAGATCGGATACCGACCCCGGGACATCATCCTCGTCGGCGAAATCCAACTCTGCCTCTATCATTGCACGCGCGCGCGTCAGCCGCTCTGCCCATCCCCGGTAAAGAGCAGATTGGCCGCCAAAACTCTGTTCGACGGCAAGCCGACGCTGCATCTCTGTCTCAGCAGCGATAAGGTCGGCGAGACCTTCGACCTCGACCAGATCGAGCTTGCTGTTCTCAAACGCGCGACGCGAGAACTCGCCGGCCTCTGCAAGACGGAGGCCGGGAAGGGCTGAAAGTTCCTCGTAGACAGCAGATACCACCGCACGGCTCCCATGCAGATGGAACTCCACACAATCCTCGCCGGTAAAGGACGCCGGTCCGGGAAAACAGATAAGCAGCGCCTGATCGATAACCGATCCTTCGCGACTCCGGATCGCTCTGAGACCTGCTTTTCGTGCAACGGGCAGATCGCCAGCCAAAGCGGCTGCGGCGTCGAAGGCCCCAGAACCGCTCAACCGCACAACTGCGACGCCCGCCGGCAGGGTGCCGCTGGAGAGTGCAAAGATCGTGTCCTCGGTTCGGTTCATCCGGATGCTTTATCAAACAGGTCCAGAAACTCAAAGCGCCCGGTTGAAACCGGGCGCTTAAGAATTCGGGAATCCGGCTAAGGATCAAGTGTTCATCGAGTCGAAGAAATCGCCATTGTTCTTCGTCTGCTTCAGCTTGTCGATCAGGAACTCGATCGCATCCGTCGTACCCATCGGAGCGAGAATACGGCGAAGCACGAAAATCTTCTGGAGGTCCTGGCGTGGCACAAGCAGATCTTCCTTGCGCGTGCCGGACTTCAGAATGTCCATCGCTGGGAAGATACGCTTGTCGGCGACCTTGCGGTCGAGCACGATTTCCGAGTTGCCGGTGCCCTTGAATTCTTCGAAGATGACTTCGTCCATGCGGCTGCCAGTGTCGATAAGCGCCGTCGCGATGATGGTCAGCGAACCGCCTTCTTCGATGTTACGGGCCGCGCCGAAGAAACGCTTCGGCCGCTGCAGCGCGTTGGCGTCCACGCCGCCGGTCAGGACCTTGCCGGAGGACGGCACGACGGTGTTGTAGGCGCGGCCAAGGCGGGTGATCGAATCGAGCAGGATGACAACGTCACGGCCGTGCTCGACGAGGCGCTTGGCCTTCTCGATCACCATCTCGGCGACCTGTACGTGACGAACGGCCGGCTCATCGAACGTCGAGGAAACGACCTCGCCACGCACCGAGCGCTGCATATCCGTCACTTCCTCCGGGCGTTCATCGATCAGGAGAACGATGAGGTAGCATTCCGGGTGATTCGCCGTGATGGAATGAGCGATATTCTGCAGAAGGACAGTCTTACCCGTGCGCGGCGGCGCGACGATAAGGCCACGTTGGCCTTTTCCAAGCGGCGCAACAAGATCGATGACACGAGCCGAGAGGTCCTTCGAGGTTGGAACATCGAGTTCCATCTTGAACCGCTCATTCGGATAAAGCGGGGTCAGATTGTCAAAATGGACCTTGTGCCGGATCTTCTCCGGATCATCAAAGTTGATTGTATTGACCTTGAGGAGCGCGAAATAACGCTCGCCTTCCTTTGGCCCTCGGATCGGACCTTCGACCGTATCGCCGGTCTTCAAAGAAAACCGTCGGATCTGGGAGGGAGAGATATAGATATCGTCCGGGCCAGGCAGATAGTTGGCGTTCGCCGAACGCAGGAAGCCGAACCCGTCCTGCAAGACCTCGACCACACCTTCGCCGATGATCTCGATGTCCTGGCTCGCCAGAACTTTAAGGATCGCGAACATCAGCTCCTGCTTACGCATCGTGCTGGCGTTCTCGACCTCCAGAGATTCGGCAAAGGTCAGCAAATCGGTGGGAGATTTGCTCTTGAGTTCTTGAAGCTTCATTTCAGCCATGAAGAGGGGACCGTAGTGTGAGAATTTTAGGGAGAATATAGGCGTGTCGGTGAACTTCGCTCCCGCGGAAAATGATCCAGGGACGATGGGAAATTACACGCATGCCACGAGATGAGATGGCGCGAAAATAGCGACTCGCGTGGAATGCCGCAAGGGGCAAGCAGAAATTCTTGCTGAGAAAAAGAACATCAGAACGGTTTTACGATCACGAGGATGACAATTCCGATCATCAGCACTGTCGGCAATTCGTTCAGCATCCGCCAGTAGCGTGGTGATTTACGGGGACCGTCGACCGCGAAATTCCGGACGGCGCGACCAAACAGCACATGCACCAGGGTAAGAAAGATCACCAACCCGATCTTCGCATGCAGCCAGCCGCCGCGGAATCCATAAACATCCCAAGCCAGGAAAAGGCCCAGAACCCATGTGATCATCATCGCCGGGTTCATGATGATCTTCAGGAGCCGCTGTTCCATCATCTTGAAGGTTTCCGACTGGGCTGAGCCCGGTTCTGCGTCGCTGTGATAGATGAAAAGCCGCGGCATATAGAGAAGCCCCGCCATCCAGGAGATCACAGCGATCACATGGAAAGCCTTGATATAGAGGACAAAATCATCCGGCTGCGCCAGATAGACCGTAGCCAGGATCGCGATGAAGACGACAAGCGCGACGAATGCGCGAATCGCCGATCGCCGCCCGGCCGCCCGGCCACTCTGCAGCTCGGACGCATTCATAACCTTGCTCCCCGTACGCGCCTCATCAGCGCCGTCACATGATCGGGATTGGCCTCCGGTGTGATGCCGTGCCCGAGATTGAAGATCAGCGGTCCGTTTCCGAGTTTCTCCAGGATCGCATCGATACCTTCCTCCAGCGACTTTCCGCCGGCGACCACCCGCATCGGATCGAGATTGCCCTGAATCGGCCCGTCTTTCTGCAGCTCGGCTGCGAAAGAGAGTGGCACCGACCAGTCGAGGCCGATCGCATCTGCCTTGGTCTTCTGGCGATAGGTCTTCAGGTTGAAACCAGCGCCTTTGGCAAAGGCTATGATCTTGGCATCCGGGCGCTCCTTGCGAACAATCTCGATCATACGCGCAACCGGCCCTGCAGCGTAAGCTTGGAACTCTCGCTCTCCGAGAACCCCCGCCCAGGAATCGAAAATCTGCACAGCGTCCGCACCCGCATCGATCTGGGCGATCAGATATTCCGCTGATACCTCAGCCAGGAAAGAGAGAAGTTTTTCGAAAGCTTCCGGGTACCGGTAGGCAAACAGCCGGGCGGGAGCCTGGTCCGGTGTGCCGTGGCCGGCGATCATATAGGTAGCCACCGTCCAGGGCGCGCCGCAAAAGCCGAGCAGGGCGGTTTCTTCCGGCAGTTCCTTTCTTAATCGACGCACCGTCTCAATCACCGGTGCCAAGTAGTCGAGAACCCCGTCGCCCTTCAACCTTTCGATGGCGGAAACGTCGATCGGGTCCATCTGTGGACCTTCTCCCTGCACGAAACGAACATTCCGCTTCAAAGCATCCGGAATAACCAGGATATCGGAGAAGAGGATCGCCGCATCAAAGCTATAGCGCCGGATCGGCTGCAAGGTCACTTCGACGGCCAGATCCGGGGTGTAGCAGAGATCGAGAAAGCTTCCGGCCTTCGACCGCGTTTCCCTGTATTCAGGAAGATAGCGTCCTGCCTGTCTCATCAGCCAGATCGGTGGCGGTTTGACGGTCCTGCCTTCAAGCACCGCGACGATCTTGCGGGTTTCGCCGGTCAATGGGTTCTCCCTAAATCAAAGAAAAGAATTTAATTTTGTTTTCTATTTCTTAGAGTCGGTGGGTAGCAAGGATTAAAGTCAAATCACAGCCGACGCGGCGATCCGTCGCTCTCGCCATCGGGGCGGTACAGAACCTGCCTGAAATCTTGTAATCGAAGGAAGAGATCAATATTTTGGAGCGATTCCAGTTGGATAGGCGCATTATAGCCTGATTGCCATCTGTGGATAAACTGGGGATGGAAAACCGCTTGGGTGTCTTTATCCCCAGAGCCCACAAGTTCGCTTGATTGACGTCCACGAAACCTGCAGATGTGGAAAACGAGGCTGTTTTCCAAGCAGCGGGCGACTGGCAGGAAAGTTCGGATCGTCTCTCCCGAGTTGTCAACAAAGGGTAAAGATTAGCGTGGAGAATAGAAAAAACTTCTTCCATCTGCACCTGATATCTGACTCGACGGGCGAGACTCTTATCTCCGCGGGCAGGGCTGCTTCGGTTCAATTCCAGTCGTCGTTTGCGATCGAGCATGTCTATCCGTTGATCCGAAACCGCAAGCAGCTTTTGGCGGTGTTGGAAGACATCGATCGGGAACCGGGCATCGTCCTTTACACGATTGTCGATCAGGAACTGGCGGGATTCATCGACCGGCGCTGCCGTGAAATGGGCCTGCCAAGCGTGAATGTTCTTGAGCCGATCATGGCGACGTTTCAAGCCTATCTCGGCGCGCCGTCTCGCCGGCGGGTGGGCGCGCAACACGCGTTGAATGCCGACTATTTCAAGCGCATCGAAGCGCTCAATTTCACCATGGATCATGACGATGGGCAGATGCCGGAGGACTATGACGAGGCGGATGTCGTGCTGGTCGGTATCAGCCGCACGTCAAAGACACCGACCAGCATCTATCTTGCCAACCGGGGCATCAAGACAGCCAATATCCCGATCGTGCCTGGCGCCGACTTGCCGGAAAGCCTTTATCGAGCGACTCATCCACTCATCGTCGGCTTGGTCGCGACGACGGATCGCATTAGCCAGGTCCGCGAAAACCGGGAGCTTGGGGCGACACATGGCTTCGATCATCGGCATTATACCGACCGTGCAACGATCAATGAGGAGCTGAAATATGCCCGCGCTCTGTGTGCCCGGCACAATTGGCCAGTCATAGACGTGACGCGTCGGTCGATTGAGGAGACGGCTGCTGCAATCGTTGCGCTTCGCCCGAAGCTGCGTTAAGCGGAAACGCCTGCCGCTTCTGGGAGATTCCTCGTGACAGTTCCCCTCGTGCTTGCCTCCGCCAGCCCTTTTCGCCGGATGCTGATGGAGAATGCTGGCCTGACATTTGAAAGTCGCGCCGCTGAAATCGATGAACGAGAGATAGAAGCATGCCTGGAAGGAGCGTCCCCTGATCAGGTGGCACTGGCGCTCGCCAGGGCCAAGGCGCTGGATGTGAGTCGGCATTTCCCTGGTGCGCTGGTGATTGGATCGGACCAGACCATGTCTCTCGGCAACCGGGTATATCACAAGCCGAAATCCATCGAGGAGGCGAAGGAAAATCTGCTGTCGCTTTCCGGTAAGACTCATCGGCTGAATAGCGCCATTGCGTTTTCCCGCAATAATGAGGTCGTGTGGGAGCATGTCGCCCATGCCGACTTGACCGTGCGGGCATTGAGCGTCGCTTTCGTCGATCGGTATCTGACGCGGGTTGGAGAAAAGGTCTTCGGCAGTGTCGGCGCCTACCAGCTTGAAGGCGAAGGTATCCAGCTCTTCTCGAAGATCGACGGGGACTATTTTACCATCCTGGGCTTACCCATGCTGCCGCTCCTGGAAAAACTGCGTGACCTTGGAACGATCGATGGCTGATTCACGTGAAACATTCTTGGTTAACGCGTTCGTTACCGGCTGGCCGGTGAAACACTCGCGCTCGCCGCTGATCCATAATTACTGGCTGAAGCAATTCGGCATCGCCGGTACTTACAAAGCCGAAGCCGTCTCCGAAGAGGATTTTCCGGCTTTCATTCAAGGCTTGAAGGACGGCAGTTCGGGATATCGCGGCGGCAATGTCACGATACCGCATAAGGAACAGGCGTTTAGGCTCGCCGACCGGCCGGATGCCCTGGCGAAGGAACTTGGCGCCTCGAATACGCTCTGGATGGAAAACGGCCAGCTTAACGCGACGAATACCGACGGCTATGGCTTCACGGCCAATCTTGATGCTCGTCATCCCGGCTGGGATAAGATCGATCGCGCCGTGATCCTCGGCGCCGGCGGTGCGAGCCGCGCTGTCATTCAGGCTGTCCGCGACCGCGGCATTGGCGAAATTCACGTGGTCAACCGGACCGTTCCGCGCGCCCAGGAGCTTGCCGATCGCTTCGGCCCCAAAGTGCATGCCCATTCCCTGCAAGCGTTGAGCGAGGCGATGTCCGGTGCTGGCTTGTTCGTCAACACGACATCCCTTGGCATGGATGGCGGTGAGGTGCGGCAAATCGATTTCTCGCCGCTGAAGGACGACGCGGTCGTCACCGATATCGTTTATGTGCCACTGAAGACCCCGTTGCTCGCTCAGGCGGAAAACCAGGGTTTTGCGAGCGTCGATGGCCTTGGCATGCTGCTTCATCAGGCCGTGCCTGGTTTTGAAAAATGGTTCGGGCATCGGCCATTGGTCGACGAGGCACTCCGCGATCTAGTCATCGCCGACATGGAAAGACATAGATGATCGTCATCGGGCTCACCGGCTCCATCGGCATGGGAAAATCCACGACCGCGAAAATGTTCGCGGATGAGGGCGTGCCGGTGAATGATTCGGACGCCGTGGTCCATGATCTTTATCGAACCGATGCGGTGAAACCGATCGGTGAAGCCTTTCCGGGCGCGGTCAGGGATGGCGTCATCGACCGTCAGGAGCTCTCGCGCCAGCTTGCGGCCGCGCCGGAAAAATTTCCGCTCCTTGAATCGATCGTCCACCCGCTGGTTCGCAGTCGCGAAGTCAAATTCCTGAAGCGTCATCGACAAGCCGGCGCCGATCTTGTGCTGCTCGACATACCGTTGCTTTTCGAAGTGAAGGGGGAGGATCGTGTGGATGTCGTCGTCGTCGTCACCTGTGATCCACAGATTCAGCGCGAAAGAGTGCTTGCGCGCCCGGGCATGACCGAGGAAAAATTGGAGATGATTCTCTCCCGCCAGATACCCGACTCTGAAAAGCGAAAAAGGGCCGACTTCCTGGTCGATACCGGGCTTGGTCTGGATGCGGCGAGACAAAGAGTGCGAGAAATCATAGCCGCTTTGAAAGCGGCAAAGATGAGCGCCAAAGAAACGGACCAATGACATGCGCGAGATCATTTTCGATACGGAAACCACGGGTCTCGAAACGAAATTCGACCGGGTGATCGAGATCGGCGGTATCGAGCTCATCAATAATTTCCCGACCGGAAGAACGCTCCATCTCTATATCAACCCTGGCGACCGCAAGGTCCACCCGGATGCGCTTGCCGTACATGGCATTACTGACGAGTTCCTGAAGGACAAGCCAAGTTTTGCCGACGTGGCTCATCAGATCATCGAATTTTTTGACGGTGCCAAATGGATCGCCCATAACGCCAACTTTGACATGGGCTTCATCAACGCGGAGTTCGAGCGGCTCGGGCTTCCGCCGGTCATGATGGACCGGGTCGTCGATACGCTCGCCATGGCCCGCCGCAAACATCCGATGGGGCCTAATTCGCTCGATGCGCTCTGCCGCCGGTATGGCATAGACAATGCCCACCGCACCAAACACGGGGCGCTTCTCGACTCCGAGCTCCTGGCGGAAGTCTATATCGAGATGACCGGTGGCCGTCAGGCAGCGCTCGGCCTGTCTGATGCGGAGAGGCCGACGACGGTAGTCGAAGTCGAGGAAGTGGTCGTAACCGTTGCCGGCCGCCCGCGGGCTCTGGCAGCCCGCATCACCGCAGCGGAGATCGAAGCCCATAGCGCCATGGTCGCAACGCTCAAGGAGAAGGCGCTTTGGCTGAAATATCAGACTGTCGAGTGAAATGAAAAAAGGCCGGGTCAGGGACCCGGCCTTTTTATTGCAACGGATCAGGTTTAGCTGTTCAGCGATTGCACCTTGGCGCGGGCCTGTTCTTCGGCCATGCGCTGCGTGAACATTTGCGCGAAATCGATCGGATCGATCATCAAGGGCGGGAAACCGCCGTTGCGCGTCACGTCGGCGATGATCTGGCGTGCGAAGGGGAAAAGCAGCCGCGGGCATTCGATGAATAGCAGCGGCAGCATGTGTTCCTGCGGGAAACCGCTGATGCGGAAAACGCCGCCATAGACCAGTTCCGTCGCAAACACGACTTTCTCATCTTCCTGGGCCTTGGCCTCCAGGGTCAGCACGACGTCGAAATCGACCTCGGAAAGCGGGTTGGCGTTGACATTGACATTGATGTTGATGTTCGGCGCTTTGTCGCGCGCCTGGAGCGATCGGGGTGCGCCGGGGTTCTCGAAGGAGAGATCCTTGGTGTATTGTGCCAGGATATTGATGGACGGCGTTGCTGCCTGGTTGTTTTCGTCTGCCATGGGATTTCCTCGAGGCGTTGGAGCGTTGAGGCCCTCTAACATTTCGGGTTAGAGGGTTTCAAGGCTAAATGGGAACGTTGTTGGGCTTGCCAATCCCCGGCAAACCAACTGGCCTGTTCAATGTTCCTCGTTTTTTGGTCCGGCCCAGGGCGAGGAGGGATTCGAATTGCGATGGAAATCCTGCTCGTCGAGATCGACTACCGGGCCTGATTTCTTACCGCCCGGGGAGGACCGGTCGCCGTCGTAACGGTAGCGCGTGCTGCTGGACGTGCGGACCACCACGATGCGGCGGCCAATCAATGACCAGAGGCCCCCGCGCACGAATGGGATGAAGAGCGCCAGACCGATAATGTCGGTGATGAAGCCTGGCAGGAGGAGCAGGATGCCGGCAACCACGATCATCGCGCCGTCGATGAGGGTCCGGCCGGGCATCCGCCCTTCCCGGCCTTCCGTGGAAATCTCTCTTAGAATATGCATGCCCTGCCTGCGGAGCAGGAACGCGCCAAGTACCGCTGTGCCGATCACCAGGCCGAGCGTCGCCCATAGGCCGAGCGCACGCCCCACGAGGACAAAGCCGGCGATTTCTGCCAGAGGCCAGACGATAAGAAAGAGCGGCACGAGAAAGAAACGCATGTTGTTCCCAGTTCTTAATGGTCCTGCAGTATTTTGCGCTGACGTCTTCGCTATTTGAATGATTGGTGGATGCGGACTATATGAGAAGGTGCAACAAACATTTAAACGGCAATTGCGGGTTAAGATGGGCTCTAACGACTTTATAACACTCTTTTTCCTTGTCGCCGCTGTTCTGATCTTCCTGCAACTGCGCAGTGTGCTCGGCCGGCGGACAGGAAACGAGAAGCCGCCACTCGATCCCTATAGCTCCCGTGATGCTGCGAAGAATTCGAACGGCGACGACAGTAAGGTCGTGACCTTGCCGGGCCGAAATTCCGAGGTTGATGAGCAGCGTTATGCCGATATCGATGCCGTCGCCAAACCGGATACCCCGCTCAACACTGCGCTCAGGGAACTGCTGAGGGTTGATCCTTCCTTTCGTCCGCGCGACTTCCTGAATGGCGTCCGTATGGCATATGAGATGATTGTCATGGCCTTCGCGGATGGCGATCGGAAGACGTTGAAAGGTCTCCTCTCCAAAGAGGTTTATGATGGCTTCGACACCGCGATCTCTGAACGGGAAGCCAGGGGTGAAGTGGTGAAATCCACTTTTGTTGGAATCGACAAGGCGGATATCACGCATACGGCGGTCAAGGATTCCGAAGCGCAGGTCACGGTCCGTATCGTCAGCCAGTTGATCTCCGCCACCTACGACAAGGCCGGCACGCTGATCGAGGGCGATCAGGAAACGGTCGCCGAGGTCACCGACATCTGGACTTTCGCACGTGATATCCGCTCCCGCGATCCGAACTGGAAGCTGGTTGCCACCGAATCCGAACAATGACAGGCGTTTTTGCGGATTATACGCTCCGGCCGCTATCCTTTTCAGATCTGCCCGGATGGGAAGAGGACGATCCGACCTCGCTCTTTGCCGGCATGCGGGCCTGCCGCGATCATATCCGCAAGGTCAAACCCTATCGCACCGGCGCACTGGGCCTGACAGCCGATGATCTGGCGAGGTTTCTGGAAAAGGCCGGCGAAAGCCCGTCGGATGCCGCCTCCGCGCGTGCTTTTTTCGAGACCCATTGCACTCCGTTCCTGATTTCTCGCCTGGATGGCGGGCGCGGCTTCGTCACGGCTTTCTACGAGCCGGAGATCGAGGTCTCGGGCGCCCGTGATGAAACCTGGGCCTATCCCTTCTATTACCGTCCCGACGACCTGATCGATCTCGATGATGCGAGTCGCCCGGCGAGTATGGACTCTGGCTACATGTTCGGGCAGCGAACAGCGGAAGGCGTCGTACCCTATCCGGATCGCGCGGAGATCGATGGTGGTTTTCTCGAAGGCCGCAGTCTCGAAATCGCCTATGCGAAGTCGAAGGTCGACGTCTTCTTCGCTCATGTGCAGGGCGCGGCGCGGTTGAAATACCCCGGCGGAAGGGTCGAACGCATCACTTATGCCGCCAAGGCGGGCCATCCCTTCTCGCCGATCGGCAAGCTGCTGATCGATCGTGGCGAAATCGATCCCGCGGAAATTTCCATGCAGAGCATTCGCGCCTGGCTGGCTCGGAATCCGGCTAAGGTTGACGAGGTTCTCTGGCATAACCGCTCCTACATCTTCTTCCGGAAGGCGGAAGTGTCCGAACCGTCGCTGGGTCCTGTAGCCGCCGCCAAGGTGCCGCTGATCGCGGGACGATCGCTCGCGGTCGACAGGCAGATACATACCTTCGGTTTTCCCTTCTTCATCCGCTCCGAAACGCTGACGCACATGGACGGCGGAAAGCCGTTCGCGCGGTTGATGCTGGCGCTCGATACCGGCTCGGCGATCGTCGGCCCGGCCCGCGGCGATATCTTCACCGGCTCGGGATTTGAAGCCGGTGAACTGGCGGGAGCGGTGCGCAATGATGCGGATTTCTATATTCTCGTTCCGAAGGCGGCTTCTGTCGGGTTTGTTGGATGAAGGGCGGTCGAAAACTCGATCCGGAAGAACGGATTCTCTGGGGCAGGGTGGCAAAAACCGCCAACGCGCTGCCCGGCCGGATGAAGGAGATTCTCGAATTCGAAGAGGAGGAAGCGGCAAAGCTCGCCGTGGAGGAGACCATCATGCCGAAGCCTGCGCCGGTGCCGGAAAGCCAGGCTGTTGAGAGCGCCGCCGCGCGATCGAGAAAGTCCAACATCCATCATCCTCTCGAAAAGCCGGTGAAGAAGAAGCTTGCCAAGGGCCGCCTGCCGATCGAAGCACGTCTTGACCTCCACGGGCTTTTTCAGGACGAGGCGCATGACCTGCTGCTCGATTTCCTCCTGCGGGCGCATGAGCGGGGCCTCCGCCACGTCCTCGTTATCACCGGCAAAGGTCGCTCGATGGGAAGCGAAGGGGTACTTCGACGCGCCGTGCCGCTGTGGTTTTCGAAGGCGGAATTCCGGTTCCTGATTTCGTCCTATGAATGGGCGGCGCGCCATCACGGCGGCGAAGGCGCCATGTATGTCCGGCTCTCGCGGGGCCGGGGGGCCCATGGAGGGGAGCGCGAATGACGCCCTTCGGCCAGGCATTGCGCGAACTGCGCCGGCGCAAGGGAGTCACCCAGCGTGACCTTGCCGAGGCGATCGGCGTGACGCCGGCCTACCTCTCGGCCCTGGAGCACGGTCGGCGCGGCAGACCGACCTTCGAGCTTCTGCAGCGGATTGCCGGCTACTTCAATGTCATCTGGGATGAAGCGGAGGAGCTTTTCCTGCTGGCGGAGGCCTCTCATCCGAAGGTCGTGCTGGATACGTCGGGTCTTCCGGCGCCCTATACTGCCTTTGCGAATCGCCTTGCACAACAGATTCGCACTTTGCCGCCGGACGTGATAGAGAACATGGACACGCTGCTGAGGAAAACCCCCTGCCCGGATTGACTTCTGGCACGCATCCACGGCTTTCGTCCCTGCCAACCTTTAGAAACCGCCCCGATTTCCCTATATTCTAAGGGTGGAATGGCCGGTGATTCGCTCACCCGGCATCTCAAACGAACTGGAAGATATTTGATGACCGATACACCCGTCAGCGAGAATGGCGCGAGTGCCGAATATGGTGCCGATTCGATCAAGGTTCTGAAAGGCCTCGATGCCGTCCGCAAGCGTCCCGGCATGTATATCGGCGATACCGACGATGGCTCCGGCCTGCATCACATGGTCTATGAGGTCGTCGACAACGCGATCGACGAAGCGTTGGCCGGTCATGCCGATCTGGTGACCGTGACGCTCAACCCCGATGGTTCCGTCAGCGTGACCGACAACGGACGAGGCATCCCCACCGCCATCCATTCGGGAGAGGGCGTTTCCGCAGCCGAGGTCATCATGACCCAGCTCCATGCGGGTGGCAAGTTCGACCAGAATTCCTACAAGGTCTCCGGCGGACTGCATGGTGTCGGCGTCTCGGTCGTGAACGCGCTTTCCACTTGGCTGAAGCTGCGCATCCGCCGCGACGGCAAGGTCCACGAGATTTCCTTCACCCATGGGGTCGCCGATGCGCCGCTCAAGGTCGTGGGGGAATATGAGGGCCGGCCCGGCACTGAGGTCACCTTTCTCGCCAGTCCCGAAACCTTCACGATGACTGAATATGATTACAACACGCTCGAACATCGTTTGCGCGAACTCGCCTTCCTGAATTCGGGCGTCCGAATCCGGCTCACGGACAAGCGCAAGCCGGATATCAAGGAAGAAGAGATGATCTATGACGGCGGCCTCGAGGCTTTCGTCCGATATCTCGACCGTGCGAAGAAACCACTTGTCGACAAACCGGTCGCCATCAAGGGCGAGAAGGACGGCATTACCGTCGAGGTCGCGATGTGGTGGAACGATAGCTACCACGAGAACGTGCTTTGCTTCACCAATAATATTCCGCAGCGGGATGGCGGCACCCATATGGCCGGGTTCCGCGGAGCCTTGACGCGTCAGGTGACGTCCTACGCGGATAGCTCCGGCATCACCAAGAAGGAAAAGGTGACGCTGCAGGGCGAAGATTGCCGCGAGGGCCTGACGGCGGTTCTTTCGGTCAAGGTGCCGGATCCGAAATTCTCGTCGCAGACCAAGGACAAGCTCGTTTCGTCGGAAGTCCGGCCGGTGGTCGAAAGTCTCGTCAACGAGGCGCTCAGCACCTGGTTCGAGGAACATCCCACCGAAGCCAAGATTCTCGTCGGCAAGGTGGTCGAGGCGGCGGTCGCCCGCGAGGCGGCCCGCAAGGCGCGCGAACTCACGCGCCGCAAGGGCGTTCTCGACATTGCCTCTCTGCCCGGCAAGCTTGCCGACTGCTCGGAGCGCGATCCGGCCAAGTCCGAGGTTTTTCTCGTCGAGGGCGATTCCGCGGGTGGTTCCGCCAAGCAGGGGCGTTCACGGGAAAATCAGGCGATCCTGCCGCTGCGCGGCAAGATTCTCAATGTCGAGCGCGCTCGCTTCGACAAGATGCTGTCGAGTCAGGAAATCGGGACGCTGATCACCGCGCTCGGCACCTCGATCGGCAAGGATGAGTTCAACGCCGACAAGCTGCGCTACCACAAGATCATCATCATGACGGACGCAGATGTCGACGGCGCCCATATCCGCACGCTGCTTCTGACCTTCTTCTTCCGCCAGATGCCGGAGCTGATCGAGCGCGGCCACATCTATATCGCCCAGCCGCCGCTTTATAAGGTGACCCGCGGCAAGTCGATCCAGTACCTGAAGGACGAAAAGGCTTTCGAGGAATATCTGATTGGCATGGGCTTGGAGGAAGCGACCCTGAAGCTCGGTTCGGGCGAGGTGCGCGCCGGCCAGGATCTGCGGGAAGTCATCCAGGATGCGCTCAGGCTGCGTTCGCTGACCGACGGCCTGCACTCACGCTACAATCGGTCGATCATCGAACAGGCGGCGATCGCCGGCGCATTGAACCCGGAACTCACCGACAACCGCGAGCGCGCCCGGCAGACGGCCGACGAGGTCGCCCGCCGGCTCGACATGATCGCCGAGGAAACCGAACGCGGATGGTCCGGCCATGTGACGGATGAGGGCGGCCTGCGCTTCGAGCGTATGGTACGCGGTGTAAGGGAGATTGCGGTCCTGGATGTGGCTTTGATCGGTTCGGCCGATGCCCGCCATATCGACCAGATGACGGCGCGTCTGCAGGATATCTATCGCACGCCGCCGGTTCTCGGCCGCAAGGATGGTGAGCAGGAAATCTCCGGCCCGCGGGCGCTTCTCGACGCGATCTTCGCGGCGGGCCGCAAGGGCCTGTCGATGCAGCGCTACAAGGGGCTTGGTGAAATGAACGCCGAACAGCTCTGGGAAACCACGCTCGATCCGAACGTCCGCTCGCTACTGCAGGTCAAGGTCAATGACGCGACCGATGCCGATGGCCTATTCTCGCGCTTGATGGGCGACGAGGTCGAGCCGCGCCGCGAGTTCATTCAGGACAACGCGCTGAGCGTTGCCAACCTCGATATCTGACCCATCCGGTGTCACCAACAAAAAAGCGGCGGTCCCTGTGGTCTGCCGCTTTTTTATTGTCCAGCCCGAAAATGTTTCACGTGAATCTTTCCTGTGGATAGGGGATTCACGTGAAACACGGCGACTCCCTCCCGGTCGCTGCGCCCCCGCCGTTATGGTTCTCCGGTGAATTTCCCCTCGAAGGCGATTTCGGAAACTGGCTTGCGTTTGCTCGGGAACTCCCTGTCGGCGAGATCGTCAGGCAGGGTACTTCTGTCTGCCATCCGGCCGATCGCCGCGGCCGCTTCCACGCGGTACCCTTCCGGAATTCCAAGCACCTCAACCGCCTTCTCCTTGTCGAAACCCTCCATGCCGTGGGCGTGATAGCCGAGCTTCATGGCCTGGCAGATGACCGAGAACCAGGCGGCGCCCGTGTCATAGGAATGGGTATAGGCTGGCCGCCGATCCCCATCCTTCGAGATCCGGTAGGTCTTCGAGATCACGATCATCAGCGCTGCGGCATTCTTCGCCCAGCGCTGGTTGCCGGTGCTCAGGATATCGACGAGGACCGGGAAGGAAGGCGTGCCGCGCAGAGCGTAGATGAAACGCCAGGGCTGGTTATTTCCGGATGAGGGCGCCCAATGTGCAGCATCGAGGATCGTCAGTATCGTCTCCGGTGTGATCGTCTCGTCGGTGAAGGCGCGCGGCGACCAGCGGTCCAGGAAGAAGGCATCGATCGGAAATTCCGATTCGCGGGTATTGCTGCTGGTCATGGTATCCTCTGAATTTTCAAAGTTGAGTTTGCAGGAAGGCCATAGGAAAGAATAGGCCGAATAACCTCGCTGGCAACATCCTGCCGGTTGCCGCAAAACGGGGTGACAAGCCGCGCGACTTGATCCATAAAGCGGCTTGTCTGACAACCGGAGGAGATTCCTTGAAACTGATGCGCATTGGCGAGCCGGGCCATGAAAAGCCGGCAATTCTCGACAGCAAGGGCAAAATCCGCGATCTTTCCGGCCATGTTGCCGATATTGCCGGTGCGGCGATTTCCCCGGAAGGTCTGAAGAAGATTGCCGCGCTGGATCCCGAAAGCCTGCCGGAATTGCAGTCGGCCCGCATCGGCCCTTGCGTCGCCGGCACCGGCAAGTTCATCTGCATCGGCCTCAACTATTCCGACCATGCCGCCGAGACCGGCGCCGCGGTCCCGCCGGAACCGATCATCTTCATGAAGGCGACGTCGGCGATCTGCGGACCGAACGACGATGTGCTTATCCCGCGCGGCTCGGTAAAGACCGATTGGGAAGTCGAGCTCGGCGTTGTCATAGGCAAGACCGCAAAATATGTCTCCGAGGCGGACGCGCTTGATTACGTAGCCGGCTACTGCCTAACGAACGACGTGTCCGAGCGGGCCTTCCAGGCCGAGCGCGCCGGCCAGTGGACGAAGGGCAAGTCCTGCGATACTTTTGGCCCGATCGGCCCCTGGCTTGTCACGAAGGACGAAGTCGCCGATCCGCAGAACCTCGGCATGTGGCTGAAGGTCAACGGCGAAACCATGCAGAACGGTTCATCAAGGACGATGGTGTACGGCGTCCGTTATCTCGTCTCCTATCTGAGCCAGTTCATGTCGCTGCATCCCGGCGACATCATCTCCACCGGCACCCCGCCGGGCGTCGGCCTTGGCATGAAGCCGCCGCGTTTCCTGAAGGCCGGCGATGTCGTCGAGCTCGGGGTCGATGGCCTCGGCACCCAGCGCCAGACCTTCGTCGCTGACGATTAAGTGAGCGAAGGACTCGTGTCATGCCGGACACGAGTCCTTTACCAGTCTTGGAAGGCGGAACCTTAAGGCTTACGTACCATTATAGGTCATCAATGAGCAGTCCGCGGATAATCCGCGGTCCCGCTTTCCAATGGCAAAACCCGCCGGTATCCCTTCTTCATGTTGCACCGCGATAAAAAACCGTTAGTTTATCCCGGCTCTGCTGCTGAACCGATCGGTTCGATGTTTTTGCTGAACGCCGTCGAAAATCACGAGAGGTGGCACATTCATGTTCTATCAGTTTTATGAGATGAACCATGCCGCCATGGTGCCGTTCCGCGCCGCGGCGGATGCCATGCGTTTCTTCTATTCCAACCCGCTCAATCCGCTTTCCCAGACGACGGTCGGACGGACGCTTTCCGCGAGCCTCGAAGTCTTCGAGCGTGTAACCCGCCGATACGGCAAGCCGGAATTCGGTCTTCCGCAGACGACGGTAGATGGCCGGAAGGTCGCGGTGAGCGAAGAGATCGTTTGGGAAAAGCCCTTCTGCAATCTCCTGCATTTCCGCCGCGACCTGCCTGCGGATCGGCCGGCGGATCAGAAGATCCTCATCGTCGCGCCCATGTCCGGTCATTATGCGACGCTGTTGCGCGGCACGGTTGAGGCGCTTCTGCCGCATGCGGATATCTATATCACCGACTGGATCGACGCCCGCACGGTGCCGCTCACGGAGGGTCATTTCGATCTGGACGACTATATCGATTATGTCATCGAGATGCTGCATGCCATCGGGCCTGGCGTGCATGTGATAGGCGTCTGCCAGCCCTCGGTCCCGGTTCTGGCCGCCGTCGCAGTGATGGAATCTCAGCGGGATTCGATGTTGCCGGCGTCCATGACCCTGATGGGTGGCCCGATCGACACTCGCATCAACCCGACTGCCGTCAACAAGCTGGCGGAAGAACATCCGATCGAATGGTTCCGCGACAATGTCATCATGAATGTGCCCTGGCCGCAGTCGGGCTTTATGCGTCGCGTCTATCCGGGTTTCCTGCAACTGTCGGGCTTCATGTCTATGAACCTCGACCGCCACCTGATCGCCCACAAGGAATTCTTCCAGCATCTGGTCAAGAACGATGGCGAATCGGCTGAGAAGCACCGCGATTTCTACGATGAGTACCTGGCGGTCATGGACTTGACGGAGGAATTCTATCTCCAGACGGTCGATACCGTCTTCATCAGGCATTCGCTGCCGAAGGGCGAAATGATGCACCGGATCACTCCGGTCGATACGAAAGCGATCCGCAATGTCGCGCTGCTGACCATCGAGGGGGAGAACGACGACATTTCCGGCCTCGGCCAGACGAAGGCGGCGCATGCCATCTGCCCGAATATTCCCGAAGACATGCGTATGCACTACATGCAGCCGGATGTCGGTCATTACGGCGTCTTCAACGGCTCGCGCTTCCGCCGCGAGATTGCGCCGCGCATCGTCGCCTTCGCGCAGAAACACGCCAGAGCGCCGGCAAAAAGGACGCCGGTAAAGCGGGTCATCCGGGGCGGCAAGGCGGGCTGAATCCGCCCCCTCCGATTTCCCTCTTATATTTCAGCATCTTCTTGGATTTAATGATCCGTCTTCTTGAAGGCGGATCATGGGCTCACCAAATCGAATTCAGTCGGGCTGGCATGTGGCCACCCGCTGAAACCATCAGGTGTGACCTATGAACCAGTCAGCATTGATTCGTCCGGATTGGACGCCGGCCACCATCGCTCTCATGGTGCTCGGTTTCGTGGTCTTCTGGCCTCTGGGCCTGGCCATGCTTGCCTACATCCTCTTCGGGGAAAGGCTGCGCGGTTTCAAGCGCGATGCGAATGACCGCGCTGACCGCATATTCGCCGGCTGCCGTCGGGCGGGCCGTCGCTACAATACGCATTTTACTACCGGCAATGTCGCGTTCGACGACTGGCGCAAGGCTGAACTTGAGCGGCTCGAGGAAGAACGCCGCAAGCTGGATGAGATGCGCGAGGAATTCGACAATTATGTCCGCGAGCTTCGCCGCGCCAAGGACCAGGAAGAGTTCGACCGCTTCATGCGCGAACGCAGGAACAATTCTTCCGGTTCCGGCCAGAATCCGGTCGTGGACCTCTGATCGCGCGGTTGGATTCACGTGAAACAGCCGAAGCGTGCCGTGCAGCGGTTTGCGGCACGGCATGCGATGAAACAGTCTAGCCGGCGTCCGAAGACGCCGGCTTTCTTATGAGAGGGAATCGGCTAAAAAGATAGAATGTTTGCGCTTCTGAAAAAGCCCGTCCGCTCCAGGTCGAGACCGCTCGAAACGGTGAAGCGTACCCTTCATGTCGGCGGCCGTGCCATGCCGCTGACGATCAGGGAAAACCGCCGCGCGACCCGTATCACGCTCCGGATTGAGCCGGGTGGAAGGGCGCTCAATCTCACCGTGCCGGCCGGTTTGCGCAAGCACGAGATCGATGATTTCCTCGACCGGCATCAGGGCTGGCTGCTCACCAGGCTCGCCAAGTTCTCGACCGAGAACCCCGTCCGCCATGGCGGCCGCATTTGCTTCCGTGGCGTTTCCCATCGCATCGAGCATACCGGAACCTTGCGCGGCCTCACCGAAGCCGTGATGGTCGATGGCGAGCCGATACTGAAGGTGAGCGGGCTGGAAGACCATATGGGCCGGCGGCTTTCGGCTTTTTTCAAGAAGGAGGCGCGCAAGGACCTGGAAGCTCTGGTCGCCCGTCATGCGGCGGCGATCCGCAAACCGGTCAAATCGGTCAGCATGAAGGATACTCGCAGCCGTTGGGGATCCTGTTCCTGGGATGGAAACCTGAGTTTTTCTTGGCGCATCGTCATGGCGCCGCCGCTGGTGATCGACTACCTCGCAGCCCATGAAGTGGCGCATCTGAAGGAGATGAATCACGGGCCGAAATTCTGGGCGCTCTGCAAGGAACTCTGCCCGCGCATGGAAGAAGCCCGCAAATGGCTGAAGCAGCACGGCTCGCAGCTCCACGCGATCGATTTCGAGTAGTGAGAAGCGGTCGGGCGTAGCCCGAGCAATCGATCCAGTGATTCGATTGCAGCGCCGAACGCCCTGAGCCTTAGCGAAGGGCCGAAGCGGTTGCCTCGCTTTCCGGCCTCATCCAGCGCCTGCCGGGTAGAGAGGTTTCTTGTTTGGGGAAGCCGGTGCGTCCAGCCGATCCCCCTATGGGGGAGACGCCCGGCAGGGCAGAGGGGGCTTGCCTAGGAAAATCAGTCATTTGAGAGAAAATTACCCTGGAATCGGTCTCTTTTCATCCCCGCCCTCCAAACCCATGCCTACAATCTCCGCGTCCCGTTTCGGCTACACCGGTTCAGGCATCGCCGGCGAGATGGGACCGGTGCCCTTTCGGTCTGCCGTTGATGCAGGCGGGTCGTCAGGGGCTGCGCAGAAAATGGTCCCCCTCTCGTCTGAAAATATGGCGGGGCGTGCCTGTGCGGCACACATGATTGGACCGGCGACTGGTTCTTGCCGAAAGGCACGAACCTTTCGGAGCGTCCGGCGGTTTCCGCCGCGAGCGCTGCCCTGGCTAAGGTGCCGGTATCCGCGCAGAGGGATCGAAGTTGCGCAGCACAAGAACACCGAACGGGACACGTCGCGTGTCACTATAAAAATCTAATTCGAGGCACCCGACGTGTCCCGGCCGAAACAAGAAATACCGAGATCGCCAAGGGCGGATTCCGTCCTTTGTCATTCGCGCCCTCGGGTTGGATCCGGCGAGAGGCCCGAGAACCCGAAACGCGCGATTTGGCTCGACTCTTGACGCATTTCGTGTCACTCCGCGCATCATGAAACCTGATATCAAGATTTGCGGTCTGAAGACCCCGGAGGCTGTCGATCGTGCTGTGGCGCGGGGGGCGACCCATATCGGCTTCATCTTCTTTCGCAAGAGCCCGCGCAATATCGAGCCGGACATCGCCGGTGAGCTGGCCGACCGTGTTCGCGGCCGGGTGAAGATAGTCGCGGTCACGGTCGATGCCGATGACGAGGAACTGGACGACATCGTCTCGCTGCTGAGGCCCGATATCCTCCAGTTCCACGGTCATGAAAGCCCGGAACGTATCCTGCATGCGAAGGCCCTCTACGGCTTGCCGGTCATGAAGGTCTTTTCGGTAAGGGAAGCCGCCGATCTCGACCGGATCGGCCCGTTCATCGGCGTTGCCGATCGTTTCCTGTTCGACGCCAAGGCGCCTGCCGGCTCCGAACTGCCGGGCGGCAATGGCGTCTCCTTCGACTGGAGCCTGATGGCTTCCCTTGACGAGAGCGTGGATTACATGCTTTCGGGAGGTTTGAACAAGGATAATGTCGCGCTCGCGCTCGCCTCGACGCGGGCAAGCGGTATCGATGCTTCGTCCGGGGTGGAAAGCGCACCGGGCGTCAAGGATCCTGGAATGATTGATGCGTTTTTCGACGCCGTCGCGGAAGCCGGGCTTCAAAAGGCGCGCAGGGAGTAGAAAGTGAACCAGACGCCATTACCCAATTCGTTCCGATCCGGCCCCGATGAGGACGGCCGTTTCGGCATTTTCGGCGGTCGATTCGTTGCCGAAACCCTGATGCCTCTGATCTTGGACCTGCAGGGCGAATGGGAAAAGGCGAAGAACGATCCGGCCTTCCAGCAGGAACTGGCCGAACTTGGCGCCCATTATATCGGTCGCCCGAGTCCGCTCTATTTCGCCGAGCGCCTGACCGAGCATCTCGGCGGCGCGAAGATCTATTTCAAGCGCGAGGAGCTGAACCACACCGGCTCGCACAAGATCAACAATTGTATCGGCCAGATCCTGCTTGCCAAGCGCATGGGCAAGACGCGCATCATTGCTGAGACTGGCGCCGGCCAGCACGGCGTGGCTTCTGCAACGGTCTGTGCGCGTTTCGGCTTTCCCTGCGTCGTCTATATGGGCGCGACCGACGTCGAACGCCAGGCCCCGAACGTCTTCCGCATGAAGCTTCTCGGCGCCGAGGTGAAGCCGGTGACCGCCGGACACGGCACGCTGAAGGACGCCATGAACGAGGCGCTGCGCGACTGGGTCACCAATGTGGAGGACACCTATTATCTGATCGGTACCGCCGCCGGCCCGCATCCCTATCCGGAAATGGTTCGCGATTTTCAGGCCGTCATCGGCAGGGAAGCCCGGGAGCAGATACTTGAAGCCGAGGGCAGGCTGCCCGATCTTGTTGTCGCCGCCGTTGGCGGTGGTTCGAATGCGATCGGCATCTTCCACCCGTTCCTGGATGATGAAGGTGTCCAGATCGTCGGTGTGGAAGCCGGTGGCCGAGGTCTTGAAGGCGTCGAACATTGCGCTTCCATCACGGCCGGCAGCCCGGGCGTTCTGCATGGCAACCGGACCTATCTCCTGCAGAATGGCGACGGACAGATTCTCGAGGGCCATTCCATCTCGGCCGGGCTCGACTATCCGGGCATCGGTCCGGAGCATAGCTGGTTGCACGATATCGGCCGCGTCGAGTATGTGCCGATCATGGACCAGGAAGCGCTCGATGCCTTCCAGCTGCTGACTCGCCTCGAAGGCATCATCCCGGCGCTCGAACCGAGCCATGCGATCGCTGAAGTGATCAAGCGTGCGCCGAAGATGCGCAAGGACCAGATCATCGTCATGAATCTCTCCGGTCGCGGTGACAAGGACATCTTCACCGTCGGCAAGATCCTTGGCATGGAGCTCTGATATGACCGCTCGTATGGACAACCGTTTCGCGGCCCTCAAGGCTGAAGGCCGCCCCGCCCTGATTACCTATTTCATGGGCGGTGATCCGGATTTCGACACCTCGCTCGGAATCATGAAGGCGCTTCCTGAAGCCGGCGCCGATATCATCGAGCTCGGCATGCCTTTTTCCGATCCGATGGCCGATGGTCCGGCGATCCAGATGGCCGGTCAGCGGGCGCTGAAGGGCGGACAGACGCTTAGCCGGACTCTTGAACTTGCGCGGAAATTCCGCGAGGGCGACGATAAGACCCCGATCGTCATGATGGGCTATTACAACCCGATCTATGTCTATGGCGTCGACCGGTTCCTGGATGATGCGCTGGCCGCCGGCATCGACGGCCTGATCGTCGTCGACCTGCCGCCGGAGATGGATGATGAACTCTGCATCCCGGCGCTGAAAAAGGGCATCAACTTCATCCGCCTTGCGACGCCGACGACCGACGACAAGCGCCTGCCGGCGGTCCTGAAGAATACGTCCGGCTTCGTCTATTACGTCTCGATGACCGGCATCACCGGTTCGGCCTTGCCGGATCCGTCGCTCGTTTCGAGCGCCGTCAACCGCATCAAGGGGCACACGAACCTGCCGGTCTGCGTCGGCTTCGGCGTCAAGACGGCCGATCATGCCAAGGCGATCGGTGCGGCAGCCGATGGCGTTGTCGTGGGTACGGCAATCGTGGCGCAGATCGCCGGTAGCCTGACCAGGGACGGCAAGGCCGGCCCGGATACCGTCGCCTCCGTCGCTACGCTGGTGCGGGGTCTTGCGACCGGTGTACGTGCAGCACGCCTTGTTGCCGTCGAATAATCCGCCCACATTAGGCTCGAATTCCAACAGGAGTACGCCCAAGTGAACTGGCTCACCAATTACGTCCGGCCGCGCATCAACTCCATGCTGGGCCGCCGCGAGGTTCCGGAAAATCTCTGGATCAAGTGCCCGGAAACCGGCGAGATGGTCTTTCACAAGGATCTGGAGGAGAACAAGTGGGTCATTCCCGCTTCCGGTTTCCACATGAAGATGCCTGCCAAGGCGCGGCTTGCCGATCTTTTCGACGGCGGCGTCTATGAATCGCTGCCTCAGCCGAAGGTTGCCCAGGATCCGCTGAAATTCCGCGATTCGAAGAAATATGTCGACCGTCTGAAGGACAGCCGTTTGAAGACGGAGCAGGAAGACACGATCCTTGCCGGTGTCGGCCAGGTTCAGGGCCTGAAGCTGGTTGCCGTCGTGCATGAGTTCAATTTCATCGGCGGCTCCCTCGGCATGGCGGCCGGCGAGGCGATCGTCAAGGCCTGCGAGCGGGCTTTGGCGGAAAAGTGCCCGCTGGTCATCTTCCCAGCCTCGGGCGGCGCGCGCATGCAGGAAGGCATCCTGTCGCTGATGCAGCTTCCCCGCACCACGGTCGCCGTCGATATGCTGAAGGAAGCGGGTCTGCCTTATATCGTCGTGCTTACCAACCCGACTACGGGGGGCGTCACCGCCTCCTATGCCATGCTGGGCGATGTCCATATCGCCGAACCCGGCGCAGAGATCGGCTTTGCCGGAAAACGCGTCATCGAGCAGACGCTGCGGGAAAAGCTTCCCGAGGGTTTCCAGACGTCGGAATACCTGCTCGAACACGGCATGGTCGATATGGTGGTGAAACGCCACGATATCCCGGCAACGCTCGCGAAGCTTCTGAAGATGCTGACGAAACAGCCGGTCCAGGATGCGCTTCCGGTGCCCGTTGCGGTCAGCGCCTGATCGCCGGGGAATTGATCGGGACTATCGAAGGGCCGGAGCGGCGGTATGACTATCATGAACGAGGCCGCAGTGAGCGAAGCCGAGAAGGAAATCGAGCACTTGATGACCCTTCATCCGAAGGGTTTCGACATGTCGCTGGACCGGATTACACGACTCCTGGAGGTTCTCGGTAATCCGCATCTCAAGCTGCCGCCGGTCATCCATATCGCCGGCACGAACGGCAAGGGGTCCGCGACGGCCTTTTGCCGGGCGCTCCTCGAAGCCGGGGGCTACTCGGTGCACGTCGATACGTCGCCGCATCTGGTCAACTGGCACGAGCGTTATCGGATCGGCATGAAGGGTGGCCGGGGTCAGCTCGTGTCGGATGCTGATCTCGCCGATGCGCTGCGCCGTGTCGGGAAGGCGAATGCCGGCCAGCAGATCACGGTCTTCGAGATTCTGACGGCGGTGAGCTTTCTCCTCTTCTCCGAAAAACCAGCTGATGCGGTTATCCTCGAAGTCGGCATGGGCGGGCGTTTCGACTCCACCAATGTCGTCCCGAACCCTGCCGTTTCGGTCATCATGCCGATTGCACTCGACCACCAGGCCTATCTTGGGGACAGAGTTGAATTGATCGCGGCGGAAAAGGCCGGCATCATGAAGCGTGGCCGGCCGGTCGTCGTCGGTTATCAGGAATTCGAGGCGGCGCGCGACGTTCTTGTATCGACAGCTGAACGGCTCGGCTGCCCGGCTTCCGTCTACGGTCAGGACTTTACCGCCCACGAGGAATTTGGCCGGCTGGTCTATCAGGACGAGTTCGGACTTGCCGACCTGCCTCTCCCGAAACTGCCCGGCCGGCATCAATATGCCAATGCGGCGGCGGCGATCCGTGCGGTCAAGGCGGCGGGCTTCACCGTTACCGAAGCAATCATGGAAAAGGCCATGACCACCGTCGAATGGCCGGCTCGCCTGCAGAAGCTGACTGAAGGCAACCTGCTGGGGCATGCGCCTGAAGGATCGGAAATCTGGATCGACGGCGGCCACAATCCCTCTGGCGGCGAGGTGATCGCCGAGGCGATGGTGGCCTTCGAGGAGCGCCAGCCACGGCCGCTCTATATTATCGCCGGCATGATCAACACCAAGGACCCGGTGGGTTACTTCCGTGCCTTCACCGACATTGCCGAACATGTCTTCACGGTACGGATTCGCGGCAGCGATGCGGCGTTGGATCCGGTTGTTCTGGCACATTCGGCCTATGATGCGGGCCTGGTCGCCGAGCCGGCCGGTTCGATCGTGGAAGCGCTGCAGGAGATCACCCGCCGTCAGGTGCCGGGCAGTCCGCCGCCGCGCATTCTGATCGGAGGCTCGCTTTATTTCGCCGGCAATGCATTGGCCGATAACGGCACGCCGCCGACCTGATCCCTCAGGGATAGGCAATAAAAAAACGGCTGCAGGGATACAGCCGTTTTTTCATGAGGTCACTTCACTTTACAGCTTAAGCGGCGCTGGAAATCCAGGCCGAAAGGGCGGTTTTCGGAGCGGCGCCAACCTTGATGTCGGCGACTTCGCCACCCTTGAACATGGCGAGCGTCGGGATCGACCGCACGCCGAACTGGGCAGCCAGTTCAGGATTTTCATCGATATTCAGCTTGGCGACCTTGACCTTGCCGGCAAGCTCGATGGCAATTTCTTCAAGGCTCGGGGCGATCATCTTGCACGGACCGCACCATTCGGCCCAGAAATCCACGATGACCGGCTCGGCGGAGTTAAGGACTTCGGCCTGGAAATTGCTGTTATCGACTTTCACGGTAGCCATAGGGCTCTCCTTCACGATTCTCTGTTGAACCAAATGTGAGACGCGCGCTCAAAATTTTCAATGGCCGTCATCTCACTTTGTTTTGAGTTCCGCAAGCGAGCGCGACAGAAGGTCCGGCGGCAGCGAGATCACCATAGCCGATTCGGTATAGACCAGCATGCATTCAAAGGTCTTGTCGGGATAAAGCGGCGTCAGGATTTCGCGATAGATGGCAAGCTGGGCGCGGTGCGCAAGCGGCACCTCGTCCGGCCCTTTCGGCGGCACACGGTTGGTCTTGTAGTCGAGGATGATGACCCGGGTCTCGGTCACCACCAGCCGGTCGATCCGGCCGGAAATCGCGTAGTCCTTCCCCTCGAGCGTCAGCGTTCCCATAATCGAGACTTCCGGCTGACTTCGCTCGGAAAAGATCGGTCCGAGCTCTTCATGCGCAAGCACGGACATGACGGAGGCGACGAGGCTCTCCCGCTCCGTCGCCGGCCAGAAGCGGGCGGCTCGCTCCACATAGCGCAGTGCGGCCGCCTCCCGCTCATGCCGAGGGAAATCCGTCAGCATCTGCAGCATGCGATGGACGAGTTTTCCTTTTTGAAGTGCAAGCCCGGCCTTTTCCCTCTCACTGAACAGCGGCGACGTGACGATAAGGTCGTCCGCCTCGTCATCGATCATTGTACCGGCCCCGGATGGGCTTAAAGGCCTCGGCAGCATCTTTTGAGCCGGCACGGGGCGGAAGAGGATTGGCGGCAAAGGTTGTTTCTCGCCTGACGTGGTTTCCTTCTGCTCCGCCCTGGCAACGCGGCTGTAAGATGCGGGCAGCCGCCACTTGAAGCCGTCCCACTCGCCATCCGCGCCTGTGAATTGCGCAGGGCTGCAATGCTGCTCGTCGGCGGCAAGCGCCGCCGAGATCATCGATTGCCAAGTGCCCGGGTTTTCTCGGCTGCCCCTGTAGCCGCAGACGATCAGCCGGTCGGCAGCCCGCGTCATACCCACATAAAGCAGCCGGCGATATTCCTCCTCCGTCGCTGTCCTGATCCGCTCGTCATCGGCTGTCGTGAGGGAGTTGCTGATTGTTTTACCCGGCACCCAGGCCGGCACTTCCCCATTGCCGGTCCGTAGCAGGCGAAATTTCGGCACGTGCGAGGAGATGAAGGCTTTCGAGCCGCTATCCACCAGGAAGACGACAGGTGCTTCCAGACCCTTGGAAGCATGCACGGTCATGATTCGGACTTCGTTGCGGCCGCCGTCCTGCTCGCGTTTTACCTCCGGAGATTCGAGTTCCAGCGTCGAGATGAAGGCTTGCAGGCCGGGCAGGCCACTGGTCTCATGGTCAAGCGCGAAGGTCAGGAACTCGTCTAGGATATCGCCGGCCTCGGTGCCGAGCCGGCCAAGGAATTTCCGCCGCCCGCCATATTGGCCGAGAATCCGGGCAAAGAGATCGTGCGGGCTGAGTTGCCGCGAAAGAGCAAGCAGATGATGCAGCCGGTCTGACGCATCGCGAAAACGCAGCGGTTGTTCATCGGCGAGCCGGTTGATCTGGTCCCATGCGCCGATCCCGTCCGACCGAAGCGCTGCGACTTCGAAGATGTCTTCTTCCGAGAGATTGAAGAGCGGGCTTTTCAGGAGCGCCGCGAGCGAAAGGTCGTCCTGCGGCAGAAGCAGGAAGCGTCCGAGCGCCAGCAGATCTTGCACGGCGATATGGCTGGTCAGCCGCAACCGGTCGGCACCGGCGACCGGAATGTTGTCACGACGCTTCAGCGCCCGGGTCAGCGCATTGACGAAAGCATCGCGTTTGCGGACCAGAACGAGGATGTCGCCGGGCTCGACCGGCCGTTCGACACCCTTTTCGATGATCGTCTCCCTGCCGATCATCTCACCGATCCGATTGGCGATCCGGCTTGCGAGAATCGCCGATGGCGCCTTGTCCGGTGTTGAATCAAAGGGAGCCGTCCAGTCTTCCTCTCGTTCGGAAACTTCCGGTACCACGACGTCCCAAAGATCCACCGCGCCGGGATGGCCGATGCGATTGGACCGGTGCTGCACTGGCTCGCCAAGCGCGCTGAGACCCTTGGCATTTTCTTCCAGCGAGAACACTTGATCGACGGCGGCAAGAACATCGGCCGTGGAGCGGAAGGAGAGCGGCAGCCGAACCGAATGGAACGGTTGTCCGCTCGCCATTACCCGTTTTTCCGCTTCGCCGCGTTCTTCCGCAAATCGCTCCGGTCGCGCGCCTTGGAATGAATAGATCGACTGTTTCTCGTCGCCGACGGCAAAAATGGTGCGGCGTGCCTCCCGGGCACTGGCGCCCGAATAGAAGTCTTCCGCGAGCGACTTGATCACCGTCCACTGGATGGGACTTGTGTCCTGTGCCTCATCGACGAGGATGTGGTCGATGCCCTGATCGAGCTTGTAATGCACCCAGGCGCCGACGCCGTCGCGGGTGAGCAGATCGGCGGTGCGGGCGATCAGGTCCTCGAAATCGAGCAGGCTGCGCTGTTTCTTCAGGTCCTCGTAATCGCCGTTCAGCCGCTCGGCCAGCGTCAGCGCCGCCTTGGTGGCGGAAAGCATGCGCGCGATTCGCAGCCGGTCACGGCAGGCCACGACATGGGTGCGGGCGCAGTCGATCGCGTCTGCAAGTTCCGGCGCGGTCGTCACCATCGCCTTTGCAACAAGCGAACTGTCCGCTTTCGGTTTACCCTCGCGCGTCAGAAAGATCTGGTCGAGATATTGGACGCGTTTGAAGAGGTCCGGCTCCCTGGCGGCCATCCGAAGGCCATAGGCGACCTCGGTCACTTTCTGACCACCCTTCTGGTCCGCGAGTGCCAGATAGAGGTCGAGTGTCAGGCCGGAAAGGCCGGGCAGCGGCCAGTAGCAGGCTGCGATGCTCTGCTCCGTATCGGCCGGATCGAGCCCAAAGGCGCGCTTCAGTTCAACGCCGATGCCGCCCTGCCGTTCGGCTCGCGCGATAAAGCGGCGAATCACCGTGCGGTTGGCGATGATGTCGGACAGCAGCGTTTCGAGGCCGAACTCGTCGCCGAGATCGAGCACATGGGCGAAGGCCTCCGCCAGTTCCGGATCGTCTTCCGCGGATGTGGCGGTCAGAAGCGAACGCCGGGCTTCGGCGAGCAGGGTGGACGCAGCACGATCGTCGAGAACGGAAAAATGCCCGGCGACATTGGCTTCCAGCGGAAACTGGTGCAGCAGCGCCTCGCAGAATGCGTGGATCGTCTGGATCTTCAGGCCGCCCGGCGTCTCCAGCGCCCTGGCGAACAGCCGGCGCGCCTCGGCAAGCTTGAGCGAATCCGGCTCAGCGTCCTCAATGCCGGCGATCCTCTTTCCGAGCTCGTCGTCGGAGAGCCCCGTCCATTCGGAAAGCCGCTGGAAGACACGGTTCGACATTTCCGATGCCGCGGCCTTGGTATAGGTGAGGCAGAGGATCGAGGATGGGCGGCAGCCGGAGAGCAGGAGCCGGATGACACGCTGGGTCAACACATGCGTCTTGCCTGAGCCGGCATTGGCGGAGACCCAGGCAGAACTCACCGGATCGGATGCGAGCGATTGCTGCACTGTCGTCCAGTCGATCCATTTGATCGGATCGTCGTCTTCAGGGAGAAGATCACTCATCCGTTTCTGCCTCCCCGTCATCGTCCGCCGTCGACCATTCCGCCACACGTGCAAGATGATCGTATTCACCGCCGAAATCGCCCTGCATGAAGGGGATCAGGCGTGATGCGAAGCCGGCTTCGCCATTCCGCAGCGTGATGACGAAACGGGTGAGCTGTTCGAGCGATTCCTGGGCAAGATCGAGCGCCGATTTTGGCTGGCGCCTGGCGTTCGCGGAGGTGTCCTCATTGTTGACCTTGTCCTCGCGGAACCGATCGCCGGGCCGAAGCCGGACGTAGAGCAGCCGGTCGGGCGTGAGCGGCCCGACATCCCTGAACGCACCGGCTTGCAGGGCAGCCGCCTCCAGCGCAAGCTGCGGATCGAGCAGCGCCCGCGCCTGTGAGACGGAGGGGCTGAGGCCGGTCTTGTAATCGACGAGATCGGCAAGGCCCGATCCCTTGATATCGATCCGGTCGGCAATGCCGGTGACGCGGATGCCGGCCGGCTCCAATTCCCAGCCTCCGCGAACCTCGGTTACCGTCCTGCGGATGTCCGGCGCGCGCTCCGCCTCCCAGTCGAGGAAGGCGCGGGCGACATCTAGGAAGCGCGGCCGCCAGACGCGGTCGATATGCGGCGGCAACTGCTCGGCATCGAAAAGTTCGTGAGCGATCCGCAGCATCGCCTCCCTCGCGGCCGGCGAACCGGGCTTGTGGCCTTCGCGCGTGTAGCGGTCGATGATCGCGTGATAGAGCGTGCCACGTTCCGAAGCGCCTGGATCGCGGTTGAACGGGTCCAGCGGGTCGAGCTTCAGGATACGTCGGGCGTAGACGGAATAAGGGTCGCGGCGCAGCCGCCCCACTTCGCTGAAGGAGTAGCTTTTCGGCTGCAGCTCAGCCGGCGGCCTCGGGGCGGGGCGCTTGGCGCCGGGTTGGTTCTCGCCCGCGTCGATCGCCGAGGCCCAGTGGCGATAATCGTCGCCGCGCGCCTTCAATTCGTCGGCGAACGGCTTGCCGCCGAGCGCCAGCAACCTCTGCAGCCAGCGCGAGGCAACGGTTGGCGTCGAGCCCTGTCTCGATGAGCGCGACAGGATGAGGTTGCGGGTTCCGCAGGCCATCTGGAAATCGTGGGCGAGCTGGCCGATCCGCCGCTCGGGCGGTTCGAGTCCGATGTCGATTTTCATCGTGCGCGAGAGGAAGGGATTGTTGACTGTCTGGCCAGGCCATGAGCCTTCATTCAGTCCCCCGAGGATCATCGTGTTGACGCTCTGCAGCCGTGCTTCCAACGTACCGAAGATGAAGACGCGCGGATGACTGAGAGAACGGGGTTTTACCGCCTCGCCCGTCGTCAGCGCCACGACGATGTCGATCCACTGCGGGCCGTCCGCCTCCATCTGCCCGTCAGTCTCGATGACTTCCGAAAGTAGTCCCGCCAGTCTTTCGCCGGCTTCACCGGACCAGAGGCCGGCAAGACTTTCGCGTTCGTCGATTGCGATCGCCTCAAGCGCACGGCCGGTTCTGGTTGCCCATTCGGCCAGTGCAAGCTTGGTGGTTAGGCCACGGCCATCGGGCCGGCGGTGCACGAAAGCCGAGGCGAGCGGTTCGACGGCTTTTGCCAGCCGCCGGGCGAGATCGCGCGCCTTGTCGGCCGCACCTTCCGGTAGCGACAGCCGCCAATGCGGCGGGTGCCTGTCGTTCCGTTGTTCCGCAAGCTGCTCTTCCAGGAGAGGTTCCAGTGCCGAGATATCCATGTCACCGGTGCCGCCGCGCAGCGCCAGCATTTCCAAGGCCTCGATCGCCGGGCGCAATTCCTCGGCCGGAAAGCCGAGCCGGACGAGCGGATGCTTGATGAGCCCGACGATCGCAACCGGGTCGCCCGGCCTCAGCGTCGCTTCGAGGAGAAGCTGGATTAATGTGCCCTGCTGTGTGCCGGAAAGCGGAGAGCCAGCAGAATCGTCGGCAATGATGCCGAACCGGGAAAGCTCGGTGGTGACGCGGCGGGCCAGCGCCCGATCGGGCGTGATCAATGCTGCCTGGCTTTCACCGCCCTCCCGGCCCGGTTGTTCCAGCGCAAGGCGCAAAGCGATCGCGACCGCGACCGCTTCCTCGCGTTCGTTGGCGGCCTCAATCAGCGAAACGCCCGCAAAGGCTTCCCGCAAGAGAGTCTGGTCGGCGGATTCCCGCCAGATGTTCCAGTAATCGGTGGCCTTGACGGGCGCGAGTGCCTGGGAAATAGTCGTGGTCCGGAAATCGAGATCGTCCGGAATGTTGCCGAGGATGCCCACGTCCTCCCGTACCATGCCGAGCTTCTTCAGGAGCCGTGACAGGCCAAACTGTGGATGGCTTCGGCTTGCTGGTTCGATCTTTCCGTCAGGTGCTTCCTCGCCGATCATCGCCCATTGGTTCGCCGGCATGGAAAGATCGAGCCCGGGCAGCACGACGGTGCCGTTCGGCAGGCGGGAAATGGCGGCGATCAGGTCGGCCGCGGCCGGTACTGAACCGGTCGAACCGGCAACGATCACCGGCCCCTTGTGCTCCTTTCCCACGATGCGGCGGGCCTCGCCGCGCAGGATTGCCGCCTGGTGTCTTGCCGGCGAGGAGCGTTTGAGCTCTTCCAGCCGCGACGGCCAGAAGGCGCTGGCGATCGTAAGAAACTCCGCGGTGAGCTGCCACCAGAGCGCATGTTGGCCGGTGTCGAGCTTCTTGAGATCGGCCCAATCGCGCTCTTCCGTCTCGACAGAATCGATGAGTTCGGCGAGTGCCCGGGCGAGCCAGATGGCATCCGCCGGGCTGGCAGGCGCGATCAGCGGCGATTGCGAATGCACGTCGAGAACGATCTTCGGCAACTGGTTGCGCCAGGCAAGGATCAGCCGGCCGAGTTCCAAGAGCCGGGCGGTGCCGCCGATCGGCAAGGCAAGGTCCATTTCTTCCGGAGCCGCGAGATCGAAATAGCCGCTGTCGTCATCTGTTTCGCCGAGTGGCCGGATGACTGGCAGGATGGCCGAGTGGCCACCGAGCAGATCAACGAATTCCGAGCGTAGCACGCGGGCCGAACGGCGCGTCGGCACGAAGATCGTCACGTCGGCGAGTGAGAGCGGGTCGGAGGAATTATATCGAAAGCCATCCGTTAGCCGACCGTCGCAAAGCGAAGCGGCGACGGTCTTCAGAAACGGCGCCGCGGGGGGGATCGTGAAGATGCGTGGCTGATGCCGCCCCGTCATGGTTACACCGACGCCCGGAATCGCCGAATCGTATCCTCCGCTTCGCCGATCGCCTCCGGTGTCCCGACTGTCAGCCAATGACCTTCGAGCATCATGCCGTAGAGCCTGCCGTGCGCGATCGCCTTGTCGAAATAGATGTTGATGTTGAACGCCTCGGCGGGCGCATCGTCAAGAAAGGACGGCTTCATCGCGAAAGCGCCGGCATAGACGACCGGATTGGAAGGATCGTCGCGATAGCGGGTCAGCCTGCCGTCAGGGGCCATGCTGAAATCCTTGACGCCGTTATGCCCGGTCGTGTCCTCGATGCGGACGCAGAGCATCGCCATATCCATGCGGTCAGGATCGAAGAATCCGGCCAGGCGTTCGAGATTGGTCGGCATGCCCGGCTTCTCGCCGATCCAAAAGAGATCGGCGTTCATGACGACGATGGGATCCCGATCAAGCAGCTTCAGACCTTTGACGATGCCGCCGCCATTATTCATCAATGCATCGCGCTCGTCGGAGATGAGAATTTTGAGACCGTCATAGGATTTCAGATGGTCTTCCATCTGGTCGGCGAAATGATGCACGTTGACGACCGCGCGCTCGACGCCGGCTTCCCTGAGAGCATCTAGCGCGTAATCGATCATCGGCTTTCCGTCGATCCTTACCAGCGGTTTCGGCATCGTGTCGGTGACCGGGCGCATGCGGGTGCCGAGACCTGCGGCCAGAACCATCGCCTGCTTGATGGGGGCTTGTCTGATGGTCATCTCAAACCGTGTTTATGATTCGATGAGCTCTATTCCAGCCCGCCGGCACCAATCGCGCAAAGGAGCGAGCACTTCATGCTGCAACGCTGCCGACAGATAACGAAGCGTCCGCGGCATATGCTTCAGATAGCCCGGCTTGCCGTCCCGCTGCAAGAGCCGGACCCAAAGGCCGGCGAGCTTGCAGTTGCGTTGCGCCGCCATGATCGCCCAGGCTTTCAGAAAGTTCGGCTCGTCGAACGAGCCTTGCGACCGGCGCAGCGTCATATAGTCGAGCATCAACCGGTCGGCGAGCGGCTTTGGAACATCCGTGCGCGCGTCCTGCACGATCGAGGCGAGGTCGTAAGCCGTTGGGCCGATCATCGCATCCTGAAAGTCGATGATGCCGACACGCCGGATGCCGGATTCCTGCGGGCGCCAGATGATGTTCGGCGAGTGGAAATCGCGCAGCAGCAGGTTCTTCTCGGCACTGGCGAGTTCACGGATCAACCCGTCCCAGATGGCGAGATAGTCCTCGCGTTCCGCATCGGTCGCCGGCGTGCCGCGCTTCCAGGGCAGATGCCAGTCGAGGAGGAGCCTCGCCTCCATCTTCATGGCGGTCGGATCGAAATCCGGGAT
The DNA here is from genome assembly GCF_017873175.1 of Neorhizobium petrolearium. Taxonomy (GTDB): domain Bacteria; phylum Pseudomonadota; class Alphaproteobacteria; order Rhizobiales; family Rhizobiaceae; genus Neorhizobium; species Neorhizobium petrolearium. Next base: position 166,045 of record NZ_JAGGJW010000016.1, read on the forward strand.
GTGGTGGACGTGGGCCTTGTCGATCCGCAGGTCCTGCGGCATCCGGTGACCGTGCAGGAAGGCGAGACAGGCAACGCTTTCCCGGTATCGTTCGGATATCGGCCGGCCTTCGGCGTCGAGAACGCCTTCGTCGCCGAGGTTTTCAAGCAGCAGGATGCCCTGGTCGCAATCCGCATGCAGCACGTCCGGTGCTGCGAGCCCGATCTTGCGAAGATAGCCGGCGATCGCCACGAAGGGATAGACGTCGGTGGCAAGGTGGGCGACCTTGGGATAGGGCTTGCCGTCGAGCACGGGCGGACCTTCCGGCGGCTTCGGCCAGTCCATCAGGACAAGCTTTTCGCCAGTTGCCGTACCGATTGTCTCGTAAGCGCGCATGACCGAGGCGTCACCAGTCAGGAATCGGCGGCGGGCGCGGGCATAACCGTGCTTATCGAGGAATTCCCGGATGGCCAGCACCCGGCGAATGCGATTCACCTGGGGTTCCTGACCGGTGATCGCCGCCCTCCGGCCGTCGACTTGATGTTCCAGCCTCAGCATGACGCGGGTTTCCGGCAACAGGGCTTCGGCCATTTCCGGCCATTCCACCAGACAGATGCCGTTTGAAAGCGCTTCATCGAAGCCGAGTTCATCGAGTTCTGAGGCGTCGCCGAGGCGATAGAGATCGAAATGCGAAACCGGAATCCGAAGCTCGTAACTCTGCACCAGGGTGAAGGTTGGGCTCGGCACTTCGAGAGCGTCGTCATCGGCGAGCGCCCGTAGAAAGGCCCGAGCAAGCGTCGATTTGCCGGTGCCGAGATCGCCGGAAAGGGCCAGGCAATCGCCCCTCTTCAAGGCAAGCGCTAGATCCTCGCCGAAACGGATTGTTTCGGCTTCGTCTGCAAGTGTCAAAGTGAGCGTGGCACTATCATTCATTCGGCAGCGACGGAATGCGTCTTCAAGGCACCGCTTGGGATGCGGCAGGTGACAGTTGTGCCCTGGCCCGGCTTGCTGTCAATCGTCACGTCACCGTTATGTAGCTGGACAAAGCTTTCAACGATCGAGAGACCGAGGCCCGCGCCGCTGCGCTTGCCGCCTTTGGAATTGGAGGAAAAGCGGTCGAATACGCTTTTCAGCATGTCTTCCTGGATGCCCGGGCCCCTGTCGGTCACCGAAAAGAAGACGTCGTTTTGCATCCGCCAGCAGTTGAGCTTGATGGTGGACCCTTCCGGCGCGAAATTTGTCGCGTTGGTGAGCAGCTTGATGAGGATCTGCTTCAGCCGCTGCTGGTCGGCGATGATCGTGCCCAGTCCAGCCGGTGCGGTAATCGCGAGCGTCACGCCGTTCTCATGCAGCCGATCGGCGATCTGCATGGCGACGTCATCGAGCAGGTCGTCGATTGCCATTTCCGAATAGTGGAGCTGCATGATGCCGGCATCGACGGTTGTAAGATCGAGAATGTCGTTGACGATCGTCAGGAGCACGGAGGAGGAGGTGGATATATGGTCGATATATTCGGCTTGTCGCTCGTTGAGCGAGCCGACACCCGGTGTTTTCAGAAGATCGGTGAAGCCGATGATATTGGTGAGCGGCGAGCGAAGCTCGTAGGAAACGTGTTGAACGAAATCGTTCTTGATCTCGTCGGCCTTCTGCAGCGCCTCGTTCTTCTCCTTGAGCGCCCGTTCCGCCCTGGCGCTTGCCGTCATGTCGACGAAGGTGAACATGGTCTGCGCATTGGGCAGCGGGGTCACCGCATAATCGAGGATGAGACCGGAATAGAGCTCGAACGTGCCCTGCAACGATGGCCGTTCGTCATCGAAATTGGTGAGCATCTGGCCGAAGCGTCGCCAGCCATCCGGCTTGTCGTAGGATGGCCCGCAGGCCGCCTCGATCGCCTTGATGTGGGTGCCGGGCTTTGCTTCGTCTGCCGTAATGCCCCAAAGCGCCCGGAAAGCCGGGTTGGATAGTCGTATACGCCCGTCCGGTCCAAAGACGGCGACCCCCTCGGAGAGGTGGTCGATCGTTTCGCCTTGCACCTTCACCAGAGTATTATAGCGGGTTTCGAGGGCTACCTGTTCGGTGAGATTCTCGAAAACCCAGGTGGCGCCTCCTTGCGGATGCGCGGTTGCGATAACGCGGAGCGTCTGGCCGTTCGGCAAATGCCAGAGATCGGTCTGGGTATCGGGTGAGCGATAGACGGAAAGCGCCGTCTCTTTCCAGCTCCGCCAGTTGAGCTGTTCCGGCAGCTTGCCTTCGCTGCGCAGCTTGTCGAGCAGTTCGCTATTATCCGGCCGAGAATCCAGGAAGGGAAGGGTGAACCCCCACAGCTGCACAAAGGCCTGATTGTAGAATTGCAGCCGCCGTTCGCCGTCGAAGATGGCAACGGGGGTCGCCAGGTGATCGAGGGTCTCGGCATGGCTTTTCAAAGTCCGCTTCAGCTCCTCGCGCACCGCTTCTGCTTCGGACACGTCGATCGCCATGCCGGCCGAGCCGCCGGGCGCCACGACATCAATGACATCGAATATCGTGCGATTGCCATGCACGACCGTAGAAATCCGGTCGTGGAACGGCGAGGCGGAGGTTGCCGTGGCCCTGATCTTTTCGCGGGCGATCGTGCCGAGGAATTCGCGCCCTTCGTCAACGGCTTGGGCGGGTGCCGTCGTTTCGACCGCATCGCCATAGGCCTGGTTCACCCACGTGAGCCTGCCTTGCGCGTCCCGGTGCCAGACCGGCTGTTCGATTGCGTCGAGCAGCGAATGGAAGAGGGCGATCGAACTTGCCAGCCGCTCGCGCTCGATCTTCAGTTCCGCTAGTTCGGCTCTCAGATTGTTGAGCGCGATGAAGCGGACGAAGGCCTTGCCGCCGGAGACGCGGCCCTGCACTTCGAGGATTTCATCACGGTTCGTCTCGACCACTATGTCGAAGGAGCGGGCCTCGTTCCGCAGGAGCTCGATCGATTTTTCCAGTTCGCCGGCGGATAGGCCGCGCAGCCACCGCCCGAAGGCCAGGAAATCACTGTCTTGCTGCGGAGCTCCGGTCTCTGGCGGGAGCTGGCCCAGGAGTTCCGGTCGCGACGCTCCACCTTCCCAGATGACGATGCGCCGATTCTTATCGGCGATGAGGGCTTCGTATTTCGAAATGCGCTGCTGCGCATCGGACAACGCGCTGCGCATTTCCTGGGTCTCGACTTCCATGTTGCCGCGCTGGCGTACCAGCCAGACAGCGGAGAGCAGGGCGGCGCCGAGCGCACCCACGACCAGCGAGGAAACGATGACTTCGGTGGAGGAAAAGAGCCGGACGGCTTCATTGCCCGATTGCTGCGCAAGTGCCGCGGTCGCAAGCCCGGAAAGGGCGGTGCCCGAAAGGAATGCGCTGCCGAAGCGGGCGAGACGGCGAAGCCCACCGGCCGTCGCGCCGCCGTCGCGGGAGCCGGAGGCGGATCGCAAAGCCGGAGCGCCCGCTCCGTCGCAAGAAGGATCGGCCTGCTTGAACAGGCTCGTTATTTTTACCGACATACCCGGTCTGTCTCCGTCCAATTGCCGCTCATCGACAAGACATACCACTTCGTGCCTTACCCGGAGCCGGACCGACTTTAGGTCTCGGCGAGCTTCTAGGCCTGCGCGAATCAAGTCCTAAAACAATACTTGCTTAGGGAATCGCCGGGAAGGGATGCGCCCAAAAAAGAAACCGCAGCCCTTGTCAAGGCTGCGGCCACTATATCTTGTGGATTGACCGGTTAGTGATTAGTACCGGTAGTGTTCTGCCTTGAACGGACCCTGCTGCGAGACACCGATATAAGCAGCCTGCTCTTCAGAAAGCTCCGTCAGCTTCACGCCGAGCTTGGCGAGATGCAGGCGGGCGACCTTCTCATCGAGGTGCTTCGGCAGGATATAGACCTCGTTCTTGTACTGGCCCTGCTTGGTGAAGAGCTCGATCTGCGCCAGCGTCTGGTTGGTGAAGGAAGCGGACATGACGAAGGACGGATGGCCGGTTGCGTTGCCGAGATTGAGGAGGCGGCCTTCGGAGAGCAGGATGATGCGGTTGCCCTTCGGGAACTCGATCATGTCGACCTGCGGCTTGACATTGGTCCACTTGAGGTTCCGGAGCGCCGCAACCTGGATCTCGTTGTCGAAGTGGCCGATATTGCCGACGATCGCCATATCCTTCATCGCGCGCATGTGTTCGATGCGGATGACGTCCTTGTTGCCGGTAGTGGTGATGAAGATGTCGGCGGTCGAGACGACGTCTTCGAGAACGACCACCTCAAAGCCGTCCATGGCGGCCTGCAGCGCGCAGATCGGATCCACTTCCGTGATCTTGACGCGGGCGCCGGCTCCGGCGAGCGAAGCAGCCGAACCCTTGCCGACATCGCCGTAACCGCAGACGACGGCGACCTTGCCGGCCATCATCACGTCTGTACCGCGGCGGATGCCGTCGACCAGCGATTCCTTGCAGCCGTACTTGTTGTCGAACTTGGACTTGGTGACCGAGTCGTTGACGTTGATGGCCGGGAAGGGCAGCAGGCCCTTCTTGGAGAGTTCATAGAGACGATGAACGCCGGTGGTCGTTTCTTCCGTAACACCCTTGATGGCATCGCGCTGCTTGGTGAACCAGCCGGGCGAAGCCTGAAGACGCTTCTTGATCTGCGCGAAGAGGATTTCCTCTTCCTCTGAACCCGGATTGGAAAGTACGTTCTCGCCGGCTTCGGCACGGGCGCCGAGCAGGATATACATGGTGGCATCGCCGCCGTCATCGAGGATCATGTTGGAAAGGCCTCCGTCGGCCCACTGGAAGATCTTGTCCGTATATTCCCAGTATTCGGTGAGCGATTCACCCTTGACGGCGAAGACCGGAATGCCGGCAGCGGCGATCGCGGCAGCGGCGTGATCCTGCGTCGAGAAGATATTGCAGGAGGCCCAGCGGATTTCGGCGCCAAGTTCTTTCAGCGTCTCGATCAGCACGGCCGTCTGGATGGTCATGTGGAGCGAACCCGAGATGCGGGCGCCCTTCAGCGGCTTCGTTTCGCCGAATTCGGCGCGGCAGGACATCAGGCCCGGCATTTCGGTTTCCGCAATGTCGAGTTCCTTGCGGCCGTAGGCGGCAAGATTGATATCCGCGACGACATAATCCTTCTCAGTGCTCATAAAGCTCTCCAGTGTTCGGTGGCGCCTGCTCCGGCGGGGCAGACCGACGGACATGGCAAGACCCGCCTGTGGCCAAGCGGAAGCTGGCCAGCGGTTTAGCAGGCTTCCTGCAAGCTGGCAACGGGGATATAAAGAAGTCTTTATATGTTTATGTCTCAGCGATCTCGAATGACCGCCGGCTCAGGCTTCCTCGCCGAATTTGTTGGCGATCAATTGCTCAAGCGCTTCCAGCGCTTGCACTGCCTGTTTCCCGCTCGCGGAAACCTCGATCGTGCATCCCGGACTGGCGGCGAGCATCATCAGACCCATGATGGACGTGCCGCCGACCGTCGTGCCATCCCTAGAGACGGTGATTATGGCGTCGAAGCCCTCGACCATCTGGACGAATTTGGCTGATGCGCGTGCGTGAAGACCGCGCTTGTTGACGATCAGGAATTCGCGGGAGAGTGTGGACGGCATCCGGTGTTGGCTCTCATTTGCCGCTCAGGACGCGGCTTGCGACATTGATGTATTTGCGCCCGGCTTCAGAGGCTTCCGCGAGCGCTTTGTCCATATTGTTGTCGCTGCGCACGCCGGCAAGCTTGATCAGCATTGGCAGGTTCATGCCGGCGATGACCTCGGTCTTGCCGCTGTCCATGACCGAAATGGAGAGATTGGAGGGTGTACCGCCGAACATGTCGGTCAAAATGATGACGCCGTGCCCGTTGTCGGCTCGGGCAACCGCATCGACAATGTCTTGCCGGCGTTGATCCATGTCGTCTTCGGGGCCGATCGATACGGTTTCGATGAATTTCTGAGGTCCAACAACGTGTTCGACCGCATGACGAAACTCTTCAGCCAGCTTGCCATGGGTGACAAGCACAAGTCCGATCATGAAAACTGCCCCCTGCTATCGAAACTCGCGGCCATTATCGCATTGCAACAAAGCCGTCTAGCGGTGGGAAGCCATCTTCTCCATGTAGAATTGAAGTTCAAGTCAAAAAATCAGGCTTCCGGATGATCAAAATGGCATTTCGCTGTGAAGTCCGGGCGAGAATGCCGCAAGAACCGCCAGAGGATCAGGCGCTCCCTGCCATATTCGCACCAGCGGAAGCTCGCCCAGGCCGGAGATGGTAAGATGCTCGTTTTCGGGGGGAAGCCGGTCGCTTTCCGATAGCGGGACCACCTTGATGGCGACATCCAGCGCTGCCGCTGGAAGGCTTTCGACACGAGCGATGCCGCTACCGCGCAACTCGATCAAACCAGCGATCGTCTCCGGCCTCGTGGCGACAAGGTGATCCCCATAGCGCGACACAAGCACCCGATCGTCGGCCACCAGGGCCGCAAAAGCGCCCTGTCTTTTGGCGGCAGCGATACAGGCAAAGGCAAGCATAGATTTGCCGCTGCCGGAAGCTCCGGTAAGCAGAATGCCCCTGGTGCCGACGACGATGGCAGTGGCGTGGATGTTAGCCGGACGGGGCTTCATTGGATTTCGCCGGCCGGCAGTGACAGGATGAACCGCGCTCCCGTCAAGGTGCCGGTCTTGGGGTTTTGCAGATTTTCCGCCTTCAGCGTTCCGCCGTGAGCCTCGGCGATCTGCCGGCTGATCGATAGGCCGAGGCCGGAATTCTGGCCAAAACTCTCACCATCCGGCCGGTCGGTATAGAAGCGCTCGAAGATGCGGTCGATGTCTTCCGCCTGGATGCCGGGGCCGTTGTCTTCCACGGTCACCGTCACATGGTCCCTGACGCGCGAAAGGCGAATTGAAATGCGGCCGCTCTTCGCCGGAACAAAGGAACGGGCATTCTCGATGAGATTGGTAATGATCTGGCCAAGGCGAAGGTCGTGGCCATTGACGAGGAAGGCTGACTTGTTGCCCCCCCTGTTGTCGACAACGAAATCAATCTCCACCGGTTTGCGGCCGGTGCGGATCTGGCGGGAGATATTGACAAGATTGCTGAGCAGGATCTCCATATCAACCGGTGAGGAAACGGAGCGGGCAAGCTCTGCATCGAGCCGGGAAGCGTCGGAAATATCGCTGATCAGTCGGTCGAGGCGACGAACGTCGTGAAAGATGATCTCGGTCAGCCGCTGTTTTGATTCGTCCGATTTGGCGAGCGGCAGGGTTTCGACGGCGCTCCTCAGCGACGTCAGCGGATTCTTGAGTTCATGGCTGACATCTGCCGCGAAACTCTCGATCGCATCGATCCGGTCGTAGAGTGCGTTGGTCATGTCGCGTAGTGCAATGGAAAGATTGCCGATCTCGTCCTGACGATAGGCGAAGTCGGGGATTTCCTCGCGCTGCTTGGCGCCGCGCCGCACGCGGATTGCTGCTGCCGAAAGGCGGCGCAGCGGGTTGGCGATCGTCGAGGAAAGCAATAGCGAAAGCAGGATGTTGACCAGCGTCGCCACGCCGAAGACACGCATGATCGCCAGCCGTTCCGCATGCACGATCTTGTCGATGTCGCCGGCCTGGGTCGACAAGAGCAGCACGCCGAGCACGGCGCGGAAGCGCTGAATCGGTACCGCGACAGAAACGATCAACTCGCCGCGCTCCGTAACGCGCACCAGGGCGCCGCGCACTCCGGTCAATGCGTTCATGACCTCCGGATAGATCGATCCGTCACCACCCGGCGCTTCCTTGTAGACCGGCAGATTGCCAGGCTGCAGAAGGCGATTGAAGAGTCCCGCGAACCAGTCGCTCCAGGTTTGCGATTCATCCTCCACCGGCGGTAGGTCGAAACGCAGGACCTGGCCGCGCGAATAAAGGTGGCGGGAATCGAGAAGCAGGTTGGCATCGGCATCGAAGATGCGGGCACGGGTTCGAGTGGGCGAGATCAGACGGCGCAGGACCGGGGCCACGCGTTCTGGATCGATCGGGAAATCGAGGTCCTCGTCGTTTGGCACCGGCGTGATGCTCTGCCCGGCTTGCAGTTCTAGGAGCTTCTGCGGATCGATGGTAATCGAATTGGTGTCGACCGAGGCGGATGCGGAAATCGCGCCCGCGATGATCTCGCCTTGAGTAAGAAGGCTTTCGACGCGAGCGTCGATCAATCCTTCGCGGAACTGGTTGAGGTAAAGGATGCCTGCGACGAGAACCACCGTCGCCGCAATGTTGAAGAACAGGATGCGGCGCGTGAGGCTCGAAAAGACCGCGTGACCGAAGACCCGGCGAATGAGCGTGAACGGTCGCGACCAGAACCGCCGCGGCGCACGACGTGTCTCGACCTTCTCTATTCCGGCCATCTCGCTGTCGAATGTCTGATCTGCCACTGCAGTCCTTCCACCGGATCAGTTTATCCCTGATCCGGCCGTGGCCTCAAGTTAAGCTTTCGCAAGCATTATGCCGCCTCGCGGAAGCGATAACCAACGCCGTAGAGCGTTTCGATCATGTCGAAATCGGTATCGACCATCTTGAACTTCTTGCGCAGCCGCTTGATGTGACTGTCGATGGTGCGGTCGTCCACATAGACCTGCTCGTCATAGGCGGCATCCATCAGAGCGTCGCGGCTTTTGACCACGCCTGGCCGCTGGGCCAGCGAGTGCAGGATCAGGAATTCGGTCACTGTCAGGGTAACCGGTTCGCCCTTCCAGGTGCAAGTATGGCGTTCCTGATCCATCAGAAGCTGACCGCGTTCCAGTGTACGTGCCGCCTGCTGGTCTGACGCGGTTCTTACCCCGCCGACCGCCTGGACGTCCCGATTGCCCGCGCGGCGCAGAATGGCTTTCACCCGCTCCACAAGCAGCCGCTGCGAGAAAGGCTTGGTGATGAAATCATCCGCGCCCATCTTGAGTCCGAACAGCTCGTCGATCTCCTCATCCTTGGAGGTGAGAAAGATCACCGGCACGTCGGACTTCTGCCGCAGCCGGCGCAACAGCTCCATTCCGTCCATACGCGGCATCTTGATATCGAAAATTGCCAATTGCGGCGGACGGGCGATCAGCCCGTCAAGCGCGGAGGCGCCGTCCGTATAGGTTTCGACCTTATATCCTTCCGCCTCCAGTGCGATCGACACCGAAGTCAGGATATTGCGGTCGTCATCTACGAGCGCGATTGTTTGCATGCTCTCCGTCTCCGTGACCATTTATGCGCATCTCCTGGAATCAGCCCAGCCCAGGCGGCATCCGCCGACGCGCTTCTTGAGTATAAAGGTGGAACAAATTGTGGCAAAGTAAAAGAGGTGGCTTACAGTCGCGGTATTTCGCCTCGTCATTTGGAGTCGTGGCAAACGAGAATTAAAACGAGCCGTAAAACGATTTAAAGAGGAATAAAATTTTTTAAATCGATTAATTAATTGATATTGCTAAGCAATTTAAAAGATCCCTCTTGCCCTTTTGGAAATCCATCCCTAATTTCGCGCCACATTCAACCGCAACAGAAGGAAAGCGCGTATGGAGGAGTTCGGACTCTATAATCCCGCCAATGGGATAGCGACTCTTGGTTTTCATGATGTGTCGCGCGTCAATTACAACTTCTCCGAGACAGAGCTTTACGAAGAAGCCATCCGCCGCGAAGAAGCCGACCTCACTGCCGATGGGGCCTTGAGGGCGGTCACCGGCCAGCACACCGGCCGTTCTCCCAAAGACAAGTTCATTGTTCGCGACGGCAACACCGAGGACGTCATCTGGTGGGACAACAACAAGCCGATGTCCCCCGAACGCTTCGAAGTCCTCTACAAGGACATGCTGGCCCATGCGGCAGGCAGGACCCTTTTCGTGCAGGATCTCGTCGGCGGTGCCGATCCGGAAAACGCGCTCCCGACCCGCGTTGTGACCGAGCTGGCCTGGCACGCACTGTTCATCCGCAACCTTTTGATCCGGCCGAGCCGCGCCTCTCTGGAAGGTTTCGCGCAGAAGCTGACCATCATTAACATGCCGAGCTTCAAGGCTGATCCGGCCCGTCACGGCTGCCGCACGGAAACCGTGATTGCCTGCGACCTGACGAAGGGCATCGTCCTGATTGGCGGCACGTCCTATGCTGGCGAGAATAAGAAGTCTGTCTTCACAGTGCTGAACTATCTTTTGCCGGCCAAGCACGTCATGCCGATGCACTGCTCGGCAAATGTCGGCCCGGCGGGTGATTCCGCCGTCTTCTTCGGCCTTTCGGGAACCGGCAAGACGACCCTTTCTGCCGATCCAAGCCGCACCTTGATCGGTGACGACGAACATGGCTGGGGCGAAAACGGCATCTTCAATTTCGAAGGCGGCTGCTACGCCAAGGCCATCAAGCTGTCGGCCGAAGCGGAACCGGAAATCTATGCTGCGACCCGTCGTTTCGGCACCGTTCTGGAAAACGTCGTGCTTGACGAAAACCGTATTCCGGACTTCGAGGATGCCTCGCTGACGGAGAATACCCGCAGCGCCTATCCGTTGCATTTCATTCCGAATGCGTCGGCGACCGGCATCGCGCCGCATCCGAAGACGATTATCATGCTGACGGCCGACGCGTTCGGCGTCATGCCGCCGATCGCCAGGCTGACGCCGGAACAGGCCATGTACCACTTCCTTTCCGGCTACACCGCCAAGGTTGCCGGTACGGAAAAGGGCGTGACCGAGCCGGAAGCCACTTTCTCGACCTGCTTTGGCGCTCCGTTCATGCCGCGTCATCCGGCCGAATACGGCAATCTGCTGCGTGACCTCATCGATCGCCACGGCGTTGATTGCTGGCTGGTCAATACCGGCTGGACCGGCGGCGCCTATGGCGTCGGACGGCGCATGCCGATCAAGGCGACGCGAGCACTGCTGACGGCCGCGTTGAACGGCAGCCTCAAGAATGCCGAGTTCCGCATCGATCCGAATTTCGGCTTCGCCGTGCCGGTCGCAGTCGAAGGGGTGGAACAGGCGATCCTCGACCCGCGCTCGACTTGGGCCGACGGCGTCGCCTATGATGCGCAGGCAGGCAAGTTGGTTTCGATGTTCGTCTCGAACTTCGAGAAGTTCGAGGATCATGTTGACAGCAAGGTCCGCAACGCCGCTCCGGGCATGCTTGCCGCTGCTGAATAAATTCGCGGATTGATTCACGTGGAACCGCCGGCCGAAAGCCGGCGGTTTTCTTTTTGCCGGCTTTATGGGAAACATGCGGCCAACACGGTAGACGGACGACCATGGCCAGCAATCCCCTTGTCATCAACAGTCACATCACCATCGCCGGATGGGAGCTGACCGAGCAGTTCGTGCTGGCGGGCGGGCCGGGCGGCCAGAACGTCAACAAGGTCTCGACCGCGGTCCAGCTCTTCTTCGATATTGCCAATTCGCCCTCCCTTCCCGAGCGGGTAAGGACTAATGCCGTCAGGCTCGCCGGAAAGCGGGTGTCGAAGGAGGGCGTCCTGATGATAGAGGCGAACCGTTTTCGCAGCCAGGAGCGCAATCGGGAGGAAGCGCGTGAGCGGCTGAAGGAGCTGATCCTCGAAGCGGCGAAACCGCCTCCGACGCCGCGCAAGGCGACAAAGCCGACAAAGGGTTCGATAGAGCGCAGACTGAAGGAGAAATCCGGCCGCTCTGAGGTGAAGAAGATGCGCGGCCGCCCGACGGGAGATTGACGTGTCGACGCTGCCCAATGGCATCCGGCATCTGCCGGGCTATCTCGACCGCACGGCGCAGGAGCACCTGGTCGAGCTGATCCGCGGCGTGGTGGCGGAAGCCCCGCTCTATGTGCCGGAAATGCCGGGCACCGGCAAGCCGATGTCGGTGCGGATGACCAATTGCGGCCCGCTCGGTTGGGTGACGGATAGGGAAAGAGGCTATCGCTATCAGCCCCGTCATCCGGTGACGGGCAAGCCCTGGCCGGCCATGCCACAGGAATTGCTGGGCCTGTGGGTGAAGCTTACCGGTTATCCGAAGCTGCCGGAGGCCTGCCTCATCAACTTCTACTCCGACGATGCGAAAATGGGGCTGCATCAGGACAGGGACGAGACCGATCTCGAAGCACCGGTTCTTTCCGTCTCGCTCGGCAATAGCTGCCTTTTCCGCGTCGGCGGCTTGAACCGCAAGGACCCGACAGGCTCGTTTCGGCTGTCAAGCGGCGACATCGTCATATTGGGTGGCGAAGGGCGTCTTGCCTTTCACGGCGTCGATCGCATCTATTCGGGCACATCGACGCTTCTGAAGAACGGTGGCCGCATCAACCTGACGCTTCGCCGGGTCAACAGTTGAGGTTTGAATCCCGATAGCCGGCGATCGACCGCCTATAACTTTCTGAGCGAAACCGTCTCCACGAGATGATTGCGGCCCTTGCGCAGGACGAGGTCGGCGCGCGGCCTGGTGGGGACAATGTTCTGCCGCAGGTTCTTCAGGTTGATGTTCTCCCACAGGCTTTCGGCCACAGCGCGCGCTGCGTCCGCGTCGATCGCCGCATACTTCTTGAAGTAGGAGGTCGGGTCGCGGAATGCGGTCTGCCGCAGCTTCATGAACCGCTGGACGTACCAGTTGTGAATCTGCTCTTCGTCGGCATCGATATAGATCGAGAAGTCGAAGAAATCCGACACGATCGGAACGATCTTGCCGTCCGCCGGCAGGGCCCGGGATTGCAGGACGTTGATGCCTTCGAAGATCAGGATGTCCGGCCGGTCGACCAGTGTGTATTCGTTTGGCAGCACGTCGTAGGTGAGATGCGAATACCGGGGCGCCCTGACGTTCGGCTCGCCTGCCTTGATGGCCGAGAGGAAGCGCAGGATGGCGCCGACATCATAGCTTTCCGGAAACCCCTTGCGGTCCATCATGTGCTCGCGCTCGAGCACGGCATTCGGATAGAGAAAGCCGTCGGTGGTGATGAGATCGACCTTCGGGCTCGAGGGCCAGCGGGCAAGCAACTCCTTCAGAATACGCGCGGTCGTCGACTTGCCGACGGCGACCGACCCGGCGATCCCGATAATGAAAGGTGTCTTGGTGACATCGGAAAGGCTCAGGAACCGGTTCCGCTGCTGGAAGAGGAGTTGGGAGGCCTCCACATGTGAGGAAAGCAGGCGCGAGAGCGAAAGATAGATTCGCCGCACCTCGTCGAGATCGATCGGATCGTCGAGCGACCGCAGCCGGGTCACCTCGTCGGCGGTGAGCGTCAAGGGCGTGTCGGCACGGAATTTCGCCCATTCTTCTGCGGTGAAGTGATGGTAGGGCGAATAATATTCCGCATAGGCCGAACCGGCGTCGGGCAATTCAGCAGGTTGTGGTACGAGATTCATGGTGTCTGCCGGCCCGCCTTTTCCTGAAGGCCGGATTGGCCGGTCCTCCGCTGAAGTTCATCCATGACATCCTGTAGCGGGATGCCGGCAATATTCAATACGACCATAAGATGATAGAGCAGATCGGCGCTTTCCGACACGAGATCCTTTCGGTCTTGCGCCAATGCGGCAATGACCGTCTCGACCGCCTCTTCGCCGAGCTTCTTCGCCGCCTTGGTCTGCCCGGCCGCGACGAGCTTGGCCGTCCAGGACTCGTCCGGCGGGGCCTTGGCTCTGGCAGCGACGATCCGCTCCAGGTCACTCAGGGAAAACTCACTCACACTGTTCCTCCCGGTCAGTCGAGCCGCATGGCGATGCCATGTTCCGACATATAGTGTTTCGCCTGGCCGACCGTATAGGTGCCGAAGTGGAAAATCGATGCGGCAAGAACGGCCGTTGCGTGACCCTCCCTGATGCCGGCGACCATGTCGTCCAGCGTGCCGACACCGCCCGACGCGATCACCGGCGCGCGGATGCTGTCTGCCACGGCTCGGGTCAAAGCCACGTCGTATCCGGCCTTGGTGCCGTCGCGGTCCATGGATGTGAGCAGGATTTCGCCGGCACCGAGATCGACAACTTTCCTCGCGAATTCCACGACGTCGATACCGGTCGGCTGCCGACCGCCATGAGTAAAGACTTCCCAGCGATCGGTCTCGCCTTCGCCTGAAACCTTCTTGGCGTCGATGGCGACGACGATACACTGGTTGCCGAACTTGTCGGCTGCTTCCGCGACGAAGTCCGGGTTCTTCACCGCCGCCGTATTGATGGAAACCTTGTCGGCTCCGGCAAGCAGCAGCTTGCGGATATCGGCAATGCCTCGCACGCCGCCGCCCACGGTGAGCGGCATGAAGCAGTGTTCGGCGGTACGGGCGACGACGTCGAAGATCGTCTCGCGATTGTCGGATGAGGCGGTGATGTCGAGGAAGCAGAGTTCGTCGGCACCGGCTGCGTCATAGGCCTTTGCCGCTTCGACGGGGTCACCGGCGTCGATGAGGTCAACGAAGTTGACACCCTTGACGACGCGGCCGTCCTTGACGTCCAGGCAAGGGATAACGCGGGCTTTGAGGGTCATAGAACGGCCGCCTTTCTTGTTTGCGTGTCCTTGCCGCTGCGCGGCTGTGGGCAACGCGGGCTGTCCTTGACATCAAGACAGGAGATGACACGTGCTCTGAGGCTCATGCTGCACGTCCTTGTCCAGCGCGGATCAGCGCCAATGCTTCCTTCGGGTCGATGCGGCCGTCATAAAGCGCACGGCCGGAGATTGCGCCTTCGAGCCGCGCCGCATCCGGCTGCAGCATGCGACGGATGTCATCGAGCGAGGCGAGCCCGCCGGACGCGATGACCGGAATGGAGACCGCATTCGCAAGCTCCAGCGTCGAGGCCCAGTTGATGCCGGTCAGGATACCGTCGCGGTCGATATCGGTATAGATGATCGCCGAGACGCCGGCTCCTTCAAACTTCTTGGCGAGTTCGATGACGCCGAGCTCGGAGGCTTCCGCCCAGCCCTCGACCGCGACCTTGCCGCCCTTGGCATCGATGCCGACGGCGACCTTGCCGGGAAATCTTTTGCAGGCTTCGATGACCAGGGCCGGATCGCGGACGGCCACGGTGCCGAGGATGACGCGGGCGAGCCCGCGCGAAAGCCAGGATTCGATATGGTCGAGCGTGCGGATGCCACCGCCGAGCTGGACGGGGTTTTTCGTGGCTTTCAGGATGGCATCGACGGCCGCGCCGTTGACGCTTTCGCCAGCGAATGCGCCATTGAGGTCCACCACATGCAGCCATTCGAAGCCCTGGTCCTCGAAGACTTTCGCCTGCGCGGCGGGATCAGGATTGTAGACGGTCGCCTGTGCCATATCGCCGAGCTTGAGGCGAACGCACTGGCCGTCTTTCAGGTCGATTGCGGGAAAGAGGATCACTTTATTTCAAATCCTTGATGATCCGCGGGAGCTCAAGGCTTCCAGCGCAGGAAATTGGCGATCAGAGCCAGGCCCAGCGTCTGGCTCTTTTCGGGGTGGAACTGGGAGCCCGCCATGTTGTCGCGCCCGACAAAAGCGGTCACCGGCCCGCCGTAGTCGGTCGTGGCGATGACGTCGTGTCGGTGTTTTGCGGCCAAGTGATAGGAATGCACGAAGTAGGCGTGCAGGCCGTCAGGTCCGGTGGGAATGCCATCGAAGAGCGGGTGCGAGTGGACGAGATCGAGCGTGTTCCAGCCGATCTGGGGGATCTTCAGGTTCGGATCGTCCGGCGTCATCTCCACGACATCGCCCTCGATCCAGCCGAAACCTTCGGTGATCGTCTTTTCGAGCCCGCGCGATGACATGAGCTGCATGCCGACACAGATGCCGAGGAAAGGGCGTCCCTTCTTTTCGACGACCTCGATGATTGCTTCCCGCATGCCTGGAACGGCATCGAGGCCGGCGCGGCAATCGGCATAGGCGCCGACGCCCGGCAGCACGATCCGGTCGGCGGTGGCGACGGCATCCGCCTTGTCGGTGAGGTCGATGACGGCTTCGATGCCGGATTCGCGGGCGGCCCGCTCGAAGGCCTTGGTGGCGGACCTGAGATTGCCGGACCCGTAGTCGATGATTGCGACGCGCATCAGCGTCCTCCTTGATAGTCGAAAAGGCCAAACTCGGGCCCTTGCCAGCCGGCGGCGGGTGGCTTTGCTTGTCTCGCCCACTCGGCCGAGGCCGGCAGCTGTTTCTCTTCGGGTTGCGGCAGGCCGGAAAAATAGATTTCCTCAGCCAACTGAATATCGGGTGCGGCAATAACCATTTCCAGCGTCCATCCGCTGCGGATCAGAACTTCGGAGCGATAATGTCTACCTTCGAGCCCGATCAGCAGGCTGAAGGCAAAACCCGCGAGGAAGCCGGCCGGGCCGAATCCTGGGATATCCATCAGAAGCCCCGTACCGATTTGCATCAGCAGGGCTGCAATGCCTGTGATCCAGAGCCGGTTCCAGAACAGCCACAGCCATGGAAAGAAGAACGCGAGCCAGGAAAACCCGTCCTGCACAACGAGCGTGGAACGGTGATCTCTGTCAGGCCCACCGGGAGGTGTTAGAACGAGGTAGCTTCTCAAGGAGGTTCTCCCAGAAGCGACTAGACCAGCATGCCCTTGGTCGAAGGAACGCGATTGGCCTGCCGCGGATCGATTTCAGTTGCCGCGCGAAGCGTACGCGCCACGGCTTTGAAGCAGGTCTCTGCGATATGATGGTTGTTGGCGCCGTAATGGTTCATGACGTGCAGCGTGATGCCAGCATTCTGGGCGAAGGCCTGGAAGAATTCACGCACCAGTTCGGTGTCGAACGTGCCGATCTTCGGCGCGCTGAAGGAGACGTTCCAGACGAGGAAAGGCCGGCCGGAGACGTCGATCGCCGCCTTGGTCATGGTTTCGTCCATGGCAAGATCGAGCGAGGCGTAGCGGGCAATGCCGCGACGGTCGCCAAGCGCCTTGGAGATCGCCTGGCCGAGCGCAATGCCGGTGTCCTCCACCGTATGGTGATCGTCGATATGGAGGTCGCCCTTCACGTCGATGTCCATGTCGATGAGCGAATGTCGCGAAAGCTGGTCCAGCATATGGTCGAAGAAGCCGACGCCCGTGGAAATCTTCGCCGCGCCGGTACCGTCGAGATTGACGGAAACGGAAACGGAAGTTTCGTTGGTTTTGCGGGAAATGCTTCCCGAGCGCGCGACGGTTGTTTCGCCCATAAGGGTATGCTCCATGCTGGGGGCCAGGTTCCGGCCCCTGATCAGGGCTCCTTATCAGGCCGCCCGGCAAATATCCAGCAAAAGCAGGACATTTTGCCCGGCGGACCGTCTGGAGATTGCATTCGGCTAAGCCCCACTTACATAGGGTTCAACGAGGCGGTTTCGAGCCTCCAACAATGCCCCAGCGGGGCCAGACAGGTGCTGAATGACAACGATTATTACTGTGCGGAAGGGCGGCAAGGTCATCATGGCTGGCGACGGCCAGGTGAGCCTTGGCCAGACCGTGATGAAGGGCAACGCGCGCAAGGTGCGTCGTATTGGCAAGGGCGAGGTGATCGCCGGTTTTGCCGGCGCGACGGCCGATGCCTTCACGCTGCTCGATCGGCTTGAAAAGAAGCTCGAACAATATCCGGGCCAGCTCATGCGCGCGGCCGTGGAGCTCGCCAAAGACTGGCGCACGGACAAGTATCTGCGTAACCTCGAAGCCATGATGCTCGTCGCTGACAAGTCGACGACATTGGCCGTCACTGGCAACGGTGATGTGCTGGAACCCGAGCATGGGGTGACGGCAATCGGCTCCGGCGGCAATTTCGCCTATGCGGCAGCCCGCGCCATGATGGACACGGACAAGTCGGCCGAGGACATTGCAAGGCAGGCTCTCGATATTGCAGCCGATATCTGCGTTTATACCAACCACAACATCGTCATCGAAACGTTGGACGCCGATGGCTGACGGCCCGCCTCGCTACCAATTTCGCGATGTTGCCTGTGAGGATTTTCCCTTGCTGGCGAAATGGCTCGCCGAGCCGCATATCGCGAAATGGTGGGGCGAGATTGATGAGGAGCTGGCGAGCATCGAAGAGTCGATGACGAGCGTCGAGACCCGGCCGATGATCGTGGAGTGGGAGGGAAAGCCGATTGCCTATCTCCAATACTATGATCCGCATCTTGAAGAGGGCCATCCCTATCAGGACCAGCCGAAGGGAACGCTTGGAATTGATATCTCGATCGGCAGTCCGGAACTCGTCGGCAAAGGCCATGGCAGCGCCATCATCCGCCAGTTGACGACCGAACTCTTCGCCGGCGGTGCGATAAGGATCGTCATCGATCCCGATCCGGAAAACGTCGCGGCGATCCGCGCTTACGAGAAGGCCGGTTTCCGCTACATCGACACCAGGACTTCCATCTACGGTCCAGCCCATTTCATGGCGTTGGACGCACCAGAAGAAACGGATTTGAAATGACTACTTTTTCACCCAGGGAAATCGTCTCGGAGCTCGACCGCTACATCATCGGCCAGCATGAGGCGAAACGCGCCGTGGCGATTGCGCTCCGCAACCGCTGGCGCCGCCAGCAGCTCGACGAGAGCCTGCGCGACGAAGTGATGCCGAAGAACATCCTGATGATCGGCCCGACCGGCGTCGGCAAGACGGAAATCTCCCGTCGTCTGGCAAAGCTCGCCGGCGCGCCCTTCATCAAGGTCGAGGCGACCAAGTTCACCGAGGTCGGCTATGTCGGCCGCGACGTCGAGCAGATCATCCGCGATCTCGTCGAGGTCGGCATCGGCCTCGTGCGCGAGAAGAAGCGCACCGAGGTGCAGGCGAAGGCTCACATGAGCGCCGAGGAACGCGTGCTGGACGCGCTGGTCGGCTCGACCGCATCGCCCGCTACCCGCGAAAGCTTCCGCAAGAAGCTCAGGAACGGCGAGATGGACGACAAGGAAATCGAGATCGAAGTCGCCGACACCGGTTCGGGCATGCCCGGCTTCGAGATCCCGGGCATGCCGGGCGCCAATATCGGCGTGCTGAACCTGTCGGAAATGTTCGGCAAGGCGCTCGGTGGTCGCACCAAGAAGGTCCGCACCACGGTTTCGAAGTCCTATTCCGAGCTCATCCGCGACGAATCGGACAAGCTGATCGACAACGAGGTCATCCAGCGCGAGGCGGTTCGGTCGGTCGAGAATGACGGCATCGTCTTCCTGGACGAGATCGACAAGATCGCCGCCCGCGACGGCGGGCTCGGCGCCGGCGTTTCCCGCGAAGGTGTGCAGCGGGACCTGCTGCCGCTCGTAGAAGGCACGACGGTTTCGACCAAGTATGGACCGGTGAAGACCGATCATATCCTGTTCATCGCTTCAGGCGCCTTCCACGTCGCCAAGCCTTCGGACCTGCTGCCGGAGCTTCAGGGCCGTCTGCCGATCCGCGTCGAGCTGAAACCGCTGACGAAGGAGGATTTTCGTCGTATCCTGACGGAAACCGAGGCAAGCCTCATCCGTCAGTACAAGGCGTTGATGGGTACCGAGGAACTGGCGCTCGATTTCACCGAGGATGCGATCGACGCGCTGGCGGATGTCGCGGTTCATCTCAACTCCTCGGTCGAGAACATCGGCGCTCGCCGTCTTCAGACGGTGATGGAAAGGGTTCTGGACGAGATTTCGTTCAACGCGCCGGATCGCGGCGGTTCGTCCGTCATGATCGATGCCGAATATGTGCGCCGGCATGTGGGGGATCTGGCTGCCGACACGGACCTGTCGCGCTATATTCTCTAACCGGGCAACGTGGCAGCCGGGCAACGTCCGGCTGCCATCTATCGGCGTCTGACGGGATTTTGAACACCCGCGTCTCGACGGTCGCTTATGCTTCACGTAAGGGACACGCGTTTTCATGGTGGCCGCCTCTTGATAGTTGAGTCGGCTGGAATAGCTTTCAGCATCCGGCGCCGGAACCCGACGCAGACAAAGTCCTGGGACAAGCAAATCTTGAAACGCATACTCCTGGCATTGCTCCTCGTCACAGCCACATTCTTGGCCTCTTCCGCGTGGGCGGGGGGGCTCGTGGTGGTGCCGGAAGGCAACCGCCATGTGGAACAGCCGAAGGTTCCAGGGGCGTCGATGCGCCGCACGCGTGCCGGCAAGACGACATTCGACGAGAAATACGAGAAGATTCGCGATCTGCTCGCAACCGACAGGAAGCTGATTTCCAAGATCAAGGCGACGGCTGCCGCCTATGGTATCGACCCGATCCATATGATCGGCGCGATCGTCGGCGAGCATACTTACAATGTCGATGCCTATGATCGGCTGCAGACCTATTACGTCAAGGCGGCCGCCTATGCCGGCAACAGCTTCCGGTTCGGTTATGGCGACGAGTCCATCGAGAACTTTCTCGCCCGGCCGGAATTCGGGCCATGCGACGATTATTCCGACTCCTACAGACTCTGGACCTGCCGCGAGAACGTCTGGGAAAGGAATTTCAGGGGCCAGACCGTCGGCGGCAAGGCCTACCCCGACAACCGTTTCAGCGCGGTGTTCTTCCAGCCTTTCTACGCCGGCCAGACCTTCGGCCTCGGCCAGATCAATCCGCTGACGGCGCTGATGTTCTCGGACACGGTAGCCAAAACATCCGGCTACCCGAAGCTCGACGAGAACAAGGCGGCCGACGTCTATGACGCTATCATGGATCCAGACAGGTCGCTCGCCTACATGGCCGCCAATATCCGTCGGGCGATTGACGATTACAAAACGATCGCCGGAGTGGACATCTCTCGCAATCCCGGCATTACCGCGACGCTCTACAATACCGGCGGTTCAGCCGGGCGCGCCGCGGTGCTCAAGGCGAGGGGCGGCCTGCCGGAGGAGAATTATTACGGCTGGCTTGTCAACGATAAGCTCGCCGAGTTGAGATCTCTTCTTTAGGGTCCCGGTTCCGGTTGAAATCCTGCCTGCGAAGCCTGATATTCCCTATGCAGGAACCCCCCGAGGAAGGCCGTCGATGGACATGCGCCCCGAACCCTTCGTCCCGCCGGCCCCGATGCCGAGGACCGTTCCGCCGACACGCCTTCGGATCATATGGACAGTCATGCGCAACCCGCTTGAACTGTGGGGCCGGCCTTCCTTCACGCTTCCCTGGATCGAAACGAAATTCTTCAAGGAACGGACGCTGATCGTCAACGATCCGGGCCTGATCCGCCATGTGCTGGTGGATAATGCGGCCAATTACGAGATGTCGGAGATTCGCCAGCTCATCCTCAGGCCGATCCTGCGCGATGGCCTGCTAACGGCGGAGGGGCCGGTATGGAAGCGGTCCCGCAAGGCGATGGCACCGGTTTTCACGCCGAAGCATGCGAGAGGTTTTGCCGGGCAGATGCTGGCGAAGGCGGAAGAATATGCCGCCAGATATGCGGATGCGGGACCGGACGGCAAGATCTTCGACATATCGGTCGACATGACCGAGTTGACTTTCGCCATCCTCTCGGAGACGCTTTTCTCCGGCGAGATCGTCACGGCGAGCGAGAGTTTTTCCGACGATGTCGACCGGTTGCTGCATCGCATGGGGCGTGTGGATCCCATGGATCTCCTGCGTGCCCCACCCTGGGTACCGCGGTTGACGCGTATCGGCGGCAGCCGGGTGCTCGACAAGTTCCGCAAAGTCGTCGCCGATACGATGGCGTTGCGACGGCAACGGATGGCCGCGAACCCAAATGACACGCCGCAGGATTTCCTGACCCTGCTGCTCCAACTCGAAGGCCCCGACGGCCTGACCAGGGATGAGATAGAGGACAATATCCTCACCTTCATCGGCGCCGGCCACGAGACGACCGCGCGGGCACTCGCTTGGACGCTTTATTGCGTGGCGCAATCGCGGCATGTGCGCGAGCACATGGAGGAGGAGATCGACCGTGTTCTGGCAACCGGCGCCGAACCGGTGGAGTGGCTCGACCTGATGCCATGGACACGGGCGGCCTTCGAGGAAGCGCTCAGGCTTTATCCCCCCGCGCCATCGATCAATCGCGCCGCGATCGCCGATGACCAGTGGGTCAGCCCGGGCGGCGAGACGGTCAGGATTGATGCCGGTGTCACCGTTCTGGTCATGCCCTGGACGCTGCATCGCCACGAACTCTACTGGGAAAAACCCAGGGCCTTCATGCCGGAACGTTTCCTCCCCGAAAACCGCGGCGCGATCGGCCGCTTCCAGTATCTGCCGTTCGGCGCGGGCCCGCGCATCTGCATCGGTGCGACCTTTGCGATGCAGGAGGCGGTGATCGCCCTTGCCGTGCTGATGCGCCGCTATCGTTTCGACGTCACGCCGCAGACGAAAGTCTGGCCGGTGCAGAAGCTGACGACGCAGCCCCGCGACGGCATGCCGATGCGAGTCAGCCTGCGTTAGGCAGAGCCATCGCGCCGAGCGGGTGTCACCAGGGACCCAGGGACGAAGCCTGTCGAGAGGATAATTCCTGGAGCTTGTTTGCGATTTGGCTATAATAGCCAGGCGGTTATTCCAGTAAGGAACAAATTCTCTGTGATCACCAATCTCGGCGACTTGGAAATCTTCATCAAGGTCGCAGTCACTGGAAATATGTCAGCCGCTGCAAGGAGCCTGGGTATTTCCCCGGCGGTAGTCTCCAAGCGCATCAAACGGCTGGAAGAGCAACTAGGAACACGTCTCCTGCAGCGCACGACGCGCCAGATCGGTTTGACGGACGCCGGCAGGGGTTTTTACGACCGGGTTGCGAATGTCCTGACCGGCATCGAGGAGGCGGAGCAGTTCGTCTCGGGAAAGTCCACTGAAATCGTGGGAACTCTCCGCATTTCCGCTCCCACATCCTTCGGGCGGATGCATATCGCGCCGCATCTTCCGACATTCATGCGGGCGCATCCGCTTCTTTCGATCGAACTGATGCTGTCGGACGACTTCACCGACATTATTGCCGAAGGCTATGACGTGGCGATCCGTATATCCGAGTTGAAGGATTCGAGCCTCGTCGCACGAAAATTGGCTCAGGTCCGACGGATCCTCTGTGCATCGCCGTCCTACATCGACCACTTCGGCATCCCGGAGAAAATAGAGGATCTGGCGAACCATCATTGTCTGGCTCCGCATAACGGCGAACCCTGGAGGCTGGAAGGACCCAAGGGCCCCTTTGTCTATCGCCCCGCGGGAAGGCTGAAGACCAATTCGAGCGAGGTGATCCGCGAAGCGGTGATAGCGGGTCTTGGTATAGCGTTGAGATCGACGTGGGATATCGGCAACGAGTTGAACGAAGGGCGCCTGGTGAGAGTGATGCCGGAATATGAAGGCTCAAGGAATGTGTCCGTTTCGGCCGTTTATCCGAGCCGGCAACATCTTCCCCCAAAGATCCGGGTATTTATCGAATATCTCGCGGAACTATATGGGTCGGTGCCTTATTGGGAGCGGCATGGCTAAGCTTCCGGCGAAGCCTGCCAAGATTATTGATCAGCAGGGCGATTGTTTCCAATATTGCACAAGTCATTTGAAATTTGTGCCATTGCAATTTCCCTCGGCGCAAATGAGACTCATCCGCATGTCGCGGAGTTCGGAGGAGCCGATGGCTCGTGTTCAGAAAAATGGTCTCGCAATCGACGAGAAACTTTATGCTTTCCTGGTGAAGGAAGCGCTACCGGGTACCGGCGTGGGCGCCGACCGGTTCTTTTCCGAATTTTCGAAAATCGTTCATGATCTCGCGCCCAGGAACCGCGAACTGCTCGCCAAGCGCGATGCCTTTCAGAAAAAGCTCGATGACTGGTACCGACGGAACGGCGCGCCGACCGATCTTTCGGCTTACGAGGTTTTCCTGCGCGAGATCGGTTATCTCCTGCCGGAAGGGCCAGGCTTTCAGGTCTCGACTGAGAATGTCGACCCGGAGATCGCCGGGATCGCCGGGCCCCAGCTCGTCGTGCCGGTCACGAATGCCCGGTATGCCCTGAACGCCGCCAATGCCCGCTGGGGTTCGCTTTACGACGCACTCTACGGCACGGATGCCATTCCTGAGATGGATGGGGCGGAAAAGGGCAAGGGCTACAATCCCGTCCGCGGCGCCAAGGTCATCGCCTGGGTCCGCGATTTTCTCGATCAATCGGCGCCCTTCTCCGGCGCAAGCTGGACTGAGGTGACCTCCTTCACTGTCACCGGTGGTAAGCTGACGGCTGCCGCCCAAGACGGCAAGACCGTAAGTCTTGCCGACCCGAAGCAGTTTGCCGGCTATCTTGGTGAGCCGGCTTCACCCACGCACCTGCTGTTCACGAAGAACGGCCTGCATATCGAGATCCTGATCGACGCGACGACCCCGATCGGCAAAGACGATCCGGCTAAGATCTCCGATGTGTGGCTGGAATCGGCAATCACCGCGATCATGGACTGCGAGGATTCCGTTGCCGCCGTCGATGCCGAGGACAAGGTCGTTGCCTATGGCAACTGGCTTGGCCTGATGAAAGGCGATCTCACGGAAGAAGTCGCCAAGGGCGGCAAGACATTCATCCGCCGCCTCAATCCGGATACGGACTACAAGGCGCCGGATGGCTCGAATTTCGCCCTGAAGCGCCGCTCGCTGATGCTGGTGCGCAACGTCGGGCACCTGATGACCAATCCGGCGGTGCTGGACAGCGACGGCGACGAGGTGCCGGAAGGCATCATGGACGCCATGGTAACCGCGCTGATCGCAATTCACGACATCGGCCAAGGGGAAAGAGGCCATGGTCGCCGGCAGAATTCCCGGACTGGCTCCATGTATGTGGTGAAGCCGAAGATGCACGGGCCGGAGGAAGTTGCCTTCGCCTGCGAAATCTTCTCGCGTGTCGAACAGGCGCTCGGCCTGCCGACGAACACCATGAAGATGGGCATCATGGATGAGGAACGCCGCACGACCGTCAACCTCAAGGAGTGCATCCGCGAGGCGCGTGAGCGCGTCGTCTTCATCAATACCGGCTTCCTCGACCGGACGGGCGACGAGATCCACACCTCAATGGAGGCCGGTCCGATGATCCGCAAGGGCGACATGAAGCAGGCGGCCTGGATCGGCGCTTACGAGAACTGGAATGTCGATATCGGGCTCGAATGTGGCCTTTCCGGCCACGCGCAGATCGGCAAGGGCATGTGGGCTATGCCGGACATGATGGCGGCGATGCTGGAGCAGAAGATTACCCATCCGAAGGCCGGCGCCAATACCGCTTGGGTGCCGTCGCCGACCGCCGCCACGCTGCACGCCACGCATTATCACAAGATCGACGTCGCCGCCGTTCAGGCGGGTCTCAAAAGCCGGCCGCGCGCAAAACTCTCCGACATCCTGTCCGTGCCGGTCGCGTCGCGGCCGAACTGGACGCCGGAGGAAATCCAGCGCGAGCTCGACAACAATGCGCAGGGCATTCTGGGTTATGTTGTGCGCTGGATCGATCAGGGTGTCGGCTGTTCCAAGGTGCCGGACATTAACAATGTAGCGCTGATGGAAGATCGCGCGACGCTGCGCATCTCGTCTCAGCACATGGCCAACTGGCTCCACCACAAGCTGGTGAGCAAGGAACAGATCATCGAGACCATGAAGCGAATGGCTGCCGTCGTCGATGGCCAGAACGCCGACGATCCGCTCTACGTGCCGATGGCCAGGGATTTCGACAGCTCGGTCGCCTTTCAGGCGGCGCTCGATCTGGTCTTGAAAGGCCGCGAACAGCCGAACGGTTACACCGAGCCTGTCCTGCACCGCCGCCGGCTGGAGCTGAAAGCCAAACTCGCGGGGTGACCGGTAAGACAGAGCGGAAAAACAAAGGCCGCCGTGAGAAATCTCGGCGGCCTTCTGTTCTTGCCGATTCGGGTTACTGAATCACAACGACCTTGGTGTTGCGGCCCGGACGGACCCGGCTGTAGAGGTCGATGATGTCCTGGTTCATCAGGCGGATGCAGCCGGACGAGGCTGCGGTGCCGATAGAAGCCCATTCCGGCGTGCCGTGGAGGCGGAAGAGCGTGTCCTGGCCCTTTTCATTGAAGAGATACATGGCGCGGGCACCAAGCGGGTTGCTGAGGCCCGGACCCATGCCGTCTTCGACATACTTGGCGACGTCCGGACGACGGACGGCCATTTCCTTCGGCGGGTGCCAGTTCGGCCATTCCTGCTTCCAGGCAACATAGGCTGTGCCGGACCAGGCAAAACCCTGCTTGCCGACGCCGATGCCGTAGCGCACAGCCCTGCCGTTTGGCAGGATGTAATAGAGAAAGCGCTCTCGCGTGTTGACGATGATCGTGCCCGGCCGTTCGGTGGTGGAATAGCTGACGATCTGCCGATGGAATTTCTTGTCCACGCGGCTGATCGGGATCGCCGGCAAAGTATAACCGGCGTCTTTTATCGAACCGTAGGAATCGGTGAAGATCTGCGAGGTCGTGACGGTTGCGACCTCAGTACCGCCGGGCGTCGTCGTGGAGCAGCCGGCCAAGGCGGCAGTTGCCAACAGGCCGAATGCGAGCATGCTGTTGCGAAAGCGCATGGAAATCTCTTGGAAGAAACGAATCGATTGCGACAGGTGTGCGAGCACCTTTGATGACGGGTTATTTTCGATTACATTGCACTTGGCAAGCCGCTGCAGCGCACCAGAAGAGAGCCGGCGCACAAATAAAAATGCCATTGCGTTTTTGCAACATTTACCGGCAGCGGCACGGGAAATCATGACTATACTCAACGTTGTCAGCAACAATCCGCTTATCGATGGGCGCCAGTCCGCGCGCGCCATGATGGTGCGCAAGGGCGTGCAGATCCTGCTGCATGACATGCGGCATGCACTTATTCCGGAACTCGTGCTGACAAGCGGAAGACGCGCCGATCTCGTCACGATTTCCGAAAAGGGCGAGATCTGGATCATCGAGATCAAGACTTCGGTCGAGGATTTTCGCGTCGATCGCAAATGGCCCGAATACCGCGCCTATTGTGACCGGCTGTTCTTTGCCACCCATAAGGATGTGCCGCTTGAGATATTCCCGGAAGATTGCGGCCTTTTCCTTTCCGACGGCTATGGTGGGCATTTGTTGCGCGACGCACCGGAACACAAGCTGCCGCCTGCGACCCGGAAGGCGATGACGTTGAACTTTTCCCGGACCGCCGCCCAACGCCTGATGTTGGCAGAATGGGCGAGCGGCAAGAGCTTTGACGAGCTGTGATTATTTCGGCGCGCGCTTCGCAAGAATGCGCTGCAGCGTGCGGCGGTGCATGTTGAGCCGGCGGGCCGTCTCGGAGACATTGCGTTCGCACATCTCGTAGACCCGCTGGATATGTTCCCAGCGCACGCGATCGGCCGACATGGGGTTTTCCGGCACGTCCGCCTTCTCGCCTGGCCGCTGGGTGAGTGCATTGAAGATGTCGTCCGCATCCGCGGGCTTGGCGAGGTAATCTACCGCGCCGAGCTTCACGGCCGTAACGGCGGTGGCGATGTTGCCATAACCGGTCAGCACGATCGTCTTGGTATCCTCGCGATTCTGGCGGATCGCCTCGATCACGTCGAGGCCGTTGCCGTCGCCGAGCCGAAGGTCGACCACCGCGTATTTCGGCGGACGAGCTTTGGACTTGGCGATACCCTCGGCCACCGATTCTGCTGTGTCCACCACGAAGCCGCGGCTTTCCATGGCGCGCGCCAGCCGGCGCAGGAACGGGCCATCGTCATCGACGATCAACAATGAAGGATCGGGGCCGAGCTCGTGGTCAGCGGTCTTTTCCAGATGCGTATCCATGTGTTCGTTTCTCCGCGGGTTTCGGTTTCTGCGAAGGCCCGCCTTTCCTTTTCATTATGTCCCGTCGGACCACCATCGCAAAGTCATTTCGAATCTCGTGCTTCCATCACCGAACGCGGCCATTCGATATGGATGCGGGCACCCGCTTCACCGTTATCGCGGTTGCCGAACTGGATCGATGCGCCGGACCGTTCGAGCAGCGTCTTGGCGATGAAGAGGCCGAGCCCGAGCCCGCCCGCCCGTTCGTCCTCCCTGGGCCTCTTCGTCATATAGGGTTCGCCGATCCGCGAGAGAATATCCGGCGCATAGCCCTGGCCATCGTCTTCGATGGTGATCGCCACCCATTCCGCATTGTGCTCGACCATCACCGTTACCTTGCTCTTGGCGTAGTCGACGGCGTTTTCGATGAGGTTGCCAAGACCGTAGATGATGCCGGCGTTGCGGTTGCCGACCGGCTCCGCCGTTCGGTCACCGTTCTCGATGAGTTCGATCGCTATGCCGAACTGCCGGTGCGGCGCCACGACTTCCTCGATCATCGAGGAGAGCGGCAGGCGGCGCATATGCTCTTCATTCTCGGCCGAGAGCGATGTGAGCCGGCGGAGGATATCGCGGCAACGCTCGCTCTGGCTTCGCAAGAGCTGCACGTCTTCACGGAAGCGGTCGTCGTCGGAAAGCTCGCGCTCCATCTCCTTGGCGACGACGCTGATCGTGGCGAGAGGCGTGCCGAGTTCGTGGGCAGCCGCGGCGGCAAGCCCATCGAGCTGCGAAAGGTGCTTTTCCCGCTCCAGAACCAGTTCCGTCGCCGCAAGCGCATCCGCAAGCAAGGTCGCCTCGTGGCTGACGCGGTAGGCGTAGAAAGCCGCGAACATCATCATAGAGGCGATCGCGCACCAGACGCCGAGCTGCATGATCGGTTGGATGCGCAATTCTTCTCCCGGATACCAGGGGACCGCATAGGGCGAGAAAGCAAGCACTGTTGTGCAGACGAGAGCGAAGACGATCAGTACGAGTGAATGGCGTAGCGGCTGGGACGCAAAGGCGATGATGACTGGAACGCAGATCAGCGGTGCAAAGGGATTGGCAAGCCCCCCGGTGATGAACAGCAATGCCGCCATCTGCAGCAGGTCGAAACTGAGCAGGGCGAGCGCCGATTTCGGCCCGAGCCGGTAAGTGGTCGGAAACCAGACCGAAAGCATGAGATTGGCGGCGGCAAGCGCGCCGACCAGGACGGCGGCCTCCCGCAACGGAAGCGGAAACCTGAGCAGCAGCCCGACAATAAAAACGGTGATCGTCTGGCCCGCAACGGCAAGCCAGCGCAGCCGCACCAATGTCTGAAGCCGGATGCGGCGGCTCGAAGGGCTGAATTGCGCAGAACGCAGCGATGGATTGTCAGCGATCACAATTTGTCTCTGGCTCCCGCGGCCACTCATGATTGAGCAGGCTTCATAAACCGGCTGGACTTCCGGTCGCAGGCGGCATTCTGTCACGTCCCGCGCGGTTTGGCACGCGTCGTCGGAAGCGCTTCGGCAGGATCCTCCGGCCAGGGATGCCTGGGATAACGCCCGCGCATCTCGGCACGCACGTCCTTCCAGGAGCCGGTCCAGAAACCCGGCAGGTCGCGGGTCGTCTGGATTGGCCGATGCGCCGGCGACGTGAGTTCGAGAAGCAGCGGCAGCTTGCCTCCCGCCACCGACGGATGTTTCTTCAATCCGAACAATTCCTGCACACGAATGGAAAGCGTCGGTTCCTCGGCGTCGTAGCGAATCGGATGCCGCAGGCCAGTAGGCGCTTCGAAATGCGTCGGCGCCAGCCTGTTGAGATCCGGCGCCACCGCAGGGGGGATCAGCGACCGCAGCCCTTCTGAAAGACTGGCGGGATCAATGGAATCGAGACCCGAAGTATTTCCCTGGAACGGCACGAACCAATCGTCGAGCCTGGTGAGCAGTGCTTCGTCGCTGACATCCGGCCAGGGCTCGCCGAGCGATCGGCGCAGGAAACCGATCCTTTCTCGCAATTGCATTCCATCCCTGGAGAATGGCAGAGCCTGGAGCCCGAGTTCACGCACGCCCTCCGCCAAGGCTTTTGCCGCCTGTTCACCGCTGGGCCGAGGCAGCGGCTTCTCTTCGAAGATGATGGCTCCGAGGCGCCTTACCTTGCGGGCGCGGACCTGGCGGCTTGCCCGGTCGAAGAAACATTCATCCTTCTGCTGGATCGCCCCGGCAAGTTCCGCCTCCACGTCTGCGCGGCTGATTTCCGCCGCAGCAAGAATTCTTGCCTGTGCCGCCCGGCCCGTAAGGTCTGCTATGACCAGCATTTGCGATGCGGCAAGCCGCTCGGTCTCCGGCAGTTCAGCTCCGCGGCCGTTTGCCATGACGAAGCGTCCCCGCCCGCCGCGCTGTAGCGCGATCCGGTCGGGATATGCATGCACCAGGAGCCGGCCTGCGAGCGCCGGCTCACTGGACTGTGACGTCTTCGGCAGGCTGGAGGCGATTCGCTCGGCAAGCCTGCGGGCCGATTCGGCACGATCGCCGCGTTCGTTGCGAAACCGGCGCAGCCGCTCATCGAGATCGATGTCGCTGCCGCCGAGGCCCTGTTCGGTCATAAGAACGGCAAGCAGGCAGGCCTCCCGGCCAAAACCCTCTTCATTTGCAAAGATCGCCATCGCCGAAAGGCGGGGCGGAAGCGCAAGCTCCCGCATAAGCCGGCCGTGTTCGGTAAGGCTACCCTGGGGATCGAGCGCGCCAAGCTGCGTGAGCAGCCCCCTTGCTTCGCTGAAGGCCGGTCCAGGCGGCGGATCCAGAAAGGCGAGCGTCTTCGGATCCTGTACGCCCCAATGGGCAAGGTCGAGCGCAAGGCCGGAAAGATCGCTGGCGAGGATCTGCGGCGGGGAGAAGGGGCGAAGCGCCGCCGTCTGCCCCGGATGCCAGAGCCGGATGGCGATGCCCGGTTCGGTACGGCCGGCGCGGCCCGCCCGCTGGTCGGCCGAAGCGCGCGAGACCCGCACCGTCTCCAGCCGCGTGATCCCCGTCGCCGGCTCGAAGACCGGCAGGCGTTGCAAGCCGCTGTCGACGACGATCCGCACGCCGTCGATGGTGATCGATGTCTCGGCGATCGATGTGGCAAGCACGATCTTGCGCTGCCCGGTCGGCGCCGGCCTGATTGCCAGGTCCTGTTCCCGCTGGGAGAGGTTGCCGTAGAGCGGCACGATCACGGTTTCGGGGCCGAACTTGCCCTCCAGCCGTTCCGCCGTCCTGAGGATCTCCACCTGTCCCGGCAGGAAGGCGAGTATGGAACCGGTTTCGCTCGCATGTGCTTCGACGATGGCGCGCGTCACGGAGTCCTCGATCCGTTCGTTCGGTGCCCGGTCTCGATGCTGGATATCGACCGGAAAGCTCCGTCCTTCGCTCTTGATCACCGGCGGATCGTCTAGCAGGCCCGCGACCCGATCGACATCGAGCGTCGCCGACATGACGAGAACACGCAGGTCGTCGCGCAACGCAGACTGCACGTCGAGTGCGAGCGCCAGGCCGAAATCCGCATCGAGCGACCGCTCGTGAAATTCATCGAAGATCACCGCAGAGATGCCGGTGAGCTCCGGATCGTCGAGGATCATCCTGGCAAAGACCCCCTCGGTCACGACTTCGATCCGGGTTCTGGCTGAAATCCGGTTGTCGAGCCGCATCCGGTAACCGATCCTTTCGCTGACGGTCTCGCCGATGAGGGAAGCCATCCGCGAGGCGGCCGCTCGTGCTGCCAGCCGCCGCGGCTCGAGCAGGATGATCCTGCCCGAACACCAAGCCTGGTCGAGCAGTACCAGCGGCACCAGCGTTGTCTTGCCGGCGCCCGGCGGAGCGGAGAGGACGGCTCTCGTCCCATGGACCAGCGCTTCGGTGAGTTCCCCGAGAACGTCGGTGATGGGCAGTTTTGGCAGGTTTCCGGCGATCGGTCCCGCCTGATAGGAAACAGCCATCAGCCGGAGACCTGTCCGGAGGCACGCTGATAGGCGAGGATAGCGCCGGCGAGATCCTCGAGCGCCGCGCCGACCGACTTGAAAAGCGTAATCTCATCGGGGCTGGTGCGGCCTCGATGCTTGCCGTGTGCCAGTTCGGCAAGCTCGGCTTTTATATCGTTCATTGTCAGGATGCCGCTTTGGAGCGGCTGTACGATATCGCCTCCTTCCTTTGTGGCGCCCGCACGCGTGTCCACGAAGACGGAAGAGCGCCGCACGGCTTCATCGTCGCTTTCACGCATGCTCGGCTTGAAGGCGCCGACGAGATCGAGATGGGTACCGGGCTTCAGCCACTCGCCGCGAATCAGCGGTTGGCTCGATAGCGTCGCACAGGAGATGATGTCCGCTTGGCGGGCTGCCGCACCAAGATCGTCGACGGCAACCGCGTCGAAGCCGAGTGCCCTTGCTTCCCTGGCTGTTTCTTCGGCCTTCTCGCGGCTGCGCCCCCAGACTAGGAACCGCTTCAGCGGCCGTGTGATCGCATGGGCCTGCATCAGGTTGAGCGAAAGACGGCCCGTTCCGACCATCAGCATCGTCTCGGATTCTTCCCGTGCCAGATACCTTGCGGCAAGCGCTGACGTTGCGGCTGTGCGCCGCGCGGTAAGCTCCCCACCCTCGACGATCGCCAACATCTCGCCGGTCTTGCCGGAGGAGAGAAGATAACTGCCGATGATCGTCGGGAGCGCGCGCAAGTGGTTATCGGGAAAGAGGTTGAGGATCTTCACGCCGATATGGTCGCCCGGCACCCAGGCTGGCATCAGCAGCATCACGGCATTCGCTTCGCCCGGCACTTCCATCTCGTGATGATGACGGACCGGCATCACGCAGTCGCTGCGGAACATCCTCCCGATCGCCTCGATCAGTTCCCCGAACGGCAACGCGTCGCGCGTCTGTTCCTCGTTCAATACCAGCATGCTCTCTCTCCGCCATCAAAAGTGCTTTCTACCCTAGCAATCGGAAATGAGGCGGGAAAAGCGGTTTTACGCCGGGAAAAGTGCCTTTTCATTAATCTCCGCCCATTTCCTGCGCTGTTTTGAAAGCGATTTCGGGGACGTGAGAGAAAAATGACATTTTTTTAAAAACGCCTGTTGACTTGTTCTTCTGTGTCCCTCTATAAGCCGTGTCACTGACGAGGGCGGCGGCGCTGCTGGCGACGAAGTCCTTTGTTCTGGAGAAATCCT
>NZ_JAGGJW010000017.1 GCF_017873175.1 Neorhizobium petrolearium
TGAAGATCGAAGCCGAGATCTCAACCCTCGCCTTCCAGTCAAAGGACGCGCAGGAAGGCATCACCGCCTTCATCGAAAAACGGACGCCAAACTTCGGCGGTTCGTGAAGGCTGATCGTGAATGAGGGTTACCGCATGCCTCCTTTAACAGATTTTCTCGTTATTGATTTCTCGACGCTCCTTCCCGGGCCGCTCGCGAGCCCGAGGCGGGCTGAGGTGGGCGCGCAGGTGATCAAGATCGAACGTCCGGACGACGGCGACGCGATGCGCACTTACAAGCCCATTGTCGACGGCGAAAGCCTGCTGTTCGCCATGCTCAACCGCGGCAAGCAGTCAATGGCGGTCGATTTGAAATCGCCTGCCGACATGGAGGTACTCTGGCCGCTGATTGAAAAGGCGGACGCACTGATTGAGGAGTTCCGGCCGGGGGGCATGGACCGCCTTGGCCTCGGATACGATGTGTTGGCAAAGCGCAACCCGCGGCTGCTCTATTGCTCGATCCCCGGCTGGGACCAGACTGGTCCAAAGGCAGGTAAGGGCAACCGTGATCTGAACTTCGTCGCCGAGGCGGGACTGTTGGGTCTTTCCGCCGGTAATTATGGCGTGCCGGCTCTACCGGTGTTCCTCGCGGGAGACATTGCAGGTGGCGCGCCGCCGGTGGTGATCAACATCTTGCTCGCGCTTCGTCAGCGCGACGGCACAGGCCGTGGCATGTATATCGATGGCGCGATGACGAACAGGGGATCGCGACGATCATCGAGCGGGTCTAACAACATCAACTCTCGGGGGAGGACCATGGAGAGAAACGAAGCCGGCGTAAAGCCGGGAGGAGTAGACGATCATATTCTGCAAACACGCGGACTGACGATGGAGTTTCACGGCTTCGTCGCCGTGCGCAACGTCGATCTGAACGTGAGGCGCCACACTATACATGCGCTTATAGGGCCGAACGGGGCGGGCAAGACAACCTGTTTCAATCTCTTGACGAAGTTCCTCACCCCGACGGGTGGTTCGATCGTTTTCAATGGTCGGGACGTCACGAGAACCGGACCCGCGGCGATGGCCCGGCTCGGAATGGTCAGGTCCTTCCAAATCTCCTCGATCTTCCCCCATCTGACGGTGATTGAGAACGTTCGCATGGCGCTTCAACGCAAGCTCGGCACCTCGTTCCACTTCTGGAAGCCGAAGCGTTCGCTTTACCCGCTTCACGTTAGGGCGGACGAGCTCATCGAATGGGTCGGCCTCGAGACCTATCGAGATACGCTTGCCGGCGACCTCTCCTATGGGCGCAAACGTGTTCTCGAACTCGCGACCACGCTCGCACTCGATCCGGAGTTGCTGCTTCTCGACGAACCGATGGCGGGGCTCGGCCACGAGGACATCGGTCGTGTCGCCGAATTGGTGCGGCGTGTATCCGAAGGCCGCACCGTGCTGATGGTCGAGCACAATCTGGATGTGGTTTCCGACCTTTCCGACACCATCACCGTGCTGACGCGAGGCAGCATTCTCGCAGAGGGCGACTACGCCTCTGTTTCCCAAAACCCGGCGGTCCGGGAAGCTTATATCGGAGGCGTCCATGCTTGACACCCATTGCGAAAAACGCCTGCGTATCGAGGGACTGAACGCTTTCTACGGAGACAGCCATGTACTGCATGGCATCGATCTGCATGTCGAGCGCGGTGAACTCGTTACGCTTCTCGGACGCAACGGCGCCGGAAAGACCACCACATTGCGCGCCATCATGGGCCTCGTCGAGCGGCGCGGTGACATCCGCTTCGACGGCGCTGATCTGTCCCGGCTTCCTCCGCATAAGATTGCCCGCTTCGGTATCGGCTACGTGCCGGAAGAACGCGGCATCTTTTCAAGCCTCGACGTCACGGAAAACCTTCTGCTTCCGCCCACGATCAAGCCGGGCGGCATGACCATCGAAGAGATCTACACGCTGTTTCCCAATCTTAAGGAGCGGGCGGGAAGCCAGGGCACGAAACTCTCTGGGGGCGAACAGCAGATGCTTGCGATGGCGCGTATCCTGCGTACTGGCGCCGATTTCCTGTTGTTGGACGAGGTTACGGAGGGTTTGGCGCCGGTCATCATCGAGCAGATCGGCATCGCGATCGGGCTTCTCAAGGAGCGGGGCTTCACGATCCTGCTGGTGGAGCAGAACTTCCCCTTTGCCAGTCGCATCGCCGACCGCCATTACGTAGTCGAGAACGGACGCGTGGTCGACATGGTGGCGAAGGACGACCTCAATGATCCGGGTGTGGCAGAACGCCTGCACTCGTTTCTCGGCGTTTAGGAGGCGAGCATGACGACTATCCTTGGCATTCCCATGCAGGCGCTGCTCGGCCAGATCCTGATCGGGCTCATCAACGGCGCCTTCTATGCACTCCTAAGTCTCGGTCTTGCGATCATCTTCGGCCTGCTCAATATCATCAACTTCGCGCATGGCGCGCTCTACATGCTCGGCGCCTTCGCCGCGTGGCTCCTGCTCAACTATCTCGGCGTCAACTATTGGGGTGCGCTAATCCTTTCTCCGTTTATCGTGGGCGTGCTCGCGGTCGCCATGGAGCGCTATATGCTCCGCCGCATTTACAAGCTGGACCATATCTATGGCCTTCTTCTTACCTTCGGCACCGCTCTTCTGATCGAAGGCGTTTTCCGGAACCAGTTTGGCGTGTCGGGGCTTGCCTACCCGATCCCCGCGCAGCTTCAGGGCGTTCAGAACCTTGGCTTCATCTTTCTCCCGAACTATCGGGCCTGGGTGCTGGTCGCCTCTCTCTTCATATGTTTCGCGACCTGGTTCCTGATCGAAAAAACGCGATTAGGCTCCTATCTGCGCGCCGCGACGGAGAACCCGAAGCTCGTGCAAGCTTTCGGCATCAACGTGCCGTTGATGATCACACTCACCTATGCGTTTGGGGTTGCACTGGCGGCGCTTGCCGGCGTAATGGCTGCCCCCATCTATCAGGTAAGCCCTGTCATGGGCTCCAACATCATCATTGTCGTGTTCGCCGTTGTCGTCATTGGCGGCATGGGCTCGATTCTCGGTGCCATCGTCTCAGGCTTTGGTCTCGGACTCATCGAGGGATTAACGAAGGTCTTTTACCCTGAAGCGTCCAGCACCGTCATCTTTGTCGTCATGGCCATCGTGCTGCTCGTGAAACCCACTGGTCTGTTCGGGAGGGCCGAATGAACACCACCAAGACGCGTCCCTTGTCACGGCACAATGGCCGCCTTTCTCGCCGGATCGCGATTTTCATCCTCGCGGCGGCCGTGCTTGCCATTGCGCCGTACGTCGTCTATCCGGTCTTCTTGATGAAAGCCTTGTGCTTTGCACTCTTCGCCTGTGCGTTCAATCTTCTGATCGGCTATGGCGGGCTCTTGTCCTTCGGACATGCTGCCTTCTTCGGCTCCGCAGCCTATCTCTGTGGTTACGCGGCGCGGGACCTGGGTCTTACCCCGGAACTCAGTGTCCTCGTCGGGACTGTGGGTGCCGGACTGCTGGGCTACGTGATCGGTGCGATCGCTATCCGTCGCCATGGCATCTACTTCGCCATGGTCACGCTGGCGCTGGCGCAGATGGTCTACTTCTTCGCGGTACAGGCCCCGCTCACCGGTGGGGAGAATGGCATGCAGGGAATTCCCCGCGGGTTTCTGTTTGGCATCATCGATCTCAACAACACGATGGCGATGTATGCCTTCGTTGTTGCGGTTTTCCTGATCGGCCTTGCTGTTCTGCACCGTGCGGTCGAATCACCGTTCGGCCAGACCCTGAAGGCCATTCGCGACAACGAGAACCGTGCGATCTCCCTGGGCTATGATTCTAATCGCTACAAGCATCTTGCCTTCGTGTTGTCAGCTGCGATCGCTGGCCTCGCAGGCGCGACCAAGGCACTGGTGTTCCAGCTCGCATCGCTGACGGACGTCCACTGGACGATGTCCGGTGAGGTGGTGCTGATGACGCTGATCGGCGGTCTCGGCACGACGCTGGGTCCCGTAGTCGGGGCCATCATCATCGTCGCGATGCAGACCTATCTCGCCGAGAGCGGCTCGTGGGTCACGGCCATTCAGGGTGCGACGTTCATCGTCTGTGTCCTGATGTTCAGGGAGGGAATTGTCGGCGCCGTCTGGAAGCTGCGAGCGAACGAGCGTTTGCCGGAGCCTCGAGAATAACAATCAGACGCGGAGGCTCATCGTCTCCGCAAGGTTACAGGAAGGAAAAAGCAGGTGTTGGTTGGCAGTTAACCGTGAGAATGCGGCCGCTTTGAGCCAGAATTGGCAGTTAACGTGAGAATCTTGCCGGGAAGATTCTCAGATTAGTTGCAGTTGGGATGACGCGGTTGATCGGGAGGTACCCCTCATGATCTCGTTGATGGCGCTGCTGAAACGCACCTTGTTCTCGCCCCTCATTTGTCCGCAAAGCATTTCGAGCATCTCTGGCCCTGAGCGCTCAACCATGGCTATTGCGGCCAGCAGAGCCGGCCGCAGGTGCAGGGGCAGGATTGGGCATGACGACATTGGCAGACTCTGCCGATCAACGACATCATCGAGATCAGGAATGAGTGCGCCAAGTACCCGGTAACGCCATGGCTCATAATTTCCAAAGGTGGGGTTCTTCACGCGGCGCATCAGCAAAAGTTGTGCAATCCTGGCCGGTGATACCCAGGTTCGAGCTTTTCGTGAGGCCTCATCGTGGAGCAGCCGTTCGCCGATGAGAGCCGTTGCGCTATAGTGACCGAAGGTTGAGGCGCAGCTAACCCCCGAGGGGCTCTGTAGCAGGTCGCCGCAGAGAGCACAGGTGATACGCCAGCCGAGCAACTGACTTCGAAGAATGGCTCTCGGTTCCGTCTTTGCGGGACAACAGGTTGAGCATGACTGTATCGCATCCGTCGCAATCAGGCACCGCGACGACCGGGCGATATCTGTGAAGGTGGTGCGGCGGATCGTTGCCTCATCCACGCAGAGTATATGCGCCAGGCGGAGGATCTGATTGTCGTTGAGACTAAGATCGGTGGCGCGCAGGGATGGCGTCTCTGGGAGGCAATGCCGAAGCATGGCAAGGGGAGGGACACCATAGAACACCGCATGCCGAGCAACCCACGACGACAGCAGCTCATCGGTGCAGGGAGCCAGTGTTACCGGCAACTGCTGGGGGGCTTGAAGGTCATGCGAAGGCGGCTTCCGCATCAAACTCCGGCTCCCATCTCTCGACAGCTGCGTCCGTAATTCTCTCTTGGCCGCTTTCGATGGCCTCGATTGCGAGTGTGTTTAACATATGGAAGAGGTTTGCGGTGATGCCCTCGGATATCTGCAACATCCGCCGTAGCGATTTTGCGGTCAACACCGACGGCTGGCGTAGGGGCGTGTTGCGCAGGATCAAAGAGATCAGGATCTCGAACTGCTCGTTTGCAGCCCAGCGGCTTAGGGTGAACTGTTCAAAGCGGCGGGCCAGTTGCACATCGCCACCGATCGCTTCGCGGGCATCATTGACGCCAAAGCAGACGAGGGAGATCTGAAGTCGGTTGCTGAGGAAGCGCAAGGTGTTGAGGACGATGCGTTGCTCGCGATAGGTTCCGGCGAGGATATTGTGCACCTCGTCAATCACTAACACCTGAACGCCGATAGCCTCCATGATGCGCATCGCCGCCTGCTCCATCTGGGCGATATCGGCGCGTGGCCTTTGCGGTGCGCCGAGAAGGGTTAGTAGTTCCGCGTAGAACCGTCGTTCGCCGGGTCGGCTGGTCATCTCCATGGCCAGAACCGGTGTCTTCAACTTGCCGGTAAGAGAACTGAAGCTCGGTGGATGCTGATCACGGAAACGCTTCATGATCATCGTCTTGCCCATTCCGCTGTCGCCGTAGATGGCGAGCGAAGGCATGCGTGTGCCGCGTGGATGATCGAGCAGTTGGTTGAGCCGCTCAAGCACCTGCTTGGCGCGCGGATAAACCAGCCAGCGGCGTGATCTGATCGCCCTGATGCGTTGCGCATCCGTCTCCGCAAGCAAAGCCGCGGCGTTTGAGGTTAGGTGGGAGATTTCCGTGTTCATGCCAGTTCACTCCGTGTCCTCGTCGAAGGCCACAGGTTTGCTGGAGTCTATCCCGCGAAGCGACCCCCATCCGCCGTCTTCCACTCTCGTTTTGTGGCGGCTTGCGGGACCGCGTCGGGCGAACGCCGTCTTTTTGACTGCTGCCTCGACCAGCTTGCGCTGCTCAACTGCCGTGCCGACTATGGTGCGGGTGTCTAGTTCCCGTCGCCCCTTTGTCAGCAGCGCGCGGCGCGCCGCCAGTGCCTCGTGTAGTGTCACCGAGGGCAAGGTAACGTCGGCATAGCGGGCTTCCACGAAGTTGCCGGACGGGCGCCGGACGAAGACGCGAGCCATATCCCGTGGGTCGTACTTTACAAGGAGACGCCGGTTAGAGCGCCCAACATCGGCGGTGAGGGCAGCTGACCAATAACGCAGCCCGAACAGGTGAATCCCGGTTGGCCGCAGCGTGCGTTCCTGCTCCGGCAGGAACGTCAGCCAGAAACGCATCCGGTCCTGGGGAAGTCGAAGCGGTATCACGTCCTCGTGCTCCCGCCATACTGCAATCGGCGGCCGGCCCAAGCTGCCGTGTATCGAATGGTGATAGGAGCCGACAATGTCCAGCGCGATGTAACGCTCGAGCTCGCGCAAAGTGAGTGCCGCATGTCGCTTAGAGTCGTATTCGCCAAGCTCCTGGGCATTGCTGAACGTCGTGCCAGGCAGCAGGTGGAGTTTTCCCATCTGCGTCCCAATCAGACGCTCGATGTGACCACCGAAGCGTGGCTCCCCTGGCGGCCGCCAGTCGATCGCGATGCCGGCATCCTGGCATCCCCGCTTGAAAGACTGGCTCCTAAAATCGGCGCCGTTGTCGACGTGTAAGGTATCTGGCAAACCTGCAACGGGCCAAGCCTCGCTGATCTCCCGTTCACGCAGCCAAGCTGACTTGTCAAAAACGGAATGCAGAAGGCAAAGACTGGTCGAAAGGCGGGAAGGGGCATCCATCGTGAGGTAGAAGCCCGTCACCATCCGGCTGCAGACATCCATCGCCAGCGTCAGCCAAGGCCGGCCGATCGGCTGCCGCGTTTCCTCGTCAACGACAAAGATATCCGCTTTCGTATGATCGACCTGCACGATCTGCAATGGCCGGGAGGCGGCTAACACCCCGGGAACAGCACGAGTGTTCTTGACGATTTTGGCTTCGCCGCGCCGTTTGGCCCGCTTCTGTAGATCGATGTCTTCGAGTCGAGCTTTGATTGTTCGGCGATGGGGCGGCCGAAGTCCAGCGGAGATGCAGTTCGTCTGCACATCCCGGACCAGCTGTGTAAATGACGCACGATTGCGGGTAAGGTAGTACCGGCTGATCGTCGTCCGAATGATCTCCTCCCGCCTGTCATCTAGTACCCGATGGCCTCCTGGTCGGCCGGGCTTGCGCTCCACCAGGCTCATCACGGTCCCGCCGGCCCGGAATAGCTTGATGAGGCGGTATGCAGTCGCTTGACTGATTTCGAGCTCGGTCGCAAGCAGCGCCACATCCGCCACCGACATCCTGCCAGTGCGGCTTTTCAAAAAGTCTCGAATTGCGTCTGCGCGCCGGCACGCTTCATCCCAAAGCGCTTCGTCAACTTCGTCAGGGAAGGCGTCACTCACAGCAAGATACCGTCGATTTCCTCGGTAGTCTGATTCTCACATTAACTGATCAGATTTATGCGAAATTCTCAAGTTAAGTGCCTATTCTCAAATTAAGTGCCAGGCTATCCTTCTGAAATTGCTGCGACGGATTCTTGGGGTTAAGTGCAAAGCGACAGCAGTCTTCCTGCGGGCAGGCGCCGTCTCCTCCCATGCATGCCGGATAGTGAGCGCCCGGAGTGACTGGCTGGCGCTCCTCCAGCCGAAACTCGTGCTCCCAGGGAATGTTGAGGTCGTATTCGTACAGGAACCGGCGGCCTTTGCGCAGCTTCAATTCGCCAAGCGTCATGGCCGGGGACACACACCGCGCCAGATCGCCCCGGCGAAGGCCAGTGTCGAGATCCACAGCGGCACCAAAGCGATGAGCCCCAGACGCCGATAGGAAAGAACGAGGAAGGCGACCAATGCCAGACCACCGGCTCCCGTGACCGCCGGATACCGAACAAAGACGCTCGAAACACCGAAAACGATCGCCACGCAGATCAGTGCCGCCGCGGTCATTTCCTGCACAGAGAGGGGTGGAGTCGGCTTGACGGTAGCCTCCACAGTCCTCAGATCGGATCCCAGCAGAATACGTCACCCGAACGCTCCATCGGGACGACGCTCGCCTTGAAGGCGGGTAGGACGCGTTCGGCTATCAGGGCCGGCGTCCAACCTCCTCCCGATTGGACGCTGCGAATCGGTCGCATGGCGTTGAACAGGAACAGTTCATTGAGACGAGCTGCGAAAACCTGGCCTGTAATTCCCTCCGCCGCGGCCGATGCCAGGAAGACGACGAGCGGCGCGTTGGTCTCCGGCGTCATGCGCTTCATGCGTTCGACGCGCGCCTGTTCCTCCGGAGTCGTTGCAGGAATGGAGCTCGTCATCCGGCTCCAGGCGAAGGGCGCGACGCAGTTCGAGCGCACGCCGAACCGGCTCATGTCCAGAGCGATTGATTTCGAAAGGCCAACGATGCCGAGCTTGGCCGCGGCGTAGTTCGCCTGACCGAAATTTCCGATCAGGCCGGAGGTGCTGGTCATATGCACGAAGGCGCCTCTGCCTTGAGCACGAAACGGCTCAGC
The DNA here is from genome assembly GCF_017873175.1 of Neorhizobium petrolearium. Classification (GTDB taxonomy): domain Bacteria; phylum Pseudomonadota; class Alphaproteobacteria; order Rhizobiales; family Rhizobiaceae; genus Neorhizobium; species Neorhizobium petrolearium. Next base: position 8,769 of record NZ_JAGGJW010000017.1, read on the forward strand.
GGCCGCACGGCTCATATAGAAGCTGCCGTTCAAATGCACATTTATCACCGCCTCCCAGTCGGAAGGATCCATCTTGTGGAAGATGACGTCTCGAAGGATCCCGGCATTGTTGACCACCACATCCACCTGACCGAAGCTGTCCATGGTCATTTCGATGGTGCGGCGTGCGGCGTTCCATTCGGACACGCTTTCGCTCGAGATGATCGCCTGGCCGCCGAGCTGCTCGATCATCGCCTTGGTTTCCTCTGCGGGTGCGCTGGAGCGCTCGCCGCTCCCTCCCAGTGAAACGCCGATATCATTGATCACCACGCGAGCGCCCGCCCGGGCAAACTCCAGCGCAATGCCTCGACCGATGCCACCGCCCGCTCCCGTGACGACCGCGACCTTGCCCTCCAGTCCCAAATCGACTGTCATTTCGAATTCCCTCCTTGAACAGGCGTTTTATCGGCCGAGACCGAGCACTTGTTTGGCAACAATGTTGCGCTGAATTTCCGATGAGCCACCATAAATCGATGTTGGTCGCGCCTGAAGGAAGACACTGCCGGGGTAGAGCGTCGGAGCGTCCAGCAGCGGCCCTGCAAGCGTTCCCAGTTCGCCGGCGACCTCCAGTATCCGGTCTGTGATCTCCTGGTAGAGCGCGGACTGGTTGATCTTCAGCATGGAAACGTCAGGGCCGAGCGTTTCGCCGCGTCGCACCTTGTCTGCGAAGGTCTTGTAAAAGGACTTGTGGTCCTCGAGCTCCATGCGCAATCCGTTGAGGAGTGATGCATAGTCAGCGCTCTTTCCCAGATGGTCGCAAAGCCGCTCGAGATGGTCGAGCGCTCCTTCCGATTGCTTTGGTGAGCCCAGGAACAGACGTTCGAAGCCAAGCAGGTTCTTGGCGGTGGTCCAGCCCGAATTCACCTCCCCGACGATCGAGTCGGCGGGGATGCGAACATCGTCGAAGAAGACCTCTGCGAATTCGTCGTGCATGTCGATGTTGACGATCGGACGAACCTTCACGCCGGGCGTATCCATCGGCACAAGAAAGAAGCTTATGCCTTTTTGCTTGGCGGCCTGCTGGTCCGTGCGGGCAAGCACGAAGATCCATTGCGCGTCCATGCCCAGCGTCGTCCAGATCTTCTGCCCGTTGATCACCCACTGATCGCCTTCGCGCACGGCCGACGTGCGGAGCGCCGCAAGGTCGGAGCCGGCGTTGGGTTCGCTATAGCCTTGACACCAGACTATTTCGCCCGAGAGGATCTTCGGCAGATGGTAGGCGCGCTGAGCATCTGTTCCGTGAGCGATCAGGAGAGGACCGACCATGGTCAGGCCAGTATCGGGCAGTCGCGCACAACCATAGCGCTCCATTTCCTCGAACATGATCAGCAGCTTCGAGGGAGAGAGTCCCATCCCGCCATGTTCGCGCGGCCATCCAGGCGCTACCCAGCCCTGCAGCGACAGGATCTTGTACCAGGGCATGGCTTCTGCGGCGTGCAGCCGCTTGGGTGGACTGCGCAGTTCCTGCGGATAGTTGGTAGCGATCCAGCGACCTATCGTAGCGCGGAAGTCCGCATCCGAAAGCGTGTTCAGGTCCGCATGCGGCTCGGGTGCCGTCAGGCTAGCGATGGCTGTCATTTCATTCTCCCCTGAATACTGCTGCACGCTTCTCGAAAAAGGCTGCGCGCCCTTCCAACGCGTCAGCGCTGAACAAGAGCGTCGGCTGGATCTGGCGTTCGAATTCGAGCGCCCTGTCGACCTCCAAGGCGAGGAAGTCCTTTACATAGGCCTCGGCAAAGGCGCAGCTTCTGCCGCAGTGCCGGCGAAAGCCTTGGCTGCGGCAAGCGCTCCACCTTCCGGTACGAGTTCGTCCACGAAGCCGAGGCGGTACCCCTCCAGCGCATCGATCGTTGCCGAGGCGAGGATGATACGGCGCCCGTGCGAAGCCTATGCGCGCTGGCAGCGTGGCCAGCAGCCCCATACTGGGGATCAGACCTATCTTGCCAAAACTCGAGGCAAAACGAGCCGTTTCCGCAGCAACGACGGTTTCGCAAGCCAACGCCAAAGCGAAGCCACCGCCAGCAGCCCACCCTTCAACGGCGGAGACGAGCGGCTTGGGAAACCTCACCATTCGCCCCACGAGATCCTTCACAACCGAGAAACGATCGCGCGCCTCGGCGATGTTGGTCACAGCCTTCTGGTCACGAATATCGCCGCCGGTGGAAAAGTGCCCACCTGCACCCGTCAAAACAACAGCGTGAACGGCTCGGTCGTGTTCAGCATCCGAGAGAAGCTGGACCAACCTGCGTCGCACTGCATGACCGACGGGATTGCAACGCTCGGGCTCGTCCATCGTGAGGATCAGAAGTCCCTCTTCAAGGGCCGCCGCAATCCCGGTCATGGCCGCCCCTCCGTCAGGCCGCCGTAACGTTGGCGATGGAAACCCGCGCTGCCGTAACGCGGTGCCAGCACCATGGCACGGCGCAGGAACAATCCGATATCGGCCTCTTCCGTATATCCGATGGCACCGTGAAGCTGCACCGCCTGTCTCGTAACCAGCATGGCGGCATCGGCGGCCCGCGCCTTCGCTCTGGAGACGATACGACGGCAGTCGTCGCCCGAATCGAACGCTTCGACGGCATCGCGTAGCACCGCCCGCGTCAAGCCAATCTCGATTTCCATATCCACAGCCCTGTGCTGCAGCGCCTGGAAGTGGCCGATAGGTTGGCCGAACTGGACGCGTGTCTTGAGATAGTCGAGCGTGATGGCAAAGGCGCGCCCCATGATTCCAAGCAATGCCGACGCCGTGGCCAGGGCCGCGGCTTCGAGCGCCTTCGCATCTGGCGCAGATAGCCGTTCCGCCTCGACCCCATCGAGGATCAAGGTCGCCGTGTGACCGCCATCGATGGTGTTTTCGATTTCAAGCGACATGCCCGCGGCTTTCGCGTCGACCAACCAGCAGGCTTCAGTCGAAACGACGAGAAACGCATTGGCGGCGGCGGCCATTGGCACGAAACGCTGTCTTCCCGAGATCCGCCCCTCGGCCTCCGTGATGTCTCCGGCGATCGTGAGGCCATCGGGAGCATCGAGCCAGGCCGGCAAGATAAGCTTGTCACCGCTCAACGCTTCGGCGGGTGCGTCCTTGCCCATGAAATCGAGAGCAAGCTGGGCCTCGATGAGCGGCTCGGGCAGCAACGCCGCTCCTACTTCGCCAGCGAGCGCCGCATATTCCGCCATGCCAAGGCCTGCGCCGCCTGCCGCTTCCGGCAGCCGAATTCCAAGCCAACCCATGGCGGAGATCTCGCTCCAGCGTCCTCGATCTATTCCCGGCCTGCTAAAGCGCAGATGTCGAATCGCCTTGAGATCGCCATCGCGCGAGGCAATGCCTGCAGCGCTTTCGACCAACAGGCGCACCCCCTCAAGCCTGTCCTCGCCAGTTGCGAGCGCTGCATCCATCGCCGTTTCCTCCTCATTCGAATTGGGCGAGACCGTTTCCGAGCACCACCATGCCGCGCTCCGCCGCGCACACGCGGAAGGAGCCGTCCGGCCAGATTTCCGTAAGCAATGTCTCCCCCGGCAGGACTGTCGAACTGAAACGAACGTCAAGCCCCTTGAGTCGCGTCGGATCGCCTGCGCAAAGCGTCTTCATCAGAGCATGCGCGGCGATGCCCAGGCTGCACAATCCGTGCAGGATGGGCCGCTCGAATCCGGCCTTGGCGGCAACATCAGGATCAATGTGCAAGGGATTGTCGTCGCCATTCCAACGGTACCAGAGCGCCTGCTCGGGTCGAGTTTGCGTCTTGCGCACAAACGTGGGATCCGTTTCGGGAAGCGTATGGGTCTGCTTCACCGGACCGACCGGCCCCCCGAAACCTCCGTCCCCGCGCAGGAAGGTGGTGGCATGGGTTGTCGCGTAGAGCCTGCCATCGTCCGCGTCGCGCAATTCCTTTTCGGTATAGAGTAGCGCGCCGCGCCCGGCGCCCTTGTCGATGATGCCGGTAACGCGGGTCTTGCCGATCACTACACCTTCAGGCGGTAACGGGGCATGCAGCGTAATGCCTTGCTCGCCATGGACAAGGCGCAGCGCGTCGACCCCGGTATCGGGATTTGCAAGCCAGAACCCCGGGTGGCCGAGCACCAGCGGCAAGGTCGGAAAGGGTGCCAGCGCGCCAGCGCCAACAAACTGCAAATCACCGCGGTCCATCGGATCCTGTCCGACACCGATCGACAAAGCATAGAAGGCACACTCGCGCGGACCGTAGCTCTGACGGACCTCGGGAATGTCGTAGGCCATCAACTTTTCGTAGTCGATCACGGCAAAACCTCCTCATCGCACTCGATCACCGCGTCGAGCGCGAAGGCCCCGTCGGGCAGCGCGAGCACCGGATTGAGATCGATCGCGCGCAGGCGAGGGCCCGCAGCGACGGCAAATGCGGAAAGCCGTGACAACATGGATGCAAGCGCATCGAGATCGACGGGCGCGCGACCGCGTGCCCCGGTCAGGATTGCCGCTGCCTTGATCGACAGGATCATTTCCCGGCGACGGGGCCAAAGACAAGGTCGCGGCCGATACCCATCAGGCATTCGACGCCACCCGAAAGCTGTCGGGCAACCAGGATACCGGCAATGCGCGCCTCGGGAGCCGTCCTGCCAACCGTGCCAAGAATATCGTGATAGGCGGCCCGGACGGAATCGGTATCGACCAGGTTCAGCCTGACGCCGCCGATATCGGACTTGTGAACGATGTCGGGCGAAACGATCTTCATCACGACAGGGAAACCGAGTTCGGCAGCGGCGGCTACCGCCTCCTCCGCCGAGTGCACGATCCGCTCGGCGGCAGCCGCTATGCCGGCTTTCGCGAGAAGCGCCTTTGCCGCGTATTCGTCGGGACTGACGGCCGGCAGGCGGACATTCGGCAGTTCCGGCAGCGCCTTCGGCTTCCGGGCCATCATTTCGCCGACCCGTCCCATCGCCGCAATGGCCCGCACGGCCCGGCTTGGATCGGAAAATACAAGGAAACCGGCCTCTTCGTACGCGCGCGTGACGGCATCATCCGCGATGATGCAGAGCGCCAGCAGCCGGTCGGGAAATTCGGCGCGGATCTTGTGCAAGGTTTCGCGCAGTTTCGGCGCAAGCGTCGCGCTCCCGGCTACATAGGTCATGAAACAAAGGATAGAGCGATATTCGCCATCCCTGATCGCCGCGCGGGTGAACTGCTCGAACAATGACATGTCGTTCAGTGCCTGGGCCGTGCAGTCGAGCGGATTGGCCGGAGCGCCATAAGGCAGAAGCTGTTTCAACCGGACCTGCGCCTCGGCCGGCATGGTCGGCATCGGCAAGCCCACCAGTTCTGCCTCATCGCTGGCGACAATCCCCGCGCCGCCGCTGATGGTGATCACGCCGAGACTATTGTGGGCAGGATAGATCCGCTGCCGCGCCGCGTAGGCGAAATCAAGCATCTGCTCGGTATCACGCACCCGGATGACGCCATGTTCGGCGAGAACTGCCTCGGCCACGGCATCGTCCCCGGTGAGCGAGGCCGTATGCGAGGCGGCCGCCGAAGCGCCGATCGGGCTGCGTCCGGATTTCAGCATGAAGACCGGCTTGCCGGCCGCTCGCGCCGCATCGAGGGCGGCGATCATGCGGTCCGCGTCGCGAAAACCCTCCTGATAGGCGCAGATCACGTCCACCGCATCACTGCCGGCCATCCAGCCGATGGCGTCGGCGACCGTCACATCCGCCTCGTTGCCGGTGGTGACCAGAACCGAGGTCCCAAGGCCGCGCACCCGCGCCACGGCCGCAAGATGCGTTCCGTAAGCGCCCGACTGGCTGGCGATGCCGACATTGCCCGGCAGGGGGAAGTCCATTTCCAGAAACGAGGAAAAGGTGCCGTAATATCCCAAGGCGGACGTGTCCAAGGTTCTTTCCGCGACCTGGCAGCGCTGCAGGGTCCACTTCATGAGAAACGCATTGGCCCATGCCGGGAAGAGCGGTCGGCGTGTCGTCTCCGCCTTCATTGCCACGGCGTTTGCCCAGGACACGCCGGAGGCTGCAAGCCAGCAGTGGCGCAACGTCGCCGATCAGATCAGACCGAAAGTGCCCAAGCTCGCAACTCTCATGGACAGTGCCGAGGAGGACGTGCTGGCCTACATGACCTTTCCCAAGGCGCATTGGACCAAGCTGCACTCGACCAATCCCATCGAGCGGCTGAACGGCAAGATCAAGCGGCGCACCGAGGTCGTCGGCATCTTTCCCAACGACGATGCCGTCGTCAGGCTCGTCGGTGCCTTGTTGCTCGAGCAGAACGACGAATGGGCCGTCCAGCGATCACGCTAAATGACCCTTGAGACCATCGCGACAATGAGCGATGATCCCCTCATCAGCCTGCCCGCCGCGGCAAGCTGATCCAGTCCCGGCTCTGCCCGGAAGGCACGGCGAACGCCGAAGCTACACCCCCTGGGACACGATCCGACCAACTTCCGCCGCAGCGAGGTGATTGTCATCGGGCTTTGCGCCTGGCCGTAGATCTGCACGAAGCGCGGACCGAACAGGAACAGTGCTTCGTCGTAAGACGCGAGTTTCTCCGCACCTTTTTCCAAGGTCATGTTGCTCACGGGTTCAAAGTAGGCTGCCACATTGAAGTTCTATCACGATGTAGGCTTCGAGCAGAACAAGACAGGCTTCCAGGTTCGGCGCATTCCACCTCGGGCCTCGTAACGCGCCATAAATAAATCGCCCGTGAATGCCCCAATATAAGCCTACCGTATATCGGTGCCCTTTAATGTTCAGGGGCCAACCAAGCTCCGGAAGCTGGAAGCATATTCTTGACGCCCCAACTGCGATTAGACAACTCCATCATTCGGGAGTGGAATGGTCGGGACGCGCGGCAGCGACACATATCAGGCGATGTCGCCCGTATGCGTTTCGAGTTTCGCGGCCAATTTGTCCGCAACCTCGATCAGCGGCACAAGAAACTGATCGCGCGCCGCATCCGGCGTCATGGCGCGGCGCAGATAGATGATGTTCATGGCGCCGAACACCTGCGAGTGCGTCCTGATCGGGACGCCGATGCTGAAAAACTTGGACTCGTAGTTTTCGCGCGAATAGCTTTCGTCCATCGTGGCATAGCCCCGTGCCCGCACGTTTTCGAGCAGCGCTTCCAATGCGTCCAAGGCGCGCGCGAGGGCGAATTCCGGTGCGGGATTCTTCTGTGCGCGCTCCAGGAAAGCTTGCCGTTCCTCTTCCGGGCAGAAGGCGAGATAGGCCCGCCCGAGGCTGGTGTGGAGCACCGGTGCCCGGTATCCCGGCTTGCGGAAAAAGCGCATCGGCTCGGTTTCGCGCGATGTCTCGATGACCAGCATTGCGTCCTCGTCGAAGATCGACACATCCGAAGGCCAACCAATGGATTGCCGGAACTGCGCCAGATCCTCGGACACAATTGCGCCGATGGCCTGATGCCGGTTGTAGCCAACGCTGAGCTGCAGGGTCTTGCCGGTGACACGGTAGGTCCGGCTGTCGCTGTCGCGCACAATATATCCGGCATGGGCCAGCGTGGTCAGCATCCGGACGATGGTTGCCTTGTCCAGCGATGTCAGGCGGTGAATTTCGCCCACCGTGGCGTTTCCTGTCGTCTTGTTGATCGCGGCCAGAACGTCGAGCACCCGCAAGGCCGCGATCACCGGTTGGTAGGCCATGTCAATTCCCTCCCGAACTTGTCATTTCCCCAACCGGGGCTTCCACGGATCGAGAGTGGTGCCAAGAATGAAGTGGATGGGGTGACAAGAAAATTCTCCGTTTGCGGCTTTCACATAGCCGTTTTTGTGACCGGTGAACAGCCTGCCGAACCAGGTTGCATTTTGCATGAGGAGGACTATGCTAATAATGAAATGAAATTTCACTTGGTGAAGTTCTCAGAATCGGAGGGGATCATGTCCAGGACTGCATTTATCGACCTTGGGGCCATGGCTGGCCCGATGATGTCCAGTGTCGCGCGAAAGCGTCTTGCGATCAGCGCATATGATATTGTTCGGGCGGTGCGTGCGTGCGGCAGGCGCGGTCTTGGGGCTGGCGTCGAGCGGTCGCGTTTGACCCATGGCTGAGGGCGGTGCAATGGACAGTTCGACCTATTCCATGGTCCTTGAGACATCGGAGAAGCTTTTTGCCGGTTGCGGGGGGGAGGGTTTCGACCCCGCTCTCTGGTTGGCCGCCGAAGAGGCAGGGTTTCCACTCGCCCTGCTGAGCGAAGAACACGGTGGATTCGGTTTCTCCGCCCGGGAAGCCTTTGCCCCCGTGCGGGTGGCGGCGGCCTGTGCCGTTGCCCTGCCGCTGGGCGAAACGCTGCTGGCCAACTGGGTGGCGTCGCTGGCCGGGCTGGGAACGCTCGAGGGGCCCGTGGCGCTGGCCTGGAGTGGCGTGGCGGCGATGCCGTTCGGGCGTTATCTGCGCACGGTCGTCTGCCTGTCCAAACTGGATGGCGGTGTCGGGCTGTCCCTTCTGCATCCCGCCGCCGAACTCTGGCACGCGGGCACCAACCACGCGGGCGAGGAGCGTGATGTGCTGGTCGCTACCGAACCGGTCGCGCCGCAGGCTCGTGTCGCAATGTCCCCAGTCGCTCTGCGCGCGATCATGTCGACCTTGCGCACAGTGCAGATGGCCGGCGCGATCGAGGCGGTTGCCGATATGTGCCTGCGCTATTGCAATGTGCGCGAACAATTCGGGCGCCCGCTGGGAAAGTTTCAGGCGATCCAACACCAACTGGCCATTCTTGCGACCCACAGCTGTGCCGCCACCGTTGCCGCCGACATGGCGGTGGCAGCTTTTGAAACACTCGCGACGCAGGGGGAAGAGGTTTTCATTCCGACTGCGGCCGCGGCAAAACTGCGCGCGGCAGAGGCCGCGACGGCCGCAGCGTCAATCGCGCATCAGGTTCATGGAGCGATCGGTTTCAGCGAGGAATATCCCCTGCATCTGCTGACCCGCCGTCTCTGGTCGTGGCGGGACGAGGACGGTTCTGAATCACAATGGGCCGAGTATCTGGCGAACTGGGCGCAAACCCAACCCGAGCGTGGTCTGTGGCCCGCACTGACCGCCTGCGACCTGGCAAAGGTGGCGTGATGGCACTTCCGACCTTTCCGCTTGAAGCGACGACTCCGGCGCAGGCGGCGCTGAGGGATGAGGTCCGCGCCTTTCTGGCCGAAGCGCTTACGGATCTGCCCGCCCGCGAACGGGCACGATCCTGGACCGGGTTCGACGCAGGTTTCAGCAGGAAACTGGGCGAACGCGGCTGGCTGGGTATGACCCTGCCGAAAGAATACGGCGGCCATGACCGCAGTGCCGTGGACCGGCATATCGTCGTCGAAGAACTGCTCGCGGCGGGGGCGCCCGTTGCGGCCCACTGGATTGCGGATCGCCAAAGCGCGCCCCTGATCCTGCGCCATGGCACCGAGGAACAGCGCCGGACCATCCTGCCGCGCATCGCGGCGGGAACCTGTTTCTTTGGCATCGGCATGAGCGAGGCCAACAGCGGCTCGGATCTGGCGTCCGCGCGGACACGGGCCGAAAAGACGGCTGATGGCTATGTCCTGAACGGAACCAAGCTGTGGACGACATACGCGCACAAGGCGCATTACATGATCGTCTTTTGCCTTACTGGCCAGGCCGAGAGCCGATACGGCGGCTTTAGTCAGGTTCTCGTGGACATGAGCCTTCCGGGGATTTCCGTCAGCCCGGTTCTGGACATCGCTGGAGAGCACCACTTCAACGAAGTGTCGTTTGACAATGTGCTGCTGCCCCCTGACGCCCTCCTGGGCAAGGAAGGCGACGGCTGGGCACAGGTCATGTCGGAACTGGCGTTCGAACGCAGCGGCCCGGACCGGTTCCTTTCATCCTTCGTGTTGGTGGATGAGTTGCTGCGCTGCCTCAAACGCATGCCCGGCGCGGCAGAAACCTCCGATCTGGGCCGCATGGTCGCCCGGCTGATGATTCTGCGGCAAATGTCGCTGTCAGTCGCCGGGCGTCTGGCGCGGGGCGAGCAGCCGGTTCTGGCGGCCGCAATCGTCAAGGATCTGGGTGCATTGTTCGAACAGGACGTGCCGGAAATCGCGCGGCGAGTTCTGCACGAAAATGCGTCGGACCCCGAATATGCGGCGGTGTTTCGGCGCATCCTACTGGCCGCCCCCAGTTTTTCGCTGCGGGGAGGAACCCGCGAAATCCTGCGCGGGATCATTGCCCGTGGCCTCGGTCTGCGGTGAAGAAAAGGGACGAAAACATGACGCTTGTAACGACAGAGCGTGACGATGCGGGCATTGTGACAATGACGCTCAACGCGCCAGAAACCCGCAATGCCATTTCGGACATGCCCATGATCGAGGCAATTCTTGCCGCGCTGACCGAAGCGCAGGCTGATCCGGAGGCCCGGGTGATTTTGCTGACGGGGGCGGGGGCCGCCTTTTCCTCGGGCGGGAACATCAAGTCGATGTCGCCGGGACAGGGGCTGGTGGACAAGGTTCCGGCGATCACGCGGCGCAACTACCGGGCCGGGATTCAACGGCTGCCGCTTGCGTTCGAGGATTGCGACCTGCCCATCGTCGCCGCCGTCAATGGCCCGGCGGTCGGCGCCGGTTGCGATCTGACACTGATGTGCGATCTGCGTATCGCTGGCGCGTCTGCGACGTTCGCCGAAAGCTTTGTCCGCATCGGCATCGTGCCGGGCGATGGCGGCGCGTGGCTGCTGCCGCGCGTGGTGGGTTTTGCGCGCGCCTCGGAAATGGCGCTGACCGGCGACACGATTGATGCGCAAACCGCGCTGAGCTATGGGCTGGTCAGCCGCGTCGTTCCAGACGACGAGCTGTTGAATGAAGCGCGCGCCATCGCCGGACGCATTGCCGCTAATCCGGGTCATGCCGTGCGCATGACCCGCCGGCTGCTGCGTCAGGCCTATAATCGTGATCTGTCCGTCACGCTGGAGCTATCATCGGCCATGCAGGCCCTTGCGCATGAAACCGATGACTACACCAAGACGCTTGCGGCCATGCGCGCGCGCATCGAGAAGTCCAGATCATGACCGGCGCGCTTGACGGGATCCGGGTGCTCGATCTTTCTCGGGTTCTGGCAGGGCCTTGGGCCACGCAGATTCTGGGCGATCTGGGGGCCGAGGTGATCAAGGTCGAACGACCCGGCGCGGGCGACGACACGCGCGCTTGGGGGCCGCCTTCGGCCGAGCTGGGCGGAGAGCAGTTTTCAGCCTATTACCTGGCCTGCAACCGCAACAAGCAATCTATCGCCATTGACATGGCCCGGCCCGAGGGGGCGGCGCTCATCCGTCGCATGGCCCGCGAGGCGGATATCCTGGTCGAGAATTTCAAGACCGGCGATCTGGCGCGTTACGGGCTGGACTATGACAGCTTGCACGTGATCAACCCGCGGCTGATCTATTGTTCCGTTACAGGGTTCGGTCAGACCGGACCCTATGCCGGGCGCGGCGGCTATGATTTTCTGGTGCAGGGAATGGGCGGACTGATGAGCGTCACCGGCAACTCTGCCGACGACCCGGTGAAGGTCGGCGTGCCGGTCATAGATATTTTTACCGGCCTCTACGCCACCATCGCCATTCAGGCCGCCCTGCGCCACCGCGAACGCTCCGGTGAGGGGCAGTACATCGATTGCGCCCTGCTGGATACTTCTGTCGCCATTCTGTCCAATCAGGGGATGAACTGGCTTATCGGCGGCGTGACGCCTCGCCCCATGGGCAATTCACATCCCAATGTCGTGCCCTACCGCGCCTTTGCGACGGCTGACGGGCATATCATCGTTGCCGTGGGTAACGACAAACAGTTCGCTGCGCTGTGCCGGGTGCTGGGCCGGGCCGACCTGGTCCAACACCCCGAATATCTGACCAATGAACTGCGCAATCGCAACCGCGCGATGCTGGAGCCGGAACTTGAACGCGAGATCGCCAACTGGAACAGCCCTGAACTTCTTGCCGCGATGGAGGCTGCCCGAGTGCCGGGCGGACCGATCAACCGCATCAATGAGGTTTTTGCCGACCCGCAGGTGCAGGCGCGCGGCATGGTCGTGCCCGTCGCCACCTCTGCCGGACAAGAAACGCCACAGGTCCGGTTTCCTCCGATCATGACTGCCTCACCTGCCACGATCCGGCGCGCACCACCGGCGCTTGGGGCTGATGGTGCGGCGATATTGCGTGGTCTGGGGCTCGACGACGCCGAAATACAGCAGCTTATTACGGTCGGGGTAATCTGCATACCTGAGCCAAATCAAGGGAGAAAATGACAATGACTCACCCCACCTTCATCCTGAACGGAGAGGCCAGGGACACGGGAACCCTGGGAACGTTACCGTTGATGGACCCGGCGACCGAAACCGAAATCGCCCAAATCCCCAAAGCGGGCCGGGCCGAGGCGATCGAGGCCGCGCGACTTGCCGCCGAGGGCTTTGCCGAGTGGTCCGTCGTTTCGCCCTTTGAGCGCAGCAAGATCCTGCGTGCCGCGGCGGCGATCATGCGGGAACAGGCGGAGGCCGCCGCCGCCGACATGACCCGTGAGCAGGGCAAGCCCCTGGCGCAGGCGCGGGGCGAATGGATGGTTTCCGCCGATTGCCTCGAATGGTTTGCCGAAGAGGGGCGCCGCACCTATGGACGCCTCGTCCCGTCGCGGGCGGCAAACATGACATGGACCGCGCATCAGCGGCCCGTCGGGCCGATCGCGGCCTTCACGCCCTGGAACTTCCCCGCCTTCACGGTGATGCAGAAACTTGCGCCGGCGCTGGCAGCGGGCTGCTCCGTGGTCCTGAAACCGGCGGAGGAAACGCCAATGACGGCGTGGCGCATCTGCCGGGCGCTGCTTGACGCGGGATTGCCGCCCAAGGCCATCGGGTTGATCTGGGGCGATCCGGCGGAAATTTCCGACACGCTGATCAAGGCGCCGGAGATCCGCAAGGTTTCCCTGACCGGGTCCATCCGCGTCGGACGCCTGCTCGCCAGCGCCGCCGGCCATGAGCTCAAGAAGGTCACGATGGAACTGGGTGGCCATGCGCCGGTGATCGTTGCCCGAGATGCCGATCTATCCCAGTTGGTTCCGCTGGCGGCAGAGTGGAAGTTCCGAAATACTGGGCAGGTCTGCGTTTCGCCGACGCGGTTTCTGGTCGAGACCCCTCTCTATGACGACTTCGTTGCAGGTATGGCCGAGGCGGCCGCGAAAATTACCGTCGGCAACGGGGCAGACCCGAAGACAGTCATGGGGCCGCTGACAACCGCGGCGCAGTTGACCAAGGTGCAGGGGCTTTACGACGACGCTGTCGCCAAGGGCGCTCGTGTCGCCGCGGGCGGTGAACGGATCGGCAATCAGGGCTGGTTCTTTGCCCCGACCGTTCTTGCGGACATGACGACAGACATGCGCGCCATGAACGAAGAGCCCTTCGGCCCCCTGGCCCTGGTGGCAAAGGTCGATAATATCGACGCCGCGCTGGCAGAGGCGAACCGGATGCCGGTCGGGCTCGCATCCTATGCCTTTACGGAAAATTCACGAACACGGCATCGCATCGTTTCCGGCATCAAGGCCGGGATGCTGGGCGTCAATCATTTCGCCTTGGCGATGCCCGAGACACCTTTCGGTGGTGTGCTCGACAGCGGAATGGGGTCGGAAGGGGGGATAGAAGGCATAAGCGCCTATCTGACACCGTTCCTGGTCACCGCACGGGAATCATAGTGAAACCCTGAGCAGGTTCCGAAAGTCTACGGAAACCAATGTCATCAATGCCCGCCCCCATCCAGATGGGGGAGGGCATTGCAGCAAGATCATGCTTCAGGCGTCTCTTGCGCAAATGCGCCGACGGTGGGCGCTGAAAGTCCAGGCACGCCGTCCCAGCAACCACCTTGTGATCATCGGCAATGACCTGATTTTCGACGATCGGCACCTCATGCGCGTATCATTATCATCGCCGCTCGGCATCGCGTGCTCGTCGCACATCTGCTCCCGGCCCGGCGCATGCTCGACAGGGATGCGCTACGCGCGATATTTCACTTGTTGAAATTCAATTTCATTGACAGCATGCCAATCGTCTGTGACGATGGAGCTGTCAAAATGCGGATTCCCGTGGGTAGCTTCGGAGGAACGTTGGGGCGGAATGACAACCTGGGCCGTCGGCTTTTCAGGCGCATTGTGCAGCAGGCCAAGGATTGCCCGCTCATCCCCGGCAACCCGCGTGAGCTGAGCATGTATCCGGCAGGGCTGCCCTCGTATCTCGAGGAATGCGAGAAGTCGATCGCAGAGGGGCTCTCGGGTTTCCAGAGAGCTTAATGGACGGGTGTCTGGAAAATGGTCGGTAAGCCACACAGCGCCACAAGGGTTCGGACGGCTGAATGGCCGCGCGGCCCTTGGGAAACTGGGCGACCACCTTGAACTTCGAGAGACGGCTTCTGGACCGATCGGTTCCGATGCCCGAGCGCAGTAAAACACAAAAGGGAAGGAGAAGAGATTATGCGTCTCGCAAACAAACTTACGGTCATCACCGCTGCCGCATCCGGCATGGGCAAGGCCGCCGTGGAACTTTTTTCGAAAGAGGGCGCGCGCGTTGCGGCGATCGACCTCAATGAGGAAGGACTGGCTTCGCTCAAGGCGGAGATGAAGAAGAAAGGCTTCGACATCGTCACCATCGCCGCCGACCTGTCGACGGAGAGCGGCGCACGCGACAGCCTTAACGCCGCCGTCAAGGCGTTGGGCGGCCTTGATGTTCTCTGGGCTCATGCGGGGATACCCGGACCGGCTGGCATCGAACAAGTGGACATGGCGGCGTTTCGCAAGTCGCTCGCCGTAAATGTCGAAGCCGCAGTCATTGGGGCCGGCGAGGCGGTGGGCCACATGCGTAAGCGCGGGGGCGGCTCAATCATTTTCACCAGCTCGATATCCGGACTCGTGGGGTCCATGTGGAGCCCGCTCTACTCCGTTGCCAAATTCGGTATCGTCGGCCTGACCAAATCCCTCTGCCAGACCTACGCCCCCGACAATGTGCGCGTGAACGCGATCTGTCCCGGTCTGACGGAGACGCCGATGGCCTTGGAATTCACCAGCCGGAAGGGTGATCCGGACGAAGCCGCCAGAAACAAGGAGATGATGATCAATTCCGTACCGTTGAAACGGCTCGGGCGTCCCGAAGATATGGCGCAGGCCGCCCTGTGGCTGGCCTCGAACGACTCTGCCTACGTCACAGGTGTCGCTCTTCCCGTGGACGGGGGGTTCACCGCGAAATAACGATTCTGCGCGTGCGTTGCAGCGAAGCGGGGGGGCGAAACATCGCTCGACACGATTGGCGGCGAGGGAAGCAACAGATGTCCGCCGTACCGAAGGCCCAGATGGAGTTTGCACCGGAGTACGATAAGCCGGTGCGCTACATGCATCGCACGCGGGAATGGTATCTCAGACATTCTCATCTAGGAACATGCGTTGCGGAAACCATCTCGGCCAGTGGTCATGTGCGACCACACGAAAAGGCCGCACATATGGAAGCAAGCGATCCGATCAAAATATCTGTAAAAATCACTTGCAAGTGGGAGCCGTCCACATATGGAACTATATCTGAAGGTCCGTCTGGCTTGCTCGGAAGGTATGAGCCGACGCCAGGCTGCAACGTCTCTCAACATATCGCGCGACAGCGTTGCCAAGATGCTGTCGTATTCGACGCCACCATTCGCCGTCGATCAGAACGTGGGTCGTTTTCATTCTATGTTCCTGCATTTCACTTATTGAAATACGATTTCAATAAATAGATCTCGCTGAGATCGCTACGGCGAAAACAGAAAAAATGAACTCCGCGCTATTTCATCTAGTGAAGCAAGGTTTCAATTGATTCGAAAGTGGTTCTGTGCTCGGATGCGCCGGGTCGCTGATCCACGTCGGCTGGGACCGACATCGCAAGAATGCGCGGACAGTTGAGTTGGAGGGCGACTGCAGACAGACGCGATGATTGATCGAAGACGACCAGTAGGAGGAGCAAATGGTCGAACTGAAAAGACGAACACTCATGAAGATGCTGGGTGCCGGTGCGACCGCAGGTGCGCTCGGCGCGCCGATGATCGCTCGGGCGCAAGGCGCGCCGTACAGGATAGGTTTTGTTTCTGCCCTTTCCGGCCCGTCGGAAATGCTAGGCCGAGGCATGCTCGAGGGCGCGACGATCGCGATCGAGCGCATTAACTCCTCGGGTGGCGTCAATGGTCGGCAGATCGAACTTGTCGTGCGCGATGACAAGGGCAAGCCTGATTCAGGTACCGTGGCCGCTCGCGAACTGATCGGCGAGGGTTGCCATCTCCTGATGGGAGTTTCCTCAAGCGCGGTAGGGTTGGCAATCACCGCAATCCTTCCGCAAGAGAACGCGGTTCTGCTGACGGCAGCCGCGCACTCGCTGCGCCTCACGCACGAGGACTTCAACCGCCACTATTTCCGCATCACCGACAATCCATACATGCGGCAGCGCGCGCAGGCGAAGCTGATGGCGGAGCTGCATCCGGAGGTCACGAGCTGGGGCGGCCTGATCCCCGACCACGAATATGGTCGCTCGACCTGGGATTCGTTCAAGCACGGGCTGGAAGCCTATTATCCCGAGATCGCCAAGAGCGAGCCGACGATCTCGAATCCTATCATGTGTCAGTACGGCGGCAGCGATTATCGGAACTATGTTGTCTCCGCCATGCGCGATCCGGCCGTCGGTTTCCTGAATTCTATGTACGGAGGCGACGCGATCACGCTCTTCCAGCAGGCAAAGCCATACGGCTTCTTCCAGAAGAAGGCGCTAGTTGTCGACACTGCCAACGAGTTCATGGTGGCGCGCGCGATGAAGTCGGAAATGCCTGACATGTGGACCGGTGCGCACTGGTATTTCGGCGCTTTCAAGGGCAACCCGTTCAATGACGAACTTTACGCCAAGTATGTGGAGCGCACCGGCAACAAGTTTCCCGACGGCTTCGTTGCGGAAGGCCACGCCTGCATCCTGGCCTATGCCGAGGCGCTGAAGACGGCGCCCGAAGGCAATACGGAAGACATCATCGCCGCGCTGGAAGGGATGACCTTCGAGACAGCTACCGGCCTACGCACAATCCGTCCTGAAGACCATCAGGTGATCAAGCCGGTCATCCTCTACCGGGTCCGCGGTACCAATACTGCCGACGGGATCGAGGTGGTCGAGTACCGGACCATCCCCGGCGACCAGGTGATGGATAAGCCTACACCTGGCGCGCCGGTCGTTTGGTGATCTGCACCGGAGGTGCCAGGTGCCTGGCGCCTCCGGCAGCCTCGATTTCGAGGTGTTGAGCACTGCCCGGCGTGAATAAAAATGAATTATGAACCGGTAGTCATTTTGTTATTGACGGTCTCCCGCAATTGTGGTCTTTTTGATCAGCGAAGGACGAACGGTCCAGGGAGTGGCGCCGTCGCCGGAGGAGGAGATACATGACGTATGAAAGCTACCGCGAGCTCGGTCTCGAAATTCGTGACCGTGTGCTGACGATCACGCTTAATCGCCCGGATAAGGCCAATGCCGTCAATGAGCCGATGCACGAGGAGTTGGCGCGCATTTTCCAGGATGCGGCGCTCGACGATGACGTCGACGTGATCGTATTGACCGGCGCCGGCCGCGCCTTTTCCGCTGGCGGCGACGTCGACTGGTTTCAGAAGATGATCGACCAGCCCTCTGCGTTCGAAAAGACCGCTGCCGAGGGGCGCCGTATCGTCTTCTCCATGCTCGATTGTGAAAAGCCGATAGTCGCCAAGGTCAACGGCCATGCGGCCGGGCTCGGTGCTACCATGGCGCTTTTTTGCGACGTGATCTTCGCATCCGATAAGGCGAAGATAGGCGATCCTCACGTTTCGGTCGGCTTCGTTGCCGGTGACGGTGGCGCAGTGATCTGGCCGCAGCTGATCGGCTATGCCCGTGCCAAGGAATATCTGATGACGGGCGAATTGATCCCCGCTACCTATGCCGCGCAGATCGGCCTGATCAATTATGCCGTTTCCAACGAAGAGCTTGATGTGCGGGTCGATGAATTCGTCGCCCGCCTTCAGGCCGGCGCCAGGAAGGCGATCCGCTGGACCAAGGTTTCGGTCAATATCGGATTGAAGCAACTCGCCCACAGCATGATGGACGCCTCGCTCAGCCTAGAGGCGCAGTCGAACATGACCGACGACCACCAGGAAGCCGTCAACGCGTTCCGCGAAAAGCGAACGCCGGTTTTTACCGGTCGCTGACGGCCGGCCGAGCTACCGACAGGAAAATCACTGATGAATTTCGATGAGTCCGAACATATCACGATGATCCGTGAGACGTTGCGCCGTTTCGTGGAGGCGGAGATGCCGCGCGAGCTTGCTCGCAAATGGGACAAGGAAAATCACTTCCCGCGCGACGTCTACAACAAGCTCGCCGCGCTCGGCATAATGGGCCTGACGGTCGATGAGGAATATGGCGGCAGCGGCCGCGACATTCCGGCAACGATGATCGTCATCGAGGAGCTTGCCAAGCGCAGCCTCGCCGTCGCCGTGCCTTACATCATGTGCGCCTGTTACGCCGGCATGAACATCGCCGAATGTGCCTCCGTAGAGCAGAAAAGGACGCTGCTACCGAAGATTGCCACCGGCGAGCTGATGTTTGCCTACGGCTGGACGGAGCCGGACATTGGTGCCGACCTCGCTTCGGTCAAGACGACGGCGGTTCGTGAAGGGGATGAACTCGTCATCAACGGCGCCAAGCGCTTCTGCTCGGGCGCCGGCATTGCCGACTACATCTATGCGCTGGTCCGCACCGGCCCGGCGACGGAGCGATACAAGAACCTCTCGATCGTGCTGATCCCGCCGACCGCACCGGGGGTGTCGATCGTCGGCCTCGAATGCATGGGCATGAAGGGTGCGGCAACGACGGACGTCTCCTTCATGGACGTGCGCGTTCCCGCCGCCAACGTCATCGGCGGCGAGGAAGGGTGGAACCGGGGCTGGGACTTCATCGTCGGCTCAGGGCTCGACGTCGAGAAGCTGGAAGTCGCGGCTCTTGCGCTCGGCATCGCCACCGCCGCTGTCGACGATGCCTGGGAGTATGCGCAGGAGCGCCGCCAGTTCAATAAGCCGATCTGTGCCAACCAGTCGATCCGCCATCAGCTCGCCGACATGAAGACGTCGCTGCATGCCTGCCGGCTGATGATGATGCATGCCGCCTGGCTCGCCCAGGAGGAGCGCCCCTGCCGCGTCGAGACGTCGATGACCAAGCTCTACGTCTGCGATACCGGCAAGAAGATTGCCCAGGACGCCCAGACGATCTTCGGCGCCTACGGCTACTCCAAGGAATTCGACGTCGAACGCTATGTCCGCGACAGCCTGCTGATGCCGATCATTGGAGGATCTTCGGCAATCCAGCGCAACAACATTGTCAACTGGATGGCGCTGCCGAAAGGCTGACGCCGAAAAGGCTATTCTGGAGGAGGACCCGGACATGGAAAAGCGAGACAGGGTAAGTTTCGATTTTTCCGGTGAGGTGGCCGTCGTCACCGGGGCCGCAAGCGGTATCGGCAAGGAGGTTGCCCGCCAGCTCGTTGCCGCGGGAGCTACGGTTTATGTCAACGATCTCGACCCGGCCAGGGTCGGGGCCGTGGCTGCCGAACTCGGCGACAACGCCATTGCCGCCGCTGGCGACGTAACCGTGCTTTCGACCGCGACCAGTATCGTTGAAGCTGCCAAGGCGAAATTCGGCAAGCTCGACATTCTGGTCAATAGTGCCGGGATCGCCGACGAGATGGTGCCGACACTCGAGCAGGACCTTGACCGCTGGCAACGCGTAGTCGACGTCAGTCTGCGCGGTAGCTACCTCATGTCGCGAGAGGCCGGCCGCCTGATGACGGCGGCGCGCTCGGGAAAGATCATAAACTTCGCATCCATCGCCGGCGTCGTCGGGCTGCCGGGGCGCAACGCCTACAGCGCGGCCAAGGCCGGGATCGTAATGATGACGAAGACGATGGCGGCCGAATGGGGCGGGCTCGGCGTTCGCGTCAACGCGATCGCGCCCGGCTACATCGAGACGCCGATGGTCGACGACCTGATGAGCCGTGGCCGCATCACCGATGAGATGGTGCACAGCCGCACGCCGCTGCGCCGTTTCGGCGAACCCTCCGAAATCGCAAAGCCGGTTCTGTTCCTCTGTTCGTCGGCTGCCTCCTACGTGACCGGTGCGTGCCTCTCGGTCGATGGCGGATGGGCCGCGTTCGGCGGCATCGCGCTTCCAGTTGCGGAGTGAGACCGGTGAACGAAGACATCTCCAGCGCCACACGTCCGCTGCCGGCCGACATCGAATGCCGCACGCCACTGCAGCTTCTCGCCCGTAACGCGACGCTCTATCCGAACAAGCTCGCAATCGTCGCAGAATCCTGCACGGGCACGCAGGTGAGCCTGACCTATTCGGCGCTTGCCTGGCATGTGGACAAGGCTGCCGAGACCCTGCGCGGTGCCGGCCTCTCGCGCGGCGAGCACCTTGGCATCCTGCTCACCAACGCTTCGGCATTGGAATATCTGTGCCTCGCCTTCGGCGCCATGCGCCTAGGTGGGGTCGTCGTGCCGCTCAATGCCCGTTTTGCCGATCGTGAACTCGTAGCTGCGATCGAGGACATGGACTGCGTCGCGCTCGCCTATGGCAAGGAGTTCGCCGCCCGCGTATCCGCCTTCATCCCGACGCTTGCCGTTGCGCCGCGGCTGCGAATCCAGGTAGGAGCCGGTGCGGATGGCGATGCGCTTGACTGGCAGACGCTGATGGATGCCGGCCGCGCCGACCGCAGTGGATTTCCGGAGGTCGGCGAAGACGACCTTGCCGACCTGTTGCTGACCTCCGGCACGACCGGACGTTCCAAGGGCGTAATGCTGACCCATGGCAATGCCGTGGCGACCGGTGTCGCGGTAGCGGGCGGGCTGTCGCTACGGCCGGACGACATCTACCAGAGTCCGTTCCCGCTGTTCACCAGCTCCGGCTTCCACTTCAACATTATGGCGACCTGGTGGGCCGGTGCGACGCTGGTCATCGAACCGGGCGTAGACGTCGAGGCGACGCTTGCCCGCATGACACGCGAACGCACCACGGTCTATTGCGCCGTGCCGGCCGTCTACATCTTCATGCTCGAGCGCTATACGGCCGGCATTCACGACCTCTCGGCCATGCGCGTTTTCGACTACGGCGGGGCGCCGATGGCGCGCGAGGTGATCCGCAAGCTCGCTGACACCTTCCCGCACGTGGAATTGCGCCAGACCTACGGTCTGACGGAGGCGGGACCGAGCGGAACCTTCCTTGCCGGATGCGATGCGATTGGCAAGCTCGGCTCGATCGGGACGGCGATGCCGCTCTGCGAGACGACGGTCAGAAAGAGCGACCTCAGTCACGCGAAGCCCGGCGAGACCGGCGAGATCGTCATGCGTGGTCCAACCGTCATGCAGGGCTACTATAAGCGCCCGGAGGAAACGGCGAAGTCGCTGCACGACGGCTGGCTGTGGACCGGCGATCTCGCGACCCTCGATGAAGACGGCTACATCTTCTACCTCGACCGCAACAAGGACGTGATCATCCGTGGTGGCTTCAACATCAGTTCGATGGAAGTCGAGAACGCGATCTTCGAGCATCCGGACGTCAAGGAGGCGGCGGTTGTCTCCATACCCCATGACAAGCTGGGAGAGGACCTGTGCGTCTTTGTCGTGGGGCGCGAAGGGGCTGTGCTCGATGCGGAGGAACTGACGGCGTTTTGCAAGGTACGCATCGCCGACTACAAAGTGCCGCGCCGGTGGACTTTCGTGAGTGAACTGCCGCGCAATCCCACTGGCAAGATTCTCAAGAACAAGTTGCGGGAGCAGGCGCGCGGATTGAACGCCTAGATTCCAATTTCTGAATTGTCGCGACCAACAGGAGGAGCAAATGGTTAGGACAACGAGACGTAACGCACTGAAACTGCTGGGTGTCGGGGTTGCGGCGGGCGCACTCGGCATGCCCTGGGTCCGCAACGCCCAAGCGAGCGGTCCCTACAAGATCGGCTTCCTCGGTTCGCTCAGCGGTCCGGCGGAATCGCTTGGCGCTCCGATGCTGGAGGGTGTGAAGATCGCCGTCGAGGACATCAACGCCGCCGGCGGCACCAATGGGAGGCAACTTGAACTGGTGGTCCGCGACGACAAGGCCAAGCCCGATGTCGGCACGGCGGCGGCGCGCGAGCTTGTCGGGGAAGGTTGCAGCATGCTTCTCGGCGTCGTCTCGAGCGCGGTCGCGCTCGCCGTCAGCGCCGTCCTCCAGCAGGAAGATGCCGTTCTGATCACCTGTGCGGCCCATTCGATGCGGTTGACCAAGGAAGACTTCAACCGCAACTACTTCCGCATCACCGACAATCCTTTCATGCGCCAGCGTGCGCAGGCCCATGTCATGGCCGAGCGGTTTGGCGAAGTTACCACCTGGGGCGGCTTGATCCCGGATCACGAATACGGTCGTTCTACCTGGGAATGTTTCGACAACGGACTGAAGACCTACTATCCGGAACTCGCCAAGGCCGAGCCCACGATCTCCAAGCCGGTCATGACAACCTACGGCGGCAGCGACTATCGCAACTTCGTGGCGTCTGCAATGCGCGATCCCGCGGTCGGTTTTTTCGTTTCCGCCTATGGCGGCGATGCCATCACCATGTACCAGCAGGCGCTGCCCTACGGCTTCTTCAAGAAGAAGCACCCGATCGTCGATGCGGCCAACGAATTCATCGTCGCCCGCGCGATGAAGGAAAATTTCCCCGAAATGTGGATTGGCTCGCACTGGTACTCGGGCGCCTTCACCGGCAACCCGATGAACGACGAACTTGCCCGCAAAATGACCGAGCGCACGGGTATCAAGTTCCTCGACGGCTTCATCGGCGAAGGCTATTCCGCCGTCCGCGCCTATGCCGAAGCACTGAAGACTGCCGATAGCGGCAAGACGGCAGACGTGATCAAGGCGCTCGAAGGCCTCACCTTCGACAGTCCGACGGGCAAGCGCACGATCCGCGCCGAGGATCACCAGACGATCAAGCCGGTCGTGCTCTACCGCGTTCGCGGCGCGTCCAACGCTGACGGCATCGAGGTGGTCGAGCATCGGGTGATAGACGGAGCGACCGTGATCGATCCGGCAACACCGGGTGTCAAGCTGACATTCTGAGTCACCGGAAGGCGGCAGCCAATGGCTGCCGCCTTCCGCCTGATAGATTTATTTTGCGGAGAGGTCCCTCCAATGGTGGGCGATTTTCTACTGGTCGGTTTGAACGGCATGACCTGGGCGATGGCGGTTTTCCTAGTCGCTGCCGGGCTCACGCTGATCTTCGGCATTCTTCATATCCTGAACTTCTCCCATGGCGGCTTCGTCATGATCGGCGCCTACCTAACCTACACACTGATCAATCAGACGAGCGGGCCGACTGGAATATTCGTGTTCCTTGCCGTTGCCGTCCTGTGCGCGGCCGTGGTTGGCGTGCTCGGCTACGTGATCGACCGGACGGTGTTTGAGCGGCTGAAGGCCGTCGATGATTCCTATTCGCTGATCGCCACCTACGCGATGCTGATCCTTTGCGAAGGCGGGGTCAAGCTGGTATGGGGTCCGGATTTCATCGCGTTGCCCCCGCCTGCTGGCCTCGACGGGGCGCTGCTCCTCGGCGACCTCTTCATCCCGTCCTATTCGCTCTTCGTGATACTTTCCGGCATCGTCGTGTTTCTGGTTCTCGACTTCTGGATCCACCGCACACGTTCGGGCAAGGTGATGCAGTCCGTCGCCCTCGATCCGTGGATGGCGAACGTGCTCGGCATCAACATCAATGCCATGTTTACCACCGCCGTCGTCGCCGGCTTCGCACTAGCGGGGCTCGCCGGCGGGTTGCTGGCCCCGAACCAGAGCCTCTCGCCTGGGCTCGGCGGCACTTACATCATCCAGGCTTTCGGCGTGATCATCGTCGGTGGCATCGGCAATGTCCGTGGCGCCTTTATCGCGGCACTGGTCCTCGGCATGATCGATGCCTTTGGCACCGTCTATGTGCCAGAATACCCTGGCATTTTCTTCTACATCGCCGTTGCCGGTATCCTGATGTACCGACCGCAAGGCCTTCTGAGTGGGATTCGTTGAACCATGAGCAGAGGACAGAACACGTCATCGACCACCTCGGCAGCCAACGCGGCGATCCTGGCTGCAGCGCTTGTCTTTGCGACCCTGCCACTTTGGGCCGACAAGGGCCTGGTTTTCCTGGCCGGCATCGTCATGGTGCAGATCGTCTTTGCGGTAAGCTTCAACCTGATGTTCGGCCTCACGGGTCTCGTCAGTTTCGGCCAGGCGGCATTCTTTGCCGCCGGCGCCTACACCGCGGCATGGCTGGGGCGCGCCGTGCCGGAACTCCCCTTCCTTATTTTCTGCCTTGCCGGGGGCCTCGTCGGCGCCCTGTTGGCACTCCTGATCGGGGTGGTGGCCCTGCGCCGTGCCAGCGGCATTTATTTCGCGATCCTGACGCTGGCGCTCGGCCAGTTGGTCTACACGCTCATTGGCAAATCCGATGCTCTCGGGCGCGAAGACGGTCTGGTCGGCATCAAGAGACCGGTTATCGACCTCTTCGTCGGTACGCTCGACCTGTCGATCGGCGACCGGTACTACTATTTCCTCCTGGTCGCCTGCGGGATCCTGCTCGGTCTCCTCTGGTGGGTTTGGCACGGCCAACTCGGTCGGCTGCTGGCCGCACTGCGCCAGGATGCCGAACGTATACGCTTCTTCGGCGTCAACGTCCGGCGCTATCGTGAGATCGCCTTTATCATCAGCGGTGGCGTGACTGCCCTTGCCGGTGCGCTGGTCGCGCCTTGGAGCCAGATCATCACGCCCGCAATTGCCCACTGGAGCTATTCGGCGCTGCCGATCCTGTTCTGCCTGCTCGGCGGCGCCTCGCGCTTCTGGGGGCCGGCGGTCGGTGCGATCGTCTTCGCCGGTCTGGAATACGCTACCCGCACCATGGTCGGCGTGAGCGAACTGATCGTCGGCGGTGCTCTGCTGGTGGTCGTGCTGGCGATGCCGGGCGGGATCGTCGGCACACTCAGCTTGCTTGCTCGCAAACTGACGAAGAACGGAAAGGAGCGGCTCAATGAGCAATCTGCTTGAGGTGCGCGGCGTCAACTTCGCCTATCCGAGCCTGAAGGTGCTGACCGACATCAACCTGACGATCAGGGAAGGCGAGAGCCACGTGATCATCGGACCGAACGGTGCTGGCAAGACGACTCTGTTCAAGGTGCTGAGCGGCGAGATGTTCGCCAAGAGCGGCCAGGTCTTTTACGAGGGGCAGGACGTGTCCGCGCTCGATGCCTGGCAGCGCGTCCATCGCGGCATCGGCCGCACATTCCAGATGGCGCGGCTGTTCGTCGAGCAGACTGTCCTCGACAATGTGATCATGGCGCTTGAGAGCCGCGAGCGGATCAAGAAAACCGCCCATGGCCGCTGGTGGAGGCTGTCGCCGACGAAGGAGATCGTGGAAGAAGCGCACTTGCGGCTTGCCGAATATGGGCTCCTTAAGCGGGTGGACGACCTTGCCGCCAATCTGTCCCACGGTGACAAGAAGCGGCTGGAACTGCTCCTGACGCTGGCCCTGCGGCCCAAGCTGATCATGCTTGACGAACCGACCGCCGGCATGGCGCCGGAGGACCGGCGTGCAGCGATCGAGACGATCAATCGCCTGCGCCAGTCGGAAGGCCTGACACTGCTTTTGACCGAGCACGACATGGAGGTCGTCTTCGGCCTTGCCACGCGCCTGACCGTCTTGAACCATGGCGAGATCATCGCCAGCGGTGATCCGGAGGAGGTTCGCCGCGACCCCACCGTCAGGAGCATCTATTTCGGCAAGGGAGCCGCTCATGCTTGAGATCGCCAACCTGCAGGCCTACTACGAGACAAGCCACATCCTGCACGACATTTCGCTCAGCCTTGCCGATGGTGCGGGCGTGGCGATTGTCGGGCGAAACGGCATGGGCAAGTCGACCCTGCTCAAGAGCGTGATGGGAGCAGGCCCGCGTGTGACGGGCACGATCCGGCTCGACGGCCGGGAACTACGCGGCCTTGCGCCGTTCAAGCGCTGCCGCATGGGCATTTCGCTGGTGCCGGAGGACCGACGCATCTACCCGCATCTCACGGTCGCCGAGAACATCGCCCTTGCCGGCCACGCCAAGAGCGAGACCGGCAAGCCCTACAGCGTCGAGGAGATTCTGGATTTCTTTCCGCTTCTGAAGAAGCTCGCGCTGCGAAAGGGCTTCCAGCTCTCCGGCGGTGAACAGCAATTGGCGGCCGTCGCCCGTGCCGTGCTTCCGCGTCCGCGCTTTCTGCTTCTCGACGAACCGACAGAGGGGCTAGCGCCGCTGATCGTCGACAGCATGGGCGAGGAAATTCGCGCCATCCGCCATCGGGAGAAGATGGGTCTGCTGCTCGCCGAGCAGAACGTCGACTTCGCCCGCCACTGCACCGATCACCTCGTTGTGCTGGACGTCGGCCGGATCGTCTTTTCGGGAAGCTGGGCGGAGTTCGACGGCAACCCGGAAATCCGCGAGCGCCATCTGTCGCTGTGAGTACTACGGGTAGAGAGGACGAGAAATGAGGAATTGGCCCAATCGCCACCTGCCGGAAGAGGCTGGACGCTATCGCCGGAAAGGGCTGTGGCGCGACCTTACGATGGCGGACGGGCTCGCCGCCCTCCTGGCTGACCGGTCGGATTGGGTGTGCCTCGTCGACGACGCCGGCCGTTACACGATCGAAGAGATCGACCGCAAGGCTCGTAAGCTGGCGGGATGGTTCGATCGCAGCGGCCTCGCCTGCGGCGATGTGGTCGCCTTCCAGTTGCCCAATTGGCACGAGACGGCGGTGATTGCACTCGCCGCCTCATTGCTGGGGCTCGTCTGCCTGCCGATCGTGCCGATCTATCGCGAGGCGGAACTCCGTTTCATTCTGGAGGATGCTGGGGCAAAGGTTTTCTTCGTGCCGCGCACGTTCCGCAATTTCCACTATGCGGCGATGGGCGATAACCTGAAACGCGATGTGCCTTCGCTCGTTCATGTTGTCGCGGTTCGCGACGAAGCGGTCGACGATCCGTTCGAGATGGGCGAGGCCTTCGTCGGTCCGGCACGCGGGAGGGCTGAAGACCCCTGGATGCTGATGTACACCTCGGGCACGACCGGCAAGCCCAAGGGCGTCGTCCACAACACCAATTCGCTCGACTGCGAAGTCTGCAACGTCGCGCGATGGTGGACGCTCGACTCTGCGCGTGACGTCACGCTGATGGCGTCGCCCGTTACCCACGTCACCGGCTTCCTGTTTGGCATCCTCATGCCGTTCGCGCTCGGCATCCGATCGGTTTTGATGGAGCGCTGGAGCGCCGAAGACGCGGTCGGGCTGGTCGGGCAAGAGGAAATCAGCTTCACGATGGGGGCAACTCCGTTTTTGCGCGAACTGCTCGACCGGGCGGAGGCGCAGGGCTCTGCGCTTTCCTCGTTGCGCATCTTTGCCTGTGGCGGCGCTCCGGTGCCTCCGGAGCTGATCGAGCGTGCATGGCGGCAGTTCCCCGGACTGCTTTCCTGCCGAGTATACGGATCGACCGAGGCGCCAACGGTGTCGCTCGGCGTTGCCTCGCGGCAGGATCTGCGCGCCGCCGCCAATACGGAGGGGATGATCGTCGGCCATGATGTGCGCATCGTCGACGACGAGGGACGGGTAGTGATCGGTGACGGGGAGATCGTGACGCGCGGGCCGGAAATGATGATGGGCTATCTGGATCCTGAGGACGACCATGCTGCCTATGACGGCGACGGGTATTTCCGCACCGGCGACATCGCTCATCTGGACATGGCTGGCTTCCTCGTTATCACCGATCGCAAGAAGGACCTTATCATTCGCGGCGGCGAAAATATCAGCGCCAAGGAGGTCGAGGACGTTCTGCATGAGCATCCGGCGATCCTGGAGGCTGCGGTGGTCGCCATGCCGCATGCCCGGCTCGGGGAAACCTGCTGTGCATTTCTGCGTTCGACGGATACCGGGCTCGATGCTGTGCAACTGTCGCGTTTTCTCGACGACAGGGGGCTGGCGCGGCAGAAGCACCCCGAACGCGTCGTGGTCGTCGCTGAGCTGCCACGGACGGCATCGGGCAAGGTACAGAAGTTTCTGCTACGCAAGCGGTTGCAGGACGAAGCACAGGTCCCGTCGGAGAAAGCCACTTAGAATACTGAATTCCAACCCTACGTCCTTGCAGGACGGGGTCTACGCAGCGCAACTTGTGCGGTAACGCGCAAGACCGAGAAGTCGAAGGAGATACGGATGGCCGCCGAGGCGCCGAAAAGAGCAAAGAAGACACGAGCGGAAAAGTCGATCGAAAACCGCAATTCGATCCTTGAGGCTGCCGCCGAGATCGTCGGTGAACTGGGCTATGCAGAGGCGTCGATCGCCCGCATCACCCAGCGCGCCGGCCTCGCCCAGGGTACCTTCTATCTCTATTTCGAGAGCCGCCAAGCACTGTTCGACGAGCTCTTGCCGCATATGGGGCAAGGGCTTCTTGATTTCCTGCACAGCCGCGTCGAAGGTGCCACCGACATGCTCGACGTCGAAGAGCGCGGCTTTCGCGGGTTCTTCGACTACCTGCAGCGCAATCCCTCGTTCTTCCGCGTGCTAAATGAGGCGGAAGTCGCCGCGCCGCGTGCCTACGAGGAGCACTTCGACAAGCTCAGGAAACGCTATGTGGATTCGTTGGAGCGCAGTTGGGCGCGTGGTCAACTGGCGGGTTACGCGCTCGAGGAAATGGAAGTCCTCGCCTATATCCTGATGGCGGCCAGAAGCTATCTGTATCTTCGCTATTCGAAGGACGAGAGCGGTCCGAAACCGATCCCGGACTGGGTCGTCAACGCCTTCGTGAAGTTCATTTCCGGGGGATTGCTGTATCGCCCCGTCGCGACGTCCGACCACTGATGCGACAAGAAGGACGCATCTTCCTCCTGATTTCCACATTCCTGCGAGAAAGACGACAATTCCCGTGTCCGACAGTCATGCTCTTCTGAGAGACAATCTCTACCGCGCCTATCGCGGCAGCATTCCCTTCAACGAGTGGATGGGAGCGCGATATCGTCGCGCTGGCCCGGAAAGCGCCGAGGTGTTCGTGCCCTGGCGGCAGTCGCTTTGCGATGATTCCGGTCGGATCAGTGAAGGTATGCTTGCCGCGATCGCCGACATGGCGGCGGGGCAGGGGGCGATGGGCATCTCCGGCTGGCGCGTGCAGGCGGCAACCTCGAGCCTGGTTTACTCGAAGACCGGCGACCTTCCGTCAGGTCAGGGCGTCGTCGCGCACGTGCGGCCGGTCTTCCACGATGCCGATACCATGCTGGTGGATATCGCGCTTCACCCGCAGGACATGCCGGAGCTGGCGATCCGCAGGGCGCGCGCGCGCATGGTAATCGTGCGCAGGCTCGATCCGGGCGATCCCTTCGATCCCCCTGTATCGGCGGACCACCCAGATGGGTTTTCTGCCTTTTCCGAGGTGTTGGGTGCCACTGTGAGTGTCAAGGAGGACGAGATCGAGGTGGTGGTGCCGGCCCGCAAGTTCTACATGGGTAACAGCAACCGGTCAGCGTTGCATGGCGGCCTCGTATGCTCCGTTCTCTTTGAAGGGAGCGAACGGCTTCTGGCGCAGGATGGACGTCGGGCGGAATTGCTCGACAGCACGACCGAGTTCCTAGAGAGCGCGAGGGAGACCGAGATGATCGTCCAGGCGCGGATCCGTCGCGCGGGACGCCGGCTCGCCTTCTTCGAGGCCAGGCTGGTGCAGGATATCGCCGGCCACGGCCGCACCAGGATCGCCCAAATGAATGCAACGATGACTTTCCAGCAGGAGTAAATGCATGAAGATACTCGTGACCGTTAAGCGGGTTGTGGACTACAACGTCAAGATCCGCGTGAAGCCGGACGGCTCCGGCGTCGAGCTGGCCAATGTCAAGATGTCGATGAACCCGTTCGACGAAATCGCCGTCGAAGAGGCCCTGCGCCTGAAGGAAGCCGGCAAGGCATCGGAAGTCGTGGTCGTCTCGATCGGCCCGGCCAAGGCCGAAGAAACCCTGCGCACCGCACTCGCCATGGGCGCCGACCGCGCCGTCCTGGTCGAGACCGACGCCGCCGTCGAGCCGCTCGCCGTCGCCAAGCTGCTGAAGGGCGTCATCGACGCCGAACAGCCCGGCCTCGTCATCACCGGCAAGCAGGCGATCGACGACGATTCGAACCAGACCGGCCAGATGCTTTCGGCGCTGCTCGGCTGGGCGCAAGGCACGTTTGCCTCCAAAGTCGAGATCGGCGACGGCAAGGCGTCCGTCACCCGCGAAGTCGACGGCGGCCTGCAGACCATCGAAGTCAAGCTTCCGGCGGTCATCACCACCGACCTGCGCCTCAACGAGCCGCGCTACGCTTCGCTGCCGAACATCATGAAGGCGAAGAAGAAGCCGCTCGACAAGAAGACGCCCGGCGACTTCGGCGTCGACACCACGGCGCGCCTGAAGGTGCTGAAGACCGAAGAACCCAGCGGCCGCAAGGCAGGCGTCAAGGTCAAGTCGGTCGCCGAGCTTGTCGACAAGCTGAAGAACGAAGCCGGCGTGCTGTAACCGGACCGGGATAGGAGACACAAGATATGGCCATTCTTCTTCTGGCAGAACACGACAACGCAACCCTGTCCGACCAGACCGCCAAGGCGCTGACGGCCGCCTTCGTCACTGCTCTTATTACCGGCCTCGGCATAATGAGAAATGTTCTGCAGATGGATCCCTTGCTTGACGACGAAGGCGGCGAGCTCGAAAGCTATCTGACCACATTGTTAAAAACCATCATGGCAAGCGCGTGAGTGGTGGAGTGCGACCTGGCAGAGGGGACGACAGGTCCAAAACTGCTCTCCCCGTCAACCGTTACAAAATCTGCGCAAAGAGCAAAGCCGGCAGACAGGACAAATGCCCCGAACAGCCACTGGAAAGCGGCACTATTTCTACTCGTTATAGCTTCGACGACGATCGCCGATGCCATAAGCTGGTCTCGCGCATAGAGGTTGCGAAAAACTTGGCGCCGATCATGTGTTCGAATTGAATGTGGCGATCCAAGGAACAGATCATGACGCTGACGGACGGCCGGGGCGTCGATGTCGAACCTCTGGGTCGATACGAGCGATCTGACCATAACGCTTGAGGCCTTCTCGGCAAAGCGCGGAGACAACAGGATCTTGACCATGCTTTACCCAGGTGGCACGGAACGCATGGGCCGGCTGATGGAAGTCTGTGCGTCGGCCGTGTTGACCTGAAGCCGCTTGTCACCCATCGCATCAAACTGCACGGCATGCTGAAAGTCCGGATTGTGAACGGCGGAGTAAAAACCGGCCACGCGGCGGCGCAATAGTCGGCCACTTGTGGCGCGCATGAGACCGCCGGGAGGGCTTAAGCCCGAGCGGTGGTCTCATGCGCGCGCGGCGATTTTTTGAGAGGGTTTCAGCCGGCCTTTCGGGCGCGGCTTTGGGCGAGACGATAGCTGTCGCCATTCATCTCGAGGATGCTGACGTGGTGGGTGATGCGATCCAGAAGCACTCCAGGCGCTCGGACCCCAAAGTTTCCGTCCATTCGTCAAAAGGAAGATTGCTGGTGATCAGCGTGGCACGCCGTTCGTAGCGTTGCGAGATCAGCTCGAACAGCAATTCGGCGCCTGTCTTGGAGAGTGGCACGAAGCCCAGCTCATCGATGATGAGAAGCTGGTAGGCGGCCATTTGCTTCTGGAAACGCTGCAGTCGCCGCTCGTCACGGGCCTCCATCATCTCGCTGACCAGTGCGGCCGCCGTGGTGAAGCCGACAGACAAGCCCTTCTGGCAGGCGGCCAGGCCGAGGCCGAGAGCAACATGGGTCTTGCCCGTGCCGCTCGGGCCGAGAGCGATGACGTTCTCCCGGCGCTCGATCCATTCGCATCGCGCCAGTTCCAGCACCTGCATCTTGTTGGGGCTCCGTGGGCATTTCTGCAATAATACCCGCTAAGGGAAAGCGAAGTTGTTTGGATTGAAACGGTTAGCGCGGATCGGCCTGAAGCGTTCGAGGGGTCGGTCAATTTCGTTCCAGAGATAGTCGCCGGTGAGTGCGATATGAGCCCAGGGAAGTGGTGCGACTTGGGAGAGCAGCTCGGCGGGAATATCGATGCCCTGGGTGCGGACATAATCGACAGCGCGGCTGAGATAGACGGTGTTCCACAGGATAATGGCGTTGACGACGAGGTTGAGACCTGACGCCCGATAGGCCATGGTTTCCGCCACGCGGTTGCGCAGCTCGCCAAGCTGGTGGAGGAAGACCGCCCGGGCAAGGGCGTGACGGCTTTCACCCTTGTTGAGGATGGCATGCGATCTGCGCCGGAGCTTGGTGTCGAGCAACCAGTCGCAGATGAAGATCGAGCGTTCAATCCGGCCCATTTCGCGTAGCGCCTGATTGAGCCGATTTTGCCGAGGCGATGCGGCAAGCTTCTTGAGGATGACGGACGGCGGCACGAGGCCCGCGCCAATCGATGACTTCAGCCGCAAGACCTCATCCCAGTGCTGCTCGATGACATCCATGTTGACGGCTCCCGAGATCAGCGCCCCGAGCGGCTCGTACGCCGCGTCGGGATCGATGACGAAGAGCCTGCGATTGCCGAGATTGCGGATACGAGGAATGAGCCTATAGCCGAAGCCATGGAACATAGCGAATGTCGTTTCGGTCGCGCCGGCGGTATCGGTTGCATGCTCATGGATTTCGACGGAGCTTTCGTTGTGAAGGAGGCCGTCGAGCACGTAGGGCGCTTCGCTCTCGGACGCCTGGATCATCCGGGAGAAGAAGGAGGCGAAACGATTGGACAGGAAGCCATAGACCGAAGCACCTGGTCTTTTGCCGTATTTTGCATTGTATTCGAGGCTGGCTTCACCGCGCCCGCCTGCCGGAAAGAACTGCCCGTCCGAGGAGGAGATATGACCGTCGCCCCAGACCGCGGCGAAGGGATGAGCCTGCTGCGCATCGACCAGCACGGCGGTCGCCGTAGCATAGGTTTCCGAGCGCAGATGCCTATCTACCATCAGCATCATCTGGTGGATCGTGACGCCGCGTGAGCTTTCCGCCATGCGTTCAGCACCGGCGTTGGTGGCGTCGGCAAGGATAGCGGCCATCAGCGCCGGCTCGTCGTTCGCCGTCTCGCCGGTGCGATAGTGTGTGAAGCTGTCAAGGAACCTGGTCCAGCTGTGGACCTCGGCAAGCAGGCTGGTGATCCTGATCCGGGGAACGAGGATGTAAAGACGCCGGCTGAGCGCGACGATCCCGTGACGCTCCTCCTCGCGGATCGGGGAGACCGACAAACCCTTGTCGGAAATAGCCGCATCCGGAATGGCGTTGGCGGCCGCCGCCCTTGCCAGCTCTTTGAGTTTCGCGTCGAGCGTGGCGGTGCGTTCGGCTCGCCATTCGGCAAAGCTGTCAGGGATGGCAAGCCCGAGCCGGCCTTCGGCGCGCATCAGGGCAAAGATCGGTCGAGGCAGAAGATAATCCTCGAAACTGCGCCATGCCCGGCTGCCATCAACCCATATGTCACCGGCCCGCAGGCGCTCCCGAAGGTGAACGAGTACCGCCACTTCCCAAGCCCGAAGGTCGATGGTGACACCGTCCGAGCGCACACGTCGCCGCCACTTGCGGGTCATGAACGCGAACGGCACCTGCGCGGGTAGTTTCCTGCCACTGTAGAGCGCACGCAGATGATCCACTGCCTTCAAAACCGGATCATCGGGACGAAACGACCGGAAAGAGAACGCGCCGAACATGAGCCTGCCCAGCTTTCGCAGCGATTTGTGCCGCTCTATGAGCTCATCGAATTCGTCGCTGCGATCGGGGCGCACGACGGACCTGGCTGCGGCCACGCTGGCGGTCAATCCGTCCCAGCCGAGTGAGACTGCAATTGCGGATGCGAGATCGGTGTTGTTCTCACGGGCGGCCAGAAGCGCCTCGCCAAGCTTGAGATGATCGAGCGCCACCCCATCAAGAATCTCGGCTTCTTTCAGCCGGCGTTCTGTGCGGCTCAGTTCAGCCTTGCGCCGGGTGCTGCCGATCAGTTTGCAGAACATGTCGATCGCAAGGTCGGTGATTGCCGCCTGCCTCTCGATGACGAACGCCGTCAGCGTGGCGTAGCGGCGCTCGGATGTAAGGCGTCGTATCTCACGGGCATGCAGAATGCGGGCGTCCCGGGCGATGATGCCATAGCGGTTGGCATGGATCGTTTTACGTCGCTCATCGGAAATCGCCGCCGAACGCAGAACCTCAAGCCGGGCAATCAGGCCCTTGAGGTTTTTCAGTTTCGTCCCCTCCGGCGCTTCCGCAATCCAGCCGAGATGGCTCCGATCGCCGGACCGATCGATGAGAAGCTGATCAAGCGCCTCGATGGACGGTTGCTCCATGCCCCGGATCAAGCCGCGATAAGCCTGTCGTCGCGCTGCCGCCCGGCCCGCCATCGCCAGACGTATCAGCAGTTCCGGCACAGGAACGAGCAGCTTCCTCTCCTTCAGGGCTTCGATCACGGCCTTGGTGATCGGCTCGCCTTGTTCGGTAGCGGCTGCCTCGCGTGCCGCCGCGGTGATCAGGGATCGATAATCGCTCGCCCGGACGGGCCGGAGATCCAGTGCGACGACAATCTCCCGCGTATGTTCTCGACGGGTTTCCTCCCGCTGGGCATAGAGTGCGAACACCGCAGCGTCGATGCCCAACTGGTCGGCGACAACGGAGACGACTGCCTGAGGCGGAACTTCCCCAGCGCGGAGCGGACGACCGAGATCACGCACCAGGGCGAGTTGGATGGCAAAACCCAGACGATTATGCGATCGGCGATGCGCCCTGGCGAAAGCGATGTCCTCAGCGGACAGCGCATAGCGCGCGAGGGCCTCTTCATAAACATCGGGTGGGTCGAACACAACGGTGCGCGACTGCGCGTCGAGGAAGGCCATCGGTCACACCCGCTCTCAAACTGGGGGAGCAGGCTCATCTTCTTTGCCCGGTCCGGTCCATCCGGTTCGCCGCAATGTATCGATGAGAGTCGAGCGCGGCACCTTGAATGTCCGACACACCGACGCCTTGCTGGCGCCGGCTTCCAGCGCCGCCAGAATCTGCTCAACCTTTTCGGTGTCGATCGTCGGTGGCCTACCGCCCTTGCGACCGCGCCGGCGTGCCGCCGCCAGTCCAGCGTTGACCCGCTCCGTGATCAGCACTCTCTCGTATTCGGCGAGCGTGCCAAACAGGTTGAACAGGAACGCACCGTGCGAATTCGTCGTGTCGATAGCTTCCGTCAAAGAGCGGAAGGCGACCCCGCGCATCTTCAGATCCTCAACGATTCTGATCAGGTGGGAGAGTGATCGGCCCAGACGGTCGAGCTTCCAAACGACCAGCACGTCACCCTCGCACAATTCCGCAAGGCAAGCCTTCAGCCCCGGCCGATCGTCGCGCGCGCCCGAAGCGCGATCCTGATGCAGGTGACGCTGATCGACCCCGGCCGCGAGCAGGGCGTCGCGCTGCAAGGCAACCGACTGCCGCTCATCACCGCTCGATACCCGCATGTAACCGATCAACATGCACGACAAACCTCAAATTCCGTGTTGCCGCACAGTCTCACATTCCGACAGGGTTTGTCGCGCAAATAATTGCCCAGTCACCCCGTCGATTTCGACCCGCCGAACCGCTACGCGGAAATCATCTGTTTTCCGTCACGCCAAAAATCTCTTAGCGGGTAATATTGCAGAGATTCCCACGGAGCCCCGATCTGCCGCGCCAGAAATCGTAAGACGCCAGCCGGCAGGACCTCGCCATCCGCAAGCGGTCGGCCAGGGTATCGTAGCGTGGCCAGAACACAGGCGAGGCCCAGTCTGTTCGCGGCCTTGTTCTGTCGCATGATCAGTTCGAGATCCGATCGATCCAGCGTATAATGTTTGGCGATCTCCCTTTCGTTATCCGGGATGATCGTCGCCTGTTGCCACCATGCCTCGCTCAGTAATGCTCTTCGCGCCATTCACTGATCTTCCCGTTTCGCCGCGGAGAGTGCAGCGAAACGGAAAATGCGTGTCCGACAAACGAACGTTTCGCGGCATCCACAGTTCTTGTCCGCAAACCTTGTCATGAAACGGCGAATCGGACAATGTCCGTATTCAACGGAAAAACGGACAAACCACGTCTCATGACCGCTATCGGCTATGCAAGGGTCTCCACCGGCGACCAGGACACCGCCCTGCAACTCGACGCTTTGCGCAAAGCAGGTTGTGAAAGGCTGTTCGAGGATAAGGCATCCGGCATGAAGACTGACCGACTCGGATTGGCGGAGGCGATCCGCTACGTTCGCGACGGCGACACGCTCACAGTCTGGAAGCTCGACCGCCTCGGCCGGTCGATGAAGCACCTCATCGAGATCATCACCGAACTGGAGGCCAAAGGCGTCGGCTTCCGATCCATCACCGAAAACATCGACACCACGACATCCGGCGGTCGCCTGGTCTTCCACCTGTTCGGCGCGCTGGCACAGTTCGAGCGCGATCTGATCCGGGAACGAACACGTGCCGGTCTGCAAGCCGCAGAGGAACGCGGCCGACGCGGTGGCCGACAAGTCGTCGTAACCCCGGACAAACTTGCCAAAGCCCGCCAGCATCTGGCGGCCGGTTTGAACGTCCGGGAAGCCGCGGCCCGCGTGAAAATCGGGAAAACCGCCCTCTACGAAGCTCTCAAGGCCGAAAAAGCAACGACATCCACGGTCAAACCAACCTGAGTTCCGGATACGTTCTTAAAAGTCGGACAGATTCGCCACTTTCGTGTCGTGACGCCAGCTTGATGCAAAGTGCGGGATTGCCAGAAACTCAGCTTATGCCCGCCGCAGCATCTTTCCTGAGTCAGGCCGTGGTAATCCAG
The DNA here is from genome assembly GCF_017873175.1 of Neorhizobium petrolearium. Lineage (GTDB taxonomy): Bacteria > Pseudomonadota > Alphaproteobacteria > Rhizobiales > Rhizobiaceae > Neorhizobium > Neorhizobium petrolearium. Next base: position 45,722 of record NZ_JAGGJW010000017.1, read on the forward strand.
TCCTCGAACGCAGCTTTTCAGGACGCTTTCCTCGTCGTATGTGCGATCTTCATGCTCGCATTGATCCCTACGTGGTTCATGTGGCGTGCCCCTTCCCCAGGCACCTAGAGCAATCCTGTGGTCGATGAATCAAACGTGATGTGACGAGAGTGACCGAAGCTGATTCAACTTCTCCACGATTCTAGATGACGGCACGAGCACTGAGAGATGTATTTTGAATGCGGGTGTTGAAAGCGTCTGCTGCCTGTTTGTACTGGCAGGTTGCCGGTCGTTTCGGCGTTGGGTTTCCACGGCGATCCGTTGGATTGCAAGAGCAGTAGAAGGCGAGCCAACACCGCGACTGCCGGTTTTTACTCCGCCGTTGACAACCTTCCCTTCTGGGCAACGTGACGCCGGCTCATTTCTTCAGAACAAGCCAGGCGGACCTTCAGATATAATTACACAGTGTAGATCCCCACGCGCTCCTGCTGTCGTCGCAGAAGGGTAAATATGTGGCCGACTTTTACGCCTTCCGCAGCAGAATGATCCCGCCGCTTCCGTGGATTAATTTTGCACGGCCGCTCTCCGTCGGACACGGCGGGTCGGGTCTCCAGAAATCGCGGGGATTCGCAACGATAACGAATTACTACACTATTTCAATGGCTTGAGCCACATCCGCCAGTTGGCCGAGAATTTTTCGGGCGAAGCACTCTCGTTTTGAACGAGGGACCACAAGGTTTCGGCCAACCGGCACGATCTCGTTACCCAACCCCCGAGCTCGCTGAAATCCAGTCCCATAGCCCAACGATCTTGATTGGGCGGATGCGAACAGCATGACCGACATCACTGAAGACGGTCAATTTGCAAACCGCATCCGCCCGGTTTCGGGCGCGCTCTTACAGCGGATACGGTTGGGACGGCTGTTCGATCGTAATCCACTTCAACTCGGTGAATTCATCAATCACCGCAATGCTATCGAACCGACCCCAACCGCTGGCCTTCGTGCCCCCATAAGGCGCTTGGGCCTCATTGGAGACGGTGGAACCGTTGATGTGCACCGCACCGGTCTGGATGCGCATTGCGACATCAAGTGCTCGTGCCATGTCTGTTCCGAAGACGGCAGCGGACAAGCCGTATTCAGTGTCATTGGCCACCCGCACAGCTTCCTCCGCGCCGCATACACGGATCACCTGCAAGATCGGACCAAAGGCTTCCTCGGAATAGATGCGCATCTCGGGTGTGACTCCGTCGAGCACAGTCGGTGCCATCAAGGTGGTGTCTGCGTGCCCGCCAGACCGTATCTTCGCACCCTTTGCGACCGCGTCGGCCAGCAAACCGTTCAAGCGATCAACGGCGCCCTGGCTGATGATCGGGCCAAGCGCGCAAGCCGCCTGGGAGCGTGGATCGCCCGCCTCCAGTTGTGCTGCCCGCGCAGCGAGTTTCTCGACAAACGCATCGGCGACAGACTCATCGACAATGGCGCGCTCGGTCGTCATACAGATCTGGCCCTGATAGAGAAATGCGCCGAAGATGGTCGCATTCACGGCGCCGTCGATATCCGCATCCGCAAGCACCACCATGGGCGACTTGTCGCCGAGTTCCATCAGGCTGCGCTTGAGATGGCGGCCACAAGCTGTGGCAATGATCCGGCCCACATGCGTCGAACCGGTGAAGTTAACACGCCGCACAGCCGGATGCGCGATCATTGCCTCCACGACTTCGGGCGCGTCCTTCGGGTCGTTGATCACGAAGTTGAGCGTTCCGGGGGGGAAACCGGCTGCATGGACGGCCTCGGCAACCAGCACATGGGTCTTGGGCGAGGTTTCCGATGCGCGGAAGACAACCGTGTTACCGCACATCAGCGGATAGGCGATAGCCCGTGCCGCCAGAACAATCGGCCCGTTCCAGGGTACGATCGACAGGATAACACCGACCGGCTGGCGCACGGTCATCGACAAAGTGCCCGGCTTGTCAGAGGGGATAGTGTTGCCCTGGATCTGCGTAGTCATCGCAGCGGCCTCGCGGAATACATTCGCCGCGAGCATGACATTGAAACGCGCCCAAAGATCGCCTGCCCCGACCTCGGCCTTCATCGCAAGAACGAACTCTTCTGTGCGCCTTTCGATCTCTTCGGCGGCCTTCATAAGCAGTACGCGGCGCTGGCCGGGGCCAGTCTGCGACCAGGATGCAAATGCGCGCTCGGCGGATTCGATCGCCGCCACGGCATCCTGCGGATTCGCGGCCGCGCCCTGCGTCACGACCTCGCCACTTACCGGTGAGCGGCGTTCAAATGTGACGTTGCCTGTAGCATTCCGGGGCTCGTTGTCGATATAGAGCTGAATAGTCATGCCATGTCCTTATGGAGTTTGTGTCGCTACTCTTGGGGCTCGCGCCGACCAGACGGTTGCGCGAAGATCTGTCTGGAGAACGGTCCAGTCTCAACCGCGCGCACTATCCGGCGCGCTTCCTTGGTTAGATTGCGCCGAACTTTTCAACGAGATCCGCACCCATGTTCGGAGAGGCGAAGCCCCGCATACCGATACCGCCATCGAAATTTAGGACGCCGCCGGTGCCTGGCGTATTGTCGCGACGATTGGCAAAGAAGACGTAGGCACCGGCATATTCCCGCGCATTAAATGCGCGCTCAAGTGGCAGCATCTGCTTCATCAGGTCGTCGAGCGGAATATCGGAAAACTTGATTCCCTGTTGTGAAAGCGCACTGGTTCCGGCGAGGTTGCTTCCGCCAACACCTCCCGGCGCGATACCGTTCACCCGCACATACGGTGCGAACTCATGCGCCATCTGCTTGATCATGCCGACCACTGCATGCTTCGTCGCGGTGTAAAGAACACCGCCACCGCCAGGATAGAAGGACGCGTTCGAAGCAGTGAAAATCATGTGGCCCTTGGTCTTGTAAAGCGCGGGCAATGCCGCCTTGGCCCCTAGGACATAGCCCTTGACGTTGATGCCGAACATCTCGTCGAAAGCAGATGACAAGTCGCCATCTTCTGTCGAAACCATGGTTTTCGAATAGTCCCAGATGCCGGCGTTGCCGATGAACGTGTCGAGCTTGCCGAAGGCCTTGAGACATTCGGCAACCGCCCGATTGTTGTCAGCCACCTCGCGCACATCACCCGCGATGCCAACAACCTTGTCGCCGAGTGCCTTCACGACCTCATCGATGCGCTCCTGCGAGCGGTCGAAGATTGCGACACGCGCGCCTTCCTCGACGAAGCGTTCGACGATGGCTTGTCCAAGACCGGACCCTCCGCCCGTCACGAGCGCGACTTGATCCTTGAGTTGCATTGTAATTCCTCCCGTATTTTAACGCTGCTTCTCAGCAGTTAATGTATATGAAGTCGCCGTCGACCTTTGCAGGAAACACCTTGAGTGCCTCACAAGCAGGCAGGGCCTTCACCTTGCCGGTTCTGACGCAAAATTTCGCGAAGTGCAGACTGCACTCGATAACTCCGTCCTCGATAAAACCGTCCGCGAGTGACCATGTGTCATGCGTACAGGTGTCTTGGACGGCGTGTATTTCGCCGTCCACTCGGCACACCAGTATCGGCTCAGGGCCACCTTCGAATACCTTCATCTCTCCCTCCGACACATCTGCCGAAGGGAACACCTTCATCCACGCCATTTTTACCCCATTAAAAGAAAAAGCTGAGATTGTTCGACAGGATTGTGCTCTGGTCGATCAGGATCGTGCGGCGCACAATCTCGAAGCCCGCTTCGGTTTCAACCCGACGCAGGACATCCCGTCGCTCACAAGCGAAAACGTCGAGCTGGCGCTCCTGCCGCGTCCTGTACACCATCGACGCCGAAATGACATTGATCGTGTTCTCATTCTCGGGAACGAGCATGACGTTGCTGATCAGATAGCGCAAGCGAGAGGCCGGGTTTTCGGACCACCCCACATCCGACAGGATCTTGCGGATCCGGCCTTTCATCGTGTGCCAGTTGTCGTCGAAATGAGCAAAGCCTTGCTCATCCGTATATTCCTGTGCCACTTCGCGCATGATTTTCGTTGAACGGATCGGCATCCAATAGTGAATGTCCTCAGCCAAAAGACTGAACCACTCTTTGTAACGGCGATCCGTCAGAAGCTTGGATTCCCAATACAGGAACTGTTCGACTTCGTGCTGAAGTTCCAGAGAAACGACCTTGGGCTTGCTTTCGAAGGCAGCCTTGAAAGTGTCATCGAGCATTTTTTCCTCCCTCAGTGCAGAACTATCTGCCGACAGCGTCGGCAGACGTTTGATACATATGCAGACATTTCCGCCGGTTGAACGTTACTCCGCGGCGAGCGGCCTTTGCTGGCTCCGACGGATGGCAGGCCAATCCGGTGCTGTCATGATCTCGGTCCAGTAGCGGTACAGGCCGCGCGCCGACTCCTCACTATAGGTGTAGGCGAAGCTCAGCCCGGGGAAGCCCTCAGGATTATCGGCCGTCACCGTATGTGTTCCCATCTCGATGTTGAACTTCTGGTTTTGAGCAACATGACCGCGCAGCACTTGTTGGATGTCGCACCAGTTTTCGCCATCATCCTGTTCGAACACGCCACCCGCCGAGAATGTGCGCGATGTGTTGCGACGCCATTCGTCCTTGATCTCCTGCGGGGCAGTTTTGTCAACGACAGTGAACGTCCAGACCTCGATCTCGTTTGGACCGCGAGGCTGCCACATGCGGACCGTGTTAATCCCTGCCAGGAACGACAGGTTCGGGAAGACGTTGGTATGGCAAAGATGTACATCTGCCCGTCCCTGACCCAAACGGCGCACGGTCTCCTCGTAAGCCGGCCCGGTCGTCAGGTATTCCGTCACCTTCGGTCCGAGAATTGTCATGTAAAACATCGGGTTACGCAGGAACAAGCCGCACCCGTGTCCGTTCTCCAAATGGACATTCAAGCCCTCCGTCGGAGGGGCAACCTGGGTAATATCCACATCTTCCGGCACGCCCGCCATGATGCCGGACAGGTGTGAGGTGGTGCCTGCATGATAAGCGTCCGAAGCGAACTGCTCTGCCGCGAACTTCCAGTTGCAGGGAATGACCCACTTCTGGATGCCGGGGATCGCCTCGGTCCCCTCCTCACAGCGGTCGAGCATAATGTCCATATAGAATTTGACGTCACCCAGGTATTCGTCGAGCGGAGGCGCGTCGGCGTCCCAGTTGGCAAAAATCAGGCCCTTGTAGGTTTCGACGCGCGCCTGCTTCGGTCCCCACTCCGCCTTGTTCAGGCAACCACCGAAGGCTTCCTTCTCCATCGGTACGCTTACCAGATCGCCACCCTGATTGTATGCCCAACCATGGTAGGTACATGTAAAGGACTTAGCGTTGCCCGAATCGGCCCGGCAGATCCTCATTCCGCGGTGCTGGCACTGGTTTAGGAACACCCGGATGCTGGCGTCCTTCTGGCGCACAACGACCACAGGATCCTCGCCGATGTAGGCGGTCGTGAAGTCGCCCGGCTTCGGGATTTGCGATTCGTGACCCATGCAAATCCAGGTGCGCGCAAAAATGCGCTCAAGCTCAAGACGATAAAGGGCCTCGTCAACATAAATCTTAGGATCGTACTTACCGCCCTTCTCGTCGACCATTGCAAGAATTTCGGCATCGGAATAAGCGCCAGCGGCGCCCGCAATCGTTCTTACGTTCATCTAAACTCCTCCCTGTGGCTTCGATGTCCGCCTTGTCCACTTAATGCAGACCATGCGTCCTTGTTTACATTTATCCGTTCCAGGCGACCCTGGCAATAAGAAAAGCATGCTTTACAATGAATGCCGGGGCGGGCATAAGGCAAATCTGTTGGGGGAGTGCAGTCAGAGGGAGGCCAAGGAGATGAATACATTTTGTGCGCGCATAGCAGGCGCGATGATGGTTGCGGCGACGGCGACGGGCGGTGTCTCCGCTCAGGTTGCGTCGATCACGACACCTCCTGCGGGTTCGGTCTGGAATACGATGGCTTCGGTCATCTCGGCCCAGGCCCAGAGGAGCGATGGCGGGCGGCTGGTGGTCCAGGCGTATAGCGGAAACGCACAGATGCTTCAGGCCGTGGACAGCAAGGACGCAGAATTCACACTTACTGACATCAATGACATGATCGTCGCGGTCGCGGGGGAGGGTGATTACTCTGCGCCGCTGCCGAATCTGCGTGTCTTGGCGAAGATCAATCCCTTTGCGGTGGGGCTGTTCGTCCGGGCGGATTCCGGCATGACGCGCGTGTCCGATCTCGCCGGGAAGCGTGTGCCCGCGGGCTGGGAGGCTTTCCCGCTGAACCGTCCGCTGGTGAGTGCGCTTCTCGAGGCGGACGGGATCAGCTATGACGAAGTGGTTCAAATGCCGATCCCCGACATCATTCGCGGTGCCGATGCTTTGGCCTCGGGCCTGACGGATGCGGCCTTCTTCGCGGTGGGCGGGCCGAAGGTCGCCGAGGTTGGCGCGACGGTAGGCGGGGTCCGCTATCTTCAGGTCGCCTCGGATGAAAAGGCGCTCAAGGCGATACGCAAATACCGCCCGGCCTATTACTTCTCGGAGGTTACACCCTCGCCGGTTCGGGTGGGTATCGAAGCACCGATAATGATGCTGACATGGGACAATGTCCTTGTTGCCGGTGCCCATGTTTCCGACGAACAGGTCACGGCGCTGCTGGCCGCGATCTTCGATAATGTGGATGCGATCGGTGATTCCTATCCTCCGCTTCGCATGATGAACCTGGATACCGCCTATGTCGATTACCCGGGTGTGGAATATCATCCTGCTGCGGTGGCCTTCTTTGCCCAGCGTGGCGTCGCCATCCGTCCTGTTGACTGACAAGACTATGACTGTGTGCCGGGTCGGGAGACTTACCTGCCCGGTCCTTGTTTTTGTGTTCGCTCAACTCGGAGGGAGTGGGTCTTGGCTCAAACAACTGGCACCCGGACGCCGACGATTCGTCGTATCGCTGTCCATACACAGGCGGTGGCACTTTCGCTTCTGGCCATTTCCGTTGGGTTTGACGCGCCCAGCCGCCTCGGGCTGAACGTCTATGTCGAACAGATATTGGCAGTCGCTCTGGGGCTTGGCCTGGGCCTTGTGTTCCTGATCGACAGAAGAAGCGTCGGCGAGAGAGATCTGGGCAGCGGCGGCGAGAATGATCCGGTGCCTGGTGGCAGTTCCAATGACTGGATTCTTGCGGTTCTGGGGCTGTTCCTTTCTCTATATGTTGCGGTGAACTACGCCGATATCGTCTCTCGTGTGATGTCCGCTCCCGCCGATATCGTGGCAATGGCCATTGGGCTGGCTCTGCTGGTGCTCGAGGGGTTGCGCCGGGTCGTGGGCTGGACCCTGGTTCTGGTGGTGCTCTTCATTGTCGGTTACGGGATGATCGGCCACCTGGTTCCGGGTGCGATGCAGACGCGACAGGTCTCTCCGGATCGTCTGTTGTCCTATATCGCCTTCGATGCCAACGGCATGCTCGGGCTTACCATGAATGTGTCCGTAACGGTCGTTGCCGCGTTCGTGCTGTTCGGGCAGATCCTCGTGCGGGCGGGCGGTGGCGAGTTCTTCAACGACATCGCGCTTTCCGCATTGGGGCGTCGCCGCGGCGGCGCGGCCAAAATTTCGATTCTCGCCTCGGCGCTTTTTGGCACGATTTCCGGGGTCGTGGTTTCCAACATAGTCGCGACCGGGGTGGTCACCATCCGACTGATGATCCGCTCGGGGTATCGGCCCCAGATGGCTGCCGCAGTCGAGGCCGTCGCCTCGACCGGAGGGCAGATCGCCCCCCCGGTCATGGGGGCAGTCGCCTTCCTAATGGCCGATTTCCTCGGCGTTTCATATGCGCAGATTGCCATTGCTGCGATCATCCCGGCCGCGCTCTATTACTTTGCGGTGTACTGTCAGGTTGATCTTGAGGCCGCCAAGGCCAATATCGCCCCCCTGCATGAGGATGAAATTCCTTCTGCGCTCGGCACTCTGCGTCGCGGGGGTATCTTCATCCTGCCGTTTGCCGTGATCGTGATCGGCATGTTCTGGCTGGGCCAGCGGCCGGAAACGGCGGCACTCTGGGCGGCCGGCGTTGCCCTGATCTGCGGCATCGCATACGGCTACGGTGGTCGGCGCATCACGCTGCGGATGATCTGGCAATCGCTCGCCGACGCCGGCATCTCCATGACCGAGATCCTGATGATCGCCGCTGCCGCCGGCTTCATCATTGGCGTTCTCAACATCACCGGGCTGGGTTTTGTCGGCACCTTCGCGCTGGCCGAGATCGGTCGGGGCAACCTTCCGCTGCTCTTGTTCCTCACGGCCGTTGCCAGTGTTGTTCTTGGCATGGGGATGCCGACGGTTGCCGTCTATCTTTTGCTGGCGGTCCTTCTTACCCCGCCTCTGGTAGAGGCCGGGATCACACCGATGGCCGCCCATTTCTTCATCTTCTACCTGGGCATGATGTCAATGGTGACCCCGCCTGTCGGCATCGGCGCCTTCTTCGCCGCCGCGCTGGCCGGGGCCCCGCCGATGCAGACCGCATTCGTCTCGATGCGCCTCGGCTGGACAGCCTACATCATTCCCTTCATCTTCGTGGTCACGCCCGCCCTGCTGATGCAGGGAACCCCGGTTGAAATCTTTCTGGCCGCGTCTGCCGCGGCAATTGGGGTCTATGCCATATCCGCCGCCATGGTTGGCTGGTTCGGGGGCATGTTGTCAGGCTACGAACGCGCAGTCCTGGGCTTTGGCGGAGTGCTGCTTCTTATGCCGGAAGCATTGGGTGGCGGGTACACCCTCATGCTCCATGGCCTGGGTGTCGCAATCATGGTGGCACTTCAGTGGCTGCGCAGGGCGATGGTGCCGGGATAAATGCATCCTACGATGCCACATCGCTGAATTACAACCACGAGGAAAGGACAATAACCTCCATGAATTACAGCTTCCCGCTGCCTCCTGCCGTCAGCCTGCCTATCGCCGGTCGGGATGAGCGTTTTCCTGTGCGTCGGGTCTTCTGCGTCGGACGCAACTATGCAGAGCATGCGCGAGAGATGGGCAAGGATCCGGACCGCGATCCGCCGTTTTTCTTCACCAAACCCGCCGATGCCGTTGTCGAAGATGGGCAGACCGTCGCCTATCCGCCCGAAACGCAGAACTTCCACTATGAAGCCGAACTGGTGATCGCCATCGGCAAGGCTGGCACGGATATTCCCGAGGAACAGGCGCGCGACCACATCTTCGGCTACGCCATCGGCAACGACCTGACGCGGCGGGACTTGCAGCTTGCTGCTCGCGCGGCAGGCCGGCCCTGGGACTGGGGCAAGTCGTTTGATCGCTCGGCGGTGATAGGTCCGATCCACACTGGCGCGCCGGTCGGCAAGCCCGAGCATGGCCGGATCCAGTTGACGCTGAATGGCACCGTCAAGCAAAGCGCCGATCTGCAAGACCTGATCTGGTCGGTGCCAGAGATCATCTCGATCCTGTCGCGGTCGATGGAGATCCGGCCCGGCGATCTGGTGATGACAGGCACGCCTGCGGGTGTCGGCGCGATGCAGGTGGGCGATGTATGCGTCGTCTCGATCAGTCGGCTGGGAGAGATCACCACGACCATCGGACCGCGCGCGAAGGGACCCGTCGGATGACCTTCCGCCTTCACAATTTCTTCCGCTCATCGACCTCGACGCGGCTGCGCGCTGCCCTCAACCTCAAGGGCGTCGCCTATGACTATGTGCCCTATGTCCTGCGCAAGGGAGAAACCCGCACGCCCGAATTCCTGGCAATGAACCCTGCCGGACTTGTGCCGGTTCTGGAACGCGACGATGGCCAGGTTCTCGTGCAGTCGCTTGCCATTATCGAATGGCTCGACGAAACCCAGCCCGGGCCGCAGCTCTTGCCTGAGGGGGCAGACGCGCGCGCGCGCGTGCGCGCGCTTTCATACATGATCGCCTGCGAGATCCACCCCCTGAACAACCTGCGCGTCCTGACCCGCCTGGCCGAGCAATTCGGCGCCGACGAGGCCGCGCAGAAAGCCTGGTTCACCGAATGGGTCGCAACCACCTTTGACCCGCTCGAAATCATGCTGGCGCAAGACAGTCGCACCGGCCGTTTCTGCCACGGTGACACGCCGGGGTTCGCTGATTGCTGCCTTTATGCGCAGGTCTGGAACAACCGACGTTTCGACATTGATACAAGCCGCTGGCCCACCATCGCGAGGATATTCCAGGCGGCCGACGCGCTGCCCGCTTTCCGCGACGCCGCGCCAGCACATCAACCAGATGCGGTATGACGCAATACCGACAGAAGCCGGACTCTCCTGAAGCGAGTGAGACGCCGGATATCTCGAAGAGGACACATGGACACCAGACCAGAAGCCCCGCCACCCCTTAGCGGCATCCGCATTGTCGAAATCGGCCACTTCATTGCCGCTCCGTTCGCCACTCGCGTTCTCGGCGATCTTGGCGCCGAAATCATCAAGATCGAACCGCCCGATGGGGATCCTGTGCGGGGCTGGGGCGCGCAATCCAACGGTGCGTCGCTGTGGTGGAGCGTTCATGGTCGCAACAAGCGTTCGGTCGCGGTCGATCTCAAAAGCCCCGAAGGGGTCGAGGCCGTGGGACGTGTCATCGCGCGCTCTGATGCGCTGATCGAGAATCAGCGCCCCGGCGGTCTGGCGCGTCTCGGCTTCGATCTTAAAAGGCTGCAGGAACTGAGGCCGGGTCTCGTAGTGGCCCATGTCTCGGGATATGGACAGACCGGCCCGATGCGTGACCGTGCTGCATTCGGCGTCATTGGCGAGGCGATCGGGGGATTGCGCCACCTGACCGACCATCCGCCCGGCACGACCGATATGCCGCCGCCACGCGTAGGCATCAGCATCGGCGATTCCGTTGCCGGACTTTATGCAGTGATCGGCGTTCTCGCCGGTCTTTTGCGCCGAGACGGTCGGACGGACAGCCGTGGCGCCGACGATGACCAGATCTGCACCGTCGATATCGCCCTTACAGAAGCCGTCCTGTCGCTGATGGAAGGGATCGTCACGGAATATGGCGCGCTCGGGCTTGTGCGTCAACCCGTCGGGGCGCGGATCGCGTCGGCGGCACCCACCAGTGCCTATCCCTCGGCGGATGGCCGCTGGGTCATCATCGCCGCGAATTCCGATCTGCTTTTTCAGCGCCTGACGGCGCTGATCGGGCGCGCGGATCTGGCGGCAAGGCCGGAGTTGCAGAGCAATGCGGGCCGCCTCAAGCATGTGGACGAGCTTGACGAGGCGATTTCCGCCTGGTCCCGCCAGTTCGATGCCGGGCGACTTGCAGAGCTTCTGGCCAAGGCAGACATCCCCTCGACGCTGATCTATACTGCGGCAGAAATTGCCGATGATCCGCAGTTCCGCGCGCGGGGCATGGTGCGCGAAGTCAGCGATCCGCGCCATGGCAACCTGCTTCATCCCGGCATTGTGCCGCATTTCCCCGATTCCCCCGGCGCGATCCGTTGCACCGGCCCGGATGTCGGGCAAGATACCGAAGCGGTTCTGGCCGAGATTGCGGGCTATTCGAAGGATGAAATCAAGTTGCTCTACCAGAAGGGAGTAATAGCATGACCGCCGTCCAGATCGTTGAAGTCGGCCCCCGCGATGGCTTTCAGAACATCGGTCCCTTCATCCCGACCGAGACCAAGATCGCCGTGATCCGCGAGCTTGCCGCCGCGGGCGTGAAGCGGATGGAGATCACCTCCTTCGTCAGTCCGCGCGCCATTCCGCAACTCGCCGATGCAGGCGAAGTTCTGGCCGATGTTCTGGCCCAGGGCCGTGTTGTGCCGCAGGTGCTGGTCCCCAATGCCCGCTATGGCCAGAAGGCAATCACGGCGGGGGCGCGGTTCCTGTCCTATGTCATCTCGGTTTCGGAAAGCCACAGCCGATCGAACGTGCGCGCCACGCCGGATGAGGCCCTCGCCGATTACGCCCGGCTCGTCGCCCAGGCGCCCGACGGCCTGCGGATGCGGTTCAACCTCGCCACTGCATTCCATTGCCCATTCGAAGGCGTGACTCCGGCCAGCGCTGTCCTCGCAATTCTGGGACGCGCGCTGGAAATCTGCCCCGATGCCGAGATCTGCCTTTGCGACACGACCGGTCGCGGCGAACCGGCGCAGGTCGCGGAATTGTTCGAGGCGGCGATGGCGCGCTTCCCCGCCGTTTCCGCCTGGGCGATGCATGCACATGATACCTACGGCCACGGCACGGCAAATGTGCGCGCGAGCTATGATCAGGGTGTGCGCGTCTTCGATTCCGCGATTGGCGGGCTCGGCGGCTGCCCCTATGCCCCCGGCGCCAGCGGCAACGTCGCCACCGAGGATCTCGTGAGTCTGTTCCAGGATTACGGCGTGGAAACCGGAGTGGACCTTGTAGCTTTGGCGCCGATCGCTGCCGCCGTCCAAGCCCTGCCGGGCGCGAATTGCAGTCGGAACGGGATCGGCGTAGAGGACGGCGACAAAAACAAGGCAGAGTCCAAGTTGAAAATTGACAGCATGCTTACGACTGCCTATGAATCAAGCTGATTATAATGAAGAGCGCTGGGAGGAAAGAATGACCGGAGACACGAAAATCGATCAGAGGATTGTAGAGAAAGCTCGTGCTTTCAACCTCTTGTCCCCGCCGGATGACTATTTCGACGATCCAAGCAAATATTTTCGTCTTTTGCGCGATGGTGACCCGGTTCACCAGCAAGAAGACGGCACCGTTCTTTTAACCCGCTACGACGATGTGCGCCAGGTATGGCGAGACCTGTCAGGTCTCGTTTACAAGGGCGAGTATTTTGAGAAGAAATTCGGCAAGGGGCCCCTGCTTGAGCATCACACATCGACGATGCTGTTCCGTGACAACCCCGATCACGACCGGTTGCGCGATATCGTCAACCCCTTCTTCTCTCAGACGTCCATCAAGTCTCTGACAGACTTTACCCAAGACGTGATTGATCGTGAGATCAAGAAGGTCAAGCAAATGGGCGAGTTCGATTTCGTGCGAGATTTCGCGTTCCGGATCCCGGTAGCACTTATTTGCAGGGTCATCGGCGTTCCGGTTGAAGATGCCGACTATATCCAGGGCGTGGGGCGCAAAGTGCTTTTCCCACTTAACCCGCAGGTGCCGGCCGAAGCAATCAAACAGGGCCATGAAGCGGTCACGGAGTTCATGGGCTATCTGCGACCTTTTCTCGATGAGGTCAAGGCGCGCGCCACGATCGACCCGGCCGAGAGTATCCTTTGCGCGATGGCTGCGGCTCAGCGTGAGGGCGTTGAAGTCAGCGACGCCGAAATCCTGCATATGTGCATCGTGACGCTCAATGGCGGCCATGAGACCACCACAAACCTCATCTCTCAGGCGGTGCATTTCCTGATGGACGACCCCGAGAGCAAACAGCAACTGCGTGAGGGCGCGGTCCCTCTGCCTACGGCACTCGAAGAGCTGATTCGCTTCATCACACCGCTTCAGCTTCAGGGACGGCGCACGGTGAACGATGTGGAGCTTGCCAGTGGAAATGGCACGATCCCGGCTGGCACCGAGGTGGTTCTTGCCCAAGCCTCGGCGAACAGGGACGAGCGGATCTTCGAGAACCCCGACAAGCTTGATCTTGCGCGGCGTCCGAACAATCATGTCGCGTTTGGTGCGGGGATCCATGTCTGCCTGGGTCGACCACTTGCGAGGATGGAGGCGCCGATAGCCATTGCCGCCGTGCTGAAGGAACTACCGACCATGGTCCGCAACGGCGAGACACGCTTTCAGCGCAGCACGCGGTTCAGGGGGTTGGAGCAATTCCCGGTACGGCTGGCTTGATCCGCGATGACCGCGGGCATTGAGGTATTCTCATGATAACGGGCAATCCATGGGTGGCCCGCTATCATGGGCGCAAGTTGATAAGGAGAAAAAATGAAGATCTGTCGCTTCCACAAGAACCGTATCGGTCTTGTTCAGGACGGTGAGGTTGTCGATGTAACCTCGGCCCTCGACCTCTTGCCGCAGGTGCGCTACCCGTTGCCGCGGTATGACCCGTTGATCGCCCATCTCGATCAACTCAAGGAAGCATTCTTTGAGGCTGCCAAGACCGGAGAGCGTCGGCTCGCCCTTGAGCTGGCTTTCGATTCACCCATTGCAAACCCCGGCAAGCTTGTCGCGGCGCCTGTGAACTACGTCAAGCACCTGGAAGAGGCGCGCGCGCAGAAGGATCTACACCAAGGCAATGCAGCCCAGGTGCGGGTGATTCACGAGACGGGCCTGTTTCTAAAGGCCACCAGCAGTCTTATCGGCCCCTCCGAGCCGGTGACGCTGCGCTTCCCTGATCGCCGCAGCGATCACGAAATCGAACTCGCGGTCGTCATCGGCAAACGCGCCGACCGGGTGTCGGCGGAGCGCGCGCTGGAGCACGTCGCAGGATATGCGATCGGGCTTGACATGACGGTGCGCGGCGCCGAGGAGCGCAGCATGCGCAAGTCCATAGATAGCTATTCGGTGCTGGGTCCGTGGCTTGTAACTGCCGATGAAATCGTCGATCCGTCCCAGCTCGACTTCGAACTGAAGGTGGACGGCGTCACCAGGCAGAAGGCGAATACGCGTGATCTTGTGCTGAGCGTGCCGGAACTCATCGAGATGGCCAGCCGATTCTATACACTGGAAGTGGGCGACGTCATCTTCACCGGGACGCCCGAGGGAGTCGGGCAGGTTGAGCCGGGCAACAAGATCCATGCCTGGATTGACCGGATTGGATCAATGGAGATCGACGTCACCTGAAGTCGATAAAAAACCGGCCATCACCGCTTTGGGTGGCCGGTTTCAATCCCTGTGGCTGTGTCAATTCATCTCGGATTCCAGCGCTGCGGGAATTGATGGGCGCGTGTTCTTACCTGTAGCCCGAAGAAATACCGTAAGCGTTGTAAGTAGCTGATGTTGCTCCTCAAGAGCGAGATCATCCAACAGCAGCGACCTCAACCTTTCGACACGACCGAACGCCTTGGCGTAGAGTAACTCTCCGGCGGGAGTGAGGTCCAGCAGTTTCTGTCTTTGATCCGTATCACTCTTCTTGATCCGAAGCAAACCTCGCCTCTCGAGAGAGCTCGCTGTTCGTCCGCAACTGGCCTTGTCAACTGCGGCGCGCCGGGCCACTTCCGTAACTGAAAGGCCTGGGAAGCTGTGCGTTGTTGCGATAATGATCCAGCTCACAGGCGATAGCTTCAGGCCAGCCATGGCCTCGTCAAAAGCATACAGAAAGACTTGGTAGCTACGCCGAATCAGATGCGCGGGATGATCAGTAAGAACTCGAAAATCGTCTTCTTTTCCCGTGGTTTCGGCTGGTTGACGCTCGATCAAACTTTCGTTGCCCAACAATCTCCTTATTCTCACCTGTCCACCTATGGCGCAACACCGTTTGATGCTGCCTGCAATCTAGAGCTATCAGAAGGACATGAGGCCTTCTGATAGGAATTGATACAAGCTATGCGGAGAAAGACCAAGCAAATAAAGGCGTCACTACACGTATCATCCGCATTTTAAGGTTCATCGGGGACATGCGAGCTAAGTGGCAGCCGCTCGACGAGCGTATCGATGCTTTGAATGACGATCTGTGTGAGCATGCGCGGACTGACGAAGCTGTGAACCGTCTGACCTCGATCCCGGGCATCGGCGTCCTTGGCACGACTGCGCTCGTTGCAGATGTTGGAGACGGTGAGGCGTTTCGCGAAGCCCGCGACGTCCCAGCTTGGCTCGGTCTCGTGCCGAAGCAGATGACGACAGGCGGGAAGCCGCGGCTACTCAGCGTCACCAAGCGGGGCAATATCTACCGTAAACGCTCATTTCCATGCGCGTTGACGCGGTCCGCTTGACCGGACGGGCGTGTCCTCCGGTGGCTTTTGATCAGGTAGCGGTAGTTTTGGCGAAGTTGAAGGACAGCAAATCAGTGATGTCGGCGTCTGTGGCGCGCTGTGGCAATTCGCTGAGGACATAGCGCAGTAGGCCAGGCGTTCGATGCCGCAGGCGCGGCACGTCAGCATCGGACTGTAGACAGCACTTGCCCTGGCTCCGTCCACGGTGTCGCTGAACAGCCAGGATTTTCTGCCGGTAGCAATGCCCGTTAATTCTGCCCATGTCGGCGATGAAGTCGAGGTCTATTATCGCTGGCATCCGTATTTCGCCCAGAGGGTTTCCATTCGCCGCGTCGAAGAACTCGCGACAGGTCGGTTTTTGAAGCTTTTGGGGCCGACGTGTGTCTCGATCTCGATTTCTGGATGATTGATCCTGTGGTGTGCAGCGGCATGAGCATGGGAACGGCACGCGCCGATCCTGCGGCGCTGATCGAACGGAACAAGCCGGTCACCGGTGGCGACGAGCCTGCACTCTTCCGAGGTGGACTCGTCCATCGAGCTGCGACCTTCAAGAAGAGTTCCCCGTGGACAGGAACCTTCTCTTCCAGCCGCACCCGGAGGTGGTCGCCGACGACCACGGCATCCAGCCCAAGCGCTTCACGCAGGCTTCATCGCTCAGATGGCGGCGATGTAGCATGTTGCTGTGAAGTTGGTTGCGAGCTTGTCATATCGAGTTGCGACGCGTCTCCAATCCTTGAGGCGGCAGAAGGTGCGTTCGATGATATTCCTGCGCTTATAGGCCTCAGGGTCGAAGGGCTGGATCTGTTTTCGGGTTGGATTGTTGGGGATCACAGGCTCGGCACCGCGCGCGATGAGGAAAGTGCGAAGCGCATTGCTGTCATATGCAGTGTCGGCGGCACATAGATTGCGAAAGAACCCTGATCGTCGCGCTATAAGGCGATGCGATAGCGGCGACCGTATGTGATGAGTTTGGATTGGTGGAAGCGACCAGTCCGATGTTGTTAACCTACATCCGTCAAGGGGGAGGCGCAGAATCTCAGATGAATTCAGACATAGCGCCTGACGTCAGGGCCGGGCGTCAGGCCCATGACAAGGTTGGCAATGCTGCGCGCGTCTATGCCATAATGACGATAGAGGTCGCCGATTGTACCGGTCTGGCCGAAATTCTCGACGCCAAGCGAGATGGCGCGATGGCCTTTGACGGAACCCAGCCATGCCAGCGTTGCCGGGTGCCCGTCGATGATCGTTACGATCACGCAATGTGGCGGCAGTTGCGCGAACAGCCGTTCAACAGTTGACAGGGCTTGCGCGTTCCCGTGCGCCCGTGCCCGTTGCGCTGCGGTCCAACCCGAATTCAGGCGGTCAGCTGATGTTACAGCCAGAACCGCAACATCACGGCGGTTTTCGCCAAGAATGGCAGCGGCCGAAATTGCCTCGGGTGCGATGACGCCTTGATAGGCGATGACCACTTCGCAATTCGGCCCTGGCTTGCGCAGCCAATAGCCGCCGTCGATGGCCCCTTGACGAAAGGCGTCGTCATGACGCTTGCCGGGCTGCTCAAGCGGGTTCGTCGATAGGCGCAGATAGACAGACCCGCCGGTCTCGTCTCGAAGCCAAGTGCGTTCGTCCACATAAGCTTCGCCATCCCTTTGCAGATAGTCGAGGGCCCAAGCCATTATGACTGCCAATTCGTCGGCAAAAGCGGGTTCGAAGGCCGCCAGCCCATCCTGCGCAATTCCAATCAGCGGCGTTCCGATGGATTGGTGCGCACCGCCTTCCGGAGCCAGCGTGACGCCGGACGGAGTCCCCACGATCATGAAGCGAGCGTCCTGATAGCAGGCATAGTTCAGCGCATCGAGGCCGCGATAAACGAAAGGATCATAGACCGTTCCAATCGGAATCAGCCGTTTGCCGAACAGGCTGTGCGACAAGCCCGCCGCTGCTAAAAGGAGAAACAGGTTCATTTCTGCGATGCCGAGTTCGATATGTTGCCCATCAGGCGTGAACTCCCATCTCGCGGTTGAAGGGATGCGGTGTTCGGTGAAAGTATCCGCCTGCGCCTTCCGCGCAAACAGCTTGCGCCGGTTGACCCAAGGTCCCAGATTGGTCGTGCCCGTCACATCCGGCGATGTGGTGACAATCCGCGCGGCAAGTTCGCTGTCCCCCTTCGACAGGTCATCGAGGATCTTACCGAAGGCCATTTGGGTGGAAATCTCACGGAAGGTTGAAAGCTCGATGACGGGCACCGGCAGTTTCGTGTCGTGATGGCGGCGGCGGCCCTTGCTGAAGAAGGGCGCCCTGTCCAGATAGCTCTGGAACGCCTCAGGGTCCGCAATGGTGGCGAACTTGTCCCACTCTTGGCCGGTGGGCACGCCCATATGGCTCTGCCAGCTTTCAAACTGGCTCTTGGTCATCAAACCGCCGTGGTTGTCTTTGTGGCCCGCAATCGGCGTGCCCCAGCCCTTGATCGTATAGGCCAGAAAACAGACCGGGCGATCATGGTCGATGGCGGCAAAGGTCTCCGCCATGGTTTCCACGCAGTTTCCGCCAAGGTTCTCCATCAGGGTCGCCAGTTCATCGTCGGACCGGCTGTCGATCAGCCGGGTCACATCGCCCTGATCGCCCAAATCCTCCATCAGCCGCTTGCGCCAGACGGCCCCGCCCATGAAAGTCAGCGCCGAATACAGCTGGTTCGGGCAATCATCGACCCAGTCACGCAGCGCGCGGCCCCCCGGCTCTGCAAAAGCCGCGCGTTGCAGCCGCCCGTATTTGACCCGCACGACATCCCAACCGAAAGCTTCGAAGATCGCCTCGACCCGGGCAAAAAGGCCCTCGCGCACGATACCGTCCAGCGACTGCCGGTTGTAGTCGATGATCCACCAGCAATTGCGAAGATCATTCTTCCAGCCCTCCTGCAACGCCTCATAGATGTTGCCTTCATCAAGCTCGGCATCGCCGACCAGCGCCACCATGCGCCCAAGGGGCAAGGTCTGGCCCCAGGACTTCGCCGAGATGTAATCCTGGATGATCGCGGCAAAAGAGGTGATCGCCACACCCAGACCAACCGACCCCGTGGAGAAATCCACATCATCGACATCCTTGGTGCGCGAGGGATAGGATTGCACGCCCTCAAAGCCGCGGAAGTTTTCCATTCGCGCAAGGTCCATATTGCCCATCAGATATTGAATCGCATGGAACACCGGCGAGGCATGGGGCTTCACCGCGACCCGGTCCTGCGGGCGGAGCGCCGAGAAATAAAGGGCGGTCAGTATCGAGACCATCGAAGCCGAAGAGGCCTGATGACCGCCGATCTTGATGCCGTCCACCTTGGGGCGGATGTGGTTGGCATGATGGATCATCCAGTGGGACAGCCACAACAAGCGTTGTTCGATAGTCTTGAGATCGGTCATCGCGACTGTTCCTGAGGATTAATTCTTACGGGCATACTATCTTCACGAAGGCGCGTTTTCCCGGCTATTATGAGCGCATCATTCCTGATAATTGGCTCGTATCGCCACGAATGGAGAGATTTGCGCTGATGCCCGCCAAACTAGATCACTTCGATTCAGAGATCCTGCGCGTCCTGCATAATGATGGCCGCCTTACAATCAACGATTTGAGCGCCCGGATCGGCCTGAGCCCTTCTCCAACCGCCCGCCGCCTGCGCCATCTGGAAGAAATCGGTGTCATCACCGGCTACGCCGCACTGATCAACGAGGCCACCCTCGGTTTCGGCTTTACGGTCTTTGTCTCGGTACAACTGGACAAACAGGTGGACGAGGCGCTGGCCACGTTTGAGGCCGCGATTGCCACCTTCCCCCAGGTTGTCGACTGCTGGCTGATGACCGGAAACCGGGATTACCTGCTGCGAGTAGCCACCACCGGGCTGGAGGAATTCGAGCGCTTCCTCGTCGGTCGCTTGACGAAAGTCCGAGGCGTGGCGTCGATAGAATCCTCAATCCCGCTGCGCCGCGTCAAGGCAGGTCTTGGACGGATTGTTTAGGCTCACGTCCTGCACGCTTCACGCATTTCCGAACATGACCAAGCAGATGCTAGTGATCAACATGACCTACTGCCTGTTTCGTGAACCCTGACATCATGCTGCAGCCATCTGTAGTGGGCTGCGACCGGCGCGTTCGTGGCCGATCATCAGCGCCACATCATGGATCGTGCGAAACAGGAACAGGCGTACGAAACGGCGAAACCATTGCCATGACGGAAAATGCACCGGCGGTCCAAGGTATGGTCCCAGAGTATCAATCGGCTTGACTACCCGTGGGAAGATATGCATAAGAGATAGTATGCATGCTTAATTCTCGGACGCCGTTGTTGGATTACTATCCTGGGGTGGAGGCGATCGTGAAAAGGGCGGGCGAATGGAGGAATAGGCGCATCTTTACGGTTCCGAAATGTGCGGCGCTGCGCGCCCTTGGTGAGGATTATGGCCGTATTGAACGATTTTGCGGGGAGGAGAAGGCCGGTGGCGATCCAAGTGGTGTTTATTGATTCGGCGGGCGAACGGCGTGAGGTTTCGTCGCAAGAAGGGCAGTCGTTGATGGAGGCCGCAACTATGGCGGGTGTGCCGGGCATTGACGCGGATTGCGGGGGAGCGTGTGCGTGCGCCACTTGTCAAGTCTATGTCGATGCCATTTGGCTCCCTCTACTTCCACCAGTTGGGGAAGGTGAATCTAGTATGCTGGAATTTGCGGCCAATCGGCAGGACGGCAGTCGGCTTGCTTGTCAGATACGGCTCGCCCCGAATCTTGACGGCCTCACCGTTACCACCCCGGAATTCCAGTTCTGATATGTATGTGACGCTTTCTGTCTGAGGGCGCAAAACGGAGGATCATATGTCGCTTACCGAGAAGCCTGTGGAAACCGCGGAACGAAGGTCGTTCTACGACAAAATCGACAGCAGTTCCTATACTGCGCTCTGGACTGTGCTGTCGAATATCATCACGCCTGAGCCCAGGAGCGGTTGCGTGCCGCATCTTTGGCATTTCGACGAAGCCAAGTCCTATCTGCTGGAAGCTGGCGGGTTGATCACCGCGGAGGAAGCCGAGCGGCGTGTTCTCGTGCTGGAAAATCCTGGGCTGCGCGGCCAATCCCGGATCACGACCTCGCTTTATGCCGGCCTGCAGGTCGTCATGCCGGGTGAGGTCGCCCCTGCACACCGTCATAGCCAGTCGGCCCTGCGCTTCGTATTGGATGGTTGCGGCGCGCATACCTCGGTCGATGGCGAGCGTACAGTCATGCAGTTCGGCGATTTCGTGATCACCCCGCCCGGTGCTTGGCATGATCACGGCAACGACAGCGACGCGCCGATGATCTGGCTCGACGGTCTCGACATTCCTATCGTGTCGGTGTTCGACGCCTCCTTCGCTGAAGAGCATCACGCGGATCAGCAGCCAATCACCCGCCAGCCCGAAGACAGCACCTGGCGTTATGGCGCCAACATGCTTCCGGTCGATTACGAACCGACCAGAGTATCGTCGCCAATCTTCAACTATCCTTACGAACGCTCGCGCGAAGCGCTTGACCACCTCTTGAAGCAGGGGGAGATCGACCCCTTCCACGGTATCAAGATGCGCTATATCAACCCGGTGGACGGCGGCTGGGCCATGCCGACGATTTCGCCATGCTTGCAGCTCCTTCCGAAGGGGTTCAAGACGCAGCCTTACCGATCGACCGATGCGACGGTGTTTGTGGTCACTGAAGGAACCGGTCGCAGTGTCATAAACGGCAAGACCTATGAATGGGGTCCGAAGGATCTGTTCGTGGTTCCGAGCTGGCACACCGTCACGCATGAGGCGGATAGCGATGGCGTAATGTTCTCTTACTCCGATCGCGTTTGTCAAGAGAAGCTTGGGCTTTGGCGGGAGGACCGAGGAAACGCGGTTCCGCTCAACGCATAGTCCGATGGGTATGGCGTGCGTTGGCCGCGCGCTTGCCGATCCCGACAGAAAATCCACGCAAATCGGAATATCAATTCATGAAACATGAACTTCTCACGGTCGATGACGTGACGGGTTGCTGGGCAATCATGCCCACGCCGTCCAAGCCCAACGCTTCGGACCCGAGCGCAGAGGACACGGTCGATCTGGACGAAACTGCTCGCGTCGTGGAGGCTCTAATCGCCTCGGGCGTGAACGGGATTCTCTCTCTCGGTACCTTGGGGGAGGGCGCCACTACAACCTGGGACGAGAAGCGCGGTTTCATGCAGACGCTCGTCGAGGTGGGGCGCGGCCGCGTTCCCATCTTCGGCGGCGCGACCGCCCTCAATACCCGCGACTCCATCAGCATGACCAAGGCCGCGCGCGAGATCGGGCTTGACGGGGTGATGCTGGGGCTTCCAATGTGGGTGCAGCCTGATGTGCCTACTGCTGTTCAGTTCTTTCGTGATGTGGCCGAAGCCTGCCCGGACATGGCGATCTGTGCTTACGCCAACCCCGAGGCATTCAAGTTCGAGTTCCCGCGTGCCTTCTGGGCGCAGATCTCTGAAATTCCGCAGATTGTGTCCGCAAAGTACATAAACACCGCTGCGCTTTATACCGACCTGAACCTGACCAAGCGCCGTATTCGACTGATGCCGCTTGATGTGGACTATTATGCCGCCGCCCGGCTCGACCCTGAACACTGCACAGCGTTCTGGACCAGTGGTGCGGTTTGCGGGCCTACTCCGGTGATCCAGCTTCGGGATCTTGTGGCGGAGGCGGTGAAGAGCGGCGATTGGACCCGTGCCAAAGCACTGACCGACAGAATTGGCCTCACATATCGGACACTCTTCCCCAACGGTTCGTTCAAGGAGTTCTCAGTTTACAACATCGGTATTGAGAAAGCCCGTATGGACGCGGCAGGCTGGATGGTCGCGGGGCCTTGTCGTCCGCCCTATCATCTGGTTCCCGAGACGGTTCTGGAAGGCGCGCGGGAATCCGGTCGGCAATGGGCAAAACTAGTTGCCGAGCTTGAGGCAGAGGGCGGAAAGTGACAGGTCGGCAGCTTGACTTTTACTTCGACTTCATGAGCCCCTTCGCCTACCTGGCATTTCACAAGGTGCCGGAGCTCTGCAAGCGATACGGACTGGAATTTCGCCCTCATGTCGTGAACCTCCCCCAACTCAAGCTCATGGCGGGGAACACCGCCCCACCCAATGTCAGCCTTCCGTTGAAGATCCGCTATCTGAGCAAGGATCTCGACCGTTGGGCTGAGAAATATGGTGTGCCTTTGATCTTCCCGAAGTCGCTCGCCTCCGAGAAGCTCAACAAGGCTTTCCTCTATGCATTGGCTAAGGGCGAGGGCGAAGTCTTCATCCGCGCTGGTTGGGACCGGGTCTGGGGCGAAGGTGCAGATCTGGCCGACCCTGCGTTGCTGGCTGAATTGGCGAATCGTTTGGGCTGGAGTCCCGAGTCGCTTTCGGCTTGGGTTTCTTCGCAGGAGGCCGCAGACCAATACGAGGCTAGCACGCAAGCCGCGCATGAGGCCGGCGTGTTCGGTACGCCCACGATGATCGTGGGAGATCAGATGTGGTGGGGCAACGACCGCCTCATGTTCATGGAAAGAACGCTCCAACAGGGGCTTTGACATCAATGCCATCCATCCAAGGGGAGGAATATTATGGCTCTTCAAAAACTGTCGCACGCGCACTTGTGGGTTAAGAACCTCGATGAGTCGGTGCGGTTTCACACCGACGTATTGGGGCTCGAGGAAGTCGCCCGGCAAGATGGCACTGTCTACCTGACGTGCGGTACCGATGGAACTTACGACGTGGCCGTAACCGAAGGTGGTACGGGCGTCATCAGCTTTGCGATCGCTGCGGATGATGAGGAAGACCTCAAGCAGTACAGCAAGCGCGTTTCTGACGCTGGTGTCCAGGTGCGGGCGATGACGGACAGCGATCCGGGCGTAGAGAAAATCATCGAGTTTGACCTGCCGCCCCAGAAGCAGAAAATGCAGATTGCGCTTCTGCGATCCGAAGCGCGCAAGCACTACTACAATCCGGCTGCGCGCAAGGCCAACCACCTGAGCGGACTGGCGCCGCTTGATCTCGACCATGTCACGCTGCGCGTCGGACCGGATGCGACGCAGACGATCGAATTCCTGACCAAACATGTCGATTTCTATGCCGCTGACATTGTCGAGTTCCCAGGGGGCGAGGGGCGTCTTGCGGCCTGGATGCATGTCGGCGACTATCATCATGACGTGGCGATGTTTGCTGGTGCGCCTCATGAGACGCTCGACCATCTCGCATGGACGATCCCGAACCTCGAATACATGAAGCTCATGCTCGATCAAATCGCACGCGGTGGGATAATGACTGAAGCAGGCCCGGGTCGCCATGGCGTGGGTTCGAATCTTTATTCCTATTTCTTCACGCCGGATGGCAACCGCTATGAGCTTTCGGGCGAAATGCCGCGTTGTGTGGACCGCAAGGCAGGCCCGTTCATTTGGAAGGCCGACCAGCCGGGCATTTTCAGTTCTTGGGGCGCTCCGTTCCCCGAGAGCTTCAAAGAGGGTTCCTAACTCAGGGCAGGAACGCGCCATAGGCGCGGACAAGTAATCAGCGGATGACGCGTAGCACAGGACTTCGCGTCATCCGCATTATTGACTGAGGAAGACCCCGATGGAACGTATCATCATCATAGGCGGCGGCTTGGCTGCAGTGACCGCGGCGAAAACGCTACGAACAGAAGGCTTCGAGGGCGCCGTCACGATCCTCTCGGAGGAACGGCACCTTCCTTATGACCGACCGCCGCTGTCGAAGGCGGTGCTTCAGGGTGCGGCGGACGCACAGAGCACCTGCCTGCTGAAAGCCGAGGTAGCGCAAAATCTCGCCATCGACCTTCAGATCAACCAACGCGCCGAAGCAATCGACCGGGACGCGCAGGTTGTTCGGCTCTCTTCGAGCCAACGCCTGCCCTATGACCGCCTGCTGATCGCGACCGGTAGTCGCGCCCGCACGCTTGATGGCCCCTTCGAGGGCAAAGGCAATGTTTTCTATCTGCGCACCATTGATGATGCGGAGTGCTTGCGCGCGCAAATGGTGCCAGGAAAGCGCCTTTTGTCGATCGGCGCGGGTTGGATTGGTCTTGAAGTTGCGGCAACAGCCCGCAAAAGCGGGATGGAGGCAGTGGTCGTAGAACTCGCCGACCGACTCTGCGGTCGGAGTCTGCCACCGGATGTCGGCGTCGCTTTGGCTGATGTCCACCGTAGCAATGGCACCGTGATCCACTTGAATACCTCGATCGTGACGGTAGGCGGAGAGGATCAGGTTGAAAGCGTGACGCTATCAAACGGGGAAATGCTGGCGGTCGACGTGGTCGTTATCGGGATCGGCGCGATAGCTAATGATGCCATTGCGAGGGAGGCTGGCCTTGAGACCGGCAATGGTGTCATCGTTGACGAATTTCTGCGTACGTCCGACCCGCTGATTTACGCGGCCGGTGATGTGGCGGCGATGCGTGTTGGCGATGGCCAGCCGACACGGATGGAATCCTGGGCCAATGCGCAGGACCAGGCCGCCGCCGCCGCACGAAACATGCTGGGGAAGAAGGAGCCCTATGCAATCAACACTTGGTTCTGGTCTGATCAATACGACCTCAACATCCAGATGATCGGGGATAACCAGCCAGAGGGGGGAACTATACTTGTGCGGAAGGGCGAAGGAAGGTCGTTCACGCGTTTCGCGGTCATCGGCGATGTGCTGGTAGGTGCCATCTGTTTCGGCGCGCCACGCGACATGGCGATCGTTCGCCGTCTCATCTCGAAGGGCTACGCTGTCACGGACGATTCTCTGATCACAGCAACTGACCTGCGTAAACTGCTGTAAACATAGAAGGCTACCCTACTACGCGAAGTGCGGGCGACAGTATCAATAACAATTTGACACATCAGGGAGGAAAAATATGCGTCAAGTTTGTTTTACCGCTACAGTTGGAGCTTGTCTGGCTCTGGCGCAGACCAGTGATTCTCGGGCACAGGAAGCAGACCAAAACGGCTGGTATCTCCGGGGCGGACCCGTGGGGATATTCTTCAGCCCCGGAGCCGATCTGTCCGTCGGAGGTGCACCATTTCCGGGCGCCGATGTTTCGGTCGACGACAACTACTCGTTGAGCTTCGATGTCGGCTATCGCGTCAACGAGCAGATTTCCGCCACCTTCACATTCGGAATCCCACCTACCGCAGAGATTCGCGGCGACGGATCCCTTGCTGGAGCATATCTCGGGGACGTGACTTACGCCCCTGCGATTCTTGCGCTCCAGTATCGGTTTCCCACCGGGAATCCGATGTTCGAGCCCTATGTTGGCGCGGGTATCAATTACACTATGATACTGGACTCGAAAGCGCGCGATGTTGCCGGATTCGATGTGGATAACGCTTGGGGCACCGTCCTTCAAGTTGGTTTCGAAAGCATGATTGATGAGCGATTGGGCGTATACTTCGACGTCAAGAAAATTTGGCTAGAAGCCGATGTCGGCGGCACATTGGGCGTTGGCGGGCCGGCGGCGGCAGGAAAGGCGACGCTCGATCCTCTGCTTGTCGGTACTGGTCTGATCTGGCGTTTCTGAAACACGACCTCCGGCACCAGTTTCAGGGTATCTGTGCCGCAACTCCATGTAAGGGAAATACTGTGATGATGGAACTCTACTACATGCCGGCGGCCTGTTCGTTGGCTGCTCACATCAGTTGTCTGGAAGCGGGCTTACCCGTGACCTGCCGGATGGTTGTGATGGACCCGTCTGGGAACAAGGTCGAGGGTGAGGATTATACCAAGATCAATCCACTCGGTCTGGTGCCGACGATCGTTGATGGCGAGACTAGGCTCTCTGAAGTCGCCGTGGTGCTGCAATACATTGCGGACAAGGCCGACGGGAAACTCGGCAAAGTGACGGGAGAGGAGCGCTGGAAGCTTCTCGAAACCCTGAACTTCATCGCCACAGAGATTCACAAGTCGCTAGCGCCGCTGTTTCGTGCCGATCTGCCAGCCGAAGCCCGTCCCTTCTTCGAGAAAATGGCCACCGGCCGTTTGATCGAAGCGCAGAACCGCATCGGAGATGCCGGTTATCTGGTAGGCGACAGTTTTACGGTGGCCGATGCCTATCTCTTCACGGTGCTCGGCTGGTGCAACTTCCTCAAGATGGATATGTCTCTATGGCCGAAGCTTGGCGAATACGCGCGGCGGATTGGTGGCCGACCGTCTGTCCAGCAGGCGCTTAAAGAAGAAGGGCTTGCATAACCTCTCGCCACTATCCAGCGCTCGACGTTCAGCACGACACCTTCGACCTTGGCCTTGTCACGCGGTTTGCGGCTTCTGGTCGGTGGGACGGTCGTATGGTAATGTTCGGCCATTGCAGCGAAGGTGGCATTGAGCGTTGGTTCGAACCACAGTGCCTTGGCAACGCCCGCCTTCATCCCAAGTCTCCAGCGCTTGCCGAAGCCGTTCTGGCACGAATCAACGGTCAAGAATACCGGTATTCAATGGGGTGTAGGCGGCGCGTACACTGGGCTGCCGTTTCCTGTTCCGTTAATATGTCGCCGCCGGTTACCGTATCGATCCGCACTGGAGTGGCATCGTGCAAGTCGCGCACGCATCGCATGCCAATCTCTGCGACGGTCCCAATGACGGTATGGCACGCGCCGGGGTTCAGGTCGGCTATAAATTTTGACGATACATTCATTGGCAGTGGGTGTCATTACCAAAACTCTGTGCACGTGCGATTGGCGCGCAGCACACGCTCTCGCCTTGCATTGTGCCGCCGGCGCGCCATAGAAGTATCGACATGAATATAGCGATGTTTACCAATACCTACACGCCGCATATTGGTGGGGTCGCCCGCAGCGTGTCGGGCTTGGCGGAGGAACTGCGGGCGCGAGGTCACTCGGTCCTCGTCGTCGCGCCGGAATTCCCCGACATGCCGGAAAACGAGGTGGGCGTGATCCGGATGCCGGCGATCCAGCGCTTCGCGGGCAGCGACTTTTCCGCTCCCGTCCCGATTACCCTGACCCTTGCCGGAAAGCTGGACGAGTTCAGGCCCGATATCATCCACGCCCACCATCCGTTCCTGCTCGGAGATACCGCACTTCGCATCTCGGCATCTCGCAACCTGCCGGTCGCCTTTACGTACCACACGCGATACGAACTCTACGGCCACTATGTCGCGCAGGATTCGCCGGCCCTGGAACGGCTGGTACTCAGCCTCGCCCTCGGCTATTGCGACCTCTGCGACGCCATCATCGCCCCGAGCGAGAGCATCAAGGTTTTCCTGAACGAGCATGGAGTCGCCGCGACCGTCACCGTTATCCCGACGGGGATAGAAGCGTCCCGTTTCGACCATGGTAACGGCAAGCGCATCAGGGCCGAACTCGGCATCGGGCCGGATGCCTTCGTCGTTGGGCATGTCGGGCGTCTGGCACGGGAAAAGAACCTCGGCTATCTTACGGACGCCATCGGCCTGTTCCTTGCTGCTCATGACGGCGCTCATTTTCTGGTTGCGGGCGGTGGCGACATGCAGGAGCCCATGCGGGATGCTTTCGCGCGTTCCGGGCTTGCCGACCGGGTTCACCTGCTGGGGCCGGTCGAAGGCGAACGATTGTCCGACGTTTACGCCGCGATGGACGTCTTTGCCTTCTCGTCCCATTCCGAGACCCAAGGACTGGTGCTGGCCGAGGCGATGACGGCCGGGGTGCCGGTGGTGGCGTTGGAGGCGCCCGGCGCTCGGGAGGTTGTCGTGGATGGAAGCAATGGCCGGCTCTTGCCTGCGGACGCATCAGCCGCTCGGTTCGCAGAGGCGGTCGGATGGGTCGCAGAGCTCTCGGTGGCGGACAGAGCACCCCTGATCCAGGTGGCGCGCACGACCGCGGCGACCTATTCGCGCCCTGAAGCTGCCCGCCGGACGTTGCGCCTGTATGAAACCCTGTTGGACGGGCATCGCGAGGTGAGGTCATTGGATGATAGTCCGTGGGCGGCTGCGAGGCGCGCCCTGGCAACGGAATGGGACATTCTGCGCAATATCGCGAGCGCCGTCGGTGGCGCGGCGATCGGCGGTAAGTAGAAGGCCCTGCAGCAGAGCCTCAAAAGATAGATTTGAGGCTAGCGGCCCGTCCGGATTATGTCGCGCTCGGTCCGATCTATCCAACCCGGCTCAAGGTTATGTCCTGGGCACCGCAGGGCCTTGCGTGCCTCAGCGTCTGGAGGGCTCGCATTGGCTCACTGCCCCTCGCTGCCATTGGCGGGCTAAATGTGGAGCGCATCGCCGGAGCCTTTGAACACGCCGCCGCCAGCGCTGCAGGCGTCACGGATGTCATATTGAACGCAAGCCCGAAACAAGAACGTGCGATGGCTTCAGGCTACCGAGGTCTATCGGTCCGGGGAATCGACATAACATCCACCTACGGTGTGGACCGCAGGATATGTTGCCGGATAGTCCAGCACGATGGTTGGCTACAAGGGGAGGCTCGGAGACCCTGCCCATTAGTCGCATCAGCAGAGGCACGGGCTCGTGAGTGACCCGAAGACCGCGCGGATCGCGCTTGCGCATTGTCCTTGCAACACCGCTCGCCATAGGGTCGACGCGGTCGGGCGTGTGCAAGCCTGCGTGAAAGTGATTGCGCTTCGGCACTGATCCGAGTTGTGCTTGAGGGTGTTGACGGCGGCGATAATCGCCTGTTCGCGCTCGGCCGTGGCAATGCACGCACCAACCGATGCGAAGCCAGAAAAGGTGGCTCATGCGGGCCGCCTCCGGCCATTCGTTCCCCTAGCACCATTGTCCGTCGGCGGTTAAACAGGAGACAGTCTGGAGGGCAGATTCAAATGGTAGAGACGGTTGACATAGGCATTGACGAAAAGGATGCGCGCGCTCCACGCAGCCAGACCTTAGTGCGTGGGCTCGAGATTCTTGATGCGGCGGCCGACCAACCACGCACCATCGCAGAAATAGCATCGATGACGGGGCTCACCTACAGCACG
Source organism: Neorhizobium petrolearium (assembly GCF_017873175.1). Taxonomy (GTDB): domain Bacteria; phylum Pseudomonadota; class Alphaproteobacteria; order Rhizobiales; family Rhizobiaceae; genus Neorhizobium; species Neorhizobium petrolearium. The sequence goes on from NZ_JAGGJW010000017.1 coordinate 75,492, forward strand.
GTGCATCGAATCGTGTCAGTGCTGCTGGAGCAACGCTATCTCAAGGCCGAGAACCCGCGCGAGTTCGCCCTCGGCCCGCGGCTGATCGAACTCGGCTTCGCCGCCTATTCCCAGACCGATCTGGTGCGCGTCGCACGTCACTGGCTCGAGGATCTGTCGCGCGAGACGCGCGACACGGTGCATCTGGCGCAGCTCGACGGCTGGGAAGTCGCCTATCTCGACAAGCTGCGCGGGACCCGCCCGGTCGAGATCAGTTCGCGGATCGGCGGACGCAAGCCTGTCATCTCCACCGGCGTCGGCAAGGCGCTGATGCTCGATGAATCCCAGGCGACATTGTCGCGGCTCTATCAGCGCGATCATCATCTGCTGCCCGGCGACATGACGGAAGCTGACTGGCTGGCGCTGATGGCGAAATATCGCCTCGGCGGCTATTCCTATGATCTGGGCGAGGACGAGCCCTCGATCCGTTGCGTGGCCGCCCCGATCCGTGATGCCACCGGGCGGATCATCGCCGCGATCTCGGTTTCCTCGACGCTGGAATACATGTCGCCCGAGCGGATGCGCGATCTTGTGCCGGAAGTGCAGCGCGTGGCCCGGGCGATCTCCGCCGATCTCGGTGCACGGTCGCGCTGACCCGACGAACGGTTCTGCCTGACGCCCCAGCTTTCCGGATGGGTCGGTTCAGAGAACCTTGCCCGGATTGAGGATGCCCTTGGGATCAAGACTCCTCTTCAGGTGGCGCAGCATCGCCAACTCGCTTTCCGAGCGGCTATAGGCGAGCCAGGGCTTCTTGTGCAGCCCAATGCCGTGCTCGGCGGAAACCGAACCGCCATAGGTGCGGATGATTTCGTATACCGTCTTCTCGATGCCATGGCCGGTCGGATCCACGTCGGTGATGGGGCCGGCAACCAGGTGGATATTGCTGTCGCCGGCGTGGCCGAAGAAGATCAGCTGCAGTGCTGGGAAGGCCGCTTCCAGTGCGGCACGGATTTCGTCGACGCATTCACCGATGCGGGCAAGCGGAAGCGAGACGTCGAAATTGATCGTCGGCGCCCTACGGGACAGGATCTCGGCAACGCCGTCGCGCAGCGACCAGAATGCCTCGACCTCGCGCTGCGACTGCGCCACGGCGGCGTCGATCACAAGCTCGGCTTCGAAGGCCGTCTCCAGCATCGCCTCGAAACCCGGTCGTTCGGCATCGGCATTGGCGCCCTGCATCTCGATCAGGGCATAGAGGGCATGGTCGGGTGCGACCGGCGCCCGCTGTCCCGTTTCTGCGAGAACGGCACGATAGTAGTCGTTCCACATCAGCTCAAAGGCGGTCACCCGGCAGGACAGTTCGCGCTGCGCATGGCGCAGCAGTCCCGCCGCGGCCTCGAAATCGGCAACCGCCACCAACGCGGCATTGGCGCCGCCGACGCCCGGATGAAGCTTGAGCACGGCGCGGGTTATCACGCCCAGCGTGCCTTCCGAGCCGATAAAGAGATGCTTCAGGTCCAGCGCCGCATTGTTTTTCGGCATTCGGTTCATCATCGGCAGGATTGTGCCGTCAGCGAGCACGACCTCCAGCCCCAGGACCAGTTCGCGCGTCATGCCATAGCGTATGACGCGGTTGCCGCCGGCATTGGTGGCGATATTGCCGCCGATCTGGCAGGAGCCGCGCGCGCCGAGATCGAGCGGAAAGGATAAGCCCGCGTCAAGGGCCGCCTCCTGAATGCGCTGCAGGATGCAGCCCGCGCCGACGACCATCAAGCCGGAGGCGACATCGATTTCCTCGATGCGATCCAGTCCGGCAAGCGAGAGCAGCACGGCCCCTTCGGAAGGAACCGCGCCGCCGGCAAGCCCCGAGCGGCCACCCTGCGGCACAACAGGCGTGTCGTAGCCATGGCAGAGCCGCATGACCGCGGCCACAGCATCGGTATGGCGCGGCGTCACCAGCGCAAGCGGCGTTCCGCCGAGTTCGTCGCTCCAATCGCGTAAGGCCACGTCGGGGATGTCATTGCCAACCTTCAGTTGGCTTGCCCCCACCACTCGTTCCAGCGCGGTGACGAGGCCTGCCGTTGATCTCTCGCGTTGCATGGGTCCCTCCCAGTCTATCCGTTCGCTCATCTCTCGCGCCAAATTGCACATATTGCAAATTGATTTTACTATTTGACAACGATTTGCGCCTCTGATTATTTCAGCCGCGCTGGGGGAGGAGCGGAGGCACCCGCCTTGCGCTCGGGTCCACGACAAAGCCCGCCAGGAGCCAGAACGAAGACCGGCAACGGTTTTTGCATCACAGGGAGGACAGACATGTCTCTTACAAAAGCCGCGCACACGCTGCGCGCAGGTTTCGTTGCCGCATTCGCATCGGCCGCGCTTTTCAGCACCACCGCAGTCGCCGAGCCGGAAATCACCTTCCGCGCCGCCCATTCCTCGACGCCGTCGTCGACCGGCCACAAGGCGTTCGAATTCCTCGACAAGGAGCTGCGCGAGAAGTCGGGCGGCCGCATCGGCCTCGAAATCTTCCCGAACTCGCAGCTCGGCGGCGAGCGCGAACTGGTTGAGAACATCCAGTTCGGCAATGTGGACCTGACCTTCGTCTCCTCGGCGCCGGTCGCATCCTTCGCACCGCAGTTCTTCGCTTTCGACGTGCCTTTCCTGTTCAAGGATCGCGGGCAGGCCTACAAGGTGCTCGACGGCGACGTCGGCAAGGAAATCCTCGGCTCGCTGAACGACAAGGGCATGGTTGGTCTCGCCTATTGGGAAAACGGCTTCCGCCAGCTGACCAACAACAAGAAGGAAATCCGCTCTCCGGACGACCTCGCCGGCTTGAAAATGCGCACCATGGAAAATGAGGTGCACATCGCAGCCTGGCGTGCCGAAGGCGCAAACCCGGCGCCGCTCGCCTTCAATGAGCTGTTCACCGCGCTCCAGCAGGGCACCTTCGATGCGCAGGAAGGCCCGATCAATCTCTTCTACGACATGAAGTTCAACGAGGTGCAGAAGTTCATCTCGAAGACCAACCACATCTATTCGCCGTGGCCGCTCCTTGCCAATCCAGACAAGCTCGCGAGCCTCAGCGATGAGGACCGCACAATCTTTGACGAAGCCGTCAAGGCCGCCACTGATTACCAGCGCGGCCTTGCCAAGGAAGCGGACGACAAGGCCGAAGCGGCCATGACCGACGTGACCTTCACCACGCTCACCCCGGAAGAGCTCAAGGCCTTCTCCGACAAAGTCGTGCCGATCGTCGATCTGGTCAAGCAGAAGGCCGGCGCGGATCTCGTTGACCGCCTGCTGGCTGCCGCCAAGTAAGCATCACTTCCTGGGGCCCGGCGCAAAAGCCGCCGGGCCCTTTGCCTTTTTCATTGAACTGGCGCGAGCGGGTGCACCCGTGTTGCGCGGGAGGAGTTCATGTTCAAGCTTATCGATGAGCATTTCGAGGAGGCGATCGTCGTGGCCCTGATGGCCTTGATGTCGGTCCTCATCGGCGTGCAGATCTTCATGCGCTACGTGATGGGGGCATCGCTGTCCTGGTCGGAGGAACTGGCGCGCTACTTCTTCATCTGGGCAACCTATGTCGGCATCGCCTATGCAGTGCGCAAGGACGCGCATATCCGCGTGACCATGGGCACCGACCTGTTCGCCGCAGGCGGCCAGATCTATGTCCGCATTCTGACCCATATGATCTTCGGCGCATTCGCGCTCTTCGTCATGTACCAGGGCTGGTTCATGGTCGAGAAAACCTTCCGCTTCGGCCAGAAATCGGCATCGCTCGGCCTGCCGATGGGCATCCTCTATCTGGCTCCGTTTACCGGCTTCCTGCTGGTGGTGCTGCGTCTTGTCCAGGCTGTCGTGCTCGACCTTCGCTCCGCCAGACAAGGAGCCGTCCGATGATTTCACTGATCCTCTTCGGTCTTCTCGCCGTTCTTCTTCTGCTCTCCGTTCCGATCGCCATTTCGCTCGGCATCGCCTCGACGGTGGCCCTGATCGTTTCGGGCAAGGTCTCCGGCTCCTACGTGCCGCAAGGCCTGGTGACCTCCATCGACAGCTTCCCGCTGATGGCGGTCCCCTTTTTCATCCTGGCCGGCGACCTGATGGGCCAGGGCGGTCTGTCGCAACGCCTCATCAATGTCGGGCGGATGTTCTTCGGCCGCTATACCGGCGGCATGGCGATCATCGCCGTCGTCACCTGCATCTTCTTCGCCGCGATTTCCGGCTCCGGCCCGGCGACCGTCGCCGCCGTCGGCACGATCCTGCTGCCGGCGATGGCCAAGGACGGTTATAGACAGGGTTTCTCGTCCGGTCTGGTCGCGTGCGCCGGCTCGCTCGGCGTCATCATCCCGCCGTCGATCCCGATGGTCATCTATGCCACCTCGGCGAACGTCTCGGTCTCGAAAATGTTCATGGGCGGCGTCGTTCCGGGCCTGCTGATCGGGTTCGCGCTCATCGCCTACGCCTGGCTACAGTCCAGGAAGGACGGCCAGAGGCCCGGCGACTATCGCCCGACGGGTCGCGAAATGCTGGCTGTCCTGAACGACGCCAAATGGGCGCTGATGGTCCCGGTCATCATTCTCGGCGGCATTTATGGCGGCATCTTTACGCCTACCGAGGCCGCCGCCGTCGGCGTCATCTACGGCCTGATGGTCGACCTTCGTCTATCGCGAACTGAGCCTCAAGGATCTCTACAAGATCTTTGCCGGTTCGGCGCTCACCTCGGCGACCATCATGCTGATCGTGGGGACGGCGACCATCTTTGGACGTGCGCTTGCGATCGAGGGTGTACCGGTCATGCTTGCCAATGCCATCACCTCGGCGGTCGATCAGGCCTGGCTGTTGCTGCTGGCGATCAACGTCATCCTCCTGGTCGTCGGCACCTTCATGGAGACGATCGCGGCGATCATCATCCTCACGCCGATCCTGCTGCCGCTCGTCACCGCACTCGGCATCAACGCCGAACACTTCGGGATCGTCATGATCGTCAACCTCGCCATCGGCATGGTCACCCCGCCGGTCGGCGTCAATCTCTTCGTCGCCTCGCGCGTGTCCGGCCTCTCGCTCGAGACGGTCGTCAAAGGCGCAATCACGCCGACGCTGGTGATGATCGCAGTGCTCCTTCTCATTACCTACGTGCCGGCGCTTTCGCTGGCGCTGCCCGCCTTCTTCGGAATGTAAGTCAAAGGAAACCAGTATGAGCAGCAAACTCAAGGCGGTCATCATCGGCCCCGGCAATATCGGCACCGATCTCCTGATGAAGATGAAGCGTTCCGAATGGGTCGAACCGGTCTGGATGGTCGGCATCGACCCGGCCTCTGAAGGTCTGAAGCGTGCCGTCGACATGGGCGTGAAGGCCTGCGCCACCGGCGTGGACGGCATCCTGGAACACGTCATCGCCGACGACATCCGCGTCGCCTTCGACGCCACCTCTGCCTATGCCCATGCCGAGAATTCGCGCAAGCTGAACGAGCTCGGCGTCATCATGGTAGACCTGACGCCGGCGGCGATCGGTCCGTTCTGCATTCCGCCGGTCAATCTGGCGGATCATGCCAAGAAGCTCGAGATGAACGTCAATATGGTGACCTGCGGCGGCCAGGCGACCATTCCGATGGTCGCAGCCGTGTCGCGTGTGCAGCCCGTCGAATACGGCGAGATTGTCGCTGCGGTGTCGTCGCGCTCGGTCGGTCCGGGCACCCGCAAGAATATCGATGAGTTCACCCGCACGACGGCTTCGGCGATCGAGAAGGTCGGCGGCGCCAAGCGCGGCAAGGCGATCATCATCGTCAATCCGGCCGAGCCGCCGCTTCTCATGCGCGATACCGTGCATGTGCTGACCGAAGGCGAGCCTGACCAGGCAGCCATCACCGAAAGCGTCAAGGCCATGGTAGCCGAGGTGCAGACATACGTGCCCGGCTACAAGCTGGTCAACGGCCCGGTCTTCGACGGCCGGCGCGTGTCGATCTATCTCGAGGTCGAGGGGCTGGGCGACTTCCTGCCGAGATATGCCGGCAATCTCGACATCATGACGGCGGCGGCGCTTCGCACCGCCGAACTGTTCGCGAAAGAGGCGGCCAATGGCGTCGTCAACCTGCCGGCCCGCGGCTGAGGAGAGAAACCATGACTATTGAAGGTCGCAAGATCACCCTTCACGAAATGAGCCTGCGCGACGGCATGCACGCCAAGCGCCACCAGATCTCGATCGACCAGATGATCGCCATCGCATCGGCCGCCGACGAGGCGGGCATGCCGTGGATCGAGGTCACCCATGGCGACGGCCTCGGCGGTGCTTCGGTAAACTATGGTTTCGCCGCACATACGGATGTCGCGTATCTGAGCGCCGTCGTGCCGAAGATGAAGAGCGCCAAGGTGTCCGCCCTGCTGTTGCCCGGCATCGGCACGGTGGACATGCTGAAGGAAGCCATCGACTGCGGCATTTCCGGTGTGCGCGTCGCGACCCACTGCACCGAGGCCGATTGCGCCGAGCAGCACATCACCTATGCCGCCAAGACCGGTCTCGACACGGTCGGCTTTCTGATGATGTCGCACCGCGCCGGGCCGGACAAGCTGGTCGAGCAGGCGCTTCTGATGGAAAGCTACGGCGCCAACTGTGTGTATTGCACCGATTCCGCCGGCCACATGCTGCCCGACGACGTGACGGCGCGCATCTCCGCGATCCGAGCAGCGTTGAAGCCTGAGACAGAGCTCGGCTTCCACGGCCACCACAATCTCGGCATGGGCATCGCGAACTCGGTCGCCGCGGTTGCCGCCGGCGCAAACCGCATCGACGGCGCTATCGCCGGTCTCGGCGCCGGTGCCGGCAATGCCGCGACCGAATTGTTGGTCGCCGTGTTCGAGCGCATGGGGGCCGTGACCGGCGTCGATCTGTTCAAGATCATGGACGTCGCGGAAGATCTCGTCGTGCCGATGATGGACCGGCCGATCCGCGTTGACCGCGGCTCGCTGGTGCTTGGCTATGCCGGCGTCTATTCCTCGTTCCTGCTGTTTGCCGAACGCGCAGAGAAGCGCTACGGCGTTCCCGCGCGCGACCTGCTGCTGGAACTCGGACGTCGTGGCATGGTCGGCGGCCAGGAAGACATGATCGAGGATCTGGCCCTGACGATGTCGCGCGCCGCAAGTAGCTGAACTCCGAATACGGAAGACGCATGGGAAGGGGGCAGGTGGAACCTGCCCGCCGGAATATTGCGGTGGGGCCGGCGTCCATCGCCAACTTCGTTTCGGCGTCATCGTCTCCCCCCTTCCGAAGTTCGGGTGATGCCCAAGCAACTCGCGCATGTCGCTACGCTGGCGACTATCCGCCTGGGCCTTCTCCTGTTTCTGCTCACGATGGTTCGCAAGAGCGAGCTTCAGGACGCGACATGGGATGAAGTGGAATTTGAGAACGCCGCCTGGACAATTGGAAAAAGCGTAAGAAACGCGCGAAGGCGCACAACGTCCACTTGTCACGCCAGATATTGGACATCATCATCGCATTCAAGGGCTGCTCGGGAAACTCGTGCTCCGTTTTACCATCCCGGCTATGAGGCCGATGCGCCGATATCTTCAAGCACGGTCTTTCGATATGCCAGCGGCATTGCCATGAAAAGCTCCTATATCTGCATCGTTCTCGGGCGATATCCCGGTGATGCTGGTGCAGTTTCGATAGGCTCCGTGGGATGTCTTAGCGCTTGGGTCTCCGGATCCGATCCGTGGCGGTTTCGCTTGCCGGTATCAACTGGCTATTGTGGATTGACGACCTTGCTCGCGAGACGGAAAGGACTGGATACGGTTAGCACACGCTGCGCCATGCTTGCTATCCCGATGTCTTTGGGGTCGACCAACTAGCGGCCCAGATCGAGGGCAAGGAAAGTCTGCGCGCTACGACGGTTACACCTCCTGCCTGCTGATCACCCGTGTCGGCAAGGCGATGCTGGTCGAGTTCGACTACAACAACAATCTCACGCCGTCCTTCCCCGGCATCATGGCACCACTTGAGGAGTTGTGGATCTCGTGGCTGATGAAGGAAATCGCCTTGAAGCCCACCTACAATGCCATGCTGCGCGGCCGCGCCTGCAGGAGGAAGCCATGAAGGATTTGACGTTCGGGACGATGACCGCGGTGTTCGAGGAGATCTTCGGGCGCACGCTGTTCTGGGTGATGGTCGCCGTCGCGGCGCTCGTCACGCTCGCCTATCTCTATGTGTCGATCCGCGACCGGCGAGTGTCGTGGAAGAAGTTTGAGCTTCGCTAATCCGCTTGACGCGAGCCCGGTCGGACCGGAAGGCGACGAAATTACTTCCATTAAGTCGCGGTGATGAGCCGCGAATTAATCGAGCCACCGGACCTCGCGTTCCAGGCCCGGTAACTCCAATGCAGTCCAGCGTCAGTCGCGGCTCGCTACAAGCCGCAGCTTCGGCTTGTCTGCCCCCTTGGTAACATTTTCGGGTGGCGCAAGGCCATGCATTTGAGCAAATTCAATTGGATCCGTTCGAAGCGCGTGAGCCAGTTCCTCGAGGGAATAGCCGAGTTCTTCCATATGAAGATCGATAAGCTGTCTACTGAGCTTCCCTGATTCCGGCTGGATATCAAATTCTTTAGGCTCTCGTGTCCTGTACCCATACATACTCATCTGCTTGTACAACCGTGTCGCGCTCTCATCTGGGATTACCCCGAGCGTCTTCGCTCTGTAGATCAAGGCAGACATAGCGACCCGCCATTTTTGCTTTAGTGGCCCCAGCTTCGGAATTGAAAGCCCACGCTTTAGATCTGCCAGGATCCCCGAGCGTGGCATAAGCAGTTCCGCAGCGAACTCATTCGCCTCTTTCTCCATCGCTTCATACGGATAGGGATGAAGCACAACGTGTCCATATTCATGGGCCAAGCTAAAGCGTTTTCGATCAACAGGTCGGTTCTGATTGAGTACAATGACCGGCTTCATTCCCGCCGGCCGAAGCGTAACGCCATCGATGTCGGCCTCACCGAAGTCGCCTTCGACAACGAGGATGCCCGTTGATTCAACATAACGGACCAAGTTGCCGATTGGAGTATCCCCCAACTGCCAGGAAGCGCGCACATGAAGGGCCGCCATGCTGGCCGAGGTGACTGCGCTGGCGTGCTCACTCACACTCGAATGGCTATCAACGACCTCAAATTGGAGAAGCGGATACTCGGGTTCCAAATCGATCGCGTCGAGCAGCCTGCGGAACTGGAATACGAAATGGTTGGCGAGCGCAATGACAGCATGTTGATCCTTAGCGGAAACGGCGGCCTTTTTTCGAAAAGCTGCCCCGTGAAGGCTCATTGGTGTTCTGTATAGCAGCTCCTGCTCGTAGAAAAAGCTTACCGGGAATCCCAAAAAGCGCGCAATCGATTGGATTTCTTCCAACGAAAGCACGTCTCGAGTGCCGTTTTCGATGCGAGAAATTGCTGCTTGAGCAACCCCGGTTCCAGTGGCCAATTCCTTTTGGGTCTTTCCGCGTCTGTTACGAGCTAGAAGCAGCATCTCCCCGTTTATCGGTTTTGCCGCCATGGTTGAACTCGTCCCCTTTTTCCTTCTTCAACGACAACTTGGTTCCGCGCGGCCCATCTATAGGACCTGTCTCCAACGCGCCAGCGGCTTTACCGGGCAATTCGCGGTGGATCTCAATCTTCCGTTGATCGACCTTATCGGCAAACTTCAAAAATGCCCGGGCGACCGAAGCGCCGGTGCCACTGAGATGACAGGCAATGAAAAACAGAAGGTCGGATGGTGCCTCCACCTCGAAGCCGGGAAGGGTGGGCTCGCTTTCAATATCGTAAGCGGCGAATTGATGCGCAGCTTTCGAGGTGCCGCCCCGCGGCCCGGCAAGATGAAGCTCAAAGCAGACAGTGAAGACTTTCCCGTCAATAATGAGTTCACCGAATATCTTATTGCTCTGACCATTTTCGCAATAGTTGATGCTCAGTCCGCGATCGTTGAGCTTGGCCGCAGCCGCGGCCTCCATCATCGCCCCGTTAAGTACCGATCCGGTGGCCCTTGGGTCACCCAAGCTCACATGCCGGACCTTCGCGAAATCGGCCAAGGTGCCTTCCAGCTCGCTAATTAGCGCCCAAATTGGAGCTTCGAAGCGTTCTCGAGCAGCAAGTAGTGCGTTGTCTCTGTTCAAGTGCGAATCGCCTTCTACCATTTGACACTCTCCATATATCGTCGTTGCAGCATCATGTCAAAATATTCAAAAAAATATTCAGGTGATGAATATTTTTGTTAATCCGTTCTCTGGAGAGGGCTCGACGGCTATTTCATGAAGATTCGCTGTCCACACCAAGCGCGGTTCATCGTCCATGGAATCCGCGCTCATCTGGTATCCTGGTGGTATTCCGGCGCTGGAATGGATCGGCTCAATGTTGATGAGCGCGAAGAAGGGTGGAGAGGAAAACTAAGCCGCGCGGATGTTTTAATCAGCGCCTAGTGGGTAGATGATTGTGCGGCCCTCAAGGCGCGCAGATGGTGGTGTCTACTTCAATCGCTCAGACGGCAATTGCATTTAGTCGCGCTCCCGCGCTCGGCCGACCGATCCGAACTAACACGACAATCCGATTATGTTGGCGAACGACGCACTCTTCGGCTAAGCTATGGTTTGGTAGCAATCATCGCTGTGACATTTTCAACTTTGTCCAGCCAGTCCGCAGCCGTCACATCGGTCCAGGCAACGATGGATCTGACCCGGTCGTACTCATCCTGAATGTTACGCCGGAAGATCGGCTCATGATGGGCGATGCGGTTGCGCAGATCACGGATTTTTCCAAGCTTGTCGAAGCCTTCCCCGCGAAGCTGCTGAACGGTTTTCGCGGAATCGGCGTTAGGGAAAACCGTCATGAATTGCTGGTTCCAGACGGCGGCGTCATGGCTCTTGGTGAACATTCGTTCCCAAAACACGAACTTGAGTTCTGCCACAATTTTCCCGGATGTCGGCAATTTGCTCAGTCCGATCAGGTCCCGGCGAGGGCTATAGCCAAATTGAGGGTTTCGAAGGCTGATCTCAAAGCCTTTTTCCCACGGCCAGTTTGCTCCGTACGTGTTCTCGATCGCCGCAACTATTGAATTGCGGACGCTCACTTCGCATATCTGGAGCGGAACAAAAAAAGCGGCCGACAATTCCATGTTCCAGCGGTAGAGCTCTAGGGCCGCTTCCTTGTCGCTGGCCTTCTCCGCCAGATAGGTTGCGAATCTCGGCGCTGACAAAACCGCAGGAAGGCTGTGAATTTCTTCTGGAGTGAACGGCATCTTCTTATTCCTTATAGAGTTGCCGACACGTTCATTGACAGCGACGGTTGGTTTGGACTATGTTATTTATCGAAAGGCGCGTGAGGTCGCGGGGTAACACCACCCTCATCGTCATACGATACAAGGGAACGGCCCGCCATTGGCGGGCTTTTCTCGTTTTTGGAACCGCTCATCCCGTTGCCTCAGCGTTTGCTGGGACGATACCGTCGTTCTCAGGCACAGCAGAGCCGGCTTCAGCCGCTGCCTTGGCCGCTTCAGCTTGTGCCTTGTTGTATTCGTCCAAAGCCTGCATGTACTCGCGAAAGCCTTCGATCTCGCCGTAAGCTCCGATCTCAATGATGCGGTCGATGAAGCGCGCATAAAGCCCGGGCTGAATTTTGCCTTGCCGTTGAAGGTACTCGACCGCGACGTTCGGGTTTATGAGCATCACGTAATGGAAATCTCCAGACGGTCCGTTCTTGCAGGCAATAAACCAGAGGTCCCGCAACGCCTTCATGCGCTTGCGCCATGTGTCGACCGCTCGCTCTCCCGTGAAGCCGGCTTCAGCGGCAAAAGTGGCAGGGTTTTCGATCGTGACGAACGGGAAATCCGGAGCTCGTGCCCAAAGACCAAACAGAGTGTGGCCGGCAGGGCTGCCCTTCGTCTGTGAGTCGATGATCTGCATGGCGATCGGCAGTGTCCTGGCGACAGTGGTGAAGCCGTCGTTGGTTTTGCGATGCCACAAAAAGGTCGCCGGTGTTCCAGGGAAGTGCAGCTCCAGCTGTTGCTGCGCCCGTTCCGCCATCTTCAGCCGTTTGACCGACGCCTGCCTGCCATTTGGCATTTCCATCACCCTTACTGTTCATCTCTTGGACTCACAATGTCCGAACGGTCCGAGATCGGCAATGAGGGATTGCGCTCCTCAAATAGCGCTTTCTAAATAGGCCAGTCGGGCCTCCATGCGCCTGGGAATCGCTCAATTCGCGCGGCGAAATCCGATCAGTTGCGCGATTTGGCGCAAGGAAATTCGAAAAATACTGAAAAATCAGACGCTTGTATCCGCCTCGAGGTACTCCACGTATTCCCGTGCTGTCGTGATCCCGTCCTCCCGGTACTCCTGGGATTCTTAAAGGGCGCAAAACGGCCACTCGCTTGGCGTTGATCAGCATAAAAATGCAAGATCGATTGTCAGATCTTCAATCATTCCACTCGCTGCGCCGGCTCGGAGGCCGGGTATCTGCCGTTCGCCATGGTTTGCCTCCTCGCTCGCCGCGTCGCTTCTCTTTGCCGTCCTTGCCGACGGCTACGACTGTGACAGCATCGACATTCCGATACTTCTGGGTGCTGTCCCATTCCCAGTCGAAGCTGACGGTCTCTCCCTTGAAGACAAACTTGCCAGACCAGGCGGCTAGAAATGAATAATTTTCGCCACCAATCGTCAACACATGCTGATGCCAAGCCTTCTTGTTGCCACCACGGCTCGGTGGTCGCGACTTGTCTTTGAGATAGACGCCGTAGTTTTCGACTTCGGCTTTTTCAATTCTCACCCTGTTGTCCTTCCCCACGATCTGTCTGGCGGCGATCATCTTATCAAATCGCCACGGCCTTGCTTGATCAAGAAGGCCTTCATGGCCTCAGATAGCGGAGGTTCGACGTCGAAATCCCCAAAGCGATGGCGAAACCGCTGCCATTCCCGCCTCAGCGAGCCCGACCTGCGTGCATCCGGGCATAGCCAGATCCAATCGAGCCGCCATGGGCGGTCCGCATTCCCCAGCTGCGGCCGGAATGCGCAGGCCCCGATAATCCTGCCTATCCCGTCCGAAAACAGAAAGCCGATTGCGTCCGGATCGTCTTCGATGGACCACTGCAAGAAATCGTACCCGAACTCGCGTCGGAACAGCCGGGCGCGTTCGTAGACTTCCTTCCGCTTCCAGCCTGGCGCGTCGGCGCCGACCCAGCAAGCGTCAGTATCGCGGACCAGAGCATCGATCAGCTTGCGATGCGGCTTGGGGTCGTTCACAACAGACCAACGACGATGGGCCCTGCGATGTTCGCGCTCGTCGGTCGGAGAGCCTTTCATATAGGTCAGGCCGCAGCCTGGGCATTCGACAGATTGAGTCGCGGGAGGTTTCCGGTACCTCGGCGCGTGGACGGAAAGCGACAGTGCCACGCCTGCGTCGTCTGTCCGATATTCGATCCTATAGGTAACCGGTGTCCTGCCCCCACATTGGCAGCCGCCGCCTGATCTGTGATCGACATTCCATGGATGAGCGAGAAGGAGTTTCTCCATGGAGCATACGTTGGAGGTTCTCACAACGCGGCGGAGCAGGCGTGAGGCGCATCGCCAATGGCCTGATGAGGTCAAGGCACGGATAGTGTCCGAGAGCTTACGTCCGGGCGTAACGGTTAATGAAGTCGCGCGGCGCTACGGGCTGAAGGCCAATCACTTGTCTTCCTGGCGCACGCTGGCGCGGCAAGGCAAGTTGGTGTTGCCAGAGCCGGAAGACGCGGTCGAGTTTGCGGCAATGGTAATCGACACGCCATTGCCGGAGCCGCCGACGGTAAAGGCTGCCACGCGCCCCGAGATTGTCATAGGTCCCGTCACCATTCGTCTGGAGGAAGGAGCGTCTGCGTCCCGGATCGCGGCCGTCGCTCGCGCCTTGGCGGTGGCAACATGATCTTTCCCTCGAACCGCGTGCGGATCATGGTGGCGACCAAACCCGTGGATTTCCGCAAGGGACATGACGGGTTGGCGGCGCTGGTAAAGAACGAGCTGCACAAGGACCCGTTCACCGGAACGGTCTTTGTATTCCGCTCACGCAAGGCGGACCGTTTGAAGCTGATCTACTGGGATGGCTCCGGGATCGTCATGGCCTACAAAAGGCTGGAAGAGCACACCTTCACTTGGCCAGGCATCAAGGATGGATTGATGACTCTCACTCACGCCCAGTTCGAAGCTTTGTTCGCAGGCCTCGATTGGCGGCGGGTTCATGCCGTCCAGACTAGAGCGCCGGAAGTCATCGAATAGCTGCGGCACGATGACTCAGCACCGCAAATTGCAGAGGCAAATCGGCTCCGGATTTGATAGCTTCCGGCTATGCTTGATGCCGCAGACCTTCCCGATGATGTTGCCGCCCTGAAGGCGATGCTGATCGCGGCGCAGGCCCGGGAGATGGCCAGGGACGTCGCGATAGCCAGCAAAGACGAGCATATCGCCCGCAAAGATGAGCGCATCGAGCGGCTTGAGAAGCTGGTCGCAGCGTTCAAGCAGGCAGCCTTCGGACGCAAATCCGAGAAGACCAATCCTGACCAATTCGACCTGGCGCTCGAAGACCTGGAAACGGCCATGGCCGTGATCCATGCCGAGGATGAGGCGGACACTCCTGCAGGAAACAGGATTGCCAAGCCACGCGCGATCAATCGCGGCTCCCTTCCAAAGCATCTTCCGCGTCTCGAAGAGGTGATCGAACCGGACAGCCTAATCTGCGCCTGCGGCGGTTGCCTGCATTACATTGGCGAGGATGTCTCCGAACGGCTGGACGTGGTCCCCGCCCAGTTCCGCGTCCTCGTCACCCGTCGCCCCAAATATGCCTGTCGTGCCTGCACTGACGGTGTCGTTCAAGCTCCGGCACCAGCACGGCTGATCCAGGCTGGGCTGCCGACGGAAGCGACCGTCGCCCATGTGCTGGTCTCCAAGTATGCCGATCACCTTCCGCTTTACCGTCAGGCCCAGATTATGATGTCGCTTGGCAGATAAACGTGAGAATGCGGCTGTTTCGGCCAGGTTTGGCATTTAAAGGTGAGAATCCGAGCGACCGGATTCTCACATTAACTGCAATCGCGTCAACACGAACGCCCTGTATTCTTTGAATTTAATGCGCCGTCGTGGGTAAATTCTACGCCGTTACGCTGCTGCGCCCGGTTCTCACATTAAATGCCAAAGACCCATCTTGAATCTCAATTTAACTGTACATTCTCAAACTATGTGTACAGCTAACCTTCTGAAATCGTTGACAGGCGATTCTCACGATTAACTGCAAAGCGACACTGGCAGTTTGGCCGAGGCAAGGGAGAGAGTCTCGTCGAACTCTTCGACCGATTTCGCGCCGAAGACCACGCTCGAAACCGCCGGATGACGCGCTGGAAACTGAAGCGCTGCAGCGGCAAGCGGCACATCGTGCTTTCTGCAGATTTCTTCAAGCGCCTCGACCTGCCGGAGCACTGGCGGCGTCGCCGGCCGCATGTCGTAGAACGCGTTCTCTCTTGCGCCGGTGGCGAGAATTCCAGAGTTGAACGGCGATGCTGCGATCCAGGCGATGTCATTTGCCTGACAAAACGAGAGCAGTGGCTGGCTCGCGACACGCAGAAGCGAGTACTCACCTGCCGGCATCACCACGTCGAGTTCGACGCTCTCCGCGAGTTCGAGGCAGGCGCGCCAATCCATCGCGGCAACACCGATCGCACCGACAACTCCTTCGTCCTTGAGCCGCCTCAATTCCGGATATGCGCCAGTTCGCGCAGCCTTGACGAGATCATCATAATCCGCACCGCAGATCCGATGATCCAGATCATGAATGAAAACGGCGTCGAGACGCTCGACACCCAACCGTGCCAAGCTCCGTTCCACCGATCGCCGCGTCGTGTCGGCCGAGTAATCGAAGAAGCTGTTCTTGTTTTGCGGATCAATGCTCGAACCGGTGTGGTTTTGGTATCGCCCGAGCTTCGTGGTCACGCGGAGCTCGTTACGCGAAAAGCCTTTGAGGGCGTCGCCCAGTCTTCGCTCGCTCTCACCGCCGAGATAAAAGGCTGACGTGTCGAAATACCGGATCCCGGCTGCCCAGGCTGCGCGAACAGTCTCGATAAAGGCGGTTTCACCCCCAGCGTTCGCCAAGCTTCCGGCACCAATACCCAGCGTCGGGAAAATCACAGGCGCATTCATCAAACCGGTCTCCTCTTGATATCGGACACTTCAAGAAACTTACGCAACGCCGCGCCGGCGACCTGGCCCTGCTCGCGAAAATCAAGTCCGCGCAGGGTCCTGCTGGGAGCTTCGACGCTCAGCGGCATCCCGGCCGGGAGCGCGTCGACCAGCGCGGCGAGAGGAAATTCTCCTTGTCCGGGCAGCAGTCGGTTTTCCCTGGCCTCGGTTCGCCGGTCCTCGAGCGACGCCGGCGCCACGATAGGACCGTCGCATATCTGCATGTAGGCGAAGAGCGCCGGATCATATGCGGAAATGTCTGCCGGCGCGGCGCCGGAGCGAAAGAACTGCAGGGCGTCAATCAGCAGTCGGCCATTCGGAGCACCGACATCGGTCACCACAGCCGCCGCCTTGTCGAGCGAACCAACACTGCAATAGGTGATGAATTCGAGTGCTACGATCAGGTTCAGCGGCTCGGCCATCGCGCAGATCGCCGCGAAATTCGCCCGGAGCCTGGCCGCGTCGTTATCGTTGCCGACGACGAGCACGTGGCTCGCGCCAAGTCGGGCGCCAGCTTCGAGCGCCGGCCTGAGTCGGGGCACCTCTGTGTCGGGGCTTATCCAGATCGCTTCTATGTCGAGGAGCTTGACGCCGGTCTCGCGAAGTTTGTTTTCGATGGCTCCGATGCCGCCCGGCTCGTTAAGGACGTCGACCAAGGGATCGCCCGGTCTTGGAGCGACCAGGCGGATGCCGCAATGGCTGAACCCGCCTGCGGCCGCCGCCTCGATGAGGTCTCGCGGATGGGCGTAGATCATCGTTAGGTGATGAAGAGAGTGGATGGTCACCGATATACGTTCCGATGTTCGACGAAAGGCGCTCAGGAAGAGCAGTTTGGCTGGATTGGCTGCAACTCCTTAGTTTCATATGTAGAACGAATTCACAAGTGCGTTTTCTTGGTTGCTGCATTTTGGCAGGTCAAATTCGAACCGAGCCGCCGACATGCGCAGAGTGGTTGGATCAACGTAGCTCGGACAATAGCAGTTCACGAAATCTCTGGCCTGCCAGACTGATCGTCCCGAGCGGTGTGACCAGCGCCAAAGTCAGAGGCGCCAGGGTTGGGAACCCGTCTTTTGGCTCCAATGCTCTGAGCTGACTCGGTGGGCTTGCCGTATCGAAGACGGGCAAGGCTGTCACGGCGTGACCTCCGCGGACGGCAGCTTCAATCGTCAGGGAAGAATCGGTGACCAGGACCGGCTCCCACTTTAGCCCCTTCTGGTCGAGCGCCTGGGTCATTTGCGACGCAATCGGTCCGTCAAGGCTCTGCATCACCAACGGGACGGGTGTGTGTTGGGACGGATCGGCGTCTTGGCCCGTGTACCATTTCACTTCGATGTCGCGGATGGGGCCAGAACAAGAGCAGTGCGATATCGTACGCGGCCTTTATCAACCAAAGACAGCAATATCCTTGTGATACACCGCTTTCCGTGCGATTCTGCGGTCCGCTCCGGAGGTGACGATTATGTCTGAAATGATAGTGGCAACGCTTTCCAATATTCGAACAGTTGAAGACATGATTGCCGCATTCCGAAACGAAGAGCATTGCCGTCGTTTGCTGGAGAGCATGGTGTGGCCGAATGGCAGGATCTGTCCGGCCTGTGGTTACAAACACTCGATCGCGATAGCTGGCCGAGACGTAGGCAAGCGCCGTGCGCGTCCCGGTCTCTATCAATGCTCCAGCAGTGATTGCCGTTTCCAATTCACGGTGACAACGCACACACCTCTGCATGCCACGAAACTTCCCTTGCGCACATGGCTCAAGGCGATGTGGCTGTTGCTGCAATCGGACAAAGGCTTGTCCTCGATCCGTCTCGCCGAGACACTCGGGGTGAGCCAACCGACCGCCTGGCGGATCGGTCATGCGCTCCGCCTCATGGTGGCGCGCGAGCACATGCTCGATGGCACGGTGGAAGTCGACCATTTCTATCTTGGTGGAAGGCCAAGAAAGCAACCTGATGGGCCGCCACCGGGGCGAGGCCGCCAGGGGCAGGCAAAAACGGAAAAGACGCCGGTCGTGGGAATCGTGCAGCGACCGGCAGACGTCACTCCCGGATCAAAAGCGGGTGATGCCCGCGCCGCTGTCGTGACCGGCCTTTCATTGCGTGCTGCCGTGAACGCAATGACAACACAAGTTGAGCTGCATGCGCACTTGATGAGTGACGAGGCTAAGGCGTTCGTGGCTGTAGGCGAAAGCTTTGCCGCACATGAGACGGTCAACCACTCCAGTCGCGAATATGTCCGGGATTCCGTCCACGTCAATTCAGTCGAAGGGTTCAACGCTCGAGTTCGCCGAACCATCGCAGGTGTTTTTCATCACATCAGCCCAGAACTTGCAGACCTTTATTTTCATGAAATCGGCTTCCGTTGGTCCCAGCGTATTGTCACCGGTCAAGCCGTGCGAAAGAGCAGAAGCGGCAAGGAAAGCATGAAAACCCTTTGGTCACGGGTGCCGCCGGCGCTGCAGTTACTCCAGGTGTTCCGTGCTGCCACTGGCCGCCAAATGCGCCGAAGCCACCACGGCGGCATCACTATCAAATCCGCCGTGGCTGTCTTTGGTTGATAAAGGCCGCGTACGATTTCGGACTGCTCTTGTTCTGACCCCATACTGCGCAGGAAGATTTGCGTGGCCGAATGATTTGATCGGTTCCGCTGCCAAAAAGTCCCTCACACACAAGCGCGGGCGCGGTGCGTTGACGTTTGCAGCTGTCATCGCACCGTCAACCTGATCCCGCTCCGCGTCTCATCCTGGTCGCCGCGCTGCAGGCAAACCCTTAGGTCAAAAGGGCGCGGATAATGAGGCCGACGATTGCGACCGTGCTAACACCCGCCAGCCACAGAGCGACGAACCATGCGGTCTTGCGGATAGTGTCGTTCATCAGTGGTATCCCTCCTCGGGGTCAATTTTGCCGCGGAAGACCCAATAGGCGTAAGCCGTGTAAGCCAGGATCATCGGCACGAGAATGACCGCGCCGACGAGCAGGAACTTCAGCGAGCTTTCCGGTGCCGCGGCCTCCTTGATCGTGAGCACGCCGGGGATCATGTACGGATAGAAGCTGACCCCGAGGCCTGCGAAACTCAAAACGAAGAGACCGAGCGCTGCCAGGAAGGGCTGCACGTGCTTGTCATGGGTGAGCCCATGCCAGAGCACAAATGCGCAAAGTGCCAGCAGCAACGGCACGAAGGACGAGAAGAAGGCCGTCGGCCACCCGAACCAGCGCTCGAAGTACATCTCGTTGATGAACGGCGTCCAGAGCGACACGACGCCGATCAGCGCCAGAAGCGCGAGGCTGAGGGGCCGCGCCAAATTGGCAGAGCGCGCCTGGATGTCGCCGCTTGTCTTCAGATTGAGCCAGGTGACGCCAAGCAGCGCATAGCCCACAAGGACGGCTACTCCGGTCAGGATCGAGAACGGAGTGAGCCAGTCCCACCAGCCGCCGGCATATTGCCGGCCCTCGACGGCGATGCCTTGGACGAGCGCTCCCAGAGCTATCCCCTGCATGAGGGCTGCGACAGATGATCCGATCCAGAAGCCGAAGTCCCACAGGTGGGACTCGTGGTGGGTGCGCCAACGGAACTCGAAGGCGACTCCCCGGAAGATCAAGCTGACCAGCATCAGGATGATCGGCATGTAAAGCGCTGGAAGAATGATGGCATAGGCAAGCGGAAACACGGCCATGAGACCGCCACCGCCGAGCACCAGCCACGTCTCGTTGCCGTCCCAGACCGGCGCGATGGAGTTCGTCATCACGTCTCTATCGCGCCGGCTGCTGAAGAACGGGAAGACGATGCCAATTCCGAGATCGAAGCCGTCGAGGACGACATAGGCAAGGACGGCAAAAGCGATGATGCCCGCCCAGACGAAAGAGAGGTCAATGGCCATGATGTCCTCCAAGTGGGTGTTCTTGGGTGACGCAGGGCGTGACACCTGCCGTCCTGATGGGCCCGGCATCAAGTTCTTGATCGCTATCCAGAGGCGTCGGCGGCCTGCGCATGAGCTTTATGAGGTAGTAGACTCCAACGCCGAAGACGATGAAGTAGACGGCGATGAATATGAGAAGCGACGTTCCGACGGCGGGAGCGGAGACGGGAGAAAGGCTGTCGGCGGTCCTGAGGTGCCCGTAGACCGTCCATGGCTGGCGACCGACCTCGGTCGTGTACCATCCGGCAAGCACCGCCACGAATCCGGATCCCCCCATCCAGACGGAAGCGCGATGAAGCCACGGCGTGTCGTATAGCTTTCCCTTCCACCGCGCCCAAAGAGACCACAAGCCGATCCCGAGCATCAGCAATCCCAGAGCGACCATGATCCGGAAGGTGACGAAAGGCATCAGCGCCGGAGGACGCTGGTCACGCGGCCATTCCTTCAGCCCCTTTATCTCGCCGTCGAGCTCGTGTTTCAGGATCAGTGAACCCAGCTTTGGAATCTCCACGGCGTAACGCGTGGTCTCCGCCTCGTCGTCCGGAATGCCGAACAGGACGAGCGGCGCGCCGTCCGTGTGCGTCTCGTAGTGTCCTTCCATGGCAGCGATCTTCGCGGGCTGATGCTCAAGCGTATTCAGGCCATGCAGGTCGCCGACGAATATCTGGATCGGGGTCACGATAGCCGCCATCCACATCGCCATCGAAAACATGATCCGCGCCTGACGGTTCTGCCGATCCTTCAGGAGGTGCCAAGCCCCGACAGCACCGACGGCAAAGGCCGTGGTGAGGAAGGCCGCCAGAACCGTGTGGGTCATCCGGTATGGAAACGACGGGTTGAAGATGATCTGCCACCAATCTTCGGGAATGAAAACGCCGTTGGAATCGACGCTGAACCCGGCAGGTGTGTGCATCCAGCTGTTCGCCGAAGTGATCCACGTGGCCGAGACCAATGTGCCTATCGCTACCATGGCGACGGCCACCATGTGGGCGGCGTTGCCCACACGCTTGCGGCCGAACAGGGCGATCCCGAGGAAGCCCGCCTCCAGGAAGAAAGCGGTAAGGACCTCGTAGCCGACCAGCGGACCGATGACGGGTCCCGCCTTGTCGGAAAACGACGACCAGTTGGTGCCGAACTGATAGCTCATGACGATGCCGGAAACGACGCCCATGGCGAATGTCACGGCGAAGATTGTCTTCCAATACTCGAAAAGCTTGAAATAGGCTTCGTCACGGCTCCAGAGCCAGAGCCCGTTCAGAACGGCCAGGTAACTCGCGGTACCAATTGAAAAGGCCGGGAAGAGAAAATGAAACGAGACGGTAAAAGCGAACTGTATTCGCGCCAGAATCTCGGCTTCGAGACCTAGAAAGGTCATGACGGCTCCATGGCGCAGGCTTCGGCTCGGTTTGCCGGAGCCTGACTTCATAACATAAAATCGTGCATAGTGCCCATCGGCACTACGCCATAAAGTAGGCGCGCCTTGATACTAGCCAAGACCTTCCTATGCCACACGTCTCAATGCCACGCCCATTGTCGGGCCAGATCGTAGAGTTGCCACTTGTCTTTACCGGCTGCTGGAGGTTGAGGGCATAGCGTTGGTTTCCCGCAGACGCGCGGCCTTTGCCAACCAAAGACAGCTACGGCAGATTTGATGGTGATGCCTCCGTCATGGCAGCGACGCATTCGCCGGCCGGTAGCACCGCGGAACACCTGCTGCAATTGTAATGCAGGAGGGACGCGTGACCAGAGATTTTTCGTAAATTTCCTGCCGTTTCTGCTCTTTCACAACACGTGGCCGGCGACAGCGCGCTACGCCCATCGGAACCCGATGTCGTGAAAATATAGATCGGCAAGTTGCGGGCTGATGTGATGAAAAACGCCTGTCGCTTTGCACTTACACGCAAGAATGCGGCGGTTTGGCAGAACGTGGGCATTTAATTATGAGAATGAAGGCGTCCAAATTTTCAAATTAACTGCATCTGCGGGAGTGTTTTGCGGGATGCGTTGATGAAGAACGGCATTGCTTCCCCGTCGAAACGATGCCGATGCAATCCAAACGTGGACTGACGCAGCATATCAAGCATTTCTGCTCCTCCAGAATGCACCATCGCGACACCGGCCAGGAGGGCAGGGCGCAAATGCAACGGCAAAACCGGGTTTTGCGGCGTTGGAAAGCTGGTGCATATTTCGGCAAGGAGGTCATCGAGTTCCGGAATGATTTCCCCAGCACCCTGAACTCCACAGTTCGTCCTCGCCTGGAAACGGAAGTACTGCGCTCCGTATGAGTTGCAGACGTACAATTCCGGCTGGCGATGCCCAGGTCTTTAAGCCATGTTCGGCTTCATCGGTGAGCAGCTTTTCGCCGCGCAGAGCCGCAACGCGATATTGCTGGAAAAGGGAAGGGACTTCGCGTCCGTCGGCATCCCGGAACTGGTTTCCGCAGAATGGGCATGTAGCGCGTCACCCCAGAAGCTGGCTTCGCAGGATCGGCGCCGGTTCCGTATGTTCCGGGATGCACCCCGTGCAGACCTGCGTTGGCCAAGCGGCGATGAGGCGGCGCGATGATTGCGCGACATTTGTGAAGGTCACTTTCGGTAGATAATGAGGCTGATGAGATAGGGTCTGATATTCTCCAGGACCCGTTTCGATGCGACTGGCGCGATGCGCACTTCGCAGAATTCCGAGATTTTCCGTTGAAAATGACGTGAGCAATATCTTGTTTTGGCAAGCTAATATTCCTTCTCGACCCCGATGCCGAGGGCGAGCGGAAATAGGAGCTGTCGTTTAACAAAGGAAGTATCGGATAACTCGGAGTGCCACAGGGGCGAACTGTCGGATCAACCTTGTGTCCGAAAAACCGGGAGCAGGCCAAAAATACGATACTTCTATGAAGATCGCCTAGGGAATTCCTGGCTACTTTCGAGACGGCAAAACGGAGCGTTTGTTGATGCCCTGACCGAAAGGCAGTTCTGGCCCATCGTTCTCGATTCCACATTGTCCTCGTCTGCCGCTGGGTCTCGTGGCGAGAGCGTTTAGATGTATTCGAATTTCGACGATCTTGCTCCGCGGATTCTTGGCTTAGGGACCGATGGATCGGTGCGGCGCTTCCTTCGCGATTCCAAGAATCGTGGGGCACCTCCTTGTTTTATTGGACCAGCAATATTCCCACGCTGCTTCGCCAGTCTAATGTTCATGCTTTTTGGCCAATTCCAAGAGCTTCTCTTCTT
Source organism: Neorhizobium petrolearium (assembly GCF_017873175.1). GTDB lineage: Bacteria > Pseudomonadota > Alphaproteobacteria > Rhizobiales > Rhizobiaceae > Neorhizobium > Neorhizobium petrolearium. Next base: position 98,833 of record NZ_JAGGJW010000017.1, read on the forward strand.
CTCGCTGAATGAGTTCCTTGAGTTTGGCCCGCTGATCTGGATTGGTCTCGTCGGCAAGTCGCGCTCGAAAATGCTCGATCGTTTTAAGGATGGCGTAGTGGCGCATAATTTTCGATCTCGCTAATTGAGGTTTAGCCCATCCGCTGCCGCTCATATTGACAGATGTCAATTCTCTGCAAGTAGGCGCCCTGGCCGTTTGTGGCAAGGCACGAGCTAGTATTCTTATCGAAGTCAACCATTCCGTGAGCCTTCGCCCAAGCTTCGCCATTGGCGGGAGCGAGGTTCGGCAGGAATAATTGCCGAGCGGTGGCTCTCTCCGACGGGGCCGCATTCCGGGCAGGCTCACGGTGGTAAGTCCGTGGCGCCGCCGATTACACACATGAGCGGGTCGCACGGACCCAGGCACTGCGGGGTGCAGTCTGTCGAGCGCGAGTCTGAGTAAGCCCGCAGGGATGGTTGACAAATCGGCGTATTAAGGGGGCACTTGGCGCGTGCGAGTGCGGACGATGGAGCTCTAGCGGCGCAGCCATGCACAGCCTGCGTCGCTCGCCGGTTACCAATTGTTACACAATCGAACCATGTTTCACGCCAACAGCATTCGGCTGTTACCGGTCTGGCGCAAGTTTGCACCATCGACTGTACGGAGACTGCATCATGTTCATGGCCAATCCTTATAATACTGTTCATACTCATAAACCGACGCCGCATGCGAATGGAGCCAGTTGCCTCGACCGTCTTTTCGTCAAACAGCCTGTCGAACATTTAGCCTCTGGCCAATCGCTTTTCTTCGAAGGCGACGACGCAAAGCACGTCTTTCAAGTCGTTGAGGGAACACTTCGAGTTTTCCGGATCATTTCCGGCGGACGGCGTGTCATTACCGGGTTTCTGGACGCTGGAGATATTGTCGGAGTGTCGTTGCGCGGTCGTTATCTCTACAGCGCCGAAGCGATAACTCCGTCTGTTGTCAAAAGGTTGGCGCGCCGACAATTCGATGCCGCCGTTGCATCCGACGAAGGGCTGCGTCCTGTCATCTTCGCTCGCGTTTGCGACGAAATGGCTGCGGCGCAAGATCAAATGGTACTGTTATCGAGCAAGAGCGCGGAGGAACGTCTGTGCACCTTCCTCGTCAAGTATCTGAGGCGAAACACGGTGCCCGGATGCACGATCATTGAGCTGCCAATGACCCGGCTTGATATTGCCGACTATCTGGGCCTCACGATCGAGACCGTCTCTCGGACCGTTACGAAACTGGCCAACAAAGGAATTCTTGGTTTCGAAAATCCTGGCCTCCGCCATACGATCAGAATCGAGCGGCCCGGCATGTTGGCTCAACTTACTGGCGATGGCGATGATCATGAAGACCTGCCCGGCGACTTGCTCGCTCTCCGTGAACCACGCCGCCATTAGGTCTGGGTCACTCACAGGCGAGGCGAAGCCGGGAGGACGTGCTGCACCCAACGATGAGATCCTTCAACCCGACGAGGCTATGCCGTCAGTAGTTCCGGTGATTGCCTCGCAACCCAGGCGGAAATGTCCCAGGCTGACGAAGCAGAGGTTTTTCGCTTTCGGTCGTCGAGCCGATTCCCCTTTCCCTGGATCCATCATCAACGAAGCGAACGGGACGGTGACGAACATGGCAAAAGACCGAAACGAGCGTACCGAGGAGGAACTGGACCTGCGGTCGATCCTGGATACGGTTCCCGAGGCGATGGTCGTCATTGACGAAATCGGTATCATCACGTCTTTCAGCGCCGCAGCGGAGCAGCTTTTCGGATATTCGGCGAATGAAGTTTGTGGTCACAACGTCAAGATGCTGATGCCGTCGCCGGACCGGGAGGCTCATGATGGCTATCTTACGCGATATCTGACGACAGGCGAGCGTCGCATCATCGGGTACGGTCGCGTGGTTACCGGTCAGCGGAAAGACAGATCCGTGTTTCCCATGGAGCTTGCGGTGGGCGAGGCGATCACCAATGGCAAGCGCATCTTCACCGGCTTCATCCGCGACCTCACCAGCCGCCACAAGATCGAGGAAGAACTGAGGCAATCGCAGAAGATGGAGGCGATCGGCCAGCTCACCGGCGGGCTGGCACACGACTTCAACAATCTGCTGACCGTCATTGGCGGCAATCTCGAAATGATCGAGAACAGGCTCTCGGACGAGAAACTACTGGCCCTGCTTCATGAAGCGCAGGATGCCGCCGGGGACGGCGCCAAGCTGACCGGCCAGCTTCTGGCCTTCGGGCGCCGCCAGCCCCTCAATCCGAAGCTGGTGGATGTCGGGCAGTTGGTAACCGGTTTCTCCGATCTTTTAAGACGCTCGCTCGGCGAGACGATCGAATTCCGTACTGTCGTCACGGGAGCTTCCAATGAGGCGCTCGTCGATGCGTCGCAGCTCCAGAACGCGCTTCTTAACCTTGCCCTCAATGCCCGCGATGCCATGCCGCGCGGCGGCAAACTGACGATCGACATCTCAAGGGTCAAGCTGGACGTCGATTATGCCCAGATGTATCCGCATATGCGCACCGGCGACTATGTGCTGATCTCGGTGACGGACACAGGCACGGGCATGACGCCGGAGGTGAAGGAAAAGGCCTTCGAACCGTTCTTCACCACCAAGGGTGTCGGTTCCGGAACCGGCCTTGGCCTTTCCATGGTCTATGGTTTCGCCAAGCAGTCCGGCGGCAATATCCAGCTCTACAGCGAGCCGGGGCAGGGCACCAGTGTCAGGCTCTTCCTGCCGGCGGCGCAAAAGGAGGATGCGAAGATGTCCGCGGAAGTGGCGACTGCTTCAAGGGCGGCGGCGATTCCCGGCGGTACGGAGAAAATCCTGGTCGTGGAGGATGATCCCAGGGTGCGGCGTGTGGCGGTCTCACGCCTGATCGATTTCGGCTATCAGGTTGTCGAGGCGGCAAATGGCGTGGAGGCGCTCGACCGGCTCGCCCAGAACGACGATATCGCGCTGCTGTTTACCGACATCGTCATGCCGGGCGGCATGACAGGCGACGAACTGGCGGCGGAAGTCCGTGCGAGGCGTCCGAATATCAGGGTGCTGTTCACGTCGGGTTATGCCGAGCCGGCGATCGCCGGACGCGAACTTGCCCAATCGGGAAGCTGGCTCAAGAAGCCCTACACGGCACGAGAGCTTGCGGTCGAGCTTCGCGATATCTTGAATTGACCGACTTCGCTTCTGCGTCAATAACAAACGTCGCCGATAGCACGTACGATCGTCGCTTCGATCTTTTGCGATGAGAAGGGTTCCGCTGGTGCTCATAGGGGCGCCGCGACGATGGTTGCGTTCGGCGGTGAATTCGCGTTGTTAAAAGCTCCTTCGCCAACCCCGGCATGAGAACCGACCAGTGGAGAAGCCAGCGGCTGGATTAACCTAGCGTCTGACTTTAGCCTTGGGAACGAGGAGTTTTTTGGTTCTGCTAGCATTGGCGCCCGGCCCGGCTGCAATCTGGCGATGATAATCTTCAGTTTCTTCATAAAGTCGAGTTTACTTCTCGCAAGCTTGCTCTAGGTCAAATCGACGTCACTGGGCGCAGCATGGAGGATTGATTGGTCAATTTTTCCACCGAGCAACTGAAGGATGGGGCGCCAAAATCCCGCAGGCGCGCTGAACTTTTAACATTTGTCATCCTGGCCTTTGGCATCTGGCCTATCGTCGCCGTTGGCGTGGTCGGCGGATACGGCTTCCTGGTCTGGATGTACCAGATCATCAGCGGCCCTCCCGGTCCCCCCGGTCATTGAGGCTCGTCATGCAGGATCGTTGCCTCACCCGATACCGTATCCTGCCAGACAGGATAACGTCAGACACGGGCGCCCGACCTCGAGGTTTTGGCCCCCGTTCGTTCCATGCAGACACGGGATTCGGCGTCCTGGCCGAACGATGTCCTGCCGAGGTTATCGGCGCCTGGCCGGCGCGCGGTGACCTCCTCCTTCCGGAAAACGACAACGAAGCCGTCGCCGGTAGCATTGCATGCAAGGCGTCTGCCCTGTCGGCGCGATGCGCGTGGAACAGGGGGATATCCGATGTCTGAAGGGAAGCAGCGCTACTACGTGTCCAGCGCGGTGATCGTGATGAAGCCGCAGGACCAGGAACGTGTTCGCCGGGCAATATCCGAGATGAGCGGTGTCGAGGTCCACGGCGTTCAGGACGGCAAGATGGTTGTCGTCATCGAAGGTTACAGCAGCGGCCAGCTGGGTGCGGCTTTGTCGGCAATCTCGGCGATTGACGGCGTGGTCGCCGCGAACATGGTTTTTGAACATTCCGAAGAGCAAGAGGGTATCGCAGATGAAGGGAGAACTGACGCGGCGTGATCTCATCAAGGCGCATGCGGCAGGCATTGCCGCTGCGACCGCGGGGATCGTCCTGCCGGCAGCCGCTCAACCTGTTCCGGGCGGCGTGGAGGCGCTGGAGATCAAATGGTCCAAGGCGCCCTGTCGTTTCTGCGGAACGGGCTGTGGCGTCATGGTCGGCGTCAAGGAAGGCCAGGTTGTCGCCACCCATGGCGACATGCAGGCGGAGGTCAATCGCGGCCTGAACTGTATCAAGGGTTACTTCCTCTCCAAGATCATGTATGGCGAGGACCGGCTTACCCAGCCCTTGCTGCGCAAGCGGAACGGCCAATACGCCAAGGACGGCGAATTCGAGCCTGTCAGTTGGGACGAGGCCTTCGACGTGATGGCCGAGCAGTGCAAGAGGGTGCTGAAGGAAAAGGGGCCGACCGCTGTCGGAATGTTCGGCTCCGGCCAATGGACCATCTTCGAAGGTTATGCCGCGACCAAGCTGATGCGGGCGGGGTTCCGCTCCAACAATCTCGACCCCAACGCCCGGCACTGTATGGCGTCCGCGGCCTATGCGTTCATGCGCACCTTCGGCATGGACGAGCCGATGGGCTGTTATGACGATTTCGAAAACGCAGATGCCTTTGTGCTCTGGGGTTCGAACATGGCGGAGATGCATCCGATTCTCTGGACGCGTGTGGCGGACCGGCGGCTCGGCCACGGCCATGTCAAGGTTGCCGTGCTTTCCACCTTCACCCATCGCAGCATGGATCTCGCCGACATACCGATCATCTTCACGCCCGGGACGGATCTCGCCATCCTGAACTACATCGCAAACCACATCATCACCAGCGGCAAGGTCAACGAGGAGTTCGTCCGCAACCATACGACCTTCATGAAAGGCGTGGACAATATCGGCTATGGCCTGCGCCCAGAGGACCCGCTGGAACTCAAGGCCACCAATGCCGGTGATCCGACCAAGACGGAGCCGATCGATTTCGACGCCTTCAAGAAATTCGTTTCCGACTACACGCTCGAAAAGACCGCCGAACTGACCGGGGCCGATCCCGGCTTTCTGCAGCAGCTTGCCGAACTTTATGCCGATCCGAACCGGAAGGTCATGTCGCTCTGGACCATGGGCTTCAACCAGCATGTCCGCGGGGTGTGGGCCAACCAGATGGTCTACAATCTCCATCTGCTGACCGGCAAGATTTCCGAGCCTGGAAACAGCCCCTTCTCGCTCACCGGCCAGCCGTCCGCCTGTGGAACGGCTCGAGAAGTCGGCACCTTCGCGCATAGGCTGCCTGCCGATATGGTCGTCACCAATCCCGAGCACCGGCATCATGCGGAAGAGTTGTGGAAGCTTCCTGAAGGGCTGCTTCCCGACAAGCCGGGTTATCATGCCGTCCAGCAGGACCGAATGTTGAAGGACGGCAAGCTCAGCTTCTATTGGGTGCAGGTCAACAACAATGTCCAGGCAGCCCCGAATACCAAGAACGAGACCTATCAGGGTTACCGCAACCCGGACAATTTCATCGTCGTCTCCGATGCCTATCCGACGATCACGGCGATGTCGGCCGACCTCATTTTGCCCGCCGCCATGTGGGTGGAGAAAGAGGGAGCCTATGGCAATGCCGAGCGTCGCACCCATGTCTGGCACCAACTGGTGCAGGCTCCCGGCGATGCGCGGTCCGATCTTTGGCAGATAGCGGAGTTTTCAAAGCGCTTCACCACCGACGAGGTTTGGCCCGCGGATATATTGGACAAGCACCCTCATTATCGTGGCAAAACACTGTTCGAGGTGCTGTTCCAGAACGGACAGGTCGACCAGTTCCCGCTGAGCGAGATCGACCCGGACTATGCGAACAACGAGGCCAAGGATTTCGGCTTCTACATACAGAAAGGGCTGTTCGAGGAATATGCCTCGTTCGGGCGCGGTCACGGTCATGATCTCGCGCCCTATGACCGCTACCATCAGGAACGGGGCCTGCGGTGGCCCGTCGTCAACGGGCAGGAGACCAAGTGGCGCTATCGGGAGGGCTACGATCCTTATGTGAAGCCGGGCGAGGGCGTACGCTTCTACGGGCGACCGGACGGCAAAGCCGTGATCCTTGCCGTTCCCTATGAGCCGCCCGCCGAGTCCCCCGATGGTGAATATGATTTCTGGCTGGTGACCGGCCGCGTGCTCGAACATTGGCATTCCGGATCCATGACCATGCGCGTGCCGGAATTGTACAGGGCTTTCCCCGGCGCCCGCTGCTTCATGAATGCCGACGATGCCCGAAAGCGGGGCATCAATCAGGGCGCCGAAATCAGGATCGTCTCCCGGCGCGGTGAAATCCGGTCCCGGGTGGAAACCCGCGGGCGCAACCGTATGCCGCCGGGCGTGATCTTCGTGCCCTGGTTCGATGCCAGCCAACTGATCAACAAGGTCACGCTTGACGCCACCGATCCCATCTCCAAACAGACGGATTTCAAGAAATGCGCAGTCAAGATCGTTCCAGCCGTCTGAGCTTTGGTTCCTTTCGAATCGTAGCCACGGCCTTTGCGGTCGCGTTCATGGCGACGCTTGCCGCAGCCCAGATGGTTCCGCAATTGTCGGGCCCGCCGCAGGCCATGGAGACGGTGCCAGCCCGCCCGATGCCCAAGTGGAACGTGGATGACATACGCAAGATGCGGGCATACCCGGATCAGCCTCCGGTCATTCCGCACTCGATCGAAGGCTATCAGTTGTCGGTCAACACGAACCGCTGTCTTTCCTGTCACAAGCGTGAGTTCACGGAAGGTGCGGGCGCGCCGATGATCAGCGTCACCCACTACATGACGCGGGAGGGACAGATGCTCGCGGACGTTTCGCCGCGCCGCTATTTTTGCACGGCCTGCCATGTTCCGCAGGCGGAAGTGAATCCGCTCGTCGGCAACACGTTCCGGGACATGAGCCAGATGGGTGTCGAGCATCTGGGGGGCAAATAGGGTGATGGGACGGATAAAAAATCTTGCGGCGTGGATATGGAAGATCCTCAGCACGCCGGCGGGCACTCTGAGCCTTGCCTTCCTGACGCTTGGCGGTTTCGTCGGCGGGGTGATCTTCTGGGGCGCGTTCAATACCGCGCTGGAGCTGACCAATACGGAGAAGTTCTGCACCGGATGTCACGAGATGCAGGCGAACGTCTACGAGGAACTGACCCGGACGATCCATTTCTCCAACCGGTCCGGCGTGCGCGCCTCCTGTCCCGATTGCCATGTGCCGCACGAGTGGACCGACAAGATTGCCCGCAAGATGCAGGCTTCCAAGGAGGTCTGGGGCAAGATCTTCGGCACCATCAACACGCGCCAGAAATTCCTCGACGAACGTCTGCGGCTTGCGCAGCACGAATGGGCGCGGCTGAAGGCCAACGACAGCCTCGAGTGCCGCAACTGCCATTCTTCGATAGCCATGGACCTTTCGAAGCAGACCGAACGCGCCGCGGATATCCACACGCGATATCTCCTGAGCGGGAGGGCGACCTGCATAGACTGCCACAAAGGAATCGCTCACGAATTGCCGAACATGCAAGGCGTCAACCCGGGATGGCAGATGCCAAAGGAACTGGAAGGCGAAGTCCTTCCCAGCGCTTCAGCGGTGGATGACCTGCGGCGGGCGATGGATAAGGCGCACGGCCGGATGACGAGTGTGAACGTATCAGCTAACTGAAGGTGAAGTTGTCGAAGTTCGAACGCGTTCGGCACAAGCGCTGAAATTGGGAAGACCTCGGCGAAGCACCAGCCGGCGGCCATGGTGTGTGTCACACGACCAATAGCCATATCCGGCGGACGATCGAATAGGTGTGCTCATTTGATCTTTCTCCCTTGGCCGCTTTGGGCGCGGCCGAGCGCGTCGGAAAGCTCGTATCGATGACGATCCAGGTGAGCCGCGGCCGCTCCTTCCGCGGCGAAGAGGTATGGGATCAGTCCGAAGACGGTTCTGAAATGGCGCAAGCGAACGACGGTCCGTGGGCCTCTCGGCTGATGCCTTGACGGGCGACAGAAGAGTTATAATGTTCTCTTGGGAACATTATAACTGAACGAAGTTATAATGAGTTAAAGGAAACATTATAACCGGGACCCTTCGAACTATGAGAGATATTGACCTTGCATTCCGGACGATGTTCGCGGAACTCGCCCAGCAAACTCTTGATGCGCAATGGCAATCGGACTTTCCGCTCGAGGGCCGCTTTGTCACCGTACCGGTGAAGGGCAAAGACTATTTCTATTTCGATGTCCCTACTCCCGAGGGCAAGGATAAGCGGAGCTATGTTGGCCCCGCAGCTGATCCGGTGATCGCAGCGCGTGTCAGGCGGCATCGCGAGATCAAGGGCAACATTAAGGAGCGGCGACGATTGGTTTCTACGCTCCTGCGCTCAGGCGGCATGTCGGCTCCCGATCGGTTCGCCGGCGATGTCACGCAGGCGCTCGCGCATGCAGGGTTCTTCCGTCTGCGTGGCTTCCTCGTCGGCTCGGTTGCCTATGGCTGCTACTCGGGCATCCTCGGCGTCCGATTGCCCAGGACGGCAATGCAGACTGGCGATGCTGACCTAGCTATGGATTTTGCGATCTCGCAGGAGGTGGATGACAGCCTGCCGCCGATCTTAGACATACTGCATGGGGTCGATCCGTCCTTCAGAGCCGTCCCGCATCAGGCAGACAAGGCGCGCGTGACGGCGTTCGTCAACAAGACCAATTACCGGGTCGAATTTTTGACGAGCAATCGGGGATCGGACGAGTATATGGGCAAGCCTTCTCCCATGCCTGCCCTCGGTGGTGCGTCGGCGGAAAACCTGCGGTTCCTTGATTTCCTGATCTACGAGCCCTTGCGGACGGTGCTGCTTCATCGGGAAGGCGTGAGCGTAAACGTCCCCGCGCCTGAACGGTACTCCGTCCACAAACTCATTGTCGCATCGAGGCGGCCCACGGACGCGCTTGGGCGGGCGAAGCGGGACAAGGACCTCCTGCAAGCGGCCACGCTTTTCGAAGCCATGATCCAAACCCGACAGGGCGACCTCCTGGCCGACGCATACCAGGAGGCATGGGATCGAGGGGCCTCGTGGCAGGAAGGCCTTGCGGCGGGCATCGCCCTGATGCCTGATCAGGGCAAGGAGACGCTGGCGGGCGCCCTCGGCGTGGAAGTGAGCGATCTCGGCAAACGGTAGCGGCATGACAGCGGAAATAGTAACGTCGGACAGCAGTGCCAAGCTGCAGCAAGCCTGAAAAGATCGCCCATATGCCGAAGGCGCCAAACACCCAGTCCATACTCATCGTAAACGCAAAGATCACGGAGATCGTCACTACTGAGCTTGCTGTGACGTTGATAGCCTGGCTCAGGTTGACCGCAAAGCCACCGCTCCTGGCCGCGTCAATAACGTTAGCGGCACCATCCCAAGCCGGATAGATCATCGCGTGTAGACAGATAGGTTGAGTTTCACCGACCATCCCACCTCGCCCTCCGCAGCGAGCGCAGGCCATGTAGGCTCGTCTGACCCATGCCCTTCCACCTGGATTGGGAGCTTGGTCCTCCCCGGACTTGGTTGGTGATCAACAGGCGCTAGCCAAATAAGACCTGCAACTTGCCTGTTGGTAAGGGCATCCAGTGCTACCTTCCATGGAAAGGTACCGGCGAGGTGGAAATCGCCTTGCTGCCAGCGTCAGAAACCGTTTTGGTTCGCACCGAGGCAAATTGTTCGCGTGTCAACGGCTTTGAAAGTAGATATCCCTGAAGGTGGTCACAGCCAAGCGAGCCCAACATCTCCCGTTGCTCCTCCGTCTCAACGCCCTCGGCGGTGATCTCAAGCCCCCTCGCACGCGCCATGCTGACCATGCCGACAATGATCCCGTTGTTGCCGCTGCGGCTCAACTCATCGACGAACACCTTGTCGATCTTGATGCGGTCGATGCTGACATCCTGCACGCGGCCGAATGACGAATAACCAGTTCCAAAATCATCGATGGCGAAACGTACGCCAGCCTTGCGAAGCGCCGCGATCGTTCTTTCGCATTGACCAGAACCGTCGAGCAGCAGGCTTTCAGTGATCTCGATTTCAAGCCTGCCCGGCTCGATATTGTGCCGTGCCAAAGTGGAAAGAACCCGAAGCGGGTAAGATTCCAGTTTCAGCTCTGCCGCTGACGCATTCACGGAAACTGGGAGATCATTCCAGGCAGAGATCGTCGCACACGCGTCATCCAGGACAATCAATCCCAGGGCCGTGATCAGCCCGGCCTCTTCTGCAACGGGGATGAAGATGTCAGGACCGAGCAGCCCCTTTTTGGGATGCCGCCACCGTACAAGCGCCTCGACGGAGCACATCTCGCCGGTTGTTGCCGAATAGACCGGTTGATAATGGATTTCGATCTGCGTCTTCGTCTCGATGGCGTGACGAAGATCGTTTTCAAGCTCGCGACGCGCCCGCAGCAGTTGGTTCATGTGATCACCGAAGAGCGCGTACCGGTTCCGGCCGGCGGCCTTTGCGTGATAAAGCGCGATGTCGGCCTGTCGCGTCAGCTCCGTCGGGTCTGCCCGGCCGGCCGCGAGCGCTGCGCCGACGCTCGCTCCAATCGTGGCCAGGGCGCCATCCAGGTCGAACGGCTGCTCCATTGCGTGAACCACGTCCTCAGCGGCTTTCACGAGATCCTGCTCCGTGATCTTTCGCAGAAGAGCCGTGAACTCATCGCCACCGATGCGGCCGACGATCGCGTGCGGAAGCACCTCCCGCAGCCTCTCTGCGACCATCTTTATCAGGCGGTCCCCGGCGGGATGGCCGAAGGTGTCGTTGACCGCCTTGAACCGATCGAGGTCGATGAACAGCACGCCGTGAACGTCTGCCGGTAAAGCGGCCTCGAGTTCACGTTCCAGCGCTTTGTTGAAACTGGCGCGGTTTGCCAAGCCCGTCAGCACGTCATGATGAGCCAGGTGCTGCAACTCGGCGCGGCTTGCAGAAAGCCGCTCGGACCGGCGAAACAATAGCAATCCGAGGACGCTCGTCGCCCCAAAGATGCAGAGGACGCCAGCACCGAGGGCCGGCAGAGTTTCGTTCCGGACGGTGGCGCCGGGGCGGAACGGCGTCCAGCAGAAGTAGCCGATCGTCTCGCGCTTTGACGAGATCAGCGGCACATAGGCGTGCTCGCTATCGTCTGCCTGCGGTGTGAAGTGCATGTCTTCAAACTGGTACTGGCTCCCGATACTGCTCGGGAAGCTACCGTCAAGGAAGCGGACCGCCACATGCAGGTTTTCGTCTCCCGGCCGCTGCTCCAGGTCTCCGCTGTCGGACACGATCGGCTTGACGCTGACGATGGCGGGCCTGCCGCCGACCACGGCCAAGTCGCTCTCACCGATCGACAAGACTCGCTCCGTCACGCCGGTGGTGTCATCCGCAAACAACCGCTGCTGCAGTTGTGCGACCAGCGGGAGGTAAGCCGTCCGAAACTCCTCCAGCGTCACCGATCGGTCGTCTGCCGCCACGAAATGATAGATGTCGGTGCCGTCCGCAGCGAGGACAAATGCCGCATCATGCTGGAAATAGGAATGCATCCAGCTGCCCAGGTTGGCGTCCAGCCAATCGACATCGCGCTCCGCAGTCCGTGTGACCGCATCGTCCCAGACCGTCACGCTCTCCTGATCGTGTGCGATCTCCGTACGCATATTGGAGACGATCAGGGTGACGAGATCCTGTTGGCGTTGCGCGGCGGCTGCATCCATTCGGCCGGCCGACCAATACAAGCTGAGAAGGACGAGCGCGCCGAAGACGACCGAAATAGCGAAAGGAAGCAAACCCCAAAGGAAAAGCCTCGACCGGGAGAACATACCTATGCGACCACCGTTCTTGTTATTTCGAATATCGTAAAACAGGAACACTTAATGTCCCTGCAACGGCTATCGTTCCTGAAGTCTTAATCTCCAGCGGCAATCCGCTCGTCGCAGCTCAAGCGTCCTGCCGCGACCTTCAGACCGGAGCTTCGTCGACGGTCTCGTCACCCGGCCGGCTCAGCATTGCCAGCAATTGCTGCCGATCCCGCAGCCCCATCTGAAACAGATCGATCAGATCGGCTGCCAGCTTGGAGGCACGAGCAGTCTCTTTTTGGAGACCTCGCTGAAGGCAGACCTCATCGAAGACGCTCTGCAGCATCTGGAGTTCCTCCGGTTCAACCGGAGACGCAAAGGAATGATGATTCTGGAGCATTGCGGGATACGGTCACCAGCTTTGTTGGACGCGTTATATAAGTTTAAACCGACGCGTTCCTATCAGCGAACCTTCATGGATCATTTATTGTAGATGGAACGAACAGGTGCTCGATGGACAGCATGCGCTGGGTCGGTTCTGATCGCTTTCCCCGGCTTGGTTCTCAGAAAAAATTGTCCGATACTTGCCCGATGTCGGCTATGGCTGGGCATGCGACCGAAATCGAAATGGTCGCCTGGATCAGGGGCAGAATACTGGGTGTCGCGCTAACTGTTAATGACGGTTGAGTTATTTCCAACGCCGGATCTACGATCGGCATTTGCCCCGATTGTGGATGTCGAAGCCGGATAACGCCCTCGATCGCCGCATGTGCGCCTTCGCCGGCGGTTTCGGGTTGACCTCCCGTCGTCAATACTTCTGCCCGGCAGACCGGTCCTGTCATGTGGCGAAAAGCTAACTATCTCAGCTGCTCAATTTTCCCAAGCCGCTTCGGAACCCTGCTCTACGGACAAAAGTCCAGCGTCGTGCGCAGGGCGAGGGTATTTCAAAAAAAGTCCCCTTCGGTCATCGCTCTGAATCCGCTCGCTGAATCGACGATTCCACCGATCGAGCCCTGCAAAGCTGCCGTACATGCACATTGACTCATTTTCCAGATTAGAACAGATACAGAACATATTCGTTTCTCTCAAGCAATAACAGCTCCCGCGAAGAAGGAGACCATGAGCCAATCCGCCTCAACTGCCGTTCTTTCGGAACTGCGCGAACGCATCGCACATCTGGAAGGTGCCGCCAGCCGCCAGAAGACCGTGCTGCCGTTCGGCGTATCCGACATCGATGACTGTCTTCCGGGCGGCGGGCTCGCCTATGGCGCCATCCATGAGGTGGCGGGCGGCGGCAATGGTGCGGTGGATGGGGCAGCGGCCGCACTCTTCGTCGGCGGCATCGCGGCGCGAACGAAGGGCAAGGTGGTCTGGTGTTTCACCCGCGCCGATCTCTTTGCCCCGGCTCTGGCGCAGGTGGGCTTGCATCCCGACCGGGTGATCTATGTCGAGGCGGGCCGCGAGGAGGATGTGCTGGCAAGCTTCGAGGAGGCTCTGCGCTATGGCGGCCTTGGCGCCGTCGTCGCCGAACTGGTGCGCCTGCCGATGGTCGCTTCGCGCCGGCTGCAGCTCGCCGCCGAAAGCTCCGGCACGATCGGACTGGCGATCCGGCGATGGCGCCGGCAGGCGGAAGCATCGGATTTCGGGATGCCGACGGCGGCGGTGACGCGGTGGCGTGTCTCAGTCCTGCCGTCCGAGCCGCTTCCGGTTCCGGGCGTCGGCCGCGGACGCTGGCGCGCGGAGCTGATGCGGGTGAGAGCAGGGGAGCGCGCGGAATTTGTCATAGGTGCATGTGATGGCCAGGGTCGTATCTGTCTTTCTTCCGACACTGCCGACGGATCGGGTGAGGCGCGCCGATCCTTCGCTACCGGCTGACAAGCCGCTGGTGATCGTCGCCAAAAGCGGCTCCAAGCGGTGGATTTCTGCCGCCGACACCGCGGCTCTGAAACTTGGTCTGCATGTCGGCATGCCGGCAGCCAAGGCGCAGGCGCTGGTCCAGGGTCTGATGATCTTCGATGCAGATCCGCATGCCGATGGTGAGACTTTGGAACGCCTGTCGCTCTGGGCGCTGACGCAATATTCGCCGGTCGTCGCCATGGACCCGCCGGACGGGATCGTCATGGACACGGAGGGCGCCGATCATCTGCAGGGCGGCGAGGAACGGATGCTGTTCGGTCTCGTCAATCGCTTCCGTGCCAAGGGACTGGCCGCCCGCGCAGCGATTGCAGATACTTGGGGCGCCGCGCATGCGCTGGCGCGGGCGACCCGTCGCGAGACAATCATCGTGCCTCCCGGAAAGATCGCCGAGGCTGTGGAGCGCTTGCCGGTTTCATCCCTGCGCCTGCCCGCGGAAATCGTCGCCAGCCTGCGCACCCTGGGCTTCGCCACTGTCGGCGAGCTGGCCGCCACGCCGCGCGCGCCGCTGGTGCTGCGCTTTGGCCCGGAAATCACCCGCCGCCTCGATCAGATGTATGGCCGTCTGGCTGAGCCGATCGATCCGATCCGGCCTGCCGAACTCGTCGAAGTCCATCGCTCCTTCGCCGAGCCGATCGGCGCCGCTGAAACCATCGAAAAATACATCACCCGTCTGGTCCGGCTGCTTTGCCTGGAGCTTCAGAAGCGCGGGCTCGGCGTCCGGCGTGTCGATCTCATCGTCCATCGCGTCGACAATACCATTCAGGCCCTGAGGGCAGGGACGGCAAAGCCGGTCCGTGACGCGGCTTGGCTGACGAAGCTGTTCAACGACCGCATCGAAAACATCGAACCCGGTTTCGGTATCGAGAAGCTGACGCTCGCCGCCATCATGGTCGAGCCGCTGGCGGAAAAGCAGAATGCCTCCTCGCTCATCGAGGAGGAAGTCAAGGATGTCACGCCGCTGATCGATATCCTCGGCAATCGCGGCGGCCAGCGGATCTACCGAGCCGCGCCGGTGGCAAGCGATGTGCCGGAACGCAGCGTCCGGCGGGTTGATCCTACAGCCGAAGAGAAGGGAGAGACCTGGCCGTCGCAATGGCAGCGGCCGCCGCGACTGCTCGCCCGGCCGCAGCTGATCGAGGTGATCGCATTGCTGCCGGACCATCCGCCGGTCTCGATCACCTGGCGGGGCAGGCGTCACCGGGTGGCGCGCGCTGACGGGCCGGAGCGGATCTTTGGAGAATGGTGGCTGAGACGATCGGAGTTTCGGGCGGTCAGGGACTATTTCATCGTTGAAAGCGAGAGCGGTGAGCGCTTCTGGATCTTTCGTTTGGGCGACGGCGTCGATGCCGGAACCGGGTCGCACAAGTGGTACCTACATGGGCTTTTCGCATGAGATACGCGGAGTTGCAGGTCACGACGCATTTTTCGTTTCTCCGGGGCGCCTCGTCGGCCGAGGAACTGTTCGCCACCGCCAAGCTCATGGGCATCGAAGCGCTCGGCATCGTCGATCGCAACAGCCTGGCCGGGATCGTCCGGGCGCTGGAAGCGTCACGGGCGACAGGCCTGAGGCTGGTCGTCGGCTGCCGGCTCGATCTGGCGGACGGCATGTCGATCCTGGTCTACCCGACCGACCGCGCCGCCTATTCGCGTTTGACGCGGTTGCTGACTTTGGGAAAGGGCAGGGGCGGCAAAGCGAACTGCATCCTGCATCTCGACGATGTCGCCCATTATGCCGAGGGCCTGATCGGCATCCTCGTGCCGGACATGCCGGACGAGACCTGCGCCATGCAGCTCAGGAAGATGGCAGAGATTTTTGGGGATCGCGCCTATCTGTCGCTGAGCCTGCGCCGGCGGCCGAACGACCAACTGCGGCTTCACACGCTTTCCAACATGGCGGCGCGCTACCGGGTCAGGACAGTCGTTACGAATGACGTGCTGTTCCATGAGCCGCCGCGCCGGCAGCTTCAGGATATCGTCACCTGTGTTCGCGAGAAGACGACCATCGATTCCGTCGGCTTCGATCGCGAACGTTTCGCCGATCGCCATCTGAAGCCGCCGGAGGAGATGGCCCGCCTCTTCCCCCGCTATCCCGAGGCATTGGCGCGCACGATGGAGATCGTAAGGCGCTGTACGTTTTCGCTCGAGGAACTGGTCTACCAGTATCCCGAGGAAGCCCTGATCCCCGGCATGACGGCGCAGCAGTCACTGGAGCATTATACCTGGGAGGGTGTGAAGACCCGCTATCCGGAAGGCCTGCCGGCCCATGTCGAACAGACCATCCGCCATGAGCTCTGCCTGATCGAGACGATGAAATACGCCCCCTATTTCCTGACCGTCTTCTCGATCGTCCGATACGCCCGCTCCCAGAACATTCTCTGCCAGGGCCGCGGTTCTGCCGCCAATTCCGCCGTTTGCTACGTCCTCGGCATCACCTCCATCGATCCGGAAACCAACGACCTGCTGTTCGAACGGTTCGTCAGTCAGGAGCGCGACGAGCCGCCGGATATCGATGTGGATTTTGAACACGAACGGCGCGAGGAGGTCATCCAGTGGATCTACAAGACCTACGGCCATGACAAGGCGGCTCTCTGCTCGACCGTCACCCGCTATCGCACCAAGGGTGCGATCCGCGACGTCGGCAAGGCCTTCGGCTTGTCGGAGGACCTGATCAAGGCGCTGTCCTCCGGCGTCTGGTCCTGGTCGGAAGAGGTCGGCGAAAAGCAGGTCCGCGACCTCGGGCTCAACCCGGAGGATTATCGGCTGGCGCTGACGTTGCAGCTGGCGCAACAACTGATGGGCACGCCTCGGCACCTCGGCCAGCATCCTGGCGGCTTTGTCCTGACCCACGATCGATTGGACCACCTGGCGCCGATCGAGCCTGCAAGCATGCCCGACCGATACGTCATCGAATGGGACAAGGATGACGTCGAAGCCTTGAAGATGATGAAGGTCGACGTGCTGGCGCTCGGCATGCTGACCTGCATGGCGAAGGCCTTCGCGCTGCTGAAGCAGGAGAAGAATATCCCGCTCGACCTGGCGTCCATCCCTCAGGAGGATCCTGCGACCTACGCGATGATCCGCAAGGCCGATACCCTCGGTACCTTCCAGATCGAGAGCCGGGCGCAGATGGCGATGTTGCCGCGCATGAAGCCCGAGACATTTTACGATCTCGTCATCCAGGTGGCGATCGTCCGGCCAGGGCCGATCCAGGGCGACATGGTCCACCCGTATCTGCGCCGACGCGAGGGCAGGGAGCCTGTCGACTATCCGACGCCGGAGCTGGAGGCGGTTTTGAGCAAGACGCTCGGTGTGCCCTTGTTCCAGGAGAGCGCCATGAAGGTGGCGATGGTCTGCGCCGGATTTTCGGCCGGAGAGGCCGATCAGCTGCGCCGGGCGATGGCGACGTTCAAGTTTACGGGCGGAGTGAGCCGGTTCAAGGACAAGCTCGTGTCCGGCATGATCCGCAATGGTTATTCGCCGGAATTCGCCGAGCGGACGTTTGGCCAACTGGAGGGTTTCGGGTCCTATGGTTTTCCCGAAAGCCACGCCGCCTCTTTCGCGCTGATTGCCTATGCTTCGAACTATGTGAAGTGCCATTATCCGGACGTGTTCTGCGCCGCACTTTTGAATGCGCAGCCGATGGGGTTCTACATGCCGGCGCAGATCGTCGCCGATGCCAAAAAGCATGGTGTCGAGGTCCGGCCGGTCTGCACCAACCGGTCCCGGTGGGACTGCACGCTGGAGCCGATCGGCCGTACCGGCAAGCATGCAGTCCGGCTCGGAATGCGGCTTGTGAAAGGTCTTCCGGTCGCCGATGCTGCCCGTATTGTTGCCGCACGGACCGATGAGCCGTTCGTTTCCATCGACGACATGTGGCGCCGCTGCGGTGTGCCGACCGCCTCGCTCGTCAAGATGGCAGAGGCGGATACCTTCCGCTCTTCCCTCGGCCTTGAACGGCGCGATGCGCTCTGGGCGATCGAAGCGCTGCGCGACGAGCCGCTTCCCCTGTTTGCCGCGGCCGCAGAGCGGGAAGCGCGCGCGATCGCCGAGCAGCAGGAGCCGGATGTAATACTCCGGCAGATGACCGAAGGGCACAATGTCGTGGAGGACTACAGCCACACCGGGCTGACCCTGCGTCATCACCCATTGAGTTTCCTGCGCCAGGATCTGGCCTGCAAGAGGATCGTGACCTGCTCGGAAGCGATGACGGCACGAGACGGCCAATGGCTGATGGCGGCCGGCCTGGTGCTGGTGCGGCAGATGCCGGGGTCAGCCAAGGGCGTCGTGTTCGTGACGATCGAGGACGAAACCGGCGTGGCGAATGTCGTGGTCTGGCCGAAACTCTTCGAGCGCTCACGCCGGATTCTGCTCGGATCCAGCATGCTGGCGATCAACAGCAGGATCCAGCGGGAAGGGGAGGTCGTCCACCTGGTCGCCCAGCAGCTGTTCGATCTCTCTGCGGATCTCTCCAGTCTGACGGAACGCGACGGCAACTTTCGGCCGCCGACGGGGCGCGGGGACGAATTTGTTCACGGCGCCCCGGGGATGCCCGATCCGCGTGGAAAACCTCCGGCATCCGTTCGCGCGAAGGACATTTTCGAGCCCGACCGGCACATCGACACATTGAAGATCAAGAGCCGGAATTTTCAATGACGGAAACGGCACTGGAGCCGGATCAAAGCACGCTGACGTTCTCAGCCTTCGATTTTCCGGTCTTCCGGTCCTGGCCCAGATCGTAGCTTACCTTCTGACCTTCCCGCAGAAGATCGCCATACTGCACGGCTGAGACATGCACGAAAACATCCGCTCCGCCGTTCTCAGGGGTGATGAACCCAAAGCCTTTGTCTGTATTGAAAAATTTCACGGTTCCGGTCGGCATGAAAGCTCCTGATCAATGCGCGGCGACTTTCCGCGATTGGAACCTATAGCTGATTTGGCGTCCCATCAATGGCTTGTATATTTGCCGCTAAACATCAATACGCACCTGATCCAGGCGCTGCTCGGCAACTGAGCAAGCTTCAGGCACTTGTCGTCCCTGACGATACCGGTGAGGTTTTTGCCGGTTTGCTGGACAGGCTTGAGCAAGCCGAATGCCGCCTCGCGACAGAACGTTCTATCTCCCGCGGCCACTCACCCAACACGGTTTCCGCCTGAGTTGCCGCTCAAACGATGCGTCGGCTTTGAAGGCAATAAAAAAGGCCGGGGCGAAATCGCACCGACCTTCCTCATCATCGCTTACTCACCAGTGCCAGTACATCCGTGGTCAAAAGTCTCGAAGCGACGGCGGCGATTGCGAGCGGCGAATTCATTTCAGCGCTCATCAGCAATGCCGATGTGCTGGATATAGACAGCCAATGTGTTGAAAAGAAGTTCACAGATACCAGCACGGCTGAATGACACCGGCGGCTTCGCCGTCCGCTCTTTACGACGTGGTCCGGTTCCTGGGTCTGTTGACGTTTCCGTAAGCACTGGCCACGCCTTTGCTTGCTGTCGTTGGCCCTTTTCCCATAGGTTTCCTGCGCCATGTAGTCCCGAGGTAACCAGGCGGGGTTCGATATGGACGAGATCGTCAAACAGCTTCTCCACCTTTCTGCGCGCACCGAAACCCTCATTGCGATCTATGATGGCGATGACCGGCTGCGGTATGCCAACAACGCATTCCGTTCCGCCTATTTCATCGAGCCCGATGAAACTCCTCTATGGCCGGATCTCATGCGACGGAATTTCGAGCTGGGGCGGGGGACGGCCATCCGAGCGAATTTCGAAGACTGGTTGCGATCGACGCAGTCGCGGCGCGGCAAGATCGGCTATCGGGCTTTCGAGACGGATCTGATCGACGGTCGCTGGTTCTGGATGACGGAGACGATCGAGAAGAACGGCTGGATGCTGTGCATCGCGAGCGACATTACCACCTTACGCGCCAAAGGCAGGAGCGTCCGGCAAGATCGCGATCAGGCGATCAAGGCCTCTCAGACGGACGAACTGACCGGCGTCGCCAACCGCCGCTTCGTGATGGCACGTATCGAGGACATGCTGGTAGCCGCGCAACATGGGAACGAAGGATGCCTGGCCGTGTTCGATATCGACAATTTCAAGTACATCAACGATCGGCTCGGCCACCACGCCGGAGATCTCGTCCTGCGCGACTTCGCTCACCGCATTCATCAAAACGTTCGCCGCACCGACTGTTTTGGGCGCGTTGGCGGAGAAGAGTTCATTCTGGTGATGCCGGAAACAGGATCCGAGGAATCTATCGCCATTGTGGAGCGCATGTTGAGCGTGATCCGGTTCTCCCGCCCGCTGCCTGAATCTCCCGACTTCAGCTACACGTGCTCGGCGGGCATCGCCGTCTGCCAGCCGGAAGACAACGTTTCGGATCTTTATCGGCGCGCCGATCAGGCGCTCTATTCAGCCAAAATGAGCGGTCGGGACAGGGTACGTGCGGCCTAAGGATGATCGCCGGTAGGGAAGGCCGCAATGCAGGCGAGAACAAGGACCGTCAACCGGATCAGGCGACCTGCTCGACGTGCAGCGTACCCAATGCCAGTGGCTTGATCAGGGTTTTTGCCGAAATCGACGGATTGAGCCAGTCCGCCCAGGCGCTGCGGTCCAGAATGACGATCTGCCGGTCGTGATAGGGCGAAATGTCGGGACCAGGAGGCATAGTCAGCATGGTGAAGGCCTCTCCGACTTCCGGCGTCTGCCGCCAGATGCCGGCGATGCAGAAGATCGGTTCATCCTTCTTGGTGAACAGCCATTTGTCCTTGCGCTTCTTCGACTTGTCTTCGGGATCCGTAAACTCATAAAAGCCGTCGGCGACAATCAGGCATCGGTTCGACCCGAACTCACGTCCCTCCGAGCGAAAATTATAGACCGGCCGCTTGTTGGGTCCGGGCCAGCTCCAGCGCCGCTGCACCATATCAGCCTCACCAGCGGCGCCGTCAATTGTCCGGATGATCGGCGCGGTATCGGTGATCTTGATGTCCTCCCGCGCCTGGACGTTGGGCACGCCTTCCGAGAACCGGATCTTGATCTTCAGGTCGGCGAAATCCTCGGCGATCGCGGCGGCATCCACCATCAATCTATAATCATTGCACATGTTTCCTCCGTCGCGCCGCGGGTTGCTTCAGTCACGTCACGCCGCTCCAGGTGCGGCAGATGCTCGCCTTGATCTCGCTCGAACCGAACGAGCAGTTCCTCGGCCTCGTTCTTTGGCAATCGCCACCCGGCCGAGCTTGTGACGTTCGGTCTCATCGGAGCGCATCCTGCCACGCTAACAGGTCCTGGCTTACTCCTCAAACCGTGACCATGTTTGCATCTCAATCATGTTCCTGATATGTTCTTCTCGTTATGGACGTGAAGCTATTCGATCCCGAAGCGTCACTTGAAGAACGCCGTCTTGTGATCAGACGTTCCGGTGACGAGATTGAGATGGTGGAATTGCCATGGGGCCTTCAGCCGTCCGAGACGAGCGGCAGCCCCTTCACGGTGGTTCGTGCCGA
The DNA here is from genome assembly GCF_017873175.1 of Neorhizobium petrolearium. Lineage (GTDB taxonomy): Bacteria > Pseudomonadota > Alphaproteobacteria > Rhizobiales > Rhizobiaceae > Neorhizobium > Neorhizobium petrolearium. Next base: position 120,352 of record NZ_JAGGJW010000017.1, read on the forward strand.
GGGCAGACGTTTTCCGACGCACCGATGTCTCATTCCCGCTTCCGAATTCCGGCACAGGAGCCGCGGCAAAGGCTATCGCTTCTCTCTCGCCAGCAGCGACTGGTTCTACTTCGCCGGCATCTGGCGGCCCAAGACGCGGGATTGGCCGGAAGCCTATGCGATCCTGACGATCGAATCGAACGCCGATATCGCGCCATTCCATGATCGCCAGATGGCGGTTCTGCCAAGAAAGGACCGCATGGACTGGATTGATCTGATGCGCCGGGAAGAGGAGCTGCTGCGTCCCTTGCCTCCCGGAGCCTTCAAGATCTCGGAGGATCGCGCCGAGCCCGAGGAGGCGAGATTCGCCTTCTGAAGTGGCCGGCACGAGGGATTGCAGACTCAGTCGATGAGGTCCTTGAAGGCGTTCCGCGCCCTTACAATATCTATTTCAGGACCATTGGTGGCACGAAAGGAGGAAGAAATGCCGCTGAACGATGTTCCATGGACTCGACCAGTGACGATCCGGCTGCAATGCGGCCTGGAGCGCACCTTCATCGGCGTCTATGACGCCCTCGACTTTCTCGAGAACGAGTGGCCGTTGCGGCACGGGGAACGCCATGACAGGGCGGTGAAGGCCTGCCAGCGCGCTCTTAACGGCATCGTCCCTGCCGTCATCGCCCGCGAAGCTTTCATGGCGGCTTGCCTGGAGGCCGGGATGCCGGCTGTCATGGCTGCCTGGAAGACGAAGCCAGAAACTCAAGCGGTTCGGACCGCTCGTATGGCGGCCGTGTGATCAGGTACCGGCGACCCCGCCCAAGGCGGGGTCCCTCCCGGGAAACCCGTCCTGATTGCTGTGGTTGCCCATGTCAGGAACGGTCGAAATCTCACCAGCTCGTTCCTCGTCGATCGCCGTTGCTAGATGGTCTGTCGTCCGAGAGCGCTCCTGCAGCAAAGCGATATAGCGCCGGCGCATCTCCTGGATGCTGATTTCTCCCATGACCCAGAGCTCGACGATCGCCATATATTCGGGATCACCGTCGATCGGCGTTGCACGAGCGCGCGCTCGCGCGATGACGCGATCTGCGATCGACCTGCGCGTTTGTTCTGTCGTCACCATTCCCTCCGCCTCTGGCGTTCATGAGTCCCGGCTGATTTAGCAATCCCTTGACACCCGCACCACTTGAAATCGCAAGCTTCGACCACATCTAAGGCTCACTTCCCGTATCGATGGCCTGCTGCTCGACGACCTTCGTCGGCGTTCGAGGCTGTCCGGGTTTGAAGAAAGGGCGCTCCCCAATTGGGTTGAGCGCCCTTTCTGTTTCAGACCGGCGATGTCGGGCATGGAACCGGAAGCTCCCGCGCCGCATTCCGCTTTCTGGACTTCTTTTCGAGAACAGCGATGGCCAGCGACAAGCTTTCGACCTACCGATCCAAACGCGATTTTAAGAAGACGGCCGAGCCGAGCGGCGAGAAACAGATCACCCGCAGCAACCGCCGGCGTTTCGTCATCCAGAAACATGACGCCACCCGGCTGCACTACGACCTGCGGCTCGAGCTTGACGGGGTCTTCAAGAGCTGGGCGGTCACCAAGGGACCGTCGCTCGACCCGCACGACAAGCGACTTGCCGTCGAGGTCGAGGATCATCCGCTCGACTACGGCGATTTCGAAGGCACGATTCCGAAAGGCCAATATGGTGGCGGAACGGTGATGCTCTGGGACCGGGGCTATTGGGAGCCTGAAGGCAAAAAGAGTCCGGAACAGGCTCTCGCGAAAGGCGATTTGAAGTTCACGCTGGACGGCGAGCTGCTCCATGGCAGTTTCGTGCTTGTGCGGATGCGCAATGATCGTGAGCGCGGCAAACGGACCAACTGGCTGCTGATCAAGCATCATGATGATTATTCCGTTGAGGACAACGGCGCGGCGATCCTGGAGGAGAATGCGAAGTCAGTCGCCTCCGGCCGCACGATGGAAATGATCGCTGCCGGCAAGGGGCGAAAGCCCAAGCCGTTCATGGTCGAAGGCGGTAATGTCCAGGCCGATGCGGTCTGGGACAGTAACCAGGGTCTTGCCGCTGCTGAGCGAAAGGCCGCGGCTCGCGATGACGATGAACGGGATACCGTCACGTCTGTCGACCTGCCCGATTTCATCCCGCCGCAGCTCTGCGAGACGCTGGAACGCCCGCCGGCCGGCGCCGGCTGGATCCATGAGATCAAATTCGACGGATACCGTATCCAGATGCGCGTTCTCGACGGCGAAGTCACGTTGAAAACCCGTAAGGGCCTCGACTGGACCGCCAAATATCCCGAGATCGCCGATGCTGCTTCGGGCCTTTCGGATTGCATCATCGATGGTGAGATCTGCGCGCTTGACGAAAACGGTGCGCCGGACTTCGCGGCCCTGCAGGCCGCGCTGTCGGAAGGCAAGACGGGCGATCTCGTCTACTTCGCCTTCGATCTCCTCTATGACGGTGGGGAAGACCTGCGCTCCCAGCCGCTCGTGGAGCGGAAAGCCCGGTTGCAGACGCTGCTTTCGGATGCCGGGAACGATCCCCGCATCCGCTATGTCGAGCACTTCGAGACCGGCGGCGACGCCGTGCTACGCTCGGCCTGTAAACTATCGCTGGAAGGCATCGTCTCGAAACAGGCGGATGCGCCCTATCAGTCGGGACGTACCGAAACCTGGGCGAAATCGAAATGCCGCGCCGGCCATGAAGTGGTGATCGGCGCCTATGCCACGACCAACGGCAAATTCCGCTCGCTGCTCGTGGGCGTCTTCCGCGGCGATCATTTCGTCTATGTCGGCCGCGTCGGCACTGGATATGGGGCGCAGAAGATAGCGAGCCTGCTGCCGAAGCTGAAGGCGTTGGAGACGACGAAGTCGCCATTCACCGGGATCGGCGCCCCGAAAAAGACTGCGGACGTCACCTGGCTGAAGCCGGAGCTGGTCGCGGAAATCGAGTTCGCCGGCTGGACGGCGGACGGCCTTGTTCGTCAGGCCGCCTTCAAGGGCCTGCGCGAGGACAAACCCGCCAAGGAAGTGGAAGCCGAACAGCCTGCGAGCGTCACGAAGGCCGAGGTCCCTGAGCCGGCGGCGCCTGAACCTCCCGAAAAACCCATCCGACGCAAAGGCTCAAAAGTGGATGTCATGGGTGTCTTGATATCGAGCCCGGACAAGCCGCTCTGGCCCGACGCTGATGATGGTCAGCCTGTCACCAAGGAGGAGCTTGCCCATTATTACGAGGCGGTCGGTCCCTGGATGATCGACCATATCAAGGGGCGCCCCTGCTCGATCATCCGGGCGCCGGATGGGATTGCCGGCGAACAGTTCTTCCAGCGGCATGCCATGCCGGGACAGTCGAACCTGCTCGAACTTGTGAAAGTGTTCGGTGACAAGAAAGCGTATCTGCAGATCGACCGCATCGAAGGGCTGGTGGCCGTTGCTCAGACCGCCGCCCTTGAGCTGCATCCCTGGAATTGCGAACCGGGACAGCCCGAGGTTCCCGGCCGCCTCGTCTTCGATCTCGATCCCGGTCCCGACGTGCCGTTCTCGACGGTCGTCGCCGCTGCGCGCGAGATGCGCGACCGTCTGGACGAACTCGGCCTTATCAGTTTCTGCAAGACGACCGGCGGCAAGGGGCTGCATGTGGTGACGCCGCTCGCCGTCAACAGGCGCAAGCCGCTCGCCTGGCCCGAGGCGAAGGGTTTCGCCCACGATGTCTGCCAGCAGATGGCGCGCGAGAACCCGGACCTTTATCTCATCAAGATGACGAAGAGCCTCAGGAACGGGCGCATCTTCCTCGACTACTTGCGCAATGACCGCATGGCAACGGCAGTGGCGCCGCTGTCGCCGCGCGCCAGACCAGGCGCGACCGTGTCCATGCCGCTGACCTGGGCGCAGGTGAAGTCCGATCTCGACCCAAAGCGTTTCACCATCCGCACCGTGCCGGTACTACTGGCGAAGACAAGCGCATGGCAGGACTATCACGATGGTCAACGGTCGCTAGAACAGGCGATCAAGCGGCTGGCGAAGGAGATGAAACACGCGGCCTGATCAGTGCACAGCCATGCTCACCAGCGGGTAAGGATGAACTGTCTTGAACTGCGCGATCATCGCTGTGGCTTGCTGCAGCACACGCTCTGCATTTTGCGCATCGTCGCGCGCCAACTCGTCAGCATTGATGCGAAGCGCCTGCGCCATATTGGCGGAAAGCGCGGCAAAATGCTTGTTACCTTCGACAAAAGCTTCACGCGCTGTGCGCTCGAGGACCCGGGCAACGTCTACAAATACCTCTTCCCGTTCCTCAATGCTGAGGTCATTGCCAATGTTGATTTTCTCTTCCATTCCCGATCTCACTCCGAATAGACGTGCGATAGCGACCGAGCTCATCAAGCCTCGGCCGCGAAAGAGCTAGGGAAGGAAAAATCCGGATTCAAGACCTCAATGGAGCTTGAACTCGCCTTCGACACGGCGCCATTCGTTTGGCCCGATCAGACGCTGATGGGTGTAACGGACGGAATGCAAAGGGCCATCGAGACTCTCCTGCCAAAAGTCCAGGAACTTGTGCATTTCGGGAAAATCGGGAGCCAGATCGTAGTCCTGCCAAACATAGGTCTGCAGCACGGATTCGAAATCAGGAATGCGGTAGAGGATGTGAGCGGTGGTAAGACCGTAGCCGTTGAGCTGACGTTCCAGATCCGATGAAAATCGCATGCTTCATCTCCGTTTCATGACACTCTGAAGGTGGCGCAAAATTTCGCGGCCATCAACGGATTTTCCAACGCTGGACGCCACTTTGTTGTTCCTTTCCAGCATGTTAGCAGCATGAGATCGTGAGTGCTAATTTTTTCGTTTCGCCCTCTTGAAATCGAAAAATCTCAAAACCAGATCATTTCGCGCAAAAAGCTCGAAGAGAGGTTTTGCACCCGCCCGGACTGGTCATCCGGTCCGGCCAGGGGGAACAACGTCATCATTGTTTGTCCATTGGAGGAAAACATGTCGTTCCGACCGCTTCATGATCGCATTCTCGTCCGCCGGGTCGAATCCGAAGAAAAGACCAAAGGCGGCATCATCATCCCCGACACCGCCAAGGAGAAGCCGCAGGAAGGCGAGGTCATCGCCGTGGGTCCCGGTGCCCGCAATGAGGCCGGCCAGATCCAGGCGCTGGACGTCAAGGTCGGCGATCGCATCCTGTTCGGCAAATGGTCCGGCACCGAGATCAAGATCAACGGCGAAGATCTGCTGATTATGAAGGAAAGCGACGTCATGGGCATTGTCGAAGCCCAGGCCGAGCAGAAAAAGGCCGCCTGAACCATTCATCCACGACCATCAGTCAGATAGCTGCCTATTGAGGAGTTAAAGAAATGGCTGCGAAAGAAGTCAAGTTTCACACCGATGCCCGTGAGCGCATGCTGCGTGGGGTCGATGTGCTCGCCAATGCGGTGAAGGTCACCCTCGGCCCGAAGGGCCGCAACGTCGTGATCGACAAGTCCTTCGGCGCGCCGCGCATCACCAAGGATGGCGTATCGGTCGCCAAGGAAATCGAGCTGGAAGACAAGTTCGAAAACATGGGCGCCCAGATGCTGCGCGAAGTGGCATCGAAGACCAACGACCTTGCCGGCGACGGTACGACGACCGCCACCGTTCTGGCCCAGGCGATCGTCAAGGAAGGCGCGAAAGCGGTTGCCTCCGGCATGAACCCGATGGACCTGAAGCGCGGCATTGATCTTGCCGTCGATGCCGTCGTCAAGGAACTGAAGAACAACGCCCGGAAGATCACCAGCAATTCCGAAATCGCCCAGGTCGGCACCATCTCGGCCAATGGCGATTCCGAGATCGGCCGCTATCTCGCCGAAGCCATGGAGAAGGTCGGCAACGAAGGCGTCATCACCGTCGAGGAAGCAAAGACCGCCGAAACCGAACTCGAAGTCGTCGAAGGCATGCAGTTCGACCGCGGCTATCTCAGCCCGTATTTCGTCACCAACCAGGACAAGATGCGGGTCGAGCTGGAAGATCCCTATATCCTGATCCACGAGAAGAAGCTCTCGAACCTGCAGGCGATGCTCCCGGTTCTCGAAGCCGTCGTCCAGTCCGGCAAGCCGCTGCTCATCATCGCCGAGGACGTCGAAGGCGAAGCCCTTGCTACGCTTGTCGTCAACAAGCTGCGCGGCGGCCTCAAGATTGCCGCCGTCAAGGCTCCGGGCTTCGGCGACCGCCGCAAGGCCATGCTGGAAGACATCGCCATCCTGACGGGCGGCACTGTCATTTCCGAAGACCTCGGCATCAAGCTTGAAAATGTCACACTGAACATGCTGGGCCGTGCCAAGAAGGTGGCAATCGAGAAGGAAAACACGACCATCATCGACGGCGTCGGCTCGAAAACGGAAATCAACGGTCGCGTAGCGCAAATCCGCGCGCAGATCGAGGAAACCACTTCCGACTACGACCGCGAAAAGCTGCAGGAACGCCTTGCCAAGCTTGCCGGCGGCGTTGCCGTGATCCGCGTCGGCGGCTCGACCGAAGTCGAAGTCAAGGAAAAGAAGGACCGCGTCGATGATGCCCTTCATGCCACCCGCGCGGCGGTGGAAGAAGGCGTCCTGCCGGGCGGTGGCGTTGCGCTGCTGCGGGCCGTCAAGGCTCTCGACAATCTCGCCACCGCCAACCAGGACCAGAAGGTCGGCGTCGAGATCGTCCGCCGGGCGATCGAAGCTCCCGTGCGCCAGATCGCCGAAAACGCCGGCGCTGAAGGTTCGGTGATCGTCGGCAAGCTGCGCGAGAAGACCGAGTTCTCCTACGGCTGGAACGCACAGAGCGGCGAGTATGGCGATCTTTATGCCCAGGGCGTCATCGACCCGGCCAAGGTCGTCCGTACCGCACTCCAGGATGCCGCTTCGGTCGCCGGCCTGCTGGTCACGACGGAAGCCATGATTGCCGAAAAGCCCAAGAAGGAAGCCGCTCCGGCCCTGCCGGCCGGCGCCGGCATGGACTTCTAAACTGATCGAGGAGGCCCGCAGCGTCCGTCAGGGGCGGGCCTCCCCACCCATTCAACCAAGTTCCATCGGTCAAGATCAATGGAGCCAAGCCATGAGAAAGGAAAACATCAGGAATTCGGTACCGGAGCAAGCCACAGCCGCGATCAGCGCCGCGCATCTGCTTCACCCGGCCAAACATTTCGATCATCCTCGTGACGTGCTTGCCGCCGACGACATCGGCGACGACGAGAAGCGGGCCATTCTTGCCTCGTGGGCATCCGATATCTTTGCCATCGAGTCCATTCCGGCCCTTCGCCTTTATCCCGGCACGGATAAAGCCGTCTCCTACGACGAGATCATCGAAGCACTGAAGACTTTGGATAAAGACGATCAACACTCCGGAGAGCAAGGCTCGCCCGGTTCCTTCAATGTCCACAGGACCCATAGACGGCGACCGCAAATTCGCCGATCTGGCGGCCTTGGCCTGTGCAGCTACCGGAAAGGAGAGCGTCGCCGACAGCCATTCGAGATTTAGACATTCCATCTGACGTGTCGCGTGCCTCTTCGAGGACGCCGACCTGATTTTTACCGACGACTCTTTGCTCGATTGAGGAGGTTTTGCCGATGAAGATCGCTCAGATCGCACCGCTCGCCGAAAGCGTTCCGCCCAAGCTCTATGGAGGAACCGAGCGGATTGTTTCCTATCTCACCGAAGAACTTGTCGCCCAAGGCCATGACGTCACACTTTTTGCCAGCGGCGATTCCGTCACCGATGCCAGACTGGTGCCATGCTCGGACGTTGCGCTGCGGCTCAACCCGGCCGTCAGGGACCAACTGCCGCATCATGTCGTGATGCTGGAGGAGATCCGGCGACGGGCGCACGAATTCGATGTGCTGCATTTCCATATTGATCTCCTGCATTTTCCGCTGATTCGGCATTTTGCCGACCGCACGGTCACGACGCTGCACGGCCGGCTCGACTTGCCGGACCTCGAGCCCTTCTACAAGGCTTTTCCCGACATTCCGTTGGTATCCATCTCCAACGATCAGCGCCGCCCGATGCCGCCGGTCAATTGGTCCGGGACGGTCTATCACGGCCTGCCGGTCGACTTGCTGCCGTTTACGGAAAAGCCCAAAGGCAATTACCTTGCCTTTCTTGGACGGATATCGCCGGAAAAGCGGCCGGACCGCGCCATACAGATCGCTACGAAGGTCGGCATGCCGCTCAAGATCGCAGCCAAGATCGACAATGCCGACAAGGCCTATTGGGAAACTGTGATCGAGCCGATGGTCAAGAGCCATCCGAATGTCGAATTCGTCAGTGAGATCAACGAGCATCAGAAGGCAGCCTTCCTGGGCAATGCCGGCGCGCTCCTTTTCCCGATCGACTGGCCGGAACCATTCGGACTGGTCATGATCGAAGCCATGGCCTGCGGCACGCCCGTTATCGCCTTCCGATGCGGCTCGGTTCCCGAGGTGATCGACGAGGGCGTTTCCGGCGTGCTGGTGGACAGCGTTCAGGAAGCTGTGGAAAACATCGAATGGGCGTTGCGGCTCGATCGTCGCAAGGTCCGGGCCACTTTCGAAAAACGTTTCACAGCCGAACGCATGGCACGGGACTATGTCGACATCTATCGGCAGCTGCCCGGCACCCGGACGAAGGCCGCGCCGCTTCGTCGCGCCAACGGCCAGTCCCTCGATCTCCAAGTGGTAGCTTAGGAAAGCGGAGGCCGTCATGCCGATCGCTTCTGCAGGCAGCAATTCAGTCCCCGAGCCGACAGGCCAGGGGACGCCGATAGCGCAGTTCTTCATTCCCGCTGCCGCATCGCTGCAGGAGCGACGGCCGCGTACCCTGAAGCACGGCGATACCTTCGCCGTCTTCGACCACAATGGCGATGCGCTTTCCAGGCCCGGCAGCCCGGAAGGCCTCTTTCACCGTGATACGCGTTACCTCTCGCATCTCTATCTGACGATCAACAGCAAGCGGCCGATGTTGTTGTCATCGACGCTACGCGACGACAACGCGACACTGACTTGCGATCTCACCAATCCCGATCTCTTCGATGACAAGGGAAAGCTCGTTCTGGAGCATGACCTGATCCATCTGCGCAGATCCCGCTTCCTCTGGAATGCACGGTGTTACGAGCGATTGAGCGCGAGGAACTATGACGAGCAGCCGCGCCACGTGCGCCTCGGGATCGAGTTCGCGTCGGATTTCGCAGATCTTTTCGAAGTGCGGGGAACCGCGAGAGCCAGGAGGGGGCGGCATCTTCCCGCCGTCGTAGAGCAGAACGGTGTCCTTCTCTCTTATATCGGTTTGGACGATCGAAAGCGAACCACCCGGCTTTCCTTCGACCCGCAGCCGAACGAGCTCGGGAGCGGCCATGTCATTTATGATCTCCATCTGGCGCCGCACGAAACCAGATCGCTGTTCATCGAGGTTGCTTGCGACCAGACCCCCGCGGGTCGACCGAGCCACCGTTCCTTTTTCCTGGCCTTGCGGGATGCCCGTCGCGCCTTGCGTGCCTCGTCCTCGCGGGCGGCAACGATCGTCACGTCCAACGAGATCTTCAACGAGGTCGCGCGGCGCAGCGTCTCGGACCTTTACATGCTGATGACCGACAAGCCGGAAGGGCCATATCCTTATGCCGGCATTCCCTGGTTCAGCACGGTCTTCGGCCGCGATGCGCTCATTACCGCGCTTCAGACGCTCTGGCTCGATCCGCAGATCGCCCGCGGCGTACTGGGGCATTTGGCGGCCAACCAGGCCACAGAGGTCGATCCGGCCGCTGACGCCGAGCCCGGAAAAATTTTGCATGAGGTGCGCTATGGCGAGATGGCCGAACTCGGCGAGGTCCCCTTCCGCCGTTATTACGGCAGTATCGACTCGACGCCACTCTTCGTAATGCTGGCTGGCGAATACCTCAGGCGGACCGGCGATCTCGCCACCATCTATCGTCTTCTGCCGCATATAGAGGCGGCGCTGACCTGGATCGACGAACACGGCGACCGCGACGGCGACGGTTTCGTCGAATATGGGCGGCTGACGGAAGAAGGGCTGGTCAACCAGGCCTGGAAAGACAGCCACGACTCCGTCTTCCATGCCGACGGCACATTGGCGAAGGGACCGATCGCGATCGCCGAGGTTCAGGCCTACGTCTACGGCGCCTGGCAGGCGGCGGCCGAGATTTTCCGCGTGCTTGACCGGCCGGAACGTGCCGCGAACCTGCTGGCAAGAGCGGAGGGATTCCGCCGCGCCTTCGACGTCGCTTTCTTCGACAATGAACTCGGCACCTACGTCCTTGCGCTCGACGGAGACAAACGGCCCTGCCGGGTGCGATCCTCCAATGCAGGCCACGCGCTCTTCACCGGCGTAGCCTATCCGGAACGGGCGAAACAGGTTGCCCACACGCTGATGAGAGCGTCGTCGTTCTGCGGCTGGGGCATCCGAACCGTGCCTTCCACGGAGGCGCGTTACAATCCCATGAGCTATCACAACGGCTCGATCTGGCCGCACGACAACGCTCTGATCGCAAGCGGTCTGGCCCGGTATGGCTATCGAGCAGAAGCTGCGCGGATATTCGAGGGCCTGTTTGCGGCCTCAACCTATATCGACTTGCGTCGGCTTCCCGAACTTTTCTGCGGACTGCCGCGCCAACGCGCACAGGGGCCGACTTTCTATCCGGTCGCATGCTCCCCTCAGGCATGGGCTGCTGCGGCTCCGCTTTCGCTGCTGCAATCATGCCTCGGTCTCGATTTCGATCCGCATGGCTTGCAGATCAGCTTCAACGAGCCGGAACTTCCCGCCTTTCTCGACGAGGTTACCTTGCGGCATCTGCAGATCGGCAATGGCTTGGCCGACATTGCTCTTCGCCGCTCCGGTCGCCATGTAATGGTTGACGTGATCGACCGCAGGGGCGATGTCCGGGTGCTCACGACGGCATGAACCGGCTCGGCGATTGCACCGGCTGGCAACCTTGCCGACCAAGCTAATCGGCTTGCTCCTCCTCATCGGCGGTCAGCAGATCGACGAGCGCGGCCACCCTGCCTGCCGGCAGATGCCGCCCTTCGCCTATCAAGGCTTCGTCGTTGTTGGCCCATGCGAATGCCTCGGCGAGTTCAGCCTGCGTCGCACCCGTTGCCACGACCTCAGCAACCAACGTTTCATCGACAGGCCCAAGGACGGCGATGACGTCTCCGGAAGTCATTGTCATATCCGTTGCTCCTTTCTCGACTTATCCATATCTGCTCTCACACGAATCTGGTGACGCAAACGCAAAAATCAATTTTTTACGTCGGATAATTCCGCTCCTCTTGAAATAGCAACCCACTGAATTATATCAATATTGTTCGATTGCCAATGGGGATCGACAAGTCCAGGAGACGCCATGTGCTCTTGGCGTCTCCTTGTATCCATGTTGCTTACAAGGAGGATATGGCTATGAGGACAAACCTCGATTTTTCTCCCCTGTTCCGGTCGAGCATCGGTTTCGACCGAATGTTGAACGCCCTCGAGGCTGCAAGCCGCATCGAGACGATCGACAACTGGCCTCCGTATGACATCGTCAAGTCCGGCGAGGACGACTATCGCATTGCCATGGCAGTGGCGGGCTTCTCGCAAGACGAATTGGCGATTACCCAGGAGCAGAACATGCTCGTGGTCTCGGGTCAGAAGGCGAATGCTGAAGACGTGCAGTATCTGCATCGCGGCATTGCCGGCCGATCGTTCCAGCGCCGGTTCGAGCTCGCCGACCATGTCAAGGTCGTAGGTGCCGGCCTCGTAAATGGTCTGCTGACCATCGATCTCAAGCGCGAAATCCCGGAAGAGATGAAGCCGCGCCAGATCGAGATTTCGACCGACATGGCTCTGCCGAAGGCCGAGATGAAGCAGATCGAGGCCGAGAAACAGGCGGCTTAAGCCTCCCATCAGCGCAACACGCGCGCGAGGCGCCGGGCGATGCTCGGCGCCGGTGGGAAAGCTTTGCCAACTGAACCAACGGAAAGGAGAAGAAACATGAGTGTTCGTGATTTGATTCCCTGGAACCGCAACAATGGCAACCAGGTTCCGAGCATCCTGCGCGATGACGATCGTGATCCCTTCCTGTCGCTTCATCGCGAGGTAAACCGTCTGTTCGATGACGTCTTCCGCGGCTTCGGCTCCAGCCTGCCGTCCTTCGCAAACGGCTCCGCGTTCACTGCCGGCTGGCCGAATGTCGAGATCTCCGACACCGACAAGGAGATCAAGGTGACCGCCGAAGTGCCCGGCCTTGAGGAGAAGGACATCGAGGTCCTGCTCAACGACGGCGTCCTGACGTTGAGGGGCGAAAAGCGTTCTGAGACGGAAGACAAGGATCGCCAGTTCTCCGAACGCTATTACGGCCGATTCGAGCGCCGCATCCCGCTCGGTATCGAGGTCAAGGACGATCAGGTCGATGCGCGCTTCAAGAATGGTGTGCTGACCGTGACCTTGCCGAAGAGCGAAAAGGCGCAGTCGCAGGTCAAGCGCATCGCCATCAAAAGCTGATCGGTCCGATCTACCTGGCGGCCGGCCCTTGGCGGTCGCCAGTGTCCTTCGCCAACAGGGAGGGATGAACGATGGAGACTTCAAGAGAGACACACCACGAAATCACAATGCCGACTTCCGCTTCCCGCGCTTCGAACGACAATCTCCGCGGCCGGCTCTCTTTTGGGCGGTCATTGTTTCCCGAGGATGCCGTTGCTCGCATCTTTAAGCCATCTCCCTCAGTGACGACGTCAGGAACCGCGCGAGCACAAGGATGGCGGCTCGTCTTCGAGCGTCGCAGCGCACCCTTCATCGAGTCTTTGATGGGGGATACGGGCGGCCACGATACGCTCACACAGGTCGAGCTGGAATTTCCCACCCTTCAATCTGCCATTCGCTACGCCGAGCGGCAGGGCCTGAGCTACGTCGTGCAGAGGCGGGGGACGAAGCCGGCCAGGCGGACCAGGCAACCGTTGGTCCTGCGACCGAAGCGGACGTCTCATGCCTTCTCCGACACGACGCTGGAGCGGCTCGGCCTTTCGGCACTTCAGGACAGCTATGACCAGGCGCTCGACGGCGCAGCAACCCGCAATGACCCGTCCGGACCAGAAAGCTGGTCCTCAGCGATGGATGTTGTCAGCGACAGGACGTTGTCGCTCCAGGCCAAACGCTCGATCCTGATGAACTGGGCCTGGACGGAGTACCTGATCGACCAGGCCACCAACGAAGGCATGCCGGAGAACGCGCGTCCCTCGCGCCTCGATGAAGTCGACCAGGCGCTGCTTGCGCTCAAGCGGGAAGTGGAAGCCAGCCAGTCCGTTCCCGTGACCGATCGAAAAGCTGCATGAGGTGCCCCATGGATCCGCATGTCGTTTTCGATTGCCAGAAGATCCTGCCGAACAGATTTGCCCTGGCGCTCGCCGCGGCCGCCCGCAGCCGTGCGCTGAACCGCGGCGTGGAGCCAAGACTTGACCGGCAGGGCGTAAGTGCGAGCGAGCTTGCGTTGCTGGAGATTGCCAGTGGGGCGTTTGTTGAGGATGAACTGGCGCCATACCTGCTCCCATCGCCGGCAGGCGCACCTCTCGCGGCTGCTCCGTCCACCACACCCGAGTTTCGCGGCGACGGGCGTTCAAGCGCTGCCGCCGCACCCGTCTCCTGCCCGCAGGAGGCGGTCCATTGATGATGCCAACCAACCGATGAGGAGAAATGAACGATGCTGAAGTCCCTGCCTTCGAACAATCGGACGGCTTTCGATATCGTCAATATCGTTGCCGGTCTTGGTCTTCTGATCTAACCCTGGCTGCTCGGCTTTACCGCCGAGACCTATGCCGCCTGGAATGGCTGGATCGTCGGCGCGGCCGTCGCCCTGGTCGCCGTCGCCGCGCTCTACGCCTTTTATGAGGTGGAGGAGTGGGTCAACCTCGTGCTCGGTATATGGGCTGTGGTCGCTCCATGGGTCCTCGGCTTCTCAACCGTGACCGCAGCCATGTGGGCGCATGTCATTGCCGGCATTGTCGTCGCAGCGTTGGCTGCCGGCAGCATCTGGTTCAGCCATAACAGTCCACTCTCGACCGCATAAGCTGACGAAGAACGGGTCCGGACCTTCGGACCCGTTCTTTTTATGCCTTTCGTGCCTCGCGCCGGAAAGAAGAAAACCATCAATTCAGGAGCAACCGATGTTCGATCTCGCCCCGAGGCTTCGCACGATTGCCGCGTCCGCAGCCATCGCCGCCGGAGCCGTCCTGTTAACCGTCACCCCCGCCGTCGCGCAGACAGCAGGGCCGGCACCTTCGTCCACCAGCCTTCCGACACTGGCGCCGATGCTTGAGCATGTCACGCCGGCCGTGGTCAATATTGCTGTCGTCTCGCGTTCGTCGGTCGAGAGCAATCCCCTTTACAGCGATCCCAACTTTCGCCGCTTCTTCAATCTGCCGGAGCAGCAACCGCGCGCCAGGATGAGCGCGGGCTCGGGCGTTATCGTCGACGCCGTGAAAGGCTATGTGCTGACCAATCATCATGTCGTCGATGGCGGAACCGAAATCTCCGTCACCCTGAAGGATGGACGTCAGCTGCCCGCAAAACTCATCGGCAGCGACAAGGAGACCGACATCGCGCTGCTGCAGATCAAAGCGAAAAACCTCACGGCGATCCAAATAGGGGATTCCGATGCCCTCAAGGTGGGCGACTATGTCGTCGCTATCGGCAACCCCTTCGGGCTCGGCCAGACGGTGACTTCGGGCATCGTCAGCGCGCTCGGACGGAGCGGCTTGAACATCGAGGGCTATGAGGACTTCATCCAGACCGACGCCTCGATCAATCCCGGCAATTCCGGCGGTGCACTGGTGACGCTCGACGGCAAGCTGGTCGGCGTCAATACAGCGATCCTCAGCCCCGCCGGCGCCAATGTCGGTATTGGCTTTGCAGTCCCCAGCAGCATGGCGGTAACCGTGATGAACCAGTTGATTGCCCACGGCGAGGTTCAGCGCGGTAAGCTGGGCATCGGTATCCAGGATCTCACACCGGATCTGGCAGAAGCCCTCAAGCTCGGTGACCTGCGGGGCGCCCTGATTGCCAATGTCGAACCCGGCTCGTCGGCCGAGCGTGCAGGATTGAAGACCGGCGACGTGGTGACGGCGATCGACGGGCGACCTGTCCACGGCGCCACCGATCTCAGGAACCGCATCGGGCTGACCCCGGCAGGCAGCAAGATCCGGCTGACCGTGAAGCGTGGGGATGACGAGCAGGTTGTTGCCGCCACGATCGCAGCCGAAGATAAGGCCTCAGCAGATCTTTCCGGCACGGCGCTCGATGGTGCTAGAATGCGAGACGCGTTGGATGCCGAATCCGCTGAGGTTGGCGACTCCGGCGTGGTGATCGAAAGCGTGGCCTCTGGCAGCCCCGCAGCCCGTACCGGGCTTCGCGCTGGCGATATGATCGTTGCGGTGAACAGGGTTCCCGTCGGTTCCGTTTCCGACCTGCGACGGGTGATCGACGAGAAGCCCGCTATAGCGGCCCTTGAACTGATCCGCGATGGCGGCCGCTTGCTGGTGGTCGTGCGATAATGGGAGCGGTCGCATGGTGATGGACAGGAAGACACGTTTCGATGTCGGCTAATCCAAACGAGATATTTTCCAAAATAGCGGGAGGTTTGCATGGTCGCGAAATGGAATTGTCAGGGTTTGGCGGCCATGTCGAAGACTGCGGCATTGTCCTGGATCTCACGCAGGCCCTTATAGGAAGCATGCCGCAGGCTTCCGTCCCGCGTCCAGCCGCGGAACTCGATCTCAGCGATCAAGGTCGGCTGGGCGAACACCAGACGCTTGCCTTTAAGCGGCACCACCGGCTTGGTCGTCTTCAGCCGATCGAGCGTCTTCTTCAGATCATCCGCTTGCCTGCCGTTGAAGCCGGTTCCGACGGAACCGACATAGACCCAGTCGTAACCGCGCCGTCCGGCAAGCAGCAAGCTACCCAGGCCGCCACGGGCAGACTCCGATTGCTCGTAGCCGACGATCATGAAGCTCTCCGACTGCACGCATTTGATCTTGAGCCAGTCGCCGGTGCGCCCGCTGCGGTAGGGCCGATCCCGGTGCTTGGCGATGATGCCTTCCAAACCGATCTGGCAGGCGTGTTCGAGCAAGCTGTCGGCATCCAGCGTCAGTTCCTCGGACAGCCGAACGGTGCCGGCTTCTTCCGCCGGCACGACATCCTCGAGCAGGTGACGTCGCACCGACAGCTCTGTCCGTGTTAAATCGTGCCCGTCCAGATAAAGCAGGTCAAAGGCGTAGAGGATGGACTCGGTCGAGATGCGTTTTCCGCCACGGCCACCCAGCGAACGTTGCAGCGCCCCAAAGTCGGAGCGGCCTTGGTCGTCAAGCACGACAGCCTCTCCGTCCAGGATGGCGGTAGTTAAACCAAGTTTTTCAGCCGCATCCGCGATCGCCGGAAATCGGTGCGTCCAGTCGTGGCCGCCGCGGGTGATGATCCGAACGCTTTTCGGCTCGATGTGGATCGCCAACCGATAGCCGTCCCATTTTACCTCGTAAAGCCAGTCAGGCCCGACCGGCACTGTCGGTTTCAGGAGAGCAAGGCAAGGCTCGATGCGCGCCGGCATTTCGTCGAAGGGCAGGCTCGGCTGGTTCGCATCGCGTTTGCGGATCGGACGGGATTGGACGGAGGACGTCGATTCATCGAGCAGAGGGAGGGGTGGTCGGCGGGCGCGCAACATTGCTAATGCCTGCCTGACCGGTTTTCGGCATCCACGGACTTCCGCAGGGCATCCATGATATTGATGACGTTGTTCGGCGCCGCCGGTTCCGCCTTGTCCTTGTTCTTGGGCTTCGCCTTTGACGGCTTCTTCATCTGCTTCTTCTTCGCCTCGATGATGTCGAGAAGTTTGTCCTGGACCGGGTCGGAGACCATCTTCGGGTTCCAGTGCTGCGTCTGCTTCTTGATCAACTGCTGGACAAGCGGCATCATGTCGCCGTCGGCCGGCTCTTCGTCGACCCTTTCGAAATAGGTCTCGGGGTCACGGACCTCGTCGCCGTACCGCAGCGTCCAGAGCACGATACCCCTGCCGCGTGGCTCCAGCATGACAGCTCGCTCGCGGCGCGATATCACCAGCCGCGATATGCCGATCATGTTCTCGGCCGCCATCGCGTCGCGGATAACCGAAAATGCTTCCATGCCGACCGGATCGTCGGGCGAGAGATAATAGGGCGTGTCGAGCCAGATCCATCCGACACTGTCGCGTGGAGAGAAGACCTCGATATCGATCGTCTTGGTGCTGTCGAGCGCGACGTTTTCCAGCTCTTCGTCTTCGAGGATCACATACTCGTCCTCGCCGCGCTGATAACCCTTCACCTCGTCTTCGTCCTTCACCTCCTTGCCGGTGACGGCATCAACATAATGGCTGACGACGCGGTTCCGGGTTTCGCGGTTGAGGGTGTGGAAGCGGACCTTCTCGTTTTCCGAGGTCGCCGGCATCATCTGCACCGGGCAGGTGACGAGAGAGAGCTTGAGATAGCCTTTCCAGTAGGGGGGCAAAGCCATCTTGTCCTCCCGTCAGCTCGCACGACGCTGCGGTTGGCCGCCGGCCGCGCGGGATTTTGGAGCAGAAGCTCGTGCCGCCTTCTGTCTGCCCTTCCCAGCCTTGGCGCCGGCGACGGCGCGCTTCGTCTTGGCGGGGGCAGTCAAACCGGCGCTTTCGCGTAGCGCCTGCAGTAGGTCGCTGGGTTTGGACGCGGCCAGCGCTTTCTTCTTCGGTAGCGTACGGCCTTCGATCTTCGCCTTCACCAGCTCCGCGACCGCCTCTTCATAGCGATCGTCGAACTGCTTCGGATCGAATTCGCCCTTCTTGGTGTTGATGATATGCTTGGCGAGTTCAAGCATCTCGCCTTCGATCTTCAGGTCCGGCATCTCGTCGAAGGCTTTTTCCGAAGACCGGACCTCATAGTCGTAATTGAGGGTGGAGGCGATCAGACCTTTATCATGCGGGCGGATGAGGACGGTGCGCAGGCGACGGAAGAGCACGGTCTTGGCGATCGCCGCGACCTTGGCTTTTCTCATGCCGTCCCGGAGAAGCTTGTAGGCGTCGCCGCCCATCTTGTCTGGTGCGAGATAGTAGGACTTGTCGAAATAGACATCGTCGACTTCGTCACAGGGAATGAAGGCCTCGACCCTCAACGTCTTGTCGCTTTGAGGAATGGCGGCCGCCACCTCTTCCGGCTCGAGCACGACATAGCGGCCGTCCTCGATCTCGAACCCTTTGACCTGCTCGTCGCGCTCGACCGCATCGCCGGTTTCGCTGTCGACGAACTCGCGGCGGACGCGGTTGCCAGTCGCTTTGTTAATGGTGTGAAATGCGATCCGCTCCGACGTCGAGGCTGCCGTGTAGAGTGCCACCGGAAAGGCGACCTCTCCGAACTTGATGAAGCCTTTCCAATTCGCTCTCGGGGCAACCATGGTACTCGCACTCGCACGCAACCAATGCGAGTCAACCGAATCAGTGGTCGATTGTTCCGAGTCGAAACGAATCTAAATTCAAAGACTTACGGCGGCCGTGGCTCGCGTTCTGCGAGTCACGAACATGCTTTTGATTCGACGCATCTTTTTTGGTCGACATGCGTTTCTGATTTGCATGACAACCAGAAAGGATTGCGGCATGACCAAGAGAGATCTCATCGATACCGGCACCGACAAACGTTATGTCCGCCGAGACGAGAAGGGACAGTTCAAGGAAAGTGCCGACGTCGGCCGTTCCCTCTCGGCGGATCGTCGCCACAAGGCGAAACATGAAGCCAAGCCAGGTGAAGGCGATCGCGGCGATCGCCATAGTAGGAACTGAGAGGCGGTCGACCGGCCACGTGAAATGCGATGCGGAACCTTTGACTTAGCTTTTCCATCTGGCTAGCGTTCATCGCAGCCCATATAACCGAACCATTAGAACGGGACATTGACTCTTTGCCTCCTCTGACAGAAAAGCAGGTATCCAGATGAGGAAGATCCATGGCCGATGATGAAACTCAGACACCGCCGGATATAACGCCAACGGCTGAAGCTGAGCCAACGACCATAGCCGCTGCCAAAAGGGCTTCACGCGCGAGAAAGACAGGCGCCGCTAAGCCCCGTGCGGCAACATCCGCAGCGGCAAAATCGAAGAGACGCGGACTGACTGCTGAAGAAAAACAGCAGAAGATCGACCAGATCGAGGCGCAGGTTTCCGGTGGAGCCACGCTGAAGGATGCTGTCAAGACTGCGGGGATTTCCGACCAAACTTACTATCAGTGGAAGAAGGCCCTCATGCAGCCGGCTGTCCAGGATCTCACTGGAACAGCAGCCTCGGATGACGAAGAATGGGCCGAGTTCGTTGCGCTCGAGGAAGAAAACCGGCGGCTGAGAAAGCTTCTTTCCGAGAAGCTTCGAACAGAAAATGCCGAGCTCCGCAGGCGGCTTGGTTTGAAATGACGGAAGCCCGCATCGGCTTTGAACTTACGGCCATCCCTTTGGCCCTATCGGAACGAAACTAGCCCGATCATTCCCCCGATTTATTTAGTTCGAGTGGTTATAGATGAGAACTCCACGACGCAACTTCGTGGTTGAATATAAGACGAACCGTCGGCCAAAGGCGGGTCCAGCTTCAATCTGGGGCAACCTCGATTTGCAGGCCGTCGCGCGAGCGGTTGAAATAGACGGAGCTTTGCCTGCGATCGCACAAGAGGATGCGATCGCGGCGGAGACCCAGTCCAACGTCATCGAAGACGTTGGGCACGACGTCCTTAGCGGATCGACAACGCTTGCCGAAAACGCGCAGTCGCCCACCGATGCCGAAAGGATTAACATCGCCGAAAGTAGTTTGACAGAAGGTGAGCCGTCCCTCGCGCCAGCGGAAGAACCCAGACCTCGGCGCAGAGCCCGGAGATGGTCAGAACCCGTGGTAAATGTTGCCGATCAGAGTGGCGGCAAAGATCTGGCAAACTCTGAGGACGAACTCGCAGCTTTGGAGGCCGAGAACCGGCATCTGAAACATCTCCTGGGCGTGAGGCTACGCGAGGAGAACAAAAGACTCCACGCTATGCTGCGTCGGTTCGGCGGAAGCTCTTAAGGTTTCTCACGAGCTTTCCACCTAGATCAGGTTGTTCTGTCCGTCATCCGCCAAGCAATACGCACCTTGCCCAAAGTTTTGGAGAGCGCTAGCATTGGGTGCGCGGCCGTTTGCCTTCTGATGTTCATCTCAATCCCGACGATCTGGCTCTGCTGGAACGTGTTTTCGCCCAAGTCATACCCGAGCACGACACGCATCCCGACGAGCTCGCCATGCTCCTCGTATGCTTGTTTCAGGACGGGGTCCGCTCCGAGGCGGAGCTTCTGACCGCCGCGGAAAAGTGGTTTCGCTGATTTAGCTGAAGTCACATATCCTGCCGGTCTGGTAGAGGATGATCGGTTCGCTTTCCTCGCCAACGGCGGGATCCCCCTCACGCTTACAGACGACGACGCCGGCATGGAAGAGTGAGAGGTCACGAGCTTCTTCGACGGCGGAGACCTCATTGACCGCGGGACGAGGATTGAACGCCCTGATCGGTTGATCCAGGGTGTCAAGATCGAAGGCGAGCACAAAAACGACGTGAAGGCTCCTGGCATCGGCTTGCCTCAGGGCGATCCTCTCTGAGTTCGGTCGATATCTTGCTCCAGACCCTTCTTCAGCTTGGAACGGGTGTCAGTTTCGAGCTTCTCTTTCACACGCGCGATCTCGTCGTCGGCTACGTCGATCGGCTTGCCGCTGTCGTCCGGCAAGCCCTCGCCCGATTGGGCAATCGTTTCATCCTTGGGGCGGTCGTTCAGACCGTTGGTGATCTTGGACATGGCGTTCTCCCTTCGGAAGGAGAACTGGCAGGTTGGCCATTTGTGCCCGCACGTGGGGAAAAGAACCTGCTCCGAGGAGATATGGAAGGCGTGCCGCTCTTCAGAAGCGGTTCGGGGGCGGTGGTGGATGTGAAGAGAGGAAGAGGAGGGAAGGGAGATTTCGTGACGGATTGAGAGGGTTGGAGAGAGGCTCCGGCCGGTCCGTCATGGAGAAACGACATGGCTCAGGCCACATCGAAAATCACCCTCAGTGCAGCCCGGGATATTCCCTTCAACAAGCTCGTGCTCAGCCAGTTGAACGTCCGCAAGATCAAGGCGGGCGTCTCGATCGAGGATCTGGCGGAAGACATCGCCCATCGCGGGCTGCTGACCAGCCTCAACGTCCGCCCCGAACTCGACGGCGATGGCAACGAGACGGGCATTTACCGCATCCCCGCTGGCGGTCGCCGCTATCGAGCCCTTGAGCGGCTGGTTGCGCAGAAGCGGCTGGCAAAAACCGCCGGCGTTCCCTGCATCGTCAGCAAGGGCGAAACGCTGGAAGTCGAGGACTCGCTCGCCGAAAACGTCCAGCGCGTGCCCTTGCATCCGCTCGATCAGTTCCGCGCTTTCCAGACCTTGCGCGAGCAGGGGCTCGGTGAGGAGGAGATCGCAGCACGCTTCTTCGTCTCGGTTGCGACAGTCAGGCAGCGGCTGCGGTTGGCGTCCGTGTCGCCCCGGCTTCTCGATCTTTATGCCGAGGACGAGATGACGCTCGAACAGATCATGGCGTTTTCGATCACCAACGACCATGTTCGCCAGGAGCAAGTCTGGGACACGATCTCGCGCTCGCATAGCCGCGAGCCCTATTACATCCGCCGGCTGCTGACCGAAACTGCAATCCGCGCCAGCGATCGGCGTGCCGTCTATGTCGGCATCGAGGCTTACGAAGCTGCGGGCGGTGTAACCATGCGCGACCTGTTCGACCAGGATCACGGTGGCTGGCTGCAGGATCCGGCGCTGCTTGAGCAGCTTGTGATGGAAAAGCTCAAGGCTGACGCCGAAGAAATCCAGACGACTGAAGGCTGGAAATGGGTCGAAGCGGCCTTCGATTTTCCCTACGGCCACACGTCCGGCCTGCGCCGCTTCTACGGCGAGCAGGCCGAAATGACGGAAGACGAACTGGCCCGCTATGACGCCACCCGCGCCGAATACGACAAGCTCGACGCGGAATATGCGGAGGCGAGCGAGTACTCGGAGGCGACCGAACAGAAGCTGGAGGAGCTCGGTGCCGAGCTCGACCGGCTCAACGACCGGCCATACATGTTCGATCCAGAGGAGATGGCCCGAGGTGGGGCCTTCATCTCGCTCGGCGTGGGTGGCGAGCTCAAGATCGAGCGAGGCTTCGTGCGGCCCGAGGATGAACCGAAGGATGAGACCGATCCCTCGGCTGATGCCGGCGATGGTGCCGATCATGGCAGTGATCTTCCGGCAACCGGGATCGCCAGCGGCGAGGACACCCAACCGGACGACGAGGACGAAACCATTAAACCGCTTCCCGACCGCCTGGTTCTCGACCTCACGGCGGCGCGCACGGTCGCTTTGCGCAATGCCTTGGCCAACGATCCCGTCATCGCCTTTGTCGCTGTCTTGCACGCCTTCGTCCTGAAGACCTTCTACGTCTACGGATCGGACTCGTGCCTGGAGGTGACGGTGCAGAGCGCTCGCTTCAGCCAGACGCCCGGGCTCGGCGATACGGTCTGGGCGAAGGAGATCGATCAGCGACATGAAGCCTGGGGCCAGGATCTCCCCAAAGATCCGAACGTTCTCTGGGATTTCCTGATCAAGCTCGACGGTGTCAGCCGGCAGGCGCTGTTTGCCCATTGCGCCTCGCTGTCGGTCAACGCGGTGATCGAGCCCTGGAACAAGCGGACCCGGGCGATCGCCCACGCCGATCAGCTTGCCCGCTCGATCGGCTTCGACATGGTGGAAGCCGGCTGGACGCCGACCGCCGACAACTATCTCGGCCGCGTCACCAAGACGCGCATCCTGCAGGCGGTCCGAGAAGCCAAGGGTGACCAGGCGGTGGAGCTGATCGGCCATCTCAAGAAGACCGACATGGCGCGCGAGGCCGAGCGGCTTATGACAGGCTGCGGCTGGTTGCCTGAACCGCTTCGGACGACGAGCGACGAGGGCGTCAACGAACGCGGCGCTGTCGCCGATGACGGCTCCGTCGGATCCGATGAGAGCGAGACCGCCTCGGAACTCTCCGACATGCCGGCCTTCCTGCGCGACGAGTCGGAAACGTCAGACGATGATGCCGGCGACACCGAAGGTGAAATCGACGGCGAGCATCTCGCCGCCGCCGAATAGGTTCACCAGCATCACATCAGCTTGACCCGATCGCTGTTGCGGTCGGGTCTTCTTGCAAACAGCCCGGCCACCGTGCCGGGTTTTTCCGTTTCAGGAGGTACCCATGCCTGACTTCACTATCGAGACCACCTACCATCTGCCGATCTTCCGGCGCCGCACTTACGCGGCCGATACATTGGACGCGGCCTGCCGTGCCGCCATCGAAGATGACAGTTGGGATATCGCCGAGAAGGACTTCGATTCCTCCGGTCCAGTTCATGTCACCGGTATCTGGGATGGTGCACATGCGGCCTATGCAGGTCCGCCGGTTCAGATCCCGCAGCAATTCGACGAACCTGTCCAGCGCCGGGCGCGTCATTTCGAGATCTTGCTCGGGTTGTTGAAGATCCTGTTCGATGACGTCCGTGCGGCCCGGCCACCATCGGACGATTGGCTCGCCCGATCTGCCTGGGCGATTGCCCGAGGAGAAGCCATTCTCGCCGGAGAACCGGATCCCGAAGACCCGGTCGATCTACCCAAGCCTTCGCACGTCCTGATCAGGCTACAGGAGGAAGGTGTGCGTGACGCAATCGCGGCAGTGCTCGAGGTGGACCCGAGTTTTCGGGATCTAACACCCGAGGCCGTGATCGACGACGAGGTCCATGCCGCGTGCGTTTCCATCGCCACCACGATGGATTTTACCGATGTGGTAGGACGCGCCGAATTCCAGGCCGCGCTCTCGGCGATTAGGTCCGCGCACCGCCGGCTAACGTCCGATTGATCCTTCTTCTTTCCCAGACATCCCTCAACCTCGCCCGGCCGCCGCGCCGGGTTCTCGTTGTCAAGGAGACATTCAATGAGCACTCCTGCTTCCACCACTCAAACCGTTGCTTCCGGTTTTAAGGTCGACATCTCGCGCGGCGAGCGGATCGGCCGCGTTTCGTCCGAATGGTTCTCGCGACCCGACGACGAACGCTTCCTGTCACTCACCGATCTCTATGATACCGTTCGATCCCGCGCTGAGCGCGCCCATGCTCGAACGATCGAAAGTGCTGCGATCCGTGTCGAAGCAACGCGCGACAATGCGGAGCGGCTTGAGCTTCTCGTTCCAGGTCAGCGTCAAGCGATCGCACCGACGCACTGGAGCTACGGCCAGCTTTGCAGCCTGGTTGGCGCACCGGCCACCTATATGCGGCAACTGCCGGCGCCGCTTGCAGCGATCAACCTGCAGCATGGCCTGCTCAATCACCGTGCCGAGCTGGTAAAAACGCTCGAGATGGACGATGGCCGACTGAAACTGCGCGCAGTGACGGGACCCGAATACGGCCGCATCTGGGACCATGAACTGGTCTCAGCGGTGATGAAGATCGCCGGCAATGGGACCGGTGACACGATGTGGAAAGTGCCGGGCGTCCTGGACTGGGCGACGATGACGCACAACCCGTTTGTCGACATCACAAAGGACACGACGACACTTTATGCCAGCGACCGTGATGTCTTCCTATTCCTGGTCGATGATACCCACCCGATCGAAGCAGGGCGACTGCCGAACGGCGAGCCCGACCTCTATTTCCGGGGCTTCTATGCCTGGAACTCGGAGGTAGGCTCGAAGACACTCGGCATCGCCTCCTTTTATCTCCGCGCGGTCTGCGCCAATCGAAATTTGTGGGGCACGGAAAACTTCGAGGAGATCACCATCCGCCATTCGAAGTTCGCCGCCCAGCGCTTTGCGCATGAGGCAGCACCCGCGCTGACCAGCTTTGCCAATTCGTCGCCCGCTCCGTTCATCGCCGGAATCAAGGCGGCGCGCGAGCGGATCGTCGCGCGCAAGGACGATGAGCGCGAAACCTTCCTGCGTCGGCGCGGCTTCTCGAAAGGCGAGACCGGCAAGGTGATCGAAATGGTTTTGTCGGAGGAGGGGAGGCCGCCGGAATCGATCTTCGATTTCGTACAGGGCGTCACCGCGCTGGCGCGCACCAAGACCAACCAGGACATGCGTCTCGAACTCGAAGGCAAGGCGAAGAAGCTGCTGGAGAGCGCCTCCTGACATGTTCATGCGCGCCTGGCTCAGACCCGGCCGCGCCCACAAACCCCATCGCAGTCATCCCAGAGCCCGGTCAAGCACCGGGCTTCCTTTTGTCTGGAGAACTCCAATGCCTATTCCCGATCATGCCCGCGCAAACTTCGACACGCTGCTGCGCGCCGCAGCCGATGCCAATCTTGTTCTCATGGAATGCCTCGATGCCGCTACACGCGAGCCGCGTTACGTGCTCTGCGCCGTCGGCCGCAGTGACGGCGAATACGTCTTCACGCCATTCGGCCATCTCGCCGACGGCAATCCTTACGACGCGTATCTGCCGCCCGATCCAAAGGATCCCGCTGGCTTCATCGTAGGCCCGACGATCTAGGCGCCGACGATCGCCGGCAGACTTCAATCTGCGATCACTTTCCACACCCTCACGCCGCAAGTTCTCCTCCTCCCGAAATTCGGAAGAGGGCACTTGGGCAGACCCATTCCCCCTTTCTTTCGGAGCCTCGACCGATGAATATCATCTCGCATTCTCAAACTGTTCCCACCTCTCCACGTCTTGAGACCAAAACCCGCGCTGAAGCACTTATAGATGCTGCCGGCCAGATCACGTTGCTTCTGGAGCAAGGTAAAGTCGTCACTACAACTGACCTGCGACAGATCATGATCGAGGCCTTCGGCGGCAGCGACGCCGAGGGCCTCTGGCTCTGGAAGGATGCCTACGAAGCGACCGAAATCGCCCAGGTCTTGTTTCTGCGCAAATTCCGCGCGGTCGTATCCCGAACCCAGTCTCCCCAATCGACGCTCGCGATGCTGACAAAAGTGGCAAACCTGGTGCCTATCCATGGCCGACGGTCCGAGGAGAGCCAGGCCCTGCAGCAATTCTCGACTCCGATCCCTCTTGCCTACGTCGCATCTCGTGCTGCCTGCATCACGGCTGCTGACACGGTTCTCGAACCGTCGGCTGGAACCGGCCTCCTGGCGATCTTTGCGCAACTCGCAGGCGCCCGGCTGGCGCTTAACGAATATGCGGCTGTCCGGCACTCGCTGCTGCAGCGGCTTTTCCCCGGCGTTCCGATATCGCAACACGATGCCGCGCATATCGACGATTACCTCGACCGTTCCATTCGACCGAGCGTGGTGCTCATGAACCCACCATTTTCTGCGGGCATTCATGTCGAAGGTCGCGTCGCCGACGCCGCTTGGCGGCATCTGTCCTCCGCATTCGCTCGTCTGGCCCCCGGCGGCCGGCTCGTCGCGATCACTGGCGCGAGCATTTCTCCCGACAATCCGGGATGGCGCGACGATTTCGTTCGGCTGCAGGGGCAGGGCACGGTGCTGTTCACCGCGGCGATCGACCGCAGCATCTACGCCAGACATGGAACGACGATGGAAACGCGTCTGATCGTGATCGACAAGATCCCGCCAGGTGATCCTTCGAAACTGGTGACCTCGACTGGCACAGCGCACGATCTGGAAACGCTGCTCACGTGGATCACTGGTCTTCCACCACGCTCGCACGCGACGGCGCCGGACTCCAACGGTATCCTGCGCGCGGTCACGATGCGTCCGGCAGCGGTTGCCACACCGTCGCATCGCCCCGCAGTCGGCGGACAGACACAGCCCGCAGCAATCGTCCGTTCGATACCTGTTGATGATGAGATCATTGAACTCTCCTACGAGTTGAGGGACGCTCAGCCGAAGGATGAGGCCAACGCTGCTGACGGCATCTACGAGCCCTACCGGCTGCAGTCGATCCACATCCCCGACGCGAAGCCGCATCCCGACAGGCTGGTCGAATCTGTTGCGATGGCATCTGTGGCTCCGCCAAAGCCATGCTATCGTCCACATCTGCCGAAGCGCATCGTCACCAGCGGCGATCTTTCTGACGCCCAGCTCGAAAGCGTCATCTATGCCGGCGAAGCTCATTCCGGCTATCTTGCCGGCCACTGGAGCATCGATGCCTCTTTCGACAATCTCAAGGCGGTCGCATCCGATGCAGAACATGCCGTTCGCTTCCGTCGTGGCTGGTTCCTAGGCGACGGAACAGGCGCCGGCAAGGGTCGCCAGGCCGCCGGGATCATTCTCGACAACTGGCTGAAGGGTCGCCGTCGGCATGTCTGGATATCAAAATCCGACAAGCTGATCGAGGACGCCCAGCGCGACTGGAGCGCGCTGGGTCAAGAGAAGCTCCTGGTCACACCTCTGTCCCGTTTTCGACAGGGAAAGCCGATCAAGCTGGAAGAAGGTATTCTCTTCACGACCTTTGCAACGCTGCGCAGCGATGAGCGCGAGGGCAAGCGGTCACGGGTCCAGCAGATTGTCGATTGGTTAGGTCAAGAGGCGGGAAGCGGCGAGGCCGCGACCAGGGATCCAAAGAGCTTCGATGGTGTCATCGTCTTCGATGAAGGCCATGCCATGGCCAATGCCGCCGGTGGCAAAACCGAGCGCGGCGACAAAGCGGCGTCACAGCAGGGCAGGGCCGGTCTTCGCCTGCAGCGCGCTCTGCCGGATGCTCGTGTCGTCTACGTCTCGGCGACCGGCGCATCGGAAGTCGAATCCCTTGCCTATGCCGAGCGCCTCGGTCTCTGGGGCAGCAGCGACTTTCCCTTTCCCACACGCTCCGAGTTCATTGCCGCGATCAAGGACGGCGGTGTTGCCGCGATGGAAGTGCTGGCCCGCGACTTGAAGGCAATGGGTCTCTACGCGTCGCGTTTGCTCTCCTTCGAAGGTGTCGAATACGAAATTCTCGAACACGAGCTCACCGAGGAACAGGTCCGGATCTACGACTCCTATGCCGAGGCGTTCCAGGTCATCCACAACCATCTCGACGCAGCGATGGAGGCTTCCGGTATAACCGGCAAGACCGGAACGTTGAACAAAAATGCCAAGGCCGCCGCCCGCTCGGCCTTCGAAAGCTCCAAGCAGCGCTTCTTCAATCATCTCCTGACCTCGATGAAGACGCCGGCTCTTCTCAAAGCGACTGCAGCAGACCTGGAGGACGGTCATGCCGCCATCGTCCAGCTCGTCTCGACGGGGGCAGCGCTGACCGAGCGCCGGCTAGCACAGATCCCGACCGAGGAATGGGGCGATCTGCAGGTCGACGTGACGCCGCGGGAATATGTCATCGATTACCTCATGCATTCCTTCCCGGCGCAGCTCTTCGAGGAATTTTCCGACGCCGACGGCAATCTCAGTTCCCGACCGGTTCATGACGCGAACGGCAACCCTGTCATCTGCCGGGAGGCAGAACGCCGACGTGACGAGCTGATCGAAACTTTGGGCAGCCTGCCGGCGATCCCGACGGCGCTCGACCAGATCGTCCAGCACTTCGGAACCGGGAAGGTGGCTGAGATCACCGGCCGCTTGCGTCGCGTCGTTCGCCGCGAGGATAGCACCTCTATCGCGCGCTATGCGGTACAGAACCGGCCGGGCAGCGCCAATCTCGACGAAGCCCGCGCCTTCATGGACGACGAGAAAGGCATTCTCGTCTTCAGTGACGCGGGCGGCACAGGACGATCCTATCATGCCGATCTCGCTGCCAAAAATCAGCGCCTGCGCTTGCATAACCTTCTGGAAGCCGGATGGCGCGCCGACGTGGCGATCCAGGGCCTCGGGCGCAGTCATCGCACCAACCAGAAGCAGCCGCCGCGCTTCCGGATGATCGCCACCAACGTCAAGGCGGAAAGGCGCTTCCTCTCGACCATCGCCCGGCGTCTCGACACGCTCGGCGCCATCACCCGTGGTCAACGCCAGACCGGCGGGCAGGGCATGTTCCGGTCCGAAGACAATCTCGAATCGCAATATGCCCGCGACGCGCTGCGGCAATTCTACGGACTGCTGCATGCCGGCAGGATCGAAGGCTGCTCGCTCGACAGATTCGAAAACATCACCGGCCTGTCGCTGACGTCGGAAGAGGGCGGATTGAAGGATGAGCTGCCGCCGATCCAGACCTTCCTCAATCGCATGCTGGCACTGACGATCGCCATGCAGAACGTGCTGTTCGAAGCCTTCGAGCAACTGCTCGCCGCCCGCATCGAGGGTGCGATCGCCGCCGGGATCTATGACAAGGGCCTGGAGACGATCACCGCCGACAGCATGACGGTCACCGAGCGCCGGCTGATTTACACCCATCCCGTCACCGGCGCGCAGTCGCACTTGCTGACGATCGAACGCCGGGATCGCAATGCACCGATGCGGTTCGAGGAGGTTCAAAGCCTCGTCGGGCAGGATCCACGCGCCAGGCTGATGATCAACGGCAAGTCGGGCCGGCCGGCGGTGATGGTCCCGACGCGCTCGATCATGCTGGACGACGGCTCTATTCAGCCGCGCGTGTCGCTGATCCGGCCGATGGACGAGCTGCGCTTCGAAGTCCGGCAGCTCGAAGAGACCAACTGGGAGGAGACTGACGAACAAGCATTCGGCCTCGCGTGGAATACCGAGGTCACGGCGGTGCCGGAATTTTCGACATCGACGATGCACATCGTCAGCGGGTTGTTGCTGCCGATCTGGAAATTGCTGCCGCAGGATTTCTGCCGGGTGCGGCGGCTGCAGACCGATGACGGCGAGCGGATCGTCGGCCGGGTCATCGCGCCGGATCGGCTCGCCGGTCTTTGCCGCAACTTCGGGATCGATCAGAGGCAAGTGCTGAGCGCCGACCAGGCTTGGGCATCGTTGGTCGACGGATCCTCTATCGTCGGCCTCGTCGGCGACATGACGCTGCGCCGCGTGCGCGTCATGAACGAATACCGCGTCGAACTGACCGGCTTCACGGATGGCATGCGCGACTGGTTGCGCTCGATGGGATTGTTCTCCGAGATGATCAATTGGAAGCTGCGCTTTTTCATGCCTGTCACAGATGAGGGTGCGGCGATCCTGTCGAAGCTCATTGAGCGTCATCGCCTCGTCGATGTCGCGCGCAGGTCATGAGGGAGGTCTGCCATGCTTTCCGCCTCTGATCTGGCGGACCGTCTCGCGCAGGACGCGGAGGCGGTCTGCCGCCACTATCTTCCCGCCGGCCGTCGGGCCGGCAATTACTGGTTGGTCGGCGATGTCGACAACAACAAGGGCCAGTCTCTTTACGTGCATCTGACCGGCCCGCGCGCCGGCCGATGGACCGACGCGGCGACCGGTCAGTTTGGGGACCTGCTCGATCTCGTCCGCGAGACCTGTGGCCTCGTGGACTTCCGGGACGTTGCCGACGAGGCGCGTCATTTCCTGAGCCTGCCCCAACCCGAACCGGTGTCGGACCTCAGGGGCGACGTAAGTGACGCCTCTCCGGTCGAGCGGCCGGCGACAGAGCGGGCACGACGGCTGTTTCGAATAACGCAGCCGTTGGCGGGTACGCTCGCCGACATCTATCTGCGCGAACGCGGCATTCTGCGGGCGTCCGCCCATGGGGCGATCCGTTTCCACCCGTCGTGCTACTATCGCGATCGCGTCACCGGCCGGACGAGCAGCTATCCGGCGCTTATTGCCGCTGTCACCAACGACGCCGGAGCGATCACCGGCGTCCACCGCACGTATTTGTCCTCGGGGCTCGACCCGAACGGAGTCGGCAAGGCCAAGCTGGACGATCCCCGCCGTGCGCTCGGCGGACTGCTCGGCAATGGCGTTCGCTTCCGCTTTCCGGTGGATGCACCTATCCCGGTGATCGCAGCAGGCGAG
Source organism: Neorhizobium petrolearium (assembly GCF_017873175.1). Lineage (GTDB taxonomy): Bacteria > Pseudomonadota > Alphaproteobacteria > Rhizobiales > Rhizobiaceae > Neorhizobium > Neorhizobium petrolearium. The sequence continues at coordinate 151,188 of NZ_JAGGJW010000017.1, forward strand.
GGTCTCGAAACCATGCTGTCCCTCTCACACGTGATGCCCGGCATGCCGATAGTGGCCGCTCTGACGGCCAATCACCTTGCGGCCTTCCGATTCCCGTCCGGATGCCAGCGCCTCTACATCGCCGCCGACGCGGATGCGGCTGGCCGGCATGGGATCGAGGGATTGAGCCGCAGGGCACAGGAGGAGGGAATCCTGCCGCTGGTGCTGTCGCCCGAGCTTGGCGACTTCAACGAGGATCTGCGTTGGCTGGGTCCGGACCGGCTGACCGCAAGCCTCAAGGCTCAACTCACTCCGGAAGACGCGATGGCCTTCTTGCCCGCCTGAAGCTGGGCGCAAAGGCTGGGGGAGGGCTGGCTGCGGCACTGGCGAAGGGCGGTCCATTGGTCTCATTCCGGATTGGCGCGCGCCCGCGGGCCTGCCGAGAGGCGACCCTTACCACGCGGGCCTCCGGGCCTTCAGCGGGTCGGGCGGGTTTCTTCCCCTACCGGGCCATCGCATCGGCTCCTCCGAAAACCGGTTCCCACTTTTCGGGCCGATGCGATGGCCCGTCATTCCTCGCGAACCAAGAAACCCTCCCTCAGCCGCCCGGCGCTTCGCTGGGCCGCTGCGCTTCGCTTGCGGTTCCGGCCTCGGCCCGCGTGACCGGGTTCGCCGTCAGGCCGCGAGAGGCGCGGCCCACGAAACGGAGACCATCATGGACCTTATCCTTCCCCCCGACGACGGCTTGGAGCCCAACCACGCGTCCTCCCCGACCGACCGCTTCATCTACGAAATGCAGGTCTTCGGCTATCGTCCCTTCCAGGACGAGCCCGACCCGCGGCCATTGCCGGAGGAACCGCAAGTCCAATCTGGCATCACCGCGATCTTCGACGCCTTCGCGGAAATGCTCGGCGACACTCGGCTGGAACCCGATCTCGAAGACCTGTTCTGGTCGATTCCTAATCTCTTCCATCGCGCCGGCGAGCGCATCCAGCGCGAACTCGATCGCAACGAGGAAGCGCAGCGCACCGGCCAGCGCGAACAGGACGGCTCGGAGGTGAAGAGCGTCGAACTCGAACGCCTCATCGCCGAGGGCATCACGCTCCTGGAGCGCAGAAATAGCTTCGAGTTCATGCGCGACTACGCGGCCGACCTGTTCGAGGCGCAGACCGGTTCATTCTGGCGGCCACGCACCGGCTCCAAAGTCAACCATGCCAACATGACGGCGGCGATGATCGACAGCCGTGACTTCCTCTCCGCTCGCCGCCGCACCGAGACCGAGGTGATGATCCCTGCCGGCACGAAGATCGCGTTCGCCGGCGGCATGGACTACAACGATCACGAGCGGATCTGGGCGAAGCTCGATCAGGCGCATGCGAAGCATCCTGACATGGTGCTGCTGCACGGCGGCTCGCCGAAGGGCGCCGAACGGATTGCTGCATGCTGGGCGGAAGCCCGCAAGGTGACGCAGATCATCTTCAAGCCCAACTGGACCAGGCATGCCAAGGCCGCCCCCTTCCGGCGCAACGACGAGATGCTGTCGGTCATGCCCGTCGGATTGATCGTTTTTCCCGGAAACGGCATCACCGGTAATCTTGCCGACAAGGCGCGTCGCCTCGGCATCCCGGTCTGGCAGGCTTCAGGAGAGGGCGCATGAGCGCCGTCTTCCCGGATACATGGAAAAGATGGAAAACATGGGAAAAATGGATTATATGGGAATCGAAGTGGAGATCTTTGCGATGAAGCAGTTCACGACAGGCGACTTGAACAAGCAGATCGGCGATATTACCGACGCGGCAAGCCGCGAACCGGTCATGCTCACCCGCCACAAGAAACCCCGCTTTGTGCTGATGAGTTACGAGCACTACGAGCGCATGCGCACGGGCGGCGACCCCCGCCGCGCCTATCATGTCTCCGATATGCCCGCCGAGCATGCGGAACTGTTCGACGAGGCGATCGATCGGCTGGCGCGCGGCGAAGGCTACGACGATGAGCCATGAATTCCGGCCCGGCGAAGTCATCTCCTATCCATATCTCTGGGCCTGGCAGCAGCAGCGCGGCGAGACCGAAGGCCGAAAACAGCGCCCGGTCTGCGTCGTCATCGCCATCCGAAGTGCCTCCGACGGGAACACGCACCTTGCCCTTCTCGGCGTCACCACGCAGCCGCCGCAGACGGGCCGGGCCGCTCTGGAGATCCCGGAGATCGAGCGCAAGCGCGCGGGCTTAAGCGATCTGAAGCAGTGCTGGATCATGGCCGACGAATACAATTACGACATCGTCGAACGCTCCTGGTACCTCGAGCCGGACCAGGACATTCTTGGCCGCTTCAGCAAATCCTTCATGGTGAAGATCGCCAGACTGTTTGCAGAGGCGCGCGGCCGAACAGGCCGGGTCAACCGCCTCGATTGAGCGGCGATCGAAACGGTTGTCATCCGGCACATCTCCGGCGACTGCATCGTCGAAGGCCGCCCTCACGAGGCAACTCTCCGACTGCCAGGTGTTTTCGGCTGGTCTCATTTTTCTGACCATCGCCGAGGCGGGAGCGACGCCCGGCAATCAAACCGGTGTTGTGACCTCACTTCAACCGAGCTGTAGTCGCGCCACAGCGTACGGCAATTCGAGCGCCACACCGACCGAAGCCATTTCTGCCAATGACGATGGGAGCAGGACGGTGCTGATCCCTTGCATCGCGTCCGATGTTTGGCGGCCAGCGTCCGCTGACCCGAACACTACCGACGCAAGTGACGAGCGCGGCACTCGGCCGGTCCGCAAAGGGCAACCACGGCGAGGTCTCCTGCTGACGTCGCGATCAAGGACCATTCCCGTTCTTTATGTCGCCTTTCTAATGGACCGGCCGCGATCAGCGTCAACCCGCAAGGGGTTCCCCTTCGCTACGCTGCGGTGACGCCTGCGGCGCGGCCCCTTCTTCGGGCGCCATCGGGAATGGTCCCGATGCAACGAAGGAGACAATCCCATGGCTACCACGATCGCAACCCTCACCGAAAAAACCGACGGCACTCTCGAAGGGGTCTTCGCCACCATCCGGGTCAACGCCCCGATCGCCCTCATCCCCAACGCCAGCAAGGCGAGCGAAGAAGCCCCGGACTACCGCATCATCCATCGCAAGACCGGCTTTGAGATCGGCGCGGGCTGGAACCGCATCTCCCGCCAGACCGGCGAAGAATACATCTCCACGAAGCTCGAAGCGCCCGAAATCGGCGTGATCTTCGGCAACGTCGCCCCAGCACCCGGCGGCGAGCCCGGCAAGAAGGTCATCCTCTGGAACAGCCCGGCCTGAACCGGACCGCCGGCTCCTAACTCGGGGCCGGCGTCTCTTTGATGCCGTTATTACCAGAACACGAAGCCCGGCCTCTCTCGGTGAGAGCCGGGCTTTCTTTTTTGCTGCTAGTGTCGCCTTACTTGTTCAACGCATCTTTGAGCGCTTTGGCCGGCGTGAATGCCAGTTTTTTCGCGGCGGCGACCTTGATCGTTGCCCCAGTTGCCGGGTTGCGCGCTTCGCGCGCCGGCGTTTCCTTCACCTTGAACTTGCCGAAGCCGGGCAAGCTAGTCTCGTTGCCGGCGACCGCGGTTTCGGTGATCGAGGCGATGACGGCCTCGACGATGGCCTTTCCCTGCGCCTTCGTCAGGCTGTGCTCGGTGGCGATCTTGTCGGCGATTTCGTTGGTAGTGGTCATTGGAAGTCTCCCGCATGGTGAGTGATCTGGATTCCCTGCCACCGGTGAATTCCGTTGTCATCGACGTGTCCGGCAAAAACTGTCTCCCCGCCTGGATTTCCACAGCTACCAGGCTTTGCGGCTCATCCTTTCCGATGAAATCCGGAGCCGAAAGCTGCGCTGAGCATGCTGCTGCGTCTGGGTGCCATACGGAGAGGGAATGTCTGCTCAGTCCGTCCGATCCTGCCATGACGGCATGGAGGTCTCAAGGACGAGCGGTGCCCCCAATTTTGTCTCCGCTCCGGTTCCCTCCGCTCCAACAAATCGGCTCCCCCACTCGCCGCCTCCGGCGGTCGCCTTCAGCGATCCTTGACCCCTCCATCCCGTCATGACCGGGCGCGTCGTCTTTCACAAACGTCAAGGAGATAACGACGATGCTGCTCGAACAACACATTGAAGAACTTCGGCTGGAACTGTGCGACGCAATCGGTCCGGTCGAGCGTCGTGAGATCGAAGTCGAACTGGAAATGGCATGCGCCGAGCTTGCCGTGATCATCGCTGAACAGGAGGGTGCGGTCGACGCCGAGCCGCCTTTCTGAGGCGGCTTTTCGTCTTCGCTATCGTCGCTCGCATCACGCCTCAAGGGCTGTCGCTGGCCTCCGTGCCGCGATAACCGCGTCGCCTCTTGGTTTTCTCCAGACGCGCCATCGCATCTTCGGCTGCTCGGCTCTCGTCGAACGTTTCCATTTTCTCCTGGCCATTTGTGCCGATCCGCCCCCAATGCCGGATCAGCGAGGCGCCGCCGAACAGCGTCGGCTGAACCGACAGGCAATAATAGCGCCGCATGTTCTGCGATGGATTGATGCGGCGGAGATGGAGGGGTTTCTTGTCAGATGTCGTCGTCATGTGCGGATTTTCACCGCTCCGGCAAGCATCGTCCAACGACTTATCTGAATCGGTCGGCTACGACCGATTCACACGGTTGATGCTTCAGCCACAGCAGGGATGGCGTACCGTCGCGCTAATCTCTCGGCGATGAGCGTTTCCCCATCGACGTGCCGTTGTGCTTCACGGTTTGCGATTACTTTGTTCACCAAAGGAGATCGGGCGGGCCGCCTGTGGCGGACAGCTCTATGCGTGCGCTCACCGAATCCCTGAAGGGCTTCGGCCTTGGGTGACGATCCTCCCGCAGTCCTTGGTACCGGGCGAGAATCTTTGGCCGCTTTTACGTGAGGTGATGCCGGCAAGGCCGGCTGGCCGCCGGAAGCGGACACGGCGCCTGGCGGCGCCGTGGTTTGCTTCTTCTCTGACTGTCGGATTGTGCACCCGCCACTCCGGCGTCAAGGACGAGCGGTTCCCCCATGTGTGGACGGCCCGTGGAATGCAAGACTTTTGTATCGATGGGATCGGTCAGGTTCAGTCATGTGTCCGGCCTTCTATCGTGGCATTGTAGCCACTGGCCCTGATGAAGTCCGCGGATGGAGAGCCAATCAATTTGTCGAGCTCAAGGCTCTGGGGGAACCTAGGCTTTGCTCCATCCCCGGTCCAACCGGTTCGCCATCATTACTCAGTCCTTCATTCCTCCGGTCGACGATTGCCGAGCCGGATTCCTCAAACGGCTGCGTGCCGGTAAGTCTCCTCTCTTCTCAGAAGAGCCCACGCGACGCGGGCGGTCTTGTTTGCGATCGCTACCGACACCATGCGTGCCGGTTTGCGCTGCAAGAGCTTCGCGATCCATGGGAATGATGGGGCATCAATGCGCGCCCTTCGTATGACGGCAGTGGCGCCGACTACCAGCAAGCGTCGGATTGTCCGATCGCCCTGCTTGCTGATCCGCCCTAGCCTCTCCTTTCCGCCACTACTATTTTGTCGCGGCGTTAAGCCAAGCCAAGCCGCGAACTGTCGCGCTGATTTGAATTCCTCAGCATTTCCAACCGAAGCCGCGATTGCTGCCGCGGTGAGAAAGCCGACGCCTGGGATGGTCATCAGCCTCCGAGCGGCACCTTGGTCCCGGCACCACTGCATTATGGTGCGATCAAGCTCGGCGATCTTATTGCTCAGCTCTTCTAGCTGCATCTGAATGTGCTTGAAGGGTTGCCACGACGGTTCAGGAAGATGGTCTTTCGCGACGTGTAAGGCTTCGAGAGCAGCTTTCAGCCCGAACTTTCCTTGAGGCGTGATGATACCGAATTCGGCCAAATGGCCTCGGAGTGCGTTGATCAGAGCCGTTCTCTGCCGCACAAAAAGATCTCGGGTCTTGTGCTGCATAAGAAGAGCCTGACGCTCGCAATTTTTCACCGGTACGAAGCGCATGGTGGGACGGGTGACTGCCTCGCAAATCGCTTCGGCATCTGCTGCATCGTTTTTCCCACGCTTCACATACGGCTTTACATATACCGGAGGCATAAGCTTCACATCGAAGCCTAAGGCACCGAGTTCCCTCGCCCAGTAATGTGAAGTCGAACAAGCTTCCATGCCGACCAGGCAGGGTGGCAACTGCTCGAAGAAATGCAGGAGCTGGTTTCGGCGAAGCTGCCGCCGGACAATAACATTGCCGACGTCATCGATAGCATGAACTTGAAACACGTTCTTGGCCAGATCCAGGCCGACGACAGTGATCTTCTCGAAAGTCATGACACGGTTCCTTCTCTGAGTTGCGCAGAATGATCTTAGCATCTCGCGCGACGGGTTCGGAGGGCCGTCCACATCATCAATTTTCAGCCGGCGCCCAAGGGACGGCGCCAGAAAATCGGCTCCCCCGCTCGCCGCGGAGCGGCCGCGTGCCGCGGTCCCTGACCCCTCGCGTCTACGGTGCGGCCCTCCTTTCGTCAGATACGAAAGGAGATGGCATGAAAGAGGCCGCGGCCGTTGAGAGAACGGATCACTGACATGCAGGTGAAGATCGAGGGACAGTCACACTTCCGGCCTTTGGG
>NZ_JAGGJW010000018.1 GCF_017873175.1 Neorhizobium petrolearium
CCAAAGGCCGGAAGTGTGACTGTCCCTCGATCTTCACCTGCATGTCAGTGATCCGTTCTCTCAACGGCCGCGGCCTCTTTCATGCCATCTCCTTTGGGATTGGCGGCCATCGGGGTCACCGGTGGCCGTGGTGTTCCTCGATCTCGATGACATCGAGCGTCACTGGATCGATTTTCGCTTCGAAGCGACGACCGGTTTGGTCCGTGCCGTAGACCTCGTAGCAGCCGTCATCGATCTTGATGCGTCTCAGCGTCCAGCCGCGTTCCTCGGCAAGTGCGCGGACCGCCTCGCGTCCTTTCCAGTCGCGGAGCGGAGCGTCGCAATCTTCCCTTGCCTGGGCTGATGTTGCCGCCATGATTGCTAGGGCCACGGCTGGCAGGATGCCGGTCTTCATCGTCGTTTCCTCTCTTTGTCGGAACGATCATTCGGCCCGCAAACTGACCGCCACCTGACAGGCGCCGGGACTTTGCTTCAGCTTCCCGTAAGCTGCCGGGTGGACTAGAGAGGAGGGTAAAGGGAGAAATCCGGCATGAGAGTTCTGCTGATCGAGGACGACACGGCATTGGGGGCGGCTATCCGGGATCAGATCGCCGCGGATGGTCATTCCGTCGACTGGATGGGTCGCCTCGACGAGGCGCGCGATGCGCTCGCCACGGCCGCCTACGATCTCGTGCTGCTCGACTTGATGTTGCCCGACGGCCTCGGCATTCCCTTCCTCAAGGCCCTGAGGGCCCGCGGCGACGTCACACCCGTGATCATATTGACGGCGCTGGATCAGGTTTCCGACCGGATCTCCGGGCTGAACGCCGGCGCGGACGACTACTTGGTCAAGCCCTTCGACCTTGCCGAGCTCTCCGCCCGTATCGGCTCTGTCGCGCGTCGCTATACGGGGAACCCGAACCCGATCGTTACGCTTGGACCGCTGGAAATCGACCTCGCCGCCCGCAGCGTCAGGCTTAACGGCAAGCCGGTGGTTCTAACGGCGCGCGAATGGGTGCTGTTCCAGGCCTTCGTCCAGCGTCCCGGCCAGTTGCTGTCGAAATCGCAGCTTGAGGAACGGCTCTATTCCTTCGACCAGGAAATCGACAGCAACGCTATCGAGGTCCATGTCAGCCGCCTGCGCAAGAAGCTCGGCGCGCACGTGATCGAGACCGAGCGTGGACTGGGCTATCGATTGGGGCGGCCATGAAGATGATGTCCTCGCTTCAGGCCCGGCTGGCGATCGCAGTCGGCGTTTCCGTGACCATCCTTTGGCTCGCGGCCGCCATCGCCACCGCGCATCGACTCGGACAGGAAATGGAAGAGGTTTTTGACGACGGTCTCAAAACGACTGCGGAACGCATCCTGCCGATCGCCCGGCATGACCTGCGAGAGGGACATCCGGGACGTGAAAGCATCGCCGATGATGACGAAGACGACATCGGTCATGACGCGCGACCTGAACGAGAAGCTCGCTACGGTGAGGATGTCACCTTCCTCCTGCGCGACAAGCAAGGCCGTGTGTTGCTGAGTTCAAGGGGAGCGGACGCCTCGATCTTTCCTCCTTTTGAGAGACAGGGATTTTTCCGTACCCGGACACATCAGCTCTACTATACGGCAAGCGCAGACGGCAACTTGACCATCGCCGTGGCCGAGCCGCTGGATCACCGCCGGGAGCTGTCGCAGAAAATGCTGCTCGGTCTGCTGTTGCCGCTTCTGGTCGTCATCCCGCTCAGTCTGGTGGCGATCCTGTTCGCAGTCCGGGTTTCGCTGCGTCCGGTCCGCGCTCTCCGACAGGAACTGTCCTTGCGCAGAGCACAGGATCTGTCACCCTTGCCGGACAATGGCTTGCCGAGTGAACTCCGGCCCATTTCCTCCGGCATCAATCAGCTTCTCGCCCGGCTGAAGGCCGCTTTCGATGCCGAGCGCACCTTCGCGGCAGACGCTGCGCATGAACTTCGGACCCCCGTTGCCGGTGCCATCGCGCAGGCACAGCGCGTCCGCACCGAGACGAAGGAAGCGCTGACGGCGCAGCGTGCGAACGAGATCGAGACGACGCTCAAGCGGCTGATGCGCATGTCGGAGAAGCTGATGCAGCTCGCACGTGCAGAAGGTGGTAGGCTTCGTGCCGACGAGCCCTCCGACCTTCGGATCGTGGTCCGCATGATCGCCCAGGATTTCGAGCAGGCCGGCGAGAGGCGGCTCGCGCTCACCCTACCGGCGGCGCCTGTGCTGTCGCTGCTCGATCCCGACGCAGTTGGCATTCTCGCCCGCAATCTCATCGAAAACGCCTTGAAACATGGTGCGCAGGATCGTCCGGTCGAAGTGACGCTTGAGGCGGACGGCACGCTTTGCATTGCAAACGACGGACCGCCGCTTCCGGCCGGGGCGATGGACCGGCTAACGCGCCGGTTCGAGCGTGGCACTGGCAAGATCGGTGGTGCGGGCTTGGGACTCGCGATCGTCAAGGTAATCACCGATCGAGTGGGAGCCACCATCGACGTGATATCTCCTCGCCCCGTCATGAACCAAGGTGTTGAGGTCCGCGTGAGACTACCTGTCGTTTGCCAATGATCCGCGGTCGCCTTGGCGTTAGATCCGCATGCCGCCGACTTGGTATTTACAGCGCCCTGGCCAGTAAGCCGTCTGAGTTGATGCGACCCCGCAGGGAATCATGCGGCCCGCAGATATCGAGATATTGGCCCACGACGACGGCTACGCCGACCGGTTCATCGCCGATGATATCGCGACACGACATAACTTGTCATCGGCGATTGCCCGCCACGGAGCAGCGAGCTTGTCGTGGCAGGCGCATAGACAAGATTGTCGACGCTCTCGGGGTCCATTGAAGGCGAAATTGCCGGAATTGACGACCAAATCCGGCAATATTTCCCTCACCTCAGGACTGCGCAAACCGGAGATTGTCCGGCCGGAGGTCCATGAAATAGAACGTCGTCGGGCGCCAGCTGATCGAGCGCTTGATGGCATAGGCTTCGGAGGGCTGGTAGAGGATCGTGCCCGGAGCCTCTTCTTCCCATTGATCGAGCATCTTCACGAAGAGTTCCTTGCGCTTGGCCGGATCGATCTCGGCCTCCAGCGCGCGGCCGGCGTCATCAAATGCCTTGGCCGATGCCGCCTCCCAGATGCCAGCGGTCTGGATCTCGCCTGCCGGTCCCCAGGCTACCCAGAGGGCACCAAGCGGATCGGGCAGACGGGTGGAATTCGACCAGTTGAAAACCTGCGACCCCGGGCCGCGCAGCGCCGCCCCCTCGACCACCTGAAGCTCTGCGTTGATGCCGACGGCCTTCCACATCTCGATGAGAATCTGGGCAGCCTCCAAAGCGTTGGTATAGTAGCCGGCCTGGGTGCGATAGGTGATCTTCTGGCCGTTATAACCGGCTTCCTTGAGAAGGGCCTTCGACCTCTCCGGATCGTAAGGCAGCTTGCGGCCTTCGACATACATCTGGCCATATTCTGGATAGTTGTGGCTGGCTGGAACCTTCGCACTGCCGAGCCAGAGCGTGTCGACAAGCTTCTGACGATCGATCGCACTGGCCAGCGCCTGGCGCACACGCTTGTCGGCGAGAACGGGATCGCGGGTGTCGAAGACCAGGACATGCGAATTGGCCAGAACGACCGAACGCACGTCAATATCCTGATAGGCGCCGACGACAGCTTCTTGATCCGGTGGAATGTTGGTGATGAGGTCGAATTCACCGGAGACGAGGCCGGCGACGCGAGCAGCAAGCTCCGGAACCGCCCGGAACGTGACCCGCTTCGCAGTCGGTTTGCCGAGGAAGTAGTCGTCGAAAGCCTCGAGAACCGTGGCATCACTCTGGTTGTGCGAGACGACCTTGTAGGGACCTGTTGCAACCGGCGCACGTGAATAGCCTTCGAAGCCCATTTCTTCATAGGCACGCTTGCTGACGATCCAGGCACACCAGGAGGCGAGGCGCTGCTCAAGCAGGACATCCGGGACACGCGTCGTGAAGCGAACAGTGTATTTATCGACAGCTTTCACATCGGAAAGGATGCTGAAATAGGCTTTACCGCCGGGAATCTGAGCCTTTTCGCCACGCAGGCGACCATCGCGGAATGTATAGGCCACGTCCTCGGCCGTCAGCTCGTCACCATTATGGAACTTTACGCCCTGGCGCAGCGTAACGATGAGCTCGGACGGGCTCTTGCGCTCCCATGAGGTGGCCAGATGTGGCTTCAGTTCGGAACCACCGCCATCTGGAGAACCCAGGAAGTCTCGGCGGATCAGTGTGTCGAAGATCGAATAGGTTACACGCGTGCCGACATTTGAGAGTTCCCGCGCCGGTTCCAGCGTTGCGGGCAAAGCCGCAACGGCCACCGTGAAGTCGGGGCGCTCCCCGTCCGCAGCAAAGGCAAATGGAGCATTGAGGATGAATGGGGTGACTGCCGCCCCTTGCATGAAATGACGACGCTTGATCGAATACATGGAGTGCTCCAACGTTCCTGGAATATATTGGCGAAATTCGGATGGTGGCCTCCTGTTAGGCGGGCTTCATAACAGAGCGGTGACCCCAAAATGAACTTTAAATGACCGTTTTCAGACAGGTTGCGTCGCCTGTCCAATGACCTCAACCGCAAGTGAAGGATCATTGACCATAACTGCGTCAGGACCGTTGAAGCAGAGCTCCGCCAAGGCATCCGCGTTGATCAGCCCGACGCTGCCATCCATCGGATCGCCGGTCATGATCACCGTTTTCAAGCCGAGCCGCCGCAAGTTCGCGAGATTGCCGGCGGAAGCGTCCGCCTCCCAGAGTCGGGCCCAGGTCCCCCCGCGAAGTGCGAGCGCCGGATAGTCCCCGATGTTGGAAAACAGCCCGAGAGTCGGACATTGTGGAAGATGGCTGTGTACGACGTCGAATGTCTCGAGCGATCGCACCCCGAAAGCAATCCGCCCGTCAGCGGTCCTCGATTCCAGAACTGCGATGCATCGTTCCAGCGCTGCCTGTTCATGAAGCTTCGTATCAAGCAGGATGGAAGCGCGTCCGCCGATCATATCGATAGCGTCCGTCATTGCGACGACGCCGGGAAGAAGGCTGCGCAGCTCGTCCATGTCGAGCTCGGCAACCTTTCGCGGATCGCTGCAAAGACGTTTCAGGTCCGCATCATGAAAAGCGACCGGAATACCGTCCCGGCTGAGACGCAAATCGGTTTCGATGAAATCCGCCCCTGCCGCAATCGCCGCCTCGAAAGCCTCAAGGGTGTTTTCCGGCGCGACGGCGCTCGCCCCGCGATGGGCGCCAACAAGAGGCGAACGAGCGGGGTATCCGTTCCAGATTGTCGTGCGCAACGCCATACCTTTCAATTAGCCCTCTTTGTTGATGGTCGGATCGAGGCGATCCCGCAGCCAGTCGCCGAATAGGCTCATGGCCAGTGTTGTGAGGAAGATGATGATGCCGGGCAGAACTGCGATCCACCATGCGTTGAGCAGGTAGCGACGGCCCTCGCCGAGCATGAGGCCGAGTGACGTATCGGGAGGCTGGACGCCGAGACCGAGGAAGGACAGCGAGGTTTCAAGCAGGATCGTACCCGGGAAATTGAGCGTCGCCTGCACGACGAGCGACGCGGCGATATTCGGCAGTAGGTGCTGGAACACGACCCTCCCCGTTCCGGCGCCGAATGCCTCCACGGCACGGATGTAATCCGCAGTTTGCTCCGAAAGCACCAGCCCGCGCGCGAGGCGCGCATAGCGCTCCCATCCCTCGAAGCTCACCAGGATGATGAAGAGCACGATGTTGTTGCCGAAGAAGGCGAGAAAGGCGATGGCGATGAAAAGCGAGGGAAGCGCCGTTTGCACGTCACAGAGCATCATCGCGACCATGTCCACGATCCCGCGGAATCGCGCTGCAGCAAGTCCCATCAGCGTTCCCATGACTGCGCCGATCAGCGTGCCGAGGGTTGCGATCAGGATGGATGTCCGCAGGGCATAGATCATCCGGCTCAGCACGTCGCGGCCGAGATGATCGGTACCGAGCAGGTGATCCGCACTGCCGCCGGTCATGAAAGCTGGGGGCCGGAAGCGGGCGGTCAGGTCCTGCGTCGTATAGTGGATTGGCGCCAGCAAATCCGCGAATATGGCGATGAGGATCATGGCCAGGAGCCAGCCGATGCAAAGCACGATGACGGGTGACGCACCCCAGAGCCGCAGTGTCGAGCGGATGTCGACCTGTTCCGATGCACTGCTCATCCGGCACCTCCCAATGTCCGCGCGAGGGAGACCTTCGGATCCAGCAGCGCATGCAGAATATCGACGAAAAGATTGGAAAGGACGATGATCAGCGTGATCATCAAGATGACTGCCTGGACGACGGGTAGGTCACGCATGTTGACGGAATCGACCAGCAAGCGGCCGAGCCCCGGCCAGGCAAAGATGGTTTCGGTGACGACCGCGCCCGAGAGAATAAGGCCGATCTCGATACCGAAGAACATCAGGAGCGGTACCATGGCATTCGGCAATGCATGGCCGAGGATCACCGCCAGCTGGCCCAGCCCTTTCGCGCGGGCCGTGCGGATGAACGGTTTTCCCATTACTTCCAGCGTGGCAGTTCTGGCAAAACGGGCGACCCTGCCGGCAAGCGGCAGCGCCAGAGTGATGGTCGGCAGGATCAGGTGCACTGGGCTCGACGAACCGGAGGACGGGAGGACACGAAGCTGCAGCGCGAATACCAGGATCAGCAGGATGCCGAGGAAGAAGACCGGCATGGAATAACCGAGCACGGCTGCCGCTATCAGCGATCGGTCGACGGCGGTTCCGTGGCGAAGAGCGGCTGTGACGCCGAGCGACATCCCGATCAGTGTAGCGAGCAAAAAGGCCGAGCCGCCGAGGAGAATGGTCTTCGGTATCGCTCGCATGACCAATTCCGTTGCCGGTAGGTCGCTGGCGAAAGATTCACCGAGATCGCCGCGGGCAACGCGGCTGAGGAAGTTGAGATACTGGACGACAATCGGCCGATCGAGTCCCCACTGCACCCGGTATTCCTGGCGTATGTCCGGCGGTGTTTCCGGGGGCAGCAGCTCTTCGGAAGGGTCGCCGGCTGCGCGCAGGATCACGAAGACCAGAGTGACACACAAAAGCAGCGTGACCAGGGAACGGACGGCGCGAAAGCCTATCGCCTTCAGGCTCGACATTTTCATCTTACGCAACGTCCTCGCTGGCTGCTTCGACAGGATTCAAAGGCACGCGCGTTCGGGCAGGCGACGGGTCCGCCTGGTTTTCCGAAGGCGAACCGGCCAGATGGCAGGAAACTTTCCGACCGCCGCCAAGCTCGGCAAGCGCCGGCATCTCGCTTTTGCATCGGGCGACTGCGGCGGAGCAGCGCGGATGAAATGCACAGCCACTCGGTTGGTTTGCCGGATTGGGTGGCTCCCCCCGCAGCATGATGCGTCCGCCGAGCTTCGTGCCGGGAACCGGAGCCGCCGAAACGAGTGCACGCGTGTAGGGATGAGCCGGGCGAGCGAAGAGATCGTCCGCTTCTCCTTCCTCGACAATGCGTCCCAGATACATCACGGCGATCCGATGGCTGACCTGACGAACAACGCGGAGGTCATGACTGATGAAGATCATCGCCAGTCCCAATTCGGCCTGCAGATCGGACAGGAGATTGACGACCTGAGCCTGGATCGAGACATCGAGTGCGGAGACCGGTTCATCGCAGACCAGCAGGTCCGGGCGGGTGACCAGCGCCCGCGCCAGCACCACGCGTTGGCGCTGGCCGCCGGAAAGCTCATGCGGATAGCGGCGGGCAACCGCGTCGGACAGGCCGACCGCGCGCAGCAATTCGCTGACGCGGGTTTCGCGCTCCTGGAGGTTGCCGGCCTGATGGATGTCCAGCGGCTCCCGCATCTGCTTCGCAATCGGCAGTCGACGGTCGAGTGCGGCCAGCGGATCCTGATAGATCATCTGCATGCGCGTCCGTGATTTCCTCCATTCGGGCGAGCCGATGACGGGAAGCGGCCTACCGTCGAAAGAGATCGAGCCACGCGTCGGCGACTCAAGCCCGAGGAGGAGCCGTCCCGTCGTCGATTTGCCGGAGCCCGATTCTCCGACAATGCCGAGCGTCTCGTTACGGCCGACGGAAAGCGTCACATCCGAAACGGCATGGACGACGGAAGCATTGCCCCAGATATGCCGATTAAGCTCATAGCTGCGCGCGATATTCCTTGCGTGTAAAAGCGATGCACTCATGCTTCGATCCGCTGTTCTTTCTGCCTGGAATAACGGATCGCCGCGGACGGCTGCGCTTCGCTTACCAGGCAAGCGACACTATGGTCACGACCGATGCCGGCAAGCAGCGGAATCTGTTCATGGCATTGCGTCTCTGCAAATGCGCAGCGCGGGGCAAAGGAACAGCCGGCCGGCAGACTGCTCGCGTCCGGCACGGTTCCGCCGATCGCCGTGAGCCGTCGTCGCGGCCCATCGATGGCGGGCAAGGATCCCATGAGTCCTTGGCTGTAGGGATGCGCCGGGTGCTCGAAAAGGCGTTCCACCGGTGCCTCTTCGACGATGCGGCCGGCATACATCACCGCCACCCGATCACATACCTGCGATACGACGCCAAGATCGTGGCTGATAAGGACGAGCGCCATTCCGGTTTCGCGTTGGGTTAGCGCCAGGAGATCGAGGATCTGCGCCTGGATGGTCACATCGAGCGCCGTCGTCGGCTCGTCGGCGACCAGCAGATCCGGTTGTCCGGCAAGCGCCATGGCAATCATCACCCTCTGGTTCTGGCCGCCGGAAAATTCATGCGGATAGGCATTGAGTCGCCGCTCGGCATCGGGAATACCGACGAGATCGAGCAGCCGCTTCGCTTCCGCCTTGATCGCGGCACCGGACAGGCCGCGATGCAAGGCGAGCGTTTCGCCGATCTGGCGTTTCACCGTCAGCATCGGATTGAGCGCGCTGACGGGATCCTGGAAGATCATCGCGATGCGCCCACCGCGGATACCGGTGAGCTTGGAGTCGGGCATGTCGAGAAGATTCCGGTCATTCAGCATGACCCGGCCGGAGACTTTGGCCTTGGGAGGCAGGAGGCCTAGCGCTGCAAGCCAGGTCACCGATTTTCCCGATCCGGATTCACCCACGAGGCCAAGGGTCTCGCCTGGACCAATCGCCAGATCGATCCCGTGGAGAACCCTGACGCCGTTGAAGGAAACGGTTAGTTCTTCGAGCGTGATGCTGCCGCGCATGTTGGTCGCTCCTGCTTGGTACGGTGAAGGGGTCCGTCGGCAAACAGACAGACCATTCGTCAGCTAGACAAATCGACTCATCCGCGCATACCCCGGCACGCGCGGATCATGTTTTGGAATTTTCGACGATCGGCGACTGCAGGAAGACACCGCCGTCTCTTCCACTGCAAGCGCGCCATATGTCCGTTGGTGTGCAGCTACTAGCGGAGGCAGATGACCGTTGCATGACGGTCTGACGGAAAAGAGAAGCCACTTCGCCGTTTTCGAGTATGACCATAGCCCACGGATATCCATATCGTTTTCATTCCACTTGGATGCCTTCCGAGCTGCCTCACTTCACGGTCGGGTCGATCCGGTCGCGCAGCCAGTCGCCCATGATCGAGACTGACAGCGTTGTGACGACGATCACCGCTGACGGCATCAGCATGATCCACGGCGCCGACTGGATATAGTCGCGGCCGTAACCCACCATGTTGCCAAGGCTGGTCTGCGGTGGCTGCAGGCCGATGCCGAGGAAGGACAGGCTCGATTCCAGGAGGATGACGCCGGGAATGTTGAGCGTCATGGCAATCACGATCGTCGCGGAAATGTTGGGCAGGATATGGCGCAGATAGATGCGTCCGGGTGATGCGCCGATCTCGCGCGCAGCCGCCGCATAGCCTTGTGTATTGGCGGAAATGGCGAGACCACGTGCGATGCGCGTCACCTGTTCCCAGCCGTAGAGGCCGAGCAGCATGACGAAGATCGGCAGCGAATTGCCGAGGAAGGCGAGCACGGCGATCGCGATGATCATGAAGGGCATGGCAAGCTGTGCATCCACGATCGTCAGGACGACCTGGTCGACCCAGCCGCGGAAATAGGCGGCGATGAAGCCGAGCGTCACGCCGACGATCGTCGAAATGAGCGTGGCGCAAAGCGCGATCGTGATCGAAACACGGATCGAGGCGATCGCCCTCGACAACACATCGCGGCCGAGCTGATCGGTGCCGAGAACATGGTTGAAGGTACCACCGAAAAAGACCGGAGGTTTGAGCCGCGCCAGCACGTCCACGGCCATGAAATCATAGGGCGTCAGAAGCGGCGCGAAGATGGCGATGAAGACCATCAACCCCAGCCAGACAATCGCGAGGATGACCATGGGCGGCCAGGTCTGCAGAAAGGCCCGCAGCCCGCTTTTTTCGGTGAACACGCTGCCATCGGTCGAAAGTCCGTCCTGTTCGATGGCCATGTCACGCCGCCTGTGTTTTGCCGCCGCGCATGCGCGGGTCGATCAGACCGTAGAGAAGGTCGATGAAGAGATTGGAGAAGACCATCATCACGCCGATCAGAAGCAGGATGACCTGCACCACCGCCAGATCGCGTGACTGCACCGAAGAGACCAGCAGCCGGCCGATGCCGGGCCAGGAGAAAACGCTCTCTACGACGACTGCCCCGCCCACAACATTGCCCAGCATGAAACCGAAGACAGTTACGATCGGTATCGCCGCATTCGGCAGAACATGCCGTGTCACCACCTGTTTCGAGCGGACACCCTTGGCGGCTGCGGTGCGCACGAAAGGCCGTCCGAGCACTTCCACCATGGAAGAGCGGGTATAGCGTGCGACTGTCGCCGCTCCCGCAATGCTCAGCGTCGCGATCGGCAGGATCATGTGGTAAGGCGTCGCATAGCCGCCGGAGGGTAGCCAGCGGAGTTGCACCGCGAAGATCAGCGCCAGGACCAGGGCCAGGACGAAGGCAGGCACGGTGAAGCCGAAAACGGAGGCCGACATGATCAGCCTGTCGAAGGTCGAGTTGCGGTAGAGCGCCGCGGTCATGCCGGCAGCAACGCCGATGATCGTCTTGAGGAACAGCGTCGGCACCATGATCCACAGCGTCGCCGGCAGGCGGGCCAGCACGGTTTCCATTGCCGGCCGGTTCTCGCGCATGGAGTTGCCGAGGTCGCCGTGAAGGACGGCGATGATATAGCGATAGAATTGCACCCAGATCGGCTGATCGAGTCCCCATTCGTGACGGAACGCATCGACCACTTCCTGCGGCGTGGCCGGATCGAAGAAGCGTTCGGCCGGATCGCCCGCAAGTCGGAGGACGATAAAGGCGAAGGTGACGATGATGAACAGCGTCACCAGGGCGCGCAGGAAACGCGTCGAGACGAATTGCAACATCAGGCAGCCTCCCCATCGGCAACCGCTACGCGGGCGGTCGACGGATTGTTGACGAGATGGCAGGCAACCGCCCGCCCGCCTTCCGACATGAGTTCCGGTCGCTCGATGCGGCAGACGGGCTTCACCTGCGGGCAGCGGGTATGGAAGGGACAGCCGGGCGGAACATTGACCGGGTTCGGCGGATCGCCGGCCAGGATGATGCGCTCACGCGCCGACCGACCCTTTCGCGGCACGGCGGAGACGAGCGCGCGGCTGTAAGGATGCAGCGGCTGATGGAAGACCTCGTCCGGCCGGCCGATCTCGACAATGCGCCCGAGATACATGACCGCCACCCGGTCGGCGATCTGGCGCACCACCTTCAGATCGTGGCTGATGAAGACGCCGGTAAAGCCGTTGCGGGCACGAACATCCTGGAAGACATTCAGAACCTGCGCCTGAACCGAGACGTCAAGCGCGGAAACCGGCTCGTCACAGACCAGGAGTTCCGGTTCCATGACCAGCGCCCTGGCGATGATGACGCGCTGCCGCTGGCCGCCGGAAAGTTCGTGCGGGAACCGATCGCCGTGGTGCGAGGAAAGGCCGACATTGCCCATCACCGCCCTTACTTTGGCACGACGTGCATCCCGAGTAATGTCCGGGAAATGAACAATGAGCGGCTCGCCGATCTGCTCCCCTATGGTGATGCGCGGATCGAGCGCGCCGAGCGGATCCTGGTAGATCATCTGCATGCGCCGGCGCATCCGTCGCCAGGCGAGATCAGGCACCGCGCCGACCTTCTCGCCGCCGAACACGACCTCGCCCGAGGTTGCCGAGATGTGGCCGAGCAGCAGCCTCGCCGTGGTGGATTTGCCGCTGCCGCTTTCGCCGACGATGCCGAGCATCTCACCCGGTGCCACGTCGAAAGTCAGTCCATCAACCGCTTTCAGTGTTTTTGTGCGGGCAAACAGATTGCCCCGCTGGCGGAGCCTGTAATGGCGCGTGAGGTTCTTGACGGTAAGCTGACCTTTCATCACACCAACTCCGCAGCGATCTCTACAGGGGCAGGCAGGTGAGCATTGGCCGGCGGTAGTAAGTCGCCGAGCTTCACGCAGGCGGCCCTGTGGCGTCCGCCTGTCCCGGCATCGATCATCGTCGGCACGGCCCGCTGGCATTCGGGACCGGCAACGGCGCATCGGGATAGGAAAGTACAGCCGGACGGCAGCCGGTCCGGCGGCGGCACAGAGCCCGGAATGGCGAGAAGCCTCTGGCGCGGCCCGTCGATCGATGGAATGGCATCGATCAACCCACGCGTATAAGGATGAGCAGGATTGTCAAAGAGATCAGCGGTCGGGCTGTCCTCCACGATACGACCGCAATACATCACCACCACCCGCTCGGTCATTTCGGCAACCATCCCGAGATCGTGGGAGATCAGAACCAATGCCATGTTGCGCTCGCGGCGCAGATCATCGAGGAGGTCAAGGATCTGCGCCTGGATGGTGGCATCGAGCGCCGTCGTCGGCTCGTCGGCGACAAGCAGGTCCGGATTGCCGGCAAGCGCCATGGCGATCATCACCCGCTGGTTCATGCCGCCGGAAAATTCGTGCGGATATTCACCAAGCCGCTGGCGAGCATTGGCGATACCGACGCGGTCGATCAGCCGCTCGGCCTCCCTGCGGGCCGCCGCGCCGGTCAGGCCCTGATGCAGGCGCAGCGCCTCACCGAGCTGCCAGCCGATCTTGTGAAGCGGGTTGAGCGAGCTCGAGGGGTCCTGGAAGATCATCGCGATGCGGCCGCCGCGGATTTCGCTGAGCCGGGCATCGTCGGCGCCAAGGATTTCCCGCCCTTCAAGCCTTGCGGAGCCACCGACCCGGGCGTTACGACCGAGAAGTCCCAGCACCGCCATCCAGGTGATCGACTTGCCGCAGCCGGATTCGCCGACGATGCCGAGCGCCTCGCCGCGCTTGAGTGTGATATCGATACCGTGCAGCGCACGGGTGAAGCGATAGCGGCCTTCAAACTCGACGGTGAGGCCACGGATATCCATGAGATCGGTGGATCCGGTCATGCGGCTGCCTCCGTGGCTGGATCATTGGGGGATACAGGAACGCCAGGCCCGACCTGCAGCAGATGCCGCTCGGCGCCTTCGAGGATGACGCAGCTCAGCACCTGCCGCATATAGGCGCCGGTATCGACATTGATGCGGTTCGGGAGGCTCTCGACCTCCTGGCGCGGCGTATGGCCGTGAACCACCACCTTGCCGAAGTTCTTCCGCGAGAGGAGAAATTTGTCGCGTATCCACGTGAGGTCCTCAAACCGCTGATCGGCAAGCGGACGATCCGGGTCGACGCCGGCATGGGCGAAGAAATAGTCCCCATCGTCGTGCCACAATGGCAGCGAAAGCATGAATTCCTTGTGACGAATGGGGATTATGGCCGCAAACATCTGCTGCAATGCGACGGCGCGGCCGATATCGGCAACGCCCGCGAGAATGTCGCCTTCCTTCAGCCCGTAGGAGACGAGCGTTTCAAGCCCACCCTTCACCGCCCAGGCCGAGAGGACCGAAGGATCGGTCAGGAAGGTCGCCAGCCAATGATCGTGATTGCCGCGCAGACACATGATCTCGATGCCATCACGCCACCGCTCCTGAGCCCTGATGATCGCTTCGACAACGCCCGCCGAATCCGGTCCGCGATCGATGAGGTCGCCGAGGAAGATGATCAACGCCCGGTCCGCCGGATGGCGCTTCATGTCCTCGGCGATCGCAATCCACATGGCTGCGAGAAGGTCTGCTTGACCATGCACATCACCGACCGCGTAGACGCGTCCGCCAGAGATCGCAGGATTGACGGCATCCTCGAATTCCGGCCAGGGCTCTCCCTGACGTTCAATGGCAAGCGGTCGGCGATGATGGCGCATGGCAACGAGAGCTCCGGATGACAAAAGCGGGGCGCTGAAGCACCCCGCCGCCCTTTGATTACTTCTTGATCAAGAAGGAGCCCGGACGGAAATCCATCACGAACATCGCCGACGGCTTCCACTGGATGTCGGCGCGCTTGCCGTACAGAATGGCGTTCTGGTGCAGGACGACCATCGCCGGATCCTCCGACTCGATGATATCCAGTGCTCGGGCAAAGGCCTTCTTCACCTCAGCCTTGTCGGTCGAGGTATTCAGTACATCACAGAGCTTGTCGAACTCGTCGTTCTGCCACATGCCGCTCTTCGGATTGGTTTTTGTGTTGTAGGAGCCATAGGGGCAATTGTTGGCCAGCAGCGCGACCGGATAAGCGAAATAGGCCGTGTTGGACAGGTCCTGCATCATCCGATCCGGAGCCGGATCGTTCGGATTGTCTATCACCGAGAAGTCGATGTTGAAGCCGATCTTGCGCAGGTTGTCGAGGTCGAACTGGGCGACGGTCAACTCGTTCGGATAATAGTCGTTGTGGACGCGATAAGTGATCTTCTCGCCCTTGTAGCCGGCTTCTGCGAGAAGCTTCTTGGCAAGCTCCGGATCATAGGCCGGCGACTTGAAGTCCTCGACGAAAAGATCGCCGAACAGCTTGTGCTGGAAGCCCTGCGGCACAGCGGTCATATCACCCCAGAGCGAGTTGACGATCGTGTCGCGGTCGATCGAGTGCGATAGCGCCTGGCGGACCAGCTTGTTCTTCAGCGGACCATTGTTGGTGTCGAGCGCGATGAAGCGGATATTGGCGACAGGCCCGCCGACGACGTCAAAATCCTCGGTATTCTTCAAGAGCGGAACCTGGTCCGGGCCGAGGTCGCTGACGATATCGTATTCGCCGGACATCAGGCCGTTCACGCGGCTCGCCGCTTCCGGGACGACCATGAAGTCGAGTTTGGCGATCGGCGGCTTGCCGCCCCAGTAATCGTCATGGGAAACGAGATGGATTGCCGAACCCTGGTCGACGCCGACAACCTTGTAGGGGCCGGTCGCAACAGGATGAAGCGCGTAGTCTGCCCAGGACTTGGCCTGCTGGAAACCGCGCTTGGAAATGATTGCCGCATAGTTGACGCGGGCAAGACGGGCTTCCGTATCGAGCGTCGCCTTTTCCATGACGAAGCGAACCGTATAGTCATCGACCTTCTCGACCGACTTCAGCAGCGGCCATTCCGACTTCCGGTTGGCGGCGGTGATGGCCGGCGGGACGATGCCCTTCGTGCCGTCGGCGCGGGTGAAGGTTGTTTGGCCGGCCTCGCGGGCTTTGACCTGTTCCGGCAGGCGGCCGTAACGTTCGTCGGAAAACGAGAAGACAACGTCATCGGCCTTCATCTCGTCGCCGTTATGGAACTTGACGCCATGGCGGAGCTTCACTTCCAGCGTCGTGTCGTTCAGCCACTTCCATTCGGTGGCGAGGCCGGGCCGGGAGCTAAGATTGGGGTCGGAAAGATCAAGCTCGATGAGCTGCTCAAAGATCATGTTCTGGTATTTGCGGGCGGCGGTTCCGCCGTTGTCGCTCGTATCGAGCGTACCGGCCGTGCCCATGCTCTGCAGAGCGACCGTGATATTGGGCCGGTCCTCGGCAAAGGCGGCATGGGAAAGGAAAGTACCGGCGAGCAGAACGCCCGGAAGCGACAGGTTTTTGAGGTTCTGGATCATTGCGAAATCTCCTTCAAGGGGACATGCAGTGGGAAATGAGACCGCCTTGTCGAGCGGCATGGCTTCGCCGCTCGCCGGCAGGCTCTGTCCCGCCGACGCTCGGTATCTCAAGATCTCGATGTATTACCGGGACGCCCGGTCAGGCCGGGCGCATCCTTATGGAACGATCAATCCTGCAGTTCTGCGACCCTTGCAGTCTCCACTCCGGCCGCCATTTCGGTCACAAGATCAGCTTCGTCGACATAGGGGCGCTCGCCGACATGACCGACAATGATGCGCGACACCTTGCCGTCGATTGCCGCCGTGAATTCCTTCACGACCGGGGCCGGCACGGCTTCACCGTCTTCGAGGAGCTCGAACATCGGCCGGCCGGTCATGCTGGCTGCAGGTTCGAGGCCAAGAAGCGCGAGAATGGTGGGCGCAATATCGTAAATCGCCGTGCGCGAGGCGACGACCTCACCGCCGCTCTTCAAGCCGGCGCCCTCACCGATCAACACGGCCGCCAGTTCCGCGGCATGCAGACCTCCGTGCGACCCGCCGCCGAGCGGGATGCCGCTGTAGCTGCCTGCGTCGCAGATCGACGTGCCCGGAACGCCGAATTCGTTTTCGGCGTCGGTGCCTCGAAGGTTGATGTAGAGGTCCGGTGCACGGCCATGCGCGGCACCGGTCAGTTCCAGCGCCAGCGTGCCGGCGATGATGCCCTCCTGCGCACCCGGCTCGACCGCCCGGGTGAACGTGGCACCATACCAGGGCTGCGCGGCGAGCGCATCGAAAACGCCCTGCAACAGGCCCTTGTCAAATTGCTTGAGCCAGAAGCCAGGTGCGCGCCCCCGCCGATAAAGCACGTCGATGTCGTTGTCGAAGCGTGTGTCGGCGGCGATGCCGGCCTGCTTAAGGGCATCGCCGACGGAAATGAATTCGTTGATTGTCGAGTGGCCGTGGTCGGAGGTGACGAAGATGGCAATGTCGTCCTTTTCCGGCTGCCTGTCGCGCCATTCGAGAAGATTGCCGATCGCCGCATCGCAATCGCGCATCGAGGCAAGCATACCTTCGGCGCCGAGACCATGACGATGCGAAGCGCTGTCCACTTCGGTGATCCAGATGATCGCGGCCGCCGGCTTTCTCTGCGGCCAGACGGTATCGGTGAAGGCGGCAACGGCCTGGCGTTCGGCGCCACGGTCGAAGCCGTTGGCCGGAACCCGGTGCTGCTCGGCTATGTCTACGGCGAGCTCGGGCGGGAAGCCGATCGCCGGATGGCGGACGTTGAAGCCAGCTTGTCCCCAGTCCGCCCCTTTCCAGTTGAGCGCAGTGAACGAACCCTGCCCGCTCGAATTGACCACCGCGAAGGATTTGCCGTTCTTAGCGAGGGTTTCGGAAAGATTGGTGGCCGTCACCATGCCGCCGACGATGCGGCGCTCGCCGGCGCGCCAGTCGTGGACCGTATCCGTACCGGTCAGGCGGCCCGAGCCGTCGCGGGAATAGAACTCATTGCCGAGGATACCCGTCGTTTCGGGGCGGGCACCGCTCGCAAGCGCAGTGAGCGCCCCGCGCGTCTCGCTCGGGAACACCGTGCGATGATCCTTGCTCGACACGCCCCGAGCCCGCATGGCGGCGAGATTGGGCATGGTGGTTTCGTTGATCATGTCGGGGCGCAGGCCATCGATGCCTACAACGATTACATGGCGGATATCAGCCATTGTCATTGACCTTTTCTTGCAGGTGCGGAAGTTCGGACACCTCGGGTGAGGCGGATTGCTCGGGATAGAACACGCTGGCGCCCGCCTCGGTCAGAAGCCCGGCAAACGGCTCGTCGAGCGGCATATCGGTCACGAAGGTTTCTATGCCGGCGAACGGAATGCTGCGATAGCGGCCGACTGCGCCGATCTTGGTGTGATCGCCGACATAGATGCTGGCGCGGCTCTGCGTCGCAAGCCGGGTCTTCAGCTCCATATTGTGCTTGGTCCGCTCCACGAGCCCGAACTCAGCGTCGAGTCCATAGACGCCGATGATCGACAGGTCGAAGCTGCAATTGCGGATCGCGCCGAACACTTCGTCGCCGAACAGCGTCTTGGCGTTCCAGTCGTAATCGCCGCCGGTCAGGATCACCTTATGGCGCTGGCCCGCCTGCAGCGCGTCGCCGATCGCCGGCATGTTGGTCATGACAGCGACCGGCGGACCGTTGCGCATCGCCTGCGCGACCGCAAGAACCGAACTCCCGCCCGTCATGAAGATCCACTGGTCCGGCTGGATCATCGCCGCCACCAGCGTGCCGATCGCCTGCTTTTCAGCACGTTCCATGTTGACGCGCTCGTCAAGTGCCGCCTCGCGGCCGGATGGAATGGCTCCACCATAGACCCGCTGCAGTGATCCGCCCCGCTCCAGGGCAACCAGATCGCGGCGGATCGTCTCGGTCGATACCCCGAAGGTTTCGGCAATCGCGCTGATCGACATGCCGCTGCCGCCATTGACCAGGCGGATGATGGTTTGGTGTCGGCTGGCTGCCGGAATCTTCGACATAGACGATCGCCTCTTCTGATGGCGCTGTTCTAGGACGCAAACATTGCAGCGGCGTGACACATTTTTGAACTTATGTTGTCAGTTCAACAAAGCCACACAAACTCCCACATTTTCCTCCGAGCATTGTCCAACGCTCAGTTCAGATAAGTGCATCTAACTGAGCCGAACATACGCGCATATCCGGACTGCTCGACCGCAATTGCAACCAAGCCCTCGCCTTCAATTCGTAGGCACACCCTCGTTCGTCATCGGCGGGACAACCTTCGGCAGCGTCCTGGATAAAAAGGGACTGAAGGTGGCGATCGCCGAGGCCCGGGCAGCCTGATTCATGATTGCAGGAAAGTTGGGGCTTGGCCGAACGCAGTCCGCCTCAACATCCTCGGCGCCGCACTGGACACGTTACCCAGTCCCGTTGCGGACGATTGTTTCAGATCAATGAAACTGACCATGGATAGGATACTCCAAAACCGATACCGCGGGGTGGTAATGGACACCCGTCGCACGGAGGCATTATGGCGAAGATCGTCCCCTGCCCCAGCTGTGGGCAACTTAACCGGCTGGATGACAAGCGGGATAGAAAATTGGCCCATTGCCCGGCCTGCAAGTCGCCTCTTTTCACCGGCCGGCCGATCTCCCTGCACAAGGGAAATTTCGACCATCAGACTGGCTCCGACGATCTCCCGGTAGTCGTCGACTTTTGGGCATCGTGGTGTGGTCCCTGTCGTGCAATGGCTCCTGCCTTCGAGGCCGCTGCCGCTGATTTCGAGCCCAGGGTGCGATTCGCTAAGGTGGACACCGAAGCGGAACAAGGCCTTGCTCAAAAATACGGAATTCAGGCCATTCCCACCCTGATATTGTTCAAGGGAGGAAGGGAACTCGCCCGGCGCAGCGGCGCAATCAGTGCCGGCGCGCTGAGGGAATGGCTGGAGCAAGCCGGCGTCGCATAAACTACCGATCTGCAGCAAGCTCCGAGCATCTGATTGGTGCGCTTATCCTGTCAATTACCGGATGCCTCGCGCACGATGTCGTCAAGGATGCTGTTGACGTCATCCCGGGCCTCTCCTTCCGGTAGTCGGCGAAACCCGACCTTCACCGTTCCGGGCGCTGCCTCTGCCTCATAAACAAAGAGCACGTAGGGACAGAAGCCGATGTTTGCGAGATCTGCCTCCATTGCCTTGCGGGAGACGGTCGCCGAACAGAACTGCATGAACTCCGCCTCGCGGTAGAGCACTTTCCCGGCGCCGACATCGCCTGCCGTACGCGCCAGCATCTCGGCGACGTGGCCGTGATAGTCCACCACATAGCCTCGATTGACGATAGCGTCCTCCAGATCCGCCAGTACCTCCGCAAAGGGTGCCTTGCTTTCATAGACCTTCAGAACGTCCGACGCCGTTGCCCCGGTACACCCCAGTGCCGCCGGCACAGCGATCAGCGATGCCATCACGATCTTTATCATCTTCTCCTCCCATATCCTCATCGCAGAAAAGATCAGCCTAGCCGAGACTTCAAAAACATGCAAAAATATAAATGTATAAATAGGAGGAGCATTATGGCGTCGTTGAGTGTCTATGAGGCACCGGGGCGATCAAGCCGCAGGGGGTTTCTGGCGGGCAGTCTCGCCCTTGCGGCATCCGCAGGCCTGACAAGGCCGGCTCATGCGGTCGGTCGAGTCTCGATGGGCGACAGCGAACTCATCACGGTCAGCGACGGAACACTGACGTTACCCATGGGATTCCTGTTTCCGGATGTTCCAAAGGATGAATTGCAGTCGTTCCTGATCGCCCAAAACATGCCGACCGATGCTCTGCATCCAGGCTGCAACGTAACGCTGCTCAGGCAGAAAGAGCGTCTGGCCATATTCGACGTCGGCTCAGGCGCCAATTTCATGCCGTCCGCCGGAATGCTTATCGACAATCTCGCCGCCGCCGACATCGACCCCGACAGCGTCACCGATGTTGTCTTCACCCACGCGCATCCGGATCACCTTTGGGGCGTAACCGATGATCTGGACGAGTTGGTCTTTGCCAATGCCCGTTATCACATCGGGCAAGCGGAATGGGACTTCTGGTCTTCGCCGAATGCCCTGCAAACCGTCTCGCCGGATCGGCAGACCTTTGTGGTCGGCGCCCAGAACAGGTTTGCCGCACTGACGGACCGGATCGCGTTCCTCAAGCCCGGGCGGGAGATCCTGTCAGGGGTCGAGGTCATCGATACCGCCGGCCATACACCGGGGCATCTGTCCTTCATGGTCCATGGTAGCGGCGACCAGACACTGATTGCAGGCGACGCGCTCAGCAATACGGCCATATCTTTCCGACATCCGGAATGGCGTATGCGGAGCGATCATGATCCGGAGCGCGGCGTCGCGATGCGCCGGCAGTTGCTTGCTCGCCTCGCAGGCGACAAGGCGCGGATTATCGGCTATCACTTTGACCACGAAGGAATTGGCCGCGTGGAGCGACGAGAAGGTGCCTACGCTTTTGTACCGGCGGCCTGAGCGGCGACCGTCTCGAGCTATCGGTCAAGGCTGACGGAACTCTCTCGAAAGATGGCCAATCCGGAGCCCTCGATCAGATAGGCGAGACCGATTTTGGCACCGAGTGCTATCGAAGCGAAAGCAAGCGGTGCCGAGATGGCGAGTGCGGAAACGCCGGTAATCCCTTGTCCGATCGTGCACCCCATGGCGAATACGCCGCCGACCCCCATCAGGAGCGCGCCCAGCAGATGCCGGCTTAATTCCCGGGCATCGTCGCAGGCTTCCCAGCGCACGGTTCGGCGAACCTGCGCATTGATGGCAGAGCCGACGATGACGCCCATGACCAGGCCGACACCATAATCGGGGACACTCCCCGTAAATGTCATGAGTTGAAGCAGGGCATCGCCCACCGGAACGACGAAGGAGCCGGCTTCGAGCTGGACGATTTCGAAGGAATTCCTCGAGGCCAGAGTGGTGGCAACCCAGCCGAAGGTAATGACTGCTCCAATGATCATTCCCGCACCAATGGACCACCACCGACGCCGGTAATCGGAATCCCGGAATACCCAGCCGAACATGGCGAGCGCGACGATGCCGGCAATGGGAAGACGAAGATCGACGCCAATGAAGTAGGACGCAACAAGCCCGATGGATTGCCCGCCGGCAAATCCGAAGTCAATCGCAAGGTTGTCCACGATGGGCACACGCGCCTGGGCGATCAGCCCCTTCTGAGCGGATAGCGCGCTGACGCCGAGGATGATGAGAACGACAAGGGATCGCAGGCTTCCGCCGCCAAGCCTGACGAGCGCGCCGAAGCCGCAGGTGCCGACGAGCGCCATGCCGAAACCGAACATCACGCCACCCAGGATCGCTCCGGTCCAGGCGAAACTCGAACGGATGTAGAAGCTCTCGTCGGATACGGCAAGCCCTAGGGCCTGAAAGCTCTGGGTCAGGACAAGAGCCGTCGCAGCGGCGAGAATCCAGGTTCTCAGGCCGGTGCTGTCGTTGGCATACCAATAGCGCTCCAACGCGGACATCGTGCAGAAACGCTGATTGCGGGCCACAAATCCGAGCACGCAACCGGCAAGCAGCCCGGCAACGGGCAAGAACCACGCCGATGCAACGATATTCTCCATTTTATCCTCCCGCGAACCCTCCCCGGTTCGCAAAGGTCGTAACACCAGTCCCTCCGTTGACTGGTGTTACGATGGCTTCTCACCCTGTCGCACCGGTGCGCAGAAGAGCTCGTAGAGAGAGCCTATCACGGGTGCGATCTCCTTGTTGGCAAGTGAATAGTAGATCACACGCCCATCCCGGCGGGTCGTGACAAGGCGATCGAAACGGAGGCGCGCCAGTTGCTGCGATACGGCGGCCTGCGGCATTCCCATCGTGTTTTCCAGCTCCGAGACTGATTTTTCGCCTTCGGTGAGCAGGCACAGGATCAGCAATCGGTCCTCGTGCGACAAAGCCTTGAGCAGCTCACTCGCCTTTCGCGCCTGCGCGAAGAGCTTCTCCCGCTCTTCCGGCGTTTGCAGCGTGTTCAACTGTGGCAGGCTCATTCGCCCGTACCTCCTATTTCACATCCGCGCCTATATTGGCAGAAAGGACCGCGCAATGTCCATTTCCTACGGAAGCTTGGCGATCAACTCATCGATTGAAAACCAGAAAAACTCATCTCCCGCGTAGCCACGCAGGCGGCCGATCTCTCGCCCTCATCCATCAGGATGAAAGTCGGCGTAAACCGCTCCCGCTGTATATGGTCGAGATCCTCAGGCCACGCTTCGGTGATGTCAACGCGGCGAAGAGGCGCGCGTGCCCCCTCTTCCGTCTTCGGCCATGCGGGGGCAATCTCGGCGTTGAAGCGTGCGCACCAGACGCAACCCGGCTGCTCCAGCATGACCAGTTCGGCCGCCTTCCCCGAAGTCGCACCGGCGAGGATGAGCACCGCAAGAAGGGTCGATTTCCGCAAGGATGGGGAAGCGTCCGAAATCATCATTTGCAACATATAGCATTTTCTGAATACATGTGGCAATGCTGTGATGCAGGGGGGTCTTGGGAGGGATCGAATGCTTGATGTCAGCGTGGGGGGCGCGTTACTGGCTGGGTTGCTGTCATTCGTATCGCCTTGCGTTCTGCCCATCGTTCCACCTTACCTGGCCTGGCTTGCGGGGGTGAGCTTCGATCGATTGCGGGATGCCCAGCCGAACCTGGCCGACCGGCGGCAGGTCATACTTTCAGCAGTCTCTTTCGTTGCCGGCTTCTCGACGGTTTTCGTTGCCCTGGGTGCGACAGCGAGCCTGATCGGCAAGATGATTGCCCAATATTTCAATGTGCTTTCGGTAGCGGCAGGCGTGGTGATCATCGTCATGGGCCTGCACTTCCTCAAAATCCTTCAGATCGGGATGCTCTATCGGGAAGCCCGGGTACAGGTTACGGAGAAGCCTGCAGGTTTGGTTGGCGCCTTTTTGATGGGTCTGGCCTTCGCCTTCGGCTGGACGCCGTGCGTGGGACCGGTTCTGGCCGCAATTCTGTTCGTCGCCGGGGGAGAAGGGACGGCGGTGCGCGGAAGTATTCTGCTGGCTGCCTATTCCCTTGGCATCGGACTGCCCTTCATCGCTTCGGCCGTTTTCGCCAGCCGGTTCCTCGGTTGGGCGGCGCGCTTCCGGCGACACATGCGTAAAGTGGAGGTCGCGCTCGGAGTGTTCCTGATCGTGACGGGCCTGCTTTTCATGACCGGACAGATGTCGACGATTTCGCTTTGGCTCCTCGAGACTTTTCCAGCGTTTCAAACAATTGGGTAGGAGGTCGCAATGCTGCAGTTCGTTTTTCTGACGTTCTTCGCCCTCTTCGTCAGTGCTTCCGCCGAAGCGGCTGCAACGATCGGCGAGGACGGCCTTCACAAGGAAGAGTGGTTTTCGACGACCTTTCGCGACATCGCGGAGGATATTGCCGAAGCCAAAGCCCAGGGTAAGCGCCTAGCGATCGTGTTCGAGCAGCGAGGCTGTATCTATTGCCGCCAGATGCACGAGAAGATTCTCTCCGATCCGGAGGTGCGCGACTACATCAAAGCCAACTTCCTCGTCGTTCAGTACAACATGTTCGGCGATGAGGAAGTGACGGACCTCGACGGCGAGGTGCTAACGGAAAAAACCGCTGCCCGCAAATGGGGTTATATCTTCACGCCGACGATTGTCTTCCTTCCCGAAGATGCCGGGGCCCGGGTCTCCGCCAGCAAAGCTGCAGTCGCCACGATGCCGGGAGCTTTCGGCAAATGGACCTTCCTCAACATGTTCCGGTGGGTGCGCGAAAAGGGGTACGAAGGAAACGAACATTTCCAGACCTATCACGCGCGCATTATCCAGGAACTCCGCAAGTCGGGGAAGCTCATCGGTGAGGACTGATGCGTGTCGGCAGCCGATATATTCAAAGATTTATATTTTTCTATTGATGGCCGTTGAACATAGCGCTATCGTAAAAATGGAGGCTTGAACCGGTCGTACCGGTTCGGTGAGTTTGGGAGGACTCATGACAATGAAGCGTTTCCTGACCTGTGTCGCGGTGCCTGCTTTCTTGTGCAGTCAGGCTGCGGCGGTAGAAATTGCGCCGGACGCCGTCAAGATCGATGAAATGAAGGTCTCCCAGTCTCTGACTGGTGCGACCGGGAATGCCGAAGAGGGCGCGAAAGTTCTGGCGAATCGCGGCCTTGGAAATTGTCTTGCCTGTCATGTCGTCACGCCGCTTGCCAAGGAACAGTTTCACGGCAACGTAGCCCCTGCCCTGGATGGCGTCGCCGACCGCTGGTCCGAAGCCGAACTGCGCGCAATCGTGGTCGACGCCAAGCGGGTTTTCTCCGAAGAGACGGTCATGCCCGCCTTCTACAGCCTCGACGTCGGCATCAACGTCCGCAAGGACCTGGCTGGCAAGACGATATTGACGGCACAGCAGGTCGAGGACGTCGTCGCCTATCTCACGACGCTGAAGGGCTCGAACTAATTTTCCGGAAGAGGAGATGAATTTATGAAGATCAACAGGCGACATATGCTGAGCCTTTCGGCGGGCGCAGCACTCTTCTCGATAGCGGGACATCGCTCCGCATGGGCGGATGTCCCGGCTGCCGAAAAGCGAATTATGGACTTTGCAGGCGGCAAAACGCCTGCATCCGGCAAGATCACCCTGACTGCACCGGAGATCGCCGAGAACGGCAACACGGTCCCGATCTCGGTAAACGTCGAAAGCGCGATGACTGGCGGAGACATGGTCGACTCCGTCATCATCGTCGCGGATGGCAATCCGAATCCGGAAGTGGCGACCTTTCACTTCACCGCACTGAGTGGCACGGCTGTCGCGACGACCCGCATGCGCCTCGCCAAGACACAGAACGTCATCGCCGTCGCAAAGATGGCCGACGGCTCGGTGTTCATGGACAAGAAGGAAGTCAAGGTGACGATCGGCGGTTGCGGCGGCTGACGACAACAGAGGTGGAAGGAGACTAGTCAAATGGCAGCGCAACCAAAACCGCGTATCAAGGTTCCGAAGGAAGCGAAAGCTGGCGAGGTGGTGTCGATAAAGACCCTCATCAGCCATGAGATGGAATCGGGCCAGCGCAAGGACAAGGACGGCAAGGTCATCCCGCGCAAGATCATCAACAAATTTGCATGCGAGTTCAACGGAACTCCCGTTTTCTCCTGCGATATCGATCCGGCGATCTCGGCCAATCCCTACTTCGAGTTCAGCGCAAAACTGACCGAAAGCGGCACGTTCAAATTCACGTGGATCGACGACGATGGCGCTATCTACACGGATGAACAGAAGATCACCGTAAACTGAGCATGCATTCGCTGCAACGGGCGGCGAGTGCACACCCATCGGTCGTCATCGCCTTATTGGGGGGGTTATCTTGGGAGGGATAACGATGAAGAGACTATCCGTCTTGCTGCTGGTGTCGGTGGCATCTATCTCGGGATTGGCAGTGATGGCCTACGCCGATCCTGTCGATGATACCCTGACCATCGACGATCGCGAGATGATCATAAGGGCGAAGGCGCCGAAAGGGCATCCGTTCGATGAAGTGCTGTCCGGTTGGCTTTTCCGGGAGTCGGAAACCCGTGCGACGGAAGCCGATTCGTTCGCCAATCCGGGAATGCTTGCGGTGGAACGCGGCGAGGAACTCTGGAACACCGTCGATGGATCGATGGGGAAATCCTGTTCCTCTTGCCACAATGATGCATCCGCGACGATGAAGGATGTCGGCGCGCATTTCCCCAAGTGGGATGCGAAGGCCAGGAAGCCCGTCAACATCGAGATGAAGATCAATGACTGTCGTACCGAACGTATGGGCGCCGAACCCTACAAGTTCGACGCGGAGGAGCAGGTGGCGCTGACCACCTATATCAAGCACCAGTCCTTGGGCACTCCGGTGCAGATCGACCTGTCTGAGGGCGAGATGCAGTCGTGGTGGGAGAAGGGCAAGGAACTCTACTATACCCGTACGGGCCAGTTGGATTTCTCCTGTGCCTCCTGTCATGAGAAAAGCATGGGCAAGTTCATTCGCGCCGATCACCTCAGCCAGGGGCAGGTCAACGGATTTCCGACTTACCGCTTCAACACCGCCGGCATGGTCTCCCTCCACAATCGCTTCCGCGGTTGCATCCGGGATACCCGCGCCGAAATGCCAAAGGCCTTTTCGGACGAATTGATGGCGCTTGAGGTCTACGTCACCTGGCGCGGCACCGGCCTTTCGGTCGAGACGCCTGCGGTTCGCCAATAACAGGACCGAAGACCAAAATAGTTTCTCATGCGCGGAGGGTTCGAAGCCGTCCCTTCCCCTGGTTATGGAGTCCTTGATGTTATCGAGACGTGAAATGCTCATGGCCGGCGCGGCGCTGTCGGCCATCGTCGGCTCCGGGCTTGCCGGCAAGTGGTCGAGGGTGGCCGCGCAGCAGTCTCTGAGCGAAGACGATCTGCTCCGCTTCGAACCGCTCGGCAATGTGACGATCCTTCACCTCACGGATATACACGCCCAGCTCATGCCGGTTTATTTCAGGGAGCCGTCGGTCAATCTCGGTGTTGGTGATGTGGCAGGCCTGCCGCCGCACGTCACCGGTTCCGATTTCCTGCGCCTCTATGACATAAAGCCTGGAACCCCCGAGGCTTACGCATTCACCTCCGAGGATTTCGTGGCGCTTGCCAAAGGGTACGGCAAGATGGGTGGGCTGGACCGGATTGCGACGATCGTCAAGCGGGTCAGGGCCGAGCGCGGCGAAGATGTCTTGCTGCTCGACGGTGGCGACACCTGGCAGGGCAGCTACACCTCCTATCAGACCAAGGGCCAGGACATGGTGGACGCCATGAACGCGCTTGCACCCGACGCCATGACGGGGCACTGGGAGTTCACCTATGGTACGGAACGCGTCCAGGAGATTATCGAGACCCTTCCCTTTCCATTCCTCGGAGGGAACATTTTTGACGCCGAATGGGATGAACCCGCCTTCGATGCCTATAAGATGTTCGAGAAGGGAGGCGCCAAGATCGCCGTCGTTGGACAGGCGTTTCCCTATACGCCGATCGCCAACCCGCGCTGGATGTTTCCCAACTGGTCATTCGGTATTCGCGAGGAGCAGGTCGCAAAGAATGTCGCGGCCGCACGCGCCGATGGCGCGGACATCGTCGTGCTGCTTTCCCACAACGGTTTCGACGTGGACCGAGCCCTCGCATCACGCGTGGGCGGAATCGACATCATTCTGACTGGACATACCCATGATGCGCTTCCGGAGCCCGTCCTTGTCGGCAAGACCTTGCTGATTGCTTCCGGCTCGCATGGAAAGTTTATTACACGGCTCGATCTCGATATCCGGGATGGGGCTCTGAGGGGCTATCGGCACCGGCTCATCCCGGTGTTCTCGGATATCATTGCGCCGGATCCCGAAATGTCGAAGGCAATATCCGACATTCGGGCGCCGTATCAGGCTGAACTCTCGCGAGAACTCGCGACCTGCGACGGCCTCCTATATCGGCGCGGAAACTTCAACGGGACGTTCGACGACCTGATCTGTCAGGCTCTGCTCGACGTACGCGAGGCGGATATAGCCCTCTCTCCGGGCTTCCGCTGGGGCACGTCAGTCCTGCCCGGGCAGAAGATTACCGTCGAGGACCTGCACAATGCCTGCTCCATGACCTACCCGAACGCCTATCGCAACACGATGACCGGTCAGATGCTGAAAGACATCCTAGAGGACGTGGCCGACAACCTGTTCAACAAAGACCCCTACTATCAGCAGGGCGGCGACATGGTCCGGGTGGGCGGCATGAGATATTCGATCGATCCAGAAGCGGCGATCGGATCCCGCATTTCCAGCATGGTCTTGCTGGAATCGGGCGAGCCTATCGAGGCTTCGAAAGAATATGTCGTTGCGGGTTGGGCCTCGATCAATGAAAGCACGCAAGGACCGCCGATCTGGGACGTCGTGGAGCAGTACCTGACACAAAATCCGGTCGTCAGCGTGGAAGAGAACCAATCCGTAAAAATCATCAATCGGAAGTCATGAGGCAAAGCCTCGTTGGCAGATAGTTTGCGACGTGATATATAGAAAAAATTGAATATGTTTTATGAGTCATCTGTTCGGGAGGAACTGATGAAGACCGAGACAACCAGAACAACGCGCCGTGCCCTTCTCAGGGCCGGATTGGCAGGCGGCACGGCGGCACTTACCACCGGCACGGCAGCTGGTGCACGGGCAGCCGGCGATCCGGCAATTACCGAAATCCAGGATTGGAACCGCTATCCGGGCAAGGGGGTGGATGCAACGCCTTATGGCTCGCCTTCTTCATTCGAGGCTCATGTCATCCGCAAGAACGTGCCGTGGCTGACCTCCGATCCTATCTCGTCGGTCAATTTCACACCCCTGCATGAGATCGACGGCATCATTACTCCGAGCGGCCTGTGTTTCGAGCGTCATCACGGCGGCATTGCCGAGATCGATCCGAACGCGCATCGGCTGATGGTTCACGGCATGGTGGACAAACCTCTCGTCTTTACGATGGCCGACCTGAAGCGCTTCCCAAGGGAGAACCGCATCTACTTCCTGGAATGCGCGGCGAATTCGGGGATGGAATGGCGTGGAGCGCAATTGAACGGCTGCCAGTACACGCACGGCATGGTGCATTGCGTCATGTACACCGGCGTCCCGCTCAGGACTATCCTGAATGAGGCAGGCGTGAAGCCGGAAGGCAAGTGGCTTCTGGCGGAAGGGGCAGACGCTTCGGCGATGACGCGGTCGGTCCCGCTTGAGAAGGCATTGGACGACTGCATGGTCGCTTTCGGAATGAACGGAGAGGCGCTTCGTCCCGAACAGGGCTATCCCGTCCGCCTCGTGGTTCCCGGCTGGGAAGGCAATATGTGGATCAAATGGCTAAGGCGCCTCGAAATCGGGGACCAGCCCTGGCAACAACGCGAAGAGACGTCGAAATACACAGACCTTCTCGCCACCGGCAAGGCGCGCCGTTTCACCTTCCTGATGGATGTGAAATCCGTCATCACCAATCCCAGCCCGCAGGCGCCGATCAGGCATGGCAAGGGTCCGCTCGTGCTGACGGGGGTTGCATGGTCCGGCAATGGGCGGATCAAGCGCGTCGACGTCTCCGTCGACGGCGGACGCAACTGGCATACGGCGCGTATCGACGGGCCGAGCCTGCCAAAGGCATTGCATCGCTTCTACTACGAATTCGACTGGGACGGCTCCGAACTGTTCCTGCAATCCCGCGCGATCGACGAGGCTGGTTTCGTGCAGCCGACAAAGGACCAGTTGAGAGGCGTGCGCGGTTCCAATTCCATCTATCACAACAACGGCATCCAGACCTGGCACGTTACCGAGGAAGGGAGCATCGAGAATGTCGAAATTTCGTAAGCCGCTGCTCATCATCGGCCTATCCGTTCTGGCTAGCGCCGCCACTGCTCTGGCGGGAGATGGAGAACATTTCAAGCTCGGGCGCGTCGCAACTCCCGATGAGCTGCTTGCCTGGGACATCGACGTTCGTCCCGACGGTCTCGGATTGCCTGACGGACGAGGTACAGTGGCCCATGGGATGGAAATCTTTGACGAGAACTGCGCGTCCTGCCATGGCGATTTCGGCGAAGCCGTCGGCCGGTGGCCTGTCCTGGCGGGCGGGAAAGGAACGCTTCAGGCGGATCGGCCGGAGAAGACCATCGGTTCCTATTGGCCCTATCTCTCCACCGTCTTCGACTATGTGCGCCGTGCGATGCCGTTCGGCAATGCCCGGTCACTATCGGATGACGACGTCTACGCTTTGACCGCATATCTCCTCTACCTCAACGACGTCGTGACGAATGACGAGTTCGAACTCTCCAAGGAGAATTTTGCCGACATCAAGCTGCCGAACGAGACCAACTTCATCGACGACGACCGTACGAAGGAACCGTTCTATGCGGACAAATCGGAGCCCTGCATGGAAAACTGCAAACCCGACAAGGCGACCATAAAGGCGCATGCCGCGATCCTCGACGTGACGCCGGAAGATGCCGGTGAGGACGACCAGCCGGCGAACGGCGGAATAGAATAGACGGGTCCGCCAATTCGGATCCGATCCGCTCTGAAATCGATGACGAAGCCGTTGCTACACGGCCGCAGACGACCAACCCGCGATCGAGATCAGATCCCCATTCATACAAGGGAGAATTACATGAAGAGGATTATCCTACCAGCCGTATTGGCCCTGGTGACTGGAACCCCTGGCTTCGTGATAGCCGCCGATCACAGGGTCGAGATGAGGAACAAGGGCTCTGATGGAAGCGCTATGATATTCGAACCGCGCCTGGTCAAGGCTGAGATCGGCGACACGGTAACCTTCGTCGCGATCGACAAGGGCCACAATTCCAGCGCCATAAAGAAGGGCGTCCCCGACGGCACTGCTGAGTGGAAAGGCGAGATCAATCAGGAAATTACCGTAAAGATCGAGGCTCCCGGCGTGTATATGTTTCAATGCACGCCGCATTTCGGCATGGGAATGATTGGTGCCATCGTTGCAGGCCAACCTGTGAATCTCGAAGCGGTCAAGGCAATAAAATTCCCCGGCAAGGCGAAGCAGGTCGCATCGGAAATATTCGCGGAGATCGAGGCGGATGATTGAGCTCGATTTGAGGATGGGCAGGCCGGCCAGCTTGTCCCACCGTCATTCCGCCAACCGTAGGCCACGCCTCAGGCTGTTCTCGCCCGGAACTAATAAGCCTCAGCGAATCCGCCATCGGCATCTTGCTTTCGACGCCGATCATTCAGGTTCTGGTGCTGTGCTGTGCGAGACGGCCAGGTTGACGAGGATCAGCGAAGCTCAGCGACCAAGATAGTTCTCTGAAGTCCCGATCAAGGAAAGGGGAGAAACCGGAATACCGGCGCAGCCGCTGGTTCTGACCAAGCTATGCGTCCGGAAGTATCGCAGAACCGAAAGCTCGTCGCACAGCGATGATGGCGACGAGCTTCGGCAAGACCAAAACCTTTGGGTCAATTTGCTCGTTTCCTGCCGGTGATCATTGCTCGGACCAGGTTTTCCCTGTGCTCAATGCTGGCTAGAACCACGCCTCCTATGTGAAGTGCGACCAGCCCAAGAGTGATATAGACCAGCGCCTTATGGGTCTCTTCCACCCATTCGATGCCCCAATAGGCATCGGTGGTCATCATATAGCCGGTGGTGACGATGCCCGATAGCATGAAGAAGAGCGCGACCACCATCGCCCCTCCTGCAGGATTGTGTCCGATATAACGCTTTGCACGCATAGCCAGACTGTTTCGCAGATGGCTAAGCACCGTGAGGGGGTGATAGACAAAGTCAGAAAAACGCGCATGTCGCGATCCGACGACGCCCCAGATCACTCGAAGCGCCAGCAGCACGATGATCACATACCCGGAGTATATATGGACACTTTTCCATTCATCGCCGGTCAGGAACGAGAAGGCGAACAGTGTCACGAGCGACCAGTGAAAGATCCGCACCAACGGATCCCAAACCCTGACCATCTGCGGCGGACGATTGGCCGCCGCCTTCATCTCGATCGTCGTCATGGTCAGTCGCTTTCATTGCCGACGGCTTCGCCGTTGCTGGGATTGAAGAGGACTTCGACGCGTTTTCCTTTCGAATCCTTGGCATAGACCTCATAGCAACCCTTCTCGACTTTCACCTGGCGGACCTCAAGGCCGGCAGCCTTTGCTTTTTCCTTGATGACGTCCTCGCTCAGCCATTTGTCTTTCGGGGTGTTGCCGCAACTGTGGCTCTCCTCCGCACGCGCCAAGCCGGTCGCGGCTGCGGTGAGAACGAGGGTAGCCAGAATAAGCTTCTTCATGGATGGTCTCCGTCAAGATCCGAGGAGCCTCATTGCCCCGCCGGCTGAAGCGGACATTAAAAATCTGGACCTGACATCTGGCTGAGGACAGATGTAAGCTTTTTGTCAGGTAGGGGAGATTATCGCTCGATCATGTATGCCCTGCGTCCATACCTGTTCTTGCTTTCGCTGATACCGGCCCTTTTCGCGGGCTGGACGATGACGCGCGCCGATGGCCCTGTTCATTCGGTAGAGGATGAGAACGAGCATCCTGATCTGGATCGTATTCGCAAGCTCGTGCTGCAGGGAAAGCTGTTGCCACTCGCGACGCTGAAGGCCAATGTCCTGAAGACGTGGCCCGGCGAGTTGATCGGCATCCGGGTGGACCAGGAACACGGCAATGTCATTTATGAATTCCGCATTCTCCGCTCGGCCGGTCAGATGACGGAGGTGGAGGTGGATGCGAAAACGGGCAAACTCGTCGAAGTCGAGAATGAATAATGCGTCTGCTTCTTGCGGAGGACGATCCGCTGATCGCCCGCGACATTGTCGCTCAATTATCGAAGGCAGGTTATGTCGTCACCCATGAAAAGGATGGCGAAGCGGCCTGGTTTGCCGGAGAACATGAAGATTTCGCCGCCGTAATCCTGGATCTCGGCTTGCCGAAGCTCGACGGCCTCACCATCCTCAAACGGTGGCGTGCGAACGGCCGCAACATACCGGTCATCATTCTCACCGCCCGCGGCAACTGGGAGGAACGAGTTGAAGGCATCGATGCCGGCGCCGACGACTATCTCTCCAAACCGTTCCGTATGCCGGAGCTTCTGGCGCGGCTGAGGGCCGTTCTGCGCCGCTATGCCGGCCAGGCCAACCCAATCCTCTCCTCCGGCCCGATTTCCATCGACACCCGCCAGAAGACTGTCATGGTCGACGATCTGCTGGTGGAAGTCTCGCCCCTCGAATACCGCTGCATCGCCGTACTGATGCAAAACCGGGACCGCGCCGTCTCGCAGATGGAACTGACCGAGCAGCTCTATGCGCAGGATTTCGAGCGCGAGAGCAATTCCGTCGAGGTCCTGGTCGGGCGTCTCCGCAAGAAGCTCGGCAAGGATGCGATCCTCACCCGGCGAGGCTTCGGTTATCAGATCGCCCAGGACGAAGCGACATGACCTCCATTCGCAGGCGCTTCGTCCTGATCGCACTCCTGACTGTGACACTGTCGCTCGTAGCGGCGTCGGCCGTGCTCATCCATATCTTTGGCGACAGCTACAGCCGACGCGTTCAGGATGAATTGAGCGGTCATATCACCCGTCTTGCCGCCGTGTTGCAGTTCAATGCAGACGGTAAATTGCTGATGCCGCCGAGCCCGGCTGACAACCGGTTCCTGACCCCTTACAGCGGCCTCTACTGGCAGATCGGCGATCCGGCAGGCAAGAGCCAATTGCGATCGCCTTCGCTCTTCGACGAGGCCCTGCCCCTGCCCGACGACGCTCAATCGCCGGGAACGATCCATACCTATCGCCTGGAGGGCCCAGAACAGCGCGACGTGATGGTGCAGGAGCGGGTGGTACTTGTTGCAGCCCCCGAAGGCAAGCGCCCGGTTAGAATCGCCGTGGCGATTGACGCCGCCGAGATCGATGCCGCGCGCTGGACATTTGCACTGGCGATCCTGCCTTATGTCGTTGCACTGGCATTGTTTCTCATTGTCATGTCCCTGGCCCAACTGGCTTTCGGCCTCAAGCCTTTTCGGCAGTTGTCGGCCGATCTGAATCTGATCCAGAATCGCCTCGCCGACCGACTTCCAGGACCATACGCAAAAGAACTCCAGGGGCTGGCAGATCAGCTCAATCATCTCCTGGAAATGCAATCAGCGGCAATCGACAAGGCGCGTGGACGCGCAAGCGATCTTGCGCACGGACTGAAGACCCCCCTGACCATCCTCTCCAACAACGCCTTCACCCTGCGAGAAAGAGGAGAGGCCAAGATCGCCGCCGAACTGGACTGGCTAGCTCGTACCATGCTCGCTCATGTCAATCATGAACTGGCGCGTGCCCGCATAGCGCAGAGCCCCGAACAGCGTCGCGACGATGCGCATGCCTCAAAAATTACCTTGGATATTATCCGGACGCTCAAACGCACCGGCGCCGGTGAAACACTCGCATGGGATTTCGATATTCCTGACACGCTGACCCTTCCCGTCGATCCACATGACTTTCGCGAACTGGTCGGAAACCTGCTCGAAAACGCCACCAAATGGGCACACACGTCGATCTGGATAAAAATAGCCGGCAGCGGAAACGGCTGGCGGCTTGTCGTTGAAGATGATGGGCCGGGCGTACCGGAGGACAAGCTTGCCGATCTGACTCGTCGGGGGATGCGCCTTGATACGCTGAAGCCGGGGTCGGGTCTGGGGCTGGCGATCGTCAGCGAGATAGCAACAGTATACGGGCTCAAGGTAAAGTTTGGAAACAGAGCGGACGGCGGTTTCCGCGCCGATATTCTGTTTCCCCCGAACTGATGTCCGAAATCAAGGCTGCATTGCGCAAGATCAGTGCCCGCCCCGATGAATGCCCTACATAACCCAATGCGACGTAGAGTTGGGAGTTGAGATAATGGCTTATACCTTAGACAAGACGATCGGCGGGTCGACATTCAACGAGGTGGTCGAAAGGACCAAAGCGGCTCTTTCGAACAATGGCTTCGGTGTTCTCACCGAAATTGACGTCAAGGCGACGATGAAGAAGAAGCTGAATACCGATCTTGATGATTACCTCATCCTGGGCGCATGCAATCCCGGCATGGCTTTCGAGGCGATCAAGATGGAGCCAAAGGTCGGAGCGATGCTGCCCTGCAACGTCATCATCCGATCCCTCGGCGATGAGGGCATCATGGTCAGCGCCATCGATCCTGTAGCCTCCATGCAGGCGATCGATAATGACGCCTTGAAGGAAACGGCGGGAAAGGTCAGGGAAATGCTGGCGGTCGTCGTTAAGGCAATATAACCGGGCTTCGGAGATCGTGATGAAAAGGCGGAAGTCGGGTGGAAAGGGTCAGAATGGTCGCGTCTGCTCAATGCGCTTTTCTGACGGACAAAATCAGGTGGTGTTCCATTACCTGAAAGCTGTGCCGCTG
Organism: Neorhizobium petrolearium; assembly: GCF_017873175.1. Taxonomy (GTDB): domain Bacteria; phylum Pseudomonadota; class Alphaproteobacteria; order Rhizobiales; family Rhizobiaceae; genus Neorhizobium; species Neorhizobium petrolearium. Next base: position 35,412 of record NZ_JAGGJW010000018.1, read on the forward strand.
TTTTCCGGAACGCCTGCGGCAATCGCCCCGGCCGAGGGAGTTGAGCCGCGTGGAATATGCAAGCGCCGATCGATTGAAGAAGGCCCTCCTTTTGATTGCGTTGGCCGGCCTCGTGACCGGACTTGCCCTCTATTCTGCAGGCAGGATCGATGCGGCCGGCATCGTATGGTCGGCAGGGGTCGTCCCCGTCCTGGCTGCGCTTCTGGTGGAGATTCTGCGCAGTCTATTCAGGGGTGAGGTCGGGCTCGACATCGTGGCGGCCTTGTCCATGTCGGCGGCGCTGGCATTCGGCGAGACGCTGGCGGCCGCCGTCGTCGCTGTGATGTTTTCCGGCGGCACTTTCCTCGAGAGCTTCGCCGAAGGCCGCGCTAGGCGCGAAATGCAGGATCTCCTCTCGCGCGTGCCGCGGGTCGCGACCCGGCATCGCAACGGGGCGCTGGAGGATGTACCGCTCGACGATATCGAACCGGGCGACCGGTTGCTGATCCGGCAAGGAGATACGGTGCCCGTGGACGGCACGATCGCGTCCGACACGGCCTTCCTCGATACCTCCGCACTGACGGGAGAATCCTTGCCCGTCCGGCTTGCTCGTGGCAGGGAGGCGATGAGCGGTTCGACCAATGCGGGCGAGGCATTCGACCTTAAAGCAATACGTCGCGCGAGGGAAAGCACCTATGCCGGGATTGTCCGCCTCGTAGAGGAGGCGCAGGGGTCGAAAGCACCGATGTCGCGGCTGGCAGACCGCTGGTCACTCGCCTTCCTCGCGGTGACGGTCGCGCTGGCTTCGACCGCCTGGTGGTTCACAAGCGATCCGATCCGGGCCGTTGCCGTGCTGGTGGTGGCCACGCCCTGCCCTCTGATCCTTGCAGTGCCGGTGGCGCTGGTGGCGGGCCTTTCGCGCGCAGCGCATTTCGGAGTTCTCATCAAGGGTGCCAAGCCACTCGAGGCGATGGCGCGGATACGAACCCTGATTGTTGACAAGACAGGTACGCTGACGGAAGGGCGCCCGCGGATCGTCTCTATCGACAGTCACATCGGCATCTCCGAAGTGGAGCTCCTCCGCTTCGCCGCGGCGCTTGAGCAGGCATCGCAGCATCCCGTCGCACAGGCTATTGTCGCCATCGCGAAGGAACAGGGCCTCACTCTGCCGGTACCCTCAGAAGTCGCCGAGATTCCTGGCGAGGGCGTCGTCGGAAGTGTCCAGGGTCGCAAGATTGTAGTGGGTGGCGCAAGTTTCGTGGCAAGGCGCATCGGGCAGAACACGGACAATCATTCATCTCTCGCGGCAGGGTCCGTTCTCGTCGCCGTGGCGGTCGACGGTAAGATGGCGGGACATCTGGTAATGGCCGATCCCTTGCGCAAAGGCGTGGAAACCTTGTTCAAGCGGCTTCGGCAGGAGGGCGTGGCGCGGATCCTTCTGGCGACCGGCGATCGTCCCGACGTGGCCGAACGCGTGGCGGAAGGTCTTGGTCTCGATGGTCTTCGGGCCGGGCTGACCCCGGATCAGAAAGTTCTCCTTGTCCTCACCGAGCGCAAGAACGGCCCTGTCATGATGGTCGGCGACGGAGTCAACGACGCACCGGCGCTCGCCGCTGCGGATGTGGGCGTCGCTATGGGTGCTCGAGGCGCTGCCGCCTCGGCCGAGGCCGCCGACGTCGTGCTGCTCGTCGACCAGGTCGACCGGCTCGGACCTGGGATCGTGATCGCCCGGCGCGCCCGGCGCATCGCGATTGAAAGCGTCGTCGCCGGGATCAGTCTGTCCGTGCTTGGCATGGTCGCTGCAGCCTTCGGCTACCTCACGCCGGTTCAGGGCGCACTGCTTCAGGAAATCATTGACGTTGCTGTCATCCTGAACGCCTTGCGCGCTCTGCGCATCACGCCGCCCGAACTCCCGGACGGCTAAGACATGAAACACATCTCAATTGATAGACCCTGAGCCTAGCTCGCTTACCGCTCGCAGAGTTAGCTCAATCATCGACATCAGCTCAGTTCATATCCGATATTATGATATAGACCATATTATATGTTGACTTATATTCCCGGCTGTTAGACTATCACTCCCGTTCGGATAGCCGATGAGCACGCTGGAAACTGGGAGGATAACGGCATGCTTTCGAGAAGGACATTCATGTGGCTCGCGGGTACATTTCTCGCGACCAGGCCGGCGCTTGGGCAGGTGCTGGGCGGCGATTTACCCCGAGACCAGTTGCTGATCCTGGAAAATCCAGAAGGCACGATTAAGAATGCCGGCTGGTTCAACATTTGGGCCATCAATGCAGGTGGCCAGACTACCGGCCTGCACCAGAACGCGATGGATACATTCTGGTATATTGACCCGGACCACGGGATCAACGGCGTCTGGGACAATTCTCTAGCAACCGAAAAGCCGATCTATAATAAGGACTTCACGGAAATGACCGTGAAGTTGAGGTCGGGTATCTTCTGGAGCGACGGGGTGGAATTCACGGCTGACGACGTGGTCTTCACGATCGAGACGCACATGAAGACCAGCGGACTGCGTTGGAGCGCTCCGGTTCAGGTCAATGTGGCAGCGATCGAGAAAAAGAGCCCGACTGAAGTGCTCTTCAAGCTCAAGAAACCCAACTCACGCTTCCACGCTCTGTTTACCGTCCGCTGGAACGCGATGTGGATGATGCCGAAACACGTCTTCGAGAAAGTTGGCGACGTCCTGAAATTCGACTTCAATCCGCCGGTGTCGCTGGGCGCATATACGCTCCACAATTTCGACCGCGGCGGCAAATGGTTCATCTGGAAGAAGCGGGACGATTGGCAACGGACGACAGTCGCGCGCTATGGCGAGCCCGGTCCTGGCTATCTCGCGTACATCGATCCGGGACCACCTGAAAAGCGCGTCATCGAGCAGCTCAACCACCGCCTCGACGTCATTCACGATCTTTCGCCCGAAGGCATGTTTACGCTCGCGAAGGATTCTCCGTCTTCGGTCAGTTGGTTCAAGGGTTTCCCTTATGCCCACCCGGACCCGACGCTTCCTTCTGTCATCTTCAATCATCGGCTGGAGAAGTTCCAGAACAAGGATGTCCGTTGGGCACTCGCGTTGCTGATCGATATCAAGGCCGTCAGCATGGCTTCCTATCGTGGCGCGGCGACAATCTCGGCCATCGGCGTGCCGCCTACGGGGCTATACCCGAAATATTACTTCGAACCGATGGAGCAATGGCTTACAGGCTTTGAGCTCGATACCGGCAAACGTAAGATCAAACCTTACGACCCGACGGTGGGCAAGCAGATCGCCGATATGCTTCGGCCTTCGCTAAAAGATCAGATACCTTCGGACCCCGCGGATATTGCGACTGCCTTCGGTAGAGGCTGGTGGAAGCCCGACCCGGAAGCGGCAACGGAGCTCCTCCAGAGGGCAGGCTTCACCAAGCAGGGTGAGCGCTGGTTCCAGCCGAATGGCCAGCCGTTCACCGTGAAGGTTATGGTCGAAGGCGACCTCCGGCCCGTCATGACGCGCGCAGGTTCGATCATTGCACAGCAATGGCGGCGTTTCGGTATCGATGCCAATATCGACGTCGCTCAGGGAACAATGCTCGACCGTCGCGGTGTCGGCGACTTTGATACGTTCATCGGCTGGAGCGTCGAAACCTGGGGCGGTCACCCAGACCTCTCCTTCTTCCTTGACAGTTGGCATTCGCAGTTCGTCGTCGACGTCGGCAAGGTGCAGCCGCCGAGAAACTGGCAGCGCTGGGCCGAACCTCGGCTGGACAAGATCATCGAAGAGATCCGTACGATTGATTTCGACGATCCTCGCGGCGTCGAACTCGGCCTCGAGTATCTGAAGCTGGCGGCGGCTGAAATGCCGATCATTCCGCTGATGGCATACAACGTGTTCGCAACGATGGACACGACCTATTGGACCGGCTTCCCGAGCCTTGCCACGAAGCCCTACACGAATCCGGTCTCCAACTGGGGCAACACAAAATACATGATGGTCAATCTGAAGCCGACCAAACCGGCGAAGTGACCGGGCCTGCCCGGCGTTCCCAGCGCCGGGCGGAACCTCTTTCCAGGACATGAGGCATCAATGCGATCCTACGTCATCTACGTGGGCAAACGCGTCTTGCAATTCGCGCTTGTCGTATTCGTCGGTATCAGCATCACGTTTCTGATCACGCATCTGACGCCGATCGATCCGGTCGAGCATGCCGTCGCACAAGTCAGTACATTTGGCTTTTCCAGCCCTGAATCCATCGAGCTTCTCCGGCAGTCGTTGCGGGAGCTTTACGGAGTGGGCGACAATCTATGGGAGGAGTATCTCGTCTTCTGGCAACGACTTGCCACGCTCGACTTCGGTCCATCGTTGTCGGCATTCCCCACACCCGTGAGTGAATTGATTGGAAGAGCCATCCCTTGGACGATAGGACTCCTTACGGTATCAACCATTTTGAGCTGGTTCATCGGCAATATCATCGGCGGACTGGCCGGTTATTACAGCCGAAATAGGGTCCTCCGGATAATTGGCATGATCATGATGGGCCTGCATCCGGTCCCATATTACATCGTCGCCTTCGTCCTCTTGATCGCCTTTACCTTCGTGCTGCCGATCTTGCCGAGCAGCGGCGGCTACGAAATGAACATGACGCCCGGATGGACGCTTAAGTTCATCGGCAGTGTTCTGCTTCATTCCATCCTGCCGTCGTTTTCCCTTATCCTTGTCGGTGTCGGAAGCTGGTTCATGGGCATGCGCGCGTTGGTCTCAAACATCGTGACCGATGACTATGTGACCTACGCGTCTCTTGCCGGCGTGCCCGAGAGACGGCTGGTGACCTCCTATGTGATGCGCAACGCCTTCCTGCCGCAGATCACCGGCCTTGCTATGTCGATTGGTGCGATCTTCAATGGCGCAGTCATCACCGAACAGGTCTTCGGATATCCAGGGATTGGCCGCCTTCTGGTCGAGGCGGTTCATGCGGCCGATTACTCGCTCGTCCTCGGTATCACGTCGATCGCCATCATCGCGGTGTCGGCCGCCGTGTTCATCATCGACATTATCTACCCATTGATCGATCCACGCGTACAGGTGACCCAATGATTGCCGTCTTTAGGGATCTGTTCCGCTACAACGGCGAATTCGCCATCGGCTTCATGATCATGGTGATCATCCTCGGCATCGCCGCCGCGTCGTTTTTCTCGCCCTATGAGCCAATCGATTCCTATCTGGTCGCAATGGACGCCCCACCGTCAGCCGAATACGTGTTCGGCACCAACTCGCGCGGCCAGGACATCTTCTGGCAGCTGACGTTCGCGATCCGCAACACGCTCGCATTCGGCTTCATCGTCGCGCTGATCAGTCGCATTCTCTCTTTGGCGATCGGGTTGGTCTCAGGCTATGTCGGGGGAGCCGTCGATCGTGTCCTGATGTCGATTAACGACACCTTCATCGTCATCCCGCTGTTCCCTCTTCTGGTGCTCCTCTACTTCGTCCTGCGGGACGACATGACCTGGTTTGTACTTGCACTTGTAATGGCAGGGCTTGGTTGGGCTTATGATGCCCGATTGATCCGATCAGTCATGATCAGCCTGAGGACCAGGGAGTTCACCAACACCAGCGTCTTTTCCGGCATGTCCATGCCGAGGATCGTCACCCAGGAGCACCTGCCCTACGTGCTGCCGATTGTCTTTTCGACCTTCATGAACAACATGAACTGGTCGATCGGGCTGGAAGTCACGCTTGCGGTGCTGGGTTTTACCGATGTCGATACGCCGACAATCGGCGGCATGATCTTCTGGGCCAATCAGCACAGCGCAATGGTTTCAGGCATCTGGTGGTGGTATTTCTTCCCCACCCTGTTCGTGACGCTGACGTTCATCGGCCTCTTCCTCCTATCCATTTCCATGAATGAGTACATCGACCCGCGAAGCCGGCTCGACCGGATGGGGAATTCGTGATGGTCCATATCCCCGCCTCATCCGTCCGGGATAGTTCCCACGTGTTAGAAACGCATGATCTGCGTGCCTACTATCGTATGAAATATTTCGGTATCGACCGCGAAGTGCGGGCGGTCGATGGCATCTCGATGCACGTGCGCAAGAACGAGATCTACGGCATCGCCGGCGAATCCAGCTGTGGCAAAACAACTTTCATAAAGGCTATCGCCGCAGCAATCAGGCCGCCCTTGGAAATCGTCGCAGGGCATGTGAAATACAGCTTCATCAAGGATGGTCTGTATGAGCTGCCTGCGGCAGAACGCTCCGCCATTCGCTGGCGCCACCTATCCTATATTCTTCAGGGCTCGATGAACGTTCTCAACCCCGTTCGGCGGATCCATAAGACGTTTGAGGATTTTGCGTTCCGGCACATGCATTTGGGGCGCGCTGAATTCGATCTCGAGGTTAAGCGTCATCTTGAGCGTCTGCGCCTTCCTGCCGAAATCCTTCATGCCTACCCGCACGAACTGTCCGGCGGTATGCGACAGCGCGTCTGCATAGCACTCGCCACCCTCTGCAAGCCTGAATTCATCATCGCCGATGAGCCCACGACCGCTCTTGATGTCGTTGTCCAGAAAGACGTCCTCGCCATGATCCGCGAGACGCAAACGGAATTCGGATCATCGATGATCTTCGTGACCCACGACCTGACGGTTCACGCCAACGTCACGGACCGGCTGGGTATCATGTATGCCGGAAGGCTTGTTGAGGAAGGTCGAACGGCGGATGTGTTTTCCAACCCGATGCATCCTTATACCGCTCATTTGATTGCGAGCCTCCCAAAGATCGGCGACACGCAACCACGTAGCGCACTAAGCGGATCTCCACCCAACCTGGCCGATCCACCCAAGGGATGCCGCTTCCATCCCCGCTGCCCTCTCGCCATGGAAATTTGTCGCCATGAAAACCCGGCGCTGACGATGCTTGCCGAGGATCATCGGGTGGCATGCTTCGCAGCGAGCACAAAAGTGCAGCCAAGCAAGGACGGAGAACAAGGTGAGATGAAAACGCTGGAGGTCGTGCGATGACCACGCCCCTTCTGGGCCTAGACAAGGTTTCGAAGCTCTACAAGCGCGGCGGTCTCCTGGGGCGCGAGGAATTCCGGGCTGTCGACGACGTCACCTTCCATATCGACAATAACGAGCCGCAGGTCTTCACAATCATCGGCGAATCCGGAAGCGGCAAGACCACGTTGGCCAGAATGATCCTCAACATGGTCCGGCCGACCGCCGGGACGATTTTTTTCAAAGGGCAGGATCTGGCATCGATCCGCGGCGGAGGTGCGCGGCGAAGATTCATGAAGGAAGTACAGCCGATCTTCCAAAACCCCTTCGAAGCATTCAATCCCCTGAAGCGCGTGGATCGTTATCTGTTCATGACCGCAAAGAACTTCACAGACGCACGCTCATCCGCACAGCATGAAGCGGCGGCCGATGCAGCCTTGAACAAGGTTGGCCTTTCGCTCGGCGAGGTTCGCGGCAGGTTTCCTCACGAACTGTCCGGAGGACAGTTGCAGCGGGTTGCGATTGCCCGCGCGCTCATCCCCGGCCCTTCGATGATCGTCGCCGACGAGCCTGTCTCGATGGTCGACGCCTCATTGAGAATGTCCATAGTCAATCTGTTTCGAACGCTTCGCGACGACCTGAAGGTGTCGATCATCTATATTACGCACGACCTTGCGACGGCCTATTACGTCAGCGACAGGATCATCATCATGCGCAAGGGCGAGGTTGTCGAAAGTGGTCCGGCCCGCACTGTTCTGGAAAACCCGCAGCATTCCTATTCCCAGCTCCTGAAGTCCGCCGTTCTGTCCCCCGATCCTCATGGTCACGGCGTGTTGATCGGCGACAGCGCCGCTTCGCAGCAGGCGCGGGCATCGCCACACCCGCATGTCAGCAGTTCAGAGCCGCAAGTGCGCTAGCGGCTGAAATATCCTTTTTTTCATCGGAGCGAGATTTAAGATGATCAAGGCCCAAGTCCGGTTCGACCGGGACTTCATTATTGGTGAAACCGACAAGCGTCTTTTCGGTGCATTCATCGAGCACCTCGGCCGTTGCGTATATGGCGGGATTTTCGAACCCGGCCATCCGACGGCGGACGGTAAGGGGTTCCGACGAGATGTTCTGGAGCTCGTACGGGAGCTCAATCCGACCATCATGCGCTACCCTGGCGGCAACTTCGTCTCCGGTTACAATTGGGAAGATGGCGTGGGGCCGATCGAGCAGCGCCCCCGTCGGCTCGATCTCGCATGGAAGTCGGTCGATACGAACCACTTCGGGACCAACGAGTTCATGGACTGGTGCCGGGCTGCGGATATCGAACCGATGTTGGCAGTCAACCTCGGCACGCGTGGTCCTGACGAAGCGCGTCACCTGCTCGAATATTGCAACCATCCATCGGGCACCCATCTTTCCGACCTTCGCCGCCAGCATGGCTGGGAGACGCCGCACGACATCAAATTCTGGTGCCTGGGCAATGAGATGGACGGAGGTTGGCAGATGGGAGCAAAAACGGCCGAAGAATACGGTCGCATTGCCACTGAGACCGCCAAGATGATGCGGATGACGGACCCGACGATCGAACTGGCGGCATGCGGATCCTCCGGCCGAAAGATGGCGACCTATGGCGAGTGGGAAAGGATCGTGCTTGAGCACACTTTCGACCATGTCGAGTTCATATCTCTGCATACGTATCTCAACAATTATGCCGATGACACGCCTTCCTTCCTGGCAAGTCCCGACCTGATGGACAGTTTTATCGATGAGGTGGTTGCGATCGCAGATGCGGTGGCCGCGCGGCGCCGCTCGCGCAAACGCATTATGCTCAGCTTCGACGAGTGGAACGTCTGGTACCGCACAAGGCGCGGTGAGCATAACCGCGTCAAGGAGGGTTGGCCGGTCGCCCCGCCCATTCTGGAGGAGGAATATAACATGCAGGACGCGCTTGCCTTCGGCGGCGCCTGCATTTCGCTGCTCAATCACGCCGATCGGGTCAAGGCGGGCTGCCTTGCCCAGCTGGTCAACGCGATCGCCCCGATCATGACCGAGACCGGCGGCCCGGCCTGGCGCCAGACGATCTTCTGGCCATTCTCGGATTTCAGCAACCTCGGCAGAGGTAGGGTGCTGAGAACCAACGTTGACACGCCGACGTATTCAACGCGTTATTATGATCCAACCCACACAGAAGATCTTTATGACAAGATCGATCCGGTGCCTTATCTCAAATTTTCAGCCGTGCATTCTGAGGCGGACAAAACCGTTACGCTGTTCATTTTGAACCGGCATCTCTCCGACGACATGCAAATCGATATTGCTGCGACAGGTTTCGGAAACCTGGGGCTGCAGCGCGCCCATACGCTTCACCACGAGGAGCTTAAAGCCAGCAACACGAAAAACAACCCTGACAAGATCGCCCCACGCACATTGCAGGGCGTGGAGGCTCTGAGTTCTCGGACCACCGTGACTGTCCCGCCGGCTTCATGGAGTGTCGTCCGGTTTAACGCTGCCGCATAAGCTCCGGCTTCAGGCAATATAAAGACGCATCACGATGTCCTGGTCATAATTGCCGAAGCCACGGCCAAAGATGTTGATGCCTCCCGGATGGGGGGCATTTTCCTTGATCCCGATCTTCATTCGAATGGAATGATGATCGGCCATGCCGACATCGTCGATAGTGACATTCGAGATGGAAACTCCATCAACAAATGATCCCTGTTTGGTTATCCGGAAGGTTTTCAGCTTGCCGTATTGCGAACCTTCGAGCTTCCACCACTTGGGAGTATAGACGCCGCGCTTGTCGCCATAGTCTCCGGGAGATGTCCACGTCCCCACCTTGTGATCATTGACCCATAACGTGATATCGGACGGCCAATTAACATTCGTCCCTGGAACTTCGGACGACAATTCCATGGAAAACTCCACCGCCTCGATGGTCGAGTTGAGAAGCCTGGCGTTATTCGGGAACTTGTATTCCACATTCCCGCGCCCGAACCAGATCAGCGCCGCCTGGACCCGACCGGGATCCAGGAAGAAGTCCGGCACATCAAGCAATCCGATAACCCCCTCGGGGGAGCAGAGGCCACATGGCGCCGACACCTCACAACTCGTGAAGAGGCCAAGCGGCATCGCAACCTCAATCTGGTTGCTGTTCTGGCTTTTCTCGGGAGTATCGAAACGAACTATGACTTCGTCATACTTCGCGCTGCATACTTTCTGATGCCCTTTTGTCGCCTTGACGGAGTGGGTATCGATCAGCCCCGCCTCCTCCAGCGTCAATATATTTACGGCCACTGTCGATTGAGGCAGCGACAGCGCGGCACTGATCTCATTGACATTCATTTTGCCGCGATCGTGCAGAAGCTGCAGAATGTTGATCCGGATAGGAGACGCAAGTCCTTTAAGTACCGAACTGCCTGTATTTGCGGATATGGTGAGAAAATTGGGTTTCATGTTCAAAACTGCTGTTGCCGGTCCTTTGTATCAGGATTTTTGATTTAGTAAGAGCGAAATTTTTCCAGGCAATAGGCGAGAGCGCGTCAAGTGCAGCAATGAACAGGCCCTGGTTAATACCGGATTTTGGGATCGTGTGGCGGGCGAATGGTGCCGCGCAATGTCACCAGGTCATCGATATACCCGCCAGGAGATGGGGTAGGAGAAACTCCCGTTGTATCGACTAAACGGGCTCGTGTTGTTTTGCGAGACCGTCAACGCGCAGAGCGTCAACAAGGCTTCGCAATTTCTGGAGATACCCAAATCCACGATCAGCAGACATCTTCACATGGCGGCTGTCGCGAATCCCGACCATAAAGCTTGATAACTGGCGATAAGCATTATTTCAGCAATTTCTTCTACAGGTGTGAAGAGCGCACGAATGGGAGATTTAGCTGGTGACTCGTACAACGATTTTAATGATGGCATTCCTGTCGTCCTGCACGGTTATGCCCGACCATTCCCAGACAGTGACATCGATGACAACGTCGGCAACCGGTTCTGCAAAGAGGGATATGACGGTCACTGCGGCAATCAACAAGACCACGGTGGAGCGCTCCAAGCTCCAGTCTTCGCAGTCGGTACTGGCCTATGGTGGACCCAGTCCCTGGATTTGTACCCCAAGCGGATTTGGCATGAAATCGCACTGCACATCGAAAGCTTCCCTCGACTACTGATCAAGGCGACGGTTGAGGCCGGAAGTCCGGAGGCAGGCGAAAGAGCCGGATGTCTCGCTCTGTCCGACATGTCGTGCGTCTTTCGCTGTCTCCCGGCATTCGGCGAATTGTTCCGTGGGATAGAACTGCAAGCTGGCATTCCGACCCGACATCTGACCGGCTCGAACTTGGTTTCCACAGGGAGTGCACTGAGGCTGGCGGCCATATCCGCCAAGACCGATAATTTCCGCGGTATTGCCAAGGTTCTGCGGCCGCGTTGGTAATTGGACACACGTGAGCGCCCGAATTGCATCTCGCATCCTCCCCGGAGACAACAAAGTAACTGAGAAAATTATTATTTCGTTGGTGGAGCGGCATTGAATGCAACACGTTTTGCGATATTTATTCAGAAACAACTAATTTAGGGAACAAAATTGAGCCGCATCAAAGCCCAGCGAGTGTAGATGAATTAGCAGGATTGTTTTCCGAGAGGACCTTATGGAAGGGGAGGAAAGGATGCCGAACCGGGATACGACGAAGCCTGCTTCTGTCGAAACCGATCTCCTTGCCGATACCGACGACGTGGTCTCTCTTTATGACGAGAGCTTTCATCTCACCGAATGCTCGGCAAAGTACCGGCAGACATATGGCCTTGATTCACTCGTCGACACGACATTGTGGCATGTCTATCCGGAGCTTCTGGCCCCTTTAACGAAATCTGCGGTTGAACTTGTACTTTCGAATGGTTTCCCGCGAAAGATCGAGATTGCAAACGCGAAGACAGCAGATCAGCGCACACTCATCGTTTTCCGCAGCCCTTGCGGCTTGGGGGTTGTCGAAACGAATGGTAACTCAAGCCTGCGCGGGACCTATAGCCAGGCTGAGAACGACCGAGTGCTTCTCCTTTACCAAGCTACCCATGATGTTTTAACAGGGCTGCCAAATCGACGGCAATTCAGCGATCAACTGCGAGATGTTCTGACCACATCGAAGAGGGTAAAGTTCGCCCTCATGCAGATCGACCTCGACGATTTTAAACCGGTCAACGACACACTGGGCCATGGTGCAGGCGACGTGGTTCTGAAGATGGCTGCCGAACGGATAAAGAGCGTGCTCGGAGAGCAGGAATTCGCTTATCGATTGGCCGGCGACGAGTTTGCAGTCATTCAGCGGAAAAACGCTCAACCCGGGGAAGCGGAACGTCTGGCAGAAGCCCTCGTCCATGCCTTCCGGGAGCCATTCATGGTCGAGGGCCTTAACGTCTTTGTCGGTGCAAGCGTTGGAGTTGCGGTTGCCCCAGCAGATGGAGACGAATTCGAACAGCTCATGAAAGCGGCAGACATTGCACTCTACGCTGCCAAGGAGGATGGCCGGCGCAGGGCGAGGAGGTTTAACCGCTCCATGCTTATGGTTCTGGAACAGCGAGAGACATTGCGCCGCAGCTTGCGAACTGCGCTCAAAGAGGGGCAATTCTTCATTGAATATCAGCCACTTGTGCAGCCGCCCTTCTCGATCGTAGGCTTCGAAGCGCTATTGCGATGGCGCCATCCCGTCATGGGCATCATTCCACCCGGCCTCTTCATTCCGATGGCCGAGACGGACGGTTTGATGAGCGATATCGGCCAATGGGCTCTTGAACAATCCTGTCGCGAGGCAATGACGTGGCCACCCCACTTCACGGTTGCCGTCAATCTCTCTCCGGCGGAATTCCTGCATGCAGGGCTTACCGACCGCATTGCTCAAACCTTGGATCTTGTCGGAATACGCGCCGAACGGCTCGAGCTCGAAATCACCGAGTCTGTGCTTCTAGAGCGAACGATCAACAATCTCGATACGCTCAACACACTCAAAATGCTGGGAGTGCAGATATCGCTTGACGATTTTGGAACCTACTATTCATCGCTCAGTTATCTGAAAAACTTCCCCTTCGATACGATCAAGATCGACCAATATTTCATCAAGGATCTCGAGGTCGATAACAAAAGCCAGACGATCGTCCGGTCCATTATCGCACTCGCCCACGGGCTCGGCATGAGCGTCACTGCCGAAGGAGTGGAAACGACGGAACAAGCCGCTTGGCTCAACAAGAAAGCCTGTGATCGGCTGCAGGGATATTTTCTAAGTAAGCCAATGCCCGCCGAGAGGATAGGCGCGTTCCTCAGGAAGTCTACGCCGCCCGTCCCTTTCGGGAATTTCCCCATTCCCAAACCAATGCGACCGTTGGATCCTCGGCGAATGTGACAGTCAATTTTTGAACTTCCTCGGAGCGGGCATGGGCAGGAGGAACCGGCATGTGTGCAGCCAGCAAGAAGCCAGCAGAAGCGGCCTTCGCGCCTCTGCTCCAGTTTGAGATGGATATGGGAACCTTTCTTTCCGACTGGCAGCATTGCGATCAACTGTCGACCTTCATGGCGCGGATGATCAGTCACAACCGCACGGATCCCATCCGGCACTCGAATTTCTTCTCGTTTGCTCTCAATGAGCTGCTGGAGATATCATTCCGGGGCGGTTCGCCCGAAGGCAGGATAGACTGCATCGTTTATCGACGCGACTTGATGGAGCGTGTGAAGCTCAGCTTTACATGTCCTTCAGGGCAGCAGGAATTCTACCGTGAGGCGGTGTCGAGAACCCATCAGGAAGATGCGTTCTCGCGCTATCTTGGTGCCATTTCAACGGATCAGACGCCAAACAGAGAAGTTATCCTTCTTGATCTGGCGATCAATTTCGACGCCGACGTTCGTCTGGAAGAACGTGCTCCGGCATCCATAACGTTCGTCGTCGACCTGCCGCTTGAAAGGGCCATAAATTGAACACGACGGTCTTTTCATCGCCCTTCAATGCGGAATTCGACGTCAATAGCCAGGAGTTCTCGCTGGCCGGCGTGATCCGGCCGCGCTCGGTCGATGAGATCGCCGCAAGCATTTCCGTGCTCAAAGAGGCTATCGATGACGTGCGCGGGGTTCTCTACATCAATGTGAAACGTCTCGTCCAGATGAACAACACAGCGTTCCAGGCCTTTGCCCGTGTTGTTCTGGACGCTTGTCGGTCGAGGTCCGATCTTAGTTTCGTGGTAGTGACTTCAAGCGTCGTTGGCTGGACCGAACGCATGTTCAGGCACCTGAACAGGATCGAGCCCCGGGTTACGGTGGAGGTCTACGATTCAAAATTCTACCCCGGCCAGGCCTTTGTCGAGGATACGAGTTTCATTCCGATATTGCGCACGCAGACCAAGATGACCTGGCGCCACGAGCGAACGATCCTTCCCCGTCACGGTATGCGCCCCGGGGTCGTGATGGCCGATATCTGCTGCGGCATCGGCGATTTCGCCATGCTTGTCAAAAAGGAGTTCCAGCCGACGCGCATCGTGGCGCTCGACCATTCGAAGGCAAGCCTCGCCTATGCACGCGACATGGCAGCCAGCTTCGGCATTGCCGATATCGAATATACCTATGGCGACGCGTCCGAAATGTTGCTCGAGGACAATCAGTTCGACCTCGTGACCTGCCGCCATTCGCTTCAGATATTCAACCGCCCGACCGTGCTTTTGAAGGAGCTTTACCGGATCTGCAAGCCGGGCGGGCGGGTGTATATAACCAACGAAAAGAATTCGCACTGCCTGGGAGAACCCCGATCGAAGAGTATTCAATGGACATATAACGAGGTTGCGAAGCTGTTCAGCCACTTCGACATGGATGTGGAGCTTGGGCCCAAGAGCCGCCGATATCTCGTCGACGCCGGCTTTGACGATATCCTCATGGAATCCTTCATGGTCACCAACCTCGACGGAGACCCACAGGACTTCGCCGATGTCATCGCGGCCTGGGAAAACGTCTACGCCGGAGAAATGGCCATGAAACGTGGCGATCCTCCCGAATTTATGGAACGCTTCCGCCAGGGTTTCAGCGACCACATCTTTGCAGCCCTTCATCCCAAGGGCTATGCCGGCTGGCCAATCTGGGCGGCATCCGGACGCAAACCGCCATGAGCACCCCCAGTCAGCAGATCGCACGTTTTGGCCTGCGCTCGTTCCGCGCGAAGTTCGTTCTCGTCGTCGGGAGCGCCGTGCTCTTCGATCTGCTCGTGACCGGGGGCCTGGCGCTTTGGAATGTGCAAAGGCTCTCCCGCGATGCAACCGCCGAGGTCGGCCAAGGGCTGGAACAGGCCAATCAGGGCTATATCCGTTCCTACGCGGAAACGACGGCCGAACACGTCAATCTGCTCCTGAACCAGGTTCATTCCGACGTGAACACATTGGCAGGCGTCCTTCAGTCGCAGATCGATCGCCCCTTGAGGGAAACCCAGATCGGTGAGGCAATGGCTCGCGGCGCTCCGGGAACCGTCGACGTCGTTTACGATGCGAAAGGAGGATGGGCCCAGAACCTGCCCGGCCCACTATCCGTCGTCAGCGTCTGGGGATATCTCTTAGGCCCCGATCACGTTCCGTTGCCCGAGGTTCAGAGGGAGATAGAAAACAGCGCCGTCCTTGATCTGGTCGCGCCGAGCCTCCTGGCAAACGGTCTTTCGAAGCTGCAGATGTATTACATCGGCCCGAAGGAACGCCCGATCTTCAGGACAGCGCCTTACACGGATCAGGCCCAGACCTTCGACAAGCTCTACCCGGGCCATAACAGCGCGGAATTCTGGACTTTCTTTTTTCCCGGGCTCTACGAGTCCTGGGAGCAATGGGCCACGGATCCGGGGCAGCGTCCGGTCAGCGACGTCATCACTCAAACGGCGCCTTATACGGATGCGATCACCGGCAAGCTCATCGTCAGCTTCTTTCAGCCCCTCTGGTCTCCGGACCGCACGAAGGTTGCAGGCGCCGCCGGCACTGACATCACCCTCGACCAACTGGCGGAAATCGTCGAGAACGTCAAAGTCGCCGACAATGGCTTCGGCTTCCTCACCATGTCGGACGGCAATGTCGTCGCTATCAATCCCATCGGCGAGAAAATCATCGGCCTGCAAGCATCAAGCGATACGGGCGGTGAAGGCGTGACCGGCCTGAACCGCTCTCTGAGAAGAAGCCTGCAGCCGGAAATCGCGCAGCTGCCGCTGGGGGAGGACGGACTGCTGCGGCACATTCTCCTTGATGAAAACGGCGAGAAGGTCCCCTACCTCGTCGTCCTGAAACAGCTGCAGCCGACGAACCTCTGGGTCTCCGGCCCGGTCCGGCGTGAGGCTATGCTGCTCGGCATCGTCGTGCCGGAGCGCGAGATCTACGCCTCGTTGTTTGCGGCCCAGGCAGGAATTTCACAAGCGACGAACCGGATCCTGATCTACCAGATTCTCGCCCTCCTCGTATCCCTGTGCTTCGTCATCGGAGCCGTTTTCGCCATATCGAAGCGTATAACCAGAGGCATCAGCGCGCTCGCCGATGCCGCCAAGCGCATACAGGCCAAGGATTATTCGGTCAGGCTCGATATCCCGACACATGACGAGGTCGGCGAGGCGGGCCTAGCCTTCAATCGCATGGCGGAACAGATCAGCTTCCATACGGAAAATCTCGAGCAGCTCGTTGAGGACAGAACCAAGGAGATCGAAGAGGCAAACCTGCAAATCTCCGCTCTGAATCATAAGTTGCGCAGCGAAAACTTGCGCCTCGGCGCAGAACTCGCTGTCGCACGCCGCATCCAGATGATGGTCCTCCCCAAGGCCCGTGAGCTGGAGGAAATTACCGATCTGGAAATCGCAGCCTATATGCGGCCAGCCGACGAGGTCGGAGGCGATTACTACGATGTCCTGAGGGACGGAAAGCGGCTGAAAATCGGCATCGGCGACGTGACCGGACATGGCCTCGAAAGCGGCGTCCTGATGTTGATGGTCCAATCGACTGCACGAGCCCTGCAGGAAGCGGGCGACATGGATCCGTCGCAATTTCTGAACAGTGTGAACCGAGCCATCTACAAGAACCTCGTCAGGACCAGCACCAACAAACACCTGTCGCTCGCCTTCTTGGATTATGATGGAAAGCGCCTGACCCTTTCGGGCCAGCATGAGGAACTGATCGTTGTCCGCAAGCTGGGAAAGGTGGAGCGGATCGATACGCTGGATCTCGGCCTGCCGATCGGGCTGGAACCGGATATTTCGCCATTCGTGGTAACGCGTGAAGTCTCCTTTGATCGCGACGACATGATCATTCTCCACACCGACGGCGTGACCGAGGCCGAGAATCGCGCCGGTGAGCTTTTCGGCATCGAGCGACTTTGCGAAAGCGCCGGTCGGCGATACGGCCAGAGCGCCGAGGATGTCAAAGTCGGTATCATCGACGACCTGATGACCCATATCGGAACTCAGAAGATTCATGACGACATCACACTCGTTGTTATGAGACACAGGTGAGCGAATGACGACCTTGTACGGATTGGAAGATCTGGCGATCGGAACAGGCGAAAATATCACCAGGCTTTGCCTCTTCGAGGGGCCTCTCGATCTTGGCTGGAAGCACTGCGCGATCACGTCGGATTTCGTCGCCGAGTTCATCGCCCTGCGCTACCGCGCATCCCGCAGCCTCTACAAGGAGGTTCGGCACAATGTCGGCTATCTGACGAATGAACTCATTGAGAACGCGGTAAAGTTCCGGGCTGCCGGCGAGATCGTCGTGGAAGCCTCGGTCGACGACAATGTCTTCCGGGCAAAAGTCTCCAATCTTATCGAGGAGAAACCAGCCATGCAGTTCCAGCATTTGCTATCGCAAATCACTGCAGGAGATCCGGGCGAGCTTCTCATAAAGCGGATCGAGGCGAATGCGATCGGCACGAACACAAGCAGCTCAGGCCTCGGGCTTCTAACGCTGATGAGCGATTATGGCGCCCACTTTGCGTGGGTTTTTGGATCTGAAGAGCCAGACGGCAAAATTCCGCTGGAAACCTATGCGTCTATCGCAGTTCCGAATGTCTCGAATTGATTGGGCTGTTCAATATGGAAATAAAGCAAGAAGAATATCGCGTCTGGTCGGAGGGTACGGAGATCTATTTCGACGGGTCCATGCGCCTGCCCAGCACGGAAGCCTATGCGCCGATTTTTTCCCTCGTCATGAGTATTCTGGAAACCGAGCCGGATCACATTACCGTGGACCTTACCGGGTTGCAGTTTCTCAATTCATCCGGAATCAACCTGCTCGCGAAGCTCACGATTGAGATACGCAATAAGCCGAATGTTCACTTAACGGTACGCGGAAGCTCCGAATATCATTGGCAATCAAAGTCTCTTCCAAACTTGAAGAAGTTGCATCCGGCGATCGATCTCAGACTTGGCTGACGAAAGCCCTGGCAATAACCCCGGATCAACCTCCAAGGGTTAGCCAGTCGCCGATCGTCGTCCCGTAACGTTGCGTGGCACGAGCGACCGGACCGGCCGGGTGCTCGCTTGCCGCAGTCTTCCGGATCTCACGCGGGCTGAGCCCAAACTCGTGGCTGAAAGCGCGGGTAAAATTGGCGGCGACGTCGAAACCGGCCGCCTCCGCGATCTGCGAAATCGGCCTGCTATCTGACGGGTTGCTAAGATCTGCATATGCCTGCAGCAATCGACGTTTGCGAATGTAGTTGAGGACGCCCCCGTTCGCTTCGAACAACTGGTAGAGCCGTGTACGGGAGATACCCAACGCGCGGCACATGACGTCAGGCGTCAAATTATCTGAATGAAGGTTGAGGTGAATGTAGCGATGTGCCCGCTCCATCGGGCCCATCGTCTGATCCTGATTGTTATTCAATTTTGTGGACGATGCAGCGCAAGCAACGACCATATCGCCGATCGTTCGTATGATCCGCGGCACCTCCGCTGCCGTCAAATTGCTCAGGTTCGCTTCCAGGCCGTTGATATAGCTGATGAGCAATTCAGCCAGACTGCCGGAGAGGACCACGTTGTTGGCGTTCTGAAGAAGACTCGCATCGCCGGCCAACAGTTCATAGGGCAAGAAGACAAACACAGCGATCGAATCGGTTATTCGCCCGCGGTACGGACTGCCGAGAGACCTGAAAAATATCTCCCCCGGGCCGGTCTCCGTCACATGACGACTGACCTCCGTCCAAGCCCGACCGCTGCGAAGCATACCGACGTTCCAATGGTCGATCGGGCTCGACCGCAGCATGGCTTGATCTCGGACATAGCTGTATGCCTGCGCGCGCTGCTGGACGATAAGTATGTCGTCGAGACGCCAACCAATCTGTTCGGCGAAAAAACTGTCGTCCGGTGATCTTTCGTCCGGCAGATGAACATCCACGAGCGGCGCCATATGTGACCGCCACGCCTTGAATTGTTCTTTCGGTGGCAGGTCTTGTGTCGAAAATCGCAATGGCACCAAAGCAGGAGGGACATCCAAACGATCTTCTTTCTCCTGGGACGGTTCGCGCGGCCAGCGCCGCCGCTCCATGTGGGTTGGCCATTCCTGTCCCTCGGCGGGTTTATCTCCAGACCCGGACCTCGTAGCCATCCAATTTCTCCAGCGCATAAGCCGATCCTGGCCGTTGAAATTGAGAGCAGGCACTCGTTTTCACGGCTGAACCTCCGCACACTCCGCCCGGAACAACGGAAGTGGCTGAAACGTCACGTGCATAAGCTTTCTATCATATTCCCTCTTAAGCAGAAATGTACGGAACGACAATTTTTAGGATGCAGGGATAACGACAATTGCGCCTTGAGGCTGTATCCAATTAAGTAATGGTTAATTCCGAATACAAGCCGGGACAGCCAAGCATTCAATTGCCAGAGCGATGCAGTTTTGCAGCACTCTCAATGTGAAACGACACATATCCAAAACAAAAACCAGAACATGGGAGGATAGTTGTGAACTATCTTGGTGACATTCGTGCGCGTTCTGCACAAGCTTCGGTCAGTGGCAGGAATTCTTCATCACATAGCCATCAGTCGCGAAAGAGAATTCTTGTCGCCGGCGGCGCAGGTTTCCTCGGATCACATCTATGCGAGGCGCTCCTGGCCGCCGGCCATCAGGTGATCTGTCTCGACAATTTTTCCACGGGTCTAAGGCGTAATATCGCTCATCTGAATCACTTCGATGCCTTCGACGTCATCGCCCACGACATCGTGCTGCCCATCGAGCTGGAAGTTGACGAGATCTACAATCTCGCCTGCCCGGCATCTCCCCCGCACTATCAATCCGACCCGGTCCACACCACGAAGACCTGCGTGATAGGGTCGCTCAACCTGCTGGAGCTGGCTGCGCGCACCGGTGCACGCATCCTCCAGGCTTCCACCTCCGAGGTCTACGGGGACCCCAATGTCCACCCGCAGGTCGAAAGTTACTGGGGCAACGTCAATCCTTTTGGCCCGCGCTCCTGTTACGATGAAGGCAAGCGTTGCGCAGAGACTTTATTCTTCGACTTTCACAAAAAGCACGACGTCGAGATCAAAGTCGTTCGCATCTTCAACACATACGGTCCTCGAATGCGCCCGGACGACGGCCGCGTGGTTTCGAATTTCGTCGTCCAGGCCCTGACGGGACAGGATATCACGATATACGGCGACGGTTCACAGACCCGTTCGTTCTGCTTTGTCGACGATCTCATCGATGGCTTCATTCGCATGATGGCCTCGTCGGCCTCGCTGACGGGACCGATCAATCTCGGCAATCCCGGGGAATTCACGATTGGAGAGCTGGCAGAACAGGTGATCGGACTGACCCGGTCCCGGTCGAAAATCATCCATCGCCCGCTGCCCGCCGACGATCCTCGCCAGCGCCGCCCCGATATTTCGCTCGCCATGCAGGAACTCGGCTGGCGTCCGAATGTGGATTTGGCGAGCGGCCTCGTGCAGACGATCGGCCATTTCGATCGCCTTCTCACCCGCGCGACCCCCGAATTGGCGGAGGCGATCTGATGGGTGCGCCCCGGGTCCTTGTCACAGGTGGTGCCGGCTTTATCGGCAGTCACACTGCCAAGTTGCTTCGATCGGAAGGGATCGAGCCGATCGTCTACGACAATCTCACGACCGGGAACCGATCGTCTGTCCGCTGGGGGCCTTTCATCGAGGGCGACATCCTCGATTCCGACGGCCTGATCGAGGTCATCGAAAAATATGCCCCCGACGCCGTCATCCATTTCGCGGCATCGGCTTATGTCGGCGAGTCGGTGCAAAATCCTGCAAAATACTACAACAACAATGTCTGCGGCGCATTGTCGCTTGCCGATGCCTGCCGGCAGACCGGGCTTCAGAACATCATATTTTCATCGAGTTGCGCCGTCTATGGGATCCCTCTCACACTGCCGATTGATGAGGCGATGCCAAAGGCTCCGATCAATCCTTACGGCAAGACCAAGCTGATCGGTGAGAATGTGCTCGCCGACTACGCGGTTGCTTTCGGCCTGCGTTACGTCGCGCTGCGCTACTTCAACGCCTGCGGAGCCGATCCGGAAGGCGAGCTTGGTGAATGGCATTTTCCAGAAACCCACCTCATTCCACGGGCAATGCAGGCTGCAGCCGGCCAGATCCCGCACCTGGAGATCTTCGGTGACGACTACGACACGCCGGATGGTACCTGCATAAGGGACTATATCCACGTCGCCGATCTCGCACGCGCCCACGTCCTCGCTTTTGATCATCTCGTGAGAGGCGGGGCAAACATCGCTCTCAATCTCGGTACCGGACGCGGTTTTTCCATCAAAGAAGTCTTGCTCATGATCGAGGAAACGACCGGACGCGAGGTTCCGATCGTGATCCGTCCGCGCCGGCCCGGCGATCCGCCCAGCCTTTACGCGGACCCCGGCTTAGCTCGTGAGACGCTGGGCTTCCAGCCTCAACACTCCGACCTGAAGACCATCGTGCGGACGGCCGCTCCGTTCTTTGGATTGGAGGTGCGTTCGTGAGCGAACTTTCAATCGTCAGAGCGACGGATGTCTCGGAGCGCGCCCAGGAGCCGCTGCTCGTGCCGGTTCTGACTGGGTATCGCCGAGTGGAATATCTTTCCGGGGCGGGCGTGTGGGCCGTTGCTTTCATTTATTTCTGGGCCTGGTGGCTGGAGTCACGCCATCACATAGACGCGTTCGGCTCCATTATCGTGAGCCTCGTACTGGCCTGGATCACCGTTCTGCCGGCCTATTTCATCATCGTCTTCTACCGGGCAGCAAAACCAAACGGCCCCTTGCGCCTACCGGCCGGCAGTCGCGTGGCCATGGTCGTGACCAAGGCACCGTCGGAGCCCTTCTCCGTCGTCAGGGAGACATTGCAGGCGATGCTTGCCCAGGATGTGCCGCATGATACCTGGATTGCCGACGAGGACCCTTCCGCCGAAACCCTCGATTGGTGCAGCAGGCACGGCGTCTTCGTTTCGACCCGCAAAGGACGACCCGACTACCACAGGACCTCCTGGCCCAGGCGCACGCGTTGCAAGGAAGGCAATCTCGCCTTCTTCTACGACCATTACGGTTACGACCGCTATGACTTCGTGGCACAGCTTGATGCGGATCATGTTCCTGAGCCCGGCTATCTTTTCCAGATGCTGCGCCCCTTCGCCGATCCGAAAGTCGGCTATGTCTCGGCGCCCAGCATCTGCGATAAGAACGCGTCCGAAAGCTGGTCGGCACGCGGAAGGCTCTACGCCGAAGCCAGCATGCACGGCTCGCTGCAAGCCGGCTACAATGGGGGGCTGGCGCCGCTGTGCATAGGATCGCATTATGCGGTTCGCACGGCGGCGCTCGGGGAGATCGGTGGCCTCGGCCCGGAACTGGCGGAAGACCACTCGACGACATTGATGATGAATGCTGCCGGCTGGCGGGGCGTACACGCCCTCGACGCGATCGCTCATGGCGACGGCCCCAGCACCTTCAGCGATCTTGTGACACAGGAATTTCAGTGGTCACGAAGCCTCGTCATGCTCCTGTTGCGGTACTCACCCCGCCTTGTCGGCCGGTTGCCGCTCAGGCTCAAGTTCCAGTTCCTCTTTTCACAGCTCTGGTACCCGCTTTTCGCATTCTTCATGCTGCTCATGTTTGCGATGCCGATCATCGCCCTCGCGCGTGGCGAAAACTTCGTAACCGTGACCTATCCGGATTTTCTGGCGCATTTCGCACCGCTCTCGGTCATTCTCGTGCTGATGGCTTACCGCTGGCGGGCCAGCGGTTCGTTCCGGCCCTACGACGCGAAGATCCTGAGCTGGGAATGCATGCTCTTTCTTTTCGCACGCTGGCCCTGGGCAGTCGCCGGCACCTTGGCGGCGGTCTATGACTGGTTCACCGGATCGTTCGTCGATTTCCGGGTCACCCCGAAAGGTCGATCGGAAGTCGATCCGTTGCCGCTGCGCGTTCTGGGGCCTTACGTCTTCCTCGCAGTCGCAGCCGTGCTGCCCGCCCTGGCGATCAATAGCGCCGGAGCGCCCAAGGGGTTCTATCTCTTCACCATCCTGAACGCGGCAATCTACACGCTGCTGCTGGTGGTCATCGTCGTCCGGCATGCGCGGGAAAACACGATCGCAGCAGCCCCCCGTTTCTACCGTCCGGCAATGGTGACGGCACTCCTGGCGCTTATCGCACTGCCGGGGGTTGCAACGACCATACACGGGAAAGACGGGGCCGAGGCGCTCGCCTGGGGAAGTGGGCGCCTGCAGATTTTCGAAGAGCGTTACGCGGTTGCCGGCGCCGGCAAGGGTGGAGCCGCATTACGCAGGACCATACTGAAGCCACGTTGGATTTCCGTTCCGGCGGAAATCGAAATGAGAACGGAGGCCGCTCATCCGGATTGGCGGCGTCTAAGCCTGAAGGAGGTTGACAATGCATAGCCTGTCAAAAGTAGTAGCCTTGTCGCTAACCAGCCTGTTGCTGTCCGGAGCCGTGCTCACGGCAACCGCCCCGCGCGGGATTCCCAAAGCGCAGTCACTTGCGATGACCGCGCCATCAAGTACGCCGTCGATCAAGAGGCCGATCGTAACCCCTGAATCGATAACCCTCGGCGCCTATGATCCGCATGGCGATTTCGCCGAAGCATCCAGTTCGAAGATTGAACATCTCTTTCTGCCATGGGAAGACGTCGACCTCTCCACGCTGGCCTTTGCCGATGACTATGCGCAAGCTCGCGGTCGCACCTTACTGATCTCCGTCGAACCCTGGTCCTGGTCGCCCGACTGGCGCCAGACGTCGCAAGAACTGCTGCACAGCATCTTAAACGGTTCGCGCGACGGCAACATGGCCGCCGTTTGCTCGGCCGCCGCTACGCTGAAAAGTCCTGTCATCATAAGGTGGGGCCAGGAAATGGACGAGACGGACAATCAGTTCTCCTGGTCGCACTGGCGTGGTGCGGATTATGTGGAAGCTTTTCGCCGGGTGGTTCGTGTCTGCAAGGCTCATCTGAAGACGGCCAAATACATGTGGTCGCCCAAGGGCAACGAAGGACTCGAAGCCTTTTATCCTGGCGACGATGTCGTTGACCTTGTCGGCCTCTCGGTCTTTGGCCTGCAGCAGTACGACAGGGATAAAACCGGCCGTGACCAGACGTTTTCCGAGCGCCTCTCGCCCGGATATGCTCGTGTCGCGCGCTATGGCAAGCCGGTCATGGTTGCCGAACTCGGCTACGAGGGCGACGACTCGTATGTGCGAAACTGGGCCGAAAGCGTGACGAAGCGATATGCCGAGTTCCCTGCGCTGAGCGCCGTCATCTACTTCAACGACCGTGAAGTCTACCCGTGGCCAGACGGCTATGGCCGGCCTGACTGGCGGATTGCCCGCCAGACCATCAATTGACCAAGAAGGAACCCAATCATGTCGACAGTTCAAAAAGTGCTTCTTGCAGTCGCATTAGCCGGCGGCGTCGCCACGGCCGCGTCTGCGGCTGGAACTCGGGAACCCGCCGGGATCGAAACCTCGAAGCCTCTGAGCAATGCGGAAATCTACAAACTCTACGGCCAGAATTCTTGGATCTGGAAAGCTGGCGCAGGCTATTTTTCAGTAAAGGCGCGCACCTTCACCGCCTGGTCGCGGGAAAATGGGGCAGCGTCCTACGGCATAGGCCGCTGGTTCATCACCGCGCCGGGTAAACTCTGTTTCAACGCCGATTGGCACGCCAAAAACGGGACGGTAGCGGCAATCACCTGCTTCAGCCACCGCAAGAGGGGAGGCCTGATCTATCAGAAGCGTGAGCCCGATGGCCAGTGGTACGTTTTCAAAAATGCGCCGGCACAAACGACCGACGAATTCGCAAAGCTTCGGCATGGCGATTACGTGAGCTCGCGACTGCGGAGCATTGAGGCAATCGTCGGTCAAGGCAAGTGACGGCGAAGCGAGGATTGCGCGTATTTGAGGCACTATCTGTATCGGTTTGTTTGAGGCTGATGATTGCGCGCAACTCTCGCCATTCCACTGATTTTACGAACTTTCATATCAAGCAGCCCTCTCATGTGGCAAACGGAGGCTAGGATGATTACCAGTTGCAAAGGGAACCTCATCGAACTGAAACTGATTTCGAACTGCAGAAGAGAGGTCGAAATCGCAATGATGGAAATGCTCAATAAACTGGAGAGACGCGGATGGTCTGCAGCGGAATTGGCACTGGCGCTTGCGGATGCCTCCGAGGATCATGTTATGCTGACCGCGAGGAAAGAACCTGCATCGCATTATGCAGAGCGTCTTTAGCTTGTGAAAGCCAGGCGGCGTGAGCAGTAGCGTCGACCGGGAAACGGTCGCGTCGGTAGATTGAAGCGCGATACCAGGTCATTGGCCTACTGCTCTTAATATTCGCTAAGGCGGGTATAATGCGGGCTCATAAGGTCCTCGATTTGGTTACCGCAGGATTCCAATTGCTCGACGCTCTGCGAAGCCTTGGCCATGGACATGGCGCCCGAAAAACTGGCCACAATCAAGGTGGCCATTTTTCCAGGGTCAGGGAATTGTGCGAGACCAAGCTCGACATCCTTGCCGATACGCTCGGCAATCGCTTCTCGCCATTTCTGAAACAGCCTATCGAGTTCCTCTCGGGCCTCAACATCAAGCGTGGAAAGCTCAAGCGCAAGATTGTTCAAAGGGCAACCGGTTATCACTTCGGCATCCCTTAATTCCGATCGAACGACGCCGAACATGGCACGCACCCCCTGGAGTGCGTCAGGCGCTGCGAGAAACGGCTCGATGCACGTGCGATAGACGGCGCGGCCAAGCTGGGTGCGAATGACTTCCAGGAGTAAGTCCCGTTTTGCAGGAAAATGGTGCGCCAGCGCGCCTCCGGACACGCCGGTGATTTGCCTGATGTCCTGCATGCCAGTGGAGGCATAGCCGTGCTGCATGAAAGCAGCAAACGCATCTTCCGAGATCCGCTCTCTCATTCGAATGGGGTCGTTCCTGCGTTTGGTCATCGCGCTCAAGCCAAAAATATCGACACCCTGATCTAGACGCTTGACAATAACAGGTCAATTAACCTGTTTTGGAGAACCGAATGTCGGAAGGTCCTGTTTTTGAATTATGCCACTACCGCCTGAAGCGCGGCAGGCGCGATGACCTCATCGAATTGTTTGAACGCGAATTTATCGAAAGCCAGATTGCCACCGGCATGAGCCTGCACGGCATGTATCGTGATTGCGACGATCCCGACGCTTTCGTCTGGGTCCGGTCATTCCCTGACATGCCCTCCCGGGCCAGGTCGCTTGCAGAGTTCTACGGCGGCCCCGTATGGAAGGCGTTCGGAGCGGCCGCCAATGATACCATGATCAACTCCGACAACGTGCTTCTGCTCCGCTCTGCCGGACAACCGCCGTTCACCGCGGCGCGTTCGGCCAATGGCGGCAAACCGCTAGTAACGGTGACGACCTACTCTCTGGCGCCTCGGCGCGAAGACGAATTTGTGACGTTTTTCGGCAACTATGTCGCCCCCCTCATGCAGCGAGCTGGTGCACGCAGCGATGCGCGCTTCGTAACCGAACGGAGCGAAAACACCTTCTCCAGATTGCCGGTTCGCGAGGGAGAAACGGTCTGTGTGCAGGTCAACGCTTTTGAATCGGCACATGCCTATGCGGCATTCGAAGCAGAGCTGGCCGACATCACTGAATGGATCAGCGATGTCCAACCCCGCCTGGACCAGTTCGTCTGGCGACAACCGGAGACGATGCGGCTCTTGCCCACACGCAGATCCGCTCATGTCTGGTAAAGCGTAACCCGCTTCTGGAGCGGCTGAAGCTGCAACATTCAGCTTATCTGCCGTTTCGCCGGAGCCCTCTTACGGTGCGGCCGGCATATCGGTCTCGGAGCTTGAGTGACACAGTTCACCGGTATCGATTTTGCATTTAGCGCGAGATAGTTGTTGTCGCGCCGCTGTGCCTCAAGTCAAAAGCTCCCCACGAAGCGCAGATTGATGCGATCTTCCCGCCCGCCGTCACTGTCGCTGCCATGTGCATATTCAAGCGAGAAGCTTGCAGCGCCGGGGCCTGCTGTCTGCCCCAAGGCGGCCCGGAACCCCACTCCGAAAGCCGCAGCCCGAACGATCTCCGACTCCAGTGCAGTGGGTTTGTGCAAAACCGCAGACCCGCCGGATGCAAAAACGTAGGGTGTGAAGGCCCCCCCGAGAGCGGTCTTGTCGGCAAGGGGAGAGAAGGCAAATGGAAACGCCAATTCGGCTCGCGAAACAATGCCGCTGTCGCCCTCAAGCGTGCCGGAATCGTAAGCGGAAAGCCCGTCCGGCCCGCCAAGGCCGAGCTGTTCGGAAGCCGCCAGCGCCTGCCCGAAGGAAGTCTGCGCGCGACCGTTGATACTCAAAAGCAGCCGGTCATCCATCACCGATTGGCTGTAGCTCCATCGGACATCCATCTTCTGGAAATCGGGTTCTGCGCCGTAACGCGTCATGGGCAGGTCAAGCGTCGCCCGGCGCGCGCCCCATGTATCCAAGCCGAAGGATGCGGTAACCACCCCCCGCAAAGAGGCGCCCCAGGGCGCTTCTGCATCAATCGACTGGCCAAGGCGCAAAACACGCAACCGATCCTCGTTAAAAGGAGACTCGCTCGAACCGAGAACGATCGTCTGTCGTTCGTTTGCCACATCCAGTGCCAGACTGCTCGAAAGATTGAGATCGCGCGAGCGGAGCCAGTCATAATTCAACCGCAGCGATAAGCGTTCGTAATGGTCGCGCATGCGATAGCCCACTTCGGAGTCCGGATTGGTTTTCGTATCCGTCGCCTCGACATTCAGCGACAGCCCGTCAAACCCCAACGGAAGAATGAAGCCTGCTGACATCTGCCGGTTGCGCGGATCGGCGCCGAAGAGATCATCGTCCGGGTAACCGCCAATACGGAGATATATCTGTTCACCGAGGCCAAACAGGCTGTTGAACTGCGTTCCGACGCCAAAGACATAGCGCCCGAGATCCTCCGACAGACTGTTGTCCAGCGAGAAATCGGTCGTCACCGGATCGTAGCGACCGCCTATGACCAGTAATGTCGAACCCGGCTTCGCTCCCGGCTTGAGTGTTGAGTTCAACACGACGCCCGGCGTGTCGTCCGCCAGAAGGAGCCGCTTTTCCAGTTCCTGCCTTTTTACGCGCCGCGCACCGACAAGCGGAGCAAGAAGGTTTCGAATGCGCGTGCGCGCATTGGAGGGGAGTGCCGAAACGTCGAGTGCTTCGACGTAACCGTCTGTAACCACCATCCTCAAGCGCGCTCCATCCCGGATTGTCTGAGGGGGAAGGCTCACACGCACCAGCAGGTAACCAGCTCGTGCATATGCCGCCTCCAGGTCGCGCGCCGCGGCAAAGAGGTCCGAACCGGAAACCTTCCGCCCCTTTAGCCTGGCTTCGACCTCTTTGCCGGTGGCGGCCAGTTCGGGAAAGCCGTTCTCAACGTCAATACCGTCCAACGTCACAAAAAGCTGCTCGGCACCCGCGGGTGTGTCGAGGCCGGTTGTGGCGGGCAGGTAGATGCCGCCCGGCTGCCGCGTCTGCGGCGGCGCGTAGGAGGGCTGTGTGATCTGGCTCGCAGTCTGCCCGAAAGCTGGACTGCAGGCCAAGCAAATTGAGAGCACCGCCGCAGCGGGAACGTAAACGATTGGAAACGCTCGAGCCGCCCGGACGGAGAGCCTTTCTGCCCGGCTCTCAGAGCAGATCATTCAGTTCTTCCTCCAGAGTGCTGTTACCGCTGTCTCCGTTTCTGCCACCGCTGATGCCGGATGATTGCACACTCGGCTTGCTCGTCGGCTTCTCCAACGCGTTATCATCCGTGCCGTCCATTATGCCGGAAAGAGCCTGCTGCTGCCGGATGAACTGTTCGACGATTCCCGCAGGACTTTGAATGGTCGGCCCGCGTGTAACCGGCGGGAGCGTGGCAGACCCCTGTTCGACCACGGTCAAGGTTCCCGGCCGGAAAGTCATGGCGTAATTGGCAGAGCTGCTGAGACTGCCTTGCATGATGTCGTAGCGTCCTGCGACCGATCCGATACCGGCTGCCGTTGCAAGGCTGCCGGTCAGAACGTCGC
This sequence comes from Neorhizobium petrolearium, assembly GCF_017873175.1. Taxonomy (GTDB): domain Bacteria; phylum Pseudomonadota; class Alphaproteobacteria; order Rhizobiales; family Rhizobiaceae; genus Neorhizobium; species Neorhizobium petrolearium. The sequence continues at coordinate 64,911 of NZ_JAGGJW010000018.1, forward strand.
CGTTGGCCAGACCATGCCCGCCAATGGAGTAGGTCAGCGCAGGATTGGCGCTGCCGCCCCTTCTGACGATATCATCGGCCGTGACCGTGATCTCTCGCGGCAGTACCGTCAGCACGTTGCCCTGATAGCTGATCGCATAATTGTCGTTATCCAGCGTGCCTTGCGTAATAAGATAGCTGCCGGCGTCGGACTGTGCCGTCGCCTCCGTCGCGAGCATGCCGCTGAGGCTGTCGCCGTTCACCAGCCCCTGACCACCGATGCTATAGGCGAATGCCGGATTCTCGTTGCCATAGATCCGGCTCGCTCCGCTTGCGGTCACCGTGATTGCCCGGGGCGTCACCGTCAGAGTGCCGCCCTGATACGTGACGTTGTAATTAGAGGAAGCGGCGAGGCTGCCCTGGCCGATCGCGTAGGAGCCAACGCCCGAGGTGGCAGTGGCTGCCGTCGAAAGCGCACCGGAAAGCATGTCGCCGTTGACGAGCCCTTCGCCGCTAACCGTATAATCGAGGACGGGATTGTTGTCGCCATAGGTGCGGCTCATGTTGCCGGCGATGACGGTGATGGCGCGCGGGATGATCGTTAACGTCCCTCCCTGATACGTGACGTCGTAATTGGAGGAGGCGGCGAGACTACCTTTGTCGATCGTGTAGGAACCAACACCCGAGGCGGCACTGGCCGCCGTCGACAGAGCGCCGGAAAGCGTGTCACCATTGACGAGACTTTTGCCGCCGACCACATAGCCAAGAACCGGATTGGCATCGCCATAGGTTCTGCTCGTATCGCCGGCGACGACCGTGATGGCGCGCGGCGTGATCGCTAGCGTCCCGGGCGTGAAGCTGATGTCGTAATTGCGGTTATCGAGCGTGCCCTTGGAAATCATGTAGCTGCCAACTCCCGACGCCCCCGTCGCCGTGGTTGAAAGAGCACCGGAGAGCATGTCTCCGTCCAGCAGCCCGCCGGCGGTATAGGTGAATGCTGGATTCCCGTCGCCGTAGTCCCGTGTCAGATCGTTGGCCGTAACCGTGATCGACCGCGGCACGATGGCGAGTGTTCCACCGACATATGCAAGCGCGTAGTTCGATGAAGCCGCCAGGCTTCCCTGTCCGATGGCGTAGGAGCCGACATTGGATCTTGCCGTAGCATCGGTTGAGAGTGTCCCGCCGAGACTGTCGCCATTCACCAGTCCCTGGCCGCCCACCGAATAGCTGAAAACGGGGTTGTCGTCGCCATAGATGCGGTTCGCGGCATGCGCCCTGACGGTGATAGCCCGCGGCGTCACCGTTAGCGTTCCTTCCTGAAAAGTGACGTCGTAATTCGACGAGGCCGCGAGATTGCCTTGTCCGATCGCATAGGAGCCGACACCGGAGGAAGTGGTTGCCGCGGTCGAGAGAACCCCCGAAAGCGTGTCGCCTTCGACGAGACCTGCGCCGCCCACCGTGTAGCCGAGTGCCGGATTGGCATCGCCATAGGTCCGGCTCGTGTCCCCGACGATGACGGTGATGGCGCGTGGTGTGATCGTCAGCGTGCCAGAGGCATAGCTGATGTCGCTGCCCTGCTGGCTGGAATAAAGACCGGAAACGGTCAGCTCGTGACTGCCGACATTCCTGCCGGATCCGGCATATGAGGCGGTGCCGAAAAGCTCTGCGCCGTCAACCGAAACGCTGTAGCCGGATTCGCCGCCCTGATCCGTGCCGTCATAGACCTTGCTGGCATCATTGGCCTTGACGGTGACCGGCGTCAGGAAGCTGCGCAGCAGGGGCGAGGTGTATCCGTCGTAGATTCGCCAGACGGAACCGGTGCCCCCCGCATCCTCTATATCCCAGCCGGCCGTTTCAAAGCTCGCCAGCTGCATCATCTGCGCGTCATCAAGGCCCGCCGCTCCGGCGATGGTGCCCTTGCCAAACCCATTGGTGAGGCCCGAGGAAGTGGTGTTCCAGAAGCTGCCGACCACGGTTCCGAGATTGTTTCCGACAAGCCCCCCGAGATCGAGCTGCCCACTCACGGCGCCTGTCGAATAGGAGCCCCTGACCGTAGCGTCCTGGTTCAGTCCGACCAGCCCGCCGATCAGGCTGAATCCCGTAACATCGCCGGTTGCGTAGGAACTGCTGACAGCGCCGCCGGTGCCGTTGACCCCGACAAGCCCGCCTGTACCATATCCGCCATTCACATTACCCGTTGCATAGGCATTGGAAATCGTCGCCTCAACATCGCTCGTCGATGTAATATTCAGACCGACAAGCCCCCCGGTCCCGTACCCCATCTGCCCACCGTCCGCACCACCGGTGTTGGTATCCACATCTCCGGTCGCAAATACGTTGCTGATGGCACCGCCGTTCTCACCGATCAATCCGCCGACAAACTGGTAGATCACGCCCTGAAACCCGGTCACCGTGCCGGTAACGTCGCCGGTGGCATAGGCGTCGGTGACCACTCCGCTGTTGAAACCAACCAGGCCGCCGACCTTCTGTATGCCTCGCAGGTCGGTATTTTGTGGGTAGGAACCGTGAACGTTATCCCCGAAGATGGGCATCAGAACATCAGGAATAGGGTCATTCATGATGTCGCCGCCGAGATCCTGAGACGCTCCTACGTTCCCCGTCGCGTAGACATCGTGGATCTGGCCGGAATTGGAGCCGATCAGTCCTCCGGCGGCCGCGACACCTGTGCCACCGCCCACTCCGACACCGCCGGTCGCATATGCGCTGGAGATCGCCCCCTTGTTGTCGCCAACCAGTCCGCCGACATTGTTTGCTCCGTTGGTCGCGCCTGTGGCATAGGAATTGGTGATTGTTCCGTTGTTTGTGCCGGCAAGTCCGCCAACGGAGATAACACCGCTAACGCTCGATCCTGCATAAGACGAGGTTATCGTCCCGTTGTTTTCGCCGACAAGTCCGCCGATCGACGTTCTTCCGGAAATAGTGATTTCGGCATGACTCTTTTCAATCGTGCCGTCGTTGCGTCCAACCAGACCGCCATTGCCAAATCCGGTCTGGGTGTTGGAGAGCATTGCTTCAGTGTATGACCCATAAATCGTGCCGGTGTTGAGGCCGACAAGCCCTCCCGAATACAGGCTACCACCCCCGAACACGCCGCGGGAGGAAGCGTTCTTGACGATGCCGCTGTTGACGCCCACGAGAGAGCCGACATATTTCGCACCGCTGGCGATGCCCAGATAAAGATTCACGTCGCGAATGGTGCCTGATGAAACGCCGAAGAGACCGGCGGCCTCCCGGTCGGGCTTCATCAAAAGGAGCCATTCGATGCTATTGCCCATTCCGGTAAACGTACCTGTAAACGGGTCGGCATAATCGCCGATTGGGACCATGCCGGTCTCATCGTTCCACGTCATGGCGGGTTCGAGGTCGAGCGTGCCGGCCAAGGCATAATTGCCGCCAAGGTTGCCATTCATCGCCTGCAACTGTTCGGCGCTGCGGATGATCGTATAGGCCTGCCCGTTGATCGTCAGACCGGCATTGGCGCCTGAAAGAGTGACCGGCCGGTGGACAAAATAGTCGCTGCCGGTCGACGCGCTGCCGCTCGTGGCGAAGTCGCCATAGTTCAGCACCAGGCCTGCATTGGCGCCGGTGGCGACGATGGGGGAATCGATATGAATGTCGCCATAGGCTGAAAGAGTGAGAATCGAGTCGCTCGACCAGAAAAGGTTGCCGGCAACCGCCACGGTAATGTCGCCTGCCTGACTGCCGGGCGACCCCGAGCCACCAGTTGCAATCGTAACATTTGCGGTTGCCAGTGCGTTCTGGAGCGTAAGGACGTCTATTACACTGTCGTTACCCGTGGGGGTCATGCCGTTGGAATTGCTGGACGGCCTAAGGGCAATGGTGACGTTGTAGGGATCGAGAAGCAAATTGCCGAAGCGGCCGTTCTCAGCGGTCAGGTCCACCGCGCCGGTAAAGTCGAGCTTCGCCTTGCCCGAGACCTCCACTTCTCCGCCGGATCCGAGGCCGGTGCCCCTTGCCGTAATCAACCCGTCAAAGACAGTCATCTCGTCGGACCAGATGACGACGTCTCCGCCTGCACCGCCTTCGGTCGCATCCGCACGGATAACGCTTTTCCGATCCACCGCAGTGGTTTCAGCTCGCTGCAACGGTCCCTTCCCCTGACGGTTGCCACCGACCTCCACCGTGCCGCCTCCCGCCGCGCCGGATGCATCGACCACGGCACCATTCAGCTTCACGGATTTGCCGGTGATCTTCACCTTTCCGCCCTTGCCGCCGCCGCTGGCGGTCACATTCAAACGGCCGGATACGGAGACGCTCCCCCCTGCTCCCCCGCCGATGACGATCTCGCCCTGCCTGCCGCTGATCGTTCTGGCCTCGACCGTTCCGGGAAGGTTGATGGCGTTTCTCGCCGCCTCTCGCGCAGTAGCGGCCGAAATGACGACTCGGCCCCCATCGGCGGAGATCCGGCCTCCGTTCTTGACAAGCGCATCCGCACCGCTCGCTTTGGTCGGCACAGCGACCTGCAGAAAGCCGTCGCCCGACAGGTCGAGCGTGGCCTCTTCGCCTGACCCCAGTCCCACCTTGCCCATCGGCACGCTGATCAACCCGTCATTACTGACCCGCCCACCTATCAAGGCTGCATATCCGCCCCGACCGATAGTGATCACGCCGCTGTTCTCAACTGCCGCGGAAGTCCCCTTGCCGGCAAATGTCCTCTTTCCCTTCAGGAACTCCTCGTCGCTGGTATCCAGCGTCGAGGCCACGAAGCCTCCGCCGACCTTGACATTGCCGGTCTTGGTGATCGCGATCCCGTTGGGATTGATCAGATAGACATGGCCGTTGCCGGTGAGCGATCCCGCAATCGTCGATGTGGTCGATCCGGTGACGCGGTTGAGGATTGCGGAGGAGCTTCCGGGCTGAGCGAAGTTGACGGTATGCCCCTGGCCGACCGAAAAGCTGTTCCAGTTGACGATGGCATTCTGCGAGCCTTGCGTGATCGTCATCGACTTTCCTGCGGAGCCGACCGATACCTGCCCCGCCGCAACGCTCGCCCCAGTGGGAAGCGGATCGGCCAGGGCCGGCCGTAAGAGGCCGGCGCCTGCGGCAAGCGCTAGCGCCAATCCGGTCGTTGACAACAGTTGCGCCTTCAAGCCTGCAAAGCAGAATGGAATCATGATCCCTGCCCCCGGTGGCCGCCAGCCCATGAACAGTCCAGGGAAAAAATTCCCCGTGTTGCCTTTGGTGCAAGTGTACAGGGTTCTTCGCCGCAAAAGCGTTCACACCTTTCTACTCTTGCCCGTCGGTCAGTCCGCGGACGACATGAGTTGAGTTCTTTTTAGCCCCGCGTCTTATAGGAGACAGGCACGTTGGGGGGCAGTCCAAACTTTGCATCGATCCATAACGCGATGCGGCAGTGTTAATGACAAGCGATATCGCAGGTTTGATCTGCTCAGAGGTGTGCGGAAATTGTCTCGGTCTCGGCCAAATCACGCATTTCTTCCGCAAGCAGCCGATAGTGAGCCATCTGCCCAACAGACCATGTTTCGAACTCATCGACGAGCGCCGGACTGATTTCGGAAAGCTGGCCGCTGCTGACAGCAAACACACCGTTTTCTTTTGCTTCCGAAAAAAGATTGCGGACGTGCTGGCGCGACACCCCGAAACGCCCGGCAAGGTTCTCCGGCGCCAAGTCGCCGTGCCACGGTTCGTCTTGATGTATTTTGCTGTAATAAGATCCGATCACTGCCGTGAGTATGAGGTAGCCGGCATCGCGCGTGCTAAACTGCACGACATTGGGGAACGGCCGGAAGACGATATCGAGCTTCTTGAACTCCTCTATGGATCGGGCGATCCAAAGAGCAAGGAGATCTGAGTTTCCCACAAGAAGATCGGCGAGCGACCGATCGGCAGGCCGAATACTTTCCGATATTTTCAGGAAAGACAGCGGTGAGCGTGCCACTTCGAGCAGAAGCTTCGGCGACGGGATGAGATAAATCGAACGACGGTCCGTCGCCTGCCGTTGGGCGGTGACGTGGCCGCTGTCCCGCAAGGCCGCAATCAGATCGGCGACATGCCGAGGGCTGGCGGAAACGGTTTCCTGTAGCGCCTTCAAGGTTGGTGGCTTTCCTTCGCCCCGTTTCCAGCTCATATAATTGCTGATCAGATTAAAGCAGGTCATATAGCGGAACTGCTGAGCGAAGATCTTATTCGAAGACTTTCGTGGTGACGGCTCCTGGTTCATCGTCGCGCAATATTGCAGAATATGACTCCCCATTTGCTCATGCTGCAAGAATTCCGTCCCAAGCCGCCAGACAGGCCGCTGCTCGTATTGCCGGACGGTATGATAAGGCTCTTTGCGTGCCAGAGGGGCGGGCGATGAATTTGTCGTCAAGTGCTTCTGCAGACAGTGATTCTGATCAGGAATTGATATTCATCATCTCATTCATAAGAGATTTTCTCAATGGATGCGGCATTGAATGAAAGCCCTGCCCTATGGACGGTCGGTCTTGAGGCTAGCTTCCTGCAAAAGTTGGATCGCTGCCACCGCCCCCCATTCCGTCGGATTTGCATATTGGAGCAGCCGGCAGGCGCAGTCCGGACAAAGCTCATACTTGTCGTTGGCAAGTTGTGCCCCTGACGCCGACGTGACGCTGATAGTGGTCCATCGGAATTCGTCGATCTTGCGAAGTCGCCTCTTTTCGCCACATCCGTCACAGCGCCAAAACAATTGCTTCTCCAAATTTCAGGACGAACGAAGCTAATTAAGACGGAGCTAATGCAGCAAAAAAGCAATTCAAGAGGCGTCAGAATCGCCTGGAAACGTCAACAAAAGATCGCAACCTCTTTCGAAGAGGAAGCATTTCTCAACATCGGTATGCGATGGAGGAGATTCCGATTGGCCAGATCATCGAGATAACCCGACCTCGGACCTGGGCCATTTACGGGGATCGGCCATATTAACGAGACGATTTTGGCAGTCCGGACAAAGCTCGAAGGTCTCGCTCAGGCGTGGAGGACCTCGCCTTGACGAAATCTCCACGTGCAACATTCTCCACTGATCGATCTTTCTTAATTCGAACTGAACATCACATCCAGCGCATATCCATGTTAATTTTGCCATACCCCTCCTCCTTCTTTGTTTTTTTTTGGGTATTTTTTACGAAAGCAGGCATCACGTGATGCATATTTCCATTGGCATTCGCGACTTCGACTGGAGAGTGAATACGCTCTCCCAATTGGCAAGAATAACTTTACCAGAGAAATCCAGAGGCTGGCAAATCATATTGTATATTAATATTAATACCTAAGAATATTTTGATATATACGCTGACAACGGATTTCCGCCAAGCATAAACCGCTGCCGTTTAGTATTTTGAATCGTAGATGAAGTGCTTTTTGGGTGAGCTGGTTCAATAATGAGGAGTCGCCGCTGTCCCGCCGCATCGACCAATGCGTGCTCAGTTATACTTGCATGACCCGCCGCCTGCGATCCGGTTCAGCGCAGCTGACTTGGCGTCTTGCCCCTATATGTCTTCATCATGTTGGTGAGATGGCTTTGGCTGGAGAACCCACTCAGGAACGCCACTTCGGAGATGGGAAAAGCAGTTTGCGTAAGAAGACCCTCAGCAAATTCCAAACGTCGTTCAATAAGATAGCGATGCGGTGTGGTCCCGAACGTTTTCACGAAAGCGTGAGCGAAATGCCCCGGAGAAAGTCCGCAGATGTTGGCAAGCTCGGCAATCGTCAATTTTCGTCTAAAATGAACATCCAAATATTCACGCACCCGACCGGCGGCGATTGCGGAAAGTCCCGTTCTCACCGGACGCTGAAACTTTGCGGTGCAGGAATAGTTGCGAAGAATATGAATGCCGAAGGCCGTGATCAGGGAATCGAGATAAAGCTCATTGACATAATCGGGATGCTTGAGTTCCGCTTTCATCAACTTCGCGAAATGCAGAGCAGTATGATCGGCGGCCTGGTTCGCTAGCCTGATCTCGAAGTCCATGCCATCCAGCGCATGCCCCGCGAGATCAAGCATGCTTTCTTGCGAAATCGCTACGACAATGTTTTCCCGCCGCGAGTTCCAACTCGTCCTGCTAGCCACCCCAGCGGGGATTACGACGGTCTGGCCCGCCGTCGCGTCAAAATTCTGCACCCGATCGGCCCCGAACGTCACCCTGATACCCGCGCAAGGAGCCAGCATGACGACGAAAACGTGGCCTTCGGATACGAATTCCTGCGATCCAGGAGCCCGCACAGAGTGCATCGCACCGCCTCGAAAAGTCATTTTCCGTGGCCCCGCGTCCTCCGGCAAAGATCCGAACAGGCGCGCGTCTGCAAGTTTTTTCAGCATTTAATTCGATAACCCGCCACCCCGCGAACGCGCATCCCACCACACAGGATGTCAGTAGAAAAGGATGCAGTTCGCCGACAATTACAATTTAGACGACATGGTTTCTTGTACTCATAGTTGTGTATCGATGTGGCACTGGCGCATCAAAACGACCAATGAACGCAGAGGTGGAATCAGCCGATGTATGGACTGTGTCGCGTTCGATAGTGCGGATGATGAGGCACAGCAGGCGCCGCTGCCTGAGGATCACAGATCAAGCAGGCAGGCTTCGCCCGGACGACTCCGAGGGGACCGTTGGAGCCGTCGCTGCCACAGACATGTCCCGCAGATCAGAACTTTCCTACGACGTTTAGGAAGACGCCCTCATCGTCAAAGGTAAGATCACGCAGATCGTCGGAGAACCTGCCAAAGTTGTAGCCTACGCCGACCTTGAAGTTGTCTCCCACATGGCGGTAGACCGCTGCGAGCGCACCAAAGTCGGTCGTCTCAGCTTCGGGCATATGCATGACGCGGCCTTCAACCAACAAATCCCAGCTCTTGATGACGTGAAGATCGGCCCGGACGATGCCAAGATGGGCGGTCGACTTTTGCCACTCCTCCTCAAAACCGGAACCTGAGCCATTGCTGGTCCGGTAGCGGACCTCGCTCAGGCGAAACCCGTATTTGCCTCCGATGGTAAGCCACGGCGTCAGGTCGTAATTGACATCCGCCGAGAGGATATGACTGCGCTGCGCCGGGGCGAACTGGTCACCCGTGGCGCCGCTGATCAGCTGGTTGTTGCCCGGCAGGTCATAAAGCCAGGTGTATTTGAAAAGGGCGTTGAGACGTTCATTGTCCACCGGCCGATAGGCATATCCGATCGATGCCTCCACGTAGTCGGTATCTGCAAACGACGCATCGGATGACTGGCTGTCGGAAAGGACAGCATCCAGATGGGTGACCAGCCGCCAGTCGGGATTGGTCTTCCAGCCAAGCCCTGCCGCGAAGAGATAGGTGTTCTGGTCACGGGTACCATTGTCGGAACGTTCGATGCGCACTTCCCCTCGCACCCGAGCGTTGATGCCCCTCTCCTCGTCCTTGTAGCCGACGGAGAGCGACGGCGCATAACGCTCGAAGTCTTCATATTGCAGATCGGTATCGGCATTGACCGTCTCGTCGCGCACTTGGCCGATTTCCAGCCCGCCGTCCAGGGTCCACATGGCATCCGGTGTGTACATGACGCCATAGGTCTGGGTGAGCGAGTTGCGATTGCCGAACATATCGTAAGTGCTCTCGCTGTAGGCAGAGAGCAGATCATTCATCTTGCGGCGCATGCCGAGAACAACGGTCCCCTTGTCGTCGCCGAACAGGTCATGGGTATTGTGGAGATCGAACGCGCGGTCGGGATCGAGCTTATAGCCTAGGTAATAGTGACTGTCGGCATTCGGATCATAGGTAAGGCCGGCAAGACCGCCCAGGCCATTCGTGCCATAAGAGACCTCACCTTCCGCCCCGATCGTGTCGGTAAGCTGAACCTTGGCACCCACGCCGGCCCTGTCGTTGCGGTCGATGTCACCGGAGCGATCAAGGGTCCCCTGTGCGAAGGCATAAATCAGCCGGTCGTCATCTATCCGGTAGTCCAGACGCATGCCAGCATCCAGACGTGAACCGTCATAACCGGATTTGCCGGATGCTATGGCCAAGGGAGACATCAGTTCAGTGTAGTCGAGGCCGAGCGACAGCTTCCAATGTTCGTCGAATTTATAGCTGACACTGCCGGTACCGTCGCGGCGCACCTGACCGCGATCGTCAGTCAGATCGTCATAGGTGAACTTGAGACCGGTTTTCGGGGTAAGATCGAGATCGGCATGCGCTCCCCAGATACGCTGATCGACGGTCACATCGTCAAAGAGCGTTGAGAACCCTGCCTCTTTCTTCTCGTAATACCCGCCGATCTTGCCCTTTATGCTTGTCCCAAGCTCCTCGAGATCGACCTGACCTTCCACGCGATAGGCCGATCCTTCATCGTCGTTTGGATCGCCATAATAGCTCGTTTCATCGTTGCCCCAGGTCAGGCCGCCATCGCTCGAGTGTGACAGGTCGAAGCCCCGCCCTTTTGAATGGGCGATCTCGGCCTTCAGAAAGGTATTGTCGGAGTGCCGGAGAGTGACATCGGCACCATAGGCCTTCTGATCAGCCAGTTCGGTACTGTCATTCATGCCAGTCACGCCGACACGTATCTTATCGTTTATCCAGTGCTGCGCACGGCCACCATAGACATAGCCGTCGACGTCGCTCACGATGGGTTCGAACTCGTACTGCACGGCTAGATAAAGCTTGCCGCCGCCAAGCGCTCCATTGCGGACCGGTTCGGAAGTCCCGGTCATGGAGGACATCGGCCGCCGCAGGATGATGACGCCTTGCATGTAGTCGAACGAGTAATCCTCGCCATAGGTAAGCACGCGTCGTTCGAGGACTCGGCCGGTCACCGCATCACGAGTCTCGACGGTTACCGTCTCGGAGCCTTCGACAATGTCCTGGCGCTTCAGGAAATAGGCAGAACCGCCGGTGCCCAGGAACTCCTCGCGCTGCGGCAGCGTGTCAGGTTGGGCGGCATAGGCGGTAATCTCCGTCCGACGCTCGCCGAAGGACGTCGTCTCTTCCGATCGGTGGACGGCGGAGGCCCCATAAAGCGCACGGTCGGAAGGAAGGAACTCGGTGCCGGTAATCTGGGTCTTGTAGTTACCCCACATTACGTGGCTGTCTCCGCGCTCCAGCCGAACATAGAACTTGCCCTTGGTGGGTGCATCTTCCGTGAAGGTGGAATCGTCGCCATAGACGGGGTAATAGTCATCGGGATCAAGCCGGCGCAGAATCTGCCTGGGATCCTGGCTGCCGAGATTGCGGAAGAGCTTGTTAAGGTCGTCCTCCCCCGTGTCGGCGGCGGCCGTAAGCAGGTACTTCCCCTTGACCTTGCCCTTGAGATAGAAAGCCAATCTTCCCTTCGAATAAACCTCGTCATATTCACCGGGGCGGACTTCCTCGATATGAGCATCGCCCGTGCGCTTTCCGATCGTGAGATCGGCGAGTGCCACGTAGAACCAATCGTTGTCAGGGATGTTGACATCACGGCTGAAGGACAGCCCACCGGTTTTTGACACGCCTTTGATGGCGACATCAACGGCGTGATCCCCGGGCGGCAAGATCCGCTGGACCACGAAGGCCTGTTTCGGATCGACGGGGATCTCCTCGCCCAGCACGCGTACCGCATGTCCGGGCGGGACTTGCTTCCCATAGACCGTCACCGCCCCTCCCACAACGGGAATGTTGCGGAAGGCCGTCCGGTCCTCGCCTGTTCCCGGTGCCTTGGCTTTGTCCTGCTTCCTATCGGGAGCAAACCCGCGATCGGTTCTGGCGATGGTCAGCGGTACCGTCTCGTCGTAACGGCCTTTGGCGTCGTAGACGCGTAGCACATACGCAAAGTCCGCCTCCTTCGCCTCGGGCATGATCCAGGCTGCCTCACCGTTGACCGCAACGGAAATCGTGGCGATTGGCCGATCTTTATCGCGCCCCTTCGTTTCAAAGATGCGGACTTCCGCTCGTTCGATGAAGGCCGGATAGTTGGAGGTTGCAAGAAAGCGGACCTGCTCTCCGGCCCGATATGTCCGTTTCACGGGCACGGTCGAGACATTGAGCAGAGGATCGGTATCGAGCCCATCGAACTTCACCTGAATATCAACCGCGGACAAATCGAGATCCGTCTGCCGCTGCCGGTCCACCGGACGATCGCTCGGCTTTGCTTCGCCAGAGGTCAAGCGGCTGGTTTTGGCAACCGGCCGGCTGGTTGTCTCCGGCTCGGCGCTCTTGTCTACAGTCTCCCCATCGACCTTGATCATGAAGGGAATGGCGGGAGCATCGGCAGGTGTTTCGGCTTCCGTATTTTCGCCGATCGCCAGACGATGCACCGAACTGTCTGCAGAAATTCTGCCGCCCTTTTCGGCCTTCTCCTGCGCTGCCGCCGGTGGCGACATGGCAAGCAGACCTGCCATCGCGGTGCAGCGGAGGAGACCGAGCCTGCGGTTCAGGAGCAGCTGGGAAAGATCGATGTTCGTGACAAGAAGCCTCATTGTCCCGCCTCCACGCGCGTCTCGATGTTGAGCGGATAGACCCGCTTCCGCTGCCGCCATCGGTCGGCGACCAGCTCCTTGATGTGACGCACGCGCGCCTCGGCGAGTTCGGGATCAGTGGCCGCATCGATGTAGGAGAGACGGAGCACCGACTGCTCTTGAGCCAGGACGGTTATCAGTTGGTCGATGCCATCCGCCCAGCGCTTGTCGAGTTCGGCCTTTCCTGACACGAAGGCTTCGCCCTTGAGGTCGAGCCGGACCACGCGGCCGATCGAAGCCCCAAAGTTGAGCTCGGTCATCTTGCCGGCCGTCAGGCGTACGACACGCGGGTTTTCCGTCGTCAGGCGGTAGCCGGTCGGCAGGGTTCTGGGATCGAGCTTCATGATGAAGTTCGACCCTATGCGTGCCTCGGGAAGATCCGCGCAGGCGACATGGAAACGGCCATACAGGTCGGTGGTGATCAACCAACCCTTGACTGTCGCGATCCTTACGCCGGGAAGTCCCGGCTCGCCCTCATCCTGATAGCCGTTGCGGTTGGTATCATCGAACACCTTGCCGATGATGTCGCCGCAGTCGAAGACCGGTTCGACGATGATCTCGACGACCGCGCGAGCTTCATTGCCGACTTGACCGCCGCTGGGATCCACGACATGGGCAAGGTTCACATGCTCGCCCGGCCCGGCCGTGCTCAGCGCCAACAGCCTGATCTGAATCTCGACCGTGGATTTGCTGCCGACGGACACGTCGCGGAAGCGGATTTGTCGGCCGACCACTTCAGGCGTCACCTTGGTGCCGTCGACGGTCGCCGAGCCTTCCACATAGCGGAAGCCTGCCGGCATCGTGTCGATGACCGTCAGAGCATCCACCCGCGCGCCCGAGTTGTTGGTGACGCGGATGGTGAACGGTGCCTTTTCACCACGACGGATGAACCTGAGGTTGGCAATCTTCGTAACGGAAATGTCACCTGGAACGGCTGCGGGCGGTGTGACAACGGACGTGGAATTGTCCGAACTGACTTCGCCGTCGGGGGTGCGACCGCTTGCTGTGGCAGAGTTGGCGATGCCATCCGGGATGCCCGCCGCGTTTTCGACATCTCCCTGCGTCAGCGTGTAGACTGCAGTGAAGTCCTGACTTTCGCCGGGAGCCAATGTGACAGGTTCCGGTGTGAACCTGGACAGGGAAGCTCCGGCTGGTCGGCCATTGAAGGTAGGCCCTGCATCTACCGGCCAGACATTGGTGATCGTCTGCCCGCCGTCGTTGGTGACCGTGAAGGTATAGGTCACCGTATCACCAGCGTTCGTATAGCTGTTTCGATCAGTATCGGTGAACCGGCCGGTCTTCTGCAGTTTCAGGCTGGCGGGCTGAGGCGGCACGACAACGGTGTCGGGCGGGCTCTCCGTCGGCGGGCCGGACGGCGGCGTGCCGGTGCCGGTCGCGGTGTTCTCAACACGGCCCGCGTCGATATCGGCCTGGGTCGGCGTATAGGTCGCCGTAAACGTCGCGCTGCCGCCGGGCGCCAGCGTCTGGGGTCCCGGCGTGACCGATATGCCGGCATTGGCGAGCAGCGGATCGTTGACCGTGACGTTGGTCAGCGTCACGACACCGGTATTGCGGACCAGGAACGAGTAGCTGATCGTTTCTCCGGCATCGAGAAGACCGTCGCCATCGGCATCGTTGAGAGTGCCTGTCTTCTCGATCGTCAGTCCCTGCGTCTGCTCAGGAGGCACGACAACGGTATCCGGCGGGCTTTCGATCGGCGGCCCGGACGGCGGCGTGCCCGTGCCGGTCGCGGTGTTTTCAACACGACCCGCGTCGATATCGGCCTGGGTCGGTGTATAGGTCGCCGTAAACGTCGCCGTTCCGCCGGGTCCAAGTGTCTGCGGGCCGGGCGTTACCGAAATCCCAGCATTGGCGAGCAGCGGATCGTTGACCGTAACATTGGTCATCGTCACCGCCCCGGTATTGCGCACCAGGAACGAGTAGCTGATCGTTTCCCCGGCATCGAGAAGGCCGTCGCCATCGGCATCGTTCAGCGTGCCGGTCTTTTCGATCACGAGATCCGATGCCGGATCGGGCGGCACAACCACGGTGTCGGGCGGGCTGTCGATCGGCGGCCCGGACGGCGGCGTTCCGGTACCGGTCGCGGTGTTCTCGACACGGCCCGCGTCGATGTCGGCCTGGGTCGGCGTATAGGTCGCCGTGAAGGTCGCCGTACCGCCAGGCGCCAGCGTCTGGGGTCCCGGCGTTACCGAAATCCCGGCATCGGTGAGCAGCGGGTCATCGATGGTGACATTCGTCATCGTCACCGCACCGGTGTTGGTGACGAGGAAGGAGTAGCTGATCGTCTCTCCTAGATCGATGAACCCGTCGCCATCGACATCATTGAGCGTGCCTGTCTTTTCGATCGTCAGTGCAGGCGTCTGGTCCGGAGGTACCACGACGGTATCCGGTGGGCTCTCCGTCGGCGGGCCGGACGGCGGCGTGCCGGTGCCGGTCGCGGTGTTCTCGACCTGGCCCGCATCGATCTCTGCCTGGGTCGGCGTATAGGTGGCAGTAAACGTCACCGTTCCACCAGGCGCCACCGTCTGCGGGCCAGGTGACACCGAGATCCCGGCATTGGCAAGCAACGGATCGTTGACCGTGACATTCGTCATCGTCACCGTGCCGGTGTTGCGGACCAGGAACGAGTAGCTGATCGTTTCTCCGGCATCGAGAAGACCGTCACCGTCGGCATCGTTCAGCGTGCCGGTTTTTTCGATCGTCAGTCCGGACGTCTGGTCCGGCGGCACGACTACGGTGTCGGGCGGGCTTTCGATCGGTGGCCCGGACGGCGGCGTGCCGGTGCCGGTCGCGGTGTTCTCCACGCGGCCCGCGTCGATATCGGCCTGCGTCGGCGTATAGGTCGCCGTGAAGGTGACACTCCCCCGCGGAGCCAGCGTCTGCGGTCCCGGCGTTACCGAAATCCCGGCATTGGTTAGCAGCGGGTCATCGATGGTGACATTGGTGAGCGTCACGGTGCCGGTATTGCGGGCGAGGAAGGAGTAGCTGATCGTCTCGCCGAGATCGATGAGCCCGTCGCCATCGGCATCATTGAGTCTGCCGGTCTTTTCGATCGTCAATCCGGGCGTCTGGTCCGGAGGCACGACAACGGTGTCAGGCGGGCTCTCCGTCGGCGGGCCGGACGGCGGCGTGCCGGTACCGGTCGCGGTGTTCTCGACCTGGCCCGCGTCGATATCGGCCTGGGTCGGTGTATAGGTCGCGGTAAAGGTCGCCGTTCCGCCGGGCGCCAGCGTCTGCGGACCTGGGGACACGGAAACGCCGGCATTGGTGAGCAGCGGATCATCCACCGTCACGCCTGTCATCGTCACGGTGCCGGTGTTGCGGACCAGGAACGAGTAGCTGATCGTTTCTCCGAGATCGATGAGCCCGTCGCCATCGGCATCGTTCAGCGTGCCAGTCTTGTCGATCGTCAGTCCGGGCGTCTGGTCCGGCGGCACGACAACGGTGTCCGGCGGGCTGTCGATCGGCGGGCCGGACGGCGGCGTGCCGGTACCCGTCGCCGTGTTCTCGACCTGGCCCGCATCGATATCGGCCTGCGTCGGCGTATAGGTCGCCGTGAAGGTGACACTCCCCCGCGGAGCCAGCGTCTGCGGACCGGGCGTTACCGAAATCCCGGCATTGGCAAGCAGCGGATCGTCGACGGTCACGCCCGTCATCGTCACCGCCCCGGTATTGCGGACCAGGAACGAATAGCTGATCGTCTCGCCGAGATCGATGAGCCCGTCGCCATCGGCATCGTTCAGCGTGCCGGTCTTGTTGATCGTCAGTCCGGGCGTCTGGTCCGGAGGCACCACGACGGTATCCGGCGGGCTGTCGATCGGCGGGCCGGACGGCGGCGTGCCGGTGCCAGTCGCAGTGTTTTCCACCCGCCCCGCATCGATGTCGGCCTGGGTCGGCGTATAAGTCGCAGTGAAGGTGAAGGTCGCCCCCGGTGCCAGCGTCTGCGGCCCCTGATCCAGCGCGATGCCGGCATCGGTGAGTAGCGGATCGTTCACCGTCACATCGGTGAGCGTCACGGCGCCGGTGTTGCGGGCCTGGAACGAGTAGCTGATCGTCTCGCCGAGATCGATGAGGCCGTCACCGTCGAGATCATTCAGCGTGCCGGTCTTGTCGATAACCAGGCCGGTCGACTGATCCGGAGGGACCACGACGGTGTCCGGCGGGCTTTCGATCGGCGGCCCGGATGGCGGCGTGCCGGTGCCGGTCGCCGTGTTCTCGACCTGACCCGCGTCGATGTCGGCCTGGGTCGGCGTATAGGTCGCCGTAAAGGTCGCCGTCCCGCCGGGCGCCAGCGTCTGGGGCCCTGGCGTTACCGAGATTCCAGCGCCGGCCAGCAGCGGATCGTCCACCGTCACGCCGGTCAGCGTCACCGAACCGGTGTTGCGCGCCAGGAAGGAGTAGCTGATCGTCTCGCCGAGATCGATGAGCCCGTCACCGTCGGCATCATTGAGCGTACCCGTCTTGTCGATCGTCAGCCCCGGCGTCTGGTCCGGCGGGACGACAACAGTGTCCGGCGGGCTGTCGATCGGCGGACCGGATGGCGGCGTGCCGGTGCCGGTCGCGGTGTTCTCGACCTGACCCGCGTCGATATCCGCCTGCGTCGGCGTATAGGTCGCGGTAAAGGTCGCGGTTCCACCTGGTCCAAGCGTCTGCGGCCCGGGCGTCACCGATATGCCTGCATTGGCAAGCAGTGGGTCGTCGACGGTGACATTGGTCAGCGTCACGGTGCCGGTGTTACGGGCGAGGAACGAGTAGCTGATCGTCTCGCCGAGATCGATAAGCCCGTCGCCATCGGCATCGTTCAGCGTGCCGGTCTTCTCAATCGTCAGGCCCGGAGTCTGGTCCGGAGGGACGACGACGGTGTCCGGCGGGCTGTCGATCGGCGTACCGGAGGGCGGCGTACCGGTACCCGTCGCCGTGTTCTCGACTTGGCCCGCGTCGATGTCGGCCTGCGTCGGCGTATAGGTCGCCGTAAACGTCGCCGTCCCGCCGGGCGCCAAAGTCTGCGGGCCTGGGGACACGGAAACGCCGGCATTGGTCAGCAGCGGATCATCGACCGTGACATCCGTCAGCGTCACATTGCCGGTATTCTCCACGACGAAGCTGTAGCTGATTGTCTCGCCGGCATCGATCAGCCCGTCACCGTCGAGGTCATTGAGCGTGCCGGTCTTCTCGACCGTCAGCGCCGGAGCGGCCGCGACGTCGATGTCCGTCGCCGAATTGTTGCTCGTATCGGGATCAGGCACGGCAGATGAATTGGCCACCGTGGCCGCGTTCACCAGATCGCCGGCAAAATCTGCGGGAACAGTCAGCGTCAACTGGAAGGTGACGGAGCTGCCCGCGGGCAGGTTCACCTTGACATCGTTGATGGCGCCTGCGCCGCTCGCCGTCCCACAGGTGCCCCCGTTTGTCGCGCCGCCGCACGTCCAGCTCGCCTCAGTGATACCGGCAGGCAGCGGATCGTTTACCGATGCGTTCTGAACGCCGAACGGACCATTGTTGGAGACCACCATTGTGTAGGTGATGCTGGTGCCCGGCGCGTAGGTCTCGCTGCCGTCGGTCTTGGTGATCTGCGTGTCGGCCGGAAGACTGACAGCCGTGACAGGGCATTTGGCGCCGTCGCCGGTACCCGCTGGCGCGTCCGAGATGAGCGTCGCCATACCCGTCGCAAGGTCGAACTGATAGAATCCGCCGTTATTGTAACGGCCGAAGACCCCGTTCGAGGCGCTGATCAGCGACCCGAAGCCGGCAGTTGCGGACAAACCAGATTGCCCGATGGCAGTCACTGCTCCCGTGTTCGGATTGATCGAATAGACGAAATCGGAAGCCTGGTCATGCGTGTAGATAAGCCCGTTGTGCCAGGCCAGGTCCGCGTTCGAGATCGTGCGGTTGAGCGGAATGCTGGTGGCCGTCCGGGTGGTCAGATCCACGCGGTAGATGACGTTGGTCGCGCTGTTGCTCTTGAGATAATAGTAGCCGTCCGGGCCCACCACACCCGAAGCTATGCCCGTGTCGCCATTGATGCCGCCGCCGACGATGGGACCCTGGTCGCTGACGGATCCATTACTGCCGATCCGCAACAGGCGGTATCTGCTCGTGGCACTGTCAAAGCGCGTCGCATAAATGTAGTTGCTGGAGACGTCGTAGCCCATCGCATTGTAGCCGGAGCTGTACACTGCGCCGATGCCGGGAAAGGTGAACGGGTTGGTGCTTGTATCGGCCCGGTGAAGCCGCGTCGGCACGTCGATTCCGAAATACATCGTCGAATCGCACACGAAATTCGGCTGGGTGCCGAAGGTGACCGAGGTACTGCCCGGCGGATTGACGCCGACGGCCGACGTGATGTTCGACGCGTCGTTGGTATAGGTTCCGGCGGAACTGGACGTTACCGGTATGGTCGCCGTGCACGAGGCCATGCCGGCGGTGAGATTTCCCGAGACGTCTATGGTTGATCCACCGACGGGTGCCGTCACGACACCCGAAGGGCAGGTCGTGCTGATCTCATCGGATGCCACCCTGAGGCCGACCGGAAGAGCATCCGTGAACGACCACCCGGTCTTTGCCCCCAACTCGCTGGTGTTGGTGATCGTGAATGTCAGGGTCGACACACCCCCGACGGCCACGCTGGTCGGGCCGAACTCCTTGTCGAGCTGCGGCGTTGCATCGAGGATGCTGACATTGTCGAACGCGTGGTCGTTGCCTGTGCCGCTGCCGTTGTTGTTCACCATGCGCACGCCGAAGGAGGAGCCGCTGATCAGGACAGCTCCGTTTGACGTGTAGGTGCCTGTGTTCACCGCACCCGCAGGCGCAACCCCAAGCGCCGGTACGCTCTGAGTCGTCCCACTCGCGCAGGCATTGATCTGTGACCCCGACGGAGTGGCGACACCGCCGTCATCGACCAATGAGAACTGCAGCAAGGGAGCAGAAACGTTGCAGTTGACCGCCGCCACGTCGACACTGAAGGACAGAAAGCGATTGCTTGTCGGAAAGGGGATGTTCGTCGCGGTCCGGAACTCCACCAGACCGGCGCCAGGGTTACCTGCGGTGAATGCCGAGACCGCATAATTGCCCTGCGCTGCGGCCTGGCTCTGGCCGGCATGAAGGCCAAGAGCCCAGGACAGGCGCTGAGTCTGGTTCCATACGCCTTGGTTGCCGCATTCGGTGACCTGCGCCGCGCTGGTCGTCGATTGGTTGGCCGACGCGATCCAGCCGTTGCAATTCGTCAGCCATGCGGGATCAGCCGAATATGTCTGGCCGGAAGTGCTGGTATAGGCATTCAGCTTGACGATCGGGGTGGGGCCGGGCCGGTTCTGGAAGTTATCCGCATAGATCGCAACGGGAGCCTGCGGAACGCCGGGCGTTCCCGGATCTGCCGATGCATCGAACGGAAGCGCGACACCGCCGAGCAGGACCAATGCCGGAAAACCGAAAGCCGAAAGCTTCGTTGATAGCGACGGCGACGCGCCGGGTCGCGATCCCGCGCCCGAAAAACTTTCTTTTCGACTGTACGTTTTTGCATCCGCGACATGCCTTGGGCGTCTACGTCGATCATCAGATGCGATCTCCGCTATGCTGCACGAATGACGCGCGATATCGCGCAGCGAAATTGGCTTCCGCATGCAAAGTCCCCTCGTCGAATTAAGCTATCCTCAACCAGGGGTCCCGATATCGCTCGCGGCTATAAAGTTAGGTCCGCCAAGTGCCGCGATTGATTCCCCAGAACGGATAGCGCCGCATCGATAGGGGTGCATAGGCCGGAGTGATTTGTCTTTCAGGAAACCAATATCTTTTGCAGAATCTTCCGATATCGATGAAAAAAATCTCCGCTGCCATCCCTTTAGTTGCCAACGCGTTAAGCGCCGCAAGCCGTTTCTCCCGGAACGAAACAGAGAAGGAGCGATCTAACAGTTGCCAAATGCCACGCCTTGGAGATCGGCTGTAAGGGCGTCGGCGCGACCGCCGCGTTTCCTTTCTCCATCGCCATTGATCATCCGGCAACTTTCGCTTCCGTTACGGCAACAAGCGCTGAAGAGAGGATAAAGTCCGAACGGCCTTTCGCGTATTCTTGCGCCGACCATTCAGTTGCGGCCGCCGGTCTTGGCGCCGGACCTCCTCGGAGGATCAAGCATGCTGAAGAGGTCATCCAGAGACCCTCCAGTTCTTCCACGCCTGGCTATCCGAACCGCTCAGGGTTGCGGCCGCGACGCCATCCGGACGGGCGCTGGCGGCTTTGATCGTATCGGAGGTTTCTGCGGAAACCGGGTCAACCCTCGAACTCGGTCCCGGAACAGGGGGGTTCACACGCGCGCTGAGGATCAGGCCTTACCCCTTGTCCCATGATCGATGTTGGCAATGATGCTGTCCCATCCGGCCAGGGCAATCTCGGCAACGGCTTCGAGTTCAGTACGATCCGCTCCATCACGGGCGCGGATCGCCATGCCGCTTTGTACGGTCTGCACGAACCTCGCCAGCTTGGTCGTGTCTGCCGTGGCCTGGAGGTCCCCGTCGCCTTTTGCTTTGTCGAAGCGGGCCTTGAGGAGATCGAAGCCACCTGCGCGGGTGGTTCGCATGAGTTCGCCGAGTTCGGAATGTCCTTCGCGGCCCACCGTGGCGAGCGTCGCCATGCATCCATGCGGCAGGTCGCAATCTCCACCCGTCATGGCAATGGCGGAATCCTGTAGAAATGCCAGAGCCGCCTCCCGCGCGGTCGCGGCCTTCCGGAAGCGGGTCCAGACCAATCCCTCGTAGGTCGTGTAATAATATCGGAGCGCTTCCGCGTAGAGCGCGTCCTTCGAGCCGAAGGCCGCATAGAGGCTCTTTGTTCCGATCCCCATCGCATCCGTCAGATCAGCGATTGAGGTCGCCTCGTATCCCCTGATCCAGAACAGCCTTGTCGCGGCTGCGAGCGCAGCCAGGCGATCAAATTCCCGCGGCCGACCGCGGGTGGGGCGTGTCGGCATCGGGAGATCCGGGGGGGGTGGAGCTTTATTATGCATCGACCACTGCATAAATCCGTTGACGATGCTTTGCAATGGATTTACCGATTTATGCATCGATTGCTGCATAAAAGGAAATGATCATGGAGTTGCTTGGAAAACGCGCCCTGGTGAACGGGGGCTCGCGGGGAATAGGGGCTGCGATCGCGATTGCGCTTGCCGAGAATGGGGCCGATGTCGCCTTTACCTATCGGCGCTCCGCCGATCGGGCCGCGACGGTGACCCGAACAATCGAGGAGAAAGGGCGACGCGGGCTTGCCATCAAGGCGAATAGCGCAGACCCGGAAGCCATCAGCCGTGCCGTCACCGAAACTGTCGCTACACTTGGAGGTCTTGATATTCTGGTCAACAGCGCCGGCATCGGAACGGCTGGGATGACAGCTGACCTACCATTGGCCGACTTACAAGCCATGCTTGATGTCAACGTTCGCGCGCCAGTCCTCTTCGCCCAGGCAGCGATCCCGCACCTCTCATCAGGAGGTCGCATCGTCTCCATCGGCTCCTCGCTTGCCGAGCGTGTCCCATTCCCAGGGGTGACGGCCTACGCCATGTCGAAATCGGCGCTTCTGTCGTTCACACGCGGCCTTTCGCGTGAACTTGGCCCTCAAGGTATCACGGTCAATCTCGTTCTGCCGGGATCGACCGACACGGAGATGAACCCTGCCAATGGCGAGAATGCCGATTATCAGCGCAGCCTCACCTCGCTCGGTCGATTTGGCGAGCCCCGTGAAGTCGCCAGCGCGGTCGCGTTTCTGGCAGGCCCCGCTGCGAGCCTGATTACGGGTGCGGTCCTCAATGTAGACGCCGGCTTCAACGCCTGAGCTACTACCCCCACCATTCGCCAGTCGCTGGGTGATCTGCAATCATGCAGACTGCACTCCTCAACTGGCCCACTTGCTGCAATGGAGGATGCCGATCCTATCGGTACCTTCCGGTCAAACGGACTTGGTTCATTCAAACGACGAAATCGAACCGGCCGAACCGGCCGTCGCCGGTTTGCTTCATGTCGAGGAGGAGTGCCTCGTGAAAGAGCCGATCTCCGGCGTTTCCGGGCTCACCGGGAAAATACAGCTGTGTAGTGAGGACGCGCCCACCCGGTCGCTGGACCTTGAAATGGAAATGGCGCGTTCGGCCGGGATAAAGCGCGGGCACGATGGTGTTGAACCACCAGCGCCCCTGCGCGTCGGTGAACTGGTGTCCGCGAAGGCGGAAGCCGACGCTGTCATAGTCGCCGTTTTCGTCCGCATGCCAGATCTCGACAATGCTTCCGGCGAGCGGCCGGCAGCGCTTGTCGAGGACAAATCCGGCAACCGTTATCCGTTCGCCGTCGAGGGCGTCTGCATGGAGTTCGCGATTGCGCGGCGAATTCGGCCTGAAGAACGGACCAGCTTCCCGCTCCAGAGTGAGGGCGTCTCCGTCGCGACATTCCAGGGTCAGAGGAAGTTCAGGGCCGGCTTGCGCGAATGCCTTGGTCCTGGCGGCGTGGATCAGAGGCAGTGTTAGAAATGCGATCAATAGGGATCTTCGGCTTGAGGGCAAGGTCAGTCTCCAGGTCCTGAATTCACGGGCATCTCGGATGGATGTGATCGGTCATTGCAGTCGTCGCACGGCGTTGGCCTGCGCCTCGCGGATTAGACCGGAATACATATTCTCCTTGCCGGGATACCACGGCATGGAACCGATGGAGCCGAAGCCGGGGATCGTTTCCATATACGCGACCATGCGGGCGCGCATGCGTTCGTCGGGAAGCGGGCCGGTCATCGCCTGGACATTGTCGCTCATATGGTCGGGGTTGGAGGTGCCGCACAGCACGCTGGTGACGGCTGGATGCGCTATGACCCACTTGAGGAAGAACTGGGCCCAGCTCGTCGCGCCAAACTCCTGCGCGAAATCCGGCAGCGGCTGTCCCTCGACCACCTTCATCAGCCGCGCCTTTTCAAGCGGCAGGTTGATCAGCACGCCGACGCCCTTGTCGGCGGCGGCCGGAAGCAGGCGGCGCTCGGCGTCGCGATTGAAGATCGAGTAGTTGGTCTGGATGAAGTCGACGTCGTCGCGTTCGACGATCGCCAGCAATTGCTCCTGCGCGGCCGATTCGTGATGGGTGACGCCGACATGGCGGATCAGGCCATCCTTCTTCCAGGATTTCATCAGCGGGATGATAACAGGCGCATTGGTGATGCTGTGGCATTGCATGAGATTGATCGTGTCGCGCCAGGTGCGCATCTGCGACTGCCTGAAGCTTTCCACCGCGTGGCTTTCGTCGCCGAGATATTCGCCCGTTGCCCAGACCTTGTTGGCGAGGAACATCTCGTCGGAGCCTTCGAATTCGCCCATGAACTGGCCGACGCTGACCTCGGCCGAGCCGTAGAGCGGCGAGGTATCGACCACGCGCCCGCCGGCGGCGACATAGCGTTCGAAAACCTGACGAAGCGCGTCGCGACGATCGCCGGGCTTCAGGTCAAAGGTGAGGAAGGTGCCGAGGCCGAGCGTGGTCACCCGTTCACCGGTGCGGGGCAGGGTTCGGGTCAGCACATCCGGGTTTAGTCCCGACGGGGGTTGCGCAGACGTCGTATCCTGGGCGTGCGCGACGGCAGTGGCGGACGCGGCCAGAGCCAGCCCCGTTGCCGCCGCCCCCACTGTTCCGAGAAAGCCTCGTCGGTTGATCTTCGACTCGTCCATGAAGTATCTCCTGTCTCTCGATCGTCGGCGTCAAAACTGCCAGTTGGCCGGCACCCAGGCGTAGGCACCATCCGTCTTGAGCATCCGGCCGAGGCCGGGGAACGGAAAGTGGAAGCCGAGTACGGGAATGCGCTCAGCGGTCGCCCTGTCGAAGATGCGCCGACGGGAGGCAAGGGCCGTCTCCTTGTCGCGGTCCGGGCCCGGAAGCCAGGGCCTATCGACATTGACGACCGGATGATAGGCAAGATCGGCTGTCAGCAGCAATTGGTCGTTCCCGGAATGGACAAGGAAGGTCGCCATGCCTGGCGTGTGGCCGGATGCGACGATCGTCGTCAGGCCAGGCACGATCTCGGCACCGGCTTCGTAGAGCTCGACATCGTTCATGACCGGCTCGAGGCTGCTTTTGATGGCTGCAGCGAAACGCAGACGGAATTCCCCCGGCACGGGCATGTAAGAGAGATCCGGATCAGTGCGGACGAAGAAATCCCAGTCCGCCTTCGGGACGAAAACCGTAGCACGGGGGAAGGCCTTGCCGCCGTCTGCGGTTCTCAGGTTGCCGACATGATCGGGATGGGTGTGCGAGATGACGATCGCATCGATGTCAGCGGGACCGAGGCCGATCGTCGCCAGGTTTTCAAAGATGCGGCCGCCGTTCGGACCCATCGTCTTGCCGGCGCCAGCCTCGATCAGAATCCGCCGTCCGCCGGTTTCGATCAAAAGCGTATTCAGGTTGAGCGTCATGTGGTCGGTCGAAAGAAATGCTTGCCGCAGAACCTCCTGAAGCTCCGCCTCGGGCGCGTCGCTCGCATAGACGCGAGGCGGGCCGCCGATAACGCCGTCGCTCAAGACGGTCGCGCTGATCTCGCCGAGGCGGAAGCGGTAGTGACCGGCGTTGCCGCTCAACGAGGACGCGGCCTGGGCATTGGCGCTGCCGGAGCCGCCCAGGCTTGGGATGAGCATGCTTGATGCGCCTGCGACAGCGGACAGCATGATAGCGCGTCTGTTGAGGTTGAAGGCATTCATCGGTCTTCCCTTCTTCGTTAGGCACTCTCTCGCTTCGTTCAGTTGTACGGGGCCGGAAATGACCGGTGAAAGGAAGCAGGCAGAGTGCGGCGTTTAGCTTTCCACCAACCATGACACGGGCGCATTGATCTGATAATCTGTGCAAAGTTTATCAAGTTGATTAGAAATACTTCGCAATGGACCCGGTGCGCCTAGACAGCTTCGATGTATTCGTCGCGATCGTCCGATGTGGCGGCTTCCGCGCGGCAGCACTCGAGCGAGGCGTGTCTTCATCAGCCTTGAGCCAAACGATGAATACCCTGGAAGAGGCTCTGGGTATCCGGCTCCTCAATCGAACGACGAGGAGCGTATTCCCGACGGAGGCAGGACAGCGCCTTCTTGAACGTCTAGCACCTGCGTTAAGCGACATCAGGCTCGCGATCGCAGAGGTCGACGAATTGCGGGATAGCCCATCCGGAACTCTCAGGATCAACGCGCCGGCACCGGCCGTCGATCATTTTATCTGCCCGCTGGTATTCGACTTTATGGATACCTATCGCGAGGTGAAGATCGAGGTCATCAGTGATGCGGCAGTCATCGATATCGTGGAACAGGGTTTCGATGCCGGCGTCAGGTTCGGCAGGCAGCTGGCCCAGGACATGATTGCGCTCCCGCTTGGACCCGCGCTTCGTTATGCAATCGTAGCTTCACCGGATTACATCAAAAGGCACGGCCAGCCGCAGGTACCGCACGATCTCGTAAGTCATGACTGTATCAAGCGCAGATTTCCTGGCGGTACTCTCGTCACCTGGCGGTTTGCCGATGGAAACGGAGAGATAGAAATCTCACCCACAGGTCGCCTGACGGTCAGCTCGGCGCACAATGAACTGCAAGCGGCACTGGCCGGCAGAGGAATCGCCCATGTCTTCGATGACTATGCCAAACCGTATGTTCAAGGCGGTCAGCTGGTGGAGCTTCTCTCCGACTGGAGTCCAGTTTTGCCGCACTGGTTTCTCTATTACCCCAATCGCCGCCTTCCGAGTGCTGCCATGCGTGCGTTTCTCGATTACATGAGGAGCTACGACTGGCAGACCAGAACGTGACGGCGCCCGGTCGCGCGGGCTGATCCGCCACCCCAACCCACGTCAGAGCAGAAATTGATAGCTCACCGGCACGAAGCGGAACCCTGCGCCGAGCGGCTCGACATAGCCGATCGATGGATGGGGCATGTGATAGCCGATAAACGGGATTTTCTCTGCAGCCAGCATACCAAAGATCCTTTTGCGACTGCTGGCAGCAGCGCCTTTGTCCATGTCGAAAGAAACTTCCCAATCCGGCTTCTGCAGGGAAGCAACGAAATGGTTTACCGTGTCGCCGGTCAGCAGCAGGTTGCGGCCTGCCGAATCCAGTAGGAACGCCATATGCCCGGGGGTGTGTCCAACGGCCATCACGCTTGTGACACCCGGCGCTATTGTCGCGTTGTCGCCAATGAAGGTCATTTTCTCTCTGAGTGGTACGATCTTCCTTTGAACGGCCGTCGCATGCATGGCAGCCGGAGTTTCTGAAAAATCAGCCGAGGTCCAGAAGTCCCATTCCGCCTGCCCGACCACATATCGTGCCTGGTCGAACGTTGGACGATCGCCTTCCATGAGCCCGTTGATGTGATCGGCATGCAGATGAGATATCGCCACGATCGTCACATCGGAGGGTGAATAGCCTGACTCCTAGATGCGGCTCGCCAGCTGCCCGGTGCCAAACTCCCTGCCTTCAGGCCCGTTACCGGTGTCGAACAGGATGAGGTCGGTGCCCGTGTTCACAAGGACCGGATTGAATTGCCCGATCATCCGATCCGACGGCAGGAAGTTCGCCTCCATCAGAGACTGGACCTCGCCGGCGTCCCGATCGGCACCGAAGGTCGGATGAGGTCCGTCGAATGTCCGCATGCCATCGAGAATGACGGTGATCTCGAACTCACCCAGCATGAATCGGTAGAAACCGCCGTTGGTGATTTCCGGTCTCGGCGGAGCGGCCGCGAACGCGGCCCGTGTCATGATCTGAGGCGTGGGGAACGCCAAGACGGCGGCGGCTCCCGCCTTGAACATGGAACGACGATTGAAGAGCATGGGATTGTCCTCCGGATAGCTCAGCTTCGTTTTTAGTCATGGGCGAAGGGCGGAAGCTCGTCGGCGCAAGGTCGAGACCTTGTCCGAACCATCCACCGTTCGTGCCTCATTTGACGCGCTGCCATTCGATCCTGATTTCAGTCCCCTCCGGCCGCCGAAAATTTTCAGTCATGCGGTCGCCGGCAACGACCAGCGTCAGATCATCACGGGTCCGGACGCTGCCGACCCAGTTCGGAAATGTCGCTCCTTCGACACGGTTTCCGCTGAATTCGCCGTTATCATCAACGGTATAGGTGCCGAAGAACCCGATATTGCGTGATACGGCCATGCGGTTTTCGCCGTCTGTTCCTTCACCGCGAGCATCGGAGGCAAAGCGCGGGGTATCGGCATCGGTGATGACTGCCGAAAAGTGCATGTCCGGAGTGAAGACAAGGAGACCATTGGGGTTCTCGCCATAGGCCGGAATGTCTTGCCCGCCTGGATCAATCGTTGCCGACATCAACTTCCACGTGCCTATCACCTGGTTTCCTGCGGCGGTCTCAGCAAAGGCGGGCGAAGACGAAATGCCGAGGGCGAGAACCAATAGTGCTGATCGAATGGACATGCTTGTCTCCATTGTTTTTGATGTCTGCGCTTATGGGCCTGCCGCGGTTCACAGATCCTGCCGGTCGGCGGAATTCGCCACCTCCTTCTGCGCCTCGAGGGCAGTCAGGCGCGCGGAAAGCGCCTGTGAGATGGAGGAATAGGCCGTGCTACCCAGCGCCAACCGCAATGGCGGCGCCGCGCTCTCGGAGGCCGAAATGATTGCGGCCACGGTGCGCGTCGCATCGCCCTTGATCTCGAAGCTTCCATCGCTGATCGCACGGCGAACGGCGCCGACGGGGGTTTCCTCGTAGGCATCCATGGATTCTGCACTGACGAGATTGGCTCCGAAATTCGTGCCAGTCGGCCCCGGCTCGGCGATAATGAAGTCGATACCGAAGGGAGCCACTTCCTGTGCGACGGATTCGACGAAGCCTTCGATACCCCACTTGGTCGCGTGATAGAGGCTGAAGCCCGGATAAGCGATCTGCCCGCCTTCGGAAGAAACCTGGACGATGCGTCCACCGCCTTGCCTTCGGAGAAGGGGCAGTGCGGCACGGATCAAATGGATGGATCCAGCAAGGTTGGTGGCAATCTGCCGATCGATCTCTTCGTCCGTCAACTCTTCCGCCGCACCGAAGAGGCCATAGCCTGCGTTGCTGACAACCACGTCTATCCAATCGTGACGCTCGAATGCGCCTTCGACGGCCGATGTAATGCTCTCCGGTTCAATCAGATCCAGTTGAACGACATCCAGGCGTTCGCGGTATGCCTGCTCGAGTTGCGTCAGCGTCCCTGGGCGACGGATCGTTGCGACCACCTTGTGTCCCTGCGCGAGCAACTGTTGCGTCATCTCGAGACCGAGCCCCGAGGAAGCGCCGGTGATGAACCATGTCTTGGGCATATGAACTCCTCATCTGTTATCTCCGAATGTAAATCAGCGACATTGGTGATATAAGATCTTCAATATGAGATGACGTGGTGAGGATTAATCACGAATGACGCGTCCCAGTCTGAATGATCTGGCCGCTTTCGCGGCGGTCGCCAGCCACCGCAGTTTCCGCAGGGCTGCGGACGTCATGGGCGTTTCGCGCTCTGCACTCAGCCACGCAATCATCGGGCTGGAGGGAAAATTGGGCGTCCGGCTTTTCAACCGGACAACACGCAGCGTCTCCCTGACCCAGGCTGGCGCACGCCTGCTCGCGCGCCTCGACCCGGTTCTTCAGGATCTCGATCAGGCGCTCGATACCCTCTCGGAGGAACGCGGCACCCCAAGCGGCATACTGCGCATTAATGCGAACAAGAGCGGTGCCCGCATCCTGCTCACCGACGTCGTGCCGCGATTTCTCGATCTCTATCCCGATGTCGAGCTTGATCTGGTTTCGGAAGGTCGGCTCATCGATATCGTGGAGCAGGGTTTCGATGCTGGCGTGCGCCTACTGGAGGCCGTCCCGCGAGACATGGTCGCGGTGAAGTTCGGAGGCGACGTGCGCTTTATCGCTGTGGCAGCGCCGTCCTATATGGACGGGAAAGCGACACCGAACACGCCGGATGACCTGCATGCGCATTGCTGCATCCGCCAACGCCTGCCCGGCGGAAAGCGCTATCGCTGGGAGTTTTCCAGACGCGGCGCTGAAATCGCGGTCGACGTCCCGGGCAATCTCACCCTTGATGACAATGATCTTCTCGTGCAGGCAGCGGTAGACGGGCGCGGCATCGCCTATGTCCCCGAGCACTTCGCTCAGCCGTTTCTAAGATCCGGTCAACTCGTGACCGTGCTCCATGACTGGTGCCCAGCGACACCGGGGCTGGCGCTCTATTACCCGCGCAGCCGGCACGTCCCATCCCCGCTCCGGGCCTTCATCGATATATTGAGACAAGTGGACAGAACCGATACGTCGCGATGGTGAATGGTGCGGCCGACCCTCTTGCATGGATTCAAGAAGACCTGCGGCACCGGAAGCCGTTGCCGCATCGCGGACGCTCGCCCGGTACGTCAGGGCCTCGCTGGCCTGCGTCGCAAGATCATGCCGCCATGGTGCAATGTGTTGGCATCGACGAAATCGCCGTCGGCAGTGAAACCCGTGTCGTCCCAGTACTCGATATGCGTCCCGTCGACTTCGTAGCGGCCTTCATAGGCTCGCTCGCGCTGTCCGCGGGCCTCGACATAGCGTCCGTTCGGCAGAAGTTCATGGCGAACACGGTTGTCGTCGGTGACCCACATGCCGACGTATGGATGGTTCGGCTGCAAATTGGTCTCCTGTGCTTCTGTGGGTTGAAACGAAAGGGTGGCGGCCACGAGTGCTGCAAATGCCGGTCGCATGGTTTGGCTCCATTAAACGTTGAAACTGTCGGTCTGGAGAGGTCGCGCATGGATGCGCGCTGGCGGCTCGGCAGACGTGCCTGCCTGCCGAAGCCGGGCGCCTGTCATTGGGTACGCGGGGCGTTGTTGTCGACGACCTGCTGATAGGCAACGAGGTCCAGGAAGGCTTCCGCATTGACGACGAGGCCTCCCTTCATCTCGAATATCCAGACAAACTGGTTGCGATAAGGCGCGCCCGACGTCGTAGTCGCCGTTCCGTCGAAGCGGATGATGACGGTGTCGCCGTCGGCAAAGATGTCGTGCACCTCCGGCAGGACAGGCGTCGCGAGGCGGCTCGTCAGAGGAAGCGATGCCTGTTCGATGAAGTCCTTCTGGTTGCGATAGGTTCCGGCGACCGGCCCGGAGCCATGGATCGTCCAGACGACGTCAGGAGCGAGAAGTTCCGCGAAGACATAGGTGCCCCCACGCCATTTTTCGAAGGCGGCTTCGACGATACCCTTGTTCCGTTGCTCAATTGCGGCATGATCCGAAACCTGCACCTGCGTCGCCGCGGTGTTGGCAAGCGTTGTGCCCGGCAGGCCGAGCGACAGCAACGCCAGTGTGATCAGAGCTGCACGGCTCCGGCCGGCGACCCGGTCGTATGTCGGGAGAATGGTCATGGTATCGGTCCTTTCCTGTTGCTGAGGGTTTGCTGGGGGCCTATCGACCGGCAATGAAGCTGAGTGCACCGTCGACAGGCCTCATGTCGTTTCCACGGTCAGTCGCGGCGTTCGACTGCGGCGCCGCCGAAGATCAGTTGCTGGACGAGGGGACGTTGCGTGAAGCGAGCGGGAAAGACGGGGCTCGGTGCGCTGACCCGGTTCAGACGATCCAGTTGTTCCGGTGTAAGCACCAGATCCAGAGCTCCGAGATTGTCCTCGGCCTGGGCAAGCGTGCGGGCGCCGATGATGGGGGAGACGACGGTCGGATTGGTCAGTGTCCAGGCAAGCGCCACGCGCGATGGTGTGGAGTTGGCCTCTTCGGCGATGGCTCGAACCTCGTCCGCAATTTCGATCGCACGTCCGTTCAGATGCCCGGACGAAGCGATGACACCCTTCCGGCTGGCAGACACGGTCGCCTCTTGCGAATCCTCGACGTCGGCAAGGGAATATTTGCCCGTGAGCACGCCACCGCCGAGCGGCGACCATGGAAGCACCCCGAGGCCCAAAGCCGCAGCCGCAGGCAGAAGCTCGTGCTCGACGGTCCGCTCCACGAGGCTGTATTCGATCTGCAGCCCCACGAAAGGAGACCAGCCGCGAAAGTCGGCGAGCGTCTGCAACTGTGCAACCCGCCATGCGGGTGCGTTGCAGATGCCGAGATAGAGGACTTTCCCGGACCGGACGAGGTCGTCGAGCGCCCGCATGACCTCATCCGGCTGGGTCGTCATGTCCCATGCATGGAGATAAAGGAGGTCGATGCGATCGGTGCCGAGCTGCGTCAGGCTCTGCTCGACGGACCGCACCATATTCAGGCGGTGGTTGCCTCCGGAGTTCGGGTTGCCCGGTTCGCGCGACATCGTAAATTTCGTCGCTAGAACGATCCGCTCGCGCTTGTCGCCGATGAAGGTCCCGAGCAGGCGCTCCGCGCGGCCGTCGGTGTAATTTACCGACGTGTCCATGAAGTTGCCGCCCCGATCGAGATAGAGATCGAAGATGCGGCGGGCCTCGTCGCCGTCCGCCCCCCATCCCCATTCGGAACCGAAGGTCATCGTACCGAGGCTCAACGGCGAAACGCGCAAGCCCGACCGTCCAAGAAGTTTGTAATGATCAAGCGTCATGTCGACTGTCCCCTAGTTGTAAGACCCAAGGTAGACGCGTCGATGAGAACGAACAACTTGCCCAATGATGACCACCATGGTAACTAATTCTAACCAATGACAATCGACCTGAATGGCATTTCTGTTTTCCTGGCAGTCGCCGAAGCGCGGAGCTTTCGCGTGGCCGCGGAGAATTTGGGCGTCACACGGCCAGCGGTCAGCCAGGCCATCCGCCGTCTCGAAGATCGGCTGGGTGTCGCGCTCGTGCAGCGCACCACGCGCAGTGTCAGCCTCACAGAGGCCGGCGAACGACTGTATCAGCGGGTGGCGCCAGCTATTTCCGAAGTCGGACTGGCGCTCGACGCGACGGCGGACCGCGACAGCGCACCAAGCGGACTGTTGAGGCTGGCGGTGTCATCCATCGCCGAGCAGTTCATCTCAGGGCCGCTTCTGGCGCGTTTCGCGGACACATTTCCCGCCGTTCAGATCGACGTGACCGTCACGGACGAGGAATTCGACATTGTCGCGGAAGGCTATGACGCGGGGGTACGTTTGGGCGAAGTCATTGATCAGGATATGATTGCCGTTCCGGTGTCGGGCGAGCAGCGTCAGAGCGCCTTCGCCGCCCCGTCCTACATTGAACGTTTCGGCAAGCCCGAGCATCCTTCGGAACTCTCTGCCCATCGGTGTATCGGCTGGCGTCCAGCTCCCCACAGCGCACCTTATCGCTGGGAGTTCGGCCAGCATGGGCGCGAGTTCGACGTGGCTGTCGACCCTCAGATCACCACCAACGACATGTGGCTTATGATCCGCATAGCCTGTGCTGGCGGCGGCATCACCTTTGGGATGGAGGACACCTTCAAACCCTATGTCGAATCCGGTCAGTTGGTCCCTCTCCTTCAGGAGTATTGCCCTCCCTTTGCCGGCTTTTTTCTTTACTATCCCAGCCGGCGCAATCTCGCTCCGAAACTTCGGGCACTCGTCGACCATGTGAAGCGGTGGCGATAGCGCCCGCCCATGACATCGCTGTCGTGACAGGCACTACCGGGCGCGGCCAAGTCGATGCGGCCCCTCGAGGGCCACCGTTACCTTAAGGCCGTTGCCGCATCGCGGATGGTCGCCTGGATTGCCCGCTCCATCGCATCGCTTTCGTCGAAGACGGCCGTCATCAAGGTGGCGCCCCTCGGTCCGCACCAGCACGTCTGTCGCGAGTAGCGCGGCCATTTCGCGCTGGAAACACATGCGACCGAGATCGCAGCCATCATCCGCACTTTCCTTGGCGAGCATCTCTAGAGCCGGCACCGGGGGCCGGCGCACATTCAGTCTTGACATTCGTTTGCTACCTTGCGATTGTTGTATGGTAGCAAACAAAATAAAGAGGCGTTCATATGCGGGATGAGGCCGATGCCAACCTTTCCGTGGCAGCATGGACGAAGCGGTGTTACTTCGCGGGCCGCGCCCTCATGGACGCGACCTTGCGGCCTTACGATTTGGGATCCACGCAATGGTACGTGCTCTGGCATCTTGCGCATAAAGGCCCGTCCGTTCAGCGTGATCTCGGGGGCGCCCTCGAACTCGAACGCGCAACCTTAAGCGGGATCATCGCCACTCTGGTTCGTAAAGACCTGGTCGAGCAGACCTCGAGCGGCGAAGATCAGCGCCAGCGTCTGCTGACGTTGACAGCCGCAGGCGAGGCGCTGTGGCGCAAGCTTCCCGATCTTTCTTTCATTCACGAAGCTGCTTTCGGCGGCGTCGATGAGGCCGAGCTGGCCACGACCATCCGTGTCCTGCAATCGGCGACCGAACGGCTGCAAAATCTGTTGCGAAAGGACTGAGCAAATGACCATATTGATCACCGGAGCCACCGGGCTCGTTGGCAAACGACTTCTTCCCCGGCTGGTGGAGGCGGGCTTTGCCTGCCGTGTCTTGTTCCGGGCGGGCAAAACCTGCCCTGAGGGTGTAGAGGCCGCGACGGGCGACATTCTCGACCCTTCAACCCTCCCCAACGCCGTCCGCAGCGTTTCCGCCATTGTGCACCTGGCCGCCGTCTTTCGTACCCAGGACACCGATCTCATCTGGAAAAGCAACCTCGATGGGACGCGCAACCTGATTGCCGCTGCAAAGGCTCACGCTCCCGACGCCCGGTTCATCATGTCGAGCACCAGCCATGTCTACAACAACGACAATCCGCATCCGGGACGAGAAGACGACCCGGTCGATCCACAGCACGCCTATCCGGCGAGCAAGGTGGCCGCAGAGAAGGAACTGCGCGAAAGCGGTTTGAAGTGGTCCATCGTCCGGTTTCCATTCGTGTATGGCGACGGCGACGGACATCTCGAATCTCTTCCCAAATACGTCGGCACCTGGCATCCTGCGCAACGAATGAGCACGATTCACCATCGCGACATCGCCAAGGCGATCAAGCTTGCGCTGGACGGTGCGTTTGATCGGCGCGTCGTGAACGTTGCGGACGAGGCGCCCTCCTCCATCTACGAGCTCGCGGGCCTGCTGGGTAACCGGTTGGAATCAATGTCCGAGCCTCTACCAAATCCGTGGTACTTGCACGTAGACAGTTCTCTTGCCCGTAGCCTGGGTTTTCGACCCAGCGTGAGGACTGTGTATTTCGCGCAGCAAGAGGGCATCCTGTGACAAGTATCGCAGGACCGCGTCCCAAGCCCGAGCCGATCATTTCCGCCGTCGGCGGTGTTTGGTCTGGCTCCGCGATGGATGTAATGGGACCCCAGACCTTATCAATCGGTCGTCTGCCACCCCTCTGGCACCAGCCTACGTCCTAGGTTACGCAGCCGCGGGAGAGATGGTGGCCGGCTGCGGCCGCCTTGCCCATTTCCTTCGATGTCGCCGCGATCAAAGCATCGGCCTCGTCGCAGCGATCAGGGATACGTAGGTGGTGCAGCGCCTTTTAGGCCCCCTGTTCCATAGCTTCGAGCGATTTTGCGGGCAGCGGGACGCGCTCTAGCAGCGGATGCACCTTGTTCAAGAACTCAGGGCTTCCACATGCGAAACGAAGCTTCGATGACAGGTCGATCCCATCCCAATCGATCGTGTGCGAGATACCGAGATTGTCCAGGATCGGCAGTGCTGCCATCACATCCCAGGTCGAATCCCCAAGCGACAGATAGCCATCCGTTTCGCCCATCGCCACTTCGACCAGCGAAATCGTGGCCGCCCCTCCGACGCGGAAGCTGATGCCAAGGTCGTCCGAGATGAAGCGTATGACTTCAAGCCGGTCAGCCGTCGATACCGAGGGATGGAAGCTCAACCCGATCGAGGCTCGCGACAAGTCGAGGGCGGGAAGCGGCTTGACCGGTTTGTCGTTGAGCCGTATCGGCACCGTCTTGCCGCCGACGAGGGTCAGGCCCCGTGCGGGCGCATGGATCACTCCGAATACCGGCCGACGGCTTTCGTAAAGACCGACGGAAACCGCCCAGTTCTGGCCGCCCCGGACGAAGTTGAATGTCCCGTCGATTGGATCGATAACCCAGATACGACCGGAGGTTCCGGGGATTTCTCCGCCCTCCTCACCGAAGATGCCGTCATCGGGAAAGGCTTCCTGCAGTCTGGCGATCAGCAGTTCCTCGACCTGCTTGTCGGCCTCGGTCACAAGATCGAGGTGACCTTTTTTCTCGACTGGAAGGCTCGCCAGCGATTGAAAGTAGGTCAGGGCCAGCTTTCCGGCCTCCCTTGCGATGTCCTCGACGACAGCCTTGACCGCGCAAGCGGCCGAGGCCGAGTTATGCATGTCAGCCACGGGCTCTATCCCTGAGCCTCGTCACTTGCGCCACGTCGTCGCCGAGAAGCTGGTCCAGCTGGCCCTCGCGAACCCATTGCACGACCTGGGCTTCGATATCGGTGCCGTATTGCATGAGCTTCTCGTGATACTGGGCCGGCAGGTAGGTGAATACGGCGAAACCATCCTCATGAAGCTGGTGTGCCTCGCCGCTGGCGAAGTGGTAGACCTCGATGTTCATCGCATCGAGATTCGCCTGCCGAGCAATGGCGGCGGGGTCGATCAGTCGGGAGTGCATCAGGCCAACGGTTGGCACTTCAGGGATCGCTTCCTTCACCGCCTTCAACTGAACGTAGTCGAACGAGGAAAACTGCAGAAGGTCGGCGCAGCCCAATTCATCGATAAGTGCCCTCAGCTTCGGGAAGAAGACGTCATTGCGGTCGTAGATCTTCAGCTCGAGCTGATAGATGATGCCCAGCTCGCGGGCGAGCTGCAGCGCATCCCTGAGAAGCGGCACCCGTTCTCCGGCGAATTCCTCGCTGAACCAACTCCCGGCATCAAGCCTGGATATCTCCGAATAGGTCATCTTTTGCACGATACCGTGACCGTTGGTGGTCCGGTCGACGGTCTTGTCGTGCATCAGCACCAGTTCACCATCGCTCGTGATGCTGAGATCGGTCTCGCACGTGACGAGGCGGCCGGCGTATTCGAAAGCCTTTCGAAACGCGGCGAGCGTGTTTTCCGGAGCGCCTGCGCTATGACCGCGATGGCCGCCAAGGCGCATCGTCTCGATGGTCATTCTAAGCGGATTCATCATATTTTCCTTTCGTTAGCGGAGCCGCGCATCGAGACGATCGCGCAGGTAGTCGCCGAGCAGACTGATGGAGAGGGTCGTGAGGACGATGACGGCGCCGGGGAAAGCTGCGAGCCACCAGGTGATCGCCAGATAATTCCGGCCGTCGGCCACCATCAGTCCCAGGCTCGTTTCCGGCGGCTGGATGCCGAGCCCAAGGAAACTCAAGCCGCTTTCCAGCAGGATGATTTCAGGGAAGTTCACGGTGAACTGCACGATGAGCGGGCCGGCGATGTTCGGCAGCATGTGACGGAAGTAAATGCGCATCGACGGGACGCCGACAATGCGAGCCGCTTCCGCATAGCCCTCTTCCTTGGCGCTGATGACCAGGCCGCGGGTCAATCGCGCATAACGTTCCCAGCTCGCGAAACCGACGAGAAAGACAAACAGCAGCGGGCTGGTCCCGAACAGGGCGAGCACGCTGAGGGCGACGATGATGAAAGGCACCGCCGCCATCGCATCGGCGAAGCCCATGATGGCGTTGTCGACCCAGCCGCCGAAATGGGCGGAGAGCAGGCCGAGGCTTATTCCGATCAACGCGCAGATCACCGATCCCACCAGCGCGATCATCAAGGTCGTCTGGGTGGCGACCAGCAGATTGCTGACGACATCCCGCCCCAGATAGTCGGTCCCAAGCAGATGCGCAGCAGATATGAATGGGCGCGCGAACCGTGCCAGAGGATCCTGATGCGCATAGTCGTAAGGTGCCGACCAGTGGGCCGTAATGCCGATGATCACCGCGATGGCGATCCATGCGCAGCACAGGGCGATACTGGCCGGCATGCGGTGGAAAGGCGCCCACACCGTGCTCCTGAACGAGCGGGATGATGTCGCAACCGCCATGTCAATGCTTCCTGATTTTCGGATTGAGGACTGCGTAAAGGACGTCGACGATCAGATTGATGGCAACCATGAAGACTGTGAACAGCACGATCATCGCTTGTACCACGGGCAGGTCGCCGGTGTTCGTCGCATTCACGAAACCACTGCCGAGGCCGGGCCAGGCGAACACGGGCTCGATGAGCGCAGAACCGCCGAGCAGGCCACCGGCAACGAAGCCGAGCGTGGTCACCATCGGGATCGCCGCGTTCGGAAGCGCGTGACGGAAAATGATCTCCCAGCGCGGAATGCCGTCGGCGCGGGCGGCTGCGATATAGGGCTGGCCCAGCACGTCGATCAGGGTCGAGCGCATGAAGCGCGCCAACGCAGCTGCATTGAATAGGGCGAAAGTCGCGACGGGCAGGATTGCATGGTTCCAGGTCGAACTGCCGGAACTCGGTAGCACCCGAAGCCAGACGGCGAAGACGAAGATGAAGGTCAGGCCGAGCAGGAAGTTGGGAACGCTGTAGCCCAGCACGGCGCCGGCCATGACGCCTTTGTCGAGCGCGGACTCTCGGCGCATCGCCGCAAGGATTCCGGCAGGTATGCCGATCAGCATGCTGACGATGAAGGCCGACACCGTTACGATCAGGGTTTTCGGAATACGCTCGCCGACGACCGTGAAAACCTCGCGGCCGTCCGCGAACGAGACCCCGAAATCGCCACGAAGGACGTTGGCGACATAGTACAGGTATTGTTCGGGGATCGACCGATCCAGGCCCCATTTGGCGTTGAAGGCAGCCAGGGCTTCGGGACCCGCATTGTCGGACAGCATCTGCTGGGCAGGATCTCCGCTCAGGCGCAGAACGATGAAGACCAGCGTGACGGTGAACACGAGCACCGCAATCGCTCGAACCAGGCGAACCAGGATAAAGGCCGTCACAGTGCCATCTCCTCCCGTGATGCCGTCCCCCTCTCCGTCACCATGCCGATTTGCGGTACTATCGATCGCGGGAATTCCTCGGCGCGATGACATGCAGCATGCTGGCTGGCGCCATGTGCTGGAATTGGACGGAGTTCGGGTGTTTCAACAGCGCACCTGTCGGTCGCGAAGGGACAGCGCGACCGGAAAGAGCAGCCCTGCGATACCATCGAAGCGTCGAGTTCCCCCTTGATGGGCGGCTCGATATTGCGAACTGTCGAATCCATGGTCGGTACCGAGGCGAGGAGAGCCCGCGTATAGGGATGGCGTGGCCATTCGTAGACGGATCTGATGTCGCCGGTCTCGACGACGCGGCCGAGATACATGACGGCGATGCGGTCGACGAGATGACGAACAATGCGCAGGTCGTGGGTGATGAAGACATAGGCAAGATCGAGCTCCTGCCAGAGCGATCGTAGAAGCGCGACGACCTGGGCCTGAACCGATACGTCGAGAGCGGACACCGCCTCATCGAAGACGACCAGTCTCGGGTCAAGGACCAGAGCTCGGGCAATCACGACACGCTGTCGCTGGCCACCCGACATCTGGTGGGGGTAACGGGTCATCATCGCGCTCGACAGGCCGACGCGCTCAAGCATTGCGGCGACATGTTCGTAAGCGCCCGACCGGCCAGCGATACGATGGACCAGAAGTCCTTCCGCGACCTGCTGTCCGATGGTCATCTGCGGGTTGAGAGCGGAGAGCGGGTTCTGTTGCACCAGGGAGGTGCGAACCCGAAACTCTTTCCAGTCCCGCGCGCGGCGCTGCTTGTGGTTGATGCCTTCAAACCACACATCGCCCTGCGTGGGCTCCGTCAATCCGAGCAGAAGCCGGCCGAGTGTCGACTTACCGCTTCCGGATTCGCCAACGACGCCGATGCGTTCACGAACTGCAAGTTCAAAGCCGATAGAGTTCACCGCGAGCTGGGTGGTCGGCCGTGCGAAGAGCCCGGTCTTGTGGCGGAATGCCTTGGTCAGGCCGCTGGCTTGAAGAAGAGGAGTGCTCATGCCGCCACCGGATGGTAACAGGAGACCTCGTGGGCAAAGCCGATATTGGCGGGCGCCGGGAAGCGGGCGGAGCATTCGCCGCTCGCACGCAAACAGCGCGGGTGAAAATGGCATCCTTCCGGAAGGCTGTCGAGAAGCGGGACGGAGCCAGGGATCGGAACCGGCGGTGCGAGGTCATCTGGATCGATGCTCAGCATGCAGTCGATTAGCGCGCGTGCATAAGGGTGCGACGGTCGCTCAAGCAGTTCGGCGACGGATGCGGTCTCGACGATCTTGCCGCAATACATCACGGCCGCCCTGTCGGCGAGGCGGGCGATGACACCGAGATCGTGTGATACGATCATCAGGGACATACCGGTTTCCGCCTTCAATTCTTCCAGCAGATGCAGGATCTGGGCCTGCATG
Source organism: Neorhizobium petrolearium (assembly GCF_017873175.1). Taxonomy (GTDB): domain Bacteria; phylum Pseudomonadota; class Alphaproteobacteria; order Rhizobiales; family Rhizobiaceae; genus Neorhizobium; species Neorhizobium petrolearium. The sequence continues at coordinate 104,704 of NZ_JAGGJW010000018.1, forward strand.
GTAACGTCGAGCGCCGTTGTCGGCTCATCGGCAATCAGCAACTGGGGCTTGGCTGCAAGCGCGTGGGCAATCATGACGCGCTGGTTCATGCCGCCGGAGAACTGGTGCGGATAGGCGCGCAGCCGGCTCCTGGCGCGGTCGATGCCGACGCGCTCCAGAAGTCGCATAGCCTCCATCCGGGCATCACTGCCCTTCAGGCCCTGGTGCCGGTAGAGTGCCGATTCCAGATAATAGCCGATTGTATGGACGGGATTGAGGCTGCTGGTGGGGTCCTGAAAGATCATCGCGATTTTCGGTACAGCCGGCTTGCGGGTGCTCGGGCCACCGGGTTCGAAGGTCACGCTGCCGCCGCTACGTACGATGCCGCGCGGAAGCATATTGGCCACCGCATAGCAGGTCACGCTCTTGCCGCAGCCGGATTCGCCGACGAGACCGAGCGTCTGGCCTGCCTCCAGTGAGAAGTTGATGCCGTCGAGGATTTTTATGTTCCGCGCCGGGACCTCGACGACGAGGTCGCGAACGGTCAAGAGTTTGGACATGGCGAATCTCCAGGCGCGGTGCGCACGGATGCGCACCGCCGGTTCGACAGGTTAGGCTCAGCCGAAGGTAAGATTGTTGCGGAATTCCATCATCTCGAAGCTGATCGGCTTCCAGTGAACGTCCTTGCGGACCGCGTAGACATCGAAGGGCTGGTAGAGGATCACGGCCGGCGCTTCTTCTTCAAAGATGTCGCGGAGGCGGTTGAAGGCGTCGAAACGCTCCTTGCCGTCAGGCATCTGCGATACCTTCGTGCACAGTTCGTTGAATTCCGCTGGAGCCTTCCAGCCCCACCGCTTCTGAACCTGGCCTTTGGGTCCGAATTCGCAGATCATCGTGGCCCAGGCATCTGTCATCCACTGGCCGTTGGACCAGTTGCGCATATAGCTGTCCTGATCCTTCGGTGCTCCGCCCGGTGCATAGACTTTCGGCACCACGGTAACGCCGATCTGCTTCCACATCTCGATCATCATCATTAAGGCGGGAATGGCGTTGGCGTAATAGTTGCCCATCGTGTGATAGGTGATCGGCGTGCCGTCGTAGCCGCTTTCCTTTACCATGCGCTTGGCTTCCTCGACGTTGTAATCCATGGCGCGGCGGTTCGGATCGAAGGTCTTGCCATAGTTCGGGAAGTTGAAGCCGTGTGGGATCGTCGCCTTGTTCTTCCAGAGGGATTCGACGATCAACGGACGATTGACCGCAAGCGCCAGTGCGCGACGAAGGGTCTTCGACTGGAAGACGGACTGGTTCATATTGAAGGTGAACATGTGGAAGTTTTCGACGATATTTCCACGCGTCTCCAGGTCAGGGTAGCTGTTGATCATCGCCATATCGTCCGGCGTCAGCGTCGTAACGATATCGTATTCGCCGCTGATCAGTCCGGCGACCCGCGTAGCCGGCTCCGCAACGAGCTGGTAGGTGATTTTCGATGCGGTCGGCTTCAGCCCCCAGTAGGCGTCGTTGGCTTCCACGACGACACGGTCGTTGGCGACGAATTCGACGAACTTATACGGACCCGTGCCGATCGGCTTGTTGCCAAAGGCAACCGTTCCGAGCTTCTTGTAATATTCCTTGGGAACGATGCGTCCCATCCAGGATGCCACGTAGGATTCGGTCAGAGGGGTGGGAGTCTTGGTGCGCAGTACGACGGTGTACTTGTCCTCGACAACCGGCTCGTCGAAATCGAGCGAGTAGGAACCGCCGAGCGGGATCGTCTTGATCGCTTCCGGACCCCATAACCGTTCCGAGGAGAAGGTGTAGGCGACATCGTCTGCCGTCATCTCGATGCCATCGTGGAACATGACCTTCTGGCGCAGCTTGAAACGCACCGACTTGTCATCGATCCGCTCCCAGCTTTCGGCCAGCGAAGGCATCAGATCAATGCCATTGCCCGGCGCGCCCTTGCCGAAAAAGTCGCGCACGAGGAGCGTGTCGAAAATCTGGTTGACGATGCGAGGGCCGACATTGCTGATGGCGTTGATCGGCTCCAGCGTAACCGGGATCCCGTTGACGCCGATCTTCAGCGCGCGGCGCTCGGCAGCAAAGGAGAACCTGGCACCCGCTGTCGAGGCGAGTGCCGCGACGCTTGCGCCGATCATGAACTTTCTACGGTTGGTCTTGAGCATCTGCTCTCTCCTGGTTGGAAGATGCTGTTGATGGAAACTTGGATTTGCCTAGTTCGCGATGACGAACTTCTTCCGCAGCTTCTCAGGCGCGGCATCGATGATGGATTTCGTGCCGGAGTCGGTTACGATGACGCCGACGTCTTCGATCTTCGCGACGACTGAAAGGCTGGATTTTGTGAACTTGGAATGATCCGCCACGACGATCACCCGCCTCGATACCTCGATCATGGCGCGAGCCACACTCGCGTTCACTGGTGAGACCGTGCAGATCAATCCGCGATCGACATCGATCGACGCGGCATTGAGGATGAGCTTGTCGACATTGAACTGGCGAATGAACTGCTCCGCCAACGGTCCTCGGAAGGACCGGTTCGTTTCGGTATATTCGCCTCCGACCGAATAGATGCTCTGCCCGTCGACACGCGTCAGTTCGGCGACGATGTCGAGACCGTTCGAGATGAACGTGAGTCTGCTTCGTCCGGTTAACTTCTTGGCGACTTCCAGCGCGGTGGTGCCGGCATCGAGGAGCACCGTGTCGCCATCGACGACCATTCCGGCAACGACCGCAGCGATGGCGGCTTTCTCCGTCTGTTTCCAGACCAGACGCGCGGCATTCGTCGCATCGAGCGCAACCTGGTTGAGATTGACGGCGCCGCCATGCGTCCTGCGCAGAAGGCCGGCCTCCTCGAGCTCACCCAGGTCGCGGCGAACGGTCGCCACCGAAATATCGAAGCGCTCCGTCAGAGTACGAATGTCGACGAAGTTCCGTTCACGCAACAGCTCGACAATTTTCGCCTGACGATCTTCCGCTTGAGTCAGCACCGGCTTGCTCCATGTCACTGAATTGACGCATATCGCTCATTCATGTGAGCGATATCTATCTTCCTTGAATGACATTCAAATGACGGAACGGCCGAAATTGAAAGGGCTGATCATGGAAAGCTATTCGCGCATGGGGAATGATCGAAAACGATCATTTTTGTTGGATGAGAGCCTTCGCGCGGAATACTGGTCGTTCAAACAACACGAAGATATCGGTACGATAAGGCTTGAGAGCAGCGCCAGTCGCAAAAAACTGGAGGAACCAACCTCGGGATCTTGCTAATCCCGCGTCCTTGCACTTTTGCAAAATCGACGACCAGGAACCGAGTCGCTGTCGGCCCCCATCTTTTTCCTCTTTTGTTCGTTGATGAGATCAACGAAAGCGCGCAACTTGGCGGGCATGTGTCGGCCTTGAGGATAGTAGAGATGAAGCCCGGGGTAAGCTGGGCACCAGTCTTCCAGCACCGGCAAAAGTCGACCAGCGGCGATATGCAGGCCCACGGAATGCTCGCCGAGATAGGCGAGCCCGGCACCCGAAAGAGCCGCGTCCAGAATCAGGCCGGTCTCGTCCAGAGTGAGATTTCCCGGAACATCGACCATCTGCGCCTCGCCGCGCCGTTCGAACTCCCAGCGGTAAAGCCGGCCGCTTGTCATGCGCATCTGGATACAGCGATGATGCGACAGGTCGCTCGGAACCGCCGGCTTGGACCGCCCCTCGAAATATTCGGGTGCCGCGACGACGAGGGAACGGAGCGTCGGGATAATCGGGACGGCCACCATGTCGGGCGAAATCGACTCGGCAAGTCGGATACCGGCATCGAACCCCTTGCCGATAACGTCGACAAGCGCATTCTCGGTTACCACCTCGAGTTCGACCTCCGGATAGCGGCGGTTATATTCGAGAATGAGGGGCTGAAGCAGCATTCGCGCAGCGCCGGGCGCCATGTTGAGCCGAAGCCTGCCCGAAGGGCGAGCGGAGTGTTCGCCCGCCTGTTCGATCGCGTTTTCGATTGAGCGCAATGCCGGCGCGATCTCCAAGAGGAACTGCTCGCCCGCTGCCGACAGCGCGACACTGCGCGTGGTTCGATTGAAGAAGCGAACCGAGAGGCGTTCTTCCAGAGCGGCGATCGCATGGCTAAGGGCCGATGACGACATGCCGAGTTCCCGTGCGGCGGCACGAAAACCTCCATGGCGCGCCACCGCGGCAACCGCTTGAAGTTCAATCAGGCTCGCTCTCATTGCTCGATATAGCTCATCAGTCTGTCAAACTTTATCCTGCTACAAACAACAGATAACGCACGCCATTTCTTTCGTGAAGGCAACATGGGAGAATGAAATGCGTATAATCGACAAGATCTATATCGACGGGGCGTTCGTCGAACCTCACGGCCAGGAATGGGCGCCGCTCTTCAATCCGGCGACCGAGGAGCAGATCGGCACCGTTCGTCTCGCCGACGCGCAAGACGCCGAACGCGCCGTGACTGCGGCAAAGCGCGCTTTCCCGGCATTCTCCACAACGACGAAGGCGGAGCGGATCGACATGCTGAAGCGGCTGCATGCCGCGGTCTCGGCGCGGGCAGGCGATCTTGTCGACGCCATGCGCGAGGAATATGGCGCACCGTCCACATTCATTGACTTCGCAGCGCCGCGGGCAGGCAACGTCTTTCTCGACATGGCGAACACGCTGGAGAGCTATGATTTCCGGCGCCATATCGGTCGCGCCGAGGTGGAGATGCGTCCCTCCGGTGTCGCCGTGGCAATCACGCCGTGGAACAGCAACTACAGCTTCATCTGCGGCAAGCTTTCGGCGGCAATCGCTGCGGGAGCAACCATGGTCATCAAGCCCTCGGAAATGAGTGCGATCCAGACGCAGGTGGTGACTGAATGCTTGCACCAGGCGGGCTTGTCGAAAGGGGTGCTCAACATCGTGACCGGCTACGGCAATGTCGTCGGGTCAGCCCTGACCGCGCATCGTGACGTTTCCAAGGTTACGTTTACCGGCTCGACCGCCACCGGCCGCGCAATCATCCAGTCGGCAGCGGCGACGATAAAACGGGTGACCATGGAACTCGGCGGCAAGAGCCCGAGCATCATTCTGGATGATGCCGATCTGGATGTGGCGATACCCCAAGTTCTTTCCGCCGGCTTTCTGAACAGCGGCCAGGCATGTATCGCCGGAACCCGCATCCTCGTTCCCGAGCCTATGCAGGGCGAGATCGAAGGCCGCCTCAAGAGAGCGGCCATGGCCTTCAAGGTCGGCGATCCCGCCGACAGAGAAGTCCGGATCGGGCCGATGGTCAGCCGCAAACAGTGGGAGCGCGTCCAGAGCTATCTGCGCCTCGGCCAGGAAGAAGGCGCCGTCCTGCTGACTGGTGGCGAAGGACGCCCCGAAGGTGTCGATCGTGGCTGGTTCGTGCGGCCGACAATCTTTTCCGGTGTCAGAAACGACATGCGTATCGCCCGCGAGGAAATCTTCGGGCCGGTTCTCTCCGTCATTTCCTATCGCGACGAGGACGAGGCGATCAGGATCGCCAATGACACCGACTACGGTTTGCAGGCGCATGTCTTCTCCTCCGATCCCGATCGGGCGAAACGGGTCGCGGATCAGATCGAAGCCGGGCGGGTCATCATCAACGGCGCACCGCACGAGCCGCTTGCGCCCTTCGGCGGCTTCAAGCAATCCGGCTTCGGCCGCGAATTCGGAGTCTTCGGTCTCGAAGCCTTCCTCGAGCCTCGCGCGGTGATTAGGTAAGCGGCGGTCGCAGGGTCGAAGGAGCAGGCCTGCCTACGACCCGACGCCACGAGTAAGACGGGGCATCGCCGCTGCGGATGCTGTCGGTCCCGACGGAGGCAACGATGATACCTCAACGATAAAGAACAGGCGTATGGTGACGATGGTTTCTTGACAGATCATTCCAATATAGCTACATGGCGGCTATGGCACGAACCAAGGAATTCGACAAAGATCAGGCACTGGACGCCGCAATCGACGTGTTTCGCGAGCATGGCTTCGAGGGCACATCGACGGAGATGCTGGTGCGCGCGATGAAGATCGGCAGGCAAAGTCTCTATGATACGTTCGGCGACAAGTGGACGCTTTATTGCCTCGCCGTGGAACGCTATTCGGCCGCGGAGACCGATGCCCATATCGCGATGGTGCGCGGCGGACCGCGTGCCCTCGATGGTATCCGGGCGATGATGGAGCGGGTCGTGGAGAATGCCGGCCAAGCCTGTCTCGGTGTGAGTTCGATCTGCGAGTTCGGCCAGAGCCAGCCGGAACTGACAGCATTGCATCGCGCAGCCGATCTTCGTCTCAAGAAAGTCGCCACCGAACACATCAGGCAAGCGCAGGCCGCAGGTGACGTCGACACCTCATTACCCGCGGACGCCGCGGCCGATTTCCTCTTCGCCAGCATTGCCGGAATTCGAATTGCAGCTCGCGGGGGCGCAAGCCGAGAGCAATTGCATTCCCTCGCGGGGCTGGCGCTTCGGGCCCTCACCTAAAGAAAAAAATTTGGACAATTCTGGAATAAACGATCAAGAAAGGGAATCCGATGAAAGCCGTGGTTATGAATAAGGTCGGCGGGACCGAGGTGATGGAATTTGTCGAGCGTCCGGATCCCGCGGCAGCACCCGGGCATGTTCTGGTCGAGATCGCCGCCGCCGGCGTGAACTTCATGGATATCGGCGTGCGTCAAGGCATGGCCTGGCGCGAGATCCCCAACCCGAAGGTCCTGGGCGTCGAGGGCGTCGGTCGTGTGCTCACCGTCGGCGAGGGAGTGAACGATTTGGGGGCCGGCGACCGCGTCGCCTGGGTCTATGCGCCGGGAAGTTATGCAAAGTACCACTCGATTCCGGCGACTTCCCTTGTGAAGGTTCCCGATGCCATTGACGACAGGACAGCCGCGTCCGTGATGATGCAGGGGCTGACGGCCAGCCACTTCGCTACCGATTTCTATCCCGTACAGCCAGGCGACACGGCTCTCATTCACGCCGCGGCAGGCGGAGTGGGTCTTCTGCTGACCCAGATCATCAGGCTGAGAGGCGGTCGTGTGATCGGTCGCGTTTCGTCCGATGACAAGATCGCAATCGCCAAAGAGGCGGGCGCCGAGCACGTCATCGTCGATACCGAAGGACGCTTCGCCGATGAGGTTCTGCGCCTCACCGACGGCAGGGGTGTCGATGTCGTTTATGATGGCTCAGGTCCGGCGACCTTCAAAGGTTCGCTAGAGGCGCTGCGTCGTTCCGGTACGTTCTGTTGGTACGGTCCGGTGCTTGGCGGCCCGGGACCGCTCGACATTATGAGCCTGCCGAAAAGCATCAAGATCGGCTATGCGACCTTCTTCGATCATATCCACACGCCCGAACTCCTTCGGGTCCGCACGCATCAGCTTTTCCGCTGGATCGAGGACGGATCACTCAAAGTGAGCATCGGCGGAACGTATCCCCTCGCTGACGCGGCCCGCGCCCATGCCGACATGGAAAGCCGCGTGACCACTGGTAAACTGCTTTTGATCCCGTAGCCGCTGGACAATTTTCAAAGCAGCCATGAACGCCATTCCCGGCGACAAACCATGATAAGGCCAAACGAGGCGGCTATCCGCAATATCGCCTCGTTCAACATCATACCCGTTTGCGGACGCATTTTCCGCAAACGGTGGCGGCCGCGGTTATCGAAGTAAATTGCCGGAAATCACCGACATCGCCACGAGACCTGCGAACGGCGAGGGTTCCGGTGAGAACACGTCATAAGCGCAAGTCGCCGCGAAAATGGCCGTCGCCAGCATGCCGACAAGGATGATGCGCCTCATCGAACGCTCCTTGGATGCGACATGAAGGTCACGCGACATTCAGCTCGACATGAATGTTGCCGCGCGTCGCCTTGGAATACGGGCAGGTCTCATGGGCTTCCTCGACGAGCGCCCGGGCGAGTTCCGCATCGAGGCCCGGCAAGCTGACATTCAGGCGGGCTTGCAGGAAATAGGCGCCGTCCGTCGTGCCGAGATCGACTTCCGCGTCGACTGCCGTATCGGCAGGGAGCCTGAGCTTGCGCTTGCCTGCGGCCAGCCCCATCGCACCGATGAAGCAGGCCGACCAGCCGGCTGCAAAGAGTTGTTCGGGATTGGTGCCCGGCTGGGCTGTGCCCGGAGGAGACAGCTTGACGTCGAGTTCAGCATCATCGCTGCGCGCAAAGCCGTCGCGCCCGCCGGTCGTGTGGGTCTTGCCGGTGTAGAGAACCTTTTCGATCTTCGTCATGGAACACTCCTTCGTTTGTCGCTCACCGCGACATTTGTTGACGAAAGGTGATTTGAAGGATTGACGTATCCGGCATGTTTCACAGAACGGCCGAAGTGTATCGAAGCATGGCAACGGGCCAGAGGGACATCTTCTCATACAAGGTGTCGAATGTCCGTCAGCGGAGTGTCACTTCCGCCGCCAGTCCCCCGCAGGAGCGATTGTAAAGCTTGACCGAACCGCCGATGGTCCCGGCGAGCTGCTGGGTGATGGCAAGCCCAAGCCCCGCACCACCAGTCTCGCGGCTGCGGGATTGCTCTAACCGGAAAAAGGGTTGCATCGCTGCATCCAGCATGTCCTCCGGAATGCCCGGCCCGCGATCCAGCACCGTGATGACGGTGCTGCCGTCCTCTTTTTTCTCGACTCCGACCTCGGCGCCACCGGCAAACTTCAGGGCATTGTCGATGAAATTCGTCAGGATACGCCGCAGCGCGTGCGGTTTGGTCGAGGCCGTGCCCTGGACGATGCCGACGACGGTGACCGCTTTTCCGGTGTCCTGATAGTCGTAGGCGATACTGTCGATGAATGAGGCAAGATCGATGCGGGCGGTCTTTTCACCATTGCCGTGGGAGCTGCGGGCATAGGCTATCCCATCCTGCACCAGTCTTTCGATCTCACGTAGGTCGTTGACGAGCTTGTCCTTCTCCGGCGAATCTTCGGCCATGTCCGCACGCAGTCGCATGCGGGTAATGGGCGTCTGGAGATCGTGGGAAATCGCCGCGAGAATCTGCACCCGCTCTTCGAGATAGTGCGCGATGCGCTCGCGCATGGCGTTGAAGGCGCGCGCCGCATGCGCGACCTCGCGTGGCCCCGCTTCGCCGAGAGCCGGCCCCGGCCGCTTCGGATCGAGTGCATCGGCGGCATCCGCAAGCGCACCCAGTGGCCGGATCGCCTGCCGGACGGCGAACCAGGCGCACAGAACGAGCAGCACCATCTGCAGGGCGAAGACGTAAGGCAGCCAGTCCGCAACGGGCATGACGCCGCGCGGCGTGATATCGATCGTCAGCGGGCTTCCGTCGGTGAGCGCCAGATGCGCCTGAAGCCGCATCACATCACCGGGAATGGCCTCAACCCGCAGCGGAAAACGATGACCGACCGCATCCTCGATCCGGGCGGCGATTTCGGCGCTCCGAGGCGATGCGTCTGGGACGCCCTTGAGTCCTTCGCCCAGCACGAACCGGTAGTTGCCGCGGCTGAGCCAGTTGGTGAACTTTCCTCTCTCGGTCGCCGGCAGCCGGTCGAGAACAGCGATCGACGTGGCGACGTCATTCTCGAGCGTGCCGAGCATCACCGCCTTCGCCGACATGTAGCGCTCCAGATAGAGCACGCTGAAAGAGAGACCGTACGCAATCGCAAGCCCGACAAAGAGGATGACGAAGATGCGAGCGCGCAGCGTGCTCGGCCATGGCAATGAGCGAAGCAGATCACCGGCCTTCATGGCCGCGGTTCCGATATCTCGACAGGCACCGAAAATACATACCCCTCGCTGCGCACCGTCTTGATGTAGGTCGGTTCGCGCGCGTCGTCGCCGAGCCGCTGGCGCAAACGGCTGACCAGAAGATCGATGGAACGATCGAACAGCTCGGCGTCCCGGCCCTGAGTCAGATTGAGAAGCTGGTCTCGATTGAGAACGCGCTGAGGATGGTCGATAAAAACCCGCAACAGACGGTATTCTGCACCGCTCAAAGCGATCTCCGTGCCTTGCCGGTCGAGAAGATGGCGGCCGATGGTATCGAGCCGCCAATCGCCGAACGCCAGCACCTGCCCGGCCTCGCTGATCTGGAGATTGGGCGGCAACATGCGCGTCCGCCGTAGCACGGCCTTGACGCGCGCCAGCAGTTCGCGCGCGGCGAAGGGCTTGGCGAGATAGTCGTCGGCACCCATCTCGAGGCCTATGATCCGATCCATTTCGTCGCTGCGAGCCGTCAGCATGAGGATCGGGATCGCCTTGTGCTTGCCGGCGCGCAGTTCGCGGCAGAGTACGAGCCCGTCATCACCCGGTATCATCACATCGAGAACGATCAGATCGACGACGTTGGCTTCCAGAAAATTGCGCATCTGACGACCATCGGCGGCCATTGATGCCCGCAAGCCGTTCTTCTTCAAATAGGACGACAGCAATTCGCGGATTTCGCGGTCGTCATCGACGATCAGAATATGGTCAACATGCTCCATGGATGGCTCTTCAAATCCCTCGCCCGCTATGGCTGTACGCTCTGTTCTTTTCTAACCCTGAAAAAGGCCGCCGCGAAGCGGAGAAATGTCCTCGCGGCAACCAACGGTCTCTAGAATTTCGCAACGTCGAGAACCGCCTGGGCGAAGGCCTGCGGCGCCTCCTGCGGCAGGTTGTGGCCTATGCCGCCGTTGATGGTGCGGTGTTCGTATTTGCCGGAAAACTTCTTGGCATAGACCGCCGGATCGGGATGGGGCGCGGCGTTTGCATCACCCTCCATCGTGATCGTGGGAATGGCGATGACCGGACCCTTGGCGAGCTTTTCCTCGTAGGCATCGTATTGCGCCTCGCCCTCGGCAAGACCCAGCCGCCAGCGATAATTATGAATGGAGATCGCGACATGATCCGGATTGTCGAAGGCGACAGCCGACCGCTCGAAGGTCGCGTCATCGAATTCCCAGGTCGGCGATGCCGTCCGCCAGATCAACTTGGCAAATTCACGCGTATTCGCCCCGTAGCCGAGACGGCCTCGCTCGGTTGCGAAATAGAACTGGTACCACCAGGAAAGCTCCGCCGCCGGCGGCAGCGGCTTCTTGTTCCCTTCCTGGCTTCCAATCAAATAGCCGCTCACCGACACCATTGCCTTGCACCGCTCCGGCCAGAGCGCCGCCATGATGTTGACAGTGCGTGCACCCCAGTCGTAGCCGGCAACGATCGCCTTCTCGATGCCGAGTGCGTCCATCAGCGCGATCATGTCGGCGGCGAGTGCCGATTGCTGACCGTTGCGCGGTGCATCCTTGGACAGGAAGCGCGTCGTACCGTAACCGCGAAGGTAGGGGATGATGACGCGATAACCGGCCGAAGCGAGGACCGGCGCGACATCGACGAAACTGTAGATATCATAAGGCCAGCCATGCACCAGCAGGACGGCAGGGCCGTCGGCCGGACCGGCCTCGGCATAACCGACATTCAGCACGCCGGCTTCGATCTGCTTCAGCGCTTCGAAAGACGTATGCGTACCAGTCTTTGCAGCGGGCTGCTTCGATGCCGATGCCGCAGCGGACTGCGCTTTCGCCAAAGAGGCGACGCCGAATTCAACGGCAGCAATGGTCATGGCGGCCACGCCGAAGAAGCGGCGGCGCTGATGATTGATTTCGTTCGACATGGTTTTCTCTCCGATCTCAGTTGAACACGATCGAGAAAAAGCCGGCGGCATGTATCCCCGGTGTGTCCCATGCGACCCGCTATTGCATGCGGATGTAGCACGTGGTCGTCAGGATACGTGCTGATACAATTCGATCACCATCGCGCAGGCCGCGCCGCCCACCTCCTTGAGCAAATTGTCTCACTCTGTAGCACCTAAGGGCAATTCCTACACGTCGATACACTTCGCCTTCGCCCCGGACACATCCGGGATACGTCACATCGACCAGATTGGCCCCGTTGCTGGCCGCGCCGCATCGCCGTCCAGAGCCCGAACCCCGGTTTCAAAGGAAACGATGATGACGCTTCTTATCATTGCCTATCTCGGAGGGGCGCTGACCATCCTCAGCCCTTGCATCCTCCCGATCCTTCCCTTTGTGTTCGCCCGCGCCGGACAACCCTTCCTGCGCAGCACCTTGCCCATGCTGGCCGGCATGGCCGCCACGTTCGCACTCGTGGCGACGCTTGCGGCGGTCGGCGGAAGCTGGGCGATCCATGCCAATGAATACGGCCGCCTCGCGGCACTGCTGCTCCTTGCGGTCTTCGGCGTGAGCCTGCTTTCGCCGCGCGTTGCGGCTACTCTCACCCAGCCGGTCGTCGATTTGGGCAACCGACTGCTGAATGCTTCCGGCAAGTCCGGTTCCGCGCCAACCGCGGCAAGCTCGCTGATGCTCGGCGTTGCGACCGGTCTGCTCTGGGCACCCTGTGCAGGGCCGATCCTCGGTCTCGTGCTGACGGGCGCAGCACTACAGGGCACCAACCTCCAAACCACCCTCCTGCTCACCGCCTATGCCGCCGGCGCTGCCACCTCGCTTGCCATCGCATTGCTTGCCGGAGGCAGAGTTTTCGCAGGCATGAAGCGCTCGCTCGGCGCCAGCGAGCGGATCCGTCGGGTCCTGGGGGCTGCTGTGCTTGCCGGCGTCTCGGTCATCGCACTCGGCCTGGATACCGCCCTTCTGGCACGGCTTTCCTACGCCAGCACCGCATCCTTCGAACAGGCCGTGCTCAACCGGCTGCATGCAAAGCAAACTACCGGCGCGCCGTCCGAAGTCGCCAGCAATGGCACGATGATCGCAGCCACCGACGTGTCGCGGCCTTTCCGCAGCGACTTGCCCGTCGAAGGCCACGCGCCCTCGCTGGACGGCGCGGTCGAATGGTTGAACTCGCCGCGGCTTGACCTCGAACAACTTCGGGGCAAGGTCGTACTCGTCGATTTCTGGACCTATTCCTGCATCAACTGCATCCGCACCGTGCCTTACGTCGGTGCCTGGGCTGAAAAGTACAAGGATCAAGGCCTTGTCGTGATCAGCGTGCACGCCCCGGAATTCGCTTTCGAGAAAAAGATCGACAACGTCAAGAAGGCGGTCGGCGACTTCAAGATCAGCTATCCGGTGGCGATCGACAACGACTACAAAATCTGGCGCGCCTTCGAGAACAGTTACTGGCCGGCCCACTACCTGATCGACGCCAAAGGGCAGATCCGCTACCACCGCTTCGGCGAAGGCAATTATCGCCAGACCGAGCAGGCAATCCAGGACCTGCTGCGCGAGGCCGGCAGTGATATGGCGGCGAGCGTACCGGTGACGCCAGATGCGAAGGGCGCTCAGGCAAGCCCGGACCTGAAGCACATCCGCTCGGCCGAAACCTATCTCGGCTACAAGCGCGCCACCAGCTTCGTTTCACCGGAAACCCTGCACGCCGATGCCGCAGCCAGCTATTCGATTGCCGAACCGGGCCTCAACCAATGGGGCCTTTCCGGAACCTGGATCGTCGGCGCCGAGCAGGCGACCCTTAGCCAGCCAGACGGCAGCATAGCCTACCGCTTCAGCGCCCGCGACCTGCATCTGGTTCTCGGGCCAGGTCTCTCCGGCAAACCCGTTCGCTTCCAGGTGACGATCAACGGCAAAGCCCCCGGAGCCGACCACGGCGCCGATACCGATGCCAACGGCAATGGCATGGTGACATCGACCAGGCTCTACCAGCTCGTTCGCCAGTCCGGCGACGTGGAGGCACGGAACTTCGAGATCCGTTTCCTCGATCCCGGCGTCGAAGCCTACGCCTTCACCTTCGGCTGAACGCCTCTTCCCTTCACAGCAACCTCAAACCACAGGAGTTGAACCCATGAATCGCCGTTATATCGCAACCCTCGCAATCGCATTCGCCACCAGCGTGATCGCTTTCACCGCCCAGGCCGCCGACGTGAAGAACATCGTCATCGTGCATGGGGCGCTGGCCGACGGCTCCGGCTGGCGTAAGACGACCGAAATCCTCGAAAAGCGGGGCTTCAACGTGACGATCGTGCAGGAACCGATCACCTCGCTCGCCGATGATATCGCCATGACCAACCGGATACTGGACCTGCAGGACGGTCCGACACTGCTTGTCGGTCACAGCTATGGCGGCATGGTGATCAGCGAAGCGGGCCACAATCCCAATGTCGCCGGCCTCTTCTACGTCGCGGCTTTCCAGCCGGAAAAAGGCGAGAGCCTCATCGGCCTCGCAAGTTCCCGGCCGGCCGGCGGCATGAACATCCGCGAGACCAAGGACGGAAAATATCTCTACATCGACCCCGCCGCCTTCGCGAACGACTTCGCCGCCGACTTGCCGAAGGACGAGGCTGCATTCCTGGCGAAATCGCAGGTCTTCGCCTCCAAGGAAGCGTTCTCGGCCAAGGTCGGCGAGCCCGCCTGGAAGACGAAGAAGAGCTGGTCGATCGTTGCCACCGAGGACCGCTCTATCAATCCCGACCTTGAGCGGGATATGGCGCAGCGCGCCGGCAGCGACGTGACCGAAATCAAGGGTAGTCACGCGCTCTTCGCCTCGCAGCCGGAAAAGGTGGCAGATGTTATCGAAAAGGCGGCGAAAGAGACCAGCCGTTGATCCATGACTGCGGACCGCTGTTACCCGGCGGCCCGCCCTACGTTGGCGCACCGGATCGCAGGTCCGGCTATCGTGGCGTGCTGTGATGGGGAATTTGGTTGCGGGGGCTCGCAACACCCGATTCCTGCGATTGGTCGAGCGCGAGATACCCAAACTGGCGGCGTAAGCATCGTCGGCTGATACGGCCGCATAATGGAATCGAATGGCAACCGTGAACTTCCGGAAGGCCCCGCTTATAATCGTCACGGCCATCGTGCGGGGATAGTGTCATAGACAAAGCCCCCTGCTCGAGCCTTAGACACGCCCGCGTACTAATTACCAGAATTGCAGATGAATATACATCAGATGTATATTGTAATATTAAATACAAATTCCCTAAAATTCACTCCAATAATTCCGCACGAAACCGATATCCAAAATACAAATAATTCATAAAATTATCCAAAATCATTATGGAAGGCTGTCGAATACCCTCCCCACGAATAATATTTTGTTAGCAATCCTATCAATCGAGCGCCAGAGGTGTTATGTAAATGAATGCAGCCGCCCTATGCGCCGGCGGCAGAAAGATCCCTCATGAAGTTCCGTCCCCTCCACGACCGCGTCGTCATCAGGCGCGCGGAAGGCGAACTCAAATCCAAGGGCGGGATCATTATACCCGATACCGCCAAGGAAAAGCCACAGGAAGGCGAAGTGATCGCCATCGGCCCCGGCCTGCGTGACGAAAGCGGCAAGCTGATCCCGCTCGACGTCAAGGCCGGCGATTTCATCCTGTTCGGCAAATGGTCCGGGACCGAGGTCAAGATCGACGGCGAAGACCTTCTGATCATGAAGGAGTCCGACATCCTGGGCATCGTCGAGAAGACCGGAGCGGCCGCCGAGAAGGCGGCCTGACAGGTCGAATCCCGATCCCGCAATCTCAAGACCGAACTGGACCCGACATCATGTCTGCCAAGGAAATCATATTCTCCACCGACGCCCGCGACCGCCTGCTTCGCGGCGTCGAATTGCTCAACAATGCCGTCAAGGTGACGCTTGGCCCCAAGGGCCGCAACGTCGTCATCGACAAGTCCTATGGCGCGCCGCGTATTACCAAGGACGGCGTCTCGGTCGCCAAGGAAATCGAACTCGCCGACAAGTTCGAGAACATGGGCGCACAGATGGTGCGTGAAGTGGCGTCCAAAACCAATGATCTCGCCGGCGACGGCACCACGACCGCAACCGTGCTCGCGGCCTCCATCTTCCGTGAAGGCGCCAAGCTGGTCGCAGCCGGCATGAACCCCATGGATCTCAAGCGAGGCATTGACCTTGGCGTTGCCGCCGTGCTCACGGAAATCAAGGCGCGCGCCACCAAGGTCAGTTCGTCGAGCGAGATCGCCCAGGTCGGCACGATTGCCGCCAATGGCGACGCGAGCGTCGGCGAAATGATCGCGAAGGCGATGGACAAGGTCGGCAACGAAGGTGTCATCACGGTCGAAGAAGCCAAGACGGCCGATTCCGAACTCGACGTGGTCGAGGGCATGCAGTTCGACCGCGGCTATCTCTCGCCCTATTTCGTCACCAATGCCGAGAAGATGCGCGTCGAGCTGGAGGATCCTTACATCCTCCTTCATGAGAAGAAGCTCGGCAACCTGCAGGCCATGCTGCCGATCCTCGAAGCCGTGGTGCAGAACGGCAAGCCGCTGCTGATCATTTCCGAGGACGTCGAAGGTGAGGCACTGGCCACATTGGTCGTCAACAAGCTGCGGGGCGGCCTCAAGGTCGCGGCAGTCAAGGCTCCGGGCTTCGGCGACCGCCGCAAGGCCATGCTGGAAGACATTGCCGTTCTGACAGCTGGCCAGATGATCTCCGAGGATCTCGGCATCAAGCTGGAGAACGTCACGCTCGATATGCTCGGCCGCGCCAAGCGTGTGCTGATAGACAAGGAAACCACCACGATCATCGATGGCTCGGGTGAAAAACCCGAGATCGCCGCGCGCATCAGCCAGATCAAGGCGCAGATCGAGGAGACGACCTCCGACTACGACAGGGAAAAGCTGCAGGAGCGGTTGGCGAAGCTCGCCGGCGGCGTTGCGGTGATCCGCGTTGGCGGCGCGACCGAACTTGAAGTCAAGGAAAAGAAGGACCGCGTCGACGATGCGCTCAACGCCACCCGTGCGGCGGTCGAGGAAGGTATCGTTCCGGGCGGCGGCGTGGCCCTGCTGCGAGCGAAGGTGGTCCTGACCGGATTGACCGGGGAGAACGCCGATGTGACGGCGGGGATTTCGATCGTGCTCAGAGCGCTCGAAGCCCCGATCCGGCAGATCGCCGACAATGCCGGCGTCGAGGGTTCTATCGTGGTGGGAAAGCTGATCGACGGCACGAATCACAACCAAGGCTTCGACGCACAAACAGAAACCTATGTCGATATGATCAAGGCCGGCATCGTCGATCCCGCCAAGGTGGTTCGAACCGCCTTGCAGGATGCCGGCTCAATCGCAGCGCTTCTGATCACCGCCGAGGCGATGATTGCCGACATTCCAACCAAGGAATCCAACCCTGCGGTCGGCAACGGCGGCATGGGATACTGAGGATAGTGCCTGAACCGTTCGGCCGAAACGGCCAGGCGGCGGAACTCAACGACAACCAACAGGAGAATTCCCAATGGCCATGCAAAGCAGCGGCAAGGCATCGATCTTCCAGCGTTTCGACAGCTACCAGCCATCCAAGTCGATCCTCATATGGGCTTGCGTCGTGACGGCGGCGGCGACGATGATCATAGGCTTCAATTGGGGTGGCTGGGTGACGGGCGGCACGTCGCGCACAGCGGCTACGGCTGCGGGCGAGCTTGCCCGGGGCGAGCTTGCCTCCGCCATATGCGTCGAGCGTTTCAATGCGGCACCGGATGCAGCCGCCAAGCTCATCGAGTTCAAGGCCATTCCCGACAGTTACAAGAAGCGTCAGTTCATCGAAGCCGGCGGCTGGGCGACAATGCCGGGACAGACGTCCCCCGACAGGCGCAGTGTTGACGGTTGCTCCACCGCGCTTTCCGCCTGAGAGACCATTTCCAAAGACCGCTTTGGCGCTCCGGGATATGCGGAGCGCTTCCCCCCATCTGCCAGAGCAGGAGAAAAGCGAATGATTCGTTTCGAAAAGAAGGCAGATCCACAGCCATTACCGGGGAAGCCTGAAGACAAACTATTCGACGAAATGCGGGAGGGCGCGGTCGAAGAACGTAAGAAATCGGCAACGGGCGGCACGCGTCGCCGTCCTCGGCAAGCGACTGAAGATGGTCGCCTTATCTGAAGGAGCCTCCAGGTGCCGAGTATGCTGCAACACCTGCCCCTTCGATCAATCCTGAAGCTCCCGGTTGGCATGGCCGAAACATTTCAGCCATCGAGCGTTCGCAGAAGATCTGAAATCTTGATCGTCGAGAAATTCGAAAACGTGTCGCAGACCGCATAGGGCAGAACGATCTGGTCGTTGTGGCGCATCGCGCCGCAGGTATAGACGACGTTCGGCACGTATCCTTCCCGTTCGGAGGGCTCCGGCCGGACCAGCGGCTCCTTCGAGCGAGCGAGAACCTTGGACGGATCCTTTTTATCGAGAAGGGCCGCGCCGATCGCATATCGGCGGACGGGACCGACCCCGTGGGTCAGCAACAGCCATCCCTCGTCAAGCTCGATCGGCGATCCACAATTTCCCATCTGAACGAACTCCCATGGAAATTTGGGCCTCAGAATCAATTGTCCTTCGTCCCATGTGTAGAGATCATCGGAGTAAATGAGATAAAGGTTCTCGTTGTCCTGCCGCCCGATCATGGCATAGCGGTCATCGATTTTGCGCGGAAACAGCGCCATTCCCTTGTTTCTCGCTGCGGTCCCTTTCAGCGGGGTCATGCGAAAAGATATGAAATCGCTGGTCTCCAGCAATTCGGAGCGGATCGCCTTGCCGCTATAGGCCGTGTAGGTTGCATAGAATGTGCTCTGTCCATCGTCATGGAATTCCACGAAGCGGGCATCCTCGATACCGTTCGATTGCGCCGGTGTGATGGGAAAAATCACCCGCTCGCTGATGTGCTGCTGCGAGCTGAAGCTTACGTCGATAGGCTCGCCAAGGTACTCCGATATCCGGGTGTGCAACGTTGGAGTGGACGCCAACCGCGCGGTCGGCTCGATCTCCACGCTTCCATCCGCCGCAATCAACCCGGTTCGGAATGTCAGGGAAGATACATGCCCCTCCCCGACCGCGCGCAGGCTGAGAATGAAACGCTGGCTTCCCTGGGGCACGCCGGATTGATCCGGATGCCTGACGATACTGGGGTTGAAGAGCGCCGACGCTTCGAAGGAATATTCGTGAAGGAAATAGGCGCCTATGAGCTGACGTTGCACTTTCGAAAACGCAACATGAGCCGCGAATGCCTCCTCCATCTCGCCCGCCCGATTTTCAAACGTAGCGAGCAGGTTTCGGTGGCGCCCGTCGAAATTTTCCAGCACATCCGCAAGCAGGCTTTCCGCCGTCTCCGAATCGAGCGCCAGAACCCGGTCGACGATATGATTTGCCCGGCTCTTGTCCGTCGGATTGAAATCCCGCGGCTCAACTGCAGGCTTGAAAGGCCGTACCACGACGCGCGTGGAGTCAGGTCGTAGAAAAAGGGCTTGACGGTTCAGAAAAGTAGCTTTTGACAAATCAACCTCGATTATCTCACTGGATTTATAGAAGCTTCAGGCACTCACGGCGCGAAGCGGAGCGAGTGCTGCCGGCTGGTTGCTTAGGCGTGCAAACTGGCGAAGCTCGATGAGGCCCAAAAGGTACGACACAACGGATTCACCGCCTCTGTTCTCATTGACGCGGGCGCGGTGCAGCCCGTCCCGGCAGCTTCCCGTATCGAGATCGACGAGCGGCAATGACAGATCGTTGCTGCCTAGGAACCAGGCAAATGCGCTTGCCGCGTCGGCCTTCCATTCGGAACCATGGTCGGCACGCCAAGCAGCAAGACAGGCGGAGATGGTTGCTGCCGCTTCCAGGGGCTGTTGGTCGAATCCTTGCGGCGGCATTCGTCTATCGCTGAAACCGTCCGTGCCGATGGCTCTGAAATGGCCGCTGGGGGCGGTTTGTAAGGCCATGAGCCAACGCAGAGTTTTCAGCCCCGCAGCGGTATAGGCAGGAGTTTCAGTGGCAAGCCCGGTGAGGATGAGCGCCTGAGGCAGACGTGCATTGTCATAAGAAAGACCTTCCTCGAACCAGATCCAATCCTCCGTCTCCACACGAGTAAGGAGATCCATCAAACGATCCGCGAAAAGCCGCCGCATGCGTTGGGCAAAGACGTCCTCCTCAGAAGCCTCGCAATATCCGTCCAGTCCGAGCAGCGTGAAGGCCCAGGCGCGCGGCGAGAGAAACCCTTCGACGGTCGGCAGGGCATCGTCGAACAAGGAGGCAGCCCAGGTCCGCCGGGACGGATTGCTATCGCCTCGGGCGCATTCTCCGAGAGCCCAAAGCGTCCGGCCATGGCTATCCTCGGAGCCCTTGTCTTCGAGCCAACGCCGGTCGAAGCCCATGAAGTTCCGGAAGTGCTTCTCGCCAGGATTCCAGGCGTGCTGCACGAAGGAGGCGAAGCGCGTCGTCAATGGCTCCGGCAGGGATGTCTCGCCTGCTCCAGTGAGAGCACTCGCCAGAAGCAGGGCCCGCGCATTGTCATCGACGCAATAACCATGTGAGCGATCCGGCACCGAGTGGACGGCATGCTGGAACAATCCGGTATCATCGCACATGGAGAGAAAATAGGTGAACTGCGGCTCCGGCGGGCCGGCAGGTTTACGCGTGGATGCGTTGCGATTTCCCGGCAATTGTGCATTGGGGAGAGACCTGCGTTGCGCCGCTTCGTCGAATACAGCGAGATAACGCTCCGCCGTCCTTTGCCACGTCATCGACCGGCTGCTGGCGTAAGCGCGCGTACGCATGGCGTCCCGCCTTGCATCGTCGGTCAGTAGTCCGGCGATCTCGTTACCGATGGCTTTCGCATCACCGAAGGGTACGAGAATGCCGCGTCCGCCGGCCAAAAGTTCGCGAGCGTGCCAGTAAGGGGTCGAAACGACCGCTTTTCCGAGGCCAAAACTGTAGGCCAGCGTGCCTGACGTCATCTGCGCTTCATTCAAATATGGCGTGGTGTAGACGTCGCACATGGAAATGAAGTCCAAAAGCGTTGCCTGGTCGACGAATTGATCGAGGAACACCACATGGCTTTCGATCCCGAGATCCCGTACGCGCGCCAGCAGACTATCGCGATATGCTTCGCCCTCACGAAGGACAAGATTGGGATGGGTAGCACCAAGCACGACATAGACGGCGTCGGGCCGGCTTTCCAGGATCCGGGGCATCGCATCGATCATGACCTCGACGCCTTTGTTGGGTGAGAGCAGGCCGAAGGTCAGGATAACGGACCGGCCCTCGAACCCGAGCTTAGCCTTTGCGACAGCAGGCTCACTGAAGGCGATGTCCGGAATCCCATGGGGGATGACTTCGATCTTCTCCAGCGGGACCCCGTATACTTCACGCAAGAGCGTGCGGCCTTTCTCAGCCATGACGACGATCTTCGCCGATTTCTCGACAATCCTCGCCAGGACATTGCGCTGAGCCGGGCTGGGCTCGGCAAGAACCGTGTGAAGCGTCGTCACGACCGGCATATCGAGCCGCGAGAGAAGTGTGAGGATATGGCTTCCGGCTTCGCCACCGAAAATTCCAAATTCGTGCTGCAGGCAGACGACGTCGAAGCGGCCGGCATTCAGGGCTTCCGCCGCGCGGATATAATCATCGAGCCTTTCGTCGGGGATCTGAAGCCAGACGCTTGGGGGATAATCATACGCGTGGCCATGGTCGGTCATTGCCACGATCGCCGTCCCGATTATTGCAGGTGAATTTGAAACCGCCTGGTGCAGATCGGTGGTAAACGTCGCGATGCCGCAGCGTCGGGGGAGCGAGTTGCCGATAAACGCGATATTCTTGAACTTGGTCATGATTGCCCCTCCATCGAGCGGAACGGCAAGCCGGTCGGTTTTTCAGGGTGAATGAGTGCCGGGACATGGTCCTGACGGGCTGGAAGATCTGCCTTCTGCACATCGAGATCGCGCAACAGGCCTGGCTCAGGCGCACTATCGGCATAGGCCAGCAAAGCCGTCAGACCATTTTTCCCAACTTTTATTTCAATGCGATCTGCGTCGGCAAAAAACGCATCGCCGACACCGCCATGCATCGATCCGACATTTGCATCGCCGGCGATGACCAGAGCCCAGGTCTCACGCTCGGCCAGCAGCTCCCACCTTGCATTCGCAGGAAGGTCGATCCGCTCAAGAGTGAAGAAGGGACACGATACAAGCTGCGTTCTGGCAGGTGTAAGACGTATGGGGGCAGCCTCTGCTTTCGCCGGCTCCAAATCGGCCGCTGCGACGGCTTCATCTACATGCAATTCGCGCAAGCGCCCGTGGTCGAAAAGGCGAAATGTCGTGTCGCTTCTCTGCTGGATTTCGGCGATGACGAGACCAGCGCCGATCGCGTGGATGGTCCCGGCCGGGATGAAAAACACATCGCCAGCCGCAGCGTCCTGCCATTTGACGAGATCAGCAATCGAACCATCGGCGATCACAGCCCGCAACCGCGCCTGGTTTAACGTGCGCTTCAACCCCACAGCAACCTGGGCGCCGGGTTCCGCCGACAGCACATACCATGCCTCGGTCTTACCGTTGGCCATGCCTGTCGATTGGGCAAAGGCATCATCCGGGTGAACCTGGATCGACAGCATCTGCTTTGTGAAGAGCAGTTTTAGAAGCAGAGCGGGATCAGGCGCCCGTGTCTCGGCGCGATCGAACCTGAGTTCACCGATTGCAGCTTCGTGCTTGCCGTTGCGGTTCCAAGGTGTGAGATCGTGGCTGCCCCACGGTTTGCAAGCGATCCGCACGCCAGCGTGCTCGAATGTCATGGGGAGGCCTCCTGGATCCACCGCTAAGATCGGAACGATCTGAGATCGGAGTAGCCTTCCTTCGAGGCATTGGTCCGCCCCAAGGGTTCACGTAATCTAAACAGGTTGTTGCGCTTTGATTAGGTGAGATTCGCCGCTTATCCTCAAGGATAAGAATTATAATTATGAATGTGGTACGGCATAATTACACGAATTAAGTCCGTCATTCATTTATGGATATGTGTCTGTTCCTGAAATTTACAAGGAATATTATTTTCATCAACGCATTGAGCGCAAGTTTAATTTAAATATCACTGGACGACTCCGACACGCTCAGCGCGCCACTTCGTGCGGGCAATTTTCAGGCTCGACTTGTAATTGAGAGATCGGCGCACGACATACATCATTGATAGCAGCTCGTTTCACGGGCGCTGCCGTTGAGGGTGCGAACCCCCGCCCCAACAAAGGAGGACGATATGTCTTCCAATTCGTCACAGGAATACATCAACCCCGTCAATGTAGCGATGCTCAGGGATGTATTGAGAACTGCAGGCTTCAGAGGTGTTGAGGCCGAAGCCAGTTCAGACACCAAACGCGCTGCGTCAATTTTCGTAAATTCGGAGTTCCGGAAAGGGAACAGGACAAAGGAGGCTTTGCTGCGGGCCTTGGAGCGCCGAGGCAAAGGTCTCACATCTGATCTCCAAGTTGCAGGACGATCGAAAAACGAAGCCATCGATCGATGGCAGGATGAAGGGGGGCGTTAGTGGGTCTGTCTTTTCCGAATTCGGCTCGCAGTTATGATGAAGCGCATCGACGGGTTCGCTTTCTCGGATATGACGGCATGTTCGAGATTAGGTTTTTCGTGCCCGCCGAAGTGCTTGCTGGCGAATTGTCTCAGCGGACTGCGAGCGCGCGCGAATATCTTGCGTCCTTCGACGCCCTCCGGCCCAGAATCCTGAAGGTCGCAACGGCGGCTTACACTGCAACTCGCAGCAGCACCATCATCCTGGGTCTCGAACACTTCAGGTGAAGACGTTTCGCACACAAAGGATCTCGCTATGCAGTATCCCATGCCTCCGGACAAAATCGGCCGCCCTGGAAAGGAAAAGATCTGGTACGTCAGCGAGTTTGCGCAGCGATTTCGCCTCGATAAAGTGGAAGAAAATCGCCTGAGGAAGCTGCTGGGACCGATCGCCAAAGAGATTGACCTGCTCAGAAACGCCGGCAGATAGCGATGACGGTATTCGCCTGTATCCGGTAGAATCATCCGATTGATGAAGCCTAGGTCGCTGCGTTTCGATATCGCACTTTCGCTCCCGCTGCCGATGCTGAATGGCACCGAAGCGCCTGCTATGATATTGGCTTTCGCATCGCTCCCAAGCGAAAATGACATTCAGATTTCGCGATGGGCGCCCGCCCCCGTAACTTTCATCGGTGATTGGATGACGATATTTTCCGTCCGGCATATCACCTCCTATCAGTACAGGAGGCCGGTGGAGTTCGGCGAACACAGGCTGATGTTCCGTCCGCGGGACAGTTTCGATCAGACACTCCTCAGTTCCCATCTGGATGTCCGGCCGAAGCCCGATTATATCCGCTGGATTCACGACGTGTTCGGCAATTGCGTCGCGCTGGTGGGTATACCTGGGGTAGCATGTGAACTGCGGTTCGAGACGAACATCCGCCTCGATCACACGCCGCAGGTGGCGATCGATTTCCAGATAGATGAACAGGCCCTGATCTATCCTTTCACATATGATCCCGAGGAGGCCTTCGACCTCGAAAGGACCATCGAGCGTCATTATCCGGACCCGGGGGATGAAGTCGGCAAATGGACACGGCAATTCGTCCGGATCGGCCCGCCGACCGAAACCGGCCGGCTGCTGATGACCCTCTGCTACGCCATCCACGAAAGTTTCATCTATGCGCGGCGCCTGGAGCACGGAACGCAGATGCCACGGGAGACCCTGCAGCTTCGCCGCGGTACCTGCCGCGATTTTGCGCTACTGATGATGGAGGCGGCCCGGTCGCTCGGCCTCGCGGCGCGTTTCGTCACAGGCTATATCTACGTCCCTGATCGCGACGGATCGACGACGCTCGGCGGCGGATCGACCCACGCCTGGTGCCAGATCTATCTACCCGGCGCCGGATGGGTGGAGTTCGACCCCACCAACGGGATCGTCGGCAACCGCGACCTCATCCGGGTAGGTGTGGCGCGAGACCCGAAGCAGGCAGTTCCCCTCTCGGGAAGTTATGACGGCGCCGCGTCCGATTTCGACAGCATGTCCGTGCAGATTAATGTCACAAGTGATCGTAGCGCGGAACTCAATGGGTGACCGGCCCCCCGTCTTGCCTGGGCGTTGGCGCTGAACTGCCACTCCGGCAAGAATTTCTCCGGCAAGGATACAACGATGAAGATACGCGCAGGTTTTCGCATCGGCTACGAATGCCAGCATGAGACGGCAATGCTGCTGGTCCTCAACATCCACCCTTCCCGCCGCGCTGATCTCCTCACCGAACAGGTGTTGAGTTTCGATCGTCCGATCGAGGCCTGGGGTTATCTCGATGTCTTCGGCAACGCCTGCGGCCGCATCGCCGCGCCGCCGGGACTGACAACGATCTCCACGGACTTCGAGATCTACGACGGCGGTCTGCCCGACCCGGTGCCGGAAAATGCCCGGCAGCATGATATCAAGGATCTGCCGGACAAGGTGCTCGTTTTTCTGCTCGGCAGCCGATATTGCGATACGGACCGCCTGGCGGATTTCGCCTGGAAGACCTTCTCCTCCACCCCTCTCGGCTGGCCGCGGGTACAGGCGATCCTCGATTTCACACACAACCGCATCACGTTCAACTACCAGAAGGCTGATCCGCTCAGGACAGCTTTCGGCGGATTTACCGACCGCACCGGCGTCTGCCGCGATTTCGCGCATCTCGCCATCACGCTCTGCCGCTGCATGAACATTCCCGCCCGCTATTGCACCGGATATCTCGGCGACATCGGCGTACCGAAGGATCCGAACCCGATGGATTTCAGCGCCTGGTTCGAGGTCTATCTCGGTGGCCGCTGGCATACGGTCGATGCCCGCCACAACACACCCCGCATTGGCCGCATTCTGATGGCGACCGGCCGAGACGCAACCGACGTAGCCCTCTCGACGACTTTTGGTCCAGCACTCTTGAAGCGTTTCGACGTGATCACGGAGGAAATCCCAATCGCAAGCTAGAACGCATCTCTGGCTATAGAAGATGAATGCCCATATAGGCCGAGAGTATCCAGCAATAGGACGGCCGACATGCCACGTCTGCTACAGTCCCAGTCTGTGGGCGGTAGGGCGGGTGAACAGCCCAAACATGATGAGAACGCTCCGCCGATCACGTCCAAAGTTCCGGCGAACCCCATGAATGAGAAACAACTCAAACGCCCCACCCTCGCTTGATAGAAAGTTGAGAAATTTTTGAGTTTCATGGGGGAAAGGCAATCCGGCGACGGGACCTGGGAACTGAAAGCGCCCGAGTCGCCCAGACGACAGCCAAAGTGTCAGAACCACAACACAGGTCTTTAACCCGGCACATGCCCAAGGCAATGCGTCCCCATAGCACGGGGGCAAAACCGGCAAGCGGTGGAGGAGCCATCCCTGGAGCCTGGAAAGGATTTGAACCTACGCTCATTGGAATCGTGCTGATTGCAGGATCGCAGGTCCGGCTATCGTGGCGTGCTGTGATGGGGAATTTGGTTGCGGGGGGCCTGATTGCACCGAGACTTGTACGAAGTCTCACTTGTGCCACTTGTGCAGCGACGAACTGGGCTTTTGTGGCGGCGAGGTTGAGATGTCCGTTCCGGCGCAAAGTTGAAGTGTCACTTTGTGCTTCGACGCGGCACGACAATCAGCCCCGATCTGACCGGC
>NZ_JAGGJW010000019.1 GCF_017873175.1 Neorhizobium petrolearium
CGACCCGATACGACAAGACACGAAAATCCTTCTCGGCATTCCTCGCCCTGGCAGCCGCAAAGATATGGCTGCCATACTTTGTCAACAGGACCTAGGCCGCCGGAACCCCAGCTTTCACTTTCTCCAATTAAGAACAGCCACCTCAGACGGGTTAAACACCATTGCTAAATAAGTTGATCGAATCAGTTCTTCGTCTACAACTTAGCCGGAAACTCGGGGGCGGAGCTTTTGTCGGAAACACCTTCTACTCATGCGTGGATACGGTTTTTAAGGAACTACGGGCCGATACCCACCAATGACAATATGTATGACGAGACGATCCAGCGCGCGCTCCGACGTCATAAGATCCGGCCGATCACGCTCCCCGCGCCGCTTCGCGACGAACTCGTTGAAAATTTTCGCGGCCCCTCCCCAGGGTCATACATCATCACCGGTACAGCAGGTGATGGAAAAACATATCATTGCCGAGAAGTCTGGATCGAACTCGGCGGCGACGCGAACCTCTGGAACCTGGGCGACAAGGTTCAGCGTTTGGACCTTGGCGACGGCCGCTTACTTGTCGTCGTCAAAGATTTGAGCGAACTGCGCGATGACGAAAGTGCGTCGCTTATCGCAGAATTCTCGGCCGATATCGCGAACCCAGCCGCCTCAACATCCTACCTCCTTGCCGCCAATCACGGGCAGCTCCTCGAGAAATTCAAATCGGCGCCGAAGACGCCTGAGATCGAACGGGCCAGCCAGGTTGTCGAAGACCTCTTGGTAACCGGGGTGACGAACGACGCGGGAATTCGTCTCGAACTGAGAGACCTCAGTCGATCTCCGGCGGCCCAGATGGTGACGGCGATCATCGAGGCGATGACCGAGCATGAAGGTTGGCAGGGGTGCGACAGCTGCTCCGTGCGCAGCGACGGCGCAATCTGTCCCATCTTCGAAAATCGCCGTCGGCTCATAGGCGTCGGCGAAGAGGATCCATTCAAAAGGCGACTAGCGGCGATCATTGAACTCAGCGAGCGTAACGGGAGCCATTTTCCGGTGCGTCAACTCCTGGCCCTGATCGCCAACAGTCTCCTCGGCCATCCCGAGGCCCGGGACGGCTTGATGACATGCGCCGACGTGCCTGCGCTTCAGGACGCCGGACACCTCGATCTTGCGAGCATCTACCGCAACATTTTTGGCGAAAATCTGAAGCCAAGCAGGGCCGAGAAGACGGAGCTTTTCCGTAAGCTCAATGCGTTCGGGATCGGTGCGGAAACGAGCAACCGGGTTGATAATCTGCTCGTCTATGGCGCTGATGATCCGGCCTTCAAAGCCGACTACGATGAACTTGTCGTCTCGGATCCTGTGTACGGGGCGACGGCCGCCTTCACCAGTGCTCAACGCACATACCTCGAGGGCGCTGATCCTAATGAACGCACCGCTTTCCTTGGAGCGCTTCGCGCACAACGGCAGCGCCTGTTTTTTATGATGCCGGAGCCCAAGCTCGACGAGTACGATCTCTGGGACCTCAGCGTGTTTCGTTACGCGGGCCTGTACCTCGAAACGGCGCAAAAAATTTCCAGCGGACAAACCGCTCCCCGGCAGGCGGTCAGTATGATTGTCCGCGGGCTGAATCGTATCTTCACGGGGATGTTGGTTCAGAACCAGGATGAGCTTGTGCTTGCGACGTCTGGCAGCTTTTCGCAGTCGAAGCGCAGTCCGCTGCTCGATGAAATCATCTCCGTGCCTCGAGCGAGCGGTGAAGAGGTCAGCGTTGTCTCGGACAAAGCCGGCCGAAACTTCGGAGTCTCGGTCAAGCTGGTACGCGGTGGCGAAATTCCTCCTGTGTTCCTGGCATTGTCGCCGACTAGGTTCGAGTTCCTCGGGCGCGTCGCCGAGGGTGCCCTCCCCAGCAGTTTTTCGCTTGAGTGCCACGAAGATCTACTGGCCTTCAAAGCCCGGCTGCTGCGGGAGACCGAAAACCGCCGCAAGCTCGATGGCGATGACGTGACCGCAGACGGAGAACTCGTTCTGCGGTTTATCGACATCAATTCCGATGGCCGCGCTCAGCCGCGACGCGTGATCGTGCGAGTATGACAATGGAATTTCTTGATCGCCCTACCCAGTTCGAAGAACGCGCCGGTCCTGCCTATTGGATCGACGAAGCGATCTGGGGACATCGCCTTCATGACGAGCAGTCACCGTGGCTAACGTTTCTCGAGTTTCTGACGGTGCTCCTGTCGGAGCACCGTGAAGGGCGCGCACTCAGCGAGGAGGTGTATAACAGTCTCTCGTATAAGCCACAGCTTCAGCTACGTCTGCGCAACCTCGTGTTCAACAATCCGCATGTTATGACGGTTCGCGCCGAAGCGGGATCAGACGATGCGGCTTGGTCGCTTTGGCTCGATAAAATGGCGGAAACGGCAGGCGGCATCGACAAGCCTGATTTCAAGTATCTTCGCGATCGCTTCGAAACGTTCGACGATTTCGCGGCCGTCTTGAGCTTCCTTCAAGGCTCAGCGATTGAGGGGTCGAGCAACAAGCGGTGGAGCTCCAAATTCGTCTTCCCGTTTGGGCCGCATTCTCTGTTCGAAGACGTCAACGTCAAGCCAAACGGTAGCGTCTCGAACGATCGCCGCTTTTTTGCCCGCACCGGCGAAATCCTCTATCTCATGTTAAGCAGGAGCAAACACGCTGACGAGCTTCGCGCCTTGCTGACCTCTCGTTTTCTGGATCAACCGGCACCCTATGATGCGATGGCGCGCGCGCTCCAGGGAGACATCCAGCTCGCCAAGGCAGAACGTGGGGGCGCCTATCTGCCATGTTCGCGGCATCCTGTCTTCGATCGAATGGCGCAAGATTGGCTTTCGATCCTGAAGTTGCCCATTCCCGGCCACGACGCAATCCCGCACCTTGTGACCACTGCTGGTCTCAATTTGCTTCTTTATCAACTCGATCGGGCAAGAGAGCTGCTTGATCGTTCTCCTGTCGAACTCGTTTGCGAAATCGTCTCGCCCAAAAAGTCCGTTGTGCGGGATCTGTCGGCCGACTCCTATCAACACAACAACATGCTGCCGCAACTGGCGATCGAGCGATTTATCATGCGCATTGCCGAGACGCCGGCCTGGACGGCCGCCGTTGCATCTGACGAACCCGTCTTGAGGGCCAGTGACCTGATGCAGCGCGAGTTTGGATGGCCGGACGGGGACGAAGACGACACCGTCGGCGATCCGAAGGATCTGCTTGACGAGCTGCTCAGGAAGGCCACTACCCGTCACAAGCAGCACGTGGGCAAGATTCATGCGACGTGGTCGCGGGCAATCGGACTGTCGTCACGTCGATCGAGCAGGCGCGTGCGCTACGCACCGACCGATCGGTTGCTGAAGACCCTCGTCGTCGCC
Source organism: Neorhizobium petrolearium (assembly GCF_017873175.1). Lineage (GTDB taxonomy): Bacteria > Pseudomonadota > Alphaproteobacteria > Rhizobiales > Rhizobiaceae > Neorhizobium > Neorhizobium petrolearium. The sequence continues at coordinate 3,378 of NZ_JAGGJW010000019.1, forward strand.
TGCGTGGATAACAGGCTCGAATTCAAAGATTTCCTGGCGTGCTTGCATCATCGGTACGGGATCGTCATCGGGGATGCGCAGGCACGATCATTTGTCGATGCCGGGACCGCGGACCAGGAAGACTTTTCGGACAATGCCCATCGCCTTGAAGAACGATTGGCAAGCCTGGGTCTGCTGAGACGCCTATCCGACAGCTGCGCCTACGTCGAAAACCCATTCCAGAGAGCGATAGCCGAGTGAACCCCTCTGATCTCATTGGCGCCGCCGGCGCGACATCGATCCGTTTGCGTCTTGACGCGCTCTCGCCGGAAGATGGAATGGCGCGATATCTTCTTGATCGTCTGACCGGCGAGCAGGTCGCCGCAATCACCCAGGCGTTGCTCACCGATGCGAAAGCCACTGAGCTTCTGAACATTGCGTTGCCGCGCAGCCTGGTTTCACCGTTCGGACTTCCGGACAGTGTGATGACGGACGAGCGGATGGTAGCGATCCGGCATGCCGACTACGACCGTCCCGCACTTCTCTTCGCCAACACGGATGAGGACCAAGGTGCCTCTCTCGGGGATGTGACCCTGATTGGCGCGAAACAGCTGACGGAGGAGCCGGGGCCTTGGGTCGAGGCCGCCGCCGCGGGTCTTGGTCTGAGCGAGGGCCAGGTCGCGACTTGGATGGCTGCGTTGAAGGGGCTGACCGCGGCCGATGACTGGACGCTCCACCAGATTGCAACCTATGTCGCGATGACCCGCACGCGCATCGAAACCGATGCGGTGCCTGTCACGGACGCATTGGGGTGGGCATTGTCGGCGTTGCGCCTGCCGCGCGACAGCGGTTACTTCCTGGGGCTTGGCGAACGCGAACGCGAAGTCCCGCGTCGGTGGAAAAAGCTGTTCGAAAAGCTCGTCGCCGAGCGCAAGCCTTTGATGGTCAAGCAGCGTCCCAATCGCCAGCTTATCGAAAATGACGAGTTGAGAGAGCAGTTCGCGGAGGTGCGGGACGATATCCCGGCGGAGGTCCATTCGGCCATCGAGGCTTTCATTGAGGCTGCGCCAGGGTGGGGCCCACAAGCAGAAGCGCTCAGCCTGTTCGAATGGGAGGCCGAGAGTGTTCTTCAGCTGTTTTCCGGGATTAAGCTGAAGAAAACCTCGCTCGCCCAAGAGACAATCAATTTCTTCGAGTTCACGTTTCCCGACCGACTGAGCCCAGCCGACAACGAATACCTCCGCGCTCTCAAGGGGCGGTCGCTGAAGGAGACGCGGGAGGATGATCGCGAGTTTTTCGAGGCTCACAGGGATGATCTGGCGCAAGACAAGGCTCTCAGGGTCAAGTGGGAGCGCTTCGTCTTCGGTCGCCCGATCGAGTGCACAGATTTCCTTGAGGGCCTGCTGCGAGTCATCGAACGTCTCTTTGGCCAAGTGAACCTCGGAGGTGGGCCCCGTAAACTGAGCATTAAGTCGGCCAGGCGATCGCGTAACCAGTGGCTCGACCTCAATGCCGACGTTGGCCTGTATTTCGGCCTGCGCTACAGAGGGTTGCCCGCGCTTCTCGGCGCAGCCGTCGAATGGGACGTACCCCATCTCTTCAGCTACGAAGAACTGCTCGATCGCGCAAAAGCACGTCAGAAAAAGTACCGGCGAAACGAGTCGACGGCGCGAAGTGCCTTGCAGATCAAATTCGATGTGGCGCTAACAGCAGGACGGGAGCGGGCAACCGTTCAGCTCGTGTGGACCGGCCAGCCATCAGCCATCGGCCTGGAACTGCCGAAAGATCTCGGTCGCCTCATCAAGCGCCCGTTTGGGCGCAGCAGCGTTGCGCGTCTCTCGGTTAGTCGAAAGGGTGCCCTCCAGTCGGTTTCTCTGAGCGATACGGGAACGCTGCAACCAGCCTTCGGGCAGGATGCCGGAACGCTTATTCCGCGCACGAGCACCGGAATCGACCTTGCGAAGCTCTTCCCAAAACTCTTGAAGGAGGCGAAGGAGGCAGGCCGGATCACACAGGCGGGCGCTGACGACATTGCTGCGGCGTGGAAGCAATTCGCCACCATATATGCGGACGCACTTACATCACTGCAGTCGTCCGGGTACGCGTCTGCCACCCTCATCGCGCAGGCTGACGCCTACGGCGCCCTGCTGAACAGTTTGGCCAGAAATGCCATAGGTGATCTTAACCGCCGCGATATCTGGGAGCCGGTGCTGCGGATCGGGACGATCGAAGTCCTCGGCAGCGCGCCCTCAGCCATTGTCGCGCCTTGGCATCCACTGCGCTTGGCTGGTGTCGCGGCCAAAATGCGATCGGTGACAGGCTTGGCCGATTACCTGTTGTCGGATGTCGATGTGAACTTCGGCGACCCGCGTCTGTTTTTCAGCGATCTACGCGACGAACTCAACCATCCTCTCTATCCTGAAGTGGCCGTCGGCTATGACGGCAGCGAACCTGTCCTGCTCACGGAAACAAGCACAGTCAACGACTACAGTCTGATCGAGCGGCCGGTCCGAGATCCATCCGAGGCGACCACGGATGTCGATCCCTCCGAGGCCGCAAGACAGATCCGCGCTCTGCTCGAACGCTATCTCGACCTGCAGCCGCATGAGCGGTCGAATCTCAGCATCATGCTCTACAATTGCGATGCGGCCGGGTTGCCGCTCGCAACCGTGAGCGCGCTAAGTTCGGTGCAGGACCAGGAAGAAGTTCATTGCAATGTGCTGGTCCGCCATCGCGACCGGGCCCGCTTGTCTGGAGTCTACACCGAGCTGCTTGAACGATCGGAAAACGATCCCGACGCGGTTGTGGTCAGCGAGACATCGCGGAATTTCATGTCGAAGCTGCGCATCGGCGTCATGCTCGACGTCGCGGGCGGATCAAAATCGGGCGGAGCACGCGAGATAGACGTGGCATTCCTGCACGACGTTGTGTCCCGTCAAGCGCGCGAACAGTGGTTTTCGGTTCCGGCCTTGACGGATAACCCTACCTTGCTGGAACACGTGCCCGCGCGCTGGTCGTACCGGCGCGTCACTGCCGAAGACGAACTCAAGGCGACGAGCTACTTAACCTGCCCGCGTCAGCCAAATGCTGGCTGGGCCTATATCGATGCCGTTGCAAACGTTATTCGACGCCAATCGCACGGCCCGGACGAACATTATCTCCCGGCTCGCCAAATCTCGTTTCAGGATGGCGGCCTGAAGGGGATGTTCGACGAGGTGCATAAACTGGCGGAGTGGGTCGCCACCTATGACGATCTTCTCGACAAGCGGCAGCTTGCTGCCCAAGGGATCAACGTGATCCGGTATCGTCGCCAACGCACGCACGGCCGCAACATGGTTGTGTCGTCGACATCGGAGCTGCGAATACTTCACGTGCTGGTCAAGCGGCGGCTTGCGGAACTCTCCTTGGGTCTTGACGACGACCGCCTTGCGGGTCTCGCGCGGCGAATGATCGAAGACGCCAATGCTATATCGGGCGATATCGTACTGCGGGCAGCCAAACGGGGTGTCTCGGCCGGCGAGCTAATCGGTCTGGTGCTGAGCCGGGCGCTGGTCGAACAAGAGCTTGGTGAGCGCGCAGCCGTTGCCTGGTTCCTCCTCGATGATTATGCGGAATGGCTGGGACAGAAGGAAGAGGGCATCGCTGACATCCTTGGCATCAGCCTCTCGACAGGTGAGGATGGTCTTCCGAAGCTGAGGGCAATCGTGACCGAAGCGAAATACGTCGACCAATCCGGTTTAGCTGAGGCGAGTCGGAAGTCACGCAGTCAGTTGCGACAGACGGTCGCCCGGATCGATGACGCGCTGTTTGGCGATCCCGGACGCCTCGATCGCGACCTCTGGCTTTCCCGGATCTCCGATTTGCTGCTGGACGGGACAGCAGCCTTGGGTCAGGCAAATCTTCTCGAACGCGTTCGTGACGGCATTCGCCGGGGCGCTGTCCCGATAGATTTGCGCGGCTACTCGCATATTTTCATTTCCGGCCCGGCTACGGACGGCAGTTCGCCGGGAGAGCAGGATGAGTTGCCGGAAATTCAGATGGGGCTCCAGGAAACGTTCACGCGCGAGGGGCTTCGCAAACTGATCAAGGCTTACGAGGCGAAACAGAGCCTGACCGAACTTCGCGGCCAGCTTGGCGAAAAGCATACGTGGAACTCGGTCAGTTATCGTCACCCGGCGCCGCGGGTCGATTGGACGAAGACTATCAAAGAAGAGCATTCGATTACGGGGAGCGAAAAGCCTATCAGCCATGACTATGATCAAGATGACGACGAGGGCGATCCCGAAGGCGGAATTGTTATTGAGGCCGTAGAACCGGGCACAAACGGCAATGGTTCGGTCGCCGTGAGCGGCGACGACGGCGGTCTGTCCGGCGGGGAAATCACCCCCGCCCCAGCTCCGAACCAAACCAAAGACCGGCCAACCATCTCACTACCTTCTTTGACGAACACGCAACCGGGTGCTTCTGCGTTGCCGAGCGGCGGCACGGCTGCTCCGACGCCCGACAAATTTCCTCGCGCCGGCGCCGAGAAGGGCATTGCCGCTCTCATCGAAGCTCGCGCTCAGAAAGCTCGCGAAAACTCGGCAGATGAACGTGAGTGGCTGGACAGCACCGCACAAAAGCTGCGCTCCGCACTGCTCGGCTACAATCTCCAAGCCAAGATCGTCGGGACGCGCCTAACCCCAAACGCCGCACTCATCCGTTTCATGGGGTCGGATCGTCTGCGCGTTGAAGACATCGAAGCGAAACAATCATCCCTGCTGACGACGCATGGGCTTAGGTTGATCTCGATTTCACCATTGCCGGGCGAGATCGTCGTCGGCGTAGCGCGGCCTCAGCGACAGGTGGTTTCTCTTTGGGATGTTTGGGGCCGACGGGAAATTAATCGCAATGCCGCGGGCGTGAGCACGTCCTTCGTGCTCGGCTTGAAGGAACTTGACGGCGATATCCTCTATCTGAACCTTGGTGGCCCTTTCGCCGGCGGACAACAGCATGAGCCCCACACGCTCGTCGCGGGCGCAACGGGGTCTGGGAAATCCGTGCTGATCCAAGCACTCCTCCTCGATATCGCTGCGACCAACTCCAGTGATCTGGCGCACATCCACCTGATCGACCCGAAGATGGGTGTCGACTATGCGGCAATCGAGCGGCTACCGCATCTGCAGGGCGGGGTGATTGTCGACCAAACGCGGGCGGTTGAAGTCATGGAGGGTCTCGTCACAGAGATGGAGCGCCGCTATGAGCTTTTCCGGTCCAAGGGAGCTCGAGACATTCGAGCATTCAACTCCAAAGTCGACACTGCTGAGCGGCTGCCATACGTCTTCCTGGTCCATGACGAGTTTGCGGAATGGATGCTGACAGAAGATTACAAATCCGCCGTGACATCCAACGTTTCGCGCTTGGGGGTGAAGGCGCGCGCCGCCGGCATGCATCTGATCTTCGCTGCGCAACGGCCCGATGCCAATGTCATGCCAATGCAGCTACGCGACAACCTCGGCAACAGATTGATTTTGAAGGTTGCAAGCGTCGGGACATCCGAAATCGCGCTCGGCGTGAAGGGAGCGGAACAGCTCTTGGGGCTCGGCCACCTTGCGGCAAGGCTGAGCGGTGAGCCGGCAATCATATATGCCCAGGCGCCGTTCCTGTCCGATGACGATATAGACGCCGCGGTTGACGCAATTCTGGCCAGTGACGCCGTTAGTGGTCCGGCTGACTAAGCCGGCCGGGGGATTACTTGTGGCAGACGACGCAGCTAGCGGCTGCTTCGTCGAGCCCGTAGACGTCGTCGATCGTCTCCGAAGTTCTGCCGGATAGCGGATTGATCCGCCGGCCGCGCCGCAGTCGCTCCCGGCGTTTCTCGTAGTCTGACTTGATCTGTTCGACCCGTTCGGGCGAGATCAATTCCGTGAGGCTTTCGCCCTGGCTCCACGTGAAGGGCGAGCCGTCTCGCAACGCGGTCTTTTCATAATCGACGGCCTCGGCAAAGCGATCCGGATGATGTTCGGCGAGCCGAACCCATTCGATCTTTTGCTGATAGAAGCAGAATGTGCAGCCAGACCGCGAACGCCATTGATAGTAGGCCGGCTCACCGACGTCGGACTGCTCAAGTATCTCAATGACACCGGTCCGATCGACGCCTGCTTCACGAAGCGGAAGATGGACCCGCATGTTGGGGTGTGTGGCTTGATAGCCCTCGCGGCTTGGCTCATCGGCTCGGATGGCGACGTAGGAGTGGACGATCGTCCCGCTTTCCAGATCCTTTTGCAGCCAATGCTCCAGCGGCCGGAGTTTCAGCTGTCGCGTGCACCAGCGGGTGCGGGGTGAGGGGAGAAAATTGCCGTACTCGTCCAACCAGAAATCGAAATCGCGATCGGGGTTAAGCCGCTGGATCGGCCGGCCCAAAAAGCCTTCGAGCTTATCGAGGAAACTATAGACCTCAGGCAGTTCCTTACCGGTATCCGTGAAGAAATACTCGATCGGCAGCTCTGGATGATGCTGCCGCATGTAAACGGCGAGCGCGGCGCTGTCGCGCCCGCCCGAGAGCCCGAGGATATGACGTTCCCCACTCATTGCCTGCTAACCTCATCTTCGCCATCGGCTGCCATCATCGCGACCGCACGCGCCAGTGCAGCAAGCTGCAGTCGTCCACTCTTCTTTTCTGATCTGAGAGAAGCCACCAGGCGATCAGCGATCCCCGCGGCGGCCACTTTTTCGCTTTCGCTCAGTTCGAAGCTGCGCATCAACGGCGGCGTTTTCGGGTCGAGGCCGACTACAAGTGCAAGGGCCTCGGTTTGGGAGCGTCGATCTCGCACGATCGCCAGAGCCTCAAGCTCCCGGAAACGGCGCCCGTATCGCGCAATTTCCGTCAGCGCTTCCTGCCGGTCTCTGTCCGACCAGTTCCGGGCGGGGCGGTGCAGCAAAACGCTGACAGTGCTCTCGATGTCGCCTTTCCCCAGCTCCATCGCTGCGACGCGATCTGCAAAGGCGTCGAAATTGTAATCGTTCGTCAGGCCTTTCAGCAGCGATGCGCGTTCCGCAATTCCAGCGAAACTCGCGGCGTCGATGCCGAGGGCCTTTGCAAGTGCCAGACGCAACTCTTCGAGCAGTGCCGGATAGCTCGCTTCGGCCGCTTCAAGGGCATGGTAGACGGTCCCCGGGGCGAGCTTTTCACCGAGAGCAGCCGGGAGATCGTCAAACAAGAGACGCTCGGGATCGTCTGCCTTCATCACGATCCCGCGGATTTTCACGGCCAAAGGATCAAGGTGGGTCGTACGCTTTGCGAACTGCGAGAGCTCTTCAAAACGCTGAAAGAGAGCTGCGGCAACGGGCAATGACGCCCCGTGATGGTCGACGCCGAGCAGCTGCGCGAGCCCACTGAGAAACGCGGTTTCGCGCACGGACCGGTCGATCCGCCTCAAACGGAAGAGGCCGGGCTTCTGCAAAAGCTTGTCGACGACGACGTCATCGATTGCTGTTTGATAGACCCCGTCGATATAGACGGCGACGCTCTCGCGCTTGGCAAGCATGTAGGCAAGCGCCAACACCGGCATGACACCGGCTTTGATGCCATAGGGCGGCCGAGCCCACTCCGCATAGACAGCATCGAGAGGCTTTTCGCCCGCAAGATCGATTACCTCCCACGCAGGCCGAAGCGATCCTCCCTCTTGGCTATCGTCCGGCTCTGAAAAACCAAACACGCCGGCCTTGATCTCTCTGTGCAGTCCGAACGGTCGAAGCAAGGTAAGATAGAGGCCGAGCTCTGCAGGATACTGGGTCATTCCCAGCCGCTCATCTGCATACGAGTTGACCATTGCATGAGCCAGTTCGCGCAAAGCCGCCATCGAGTTCGATGATGGTTTGTCGCGCTGGAGCAACTCGCTTTTGATGATCGGCGCCTTCGAGAAACCGGCGTCGGCGAGCGCGCTTGCAACGACCGTCAGCGGTGCGCGAACGGCTTGACTTGGCTGAGGCGCCAGGTACCAGCTTGCATTCTCGAACGCCGTTTCGAGCGCCCGATGAAGCTGATCGATACAGTGGGATTGTCTCGCGGCAATCTCCCGCCTCGCTATCCGATCGCCCTCCAGCTGCGGGTGCTCACGGAAAACGCGTTCGACCGCCAACAACTCTGCGGCAGTTGACCGGAGGGCAAAGCTGTCATTTGCCCCGCCTACGGCAATCACACGCTCCTCAATCGCCAGCGCTTTGGCGGTTTTCTGCGCTAGTTGATTGACTGATTTCGTCGTCAAAGAACCGTCGCCGAGGAGCAATAGCAAAAGGCCGCTGCCATGAAGCGGGCGGGCCAAAATGCCGCTCGTCAAAGACTCGATCGTGTCGTTTGGGCCAACGACTTGCAGCGCTATCTCAAAAGTCCTCAGCGCGCCTTTCTGAAAATAGTGGCGTTTAGCCGTGGCAAAGCCCAGGCCGACGCGACGCGGAATATCCGCCAGTTCAAGTGAATCCGCCGGTTGGATAGCGCGGCTGACGGCTTCCTCAAGATCGAAATCGCTACCGGCAAACAGCGCGTATCCGCCAAGGCGTGGCTGCCGGATCAGAATAGCCCAATCGAGGAGATCCTTGATCGCTCCGCTGATCGCTTTCATTGCGAAGCCGGGTACCGACGCACTTAAAAAGTCGTCTGCGAGCACGACGCCAGACCCGTTCCGGAAAAACTCGATGATCGCGGCAGCTTTCGTCAATGCGACGTGCAGACCAGTTCCTTTGACACCGGCCCGCTCGATTGCTTCGAATGCGAGGCTGAAGCGATTACCGTCCACACCTGCGGTAAGGGCCATTCCGAAGTTAGCCGCAAGATAATCCCAGAGCATCGCGGGACTGTAAGTCCCGCCCTCCAGATCGGTTGTCTCCAGAAACTCTTTGAAACCGAAGGGCTCAGCCGAACTCAAGAAGCCAAAGACGCTTCGCTCATTTTGGGCAAAGCGCGCTCTCGAGATCGGTCCGAGCAGAAGTGCGCTCACCGGGTTAAGGGGCCATGTCTGCGCAAGCGCTTCCGCCAGCACATCAACGTCTGTCGGACGGCGTTTGGCGACCGCTTCAGCAACAGTGCGGGCGCCGGACGCGTCGCGATCCGGGCCCTCAGCGGCGATCGCCCGGCCGAGCAGCGCAACTGTTTCGTCTGCGCCCGAAAGAAATGCGATGTCCTGGTAGCGGCCCTGGACCTTACGCCATTCCTGGCGCGCGTCGCGCGAAGCGCGCGCTGTGTATTGGTCGAACGACTGGTGGAGAATGCCAATGACGACCAAGCGGCCGCTGCTGCGAGACGCATGCTCGGCGAGATCCTGAAGCAGATGGACGTCGCCGCCCTCGAGTGCTTCGTGCTCAAGTAGCTTGCCGAGTTCGTCGAGAATGAGGAGGATTCCGCTCGACGCGCCTTCGCCACCGGCGATCAAAGCCTTAATAAGGCGATCATCACTTGCTGCGAACTGTGACGCGGTATCCTGCGACCAACCAAGCGCGTTGCGTGCGGCTTCAACGATTGCGTCGCGGAGCCGTGTCCGGCTTCCGGTAACGGCGACGACTTTCCAAGCGCCGCTGGTTTCCGGGAACGCCTGGTTGAACAGGGTCGAAAGAGGTTCCCCCGCGATGTCTCGAGCAATATTCCGGTTCTTCTTCGTGCCGGCCACGAGGTTCGCAAGCAGCAAGGCAGCACTCGACTTGCCGCCGCCATAAGGACCGGTCCAAGTGTAAGCGCCTTGATGGTGGTCCCGCTGGCTCTCACCAAGAGTACGCAGAGATTTCGCGACGCTTGCCTGCAAGACGTATCCGACCAATGGCGGCGTGCCGTTCAGGTCCGCATCGAGCCGGGCCGATCGCGCGAAACGGCGATCAATGGAAACTATACTGGAAAGCTTGCTCATGCTGCGATCTGACGGTCGAGTTTGCGTGGGTAAGCGAGAGAAAGAACCGTCGTCGGATCGAACTCGAACGTGCGCTGGATCTGGCGAAGACCGGCCGTGTCGACCCATTGCCAAGCGCCTGCCGTCAGATCGTCAAGCCGCATCAGCCGGGAAACCACGCTGTCTTCGTCGAGTTTGAAAACGCGGCCTGGTGACCCTGTTCCATAACAAATCTGTTCAGCCGTTAATGTGGTCGCGCCACCGGAGCGTTCCCAGAACTGACCAAGCGCGCAAGCGAAAACGGCGTCATGGAGGCCTGGCTTGGGACCGCGAACAAACTCGTACCAGCCGCCAAGCCGAGCTTCCCGGATTAACGCAAGCTCGGCTAACAGAGGCTCTGCTGCGTCTTCGTTGAGAGTATCCGGGCGCCGCACATAGCTGCGCAAGAAAACCTCGATATCGCGCTTGAGTGTTCCGCGCGTTGCCCGCCATCCATTGCTCTCAACCAATGCCATGAGCTGGTCGAGCAACATAGCCGGATCAAACTCGATCGCGTTGAGCAAATTGAACGCATAGTAGGCAGTTGTTGTCATCGAAGGCGTGCTGGCCATATGCCAATGAGCGAGCCAAATCGTCGATGATTGCTCGAGGTAGGGATCGAGACCATCATCGGAGAGAATGGCCCGACCAAGCCCGGTTGGTGAAATCATGCGTTCAGCTTCGGCAAAGAACCCCGAAGCAAGCGCCCAATAGCGCATCGAGACGGCCATATTGCGCCCGACGCCGAAACGGGTTATTGCATCTTGTTCCTGAAATGTTCTCGAATCGGCTCCGTCGCCGATTGCATCGAAGGCTTTCTTCAGCCACAGCAGCCGGAGCGGGAACGTTTCGTGCCCCGCAAACTGCCCTCTCGAATCGATCTTTATCGTCGCGTGTCCCATAGAGGGGACCTTACTGGTGAACCCCTCCAGTTTCAAGGCGAGACAGCGCGGCGGCATCAACAATATGGCCGGCAGCGGTTAATATCTCTTCCGAATTCTGGTAGCGATTACAGAAAATCCGAATAACGCCACGAGCATCTAATTCTGAAAGACCAATAGATTCAAGAACATGTGAAGTTTTGATTTGCCCTGAAGTGCATGCCGACCCCGTTGAAAGCGATACGTCACGCGCGATGCGGGCGCAGAGCTCGTCCGCATCGACGTCGAAGAGCTGGATGGACGCAGCGCCTGGAACGGTTGCCGCATCGCCGCTGACCCGCCGGAAACGAAGTTGCCGTTGTTCAAGCGTCTCAAACAACTGCTTGATCAACGCCGAGCAGTGCGCTTGGTCGGATCCAAGCCGATCTCTGGCGGCCCGAGCTGCCGCACCGAAGCCTGCAATCAGCGCGACTGGTTCAGTTCCGGGCCGTAGACCGCTTTGCTGGCCGCCACCCAAAGTCAGGGGGAGGGGCTTCAGCGCCGATGCGGCAACGTAGAGGGCGCCTATTCCCATCGGTCCATAGCATTTGTGGGCCGAAAGGGTGAGATAGTCGACATCAAGCTCGACGACGTCAACATCGATCTTGCCGGCGGCCTGCGCAGCATCGGTATGGAAGAGCGCGCCGCTCTCATGCGCCAAGGCAGCAGCTTCCTTGACCGGTTGAATGACACCGGTCTCATTGTTGACCATCATCACGGATGCGAACAGGAGGTCCGGGCCGACAAGTTTGGAGTATTCAACAAGGTCAAGGCGGCCGCGATTATCAACTGGTGCTCTGGTAACCTCGAAGCCTTCGGGCCGCAAAGCATATGCAGGTTCCAGGACAGCTTTATGTTCGATTGCCGAGACCAATATGCGGTTCCGGCTCGGGTCTTGGTTCCGGGCCGCTCGAACCGCACCGATGATTGCGAGGTTGTTCGCTTCGGTGGCGCCAGAGGTGAAGGTGATCTCGTGCGACGATGCGCCGATTAGATCTGCCACGAATTCGCGACCATTGGCGATCGTACGCGCTGCCGTTTCACCGGAGATGTTGGGCGAGCCAGCGTTACCGGGTTGTGTCCAAACTGCAATCATTGCATCGCGCGCTTCTGGCGCAAGCGGCAGGGTGGCGAAACCATCGAGATAGATTGGATGCATCATCTGAAATTCCGCCAGCTATAAAGTAAGGAGCTTTTTCTTAACGTTGCCAGGGTTTTAGGGCTCAAAGCCTCGCTATTTCCGGTTTGGGCCCTCCCTGCCACTCGAGTCGCCATATTGCTCCTTGCCGCAGATTTTGGACGAGCGAGGGGTGAAAAGCCACGAGGCAGGTGCCACCCGTCGATCTCACGGAAGGATAGATCAGCCCTGGGCTGTCTTTTTCCGTACGAAGCCACTTGGCAAGAGCTTGCCCTGCTGGGTAGGCGACCGCGGGGTCGGCGCTCAGGCTAGGGTCAGCGGCAAATTCCCCGCCCCGCAGATCATGAAATTGACCCACGAAGTCGGCGATCAATTCCGCGTAGTCTGTTACGTTCTCAAAACGGTTGATCGCTTCAAGTTCCCGGGTCAGGTGGAAGGATACTTCAGCCAAGGCAGTCTCAGTTTGGAGGGCGCAGTACCACGCGCCACGTTCATCATCATTGAACCGGTTTCCGCCCGGGCGAGTGTACGTGAACGCCGCGTTGATGAAAGTGTGGCCCGGCCTGCCGAAGACGAGCTCCTTGGGATCAAGATCCAACAAGCCGCCTTCCTGCCCTTGAAGGCGGCCGCTGGTCGCACCCTCTAATTCAGCCAGATCATCCAATGCACCTTGGTTCGGAGCAAGAGCCAGCAATATTGGTCCCTTGAGCCGAGCGGTGGATATAAGACGGACAGTGTCTCGCTGAAAAATGTCGGCGCGGATGGGCTCGATCAAAGGCCACCTCGCAACGCATCAATATGACGCCTTACGAGCAGAAGCTTCGGGATGCCACCCTCAATCATCACGTCAATTGGCCGTCGCCCGTCGAAAAGCGGTCCCTTGTTTGGAAGCTTCACCCATTCGTCGGCAAGCGGTTCAGAGAAAAGCAGTCGCAAGCCTTTGAAAATCCCGACCAAGGCGCTGATCCTTGTGAGAGTATCCTGAGACAGGCTTCCGCTCCATTCTCCCTTTTTCATTCGGAACCAGGTTCGTTCCGAGACATCACCCAATAAAGCGCATACCTCCACGCTGGTGAGGCGCCAAATCTCGGCCAACCGAACAACTCCGGATACAGCTGCTGAGGTCAGCCGCTCACGTGCGCTCTCGTCGCCAAGGTTGACGGGCGACTGCGGAATTCCATTGTCACGAACTGCGTGTGCTACGACCATGATAGCCTCCATCTGACAGTGAATATACTGCCAAATGGCAGAATTTCAAGACCCCAGCCGCGATACCTCCGAGGGCGTTACCGAAACTACAAGGCGTTGAACTCAGCCGCGACGGCCGTCCGTCGCGTATCATCTCGGAGAACTTGCTCTACTTCGGTCGCCGCGTAATCCGCGCTCTGCAATCGGAAGAACCGCATAAAAAGCAACAGCATGGTGCATCCGAGGAGAAGGCAGGTCGAAGCCAGCCACGCTCCGTAAACAGCCAAGACCAAAGCGGTTAGAGTGAGAAGGGTCGTCGCTTCTAAGCAAACCCAATACCAGGACCAATTGGTAAGCGCTTGGATGACCGTGTGACTGTCGATCTCTGGCTTAGTGCTCGACACATAGGCATAGAAGGTGGATCCCATCAGCCTTTTCCGCTGCTGTTTTACTTCATGAAGTCGGGTGATCGACAGAGTAGCTCCCGATGCGAGGGCGAGCGGATAAAGGATGTAGTGCACATCGAATTCTTTGCGAATTCTGAAAAGGTCGGAAAGTCGGTCGTGCAGTCTAATGGCGTGAGCAATCAGCCCTACGCCGATTGCCAACGTGAACACCCCCAAGAGCGATGCAGGGAAAGGCAGAACTTCGGCAGCTTCTCGCGGAAATAGATTCTCAATAAGGGCAATTAGCTTTTTGATTGGCGGGGCAAAGTGACTCAATGTGAAGATACACACTATCGCTACACCGAACGTGTACCAGCCGAGCTTGGTGAGCATCTCGCGATAGTTACTGACGCTGAAAATCGGAAACAACGACACTTTGGCCCCCCCGAGCGAAATAGCTACTTGTGGCTCGCTCATCATCGAAATGCAACAGGTGGAAAAACCCGCACCTTGAGCGTTTGCGCGTATAAATGGGTCGTTTAAGACATTGTTTCTTTTATAAGGTCGCCGGTTCGATTCGCTTCAACAACTTTCCCCTCTCGGTACATCGAGCGCGAGTGTCTCTTCAACGGACAGGCCGATATCTACCTTTTCGACGTGAACCGAAATATACCAACAGTCCGGCGAGTTGGAGGCCATGGATATCCCGTCGCGCGGTTTTCAGGCTGACCTGCCAGATGGCCATGATCTCCTTGGCACCGTAGCGGTCACCGTCAACGATACGCTCAAGAAACCAGTGCTGCCGTTCATTGAGCTCCACGGGTTCAGGGTCATGTTTAGGGTCGCGATCAGGGCCATTTTCAGGGTCATTTTCCCGTACATCCTTTGTTAGCGCACTGAAGGCCGCTTCTCCGGCAGCATAGGCTTCCCGCGCAGCGGCACGGACAGGACGATCGCTTGCCGACGACAATGGATTAGAAGCCGGGCCCTCGATCAGCCCCAGAACAAAGGCGCGGATGACGGGGGAGGAGACCATAAGGCGTAAGAAAAACAAAGTGTCCGGCGCGTGCTGTGCCGACAGCCAGTGCTTGACCGTGCGTTCGCTCGCATTTGTCTGTCTCATCAATTGTTTGATCGCACGATGGGTATCGCCATGCTCCTTGCGCAACAGATCGGCGATGGTCTGGGCCAACATGTCGCGCCCGCCCAGAACCCCCTTCCACACCGGCAGCTTCCTGCCCTTTTTCGGCAACATCTTCCGCTCCTTCGTCCGCTAAGCTTGCAATATCGCGGGAGGCGGCAGGAATGTTGTCGTGCGCTGTGGCGGTCAGTGGCCCGGACCGATCCGGCAGGAACGAGGAAAGGGCGAAGCGTGGCGAACCGGAAGACCTACGACAGAGAACTATCGTCAGCGCAGCCGGCGCGTCCTGTTCGCGCTGCCGAATACGTCCGCATGTCGACCGATCATCAGAAATATTCGACAGAAAACCAAGCCGACGCGATCCGCCAGTATGCGGAAGCTCGCGGAATCGAGATCGTCAGAACCTATGCCGATGCAGGAAAGAGTGGCCTCAAGATAGAGGGGCGTGACGCGCTCCGCCAACTGATCGAGGATGTACAGGCCGGCGGCACTGACTTCACCATCGTTCTTGTCTACGACGTCAGCCGTTGGGGACGGTTTCAGGACGCTGACGAAAGTGCCTATTACGAATATATTTGCCGGCGCGCCGGTATCGCGGTTCAATATTGCGCCGAGCAGTTCGAAAACGACGGAAGCCCGGTGTCGACGATCGTCAAGGGTGTGAAACGGGCGATGGCCGGCGAATACAGCCGCGAGCTATCGACGAAGGTGTTCGCGGGACAGGGCCGGTTGATCGAAAAGGGTTTTCGGCAGGGCGGGTCTGCTGGCTTCGGTCTGCGACGTACTCTCATTGATGAACATGGTGCTGTCAAAGGGGTCCTGCAGCGTGGCGAGCACAAGAGCATTCAGACAGATCGCGTTATTCTGACACCTGGACCGTTCGAGGAAGTGGACCTGGTTCGCGAGGTGTACCGAGCCTTTGTCCACCACGGGAAGAGTGAGAGCCAGATTGCCGTTAATCTCAATGCCCGAGGTATCCTGACCGACCTTGGCCGTCCATGGACGCGGGGAACCGTCCATCAGGTCCTGATCAACGAGAAATATGCCGGCGACAATGTCTGGAACCGCCGCTCGTTCAAGCTGAAGAAGAAGCGTGTCCGGAACGATCCCGACATGTGGATCAGGGCGGAGGGAGCTTTCGAGCCCGTCGTCGCACGCGAGCTTTTCGAGGCGGCAAGAACAATCATCAATGCGCGCTCGTTCCGCCTGAGCGATGAAGAGATGTTGCAGTCCTTGCGAGACCTGTTCCGGCAAAAGGGATTGCTCTCGGGCATTGTCATTGATGAATGTGACGGCATGCCGTCCAGTAGTGCGTATAGTGCGCGCTTCGGAAGCCTGCTTCGGGCCTATCGTCTCGTCGGCTTCACCCCCGATCGGGATTACCGCTATGTCGAAACCAACCGGGAGCTCCGCAAACTCCATCCCGGTGTGGTCGCCGAAGTTCTGGAAAGATTGCGGGCAACCGGCAGCGATACCTTGCAGGATCTGCAAACCGATCGGGTAATCGTCAATCAGGAATTCACGCTTTCGGTGGTCATTGCCCGTTGCCTTCAGACGTCGACAGGGCTTTTGCGCTGGAAGCTCCGCTTTGATACGTCTCTTGGTCCCGACATCACGGTTGTGGTGCGCATGGATGCGGCTAACCGGGCGCCCTTCGACTATTATCTGTTCCCGCGGATCGACGTTTTTTCCGAGAAGTTGCGGCTGTCGGAAGACAACGCCCTTCATCTCGATGCTTATCGCTTCGACGATCTCGAGCTTCTCTATCAAATCGCTACACCCGTTCCCCTGCCGGAGGCCGCATAATGTCTGCCCTTCGTCCGAACCGGATCGAGATGATCCCGATTTCTCGAATTACGGTCCTCAACCCACGAGCCCGTAACAAGCGCCAGCACCGCGACATCGTGAATAACATCGAGGCCATTGGCCTGAAACGTCCCATCACGGTGAGCCGGCACGATGGCCCCGGTGGTCCACGATATGATCTGGTGTGCGGCGAGGGGCGTTTGGAAGCATTCCAAATGCTTGGTCAGAACGAGATTCCGGCGGTTGTTATCGAGGCCGCCGAGGACAAATGCCTTGTGATGAGTCTCGTGGAAAATATCGCGCGACGCACGCCGCGGCCGATCGACCTGATGCGAGAGATCGGTGCCTTGCGTGCACGTGGGTACACCGACGCGGCCATTGCCGAGAAGATTGGCGTCGGCTCGTCCTGGGTCAACATGATCGCGTCCCTTCTCGAAAAAGGAGAGGAACGGCTCGTCGCCGCTGTGGAAACGGGCCTCATCCCGATCACACTTGCCATGGAGATTTCCCGGGCAGAAACGGAAGAGGCACAGAACCTGCTCCTCGACGCATACGAGGCCGGTCAGCTTCGGGGGAAGAAACTCGCCGCGGTCAGGCGGATGCTCGACATCCGGATGCGCGCGCAGGGCAAGGGTTTACCGGCGGGACGCCTTGGACGGAAGGGCAGCGGGCGCCGGATGACGGCACATGATTTGATGCAGGTCTATCAACGCGAAGCAGAAAAGCAGCGACTGCTGGTCAAGAAGTCGGATTTCACACAGACACGGCTTCTGTTCATCGTTGAGGCATTGAAAGATCTGCTCGCTGACGAAGGATTCGTCAATTTGCTGCGGGCCGAAGGACTGGCGACCATGCCAAGGGCGCTGACCGCACGGATTTCCGGAGGCCGCAATGAATGATGGGCCGGACAACAACGATGGGGATGGGCGGATCCGACTCGCCTTCGACCGAGACATAAGAACGCTTCCGATTTCCGCGATCGTTTCCCTTAAGTCGCTCCCGGACGGCGCTCGCGAAAGCAGAAAGTTCGCTCAGGTTCTAAGCTCGATCAAGGCGATCGGCTTGGTAGAGGCGCCGGTCGTCATCGCCAACACCCAGAATGCTGGGACCTGGTTCCTGCTCGATGGACATCTGCGGCTGGAGGCACTTAAGGAACTCGGCATTGCGGAGGTCGAGTGCTTGATCGCCACCGACGACGACACCTATACCTATAACAAGCGGGTCAACCGGCTGGCGCCGATCCAGGAGCATAGGATGATAGCGCGCGCCATCGAGCGCGGCGTTTCCTCTGCTGACATAGCCGACGCGTTGGGCCTTCAGGTGGAGTCCGTCATTCGCCGCTTTCGACTGCTGGAAGGCATCAGTCCCGAAGCGGCTGAGATGCTGAAGGATACGCCCTGCTCAATGAAGGTGTTCGATGTTTTGCGGCAAATGTCCGCCGTTCGCCAGATCGAGGCGGCAGATTTGATGATAGGTCAGCACAATTTTACCGTCATGTTCGCTCGAGCGATCCGCGCTGCCACGCCTGACAGCCAACTGGTAACGGCCAAAAAGGTGACGGGCGCGGCTGCAGGCACGCCATCAGGCCAGCAGATTGCCCGTATGGAACGGGAACTGGCCGCGCTTCAGACGCAAGTGAAAAGCGTCGAGGAAACCTATGGCATCGACAATCTGCACCTCACCGTGGCGCGCGGATATGTCGCCAAGCTGCTTGCGAACAGTCGTATTACCCGCTGGCTTGCGCATCACCGCCAGGAATATCTCGGGGAGTTTCAGAAAATAGCTGAGATAGATTTGATCGGCCCTCAATCCGACGCTCCAGAGGCATAGCCGCACGCTACCTGCGAAGGGAGACACTCTTGGCACCTCGTTGCTTGCACCGGCGTCGATGCGTATTGTGCGCTCCGTAAGCCGCAATTGGATCGGAATTGAATGACCCGGCAACTCGACTTCTTTGCAGCTCCTGTTATGCCGGCTACCGAGCGAGTTGCCAGGCCGCAGGCTGTTGCTGGAAGGGGGCAGGGCGGCTTCGGTTCTGATGACGAGGCCATGGCCTGCCATCTGGAAGCGACCGGCAACTATCGCATCCTGCGAAGGCTCTCGCCCCGATCAGTTGTCGAGCATGCTCGGCCCGAATTTCCACGGCAGGGCGTGATCCTCGACACCGAAACCACCGGCCTCAACTATCAATCCGACGAAATCATCGAAATCGGCGTTATCGCTTTCACCTTCAGTGACGCGGGCGAGATTGGCGATGTCACCGGCGTTTATGGCGGACTTCAGCAGCCGACCGTTCCCATTCCGGCCGACATAACACGCCTGACCGGCATCACCGATGACATGGTCGCCGGGCAGGTCATCGACTTAGTCCGCCTGAAATCGCTCATCGAGTCGGCCGATCTGATCGTTGCTCATAATGCCGGTTTCGACCGTCCCTTCTGCGAGGCTTTCTCGCCGATCTTCGTCCATAAGGCCTGGGCCTGCTCCGTGTCTGAAATCGACTGGTCGGCACGCGGTTTTGAGGGAAGCAAGCTCGGTTACCTGATCGGCCAGTCGGGCTATTTTCACGATGGGCACCGCGCTGTCGACGATTGTTTCGCGCTGTTAGAAGTGCTTGGGCAGACACGGCCCGATTCAATCGTAGCGCCATTTGCGGAGCTCTATCAGGTCAGCCAGCGATCACGGGTTCGCATCTACGCTGAAAATTCCCCATTCGACATGAAGGATCATCTCAAGGCGCGTGGCTATCGCTGGTCCGACGGCTCCGACGGCCGCCCGAAATCCTGGTGGGTTGAACTGCCGGAAGAGAAGCTAGAGGAGGAGCTGCATTTCCTGCGGATGGAGATCTATCGCTGGGATGCCGATCCACCGGTCAAGTATCTGACGGCGTTTGATCGCTTCCGGGCTGTTTGAATGGCCGGGAGAGGCGATGACGACCATTCTGGGTATTGATGCAGCCTGGACCGCGACACAGCCGAGCGGTGTCGCGGTGGTTTCCTCCACGGCCTGCAATTGGCGCCTGATCTTCGCGGGATCGTCCTATCGTCACCTCCTGGCGCAGGCCGAAGAGGATCTGATCTCCACGTCCCGTCCTTCCGGCTCGGTGGCGGAGGCTGCAGCTCTCCTTGCTGCCGCCGGGAAGATCGCCGGCGCTCCTGTCGATCTTGTTGCCGTGGATATGCCCCTTTCTCTCCAGCCGATCACCGCGCGGCGAGTTTCGGACAATCTGGTTTCGGCAGCCTATGGCGCCCGTCATTGCAGCACTCACACGCCGAGTGCGATCAGGCCCGGCAAGATCAGCGACGATCTGAGGGGCGGTTTCGGGCACTGCGGATACGGACTGCTGACGAAAGAGGTTGGTGTGCCGGGCCTGTTGGAGGTCTACCCGCATCCGGCCCTGGTCGAACTGATGCGCGCCGAAAAGCGGTTGCCTTACAAGCAGGGCAAGACCCGCAATTACTGGCCAACGGAAAACCCCGCCGATCGGCGCAACAAACTCTTCGAAACCTGGCGGGCCATCGTCGCCTGCCTTGACCAGGAAATACCGGGCGCCTCCAACGTCTTACGGCTTCCTCCACTCGCGGCTCCATCGTGGCAGTTGAAGGCGTTTGAGGACATGCTGGACGCAGTCATCTGCGCCTGGGTCGGGATATGCGTCTTCGAAGGAACCGCCGTGCCGTTCGGTGACGAGACCTCGGCGATCTGGATCCCCCGATCAGAGCTTCTGGCGTCGCAGCGGGGCCGGCCATGATCGAACTCCTGCGGCAATGGATCGAACACCGGCGAGCGATCCGCCGCCGTTGGCAGGAAGACGCCAGGCGACTTGCCGGGGCGGACCCGATTAATGCCTACTATGAGGCGCAGCGAAGAGCTTCGCGCAGCCGGGCGCAAGGTAATGCCGGTGACTACTGGCATTGGGCCAAGGTTGCCAGCGAAGTCGCGCGCATCGAACCGCGTGCCGCGATGGACTTTGAGGTCGTCAAGGCGATTGCCGATCAGGAAACGGCCAGTCGCCGTTGAGTTACCTGCGCGCTGCGTGCCGGAAATACCGCCGGGTTGACAATGTAGCTGTGGTGCCAGTGAAAGACCCGTGCCGGAAAACCGCCTGGTCCTCCGAAGCACACCAATCCCGCTCTTGATTGATGGCGTCCTGGCCCAGGTCCGGATCTCCGTCGATCAACCCGTTGAGGGTCCGCTAGCAAGCTGCGGCCGCTTGGGCATTCGCCTCAAGCGGTGATCGCGACCGTCCCCGGTCCTTCGAGGAGCCATCGAGCGGGATCGGCCCGCTCCGGACGGAGGTTTCTCACATGGCACAAGATCTTGCACTCGCTCAACGCCACGCATTCGCGCTTGCCCGCACTCTGATGGTCCCGGTCACGCTCTTCCGGTCCGGAAACGAGTTCGGCGTTCTCCCGAGCGACGAACTCGATGACGGCGAGGTCGAGACCATCGCCGAATTCGATCCCTTCGAATACGGGCCGGCTCATTGAGCCGGCATTTCCCCTTTTCAGGTGCCGCTTGCGAGCGGCAGGCGGCAAGGGAAGCTTCGCCGCGGCCGGGTGCAGATCTGCACCTTGCCGGCCGCGCCCTTGCCCCCTTTGCTCTTCGCGGGCCGCCGGAAAGGGGTCCCGCAAACTGCGGGGAGAAATGAATCCGGAAAGAAGGGCGGACGTGTGAGCGCCGACAGAAAGCATGGAGAAAAAAGAACTGGAAGACCTGCGGGACCGTGTTCTCTGCGGCGTCGTGTTGGAGCAGTCCGGCTTTGCGATCGACGTGAAGGAGAGCACCCGCAAGGCGGTCAAATATCGACGCGGGGCGGAGATCGTCATCGTCATCCATGAGGGAAGGGGATGGTTCGATCCCCTGTCCGACGCGAAAGGCGACGTCTTCAGTCTCGCCACGCATCTCGAAGGAGTGTCCTTCGTCAAAGCGCTCGACCAGGTCGCCGCATTGGTCGGTTTGGTTGCCAAAGAGCCGCTGTGGACCCGAAGCGCTCGAGAGCCCGTTCCGGCTGAGGCCACCCCCGAGCGGTGGGCAAAGCGCCGCAAGCCTTGGCGGGGATCGATGACGTGGCACTATCTGCGTGCCGAACGCTGCCTGCCGGAGACCATCATCCGTGCCGCCCTCCGCAGCGATGTGCTGCGGGAAGGTCCCTACGGCAGCATGTGGGCGGCCCATGTCGATGCCGATGGCGGCATCACTGGCTGGGAGGAGCGCGGCCCCGACTGGCGCGGCTTCTCGAGCGGAGGGTCGAAGGTGCTGTTCCGGTTCGGCTCCCTTGACGCCTCACGCCTCTGCGTTACCGAGGCGGCGATCGACGCCATGAGTCTGGCCGCATTCGAAGGAATGCGAGAGGGGAGCCTCTATCTCAGCACGGGCGGGGGATGGTCGCCGGCGACAGAAGCCGCGGTTCGCGTGCTCGCCGCACGTCCGGGCGCGCAACTTGTCGCCGCAACCGACGCCAATGCACAAGGTGAAGCATTTGCCGTTCGCCTGCGCGACATCGCCGAAGATGCCGGCTGCGACTGGTTCCGCCTGACGCCGCCGGCTGAGGACTGGAATGACGCATTGCAGGAGAGAAGAGGGCAAGAAAGGAAAAAAGGGGAGAGCAGGAGAGGCCTGCCGCATGCCCGCCGGCCGCGTCAAGGGTGAAGCTTCGCCCGGCTTTGCCGGCCCTTGACTCGGGCTGTCGGAGAGGCGGCCGCGAGGGAGGGGTCAGGAAGGGCTGAAGAGAAGATGGCGCCATTGCAAAGATGAGCCGCGCTCCAGCCCGACGAGGCCAGAAGGAGCCCATCATGAACCTCTCTCCCATCCGTAAAGTCTATCAGGGCATCGCCGATCGCCGGCAGATGTTCCGCATGTTCGACCGTCATGCGCAGCGCCCGAACCGGTGGGAGGGCGACGACAGCGCGCTTTATCGCGGCGAATGGTTCGAGATCGGTGAGGCATCCCACGATTACATGTTCGAGATCCTGCCGCCGCTTTGGATGAAG
Organism: Neorhizobium petrolearium; assembly: GCF_017873175.1. GTDB lineage: Bacteria > Pseudomonadota > Alphaproteobacteria > Rhizobiales > Rhizobiaceae > Neorhizobium > Neorhizobium petrolearium. The sequence continues at coordinate 25,822 of NZ_JAGGJW010000019.1, forward strand.
GCTGAGATGTTCGCGATTCGCGAGTTCCTGACCGATTCCATTACCAGCATCTTTTTCACGCTGTCGATCGACGGGCGCATCCGGCACTTTCACGGCTATTGCGACCTCGCTGACAAGGGTTCGCCCGAGCGCATGCGCGCCGCAATCATCGAGCGCGAATCCAGGCCTGTCCGGTCGATGACGCGCGAGGAGCGTCTGGAACATATCTGGAGCAGCACGGCAGACGATTATCGCGGCTATGCCGGCGAGCGTTGGCCAGACGCTGATCGCGGCAAGCGCACGGTGATGTTCTTCGCCAGAACGGCCGGCACCACATGCAAGCTGCTGGAAGACCTGACGGACGTGGAGATCGCGGCGAAGCTGCCGGTACATCTGCGTTACCTGCCCGACGCGCTCGCGGCGTGACGGAGGGCGACATGTTCACTTTCTCTCTCACGGACATTTGCGCCGTGCTGGCGCGTGGCCGTGCCGACGCGACCGCAAACGGCGGCTTTCGGATTCCGTATCAGGGAATATCCCCTGAAGCCGAGGCCAGAGCCGGCCTGTGGCTGGTCGGTGACGAGGGCGTCTACGTTCTCTCGAACGGAAAACTCGCTGAAGGACAACGGCCACTCGTGATCTATGCCGAGGAGTGTGATCCGAAGACCAACCCGGATTACTGGCACTACAAGCGCCGATATTTCGGGGGCGATGACGGGGTCGAATTCATCGACGCCGTCGAACTCGAAATGCTCGTCGCGGCTCAACCCGACGCGACGCATCTGCGGATCGTGATGGACGACACGTCCCTGTCCATCGGCCTGGTCCGCCGCTGACGCGGCGCACCCTTCCAACAACTTCGCGACCGCCCCGCCCTGAGGATCACCTCCAGCGGAACGATGGCGCTCGCCCTTTTCCAAGGAGAGCATTTTCATGTCCAATGATCCTTTTTCACTTGATCCTTCTGGCACCCTCGACATGTTCGGGAACACAGCCCTGTCGTCAGGCTTAAGCCTTGGCGTCACGGCCTTCGGTGGTTTTGTGCCCGAGACGGCCCCCGAACCTGCGAATGACGACGATCCCGATCCGACGCCGCCGGCGCCCGCGCCGGCGCTGCCGATCGCGCTGCCCCAGAGGTCAGCACCACGCCGGCAGGGCGACCGGGCGAACTTCTATCTCGATGTCGGCGAGGATCGCGGCCTTGCTGCGTCCTGGAAGGAACGCGCTCGACTGAACGTGGCGGCCATTTTGACCGCGAACGAGATCGAGCGGCACAACATTCCGGTCACACGAGAGCATCAGCAACGATTGATCCGCTTCACCGGCTTCGGCGCTTCCGAGCTGGCGAACGGCATGTTTCGCCGTCCGGGTGAAGTCGAGTTTCGGGACGGCTGGGACGATCTCGGCTCGTCGCTCGAGAGTGCGGTATCCGCGAGCGATTACTCCAGCCTGTCGCGTTGCACGCAGTATGCGCATTTCACGCCGGAGTTCATCATCCGAGCGATCTGGGCGGGATTGCAGCGCATGGGCTGGCACGGTGGTCGCGTGCTGGAACCGGGCATCGGCACGGGCCTGTTTCCGGCGCTGATGCCGAGGGCGTATCGCGACCACGCTCACGTAACCGGCGTCGAACTCGATCCGGTGACAGTGCGTATCGTGAAGCTCCTGCAGCCGAGAGCCCGGATTATCGAAGGCGATTTCGCGCGCACCGATCTCTCGCCGATCTACGATCTTGCCATTGGCAATCCACCGTTTTCCGATCGCACCGTGCGTTCGGACCGGCAATATCGCTCGCTCGGTCTGCGTCTGCACGACTACTTCATCGCGAGGTCCATCGATCTCCTGAAGCCCGGCGCCTTCGCGGCCTTCGTCACCAGTTCCGGCACGATGGACAAGGCGGATGCAACAGCCCGCGAGCACATCGCCAGATCGGCCGACCTGATCGCCGCCATTCGTCTGCCCGAACGCAGCTTCCGCCGCCAAGCCGGCACGGACGTCATCGTCGACGTCCTATTCTTCCGCAGGCGCAAGGCTGGAGAAGCTGAGGGCGACCAGACCTGGCTCGACTTGGATGAAGTCCGCCCTGCAACAGAAGACGAAGGCGCTATCCGCATTAACAGCTGGTTCGCACGGCATCCTGATTTCGTGCTTGGCGACCACGCGCTGACGTCGGGCCCGTTCGGCGAGACCTATACGTGCCGTGGTCGCGCCGGCGTCGATCTCGAAGTGGCGCTCAACACCGCCATCTCTCTTCTTCCGGAAGATCGCTACGACGGCGAGCCGTCAGCAATCGACATCGAACTGGAGGACGAGCTCGGCGAGATCGTCGATCTCCGTCCCGGAAACGAGAAGGTTCGCGAGGGCAGCTTCTTCATCGACGCCAGGCACGGCCTGATGCAGATGGTTGATGGCTCTCCGGTTCCGATCAAGGTCCGCAAGGGCCGTTCAGCCGAAGGCATTCCGGAAAAGCATGTCCGTATCATCCGAAAGCTGATCCCGGTCCGGGATGCGGTGCGGGAGGTGCTGAAGGCCCAGGAACAGGACCGCCCGTGGAAGGATCTTCAGGTGCGCCTGCGTATCGCCTGGTCGTCATTCGTCCGCGATTTCGGACCGATCAATCACACGACGGTTTCGATCTCGGAGGATACCGAGACTGGTGAGGTGTGCGAAACCCATCGGCAACCGAACCTTCAGCCTTTCCGTGACGATCCCGATTGCTGGCTGGTCGCTTCCATCGAGGACTATGACCTCGAAACCGATACCGCCCGTCCCGGTCCGATCTTTTCCGAACGGGTGATCTCGCCACCGGCAGTCCCGGTGATCACTTGCGCCGCCGATGCGTTGGCCTTGGTGCTCAACGAGCGCGGCCGCGTCGACATCGACCATATCGCCGAACTCCTGCATCGTGACCCCGATGCGGTGATCGCTGAACTGGGTGACGCGATCTTCCGCGATCCGACGGATGGCTCTTGGCAGACCTCAGACGCCTACCTCTCCGGCCCGGTCCGCACCAAGCTTGCGGCCGCGGAAGCCGCCGCTGCGCTCGATCCCGCTTATCTGCGTAATGTCCGGGCGCTACAGGAGGTCCAGCCCGCCGATCTACGTCCGTCCGATATTACCGCACGCCTCGGAGCGCCGTGGATCCCGGCGTCCGACGTCATCGCCTTCGTCAAGGAGATGATGGGGGCGGAGATCCGCATTCATCATATGCCGGAACTGGGATCATGGACGGTCGAGGCCCGTCAACTCGGCTATTCGGCGGCCGGCACATCGGAATGGGGCACGAGCCGCCGCCATGCCGGCGAACTGCTCGCCGATGCGCTGAATTCCCGGGTGCCGCAGATCTTCGACACCATCAAGGACGCCGATGGCGAGCGGCGGGTGCTGAATGTCGTCGACACGGAAGCGGCGCGCGACAAGCTCCAACGGATGAAGGAGGCGTTCCAGACCTGGGTCTGGTCTGATCCCGATCGCACCGACCGGCTGGCCCGGGTCTATAATGACCGCTTCAACAATATCGCGCCGCGCAAATTCGACGGCTCCCATTTGCAGCTTCCCGGCGCCTCGGGCGCTTTCGTTCTTTATGGGCATCAGAAACGCGGCATCTGGAGGATCACCTCCTCGGGCTCGACCTATCTCGCCCATGCCGTCGGCGCCGGCAAGACCATGACCATGGCGGCGGCGATCATGGAACAACGCCGGCTCGGTCTGATCGCCAAAGCGATGCTGGTCGTGCCCGGCCATTGCCTGGCGCAGGCCGCCCGCGAGTTTCTGGCGCTCTATCCGTCGGCGAACATTCTCGTCGCTGATGAGACCAACTTTACCAAGGAAAAACGCCAGCGTTTCCTGTCGCGGGCGGCGACGGCGGTCTGGGATGCGATCATCATCACCCACTCCGCCTTCAGGCTCATCGGCGTGCCCTCGGCCTTCGAGCAACAGATGATCCACGACGAGCTGCAGCTCTACGAGGATCTCCTGACCAGGGTCGATGATGAGGACCGGGTTTCTCGGAAGCGGCTCGAACGCCTGAAGGAAGGGTTGCAGGAGCGGCTGGAGGCGCTTTCCACCCGCAAGGACGATCTTCTGACCATCTCCGAAATCGGCATCGACCAGATCGTCGTCGACGAGGCGCAGGAGTTCAGAAAACTCTCCTTCGCCACCAATATGTCGACGCTGAAAGGGATCGATCCGAACGGCTCGCAGAAAGCCTGGGACCTCTATGTGAAATCTCGGCTTATCGAGACGAAGAATCCCGGGCGCGCCCTGGTGCTCGCCTCCGGCACGCCGATCACCAACACGCTCGGAGAAATGTTCTCGATCCAGCGGCTGCTTGGCTACGAGGCATTGCACGAGCGCGGCCTGCACGAGTTCGACGCCTGGGCCTCGAACTTCGGCGATGAACGCACCGAACTGGAACTCCAGCCCTCGGGCAAATACAAGCCGGTCAGCCGCTTTGCGAGCTTCGTCAACGTGCCGGAACTGATCGCCATGTTCCGGGCCTTCGCCGACGTGGTGATGCCGGAGGACCTTAAAGCGCATGTCAAGGTGCCGGAGATCGCGACCGGCAGGCGGCAGATCCTGACGGCGGCGCCCACACCTGCCTTCAAGGCCTACCAGCAGATCCTGGAAACCCGCATCAAGGCGATCGAGGAACGCGACCGTCCACCTGAGCCCGGCGACGACATCCTGCTCTCCGTCATTACCGACGGCCGCCATGCGGCGATCGATCTCCGCCTGGTCATGCCGGCAATGGACGACGAGCCGGACAACAAGCTCAATCTGCTCGTTCGCAACGCCCACCGCATCTGGAAGCAGACCTCGGACAACACCTACCTCCGCCCCGACGGCAAGCCTTACGAACTTCCGGGCGCGGCGCAGATGATCTTTTCCGATCTCGGCACGATCAATGTCGAGAAGACAAGGGGGTTTTCTGCCTATCGCTGGATCCGCGACGAGCTCATCCGTATGGGCGTGCCGACGACCGAAATCGCCTTCATGCAGGACTTCAAGAAGACCGAGGCAAAGCAGCGCCTGTTCGGTGACGTGCGCGCCGGGAGGGTCCGGTTCCTGATCGGCTCATCGGAAACCATGGGCACGGGCGTCAATGCCCAGCTCAGGCTAAAGGCACTGCACCATCTCGATGTCCCATGGTTGCCGTCGCAGATCGAGCAGCGAGAGGGCCGTATCGTGCGTCAGGGCAACCAGCACGACGAGGTGGACATCTTCGCCTACGCCACGCAAGGCAGCCTCGATGCGACCATGTGGCAGAACAACGAACGAAAGGCGAGGTTTATTGCCGCCGCACTCAGTGGCGATACTTCCATCCGCCGGCTGGAAGACCTGAACGAAGGCCAGGCCAATCAGTTCGCCATGGCCAAGGCCATCGCCAGTGGTGACGAGCGCCTGATGCAGAAGGCCGGGCTGGAGGCCGACATTGCCCGTCTTGAGCGTCTGCGCGCCGCCCATGACGACGATCTCTTCGCCGTCCGCCGGCAGCTTCGCGACGCCGAGCGCGAGATCGAGACGGCGAACCGCCGCATCGGCGAGATCGGAAAGGACATCGAACGGTTGGTTCCGACATCAGGCGATGCCTTCACGATGATTGTCATGGGCAAGCCGTATACCGAGCGGAAGGACGCCGGCCGCGCGTTGATGAAGGAAATCCTCACCCTCGTCCAGCTCCAGAGCCAAGGTGAAGTCCACATCGCATCGATCGGCGGCTTCGATCTCATTTATGAGGGCGAACGTTTTGGCCGTGGTGACAATTACCACTACCAGACCCTGCTTCAGCGCACCGGCGCCGATTACGAGATCGATCTCGCCGTCACTGTCACGCCACTCGGTGCCATCTTCCGCCTCGAGCACGCGCTCGACGGGTTCGAAGAGGAGCGGGCACGTTATCGCCAGAGGTTGGCGGAGTACCAGCGGCGGCTTTCCTCCTACCAGTCGCGGCAGGGTGGCACCTTCGCCTTTGCCGACGAACTGGCTGAGAAGCGCCAGAAGTTGCGTGAGGTCGAGGAGGCGCTGGCGAAGTCTGCGCGCGGTGATGCCGAGGCCGAGGAAATTGCCGCTTAGCCCCGTTGCTGACGTGGCTTCTGGCCTTGCCCCTGTGTCGCTCTCGAAGGATAAAGATGGGCAACGCAGGAGCGCCTCAACGGGGAGCGGAAATCTGCTGTCAAGGATGCCGGGATCAGTCAATGGCGCGGATTGAATATAAGAAACTCGGCTTCTGCGACGCTCTACCCGAGGACATTCGCGGGACGATCGAGATGATGGCGCCGCAATTCCTTGCCGAAACCTGGCCCGTGCGGTTTGTCGCGCTGCTGTCGATGTTGGAGGAGATCACAGATCAGGTGGAGGAAGCTGGTCGCCCGTTTGTCGTCAACAATTGGGTGATCATCGTCAGCGGCTTGCTGGAACACCTGCCACGCGATCTGTCGTCGCCTGAATGCCTGGCCCTGATGCGCCACAGCGCCCTCGAGCCGTTCCGGCAAAGTGCTATGCGAGAGTCACCGTGCTTGGACCAGCATGATGAACTCTTGCGGAGCAAATATCCGCAGTGGTCGGTAGTCGAGGACCTCCTCCGGGAATATGAAACATGGGCTGCGAAACAATCGCTGATAAAACGCCACTAGCAGCGATACGGATATCAACCACGAATTCGAGAAGGAAGGGGGGCCTGCGTCGGGGATAAATCCCTGACACCATGGGCCAGGCCGAACCTGCAGGCTCCTTCGATTGTCCGTGCTGCCTCGCGTTTCCCTCACCCGTCTGAAAAAGTAAGAGGAGGAAAGAAAGGAGGAAACCCTTTTCGCAGACCGGTCGACCCGTCGCCGCTTGCGCTCAACCGCCCCCTCCGCACCCCTGCCGGTCGTTCTCGCAAGGCTTCGCCCCGCTCGCCCGGACCGGCAAGGCCGCTCGGGCGCAGTTGCGCCGGTCCGCCCGCCCTGCGCTCCGGGCGGTGTCTTCGGAAGAACTGAAGACGGACAAGAACCGGCACATCCCGGTTCCGAAACCCGGAAGGAGCAAATCCCATGCAGATCCTCAAACTCGATCCCCGCGCGCTGAAGGACAACCCAGACGATGCGCGCCGTTCCAAATCGTCGCCGCAGGCTGACGCACTGCTTCTGGCAACGGTGAAGGCGGTTGGCATCATCCAGCCGCCCGTCGTGTCGCCGCAGACGGATGGCGGGAACGGCTACATCATCCAGGCTGGCCATCGTCGTGTGCGACAGGCGATCGCCGCCGGCCTCGAGGAAATCGAGGTCATCGTCCGTGAAGCCGCCAACGACAATGGCGCCATGCGATCGATGGTCGAGAACATCGCGAGAGAACCTCTCAACGGGGTGGACCAGTGGCGCGGCATAGAACGGCTCGTTGCGCTGGGCTGGACGGAGGAAGGGATCGGCGTTGCGCTCGCCCTGCCGGTTCGCCAGATCAGGAAGCTTCGGCTGCTGGCCAACGTGCTGCCGGCCATGCTCGACCACATGGCGCTCGGTGACATGCCGAACGAGCAGCAGCTTCGCACGGTGGCGGCCGCCTCGCTCGACGAGCAGAAAGAGGTCTGGAAGGCGCACAAGCCGAAGAAGAGCGAGCGGGCCGACTGGTACAATATCTCCAGGGCACTCTCGAAGACGCGCATGTATGCGAAGGATGCGAGCTTCGGTGACGACCTTGCCGCTGCCTACGGCATCGAGTGGGTCGAGGACCTGTTTTCACCGGCCGACCAGGACAGCCGCTACACGACCAATGTCGAAGCCTTCCTCGGCGCCCAGCAGGAATGGATGACGAACAACCTTCCGAAGAAGGGCACGATTGTCGAGGTCAACAACTGGGGCCAGCCGGAACTGCCGAAGAAGGCCGAACGCGTCTACGGCAAGCCCTCGAAGTCCGACCATGTGGCCATGTATCTTGACCGTGACGGAAAGGTGCAATCGGTTGCCTTCCGCATGCCGGAGGACAGGCAAGCGAAGGGCAAATCCGGCGTCTCCGCGACAGGCGGGCAGGGCGATGTCCATGACGGCAGGATCATCGACACGCCGAAGCCGCGTCCCGACGTCACCCAGAAGGGCCATGACATGATCGGTGATTTCCGCACCGACGCCCTGCATGAGGCGCTCGGCCGCGCGCCGATCGAGGACGACATGCTGATCGCCTTGCTCGTTCTCGCCTTTGCCGGCCAGAATGTCCGCGTCGACTCTGGTTCCAACGACACCGTGTTCGGACCGAAGCGTTTCCGGCGCCATGCCGCCCGTCTGTTCTCCGAGGACGGCAAGCTTTCCTTTGATATGGAGACGGTGCGTGTAGCCGCCCGCTCCATCCTGATCGATGTCCTGTCATGCAGGCGCGGCATGTCGAACAGCGGCGTCGTTTCCCGCATCGCCGGCGGTGCCATCGGCGCCGACGGGTACCTTCCGAACATGGGCTCCGAAGATTTCCTGTTGTGCCTGTCGCGGCAGGCGCTCGAAGCGGCGGCGAAGGAGGCCAATGTCCTGCCGCGTCCAAAGGTGCGCGAAACCCGTGCGGCTCTGGTCGACCACTTCAAGGAAGGTCATTTCGTCCATGCGTCGGCGCTCTTCGCGCCCGATCCGAACGAGGTCGCCGATCTGATCAAGCATGCCGACACTCTCGACGACGAGGCAGCCCAGGTTGACGCCACAGGGGATGGCTTTGACGGCGCGCCCGTTGAGGGCGCCGCGGTCGATGCGGAGACGGATGCAGATATAGGCGAAGGCGCTCCGATTGGTGGGAGCGTCGTCGATCAAGGTGAAGCCCTCGATCCGTTCGAGGGTGAAGCCGATCTGCCTGAGACCTTCGACGATGCTCCAGAAGCGGCCGAGCCTGACGAGACGCAGGAGACCTATCGCGTCGCGGCGGAATAGCCGCACCCGCACTTTCCTTTCGAATGATGCTCCGCCGCCGGTGATTTCCACCGGCGGCGGGCTCGTATTTGCAACCCCTCGAGACTTAGGGAGAACTTGCATGTCCGCGCATATCGCATTTATGGCACCCATCGGCTCGATCATCGTCTGGTCGGACGGCGCGCCGCGGCCGCCCAAACGCCATCGCAGGAAGCTGTCTGCATGGCAGAGCAATAACAGCAACGGCCGCCTGATCCGCAAACAGGGAGAACTTGGCTCAGGCAGCATCATCCTGCCCGCGAGCTTCACGCTTCATGAAGCCGACCAAGGTGCTGCCGGCGTCATCACGATCCGCGTTCACCGGACCTTCTCACTGGAGACCCGTCTGACGTTCACGATCGAAGAACGCCCCGCCATCGGCAGTTGCCGCGTGTTCGATCGCGCCGGCGACAATGCCGAGCTCGTCCATCTCGCAGCGAACCGCCGAGCCGCAGAGGAATGGCTGTCCCGACACGGCTATCCCCATGCCGTGCTGGAGGTCGTCACGGCGGACGAGGTCGCAGCCGACGTCGTGGAAGGGAGGGCGGCAGCATGAACACCAGCCCTGTCATGACCGAAGCCAATGATACTTCCGGATATCCGGGGGTCTCTTTTGGGCGATCCGCCGACGGGTTTCCGGTCGCCCGCTTGCACGACATGGCGTTCGCAATGTTGCCCGGCCGTAATGGGCGGCATTATCTTGGCCTCGGTGGTAAGATCGCCCGACCGCTCGCCGAGTGGCGGCGATCCGACTTCTACGGCCATTCCGGCGAACTCGCCGACGAGGCGGCGTTTCGCGAGCGCGTGATCGAGAACGCCGAACATCAGCGCGAACGGCAGGCACTCGGCCGCTGCGAGATCTTCACCCGTGTCCATACGCCCTGGGGAATGTCGCAGCGCACGACCCTCTATGCGGAGGGCGTCGAGTGCCATTCCACCGCCGGGCACGGCGGCTTCAAGCTCTCGGCTGAGCGCAACCGAAAGGTTCACCCGCTGCTGCGGTCGAAAGACGGTTTCTATGAGGAGGACTCCGCCTGGGCGATCGTCGCGATCACCTTTCCGCATCTGTTCACCGGGTTTGAGCGGCGCTGCGCGGAACGGTCCATCAAGGATTGGTGGCCCGACGCTTGGGAAACGATCTCCGGCACGACCCTGACACCCGGTGAATCCCATGTGAAGGACCGTCGCGCTTTCGAGGCGGCCCATGCCGGTGACTGGATCGTCATCTCCGCCCTTCGCTCCGATCATCATCCCGGCATGATCGAAGTGATCGCCACACGCGGCGGGAAGCGGGAGCACAATGCCGAGGAACGACGGTTTCTCGTGCCAACTGGTGAATACGAGCCAGGCCGCTCCGGATTCGTCATCGATGCCGATCGTCATCGGTCCTATGACGGGCCATCGAGCTTTGTCGTCTGGCAGGGGAGGGAGACGTCATGACCCGGTCCCCGGAACGTCAGGCGCTGCTTTTCCGGATGGAAGAGGCCCGCCGCCAGACCCAACGCCAGCTCGACATGATCGACAGGCAGATTACCGCCAAGATGACGGCTCTCATCCCGTCGCTCGGACGGCGCCGGAGCGGATACCGGCGGGGTAAACCGCCCGTGCCGGAAGCCTTCCTCGCCCGCTATCGCTCCAGTCTGGCGGCGATCACCGCGGAACGGCAGCCGGAGATCGATGCTCTTTCCCGCAAGCTCGCGCGCCAGGAGGCGGCCATCGCCGCTTTCCAGGCGCGACAGGAATTTAGTGCTTCCGTTCGGGCCCGGAACGAGGATGCGGTCATCACCGTCGTGAGAGGAGCGCGCCATGAGGCGCTTGACGCCGAGCCGCTTCCACCTCTGACCGAGGAAGAGGTGAATGCTCTTCAGGATTATGCCGCCAGACACGGCCGTTCGTGGAAGCGCATCCTGAACAACGCCTGGATGGGCGAAGCGCCCCATGACGATGGCGGGATATTACGCCGACTTCGCAACACGCACGGCCCCACCTGGCTTGATCGTTACCGCTTGCCCAAACGGTAGCGCACGCCGTCAGCGCTTGCGCACGAATTCCGTGCGCAGGACCAGCCCCTTGATCACGTCGTGGCGGCAATCGATCTCTTCCGGATTATCGGTGAGCCGGATCGACCTGATGACGGTGCCCTGCTTCAGCGTCTGGCCGGCGCCTTTGACCTTCAGATCCTTGATCAGCACGACGGAGTCGCCGTCGGCGAGAACAGTGCCGGAGGCATCCCGGATTTCGGCTACCTTCGCCTTTTCCGCGGCAAGTTCGGAGGCCGGCCGCCATTCCCCGGTTGCTTCGTCATAGACGTAATCGTCGTTGCTCTGGTCGCTCATCTCTTGTGCCCCTTCCCTGGGAGACCTTGCAAGGGTCCCGCATGTCAGGAGCGCATCTATCGCGGAAAGCCGCCAAGAGCAAACGCCGCCGCTTTCCCATCGAGAGCGCCTCGCAGACCAGCTGGCATTGGGAGGACGTTAGAGCATTCAGGCTCTGGTGAACGGAGATCTTCCGGCAGATGGGAACTGGTTTGGCGCGCGCCTTGCCTGGTTTCCTCTTCGGCTCTGGCATCCGATGTCGATCCGTTGGCCGATCTGCCCTTCGGTTTCGTTGCGGTCTGAACCGGCGGCCGGTCGTTTCAAGGCCGCTGTCGCGCCACGGGGCGGCCGGTCAAACCGCTCGTCGCAAAGCAGCCACGCGTGCTTCGCAGGTCTGAAAGACCCGCTTGACCGCTTGACTGCTCCGCTCGATCTGGCCTGCCCGGACCCTGAAACGCCCGGCTTGCGCCGGCTCCTCTTGACCGCACCGAAGGGCAAATCGGCCAAGGGGCCGAACCGCTTCGGGGAAACCGAGAAGGAAATCATCATGGCAAAGCCCGCAACCCAGTCCCGTCAATCCGCCCGCGTCCTCCAGCTCCGCAAGGGCGCCACGATCGAAATGGTCCGCCTCACATGCCCCGATGAAGCGCAGGCGCTCCGGATCGCCGAGAGCTTCGCGACCGCCATTCTCGACAGCGACGGCATCCGCGACATGCACGAGCGCCTGATCGTCGAGACCGCCACAGGCCTTTCCGAGGGACTCGGCGAACGGGCGATGCAAATCCATCTCCAGCGCATCGTTGGAGCGTATGTCGGATCCGCTCATGGCGCCGGCCAGTTCTACTCCCGCGCCGTCAGCGAGGCGCGTGACGCCACCGCCAAGGGTGCTGCCGAAGCGCGCGACGAGGATCTCGACGGTCCCGTCGGCTATGACAGCGCCGCCCAGCGCAAGCGCGAGTTCGCGGCCGATATGGGCGTTCAGGCGCACGCGCTGCGGATGGCAGCCGAAGGTGCCGTCGCCGCCTACGAGCAGATCGTTGGCGAAGCATGGAAGCCCTTCGACCGGCCGGTTGATAATCCGGGCCAGTCGCTCGACCGCAAAGCGGCCGCGGCGCAGATGTCGGCCTTCGATTGAGGCCGACCTGGCGGAGCTTCGGCTCCGCCTTCATCGTATCCAGGAAGAAGCCGTCTCCTCACGGGGGCGGCTTTCCGTGTTTCGACGTCGCGGCGAAGTCGCATCAGGAGAGGTGAGAGAGAAAGAAATCGGGGCGAGAGACAGGCGCCATCGCGGCCCGTCCCTTCTGTCGGCCCTGCAGGAGCCGACGGCAGGCGCAACGGCTACGCCGTCCTTCTCTTCGTTCCGGCCGTTCCGGTGCGCATGCCGCCTGACCGCTCCTGCCATCGGCCCTCCGCGACGGGCCGCGATGGGCGCGGCCTCACACGGAGGTCAGAAGAATGAGTAGGAAATCAGAAAGCGCGAGGATCGACATCTATGCGCGGATCACGGAGCGGATCATCGCCGATCTGGAGAAGGGGGTGCGCCCGTGGGTGCAGCCCTGGAGTGCCGGCAACATGGCCGGGCGGATCACCCGGCCGCTGCGCCATAACGGCCAGCCATATACAGGGCTGAATGTGCTCCTGCTCTGGTCGGAGAGTATCGCGTGCGGGTTTATATCGGCCACATGGATGACGCTTCGGCAGGCGAACGAACTCGGCGCCCATGTGCGCAAGGGTGAGAGCGGCGCAACCGTCGTCTACGCCAGCCGCTTCACGAAGACAGAGAAGGATGCGGGCGGCGGTGAAGTTGAGCGCGACATTCCGTTCCTCAAGGCGTACACGGTGTTCAATTGCGATCAAATCGAGGGGCTTCCGGATCACTACTATCGCCGCCCGGAACCGGTCGCAGAGCCGCTCGAGCGCATCGAGCATGCGGACCGTTTCTTCGCCAATACCGGCGCGGTGATCCGGCATGGTGGGTCACAGGCCTTCTATCAGCCATCCAGCGATAGCATCCAGATGCCGGGTTTCGAGACGTTCCGGGATGCCGAGAGTTATTACGCCGTCCTCGGACATGAGGTCACCCACTGGGTCGGCGCAAGCCACCGGCTGAATCGGGATTTGAGCCGCTATCACAAGGATCGCACGGATCGCGCGCGCGAAGAGCTTTGTGCCGACATAGGGGCATGTTTCCTCTGCGCCGATCTCGGGATCGTCCCGGAACTGGAGCCGCGGCCGGATCACGCGAGCTATGTGGCCTCGTGGTTGAAGCTGCTCGACGGTGACCGCCGGGCAATCTTCCAGGCGGCCGCACATGCGCAACGCGCTGTCGCCTATCTTCATGACCTCCAGCCGAACGCGGAGACCAGGCGGGAGGCCGCCTGATGCTTTTCGCCCCTAAGGTCGAAGGGGAGGGCGAGACGCCTTCCCCGGTGCGACCTCCGTGTTCCCCGTTGGAGGAACCTTGCAGATATGGGCGAGGCGATCTACATTATTTCTTGAATTTATCTACATGGAGTGACACATGCCGATCAACGTCAACAATCCTGAAGCGGATGCGCTCACGCGCAAGTTCGCGCATATGGCTGGCGTCAGCATTACCGATGCGATCGTGATTGCCATGAAAGAGGCGATCGAACGCCGCCGTCACCAGGAGACGCCGCTGCAAACCGCCGCCCGGCTCCGCAAACAGCATGGAGTCGAGCTCAGCGCTGCAGCGAAGCAGCCGCTTCCGCGCGAAGCCTATGACGAATTGTGGGAAAGCTGATGTTCGTCGATGCCTGCGCCATCATCGCGCTCCTTTCCGACGAACCGGAAGCGGCGCGCGTCTCCAATGCGATCGCGTCTGCGAAGGCCGCCTTCACCTCCCCGGTCGCCGTGCTTGAGGCTGTGCTCGGTCTTGCCCGCCCCGACAAGTTCGGCCTCACCGTGGCGGAGGTGGAACCGATCGTCATCGAGTTCCTCGATGAGCGCGGAATCGAAATCCGCGATCTTCCGCCCGCGGGCGCAACGACTCGGATCGCTCTTTCCGCCGCGCATCGTTATCGCGTCGGCCGCCGGGGCCTCAATCTCGGTGACTGCCTGCATTATGCATGCGCCAAATATTACAATGTACCCATTCTGGCGACGGCGGATGAGTTCAGACAGACAGACCTAGACACCGTGCCCTGACGCGGCCAGCCACGAAGGCGGGTTCCGGGCGAAGGTCCAGGAGGCTCTGGAATTTTTCCGGCCGATACCCCCACGAGCAGGCCGAAGCACATTTCGCCGAGCGACGTCTTTGGGGCGTTGCAGCGTCGGCGAACGGCACTTGTAGGCCCCTTCTGATCGGGCGGACGCGGCCGGCAGGGCGCAAGGACAAGCCCCGCCGCGATGGCAGATCCGGTGTGGCTGATAAAGGCGCGCCGCAAGCCTGTTCCTCTCGAAGCGCTCCCATCCCTTCCTCTCGACGGCCTCCAGGGACGTGCCGTGAAACCCGGGTTGCCCGCTTGTCCGAGGATACGCGCGCGATGGAAGAGCCGCCATAAGATCGGCGCCGACCAGCGCATTCGTCATGGACATGATGCGGATGGGGCGTCGGTGAGGGATCGACGGACACGGCGAGCCGTGCGGACGGGAGCCATCGTGAGAGAGCGGTGCCATCACCGCGGTCGCCGTCGGGGATCGCCGATGAACTCCGGGCCATGATCGGTGTTCCTTGCTCGATTGAAGCGGGCCACACCCACGCAGACCTCGATGGATCTGGTGTGACCGAAGGACGACTTCGTCTCGATCGCCATCCCGCAACGGCCGTCCGCAACTTTCTTCCCCTGCGAACTGCGTTCGCATTCCTCGCGGTAACCAAGAAAGCCGCTCCCGGCCGTCCTCCACTCACGTTCCGGCCCCCCGGGGTGCGGCGTCGATCGCCATCGGTCCTTACACCGCCATCGAGGCCGCGGTGGGCGCGGCTCGAGCAAACCGGAAAGGATCACGACAATGGCAGTCATCGGCGAATTCACCACCAACGGCAACAACTCGATCATCGGCAACGTGCGCACGCTCACGGTCAGCATGCGGGTCCGCCTCAACCCCATCGAGCGCGTCTCGCGCGACGCCCCGGACTTCCGTATCACCGCCGGCAACGGTGTCGAGGTCGGCGCAGGCTGGAAGGCGGTCTCCAACGACGGCGAGGAATATATCTCGGTCAAGCTGGACGACCCGAGCTTCAACGCCCCGATCACCGCGGCCCTGTGGCCGAGCGAGAAGGAAGGCGAATACGCCCTCATCTGGAACCGCCCGAAGCGGGAGGCTTGATCGCCACGCCAGGAGCTCCGCCACCGGGCGGGGCTCTTCTTCTTATGTCGCCTGAGGAAGCCGGTCGCGGGCATCGAGCCCGCTTCCGGCCTTTCGGGTGCCATCCGGAGAGCTGGGGGGTCTGCTCAGTTCGTCCGAGAATGCCATGGCGGACCGAAGGCGTCCAGCACGAGCGGTACCCCCAAAATGCTGGCGCATTTCGGCTCCCCCGCTCGCCGCCTCCGGCGGTCGCGTTCCGCGATCCTGGACTCCTCCGCTCCGCCATGACGCGCGGCGTCGTCTTTCACAAGCGTCAAGGAGACGACGATGACGATTTCTCTCGAAATGCAAATCGAGGAACTGAAAGCTGAACTCAGGGCCGTTCTGGACGCGAGCGAGCGCTGCCAGATTGCGGTGGAGCTGGAACTGGCGCAGGCCGAGCTTGCGGCCGTTGAGGCCGAACAGGGCGGCCGTATCAGCGGGGAGCCTCCTTTCTAGGAGACTTCCATAGGGCTGCCGATCTCAGCAGCCCACTCGCCTCAGCCGTTCAGTGCGTCCTTGACCGCCTTGCCGGGCGTGAACGTCAGCTTCTTCGAAGCGGCGATCTT
Organism: Neorhizobium petrolearium; assembly: GCF_017873175.1. GTDB lineage: Bacteria > Pseudomonadota > Alphaproteobacteria > Rhizobiales > Rhizobiaceae > Neorhizobium > Neorhizobium petrolearium. Next base: position 41,893 of record NZ_JAGGJW010000019.1, read on the forward strand.
GATCGTCGCACCGGTTGCGGGATTGCGGCCCTCGCGTTCCGGCGTGTCCTTGATCTTGAACTTGCCGAAGGATGGGATGGAAGTTTCCGCGCCGCTCTTTGCCGCCTCTGCGATCTGGCTAAACACGCTTTCGACGATGGCCTTGGCCTGTGCCTTGGTCAGGTTCTGCTCGGATGCAATCTTGTCGGCGATTTCGTTGGTGGTGGTCATGAAGGACAGTCTCCTCTGCTTGTGGATGTCCTTCAGCTATGACGATGAAGGTGTGGCGCCGATAGAGGCGCGAGTGCTGGAAGTGTTGGCAGATGCGAGAAAACCACAGGAAACAAGCAGGCTCGGGCTGTTCAAGGTCTGTTATTTGGCGCGGTGGGCGTCGCGATAGCCCCGCTTTCGTTTCGTGCGCTCCAGGCGCGATAGCGCCCTGTCTGCATCCTCTTGGCCGTCGAAGGTTTCCATCATCGTCTGGCCGTTAGATCCGATCCGGCCCCAGTTGCGGATGATGGAGGCGCCACCAAACAGGGTCGGCTGGATCGTGAGCGTATAGAAGCGACGCATGTTCTGGGCCGCGTCGATGCGGTGAAGATTAACCTGGCCTGTCCCCTCGTTTTCCATGATTGGATTCTCGCTTCGTTTTGAAGCAGCGTCCAACGACTTCCATGAATCGATCCCGCGTGATTGATTCATCTCGCTGGTGGTTTTCCCCTCTGGAGGAAATAGGGAGTGGGCGAGGCGGCTTTGCCGCACGGCTCTATGCGCTGAAGCGCACCGAACCCGCCAAGCGGTTTCGTCCCTTGCGGGTTGCGATCCTCCCGCGGACCGGCTTGCAGCCGGCACATGCAAGCCCTTTCGATCGGGGCTCTCATCCACCTCTCTCTTCTTCGCGATGAAACCTGTTGTGCCCGACGCAGGCCCTCATGTCGTCACGCCGGAACCAGATGGCGCGCCCACACCTGAGCGGCGGATTGCCTGATGTGAAGACGATCTGTTCGTCGCTGCGCATGCGCAGCACTTCGTGCGGCATGATCAGCGGCCGACGGCTGAGCTGCTTCGATCGCGATCGCGACGATCCCTTCATTCCCGTGGAGCGGTTTGTCTGGTCGACCTCGACCGTGGTGTCGCCGCAGCGCTTCGAGATGTAGTCGGCCGTGTCCGGATCGTTGATCGCGGCGAACGAGATCCAGGACGCGGATTCGAACCATTTGCTTGTCGCGTCACGCCCGCCATAGGCTTCGCGCATCTGGCCGATCGACTGGAAGATCATGGTGAGCGTGATGCCGTATTTCCGGCCGGCGTCGCGGGCGGTTTCTAGAATACGCAGATAACCGAGGCGAGCGACCTCGTCGAGCAGGAAGAGCGTGCGTCCCTTGACCTTGCCATTGCGATTGTAGATCGCGTTCAGCAGCGAGCCGATGACGACGCGCGCCAGACCCGGATGCGCCTCCAGTACCTTAAGATCGAGCGCGATGAACACGTCCGCGCCGCCTTCCGCGAGATCGTCGGTGGAGAAACTGTCGCCTGACACAAGCGCCGCATAGTTCGGGTAAGACAGCCAGTGCGTTTCCTTCACGGCATTGGCGTAGACGCCGGAAAACGTCTCCGGCGTCATGTTGACGAAGACGGCGACGTTCTCCTTCACGAAATCGGACTCGGACTGTTCGTGGATCCGCGTCAGGCGCTCGCGGAGCTTCGGTTCCGGCTCCGAGAGATTTGACCGGACGCGCCGCAGCGTCTGGTCTTTCTCGTCCGTATGCCCGGACAGGCAGACGTCGGCGATCAGCGCCGTCAGGAGCTGCATGGCGGATGCCCGGAAGAAGTCGTCGCGGGCCGACGCCGTGCGCGCATTGTCGGTCATGATCCACGTCGCTACCGCGACGATGTCCTCTTCCTTCGTGTTGCCGTGGCGGCCGATCCAGTCCAGCGCGTTGAAGCCGATCGCCGGCGTGGCTGGATCAAGCACGATGACGTTTCGGCCAGCCTTGCGCCGATGATCGACGACCATCGGCGCGACTTCGCTCGATGGGTCGAGCACGACGAGGCCGCCGCCCCATTTGAGCGCTGTCGGGATCGTCACGGATGTGGTCTTGAAGCCGCCTGAACCGGCGAAGACGATCCCGTGCGACGAACCGAACGAGCCGTCGAAACACAATAATGGAGGCTTGCCGCCGACGCCCCAGCTGTGCTCGTCACCGGCGCGAAATGGCATCGCCGCCACGCTGTCCTTGTCGACGCGGTAACGTTCACCGATCACGATGCCGCCGGCATCGGGAAACAGCCTGGCGGCGTCAGCCATCTTCATCCAGTCGGCCTCGCCGTGCACGGCCCGCTTCCCCGAGATCCGCCGCGGCGTTGCCTTCGCGAAGGCGCCGTTCCCCCTGATCGCGACGCGCAGTGCGAAAATCCCGGTGAAGACGGCAGCGAATGCGCCGAGCATCGCCGACGGATCCGTGTAGGCGAACACCGACTGGCCGTGAGGCACCCGATCGGCAAGAGCAAAGAGCCGCCATCCTTCGCGTGCTATCGCTGCGATGCAGACGAGTGAAGCGCCAGCCAGTACGCTCAAACCGGCAGTCTTGATGTTGGCCGCGCCCGCCGTCGCGAACAGGGCAATCACGCCGATCGCCGCCGCCGCGGCGTAGGGCAGGGCGAGACCGATCCGCCCGAGCATCAGCTTCGCCTGGGGCGACGTTCCGAAGCCCGAGAGCCAGGTTTCGATGCCGAACATTGCCAACATGGCTGCGATCATGAATGCGGCTGGCAGGATTGTGAGAAGGAGCCTATTCGCCGTCATGACCGAACGCCTCCGCGCCGATGGCCGTCAGGCGCGAGCGCTCGGTTTCGTCACCGCGGATGCGCCCAGCGGCATCGATCAGCAGCCCCAGCAGCAGCGCCCGTTTTTCGTAGCGCAAGCCGGCCTTCACGATCAGGCCGCCCAGCTCGATTTTTTCACGCGTGTCCTTCTTACGGGCATCGGTCGATGTGGTTCGCCGCATCCGCTCAAGCCTCGCCAGCGCCGCCCGCATCCGCGCCAGGCGCGAGCGCCGTGGACGTGTCGCCGCCGGTCCTGCCGTCGCCGGCATTCTTCTTTCCGGTCGTAGCTCCCTTGCCTCCGCGAAACCTTCCGGCGATCTCCTCGAACGCCGCTTGAAGCTCGGTTTCCTCGATCTCGATTTCGCCGAGACCGGCTTTCAACGCAATCCTGCCGATGCGCTCGGCCTCACGGGTCTCTGCCTGCTTCAGCTGGTCCTGCAGCCTGGCGATTTCTTCCCTGATCCTGGACGACGGTTTCTTCATTCCGGTTGCTCCCTTGAAGTCTGGGCGGTGCATTTGCGACGCCCAGAATCTCCCGGATGCCCTTGGGAGGGAATGTGCAGATTTGCACGTCGGCAAGGCCGACACTTTGGTGGATGATCCCGCCGTTCCGAAGGAGCGGCTTCCCAAGGGCGCAATTATACGTCGCTGACGCGACGCCTTGCGCTGAGGCCTGAACGGCCTGCTCAGCTCCCGACGAACGAGGTTCGAACCGGGAGACTCGCCGCCGTGGCCATAGCCCACTTCTCCGTAAGCATCGTCAGCCGTGGTGACGGCCGCAGTGCGGTGCTGTCGGCGGCCTACCGGCATTGCGCCAGGATGGAATACGAGCGCGAGGCTCGCACCATCGATTACACCCGGAAAGAAGGGCTGCTGCACGAGGAGTTTGTCTTACCCGTCGACGCCCCGAAATGGGCGCGGATGCTGACAGCCGATTGCTCGATTGCCGGTGCTTCGGAAACCTTCTGGAACAAAGTCGAGGCCTTCGAGAAGCGCTCCGATGCGCAACTCGCCAAGGACTTGACCATTGCTCTGCCACTGGAACTCACGGCCGAACAGAACATCGCGCTGATGCGGGATTTCGTGGAGCGGCACATCCTGTCAAAGGGCATAGTCGCGGACTGGGTCTACCACGACAATCCCGGCAATCCTCACATCCACCTGATGACGACCTTGCGGCCGCTGACCGAGGACGGCTTCGGCGCGAAGAAGGTCCCTATTCTCGGCGAAGACGGGCAGCCGCTCCGCAACAAGGCCGGCAAGATCGTCTACGAGCTCTGGGCCGGCGGGACGGATGATTTCAACGCCTTTCGTGACGCCTGGTTCGAGCGTCTCAACCATCACCTGGCGCTGAACGGGATCTCGCTGCGCGTCGATGGTCGATCTTACGAGAAGCAAGGCATCGATCTGGAGCCGACCATCCATCTCGGCGTAGGCGCCAAGGCGATCGAGCGCAAGGCGGAAAAACAGGGCGTTCGGCCGGAGCTGGAACGGATCGAACTGAACGAGGCGCGGCGCGCGGAAAACACCCGCCGCATTCTTCGAAACCCTGGGATCGTGCTCGCCCTGATCACGCGGGAGAAGAGCGTCTTCGATGAGCGTGATGTTGCGAAAGTTCTGCATCGCTATGTCGATGATCCGGCTGTCTTCCAGCAGCTGATGTTGAAAATCATCCAGAACTCGGACGTGCTGCGGCTGCAGCGCGACACGATCGATTTCGCCACGGCCAAGAAACTGCCGGCGCGCTACTCGACGCGGGCGATGATCCGGCTGGAAGCGACGATGGCGCTGCAGGCAACATGGCTGTCGAACCGGGAGGGAAGGGGCGTATCCGACGCCGCGCTTGATGCCACCTTCCGACGACATGAGCGGCTGTCCGACGAGCAGAAATCGGCAATCGAGCGCATCGCCGGACCGTCTCGTATTGCCGCCGTCGTTGGGCGCGCAGGTGCGGGTAAGACCACGATGATGAAGGCCGCCCGCGAGGCATGGGAATTGGCTGGATATCGCGTCGTTGGCGGTGCGCTTGCCGGCAAGGCGGCCGAGGGGCTGGAGAAGGAGGCGGGCATTCAGAGCCGTACGCTCGCTTCCTGGGAGCTACGGTGGCAACAGGGGCGTGACACGCTCGATGCCAGGACCATCTTCGTCATGGACGAGGCCGGCATGGTCGCCTCAAAACAGATGGCCGATTTCGTCGATGCTGTTGTTCGGGCCGGCGCCAAGATCGTGCTGGTTGGCGATCCCGAGCAACTGCAGCCGATCGAGGCGGGTGCTGCCTTCCGCGCCATTGTCGATCGTATCGGCTATGCCGAACTCGAGACGATCTACCGCCAGCGCGAAGAGTGGATGCGGCATGCCTCGCTCGATCTCGCGCGCGGCAACATAGAACAGGGGTTGCTGGCCTATCGCACCCGCGCCCATGTCGTTGGAGAAAACCTGAAATCGGAAGCCGTCGAGAGCCTCATCTCGGCCTGGAACCGCGACTACGATCCCGCGAAGTCGATGCTGATGCTGGCGCATCTGCGCCGCGACGTTCGCATGCTGAACATGCTGGCGCGCGCAAAACTGGTCGAGCGCGGAATTATCGGCGAGGGCCATGCCTTCAAGACCGCCGACGGCACCCGCCAGTTCGACGCCGGCGACCAGATCGTTTTCCTGAAGAACGACGGTTCGCTCGGCGTCAAGAACGGCATGATCGGCAGGGTGATCGACGCCGCGCCCGACCGTATTGTCGTGGCCGTGGGTGAGGGCGATCAGCGCCGACGGGTAACGGTCGAGAGCCGCTCGTACAATAATGTCGATCACGGCTATGCCACCACGATCCACAAGAGCCAGGGTGCCACCGTCGACAGGGTGAAGGTGCTGGCTTCACTCTCTCTCGATCGCCATCTGACCTATGTGGCGATGACACGTCATCGCGAGGATCTTCAGCTTTATTTCGGGCGCCGCTCCTTCGAGATGAACGGTGGACTGGCCAAGGTTCTCTCGCGGAAAAATGCCAAGGAGACGACGCTCGACTACGAGCGCGGCACGCTCTACCGCGAGGCGCTCGCCTTCGCCGAAAACCGTGGCCTACACATCGTCCACGTGGCGCGGACGCTGCTGCGCGACCGGCTCGACTGGACGCTGCGCCAGAAAAGCAAGCTCACCGATCTCACCAACCGCCTTCGCGCGCTCGGCGAACGTTTCGGCCTGCGGCAATCCCCGCCAACACAATCAGCCAGGGAGGCGAGACCCATGGTCGCCGGCATCATCCGGTTCGAGAATTCCGTCGCAGATACGGTCAGCGAGAGGCTCGACGCTGATCCGGCCTTGAAGAAGCAATGGGAGGAGGTTTCGATCCGCTTCCGCTATGTGTTCGCCGATCCCGAAACCGCCTTCCGGGCGATGAACTTCGACTCCGTGCTGGCGGATAAGGACGTGGGGACACAGGCGCTTCAAAAGCTTGAAGCCGAGCCGGCGTCGATCGGTCCGCTCAGGGGCAAGACCGGTATTCTCGCCAGCAAGACGGATCGCGAGGCGCGACGCGTCGCCGAGGTCAACGTGCCCGCCCTCAAACGCGACATTGAACGCTATCTGCAGATGCGCGAGAGCGTTACGCAGCGTCTCCAGGCGGACGAACAGGCGCTGAGGCAGCGCGTCTCGGTCGACATTCCGGCACTGTCGCCTGATGCACGCGCGGTACTCGAGCGCGTGCGCGATGCGATCGACCGCAACGATTTGCCCGCCGCCCTTGCATATGCGCTGAGCAACCGCGAGACGAAGCTGGAGATCGACGGGTTCAACAAGGCCGTCACCGAACGCTTCGGCGAGCGCACGTTGCTCACCAATGCCGCACGTGAGCCATCGGGAAAACTCTTCGACAAACTCTCCGAAGGTCTCTCTCACCAAGAGAAGGAGCGCCTGAAGGAAGCCTGGCCAATCATGCGCACGGCCCAGCAGCTCGCCGCCCATGAACGCACGACCGAGACTCTTCGCCAGGTCGAGGAACTGCGTCTCGCGCAGCGCCAGACTCCGGTTGTGAAGCAATGAAGCGGCGCGGTGCGATCATGCTGTTGAGCACGTCAATGGTTGCTATCGCGGGCCTCATCACGGCTGCGGCCGTTGGTGGCTATCGGCTGAACTTGACGCCGAGCGAGCCGCTCGGTCTCTGGCGCATCGAGGCGCTCCGCCGTTCGGCCGAGATCGGCGATCTCGTGTTCGTCTGCCCGCCCGCGACCGCAAAGTTCGAGGAGGCACGACGGCGGGGATATCTCCGGCGGGGCTTGTGCGCCGGTGGGTTCGCGCCGCTGATCAAGACGGTCGCAGCGCTTCCCGGACAGCATGTCGAAATTACCGATCACGTCGTGATCGACGGCCGTTCCCTTGCCGCATCCGCCGTACGGAAGACGGACGGAGAGGGCAGGACGATCACGCCATATCCAGGTGGCGTCGTACCATCAGGACATCTCTATCTCCACTCTTCCTTTGCGAGCTCCTATGACTCCCGATACTTCGGACCGATTCCAGACAGCGGCCTCCTCGGCCTCGCCCGGCCGATCCTCACCTTCGATCCGTGATCGCATTTCTGGCCATTGGCGATCTGCGTTGCTCATCGTCGCATCCGTCGCCTGCGGTTCACTCGGCTGGAGCGGCAATGTGCTCGCCCTTCCGGTCGCGATGATCTTCCCGGCGCTTTGGGCGATGTCGCCGTCGCGCGTGGCCGCAGTCCTCGTCTCGGCCGGCTATTTCCTGGCCGCCTCGCGTGGTTTGCCGCAAGGTGTCGCAAACTTCTATTCATCCGATCTTTGGCCGGGCCTCCTGCTCTGGATCGCCGCCTCCGCCTCCTTCGTCGCCGTGCATGCGGCGCTCTGGACAAGGCATCCGGGAAGGGGGAGGGCGGTGCGTTATCTGGCGGCGGCGGTGCTGACGGGGCTGCCGCCCTTCGGCATCACCGGGTGGGCACATCCGTTGACCGCGGCCGGCGTGCTCTTTCCAGGATGGGGCTGGTGGGGACTCGCCGCGGCTGCGGCCGGCCTGCTCGTCATGGTGACGAGATATTGGCCGGCTGCCGCCATTGGCCTCGGAGGCTTCTGGCTCTGGTCCGCCGCAACGTGGACAGAACCGAAGCTACCGGAAGGGTGGAGAGGTGTCGACTTTGAACTGGGTCAAAGCCTCGGTCGGGATGGATCGCTGGGCTATCACCGTGACCTGATCGCAAAGATGCGCAGGGCGGCAGGCAAGGGAACCCGCGTCCTCCCCGAAAGCGCGCTCGGATTCTGGACGCCGACGGTCGCTCGCCTTTGGCGGGAGGGGCTGAACGGGGTCGACGTCACGGTCGTCGCCGGCGCCGCCGTCATTGATGGGCAAGGCTACGACAACGTCATGGTGGCGGTTGGTTCCGGCGCCGCTGACATCATCTACAAGGAGCGCATGCCTGTTCCGGTCTCCATGTGGCAGCCATGGGTGCGCTGGACGGGGGAGGGCGGAGGTGCCCGCGCCCACTTTTTCGGCAATCCGTTGATCGAGATCGCGGGAACGAGGATCGCGCCGCTGATCTGCTACGAGCAACTCCTCCTTTGGCCGGTGCTGCAATCGATGCGGCATTCACCCGCCGTCGTCGTCGCCACCGGCAATGGCTGGTGGACCAGGGGCACGTCGATCGTCGCAATTCAGAAGGCGAGCGTTGCCTCCTGGGCGAAGCTCTTCGACCTGCCCGTCGTCATGGCCTTCAACACATAACGGAGACAATCAGATGGTCGATGCCGCCCTCATCAAACAATGCGCCGACCCGGGCTTAAAGCCCGCGATTGTCGAACAGTTCATTGAGCGGGCGGGGTCGCAGGATCCGCTCGCCGTTACAGTGAGGTCCGGAAACCGCATGGTGCTCGTGCCGACGCCCGCGACGTCCGACGAGGCAATGGAGCTGATCCGCCAGAACGTCGGGCGTAACATCGTGCGCGTCGGCATCACCCAATATCCGGCGGGACTCGGCATCATGGAGGCCGGTGAGCTGAAACCGGACCTGGTCGATCCTTGTGAAAACCTCCGCATGGGCACAGCCCTCTTCGCCAGGGTCTATCGTATCGTCACCAAATGGTACGGAAACCCCACTGAGAAAGAGGCTCTTCCTCACGTGTTCGATGACGCGATCATCGCCTGGCAGACGGGGTATTTCGAGGGAGTGGCGGTGTTTCGGGCGCCGGATCCTGGTGAGGTGCAGGTGCCGGAACCCGATAAGCAGCCTGCGAGTGATGCTGTCGAGCAGTCAGCAGATTCTGCCGGTGGGGAGGTGAGCGATCCTGCCGAAGACGACGCCCGCGGCGACGATCCAAACAAGGCGGGCATTCGTATTGATCTTTCAGGAATTGGGGGCTGAATGATCTTGATGCTCGCGAAGTTCACCGCCCGACTTACGTGATCATGTGCATGTTTGCACTGGCGAATTCAGCTTCCGCCCTCTATAAGGGCGGATAGGGCAGTACGCGCTGCCCCGAGGTGTGGAAACCTCTATCTGGCGGTTGGTGCTGGCCGTTGCAGCACCAGAATCCTCTGACCGATTGGCCGGGGGCCTGTGACGTATGTCCAGGTGCTCCGGTACTAAAGGTCGCAGGACTGTCCAGGTACAGTTTCCAACCCCCGGCTTGGGATCAGGGATTAACGTTTGCGGGGGCGCACCGCGGACAATCCGGAGACTGGATCGAATGACATTGGACGCGCCTACTTCGGAAGATAAGCTCGAAATGCGTTCCGTGTACGGACTGACGCAGGGTCTGCCCAAGGTTGACCTGGAAAGCTTGACGGTGGATGCTATCCGGACCCATCGGCGTCTGGTCGACAATGCAGATCGGCTGTTCCAGGCTCTGCCCGACACCTACAAATCCGGTAAGGCGGCGGGCGGCGCTCATCACCTCACTTACATCCAGGCCTGCATGGAGATGCACGCGCAGATGTATGTGGTGAACACGCTGGTCACCATCCTCGGCTATATTCCAAAAGTCTCGGTGAGCTGAGGCTCAGATCAGCTTTCGGCGAATGGCGACGGCAGTCAGGTGGGTCAGGGTGTGCACGTCGAATCGTTTCTTTGTTTCGGCGATCTTGACGCGCACGCTGTTGTACTTGACGCCCTCGAGGTCCGCCGCTTCCTCCATCGTTTTGCCGACAGCGATCCAGCTAAGATAGGCGGCGCCTTTGGGATCGAGACCGATCGGTTCTTCGACACTCGGGGTCGGGTCAGCGAGATTAATACGGGCATGCAGCTGCGCGACCGCGGATGCAGCCTCGACGGGGTCGATCTCGCGGTCCAGGCCGATTGCCGGCTTCTCCGAGGCAAGCGTGAACATTGCGATGGAGCCGTATGCGGCTTTGATTGGGACTGTGACGCCGGACCGAATCCCGAAGTCTGCCGCATGCGCGAAAAAGGACCGCTCGGCCATTGAAGGCGACGTCATGTGCTGCTCGCCGGTCCAGGTGAAGGTCCGTTTCAGCGATCTGGCGCGTCGAATTATCGGATCGATCGTGAGATAGCCCTTCTCAAAATAGTCGGACTGCCATTCGTGGTGATAGTTCGAAATTGCGACGGAACGTCCTGGCTGGATATTGAGATAGGCATAGCCTGCGAGCCCGAGCTGTTCGGTAAGAGCCGCAAGGGCGAGTTTCAGGATGCCTTCGTCGCCAGGGATTGCGGCAAGGTCGACCAACTTGTCCAACCAATGTTTCATTCGTTACCTCCGCGAACGAGGTGTCCCTCCAGCATAAACCGCCGCTAGCCACAGCGCCTGACTATTGGGGCCGAACGCTTTAGTCCGTTACGACCCTGGCGCTAACTTTCTCCAGCGTCGGGCTGTCGCGGACACTGCGGTCGGTCACCAGAACATCGACCGCCGAGAGCGGGGCGAATTTGTAGGCGCCGACGGTTCCGATCTTGTCAGGTGTCGCGATCGCGACCACCTCGGCGGACACCTGCAGCATCGCGGCTTTGACCGCCGCTTCGTCATAGCCGGCGGTGGTCAGGCCGTACTCCTCATGCAGACCATGAACACCGATAAAGCAGATGTCCGCGCTCAGGGCGTGGATTTGCTCGAGGACACGCGCGCCCAAAGTCATCTGGCTCCGCTTGTCGAAGACCCCGCCGAGAAGGATGACCTCGAGGTTTCGGTGTTCGGCTGTCGCCGTCGCAATGGTTGGGCTGTTGGTGATGACTGTTGCCCTCAAGTCCAGTGGCAGATGCTTGGCAAGCTCAAGATTGGTGGTTCCGCCATCGATCATGATGATCTGATCGGGCAGAACGATCTCGGCGGCGATGCGTGCAAGCTTCGTCTTTACGTCCCTGGCGATCTTATATCGTGCCTGGAAGGGTTGTTCACCGGGCGTCACCGGGAGGGCAGCGCCGTGAACGCGCTTGATCAGGCCGTCGGCTGCGAGTTCCCGAAAATCGCGCCGCGCCGTGTCCTCCGACAGCGAGAAGCGCTCTGCCAGGTCGGCGGTGGAAAGGCGGCCCTTTGACTGCAGTTCAGCAAGAATGAATTTACGGCGCTCGTCCGGGGTCGATTCCAATTTCCTGCTCCATCCAGATTGCATGATTGTACGTATTCGTGCATATACAGGAATCACAAGATCTCAACAAGGATTATGTGATGAGCGCTTTGGCGATCAAAGGAAATGTCGTCCTGCCGAACAGGGTTCTGGAAAACGCGGTGGTCGAATGTCACGGTGACCGCATTGCGAACGTTGCGGCCGATTGGGAAATTGGCGAGACCGTGAACGTACTCGACATGTCCGATCACTTTATTTGCCCGGGTTTTGTCGATATCCACATCCATGGGGCCGCGGGCGCAGACTACATGGATGGCACGGCTGAAGCGGTAAGGACGGTCAATCGTGCCCATGCGCGACATGGCACCACCTCGGTGTTCCCGACGACGACCACCGGATCGTTCGAGCAACTCGATGCGATGATCAAAGCGTGCGAAAACGTGCAATCGAATTGGTTGCCCTCGGATGGTGCCCGGATCGCCGGCGTGCACTTCTACGGTCCCTATTTCGCCGAGGACAAGGTTGGGGTCCATTCTAAGGAAGGCCGCCGGGATCCCGTTCGGGAAGAGTACGAATACTTCCTGACCAAGGAGATCGTCCGGATCGCGACATGCGCATCCGAGCTGCCAGGCGCGCTCGAGTTTTTCGAGTTCGCGCGCCAGCAAGGCTGCTTCATCACCTGCGGCCACTCGAATGCGGCATGGGGCGAGTTGGAGGCGGCGTTTGCACGTGGCATGCGGCATGTCGATCACTTTTGGTGCGCAATGAGCTCCGTGTCGTCGTTGCGGCAGCGCTTTGGCACGCCGATGCAGGCGGGCATGGAACAATACGTTCTCATGAACGACGAGATGAGCACCGAGGTCATCGCTGATGGCATCCATCTCTCCGACGATCTCCTGCGCTTCGCCTTCGAGATGATCGGCCCGCAAAGGACCTGCCTGGTTACGGACGCGAACCGCGCCATGGATGCGCCTCCCGGCAAGTACAGGTTCGGCTCGGAAGATGACGGCACCTGGGTGTTCAGCGACGGCAACTCGGTCAGAGGCGCCGATGGAAGCCTTGCAAGTTCCATGCACGGGATGGACCGGATGGTTCGAACGATGGCGCATGCCGTCGGACGCGATCTGCCTTCGGTCGTTCGGATGGCGTCGCTGACGCCGGCGGAACTGGTTGGCGCTGCGGGCGACATCGGAAGCATCGAGACGGGCAAGATGGCGGACTTCGTGGTGCTCGACCGTGATCTCAACGTGAAGTCGGTGATCATCGGGGGTGTCGTTGCCGTCGGCGATGGTGCAAGCCTCGGGCAACAGATCTGATGCGGGCGCCCGAAGTCGCTCTCGGCATCGATGTCGGCGGCACCAAGACGCGCTGGATGATCGCTCACGACGGAGTCCTTCGGGCCGATCATCAGGTTCCGACGGTTGCCTGGAGGCACGCCAGCTATTCCGATGAGGATTGCCTTCGGTTGAAGCGACTCGTGGAGGCGACCTTCGACGGGAGTACGCCGTCGAAGGTTGTCATGGGGGCGAACGGCTGCAACGACGAACAGGCACTCCGCCGTTGCGAGACCGCGCTTCGTGATGTGACGGGGTGGAACATCCGGGTCGTGAACGACGCAGAGCTGCTTGCGGCTGCAGGCCATGGGCGAGGCATTTCGCTCATTGCCGGAACGGGGTCCATTGCTGTCGCGAGAGACCGCGCCGGCACGCTGATATCGGCCGGCGGCTGGGGATGGCTCATTGGCGATGATGGCGGCGGGGCCGGTTTGGTTCGGCGCGCCCTTCAGGAGGCGCTCGCCGCCGAGGATCTTGGAATGCCGGATCGCCAGCTTTCGCAGGCGCTGATGGAGAGCCTGGCGATCCCAAGACTTCTGCGCGCGAACGAGCGGCTGGCGGAGGCGCCGTCTGCGCCTTCCCTGGCATGCCACGTACCTGCGATCTTCGAGGTTGCAGCACGTGGCTCCAGGATCGCCGGGCGCGTTCTGGAGGAGGGGGCGTCCAGTCTTGCAGATCTGGTCGGCAGGCTTCACCGACGCGGCGCACCCGGGCCGGTTTTTGCCGGAGGCGGCGTCCTCGAAAGCCAGGCTCGGTTCTTCAGCCATGTGAGTCGCCTTATCCGGGAGCGATACGGCCTCATCGTGTTTCTCGTGCGCGATCCACCTGTTCTCGGCGCGGTGAAGTTGGCGAGCGAGATGGGGCAGGCGTACTAGGCACACTATGATTGATGGGGCGGGTTACCCTAAGCGATCACGACAACTTTCACACGATAGGGATTTGGCGGGTTTCGTCACACAACAGCCCTTGGACAGTCTCCCTGTAGACGGCAAAGCGCGACCCGTTGTTGACGCTCCGCGCCAGATAATGAACGTCCTTTTTGGGGCCGCCAGCGCACTGGCGGGTAGTGGCACCTGCGAGGCGGGATCGGACGCTCGCCCTAAATGCATCTTTCGTTTCGGCGGATACGATCGGGAATTTGAACGAACTGCCGTTGCTTCTCGCTCCTGGATTGCGGCATCGATTACGCCGATGCCACGCGCCTGTTTCGGATGACCAGCGAGCCGACGTCGTGGGAACAAGCGGCAGAAACGATCGCGTCGGAGCGGCTGGCGCAAGCGGACCGGGCCGAAGAAGAGGGACGTTTCGTCGCTGCCTTCGCGCAGATGGCCCTCAATTTCGATGAGCCTGCCAAGTCGAACTCTATCGCAAGCTCGTTGCTGCTTGCGGCAAGCTCAGCAAGGTCTCAGATCTGCCCTTTGAACGCGTTGAAGTACCGTTCGAGGGCAAAAACCTGATTGACTGTGCTTCGCCCGAAGGAGGACGGCGCACAAGAGATACTGTCACATTGTTCGGCGGTCAAAGTGGCTGGAGCGTCGCATATCTTCCCATCGCGCGCTAGGTCAAACTGGAGGATCAAAAACCCTTCCTGGATGCCGCGAGCGGCAAGAAAGTCTTCCATATCTGGCCGGACGGTGAGCACACGATGTACAATCACAGCTTCGAACGAACCGCTATGGTCGCCGACTGGTTTGCCGCCAGGCTCGGACGCTGACGACTTCCGAATGGTGATGCCTGGGATAACATCCGAACGAATTCAAACGTTTCTCGCTGGGAACGAAGAAACACGCCGCAACAAACCGAGGATGGTCGTTGACGATTTCCTGCGCCCGACGGCGAGTTCTCTCTTTTGCCAACGTGATGGGCGTGAATGCCAAGCGTCCAGCACGCCGAGTTGCTGACTGCCGCTTAGTGGCTCGCCCTGGCCGGCATTCTCCAACTAAATGTCGGTGCGCATCCGATTCTTGCGCGGGGCGGGTTCGGGGGGCAGCGGCGGACATGGTCGCGCTGCGAGTTCAGCCGCATCATCGATAGTAAGTCCCGTCATGCACAAGAGCCGGATAACAGCTTCGTCAATGGAACTGGGGGGCAGAGAGCCCTTGGTGATCCCGAGGGCAAAGCCAACGATAGCATGCGAGGTCAAGCGCCAAATAAGGGCTGGATCCGGCACATTGAAGCGGCCGGCCTCAGTAGCCAGACGCATGTCCCGCATCGGGTACGGCCCCATTCGACGGTAGAGCGCGTCAGCGATGACTTCGGAGCGATGGAGCAGTTGCCTCCATCGTACATCGCCGGTGGCCGTTTTGAGCACTTGACGAATACCGAATGCGTAGACCTGGGCAGGGTCGGAGAATGTGTCCGTTACGTCCTCGATTCGTTCTGCCAAGCGCTCCATGACGTTCTCGAGAACGGCAACGGCCAAATCGTCCTTGGACTTGAAGTAGTTGTAGACGGTCCCAGCGCCTACGTCGGCGCGCTCAGCTATCTCTTGCATTGTGGCGGCGTCGATCCCCTTCTCCGACATGACCTCCTCGCCGGCCTCTAGCAGGGCGATGCGATTGCGCTTCTGCCGCCTGGCGACTCTCCCCTCAGTCTGCTTCGTATCCATAACCTTCTCGTCCTTGATTCAATTCTCATATCCGGATCTCGTTCGAATACGAGGCTCGACAGGTATCCACCCGGCGAAATCGTTGGCGGATCAGCTCAATTGTACATCTCTCTCATGATGGCGGTTAGTTCAACGGGCGAAGATGCGATTTGTAATGAGGGCATCCAGGCGTCGTCTTTGATATTGAGCAAAATTCCATATTGAATGGCATTCATTTTTGAACTACCGTCAATTCTAGCGGAGGAGTTGGAGGATTTTATCGGTGAGGTATTTCCGGCGTTCACTCGAACCATCGAGTGCAATACGGAAAAGCGTTTCCGGGGCGTAACCAAGGGCAAGGCACCGATGGCCTGCTTTCACGCCTGAAAAGACTCAATGGAAAATTTGAAATCGCGCGGGATTGACCAATCCGGTGAGGGCGTCGCTGTGCGCCTGGAAGGCGTGTTTGAAGACGGAGGAAAAATTGAACAACAAGTCAAACCGAATTGCGCCGGATGGCAAGCTGTTTCACGCTGACGTTGCCATTGTAGGCGGCGGTCCGGTCGGAACCCTTCTGACAATTCTTCTGGGCAAGGCCGGGAGGAAAGTCGCGCTGATCGAGCGGTGGACGGAGACTTATGGCCGCCCGCGCGCCGTTACTTACGACCATGAAATCGCCCGCATACTTGCGGTGCTGGGCATCGACAGCGAAAACGATCCGGCAATCAACTATCACGACGAGCTATATTACTGGAAGGACGCCAAGGGCGAGAACATCCAGATCGTCGACTGGCAGAGCACTTCGGCATCAGGCTGGCGTGTCCGCTACTGGTTCAACCAGCCGGACCTCGAGAAGCGCCTGACGGGGATTTCGGCGCAATATCCTGATATCACGCATATCAATGGTTTCGAGGCCTGCGGTCTCGTCCAGCACGAAAATGGTGTCACGCTGGACCTGCAGCGCAATCCCGTCGAGGATGCGGAAAGCACGGCAAAGCTGACGATTCAGGCGAAGTATGTCGTGGGCGCCGATGGTGCGAACAGCTTCGTCCGGCAGGCGCTCGGCATCGAGAACGAGGACAAGGGCTATTTCTTCGACTGGCTGATCCTCGACATGATCCCTCATGGCGAATACGTCATGCAGCCCGCCCAGTGGCAGCTCTGCGATCCACGCCGGCCGACGACGATCGTTCCCGGCGGTCCCGGGCGCCGACGTTGGGAATATATGGTGCTTCCCGGCGAAAACCCGGCCGAACTCGCGCTTGAGGACAATGCCTGGAAGCTCTTGGAGCCCTGGGGGCTGACGCGGGAAAACGCGACGCTGGAACGCAGCGCCGTCTACCGCTTCCAGGCGCGTTGGGCAAAGCAGTGGAACATGGGGCGTTGCGCGATTGCGGGCGATGCCGCGCACCTGATGCCGCCCTTCGCAGGCGAAGGCATGTGCGCCGGCTTGCGCGATGCCTTCGCGCTTGGATGGCGCCTGAACGGGATTCTGGACGGCACGCTGTCGGACAAGGTTCTCGACAGCTACACGACGGAGCGTCTGGAACACGCCAAGCACTATATCGACTTTAGCCAGCAGCTCGGCAAGATCATCTGCATCTCCGATCCTGAAGAGGCGGCCGAGCGTGACCGCCAGATGAAGGCCGAGCTGGAAGCGCGGAACTTCAAGCCACTCCCGACCGATATCTGTCAGCTTGGGGCGGGCGTTTGGTTGCCGGAATCCCATCATGCGGGCGAACTTTCGGTGCAGGGCGTGGTCGAGGCGAATGGGAAGAAGGACCGCTTTGACCAGGCGGTCGGCTTCGGCTGGATGGTGCTGGGACTCGATGCAGACCCCGCAAGTGCACTTCATCCAGATCAACTGCGAAACCTGCATAGGCTCGGCGGCCGCACCGTTCGCATCGGTGCAGCGGGAGCAGATTGCGACGCTGTCGACAGTGAAGGAACCTATGCCAAGTGGCTGAAAAGCATCGGCGCAAGCTACGTCCTTCTCCGTCCAGATTTCTACGTCGCCGCGACCGCCTCCACGCCGGAGGAGCTTCGTCATCGGTTTGAAAGTGTGCTGGAGCGCGCCTGCCTGAATGAAGTGGCGGAACGGGCGGTGGCCTGACGAGCGCGGGAGCCTAACCGTAGCCGGTCAGGCCCCTCAAGACACTTGCCGAAAGGATAAGGTCGTGGACCAGTCATTCATCTATACGGGAAATCCGGCACGGATTCTATTCGGTGCGGGCAAAAGGGCCGAGCTTGGCGCGGAAATTCGCCGCTTGGGCTGCAGCCGCGCTCTGCTGTTGTCGACTCCTTTTCAGAAGTCTGATGTCGAGGCGATAGCGGCAGGCCTTGGCGATCTTGCTGCTGGCGTTTTCGCCAATGCGGCCATGCACACCCCGGTCGAGGTGACTGAAAAAGCAATGGCCGCCTACGCCGCTGCGGGGGCGGATTGCGTGGTCGCCTTTGGTGGCGGCTCGACGATCGGGCTCGGCAAGGCCATTGCCTACCGCAACGACGCGCCGCAGATCGTCATTGCCACCACCTATGCCGGATCGGAGGTCACGCCCATTCTCGGGCAGACCGAGAATGGTGTGAAGACGACGGTCCGCGGTCCGTCGATCCTGCCGGAAACGGTCATCTACGATCCGGATCTCACGCATGCGCTTCCGGTCGCGATGAGCGTCACCTCGGGGCTTAATGCGATCGCGCATGCCGCCGAAGGTCTTTATGCGCAGGACCGCAATCCCATTGCGTCGATGATGGCGATCGAAGGTATTCGCGCCTTGAAGGCGGCTTTGCCTGATATAGTCCCCAATCCGGGCGACGCCGTGGCGCGGTCGAACGCACTCTATGGCTCCTGGCTGTGCGGCAGCGTGCTCGGCATGGTCGGAATGGCGCTGCATCACAAGATTTGTCACACGCTCGGCGGCACGTTCGACCTGCCGCATGCGGAAACGCACGCAGTCATGCTACCGCATACGGTCGCCTATACGGAAACGGCGGTTCCCGAACTGCTTTTGCCGGTGGCCGGAATTTTCGGGACGTCCACCGCGGCCAGCGGATTGTTCGACTTTTCAGCAGCCCTTGGCGCGCCGACGAGCCTGAAGGCGCTCGGTCTTGGAGCCGACGATCTCGATCGCGCCGCCGAGCTTACGACCACCAATTCCTATTGGAACCCCCGCCCCATCGAGAAGCAGGCGATCCGTGATCTCCTGCAACGCGCATGGAGCGGTTCACGACCCGAGTAATTGGCACGAAACGGGAGGAGAATGCGATGTTTACCAGAAGACAACTGCTGAAAACCACTGCCGCCGCCTATGCGGCCAGCTTCGCCATGCCGGCGCTTGCCAGCGGTACGAAGATCAAGATCGGCTATGTGACGCCTCAGTCCGGCCCACTTTCGGCCTTCGCCCAGGCGGACAGCTATATGGTCGCGAAATTCCTCGAGAGCGCCAAGGGGTTAGGCCTTAACGTCGAGGTCATCGTCAAGGACAGCCAGTCCAACCCGAACCGGACAGCCGAAGTCGCCAAGGAACTGATCAGCCGCGACGAAGTGAACCTGATCCTCGTTGCCTCGACGCCGGAAACCACCAATCCGGTCTGCGCCATCGGCGAAAGCGAGGAAGTGCCGGTCATCTCCTCCGTTGCGCCGTGGCAGCCCTGGTTCATCGGGCAGCAGGGAAATCCTGCCGATCCGGTAAGCTGGCAGGAGTTCGATTACGCCTATCACTTCTTCTGGGGACTGGAAGACAACGTTTCCGTCTTCCTCAAGATGTGGAACAGCCTCGACACCACCAAGAAGATTGGCGCACTGTGGCCGAACGACGGGGACGGCAATGCCTGGGCCTCGGATGTCGGCATGCCACCGGCGGCTAAGGCTGCGGGATATGAACTGACCGACCCGGGCCGCTACCAGAATCTGACGGATGACTTCAGCGCCCAGATCAACGCTTTCAAGCAGGCAGGCTGCGATATCTTCACCGGCATACCGATCCCGCCCGATTTCACGACCTTCTGGACGCAGGCGGCCCAGCAGGGGTTCAAGCCCAAGATCGTCTCGATTGCCAAGGCATTGCTGTTCCCGGAGAGCGTGGTAGCGCTGGGCGATCTTGGCCACAACCTGACGGCGGAAATCTACTGGTCGCCGGCATTCCCCTACAAGTCGTCTCTGACAGGCGAAAGCTCGGCTGAACTGGCCGATGGCTTCTCGAAAGCGGCCAAGCGGCAATGGACACAACCTGTTGGCTTTACCCACGCGCTATTCGAGCTTGCAGCCGATGTCTTGAAGCGAGCGTCTGACCCGACCGACAGCGAAGCGGTCGTGGAAGCCATCTCCGCCACCAACCTCGATACCGTTGTGGGCAACATCAAATGGGGCAAGGACAACCTGCCACCCTTTGCTCGCAAGAACGTGGCGAAAACACCGCTGGTCGGCGGGCAGTGGCGCCGAAAGAGCGACGGCACCTTTGATCTGGTCATCGTTGAAAACGCCAATGCGCCGGAGATTCCGCTCGGCGGCAAGCTGGAACTGCTTGCTTAACGGAGCTACCAGCCGGCTCGATCGCGCCGGCTGGCCACTCCAAGCGTCTGACGATTTATCGGAGCGAGCATGCCCATCCTAACTCTCAAAGCCGTATCGAAATCCTTCGGCGCGTTGAAGGTGACAGACGATGTCAGCTTCGATCTCAGCGACGGCGAAGCGCTCGGCATCATCGGTCCGAACGGTGCGGGAAAATCGACCCTCTTCAATCTCATCACGGGGAACTTCGCTGCCGATAGTGGCCAGATCTTTCTCGACGGGCGCGATGTAACCCGCGACAGCGCGATGAAGCGCTGCGAAAGCGGCGTCGGCCGGTCGTTCCAGATTCCGCAGCCGTTCGGCCGGCTGTCCGTTTATGAAAATCTCCTGGTCGCCGCACGGTTCGGCGGGACCGTTTCCGCCGCTGACGCGCCTGATTTCTGCATGGACATTCTCGAGCGTACCTGCTTGGCACCGCAGGCCGACCGGGAGGCCGTCGGCCTGCCCCTGCTTCAGCGCAAGCGGCTGGAACTGGCACGGGCGATGGCAACCAGGCCGCGCATCATTCTGCTCGACGAGATCGCGGGCGGGCTGACGGAGCCGGAGTGTCGGGAACTGGTCGCAACCATCGGGAAATTCACACTGCCGGCACGGCGATCATCTGGATCGAGCACGTACTGCATGCCCTCAACAGCGTCGTCGAGCGCTTGATGGTGCTGAATTTCGGCCGTGTTCTCATGGCCGGCCCGCCGGACGACGTCATGGCGTCGCGGGAGGTTCGTGAGATCTATCTGGGGATCGAGGCATGAGTGGGCATTTTCTCGAAATGAGGGGCCTCACGGCCTTTTACGGTGATTTCGAGGCGCTGTTCGGCATCGACCTGCATCTCGATGCCGGCGAGACGGTCGCGATGATCGGGGCAAACGGTGCGGGCAAGAGCACGTTGATGCGTGCGCTGACCGGGATCGTCAAGATCGGTTCCGGAGAGGTGGCGCTTGAGGGTGAGCGCATCGATCATCTGGATGCTCCAGACATTCTCCTCAAGGGCATCGCCACCGTGCCGGAAGGGCGCCGCCTGTTTCCGTCCCTGACCGTGGAGGAAAACCTGCTGATCGGCGCCCATGCCCGCAAGGGCGATGGACCCTGGAATCTGCAGAGCCTCTATGAACTTTTCCCGATCCTTCACGAACGCCGGCGCAGCCCCGGTACCGCGCTTTCCGGCGGACAGCAGCAGATGGTGGCCATCGGCCGCGCACTGATGAGCAATCCGCGCGTCCTGCTTTGCGACGAGATCTCGCTTGGTCTCGCACCTGTCGTCATCAAGGACATTTACGCGGCCGTTCCTCGCATCAAGGCGGTCGGAACGTCGATCCTCGTGGTCGAGCAGGATATCGGCCAGGCACTAAAGGTCGCGGATCGCGTCTACTGCATGGCGGAGGGCCGGATCACGCTTGAGGGGCGTCCTGATGACCTTTCCAGAGACGCCATCCATGACGCCTATTTCGGAGTGCACGCATGATAACCCTCGATACGATCATGCAGGGCATCCTGCTCGGTGGACTTTATGCCCTCTTCGCCGCCGGTCTCAGCCTCGTCTTCGGGATCATGCGGCTCGTCAACCTGGCCCACGGCGATCTGATCGTGTTGGCGGCTTATCTTATTCTCGTCATCGCCAGCGTCCTCGGATTGCATCCGTTTCTTGCTGTTCTGGTGGCCGCACCGGTGATGTTTGCCGTCGGCTGG
The DNA here is from genome assembly GCF_017873175.1 of Neorhizobium petrolearium. Classification (GTDB taxonomy): domain Bacteria; phylum Pseudomonadota; class Alphaproteobacteria; order Rhizobiales; family Rhizobiaceae; genus Neorhizobium; species Neorhizobium petrolearium. Next base: position 63,386 of record NZ_JAGGJW010000019.1, read on the forward strand.
CTGTTGCAGACCCATGTACTGAACAGGGTGCTCGGCGATGACCTACTGCCACCGCTGCTGGTAACGTTTGGCCTGTCCGTCGTCATTCAGAATGCGCTGCTGGAGGGCTTTTCTGCAAACAGCCAGAAGCTTGCCGCCGGTACCGTCGAGACGCAATCACTGCAGATCGGGTCCCTGATGGTCGGCGTGATGCCGCTGCTGACCCTTGCGACCGCCGCGATCGTCATATTCGCGCTGAACCGCCTCTTCTATACCACCGCTCTCGGCCGGGCGTTTCGAGCAACATCTGACGATGCCGTCACGGCCCGCCTGATGGGTATCCGGCCGAACCGGATCTTTGCCATCGCAACCGGACTCGCGCTCGTCGTTGCCAGCATTGCCGCTGTCTATCTAGGCATGCGCGCCAACTTCGATCCGTCGATCGGACCAGCACGCCTGCTCTACGCCTTCGAAGCAGTCATTATCGGCGGCCTCGGCAGTCTCTGGGGCACGCTTGCCGGCGGCATTGTCATCGGTCTCGCACAGACCATGGGTGCCGCGGTCAATCCGGAATGGCAGATACTGACGGGGCATATCGCCTTCGTCCTCGTTCTTCTCATCCGTCCCCGCGGCCTCTTTCCGCGCGCAAACGACTGAGGTCTGAAGCCATGAACCTTTCTTCTCTTGCAACCGGCCGTTCTTCGGTGATGATCCTGTCGGTGGTGATCGTTGCCACGCTGTTTGCGTTGCCGTTCTTCGCTCCCCGGACTGTCATCCAGGATCTGTTTGGTGTTCTGACACTGCTGGTTCTTGCCATGAACTGGAACATGCTTGCCGGATTCGCGGGTCTCGTTTCGGTCGGCCAGCAGGCATTCGTCGGCATCGGTGCCTACGCGATATTTGCAGCGGTCATTCTCTGGGGACTTGACCCACTGGTCGGCATTCTGATCGGCGGTCTCGTCGCAGCGCTGTTCGCGGTTCCGATGGCGTTTTTCACCTTCCGGCTGAACGGCGCCTACTTTGCCATCGGTACCTGGGTTGTGGCGGATATCGCCCGGTTGGCCGCCGGCCAGTGGAAGGCTCTCGGCGGCGGAACAGGTACTTCGCTGCCAAAAGGCACGACCAAGGACATGTTCGGCGTGGACGCGATCAAGCATTTGCTCGATGTCAGCACCGCCGCTGCCACCGATGCTCTGACTTATTGGATAGCCTTGGTGCTCGCCCTTGTTCTGTTCGTGGCGTCTTACCTTTTCCTGCGCTCGCGGATCGGGTTGGGGCTTCAAGCCATTCGCGACAATGCTAATGCCGCCCGTTCTGTGGGTGTCGATCCGGTTCGCATCAAAGCCGCCATCTTCATTCTATCGGGATTGGGGATCGGTTTGTGCGGTGCGCTGATGTTCCTCCAGATCACGCGCGTTACACCGGATGCTGCATTCTCAGTCATCGACTGGACGGCATTTGTAATCTTCGTCGTGGTCATCGGCGGGATCGGGACCTTGCCCGGGCCGATTGTCGGTGTTGCGGTGTTTTACTGCCTGCAGCGGCTCATGGCCGACTACGGAACGGTCTACCTCATCATCCTCGGCCTACTTGGCATCGGGATCATGCTGTTTGCGCGACGCGGGCTTTGGGGAACCTTCGTTGATCGCACCGGCCTCGATCTTCTACCTCTGCGCCACATGGCGCCAACAAGAAGTGGTCCGAGTGCCCTCCCGCCGTTGCCCGCAACGCAAACGCTCGCCTGAGACAGACGGCCCACTTCATTCATTCAGGAGTTAGTTAAGATGACCCAATATTTTACCGAAGAAGGTTCAGCCGAGGCGGTGAATGCCCGCATGGGGGCGGAAACGAACCCGCGGCTTGCCGAAGTCATGGCGTGTCTGGTCAAGCATCTCCATGCCTTCGCGAAGGAAATTCAACTGACCCAGGAAGAGTGGGAGGTCGGCATCGATTTCCTGACGAAAACCGGTCAGATCTGTAGCGGTGAACGGCAGGAGTTCATCCTCCTGTCCGACACGCTCGGCTTTTCCATGCTCGTCGATGCCATCAACAACCGTAGGCCCGCGGGGGCGACGGAAAACACTGTCTTCGGACCATTCCATGTTGTCGGTGCGCCGGTGCGGGCGATGGGCGATAGCATATCACTCGATGGCAAGGGCGAAAGCTGTCTCTTCGAAGGACGAGTCGTTGATCTTGAAGGAAACCCGATCGAAGGCGCGCGCATCGACGTCTGGTCGGACAACGCCGACGGCTTCTACGACGTCCAGCAACCCGATATCCAGCCAAAGTGGAACAATCGCGGTATCTTCGTTACCGGTCCCGATGGTCGCTACAGCTTTGTCGGGATCAAGCCGGTTTCCTACCCCATACCGGATGACGGGCCGGTTGGCCAGATGTTGGGGCATCTCGGGCGCCATCCCTATCGTCCCGCACATATGCATTACATGGTCACGGCGGACGGGTATCAGAAGCTCGTCACGCACACTTTCGTCGGCGATGACCCCTATCTGCAGTCCGACACGGTTTTCGGTGTGAAAACCACGCTTGTTGCCCCTTACGAACGCCTCAGCGACGCAGAGACGCTCTGGCGCTCGCCTTTCGAATTTGTGCTCTGCCCCATTGCGAGATAACCCATGCCCAATATGAAAATCTACGTGGACGAGACGCTTCCCGAAGCGTCCGTAACTTCCCTGAAGTCAGCTCTGTTACCCATACGGGAAATGCTGTGCGTCGAACTCAAGGTCGACACCAGCGGGTGCCAGTTCGCGGTCCTTCGGGTCGCGGGTTTGAGTGACCAGCCGCAGGTGAACGTCGAGTTGATGATCCTGCCCAAGCCCGACCGGACGCAGGAGACTATCAGAGACGTCTGCCGAAAGCTGCGCGAGATGGTCGCCGAGGCTTCCGGCCTGCGAGTCGCAGTCCGCGCCGCCGCCCTTGATCCTCAGACATACATCGCACTGAAATGATACGCTACCGTCTGAGCGCGTCCGTGAGGCAGCGCCAGATAGGCGCTCGCAAGGTCCGCAGGAAGATCCACAGGCTTCGAAGTCATGAAGCCATTCGGTCAGATTCATTCAATATTTGCAATGCGATAATGCTATCCGACCCGTAGGTTGCGATAGCCGTTCCCCCAGGTCTCTTTACGACCACAGGTCTGCCGCAGTTAGCAGGAGCGCAACTGCCAGAGTGATACCCAGGACCATCATGGTTCCGGCCGGGCCCGCGGCCTCGAGCTGGAGCGCTGCGATAGGGAGAACCGCAAGAATCGTCAAGTTGTTGAAGCTTTCGGAAACTGCCAGGACCTGACCCTTATCGTCTTCGCTGCGCCTGGCGAGCACAGATGTGCTGGTTGGAGCCGCTAACCCCAGCGAAAAGCCCCAAACTATCAAGCACACCAAGGCTCCCGCGAGCGGTAAGGGGGCGATCATAAATGTGCCAACCGATACGCACAAAAGCAGAAGTGCCGCCATCAGGGTCCGTTCGTCACCCCGAAAACGGCGGACGGCCCAACCAACACTAAGGTTTCCGACTAGAAGTCCGAGGCCAAATGCGAAGAGAATGGTGCCGACGATCCCGACGCTGAGGTCGTGACGTTGTCGCAGAACCTCACCGGCAAGAAGAAAGCCGGCAACAGCGGTTCCGTTCCAGAGGCCCTTTGCGACCCAAAAGCGTACAATGCTTCCTTTGGCGAGCCAACCAAACCGCCGCATGTTGGTTTCGGTACGGCGAGTCGTGCTCTGCGGGATCACACGATGAGCGACGGCGAATGTCAGTAGGCAGCCCACTGCGGTTACGAGGAAAGGAACGCGCCAGTCTAACGCCTCTGTCAAAATGCCAGCAATTACCGGACCAGCGATTATTCCGAACGTCATCCCCACCATGACAGCCCCCATGGCAGCAGATTGTCGGTTCGCGGGCATGATATCGGATATCAACGCAAACGCTGTTGGTATCAGCGCTGCCGATGCCAAGCCACCAAATATCCGCAGCGCAATGGCAACTGAGAAGCTTGGGGCTATTGTCAATGCGAAACCATCGATCGCGAACAAGACAAGCGACGCCAGCAAGAGGCGGCGGCGATCGATGCGGTCAGACAGGAACCCAAAGATCGGCGCTGCCACTGCATAGGAGAAGGCATAACTGGATACGAGCCAGGACGCGTGTGCTGGCGTTGTATCAAACGCCGATGCCAGAGGTGAGAGCATTGTAGAGAGCATGAATTCGGTTGCTCCTACGAAAAAGACCGCCAGAGCGAAGGTCGGCAACATTAAGCGGGACACGATTGTCCTCCGTAAATAAGGGAAGTTTGAAGTACCGACGTGCGAAATTGACGAACGCACACGCGACGTCGGAGCGAGTTGGTTTACTTTGGGGGAGAAGCGCCCCTTTGGACGTAGGAGCGGTGCGGGGTTCTGACCGGCGCAGCGCGACGCAAGTCGCGTCAGGTCGGACTGTGCTGCTCAGGCTCGGGTAGCAGGGAGGCCGAACAGTCTCCTGGGCTTTTGCGCTACTGCGCAATCACGAAGCCCAAACCTCATGCGAAAATGTATCTCGCTGTCATGCAAACTCAACTCCGATCGTAGAAGCCTCTGCCGGAAACGTCCCTTCGTTTTGAGGTTGCATGCGCGCGAGACTTACGCTGCCGGTTCAACTATCGGAACATGATCGGATAAAGAGATACTACCAGCAAAGCCGCCATGGTCAGGTTGAACACACGCAATTGGGCAGGCTTCGTTAGGAATTGCCGGATGCCGACGCCGAACGCCGCCCAGATCCCGACACACGGGGCGTTGATCACTGCCATCAACAGGGCAATAGCCACTACGGATGCCAGCGAGGGATGCGTCGGCAAGTAGGCGGCCACGGCCCCGAGCGCCATAACCCAGGCTTTCGGATTAACCCACTGAAAAGCCGCGGCCCCCAGGAAGCCCAGCGGCACACCCCTTGCGCTGTCAGGCTTGTTCGGCGCATCCGATCCGGCGATCTTGTAGGCGAGATACAAGAGATAGGCTGCGCCGACCCAGCGCAATAGGGTGTTGAGAAGGGGGTAGAGCTCAAACACTGCACCCAGGCCGATGCCAACAACAACGATCATCCCCGCAAAGCCAAAGCTGATACCGAGGATATGCGGCAGCGTTCGTCGAAGGCCGTAATTCACACCGGATGCCAGCACCATCATGTTGTTGGGCCCAGGCGTAATTGACGTCACGACCGTATACAAGATTAAGGCCAAGACGGTCTGAAGCAGTCCAAGGGAGCCTGTGGTTCCTACCAACGTGGGTGTCACGAGCAGTCCTTCATCGATTGCCGAGCGGAAAAGGTGGGTTTGGCATCTATTTTTGACACTTCATCGTAGTCTATGCGACACTTCAGGGGCTAGTGTTAAAGTGTCTCAAGACACTATTAAGGAGCGAGATGCGTGAACAGTCCCCATGGCAACCGAGAATGGCCGACGGCGCAACCCATCCTGCTGAGCGTTTGATGCAGGCGATGAGCGAGGATATCCTCGAGGGGCGCCTTTCCAGCGGCGAACGGCTGCCTGCCCATCGTGATCTGGCCTGGAGGCTTGGTATCGGCGTTGGCACGGTCACCAAGGCCTACGCCATGCTCGAGCGCCAGGGCCTGACGCGCAGCGTTAAAGGGCGAGGAACCTTCGTTGCGATGGGGATGGCACGATCGGGGCCGCTCATTGATCTTTCGATCAATACGCCACCGGCGATGATCGGTGATCGGCTATTGGCGCGTACGCTCGCGACTATCGCACGCAAGATCGACGCGACCCAACTTAACCTCTATGCGCCTTTAGCCGGCCACGAGGAACACCGGCGGCTGCTGGCCCGTTGGTTGGAGACCTTTTCGCTTGCCGTCGATCCGCGACTAATCATCCCTACCGCCGGTGCGCAACAGGCGATTTCGCTGGCTTTCGACCTCGCATGCGGGCGCGACGGTGTAATTCTCACCGAACGACTGACCTATCCTGGTGCCATCGCATTGGCGCGCCATAAAGGCTATCGCCTGCGCGGGATCGAACTCGACGAGGAAGGCATGATGCCGGACTCGTTGGCGGCAGTTCTGGATGAAGAAACCTCTGTCCCTCGCAGAGCGGTCTATGTCACGCCAACCCTGCACAATCCTACCACTGCCACAATGGGGCGTGACCGACGGCAGGTCATCGTCGAAATTTGCCGCATGCGGAATGCCGTCATTATTGAGGACGGGGTGTATGCGATGGACGACGATAGGGAGCGGCCCACCTTCGCAACCCTTTCGCCGGAGCGTGTGATCCATGTCAGCAGCCTTTCCAAGACCCTCAGCCCAGGCCTGAGGGTCGGCGTCCTCACGCTTCCGTCTGGAATGGAAGAACGGGCGGCGTCAGCATTGATGGCGCTGCCGATGGCACCTTCACCGCTATCCATGTTGGTGATGGAGGATTGGCTGGTCAATGGCGTGGTCGCGTCTGTCAGGCAGGCGATCGGCGTCGAGGCTCGCCGTCGTTCAGCGCTTGCCGTGTCTCTGCTGGGCAAGGATGCTGGCCGTTTTCATCCTGCAGCATTTCACGCCTGGCTACCCATGTCTCGCAGCAAGGCCGGGCATTTTGCGGCAGCGGCCACCGCACTCGGCGTCGCGGTGACTGCACCGGAAAGTGTTGCCGTCGATCCCCATGACGACGCGAGCGGAATTCGTCTATGTCTCGGGGGGCCTTCGCAGGATGATCTGAAAAAGGCGTTGGGCACACTGGCTGACCTAATCGGCTCCGTGGCACCCATCGCCTCTCTCTCCAGCAGCCAGAAACCGCCTTGTTGACTGGAGCCGCCGCATATACTTCCATACGTTATGGCGAACCTTCATGCAGACGATATGCGTGGATTTCAAATGGACGGCGTCACCGTGACAGGGGTTTCCTGCCGGTGTTGCAGAATACGGTCGATCAGGCCCCAATCAAGCGCTTCTTCCGCCGTCATGAAACGATCGCGATCCATCGCGCGTTCGAATTCCTCGTAGCTGCGCCCACAGTGTTCGGCGTAAAGCCGGGTCATCCGTTGTTTGGTTTTCAGGATTTCTTCGGCATGGATGAGCATGTCCGACGCTTGTCCCTGGAAACCGCCAGACGGCTGGTGGACGAGTATGCTGGCATTGGGCAAAGCAGCGCGTTGGCCGGGTTCGCCCGCCATCAACAGAAACGATCCCATCGAGCGGGCCGTTCCCATGCAAAGCGTATGCACCGGCGCGCGGATGTAGCGCATAGTGTCATACATCGCCAAGCCGGAGGTTACGACGCCACCCGGTGAGTTGATGTAGAGATGAATCGGCTTCTGCGGATTGTCCGCCTCAAGAAACAACAATTGCGCGCACACCAGAGCAGAAACGGCATCGTTCACCTCGCCGTTGAGGAATATGATGCGCTCGCGGAGAAGCCGGGAGTAGATGTCGAATGACCGCTCCCCTCTGCTGGATTGTTCTATGACCATAGGGACGAGTTGCATCGTTTCGCGCATCGGCGAGCTCCAATCTTTTCAGAATTTGTTCGGTGATATCGAGGCGTCAGGCGGCGAGCATGAAGAACGGGCTGTTGTTATTGGCCGCAGCTGTCGCGTTCTGCGCGAAGCTTGCGTTTCTCAGTTCGTGGATGATCCGCAAACTGGTTCCGCCGGCCGCGTTTGGGACGATCCTGAAGGTCACTGTACTTTCAAGGAATGGCGGTGTGCTGTCGCGCATCCTGTAGCGGACTTCCTCGCCGGGCGTGACAGAGGTCGCCTCGGGATCGGCCAACGCTTCCTTCGGCAGCCAGTTTTCCCGAAACTCCGGAATGCTGATCGCGCGCCAGACCTTTTGCGGCGGCTCAGCGAGTTCATACTCGAGTTCGATGCCGTTCTTCTGCTCTTCGTTCTTTACGTCGTTCATCGGTCCATATCCTTCAGCAAGATCTTGAGAGCTTCGATGCGCTGCGGCCAGTAGGCGCGATACTTGGCCAGCCATTGCGCGATGAGAGCGAGCCCTTCGGGATCGATCTCATAGTTCACGAAACGCCCATGACGCTCCTCACGCACCAGTTTCGCGCTCCGAAGAACTGAGAGGTGCTGAGACATCGCCGGCTGGCTGATCTCTATCCCCTCACGCAAGGCGCTGGCGTTCATGCCGCCTGCCGCCAGCTTCTCGTAGATGGCGCGGCGAGTCGGGTCGGCCAAAGCTCGGAATATGTCGTTCTCGGTCATGCCAACACATAAGCGTACACTTATGCGATTCGCAAGGCGCTTTTTGCTTCAAATTCCAAAACGCGCGGCTTTATGGGGTTGGTTCGTCGCGTGCAGTGGCTCCCGCTTCACCGCGCTGATGGCTCCGCGGTGGCACTTGCACTGACTGTTGCTGCCATTTGTCATGCTTTCGCGGCGGTCATCACACGAAGCAAATGTGCAGACGAACCCCCGAATGGCGATTGGCCTAAAAGATAGGCCCGTCACGTCACATGCCGCGGCGCAGATTCCATTCATCTTTACCAAGCATCTACTCGCGCAGAGATTTCAGGGCCATCTCTGCGAGGATGTCTGCAATTTGCTCGGCGTCCTCGACTAGGATCGAATGCCTCTGAGCGCGGCGCAGATAGGAATTTTGCGCAACCGCGAACGCCAGAACCTGACCGATAATAGCGTGCGCCTTGACGACAGATTTCTTGTCGTCAGCGCTGACCTCGTTCAGCCGTGCAACCAGAGAACTCACCCTACTGTGCAGGGGCTCAATGAAAATTTCATACAAAATGCTAAAGTTCTCGGTTGGTTGAAGCTGCTCCCTGACTATCAGAGCAGTGCGCTCTCTCGGTCTTCCCGGAGCGAGGATCATCAGCGCAAAAGCCCGCATCAGCGCCTGCAGATGGTCCCTGCAAAACAGCGGGGACATTGTACTGATGTCGCCGGCAGTTACGGCCATCAGGCCGCTGTCATCCAGACCCTGTTTCATTTCCCTGGCTGTTTCCGCTATCACGGCGGAATACACTCCTTCCTTGCCTCCGAAGTGGTAGGGAATTGCAGCTTGGTTGACGCCTGCTTCATGTGCCAGGACACGAGTACGCACACCGTCAATCCCGAATTGAGCAAAGAGTCGCAAACCTGCGTCAATCAGCTTAATTCGCGTGGTTTCCGAAGAGGTCGCAGAAGGAAGGTCAATATTATTGTTCATGCAGTTCGCCAGCGTTGGTGAGAAAACGTGTAGCGGAATTTCCGCTACACGTTTAGTATTCCTATCAACCCGCTCGCATAACATTGGTCGTGTTAGAGTTGAGCTCGATTCCGGAATCTGGTCCGACAAGGACCGTCCCGCCCAAGTTAGCCAAATGCCGGCCGAATGCACAGTTTGTTTCAAAAGCAAACGACATGCCCTGCTGCAGTCGCATATCGCGCCATGTCGTGGGGAGGCGGCCAACGGAACCATAGGCTGCTGCCTCCGGAAGCGCTTCCGGGCCAGGCGCTGTACCAAAACCTATAGGGCCGTATGGATTGATGCTGTGAATCAAGGGATGAACATGCCAGCCGCCCGAGGCTAGCAGCGGCGCTTCCATCATGTCCACAACCTCTCCGAAAGTACGCCCGGGAGTAAGGGCCTTAACGCCTTCTTCGTAGCAGGCGCGCGCTACGGCAGCAGCTCGCTCGAAATCAGGATGCGCTTTGCCCACGGTAATGGCAGGTTGGTGCTGTGTTTCATACATACCGTAAAAAGCAAACACCTCGGCGAGTACGACGTCACCTTCTTCTATTACCCGCGGAGGCTGCGCGCGATATGTCCACGTGGCCGGCCCCCATCCAACAAATTCGCGCCCGGACCCGAAAAGGATCTCCGCGGTGAAGCCTGCATTGCGCAGGCATTCTGCGGTTGTAGCCGCAACAATGTGTGCTTCGGTTACACCCGGTGCCGTCGCAGCTCTCATGGCCTCGCACATTTTTTCGCCTATATAAGCAGCGTGTCGAATGAGGGTCAGCTCTTCCTGGCTGTGGCCTGCAGTCAGCATGAAATACTCACGATAGACTGGTTTGAATTCCGCTTTTGGGAATGCTTCACGTACAGCATTCCAAATACCGAATGGCATGGCGCCGTCGAAGTAGAAGGGAGGGTAAGGCTCCAGGCCGATAACCCCGACCTTCCCCGTCAATCCTATACGATTGAGGATCGAAACGAGGTGTGCCCCAGTCTTGCCTACAAAAATTTGCTCCGGCTCAATCCATTGCTGGTCCCCACGTATACGTGCTTGCATATGGTCAGATACCGCCATCGGGGCAAATGCCAGTACCACAGGGGGGTCGTCGCCTTTGAAGATGACAATTGAGCCCAACCGGTCATTGGTGAAATAGCTGTCAGGTGAAAAGGGAGCCGGGGCGGATGATTCTCGATCCCCATAGACGATGAGCCCTTCTACCTGTGCCTTTTTCATGATTTCGCGTGCAATCTTCCACCGGCGGTCACGTTCCGTGAGCGAAAGTGTTGGCGCTTTGTCATGGTCGGGTTTCTCTGGGACGTTCGCGTCACATTTCGTCGATGCCGAAGCCCCATTGGTAGAAGGTAAGCCAGCCAATATTGCGGCAGTCGACAGTCCTAAGAGGTCTCGGCGGTTCATGTCATCCTCACATTTTTCGATATTCAATTGAATAAATCATTCAGGTGAATGATTCAAGTCTGCCACCAATTGAAGGACTTCACTCCTGGCTTGGGGGAGAGTAGGCCCGGTGCGTACGTCGCTGCGAAAACGGCCAACTGAACGAGCATTCAGCGAACGGCTACTTCGGCCTCAACGCCGCTGCGTCCGACGGTCGCCCGATGAACGCGAAAGAGACGAGCGGTTTCAGCCTCCGGTCAGCCTTCATTCAGCATGTCGATGATCTTGGAGCGCTGATCGGACGTCAGTTTGGACGACGACCACCTTTTCGCCCGCGCTCCCTGGCCGCTTGAAGTCTCGCCATGTTGCGTTCGCGCACGATGGCACGCTCGAATTCGGCGAACTGCATCATCATGCGGTCGGCCGGTGCAGAGCGCTGACCTCAGCCCCAATCCCACTCATGCAGCGAGGTGCAGGCCGATTTGAACCTGCCGAGATCCGGGTCAGGGCTCTGATGGTAGCCGCGGTGCTGACACCGCGGCCGCGAATTGTCGTCAGGCGGCACGGCCTTGAGTTGGCGATCACTTGTTCGATCTGCGCGACGATACCCACCGCGTTCACTTCGCCACGATAGTGGGAATCTTACCGGACACACAGACGAAATCGCCTGCCCAGACCGCATACAGCGCCGTGGATCGTATCAGACGCGCGAAGGTCGCTGCCAGAAATTTTGATGTTCTGCATCTGCATCCTCAAATCGAGGTCCATATAAGGAGACCTGCAGTCGACGAAGGGTCGTCTCTGCTCAATGAACCTGGCAGTCAACCGCCGCGAAGCGTGCCATTCGCCCTCGCTCGTCGATCCCTTCGAATGCAAAACTCTACGTGCTCACCGGCACACTCAGGCGACAGTCAGGCGTTCGCCGGAAGCCCGATCGAAGAGATGCAGGTGCCGAATGATGGGCTTCAGGCGGATCTGATCTCCGATACGGAGCCTCCGGTCTCCGTTTTCGATGGTGACCAGGCTGTTGCCGTCTTCGGTGCAGGCATGGATATAGGTCTGTGCGCCGGTCGGCTCTACGAGCGTGACCTTCGCCCGCAGGCCATCTTCCTCGTCGAGGAGCAAATCTTCCGGGCGGATCCCGACGACGAATTCGCCTGCCTTCAGGAATACGTCAGAATCTGGCTGAAACGTCAGGTGCTGGCTGAGAGCAACCCCACCCTTCCCGTCGGGCTTGGCATCGATGAAGTTCATTTGGGGAGACCCTATGAAGCCGGCCACGAAGGTGTTTCGGGGCCTGCGATAGAGCTCCATGGGCGTGTCGACCTGTACGATTTCGCCCTTGTCCATGATCACAATCCGGTCGGCCATGGTCATCGCTTCGATCTGGTCATGCGTGACATATATTGTTGTCGTCTTCAGGCGCTGCTGCACCTCCTTGATCTCCGTCCGCATGATGACGCGAAGCTTTGCATCAAGATTCGAAAGCGGCTCATCGAAAAGGAACACCTGTGGGTCGCGGACGATCGCACGCCCCATGGCAACGCGCTGTCGCTGTCCGCCCGACAGTTCTTTGGGACGTCGATCTAATAGCGTCTCGAGATGCAGGATGCGCGCGGCCTCCACAATCTTCGATCGGATCTCGCCGTCCGGTCGCTTCTGCATGCGAAGGCAGAAACCCAAGTTTTCCGCTACTGTCATGTGCGGATAAAGCGCGTAGCTCTGGAATACCATGGCGATATCGCGCTGTTTGGATGGTAGCTGTGTGACGTCACGCACGCCTATCCTGATTGAACCGCCGTCGGAGCTCTCCAACCCGGCAATGATCCTCAGCAGGGTTGACTTGCCACAACCCGATGGACCGACAAGAGCAACAAACTCTCCTTCCTCGACATGGAGGTTGATGTTCTTGAGCGTGTGGATGGCGCCGAAATGTTTGTTCAAACCTTCTATGTTGACTGCCGTCATCGAATACTCCTGTGGGGTGCGAGCAGGCCGCCGTAGAGTTCAGGACGCCTGTTTCGCTCAAAATTGAATTCTTCCGCCTTGCCGTTTAGGCAGTCGTCGAGATTGCAGTCCGCTACCGCGATTTCGTCGTCTACCCCGCTTGTCTCGGCGATGACGCGGCCGTCTGGATGTATGATGCAGGATCCGCCCATCAGGTCGACACCGTCTTCCCTGCCAGCCTTGGCGACGCCGACGACGAAGGTGGAGTTCTGGTAGGCGCCCGCCTGCATGCACAATCGGCTCTGGAACATGCGCAGTTCCGCCGACTGTTCGGCGCGAGGATTGTGAAGCGGCGTCGTGTATCCAAGGACAATCATCTCGACGCCGTTCAAACCCATCATCCTATAGGTCTCAGGCCACCTGCGGTCGTTGCAGATGCACATTCCTACTCGGCCACCGAAAGCATCAACCACGGGAAAGCCGAGATTGCCGACCTCGAAATAGTACTTTTCAAGATTCTGGAACGGATCTGCGGGCCGATGATCGGTATGCCCAGGCAAGTGGACCTTGCGATATTTGGCCACGATCCCGGCATCGGGGTCCACAAGGATCTGCGTATTGTAGCGATGCGTCGTCTCGTGATCGGTTGTGATTTCGGCATAGCCCAGACTGAAGCCGATGCGCCGACGTCGCGCCAGATCGAACAGCGGCTGCACATCAGCATTCGGCATATCATGCTCGTAAAAACCGTCCGCATCGGCAAGATCGGCGAGATAGGCCCTCGGAAAGAAGGTTGTCAGAGCAAGTTCCGGAAAGACCGCAAGAGTGCAGCCTTCATCCGCCGCTTGATCGAGCAGACCCATCATGCGGCCGACTGTTGCACTCCGCGGCTCACCGGAATTGACCGGACCCATTTGTGCTGCTGCGATTCTGAGGACACGCTCCATCATGCTTGCTCCGATATGGGGCCGTGGGCGCGAACGTGAGCGATCAGCGCGGCAATGCCCTGTTCCATGGAAATTCGCGGCACGAAGCCCAGATCGTTTGCGGCCGCGGCGATCGAGAAGGTCGGATGACGATCCTCGCCAGGATCTGGGCTTGCGCCGATCAGGTATTCGAAGCCCGGGATGAGGCGAGAAATTAGACCCGCCATGCTGCCAAGATCCCGTCGTTCACCCCCAGTGATTGTGTAAGTCGATCGCTTGGGTCGATCCGCCTCGAGCGCCAGAACTATCGCCGCCGCCACGTCATCAACATGCACATACTGCCTGAAGTCATGGAGGCCGTGTTCCAATATTCCCCTGCGGCCCTGAACAGCTGCATCCACAAGGTTGCGGACGGCGCAGAAGTGCCTGCGGTCAGGGCCATAGACTGTGCTGATCCGAAGCGCGATGCTGCTGAAGCCGAACTGCTGGCCATAACCGGCGACGAGGAGCTCGCCAGCCGCCTTCGAGGCGCCGTAAAGGCTCTTGGGCCGCAACAGGACATCCTCGACGACCGGGCCATCACCGGCAAGGTCACCATAAACGCTCGTCGACGAGCAGTAGATTATGCGGCGGATGCCGGCCTTCCGCCCAAGCTCCAACAGGTTCATCGTGCCGCCGACATTGACGGCCGCGATCAGTTGCGGGTTGTTCCTGGCGTCGGCGGGGCCAGAAATCGCGCCGCAGTGAACGATCGCCTCTATTCCACTGTCGGCGAGCGCGTCGGTCGCCTCGCTGTTCGTGAAATCTAGGGCCTGGCAATCGGCCGAGGCAAGGCGGTCGGTCGCCAGCACGCGGAAACCTGCGCCGCGCAGATCCCGCGCGGCGGCTTTCCCGATCAGTCCCTGGGCCCCAGTGACCAAAATCGTGGGCCTCTCCAAATCAGATTTGGTCGCATTCATTTCACAGCTCCGAATGTCAGGCCGCGGACAAGGTGGCGCTGGCCAATCCAGCCCATGACCAGTACGGGCGCGATCGCAAGCACTGCGGCGGCCGACAACTTGGCCCAGAACAGGCCCTGTGGTGCCGAGTAGGTGGCGATGAAAGCCGCGAGCGTCGCCGCCTTGGTCGTGGTGAGGTTGATGCTCCAGAACGCTTCGTTCCAGCAGAGGATGATTGACAGCAGCGCCGTGGACGCGAGCGCAGGACCGGAGAGCGGGATGAGGACGTATCGGAATTCCTCCCATAGACCGGCGCCGTCGATGCGGGCGGCCTCGAGGATGTCGCGGGGGATGTCGCGGAAGAACGAGTACAGCATCCAGACCACGATCGGCAGGTTGGCGAACATGAAGAGCAGAATCAGGCCAAGATGCGAGTCGATGAGCCCCATGTCGCGGTACAGAATGTAGATCGGAACCAACACGCCGACGGGTGGCATCATCTTTGTGGACAGAATCCAGAGCAGCGTCTGCCGCGTTTTCGCGGTCGGAAGGAACGCCATGCTGTAGGCGGCCGGAAAGCCGACTAGCAGCGCTAGCAGCGTCGCGGCGACGGACGTGTAGACGCTGTTAAGCGCGAAGGTGAGGTAATTCGATCGGGCCAGCACGGTTCGGTAATTATCCAGCGTCGGCTGGAAGATCAGTGATGCTTCCGGTGACAAGGCGTCGATCTCGGTCTTGAAGCTGGTCAGGAACATCCAAATGATTGGGAAGATGAGAAGAATCACCGCGGCCCAGCCGGCGATGAAATTCAAGACTGTCGAGGATGACGTTCCGCGCTTTTCCATGGGTCAAATCTCCAGCGAGCGGGACACTGTCTTGGCCAGGAAATAGGCGACGACATTGGCCAAGATGATCGAAATGACGCCGCCAGTGGATGCCAGACCGACGTCGAAGCGCAGCAGCGCCTGCACGTAGATCAGGAACGAAAGATTGGTCGAGGCGAGGCCTGGCCCACCCGATGTGGTCACGAATATTTCGGCGAAGACCGACAGCAGGAAGATAGTCTCGATCATCACGATAATGCCGATCGGCCGCGCGAGATGCGGCAGCACGATGAAACGAAATGTTGCGAAGGCGCCGGCGCCATCCATCGCCGCGGCTTCCTTCAGCTCATGGTCGAGAGATTGAAGAGCTGTCAGCAGGATCAGCGTCGAGAAGCCGATCCACTGCCATGCAATGATGACGATGATTGAAAACATCGGGAACGTGCCGAACCAATCCACCGCCGGCAGCCCTACAAGGCCCAGCACGGTCGCCAACAATCCGTTAACCGGATCGAGAAGCAGGTTTTTCCAGATCAGCGCTGCGACCGTCGGCATTACGAAGAAGGGCGAGATCGCCAGCACGCGGGCAATTCTGGCCCCTGTGAAGTCCCGGTCAAGCAATAGGACCAGTCCTATGCCGAGACACACGGTGATCGCGATAACGCCCAGAACCACGTAAATCGAGTTCAGCGCCGCGATCGTGAGCGAGCTCGAGCTGAAGAAGTAGAGATAGTTGGCGAAGCCGATGAATTCCCGGCCGGCGGTGTTGACCAGATTGTAGTGCTGGAAGGAGAACCAAAAGGTCATGACGGTCGGGACGGTGATCCAGACCAGCAGCACCGCGACGGAAGGCGCCACAAGATAGGTCTTCGGCCCGATGCTCTCGGCCCTGGTGGAAGACTCCATCTGGGCAATGCCGTGCTGGACGGCTGATGATGTCGAGTTCAATGTATAATCTCCGATGCCATCCGCAAGCTGCGCCCGACCAAGGTGACGGCCGAGCGCAACTCTGGGAGGAAAAGTTGTCTACTTCTTCAAGTAGCCCGACTGTTCCATCGTCTTTTCGGTGAAGGCCTGACCGGCTGCGAGCGCCTGAGCGACTGTCTGCTGGCCAGTAAGGGCCGCCGCAATCTGCTGACCGACCTCGGTGCCGATGCTCTGATACTCCGGAATTGACGCATATGTTATGCCGGTATAGGGCACAGGATCCTTGCTGGGATTGGTCGGGTCGGCCGACAGGATTGCGTCTTTGACAAAGTTCGCGAAGGGCGCCACCTTCTGGTACTCAGCCAGGTCATAGGTGGACTTCCGGGTCCCCGGTGGGATCAGAATCCAGCCCTTCTTTTCGCCGACTTCGCGGATGTATTCTTTCGAAGTTGCCCAGGCCATAAAGCTCTTTGCGACCTCGGTCTTGATCGACGATTTGGGAATCGCGAGCGCCCATGCCCACTGCAGCGCAGCGCCATTGGGAACGTCTGCGACTGGGGCCTTTGTAAATGCGACCGTGTCTGCAACCTTGCTCTCCGCTGGGTCGAAGAGGTAGCCTGCAGCGACGGTGGCATCGATCCACATGCCGCAGTTTCCGCTGGCAAAAAGTGCGCGGGTCTCGTTGTAGCCGTTGGACGTTACCCCTGGCGGGCCATACTTGTTGAGCAGATCGACATAGAGGTTTACCGCCTTATGCCAGGCTTCGCCGTTGATCTGGGGGTTCCACGTCATATCGAACCACTTGCCGCCATGTGTGTTTACCGAAGTCATGATCGGGACCATGTTCTCGCCAGAACCTGGCTTGCCGCGAAGGCAGATGCCATAGACCTTGTTATCCGGATCATGAATCTTCGCGGCAAATTCGGCGACCTGCGAATAGGTCGGCTGGTTGGGCATCGAAATGCCCGCTTTCTCGAAAAGGTCCCGACGATAATAGGTCATCGAGCTTTCGGCGTAGAACGGCAAGGCGAAGATCTTTCCGTCTACGGAAAGCCCCTTCCTCACTGTCTCGAAAATGTCCGCATAGTCATACTGCGTGCCAAGGTCCTCGACCGGAAGAAGCCAGCCGTTCTTTCCCCAAATAGGCGCCTCATAGGATCCGATGGTGATGATGTCGAACTGGCCGCCATTGGTCGAAATGTCGGTTGTGACGCGCTGGCGCAGCACATTCTCTTCCAGGACCAGCCAGTTGATGGTGTTGCCGGTCTTCTGCTCCCACACGCTGGAGTGCTCCTGCATGATCACCATGTCTTGGTTGTTCACCGTCGCGATGGTGATTTCCTCGGCGAATGCGGGCGAAAGCGCCAGCGCAGCCAGGCCGACAGCGGCGATCAAGCTCTTTGCTCCTCGCAAGCGGGCAGCTGATTGTACGTGTTTCCCTGAGACCCACATTTTCATCCCCTTTCTATGTTCTATATACAGAATGGCGTTCTGTATGCGGATCATTCAATCATTTGGAATTTTTCTGTCAAGTGGATTTTTCCCGCTGCATGCCGATATTCGCCCCGCAGGCCGACGTTCTGATACATGCCTCGCCCGTTGCTGCGCACGGCCTGACAGTTCGGTCGGTTTCGACCGGGATTAGGATCGGAAAGAATACGCATTGCAGGAGCGATGCGTCTTGCGTGTCCGGGCCGGACCGCGCGGGAGGCCGTGCGACTTGAAGCAGGCGCTCAGGAAAGTGCGAGGCGATTCCGTAATTGAGAACCGGGCAGAGGAAGAGCTAGGTCCGAATTGCCCGGTATCCTATCAGCGAAAGTCTCGCGGCAGGCGCGCCAGGGTCTGCTGGTGGATTTTCTGCACCGCCTGCCGCATGGCGGTCGATACATCTCCCTCGAGAGCGCTCATCACGTCGATGGGCGCCGAGCAGTTGATGATGAATTCCACCTCGCCGCTCTTGCCGAAGATCGGTAGGGCGAGCGCCATGAGGCCATCCGTGAACTCGGCGCGGCTTCGGGCATAGCCCCGCTGCCGTGTTGCTTGCAGTTCGCCGACGATATCCTTCTGAGTCATCAGTGTCGCAGCAGTATATTGCAGAGGCTTCCAGTCCTGGAACCAGGCCTGGATCTTCTCCTCAGGCATCCAGGCGAGGTAGGCGCGCATCTGCGCCGACGCATCCCGCGGATAGCGAAAGCCGATCGGCAGGGAAACCTCGATGCGCATCGGGTCGTGGAACTTGTCGATCAGCATGAACGTGTCGTCCGGCATGGGCTGCGACAATACGCAGGGAAGCCGGATGGCGGACACCAGGTTGGAAAGCTCGGTTCGGATGATGTCGATCATCGGAATCGCCAGGAGCTTCGAGACGCTCCCAAGGAGTCCGGGATGCAGAGCATAGGTCTTCGCCCGCTCGTCAAATCGCAGCCAGCCATGCTCCTGCAGTGTCTTCAGTATCGAATGGCAATGGCTCTTGGTGATCTCCAGCGCCGACGAAATGTTGGCAAGCGTCGCCTCGTCGTCCGGCTGCCAGTTCAGATATTCGATGATGGCGATCGCCTTATCCAAGGCTGGAACCAGGCCGAGACCCGGCTTACGTCCCTCCCCAACACTCGATGTGACCATCCAGTGGGTACCGTCATGGGTCAGTTTTTCAGGGGCCTGCAAAGGCGATTCTGGATTGGAGGCCACAGGGGGGCGAGAAGACGTCATGACGAGAACCTTGAGCGAGGGTCGAGGCCTATCACAGCTTTTCGATGTTTGTAATCGAAAGGCCGTTGACCGAGGGTAACAGGCCCCTTATGTTCTTTGCATAGTACAATGTTCTGCATAAAGAATGATATATATGATCGATCTAATTGTTGTCAACGGCACCATCGCGACGAACGCGGGGACATTCAAGGCTGATATCGGCGTCGACGACGGCCGCATCGTGCAGATAGGGGGAACATTGCCCGAGGCGCGACGCATGGTGTCGGCGGCGGGCTTGCTGGTTCTGCCTGGCGGCGTCGATGTCCATACACATCTCGATGCTCCGTCACTCAACATGATGACGGCCGACGATTTCCGCTCGGGGACAATTGCCGCGGCCTGTGGCGGCACAACATCGCTCATCGACTTCTGCCAACAGACGCCGGGCGGCACGCTCGCGGAGGGCTTGGCAAACTGGAACGGTAAGGCCGAGGGCAAGGCCGCGATCGATTTCGGCTATCACATGCTTATTCCGGACTTTAACGAGGCGATCGCTAAGGAACTGGCGACATTGCCGGAGAAAGGCATCACAAGCTTCAAGCTCTTCATGTCCGGCAAGGGTGGCGCCATGGTGGATGACCATGCGCTGATGACGGCCATGACAACGGCGCGGCAGTGCGGCGCCATGGTCATGGTCCATGCCGAAAACGGTGATGCCATCTATCATTTGCAGCAGCAATATCTGCGAGAGGGCAAGACCGGGCCGAAATACCATGCCGAAACCCGGCCGGCGCGCGCCGAGGCCGAGGCGACGGCGCGCGCTATTGCATTGGCCGAGATAACCGGTGCACCGCTCTATGTTGTCCATGTCACCTGCGCCGAGGCGCTCGAAGAAATCGTTCGCGGCAAGCTGCGCGGTGCGCCGGTTCTCGCTGAGACTTGCACGCATTACCTTTTCCTGACGAAAGAAAACCTCGACCAGCCCGGATTCGAGGGCGCGAAATATGTCTTCTCACCGCCAGCCCGGACGGAAAAGGACCGGGAGGCGCTCTGGCTCGCCCTTCGCCACAACCTGTTCGAAACGGTCTCTTCCGACCATTCCTCGACCCGCTTTTACGATCAAAAACAAGGTGGGCGAGCTGACTTCACTAAGATCCCTAACGGCCTTCCCGGCATAGAGGAACGTCTCGTGCTCCTATATCAAGGCGTCGTCCAGGGCCGCATTACGATCGAGCAGTTCGTCGATCTTGCGTCCTCGCGCCCGGCACGAACCTTCGGCCTAGCGCCACGCAAGGGCAATGTCGCGGTCGGCAGTGACGCCGACCTCGTCCTCTTCGATGCGAATGCGGAATGGACCATTCGAAATAGCGATCTTCACCATGCGGTGGACTATTCGGCCTATGAAGGCATGAATGTCAGGGGCCGTGTGGTCTCGGTCCTGCTGCGCGGGGAAGTCATCGTCGATAATGGTGAATTTTGCGGCCAACCTGGGTATGGTCGGTTTCTTCCGCGCGCGCGAGTGGAGCAATGACTATGCCGGAGTTCAAAGGCCGAACCGCACTGATCTTTGGCGGAAAATCCGGTATCGGGGCTGCCGTCCGCGATCTCTTCGAGAGATCCGGCATCCGGGTCTGTGTCGCGGATAGGTTCGAAGCTGACGAGTTGTCGTCAAGCGAAACGGCAATCCGCATCGCCTGCGATGTGACGAATGCACAAGCCGTTCGACTTGTCGTCGACAGGGCGCTGGAAACGCTTGGCCATATCGACATCCTCGTCAACAATGCCGGGACGGGCACGCCGGCACTAGATTTTCATGAGGTGCCCCTACAGGAGTGGCGGCGTGTCTTCGATGTGAATCTGGATGGCACCCTGCACGCGATACAGGCCGTGCTCCCCCATATGCTGCAACGGGGCTTTGGCCGCATCATCAACACGGCGTCGCAATTGGCCCACAAACCCGCGCCACAGCAAGCCGCGTATTGCGCCTCCAAAGCTGCACTCGTCGCCCTCAGTGTTTCGCTTGCCCAGGAGGTCGCATCTCAAGGTATCACTGTGAATTGCGTCTGCCCGGGTCCGACCGACACACCGATGTGGCATGCCAGTGACCCCGCCTGGAAGGAATGGAAAATCTCCCAGTTGCCAATTAGGCGCATTGGTACCGTCGAAGAGGTCGCCTCCGCCTACCTTTACCTTGCCAGTGACGAGGCCGCCTTCATCGTCGGGCAGAGCCTGTCCCCAAACGGCGGCGACGTTATGTGGTGATCACTTGGAGCAACATTGCATGACGGTGCAAAAGGCTCTCTTCATCGGCGAAGCGATGATCGAGATTTCGGGGGAGGCGGGTGCCCTGAAACTCGGCTTTGCCGGCGACGTCCTAAACACCGCCTGGTATATGAGGCGCCTCCTTTCGGCTGCGGACTGGGAGGTTGCATTCTTCACCGCGACCGGACGCGACATCCACTCGCAGGCCATGCGGAGCTTTATCAGGCAGAGCGGGATCGAACTTGCGGGAAGCCCGGAGCTCGAGGCCTACCTCCCCGGCCTTTACATCATCCATCAGGAAAATGGCGACCGGCGTTTCACCTACTGGCGCAAGAATTCAGCCGCACGCCACCTGGCGGACGACGGAGACGTGCTCTGGCAGGCGATGGTCGACGCGAACGTCATCTACTTCAGCGGTATCACCCTAGCAATATTGCCGCTCGCAAGGCGGCTATCCTTCCTGCGCAGCGTCAAGCGCGCTCGGCTGAGGGGCGCCCGGGTGGTGTTCGACCCGAACATTCGCCGCGAACTCTGGAGTTCGCAAAGTCAATTGCGAGCCGTCCTGTCCAATGCCGCTAGACTGGCCGATATCGTTCTGCCGAGCTTCGGCGACGAGCGTGAGCATTTCAGGGACGCCTCGCCGATCGCGTGCGCGGAGCGATACTCGAGATGGGGTGTTCCGGAGGTCATTGTGAAGAACGGTGGGAGCCTGATGGCCGTTATCTCTGAGGGCAGGACTGAGGAAATCGAGCTCGAACAAGCCATCCAAGTCGTGGACCCGACTGGCGCGGGCGATGCCTTCAATGCTGGCTATCTAGCAGCGCGTACGCTCGGAGACACAATCGTTGGCTCGGTCTACGCGGGTCACAGACTGGCTCTGGACGCGATTAGTCGTCATGGGGCTATCGGTTAGCAATATCGGCGTCCTGAGCTGGGCTAGTGCCCGTCTGTAATTGCCTGTTTTTCAGGTGCCAGGGAAGTGTTTTGCCCGCTGCAGCGATATGCTGCTTATGACAATCCGCGTGCCTTTTCCGCCGTCTTTCGCCGTACGCTCGGCCGGCCGCGTGCGCGCATCTCCGCCCGCGGGATGAAGCGGCAATTTCCGGAAAGCCGCTATTGACCTCAACTATTGTTGAGGAACTATAGGGATATGGCCTCAACCTCAACGGAGTTCGGCCATGGATCGCCATTCCCTCGCATCCCTTGTTGCGAGCCTTCTTCTTCTCTCCACCACCCCCAATGCATTTGCTGAAGATGCCGCCGACCTCGCTGCAGGCGAAAGGCTCTTCAAGCGCTGCTCGGTCTGCCACCGACCGGATGCCAACGAGAGCCGTCGCGGCCCTTTGCTTGAAGGCGTCGTCGAGCGACCAGCGGCGGCCTCTCCGGACTATCCCTATTCCGACGCCATGCGTGCCGCCGCCGCAAACGGCCTCGTCTGGACCGAGGCGGAGCTGGCGACGTTTCTGAAGCGGCCGCAGGCGATGATCAAGGGCACATGGATGGCCTTTCCCGGTTTCGGCAAGGCGAAGGATATTCGCGACATCATCGCCTATCTTAAGCGGCATCGCGACTGATGCCATTGTCGGGAAAGCATGACCATGAACATCGTCACGTTAGAACATGACCGGGACCGTCCTGAGCCCGTGATTACCAGGCCCGTCTTCCTCTCGGCCATGGCGCGCATGGCCTCTACCGTTTGCGTCGTCAGCGCCGAATGCGCCGGCTTTTGCCCCGGCCGCACGGTGACGGCGGCCTTTTCCCTTACCGCGGATCCACCAACGATCCTCGTCTCGATCACGCGGGACAGTGCGTTGGCCCAGACCATCGAAGCAAGCCAGGGCTTTTCGTTCGCCATGCTCGGCGAGGGGCAGGAGCTTATCGCCGACGCTTTCGCGGGGAAGGTTTCCCCAGAGAGCCGTTATCTCATGGGCATATGGGGATGGTGGCGGTCCGGCCGACCGCGCCTCTTCGCTTCCGCCGTTTCGTTGGATTGCATGCTTGCCGGCGCCATGCCGATTGCCGATCACATGCTTTTTGCCGGGCGCGTGACCGCAGCGGATATTTCCGAAGGCGTGCGCCCGCTCCTCTGGCATGACCGCGCCTATGCGCGGACCCGGCGATGACCGCCCCGCGCCCGGGAGCCGCCCTCGTCTTCGTCTGAGGGCGGGGCTGCGATAAGCCGTCGTGGCCCCGTCCCCTCCCGGCCGAGAATGTCATCCGGATTGCGCAGCGGACACTCCTCTAGCGAAAGACAGCCGCAACCGATGCAGCCTGTGATCTGGTCGCGCAATTGCGTCAGGCAGTCGATGCGGTCCTCGATCATCTGCCGCCAGTTTTCGGAAAGCCGCCGCCAATCCGCCTTGTCGGGAACGCGATCCTGCGGAAGGCCCCCAAGCCCATCGCGGATCGCACCGAGCTGTAGGCCCGCGCGCTGCGCAATACGAATGATAGCGATGCGCCGGAGAACGGCGCGGTGGTAGCGCCTCTGATTTCCAATTGTTCTCCAGCCTGCGATCAAGCCCTTTGCCTCGTAGAAATGTACCGTCGAGATGGCGATGCCGCTTCGGCGCGCGACGTCGCCGACCGTCAGGCTGGTCTTGGGGCAGGTTCTTTCCATCCGTGGCATCCTTCGACAAATAGACATTCGCCGCAGCTTTGCGAAATGCGCGGCTGCGGCGGTGTGTGGTGGGCTCCGACTATCGTCTCGTCGCGATGCCAGCGGTGAGAATGCCGGCGAGGGTGAGGAGGGCGATGCCCAGTGTCACGTAGCGCGCGGCCTCCAGCACCGAGTCGCCGCCCGCAGCCATCAGTGTTCCGGCGAAGGCGGAGGTGACGGAGAAGGCGATGAGCTGAGTGGTCGTGATCGCCGCTGCTGCCTTGCCGGCTTCCGCTGGGTCGCTGGTCGCGCTCATGGCAGCGACGCCGAGCAGCGGCCAGGCAAGCCCTATGCCCGCGCCGGCGACCGCCAGCACGGCGGCCCAGAGGGTGACCATCGCCAGGTCGGTTCCTTCCGCCTGCAGCAGGCCGTAGGCGATGAGGCCGGCGGTCAGCAGCAGCGGGCCGAGGCGTATGGCGCGCCGTCGTCCTGCGTCTGACGATACCGACACGACGAAGAGCTGTGCGATGACCCAGGCCAGGGAAAGCACCGCGCCAAGAAGACCCGCGGCAAGGGGGGCGAGGCCTGCGAGTTTCTGCGCAAAGAGCGGAATGAAGGTCTCGACCATGACGCCGGCGCTAAGCGCAGCGACGGTGAGGTAGACCCATTTCAGCGAATTGCCGCGCCGATAGGTTATGCGCGGCAGGATGGTGTCGTGCGCGCGCCGCTCGACGGTGACAAAGAGGACCAGAAGCACCAAGCCTGCACCCACCATTGCCAGAGTTGGCCAACCAATCGGGACGACGGCGCTGAGGCTGATCGCGACAATGGCGAGCACTAGCGGAACGAGCGAAGCAACTGGCACGGGCGCACGGTGGCGGGCCCCGGCGACCCCGCCAAAGCACCGTTGTGCAAGGATGGTGAAAACGAGCGCCGCAAAGGCCAGGGCGCCATAGGCCCAGCGCCAGAGGCCGAGTTCGGCAAAGACACCGCCGAGCGCGGGGCCAAAGAGCGTGCCGAGACCCCACATGGCCGATACGGCGCCCGTCGCGCGGGCCCAGTGCTGCTCGGGCAGGGCGGAGCGGATAACCGCATAGCCAAGGCCGGCAAGGAGGCCGCCGCCGAGTCCCTGGACGACACGGCCGGCGATTAGCAGCTCCATAGTCGGGCTCAAGGCATTGCCAGCGGCCCCAAACGCAAAGGTGAGGAAGCCCAGTACATAGGCCGCCCTTGGTCCCTTCCAATCGAGAATGCGGCTAACGAACAGCGAGGCGACAATGGCCGCGACGACGAAGGATGTCGTCACCCAAGAATAGTAGTGCTGGCCGCCGATATCGGCGACGATGGAGGGCATCAGCGCGGCCGTGAAATAGAGGTTCATGGCGTAGATCAGCACGCCGCTCGCCAGAACCGTCACGATGGCAAGATGCCGCCCGGTGAGGAGGTCCGACCATGTATCGGCCTGTGATAGGGACGCGTTCGTTCCTTCGGCCGGACCGGCCGATTGCACTGGTTCATTCATGTATCTGCTCCGAAATGAGGGGAGTGATCAAGTGGTCCTGCGCCGCGCCGCGAGGCTGAGCGCGAGGACTGTGAGGGAGACGAGGAGCACGATGGCAGGCGCCGTCGTGTGGGAGTAGTCCCCATGGGCGAGCGTGGTCAGTGTCGCCGCCGCCATCACCACGGCACCGAGCCCGGCGCCGTAGATGCGCGTACCGCTGCCGATCAGCAGAAGTGCGGCGGCAAGTTCGAGCGCCGCGGTGAGATAGTGGAACCAGTTCGGGTAGCCCCAGCGCGCATAGGCGGCCGCATAGTCGGCGGTGATGAAGGCATTTCCATAAAACCCGAACAGGAAGAAGGCCGCCAGCAGCCAAGCCAGGATAGAGGAAAATGACAAGGTCGATTTGGCCATGATACCCCGCGCCTTGAAGACGGCCGCACTGGACCTGCGGCGCGTTCCATAATAGATTGAATGTTCATTCTAATATTCCGGTCTTGCTCTATCGTCAATATAGATAGAGCGATCATTCTATTTTTGTTGGAGGCAACATGGCACGCAAACTCGTCCCTGAGCAGCACGAGGGAAAACGGCAGCAGATTCTCGAGGCTGCGCATCGCTGCTTCCTGCGGCATGGTCTGCAGGGAGCTTCGATCTCAATGATCTGCAAGGAGGCGGAGATGAGCCCGGGCCATCTCTACCACTACTTCCCCGGCAAGGAGGCGATTGTCGAGCAGATGGCCGATGATTACCTCTCCACGCTGCATAACCACTTCGAGCGGCAGCGGGAGGCGGGAGACGTAGCGACGGTGCTCCTTTCCGAAATCTGGAGCATGAAGAGCTGGGACGACGCCGCGCACTGTCGCATCCTCTTCGAGCTCCTGGCCGAGGCGGGGCGTAACGAGCGGATCCGCAACATCCTCGCTCGCAATTCGGACGGAGTGCGTCGGCTTTTATCGGATACGCTGAAAGCCGGTCAGGCGCGCGGCGAGGTCGATGCGAGTCTCGACTCCGAACATACCGCCGCCATGCTGATCGCCATCGTCGACGCCACACCCATGCTGCCCCTGATGGTTCCCGGTATCGACTTCGACGAAAGCCGCAAGCTCATCACCACCATGGTCCGGCGCTTTCTCGAGCCGAGGCAGTAGCCTATTGCCTCTACCCTCACGTCGTCCGCATACAGGATCGACGCGTTGCTGCCTGCCTTGCGGACGAGCGGGGCCAATGTTGGCACTGTGCCATCGGTAAGCTGTGAAATCCCGGCACCTATCCGGGCGCATGCGCCCGGATAGGTGCCGGTGACGTCGCATCGGATCGGACTTGCCGGAATTGGGACCGGCCAGCCCATCGGGGTTCAGACCCGTCGCAGGCTTTCTTCGATCCGCCGCCCGACGGACGAGATTAGCATGCCCGAACCCAAGAACACCAGATAGACGACCAGGAACATCTCCATGGCGAAGCTGCTCCATTCCTGGGTGTTGACTGAGGCGTTGGCTGCACCCAGAAGTTCGTAGTAGCCGTAAGTCAGGATCAACACGGTGTCCTTGAAGACCATCAGATTGATGTTCATCAGGGCCGGGAAGGACAGGATCACCACCTGCGGCAGGATGATCCGGCAGTGGATGCTGAGACGTTTCAGGTCGGGCAACTGGGCGGCCACGTTGGTCGGAAAATGATAGTGCACGCTGGCGATTTCACGCCGACGTCGGCGGCAATCTCTCGAAAGCTGAAGCAATGCACTCTGCTCGGGGACGCCCCTGATCGCATCTGTTGTATCTCTCACTGAAGCGTGCCGACTGCCACTGTAGTGAACCTCAGTAGGATTTGGGAAACACTACGTCCTGATCAACTAGGACGTTGAACTTGTAACCCGGCCGGATTTCCAGTGTCGGCTGGACGTTGAGATTTCGACTGATGGTTTGTTCCGCGACGCGACCGAAGCTCTCCGCGAAATTCCGTCTCGCCGCGTCAGATGCCGTTTCCTGCGTGGCAAGCGTCGAACTTTCCGGCAATGACGCGTCGATCCCGGTTCCAATCAGCGCGATCAGCGCCGCCGAGCCGAACGTTCTCCAATAGTGGTTGTTCACCTTGTCGTTGAAACCGCCATAGCCTTGCGCATCTGTTCCCGCCATGCCGCCGATCTGCAGCGTGGAGCCGTTCGGGAAGATGATATCCGTCCAGACGACGAGGACGCGGCTCTGACCGAACGACACCTTGCTGTCGTAGCGTCCGAATAGCTTCGCTCCTTGCGGGATTAGCAGGCGATGCCCCGTTGCACTGTCATAGACGTTCTGGCTGACCTGTGCGGTGATACGACCGGGCAGGTCCGAATTGATGCCCGAGATCAGAGTCGCCGGAATGACCGAACCGCGTTTCAGTTCAAAGGGTGATTGCTGCGGCACGACGCGATTTGGGAGATATCCGAGTTCCTTGAGATCGGCATTGAAGAAATCCTCCTTGGAGGATTGTCCGTTCGGATCGATATTCTGCCCGCCGAGACCGGCCCGTAACGCGGCGGCATAAAGATCCGAGGTGGCGCCGGTGGTCGTCGATGACGCAGTGTTTGTCGTCGTTTCGGCTGAGGTGGTCTGGTAGGCCCTCGCTTCCAGCTTGCTGCGATCGATCGCGATTGGTGCATCATAGGCGGAGTCATTCGCCTGTAACCGGGCCATGCGCTGGCGATGCCGCTCACGCAGATATTGCTCGCGCTGTTCCCGCTCGAGACGGGCGCGCCAGACCTCTTCGGGTTCCAAATCCTGCCCGCGTTGCTGTTCCTGGCGTTGTCCCGGCTGCGGCGTGAAGGGATTGTCCACCTTTTCTCCGTCCTGTTTTGTCTCGACAGGTATCGGCTGGAACGTCGTCTGCTGCTGCGGCTCTCCGATGATGCCGTCCGTCACGCCGCGCTTGATCTGGTCGGCGAAGGTCGAGGCCGGATTTCCGGAGCTCGTTTCCGGGCCGCTGTCCTTTCCGAAGTAGAGTCCGCGGGAGGCAAGCCCATAAAAAATGACGCCAAGAAAGGCCATGACCAACACGATCACCACGATGATCGGCACGCGGTTGATCCGTTTGATGCCGGAGTCTGCTTCGTCATTCGCAGCGCCACCGAGCTTGAGGGATTGGACCATCGTTGCCTCCCCTCAGCCGCGACGCATCAGCGACAGCGCGCTTGCCGGCGTTGCCCCGCTTGGGGTGGCGATGTAGGCGCGACCGAGTTCGACGCTATCGGTCGAAAGACGCGCCAGAACCTGGTCATTGAAGCGGAGAACGACATAGGCGAGCGGAATGACCTTCGTGCCGCTGTCCGTCTTCTGATCGGTGACGACGGCATAACCCCAGCCTTTCAACGCCGCCTCTAGTGCCTGCCCGAAGGGAGAGGCGTCGGGTTTGAGGGCAACCGTCGCCTTGCCGGGTCCGATCTGCTCTGCCAGGCGGCTCACCATGTCACCAGCGATAGCGCCCGCCGCTGGGCCCGAAATCTCCGGCGGCGCGTTGCTGGCGACAAGACCATCTGTCCCCATCGACTGGCATCCGGAAAGGAGCATGGCGAAGGTGCAGGTTGCGGCAAGGGCGCGGATGGGGTGGAGGTGGAAGATGCGCATCACCGCCCTCCCCTTCTGATCGTCACCTTTTCCTGTTTCCAGCCGACGCCCGAGACGAGCACCGCGCGATCGATGTGATAGTCGACCACCATCATGTCGTTCTTCATGCGGTAGTTGACGATCCGGTTCTGCCCGCCGGAGGTGACGAAGAGCACCGGCGCATCCTGTCCCGAGATCGAACGCGGGAACTGGATGTAGGTTTTCTGGCCATCGGAATAGACCCGCGTCGGCCGCCAGCCGGCCCTGCCCGAGACCGAGTAGGAAAAGTTGAGCTGCTCGGCCGGAACACCGGCGCCGGGAATGATGCTCGCTTCGAGCCGGGCATTGATATCAGCGAGCTTTGCCGAAACGTCCTCCGGATATTCGAAACCGACGCGAGCCATATATTGCGTGGAATGCGACTTGAGCTGGATATGATAGGTGCGCCGCGACGTCGTCACCACCATCGAGGTCACCAGCCCCGGTTCCGACGGTTTGACGATCAGATGGATCGCCTGGCCGCCCGCCGCCCCTGACGTGGCCGGTTCCACCTTCCACCGCACGGTGTCGCCGACCAAGACATCGCGAACCACCTCGCCGCCCTGAAGCTCGATGTCGCAGACCTGAAGCGGTGAGCAGACGACCGACGGCTGCACCTCGCCAAAAAGAAAAATCACCTTGCCATCCGCTCCCTTGGTCACCAACCCGCGCGATCCGCGCCACTGGGTAGAAATCCCCATGCCCTTCGCCTCGTTGGCGGTGACGCTGTCGGCCGCAACGACATCAATAGGTGCAAGGACGGAGAACACCAGCGCCGCTGATATGATGGCACCGGCAGTCAGCATGGCCGAATAATTCTGAAGTCGGATGTTCATGTTCGGGGCCATGCCTTTCAAAGCTGCGCTGTCCAGTCGAAGTCGCGGAGATAGAGACCGATGGGGTTGAGGCGGATGACGCCCTCGTCCTGCGGCGGAGTGAGGGTTACGGTGGCGATGCCGCGAAAACGGCGCACCGCCGTCTCCTTGCCGCGGCGGTCGCGCTCGAACTCGGTCCAGTCGACCTGATAGGACTGGTTCGACAGCGCGACGATGTTGTTGACCTCGACCGCAACCGTGGCGGTCTTCGCCTTCTCGAAGGGCGAATTGGAACGGAACCATGCGTTGACCTTCTCGGTCGCAGGATCCGAGGTCCTGAGGAGGCCGTAGGTCCGGTCGATATATTGCTTCTGCACGACCGCATCCGGCGTCACGGACCGGAAATTCGAAACGAAGCTGCCGAGCGTGGCGCGCACCACACGCGGGTCGGCATATTCGATCTGCTGCGGAAAGCCGGCATTGGATGCCGTACCGAGCTTGTCGACCTCGACGATATAAGGAACGAGCTTCACCTGCGTGCTTTGATAAAGCGCGTAGCCGAAGCCGATCACGGCCATCACCATACCGGTGACGCCGACGATGCGCCAGGCGGCGGCTGCTTTCACATAGGAGCCATAACGCTCGTTCCATTCGTTGCGCGCGGCGAGATAGGGATTGGCGATAGGGGGATTATGCGGCGGATTGCGTCCGGCCATGGGTGATCAGCCTCCAGCTATTTGTTCTCGTTGATGGGCGGGGGCGGAGGTGGAGGCGTGGCCCGGTCCGACTGCCGCGTCTGGTCGAGCTTGGCGTTGGCAAGCCCGAGCAGCGATCCGGCATAAGCCCCCGGCGAGGCGATCGCCTTGTCCTTTGCCGCTGATCCGGCAGCGTGAGCAGCATTGCCAATGCCCGATGCCATGCCGCGAAGTGCGGCGCCTGCCATCGACGATCCCCCTGCCCTCGCCGAACTTGCCGTCTGCGCCCCTTTCATCGCGGCGCTCGCACCGAGGAAAGCGCCGCCGGCGGCGAATGTCGCGGCCTGGCCGCCGTGGCGGATCGCTTCCATGCCGCCGGCGATTGAGGCGCCCTGGACCACGCCCTGGAGGATCGGCGGGACATACATGGCGATGACGAAGACCACAACCGAGATGCCGGCGATGGCGAGCGTGGTGATGAACTGCTCGGATGTCGCCGTTGGCGCCTCGGCCAAGCCTAGCAGGATGTCCGAGCCGATCTTGGCGATCATCACCAGCGACATCAGCTTCATGCCGACGGAGAAGGCGTAGACCAGATATTTGACGGCAAAGTCCTTGGTGAAGGACGAGCCGCCGAGACCGAGCATGATCATGCCGGCGAGCAGGCCGACATACATCTCGACCATGACGGCGACGAAAATGGCGGCAACCAACGAGAAGGAGACGACGACCACGACCATGGCGAAGACCGCGGCGATCGCCAGTGCATTGTCTTCCCAGAGTCCGAACTTCGCCTGTTCCGACATCTTGGTCGCCACGCGAATGCCGGCGTCGAAGATGTTTGCGGGCGAGGCCGAGCCGCCGCCGGCGCCGATCTGATAGAGGCTGTCGACCACGGCCTTCGCGAAGGACGGACCCTGGTCGAGGATGAAGGCGAAGAGGCCGATGAACATGATCCGCCGCACGAGCTCGGCGAACCAGCTATCAAGCGAGGCGGCGTTGATCGCCAGCCATACGGCGGCGATCCCGACCTCGATGCCGGCAAGGATCCAGAACAGCGACCGCGCCGCGTTCATCACCGTCGTCTCCCAGCCTTTCGCGGCCGTGACGACGGAGTTTTCCAGCGTCGTCAGGACCGACCCCTGTTGGGCAAGCGCCGGTGTCGTCACCAACAGGATGAGGCCGATCGAAATGAACGCGAGCTCCAGCTTCCGGGAGGGACGGACGATCACCATCGCGGCTTCATCTCCTGTCCTCCACGGACGTCGCGATCCGGATCGCCGCTGAAGAACTTTCCGCGATGCTCGCGGCGCTCGGTTTCGGAGGCAGGCTGCGTGGCGGTCGAGCCTGATCCGGACACGGCGGCCGGACGGGGTTGGACTAGGATCCAGGTGACGACGCCGGCCGCGACGATCCCCGCCAAAGCGAAGGCGATGACCAGACGCGGGCTCACCAGCGGGGCTCCATCGTCTGGCCGCCGCGGATGTCACGCTCAGTCGCGCTGAAGAACTGCTCGCGCCGCGCCTGGGCCAGATCCTTTTGAGCCTGCTCGGACTGGAACCATGTGCCCATCATGGTCATCTGCTGGGAGACGAGACCGCGCAGCTTCTGCATCTGCGCGACCTGCTGGGCCGCGATCTGATGCCCAACCTGCAGCGCCTTCATTTGCCCGTCGGACGACTCCGACATCGAGCGCAGCGACGACATTGTGCTCTCCTCGCTCGAGAACTGGTCGGCCGTCAGGTTTGCTGCCTTCAGTGTTCCGGCGATCGTGTCGCGATTGGTGTCGGACCACGTTTGATAGGTCGTGGAAAAGCTCGCACCTCCCGGCAGATTGCTCTTCATCTCGGAAAAACTCTGGAAACGCTGCTTGAGCACATCATCGATGTTGCCCATCGAGAAGGCGACGCCTTGTCCTTGGGCGACAACATTCTGCAGGCTCTTCAGGTCGCTTTCGACCTGTCCCCAGATGTGGTTCGGCAATTGCGCCGTGTTCTGCAGAAGGTTTTTGTAGATGTTCAGCTGGTTCTGGATCTGCTCGGCAAGCTGGGAGATCTGGGTGATTTGATTGTTCACCTGCTCCGCGGACTTGCCGACGAGTGAGACGAGCTCGGCATTGTTGGCAAGCTGCGTCCATTCGGTGGCCTGCCCGGTCACGCCACCGGCCTCAGCCGGGACTGGTAGCACGGCCGGGAGAATGATGGCGACGATGACCGCGGTGCGTGCCACCTTATTCGGCCGGGAAGAGTGTGTCGGCATGGGCGATCCCCCGTTGCTTAAGCCAGTGGAGAGGCCATGCGGCCCCGTGTTCGGAATGCAGGGCGCGAATGTGCTTCAAATCTTCCTTGCCGGATGCGCCGACAAAAGAGAGTGCAACGGGACCGAGCGCCATGTCGAAGAGCCTGCGGCCTTCGGGCGAGACAACGTAGTATTCGCGCTTCGGAAGCGCCGCCGCGACAATCTCGATCTGACGGGTGTTGAAACCGATGCGCTCATAGAACTCGCGTGTACCGGACTCACGGGCCGCGCCGTTCGGCAGGCAGATTTTGGTCGGGCAGGACTCCTTCAGCACGTCGATGATGCCCGATCGCTCCGCATCCGAGATCGACTGGGTGGCGAGCACGACGGCGCAATTGGCCTTGCGCAGCACCTTCAGCCACTCGCGGATCTTGTCCCGAAACACCGGGTGGCCGAGCATCAGCCAAGCCTCGTCGAGGATGATGAGGCTTGGGTAGCCAGTCAGGCGTTTCTCGATGCGGCGGAACAGATAGGTGAGGACGGGGACGAGATTGCGCTCGCCCATGTTCATCAGTTCCTCGATCTCGAAGCACTGAAACGCGCCGAGCGTCAGGCCATCCTCCTCGGCATCGAGAAGCTGACCCATGGGGCCATCGACGGTGTAGTGATGCAGCGCGTCCTTGATCTCGCGCATCTGCACGCCAGATACGAAGTCCGAGAGCGAGCGGCCACGCGATTCCGCCATCAGCCCGATCTGCCGGGAGATGGCGTTGCGGTAGTCCGGGGTGATGGTCACACCCTGCAGCGCCACCAGGGTCTCGATCCATTCCGACGCCCAGGCGCGGTCGCCATCGGTCGAAAGCTCGGCAAGCGGGCAGAAAGCCAGCGCCCTCCCCTCGCTTTCTGCAGAAGGGCCGATATCGCCGCCGATCTGGTAGTGATCGCCATCGAGTCCGAGCGTCAGCGGCAGCATGGAGCCGCCTTTGTCGAAGGCAAAGACCTGGGCTTGGCTGTAGCGCCGGAACTGCGCGGCGATCAGTGCCAGCAGCGTCGACTTACCCGAACCGGTCGGCCCGAAGATCAGCGTGTGCCCGACATCGTCGACATGCAGATTGAGCCGGAACGGCGTCGAGCCGCTGGCAACCTGCATCAGCGGCGGTGAGCCAGGCGGATAGAACGGGCAAGGCGCCGTCGGGCTCCCCGACCAGACGCTATTGAGCGGGATAAGATCGGCGAGATTGCGCGTATTGATCAGCGGCTCGCGGATATTGGCATAGGAAACGCCGGGCAGGCTGCCGAGAAAGGCGTCTGTCGCATTGAGCGTCTCGATCCGTGCGGCGAAGCCTTCCGCCTGGATCAGCCGGCGGACCGCCTCGCACTTTTCCTGCAGGCGGGGCTGCACCTCGTCGAAAATCACGATAACGGGCGTGTAGTAGCCGTAGGCGACGAGCTGGGAGGAGGCTTCGGCGATCGCGTCCTCGGTCTCCGCCACCATCATCATGGCGTCCTGATCGACCGAACGGCTCTGTGTCTGGAACAGTTGATCGAAAAAGGGCCTGACTTTCTGCTGCCACTTCTTGCGGGTACGCTCGAGCCTCGCCCGTGCCTCCTCGGCATCGAGGAAGACGAAACGTGATGACCAGCGATAAGTGAGCGGCATCAGGTCGAGGCTGTTGAGGATGCCCGGCCAGCTCTCAGCCGCCAGACCGTCGATCGCCACGACGCCGAGGAAACGGTTCTCGACGACGGGCGTGAGACCATGCTGCAGCTCGGCCGTCACCAGCCAGTCGAGATACATCGGGATCTCGGGCAAGCGCACCGGATGGTTCTCGCCGGTGATGCAGAAGCGGATGAACTGGAACAGTTCGTCATAGCGGGCGACCCGGAAACCGCCGCGCTCTTTGGTCTCGCGTGTCATCATCCGGCGGATCGACACAACGTTCGCGAGATATTGCTCGACCTCGCGGATCGAGGTCAGGAAGCTTTCGAGCGCCTTATCGGCGTGAGTTGCGGAACGACTGGCCGCATCCGAATAGACATAGCGGGTCAGCCCCGAGCGCCGCGGCTCCGGCGGCCGCCATGTCAGGATCAGTGCGTGCCGGCTCTCGAAATGGCCCCTCTCCTTCTGGAAATGCGCTCGCCTTTCGGCGTCGATCGCCAGCGTGACCGGATCGGGGAAGTGGCAATCATCCTCGGCCGGATAATCGCCTGTCGGAACCCGGACGGCCTCGACCTGGATCATCCATCCGGAGCCGAGCCGAGACAGGATCGCGTTGATCTGCCGCGACACCTCGTTGCGCTCGGCGTCGGTCGAGCTCTCGCTGTCCGGCCCGGCGAAATACCAGCCGGCCATCAGCGAGCCGTCCTTGAGCAGGATCACGCCGTTGTCGACCAAGCCGGCATAGGGCACCAGATCGGCAAACGACGGTCCCGAATGACGGAAAGATTTGAGGGCAACCATCTCGATCCCTCAGAACCCGCGCCAGGGTGACGGCGTCGCGCGATAGAATGTCTTGTAAGAGATGTGCCGAATATAGACCCTCCGCATGAGGGGATCGGCCTTTGCCATCATGCGCAGCGCCGCGACAGCGACCAGCCAGATTGCGATACCGAAGAGCGCCGCGTACCAGGTCAGCACGACGAAGATCAGAATGACGGCGGCAAGCGCGGTCAACAGCACGAGCTCGCGGTCAGCACCCATCAGCAGGTTCGGACGCGACAGCGCCCTGTGCACGCGCGAACGGGACAGCCTGGAGCTGGCCTCAGCCATGAGCCCCCTCCCCTTCCGTGTGAAGCGTTGCCGTCGGCTCGGTGATGTCAGGCGCCGATTGCACTTCGGCCTCGCCGATGCTGGCGCCGGTCGCACCGAAGAGGGCGACGATCTGCGTAGCGCCGAGCAGAACCCCGCCGACGAGGGCGACGTAGCAAAGCCTTCTCGCGAAATCATTGAGCTCGCCGCCGAATATGAGCATGGCGCCGGCGATTGCCACAGCTGCCAGAGCGATGAAGCCGGCAACAGGCCCGGTGATGGACTGCTGGATCTGCTGTAACGGCGACTCCCATGGGAGGCCGCCGCCACCCGAGGACGCCAATGCCGGCTCTGCCAGGGCGAGAGAGATGGCGGCGAGGCCCAAGCAGGCGAGCGTGATCTTCGTCTTATGCGACATGGCTGTCCTCATCGATCTGGGCGTAATGTTCGGTTCGGTAGCGGGCGTTATTGAACCCCTCGACATGGATCACCTCGCGGACCCGCCTGCCGTTGCTCATGCGCTCGATGGAGACGACGAGATCGACCGCCTCGCCGATCACTTCCTGCATGGGCTGCTGGCTGGCTTCAGCCGTCAGTTGCTCCAGCCGGCGCAAGGCCGACATCGCCGTGTTGGAGTGGATGGTGGTGACGCCGCCCGGATGGCCGGTGTTCCATGCCTTGAGCAGTGTCAGTGCAGCGCCGTCGCGGACCTCGCCGACGATGATGCGGTCAGGTCTCAGACGCATCGTGCTCTTCAGGAGCCGGGCCATATCGACCGTGTCGGTGGTATGCAGGCACACAGCGTTTTCCGCCGCGCATTGGATCTCGGCCGTATCTTCCAGGATGACCATGCGATCGTCCGGCGTCGTCGCGACGATCTCGGCGATGACGGCGTTTGCAAGCGTCGTCTTGCCGGACCCGGTACCGCCGGAAATGACGATGTTCATGCGCGATGCGATTGCGCTGCGCAGAACCGAGGCCTGTCCTTCGGTCATGACCTTCGACTTCACGTATTCGTCGAGTGGGATGAGCCGCGACGCCCGTCTCCGGATCGTGAACGCAGGCGCCGATACCACCGGCGGCAGCAAGCCCTCGAACCGATGCCCGCCGATCGGCAGTTCGCCGGAAATGATCGGCTGCTCATCGTCGGCTTCCGACTGTAGCGCATGGGCGACGCTGCCGATGACGACTTCGGCAGTGGCGGCACTCATCGCGCCGGCCGGGGCAACGCCGTGCCCCAGCCGTTCGATGAACAGCCTGCCGTCGGGATTGAGCATGATCTCGACCACCGTTGGATCGTCGAGTGCGAAGCAAAGCTGGTCGCCGAGGGCGTCCTGCAGTTTGCGCACAAGGCGGGGATGGGAACGGAGCTGGGTCACGCGGCGCTCCTCAAAGGACCGACGTCACTATGCTCGACGGTCGAACGGTAACCTTCCGGGCAAACCGTGTCGAAGCTGGCGCGATCAGCGGGCAAGCTACCCGCCACGGCGATGGTGTTACCGATCGCCACCGGATCGCCGAGACGGCGCATCGGCCATCCCGCACGCTTCAGGATACGTTCGAAGCGGAGATCGGTCGCTGTGACGATCTCCGTGTAACCATTTGCCATCGACCATTCGATGATGCCGGCGAACATGGTGAGCGTCACCTGATGGAGGCTCCCTCCCCTCCCCACTTCCAGGGACGTGTCGACGCAGAAGCGTGAGCTCTCGACCTTCGCTGCACGGGCATTGAGCGAGCCGCGCTCCAGCAGTTGTGGGAATGTCCGTTCCAGCATCGTTGGACCGTATCCGGGCAGCAGGCGTGCGCAGCCGACTACCTTCTGCTCGGCCGAGATCGCCAAGATGTAGGTTGGGCGGAGATCATCGTACTGATCCCGCTCTCCCTGTTCGGTGACGGTGACATCCCATTCCAGGCGGCCGCCAAACACCGCGGCCCGAAGACGGTGCATCTGATTCAAATAGTTGCGGTTAAGTGCGTAGTGATCGGGTGAGACGCTCAGAATCTGCATTGTAATCTCCGCATGACTTGATCAGGCGAAGGGAAATCATCTCGCGATGCGTGTGGCTATGTGCAGATTTGCATCCGGTGATTCTACCGAATCGGCGCTACAACTCTCGAAAATCGGGCGGAAGCCGGAATCTAAAATGTTGATAAGAGGTGCAGATCTGCATTTCCTCCGAGCCGCCGCGAACTACGGGAGTCAGGCTAACTATAAGATAATGATCGATTAATCCGAGTTCTGTTTGGATTGGGCGAAAGCTCGTTAACCTGTTGTTAACCTTAAATGTCTTGCAGCATTGTCGGAATCGGCTGATAGTTGCGCAAATGATGGCCGCGCGGCCGTTTTTTCGAAAGTGTTGCTATCTAGGAAATAGTTTGCGAAATGAGCCACCCGGAGCCCAACCGATTTGATCTCGAGATCGCCCAGCAAGGGTCAAAGATCTCGAGCGCGCTGCATATGTTGCGCAGTCAACAATATCCGCCCGACGCTCGCAAGGGGTTGAGAAAGTTTCAGCTCGGCGAAGTCGCCGAGTTCATGGGGGTAACTCAAAGCCATCTCAGGCAAATCCATTCCGAGGGCAAGGGTCCGGAGATCGAGACCATTGGCGGTCGGCGCTATTATACGGCCGAACAGATGCTCGAGCTTCGTGAATATCTGGAGGCCAACAAGAAATCGGACAAAAGGTATTACATGCCGCAGCGAAGGCCGGGGGAGCCGCTGCAGGTCTTGTCCGTCGTAAACTTCAAAGGTGGTAGCGGCAAGACCACCACTGCTGCACATTTGGCGCAGTATCTTGCCCTCACCGGCCACCGTGTCCTCTCTATCGACCTTGATCCCCAGGCATCCTTGACATCGCTCTTCGGCATCCAGCCGGAGCTAGATGAAGTAGCCTCGTTGTACGAAGCGCTCCGCTTTGACGAGGAGCGTAGATCGATCTCCGAGATCATTCAGAGGACCAATATCCCCGGCCTGGACGTCGTTCCTGCAAGCCTGATCTTGCAAGAATATGAGTATGACGTGCCACTGGCGATTTCGTCACAAAACGGCTCCGAAGGTCGACTGTTTCACATGCGTATCGTCAACGCCTTGAAGGAGGTTGACGATAAGTACGATGTGGTGGTCATCGACTGCCCTCCCCAACTTGGCTACCTGACACTGACAGCCTTGATGGCTTCGACAGGCATTCTGATCACCATCCATCCACAGATGCTGGACGTTATGTCGATGAGCCAGTTTCTGATGATGCTCGGCGGAATTATGACTCCTGTTGCCGAGGCTGGAGCGCAAATCCGCGTTGAATGGTTCCGATACCTCGTCACGCGATTTGAACCAACGGACATTCCACAGGCTCAAATGGTCGGCTTCATGCAGTCCATGTTCGCTCAGCACTTGCTCAAGAACCCTGTCTTGAAATCCACCGCGATTTCCGACGCCTCCATTAAAAAGCAGACGCTATATGAGGTCGAGAGGGGAGAGTTTGTTCGTTCGACTTATGACCGCGCCATGGAAAGTCTCAACGCCGCGAATGGCGAGATCGTGGAACTGGTCCACAGCGCATGGGGGCGGAAATGAGAAACTTGTCAGCCGTTTTTTTCGCCGTTTTTGCAAGAATAAACAGTAGCTTATCGGAGTTGAAAGCGAAGCCGGAGGCGCGTGATGTCTCGTAAGAATCCCTTTGCAACATTGGATATCGCTTCGATCTCGGCGGAAGCGGCCCCTGCCAAACCTGGTTACGGCATGACTGGCGCCGCCAAGACGGTCGTTCGCTCAATCGAGGACCTGGCTGAGAACGCCAAAAAGCTCATGGAAGGCGAAGTGATCGTGGAACTGGATCCTCGTTCACTTGACGTTTCCTTCGTAGCGGACCGTCTGTCTGATGACGATGAAGAATATCAGGAGCTGAAAGAGGCCATCAAAGCGTCAGGGCAAACGACCCCTATCCTTGTTCGGCCGAGCCCCAAGGACGCGCAGCGCTACATGGTGGTCTTCGGCCACCGCCGTCTAAAGGTCGCCCGTGAACTCGGGATACCGGTGAAAGCCGTCGTTAAGACACTCGACGACATCACGTCTGCGATTGCCCAAGGGCAAGAGAATTCTGCCCGCGCGAACCTTTCGTTCATCGAACGGGCCTACTTCGCCCAAAACCTTCTGGCCACCGGAATGAGCAAGGATGTGGTGAGGTCGTCACTCGCGATCGACGAAGCCATGCTCTCGAAGATGCTGAGCGTCATCGAGATCGTACCAGCGGCCATGCTCAAGGCGCTTGGCGCATCGAAGAAGATCGGTCGCGACAAGTGGCTCAACCTGCGCCAGATCCTTCTCAACCCCGCCCACTTGGCAGTCGCGTGCGATTACATCTCTTCGGATGAATTCATTGCGATCGCTGAAGAAAAGAGGTTCGACGACCTTCTCGGCTACTTGAAAAAGTACAAGGCCAAGTCGGCAGCGAAAAAACCCAAGCGTGACGCCGCCGAAAAGGAATGGACCGCGAGCGACAGCTCGTTGAGTTTCGTCATGAATGCGAAGTCGAAGAAGGTCGCCATCGAACTCTCAAACGCCGAGGCGCGGCCCTTCAGCG
Source organism: Neorhizobium petrolearium (assembly GCF_017873175.1). Lineage (GTDB taxonomy): Bacteria > Pseudomonadota > Alphaproteobacteria > Rhizobiales > Rhizobiaceae > Neorhizobium > Neorhizobium petrolearium. The sequence continues at coordinate 103,250 of NZ_JAGGJW010000019.1, forward strand.
ACTGGCTATCGACCCATATCGATCGTCTTTACAGCGAATACAGGCGATCAAAATCTGAAGCTGATGGAGACTAGTACGCGAAAGAAAAAGGCCCCCAAGCGGTAAAACCGTGGAAGCCCTTCTCGTTATCCGTAGCAAGATCGAGAATCGCATTTCCCGGAATCCCAGTCAAGAGTCTTTGGCACCGTTTTGGTGAGCGGATTTCTTTTGCCTAAAGAAAGGTGAGAGAAAAATGCAATCGGGAAGTGTGACGACGCCCTTCGGGCGGCGGCCGATGACGCTCGGCCAAATTTCAAGCCAGATGGCGGCAAAAGCAATCAAGCCGGACGCCGTGGCTCACAAGTGGCAGGTTTTCCAGCATATTCGTGAGGCGAGGGAACTCATCGGCGCTACAGATCGCGGGCTTGCGATCCTGAATGCATTGCTGACCTTCCATCCGGAAACCGCTCTTACAGGCGATGCCGAGCTTGTCGTCTGGCCATCCAACGAACAGCTTATGGCGCGTGCCAACGGGATGCCGCCGACGACGCTGCGTCGGCATCTTGCCGTGCTGGTCGACTGCGGTCTCATTATTCGGCGCGACAGCCCGAACGGCAAGCGCTTCGCGCGCAAGGGTAGGGGAGGGGAGATCGAGCAGGCTTACGGGTTTGATCTCTCGCCGATCGTTGCGCGAGCAGAGGAATTCCGCGACCTCGCTTTGGCGGTGCAGACCGAGAAGAAGGCATTCAGGGTCGCGAAGGAGCGCTTGACACTCGTGCGCCGCGACATCGTCAAGCTGATTGAGACCGGGATTGAGGAGCACGTTCCTGGCAATTGGGGCAGGGTCACGCAGACCTACCAGCAGATCGTGAGCCGCTTGCCACGCTCGGCGCCACGCCAGCTCGTAGAGGATGTGTGGCAGCAACTTCACGAACTCTACGTCGAAATCCGTGACGTGTTGGAATTATTCGTGAAAAACGAGAATCCGGACGCCAATGAGTCCCATTCTGGACGCCACATACAGAGTTCAAAACCAGACTCTAATTTTGAATCTGAAACCAGCTTTAGAGAAGACGTAGAAGCGGGCGGCAACGTTGCGGAAACCGACAACGTACGGAGCTTGCCGAAGCGGGAATTGCCTTTGGGGATCGTGCTGGACGCCTGCCCTGGGGTGCGAGAACTGACCACCGGCGGCGAAATCCGGCAGTGGCGGGATTTTTTGGCCGCGGCTGAGCTTGCGCGGCCGATGCTGGGGATCAGCCCGAGCGCTTGGCGGGAGGCCCGCGAGGTCCTGGGCGAGCAGCACGCGGCGATCACGCTTGCGGCGATCTACCAACGGGCTGAGCAGATCAACAACGCCGGCGGCTACCTCCGCAAGCTGACAGATCGTGCCCGGGACGGCAAATTCTCAACCTGGCCGATGATCATGGCCTTGCTCCGAGCCAAGCTCGACGCGCAGAAGTCCGTTGACACGGATGCGCCGCACCCGTCAGATCCGGTGGACGGCGTCGGGGGGATGCGCATCTCGGAAGCGCTGCTGAAAACCCTGCGAAAGCCGAGGGCTTAATGGGTGGCAGGGTCACTCCGCGGCGCGACGTACTTCGGCTTCGATCAAGCCGGATCGGCGAGCCCGGTCGATGAGGTTCTTCACCGAGGAGGGCGACCACTTCGATCCTCCGCGCGGCGTGCGCTCGTGAAGCTTTTCGAGCTGCGCAGCGATTTCGCGCAGGGTCAGGTTCGGATTGCTCGAATGAATGCCTGCGACCAGCGTCATCAGGCGATCTTCGGGAAGGCGAGGAGGGGACTTCCTCAGCAAGCTCGGATCGGCCATGTGTTCGGCCACGAGCCATTTCACTGCCCGGCGCAAGCGTTCGGGCGTCCAGTCGAAGCCACGTTGTTTCAGGACGCGAGCGATATCGTCCCAGGTGTGGTCAGGCCGCATGCGCCGGACGGTTGGCAGCCATTGGTTCGCCGTCGCCTGTACCCGATCGCCATACGCAGCCCTTTGCGCGGCCGTCATCTTTGCCAGCACCTCCGGCGTTCCTGCCCTGAGGCCCGGGTTGCCTGGCATCCGTCCTTTTGCCTTCGCCGCCTTGATGCCTGCTTTGGTTCTTTCGGAAATCAGCGCGCGCTCGAGTTGCGCCACCGCGCCGAGGACCTGCAGCGAAAACATTCCCTGCGGCGTCGCCGTGTCGATCGGATCGCGGAGCGACCGAAAATGCGCGTTCTTCGCAGTCAGATCCTCGATGACCTCGAGCAGATGGCTAACGGATCGTGCCAGACGATCGAGCCGAACGACTATGAGTGTGTCACCGGCGCTGATCTCCCGAAGCAGCCTAGACAGGGCTGGACGCGCGCGCGAGGCGCCGGACCCGTGTTCCTGAACGATGACGTCGCAGCCGGCCGAGCGGAGCTCAATCTCCTGGGCCTCGGTCGCTTGTTCGTCCGTCGAGACGCGCGCATAGCCGATCAGTCGTCCCTGAGGTCGACGGGAAGAGCGATTTTGAGCGTCACGAGCCATTTGAAGCGCCTGGGGAGGGTGTTCTGGTGCGGATTTCCAATTGCAGAAGATAAGGATAACCGATCAATTGAAAACGTCTCTAGACCCGTCTCTGCGGTGGCAGAAGACAGGGGGCTGGATCTTAGGATTCGCCAGCCTGGGATTCGTTCAGCAGTTTAACCCAACGAGTAACTAGAGGTCGAGATGAAATCAATTTTCTAGTTACGGTCTGGTTGTATAGAAGTTTGCGAATGGTGAGAGAATCGGACCACCCTCGAGAGTCGCAAACAAGTTGTCCTACATGACGCCCACACATATAAAATGGCTCCACAAAACCGACGAAGTTCTTAAAACCGCGGACGGCGCAACAGTTGAGGTTTGGGAGCTCAACCACGAAGAGGATGCCGCGGTTCTATCTGAATGGGCAAGGCATTTCCGGCAGCATTATTGCCTTGATGAGGAACTTGCTGATCTTGTTTCAGGGACGGGAAAGTCGAATGCCGAATTCCTAACCGAGATCAAGTTTCCGAGCGCCAAGGGCGGGTCGGGGCCGGCCACGCGCTCTGGTGACTTTGGAGAAATTCTTGTTGCTGACTACATCGAGTTCATTCTCGGATACTGGTGCCCCCGTGAGCACCGCTACGAGGACCGCATCAACGCGAACGTCTCCGATAACGGCACGGATGTGGTAGGCTTTCGATTTGCCAGTGAAAAGCCGAGCCCTAGGGACGAGCTTTTTGTCGTAGAGTCCAAATCCGGCCTGCGTCCGACCACGGAGAATCGACTTCAAACAGCCGTCAACGATTCTGCAAAAGATCGTCTACGAGAGGCAATGACGCTCAGCGCCCTGAAAAAGAGGCTGCTTCGCAAGAATCGGGAAGCCGCCCTCAAGGTCGAGAGGTTTCAAGACGAGGCCGATCGACCCTTCACGCGATGGAGCGGGGCAGTCGCTGTCCTCGATGCAGAAACCGCGGCAAAAATGGAACTCGAGAAGACGCAGGTCTCAGACCACCCCAACAAGGACAAACTGAAACTCATCGTGATCAAGGGCATTTCGATGATGGATCTCGTGCATGCGCTCTACGAAAGGGCAGCCAATGAAGCCTGATGCAGCTGCACAACAAGTCCTCTCGACCGTTCGAGCAACTGCAAAAATGCACGAGTTCCGTGTCGCTGCGGAGGACTTCATTGAGCTGCGGCGCGATCCTGCCACGCTCTATTCTCTTGCGGTCGGAATCCTTGGAGATGCTGCGGGCGCCATCTCCGATCATTTTGTCGAACCGGGGACGAGCGCCCATCCTCCTACCTGGGCGGAAGACACATCAATCAATGAGAACGTCCGGTTTGCCGCGACTTTCTTCGACTCTTATCTCGAGGCAAAATTAGACGGCAGCATATCCGTCGAATTCTCGCTTCTATGTGCGGCAGCCTATTATCTTTCTGACGCAATCGGAAACGCTGTGGTGGTGGTGAAGCGTTCAGATGAGCCTCCCGCTGACCTTGGAGGCGGACTAGCACTTCTTGCGAGCAGAATCCTGCAGAACCGACTGGAGCCGATTGACGTAGAAATCTTTCACTCGACATTCGCAAATCGCCTGCTCGAGTTGGTCCGTGCACATTATGCGCTTCAGGACGAGGACGAACGCGCCATTCCCGAGCTCTGCCGTGAGCTTCGCGAGACGCTGTATGAAATCGGAACCGACCGTGAGGTCCTTTACGCCGATATCGTCACGGCAATATGCGCGGGTAAAATCCAAAACTCGTCGCGCAACAGGCTTCCACCAGCTTCAGGATCGCCCCTGGCTGCCTGGTCACCGGCGCTTACGAAGCCGGGCTTCCCGATAGAACTCTGGCCGGCACAACGGCGTATCTGTGACGCCGATCTGCTAAATGGGCGCTCTGCCGTTATCCAGATGCCGACAAGTGCCGGAAAAACGCGCGCCACAGAACTTATCATCAGAGCAGCGTTCCTTGCCGGACGGACTTCCCTCGCGATGATCGTCGCGCCATTCAAGTCGCTCTGCCACGATATTCGCTCTGATCTAGTAAGAGCCTTTCAGGGCGAGAACATACTCATGGACGAAGTTTCGGATTCCTATCTGATGGACTTTGGAATTGAGCAGCTTCTTGCTCAAAATAGTGTCTTGGTCATCACGCCGGAGAAGCTGCTTTACATGCTGCGCCGGGCTCCTGAGTTGGCCGAGCGAATTGGACTGATTGTATACGACGAGGGTCATCAGTTCGAGGGTTTCACTCGTGGACCGACCTACGAGCTTCTCCTTTCGTCGCTTCGAATGATGCTAAAGCCCGCTGCGCAAATCATTTTAATTTCCGCGGTGATCGGCAATGCGGACCAGATTGCGGATTGGTTGATTGGAGACTCGTCTGCGATCGTTGGGGGAAAGGGCCTTCTGCCGACTGCGAAGAGCATTGCTTTCGCGAGCTGGCAGAAGGAGCGAGGATGGCTTCGGTATGTGAATCCGTTGGATCCTGACGAAGACGAGTATTTCGTTCCTCGAATTATTGAAGAACTTCCGCTTGAAAAGAAGAGTAAACGGGAACGCGATCGCGTCTTTCCGGATCGTAATCACTCCGCAGAAATCTCGGAGAGTGTTGACATTGGACTATACCTCGCGTTGCACCTCGGCAGCAACGGGAGTGTGGCACTGTTCTGCGGCCAAAAGGCCAGCGTTTCGAAGGTCTCCTGGCGCGTAGTCGATCTGTTCACGCGAAAGGTCGAGTTGGAGAAACCGAGCGCATGGTGTGATCAACAAGAGCTAGACCGCCTTGCGAACCTAATCGCGAGCAATCTCGGTGATGACGTCGACGTGGTCGGCGCAAGTCGCTTGGGGGTCCTTTCTCATCACGCAAGCACGCCACACGGGATTCGCCTTTGTGTCGAACATGCGATGAAGGCAGGTCACGCACGGATCGTCGCCTGTACGTCGACGCTGGCGCAGGGCGTGAATTTTCCGATCAAATACTTGGTGGTGACTGCCACGCAACAAGGCAAAGAGAAAATCAAAGTCCGTGACTTTCACAACCTCATGGGTCGAGCAGGCCGCGCCGGCATGCATACGGAAAGCAGTGTCATATTCTCTGCGCCTCCGATCTACGATGAGCGAGAAGATGAATATAAGAACTGGCGATGGGAGGCCGCGAAAAAGCTTTTAGACCAGGACGGTGCTGAACCCAGCCAGAGCAGTATCCTCCAAATTTTCGACGATTATAAACAGACAGCTGGCACTCCGATCGTCCTCACCTTCGATCTGGCTGGTGAGAATTTAGCGTTCGCAGATGAGGCGGCGATTGAGTTGATTGTCGTGGAAGTTCTCAAGCAGTTCCCAAATGTGAGCGCTTCCGAGCTCAAAGACTATCTACAGGGGAGGGCGAGGGCGATTCAAAGCATAGCAATGTACCTCGCTCAACATATCGACTTCGAAGCGGAAGACGCCGTTGAAGCCGCCGAACGCTTGGCCGCAAACACTCTGGGCTATCATCTCGCTGATGAAACAACACGACCTCGCGTGATTGCGCTCTTTCAAGCGACGGTCAAATCGATCCAGAACAATACCGACGCCGCTTACCGCTTGCTGATCAAGAAGTCCCCACTCGCGCCAGCTGCGCTTCGCAAACTCAGCGCGTGGGTCGAAACAAGCACCGAGCAGCTGACTGCAGCCGTTAAAGACGGAACCCTGTTGCCGCTTTTGATAGAGCAAGCGCTCCCACTGGCTTCAGCAAAATCACTGTCGGCGTTGAGTGATGCCGCAGTCATCCCCACCATTCTATCGGCCTGGACCGACGGAAAATCCTTCGCCGAAATACGGCAGATCCTTGTGAAGGACGATATCCGTGTGAGTGGCAATCATGCCACCGCCGATCACCTCGTAGCGATATGCGAGGATGGCTTTGGTTATCATGTTGCGATGATTTTGGCTTCGGTCGTGGACCTGCTCGAAACGATTGAGCCAGACCTAGTCGACGCCGCGACGTTACTTCAACGCCAGGTGAAAAATGGACTTCAGACAGAATCCGCGCTTGCTTTCTACGAGGCGGGCTTTGCGGACCGAGTGATCGCGCAATTGCTGGCCCAAGCGTTTCCAAATGTGAACGATCGTTATGGCGCAAAGGCAGCTTGCAGAGACAATATTGGGATAGTTGCAGCGCTGCTAGACGCTTCGCCAGAATATTTCCGAGAAGTAGCGCAAGAGCTGGCAAGCATGTGATTTGTAGGAGGGAGCGCGGCACCTGACGGGCGACTATGAGGGCTCTGGGCTTCGATAGAGGTTTTTCAGCTGCAGCAGGTCTTCCGGTGTCGGACTACAAACCCGCTGCCTTTGTCAAGTTGACGCGGAAACGATCGCGCCGCCGCTGGTAACGGCGGGTCATTTCTGCCGAGGCATGACCGAGCTGCTTCTGCACATAACGCTCATCGACCTCGGCCGACGAGGCGAGGCCGGCGCGTAGCGAATGCCCTGCAAACTTTTCGGTGCGCTCTCCTTCGCTCAGGTCGCCGCGTATGCCGGCGGCCAGCGCCGTCTTCTTGACCAGGCGCGCCACCTCCTGATCGTTGAGTCGATCCGGGCCGATGTTCTTGCCCCGACCGGTTACGCGGCGGAACAGGGGGCCTTTTGCGAGCTTGGCGAACTTGATCCAGGTTTCGACGGCGACGACCGGGCAGGTGGCGTCGGAGGAACCGCGGCCGATCTCCACCTCGCGCCAGCCGGTTTTTCCACGCAGCGTCACCAGCATGCCCTTCTCAAAAATCTCGATCCAGCCGCGTCCGTCCTCCGTCTGGTCGCGGCCAAGATCGAGCCCGGTGATTTCCGAGCGGCGCAGACCACCGGCAAAGCCGATGAGTAGCATGGCGCGGTCCCTGATGCCGCGCAGCGAACCGCGGTCGAGTGTCTCCAGCATGGCGATCAGGTCTTCCGGCAGGATGGCTTCCTTCTGCCGGGGCGGGGCAGCGTGCTTGTTGCGGATACCGGCCATCACCGTGGCAATCGCTCGGTTCTTGCGATCGAGCGGCGTCCCACGCTGCGCGCAGTTCCAGCCGATGGCGGCGAGGCGCCGCTCGATGGTCGCGACCGAATTCGGCTTGGCGCCGCGCGTAGCCGTGCCAACGGCACTGCCGGAGGCGCAGGCGGTGATGTAGAGGCCGACGACCTCCGGATCCGGGGGAAGGGCGGATAGGTTCTGGCGCCGGCACCAGGCGGAAAAATGCGTCCAGTCGCTGGCATAGGCCCTGCGGGTGTTTTGGGAACTGGCCGCCTCGACGTAGCCGCGGGCGCGATCGGTCAGATCCTGTAAATGAGCCGGCAACGCGGGGGTCGCATCGACAAGAGGGTAGGGGCGTTCGGTCGACACCTCTGCCGTGGAAACATCTTCGGAAACCGCCATGCTGTGCGGCGGCGCGGAAGGTTCCGGAGGGTGATTTTCGCTGTTTTCGGCGGCGATTCGCGTCATGTCTCTATATTGAGTAAAACGAACGATAATGCAAGCTTATCCATCATTATAGATGAAAGACAAGCCGTGCGGTTTGTGCCGCAATCTATAGCATAAACCGCGCACTCATTATAGGATGGCGGCCATGGATTCGCCCGTCACCCCTCTCGTCGCCTCGTCGGTGTTCCCGGCCGCCTTGCCCGGCTGGACCCTGCCGCGTGGCCACGAGCCGGACGCGCTTGCCGCCGCTTTCGCCGCCGGCATCGCCTTGAAATCGCTGGACGATCTTGTCCGCTCTGCGCCCGTCTGGGCCGGCTGTTGGCGGTCCCGCCAAGCCCTGAAATGTGCCGCCGTCGCGGTCCGGCTGATGGGCCGCAGCGAGGATGAGCCCGCGTTGCGGGACGCGCTTTTGCTCACCGCCGCTGGCGACGATCCCGGTCCGGCCGGAAAGGTGTTTTTGGCCTTCAAAAGGCTTTCCGCCCGAAAACCCGCCTTCTCTTCGAAGGCCGTGGCCGAGCTTGCCGATTTGTTGGGGCTCGCCTGGGACGATCGGCTCACCGCGGCCGTCGACTATGCTGACGACGCGTTGCAATCCGGCCGTCCCGCGCCGTTCGCCGCGGCGGATCTGGTCACGGCCATCCATGCGGTGCGGCCGGACGCCGAGCCGCTCGCCTGGATGCTGGCCGATCTGCTGATCGCCGCGCTGCTGAAATGGGATTTTGCCGTGCCGCTGCTGATGGCCGAGCGCTATGGGCCGTCCTTCAAGACGCTTGGGGGCAGGGGCCGCGTGCGCCCGGGGGAACCGGCCTTCGCCCGCGCCGTCTGCCTTGCCCTCACCGAGGCAACGGGCGCGGCCCTGCGCAACGCCAGCGAGATTTCTCGGCGCGCCCATGCACTGATCGCCACCGCGCCAAAGGTCCGAACGAAGGGTGCCGGCGCCGTCATCCAGGCCCTGCTGAACGAGGACGCCGTGGCAGCCTCGGCGCCCGGCAGCAATCTCTCGCGCTGGGCGGCGACCCGGCTGTTCGACAGACTGGAAGGCTTTGGCGCCGTGCGTGAACTGTCCGGTCGCAGTGCTTTCCGGATCTATGGATTGTGACGATGGTTGAACCGGACACTGCCAGCCCGCGGCGAGGCCGCAGATCGACATCGGAGGACGAAGTCCTCCTGGATCGCGAGCTGGCCGATCTGCCGCCGAAGCTGCGTTGGCGGGAATGGATGTTGCGGGTCGAGGCGGTGATCTTTGCCGCGGCCGAGCCGGTCGGCCGTGAGACCCTGGCGCGCGTCGTTGGGAAAGACTGCAGCATCGACCTGCTGATCGACGACCTGCAGGAAGAACTCCGTGACCGGCCCTATGAGATCGTCTACGTCGCCGGCGGCTGGCAACACCGAACGCGTTCGCGTTTCGCCGTTCCGATTAGAGCGTCGCAGGCCTCGACGCGCAGTGCGGCGCCGGCGCTTTCCGACTTCGAAGCCATGGTGCTGACGGCGATCGCCTATTTCCAGCCGATCACCCGCGGCGACCTGTCGAAAATCTTCGGCAAGGAGGTCAGTCGCGACACGATCGCCAGCCTGCGCAACGCCGGCTTCCTCGCCTCCGGCCCGCGCAGCCCGACGCCGGGGGCGCCCTATACCTATGTCACGACGAAACACTTCCTGTCGGCCTTCGGGTTGCAGACGTTGGGCGATCTGCCCGACATCGAGGCGCTAGAGGATGCAGGATTGGTCGGCCGACAGCTCCTGGATGAAGTAAGTCTCGTCGAGGCAGAGGATGATGGCTTGTCGGAGGGGCGGTAGTGCCAATGCGTTATTAGCAGCCCGACGCGCGTTCCGAGGGTGCAATGGTTGACTCCAACGCGGAGCGTTGGGTTGACGCAGAGCTGCGGAAGGAAATCTCCATCGTTGTTCGTCGAGCCGCGTAGCGACTTCGAGAAGCGATGAGTCTAGGGTCAATCGCAAATCCGAGGTCTAGACGCATGGACGCCAGAATCGTTCTATTCGCTTCGAAGAATGCGCGAGCTACTTTGCTCCTTCCTGCAACTGTCGTTCGGTGTGCGTGTTCCGCAGAACAAAGGCAGCGGATGTCCGCAGACCGGACGTGCAATGCGGGAAACGGTCCACCTGAAGGCAAAAAATATTAGATCACGGCGTCGACGGTGGCGCCTTTAGGGGGCCGAGAGAACGAAGATGCTCGCGCATTTTGTCGGCGGCCTCCCAATTTCTCCCTTCGAGCACCAATTCGAGAATGCGAACATGTTCGATGCAACGGGCGCGAGCAAGTTCGCGGTCCACCTGCTGTTGGTATTCGATTAATCGGCGTAGGCGGTCGACACGGCGAAGGCTCTCAATGAAGAAGGCGTTGCGGCTGCACTCTATGATGGCCTCGTGCATTTCGCTGTTTATCTCGAACAGTCGGACGGCTGAGATATCAAGGATTTCGCCTGCCACCAGTCGGCGCTGTTGTTCGAGATGCCTTTCCAAGACGGGCCGATCGAGGGCAAACCCCTTTTCTAACAGGGCAGCGGGTTCGATGGCCTGGCGGAAACTGTAGCTTTGTCGATAGGTCTCCATCGACGTCAAAACCGGAAGAAAACGCCAGCCATGGCCCGGCAGGCGCTCGGCCCAGCCTTCTTCCGACATGCGTCGCAGTAGGGCCTGAAGGCGAGCCCGGGTGATTCCGTAGCGGCGAAGAAGCTCATTTTCGCTAATCCGGTCCGGGATCTCCGCAGCGAGGCGATCGCGCGCGATTGCTAGGTAAACCTCCTCGCTACCATCGGGTGCAGGCTCTGCGTCTGTGAAAGTTTCTGCGGCACGGGGATCGGCAACCGCAAAGCCGCCTCGCTCGGCTGTTGTCAATACACCTGCGCGCTGCAATTCGCGTAAAGCCGTGCGAATAGGCGACCGCGACACGAGAAACTTTTCAGCAAGGCTACGTTCGGTAAGCGCCTCGCCGGGCGCCAGCCGCTCCGTATGCACGAAACGTGCAATCTGCTGAGCCAGAGTGCTGGCGATCTGCGTCATTTCAACTTCTCCATGTCTGCGCTCTTGTCGCACTTTTTAAAGCTTCCGCCAAGTCGTGGTATTATGAGCTTGCAAAGTGCCATCATCGTAAACTATGGTGTTTCGTGAGGTCAAAATACCAGTATGGTCGTGATTGGAGTGGCCAACCTGAAGAGGAATTTCATGCGGATATTGGCTCTGCCCGGCGACGGGATCGGCCCGGAAATAACAGCGGCGACCATAGAAGTCCTCAAAGCCGCCGATCGCAGGTTTGCCCTGGGCCTGGAGGTCGAGACGGCCGCCATCGGCCTGACGGCGCTCGCCGAGCAAGGCACAACTCTGCCATCAAAGGTGATGGAACGAGTCCCTCAGGTGGATGGCACCATTCTCGGCCCAGTCTCTCACTATGAATATCCGGCGCGGGAGAAGGGCGGTATCAATCCATCCGGCGAGTTGCGAACGAAGTTCAACCTCTACGCCAACGTTCGGCCCTGCCGGTCGCGGCCGGACCTCACGATCCTGAGAAAGCCAATGGATCTTGTCATTGTTCGCGAGAACACGGAGGGCTTCTATTCTGACCGCAACATGTTTGCCGGTACGGGTGAGTTCATGCCCGATCCCGATCTTGCCCTGTCGGTTCGCAAGATTTCGGCAACGGCGTCTCGGCGCGTGGCGCAGGCGGCGTTCCGGCTGGCGCAGGGCCGGCGGCGCAAGGTGACCGCCGTCCACAAGGCCAATGTGCTGAAGTTGTCGGACGGTCTGTTCCTGCGGGAGGTGCGCAAGGTCGCGGCCTCGTTTCCCGATGTCGAGTTGGAGGAATTGATCGTCGACGCCGCGGCGGCGTTGCTGATCCGCCAGCCGGACCGTTTCGACGTTCTGGTTACAACCAACATGTTTGGCGATATTCTCTCAGACGAGGCATCTGAACTTTCGGGCAGTCTCGGTCTCGCAGGATCAATCAACCAGGGTGACGATATTTGTGTGGCGCAGGCCCAGCACGGCTCCGCTCCCGATATAGCTGGACTGGACAAGGCCAATCCTACGTCACTGATACTGTCGGCTGCGATGCTGCTTGATTGGTTGGCCACGCGGAAGGGCGCTCCGCATCTTGCGGAGGCGGCTCACGCTATCGAGGCGGCAGTAGAGGCTTCACTTGACCATCCAGCCGGACGAACCGCTGACCTATCCGGGCCGCTGGGGACCACCGCCTTCGGTCGGCGCATCGGTGAGATTGTGGAGAGGCCATAGTCAATCCGAACACTGACGGTTGATTGATCGGACCCGGGTTGTTGTATATTTGCGCTTAATACCATTTGGGGTCGACCATGAACGAACTTCACCGCTCGCTGGCAGACAAAATTGTCCGGCATATCAGGACATCGGCTATGGAGCAGGGGCAACATCTGACGGAAGCCAGCTTTCAGACCCTGTTCGGCACATCTCGCCAACCGATCCGCCAAGCGCTGGGTATTCTGGCTGAGCAGGGCGTGCTGGAGCGGGTGCCGAACAAGGGCTTTTACCTGCGCGATCCGAGCCGGGTCCAGGCGGACCCGCTGCCTGCCGCCGCGGAAACATCCGATGAGGCCATCTATTTGCGCATCGCCGACGACCGCCTGTCGCACCGCCTTCCGGACCGGATCAGCGAAACGGACCTGATGCGTCGTTATGGTGTGTCGAGACTAGGGCTGAGACGCATCCTGACGCGCATTTCCGCTGAGGGTTGGATCGAGCGCAATGAGGGTCGCGGCTGGACTTTCGCTACTCTAATTGATTCCGTCGAGGCTTATCGTGAATGCTACGATATGCGTCAGGTGATCGAGACACATGGAATTCGTTCGCCTGACTTCCGGCTTGATCCCGTCGTCCTTGCCGACCTGCGAAGGCGTCAGGAAATCATTGCGGAGGGAGGCTGGCAGCGGCTCAGCCAGTTGGAGTTGTTCGAAGCAAATTCAGCATTTCATGAGGGCTTAGCGGCGCTCTCCGGGAATAGGTTCATCCTCACGACGGTTCAAAAACTCAACCAGCTCCGCCGTCTTATCGAGTATCGGCAGACGCTGAACACCGAACAGGTGCGGGGCCAGAACACGGAGCATCTAGCCATCCTGGATGCCCTGGACGCCCGCGATACCGCGAAGGCCGCAGATCTGATGAACGCACATCTTGGAAAGGCCAAACAACGTAAAGCCCGCGCCGAGATGTTTTCCGATGGCCCTGCCGATGGGGCGAACAAGCGAGGTGACACATGACACGGGTTCTCGTGCCTGCAGGGGCGCTTGGATTGGGCTATGATCGCGCTGCTTTGGAGCGCGGAGTGGCAAACCAACCTGACATTATCGCTATCGACGGCGGATCCACCGATAGCGGCCCGTCCTATCTCGGTCGTGGCGTTTCCAAATACTCAAGGGCATCGACCAAGGTGGAGTGGCGTGAGCTGATGCAGGCGCGGGCGAAGGCGGGCGTTCCGCTGGTCATCGGCACGGCCGGCACCTGCGGGGCGGATGCCGCCGTGGACTGGCTGCTCGACATCACGCGCGAGATCGCGCTCGAGGAGGGGATGAAGGTCAAGGTCGCCACGCTGAAATCCGGCCAGCCCAAGGAGAGGGTGAAGGCCGCCCTGGGCGGCGGGCGGCTGCATGCCCTGCCGGCCGCGCCCGATCTGTGCGAGGCGATCATCGACGCCTGCACGAACATCGTGGCGCTGGCGGGCGTGGAGCAAGTGGCAGCCGCGCTCGGCACGGGCGCGGATATCGTGATCGCCGGGCGTACCACGGATACCGCCATCATCGCGGCCCTGCCGGTCGTGCGCGGCGACAATGCCGGGGCCGCCTGGCACGGCGCCAAGGTCGGTGAATGCGGGGCGCTCGCCACCACGCAGCCGAATTCCGGCGTGATCCAGATCGATTTCGACGCGTCCGGCTTCACCATCGAGCCGATGGCGGCGGAGGCCTCCGCGACGCCCTACACCGTCTCGGCGCACATGCTCTACGAGAATTCCGATCCCTTCATTCTGCACGAGCCCGGCGGCCATCTCGACGTCACTCGGTCTGAGTACGAGGCGCTCGATTCCCGCCGCGTCCGCGTCAAAGGCTCGAAATGGGTGCCGGGGCGCTACACGGTCAAGCTGGAGGGCGCGCGCGTCGTCGGCTACCAGACGGTCGGCCTCGCCGTCATCCGCGAGCGCCGCTATGTCAGCCATGTCCGCGAATGGGCGGCCGACGTGGAGGCGAAGGTCCGCGACAAGATCGTCGCGCGCATGGGCCTGGCGAGCGATGCCTTCAGCGTCGAGATCCGCCTGATCGGCATGGATGCGACGCTGGGCGCGCTGGAGAACCGCCGCGAAGTGCCCGTCGAGGTCGGCATTCTCGGCATCCTCACCTGCCCAACGGCCGAACAGGCAGCGGAGGCCGGCAAGATCCTCAATCCCTATCTGCTGCACCACCCGCTGACCGAGGACGAGCCGATGCCGACCTTCGCCTTTCCCTTCTCGCCCGCCGAGATGCAGCGCGGCGCGCTCTACGAGTTCTGCCTCAACCATGTGATGGAGCTGGACGATCCGCTGGCGGCCTTCGTACTGGAAACCCATGAGGTCGGACATGCCTGAATTGGGAAGCCTCGTCAGCAAGGTCCGCTCTAAGAACGCCGGGCCGTTCTGGCTGACGGTCGATATCTTCTGCGACGATCCGGCAACTTTCGCGCGGGTGCGCGACGGCCTGCAGGACGCCGATGTCGCCCGGCTGTTCGGCGTCGAGCGGCAATTGCTCAAGCGCTTCGATATTCCGTCGCTGAATGTCGTGAAATTTTCCGTGCCGCGCCCGGTCGTGCAGGGAATGCGCGCCGACCGCGATATGCACGGGGCGGGCTGGGCCTGCCTGCTGGAGGAATTCCAGATCGAATAGCGGAAAACATACATTCTCGTGACGTATCGCCCTCTGCCTCCGGCAGGGGGCTTTTTGTTTGTGGCCATCCGGTCTCATTTCGCGCGTCCCCGGACGGAGGGGTTGCACAAAGGACAACATTGTCGTAAGTGTATCTATAAGACAACAGCAAGGAGGCGGTTGTCTGGGATGCCGCGCTTTGCGGCACAGGGGCTCTCAGCCCGCACTCAACGGGAGGAATCTATGATACGAGCAGTTTTCGCCGCGGCATTCGCGCTCTCGCTTTCGGCCGCAGCGCCGGCATTCGCGGACCCCGCTGTCGTCATGGCGCCGGGAAGCGCCGGTGGCGGTTATGATGCCATGGCGCGGCAGCCGTTCGAGGCGATGTCGAAGGAAGGCATCTTCACCGACGGCGCGACCTTCACGAACAAGGGCGGCGCGGGTGGCACGATCGGTCTTGCGGATTTCGTCGGCGCCAATCGTGGCAACGACAACGCCGTCATGTCGATGGGCGTTATCATGGTCGGCGGTATCCTGCTGAACTCGTCGCCGGTAACCCTGGATGACGTCACGCCGCTGGTGCGCCTTACCAACGACACGGGCGTCATCGCGGTAGCGACCGATTCTCCGATCAAGACCGTGGACGATCTCGTTAAGGCGATGAAGGAGAACCTCGGTGCGGTGTCGATCGGCGGCGGTTCGGCCGGTGGCGTGGATCACATCGTCATGGCCCTGATCGCCAAGGAAAGCGGACTGGACCCGGCCAAGCTGAACTACATTCCCTATGACGGCGGCGCAGAGGTCGTAACCGCTCTCGGAGGTGGTTCGGTGACGGTCGCAGTGTCGGGCATTTCGGAGTTCAAGCCGATGGCCGATGCGGGCCGCATCCGCATCATCGCTGTCACATCCGAGGGCCGTGTGGAAGGCGTCGATGCTCCCAGCCTGAAGGAAGCTGGCCTCAACGTGGTCGTCGGCAACTGGCGCGGAATCGTCGGTGCGCCGGACATGTCGGAGGAAGGTCGCAAGATGTGGCTCGACCGCTTCGCCAAGATGCATGAAAGCGCGACCTGGAAGGAAATCCTCGCCAAGCAGGGCTGGGAAGACGCCTACCTCGCCGGCGATGATTTCGTTTCCTTCCTGAATGACGAAAAGACCCGCATCGGCACGATCCTCAAGGACGCCGGCCTCGTCAAGTAAGCCGCCGCGCGCTTCGAAAGGATGTCTGACATGACGGAACGCCCCTATTGGCTGGCGGCGGGAACGGTTGGCTGGGGTGCCATCGTTTTCTGGAAGGCCGCAGAACTGCCCCAGTTTGACCAATACGCCCACGTCGGCCCGGGCTTCATGCCCTCGGCTGTCGGATTCGGCCTGGTCCTATTGGGACTGATGCTGGCGCTGCAAATCTACCGGGGCGTTCCGTTCGAGGAGCAGGGCGCCGAGGACGTGAACGAGGACCACAAGGTCAACTACATGGCGCTCGGCCTTGCCACGCTCGCCTGCGCGCTGCCGATGCTGACGATGAAGCCGCTTGGCTTCGTCGTCACCTGTACCGGCTGTTTCGTGCTGATCGCGGCCGCCTTCAAGTCACGCCGCTGGCACCTGGATATCGTCCTTGGTCTCGGTTTCTCGCTGCTGTGCTGGTGGCTTTTCCGCAAGCTGGGCGTCCAGCTCGGCGGTCTTCTTCCGATGATGGGGGTGTAGAATGGACGCGATCACCGGATTGATGAACGGTTTTTCCGTTGCTCTCCAGCCGCAGAACCTGATGTGGGCCTTCGTCGGCACATTTCTCGGAACCGCCATCGGCGTCCTGCCGGGCATCGGCCCGGCGCTGACCATCGCGCTGCTCCTGCCCGTCACCGTCTATATCGAGCCGACGGCGGCCTTCATCATGTTCGCCGGCATTTTCTATGGCGCCATGTATGGCGGCTCTACCACTTCGATCCTGCTCAACACGCCCGGCGAGAGCGGCGCGATGATGACGGCGCTCGAGGGCAACAAGATGGCCCGGCAGGGCAGGGGTGCTGCGGCACTCTGCACCGCTGCGATCGGTTCGTTCGTCGCTGGCACCATCGGCACGCTCGGCATCACCTTCCTTGCCCCGCCCATCGCAGAGCTAGCCTTCATCTTCAAGCCACAGGACTATTTCGCCCTGATGCTGCTCGCGTTCCTGTCCGTCTCCGTGGTGATGGGAACCTCCAAGGTGCGCGGTTTCATCGCGCTTTTCATCGGCCTTTCGATGGGCGTGGTGGGGATCGACAAGCAGACCGGTCTGCAAAGACTGACTTTCGGCATTCCCGACCTCATGGACGGCGTCGAGATGACGGTCGTGCTCGTCTCTCTCTTCGCCATCGGCGAAACACTCTATGTCGCCAGCCGCTTCGGCCTGCAAAAACCCAATCTCAATCCGCTCGCCGGCGGCATCTGGATGACGAAAGAAGATTGGAAACGCTCGTGGAAACCCTGGCTGCGGGGTGCGGGGTTCGGCTTTCCTATCGGCGCGCTGCCGGCCGGCGGCGCGGAGATCCCCACTTTCCTGTCCTATACGGTCGAGCGCAAGCTGACCAAGCATCCTGAAGAGTTCGGACACGGCGCCATCGAAGGCGTGGCCGGTCCCGAGGCCGCCAACAATGCCGCCGCCGCTGGGGTCTTGGTGCCACTCCTGACGCTCGGCCTGCCGACCTCGGCAACCGCGGCTATCCTGCTCGCGGCCTTCCAGAACTACGGGCTGCAGCCGGGACCGCTCCTGTTCATCAACTCCGCCGATCTGGTCTGGGGCCTCATAGCCTCGCTCTATGTCGGCAACCTCATGCTGCTGATCCTTAACCTGCCGCTGGCAGGGCTGTGGGTGCGGCTGCTCTTCATCCCGCGTCCCTACCTCTATGCCGGTATCTTGATCTTCTCGCTGGTCGGTATCTGGGGCGTCGCGAATTCTTGGGTGGATCTCGCCATGATGTTCGGCGTCGGCCTGCTGGGCTATACGATGCGCGTCTACGATTTCCCGATCGCGCCAGTGCTGATCGGCCTCATCCTCGGTCCGATGGCGGAGGTGCAGATGCGTCGGGCGCTCGCCGTGGGGCAGGGGGACCCGATGGTCTTCGTCTCCACGCCGCTCTCCGCAGTGCTTGTCGCTATCTCGGTGCTGATCATCGTCGTCCCGGCGATGCTCCATTGGCGGCGCACGCGGAAGATTGCCATGCCGGACGAGACTGCTGGCGTCTAACAGCCCGTTCCTCCTGAACCTCGCCCGGCCGCGTCTAAATCGTCGGGCGAGGGAACCTAACCTTCACGGAGCCTCTCATGGCCGAAACGCAATACTTCCGAGCCGACGATCTGACCCGATACGCCACCGCCATGTTCCTGTCCGTCGGCATGAGCGAGGCTGATGCGGCGCTGATCGCGGGCGACCTCGTCAAGGCCAACCTGCGTGGCGTCGACAGCCACGGCGTCAGCCGCATCCCGATGTACCTGGAGCGGCTGAAGCGCGGCCTCGTCAATCCGCGTCCCGACGTGAAGGTAACGAAGGTGGCCGGAGCAGTCGCCGCGGTCGATGGCGACAACGGCATGGGCTTCGTCGCCTCCAATATTGCCATGAACGCCGCCTGCGACATTGCCGGCGAAATGGGCATCGGTCTCGCCGGCGTCCACCGCTCCACGCATTTCGGCATGGGGGCATGCTATGCGCTTCGCGCTATCGAGCGCGGTTTCATCTCGATGATCTTCACCAATTCCTCGCCCGCCATTCCGATGTGGGGCGGACGCACTACCTTCCTCGGCGCAAGCCCCATTGCCGCCGGTATCCCGGGCGGCAAGCACCCGCCCTATGTCATGGACATGGCGATGACGGTCATCGCGCGCGGCAAGATCCGGCTTGCCGCGATGAAGGGCGACCCCATCGCCGAGGGCCTCGCACTCGACGTAGACGGCAACCCCACCACGGATGCCGCTAAGGCCTTCGAGGGCGTTTGCCTTCCCTTCGGCGGCGTGAAGGGTTCGGTTCTGGCGACGCTGATGGACCTGATGTCCGGTGTGCTGACCGGCGCGAATTTCGGCGGCGACGTGAAAAGCCTCTATTTCGACCATTCCGAGCCGCAGAATGTTGGCCACCTGTTCTTCGCCATCAAGCCCGACCTCTTCCTTTCGCTGGACGATTTCGGTGCGCGGATGGATGAGTTCTACGAGCGCATCAAGGGGTTGCCGCGCGCGGCGGGCGTCGACGAGATCATGATGCCGGGCGAGCCGGAGCAGCGCCGCGAGGACGAGCGCCGGCGCACGGGCATCCCCGTGACAGGCAATGTCGTCGCAGACCTCACCGCGGAGGGCGAGGGCGCCGGCATCGCCTTTCCTGCAGGCAGCGCGGACCCGTTCGAGGCCGTCTGATGAACCGCCTCTCCGCCCATATCGGCTATCTCTACACCGACCTGCCGCTGGCCGAGCGGCCGGCGGCGGCCGCGCGCGACGGTTTCACGGCGATCGAGCATCCCGAGCCGTGGGCATTGCCGGCGAAGGAGATGCGGGCACTTCTCGCCGATCTCGGCCTCACCTTCTCGCAGGTCACGTCGGGCATGGGGGATGCGGGCAAGGGAGAGAAGGGCCTTGCGGCGCTCACCGGCCGAGAGACCGAGTTCCGCGCCGGCTTCGACCGCGCGCTTGACTATGCCGTGGCTATCGGCTGCCCCTTTGTCCATCCGATGGCCGGCGTGCCGAAGGGCGGCGTTCTGGATGCGGCGGAGACCTATCGGCTCAACCTTTCCTGGGCATTGAGCCGGGTGGAGGGCAGCGGCGTGCGTGTCCTCGTCGAGGCAATCACCATCCCCGGCTACCATATGGGCAGCCTCGCTCTGGCCGCGCAATTGCACGATCAGTTCCACGGCCGTTTCGACCTGCTGTTCGACACCTACCATGCCACCGTCCTCGCCGAGGATCCGGCGCGGTGGGCGGCGCAGAATGCCCGCCGCATCGGCCATGTCCATATTGCCGACCACCCGGGCCGCCACGAGCCGGGAACCGGCGCGCTCGCCTTCGACCGCATCCTTACGGCCTTGCGGGACCATGGCTACGTCGGTGCCATCGGCTTCGAATATGTCCCTTCCGTCGCGACATCGGCCAGCGCAGCCTTCCTGCCGGGCTGGAAGCGACTTCTTTCCGAAAAGGTTTCCTCATGACGACGATCACCTCGATAAACCCTGCCACGAATGCACCCATCAAGACCTTCGATTTGCAGGACGATGCAGCCGTAGATGAGGCGCTGACGGCGGCGGCGGCCGCGCAGCGCGCCTGGCGTGAGGTGCCGGTTGGAGAAAGGGTCGCGTTGCTGACCCGCATGGCGACGGCGTTGCGCGCCGGCAAGGCCCGCTACGCCGAGATGATCGTGCGGGAGATGGGCAAGCCTCTCGCGGAGGCCGAGGCCGAAATCGAGAAATGCGCCTACAACTGCGATTTCTACGCCGAGCACGCGCCGCGTTACCTCGCCGATGAGGAGGTCCCCTCCAATGCCAGCAAGAGCGTCGTCGCCTTCGAGCCGCTTGGCGTGGTGCTGGCGATCATGCCGTGGAATTATCCGTTCTGGCAGTATTTCCGCTTCGCCGCCCCGGCGCTCGCCGCCGGCAACGGTGCAATCCTGAAGCACGCTAACAATGTCCCGGAATGCGCGCTCGCGGTGCAGGAGGTCATGGAGGCGGCCGGCGCGCCGACGGGGCTGACGGCGACGCTCCTCATCGACAACTCCAAGGTTGCCTCGATCATCGCCGACGAGCGGATCGCCGCGGTCACGCTGACCGGTTCGACGGAAGTTGGCGCCATCGTCGCCTCGCAGGCCGGCAAGGCGCTCAAGAAGCAGGTTCTGGAACTTGGCGGCTCCGACCCCTTCATCGTGCTCGCCGATGCCGACCTCGAGGCGGCGGCCGAGACCGCCGTCAAGGCGCGTTACATCAATGTCGGCCAGTCCTGCGTCAATGCAAAGCGCTTCATAGTCGAGGACGCTGCGGCGGACCGCTTTACGGAACTCTTCGTGGCGAAGGCGGCGGCGCTGAAGATCGGTGATCCCATGGAGCGGGACACGAAGATCGGCCCGATGGCGCGCGAGAACCTGCGCGCCGCGCTGCACGATCAGGTGCGCCGCTCCGTGGCGGAAGGAGCGGAGCTGAAGCTCGGCGGCGTGCCGATCGATGGTGGCGGCTTCTACTATCCGCCAACCGTGCTCGACCATGTGAAGCCTGGCATGACGGCCTTCCGCGAAGAAACCTTCGGCCCGGTCGCTGCCATCATCCGGGCGAAAGACGCCGACGAAGCCGTCGCCATGGCCAATGACAGCGAATACGGCCTCGGCGCGGCGCTCTGGACGGGCGATATCGCGCGCGGCCGCTGGCTTGCCACGCGCATCGAGGCCGGCGCGGTCTTCATCAACGGCATGACCGCCTCTGACCCGCGCTACCCGTTCGGTGGCATCAAGCGGTCCGGCTACGGGCGCGAACTCGGTGTTTACGGTATCCGCGAATTCGTCAACATCAAGACCGTCTGGATCGGTCCTGCCAAGTGAGGTTTCCCATGTCTGAACCTGCCATCCTGCGCCCGCATGAACTGAAGACCAACGATCGCGGCGGCGGCGCGCGCACCACGCCGCTCGTCACGCGCAAATGCGGTTCCACCAGCATGATCAACGGCATCACCGCCTTCGATCCGGGCGCGGCCATCGGCGTGCATTTCCACAATTGCGAGGAAAGCGTCATGGTGATCGAGGGCGAGGCCATCGCCGAGATCGATGGCGTGCAGCACCATCTCTCCACCAACGACACGACCTGGATTCCCGCCAACGTACCGCACCGCTTCATCAATGCCTCCGACAAGCCGATGCGCATCTTCTGGACCTATGCGACGATCGACGCGACCCGCACTATGGTCGCCACGGGCGAAAGCCGCACGATCGACGCCGAACACGGCCACGCGCCGAAATGACGGAGAACCCGATGTCATACGTCATCGAAGTAGCGGAGATCAAAGTGACGGACGCGGCGGGCTTCGAGGCCGCCGTGGCGGCCGCCCGGCCGCATTTCCTGGCGGCCGAGGGTTGTCTCGATCTTGCCTTGCACCGGGTCGTTGAGACGCCGGAGATTTACCGGCTGCTCGTGAAATGGCGCAGCGTTGAGGATCATACGGTCACGTTTCGCGCTTCGGAAGGTTTCCAGAAATGGCGGGCGTTGGCTTCGCCTTACTTTGCTGCTCCGCCGACGGTGACCCATTCAGCCGCCGTGGCGCTCTGACGGCAGAGGCTCTGTGCGCACCCTACTCTTCCGCCGTGGCATTACGGTTCTAATCGCCCTCGCAGGTGTTGGGATATTCCTGCTCCTGCAATTGCCCTTGCCGTTCCTTTTCGGACCCATGGCCGCGTCACTGGTAGTAGCACTATGCGGTGTACCACTTGCGGGGTTGGGACAGGTGTCAATTGCAGCGCGTTCCGTGTTGGGCGTAGCGATCGGCGCTTCCGTCACGCCGGCTCTCGTAGGGGAACTCCCTTCCATGCTTGCCTCATTGTCGCTCGTACCTGTCTACATCGTAGCGATCGGGTTGATCGGCGTGCCCTTCTTCCAGAGGGTTTGCGGCTTCGATCCTGTAACCGCCTTCTATGCCGCGATGCCGGGTGGGGCAGCTGATATGACGATATTCGGCCAAGAGGCGGGAGCGAATGTCCGGCAGGTCTCGCTTGTCCATGTCACGCGGTTGATGGTCATTATGGTCGTCGCTCCCGTAATCCTCGTTAACATCTACGGCGTGGCCCTTATACATCCGGTTGGTCCGCCGGCTTCTGACCTACCGGTCTCGGAGATGCTGATTATGGCGGCTGCGGCGATCGCTGGCTGGAAGGGGGGAGAGCGGATTGGCCTGTTCGGTGCAGCGATCTTGGGGCCGCTACTCGTTTCAGCTGTTCTCTCACTGGGGGGCATCTTGCATCTGCGCCCACCCCGAGAGGCGCTTCTGTTCGCACAGTTCCTTATCGGTATGGGAATCGGAGTCAGTTACGTCGGCGTCACTCTGCGCGAGCTACGCAACACGGTTGCTGGGGGAACGGCATTCGTGCTTATCCTTGCGGTACTCGCCGGGGCTGTTACGGAGTTGGTGACGCTAACGGGCCTTGCGCCGCCGGTTGAGGGCTTTCTAGCCTTCATGCCCGGCGGTCAGGCAGAGATGTCGATACTCGCGCTCGTTTCCGGCGCAGATCTAAGCTTTGTCGTCGTGCATCACCTAGCGCGCATCTTGGTGGTCATCCTCGGCGCACCCATCCTCTTCCGCTTCATTCGCCGGTCCCAGCCGCCGCGCTAAGCGGTCCGCAGCTGGGCGAGCGCGTTGACAATCGCCCGTCCAGCGACCTCAACGTCTTCGGTCGAGACGTCCAGATGGGTGACAAGGCGGATCCTGTCCTGCCCCTCAACATTCACGCGAATGCCCTCGCGGAGAAGCGCTTCGGCAAGAAGCGGCGCAACGATGCCCGTCCCGACCAGGTCCAGAAAGAGAATGTTGGTGAAATCGCGCCGGGGTTGAAGCTCTAGGCCGGGCACCTCCTTCAGCAAATTTGCGAGGCGGTTAACGTTCTGATGGTCCTCCGCCAGCCGCTCAACATTGTGGTCCAGCGCGTAGAGACCCGCAGCGGCGAGGATTCCGGATTGTCGCATCGCGCCGCCCAGCCTGTGTTTCCAGATCAGCGCATCGTCGATGAACGCCGCCGAGCCCGCCAATACTGCGCCAATCGGACAGCCGAGGCCCTTGGAAAGATCAATCCATACGCTGTCGCAAGGTGCAGCGTAGCGGGCGGCTGGGATGCCCGTGGCTGTTGATTCTCCATCGAAAACAACGCCACTTGAATCCTCAAAATCATCAAATTCGAGTCAGAGCCCCGTTTCGATGCCGATTGACAGTCAGCGTTTTGTCTCA
Source organism: Neorhizobium petrolearium (assembly GCF_017873175.1). Classification (GTDB taxonomy): domain Bacteria; phylum Pseudomonadota; class Alphaproteobacteria; order Rhizobiales; family Rhizobiaceae; genus Neorhizobium; species Neorhizobium petrolearium. The sequence goes on from NZ_JAGGJW010000019.1 coordinate 126,971, forward strand.
ACTCACGGCCAGATCGCCAATCTCTTCCTTCTTCATCGCAAAGACTTGACCGCCGCAGACCACCGCCAACTTCGCGATCACGCCATCTCTACATGGCGAGAAATCGCGTTATCCATCGGCGCGTGAAACTCAGGAAAAGATAGTACCGCGTCTCAAATTCGCTTAAGGCGACGCCACCTCTACAATAGCTTCAGCGTCCGCCGCATCATTCTTTTGTCGTTTTACGAACGGCTTCACATAAGCAGGCGGCAACAGCCGAACTTCATGGCCGAGCTTGCCAATTTCACGAGCCCAATAATGGGCGGTGGCACATGCTTCCATCGCAACGGTGCAACTCGGAAGCCTCTGAAAGAAAGCCATTACATGGACGCGAGATAATTTCTTGCGGAGAACAAAACCGCCATCGGCACTGACCGCATGGACTTGAAATACACGCTTTGCAAGATCAAGGCCGACAATGCTAACTTCCTTCATGGATGCTCTCTCCTCTGAGTGACGTTGCTGCAAACATCACTATGGCATATTGCGATGCCGTCGGGAGGGGGCATCCACTCCATCAGTTCTCAGCGCAAATCAACAGCATATCAGTCTGACCGGAGATTACAGATGGATGCGAGCGCTTCTGGAAAGAAAGCCGGCCCGGCTTGTGACGGTGGCTCTTGCCAACAAAATGGCCCGCACGGCTTGGGCCTTACTGGCT
>NZ_JAGGJW010000020.1 GCF_017873175.1 Neorhizobium petrolearium
CCGAGGCTGAAGATCGGTACTACACCATGCTGGACCTGCCAGCCATGGCCGCATAACTTAACCTAACAGGTCTCCGGTAAACCCGGTGCGGTTCATGACGAAGTATTTCTGGACATAAGACGACTCCTTCTCATGTATCCGCGGGTGGACCATTGGCTTGTCGAGAAGTCCTGTCCCGGGCTGCGCATGCATCGATCCCTCGTCACTCATACAGCCACGGCATTTCTTGCTTTACCTCGGACATCCATTCATCGTCCCATCTCGTAATTTAACGAAAAAGGTTATAAACTTATCCCACGGAAATTAATAAAATTGATTAATTTTTTACTATATAACACTGATAAATAACAGTTTTTATCAAAAGAAAAGCCGAGGAACGGAAAGGTTGCAGTATCTCCAAAACTCAAGAATATAACAAATTACGTAACCTTCCCTAGATCAGCGCAAGAAACTGCGATATGCTCGCCGTCGCATTTGCCAAACATCGAGGTCGAGGCTGAAAATGCCATCAAAGAGCAGCGATCGAGATGCACCAACGGTTGAGGTTTACTCATATGGGCCAGCAGCAAAGAGTAAAATGCATCTCCGTCCGTGTTACGGCAAATGAGCTTACAGCGATAGCGCGAACCGCGGCGCAGGCGCAAACGACCGTGACTGATTTTGTTCGCTCCGTGGCGCTCGACCGTGCCGGGGTTCATCCGTTCTATTCCGAGGAAGATCGTCTGCTTCTTCTCTTTTTACGCGATGAGCTCAAGCGGGAGGGGCTGAACCTCACTCGCCTGTTGATCGCCCTCAACCGCGATGAACGGTTTGCCGAAGCGTCTTGCAAGCAAGAAGTACTCGGCATGCAGCGTGTGATCGCGGCTTTGTGCGTGGAGTTGTCCGCTCATACGAAAAGACTGACGACACATCCAGGGAAGAGTTGAAATGCAACCGATCTATCACCGCTTAGCAGAGGAGTGGCTTGGTCAGCGCGAGACCCTCCTGCCGGAGATTTCGAAAAGAAAGGAATTGCTTGAGGACGATTGGCGCCGGCGCGCACGAGCAAGTCTTGCTCCTCAGGCACCGGAACAAGCCGGAATGAATGCCGGTAGCCATGCCGGGCGCTTACCGCATGGAAGATTTGATTGCAGCGATGAACGGGACATGAGGCAACGTTTTGTCAGCCTCGCCTCCGGAGCCCAGCCTGCGGTCGTCAAGGTGGCCGGCTTTGGCGGCGGCATCGGGGCCAGAAAGCTCGTTGACTATGTGTCACGCGGCGGCGAGGTCAAAATCGAGAATGAGCGTGGCGAAACACTAACGGGCGGCCACGCACCGAATATTACCGTGAGAGATTGGGAGCCCCTCCTCAGTAATCGAAAGGCGAGCCAGGACCTCGGACTGTTCGAAATCGAAGTTTCCTGGCAGGCTTCGCACAGGCCACCTGAGGATGCTGGCTTACAGATTGCCAGATATGCCTTCAAAGACAGATCATTTGCGTTCACGGTGACCCAGGCCCCACAATCCGTGCGCATAGAAGGATTGGTCGTGCTTCTGTCTCCGACAGAAGGCCGTCTTACAGCCGATCGTCGGGCGAGCGGGGCGATAACCGGGCGACTGAAAGAAACGCTGTCGCGAGAGGCTGAAACGGTAAGCGTCCAGTTCACCGGTCATGGTCACGGCGTTCGGTTTGGGACAAAACGGCTTCGAGATCTCGTTGAGAAGCATCCTGATCAGGTTCACGACGAGCGCGGCAGACCGGTTGCTGACGTCAGTGCGGCAAATGAGCTTGTCCGTCGACGGTGGCGGGACAACCTCGGAAGCAGCCGGCCGCGGGATACGCTGCATCTTATCATATCGGCGAGCAGTGGAACGGACGCCGCACGGTTTCAGGACACTGTCCGGGCCTTCCTCGCCGAAGAATTCAAGGGACACCGGTATATATTTGCAGTGCATGATCCGATGCGAGATCCGAGGCCGCAGCGTGAGGGGGGAAAAAGACCCCACATCCACGCGCATGCCGTCATTACGACAGTGTCAGACTACGGTGATCGGTTGAAGACTTGGGTTACCGATCTTCGGCGCTGGCGCTTGAGCCTTGCGGAAAATGCCCGTGCCAACGGCATCAATATGGAGATGACCGACCGCCGTGAAACGGTGACAGCACCTGCATATACGAACCATCACGTTCGACCTGTCAGCTATGTCGGCCGCACGAAGCATGAGGGTACGAGTTTCAGCGCACAACGCCGTTACGATTATAAACGCTTGGAGGTTCCACATCTCGCCGGCGGCGAGCGCAGCCGAGACTATCGCGCAATGGCTCGACGGAACTGGCAGGCGTTGGCCAGCCAGGGCTATAGCGAGACAGTCCAACAATTCGCGAAATCGACCCTTTTTCGGTTTGAGGTAGCCGATCGACGATCATCAAATAGACGGTCGGAATCCGTCAGACAATTACCGCTCACGTCTGATCGGACTGCTGGAGCGGCGCAGAGGCTTCACTCCGAGGCGAACCCAAGCGGAGAACCCCAGCGCGGAAACAGGAAAGCGATGGCAAGTGCTGCCGAGAGGTCCAAGCAAGATCTGCGGGATCTTGAACGGAAACTGGCCGAGGGAAACGATCGCAGCGTCTCTGAACCAATTCGAGGACCCCGTCCGCCAGCGCCACGCCACATGCCGGAACAAAAGAAGCATGCGAGAGAAGCGGCCGATCAGCACTACACCGGAGAACGATCTGATACCGCCGCCGCTGCGCCGGAAAGTCGCAGTCTCGCCGAGGTCGCGACGTCGGTCTTCAGAGCGTTCGGGCGCCTGAGAGAAGCAGCGATCCGGTCGAAACATGACGAGCATGACCGTGCGGTGCTCAGATCGGAAATAAGACAAACTATGCAAGAAAGAATATTAAAATCAGCGGAAATCCCAGGGAGCGGTAGAATTCACGACTGGTCTACCATTGAAAGCCATGCCGATCGAAGCTCTGCGACGCAGGGGGCAGAAGCCGGCAGAGCTACTGCCGTACCTGCTTGGCAATTGGAACAGAAACGCGAGAGCGGTGATCGGCAACTTGATGTTTCAACAATATCAGAGCTTCAGAATTTACGGGCTAGCCGGGAACGGGATCGTGATAATGACCGAGACGAGTACGAGAGGTGACTTCGCTCATGGGAGCCGATGACCTTCGAAGCCAGCCTTCCAATGTTTCGCCAACCTTCAGCGCTTGCGTCCTTGACGGCGGATAGTCCGAGGTGAATGTTGACTGCCAATCGGATCCGAGCGCGTAAGTTGCAGCGAATGAAGGTGCGACGCAGACCATGGACACAGGTGTTTTGGTGACGGACAACAATGACGGCCTCGGCCATCTTCCGGAGCGCAAGCAGCGGGAGCTTTCGCGCGCCTTGAAAATCATTTTCGAGGAATTCGAGGCGGCTCAACAGTCGAAGCTTTCCGAAAAGAAGAAAGCCGGGCGAATCTTGAAGGTCATCCTCTTTGGTTCGCACGCCCGCGGCGACTGGGTGGAAGACCGCAAGAGCGGTTACAGGTCCGACTACGACATTCTCGTTGTCGTCAACATGAAGAGCGTCGGGGAAGACAATGATCTATGGCACGAGGTATCCGATCATTTCCTGCGCGAATTGACGATCACCAAGGAAATCGAGACACCGGTCAACATCATCGTTCACACGCTGCAGGACGTGAACGACCAGCTGGCACGCGGACGGCCATTCTTTATCGACATCATCCGCGACGGCATCATGCTCTACGAGAAGGAAGGGCATCCGTTTGTGACGCCAAGACTTCTCAGCGAGGACGTGGCGCGAAAAGAGGCCCAAGGTTACTTCGAAAAATGGTTTCCTGCTGCGGGTTTTTCCCTTCATCTCGGTCAATATTCTTTGGGCAGTGGGCAAGTCAATCATGCTGCATTCAATCTTCATCAGGCGACAGAACAGCTTTATCACTGCGCCCTGCTTGTCCTGACCCTCTACTCGCCTAAGTCGCATCGCCTGAAATTCCTGCGCTCTTCGGCCGAGCGGATCGACCCGCGACTGATCGAGGCGTGGCCGCGAGATACCAAGTTTGCTCGCCGCTGTTTCGAGCGGCTCGATCGCGCTTATGTCGACGCGCGCTATTCTCCGCATTACGAGATCACCGAAGAAGAGCTGGAATGGCTGATCGAGCGCATCCAAGTGCTTCAAGGGCTCGTCCGGGTTAGTTGCGAAGAGCGCCTGATGAAAATACCGTAGCCCGAATGCCATCTCCTCTGCCTCCACAGGCCGAACTGCCACGCTCGCGGGCTGGCTAACTCGTCCTAAGGTCGTCGAATCAACCGACGGATCCGAACTCGCTGCCAAGGGTATCGATCACGGTTGCCTCTTGCCCGGGCACCCAATGTCCCGGTGACAGAAGTTATTATGCTTGCTCCTCTATCCCTGCCAGGTCCTTGAAAGGACGGGGCCTTCGACAGTCATAATGAAGCCGTCCAAAACGAAGTGGTCGGCCTCGATAAGCGAGTTCAAGCAGCCAAGCAGGACAGGCATTTCAGCCAATTCGTCCGTGGGATGCATATTTCTCCAGCAACGGAGATTCTTGAAACGGCCAAGACCAAAAATTGCGGCCTGATCGCAATTGCCTCTGACGGGTGCGAAGGCCTCAGTTGCATCATGCTCGAGAGCCAGGCCACGGAAGTCGCCGAAAATTCGGTAATCCCCACCTCGTCGTCAATAGGACGTCCCCACGAGACCATCAGTGCCGGACGATCCAACCTTGCACGGACAATCATCGCCAACCTCCGAATAGCCGATCGGCGGCGACACGACGGTGCGCGCCCTGGTGAAGCGCTTCTATGAACTGATGGATACGCTGCCGGAAGCAGCCCGTTGCCGTGCCATCCATCCGCCGAGCCTTAAAGGCAGCGAGGCGAAGCTTTACGATTATCTCACCGGTTATCTCGGAGGCCCTCCGGTCTCTGTGGAAAAACATGGCCATCCGAGGCTGCGCGCCCGCCATTTCGCCGCGGCAATCGGCCCTCAGGAGCGCGACGAATGGATGCTCTGCTTCCGCCGTGCGCTGGACGAGACGATCGACAACGAAAAGCTGCGCGAGATTATCTGGCCACCGGTCGAGCGCCTCGCCCTCCACATGCAGAACCGGGAATAGGCCGATGGAAAGACTCGACAATCTGCGGCCGTTGATTCTTTTTGTGAGCGGCATGATGGGGGCCATGGGCGTCGCCCTGGCGGCAGCGGCAAGCCACGCAGGCGACACGCTGTTTCTGGGTTCCGCCTCCACCATGTGCCTGGCGCACGCCATCGGAGGAACCGTAGAGGGCACTTGGTTGGCATACTCCCGAAAGACGCGATGCTTGTCACCACATCCCTGCGCGCAAGTCTGGCGTCGCGATGATCAGCTGACCAATATGGTATTTTAGAAACCAAAATGCATCATCTCGCTTTTGCCGTGCCCCGCGCGCCCATCAGATGCTTGCGCATCAAGGCCGCAGCCACGTCTTGATCGCCTTTTTCCAGCCGCTCAAGGATTTCCAGGTGTTCACGGCACGTCACCGCGACGCGATCGGATCCGTGCTGCCAGTTGTAGTTTGATAGCCGCCGAAGCTGGTTCTGGCGGTGCATTGCCTCCTTGATATAGCGATTTCCGGAAGCCGCACTGATGACCAGGTGAAACTCCGCGTTCATCTCAAACAGCGTGACGCTCGACGAATCCGTCCAGGGCGCGCTCAATATCGCTTCATGCCGCGACTGCATGGATTTTATCCAATCCGCGGAAAGAGAAAATTCAGGCGACATGATGGCTGCGCATTCGATGAGCAGGCGGAAATCATAGCTTTCCGCGCGCGCGCGGGCATCGCGGACCGGATCAAGGAACTGCCAGCCATAGCCCTGCCGGCGCTCGATGACGCCAAGTCCCTCAAGTTTGATCAGCGCATGGCGCACCGGCGTTCGCTCGCAGCCCGTCAGCCGCATCAACTCCAGTTCGGCAAATTGTTCGGCAAGCCCCCCCTCGCGGCGCAGCCTTGCGATGGCGACGAGCAGTTCTTCATCTTCCGGCGGCGTTTCCGGTTTTTCGACGCGTGGCGGGATTGTTGCAAGCCTCATGCCGCGGTTGGGCTCGTGCTGCACGAAACCTTCCTCCGCCAGCATTTCCAGTGCGATGCGCACCGGCGTGCGGGAGACGCTGAGCCGGGCGGCAAGCTGGTTCTGACGCAGCCGCGCACCTGGCTTTAGATCGTCGTCATGGATGACGTCGATGATGCGGCGCATCAGGTCCTGTTGAAGAGGCGTGCTCGCGTCCGACATTTTCCGCTTGCCTTCCCGTCATTTTTGGTTTTTGTTTTATGAAATACTTTTTTGATGAAGGCAATCGGGTCCGCCCTCGCCATCGTTCAGCATCTGGAAAAGCCGCCATGACCTCACCCCTTCCCTGCCCCCTCATCGAAGTTTCCGGTACGCCGTTCGAACGCGGCCAACAATACGGAGAGCAGGCTGCGGACCGGATTCTCACAGGCGTCGAACATTACAAGGTCCAGCTGCATTCCTCAGGCCTGAAGGATGGCGATCTTGCCGCGATGATCGACCGCTTCGCCGGCGCGGTCGACAATTACGGCAGCCAGTATATCGAAGAGATGCGCGGCATCGCCAGAGCCGTCAATATCGACCTTGCGGCGATCCTTCTTCTCAACGCACGGACGGAAATCCTCAAGCTTGCACGAAGAAGGCAAAAGGGTGAGGCCGACTTCATTCAGTCGGACGGCTGCACGGGCGTCTTCATCATGCCGCAGGCCAGCCGCGACAAGACCTTCATTCACGCCCAGAACTGGGACTGGAAGGCGGAATGCGCCGATACCGCAATCGTCCTGAAGATCAAGCGCAACGACGGTCCGGATATCATCACCTTCACCGAGGCCGGCGGCCTTGCGCGCACCGGCTTCAACGCCGCGGGCATTTCCATCAGCGGCAACTATCTGGAGACCGATCGGGATTACCGTGAACTCGGCGTACCGCTCGCCATCATCCGCCGCAAGGTGCTCGAACAGGATCATCTGGCGATGTCGATGCAGGCGGTCTACGGCACCCGCAAATCGGCCTCCAACAACATGATGATCGGCCACGCACATGGCGTCGCGATCGATTTCGAATGCGCGCCAGACGAGACCTTTCTCATTCATCCGCAAAACGGCGTGCTTGTGCATGCAAATCACTTCCAAAGCCAGGTCGCGCTGTCGAAGCTGCTCGACAGGGGCGTCGTCAACATGCCGGATTCGCTTTATCGCGATCTGCGCGTCCGCCAGCTGATCGAGCCGCATATCGGCAAGGTTACGGTCGACACGGTGAAGGCGGCACTTTCCGACCGGTTCGAAAGCCCGTGGTCGGTGTGCCGCCCACCGCGCAAATCGCTGTCCAACAACCAGTCCGCAACGGTGGCGATGATCGTCATGGTGCCGGCTGAAGGCCGCATGGAAGTGGCACTCCTGCCGGCGCTCGGAGCACATTTCTGGGACTACAGCCTCGACATGCAGATCAGGCCCGTCGACGAGCCCCGCAAGGCACAGACGACCGCGGCCTAACCAAAACCAACAAGGGAACGAATACGGGAGCCTCCAATGAAATTTCAAACCCTCTTGAAGACCACGGCAGTCATGGCGCTGCTGGCTGCAACCGCCGGCACGGCGATCGCGCAGGACAAGATGATGCGGGTGCGCATCAATGCCGACATCCGCTCGACCGATCCGGGTGTCAATCGCGATGCCAACAGCGATGCGGTCGTGCTGCACATGGTCGAGGGCCTTGTCGGCTATAAGGACGACGCCTCGATTGCGCCTCTGCTGGCAAAATCGGTCGATATTTCCGCCGACGGCAAGACCTATACGTTCAAGCTGCGCGACGGCCTGAAATTCAGCAATGGCGAGCCGCTGACCTCCGCCGACGTGCTGGCCTCCTGGCAACGCTATGTCGATCCGAAGACCGCCTGGCGCTGCCTGAAGGACGTGACGGGTTCGGGCGTCGCCAACGTTACAAACGTCACCGCCCCGGACGCGTCGACCGTCGTCTTCACGCTGGAAAAGCCGACAGCCCTCTTCCTCACCACGCTTGCCCGCACCGATTGCGGCGGCACCGGCATCTACCACAAGAGCTCGCTCGATGCGCAGGGCAAATGGGTAAAGCCGATCGGCACCGGCCCGTTCATGCTGAACGAATGGCGCAGCGGTCAATATGTCGAGCTTGCCGCCAATCCGAATTACGTCTCCCCCGGCGGCGAGCGAAGCGGTTACGTGGGCGACAAGACGCCGAGGGTCCCCGCCGTGCGTTTCATGGTCATTCCGGATGATGCCGCAGCCAAGGCGGCGTTATATTCCGGCGATATCGACGTCATCAGCGACGTCAACAATGCCGATGTCGAAGAGTTTTCGGCAAGCGACGAGTTGAAGGTCGACAAGGTCGCCAGCATGGGCCTCACCGGGCTTCTTTTCCAGACGCGAGACCCGCTCCTGAAAGATGTCCGGATCCGCAAGGCGCTGCTGCTCACGCTCGATATCCCGCAGATCGCCGAAGCGCTGACCAATAGCCAGGCGCCGGCCAACTTTTCGGTCATTCCGGTTCCAAGCCCCTATTCCGGCAAGCTGCAGAAGGACGTACCGGCCCGCGATCTCGAAGCGGCCAAGACGCTGCTCGCGGAAGCGGGATACAAGGGCCAGCCGATCAAGTGGCTGGCGACAAAGTTCTATCCCTCGCTCTTTGATGCTGCCGTACTCGTGCAGGCAATGGCTCAGGAAGCCGGCATCAATATCGAGATCGAAACGCTCGATTGGGCAACGCTGCTCGACCGTTATACGGCCGGCAACTATTCGGCCATGTCGTTTACCTATTCCGCCCGGCTTGATCCTTCGCTCTCCTTCGACATGGTCAGCGGCAACAAGGACAAGAGCCCCAACAAGGTCTGGGACAATCCGGAAGGCCTGAAGCTGATCGCAGAAAGCACGACCGTCAGCGACAGCGAAAAACGCCAGGTCCTGTTCGACAAGCTGGAAGGCATGATCCGCGCCGACGTGCCGTTGATCCCGCTTTATTCCGGCACCCGCATCGGCGCGGTGCGCGCCAATGTGGACGGCTACAAGACCTGGCCGGTCGGTTATCCGCGCATGTGGGGCGTCTCCTTCGCAGCCGGAAAGTAAGCCATGCACGCCCTTTCGAAATATGTCGCGAAGCGTCTGTTATGGACGCTTCCGACACTCCTGCTCGTGGCCGTCATGGTGTTCTTCCTGGTGAGGATGATCCCCGGTGACCCCGCCCAGCTGATCCTCGGCGATAACGCCAGCCCGGAAGAACTGGCCAACCTGCGCGCCAATCTCGGCCTCGACCAGCCTGTGCCGCTGCAGTTCGTCTATTGGCTCGGCAATATGCTCAGGGGCGATCTCGGTCACTCGATCTCCAACGGTGCGGCCGTCCTGCCGTTGATGCTCGACCGTTTCCAGGTCAGCGCCACAATCGTGCTTGTCGCCGTGGCACTCGCAACCGTGATCGCAGTCCCGGCCGGCCTGATTGCAGCCTGGCGGCAAAACGAGCATGTGGATGTCGCGATCGTCGCCCTATCGACATTGCTGATGTCGGTTCCAAGCTTCTGGCTCGGCCTCGTCCTGCTGCTGGTCTTCGGGCTGAAGCTTGGATGGCTGCCGGTCGTCGGCTACGTACCGTTCACCGAAAAGCCCTGGACCGCGATCACTTATGTGATCCTCCCGGTGGTAACGCTGATGCTGATCGAGGTCGGCGTGCTGACCCGCATGATGCGCGCAAGCGCCATCGAAGCCCTGCGGCTGGAATATATCATGCATGCCCGCGCCAAGGGCCTTTCGGAACGCAAGATCCTGCTGCGCCACGTGCTGCCCAATGCCTTTGCCCCGACCTGGACGATGATCGGCCTGGTGCTCGGCGGCCTGCTGGGCGGCATCGCGGTGCTGGAAACCGTCTTCACACTGCCCGGCCTCGGGCGCCTTCTCGTCGATGCGATCTTTGCTCGCGACTATCCGGTGGTACAGGGATGTCTTCTGTTCACCGCCTTGATCTACGTGATCGTCAATCTCATCGTGGATCTTTGCTATCCGTTGTTCGATCCGCGGGTCACCGCGTCATGATCAGACAACCCGCAAATCTGATCATAGGCTCCATCCTGCTGATCTTCATTGGCGGCATGGCGCTGCTTGCGCTGTTCTGGACGCCCTATGATCCGGCGGCGATCAAGCTCATCTCCAGGCTGAAACCGCCGTCGGCGCAATTCTGGCTCGGCACCGACGAATTCGGCCGTGATGTCGTCTCCCGCCTGATGACCGGCGCGGTGCAGAGCATGACGGTCGCCATCTTGACTGTCGCTTTCGCGGTCACCGTCGGCACCCTCACCGGCCTCATCGCCGGATATACGCGCGGACTGGCAGACCGCATCCTGATGGTCTTCAGCGACGCGCTGCTCGCCTTTCCCGGCACCCTGCTGGCGCTTGGTCTGATGGTGATTTCCGGTCCGAACAAATATGGCATCATCCTTGCTCTCGGCATCGCCTATTCCCCGTCGGTACTGCGTATCGTCCGCGCCAGCGTTCTTTCAGCCCGTGAGCGCGAATATGTCGAAGCCTCCCGTGTCATCGGCAATTGCGAACTCACCACGATGTTCAGGCATATCCTACCGAACTGCACGGCGCCGATCGTGGTGCTCGCCACCTCCATGTTCGGGTGGGTGGTGCTGGCGGAAAGCGGGTTGAGCTTTCTAGGGCTCGGCGTTCCGCCACCGGCGCCGACCTGGGGCAACATGCTGTCGGCGGCGCGCACCTATATCGAAAAGGCCCCGTGGCTCGGGCTTGCCCCCGGCATCTGCATCTCGCTGACTTTGCTCGGCATCAACCTTCTGGGTGACGCATTGCGCGACCGCTTCGATCCGAGAATGGAGCAACGGTGATGACTATCGAAACGTCCCGCCCTCTGCTGAGCGTCCGCAACCTTCGCGTCGAAACATCCAACGGCCATCCGGTTTTGCACGACATGTCCTTCGATGTCGAGGCTGGCAGCATCGTGGCGCTGGTCGGCGAAAGCGGCAGCGGCAAGACGGTTGCGGCCCGCGCCGCCATGCGGCTGCTTCCCAAGGCAATCAGGCCGGTTGCCGGGGAAATCCTGTTCGACGGCCGCGATGTCCTGAACATGTCGGATGCCGAGATACGTCAGGTCCGTGGCGCAAGGATCGGCATGGTTTTCCAGGAGCCGATGGTCTCACTCAATCCCGCGATGACGATCGGTGCCCAGCTCGTCGAGGGCCTGCGGTTGCATGAACATCTCACCTTAGAAGAAGCTCTCGCCCGCGCGACGGAAATGCTCGAACGGGTAAAAATCGCCGACCCGGCCGCCTGCCTCTCGGCTTTCCCGCACCAGTTTTCCGGCGGCATGCGCCAACGCATCATGCTCGCGTCCGTCATGTTGCTCAGGCCGAAACTGCTGATCGCCGATGAACCGACCACGGCGCTCGACACGCTGACGCAGCGCGAGGTTCTGGAAGTGATGGTGGATCTCACCCGCACCTTTGGCACGGCGGTGCTGCTCATCACCCACAATCTCGGCCTCGTCGCGCAATATGCCAAAAAGGTCATCGTTCTGGAACGCGGCAGACTGATCGAGACGGGGCCGGTGGCAGAGGTGCTTCATCACCCCAAGGAACAATATACGCGCACGCTGATCGACGCGCTTCCGAAGCGCGACCACGGGCGCAAGCCGCCGGCCGATGGGGCACCGCTGATTGAGGCGCGCAATGTCGAGGTCACCTTCTCGGGTGCCGGCAACATGTTCAGCACGGCGCAAAAGAAGCTTGCCGTGCGCGGCGTCTCGCTTAGCGTTCGCCCCGGCGAAGTCGTGGCGGTCGTCGGCGGCTCGGGTTCCGGCAAGACGACGCTCGGCCGGGCGATGCTCGGCCTGCTGCCGCTTTCCGACGGGGACGTATTTTTCCGCGGACGCCCGATGGCATCCGCCGATCGCGCGACACGCCGTGATTATCGCCTGCAATGCCAGCTCGTTTTCCAAGACCCCTACTCCTCCCTCGACCCGCGTCAGAAGATCTCCGACATTATCGGCGAGCCGCTGGCGCATGGCCCGAAACTCAGCCGGGCGGAGAAGGCGGAAAGGGTTGGCGCCATGCTGAGCGAGGTGGGACTTGCCGGGCTTGGCGAGCGTTTCCCGCATGCACTTTCCGGCGGGCAGAGACAACGCGTCGCAATTGCGCGGGCGGTGATCCGCAACCCGGCCTTCGTCGTTGCCGACGAGCCGGTCTCGGCGCTGGACATGACGATCCAGAAGCAGATCCTCGATCTCTTCCGCAGGCTGCAGGAGAACCATGGCTTCGCCTGCCTGTTCATTTCACACGATCTTGGCGCCGTCTCCCGCGTGGCCGATCGGATCGTCGTCATGCAGCAGGGCCTGGTCGTCGAGGAAGGCAGTGTCGACCGGATCCTGGATCACCCGCAACATCCCTATACGCAGGCCCTGATCGAGGCGACGCCGACCCTTAAAATCGCGGCCTGACGAGACGAGAAGTCTGTGAAAAATGGCCTCCCGGAGGCAGGAGAAATCCATCATGTTAACGGAAGACTTGATCGCTATCGAAGCCCGGTTGGGCGCCAACAACTACAAGCCGCTCGACGTGGCCCTGTCGCGCGGCGCCGGCGTCCATGTCTGGGATACCGACGGAAACCGCTATCTCGACTGCCTGTCGGCCTATTCCGCCGTCAACCAGGGCCATTGCCATCCGAAGATACTGGCCGCCATGATCGAGCAGGCCGGCAAGCTGACGCTGACCTCCCGCGCTTTTCGCAACGATCAGCTTGCGCTGTTTTACGAGGAGCTTGCCGCGCTGACGAAATCGCATCGGGTACTGCCGATGAACAGCGGCGCGGAGGCGGTAGAAACCGCCATCAAATCGGTGCGCAAGTGGGGATACGAGGTCAAGGGCATCGCGGAGGACCGCGCGGAGATCGTCGTCTGCGCCAACAATTTCCACGGCCGGACGCTCGGCATCATCAGCTTCAGCACGGACGAGACGGCGAGAGAGAGCTTCGGCCCGTTCCTGCCCGGTTTCAGGATCGTGCCGTTCGGCGATATCGAGGCGTTCGAACAGGTGATCAACGCCAATACGATCGCCTTCCTGGTCGAGCCGATCCAGGGCGAGGCCGGTGTGCTGATCCCGCCTGCCGGCTACTTCACGAAGGTCCGCGAGATCTGCACGGCCAACAATGTCATGCTGATCCTCGACGAGATCCAGACCGGCCTCGGGCGCACCGGCAAGCTGCTTGCCGAAGAGCACGAGGCAATCGAGGCGGATGTGACGCTCGTCGGCAAGGCCTTGTCGGGCGGCTTTTACCCGGTCTCCGCCGTGCTTTCCAACAATGAGGTGCTGGGCACCCTGAAACCGGGCCAGCACGGCTCGACCTTCGGCGGCAACCCGCTGGCCTGTGCGGTCGCTCGGGCGGCATTGAAGGTGCTCACCGGGGAAGGCATGATCGAGAACGCCGCCGTTCAGGGCGACTACTTTCTCCAGGGACTGAAGGACATCCGCAGCAACATCATCCGGGACGTGCGCGGGCGCGGCCTGATGCTCGCCGTCGAACTGCATCCGCAAGCTGGCGGCGCCCGCCGTTACTGCGAAGCGCTCCGCCGGTCGGGCATCCTTGCCAAGGAGACTCACGACCACACCATCCGTCTTGCGCCGCCGCTGGTCATCGAGCGGGAGCAGATCGATTGGGCGCTGGAGCGGCTGACGCCGGTTCTAAGCGGCATGAACTGATCAGGCAACGAGGACGCAATGCAGAATTCCCAATCCATCTGGACGATTGTCGACGAAAAGAGCCCCGCCTTTTTCGAGCTCAGCGACCGCGTCTGGGAGACGCCGGAGATCAACTACGAGGAGTTCCGCTCCTCCCGCGAACATCGGCGACTTCTGGAGGCGGAAGGGTTCAGGATAAAGCCCAACGTCGCGGGCATTCCGACTGCCGTCATGGGAGAGGCTGGCGAAGGCGGTCCAGTCATCGCCATTCTCGGCGAATACGACGCCCTGCCCGGTCTCAGCCAAGAAGCCGGCGTTGCCGAAAAGCGGCCACTCGTGAGCGGCGGGCACGGGCACGGCTGCGGCCACAATCTTCTCGGCGCCGGTTCGATGCTCGCGGCCGCCGCCGTGAAGGACTATCTCGCCGCCAACGGTCTGAAGGGACGTGTCCGCTATTACGGCTGCCCGGCGGAGGAAGGCGGGTCGTCAAAGGGCTTCATGGTGCGTGCCGGTGTATTCGACGATGTCGATATCGCCATTTCCTGGCACCCGGCCGCCTTCAGCGGCGTCAACAATCCGATCTCGCTTGCCTGCAGCGAAATGAACTTCCACTTCTCCGGCCGGGCTTCGCACGCCGCCGCGACGCCGCATCTCGGGCGAAGCGCGCTCGACGCGGTCGAACTGATGAATGTCGGGGTTAATTTTCTGCGTGAGCACATGCCCACAAGCGCTCGTATCCATTACGCGATCACCGATACCGGCGGATCTGCGCCGAACGTTGTGCAGGCCAACGCGACGGTGCGGTATCTCGTCAGAGCAAGGACGCTGCCAGAACTTCTTTCGCTTGTAGCGCGCGTCAAGCGCGTGGCCGAGGGGGCGGCATGGATGACCGAAACGTCCATGCGGCAGGAGATCATATCGGGGGACGCCAATCTGATTGGCAACGAGCCTCTGGAAAAATGCATGCATGCTCAGCTGGAGCGCCTGGGACCTGTCGTTTTCGACGAAACCGACAAGGCAACCGCGCGAACGTTCCAGGCGACATTCACGCCGGACGATATCGCCTCGTCCTATGCTCGCTTCGACCTCAAACCCGGCAAGGACGAACCGCTTTGCGATCTGATCGTGCCGCTTTATGCGGGCGACGGATCGATGGTCGGGTCGACCGATGTCGGCAGCGTCAGCTGGGTGGTCCCAACCGTGCAGATGCGCGGCGCGACCTACGCGATCGGCACCCCCGGCCATTCCTGGCAACTCGTTGCGCAGGGCAAGCTGCCCGCAGCCCACAAGGGCATGGCGCATGCGGCAAAAATCATGGCTGCCACGGCGATCGAGCTCGTGTGCAATCCCGCACTCATCGAAGCGGCCAAGGCCGACCATAAAGACCGCCTCGACGGCAATCCCTTCGTTAATCCCATTCCCGATGAGGTCATGCCGCCTATCCGGCCGGAGCCTGACACACCGGATGCTGGGCAATGACGAAACAGATCCCTGCGAGCGGCGACAAGCTCGCCCGCGACGCCGATGCGCGCCTCGGGCGGTATTTTGTCAAGGATCGCTGGCCCCACGTTGTCGGGGCCGCGATCGCAAAAGCTCGCCAGAAGACCGACGTCACCTGATCCGAGAATGAAAGCCATGCCCATGCAGCAGCTGAATGCCAATTCGCTCGAAGCCTTTTGGATGCCGTTCACGGCGAACCGGGATTTCAAGAAGAAGCCTCAGATCGTCACCGGCGCGTCTGGCATGTATTACCAGATGAACAACGGCCACCGGGTGCTGGATGCGATCGCCGGCCTTTGGTGCGTGAATGCCGGGCATGGACACCCGAAGATCGTCGAGGCTATTCAAAAACAGGCAGCACAGCTTGGTTTCGCGTCCTCCTTCGGTCTCGGTCATCCGCTCGCTTTCGAATATGCCAGTCGGCTGACATCCGTGGCGCCCGAGGGGCTCGACCACGTCTTCTTCACCAATTCCGGGTCGGAGGCGACCGATACCGCGCTCAAGCTTGCACTTGCCTACCACCATGCGCGCGGCGAGGGACAAAGGCAGCGAATCATCGGCCGTCAGCGTGGCTATCACGGCGTCGGTTTCGGGGGCCTTTCCGCGGCCGGCATGGGAGCGCACAAGAAACAGTTCGGCATGCTCCTGCCGGGAGCCGCCCACATGCCACATACACACGACCTTGCCCGCAATGCCTTCAGCCGCGGTCAGCCGAGCCACGGCGCGGAGATCGCCGACACGCTCGAACAGATGTTGCAGACCTACGATCCGTCGACGGTCGCGGCGGTCATTGTCGAACCGGTCGCCGGCTCGACCGGGGTTCTGGTCCCGCCGCTCGGCTATCTCGAACGGCTGAGGGAAATCTGCACGCGTTACGGTATTTTGCTGATTTTCGATGAGGTCGTCACTGGTTTCGGCCGGCTGGGGCGGCCATTCGCGGCTGATCGTTTCGCCATCACACCCGACCTTATCGCCATCGCCAAGGGCATGACGAACGGAGCGGTTCCCATGGGCGGGGTCATCAGTTCAAACGAGATCTGCCAAAAGCTCATGGAAACCGCGCCGCAAGGGACCGTGGAATTTTCCCACGGTTATACCTATTCCGGTCATCCGCTGGCTTCGGCGGCGGCGCTTGCAGCGCTCGATGTCTACGTCAATGAAGGCCTGTTCGAGCACGCAACGTTGATTGAACCGGTCTGGGAGGAGCACGCGCATGCGCTTAAAGCCGTGCCCGCAGTGGTCGACATCCGCAATATTGGCCTGCTTGCAGGCATCGAGCTCGGTGAGGAGGTCGCAAGCGGCAAGGCGATGGCCAAGAAGGTATATGACTTCTGCTTTGAGCGCGGCGTCCTGGTACGCCCCGTTGCGAACACGATCGTGCTGTCTCCCCCTTTGGTTATTTCAGAAGCGGAAATCGCCACCGTGTTCTCGACGATTGCCGCCGGGTTGAAGACGCTGTAGCGCGGAAACGGCGAGAGGCTGAACCGAAGGCATGCACGCGAACATCGAAATTGACGGCGTAAGTTTTGACTTCATCGACGTGCCGGCGGTCGTCGGCGAGGCGCTTGTGCGCATGCCCTATATCCATAGGATCTTGCTGGAGAACGTGCTGAGGACGGCCGGAGGCGACGCTGCGAGGGCCAAGGCGGCCATGATGGGTTGGCTAAAGACGGGCTCCAGCGATGCCGAGATCCCATTTCTGCCAAACCGCGTCCTGATGCACGACACGACTTGCGGCCCGGCCCTGGTCGACATTGCCGGCATGCGCTCCTGCCTGGCGGAGGCAGGCGGCGATCCGGCGCGGCTCAATCCGGTCGTGCCGGTCGACGTGTCTACCGATCATTCGGTCGCGGTGGACGCTTTTGGCGAACCTTTTGCCCTCAAACACAACATGAAGCGCGAATACGAGCGCAATGCCGAGCGCTACAGCTTCATGAAATGGGGAACGAATACGCTCACCGGTTTCCGGGTCCATCCCCCTGGGACCGGGATCATGCATACGCTCAATCTCGAACGCCTTGCCACGATCGCGACATCGCACCGGCAGGGCGGTCGGCTCTGGGCCATTCCCGACACGCTGATCGGCACCGACAGCCATACGCCGATGATCAACGGGATCGGAGTGTTAGCCTGGGGTGTGGGTGGGCTCGAGGCCGAAAGCGTCTTCTTTGGGATGCCGGTCACATTGCGGGTGCCTGATGTTGTCGGCGTCCGCCTGACGGGTGCGTTGAAGAAAGGTGTTCTTGCCACCGATCTGGCGCTCCTCGTCACGCATCTCTTGCGCCAGATCGACCTTCAGGACAAGTTCGTGGAGTTCCATGGCCCCGGCGTCTCCAATCTGACAGCCGGCGATCGAGCCGTCGTCGCCAACATGGCGCCTGAATTCGGGGCCAACAGCGGCTTTTTTCCGATCGATCGCCAATCGATCGACTACCTGCTGAGAACTGGCCGCAGTGAGGGTCACGCACGGTTTGTCGAACGTTATGCGAAACGGGCTGGTCTTTGGTTCGATCCCTCCACCGATCCTTGCTACACCTCGACGCTCGCTCTGGACCTCGGCAGTGTCGAGCCGAGCCTTGCAGGCCCACGCCGCCCCCAGGACAGGATCGCGGTCAGCGAGACGCGTTTGGCCATTCGCGGAATGAAGAAGCGTTGCGACAAATCAACCAAACAGGGCGCACCCAATGACGGCGCCGTTGCAATCGCTGCGATCACCAGCTGCACGAACACCTCCGATCCGCGGCTTCTCGTGGCGGCAGGTCTCCTCGCCCGCAAGGCACGCGCCTGGGGGCTCCGGCCAACGCCTTGGGTGAAGACGTCCCTTGCGCCCGGATCCCCGACCGCCGAGCGGTATCTCGCCCGCGCCGGCCTGTTGGAAGACTTAGAAGCCCTTGGCTTCGGCATCGTTGGATATGGCTGCACATCCTGTATCGGCAACTCCGGATCTCTGACCGAGCCTATTGCCGAGGCCATGACCGAACGCGGCATACTGCCGGTGGCAGTCCTGTCCGGGAACCGGAACTTTCCAGGCCGGGTGCATCCGCAGTTGGAGGCCGCCTTCCTCGCCTCGCCGCCTATGGTCGTCGCCTTCGCGCTCGCCGGAACCGTCGCGCTCGACATTCTGCGGGATCCGATCGGCACTTCCGCCGATGGAACGGCGGTCACGCTGTCGATGCTCTGGCCAGATGCTTGCGAAATCGACGCAACTCTTTTGGCCGCGTCTGACGTCAACGATTTTTCATGTGCCTATGATGCCGCCGAGGCGAGCAGGGCTTGGAAAGAGCTTCCCGCACCTGGAACAACACTGTTTGCCTGGGATGAAGGCTCCACGTATATCCGGCGCCCTCCATTCGCAAGCTTCGGCGAAGGAACACGGCTCGGCACCTATGAAGCGCATCCGATCCTCGTTCTCGGCGACGACATCACCACCGATCATATCTCGCCTGCCGGTGCCATCCCGGCAAACGGCGAGGCAGGGCGGCATCTCATCGAACGCGGCGAAGACCCGAAGAACCTCAACGTCTTTTCATCTCGCCGCGGAAACTGGGAAGTCATGGTTCGCGGCATCTTCACCAACAAGACAGTGGGTAACCTTCTGGCAACAGGCATTGCGCCAGGCTCCACTGTTTATGCCGGGTCGGAGAAGGTCCTCCCGCTATGGGATGCGGCGCAGCGCTACAAAGCTGAGGGAAAGTCCGTCGTGCTTGTGGCGGGAGAGCGATACGGGATGGGCTCGTCCCGCGACTGGGCGGCCAAGGGCGTGGCACTTCTTGGCGTGCGGGCCGTCCTTGCATCAAGCTTCGAGCGCATACACCGCTCGAACCTGATCGGCATGGGCATCCTGCCGCTGCGTTTTCCACCCAATGTGAAGCCGCAGACGCTCGAACTTCGTGCGAACGATCTCCTGGCAATCCACGCCGATATCGACATGGTCTCCCCGCGCTGCGAGATACCGGTCACGGTCAAAAGAGCCAACGAGCCATCGATGACGTTCAACACGTCCGCGGCGATTGAAACAAATGCCGAAATTGAGATCTTGCGCGCCGGCGGCATTCTTTCGCTTATCCTCAAGCGGTGTCACGCAGAAGTGCCGCAGTCCAGGTGACCCAATGAGCATGTCTCGATGATTTCCATTCTTCAATGACAGACGAGGTGCAGGGACGAGGGTGATCGCCCTCGCCTCAGCAATGGGGACGGATCGCGAGCCTCCAGGCTGTCTGTCTTTCGAAAGTCGACCCGAACCGGAGTTTGATCGTCCCTGTCTCTTTCCACCGTCCGGAATGGACGTTCCCAATGGTCGCCCAGGCCGATATTCGCGTCCAGATTGACATCCATGCGGTTCGAACCGGGTTCATCGTGACCTTCACTTCGCTCGACACGGACAACGACCAGCGCCGGGTGGCTATTTGAGGAGACGCAAGATCGTGGCGTGGCGTTACCGACGTCTTTTTTCAACGCCAACAGCAGCTCCTGTTAACGGGCCCAATTGGACAACGAACTCCGTTTGAGATGCGCTGTGCACCGATGACCTCCCTGCAGCGTAACGGATTCTGCGTCGTCACGAGCCGGCGGTTCCCAGGCGCCCTTCGGAGGCGCTTGGAACGGCACTTATCATCGGCGAAGCTTGCATGGCTGATCGAGCACATAAAGGTTCTGCAGACGCTCGTACGGGCCAGTTGCGAGGAGCGTCTGATGAAAATGCCGTAGCGGGAATCTTGTCAAGGCAAGGATGGCACCCATTTTCTGCCGTGTCTGAGCAGCGCGTTTGCCGGAACGATGAGTTTTCGCATGATTGCGTCATGGCAACCTTTGGTGCTTTTCCGGCGGCCTTCAACTGATGGTATTTTGCCTTGAGATCGGGATTGAAGCGCATGGCTACGAGTGCCGGCTGCATAGGGCTTGCCGGACATTGGCCCGGCCGTCGCGGATGAAGGCGCGGCCCGTCCATTCCCCGGACTGCCGTGCCACAGGTGCCAGGCCTGCGAGCGAGGCTGCCTGTCTTTGATGGAGTGTACCGAGTTCCGGCATGTCGATCAGGAGCGAGAAGGCGGTGACTGCAGACAGGCCTAGGATCGAGACAAGGATGTCGAATCGGCCTGCAAGGTCAGGATCGTCCTTAACGAGCATGATTTCTTTTTCGATCGCGATCATCTGACGTTCGATCTGCGTGAGTTGCTCGGTGTTGTGTCGCTTGGCCGAGCTGATTCCATTTTCAAATGCAACGAAGACAATAAAGGTCCTGATTTCAGGAGGATAGTATGCTCGCTCATTTGTGCAGTTGAGTATGGGTTGACCTTGCCCCGTTGAAATAATCCATTTTGAAGTAAGCTCTGGCCCAACCCATCCTAGAAGATCCCGCCTCCTCCAAAAAATCAGGAGGTCAGCAAAATGTCACAGGCGACAGCAGTTGCGGGCTAAGAGCCTGACTCGAAAAGATCTCAATAGACATGGTACCTTGCGAGCCTTCGGGTGAGAATGCGGATGTGGGCGATGAGCATCCAGGCTTCGGCGGAAGCGATTGATTTCTCCCAATCCTTGGCCATTCGCCTGCATCTACCAAGCCAGGCGAATGTGCGCTCGACGACCCAGCGACGCGGCAGCACTTCGAAGCCCTTTGCCCTGTCTGTTCGCTTGACGATCTGCAGCGTGAACTTCGCGACATTGCGCAATGCGGCTCGCAGTTTCGGACCGGCATAGCCGCCATCAACAAAGATGTGCCTGAGCCACGGCCAGCGTCTGAGAACGGTTTTGAGAGCCGCCGCTGCACCATCGCGGTCCTGAATGTCCGCGCTGTGAACGACCAGCCCCACCATCAAGCCAAGCGTATCGACGACAATATGGCGCTTGCGGCCCTTAATTTTCTTGCCCGCGTCAAACCCTACAATCCCGCCGCTTTCGGTCGTTTTGACGCTCTGACTGTCGATCACACCTGCCGTCGGTGACGCTTCCTTCCCTTCCAGCTCTCGCGTGTCTATAACGAGGTGATGGTTGATCCGCAGCCACAAGCCAGTCGCCCGCCATTCGTAGAAGTAACCCTGCACAGTTGAATAGGGTGGAAAATCCGTAAACGGTGTGCCGCTGGCACCTTGACTAGCTTGCTCAAAATTGGACGTGATCATTTGCCAGTCGCTAACGCTGGTGATAAAGACGCACCATGGAATTTGTTCGCGCTTTCACTTTGATTATTATCACCATTCATCGAGTGGTGGGTTAAGCGCGTCATATTTCAAGACAAAGCAACCCGCCGCGAGGCGGGTTTTGTTTTTCCGCTCGCGGCCATTTTGGAGTCCAGAATGTCCGACCATCCCTTGAAAGCCCTTATCGAATCTGCAGACCGCTCCATATCGGCCAAAGACTTCGACGGCTTGATGCGATTTTACACCGATGATGCCACCTTGGTGGTCAAGGCAGGCATGTACGCCGAAGGCAAAGACCAGATCAGGAAAGCGTTCGAAGCAATCTCTGCTCATTTCCAAGGTAAATTGAAAGTCCGCCAAGGGAGGATGGAGGTGATCGAGAGCGGAGACACAGCGCTGGTCATCATGGAAACCTGGTTGGATGCCGTCGACGAAAGCGGCATTGCGACGTCGACGGTACGGCGTGCCACCTATGTGTTTCGTCGGGACTCGTCTGGCACCTGGTTATGCGCTGTAGACAATTCCTACGGCACGGCTCTCCTCGATAGCTGAGAAGGCTCCCGGCCCGGTGCCCACGTTGGGTCGGGGGACAGCGTTCCGGTTGGCGCAGATTACGTTGCCTCATACTTCCACGGCAGAAGCTCATCGATCCGGCTCTGTTTATGGCCGTTGACAATGACGGTCAGGGTGGCCGTCAGATAGGCGAAGGGATCAACCGGATTGAGCTTGCACGTTTATGCCGACCGGCGAACTATGCCGAGTGTCTCTTCTAATATTTACGGCAAACCGCGCATTCCCAGCCAGTTCGGCGGGTCGCCGTTGGTTGGCACTCGGCATAGTCCTCATGCTCAGAGGGCATTCAGGAATTCCAAAAGCCGGTCGCTTGGTCGAAATCGCTCAGCCTTGACGCGTTCGTATGGCTTCAGTGTTGAAATTGGCCGGGTTCCCAACGGTTTCCTGGATGACGGTAAGGAAATTGAAGAGGTCATCATGATGCGTCGCCTGAATGGATGACGATTTCCCTTGGCCCCTGTCCAGCCTGAATTCACTCCGAAAGCTCAGCCCATCACCTCGTTGACCAGCGTTAGCGTCTTAAGCCTGTCGATGATCCGTTTTGCCCGCTCCTCACCAAGCAATTCGGGAGCCGCTGACGGCCATAGCTCCAACGCGCGTTCCACGGCCAACGTCACTTCACGAACGATCCATTTCGGATCGACCTGGAGAAAACTCGCCACCCGCTCAAAGCGATGTAGATTTACGCTTTCGAAACTGTGTGTTTTGACGAACCTCAGGGCCATCGTGTCGCTTGGCATGTAAAGCACTGTGGGCACGATGTCGTAAGCCGGCGAGAGATGGATTTCGCCCGGCTGCGGGAAGCAAAAAGACCAGTTCTTGAGGTGATTGTCGCCATTTCCCAGCAGGACATCCGCGACCACGCGGCGAATAGCCTCCGATAGATCAGCGCGATGATCGGTGCTGAAGTGCCGGACCATATTGATGATCGTCTCGGTGGTAGCCATGGTATATTTGCGATCGCCAACCGCCCCGATGATCTGCCCTGCATCCTCGATATGAACGCGCTGCCCATCGGCTGTGCGATCAAACCGATCGACGACAAGGACGTTTTCACCGTGCACCAGAAACTCGGCAGGCACACCTTCTATCGCGTCACGCGCGACGAGTCGGCACTTGGCGGTCCGGACTCCGATCATCTCGGCCAGACGCATCGCGCCATATTCCGCCTCGGGAAGGCCGGGGAAGCGCTCGCTTGCCACTTTTACTATGCAACGGCCGGTATCGCCGCGTCCAGGCATGGTCAAACGTTCGCCATCCGGATTGACCGTGAATTTCAGCTGAATGCCGGCAAGCGAGAATTTGACGGCCCCTTCCGGCAGCGGTGCCTGGAACCCCTGGACATTCTCCAGAGTAAGCGGACCTGCGGATGATGGCACCCCGGTTTCCGGCACGATCAGAACGGCACCCGGAAGATCCGCGCCGAGCCTGGTCAGCACGTCGAACTCGTCGTGATCGCCAGGCCCCATTTCGGCCAAGACCAGCTCTCGAAGAGCCCCTTCCGGCAACAAGCCGGAAAACCAAGGGGGCAATACCCCGTGCAGACCTATTTTGTCCCCTCTGTTCGAAAGCCGGTCGCGCGTACCCTCATCGTTTTCAGGGTCATACCAGCCGAGGCTTAGAATTGGACGCTCAGACTCTCTAAGATAGGTTTCCGCGACGACAAACGCGACGCCGCCGTCGGTATCACGTGTCAACGTCCCTACCCTCACCGTGCCGAACGCGCGATCGAGAAGATAGACACCGAGGATAGCGGGGGCCTTCGCCATCAGTTATCCTCCTCATCCTCTTCGCCGAGATCGACGAACAACTCGTCGAAGGCTGAGGGCATCTGCTTCGATTGCCGCTTCTCCGAACTGGTTTCCTCGATCAATCGCCGAACTTCGGCAACCCGGGAGCGTGGAACCAAGACGGGTATCAAATCGAGAGCATCACAAATCTCGGCGAAAAGGGTCAAGCGGTCGCGACCCCACCGATTGCTGGCCAGATCGCGTTCGAGTTCGGAGATGCGCGCCCTGTTACGGCCAAGCCGGGCAGCGATTTCCGGCTGGCTCAAACCACGTCGCATCCGGGCGGCCCGAAGCTGAGTACCCAAGATATTGAAGGTTGTCTCTGGCATGCGGCATTCCGATCATTTCCCAGTCAACATGCGGAATATCGCTATACCTTAATTTTCAGCTTCACAAGCGGAATTCCGCTACTTTTGACATCTTGATGCGGAATAACGCAATTACTTGCCGACAGCGACGAGTTTCCAGATACACCCCCCCTTTTTGCGACTACAATGGCCGCGTTACGCAATCATAAGGAGTGCAACTCTTTCATCTCGGGCACCAACTCCCAAGACAGTGAGAACATTCATCGACGCGCTTTTCACGGCAATGGAAATTCGTGGGCGCTAAAAAGAAAATGCATCCGCTCGATAAACGTTCTCCGAGCGGAGAACGGGCGATGCACTCATCAAGTCGCGCAGTGCGGCTCCGGCGGCAAATTTCCCGGCGGAGATTTCTCATGCGGCACGCGCCACCGCGCAGCGGCTTGGCCTTGAGGGGGCGGGTTCGTTCCGGCCCAATCCTTCAGCCAAAAAAGGCTTTCACCGCAGATGCATTCCGGCCCGATGCATGGCATCAAATAGTGTCTTCCTTCAGCGGCGGAACATCCGGCGCTTTGTCCAGCAAGCCCGTCAGCGCACCGCGCTTCGTCGTGCCTGCACGCGCTTTCAGGAATTCACTGGCCGTCTCCACGGCCCCGATCTTCTGCGCGACCGCAGAGATGATCCACTGATTGAGCGATACGCCGTCTTCTTGTGCCAGACGTGCCGCCGTCTCCTTGAGCGACTGCGGCAGTTGCAGCGGGTATTTGTAACGTTGGGCCTGCGTCATGTGTTCAGTCTCCTGACGATCTCTCCCGGTGTAACTACGGTCATGCCCAGCCCGAGCGCCGGGCGGAAATCCTTGACGTTATGCGTCACGATGGCCTCGGCCTGTCCGTTCAAGGCTGCTTCCAGCACCATTTCATCGGCGACATCGGAGAGCATCGGCCGCGTCCGAAACGAAATATCGACCCCCTCGGCAATGGCGGCAAGCGCACTCATCACCAAGGCAAAGTCCTCAAGACTCTGGCCAATCGCCTGCCGGGTTTCCGGTCGGCTCAACACCGCCTCGTATTCCAGGAACAGCGCCGGCGAACAAAGCGGCGTCACCATGCCCCGATCGGCAAAACGCAGAAGCAAATTGCTTGCGCCATTGCGGCTGCGGAACGCCGCCACGATTACATTGGTGTCCAGAGCCAGCCTCATGGCAGACAGTCTATAGACATCCCATAAGATGTCAATATTTGTACGATGACTCTCCTCATCCATCGTCATCCTCTGCGCTGTCTTCGCTTCTGGTCTGATTATCGTTGGCGGCAATCCGGGCTGCAAATCCTCCCCCCGACCGGCGAGGATGGCGTACCGATTGGATAACATTCGATGGCCGCACCGCTCGCGTAGACACGATCGGAGACCCAGCGACGCGGCAGCCGCGAGATACGGCAACGGCGAAGATCGAGATCGAGGTGCTTGTCGCGCCGGCACGACGCAGAGCTTTTTGAATTCGCCCCTCATGACCTTGCCCCGTTGAAATAATCCATTTTGAAGTAAGCTCTGGCCCAACCCATCCTAGAAGATCCCGCCTCCTCCAAAAAATCAGGAGGTCAGCAAAATGTCACAGGCGACAGCAGTTGCGGGCTAAGACCGGCAACTCCAGAGCGGCACCAGCGCCTAGACGGACAATTCATAGGCCGCCGGGTCGACACCAGCCTTCTTTACCACCTGGCCGAGCGTCGTTCTCACGGTGACGGAGCTAGCGGCGTCGAAAGCCTCCAGGCCAAGACGAATGGCCTCGCGCCAAGCAGGCCCTCGCTCCCAAGCCTCCATATAGGCGTCCGCCAGATCCGCCGTCCGTCGTTGCTCGATCATCGCCCCCATCAGCATGGCTGCCTGCCTGACATCCTTATCGCTCTTGGCCGCGCTATCGCGATTATCAAGACGACGGCGCGTGCTCACGATGAGTTTGTGCATGGCATATCGCTCCGGCGCAGGCACGAGAACCGGCACCCCGGCACCGTGCAGAAGCACCGCCCGCACCGGCTCATAGATAAGGAAGTCGAGAAATCGCAAGGGCTGCGCCGCTGCCCCACCCAGGGCGGGCATGGGGGCCGGACGCCCATCGTAATCAGCAGAGCCAGTGTTCGGAGTCAAGAATTCAACCTTGTAGCCCGACCGGGTCGCAAACTGAGTCGAAACACGGCCATCCACCTGATGGGGAATTTCACGGAATGTGGGGTCGACCTCGCGCAGCACCTGCAGCACGGGGGGGATGGCATCCTCGACGGCGACAGAGATCGAGTGGAATTGAGCGAAATCCGCATCACTCGTCTGCATAATGACGTCGGACAGGCGAACGCCCAGAAGCGCCGAGTAGCACTGAAAGGCGACCGTTCCGACGAGAACGCCACGCAAGCGGAAGAAGCCCGCCTCGGCGAGCGCCTGAACGATGTCGCCGACCAGAGGATCGGGTCGCGGCAGATAGGCTTCGCGCGTAAGGGTCGAGACCAGTTTGCGTCTGGCGCGATAGTCCGCTTTCAGATCCTTGAAGTGCGCGACGCGCGCGGTGATTTCAGGATCATCAACAGGGCCAACATAACGTCTCTGCTTTGCGCCATCCGGCTGGGAAAGGTCGAAATACCAGTAACGCCTCCCCCGGCTTTGCATGCTGACGAACCTGCCTTGGAGAGAGTATTCGGACGTGAATTCGGCATCGAGCGCGCGTTGGGCGAGTTCGGAATAGAGGACGCGATAGCTGTGATCGATGACCTTCATCGGCGTTATGACCTATTCTTTGAAAATGGTCATAACATAGTCGGATCAGGATTTCCATTACCATATTCGCAAGAATGGTAATAACACATTTTCTTCACCGGTTCCGGCGGGGAGCTGCTGAACTCTCAAGAAAAGAAAGTTCATGTCTAGCGACGCCGCTCACTGCGAACAGGCAGTGCGCCTTGCCGTCATCTGCCGCGCCCCCCGCGCCCCCTCAGAGCTTTGCTCCAACCCTCAGTCTCAGGCTCAACTATCCGGAGGCACCAGAGGGCAGACAACAACAACCATCTAAGAGCTAACCCACATCACTCGGCCCCCGGCCAATCATGACAGCCATATGGCCTCTGCCATCCCTATACCGAACGCGCCTCCCTATAATGCTCGATAACCTTGACGGAACCGAAGGTCTACAAGACGACTTATTGATGGGTGCCGATGCGATCGCACAAATCCCTAGCCCTTGGCGGCCTCCTGGGATTTATGGAGCAGAAAATAGCTGGAAGATAAACTAGGCGTCCACTGGCTATACATCCGCAGATCCTGCCGCCATGTTTCACGTTCGGAATCTCTACAACAGACTGATTTTGCGAAGCATTGCCGATGCCTGCTGATGATGAAGTGCTGCAGGCATACATCCGGCGGCGAAACCAGAAGTGCGAAGAGCTCACGGTCGAACGAATTGACCATGCGCTTCCTAAGCTTCTCGATTTGAGAGAAAAGCTACCAAATGGCGATCGCCTATGGCCTTGGTTTGAGAGCTTGGAAGCAGCACGAAACAGAATGGCCACCAACATGGATCGTCTAGCAAATGCGCGCCGGCGCCTCAGAGAGAGACAGGAAGGCTCAAGAAGCGCAGGTTGATTTTTTTGTCGTACATTTATTCTTGTTCCCCATATTTAACGTGATACATATATTTCGATGAAAATCACCTTCGATCCCCCGAAGCGCGAAACGACCCTGAAAGATCGCAAACTTGATATGGCGGACTTGACCGTCGAATTTTTCGAGGCGGCGACGATCTTCGAGACGAAGCAAGGCCGGCTGAAGGCGGTAGGTCTATTCGGAGATGACGTGATCACGGTGATTTTCAAGCTGCTCGGCACGGAGGCGATTTCCGTCATCTCCATGCGTCGGGCATCCCGCAAGGAAAG
The DNA here is from genome assembly GCF_017873175.1 of Neorhizobium petrolearium. GTDB lineage: Bacteria > Pseudomonadota > Alphaproteobacteria > Rhizobiales > Rhizobiaceae > Neorhizobium > Neorhizobium petrolearium. The sequence continues at coordinate 28,005 of NZ_JAGGJW010000020.1, forward strand.
GAGTGCGATATGAGCAAATTGCCCAAGCACCTGAAGACGATCAGCGATGAGGAAGAGGCGGAAATTCAGCGCCAGATCACCACCGATCTCGATGATGAAGACCTGAGCGACAAGGCCGCAAAGCGTCCGATGACGTTCGCCCAGGCGATCCAGCGCCAGCGCGGCCGACCGCCTGTCGAGACGCCGCGCCGACAGATTTCTATCCGGCTCGATCCCGATGTAATCGACTACTACAAAGGGACTGGCAAGGGGTGGCAAGGGCGCCTGAACGACGTCCTCCGGAAAGCTGCAGGATTATGAGAGGTAAGGCGATTAACAATTTTCTGGGGCGCAGGGGCAAATATGACTTGGAAAGGCGACAGTGACCACCGCTGGCGAAGATGACCTCCTCCATGTAGTGGAACAGATTGAGGGTTGCTTTCAAAATTCGTCGAGTCTCGGTCACTCGGTCGGCACCCTGAGACGCGTGACCAGGCAGAGTTTAAGCGCCCTGTCATCGAAGCGAAAACGATCATCGATACAGAGCTGGGCTCCGCCAACTCCTTTTCACTCAATTTGGCAACTGTAAATATCCATTCAGGCGGCATGGCGAGAGGCCCCCTATGCTGGGGTGCAGGAAGCTGCAGTTATCGTGCGCGGGGCGATAAACGGCATTCGTCGGAAGGTGGCAAACTCATATGCGGCGCCTCAGCTCATCGGCGGCATTCGAAGCTCGCTGCATTGTTCGCGTCGCCCTCGCCTTTGTAATGCGCATATGAAGGATATGGGCAAAGCGGCCTTGTTCGATCGGCAGGTGCGGCTCCTCCTGCGTCCACGCTTTGTGGAGTCTTTCCATTTTCCACCCAATCCACGAGTTTCGTCAGCATGTCGAACTTTTCGAGCCCGCCTGGACCTCCCCGGCAATGCGACATGCCTGGAACCAGATAGAGCCTTGCCCAATCATCGGCAGGTATGTTGGTCTTCGTTGCCTTTTTCATTCGACTGAAGAAGTCGATGGTGTCATTCGCGGAAAACCATGGATCGCTCATCCCATGGAAGAAGATGATTTTGCTCCCCTTTGAAGCAAAGGAACTGAGATCGGTCCATTGGTCTACATTGATCAGCCGTTGCTGCGGATCGTCGACATCCACCTTCTCAATAGCGTCGTCGACATCAAATGTGATGGCATGATTGGCGAATTGGCGGTTGCGCTTGTCGTCGAAGCGCATGAGGCCGGGAATGGCGTCAGTCGTGCTCATAATCCCGCTATCGTAGGGAAATGCGGGATAGGCCGTTCGCCCTGACGCGTCGAGGGTGGGAGAAAAGATCTCGGCAACGACCTTCGCCTGTTCGGGTCTCAGGCAATCCTTTGATGTACCGCTTGCGCATATCAGGCTCGAAGGATCGAATTTGCAGGCAGAGGCATTTGCGATCATGCCGTCTTCGATCCCATCCAGCTTATCGCAGGCATTCAAAATTCCGCTCAGAACGAGTTTCCGATCAGCATCGCTGAAGGCGGCGGAACGATCAGGCACCCCGTCCGTTCCTACCGGCGAAATCCGGTTCATCGCCACATTCTTTTGGGCCAAGGACATATTCGAGCGTCCGGTGCGTATGGCAGGGGCCCCGGCAATGATACCGTCAAACAGCAAGGGGAAGCGCTGCGCGGAGGTCATCGCCTCTCTTCCGCCGGTTGAGCAGCCAGCAAAATAAGAATGGTGCGCGCTTGTGCCGTAGTAATTTGAAACAATCGCCTTTCCCAGAGCGGCAACCTTTTCGACCGACCATCCGGCAAAGTTCAGCGTCGCAAGCTGGTCAGCCTTGAACGAGCCGTCCCACACCTCTCCTCGATGGCCGCTGTCATGCGAAATAACGGCAAAGCCCCGAGCAAGTGCGGTATTCGCCCCGGCAGCGACATCCCCGATGGGCGGCTTCACCACACCGTTTAGTCCCCCTCCTCCTTGAACGAGGAACCGCCCTGACCAATCATCCGGCAAGGCGATCGAAAAACCGATAGCGTACGGTTTTCCGTCGGCTCCCGTTCGATGCTCAAAGGAGCCGTTCACCAAACAATAGGACGGTCCCTTGCCGCTGACGTATTCAGTGCCGGCAACCTTCATGTCAAACCCCGGCAACTCGAGGGCTCTTGCGGCTTTGCACGTCGCATCGGTTGATTGGTCAGATGCCCCGTATGCGAATTGCACCATCAATAAAAGCGCTGAAGCCGTTGCAGATAGCAGCGTTTTCATGCCTATCTCCTCCCTTTTGCCTTCTCCACTCTCCCACAACAAATGGAACGAATCTCAGGCTTCCTGTCAATCGAGAACTGCAAGCTTGCGAGGACGTTGAATTCAGCGCCCAGGCCTGCCCTAGACAGTGCTGCGCCAGGGCGGCGTCGCCTTCACGGATTTTGCTGTGCGAAGTGATATTCGATGGCAACCGAAAAGCCCCGCTCGTTACCGACGCCATCGTTTTCCAGCCGAAATTATCGCCTAGGCCGTAGGCTCTCTTGTCGGCTTCGGCTGAACCTGCGCGACGTTGAGAACCTGCTTGCCGAGCGCGGCATCGCGTCTCGTTTCAGACCGTGTAGGAGTGGGCGGCGACCTGTCGATGACGTCGACAGGTCATTCCCGCATGTCGATCAGAAAGTACACATGCTTCCTCCATTGAGGGAAAGACAGACCCTGACGGAAGTGGATACAGTCCAAATGTGCCAGCAATGGCCGGAAGCCTTCGTCGAATCGACAGGACGTTGCTGCGTCCACGCTTAAGCGCGTGCCAGGTGAAGACGCGCCAGGAGAATTGTCGTTCGGGTTGATGGGATTGGCGGTGTTTCACTGACGGTTTGAACGTTTGGCACGATGATCACGTCAGCCGGCACAGGTACCGAGGATCGGTGTCATCAGCTTCACGTGCGCGTCGATCCGCTCAAGCACCTTTGCCGCAACGACCTCACGCTCTGGCAGCGACCACCAAAGCTGGTTTACGCGTTCAACTGTCTCGGTCACCGCTTTAAGCACGGCAGCTTCCGGCAGGCGTGCACGATTGGCGAAGACCTTCCATCGCTGCGCGTTCATCGTCCTGAACGAGCGCTCACCTGCAAGCGACAACGCCATGGCATCCGCCGGGATATAGGGCACAGTCGAGAGCACGTCATAAACGGGGGCGAGTGCCGGCTTGTCATCCGCGCCGCGATAGATCAGCGACCAGTTTTTGAGATGCATGTCGCCATTGCCGGTGATGGCGGCCAAAGCCAGCCGGCGGACGAATTCAAGCGCAGCCGCAGTAGAAACGGCAATCCCGATGGCAGCGGCGATATCGTGATAGGCCGCACCTTCATATTTGCGCGAAGGATAGATGCCAAATACCTGAGCGAAATCCTCGATATGGATCCGCTCGCCGCCAGCGCCGCGATCGAAGCGTTTGACGAGCAGGACTTTCCCGTCCGACAGCGTCTTGAATTCCTCCGGAATACCCTCGAATTCCGATTGCTCGACGAGCTCACGTTCCGGCACGCCCATGCCGATCGCCTCGGCCAAAGCGAGATTGGCATATTCGTTTTCCGAGACGCCCGGAAACGATGTCGACGGAAACTTGGCGATGTAAGACCCCTGCTCATCCCCCAGTGGTATGGTCAGGCCGCCACCCTTGCCCGTGTTCTTGATGACAGATAGCTTCATCTGCACACCCGCGAGCGAAAATCGGGCTTTCGGTGTGGGAAGTGACAAATCGTCGATACGAGCAATCGACCCTTCGCCCGGTACGACGCGGACTGCACCCGGCAGATCCGACCCGAGCGCGATCAGCAGATCGAAGTCGTTTCCAGCGCGAACACTGCCTGCGTGGTGCTTCTCCATCGCCTCACGCAGCTTGTCCTCGGGAAGAAGATTGGCAAAAAAGGCCGGTAGAGCCTTGGCCACAGGCTTCGGATCTTTGCGCAGACCTCCGGTTGCCGCTCGGAAAGACAGGCTGAGCACAGGAAAGCCGCCCGTCGCGCGATAGCTATCCTCAAAGCTGAACGCATTGAAGTCGCCCGGCGTCCTGACGATCGTGCCCACTTTCAGATCGTTCAGCAGCACGTCAAGTGATGAGATAGATTTCGGATCAGGATACGTCTCAGGCATCAGCATCACCATCGGGGCTGGTGGCAAAGGCGGGCAAGTCATCCTCGTCATCATGCGGCTGCAATAGGGCATCGACAGCCGGAACCATCGCCTGCGGGATAAGCATCAGTTCGAGACCAAGCGCGCGAGCAATGTTGATCAGGGTCGTCGCGCGGGCCGCAGCACTTCCGGTTTCGATCTCTCGATACCGAGGACGCGATATGCCCGCCATGTCGGCAACCTGCTCTTGAGTGAGCCCCAAGCATTTGCGCGCCGTTTTCAACAGCCGACCGATTTCCTGCAGAGACTCTGACTCAGGCCTCATTTTGATCCTCAAACATATCATTACCTTCAAGATGACACGTCTAAATATCTTTCTTGATCCAAGCCAGTCAAGGAAAATGATACGTAAGAGGATCACCATGGAGAAAATGATCTGCTTGCGGATCATCTTTCTGTCGTTTAGGTGATGCTGGGTCGATCTTCACCTTCGCTCTGCTGATGCCAATGGCGCGGATGAAGAGCTTCATCTTGTCCGTCTGCCTTGCGAAGACATGCTCGACGGCGGAGCGCTCTTTCGAGCGGCAGCCATTGGCCCGCGACATCGCTTCCGGCATGGGTTTGCCCTTCGGCTTCCTTTGATGGATGTCCGACTTCAGGCCATTGTCCTGCAGCCATTCCTCATTGGTCTTCGAGCGATAGGCACTGTCGGCCCAGACCGTCGATGCCGTGTTGTCCTTGGCGACAACATTCCTGAGTTGGGCGCCGTCATGGCCGCTCGCACTCGTCACCGTCCATCCGCGGATGAAGCCGTGTGCCCGGTCGATGCCGGCATGGTTTTTGTAGCCGAACATCGGAATGGCAATGTCATGCTGTTTCGTCGCGGCTGATGTCGGCGTTTCCGTGGACTGCTTGGCCTTGGAATACTTCACCGTCCAGCGCGCGTCGCGGTCCTTCTGCGCGAGCTTGGCGGGCTTGTCTTTCCACTCCGGCGGGATTTCGCCAGCCTTGATCGCCGCCTCCCCGTCGTGGTTATTGTGCTGCTTGGGAGCCTGAATGATCGTCGCGTCAACGATTTGCCCACCCTTGGCCAGATAGCCGGATCGCGAGAGATGTTTGTCGAAACGGGCGAAGAGATTGTCGATGGCGCCGGCCCGAACAAGGCTTTCGCGGAACAGCCAGATCGTCTTGGCATCCGGCACCTTCTCCGACAGGGACAGACCCAGAAACCGCATGAACGACAGCCGGTCCTGGATCACGAACTCGGCCTGGTCGTCGGAGAGGTTATAGAGCGCCTGCAGCACCAGGATCTTGAACATCAGCACCGCAGGAAATGGAGGACGCCCGCCCTTCGATCCGTCGGACCGCTTCAGCGCCTTCGCCAATGGCTTCTCGAACACAGGCCAGGGGATGATCGCGTTGAGCTTCTCCAGCGGGTCACCCACCGCGCTCAACCGCTGATATCGCTCGTCCAAATCCCAAAAGCCAGACTGTCCCCGCATCATCCGCTCCATGCAAATCACCTCTGACCGATAACGAGAAGCGGTTCAGATCGCCCGGTGACAAAGACTGGAAAAGGGAATGGGTGCCGACGGGCTGGCTCGTTTTCGAGATCAAACCTGGCAGTGACCGGATGGCCTTCCGCGTCAATGGCTTGAATCCGAAAAGCAGCCGATGGAGGGCATGCCGCCGGACATTTTGGCCACCTTCGTTGCAGCCGGACCGTTGCTCGTTCAACAGCGCAAGGACCGAGAGGCGGCGGAGCGCGAGCGCCAACTTGCCGAGCGCCACGCGAGCCACCTATAAACCGCGTACAACACACTCTTAAAAGCCTAGGAACCCCTCGCAGTCGGCCAGTTTTGGAGCCGCCTTCAGCGTCTCCACATCGACAATGGGAATCCCAAAAACAGGGTCGCCCGCAAAGATCTCCTCGAGCGCGGCCGCCACCTGCAGGACGCCGGCGTCATCATGTCGGCGACCGACGATCTGCAAGCCGAAGGGCATGCCGAGCGCATCTCGGCCGACAGGGATTGTGATTGAGGGATGGCCGGCCAATGTCGAGGCGTAGGCCATGGCCAGCCAGTGATAATAGTTTTTCGTCGGCTGACCATCTATCTCGGTCGGATAAAGCTCGTGCCAGTCGCGTGGACTGATGGTCACGGCGGGGCTAAGCACATAGTCATGATCTTCGAAAAACCGCTGCCAGTTGCGATAGAAGCGGCCCTGTTTCACCAACGCATCGGCGATATCGAGCGGGCCGTAGCTTAGCCCCTCCTCGACATTGGCGCGGACATTCGGGCCTATCTTGTCCGGGTGTTTCTGCAGCAACGTGTGGTGCATACCGAGAAACATCACGCCGCGAAGAATGGAAAAAATGCGATCGGCATCGTTGCAATTGGGATGCGTCTCCTCGACCCTGCCGAGTTGGTCGGACAGCCGCGCCACCACCCGGCCAAAAGCCTCGCGGATCACCCTCGACGTCGGCGCAAAGCCGAAATCCGCGGTCACGGCGATCCGCAGGGCCGTCAGATCCGGGCGCCGGCCGTGGCCAAAGCGATCGGCCTGCCACGGCGTCTGCCCATCGATGACCACCGTATAGGGGTCGAGCCGATCGGGGCGCGCCATGACTGACAGCATCAGCGCCACATCGGCGACGCTGCGCGCCATCGGCCCACTGGTCGACAGATGCATCAGCGCCATGGCGCGCGTATCGCCAGGAACGACACCAGGCGATGGGCGAAAGCCGACGACACCGCAGAAAGCCGCGGGGTTGCGCAGGCTGCCTCCGGTATCCGAACCCGTGGCCAAAGGTGCCATGCGGGCAGCAAGAAGGGCTGCCGACCCGCCCGACGAACCGGCCGCACTTTTCGTCGTATCGTGGGGATTGGCCGTGACGCCGTAGACAGCGTTGCGGGTATTGCCGCCGGCGCTCCAGTCCGGATTGTTGGTTTTGCCGAGAGGAATGCCGCCGGCCCGGCGCATGGCAGCAACGATGGCATCGTCCTTGACAGCGATATTGTCGCGAAAGATTTCCGAACCGAACGTGGTCGGCAGGCCCTGGACGTCGATCATGTCCTTGACCCCGAAAGGCAGGCCATGCAGCGGACCGAGAGCCTCATGGCGCATCACGCTCTGCTCGGCATGGCGTGCCTCGGTGAGGACCCGGTCGAAATCCTGCGCCACTATGGCATTGACCGCAGGATTGAGCTGTGTGACGCGCTCGATACAGGCCTCGGCCAGTTCGACCGGCGAAAGTCGGCGCTGCCCGATCAGCCGGCGTGCATCCATCGCATCGAGATCGGCAGGATGTATCTTGCTCATGGCGATACCTTTTTCACATCGAGAGAGCGCCGAGCCCCATGATCAGCATATTGAGGGCCATCAGCGAGATGAACAAAGCGAAAATCCGCTTAAGCACGGCAGCCGGCAGGTCATGCGCCAGCCGGACCCCGAGCGACACCGTGGTCATCGAGATGGCGACGATGACGACCAGAGCCGGCAGGTTGACGAAGCCGTTCGTGTAGGGTGGGAGACCGGGAAGCCCCCAGCAGGCAAGCAGAAATCCGACAAATGATGACACCGAGATCAGCAGCCCGACGCCCGAGGGCGGGGCCACTGCCTCCTGCTCGGCACGCCATAGAGCATCATCGCCGGCACGCCGAACGAACCGCCGCCGATGCCCATCATCGCCGATAATCAGAGCATAGACGCTGGCCAGCGCCCGGCCAGGCATCGTGTTCGACAGTTTCCAATGGGGCCGGCTGATCAGTGTGTAGAGCCCAAGCAGCAAGCCGATCACCCCAAAGATAACCGAAAGATTGGCCGGGCGCAGCGAAGCGGCACCGACCACTCCTGCCAGCGCGCCGAGAGAAATGGCTGGCCCCGGCGCTTCAGCACGGACCAGTCGACCGCCCCGCGCCGAGGACGCATCAGAACCGAGCGTGCCGAATTGAAGATGATGGCGCCGCCGGACGTGGCTGCGCAGACCTGCATCAGGCGGTCGCTCTCATAGCCGAGGAACTCGAAGACATAATAGGGCGCCGGCACCAGGACGACACCGCCGCCGATCCCGAGCAGGCCAGCGATCAGGCCGGACACGACATCAGTGGCGGCCAGGAAGTCGAAAAGCACAACGAAATCCATCGATCAGGCAATCTGCTTCAGGCTTTTGGCATTCTCGGCGATATCGAGGAACAGTGCCGTCATCACCTGCATGCCTTCACGGGCAATCGGCACCAGTGCATGCTCGTTGGGGCCGTGCTGGCCGCATTCGGCATGGGAGTGCGGAATCCAGATCGTCGGCAGACCAAGGATGTCGGTAAAGGCATCGTTGGGCAGTGAGCCGGCCAGATTGGGCAGCACATGCGGCCGCTTTCCCGCTGAGCGCGCCAGCGAGTTCTCGACAAAACGCACCCAGGGATGATCCGGCGAAGAGCGGGTGGCCCGGAATGCTTCGCCGCGCGCCGGACGAATCTCGACCATGGGAAAACCATGGATGTCGAGATGGCGGCGTAATGCGGGGATGATGTTATCCATGTCGGTGCCGACCACGAAGCGCAGTTGGCAAGTAGCCCGCGCCGAGCCGGAAATAGCATTCTGCGGCGCATCGATATTGCCGGACGACATGGCGAGTACGGCAAAGGAATTCCAGCCAAAGACGCGCTCGCTCGGCGTCAGGTCGCTCTCGCCCCATTCGGCGTCGTGACGGCGCGGCGGCAGATCGCGCAGGGTGGCGCGGATATCGGGCGTCAGGCTGGTCGGGCGCCATTCGGGGACAAGGATCTGGCCACGCGCATCGGTGATCGTCGAGATTGCCTGGGCCAGGATGATGGCGGGATCGGCCAGCAGTCCGCCGAAATTGCCGGAATGGTGGTCTCCGTCCCGCAGATTGACCATCAGGTTGATCGACATGCCGCCGCGCGACCCCATGAACATGGTCGGCGTGTCGACTGCCAGACGCGGGCCGTCCGAGGCGATCAGCACATCGGCCGCCAGCAGTTCCTGGTTTGCCGTGAAGAATTCGCGCAGCCCGAAGGAGCCGGTCTCCTCGGCCATTTCGAGAATGATCCTGGCATTGAAACCGAGCCGGCCATTTTCGCGGATCAGCAGTTCGAGCGCCTTGATGTTGATGAGATGCTGGATCTTGTTGTCGGCCGTGCCCCGGCCATAGAGCTTGTCGCCCTCCCGGATCAGCGTGAAGGGTTCAAGGCCTTCCCGCCAGCGATGGGCCTCTCCATTGCAGACATCGCCATGGCCATAGACCAGAACCGTCGGCAGGCTCTCGTCTTCGATGCGGCTGGCGATCAGCATGGGCGCGCCGCCCTCGCGAGGATTGTCGAAAATCTCGACTGCAAAGCCCATGGCCGAGAGCAGAGGCTGCATATCCTCCTGCAGATAGGCGTAGAGGTCCTCCCGCCGTCCTTCCGACTGGCTGACGGAGCGTCGCGCCACGAGAGTGGCCAGATCTGCGACCAGCCCTCCACCGTCAACATAATGGGTGGCGGCGTCGATCAATTGTGTTCTGTCCATGGAATGCACTTACCTCGCTGCGTCGGCAGGGCCAGGCGCTGCCATGTCTGGCGCTTCCCAGCCGCGGCCAGGCATGGCGGCGAGCAGTTGGCGCGTATAGGAATGTTGCGGATTGCCGAAAACGTCGTCGACCGTGCCATATTCCACCACCTCACCTTTCGACATGACGAGGATATGGTCGGAAATCTCGGCTGCCACACGGAGATCGTGGGTGATGAAGATGACCGTCAGGCCAACGGCCTTGCGAATGTCGTCGAGCAGCTTCAGCACGTCCTTCTGTACGGATACGTCGAGCGCCGACACGGCCTCGTCGGCGATCAGGATTTTCGGCTCGACCATCAGGGCACGGGCAATCGAGATGCGCTGGCGCTGGCCGCCGGAAAATTGTGCCGGATAGCGATCGAGTGCATCTTCCTCCAGCCGGACGATCTTCAGAAGCGCTCGGGCCTTTTCCATGGCTTGGCTGCGCGGCACGCCGAAGTTGACCGCCCCCTCGATCAGCAGGTCGCCAATCTTGCGTCGCGGATTGAGCGCCCCATAGGGATCCTGGAAGACGATCTGGATATGTTTCCTGAAGTCACGGCGCCCGGCAGCGGTGGTCGTTTCCAGCCTCGAACTGCCGATCCAGACGGACCCTTCGTCAGGCTCCACAAGTCCCATCAGGCAACGCACCAGCGTCGTCTTGCCGGAGCCGGATTCCCCGACGATGCCTAACGTCTGGCCTTCCAGAACGGTAAAGTCCGTCGGCTTGACGGCATGCACCTTGCGGGCCGGCTTGAACATCGTTCTGGCGGTCGAATAAGTCTTTTCAATGCCGGCGACCCTAAGCGCGATCGGTGTAGACATATCAGGATTGCCCTTGACGCCATGGCGCTTGGGAACCGCATCGATCAGCATGCGCGTATAAGGATGGCTCGGGTTGTTGAGCACCTGCTCGGCGGTCCCCTGTTCGACGACCAGGCCCTTCTGCATGACCAGGACGCGGTCGGCGAGTTCGGCCACCACGTCGAAATCATGGGTGACGAACAGGATGCCCGCCTTGCGGCTTTCCTTCAGCGCCTTGAACATGTCGAGGATCTGCGCCTGCGTTGTCACGTCGAGCGCGGTGGTCGGCTCGTCGGCGATCAGCAAGCGCGGCTCCATGGCGAGCGCAATGGCAATGACGATGCGCTGGCGTTGACCGCCCGACAATTGATGCGGATAGGCATGATAGAGGCGCTCGGGGTCGGGAAGACGCACCTCCTTAAGAAGAGCCAATGTCCGAGCCCGGCGCTCGGCCTTGGACATTTGCGCATGCGCCTCAAAGACTTCCTCGATCTGGTTGCCGACGGTATAGCACGGGTTGAGCGCGCTCATCGGCTCCTGGAAGATCATGCCCATGCGGCTGCCGCGCAGGTCGGCATGCTCGGCTTCGGAAAGCTTCAGCACATCCCGGCCTTCAAAGAGGATTTCGCCTGCCGACGGCTTCAGGATCTTCGGCAGGAGGCCCATGGCGGCAAAGGACGTGATCGACTTTCCGGAACCGGATTCCCCGACGATACAGAGGATTTCCTTCTCGTGAATGTCGAGCGACAGGTTACTGACGGCATGCGGGCGATCGCCACCCTTGGGCAGGTCTATGGTCAGGTTGCGGATCGACAGGACGGGTGTGGCGGTGTGGGTCATCAGTTCCTGCCCTCCGGCGCGGTCACGTCGCGAATGCCGTCGCCCAGCATGTTGATGGAAAAGACCAGGATGAACAGAGCGATACCGGGAATGGTGATGAGCCAGCTTTCGAACAGCAGCATTTCTTTGCCTTCGGAGATCATCAGGCCCCAGGACGGTGTTGGCGGCTGCACGCCAAGCCCGAGGAAGGACAGTGCCGCCTCCAGGATGATGGCGTGGGCCATTTCGAGCGTGACGATGACGATCAACTGGTTCATCACATTCGGCAGCACATCTTTGAAGAGGATACGCGGCAGGCTGGCGCCCAGAACTTCGGCCGCGGCGATATAGTCCATCTGTCGCACCTGCATCGTGGCGCTGCGCAGCACCACCGCAAAGCGGTCCCAGAGCAGCAGTCCGAGCACCGACACGACTACGGTCAGCGAGCCGCCGAACAGCGCCACTACGGCCAGCGCCACCAGCGTCGCCGGCAAAGCCAGCCGTACCGAAACGATGAACATCACCACCGCATCGACCTTGCCGCCGAAATAGCCACCAAGAACACCGAGCGTCGTGCCGATCACCGCGGAGATCAAGGCCGCGGTAAAGCCGATCAGCAGAGAGACGCGAGCCCCATAGATCAGCCGCGACAGGTAATCCCGGCCCAGCGCATCGGTGCCGAGCAGATGTTTCCAGTCGCCGCCCAGAAAGACCGGTGGGGCAAGCCGCGCCAGGAGGTCCTGCTTGTAGGGATCATAAGGGGCGATCAGCGGCGCGAAAAGCGCCGTAAGGCCAACAAACAGCAGGATCAGGAAGCCGACCATGAAACCGCGATGCCTCAGGGCCTTGCGAGCCAGGACGCGGGATGGCGCTGGCGATGCTGCGGGAAGCCCGGGGCTGATGGTTAGGGACGTGTTGCTCATGTCAGACAGTCCTCAAGCGGGGATCGAGCCATGCGTTCAAGACATCGGCCAGGAAGGTGAAGGCGATGTAGAACATCGCGAAGATCAGGATGAGGGCTTGCATGGTCGGCAGATCATTGCGGGAAATTGATTCCCAGGCGAGGTAACCCGCTCCATGCAGCGCGAAGATGGTTTCCACCACAACCGACCCGCCGAACATGAAACCGAGCTGCACCGCCGCCAGGCTGACGACCGGGATGATGGCATTGCGAAGGGCATGCTTGAACAGAACCCGACGTGGCTTGATGCCCTTGGCTCTTGCCGTGCGGATGTAGTCGGCGGACAGCACTTCCAGCATGCCCGCCCGCGTCAACCGCATGATGGCCGGCGTCGCGTAATAGCCGAGCACGATCATCGGCAGGACATAGCCGGTCCATTGTCGCGTCCCCGAGGCAGGCACCCAGCCGAGATTGACCGAGAAGACAACGATCAGGATAAGGCCGAACCAGAAGCTCGGGATCGCCTGCCCGACGACGGCAATGCCGAGCGCCAGCCTGTCGATCAGCGTATTGGGAAAGGCGGCGGCCAGAACCCCCATGGGAATGGCGAGCAGCAGGGCGAAGCTCATGCCGAGAAAACCGATGGTCATGGTGACCGGCAGTCGTTCGGCGATCATGCCCGAGACCGGCGCCTTGAAATAATAGCTCATGCCGAAATCGCCGGAGAGCGCGCGCATCAGCCAGTCGACATACTGAACGAGCAACGGCCGGTCGAAACCGTATTGGCTCCGAATCGCCGCGATCACCTCTCCTGAAGCCCCCTCGCCGGCGATGGCGATCGCCGGATCGCCGGCCATGAACAGAAGAATGAAACTGATGAAGGACACCGTCAGCGCGACCAGCGCCGCCATGCCGATCTTGGTCAGGACAAATTTCAACATCTGCGATCCTTAAGCAGGCGGTGTCGCGGGCAGTGGCGACACCCGGCTCACGCCTGCCGCGCGAAAGCGTGCTGCGTTTCGCGATCACGACAGGCCTTGAAAACAAGAAGCCCAAACCCTGGCCGGGCCACCGGCAACCGGTGGCCCGACCAGCGCACTCGGATGTCATTTCCAGCCGATTTCGTAGAAGCGGACCAACTCATCCGGGGTCGGCGTGAAGGAGATGTCACCACTCATGACGTAGTTGGTGGAGTAGTTCCACAACGGCACCCAATAGGCCTTGTCGGCGATCACCGACAGCGCCTGGGTATAGAGCGTCTTGCGCTCGGCCGGATCGATGGAAGAATCGGCCTTTTCCAGCAGATCGGACAGGCTCTTGTCGCGCGCGTCATCTTCACCGCCCATGGTGAAGAATTCGCTGGTGATGGCCGAGACATCGGCAATCGAGTTGGACCCCCAGGTCAAGAAGGAGATCGGCGCGCCTTCCTTTATGCGCTTTTCGCGCAGCGCCGCGTATTGCATGTAGTTGAGGTTGGCCTTGATGCCGATTTCGGCCAACATGCCGATCATCGCTTCGGCCAGCGGTCGGTCGCGATAAGCATAGAGTTCGATTTCGAACCCATCGGGATAGCCGGCTTCCGCCAGCAGCGCCTTGGCCTTCGCCGGATCGTATGCATAGGTCGCGACAGCGGTGTCGCAGCCGAACTGGCTGGGCGAGCAGGCGCTGTTGATCACTTCCGTTGTGCCCTTCATCAACGCCTCGACGATACCCTCGCGATTGATCGCATGATAGATCGCCTGGCGAACCTTGACGTCCGTCATCGGGTTCTTGTCGCCCGAGCGGCCAGCCGCATCGAGCGACAGATAGCCGACGCGCATGGTCGGGGCATTGATGACCTGGAAGCTGTCCCGCCCGTTCATCTTTTCGGCCTGGTCGGAGGGCACCTGCCAGACCAGATCAATCGTGCCGTTAAAGAGCTCGGCCATCTGCGTGTTGATGTCAGGGATGGTGCGAATATCGATGGTGCCGACCTTCGCCTTCGGCTTGGCCGCGGCGAAATAGTCCTCGTTGCGCTTCAGCACGAAATGCCTGCCAGGTTCGACATTCTCGAACTTGTAGGGACCCGTACCGATCGGCTTGGTGGCAACGCCTGCCGGGCCGACGGCTTTGTAATATTCATCGGGATGGATGATGACCGGACCGGCCAGATATTCGAGCGCTGCCGGGAAAGGCCCATTGGTGATGATGCGCACCTTGAACTGATCGATCTTTTCGGCCTGCTTGATCCAGCCCGTCGCCACCTTGTTCTTTGCGCCGTTCTTGGGGTCGACGGTGAAGTTCAGCGTGTAGACGACGTCATCCGCATCAAAGGCCTCGCCATTGTGGAATTTGACGCCTTCCCGCAGCGTCAGGTCAAGCGTTGTGGAATCCACCCAGGTCCAGCTGGTCGCCAGATTGCCGACATACTCTCCGGTTGCCGGATCGCGATAGAGAAGGCCGTCCCAGGCGGCATTGCCGAGCAGGACGCCCTCGCGCGCAGTGTTGAAATAGGGATCGACATGCTCGAGTTCCTTCGCAAAAGCGATAGAGACCGTGTCGTCGGCCTTGCCGGCCCAGGCGGCGGTTGCAAACAGGAGTGCGGGCAGAAGAGCGGCGGCAGCCGCAGTCTTTGTCAGTTTCATTCTCGTTCCCTTTATATAATGCCTATTATATAGGCATTTACTGTTAATGGCGCTATTGTAGTCGATTTTCTATTTTTGTATACGATATATTTGTATTGCGTACATATTTTGATAGTTGCATACGTCTGCTTGCCAAATCCCGCAGATCGCACAACAATGCGCGTGGAGGACCGATATGAATTTGCCTGCACCAAAAACGCCGACCGCAGACGTGCTCTACGAGCGTATCGAAACGATGATTGCCGAAGGACAGGTCAAGGACGGCGAGCGGCTCGACGAAATGCGCCTTGCCCGCGATTTCGGCGTATCGCGCACCCCCTTGCGTGAGGCGCTGCGTCTTCTGTCGGGGACCGGCCTGGTCGAGCTTATTCCCAATCGCGGCGCCTTCGTGCGCCAGCCCGATTTCACGCGTCTTGTGGAGATGTTCGAAGTCATGGCCGAGGTCGAAGCCTGGTGCGCGCGGCTGGCGGCTGGCCGCATCACCAAGGCGCAGTTGCTGCTTCTGCGCAAAGCCGCCTCTGCCTGCGAAGCAGCCCTGCAGGCGCAGGACTACAAGCGCTACTATGTCGAGAACGCCACCTTTCACACCATGATCTACGAGGCGTCCGGCAATGGCTTCCTGGCCGAGGAAGCCGCCAACCTGCACAGACGCCTCAAGCCCTTCCGGCAGGCCCAGCTTTCCTTCGGCGACCGACTGTCGCAGTCGATGATCGAGCACCGCGAAATCCTGTTGGCGCTCGAAGCCGGCGATGCGGCCCGCGCCGACGCCGTGATGCGCAACCATATCCGTGTCCAGGGCAGTATCTACGAGGAATACCGCCAATCGATGAGCGGAGAGCGCGAGGTCGCCGGTCAGCAAGCCTCGTAAGACCTGCCGTCGATTTCGGGCAACCGCGTCGCCGGTCCTCATGGGAATAGCAGAAGCTCGGAAACCGCAGCCCCTCGCGTCAACCGCGACACCGTCCTGACGATACCCGCCTTGTCGATGCCATAGTGCCGATAGAGATCCTGCACCGTGCCGGTCTGGCCGAAATGCTCGACCCCGAGCGGTATCATCCGGTGGCCGTGAACAGCACCAAGCCAGGCAAGTCCCGCGGGATGTCCATCAGTGACGGTGACAAGGGTGCAATGGGACGGAAGGCCGGCGAGCAAGGTTTCGACATGACCGGATGCTCGACTGGCGCCGCGGCTCCGCGCCCGCTGGGCTGCGGTCCAGCCGGCGTTCAGGCGATCCGCGGAAGTCACCGCCAGCACGCCGATATCCCGTCGGCTCTCACCGAGCAGCCCGGCCGCCGCGATCACTTCCGGCGCGATGCAGCCCTGATAGACCAGCACGACATCGGCATTCGGACCGGGCGGCTTCAGCCAATAACCACCATCGATGACGCCCTGGCGGAAACGCGGATCGCTGCGCGGCGCCGGCTGTTCGAGCGGCCGCGTCGTCAGCCGCAGATAAACGGAGCCGCCCGTCTCGTCGCGCAACCAGGTGCGCTCGTCCGGCTGACCGTCGCCATCGCGCTGCATATAGTCGAAAGACCAGTCCATGATGATTGCGAGTTCGTCGAGAAAGGCCGGCTCGAAACTCGCCAGCCCATCCTGGCTGATGCCGATCAGCGGTGTGGCGATCGACTGATGCGCCCCACCCTCCGGCGCCAGCGTGACGCCTGACGGCGTGCCGACGATCATGAAGCGGGCATCCTGGTAGCAGGCATAATTCAGCGCATCGAGACCGCGGGAGATAAAGGGGTCATAGACCGTACCGATCGGCAACAGGCGCTCGCCGAAGAGCGAATGGGAGAGGCCAGCGGCGGCCAGCAGCAGGAAGAGATTCATCTCGGCAATGCCGAGTTCGATATGCTGCCCCTCCGGCGAGAAATGCCATTTCTGCGCGGACGGCACCCTTTCGTCGCGAAACGTATCGGCCCGCGCGTCGCGAGCAAACAGGCCACGCCGGTTGACCCAAGGGCCGAGATTTGTCGAGACCGTGACATCCGGGGCGGTGGTCACGATGCAGTCGGCCAGCGCCGTGTCCGTCTTGGCCAAAGCGTCGAGGATCTTGCCGAAACCGGCCTGCGTCGACAGAACGCGATCCTCCAGCATGATCGGCCCCTCAGTTGCAATGCGCTCCACCTTGAAGCGTCGCGGCCCCGGCTCAAAAAACGGCACGCGGGCGAGGAAAGCCTTTGCATCGGCGCTGTCGACGATGGTCGAAAACGGATCCCACTCTGCGCCGGGCGCGACCCCCATTGCCGCTTGGAAGTCGGCCATCTGGCTCATCGTCATCAGGCCGGCATGATTGTCCTTGTGGCCCGCGAGCGGCGTGCCCCAGCCCTTGATCGTATAGGCCAGGAAGACCGTCGGCCGGTCGTGATCGATACCGTCGAACACGTCGGTCAGCGCCTCCAGGCAATGGCCGCCGAGATTGTTCATGAGTTCGGCCAGCTCAGCATCGGATCGGCGCTCAATCAGCGCGGTCACATCGCCCTGGTCGCCGATCTCGTCGAGCAGTCGACGTCGCCAGGCGGCCCCGCCCTGAAAGGTCAATGCTGCGTAAAGCTGGTTGGGGCAGGCGTCGATCCAGTCCTTCAGGCGCGTTCCACCCGGCTCCGCAAACGCGGCCTTCTGCAGCGCACCATATTTGACGATGACGACATCCCAGCCGAAGGCCTTGAAAATGGCCTCAATGCGTTGCCAAAGACCTTCGCGCACCACGCCGTCGAGGCTCTGGCGATTGTAGTCGATGACCCACCAGGTGTTGCGCAGATCATGCTTCCAGCCCTCCTGCAGGCATTCGTAGACATTGCCTTCGTCCAGTTCAGCATCGCCGACCAGGGCAATCATCCGCCCGAGCGGGTTCTTGCGCGCCCAGGGTCTGGCAGCGATGTAGTCCTGCACCATCGAGGCAAAGGCCGTGACGGCGACGCCCAGGCCAACCGAACCGGTGGAAAAATCGACATCGTCGATATCCTTGGTGCGACTCGGATAGGACTGCGCGCCGCCGAAGCCACGGAAATTCTCAAGCTTCTCGCGCGTCTGGTTGCCCATCAGATACTGGATGGCATGAAACACCGGCGAGGCATGTGGCTTGACCGCGACGCGATCTTCCGGGCGCAGCGCATGAAAATAGAGCGCCGTCAGGATCGACGCCATCGAGGCCGACGAAGCCTGATGCCCACCAACCTTGACCTCGCCCTTCTCGCGCAGGTGATTGGCGTTGTGGATCATCCAGCAGGCGAGCCACAGGACCTGCTTCTCGATGGATTTCAGAATTGCGATATCGGTGCTTGTCACGGTCGAATCCCAGTCATGTGTTCACGCCTGATGAGGATCCGCTGGCGGCTTTTCGCCTTGCTCTGCTCGGATCCCGTTCCCATGTCTGCGACACTCGGCGGGACGATCATCCCGCCGAGTGGCTTGGCAAGTCGTCAGCCGTTGCGGAACGTGTAGGCATAGCCATTGATGGCCGGCGCGCCACCGAGATGGGCGTAAAGCACCTTGGAGCCTTCCGGGAAATAGCCCTTCTTGACCAGGTCGATCATGCCCTGCATCGACTTGCCCTCATAGACCGGGTCTGTGATCATCCCTTCGAGGCGGGCGCACAGGCGGATGGCTTCCTTGGTCTCGTCGGACGGCACGCCATAGACCGGATAGGCATAGTCCTCGATCAGGATAATGTCCTCCGACGTCAGATCCCGGCCAAGTTCGACCAGTTCAGCGGTGCGCCGGGCAATCTCCAGCACCTGGGATTTGGTCTGGGCCGGCGTGAAGGAGGCGTCGATGCCGATGACATTGCGCTCGCGGCCATCCTTGGCAAATCCGACCGTCATGCCGGCATGGGTCGATCCCGTGACCGTGCAGACGACGATATAATCGAACTTGAAGCCGAGTTCGGCCTCCTGCGCGCGCACTTCCTCGGCAAAGCCGACATAGCCGAGGCCGCCATATTTGTGCACGGATGCGCCGGCCGGAATCGGATATGGTTTGCCGCCCTTGGCCTTGACGTCCTCGATGGCATCTTCCCAGCTCTGGCGGATACCGATATCGAAGCCCTCATCCACCATCTGCACATCCGCACCCATGATCCGGCTCAGCAGAATATTGCCGACGCGGTCATAAACAGCGTCCTCGTGCGGCACCCAGCTTTCCTGCACCAGCCGGCACTTGAAGCCTATCTTGGCGGCCACGGCGGCGATCATGCGGGTATGGTTGGACTGTACGCCGCCGATCGAGACCAGCGTATCGGCATTGGAGGCAATCGCGTCGGGAATAATATATTCCAGCTTGCGCAGCTTGTTGCCGCCGAAGGCCAGACCGGAATTGCAGTCCTCGCGCTTGGCATAGAGCTCTACCTTGCCGCCGAGATGCTCGGACAGTCGCTCCAGCTTCTCGATATGGGTCTGACCGAATGTGAGCGGATAGCGCTCGAATTTCTCCAGCATGGGGTTCCCTTCTGCTTGTTGTGACACAAGGGAAACGCTAACATCACTTACCTGAAAGGTGCTCTCAAAGTTCGCCATGAAATTGTGGCTTCTATGGGAATGTGCGCAAATCTAAGACTGAATATTTCAGTATTCAGAATTATTTCGGAAGATTCTTCCATGCCCAATGATCTCGACCGCATCGACCTGAAAATGCTCCGTCTGCTTCAAAACAACGGCCGGCTCAGCAATGCCGAACTGGCACAGTTGGTCGACGTCAGCGCCGCCACCTGCCATCGGCGCACGCAGCGGCTCTTCGATGATGGCTATATCAAATCGGTCCGAGCCATGGTTGAGCCACGCAAGGTGGACCGAGGCGCGCTGGTCATGGTCGGCGTGGTGCTGGATCGTTCGACACCGGAAAGCTTCGACGCCTTTGAAAAGGCGGTCGCCAAGCTGAACTTCGTTCTGGATTGCAATCTGGTCGCGGGCGATTTCGACTATTTCCTGAAAATCCGCGTAGGTGACATGGCGGATTTCAATCGCATCCATGGCACGCAACTGATCGCGCTGCCTGGGGTGCGCCAGACCCGCACCTTTTTCGTGATGAAGGAAGTGGTCGACAACGCGCCGCTGAACTTTTGACAAATGCCTTCCCGCCTCGACCAAGCCGGGAGAATAACGGGCTCAGGCTCAATTCCCTGGTCGCTCAAGTATTGATTCTTTGCCTTTGCCGTCGGCAACCCCGCCTCCTGCAAGGCGGCTCAGTTCGGATGCTTACGCTGTAACCCAGCCGGGTAGTGCTAAATCGTAAAGGATCGTTGTTCCGGCAAGCGCCTACGCAGTGAGGCCGGCATCCCGGCCTCACTTTACGCAAGCGCCATACCGGCATTCTCACTCGATCTTGGTATTCTCGATGCTGAAGCCGGACTGGAAGGTCAGGAAGCCAGGCATATTGGTGAAGCCCGTCACACCCGTGCGGACAGCATAGTCCTGGTGCCGCCACATGAAGAACACGAGCGGCGAAAGTTCCAATGCGCGATCGACGAAAGCACCATAGATCTTCTCTCGTTCCGCAGAGTCGACTGTGGCCCTGCCCTTGTCGAGAATTTCGTTGATCTGCGGATCGTCGAAATATGGCGAGTTGTTGGTGCGCACCAGCTTGTCGCCGCCATAATAGTAGTTGCTGAGCCAGTCGGCGTCGGTGATTTCCCCCAGGCTGCCGAGCACGGCAAAATCGTAATCGCCGGCATTTGCCTTCGCCATGCGGCTTGCCCAGTCGGGCAGGTCGAGCGTCAGCTTGATACCGATCTTGGCGAGTTCCGACTGGATCGCGATCGCAGTGTTCTGATGGAAGCTGTATTGGGACGAAGCGAGAAGCCGTGCTTCGAAGCCGTTCGGATAGCCCGCCTTCTTCAGCAGTTCCTTGGCCTTGTCGATATCATGGGAGAAGTAGTTGGCCTTCTCGGCGGAATAGCCCATATAGCCTTCCGGAATAGCGATACCGTAGATCGGTGTGCCCAGCCCGTTGAAAGCCGTGTTGATGATGACGCTGCGATCGACGGCATAGGCGATAGCCTGACGCACCTCGGGCTTGGAGAACGGCTCGAATTTGGTGTTGAACTGGAGCCCCATGAAGGGGCCGTTCATGGTCAGGAGCTTGGTGTCAGGCCCTTTCTCCAAGGCCGTGGCGTCCTTGGCCGGCACATATTCGATGATATCGACGTCCCCCGATTTCAGCGCGTTCACACGCGTGTTCTCGTCGCCGTAAAAGACGTAGTGGACTTCGTCGAGATCGGGTTTGCCCTGCTTGTAGTAGCCGGGAAACTTCTTGACCACGATTTCGCGGCCTCGCGTCCAGTTGACGAATTGGAACGGCCCCGCGCCTATTGGCGAAGCCGTGGCATTGTCCGCATTCTTGGCAAGCCACGCGGCCGGAACGATCACCGATTCCGGCAGTGCCAGATAGCCCATCAGTGACACGGAGGGCTGGGACAGCTTCAACGTCACCGTCTTGACGTCCGGCGTATCGATGCCGGAGATGATCGAAAGCTCGTTGCGGAAAGCCCCTTTGCCCTTGGGATCGAGAATCCGCTCCAACGAGGCCTTGACGTCCGCAGCCGTGACCGGAGAACCGTCATGGAACTTCGCGTCACGCAGGTGGAAGGTATATTCCTTGGCGTCAGGGCTGATCTCGTAACTCTCCGCAAGCTCGGGCGATATCTTGCCGTCGATCCCATAGTTGACGAGACCGCGATGCATGGCGAGTTTGACCGTACGGCCCGCCGTGCCTGGCTGGATGATCGTGTCGAGCGTCGACGGTTCTGCCGAAAGCCCAAAATAGAGGGTGCCGCCGGCCAGGGCCGTCGTGGTCATCAGGCCGAGAAGACCTGCAGCAAGAGCCATTTGGAGAATTCTCTTCATGCTGTTCCCTTTCCTTGTTGAAGATTGTCAGTTTTCACGCAGCCTCGGATCGAGATGATCGCGAAGCGCATCTCCGAGGATGTTGATGGCGAGAACCGTGAATGCGAGGCACACGGAGGGCCAGACCACGTACATTGGATTCTGGTTCAGATAACCGCGCGCTGTTCCGATCATTTGCCCCCAGGATGGCTCCGGAGGCACGATCCCGAGACCGAGAAAGCTCAGGCCGGATTCGAGCAGGATCGCCGCGGCGATCGTCAAGGTTCCCTGGACGACCAGTGGAGAAAGGATATTCGGCAAGATGGCCTTGAAGACGACCCGCAGATAGCGCGCCCCCATAGCATGCTCCGCCTCGACGAATTCCTGCCGAATGACCTGCAGGGTGGCCGACTGAGCGACGCGCGCGAATTGCGGGATAAAGATGATGCCGATGACGACGCTGAGGCTCGCGATCCCGCTCCGCCAGAAGCCGACGGCGAGAAGTGCCAGCAAGATCGCCGGGAAGCTCAGCATGATATCGACGGCGCGCATGACGAAGAACGCCATGACTGGCCGGCTGTAGGCACCGATGATACCAAAAGCCGTACCGCCGACTGCGGCGATCAGGGTAGAAATGACCGCCACCATGATGGTCGGGCGGATTCCCACCAGGAGGCGAGAAAGAATGTCTCGGCCAAATTCGTCGGTGCCGAGCAGATACTGCGTCGAACTCGCCTGATTGACAGCGTTCTGGTTGATCGCGAGCGGATCATGCGGAGCGATGACCGGCCCCACCAGCGCGATGCCGAGAACCGTCGTCACCACGAGCAGGCTGACGAGAACGAGCGGATGGCGGAAAGGAAGGAACGTCTTCATGCGCGTTTCCGGCGGATGCGTGGATCGAGCAGGCTGTAGAGGATGTCGACGCACAGATTGATGAGGATGAACAGCGCCGCAATCGTCACAATACTGCCCTGAACCAGAGGGTAGTTGCGGTTTGAGACGGCGGTGACGAGCAGCGTACTCAGCCCCGGCCAGTTGAAGAGGGCCTCGACCAGCACCGTCCCACCCATCAGGTTGCCAAGTTGCAGGCCGACGATCGTCACGATCGGGATTGCCGCATTGCGCAGGACGTGTAACCAGATGACGCGACGCTCGCGCATACCCCTGGCCCGCAGGGACCGCACGAAGTCGCGGCTCAGGATTTCCAGCATGGACGAGCGTGTCATGCGGGCAATCGAGGCGGCCAGCCCCAGCCCGAGGGTCACCGCCGGCAGCGTCAGCTTCTGGAAGTGCAGAAAGGCGTTTCGGGAAATATCGGTGTAGCCACTGGAAGGAAGCCACCCGAGCTTAAGGCTGACCAGCAGGATCAGCAGCGATCCGAGAATATAGACTGGCACTGAGATACCGAGCGTCGAAAGCGACGTCAGCAGACCATCGAGAAATCGCCCTCGCCACAGGGCCGCGGCAATACCGACCGGCACACCCATGATGGCCGCCACCAGGATCGCCGCACTAGCGAGTTCCATGGTCTTCGGAAGGCTCGCCGTCACATATTCGATCACCGGATAACCGTCGAGGGATTTACCGAGATCGCCGACGGCGGCATTGCCGAGCCATTTGAGATATTGCGACAATACCGGCTGATCGAGACCGAGCTGCTGCCGCATGGCCGCGACCGCCTCTGGCGACGGATGGCTCTCAGGACCGAGCAACAGGAGAACCGGATCGCCTGGCATGATGTACATGATGGAGAACACAAGTGTCGCGATGACCCAGAGCTGCACCAGCGCGGTCGCCAGCCTTGCTCCCACCACGATGACGAATGTCGAAAGGGTCTGCATCAATGCGCCTCCAGGGCTATCGGATCTGCGTTGCCGATCTTCGGCACCGCGCTGAGAAGCGTCCGCGTGTATTCCGCTTTCGGGTTGTCGAAGACCTCGCCCGCGGGGCCGGCTTCAACGATCCGCCCTTTCTGCATCACCGCGATCATATCGCTGACATGACGAACGACTGACATGTCGTGAGAAATGAAGAGGTAGGTCAGGTCGAATTCGTCCTGCAGATCCTGCAACAGGTTCAGGACTTGCGCCTGAACGGACACATCAAGTGCCGAAACGGCCTCGTCGCAAATCAGAAGGCGCGGCTTGAGTGCAAGCGCACGGGCAATCACGATGCGCTGGCGTTGGCCGCCGGAGAATTCGTGAGGATAGCGTTTCATGGCATTTCGCGGCAGGCCGACGGCATCCATGAGCTTGGCAACCGCCGCCTCCCGATCGCGTCCGCCCTGATGAATATCGATCGGCGCTGCGACGAGATCGGTCACCGTCTGGCGGGGATTGAGCGATCCGTAGGGGTTCTGGAACACCAATGCCATGTCGCGGCGAGCAGCGCGCATCTCCTCGCGGCCGAGCGAAATGAGGTTGCGGCCGTCGAATTCGATGGCGCCGTCATCCGGTTCTATCAACCGCATGACGAGCCGGGACAGTGTCGATTTTCCACAACCCGACTCACCAACGAGACCGAGCGTCGAACGGGGCGGGATGGCAAGGCTGACATTGTCCACGGCGCGAAACGCCCGCGGTGTCGCAAGAGCATTCTCGCGGACCCAGTAACTCTTGGTCAGATCCCGGATATGCAGCAGCGGTTCGGACGCCCCATTTATGGCAGGCTTCGGTTTCGCTGCCGGCCGATCCTCTGCCGCGCTGGAAATCATGCCGCTTCCATCTCTTGTTATAACCGGAAGACGGCTTTGCGGCGCGGATGCGGACGGCATGGAGGCGATCAGCGCCTTGGTGTAGTCGCTGCAAGGCGCAGCGAAGAGGTCAGCCGTGGCAGCCTCCTCCATAAGATCGCCGTGGTAGATAACAGCGACACGGTCGGCGACCTCGTAAATGACGCCGAGATCGTGCGTGATGAGAAGAATTGCCGCGCCGATTTCCCGATTGAGGCCGCGCAGCAGGTTAAGAACCTGTTTCTGGACCGTGACGTCCAGTGCCGTCGTCGGCTCGTCGGCAATGATGACATCCGGCTTGCAGGCCACCGCCATGGCGATCATCACACGTTGGCATTGGCCGCCGGACAGCTCATGAGGATAGGAGCGCAGGCAGCGCGCCGGATCCGCGATCCCCACTTTCTGCAACAGTTCCAGCGCCCGTTCCCTGGCCTGGCGCCTCGTCATCCGCTCATGCAGCAGGATCGCTTCGACGATCTGATCGCCGCACCTAAAGACCGGGTCGAGCGACGCCATCGGATCCTGGAAAATCATGGAAATCCGCTTGCCGCGCAGCTTGCGCAAGACGTCCGGCCGCGCTGTGAGCAGATCTGCGCCGGCAAATTCCACACGGCCACTGGTTACGACCGCGTTTTGCGGCAACAGTCCCATGGCGGCCAGCGACAGGATTGTCTTGCCGCTGCCGCTTTCCCCGACAAGTCCCAATATCTCGCCGGAGACAAGTGACAGGGACACGCCATTCACTGCGGGACGAAGCCCGGCCTCCGTCCTGAAGGCGACGGAAAGATTGTCGATTTTCAGTATTTCCCTACCCGGCATACCGCGATCCGATTTGCGATGAGCTCCCCACACCGGCGAGCGAGTTCCCGTAGTTTTTTGAGCGCTTCTGGCGCATATTTTCATCATTAAGGCATAAAGCGCCAAACTACGTCAAGCATACGTTTGTATTTTGCTGGATTACCTTCAAGTTTGATAGTTTTTGAAGCTTTTCTGAAGTTTCTACCAAATTCAGCCTTGCCAGAAATGAAAAGCCACCTTACCGTTCATGCAAACGAATGCGCGACCTGCCGGCCGCGCCAAGGGGATGACAATGACGTCCGAAAATCTCTCACGCGTGGTGCTGATCTCCGGCGCGGGCCGCGGCATCGGCCTCGCGATCGCGAACGAGCTTGCCGAACATGGCTACCGCCTCAGCCTTGGAGCCCGCAACGTCGGTACGCTCGAAGCCGAGTTCGGACCGGAGAGCGAACGCTTTCACTATGCGCGGTTCGATGCCTACGATCCGGCAACATCGGAAGCCTGGGTGGCGGCGGCTATTGCGAAATTCGGAAGAATCGATGCCCTGGTCAACAATGCCGGCCTCGGCGAGCGCGTTTCGCTCATGGACGACAACGACGAGGCGCTCGACCGGCTATGGGCGGTCAACGTCAAGGCGCCACTGCGCATGACGCGGCTTTGCATGCCGCACCTTGAGGCTACCGGTGCGGGCCGCATAATCAACGTCGCCTCGATGTCCGGAAAGCGGGTCAGGAATGCCTTCGTCGGCTACAACATGACAAAGTTCGCGGTGATGGGCCTCACTCATACGACGCGCCACGTCGCCTGGGAAAAAGGTGTGCGGGCAACCGCCATATGCCCGAGCTTCGTGCGCACGGAAATGAGTTCCTACACGAACAAGGTGACACCCGACCAGATGATCCAGCCGGAAACGCTGGCCTCTCTCGTCCGCACAGCGATCGAGCTTCCCAACAATGCAGCCATGGCCGAGATGCTGGTAAACTGCCGGCTCGAAGACATGCTTTGATCGACGCCCTCGGGAAAAAGCTATGTCACGTATTATTCCTGATGCAGTCTCTTCCACGCAGACCCTGCCGGCAAAGGTGGATGTCGTCATCATCGGCGGCGGCATTGTCGGGGTTTCGACCGCCCTGGAGCTTGCGGAACGCGGCGTTTCGGTCGCCCTTTGTGAAAAAGGCCTGATCGCCGGCGAGCAGTCAGGCCGCAATTGGGGCTGGGTGCGTCAAATGGGCCGCGATCCATCCGAACTGCCGCTCGCCATCGAAAGCCTTTCGCTGTGGAAAGACATGAACAATCGCGTCGGCGAAGAAACAGGTTTCCGGCAGACGGGTATTGCCTATCTTTGCCGTAATGCGCGCCAGGAAGCGGAATACGAGGCCTGGCTGGTGCATGCACGCAACTTCGGCCTCGATTCCCGGTTGCTTCGCACTGAAGAACTGCGCCAGCATCTTCCCGGCATGACCGGACGTTTCACTGCCGCGCTGCACACGTCCACCGACGGCCGGGCGGAACCGTTCAAGGCCGCTCCGGCCGTCGCCCGCGGCGCCATCCGCGCCGGCGCCCATGTGCTGACGGGCTGTGCCGTTCGCGCTGTCGAGCGCTCCGCAGGACGCGTCAGCGGCGTGATCACCGAGCGGGGGCGCATCGCCTGCTCCTCCGTCATTCTGGCAGGTGGCGCCTGGTCACGGCTCTTCAGCGGCAATATGGGTATTGATTTTCCACAGCTGAAGATCCTCGGCTCGGTGGCGCGCGCGACCGCGGTGGAGGGGGTGCCGGATATGCCGGTCGGGGCGGATAATTTTTCCTTCCGCAAACGGCTCGACGGTAGTTTCTCGATTGCGATGCGCAACGCCAATATCGCACCAATCGTCCCGGACAGCTTCCGTCTCTTCGCCGACTTCGTACCCACGCTGATCAAGAGCTGGCGAGAGCTGAAATTGCGCGTCGGCAACCGCTTCATTCAGGAATGGCGAACCCCACGTTCCTGGGCCTCGGACGAGGTTTCGCCCTTCGAGCAGGTGCGTATCCTCGATCCCGTGCCTTTCGAGCGCTTCAACCGCGAGGGCCTTGCTCATCTGGTAAAGGCTTTCCCTGCTTTCGCAAACAGCCGCATAACGCAGAGCTGGGCCGGTCTCATCGACGTCACCCCCGACGCGGTCCCGGTCATCGGTCCGGCCGGCGGCGTTCCCGGCTTCTTCATTGCCAGCGGCTTCTCCGGACACGGGTTCGGTATCGGGCCGGGCGCCGGAAAGCTGATGGCCGACATCGTCACCGGCGCTGAGCCCTGCGTCGATCCCGCTCCTTTCCGCTTCGATCGATTCAAGAAGACCAAGGCGGCCTGATCCGTTCCTAAACAACCTTGGCCAAAGAGGGTGAAGAAATGGCATTGAGAATTGGCGTAGACTCCGGAGGCACGTTTACCGACGTCTGCCTTTTTGACGAGGAGACCGGCAAGCTCGACATCTGGAAGGTGCCGTCAACGCCGGACGACCCTTCCCGCGGCATCTCCAATGGCGTGTCGGAAGGACTTGCGACCGTCGGCAGCACGGCAGCACATGTGGCTTTCCTCGGTCATGGAACCACAGTCGCGACCAACGCTCTCATCGAACTTAAGGGTGTCGAGACGGGGCTTATCACCACCGACGGGTTCCGCGACCTGCTGGAAATCGGTCGCCAGAAGCGCCCGAGCCTTTACGATATGAATGCCGAGAAGCCGGAAATCCTGGTGAGCCGCGACCGCCGGCAGGAGGTTCCCGAACGCCTCAAGAGTGACGGTTCGACGGACCGGTCGCTGGACGAAGAAAAGCTCCGGGCCGCCATCCACAAGCTCGCGGACGAAGACGTCAAGGCAATCGCCGTTTGCTTCCTTTACGGCTTCTTGAACACCGCGCATGAGCGTCGGGTCGTCGAAATCCTTCGCGAGGAAATGCCGGATGTGTTCGTCAGCGCTTCGCATGAGGTGGCTCCGGAGTTCCGCGAATACGAGCGCATGTCCACGACGGTCGTCAACGCCTATCTCGGCCCTGTCATGCAGCGATATATCGACAGGCTCAAGCTGCGACTGACCGAGCTTGGCGTACCGGTCGCTCCGCAGCTGACGCAATCGAACGGTGGCGTCATTGGTTTCGACACGGCGGCGCAGCTTCCGGTCCGTACCGTCCTCTCCGGCCCGAGCACAGGCGTTGTCGCCGCGCAAGCCGTTGGAGGAATGGCTGGCTTCGACAACATCATCACCTTCGATGTCGGCGGAACGTCAAGCGACGTGGCCCTTCTCCAGGGCGGTGTCTGCAAATTGACCGGCGAGGCGAACGTCCACGGCTATCCGATCAAGGCGCCCATGCTCGACATCCATACGGTCGGAGCAGGCGGCGGTTCGATCGCATTTGTCGACAGCGGTGGATTGTTGAAAGTCGGTCCGCGTTCGGCGGGCGCCGACCCAGGCCCGGTCTGCTACGGACGCGGCAACACCGAAGCGACCGTCACCGATGCCAACATCGTGCTCCAAACCCTCAATCCGGTCGAAATCCTCGGCGGACGGATGAAAGTCAGGCGCGATCTCGCGATCGAGGCCGTGCAACGGCTTGCCGATCAGTTGGGTCTCGGACTGATGGAGACGGCGCAGGGCATCATCTCTGTCGTCACGGCCAACATGGCAAAGGCCATACGCCTGATCAGCGTCCAGCGTGGCCACGACCCGCGCGACTATGCGCTGATGGCCTTCGGTGGCGCGGGTCCGCTGCATGCTGCCCGGCTCGCCAAGGAGCTCGACATGAGCCGTATCATCGTGCCGCTTACCCCGGGCACGCTTTGCGCACTCGGCCTGCTTTTGACCGACCTGCGTTCCGACTTCGCCATCTCCCGCCTCATGAAAGTGGATCAAAACGCGGTCGAACCGATGATCAGCGGCTTCGAAACGCTTGAAGCCCAGGCCGAAGCCTGGTTCGAGCAGGAAGGCATCGAGCCCGGCCGCCGCGTCGTTAACCGGACTGCCGACATGCGTTATGTTGGCCAGAACTACGAACTGCAGGTTTCGGTGCCTGCCGGCACGGTCGGCGGGGATACCCTTCAAGCTTTGGTCAAAGGCTTCGAACAGGCGCATCTGCAACGTTTTGGCTTCATCGCCGAAGGTGAGGCGATCCAGATCGTGACCTTGCGGCTAGAGGCCGCCGGCATCGTCAACAAGGCCCAGTTCACTCCGCGGCCGGACGCCGGGCCGGCATGCGATGCGGCCGTCATCGGGTCGCGCCAGGTCTATATGGACGAGGCCAAGGACTTCCTGCCCTGCCCGGTCTACGCGCGCGAGAAGCTGAAACCCGGCAACCGCATCGACGGACCGGCGGTCGTCGAACAGATGGATACCACCACCGTCATCCTTCCAGATATGCAGGCGACGGTCGATCCCTACCTCAACCTCATTCTGGAGACCCGGGCATGACCAAGATCGACCCGATTACGGTAGAAGTCATCGGCAGCGCGCTCACATCGATCGTGGAGGAGATGGGCGAAGCGCTGGTTCGTGCCAGCTATTCAACCAACATCAAGGAACGTCGCGATTGCTCGACCGCACTCTTCGACCGGCACGGCAACACCCTGTGCCAGGCAGAGCATATCCCGATGCATCTTGGCAGCTTCATCGGCATCATTCCGCATATCAACAAGCGTTATGCGGCAAAGGACATCAAGCCGGGTGACGTCTTCATCGGAAACGATGCCTACGAGGGTGGCGCGACCCACCTGCCCGACATTGTTCTGGCCGAGCCCATCTTCCATGGCGATACCATGGTCGGATGGGCCGTCAACACGGCCCATCACGCCGACTTCGCCGATCGCGGCCATGCGCATATCTACCAGGAAGGGCTGCGCATTCCTCCGGTGCGGCTCTATCGTGAGGGCGAGCTGCAGCAGGATCTGCAGGACATGTTCCTGTTGAACTGTCAGGTTCCCCATGAGCGGCTTTCGGACCTGCGCGCCCAGATGTCGGCCAACCGGCTCTGTGTCCAGCGCATGCAGGACCTTTGCACGAAATATGGAGCAGACAAGGTTCTGGCTGCCGGCGATGCCCTGCAGGATTATGCCGAGCGCAAAATGCGGGCCGGCATCGCCGCCATTCCCGACGGTACCTACAGCTTCACTGACTATTTCGACAGCAACCAGTTCTCCGACGTGATGGAATTAAAGGTGGACATCACCGTCAAGGGTGACGCGATGCATCTCGCTTTCGACGCCCCACCGCAGGTGCCCGCCGGTCTGAACGTCATCTATACCGCGCTTCTCGCCACCTCCTACTACGCGGTCAAGGCCGTCATTGATCCCACCATCCTGCCGAACGCCGGCCTGTCCCGCCCGATTAGCGTCGAGGCGCCGCACGGTTCACTGCTCAATTGCAGACATCCGGCAGCAGTCGACGGGCGTATTGCAGCCTGCCAGCGGGTTGCCGACCTGGTCCAGGGTGCTCTGGCCAAGGCGCTGCCCGGCAAGGTCACGGCGGCTGGCAACGGTGCCTGCACTGGCGCGCTCTTTACCGGCACGCGCGAGGACGGCTCGCTTTGGGTCTATCTCGAGACGATCGGCGGTGGAGGCGGGGCACGGCCAACGGCCGACGGGCTGAGCGGCGTCCACGTTCATATGACGAACACGTCCAATTTGCCGGTCGAAGCGCTCGAGCTGGAATACCCGCTGACGCTACTGCGTTATGAGCTCGTCAATGGTTCGGCAGGCGCCGGCACCTGGCGTGGCGGCATGGGCCTGAGACGCGTCTACCGCATTGAAGCCGATTGCCGCTTCAGCGTCGAGGGTGGCCGGCTTGCGGTCTATCCATGGGGCCTTGAAGGTGGCTTGCAGGCAACCGGTTCTCATTTCGATTTCGGCAACGGCCAGCAAAACCTGCCGGGTACGGTGCAGCTGAGAGCCGGACAGATAGTCGAACTGGTGACGCCAGGCGGTGGCGGCTACGGTTCGCCTTCCGGCCGATCCTTGGAAGCGATCCGCCGCGACATCAAGGAAGAACGCATCACGCCCGAATTCGCCGAACGCGTCTACGGCCATGGCGCCGAACAGAAAATCTATCGGGCAGCGACCGCCTGATCGTCCAATCCCACTTGAAAGGAAGGATCTCACCCGTGGTAAAAGTAACGAAAGTCAAATCCGGCAGTCTCTATGAGGAAAAGGAAAGCTATTCACGCGTCGTTGCAGTCGACAACTGGGTCTTTGTTTCCAATACGGCCGGCCGTAACTACAAGACCCGGGAGATGTCACCCGACCCGGTCGAACAAGCCAAGCAGTGCTTTCATAACATCGAGGGGGCGCTTGCATCCGTCGGTGCTACTCTGGCCGATGTCGTCCGTTCGCGGGTCGTCATTCCGAATGTTGCGGATGCTCCCTCGGTGATGGCCTATGTCGGAGAAAAATTCCGCGGCATCGATCCCTGCAGTACTGTGACCTGCCCGCCACTCGGCGGTCCGGATTTCCGCGTCGAAATCGAAGTAACCGCCTACAAGGGTGTCGGCGCCGCCGGTTCCGAATACATCAACGTCAGCCTGTGATCATCACGTGGTCCGGCCGCCCGACAATCCGGGCGGTCGGACGAATGGAGGCGGACATGGACCGGCTCCTGCTTCCAGTTTCGCGGCTGTTTCTATAAGGTCTGGGCGGTTTGAAGAAGAGAAAGGGCTTGCTGTTGACTGAGACGGAAACACCGCAAACGGAAGACTTTTTGCCCGCCGAGCGGCGCGAGAAAATCATGGAATGGTTTTCTTCCAATCAGGTAGCCTCGAGCCAGGATCTTGCCAAGCGGCTCAACACCTCTATCTCGACGATCCGCCGCGATCTCGATTTCCTTGCACAGCAGGGCGTCGTGCGAAGGACACATGGCGGCGCCGTGCGTGTTCGACGCAACACGACATTCGAGCAGCTCGTCGACGAGGCCCGCCAGACTGCCGTGGAGGAAAAGCGCGCCATCGCCGTCGCCGCGGCGAAGCTCCTTCAGCCTGAACAGAGCATCTTTATCGATTCCCGCTCGACCCTGCATCAGTTCGCCTATGTCGTCGCCGAACTGACGACACCGTTGACCGTAGTGACGAACGATGTTCACGTCGCGGACGTGCTGGTCAACAAGCCTCATATCAAGCTTGTCGTGCCCGGCGGAATCTGTCGCCCTGGCGCTTATTCCCTGCTTGGGGAAACGGCAATCAACTTCGTTCGGGAGCTGCGGTGCGATCATCTTTTCCTGTCTTCACAGGCCATTGATACGGAATGCGCCAGCGATACGTCACTGGAATTAGTGCAGCTTCAGCGTGCCATGATCGATTCCTCCGTGGAAACGACGCTCTTGATCGACAGCAGCCGTTTCGGAAGCAGGGCGATCTATCGGACGACCCCCATCGAAAGGATCAACCGCATCATTACCGATGAGGGCCTCAATCACGATGAACGGGCGAAATTTGCTTCTGTCGTCGCAGACTTAGTGATTGCGCCCTATGTCGACGCGTTTCAGGAGGAACCGGAGTGACGTGTCAAACAGCTCCCAGAAAATGCTCAATTCGTTTTGAGCAACGTTTCTGATCGCCCGTGACCATTCCAAAATCGAAAAGCCAGCCGGTAAGCTCGAAGGCGAGTATTACGATCGTCGATATCGCAAAGCTTGCAGGCGTTAATCCCTCGACCGTCAGCCGTGCCCTCTCGGGATCGTCGGCCGTGACGGCGCAAACGCGTGCGCGAATTACAGATATCGCGCGGGAAAACGGATATGTCGCGAACCATAATGCGCGCATGCTTCGGTCCCGGCGCGCCAATCAGATCCTTGTCATCGTTCCTAATATCGCCGCTTTCTCCCATCCCGAAGTCATCCTCGGCATCGAAGAAGCTCTCGAAGAACACAATATCGGCGTCATTGTCGGAAGTACGAAAGGCAACGAAGAACGGGAACTTGCCCTCGCCCGACAACTTATAACGGGTGCCGCTGACGGTCTCATCCTTTTGAACGGACGCTTCCCATCCGAACTGGGGGAGCTTCCGCAATACAATCGGAGGATCGTCGCAATATCGCGACCGGTCTTGAGCCCCGGGATTGCGTTCATTGGCATCGACAATCAGCAGGCGGCACAGGAAGCGACGCTGTATTTCGTGTCCATCGGACGTAAACGCATCCTGCATATGGGAGGGCCGGAACAAAGCCCGATTTTTGCGGCGCGTGCGCAAGGGTATCGGAATGCGATGCGGCAAGCGGGGCTTGACGGCATTATCGACGTCCAGCATCTGCCGGCTTTCAACATAGTTGCTGGCCGCCAGGCTATGCGTGACATTCTCAACAGGCGTCAGTTGCCCGATGCCATCCTGTGCGCCAGCGATGAGCTTGCCTTCGGTGCCATCCAGGTAGCCAGGGAACTGGGGATCAGCGTACCGCAGCAAATTGCATTCATCGGCTTCGACAACCACCCCGTCGGCGAAGCTTTCAGCCCACCGCTAACCACCATTTCGGTGCCGCGCCGGCGCATGGGTTTTCTCGGAGCTCAGACACTCCTGCAGTCGATTCAGGACGATCGCCCGATCTCCGACTTCCAGCTGCTACCCTATGAATTTCTCGTGAGAGCAAGCTGCGGGGGAAACGGCTGGTAAAGTTGCTGACAGAAAAAATCAGCCTCTGCGACTTTCAAGTTTTGGAAAAACCAGCTGCAAAAAATGGCGCTGGACCACTTATTTCTACAAGGCCTTTTCCACATTTCAGCGTTGCGGAGTTCAAATCGGCAACGACTCAAACAATTCTTTATACCATTGATTTTAAATGCAAATCTTCGGAAATTGGAGAGGCCGCAACGCTGGTTTTTGGCCCTCTATTCCTGTCTTCTGCCATCTCGGTTGCTCCGAAACCGTGGATCGCCCCTGATGCGGACAAACACCCGGTGGGAAGTACAAAAATCGTGTCATAGGGCTATCGGCGGTTCAGTTTGTGAAATGCTTCTAACCGTATCACTCAAAGGTAGCCTGAGTCTGATCTGACGTTTGTACAATTAAATAAGGAATGGAATGCCCAGCCGAACGCTCCAATGCCAGAGGTGCGAGTAGAGGGGGAAAACGTTCAGCTTCAATTTATACTCAATTCTTAAAAGCATTTAGCCAAGGAGGGAAAAGGGGCTTTCTAACTTTCGCGGCTGCAAAGCCTGGCGGCTCGGTTATCCAAATTCTTGATCTCTTTAGCCATTGGCGGTCAGCGCCTCGGCCAGCAGGACGCTGAACTCACCATGCTGAGCGTCACGCATGAGCCGCTGGATGCCGGGTTTTGCGCTCCCTTTCCCGGCCATCTACTTCTTCCGGTTCTTTGGGCCAGGAGCGTCCAGCGCCGAGCGAATATCAGTCAGGCCGAAATCGTTGCCGATATAGAGCAACGGGGCCGAATGCTGTTTTGCCAGCGCGTAGGCGAAGCAATCGCCAAAGTTCAGTCCGCCGCGCATGCCGAATCCCTGGCCGTATTCGATCCTCGCCTTCATCGCCGCGCGGGCCAGACGATCATCGACCGGGGCGATGTCGATGCCGAGCGTGGTAAGAAACTCGTCCAGAATTCCGATAGCCTTCGACCGCCTCGACCCAGTGAGACGACCAGCCAGAACCGTACCCGTCTCCACATAATTGACAGCGGAAATCAGCCGGGCAGACGCACCTTCGAGCCCCTTGGTGCAATCGGGGCTTTCCGGCTCATCGAACAGAATGGCGACGATGGCAGAACTGTCCACCACCATCATTTCGGCAAGCCCAACTGCTCAGGCGTGTCTCCAACGGCTTCATCCCATTCTTCCTTGGTGACGGGACGACGGTCGAACAGATGGGCACGCTTACGCACGAAAGCCTCAACGCGGGCCGTATAGTCACCCTGCGCCTCCCGCTCGGCACGCAGCCGCTCCAGCCGTTCGCGCATGGCCTTGGTGATGGCATCGGTCATGGTCTCACCGGTAAGGCGGGACAACTCACGCGCCAGCCTGTCAGCTTCCTCGGTCTTGATGCTGAGGCCCATGGCACCGCTCCTTTCTAGATCGCGCTTCTAGATAGCATATGGACAGCCTGAGTTCAAATGTAAAAACCCGCTTCCATGCTGCCTTATTCATATTCATCAGCGGTTGATTTGCCTCCTCTGCATCGACCTTCCTATCGCGTGCGCTGTTATCGTTGGCGGCACTCATGGCTTTCGCGTAATCCTCGCGCGCCATGCGCCTGCCGATCAGCCGGGCAATGGACAGCACCACCGCATCCAACTGCTCGGACGCCCCCGCCTGGCTCTACCGAAGGCCGAGACGAGACAGATCGAGGCCGACAAACAGGCGGCCTGAGCCAGGGCCATGGCAAGCGGCGCCAAGCGCCATCGCCTGGCGCCGCAAAAGGAGCTTATCCCGTCAAAGTGAATTGGAAAGGAGACGAACCATGAGTGTCCGTGATCTGATTCCCTGGGACGACAACGGCGGCAGCCGGGTTCCCAGTTTTTTCCGTGATGATGATCGCGATCCGTTTCTGTCGCTGCATCGTGAGGTGAACCGGCTATTCGACGCCGCCTTCCGTGGTTTTGGTTCCGGTCTGCCGGCTTTTGGACGACCCTCCGCGTTCGGCGGTGCCTGGGCGAGCGTGGAGATCTCAGACAATGACAAAGAGATCAAGGTGTCGGCCGAGGTTCCTGGCCTTGAGCAGAAGGATATAGAGGTCCTGCTCAATGACGGCGTGCCGACGTTGAAAGGAGAAAAGCGTTCCGAGGTGGAAGACAAGGACCGTCAGTTTTCCGAACGCTATTACGGTCGCTTCGAGCGCCGCATCCCGCTAGGCTCTGAGATCAAGGAGGACAAGGTGGATGCCCGCTTCAAGAATGGGGTGCTGACCGTAACCTTGCCGAAGAGCGATAAGGCGCAATCCGAGCTGTACGAATGTGATGCCCATCATTGAGTCGACGGTCAAAGCAGACACCGCATCCGACGTCGTCACCGACGCATATTTCTCCAGCAGCGGCCATTCTTGAGGCCAAGACTGTGCCCCGATCGTCATTTCCTCTCGCGGAAGTATCGGCTTCAGCCATGTCATCCTCTAAAGCAGACTGCGAAAGTCGTCACGAATGCCACAGTTGCCGTCCTCATCGTGAAATAGGAAGTCTCCACGCGAAGCATCAGTGCAAGGATGATCCGGTGTTACCCGCAAAATCATCGTCCAGCTCCCGAATATCAGCAAACGGAGCTTTTCCCGAACTCTTCCCCTCCCCCGACGTTTATCGAGAGAAACCAAACGTCGAAGGACCCGACATGGCTGAAGACAAGAAGGCTCAGGAAGCAGTCGAGCACGCCGAAAAACTGACCCGGATCTCAAAGCGCCCGGCAGCCGGACCACACGCCAAAGACCGTCTGACGGATCCGGAGAAGACGCCCGGAACAGTCTCGCTTCCCGAACCGGATGCAAAGGAAACGGATGCAGGTCCCGATTGACCGGAGGCGTCATCGGATCGCCGGATGGACAAGAACAGCAAGACCGAACGCCCCATAAGCTGCGACGCCTTGGCGCTTGCCGTTATTATGCTGCATCGTTAACACCATGAGGCAAATTATGCGGAAGGCGACATGGCGGGCGACACCATCACACTTTATGAAGCGATCGGCGGTGAGGCGACGGTGCGCGCCCTTGTGAAGCGCTTCTATGAACTGATGGATACGCTGCCGGAAGCAGCCCGTTGCCGTGCCATCCATCCGCCGAGCCTTAAAGGCAGCGAGGCGAAGCTTTACGATTATCTCACCGGTTATCTCGGAGGCCCTCCGGTCTATGTGGAAAAACATGGCCATCCGAGGCTGCGCGCCCGCCATTTCGCCGCGGCAATCGGCCCTCAGGAGCGCGACGAATGGATGCTCTGCTTCCGCCGTGCGCTGGACGAGACGATCGACAACGAAAAGCTGCGCGAGATTATCTGGCCACCAGTCGAGCGCCTGGCCCTCCACATGCAGAACCGGGAATAGGCCGATGGAAAGACTCGACAATCTGCGGCCGTTGATTCTTTTTGTGAGCGGCATGATGGGAGCCATGGGCGTCGCCCTGGCGGCAGCGGCAAGCCACGCAGGCGACACGCTGCTTCTGGGTTCCGCCTCCACCATGTGCCTGGCGCACGCACCGGTCCTGTTGTCGCTTTATCTTGGCCAGAAATTCTTTCGTACCGCCACAATTGCCGCACTGGTCCTGGGATTAGGAACGGTCATTTTCGCCGGCGATCTCGTCTCCCGGCATTTTCTTGGCGACCGGCTGTTTGTGATGGCAGCGCCAACCGGCGGAACGACGATGATCCTCGGCTGGCTACTTGTGGCAGCCGGAGCGTTCTTCCGCCAACGTCACGTTTGACCATTGTTCCCTGGAACCCACCTATTTAGGTGGGTTGTCGCCGACCTGGATTGGGCGTTTAGGACGTACGGCGAACCTGCGTCTGACGGAGGTGTATGCGTAATCGGTAGCACAAGGGTACGCAAATCCGTGCTCAGTTCGCCTGCGGCAGACGCTTTCGCGTCCTCAATGTCGTCGATGACGTGACGCGCGAATGCCTGGCGGCGATCCCGGACACCTCGATCTCCGGCCGTCTTGTCGCCCGCGAACTGACAACGCTGATCGAGCGGCGTGGCAAGCCCGGAATGATTGTCTCCGATAACGGCACCGAACTCACCTCGAATGCCATCCTTGCCTGGCCGAAGGATCACAAGGTCGAGTGGCATTACATCGTGCCGGTAAAGCCAATGCAGAACGCCTATGTCGAGAGTTTCAACGGGCGCATGCGCGATGAGCTACTCAACGAGAGTCTGTTCTTCGGCCTCGATTACGCCCGGAGCGCCATCGCGCAATGGGCGGACGATGATAATCATTTCCGGCCGCACTCATCCCTCGGATATCAGACCCCGGCAGGCTACGCCCGGACTTGCCCGCTCGATCACGTCGAAACCATCGAGCCCCCAGGCATAACCCCGCCAGCCCTGGTAAAGCCCGCCGAGCCTCGTCTTGCGGGCAGAACTGCAGGAAAGCGCGATCTTCGGCTCCAGGCCGCGGAAGGCAGGCACGTCGATGCCGATCTTCTGGGTGAAGAAGCCGTTGCCACCACTCGCCGGCCCCTGTTCGGCTGCATGAGCAACCGCGCCGAACATGCCATCCAGGACCGCCGCCCCCGTCACACCACCCGACAAAACGCAAAGCGATACCGTGGCGGCCAAAGCCGCAAACCTTACCCGACTATGTCGCATGAGCCCCCTCGACGCGAATCAGAACGCAACCAAAACACAACCCATCCTAGAAGATCCCGCCCCCAACATCGCAACCCCAAAAATCAGGGGGTCATCAAAATATTATAAACCGCAACAGCTTATGGGACCCACGCCGACAGCCACAAGTTGTTGTCACTCCGAGACAATATAGCCATCGTCCTTTCCGATCGCCTTCGCGCCCGACTAACCCTAGTCGTGCGAACTTTGGCCGCTGTCGTTCCGCGCTGAACGCTGCTTTATCCAGCGTTCGATTTCACCGCTTCAAACCGCCACGAGCCGCCAACCTTGAAGCCGGGTATCTTCCCCTCACTTGACGAGTTTGCAGGCTGTCTTCTCATTGATTTTGAGAAGCGTTGCGATCTTACTAACAGTGAGAATCTCGCTCATCCCACCCCCTCAGCCAGCAGTGATGGAGGATTGAGAAAATCAAAGTGAGTTGGGGAGAAAAAAGGAACTAAGGAGATAATTACGCAAACTATCTCGCATCCTCCGCCGCTTTTTCCATCGACCACTGCACGCGCTCGGCCAGAAAGCCCGCAAACGGGCGAACGTCCATATCGACGCTGGCCCGCTCAAGACCGGCGAGATACCGGTCACGATCCTCCACCGGCACAACCGTCCAGGCGTAGCCGCCCGACGCCAGCATCGCGTTCATTAAGAATCGCGCGATACGTCCGTTGCCATCAGGATAAGGGTGGACGTAGCCGATAAGCCAATGCCCCAGCACTGCGCGCACGGTAGGTTCGGTCTCCTTCTCCAGCAGATCAAAGAGCGCATCCATGCCCTCCGGCACCGCCTCTGCGCGCGGCGGCACATGCCATGATCCGCGCAAGTAAACCGAATGATTGCGATACCCGGCAAGGACGCTTGGCTTGAGAATGCCCGCGGCCACGGACGGACCGAAAAGTTCGCGATACCAATCCCGGTGCTGCTCGTGTACGAGCGCTCCAGGAGGCGTGCCATCGAGAATAGCGGCCACGGAATCCTTCACTTTCTGGAAGGCCTGCCAGTAGCCGCGCGCGGCGAGCGCATCGCGGCTTTGCCTATCCTTTTCATCGATCTCAGGGGTCCATCCACCTTGCCGCACACGGTCGATGAGTTCGGGCGTTACGCTATAGCCTTCGATCGAGAGCGAGTGGTAAGCATCACTTTGGTAGATGTCTTCCACGAACTTCATGTAGCTGCTTTTGTCTGCGGGCAGCCCTGGCGCTTTGGGAAATATTTCCATGACAGGCGTGCGCTGGCTTTCCCAGATGGCGTTAAGCCGGGCCACGATGGGTGGCACGCCGGTGATGATGGCGGGCACATATGGCTGCTCGGCAAAAGGATCGCTTTCGCGAACGTCGTAGTCTGCGCTTTTCATGGTTTTGACGATCTCATCCGCAAAGCCGGTGCGGCCCACGCGGCGGAATGCCCCGGCGATGCGCCCCGCGACGGCGGAATGCCCGCCATCAAGCAACCGGCCCAGGATACCGGACACGTCACGCACGGCTGCCAGCACGACCTGTGCTTCGATGGGTGTGCGCCGAAAGAAGCCTTCCGGCACTTTGACGAGAGCTGCATCCGGCGCGTAGACACGCAGGCCATTTTTCTCCGCCATGTCTTCGGGCGCAGGCATCTCCTTGACCTTGAGATCATAAAGCGAGATGCCGAAGAGAAGTTGCAGATAGTTATTGGTTCCTTTGGGGCTGTTGACGATGACCTGCGGCGGGATCGCGGTCGCTTCCGCGTGCAGCAGGAGCGACTGCTCCGGTGACAGGAACCAGTTGTTCCCGAACCGGTCGTGGCAATAGCGCGCACAGAACTCCCAGAAGGACGCATACCAGGGTGTCGTGTCCCCCGGCAGGGCCTGCGGCCCGGTCGACATAAGCCAACCCTTGATGACATCGCGCAGGAACCCGTGCTGCAAGAGCCGCTCACGATGGGCACGGCTAAACTCGCTGGATTTAAAGATTCGCTGCCCCCCACTTTGCAGCTCCTGCAAGACGCCCAGGGAGTTGGCGAGCTTTTCGTTCGGTGCGGCCATTGCTTCATACCAAGTTTTTTATGCTGCGCGACTACAAGTATATGATGCAACTCAAAACAAGTCAAACATGTCGCGCCATTGCAAGTATTTAATGCCGAGAAATCGCACGTGAATTATGTCGTGACGCTTATCTCGCATCAAGGGCTCGGCAGGTATGGCGGATGCAGGAACATGCCCTCACGCTCAGTGTCAGCGGATCGTCCGCCCGCTCTTGGCTGCGCAGATAGGCTTTCAAAAGCATGCCCAGTGTTCACTGGTCGCTGAATTCCGCCACGCCTTTGCGATTCAGTTCAATGTAACGCCGACCGAGCGCTGAGAATTCGGCCTCATTTTGCGTGATTGCTAATGAATGTCGCAGATGCATCACGATCTGGGGTCTGAGTAGCAATGGAACAGAAAACCTACATAAGGATTTTAAGGTTCTTCGTCCGGATCGGCGGTTTTCGGATCGCGTAGCGGCCTGAGTTCGCCTCTGGCCACGAATTCGGGTTTCCATCCGGTTGCCGCGTCGGCGTCATCCGTCGGACGGCGGATTCTCCGTGGCATTGCGGAACATGCGCACGAGCGTGCG
This sequence comes from Neorhizobium petrolearium, assembly GCF_017873175.1. GTDB lineage: Bacteria > Pseudomonadota > Alphaproteobacteria > Rhizobiales > Rhizobiaceae > Neorhizobium > Neorhizobium petrolearium. Next base: position 68,985 of record NZ_JAGGJW010000020.1, read on the forward strand.
GCGCAGCTTCTGCCGCTGCTCGAACTGGGCGCTCATGCCCGGGTCTGCCACGGCGTCGCAGGTCCCGGGGAACGGGCTCCGCTCCAGCTCCTCCACGCAGCGGGCGGGCCAGCTCGCCGATGCCGCGATCGCTCGACGGTACCTATCGCGCGCTTTGGTGCACAGCGCTGGCGTGTCGTCGGTGCAGCCCATCGCATAGGCCAGATAGGCGATATAGTCGCGTTGCCATGCCGCGTCCGAAAGCCCCATGTCGTCAGCAGTGGGGAGGCTTTCGGCCAGGATCTCGCAGCCGTTTCCATCGATGAACGGTTCGGTATTATGCAGGAAGCAGGAGCGTGACAGGGGCCGGAACGCCAGATCGACCTGCGGCTTCGCTGTCAGACCATTGCGATAGATGATGCCCAGATATTTGCAGGCATAGGGGCCTATCCCGGCATCATCGGAGTCGCAGACCAGGGTCATCCGATCCTTCGCGATGCCGTAGTTCCGACGGGCGGGATCGAGGAAATAGATTTTGCCGGCCTCGTAACAGCCGCCCATCTGAAAACCGGCCGCGCAGGAGCGTTCATAATTTGCCAGGGCAGCGGCAGCATCGTTCCGCTTTTCGGCCGCGACACCGGCGCTCCAGCAACTGTCGACGTTGCTATCCTTGACGCAGGCTGGCGGGGATGGGTCTTGCGTCGAAGGCTGCGCGTGGACAGCTCCGCTGCTTGAAGCGATCACCATCACCAAAGCAAGCAGTAACGATCTCATTTTTCTCTCGGACGATGGCACGGTTTGATCGCCGTGCTACCGGAATTATTGCTTGTGATCGCTTTATACAGGAAATGATCTGGCCGAATCACAAATCTCCCAGCGCTGTCGATCCTTCTATGGCCGATTTCAAAGAATGAGGCAACGGGTGGAGAGGCAGCTGGCACACCCCAGCCGATGCAGAGATGGCGTCGGCAATCATGCACCAAGTTCGATTGACACGATTGATAGCACGTCAGCAAAGATAAGGCCGGCGCACTCTGATCGATAGGAGGATTGCAAGGTCTACTCATCATCAGCACGCCAGTGCCAGACTTTGGCGTCGAATCGACGACTCGACCGCGTCCAACGGCTCCTATACAGGAGCCCGCTGCCGGAGTACCGGCAGAATCAACAAGGCTGAGGTAGCGATGGGACCGATCGAACAACTTCGAGATGCAATCGCTGCGAGCAAAGTTATGCTCGGCCCGCAGATTGGCGACGGTTTTATCTTCGGTACGGCGCGCCTTTTGGCAATTGGCGCTCATGTCAACGTCAACGTGGACCCTGAACTGGAAGACAGGTCGGGAATAGATGCCGGAGCGCTCGTCGCTGCCATCGAACGGGTTCTTGAGGTGAGCCCTCAAGTTTGGCGGCGGATCATCGATGGCATCGCCGAAGAGATCGAGGGCGCTGTCGGTGGCGAGAATGTGATCGAGACCACGGATCTGCGTGACGATTTGGCCGTTCGTTCAGTGGTCGTTTTTGCTGACGCCACTCTCCTATCCTTTGCGGCCCCGATGCAGTTTCCTGACAGTTGGATCCGCGTGCAATTGGACGAGGACTTCGAGGTGGAGGATGTCTCCATCGATCCGAAAGATGAGGATTGAGACCATTGAATCCTCTACGGAGCATCATCTGAGGCTACAAAGCCGGAGTTCCACCTATGCTCAGGGGATCGAGGTGCTGACGGATGTCGACGCCGCGCTGGCGCTGATCGCGTCTCAGTTCAGCGGGTTGTGGCGTGCGTAATGGGGATTCGGCTTAATGACTCCCACGTTCGGTGTGGTCATCGTCCCACTCGGTCAGTGCGCGGCAGGCAGACTCATAGTCGCCCGTTTGCTGCGCCTGCTTTTGTAGACGCGCAATCAAGGCACGTTCTTCGTCAACCGTCGGCATTTCACCTGGTGCCCATGCCCGACCGGCGGCCAGATCCCGTTTTACGCGGGCTTCGAACTCTGCCTGATCGCAGCCGGAGGTGAATAGTATCGATGCCAGCATGGGTAATGGCCGATACGCGGCATAGGCTAGCCCGGCAAGCAGGCCAGCGAATAGATACAGCTTGAGCTTTCTGCCCATTGCCATGCTCCTCATCTTGCGTCCGAGGTACTCCACAAGGGTTTCGGTTTCATATCTATGGTTCGGGCACTGTAAACTTAACGTCGATCGGGCGATTGAAGGCACTTCTACTTGGGGCTGTCGATCAAATCCGAGCGATCTGCGCCCACATGTCCATTGCTGCTGAACGAAGTTCGCGATGATGGTTGGAGGTCATGTCGTGGCGCGGGATGTAGAACAGGTTGGCAATCGGATCGTGGATTGAAACGAAGCGTTGCAAATGTCGTAGTGATTTGAACCGCTTCATGATCCTCTCTCGTCGTCGAATCGGCTGATGGGAATTTTCCGCCCGATTGTTCAACCCTTTGTGGGAACGATGCTCTACGCTTGGCATGATCTCTCGTCTTGCAGCGTCATAGGATCGAAGCTTGTCGGTGATCATCACCCTCGGCGCTCGACCTTTGCCCTTCAACAGCTTACGCATCAGGCGCTTGGCAGGCTTGGCATTGCGGCGGCTTTGTACCAGAGCATCCAGGACAAAACCATCTTGATCAACTGCGCGCCACAACCAGTGTTTCTGGCCGCTGATCGAAACGACGATCTCGTCGAGGTGCCATTTGTCGCCGAGCCGGCCGGCCGTGCGTCTGTGGATGTCGTTGGCGAAGGCGCGACCAAACTTCTCTGCCCAAAGCCGGACTGTCTGATGCGAGACGAAGATGCCGCGGGCGGCCAGCATGTCCTCGACCATTCGCAAGCTCAATGGGAAGCGGAAATAGAGCCATACGGCGTGGGCGATGATTTCGGCGGCAAAGCGATGGCGGTGATAAAGCGGATCACGGTCTGTCATGGCCAAACATCGCACATCGCAATCCAAGTTCCGTTAACTTTACGATGCCAAAGCACTGTATGAAAGCGTGAGCAATCATTCTACTGACCAATGTTTAGATATAAAAATTGGTCATTAAAGCGACGGTTGCAGCAAGTGACCAAATTTTGTATATAATCTTCGGTCACAAGGTAGGATAGTTATGCCGGATCCCACATCGGACACTCTGGAACGCATTCACCAAAGGATTGCCGGTGCGGCGCCTTCGGGCGTTTGGTCGCGTTCCGATTTTCTCGACATCGCAACGCCCAATGCCGTCGAAAAGGCCCTGCAGAGGTTGACCAATCGCGGCGACATCCGCCGCCCTCATCGTGGTCTTTACGACAAGCCAGCTATTAGCCAACTGACCGGCAAGATGGTGTTTCCGCCACGCGCCTCATTCATCGATGCCATCGCACGACGTGACAAGCTTCGTGTTTGCGTTGATGGCATGACGGCTGCCAATGATCTTGGCCTGACGACGGCCGTCCCCGCCAGGTCGACAATCTATGCGGACACATATCCCCGAACCATAGAGATCGAGGCCAATGCCGGCGATGCCGAGGCCACGAAGCCGGTTATCTACATCTTGGACTTCAAGCGCATTTCGGCGAAGACCGCTTTTTGGGCGGGCCGGCCGGCAATGCGAGTGATCCAGGCCCTCCATTGGTTTCGCGACGAGCGCTCCAATCTGGAGGCAGTTGTCGATGCTATCGTCCGCTACGTGGCACGAAGCCCCCACAGGCAGCCGATTGTCGAGGATCTGCGCGAAAACATCCACGCCATCCCAGCCTGGATGTACCAGGCTGTGGAGACCATAACCGCCGATCCGCCGCCCCCGGAGGAGGAAGGCACTCCGCTGGGCCACGACGGAAAGGATGAACATGCGCCAGGGTTTCGTTGATGTCCTTCGCTCAAGCGCTGACGAACAGAGAGCACTATTCTCCGCCGCTGCGTCCGATCTGGAGACGCGGGCCGAGAATATCGAGAAGGATCTCTACGTCTGCTGGGTGCTCGACTTCCTGTTCAACCGACGGAGGGACGGTGCTCTTGGCCTCTATTTTAAGGGCGGCACCAGCCTCAGCAAAGCATATGGCCTGATCCAGCGTTTTTCCGAAGACATTGACATCGGCATCTACAAGGCGGATCTAAAAGTTCCGCTCGAGGCCGATATCGCAGCGCTCCCCTCCGTCAATCAGCAACAGAAGGCTCTGGCCGAGCAGGTGGACGAGGCAGCACGGCATTATATGTCCGGGCCGCTCAAGCGTTTGCTCGATGAGGAAATCGCCACGGTCGAGGGACAGATCGGACAAACGGGACATTTCTCGCTCGCCTTCGGGTACGATCTCTACCGGAAGAAGGAGGCGCTCGACGTACTGGTTCTGGGATACAGAAGCGTCTTTGACACGAGCGGCGGCTATGTCGAGGCGGCGGTGCGAATCGAAGGCGGGGCACGCCCGGATCCGGTTCCGGCCGAGAAGCGAGAGATCATTCCATACGTTGCCTCGGAAATGCGAAAGGGCACTGACCTGACGGTCCAGAATGTAACGACCGTCAAGCCGGAGCGCACTTTTTGGGAGAAAGTTCTGATCCTTCACGCGATGACGGAGATGACGGAAAAACGAAGCATGCAGGATAGTCCTGAGCTGAAAGTTCCAGACCTCAATCGATACTCGCGCCACTACTACGATGTTCATCAAATTTGGACGAATCCCGACTACGGCAAGGCCACTGCATCGATGCTTGACCTCGCCGAGGCTTGCCGCCGGCATAAAGAGCTAATGTTTCGCGCACCGGACCATCGATATGATCGAGCCGTGCCCGGTAGTTTTCGGTTGGCGCCAACGCCCGAGATGCGCGAGAAACTAAGAGCCGACTACGCACGAATGTCTGCCATGATATTTGGAACGCCGCCTGAATTTGAGTCCGTCATGACAAGCATTCAGGAGCTGGAAACGCTTCTCAACACTGTCGCCGACAAGTAAGCGGTGTCCCACTCCCACCGTGGGGTTAGACGCTGGTCTTCTAGGACGGTAATTATCCGCCAAGAGGAGACATGGATTAGGTGAATCGGTTAAACGATGCTGGCGGAATCACCAGCAATCGCCGGCCGAAGATCGGGACCAGACCATGAAAGGACCAGCGATCGGCTCTTCACATGGGCGCGCAAGTCAAATCAATGCGTTCTGAGCGCTCAGTTCCTTCCTGACCGATCTCACCTCCAAATGAGACGAAACGCTTAATGCCGCCATCACGCCGGCGGCTTGTCCCGTTGAAAAAGCGGTGCCCATCACCCTGGAGGAGCCATAGGCAAGCGCATCCGCCCCGGCTACTCTTCCCGCCAGGTAGAGGTTATCCAAATCTGCTGCCTGCAGGGCGCCCGGTGGGATGTCCGCGAAGCCGCCGCCGCCAATGTCAATGAACCGGGCGCGCCCTGGCGCCTCATGGACTTCCATGGGCCATGCGGCACGGCCTATCCCATCATCGCGCCGCAGCCCCTGCTCCAATGCCTTGCCAGTTAAGTCCTCCCGGGATCTTGGCCGGCGGGTTTCGCGAATGCCGATTTGCGGTCCTGTGGCCACGATGAAAGCCTTCTCAAAACCGGGCAGTTGGCGCAGAAGATCAAGATTGCGCCACGCTTCCCGTCTCGCTTGCCGCTCCGCCGCGCCGAGGTCGGCTCCCGTCAATCCATCCGTGGCAAGGTCGATCGTCATCCACCAGTAATCCCCGGATATGGGCAGCCGAAACATGACGCCGCCGTCGCGACGATGGATTGGTGTCTGCTGCGTCAGGTTATGGTTGGCGATCAGCTGCGCCATGCGCTCCCGGTCGAATGCGATTCCGGGGGCGACGCCGCCGATCCGGACCGGCATGGAGGCCGGCTGAACATGGCGACTGGTGAAACTGTCGACCGTCATGTCCACGCCGGACAGAGATGCAAGTGTCGCCTCGCCGCTTGCATCGACAAAGACATTGGCGCCAATTTCATAGCCTCCGGCATGATCTGTGACGGTGATCGACATGATGCGGCCGTCGTCGACAGTCGCGCCGGTGACACAGCTGTGCAGCAAGATTGAGACACCGGCTTCCTCCAGCAGTCGATCGCCGGCAAACTTCACTGCTTCCGGATCAAGCAGAATAATCCTGTTGCCGCTCGGCGAAACGAAAGGAGAAATGTCCTGGCCAAGGCTCGCAAGGTTATTCAGGAATTGCTCGCCGATGCCGCGGACGGCCACTATAGGCTGCGCTCCCTTCTGGAAGAAGCCGCAATAGGCCAGTACGAGCGAGTTTGCGGCGGCACCACCGAGGAAGCCATATCGCTCGATGAGAACAACTTTGGCACCTATTTTGGCGGCCGCAACCGCAGCGCTCATGCCCGCAGCGCCGCCGCCAACAACAACCACGTCGTATCGCGTATCCCGTGTGACAGTCATCGGCTGGGCTCTCCCCCGATGACGCCCATCACCCTGCCAAGTGCAAGAAGCTGTGCCTTGGCCATCTCGTGTCCCAACTGGATCTTCAATCCGCGTTGGGCCGCCAGTTGCAGCAATGGGGTCTGCTCCGGACTGGTGACGACATCGGCGACCAATCCGCCTGGTGCCATAAGGCTCATGGCGCTTTCCGGCACCGGCAGGGGATCTTTGACATCCATCCCGCAAGGCGCGGCGTTTGCCAGGAGGTCAAACGTCTTCTGCGGAGTGGAGCCGGCCTTCACGGCAAGATTTGGGAATAGGTCTGCAAGCCGGGCGGCAAGCGTTGCTGCCTGAGCCTCATTGATATCACTGATGAACAGTTCGGATAGCCCCGCCTCGGCCAATGCGTGGGCGATCGCGCGGCCTGCCGCGCCTGCCCCAACCAGCAGGGCGGATTTTCCGCAGGCGACGAAGCCATTGTCCTTTGCTGCCTGGATAAATCCCTCGCCATCCGTCATATCTCCGGACAACCGGCCGTCGGCGTGCCGCCGCACGACATTGGTAGCCTCCAGGAATTGTGCACGTGGGGTCAGCTCATCGATCAGCCGGGCAACCGCGGTCTTGTGGGGGATGGTGACGACAAACCCATCGAGATTTTCCCATCCGCGAACCAACTTGATGAAGTCTTCGACCTGCTCCGACCGCAGGTCGATCGGGATCATCGCTCTGTCTTCGCCGGTGGTTGCGAAATAGGTGTTGAAGTTCACAGGAGATTTTACCTGCTTGATCGGCGTGCCGATCATCGCGACCAAACGGGTGGAACTGCCTATCATCATGGTAGCTTCCTCTTTTTTGGTTGCAGGATAGAAATGCTCAGCCATTGACGCCAATATGGAAACAGATGCACTTCATAAATCGGATTTATGAGCAGGAGTGCAGCGGGGTGGCGAATCCCAAACTCAAGGAACGCCAGATCGAGATCTTTCGCATCGTAATGGCGACGAATTCGCTAACTGCTGCGGCGCGGCATCTGGGTGTTTCGCAGCCCAACTTATCCATCGCCATAAAACGCCTGGAGGATCAGCTCGGCATAGCGCTGTTCGGCCGCATCGGCGGAAAGCTCGTGCCCACGCAGGAGGCTCAGCTCATCTTCGAAGAGGTTGAGCGTGTCCACCAGCAGGCCGAAATGCTTTCGGATTCCATCTATTCCATCGCCCGCGGCAACGCATCGACATTCCGCTTCGGTGCGACACCCAGCATCGGCATGCGGCTCATCCCGAAGGCCTTGAGGCGGCTGCAATTGGCAGGGGCGGCAGGCACCTATTATTGCGATTCGCTTCCGCAACGGGATATCCGCGACTATCTGCTGTTTGGACGAGGAACATGCGTGGCGACCATTGCCCGGATCGACGACCCGGTTATTGAGACGACTGCGATCGCCGAAGCCGGACTGGTCTGCGTGATGCCTGCCGACCATCGCTTGGCGGACAGAACATCGATAAGCCCGGCGGAATTGTCGGAGGAGACCCTTATCTCCTTCGGTTCGACCACGACGCATGGCCTTTACATCGACGAGACTTATCGCCGAAGCGGCGCCGTGCGAAATACCGCCGTCTACGTCCATTTCGTCGAGGCCGCGCTGTCCTTCGTCGCCGAGGGGATCGGCGTCACCATACTCGATGCGTTTTCCGCCATAGATTGCGCGACCGCCGGGATGGCGGCCGTTCCGATCGCAAACAGCGTGTCGGTTTCCGCCTATGTTCACACCAACCGCCTGCGCCCCCGGCCGACCACGGTCGAAAGCCTGATCATGGCGCTTCGCGACGTCGCCTTGACGGAAAGCAGCTTTACCAACGGAATAATCAAACCATGCAACGACCCGTAAACGCACTTTTCCCTGGTTTCGAAAACAAGGTCGTCGAGACGGCCGACGCAAACCTTGCTGTCCTGACAGCCGGCTCCGGCCCGGCGGTTCTGCTTCTGCACGGGTATCCCGAAACCAGAGCCGCATGGCATCGCATCGCGCCTGTCCTTGCCAACGATTATACCGTCGTGGTGCCCGATTTGCCGGGCTATGGAGACAGCAATCTTAAAAGCTCTGCACAAGGCATGGGCTCAAAACGACGCATGGGGCAATGTCTGCGTGACATGATGAAGGCGCTCGGCCACGATCGCTTTGTCACTATCGGTCATGATCGCGGCGGGCGTGTCGCGTACCGGATGGCCCTCGATTTCCCTCAAGCCGTGACGGCGCTTGTTTCCGTAACCGTGGTGCCCACCCCGGAAATGTGGGAGGGCGCAGGCAAGGCGTTTGGAATGGGCGCCTGGCACTGGTTCATGATGGCCCAGCCCGCGCCTTTGCCTGAAAAACTGATGGCGGGAGATCCCCGCTTTCTGATCGATCTCACCCTCAACAAGATGGCGGAGGGCATCGAAAAACTAAACCCGTTGGCGCTGGAAGACTACCGGACAGCGTTTGATCGGGCCGAGGTCCGGCATGTGATGTGTGAAGATTATCGGGCGGGCGCCACGGTCGATGAAGAAGACGATCTTGCCGATCGCACCGTAGGCCGCAAGATTGCGGCTCCAGTGCTTGTGTTTTGGGAAGACGGGCGACGTTATGGCGGTGGCCGGGAACCGCTCGACATATGGGCGGACTGGGCGCACATCGTAGAAGGCCGCGGTCTTTCCGGCGGCCATCTGCTGCCGGAAACGCGCGCCGACGAAATCCTCGATCTGCTGCTGCCCTTCTTAGAAAGGAATGCAGATGCCATCACGGGATGACGACGACAGGCCGGAAGCGGCGAAGCCGGTTGACGGCCTGCTCAGCCTCCGCCAGATCGAAGTGTTTCACGCGGTCATGCAGGCTCGTTCGATTACCGGCGCGTCGAAAGTGCTGAACGTCTCGCAACCCGCATTGAGCAGAACGATCCGCCGCATCGAAGACATACTTGGGATTGCGCTCTTCCTGCGCGATCGCAACGGCCTCGTGCCGACGTCGGAGGCCTTGGAAATTCACGCCGAGATCGATCCGCTGATGCGGCAACTCACAGGCGTCGGGAACCAGATCGGCCGCATCGCCCGCGGCGAGACTGCCATCTTTCGAACGGGTTCGACAGCCAGCGTCGCACGCGCACTGGTGCCTCAGGCATTGAGGGATCTCTCCGTCGAAGTGCCTGGCATCGAGCTCTTCTTCGACGTTCTTCCCGTTGACCAGATAGAGGATTATCTCATAGCCGGCCGCGGCGAAGCCGTGGTGACAATTGCAACCTCAGAGCATCCGTTGATCGCAACCGAAGTGGTCGGGAATGCCGATCTGGTTGCGTGTATCCCCAAAAGTCATCGCCTGGCTGTCGAAACCGTCATCAAGGCCTCGGATCTGCAAGGGGCCGACTTCGTCGCATTTGCAGCCGGCGGCGCTCATCAAAAAGTTGTCGACAGCTTTCTTAATCGTGCCGGTATCAAGGTCAATGCCAAGGCGGTTGCCCGTTTTTCCGACACGGCGTTGGCACTTGCCAACGAGCAGATGGGCATAGTCCTCGTGGATTACCTAACGACGCTTGGCCCGGTCGGCAGCAATCTCGTCATCCGGCCTCTCGACAATGCCCCGCATTTCCAGATTTCGGTACTTTGGAACCGGCGAAGGCCACATTCCGCCAATCTGCGGAAATTGATCGAGATCCTGTCGCGCAAGCTCTCCTGAACTCGGGCATGGTCTAACATGGACGTTAGGGGCGCCATCATGCCCTCAAGGCATGGGAAGCATAATCATTGTTTGTTGTACTCGCTCAATTTGAGTGGCACTGAAAAGATACGACGTCACATAGCCGTCGATAGGAGGAGATTTCCAAGATGAATTTAACCTTGAACCGTCGCCAGGCACTTCTAACCATGGGAGCTGCGGGCGCCGCAGCAGCTTTCGGGATTCCAGCCCGCGCGGCAAGCAGGCGCAATCTCGCGGTCCTCAGTCTTGCCAGCCATGCGCCAAGCTTCATCGCTTACGAGCGCGGCTACTTCAAGGACGCAGGCCTCGACATCGAACTGAAGTTTTTCGAAGCCGCGCAGCCAATGGCTGTGGCGATCGCATCCGGCGATGCCGAGTTCGGCGTTACCGCTATGAGCGGTGGCCTGATTAGCCTCGCCCAGAAGGACGCGGTCAAGGTCGTCGGCGGTGCGCTGACGGAAGAAAAGGGCGTTGTCGGCGCCGTTATTCTGGCATCCAACAAAGCGTATGACGCTGGCCTGACCGACCCCTCGAAATTGGCAGGCAAGAGCTTCGGAATTACCACCGCAGGTTCGTCGTTTCATTTTATGGCGCACAAGATCGCAGCCGCCAACAACATCAAGCTCGCTGATATCCAGCTGCGTCCGCTGCAAAAGCTCGGCGCCATCGTCGGCGCGCTTTCAACTGGTCAGATCGATGCCTGGGCAATCCAGGCGAACGTTGCCAACAAAATGATCCGAGAAGGCGCTGCCAAGAAGATCGGCATCGTATCCGATTATGCGCCTGACTATCAGGTCACGACAGCCTTTACCTCGACGAAGAACGCCAAGGACAACCGATCGCTGACGGAATCCTTCATCAAGGCTTACGCCAAGGCGATCGATGACTACAACGGCGCCTTCGTGGATAAAACGTCGAACGACGAGGAGCGCGACGCTGTGGCGAAGCTCGTCCACAAATATGTGGAAAAGGACAGCCCGTACGACGTTGCCAAGCAGAACCTCATCGAAGGTGCGATGCGCATTAACAAGGGATTGGCTCTGTCGCTCAAAAGCTGCGTTGAACAGCTCGAATGGTTCAAGTCGGAAGACATGGTCAAAGACGCCATCAGCAACGAACAGCTCTTCGACACGTCCTACGTCAAGACGATCTGATCGGCTTGCCAACAATATCGGAGGCCCTAAAAGAGCCTCCGGTGGGGACCCCTTATGGATCTGAAGCTCAAGAACATCACTCATCACTACGGCGCCGTGGAAGTTCTACGCGACATCTCGCTCGACATTCCACAAGGCCAGATCGCCTGTCTTATCGGACCTTCCGGCTGCGGCAAGTCCACCCTGCTGCGGTTTCTCGGCGGGTTGGAGCGCCCCTGCTCGGGCGAAGTCCTTCAGGTGGGCCAGCCGCCGAACGACTGTCTCAACCCGCTTACATATGTTTTCCAGCACTTCGCTCTGCTGCCTTGGCGCACCGTCGAGGGCAACATCAAGCTGGTCCTCGAGGATCATGGGCTGAAGCGCAACGAGATGGACGCGATCGTCGCGGACGTGCTGGAACGCACCCGCCTTTCGGAATTCCGTCACGCCCTCCCCAAGCAATTGTCGGGTGGCATGCGCCAGCGGGTCGCCATCAGCCGCGCACTGGCGGTGCGCCCAGCAGTGATGCTGATGGACGAACCACTCTCGGCGCTCGACAGCCAGACGCGTGAACTGCTCATGGACGACCTCGTCTCGCTTTGGACGCGCCAGCCGTTCACGTCGGTCTACGTCACGCACAACCTGAACGAGGCTGTCCGGCTCGGACACCGTGTGATCGTCCTTTCCCGTCGGCCGGGACGTATCCGCGAAATTGTCGATATCGATATTCCGCTGGCGGATCGCCACCTTGGCGACCCGGTTCTCGAAGAAAAGCAGAAGCAGCTCTGGGAGCTGATGCGTGAAGAAGCAATGGCTGCCGACAAGGAATTGGCCGATGTCTGAAGTAACATTGGTTTCAAAACAATCCGCAGTTGGGACAGAGCCAAAGAGCGAAACCGTAAAGCATGTTCCGTTTCGTGGGGGCGGCTTTTCACCGACGCCCGTACGCGGCATGGCGCTCGCCGTTTTCGTGGCGTTGCTGCTCATCGCGGAGATCGGCACGCGGACCGGGTTCATCTCGAACCTCACCCTGCCCCGTCCTTCCGCGGTCTTCGAAACACTGGTTCAGCTCTGGCAGACCGGCGGTCTCTGGCGGCATCTTCTGCCATCGCTGCAGCGCCTCTTCATTGGCGGAGCCCTCGGTATCGCGGTCGGCATTTCCCTCGGTGTCTTTATCGGTCTGTTCAGCTATGTGCGTGCCGGCCTCGTGCCGCTCGTGGCGGCGCTTTTTCCCATCCCGAAAATCGCCTTGCTGCCGCTTTTCGTCATCTGGTTCGGCATTGATGAGATGTCGAAATATGCGCTCATCGCATTTGGAACCTTTACGCCAACAGTCGTCGCAACCTACGGCGCCGTTGATAACGTCGATCGGACCTTGGTCCGAATGGGACAGAGTTTTGGTCTGAGCTGGTGGTCGATCGTTCGCAAGATCGTGCTTCCTGGAGCTTTCCCAGCCATTCTTTCCGGCCTGCGCGTCTCGATTTCGATTGCCATCATCCTTCTGGTCGCAGCAGAGATGCTTGGCGCGCAATACGGCGTCGGCTCCTATATTTTGGAAGCGGGCTCGCTTTACGATCTCGAAAAGCTCTTTGCGGGTGTCACGATACTTTCTGTACTCGGACTGATCGTGAACTTCATCATCGGCCAAATTGAACGCCATTTCTTGAGCTGGCGCGGTTAGCCCCCCTCGACTTCCGGAGAGACCAAGATGTTGGCACTGCAAAAAGTCCGGCCCGGCGTCGGCGTGGAGTTGCGCACGGTTGAGACACTGGACCTGATCCCGGCGGGTGAAGTTCTCGTTCGTGTCCATTCCGCTGGGATCTGCGGCACCGACCTGCATATCGCGGAATGGACGGCCGGGTACGAGTCGATGCAAAGCGCTATGCCAGTCACCCTCGGGCACGAGTTTTCAGGGACCATTACGGCAGTCGGCAACGGGCTCGAACCAGCCTTGATCGGAAGGCGCATCACCGCTCGGCCTTCGACGACGTGCGGCAATTGCACCGCCTGCCTTGCTGGCGATGAGGATAATTGCAGCAATCGAAAGGGCGTCGGCATAAGTCGCAATGGTGCGTTCAGCGAATTCGTCTGCGTCCCCTTTGGCAACTGCCATACTCTTCCAGACAATTTGGATATGGGAATAGCCGCGCTGACCGAGCCGATGACCGTTTGCGCCGAAGCTGTCGCGACGGCAGATGTCCGTCCTGGGCAGAAGATCCTGGTGATTGGGCCGGGCTTCATCGGGCAAGGTATCGCTGTCCTGGCACGCGCCAAGGGTGCCGATGTGGTCGTCATCGGGCGCGATGACGAACCGAGGCTGGCGGCGCTTCGCTCGATCGGTTTCGAATACTTGGTCGACACAAAGCATGTCACACTTGACGAGGCGCTTTCAAAACTGTCGCCCTTCGATGCCATCATCGAAGCAGCGGGCGTGCCCGCCCTCGTGTCAGCAACACTTCCGTACCTCAAAAAACGCGGCATCTTCACGGTCGTCGGAATTCACCCCCAGCCGGCGGAGATCGATTTAGTCAAACTCGTCAGGATGCATCAGCAAATCCGCGGCTCCTACCGCGCTCCGGCTGAGGACTGGGACGCAGTGATCGCCTTTCTTGCGGCCAATCAGGTAATGATGAGAAAACTGATATCGCACCGGCTGCCATTGGCGGATGCTTTGACCGGCTTCAGGGTTGCCCATCAGCGCGTCGCCACCAAGGTCATTCTGCAGATCGGAGGCGGTGCATGAGCGGCGCGTTTCTGGCTCTCTGGAACAATTATCCCAGTGCCATGACCGAGGAATACGAGGCCTGGCACACATTCGAGCATGTGCCTGAAAGGCTGACTGCACCCGGAATGCTGCGCGCCCGGCGCTACGCGTCTTTTCTGGAGCCTGAAAATCGCTACTTCACGCTTTATGAACTTAAGGATCTGCGCACCATCGAACACCCGGCCTACATGGACCTGGTCAAGAACCCGACCGTCTGGTCGGCAAAGATGCGCCAGCACTTTTCGAATGTGCTGCGAATTCCAGCAAACAAGCTGGCTTCGGGCGGTCGCGGTATCGGCCGCAGCACCCTGGTTCAGGCGTATTCGGTAAAAAGAACGCGCGCCGAGAATGCCGGCTTGCAACTCGCCAGGAAACTGAGCGACATGGTTTCGAGCGGGACGTTACTGAGCTTTATCATTGGCCTTGCGGAGCCGAACCAGCCGTACGAAGTCTTCGCTCAAGATGCTGAGACCGATGACACCACCTATAATGTGGTTGTTATCGCCGACGGCCCATGCCGGCAGACGTTGGAAAGCGCTCACGCCTCGATCAGCGAGACGGCTCTTGACCTCTTGCGTCCGTGCAAATCTTTGCGCGATGAGCTATTCGATCTCGTGGTCGCATTTCCCGACAACTCGCCTCTTTCTGATCGCACAGCCGTTGCCGCAAGCCCCCAGCTCACGCGACGCTTTGAATCTTGAACACTGCTCCCTTATGCCCAATTGACCGCGGCCCCTCGCCCCCAGTCAGCTGGCCGACGACGTTGCGGTTATGGCGGTTCGATCACTCAAAACACCAGGTCTCAGCCGTTGATGTAAGCGGCGTAGAGATCGGCGATGTGCTGCGTGACCGGACCGGGTTGCCCATTGCCGACATGACGACCATCGATACGCGTGACCGGTGTTATTCCGCCAAGCGTTCCGGTCACGAATGCTTCGGAGGCGCTATAGACTTCCGCCAGCGTGAAGTCTTTCTGACGCACCACATGCCCAGCGTCCGAATAGAGCTTGATCACCTTCTTGCGCGTGATGCCGTTGAAATTGTAGCGGCCCGTCGAAGTCCACAGTTCTTCACTGCGAACGATGAAGAAATTGGTGGAATTGCAGCTGGCAACAAAGCCATGCGGATCGAGCATCAACGCTTCGTCGGCACCACAATTGATCGCCTGAATGAGCGCGTGGATGAAGTTCAGGCGGCTGTGGGAGTTGAGCCGCAGGTCGAACACATCCGGCGTACTGCAGCGGATGGTCGAGGTCATCAAGGAGAGACCCTTTGACTTGGATTCCGGCTTCGGGATCTTGAACTCGGCAATAATCACGATTGTGGCCTGTCCCATCGCAAAGCGTGGGTCCTGGTTCGGCGTCTTCTTCTTGCCGCGCGTCACCATCAGGCGT
The DNA here is from genome assembly GCF_017873175.1 of Neorhizobium petrolearium. Taxonomy (GTDB): domain Bacteria; phylum Pseudomonadota; class Alphaproteobacteria; order Rhizobiales; family Rhizobiaceae; genus Neorhizobium; species Neorhizobium petrolearium. The sequence goes on from NZ_JAGGJW010000020.1 coordinate 84,348, forward strand.
GCATGGGCACCGTCCGTCATGTCGTTCTTCCGGAAGGTCTGCCACAGGGCCTCGGCCAGCTCCTCGCGGGTCATGCCGATGTCGAGCTGGATCGAATTTGCCCCCTCGTAGAGACGGTCGAGATGTTCATCCAGGGCGATGATCTTGCCGTTCACCAGACGAACGCCCTCCCAAACGCCATCGCCCAGGACGAAACCGGCATCGAAGACAGAAACCTTGGCCTCGTCGCGCTTGAAGAATTCGCCGTTCAGGTAGATCAGCACATTATCATTGCGGTGGTCAGCCACGTAACCCTGGGAGCTGGTATTGCTGGCAGCAACTGCATTCATGTTCATATTCCTTGTAAGTTGTCCGAATTCAGAATCCGAATTCGGTAAAGCGTTCGAGAAAGGCGCGCGTTCGTTCCTGCCGGGGGTTCTTCAGAACATCATCGGGCGTGCCCACCTCATGAAACACGCCGTCGGCCAGAAAAATGACCTTGGTCGCGAAGTGATAGGCAAAGCCCAGCTCATGCGTGACGAGAAGCATGGTGCGCCCCTCATCGGCCAACTGGCGAATGACACGCAGAACTTCTCCGACCAATTCCGGGTCCAGCGACGAGGTCGGTTCGTCGAACAGCAGGATTTCCGGCTCCATGGCCAGGGCGCGGGCAATGGCGACCCGCTGTTGCTGCCCGCCGGACAGCTTGCCGGGATAGGCATCGAGTTTGGTGCCGAGCCCCACCTTTTCGAGTTCGCGCACGGCCCTCTCCCTCGCTGCAGCATTTCTCATGCCCTTGACGGTCAGCAGACCCTCCATCACGTTTTCCAGCACGGTCATGTGCGGAAACAGATTGAACTGCTGGAAAACCATGCCGACGCGCTCACGCACCGTGCACAGCTCGGATTCGGGATAACGGCGGGCGCCGTCCCGGCCATGGGGCTTGCCGATCGGCTTGCCGTCCAGCGCAATCGTGCCGCCGCTTGGCATTTCCATGAAGTTCAGGCAGCGCAGAAAGGTGCTCTTGCCGGAGCCGCTGCCGCCGATGATGGCGATGCGCTCACCGGCCTCGACGGAAAAGTCGATGCCCTTGAGAACATGCAGATCGCCGAAATACTTTTGCAGATCGGTGACGCGAAGAATGGGCTCGGTCATGGCGGTGTTCTCCTTGGAAGCATCAGGCCTTCGCCGCCAGGCGCCGCTCTAGACGCGCGGAAAGCCAGGTGCCGGGATAGATGAGGACGAAGTAGATGAAGGCCACGGTCGTCAGGATTTCGAGCGGCCGATAGTAGGTGGAGCTGAGCAGTCGCCCCTGGTACATCAGTTCATGCACCGACAGTACCGAGGCAAGAGAGGACATCTTCGCGACTTCGATAGCCCGGTTGGTGAAGGCCGGGAGCATGCGCTTGAAGACCTGCGGCAGGATGATGCGTTGCAGAATCTTCGAACGGCGCATGCCAAGCGCACGCGCGCCTTCCCACTGTCCCTGCGCGATCGACTGAATGCCGCCCCGGAAGATTTCTGCCGAATAGGCCGATGTGTTCAGCGCCAGGCCCAGCAGCGCCGCGGCGAAAGGTGAAAGCTGCACACCGATGATGATCGGAAACGCGTAGAAGAACCAGATCAACTGGATGAGCACCGGCGTATCGCGAAAGAGCTCGATGTAGAACAGACTCGGCATCCTCAGCCATGGCGATTTCGACAGCCGCGCCAGCGACAGCAGGAAGCCCGCGCACAGGCCGATGAAAATGCTCGGCACCCAGAGCTCGACGGTGACGAGCAGCCCTCGTAACAGAACCGGCAGGCTTCGAAGCACAAGCACGAAATCAAACTGGTAATCCATGCTCCGGCTCCTCAGCGATAGGCCGTCAGGCGTGCTTCGGCAACACGGGCAAGCGTGCTGGCCGTGACAAGCAGGATGACGTACATCAAGGCAATGGTGGTGTAGACCTCAAGCGGGCGGAAGGTTTCGCTGTTGACCAGCATGGCCTGGTAGAGGAGGTCGGCATAGGCGAGCGTCGAGGCGAGCGCCGTGGTCTTGGTAAGCTCGAAGGAGCGCTCCACGAAAGGCGCAAACATTCTCGTCAAGGCCTGCGGCAGGATGATGCGGCGCATCAGTTGCGAATGCCGCATGCCGAGCGCCCGTGCACCTTCCCACTGGCCCTTTTCGATGGACACGATGCCGCCGCGAAACACCTCCGCATAAAAGGCTCCCGACTGCGTGGATAGCGCAAGCACCGCCGCGAGGAAGGGATTGAGGCTGACATTGGCCAGCACCGGCAGGGCGTAATAGAACCAGAAGAAGTGGATGATCGGCGGCGTATTGCGATAGAACTCGATGAAGGCGGTGGCGGGTACGGACAGGAACCGTCGGGGCGAGAGCTTCATGAAAGCCAGCAGCAGCCCGACGATGACGCCAAAGACGATCGAGATGCCGGCGATCTTGACCGTGTTCACGAGTCCGGTCAGCAGCAGGTCCCAGCGGGACCATACCCCGGAAAAATCCCAGTGATAGCTCATGAGATTGAGGTTCCTTGCAAGGAGCAGGGCCGCAACCGCCAGGCGGACATTCCCGGCGATTGATCTGGTGGCGAAGGCAGGAGGCTTAAGGGAAGGACTTGCCCTCCCCTCTCTCTCATTGTTATTTCCAGGCTTCCTTGACCAGGCCCGGGATGCCGGTTGGATCGATATTCTTTGACTTGAGGTAGCCGCTGAAGATCTGGTCCGGCACGCCGTTCTTGTAGAGCTCGGCGAACTGCTCGCTGATCCAGTTGCGGAAGGCGGGGGTCGTTTCCTTGCGCAGGCCTGCACTGGTCGGCACCGGATTGACGGGCGTGGGTAAGATGACCTTGCCGAGATTCAGACGCGAATACTGAACCACAAGCGCCGGATGGAACTGCACGACGACATCGACGCGCCTGGCGGCAAAGGCTGCGATGGCTTCATCATTGCTGGAGAAGCGATTGATTTCGGCGTTCTTCGCCATAGCAGTGATGTTCTTGTCGAGCGAGGTCCCAAGCGTCACCCCGATGCGCGTGCCGGGCTTATCAATGTCTTGCCAGGACTTTGCGGCGGAATCCGCCGCGACCAGCGCTCCCATGGCATAGTAGAAGAGAGGCGCTTCCGGGAAATCGATGGCCTTCCTGCGCTCTTCGGTGGGATCGAGCACAAACATCAGATCGATCTGATTGGCCTGAAGTGCCGCCACCGCGTTTGCCCATGTCGTTTCGACAGGAACAAGCGTCGCGCCGAGACTGGTGGCCAATTTCTCGCCCATGGCTACACCAACGCCTGTCCATTTCTCCGTCATCGGATCCTTGAAAAACCAAGGCTCAGCGGAGGTCACGCCGATGCGCAGTTGCTTGTCCTGCTTGATGCGATCAAGTGTGGAAGCGTCTTGAGCGAACGCCGATGTGGCAAATCCCGCCAGGGCCAGGGTCATTGCGGCGAGAAAAGTTCTCCGTGTGGTAATCATATGTTCGTCCTCTGAGGTTTTGACGTGATCACGGCCTTTGCGGCTCTTGTTCGTATAATTTTGCGAATTCAGTTGCGCGGTTCGCCGCCATCGCCGTTGTTTTCATCAACAATTCGGCAAGGCCGTTTTCCGCCTCCAGAACGGAAAGGCCGGCTTGTGTCGTTCCGCCGGGGCTGGTGACGGCGTGCTTCAGTTCGTGTGCGCCGCGGCTATCCAGTTCCAGAAGGCGAGCAGCGCCGACAACTGTTTGGCGCGCTAAAAGCTCGGCCACGGGAGTGGCGAAACCCATTCGCTCCGCAGCCCGCTGCAAATGCTCCGTGAAGGCGAAAACATAACCAGGCCCACTGCCGGAAATGCCGGTTGCAAGATCAATGTCGCTTTCCTGCTCCACCCAGCAAAAGCGGCCAATGGCTTGAAACAAAGCTTCGACGACCTTTCGATCCAGATCTGAAATCGTGTCCGGCGCGGCATGGCCCACGCTCATTGCGGAAGCGGCCGTCGCGGGCAGATTGGGCATCACTCGCACAATGCGGCTTGTCTGATCCGATCGCGCCCTGATCTGCGCAAGCGGGAATCCCGCTGCAATCGATATGATTAACGCACCGGCGATATTATTCTGCGCCGTCTGAAGTGCCGCCTCGACATGTTGCGGCTTGACGGCGAGGATGCAGACATCGAATGCCCTTGCCCCCAGGCTTTCGGCACTGGGCAGGACACGAACAGGGCTATCGGGGGGCAAAAGCTTCCGCGCCCTAGCGGCATCGTGATCAACGGCTGTGATTTCGATCAATGGCATGCGCGCGGATACGCCAGCGGCAATTGCCGCGCCCATGTTGCCGCATCCCATCATCAAGACAGAATGAGCCGGACAGAAGGCGTCCGTCATCTCGTAGCCCTTGCCTGGACGTCCGACCGCTCCAGCTTGCCAGCGTTCGACGAAAGCAGAAAATCTTCGGTCTGCTGCCCGCCGCGCGCCATGTGCGCCCTGATTTCGGTCCGCATGACATCCAGACTCTCTCCCAACGCATTGGCAACATAACTGTCGTGACCATCGCGGCGAGGCCCACGGATGCCGTGTGCTCGATGATGCGCAGCCCAATAGAGTTGCAGGCGACCACGGATGCTTTCCCAAGTCTTTTGCAGGATCTTGTGGCCGGAAACTTCGTAGATAAAGCCATGAAGCTGGAGTTCAGCGTCAATACTGGCGACATCATCGCTACTGTCGATGCAACGCGTCAATTCCGCCTGGCGCGACAGCAGACCCTGACGGAACGCTTCGTCACGCTTCTCCCACACCAACTCGAACGCAAAGATTTCGAGATTGACACGCATGGAATAGATTTCGCGGACATCATCCACGGACAGTTCGACGACATGGGTTCCTGTGTAAGGGATCGTGACGAGGAGACCCTCGTCAATCAGCTGACGCATGGCCTCGCGCAACGGGCCGCGGCTGACGCCGAACTGCTCTGCAAGGCTCGATTCGGTGACTTGTGCTCCAGGCGAAATTTCTCCTTTCAGGATGGCGCTTCGCAGACCATCGACGATGTGCGCGCGAAATGTCGCCTTTGGAATGCGAATAAAACCCCGGCCACCCTGCTCGTTCACCGGACACCTTCCTGTTGCTCATCGATTGTCAACAATCAATCACAGACAAATTACGCAGTCAACGCGATTTTTGAAGAGACGTGGTCGGCAGACCGGCTGAACTGTGGACGATGCCTCATCCGCACCAAGTCACTTCAATGCTATCGGCAATGACGCACCCCATCGGGTTTGGTTCCCTTCATGTATAAACAGGCGTCTTTCGCGACAGGATGGACGCCGTTGCAGGTCGTTGAACATGCAAATTCCGGTCATCCCGCACCGACAGGGCGATGAAGTGCCCGTCATCAAAGTTTAATAAAGCCTTCACCGAACTGTCTCCTAACGGAGTTACACCGCCTCCATTGCAATTTTATTTGCATAGGAGAGAGACATGACACGCAAATTGCATTCCACGATTGCTGCAACCGTCTTTGCGCTGTTCGGCACGCTCGGCACGGCTGACGCGGCCACAACGGTCAAGTTCTGGCACTCTTTCAACAAAGGTCAGGGTGAGGCGCTCGCCAAGATAATCGCGCAGTTCGAGGCCGCCAACCCGGGCATCGATGTCGAAGCGGAGTTCATCGGCAATTACAACGATATTGTCGCAAAGCTGCAGGCTGCAATCCCGGCGCGCCGTGCGCCGGATGCCGTAATCCTGGAAATCACCCGCTACGGCCTCTTTGCCAACAACAATATCCTGACTGACCTGACACCCTATTTCGACGCCGATCCGCTTAAGAGCGACCTTTATGATTACGCGCGCGAAGTCGGTGTTATTAACGGCAAGAACTATGTCGTGCCGTTCAACTCATCCACGCCGGTGCTCTATTTCAACAAAGACATCTTTGCCCGCGCCGGCCTTTCGGCGCAGACGCCGCTAAAGACCTTCGATAACATCCTTGCCGCGGCAAAGACCATCAGCGAAAAGCTCGGGTCCGAAGGGATTTCCGGCATCGCAGCGCCCGGCCAGTTTGCCCGTTGGGGTCTTGTCATGGCCAATGACAGCGAACTGATCGACCCGACCACGAACGAGATCTTGCTCGACAAGCCGAATACGGTCGAAGCCTATCAATGGATGGCTTCGCTGGTAAACCACCACAAGGTGGCGTCGCCCGATGGCGTAACGGATGAGGACAATGGCCGCGACGCCTTCCTTGCCGGCAAGGTCGGCATCATGATGAATTCGACCGGCAATTATGTCGGTTCGAAAAAAGCGATCGGCGACAATCTCGTCGTGCGTCCGATGCCCTGCAACAAGGTCTGCTCGGTCCCGATTGGCGGCGCGGGCATCGGCATCATGGCAAGTTCTCCGAAGGAAGTCCAAGACGCCGCGTACAAGTTCATCAGCTACGCCGCCTCGCCGGAAGCCAATGCGGCGTGGTTTGCAGCCACCGGCTATCTGCCGATCAACAAAAAGAGCGCCGCTCTTCCGGTCGCCGTCAAGGCGCTAGAAACACAGCCGGGTATCGATGTGGCCATCAACTCGCTGCCATACGCCCATGGCCGCGCCCGCTCAACGGTCGTGACGTGGATGCGCTCCACCGAATACAAGATGTGGGAGGCCATGGCGCTGGGTCAGCGCAAGGTCGACGAGACGATGAAGGATTTCGCCGAGCAGACGCGCGCGGAGAACCAGCGCACCAGCAACTGATCCCTCTTCCTCGAAAGGGCGCCGGTGGGCTTTGTTCCCCGCCGGCGCAAATTCTGCCATGCTCCGCAAGCTGACCCCTTATCTCTTCGTTGCGCCGCTAATGATCTTCATCGCGGTCTTCACGTATATCCCGATCCTCACAAGCCTGAACCTTAGCGTGCGCGAATGGAATTTCCTTTCGTCGAACATGCCGTTCGTCGGTCTGCGTAACTACGAACAATTGCTATTATCGCGCGATTTCTGGAATTCGCTCCGGGTCACCACACTTTTCGCCGTCTTCTCCGTTCCCCTAAGGCTCGGTGCGGCGCTGGTCATTGCGAATTATCTCGTGCGCGAGACCTTGTCATCACGTCTGCTGCGCGGGGCGCTCTTCCTGCCCTCGGTCACCTCCACCGTCTCCATCGCCGTGGTCTTTTCCTGGGTCTTCTCGACCGATTACGGCATGATGAACGCGCTGCTCGAGCCGTTCGGTCTTGGCCGTCCGCAATGGCTGCAGGACCCACATCTGGCGCTCTGGGTGCTGATCTTTGTCAACACATGGAAACAGATCGGCTATGACATCGTCATCTACATCGCCGGCCTGCAGGCGATCCCGCGGGAACTCTACGATGCCGCCTCCGTCGACGGCGGACGCCGTTGGCATGTCTTTCGCCGCGTGACACTGCCGCTGGTGATGCCAACCACCTATTTCCTTCTGATCATCTCGGTGATCGAAGCCTTCCAGGTCTTCACTATCGTCAATGTAATGACGCATGGCGGACCGGCCGGCGCAACCGACATGCTGGTGAACCTGCTCTACGAAATCGGCTTCGTGCTGTTCGACATCGGCCGCGGCTCCGCGCTTGCCGTAATCCTTTTCGTCCTGCTCGTGGCGCTTGCAATCGTCAAATCCCGCATCATCGGCAGCAAGGTGCACTATGAAGCCTGAGAACCGAATTCTTGCGGTCCTATCGCTGCTGGTCGGACTGCTGTTCCTGTCGCCGGTGCTCTATTCCATCTGGATGTCCTTCCAGACGGCAGATGCCTTTTACGCCGGAGAAGTGGCGTTCACGCTCGACAATTACGGCCGCGCCATCGGCCAGTTCAACTTCGCCCGTTATCTTGCCAACAGCCTCATCGTTTCGGGTCTCGTGACGGTGCTGGGCATAACACTTGCCACGCTTGCGGCCTTCGCTTTCGCGCGTTTCCGTTTTCCGGCGAGCGATCTGTTGTTCGGCGCGACCGTGGCGACCCTGATGATCCCTAGCCATATCAGCCTTATTCCCAATTATCTAACGCTTGCGAAGGCCGGATTGCTGGATACCTATGCCGGCTTAATCCTGCCGGCCATTTCGAACGGCTTTGCCGCTTTTTTCTTGCGCCAGTATATCCGAGGCATTCCAAAAGCGCTGGATGAGGCAGCCTATATGGACGGGGCGACACCCTTGCAGGTGCTGTGGCGCATCATCGTACCGCTATCGCGCCCCGCCATCTCGTCCATGGCGCTCTACATCTTCATCACAGAGTGGAACAACTATATTTGGCCGCTCGTCGCGGTGGGCAGGCAAGACCTATACACGCTGCAGATCGGTCTGGCTCGGCTTTACCGCGTCAATCCCGGCGAAGGACTCATCGACTGGCCGCTGGTCATGGCCGCCTCCACCATCACCATCCTGCCCGTGCTCATCGGTTTTCTGCTCGTGGAGCGACATCTCGTGCGCGGCATCACCATGGGCGCAATCAAGTAAGTCGAGGACACAAGAATGACACGCATCGCATCGCATCGTGGCGGCACGCTGGAATTCGGCGACAGCACACCACGTGGTTTTGCCGCAACGGCCGAGATGGCGCTGGAGGAGGTGGAATTCGACATCCATCCGACGGCGGACGGCGCCACAATCGTGCATCACGACCCGACGCTGGACGGCACGACGGACATGTTTGGCGAAGTCGCACGTATGACCCTGGCCGACGTGAAGGCCGCGACGATCAACTATGGCGGCGGAGGCCATCCACTCACATTGCAGGAACTCTGTGCGCTTTACGAGGCAAGCCCCGTCGGTTTCCGCTGTGAGATCAAGCCTGGTGTCGATGGAGAGCCCTATCGGGATTTCGTGCCACGTGTGGTAACCCTCCTCGCCCGGCATGGAATGCTGGAGCGGACGACCTTTTCCTCTTTCCTCGTGCCTTCCCTGGATGAATTGGCCCGTGCCAGCAATCGTCCGCGGCTCTGGCTGGTCAGTCCGCCCGTGCTTCGCCACCTGGGGGTGGAGACCGTGATCGACGTGGCGAAGGCGCATGCCATTCCGGAGATCGGCGTCCACATCGATTGTGCAGATCGTGCGCTTGGCAACGCCGTCCGCGCGGCCGGCCTGGAATTCGGCTGCTGGGCGGCCCATTCGCGCTCACAGATCGAAAAGGCACTCGCGCTCGGCGTCAAGGTGTTCACAACCGATCGGCCGACGCTGGCGATTTCTATTCGCAGCGCCTTTCGCCACAAGGAGACCGCTGCATGAGTGGAATTTCGCTTCGCCATATCCGCAAGGCCTATCCGGGCGGCATGCCGGTATTGCATGGCGTTTCACTCGATATCCAACCGGGTGAATTCGTCGTCATTGTCGGTCCGTCCGGCTGCGGCAAATCCACGCTTCTCAGACTGATTGCCGGGCTGGAGCGCTGCGAGGAAGGCGAGATCGAGATTGGCGGCAAACGCGCCAATGATCTTGCGCCGCAGGACCGCGACATCGCGATGATCTTCCAGAACTATGCACTCTACCCGCATATGAGCGTGCGCGAAAATATCGCTTTCGGTCTCGAGCTGCGCGGCATGCCGAAGGCGCAGCGCAACCGCCGAGCGGAAGAAGTGGCGCGCATGCTTCAGCTCGACCCGTATCTTGAGCGCAAACCGGGGGCACTGTCCGGCGGCCAGCGTCAGCGGGTCGCCATGGGTCGCGCCATGGCGCGCAACACCTCGACCTTTTTAATGGACGAGCCGCTCTCCAACCTCGACAATGCGCTACGCGTGGCCATGCGCACGGAAATCAAGGAACTGCATCGGCAGCTTAGGGCGACCATTGTTTATGTCACGCATGACCAAACGGAAGCATTGTCGCTGGCGGACCGCGTAGCCGTCATGAAGGACGGGCATCTCCTGCAGTTCGATCGACCCGACGTCATCTACGATCGGCCGCGCGACCGCTTTGTCGCCGGTTTTCTCGGCGTACCACCAATCAATTTCGTTGCTGCGGAGAAACTGCCCGGCTGGCAGGGCATGGAAGGGCTGACCGCCGGTCTTCGCCCGGAAATCCTGACCGTCCACACGGAAAGACCCGAGCGTCCGGCGCTGTCGGCGCGTCTTGTGCTCTCCGAAATGACGGGATCTGACCTACTTCTCCATTGCGACAGCCCGGCCGGCCGGCTGACCGTGACGACCCCTCGACGCGAGGTGGCAGAACATTCGGAGGAACTCTGGATTTCCTATGATCTTGACCGCGCATTGTTCTTTGAGAACGACGGCGGCGAACGGGTCGATCTCGCACGCGATTTTCGCAGCATCAGGACATCGTGAGGCTTATGGATAAATACGACCCGGCATCACAAGCGCTCGGCGATCTCATCAGCCGCCATTCGACGCGGCTGACGGACGCTGACACCCGTCTTCTCGACGTCCTGGTCCAGGATCCGATCCGTGCAGCGATGGATAATGGGAAGGATGTCTCCCTCCGTGCAGGCGTGCATCCCGCCTCGGCCGTGAGGCTGGCGCGGCGCTTGGGTTTCAAGGGCTACCCGGAATTTCGAAGCTTCCTGCAGGCGAACCTGATGGTAGGCGGTGAAGATTTCGAAAGCCCGGCCGCGCGCATGGCGGCACGCCTTGTGAGGGCAGAAGAAGGTGGTCTGCTCGCCTCGGTGCTCGACAGCGAGATCGCAGCGTTGAACAACGTCCGCAACAGTGTCTCCGACGCCGACATTCGTGCTTTTTCCGAGCGCCTGTGCAACAGCCGCCGCATCTTCGTCTTCGGCCGCGGCCATTCCTCGGCGCTTTCCGCGCTGATCACGCTCCGCCTGGTTCGCTCCGGATACGACGCATTCAATCTCGGCGACCAAGTGGACCAGCTGCCGGAGGCGCTTTCGACATTTTGCAAATACGATGTGCTCTGGCTGTTGACCTTCCGCCGCACCTCCCCTTTGGTGCATGAGCTTCGAAGGATCGCGGCGGACCGCGGCGCCCAGACGCTGGCCCTGACGGATCTGCATGCGGCTCGCATCGATCCAGCGCCAGAACATCAGATTTCGATTTCGCGCGGCAAGCCGGGGGAATCGCAGTCACTCGTGGTGCCCATGACAATCGCCAACGCGGTGATCCTCGACCTTGCTGCCATTGATGATGGTCGCTCGATCCGCGCGCTCAGGGAATTCCGGTCATTTAAGGCGACATCACGTCTGACTGTGGACTGACGCTGAGCCACAGCCAACGTGGAACAGACTGGGACGGAGGAAAACGCTGCCTTTCAGGACCACATGCGGTTCGGAGACTTCGCCCTCGGTCAGGGCAACGATGGATGACGCGCGCGAACATCAGATGCTTGTAGAAGGTCGCCACCTCCGCCTGATCGCGGCTGATGTGGTCCAGCGCTTCGGCCAGCAACGCTTCGAGCGCGCCGCGCGGCGCCTCTCGCAGAAAGGCGTTGGATGCCGGAACGCACAATGGTGCTGGGACCGGATATGGCCGCATCCCTTAGAGGCGCCGACGACCGCCCATCGTTCCCCCTATGTGTCCTCCCGGCAAAGCCGGGACCAGAGAGTTTCCCGCGAGCGATGAGCTTAGAACGTCGCCGCCGAGAAAGGCTCTGACGGACATCTCCGCGATCTGCCCGAGATGATCCTTTAAAAATTGAGCCGACAAGAGAACTATTGTTGTTTTACAGATCATTATCCGCGCGCTCTTTCATCCGCCGCCGCCCTGATAGCGACGCAGGCAGAAACGCCAGAAGACGACCGCGGCTAGAACGGAGATCGGACCGGCAGCAAGCGCCGCGACCTCCGCAGCACTTCCGAGATAAGCGACCGGCCGCTGGAGCAGGACCGACACCGGCACATACGCCATATAGCCGAGCGGCATGACCGAAACGAGCGCGATCTGGAAGGCCGGGGCAAAGATGCTGGCCGGATAACGCGACAATTCCCAAAAATCAAAATAGATGCCGAAAAGATAGCGCGCACGGCCAAGGATCATGGCGCAGGCACCGATCATGGTGAGCATGGATGCCGTAATGAGCGCCGCGCTCAAGAGCGCACCGAAGATGAGGATGGAGGTCTCGACATCCCACTCGATAGGAATCTGCGGCAGCGCCCAGACGATCAGCCCCGCCCCCAAAAGCACATGCCCGCCATATTCGATGTTGAAGCCCGAAAAGACGAGATAGGCCCAAGGGTTGAGCGGCCGCACCAGCAGCGTGTCAAACTCGCCGCCGAGCACGATCTCCTCCATGCGCCTCAGCTGCACCAGCGTGAAACAGGCGCCAAGCGCATAACCCAGCGTATGAAAGCCGAGGAGCAGCGCCATCTGCGGCCAGGTCCAGCCGCCGATATTCTCGAAGCGGGTAATGATGAGCCAGATCGAGGCGAAGACACCCGCATAACCGAAGGCTTGTGCCGCCCAGGCGATGACCAAACTGGCGCGAAATTCAAGTCGCGTGCGCACCCGAAGCCGCATCAGATAGAGGAGCAGAGACAGCGTGTCGCGCATCCCTCAGCCCCCCTGCACCACGACCTGTCCGCAGGCCCGCGACCAGACAAAGGCAACGGCAAGGCCGAGGGCCATCACCCATCCGCCACCAGCGACGAGGTAAAGAGCGGAAGAGGCAAGATCGCGCGCTCCTAGATAGACCGCCATCGGATGATAGGTGATCCAGGAAAAGGGCAAAACATGCGCTACCGTTGCCAGGCCAGCCGGAAAGAACCAGATGGGCACGAGCCCACCGGAGAGCGTAGCCAAGGCGCCGCGCATGAACCATTCGAGAGAATGCGCATCGAAAACCCAGAATGAAAACAAACCGAGCAGGATGCCCGTCAGCATCAGTACGGCAAGCGAGACAAACAGAAAACCGACAAAGAGAATGCCGTGACCGAAGCTCGCAGGCAATTGAAGTCCGTAGCAGAACCCCATGATGGCGATCACCGGCAGCGAAATCAGCAACCAGTCAAAGAAGCGCGCGCCTAGCTGCTCGGCGAGCAGCATAAGGGGATAGCCCACCGGACGCAGCAGCGTCGCGCCTATCGCTCCGGTGCGGATCGTCGTGCCGACATCGCGCACGATCATCGTGGCATCCCAGCTGGACAGGATCGTGCCGCCGATCAGCGCATAGGTAACCATCTGGGAAAGCGTGATACCGTTCATCGAGCCGTGTCCGCTAAAAACCGCCTGCCAGATCGAAACACGTGCAACGATCTCCACGAGACTCCCGAGGATACGAACGAGCATCTTGGCCCGGTGCTCGACTTCGCGCTGGAAGGAGGCCCGGATGAGGGCGAGGAAGGCGCTCATGCCGCAGCCCTCGCCTGATAATGCGTGCGGATGATCTCCTCGATGCCAGGCTCGTGCAGACGCACGTCGCGCAGGTCGACGTCGGCCTCAAGGGCTGCCAACAGCTCGACGAGAGAGCGTCCATCATCGGCAAGCAGGAATTCGCGAACACGCCCCTCCCCGCCGACAAGCTCCGCGCCCGCAACGCGTACGCGGCCCGGTTCGCTTACAAATTCCAGCGTTAGGCGGCGGCGCGCGCCGAAGCGGGAGCGAAGCTCACCGATTGCGCCGTCAAATAACAGCCGCCCTTCGTCCACCATGATAAGACGCGGGCAAATCTCCTCGATATCCTGCAGGTCATGGGTCGTCAGAATGATCGTCGTGCCGCGTTCGCGGTTGATGCGCGAGAGGAACTTGCGCACCACATCCTTCGCCACCACGTCGAGCCCGATGGTCGGCTCGTCGAGGAAGAGGATCCTGGGATCATGCATCAGCGCCATGGCGATCTCTGCACGCATGCGCTGGCCAAGGCTCAGATGCCGCACGGGGCGATCGAGAAAGGACGAGAGTCCCATCATCTCGGTGAGATCGGTTCGGTTGCGGGCGAAGAGGTCCGCCGGCATGCGATACATGCGCCGATGCAACTCGAAACTCTCAAAGAGCGGCAGTTCCCACCAAAGCTGCGTGCGTTGACCGAAGACGACACCGATCTGACGCGCATTGGCGACCCGTTCCGCCTGCGGCTGTCGGCCGAGCACTGTCACCATGCCGGCGGATGGCGCAAGAATACCGGTCAGCATCTTGATCATGGTGGACTTGCCTGCCCCGTTTGGGCCGAGATAGCCGACCGCCTCACCGGCTGCGATGGAGAATGTGATATCATCCACCGCCGGAACCGGTCTTTTGATCGGAGCGATGAAACCGCGCACGGCACCGAGCACGCCCGGCTGGGACACGCGCTGCTGAAAGATCTTTGACACGTTTTCGGCAGAGATGATCGAAGCCATAGCGGGGACCCTGAAAGTAAAGGCGCTCCCCTTAGAGGAACCGTATGGAACTTATGCGACTCTCAGCTGATTCGCCCGACACATCTTCTGATGGATCCCATTCCCATCAGGAATGGGCAAAGCCGCGGCCTTCACACGAGATCTATACTCGTAAAAAGAACCAATACGCACCGACAAAAAGGCGCCGCTCCCATCGTAGCCGGCTTGAACAGCCTCATGTGGCCCGCCGATATGTCCGCAAAGAGGGTCGTCGAGTTGGCAAGCCGCATCGACCGCTTGCACCGCCCAAGATTTAATCACTTCATCGTTTAAGCTAGGCCGGTTGTAACCCCTTAGTCGCGAGCCGGTCATGAACGATGTCGAGCTCTACGAAGCCGGTGCCGAGATCGTGCCTGGCCTTGCCTCCCGTCGGCGCATCTTCGACAGGGCGACCGCCGAGCGCATTCCCGTACTCGGCTTCCACTTCCGTTCCCCGGCCTCGGCCGGATGCTCAAGACCGATGGTGCCTACGCCTGGGTGCCCGCCAACTGGCAGTTTTGACGCCTACGGCAAGCAGGTATGGGACTTGTAATGGACCAAGGATCAACCGACGCGGTTTTCTTGGCACGATGGGCTCGTCCTCACAACGGCTTTTCGGCCTTGTCGGTGCGGTAGAGGCTTACGGCGACCTTCCGAGGTTTCCCGCGCGGCCCCTTTGCGACCCTGCGCCAGGCGTCCAGCGTGGTCTGATCGCGCCAGCATTCGAAAAGAATGACGCGCTCCGGATCGACCGCGTCCGCGCTTATGGAGAAGTCGAGACAGCCGTCGTGCGCTCTCGCGCGTTCGACCATGCCCTTGAAGGCCTCCACGATGCCGTCCTGCTTCTCAGCGTCGGTGCGGGTGTAACCGGCTATGATGATCATGGGTCTGCTCCTTCGGCTGGCGCCCTATTCCGGCGGCACGCCGCCGTGCATGGTCTGGGATAGCGACCCGCGAGGATCGTCGGTTCGCGATCGGAACGTCAGCCTCCCTTCACGTATCCCAGACCCTCGACGATCTTTCCGGCCTGAACCCGCATGATGTTGACGCCTCGAACTCGATCTTCTTCGCGCTCGCTCCAGCGAAGCTGCCAGCGGATGATCCCGCGGTCGCCAACCGCGGAAACTTCCTCAGCCTTGAAGACAAGGTTGGCTGACGACGCCACCCTCCTCCAGAAAGTGAGGCAAGCCTCACGTCCTTCGTAGCGCGCTCCATCCGGGGCCGGGGCCGTATTTTCGAGAACACAGCCCTCGCCGATCAAATCATCGAGGTCTTCGGGGCGATGCTTCTCAAATGCATTGTGGAAGCGCTCCACGATGTCGCGGGTAATTTTGGTGTCACTGGTCATGTTCCCACCTCGTTGCGTGATGAAGCCGTCGTCTATCTCGAGCGAGTGGTCGATGATGA
This sequence comes from Neorhizobium petrolearium, assembly GCF_017873175.1. Lineage (GTDB taxonomy): Bacteria > Pseudomonadota > Alphaproteobacteria > Rhizobiales > Rhizobiaceae > Neorhizobium > Neorhizobium petrolearium. The sequence continues at coordinate 99,974 of NZ_JAGGJW010000020.1, forward strand.
ACGAGGCTGCGGTTGAACAAAGAAAACGACGATGCTTGCGGTTCTGGCCGCGGGTTACTCCGGCAAGGGCGCCGATTGACCGGGGGTTTTGGCATAGGCCAGGGCCTCGACGATCTGGCCGTTACGGACACGGATCAGGCTAACGCCGCGCACCGAGCCACCATCGCCGAAATGGAAGCGCCAGCGGATATTGGCGCGATCGCCCATGACAAAAGTCTCTTCTACCTCGAAGCGGTTGACGCGGTCGGCCGCCATGGCCCGCCAGAACGCCAGGTTGACGTCGTAGCCTGCATAGCGCGTGCCGTTCGGCGCTGGCTGGATCGACTCCATGACGCAATCCGGTGCGATCAGGTCTTCGAAGATCACGGGATCGTGTTCCTCAAACGCCTGGTTGAACCGACGGATGACTTCGGCTGTCTCTCGCGGCTGCATAACATTCTCCTATACAGAACGGTCTGTCTACGTCTTGCACTGTACAGACCTGTCTGTTAAAGTCGACCCATGAAACAACGTGCATCTGAAACCCCACCTGAAGCCGGGTCCGCGCGCCGTCGTCTGCTGGACACCGCGACGCGACTTTTCTACGAGGGGGGGATCCATGCTGTCGGTATCGACCGCATCATCGCAGAAGCCGGCGTGGCCAAGGCGACTTTCTACAACCACTTTCCCTCGAAGGATGACCTCGTCGTCGCCTATCTCCAAGAGATAGACCGGCTCGGCCGGGCGGCAGTTGCCTCCCTTCACAAGCAACCTCCTCGGAAAATGATCCTGGCTATCATGGGGCGCATCAGCGAGGCTGTGACCGCGGGAGGCTGGCGGGGGTGTCCATTCCTCAACGCGGCGGCCGAATATCCCGATCCAGCCAGCCCTGTGCGACAAGCGATCAATGCGCGCCGCGTCTGGTATCACAACAGTCTCGAGAACCTTCTTAAAGAGGACGGCGACCCCGCTCCCTCCGTCACCGCATCCCTTCTCGTCGCGCTTTCGGACGGCCTGCTGGAAAGTGCCTATCTGGATGATGCTGAAAGCGTTCCCGCCCTTGTCTGCGAGGCGGTGACGAGACTGCTGGACCGCCGATGAACGCCGCTCGCCGACCAAGCAGCACCGGTCTGAGCCAATTGTTGGATCTCCAGCAGCAGCGCGATTGGATGGAGGGCAAGACGACCCTGCGCGACGCCGACGAGCGTTTGGAGTCACTGGAACTGCGCTTCAAATATCTCGTCCGGTTTGAGAAGCTGCTCGGCCGACCGCAGGCGCCAGAGGTTCTGGAGATTCTCAGGCGTTACGGCCGCGACTGTATCCCGATCCCCTGCCGGACCGAACGGCACTACTGGTCGGTTTCTTGTCTGCCGTCGACTCCGGGCAAGGCGCTCGTTCGCATCAACGCAAGCTGGATGGAGCTTTTCTCGCTCTATGCGGACGGCGCGGGCGTCCGCGCGCTTTTCGTGGTGCATCTTTCCAATTTCACCACCGACCATTCATTCGATCACGACCAAGTGGACGAAGCTTTTCTTGAGCGCTGCGTCGTGATGCCGGAAGATGTTAGCTATTTCTTCCCGCGAGGCGACGATATTTTCGGCATCAGGGTCCGCGGCTTCTCCTCGATCGGCAAATTCCTCGCGGAGCCTCGAGCGTTGCTGGCCATCCGGGCGTTCAACCTGACGCACATGAACCGGGGCCGGAACGCCTATCAGGCGAGCCACTGCTATAGCCTGGCAGATCACATGCTGAGTGACGAAGAACGCTGAATAACGACCCAGGACATCGGAGTGGCAGAGGTTCGATGGGAAGGCAGGCCAAACGGGGAGCGAGGTGGCCGCGTGGGCCGGAACTACACTTATGAGATGATGTTTCTGTCTTGAAACAGCCTGAGGAAAGCAACATGACTGATCCACAGCTCACGCGCATACCAATTGCCAAGACCGGAATGCTCATCCGCAAGCCGGTCGAGCATGTATTCGAAGCGATCGTGAACCCGGCAGTCACGACGAAGTTCTGGTTCAGCAAAGGCAGCGGAAGACTGGAGACTGGCAAGACCGCCAAGCGGGATTGGGAGAGCCACAATGTCTCCATCGAGGTCACGCCAAAGGTCGTGGAGCCAAACAAGCGCGTAGTGATTGAATGGCCCGGCTATAGCGGCCCGACGACCGTGGAATGGACGTTCCAAGCTATTCCGGACGGCACGACATTTGTGCGCGTGCAGGAGTCCGGATGAACAGGAGATGCCGATAAGCTCATGCGCTATGTCGCTGATTCGACGCAAGGCTTCACGCTTCTCCTCGCGGGGCTAAAGGCGTGGCTGGGACTGTCAGGAATTTTGTGTCTGAGGCCATGATGATGGAAAGGAGAATCATCACATGGCCATTGAGAAGGAACTTTTGGATCAGCTTCTCGCG
>NZ_JAGGJW010000021.1 GCF_017873175.1 Neorhizobium petrolearium
CGCGACATGACGAGCGAATTCTTCGTATTGACCAGTGTCGCCTTGCCGGTGGCGACATTGCCGGCCGCGTCGCGGGTGCCGAGCTTCCAGACCGCGTCCCAGCTTCCAAGGTCCGACCAGGTGAAAGAGGATGGCACGACTGCGGCATTGGCCGTCTTTTCCATGATCGCGTAGTCGACCGAGATGTCCGGGCTGGCCGAAAACGCCTCCGCGTCGAGGCGGATGAAGTCAAGATCGCTGGCGGCCTTGGCGACGGCCGCCCTTGCGGCCTTCTCGACCTCCGGCGCAAAGCGGTTCATTTCACGGAGCACCTGCGCGACCTTGAACATGAAGATACCGGAGTTCCACGCAAAGCCACCGGCGGCCACCATCTTCTGCGCGTCCGGCAAGGCCGGTTTCTCGATGAACCGTTTCACGTCGCATGCGCCGGTCGCAAGCCTTTCGCCGATCTCGATATAGCCATAGCCGGTCGCGGGCTCCGTCGGTTTTATTCCAAACGTTACCAGTTTTCCGGAAAGGGCCGTTTCCTGGGCAATACGGATCGCCTCGAAATAGACCTCACCGGCCGTGATTTCGTGGTCGGAGGCGAGGACCTGCAATACGGCGTCCTCGCCGAATTTGCCGGCGGCGAACGCTGCCGCGGCCGCAACTGCCGGGGCGGTATTGCGCCCCGCCGGTTCAAGCAGAATGCCGGAAAGCTCGACGCCGAGTTCGCGCGCCTGTTCCGCTACGAGGAACCGGAAATCCTCATTGGTGATGACGATCGGCGCCGCGTAGAGCGCCCTGTCGGATACGCGCGACAGCGTCGATTGAAACAGTGTCTGCTCGCCAACGAACTGTATGAACTGCTTGGGAGCGCTGGCGCGTGAGAGCGGCCAAAGCCGGGTACCCTTGCCGCCCGCCATGATGATGGGAATGATCTTGGCTGTCATGCAAATGATCTCCGGTATTTTCGTCTGGCATGACCGCTCGAGTTTGCGCGGCCCATGCGCGGATCAGTCCAAGCCCTCCATCCAGCAGGGTTTCAATATCTCTTGCCGACCGCGCCTCGGCATAGCAGCGCATTTCGGTGACAAGCTCTCCAAGACCGCTCGTTTCAAATTTCATGATATTGCGCCTCTCAGCGCAGTTCCCTTAAGGACGCACTCACCTCGTCCTTGCCAAGCGTGATCACGCGATGCCTCCAAGTGTCCCTGCTTGGGTCAACGACGAGCAGCCTCACGCCAGATCAGAACTAAAACGCCCGCAAGATATCCCGCCTGCATCAAAAGCAGGGAAATAACTCCATAGTATAGAGACTCCCCGACCGATCCGGACTGCGCATAAGATATGAGAGAAAATAACAATGTTGCGGCAAGCATCCGCAAATACACGCAAGGGACATACATCAGCTTGAGAAAACGCTTCATGGTTATTTCCCCGTCTTCCTCTCAAGCTTCTCACGGCAGGTGAGATTTTGCAATGCGAAAAGGCTCTCTGTCCCGGTATAGATCAAAAAAAAATTCGTGCCGGGCGATCTATTCAAGCAACAATTCGAAACTAGCAATGAATATGCGGGGTCTTCTGCGGCGAATCTTCAGAAAATACCGGCACTTAATTGGATGCCAATCAGGCGAGAGCATAGCGACTGAGCAGCGTTCAAAAAAAATCAAGGAAATGAATAAAGATTTAACTTCCAAAATTTCTCGCCTTTGCCTATTGTGCGATGCAGCGCAGTATTACATCGACAGTTTGTAAATCCACCTGATGGGGAATATTATGTCGATTGGCGATCGATTTGACGGTGGATACACGAGCGGATTCGACTATCTTAGGATAGCACTCGCGATATCTGTATTGTGCATCCACAGCTTCGCGGTTTCCTATGGAAAGAGCGGCGAGATATTCCTGTTTGAGCCCCCATTGCGGGGGATTGTCACGTTTGTTCTGCCTGCGTTTTTTGCGTTGAGTGGTTTTCTTGTCAGTGCAAGCCTCTTGCGGACGCGCAATCTTGCTCGATTTCTCGGGTTGCGCGCGCTACGTCTCGTTCCCGCCCTGGCCGTTGAAGTCACGCTATGTGCATTGCTGCTGGGACCGATATTTACGACATTTCCGCTTGGCATATACTTTTCCGACCCGCAGTTCTGGTCTTACTTCTGGAACATCCTCGGACACATCCACTATCTTCTCCCGGGCGTCTTTCGTGACAACCCCTTTTTTCAGGCCGTCAACGTATCGCTGTGGACGATTCCGTATGAACTGGAATGCTATATCGCCTTAACCATATTGGCCGCGACGGGCATTGCCCATCGGCGGCTATTCCTGCTGGTGGCCGTCGGACTGGCCCATCTTGCGGTGTTTGGACGTGACCTTCTCCGTGGGGCTGCGGACCTGCCCCTGGACGGGGCCTTACCGGGGCGGGTGCTGCTTTTGTGTTTCCTCGCCGGCGTAGTGCTGTTCATATACCGCGATCGTGTTCTGCTCACCCCTGGTCGAGCTGTCGCGGCGATAGCCTTGTCTTTCGTCATGCTCAACTTGCCCTATGCGCCTTTTTTCGCGGCATTTCCCATCGCCTACGCAACGGTGGCGATCGGGCTGACGGGGCTTCCGAAACACCGTTTCTTGGCAAGCGGCGACTATTCCTACGGCATCTACCTTTACTCGTTCCCCGTCCAGCAGACCGTCGCGCACCTTTTTCCATCCCATCGGGAATGGTACTTCAACATTGCGCTCTCACTTCCCCTCACGTTGCTTCTGGCAGTCTTCTCCTGGCATGCTATTGAGAAGCATGCCTTGAAACTGAAGGGTGTGATCCTCGGCAGGACGCGTATGCGAGGACCCATTTCTGCCGCAGCACCGGTCCCGATCAGGGTGGCGGATGATGGCGGTTGAACCCATCGGTATCTTTGCCGTCCTTCTCGGGCTTTACTGTCTGGCGCTTGGCCTGGATGCAACAATCAAGGCCTTTGTCGTCATGACCATTTTCGGTGCTGCTGCGGCCTTTCTGCTGGGCTCGGCGAGCGTCCAGCCTGCGCATCTGTTCTTGCTGTTCGTGGCCATTGCCGCATTTCGCGATCGGGAGAACGCCAGACTGGCCGTCAAAACGCTCGGTTTCGGACAGCCGGGGTTCTGGCTCGCCTGTCTTGTCGTCTACGGCGCATTGAGCGCGTATTTTTCTCCCCGGATCTTCGAAGACGCGAGCATCATCGTCCCCTTGGGGGTGTCGGAACATCCCTTGAGCGGCGGCGTCGTTCGGCTTGGACCTGTCTCAAGCAATCTGACGCAGACTGTCTATCTGGCAGCCGATCTTGCCTGTTTTGCAATGATCGTGGCGGTCGGCTCCACCTTGAAAGGGTTCCAAGCCCTAGTGGTTGGCCTGATCGCCTATGCATTCTTCAACGTCATTTTTGCGATCCTGGACCTGACCACGAGCGCCATCGGCGCTCAGGATATGCTGCAGTTTATCCGCAACGCCCAATATACTTTCCACGAAAACGACAAGGTCAACGGCATGAAACGCATCGTCGGTTCCTGGCCGGAGTCATCGGCTTTCGCGGGGACCACGCTTGGCATTTTCGGTTTTACGGGCACAATGTGGCTGTGCCGGCGCAAATCGGAGTGGACCGGTCCCTTCGCGCTGATCTCATTCGTTTTGATCGTTCTTTCGACATCTTCGACGGGCCTGTTCGCCGCACCGATATGCCTGATGATCTTGTACTTCACAGCGCTGCTGCGTTGTGGCTCACGTAAAGACAGCAGCCACAGCACGGCCGTGGTAATCCTCACTCCGCCGCTGGCGGCCCTCGCTGCACTCGTCGTCCTGCTTCAGCAGGACATCTATGCGACGGTCTACAACTATGTGGATCTTCTCCTGCTGAGCAAGCAGACGTCGAGTTCGGCCGTTACGCGCGGTTCATGGAATATCTACGGTCTACAGAATTTTGTAGATACGTTCGGTCTTGGCGTTGGCCTTGGAACGGCGCGCACCTCGAGCTTCCCGGTCGCTTTGCTGTCGAATGTCGGCATTCCCGGTACCCTGTTTTTCCTTCTATTTGCAATGACGGCCTTCGCGCCTCCCAATCAGCCATCACGCACATTGGCTTCGGACATACGGCTGTCTGCTCGCAACGGCTGCCTATGCCTGTTGGTGGGATCCCTGGTGGCCGGCCCCACTGTTGATCTCGGACTGCTATTTTTCATCCTCGCGGGCCTTGCTGCAAGCCGCCCTGCAAGTGACGGCGTCTCGGCTCCCTTCCTTACTCTGCGGGGCGGCGGCGACCAAATGACGGGAAAGCCGGCTTAGCGCACCGCGCGCGTGGCAAATTGCAAGGCAAGCGGCGGAAATGTCGATGAAGGCCGAAGGATACAGGCTTTATTTGGCTGAATACCACGACGAAGGCGAGAATTACCATGGCAGTCATAGATCTTCACTCTGAACCCGGCACGTCTATCTTTCCCCTCCTGCGCTGCGACCTTTGCATCGTCGGCTCTGGGCCAGCTGGGGCCACGATCGCCCGAGAACTGTCCAGTGCGCGCTTGAATATCGTTCTTCTGGAAAGCGGCAGGACGGAACGCAATGCACAAATCGATGAACTTGACGCAATCGAAAACATCGGGCGCCCTCGAGCCAGGGATCAGTGGTCCGTTCGCAACCGGATCCTTGGCGGAAGCTCGCACACCTGGGGAGGACGATGTGCTGGTTTCGATGCGATCGATTTCCAAGAACGGCCATGGGTTGCCGGTTCCGGCTGGCCGCTCAAGGTGGAGGAAATAGATCCGTTCCTGGATCGGAGTGCGTCACACCTGGGATTGGCCATGGGACGCGGCTTCTCCGACGAGCGATTTTGGGACATTGCAGGGCGCATTCCTCCACAAAAGGAAGTTGATCCGTCACTTTTACTTCCCTTCTTCTGGCAGTTCAGCAGGGATGAAGCAGAATCCTATCCCTTTGAATATATGCGGTTTGGAAGGCATCTGCGGCAGCACTTGGGAGAAAATACCACGCTGGTCACTGGCGCGACGGCTCTGCGGGTTCTCAGCGTGGAGTCAGACACGTCGGTTCAAGGGGTGGAGTTCGCAACGCTTGATGGCCGGAAACACACGTTGACCGCCTCGGCGGTTGTCCTTTGTGCGGGCGGGATCGAGAATGCCCGTATCCTCCTGAATTCTGGAACCGGTGGTCGCAACGGTCTCGGAAATGGTCGCGATCAGATCGGACGCTACCTGATGGACCACCTTCGCGGCCCGACCGCATTCTTCCAATTGGCCGGATCGGGTCCCGTGCAACGGCGTTTTGGACGTTACAATGTTCAAAACCACTTCTTCCGAGCCGGCCTGAGGCTCAGCCCGGCCATCCAACAGCGCGAGAAGCTCCTGAACTGTGCAGGATGGCTGGGCGAAGCGGTGGCACTTGACGACCCCTGGGACGCGCTGCGGAGATTTTACGCGAAGAAGCCCCGCTTGCCCCAGGACGCGGTAAGCCTTGTTCGCAACAGCGCGTTGCTGTTGCGCGGCGCCAAAGACTATTTCGGTGCCCGCAACGGTCTTCCGCGGAAGCTGCTGGAACTGACCCTGGATTGCATGTGCGAACAGGTTCCAGACCCGGACAGCCGCATTACCTTATCCGAGCATCGCGATCGACTCGGCATGAGATTGCCGAAAGTTGACTGGCGCAGCCATCCTGATGAAGCCCGCACCATGCATCGCATGGCGGAACTGATCACGGCTGAGTTCGATAGGATCGGACTTCCAAAGCCTATCCTGGCTGAATGGGTAAGGGACAAGGCGCCCATACCGGCAACTTTCGTTGATGTCGCCCACCCGACCGGAACCACGCGCATGTCGACCGACCCTTCCAAGGGCGTCGTGGATTCCAACTGCGAGGTTCACGGGGTCGACGGCCTGTTTGTTTCCGGCAGTTCCGTTTTCCCGACGGCAGGACACTGCAATCCTACCCAGATGATTGTCGCTATGGCCATCCGGTTAGCGGACCACTTGCGATCGCGACCCTATAAATCTGCCCCAGTGGAGATCATCGCCAATGCCGGGTGAGACCGTCCTTGTAACTGGTGCCACCGGCCGGATCGGTCGCGTGGTCATCGCCGACCTCCTGGAGCGCGGTTACCGGGTTCGGGCAACCACGTCGAGACCAAGGATCCCTTCCGAGGCAAACACACCGTCTGTCGACTGGCACAGGGTCGACTTTGCTGCCGACACCGACCTCAGCGCGCTGGTTAAGGGCTGCAGTGCAGTCCTTCACCTGGCGGCGGAACTTGGCAAGAAAGATCGTATGGCACGCGTCAACATCGAGGCGACCGGGCGGCTTGCGCAAGCTGCCGAACAGGCCGGTGTCGCTGTTTTCTGTTACACGAGTTCGGTTGCGGTGTATGGGAGTGGTCTTTCCACCCTCATTGACGAAGATTCGCCCGTCCTGACCTTCGATCGCGACGTTGCCTCCGAGTATTGGGCTGTCGACTATGTGCGCGAATACGGCCGTACCAAGCTGGCTGGCGAACTGGCGCTGAGGCGCTTTGCCGCCAAAACCCGCTACGTCATTTTTCGCCCTGCCGTTGTGGTTGACCTTGCCCAGATCATCGGGGTTCGGGACTGGAACATGAGCAAGCGCATCCTTGCGTCGCATCGCCATGCCCATCACATCTATGTTGGTGATGTGTCGGACGCGCTGATTTGGTTCATGCAACGTGGCCTGGCAGGTGCAGGCCAGGCCGGCAGCGTCGAACTCTACAACCTGGCACAGGACGATCATCCCTGCCCTCGGCACATTGATTTCATGAAAAGGGCCTTCGCCGTGAGCGGTGATCGTCGCTATCGCACGCTTGCGGTTCCATGGATCGCCGACTGGTTGCACGACTTCCTGCGGTTCCGTTCGCTCCCTTTGAGAAACCCCCTATGGCGAATGCGCTTCTCAAACGAGCGTCTTAAGGCGACGGGCTATCGTTTCCGGTTTGGCATGGCCAAGGCAGAAGAGCTTGCCCTCGCCAAATTGAAAGAAGAAGTGCAGGCACAAAGGCGCACGCCGGTGGTCGGCGAAACTCTCGCCTAGTCTGCAGAATATCGTGACTGGACCTTCCGCGACGCGGTTTCGCGCTTCCCAGCAGGCCGCCTCGAATAGAAAAAGTAAAGAAGCCAGTAAGAAACAACGTATCCGGCCTCGAGCAGCGCCGCAAACAGGAAGCCCCAGCCGATTGCCTGCCACGCGCTACTTCCTGCCGAGTAACTCATCGCGGCATAAACGGCCATCACAATAAAGGCGACAATTGCAAACACTAGGATGGGCATGCGCAAGGCGCAAATTGCGCCGATCAGCACACAGACGGCGAACGCCCACCCCATTTAGGTTGCTCCGGCTTGGGTAGAAACTCCTATGTAGCGGATATCATTTTTCACCTGGCAAGTCAAAATTCGACCGGGCCCGATCCAGGCCCGAGGCTGGATTTGGCTGACGCAGAGGCAAGTCAATCGGTCGCGGTCAGTTTCCGCTCAACGCGCGGCAGTTGGATCTTCGTTTCTCGTCCGCGCTCGACGCGAAGGACGTCGCCCGGCAGCAGGGGGTCGTTTTCGCCGACGATCAGGTTGTGCATACTGCCGTCGACAACCCGATTGACGGTCATCTCGAACGTATAGGTTTCCCCCTCCTCCGCCAATGCCGCCATCGCGGATGGCGCTCGAATGTCGAGATTTTTGAGAAGATCGCGAACCGTTTGCATCTTTTCGCCGTTGGATGCGAAGCGTTCCCGCAACTCGGCCGATTCCGTCAATGCATTCACGCGGTAGCGGTTGCGGGCAGCTGCAATGTCCTGGTCGACCTTTGCCAGATCTTGCTGCGTCCTGAATATCGCCAGCGATACGTCCAGATTGCGGCTTTCAAGTTCGGCGACATTCTGGCTTGCGCCAAGCTGCCGGGCCGACACGGTCAGCCCCTGGGCGACCAGCTTGTTGACCGAATTTAAATCGTTGGCGGCAAGTTCGATCTGCTGAGAAAGGGAATTTGCCTTGGCCTTCAGTGCCTCGATCTGGTTCATGGCAAGCATCCTCGCCCGATTGAGAGCTTCGATTTCGGCATTGAGTGAGCGTTCGCTCGCTTCGAATAAGGACTGCTCCTCCTGGATCATTCGTGCAATTTGCGGTTCGTTAGCCCGCTCGGTAAGTTCTTCAGGGAAGGTGACCGCCGAGGCGCCACTCAAAATGGCGTCAATTCGTGCCCGACGCGCCACCAAGCCCGCCCGCTCTGCTTCGAGCGCCCGAAGATCGCCGCGGCTGGACAGCGCATCGCGCTGCAAGCCGATGAAATTCGGGTCCACCGGACCGATACCGCCAGCCATGCTCAACGCCTGGATGACTGTCAGTCCCGGACTGAACGTGTACTTTCCCGGAGTGGTCACGAGACCTGCCACGAAGAACGGGCGATAGGAGGAGATTTCGACGGAGGCGTTTGGGCGCTTCTGCAGACCTACTTGGCTTTGTAGCCTCTCGCTGATCGCATCCGACAGTTCCTCGAGCGTCTTTCCTGCAGCTGCGACCGTTCCGATGATCGGCAGGGACAGATTGCCCGCAGAAGAGATGACGAACTCGCCCGTCAGTGGCACCCATTCGTAAGTCGTGGCGGTGCTCGGCCGCCACTCGAAGACACGAATCTTCAACGTATCTTGCGGGCCAATGCGATAGTTTTCGAACGCATGGGCAATGCTGGTCGGCGCCATTGCCCCAAGCGCGGCGACAAGCGCGAAAAACACGATCATCGATGCTCGAACTTCACGCAACGTGGATGATCGTTGACCGCTCAAAGAAGACAGGATGGAATTTTGCATCGCGTTTGGCATCCACTGATAGACGTTACAGTCAAACACCCCGTCACGCTGAGGCAGCGATTGTCACGCCGGTCGCCCGCGCAACGAATGTGCGGAAGCGATCGACGAAAACGTCACGGCGAAACTCGGCCGCGCGTGAAACGGCATCGGCCGGATTGAAATCCTGGCGCTCCAGCCGCTCCACGGCATCGATGAGCGCTTCCGTCGTCTGCACGTGGAAGAAGACGCCCGTCTTGTTGTTCACCACGGTTTCGGTTGCACCGCCGCGACCGAAGGCGATGACCGGGCGGCCACTTGCCATGGCTTCCACCGGAACGATCCCGAAATCCTCCTCGCCGGGAAAGATCAGCCCTTTGCAGCGCGCATAACAATGCTTCAGGACATGGAATGGTTGTGCGCCCTGGATAGAGACGGTTGGCCCTGCAATCCGCTTCAATCGATCCAGCATCTCGCCGCCCCCGATGACCACGAGTTTCGCCTTCATGCGGTTGAAGGCTTCGACGGCGAGTTCCGGCCGCTTGTAGCTGACCAGTTCGCCGACCATGAGATAATAGTCTTCGACCTCCGACATCGGGACGGGCCGGAAGGCGGTCGTGTCGACAGGGGGATAGATGATCGAAGCGTCGCGACGGTAATAACTTCTGATCCGTTGTGCCACGGTGGCGGAGTTGGCAACGAAGTCATCAACGCGGTTTGCCGTCGCAACATCCCACGTCCGCAAATAGTGGGCCATCGGCGGCATCATCAAACGCGTCATCGGTCCGGAGCTGTCGTAATACCTATTGTACATGTTCCAGACATAACGCATCGGAGAGTGACAGTAGCAAAGATGCAATGCTGGAGACGCAGGAATGATGCCTTTGGCGGGCCCGGATTCGCTGCTTATGACGAGGTCATAGGCTCCCAGATCGATCTGTTCCAGCGCCATCGGCATGAGCGGCAGGTAGCGCTTATACATTTTCCTGGCATAAGGCAGCCTTCCGATGAAGGTTGTCTCAATGCGATGCTTCTTGATCTTGTCGGATATCGCCCCCGGGTCATAAACGTGCGTGTAGATATCGGCGGTCGGGAAGATATCGCACAGAGCCTCAAGGACTTTTTCGCCGCCGCGCATCCCCACAAGCCAATAATGTATGATCGCTACCCGCACGCCAAACTCCACGAAAAACACTGGTCTTGTTACTTTGGCGTACAATGCGGGTTCATGTCTTTTCAGCCTTTCTTATTGAAAAACCGAAAGAATTGACGCGGATTCTATTGCCAACTCAGTTAGGTCAAGAATCCAGAACTCAGTTTGATTTCCCGCGCTGCACTCATGCATAGTGCAGCGCAATAATTTCATTGTCAAACCATTAAACACTTGTTAACGTAATTATGAGCCGAAGGAATATGGCGCTCTTCACATACCTATGATCTCGCTTATACAGGGGAGTACGCAGATGGTGGGACTTGATCTCGGACGTAATCTCGGAAGATATCATAAGGACCGCCGGTTTTCTCGGGACGCCTCTTCTCATGCTTCCGAAATACGCCAAATAAGCGCCTCCATCGTCGCTTCAACCTGCATGAAATACTTGATGGATGTAACAATTGCGCTCATCGGCCTGCTTGTACTTTCGCCGATGATCATCATGCTGATGGGGAGCCTCTTGATCCTGCAAGGACGCCCGATCTTCATCGCCCATCGTCGTATCGGCAAGAACGGTGTGATGTTTCCGTGTCTGAAGTTTCGCACGATGGTGAGAAATGCCGACGAGGTTCTTTCACGTCACCTAAACGCCAATCCGTCGTTTCGGGAGGAATGGAACGCGACGCGTAAGCTGCGCGATGATCCGCGTATCACTCCATTTGGCGCGCTGCTCCGCAAGAGCAGCATCGACGAGCTGCCGCAGCTGATCAACATCATCCGCGGGGAGATGAGCCTTGTCGGCCCACGCCCGATCGTGGCTGGTGAAGCCGAACTCTATGGGATCCACTATTCGGACTATATCCGGGTTCGCCCGGGGCTGACCGGTCTGTGGCAGGTCAGCGGACGCAGCGACATGAGTTACAGCGAACGCGTGCAGCTCGATGCCCGTTACGTGGCTGAGCAGAGTCTTGTCGGCGACATTGCGATCATGTTGAAGACGATCCCGGCCGTCCTGTCTTCGCGCGGCAGCTATTGACCGTTCCCCGCGCATTGGCGCGTCGTCCTTCGTGCAATGGCCTCAGACGGCGCGTGGCGACACGAGATGCTTGAGTCACACAAGTCTCCCTCAAAGCGCTGTCGGCGCTTCATGGCAAAACTTCAGCGGAAATAGACAGTGCAAAAGACGTTCGGGCTTCATTCCTCAATTCAGCGATACGCAACGCCCGACATCTGCCGGCCCGGAGGTGTTTCATGAATGTCCCGGCCTTTGCAATCAATGGCCGATATCTGACGCAGGATATGACCGGGGTCCAGCGCTATGCCACCAATGTCGTCGCGGCCATTGATCGGCTTTTGATCGCAAAGTCCTCCGTGCTGTTCGCACCGGCTCGCGCCGCGGATGCGCGGTTGAGCCAGCTGCGAGTTGAAAAAAGCGGGCGTCTGACCAGCCATCTCTGGGAGCAGATCGAGTTGCCCTATCTCAGCCGCGATCACCGGCTTCTCAACCTGTGCAACACCGCGCCTGCGGCCAAATCAGACCAGATCGTATGCATCCACGACGCAAACGTCTTTGCAGCGCCGCAAAGCTACAACCGGAGTTTTCGGCTTCTTTATCAGCACCTGCAACCTGCCCTCGTTCGCCGCTCGACCCGCATCACGACCGTTTCACACGCGGCCGCGCGTCAACTGGCCAGGCATTTGCCCGTTGCTTTGCACGACATAGCCGTACTGCCCAATGGCCACGAGCATGCTTTGCACTGGGACCCTTCCCAAGCAACCATAGCCCCGATCCTGTCTGCGCCCGGCGGTAGACAACGTCCCTATGTCCTCGCGCTCGGGTCTCGCGCGATCCACAAGAACCTGTCATTGTTGATCGACATCGCCCCTCATCTGGATGAGGCCGGCCTCGACCTCGTGATTGCCGGCGGGGGCGACAGCATCTTCACATCACACAGTCTGCTGGACCGGCCAAATGTCCGAATGGCCGGCCGGATTTCGGATGACGACCTCGCCTATCTTCTCGACCACGCGCTATGTCTCGCCTTCCCGTCCCTGACGGAAGGATTTGGACTTCCGATCGTCGAGGCAATGGCCAGGAAATGTCCTGTGGTGGCGTCCAACTGCGCCAGCATGCCGGAAGTCTGCGGCAAGGCAGCTCTCCTCGCATCGCCTTTCGAGCCAAAGGAATGGGTGGATCTGATTTGCGGTTTAAAAGGGTCGCAACAGCTTCGGCAAGATCTCATCGGGCAAGGGCTTGAACAGGTCCAGCAATTTTCCTGGGAGCAGACCGCGGCCCGATATCTTGAACTGCTGGTCGACCCAAAGGCGGACGTCCCAAGCCATCGTGCGGCTGGTGTCGGCCGGCCCCGCATCGCCGTCGTCTTCGCAACGCGTGGACGCCCGCAGATCGTTGCCGCCACCGTTCGTTACTTTCTGGCGACCCAGACACTGAGGCCCGACAGCCTCATCGTTTCTTGCGTTGACATGGCCGATGCCGGCGATCTTGTCGACCATCCCGACGTCACGGTCATCACCGGACCTGCCGGGCTGGCTGCGCAACGCAATACCGCTCTTGGCCATGTTGCTGCCGGCACGGAGATCGTTGCGTTTTTCGACGATGATTTTGTCGCAGGCCGTCAATGGCTTGCATCGGCACTACAGATCTTTCGCGACGAAAGCCAGGTCGTCGGCTTCACGGGCCGGGTCCTTGCCGATGGCATCAAGGGGCCTGGCATCGCCTTTGCGGACGCCGTGCGGCTGGTCGAGAGCGGCCGGCCTCAACAGGTCTGGGCTGAGCCTTTCAGCCCCTATGGTTGTAACATGGCCTTTCGATTTGCGGCTATCGGCGACACGAAGTTCGATGAGCGCCTTGTTCTTTATGGTTGGCTGGAAGATCGCGATTTCGCCGCGGCACTTGCCAAGCGTGGTGGGCGATTGGTGAAATCCGCCATGGCCTACGGTGTGCATATGGGCGTCAAAGCCGGCAGGGTAAGCGGTCGCCGGCTCGGGTATTCGCAGGTCATCAATCCGCTTTACATGATGGGCAAAGGTACGATGTCCCTTCCCAAGGTCGTGGACCACATTTTCCGCAACACCGCCAGCAATTTCGGACGTGCCGCCTGGCCCGAACCGTTCATCGATCGGATGGGAAGGGCCAAGGGCAACCTGCTTGCAATCGCCGACGCCCTGAAGGGCCGGCTGGAACCGGAGCGTGCCGCTGCAATTGCCCCGCAGCGAATTGCCGACAAGACCACCAATGCGAGGGAGCCAGCATGATGTTCAATAGACCCCGCCCGCTTGACATGACGTCGCGGGTCTGGCGGATGAATGAGATGCGGTCAGACGATAGCGGCGACGGTCCGATCGCCTTGCTGCGTGCCCTGATCGCTCTGGCGGCTCGTTACAAAATCAGTCTGCTTACCTGCCTTTTCGCCGGATTGACGCTGGCTGGCCTTTATGCCTATTCGCTTCCGCCGACCTACAAGGCAACGGCAATACTGTTGCTTGAACCGCGCCGATCTGCAGCCTCTGCAGGGGCCTCCGGTACCGAGCAGAGCCTTGATCTCAATCGTGCAGACAGCGAACTCCAAACGATCAAGTCGGAGCGTTTGCTGTCGGGAGTCTTTGACAGCCTCAAACTTCAACGCAGCCCGGAGCTCGGGCCTCAACAACCTGGTTTGCCTGACAAGATCCTGGGATATGTCCGCTCCTGGTTGGAGACGGCCGAAGGCGGAAGGACCGCCCCCCCGCCGACCGGTTCGTCCAGCGTCGACAGCACGCTTGTCACCAATGCAGACATCGCGGCATTCTTGAACTTCACAAAGCGGATCAGCGCTCGGCGGGTCGGCCAATCTTTTGTGATCGAGATCGAATATGCCTCGTCCGATCCCACGCTTCCCGCACGCGTCGCCAACGCAACCGTGTCCGGCTACATGTTCCAGGTCATTGCATTCAAGGAACAGATCGCCCGGGCCGGCACCGACGCGCTGCAGGGCCGCCTTGATAGCCTCGCGCGTCAGGTAGACGCTGCTCGCGAGGCAATGCAGTCTGGAACGCTACCATCTATTCCAACTCCAGATGCCGACGCGCGTGTCATCGGCGCCGCGCTCCCCCCGCTCGGACCGTCGGCGCCGCGCAAGTCGCTGATCATTGCGCTCGGGGGTGTTCTCGGCCTCTTGGGTGGCTTCGGGTTTGTGGCCATCAAGCTCGCACTCGATAGAAGGGTTCGAGATGGCAAAGAACTATCGCGTGAGCTGGACCTTCTGTGCCTTGGATCAATCCCTTACGTCGCCGGCGCCGACGGCGTGCCATGGCGCATCACCAATTTGCAACAGGAACGGTTTGTAGCCGCTATTCACGATCTTCGCACATCCCTCGAAATCGCCTGTACGAGCCTGCGCAATGAAAACAGCATCGTCGTCGCGATCGTAGCCTGGACCGCCGACGCCGGTGTATCCACGATCTGTAGAGGTCTTGCCGAACTCATCAGCCGAAGTGACCGGCACGTGACATTGTTCAAAGCTGATGATGACGGTAGCGGTCCGGCAGACAATCGCATGTCGCCGACCGGATCCCTGGCTGGCGCGACCTTTGCCAAGCTCATGCCAGACCAGCTTGCCTTCGACGAAGTCGGCGGTGTGGCGGTCCTGCCGATCCATTCCGCGGATGTGAACGCCAACCTGTTTGCCGATTTCAGAAATCCGCGTGTGCGCCAGATTATCGACGCCGCCCGTTCCAAGGGAGACGTCCTTCTTGACTTGCCGGCACTTTGCCATTCTACGGATGCGTTAGCCTTGGCAGCTTATGCGGATGCCGTCCTGGTCGTGGCACGTGCGGGCCAGACCACGATCGAGGAAGTCTCAGAATCAGTGCAGATGCTTCGCCGTGCGGGCGCAAATGTCGTCGGGACTGTGATCAACCGCGCGCGATAATCGCCCACCGCCCCCTACCCTGTCCTATTCCGCTTCGTTCGGCATCGATCTGCGAAACGACGTGGCTTTCGGATTGAAGCGCCGACGAAACGCGCGGCCGCCGGATCGTTGCGACACAAGGCATCAGCCGGACTTTCCGATCTTAACCGACCTCGGCAGTCTTCACCTGACCATTCAACGGTCGATCAGTTCGAGGCGGCCACGGCCGACCATCAGGCGCAAGCCGAGCACAAGCAGGACCGCGCCGTAGCTCGCACCACCTGCCGCCACGACAAAGGCAAGTTCTACCACGTCGGGATAGTCATACGCGGCAATCGCATCACGCAACAGCAAGACCACTATCGCCATCGTGACCACCGCGGCTGCGATTTTCCATAGGTTTTTCAATTGAGCGAGGAAACCGAGACCAAGCAGGAGGCGGACCTCGTTCAGGTAAAAGACAAACATGAGGCAGGACAGGACGATCCTGGCGAGACTTACTCCCATCACTGACCCCAGATAAAGACCAAGGGGAATGAGAATGATCCGGAAACCGAGATCGATGGCATTGAGGCGGAAAATGAGATGCGGCCGGTCCAGCGCCAGACTGACTGAATAAAGTGTCTGGAAATAGGGAATCGGGAGGACGGCGAGCGCGAGCAGACTGAGGATGGGCGCGGCTTCCTGCCATTTTGGGCCTAGCAGGAGATCGGTGGCCAGGTCGGCTGTCAGCGAGATCCCCACAGCGGCCGGCGCCGAGACGAGCATGACGAACCGGACCGCTTTGAGGAAGGCCTGTCGCACGCGCGCCTGGTCTTCGTTGATCTGGGAGAACGCCGCCAATACCGATTGCATCGCAGGGCCGATGAGGCTTTGCGTGGGCATGACCGCGACGTCGCTTGCAATGGCATATCGACCAAAAGTCGTGCGATCGGCAAAGCCACCGACAAGGAACCGGTCGAACTGCCAGTTGAGCGCCGAGATGAGTTGGGCCGAGCTGAACCAGCCGATAAAGCCGGCAAAATCAGGCAGTTTGGCAAAAGAAAGAGCCGGCCTGTAGGGCGCCAGAATATAGGAGACGACCGTCGAGACCACTGACGTGGTGACGAGATTTGCAACGATCGCCCAATAGGCCCCTCCTGCCAGTACCACGACAACAACGACGGCGCTGGCGCAGAGCTTGCCTGACAGTTCCAGTATGAAAGTCTGCCGGAACCCGAGCTCTCGGTTAAACTTTACCATGGCGGGGCTCACCAGCCCCCGGCCAATAGGGCCGAGCGCAAGCACAGCAACGAGGTCAGCGAGCAAGGGCTCATGGTTGATCAGCGAAAAGGGCCAGGCGGCTATGAGAACCATGACACCGATGAGGATGCCTCTAAGCAGACCGATCGTGAATCCGGTGTCCAGATGGCTCTTTTCGACGGTTGGCAGGCGCACCAATGCCTGCGTCACCGGAACCTCCAGCACGGTGTCGACAACGGCAACGAGCGATATTGCCAAAGCGGCGAGCCCGAAATCTGCCGGAGTAAGCATGCGGGCAAGGACCAGAAGGGTGAAGAAATCGATGACGCGTCCCGCAAAACGCGAGGAAACGAGCCAACCTGCTCCTTTGATTGCCTTTACCGTCAGCATCTATCACTCCGAGATAACATTGCGGCCTTCAGACCGGGGCGACGGCTGCTTGCCGGTCGCAGCGTGGGCATCACCACGTTGCGCCGATCGCTCCAAAATCCTCCCTTGAATGAATCCTGCCCCCGCGTGTATCCGTTGCCGGCTTTCAAAAGACGCTCCTCGACGCCTTCATCTATTGAGCCGTTCCGACACCCCCCGCACGATGTGGACAAGCTCTAGCGCGGGCAAGAGCGCTGATTTCAGGCGGGGAAAATCGCGAGCGATCGCCCCTTCCCGCCACAGCTGGGACTTGAGCGATGTCACCCTTCGGGCGAAATCAGGAGCATCGGAGCGATGAAGGACGTGGACGCTTTCAGGTCGGCCAAAGTCGACTGACCGTGCGCCGACGGCCAGTGCCTGCATATCGAAAGCGCCGGGATAGGTTATCGCCCGTTTCAGATGGGGCCAGGCGATGTCAACATCGCGCATGACCTGCGATCCTGTCCGCAGTCGATCGATATACTGCAAAACCCCTGTTAGCAGCAGGTTTCCGGCGGCTGCATCGAGTGTGCCATAAGCCGTCTCGCCAGCATTGCTGCGAACGCTGCCGTCGTCCGCTTCGCTAAACTGACGAACGGAAGGGATCGCCGGTTCGAACAGGCTTTCGATGATCTGCCAGTAACGCAGGACGACCGTCTCCACCTTCAGGGGATTGTAAAGATTGTTCTCGACCACCAAACCTGAGACCTGGTGGAAATGCTCTTCGCTGAGACCCTTGTAGTTAGACCGGGCAAACTGGATCGTCTCGAACGTTCGTTCAGGCAGGCCCGCGGCCAGGAGCCGCTGGGTGCTGCCATAAAGTCCGGTATCGCAAAGGACGATGCGCGAGGCGTCGCCGGCAATGGTCTTCAGATGGCGCTCGAAGAGCTCGCTTTGTCCGGCGACGTCATTAAGGATCACGCGACCTTCAGGCGTCTCCAGCATGGAAAAGAAGCGATGCGCCTTAAACCTCCCCTGCCAGACTGCCGGAAGCTCGTAACGCCTGTTGCCGAGAGCGTTGGCCACGTCTGCAAAGCTTCTCGTTTCAAATTCCCGACCAAGTTCGTCAAGCACAGCGGGGCTGCGCCTTATCAACGCCACACGCGCAGCAACCAGGCGGGAAACCATGATGTTCTCGCGCCGGATCCCAAGTGGCAGGTCAAGCCTGACGAGCAGGCGCTCAAACGCCTCCCGGATGCCAAGCCCTCCCCGCGCGCAAAACAGCAACGTGGCGTCGCCCGGCGCCTCTGCCTGAGATGCATAAAGCCAGATGTTCAAACAGAACTGCGCGACGATCGGCCCGAACACTTCGCGACCAAACGCCGTTCGGTCGTCAAGATCGGGCACACGGCCGTCCGACCTTGCCAGGTGACGGCGCACGCTTCTCATGGTTTCCATTCGCGCTCCGTCGGCACGGGCGGCCCATCGCTTGAAGCGCCCTTTGGGCAGATGCATCGCACTGATCCCCATCCTTTTGGGAACCTCATAATCGGCAATGTAGTCGTCGCCGATGTGCAGCATCTTGTCTGGCGCAGTCTTCTCCTGCGAAAGGACGACCGAGAACAGGCTGCCGTGTCGCTTGCTGGCCCCGACTTCCGCGCTTGAGTAGATTTTGTCGATCAGACCAGGCCCGTGAAAATAATCGATCAGTTCTTTCAACAAAGCGGTCGGCAATCCGGTGTCGGAAACCGCCACGACACGAATTCCCGCTTTGCGCTGCTGTCGCAGCATCTTCGCCAATTCCCCATTGGCAGACAAAGACGCCTTCTCGATCATGATTTCGAGGGCCAGGCGCTTCTCGACCATGGATTCGGGAAGGCCGAGCATGATCAATTGGCGGGTGACAATGTCGAAGAGCTTCACTTCCCCAACGCCGCCGCCGACATTCAGTGCGCGATAGGCAAGCTTTTCGGCGAGCTGCCTGGCTCGGAACAGATGCTCGGCGCCAATGCGATAGCCTTGCTGGCACAAGAACTGCGCAAATCTTCGCTCTCCCTCCATGATCCGCGACCGCTGGGACAGCGGCTGACGCAGCAGCAGGGTGTCGAACACGTCCGTGGAAATAAGACCAATACCCTCCAAGGGCTGATCAATGTGGTCGAACCTTTGCCTCAGCACTGAATAACCCCTTCGCCGTCGATTAATTTCGCCCCAATCTCGACCAACGACGCGCATCGTCGAGAGGCAGCAAAAGCAGGATCAGTGAATTCACATTTGGCGAAACGGTAGCAGCGTCAAATCACAAGAGGCAAGTTAAAACTGAAATCTTTCGGCTTTATTCCGGTTGCCGTTGCAAAAAATACTCATACACAGATATTTATAAGGTATTGTTTTTGCGGGATCGACTCCTTTCCATACCGATAATACTATCTAAACCAGTTACTGTATCGGATAAATGGAGCGTTTGGATGAATGACGCAAAACCGCATATCATGCCCGTTTCTTCGATACAGTATTTTGACGTCGTCGTCATTGGATCAGGAATTTCAGGACTTGTTAGTGCGTCAATATTATCAAGAAAAGGTGACCGAGTTGCTGTCGTTGATGATTATGACCATGTGGGAGGAAACCACATAGACTGGTCATCTCCAGAGGGGTATACATTCGATATTGGCAGTTTGATCTTCCAGGACGATTCCCCTTTGCTGCGGCATTTCCCGGAGCTGCTGGCGCATTACATCCCGATCAATCCCAGCTGGGGCAGGCTCAACCCGCAGGGCAAAATTACCGATTATCCGATCTCGATCCGGGACGATATTGTTGGGGCCGGCCCTATCGGTTTGCTGCGCATCTTCGGCTCGGTGCTTTATGCACGCCTGTTTTGCAGGCGACTGGACAGTGCGAGGGATTTCGCGCGCTTTTGGGTCGGCGGATATCTGCTTCATCGTTCCGGGCTGGAAACCTATATGCGACGTTTCTACGGGATTTCTCCCGACAAGGTCGATCTTGAACTCGCCCGCAAGCGCATGCTGTGGATTGCAGAATATGCCTCGTTGACGAACCTGATCAGGCTCGCCTTCAAACGCAAGAAAAGCAAGGGGCGGAAAAACCGACAGATGGCCCGGCCCAAGGAGGGATACGCCGCCCTCTATCAGCCCGCGGTCGAGACACTTCAAAACGCAGGGGTCGCCTTTAAGCTGTCGGCATCCATGAAGAGCATTCGCAAGAGCCCCTTCGGATTTGAGCTCTGCCTGGCAGATGGCACCATCGCATCCAACCGGATCATCTCGACCGTACCGATCGAAGTCGCCGAGAAACTGTGCGGCATCTCCCCCAGCTGCAGCCTCACGACCATCACGCTCATCTCGCTTTACTTCAGCTTTTCCGGCGATCGCGGCTTTGAGCGACCCATCATCTACAACTTTTCGCATGAAGGTTCGTGGAAGCGACTGACCGTTTATTCGGACTTTTATGGGCGGGTCATGGATCGGGAATATTTTGCCGTAGAGGTGATCGCCGGCACCGTCGCGTCGACCGAGCAAGCGGAAGCCGATTTCCGTCGCCATGTCGCTTCCAATCGCATGTTCCGGGGAGATCTGAAACTGGAAGGCAGCCAGACGCTGACAAATGCCTATCCAATCTACAGCAAAGGCGCGGCCGATGACGCCGCTGATGCCATCGTGAGACTGCGGGATTTTGGGATTGAATCATTGGGTCGCCAGGGGGCCTTCAACTATCAACCAACGGCCAGGGTTTCCACGATCGACGTCGAGACGGCGATCGGGAAGCATTGATTGCGATTGCTTAAGCCGGAACGCTGCGCTTTTCACCTGCAAGAGGGCGCGCTCTGAAGCACAATTTTACCACCGTGTCTTGACGGATCAGGCGGCGAGAGGTCGAACATGCGCATATTGCATATCCTCAATCATACGCGGCGTCTCAACGGCAATGTCCATGCAGCGGTGGATCTTGCCTGCGCCCAAGTCAGGCTCGGCCACCAGGTCTACATGGCAAGCGGAGGTGGCGATTTCGATCACCTTTTACAGGCCCACGGGATAACGACACTCCTGGTCGACCATGAAAGAAAACCCTCCAGGCTTGCCAGATCCCTGATCCGACTGAACGGCCACATCCGGAAGTTCGAGGTCGACATCGTTCACGCGCATATGATGACCAGCGCCGTTCTTGCCTTTCCGATCTGCAAGCTCAAGGGCATCCCTCTGGTGACCACGGTGCACAACGAGTTCGAAAAGAGTGCGACGCTGATGGGCCTCGGCACTCGCGTTATCGCCGTCAGCGATGTCGTCGGCCGCTCGATGAGGCGACGTGGCGTGGCGGCGTCAAAGCTGAAGGTCGTGCTCAATGGAACGATTGGATCAAGCCGCATGGAAGGACGCAGCGGCGAGCCCAAAGCGCTGAAATCGCCATCCGTCCTGTTCGTCGGCGGGCTGCATCCGCGCAAGGGGCTGCCGGATCTGTTTGAGGCATTTGACCTCGTGCACGAGGAACTCCCTGGCGCGCACCTTTACATCGTCGGAAACGGGCCCCATCGCGACCAGTATACGGAGCTTGTAGCCTCTTTGAAATGCGCCCCCGCCGTCACGTTCGCCGGCTCGATCAGCGACCCCTACCCCTACATGCTGGCGGCCGACATTTTTGTCCTGCCATCGCATGCCGATCCAGCACCTTTGGTATTGTCGGAAGCGCGGGAGGCCGGATGCGCAATCGTCGCAACAGCGGTGGATGGTATTCCGCAACTGCTCGAGCATGGCGAGGCGGGAATTCTCGTGCCGCCGCACGATCCATCGGCCCTGGCCAAGATGTTGATCCACCTTTTGAAGTCGCCGAAGCAGATCAGTGCCTGGAAGGAGAAGAGCCAGTTGAGGATCGAGTACCTGACGATTGATCGGGTGGCCAGGGAAACGATGGACGTCTATCGATCAGCAATCCCAAGCGGGAAAATGGGCGTGTGAACGCATGGCCGTGCGTCAGCTTCATCCCGGGCGCACATGCCGTCAGACGTAAAGAACGCGCTTCAGCTGCGATCGCAGGTGCTGTGATCGAGAAGGATCGATGCGGATCGCCGCCATATGCCTAGCCATCTTATTTGGCAAGACGAAGAGCGCGATAGCAAACAGCAACAGTGCAAGGCGCTTCTTGCCGGTGTTTTCGCGCATCACAGCCCCGATATAGGCCGATAGCTGGCTTAAGGCAGGCCGCTTGCCGTCAACCACCACGCTCATCGCCTTGAGCTCCATCACATAGGCATAATCGTTGCGAACTTCGATTTTTTCAGCTGCTGCGCACCGCTCCTGGACGAGCTGCGACAGATGATGCAGGCGTCCCAAGAAGCGGTCTATATAGCCTTTCATGCGGCTTGAAGTGAGGACGGAAAAAGAGGACTGGTTGGAATTGTGGATCCGGTACTTTCCAAGGACCTTATCGATCGACACGACACGCCCGACGAACGGGGCCAAGAGGTATGAGACGCCGTCTATGCCGCGTTCGTAGTTCATTTCGCCAAGACCTTCATAGACGTCACGCCGATAGATATTTCCCGAGGTTGGCGGGGTATTATAATACCCTCTCTTACGGATCGACTGGATAAGGGGGCCGGAGTCCTCCGATGACTGAAGCGTGGGAAAGGCGTTGCCGATCGGATCGCCGTTCTGATCGATCGGAAGAAGCATGAACTGGATCTTCGACACGTCGGGGCGCAGATATTGGGCAACTTGCGCAATGGCACCGTCGGCAATGACGTCGTCGGCATCCAGAAAATAGACAAAATCGCCTTTCGACAAGGACAGACCGGTCAAAGATGTCTTGAGCTGACCGCGATTTTCCGTTCGCAAAGCGACGATCCGATCTTTGAATTCCTGGATCTTTTCCCAGGATCGATCGGTAGATCCGTCATCCACTACTACAATTTCAAGCCCTTCGTAGTCTTGCGAAATAACGCTTTTGATGCAATCGCCTATATAACGCTCATAATTATAACAAGTGATGATAACGCTCAGAATTGGTTGGTTAATTTTCACCTTGCAAACCTTATCTACAAAGTTTATGTTGCATAGCAGCATAGCAAGTGAATTCTCGTCCGTCTACAAGAATGGATTAGTAACCGCCAGCGCATGTAACTCATTTTGATAAGATCCAGCATCGTCGAATCGGTGAGAAATATTCGGCGATCAAACAGCAATGTCTTGAAGAAATATCCTGAGATTCGACCTGAATACATTGCGGAAATCTTTAACCAGACAACCGCATCAGGCGAGAGCTGTGCCTAAACACGTGAACAGGTGGCTGTCACTTCGCCAAAAGGCAGGCACAGCAACCAGAAACTGATCGCTCTCGACAGAGATTTGTCACCTAAGGGCCGGAGGACGTGGACGAATGAAAATGACGGACGGCAAGCCGCGCAAGGGCGATGGGCTTCATCCGAGCCGCCGCCTTAAGATCCTTTATATTCAGCCCGGCACGAAGTCTTTTGCGGGGATTGAACGTGTGGTGGATGCCGTCTGCTCCATGCTGGCTGACAAATATGCCGAGGATTTCGACATCGACGTGCTGTACACGTCCGTCCATAAAAACCGCCCGGCGGAGCCGCGAAAATACAGCGTTATTGATCGGGCGGTAAAGACCCGGTTCGAGTTGATGCGGACCTTCCGAAGCGTCGTCAAGGCGAAGGATTATGCGCTCGTGGTGGTGCCGCAGATCGAACCGACGGTGATCTGCATGGCCGCATGCCTCGGCCTTGATCGTCGTTTTGCGATCCACTTGCATGGTAATCCCGGCCGAGAGCGCAG
This sequence comes from Neorhizobium petrolearium, assembly GCF_017873175.1. Taxonomy (GTDB): domain Bacteria; phylum Pseudomonadota; class Alphaproteobacteria; order Rhizobiales; family Rhizobiaceae; genus Neorhizobium; species Neorhizobium petrolearium. The sequence continues at coordinate 23,243 of NZ_JAGGJW010000021.1, forward strand.
CCACGTCAAGGCGAAGATACTGTTCTTCTTGATGCGCATCTATTTCCTGAGGAAAGTATCCTATGTCTTTGGGACGTCACCGAAACAGCTGGACGCCTTTAAGGGGATGTTCCACAGCAAGGTGCCACAGGTTTGGGTTCCAAATCCCGTCAGGAGGTTCGACTTTTTCAGCAAGGGAGAAGCCGGCGACGAAGCGGCGGTCACGTTCGTGAATGTCGGACGGTTCGCCTTCCAAAAGGGACAGGATATCCTTCTTCGTGCCTTTGCCGAACTCGTCAAAGTCCGCCCGAACGCGAAGTTGAAGATCGTCGGATATGGCGCCGGCGAAACCGCTCTTCGCGCCGAGATCGATCGGCTGGGTCTTTCCGACGCGGTCTCGATTGAGCATCATCCCGTCAACCCCCAGCCCGCACTTGCCAACAGCGATATCTACGTGTCGACGTCGCGATGGGAAGGCTGGTCGCTGGCCATATGCGAAGCATTGCGATTTGGGCTGCCGGTCATTGCGACAGATTGCGAGTTCGGGCCAAGCGACATACTCGTGGATGAGCGTCTCGGCCGGCTTGTACCGGTTAGCGGCGGAGAACCGCTTGTAAGCGCCATGGCCTACTATTGCGACAACCTGGCTTCGGAACGCCTCCACAGCGATTTCCGCAAGGGCTTCATTGATCGATACAGCCCCGAGCGAGTGGTGGATCTTCACGCCGATGCGCTGCGGGTTGCTGCACGAGAACTTTTGTAACCACCGTCCCACGGAAGGGTGCCATGATGTCTTCATTGTCGCGGCGCGGCCTCCTGAAAGGCTGCGCTGGAGCCTTTGGGCTGACTTTTTCCTCTCATCGAAGCTCGGCCACCACGTTGTTTGGCGACGATCCCACGCTTGGCCGCGAAGTCGTCTTCGAAGACCGGTTCCACACACTGGACTGGTCGGTTTGGGATGCGGGTCCGAAAGCGACCACATCCGATACCGGTTTTTATGGGCGGTCCGCTTTCGCCAAAAAGGACGGGGAAGAAGGCTTCAACCCCTATGCGATTGTTGACGACCCCATGGCAGAGGACGGGAAAGCTCTACAGATCTCCGCCCGCTACATAGGAAAGCCGATGAATGTGCGAAAATACTACGGAAATACATTGCCTGAATTTCAGTGGATTTCCGGCAATATTCAGACAGCCAGGAAAGACGGCACGATCCTCAAAGGATGGCGCAAAGGTTACTTTGAGGCACGGATGCTCTTTCCCCGGCATCCCATCACCTGGCCGGCATTCTGGATGCTGAACGGGCGAAGCATTCTGCAGCCCAAGACCAGCATCGAGCTGGACATCGTGGAGCACAAAGGTTGGGAGCCTACGCTGTATGGCACGTATCTTCACGAATGGGGTCAGCCGGGTCAAAACAGCGAAAGCACCGGTGTCGAAACACCGGTTGACATGACGAAAGGCTATCACCGCTACGGCATGCTTGTCGATGATAGCCGCTGCATCCCCTACTTCGAGCGCAGGCCGGTTGTCGATCGAAGGACGGGAAGACCTGCAGACTGGCCGATTACCCGCTCACGTCAGCTGGACGACGACGGCGATGTCTTCTGGCCGCTGCTGACCCTGGCGCTGCGCACCGACGTGCCGTTCCCGCGACCGCTGCGGTCTGAGGACCGGTCGACCCACATGCGCGTCGACTACTTCAAGGTCTTTTCCTAGAAAAACGGAGGTCAGTCTGTATCGCGGACAACAGGTTCGCCCGATGGTTCCGCCACAAGCCTAGCCCATCAATGAACTTGCCAAGAAGAGCTTTAGCTATCCCGGCACAAAAGGACATCAGAGGCAATAGGATGCGATACTTTATCACGAGCACCGCCGGTTTCATCGGCTTCCATCTTGCTCGACGGCTGCTGCAGGACGGACATACGGTCACGGGCCTCGACGGCATGACCCATTACTACAACATCAAGCTGAAGCAGATGCGGCATGCGGCCCTGGCGCAGTTTTCGGCATTCCAACCGGTCATCGCCATGCTAGAGGACCGCGAAGCTGTGGAGAAGGCCATCGCAGAAGCCGACGCGGATGTGATCATACACCTGGCAGCGCAGGCCGGCGTTCGCTACAGCCTGGAAAACCCCAAAGCTTATCTATCGTCGAATATCGAGGGGTCCTGGAATATTCTGGAGATTGCCAGACAGGTCGGGATCGGCCACCTCATGCTTGCTTCCACCTCGTCGATCTATGGCGCAAATGCGTCCATCCCGTTTCGCGAAACGGACCGCGCCGACGAGCCGTTGACGTTCTACGCGGCCACGAAGAAGTCGATGGAACTGATGGCCCACAGCTATTCGCATCTCTACAAGATACCGACGACTGCCTTCCGCTTCTTTACCGTCTATGGGCCTTGGGGCAGACCGGACATGGCGCTCTTCAAGTTCGTCAAGAACATCCTGGAAGACCAGCCAATCGAGATATACGGCGAAGGCGCAATGAGCCGTGACTTCACCTATATCGACGATCTGGTGGAAGCTGTGGTTCGCCTCTCGAAAATCGTCCCGTCAGAACCAAGCCGCATCGCGGACGCCCGCGTCGAAACACTGTCTCATCAGGCACCCTTCCGGATCATCAATATCGGGGGCGGTCAGCCGCAAACCCTGATGACGTTCGTGGAGACGGTCGAAAAATCCCTGGGTCGCACCGCGAGGCGAAAACTCCTCCCGATGCAGAAAGGCGATGTACCGCATACGTTTGCCAGCCCTGATCTGCTTTATGCGCTGACCGGCTACAAACCGGATACGACGCTTGATGTCGGCGTCGAGGCCTTTGTCAGCTGGTATCTTGAAGCATGCGATGAGCTCAACACTGCTCCAAAGGAGCTCGTTGCATGAGCTATAGACCGGAAATCGATGGGCTTAGGGCTGTCGCTGTTGTTTCGGTGCTGCTGTATCACGCCGGCATATGGCCCTTCACGGGTGGCTACGTCGGGGTAGACGTCTTTTTTGTGATCAGCGGATACCTGATTTCAGGGATCATCCTGAGAGAAGTTCACGACGGGCTCTTCTCGGTGGTAGGCTTCTATAATCGTCGCATTCGGCGCATCTACCCGGCTCTGCTTGCGACCATCATCGTGAGTACCGTCCTTTCGGCCTTCACGCTTTATGCCGACGACTTCAAGGATTTCGGTCAGAGCGTGGTCGCGACGCTGACCTTTTCATCGAATCTGCTCTTCTGGTTTGAAACGGATTATTTTGCCCCGAACGCGGAACTGAAACCGCTGCTCCACACCTGGTCTCTCGCGGTCGAGGAGCAATTCTATGTCCTGTTTCCGCTGCTGCTGATCTTGACGAAGCGCTGGAGTTTTTCCGCCACCTTCTTCATTCTTTCATCGCTGACGCTCGCAAGCTTTTGCGCTGCGCAATATGTTTCAACGACATTTCCCGTAAGCGGGTTCTTTCTTCTACCGTTTCGGATGTGGGAACTGCTGGCCGGCGCCTTGCTCGCGCTTTATGAAACAAGATATCCCCGCCTCAAGGGCGGCATCGCGTCGCTCGGCGCGGTTTTGGGACTACTCCTCATCGTCTATGCCGTGCTCCGGCTGAACCAAGAAACGCCGTTTCCCGGGGTTTTCGCGCTGATACCCGTGTGCGGATCAGTGCTTGTCATCCGGTATGCGCATTCCTCGACCCCCGTGGGTCGGCTTCTGTCGTCCAGGCCAGCTGTTGGCATCGGACTGATCAGCTACAGCCTGTATCTTGTCCATCAACCGATCTTTGCGCTTTACCGATATGCACGACCGGCCGAGCCCTCATGGCCGGAAATGCTCGGGCTGATTTCTTTGAGCATTCTTCTGGCCGCACTTTCCTGGAAATTTGTTGAACAACCGGTCAGAAAGGCGAGCTTCAGTTCGCGCAAAGTGTTTGCCGGTGCGACATTCGGCAGTTTGATCCTGATCTGCGTTGGTGCCGTCATTCACGTCAAGTCAGGGTTTCCGGCCTGGACCCTGGCGCGGCTTTCGCCGGAGCAAGCTGTCGTCTATCGAAATCTGTTGACTGAAAAGAGACGCGTCGACGAAATCGCCGATGGGAATAGGCTGACGGACTGCATTTTCCGCACAGCCGAGATGAACCAGGTGTTCAAGAACCAGTTCGCCGCCTGCGCAGCCCGTCATGGTCCGGCCCTGATGATCGTCGGGGACTCCCACGCGGGAAATCTCTTCGATGCCCTAGCTCCCATTTCGCAGCGCCCCTTTGTCGTTGGATTAAGCAAGGGCTTCTGCCGCGCCGTCGAAAGCAATCCCCAGTGCTTCTATGACACCCTGCTTGATTTCGCCGAGGAACATTCCTCATCAATTTCGCTCATCGTCTACATGCAGGCCGGCTTTTACCTGCTCGACGCCCCGGACGGCACGATCGGCAGCAGGGACATGTTCCACCGCTACGATGGACGCTCCTTCGATGCGAGCCGCCACCGCATAACCTTGACGCTCTCCTACCTGCGCAAGCTCTCCCTTCACACCCCGATGGTTTGGCTGGGACCATGGATCGATCCCCATGTCACACAGAACCAACTGGTCGCCAGAGGTTGCGATGGACTGGCAGCTCTCCCAAATCCGTTCGTCATCCCCTCCTACAGACATCTCGATGAGATGGCCCGCGCCATGGCAGACCAACATCAGATCACCTACGTCTCCACGATCAGTGCTGTGAATTTCGACCCGCGCAACGACATTTTGGACTGCCGGCATGTCTATTTCATGGATGCAGACCACTGGAGCGAGGCCGGCGGAGCAAAATTCGGTCCATTGGTTTTGTCCGCACTTATTCGAACGCTGCCGGATTGGCTGAACCCACCGGATGCTAACCGAAAGAAAAGGGCACCGTTTTCGCGTCAAACGCGACGTACCGTTCCAACCCCGAGCACAAATGAGCCAACACGTGCGACTTTTTTTCTACCTTGAACTTGCTGGCAGTAGAATGGTCGACCCCTTGGGGGTCGAATGTGTGACGCTTGAAGCCGCGGTTGCGGACACGACCGCCGAAATCCGCGCGACGGTCGCCCAGCATCTCCTGCGCGGTGAGCCGCTGCCACTGATGAGGGTGAGTATCATGGACGACGCCGGTCGGCTGTTAACGAGCATATCTGTCGCGGATGCCTTGAAGGATGTTCTGCCGTCTTGCTTCGTCAGCCATGGCCAGATGCTCGAAATTCGGCATTAGGCGCCGCGCGAGCCGAATATGACAGACCTCTAATGCACACCAATTTGATGCCCAAGCGGATAAGGGTCAGGAGACGCAGATGTCGAGACGAATGAACACTTGCCGATCGGGCAAAACCACCGCTCGACGCAGACCACGAAAGCCGATCAAAAAGAAGATCGAGATGAGCGAGGTCACGATCGGTCAGCACATCACCCGTGATCGACCTATTGCGTCCACCGCGGAAAGTGGAGATCTGGTTATTCCTTTCAACCGTTTACCGATGGAGCTGGTTCGGGAAAAATGAGGCCGTTCCGACGATGAATGTCGGCGGCATTTGCCAAAGTCGAGCGCATGGCAGGCCGAAGAACATTCAAATGGGAAACACGGCCACGTTTCGGTGGTGAGGTCCAACGATCGATATACAAGCACTTATCCGGACTACCTTCGCCACCTTTGCCGGATGCGATGACGGCCGTACGCGGGGATCACATACGGCCTGATGCCCTCAATATTGCCCGAGTTGCAGCAATGGCCATTTCCGCCCGGCCGAGCGCATCGACCCGTTCAGCGAGCACCCGGTGCGGGATTTCGACGCTGACGGTCACGTCCACCGGGATAGCGCGGGCAAAGCCGACGAGATCGATGCCACCCTGTCCTGGGAACAGCCGCTCGCCCCGAGCGATGCGGATCAGCCCCTCATTGCTCGAATCGTAGGGCACAGCCCCGTCGCAGAACTGGACATAGTTGATCCGGCTCCGCGGCAGCGCCGCGATTTCCTCAAGCGTCGTGGCGGACCGGTCGTAATGCAACGCGTCGACCAGCACGCCGCCATTAGCATGGCCTGCCGCCTCGACGATGGAGAGCGCTGCCTTAAGATCCGGGACGGCGGTCCAGGGCATGAACTCCAGATCGGCGGTCAGGCGATGACGGCCGGCAAGCTCGCAGAAGCGGGCGAAGCTTTCGGTGAGCCGCGCCCGCTCGATATCGTCGCCGGCGACCAGCACATGCCGGGCGTTGAGCGCTTCGCAGCGTTCGCAGAAACGGGAAAAGAGATCCCAGTCGTTTTCGGCGTTGAGGCGGATGATCTCGACATCGCCAACCGAAACACCGGTGTCGGCGAGCGCCGAGCGCACCTCCTTCAGCACCTGTCCGTCTGTCAGGAGCGGATAAGACGGCTCGCCGCTTGCTGCGGCGGGCAGGATGCGTAGGCCGACCATCTGATAGCCGGCTTTGGCCGCGATGCGTACGGCTTCGACGGGACCGACCTCGAAGGTCGTGAGAAATGCGAGAGACAGCGCGTGCATGGTCATTTCAGCGGCGAGAAGGAAAGCGGCAGGGCGATCTGGCTGTTCATGTCGGGCGTCAGCCAGTCTGGCCCCCCCTTCGGCGGCCACTTGCCGTCGGCGACGGATTTCGCGCGCGCCTCCGAGCGGGCGGCAAGGCTTTCATAGGGCCATATCTGCGTCAGGCGTGGCTCGCCGTCGAGGCCGTACATGGCAATCGTCAGCTTGGAATAGGCCCGGCGCTGTGGCACGGCATCAGCCCATTTGTCCATGGTCGGCACGATGCCGTTGATCTTCGTGCGGTAAGTGCGGAATTCATAGATGGGACCGTGAGAACCGGGTTCGACCGGCGGCAAGAAATCCAGCGCGCGATAGCTCTGCATGTCCAGCGAAACCAGATGTTCGACGCAGCCGAAGGGATTGTCGCTCAGCAACGCGCGCTCGCGCTCGGCAAAAAGATCCTCGAGGTTATCGAAGGCGCGCAGCACGAACACGCGGTTTAGCGTGCCGATATCGGTGCCCCAGGCGCCGCAGAGTCGCCCCTTGCCTTGCTTCACCCAGGCCTCGATGGCGGGTGCTGCCTTGCCGGCGCCGAAAATCACCGTGTCGAGCGTTGCAAGTTCATAAAGGTTCATGCCGTTTCCTCCGTTGAAGTCGTTTCGATGCCCTCGACAGGCTGGCCGGCCAGAACGCGGCCGGCGATATATCCGAAGGTCATGCCCGGACCGAGCGTGATGCCGCCGGATGGATAATGTCCGCCCATGACCGAGGACATGTCGTTGCCGACGGCAAAAAGGCCGGGCACGGGCCTGCCGGCGCCGTTTAGCACCCGCGCGGCCGGATCGGTGATGAGCCCGGCGAAGGTACCGAGCGAACCGGGCACGATCTTCACCGCATAGAACGGTCCATGGTCGAGCGGCGCAAGCGACGGATTGGGGCCATGCCCGGCATCGCCCTGCACCCGGTTGTAGAGCGCGCGGCCACGATGGAAATCGGGGTCCTCGCCGCGCGCGGCATGGCGGTTGAAGGCTTGCACGGTCTTTTCGAGCGCCCCGCCGTCGATGCCGCAGGCGCGGGCGAGTTCACCAAGCGTCCGCCCGGTCTTGAGATAGCCGGACCGGATCGCGGGACCGACGGGAAAGGGAAAGGGCTTAGACCAGCCGAGGCCCCAGCGGCGTTGCGCTGTGTGGTCGGCGATCAGCCAGGCGACCGGCGGACGCCCGCAAGGCGTCGCCAGGATCAGCGCCTTCATGAAGTCGTGATAGCTGTCTGCCTCGCTGACGAAGCGCCGGCCTTCCGGCGTGACCGCGATGATGCCGGGCTTGGCGCGCTCCACGAGATGGGGGAAATTCGCGGACGTTCCATCGGGGCGCGGCACCACTGAGACCGGAGCGAGCGCCACCGACGAGGCGAGATCGTCCGCCACCGTGCCGCCGGCCTTTTCCCCGAGCCGCAGGCCATCACCGGTATTGCTGCGGGGGGCGGCGGAAAAATGTCCCTGCCCGCCGCCTGCCTGGGCGGCCAGCGCATCGAGCCGGGCGGGATCGTGCGGAAAGCCGCCGGTTGCCAGCACTACGCCGCGCGCCGCCTTTACCACGATATCGCCTCCAGGCGTTTGAAGACGCGCGCCGGTGACGCGATCACCTTCGCGGATGAGTTCGATCGCGGAGGCGCTATCGATCAGAGTGACGGAGAGATCGAGCGCGGAGCGCATCAGCCGGGCGACGAGCGCGTTGCCATTGACGAGATGCATGCCCCGGCCGTGGATGGCGAGGTCGCGGAAATGACGGGCAAGGCGCTTGACCGCATGCAGGGCCGAGCCGGGTTTGCGCGAGGCGTTGAAGAAATGTGTCATGTCCGCGCCGCTCGCGATCCCCATGCCGAAGGGGCTTGCGACATCGAGTGGCGGCCGCAGCTTCTTTACCCATTCGCCCAGTCCTCGCCCGTCGTAAGGCAGGGCCGAGACCGAGCGGCCACCCTTCGCCGCGCCGGCCGTCTCATGGAAATCCGGGACGCGATTGCCGTCGATCCAGCGGACGGCAGTGTTCTTGGCGAAGAAAGAGACCATCTCCGGTCCGTTGCTGAGAAAGGCGGAAAGACGAGGGTCGGAAGCGCGGTTTCCGAGCTCGTTGCGCAGATATTCCATCGGTCCTTCGGGCGCCTCTTCGATCCCTGCCGTCCGCGCCAGCGGATTGCGCGGGATCCACAGCCAGCCACCCGACCAGGCCGAGGTGCCGCCGAACACCGCTTCCTTCTCCGCCACGACGACCTTGAGGCCATAATGCGCGGCTGTCACCGCGGCGGCCAGTCCCGCCGCGCCCGAACCGATGACCAGTACATCGCACCCGAAGGTGCGTATCCATTGCCGTTCCATTCATCCCCGCTCGAGGGCACGCGGCGAAGGGACATCCCTGCGATGGAACGGCAGAACGCTTACGCGGACTTGCGATCCATCGGGGGAGCCGGTTCCACGGCCTTCACGATTGCTTGAAAATACTGCGACGCGGCGGCCGCCTCTCCCAGTTCTGTCGCCGATGCCTGAAGCGCCGGTGCCAGTTCCGCCATGCGCTCGGCCGTCATGCGCACCGCCGGACCGGCGATGGAAAGACAACCAAGAACAGGGCCGTTCGTGTGGTAGCGGACAGGCACCGCCATCGCGGCCATGCCCGCGATATAGCTGTCGACCGCCGTGGCGTAGCCGCGCGCGCGAGCTTCCACCAGTTGTTCGAGAAGCAGCGTCAGGCTTCGCGGCGCATTCGGCCCCGTGCCTTCCGCCTGCCGCAGCAGACCTTGCGCGGCCACCCGCGAAAGCGCCTCGTCGTCGCTCATTGTCGAGAGCCATGCCTTGCCGCCCGCGGAGCTGGCAAGGTGTACGACCACGCCCTGCTCCTGCCCCGGATCGTAGCGCAGCCCGCGGGTCGCGCCCTGCGCCACCGCCACCCAGATCAGCCGGTCACCATCGATCACCGAAAGGCGGATCAACTCGCCCGAACGTGCCGCCAGCGCATCCAGAACCGGCTGCGCGACATCGGTGATGCCGGCCCGGCCGAGGAAACCGAGCCCCATTGCAGGCAGCTTGATCGTCAGGGCGTAATCGCCCTGCGCCTGCACCTGCCGTACATAACCGAGGCGTCCCAGTTCCTGCAGCGTGCGATGCACGCCGCTGACGGGCTGGTCGGTTGCCAATGCGATGGCCGAGACGGGCAGCCCGGTCGGGTGATCGACAAGGAGTTCGATGATGGCGAGGGACTTTTCGAGAACACTGCTCATGGACCGCTTCCGTTGTTGAATACGGTTCCACTAATGCCATCCAGAGGCGAAAGGTCAACCGAAACCGCGTGTCCGGTTTCCGCCGCCATGCCGATCGCATCGAGTACAATGAGGTTTGCCGTCGCATCCCGCGCCGAGACGAGCGGGGCGCCGCCTTCGCGGATCAGGCCTGCGAAATGGGCAAGTTGGGCTTCATAGGGATCGGCGGGTTCGACGGCAAGCGTCGTCGGATGCAGCTTGCGCGTCCAGTCCGGTTCGCCTTCCGGCTCCCACAGCGTCAGGTCCGGCAGTGAAAGGCCGGCGCGACTGCCGGCGTAATGATGTGCGCTCACCGGATGGGCGGGAAAACGCACGATGTTTTCACCCGCCGACAGGTCCCAGGCCCAGGGGCCGGTCGCCGCATCCGAGATGCACAGCGTCGCAAGCCCGCCGCCGGCAAAGCTCAGGCAGACCGCTGCGGTATCCTCCACGCCAAACCCCCGCCGCCCGTTGCTGGCAATGGCCTGAACCTTGGAAATTTCGCCGAAAAAATGCCGGAGAAGGTCGATTTCGTGGACGAGATTGACGAGAAGCGGGCCACCGGTGCCGGGTGCGCGGCGCCATGCCGCCTCGAAATAGGATGCAGGCTTTGCCAGTGAACAGGTGACCGTGGCCATGACGAGATCGCCGATCCTGCCCGCCCGGATCGCCTCATGCGCCTTACGAGTGATCGGGTTATGCCGCCGGTGATGGCCGACGAGCAGGGGAACGCCGGTTTCCTCGGCAACCGCAATCAGTCGAAGTGCTGAGGCCAGGCTCTCCGCCACGGGTTTTTCCACAAGCACGGGCATTTTGGCCCGCAGCAGCGCTTCGGATATCGGAAGATGGGTCTCGTTTGGCGTTGCGACGATCGCGGCCTTAGCCACCCCCGAATCGATCAGGGTGGCGGCATTCGGGAAAACCGGCAGGCCAAGAGAGGTCGCAAGGCTTGCGCCCGAGGGCATCGGATCGACGATTGCGGACAGGCGAAATCTCGGCATGCGCGCCAGCGTATCGATGTGTGTACGGCCAATTGCGCCTGCGCCGATGACAGCGATGTCGATTGTCTGCGGCATTCGATACTCCCCGATCCTGTTTCGACGGATAGCAGACAGGAAAACAAAATGGAACATATTTTTATTCTTGAATCATTTTCCACTTTTTGCAATTGTCAGATCCAGAACGGCAGTTGTTTGGGATCTCGGGGAGGAGAACCGCATGCGAAAAGCGTTGGCTGAGGCCGGGCAGACCTATGATGTTGTCGTGCTCGGCGCAGGCGCTGGCGGCATGTCCGCCGCTGTCTTTGCAGCGCTTGAGGGCATGCGCGTCCTGCTGGTCGAGCGGACGGAATATCTCGGCGGCACGTCGGCTTTTTCGGCCGCGACCACATGGATACCGCTCACCCGCCATTCCCGCGCCATCGGCGCCGATGACAGCCGCGAAAAGGTCTCCGGTTTTCTCGACCGCGCGGTCGGAAACCGCAGCCCGAAGGTGCTGCGGGAGGCATTCCTCTCAGCGGGACCCGGGGTCGTGGAAACGCTTGAGACCAAGACAGACGTGCACTTCCGCCCTCGCCCTTTCCATCCGGACTATCTCCATGAACTGGAGGGTGCGACCTCGTTCGGCCGGGCGCTGGAACCCACGCCCTTCGAGGCTGGCCAGCTTGGGGCCGATCTGGTCCTCATCCGTCCGCCGATCCCCGAATTCACCATTCTCGGCGGCATGATGATCGACCGGGACGACATTGCCCACCTGATGAAGATGGGCAAGTCGCTAAAATCCGCCGTCTACTCGGCGCGACTGATCGGTCGTTACTATATCGGCAAGATGCGCCACGGCCGCGATCCCCGCCTGCTCATGGGCAATGCCCTGATCGGCCGGATGCTGCTGACCGCCAACAAGCTCGGCGTCGACATCCTGACCGAGACGGAAACGACGGCCTTCGTCACGAACAAGCATGGCGTGACGGGTATCACTCTGCGGCAGAGGGGCATCGACAAGCGGATCTCGGTAACGGGCGGCGTCGTGCTCGCCTCGGGTGGTTTTTCGCGCCACCCGAAGATGCGGACGCAAAAGCTGCCGCATCCCGTGCCGGAATTCAGCCCGTCCGCGCCAGGTCACACAGGCGCGCTGCACGATCTTGCTTTTGCCGCCGGCGCTCATCACGGAACCACGTCGGCCCAGCCATGCTTCTGGGCGCCGGTGTCGCATCGTCGTCGGCCGGATGGCTCCATGGCGGTCTTCCCGCATTTCGTCTTCGATCGGTCGAAGCCGGGCATCATTTCGGTGGGACGCGACGGGCGGCGCTTCGTCAACGAAAGCACCAGCTATCACCAATTCGTTTCGGCCATGTATGCGGCCAACAGCGACGGTAGCCATGTGCCGACCTATCTGATTGCTGATGCGAGGGCGCTGAAGACCTACGGCATGGGCATGATCCGGCCGGGCGGCGCCAACATCAAGCCCTACCTTGCCGACGGCTACCTGACGGAAGGCGCAACACTGGACGAACTGGCCCACAAGCTCGGCATCGATGCCAAAGGCCTGAAGGACAGTGTTTACCGCATGAACGCCTATGCGAAGACCGGCATCGACGCCGATTTCGCCCGCGGCACGACCGTTTATGAAAAGGCGAACGGCGACCCGACCCATGGGCCGAACCCGACGCTCGGCGCGCTCGAGACCGCACCGTATTATGCCGTGAAGCTCTGGCCGGGCGACATCGGCTCGGCGATGGGTCTGGTGGGCGACGAGAATGCCCGCCTTCTCAGGAGGGACGGTTCCGTCATCGAAGGTCTTTATGCCTGCGGCAACGATCTGCAGTCGATCATGGGTGGCGTCTATCCGGGTCCCGGCATCACCATCGGCCCGGCCATCGTTTTCGGCGCCATTGCGGCCCGCCATGCGGCGCAGCGTGCGGCGGCGGTCCGCCGGGGAGAAGCGGCATGAGCCGGATTCTCGTCACTGGCGGCGCGGGGTTCGTCGGCCTAAGGACGGTTGCAGCGCTGTTGAACGCCGGACATCAGGTGCGGATATTCGACCTTGCGCCACGTCCCGAGCTTCTGCCGCTGGCCGCAAATGTCGAGATCGTCTTCGGTGACATCACCGATGCAGAGGCCGTGTGCTCGGCGGCGAAGCAATGCAGCGGTATCGTCCATCTCGTCGGCCTGATGACGGTCGATTGCGCCCGCGATCCGGCGCTCGCCACGCGGGTCAACCTGATCGGCAGCATCAATGTCTTCGAGGCTGCGAAAGCGGCCCGGTTGCCGGTCGCCTATCTCAGCACGGCGGGTGTTTTCGGTCCCCAGGACGCGGTTCATCCGCGACCGATGACCGTCTATGGCGCAACCAAGCTCGCCGTCGAGGGCGTGGCACGGGCCTGGCATCTCGATTACGGCGTGCCGAGCCTCGGACTTCGCCCCTATATCGTCTACGGCCCCGGCATCAGCGCCGGCATCGCCGCGGGACCATCGATTGCGATTGCCGCGTCAGTGGCGCGAAAACCGGCGGAAATCCGTTTCTCCGGCCGTGTCGGCTTCGTCCATGTGGATGACGTGGCGCGCATGCTGACGGCGGCCATGACCAGGCCGCTGGAGGGCGCGACCGTTCTAACCATGGCGGGCGATACCGCCGAGATGGGCGATTTCGTCAGCGAACTCGCCCGCCAGACAGGCTGGAGCGGCATTACCGTCAGCGGAGAACCGCTGCGCATTCCCGCCGATCTGACTTCCGATCCGGTGCCGGCCTTCCTGGGAGCTCAACCGCCGACGCGAATTGCCGCGGGCATTGCGCAGACGCTGGCCGAGCTTTCGGCGAGGGCCGTTCAATGAAGAGTCCAATGTTTCAGCCCCATAATCCATTTCCCGGCCATGGGGATCGTGGTTCTGTCTACAATGGAAGCGGCCGGTCGAGCATTGAGCCGTGCCTTGGGAGGAAAGCATGACGCAGCCGTTGAAGGTCGACGGAGAGACCCGGATCTTTCCGATCGTCGGCCATCCTATCGGACAGGTGAAATCGCCGACATCCTTAAGCGGCATCATGGCGGACAGGGGTTTCAACGGCATGGTCGTGCCGGTCGACATCCTGCCGCAAGACCTGCCGGGCTGGCTGGCGCAGGCGAGCGCCATGCGCAATGTCGACGGCATCATCGTCACCGTTCCCCACAAGGTCGCCTGCCTCGCCTTCTGTGCCCGCGTTTCGGCCCGCGCCAAGGCATCGGGCGCGGTCAACATCATGATCCGCAACGGCAATGAGTGGATCGGAGACGCGACCGACGGCCAAGGCTACCTGGATGGCATCGCGGCGGAAGGTTTCGACGTTTCCGGCAAGCCGGCACTGCTGGTCGGCGCAGGCGGTGCCGGTTCCGCCATCGCCTATGAAATCCTCGCTCGCGGCGCCTCCGAACTTGCGCTCCACGATATCGACACGACAAAGCGCGATGCGCTCCTTGCCCGGCTGAACGAAGCCTTTCCGGGCAAGGCTCGCGCCGGCAGCACGGATCCACGCGGCTTTGCGCTGGTCGCCAATGCGACGCCGCTCGGCATGCGCGAAGGCGATCCCCTGCCCTTCCAGACGGAATTTCTGACATCGGAGCAATTCGTCTCCGATGTGGTGACGCGCCCTGCCGTGCCGCCGCTGATTGCGGCCGCACGGGCAATTGGATGCGGGACCATGCCGGGATCGGGAATGTTCAACGCCCAGGCTGTCCTGCTTGCCGAGCTGCTGATGGGCGTGCGTTCGATCGAGGCATGACGGACCTGCTGCTGATACGGCGTCCGCGTTGGTGAGCAGGGATTGAGAGAAATCGCGCCCCCGGGAGGAGTTCGGGGCGACCGCATTCCGAGAAGCCGTCATGAGGACCGCTTTCGGATTTTTGATATGATCATTCACGGGAGGAAGATGATGATCAGGAAACTACTTTCTACAGCTGCAATTTTCGTGGCCTGCACCGCCGCACCGGCGCTGGCCGAACTGAAGATCGGCTCGATCGTGGAATTATCCGGACCGGGCGCTGCCGCCGGCACCAATTTCCGCGACGGCGTGAAGATGGGCTTTGAAGAGGTCAACGCCGCCGGCGGCATTCTCAAGGAGCCTGTCACGGTCCTCGAATATGACAGCCAGACCGATCCGCAGGTTTCCCGCGCCATGGTGCAGAAGGCGATCGATGACGGCATTTATGCCATCACCGGCACGGTGTTCTCCTCGTCGACCGTGGTAAACATGATGGTCGCCAAGCAATATGGCATCCCGCAGTTCACCGGCTCGGAAGCACCCTCGATCACCGCCAAGGGCAACCCCTACATCTTCCGCACCGCTTTCGGTTCCCAAAAGGGCGTGCCGAAACTCGTCAAGTACATGGTCGAGAAGATGGGCGTAAAGAAGGTCGGTGTGGCCTGGGCTAACACCGAATTCGGCAAGGGCGGCCATCAGGCCTTCATCGATGAAGCCAAGAAGGCGGGCCTCGAGATCGTGGTCGACGTCCCTTCCGAACAGGCGCAGGCCGATTTCTCCGCCGACGTGCTGAAGCTGAAGAATTCCGGCGCGGAAGCCTTCTTCGTCTATTACACCGAGGAGGAAAGCGCCCGCTTCCTGCGCGAAGCCCGCAAGCAGGGTCTCGACAAGCCCCTGGTCGGCGAAACCACGCTGACCGGCCACAAGGTGATCGAGCTTGCCGGCGATGCCGCTAACGGTGCCATGGGCCATGTCGGCCTGACGCCCGATGCCGATATTCCGGCGCTTAAGGAAATGGTTGAGCGCTTCAAGACCAAGTTCAAGTACACACCGGATCACAACGCGATCAAGGGCTACACCGCCGCCTGGACGCTAAAATACGTCACCGAGATGGTCGGCAGCCCTGACGGCAAGGCGATTGCCGAAAAGCTGCACGGCCTGACGCTGAAGGCTTCCGAATATCCGGGCGTTCTTATGGACGTGAGCTGGGACGAAACTGGCGAAATGTCCCGCGAGAGCTTCTTCGTGAAGGTCGAGAACGGCAAGCAGGTGGTCGACGCCATCCTGCCGCCGAACTGAGCCGGGTGATTGCCCCCTTGCCGGCGGCCTATGCCGCCGGCGCATATCCAACAGCTTGCGCAAAGCCGACCACCAGCCCTTGAGGACGATCCCATGGCCGAGCTTATCCAGATTCTCATCTCCGGCCTTGCCGCCGGTTCCATCTACGCGCTCGCCGCGGTCGGTTTCACGCTGCTGTGGCAGGCGTCGCAAACCATCAACTTCGCCCAGGGCGAGTTCGTCATGCTGCCGGCCTTCTTCGTGCTCGTCGGCATGACCGTCTTTGGCCTGCCGCTGTGGCCCTCAGTGTTTCTGGCACTGGCCTTGTCGCTCGTCATTCTTGGCGTGGCCTTCAAGCGGCTGATCGTCGAACCGATGCTGCCGCACGGCACTTTGCCGCTGGTTATCGCCACCATCGCGCTCGGCCTTTTGATGAAGGAAAGCGTCAAGGAATTCTACGGCGCCACCGCCCAGCCCTTTCCGGCGATCTTCCCGCAGACGGTCTATCATGTCGCGGGCGCCAGCGTTTCGCTTCAAGACATCGGCAACCTGATCGTTTCCATGCTGGCGATCGGCGGACTGCAGCTCTTCCTCAACCGCACCCGAACCGGGCGTTGCATGCAGGCAAGCGCCCAGAACCCGGCGGTCGCCGAGATCCTCGGCGTCAACGTCAAGCGCATGGTGCTCTATACGTTCCTCATCAATGCGGCGCTCGCCACCATCGCCTCGGTGCTGATCTCGCCGATCTATCTCGCCAAGTTCTCCAACGGCGAAACGCTCGGCCTCGTCGCCTTCATCGCAGCCATCGTCGGCGGTTTCAACCAGATCCGTGGCGCGCTGGTCGGCGGCTTGCTGATCGGGGTGATCGACAACGTCTCCGCCGTCTACATCTCGGCGGAATATCGCTCGGCCATGCCGCTTATCCTGCTCATCGCCATCATCCTGCTGCGCCCGCAGGGCCTGCTCGGCACCCCGGAAGGGAGAACCGTATGACCCGCCTTCAACCCGTCCTTTTCGTTCTCGGCATCGCTGCGCTTGTGCTAGCCCCCATCGGCCAGGGCAATTACATCGTCTACACGCTCTGCTCGTGGCTCCTGTTCTCCATCGCCGCCATGGGGCTCAACCTGACGCTCGGCTATGCCGGTCAGGTCAGCCTCGCTCAGGCGGCCTTCATGGGCATCGGCGCCTATATCACCTCGCTGCTGACGCTTGCCGGCATCCACTGGGGCCTTGCCGCGATCCTCTCGATTGCCGCAAGCTTCGCCGTCGGCCTCATGCTCGGCTATCCGGCCCTGCGTGTACAGCATCACTTCCTCGCCTTCGTGACACTCGCCTTCAACACGCTGCTGTTCCTCGTGCTGCGCAACGAGGAGGAGATCACCGGCGGTTCCTTCGGTCTTTCCGGCATGGAGCGCCCGTCCTTCTTCGGTGTCTCCACCGACACCAACATGGCCTTCTACTACTTCTCGCTGGTCTGCTTCCTCATCGCGGCCTTCGCCATGTGGTGGATCCTGCGCTCTCCCTGGGGCCGCGCCTTCAAGGCGTTGCGCGAGAACCCGATCCGGGCCGAAAGCCTCGGCCTCAAGATCCGCCGCCAGACGCTGCTTGCCTTCGCCATCGGTTCCGCCTTCGGGGGATTGGCCGGCGCGCTTCAGGCTCCGCTGGTGCAGTTCATCGAGCCTGGCAGCTTCGCCCTCATCCATTCACTGAAGCTCCTGCTGATGGTGGTCGTCGGCGGCTCCGGCTTCTTCTTCGGGCCGATGCTCGGCGCGGCCGTGGTGATACTGCTGCCGGAAGTGCTGCGTTTCACCGAGGGCTATTACCTCATCATCTACTCGGTCCTGGTGATCGTGCTGATGGTCTATTCGCCGAGCGGCCTCATCGGTCTTGGCCGGAGGATCGCGGAAAAGCTGAAGCCCCGGCATGAAGCCCGCCGCGACCTGCAACAGGGGGTACAGCTGTGAACATCAACGCACCCATCCTTTCCGTCCATAACATTTCCAAGCACTTCGGCGGCATCCGCGCCGTCAACGGGGTGAGCTTTGAGGTTGAGAAGGGCGAGATCCTCGGCCTGATCGGGCCGAACGGCTCCGGCAAGTCGACCTTGTTCAACTGCATCCTCGGCCAGCTTCGCCCGACCGAGGGACACTGCGAGATCAACGGCAGGTCCACCGACGGCGTGCGCCCGGCGGACCTGTCGCTGATGGGCGTCGGCCGTACCTTCCAGCAGCTTTCGGTCTTCCCCAAGATGAGCGTTCTCGACAACGTCATCCTCGCCGGACAGGAGCACGAGGGCTCGATGCTCTCTCGCCTCTTCGGCAAGCCGGACGCGGGCCTCACCGAAAAGGCCGAGCAGCTTATCGAGTTCTTCCGTCTGACGCCTTATCGCGATACGCCAGCCGGCTCGCTTTCCTATGGCCAGCAAAAGCTGGTGGATGCAGCCATGGCTTTCATGGCCGGCCCCGGCATCGTGCTGCTCGACGAGCCGGCCGGCGGCGTCAACCTCACCATGCTCGGCCATCTCAAGGAACGGCTCATTACCTACAACCGCAAGCACGGCACGACTTTCGTCGTCATCGAGCACAACATGGAGTTCGTCATGTCGCTGTGCACGCGTATCATCGTGCTGGCGCAGGGCGAAATCATCGCCGAGGGGACGCCGGACGAGATCCGGTCGAACCAGACGGTCATCGACGCTTATCTTGGAGGCTGACATGCTGGAGATGAAGAAAGTCACCGGCGGCTATGGCCGCATCATCATCCTCAACGGAACCTCCTTCACCATTCCGAAGGCGTCGATCACCACGGTCATCGGCCCGAACGGCGCCGGCAAGTCGACGGTGTTCAAGGCGATCTTCGGGCTTCTCAACATCCATTCGGGCGAGATCCTGCTGGATGGGGAGGACGTCACGAAGAAATCGCCGGCCGAGATGATCGCCCGAGGCGTCACCTATGTGCCGCAGGGCCGCAACGTGGTGCCGCAGCTTTCCGTGCTTCACAATCTGGAGCTCGGCGGCATCACGTCAAAGGACCAGGCCAAGGTCAAGCGGCGCATGGAGGAGGTGATGGACCAGTTTCCCATGCTGCGCCAGCGTAAGGACCAGAAGGCGATCGAGCTTTCCGGCGGCCAGCAGAAACAGCTTGAAATCGCCCGCGCCCTGCTACTCGATCCCAAGCTGATCCTGATCGACGAACCCTCGATCGGCCTTTCGCCCAATCTGGTCCAGGAGGTGTTTCAGACGCTGATCCGCCTGCGCGACCAGGGGGTGACGATCCTCATGGTCGAGCAAAACGCCAAGGCGGCACTCGCCATGTCGGATTACGGCCTGGTTCTCGAACTCGGCCAGACACGCATGTTCGACAAAGCCGATACGCTGCTAAAGGACCCCCGCGTCGGCCAACTCTTCCTCGGCGGCCATATCGAGGACGCGGCCTGAAATCCTCCCGAAAATTCCTCCCAGCGCGTGCTGCGGAAAGGTCCGGTGAATTGTTCACCGGGCCTTTCCGTTTTATTGCTCTCGCCTTTAAGCCGATGCATCCCCGAAATCACCGAAGGCGGTCCAACCGCCATCGACCGGCAGCACGATGCCGGTAATGCCGGAGGATTCCGGCGACACCAGAAAGGCTATCGCGGACGCCACCTCCTCGGCGGCGATCAGCCGTCCGATCGGTGTGCGCCGGCGGATGATCGGCAGATCGACGCGGCCTGCATCGGCGAGCTTCTTCACCAGCGCCGTTTCCACGAAGGCTGGTGCGACGGCATTGACCCGCACGCCGAAGCCCGCCCACTCGCAGGCCATGGCCCGCGTCATGGCGACGACGCCCGCCTTGGCCGCGCCATAGGCATTGCGTTTCGGCAGTCCCGTGAGGCCGGCGATGGAAGACAGATTGACAATTGCGCCGCAGCGGCGCGCCACCATGCCCTTTCCGACCTCCCGCGACATCAGGAAGGTCCCGGCAAGGTGCACGTCCACCACCTTGCGGAAGGCATCCAATCCCTGTTCCAGCGTCGGCAGATGGGTGTCGCCGATGCCGGCATTATTGACGAGGACATCAAACGGAGCGGAGGCGGCGACCTCTACCGCCCGTGCTTCGTCGGTGATGTCGCAGGCGATGCCGCGATGAGCCGAGCCGGGATGGATTCGCCCGAGTTCGGCGGCGCGCTCGATGGCCTTTTCGCCGTCGAGATCGGCGATCGTTACCCGATAGCCGGCCTCGGCAAGCTTGAGCGCCGTGGCAAAGCCGATACCGTCGGCGCCTCCGGTGACCAGTGCCTCACGCATAGCCCGGCCTCGGCACGAGGCCCATCAGGGACTGGGTTAGGCCGCCATCGACCACCACATCCTGGCCCGTCACGTAGGATGCGCGCGGCGAGGCAAGGAAAAGTGCCACATCCGCCATGTCGTCGGGCGTGGCGATGCGGCGAAGCGGCACCATGGCCTCTCGCCGCTGCCTCGTCGTGTCATCGGCATAGAAGGCTTCAGAAAGCGGCGTGCGCACCAGGCCGGGGCTCAACGTGTTCGATCTTATCCCTTTGGGTCCCCATTCATAGGCTAGCTGGCGTGACAGCATCAGGATGGCGGCCTTCGACGCGGAGTAGGCGCCGCTTGCAGGCTGCGGTTCGCTTCCGGCGACGCTCGCGACATGGACCAGCACACCGGCCCCCCGCGCCACCATTCCCTTGCCGAAGGCCTGGGCGGCGAGCATGTAGCCGGTAAGGTTCACCGAGAGCATCATCGACCAGTCCGCCGGTGACACGCTATCGAGCGGGCCGGGGCGCAGCACGCCGGCATTGTTGACGAGGATGTCCACCCCGCCATGCCTGTCCACCTGACCGGCGGCAGCCTCGATGTCCTCCGGCCGAGACAGGTCGCAGGCGATGGCAAGTGCGTCATTGCCCAGTTCGGCGGCGAGCGGTTGCGTGCGTTCCAAGGTGCGGTCGATCAGCGCCACGCGGGCACCCTGCCCGGCAAAGGCGCGGGCGAGAGCCTGGCCTATACCGCCGCCGGCGCCGGTAACGACGGCAGTCTTTCCCTCCAGTCCAAGCCAATTCACGATGCTTTCTCCCTGTTGGCTGTTTTGCGTCCTGCTTCCTGTGCGATGCCAGCCAGATGGCGTCCGGTGATCCAGCCGAAGGTCATGGCGGGGCCGAGCGTGATGCCGGCGCCGGGATAGTTACCCCCCATGATGGAGGCACGGTCGTTGCCCACGGCGAACAGGCCTGGGATGACAGCTCCATGCCGGTCGAGCACCTCGCCCGGAACCGTCGTTTTCAACCCATCGAAGGTGCCGAGGTCACCCATCTCCATCCGAACCGCATAGAACGGCCCCTGCTCCACTGGTGCGACCGCCGGATTTGGCTTGTGGTCCGGATCCGCCAAATAGCGGTTGAACGCGGTCTCGCCGCGACGAAAGGCCTCGTCGCGGCCCTCGCGCGCGCCGCGATTGTATGTCGAGACGGTATCGTCCAGCCCTTTGGGGTCGATGCCGCAAACGCGCGCCAGCTCGCCAAGGGTTCTTCCCTTCTTCAAGTAGCCGGTGCGCAGCCAGAGCCGGAGCGGCATGGGGGCTGGCTTGGCATGACCAAGGCCGTATTTGCGGATGGTGCTGTGGTCGCAGATGAGCCAGGCGGAAGCTTCGCCGGAAGCGACCATGGCCGCGCCGACATCGTGATAGCTTTCGCTTTCATTGGTGAAGCGCCTGCCGTTCGACAGCACCGCGATCATCCCCGGCTTGTAGCGGTCGAGCAGGTGCGGAAAGACGCCCTTGCCCGGCACCCTGCTGACCGGCATCCAGGCCGCGGGTTGCGGATATTCCGCATTGAAGACCGCACCGGCTTCCTCCCCAAGCCGTATGCCGTCGCCGGTGATGGCCTGCGGTACCGGCGAAAAATGCCCACTGCCGGCCTTCACATGGGCGTAAGCCTCCGCCCGGCGCGCAAGATCATGGGCATAGCCGCCGCAGGCGAGCACAACGCCGAGCCGCGCCGTGATCCGTCCCGGACTCCTTCCACCGACATCGACGCCGATGACGCGACCATCCACCTTGACGAGATGCATGGCCGGGGTTTCGGTAAGGATCGGAATGCCGAGATCAAGGCAGCTCTTTGCCAATCGAGCAGCCAGCGCATTGCCGCTGGTGACCTGCACCCCCCGGCCGTGGCGGACCACCTCGCCGGCATGGGCGACGAGCCGTTTCAGCACATAGGCGAACGAGGTCAGCGACTTCGTGGCGTTGAAGAAGTGCTTGATGTCGGCATTTGAGGAATTGAACATCATGCCCATGAAGGTAATGGTCGAAAGCGGCGGCCTGAGCCGCTTCAGGTCCGGCCCAAGAGCGCTGGTGTCGAAGGGGGCAGCAAGCACCGAACGCCCGACATCCACGCCGCCATCCATCGTCGGATGATAGTCCGGATAAAGCGTGGGCACGAACTTCACCACTGTTTCCGTCTCGAACCAGTCGAGCATGCGCGGTCCCGCGTCCAGAAAGGCGTCGACGGCTTGCGGCTGGAACCAGTTGCCCGTCTCCGCCGCCACGTAGCGGCGCGCGGCCTCGCGGGTATCGGCGGGATTGTTCGTCTTTCCGTGGCGATTGCCGGGGATCCACAGCACACCGCCGGAAAAGGCGGTGGTGCCGCCGAAGACGGCTTCCTTCTCGATGACGATGACCGACAGGCCATGTTTTTTCGCGGTGATCGCCGTTGCGAGCCCTCCCGCGCCGGATCCGACCACCAGCACGTCACAGACGCGCCCCTCGCTTGCCCGTTCCATGATTTCCTCCCGTTTCTCACGCTACACAGGGAAATTGCTACGCGCGGGGAGAGGCCGGACCAATGGACGCTGCCGTGCAATTGTTGCACAATTCGATCGGAGCAATGGGAGGAAAAATGGGCGGCGAGGCGACGGCGAGCATTCCGCACTACTATCTCTATGGAGATCAGGGTGCGGATGTCGAACTAGACTTATTGGATATCGAGATCATCAGGGAGCGAAGCGGTCCGAATGATTGGAGGATTCGTCCGCATGCGCATCCCGATCACATGCAGGTTCTGCTGGTGCGCGAGGGTGGCGGCACCATCCGCATGGAGGACCTTTCGCTGACGATCCCCGTCCCCGGGATTTTGGTCATCCCGGCGGGTATCGTCCACCAGATCGACTTCGATCCGGGAACCGACGGCTTCGTCGTCACCGCCGCCCTCGGCTGCCTGAAGGCGGCAGCGGAGAGTGACGCAAGGCTTGTCGATGCCGCGAGCCGCCCGGCCGTCTATTCGCTGGAAGGAACCGGTGTCAACATCGCCGCCGTCACCGACACCTTCTACTGGCTGCACCGGGAATATGTCTGGTCCGCCCCCGGTCGCCGTACCGCGATCCTCGCGCAGTTCATGCGGATTCTGGTGGTGGTCCTGCGCCTCAGCATCACACAGGAAGATCCGCGCATCATCGCGCCCGACCGGGACTATGATCTTCTCGCTCGTTACCGGGCGCTGCTGGAAGAGCATTTCCGCAGCGAGCGCTCGCCGGCCTTCTATGCCGATGCTCTCGCCGTCACCCCGGCGCGGCTCAACGCCGCCTGCAAGAACCGGGCGGGCAAAACGGCGTCCGACCTGCTTTACGAACGCGTCACCATCGAGGCCAAGCGCTATCTGGTCTATACCGAAAGCAGCGTGGCGCAGGTGGCCCATATGACGGGCTTCGACGATCCCGCCTATTTCAACCGCTTCTTCACCCGGCAGGCCGGCATATCGCCCGGCGCCTATCGCAAGCAGGTGGCGAGCAGCCACGCGTAGAGCTGCGCGTGAGAGCGATGGATCGTCCATGTTTTGCGACGGGTGATCCATTTCATGGCAAGGCTTCCTGCAACAATCTTGCTATGCGCGTCGCGCTCGAAAGGGACTATTCCCGCGACGCCGTAAGGCATGGAGGAAACATGATTCACGAATGGCGGAGCTACCGGCTGAAGCCCGGAGCGGCGATACCCTATCTCGAACTGCTGGCGGGCTACGGGCTTCCATTCGTGAGCCGGCATCTGCCACTGATGGGCTACTGGCTCGCCGAAACCGGCCCCCTTAACGTTATCCATCATCTGTGGAGCTACGCGGACTGGGCCGAACGCGAGGCCTGTCGCGCAGCATTGGCCAAGGAAGACGAGTGGGTGAAGGAATTCATCCCCAAGGCCTTTGCGCTGGTGGAGGAACAGCAGAACCGCATGCTGCGCCTGTCCTCCGGCTCCGGCCTGTTTGAAAAAGCGCTCGGGCAGAGACGTGCCCCCCTTCCCGCGCGTGAAGCCGGATCGCCTCTTTTCGCCGGCGATTTCGCGGTCATCGTCAATGGCGAAGCCTATGGGGAAACCGTCGCGGCCTTTCGGCCTCTCTCGGGTGCCCCCTGCCTGCCGCTTGCCCTTCTTTCGCGCTCGCCCGATCCGCTCTCGTTCGAATGCGCCGTCGGTTCCTGCCCAACCGTTCTTCGGCCGCTGGCATTCTCCCGGCTATAACTTGGCGCGTCTCCCGTCAAACGTTGTTGCCAAAGAAATCGGCGCCTGTTGGCGGTGTGATGGCGGACGTGGGCCTAGCCGCGGAAAGGGCTTAGACCGCGCTCCGTGCAATCATTTCCCCTGCACGGGGTATTCGTAATATCACCGAACAGTGTTTTTGGAGTTCTGGCGTATA
The DNA here is from genome assembly GCF_017873175.1 of Neorhizobium petrolearium. Taxonomy (GTDB): domain Bacteria; phylum Pseudomonadota; class Alphaproteobacteria; order Rhizobiales; family Rhizobiaceae; genus Neorhizobium; species Neorhizobium petrolearium. The sequence continues at coordinate 47,662 of NZ_JAGGJW010000021.1, forward strand.
ATTTTCACCAGCCGGTGACATTCATGCGCCAAGGCGGGTTTTACGACCAGTCGGTGACATCGAAGATGCATATCCGTCGTGTCGATGCACCGCACGTTCTTGCCTGCAATTGTAAGCTCGTAAGCAGTTTGATCGCCGCAGGAGCACTTTTGAATGCAATTGCCGCCTCAGCGGACGGATGTACCGCTTCTGCAGCAAGACGCCGACAGTCAGGACCTCCCAACCATCTCAGGCCCCAGGTGGGGCAATGCAGATCAAAAATCTTGCTTGTCCGCTAGGTTGAGGTCACTAAAAACATTTCACCGGTTCTGCCGGGGTTTTCACACAGCCTAGCGCACGCGGCATTGGAATGAGGAGCGGGTGGCGATGACGAAAAAGCCAAAGCTGGAGCATTCGGATTTCTCCGGCGAATTCGAAGACGACGGGATTACTGTTCTAGTGGACATTCACAGGCCCGCCGGCAGTAGCGACGGCTGGACCCTCGAGGTGATCTCGCAGGAGGAAGACGTAACGACTTGGGAGGGCAGTTTCGTCAGCGACAAGGAGGCGTGGGAGGAATTTCTTGCCACGACTGAACGGGACGGCATTCGTTCGTTCCTCGGCGACGACGACGCCAGCCAGTCGGTGCACTAGGTACGACCGGCCGACGGAGTAGTAAGCGCGACTTCGCCCGTCCATGCGGGCGCGTTCGGTCGGCTGAAACGAACGCACCGCTTACACCACCAAAATCATCACATCGAGGATCGAGAACTGTCCTCGCACCGCAGTTGCGGGTCCTTGATGGTGGTGCCGCCACCTGCCGGCGGCATACTCCGCGGGTTTGATGCTCTGTCTAGAAGACAAACATGTAAAGCAGGATGATCACGAAGATAGGGACGCCTATCGCCCATAATAAAATACCCTTAAGCATCGTCTTTCTCCTCTGTTTCCGACACACAACGCGTTGCGTGGGCTGCGGTTCCTGCCCGCAGTAAGGTAGAGAATTCGGATTGTCGATGGCTGCTTCGGGCCGGTCGTTACCCAGACTTGTCGTTGAAGTCGGACATGTCGATCTACGAAATTCCGGCATTTTATCCGGTGCACCACCAACACCATCCATCCTGAAAGTTCCGGACCAGGATCATCCTCAGGATGCTGTGTTCGAATTTGAGGCCATGCGAACGCTCCGGGGACAAGCCGATGGGAATTCTCAGACGGGGGTGACAAAGATCAATGTAGCGATCGGTTCATCCAGACAGTTTGCCGTGGAGTTCAGCTTTCAATCGAGGCAGAATTGCCATGGCAGAATCGGGAAAAATCGTAGCGATCCGCGGCGCAGTGATCGACATCACCTTCGCGCCGGAAAAACTTCCCGAGATTGACGAAGCTCTTTCACTTCAGGGCGAGAGCGTCACTTTGCTGGCAGAGGTCCAGGCGCATCTCGACCGTCACACGGTCCGCGCAATCGCGCTCCAGACAACCAGCGGGCTTCGGCGGGGCGACGAGGCTGTGCGTCTCGGCCAGCCGCTCAACGTGCCCGTCGGCGATGCGGTCCTGGGACGACTGATGGATGTCGCCGGCAATGCCGGCGATGGTCGCGGAGAATTTCCGGCCAGCCTGCCGCGTCGTCCGATCCATCGGCAGCCTCCGGCACTCGTCACTCAGAAAGGCGTTTCCGATCTCTTCGTCACAGGCATCAAGGTGATTGACCTCCTGACGCCGATCGCCCGAGGCGGGAAAGCCGCCATGTTCGGGGGAGCGGGCGTCGGCAAGACGGTTCTCGTGATGGAATTGATCCACGCAATGGTCAAGAGCTACCGGGGTATTTCTGTCTTCGCGGGCGTCGGCGAGCGCTCCCGCGAGGGGCACGAAATGTTACTGGACATGACATCCTCCGGCGTACTTGCCCGCACCGCACTCGTCTTCGGCCAAATGAACGAACCGCCGGGAGCCCGCTGGCGCGTGCCGATGACCGCGCTGGCGATCGCCGAATACTTCCGCGACGAACGCCACCAGAACGTTCTGCTTTTGATGGACAACGTCTTCCGCTTTGTCCAGGCGGGCGCAGAAGTGTCTGGATTGCTCGGACGCCTGCCGTCGCGCGTCGGGTACCAGCCAACACTCGCCAGCGAAGTTGCAGCCCTTCAGGAACGGATTGCTTCGGTCGGCGATGCCTCAATCACCGCGATCGAAGCCGTCTATGTTCCCGCTGATGACTTCACCGACCCTGCCGTCACGACGATTGCCGCGCATGTGGACAGCATGGTCGTGCTGTCACGCGACATGGCGGCCGAGGGGATGTATCCGGCGGTCGATCCCATAGCATCGTCATCCGTGCTGCTTGATCCTCTCGTGGTCGGCAGCGATCATGCCGAAGTCGCAATGGATGTCCGCCGCACGATCGAACGGTATCGCGAATTGCAGGACGTCATCTCGCTTCTCGGCGTCGAAGAACTCGGCAGCGACGATCGCCGCATCGTGGAGCGGGCAAGACGGCTCCAGCGGTTTCTCACGCAGCCCTTTGCCGTCACCGAGGCATTCACGGGCACGGCAGGCCGCTCGGTCACGCTCGCCGATACTATCGCCGGCTGCCGAGCCATCCTCGCAGGCGCTTGCGACGACTGGAACGAAAGCTCGCTTTATATGGTCGGCACATTGGACGAGGCACGCGAAAAGGAAGAGGCGATGCGCCGGACGGACGTCGGATCGCCGGCGAAGGTACACCAATGAGCGCAAAGGTGCACCAATGAGCGACGGCCTTCACCTCGTTATCACGACGCCCTCGGCCGTCCTGGCGGATGCCGCGGGTATCCGTTCCTTGCGTGCCGAGGACGCAAGCGGCGGTTTTGGCATCCTGCCGGGTCACGCCGACCTTCTGACGGTGCTTCCGGCGTCCGTCATCCGCTGGCGGGATCTAAAAGGCAAGATGCATTTTTGCGCCGTCAGCGGCGGCATCGTCACGGTTTCAGGCGGCAGCGAAGTCTCCATTGCCTGCCGCCAGGGCACGCTTAGCGACGACCTCACCAAGCTCGAGGAGGACGTAAAACGGATGCGGTCGAAACTTGCCGATGTCGATCGCTGCTCCCGCGTCGAACAGGCACGGATGCACGCCAATGCGGTGCGGCAACTGATGAAATACTTGCGTCCGGGTGAAGGGCGAGCGATCGCTCCGACCGATGGAAAGGCCGAGATATGACGACCGGCCCCGAACCTCCGCAAAGCAAGGATCGTTTGAAGGAAGCGGCACGCCGCGCCGCCGAGCGTGATCGCAAAAGTGTCGAAGAACCGGAGCCTTCGCTGGGCGTCCGCCTTGGGCAGATCGGCATTCTCGGCTGGACGATCATCGTGCCGACCCTGCTTGGCGTGATCCTTGGCCGCTTCATCGATCGCAGCCTGGGGACCGGCATCTTCTTCTCCGCGCCGCTCATCATGATCGGCGCCGCCTTCGGCCTCTGGTCAGCCTGGAAATGGATGCATCGCTCATGACTGGAAATATTCTCTCGCTGCAAGCAACTGGCATTGGGTTCCAGGCCGGGATCGGACTGGTCGCGGGTCTTCTGATCGGCCTCCTCCATTTCGCGACACTTCGGTGGAACCTTCATTTTTTCACCGGAGGAAGCCTTCCGAAAGCCTTTCTTCTTCAGCTCTTGCGCCTTTGCTTTTTGGGTGGCGCGCTCGCCCTGCTCGCCACATTCGGGGCAATGACACTGCTTTGCGGCATGCTGGGAATTCTCATCGCGCGCAGCCTCGTTTTACGGAGGACTGGGAGCCTTTCATGACCTCGCCGCTCGAAATCACGCCGCTTTTCTTTCTGGGCCCTGTGCCGATCACCGCTCCGGTCGTCGTTACCTGGGCCATCATGCTGGTGCTGACGCTCGTTTCCATTTTGGCAACGCGGCGTCTTTCTCTAACGCCCTCGAAGACACAGGCTGTGCTGGAAATGCTTGTCGAAACCATCGACGGCCAGATCCGCGACACGATGCAGACGGATGCCCGCCCCTACCGGCCGCTTGTCGGCTCCATCTTTATTTTCGTGCTCGTCGCCAATTGGTCTTCCCTCGTTCCGGGCGTTGAACCGCCGACAGCGCATCTGGAAACGGACACCGCTCTTGCCCTCATCGTGTTCGGCGCAACTATCTTCTACGGCATCAGGATCAGGGGTGCGGCCGGATATCTCAAGACTTTCGCCGAACCAAGCTGGGTGATGATCCCGCTCAATGTGGTCGAGCAGATCACGCGTACCTTTTCCCTGATCGTGCGTCTCTTCGGCAATGTCATGAGCGGCGTCTTTGTCATCGGCATCGTGGTTTCGCTGGCAGGCCTGCTGGTGCCCATTCCGCTGATGGCGCTCGACCTGCTGACCGGAGCCGTACAGGCCTACATCTTCGCGGTACTGACGATGGTTTTCATCGGTGCTGCAGTCGGCGGAGAGGCCGCATCACCCACCAATTCGCATCTACAGGAGCAGAAACAACCATGAATGTCATCGAAATCGTCAGCATTATCGCGGCAGCTCTTGCTGTCTCCTTCGGCGCGATCGGCCCCGCACTTGCCGAAGGCAGGGCCGTTGCCGCGGCCATGGACGCCATCGCACGTCAGCCGGAAGCGGCCGGTACGCTCTCGCGCACGCTTTTCGTCGGCCTCGCCATGATCGAGACCATGGCGATCTACTGCCTGGTCATCGCGCTTCTGGTCCTCTTCGCAAACCCCTACGCCGGTTGAGGACGCAAACGCCATGCATCTCGACTGGTGGACACTTGCGCTGCAGACGGTCAACGTCCTCGTGCTGCTCTGGTTGCTGAAACGCTTTCTCATGCAGCCCGTCGCCGCGATGATCGATGCCCGGCAGGCTGCAGCAGCGAAGTTGATTGCCGATGCGCAAGCCGCCAGGACGGATGCCATGGCGGAAAAGCAAAAGGCGGCAGAGGAAACCTCCCGACTTGCCGCGACAAGGGACGATGCGCTGAAGGCCGCCCTTGCCGAGGCCGAGGCGGCAAAGGCGGCCGTGCTTGCCGGCGGACGGGCGGAAGCGGAAAAGCTCCGCGCCGCGGTGGAGACCGATATAGAACGTCACAGAAAAGAGACGGAGACCTCCTATGCCGAAGACGCCAAGTCGCTGGCGGTCGATATTGCTGCGAAACTGGTCACCCGGCTGCCGGAAACTGCCAAGATTACCGGTTTCATCGACGGCATTGCCATGGCCTTGCGGGCTCTGCCGCCGGAAAGCCTGGCGGCGATCACCGAGAGCGGACCGGTTCCGGTACGGGCGGTCCGGGCCCTGACGGATAAGGAAACAAGCGACATTCGGGCCATGCTTGCCGAGGTCCTGGGAAAACCGGTGGAGATCACTGTCGCGGCGGATCCGACGCTGCTCGCGGGCTTGCAAATCGACGCGCCCCACGCGGTGGTTCGCAACAATTTCCGGGCCGATCTGGATCGCCTTCTGCGGGAGCTCAAAAGCCATGGCAGAGATTGATACCGAGACAAGAGCCTGGCTTTCTCAAAGCCGCGAAACGGTTGCGCGAACTCAATTGGCTCCCCTCGCGGAAGCAGTCGGGCGGGTGGAACAGGTGGCGGACGGAATTGCCAGCGTTTCCGGCCTGCCCAAAGCCCGGCTGAATGAACTGCTGCATTTCGACGGCGGCCGCACCGGGTTTGCGCTCACGCTCGATGCCGATACCATCGGCGCGGTACTTTTCGATGAGGGCGACACGATCGAGGCCGGCTCGCGCGTGACGGGCACCGGCGAAGTCGTACGGGTTCCGGTGGGAGAAGCCCTGCTCGGACGCATCGTCGACCCTCTCGGGCGTCCCCTCGACGACAAAGGCCCGATCGACGCTGAGGCCTTTCATCCAGCCGAACGCCCTGCCCCGGCGATCATCGAGCGCGATCTCGTCTCCCGGCCGGTCGAGACCGGTATACTCGTGATCGACGCGCTGTTTGCGCTGGGCCGCGGCCAGAGGGAGCTGATTATCGGCGACCGGGCCACCGGCAAGACGTCAATCGCCATCGATACGATCATCAACCAGAAGAATTCGGACATCATCTGCGTCTACGTTGCAGTCGGCCAGCGTGCGACGGCGGTCGAGCGGGTCATCGAGGCAGTTCGTACTCACGGCGCACCGGAACGCTGCATCTTCGTGGTGGCATCCGCATCGGCATCCCCCGGCATGCAATGGATCGCGCCTTTTGCCGGCTTCACCATGGCCGAATATTTCCGCGACCGCGGCGGCCATGCGCTGGTGGTCATCGACGATCTGACGAAACATGCAGCGACCCATCGCGAGCTTGCCCTGCTGACGCGGGAGCCGCCGGGCCGTGAGGCCTATCCCGGCGATATTTTCTATCTGCACGCCCGGCTTCTTGAACGCGCGGCGATGCTGTCGGCCGAGCGTGGCGGCGGTTCGCTGACGGCCCTACCGATCGCTGAGACGGACGCCGGCAACCTGTCGGCTTATATTCCCACCAACCTGATCTCCATCACCGATGGCCAGATCGTCTTGAACTCGCGGCTCTTCGCCGCCAATCAGCGACCGGCCGTGGATGTGGGCTTGAGCGTCAGTCGGGTCGGTGGCAAGGCCCAGCATCCGGCGCTGCGGCAGGTTTCCGGACGTATCCGGCTCGATTATTCGCAGTTCCTGGAACTTGAGATGTTCACCCGTTTCGGCGGCATTTCCGACAACCGCATCAAGGCGCAGATGGACCGTGGAGAACGGATTCGCACGCTGCTTGCCCAGCCGCGTTTCGCTTCGCTGCGCATGGTCGACCAGATCGGACTTCTTACGGCCCTCGGCGCAGGCGCACTCGATGCAATGCCCCCCGCCGACATCCTCGCGCTCAGGGCCCGCATTCCCTCTCTGATCGATGGAAGAGCGCCCGAGGTCGCCCGGTCCATAGCTGCCGGCAAACCGCTCGACGATGTTCAGCGAAGCGAGTTGGTTGCCGCAGTCCGCGCGATGGTCGCCGGCAACTCAACAACCGACCCGGAGACACCTCAGTGACCAGCCGCCTCAGCAATGTCGAAGCGAGGATCGGCTCCGCCGAACAGCTTTTGGCTGTCGTGACGGCCATGCGCGGCATAGCCGCCGCCCGCTCGCATGAAGCACGAACGCATCTTGAAGGTATCCGCGCCTATTCCGAATCCATCGGAAATGCGATCAGCAGAGCTCTTCCGCTCCTGCCGTCAAAGACGGCCATCTCCTTTGGCGCGGCGGAGCCAGGACATGCCATTATCGCGATATCGGCAGGCCAGGGTTTTGCGGGCAGTTTCAGCGAGCGCGTTCTCGATGCCACAGTCGCGATCATGGAAGAGGACCCGCAGAGCCGGCTTTTGATGATCGGCGACCGCGGTTTGATGGTCGCGGCCGAAAGAAACGTCGCGGTGGAATGGACGGCTCCCATGGTCGCCCATGTCGCTCAGATCGCAGATCTTGCCAGCCGAATCATGGAGACGCTCTACGACCGGCTGGATACAGGTGAGCTTTCGCGGGTGACCATGGTCTATACGACCCTCGGCGAAGCCGGCCAGCTCGATATCCTTTGCAGGCCGCTCATACCGTTCGACTATCGGCGTTTTCCGCCCTCCAGGTCCGCGCAGCCGCCGCTGATCACCCTTCCTGCGCAGCGCCTCGTAACACAACTCGCCGAAGAATATGTCTTCGCAGAGCTGTGCGAAGCGCTAACATTGTCTTTCGCGGCGGAAAACGAGGCCAGGACACGTTCCATGATCGCGGCAAAGTCCAATGTTGGCAGAACGCTCGACGGGCTCGTGTCGCTTTCACGCCAGCTGCGCCAGGAAGAAATCACCAACGAAATCATCGAACTATCTGCCGGCAATGTTTGATCCGGACACCGGACCGAAGCCGGCTGCGGTGCGGTCGTTGCGGCTCAGGCTGAAGTTCGCCCATTGCAGCCGGCGACCAAGACATCTGCCGCAGTGATTTGCGCTGGCTTGCCGTTGAAGATCGACCTTAGATGCTCTTGGGAGCTATCCTTCGCAGCCCTATCGCTGCAATATTGATCTAACCTCGTTCGAGTAAACCTAGATGAGCCCTGCCCAGGACCAGTTAGACATTGAAATATTCAAAGGACTGGCAGGGGTGCGGCTCGCTATGCGCCGGTTTCTCGCCTTCAGTGAAGCGGTCCTGACCAAGGCAGGCATTACCTCCCAACAATATCAGGCGCTTCTTGTCATCAAGGTCGCTGCGAACAACGAGATCATGATCAAGCAGTTCGCAAACGATATGCTGCTGTCACATCATGCCGCCGTGCAACTCGCCGACCGTCTCGTGGCGGCAAAATTTGTGCTGCGCAAAGCATCCCTTAAAGACAGGCGCAGCGTTTTGCTCAAGCTGACGACCTCTGGAGAAGCGCTTCTCGATACGCTTGCGCGTGATCACCTTCGCGAGATGCTCGCACATGAACCCTTGCTGGCCGAGTCCCTTCGGCGCCTACGCCAGATGAGCGAACCGGACGCTTGACCCCAGATATCGCCGATGACTGGGTCGGCCCCCCCTGTTTGCTTGGTATGACAGCTCGGCCTATCGATCAGCTACTTGACCTGCCCTCCCCGGACGGCATCGTTCCGGCCGGGAAACCTCAGCTTCTTGGTCGTATCCGTGAAAAATCTTGGGCCAACCAACCGGACCCGCTTTCCGGCGACATCGACGATATAGCGCGGCATATCGGGAGTGCCCGTAGGCAGTACCGACTGCGTTGCCGCGGCAGCAGGCAATGATCCGAGCCCGACGCCCAACAGCGCGAGCGCTTTGAAATAGCGTGCCGTCCTCAATCTCATGACAAGCGTAACTCCCGAAACGATCACGGTCCATCTGACGCTCGGTTCTTTCTTCCACGCGGCGCAGCACGACTATTCACCGGGAGGATGGCTCGCGTCCCGCCACCGGCAATATCTTCGCCGGGCCAACCGTTTCCCATCGGATGCCGGCGCTTTCGTCAGGGCTCCTTCGAAAGTTGACCGTCATCCTTCGCGGACGTTTTCCCTCGCGGTACATCAGAAAAATGGCGGTGCAGCTTTCCCTTGCCTGCACAACCGATAGCAGTTGGCCAGGTTTCGTCACGAGCAGGCCTTTGGCTGCAGCGGTACAGCCTGAGACCTCTCCAGCCAGGATTGGATGCGCGAGAGGCAAAAGTGCAAGCAGAACCAAAGGTTTGAACTTCATCGGAACCGGACACAACCATGTGATTGAAACGACCTACACTAATGCAGCCCAGACAAGTTCCGAAGCTCCTCCGGCTCAAACAGGGCGTCGCAGACTTCCTCAATCATGACGCGAACGGCACCCGCGACCGGTGGCGAAAGAGTTTCGCCCTGCCGGGCGGCGTGAGCAATGCGGATCAATCCTTCCAGCTCGGCGACGTTGTCGATCAATCCGTCCAGTCTCTCCTCGATATCGGCGGGCAATGAAGCGGACATCAACAAACCGTCGAGGTTCAAGATTCCCCGCTCGCTCAACTTGCTTTCGAGAAGCAGCGACAGCCTTGCGAATTCATCCATGTCCGCCATGTTTCCTCCCAATATAGCACCATCTCAACTTGCAAGGTTTAGCCCCAGCCATTTTTTTGACGCGCCCGTAATTCGGGCACGATTTTGATTAATTTATATCACGCCATGATACAAATTAAAAGAATAGAACCTTTGTTACGAAGATCATTCAGACTTGGCCAGGTGCGATTGATGCCGGCGTCAAAATGCTTCCCGGCGGCAAAGACGATGAAATACGACCGTCACCTGTAGCGAGCCCCCTCTTAAGCGGTCACGCAATGATGGTGTTCAGCCTGCTACCGGCTTTCTTTGATTTTCTGCTACGCATCGCGGGATGTCTTACTCCAAATGATAGCCCAAGACGTGAACCGTGAACCATGTCGGCAGGTGTTGAGAGGGTCTTTCAAGGCAATCCAAGCCTCACATGAGCGGTTTGTGACGGCGCCTCAATCTTTCATGGAACGACAACGACTGCGCAGGTGGCTAGGCTTACAAGCCTTTGAGATACGCTGCCGAGCAACAATCCGGTCAGCCTTCGTCGTCCACGGCGCCCGGCGACGATGACGTCCACCTTGTCTCATCGGGCCTTGTCGATGATCACCTCAGCGGAGTCACCCCGGGCCGACTGTACCTCAACGTCGGGAACACCCGCCTCATGAGCGGCTTCCTTCGCCTGGTGCAGGATTTGATTTGCAAGTCCTTCAATGGCGTCGCCGACACTTCCTTCCGCCCGCGCAAATTGCTTGATGTCCTCCCTAGCATGCCCCTCGACCGTCAGAATCGATAGTTTGCCGCCACCAGTCAGCGCCATGCCGACGGCAACTTCCGTCGCGCGCGCCGCGCTTTCCGATCCGTCCGTGGCAAGCAGAACATGTCGCATCAGCACTTCTCCTCGTCGTCTGGCGGCAACAACACCAAGGATGAAACAAGACCGCTGCCTTGTCATCCAGATGCCGCCGCGGTCTCATCCTGCGGATCGGCGACCAAGACCGCCATGACAGTTTTGGCCGCCTCGGGTTCGGATCTTCCGCGCAATGCCTTGACCTGCTCCCGTTCTGCCACCGGTAATGATTTTGATCGTATCCTCCAGTCGTCTGGGCAGGTTTGCTCTTGCTGTCTAAGGTGATCCAGACATTCGTCAGATCCGATGGCGATCATCTACATCAGTCCAGCCAGCGAAGACGTGCGCGATTGCGCGGCACAGGCGGCATCGGTGCAGCAGGATGGCCGACGATAATTGGCGCGACCGGCACGAAATCCTGCGGCACACCAATGGCCTTGCGGCCTTCTTCCGTCTCCAGCCAGCGCTGGGCGAAGCCGATCCAACAGGAACCGAGCCCACGGGCATAGGCGGCAAGCATCAGGTTTTCTGCGGCAAGCGAGGCATCTTCGACGGCCCAATCGCCGCTGCTGGCGGAAATGACGATCAGCGCCGGAGCGTGATAGAAGATATGGAAATCCGGATTTTCCAGGTGCTCGCGCAGATGAGGCGGAGGAGCGTTCTCTTGGTATGCCTTCAGCACATGGGCCTTGGCCACTGACGAGATCCGGTCGAGCAGCGGTTTATTCCGAATAACGGTAAAATCCCAGGGTTGCCCATTGACGGCGCTGGGCGCCTGAATGGCAGCCTCGATCAGAAATTCGAGCATCGACTTATCGACCGGCTCCGCCGTAAAGGCCCGCGTGGCGCGACGGCCATAGATTGCCTCGATGACTTCCATTTTAATCGTCCTTGCTGTTCTCCTCTTTTGTTATACCACCTTCCGGTGAGGGCATTGATCTCAGTCGGCTTTGGGCGGCGGGCATATTCAGGGGCGAACTCGCCGGCATTGATAGGGGTCAAGGCGATTTGCTCCTATGGTGCGATGTTGATCGCAAACGGCGTGTCGTCGCCTTAACCAGGAGAAACACCATGAAAGCTCTCGTCTATGAAGGACCGGGTAAGAAAAGCGTGCAGGAGAGGCCTGTCCCGAAAATCGCGGCACCGACTGACGCGATCGTCAAGGTCACCCGGACGACCATCTGCGGCACCGATCTGCACATATTGAAAGGCGATGTGCCGACCTGCACGCCCGGCCGCATCCTCGGGCACGAGGGTGTGGGAATTGTCGAGGACATCGGCGCCGGCGTGACCCAATTCAAGAAGGGCGATCGGGTATTGATCTCCTGCATCTCATCCTGCGGCAAATGCGAATATTGCCGGCGCGGCATGTATTCCCATTGCACCACAGGCGGCTGGATCCTCGGCAATACGATCGACGGCACCCAGGCCGAATATGTGCGTATTCCTCATGCCGATACCAGCCTTTATCCGATCCCGGATGGCGCTGACGAAGATGCGCTCGTCATGCTGAGCGACATCTTGCCGACCGGCTTCGAATGCGGTGTCCTGAACGGTAAGGTGCAGCCCGGCAGCACGGTTGCCATCGTCGGATCCGGGCCGATCGGGCTCGCCGCGCTGCTGACCGCGCAATTTTATTCGCCGTCGGAGATCATCATGGTCGATCTCGACGAAAACCGGCTTGAGGTGGCGAAACGTTTCGGCGCGACGGAGACGGTCAAGGCGGATGGAGAAGCGGCGAAACGGCGCATCTTCGATCTGACCGGTGGCAAGGGTGTCGATACGGCGATCGAGGCCGTCGGTGTCCCGGCCACCTTCGAATTCTGCCAGGAGATCATCGCGCCTGGCGGCGTCATCGCCAATGTCGGCGTACATGGTGTAAAAGCCGATCTGCATCTCGAAAAGCTGTGGTCGCAGAACATCTCGATTACGACCCGGCTGGTCGACACGGTCTCGACGCCGATGCTTTTGAAGACGGTGCAATCAGGCAAGATCGATCCGAAGAAACTCATCACCCACCGCTTCAAGCTCGACGCGATCCTCGATGCCTACGATACCTTTTCGAGAGCGGCGAGCACGCAGGCGCTGAAAGTCATTATCGAAGCGGCCTGAATCCGGCGAAGCGAAAAAAGGCCAGGCTGCAGTTGTCTGCGGTCTGGCGTTTCCTAATGTCTGGCGGCGGCGGCCTGTCGACTCGCTCAACGCCGGGCTTGACCTCGGCAGGATCGAAAGTAGCAGTGTGTTCCGGGCGATTGATCGCTTGGGAAATGTCTCGCAGCGTACGCTTGATCCAAAGGCGATCAACGACATCGTCAAGCAGCGGCCGCAGATGGCAGGACTGGACCCGGCGGAATTTTTCGACCATGGCTTACGCTCCGGTTATCTCACCGAAGCGGCCAACCGAGGCATCGCGCTCCCAGAGGCCATGGAGCAGTCCTGGCATTGATCCGTCCAGCAGGCGTCAGAATACGACGACCATGCGCAGCAGCGTAGTGGCAGGGCCACCTGGATGCTGTCCTGAATGTCCGGGCCGCGGCGATAGGCCTGGCCAGTACATAGCGCATGACCTCCAGATTTCATTGATGCACGGAAATTCGCGCAAGAGACGAAACCTGCGCTGCGCGCGATCAACGACCCTCGGCCTGGAACGACAGCCGAATAAGCTGACTGTTCATCGCAGCCTTCTGGCACTCCAGCAGCAGACCATTGTCGATGCGTCCGGTCGAGTGAACCACCAGTACCGGCGCATTGGCCGGGCACTGCAGCAGGGCTGACTCCCGTTCCGTCGGCAACCGCGCCGCTACAGTGGTCGACACGCGGCGCAACTGGCCAAGCCCTTCGCGCCGTGCGATTTGCGTCAGGGAATCCGTCTCTTTCAGCTTTCTGTCCAGGTCCACCACGAGATCGGCGCGTATGTGCCGCACCGTCAGGATGAACGGCACTTCGTCGCCGAGGATCAGCGTGGTGACGCGCAGCAGGAGATGTCCGCTCTTGAGGTGGAGGATGTTGGCGATCTCCTGGTCTGCCGGCACTTCTTGGCTTTCCACCATGCGGATGGCGGAGCGCACGCCTTGCTGGTCCAGCACATCGCGAAAACGGGAGGTTGCATCCACTTCATAGGTCAGTCCGGTCTGCATGACGAAGGAGCCGCGACCGTTCACGCTTCGGATCAATCCCTCCTGCGACAGCGCCAGATAGGCGCGCCGCACCGTGTTGCGGCTGACGCCATACTGTTCGGACAGATCGAATTCAGGCGGAACCTTGCTGCCCGGCAGCATCTCCCCCACCAGAATGGCCTTCTTCACCGCCTGATATACCCTGAACCATTGCGGCTCCATCAATCGTCCCTGACCCCTGAAATTCCATAGCTGTACCTACAGCTGTCATGCGCGTTTCACAATGAGCCCTTAAGGAAATTCGCATCGCGGCGGGCACACCGAAAGTGAACATTCCGCCGGGCAACGCAGATCATCGTCACGTCATCATCGACGCTTCATCACGCCGGACGCGGGTCTCTCGCGTTATTGCGGCACGCCCCTTTGCTTGCCATTTTCAGAAGGTCAAGAAAATGACTGGAATCACCCGTCGCCATCTCCTTTCCCTTTCGGCAGCGTCAACGGCTGCCTTTGCCATGCCGCGTTTTGCCTCGGCACAATCCGCCGATCGCCCCGCCGTGACTGTTGCCGTTCAGCGCATTTCCACCTCCAACACGCTGGAAATGCTGACGGAACAGTCGAACGTCGGCGCTCGCATCTACACGAGCTATGCCGAAACCCTGCTCGGCAATGACTGGATCGGCGACATGTCGTTGCAGCCGCAACTGGCGACCGGCTGGAAGCGCCTCGACGATCGAACGGTCGATGTGGACCTGCGCGAAGGCGTCAAGTTCCACAACGGCGACGTGATGACCGCCGAGGACGTGGCCTTCTCCTACGGTCCCGACCGGATGTGGGGCGGCGGATCAGTCGAGGTTCCCGACAACGTCAAGGCCGTGGCCCGCCAGGCACTTCCTGCCTTCGAGCGGATCGAGGTGCTCGGGCCGCACAAGGTCCGGCTTCACAACGGCTCCATCGACCCGGTTCTCGAAGGTCGCCTTTCGGCCTCGATTGGCATGATCGTCAGCAAGCGCGCCTTTCTCGAAGCCAAGAGCTGGATGGACTGGGCGCGCCAGCCTGTCACCACGGGTCCCTATTCGGTCGCCGAATACAAGCCGGATTCCGTCCTGACGCTGGCCGCCTTCGACGATCATTGGGAAGGTCGCCCGCCGCTTCGCCAGATCCGTTTCGTGGAAACGCCGGAAACGGCCTCGCGCATCAACTTGCTGCGCTCCGGCGGCGCCGATTTCGCATGCGACATCCCCCCGGACCAGATCGCAACGGTGGAGGCCGACAAGCGCTTCAAGGTTGTGGGCGGCCCGATCAACAACACACGCTACACCGTGTTCAACAAGTCTCATCCGGTGCTGGCCAATCCGCTGGTGCGCCAGGCGCTGACCCATTCCGTCGATCGCGAACTGATCGTCGAATCCCTGTGGAGCGGACGCACCGAAGTGCCGCGCGGCCTGCAGTGGACCTTCTATGGCGACTTCTACATCGCCGATCACGAAAACCCCGCCTACGATCCGGACAAGGCGCGCGCCCTGCTGCGCAAGGCAGGCTACAATGGCGAGCCTATCCCCTACCGGGTGCTTAACGACTACTATACCGCCCAGACGGCCACCGCCCAGATCAACACGGAAAACTGGCGTTCGGTCGGCCTCAACATCAAGCTGCAGATGGTGGAGAACTGGGGCCAGATCAGCGAAGGCGGCCCGGAAACCCGCGGCATCCACGATTGGTCGGCGGCAGCCAGCCTGCCGGACCCCTATGTACAGATGTCCGGCTCCTGGGGCCCTGCCGGTTCGCCTTGGCGAAACAACCAATGGCGGAACGAAGAATTCGGCAATCTCTCCAAGGAACTCGGCTCCAGCACTGATCGCACCCGCCGCATCGCGGTGTGGCGCCGCATGCTGCAGATCATCGAGATTGAAGATCCGGCCTATGTCGTCCTGCACCGCAACGCCTCCTTCACCGCCAAGCGCGCCGATATCAAGTGGGTTCCCTCCCAGTCCTTCGTCATGGATTTCCGTCGCCACAACTGGAGCGCCTGAGGTGATGGCTTTCGTCGAGATCCAGAACCTCTCGGTCGCTTTCGGCCGCTCACCGGCCTTGCGGGGCATCAATCTTGCGGTCGAGCGCGGCGAAGCGGTCGGGCTGGTCGGCGAGTCCGGTTGCGGGAAGTCCGTGACCTGGCTCGCAGCACTTGGCCTGTTGCCTGCCTCAGCAACGGTGCGCGGTTCCGTTCTCATCGATGGCACCGAGATTCTCGGTGCCCCGAAGGCGCGGCTGGAGCCGGTGCGCGGCGGACGGATCGCCATGATCTTCCAGGATCCGGCGGCGAGCCTCAATCCCGTCCATCGCATCGGGCGTCAAATCGGCGAGGCGCTCGGCCTGCATCGCGGCATGACCGGGCAGAGGGCGAAGGCGGAGGTCATCCGCCTGCTGGATCAGGTCGGTATTCCCGATGCGAAGAACCGCATCAATGCCTATCCGCATGAACTCTCCGGCGGGCAGAACCAGCGCGTGATGATCGCCATGGCGCTGGCCGGTGAGCCGGAGCTTCTGGTAGCCGACGAACCGACAACGGCGCTGGATGTCACCATCCAGGCGCAGATCCTAGATCTTTTGACCACGCTCCGGCGCGATACCGGCATGGCGCTGGTGCTGATCTCGCATGATCTCGGCGTGGTGTCAGAAACCTGTTCGCGCATTGCCGTGATGTATGCCGGCCGGATCGTGGAAGAGGCGCCAAGCGCTCAGATTTTCACCCATCCAAGCCATCCCTATACGCGCGGGCTGATGGGGGCCTTGCCGCCGCTCAGCGGCGCGCGGCGCCGGCTGGTAGCCATTCCCGGCAGCGTGCCGGAGGCGGCGCATATGCCGCAAGGCTGCGCCTTCGCGCCCCGCTGCAATGCGGCAACCGACCGCTGCGCGGAGGTCGATCCGGTGCCACTGCCCCTGACGCAGGACCATAGTGCAGCCTGCATCCATGCCAGACCATACCGCCAGGCAGGCCATCCGTCGCATCATCACGCTGCGACGACGCGCGAAAGGGCCATGCAATGAGTGCGGGCACGGCAGATCTGCTCGAAGCGCGTGATCTTGCGCGCAGCTATACGGTGCGGCGTGGGCTGCTGGGGCGCCCGACCGCCGTGCGGGCCGTGGACGGGATTTCGCTCCGCGTGGCGCGCGGCGAAACGCTGGGGCTGGTCGGCGAATCCGGCTGCGGGAAATCCACCACGGCGCGGCTGGTGCTGGGCATCGAGCCGCCGGATACCGGTTCTGTCATCTTCGACGGAAACGCCATGCCGCCCAGCGGCACGGCGGCCTGGGCGAACCTTCGCCGGCGCATGCAGATGGTCTATCAGGATCCGCTGGCGGCCCTCGATAGGCGTCTGGCCGTCGGCGTGCAGATTGCCGAGCCGCTGGATATTCACCGGATCGGCACCGCAGCAGAACGAGAGGAACGGGTCGCCGCTGTGATGGCGGAGGTCGGTCTGCAGCCGCATCATGTCGCCCGGCATCCGCAATCTCTGTCCGGCGGGCAGCGCCAACGCGCCGTGATTGCCCGTGCGTTGGTGACCAATCCGGATCTACTCGTGTGCGACGAGCCGATCAGCGCGCTCGACGTCTCGATTCAGGCGCTGGTGCTGAACCTGCTGACCGACCTGCAGGAGCGGCTCAAGATGGGCATGCTGTTCGTCAGCCACGACCTCCGGGCCGTACGCCAGATCAGCCAGCGCGTCGCGGTGATGTATCTCGGCCGGATCGTCGAGGAAGGCGATCCGGATGCGGTGCTGCACGATCCCGCTCATCCCTACACCCAGGCACTCGTCTCGGCCATTCCGCATCCGGGCAAGACGACGAACCGGGTCATCCTGCAGGGTGATCCGCCCAACCCCGCCAATCGCCCGACGGGCTGCGCCTTTCATCCGCGCTGTCCGGTCGCCACGGCGACCTGCCGGACTGAGACCCCGGAACTGAAGCCGCGCCGCAGCGACGGCCGGCGCGTCGCCTGCCATATCGCACACGGGGAGGCGGCAGCCGCCCGTGCTCCCGCTTTGCTGGAGACCTGCTGACATGCTGCATTACCTTCTTTCCCGGCTGCTGCGCGCTGCCGTCAGCATCATCATGGTCGTCACCTTCGTTTTCGTCGTTCTGCGCATGTCGGGCGATCCGGCCATGGTGATCATGGGCGCCGATGCACCACCGGAGGCAATCGACGCCTTCCGGAAGTCCTGGGGTCTCGATCAGCCGCTATGGATCCAGTATTTCTCGTTTTTCGAGGCCGTCTTCAGCGGCGAACTCGGCCGGTCCATGCGCGATGGTCGCGATGCGATGGCGGTGGTGCTGGAGCGGGTTCCCTCGACGCTGGCGCTCACCATGCCGGCCTTCCTGGTGAACCTCATCGTGGGCGTTCCCGCCGGCGTCTATGCCGCGCTTCACCGCAACTCGCTGATCGATCGCTGCGTCATGGTGATGGCGGTCACGGGCTTTGCCGTGCCCTCCTTCATCCTGGCCATGCTGCTGGTGTTGATCCTCTCCGTCAATCTCGGCTGGCTGCCCTCGGCCGGGCAGGACAGCTGGCTGAACGCCATCCTGCCGATTGCCACCATGGGCTTCGGCGGCGCCGCCCTTCTGGCGCGCTTTACCCGCAGCGCCATGCTGGAGGTGCTCGGCCAGCCGTATATCCGCACGGCAAGCGCCAAGGGCCTGCCGTGGTCGGCCGTGGTCTGGCGTCATGCGCTGCAGAATGCGGCCATTCCGACCATCACCATCATCGGTTTCATGCTGGGCGGTCTCGTCGCGGGTGCCGTTGTCGTCGAGAGTGTCTTCTCCTGGCCCGGCGTCGGCCGGCTGCTGGTCATCTCCGTCGCCAACCGGGACCTCGCCATCGTGCAGGCCATCGTCCTGATGATCGCCATCACCATGGTCGCGGCGAACATGATCGTGGACGTTCTCTACGGCCTGGTCGACCCGCGCATGCATGGGCAGGCAAGGCCGGCGCGCCGCTGATGATCCACACCGTTTCCTGCCCGCGCTACCCTTGAAGGAGCCAGAACATGGCCGATACCACCTCCTCAACCGCCGCGGCCGGCGGTTCCCCGATGGCGCGGTTGAGGTCGCTGCTGGAGCGCCTCAACCGCATGCCGATCCTGATCACCATTGCCTTCCTGTGGCTCGTTTTGATGCTGACGATCGCCGTTTCGGCCGACCTGATCTCGCCCTACGGTTTTACGCAGATGGACCTGCGCAACCGACTGAGCCTGCCGGTCTTCATGGGCGGCAGCTGGAGCCATGTGCTCGGAACGGATGAACTGGGGCGCGACGTGCTGTCCAGACTGATCACCTCGATCCGCATGAGCCTGCTGATTGCCTTTGGCGCCACCATCATCGGTGCCGTGATCGGGGTGATGCTGGGGTTCGTCGCGGCGCATTTCCGCGGGATCGTCGAGCAGGCCGTTCTGGCGCTGGTGGATTTTTCCGCCGCCATTCCCTTCCTGGTGCTGGCGCTGGCGGTGCTGGCCTTCTTCGGCAACTCGCTGGTGCTGTTCGTCTGCCTGCTCGGTTTTCACGCCTGGGAGCGCTATGCGCGCATTGCCCGCGGCCTTGCGATCAGCGGCCGGATGCATGGCTATGCGGCGGCCGTGCATCAGCTGGGGGCCTCGCCCTGGCGCCTCTACGGCCGCCACATCCTGCCCAATATCGCCTCGACCCTGATCGTCTCGATGACGCTCGCCTTTCCGGAAATCATCCTGCTGGAAAGTGGCCTCTCCTTCCTGGGGCTCGGCATCCAGCCGCCAGGCACCTCTCTCGGCAACATGGTCGGTTTCGGCCGCGAATATCTGTCGTCCGCCCCATGGATCATGCTGGCGCCGGCCTTCGTCATCACCGCCACCGCGCTATGCGTCTCGCTTCTCGGCGACTGGCTGCGCGACCGGCTGGACCCCACGCTTTCCTGATCTCCCTCCCCCGCAGCATGCTGCTCGACACCATAGAAGGACCATACCATGTCTGATCTGCCCATTCTTGGCGCCGCCATGACGTTGAAGGACGTCGAACTGAACCGGGACTGGCTGCTGGAGAAGCCGCGCGATCTCGAGCTGCAGGATTTTGTTCCGGCCGAAGTTCTCTGCGGCGACTGGCAGCCGCTAGTGGAGCGTGCAAAGCAGCTTCTTGACGGCCATCAGGGCCGCCTCGGCATGCACGGTCCCTTCATGGGCCTCAATATCGCCTCGGCCGATCCGGATGTGCGGGCACTGGTGGCGCGGCGCATGGAGCAGGCGCTTGACGTCGCGGCCGCGCTCAACATCACCCAGATCGTCATCCACAGCCCCTATACGACGTGGATGCACAACAATCTCGACAACTGGCCGGAGCAGCGCCAACGCGTGTTCGAGATGACGCACCAGACGCTGGATGCCGCGGTCAAGCGCGCCGAGGACGAAGGCCGCGTCTTCGTGCTGGAAAACATCGAGGACAAGGACCCCGCCGACCGCCGCCGTCTGGTGGAAAGCTTCAACTCGCGCGCATTCGCGCTGTCGATCGATACCGGCCACGCGGCCTATGCCACCGGTTCCACCGGCGCGCCGCCGGTCGATTACTTCGCCAATGACGCCGGCAACCTGCTGCAGCACGTGCATCTGCAGGATGCCGATGGCTATGCCGACCGTCACTGGCCGGTCGGCCACGGCAACATCAACTGGCGCGCCTTCTTCGTTCGCCTTGCCGGCATCACCTCCAATCCCCGTCTGATCATCGAGATCCGCGACAAGTCGCAGATCCAGGCCTCTGCGGCCTATCTGGCGAACCTCGGCCTCGCACAGTAACTGGTCTCGTGCAGGATCGATTTCAACCTTGGTCGGAGGATAGTAGAGTCCGCCGTGCTCGCGCTTGTGGCTGCGTGCTACCCCGACCGGGGCAGTTCAGGGTTCGAAGCGTGCAGCACCAGGGCCGGTCGAATTACGACAGGAACGAAGAGCAGCGCCATCCTATAAGACCGATCCCACCGCCACGCGACCCAATCGCCTTCCAAAATTGAAGAGCATTGCGTTTCCTAAGTTTGGTTTGGAGAATCTCGCCCCTCCCGGCGGCGGCTGGGGAAGCTGAGAGCCCGATTGGAGCCAATATGCCTTACGCCACGAATTCGGATTTACCCCATCGGTTCGGCACGCCTTGCCTCAACATGCTTAGGATATCTGTCGCGAGACCTTCAATCATGCGTTCAAGGCGCATGCCGGCGATCCGCGTCAGGAAGAGGTCGCACACCGGGTTGCATGGGCGGCCGTCAAGCGTTCTTATGTCAAGATCGGCGACAGATGGATAGCCCGTTGAGATGCACCCGTTGTCGAGGCGGTTTGTATCGTTTCGGCGTCCGGTTTATCTCTTGCCCATGAACCTCACGGTGCTGGCCTGGTCACCCTTTGTGCCTTGTTCTTCCGCAAACGTGACGTGCATCCCCTTTTCCAGGTCATCAAAACGTGTGCCTATCACGCTATTGCAATGGAAGTAGATCTCACGGCCATCGGACGTTGCAATGAAGCCGAACGCGCCCGCATGATCGATCCGGGCGATCGTGCCCGACGGCTGCGGCTCGTGGTATTTCACCTCCCCTTGAAGCTTCTTTGCCTCGTCCTGCAATTGCCGCCTCGCGCGCTTGAAGGCATCATTGATGGCAAAGTTCAGATCGGAATGGCGCTCGTCGCCGTGATCGATGTGGTCGACGGCAACTTCCCGACCATTCGGCAAGGTTAGATGGATGCGCACATCGTAAAGGCCGCCTGTGCGATGTCGCTTGCCTGGCCCGGTTACGACGACACGGCAATCGGTAATCCGCCCGAAGCGTGTTTCAAGTTCGCTCACATGATCTTTCAGGGCAGCCTGAACAGCGGGTGAGATTTCCGCTCCGTGACTAGCGATTTCGACTGGTGTTTCCATGGTTCATCTCTCCTTGCCCCGATTTTCCGATCCGGCTTCGGGGGAAGCGTTCGTCCGCGTGGCCGGCTATCGCTTCGCGACCTGAACCGCACGCAATTGACTGTTTGTATTTCTACCGCCGGGTTTTCACCCGACATTGACGCCAGTCAAAACGATGTCTTCGGCCCCAAGCGCGGTGATGAACATTGCGGGAAGAAGGACGAGACGCAGCTTTTCCGTCCGGCCGGGCCATTCGTTCTCGGCATAGGGGTCTTAGTCCCCGCAAAATGTCGTCCAGGAGGTTATCCGCCTTAATCACGGGAACTGTCGAATGGTTTGAGGAGCGAGCGCCTACCGGAAACTTATGACGCAGCCCCCGAATTGGGTTTCAAGTAGGACTGCTCTCCACAGACAACCTGATTGCGTCCAGCATTCTTTGCACGGTAGAGCGCGGCATCGGCCTCGCTAAACAGGGCGTGCGTGGTGACGTCGGCTGGCGCTTCTGGTGGCAAAGTGGCCAGTCCGACACTGACCGTGACATGACCAGCAGGCGGGTTGCCTTCGTGAGCCAACGCCAGCCCACGCACTTGCAGGCGAATTCTTTCTGCGACAGCCCATGCCCCTTGGATGTCCGTGTCGGCAAGCAGAACCGCGAGTTCCTCACCGCCATAGCGGGCGACGATATCGCCGGGCCGTTTGACGCAATTGCTCACGACAGCGCCAATCTGCCTGAGGCATTCGTCCCCTGCGGCATGGCCGTAGGTATCGTTAAACTGCTTGAAACGGTCGGCGTCGATCATCAGGAGAGAAAGTGGCGTGCGGTTCCGGCGGGCGCGCTGCATCATTTCCCCAAAGCGGGTGTTGAAGAAGCGCCGATTGGCAAGCTTCGTCAACTCGTCAGTATTGGCCAGAGCGTCCAGTTCGTCCTGCTTCTTCTTGTGTTGTGTAACGTCTCGCGTGATCGCAACAACCCGGGTCGCGACTGCCTTTTCCCGAGACGGCAACTTGCTCAATGCCGTCTCAAGCCAGACCTCCTCGCCATCCGGCTTGGTATGCTTGATGATGAACTTCTCCTGCGTCGAGCCGTCCTGCAGTCGTTCGGCTGCAGAGCGCACCGTTAACTCAGCATCCTCCGCCATGCCGGCAAACACACTTTTCCCGATGAGCCTTTGAGGTTCGATGCCCAAAATCTGCGTTGAAGACGGAGAAACATACTCCCTGATGCCGGCCTCGTCGAAACGTGCAATGACGTCGCTTGACGATTCCGCCAGCAAACGAAATTCCGCTTCGCGCGCCGCCAGCTGCGCTTCACTCTCCCGGCGCAACTTCAGTTGATGGCGCCAATGCACTGCCGCCAGGATCGTCACGACCAGCAAGACGGCGGCGTAGAACCAGCGGGCCTTTGCGGTTCCCGTCCACTCCAGGAAAACTTCCCGTTCGGAGGCCGCGGCAAGCACGACGATGCCAGTGCGTCCGCTTTGATAGAAGCCGCCGATTCGAACTTTCCCATCGACGGGCGACTGATAATCATAAGCGCCAACGGTCCTTACCTTGAGGTGATGGGCAAACAGTTCGTGCGCAGAAATATTGCTGCCAAGGAGCGTTTCCTCCATCGGACCGCGGGCCATGACGATGCCGTCCCCGCGAAGCAGCAGGAATGATCGGTCGCTCGAAACACCAAAGTTCCGGAAGACGTGGATGAAGTGATTGACGCGAATGGTGGAGACGACGACGCCCCCGAAAGAACCATCCGGCAACACCACCCGCTGTGAAATCGGCAGCACCCACTGATGGGATAGTCGGCTCTTGATCGGTTTGCCCAGAACGGGCAGCCGGAAGGGACTGGACTTATGAAGCCGGAAATATTCGCGGTCGGCGTAATTCATCTTTGCCGGCGGGTCGTCGGCTGATGTCGCAACCATTTGCCCCGTGGCATCGATATAGGAGAGCGTATCGAGGGTCGGAGACGCCTTCATCTGAAACGCGATGGCCGTCTCGATTTTCGCGGGCATCTCAGGATGTTGCTGCTCGTCACGGATCTCGGAAATCAGACTGGCAAGCGACAGCCATGACATCTCGATCGTGTCGTCGGCATGTTGCGTGATTGCCTCCGCCGTCTGGGTCAGGCTCGTCTCGACACGTACAACCTGCGCCTTCCAATTGGCGTACTCCCCCCAACTCAAAAGGGCAACGAAAGCAAAAAATCCAAGGACAACAGCAGCCGTCGTTAGCGCGGATCGGAATGTTGCAGCTTGCATCGTCGGTCTCCGGAGGCCTTCGGAAGCCCCAGGTCTGCGGTTGTATCTCATTGAATGCTAAACAACAAAGGTCTCGCCAGGATGAAATATCACTCACGAAAACACGGAAGGAACGAAAGAACCACGATTTTCATACCTTGAGCGGGTAAGGATGAGCTTCATATGCGGATCAGTCTCCACCCCGTCCACGAGCTCACGTCACCGATTTTCCCCTCCCCTTAGATGGAGACCGAAGATCGGGCGCCTAAAACGTCGTTCAGCATAGATGGGGTAGTCGGCTTTGTGCCCATCTTCGCCGACCGGAAAGGAAGGTGCTGCGCTCCGAGCTGATGATAAAACCTGGTCGTGCCGATCCCGGAGAGAAGCGCGGGCCGCGAAACGACACTGATCGCTGTACAAGTTGGAAACGGCCGGTGGCAGTCAGAAGCACTTCCGCTTCTGTAGAGCAGCGACTTCGGCTGAAATGCTCCAAAGAACGAACCCGCTCGCGCGGGAGGGAAGGCGCAGGCCTTGAGACGTGTGCCCCGTTGACGGCATCGGTGAGGCTTTAATCGATCAGAGGTGACGGGCGGACGAAGATCTCCGAGCATGAAGGGGTCAACCTTCAGCTTGAGAGGAGCATCCGATGACCGTCCCCCATTCACATCCGTCCGGCAGCGCGCTTCGTGAGCGCATGATCATCATCGAGACCTTCGAGCGCGGCAGTACCGCCCCTCCAACAGCCTGGTCATGCTTGTTTAACTGGAGCTATGTTGGCTGCATTGACCAGCTCGCTGGCTCGTCATTCTTGTCGGAAGAAGCGGCTGCCGCCGTAGGATGCACTTTCCCCGGGGCGTGGTGGGCCGGAGCATAGATCGCGTAAACCTGCATTGGCGTCGCCCCAATATTGGTAATGTTGTGCCAGGTCCCCGCTGGAACCAGGACGCACCAGCCCTCTGAAACTTCTTTATCAAAGGTCAGTTCGTCCTTCGCTACCCCCATCTGCACTCGGCCGCGGCCAGCGTCGAGGCGCAGAAACTGATCGGTCTCCGGATGCACTTCGAGGCCGATGTCGCCGCCGACGGGGATCGACATCAATGTCACTTGCAGGTAACGCCCGCTCCAGGCGACAGAACGGTAGTTTGTATTTGCCTTCGTCGCGCGTTCAATGTCGAACGATTGCGGCTGCGGCCCAATGTCTTCGATCTTGTCTGTAGTGTTGGCCATAGTTGATTGCCTCCTTGAGATTGCGGCGGTTCACTTCCTAGTCGGCTCTCGGAGACGTCACCGTTGGCCGCCCGGGAAACCCTGCCTACGTCAAGCTGAAATCGCTTTCGATTCGGAAATAGAGATGCGCGCCCTCGTAGGCCAACGGCTGTGGACTTGGCTTCAATGCTCTGGGCTCCCGCCAATCATTACGAACCTGAAGCAGTTCCCAGGCGTGCTGCCTTCCGCAAATTTCTGACGCCCCGGCGTCGATTTCGGTCAAGTATGTTCGCTTCCAAACTCCGGGAATGCGCCGCTTACCGTCCGTATCATCTCGCGCGTCACACGAGTTTTCTAAATGCGGCCCATCAGGAGAAGCACGATGAGAACGATGAGTATGATACCGATCACGCCCACCCCACCATGTCCATAGCCGTACCCGTAGCCGCCGAAGCGGCCTGAAAAGCCTCCCGCCAAGAAGATGACGAGCAGAATTATTAAGATCAAGCCAATAGACATAATCTGTCCTTTCCGGTGAAAGAAGTTACTATTTCTTTCGAATTGAAAGTCCCTGGTCATCCACAGTGATATCCACACCACTGGTGGTCTTTTGTTCCTGATAGTAAAAATAACTTAGCGCGGTTACGACCACAACGAGCGCGCCGATGATTAAGTAAAGCATGTTGCGATTCATGCGCGTTCCCCCGCGAATAGGTATCCAGCGACGGCCCGCCCTGCCAGAGCGCAGTGGGTTAGCAGGGATTGACCTAATCGATCACCACTTCTGCGAGTTGTACCAGTCGTCGATTTCCTTTTGCGCCTGGTCTTTCGCGTAGCCATACCGCTCCTGGATCTTTCCCTCCAACTGATCACGACGCCCGGAGATCACGTCCAGATCATCGTCCGTGAGTTTGCCCCACTGTTCCTTTGCCTTGCCCTTGATTTGCTTCCAATTGCCTTCGACACGGTTCCAGTCCATTGCAATCTCCCTTTACGGCTTCATGCCATCGAAGATCATCCTCCGCCTTGCCCCGAATACCGCTTTGATTCAGATCAAGTTTCGTCGCTACTTTCTATTGAAGAAGCGGGCATCATTCCCGCTTCTTCAAAGTGCATGGTTCAAGCCACATACAATCCGTGGCAGAGGCCATCCTTGTTTCAAAGATACCGCCAACTGTCCGAGCGTTTGATTGCACAGCTTTCAATCATGACCCGGATCAGGTCGCGTTGAACTGGCGGCCTTCGCCTCAGACTGCCGTCCCCACCAGCGCGCCGATTCCCGCGGTCAGCGCCATTGCAAATGCACCCCAGAAGGTAACGCGGGCAGTGGCTTTGAGGATATGCGCACCGCCAGCCTTCGCTCCGATTGCGCCAAGCAGGGCAAGAAACAGCAACGACGCGATTGCAACGGAGTAGATCAGCATCGAGGGGGGCGAGAGTACGACCATGAGCAGGGGCATTGCGGCCCCGACCGCGAAGGTGGCAGCCGAGGTCAACGCCGCCTCGATCGGCCGGGCAGCCATATGTTCGACGACGCCGAGTTCGTCACGCGAATGCGCGTCGAGGGCGTCGTTGGCAGTCAACTGCACTGCAACCTGTCCCGCCAATTCTGGAGTAAGCCCACGTTTGACGTGAATCTGTGTCAGTTCCTCAAGCTCGGCTTCCGGAAACGTCTCCAGTTCCAGCCGCTCCCGCGCGAGATCGGCCTGTTCAGTGTCCGCCTGCGAACTCACCGACACGTATTCACCGGCGGCCATGGACATCGCGCCTGCGACGAGACCGGCAACGCCAGCCACCAGGATTTGTTGGGTATTGGCGGCGGCCGTGGCGAACCCCCATGATCAGGCTTGCTGTCGACACGATGCCATCATTCGCGCCCAGCACAGCTGCCCGAAGCCAGCCGATGCGCGACACGAGGTGGTTTTCCCGATGCAGACGGCTCATGATTTCCTCCTGATCGTGCCATCGAGGCGTGCCGCCGCGGCGATCGTGTTCGAGATCGTGCCGTATTTCCGGACGTTCTGGTGCAGCAGTTCCAGTCGCCGATCGCTCTCGTCGGTATCGACAACGAGTTCATAGTCAACCGAAACTATCCTTGGAGGCGCATCCTGCCGGATCGCGTGCAGGCCGACCTCGACGCCGGAAAACCTGAAGTCCAGGATGGGTGCCACGCGCTCGATGCCTTTGATCATGCATGCGGCGATCGCCGCCAGCAGCAATTCGGCCGGATTGAAGGCACCGGGAGAACCCGCCAGCCCGGTATCCAGCTTGACTTCCGCCATCTTGGCATTGGCCACACTGCCCTCTGCGTCGATTCTGCGGGCCGTAATCCGGTATTCCAGCATGTGGGCTTTCCCCTTCGATGAGCGTGACAGATGGCCGGCGACTGGCACCCTACCACGCGATACTGGGACCCGCTTGACCCTGATCAAGAAGCAGAACGATGTCGCTCGATCGAGGCCGCGCTCGCAAGTCCTGCGACGCGAATCCCGATCGGGCAGACAAGCAACTCAGCGGGCGGCGCGCCTTTACCTGGGCTCGATGCGGGGTACGCGCCGTCAGGGTCGCGTCAAGCCACAAGTGCGTCAGACCCTCGGCCACGCGGTGAGGCAATATGCTCGAAAGGCGGAACAGCGTCGCCGCGATTTGCAGTGCCTGCGACACTCGTCCAGCCGGAAGGCGGCCATTCAGCCACATCTCCGCCAGCCTGGCCAGGGGTGCGGTGCCCCGCGACACCAGCATGGTTCCCATGGGATATTTGGATGCAAGGATAACGTCCAGGCGTGTTATAGTGGTATTGTCGAATTTGCTCATTCCGGCTTTTCGACACGCCTGCCGAGTCATGACTTGCTCCGTGAGTCTTCGGTCCATGAGGGCCATTTCATGCTACAGACGCCTCCAGTGCATCTCGAAGCGGCCAGCACTCTTGCTGTGGTGGTATCATCCATCGAACCATTGCTTTTCCTGTCCGACGATCTGAAGGTCATCGCAGCGAGTGCATCGTTCTGCCGGGCCTTCGAGATCGACCCAGCGTCAGTCCCCGGTATGCGGCTCAGCGATCTTGGAGCTGGGGAATGGGCGATGCCCAAGCTTGAGTCACTTCTCAGCGCCACTGCTTCGGGAAGTGCGAACATCGAGGCTTACGAAATAGACCTCAAGCGACCAGGCAAGAAGACCCGCCAGTTGGTCCTTAATGCGCGAACACTCGACGACGGCGACCTCGAACATATTCGCTTGCTCCTCGCCATAGCCGACGTAACCGACGCCCGCGCCGAAGCCCGGCTCAAAGATGACTTGATCCGTGATAAAGCCATCCTGCTGCAGGAGGTCCAGCACAGGGTCGCAAATAGCCTGCAGATCATTGCAAGCGTTCTAATGCAAAGCGCACGCCGGGTTCAGTCGGACGAAGCGCGCGGGCATCTTCACAACGCACATCACCGGGTGATGTCAATCGCAGCCCTGCAACAGCAACTCTCAAGGTCTCTTGGAGGCACGGTTGAGCTGCGCGCCTACTTTACTCAGCTGTCCCGAAGCCTTGGCGCGTCGATGATAGCTGACCCTGAACGGCTATCGATCAAAGTGGCGGTCGATGACAGTGTCGTGGATGCTGATGTTTCCGTGAGCCTGGGCCTAATCGTAACCGAACTCGTAATCAACGCCCTCAAGCATGCCTTTCCAGA
The DNA here is from genome assembly GCF_017873175.1 of Neorhizobium petrolearium. GTDB lineage: Bacteria > Pseudomonadota > Alphaproteobacteria > Rhizobiales > Rhizobiaceae > Neorhizobium > Neorhizobium petrolearium. The sequence goes on from NZ_JAGGJW010000021.1 coordinate 76,125, forward strand.
CAAGGGAATAGGCAAGATCGCGATCGATTATCGATCGTCCGGTGGCGACTGGACGCTTTCCGTTGCGGACAACGGTATCGGCATGCCCGCAGGCAACGATGCACCCAAAGCCGGACTAGGGACTGGTATCGTGGAAGCGCTCGTGAAGAACCTGGACGGCAAAATTGAGTTGAGCGACGCAGGTCCAGGTACCGTGGTCACGATCAGCCATAGGGACACCACTGACCTCGAAAACGACCTGTCGTCAGCGGTGTAGGAACCGAACGCTATTCAGGAAATTTACTTCGGAGCCTAGCGGCTCACCCCTCATGCATCGAGTGAACAATGAAGAACGGCAAACCGGTTGTCCTGGTCGTGGAAGACAGTCCGATGATACGAATGGGTGCCGTCGATCTAGTGCTCTCGGCGGGCTACGAAGCGCTTGAGGCTGGCGATGCCGACGAGGCAATTCGCATCCTTCAGTCGAGAGCCGACATCGATCTGGTGTTCACCGATGTTCAGATGCCGGGAACAATGGACGGTATCAAATTGTCCCACTACATCCGCGATAGGTGGCCGCCCGTGAAGCTGATCGTCGCATCCGGTGCCGCCATTATCGAGGAGAGCATGCTACCCGGCGGGAGTCGCTTCTTTTCAAAGCCCTACGACGAACTCACCATCACCGAGGCGATGGCACAACTGCTTTCGCACCAGCATCCGCACTTCCCTATTTCATGAATTAGTCCCGTCAAACCAGGTCACAAAAAATAGGCTCGACACCTGGTTGATCAATGGCAGCTTCGGGCCGAAAGGTGTCGTCCGCTTCGCGCCAAAAGGGGACATGTCGCTACCCCGAGCCACCTTCAGCTCCTGAGCCGCCGGCAAGGCGGACTGCTGCGGCGTTCTGTCTGGCTACTGAACGCAGGGATATAGGGATAGGGATAGGGATAGGGAGACGGCGGCGGAGACAATGTCTCGCCGCCGTTCTCTTTGAGCACAAAGAGGCTAGATACCAGACAGAACGCCGATGTCGCCGGAGCGCCAGACGTTGTCGACCGTGTTGCGGATGATGACCCAGAGGTCGCCGTTCCTCTTTAGTTCGACGTCGTAGCGGTTTTTCATCAGGTAGTAACGAGAGGGATCGTTGCGGGGAACGTGCTGGGCTTCGACCAAAACGTCCATGCGTGCAGTGTCCTCGTGGATCGTCACCCGCGGATTGCTGACGGAATGCGTCGTGTCCAGGTTAGCAAGCGAGGTAGTGAGCGCCGAGACGATGTCATCCCGGCCCTCGATAACCGGATATTCGAAGCCGGCCTTGGCAGCAGCCGGCCGGAAGTCGGAGACGGCATTCTCCGCCAGCGATGAGGCAAGGAGATTATTGTCGCGAAGATCGATACCGGCGGTGAAGCGATAGAGGGCCTCGACGACCGCGAGCCTGTCTGCGGCATCATGTGCGAACGATGGCGATATGGTCATGAATGTGCTCCTTGTCGCGCCAGAGGTGTGCGAAATGCACGCCTTCCCGGCAACGGCGCGGTGTGCGCCGATGTTTATGTTTCGATAGGACGGGTGGTTGGTTTGCTATTCGAGATCGGCGTCGATGCGCTCAATCAGACCGTCGGGATTGATCGCGACCTTCAAAATCCCGATCTCGTGTCCGAAACCGCCTGTAAAATCGAGGCGGACGTCCGAGTGGAAGTCGTCGATTTCTTCGATGGACAGCAGCCTGCTGCTGGTGCTGTAGCCGACGAAGAACCGCTCGAGGTATTGGTGGACACCACCTTGGCCTACAAAGGTGTCGCCGACCGAGACATCGTCGATGACTGCGTCGGTTGCGAACAGGGACAGCGCCCCTTCGACATCAAAGGCATTGGCGGTCGCGATGAAGGACTCGACGAGCTTCTGCATGGTGCCGAGCTCCTCAGACATCGATGATAGCCGTGTCGGCAATTGTCTGCGCGAAGCCGCTTCCGAAGAGGCCTGTGGGTGTCTGGAAGCCGGGACGGAATTCGCCACCCAGGACGCGCCGGCCAGCCTCGGCTGCCGCCATCGCCGTAAAGGTGTAGCCGTTGACCGTATCGAGGATGGAACGGGTGACCTTTCCATCTGCCCCGGTGACTTCGATGGATGCCTGGTAGCGGTTCGCCAGCCGGTCCTCTTCACTCGGTCCGTCCGGGAGAGCCGAAAGGTCGCCCTGCGGGAAGCCATCGCCGGTGACATGTACGAAGGTTTCCACGTCGGGGACGCCTGTCGCCTGCCAGATGGTGATAAGATCGGGCAGCGTGACCGGGAAGCAGTCGACCGGACCCTTGCCGAAATCGAACTTGCGGGTGCCATCGGCGGCAATTGCGACAAGTTCGCCGTCCACCCTCGCTAGGGTCTCGACGGTAACGTTCTCCATGGCGCTGATCGCCGATCCCCGTGAAAGTCCACCTGCAACATGCAGCGCGATCCCGATCTTGCGAGCGTCGTTCACCCGCGAGACCGCATGTCCGGCGAGACTGCCGAGCATGGCAACGCTGCCACCTCCGCCCGGCATCAGCATGACGCCTGCGGCCTTGGCCTCGTCGTCGAGGGCTTCGGCCAGCCGGTAGCTGTCGAGTTCGGCCGCCGTGTCGAGATAGTGCACGCCATCGCGGATCGACGCCAGCATCAGCGCATCGGCGGTACGCATGAATGGCCCTGCGCAGTTCAGGAGAGCGGAGATGCCGGCCAGACCGGCATCGATCGCCGCTGTATCGTCGAGGCCGAAGACGCGGTATTCGACGCCGAGTTCTGCAGAAAGTTTGGAGAGGGTCGCCTCGTTGCGGCCGGCGAGAAGGAGAGATGTGCGGGCCGTCTTCGCATGTTCCGCCGCCATGCGGCCGGTATAGCCGGTCGCGCCGTAGATCATGAGTTTTGTCATGTCAGTGCTGCCATTCCTTGTAGACGAATTCGAGGCTGTAGCCGTCAGGATCTCGAACCTGGGCGGCGTAGTAGCGGGGGTCGTAGTGGAGCTGCGGTCCCGGCGAATGGATTTTTGACGCACCCGCGGCGATGGCGGCGGAATAGGCAGCGTCGACCTGGGAGGTACCGTTGGCGACGAAGCCGATATGAGCGGCACGGCCTTCGACCACGCATTCGCGCAGCCAGAAGAACACCCGGCCGTTCGCGCCGAACCCTTTCAGGTCTGGATGGCCGGGCGGCCCGTCTTTACCGTCATAGTCGTGCGCATGGACGATCCCGAGCGGTGCCATCGTCGCCTCGTAGAAGGCGATCGACCGATCGATGTCGCTGACGGAAATGAAGACATGGTCGAGCATGCTGACCTCCTCTGCTCAGATGATGTAGCCGCCCGAAACCTCGATGTTCTGGGCGTTGATCCAGCGGTTCTCTGCCGACAGGAGACTGGCGACGACGCCACCGATCTCCTCCGGCTCGCCGACACGGCCGAGTGCGGTCTGGCCTGCCAGCATGGCCTCGAACTCATCGTTCAGCCCGCCGCCGAGCTCCGTGCGGATTGCGCCGGGTGCGATCGAGTTGGCCCGGATGTCCCGCTCGCCGAACTCCTTGGCCATGTAGCGGGTCAGGACTTCGAGACCACCCTTGAAGGAGGCATAGGGCGCAACGCCTGCGGTCGCGACGCGCGAGGTGGCGCTGGTGATGTTGAGGATCTGGCCGCCGTCCGCCATCAGCGGCAGCAGGATCTGGGTCAGGAAGAACGGCCCCTTGAGATGGACGTTGAAGAGGCCATCGAACTGTTCTTCCGTAACAGTAGCAATCGGAGTGAAGAGGCCGTATCCGGCATTATTGACGAGATGGTCGAAGTCACCCCGGCCGAAGACGGAACGCAGTTTCGATGCAACCGAATCCCGGAAGGCCGGGAACGCGCCGATGTCGCCGACGTCGAGCTTCAGGGCGACGGCCTGACCGCCGCTCCCCATGATTGCCTTCACGACATCGTCCGCCTTTGCAGGATTGCTGTTGTAGGTCACGACGACACCCATGCCCTTATCCGCGCATTCGATGGCTGTGCTGGCTCCGAGACCCCGGCTTCCCCCGGTGACGATGACGATCTTCATGGCTGCTTTCCTTGGCTGTTTGGTGTGACTGGAAGCTAGGCCTCTATCGTCCCGCCCGCTCACCCATTCCTCTTTGAAGCTTGCCTATTTCTGCTTCCCGCTTGCGGGGGAGATCTCGACCTGTCACGGTCGCGTCCATGGAAAAGCAACTTCAGCAACTTCGCTTGCTGGCCTCGAATGCGGAAAATCGCAGGACGGAAACGGGAATCCCGCGCATCGCGATGGTCCAGGGTGAAATTCCCGAGCATCGACTTTCGGCCGTCTACGAACCGATGATCAACCTGATCTTGACCGGCTCGAAGACGATGACGGTCGGTGAGCGGACCTTCGCCTACGACCCGGCCACCTACTTCGTCATGTCGGTCGATCTGCCTGCGGTCGGCTTAGTGCATCCCTCGGCGGCCGGACAACCATATCTGGCCGTCAGCCTGACGCTTCACCCGCCGACGGTCGCCGCACTGATCAGCGATCTGCCAGTCCAGGTCTGCAGCAAGCTGTTCGGCTCCGGCTTCTCGATTGCGCCAGTCAGCGAGGAATTCCTTGACGCCTGGGTGCGCATGCTTCGGCTCATGGAGCGGCCAGATGAGATCGCCGTGCTTGCGCCGGCATATGAGCGGGAAATCCTGTTCCGGGTGCTGCAGGGTCCGCTGGGCTGGATGCTGCGGGATATCGCGGCACCCGACGCGGCGCTCTCTCGGATCGCAGTTGCGATCCACTGGATCCGAGAAAACTTCGCCAAGCCTCTAAGGGTCGAGGCGCTTGCCGAGATGGCGGCGCTTAGCGTGTCGGCCTTTCATCGTCATTTCAAGGCAGTGACAGCACTCAGCCCGATCCAGTACCAGAAGCAGGTTCGTCTGCTGCACGCCCGTACGCTTCTGATGGCTGGAGAAGGAACGGCAACGTCCGTCGCCTTCGGCGTTGGCTATGAAAGCCCGAACCAGTTCAGCAGGGAATATGCCCGGAAATTCGGGCTACCACCCTCTAAGGATGTCGTGCGCCTTCGGGGCTAGGCCGTGTGACGGGTGCCTGGACGGGGGCTTTCCTCCAACGACCGCTTCGGGCCAAGAGGCGTCTGCCGCTCAGCGCCAATTGCGGTCATCGAATATCGCATGCGTTATTTGGCCTACCAGGCGATTTCTCCATTAAAGTTGCTCCCCCTCATTAGGGAGTGATCAGGACCGTATATTCCGATCAGAATGATATGCGGATCGCTCAGCCGCTCAAGCTGCCGTCTTGCCGCCTCTCCTTGGCGATGCGATACGCACTTGCCCAGGGTGACTTGGTTGCCTTTTGAGGTGTCTCTATTCGGGGGAGCTCGGATGATGAGGCGGTATGTCGGCCCAATCCCTCGCACTGAAGTGAGCGGTAGGATCATCTGCGGGCTCGCAAGCCAACAGGCGTTCAAGTATAAGTCTACTGCGTGCCTTGACGTTCGTCCAAATGGCAACGACCCTCGATTGCCCGGCTTTGGTGGGCAACCCAAGGGACCAGATATTTCGGAATTGCGCAGCGATGGTCATCTCAGTTCTCCTCTCGCCCAAGGCCATCATGGCTCGACAGGGAGAATGTGGATGAGGCGAGCCATTTGTGTCCCAAAACGGAGACCAAAATCTTGCAAAAACAACCGATCAGGATCGGCAATGGTCAATCCGGCAACCCGGCCTTGCGTACGCCTCCGATCATTATTTCGTAGCGATCTGCATACCGGGGTCGATGTCTTTCGAGATCCTTGACCCGCATGTCCGGTGCCTTGGCGCGAAGTTTAGCAATTGTCGCGTGCGCTTGCTCAACGTGACCAAGGTGGGCGTAGGCAGACGCCAGCGTCCAGTAGGCCCCGAGCCAATCGTTGTTCACGGCAAGGCTGCGGGAAGCCCAATCAACCGCCTGCTCGAATTCGCCTTTGAACAGATGCGCGATGCCGACCCCCACCAGAATTTCGTAATTCTCCAACGCGCCGGGAGCAATTTGCAGGGCGCGCAGGAACGTGTCCTTCCCTATGTCGATGTCGCCTGCCATCACGTTTAGGAAGGCAAAGAGGGATAGCACGGTTGGATTGTTGGGGTTGGCCTTTTGGGCGTCCGTGAGCATGGCGAGGCTGCGCCGATGGTCGTGCCCGACATTCGTGAACACTAGAGCGCAGATGGCTACCAACTGCGGGTCCTCGTAGCCAATTTCGAGCGCCATTTCCGCAAGCTGGAGACAGCGATGCCGCTCAGCTTCGTTTAATCCTGATCCGAACGTTTCGTGACGTTCATAAGCCCAGGCTGCATGGGCAAGTCCTGTGGCGAATCCAGGGTCCAATTGAACCGCCTGTTCCAAAAGTCTTACTGCTTCGTTGCGAACACTCTCAGCCGTACCCCGAAAATGCGGTAAGGCTCGAAGATAGAGATCATAGGCATCGAGGCTATCTGGACGTTTCCGGCGCGCCCGTTCGATCTCCGCCTTCCGCACTTCCGGCTCAACCAGACCGACGACAGCGTCGGTGATGCGATCTTGGAAGTCGAAGAGACTCGATATGTCACCATCGAAGCGCTCCACCCACAGGTGCGTATCGGTATCTACGTCGATAAGCTGGACAGCGACCCTGAGCCGATCGTCGTGGCGACGGACGCTACCCTGGAGAATGTAGCGAACACCCAGCGCATCTGCGATACTGCGGACTGGCGCGCTTCGATCCTTGAAAGCGAACGACGAATTCCGACCGACCACCGCGAACGTCTTGAATCGAGAAAGAGCGACGATAACGTCCTCGACCATACCTTCAGCAAAATACTGGTACTCGGCATCGCGCGATAAGTCCTCGAACGGTAGGACGGCGATTGATGGCCGCACCGCCTGATGTGGCGTTTCAGTTGCATGGGAATGCGGCAGCCGATAGCCAAAGCGAGGGACCGTCGCGATCCACTCAAGCCCGTTCGGTGCCTTTCCCAGCGCCTTGCGCAGAGCGGCAATCTGAACGGAAAGATTTGCTTCCTCAACGATCTGCCCCGGCCATGCACGGGCCATCAGCAAGTCCTTGCTGACTGATTGCCCGTCTGCACTCAAGAGGGTGTCAAGCAGTGCAAAGCTCCGTTGGCCAAGTCCTACCAACTCGCCGTCCCGCCGCAACACTCCGGCGGCGCGATCGACGACAAATGGACCGAATGTATCTCTCAGCTGAGCCATAGGATCAAAAATATCAGCAAGGAGTCGAGGCGGCAACAGAGCCCGCGACGGCTGCTTTGGGCCGACTGCGGACGACGATGTCCATTTTGTCTCGGGTAGGAAAAAGCGCAAAAGACGCTTGACCTTGACCCGCCGATTACAGAAGCCGGCCATGGTGAGCCGATCATGGCGGCTTGGAATTGCTTTACGCGAGGCCCCAGCAAAGTCCTCAATTTTTGAGCGGCGACCGTCTGCTCATGGACGATATTTGCAGCGCTCATTGCACGACGAGTTGCACAATCGAAATGCTTTTCTTTCAATCACTTAAAATGGCCGTTCGGAGAATTCGGTTTTTTGTATGGACATCTGAGATTCATCACCTTAAAAAAGCGCTCGTCTTCGCCGCGGGAATGCACTGGGCCCTCCAGATTTGAGCATTCCTTAATCTTCGACCATATCTCTCCTTTGGAATTATTCCGAAAACAGGAGGGAGATATTCGAAAAACAGATGATGGCGCATGTGTCGCTGTCGAAGAATCCACCGAATACTCGTCTTGCGGAGCCCTATATTCTCCGGATGTCGAGCCTTAACTTAAGGAGAGCGCCTCCGCTGTTGAGCCGGGGCTTACATTCAAAATGGCTTTTGCAACTGAAAATGACGCGTCGGCTGAGCCGGCTTCGACCAAGATCAGTATCAAGAATGTTTATAAGGTTTTTGGTGAGCGGCCTGAAAAGGCGCTCGACCTGCTGAAGCGGGGCAAAAGCAAATCCGAAATCCTGGCTGAGACGGGGTGCTCGATCGGCGTCAACGATGCCAGTTTCGAGATCAAGGCCGGCGAGATCTTCGTCATCATGGGCCTTTCCGGCTCCGGAAAATCCACACTTTTACGCTTGCTTAACCGGTTGATTGAGCCGACATCCGGCAAAATTGAAATCGATGGCCGGGATATCACCCGCATGTCGCGCCGCGAATTGATCGAATTGCGCCGGCGCGACATCAGCATGGTTTTCCAGTCGTTTGCGCTGCTGCCGAACCGCAATGTTCTCAATAACGCCGCCTTTGGCCTCGAGGTCGCCGGTGTCGGCGAAGCCGAACGGAGAAAAAAGGCGCTTGCAGCGCTGAAGGCTGTCGGCCTTGACGGTTACAGCGAAAGCCGGCCGGATCAGCTCTCCGGCGGCATGAAGCAGCGCGTCGGATTGGCGCGGGCGCTTGCAAGCGAACCGACGATCCTTTTGATGGACGAGGCTTTTTCCGCCCTCGATCCCCTGATCCGCACGGAAATGCAAGATGAGCTGGTCCGCCTCCAGGCAGAACACAGCCGCACGATCGTTTTCGTCAGCCACGACCTCGACGAGGCGATGCGCATCGGTGATCGCATCTGCATCATGCAAAACGGCGATGTCGTTCAAGTCGGCACGCCAGACGAGATCGTTCTCAACCCGGCAAACGATTACGTCCGCTCGTTTTTCCGCAATGTCGACGTTTCGCGGGTGTTCAGAGCGGGAGATATCGCCCGCAAAACGCAAGTCACGCTCATCGAGCGCCAGGGCGTCTCTGCGGCGGCGGCATTGGAGCGGATGAAGAATTTCGACCGGGAATTCGCAATCATCATCGGTCGGGACAAAACCTACCACGGCATCGTAAGCCAGGCATCGCTCGTCGAGAAGATCCGTTTAAAAGCTGCCGATCCTTATCGGAGCGCCTTTCTTTCCGACGTCGAGCCTATCGCTGCCAGCGAACCGTTGTCGAATGTCCTTGGCCGGGTTGCCGGCAGTTCCTGGCCCGTGCCCGTGGTCGATGACGAAAACCGCTATGTCGGTTCCATCAGCAAGTCGGCGCTTCTCGAAACGCTCGACCGCGCAAGCTGACCTTTAGAAAAAACGGACAGACAGATGACTTTCGATATCGGCGACGGCGTCGACAGCGCCGTCAATTACATCCTCGACAACTTTGGTCCCCTGCTCGATTTCATTGCGGCGGCGATCGGTCTGGTGACGAACGGCATACAGGATGCCCTTCTGGCTACTCCCATGCCGGTTGGACTTGCTATTTTCGTCATCCTTTCGCTGTGGCGCATCGGATTGGGTTTTGCCGTTTTCACCGGCCTGTCGCTTTGGCTGGCGGAGCACATGCAGCTCTGGTCGGCGATGATGGAAACGCTGTCGCTTGTGATTGCCTCAACCCTGGTTGCGATGCTCGTCGGCCTGCCCTTGGGCATTGCCATGGCGCGCAGCGATCGGGTCGCAACCGTGGTAAGGCCGGTGCTCGACCTGATGCAGACCATGCCAGCCTTCGTCTATCTTATTCCGGCGGCGATGTTTTTCGGCCTTGGCGCGGTGCCCGGCACGATCGCCACGGTCATCTTTTCCATGCCGCCGGTCGTCCGGCTGACCAATCTCGGCATCCGGCAGGTGCACGTCGAATTCATTGAAGCCGGCAACGCGTTCGGCTGCACGGCGTCCCAGCTTCTGTTCAAGGTGCAGTTGCCGAACGCCATGCCCTCGATCATGGCCGGCATCAACCAGACGATCATGCTGTCGCTGTCGATGGTGGTCATCGCCTCGATGATCGGCGCTGGCGGCATCGGCAATACGGTTTTGACCGGTATCCAGCGGCTCGACGTCGGCACCGGCTTCGAGGGCGGCATCGCCGTCGTCATTCTGGCCGTGATCCTCGACCGGATCACGCAGAGCCTCGGAAGAGAGGGCGCCGGCATCTGGCGTGTGCTTTTCCAGAAACCAGCACGACAGGAGGCAGCAGAAGCTGCCACCTGATCTCCGTGCTGAACCATGGCGGCCCACATGCCGCCGCATGCGAACCTTCAAAAAAGGAGCAGATATGTTCAAGACACTCGTTACAATGAGCCTCGCGGCCGTTTTGTTCGGCAGCGCGACCACGGCGACGATGGCGCAGGATGCCAAGCCGGTCAAAATCGGCTGGGCGGCATGGTCGGATGCGGAATTCGTCACCAAGCTTGCGGCAAAGCTCATCAAGGACGAGCTTGGTCAGGAGGTCGAACTCGTCCAGACGGACGTCGCCCCCCTTTATCAGGGCGTCAGCCGCGGGGACCTCGATGCCATGATGATGGCTTGGCTGCCGCAGACCCACGCCGATTATTTCGCCAAGGTCAAGGACAAGATCGAAACGCTTGGCACCGTCTATGACGGCGCAAAGCTTGGCTGGGTCGTCCCGAAATACATTCCGGAAGATGCGATCGGCTCGATCGAGGACCTGAAGAAGGCTGACGTCCAGGAGAAGCTGAAGGGGCGTATCGAGGGCATCGATCCCGGTGCCGGACTGACCCGCCTTTCCGAAAAGGCGATCAAGGATTACGGCCTGGACGACTATAAGCTGCAGATTTCCAGCGAGGCGGGAATGCTGACCACGGTCGATCGCGCCATGCGTTCGGAAGGATGGTTCGTGGCAACATCCTGGAGCCCTCACTGGATGTTCGGCAAATACGAGCTGCGCTACATCGACGACCCGAAGAAGTCGCTCGGTGAAGCGGAGCATGTCGACGTTCTGGCGCGCAAGGGCTTCAAGGAGGACAACCCGAAAGTCGCCGACTTCCTGTCACGCATGAAGCTGCCGCTCCCTGATCTCGAAAGCGCGATGTTCAACGCCCAGGAGACCTCCTACGACAAGGCGGTCGAGAAATACATCACGGACCATCCGGATCAGGTCAAGGTCTGGCTGGGCAAGGACGAAGGCTAAGCCATTCACGGGGCTTCGCGGCGAAAGCGTTTGCGAAGCCCGCTTCACATTTAGGGAAGTTTGACAATGTACGATGGACAGATCGTTTCGGCATTTGCCACGGACGATACAATCGGCGGGCGAATCTCGCTCGCGCGCGACGCACTGAACATGTCGATCGAAGACGCATCCCGGATTGTCGGGGTCACATCAGAAACCTGGCAGAACTGGGAAAATGACCGGTCAGACCCAAGAGCCAACCTCCTCGACAGGATCGCTGGAGCCCTAAAGGTGAGTCTCGCATGGTTGCTCAGCGGAAGGGGAACAGGCCCAGTTTGGGAAGACTTGAGCTTCGACGAAGCCGGTGAGAGATACCTGCTGCACTGAGCTGCAGACTCAAATGGGGCATCAGTCATCATTGTTTTCTTTTCAGGTGATGCGTTTTATGCACCTGCAAAAGCTCGCTGAAAGGGCGCGTCTTGAACATGGGCGGCGCGGCCGTGATCCCTACGCGTTTTTCACGGCGCTGATTGCCCGTAAGCGGTCAGCCGATGGCGTGGGACTTGAAGTTCCAGGGCATGAGCGCCTCGATTTCAGATACGGGCCAGCCTTGAGCGATGCGGTTCAAG
>NZ_JAGGJW010000022.1 GCF_017873175.1 Neorhizobium petrolearium
AAAGGGATTTACGCTTGGCGCGGGGTGGAGCAGCCCGGTAGCTCGTCAGGCTCATAACCTGAAGGCCGCAGGTTCAAATCCTGCCCCCGCAACCATCTTTACTTGCGACCCCGCAGCCTTACCCGCTGCGGGGTTTTGCGTTTGTGCGGCAATCGTCAGGATGCCGGCGAGATCGCCCTGAACGTCGATTTCCACCTTGCCTTCCACAGGGGTCAGCACGATCTTGTCCAACAGCGAGCGCAGGATATCCGCCGCCTCGATCCGCTTCTCTTCCTCTTCGTCCTGCAAGGCTTCATAGAGCTGCTGGACTCGCTTGCGGTATTGCAGCGCCATCGAGGGGTGTAGCAGGGGAGGTGGCTCCTCGGCTTCGCTCAGGAACAGGACCAGTTCTTTCTTGCGCTGTTCCAGCAGCACCATCTTGGCATTGATCGCGTCCGCGGCGCCGCCCTTGAGAATGAGGTTGAGCAGCGTGTCGAGTTCGCGGTCGATCTTCGCGATCTCGGCCTCGGCCGAAGCGATCCCCGCGCGACCTTCCATGCGCAGCCGGTTCATCTCCTGCGTGAACACCTCGCAGAAGCGGGCGAACATCTCCGGATCGACGAGCCTGGTGCGCAAGGCGTTCAGCACACGCGTTTCCAGTTCCTCGCGACGGATATTGGTCCGGTTATCGCAGGTGCCTTTGTTGCGGGCCGTCGAGCAGCCGATCAGGGTCGCCGAGATCGCCGAATAGCCGCCCCCGCAGCAGGCGCATTTGGTCAGCCCGGAGAACAGGTACTTCGGGCGGCGGCGGTGGTTCATCTTGCGGACGTCGGCGATACCGCTCTCGTCCCGCTCGGTCCGCATCTCGCCCTGCCGCGCCTTCACGGCGTTCCAGAGGTCGTCGTCGAGGATGCGCAACTCGGGTGCGTCCTGAATGACCCATTCCGTTTCCGGGTTGGGCCGGGCTTGCCGCTTGCCGGTATCCGGGTCTTTGACGAAGCGCTGACGGTTCCAGACGATCTTGCCGACATACATCTCGTTGTTGAGGATGCCATTCCCGCGCTTCGGGTTGCCGTTGATGGTGCTAAAGCCCCAATCGCCTCCGGACGGGGCGGGGATGCCGTCCCGGTTCAGGGCGAAGGCGATGGTCTTGGCCGACTTGCCGGCGGCATAGTCGCGGAAGATGCGGCGCACGACCTCGGCTTGAGCTTCGTTGATCGTGCGGTCGCCGCGGATCGGTTCGCCGTTAGCGTCCAGTTTCTTGACCACGTCATAGCCGTAGGAATTGCCGCCGCCCGACTTGCCCGCCTCGACCCGGCCGCGTTGTCCGCGCCGGGTCTTGTCGGCCAGATCCTTCAGGAACAGCGCGTTCATCGTGCCCTTGAGCCCGACATGCAGGTGCGAGACTTCACCCTCGGAAAGGGTGAACATCTTCACGTCCGAATAGGACATGCGCTTGAAGAGGCCCGCTATGTCCTCCTGATCGCGCGAAAGCCGATCCATGGCTTCGGCGAGGATCAGGTCGAAACGGCCGCGCGTGGCGTCGGAAATCAGGGCCTGGATGCCGGGGCGCAGCAGAGATGAGCCGGAGATCGCGTGGTCGGAATATTCCTCGACGATCTGCCAGCCCTGCTTCTCGGCATGAAGGCGGCACATGCGGAACTGGTCTGCGATCGAGGCATCGCGCTGATTGTCGGAGGAATAACGGGCGTAGATCGCGACCTTCAATGTGCCTCTCCCTTCGGCTTCAGGAGGTGCGCTTCCTCCGTCGACGCATCATCTTCACCTCTTCTGCGTAGCACTCCCGCGCTGCCTGCCGCGCCAGAAAGTCGACCAGACGCAAAAGGCGTGGGTCGGGTTTGCCGCGAGGCGTAAAGGTCAGTTCCGGTTCGTCGAGCAACAAAGCTTCGAGCAGCTCTTCGCGCTCTTTCCTTGTCATCTTCAACGGATCTTGGGGTGCTCGCAAGGTCATGCTTGCCAGAATTTACCCGTATTTCAGTATAAGCAACTGAAAACACGATAGAATATTCGGCGTTGATTGGTGTCGCGCGGCGCACGGCGGCGTAGTCCAGCGCACAGGCGCGCGCCATGGCATAGCGAAATAACCTATGGGTTCTTGCCTCCGAGTCGATGGTTGGGCGCATCGACGCCGCTGTTTCGAGATTGCTGACCATGAATGGGATAATATCGTATTGCGTTTTGCGATACAATCCCCTATCTTGCCTGCAAGGAGACGACTCATGGCCAGCACAGCGGAACGCAAGGAATATCCTATCTCGATGCGACTGCCGGAAGCGGATGTCGCGATGATCGATCGCGCGGCGACGCTGCGCGGCCGCTCGCGCACCGACTTCGTGCGTGATGCCGCCGTGCGCGCGGCCGAGGAGGTCGTGATGGAGCAAAGCCTGATCCGCATGAGCCCGGAAGGGTTCGATGCGTTCACAGAGGTTCTCGCCGCCCCGGCAGCGCCTGTTCCCGAAATGGTCGAGCTGGCGAAACGGCCGGCGCCATGGGAAGCTGGCTACGAGCCGAAGCGGTAAGTCGTGGCGCTATCGGCTCCCGAACTGCTCACCGCCGCGCATGATGTGTCCGAATTCTCCTGCGGCAAGCCGACGCTCGATCACTGGCTGAAGACGCGCGCCCTTTCCAATCAGCAGAAAGGCTTTACCGCAGTTCTCGTGGTCCATGAGGCGGGGCGCGTCGTGGGCTATTATGGTCTGGCGCCGACGGCCGTGGTGCCGTCGGTCCTGCCGCGTTCGATCCGCACGGGCCAGCCGCCCGACCCCGTTCCCTGCCTTCTTCTCGGCCAGCTTGCCACCGATACCGGATGGGCGGGGCGAGGGATCGGGACCGGCCTTGTCAAACACGCGCTGCAGCGCTGCGTTCAGGCGGCCAATCTCGTGGGTGGGCGAGCGCTGATGGTCAATGCTGTCGATGATGAAGCCGCGCGCTTCTGGAAACGACGTGGCTTCTTGCCGTCGAAGGATGATCCGCTCGTCCTCTTGCGCTCCGTCGCCGATATTGCCGCGTCGTTGGCCGAGGCGTGAGCCAAGCAGAATAGTATATCGATGAATCAAGAAGACGAATTTCTCACCGCGAAATACATCGAATATCGTCAGGCGCTCAGCGAGATCGAGAGGTTCACGCCTCTCATGCCGTTCGGCTGGTTCAAATCCCCGCAGACCATCAGGCTCGATGGGGAGTTCGGGCTACAGCAGATGGCGTATGGGGACTTGGCCAGCGAGGCAGCACGAGATCTGGCGAACGGGATCAATCACCTGATCGTCCTCACGATGCGCCTTGAAGCTTGGGGCAAGGTTATCGATGGGCTCGATACCGAGCAGAAGTTCCAACTCCTGCACGAGTTCGTCCAGGATTTGGCGGCAACGGCGATCTTAAGTCCTTACACCCTCAAGGCCCGGTTCTATTTCGCGATCGCGCATTTGTCGCATCAAGCCAACTGCGCGCGTCAGGGCGAGGGGTGGGTGGATGATAGCACGACCCTTCCCGATGATCGGAAAATCAAGGGGGATGAGGCGGCCAGATTGGCAAAGCCGTGGCGCGCTTGGAAGAAGCTGATCAGGGCGCTGGAGACCGTCGATAATGCTGACTACAGGACAGCGACGGATGACTTCCGCAGCAAGCACACGCACCGCTTCACTCCGCGGGTCGAACTTGGGATCACCCAGCCGGTGAAACGTCTTCTTGCTAAAGGCGAAGACAAACCATCCTACGGCGTCGGGGGAACGAGCCCTCTCAAGCTGAAAGCCGTGGTAGCAGAACTGAAAACCCAGTGCATTCGCTTGTCCAAATGTTACGGGGAATTCCGGAAGCTCGTGGTCGAGCAGAGCACGGCGCTGTTCGGGAATATAGACGATTGAGTTGCCGATTTGTCGTGGCATGGAAACTTGGGCGTCGCCCTTTGGGCCGGCTCCTGGTTGCGCCGAAGCGATAGCCGGAACTCTCGAATTGACAGTGCAACTCCCGAAACGCCCTTCGCTATACATTAATGGCTTGGGCGATCTGAAGGCAACGACCATTGGCTCGGACCGGGGCCGTGGTCCGCGGTCATACGCAGGTCATGGTTCGATGAGCCTCAATGTACCGTCCAATCGCGAAACGGCCGCTTTCAACCACGATACTTTAGTGCATCGACGATCACTTTGAACACCGGAAGGTTTTGGCGGCGGCTGGGATAGTAGAGGAAATAACCGTCGAAGAAGGGCGACCAAGCGTCCAAAACTTGGATCAGATCGCCGGAAGCGACGTGCCGCTCCACAATGTTCTCCGGCACATAGGCAATGCCATAGCCGTTCACCGCAGCGTCGATCATGGCGTAGGAGTTGTTGAAGGTAAGCTGGCCAGACACGCGGACGCGCAGCTCCTGTCCCTCTTTCTCGAATTCCCAAGCATAAAGGCCGCCGGTGCTTTCATGGCGCATGTTGATGCAGCGGTGCCGGACGAGATCCTGCGGATGGCCCGGCACGCCATGTTCGGCGAGATAGCCCGGCGAGGCCACGGCCACCAGCCGCCAGTCCGGCCCGATCCGGACCGCGATCATATCCTTTCCGACGCTCTCGCCCAGCCGGACGCCCGCGTCGAAATGTTCCTCGACGATGTTGCGGAAGGTGCTGTCGAGGATCAGTTCGACGGCGATGTCGGGATAGTCGCGCAGCACCGGCTTCAGCTTCGGCCAGACCACGCTTTTGAGCGCGTGATCGGAGAGCGTCAGCCGGATCGAGCCCGATGGCTTGTCGCGGAACGTCATCAGCGCGGCAATCTCGTCCTCGATCTCGGCCATGCGAGGGGTGATCGTCTTGAGCAGCCGTTCGCCTGCGGGCGTCGTCGTGACGTTCCTCGTCGTCCGCGTCAGGAGGCGGATACCCATGCCCGCTTCCAGTTGCTTGATTGCGTAGCTGAGGGTCGATTGCGCGACGCCGATCTTCGCCGCCGCTTTGGTAAAGCTACGCTCCTCGGCGACGATCCTGAACCAGGTCAGTTGGTTGAAATCCGTCTTCTCCATAGGCCCTCATAGTGCTCGTCCAATGAGATTAATCGATACCATCGATTGATCCAATCAAATTGCGACGACTAATCGTTCCATCCTGAATTGGCTATATCCGCATCGAAAACGGATAGTCAGGAGTATGCGGACGATGGTTTCCGCCGAGGAAAATGCCGGCAGCACACCCGCTGCCTGGGGCGCCGTGCTTTCGATGGCGCTGTGCGTGGCGATGCTCATCGCCTCGGAGTTCATGCCGGTCAGCCTGCTGACGCCGATGGCCGAAGGACTGCACGCGACCGAGGGACAGACCGGACAGGCGATCTCGGTGAGCGGCCTTTTCGCCGTCGTCGCCAGCCTGCTCGTCACGACGCTCGCCGGCACGCTGAATCGCAAATGGGTGCTGGTGGCAATGACCGCGTTCATGCTGGCTTCGCTGGTCCTCGTCGCAGCCGCGCCGAACTTCGCGGTCCTCATGCTCGGCCGCGCCCTTCTCGGCGTCTGCATCGGCGGCTTCTGGGCCTTGGCCACGGCCGTCATCATGCGGCTGGTGCCGGCGCAGGACGTGCCCCGCGCGCTGGCCTTGATGTATGGCGGCCAAGCCATTGCTGCGGCCTTTGCCGCGCCGGTCGGAAGCTATCTTGGCGGCCTGTTCGGCTGGCGCGAGGTGTTCTGGGCGCTGACGCCGATCGTCGCGATCAATCTCGCCTGGCATGTCGCGGCGCTCCCGTCGCTGCCCGCGCATCAAAGGCAGGACTTCCGGTCCATGCTCGCCTTGCTGAAGCGCCCGTATTTTCTGCGCGGATTGGCGGCCTGCATGCTGTCCTGGGGCTCGGCCTTTACGATGTTCACCTATCTGCGTCCATTTCTGGAGCAGGTGACGCGGGTGGATGTCGCCACGCTATCGGCTCTCCTGCTGCTTCTGGGATGCGCCGGATTCGTCGGAACATGGGCGGCGGGGCGCTTCCTGAAGGGCGACGTCGCCCCCTTCCTGAAGTTGCCGGCCCTGGTCATGGGCGGGGCCACCGTCGGCCTCTTGCTGCTCGGATTCTCGATCGTCGCCGCCGGCCTGTTCATGGCCATCTGGGGCGCGATGAACACCATGTTCTCCGTGATCTGGATGACGTGGATGTCGCAGAATGCCGACGACGCGCCGGAGGCCGCCGGCAGCTTGATGGTCGCAGCGATCCAGGCATCGATCCTGCTCGGGGCCGTGGTCGGCGGGCTGTTGCTCGACGGCATCTCCATCCAGGCAACTTTCATCGGCAGCATCGTCCTCGCGGTCCTGGCGCTCATGCTGATCGGCAACGGTCAGCGGATGCTGAAGCCGGAGGCGGTCTGACATGAGGCCGTTCGCACCGATCTCTCGACGTCGATTGCTGGCAACGGGTGTTGCGAGCCTCGTTGTTCCCGCTCTTGGTCCCGCGTTGACGCAGAGAGCCCAAGCGCAGGGAGGAACCGCTATGCGCCTCAGACTGACCTTTGCCGATCAGGATTTCACGGCAACGCTGGAGGACAATCCTTCGGCACGCGACCTGTTCTCGATGCTGCCGCTCGATCTCATGATCGACGACTACGCGACCAACGAGAAGATCGCCTATCTGCCGCGCAAGCTGACCGAACAAGGCAGCGACCGCTTCGGCAACGAGGCGGTGGGCGACCTTTGCTACTACGCGCCCTGGGGCAACCTGGCGATGTTCCACGGCCCTTACCGCTGGTCGCGCGGACTGATCCGGCTCGGCTGGCTGGACAACGGGACCAAGCCTCTCCTCGTGCGCGGCGAATTCCCGCTCCGCATTGAAGCGTCGTCCTGACGCGCGACGCCGCACCCTTGAGGGCGCCAACCGTCTGAAAACCGCAAGGAGACCCTGCAATGAAACAGAATTTGGAATCTGCAAATGCAGCCCTGCATCGGGACGCGCCCGACGCCGGCCGCCGCAACCTGCTCAAGCTGACGGGCGTCGGCATGGCCGCCCTCGGCGCGGCGTCACTTTTCGATATTTCCAACGCGAAGGCTCAGAATATGGCACAGGAATGGGACAAGATTTTCCCCAAAAGCCAGAAAGTCGATCACCAGAAAGTCACGTTCAAGAACCGTTATGGCATCACGCTTGCCGGCGATCTCTATCTGCCGAAGGATCGCGCCGCAAAACGCCTGCCGGCCATTGTCGTCAGCGGTCCGTTCGGCGCCGTCAAGGAACAGTCGTCCGGCCTTTACGCGCAAGCCATGGCCGAGCGCGGCTTCGTCACGCTGGCCTTCGATCCGTCCTATACGGGTGAAAGCGGCGGTGAGCCGCGCAATGTCGCCTCGCCGGATATCAACACCGAGGACTTCATGGCGGGCGTCGATTTTCTCGGCCTGCACACCTCCGTCGACCGCGAGCGCATCGGCGTCATCGGCATCTGCGGCTGGGGCGGCATGGCGCTGAACGCTGTCGCCGCCGACAAGCGCGTCAAGGCCGTCGCAGCCAGCACCATGTATGACATGAGCCGCGTCATGTCGAAGGGCTATAATGACAGCATGACGCCCGAACAGCGCAGGCAGGCGCTGGAGCAGATGAGCCGCCAGCGCTGGGCGGACGCCGAAAAGGGCGCTCCTGCCTATCAGCCAGCCTATAACGTGCTGAAGGGCGGCGAGGCGCAGTTCCTCGTCGATTACCACGATTACTACATGACGCCGCGCGGATACCATAAGCGTGCGGTCAATTCGGGCAATGCCTGGACGGTCACGACACCGATGTCGCTCATGAACATGCCGCTGCTCACTTACATCAAGGAGATCTCGCCGCGCCCGGTCCTGCTCATTCACGGGGAAAAGGCTCACTCGCGCTATTTCAGCGAAACGGCGTTCGCAGCCGCGGCCGAGCCGAAGGAACTGGTGATCGTCCCCGGCGCCAACCACGTCGATCTCTATGACAAGGTGGACGTGATCCCATTCGACAAGCTGACCAGCTTCTTCAACCAGCATCTCGCCGCATAACATATGGAGTGGTGCCTGCGCCAATGGGGAAAGCCTTCCCCCTGGCCGGCGCCGGGGTCGCCGGCACACCCCCTTCTGCGGGGAGACCCCGCAACGCCCCCTTTAGAGTGAGAGTGCGGACGGGGTTTGCCGTGACGGGTTGAGGGCCGGAGGAGAGTCTTCCGGCGCCCGTCGCGGAGAACCGCGATGTCCAGATATGATCGAAGCGTTCGCGCCGGCTCGGACCGGACGAATCTCTATGACGAAATCACCACAAGAATCATCGCCGAGCTGGAGGCCGGTCGCGTGCCGTGGGTGCAGCCCTGGGGCACGTCGGCCGCGAAGGCGCCGCTTGGCTTGCCGAGGAACGCCGCTACCTCCCGCAGCTACAGCGGTATCAACGTGCTCATTCTATGGGGCGCCGTCATCGAGCACGGCTTTCCCTGCCAGGGCTGGCTCACATTCCGGCAGGCGCTTTCACTTGGCGGCCATGTCCGCAAGGGTGAGCGCGGCACCACCGTCGTCTATGCTGATCGCTTCACGCCGGAGGACGAGAAGCGCCGCGCCCGCGAGACTGGCGAGGAAGCGCACGCCATCCCATTCCTGAAGCGCTTCACCGTCTTCAACGTGGCGCAATGCGATGGGCTGCCCGACGACATCGCCACCGTCGTGCCACCGCCACCGCCCGGCCTGATCGAGCCGAGGGTCGAGGCACTCATCAAGGCGACCGGCGTCGATTTCCGCATCGGTAGCAACCGGGCCTTCTACGTCCCGTCCCAGGACTATGTGATGGTCCCGCCGCCCCAAGCGTATTTCGAGCCGATCAACTGGCACCGGACGGCGCTGCATGAGCTCGGTCACGCCAGCGGCCATCACAGCCGGTTGAGCCGTGACCTGACCGGTTCCTTCGGCTCGAAGAAATATGCCTTCGAAGAGCTGATCGCTGAGCAGACTTCGGCTTTTAGCTGCGCCGCGCTCGGCATCGTGCCGACGGTGCGTCACGCCGATTACATCGGCAGTTGGCTGGAGGTCATGCGCGAGGATTCCCGCGCCATCGTGCGCGCGGCCTCGCAGGCGAGCAAGGCGGCCGACTGGCTGCTGTCCTTCCTCCCGGAAGACGGGCAGCGGCCAGCCGCGCCCGAAAGCGCCATCGACAGGAGGGCAGCATGATCCTCGTGACCGACGAGCTGCGCGCGCAGCTTCTCGCCAATGGCCGCCGGCGCGACACTGATCATGTGCCGGTCGTCAAATTCTTCAACCCTCTCGGCGCAGGCGTCTGGCTGGCGACCGAACTCGATGCCGGGGGCGACATCCTCTTCGGCCTGGCCGATCTCGGCGAGCCGGAACTTGGCTACTTCTCGCTGGAGGAGATGGCGTCGGTACGCCTGCCGTTCGGACTCGGCATCGAGCGCGACATTCTCTTTTCCGGCGACTTTCCGATTTCGGTCTGGGCTGAGGCTGCACGAGAAGCCGGCAGCATCCGCCGCGCCGAACGGATCATCTATGCCGCGGCGCATGCGCGGCGGGAGGGCGTCTGATGCGCTTCCGCCGCTGGCATAGACCCGAACCCTATGGTGACACGTCGCGCAAGCGCGCGGCGTTTCTCCGCAAGCAGCGCCTCGAACGCGAGGCGCTGCCGCTCTTCGCCGGAGAGATCGCCGCCGGTCAGCACGGCGTCGACGAGGAAATGGCCCGCCGTTCGGCTTGGTGGGACGAGGCCGAACGTGAACGTCGCGACCAGCGAGCCATGTGGTGGCGGAGGGGCCGCGTCCGGCTCTTCGCGCTGCCCGACAGGCTGCGCGCCCGTGTCCGCGAGATCTGGCGGACTTGCCCTTATCCGGCCGATCCGGCGAGCTTCGCCGATTTCCTGCACCAGATCGCGGTTGGCAAGCTCGATCCGTGGCGCCCGCCTTGGCAATTCCATCCCGAGCGGACCGCGCGGATTACCCGCGATCCGTCGACCTTCGGCGAAGCCTTCCGCCGAATCGGAGGCCGCAAGGCCGGTATCGGGCCGAGCGCGCCGGACGTGGACGAGTCGCTTTACTGCGGCAATCTCGGCTCCGGCATCCTGTTTCTCCGGTCGCGGCTGCGCTCCGTAGAAGCGGGCGAAAATGTCCACATCGCCGCGAGCCATCACCCCGGCGCCGCCCAGCGGCTCGAAATCGAGGTGCGCGGCGCGTGCTCGGATGCCGAGCTGGCGCTGATCGAGCGCCTGGCGCAAGCGACCGAGACGCGGCCCGTCGTGGTCCAGCGTATCGTCATGCGAGGCCAGCCATGACCGGGCCGACGAAACGCGGGCACAATGGCGGGCCGCCGCTCGACGAACCCGTCGACCGGCGCTCCGGCCAGTGCAAGCACTGCATCCACTGGGACGCGCCGCCGGAAAACGAACAGCGCGCCTATGAATGGTTCCGTCTCGGCCTTTCTCGGCGCCGCGTGAAGCGCCCGTCCGGCACCTGCGATCGCGTGCTTCTTCCCGGTCGCAAAAGCACCGTATTCTCGGCCACCTCGGCCGAGTTCGGATGCCTCAACTTCGAGGCGAAGCCGCCCCCCGTCCGCTCGACCGGGGGCGGATTCGTCACGATCTGGAGGAACGGCCGCATCGCCTGGCAGGGGTCGGAGGAGAACATCCCGCCGCGCTTCCTTCTGGACATGCTCGATCCCGGCCCGTCTGACGACGGAAGGCAGCGTGATGATGCCTCCTGATCGTCTGCGCTCGATGTTGGCGCGCATGGAGGACGCGCTTGCGGATACGCGGCGCAATCTCGCCCTTGCCGAACGCGCACTCAGCAATCGCGCCGAGGGCGAGACGATCCGTCTTCGTCCGAAATCCCGGCACTACCATCGGCGCATGAGCCGGTGGACCGGAGCGGACGAGGCGGAATATCAGCGCGTGCTCGATCGCCTCCTGTTGGATGCGGGGCCGGATCTCGACCGGCTTCGACGCAAGATCGACCGGCAGGAGGCGGCGATCATGGCGCTGCGCCGGAAATACCGGGTGAACGCGGAGCGACCGCAGCGCTTCGACTGGTAGTGTCGCGCCCTTGGCCCGGTCGAGAGTGAGAGAGGGGCTGGTGATTTCGTGACGGGTTGGAAGGTCGAGAGAGGGTCTCGGCCGCCCGTCACGGAGAAACCACCATGGCCAAAGCTGCCAGGAAGTCGAAGAAGCCCACCGTTGCGATGATCGTCTTCTCGCGCTCGCGTGACATTCCCTTCAATCGCATCCGCCTCTCGGACAGCAACGTCCGCGAAACCGACGTCGAGGCTGGTCTCGACGATCTCACCCATGACATCGACCGGCGAGAAGACATCGTGCAGGGCATCAATGTCCGCGCCATCCTCGATGCCGACGGCAACGAGACCGGAGATTTCGAAACCCCGGCCGGCGGTCGCCGCTTCCGGGCGATCGCCCGTCTGGTCGAAGCCGGGCGTTTCCCTGCCGATGGCCTCGTTCCCTGCCTCGTCAAGAAGGCCGACGCCAAGACCTCGGCCGTCGACGACTCGCTCGCGGAGAACATGCTGCGGCTCGGCCTGCATCCGCTCGACCAGTTCCGCGCGTTCAAGCGCATGTTCGACGAGGGCATGACGAAGGAGGAGATCGCCGACGCCTATCGCACCACGCCGCGCTACATCACGCAGCGTATGCGCCTGGCTTCGGTCTCGCCGGCACTTCTGGAAGTCTATGCGCGCAACGGCATGCCGCTGGCGATGCTGGAAGCGTTCACCGTCAATCCCGACCATGCCCGCCAGGAACAGGTCTGGGAGGCCGTGCAGCGCTCCTACAATGTCCAGCCCTGGCAGATCCGCCAGCTCCTCACCGAGACCACCGTTCCAACCGACGACAAGCGCGTGCGCTTCGTCGGCGTGGAAGCCTATGAGCAGGCAGGCGGCACGATGCTGCGCGATCTCTTCTCCGAGAATGACGGCGGCTGGCTTGAGGATGTGGGGCTTCTTGACCGTCTGGTCTCGGAAAAGCTGAAGGCGATCGCCGATGACGTAGCGGCCGAAGGCTGGAAATGGATCGCTGTCGAAACCAGCCATCCCTACGGATACGACAACGGCCTTCGTGAAATCACCGGCAGCTTCGCCGATCTCACCGATGAGGAGCGCGCCGCGCGCGATGTACTTCGCAACGAGTACGACGATCTCGAATCGGAATATTCCGAGCACGACGAACTGCCCGAGGAGATTGATCGGCGTCTCGGCGAGATCGAGGCCGCTCTGGAGGACTTCGAACAGCGCCCCGTCATCTATGATCCTGCCGAGATCGCCCGCGCGGGCGTCTTCATCAGCATCGACCGTGACGGCGAACCTGTCATCGAGCGCGGCTATGTCCGGCCCGAGGACGAGCCGGTGGCCGATACCGAGGACGGCGAGAACGAAAACGCCGTCGCCGCCGCCGGAAATGACGGTGACGTGCAGCGCGCCGTCATCACCATCGGCGGCCAACCCGTCGAAACTGAAGACGACGATGACGATGATGCCGTCAAGCCGCTGCCGGAACGGCTCGTCGTCGAACTGACCGCCCACCGCACCCTCGCGCTTCAGGAAGCGCTTGCTGCTAGTCCCCATGTCGCGATGACGGCGCTTCTGCATCGCTTGGTGACGGAGCGCTATCATTACTCCGCGCCGACCGGATGCCTGGAGGTCTTCGTCCGCCAGAAGCTCTCCTGGACGCAGGGCACCGATCTCGGCGACAGCCCTTCCGCCAAGGCGATCCGTGAACGCAACAATGCCTGGAAGTCGGACCTCCCGTCCGACGAAGCGGCGCTCTGGGACTGGATCGCTGCGCTTGACGAGGCGAGCCGCATGGCGCTTCTCGCCCATTGCGTCAGCTATGGCATCAACGCGCTCTACGAGCGGCCGAATATCCATAGCGCCTCCGGCATCTCGCAACATGGTCTTGATCGTCGCCTCGCCGGGGCCGACCGGATCGCACGCGCCACCGGCCTGGACATGGTTCTCGATGCGGGATGGCGGCCCACGATCGAGAACTATCTGGGTCGTGTGACCAAGACCCAGATCCTCGCTGCGGTACGCGAGGGCGCTGGCGAACGGGCGGCCCAGCTCATCGACCATCTGAAAAAGGGCGACATGGCCAAGGAAGCCGAACGTCTCCTGGCCGACACCGGCTGGCTGCCCGAACCGCTGCGCCTCGTCGATCTCGACGGTGACGCTACCGACACCGATGGCGAGGTCGAAGCATTGCCCGACTTCCTCGCCGGTGACAGCGACGACGAGGAAGCCGCGGCTGAAGACGAAGAAGACCGGCAGCATCTCGTCGCTGCGGAATGACCTCATATGGGGCGGCGCAGGCCGCCCCATATCGTTCTTCAATTCGCCCGGCCATCGCGCCGGGCATTTTTTATGGAGGCCGTTATGGCTGATCACATCGACTTCATCTTTCGGGTCGACCGCGAAAATTCTCCGGCCGAGCGGTCGCTGCCCTGGGAGGAGACGCGCGACGGGATCAGCGTCGTCGTCGAACCCAAGCCGCATTGGGCCGAGGACTTGCGGGCCTTCCGTCTCGATGCCCGCGAATATTGCTACTATGCAGACTGGAGCCGGTGCGGTGCGCGCGCCCGGTTCTATGGCCATATCGATACCTGTGGCGACGACCTGCTTCTAAAGGCCCGCGTCCTGATAGTCCGCGAGATCGCCGAGGGGAATTGGAGCTGACCGTCATCCCGGTCGAGTTTCGGTTTCGCCAGCATCCGCCATTCTTGCGATATCGTGTGGGGCTGGTTTCCGTCCCCGGCCAAAAATATCGATCCGGTTGAGACCGGCATGAAGGAGTGGCTGGCCGGCACGGCACCTGCGATGGGATTTCGGCATCCTGTCAGAGGCAGAACACCATCCCCGCTTCCATTCGCTGACCTTGGTCTGAGCCGTCTCCTTGTCAATCAACCCACCAGGGGTCGGCTTACGCGAGCGTGCCGCCCTCGCGGATTCGGGACATGCCCGAACGCGCGAGGGTGATTGCAGATCCGTTCAGACGCTTCGGGCGCCTGTCGCGCGGGGGATGGTCCCCCGCCTCCAGAGACAGGAGCCGGAATCCATGTCCTACGCAGATGCCACCGCCTTCGCCGCCAGCCTCGCCACCACGCTGATGGTCTCGATCATCGTGTTTCAGGCCGGAGACGGAACCCACGGCGCCATGCCCGCCGACGAATTCGACGGCGACGACGAGATGGTGAAACTGGAACTCGACCCATGGAGCTGAGGCGCGCGAGCGCCTCATTCCCGACGGCCCGGAACGCTCAGGAGGCGTCCGGGCCTTCCGCCTTGCGATGGTCGGCCCATCGCCGGAAACAGCGCCGAGGCGGACGCCTTCGGCAAGAGAGGGAGAGGTCGGGCCTTTGGCCGTGACGGGTTAGATGCTGAGAGAAAGGCTCTCGCGCCCGTCGCGGAGCGATCCCGATGACCCATGCCAGCCAATCCAACTGCGCCCCGATCGGGCGGATTCTCGCCGATCGGGTGCTGCCCGAATTTCAGCGGACGCAGAAGTTGCCGCTGCGTATCTCCTGCCTCGGCACAGTCAGCTATGCCGGGGCCACCGATGCCGATTACCGCGACCGCAGCGTCTCGCTTGGCGAGGCTGAATCGCCGGAAGCCGCCATCGCTCTTGCCGCGCTCCGCGTCTCGCGCGGCGACGTTGGCCCCTGCGAGGACACCGGGTTGCGCTTCGAGCCACGTCTGATCGTCATTCAGGACAGCGCGCTCGGCCTGGTTCTCGCCGGTGAAATCCGTGCCGGGATCATCCTCTGGCAGCAGCCGGTGGCCAACGACAGCGAGGCCCGCCGCATCGTCATCGAAGCCAGCCGAAAGCGCGGCATGGCCTTCGCTGCCTCCGGCCGACGCGATCATACGGCGGCCCGCGTCTTGCGATTCGGGGCGGCGTTGCTGGAAGCGCGGCTGGTCGATCCGCTTTGGCGCGAGACCGCCGCAGAGCTGCTCCGGCTGCCGCAGGCGGCCTGATCCCATTCCCTTTCTTCAGTCAGCCCGGCCTCGCGCCGAGCCTTGCCGTTTCAGGAGGCTTACATGCCCGACTACACCATCGAGAGCCGATACCATGTGCCGGCCTACCGGCTTCGCACCTATTCCGCCGATACCATCGCGGAAGCTTGCCGCCTTGCCATCGATGACAACGACTGGGATGGCGAAAAGCTGAGCTACGAGAGTGCTGGCGAGACCTTCATTGCCGGCATTTGGAAAGCCCCCGATACGGCCAGTGCCGGGCCGCCTATTCCGATTCCCTCGCAGTTCGGTGAAACGATCCAGCGCAAGGCGCAGCACTTCGAAATCCTGCTTGGCCTTCTGAAGCTGCTGCTCGCGGATGTTCAGAGCGCGCGGCCGCCTTTGGACGAATGGGTCGGCCGCGCTGCCTGGGCTGTCGCACGCGGAGAGGCGATCATTGCCGGCGCTCGCGATCCTGACGGCCAACACGCGCCAGCGGCCTGACCCGATCACCCAAGTCCTTCAATCAGCCCGGTCTCGCGCCGGGCTTTGTCGTTTCAGGAGACTGACATGGCTGAATACTTCACACATTTTTCCTGCCTGCTCGATGTGGGGACGCCCGACAACGCCGCTCGCGCCCTCGATCTCTACAATCAGCTTTCCGAAGAAGGCGCTTCGGAAGAGCCGCCGTCCGACGGTTTCCTCCTGTCGATCCAGCCCGAGCATGGCGGCACCAAACTCTGGATGCGCGATGATGTCACCGGCGATCCGGAGCGCCTGATTCAGTTTGTGAAGCGTTGCGCCGCCGAATTCGGACTGACCGGCCGCTGGGGGTTTCAGTATGCCAGCGCCTGCTCGAAGCCGCGCGTCGACGGCTTCGGCGGCGGCGCTCATGTGCTTGATCTCGCCACCGGGGAAACCGTCGCCTGGACCTATACCGACGGCTGGCTTGCCGAAGTGCTGGATGGAGGTGATCCCGATGCCTGAGATCATCGAAACCACGGTTTACCGGTCCAACGGGCTTTCCGATGCCGCGAAGGGCAAGGCCCGTGCCTGGTATCGCGAAGGCGGCTTCGACTACGACTGGTACGATTTCGTCTATGAGGATTTCCAGCGGATCGTGGAAATCCTCGGAATCCGCTTCAAGACCCGCACCGTCCGCCTCATGGGCGGCGGTACACGTCAGGAGCCTCGCATCGCCTTTACAGGATTCTGGTCCCAGGGCGATGGCGCATCGTTCGAATGCTATTATTCCTACCGGAGGAATGCCTCGGCCGAGATCCGATCCTATGCGCCGCGGGACATCAAGCTGCATGAGATCGCCGATGCGTTGCTGGCGATCCAGCGCCGCAACTTCTATCAGCTTCGCGCCGAGGCCAGCCATCGTGGGCATTACTATCACGAATATTGCATGTCGATTTCGGTCGAGCGTGACAGCCCCACCTATCAGGACATGACCGCCGACGCCGAGGAGATCGTCATCGAGGCGTTGCGCGATCTCGCTCGCTGGCTCTATCGCCAGTTGGAGCGCGAATACGAATACCTTTCCTCGGACTTGGCGATCGATGAGACGATCATCGCCAATGAATACACCTTTACCGAAACAGGCCGCAGGTTCGGCTGATTCACACAAGCGCCCCGCCTGAAGGCAGTGGCGCTTTTTTTTGCTACGGAACGTACTTTTAGAGGGAGAGGAAGGCCGGGACGGGTTCGAGCCTGTGCGGTCGAGAGAGCGCTGCGCGGGTTTGGTTCTGTCCCGCTCCTCCGAGGTTTCTCCCATGAACATGATTTCCACGCCTGCGGCGGCATCCGCCGCCGCGCCGCTTTCGCTTGTCCCCGACACCGACATTCCTGCCGCCGTATTCGCCACGGCGCAGCTCCTCTTGCCTCATCTCGAGCGCGGCCAGCGCGTCGATGCCGCCATGCTGCGCGGCGCGATGGAGGCTGCCTTCGGTGCCTCCGACGCGACCGGCGTCTGGAACTGGAAAACGGCCTATGACGCCTGCGAAGCGGCGACCGTTCTCTTCCTGCGTAAATACGGCAAGGCGCTTTTCCGTAAATCCGCTTCTCCGGTGACGGTTTTGCCGCAGCTCGCCAAGATCGCCAGCCTCCTGCCGACGCATACGCGCCGCTCGGAGGAAGCACAGTCTTACCAGCAATTCTCGACACCGATCCCGCTCGGCCTCGCGGCCGTGACGGCAGCGGCGATCACACCGGCCGACCGCGTGCTGGAACCGTCGGCCGGCACCGGGCTTCTCGCCATTCTGGCGGAGATCGCCGGCGGCTCGCTCGTGCTCAACGAGCTTGCCGAGACCCGCGCCGGTCTCCTTTCTCTTCTCTTTCCGGCCCTGTCCGTCTCCCGCTTCGATGCGGCGCAGATCGACGACCATCTCGACACCGGCATTCTGCCGTCCGTCGTGCTGATGAACCCGCCATTCTCCGTCATGGCCAATGTCGAGGGCCGGATGGCCGGCGCCGCCTTCCGCCATGTCGCCTCGGCGCTGGCGCGTCTTGCTCCCGGCGGCCGTCTCGTCACCATCACCGGCGCGAATTTCGCCCCCGACGCTCCGGCTTGGTCCGCGTCCTATGCACGGCTACAGGAACGCGGCCGCGTCGTCTTTTCCGCAGCGGTCGACGGCTCGGTCTATGCGAAGCATGGCACGACCTATCCGACCCGGCTGACCATCATCGACAAGCTGCCGGCCGACGACCCGTCCGTGTTCCCCACTGCGCCCGGCGTCGCGCCGGATGTGGGCACTCTGCTTGGATGGCTGGCCGAGCACCTCCCGGCACGCCTGCCGGTCGATCCGTCCGTCTCCGTCCCTGTGGTCGCGCCTCGAACCGTCCGCGCCTACGTAAACCGGGTGGCCAAGGCTGCGCCCGTCGCGGCGCATGCCGAGCCGGAGGGCGCTCCGCTCGATTACGAAACCGTTGATTGGAGGCCCGCGGATGCCGGTCGCCTTTCCGATGCGATCTATGAGGAATACGGGCTCCAGACCATCCGGATTTCGGGGGCGCAAGCGCATCCGACCCAACTCGTGCAATCGGCGGCCATGGCGAGCGTCGCACCGCCGAAGCCGAGCTATCGCCCGACGCTGCCGGCGAATGTCGTCGATCTCCTGTCCGACGCGCAACTCGAAACGGTGATCTATGCCGGCGAGGCGCATTCGGATTTCCTCGCCGGTGCGTGGACGGTGGACGACACCCTCGACAAGCTGACCGCTGCATCTGAGGACGCCAAGGACGCTATCCGGCTGCGCCAGGGCTTCATGATCGGCGACGGCACTGGTGTCGGCAAAGGCCGGGAGTCCGCTGCAATCATCCTCGACAATTGGCTTCAGGGCCGGCGCAAGGCCGTCTGGATATCCAAGTCGGACAAGCTGATCGAAGATGCGCAACGCGACTGGGGTGCGCTCGGCATGGAGCGTCTGCTGGTCACACCGCTGTCGCGGTTCGCGCAGGGTAAGCCGATCACGCTGAGCGAGGGCGTCCTATTTTTAACCTACGCCACGCTGCGCTCCGACGACCGCGGAGAGAGGGTTTCGCGGGTCAAGCAAATCGTCGAATGGTTGGGCTCCGACTTCGATGGAGTGGTAATTTTCGACGAGGCGCACCAGATGCAGAACGCCGCTGGCGGCAAGGGAGAACGAGGTGACGTCGCCGCCTCGCAGCAGGGCCGCGCCGGCCTGCGCCTCCAGCACGCGCTTCCCAATGCCCGCGTCGTCTATGTCTCGGCCACCGGCGCGACCACCGTCCACAATCTCGCCTATGCGCAGCGGCTCGGCCTGTGGGGCGGCGAGGATTTCCCGTTCGCCACGCGCGCCGAGTTCGTCGAGGCGATCGAGGCCGGCGGCGTGGCGGCCATGGAGGTGCTCGCCCGCGATCTGCGCGCACTCGGCCTCTACACCGCCCGCTCGCTCTCGTTTGCCGGCGTTGAATACGAGCTGGTCGAGCACGAACTGACGCCTCAGCAGGTCCGCATCTACGATGCCTATGCGGGCGCATTCGCCATCATCCATAACAATCTGGATGCGGCCATGCAGGCCGCCAACATTACCGGAGGCGGTGAAGGTGGTTCGGGCACGCTCAACAAGCAGGCGAAGTCTGCGGCCCGTTCGGCCTTCGAAAGCGCCAAGCAGCGCTTCTTCGGCCATCTGTTGACCAGCATGAAGACGCCGACCCTGCTTCGCTCGATCGCCGCGGATCTGGAGGCGGGTCATTCGGCCGTCATCCAGATCGTGTCGACCGGCGAGGCGCTTATGGAGCGGCGGCTGGCCGAACTGCCGACCGAGGAATGGAACGACGTGCGCGTGGACATCACCCCGCGCGAATACGTCCTCGACTACCTCGCCCATTCCTTCCCGGTCCAACTTTACGAGCCATACACCGACAGCGAGGGCAATCTGTCGTCGCGGCCGGTCTATCGTGACGGCCAGCCCGTCGAAAGCCGTGAGGCGGTCGCGCGGCGTGATGCGCTCATCGCGAAGCTCGCCAGCCTGCCGCCGGTTCCGGGCGCGCTGGACCAGCTCATCCAGCATTTCGGAACGGACATGGTTGCCGAGGTGACGGGCCGGTCGCGCCGCATCGTCCGCAAGCGCAGCGGCAGCGTCACCATCGACCGGCTTGTGGTTGAGACGCGCGCCGGCGCGGCCAATCTGTCCGAGACGCAAGCCTTCATGGACGACCACAAGCGCGTCCTCGTCTTCTCGGACGCCGGCGGCACCGGCCGCAGCTATCATGCCGAGAAGTCGGCGAAGAACACCCGGCTCCGCGTCCACTACCTGCTTGAGGCGGGTTGGAAAGCCGACACCGCCATTCAGGGGCTCGGCCGGACGCACCGCACCAACCAGGCGCAGCCGCCGCTCTTCCGGCCGATCTCGACCAATGTGAAGGCGGAGAAGCGCTTTCTCAGCACCATCGCCCGCCGTCTCGACACGCTGGGCGCGATAACGCGCGGCCAGCGCCAGACCGGCGGTCAGGGGCTGTTCCGCCCCGAGGACAATCTGGAGAGCCATTACGCCCGCGACGCACTTCGTCAGCTCTATATGCTGCTGGTGCGTGGTAAGGTCGAAGGCTGCTCGCTCGAGCGCTTCGAGGAAGCCACCGGCCTGAAGCTGATGGACTCGACCGGCATCAAGGACGAGTTGCCGCCGATCACGACGTTCCTCAACAGGCTGCTCGCGCTCACCATCGAGCTTCAGGGCATCCTCTTCACGGCTTTCGAGCAACTCCTGACTGCGCGCATCGAGGGTGCGATTGCGTCGGGAACTTATGACGCCGGGCTGGAGACGCTGCGCGCCGAAAGCTTCGTCGTCATCGAGCGCCAGACGATCTACACGCATCCGCGTACTGGCGCAGAAACCAGCCTGCTCACGATCAACGAGCGCAGGCGCAATCGTCCGGTGACGCTCGACGCTGCTCTCGCCGAACTCGGCGATCCGCGCGCCAGGCTGCTCGTCAACGAGCGCTCGAGGCGTGCTGCCGTTCAGATCCCGGCCAGCAGCATTATGCTCGACGACGGCGAGGTCGAGCGCCGCGTCCGGCTGATCCGGCCGACCGAGGCGCACAACATTCCGATACGCTCCATGGGCGAGACCCATTGGGTCGAAGCTGATCAGGAGGCTTTCGCGTCTGCCTGGAACGCCGAGATCGCCGATGTGCCAGAGTTCACGGACGCGACGCTCCACATGGTTACGGGCTTGCTTCTGCCCATCTGGAAGCGGCTGCTGAACGACTCGACGCGCGTCTATCGTCTCCAGACCGATGAAGGCGAGCGCATCATCGGCCGCAAGGTCTCGCCGGCCTGGGCCGCCAATGCGACCACGACCGGCTCAGCCGCGATTACGCCGGACGATGCCTTCACCGCCCTAATGGACGGTCGCACCATCCTCGACCTCGCTGAAGGACTTCAGCTTCGCCGTGTTCGCGTCATGGGCGCGAACCGCATCGAGCTGTCGGGCTTCGATGACACGATGCGCGAGCGCCTCACGGCCCACGGCCTGTTCCACGAGATCATCTCGTGGAAGCTGCGCATGTTCGTGCCCGTCGATGCCAGTGGTCCCGCGGTTCTTGCCAAGGTGCTCGACCGCTGGCCGGTGGAGCGCATCGGCGAGAAAGAGGCAGCGTGATGGCCCGTCACGACGCTTCCGAACTGGCATCCCGTCTCGGCCGCAATGCCGAGGCGGTTTGCCGCCACTACCTGTCGTCCGGCCACCGTGCCGGACGATACTGGGTCGTCGGCGACGTTCAGAACCACCCCGGCCGCTCGATGTTCGTGCGCTTGATCGGGTCGGAATCCGGCAAGGGCGCTGCCGGGAAATGGACCGACGCATCGACGGGGGAACATGGCGATCTGCTCGACGTCATCCGCGAAACGCACGGCCTCATCGACTTCAAGGACGTCGCCGAGGAAGCGCGCCGTTTCCTCGCTCTCCCGCATCCCGAACCTTCGAGGTCGAGGACACCGACCGGCAGGATGTCGAACATCGCTGTCGGTTCGCCCGAAGCGTCGCGGCGGCTCTTTGCCATGTCGCAGCCGATCGGCGGCACGCTCGCGGAAATCTACCTCAACGGTCGGGCGATCACCTCCCTCGCGGGAACCACCGCGCTACGCTACCATCCGCGGTGCTACTACAAGCCCGATGAGCATACGCCCACCGAGATCTGGCCGGCGATCGTTGCTGCCGTCACCGATCTTCACGGCAACCAGACCGGCGCGCACCGCACCTGGATCGCCCCGGATGGTTCGGGCAAGGCGCCCGTCGAGTCACCGCGGCGGGCAATGGGCGACCTTCTCGGGCATGGCGTCCGATTCGGTGTTGCCAATGAGGTGCTCGCGGCCGGCGAAGGTATCGAGACCGTGCTGTCGCCCCGTCAGGTTCTGCCCCACATGCCGATGATGGCGGCGCTCTCCGCGGCGCACCTCGCTGCCGTCCTGTTCCCGGCGACGCTGCGCAGGCTCTATGTCCTCCGGGATCGCGATCCGGCCGGCGACGGCGCAAGAGACAGCCTGGTCGCCAGAGCAAGGAGCGTCGGGATCGAGGCGATTTCTGTGTCGCCGATCGCCAAGGACTTCAACGAAGATCTGCGCTGGCGCGGCATCGACGCCCTGCGGGCGACCTTGATGGAGCAACTCCATCCCGATGACGTCCACCGTTTCGTGGAAGGGTGAGAAGGTGATCGGTGGGGGACAAGGCGCGGTCGGGGTATCTCCACCTGCCGTCTCCATTCATCATCTGAGGCATCCTTTGAAGTCGGAGAGAGCGGCGCCCACGGCCTTCTGAGAGGGCGATCGGCCCACAAACGGCCCGGACAGGTAATGGCCGCGTTCGGGCTATTTTCCGCCGGCGGGCAAGCCCGCCTTTGCATCGCGAAACAAAATAGCCCGAACCCGGCCATCGGAGCCCTCGCGAGGGCGCGAGGGTGCCAGTCCAGTCCGCCCGTGGGCTTTCGACGCCTGCGAAGGCCGCGATGGGCGCGGTCTCCAGACAAAGGACGCCTCCGATGACGAACGAAAACGAAAACTTGAGCTTCGAGCCGGACCACACCTCGTCCCCCACCGATCATCTCCTCACCGAACTCCAGCTCTACGGCTGGCGGCCGTATCAGGACGAACCCGATCCCAGGCCGCTCCCGGAGGGCAACGCAGTCGCCGCAGCCGTCGCAGATATCTTCGACGCCCTCGTCGCGACGCTCGGCGACACCCGCCTCGAACCCGACCTCGACGAGTTGCTCTGGGGGACCGTCAATCTCTTCCACCGCGCCGCGAGCCGGGTCGAACGCGATCTCGACGACAACGAGCAGGCGCAGCGCCGCCTCCAGCGTGAACAGGACGGCAGCGAGGTGAAGTCGGTAGAGCTTGAGCGCTTGACGGCAGAAGGGCAGACCCTGATCGAGCGGCGCAACAGCATGGAACTCTTCCGCGACGTCGCCTCGGAAGCCTTCGAGCACCACACCGGCAGCGCCTGGCGGCCCCGTACCGGCTCGATGGTCAACCATCGCAACCTGACCGCCGCGATGATCGACAGCCGGGACTTCCTTGCCGCGAAACACCGGGCCGAGACCGAGGTAATGCTGCCCGCCGGCCCCAAGGTTGCCTTGACCGGAGGCGCCGACTTCAACGACCACCGCCTGATCTGGGCGAAGCTCGATCAGGTCCATGCGAAGCACCCCGACATGGTGCTAATGCACGGCGGCACGCCGAAGGGCGCTGAACTGATCGCCTCCCGCTGGGCCGACCACCGCAAGGTGTCACAGGTCGCCTTCCGGCCCGACTGGACGAAGCACGGGAAGGCCGCGCCCTTCAAGCGCAACGACGCAATACTCGACGTCCTGCCGGTCGGTGTCCTCGTCTTCCCCGGCACCGGCATTCAGGAGAACCTTGCGGACAAGGCCCGCAAGCTCGGCATCCCCGTCATGAAGTTCGACGGCGGCGCGTAAGCGCCGCCGCCTAGCGGCTGTTCCCGCCGCCAATACTTGACTAGCGGAGAGGTTGATGGCTCTTATGAAACATCTTTGCAGAACCGGAACAGTAGCATAGTCGCAGGCGGAGCGTATCTACAGGCAGCCTGTCGTGATCCTCAACCGATCATGTGGAGGCTTCCATGTCGCTCATCCTACTCGCCATCTCCTTGACGATCGCGTTCTGCATCTTTGCCTACAATCTTGCGATCTACGCTTTGCCTTTCATGGTTGGTTTGTCGGCCGCCCAATACGCATGGGGTGCTGGAGCCGGCATTTTCCTGTCCGGACTGGCCGCCGCCGGCGCGGCGTTGTTTTCGATCGGCCTCGTCATCGCAGTTCTTGGCTTCGCCAGGAATCCGGCTCTGCGGCTGATCGCTCTCGCCGTCTTTGCCGTACCCGCCGTCATCGCCGGATATGCACTCATCCACGGCATCGCGAAGAACGCCATCGATCCCGGCCTGATGCTCAATTTGCTTTCCGGCAGCGCCGGTCTGTTCATCGGCATCGCGGCCATGGTCAATCTGAACGCCCTCGGCGTGTCGTTGTTCTCGCGCTGATCGGTCGGCCGCGATCCGGCGCGACCATGAAAAAACCCTGCGGCTTGCACCGCAGGGTTTCGCGGTTCACACGCAGTCGAGGTTGTCGCGTCAACGCCGCCTTTGTCGTCCTTGCTTTCGGTCTGCTTCGCTCGGCTTGGAAAGCCGGTCACGGCTTGAGATCGGCATGCCGTGGGCAATCGATGCCCGCCAGACCATCCATTTCGTGGTGGGGGACGTGAGGGCGAACCAGAACCTTCATGCCTTTCTCGCAATTTGGCTGAATCGGGCCTTTCCGCCGTCGAAGACGGTGATGCGGTGCTGTTCCGTGTCCTTAGAGCCCGACAGCCGCCTCATTCTTCTTCCGCCCATGTGTCCGTCCGAGCGGCGAAGACGCAGGGTGGCCGGAAGGGGAGAAGGTTGGGTATCGCTCCGAAGCATGCAGGTCCGTGAGCCTGCCTGGTCGCTGTTACCGGCAAGGACAATGGTTCTGCTGCGCGTCTCCGTATTCCTGCTTTCAAAGGCACCAATCCCTCCGACTGACTGATCCCCTAAGTCCGTTCGGTTTCCACCAGCAACCCCCGCGGCTCCCAGCCGTGTTGCCGCGCAAGCGCGGCTGCCCGCCCCACCTGGGGCCTTAGGGGCGAGCTGCCGAAAGGTTCGGCAGTTGCGGGAGTCTCCCGACGGCCTTGGCCGGGTCTCGTCGGAGGGAATGGTCCCTCCGAGAAGCAACGGAGACTTACAATGCAGAACATCGTCATTCTCGCCGGCAACATCGGTCAGGCCCCCGAAACCCGCACGCTCCAGGGCGGCACCCGGATCACCCACTTCACGCTGGCCACCTCGCGCCCCCGCTATTCCGACGGCAAGGTCGTCCGGGACGAGAAGGGCTACCGGGTCCAGGACACGGAATGGCACCGCATCACCGCCTTCAACGGCCTCGGCAGGACAATCCAGGAATATTGCGAGAAAGGCATGAAGGTTCTGGTTCGCGGTCGCATCCACTACTCGAAGTGGACGGACCAGCAGGGCAACGACCGCTACGGATGCGAGATCATCGCCGAGACGGTCGACTTCCTGAGCCGGGCGAAGCAGACCGAAAGCAACGACGGCAAGTTCATCGACGACGATGACATCCCGTTTTGAGCGGGAACCTCTGAACCCCGGCGGCGTAAGCCGCCGGGTTTTTCATGGTCGGGCCGGATCGCGGCAACTGGCCGTCCGACAGGTCGGCCATGGTCCGAGACGACCGAATCAGTCGCCATAGGAAAGCTGATTCCACTGTCGGTCAGGCATTTCATGCTGGTGAAACGAGCCAAGAACGACTAAATTAGTCGTAGTTCTGGAGTGCGCACAGGTCCGAATGGGAGGTGGTCATGCATGATCACCGCCCGACAATCACGGGCCGCGCGCGCGTTGCTGGGTTGGACGCAGGAGACGCTCGCTGACAGGGCCCGAGTAGCATTGACCGCACTGAAACGCCTCGAATCCGAAAACGGTCTCGAAGTGTTCGAATCGACGCGTGATCAGGTGCGCCGGGCTCTCGAAGCGGCCGGGATTGTTCTCCTTTCGACAGACAAGGGCGAAGGAGTTTTGCTTCTGCATGACAGGAGCGATTCGTCCCGGTAGTCGCCGGGCACCGAGCTACCAAACCCTTGTCAAAAAAAGGGGCTATCTCCTGAGCGAGATGGTTAACGGACGTAGCGCGCGTGAATATGGTGGCCCGATGGGACAGGAGACGCAAACATTTCTGGACGAACCACCGTTCAGCGAAACGATCACATCTTATGATCGCAAACATATGAAACTCTACATGCGGCTGGTCGACGCCAACCGTGACGGCGCCGACTGGCGCGAAGCGGTGCATATCCTGTTCGGCCTCGATCCCGATCGCGATCCCAAGCGCTGCCGCTCTATTCACGATGCGCATCTGGCGCGCGGGCGGTGGATGTTGGAGCACGGCTATCGCGAACTGGTTCGTGAAGACCAGCGCCGGTCACCATCGTGATGCGCGGGACGCATCACCCGTTGAGGTGCGACTGACTTCCGCAGATCAACCGAAACGGGAATCGTGAATCCCCCAAATACTTAGACAGAAACTTGGGAGGATCAGCGATGACACCCGACGCATCGATCTGGCGTTCCTCGGAATATGACCATCTGGACGCGCTGACAGCGTCCGATCTGGCCTGGGAATGGCTCCGCCGTAACGACGCTTATGACGCGGATTTTCAGGGGCCGGCCTCGGCTCCCGGAACTCCCGAACCACTGACCGAGCGCATTCGACAGCGGTGGGGGTTGCGATTTCCCGGTCGACCCCCTGACACCTCCGCCGGAAGCGCCGGTCTTCTGGCTTCCGCAGGATGACACAAGCGTTGTCGTGCTCACCGAGGCACCAGTTGACCTCGGCTCCAGCATCACGAGCGATGGTCCCGAACTGTGGCGGCGAGACCTGCCGATGGGTGATGAAGACCCTGCATTTCGCTTTGCCCTTGCGAACGGTCAGTGCATCCAGATCATCGACCAAGCCATTGACGGAAAAGCAGATGCCGTTGCGGTCATTCCTCTCGGCATAGACGGCTTCGATCGAATCGAGGCCGTCTATCGATTTCTCTCGGCGTTGCATGGCCGCGCTATTCCTCCCGACACGCGCCTGACACGTCAGCAGCGCGCCCGCCAGCGCCGGATGCTGCGCGCCTTCGACGGCTATCGCGCCGGCGCGACACAGCAGGAAATCGCCGAGGTCATTTTTCACATCGATCATCTCGATCGCGACGACTGGCAGGCGTCTTCCATACGCCACGCCATCAAGGCGCTCCTGCGCGATGCCCGCGCCACGATCGCGGGCGGCTATCGAAAGCTCCTTCGTCATCGCCGCCAATCCTAGCGCGGTCGCGCCCCTCCGTGGTGGGCGAATTCGATACCCCCCAACTTCGCCCTGCAACTCGCCGGCTTTCCTCCGCCACCGTGGTCCTTGCCCGCCGCTGATCCGCGACGGCCGTCCCCAACACCACGGAGGTCCGATCCATGCCACATGAACCCGTCGTTCTCCCGCCGCGCTTCCTTCGCACCAAGGAAGCGGCGGAGTTTCTCAGCCTCTCCGCCCGCACACTCGAAAAACACCGGACCTACGGAACCGGCCCGGCCTACCGAAAGCTTGGCGGCCGCGTCGTCTATGCCATCGACGATCTCGAAACCTGGGCTGCTCGCGGCGCGGTGACGTCGACGTCCGATCCGCGCGGCTCCGTGCTGCCGGCGAAGCGCCACACGCCAGCCCAGCCGGTCCACGCCGGCCGCTACGCCCGCTACGCCCGCTACGCCCGCTGACCGCGGCCGGCTTCCTTCATGGCGGTGCGGCGTCGATCCCTTTCGGAGCGCGGGCAACTCGATCTGTTCCGAGCGCTTCCCGGCGACTTCGCGCCACGAGACGCGCAGGATCTCATGGCCTATCCCTTCTTCTCCTTATCCAAGACCCATCGCGTCGCCCCGATCGATTTCGTCGCCGGCAACGTGACGATCCGGGTCGAGGCGGTTCCCGATCATGGCATGGCCACGATATGGGATGCCGACATCCTGATCTGGGCGGCAAGCCAGATCGTCGAAGCCCGCGACAACGGGCTTCGCACCTCGCGGCTGATGGCCGCCACGCCCTATGAAATTCTCACCTATGTCGGCCGGGGCACCAGCTCGCGCGACTATCAGCGCCTGAAAGCTGCGCTCGACCGCCTGCAATCGACCACCGTTTCCACCTCGATCCGACAACCTTCTGAAGGCCGCCGTCATCGCTTCTCGTGGATAAACGAATGGCAGGAGCGCACCGACCGCAACGGCCGCCCGGAGGGCATCGAGTTGATCGTGCCGGACTGGTTCTACCAGGCCGTCCTCGACGATGCGCTCGTGCTCACCATCGACCGGACCTATTTCAACCTGACGGGCGGCCTCGACCGCTGGCTTTACCGCCTGGTGCGCAAGCATGGCGGCCGCCAGCGCGATGGCTGGCGCTTCGACTTCCGTCACCTTCACCAGAAATCCGGCAGCCTGTCGCCATTCAAACGCTTCGCCTTCGAACTGCGCGACATCATTCGGCGCCAGCCGCTGCCAGGCTACAGGCTCTTTCTCGAAGCCGAGATCGGCGGGCGTTTGCTGCTCGCGTTCGAGCCGATGCCCGCCTGTGGACAAGCTGTGGACGGCCTCGTGCTATCGGGAACCCGGACTATCGTGCTATCGGGAACCCGAGGCTCGTGCTATCAGGAACCCAAACACGGTGTAAGACACGGAAACTCCACACGAAATCGCGCCCTTAACTTAGAGTCTAACATAGACTCTAACCTTGAAGAGCGCGCGCGCGATGTGGAAAACCTCGTCCGCGACGCCGCCAGAAGCCTCAGCGTAACGGCGAAGAAGAGCGCGCCGGTCCAACCAGCCAAGCCCCTTCGCACAGAAACGCACGATCGCGCGGGCTCCTCCGTTTCCACCGACTCGGCGATGCCTGGGCTTCCTCTCGATCCACCGGGAGGACGCCGATGATCGTCGCGGTTCTCAACCAGAAAGGCGGCGTCGGAAAGACGACGCTCGCGCTGCATCTCGCCGGCGAGCTGGCGATGCGCGGCAAACGCGTCACCCTGATCGACGCCGACCCGCAGGGCTCGGCGCTCGACTGGTCGCAGCGACGTTCGCGTGAGGGCCTGCCGCGCGCCTTCGGCGTCGTCGGCTTGGCACGGGATACGCTGCATCGCGAGGCACCCGAACTCGCGCGCGACGTCGATCATGTTGTCATCGATGGCCCGCCGCGTGTCGCCGGCCTCATGCGCTCCGCGCTGCTCGCCGCCGACCTCGTGCTGATCCCTGTGCAGCCGTCGCCGCTCGACGGCTGGGCCTCCGCCGAGATGCTTGCGCTCCTGACGGAGGCGCGCATCTACCGGCCCCAGCTCGCCGCCCGTTTCGTGCTGAACCGCTGCGGTGCCCGCACCGTCATTGCTCGCGAGACGGCCGAGACCCTGGCCGACCACGATCCGCCGCTGCTCGCCACAACGATTGGCCAGCGCGTCGTCTTTGCCGACGCCGCGCAGACCGGGCGGCTCGCCTCGGACATCGACCGCCGTTCGCCCGCCGCGCGCGAGATCGCGGCGCTGGCCACCGAGATCGAGCGCCTCCGTGCGGGGAGGACTGCGACATGATGGTCCTCACCGGCGACTGCCGCGAGTTGATGCCGCATCGCGGCCCATTCGACATGATCCTCGCCGATCCGCCTTACGGCGGCACATCGCTCGCCTGGGACCGCCGCGTCGAGGGCTGGCTTCCGCTCGCGCGGGCCGCCCTCAAGCCGACCGGCTCGCTGTGGGTCTTCGGCTCTTTGCGCAGCTTCATGGTAACGGCAATCCGGTTCGCAGATGCGGGCTTCCGGATCGCCCAGGAGATCGTCTGGGAGAAGCAGAACGGCACAGGCTTCCATGCCGACCGCTTCAAGCGCGTGCATGAACTCGCCGTTCAATTTTACCCGGCCGAGACGCCGTGGCGCGACATCTACAATGACGTCCAAACCACGCCCGATGCGACGGTCCGCACCGTGCGGCGCAAGCAGCGTCCTCCCCATACCGGCCAGATCGACGCCGGCCACTACGTCAGCCACGACGGCGGGCCGCGCCTCATGCGCTCGGTCATCTACGTGCGCAACTGCCACGGCCGCGCGATCCACCCGACCGAAAAGCCGTCGTCGCTCCTCGAAATCCTGATCCGCACAAGCTGCCCGGCGGGCGGTCTGGTCGGTGACTGGTTTGCCGGATCGGGCGCGGCCGGGGAAGCCTGCCGGCTCTCCGGCCGTCGCTACCTCGGCTGCGAGATCGACGCGGACATGGCCGAGCGCGCCCGCGCGCGTATCGCCACTGTGCTGCCGTTCCATGACGGAGGTCCGTCATGACGGCGCGCACCGAAAGGCGCGGCTTCGCGCAGCGCCCCGCCGATCCCGATGGATGGATCAAGGCCGCCGACACGCCTCCGCCACGCAATGGCGCAGCCGTGACCTTCACGGCCCGCCTCACCATCGACATCACGCCTGAGCTGCGCGGCCGGATCAAGATCGCCGCCTACGGTCGCGGCGTCACCGTCGCCGACATGCTGCGCGAGCTGTTCGAGCGCGAATTCCCCGACACCCAAGGAGACACACCATGACCGGCAATGCGGCGCTCCGCATCGGCGGCCGTCCGTTGCCGGACGGTCCCGCCGCCTTCACCACGCTCGTTGAACTCACATGGATCGAGAAGCGCATCGAGAACTGGATCAGGTTCGGGCGCGAAAGCTACGAGCAGAAACTCGACCGCCGTCACAGGGTCGTCGGCTTCGCGCCCGGCACGATCTTTTGCCTCGTCCGTTGGGCGGCAAACGATTACGGAACGATCATCTCGCGCCTCGATATCGTGCGCGCCGTCGACCGTGGTGAGCTGTTCCAGACACTACCCTTCGTGCGCCCCGGCGGCGAAATCCTGCTGAAGGTCGAGAGCTGGCCGAAGGTCGAGGAGGTGCTTCGTCACGTCGACGGCATCGAGGCCCTCGGCATCGATGCCGCGGACGCCGATCCCGATCACTGGCGGCACGTCGCGCATTGGATGAATGCCGGCGAGACGCCGCGCCCATACACAGCCGAGCGCCATCAGGCGTGGCTCCGGCGGCGGGAGATCCGGCGATGATGCGGCTCGGCTACCTCGCGGCGACATCCGTCGCCGTGCTCGGCATCGCCGCAGCCAGCGCCATGCCGATGAAACTCATCTGGAACGCGACGGCGAGCGCGCCGGTCGGCTTCTACACGGTATCGCCGGCCGGGCGGATCGAAGTGCCGGCTCTCGTTGCCGTCATGCCGCCGGAGCCGTTCGCCTCCTTCATGGTCGGACGCGGCTATGTCGGCCGCGACGTCCCGATCCTCAAGCACATCGTCGGCCTGCCGGGGCAGCGCGTGTGCCGCGATGGCCGCGCCATCACGGTCGACGACGTTCCGCTCGGCGAGGCCCGCGACCGCGACAGCCGTGGCCGCGACCTGCCGGCCTGGCGGGGCTGCCGCGTGATCGGCGGCGGCGAACTTTTCCTCATGAACCTCGAAGCCGCCGACAGCCTCGACGGCCGGTACTTCGGCCCGTTTCCCGCCTCCGCGGTGATCGGCCGGGCCACCCCGCTTTTCACCGACGAGGACGGCGACGGCCGCTTCGTCTGGCGCGCGCCGACGCGGTGAGCGCGCATCCTTCGCAATCCCACCGCAGCACAGGAGACCATCACCATGGCCCAGATTGGACATTTCACCCGCACAGAATCCGGATTCGAGGGACGGTTCAGGACGCTTGGCATCGACGAGGAAATGACCCTCGTTCCCGCCGAGCCGTCGGAAGCCGAGAACGCCCCGAAATACCGCGTCCTGCTCGGTGACGAAGACGGCCTCGATATCGGCGCGGGCTGGATACATGTCGGCGAACGGGCCGGCGAGTTCGTCTCGATCACGATCTACAGCCCGCTACTCGGCGGCACGTTTCGCGCAAATCTCTTCCGCGCCGGTGACGACGGTTCTGCCTGGGTGCTCACCACCGTCCAGCCCTCCAAGAAGCGGCAGGAGGACTGAATGGCGGCGCCCCGAGACCGCGCCTGCGCCGGACGTTTTTCCACCGTCCGGCGCTCAGCGCTCCTTCTCCTTTCCGGCCTGCTCTTCACCCTGGCCGCAACGCCGACGGTTTTGGCGCAAAGCGTGTCGCCTACGAGCACCGTCGCCGCCCATCCGCATGCGGCGCATATCGCCGAGGCATCGCGCCGCTTCGGCATTCCGCCAGCATGGATCGTCGCCGTCATGCGCGCCGAGAGCGCGGGCGACGTGCGGGCCGTCTCCTCGGCCGGTGCGATGGGGCTGATGCAGGTCATGCCGGACACCTGGGCCGAGCTTCGCATCCGCCACGGCCTCGGCCGCAATCCCTACGATCCGCGCGATAACATCCTCGCGGGTACTGCGTACCTGCGCGAAATGTGGGATCGCTATGGCGACATCACCGCCATGCTCGCGGCCTACAATGCCGGACCCGCACGCTACGACGAGCATCGTGCGAAGGGTCGCCCGCTGCCCGCCGAGACGCGCGCTTACGTCGCTTCGCTCGCGCCCGCGCTGCGCGGCGAGCGCCCTTCGAAGAGCGGTTCGGCGATCACTCGGCCGCTTGACTGGCGCGAGGCGGCGATCTTCGTCGCGCGCGATGGCGGCACTTCCAGCGCCGATCCCGCGGCCGCGGACCGCTCGCCGGACGACGTCCATTCACCCGTCACGGCGACACCGCAGATGCTTGTCGCCGCACAGCCAGAAGGGCTGTTCGTCGCCCGGAATGCCGCTGGGGACCGGCCATGAGCGGCCCTGCGGTACTTCGCATCCCATCGTGCGCTGGCGTGTCATGGAGAGCGCCGGGGGTGGCGGCAGGCGCAGCAACCGGACGATGGCAGGATAAAAAGGCGCACGGTGCGCTTCGGTCGGTCGGTTGTTTTTGTTCATGTTTTCGGCGCGTTCCGCACCGTGCAGCGCTGGCGCGCACCGTGCGCTCCGCGTCCATCCTCCTGATTTGCCTTCGAGTTTTGCACGGTGCGGGGTCACGTCATGTCCGATGACAGCGAGTTCCGCATCCGTCCGGGGCGCATCCGATCAACCCGCGCGCAGCAGGCCCGGCCTTTCGTCGCACAGGCGCTCGCCGCTGCGAAGAAGGCAGGCGGCGGCGTCTCGCGATCGGGCCGCGTCACCTCCGGCAACCGCTCACGATTCGGGCGCGGTCAACGCGCCAGCATTCAGGCCAACCGCCTCATCACGTCGCGCACGCGCGGCGCTGTCGTCAAGGTGCGCGTGGTCCGCCACTCCCCACGATCCGCGCCGCTCGGAACCCATCTCGACTATCTGCGCCGTGACGGCGTGACCCGTGACGGGGAAAAGGCGCGGCTGTTCGGGCCGGGAACCGAGAATGCCGATGCCCGCGCCTTCGCCGAACGCTGCGGCGACGACCGGCATCATTTCCGTTTCATTGTCTCGCCTGACGACGCGCCCGACATGGCGGACCTCAGATCCTTCACCCGCGATCTCGTCGGCCAGATGGAAAAGGATCTCGGCACGAGGCTCGACTGGGTGGCCGTCGATCACTGGAACACCGAGCATCCCCATATCCACCTGATCGTGCGTGGCGTGCGCGATGACGG
Source organism: Neorhizobium petrolearium (assembly GCF_017873175.1). Taxonomy (GTDB): domain Bacteria; phylum Pseudomonadota; class Alphaproteobacteria; order Rhizobiales; family Rhizobiaceae; genus Neorhizobium; species Neorhizobium petrolearium. The sequence goes on from NZ_JAGGJW010000022.1 coordinate 33,092, forward strand.
CCAGGATCTCGTGATCTCGCGCGACTACATCAAGGAAGGTATGCGCGACCGGGCACGCGATCTCATCACCCAAGAACTGGGGCCGCGCACCGACCTCGACATCCGCCGCTCGCTCGAAAGCCAGATCGAGACCGAACGTTGGACGCAGCTCGACCGCCAGCTTGTCCGTGATGCCGGCAAGTCCGGCATCATCGACCTTGCGCCGCACGCCGACCGCCAACCAGACGAATTCCATGCGCTGAAGGTGGGCCGGCTGCGGACGCTGGAAATTCTTGGCGTCGCGGGACAGGTCGGTCATTCGCAGTGGTTCATCAGGCCCGAGGCGGAGAGCGTCCTGCGCGAACTTGGCGAGCGCGGCGACATCATCAAGCGCATGCACCGCGCGCTCGCCGAACGCGGCATCGAGCGCGGCTCGGCGAGTTATGTGCTGGCCGGCGAAAGCCTCGACGTGCCCGTTGTCGGCCGTCTGCTCGAACGCGGTCTCGATGATGAGCTGAAGGGGACGGCCTTCGCCGTGGTCGACGGCGTGGACGGCCGCACCCATCATATCAAGCTGCCGCATCTCGACGCCGCCGGCGACAGCCCGCCCGGATCGATCGTCGAGCTGCGCGCCTACGAGGATTCGCAAGGCCAGCGCCGTGTCGCGCTCGCCGTCCGCTCCGATCTGGATATCCACGCGCAGGTCAACGCAACGGGCGCGACCTGGCTCGACCGGCAGGCGGTTGCCCGCGAGCCCATCGCGCTGTCGGAGGGTGGCTTCGGCGCCGAGGTGCAGCAGGCTCTTGACCAACGGGCCGAGCACCTCATCGGCGAGGGTCTAGCCGAGCGGCAGGGCGGGCGTGTCGTCTTCGCACGGCGGCTCCTCAACACGCTTCGCCAGCGCGAGGTCGGTGCGCTCGGCGAGAAGCTTGCCGCCGAGACCGGCCTGCCATTCAATCATGCCGGCGGCGGGGAATATGTCGCCGGTTCCTATCGCCAGCGCTTCACGCTCGCCTCCGGCCGCTTCGCCATGATCGACGACGGCCTCGGCTTCCAGCTCGTCCCCTGGTCGCCCTCTCTCGAAAAGCAGATCGGTCGTCACGTCTCCGGCGTCGCGCGCGACGACGGCGGCATTGACTGGGATTTCGGGCGCAAGCGCGGGCTCGGCCTCTAGGCGCAATCAGAAAGGAGCTTCGCCCATGTCCGCGACCAAAATCCTCTGGGGACAGATCCTGATCATCTTCCTCATCGTCCTCACGACCACCTGGGGCGCAACGCAGTATGTCGCATGGAGCCTCGGCTACCAGGCGCAGCTCGGCGAGCCGTGGTTCACGCTGCTCGGCGTGCCGATCTACTTTCCGGCCGCCATCATGTGGTGGTGGTATTTCTACGACGCCTATGCGCCAGGCATTTTCGCGACGGGCGGGATGATCGCCGCCTCGGGCGGCTTCATCGCCATTGCGGTCGCCATCGGCATGTCTGTCTGGCGCGCACGCGAGGCGAAGAACGTTGCGACCTATGGTTCCGCCCGCTGGGCAGAAAAGGCCGAAGTCAAGGCCGCCGGGCTGCTCGACCCCGACGGTGTGGTGCTCGGTCGATACGAACATGAGTATCTGCGCCATGACGGACCGGAGCATGTACTGTGCTTCGCACCGACACGCTCGGGCAAGGGTGTCGGGTTGGTCGTACCTTCGCTTCTGACCTGGCCGGGCTCGGCCATCGTGCATGATATCAAGGGCGAGAACTGGCAGCTCACCTCCGGCTTCCGATCACACCATGGCTGCGTGCTGTTGTTCGACCCCACCAATCCGAAATCCTCGGCCTACAATCCGCTGATCGAGGTCCGCCGCGGCGAATGGGAGGTCCGCGACGTCCAGAATATCGCCGATATCCTCGTCGATCCCGAAGGGTCTTTGGACAAAAGGAGTCACTGGGAAAAAACCAGCCACTCACTTCTCGTCGGCGCGATCCTGCATGTCCTCTATGCCGAGCCGGAAAAGACGCTGGCCGGCGTCGCCAACTTCCTTTCCGATCCGAAGCGCCCGGTGGAATCGACATTGCGCGCCATGATGAAGACCGCCCATCTCGGCGAGGCCGGACCGCACCCCGTCGTCGCCAGTGCAGCCCGCGAGCTGCTCAACAAATCCGACAATGAGCGCTCCGGCGTTCTCTCGACCGCCATGTCGTTTCTGGGCTTGTACCGCGATCCCGTCATCGCCGAGGTGACGCGGCGCTGCGACTGGCGGATCCGCGATATTGTAGGCGGCGAGCGCCCGACCACGCTCTATCTCGTGGTGCCGCCGTCGGACATCAATCGTACGAAGCCGCTGATCCGTCTCCTGCTGAACCAGATCGGTCGGCGCCTGACCGAGGATCTGCAATCGGGCGGCGGCCGGCATCGCCTGCTATTGATGCTGGACGAGTTTCCCGCGCTCGGAAGGCTCGATTTTTTCGAGAGTGCATTGGCCTTCATGGCCGGGTACGGCCTGAAGTCCTTCCTGATCGCGCAATCGCTGAACCAGATCGAGAAAGCCTATGGGCCGAATAATTCGATCCTCGACAATTGCCACGTTCGCGTGAGTTTCGCGACCAACGACGAGCGAACGGCGAAGAGGGTGAGCGATGCGCTTGGCACCGCGACCGAAATGAAGGCCATGAAGAACTATGCCGGGCACCGGCTGTCGCCCTGGCTCGGACATCTGATGGTGTCGCGCTCGGAGACCGCCCGCCAGCTCCTCACGCCGGGCGAGATCATGCAGCTCCCGCCGACCGACGAGATCGTCATGGTCGCCGGCATTCCGCCGATCCGGGCAAAGAAGGCACGCTACTATGAGGATGCCCGCTTCCGTGAACGCCTGCTGTCCCCGCCTGACCTGAAACGCCCGGATCAGGTTCGCGCGGATGACTGGAGCAGCCTGCCGATCCCGGCGCGGCCGGAAGCGCTCGACGCGCCGCCGGCGGGCCGCTCCGATGATGAAGACCCGACCGAATCCGAACGGCGGCTGCAACCCGAACTCAGCCGTGCGAAGCCGGTGGAGAAGAAGGCGCCGATTGAGAATGAATTCGAGTTCGAGCCGCCGGACGATGTCGATGAGGACGCCATTCGCAATCGGCGCATGATCCGCCAGATGCAGGGTGTCGCACGGCAGGTCGCACTCGATCCGAATGACGGCATGGAGCTGTAGGCGCCATGACCACTCGCCGAAAGAAGATAAAGACCACGATCTATCTGGACCCTGACGTCGAGAAGACGCTGGCGGATTTCGCCGCGCGCCGCGACCAGTCGCAGTCCATGATCGCGGAGGCGGCCATCGCGTCGTTTCTCTCGCCGGATGATGCTGAGCGGCGCGAGGCGGTTGTTGCCAAACGCCTCGATCAGCTTGACCGTCGGATGACGCGGCTTGAACGGGACGTGGGAATCGCCGTCGAGACCCTTGCGGTGTTCATCCGCTTCTGGATCACCACGACGCCCGCCTTGCCGGAGCCTGCCGCGCAGGCAGCGCGTGCCAAGGCGAGCGAGCGTTACGAGGCGTTCATCACCGCCCTCGGACGGCGCCTGGCGCAGGGGCCGAAACTCCGTCAGGAGATTTCGGAAGATGTGGAACCCACTGTTACGAACGACTAGACGCACAAGAGATTCGGCGGTTGGCCCACCGTCTTACTGTTTCGCTTTGTAGCGCAAAGCCTCCACCAGAAGAGCAAAGGCCGGCGTCGGTTGACGGCGGCTGGGATAATAGAGGTGATAGCCGGAGAACGGCTCGCACCAGTCGGCAAGGACGCGAACGAGACGCCCATCGGCAAGGTAGGGCGCCACCTGACCCTCTGTCAGGTAGACCAGGCCATGTCCCTCCAGCGCGGCTTTTAGCATGAGGCTTGATGTGTTGAAAACGAGCTGCCCGTCCACGCGCACGTTGAGCGCACGATCTTTCTTCTCGAATTCCCAGGCATAAAGGCCGCCATGGACCGGCAGGCGCAGATTGATGCAGTTGTGACCGGTCAGATCCTGCGGTGTCTTCGGTGGTGGACGTCTTGCAAAATAGGAAGGCGCACCTGTCACCGCCATTCGCAAGGCCGGTCCGATCGGAACCGCGATCATATCCTTGGCGACTGTCTCGCCCGGCCGCACGCCCGCGTCGAAGCGTTCCCCGACGATATCGGTCAAGCCGTAATCGATCACGATCTCCACCTTGATGTCCGGATAGGCGTCGACGAGTCCGGCGACCGCTGGCCACAGGATGGATTCGGCCGCGTGCTCGGATGCTGTCAGCCGAATTGTGCCAGAGGGCTTCTCACGCAGTTCACTCAAGCCGTCGAGTTCCCGGCGAATCTCGGCGATCCGCGGTCCAATGCTGCGAATGAGCCGTTCCCCGGCCTCCGTCGGCACGACACGGCGGGTCGTACGTGTGAGTAGCCGCAGGCCGAGCCGGGCTTCAAGAGCGCGGACAGTTTGGCTCAATGCGGACTGGGAAACACCAAGACGCTTGGCGGCCCGCGTAAAATTGCGCTCCTCCGCGACGACCATGAAGGCCGAAAGATCGTTCAGGCTTTCGCCAGCCATTTAGAAGTTTTCCTTATTGGTTCAATCGCGTTCTAGCATCTAATAGCACAGTCTGTCCTGCACTATCTTGATTGTGCAGGGTTTGCCTAAGCAGCGCGGATGTTCGAAGCCGCGCGAACATCGATCCGATTAGGCAGGAAAAACTCTCGGACGCCAAAAACAGGAGCAGTCACATGAAGAAGATACTTGCAGCCGCAGCCATGAGCACGATGGGCGCGGTGTCGGCCGGCGCGGAAGGCATCGAAATCCGTCCCAACGGCGCCACGCCTTCAGTGATCGGCAAGACCCCTGACAATTTCACCGGCCATACCGTCATCACGCCCTTGTTCCCGCCGAATGACACGACGCGCGCCAATGCCGGCCTTGTAACCTTCGCGCCGGGTGCGCGCACCACCTGGCATACACATCCAGCCGGGCAGTTGCTGTTCATCACGTCGGGACAGGGCTGGGTCCAGGAGGAGGGCAAGGAGCGCCGCACCGTCAATGCTGGCGATGTCGTATGGTTCGCGGCCGGTGTGAAGCATTGGCATGGCGCGACCGCGACAAGCCCGATGGCCCACATCGCCATGACCTACGTCGTGGATGGCAAGAACGTCGATTGGCTGGAGCCGGTCTCCGATGAGCAATACCGCTAACAGGACATCAGATCGAAAGGCTTCTTCATGAAAACTTCCACCTTTCTTGCCCTCGCACTTACCATGGGGGCCGTTGACGCCACTGCGCAAACTGGTTCACAGACCGGCAGCCTGTCTCGTGAAGACGTGCAGGCTGTTTCTCCGGCCCTCGAAGGATACGCAACGGATACGCTGGCAAATGGCCTGTGGAAACGTCCCGGCCTTGCACCGCGTGATCGCAGCATCATCACCGTGGCGGCCGTCGTTGCACGCAATCAGACGGTGTTGCTGCCGGAGCAACTGCAGCTCGCCCTCGACAATGGCGTGAAGCCTGCCGAGATTTCGGAGATTATAACGCATCTGGCTTTCTATGCCGGATGGGGCAACGCCATCGCCGCCACGGCGATCACGAAAGACGTGTTCGCCGAGCGCGGGATCGGCCCGGACCAGCTTCCCAAGGCATCCGTCGAATTGCTGCCGCTCGATGAGAAGGCGGAAGCAGACCGGGCTGCGCGGGTCGAAGAATCGACCGGGCCGGCGTCGCCCGGTCTGGTGCGCGACACGGGGGACGTGCTGTTTAAGGATTTGTGGCTTCGCCCCGATCTCGCTCCACGCGATCGCAGTCTCGTGACCGTCACTGCTTTGATCGCAACGGCGCAAGTCGAGCAAATTCCCTTCCATCTGAACAAGGCCATGGATAACGGTCTGAAGCGTGAGGAAGCGGCCGAGATGGTCAGCCATCTGGCTTACTATGCCGGCTGGCCGAACGCCTTTTCGGCGTCCTCCGTTGTCCGCTCCGTTTTTGAGAAACGTCCACAGCAATAGCGGTGGACGCAGACCACACGAGAACGGATAACATGCCGCAAGCTGCTCGCTCATCGCAATCCGGGCAATCCGCCGCCATCACGCTGCTGCCGATCATGGTGGCGGTGCTCGCCGGCTTTCTGATTATCGGCCTCGCGCTCCCCGTCCTGCCGCTGCACGTCAAAAACGATCTCGGTTTTGGAACCTTCGTTGTCGGTCTGGTCGCCGGGGCGCAGTTCGCCGCCTCTTTGGTGTCTCGCGTGTGGGCAGGTTCGTTCTCGGACAAGCATGGCGCAAAGCAGGGTGTCATCGTCGGCCTGATCGCAGCCGTCATGTCCGGGCTGCTTTATCTGCTTTCGCTCGCTTTCATCAACGCTCCGGTCCTGTCGGTCGCCTTCCTGCTCGTTGGCCGTGCCATCCTTGGCGGTGCGGAAAGCTTCATCATCACAGCCGGCGTGAGTTGGGGGCTTGGTCTCGTTGACAGGGAGCATGCTGGCAAGGTGATCGCTTGGGTCGGAACCGCCATGTTCGCCGCAATGGCTCTCGGAGGCCCCTTCGGAACCACGATGTTCAACTCATATGGTTTCGCCTCGATTGCGGTGGCGACAGTCGCATTTCCGTTCTTGGTGCTTATTGCCATTCTCCGAATGCCTGCCGTCGCACCATTGCCTCCCAGGGCGCATTCTGCCTTGAAATCTGTGTTGGGCTCGGTATGGCTGCCAGGACTTGGGGCGGCTACCGCCAGCATTGGCTATTGTGCGATCCTTGCCTTCAGCTCCCTGTTCTATTCGCAACAGAACTGGCATCCCATCTGGCTGGCATTCACCGCCTTCGGCGTGGCTCTGATCGTCGCGCGCCTGATTGCCGGCCATCTGCCCGACAAGTTCGGCGGCGCCAGGGTGGCGCTGATCTTCGTGCTCGTCCAGACCGGCGGTCTCCTGCTGATCTGGCTGTCGCGCAATGTCATGTTCGCCTCGGTCGGAGCGGCCGTTGCCGGCTTCGGCTATTCGCTCGTCTATCCTGGCCTTGGCGTCGAAGCCGTGCGCGGTACGGCCCCTGAAAATCGCGGCCTCGCCATGGGCATCTATACCGCGTTCCTTGACGTCGCGATGGCGGTCGGAAGCCCGGTACTCGGCTGGATTGCAGACCACGTCGGACTGGGCGCGGTCTTCCTTGCCAGCGCCATCGTTGTCTTCTGCACGGCCGGGATCGCTGTTCGACTGATGCAACGTTCCGTCCCCGCATGACCAAGTGAAACAGAGAAAGGAAAGCCATGCCTGTTCCCTCACGAAATGTGCCATTCTCGCCGGCACGCCGCAAAGTGCTGCTACAAGGAACCAGTCTGGCCGCTGTCGCTCTGATGGCTAACATCGCGGGTAGTCCCGCCTTTGCTCACCACGGATGGGCATCGTTCGATACGCGGCATGCCTATTTCGCTGCCGGTACTGTCACCTATGTTCGATGGGGCAACCCGCATAGCGAGGTCCATATCCGCGTCGAACAGACCGCGTTGCCGGCTAACTGGAAGGAACGACCGCTTCCGCAAGGTGGCAACGAGGAAGACGGCCGCGCGACCATGCAATCGGCCCGTCCCTATGGCGGCGAAAACAAGGAACTGCACCTCGTCCTGGCTGGGCCGAGTTGGATGGCACGTTGGGGACTGGACCGCCAATTGCGCGTCGGCGAGAAGATTGAAGCAGTCGGCTTTCTCAGCACGGCGGAAAGTGTACAGCTTCGCCCGGTTATGTTCTGGCTCGAAAACGGCCAGGGCGTCTGGCAGCAGCTCACGGCCTTTCCCGACCGACCGGAGCCGGTGACGGAATGATGGACACGAGCTGGTTTCCGGACCTTCTGACCACGATTGAACGGTCGGGATTCGGGGAATGGGTGCGGCTGACGCCGCACCTGTACCCGATCCTGATGAGCCTGCATGTCGTCGGCATCGCTCTGCTTGTCGGGCCGGCTATCGCCGTCGACCTGCGGCTGCTGGGCGTGGCCAGAAACGTTGTTCCCGTCACGGTCGTCACGCGCTATCTCCTGCCGATCTCACACGTCGGCTTCGCGGTGGTCGCCCTGACCGGCCTGACGATGTTTTCGGGCGTCGCCCTCACAGTCGGAATGAGCGCGGCCGCGCCGTGGAAACTCGGCCTCATCATCCTGGCCGGGCTGAACATCGCAGCCTTTCACGGCGGGATCTATCGAACCGTGCGGCAATGGGATCTCGCAACACCCACTCCGATTCGGGCGAAAATTGCCTCAGTACTGTCAGCATCCACCTGGACAGGGGTGGTGTTTGCAGGCCGCTTCCTCGCATACTGAATGAACAACGCCACCGCCATTTTCCTGTATTTGCACGCCACACTACTACTACGACCGAAACTTGTTGAATCGGCCTGATTTAGGGCTCTTTTAATCATCCCCGATCCGGGGATCATCTGTCGCGTCCCCACGAGAAACGGGGACAACATGGCATCCACTCACCACAGGCAGGAAGCGATCCAGCGCGGCGCGCGCATGCTGCGCACCGCGCTCGGAGCGGCTATCGCCCGGTTTCTGGAAGACCCGGCCGTGGTCGAGGTGATGCTGAACCCCGATGGCCGCATTTGGGTAGATCGGCTTTCCGAAGGTCTGGCCGACACCGGCGAGACGATGACAGCCGCCGACGGCGAGCGCATCGTGCGCCTGGTCGCGCATCATGTCGGTGCGGAGGTTCACGCCCGCAGCCCGCGCGTCTCGGCCGAGTTGCCGGAGAGCGGCGAGCGGTTCGAGGGGCTGTTGCCGCCCGTGGTCGCCGCGCCGACCTTCGCCATCCGCAAACCCGCCGTCGCGGTGTTCACGCTCGACGACTATGTAGCCGCCGGCATCATGACGGGCGACCAGGCGGTGAAGCTGCGCGCAGCGGTCCAGTCCCGCGCCAACATACTCGTTGCTGGGGGCACTTCCACCGGCAAGACAACGCTGACCAACGCGCTGCTCGCCGAGGTGGCGAAGACGCAGGATCGCGTCGTCATCATCGAGGATACCCGCGAGCTGCAATGTGCAGCCCCGAACCTTGTCGCGATGCGGACCAAGGATGGCGTTGCCACGCTTTCCGATCTCGTCCGCTCCTCGCTTCGCCTCCGGCCCGACCGCATTCCCATCGGCGAGGTCCGCGGCTCAGAAGCCCTCGACCTCCTCAAAGCCTGGGGCACCGGCCACCCGGGCGGCATCGGCACCATCCACGCCGGCTCCGGCATCGGCGCCCTGCGCCGTCTCGAGCAACTCATCCAGGAAGCTGTCGTCACCGTCCCGCGCGCACTGATCGCCGAGACGATCAATCTCGTCGCGGTTCTCTCCGGCCGGGGCTCGTCGCGCCGGCTGGCCGAACTCGCGCACGTCGACGGCATCGACCCCGCCACCGGCGACTACCGCATCACCCCCAACAACCACCCCGAACGGAGAAGCTGAATGAATTCGCCCATCATTCCGAATGTGACCAATCCGCCCGTCCTGACGACGGTGCCCGTCGATCCGGAGCTGCCCACCGGCTTCATCATGCGCGGCAGCTACAAGCGTCTCGCCAGTTCGACCGCGCTTTTCACCATCATGATGCTGGCCGCCACGCCGCCGGCCCATGCCTCCGGCTCCTCCATGCCGTGGGAGCAGCCGCTTCAGCAGATCCTCCAGTCGATCGAGGGGCCGGTCGCCAAGATCGTGGCGGTGATCATCATCATCGCCACCGGCCTGGCACTCGCCTTCGGCGACACCAGCGGCGGCTTCCGCCGCCTGATTCAGATCGTATTCGGTCTGTCGATCGCCTTCGCGGCCAGCTCGTTCTTCCTCAGTTTCTTCAGCTTCGGCGGCGGGGTGCTTGTCTGATGGCGGCCGTCCTCGAACAGCTCGACGCGGTGCCGGGCTTTTCGGTGCCCGTCCATCGCGCCTTGACCGAGCACATCCTGCTCGGCGGTGCGCCGCGCTCCATCGCGATCATGAACGGCACGCTGGCCGGGGCCGTGGGCCTCGGCCTGCGCCTCTGGCTCGTCGGCCTCGCCATCTGGGCAATCGGTCATTTCGTGGCCGTCTGGGCGGCACGTCGCGATCCGCTCTTTGTCGAGGTCGGGCGCAGGCATCTGCGCATTCCGGCTTTCCTCGCGGTGTGAGGAGGCCGCCATGATGAATCTCGCCGAATATCGTCGCACTACCGCTCGCCTCGCCGACTATCTGCCCTGGGTCGCTCTGGTCGCGCCCGGCATCGTGCTGAACAAGGATGGCTCTTTCCAGCGCACGGCCCGCTTTCGGGGTCCGGATCTGGATTCCTCCGTCGCGGCCGAGCTGGTTGCCGTTGCGAGCCGCATCAACAACGCTTTCCGCCGCCTTGGCCTGGGCTGGAGCATATTTGTCGAAGCACAGCGGCACGAGGCCGCCACCTATCCGGATAGCGTCTTTCCCGATCCGGCTTCAGGTCTGGTCGATGCCGAGCGCAAGGCCGACTTCGAAGAGGCGGGCGCACATTTCGTATCGAGCTATTTCCTCACCTTCCTGTTTCTTCCGCCGGCGGAGGAAGCCGCGCGCATCGAGTCCTGGCTTTACGAAGGCCGTGAGCGCTCGGGCGTCGACCCCCACGAGATCCTGCGCGCCTTCACCGATCGCACCGACCGCGTGCTGGCGCTGCTCGACGGCTTCATGCCGTCCTGCGGTTGGCTCGATGACAGCGAGACGCTGACCTACCTGCATTCCTGCGTGTCGACAAAGCGCCACCGCGTCCGCGTGCCGGAAACGCCGGTCTATCTCGACGCGCTGCTCGCCGACCAGCCACTCACCGGCGGTTTGGAGCCGCGTCTTGGCGACCAGAATCTGCGTGTGCTGACTATCGTCGGCTTCCCGACGGCGACCACACCGGGCCTGCTCGACGAGCTGAACCGGCTAGCTTTCCCGTATCGCTGGTCGACGCGCGCGATCCTGCTCGACAAGACCGACGCGACGAAGCTGCTGACCAAAATCAGGCGGCAGTGGTTCGCCAAGCGAAAGTCGATTGCCGCGATCCTCAAGGAGGTGATGACCAACGAGCAATCGGTGCTCGTGGACACTGACGCCGCGAACAAGGCAGCCGACGCGGACATGGCCTTGCAGGAACTCGGCGCGGATGTCGCCGGCATGGCCTATGTCACCGCGACCATCACGGTCTGGGACGCCGACCCGCGCCTTGCCGACGAAAAGCTGCGGCTGGTCGAGAAGGTCATCCAGGGCCGCGACTTCACCGCCATGATCGAGACGGTGAACGCCGTCGACGCCTGGCTCGGCAGTCTGCCCGGCCATGTCTACGCGAATGTGCGACAGCCGCCGATCTCGACGCTCAATCTCGCCCACATGATCCCCCTCTCTGCCGTGTGGGCGGGGCCGGAACGGGACGAACACTTCGATGCGCCCCCGCTGCTTTACGGTAGAACCGAAGGTTCGACCCCGTTCCGGTTGTCTTTGCATGTGGGCGACGTCGGCCACACGCTCGTTGTCGGCCCGACGGGCGCGGGCAAATCCGTGCTGCTCGCGCTCATGGCTTTGCAGTTCCGCCGTTACCTCCGCAGCCAGGTCTTCGCCTTCGACTTCGGCGGCTCGATCCGCGCCGCCGCGCTCGCCATGGGCGGTGACTGGCACGATCTCGGCGGCGGACTGACCGAAGGATCGGACGCCTCGGTATCGCTCCAGCCGTTGGCCCGCATTCACGATACCTATGAACGTGCCTGGGCCGCCGACTGGATCGTCGCGATCCTGATGCGGGAAGGCATCAAGATCACGCCGGAGGCAAAGGAGCATATCTGGACGGCGCTCACCTCGCTTGCCTCGGCGCCGGTCGGCGAGCGCACGATCACTGGCCTCAGCGTTCTTCTTCAGTCCAACGATCTCAAGCAGGCGCTCCGGCCTTACTGCGTCGGCGGCCCCTACGGTCGGCTGCTGGATGCCGAAGCTGAACATCTCGGCTCGGCGGACGTACAGGCATTCGAGATCGAGGGGCTGGTCGGGACGGGCGCGGCCCCGGCTGTACTCGCCTATCTCTTTCATCGCATCGGCGACAGGCTCGACGGGCGACCGACGCTGCTCATCATTGACGAGGGCTGGCTCGCGCTCGATGACGAAGGCTTCGCCAGCCAGCTCCGCGAATGGCTGAAGACGCTCCGTAAGAAAAACGCCTCGGTCATCTTCGCCACCCAGTCGCTCAGCGATATCGACAATTCGGACATCGCGCCGGCAATCATCGAAAGCTGCCCGACGCGACTGCTTCTGCCGAACGAGCGCGCGATCGAGCCGCAGATCACGGCCATCTATCGCCGCTTCGGCCTCAACGACCGTCAGATCGAGATCCTCGCGCGGGCGACACCCAAGCGCGACTACTACTGCCAGTCGCGGCGCGGCAATCGCCTGTTCGAATTGGGCCTGTCCGAAGTCGGGCTCGCGCTCTGCGCCGCTTCCTCGAAATCCGACCAGACCCTGATCGCCAACCTCGTCGCTGAGCATGGCCGCGAAGGCTTTCTCGCGGCCTGGCTCAAGGCTCGTGATGCCGGCTGGGCCGCCGATCTCATCTCGACTTTTCCGACCCTCGTCCCCGAAGCCGAAAAGGAAACTGAATCATGACGACCCGTTCTGTCCGCTCTCCTGCCGTCCTTCTCGCGGCGACCATGCTTGCCATGCCGCTGGCGGTCTCGCCGGTGGTGACCACGCCTGCCTACGCCTGGAGAATCGTCTTCGATCCGAGCAACTACGCGCAGAACGTGCTCACGGCGGCGCGCACGCTCGAACAGATCAACCATCAGATCACCTCACTTCAGAACGAGGCGACGATGCTGATCAATCAGGCGCGCAACCTTGCGAGCCTTCCGTTCTCCTCGCTCCAGACGCTTCAGCAGAACGTTCAGCGCACGCAGCAGCTTCTGACCCAGGCTCAGAACATCGCCTTCGACGTGCAGCGGATCGATCAGGCGTTCCAGCAGCAGTACGGCAACGTCTCGATGTCGGCCACGGATCAGCAGCTCGTCTCCGACGCGCGCTCGCGCTGGCAGAACACGGTCGGCGGCCTGCAGGACGCCATGCGCGTCCAGGCCGGTGTCGTCAGCAATATCGACACCAATCGCACGCAAATGAGCGAACTGGTGAACCAGAGCCAGGGCGCGACCGGCGCACTCCAGGCGACGCAGGCCGGCAACCAGCTCCTCGCGCTCCAGTCGCAGCAGCTCTCCGATCTGGTGGCCTTACTTGCGGCTAACGGGCGTGCCGGCGCGCTGACCGAAGCCGAGCGCACGGCTGCGGCCGAGCAGGGACGGGAACAGCGCCGCCGCTTCCTGACGCCGGGCGCGGGCTACCAGCCGGGCAACGCGCAGATGTTCAACGGCAACTGAGGGCGGGCTTATGGACGGCAAGATGCTGGCCCGACTGGGCGCTGTCGTGTTCGTCGCCGTCGCCATCACGGCGGCGGTCGTCGAACTGACCCGAAAGGAGGAGCCGTCAGAGGATTTCTCCACGCGCATTATCGAACCCCAGCGCGATCCGCTGCGCGAGAGACAGCGCCGGTGCCAGCAGCTTGGCCAGCAGGCCGCGAGCGATGCCGAGTGCCTGCGCGTCTGGGCGGAAACGCGCGATCGGTTCCTCGGCCGCCCGGCTGCGCCGGCGTCGCCATCCTCCAGCGAAGGGCGGTGAACCGTGGGTGGCTCCGGCGTTATCGATACATTCCTCGGAACCTTCACCCGCTATATTGACAGCGGGTTCGGCCTACTCGGTGGCGAGGTGGCATTTATCGCGACCACGCTCATCGTCATCGACGTGACGCTGGCGGCTCTCTTCTGGAGCTGGGGCGCCGATGACGACATCATCGCGCGGCTGGTGAAGAAAACCCTGTTTGTCGGCGTCTTCGCCTACCTGATTTCCAATTGGAACAACCTCGCCAAGATCGTCTTCGACAGCTTCTCCGGTCTCGGATTGAAGGCCGCAGGCACCGGCTTCACCGCTCAGGATCTCCTCCGTCCAGGTAAGGTTGCGCAAACCGGCCTCGATGCCGCGCGTCCCTTGCTCGACGCGATATCGCCCCTGATGGGCTGGATCGCGGTTTTCGAGAACCTGATCCAGATCGTCTGCCTGCTCTTTGCCTGGGCGCTGGTCATCCTTGCTTTCTTCATTCTCGCGATCCAGCTCTTCGTGACGCTGATCGAGTTCAAGTTGAGCACGCTCGCCGGCTTCGTACTGATCCCCTTCGGCCTGTTCGGCAAAACCGCCTTCATGGCCGAGCGCGTGCTTGGTAACGTGATTTCCAGCGGCATCAAGGTGCTGGTCCTGGCGGTCATCGTCGGCATCGGCTCAACATTGTTCAGCCAGTTTACGCAGGGCTTCGGCGGTCAGACCCCGAGCATCGACGACGCCATGGCCATCGTCCTTGCGGCACTTTCACTCGTCGGCCTCGGCATTTTCGGTCCCGGCATTGCCTCGGGTCTTGTCAGCGGCGGTCCCCAACTTGGCGCAGGCGCCGCGGTTGGCACCGGCCTTGCTGTCGGCGGTGCGGCACTTGCCGCCGGCGGTGGCGCAATGCTGGCTGCCAAGGGCGGAGCTGCTCTTCTTTCCGGCGGCGCCGCTGCCGCGCGTGGTGGAGCTGCGGCGGCCGGCGCAGCATCATCCGCCTACACCCTTGGCTCCATGGGCCAGTCGGGAGCATCCGGCGTCGCGTCCGGCCTGGGAGGCGTAGCGCGCGCCGCCGGATCAGCCTCCATTTCCCCGTTGCGCCGTGCCGCTTCCCGCGCCTCCGAAAGCATGAAGTCCAGCTTCTCCAACGGCGCGCGCGCAGGCGTCAGCGCCACCGGCGGTTCCTTCACGGCCAGCGCAGACGTCGGCGAATCCGAACGCGCTTCTGTTGGTCCCGCAGCCACATCCGACCAACCTCCGGCATGGGCGCAGCGCATCAAGCGCGGCCGGAATGTCTCCCACGGCGTCAGCGCCGCCGCCCATGCCGTGCGCTCTGGCGACAGCCATGGGTCCGGCGCATCCGTCAATCTCTCTGAAAGTGACCGCTCATGAACCTCTTCAAACGACCGGCCGTGCATTACGGCAAGACCCCTGAGCCTGAAACACCCTACCAGAAGGCCGCACAGGTCTGGGACGAACGCCTCGGCTCCGCTCGGGTGCAAGCCAGGAACTGGCGCTACATGGCCTTTGGCTCGCTGATATTGTCGGCGGGCTTCGCCTCAGCGCTGGTCTATCAGTCCGCTCGTGGGACGGTCGTGCCGTGGGTTGTCCAGGTGGACAATCTCGGTCAGGCGCAGGCCGTTGCGCCGGCCGCTGCCGATTATCGACCGACCGATCCGCAGGTGGCCTGGCATCTCGCGCGCTTCATCGAGCAGACGAGAAGCATTCCCGCCGACCCGATCATCGTCCGTCAGAACTGGCTCAGGGCCTATGAATGGACGACTGATCGGGGCGCGACTGCCCTCAACGACTATGCTCGCGCGAACGATCCCTTCACCAAGGTCGGCAAGCAGCAGGTTGCTGTCGAAGTCTCCAGCGTCATCCGCGCTTCTCCAGACAGCTTCCGCGTCGCGTGGACGGAACGGCATTTCGAGAACGGTCAGCTCGGTGCGACCGAGCGATGGACCGCGATCCTGACCATCGTCATCCAGCCTCCGCGCGATGCCGAGCGGCTGAAGGTCAATCCGCTCGGAATTTACATCAACGCCATCAATTGGTCGCGGGAGATGAGCCAATGAGATCGGCTTTCCGTAACCCCGCCATTCCGGTTTTCCGTAAATCCGTACTTCCGGTTCTGCTGTTTTCCGCCACCGCGTTGGCTGGTTGTGCCACGCCGCAAAAGCCGCCCGAGATCAGCTACGATCGAGATGTTCCGGCTTTGCCTGCCGTTCCCGTATCGGTGACGGACGATCGGCCCCGTCCGATCCACATCCCTCCGGCCTGGACGCCGGCAAAGGGCGGCACGGCGGCCAGCACACCAATCGCTCGCGTCGAGAACGCCAACGCTGCCGCTCGCGTGCAGCCGCGCCGGGAGGGGTACTTCAATGCGATCCAGATCTACCCCTGGTCGGAAGGGGCGCTCTATCAGGTCTATGCAGCTCCCGGGCAGATCACCGATATCGCGCTAGAACCCGGCGAGTCGCTGACAGGGGCCGGGCCGATTGCGGCTGGCGATACCGCACGATGGATCATCGGGGACACCGAGAGCGGCACCGGCACAACGCGGCGCGTCCACATCCTCGTGAAGCCTTCAAGGCCGGACATCACGACCAATCTCGTCGTGACCACCGACCGGCGCGTTTACATGATCGAGCTGCGTTCCGGAGCGAAGCCCTATATGCCCTCCGTCGCATGGTCCTATCCGCGGCCGCGCGCCCGACAAGGCCAGAGCATCCCGGCGACGCCGGTCATCCCGGTCGTCGCGGCGCGCAACTACCGCTACGGTTTGACCGGCGGGAATCCGCCCTGGAAACCCGTCTCCGTCTATGATGACGGCCGCAGGGTTTACGTCGAGTTCCCGCGCGGGATCGTCCAGGGCGAAATGCCGCCGATCTTCGTCATCGGTCCGGACGGCGAAGCGCAGCTCGTCAACAGTCGTATCCACCAACACATCCTGATCGTCGATCGCTTGTTCGGCGCGGCGGAGCTGCGGCTCGGCGGCGGCGACCGTCAGCAGGTCGTCAGAATTGTCCGCACCGACCGGAGACCCGCATCATGAGTGAGGACAAAACTAACACTGCATCTTCCATGCGTCTGCGCGCCGAGGCACCGGGCGTTACCCGCCTTTCGCGGAAAGTGCTGGCAAGCGTTGCGGCCGTCGGGCTCGTCGGCATCGGCGGCGCGCTGATCTACGCCCTCCAGACCCGCGGCGGAGGTCAGGGCGGAGAGGAACTTTACTCGACCAACAACCGCCAGACCGCAGATGGCCTCGCCGGCCTGCCGCGCGATTATACCGGACCTGTGCTAGGTCCGCCGCTGCCCGGTGATCTTGGGCGACCGATTCTTGACGCCCAGAACAGGGGCCAGCCCGTTGTTCCGCCGACGATCGCGACGCCGACCGTCGACGAAGCCGAACAACGCCGTCGAGCCGAAGAAGAGGCGGCCCGCACCAGCCGCGTCTTCTTCCAGACCCAGCCAAGTGCGACACCCGGGACGCCCGGTGGCGCGACCACGCCAAACGTTTCCGGCTTCGATCTCGCCGGCTTGACCGGGCAACTCGGACAGCAGACCGCGCAGGATCGGCAGCTTGCGTTTCTGAATGCGCCCGCCGATCGCCGGACCACATCGTCGGATCGGGTCGTGGCTCCGGCTTCGCCGTTCATCCTTCAGGCAGGAGCGGTGATCCCCGCCGCGCTTATCACCGGCATCCGTTCCGATCTGCCTGGCCAGATCACGGCGCAGGTGACGGAAAACATCTATGACAGCCCGACCGGAAGATTGCTTCTGATCCCGCAGGGCACCCGGATTATCGGCCAGTACGACAACAACGTGCAGTTCGGGCAGAGACGAGCGCTGTTGGTCTGGAACCGGCTGATCTTCCCGAACGGCCGTTCCATCGTGCTCGAACGTCAGCCGGGCGCCGATACCCAGGGCTATGCTGGCCTTGAAGATGGCGTCGATTACCACTGGTGGGATCTGGCCAAGGCGGCGGGATTGTCCACGCTGCTCGCGGTCGGCACAGAACTGGCGGTCAGCGACGAGGACCGCTTGGTGCGCGCCATCCGTGATGGAGCACAGGACACCATCAACGACGCCGGCCAGCAGATCGTCCGGCGCCAGTTGCAGGTTGCGCCGACATTGACCATCCGACCGGGCTTCCCCGTCCGCGTTATGGTCACCCGCGATCTTGTCCTCGAACCCTATAGAGGCTGACCATGGCAAAGCTGAAACTCGGACCGATCGTCGACGACAGGCCCGTCAAGGTGACGGTAGACCTACCTGCACAACTGCATCGTAACCTTGTGGCCTATGCCGAAATCCTGGCCCGAGAGACCGGCCAGCCCGTCGCCGATCCCGTGAGGCTCATCGTGCCCATGCTGGAGAGGTTCATCTCGACAGATCGGGGCTTTGCGAAAGCTCGGCGCTCCACGCAATCGTCGACGGCGCAAGTCTGACGGCCATTGCTCTCGCCATGGAGAGGAATCGCCTGAAGGCGGGATTGTCGTTGCTGGCGGACCAGACCGCGGAGAAGGGAAGATCCTCGTTGCTGATCGGCCGGTAGGCCACACCTGGGAACCGTGCGACGGTCATCGCCTCGCTCACCAGCGTCAAACCCCGCCCGATCGCCACCAGCGGCAGGAGATTGTCCCGACCGACCGATTGCACCTGGATCTCGGGATGCTGGCCGAGCCCGGCCAGCTCCCGCACCAGATAGTCATGGATCTCCTGACCCGGCGCCGCCTCAGTCACGATGAAGGGCTCATCCATCAAATCCTGCCAGGCGAGCTCGGAGCGAGCCGTGAGGTGGTGGTGATCCGGCAGCACCGCAAAGATCCGCTCCGACCACAACGCCGCGCGTTCGCAGGCCAGCCAATCCCTCGTCCCCGTGATGAAGGCGACGTCGAGGCGCAATTGCCGGATGGCCGCGACGTGCTCGTCGGGGTTGCCGTCGATCAGTTCGATCCGGACCGTGCCATGTCGTTCGCTGTAGTCACGCAGCAGGTCGGCCAGGAAGCCCGAGGCGATGGAAGAGTAGATGCCGATCCGGACGCGCCCGTTCTCGGATCGGCCCGCCGAGGCCACGTCATATGCACCTTCGCCGATGGTCCTGATGGCCTTGCGCGCTCGCCGCAGGAAGCGCTGTCCGGCATAGGTCGCCGATACGCCCCATGTATGCCGATGAAACAGGGACGCGCCGATTTGGTCCTCGAGGTCGGCGATGCATCGGCTGATTGCCGCCTGCGATCGCCCGAGGGCAGTTCCCGCCTTGCGGAAGCTGCCGTGCTCGGCCGCAGCCACGAAATAGCGGAGGTGGCGAAGTTCTATTGAATCGGGATACTTCGTCACCTCCCGCATCACACACCCTCCTTGCACCATGACGGCTGGGCGATGGCCGAGCGAAGACAGCTCGGAGCCGCGTGGTCCGTTCGGAAGGCTCGCCGTCGCTGGCGCTTGGCGACCGGGAGCGCTGGGATCAAGGCGGCCATAGGAGTCCGGTCTCCGGTCAGGTGAGGCGACCGGCCGGGGGAGACATGTTTGTGCTTCCACCGCCACATCGTTCCTACCCCTTTGGCCAGATTGGATGATGGTCATCGATGACAAAAGGGTGGGCGTGACGGACCGGCCCATGGCGATGGCCGCGCTTCGCGTCGGCCTCGCCGGAGAGAGGCGGCGCATGATCGACCCCGGCTTCAAGCGGATGGCTGTGCTCGATTTCGTGGTGATCGTGCTCGATGATATCGGGATCATGTGCGGGCCAGAGTCGCACGGCAGCAATCGCGCCAGCCCCAGCCGCGATGGCCAGCACCGCGAAAGCCGTCGTCATCCCGAAACCTGCTCCGAGCCAACCCGCCAGCGGATAGGTCACGAGCCATCCAGCATGCGACAGCGCGAATTGCGCGGCGAAGAGCGACGGCCGATCCTCCGGGTGTGCGGAGCGACGCTGCAGGATTCCACCTGGCGTCATGACAGCGGAACCGGCGGCGCCCAGCAAGAACCAGAGAACCAGAATGGACCACCAGCTCTGGTAAAACGCGGCAATCGCGAGCAACACCGGCAAAGCTACTGAGCCCGTGATCATGACGCTGCGCGGTGATCTGCCTTCGAGGAGTTTGAGCAAGGCGAAGGCGACGACCATGGAACCCGCCCCATAAGTAGCAAAGAACCATGCAACATCGCCTTCCGTGCCCCCGAAGCCTGCGCGAACGATGACCACCGTGTTCACGATCACCATCGCGCCCGCCGCCGACGAGGCAAAGCTGAGGGCTAGCAACCCGCGCAGGCGCGGCGTCGCGAAATAGATCCGGCTTCCGCGTGTCAGCCGTTCAAGGAAGGGGCGCTGCACCGTCTTGGCGACCGGCAGGGCGACCGAAAGGACCAGCAGGCCCGAGGCGATGAAGCCGATGGCATTGCCGAGGAACAGCCAATGAAAGCTGATGAGCGTGAGCAGAAGGGCGGCCAGCAGTGGGCTGAGCAGGGATTCGAGTTCATAGGCCAGCCGCGACATGGAAAGCGCGGCGGTATATTCCTTTTCGTCGGGAAGAACGTCGGGAATGGTCGCCTGGAAAGTCGGCGTGAAGGCAGCCGAACAGGACTGGAACAGGAAGACCAGCGCATAGATTTGCCAGACCTCCGTGACGAACGGCAGTAGCAGCACCATACCGGCACGCAGGACATTGAGCGTCACCAAAAAGGCGCGGCGCGGCACCCGGCCCGCCAACGCGCCCGCGAAGGGCGAGACGCCGACATAGGCGATCATTTTGACGGCGAGGGAGATGCCCAGCACTTGACCGGCGTCGGTGCCAGCCAGATCATAGGCGAGGAGGCCGAGGGCGACCGTGGTGAGACCCGTGCCGATCAGGGAAAGGACCTGCGCGGCGAAGAGATTACGATATGTCCGGTTGACGAGGATCGAAACCATGGCGATCCTATTGGCTGGTGAAAAATTCGCGCTCGGCCGGCCCAAATTGGACCGCGTCGAAGCGCACGCAGGTCGTGCCTTCGACCGGCGGGCCGGATTTCGTTTCAACCGACAAGTTGTTCTTCACCAAAGCGTGCATTACCGTCTCCTTACCTTCGTCAATCGGGCCTCAGACAGAACTGTGCGGTCTCCAATGGTTGGAAGGTCAAGACCCGATTTCATCTGATTCCCGGCAAGCCGACCCAAGCTCGCGCGCCGGACTGAACGCGGCGAGTTCAATCTTCGTAGTACGGCTCAGACACGAAGCGAGGCGATGAGTTAGCCGTGCGGAGCCAAGGACGCAGGTGCCGAATTCACATCGTGTTTCGGATGGCTCCGCTGATTTCTACCTAGTCATCAGCATGGTCTTCGTGGATATGGAACGCCATGTCGATCAGCATGTCGCTTACATGGCTGTCCGCCACTTCGTAGAAGACCTGCTTTGACCGACGCTCCCCTCTGACGAGCCTTGCACCTCTGAGCAGCCGCAAATGATGGCTGACCAACGTCTGCGATAGCTCCAGATTCTCAACAATCTCGCCAACAGACCTTGGACCTGGCAGGCAAAAGAGCAGAATTCTCAGTCTTGTGGGATCGCCCAGCAGGCGGAAAGTCTCTGCCAATACGGTTACGTCGTGCTGCGTCAAGGATGGGGCTTGTTTCAATGCTCATGCTCCTGTTAGGCGTGGACGTGCTCATGGCCATTGTCATGGTCGTGTCCATCCCCATGCGCGTGGCCCGTCGGGACAGGGAATTGGGACAGGCTGCATGCTTCCGCTTCGTCATTCCAGTCGATAGCGATAGTCGCATGTTCGATCGTAAACTGTGACTTCAGTTCATTCTCGACTCCGCGCACGACAGAGCGAGCATCGACATCGGCAGCCGGTCGCACATGCATCGTGGCCAAGGTCCGCCCGGAGGTGATCGACCAGACATGGATGTGGCTAACGGACGCCACGCCAGGGATATTTTCGACGAGATGACGTTCAATCTTTTCCGGCGTCGCGTTGTCGGGCGCACCTTCGAGCAGGATATGGATCGACTTGCCAAGAAGGCCCCAGGCGCTGCGCAGGATCAGCAGGGAGACAACCACCGACAGGATGGGATCGATCGGGGTCCAACCCGTGTAAGAGATCACAATGGCTGCTGAAACCGCACCCACGGAACCGAGCAGGTCACCCATGACATGAAGGGCGGCGCCCTTGATGTTGACGTGCTCGCTATCGCCGCGCGTCAGAATCCAGAACACCAGGATATTGATGAGAAGGCCGGCGATGGCAACGCCGAGCATCGGTCCCGCCAAGATCACGTGCGGTTCCTGGAAGCGCTGCCAAGCTTCATAGACAATCCAGACGACGATCGCGAACAGCGTGATCGCATTGATGAAACCGGCAAGGACCTCGAAACGCAGATAACCGAAGGTTCGCTTGGGGTCGGCCGCACGCCGTCCGAACCGAAAGGCCGCATAGGCTAGCGCCAGCGCAGCCGCGTCGCTCAACATATGTCCGGCGTCGGCCAGCAGCGCCAGCGATCCAGAGATCAGACCGCCGATCACCTCCACGATCATGAACGTGAAGATCAGGAAAAACGAGAGAAGAACCTTGCGCTCATTATCGCTCGTGACGGTCGGCGCATGGGAGTGATCGTGGGAATGGTCATCGTGAGAATGACCATGGCTGAGTGAATGGGACATTTCAGGGCTCATCCGTTTGACATATAACACATGAATAGGTGTTCATATGTTGTATGTCAACCACCCCGCTAGCAATCCGCCCCAGCGGGCAGGGTCTACGCCGGGGTAGCGGGTCACCGTATCGCGCCGGTAGGCTTGATCACGGTCCGGTCAATGGACCGGGATGGGGTCGGGGGAAACCTGTCCGCTGCTGGCATTGACCAGCACCGCCGCAATGACCGCCGCAATCACGAGGGCAGCTCCAGCGCCCATAAGCGCAAGACCATAGCCGAAGATCAGTGCGTCACTGGCAGATCTCTCCACATCGCCACCGCCGGCCTCGCGCGCGATAGAGCGCACCGAGTGCATCCGGCAACCTGCTCGCCGTGACCGAGATGGAAATGGTCGAAAGGACGGCCAGTCCCAACGCAACGCCGACTTGCTGCGAAGCGTTGAAGAGTACCGAAGCAATACCAGGAGGGGGGTCCGGCCGCCGCTGAGGTTCGATGTCCGCCGCCTCCGCATTGTGATCCGCGACGCATCGGTAGTTGTTGACCTGCGTAGTCGGCAATGGCCCGTCCCGTTTCTGGCTCATCCATCCTTGGATCTCACTGGACAGATCATATCTTAATGACGTGCTGGCATTCTCTCCGAGGCGCGGGAAGCTTACCGATAGCCAGATAAGCTTCAGACAGTGGCTTGTGAGAAACTGCGGCACCAGTCTCTCGCGCATCAATCAGTTCAAGGGTCTGCAAAAGCTTCTCGGCAACTTCCATGTCGCCGTCGGAACAGGCCCGTTTGAACAGGTGCAGGATTTCGCGGGCGAGGATCATAGCTACTGCTCCCTGGCGCCATAGCTGCTTCTTTTTGCCTGTGCCGAAACAACGGGCCCGAGGTGCTCGAACTTGTTACCCGTCGCTCCAGAACGACGGCGAGTCTTGGGCGTCCTGTCCGACTTACCATCCGCCGAGAGTTCGTCGATGATCGGGCAGTCCGGTCGGGCATTACCCCGACAGTTTTCGGCCAGATGCTTGAGCGTCATGCTCATCTCCTGGAGTTCGCGTGCCTTCCGCTCAAGCTCTTCGACATGCTCAAGTGCAACACGCTTGACGTCAGCGCTCGCACGGCTTCGATCTCGCCACAGGGCGAGCAATTCGGACATTTTCTCGACCGAGAAGCCGAGATCGCGCGCATGCCTGATGAAGCGCAATGTATGCACATCCTTTTCGGAGTAGTCGCGATAGCCGCTATCTGTTCGGGATGCCTCCGGGATCAATCCAATCGATTCGTAGTAGCGGATCATCTTGGTCGAAACGCCCGATGCCGCCGCAGCCTTGCCGATATTCATCATCCTGTCCTTTCGGTAGGTTTTATGTGGTCGTTTCTTCGGGCGTAAAAAACACGTCCGCATGCATGTCCTCGCTCCGCAGGCCCAGTTCGCGAAACATGACGCCGGCAGCGTCAATCATGGCGGGCGGTCCCGCCATATATGCCTTCCAGCCATCGAGATCCTGAATGTCACTTACGATCGCATCCGTTACCAGGCCGGTTCGGAAGTGATCGGATCGGCTCACCTCCGAGAGCACGGGAATGAACTGGAGATTGTCGTAGGTGCTCGCCAGAAGACTGAAATGTTCGACCAAATAGAGATCGCGTTCCGTCCGCGCCCCAAAATAGAGATGGATCGGCTGACGCAGGCCGCTTGCCAGCGCCATTTCGACAATCGACTTGATCGGAGCGAGACCCGACCCGCCGGCGACTGCGAGAATTGGACCGGTATGCTGTTCGCGCAGAAATGAACTGCCGAGCGGCCCGCGAACCGACACCTCGTCACCAACTTTGAGTGACCTGGCGACGTGTTCGCTCGTGGCTCCACCGGGCACATGCCTTATATGGAATTCGAGATGGGGCCGGCCTGGCTGGTTCGCCATTGAATAGTCGCGCGCCGGCGCACCGGCAAACGTTACCTGCGCATACTGACCTGCCCTGAAGGCGACGGTCTCCCCCGCTTCAATCTCCAGCCTGATCTGGCGGATGTCGTGGGTTGCGTCATCGATGGCGACAACGCGGGTCCGATAGGTGCGAACGGGAAGATCAAGCTCCTCCTCATCCTCATCGAGCCACGCCACCGTACAGTCCGTGAGCGGTCGCGCCCGGCACGCCAGGATCAAGCGCTGGTTTCGCTCTTCATCCGTCAGGGAAAACCGCGTGTGCGGCAGGAGGTCGACCTCGCCACTGAGCAGTCGGGACTTACATGAGCCGCAGCGGCCCGAGCGGCATCCATGAGGATATGCGATCCCTTCCTCCAGCGCCGTCTCGAGAATGGTGCGGCCAGCCGGTACGGTGATGGTGCGCGCTGCCTGCCGAATCTCGATCTGTCTTGCCATGGCAATCTCCCTCAGGCAGTGCCCAATGACAGGGCTTCTGCCAGGCGAGGCTTCTGGTCGGCAAAGGTTCCGTAGAAGACCTGTTCGTTGACGATCGTGATCGGGGCGACACGCACACCGGTGCGCGCCTTCGCCTCTTCGGCTATCTGGGGATCTGACAGATCCCGCTCTTCATATGGAACTCGCTGGTCTGCAAGCCACCGCTTGACAGCATGGCAGTCGGGGCAGGTTGGCGTTGTGTAAAGCACCACCGATGGGCTCTTCGTATTGGTCATCGTCCATTCCTTTCTTCATATCTGGCGAGCCTGCCGGAGCAGACCCGCATGTCTCATTTCGCGGGTGCGAGTTCCGGCCGATGGTGCGGGGCAGCACCGCTCTCCACCTGCGCGGGGGCGCGGAAGGTCTTGAGCCGGAGCGCATTGCCGAGCACGAAGACGCTCGACAGGGCCATGGCGCCGGCGGCGAAGACCGGTGACAGCAGGATGCCGTAGGCCGGATAGAGCAGCCCGGCGGCAACGGGGACCAGAGCCGTGTTGTAAGCGAAGGCCCAGAACAGGTTCTGCCGAATGTTCCCAATCGTCGCCTTGGACAGTGCGATTGCGTTCGGTACGCCTTGCAGGCTCCCCGACATAAGCACCACGTCGGCGGCCTCGATGGCAATGTCCGTTCCGGTGCCGATGGCAAGACCGACATCCGCTTCGGCCAGCGCCGGAGCGTCATTGATGCCGTCGCCGACGAAGGCAACCTTGCCATGCTCAGCCTTGAGGCGACGCACCGCGTCGACCTTGCCGTCCGGCAGGACTTCCGCCACCACCTCGTCGATCCCAAGGCGCTTGGCGATAGCCTCGGCCGTACGCTTGTTGTCGCCGGTGATCATCGCAACCTTGAGGCCGAGATCGTGCAGCGCCTTAATCGCCGCAGGCGTCGTCTCCTTGATCGGATCGGCCACGGCGATGATCGCCGCGAGTTTGCCCTCGATCGCCGCATAGAGCGGCGACTTGCCCTCATTGCCGAGACGTTCGGCAACCTTGGCGAAGCCTGCCACGTCATGGCCGAGTTCGGTCATGTAGCGGTCTGCGCCGATCTCGACGCGCTTGCCACCGGCCAGGGCCTTGACGCCGAAACCCGTCACCGATTCGAAGTTCGATACGGCCGGCAGCGGAATGTCCTCCCCTGCGGCTGCATCCACGATCGCACGGGCAATCGGATGCTCCGACTTCGCCTCGACGGACGCCACCAGACCGAGGACATCCGCCCGGTCGAAACCGATGGCCAGTTCCAGATCGGTGAGCGCCGGCTTGCCTTCGGTCAAAGTGCCCGTCTTGTCGACCGCGACGACCCTTGCGTCCTTGAGCAGTTGTAGCGCTTCACCCTTGCGGAAGAGCACGCCCAACTCCGCCCCCCGGCCAGTGCCCACCATGATCGAGGTCGGCGTCGCCAGACCCATGGCGCAGGGGCAGGCGATGATCAGCACGGCGACGGCATTGACCAGCGCGAAAGTGAGCGCGGGCGACGGCCCGAAATAGAGCCAGGAAGCGAAGGTCAGGGCCGCTACGGCGAAGACCGCCGGCACGAACCACATGGTCACCTTGTCGACCAGCGCCTGGATCGGCAGCTTCGATCCTTGCGCTTCCTCGACCATGCGGATGATCTGCGACAGCACGGTGTTGCCGCCGACCGCAGTCGCACGGATGGCGAAGGCACCCTTCTGGTTGACCGTGCCGCCAACCACCTCGCTGCCGTGCTTCTTGGAGACCGGGATCGGCTCGCCGGTGATCATCGATTCGTCGACATAACTCTCGCCTTCGATGACCTCGCCGTCCACCGGGACGCGATCGCCGGGCCGAACCTCGACAATATCGCCGGAAACGACCGAACCGATCGGCAGGTCGACCGTCTTGCCGTCCCTGCGCACACGTGCCGTTTTTGCCTGAAGGCCGACGAGACGCTTGATCGCCTCGGATGTCCGGCCTTTGGCGCGCGCTTCGAGCAGCCGCCCGAGCAGGATAAGCGTCACGATCACCGCGGCGGCCTCGAAATAGACGTTTACCGTTCCGGCGGGGAGGAAGCCGGGCGCGAAGGTCGCCACCAGCGAATAGCCATAGGCGGCCAGCGTACCGACTGCGACCAGCGAGTTCATGTCAGGGGCGAGCCGCCCAAGTGCCGGAAGTCCCTTGTCGTAAAAGCGAATGCCCGGAACGAACAGGACGATGGTTGTCAACACGAATTGGATGTACCAATTCGACTGCATGCCGATGGTCGAGGCGATCAGGTCATGCATGCCCGGGATGACGTGTGAGCCCATCTCCAGGATGAAGACCGGCACCGTCAGCACCGCTGCGAGGGTGAAATCTCGGGTCAGTTCGCGGCGTTCTGCTTCCTTCTTCGCGGCGCGATCATCGGTCTCTACTTGGGCGGCCCCGGATCCCGCCGCGATCACCTTGGCGTCATAACCCGCGTTTTCGATTGCTGCCACCACCACAGCGGCGTCGGCAGTTCCCTGGACCGTGGCCTTCTCCGTTGCGAGATTGACGACGGCGTTGGTGACGCCGGGCACGGCCCGGAGAGCCTTTTCGACACGACCCACGCAGGAGGCGCAGGTCATACCCTCGATCGCCACCTCAAGCGAGGCCGCCGCCGGCGCGGAGAAACTTTCCGGAACCTCATAGCCTACATCCTTCACGGCCTTGACGAGCGTGGCTGGATCAACCGGCTTGTTCGTAGTGATGCTCGCTTTTTCCGTTGCCAGATTCACGATCGCATCGGCGACGCCTGGCACGGTCTTGAGGGCTCTTTCGACACGACCCACGCAGGAAGCGCAGGTCATCCCTTCGATGGGGAGTGATATCGTTTCAGACAGGTCTGTTGCTTGAACGGGGGCATTCATAGCCGCCTCCTTTTCTTGTCCCGAATTCCAGTTCGGACAGAAGGTGCGGCTTCCAACCATGGGAAGGTCAAGAGATGAGAAGGAGAAAAATCGCTATTGACCTTCCCATGGTTGGAAGCCGCACATTCGGCAACGTTAAAGCAAGACAAGGAGATTTCTCATGGAACTCAGAATCGAAGACATGACCTGCGGCGGCTGCGCAAAATCCGTTAGACAGGCGATCCTGTCGATTGATCCGAATGCCAGGGTCACGACCAATCCCGAGGCGCGCACGGTCGTGGTCGAGACGACTGCTACCCTGGCGGCACTTCAGCAGGTCCTTGATGAAGCCGGTTATCCCGCGACCGCAAAAACGCCGGGCACGGCCTTGAGAACCTTATGATCAGAGCAGAGCCATGAACAAACTCACCCCGATTTTTATCGCCGGCGCGCTAGCTGTTGCCGGCGGTCTCGCCTACGCGCAATCGCAGATTGGCGAACAAGAACAAGGAGCAACCATGAACCGCGGTGAACATGCCGGTCACGGCGCAAGCACGCCTTCCGACAATCCTGTCATTCGCGCCTATCAAGATGTCAACGACAAGATGCACGCCGATATGGCCATAGAGTTCACGGGTGATGCGGACGAGAATTTCATGCGCGGCATGATCCCGCACCACCAGGGTGCGATTGATATGGCGCGCGGCGTGCTCGAACACGGAACGGATCCGGAAGTCCGTAAGCTCGCCGAGGGCGTGATTACCGCCCAGGAAGGCGAAATCGCCATGATGCGCGAATGGCTGGCAAAACGCGGTCAGTGACAACGGAGCGGCTCTCAGGAGCGGCCTTCCCCCATGAAAAATGCATAAGACATGGTTGGACGGCGTCGCCGTTGACTGTCAAACAACCGAAAGGAAGACGATCGATGCAAAGGCGTACTTTTCTGGCAAGCCTTGGGGGCCTCGTCGTGGCCGGGCCTGCAATAGCTCAAAAGCACGATATGGGCGGCATGGATGGCCACGGTAATCACGCCGTGCCTCCCACAAACGCCAACCCGGTTTTGCCGGAGGGACATCCGCTCAAGGAGCTGCCACGCCTGTCCAATCAGTCGGCCGCACCGGGCGTATTCAAGGTAAAGCTCGCAGCAGAACCGGGCACCATGCGGTTCGCCGAAGGGCTCGATACGCCTGTGCTTCTCTACAATGGCACCAATCCCGTAATCGAAGCACGTGAGGGTGACAAAGTCGAGATCAGCTTCAAGAACGGAATTCCGGGCGAACCCACGACGATTCACTGG
This sequence comes from Neorhizobium petrolearium, assembly GCF_017873175.1. GTDB lineage: Bacteria > Pseudomonadota > Alphaproteobacteria > Rhizobiales > Rhizobiaceae > Neorhizobium > Neorhizobium petrolearium. The sequence continues at coordinate 61,865 of NZ_JAGGJW010000022.1, forward strand.
CATGGCATGCCGGTGCCGGCCGACCAGGATGGCAATCCGATGGACCCGGTGGTATCGGGTGGTGACCGCATTTATGCGTTTGATCTGCCGGAAGGCAGTGCGGCACCTTACTGGTTCCATCCCCATCCTCATGGTTTGACCGCCGAGCAGGTTTACCGCGGACTCGCTGGTGTCTTTCTGGTCAAGCCAAAGGACGATCCCATCCCGTCGGAGTATGGCGACACGATCCTCATGCTCACGGATCTCAGGATCGCCGCCGACGGGACAATGCCGGAAAGCACGATGGCTGATCTGATGAACGGCCGCGTTGGCGATCATGTGCTCGTTAATGGGCAGAAGAACCCGACGATGGCTGTTGCAGTTGGAGAGAAGCGTCGCTTGCGCCTTTTTAACGCGACAAACGCGCGATTCCTACGGCTCAAGTTCGAGAATGCGAGCATGACCGTCATAGGAACGGATGGTGGCCTAATCGAAGCCCCTGTCGCCGTCGATGAGCTGCTGCTCACGCCGGCCGAACGCGTTGAGTTGATTGTTTCTTTCGACAAACCGGGAACGGCCATGCTCACGACGCTCGAATATGAGCGCGGCTGGATGGGGCCGGGTAAGCCGAACGAGGCCGACATGACCCTATTGACGGCACACGTATCAGATGCGCCGGCAAGCGCAATACCTCCGTTGCCGGCAAAGCTACGCACCATCGAAGCTCTTGAGAATCCGGTTGTCACGCGTCGTTTTGTGCTGACGGAATCCATGGGCGGTATGGACCATAGTAACATGTCGATGCAGGGCATGGATCACTCCAACATGTCGATGTCTTCCGACAGCATGGAGATGAAGTTCCTGATCAACGGTGCCAGCTTCGACATGCACCGCATAGACGTAGTTTCGAAAGTCGGACAAGTCGAACTTTGGGAAGTCGTCAACGAAGCGGATATGGACCATCCGTTCCATGTGCATGGGACGCAGTTCCAGATAATCGAGCACGAGAAGGACGGAAAGGTCACCAGGCCAGCCTATCGCGCATGGAAGGATACCGTGAACATCGTGGCCGGAGAGACGGTTCGGATTCTGCTGCGCCAAGATCTGCCGGGACCACGCATGTATCACTGCCATATCCTCGAGCACGAACAGCTCGGAATGATGGGTACGATTGACGTTCGAGCCTAAGTTTTGGATCGGCACATGAAACAAAGGCCCGCCGCGAAAATAATCGCGGCGTGCTAATTAGGATACATGGCTCTGTTGTGGCGTTGCACCGCCGGCTCCTGCTTTTCAGGGGCACATATTCCGCCGCGGGGCGCTGGGACAAAGGCTTCCCTTCTCGCGCCCTAGCGCCCGCCGAAAGCCACTGATTATTTGATTTGGGAAAGCCGCCGGTCACGCTTCGTTAGCGAATTTCCGGCCGCTGAGGCGTTCCGCACGGCCGTTCCTAAGAAGCTAAGACGAACTCCTCCCGACCGAGCGCATCGGAGAAATCAGCTTTGCTGACGACCTGATCAAACACTTGATAACTCACGTCAAGAGCTTCTTCTAAAAAATTGTTTCTCGGCTCTTGACCTTCCGATGGTTGGAAACCGCACCTTCGTAAAAAGTCACCGCCGTCTCACGCTGTGAGGTGGTGTGCCCTTATGAAGGAGAACGATAATGAGTCATAAAGCCACCACTCTGATGCTTGTTGGGGCGGTCGTCGCGGGTGGTACTCTTGGCACTGTCTATCGCGAAGAATTAGAACAATACGCCGAAAATCTACTGGTACGCGTTTCGTCGGCTACCGTGCCACAAGCCGCTGCACAGCCGGCTCAAATGCCTGCCCCACAGGTCCCCGTCGCCGAAGTCATCACGCGCAAGGTCGCGCCGTCCGCGGAGTTCACCGGCCATCTCGAAGCGACCAGGGCCGTCGAACTGCGTCCGCGCGTCGGCGGCGCAATCGACGCCGTCAGCGTTCCCGAAGGCGGCCTCGTGCGACCGGCTGAGCTTCTCTTCCAGATCGATCCGAGACCATTCCAGGTTGCGCTGGACGGAGCCAAAGCCCAGTTGCAGCAGGCAAAGGTTCTGCTCGATCAGGCCGAAATCGATTTCCGGCGGGCCGAAACACTGGCTCCGAATGGGACCGTGTCGCGCAAGACCTTCGATGACGCGCAGGCAGCACGCCGTCAGCGCCAAGCCCAAGTAGAAATCGCCAAGGCTGCCGTTGCGGCCGCGGAACTTGATCTGTCGTTCACGCGCGTCACGGCACCGATCGCTGGGCGGGTCGACCGTGTTCTCGTGACAGAAGGCAATCTCGTCACCGGTGGCAATGCAGGGGCTGCGACCCTGCTCACCACGATCGTCTCGACCGATCCGCTCTATGTCTATTTCGATATCGACGAAGCCACCTATCTCGGATTCGTCGCTCGTGCACGCGCATCAGACTCGGAGAGGGTTGGCGGCAAGCTTCCGGTGCAGGTCGGTTTGATGACCGATACGGGCTTCCCACATGCCGGCGAACTCGACTTTCTCGGCAATCGTGTCGACCGGAGTACGGGAACGATCCGCGCCAGGGCGGTTGTCAAGAACCCGGATGGCCGGCTGACGCCTGGCCTCTTCGCACGAGTGAAGCTCGTTACCGCCGAACCGGCTCAGACCGTGCTCATCGACGAACAGGCAATCGGTACCGACCAGGGACGCCGCTACGTTCTAGCTCTCGGAGCCGAGAACAAGGCTGAGTACCGACCGGTTGAATTGGGGCCAATGATCGATGGTTTGCGCGTTGTCTCCAGCGGCCTAAAGCCAGGCGAGAAAATCATCATCAAGGGGCTGGTCCGCCCCGGAATGCAAGTTGACCCGCAGACGGTTTCGATGTCGCCGGGCCAATCCGTCGATGGCGACCGGGCGGCGGCTGCATCGCAGGAGGCGCGTCGATGAACATTCCACGCTTTTTCGTCGACCGTCCCATCTTCGCGGTCGTCCTGTCCGTGTTGATGCTGATCGGCGGTGGCCTTACGCTCCTGAAACTGCCATTGAGCGAATATCCGCAGGTGACCCCGCCGACGGTACAAGTCACCGCAAGCTATCCAGGCGCCAGTCCCGAAGTGATTGCAGAAACGGTTGCCGCGCCGCTGGAGCAGGTGATCAATGGCGTTGAGAACATGCTCTATATGAGCTCGCAGGCGGCGACCGACGGGCGCATGACGCTTACTGTGACCTTCCAACAGGGCACCGACCCCGACATGGCGCAGATCCAGGTGCAGAATCGCGTCTCGCGCGCGCTTCCGCGTCTGCCACAGGAGGTTCAGCGTATTGGCGTCGTGACGCAGAAGACTTCGCCCGACATCCTGATGGTCGTTCATCTCGTGTCACCCGATGATCGCTACGATCCTCTTTACCTGTCGAACTTCGCCACCTTGCAGGTACGCGACCAGCTTGCGCGGCTGTCAGGTGTGGGTGATGTACTCGTCTGGGGTGCTGGCGAGTATTCCATGCGGGTGTGGCTCGATCCGGCCAAGGTGGCAGCGCGTGGTCTGACCGCCTCGGACGTGGTGGCGGCAATTCGCGAGCAGAACGCTCAGGTGGCCGCAGGATCGGTAGGCCAGCAGCCAGATGCCTCGGCTGCGTTCCAGGTCACGGTCAACACGCTCGGCAGGCTTTCAAGCGAGGAGCAGTTCGGCGACATCGTTGTCAAGACGGGCAGCGATGGCCAGATTACCCGTTTACGCGATATTGCCCGTATCGAGCTCGGCGCAGACGCTTACGCGCTGCGCAGTCTTCTCGACGGCAAGCCGGCGCTGGCAATGCAGATCGTCCAGAGCCCGGGCGCCAACGCACTCGACGTGGCGAGCGCTGTTCGCAGCACCATGGAAGAACTGCAGAAAGGCTTTCCCGAGGGAATAGAATACCGCATTGCCTACGACCCCACCGTCTTCGTCAAGGCGTCTCTGGAGGCCGTGGTGATGACACTGCTCGAAGCCATCGTCCTGGTCGTGATCGTCGTCGTGCTTTTCCTTCAGACATGGCGGGCTTCGATCATTCCGCTCGTTGCGGTCCCGATATCGCTGGTCGGCACATTCGCGCTAATGTATATGTTCGGCTTCTCGCTGAACACACTGTCGCTGTTCGGTCTCGTACTTTCCATCGGAATCGTGGTCGACGACGCCATCGTGGTCGTCGAAAATGTCGAGCGGCACATCGCGCTTGGCGAAACGCCGAAGGAAGCGGCGCGCAAGGCCATGGACGAAGTGACCGGGCCGATCGTTGCCATTACGTCCGTGCTGTCGGCCGTGTTCATCCCATCAGCATTCCTGTCCGGCCTGCAAGGCGAATTCTATCGCCAGTTCGCGCTCACGATCGCAATCTCGACCATCCTGTCGGCGGTCAACTCTCTCACTCTCTCTCCGGCGCTTGCAGGCGTGCTCCTGAAGCCGCACCACGGCGAGGTGAAACGTGATCTCCTGACCCGGGTGATTGATGGTCTGTTCGGCTGGTTTTTCAGGCTGTTCAACCGCTTCTTCGACACGGCCTCGAATGCTTATGTCTGGTCCGTGCGCCGTGCCCTGAGGGTAAGCTCGCTCGTTCTGATCGTCTATGTCGGCCTGTTGGGTTTGACATGGATGGGTTTCCAGTCTGTACCCAGCGGATTTGTCCCGGCTCAGGATAAATACTACCTCGTCGGCATCGCCCAACTGCCGACCGGAGCCTCGCTCGACCGGACCGAGGCAGTCGTCAAGGAAATGTCGGAGATCGCTCTCGCCGAACCGGGCGTGGAGAGTGTCGTGGCATTTCCGGGTCTGTCCGTCAATGGCATGGTCAATATTCCCAATGCCGCCGTTATGTTCACGATGCTCAAGCCTTTTGACGAACGCAAGGACCCCTCGATGTCTGCTTTCGCCATCGCAGGCCGCCTGATGGGCAGGTTCAGCCAGATACCCGATGGCTTCGCCGGTATCTTCCCGCCGCCACCCGTTCCAGGCCTCGGCTCGACCGGCGGCTTCAAGCTCCAGATCGAGGATCGGGCGGGACTTGGTTTTGAAGAGCTTGCTAAGGCGCAGGGTGCAATCATGGCAAAGGCGATGCAAGCACCGGAGCTGGCCGGTATGCTTGCGAGCTTCCAGGTAAATGCGCCACAGGTGCAAGTGGACATCGACCGGGTGAAGGCCAAGTCGCAGGGTGTGCCGCTCAACACCATATTCGAAACGTTGCAAGTCAACCTTGGCTCGCTTTACGCGAATGACTTCAATCGCTTTGGCCGGACCTATCGTGTCGTCGTCCAGGCGGACGCCCCCTTCCGCATGCAGCCGGAGGACATCGGCCGCCTGAAGGTGCGAAACGCAACGGGCGAAATGATTCCGCTGTCGGCTCTGCTAACGATCGAGCACAGTTCGGGGCCAGACCGGGTGATGCATTACAACAGCTTCCCGTCGGCCGATATCAGCGGTGGGCCTGCACCCGGCTACTCGTTCGGACAGGCAACTGCTGCGATAGAACGGATCATCACGGAGACTTTGCCGCCCGGCATGGCCTTCGAGTGGACCGAGCTTGCCTATCAGGAGAAGCAGGCTGGAAACACAGCAATGTACATCTTCCCGCTGTCCGTTCTGCTCGCGTTCCTCATTCTCGCTGCGCAGTATAACAGCTGGTCGTTGCCGTTCGCTGTGCTGCTGATCGCGCCAATGGCGTTGCTATCGGCCATCGCGGGCGTCTGGTTGACCGGCGGCGACAACAACATCTTCACCCAGATCGGCTTTGTGGTGCTGGTTGGCTTAGCCGCCAAGAACGCCATCCTGATCGTGGAATTCGCGCGAGCGAAGGAAGATGAAGGCGTCGATCCATTGAATGCCGTGCTCGAAGCGGCCCGGCTCCGCCTGCGGCCGATCCTGATGACATCACTCGCATTTATCGCCGGTGTCGTTCCACTTGTCATCGCAACCGGCGCCGGCGCCGAAATGCGGCATGTCATGGGCATTGCCGTGTTCGCGGGCATGCTCGGCGTCACGCTCTTCGGCCTGCTCTTGACGCCGGTATTCTACGTGGTCGTGCGGAGATTTGCGACCCGCCGCGAAAGGTGCATGAGCACTGAAGGGCTGTCCTGAAACAACAACCATAAACAATTCACGGCGATCGCATCCAGTCTGGTCATAAGACCCAAGGACGGATGCGATCGCTCCCACGATCAAAACCGATCCTGATGCGCTGAAGAAATGGCCGCAGCCGGGCGGCGCAAGCCCGACTGCTCACATAGACCCGGAACAACTGTAGTGAGAGATCCTTATTAGAACCGCAAATTACGTTGTGCTTATTATACTAATCTGAGCAAAAGCGCCTGCCATGGTTCGCCGGTTAAGTGCGTGGAATCCCTCGACGGAAGTCATGTGAATGGAATCTCGGGCATATTTGGGTGGGGCTTGTCGTAGAGACCTGTGAACCGCGCCGGGTTTGTCGGAGGCCCCAACTCCTGAGAGGATGGGGCTATGACGAGCAAGACGACGAACAAGTTCTCGCCTGAGGTGCGTGCCCGCGCGGTGCGGATGGTGCTGGATCACGAGGCCGAGCATCCGTCGCGCTGGGCGGCGATCATGTCGATTTCGGGCAAGATCGGCTGCACGGCGCAGACGCTGAACGAGTGGGTGAAGAAGGCCGAGGTCGACAGCGGCCGCAAGCCCGGGCTGACGACGGACATGGCGGCCAGGCTCAAGGCTCTCGAACGCGAGAACCGGGAGCTTCGGCAAGCCAATGAGATCCTGCGCAAGGCATCGGCGTATTTTGCCCAGGCGGAGCTCGACCGCCGACACCGGTCATGATCGGCTTCATCGATGACCACCGCGGGGCGTATGGGGTCGAGCCGATCTGCAAGGTGTTGCCGATCGCCCCGTCAACCTATCATGAGCATGTCGCCAAGCGGACCGATCCGGGGAAGCTCTCGGCTCGGGCGAAGCGAGACCTGGAGCTGAAGCCTCAGATCGAGCGTGTGTTCGGCGAGAACTTCGAGGTCTACGGCGCGCGCAAGGTCTGGCGGCAGATGTTGCGCGAGGGGTTCGACGTCGCCCGCTGCACGGTCGAACGCCTGATGGCTGATCTCGGTCTGCAAGGCGTCATTCGCGGCAAGCCGATCCGCACGACCGTCCAGGACAAGGCCGCCCCGTGCCCGCTGGACCATGTCAACCGGGTGTTCCACGCGCCGGCGCCGAACATGCTGTGGGTCTCGGATTTCACCTATGTCAGCACCTGGTCGGGCTTCGTCTACGTCGCCTTCGTGATCGATGCCTATGCTCGCCGGATCGTCGGTTGGAGGGTGTCGCGGACGGCCCATGCGAGCTTCGTGCTCGACGCGTTGGAGCAGGCCCTGCACGAGCGCCGACCTGTGCACCGCGGTGGGCTGGTGCATCATTCGGATCGCGGTTCGCAGTATGTCAGCATCCGCTACACCGAGCGCCTGGCCGAAGCGGGCATCGAGCCCTCCGTCGGCAGTGTGGGCGACAGCTATGACAACGCTCTCGCCGAGACGATCAACGGACTCTACAAAGCCGAGCTGATCCATCGGCGCGGGCCATGGCGATCCTTCGAAGCCGTGGAGTTCGCGACCCTGACCTGGGTCGACTGGTTCAACCATCGCCGGCTGCTGGAGCCCATCGGCAACATCCCACCGGCCGAAGCCGAGGAACGCTATGACGCGATGCTGGACGAGCCAGCTATCGCAGCCTGACTCAAACCAAACGGCCTCCGGCGAAGCCGGGGCGGTTCAGAGGCTTTCGAGCTCGTCGTAACTTAGCGACATTGATGGTTGGTTTGAGTGATCCAAGCGACAGGACGTGCTATGGACTTTCCGAAACCGAAATGAACTTTGATCTGCCGCTGGAATTTCCTCCAGAACGGAAAGTCCGCCCACTGGTGACGGTATCATCGGCTTCCTCAACCCCTGCCAATTCGTGGCGTCCGTCCGGGTGTTCCTTGATAAGCAAGCGCTCGGGGGTATCGTCCTCGCTGTAGTAGCTCTCTCGGCCGGCGGCCATATGGGCGCGAGCGGCGCGTTTTGGACTGAAGGGCATGTACTCCGACGATGCCAGGACTCGTCCATCGTCCCGATGACGGGCGACAAAATGTAGCTCAAACCTCTCTTCAATCGCGGGAAGCCAAGTGCGCCATGCATCGGCGAAAACCTCGCTTGCATCTTCTGGTTTGAAAGGACGCATGGTTGTTCGGGTCGTTGATATTCAACGTCTCGCATAAGGGGTGCCTTGTGAGTTGTCACAAAACTCTCAAAACTTCACAGTAACAGGCATTAGGGCTTCTGCGAATCTGTAGTGGCCCCCTAAATCCCCGGACACGATCTCCCACTTGCTAAGTGTTAGGAGTAATGTGCCCATTATGACCAGTCACATCCCCAAGATTGAAGTGCTGTCCGGCCGTGAGCGTCGCCGTCGCTGGTCGACAGCGGAGAAGCTGGCGATAGTCCAGGAGACCTACGAGCCTGATGTCACGGTCAGCATCGTGGCGCGACGGCACGGCATTCAACCGAACCAGCTATTCGCCTGGCGCAAACTTGCGGCGCAGGGTGCGCTGACGGCCACGGCATCGCAGGAAGAGGTCGTTCCTGCATCCGAATACAGAGCGCTTCAGAACCAGGTTAAAGAGCTGCAGCGCCTCCTCGGCAAGAAGACGATGGAAGGCGAAATCCTCAAGGAAGCGCTTGAGATCGCATCAGGGTCAAAAAAACACCTGTTGCGCTCGCTCTCGTTGCCGAAGGACGGTTCCCGATGACGACGGTGTGTGAGACCTTGGGTGTCGCCCGATCCAACATCGCGGAATCTGTGAAGCGACGTCCCTCCAAAGCCAGAGGGCGTCCGCCGCTTGCTGATCGGGAGCTGGTGGATGAGATCAAGACCATCATCGACGATATGCCCACCTACGGATATCGCCGGGTGCACGCGATCCTTTGCCGTAAAGCCCGAAGCGAAAGCCGACCGTGGCCAAATGCCAAACGCGTCTACCGGGTGATGAAGGTTCACGGCATGCTTCTTCAGCGCCACACCGGTGCTCTCGACACCCATCGCCACGATGGCCGTGTTGCCGTCGAGCAATCCAATCTGCGCTGGTGTTCAGACGGCTTCGAGATCGGCTGCGACAACAAGGAGAAGGTCCGCGTTGCGTTCGCGCTCGATTGCTGTGATCGCGAAGCCATTGCCCATGTCGCGACAACAGAGGGCATCAAGAGTGAGGACGTCCAAGACCTGGTCATTACGGCTGTGGAGAATCGCTTCGGTCTCATCAACACTCTTCCAAAGCCAATCGAATGGCTGACTGACAACGGCTCCTGCTTCATCGCAAAGGACACCAGGTCACTGCTTGTCGATATCGGCATGGAGCCTTGCTCCACGCCCATTCGCAGCCCCCAATCCAATGGGATGGCAGAGGCTTTCGTCAAAACATTCAAGCGCGACTACGTCTCAGTGAACCCTCGACCAGACGCCGCAACCGTCATCGCGCAACTGCCCTCATGGTTCGAACACTACAATACCCTTCACCCGCACAAGGCATTGGGGTATCGCTCGCCTCGTGAGTTCTTAAACCGTCAAACAGAAACCTGATCCTGTCCGGTTTTTAAGGGGCAACTCCAGAATCCATGATGCGTCTGTCTGCGATAGTCAAAATCACCGCAATAGCCAAGGTGACGCCAAACACCAGCATAGTTCGGGCCGATCCTGCGATTTCAAGCTGCATCGCCGCGACGGGCAGAACCGCGAGAATAGTCAGATTATTGAGGCTTTCCGAAACCGCCAGCACCTGACCTTTGTCGTCTTCGCTTCGAGTGGCGAGCATTGAAGTGCTGGTCGGTGCGGCAAGTCCGAGCGCAAAGCCCCAAACGGTAAGGCACGCCAGTCCACCCTCCAGCGGCAATGGCGCGATCATGAACGTGCCAATCGCCATGATCAGGAATAGCAACGCGGCCATGAGCGTTCGTTCGTCTCCTCGAAAGAGGCGGACAGCCCGTCCGACCCCGAGATTGCCGAGCAGAAGTCCTAGGCCGAATGCGGAGACTGAGATGCCAACGATTCCGACGCTGAGGCCATGACGCTGTCGTAGCACCTCGCCGGCGAGCAGGAAGCCTGCGACGGCCGTGCCGTTCCAAAGTCCTTTAGCGACCAAAGGGCGTGTAATGCTTCCCTCTCCGATCCAGCCAAGTCGCCGCCTGTTTGTTTCGGAATGGTGGGCTTTGCTTTTCGGGATTGCACGCCGGGCAACGGCGAATGTCGTCAAGCACCCGGCAGCTGTCGTAAGGAAAGGTGTGCGCCAATCGAACGCTTCCGTCAGGATGCCTGCAATCACGGGGCCAGCCACAATTCCGGTCGTCATCCCGACCATGACCGTGCCCATGGCTGCGGATTGCCGATGCGCGTGGATAATGTCGGCCACCAACGCAAAGGCTGTGGGGATGAGCGCCGCCGATGCCAAGCCACCGAATATCCGCAACGCGATAGCAGCGCCGAAACTGGGTGCTACCGTTAATGCGAGCCCATCGATCGCGAACAGAACAAGCGAGACCAGCAGGAGGCGGCGGCGGTCGATACGATCAGACAGAAAGCCGAAGATCGGCGCCGCAACGGCATAGGAGAGGGCGTAGCTGGACACGAGCCAGGAGGCGTGTGCCGGTGTCGTATCGAAGGCGGTTGCCAAAGGCGAAAGCATTGTCGACAGCATGAATTCGGTTGCTCCGACAAAGAAGACCGTGAGAGCAAGGGCAGGTAAAAGGAATCGTGAGGGCACGATTGTCCTCCTTGAGTAATAAAGCTGGAAGAAAACCGGCGCACGATATTCGCGAGCGGATTCGTGGCACCGGAGCAAAATGGATTGGGAAATTTAGGAACGTCTTCTAGGTCCTGTTGACAAAGTGGATTCCCAAATCAGCAGAAGCGTGATTCAAGACTGCTTTTTAGGAGGCAGTTTTGGCTCGCGGCGACCTGACAG
>NZ_JAGGJW010000023.1 GCF_017873175.1 Neorhizobium petrolearium
AAATCGACTTGACGCAGGACCAGATCGACATTCTGCGCGCTCGCGCTCAACGTAATAGACGATCGAGGAAACAGGCATCATGAAATCATTGGTGATGCCAAGATGACCACCGCGCTTCTCGACCGGCTCACCCATCATTGCCACATCCTTGAAACCGGAAACGACAGCTTCCGCTTCAAGAACAGTTCAGCGCATGAACCAAAATCGACAAAGGAGAAACGGAGGAGCTTGACCACCACGACGGACACGAACGATATCTAAAAGGCGGGTCACTTCTCGGTGCAAATCCCGGGTCAGCTCTCAACGCAAATCAACAGCATCGACGAACGCGAAACCTCGGAAAAGCCTCGCGATTACTATTATTCTGCTCTCTGGTCACCTTACCGGCCCACCATCGTCTACATAGGGACGATCGCCGTGGGATTGACGATCGTTGAAGCGTCGGAAAAAGTCCTGATGCGGTATATCGGAAACAGCAAGTACATTCGCGAGGCGGATTATACTCCGCCAAGACGATCGCGATATGCAGCCGACCATACGTGGACAACGACAAAAGAAATCCCGTCTGGCCGTCTAAAGCTCGTGATCTGCTGCCCATACCATAGCGTGACCTGGCTCGAGGAATGGGTGGAAACTTCCAAATCGTCGCTGAGTGGCCGTATTCCCGAGATTGTCAGACGTATTGAGAAAGCTGCGGAGGAACTAGTTCCGAAACTCCAGGAAGCGGACCGTCAGGCGGAAGTCCGGCATAAGGAATGGCTTGCCGCCGTCGAACGCTCTCAACGCCAGGAGGACAGGCGGAAAGTGGAACAATCGGTCAAGGATAGCCGTGAAGATCTCGCGCAGATAATTCAACGGTGGTCACATGTTATTTCGGTCGAGCGATTCCTAACGGGGGTTGAGCAGCGCGCGAACGAATTGGACCAGGACAGGCGGGGGCAAGTCCTAGAGCGACTAAACATGGCCCGCGACTTCCTCGGCACGCAGGATCCATTGGATTTCTTCTTGAGTTGGCGAACGCCGGTTGAACGCTATCGCCCCCAGTATCCAGAGGCAGAAAACAATTGAGACCTGAACTCCGATCCTGTGGCGCGATTTCTGTCGGGCGCCATTCTCACCCGCCCGAGTGGTGCTTGTTGAATGGTGCATACGCAGGATTTTGCTTCAACGTGCTTCCGCGTGATCCAACGGGACTGAGCGTGATGCACAACCATCCGAGCGGCGACCCGACGCCCTCGCGCGCCGATATCGATATGACAAAGACGATCATCGACACCGCCAAACCGCTCGGGATCACGGTGCATGACCATATCATCATCGGCAAGGACGGGCATGTCAGCCTGAAAGGCCTCAGGCTGATCTGATTTCCCGGACGTTAGGCCACCTGCACCAGGTGCCCCGCCGATACCTCACGATATTCCCGTTTCGGCGGCCGGTAATCCATCGGGCGCACGGGGCTCTTCAGTTCGTCGTTGGAAATGCCGCGGCGGATGCCGCGCCGCGCCGGGTCCGGCACCGGAACGGCAGCCATCAGTTTCTTTGTATAGGGATGTTGCGGGTTCTCGAAGACGGCAGCCCGCGGTCCGATCTCGACGATCTCGCCGAGATACATCACCGCCACCCGATGGCTCACCCGCTCCACCACCGCCATGTCGTGAGAGATGAACAGGAAGGCGAGGTTCAGGCTCTGCTGCAGGTCGAGCAAAAGGTTGCAGACCTGCGCCTTGATCGACACGTCGAGCGCCGAGACGCTTTCGTCCGCCACGATCACCTTCGGATCAAGCGACAGCACCCGGGCGATAGCAATGCGTTGCCGCTGGCCACCGGAGAATTCGTGCGGATAACGGCTCGCCATGTCGGGTGAAAGCCCCACCTTGCGCAAGAGGTCGGCGGTCTTCTCCCTCGCCTGCTTCACCGTGCCGAGCCTGTGCTTGATGAACGGCTCGGCGATCGCCTGGCCTACCGTCATGCGGGGGTTGAGCGATGAAAACGGATCCTGGAAGATCATCTGGATCGTCTTGCGCATATTGCGCAGGCCGAGCTGATCCAGCCGCAGCACATCGTAGCCGTCGAGCGCCACCTCGCCACCGGTCGGCTCGATCAACCGCATGATTGAACGGCCGGTCGTCGACTTGCCACAACCGGATTCACCGACCAGTGACAAGGTCTCGCCCTGGAAGAGGTCGAAGGAAATGTTCTCGACCGCATGCACGGCACCGGTCTGGCGCGCGAAGAGGCCGGAGCGGATCGGAAAGCGGGTGATAAGGTTCTTCACCGCGAGCACCGGCGTCTTGCGCGTATCGACAGTGCCCGCGACCTCGGCGGGTTCGGCCGCCTCGCCGGTCGAAACATCGACCACGGGGAAACGCGTCGGCCATTCGCGGTTCCGCATCGAGCCGAGCCGCGGCACAGCGGAGAGAAGTGCGCGCGTATAGGGATGCTTGCCGCGGTGGAAGATTTCCTCCGTCGGGCCGCTCTCCACCGCCTCGCCCCGGTACATGACGATGGTGCGGTCGGCGATCTCGGCGACGACGCCCATATCATGCGTGATGAAGAGGACGGACATGCCCTCTTCTTCCTGCAGCACCTTGATCAGATCGAGGATCTGTCCCTGAATGGTGACATCAAGCGCCGTTGTCGGTTCGTCGGCGATGAGCAGTTTCGGCCTCGAGGCGAGCGCCATGGCGATCATCACCCGCTGGCGCATGCCGCCCGAGAACTGGTGCGGGTAATCATCGAAGCGCGCCGAGGCGTTCGGAATGCGCACCTTTTCCAGAAGCCGCACCGTCTCGGCGCGCGCCTCCTGCTTCGACAGGCCCTTATGGCGGGTCAGCACCTCCGAGATCTGCCGACCGATAGTGAAAATCGGGTTGAGCGAGGTCATCGGCTCCTGGAAGATCATCGAGGCATCGTTGCCGCGCACGCCGCGCATCTCCTTCTCGGAGAGCGCCTGCAGATTCTTGCCGGCCAGCAGGATCTTTCCCTCGATGCGGCTCGACCCCGGCGCGAGCAGCCGCATGATCGAAAGCGAGGTGACGCTCTTGCCGGAGCCGGATTCCCCGACGATCGCCACCGTTTCGCCGGGGCCGACGTCGAAGGAGATGTCTCGCACGACGCTCTTCCATTCGCCGTCGACCAGGAAGGAGGTCGTGAGGTTCTTGACGGAAAGGACGGGTGTTTCGCTCATTGGGGCTTCCAGGGCGTGGCAAAGGAGGCGGAGGGGCGGCCTTCCGCCTCGCGGGCGGCTTCAAGTGCTGCGATCTTCTCGTCGATCACCCGGCGGTCGATCATGCCGTGCGGGTTCTCGCGGGTCGGCATGGTCTCGGCGACATGCAGGTAACGCTCCTGCGCCACCGCGTAGAGCCGCCGCAGTTCATGCAGCGGATCGGCATGATCGTCGGCGTGGATGCGCAGCCACGGATAATCCTGGTCGCGATAGATAACCATGGCGGCGGATTGCTTGCCCCGCTTGTCGCCGCCGGCCGCCTCGCCCGCGTCCATGGCATCGAGCAGCCGTTCGGCAAGCGGCGCGCCGACCGCCGCCCTCTCCTTGTAGACGCGCAGCGTCTCGGCGATCACCTGCGGCCCCGCCAGCATGTTGCCAGCGACGGACACATTGTCGTCCACCAGATGGCCGGCCCAGTCGACGCAGTTCTCGCCGGTATAGGCGGCGTTGCGGCCGCTCGCGTCGATCAGGTGGAACTGGCGCTGCCGCCGTCCGTCATCGCGGGCCGTCAGCGTCCCGATGATCTCTTCCGGCAACTTTCCCTCTTCGAGCAGTTTTAGCCCCTCCGTACCGTAGAGCGGACTGACGAAGGCTTGGGTAGCGACCGCGCCCACCCTGCCCCTGATATGCGGCACGGCGGCACCGACGGCGAAGAAGCGGCTCGCGACGGCAATCCCCAGATGACCCGTTTGCGGGTCGCGTGCGACGATCGACCAGGTCATGGACTACCTCCCCACCGCATAGGCTTGCATCAGGCGCGGCGTCGCCGCTGCCCGCATCAGGCCGTCTGCATCGCGGCGGGCGGCGGTCAGACGACCAACGCTCCAGGGATCGGCGACGGTGATCTGGTGGCCGCGGCGGCGCAGTTCGTCCAGGACCTCGGCGCCGATATTGCTTTCCACCATGATGTTTCCCGGCTGGCTGGTGCGCGGATAGAAAGAGCCCGGGAAGTGCGTTGTGTGGAAGAGCGGCATGTCGATCGCCGCCTGCAAGTTCTTCTTGTAGTGGACGTACCGCAGGAAGAACGGCAGTTGCCACTGGTCCTG
This sequence comes from Neorhizobium petrolearium, assembly GCF_017873175.1. Lineage (GTDB taxonomy): Bacteria > Pseudomonadota > Alphaproteobacteria > Rhizobiales > Rhizobiaceae > Neorhizobium > Neorhizobium petrolearium. The sequence continues at coordinate 4,273 of NZ_JAGGJW010000023.1, forward strand.
CTGATCGCCGCCGGGCGTGCCGAAAACCAGTGTCGGCCGGCCCTGGTGCAGCGCAAGCGATGGCGTCAGCGTGGTGCGCGGCCGCTTGCCCGGTGCGAGCGAGGTCGGCAGGCCGGGCTTCAACCAGAACATCTGGGCACGCGAATTCAGTGCGAAACCAAGGCCGGGCACGATCGGCGAAGACTGCAGCCAGCCACCGGACGGGGTGGTCGAGACCATGTTGCCCCAGCGGTCGATGACGTCGATATGTACCGTGTCGCCGCGCTTTTCGGTGAGGTGCGACATGGTCGGCTCGTAAACAGCCCCCTTGCCGCTTACTTTCGCCAGCATCGCCATCGTCAGGTCGAACTGGTTATCGTAACCCGGCACGCGGCCGGGGCGGAGTTCAAGCGAGGCTTCCTTGGTGATCAGCTTGCGGCGCTCGGCGTTGTAGCCTTCCGACAGCAGGTATTCGGTCGGGATCTGGGCAAAGTCCGGATCGCCGTAATAGACCTCGCGGTCGGCATAGGCGAGCTTCATGGCTTCCACCACCACATGCACGAAATCCGGGCCGGCCGGGTCCATCGACGACAGGTCGAAACCCTTCAGGAGCGCCAGCGATTGCAGCAAGACCGGTCCCTGCCCCCAGGCCGGCGTCTTGGCGACGGTCCAGTCGTGGTAATCATAGGTCTGCGGTGCCTCGACGGTGGCACTCCAGTTCGCCATGTCGTCGGCGTTGAGAACGCCCTTATGCCTGGCGCCGCTCGCATCCATCACCGCGGTGGTGCTGACATACTTGTCGATCGCCTCCGCCACGAAGCCGCGGTAGAAGGCGTCGCGGGCAGCCTCGATCTGGTTTTCGCGGCCGGTCTTCGCCTCGGCCTCGGCAATGATGCGCTTCCAGGTTTCGGCAAGGACCGGGTTCCTGAAATTCGCCTGCGGCTCGGGTGCGGCGCCGCCCGGCAGCCAGGTCGCATAGGAGGTCGGCCATTCCTTCTCGAAGAAGCCGGCGAGCCCCTTGATGGTGGCGGAAACACGGGCAAGCACCGGATGGCCGTTTTCGGCGTAGTAGATCGCCGGCTCCAGCACTTCGCGAATGCTCATCGTGCCATAGTCACGCAGCATCAGCATCCAGCCGTCGAAGGCGCCCGGGATGACGGTCGCGAGCAGCCCGTCGCCGGGGATTAGCGTCAGGCCTTCCGACGTGTAATGCTCGATCGTCGCGCCGGCCGGCGCCGGCCCCTGCGCGCAGATGACCTCGACCTTGTCTTTTCTGCTCGAATAGAAGACGGCCGGCATGTCACCGCCCGGACCGCAGAGATGCGGCTCGACGATCTGCAGAACGAAGCCGGTCGCAACCGCCGCATCGAAGGCATTGCCGCCCTTTTCCAGGATCGCCATGCCGACAGCGGATGCGATCCAGTGGGTGGAGGTGACGACGCCGAACGTGCCGAGGATTTCGGGCCGTGTGGTGAATTCGGTCATAATATCGATATTCCTTTCAAATCAGGATTCACGCGGGTCGAGCGCGTCACGCAGACCGTCGCCGAGCAGATTGAAGCCGATGACGACGAGGAAGATGGCCGCGCCGGGCCACATCGCCATCCACGGCGCCTGGGTGAGAAAATTCTTGGCGACGTTCAGCATCGAACCCCAGGAGGGCGCCGGCGGCTGCTGGCCGAGGCCGAGGAAGGACAGGCTGGCCTCGGCTATGATGGCGGTCGCCACCGTCAGCGTCGCCTGCACGATGATCGGTGCGAAGACGTTCGGCAGGATGTAACGAACCATGATCTCCACATGGTTCAGGCCGACGGCACGCGCGCCTTCGACATAATCTTCAGTCTTTACCGCAAGCACCTGGCCACGGGTCAGCCGCACGAAGATCGGCATGGCCGAAAGCCCGATGGCGATCATCGCATTCATCAGGCTCGGGCCCAGGAAGGCGGCGAGCGCGATCGCCATGATCAGGAACGGCATGGCGAGCAGCGCCTCGGTGATGCGCGAGATCACCATATCCACCCAGCCGCCGAAATAACCGGAAACGAGGCCGAAGGGCACGCCGATCACGACGGCGATCGCCACCGAGACGACGCCGGCCATCAGCGATGCCTGCGCACCCCAGATCATCCGGGAGAGGATATCACGGCCGAGATCGTCGGTGCCGAGCCAGTACGCCGCGGACGGCGCCTTGCGGATCGCCGACCAGCTCGTGGCGATCGGATCGATGATCGGCAGGATCGGGGCGGCGACCGCCAGAATGGCGAAGAAAAGAACGATTGCCGCGCCGACGAGCGAGCTTCTGTTTCGCTTCATCTTGCGCCAGGCGCGGCTTTCCCCGCGCTTTGCCACCGTTATGGACGGCACTTGATCGATCGTGGTCATAGCGTTGCCCTCAGACGCGGATTGAGCAGAACGTAGAGAACGTCCGCGATGAGATTCATGAGGATGAAGCCAACGGCCGTGCACAGCACGACGCCCTGCACCACCGCGTAGTCGCGGTTGAAGACGGCATCGACGATCAGCTTGCCGAAACCCGGAATGGTGAAGATCTGTTCTGTCAGGACCGCGCCAGCAAGCAGCTCGCCGAAAAGCAGCGCCGAGAGCGTGACGACGGGAAGCAGCGCATTGCGGAAACTATGGCTCAGGACGACCTCGCGGGGCGAAAGCCCCTTGGCGCGGGCGGTGCGGATATAATCGGCGCTCATGACGCCCACCATGGCGGAGCGCGTATGGCGCATGAGCTGGGCTGCGAGCGCGGTGCCGAGCACAAAGGCCGGCATGATCATGGTCTGTAGAGAGCGCACGGGGTCGACAAAAATCGACTCGTAACCGGAGGCCGGCAACCAGCCGAGATTGACCGAGATCAGCAGGATCAGCATGATTCCGAGCCAGAAATTCGGGATCGACAGCCCGGAAAGCGCGAAGATGTTCGCGATATAGTCGAGGGCCGTATTCTTCTTGACGGCGGCCAGGATGCCGGCCGGTATGCCGATCACGAAGGCGATGATCATCGACATGACAGCAAGCTGAATGGTCACCGGCAACTTCTGCAGGATGAGTTCGAGCACCGGTTGATTGGTTCTCAGTGAAATCCCGAAATCGCCCTGCACGATGCCGCCGAGCCAGCGGACATACTGCACCGGCACGGGATCGTTCAGATGGTATTTCTCGCGCAGGAATTCGATCACCGCCGGATCACGCTCCTCCCCGGCCATGGCGAGAATCGGATCGCCGGGTAAGAGCTTCTGCAGCGAAAAGACGAAGACGGAGATGATCAGCAGGGTCGGGATGGCGACCAGCAGACGCTTTCCAATATAGACAGGCATGATGCCGTCCCTTGTTGAAGTATGCGTTTCAAAGGTGCGAGGGAAAGGTGCCGCACGGGAATCCCCGCGCGGCACCGGCAGATCAGCCTTCTTTCTTGATGCCTTGCAGGCGGATCATCCCGTCGGGGCTCGGCACAAAGCCGCTGACGCTGTTCTTGTAAGCCCAGATCCATGACTGGTGGCCGAGATAGATGACCGGCAGTTCGTCGTTCAGGATGGCGGTCGCCGCGTCGTACTTCTCCTTGCGGATCGCATCGTCGGTCGAGGCGCGCGCCTCGTTGAGCAGCTTGTCGACTTCCGGGTTGCAGTATTTGGTATCGTTGATGCCACCCTTGCAGGTGACGAACTGATGGATATTGCCGTCGGGATCGACGCGGCCGGACCAGTCGGAGCGGCTGAGCTGGTAGTTGCCACGGGTCTGCTCGTCGAGCAGGGTCGCAAATTCCGTCGACTTCAGGCTGACGTCGAAACCGGCTTCCGCCACCATCGACTGGACGATCTGCATCATCTGCTGGGCGACCGGGTTGTTCGGAATCTGCATCTCGATCGGCACACGGTCGAAGCCGGCTTCCTTGATCAAGGCCTTGGCCTTTTCGACATCGCGCGCCGGGACCGGAATCGCTTTGTTGAACCACGGGCTGTTCGGCGGGAAAGGCTGGTTGCCGCCGACGGCCGTGCCTTCATAGACGATCTGGGTCAGGGCATCGCGATCAATCGCCAGCGAGAAGGCCTGGCGCAGGCGCTTGTCCTTGCCGAACGGATTGTCGGCGCGCGGGCCGTTGCCGATGTTCGCATAAAGCGCCATGTAACCGATGTTGACGACGGCATCATATTTCAGGCCGGAATCCCCCTTGACGGACGCAACATCCGTTGGCGCCAGACGCTCGATGAAATCGAGGTCGCCGGAACGCAGGTTGGCGAGGCGAACGGTCGTGTCCGGAATCGGGAGGTAGGTGACCTTATCGATGAAGATCTTGTCCTTGTCCCAGTAATCGGCGAACTTTTCGAGTACGATGCGGTCCTGCTGGACGCGCTCGACAAATTTGAACGGGCCGGCGCAGGCGGGCTTGGAGCCGAAATTGGCGCCGAGTTCCTTGGCAGCCGTCGGCGAGACGATCATGCCCGCGCGGTCGGAAAGCTGGGCGAGCAGCGTCACGTCGGGGGCCTTCAGCGTAAACTTGACTTCCAGCGGGCCGGTCGCCTCGACCTTTTCCACCGAGGAGAGCTCGCTCTTGCGTCGGGATTCGGGCAGCGTCATGTTGCGTTCGATCGTGGCGACCACGGCAGCCGCATCGAGCGGCGTTTCGTCATGGAACTTGACGCCCTCGCGGATCTTCATCGTCAGTTCCTTGCCGTCGGCGGACCAATTCCATTCGGTCGCAAGCTGCGGAACGATTTTCAGATCCGGGGAGACATCGACCAGCTTGTCGCACATGGCGGTGTAGACGATGCGGCCCACGAAGGTGCGGGACTGGGCGGGGTCGAGAACATCCGCATCGTCCTGTAGACCGATACGGAGTTCGGCGGACATGGCCGGAAGAGCAAACAGCGCGCCGGCAAGCAACGCTGTCGTCAGCTTGGCAAGTCGTTTCATATGGTCATTCCTCTCTTTTGGTTTTCTGATTCCTGTTTTTCTGCTGTCCGGCTTGGCTGCCGGCTTCTCATGCAGTCACGTTCCTTGTCTTCAAATCCTCCGGGGCAGTCTCTGCGCCCGTGTGATCGACGGAGGTCGCACGGATCAGCACTTCCTGGAGCCCGAGAAGATGTTCGCGCATCGCCTCCCCGGCTCGCGCCGGGTCCCGTACCTCGATCGCGTCAATGATGCCGGCGTGCTGGATATGGATGGCGCCCTGTCGGCGGTTGCTGGCACGCGCCCGCTCCCGGATAGCCTGCCAGGCTTCGTCCTGGCGAACACGGTTGATGAGGTCGAAAATCGACAGGAAGAGCTGGTTGCCGGCCGCCTGCGCGATCTGGCGGTGAAACGCGCCGTCCCAAAGCTCCTTCGAATCCGCGTCAGTGCTCTCGGCGATCTTGCGGGCAAGATCGCGCATCTTCTCCACATCGCGAGGCTTGGCGCGCATGGCCGCAAGCTGGGCAAGCTGCGGCTCGATCCTCAACCGGACTTCCATGATTTCCATGAAATCGGTGCCGGCGACGAGATCGCCGAGATGTTCGCTCCAGCGAGCGGGCCGTTCGCCGATGAACGTTCCCGAGCCCTGGCGGCGCCAGATCAACCCCTCGGCTTCCAGCACTTCGAGCGCCCGGCGTACCGCGCGACGGCTGATCCCGAGCATCTCGGCCAATGCCCGCTCGGTCGGCAAACGTCCCTCGGCGCCGAATTCCCCGGCAGCCATAAGCTCCCTCAGGCGATCAAGCGCATAGTTCGAATTGTCGTGAGCCTCGCTCGTTTTCCCCTGAACCATTTTTGTACCAATTCTTGATTGGTTCAAGTGGATGGCATTTCGCGTGCACAGTCAAGACACTTTTTCATCATTTTTTGCAACGCACAAAATTTGTGCAGAAAGGTCGAAATCGAGGCTTGGACGCACCGCAATCAAAACTTTAGAATAGGTGGTTACAAACGGAATCGTGAGCGCTGCCGCAGTGCGGCAGCCGGAGTTTCGAAGCGGAGTAATCCATGAACCAATACGACCTCATCGTCGTCGGCAGTGGCCCGGCAGGCCGCCGGGCGGCCATCCAGGCAGCCAAACTCGACAGGAAGGTGCTTGTCATCGAGCAAGGCCGCCGGGTTGGCGGCGTCTCCGTCCATACCGGCACCATTCCGTCGAAAACGCTTCGCGAAACGGCTCTCAACCTGTCCGGCTGGCGCGAGCGCGGCTTCTACGGACGCGCCTATCGCGTCAAAGAGGAAATCAGCGCGGAGGACCTGCGCCGCCGCCTCCTGATCACGCTCGATCACGAGGTCGAGGTCCTGGAGCATCAGTTCGCGCGCAACCGGGTCCAGCACATGCGCGGCAAGGCCAGTTTCGCGGCGAACGAGACATTGGCCATCGTCAAGGACGACGGCGACATCATGCACGTCACCGGCAAGTCGATCCTGCTGGCCGTCGGCACGCGGCCCTTCCGGCCCGACTACATACCCTTCGACGGCAAGACGGTTCTCGACAGCGACGAGTTGCTGGAAATCGAAGAGCTACCGAGGTCCATGGTGGTGATCGGCGCAGGCGTCATCGGTATTGAATATGCGACGATCTTCAGCGCACTCGATACCGCCGTCACGGTCATCGATCCCAAGTCGACCATGCTCGACTTCATCGACAAGGAGATCGTCGAGGACTTCACCTATCAGCTCCGCGACCGCAATATGAAGCTCCTGCTCGGCCAGAAAGCCGAGAAGGTGGAGCGCCTGCCCGGCGGCAAGGTCTCGGTGACGGTCGACAGCGGCCGCCGCCTCGTCACCGACATGGTGCTTTTCGCCGCGGGCCGCATGGGCGCCACCGACACTCTGAATCTCGCCGCCGCCGGCCTGGAAGCCGACAGCCGCGGACGTTTGAGAGTGAACCCCGAGACTTTTGAAACCAACGTTCCGGGCATCTATGCGGCCGGCGATGTCGTCGGCTTCCCGAGCCTTGCCTCGACCTCGATGGAGCAGGGCCGCATCGCCGCCCGTGTCGCCGTCGGCGCGATCGCCAAGGAGCCGCAGAAATATTTCCCCTACGGCATCTATGCCGTGCCGGAAATCTCCACTTGCGGCCTCACCGAAGAAGAAATGAAGGAGCGCGGCATCCCTTATGAATGTGGCATCGCCCGTTTCCGCGAAACCTCGCGAGGCCATATTATGGGCCTCGACACCGGCCTTCTGAAGCTCATCTTCTCGCTGAAAACCCGCCGCCTGCTGGGCGTGCATATCGTCGGCGAAGGCGCCACCGAACTCGTCCATATCGGCCAGGCCGTACTGAACCTCAAAGGCACGGTGGAATATTTCGTCGAGAACACGTTCAACTATCCCACACTCGCCGAAGCCTACAAGATCGCCGGCCTCGACGCCTGGAACCGCATGGGCGAACTGCCGAAGGAAGCACCGATCGCAACCGCCCAGCCGCTCGACACGGCAACCACCGTGACGGGGGCCGAAACCGCAACGACGGAAAAGAAAAAAGCCGCCTCAAAATGAAGCGGCTTTTCCGGAGCCTCGATATGAAAATGGCCCCTTCCGGGGGCCATTTCGTCAGGATCAACGCGAATAGAATTCGACGACCAGATGCGGTTCCATGATGACCGGATACGGCACGTCGGAAAGGCTCGGAACGCGGACGAAGGTTGCCGTCATCTTGTTGTGGTCGGCTTCGATATAGTCCGGAACGTCGCGCTCAGCGAGGCTTACCGCTTCCAGAACCGAAACGAGCTGCTTCGACTTCTGGCGGACTTCGATCACATCACCGGCCTTGCAACGGTAGGAGCCGATGTTGACGCGAACACCGTTGACGGTCACATGGCCGTGGTTGACGAACTGGCGGGCCGCGAAAACCGTCGGCACGAACTTGGCGCGGTAGACGATGGCGTCGAGGCGCGATTCCAGAAGGCCGATCAGGTTCTCGGACGTGTCGCCCTTGCGGCGGTTGGCTTCGTCATAGGTGGCGCGGAACTGCTTCTCGCGGATGTCGCCGTAATAGCCCTTCAGCTTCTGCTTGGCGCGCAGCTGCACGCCGAAGTCGGAAAGCTTGCCCTTGCGGCGCTGGCCGTGCTGGCCCGGGCCGTATTCGCGGCGGTTGACCGGGGACTTCGGACGACCCCAGATATTTTCGCCCATACGGCGGTCAATTTTGTACTTGGACGATTCGCGCTTGCTCATCGCATTTCCTTCTCAATAGGTTACACCGGTTTGTTGCCAAACCGGATCAAGGAAACACGCCCTCCTCTGAGCCTCGATCGAGAAGCTCTGACAGGTTTCTCACGAAAGCGATCGGAGACAACCACGGGACATGTCAAATGAAACACCGGGCGTTGCCACCCGGTGCTGGCGGGGTCTTTAGGCGGATGTCATGGAAATGTCAACAGCAGCGGTTCCTTAACCTCTCAGCAAGGCTGTTTCCAAGGTCGGTTTGACTCTTCGAATCTTCAACCCATCTCATACCTGAGGGAGGTAATGTGTCATGAGACGCACAAACTGGACCAGCCCGTTGAGAGTCGAGGATCCCGAAACCGGCATCATCCGCACTGTCAGGACGGTGCGACAGGCAAAGACCGTACTGGACCGCTTCTGGCCGGCCTATCACGGCAGCCAGCATCATCGGGCCGAACAGGCCTGCGAGGATGCCCTGAAGGGAAAATCCGATCCCACGGAAGCGCGCCGAGCCTTCATCGCCGCTGCCGTGGAAGCGCATTTCCACATTCAGTAAGATCTATTCGGCTGCGGCTCTCGCTTCGCCCTCGTCGGCCGCATCTGCATTGCCGGGCGCGGTTTCCGCCTGCAGGTCCGGGAAGGCGACGACGCGTTTTCCCGAAAAATCCGTGTGGACGACGATCAGCCCCTGCTCCTCGAAGTAACCGAGCAGACGCCGCGCACGGCGGGCCGAATGGGTGCCGTAGGCCCGTGCGATCCGGGCATCCGACGGGCATGGATCGCCGGCAATCGCCGCCTTGGCAATCATCAGGAAAACGCCCTGCAGGTCATCGGAAACACCGGCAGACAGGGACACCGCCGTGGCCCAGGCCTCGCCCGCGGCGGTCTCGGCATCGACGCCCGAGCGGGCGATCGCCGCACGGCGCCGGAATTCCGAAAGCGACAGCGGTGGGCCCGGCAGACGCCGCATGCGGGCGCGCACCAGGAAATCCTGGTAAAGCACTGAATCGGTCCGGTAACCCGATTGCGGATCGTCCAGGATTTCCGAGAGCACGGCGGAAAGCCGTTCCTCACGCTCCTCCGGCGATATCTCCTGCTGGGCGGCGCGCGGCTCCTGCGGCGCGGACGTAGCGGCCGGCATGGAGCGGGAAAGCTCGGCAAGGATATCCGTCGTCGGGCGCAGCGCAGGCGTTGCCCGGCGCACCACGATCGGCCGGGTGAATTCTTCCGGGTCGGGCGTGAAAATCAGATCCTCGACGTCCTGAGGCGCGTCCGGCAGCGGCATCAGCTTCGGGCTCGACGAGCGGGCGGACGTTTCGACCGCGCCGATCACGATCGGCAGCGGCCGCCGCGAGAGCGCCGGGCCGAGGGCGACGAAATTGCCGCGCTTCAAATCCCGGAACATTTCAGCCTGGCGGCGGTCCATGCCTAAAAGGTCGGCGGCACGCGCCATGTCGATATCGAGGAAGGTGCGGCCCATCAGGAAGTTCGAAGCTTCCGCTGCAACATTCTTGGCAAGCTTCGCCAGGCGCTGGGTGGCGATGACACCGGCGAGCCCCCGCTTGCGGCCGCGGCACATGAGGTTGGTCATCGCACCAAGCGACAGCTTTCGCGCATCTTCGGACACATCGCCGCCGACGGAAGGCGCAAACATCTGCGCCTCGTCCACCACGACGAGCACCGGATACCAGAATTCCCGGTCGGCATCGAACATGCCGTTCAGGAAAGCGGCGGCAGCCCGCATCTGCTCCTCGAGGTCGAGGCCTTCGAGCGTCAGCACGCAGGAGACCCGGTGCTGGCGGATGCGATTGGCAATGCCGGCAAGTTCGGCTTCGGTGCGTTCTCCATCGACCACCACATGGCCGAACCTGTCGGAAAGAGTGACGAAGTCGCCTTCCGGATCGATCACCACCTGCTGCACCCATTGGGCCGATTGTTCGAGCAGGCGCCGCAGGAGATGCGACTTACCTGAGCCGGAATTGCCCTGCACGAGCAGGCGGGTGGCCAGAAGCTCCTCGATATCGAGCTTGGCCGGATCGCCCCCGGACACAATTCCCATATCGATGCCGACTTGCAATGCACTTTCCTCTTACGCCGTCTCTTCGCGGCTCCTCACTGGGCCGCGACTCTTGAGCCTTAACAGAGATCGGGATTCGTTTCGCCGGGCAAGAGCGAAAATGCACAGGGCTTTGCAGCTACTCGAAATTGATCTGCCAGGAAACGCCGAAGCGGTCGTTCAGCCAGCAGAACTTTTTGCTGAAGCCGTAATTGTCGATCGGCATCAGAAAGGACCCGCCTTCACCCAGAGCTCCAGCCAGCCGCTCAAGTTCCTCCTCCGTCCCGCATTCCACAAAGAACGAAAAGGATGGCGTGAAATCGAAGGCGTGCCTGACCGGACTGTCGATGCAGTCGACCTTCTGGCCGGCAAGCTCGAAGGTGGCGCGAAACACGCTGCCTTCCGCTCCCATCTCGCCTGGTTTGTAATGCTTGATGTCGATTACCCGGCTTTCCGGCAGAACCGAGGTGTAGAAAGTGATCGCTTCCTCGCATTTGTTGCCCTGGAACATCAGGAAAGGCCGGACGGATTTGGTCGGGCTTACCATTATATTCTCCATCAGGATGCGGCTCGACGGTAGAACGCAAGCGAACCGGCAAGCGCCAGAAGTGCGCCGCCGCAGGCACGGTCCAGCCAGAGCGCGCCTTTCCGCTTCAGCAGATGCACGGCCCGTGACCCGAGCAGCGCATAGGCAAACATGACCATAAAGTCGATCAGAGCAAAAACGATCGCGAGAATGGCATATTGCGGAACCTGCGGCGCATCAGGCGCGATGAACTGCGGCAGGAAGGCCGAGAAAAATAGATACCCCTTGGGATTGGTGACAGCGACGAGAAAGCTCTTCAGGAAAATCGACCTTGCAGACCCCGAGCCTGACGCCGTCGCACCTTCCGTAACGTCAAGCGACCCCTTCGACCTCAAAAGCATGATACCGAGGAAGGTGAGATAGGCCGCTCCCAGCCATTTGACGATCGTGAACCAGAATTCCGAGGCGGCAAGCAGCGCGCCAAGACCGAGCGCTACAGCACCGATCAGCACGAAATCCGAGAACATGGCACCCGCCATGCCGGGAAGCGCGCGGCCGAGACCGTAGCGCGAGCCGTTTGTGAGCGCCAGCAGCACGGTCGGTCCGGGCGTTGCGATACCAATGAAGGCGACGATCGCGAATGCGAGCAAGGTCACTTCACTCATCTCTCCCTCCTACCAAAGATTCTTGCCGTCGATGACCGTATGCGGCCACTCCTCGGCGTCGAAATCGTCGAACAGACGCGCGTTCACCCCGAAGCGGCGCGTCTTGCCATCCCAGGTGCCGTCCATCTGGAAATCCGGGCTGTCGCTATAAGTCGTACAGCCACAGATGCCGCAGAAATGGTGCGCCACCAGCTTCGTATTCCAGCGGTAGACGCTGTCGCTCGCGGGATCCGCCTTCACGCGAACCTGCTTCGGCTCGTAGTAGGCGTAAAGCGTGCCGCGCCTGGAGCAAAGGGAACAGGTGCAGCGGGTGAGCGCCTGCGGCAGTTCGCCGTCGATTTCGAAAACGGTCCCGCCGCAATGACAACGTCCGGTCAGCATCGGATACTCCTCCCAGATTTCCTCAGGCGGCGGCGCGCTTGAAGCCGATCGACAGGAGGCCTGCGCCGATCATCAGCGAACCGCCGGTGCGGTTCACAATCCTCTGGACCTTCGGCTTGCGGATCTGATTGCGCGCCAAAGCGGCAAGCAGCCCGTAAAGGGTGGCATTGAGCGTCGCGAGCGTCAGGAACGTTACCTCGAAAATCGCCATCTGCATAAAGAGCGGCTGGGTCAGATCCAGAAACTGCGGCAGGAAAGCCACGAAGAAGACGATGCTCTTCGGGTTCAGCGCCGTCACCGCGTAGGCATGCAGGAAGATGCGGAAGGGTTTTGCCGATGGCGTCTCAGCCTCTTCCAAATCGGCCGCACGTTCGGAGACCGGAGCGCGCCAAAGCTTGATGCCGAGATAGATGAGATAAGCGGCCCCCGCCCATTTCAGAACCGTAAAGAGCGCCGCGGATGTCGCAAGCAGCGCGCCGAGGCCGAGCATCGAGGCCGTCATCGCGGTGAAATCACCAAGCGCGACCCCTGCCACAGTCGCCGAGGCGACATTTCGTCCGTGGCTGAGCGCATAGGAAATGACGAGCAGGATCGTCGGGCCGGGAATGGCGAGCAGGACGGACGAAGCGGCGACGAAGGCGAGCCAATGTTCAAGCGACATGCGGAATTCCTCTCGATGGGAACGCGAGCAAGCCACCGATTTTTCCACTTGGCAAGCGGTGTTTTGTTCAGTTTTCACGTACCCATCGATAAAGCACGTCCGGCTCCTTTTCCTCGTTCGCCGCGCCGTCGGTCTGTGCGACGGCCATGAAGCCGTGCCGCTCATAAAAGCGGCGGGCAGCGATATTGCGCTGAAAAGTCCAGAGGAAAAGCCGCGAATAGGCCGTCCTGGCGATATCCAGAAGCGCCGAACCAATCCCCTGCGCCTGCGCTTCCGGCAGGATATAAAGCTGGTCGATCCAATCCTCGCGAAAAGCGATAACGCCGAGCAAGGTCCCGTCCCGCTCGGCGCCCCATATTTCGCAGACCGGGAAGAGATGATTACTCCAATAGCCGTGATCCTCCTGCGGCGTATGCAGGCCGGCGAGCCAGGGCAATCGTTCGTCAAAGGCGGCGCGATGCACGCGCGCGGCAGCCGGTATGTCGGTAAGGGTTAGTCTGAGGATGTTCTGCATCATCGTATCGTCAGCCGAAAAGAGCCCCGGCGAACAAGCCGTCAGGGCCCAATCGTATCCCATCTCAAGGCCGGACGTCCCAAAAGGAACGCCTCGCCTCGCCGGGCGCGTCCTCGCTTTCCGGCAAGCCGATATCCCGGCGCATCCGGTTGGACAGGTCGGCGATGTCGTTCCTCACCCGGCGACGCCTCCAGACAGCGAGGAACAACGCATGCGCCGTTTTCCAGGCGCCATGTTCCCGGCACAGTTCATCGACCGTCGCCGAAAGAGATTCGGCAACCAAAGATTGCATTCTGGACATAGTTTTTCCGTCCCGGCGCCGTCACGCGGCCAGGTCCTCTCGAAGAGAAAGACGCATGCGGGCAGACGACGAAATTCCGTCAGCCGCTCACGTCAGTTCAGGTTTGGGAAACGCCAAAAGGCGGATTACGAGCGTATATCAGGCCCGGAAGCAGATTCCGGTTGGCTTGGATACGCCAAGCATCGACCCTGCAAGGGTCGCTCCGCCAAACAGGCGTACAGACACGGTCATCGATTCCATTGCACGCCTCCTTTATTCGAGTTGCGGATGGCGTTCATGATACACGAGCGCCGGCGCTCGGCAAGAACACAATCGCGAATTGCAAAGATCCCGCGAATCCGTTGCGGAAATACAACACAAACCAAGGACACTTACGCCCGCAAGCCGAACCCCTGCATCAGCCGCCGGGTCGCGAAATCCGGATTGCCGGAGGTGAAGACGGCGAAGTCGGAATTGTCCGGATGCTCGGCCCCATCCATGAGCGGTACTTTCCGTCGCGCCTGTCTTGCGATCGCCTCTGCCGGATCGAGCCAGTCGACCGGCCATGGCGCCAGCCGCCGGAAGACATTGGCCATGAAGGGATAGTGGGTGCAGGCAAGCACGACGATATCGGTCTTCCTGCCGTCCTTTTCGATGAAGCAGGGAGCGATTTCTGCCATCACCGCTTCGTCGGGGATCGTCTCGCCGCGGATATAGGCTTCCGCCATGCGGGCGAGGTTTTCGGAGCCGACGAGCCGCACGTGGCATTGCGTCGCGAAGGACTGAATGAGGTCGCGCGTATAGGCGCGCTTCACCGTACCCGGTGTGGCGAGCACCGAGACGAGGCCCGAACGGGTGCGTTCCGCCGCCGGCTTGATCGCCGGCACCGTGCCGACGAACGTCATGTTCGGGAATTTTTCGCGAAGGTCCGCGCCGGCCAGCGTGAACGCCGTGTTGCAGGCGATGACACAGACTTCGGGATCGTAGTCCTTCAGGAGCTTTTCGAAGAGTGAAAGGATGCGCTCCTTCAGCGCGGGCTCCTCCCGGCCGCCATAGGGAAAGCCCGCGTCGTCGGCCACGTAGATGAAGCCGCGTTCCGGCATCAGCACACGCGCTTCACGCAGCACGGTCAGCCCGCCGATGCCCGAATCGAACATCAGCACCGGCTTCAATTCATTTCGCGTCTCCGTCATCCCCCATCTGCTCCCCTGGCTCGCCGGCCTTCGTCTGCTGTTTCGGCCATCTGCGCGGAAAGCGGTCGAGCGAATTGATCACGCCCCGAAACACGCTGATCTCCTGTTCCGTGAAATCCCGCCGCGAGAGGACGGCGCGGAGATTGTCGATCATTTTGGGCTTTTTCGCGGGCGGATGAAAATAGTTGCGGGCGTCGAGCGCCTCTTCCAGATGTTCGAACAGGCCAAAGACCTGTTCCTTTGTGGAAGGCCGCTGTTCGACCGGCTGGAAGAGAGTTTCGGACAGGTCCTCCATGCCCGACTTCATCCACTCATAGGACATCAGCAGCACGGCCTGGGCGATGTTGAGCGAGGCGAAGGCTGGATTGACCGGAAAGGTGACGATCTCGTCGGCGAGCGCCACCTCCTCGTTGGTAAGGCCCCAGCGCTCGCGGCCGAAAAGGACGCCGGTCTTTTCGCCGGCCCGGAATTTCGCCCGCAATGTCTCGGCCGCGACCACCGGCGAGCGTACCGGCTTGAAGCCGTAGCGCTCCCGCGCGGTCGTGGCATAGACGAAATTGAGGTCGCCGATCGCCTCCTCAAGCGTCTCATAGACCTTGGTTCCGTCGATGACATGATCGGCCTTGGAGGCGGCGGAACGGGCCTTCTCGTTCGGCCAGCCGTCGCGCGGGTTGACGAGACGCAGTTCGGCGAGCCCGAAATTGGCCATGGCGCGCGCCACCATGCCGATATTTTCGCCAAGCTGTGGCTCCACCAGGACGACCGCCGGCCCCTCGGCGATCAGTTCGCGCTCGCTATTCGTGCCTGACATGGTCCCTTTCCGATGATTGTCCGCGCGGAAATAACCAGCGCGGCCCGGATCGGCAAGGGGGTTGAAAGCTGTTAGCCGCTGTCGAAGCCTTATTCGCCCTTGGCGATCGACTGCATTTCCTCGATGAGAGAATCCCGCTCGCCATCAGCAACGCGATGGATATCGTCGATGACCGGCCTGCCATCCTCCTCGACCACGTCGAAATGCACTTCGCTGACGCTGTCCTTCACCTCCGGTTCGTCGACACAGGTCCACATCTTGAAGGTGACCGTCACGTCCGTTGATCCGTTGGCGCCTGGCGCGGAGTTCATCGTGATGTCCTTGAGCGGACAGCCGTCCTGCGAACTGGTGATAACGTCGTAACCGAAGGGATCGCCCGGCTGATTGTTCTCGGTCTCATAGGCCGGATGCTTGGCGGCTTCCGCATAGGCACCCTGAAATTTCCTGCTGAACAGTCGCGCCAGCGGGTCCGGATCGAAGATGTACTTCCATTCGCTGTCGACAGTGTTCCAGTTGTCCTCGGTGACCTTCATCACCTCCTTGATCGGATCGGTGGCGTCAGTCGCCATGGCGAAGATGGAGGTCAGCGAAAAGACGATGGCGAGCGGCAAGGTCCGCATGGCGATGATCCGATTTGTTCGAGAGGGATTCCGGCGGACATTAAACCGGGTTTGTGGTTTGGCAAGGGCAATCCTTCGCGAACGCGAAGACACGGCGATTTCTCGCGCGAAAACCCGCGCGCAGCGAGCCGAATGCCTTTGCGTTCCGGCCCGGCGATGCTATAGCGCACCCCACTGGTGTCCACCCGTCGGGATCAACGGTCCCCCTTAGTCTCAAGAGGAATTCCATGCAAAAGATCAAGGTAGCAAACCCTGTCGTCGATCTCGACGGCGACGAGATGACCCGCATCATCTGGCAGCTCATCAAGGACAAGCTGATCCTGCCCTATCTCGATCTCGACATCGAATATTACGACCTTTCGGTCGAGAACCGCGACGCAACCAACGACCAGGTGACGATCGACGCCGCCAACGCCATCAAGAAGCATGGCGTCGGCATCAAGTGCGCCACGATCACACCGGACGAAGCCCGCGTGAAGGAATTCAACCTCAAGGAAATGTGGAAGAGCCCGAACGGCACGATCCGCAACATTCTCGGCGGCGTCATCTTCCGCGAGCCGATCATCTGCAAGAACGTGCCGCGCCTCGTTCCGGGCTGGACCAAGCCGATCGTCGTCGGCCGCCACGCCTTCGGCGACCAGTACCGCGCCACCGACTTCAAGTTCCCCGGCAAGGGCAAGCTGACCATCAAGTTCGTCGGCGAGGACGGCCAGGTCATCGAGAAGGAAGTCTTCAACGCGCCGGGCGCCGGTGTGGCCATGGCCATGTACAACCTCGACGAATCGATCCGCGAATTCGCCCGCGCCTCTATGATGTACGGCCTGATGCGCAAGTGGCCGGTCTATCTCTCCACCAAGAACACCATCCTGAAAGCCTATGACGGCCGCTTCAAGGATATTTTCGAAGAAGTCTACCAGACCGAGTTCAAAGCCGAGTTCGACAAGATCGGTATCACCTACGAGCACCGCCTGATCGACGACATGGTCGCCTCCGCCCTCAAGTGGTCCGGCGGCTATGTCTGGGCCTGCAAGAACTATGACGGCGACGTCCAGTCCGACACGGTCGCGCAAGGCTTCGGCTCGCTCGGCCTGATGACCTCGGTGCTGCTCACCCCGGACGGCAAGACGGTCGAAGCCGAAGCAGCCCACGGCACGGTCACCCGCCACTACCGCCAGCACCAGAAGGGCCAGGAAACCTCGACGAACTCGATTGCCTCGATCTTCGCCTGGACCCGCGGCCTCGCACACCGCGCCAAGCTGGACGACAATGCCGAACTCGCCAGGTTCGCCCAGACGCTCGAGGAAGTCTGCGTCGCAACCGTCGAGTCGGGTTTCATGACCAAGGATCTCGCGCTCCTCATCGGGCCGGACCAGCCATGGCTCTCCACCACCGCCTTCCTCGACAAGATTGACGAGAACCTCCAGAAAGCGATGGCTGCGTAAGCCCCAAAAATCGGCTAGACATCGAACGGCAGGACGCAAGTCCTGCCGTTTTCTTTTGGGGAATCAGCCATGACAACCACCGTCCGCCCGCTTGAACCCTCCGACCGCCCCCAATGGGAGCCGCTCTGGGAGGCCTACCTGCGTTTCTACGAAACCGTGCTGCCGAAGGAGCAATACGACCTCACCTGGAGCCGGCTGCTTGATCCCGCCGAGCCGATGCATGGTTTCGGCGCCTTCAACGAGAGCGCAAAAATGGTTGGCATCGCGCACGTGATCTTTCACCGCTCCTGCTGGCTGCCGGACTGGACCTGTTATCTGCAGGACCTCTATGTTGCGATGAGCGAGCGCGGCAAAGGCACCGGCGAAGCGCTGATCGACGCTGTCGCGGATCTCGCCCGCAGCAACAAGGCCGGCCGGCTTTACTGGCTGACCCATGAGAGCAACGCTACCGCCCGCAGGCTTTACGATCGCGTCGCGCAGAATTCCGGTTTCATCCAGTATCGCAAGCCGCTGTGAGCGCATCTGTCTTGATTCTGCAACATCCGGATTTTAGCACTGAGGCAAAGATCAAGAGGAGGACGTCATGACGGATGAGCTGATCCTTTACACCAACCCGATGTCGCGCGGGCGCATCGTCCGCTGGATGCTGGAGGAAGTCGGCGTTCCCTACCGCACCGAGATCCTTCAGTTCGGCACGACAATGAAGGGCGACGCCTACAAGACCGTCAATCCCATGGGCAAGGTGCCGACGATCGTTCACAACGGCAAGGTCGTGACCGAATGCGCGGCGATCTGCGCCTATCTCGCCGATGCCTTTTTCGAAACGGGCCTTGCGCCCCCGACCAACCGACGCGCCGATTATTACCGCTGGCTCTTCTTCGGGGCAGGCCCGCTGGAAGCAGCCGTCAGCAACAGGGCGCTCGGCTTCGAGGTGCCGCCCGAACGCGAGCGAATGATCGGTTATGGCAGCTATGCCGACGTGATGGACACGCTCGAAAAGGCAGTGCAGGCGAACCCCTATATCGCCGGGGATATGTTCAGCGCCGCTGACGTCTATGTCGGTGCCCAGATCGGATGGGGCTTGCAGTTCGGCACGATAGAAAAACGTCCGGCCTTCGAGGAGTATTTCGGGCGGCTCGCTTCGAGAGAAGCTTGCCGGCGCGCCAATGAAAAAGACAATGCCGCGGCGGCCGAACTGCAAAAGGCAGGGTGATACTGCCAGAATACCCGATTTCAATCAGACTTCCGACAAGCAAGGGCTGCCTTGGCGCCTTTCTAATGCCTGGAGCGCTCGCAATTGGGGGCGGTAGAGATTCGGACGCCGTCGGGACGGCCACGATTACTGCCTCTCTTGCCGTACCCGTCGATATCATAGTATCGGCGGTGCACCGACCTGATACGCGGATCGTCCAGATATCTCGAAGCCGCGGCCAGAGCCTGACGGGGGCTGCAGCCTGGCCGACCATATTCGCCATATCTGCGCTCGTACCGCCGATCGTCGCGCCACTCATCACGGCGGTAATATCGCCTGTCGTCGTCCGGTCTGACGATGCGAACGTCGCCATCGCCGAAGTCGAATTGCACGACCTGGGCGACTGCCGGTCCCGGCAGGACGCCCAAACCCACAAGCATGGCGGACATGCCCGCCAGCAAAGCCAGTTGTTTCGCTTTCATGTGTTCCTCCCAGCTGGGCTCAAAAACGAGTTCCAATTTAGTGTCGGCAAAATGAACGGGAGCATAACAAGTTCCATCCCACCCTCCCGGCCGCCAGATTACTGCACAGGCTGTATAGAAGGCTCCAGTCCGAGAAGCGCGCCGGATCTTCGGCCAAATGGCGAATGCTTTTCGGGAAGCAGACCTTGCGTGACCTACAAAACAACGCCGATTACTACCGCTGGCTCCGCTTCGCGGCCGATCGGCCGGTAAACGCCAGGTAATCCGCAAATACACATTTAAGATTCATGATGAATCCGCCCACGCGTTGCCGCCTGAATAGATTATGTTAGGAAGACCTTGCCCGATTCCGGGCTGAGGGGATTTATCCGTGACAAAGTTTATGTATGCCACTGCGGGCGCTCTCGCAGCTATCTTCATATCGGCCAGCGCATCGCAGGCCGAGGACCTCGTCTTCATGCTGACGAACAAGACGAAAGGGACGCTCGAGCGCTTCTATACATCGCCAGTCGGCATCGACGAGTGGGAAGAGGATGTTTTCGGCGATGACGTACTCGGCCCGGGCGAGAGCATCGAGATCACCATCGCCGATGGCCGCGCGGTCTGCAAATACGACATGCGTTTCGAATTCACCGAGGACTCCGATTTCGAAGACCTCGAAGACACGCAGGACCTTTGTGAGATGGGCTCCTACACTATCACTGCCAAGTGACAAGCGTCCGCTTCGACCTGCTCACAACCCCGCCTCGTGCGGGGTTTTTGTTGTCGGAAAAGCTTTCTTCTGCCGGCGCTATTCTTCGGCATCGAACGCCAGAGATGTCGCAAGATATCCGAGCCCGAAAACCGAGCCGAAGCCGTAGATCGTCAGCCATATCTCCAGGAGCCCGATGGAAAGGATCGAACCGGATAGCGACTGCGTCAGTATGGCGACTGCGGTCGCAGCGCCCAGCGCAAAGCCGATCGACACTCGAATGAGGATGTAACTGATCAGAGCGGGCATGTTTCTGCTCCGGCATGTCCCCTGGAGCAGATAACCGGAAATGCCGGCAAAAGTTCCGCCACCGGATTTCGCCAGGACGCCAGACAGCCGCCTGCCCCAGCGGCGCGAACGGATTCGCACCTGAGCGCGTCAATCAAGCCGGATGCAGGCGCCGGAATGCTGCAAGGCAAACGCAAGAACCGGTGCTCTTGCTCAAAAGCGCCGGCTGGAACCGGCGCGGCAAGCATAACCCCGGCTGTATTATCCGATTTACAGGGAGCCGCTCAGTTTGAGGGAGCAGGCGTCGTCGGCGCAGGCGTGGTCGGGGCTGTCTCCGTCCCCGTCCCGGTCCCCGCAGGCGGCGTTGTGGAGCTCGGCCACAGGAAAAGGGCCAGCAGGATGACGACGATGACCACGATGATGCCGATGATTGCGTTTCTGCTCATGGGTTCCTCCCCTCACGAAACGATCGGTGGAACAATCATGGCCGACTGTGGCGAGAGTGTGGACTGATGAGCGGCTTTTTGGAAGGGACGGCAACTCCTTTTCGGGTTCGCCGCCAGTATTCCGCTGTTTCGACGCTCATCATCCTCCGCCTGGCTGATGTCAGCGGCAGCATGGACCGGCTATCGGTCGTGAGCAACGTCTGAAGCCGGCGCAGAATCCGAAATGGTCGCAACACAAGCGCTGCAATGTCGACCGTCAGATCGAGATATGTGCCTGAATGTAGTCGATATTCTCCTTGATCGGGATATCGCCTGCTGCCGTCACCAGTTTGGTAAACTGACCATCCTCGTGCGGTAGGATTGCAACCACCTGTTCAAAGTTGACCAGAAGGTTCACGCCGTCGGACCGCGTGACTTTTAGCCATAGGCCCTGATTGTTCATCTTATCCTCCCAAGGGGCAGGGTTTTCCGTAATGCCCCATTCGTGGTGCGAGCCGTTCAATCGCTCTGCACCGGCAAGGATCTATCTTTATCTCTATTTCTGTCTTCTGAGGAATCGCAATCGACTGCATCGCGGACAAAAGCGCCTTGAGCGCGCAAGGTCGACTGCAACTCCGCAATCTCGACATCCCGCGGTGTCACACCGCGGTTGGCCGCAATGCCTGCCGCCGCTCCCGCCGCCTGCCCCGTCAGCCAGCATTGGGGAATTTCCCGCATGAAACCATGGCTGTTCGCATCGCAGGAGATGTGACGCCCGGCCGCCAGCAATCCGTTCAGCCTCAGAGGCACAAGGGCTCCGTAAGGCACGGAAAGGACCGGAAACTTCGGAGAAACCGAGGGACTGACGCCCACCTCGTCGGGTTGGATCGCGCCGCTCCCCCACTGACTGCGCTCGATCCGCCCGACACCCGCCAGACGCCTCGTGTGCCGGACGCCGAGTTGCGGCGCACTCAGGAGCATGTAGGCGTCCTTGAAACCCGGCGCATGCTTCCGGAAGAATTCGCAATGCGACTGCATGAAACGATGCGAGCGGATTTCGACTTCGGTCATGTCGTCCACGTTGAGCGCCGAGAGGCCCGATTGCCGGGGACCCAGGAAAAGCGCAATGTCGTTGCGCCAGGAAACGTAGGGCGTCTGAAAGAAGCCGAGCTGCTCGCGTCCCAACGTGTTGAAATCCGCAAATGCCTGTTCTTCCGTTCCGCGGAAAGCCAGCCATGTCTCCATGTCCACGCCGCCCAGCATAAAGCCCGTATTCATCGAGTGATGGACGTCGCCTTCCTCGATGTCGGCCTCGAAGCTTGCTCCCGCACGCGCAAAGATGTCGCCGTCGCCGGTACAGTCCACCACGACCTTGGCCAAGATCGCCTGGCGCCCCTCTTTGCTTTCGAAGATCACGCCCTGGACGGCGCCGTCCTGCACGACCGGCATCGCTGCCCAGGAATGGAAGACAATCCGCACCCCTGCCTCGATCAGCATTTCCTGTGAGGTCAGTTTCAGTCTCTCGGGGTCAATGGTCGGGGCCCAGGTGACGATGCCGTGAAAGGCGGATGTTCGGAGCCGCCAATGTTTCGCAAGATCAGGGTCCCGCACGCCCCAAAGCGCCCTGTCCGGGCCGGCCACGGCTTCAGGGGGAAGTCGGCCGATCGCCTCCTCGGCAAATCCGCGAATGACCTGCCGCCCTTCCCAATCGGTCATCCGGTCGATCCAGATCACGACGCCGCCCGTGGAAAGTCCGCCGAGATGATTGTAGCGCTCCAGGACCACGACCTCCGCCCCGGTTCTGGCCGCGGCAAGTGCGGCCGCGGTTCCGGATGGTCCGCCGCCCACGACCAGCACATCACAGCGATGATAGAGGGGAATATCGCGCGCTTCTTCCCTCAGAACCCCCTCGCCGTTGCGACGGGGGAAAACATACTGCCCCGATTCAAAGATGTCAGAGCTCAGGAAGCGGTTTTCGCTCTGGCGTATCTCCTTCACCGATACGTTCCGCTCATTCATGGCATCCTCCCTCATTTCCGCCGGCCACCGCTCCCGCGCGAGCCGAAGCGAAATTAGCCCGGGAAAAGGAGCCTCGGAAAGATACCAATATGCCGATAGAGCTTTCTCGATTCACGATAGATGATGGGGCTTCGGTGTCGGTATAGGTTGGGTGGGAAAGCCATGCCGCTCGTGATCTCCCCCCTTGGGGGAGATGCCCGGCAGGCCAGAGGGGGCGGACACGGCACGCCCTCTCCTGAAAGCCGGTCACTTAACTCCGCAAACCCGGCGCCTCGTAGCCCGTCCGCTCGACATATTCCGTATACCCGCCGTCATAACGGTGGATGCCGTCGGGCGTCAGTTCGAGCACGCGATTGGAAAGTTCGGCGAGAAAATGCCGGTCGTGGCTGACGAACAGCATCGTCCCCTCGTATTCCGAAAGCGCCCTGATCAGCATTTCCTTGGTGTCGAGGTCCAGGTGGTTGGTCGGCTCGTCGAGGACCAGGAAATTAGGCGGATCGAAGAGCATCGCGGCCATTACCAGGCGTGCCTTCTCGCCGCCAGACAGCACCCGGCACTTCTTCTCCACGTCGTCACCGGAAAAACCGAAGCAACCGGCGAGCGTGCGCAAAGCCCCTTGGCCCGCGCGCGGAAACTCGGCCTCCAGCCATTCGAAAACCGTGAGATCCCCATCAAGCAGGTCCATTGCATGCTGGGCGAAATAGCCCATCTTGACGCTGGCGCCCACCGTCACGCTGCCCGTATCCGGTTCGGTCGCGCCGGCCACCAGCTTCAAGAGCGTCGACTTGCCGGCGCCGTTGATGCCCATGATGCACCAGCGTTCCTTGCGGCGGACCATGAAGTCCAGCCCCTCGTAGATCGAACGACTGCCGTAAGCCTTGTGAACGTTCTTGAGGTTCACGACGTCCTCGCCGGAGCGCGGCGCCGGCTGGAATTCGAAGGCGACCGACTGTCGGCGCCTGGGCGGCTCGACACGCTCGATCTTGTCGAGCTTCTTCACCCGGCTCTGCACCTGCGCGGCGTGACTGGCGCGCGCCTTGAAGCGCTCGATGAATTTGATCTCCTTGGCGAGCATCGCCTGCTGGCGCTCGAACTGCGCCTGCTGCTGCTTTTCGTTCTGGGCCCGCTGCTGTTCATAGAAGCCGTAGTCGCCGGAATAGGTCGTCAGCGACCCCGCATCGATCTCGATGATCTTGTTGACGATGCGGTTCATGAACTCGCGGTCGTGCGATGTCATCAACAGCGCACCATCATAATCCTTCAGGAAATCTTCGAGCCAGATCAGGCTTTCGAGATCGAGATGGTTCGACGGTTCGTCCAGCAGCATCACGTCGGGGCGCATGAGCAGGATGCGGGCGAGCGCCACGCGCATCTTCCATCCGCCCGAAAGCTTGCCGACATCGCCATCCATCATCTCCTCGGTGAAGCTCAACCCCGCCAGCACCTCGCGGGCGCGGCCTTCCAGTCCGTAACCGTCGAGTTCCTCGTAACGGGCCTGCACCTCGCCGTAACGCTCGATGATGGCCTCCATCTCGTCCATGCGGTCCGGATCGACCATGGCTGACTCGAGTTCGCGCAACTCGGCGGCGACGACACTTACGGGACCGGCACCGTCCATCACCTCGGTGACAGCGCTCACGCCCGCCATCTCGCCGACGTCCTGACTGAAATAGCCGATGGTGATGTTCTTCTCCGTCGCGATCTGTCCTTCATCCGGCAACTCCTGCCCGGTGATCATCCGGAAAAGCGTCGTCTTGCCGGCGCCATTCGGACCGACGAGGCCGACCTTTTCGCCGCGGTTCAGCGCCGCGGAGGCTTCGATATAGAGAATGCGGTGGCTGTTCGATTTGCTGATGTTCTCGATGCGGATCATGGAAGGACTTCATTCGTTCACGGCAATAAAAAAGCCGGATCGTCTCCGACCCGGCTTTCCTATCTCTTGTCTGCGAAATTTATTCGGCGCTGTCTTCAGCAGCCTTCTTCTTCGGCGCAGCCTTCTTCTTCGGAGCGGCAGCTTCCTCGCCTTCGGCCGCATCAGCAGCCTCAGTCTTGGCGGCAGCCTTCTTCGGAGCGGCCTTCTTCTTGGCCGGCTTCGCGGCGGTTTCGCCTTCTTCGTCTTCGGCGAGCAGTTCTTCCTTCGTCACCGTCTTGTCAGTGACATTGATTTCGGAGAGCAGCTTGTCGACGACCTTTTCTTCGAAAATCGGCGCACGCAGCGATGCGGAAGCACCCGGCGTCTTGCGGAAGAAGTCGAGGATTTCCTTCTGCTGGCCCGGGAACTGCTGGAGCTGAGCATAAAGAGCGCGCTGCATTTCCTCCTCGGTCACCTCGACGCCAGCCTTTTCGCCGATCTCGGAGAGAACGAGGCCGAGACGAACGCGGCGTTCGGCGAGCTTGCGGTATTCGGCGCGGGCGTCTTCCTCGGTCGTGCCTTCATCCTCGAAGGTCTTGCCGGACTGCGAGAGATCGGTGTTGATCTGGCGCCAGATGTTTTCGAATTCCGCATCGACCAGGCTCTGCGGGGTGTCGAACTGATACATCTCGTCGAGCTGGTCGAGAATCTGGCGCTTCACCTTCTGGCGGGTGACGTTGCCATACTGGCTTTCGATCTGGCCGCGGACGATCTCCTTCAGGCGATCGACGGATTCGATGCCGAGCTTCGTGGCGAGCTCATCATTGATCTCGATGGCGGCCGGAGCTGCAACGTCCTTGACGGTAATGTCGAAGGTTGCTTCCTTGCCAGCGAGGCTTGCCGCCGGATAGTCGGCCGGGAAGGTCACGGTGATCTGCTTCTCATCACCGGCCTTGACGCCAACCAGCTGATCTTCGAAGCCCGGGATGAAGCGGCCGGAGCCAAGAACCAGTTCGGCATCTTCGGCAGCGCCGCCGTCGAAGGCTTCGCCGTCGACCTTGCCGAGATAGTCCATGGTGACGCGGTCGCCTTCGGCAGCCTTGCCCTTCTTGCTCTCGTAGGTGCGGGCGCTTTCGGCGACCTTCTCGATCTGCTCGTTGACCTCGTCTTCGGTGACTTCGACGACTTCACGCACGACGGAGAGACCGCTGATCGGCTTCAGCTCGATCTGCGGGATGACCTCGTAGGAGACCGTGAATTCGAAATCGGTCTGGGCGTTCAGGATCTTCTCGGCTTCAGCCTCATCCTCGGTCATCGTGACCGACGGCTGGGTAGCGGACTTTTCGCCGCGATCGGAGAGGATCTGGGTCGGGCGTTCGTTGACGATCTCCCTGACCAGGTCGGCCATGATCGACTTGCCGTACATCTTCTTCAGATGCGCGACCGGAACCTTGCCCGGACGGAAACCATTGATGCGGACCTTGTCCTTGGCGTCGGCGAGGCGCTGGTTGAGCTGCGCTTCCATATCCCGCTTCGGGATAACGACCTTGATTTCGCGCTTCAGCCCTTCAGCGAGCGTTTCGGTAACCTGCATTTTTAAACCTTCATATCGTGGCGGCGGTGCCCAAATATCTGGCGTCTACAGCCGTAGTTTCAGTGAGCACATCGCCGGAACTTCAAAGAGACCAGCCGCGGCTTTGCGGAGCGCATGTCGTCCAGCCGAAAGCGGCTCCGACCGCACTCCCGGCGGTTCTGGTGCGGGTAGAGAGACTTGAACTCCCACGCCTTGCGGCACCAGAACCTAAATCTGGCGTGTCTACCAATTTCACCATACCCGCGCCCCAAACCGCGTCGAAAATCCTCGTGGCCAGAGGCCTTCCGGAGCGCGCGTCTCTATATCACCCGTTTCAGCCCACGCAAAGGAAAAATGACGCTTTTTTGGCGCTTCCGGAAAAGCCGGGTTTCCAGCAGCGGAAGCAGACCGAAACCGGTTTGAGGAAGATCAATAACTTTTTATTAAATTCGAATATGCATACTTAAAGTCGCGAGCAATGGAAGCCATGCATCAGTCGCATGCCATCCATTCGGATATTGCACTGCACAATGACAGCGCAGTCTCATAATATGCAGATACAGAGATTGATTGGAACCGATTTCGGTCTCTCTGGTTCGGGCGGTCTGGCACCCGCCCTGAAAGAATGGTGCCCTCGGGATTGAACCCGTGACAAGAATTCGGGCCACGCACTCCTCCTCCCAGCGTAAGCCCGATGGGACTGGCGACCTCCTCCTCCCAAATCGCCAGTCATTACAAATGACGCCCACCGGACCTCCTCCCCCGGTGGGCGTTATTTTTTGCTCAGCAGCATCGAGCCTTGCAAACTTGCCTATGATTTACCCAGGGAGCCCTTTGGTTAATCGTTTCGTAATGCGCAGGACGCATAGGTGGCATACGTAATGAGCGCTGTTTCTTTTTGCGGCGCAACATATATTAACGGTCATGAGATCGAAGTCAGCGCCGAATGGGCTGCTGGCAAGGACCCGAGAAAAGGACATGACCATGAACATCGCACAGAAGATCAGCAGCTGGCGCAAGTACCGCGAAACTGTCAACGAGCTCGGTCGCATGACCGACCGTGAACTTAGCGACCTCGGCATCGGCCGCGCCGACATCCGCCGCGTCGCTCGGACCGCAGTCGGCTTCTAAGCCGCTCTACATATTCGCGTCAGCGACCTTTGGAAAGCGCCTCCTCCGGGAGGCGCTTTTCGTTTGTGCCCGGAAATTTTACGCCTCAAGCACCTGCCCACTTTTCAAGCTGAGCCGGAAAATTCATCAACCCCCTGCACATTTGCATGGCAGTCGCACATTTTTTGCACTGCACTTTCTTATTATGCGGTTGTATAAGACAGTCATCGCTGATGCCGAGACAGAGCGTCAGGACAAAGATGAAATTTGAGGAAACAACCATGAACCCGATCCGTATCGCTAAGAACTGGATCAGCTACCGCCGCACGATGAACGAGCTTGGGAATCTTTCCAACCAGGCCCTCAACGACATCGGTCTGACCCGGTACGACATCCGCCACATCGCGGCCCGTTCTTTCCGTTAATCCGCTTCTCGCAGGCGGACCCGCGCGGTATCACGCCGCTGCGGCGAGAGGAACAAGTCCGGGAGAACATCCAAGGACGTATCAAAGGCACCTTCTGAGGTGCCTTTTTGATTCCGGCCCATTTTTGATTCCGGTCGAGCAAATGGCGTGATATTGAGCCGGCCATGAACACGAATTCTCTCTCCCCTATTCATGTCGTTGGCGGCGGTCTGGCCGGTTCCGAGGCCGCCTGGCAGATTGCATCGGCCGGTATTCCGGTCATTCTCCACGAAATGCGCGGCGTGCGCGGCACGGACGCCCACAAGACGGATGGCCTGGCCGAGCTTGTCTGTTCGAATTCCTTCCGGTCGGACGATGCAACGTCCAATGCGGTCGGCGTCATTCACGCGGAAATGCGGCTCGCCGGTTCGCTGATCATGGCCTCGGCCGATAGGAACCAGGTGCCGGCCGGCGGCGCACTTGCCGTCGACCGCGACGGTTTTTCGGGCGCCGTCACCGAAGCAATCGAAAAGCACCCGCTGATCACCATCGTGCGCGAGGAAATCCAGGGCCTGCCGCCCCGAGAATGGGATCTCGCGATCATCGCGACCGGTCCCCTCACCTCGCCGGCCCTCGCCGCGGCGATCCAGAGCGAGACCGGCGAGGATCAGCTCGCCTTCTTTGACGCGATCGCGCCGATCGTGCATCGAGATTCGATCGACATGGACATCTGCTGGTATCAGTCGCGCTATGACAAGATCGGTCCCGGCGGCACCGGCAAGGATTACATCAATTGCCCGATGGACGAGGCGCAGTACAATGCTTTCGTCGATGCGCTGATCGCCGCCGATACGGTGGGCTTCAAGGAATGGGAGGGCACACCCTATTTCGACGGCTGCCTGCCGATCGAGGTGATGGCGGAGCGCGGCCGCGAAACCCTGAGGCATGGGCCGATGAAACCGATGGGCCTTACCAATGCCCATAATCCGACGGTCAAGCCCTATGCGGTCGTGCAGCTCCGCCAGGACAATGCGCTCGGCACGCTTTACAATATGGTCGGTTTCCAGACGAAGCTGAAATACGGCGCGCAGGTCGACGTCTTTCGCCTGATCCCCGGCCTCCAGAATTCAGAATTCGCGCGTCTCGGCGGTCTGCACCGCAACACTTACATCCATTCGCCGGTGTTGCTCGACAGGACGCTGACGCTGAAAAGCCGGCAAGGCCTACGTTTTGCGGGCCAAATCACCGGCTGCGAAGGTTATGTGGAAAGTGCCGCGATCGGGCTGCTCGCCGGCCGTTTCGCCGCCGCCGAACGCAAGGGTGAACCGCTTGTTGCCCCACCAGCCACAACCGCCTTCGGCTCCCTGCTCGGCCATATCACTGGTGGGCACCTGGTTTCAGAGGACGAGCCGGGCAAGCGCTCCTTCCAGCCGATGAATATCAATTTCGGGCTTTTCCCCGAGCTGGAGCCGGGCTCGATCGTCAGGCCGGAAGGCGTCAAGCGTTTCCGCGGCAAGGACAAGACGATCGTAAAGCGGCAATTGCTCTCCGCCCGTGCGCTCAGGGACTGCGCTAGCTGGCTCGGTCCGGAGTGACGTTTTCGGCCGGGGCCTCCGCCTCGGCTGGCGCCTCCGCAATCTCATCGATCTCGCGATCCGTGACGCTGACGTAGTTGTCAAGCAGCCAGAGGGAGACTTCGGCTGCCTCCTTCTCTGTCGGGAAGACGAAGGTGCCGTTCTGGGTTGGCGCATCGAGAAACTCGACGCTGAAACCCTTGGCGTTCGGAAGGGGCGTGACACGCACACGTCCCGGCTCGATCAGATGGCAGGCATAGTGGTTGCGTCGGCTGCGCATGAAGCCGGCCTTGTTGTCGTGCAGACGCACGAAGATCGCCTCACCATCCGCCGTGACATGCAGGCTGCGGATCGCTTCATTGGGAAAGGCACGGCCGAATTCCAGGATTGCCAGACCGGTATCGTGACGATTGCCTTCGGTGCGCTCCCCGCTGACGAGTCGGGTCACGTAATAGGCAAGCCCCATCAGGAGCACGAAGATGATCGACCAGACGATGATGGGGCTCACATCGCTTCTCCTTTGATGGGCCTACCTCCGCCTTCTTTAGCCTGCGAGGCTTGTGCGAATTTGGTGTCCGTCAAAAACGGCGGCTGACCGCTGCTTTCAAAAGGCGGAGCTGACGCCGCCATTGTGGAGATTGCAGGGGCGTATCTAGCACAGCCGCGCCTGCCCGCACGGCCTGGCGCAGAACAGGTCCGGCAAGCGCCACCGGCAGGAAAGCCGGTAACACGGAGGCCGGAACGGGACCTGCCTTTCGCGCCCTGGCCAAATGTTCGAGCCCCAGCCCGGCGAAAGCCTCGATGGCAGCGGAGATACGCGGCTTGTCTTCGCCGTCCAGGAACGTGTCGCGGTCCAGTCCAGTCGCCGAGAGAATATCGAGCGGCAGGTAGAGCTGGCGGCGGCGGCGATGGATCGGCATCAGCAGCAGGAAACCTGCAATCGCCTGCGCAACACCGGCATGACCGGCCGCTTCGGCTGAACGGGCGGCATCGTCGGCGCTGAGGATCAGGCTCGCGAGCTGGATCAGCGCCGAAGCCGTCTCGCCGGCATATCCTTCGAGCGCGTGTCTGTCGGTCAGCGGGTCGTCGTAAAGATCGAAGATACGCGCTTCGATCATATCGACGAAGGTCTGGCGCGGCAGACGGTACTTCTCGATTGCGCCGAGCAATTCGACGGCCACCGGATTGCCGCCGCTGTCGCCGTGGGCATTGCCTTCCAGAAGGTCGCGCCACCATTGCAGGCGGATCTCGCCCGGCAGCGGTTCCCGCACCACGTCGCGCACGCGAGCAATCTCGGCATTGAATGCATAGAGCGCGGCCAGCGCGCCGCGCTTGTCTTCCGGCGAGAGGAGGCAGGCAAGATAGCGGTCACGATCCGTCTCGCGGAGCATGGCGAGGCAGGGATTGGAGGTCTGTTTCAGACTTTCAGCCATATCAGACTGCAATCAGTGCAGCCGCCACGGCGCGCGATTCGGCCAGCATAATATTGAAGGTGCGGACCGCGGCCCCGGTGCTCATCGGATCCGATGTGATGCCTCTCGCCTTTAGCGCGGCTTTCAGATCGGCGGGGATCGGCTTCAAATTCTGGCCGGAGCCCACCAGCAGGACTTCGATTTCGCCGGATTCGGCAAGCACCTTGGAAAAGGCCTCAACCGTCAGCGGATCGCCCTCCTTCATATCCCAGCCATAGATGCCGGATGGCAAGCAGAGCAATGAGCCGCGATGCGACATATCGGCAAAGCGAAACCCGCCGTTGCCATAAGCATCGATGGGAGCGCGACCGGGAAAATGGGCTTCGCGAATTTCGATGCCTTTCGCCATGGTCGAAAGCTTTCTTGAGAAAGTTTCGGGCCGGACGATCCGGCCCTCGGGACGTTCAACGGATTTGCGGCAACCGCGTTCCGATTGTCCGATCAGGCTTCGGTCTTGACCGGCTCGCCCTTGACGCGGACTTCCGCAATATAGGCGCGCATGGCGCGGATCTTCACACCGTCGGCGATTTCGACTTCCAGTTCGGCGTCGTCAATGACCTTCGTGACCTTGCCGGTAATACCGCCACCGAGCACGACCTGATCGCCGCGGCGGATGTTGGAAAGCGTCTCGGCACGCTTCTTCTGCTGGGCGCGCTGTGGCCGGATCAGGAAGAAGTACCAGACCACCATCAGCGGGGCGAAGAGGAAAAGCATTTCAAGGCCGGAGCCGAATGCCGAGCCTCCGGGTGCGGCGCCTTCGGCCTGGGCGAATGCTTCGGTAATGAACATCAACAACTCCTAAGATTACCGGAGACGTCGAAGCCCCCGTTTCAAGCCGCCGGAATATAGTTGTGATAGACTGGAATGCAACAGAAACACGCCTTCCCAGTACCAAATCCACGGCTCTCAGGCTTTTGATCCACAAACGAGCGTGTTACCGCACCGGAAAAACGGCTCCAAGCGGGCCGACAGGACCGGAGAAACATCATGAGCGACGATTTCAATACCCTGATCCTGGCCGAGGTCCGCAGGCTGGCGGATGCGCTGGAGCGGCTTGCCGGCCCGCCGCCCGCGGTCAACGACTGGAATGCGGCCGAGTGCTTCGTGTGGGTGCCGGCGAACCAGCACCTCCAACCGGTCCCGCGTCCGAACCGCGTGGCGCTGAAACTGATCCGCGGCGTGGACCACGTGCGCGATATCCTGCACGAGAACACCCTGCGCTTTGCCGAAGGCTTCCCGGCCAACAACGTGCTTCTCTGGGGGGCGCGCGGCATGGGCAAATCCTCCCTCGTCAAGGCGGTCCATGAAGACGTGCGGGCGGCGACCGGCATTTCGCTGAAGCTCGTCGAGGTACATCGTGAGGACATCTCCTCGCTGCCGGACCTCCTCGATATCCTGAAAACCTCCGGACGCCGGGTTATCGTCTTCTGCGACGACCTGTCCTTCGACCATGACGACACCGCCTACAAGTCGCTCAAAGCGGCGCTCGACGGCGGTATCGAAGGCCGCCCCGACAACGTGCTCTTCTACGCCACGTCCAACCGGCGCCATCTCCTGCCGCGCAACATGATCGAGAACGAGCAGTCGACAGCGATCAACCCTTCCGAAGCCGTCGAGGAAAAGGTGTCGCTTTCCGATCGATTCGGGCTCTGGCTCGGCTTCCACAAATGCAGCCAGGACGATTACCTGACGATGATCGACGGCTATGCCGATTATTTCGATCTCGGCCTCGACCGTGAGGTGCTGCACGCGCAAGCGCTCGAATGGGCGACGACGCGCGGGGGCCGCTCCGGCCGTGTCGCCTGGCAATATATCCAGGACCTCGCCGGTCGGATCAGGAAGCCGCTGGACCGGAACTAAACCGGGATTTCCACAGTTCGCCAAGCCGGTGAGATCTCCTGCCGAGCGGGAAACCCTCTCCGGTCATTGCCGACCGTTGCGTCGATCGCCGATGCCCCAGGCCGTTCGGGCGGTCTTCCCACATGTGCGGCTTGACTCTTCTAGGTCAATCGTCCTAAATTGCCTAGGACAATTGACCTATAGCTCTCACAGCGATGCGGGGCCGAAGTGAGTCAACGGTATATGCCGGAGGAGGAGAACGGGCAGCATGAGCGCAGCGGATACACGCCAGGAAATTGTGGACGCTGCCGACCGGCTCTTCTACGAGCAGGGTTTCGAAGCCACGTCGTTTGCAGACATCGCATCGGCCGTGAATCTCTCGCGCGGCAATTTCTATTATCATTTCAAGACAAAGGATGAAATTCTCGGTGCCGTGATCGCCCTGCGGCTGGCCAATACGCGGCAGATGCTCGAGGCATGGGAGACCGAGGGCAGAGAGCCGGCGGACCGCATCCGTTCATTCATCCACATCCTGATCATGAACCGGGTGAAGATCATGGCTTACGGCTGCCCGGTCGGCACGCTCTGCAGTGAACTCGCCAAGCTCGACCATATCGCCAAGGAAGAGGCGGCCAAGCTCTTTATCCTGTTTCGCGACTGGCTGGCGCGCCAGTTCGCAGCCTTCGGCCGGGAAACAGACGCCGAAGCACTTGCCATGCACATCCTCATGCGGAGCCAGGGCGTTGCGTCGCTCGCAACGGCTTTCCACGACGAGAGCTTCATCCGGCGCGAAGTCGAAGACATGTGCGACTGGCTGGAGGCGCTGCGCCCACACGAAACCGTTCAATCCTAAACCACATAGAACCATCAAGCCTGAAAGGGGCTCAGCATGTTCATCGTCACGCTCAGATTTTCAGATAGCAAAGCGAAAGCTCCGCAATTCATGGAGGGCCACAATGACTGGATCAAACGCGGCTTCGAGGATGGTATTTTCCTGTTGACCGGAGGCCTTCAGCCGAGTCTGGGAGGAGCGATCCTTGCGCACCGGATATCACGCAGCGAACTCGAAGCAAGGGTTCTGGATGACCCGTTTGTGGCTGAGGGTATCGTGAGCGCTGAAATTCTCGAAATCGCACCGGGCCGCACCGACGAACGGCTGGCTTTCCTGAAGGCATGAACGACCGCCTGCTGCTTCACGCTCCCAAGACGAAAAAAAGCCCGGCACTGCCGGGCTTTTCTTCATCCCCCTTGAGACGCACTACTCTATTCAAGGTAGGTGACAGGGTTGACCGGGGTGGCGTCCTTGCGCACTTCGAAATGGACCTGCGGACGCTTGGCGTCGCCGCTCATGCCGGAGGCGGCGATCGTTTGGCCACGGGTGACCTTCTGACCGCGGGCGACGTTGATGCTGCCGGCATGGCCATAGACTGTGACCTTGCCATCATCGTGGCGAACGAGAACCGTGTTGCCGAGCTGCTTCAGGCCGTTGCCGGCATAGATGACGACGCCGTTCTCCGCAGCCTTGATCGGCGTGCCTTCCGGTACCGAGATGTCGATGCCGTCATTGCGGTTGCCGTCGACATTCTGGCCGTAACCGGCGATGACTGCGCCATTGACCGGCCAGCGATACTTGCCGATGCCGGTGGACTGGGGAGCCACGGCGGCGACGTCCGCCTTCTTCTCGACCTCGGAAACGGAAGCCGTTTCGACTGGCGGCTTTGCGGCAGCCGGAGCGGACGCCTGGACAACCGGGGCGACGGCGGCAGCCGCAGGCTTCGGCTGAGCCACGGGCTTTGCCGCCGATTGCTGCGGAATGGATGCCGTCTTTAGCGTATCGGCGGAGCGTGCTGGTGCACCCTTCGCCACCTTCAGCGTCTGGCCGATACGAATATTTCCGGTCGTCAGGTTGTTGACCGCCTTGAGCTGATCGACCGACGTGCCGGTCTCGCGAGCGATTTTTGTAAGGGTGTCACCCGGCTTGACCGTGTAGGTATCGCCAAGCGGCTTGCCGCCTGCAGGAGGCGTCAGCTTGGCAGGTTCGGCAAGCGCCTTGTCCCGTGACGGCGTCGGCAGAACGGCAACCTTCTGTTCAGGTTCACGCGCGGGGGCCGGAGCCTTGTTCTGCAAGTCGATATCGCCGGCTGCGGTCTTGGCGGAGTTGGGAGCCGTCCCGAATGTCGGGATGATGACGGCCTGGCCCGGAGCGAGCGACCCGCCATTCGCCTTCAGGATTTCCTTTTCCGGCACACCATAGCGCCCGGAGAGCGTCGAGACGGTTTCACCGGGCCTCAATGTCACTCTCGGCGCGTTGACGGTGGACCAACCCGACATGGGCTTCACGGTTCCGGTCGTGAGATTGTCCGTTTTTGAGGCAACCGCAGACGGAGCGGCCAGCCTCGGCGCGCTCGACCGACCACCTGGGAACGGCTGCGCCAGGGCTTCCTGACGGCTCACAGGATCGCGGACGGCGGACGGAGCGGAAAGCTCGGAACGCTGGACGGAAACAGGAGCGGAGGCAACGCGGGCAGGAGAAGAGTAACCGCCGGAATTACCCGGATAGGGTTGAGCCATCGCAGCGCCACGCGAACCATAATCGTTCTGCGGGATCGGCGGCAGGTTCTGGCCGGAACCAAGGTCGGCCTGCGGCGTCGGCGCCTGACCGTAGGCCCCTCCCCCCTGGCGCTGCGGAATGGACGCCGTCGTGATATTGTCGGAATTCGAGAAGAGGCCCGAGAAGCGTGTCGCATCCGAGCTGCACCCTGTCGCCGCGCTGGCGAGAAGCACTGCCACGGTAAGCTTGACAGTGGATTTTCCGATTTTCGGAGAACTCTTGAAACGCATGACTCGACCTACAGATACGCAACCATCGTGTAGGTGATTAAAACCCGTTAGTCTTACCGTCGGGTTAAAGCACGCGTCTTGCTCCAAGATTTTTGTCAAATTGATAACCATGACTCCCGGAAGGCTTCCGCGTCACGGCAAACATGGCTGTCTTCGGGATCAAAGCGCCGCCGCGATATGCGGCACGATCGGGAGATACGGGACGGTAAAGAGGTCTTCCCGTTCGAATCGGCTGCCGGTCTTGGTCAGCCTCAGCATCATGCAGGTTTCGTCATCGATCATAAGCGGTGCAATCATCGAACCGCCGTGAGTCAATTGCTCGGCATAGAATCGCGGCAGCGATGGAAAGGCGGCGGTGACGAATATGCGGTCGAAGGTCCCCTCGCCAGCCATGCCGTTACTGCCGTCTGCTTGGCGCACCACAACATTGCGCAGCCCCAGCGTATCCAGTCGGCCCTGAGCGGCTGCCACCAGCGTGCGGTAACGCTCGACAGTCAGCACCCGCTCGGCAATACGCGCCATGACCGCAGCGGTAAAGCCGCTACCCGTGCCGATTTCGAGCACGCGATGGCCGGGCTTCACCTGCAGGCGGTGGAGCAGCCGAACCGCCAGATCGGCTCCCTCCATGAAGGAACCGCAGTCGATCGGCACTGTCCGGCTGGAATAGGCTTCGTCTGCGAACGGAGCCGGGACGAATTGCGAGCGTGGCGTCTGCTCAACGGCCGTCAGAAGGTCCAGGTCGGAAATACCTTCCGACCGAAGGCGTAGCACGAGCGCCGCAAATCCTTCTTTTTCGACCATGCCCGATTTCAATCGGTCGCTCCGAATCCCAATGCTTCTGCCAGTCGATCCTGAACCGAATGATCGGTCAGGTCCAGTTTCAGCGGCGTCACGGAAATCTTGTTTTCCTTCAGCGCCTGAATATCGGTACCATCGCGGAAGTGCCCCTTCCGGTCACCGAAGCGCAGCCAGTAATAAGGCAGGCCGCGGCCGTCATGGCGGGCGTCGATCGTCAGGCCGAAATCGAGCTTGCCCTGGGACGTCACTTCGACACCCTGGACATCTTTCGGGTCGCAATTCGGAAAGTTGAGGTTCAGGAACGTGCCGTCAGGCAAGTCCACATCGGCAAGCTTGCGGATGAGATCGGGCGCATAAAGCTCGGCCACTTCCCAAGGAGCAAAACGGCCGTTGTCCCGGCGCACGGCCTGGCTTAGCGCAAGCGAACGGACACCCTGCAACGTGCCTTCGATCGCACCCGCGATCGTGCCCGAATAGGTGACGTCATCTGCCATGTTGGAACCGTCATTGACGCCCGAAAGCACGAGATCCGGTTTTTCCGGCAGAATTTCGCGGATGCCCATGATCACGCAATCCGTCGGCGTGCCCCGCAGCGCAAAATGCTTTTCGCCAACTTTTCGGAGCCTGAGCGGCTCGGACAGTGTCAGCGAATGGGCAAGACCGCTCTGGTCGGTCTCCGGCGCGACGATCCAGACGTCGTCCGAAAGCTGCCTTGCGATGCGCTCCAGCACCGCCAGACCTTCGGCATGAATGCCGTCATCGTTCGTCAGCAGGACCCGCATCAGGCGCGCTCGATCTTCTTGATTCCGCCCATATACGGCAAAAGAGCGTCCGGAATTGAGACGGAACCATCCTCGTTCAGGTAGTTTTCCATGACTGCGATCAGGCAACGGCCGACAGCGACACCCGAACCGTTCAGCGTATGGACGAATTTCAGGTTCTTGTCGTCCTTCACCCTATAGCGGGCATTCATGCGGCGTGCCTGGAAATCGCCGCAGACGGAGCAGGACGAGATTTCGCGATAGGCGTCCTGGCCCGGCAGCCAAACTTCGATGTCGTAGGTCTTGCGCGCGCCGAACCCCATGTCGCCGGTGCAAAGCGTCACGGTGCGAAAATGCAGGCCGAGACGTTTTAGGACATTCTCGGCGCATTCGGTCATCCGCTCATGCTCGGCGATCGAGCTTTCGGCATCGGTGATCGAAACGAGCTCGCATTTCCAGAACTGGTGCTGGCGCAGCATGCCGCGCGTATCGCGGCCGGCCGAGCCCGCCTCCGAACGGAAAGACGGCGTGAGTGCGGTGAAGCGCAGCGGCAGCTTCTCCTGCTCCAGCACTTCGCCGGAAACGAGGTTGGTGAGCGTCACCTCCGCGGTTGGTATCAGCCAGCGGCCGTCAGTCGTGCGGAACAGGTCCTCGGCGAACTTCGGCAGCTGGCCGGTGCCGTACATGGCTTCGTCGCGCACCATCAGCGGCGAGGAGACCTCCGTATAGCCATGCTCGGTCGTGTGCATGTCGAGCATGAACTGGCCGAGCGCGCGTTCGAGCTTGGCGAGCTGGCCGGTCAGCACCGTGAAACGGGCGCCGGAGAGTTTTGCGGCGCGCTCGAAATCCATGAGCCCGAGCGCTTCGCCGATCTCGAAATGCTCTTTTGCGGCATGGTTCCAGCGCGGCTTCTCACCGACGAGGTGCTTGACCACGTTGTCGTGCTCGTCCTTGCCGACCGGCACGTCGTCGAGCGGAATGTTCGGAACACGCGACAAGGCATCGTCGAGGGCGGCGATGGCTTCGCGCTCCTCCTGCTCGGCAGCCGGCATCGTGTCCTTGATCTCGGCGACCTCGGCCTTCAGCTTCTCGGCGAGCTCGGTGTTCTTCTGCGCCATGGCCGCGCCGATCTCCTTGGAGGCGGCATTGCGGCGGGACTGCATGTCTTGAAGCGTCTGGATGACGGAGCGGCGCCTGTCGTCGAGCGCCACGAGATTTGCCGCCATGGGCTCGGCGCCGCGCTTCTTCAGCGCTTCATCGAGAGCCCCTTCGTTTTCACGGATCCACTTGATATCGAGCATCGTCCCTTGCCTTCAAAGCGAAACGCCGCGTGCCCGGCGGGAGACGGAAACTCAAGCCTTTTCCGTCTCGGCGACGCTCGAAGAGTCCTGTTCTGCGAGAACCTCTTCAGCACGTTTGCGCTCCACGAGTCGCGCGGCGTAGATGGAAATCTCGTAGAGAAGGATGGTCGGCAGCGCAAGGCCGATCTGGGACATCGGATCGGGCGGCGTGAGTACCGCAGCGACCACAAAGGCGATGACGATCGCGAACTTGCGTTTTTGCCTTAGCCAATCGCTGGTGAGCAGTCCGACACGGGCAAGCAGCGTGGTGACGACCGGAAGCTGGAAAACCAACCCGAAGGAAAGTACCAGCGTCATGATCAGGCTGAGATATTCCGACACGCGCGGCAGGAGCGAAATGCCGAGTTCGCCTTCGCTCGGCGCCTGCTGCATGGCCAGGAAGAACCACATGACCATGGGCGTGAAGAAGAAGTAGACGAGCGCGCCGCCCGTCAGGAACAGGATCGGCGAAGCAATCAGAAAGGGCAGGAAGGCCCGCCGCTCGTTCTTGTAGAGACCGGGAGCGACGAACTTGTAGAGCTGTGAAGCAATGACAGGAAAAGCGATCACCAGCGCACCGAACATCGCCACCTTCACCTGAGTGAAGAAGAATTCCTGCGGCGCGGTGTAGATCAGTTCCGACTTCGCAAGGTCGAGTCCGGCCCAGACGACCGCCCATTTGTACGGGATGACCAGCAGGTTGAAGAGCTGCTTGGCAAAGTAGAAGCAGATCACAAAGGCAATGAAAAATGCGCCGATCGACCAGATCAGCCGGGTGCGCAGCTCCATCAGGTGCTCGATGAGTGGCTGCGGCTTGTCTTCGTAATCACCGCTCATGCGTCGCCCTTCTGGGTATCGGTCTTCTTTGGTGCACGCTTGCGGACCGATGTCTTCGCGGCCGCCTCTTCCGTGGCCTGAGTGACCGGGGCCTCAGTAACCGGCGCGGACTTCACCGAGCGGCTGCGTTTCGGTTTTTCAATCGCAGCGGCTGCCGGAGCCGAGACATCGGTAGCGGATTTCGCCCTGGTCACGGTCTTGCGCCCAGCCTTCGGCTTTTCGGCGATGGCGGCAGGCGCCACGACCTCCGGCGCGGCCGGAACCGGCGTCAGTGGCCGACTTGTCGCGGGCGCCGGGGCCGATGACGGCTCGCTTGCCGGAACGTCCGGCACGGCTTCACCTGCGGACGAGCCCTCAACAGCCTGCTGTGCCTCGGCATCGACCTTGGCTGCAGCGGGATCCGTCACTTGCGTCGCCTTCTGCAGATCGGCCTTGATCTCCTGCCCCATCTGCCGGAGCGGATTGATCGCGTCGCGCAGGGCATTCGTCGGATTCAGACGCTGCGCGTCCGAAATTGTCTTGCGGACATCGTCAAGTTCCGATTCTCGCAAGGCCTCATCGAACTGCGTCCGGAATTCGCCAGCCATCTTGCGCAGATTAGCCGTCATCTTGCCGAACGCCCTCAACATGGGCGGCAAGTCTTTCGGACCAACAACGACAATCAGGATGATTGCGATGACGAGTAGCTCGGTCCAGCCGATATCAAGCATGCTAATGAGGCTCCTGAAACCCTAAACCCGATCTTAGGACCGGCCGGTTTCCTTGACCTCGTCAGGCTTGTGATCGACAGTCTTCGCCGTCGTCGCGTCCGGGGCGTCGTCGTCAGTCATGCCCTTCTTGAAGCTCTTGATGCCTTTTGCGACGTCGCCCATCAGCTCCGGAATCTTGCCGCGCCCAAAGAGGACGAGCACGATGACCAGAACGATCAGCCAATGCCACACACTGAAAGAACCCATAGTTCAACTCCATTAGATCTGTTTAATCGATGTAAGCTCTTTATGATGCTTTTTCAAACACCAAAATATCCTCGATAAGTACCGTTATCGAGACGTCATTGACCCCGGTCGGCAAGCGGTCCGCGCGGATGCGCGCGCGGATCGGCTCCTCGATGCCGGGAACCGCAAGCGTCAGGAATTCCACCACCCCCAGAAACCGCCTTGAAAGGACACGAGCCGGGATCGCCCCACCCGCCGGCATGACATCAACGTCGGACAGGCGGACTGCAACGGAGACCTCTCTGCCCTCACCGAGGTCACCGGCGGATACGTTTCCAAGCGGCGTTGCCACTCTACCGCTCCTAACCACGCCGTCGAACTCATTGAGTTCCGAGAAGAAACCAGCGGAAAACAAGCTGGAGGGCCGACGATAGAGGTCATCCGGCGTACCCACCTGCACCAATCGACCATCCTTCAGAAGCGCGATCCGATCGGCCATCCGCATCGCCTCTTCTGCGTCATGCGTGACGACGATCGCAGTCGCGCGGCTTTCCTTCAGGATCGTCAGTGTGTCGGCGCGTATGGCATCCTTTAACCTGGAATCGAGGCCGGAAAAGGGCTCATCCATCAAAAGCACGCCCGGTCGTGGAGCAAGTGCACGGGCGAGCGCGACGCGCTGCTGCTCGCCACCGGAGAGTGCATGGGGGTATTTTTCCGCATAGTGCGACAAGCCGACGCGCCGCAAAGCCGCCCCGGCCTCCGCAATCGCCTCCCTGGCTGTAAGCGCCGTCAGGCCGAAGCGGATATTCTCCAGAACCGTCATATGCGGAAAGAGCGCAAAATCCTGGAACATCAGCCCGACGCCCCGCTTTTCCGGCGGAAGAAACACGTC
Organism: Neorhizobium petrolearium; assembly: GCF_017873175.1. Taxonomy (GTDB): domain Bacteria; phylum Pseudomonadota; class Alphaproteobacteria; order Rhizobiales; family Rhizobiaceae; genus Neorhizobium; species Neorhizobium petrolearium. The sequence goes on from NZ_JAGGJW010000023.1 coordinate 44,856, forward strand.
CGGGCCGGCCACTTCCCGACCATCGATGGTAACCCGGCCATGGCTCTGCGCCTCGAGGCCAGCGGCAATCCTGAGCAGCGTCGTCTTGCCCGAACCGGAGGGACCGAGCAGGCACAGGACCTCGCCCGGCTCGGCCGTCAGCGAAATGCCGCGGATCGTCTCCTTGCCGTGATAGGCATGGCGGATGTCCTCAAAGGTCAACCGCGAGGCGAACGTGACGCTGACTTTCTGTCTGGTCTCCTTGGTGGCCGACTGTGCCGATTTCATCATATTCCTGCCCGCTCGCACCCGCCAAGCCGGGCCTTCAAAGAAATCTGACGCTATTCCTCCGCTTCACCGCCCGGTGTCAAGAGGCCGAGCTCTTCGAGGTCGAGTTGCGTAATCGGGTCCTCGTCCTCCGTAAGCTCCTCAACATCCTGCGGGATCGGAATCGCAAAGCCCGGTGGAATGCGGCCGGACAGGAGACCCGCACCCTTCAATTCTTCGAGACCGGGAAGGTCGCGCAGTTCTTCCAGGCCGAAATGATCGAGGAAGTCCGTCGTCGTACCGAGCGTCACCGGTCGGCCCGGAGTACGGCGACGGCCGCGGAAACGCACCCAGCCCGCCTCCATCAGTACGTCAAGCGTTCCTCTTGAAGTCTGCACGCCGCGGATTTCCTCGATCTCGGCGCGTGTCACAGGCTGGTGATAGGCGATGATGGCGAGCACTTCGAGCGCTGCACGCGATAGTTTCTTTGCTTCGTCTTCGTCCTTGCGGATGACGAAGGAGAGATCGGCCGCCGTGCGGAAGGCCCAGCGATCGCCCGTCCTGATGAGATTGACGCCGCGCGGCGCATAAGCGTCCACCAGCCGCCGCATCACACCCCCGATATCCGTGCCGCGTGGCAAGCGTTCGGTGAGAAAAGCCTCCGAAACCGGCTCGGCGGAGGCGAAGACCAGTGCTTCCGCGATCCGCTCGACATCCGTCAACGGAAGATATTCAGGCCCGGCCCCTTCCACCACCGCAACCGGCAGATCGTCGTCCTCTTCAGGCGTCAATCGGCGCCTCCCGTGACAGACTGCGGCATAGGCCGCCTGCCGGACGCCTGCCCCTTGCGCAGATAGATCGGTTGGAAAGCGCCCTCCTGGCGGATTTCAAGCTTGCCCTCACGCACCAGTTCCAGCGAAGCGGCGAAGGCACTGGCTGTCGCAGTCACCCGGTCCTCCGGGGGAAGGTAAGGCAGGAGATAATGCTGCAACGCCGTCCAGTCGGCGATCTCGCCGAGCATGCGGGTCAGCAGGTCGCGGGCATCGACCAACGACCAGACCTTGCGCCTCTCGATCGTGACCTGCGTGACCGCGTTGCGCTGCCGGAGGTTCGCGTAAGCCGACAGCAGATCGTAGAGCGACGCGTCGTAGGCGGACTGGACGTGATGCGGAATATGTTCGGGCGCGCCGCGGGCGAAAACATCGCGGCCAAGCCGATTGCGGTTAATGAGGCGGGTCGCGGCTTCCCGCATCGCCTCCAGGCGCTTCAGGCGAAAGGCGAGCGTCGCCGCCATTTCCTCGCCGCTCGGGCCATCGTCGCCCTTGGCCTGTTGCGGAATGAGAAGCTTGGACTTGAGGTAGGCAAGCCAGGCCGCCATGACGAGATAATCGGCGGCAAGCTCGATGCGTACCCTCCGGACGCTTTCGATGAACTGCAGATATTGTTCGGCCAGCGCCAGGACGGAAATGCGGGAAAGATCGACCTTCTGGTTTCGGGCAAGATGCAAAAGCAGGTCGAGCGGGCCTTCGAAACCGCCGACATCGATCACCAGGGCAGGCTCGTCCGTCGCCCTTTCAACGCCCTGCCAGAGCTTGTCCATCGGAATGGCATTCTGCGATGTAACCATAGCCATTCCCTTATCCCTTCCGCCTCAGGAAGTGGCGAGCAATCCATGAAACTCTGGCCGGATCACGTCCTCGTCGGCGCCGTCGCCCGGTCCGAAGGCGGCCTCCACCGCCTTTGCGCGCCTCAGCGCCTCGCCGGCAAGCGGGATAGCCTCTTTCACCACCGCCTTCATTTCCTCCATGACGCCGTTGCAATGCAAGACGATATCGCAACCACCCCCAACTATCCTCGCGGCACGCTCACCGATCGTGCCTTTCAACGCGTTCATCGACGTGTCGTCGGACATCAGGAGGCCGTCGAAACCGATATGCCCGCGAACGATCTCCTCGATCACCTTGCCGGAAATCGTGGCCGGTTCGTTCGGGTCGATCGCCGTAAAGACGATATGGGCGCTCATCGCCATCAATTCGTCCTTCATCGCCGCGAAAGGCAGGAAATCGTGCGCTTCAAGCTCGGCACGCGAGGCGGTGACGACCGGAAGCTCATGATGGGAATCCGCCATGCCGCGGCCGTGGCCAGGCATGTGTTTCATGACCGGCAGCATGCCGCCGGCCTTCAGCCCTTCGGCCGCCGCCTTGCCCATCTCGGCCACCGCCTGGGGATCATAGCCGTAAGCGCGGTCGCCGATGACGTTGCTCGCCCCTTGGACCGGTACATCGAGAACCGGCAGGCAGTCGACATTGATCCCGAATTTCATGAGATCGAAGGCATGCAGACGCGACATCAGCCAGGCTGCGCGCAGGCCCTTGGCACGATCCTGCCGGTAGAGTTCGCCGAGTACCGCGGCGGACGGATAACGCTCGATCGTCGGCGGGCGGATACGCTGCACGCGGCCGCCTTCCTGATCGATCAGCACCGGCGCATCCGGCTGGCCGACGCTGTCGCGCATCGCTGCCACGAGATCGGTGATCTGTGCCGGCTCGATGCAATTGCGGGCGAAGAGAATGAAGCCCCAAGGCCGCTCGTCCCTGTAAAGCGCGATTTCGTCCGGAGTGAGGGTCGGGCCGCTCGAGCCCAGGATCATTGCTTTTGATTCGCTCATGGTCCGATCTTAGATGATTGGCTTGAAACGAAAAACGGGGCGCTGGACGCCCCGTTCGATCGCTTTCGATGGCAGGTTCCTATCGGGCAACCAGGCAGTTCCCGCCCGCTGCCCGATATTTTTCGCAGAGCGCCACGGCATCATTCTTGCTGCCGGCCGGAATACGGACACGGTAGAATGTCCCCTTGCCGGCGATTTCGGCTGCCTTGATGTCGACGCCGCGGCCACCGATCACACCGGCATATTTAGCCGACAGGTTCTGATAGGACTTCTGCGCCTCGGCCTCGGACGGCAGCGAGGCGATCTGGATTAGATACCCGCCAGCGCCGACCGAAGCACCCTGGGCCGACGTGGAAGCCGGTGTTGCGACTTGCTGGTTCGACGCGCGGACATTGCCCTGATCCGTCACGGCAGCGACCACATTGACCGGCTGTTCCGCCGGGCGTGCGATCGGAACCGGAGCCCGGATCACCGGTGCGGGATCCGAGGCTTCAACCGGAACTTCCGGCGCTGCAGCAGGCTCGACCGGAGCCGCTTCGACCGGAGCCGGTGTGCCGGCCGGCGCTACCGGGTCCACCTTCGCGACATCGACCGGCTCGGCTGCAGGAGCCTGCGTGGAGACCGGAACGATGCCGGCCGCTCCGGCGCTGGAAGCAGCGGGAACCTGAGCGGGAGCTACGGGAATCGAGGCCGCCGCGGGCTGAGAAGCGGCGGCAACATCCACCGGCTTGGTGCCGGCTGCCGGCATTTTTTCAGGCGCAGCGAGCGCCGGCGCCGCGACTTCCTGTTCCACCAACTTGCCATCCGGACGGACGATCATCGTCTTCACCTTGCGCGGCATGACCGTTACCGGCTGCTGCTCGGCAGGTGCGGCCGCCTGTTCGGGCTGCTGCGGCAGAAGGCGCGGATCGTCGGTCTCACCGACCTCCGTCGCTTCGATCTCGTTTTCCCCTTCGAGCGGCAAGGTATCGGGCATCAGGGTCTTCTGGACGACGTCGACCGGCTCTTCGTTGGAAGAAATCAGCGTCTCCTGCTTCGGTTCCTGCGATGCGACACCCGCTACCCGGTCGTAGACAGCCTTGTCCTGGTTGGGAACGGTCTTGCCGCCCGGATTTTCCGGGGCGACCTTCACCGGATCGGTGTCGGCGGCGATGACGACCGGCTCACCGCCCGAAACGGCGTCCGATATGCCGCTACCGAGCCAGGCATAGGCACCGACGCCGCCAAGAACGACGACACCGGCAACAACCAGCGGAACGGCCCATTTCTGCATGACGGAGCGACGCGCATTTTCCACTGTCGCAAGATAATCGGTTTCAGCGTATTGCAGCTCTTCATGCTCTGCCGGTGGCAAAGGAGTAGCAAGGCTGCGTCGGAAATCCTCCTCCAGCGCGCGCTCGAAATCGTCAAGATCGCCGCTCGACGGACGATTGGCTTGAGTCCTGCGCTCTCCTCCCGCCTGCACCGAGGCCGCTATGTCGATTTCAGGCTTCCGGTGTTGCGCGGTATCTGCCTTGTCCGGCGTCATCAGAAGCGTCGCCAGTTCGGCATCGATATCGAGGTCGTAGTCCGGACGATAGACTGCCGGCTGCTCCGGCTCTTCAGCCGGCAGCGAGGGTACGTCAAGCTCGGCGATCGCCTCAACCTGATCTTCGGAATCGGCAATCTGGGCAGGGTCAAACGGTAAGTCGGCGAACAGCTCGACCTCTTCGACAGCCTCGGCAGACACTGTTGCGGCAGCCGCCGCGGCAACAGGTGCAATAGGTGCAATCCGCGCGGCGGGCACTTCGAGCTTGGCAGGTGCCGCTTCGGCAGCTTTCGCAGCGGGTGCCGCCGTAACCTCTGGCTGCTTGTTGGTTTCCGCCACGACGATATCAGCGAGATCGAGTTCGAGATCATCGAGGGCAAGCTCGAATTCCTCGTCGGAGAAAGGATCCTTCTCTTCGACGAGCGGTATCTCGGCCACCGGAGCTTCAGCAGCCGGCGCGACAACTGCTGACGCCACAACGGATGCTTCCGAGGCCTTGTTGACGACTGGGGGTGCAAGCGGCCTGGCCTCTGACGGCAGTTCATACCGCTGGACGTCGTAGATCAATTCATCAAGCTCAGAGAACCGATCAGGCGCTGACGCTGGTTCAGCTGTGGCAACGGGAGCTGGAGGGACAGACGCGGCAGGAACCTCCTCTGTCCCGGCCGTCAGATCAGGAACCGGGGAGTCTACGGCAACCTCGGGAACAAGAGCTTGCTCCCGTGCCGCGGCCGGAAAGTCCTCTGGAGCTTGCACATCGAAGGCGTGCCCAGTCGGTTCCGGCGCGACCGGCTCCTGCCTGGGAGCAGGCGTCGGCGCCTGTGCAAAATTGAAATTGGCGAGCGGCATGCGGAAACCCGGAGTATATCCTCGGGCTTTCGGTTCCGGCTTCACCTCCGGCTCATTTTCGACAACCTGTTCGCCCATGGAGCTTTCCAGCTCCGCAGCAAGATCGAATTCCTCGATGAGCTGCTCCGCAGGCTCTGCGAACGAAGCAGACGCCGCAACCGTGTTGTCGGGCACATCGGCAATCGGCTCAACGGAATTGACGTCCAGAGCCGGTCCGGCCACGGGCTGAGAGGCATCCACCGCCTCGACCGCGAGCAGCGGCTCCTCGTCACCGAAACCGAAATCGTCACGGTCGCGCATGTCGCCCCTGGATGGCGGGAAATCCGGCGACAGTTCCGTAACACTCGGCTCTGCGGGGATGAAGTCCGGCTCCTCAAGCTCCACCGGCGGGCCGGAAATGGAAACAGCGGGGGCAGGTTCGACCGAAGCATATTGTGCGTCGTCCAGCGTGATATCCTGGACAGGATCGAGACGGGGCGCATCATAACGTTCGAACTCGCGAAGAAGCTCGTCTTCGAGGTTGATCGTCGTTTCGTCCTGCGGCGCGGGCGCCGCAGCAACCGGCGCCGCCGGTTTCGGGACGGGCCGATCCTCGTAACCTACGATGCGGGCGAGTTCTGCCAGCGGGTCGTCATCGGCAAAGAAATCCGGGAAATCATTCCGGCTACGCACAAGGTTGTTATCTGCCATTACCTCGTCCACTCACCTACATTGCTACGCATATGCCAGTGCAATGTGGGGAAATGGTGGCGTTTCTTACCGCATTTCTTCCGGTGCTGCTGTGCCCGTAATTGCAAGTCCTGACTTCAAAACGGAGGCGACAGCATGCACCAGCCCAAGCCTGGCAACGCTCAATTCTCGGTTTTTATCGTTAACAAAACGTAATTCCGGTTGTTCCTTACCTTTATTCCAGTGGGCGTGGAAGAAACTTGCCAGATCATAGAGGTAAAAAGCAAGGCGATGCGGCTCTTGTGCGAGCGCCGCCGCCTCAACAATCCGGGGATATTCAGCAAGCTTGGCAATCAGCTGCAATTCATTGGGATCGGTGATCAGTCCGGTCGAGGTCGACAGGTCCAGCGAATCAATGTCAAGATTCGGAAATGCTTCCTTCGCCTGACGGAAAACTGAAGCACAGCGGGCATGCGCATACTGCACGTAGAAGACCGGATTGTCCTTCGACTGTTCCGTCACCTTGGCGAAATCGAAGTCGAGCGGCTCGGAATTCTTGCGATAGAGCATCATGAAGCGCACGGCGTCGCGCCCCACCTCGTCAACCACGTCGCGCAGCGTCACGAAATTACCCGACCGCTTCGACATCTTTACAGGCTCGCCGTTGCGGTACAGCTTGACGAGCTGGCAGAGAAGCACGGTGAGCTTCGCCTTGCCGCCCGACACGGCGCGCGCCAGTGCTTCGAGGCGCTTTACGTAGCCGCCGTGATCGGCACCGAGCACGTAGATCATCTCGTCGTAGCCGCGGTCGTACTTGTCCTTGAAATAGGCAACGTCAGCCGCAAAGTAGGTATAGCTGCCGTCCGACTTGATCAGCGGGCGATCCATGTCGTCGCCTACTTCGGTCGAACGGAACAGGGTCTGTTCGCGATCTTCCCAATCCTCGGGCAACTGCCCCTTCGGCGGCGGCAGAGTGCCCTTGTAGACATGTCCCTTGAACGTCAGGTCGTTGATCGCCTGACGAATGCGCTGGGCGCCGTTCGCATGCAGCATCCGTTCCGAGAAGAAGACGTCGTGATGAACGTTGAGCGCAGCCAGGTCGTCGCGGATCAGCGCCATCATGGCGTCAATCGCCGTATCCTTGACGATCGGCATCCATTCTTCTTCCGGCATATTGTGGAGCCGCGGGCCATATTCCGCCGCCAGCGCCTCGCCAACCGGAACGAGATAATCACCCGGATAAAGCCCTTCCGGAATTTCACCGATATTCTCGCCGAGCGCCTCACGGTAACGCAGGAAGACCGAGCGGGCGAGCACATCGATCTGGCTGCCGGCATCGTTGATGTAATATTCCTTGGTCACGTCGTAGCCGGCGAACGCCATGAGGTTCGCAAGCGCATCACCCACCACGGCGCCGCGGCAATGGCCGACATGCATTGGGCCCGTCGGGTTGGCGGAAACGTATTCGACATTCGCCTTCCTGCCTTGCCCCAGCGTCGAGCGGCCGTAGCCCAGCCCGCCCGCAATCACTGAAGAAAGCAGGCGCTGCCAATAGCCGGTCGCGAGGCGGATATTGATGAATCCGGGGCCGGCGACGGAAACTTCGCTGACGTCGGAATCATTGCGCAGCGACGCGGCGATGATATCGGCAAGCGCGCGTGGATTGGTGCCGAGCGGCTTTGCCAGCACCATGGCCGCATTGGTGGCCACGTCGCCGTGACTCGGGTCACGCGGCGGTTCGATGGCAATACGTCCAAAATCGACTTCGCTTCGCTTTTCCTTGATGATATCAAGAGCTTCCAAAGCGTTCTTAATTCTAGTTTCGAAGTCGGCGAACAGATTCATGTCACTCATCCGCGCGGAAAACCCGCACGGGCCCCTGGAAAGCCGTTGTTGTTGGCCGGGTGCCTAGCGCAAATCGGGTGTGTGGTCAAACAGCGCGGCATGCGCCTTTATGGCATAGGTATCGGTCATGCCAGCCAGATAATCCCCGACATGACGTGCCCTCGCTGCTTGGCCGAGCCCGGCGATATGATCGACCCAGTAGTGGCTGCGCATCAATGTCGGATCGTCCATATAGGCCTTGAAAAGGTCCTGGACGATCTGCGTGGCGCCGGCGCGGATGCGCATGATGTCCGGATGGCGGTAGATGTGCGAAAAGAGGAGCTTCTTGATGCGGCGGTCGGTCTCCGCCATTTCTTCGGAAAAGGTGGCGATCACGTGGTTTGCAGTGCGGATGTCGTCGGCGCTTTGCGGTTTCAGCTTCTTGAGATTGTCCTGCGCCACGCCGATCACATCCTCCACCATGTGGGTGATCTGCCGGCGTGTGACCTCATAGGCAAAACGGCTGGGCTCGAGATGCGGATAACGCCCCCTCACCTCCGCCATCAGGCCGGCCAGAAACGGGACCTCCTCCAGCATCTCGAAGGTCAGGAGGCCGGAACGCAGCCCGTCGTCGATATCATGGGTGTTGTAGGCGATGTCGTCGGCAATCGCCGCGACCTGCGCTTCGAGGCTTGCATAGCTTGCAAGTTCCAGGTCGTGCAGTTCGCAATAGTCCCGGATCGGCTGCGGCACCGGTCCGTGTATCCCCTTGCGATCCTTCGTCAGGAGCGGGCCGTTGTGCTTGACGAGCCCTTCGAGGCTTTCCCAGGTGAGGTTGAGCCCGTCGAACTCCGCGTAACGGCGCTCGAGCTTGGTGACGACCCTAAGCGACTGCGCATTGTGATCGAAGCCGCCATAAGGCTTCAACATCTCGTCCAACGCGTCCTCGCCTGTATGACCGAAGGGCGTGTGACCGAAATCATGTACGAGCGCCACCCCCTCGGCGAGGTCCTCGTCAAGCTTCAGGGCACGCGCCAGGGCACGGGCGATCTGCGCCACCTCGATCGTATGCGTAAGCCGGGTACGATAGTGATCGCCATCCGGGCTGATGAAGACCTGCGTCTTGTGCTTCAGCCTCCGGAAGGCCGTCGTGTGAACGATACGGTCGCGATCGCGCTGGAATTCCGAGCGCGTCGGGCTCTCCTCCTCCGGGAACATGCGGCCGCGCGACGCCCAGGGATTGGCGGCATAAACCGCACGTTCGCCGCTGCCAAACCCCAGCGTCCCGGTATCGATCATCATGCCTTCACCTGTTTCTTCACCAACGCCCTGCCGCCCATTGACGCGCGGTTCACGTCTTCATACCTATAGTGGAGCCGTGCGCAATGCCGGTGACAGTTATTCCCCGGGCCTTGAACCCGGCAGGAGACGGATATGGATGCAAATGTAACTCTCTCGGATGCAGCGGCAAAGCGGATTGCCGAAATCGTCAGCGCGGAAACCGGCAAACAAGCCCTTCGTGTTTCCGTCGAAGGCGGCGGCTGTTCCGGTTTTTCCTACAAGTTCGACCTCGCCGAGGCGCCGCAGGACGACGATGTCGTGGTCGCAAACGGCGATGCCAAGGTGCTGATCGACAGCCTCTCGCTCGTCTATATGGCGGGTTCGGAGATCGACTTCGTCGATAACCTGCTCGGCCAGTCCTTCCAGATCAAGAATCCGAATGCAGTCGCAAGCTGCGGCTGCGGCACCAGCTTCTCCGTCTGACATCCATCTTCTCCCTTCCCAACGCTTCCGCTTTCGCTAAAAGAGGAAGCGGAAAACGGAGGGACGGCCCATGAAGATCGCCACTTGGAACATCAACGGCGTCAAGGCGCGCATCGACAACCTGCGCCAGTGGCTCACCGATTCCCAACCCGACATCGTCTGCCTGCAGGAAATCAAATCCGTCGACGAGGCCTTTCCGCGGCTGGAAATCGAGGCGCTCGGCTATCATGTCGAGACCCACGGCCAGAAAGGCTTCAACGGCGTGGCCCTGCTTTCCAAGATCCGTCCGGATGAAATCATGCGCGGGCTTCCAGGCGACGACGGCGACGAGCAGTCGCGCTATATCGAGGGTGTCTTTTCCGTACCGCGGGGCGCCATACGCGTCGCTTCCATCTATCTGCCGAACGGCAACCCGCCCGAAGATCCGGTAAAATATCCCTACAAGCTTTCCTGGATGGAGCGGCTGCGCCAACATGCGCGGAACTGCCTCCTCCTTGAGGAGCCGCTCATCCTTGCGGGCGACTACAATGTCATCCCCGAGCCGCATGACTGCTTCGATCCGGCTGCCTGGGCGACGGATGCGCTCTTCCTGCCCGAGACGCGCGCCGCTTTCAGGCGCCTTGAAAATCTCGGTCTCGTCGACGCGGTCCGCGCGACGACCGACGCGACCAAGCTCTATTCCTTCTGGGATTATCAGGCCGGCGCCTGGCAGAAGAACAACGGCATCCGCATCGATCATCTGCTCCTTGCACCAGAAGCAGCCGATCGCCTGAAAGCAACCGCGATCGAGAAGCACGTGCGCGCTTGGGAAAAGCCGTCCGATCACGTGCCCGTGGTCGGGTTGTTCGATTTCAACTGAGCTGTGGCACCGCCGGTCCGAAGCCGCTATTCAACGCCCTTGGCGAACTCCTGGGACAGTGCGATCGCGCCCCGGCGATCCTTTTCGTCGGCGACCGAGAAGGCCTGCTCCTGCAATTGCTGCATCCAGGAACAATCCTTTACGGTGCATTTGTCGAGCGCCGCCGTCATGAAGGCAAGCCCGCGCACCGTCTGGCCTTCCTGGAACAGGACGTTGCCGAATACGGCCATGGCGCCGGCGTGCCCGTTCCGACGCGCCTGATTGAGCCATTTCTTCGCCTGCTGGATGTTGGCGCCTCCGCCCTCACCCGCGAGCATCATCTTCGCGAGCTGGAACTGCGCTTCCGCCACACCAAAGGTCGAGGCAACCTGGAAATAGAGCTGGCGTGCCTGTGACATATCGGCCTTGACCGGGCTGCCCGGGATGCCGCGGCGATAATAATTGGCGAGCGATAGAAGCGCGTTGATGAAGAAGCCGGTATCTTCCGAACCGGGCTCGATGCCCTGGGCTGCGATCTCGTTGTAGATCTTGAACGCCTCGAAATCGTCTTTCGCCACGCCGTCGCCATAGGCATACATGTTGGCCAGCGCCCAGCGCGAGCCCGTATGGCCTTTCTCGGCAGCATAACGATAAGCTTCGACCGCGTCTTCCTTCTGGCCGTTCTTGTACGCCTTGAAGCCGAACTTGAAGAGATCGAAAGGCCCCGATTCCTTGGTGATCCCCGACTTGATATCGAAAGCCGCAGCCGACCCCGCCATAACCGAGGCGAGCGACATTCCAAGAAGCAATACTCTCATGGATCCGATGCCAGACTTCGACATGTTTCAGTTTCTTTCACTTCGTGCGCAGCTTAAAGCCGCAGCCCGAGCTTTGCTCGCCGCCAGAAAAGAGGTCGTCCGGGGATACCCCGTGCCAGTTCCTCCCGAGAGGCGAATGAAACTGTAGGTGCCGTTTTCGGCAAGACTTGGACCCGACACCGCGACTTCCGCGAGAAGACAGAACGGCGCCAAAATCCGCCTGCCAGAGCGCAAAAAGCCCGGCTTTTCACTCATAAACCCGCCCATGATGCTCCAATTACGCGCCCCGCCCCCGCGGTCAGCGACTGTTACCCTTCTACCGCTGCGCCCCGTTTGTGGCGGGAAATGGACAGAAGCCCCCCCCTCTCAAGGCGCCTGATAATAGTCCCCTAAAAGTGTTGCCAAATCGTCACAACGAAAGTCGTCAAAAAAAGAGCCCGGATCGCATCCGGGCTCTTCGATAATGATGTCGAAACTCAGAATTTCACCTTGAGCGAGGTCGATAATGCCGCCACCAGATCGTCATCGAACTCATAGGTGGCCTCGTTGCCTACCGCAACGCCGCCGATCGTGGTCGGACCGGAATCCCCACCCGTCAGGATGCCGATCACGCCTCCAAGACGGATCTCCACATTCTGGTTCGGTGAATAGGAAACGCCGGCACCAAAGAGCCAGCTGTCGGTCTGCGTACCGTATTCCTGAGAGGTGCCGCGATCCCAGGTGACGCTGACGGCACCACTCCACTGATCATTGAACTTGTGACCAATACCGCCGGTGACCGTCCAACCGTCACGATAGCCCAGATCAAGAGAGGTGATCTCGACGCCGTTGTTATAGAATGGAATGCGCTGCAATTGGCTCCAATCCGTCCATTTGACGGAGCCAAAGGCCAGCCAGTCCGGCGCAATACCCGACTGGAGCTTCAGCTCGATCGCTTCCGGCATCGATGTGGAACCGCTGACCGGAATGATCGTACCTGCGCCCGGAACCAGTGTCACGCCCGGGATGATTGCACCTGGAACTCCAAGAACTGGCGATAGCGTAGTCAGATCGACCGTGCCCGAGACATCCTTCAGCTTGACTTCGCTGTAATACATCAAGCTCGCACGGAACGCGTATTCCGGGATTTCATAGGCAAGCCCCGCACGCCAGCCCCAGCCATCACCCTCAAGATCGAGCCTTCCAACGCCGGTCCCAGCAAACGCTCCAATTCCAGGAGTACCCGGAGCGAGCACCAGCCGCTCCTTAAAGCCGTCCATTTTAAGATAATTGGTGCCGCCGATGACGCGGAACTGTCCCGGCCCCATGTCGAATTTGTAGGAGCAGGTCACTGCGTAGTTGTCGCTGTTTACCTTCGTTTCGATGTTATCACCCGCACCGGCCCAATGGGCGCCCGGATTGGTATGGGCACCATAGGGCTGAGAGTAATCGAACATGCAGTCCGCGGCTTCGCCTATTGCGGCTTTCACGCCGACCCGAGGAGAGAAATAGTTCTCGCTGTCATCCGCAGACGCGGAATATCCCGGGATCGTATTGAGGTCCCCGTTCAGAGGATTGGTATCAGTCACATTCTTCGCCTTGCGCTGCGGCATGACGAAAGTGGCCGTGGATTCAGCCGCAAAGCGCGACGGATCAAAAAGCAGATCGATATTATAGCCACCGCGCTCAAGGCCTCCTGCCAGAGCCGACGACTGAAGGACCCACCCCGCCCCAAGAGCCAGAAGTCCCCTCGTTATGTGTCTACTTATCATAATTGTTCCCACTCCCTGGTAAGTGACGGGAATCACTGTAGATGGCGACTTCTAAAAGACAACTTTCGGTGATCGGGACCGTCGCAGCGCAAAAGCCTGTCAAATTTACGTAAACAACGCTGGAACCCGACATTTGGGGGTAATTTCCGCACAAAATTACTACTTTCCCGTATCCAACATGCAGGTTGGTAGAATTTTCTCACGTGGACAAATTGATCCGTGTCAATTCGGCAACACCCTTGCTTTTCCCCTGTGTGCAGTTGCACAAAAGGAACGCACGGAATGCGCGGCTGGGCGTTACATACAAAAAGCCGCGCCCATGGCTGGACGCGGCATTCGTTCCGGGGCCGTGGAGAGGTTCAGCCGGCTTCGGTGATTCTCAGCAAGGCGGTCTTGAGATTGGCCATCTGAACCTGCAGTTCGGCAAAGCGTTCGCGTTCGGACGCCACCACTTCCGGATCGGCGTTGGCGACGAATTTCTCATTCGCCAGCTTCTTGCCGATGCGGTCCAGTTCGCTCTCGGTCTTGGCAACTGCCTTCTCGACGCGCACCATCTCGGCAGCAAGATCGATCAGATTGCCAAGCGGCAGGCAGGCGGTCGCCTCACCCACCACGATCTGGGCCGCTCCCTTGGGCGCAATGTCCGCAAGTTCGATGGTTTCGACACGTGCGAGACGCCGGATCGCCGCCTCGTGGCGTATCAGACGCGACTGGCTGGTCTCATTTGCTCCAACCACGATCAGCGGTGCCACGGCCGAAGGCGGCACGTTCATCTCGGCGCGGGCCGAACGCAGGCCCGAGACGAGATCGACCAGCCAGTTGATCTCCTCCGCGGCCGCCCGGTCGAAGAATTCCGGGGCCGGCCAGTCGGCGTGGCAGAGAAGGCTGTCGCGCGTTGCCGTGTGCGCCCAGAGCTCTTCGGTCATGAAGGGCATGAAGGGATGGAGGAGCTTGTAGGTCTCCTCCAGGACATAGGCCGCGCAAGCCTGGGACTCCGCTTTTGCCTTCTCGTCATCACCTGCAAAAACTGGCTTCAGAAATTCGAGATACCAGTCACAGACCTGGTTCCAGACGAAGCGATAGAGCGCGCCCGCCGCCTCGTTGAAACGCTGCGTCTCGATTGCCTCGGTCACGTCGCGGATCGCCGCGGAAAGTTCCGTCAGGATCCAGCGGTTGATGGTGAGCGTCGCCGTCTCCGGGATGAAGGCCGGATCGCGCTTGACGCCATTCATCTCCGCAAACCGCGTGGCGTTCCAAAGCTTGGTGCCGAAGTTGCGGTAACCGGCGATGCGGGCCGGATCGAGCTTCACATCGCGGCCCTGCGCCGCCATGATGGCCAGCGTGAAGCGCAGCGCATCGGCGCCGTATTCGTCGATCAGTTCCAAGGGGTCGATGACGTTGCCCTTCGACTTCGACATCTTCTGACCGTTCTTGTCGCGCACCAGAGCATGGACGTAAACGGTATGGAACGGCTCGATTCCGTTGCCTTCCTCGTCCTTCATGAAGTGCAGTCCCATCTGCATCATGCGCACGACCCAGAAGGGGATAATGTCGAACCCCGTAACCAGAACGCTCGTCGGATAGTATTTCTTGAGTTCCTTCGTCTGGTCCGGCCAGCCGAGCGTCGAGAACGGCCACAGCGCAGACGAGAACCAGGTGTCGAGCACGTCCTCGTCGCGGGTCAGGATCTCGCCGGGCTTGAAGTTCTCCAAGAGGTCCTCGACATAGGCCTTCATCGGCCCTTCGTGCGAAAGGTAGTGCTGGATAGCGGCCTGAAGCGCTTCTTCCTCCGTCCTTTCGACGAAAACCTGGCCGTCCGGACCGTACCAGGCGGGTATCTGGTGGCCCCACCAGAGCTGGCGGGAAATGCACCAGGGCTGAATGTTTTCCATCCATTGGAAGTAGGTATTCTCCCAATTTTTCGGAACGAATTTGGCGCGTCCCTCGCGAACCGAGGCGATCGCCGGCTGGGCGAGTGTCTTGTTGTCGACGAACCACTGTTCGGTCAGCCGCGGCTCGATGGGCACACCGCCACGGTCGCCATGCGGCACCGTGTGCTTATGCGGCTCGATCCTGTCGAGCAGGCCGGCCTCCTCGAATATCTCAACGATGATCTTGCGGGCCGTGAAACGGTCCTGCCCTTCCAGCCGATCCCAGGCACCGTGAAGCGCTGCGGGATGATCCAGGCCTTCCAGGAAATCCTCGTTGTCCTTGATGGTGATGGTCGCATCGACATTCATGACGTTGATGGCGCGCAGCCCCGCGCGCTTGCCGACCTCGAAGTCGTTGAAGTCATGCGCCGGCGTGATCTTGACAGCGCCGGTTCCGGCCGTCGGATCGGCATAGTCATCCGCAACGATCGGAATTTTCCGGCCGACAATCGGCAGAATGACATGTTTGCCGACGATCGATTTGTAACGCTCGTCCTCCGGGTTTACCGCAACGCCGGTATCGCCCAGCATGGTTTCGGGGCGAGTCGTGGCGACGACCAGATAATCACGCGTCTCGAATTCGGTCGGCTTGCCCTCTTCGTCGAACGCAACCGGATACTGGTAGGTGACGCCGGGCTCCAGTGGATAACGGAGATACCAGAGATTGCCGCTGACCTCATACTGTTCCACTTCCATATCGGAGATGGCGGTCAAAAGCTTCGGGTCCCAGTTGACGAGGCGCTTGTCCTTGTAGATCAGGCCCTGCTTGTAAAGCGTGACAAAGACTTCAAGGACGGCCCGGGAAAGTCCCTCGTCCATGGTGAAGCGCTCGCGCGACCAGTCGCAGGAGGCCCCTAGACGCCGCAACTGGTTGAAGATCAGGCCACCGGATTCCTCTTTCCATTCCCAGACCTTCTCGATGAAGGCCTCACGGCCCATTTCCCGGCGGCCCGGAAGCTGGCGCTGCATCAATTGGCGTTCGACGACCATCTGGGTTGCAATGCCCGCGTGATCCATGCCCGGCTGCCACAGCACGTCCTTGCCGCGCATGCGCTCGAAGCGGATCATGATGTCCTGCAGCGTGTTGTTGAGCGCATGGCCCATGTGCAGAGAACCGGTCACGTTCGGCGGCGGGATCACGATCGTGAAGCTTTCCGCTCCGGGCTTGGCATTGGCGCCGGCGCGGAAGGCATCCGCCTCGTCCCAGGCCTTGGCGATCTTCGGTTCTACGGTTGCGGAATCATAGGTCTTTTCGAGCATTTCCTGCCCCGGTTCTGTTCTTGGGAAGATATCGCGGTGTAAATAGGATGGGCTGATCCAAGTCAATAAAAAAGCCGCCCCGTCGCCGGAGCGGCCGTTTCAATTGGCCTCGGCTATGCAATCAACGGCGCGGACCGCGAGCCACGCGTTCGATCTCCTCGCGCACAAGGCGCTCGACCAGCGTCGGGAGGTTGTCGTCCAGCCATTCCTGCATCATCGGGCGCAACATGTCCTGCGCCATCTCTTCCAGCGAGCGATGCTCCAGCCCATTGAACACCGCAGCCAATTCGCTGAAGGATCTCGCGACCTGCGCGCCCGCTTCGGCTGACAGGAGATTGGCGGCTTCCTCGATCCTGGCCGGCAAGCTCTCAGGAGCGGGTTCGGACATGAATTGCGGCGCCGGCCGAGGGGGCATCTCCGCCTCTGGGCTCTGCTCGGGCGTTTCGAGAACCGGGGATGGCGCCCGGTGAACGGCTTCCGGCGCTTCCGTGACGGATGAAGCCTGCGAGACCGGAGCAGCGGGGGCTGCCGCCGCCCCCGGCTCACGGAAGTCAGACATGCGCGTCATCCGAGGCCGCGCCACCTCCTCCTCCTCACGGTAGGCTGGAGCAGGTGCGGGCGCAACCGGTTCGGGAGCAACCGGGGCCGTGGAAAGGCGAACGCTGCCCATCTCCTGCTGGCGCGCGGAGGCGGCACGTACCCTTGCCGCAACATCGGCAAGCGACAGCGTCCGCTCCGGCTGGGCCGGCTCGCTCGATGGTCTTTGCACCGAATTCAGCGGCTCGTTGCGCGAGGGGATACCGGGATCATTGGCTACCCTATCCGGAATAAAGCCTGTCTCTTCCGAATCCTCCATTCCCTCCTCGTCATAGGCCGAAGACAGCGGGCGGGAAGGCACGTTTTCGGCGTTCGGCTCATTGCTTTCAATGATCCGGCGAATGGACGCCAGGATTTCTTCCATGGAGGGTTCACGCGCTACATTTGGCTGAGCCATTTTCATCCCCGCTGTTACCGGCACTCGATTCGGCTCCAAGCAGGAACCCCCGAATCGCAGACACTGTAAGGTGTCGGGGGGGCTGGAAACAATGACAACTGCCCCAGGCGTCCTACCGATACACAGTTTTGTTGGCGATGTGAATCCCGGATGTCACACACTTGCCGGAGGCGCGAAAGGCATGCCTTTCCAAAACGGGAAAGAGGCCTCGCAGAGGCCCCTTCTCGTCCCTGCCTTCAGACTGCGGAACGCGATCAGAAAACGAACTCTCTCACCTTGCGGAAGCCCGGAAGAGGTTTTACCGAGGCGTTGAAATAGGCGCTTTCGGAAATCACGCCCTGCTCCCGCACAAACATCTTCGCCTGGGCAGCATTTCCATAGCCCACGACGGCGATGAGGCGGCCGCCATCGCGAAGCTGCTCCAGCAAGGCGGCCGGCACTTCCTCGACTGCGCCGTTGATGAAGATCAGATCGAAGGGCGCTTCGCTGGCATATCCCTTTTCCAGCTCGCCCGCCACGATCGCGACATTGTCGCAGCCAAGCGAAGAGAGCGTCTGGGTTGCCTGAGCTGCCAGCGCCTCGTCCGACTCGACCGACACGACGGAACCGGCAAGCTGGGACAGAATGGCCGTCGCATAACCGGTACCGGTTCCGACTTCGAGCACGACATCATCCTTGATGATCGTGGCGAGTTGGAGGAGCTTGGCCAGCGGCGAAGCCTCCATCAGGTAGCGCCCCGGCGCCACCTCGATGTCCGTATCGACATAGGCGAGTGATTTGGCTCCGGCCGGCACGAAAGCCTCGCGCGGAACACTATAGAAGGCCCGCAGGACCGAGTGCGACGTGACATCAGTGGTGCGGATCTGATTCTCGACCATCTTTGCCCGCGCTGCTTCGAAATCCATCATCTCAGTCGTCCCAAATCACCCGGCCCGAATCACCCCGGCCCAAATCACCCAGCCATGCGCCGGGCTCACGCAAGTCCGTCTTACTGACGGCGAGGCGTGCTTTCAAGACATCGCCCGGCTTCAGAGCAAAAAACTGGAGGAGATCGCCAAAGCGCCGCAGGCCGCGGACAGGTGAGGATCAGGCGAAGGCCGGCGGCGCCTCTTCCAACCTGCGAACGATCGTATAATCCCGGCGGTAGGACGTGCGCAGGCCATGATCCTTGTCGAAAGCAGACTGTTCGGCGGAGGTCAGCGGGAAAATGCCATCGGCGAAAGTGCCGGTGCCTTCACACTCGTTGGCGGACTGACGATGGACGGTGATAATCCTGGTGATCATTTCGCTTTCCCTCCGTTCTGCCCATAAAGCAGCAAAAAAAGCCTTTCTGTTCCCGAGCCTAAGAGGAGAAAGTTAAAAATTAACCATATTGCGGCGCACACAAAACCGCATGGTAAATGCCTGATTGAAAGGGAAAATCAGATTTGAGGAGACATTTGCGTAGCAGGGAAGTTTTGGAGGCCTCGCCCGGAATCGAACCGGGGTGCAAGGATTTGCAGTCCTCTGCGTAACCACTCCGCCACGAGGCCATCCGAACGCTTAAAGAGCGAGTGGTGTCGGGCGTTTAGAACGAATCGAATGATGGCGCAAGCGGGTTCGCCTCGATTGCCATATTTTTCCTATGAAGAGAAAGCCAGAATGCCGGGCAAGCCCCGCTGGCGCCTGCAAACGCCGAACCGACAAAGCCACGGCCGGGCAGAATCCGCCAGAATGAGGGAACCAAATCCGGTCGAGCAAGTTTGCACCCCGCAATGCAAGGTGTGGGACAATGAATGACGTGACGGCAACAGATGAAGTCCTGTGGAATTCCCCTGTCAGAGTACGTGTCGGATATGGTTTTCCTGAAGTGGTTCGCGGCCCGAGAGAGGCCCTGGAATATCTCAAGTGGCGTTGGCCGGTGCGCGAAGGCACCTACTATCTCCGGGCATTGAAGGAATGCGCCGCCGGCCTGCAGCGCAGGCTTCCCCTGGAAAAAGTACGGGAAACCTTCGTGCTTGCCAGTATCGAAGCGAGAATGTTGAGCTGATCGCAGAGGCGTTCAGGCCGGCCAATAGACATCGGAATGAAAGTCGGCCGGAATGTCGGCGAGCCTGCCGATGGCTTCCGCCACATAACCGATCTGCATGGCGAGATATCTGATTTCGCGCGGGACCGGGATACCGGTTACCGCCTCACGGTTGCGCCATCTGTCGTAACCGATCGCCCTGATCCGCCGCTCCGCTTCCCGCAACACGTCTTCCTGCGTCGGCGGCGCGTCACCTGTCGTACCGGCAAACGCCGACGAGCGGGCCGAAAGCCCGCCCTCTATCACTCTGAACGCCATATACGGCCTCGTCTTCAATCCCGGAAAACATCCTAGTGATTCGCAAGGGGAATGCCAGAGGCTCCGAGCGTTCGCCAAAGTGGAAAAGCTGCGGGAACTATGCTAAAGGTGTTGCCGTTGTGGGGTGTGAGGAGACACCGGGGCAACAATCTAGCGGTAGGAGGAGACCGCCATGGAATATCTGGAGTTCATCACGGCTCTCAACCCGATCGTGCTTGCAATCCTGGCAATCGTACTCGCCTGCGGCGCCTATGATCATTGGATGCAGTCGAAATAGGCACGCCAGCCGGGGACCGAATGAGCGTCATGCGATCGCGTGAGGCATACGCACGTCCGTTTGCGGTCTTTGCTCCCGGGCCGAATGCTGCTATGCATCCGGCGCGGGGGAGATTGTGCGGAGCATGAGCTTGGACGAAAGCATCGAATTCCAGGATACCTCCACCTCGCTGAGCGACACTCTGCGCCGGCTCATCAAAGGCATCAAGGGCCAGTCGATCACGCTGCGCGAGCTCATGGATGCGGTCGGAGAACAGGGGCTGCTGCTCATCTGCGCCGTCGCCTCCCTGCCCTTCCTCATCCCGGTTTCCATCCCAGGGGTCAGCACCGTCTTCGGAGCGGCCATCATCCTGATCAGCCTGGCAATCACGGCGAACCGTCTGCCCTGGCTGCCGGGGAAGATTCTTGACCGTCAGCTCGATACGCAGAAGCTGGTGCCGGCACTGGAAAAGGGCGTCAATATCGTCACCCGTCTTGACCGTTTCCTGAAACCGCGCCTGTCGGCGCTGACGACTGGTGCAATGATCAACCGGCTGAACGGTCTTGCGATCGCAGTCGGCGGAGTACTCTTGATGTTTCCGCTGGGCCTCGTGCCCTTCTCCAACACGCTGCCGGGGATTGCCATCCTGCTACTGTCGACGGGCATGATCCAGCGTGACGGAATGATCGTGCTGGGCGGCTACCTCTTCAACGTCATCACGGTGATCTATTTCGGCGTGCTTGCCTATGCCGCCTTCAGCGCCGGCCAGGGCATTGCCTCTCTGTTCGGCTGATCCGGCTGCCGCATCGTCATTTCCGCCCTGCTTCGCGCGACGGCGCCTCGCCCACCAGAGCGCCGTTCGGCGTCGCTGGCGCCGCACGGCTGGCAGATCGTGCGAGAGGATCACGAAGCCGAGCGGCAGCATCCAGAAGCCGAGAATCGGCAGGAAGCCCAGCGTGCCGCCCACCAGCAGGGAGAGGCCGACGCCGATACGGCCGGCCCGCGAGCGCGGCAAGGGGATCTGCCAGCTGCCGAACCCTACTCTGCGGGTATGCGGGTCCACTCCGAATCTCGTCGATTTCCGCTTTTGCGCCACCAGAGATTATTTCCCTTGTTTCTAAAGGACGTCTTTTTCGAGCAGATGGGGCTCAGCCGGGGATAAAACAAGCAAGTTTGATTTTTTTGCAAAAAGCGCTTGGCAAAACGCCAAAGCATTTGTATTACCCCCCGCACACGCCGCCACCGAGCGGATGATCCCTGGTAGCTCAGCGGTAGAGCATTCGACTGTTAATCGACAGGTCGCCGGTTCGAATCCGGCCCGGGGAGCCAGTTTCTTAGATAAGCGCCTGTAATCATTGATTAATTTGATTGCAGGTGCTTTCTTACCCACATTCCCTCCCCACTTTCGGCGAACGCTTTTGCGGTTCGACTCCGCTGTTGGGTCAGCGGAAAAAACCGCTCGATCCTTTCGAATCGAGCGGCCGGCCGCGGCGATCTTCCAGTGGTTTTTCGCATGGCGATTGGCCGCGACGTAGGTACGATAGCGAAAATTCGTTGAGGCGGCCAGCGCGCCGCGAGTGTAGGTGCGGGTGGTGATCGCGCTGGCCAGTAGTGACTTGGAGCCCCTGGCCCGATTCGAACGGGCGTCATCCTCTACGGCTTCGCGGGGTAGAACTCCCGGACCGATACAGGGGCGAAACCCTCAGTTGGCGACCAAGTATCCGGAACGGACTGCCCGCGTCGGCCTGTCGACATGGTCGCCCTTGATGCGGATGTAAAATATCTGCTCGCCGCTTGTGGTGATCTGGCGCGCGAGAATAAACGCCCTCATTCCATGAAACTTGACCGGCTGGCCTATTGAGAACTGCCAGACCACTTGCTGGTCGTTAACCCTAATGTTCATAATTCAACCCCTCGAATTGTCACCGGTGTCAGCACCATGTAATAATAATCCAACACAAGAGACCAATTGTCAACACCGTGTATTAACTATTGTTCACAGGGTAAAAATTATGGTTCCCGCACAACTAAGAATGGCTCGGGCGGCTCTCAAGATAGGTGTTCGCGATCTTGCCGAGATGGCTGGCGTCACGACCGCCACTATCACGCGATTTGAGAACGAAAGAGGCGGACTAAACTCGGTCACCGTCCAAAAACTAAAAGATGCATTGGAGGCATCCGGCATCGTCTTCATCCCAGAGAACGGCGGCGGCGTTGGTGTTCGCCTGAAATTCAATCGGCGCGAAGTGAAAGCGATCGATGTGCTGGAGAATGAAGGTGGCACCGTTGGTGAGGATGATGTTTAACGGCCCTGGCGTCCGCCTGCGGGATCGGCAAGATGAGCCTCGACTACACCATTCGACTTTATGAATTACTCCCTGACGGAGAGTTGGAGTCTTTGGGCGGCGGGCCAATAAGCCAGTACGGAGGATCCTGCCCTAACGTGGGGGACACGATCGCTCGCTTTCATGTTCTCGAAGAGTCGTTCAAGTTTTACAACGTGCAGCGCCGGTTCTTCATCAACAGTGCCGATGGTGACGAAGGCTGGGCAATCCTGATCAGAGCAGTTGAAGCGTCCGCTCTTATGTCCGCTGTTGCGGATGAATGGCTCGACGAAACGAGGTTCTGGCGAGACGTCGATGAGCAGGAGCGCGCTCAGGAGGCAGAAGACCAACGGCGTAAAGAGCAACAGAAAGAAGAGCGCCGGCAAAATGCTCCTCGACACGGGCTTCATCCCCGTGAGGTGAAAGCGCTGCGGTACATGGTAGAGCACCCGGAGTCCGTCACGATCGAGGCCATTCGCGGCGCTGGAGAACACACGATTGGTGTTCTAGCCGAGGCAGGGTTGGTTCGGCGATCTGGAAGAGCTGCGGATGGGTCTCAACAATGGCGAGTTACCAAGGAGGGCAAGTCGGAATTGCAGCGTTGGGAGGCGTGGAGGAACCTCTAACTTACCTGTGAGTTGCGCCACCGCACCTCAAAATTAACCACCTATTAAGTATCGCACTCGACTTCTGCGAGAATTTCTGCTTACCTGCTCGCAGGGTAAGGGGAATATTCATGTACTTCAAAATTGCAACTTTCGCTGCGCTGGCCGCGGCTGTTTCTTCGTGCGGCTCTATCTCTCGTGGCACCTCCGAGAGCGTGGTGATTTCAGCTCTGCCAAATGACGCCAAGGTGACGACCTCCATGGGGCATTCCTGTCCGCAGTCACCATGCACCATCAAGGTCGAGCGGAAAGCCGAGTTCACGGTCTTCGCAGAGAAGGAAGGCTACAAGTCTGGCCGTGTGGATGTGAAAACCAAAGTAAGCGATGGCGGTGTAGCTGGTTTCGCCGGCAACATTCTAGTTGGCGGCATTATCGGTATGGGCGTTGACGCGGCGACAGGTGCTGCGCTCGATCATTATCCGAATCCGGCTTATGTCGTGCTTGAGCCGGTTGATCCGAAGAATCCAAAAACTCCTGTTATTCCGAATCCGGTTATCGAACCTCCAAAGCCGAAGAAGACAGAGACGCCGACGGCTTAGGATATTGAAGGACATGAAATACAGAACATTGCGAATTTGTGCGGCGGCGCTTATCTGCGCTTGCTTAAACTCGACACTGGCAAAGGCGGATTCCGAAACGAGCGTCCGCGCAGCTTATGCTTTATGCTCAGTTATAGACAGCACGGGCTTGGCCAGCAGCCCGTGTGAGGTTTCCGGTTGGGGATCGTCCGTAACAGCCACGATTGACATGACCAGCGGCGAGGCTAGGAAACTATGCAATCAGGTCGCGGGTATGATGCGGGAGAAGGGCATTACTTTCGACCGTGGCTGGACCTTCCAGATCAAATCTCCGTACAGCAGCGGAAACTCCATCGCCTATTGCTCGCTATAAAGACAAGCCACTGAAAGGCGGTGCTTTGCTCCGCCAGCTGCTGGACAACTTCACCGGTCTGCATA
Source organism: Neorhizobium petrolearium (assembly GCF_017873175.1). Classification (GTDB taxonomy): domain Bacteria; phylum Pseudomonadota; class Alphaproteobacteria; order Rhizobiales; family Rhizobiaceae; genus Neorhizobium; species Neorhizobium petrolearium. Next base: position 68,523 of record NZ_JAGGJW010000023.1, read on the forward strand.
TGCTCGTCATTCGTTAAGCGGAATGGATGGATGCATGCAGGTCACTGATCGTCAGAAGGCTAACTTGAAGCGCTGGATCATCAACCAGATCGCAAAGTCGAAGCAGCCTATCTCGTTATCGCACTTAGACTATGTCGAGAGCGGAGAAGAGCCTTGGGAGACGCTGGATACGGATTTCCCCGATGCGATGTTTGACCTCGAACGCCAAGGCCATATTGTTGTCGACGACGTCCACTCCGGCACTGAGAACGAGACCTGCTTCATTGACATGCGCGGGTCGGAAGATCCGGCGACGAAGCGTCTACTTTTCGATGAGGAAGCTATGCCGAAGCTTACTGGACCCGAACTTAGATTCGCTCGAGATAGAGTGATTGCATACATCTATGAAAACGGCGCCTCGAACTACGGATATTCGATGCCTATCGATGACATCCTTGCCAATACAGGACTGAACAACTTCCAGATTCGCGATGTCGTTGGGCTTTTGATTAACCAAGGACTGATGTCTAAGAGCACGATGGATTCTATCGGCTTAAACCAGCAAGGCCAAGCGGAGGCTGAACGACTTGGACCGACCATAGCTATGCGGGCGCCATTAAGCCCAAATTATCAGATCGATGCACGATACAGCATCGTTCAAATCGCTGGCGCAAATAGCACCCAAAACGCCACCCAAAGTTTCGACTCTGGAGCACTCACTGAGTTGCTCGGGGAGATCGAGCGGACGTTGCCCACACTCGAGATGCAGCCCGCTGCCCGAACTGAAGCGCAGGGGCTGATCGAGGCGCTTAAGGGCAGCGCGATCAAAGGTGCTGCTGACGCTGTCACGCGAGCGGTGGGAGGTGCCTTAAGTGCGATTTTGTCAGCGGCTGGTAGCCCTCTTGGGAAGAGCCTTCTCGTGCTGCTCGGCATCTCCATTTGATGAGAAGTCAATCGGGAAGCTGAGAAGCGGGACTGTCAGGAATTTTGTGTCTGAGGCCATGATGATGGAAAGGAGAATCATCACATGGCCATTGAGAAGGAACTTTTGGATCAGCTTCTCGCG
>NZ_JAGGJW010000024.1 GCF_017873175.1 Neorhizobium petrolearium
CAGCGAACTTTGCAAACCATCGACAATCCGTTCGGCACGAGATTGTCACCCATGTCTTAGGGACGATCTGTTACCTATGTCTCCGGTATGGACAAAGGGAGAATGGCGGACAGAGAGGGATTCGAACCCTCGATACGCTTTCACGTATACACGCGTTCCAGGCGTGCGCCTTCAACCACTCGGCCACCTGTCCTTGGAGTAAGGGCTGCATTGAAATCGGGGCAACGCAGCGGTCGGGCGCGATATATACCGATGAATTCTCAGGGATCAACCGGAATCTGAACGATTTTTGACACCGGCCCACAAAAGCTTCGCTGCCTCGTTGCCAAGCCTGCCGAACCTGCCTTATTTCTGCGAGGCGGATTGCGGCCGGACAGTATCGGGCGGGCCGCAGATAACGAACGGCTTGTCTGGAATGAGAATCGTACGGGGCGTCTTCCGTCTTTTGAGTGCTTTTGCGCTTCTGGCTGCAATCGTTGCCGGCGTGCTGGATTCGATCCAGTCGGTTTCCGCCTCGTCGGTCGTGGTGACGAGCCTCGGCAACGCCTGGCTCAACCTTGATCCGGAAAGCCTGACGCTCGCCGAAATCTCCGCGGAGACCTATGTCAGCCCCGATATCTGGCGGCCCTTCGTGGCACCGGTGCTGGCCCAGCCGGCTTTTGCCGTGTTCCTGGTGCTGGCGCTTGTTTTCTGGATGGCCGGATATCGCAAGCCGCGCTTCGCTGGGCGGTTTTCCGCCTGACGGGGATAACGCCCTGCCTGTCGATGGTCCTCGGAAGTCGCTCGAAGCTGCGAATTTATGCAGTTTCGTCAACTCTTTGGATAAGTTTTCGGCAATTCGTTCGTTTTTTACCAGTTGAAAAAAATCTCGTGAATTTTTCCGAAACCCGTGCAAGAGTGGCCGGAGCCGGACCCTTGGAAAAGAGGGCAGGTGGCCGCAGATGTACCCGGGGAACGGGCTTGCGGGAGGATCCAAACAGCTAAAAAACAGGGCTGCACAATGAAGAAAACCCTTTTGAGCCTCATTGCCTTGGCTGCCATGTCGGCAACGGCGCTTGCCGCAGAGGTCAAGCCGGCACTGGTCTACGGTACCGGCGGCAAGTTCGACAAATCCTTCAACGAGGCCGCCTTTGCGGGCGCCGAACAGTTCAAGAAGGAAACGGGCATCGAGTACCGGGATTTCGAGCCCACCAACGACACTCAGGGCGAACAGGCCATTCGCAACTTTGCAAGCCGTGGTTTCAATCCGGTCGTGGCCGTCTCGTTTGCGTGGACCTCGGCCATGGAAAAAGTCGCAGCCGAATATCCGGACACCAAGTTCGCGATCGTCGATTCCGTCGTCGACCTGCCGAACGTCCGCTCCGTCCTTTATAAGGAAGAAGAGGGCTCGTATCTCGTCGGCCTTCTCGCCGGCATGGCCTCCAAGACCGGCAAGGTCGGCTTCGTCGGCGGCATGGACATCCCGCTGATCCGCAAGTTCGGCTGCGGCTATGTCCAGGGCGTCAAGGCTGCCAAATCCGACGCGCAGGTCTTCCAGAACATGACCGGCACGACGGGTGCGGCCTGGAACGACCCGGTCCGCGGCGGCGAGCTCACCAAGAACCAGATCGACCAGGGCGCCGACGTAATCTATGCGGCAGCCGGTGCGACAGGCCTCGGCGTGCTGCAGACGGCGGCCGACAACAAGAAGCTTTCGATTGGCGTCGACTCCAACCAGAACCACCTGCATCCGGGTTCCGTCCTGACTTCCATGGTCAAGCGTGTCGATCTCGCTGTCTACAATGCGTTTAAGGATACTAAGGACGACAAGTTCTCGGCTGGCATCCAGGCTCTGGGCGTCAAGGAAGACGGCGTTGCCTACGCACTCGACGACAACAACAAGTCGCTCATCACGCCGGAAATGAAAACCGCCGTTGAAAAGGCCAAGGCCGACATCATCTCGGGCTCCGTCAAGGTGCACGACTACATGTCGGACAATTCCTGCCCGAACTAAGGACGGCTGCAAGGGCGCATGGCGACGGGAATCGCCATGCGCCCTTTTTGCATATCAAGCGGAAAGGCGGACGATTGAGCCTCGACTCTTCCAATGAGCCCGCGATCGAACTTGTCGGCATCGACAAGCGGTTCGGTGCGGTGCATGCGAACAAGAACATCAATCTGACGGTTGCCAAGGGCTCGATCCACGGCATCATCGGGGAAAACGGTGCCGGAAAATCGACGCTCATGTCGATCCTCTACGGCTTCTATCATGCTGACCAGGGTGAAATCCGCATTTCAGGCAAGCCGATCACTATACGCGACAGCCAGGCGGCGATCGCTGCCGGCATCGGCATGGTGCACCAGCATTTTATGCTGGTCGAGAACTTCACCGTCTTGGAAAACGTGATGCTCGGCGCCGAAGGCGGCCAGTTGCTTCGCAAAGGCGTTGCGAGTGCCCGAAGGGAGCTGAAGCGCCTGGAGGACGATTACGGCCTGGAGGTCGATCCGGACGCAGTCATCGAGGAACTGCCCGTCGGCAGCCAGCAGCGCGTCGAAATCCTGAAGGCGCTTTATCGCGGCGCCGAGATCCTCATTCTCGACGAACCGACGGGCGTGCTCACCCCGGCTGAGGCGGACCACCTTTTCAAGGTGCTGCGGGTGCTGCGCGACCAGGGCAAGACGATCATTCTGATCACCCACAAGCTCCGCGAGATCATGGCGATCACCGACACGGTTTCCGTCATGCGCCGCGGTGAAATGGTTGCGACCCGCAAGACGGCCGAAACGACGGTGGAAGAACTCGCCGAGCTGATGGTCGGCCGCCGCGTGCTGTTGCGGGTCGAAAAGGGCGAGGCCAAGCCCGGCAAGGTCCTGCTCTCCGTCAGGAACCTGACGGTCAAGGACAGCCGCGGCGTCACCATGGTGGACGATGTCTCTCTGGAGGTTCGCGCCGGCGAGATCGTCGGCATTGCGGGCGTCGCCGGCAACGGCCAGTCGGAGCTTCTGGAGGCGATTGCCGGTATCCGCAAACCGGCCTCCGGCGAGATCTTCCTCGATGGCAAACCGGTTGCCGGCGTCGGTCCGGCCGAGTTGCGCAGTCTCGGCCTTGCCCATATCCCGGAAGACCGCCACCACATGGGCCTTGTGCTGAAATTCGAGGAATACGAGAACTCGATCCTCGGCTATCACCGCGACCAGCGTTACGGGCGTGGCGCGCTGCTGGACCTCGATGCGATCCGCAAGGATGCGGAGGAGAAGATCGCCAAATACGATATCCGTCCGCCGAACCCGCGATTGAGGACGGCGAATTTCTCCGGCGGCAACCAGCAGAAGATCGTTGTTGCGCGCGAGATCGAGCGCGATCCGAATGTCCTGATCATCGGTCAGCCGACCCGCGGCGTCGATATCGGCGCGATCGAATTCATCCACAAGCGCATCATTGAGATGCGCGATGCCGGCAAGGCGGTGCTCCTGGTTTCGGTCGAGCTCGATGAAATACGCTCTCTCTCCGACCGCATCCTGGTGATGTTTGCCGGCAAGGTGGTCGGCGAGAAGTCGGGCGAGGCCGGCGAGCAGACGCTGGGCCTGATGATGGCAGGGATTGCCGCATGACTTCTGAAGGATCGATCTGTTTGAGCCAAGAGATGCTCAGCACCATGACGGCAGCCGGAAAAGTGCGGGAGGAGGTATGAGCACCGCATCCGTTCCGCTTCCTGCCTGGATCAATTACGGCGTCATCCCGCTCCTCAATCTTGTCCTTGCCTTCTTCTTCTCCGGGCTGGTCGTCTGGGCGATTGGCGAAAATCCGTTCGAGGCGCTGCAACTTCTGTTGATCGGCGCGCTCGGCCGTGGCGAAGGCATCGGTTTCACCCTGTTCTACACGACGAGCTTCATCTTTACCGGTCTGTCCGTAGCGGTCGCCATCCATGCGGGCCTGTTCAACATCGGTTCCGAAGGGCAGGCCTATCTCGGCGGCCTGGGTGCTGCGCTCGTCGCGCTCTCGCTGGACCATTACGTCCCCTGGTACGTCACCATGCCGTTCGCGGTGTTTGGAGCGGCATTGTTCGGCGCGGCCTGCGCGGCGATTCCCGCATGGCTGCAGGCCAAGCGGGGCAGCCATATCGTCATCACCACGATCATGTTCAATTTCATCGTTTCGTCGCTGATGAATTACGTGCTGGTGCGCGTGCTGATCGTGCCTGGCAAGATGGCGCCTGAAACCCGCACCTTTCTGCCTGGTGGGCAACTCCCCAAGCTCGACTGGCTGATCTCCATGTTCGGCGGCAAGCTGGGGGCGGCACCACTCAACTTTTCCTTCCTGATCGCGCTCGTCATGTGTTTCCTGGTCTGGGTGCTGATCTGGCGCACCAGGCTGGGCTACGAGATGCGCACGCTCGGCATCAGCCCGAGTGCTGCGAGCTACGCCGGCATCCCCTATGCGAAGATCGTCATGATCACCATGCTGATTTCCGGCGGCCTGGCCGGCATGATGGCGCTCAATCCGGTCATGGGCGCGTCCGCCCGCCTGCAGATCGAATTCGTCGGTGGCGCCGGTTTCGTCGGCATTGCCGTGTCGCTCATGGGCCGAAACCATCCCGTCGGCATCATCTTGTCGGCGCTGCTTTTCGGCATTCTCTATCAGGGTGGCGCTGAACTCTCGTTCGACATGCCGAAAATCACCCGTGATATGATCGTCGTCATCCAGGGCATGGTGATCCTGTTCGCTGGTGCATTGGAATATATGCTCCGCCCGGCCATCGTCCGGTTCTACCAGCAGGCCGTAGGCGGCAAATAGGCGGGAACGAGGCTCATGGATTATTTCGATATTCTCATCAGTATTCTCGGCTCGGCGATCCGCCTGTCGGTCCCGCTGCTGTTCACCGCGCTTGCCGGACTGTTTTCCGAACGCGCCGGCATCTTCGATATAGGCCTCGAAGGCAAGATGCTGGCGTCCGCCTTCGCATCCGCCTGCGTGGCCTACTGGACCGGCAATGCCTGGCTCGGCCTTCTTGCGGGCATCGGCATATCGATTGTCTTTTCGCTCGTGCACGGTTTTGCCTCGATCACCAATCGCGGCAACCAGATCGTCTCCGGCGTGGCCCTGAACTTCGTGGCCGCAGGTCTGACGATCGTGCTGGGCCAGGCCTGGTTCAACCAGGGAGGACGAACGGGGCAGGTGCCGGCCGAAGGTCGCTTCTCCTCCATCGTCCTGCCCGGTGCGGATGCGGTGCGCGACGTGCCGATCATCGGGCCGCTTTATGCCAACGTCATTTCCGGCAACAATATACTGACCTATATCGCCTTCCTGATGGTGCCGGTTTCCTGGTGGGTGCTTTATCGCACGCGTTTCGGTCTTAGGCTGCGGGCCGTTGGCGAAAATCCGGGAGCGGTGGATACGGCCGGCATTTCCGTGAGTTGGCTCAGGTATCGCGCGCTGATCGTGGCGGGCTTCCTCTGCGGCTTCTCCGGGACCTATCTGGCGATTGCCCAGTCGGCCGCCTTTATCAACAACATGTCGGCCGGCAAGGGCTATATCGCGCTTGCCGCGCTGATCTTCGCCAAGTGGAAGCCGGTGCCGGTCATGCTGGCCTGCCTGCTTTTCGGTTTCCTAGATGCCTTCGCCAACTTCATGCAGGGAAAATCGGTGCCGCTGCTCGGAGAAGTGCCGGTTCAGATTTTCCAGGCGTTGCCCTATATTCTGACCTGCGTGCTGCTGGCGGGCTTCATCGGCATCGCCCGTCCGCCCAAGGCGGGCGGCGTGCCCTATACGAAGGAGCGTTGATCGATGTCTCATGAGCTTTTCGAAGCCGCTCGCGAGGCGATGACCAAGGCCTACGCGCCCTATTCGAAATTCCCGGTGGGCGTGGCGATCCGGGCTGACGATGGAAAGGTCTACCTCGGCGCCAATATCGAGAACCTTTCCTTTCCCCAGGGGTGGTGTGCCGAGCCGACCGCGATCGGTGCGATGATTATGGGTGGGGCAAAGAGGATCGAGGAACTCGCCGTGATCGCCGAAAAGCTGCCGCTCTGCACACCATGCGGCGGCTGCCGGCAGAAGATTTCGGAATTCGCCTCGGCCGGGACACGCATCTATCTTTGCGACGATGCCGGCGTACAGAAGACGGTCACCATGGCCGAGCTTCTGCCCTATGCCTTCGAAACGGATGTGATCGGATGAGAGAGGTTGTCGACCTGCTCGTGGATCGCCTTGGTGGCCTCATGCCGCGCCATGCGATCGTGCTTGGCTCCGGCCTGGGTTCGCTGGTTGACGATGTGAAGGGGCAGGTCCGCATTCCCTACGGGATGCTGGAAGGCTTCCCTGTCAGCGGAGTCACCGGTCACGCGGGCGAACTGGTCGCCGGGCGCCTTGGCGGCACGCCGGTCATTATGCTTTCGGGCCGGGCCCATTATTATGAACATGGCGACGCGAAGGCGATGCGCCTTCCGATCGAGGTCTTGAAAGGGCTTGGCGTCCGGTCGCTGATCCTCACGAACTCGGCCGGATCGCTCCGGGAAGACATGCCACCCGGTTCGGTCATGCAGATCACCGACCACATCAACTATTCCGGCATGAATCCGTTGATTGGAGAGAAGGGCGACCGCCGTTTCGTCGGGATGACCAGTGCGTATGACGCGGGCCTTGCCCTGGACATGCGCAATGCGGCCATCCGCTGCGGTATTCCGCTGTTTTCCGGCGTCTACATGTGGTTCTCCGGCCCGAGCTTCGAAACGCCGGCGGAGATCCGCATGGCGCGAATCCTGGGTGCCGACGCGGTCGGCATGTCGACGGTGCCGGAAGTCATCCTCGCGCGCTATTTCGGGCTCAAGGTTGCGGCGGCTTCGGTCGTCACCAATTTCGGTGCGGGCATGACCGGCGCGGAATTGAGCCACGAGGAGACCAAGGACATGGCGCCCGTCGGCGGGCAGCGATTGGCCGCGATCCTGAAAGAAATCTTGGCTTGATTACACGATGGATTTCAAACGGATACGTTCCGTGTGGCGATCTGCCCTCAGGCTGCGGGTTGCATCTAATCGTTTGAACGATAAATATACCGGCTGATTTAAGCCGGGGAGGCACACGAAATGGAACTCCTGAGCCCACGCGAGGTGGCAGCCTTCGCGCTCTCGCTTCTCGACCTGACGAACCTGCGCGACGATTGCGACAATGCAGCGATCGAGAAACTATGCCTGCGCGCCGAGACGCCCTACGGCCATACCGCGGCCATCTGCATCTGGCCGCGTTTCGTCGCGCATGCGCGCGCCATCCTGGGGCCTGGGCATGCGGTCCGCATCGCCACCGTGGTGAATTTCCCGTCGGGGGACCTGGCGGTTGCCGCTGTCGTCGAGGAAACGAAGAAGGCAATCGAGGACGGCGCCGACGAAATCGACATGGTCATCCCCTATCGCAAGCTTCTGGCCGGCGACGAGGCAGCCGTGACGGAGATGGTCGAGGCTGTGCGCGACGCGTGCCCGAATGCCTGCCTGAAGGTGATCCTCGAGACGGGGGAACTGAAGGACAGCGGCTTCATCCGCCGCGCTTCCGAGCTCGCAATCGCCGCTGGCGCGGATTTCATCAAGACCTCGACCGGCAAGGTCGCCGTCAATGCGACGCTTGAAGCGGCGGACATCATGCTGCGGGCTATCCGGGATTCCAAAAAGCGCGTCGGCTTCAAGCCCGCGGGTGGCATCGGCAGCGTTGCCGATGCCGATCTCTACCTGCGCCTTGCCGAAACCATCATGGGCGCGAACTGGATCATGCCGTCGACATTCCGTTTCGGGGCATCCGGCCTGCTCGACGATATCCTGGGCGTGCTCAGCGGCAGCAACGCCATTCGCGCGTCGGGCGGCTACTGAAGAGAAGATCATGATCCCGCAGGAAATCATCCGCCGCAAACGCGACGGAAAGAATCTTTCCGCTGAAGAGATCGGAGCCTTCGTCGCAGGCTTGACGAAGGAGGAAATCACCGAGGGTCAGGCTGCGGCCTTCGCCATGGCTGTCTTCTTTCGGGGCATGTCCCGTAATGAGACGGTGGCGTTGACGCTTGCCATGCGTGATTCCGGCACGGTTCTGGATTGGCGCGGCCTCGACCGCCCCGTGGCGGACAAGCATTCGACAGGCGGCGTCGGTGACAACGTTTCCTTGATGCTGGCGCCGATCGTCGCGGCCTGCGGCCTTGCGGTCCCGATGATTTCCGGCCGTGGGCTGGGGCACACGGGCGGCACGCTCGACAAGCTGCAGTCGATCCCCGGTTATGATGTCATGCCGGAAGAGGCTCTCTTCCGGAAGGTCGTCGATGAGATTGGTTGTGCCATAATAGGACAGACCGCCGAGCTTGCGCCCGCAGACCGGCGTCTCTATGCGATCCGCGACGTCACCGCGACGGTGGAGTCCGTGCCGCTGATCACCGCTTCCATCCTGTCGAAGAAGCTTGCGGCGGGCCTCGGCAGTCTGGTGCTCGACGTCAAGGTCGGCAACGGCGCCTTCATGGAAAGTCTGGAGGAAGCCGAGACACTCGCCCGCTCTCTGGTCGAGGTGGCGAATGGGGCAGGCGTCAGGACCGCCGCATTGCTGACCGACATGAACGAGCCGCTTGCCGATGCAGCCGGTAACACGCTCGAGGTCATCAACTGCCTCGATTTTCTGGCCGGGCTTAAGTCTGGCACGCGACTGGAAACGGTTGTCATCGCGGAAGCCGCCGAAATGCTGGTTCTGGCCGGCATTGCCGGCGATCGGCCGGAAGCGGAGGAGAATGCCCGGCAAGTTCTGGCATCCGGCGAGGCGATGGAGCGTTTCGCCCGCATGGTGCATGCGCTGGGCGGGCCGTCTGATTTTTGCGAGCGCCCTGATGCCTATCTTGAGCGTGCACCGGTGCGGCTGCGCGTCGAGGCGCCGCAGGACGGATATCTTACGGCTTGCGAGACCCGTGCTCTCGGTCTCGCCGTGGTAGAGCTCGGCGGCGGACGCAGGCGGGCGGCGGATGCGATCGACCATCGTGTCGGCATCAGCGAACTTCTGCCTTTAGGCACACCGGTTTCAAAGGGCGAGCCGATCGCCATGGTGCATGCGAAAAACCGGGAAGATGCGGAGCGGATCGCGAAGGACGTGGCTCGTTTCTACACGATCGCCGACACGTCGCCTGAACCATCGCCGGTCGTCATCAAGCATATCGCCTGATCCCGCCGGATAAGTTTCAGTTTTTTCCTCCCAGCCGTGTCAGGGATTATTTTGTGCCATACATGCGGTCACCGGCATCGCCGAGACCGGGCACGATATAACCCTTCTCGTTGAGATGGCTGTCGATCGCGGCTGTATAGATCTTGACGTCCGGATGGGCGCCCTGGAAATTCTTGATGCCTTCCGGAGCGGCCAGCAGGCAGAGGAAGCGGATGTTGTGAGCGCCGCGCTCCTTCAGCTTGTCCACCGCCGCGATCGAGGAATTGCCGGTCGCGAGCATAGGATCGACCACGATGATGAGCCGTTCGGCAATGTCTTCCGGCGCCTTGAAGTAATATTCGACCGGCTGCAGCGTTTCGTGGTCGCGATAGACGCCGATATGCGAGACGCGTGCCGAAGGCACAAGTTCGAGCATGCCCTCCAGAAGGCCGTTGCCGGCGCGCAGGATGGAGGCGAAGACGAGTTTCTTGCCTTCGACGACGGGCGCCTGCATTTCGGTAAGCGGCGTCTCGATCGTCTCCATGGTCAGTTCGAGGTCGCGGGTCACTTCATAGCAGAGCAGCATGGAAATCTCGCGCAGCAGCCGCCGGAAGCCGGCCGTCGAGGTTTCTTTCTTGCGCATGATCGTCAGCTTGTGCTGCACCAGCGGATGATCGATGACAGTGACGCCGTCCATGAGCTTCCCCTTATTCCTGCCTGTTCTTTCTTTTGAGGAAAAAGCCACGTTCCGCAAGCCGTCAGGCGCGTTTTGCGGCCTCGTCCCCAGCCTGTGCGTCGAAACGCGCCAGCAACCTGCAGCGCGTATCTTCGTCGACGAAGGCGGCTTCGAGCGCCGTGCGCGTCATGGCGTCGATATCCCCGTCCGAAAATCCCATGATCTTCGATGCAATCTCGTATTCACGTGTCAGAGACGTATGGAAGAAGGGAGGATCGTCGGAATTGAGGCAGACACGCACGCCGGCCGCCTTGAGCCGCCTCAGCGGGTGACTGTCGAAGTCCGGGAAGACGTTCAGAGCGATATTGGAGCCCGGACAGACCTCCAGCACGATGCCGAGATCGGCAAGACGCGCCACCAGCACCGGGTCTTCGATCGCACGCACGCCATGGCCGATCCGCGAAGGTTTCACGAGATCGAGCGCATCGGAGACGCTGAAGGCACCGCAGACTTCTCCGGCATGGATCGTCAGCCCGAGTCCCGCATCGCGGGCGATGTCGAAAGCGCGCGCATAGTCGGCGACTCGGCCCATGCGCTCTTCGCCGGCCATGTTGAAGCCCGTCACCAGCGGGTTCTTTGCCCGTGCGGCATATTCTGCGGCGGCGATTACCCGGTCCTGACCGAAGTGCCGCTCGCCGGTGACGATTATGCGCGCCTCGATACCGGTCTTTTCGCGCGCGGCATGGATACCGTCCGAGATGCCGGCAAGGTAGGCGTCGGCCCCAAGCCCGATCCGGTCGCCATGGTCCGGTGAGACGATGATCTCGCTGTAGATCGTATTGGCGGCGGCAAGCTCCGTCAGGTAGGTCTCGGTCAGCAGCGCATAGTCATCGGCCGTCTTGAAGAGGGCAGCGACTGCGTCATAACAGACGAGGAATTCGGCAAAGTCCGACCAGACATACGCGCCGTTGCGCAAAATGTGGCTCGTATCGACGCCGTATTTCCTGGCCTGCGCTGCGGCAAGTGCCGGCGGCGCCGCGCCTTCTATGTGGCAATGGATTTCGGCCTTGAGGAGCTGCGCAGTCAAAGGAAGCTCCGTCCATGCGGTCCCGGCGGGATGGAGAGATGGGTGGCGATCGTCTCCGCGATATCCGCATAGGTCGACCTCAGCCCGATGGAACGGGAACGGATTCCGGGGCCGAAAGCCATGATCGGCACCCGCTCGCGGGTATGGTCGGTCCCGCGCCAGGTCGGATCGCAGCCGTGGTCGGCGGTGAGGATTACCAGATCGCCGGGCTTCAGCCGCCGGTGAATGTCCGGCAATGCGCGATCGAAAGCTTCGAGCGCCGCCGCATAGCCTGGAACGTCACGGCGATGGCCGTAAAGCATGTCGAAATCGACGAAATTGGTGAAGACGAGATCGCCGACGGCTGCCTCGTCCATGGCGGAAAGCGTCGCGTCCATCAGGGCCGCATTGCCGTTTGCCTTGATGACGCGCGATACGCCCTGATGGGCAAAGATGTCGCCGATCTTGCCGATGGCATGCACCGATCGTCCCTCCTGAATCAATCGGTCGAGGAGTGTCGGTTCCGGCGGGGGAACGGAAAAGTCGCGGCGGTTGCCGGTGCGCTCGAAGGTTTCCGCCGTCTCGCCGACGAAGGGGCGCGCGATCACTCTGCCGATGTTGAGCGGGTCGAGCAGTTCGCGCACCACCTGGCAGAGCGTGATGAGCCGGTCGAGGCCGAAATGGGTCTCGTGAGCGGCGATCTGGAACACGGAATCGCTTGAGGTATAGCAGATCGGTTTTCCGGTACGGATATGTTCCTCTCCAAGCCGCGCGATGATCTCCGTGCCTGATGCATGGCAATTGCCGAGAATGCCCGGAATATTGCCTTCCCGGCAGATCGCCTCGATCAGTTCGGGCGGAAATGCATCTCCCTCGCCCGGGAAGTAACCCCAGTCGAACATCACTGGAGTTCCGGCGATCTCCCAATGCCCGGATGGCGTATCCTTGCCGCGGGAAACCTCGTTTGCCGCGCCATGGAGGCCGAAAACGCGTTCGGGCATCGGCATGCCGTCCGGATAGTTACCGCTGGCAAGCTTGGCGATTTCGAGAAGTCCGAGCGAAGACATGTTCGGCAGGTGCAGCGGACCTTCCCGAAGGCCGGTCCGATCGCCGGCGCCGGCGGCACAGAATTCCGCGATATGGCCGAGCGTGTTGGAACCCAGATCGCCATACTCTTCCGCATCGCGGGCACCGCCCACGCCGAAGGAGTCGAGAACGAACAGGAAGGCACGTGCCATTGGTCACCCGGGTACTGAGATGCAATTGGGCCGGCATTTCTCAACCGGCGTGAATTGGGACTCATATAACCGCAGACGTGGCTTGGCAAAGGGGCTGGTGTTTCCTGGTCACCCGCAATCGGTACAGGAAATGCTGTCTCCGAAACGCTGGCGATAGAAAAATTCCTGGCTGATCGGGATCTCCTGCAGACTTGTCGGCACCAGGCCGGACATGAACATCAGGAGGTCGTGTTTCACCAGAACCTCGGATCGTATCAGGAAGGAACTGGCAAGGCGCATCTTCTCGGGGACATAGACCGGCGAGCCGACCGCATAGGGTGCGCCCCCGCCGTTCTGCCAGGACCATGCGACTGTCGGGTTGCCGTCGGCATCGATTGCGACGCCGGTAACCTTGATGCTCGGGTCATGTGCTGTGTAGGGCACGAAAATGCTTGCGGCCAGATGCGGCATCGTCGCGAGAAAGGCCTTGTTCACGCTCGCCTCGCGGGCCACGAGGTCGGCAATGGTGTCGGCACTGTGCGTCACTCTCTTCGAGACGCTGAATCCGATCGTCAGCTCGAAGGAGGTGATGTAGAGGCTCAAGAGAAGCGGCGCGATGAGCGCGAATTCGACGGCGCCGACGCCGCGCCGGTCGGCAATGAACTGCCTGAGCGCGATGAGGAAGCCCTGTGGCCGCTTCTGCGATTGCGGTTTTTGCCCTTCCATCACGGATAGTCCTCGTTTCGGACGGTGGATGTCTGCACGATCAGGAAATAGTTGTCGCCGCTGGCGGGCTGGACATTGGTTATCAAGGGCCGGATCAGATCTGTGATGACGTCCCAGCGATAGTAGGCGCGCACCATGTTGATGGTCTTCTGCGCACCCGGCGAATAGGCGAACGCGGATGTATCCAGGTCACCGTCCGGCGTCAAAGGGACAGAGTCCGGCACATCCATGAAGTCCGTGAAACTGCGGACATCGAGCCATAGCTTGTTCGGCGTGCCGATCTCCGTCTCGCTGCACTTGATCATGATCGAAACTTCGTCGCAGAAAGCGCGCCGGAATTCGGTGCTGCTCGTGTTGCCGGCGGTGATGCTGCCGGTTCTGATCCTGCGCGCCATCGTGTCGACGGCGTTCCCGACGAGCTGCTCGCCGGTATAGGCGATGAAGGTCTCGATGATCGCGAAAATGATGATGAAGTAGGGGATGGCGAGCAGGGCGAATTCGATCGCCGCCGCACCGTCCCGCGAGCGGAGGATTCGCCGCCACGCTCCCTTGCGCCTGCTTCTCGCCGGCACAGGCGCGCCCCCTCTGGTCTCGTCATGATCCTGGCACATGCTTTCCGCCCGACAGCCCTTTTGAGCGTCTGGATCGTACGTGGGGATTGTTGAGATTCCGTTGCCGCGATGGCTGGGAGTTTAACGACCTGTCCCTGATCAGGGCGAGGCGTTACTGTTGCTGCTGGTGTCGTTCTTGAACTCCGCGTGCTGTTCGCAATTGGGTGTGCAGGACAGGACGGAGCGGGCTGTCTGCCGGTAGACGCGCACGGTATTTCCCTCGTCGATCGAAACGAGGATGCGCTCGTCGGCAATCGCATTGCCTTCCGTATCGAGCAGCACGAGGTTTGTCGTCCCGAAGCTGCGGCCCGTGAGCACGATCGTGGTGGGATCCGCAACCGTGGCGTCGGCGACGTTCGAATTGCCGACGATGACCTTGCTGACCGGCCGGTCGAGCTTCAGCACGCGCGCGTGATTCATGAAGACGCGCAGCAGACCGCTTTCCTGTTCTTCCTGCGCAGCGGCCTGTCCCGCAACGGCGAAGACCAGGCCGCCAAGGACGGCAAGTCGAAGCATGACGCTACGCAACAGCATGAAAGGCGGCCTTTGGGTGCAGTTTATGGTTCGCAAAGAATGGATGTGATTGGTGAATGAAGAGTTAAGCGGCACATGTAGGCGCCTTTGACATCTTCTTAACTTTCCGAATGGCCATCTGGCTGGGGCACGTTGTCCCGGCTCCTGCCCGGAAAAAGTTCGTTAAGTTGCTGTAAAACAACTGATATTAGAAGTGACGATAGTCAATTTTCACCGCTCGAATACCGCCTTTTTTCTTCTTCCTTCATTTACCACTCGAAGGGCAAATCCGCCGTTAACCGGATGGTAACACTGTTCCTTAAGCCGTTGGAAATCGTCGGTCCGTAGATTGTGCCCATCCGAACAGCGGAAACAGTTGTCGGGAAGTGCTGAACAACAATCGTCGAGTATAGGAGAATTCCATGTCCAAGATTTTCGCTCGTTTTCTGAAGGATGAATCTGGCGCGACTGCCATCGAATATGGTCTCATCGCTGCTCTCATCTCCGTCGCCCTGATCGCCGGTGCATCGACGCTCGGTGATAGCCTTGATGCGCAGTTCGCGCGTCTTGGAGGCATTGTGGCTGACCCTGAAGCTGCTGCTGGCGGCGAATAAGCCCGCCAGATCTATCGTAATTCGGAGCCGCCCTCATCGGGCGGCTTTATGCATTTGACGCCGGACCAATTCTCCGATCTTGCATGAAGACACACACTTGAAGAAAGATGTACCTATGGCAAGCATAGTTGTTGCAGCCTTGATCTTGTGCATCCTCCCTCTCGGGCTGGCACTCGCTGCCTTTACTGATCTCTTCACGATGACGATCCCGAACAGGATATCGGTCGCTCTCCTGGCAAGCTTCCTTATTCTGGCACCACTCTCGGGCCTTGCCTGGCCGGACATTGGCATGAGCCTTGTCGCCGGGCTTGCCGTCTTCGGCGGCTGTTTCGCGCTTTTCGCGCTGAATGTCATGGGCGGCGGAGATGCCAAGCTCCTGACCGCTTCCGCCGTCTGGTACGGCTTCACTCACTCGCTTCTGGCCTTCCTCGTCACCGTCGGCTATGTCGGCGGCGCCGTCACGTTGATCTTCCTTCTGCTGCGCGTGCGGGCGAATTCGGTCATGGCGATGGGAATTCCGCTGCCTGCCTCGCTGGTGACGGCCAAGAAAATCCCTTACGGCATTGCCATTGCGATTGCCGGTTTCCTGACTTTTGAACAGGCTCCCATTTATTCGTTGGCCATGAATGCTTTCCAGTAAAGGTTAGCGCGTCGGAAAGATCGCGTTAACCAGAATTGTAAGCTTCTCATTAACCATAATTACACCATTGGAGGCCATTCTCCGGAGGAATTAATGTTCCCCCAAGGAATGGCCATGAAGCCAACCCGTATCATCATTCTCGCGGTCGCCGTGGTGGCGGCGGGCCTTGCCGGCCTGCTGGCCGTGCGCCTTGCCGGCAAAAAAGGCCCCGAGCTGGTGGAAACCGTGATCCAGAAGGAGCCGACGGTCAGGGTTCTGGTCTCCGCCGAAAACCTGCCGGTCGGCAGCCGGCTGAACGAGAAGGCGATCCATTGGCTTTCCTGGCCGAAGAACGGCATTGTCGAAGGCTTCATCACCGACGACAAGCGGCCGGATGCCATCACGGAACTGCAGGGCGTGGTCGTGCGCATGCCGCTGTTCAAGGGCGAGCCGGTCCGCGCCGAAAAGATCGCGGATTCATCGAGCCGCATCATGTCTTCGCTTCTGCCCTCCGGGAAGCGTGCCGTCGCCACCGAAATTTCGGTCGCCACGGGCGCCGGCGGCTTCGTCCTGCCGAATGACCGCGTCGACATCATCATGGTGCGCGAGGGCAAGGAAGGCGGCGGCTACATCACCGAAAACATCCTGAATAATATCCGTGTGCTGGCGATCGACCAGCAGATCCAGGAGAGCGAGGACGGCAAGAAGGCGGTTGTCGGCACGACTGCGACGCTTGAGCTGACGCCGGATCAGGCCAAGGTCATCGCCGTTGCCCAGCAGATGGCGTCGCGGCTGACACTCGCGCTGCGTTCGGTGGCGGATTCGCAGGAGGCCGATACGGCGGCGGCGGACTACCTGCTGCATGGCGGCGATGGCAAGGCGGATATCCAGGTCATCAAATCGGGCGCGATCGTCGGGAGCACGGCGACGGCGGCGGCGCAAGCGAAATGAACGGAGCGGTCACGTGGGAAATCTGAAACGCAGGATTCGCAGCTCGGCAGCGGCGGGCATGGCTTTCTGCCTTGCCTTTTCCGGCGTTCCGGCCGATGTCGCGCCGATCAGCCTCGCACCGGCTCGGGCTCTTGCGGCAGATGCCAGCATTGTTCGCATAACCGATGGCGGCCCCGGAACTCGCAAGCGACTGCAACTCGGCCTCAACAAGGCGCTGGTGGTGGATTTGCCGTCGGACGCCCATGACATTCTCGTCGCCGACCCCTCCATGGCCGATGCGGTGACGCGCACCTCGCGGCGGATCTATCTTTTCGGCAAGGCGGTGGGGCAGACCAATATCTTCGTTTTCGGGTCGCATGGCGAAGAGATCGTCAGCCTGGACGTGGAAATCGAGCGCGATATCTCCGGCCTTCAGCAGAACCTTCGCCGCTTCCTGCCGGATTCCGATATCAAGGTCGAAATCATCTCCGACAACATCGTGCTCTCCGGCACGGTCCGGACGCCGCAGGATTCGGCCCAGGCGGAAAAGCTTGCCTCCGCCTTCCTGAGGGGTGGCGAGGCGACCACCCGAAACATCACCGCCCAGGGTAACTATGGTGATGCTGACATTTTCGCCGAAGACCGGCAGGTCTCGCAGATCGTCAATCTCCTGACGATCGAAGGCGAGGATCAGGTCACGCTGAAGGTCACCGTTGCCGAAGTCAGCCGCCAAGTGCTGAAGCAGCTCGGTTTCAACGGGTCGGTATCGGGGCCTGACGGCTCGATTGCCTTCTCCAATCCTTCCAACCTCGGCAACGCGATCAATACGTTCGGACTGGGTTCTCTTGCCGGAACGATCGGCAATACCAGTCTTGCCACCTATATGAACGCCATGGAGCAGGCGGGCGTCATGCGAACGCTTGCCGAGCCGAGCCTGACGGCGATCTCTGGCCAGCAGGCGAAATTTTATGTCGGCGGGGAATTCCGCCTGCCTGCCGAACAGGAGATCGAGGTCGACAAGGACACCGGCGTGCCGACCGTCACCCGCACGACCAACTCGGTCGACTACGGCATCGAACTCAACTTCAAGCCGGTCGTATTGTCGCCGGGCCGCATCAGCCTGGTGATCGAGACCAATGTTTCCGAGCCGACCTATGAGGGGTCGGCGGTCACCGGCAACGGCAGCTCGCTTCGCATCCCGGGCAACACCTATATGTCGATCCGCAAGCGCGAGGCTTCCACCACCGTCGAGCTGCCGTCCGGCGGATCGATCGTGATTGCCGGTCTGGTGCAGGACAATATCCGCCAGGCCATGTCCGGCCTTCCGGGCATTTCCAAGGTTCCGGTTTTCGGCACCCTGTTCCGCAGCAAGGATTTCGTCCGCAACGAGACGGAACTCGTCATCATCGCGACCCCTTATCTCGTCCGTCCTGTCGCCCGCAGCGAGATCGCCCGGCCGGATGACAATTTCAACCCGGAAAACGATGCGGCAATGTATTTCCTCAATCGCGTGAACAAGATCTACGGCCGCAAGGAACCCGTCGCGGCGGGCCAGTACCATGGGGCGGTCGGCTTCATCTACAAGTGAGCGGTCATGGCCATTGAAACGAAGAAAATCTCCGCTGAAGGACAGGATGTCATGACCCAGGGCACGGTGAGATCCCATCATAGCAGGATTGCCGCTGTTGCCATGCTTGCAGCATCTGCAATACTCCTCTCGGCTTGCGGCAACAGCCAGCTCACCACGGGCTCGATCCCCGATGATTATCGTACCCGTCATCCGATCGTGCTGGCGGAGGGCGAATATACCCTCGATATTCCGGTGGCTTCAGGCGATGCCCGCCTTTCGACGGGCATGAAGGACACGGTGCGTGGGTTTGCGCAGAGTTTTGCGTCCTCGCCGGCCGGCATAATGCAGATCCAGGTGCCACACGGTTCCTACAATGCAGGAGCGGCCCAGCATCTGGCGGCTGAAATCCGTCGCACGCTGACAGCGGCAGGCGTCCAGCCTCACAAGATCCTGATGAGCAGCTATGCGGCCTCTCCGAATGGCGACGCCGCGCCCATCCGGCTCGCCTATGTGACGACCAAACCGATGACGAACCAGTGCGGCGAGTGGCCGGCGGATCTGTCTGACAGCACGTTCGGCAACAAGAACTGGTACAATTTCGGTTGCGCCAGCCAGAATAACCTCGCCGCCCAGGTCGCCAATCCCACAGACCTCATCGCGCCGCGCGGCATGACACCGATCGATGCGACGCAGCGGGCAAAGGTCATCAGCGATTATCGCGGCGAATCGACCAGCAGCACGACACCGTAGGCCAGGAGACCGGAGAAGAAGATGAGTCCGATCAACTACGAGATCCGAACTCCCGGCGAAGACGAACGGTTTGCCGAGGAGGCCGAGCGTCCGGGAGATCTGGACACGCTGCGTCCGCTTCCGCGCATCTCGATCCACGCGTTCTGCGAAAGCGAGGCCATGCAGCGGACGATGGACCGCATGGCGCGCGATCGCCGCATGGGCAAGGTCAACCTGCGCGTGACGATCGGCGGCACCGACGCCGCGGCCAACATGTTCGCGTCCACCCCGACGCCGAACCTGATCATCCTCGAAACCGAGACCGATCCGAAAAACCTGCTCGATGAACTGACGCCGCTTGCCGAGGTCTGCGATCCCTCGACACGGGTCATCATCGTCGGCCGCTTTAACGATATCGCTCTGTACCGCGAGCTTATCCGCAACGGCATTTCCGAATACCTAGTCGGGCCGGTGCAGATGCAGGACATGCTGGCGTCGATCTCTGCGATCTTCGTCGATCCGGAAGCGGAGCCGCTCGGCAGGTCAATCGCCTTCATCGGCGCAAAGGGCGGCGTGGGGTCCTCGACCATTGCCCATAACTGCGCCTTCGGTATTTCGAACCTCTTCTCGACCGAGACCATTCTCGCCGACCTCGACCTGCCCTTCGGCACGGCCAATATCGATTTCGACCAGGACCCGGCCCAGGGTATCGCGGAAGCTGTTTTTGCGCCCGAACGCCTCGACGAGGTCTTCCTCGACCGCCTGCTCACCAAATGCTCCGAGCACCTGTCTCTGTTGGCCGCGCCTTCGCTGCTTGATCGCGCCTACGATTTCGAGCGAGGTGCCTTCACGCCGATCGTCGAGTTGCTTCAGCGCAGCGCACCCGTGGCGGTGCTCGATCTTCCGCATGGCTGGACGGAATGGACGCGCGCCGTCCTGTCTGAAGTGGACGAAGTGGTGATCTGCGCCGTTCCCGATCTCGCCAACCTGCGCAATACCAAGAACATGATCGACGCGCTGAAGAAGCTCCGGCCGAATGATCGCCCGCCGCACCTCATCCTCAACCAGGTTGGAATGCCGAAGCGCCCGGAAATTGCGCCGGTCGATTTCGTCGAGCCGTTGGAGATCGAGCCGATCGCCATCCTGCCTTTCGATGTGCAGCTTTTCGGCAACGCCGCCAATAGCGGCCGGATGATTTCCGAGATCGATGCGAAATCGCCAGCCGCCGAAACCTTCTCGCAGATCGCTCATATCGTCACGGGGCGTGTAGCGATGAAGAAGGCGAAGAAGGGCGGCCTCGGCAATATTCTCGGGATGCTGTCCCGCAAGAAGGCATAAGCCATGTTCGGAAAACGCGGAAACGAGGGGGTTGGGAAAAGCGCGGCCGGGCTTGCGCCGCCGCCGGCCGCCACGTCCACTCCGGCAACGCCCGCTATGGCAAGGCCTCTGGCTCCGGAAGTCCTCGCCGAACCCACGCGGGACCCGGTCGGCCAGCGCCAGCCGGTTTCATCGCCGACGCTTGCTCCTCAGGCTCCGGCCCGCAGAAAGCCGGCTCGCACCGAGCTTTATTACGATACGAAGAGCCAGGTCTTTTCGGCGCTGATCGATACGATCGACCTATCACAGCTTGCCAAGCTGGATGCCGAGAGTGCGCGCGAGGAAATCCGCGACATCGTCAACGACATCATCACGATCAAGAATTTCGCGATGTCGATTTCCGAGCAGGAGGAACTGCTCGAGGACATCTGCAACGACGTTCTGGGCTACGGTCCGCTGGAGCCGCTGCTCGCCCGCGACGACATCGCCGACATCATGGTGAACGGCGCCGGCCAGACCTTCATCGAAGTGGGCGGCAAGACGATCGAATCCGATATCCGCTTCCGCGACAACGCCCAGCTTCTGTCGATCTGCCAGCGCATCGTCAGCCAAGTGGGCCGCCGCGTCGATGAATCCTCGCCGATC
The DNA here is from genome assembly GCF_017873175.1 of Neorhizobium petrolearium. GTDB lineage: Bacteria > Pseudomonadota > Alphaproteobacteria > Rhizobiales > Rhizobiaceae > Neorhizobium > Neorhizobium petrolearium. The sequence goes on from NZ_JAGGJW010000024.1 coordinate 20,367, forward strand.
TGCGACGCACGCCTGCCGGACGGCTCGCGCGTCAACGTGATCGCGCCGCCGCTCGCGATCGACGGACCGGCGCTCACCATCCGCAAGTTCAAGAAGGACAAGCTGAACCTCGACCAGCTCGTGAAATTCGGGGCGATCAGCCCGGAAGGCGCGGTCCTCCTGCAGATCATCGGCCGCGTCCGTTGCAACGTCGTCATTTCCGGCGGTACCGGTTCGGGCAAGACGACGCTTCTGAACTGCCTGACGCGCTATATCGACCTCGACGAACGTGTCATCACCTGCGAGGACACGGCGGAATTGCAGCTCCAGCAGCCGCATGTGGTGCGGCTGGAAACCCGGCCGCCAAACATCGAAGGCGAGGGCGAGATCACCATGCGCGATCTCGTCAAGAACTGCCTGCGCATGCGTCCCGAACGCATCATCGTCGGCGAAGTGCGTGGACCGGAAGTCTTTGATTTGCTGCAGGCGATGAACACCGGCCACGACGGATCGATGGGCACGATCCACGCCAACACGCCGCGCGAATGTCTAAGCCGCATGGAATCGATGATCGCCATGGGCGGCTATTCGCTGCCCGCCAAGACCGTGCGCGAGATCATCACCGGCTCGATCGACGTTATCATCCAGGCCGCCCGCCTGCGCGACGGTTCGCGCCGCATTACCCAGATCACCGAGGTGGTCGGCATGGAAGGCGACGTGATCGTGACCCAGGACCTGATGCGCTACGAGATCGAGGGGGAGGATGCGAATGGCCGGCTGATCGGCCAGCATGTGTCGACGGGCATCGCCAAGCCGCATTTCTGGGACCGCGCCCGCTATTTCAATGAGGAAAAGCGCTTGGCCGCGGCGCTCGACGCGATGGAACGGTCCAAGGACTGAAGGCAGAGGGGAACGCACCATGTTCGGGCTGGATATCACTGTCGTAGCGATCATCGCCCTCGTGGCGATCGCTGCGGCTGCGGTCTGTTACGGCCTCCTGTTCTCCCGCATGGAAGTGGAAAAGAAGGCCGATACGCGGCTGAGCCGGGTCAAGGCCGCCGAGACAGATTTTGCCAAGGCCAATGCCGCCCGCGATCGCGTTCAGGAACTCTCCAAGCGCCGCAAATCCGTGCAGGATTCGCTGAAGGATCTCGAGAAGAAGCAGGAAGAGAAAAACAAGAAGCTGGGTGATGGCAGCTTGAAATCCAGGCTTGCCCAGACAGGTCTGCCCCTGACGGTGGCGCGCTTCTATGTGTTCAGTGCCCTTTTCGGCGTTTTCGTCTTTCTGGTGACCCTGATAGCGGGCCTGTCCATGCTGGCGGCGATCGGTGCGGCTTTCGTCTCGACCGTCGGTCTGCCGCGCTGGGTGATCGCCTACCTGGTCAAGCGCCGCCAGCGGAAGTTCCTCGATGAATTCCCGAATGCGCTGGATGTCATGGTGCGCTCGATCAAGTCCGGCCTGCCGCTCAACGACGCGCTGCGCCTGATTGCATCCGACGGCCAGGAGCCGGTGAAGACGGAATTCCGCCGGGTGGTGGAATCCCAGCAGGTGAGTCTGAGCGTTCCCGAAGCCTGCACGCGCATGATGTTGACCATGCCGCTGCCGGAGGTGAATTTCTTTTCCATCGTCATCACCATCCAGAGCCAGGCGGGCGGCAACTTGTCCGAAGCGCTTGGCAATCTTTCGAGGGTGCTGCGCGACCGCAAGAAGATGAAGGCCAAGGTCAGCGCCCTTTCCATGGAAGCGAAAGCCTCGGCGGTCATCATTGGTGCGCTGCCCTTCATCGTGGCGCTGCTCGTCTATCTCACGTCGCCCGACTATATCGCGATCCTCTTCACGGATCCGCGCGGCCACCTGATCCTCTTGTTTTCCGGTGTCTGGATGTCGATCGGCATTTTCGTGATGCGCAACATGATCAATTTCGACATCTGAGGAGGGGCCATGAAGGGACTTGCGACCACGCTGACCGATCCGACCCTGCTTCTGGCCGTCCTCGTGGCGGTAGCGGTTTTCGCGACGTTCTACACGCTGGCGAGCCCGTTCCTTGAAAAAGGAAATCTCGAAAAGCGCATGAAGGCCGTTTCCACCGAGCGCGAGCAGATCCGTGCGCGCGAGCGGGCCCGGATGAATGCCGAGCAATCGAAGACGTCGCTGCGTGCACAGAACAACCAATCTGTCCGCCAGATCGTCGAGCGTTTCAACCTGCGCAAGGCGCTGGTCGATGACAACACGGTCAACAAGCTGCGCGCCGCGGGTCTCCGGTCGCAGAATGCCCTCAACATCTTCCTGGTGGCGCGTTTCCTGCTGCCCTTCGTCTTTCTGACGGCAGCGGTGATCTGGATCTTCGTGCTTGGCAATCTTGCCTCGCGTCCGTTCCCGGTTCGCATGCTGGCGGCGATCGGCTTTGCCTATGTCGGCTTCTACGCACCGAACATCTACGTCACCAACCTCATGAACAAACGCCAGCACTCCATCAAGCGCGCCTGGCCGGATGCGCTCGACCTGATGCTGATCTGCGTCGAATCGGGGATTTCCATGGAAGCGGCCATGCGCCGCGTCGCAGAGGAAATGGCGCAGCAGTCGCCGCCGCTTGCCGAGGAGATGGTGCTGACGATGGCCGAGCTCTCCTTCCTGCAGGACCGTCGTACCGCTTTGGAAAATCTTGGGCTGCGTACCCAGCTCGATATCGTCAAGTCTGTCACCCAGGCACTCATTCAGGCGGAACGCTACGGTACGCCGATTGCCCAGGCGCTCCGTGTGCTCGCCCAGGAGGGTCGCGACGAGCGCATGAACGAGGCGGAGAAGAAGGCAGCCGCCCTGCCGCCGAAGCTCACGGTGCCGATGATCCTGTTCTTCCTGCCGGTGCTGATCGCTGTCATTCTCGGTCCTGCCGGCATCCAGGTTGCCGACAAATTCTGACCCTTTCAGATGGCCGTTATGCCCCTGCATCCCGGTTGCCGGGTCGCGTGAACATGAGCTGAATTCCGGTTTCAGAACGCATTCAGGAGCGTCTTGCTAGTGTCCTCACAGGTCGCGGCAATCCCGGTCCCATCGGCCGGAGCCGTTGAACGCGACATTGAATTCGGAGGAATCACTCATGCTGACAAGGCTTTGCATAAACCTCGTCCTGATCGGCGGCATTGTCACCGTAGTCTCGCGTCTTCTCTGACGACGGCGCCACGTAAGAGTTGGCAGAAGAGATCGGTAGGACCTGCCAATATGATAGCCTGCGGGATTCGGCCTGAGCATCGCCAGGGTCTCGCTGCCTGTCCGTATGGTATGTTGATCCTAGCTCGGCAGGCCGAAGATCTTTTCAAGCCCTTCCCAGGTCTCGTCCATCGCGTAGGCTCCGAGAAAGGGCAGGCCCACATGGCCATAGAGAAGCGAGAGCTGCCATTCCGCCGTCTCTTCATCGATATTGGCGACTTGCTGCAGGTAGATCACGGAAGCGAGGCCGGTGCGATCGGCGCCGCCCTGGCAATGGATCAGGATCGGCTTCGGTGCATCGTGCAGCAGGGCGATGAGCTTTTCGCTCTCCTCGGGAGATAGCTGCCGCATGGCCGACATCCGGAAATCAATATGCTGGACGCCGAGACGGTCGGTAGCGGCAACCTCGTCCTTGTACCATTCCCTTTGGCTGGCGCCCCGCAGATTGAGGACGGTCTTGATGCCGTACCGCTTGATGTAGTCGGTGAGGGCGCTCGCCGTGGGCTGTGCCGAGCGATAGAGTTGCCCGGGCAGGACTTCATGGAAGTTGCCGGTCAGTTGAAGAATGCCGAGATAAGCGCCGGTCGACAGCAGGATTGCTGCAGACAGCATTGCAGATCGCTTGAAGAATTTCCACATGGCCACCGTCCCTTTGGTGACGACCATCGTAATGGATTGCGGCAATTTTAGAATGGTTCTTGAATATTAATTTGTGGCGGTTTTTGCCTTGCCGTCCTTGTCGGCGAGCTTGGCCCAGGAACTCCGCTGCGAAAGCATTGCGCGCAGGTAGGTGACGTTGGCATCCGCCTGCTGCTGGGAAAGCTCCCTGCGGGCGATCTCTTCGGCTTCCGCAAAACGGCCCTGCAGGCCGACGACGAGCGCGAGGTTCTGGCGCACCCGGCTGTCGGCGGCTGGTTGGCCGGCGGCGTTGCGCATATAGGTTTCGGCCGTCCTGAGGTCGCCGGAGAGCACGTAGGACATGCCGAGATTGGAGATCACGCTCGGCTCGTTCGGCTGCGCATCGAGCGCGAGACGATATTTCTGGCGCGCCTCTTCCGAGCGGCCGAGCTGGTCGAGCACGGCGCCCTCCGCCGAATAGAGCCTCCAGTCGGGATGATCCGGCGTCTGGGCCCGGTTGATCGTCGCGAGTGCCTGTTCGAGCTGGCCGGCAGCGGCCTGCGCCTTGCCGTAGGCGGCAAGCACATCGCGGTCGGCCGGATGGGCGATTGCCACCTGCTGCATGACGGCAAGCGCCTGCGAGGTTTTGCCGGTCATGCCGAGCACGGTTGCGTATCTGAGGCCGATCTCCTTGTTTTTCGGATCACGGACATAGGCGGCACCGATCGATTTCTCGGTGTTCGAAAGCTCCGTTGCATTCATCCCGTCCAGCGATGCGGCGGAAATCCGCGGGATCGAGCCGGTCGTCCGCGCGTCCGGCTTTGTGGCGCAACCTGCAACCGAAATCGCCAGAAGTGCGATTGCGGCGGTCCGGGCGAAGCAGGTCTTGCGGAATGTCGGGGCGGCAGGAGCGGTCATCGTGCGGGTCTCGTCGTGGTCCGGTGCCGGCGCTTTTCTCGTTTTCGATCCGACGGCGGGCATATGGCGCATTTCCACTCCAGCAATAAACTGTTAACCCTAACAGACCGTTAAAACCAACGATTCCAGACGCTTCCGAAGGCTCGCCCCATGACACCCTATCAGTATATCCAACGTCCTTCTCCCTTCAGCGCGAAAGGCGCGGTGACAAAGCCGGTTCATGCCGTCATGCCCGCCGATCTGGAAGCGGGGAAATTTGATGCCGCAGCGCTCGCCTGGGCGAAAGCGGCAGGTTTCAAGGCGGAGGCCGGCGCGCTTCTTCTCGTGCCGGGTGGTGACGGGAAGGTCGCCAGTGCCTTCTTTGGCCTCGGCAGTGATCCGTCGGAAGCGCCCTTCATGACCGGGAAGCTCTCAAAACTCCTTCCGCCCGGCGACTGGCATGTCGAGACGACGGCGCTGGCCGCGGATCATCTCGCTCTCGGCTATGGTCTAGGCACCTATGGCTTCAACCGCTACAAGTCTGACAAGCAGAAGGATGTCCGGTTTTCCTTATCGGAAGCGGCCGATTTCGCCGATATCGAGCGTCAGCTCGCGGGCGTCTTCCTGGCCCGCGACCTCGTCAACATCCCGACGAACGAAATGGGACCGGTTGAGCTGGAAGCGGCTTTCCGGGCGCTCGGCGAACATTACGGCGCAACCGTCACCTCGATCGTCGGCGAAGACCTCTTGAAGCAGAATTTTCCGCTGGTCCACACGGTCGGTCGCGCCAGCGTCTCGCCGCCGCGTCTGCTCGAACTGCGCTGGGGCGAAAAAGGCCATCCGCGTGTGACGCTGGTCGGCAAGGGGGTCTGCTTCGATACCGGTGGCCTCGACATCAAGGGAGCAGCGAACATGGCCCTGATGAAGAAGGACATGGGCGGCGCGGCGAATGTCATGGGCCTTGCCCTGATGATCATGGATGCCGGCCTGAAGGTCGATCTGCAGGTGCTGGTGCCGGCGGTCGAGAACTCCATTTCTGGCAATGCCTTCCGTCCCGGCGATATCTACAGGAGTCGCAAGGGCGTCACCGTGCAGATCGACAATACCGATGCCGAAGGCCGGCTCATCCTTGCCGACGCGCTCGCCTATGCCGACGAGAACCCGCCGGACCTGATGATCGACATGTCGACCTTGACGGGGGCTGCCCGCGTCGCGCTAGGCACGGAGCTTGCGCCCTATTTCACGGATGACGAAGCGCTCTCGGCGAAGCTTATGGAGGCTTCAAAGACGGAGGCCGATCCCATGTGGCGCCTGCCCCTCTGGATGGGCTACGACAAGGATATCCGCTCCCGCGCCGCCGATATCACCAACTCGCCCTCCGGCGGCATGGCTGGCGCCATTACCGCGGCACTTTTCCTGAAGCGGTTCGTCACGGCGACGAAGAGCTGGGCGCATTTCGATATCTATGCCTGGGTTCTGGCCGATAAGCCACACGCGCCGGTCGGCGGTGAAGCTTTCGCGATCCGCGCACTCTACAAGGTGATCCGCGGCATGGCCGCTAGGTGATTGAAACGAACCGGTAAGACCTTCGCTCTACGATCGACAGGATTTGAGCCGAGGATCACGATGCCGGTTGAATTGACGGCGACAGAAGCTTTGGGCCTCTGGCGCCGGGTCTCGCTGGAGCAGGTGCGGCATGACGGACGCGATCTGACATTGCGCCAGATGTCGATCCTGCTGCATATTTACCTCGTGCCGCCGCCGCATACGGTGCGCGGGCTCGCCGCCACGCTGGGCGTCACCAAGCCAGTCGTCACCCGCGCGCTGGATACGATGGGCGAGATGGGGCTGGTGGACCGCGAACGCGACGAGCGCGACCGCCGCAACGTCGTCATCAAGCGCACGGTGGCTGGTGCACTGTTTCTTGAAAAACTGGGTGACCTGATCATCCGGGAAGGCCGCAAGCCTGGAGCTTGAAGAATGATGGAAATACTCGACAGACGCCTGCATGCCTTCCGCCCCGATCTCGCCGACGAGACCTTGAAAGGAAGTGTCGAGGCCGCGAATTTCGTTCGTGGCGAGCCGGCTCGTATTGCAGTGCCGGTGGCGCAACTGCGTTCGGGACCTGATCTTGCTCGCGGCATCGATACCGAACTTCTGTTCGGTGAAACGGTGCGGGTTTTCGATCGCGCCGGCGGTTTTGCCTGGGTTCAAGCGGATCAGGACCGTTACGTCGGTTACCTGCCGGAAACGATGCTCGGCACCCCCGAGGAGCCGACCCATCGCATTGCAGTCCAGCGAACGTTCCTTTATCCCGAGCCGGAATTGCGAAAGCCACCGACTGCAACTCTCTCCATGGGCAGTCGCATCACGGTGGTCGGCGATGTGGAGACCCGTGGCACCCGCTACTTCGTGCTTTCGACCGGCGAGGCGGTGATTGCGCGTCATTGCCTGCCTGTCGCCGGGACCATGGGGGACGACTATGTCGCGGTGGCGGAGAAATTCATGGAGACCCCTTATCTGTGGGGTGGCCGTTCCGGCTTCGGCCTCGACTGCTCGGCCCTGGTACAACTATCCCTGATGATGGTCGGAAAATCCGCACCGCGCGATTCCGACATGCAAGCTTCGATCGGTTCGGCCATCACCCGCGAGGAACTTCGCCGCGGCGATCTCGTTTTCTGGAAGGGCCATGTGGGCATCATGGAGAACGAGCAAACGCTTCTCCACGCCAATGGCCACACGATGAGCGTCGCCCGCGAAGGCTTCGAAGAGGCGGTGAAGCGTATCGGGTGGCTGTACGAACAGCCGACAGGCTATCGCCGTTTGGGATAACCGGCGATGATCACGCAAACGTGGGAACAGTCCCATGGAATGAAAACCTTGCCGTCCATATCTTGGATTCATCCGTGGGTTTCGCGGATGAGGAGTGAGATGATGATGCTCAAGGGTGCGTGGGTATTGCCGGCCGTGATGTTCGTGGCACTGCTTGTTGCCGTGCTTTTCCCCATGGATGTCTTTGCCGCGGATCGCGACGAGTTCCGCAGGAGCCAGCCGACCTATTTCAGGAACCTTCCGGGCGTGGTGCCGGAAGAAGAGCGCGTAAGGCGTGATTCCTACACCTGCTCCAGCGATATCGAATATGTCTATCGGCCGCGCGGCAGATACGACATCCTCTATGGCGACGTTGCACCGACCCGCATCTATCGTTGCAGGACGGAAGGCGGCGCGACTTTTTCCGGAACCGATCTGCCGAATACTCAATGGGTTCCGGGCCTGAACCCGCGTCATCTGCCCGAATAAGGCAATCTTTTTTCAAAGCCCGCTTCGGAAAAGACCGGATATTGCGATCTCTCGCGAGGTCATTGACGATGTCTCGCGGCTGCCCCACAACCTTCTCATAGTAAACTTGGTGCACCGGGAGGAGACGAGGTGTTCCACGCAAGTATGAAATTCGCTCTCGGCGAGGAGGTCGAGGCCGTGCGCGAGACGGTTCATCGTTTCGCACAGGAGAAACTGGCGCCGCGCGCTGAAGAGATCGACCGCAGCAACGAATTCGCCCGCGATCTCTGGCCGCAACTGGGGAGCCTCGGCCTGCTCGGCATCACTGCCGATCCGGATTTCGGCGGCTCGGGCCTTGGCTATCTTGCCCATGTCGTGGCCGTCGAGGAGCTCGCCCGTGCTTCCGCCTCGACTTCGCTCAGCTATGGCGCTCATTCCAACCTTTGCGTCAATCAGGTCAACCGCAACGGCAACGCCGAGCAGAAGGCGCGCTACCTGCCGAAACTTTGCTCGGGCGAACATGTCGGCGCGCTTGCCATGTCGGAGCCTGGCGCCGGTTCAGACGTCGTATCCATGAAGCTCAGGGCGGAAAAGCGCGGCGACCGTTACGTGCTGAACGGCAGCAAGATGTGGATCACCAACGGCCCGGACGCGGATGTGCTTGTGGTTTACGCCAAGACCGACCCGGCTGCGGGACCGAAGGGGATTACCGCTTTCCTCATCGAGAAAGGCTTCAAGGGGTTCTCGACCGCCCAGAAGCTCGACAAGCTCGGCATGCGCGGTTCCAATACCTGCGAACTGGTGTTCCAGGATTACGAAGTGCCGGCCGAAAACGTCATGGGCATGGAAGGCGGCGGCGTGCGGGTCCTGATGTCCGGCCTCGATTACGAGCGGGTCGTGCTGGCCGGCATCGGTGTCGGCATCATGCATGCCTGCCTCGATGTGGTCATGCCCTATGTCCATGAGCGAAAGCAGTTCGGCCAGCCGATCGGCGAGTTCCAGCTCATCCAGGCCAAGGTCGCCGACATGTATACGGCGATGAACTCCGCCCGCGCCTATGTCTATGCGGTCGCCGGCGCCTGCGATCGCGGTGAGGTGACGAGGCAGGATGCCGCCGCCTGCTGCCTTTATGCCTCCGAACAGGCGACGCAACAGGCGCTGCAGGCGATCCAGGTGCTCGGCGGCAACGGTTATATCAACGACAACCCGACAGGCCGGCTGCTGCGTGACGCCAAGCTGATGGAGATCGGCGCTGGCACGTCCGAAATCCGCCGCATGCTGATCGGCCGCGAACTCTTCCGGGAAACCGCCTGATGGCCGTCATCCGCTCGCAGGTCAATTTGAGGAACGAGCTGGCCGAAGCCAATCGCGCCGCCATGCATGCGAAACTCGTGGAGATCGAGGCGGCCGTGGCGTTCGCCGAGGCGGGCGGCGGCGAGGAAGCGCGGGCGCGGCATGTCAAACGCGGCAAGCTTTTGCCGCGCGAGCGCATCGCAAGGCTTCTGGATCACGGCTCGCCATTCCTTGAAGTGAGCGCCACCGCGGCGCACGGGCTTTATGGCGGTGCGAGCCCTTCGGCCGGCATCGTCACCGGTATCGGCCGGGTCGAGGGCCGCGAGGTGATGATCGTCGCCAACGATGCGACGGTGAAGGGCGGCACCTACTATCCGATGACGGTGAAGAAGCATCTGCGCGCCCAGGAGATCGCCGAGGAAAACCGTCTGCCTTGCGTCTATCTGGTCGATTCCGGAGGCGCCAACCTGCCGAACCAGGACGAGGTCTTTCCGGACCGGGATCATTTCGGCCGCATCTTCTACAATCAGGCGCGCATGTCGGCCAGGGGCATTGCCCAGATCGCCGCGGTCATGGGCTCCTGCACGGCGGGCGGTGCCTATGTGCCGGCCATGTCTGACGAGGCGATCATCGTCAGGGACCAAGGCACGATTTTCCTGGCCGGTCCGCCGCTGGTGAAGGCCGCAACGGGCGAGGAGGTGAGCGCCGAAGATCTCGGCGGCGGTGATGTCCACACAAGGCTTTCTGGTGTTGCGGACCATCTCGCCCGGGACGATGCCCATGCGCTGGCGCTGGTCCGCCGCGCGGTCGCCGGTCTCAATATCCGCAAGCCGGAAACCGTCGTGCTGGAAAAGCCGGAGGAGCCTCTCTACGATCCGGAAGAGATCGCCGCGATCGTCCCCGCTTCTCTTTCGACGCCTTATGACATCCGCGAGATAATCGCCCGGATCGTCGATGGCTCCCGTTTCGATGAGTTCAAGGCGCGGTACGGCACGACGCTGGTCTGCGGTTTCGCCCACGTCTTCGGAATTCCCGTCGGCATCGTGGCCAACAACGGCGTGCTCTTCTCCGAAAGCGCGCAGAAGGGCGCGCATTTCATCGAACTTTGCTCGCAGCGGAAAATCCCGCTCGTCTTCCTGCAGAACATCACCGGCTTCATGGTTGGGAGGCGCTACGAAGCGGAAGGCATTGCCAAGCACGGCGCCAAGCTGGTGACGGCGGTCGCCACCACGTCGGTGCCGAAGGTGACGATCCTGGTCGGCGGCTCTTTCGGCGCGGGCAATTACGGCATGGCGGGACGTGCCTATTCGCCGCGTTTCCTCTGGACCTGGCCGAACAGCCGCATCTCGGTCATGGGCGGCCCGCAGGCCGCCGGCGTGCTGGCGACGGTCAGGCGCGAGGCGATCGAACGCGGCGGCAAGTCGTGGAGTGCCGAAGAGGAGGCGGCGTTCAAACAGCCGGTGCTCGACCGGTTCGAGGAGCAGAGCCACCCGCTCTATGCCTCCGCAAGGCTTTGGGACGACGGCATCATCCATCCGGCGAAGACGCGGCAAGTCCTGGCTCTCAGCCTCTCCGCCGCGCTCAACGCGCCGATCGAGGAAACACGCTTCGGCGTGTTCCGGATGTGAGGGCGGATGATGATCAAGAAAGTCCTCATAGCCAATCGCGGTGAGATCGCCTGCCGGATCATCCGCACCTGCCATCGTTTGGATGTTGCAACGGTTGCCGTCTATTCGGATGCCGATCGCGATGCGCTGCATGTCGAGCTTGCCGGCGAGGCGGTGCATATCGGCCCGTCGCCTGCGTCGGAAAGTTACCTGAGCGGCGACAGGATCATCGACGCGGCCTTTCGCGCTGGCGCCGATGCCATCCATCCCGGTTACGGTTTTCTCTCGGAGAATCCGGACTTTGCCGAAGCGGTCACGGCCGCCGGCCTTCGCTTCATCGGTCCTTCCGGCGCGGCCATCCGCGCCATGGGTCTGAAGGATGCCGCCAAGGCGCTGATGGAACAGGCGGGCGTGCCGGTGGTGCCGGGTTATCACGGGACCGATCAGAACCCGGACTTCCTGTTGAGCGAGGCCGAGCGCATCGGTTTCCCCGTCCTCGTCAAGGCGCGCGCCGGCGGCGGCGGCAAGGGCATGCGACGGATCGAAACCGCCGCGGCCTTCAGGGATGCCCTGGCGTCTGCCCAGCGCGAGGCGCTGGCCGCCTTTGGGGATGCCGCCTGCCTTATCGAGAAATACATCGCCCATCCGCGCCATATCGAGATCCAGGTGTTCGGCGACGACCACGGTAACGTCGTGCATCTCTTCGAGCGCGACTGCTCGCTCCAGCGTCGCCACCAGAAGGTCATCGAGGAAGCGCCGGCCCCCGGCATGCCGGAGGATATGCGCCGCGCGATGGGCGAGGCGGCGGTCAAGGCGGCTGAGGCGATCGGCTATTCCGGCGCCGGCACGGTCGAGTTTATTGCGGACAGTTCCGAGGGCCTGAAACCCGACCGCTTCTGGTTCATGGAGATGAACACGCGGCTTCAGGTGGAGCATCCGGTGACGGAGGCGATCACCGGGATCGATCTGGTCGAGTGGCAGTTGCGCGTGGCATCCGGCGAGCCGTTGCCGAAGCGTCAGGACGAGCTTTCGATCGATGGCTGGGCCTTCGAGGCGCGGCTCTATGCCGAGGATGCCGAACGCGGCTTTTTGCCTGCCATTGGCATGCTGACCCATCTCGACCTGCCGGAAAATATTGCCCGCGTCGATAGTGGCGTGCGCGCCGGCGACCGTATCTCGCCTTTCTACGATCCGATGATCGCCAAGGTGATCACGCATGGACCGGATCGCGCCACAGCCTTGTCCCGGCTTTCGACGGCCCTGGCCGAAGTCCGCGCCACCGGCGTCGCGACGAATGCATCCTTTCTCCGCCGGCTGGCGAACGAGCCGGATTTCGTGGAAGGCAATCCCGATACCGGCCTGATCGAGCGTCATCTGGCCGAACTGACGATGGCGCACCCTGCTCCTTTCGAGGTCGTCGCATTGGCCGCGCTCAGCCTTTCGGCTGCCCTGGAGCCGGCCTCTTCCCGCGCCCCCTGGGCAAGCCTGTCCGGGTTCCGCCTGTGGTCCGAAGCTAGCGATTTCGTGGCGCTCGACCATCGCGGGCACCACGTTCAAATCTCGTTCAGGAGGAGAGGCGAGGGCGCCTATGCCGCGACCGTCGATGGCAAGGATATCGACCTGCATCTCGGCCGTTCGGGCGACGCGTATCTGATCGAGACCGATGGTCGAAAACATCGGCTGCATGCGATCCGGGGCGACCGTGACGTCACCGTTTTCAAGGATGGCGAAAGCTGGCATTTCAGTTTCGTCGATCCGCTTGCCGGCGATCAGGAGGAGGCGGGGGCGGGGGATCGGATCGTCGCGCCCATGCCGGGACTTGTGAAGCTCCTGCGGGCGGCGGTGGGAGCCGATGTCTCCAGGGGAGAGACGCTGGCGGTGATGGAGGCGATGAAAATGGAACTGGCGCTTTCCGCCCCGCGCGACGGCAGGATTGCCGAAGTGCTGGTCGCGGAAGGCGAGCAGGTGCTGGAAGCGGCTGTCCTGCTGGTGCTGGAGCCGCCCCCGGAGACAGGCCATGACTGAGTTCGTTCGCATCCACGAAGTCGGCCCGCGCGACGGGTTGCAGAACGAAGAGCGGATCATTCCGGCCGCCGACAAGATCCGGCTGGTCGACATGCTCTCCGCTTGCGGTTTCGAGAGGATCGAGGTGACGAGCTTCGTGCGCGCCGACCGGGTGCCGCAGATGGCCGACGGCGCGGAGGTCATGGCCAGTATTACACGCCGGCCCGGCACGCGCTACACCGTGCTGACGCCCAACCTGCGCGGCTACGAGGCAGCACTTGCCGCGAAGGCGGACGAAGTCGCGGTCTTCGCCTCCGCTTCGGAAGGCTTCAGCCGGAAGAACATCAATTGCAGCATCGCCGAGAGCTTCGAGCGTTTCGCGCCGCTGATCTTGCGGGCGGGGGCGGATGGTGTTCCGGTGCGCGGCTATGTCTCTTGCGTCGTCGACTGCCCCTATGACGGCCCGACGCCGCCGGTGCAGGTCGCGGAGGTGGCCGAGTGGCTGCGGCGTCTCGGCTGTTGCGAAATCTCGCTCGGCGACACGATCGGCACGGGCACGCCGGAACGCGTCGCCGCCATGCTCGACGCCGTGCTGGAGCGGCTGCCGGCTGCCGATCTGGCCGGGCATTTCCACGACACCAACGGCCGTGCCATCGACAACATCACGGTCGCGCTCGAAAAGGGGCTGAGGGTCTTCGATGCGGCGGCGGGCGGGCTCGGCGGCTGCCCCTATGCACCGGGCGCCGAAGGCAATGTCGCGACGGGCAGGACGGTAGATCATCTGGCGGCGCTCGGCTTCGAGACGGGGATCGATCGCCACCGGCTGGCGGAAGCGGAAGCCTTTGCCCGCAGTCTGAGGGGAGCGCGCTGATGAGCGGCTACGACACGCTGATGCTGGAGACGGATGCGCGCGGCGTAGCAATGCTGACGCTGAACCGCCCGGACAGGCACAATGCGATGAACGCCGCGATGATCACGGAACTCGCCGATGCGGCGACAAGGCTTGCGGCGGACGAGGCGGTGCGGGTCGTGGTGCTGGCGTCTTCCGGCCCGACCTTCTGCGCCGGCGGAGATCTGCAATGGATGCGCGATCAGGCGCAAAAGGACCGGCAGGGCAAGATCGAGGGCGCGACGGCGCTGGCGCTGATGCTGAAGGCGCTGGACGAGCTGCCCAAGCCGCTGATCGGCCGGGTGCAGGGCAACGCTTTCGGCGGCGGCATCGGCCTGATGGCGGTTTGCGACATCGTCATCGCGGCGGAAGATGCCGAGTTCGCGCTCACCGAAACGCGGCTCGGACTGATCCCGGCGACGATCGGCCCCTATGTCGTGCGCCGCAGTGGCGAAGGTCATGCGCGCCGGCTCTTCCTCAACGCCCGCCGTTTCGACGCGGTCATGGCCCGCGAGATCGGCCTCGTCTCCGCCGCCTGCCCGGCCGGCCGGCTGGATGCGGCGGTCGAGGAGGAGGTCGCGGCCTTTCTGGACTGCGCGTCCGGCGCGGTCTCCGGCGCCAAAAGCCTCGTGCGGAGCCTTGCCAGGGGAACTGCCGGCGATCCGCTTGCCTACAGCATCGGCCTGCTCGCCGACCGCTGGGAAAGCGATGAAGGCCGCGCCGGCATCGATGCTTTCCTGAACCGGCGTCCGATGCCCTGGGCACCGAAGTAAGGACCGATTGTTGCCAGGCGATATCATCGGGCAGACTCGTCCCTTGGTGATGGTCGGAATTTGGTTGAACCCGAGGATCGGACGGGGCGCTGAAAGCTGCCTCTTATATTTTAGTTTTGGGTGACACCTCTCAGCGCCCCGTTCGGCGGTTTTTATCCGCGACTCCGGTCCCTCTGCGATGACGGGGTTTGTGGGAACTGTGGCGTGTCCCTCCTGAGCGGGAGAGTGTCATGCACGCTCTTTAGACTTACGGTGCCGCGGCCATGACCACCGGTCCCGATTGCTCATTCGCGAGCCGTCGGGGGCACCGTCTTCCACCTGCGCCGCGCGGCCGGGCTTTCAAGCAAAACCCCCGGACGCCGCATGGCGCTGTCCCGTCACCCTTCCAATGCCTCACAGGCACGCCCGGCGCACAATGCAAGGAAGCGAAACGAGACGTCGGTCCGACAGCGTCTCATCCGCCCCCACGTCGCCAGAGGGAGACCATTTTCCGCGGACCCCGAATGCAAGGACTTACGTCGTTTCCTCACATCCGGCGCCGGCCCCGCCTCGCCGGAACGCCTTCCGGTGTATCCGATGCGGGACGGCACGATTGTAGGCACAAGGTGAGAAGGCGGGGATGAATGGAGGCACAAGGTGAGAAGGCGGGGATGAATGGAGGCGATTTTTTCTGCAGATTTCTCGCAAGGTCTTGATTTGCCTCACCATACCCCCCTCTGCCCTGCCGGGCATCTCCCCCACAAGGGGGGAGATCGGATGGGCCGGCGGCTTCCGCTATAGGCGGCTGGGTTGGCCGGGGCGCCGGCTCTGCTCCCGCCATTTACGGCATCGGGTCCTGTTCCATGTGACGGCAGAAAGAAACATACATCGCGTATGTGAATTGACATACGCGATGTATGACTTATATCAATTGACATACGGGACGTATGCGACCGGATGCCCGACAAAGCGGACCGGGATTGCGATCCGGCCCGCACGGTTCAACAGGAGAATGAAATGACCAAACGCGATGCAGTCTTCCCCGCCGGACGGCAGGCGCTCTACGAGATCCACAAATATTCGGCGGCGATCCGCTCGGGCGATCTGCTCTTCGTCTCGGGCCAGGTCGGCAGCCGCGGAGACGGCTCGCCCGAACCGGATTTTAAAAAGCAGGTCGAGCTTGCCTTCGAAAACCTCCGCGCTGTGCTGAAGGCGGCGGGCTGCACGTTCGACGACATTGTCGATGTGACCACTTTCCACACCGATCCGGAAAAGCAGTTCGAAACGGTTCTTGCCGTGAAGGACGCCACGTTTACGGAAAAACCCTACCCCAACTGGACGGCCGTCGGCGTCAACTGGCTGGCGGGCTTCGATTTTGAGATCAAGGTGATTGCACGTATTCCGCAGGGCGAGTGACGGAGGCAGGACGGTGGCCGGTAGAGATCAGGCTGGCCGCCGCCTTGCTGTTTCTTGCATCAAAAGCCCTGAAAGAGGAAGTCGGTCGCGGCGACAATCTCGTCGGCTCGGGCGGAGAGATCGGCGATCCTGACGCCGAGTTCGGTGGCAGGAACCGCGGCAAGGAATTCCGTCATCATGACATAGTCTACGCCGTTGATCTCGAAGCGAGGGTTGAGGCGAACGGCAATTCGCTTTCGGGGACCAACGGCACCACCACGCGGGTGTGAAGCGCATCCAGAAGGTTGGCCTGTATATCCAGCGCTATCTCATTTCCGAATTGATAGACGTGGAAGCGGACGATCAAAATTGCCGGTATTTTGCCAGAGGCAGATCGTGCTTTTCGACATAATCATTGGCGGCTTTTATCGCTTCCGCATTCTCGATCCTCCAAAGCCGTTCCTTTTTGGCCTTGACGGCGCGGGCAAGGCCTTCCTCGGCCGCCCGGCTGACGTCGAGCTTCAACTCCCGCGCTTCCGACAGAAGCGATGCATCAAGCGAAAGACTGGCAGCTTTGCGGGCGGTGGACATGCGTGCCCCCAATGGCTCAGGCGAGCTATGCCTTGGTCGCGAAAAATCACAAGCGGTGTCTTCCGCGCCGCCGACGCGGCGCTGCAGGATTCGTGTGACAATACAGGAACGACGGAGAATATACGGTGCCGCCGGTGCCCAAGAGAGGTCGAGGATGCGGCAACTATTGTTGGTGACTACGTAGCCCCAGTGAACAAGATGCCAGCTACTGACGCTGCGCATCCATATTGATGACTACTCATCCCCCATCTTCAGCGCGGCGATGAACGCTTCCTGCGGGATCTCCACCTTGCCGAACTGGCGCATGCGCTTTTTGCCTTCCTTCTGCTTTTCCAGAAGCTTGCGCTTGCGGGTGGCGTCGCCGCCGTAGCACTTGGCGGTCACGTCCTTGCGCAGCGCCCTGACAGTTTCGCGGGCGATCACCTTGCCGCCGATCGCCGCCTGGATCGGGATCTGGAACATATGCGGCGGGATGAGCTCCTTCAGCTTCTCCACCATGCCGCGGCCGCGCCGGTCGGCGGCGGAGCGGTGGACGAGCATCGACAGCGCGTCGACCGGATCGCCGTTGACCAGGATCGACATCTTCACGAGGTCGCCGGCCCGGTAGTCCATGATCGTGTAGTCGAAGGAGGCGTAGCCCTTCGAGATCGACTTCAGCCGGTCGTAGAAATCGAACACCACTTCGTTGAGCGGCAGTTCGTAGGTGATCATCGCGCGGCTGCCCACATAGGTGAGTTCGGTCTGGATGCCGCGGCGGTCCTGGCAGAGCTTCAGGATGGAGCCCAGATATTCGTCCGGCGTCATGATCGTCGCCTTGATCCACGGCTCGCGGATCTCGTCGATCTTGACCACGTCCGGCATGTCGGCCGGGTTGTGCAGTTCCTTCTCGGTGCCGTCGGTCAGCGTCATCTGGTAGACGACGGAAGGGGCGGTCGCGACGAGATCGAGGTTGAACTCGCGCTCCAGCCGCTCCTGGATGATTTCGAGGTGGAGCAGGCCCAAGAAGCCGCAGCGGAAGCCGAAGCCGAGGGCGGCCGAGCTTTCCATCTCGAAGGAGAAGGAGGCGTCGTTGAGGCGGAGCTTGCCCATGGCGGCGCGCAGATCCTCGAAGTCGGCTGCATCCACGGGGAAGAGGCCGCAAAAGACCACCGGCTGGGCCGGTTTGAAGCCGGGAAGCGCATGCGCGGTCGGACGCTTGTCTTCGGTGATCGTGTCGCCGACGCGGGTATCGGCCACTTCCTTGATCGAGGCGGTGATGAAGCCGATCTCGCCGGGGCCGAGGCTATCGACATTGACCATTTTCGGGGTGAGCACACCGACGCGTTCCACGGTGTACTTGGCGTCGGTGCCCATCATGCGGATCTGCTGACCCTTGGTCAGCACGCCGTCGATGATGCGCACCAGAACCATGACGCCGAGATAGGTATCGTACCAGCTATCGACCAGCAGCGCCTTCAGCGGACCCTTTTCGCCTTCCGGGCTCTTGGGCGGCGGCAGCTTGTGGACGATCGCTTCGAGCACGTCCGGAATGCCGAGGCCCGTTTTCGCGGAGATCAGCACGGCGTCGGAAGCATCGATGCCGATGACTTCCTCGATCTGCTCCTTGATGCGCTCCGGCTCGGCGGCCGGCAGGTCGATCTTGTTGAGGACGGTGACGAGCTCGTGGTTGTTGTCGATCGCCTGGTAGACGTTGGCGAGCGTCTGGGCTTCTACGCCCTGAGAGGCATCGACGACGAGCAGCGAACCTTCGCAGGCCGACAGCGAGCGCGAGACTTCGTAGGCGAAGTCCACGTGGCCGGGCGTGTCGATGAGGTTCAGGATATAGGTCTCGCCGTTCTGTGCCTTGTAGTGCAGGCGCACGGTCTGGGCCTTGATGGTGATGCCGCGCTCGCGCTCGATATCCATCGAGTCCAGCACCTGTTCCGACATCTCGCGCTCCGCCAGACCGCCGGTCGACTGGATCAGCCGGTCGGCGAGCGTCGACTTGCCATGGTCGATATGCGCCACGATCGAGAAGTTGCGGATGTGGTCTAGGGGCGTGCGGGACGAATTGGTGCTCATGGCTCGCGCATATAGCAGTGCGAATCCCTGCCGCAAAGCGGAAAGATAACCATTCGTTGAGGATAAGGCCCGGTTTTGCGGGGCTATTGGGGCTTGCCGGTGTCCGGATCGGTGAGAACGGTTGCATTCGGCACCTGGGCGCTGCGGATGCCGATGTTCTCGCGCTCATCGGTCGGCACCGCCTTGCGCTCCGTGAGCCGCCACAGGATGTAGATCGCATAGGCGACCGCCACCAGCATGACCGCATAGATGAAGGTATGCTGGCCGAAGACCGGCGTCAGAAGCGTGACGCCGAGCGGGACGATCGTGGCGGCCGTCGACCAGGCGACGAGCAGCGTCGAGGAGAGAGGCACGAAATCGCCGGGATCGGCGCGGTCGTTGGCATGCGCATTGGCGACCGAATAGACCGTTTCGACCGCGCCGCCGAAGACGAGGAAAACGATCATCAGGATGACGATCGTCGCGAACGAGACGAAGAGCGCCGCAACGCCGGCCGCAACGATGAGCCCGCAGGTGATGAGCAGCACAAAGCGGCGGTCGATGCGATCGGAAAGCACGCCGAGCGGATATTGCACGAAGAGCAGCCCCGTCTGCATGACGAACATCAAGAGCGCGACATTTGCCTGGGAAACCTGGCTGGTGGCGGCATAGATCGGCGTGAAACCCTGCACCACCATGGAAAGCCCGCCCGACGCCAGCACGCCGACGAGACCGACCGGCGAGATGCGCCAGGCCATCGGAATGTTGACGCTGACGCTTGCCGGCGGCGGCGGGTTCGGCAGGCGGGTGAGTCCGATCGGCAGGATGGCGAGCGCGGTGAAGAAAATGACGGCAAGCGGCGCGAGGTTGCCGTCGGTCGGAATGCGGCCGAAAAGCCATGCGCCGCAGCCGAGGCCCAAGACATAGGCCATGTAGAAAAAGGACATGGCCTTGCCACGCCATGCATTGGAGGCGGCATGGTTCAGCCAGCTCTGGGCGATGATGAAGTTGACGTTGGCGGCCGCGCCGTAGAGGCCGCGGGCAAGGATCCAGACATAGGCGGGGAGATCCGCGGCAATCAGCACGGCCGCGATGACGACCATGGCCATCGAGCAGGCGAAGAGGCGCGCATGACCGACACGCTTGATGAGCGGCCCGCCGACCACGCAGCCGACAAGGCCGCCGAAGGCGACCGCGGTGACCGCTGCACCCGCCGCCCATGGCGTGGCCGAATGCGTCAGCATGAAGGGGACGTAGGCGAACATGACGCCGCTGCCGACCGCCGCGATCGTCATCGAAACGACGATGCTGGCGATCGAAAAGGGCGAAGCGACCTCCAATGTCTGGCCGTGCATCTCGATTCTCCGGCGGAGCAGGGCGCCGGTTGCGGTGCAGCCGACTCAGTGACCCTGTGCTGCTCCATAGCCGATTGACGATGACGGGAGCTATCGTGGAAACGCCATCGCTTCACAAATTTCGACTGTCCACCCTGATGCCGCTTGATTCCATCATAAGAGAATGCGATTCTCAGATCATGGAGCAGATGGTTGACAGGATAGACAGCGCAATCAGTGAGCGCCTCAAAAACCTGAGGGCGAGCGCCGGGCTGACGCTGGATGAACTTGCACAACGCTCAGGAGTGAGCCGGGCGATGATCTCCCGCATCGAGCGGGCCGAGGCAAGCCCCACGGCGGCGTTGCTCGCCAGGCTCTCGGAGGCGCTCGGCCTGTCGCTTTCCGCCTTCTTCGCCGACGACCAGCCGGCCACCTCGCCGCTCAGCCGCTACGGCGATCAGAAGCTCTGGCGCGATCCGCATACGGGCTATCTGCGCCGTTCCGTCTCGCCGCAGGGAATGCCGAGCCGGGTGGACATCGTCGAGGTGGACTTTCCAGCCCATGCACGCGTCAGTTTTCCGCCGCGCGAGGAAAGCCGGGTGATGACCCAGCACGTCTGGCTGTTCGAGGGCGTGCTGGAAATGATCATCGGCGAGACCGTTCATACGCTTTATCCGGGCGACTGCCTCTACATGGACCTCGGCGACGCCTTCGACTTTCATAACCCGTCCGACAAGCTCGCCCGCTACGCGGTGATCCTCGACCGCGGCCGGTAGTTCTCAACCGAAAGAACCGAAATGACAACGATCCGTATCATAGACACCGAAGAAGCCCGCGCCGCCATTCCTGACCTCTGCGAAGTCCTGGCCGACTGCATCCATGGCGGCGCATCTGTAGGTTTCATGCTGCCCTTCGCGCCGAAGGACGGAGAGACCTATTGGCAGGAAATCGCCGGTGCGGTGGAAAAGGGCGGTATCATTCTTGCGGTCGCTGAGGTGGAAGGCAAAGTGGTCGGAACGGTGCAGGTGGGGCTGGCGTCGAAACCCAACCAGCCGCATCGCGGCGATCTGATGAAGCTTCTGGTGCATCGCTCGGCGCGCGGGCTTGGCCTGTCGCGCAGGCTGATGGACGTCGTGGAAGCGGAAGCCGCCCGCCGGGGCCGTACGCTCCTGGTGCTCGATACGGCAACCGGCAGCGATGCGGAAAAGATCTATCCGCGTTTCGGCTGGGAACGCGTCGGCGTCATCCCCGATTACGCGATGTGGCCCGAGGGCGGCTTCTGCGGCACGACGCTGTTTTATAAGCGGGTGGGGTGAAGCACGCTGAGTGCGTTTTCAAGCATCATGCCGGGCGTCCAGTGCGCGGCATTCCAGCCGAACTGGCGGGCGCCTTCGATATTCTCCGCCGCATCGTCGATGAACATGATCTCGTGAGGCTCAACGCCTGCCTTAGCGGTTGCCAGCCGGAAGAAATCCTGGTCCGGCTTCCTGTGGCCGAACTTGGCAGAGTAGAAGATGTCGTCGAAATGCGTGGCAAGGCCGAGTTCGCTCATCAGCCATGCCGCGCGGCGGTGTTCCTGGTTGGTGGCGAGGTAGAGCGCCACGCCGCCCTTTCGAAGTTCGGCGAGATCTTCCAGCAGGCGTCTGTCCAGCCTGGAATCGTTCGCGAACCAGTAGCCAAGCAAGGTTTCCGTTTCGATATGCGGCGCGATATTCGCCAGCACGGCCGTCAGGCGCGGTTCGATCGGCTCGCGGCCGGTGACGATGTCCGGCCAGTAGGGTTTGAAGAATTCCCGCTGGAGGGGGGCGAGCGGAAGTCCAAGGTCGCGCTCGAGATCGGTCGCAAACGGAAGGCCGTCGGCCGGTCTGCCGTTCACAAGCACGCCGTCGACATCGACCATCAAGACTTTCATTGCGCAAATGATCCGGTTCTGGGACTGATAGGGAATTGCTGTAGCACTAAACGTGCGGCTATCTATGGCCAAGAGGTATCGGCAACATGACGCGCAGTTTTCATTGGCTTGGAGGAATTGCCTTCGCCTGCTTCGGACTTGTCGCCACCTCGGCGGCCGACGAGGTGCCGAAGTTCACGCAGTTTGCCGAAAAAGTCTATGAGGGGCCGAGCGCGCCGCTGAGGCTTGCGACGCAGGATGACCGAGAGTTTGCGACCCGGCTCCTGGAAGGAATGAAGCAGCCGGTCAATTTCGCCGGTCACTATATCCTTGCCACGTGGGGCTGCGGGGCGGAGTGTCTGGGCGGAGCCGTCATCGATGCGCGCACGGGCGCTGTCGCCTGGCTTCCCTATTCCGTCTGCTGCTGGGGCGAGGGCGAGCCCTTCTATTTCAGGAAGGACAGCCGGTTGATTGTTTTCTCCGGAGTGCTCAACGAGGAAAGCCCCAAGGGCGCGCATTTCTTCGAGTTCAGGAACGGAGAATTCAGACATCTGACGAGCCGTGCGAGCGACGGCTCGGTGCTTTCAGGCATTCCCGAACCGGCGAAATAGGGGCCGATGGCCGGCCCCTATGAGGCATTCGGCAAATTAGTGGCTGGCTTTGAGGGTGCGTTCGAAGGCGCTCGTGACGAGGCCGACGAGTTCCTCATGAATGTCGATGCGCGGTCGTCCGGCATCATCGCAGATCGGGTCCAGCTCTCCGACCGATTTCAGGAACTCCGCGGCACCCTGTTTGCAGACGGGCAGGAAGCTGAAATGGTCGGAATTGTCGACCTGTGCATAGGAAGCATTGGGGACCTGTTTCTCCAGCTTGTCCGCAAGCACCGCGACGGGAATTTTGCCGATGCTGCCGAGGTTGATGACGGTGAGCGGTATGTCGATGTTCCTCAGGCTCTCCGGCGTGAAGACCGTCGCGAGACCCGGATCGACCGCGACCACGGAAGTGATGCGAGCGTCGCGGTTTGACTGTTCGAAGCGGGTCTTGTCGATAGTCCTGAGATCCAAAGGCTCGACGGCGACCTGCTCTCCGCCGGCATAGCCGCGGCCGCCGGCAAACCATCGGCAGTCCATCATGTCCGGATGCTCCGCGCAGTAGCGGATATAGCCGGAAAGATCGGCGCGTGCCCCGGCAAGTTCCAGCACCGTGGTGCCGCCGAGCGAGAAGCCGAGCACGCCGATGCGAGCCGGGTCGATCGACGCTATCCACCGGGGATCGCCAGAGAGCGCGGTGATGACGGCGGAGATATCCCCTGTGCGCTCCCAGATCTTGGGCGTCGCCGCCGGGGTGGAATCGCCGCTTGTGGTGCCGGGATGGTTGGGGCCGGCGACGATGAAACCCGCCTCGGCGAGCTTGGCTGCTATCCAGCCCATGCCTTCGGCCCTTGAGCCGGAACCATGGGAAAGGAGGACGAGCGGGAAGCGACCCTTGCGGATTTCCGCATCTTTGGAAGCGGATGGAATCTCGAAAATGCGGTCTTGAGCGGTTGCACTCTGCGCTCCTGCGGCCGCGGCCGGATACCAGACCGTCACGGCCAGCGGACGGAGATTGTCCTGCGAGACGACGCTGATCTTGCGGACGCCGACAGGATCGGCGGCAAGAAGCGGCGTAGCGCTGGTGCAAAGGCAAAAGGCAAGAAGAAGTCTGGTCAGTCGCATGGGAACCTCTTGTGGTTGGAAAAGCGATGACTGACCTTCGATGGGACGCGAGGTTTTCTCGACCTCGATCACGTTCGAGGACGCCCTCGAACGTGATCAGGCTCGTTATTCCTGCGTGTCGCCCCCTATTCCGCCGGCACCGGCTGAGGCCGCCTTTCCGTCATGAAATAGAGCGAGGCGATGACGGGAAGCGCAAGGCCGATCATGGAGGCGAGCATCCAGCCGCCCTCGGCGAAGGCCCAGGCGCCAACCGCTGAACCGATCGCGCCGCCGCAGAAGAAGGTTGCCATGAAGAGGCCGTTCAGGCGGCTGCGGAGTTCGGCCCCAAGCCCGTAGATCGCCCGCTGGCCGATGACCAGCGTCATGGTGACGCCGAAATCGAGCAGGATCGCCGCGAGTGTCAGGAGCGTCAGTGCGACGACGGAGCCTTCCGGTGCAATATGGGTCATCGCGAAGGCAGCCGCCACGGCGAGAATGCCGAAGAGCGTGGCGGGCTTTCCGAGGTCACGGTCTGCCAGGCGTCCCGCGATTGGTGAGGCGATGGCGCCGGCGACACCGGCAAGCGCGAAGAGGGCGATGCCGGCCTGGGTGAGCTGGAAGGCGGGACCGGCCAGAACCAGCGGCGTCACCGTCCAGAACAGGCTGAAGGCGGCGAACTGACAGGCCTGATAGAAGGCGCGGCGGCGCAGCACCGGCTGGGTCGCGTAGAGCCGGCCCATCGATGCCAACAGGCTGAAATACGACAGCTTCGTCTGGGGCACGCGCTTGGGCAGGCGCGTTGCGAGCACGAAGCCGAGCACGATCATGACCGCGGCCGACAGAAAGAAGACGAGGTGCCAGGAGGAAAACCGGGCAATGAAGCTCGAAACCGGCCGGGCCATCATGATACCGACCATCAGCCCGCTCATGACGTTTCCGACCACCCGGCCGCGATGGGCGTCCGGCGCCAGATTGGCCGCGAAGGGCACGATCATCTGCACTGCGGTGGAGGCAAGCCCGATCGCCAGCGAAGCGGCGAGGAAGGGGAGGACAGCGGTGGAGAACCCTGCCGCGAGAAGCGCGATCGCCGCGGCGCCGACCATCGTCACGATCAGCCGGCGGTTTTCGAGAAGGTCGCCGAGCGGCACGATCAGCAGCAGGCCAAGGCCATAGCCGATCTGGGTGAGCGTCACGATAAGGCCTGTCGCATGCGCAGGAAGCCCGATCGAGGCGGCGATCGGACCGGCGAGCGGCTGGGCGTAATAAAGATTGGCGGCGATCAGGCCGCAGGCCGCGGCCATGACGAAGGTCATGCCGGCGGACATCGCGCGTGAAATGGCCGGTGCGGCCATGGTGGCGGAATTGCTTGTCACGAAAAGCTCCTTGGGAGAAAGGATCGGGTTAGAAAATCAATCGAGAAGTTTCATGGCCGCCTCGATCACGGAAAAAGCGCGATCACGGTCTGGTCCGGTTTTGCCGAGTACCCGCAGGCCCTGGGTAACGGAAAGCATGAGGCGTGCCGTCGTATCCGGATCGACCGTCTGCGGGATCGAGCCATCCGCATGCCCTTCGCGGATCAGGGCATTGAGAAGAGCTTCGCTGCGTTGCATCGACCGGTCGACCCGCTCGGCGGCTTCCTTGTCGTAGACGGCAAGCTCAATGGCCGTGCCGACGACAAGACAACCACGCCGGCCGCTTTCGCCATGCGAGGCTTCGGCATAAAAGCGCAGCAGGCGGAAAACCCTGTCACGGCCGCTTTCACCGTCGGCAAGTTCCTCATCCAGAAGCGCATTGCGCACCTGTTTGTAGCGGTCGAAAGCAGCCAGGAAGATCGCCTTCTTGTCCTTGAACGCCTTGTAGAGACTGCCGGCGGCAAGACCCATGGCATCCTTCAGTTCGGAAATCGAAGCCGCATGATAGCCGCGCTCCGAAAAGACGATGATCGCCTTGTCCAGGGCCTCGTCGATCTCGAATTCGCGCGGGCGGCCGGGTAAGCGTACGGCGATGTCCGAAATGGTGCTATCCATGATTTGTCGTCTTAATTTGGAAATGATTGTTCCCAAATAGATGTCGAATTGAGTTTCGTCAAGAGGACTGGGCCGGGTGAAAAGCGGAACATATCCGTCGCGGAGGGGTTCAGCCTCTGTCACCAACGTAAAAAGCTGGAGGACAGACATGAGCAAGAGTGACGTGAAGGAAGCCGTGAAACGCGCTGAGCAGCAGGTGGAGAACACCAGCGGCGGCGGTCATCTCGGCGGCACCTATTATGGCCAGCAGCCGGACGGCAAGACCGCTTCGACCAATCACAATGTCGGCAAGGCCCGCCCGAATACGGGCGCCTGACGTCACGGCAAAGAAGAAGTTTCAGAAGCCCCGCCGCGTGCGGGGCTTTTGTTGTATCGTCGGCAAATCCGGTTTTGAAAAAAAATCGGGAAGCCTGTCGGGAAAGGGCGAGGCCGTGCGTCCTTGGTTCGGGATGACGCTGCGGAGAGCGCGCCGCGCATCCGGATCTCGGGACCTATGGCAAATGGGAGTAGGGCATGATGACCAACTATCGCTGGGTGATTGTCGCTGCGGGGGCGCTTATGGGGTGCGTCGCCGTCGGCACGATGTTTTCGCTCGCCATCTTTCTGCAGCCGATCGCGACCGACACCGGTTGGTCGCATGCCGGCATTTCCAGCGCGATGACGCTGAATTTCATCGTGATGGGGCTTGGCGGCTTTCTTTGGGGTACGGCGAGCGATCGCTACGGGGCTCGTATCGTCGTGTTGATCGGCGCGGCCTTGCTCGGGCTGGCGCTTGTGCTGACAAGCCAGGTGCAGAATCTTTTCCTTTTCCAGGTCATCTACGGCTGCCTCGTGGGCCTGTCCGCGAGCGCCTTCTTTGCGCCGATGATCGCGCTCACGATGTCTTGGTTCGACAAGCATCGCAGCCTTGCCGTCTCGCTTGTCTCCGCCGGGATGGGTGTCGCGCCGATGACGATTTCGCCCTTCGCCCGTTGGCTGATCACCTATTATGACGACTGGCGGATGGCCATGTTCCTGATCGGCGTCGGTGCATGGGTGCTGCTTCTGCCGGCGGCACTGCTGGTGCGCAATCCGCCGGCGGCCGCGGCCGCGGCCGGCGCACATGCGGAAACCGGAGCGGAAGGGTCGGGCATCCCGCTTTCAAAAATTCTGCGTTCGCCGCAGTTCCTGGTGCTGGCCTTCACCTTCTTCGCTTGCTGTGCGGCCCATTCCGGCCCGATCTTCCACATGGTGAGCTATGCCATGTTCTGCGGCGTTGCGCCGATGGCGGCGGTGACGATCTACAGCGTCGAAGGGGCGGCAGGTCTTGGCGGCCGCGTGCTGTTCGGGGTGATGGCGGATAAATTCGGCGTCAAGCCGGTGCTGATCGGGGGGCTGATGATCCAGGCTGCGGTGATCGCCGCCTATACGATGGCCGCTGACCTCACCCAATTCTACATGCTCGCGGTGATCTTCGGCGGCACCTATGGCGGCGTCATGCCGCTCTATGCGGTTCTGGCGGGCGAATATTTCGCGCCTCGGATCCTGGGTACCGTTCTTGGCGGCGCAACCATGCTGTCAAGTATCGGCATGGCTTTCGGTCCGCTGGCCGGCGGCTGGGCCTTCGACCAGTTCAACAATTACAACTGGCTGTTCTTCGGTTCGGCGCTGGTGGGTCTCGGCGCGGTCCTGATCGCACTCGCCTTCCCGCCACTGCCGGGCCGGCAAGAGGAGAAGCTCCAGCCGGCATGAGCCGCTGCGGCGCCCTATCGCGAAATAGGAAAAGCCCGGGAGTCCCGGGCTTTTGCGGATCTCAATGATCAGCCGGTCTCTTGCGGCTCTTCGGGGGCGCTTGCGGCGGTTGGTCGGCTTCGCGCTGAAGTCGAAGCTGCTTGAGCTTTTCGGTTTTCTTTTCCCGTTGCGATGTTTCCGCGGCAATGATGGCGCGGGCCGTATGGTCGGTGGCTGCGGCCTTGTCACGCGCGGAAAGCTTGGTGGGATTGAAGAATTCGTCTTTGGTTGCGGTCATGAGATCCTCCTTCCTGTTGAGAAAGTCTGGGCCTGTGGAGAAAGTCCGGGCGGTCCGACAGATATCAACGCGTACGCACGACCTTCTTTGGCGCCGGCAGCAGACCTTCGCGCTGAGCCTTCTTGCGGGCGAGCTTGCGGTAACGCCGGATAGCCTCGGCCTTTTCACGGGCGCGCTTTTCGGAAGGTTTCTCGTAAGCGCTACGCGCCTTCATTTCACGGAAGACGCCTTCGCGCTGCATCTTCTTCTTGAGCACCCGAAGTGCCTGATCGACATTGTTGTCTCTAACAAGAACCTGCAAACTATATCCTTTCCATTGCGGGTAAACCCGTCTTCAATCAAGGGGTTGAAACTTACTTTCCGATGCGGATGCGCGATGGCTTGAGCCACGGCTCGCCGGATCCTGTCGGTGCGGTCTCGCCTTTTGCAGCTGACGTTGCGGTCGCTGATAGGTCGATATCACTCGCAACGATACGCCGTTCGAAGTTCTCGTTGTCGAAGCGCACGCGATATTGATGCTCTCCGCGATCAGCCGCCGGTAAAAGTCCAACGATCCGGCATGTGCGGTCGCCCGTGGCCGTCCGCGTTAACCCCGCCTTCAAGACGACGAGATCGTTGACGGCATAGATGTTCGGGCTCATCTTTTTCTCCTTGAGCCCGGCCGGGAAGCCGGACAAAAACAAAAAGGCCGGGCGTAACCCCGACCTCTTCCCGTCATTCAAGCGCTAGCTGCCAGTACATCCGTGGTCAGCCGAGGCGAATGACATCCTTATGCAGCCCGCAGATTGTCGGCCGAGCTCTTGCCGGACTTGCGGTCGCGAACGATCTCGTAGGAGATCTTCTGACCTTCTGCCAGCGAGGACATGCCAGCGCGTTCGACAGCGGAAACATGGACAAAAACGTCTGTCGCGCCGTCATCAGGCTGAATGAAGCCAAAACCCTTGGTGCTGTTGAACCACTTTACGGTGCCAGTATTCATAACGATTTCCTTTCAATCGCTAGAGTTATCGGACAGTATTTCGCCCGCTTTGATCGATATTTGAGAGGAAATCTGACAGAGCGTAAAGCTCGTTGACAAAGGTCGCAAGCAATTTTCGATGTCAGCAATATATGCCTTATCCCCGGATAATCAATGCTCAATGATCGATTTAATTCTCTCAGTGCCGGGACGAGAGCAGGAATTTCTCGCCCAAGGGTTTGATTTTGAACCGTATTATTGAAAGCCAAATTCTCTCGTCCGTAGAGACGAAGAGGCTTTCACACACGGCCGGACGGATCGGCGTCGGGTCAGAAAGCCCGGAATTCTCCGGGCTTCCCGCGCGAGGGATGGCGGTCAGAGCGTGCCGTTGCGCTGCTGCGTCATCATGAAGGTGTCGTAGGAATATTCCGCGACCTGGGCCCAGAGATAGGCGTCCTTCTTGAAAGCCTGCTGGCTGTCGTAGAGCTTCTTGAACGCCGGGCTCCTGGCCGAGAGCTCGGCATAGGTTTCCATTGCTGCCTTGAAGCAGACATCCATGATCTCGCGGCTGAAGGGCTTCAGGATCGCACCTTCGGCGACGAGCTGCTTGAGCGCCCTGGCGTTATGCGCGTCGTAATTGGCGAGCATGCTCATGTTGGCCGATGCGCAGGCATTCGCCAAGATCTGCTGGTAGCTCTTCGGCAGGGCGTTGAACTTTTCCAGATTGAAGAAGGCATGCATGGCAGGGCCGCCTTCCCACCAGGCCGGATAGTAATAATATTTCGCAACCTTCGCGAAGCCGAGCTTCTGATCATCATAGGGGCCGACGAATTCGGTAGCGTCGATCGTGCCCTTTTCAAGCGCCGTATAGACGTCGCCCGCAGCGATCTGCTGTGGCGTGACGCCGACCTTCTGCATGACCTGGCCGGCCAGCCCGGCGATGCGCATCTTCAGGCCCTTCAGATCATCGATCGTGTTGATCTCCTTGCGGAACCAGCCGCCCATCTGCGTGCCGCTGTTGCCGGCCGGCAGCGCATAGAGATTGCGCGGTGCCAGGAATTCGTTGATCAGGTCGTTACCGCCGCCCGCCGTGAACCAGGCATTCGTCATGCGGGCGTTGAGGCCGAAAGGAATGGCGGTGCCGAGCGCGAAGGCCGGGTCCTGTCCGATATAGTAGTAGGAACAGGTATGCGCCATTTCGACCGTGCCATTGGCGACGGCGTCCGCTGCCTGAAGGCCGGGCACGATCTCGCCGGCGGCGAAGATCTGGATCGTGAATTTGCCGTCCGTGGCGTTCTTGACACTTTCGGCGATCTCGTTGGCGGCGCCGAAGATGATGTCGAGGCTCTTCGGGAAGGAGGAGGTCAGCCGCCAGGTGATGCTCGGGTTTTCTTGGGCGATGGCCGGTGCGGCCAGGGGGGCGGCAAGCGCTGTCGCGGCCCCGGCGCCTGTTGTCGCGGCCTGTCGCAAGAAATGTCTGCGGTTCATGGAAGTTCTCCTCGACTTCGGAAAGATACGCGCTGAAAGGGTATGATATCGCTCATAATCCTTTCTTTTCGGGAACGGCAAGCAAAATCCCGGAGGATCGCCCCGGGATTTTGCTCTTTCAAATGAACGCGATGATTAGAGCGTGCCCTTGCGCTGCTGGACCATCATGTAGGTGTCGTAGGTATATTCGGCGATCTGGTTCCACAGGTAGCCGTCCTTCTTGAATTCCTGCTGGCTGTCGTAGATCTTCTTGAAAGTCGGGTTCTTGGCGGTGATTTCCGCATAGACGTCCTGCGCCGCCTTATAGCTCGCTTCGAGGATTTCCTGGCTGAAGGGCTTCAGGACCGCGCCTTCTGCAACGAGCTGCTTGAGCGCCTTGGCGTTATGAGCGTCGTAGCGGGCGAGCATGTTGGTATTGGCATTGGCGCAGGCATCCTTCAGCATGCGCTGGTAGCTTTTCGGCAGTGCCTTGAACTTTTCCAGGTTGAAGAAGGCATGCACGGCCGGGCCGCCTTCCCACCAGGCCGGATAATAGTAATATTTCGCGACCTTCACGAAGCCGAGTTTCCGGTCGTCATAGGGGCCGACGAATTCGGTAGCGTCGATCGTGCCCTTTTCGAGAGCGGCGTAGACGTCGCCGCCGGCGATCTGCTGCGGCGTGACTCCGACCTTCTGCATGACCTGGCCGGCAAGCCCGGCGATACGCATCTTCAGGCCCTTCAGGTCATCGATCGTATTGATCTCCTTGCGGAACCAGCCGCCCATTTGCGCGCCGGTATTGCCGGCCGGCAATGCATAGAGATTGTAGCCGGCGAGGAATTCGTTGATCAGCTCGTTGCCGCCGCCGACGGAGAACCAGGCATTGGTCTGCCGCGCGTTGAGGCCGAAGGGCACGGCCGTGCCGAGCGCGAAAGTCGGGTCCTTGCCGATGTAATAGTAGCAGCAGCTATGCGCCATCTCGACGGTTCCGGCCGCAACCGCGTCGGCCGCCTGCAAGCCGGGGACGATCTCACCCGCAGCATAGGTTTCGATGGTGAAGTTGCCGTCGGAGGCTTCCTTCACGCTTTCCGCAATCTCCGTCGAGGCGGTGAAAAGGATATCGGTATTCTTGGTGAAGGAGGAGGTCATCCTCCAGGAGAGCTTCGGATTTTCCTGGGCGATGGCCGGTGCGGCCAGGGGAGCGGTAAGCGCGGTCGCGGCAGCGGCGCCCACGCCGGCGGTCGCTGCCTGCCGGAAGAAATGTCTGCGGTTCATGGGAATAAGGCCTTCTTGACTTTTGGGAGGTGCCCGGATTTTCGCCCGCGCGGGCAGCTCTTAATCCTTTCGTTTCGGGAACAGCAAGCAAAAAATCCGGAAGATTACGCCGAGGCGCAGCGATCCTTTTCAAAAATTGCTTTTACAAATTAAGACTGGCGCCAAATTCCCGCGCGGCAAAAAGTCCCTTGAAGTTTTCCGTCCAAGGCTTAGTTTAGAACAATTCTAATAAGAGGTTTTCATGTTAGGCCGCCTTTTGCCCGCATCCAAGCGATCGTTTGATTCTCTGAGCGAGGAGGAAATTCTCGCTCTCGCCATCGCCTCGGAAGAGGAAGACTCCCGCATCTACCTGGCTTATGCCGACAGTTTGCGGGAGCAGTATCCATCCTCCGCGAAAGTCTTCGAGGATATGGCGGATGTCGAGCAGACCCATAGGAACATGCTGATCGAGATGTTCCGCTCCCGCTTCGGCGAACGCATCCCGCTGATCCGTCGGGAGCATGTGCGCGGCTTTTACGAGCGCAAGCCCGACTGGCTCAGGAAGAACCTGCCGCTTGAGACGGTGCGGGCCGAGACCGAGGCCATGGAGCAGCAGGCAGCGCGATTCTACAGGGAGGCGACCAAGCGCGTTTCCGACGCCTCGACCCGCAAGCTGCTGGGCGATCTCGCGCTTGCAGAGGAGGGACATGAGGATATTGCCCGCATGCTGAGCGAGAAGCATGTGCCGGAAGACGTGAAGTCGGAAGAGGATCAAACCGCGCGGCGCCAGTTCATCCTTACCTATGTCCAGCCGGGTCTGGCGGGCCTGATGGACGGCTCGGTCTCGACGCTCGCTCCGATCTTCGCGGCCGCCTTCGCCACGGGAGATACGTGGTCGACCTTCCTGATCGGTCTCTCGGCTTCAGTCGGTGCAGGCATCTCGATGGGCTTTACGGAAGCGGCCCATGACGACGGGAAGATTTCCGGGCGCGGCTCGCCGGTCAAGCGCGGTCTTGCTTCCGGCATCATGACGGCGATCGGCGGCCTCGGCCATGCCTTGCCCTATCTCATTCCGCATTTCTGGACAGCCACCACCGTGGCCGCGATTGTCGTCTTCTTCGAGCTCTGGGCGATCGCCTTCATCCAGAACCGATACATGGAAACGCCATTTCTGCGCGCCGTCTTCCAGGTGGTCTTTGGCGGTTCGCTGGTGCTGGCGGCCGGTATATTGATCGGGAATGGGTGAGGAACGGTCGGGCGAAGCCCGAGCAATCGATCCAGTGAATCGATTGCAGTGACGAGCGCCCTGAACCTGGAGCGAAGGGCCGGTCGCCGATGCGGCAGACTTTTCTCTTTCAGGTCATTAAACAAAACCGCCTGCGATCAGATGATCGCAGGCGGCCCTGGGTCCCCGTGCTGACCCGTTGATCAGCGCAATGCGCCGACAAGAACGTCGCGGCCGTTTTCGATCGTCACCCAGCGGCCT
The DNA here is from genome assembly GCF_017873175.1 of Neorhizobium petrolearium. Lineage (GTDB taxonomy): Bacteria > Pseudomonadota > Alphaproteobacteria > Rhizobiales > Rhizobiaceae > Neorhizobium > Neorhizobium petrolearium. The sequence continues at coordinate 53,038 of NZ_JAGGJW010000024.1, forward strand.
GTGTTGAAGGATGCCTGGCGCTTCAGGAACGTGTAAGGCGTCTGATGCCAGGGCTTCACCTCATTATCGAGGTTGTCGAGAATGAAGTCGCCGTCGGAGGTGCGAAGCGTCAGGACTGCATGCCCTTCGCCGTCGGGTTTGCGGACGACAGTCATAAGAAGATCGGAAAGGGCAAAGCCCCGAGCTGCCAATTCCTTACGCTTCTCGAGCGCGTAATCCTCGCAGTCGGCGAAATTGGTGGGGTAGGCCCACACTTCTTCCCGACCATAGATTTCCTTGTCGGTCTTGGCGAAGAAGCGGCCGTTGACGGACCGGTTGATCTGGCGAACGAGAGCCCAGCCCTTGGCGCTGATCTTGGGAGCCGGAGTCGAACGGCCCCTGATCGAACATTCAGACTGATATTTCTGGCAGAATTCGTAATGACCGATCGGCTGGGACGTCACTGCGCCTGTAACCATGGAATTCATCGACCTTGGAGCCGGCACTGCTGCGCTCACTGGTACAAGTACGCTGACTAGGATCACGGCAAGCCGTGCCTGCAAGGCTCTCATCATGGACCCGTCCCTAAAATTCCTAACGAAAAGTTAAGATTGGACGGGCGCAAGAGTCAATCGGTGAAGATTTGTTAATGTTTGGCTCGTGATATTATGGTTAAGGCTGCTGCTTTTTTGTCTCAGGCCAAAATTTAATCATGCACAATTAGGGCTGAGGCCGCAGTCCTCAATTTTTCGATGTCCTGCGGCCTTGAAAGCCGGTGGTCGCCATCGCGGACCAGGGTCAGCACGACGTCGTCGGCCGGCAGGAATTCAACGAGCTTCAGGGCGTGCTGGTAAGGCACGTCGCAATCCTTCATGCCCTGCAGGATGGTGACCGGACAGCCGGTTTCGATAATCCCGGTCAGCACGCGGTTGCTGCGGCCGTCCTCGATCAGGTCGCGGGTATAGATGTTGGGCTCGGGGCTGTATTCCGAAGGTTCTTCGAAATAGCCGCGTTCGGCAAGCGACCGACGCTCCTCATCCGTCAGGTTCGGCTCGATAAGCTCCGCGGTGAAGTCCGGCGCCGGCGCGATCAGCAGGATGCCGTCGATCCTCGGCGCTTTTTTCCGTCTCTTCAGTTCCTGCGCTAGCCGCAGCGCGATCCAGCCGCCCATGGAGGAGCCGACAAGGATGACACGCTTCGGCTTGATGTCATCGAGGACGGCCAGCGCCTCTTCGAGCCAGCGGGAAATGGTGCCGTCCCGGAAAGCCCCACCGGAAATGCCGTGGCCGGAATAGTCGAACCGGATGGCCGCGATCCCGAGTTCGCCTGCCAGCGCGTCGAGCTCCACTGCCTTGGTGCCGGACATGTCGGACCGGTAGCCGCCAAGCCAGACGAAAGCGAGGCCGGTCTTCTTCTGCGCAGCCCGGTGGAGGATCGCAATCTCGCGGCCGGCCGGCCCTTCGCCTACGGTGATCCTCTTTTCGGTGATGTGGGCTGCGGCCTCTGTCATGGCGGGTTCCTTGCACATTTTGCCGCGCGTATAAAACAAATTCGCAGCATGCGACAGCAGGTGATTTTTTCATGACAACGTGCTATTGACTTCGCGCGAGCGATCACGACATTGCCCCGGCCGCAGGCGGGGTCAGGTGAAAGTCGTTGCTTGCGTTTCGAAACAATCAGGAGAATACGACCATTCGCAGACCATTCAAAGCCGATGCCCCCGTCAAGGAGGGGCCGCGCGCCAACAGGGAAATTCGCATTCCCAAGGTCCAGCTTATCGATGCCGAAGGCCAGAACCTCGGTGTGGTTCCCACCGACCAAGCCCTCAGGATGGCAGAGGAAGCCGGTCTTGATCTTGTCGAGATCTCGCCGAACAACGATCCGCCGGTGTGCAAGATCCTCGACCTCGGCAAGCTGAAATATGCGAACCAGAAGAAGGCGGCCGAAGCCCGCAAGAAGCAGAAGATCGTCGAAATCAAAGAAATCAAGATGCGCCCGAACATCGACACCCATGATTATGAGGTGAAGATGAAGGCGATGAACCGGTTCTTCGAGGACGGTGACAAGGTGAAGGTGACGCTGAAGTTCCGCGGCCGCGAAATGGCCCACCAGGAACTCGGCATGAAGCTTCTGCTTCAGGTGAAGGATGACACCACGGAGATCGCCAAGGTGGAAGCCGAGCCCAAGCTCGAAGGCCGTCAGATGATGATGGTGCTGGCGCCGAAATAAGCGCCGCACCTTCCTGCATTCCGCGGTTTCGCCGGCATTCCTGCCGGTTTCTCGACACGCTTTCTTTCCCATTGCGCTTTTGACCGACTGCGGTTATAAGCGCGCGTCCGAACGGTCCGGCAGGGCATGCCGTGGCCGTTCCAAATGCTTGAAACCGGCCTCGTCCGCCGGTTCGATACAAAAACGGAGTAGCAAAATGCCCAAGATGAAGACGAAATCGGCTGCCAAGAAGCGGTTCAAGATCACCGCGACCGGCAAAGTCGTCGCAGCCGCCGCTGGCAAGCGCCACGGCATGATCAAGCGGTCCAACAAGTTCATCCGCGATGCGCGCGGAACGATGATCCTTGCCGAACCCGATGGCAAGAAGGTTATCAAGAGCTACCTGCCGAACGGTCTCTGAGACCCTCGTCGCTTTGGATCATTAAGGAGATCATGACATGGCACGCGTAAAACGGGGCGTAACTTCCCGCGCCAAACACACCAAGACTTTGAAAGCAGCCAAGGGTTTCTACGGCCGCCGCAAGAATACGATCCGCGCAGCCAAGGCTGCCGTCGATCGCTCCCGGCAGATGGCCACGCGCGATCGGCGCGTGAAGAAGCGGAATTTCCGCGCTCTGTGGATTCAGCGCATCAACGCTGCCGTCCGCGAGTTCGGCTTGACCTACGGCCGTTTCATCGACGGCCTCAACAAGGCTGGCATCGAAGTCGACCGCAAGGTTCTGTCCGACATGGCGATCCATGAGCCGGCCGCCTTCGGCGCACTCGTCGAAGCCTCCAAGAAGGCTCTCGAGTATCTCAAGGAAGCCGGTACGGCCAACGAGTTTGAAAGCGCGGTTCGTTAACCAGCGCTTCCCAGGCTTCATTAGCTTCACTGATTTTGGGAAACCCGCGCTGGTTTGGGCCGGCGCGGGTTTTTCATTGCAGCGCCGTATGTCGGCCGCGAGGTGCAAAGGACGCTGCAACGACTGAAATGCCCGTAAACTGCCCGTTATGACGTCTGAATAGATCTCTCCGACCATCACACGGAAGAAACCATGTCCGATCTGGAAAACCTGAAAACTTCGCTTCTGGCGGAAATCGCCGGTGCCGGCGACGAAGCCGCGATCGAGGCGGTGCGTGTCGCAGCGCTTGGCAAGAAGGGTTCGGTCTCCGAACTCCTGAAGACACTGGGCGCCATGTCGCCGGAGGAGCGCCAGAGCCGCGGCGCCGCGATCAACGCGCTGAAGAACGAGATCACCGACGCGATCACGACCCGAAAGACGGTCTTGAAGGATGCGGCGATCGAGGCGCGGCTGAAGGCGGAAACGGTGGATATCACCCTTCCGGTGCGCTCCTCGCCTGCCGAGCGCGGCCGTATCCACCCGATCAGCCAGATCGTCGACGAGATCACCGCCGTCTTCGCCGACATGGGCTTTTCGATCGCTGAAGGCCCGGATATCGAGACGGACTATTACAACTTCACGGCGTTGAACTTCCCGGAAGGTCACCCGGCCCGCGAGATGCACGACACCTTCTTCTTCTCGGCCGATGAAAAGGGCGAGCGCAAGGTTCTGCGCACGCATACATCGCCGGTGCAGATCCGCACGATGGAGGCTGAGAAGCCGCCGATCCGCATCGTCATCCCAGGCAAGACGTATCGGCAGGACTCGGATGCGACCCATTCGCCGATGTTCCACCAGGTCGAGGGTCTCGTCGTCGACCGCAAGTCGCATGTCGGCCACATGCGCTGGATATTGGAAGAGTTCTGCAAGGCCTTCTTCGAAGTACCGTCGGTGACGATGCGCTTCCGTCCGTCCTTCTTCCCGTTTACCGAGCCGAGTTTCGAGGTGGACATCCAGTGCGACCGCTCCGGTCCGATCGTGAAGTTCGGCGAGGGTAACGACTGGATGGAAATCCTCGGCTGCGGCATGGTGCATCCGAACGTGCTGAAGGCCGGCGGGCTCGACCCCGACGAGTTCCAGGGTTTTGCCTGGGGCATGGGTCTCGACCGCATCGCCATGCTGAAATACGGCATGCCGGACCTGCGCGACTTCTTCAACGCCGACGTCCGCTGGATGAACCATTACGGCTTCCGCCCGCTCGACATGCCGACGCTGTTCGGCGGTTTGAGCGTATAAGGGAGGATTGGACCAATGAAATTCACGCTTTCCTGGCTGAAGGATCATCTGGAAACGGATGCCACGCTTGACGAAATTTGCGAACGTCTGACGGCGATCGGCCTCGAGGTCGAGGATGTCGACGACAAGGCGGCCTACAAGCCTTTTGTCATCGCAAGGGTCATTTCCGCCGAAAAACATCCGCAGGCGGATCGCCTCAAGGTGCTGATGGTCGATGCCGGTGACGGTAAGCCGGTGCAGGTCGTCTGCGGCGCGCCGAACGCCCGCACCGGCCTGATTGGCGCGTTCGCAAAACCGGGAACTTACGTTCCGGGGATCGACGTGACCCTCGCCGTCGGCAATATCCGCGGCGTCGAGAGCCACGGCATGATGTGTTCCGAGAAGGAACTCGACATGTCGGACAATCACGACGGCATCATCGACCTGCCGGCGGACGCGCCGGTGGGCACACCTTTCGCGTCTTATGCGGGGCTCGACGATCCGGTCATCGAGATCAACCTGACGCCGAACCGCCCCGACTGCACGTCGATCCACGGCATCGCGCGCGATCTCGCCGCAGCCGGCCTCGGCACGCTGAAGCCGCATGCCAAACCTGCCTTCAGGACGGAGGGCGAGACTTCGGTCGGCCTCAAGATCATCCTCGATGACGACAGGCTCTGCCCCGGCTTCGGCCTGCGCCTCGTGCGCGGCGTGAAGAACGGCCCGAGCCCGGCCTGGATGCAGCAGAGGCTGAAGGCGATCGGCCTTCGTCCGATCAACGCGCTGGTCGACATCACCAATTACATGACGTTCGACCAGGGCCGGCCGATGCACGTTTTCGATGCGGCCAAGGTGACGGGCGGCCTGACGGTCCGCCGCGCACTGGAAGGCGAGACCGTTTTGGCGCTCGACCAGCGTGAGTATCGGCTTACGCCGAACAATGTCGTGATAGCCGACGAAACCGGCGTGGAATCGATCGGCGGCATCATGGGCGGCGAGCATTCCGGCTGCGACGAGAACACGGTCGATGTGCTGATCGAGTCGGCACTATGGGACCCGATCAACATCGCCAAATCCGGCCGCGCGCTCGGCATCATCACCGATGCGCGCTACCGTTTCGAGCGCGGCGTCGATCCGGAATACATGGTGCCCGGCCTCGACCGGACGACCGAGCTGGTGCTTGAGCTTTGCGGCGGCACAGCAGCAGAAGCGAAAGTCGTTGGTTACAAAGGTCATCAGCCGAAGATCGTCGATTTCCCGTTCTCGGAAGTGAAGCGCCTGACGGGGTTGGAAGTCTCGACCGAGGAAAGCCGCCAGATCCTCACCCGACTCGGCTTCGCTGTCGAAGGTTCCGGCGAGCGCGTCTCGGTAACGGTGCCGTCCTGGCGGCCGGATGTCGACGGCAAGGCCGATCTCGTGGAAGAGGTCATGCGCATCCATGGCGTCGACCAGATCAAGCCGGAGGCGATCGACAGGCTCGCCAGCGTCAACGGCAGGATTCTGACCACGCTACAGGTGCGCACCCGCACCGCGAAACGGGCGCTTGCATCCCGCGGCATGCTGGAAGCGGTAACCTGGTCCTTCATTTCCGAAGACCAGGCGAAGCTTTTCGGCGGTGGGCAGCGTGACTTGAAACTCGCAAACCCGATCGCGTCCGACATGTCCGACATGCGGCCCTCGCTGCTGCCCGGCCTGCTGACGGCCGCACAGCGCAATGCCGACAAGGGTTTTGGCGATGTCGCGATCTTTGAGGTCTCCGGCACCTATGAGACCGATATGCCGGAAGGCCAGCGTCGCGTGGCGGGCGGCGTTCGTCGTGGCACGGCCTCGATCAACGGGACTGGCCGCCTCTGGTCCAACAATGCCAAGGGCGGCGGCAAGCCGGTCGACGTCTTCGACGCCAAGTCGGACGCGCTGGCTGTCGTCGAGGCCTGTGGCCTGCCGATGAGCAATGTTCAGATCGAGGCCGGCGCGCCGGGTTGGTATCATCCGGGCCGTTCCGGCACGATCAAGATGGGACCGAAGGTCGTGCTCGGCTATTTCGGTGAATTCCATCCGAAGACGCTTGGTGCGCTCGATGTGTCCGGCGCGCTTTGCGGCTTCGAGGTCTTCCTCGACGCGATGCCGGAGCCAAAGAAAAAGGCGACCCGCACCAAGCCGCCGCTGGAGCTTTCGCCCTTCCAGGCGGTGAAGCGCGATTTCGCGTTCGTGGTGGGAAGCGAAGTGGAAGCGGGTGCAATCGTCAAGGCGGCATCGAGCGCCGACCGCAAGCTGATCACCGGCGTCAACGTCTTCGACGTCTTCGAGGGTGCCTCGCTCGGCGAAGGCAGGAAATCGGTGGCGATCGAGGTTCTGATCCAGCCGGTCGAGCGGACGCTCACCGACGAGGATTTCGAGGCGCTGACCGCCAAGATCGTCGCCAATGTCGAGAAGACCACGGGCGGGGTTCTCCGTGCCTAAATCGGGTGGTGTGAATCACCTCTGAGAGATAGCCTGTCCCTCCACGGGGGCAGGCTTTTCGTTTGGAGGGGATGATGCGCACGCCGGGATCGATGAAGGGGCTGGAGGAACTCGGCCGCGTGCGGCTGTCGAAGAACTTCTTCTTCCGTGATTTCCTGTTTTCCGAGATCGCCAATTTCTACGGCATTCCGAACATTCCCGAGGATCCGGACGTGGCGATCGAGGCGGGCCGGCATCTCTGCGAGGAATTGCTGGAGCCGCTGCAGGCGACTTTCGGGCGACTGCATCTGCGCTCCGGCTATCGTTCGCCCAAGGTCAACGAGTTCGGCAACCGGAACAACCTGAATTGCTCGTCAAATGCCAACACCGCGGCCGACCACATCTGGGATCGGCGCGATGCGCAGGGTTTCATGGGGGCGACCGCCTGCGTCGTCGTGCCGTGGCTGATCGACAATTACGACCGGGAGGGGGACTGGCAAAGGATGGCATGGTGGATCCACGATCATCTGCCTTATGCGTCGATCATGGTCTTCCCGAAGCTCTGGGCGATGAACATCCAGTGGCACGAAAAGCCGGCCCGTCGCATCCGGAGTTTCGCCGAGCCGCGCGGCGTGCTGACCAAGATCGGAATGGCTAACAATGAAGGCGACCATTCCGAGTTCTATCGGGGTTTTCCTGAGCTGAAAAGATAAGTGGGCGACAAGCCTCTGTTTCGGATCGTCCAGCGGAGATCGACCTAAGGCGCGGATGCTGCTGAGAGTGGCCCTGGATTTGTCCTGCATGTCACACGCTGCACCTGACCCATGACATGCAGGACAAAAATTCAATTCACCGGTTCGTCCAGGACGCTGCCCGTTGCCCGTAGCGGGCGCCGGAAAATTTTTCAGGCGAAAGCATGTCGCCGAGGGTCTTGAGCTCATCGGCCGAGAGCGTGATCTGGGTCGCGGCGACATTCTGCTCCAGATGCGGGATTTTTCTGGCGCCGGGGATCGGCACGATGAAATCTCCCTGGTGGAGCACCCAGGCGAGTGCGAGCTGCGCGGCGGTGACGCCCTTTTCCGCTGCCATATCCTCCAGCAGTTTCACCAGGGAGGCGTTGGCCGCCATGTTTTCTGCGCTGAAACGCGGCAGCGTACGGCGGAAGTCGTCGGCTCCGAAGTCTTCCGGCTTCTGAACCTTGCCGGTCAAAAAACCACGGCCGAGCGGGCTGAACGGCACGAAGCCGATGTTGAGCTCCCGGCAGGTGTCGAGGATTTCCCCTTCCGGATCGCGGGTCCAGAGCGAATATTCGCTCTGCAGCGCCGTGATCGGATGCACCGCATGGGCCCGCCGGATGACCTCTGCACCCGCTTCGGACAGCCCGAGCGCCCGCACTTTGCCTTCCTTCACGAGCTCCGCCATGGCGCCGACCGTGTCTTCGATCGGCACGTCGGGATCGACCCGGTGCTGGTAGAGAAGATCGATCACGTCAATGCCAAGTCGTTTCAGCGAGGCCTCGGCGACTTCGCGGACATGTTCCGGACGGCTGTCGAGCCCGGACATGGCACGGGAATCCGATGCATTCGCGTCGATCTTGAAGCCGAACTTGGTGGCGATCACCACCTTGTCGCGGAACGGCTTTAGGCCCTTGCCGACCAGTTCTTCGTTCCTGAACGGTCCGTAGACCTCCGCCGTATCGAAGAAGTTGACGCCGAGTTCGACGGCGCGATGCAGTGTCCTGATTGCCTCCTGCTCGTCCTGGCCGCCATAAGCATGGCTCATGCCCATGCAGCCAAGACCGATTGCGGAGACGGTTAATTCTCTTCCGAGCTTCCTCATTTTCATGGGACCCTCCTTCAGGATCGAACGGGATGTCGGGCGCGTTGCCATGCCCGCGGAAAAATATCAGGCGCCGGCCTCGTTCAGCATTTTCATCTGATCGTCGGAAAGCGTCAGGTTGCCGGCCGCGATTATCGCTTCCAGCTGTTCGACGCTGGTGGCGCTGGCGATCGGCGCGGTGACGCCCGGCCGCTGGATAAGCCAGGCAAGCGCGATCGAAGCGGGTTCCGTGTTGGTCTCGACGGCCACTTCATCGAGGGCGGCGAGGATGCGAAGACCTTTGTCGTTGAGATAGGTCAGCGCCCGCGCGCCGCGCGCCTTGCCTTCCGTGTCGGCCGTGTCGCGATACTTCCCCGTCAGAAAGCCCGAAGCGAGGCCGTAATAGTTGATGACGCCGATCTCTTCCCTGATGCAGAGCTCGGCAAGCGGTCCTTCGAAACTGCCGCGGTCGTAGAGATTGTACTGGGGCTGCAGCACGTCGTAGCGCGGCAGGCCGGCTTTCTCCGCAGCGTCGAAGGAATCCTGCAGCATCCTGGCGTCGAGGTTGGAGCAGCCGATCGCACGGATCTTGCCGGCTTCCTTGAGTTTCGCGAAGGCGCCAAGCGTCTCTTCATAGGGCGTGGTCTCGTCCGGCCAATGGGCGAGGTAGAGGTCGATATAGTCGGTCTGAAGGCGGCGGAGAGAATTGTCGACCTCCTCAAGGATCCATTTGGCGGAAAGGTCTTTCTTGCCCTGCCCCATATCGGAGCCGACCTTGGTGACGATGATGGCCCTGTCGCGGGAAATCCCGCCACGCTTCAGCCAGTTGCCGATGATGGTCTCGGATTCACCGCCCACATGGCCCGGCACCCAGCGGTTATAGGAGTCTGCCGTGTCGATCGTGTTGAAGCCGGCAGCGAAAAACCGATCGAGCATGTCGAAGGAGGTTTTTTCGTCGGCGGTCCAGCCGAAGACGTTGCCGCCGAAAACGACGGGCGAAATGGAAAGGCCGGTCCGGCCGAGTGCGCGCAACTCCATGGTTTCCTCCAAATTTTTAAGTGAGTGGATAGCGTGAGAAAGGCCCTGAGATTAGCCGATGTTCCGCCGACGGCCAGTCCTTATTTTGCGCGGACATTCACTTTTTCAAGCAGGGCATCCAGCATCCGTTGCGCTGGTCCGGCCTGCTCAATAAAGTGCGGCGCCAGTGCTTTATTGGAGGTTGCCATGCTGCGTTTCGGAATCCTGTCGACTGCCAAGATCGGCCGCGAACTGGTGGTGCCGGCCATTCAGGATGCGGAAAATTGCGTGGTGACGGCCTTCGCGAGCCGCGATCTCGCCAAGGCCCGGGCGCTCTCCGACCGGTTTGGTGCGCCGCATGCCTTCGGCTCCTACGAGGAAATGCTGGCCTCGGACGTGATCGATGCGGTCTATATCCCGCTGCCGACCAGCCAGCACGTGGAGTGGTCGATAAAAGCTGCAGAAGCCGGCAAGCATGTGCTCTGTGAAAAGCCGATCGCGCTGAAGGCCAGCGAGATCGAGACCCTGATCGCCGCGCGGGACCGTAACAAGGTGCTGATTTCGGAAGCCTTCATGGTGACTTACGCGCCGGTCTGGCTGAAGGTGCGCGAACTTCTGAGGGAAAAGGCGATCGGCGAACTGAAGCACGTGCAGGGCGCTTTCACCTATTTCAATCGTGATCCCTCGAACATGCGCAACATTCCGGAACTTGGCGGCGGGGCGCTGCCGGATATCGGCGTCTACCCGACGATCACCACCCGCTTCGTCACGGAAAAGGAGATGGCATGAAAGAGGCCGCGGCCGTTGAGAGAACGGATCACTGACATGCAGGTGAAGATCGAGGGACAGTCACACTTCCGGCCTTTGG
>NZ_JAGGJW010000025.1 GCF_017873175.1 Neorhizobium petrolearium
GCCAACCCCGGCAAGATCATCCTCGAAATGATCGAGGTCCAGACCGGCTCCTATCTCGGAGAAGACGACATCATCCGTATAACCGACGAATTCGGCCGCAACTGACGAAGCAGACTTTGGTCACGGAGGTATTTTCGCAGCAGGATGTGGTGAACCCGAGGCCGTGTTGCTCGAATGCGCCTCAGAAAATTCCGGATATGGGCTCGCGCAGCAGCCGGACTCGCTAGGCCTGCAGAAGCCAGAAGAACGCGATATATGATATTGCGGCATATGTTTTACGGGAACTGGAAGCCGGAACAATATTCAGTTTTGATGTGGAGCCTGCCATGCCTCATCTTACCAGTGCGAAACGATGGCTGTCTGCTCTGTCAGACAGTGATGTCCGCGGCATCGCCCAAAGAATTGATAAGGATGGGATCTATTGCGCCCCCGATTTTCTTTCGGCCGACGATCTCGGCAAACTGCAGAACTTTGTAACCGCGGCCATTGCTCTTGGAGGGAACCAGTCTGTCTCCCTCGCCAGCCATCAACTCAGCGGGTCCGGGTTAGACGAGCTTGGCAATTCCGACGAATTCAAAGCTCTCTTTTCACGCCTCTATTTCGTCAGTCTTGGACGGCAAGCACCGGAGGTGAAATTCTATCAGATCCTCCGCTGCCTTACGGGAAGAAGCATTGCCAAACATTCCTTGATGTTTCACTATGATTCTTACGTGATTACCGCGCTGGTGCCCGTGCAAATTCCCCAATCTGGAAAGCGCGGCGACTTTTTGATCATTCCCAATACACGGAAAATCCGATCGAACTACGTGCTTAATCTCGCCGACAAGGTAATCCTCGACAATGTGTTGATGCAGCGGTCACTTCGCCGCCGTGCATGCGGTGCTAACATCAATCGCATTTCCATGGTGCCGGGCAATCTGTATCTTTTTTGGGGTTATCGCAGCATTCATACGAATGAGCCGGTCGATGAAGACGCGGTTCGGGCCACGGCGTTGTTTCATTATGCAGATCCGCATGCAGATAGTTTTCTAAAGCGACGACTGCGCCTTCGTTGAACAATCGGGACCGCGATCGGCCCGGCTTAGTCCGACCGTGGGGCGAGATGCCAACATTGCCGATGCAGGGGCAACCGGTTCTGCCGCGTATCAGGTGATCGCGAATTGGAGGTCGTTTCCGATACCCAAGGGGCGGTATCGAGTCGCGATCCCAGCGACAACGTATTTCCGGAATACGCGTCGCAATTGTTAATGGATTGCAGTATTCCGCATTCGTAGCCGCGTGTAGCGGTGCTACGCTTATCGGACTGGCGATTGGGATTTAGTGATACGTCGCATAGCTTTCCCATCATCCCTTCAGAAGCTGGTTGAGACGTTCAAGGGCTGCTGCAAACCCTTTGAGTGAGACGGAAAGATTGACCGGCTGCGAAGCCTCGAGCGAAATCGCTGTGATGTTCAGTGTTGCGGCAGTCTTCAGGGTCGCGACGTTCGCTGCTGAAAAGTTGACCGGTAGAAGGCATCCGGCGGGGACGCAGGTGGAGAACCTTAGGTTGGGAAGCGGAGGATTGTTATCAATCTTCAGGTTCGCGCCGGCGTCGAGCTGCAATCCGAACGGCATCGCCAGAACGCCTGTGACGCTTCCATCCTTGCTCGGCTGCAGTTCGATTGCGAGAATTCGCTGGCCGTTTTGCTGTTGCTGGACCTGCGACATGGAACAAACCTTGCCGCTTTGAGCGACGCCGCAGGCGACCCTCCAGTCCTGATAGGTCTCCTGCAGTGAACTGGCGCCACCCGGCAGCGTGGCCTGCGCCGTCTGGGCAAGAGCTTGATCTTGAAGAGCTGGGAAAACATACGAGCCCAACAACAACGCTGCGGTGAGGGCGCGTTTGAACGGGTTGTGGATGATCATGTGCTTTGCTTATTCCTTGCGTTTTTTGGGTTTGCAGCCGCCTGCATCAATAACGTGCCGTCAGCCTGAGTTTGAAGTCGAAATCACCTGCGCTGAGGCTGCCTTCGTCAACCAGCGCGAATGCCGCTGTGGCGTTGAAATTGAGGTTCTGGGCCAGGCTGTAGTCGACACCAACACCGGTTCCGGCAAGTGACAGCTTCTCGTCGGAGATCCTGTCCCACCCGAATCCGAGATCGATGAAGGCGAAGGGCGAAAGCCGGTCGCTGCCAAGCGGCGAAAGCGTGGGGAGCCGCAACTCGTTGCGAAGAATGATGCCTGTGTCGGCTACCGCATCGTTGAGGCCGTACCCGCGCACGCCGTCCAATCCTCCGATCGACAGCCTTTCGGTATCAGGCAAAGACTGGCCCGCCAACTGAAAGACGACGTTGTTGGAAAACCGAAAGCCCGTTGCCAACTCGGTGTCCCGGATAACGCTGCCGGCCAAATAGGCGTAGCTTGTATCGGTGACGGTTCCATTCGAATAGACGTTCCATGCGCTGGCGGTATTGTCTCCGAAGAGACCGCCGGGGTTGGCCTTTACATGGAGATCGATCTCGGTCGATCCGAGATCGTCCGCAAACCTGTGCGTCCAGCCAAACCCCAATTGGAACACCTCTGCCTGTGCACCTCCGAGGTCTAGGCCGGCGAAGAAGGTATCGCGGGACAGATGCTTGTATTCGACGCCGGCATAGACTTCGCCGCCATAAATGCCCGGCAGGATGTTGGAAAGCGCACTGCGATAATAAAGCGGGAGCTCGATAATCGTGCTGTCGAAAGTGAAGCCTTCTTCCGTTTGACGCGTGGCGATATAGGAGGGGCTGAAATCGATCGCCTGGCGTCCGTCGAGTGGAAGGACGAAGCGAGCCGAATGGCTCAGATAGCGTGCCCGGTCATCGCTATGGTCCGGAAAAAGGCCGCCGAGATCCTCGAAGAGATCGGACGATCCGGTCAGTTGATACGTGCCGAACGCGCCATCGATGCCGGGTATGGCAAATCCTGCCCCGAGAAAGAAACGGTCACGTCCTGTGGCTTTGGTCCCCGTGTTGGAGTAACCCGCATAGACCTGCCAAGGTTTGCCAGAGGTGACATCCAGAACCAGATCCGAATTTCCGGTCGCCGAACCTGGCGAAAACAGGCCCTGTACGCGCCGGAACGGAGACCGGTTGAGCCAGGCCAGATCCTCGTTAACACTGGCCGAGGAAATCCGCCCGGCTTCGGGGACCCTTACCTGAGAGGCAAGACCGCTCGCGGCTGCGCCCCCCGCACTCCGTGCGGTCACCGCGCCGAATTTGAACTCCATCACCCGAAGATTGACGACACCGGCGGTAATCTCCTGAGGCGGGATCGTTACCGATACGAACGGATAGCCGGCATGCCGGTAGACGCCGGCGATGGCGGATTGGGCATCGGCGATCAGCGACATGGACAGCGGCCGCCCTATGAAAGGTCGAAGGACACGCGCCAACTCCCGCTCAAGATTTTCTCCCGCGCCGATGCCGCCAACCACGATACCGCGTGTAGGGCGCGTGTCTGGCTGTTCGTCTGGCCCGATCAGGCGGATGCCGACGAGATCAGGGCCTAAAGGCTGTTCGTCGGCTGCAATCACGGCTTCGTCCGGAAGTGAGACCGTGGGGGCCGCGGCACTGACCGCTGGAGGTAGGTTACGTTCCACCACCAGCGACTGGGCAGCTAGATTGCCTGTTGTGGCGAACAGCGCAACTGCCGCAAACGATGACGACCGGCCAATGAAAGAAGACCAACGAATGCCGGTGATAACAGGTTTATGACTGATCACCGGAGCGCTCCGACGGTAAGGAACGGGCCGATCGGCAGGTTCGCCGGATGGGGAAGTGATACGCAAGCGCCGCCCATCACCATTCCCGCTGGGCACATAGAGGGGTCGTTGATCCCGGAGGAAGGTTGGCCGCCAAGTCCAAGGGGCTGCGATGGTTCGAAGGCTGGTCTCGGCGGGAGAGGGGGCATAGGTGGTGCCGACGCTGCTGTAATCGTCAACGTTCCCTCAAAGAAGCTCAGCGAATAGTTTCCATCCGCTGAAAGCGTGCCTTGCGTGATGCCGTAGATGCCGACATCGGACGAAGACGCTGCCAAAGTGGCCAGCGCACCGGAGAGCGTGTCAGTACCGACGAGCCCCATGCCGCCGATCGTGTAGGTGAAAGGCGGGTTTGCCTCGCCGTAGACGCGCGACAGGTCGTCAGCCGTGACGGTAATCGATCGTCTGCCGATCGTCAGGTCGCCACCGACGAAGGTCAGATCGTAGTTGGACGATGCCGCAAGCGTGCCTTGCGCAATGCCGTAGGTGCCGACATTGGACGTAGACGTTGCCAAAGTGGCCAATTCGCCGGAGAACGTGTCGCTACCGACGAGCCCCATGCCGCCGATCGTGTAGGTGAAAGGCGGGTTTGCCTCGCCGTAGACGCGCGACAGGTCGTCGGCCGTGACGGTAATCGACCGCCTGGCGATCGTCAGGTCGCCTCCGACGAAGGTCAGATCGTAGTTGGACGATGCCGCAAGCGTGCCCTGCGCAATGCCGTAGGTGCCGACATTGGACGTAGACGAAGCGGCCGTCGTGAGCGCGCCGGTCAGCGTGTCGCCACCGAAAAGGCTGCCGGCCGTGATCGAATAGGTCAACACAGGAACGCTATTGCCGTAGGCCATCGTCTGCGCGTTCGCCGTCACCGTCAGCGCAGCTGGCGAGACCGTCAGCGTGCCGGGGAGGTAGGTGATGGCGTAATTGCCAGACGTCAGGCCCGAGGCGGTGATCGAATAACTGCCGACGTTCGTCGCTGCCTGCGACGTGCCACCATAGGCAAGTGTGCCTCCGAGGCTCGCCGCTGTATCGCCGCCCACGAAACCGCTGTAGGTCACACCGTTGCCACCCAAATAGGCAACGCCGTCATAGGTCTTGTTTGCATTGTTTGCCGTTACCGTCAGCGCCGCCCTTCCGATCACGAGCGTGCCGGGCGTGAAGGTCATATCATAACCGAATTGGCTCGAATAAAGTCCAGAGAGCGTCAGAGCAGCGCCGGAATAGGTGCCGGCATTGGCGCTGGAAGCCGTGTACGACGCGGTGCCGAAGACAAGCGACGTGTCGTAGCCAGAAGGATTATAGACGACCGTACCGACGCTCGAGGAGCTTGCCGAACCGTCATAGGTCTTGGAACTGTTGCCGCCTGTCACCGTCAGGCCCGTCATGAAGCCGCGCAGCAGCGGCGCCGTATAGCCGTCATAGATGCGCCAGGTCGCGCCTGTGCCGCCCACATCGTCGATGTCCCAGCCGTTAGCAGCGAAGGTGGAAAGCGACGTGAGCTGAGCCGTGGTCAGGCCGGTTACGCCACTTGCCGAGCCGATCGCGACGCCGAGGCTGGTGCCTGACGTGGCGATGCTCCAGAAGCTTGCCGTGACCGTGCCGGCATTATTGCCGATCAGTCCGCCATAGGGTGCCGCCGCGGATGGCAGCGTGCCAGTGGCATAGCTGTTCGCCACCGTGCCGCTGTTGACGCCAACGAGACCGCCGGCGGTGGAGCCTCCGGAGATATTGCCGGTGGCATAGGTATTGACGATCGCGGCGGCGTTGACGCCGACCAGGCCGCCCGCTGTTCCGGTCGCGCCGGCGCCGGCCGTCACGGCTCCGGTCGCAAAAGCGTTGCTGATGCTGCCCGCGGAATTGTAGCCCACGAGACCACCCGCGCGGCCGTCATTGCCGACGGTCACCGAACCGGTGGCGTAGGAGGCGCTGATCGCGCCGCTGTTGGTGCCCGCAACGCCGCCGGCCGCGCTGTCGTCGGTGCTGCTCACGGTGGCCGAGGATGCGACGTTGGTAATGGTGCCGCTATTGGCGCCGGCGATGCCGCCGAGCGCGCCCGCGGTGATCGCGCCCGTATTGCTTACATTGCCCGAGGTCGTGACGTTGCTGATCGTCCCGGCACTGGCGCCGGCGATCAGACCGGCATTGAGACCTCGTACCGAACCTGTGACCGCCAGATCGCTGACAGCGCCACCGCTGCCGATGACCCCGAACAGGCCCGCATCGGTGGTCGGTCTGTTGACGACGAGGCCGCTGATTGTGTGTCCGTCGCCGTCGAGGCTTCCGGTGAAGGCGGTCGCGGCGTCGCCGATGGAGGCAAAACCCGCGCCCGAATTCCAGCCGGAAGTACCGCTTGCGTCGATATCCGCCGCGAGCACGAAGTCGTCCGAAAGCAGGCTGGTGGATGCAATGCCCTGCAGGCCGTAGACGTCGACGATCTGGTAGGGTGCCGCCGCCGAGCCGTCGCCGCCCGTGGCGCGCAGGAAGGTCGTTCCTGTCCCGAGCCGGAAATCGGTGGCATGGAAGGACGCGAGTGTGCCGGCGACCTGTCTCCATGTGCCGGCGGTGAGGGAGAAGAGGCCCACATCGATGGCGCTCGACGTGGTGGCGGTGCCGGCTGCGGAAATGACGAGCGTGCCGTTGGCGGCGGTGACGGTTCCGCTCAGCGTGATGTCGTCGCCGATGGAGGTGAGCGTCAGGCTGGAGGCATCCGACCAGGAGATGGCGTCCGCGATGTCGAGGTCTCCCCCCGCCGACAGTTCGACCGTGCCGCTGACGCCGAAGGTGCCGCCGCTGTCGATCGACAACAGGCCTGCGGAACCGAGGTCAGCGTCGAGCGAGTAGTTGCCGGAGGCGTTGAGATAGACGCCGTAGCCGCCCGACGTGGTGAGCGACGCGAAGGAGGACGGGGAGAGAAAGCCGAGATCGGTGTCGGCATAGCTGCCGAACGTGGCGAGATAGTTGGCCTGAGTTGCCGTCAGCGCGGTCTGGCCCGTAATCAGGTGCGCCGCCGTGCCATAGATTGCGACGTTCTGCGCGCCGTTGGCGCCGGCGATATCGGAGAAGGCGCTCCCCTTGGTCGATCCGTTGTCGAGATAGGCCAGCACGCCGGTCGAAGCGAGCGAGGAACCGGGGGCGAGCATGATGTAGTAATAGCCGTTGGCGCCAGTGATGGCGCTGCCCATGGCGCTGCCGCCGGATACGGCGGTCACGTTGGCGCCCGCCAGCGCCGTCGTGCCGGCATCGCTATAGGCGGTGCCCGAAACGGCGACCGGTGTCGTTGAGTATTGCCACTTGAAATAGGGATAGAGGTTCGTTCCGGTTCCCCAGATGGACGAGGAGAAGCCGGCAGGCAGGCTGCCCTGGAGCTGGGCCGTGGTGCGGGCGGTAGCGCTGCCGGGGCCACCATAGATGCCGACCGACTGTCCGCTGGTCTGGGTGTTCCAGTAGGCGTTGGTGATTGCCGAGGCACTATTGTTGTTATAGCCGGCGAAGCCGCCAAACTGCGTGCCACCGGTCACGTAGCCGGTCGAATAGGCATTGGTGATGGTGCCGTTGACGAAGTTCACGCCGACGAAGCCGCCGATGTTGGAGGCGCTGCCGAGCCCGATGACCCTGCCGGTAGCGTAGGAATCCGTGATCGTCCCCTCGTTATGCCCGACGAAGCCGCCGATGGGACCAGAACTGCCGGTGACCGTGCCGGTGGCGTAGGACTGACTGATGGTGCCGCCGTCGAGACTATAGCCGTTGGCGCCGACCAAACCGCCGATATAACCGTTGCCCGCGCTGGTATTCGTGCCGGTGACATTGCCCGTGGCGTAGGATTGCGTGATCGTGCCGCCGTTGAAGAGGTAGCCGACAAGGCCGCCGACCTGATAGCCGGCGCCGGTGACGTTGCCGCTTGCCGAGGAACCGCTCACAGCGCCGCCGTCGACCGCTCCGATGAGGCCCCCGGAATTGGCCTCTCCGGTGCTCATTCCCGAGATGGTCGCACTCGCCGATGCACCCGATACCGAGCCGCCGACCATGTAGCCGATGAGCGCGCCGACGTCGTCATTGCCGGTGATGCTGCCGCCGGAGAGCGTCACGTTGCTGATCGTGGCGCCGTTCGTATAGCCGAACAGGCCGATATAATTGGTGCCCGCGCGGTTGATCGTCAGGCCGCTGATGGTGTGGCCCTGGCCGTCGAAACTGCCGGTAAAGAGAGAACTGTTGTTGCCGATGGGGATGAAGCCGGAGGCGTTCCACAGGCCGCTGTAGTAACCGCCGACAGCCGTGAACGCGCCGGTCAGATCGATATCGGCCCCCAGCGTGTAGCTGGCGGAAAGATCAAGCGACATCAGTTGCAGCGCAGCCGGGGTTGTCACCACGGTCGAATATTCGTTGCGCAGCATCGGCCGCGTCTGGCCGGCAATCATCACCCAGGTATTGGCGAAATCGAAGCCGGCATAGGTTGCCTGCGTGTAGGCCGAGGCGTTGGAGATGCCGGTGCCGGCGAAACTCGTGCCCTGCCCGGTGGAATTCACGTCCCAATAGCCGTTGGTCACCGTGACGGTGCCTGCCAGCAATTCTCCGCCGATCAAGCCGCCGGTATTGGACGAGCCCGTTACCCTGCCGCTGGCATAGACATTGGTGAGAGCGCCGCCCTGATTGACACTGCCTGCAACGCCGCCGGCATAGGCGCCGGTTGCGGTGACCGAACCCGTGGCGTAGGAATCGGAGATCGAGCCGGTACGCAGTCGGCCGACCAGTCCGCCGGCTTCGCCTCCACCAATGACCGTCGCTGCCGAGGAGGAGCCGGAGATGGATCCCTGGTCAAGCCAGCCGGCGAGCCCGCCAACCTCGCCCGCAGCGCCCGTCACACTGCCTGTCGCATGCACGTTGATGAGCGAGCCAAGGCTCACATTGCCGACAACTGCGCCGACCCTTACGTTGCCGGAGACCGACACGTTTGACAGGGTCAGATCCCTGACGGTTCCCGACAGGATGCCGATCAGTCCGGTGATTGATTGCCCTGGACGGTTGATGGTCAACCGGTCCACCGTGTGCCCGAGGCCGGTCAGTGTATTGGCAAAGGATGCAATCGGGTTGAAGCCGGCGCCGGCGTTCCAGCTGGCGGTCGCAGAAGCGTCGATGTCGTTGCCAAGAGCGTAGTTCGTGCCATCGACCATGGCCTGCAGGCCGGCCACATCGTGGATCAGCGTATAGGCGTTGCCCCCGATGGAGAGGCTCGCCGCCGATCCCGACAGGGTGACGCGGGCACCGTTGTTCAGGCTGTAGCCGGTTCCGTAGGCGAGAACCAGACCAGCACTGGCACCGGTCGCCGTGATATCCTTGTTGATCAGGATGCTGCCCGCGGCGCTCAGCGTCAGAATGGTGTTGGCGCTCCAGGTAATCGGCGTGGCGACCGTGATGTTGCCCGCCTGCGACCCGCTGCTCCCCGTCGTGACGGTGACATTGGCCAGCGCGAGTGCGTTCGTCAGCGTCGTCACGTTGAGGACGCTGTCGTTGGCGCTGGCGTCGAAGCCCGACATCCCGCTGCTCGCTGCACTTGAAATCGTCAGGTCGTAGGGATCGAGCAGCAGGTTGCCGAAGGCGCCGCTCTCGCTTCTGAGATCCGCCGTACCGTCATAGACGAGCACCGCCTTGCCCGATACTTCCGCGTCGCCGCCCGAGGCGCTGCCAGCGCCGGTGGCGCCGATGGTGCCGGCAAATGTCGTCTTGTTATCCGACCACACGACGACATTGCCGCCCGCACCCTGCGTGCCGTCCGCCCGGATGGTCGCGCCCTTGGCGATCGCCACAGTGTCGGCCGTTGCGATAGTCTCGGCCAGGTATTTCGTCGCAGCGTTGTTGCCGCCCTGGTAATCGCCTCCGATCAATACGGTGCCGCCGGTTACGCCGGAGGCATCCACCGCTGTGGCGGAGCCTAGCTTAATCTCGTCGCCGGTCACGACGACGGTGCCGCCGGAACCTGTGATGCCGGTTGCCTCGACCGTGCCGTTGATCGTGATGCTGCCGCCGGAAATGCGGATGTCGCCGCCGCTGTCCGGTCGCGCCTGGGGAACCGGAACGCGCGTCGGCAGACTGGCGGTCGCCGTTTGCGGGCGGGTTGCCCTGAGCTTGCCGGTCACCTGGACCTTGCCGCCTTCCCCCGCCGTCAGGAAGATGCGCCCACCTTCGCTCGTCACGCCGGTCGCCTTGACGACACCGCCGGTATTGCCGGCCAGCGCATAGACATTGCCGCCATTGGCGCGCAATTCCGAATTGGCGGCGGCAATTGCGCCGGAATTCGTCGCTTGCGTATCCGATCCACCGACCACGACCGCGAAAAGGCCGTTCTCGTCGGCCTTATCCTTCGCCAGGATCTCGTAACCGGCCACCAGACCTACCGTGCCGTTCTCAGCACTGATGCTCCCCTTGTTTTCCACTGCACGCGCGATCAGCGCGACGTCGCCCGCTTTCGAGCTGATCGTGCCAAGATTAACGACAGAGGCCGTCGAGCGGCCGGCAAAAGTCATCCGGCCTCGGTCCAGGAAATCTTCGTCGGCGACATCGTGAGTGGAGGCAAAGAAACTGCCGCCAGTCGAGATCATGCCACTTTCTCCGACAACGATACCGGCTCCATTGACGAGATAAAGTGACCCGGTTGCGGTCAGCGACCCGTCGATGCGTGAGCCGAGGTTGCCTGTGACCCTATTGAGCGTCGCACCCGAGCCGTTATCGAAATGCACCGCCGCACCGGATCCGATCGAGAAGCTATTCCATTCGATAATGCCGGTCGCGCTTGTCTGATTGATGAGCAAGCCCGAGGATGTACCCTCTACAGAGCCGGATCCTCGAATGAAGCTACCGCCGGATGGAGTGACGTCCTGGGAGAACGCAACGGAAGGAAACGCCACTGTTGCCAAGAGCAGGGCCACATGGCGCTGCCATCTAGATTTATGCATTCGATCCCCCGGAGCGGAGCGCCGCGCCCGCTCAAATCAAAAATCACGTCAAAATGGATATGAGTCTTCCTGACAAGATAAAGAATCTACCACCCGAGGCAACGCCGACTTCCAAGCTGAGTGAATAATTTCTAGAGCGAATGCAGTGCTTTGACGGTGGCTGTCGACCAGCGCTTGTCCTTATTTCCCACATTCGATCGTTTTTCCGTTCTGTCTTCGAGTGGATATCTTGCTCAGAATTTAACGCCGAGTTTGGCAGCAAAACCATGGTCTCGAGCGCCATCTGCGATTTGTCCCTGATAGGCGATGGTGAGGTTGGCGCCGGGTGCGACGTCGACATCGATACCAGCCTCCACCACGGCTGCGTCCCTTGCGATCGGATTGCCTGCTACGGTGAAGGCATCGGAACCGGCGAAGGCATGGGTGACGGTCGGCGTGGTCTCGCCAAAGGCACGCCGCCAGCCCAGCATGCCTGTGATGCCGATCTGCATTCGTCCGATCGCAACCTTGTTTTCGGCACGAAGCCCGAGCGTGGTAAAGGTCGTATCGGTTGTCTGGCTGGAGGAGGTGAGGGCGGCCGCACCGCCGGTTTCCCGGTAGCCATCTGAGCCGACGCGAACATGGGCAAGATTGACGAATGGCTCCAAGCGGGCGACCGTCGTTTCCATGCCATAGGCGAATTCCCCGAAGGCCTGGAAGGTTTCGGCGTCGTAGTTGGCCCCAAGGCTGTCGGCAAATCCGGTAAAGCCAACAGAGCGGTCGGTCGCGATGTCGTTCCAAGTATAGGCGAGGCCGGAGCGGAAGGCGAAATCGCCCCACCGCGAGCCGGCATAAAACCCGACATGATAGTTATCGCTCGAGGAAGACGAGGCGCGATCATTCGTGCTGGAGGACGACTGGCTGTAGCCGGCCAGAAATCCGACCCGCCACGCATCGGTCAACATGGCGTCAGCTCCGCCGACGAAGCCGCCGACGGAGCGATCGAGATGAGCGGCATTGCCGTTCTCGTCGGTCGATCCCCATGAGCCGAAACCGCTTCCCCAGACGGCGATGCCGGCATCGGCGGAGGCAGGGACGGGGGCAAGTCCATCGGCGCCATAGGCAATGACTGGATCCGTGGAGGCAGCCACTCCCTGAAAGGCCGCCCGCAGGCGGTCGTTGGCGGCGCTGCGGATATGGCGCGAATCCTCAATCAAGCCTGTCGTGACCGAGGCGTGGATCTCACCCGAGATCTGGTCGAAGGCTGCGCGTGCGGTCGTCTCATCGAGTTGGACGATCGCGTCGTAAAGATCATTGCCGAAGGTGAGGCTGTCTGCCCCTTGCGCTGCAGCGATCTGGTTGCGTGTAATGGCAGCCTGTGCAAAATCGATATCGCTCCGGCTCAGCATCAGCGTCACATTATTTGTGCTATAGCCGAGCTTCGGATCGAGGAAGGCAAACGCGGACGTGACCGCATCAAATGCGCCGCTTACCCCTTCGTCGGCGGTGATGATCGTGTAGGTGGCGGTCGGATCATAAGCACCTGTCATGCCGATATGGACGACGGTGCCGCCGTTGAGCGTGGCCGATCCGGTCACTTTGATCAAGTCGGTGTCCTTGCCGCCGGGGGCAACTTCCACCTCGTAACGAGAGCCGACATCAAGGACCAGATCGCCATCCACCGTCAGCGTTCCGATCGAGTTACCAGGCGCCAGGGTGGAAC
Source organism: Neorhizobium petrolearium (assembly GCF_017873175.1). Taxonomy (GTDB): domain Bacteria; phylum Pseudomonadota; class Alphaproteobacteria; order Rhizobiales; family Rhizobiaceae; genus Neorhizobium; species Neorhizobium petrolearium. The sequence continues at coordinate 12,422 of NZ_JAGGJW010000025.1, forward strand.
CGGGCGCAAGTGTCACCGTCGAGCCGTCGCCCGAGCCGATCGTACCTGAGCCTTGAAGGCGCCCGCCGTTTCCGATCAATGCCGAGCCGCCGAGTGCCTCGTTGACGATCAGGGTCGTGTCAGACACTTCGCTGAAGCCTGTAAAGGCTGCGTTGTCACCGGTGAGCGCGATTCGGCCCCCGCCAAGGAAGCTAACGGTTCCCGATCCCGAAATCGCTCCGTCATAGGTGCCGTCATAGATCTGGTCGAAGGTGAAGCCGGTACCCTGCGCCAGATCGAGGTCGCTTGCGAAGCGGTCTGTCGTCGAAACCATACCACCTTCCTCGATATCCCAGTCGAGCAGGGACACCCCAGTCAGTGTGAGCGTGCCAGCTCCACGCTTGATCATCGCGCCCCGGTCACCGCGGAGATCGGCGATGTCGCCGGCAAAGGCGGCATCGGCGTCCTGCTCGAATACCACGGTGCCGGCATTGCCGATCGAACCGCGGATTGCATCTGCACTACCGATCAGGGTTCCAGCGCGCACCAGCGTATTGCCCTCATAAAAGTTATTTCCCGCCAACTTCAATGTGCCGGTACCAGACTTCTCAATCCCTCCCGCCCCCGATATTGCGCCGGACAAGGCAAGCTCGCGATCGCCGAAAACGTCGAAACGGCCGATGTCGTCGAGGGTGATCGTACGATTGGAGTTAAAGCCTGTCGTGGTCGCCAGCGTTCCTCCATCAAAGATCAATCCACCCGACGCGGCGCCCAGATTGGCATCCGATGACAGCCATAAGGTCCCGGAGGCAATCCGGGTGCCGCCCGTGTAGGTGTTCTTGCCGCTGAGGACCAGGGACCCGGCGCCGGTCTTTACCAGGCGCGACACTCCGCCAAGGGACGCGGATATTCCTGCGGCCATTCCACTGTCCGTTGCACCACCGTCGCCAACCCTGATGATGCTTTCGCCATTTATGCCCAAAAGCGTGACCGTATCGCCTGCGATGCCATATCCGTCGCTTGCAAACTGCATTCCCGTGACGCCGACTGCTCCTGCTGAATTGTCGACAGTCACCGCTCCGGAAGGTCCCTGAAAGATCGCGAAGGTCGGATTGGGTTTGAACGATCCGTTGAACGCACCATCGCCGGAGGTCCAGTTGCGCCCTTCGGCCGACCAGACGCCGGAACCGCCATCTACCGCACCGTTATCGTGCAATGCAGCATTGGCACCATCCCAGAAGCCAAGCTCTGCCCCCGCGGTCGAGATCAGGTTGACCTGACCGCTAACCGCCGTCTGGATCCTCAGATCGTCAGCCACGATCCCTGCCGGTGTCGGGCCGATCCCAAGGCCATGGTCGGTCAAGCTTCCAGCATAGTCGAAAAGCCGGTAGACACCGGCCCCGAACCCGCCCTGATCGGCGACCGTAAGCGTGCCGTCGAGCGTCAAGTTGCCGCCAATGTCGAACAATGCCGAGGTTAGAGCGCCACCGAGGGCGACGTCAATGATCGAACCGTCATCCAAATCGAGATCGCCGCCGATCGACAGCGTCGTACCCTGTGCACCCAAAAGAATGCCGCCGTTAGAGAGCGAAAGATCACCGTCAATCGTGCCGGTTCCTGTAACCGTTCCCATGTCAGATGCTGTCACATCGCCGCCGAAACTGCCGTTCACCAGCAGTTGCCCGCCACGAACCGAGGCTGAACCCCCGAACCGATCGGCGACCGTCAAACGGCCCCCCGTGATTTCTGTCACTCCCGTAAAATGGGACCCATTGCCACCCAAGATGGTGTCGCCGCTCTCATGCAGGATCGTTCCGTGTCCAACAATATCCGCAGCGAACTTTACCGACGAACCATCGGCGAGGCCGCTATGATTGAATACCAGCGTGCCGGTTCCTGCTCCGAAGGCAAGTGATGCAACGTCTAGCGTGCCAGCCGCGGCCGCGGCATTGCCCGCTGCTGCACCAATGTTCAAGGTGCCGGTCGAGCCTGCCTGAGCGCCAAGTGTGATTGCGCCCCCTGCGGAGACCTTGCCGTCCTGCTCAATCGTCAGCGCTCCATAGCCCAGATCGCCGATGGCGAGATCCGTGCGGTTGATCCACGTCGAGCCAGCACCCGTCACCGTAGCAGACCCGTTGCTTCCACTGTTCCAGCCCAAAATCCCGAGCGCGCTGGAAACCGTGCCACCTTGCGCTATCGTCAGTTTGCCGGTGCCGACCAGTCCCACGAAAATGCGTTCGCCGGTCCAGGTAGTTTCCTTTCCCTGAACCACGACCTCGCCCGCGCCACCGGAGTGACGAGCGATAAAAGCGTCTTTGTTGATGACCGCGCCACCATTTGCGATCGTCAGGCTGCCTGTGCCCGAACCTCCGATAGTGAGGTCAGCGCTATTGGTCCAGGTCGAGCCAATGCCGGTAACCGTGGCTGTTCCCGTCGCCCCGGTTTCTTTCCCGATAAAGCCGAGGGCGTTTAAAACTTGCCCTCCGTCCTCGACAGATAAAGTGCCCGCACCGTTATTGCCAATCGTGACATCGGCAGCATCGTTCCAGGATGAGCCGATGCCACTGATTGTGATTGCGCCACTTGAACCAGCGAAGTCGCCGATAAACCCGCCGTAGCTGGAGATCCTCCCGCCATTCGTTACGGCAAGTTCGCCGTTGCCGAATACACCGACACTAAGATTGAGTGCACTCGACCATGAAGAACCGGCCCCTGAAACGACAGCAGTGCCGACCGCTCCTACCCCGTAGCCGACAAAACTGCCCCAGCCGGTAACGACCGAACCGCCGTCTTCAACGGAGAGCCGACCTGTACCGGAATTGCCAATATTGAGGTCGCCCAGATTGTCCCATTTGGAATGCGCTCCAATCACGATGACGGTGCCATCGGTTCCAGTGCCTGTGCCGCTGCCGATCACCGCGTAGCCATTGGCGACTGAGCCGCCATTTGCGATCAAAAGCCAGCCGCTGCCACCGGCATCGCCGACAAAAAGACTGTGGGCGGCGGTCCATTGCGAACCGGTGCCGGTGACGGTGACGCGGCCTTCCGCTCCGGACCCGGTGCCGACATAACCGAAGCCGCTGCGAACTTGGCCTGCGGCCTCAACAGATAGCGTGCCGGCGCCGCCATCGCCGACAGCGAGATCATCGACCATGGTCCAGGTGGAGCCTGTGCCAGTGACGGTCGCTATGCCACTGGAGCCGGATTTGGCGCCGATATATCCGTATTTGTTGTTGACGGTGCCGCCGGCCTTGATATCCAGCGTGCCATATCCGAAATGGCCGACATAAAGGTCTTGACTGTTCGACCAGGTTGATCCGGCTCCAACCACTGTCACCCTGCCTATAGAGTGCGGGCTGAAGCCGACATAACCAATCGTGTTGTCGACAACACCGCCGTCCTCGATCGACAACGTACCATTTCCAGACTGGCCGATGGTCAGCGACCCGGTATTGTGCCAGGTCGAGCCGTTGCCGGTCACGATCGTGGTACCAGTGGAGCCCGAATTGGCGCCGATATAACCGTATGTGGTGTTGACCGTACCGCCGCCTTCGATGTTCAAGGTGCCGGAGCCGAAATAACCGATGGAAACATACCCGTTATTCGTCCAGGTCGATCCGTGACCGATGACGGTTGCCATGCCACTGGACCCTGCCTGATTGCCGACAGAGGCCGAGGTGTTGTTGACAACGCCGCCACCTTCCAGAACCAAGGAGCCGACGCCGACGTCACCGACATGCAGCTCGCCACCGACGTTCCAAACGGGTGACGTCGCGGGAGAGGGATTGACCTCTCCGGACATCGTCACGCTCTGAGCCGATGCGGGAGCGTTGGCCACCAACCCGGCAAGACAATTCACGAGCGCCGTGGAAGCCAGAAGCGTCCAGGTGCGCCCAGACACGGTCCTTCTTCTCGAAGCTTGCTTGATCATCAAAACTTGATGCCAAGGCCGACCTTTATCGCATGCTGGTCAACATCGACGCTGACCCCTTGCAGTTCCTTTTTTCCAAAGTCGTTGTAACGATATTCGATGCGGCCGAAGATGTTGCCGGTGAAGGCGTAATCCAGACCCGCACCGACCGTGTAGCCGTTGAAGGTTTCTTCGTCCTTGCCCAATCCCGGCACGTCGACGTAACCTTGGGTGGCGGCCCATCCCGCTGTGGCGTAAATGAGAGCGCGATCGAACGCATATCCCACGCGGCCACGCACCGAACCTGCCCAATCGGTGCCGAAATCCGCCCCGAAAATCTCTTGTTCGTTCCAGTTGTATTCGACGTCGCCCTCGATGCCGACCACAAGATTATTGTCGAACTGGTGATTGTAGCCTGCAAAGGCTCCAAACAGACCGCCATTGGCGTCTTCGGAGCTGGAAATGCCGAGGCCGGAGAATTTCCCATTGGCCCAGCCGCCGCCGCCCTGGATACCAAGATAGGCGCCCGACCAGGTGTAAGCCGGCGCCTCAAAAGCGACGGAGGGTGCGGGATGTTCGGCAACGACATCAGCAGCCTGTACCGTTGACGCACCGAGCGCAAGGAAAGTGGAAAGAACAAATATTCTCATGGGTGTCGTACTCCGATTGCCGGGAAGCTGGTTGGCTGGAAGAGGTTGTGGATCTGATCGTCGCCTGATGCCGGACGACGAATTTGCGGGACGACGGCTACGCGTCATCGTGGGGCGGGCAACAAGCCATGCGCAGGTTGTGCGATTATCGGCTAAGGCCACCGGGAGGATTGAGCCCGACAGGTCTGTTTGGAAAGACGCGACCTGGCGTCCGGTCAACGAAAGGCGCTCTGGCAATGCCTCGGGTAAGTCTTTCGGCCACATTTCGATTTTCCCCCGGCCCGCCAATCATTGAAAACCATCGCGCTGGCACGCCGTCGTTCTGCGTGGGGGCAGGCGAGGACGCGCCGAGTACTAGGCGGAGCGAGGCTAAAAAATCAAAATTCTGAAACGAATATAAGAAGCTGAAAGCGCAGTGGGGTAAATCTATCCCAGCGCGCAAACGAGAGCCGATAACATACTCAAAGCGCGCAAGGCGGCGTCACCCATCAAGGACACAGGATCCGTTTCCTCCCCATAGGGCGGCGCGGGCAAACCAGCTTTGTGATTCGTTTGTGCCGGATATCCAGTTCCTCTGTGCGACAGCCCGGATCTCGCGTGGCGTGAGCCCATGAAGACGCTGAAAGGCGCGTGTGAAGTTATGGGCGTAGACGAAGCCGTGTTCGAGGCCGATCGCAGCTATCGACTTGTGAGCTTGAGCCGGATCGCGAAGAGCCGAACGCGCCAGGGTCAATCGTCGCCTCTGAAGGTAGGAGGCGACGCCGCCATCGCCGGAAAAGAGGTAGGTGAGCTTGCGTAACGAAATGCCAAAAGCTGCGGCAATGCGGACCGGCGAAAGATCCGTATCAAGTGCGTTTGCATCGATATAGCGTCGAATTTCGCCAAGCTGCGCTGCGGCTACGCCTTGCGACGTATCCTCTCTCGCACCGCCGTTGAGGGTGGCGGCAACAAGTTCGGCGGTCGGCAGGGCTAGCGCTGCTGCTTGCTTTTCATCGAGTAGCGGAAGGACCTGCCAAAGAGCGTCGAGGTGATTGCGAAGAAGTCCCACAATTGGCTCATGAGCCGCCAGAACCCTCATATTGTGCTCGTCGGGGCTCATCAACAATGGTGCGAGCAGTGACCGGGGAACGAAGAGGGTCAGATTGGAAAAATCGCTCGCAGATCCCGCGTGGGCTTGCGCGGTATCGTGAATGATCAGGTCTCCCGGTGCGGCGTGTGCTTCCTGCCGTCCGTCTTGGCGGCTCCAATGACCCTTGAGAAAAAACTGTATCTCGAAATGGTCGTAGCCATCCGCGGCAACGCGATAGCTGGAACGGTTCAGCTTTTGGGCGACGCTGATGCAATGGGTCAGCAGCAATTCTCCAAAGCGGAATGTGCAGTGGGTGGTGTGAAATGCTTCCGGTTGGGAGATGGTGACGTCATAAAGCGAGCCGGCGGATTGCTGCCAGAATTCAAGAGCCGATTTTAAGGGCATCCCACGCGTGTTCGTCTTGAACAGGAGTGTCGGCCGATCGCCCTTCATCGCCTCATTGTCAGATTTTTCAATCATACAGCCTCATTTTCAATTGGCAGGGAGATGGGACCGTGTGATGGCTAAACGGCGACGAGAAAGAATCTTCGCGGTGATACTGCTTCTCTCGCAGACCATCGTCAAAGCTGCTTTGCAAGTGACTTCCTATTCCCTCATCTCGCATAAAATGGCGAATGCTTCATAGGGCTTAAGGTCGACATTTTCTCCAAGCGTGTCGACCGGTTCATAGTTCCAGATCAGGCATGTTCCCGGATTTGCGAGTTCGCGTGGAAGCGTCAGCGGAACCTTGCGAGCTGCAAAATTGGCGATCACCACCAGTCGGTAGGTTTTGCCTCTGCTTAAAGATAGCGGTCCTGAAACCTAAAATCATTGCTGTCCAGGAACTCTTCCCCCTCTCCGCAGTTCGGACAGCCTGCTCGATCGGCAATGGAGGAGAGGGATATGTGGAAATTTCGAAGATCTGGCGCATTCTTCGGGGCATCGTTTACCGGGATAAGCGTCCTGGCGGTCGCAGCCGTTTCCGATCCACTGCCGCCCGATGCTACATACCGGCCATTGCCAACCATGCCATTCTCGGAAGTCCGCAGAATTGACGAGGCGCAGAAGCCGGACGTAATGCGGCGGCAACGCGATCTTCTCGATCGCCGTTACGATCTATCGGACCGGCCGATGCCGGAGGTCATGATGTCTGGCGGGATGAAGCCCGTGCAGGATGGGATTCGCGTCAAGCTTCCGGCGGATACAAGCTGGGATCAATTAGCGGAGATGACACCGGCCGAGATCAGGGACAAAAACCTGTTACCGGAAGGGTTTTTGCCCCTGCCGCATGTGAAACAGGCGACGGGCGGACAAGTCTTTCCCAACCGTCAGATCGATGAAATCCACGTGCAGGAAATGCGGGATCTTCGCCGGTTCGACGTCGACTTCGATCTTCCCGACAATCTGACGCCGGAGTTTCCTCCGCCCATTTTTTTGACAACGCATCCCGAGCTCGGTGACGTGTCGCGAGGACAATTGCTGACGATCAAGAACTTCTACGAGATCATGAACGGCATCATCACGCCGGTGCAGATGGAAGGATTGCGGTTGCTTTTGACCCCTTTTCCGCAGGAGGAGTTCAATCAGACCGAAGATCGCAAGGTCGCAGACCAGAGCACTGGTGTTTCCTGTCTCGATTGCCATTCCAATTTCCATACCAACGCAGCTTTCCACCTGACGCCGGATGTCCGCCCCCAAGCGGATCGTTTCCGGCTCGATACGACAAGTTTGCGGGGATTGTTCAACCAACAGATCCACGGATCCAAGCGATCGCTGCGGTCGGTCGAAGATTTTACCGAATTCGAGCAGAGAACCGCCTATTTCAACGGCGACCATGTCAGTGCGACGCGCAAGGGCGTCAATCTGCCCGATCGGCCGAACCAGGTCGCGATGATGGCGCAGATGCAGAACATCATCGATTTCCCGCCCGCACCGAAGCTCGATCCGTTCGGCCGACTGGATCCGGCTCTTGCCACTGCGCAAGAGTTGTCCGGGGAGCAGATATTCATAGGCAAGGGGCGCTGTGCCGACTGTCACGTGCCGCAGACGGAGTTCATGGACAACAACATGCACGACCTGAAGCTCGAACGCTTCTACAAGATCGGTCAGGTTTTCAACGATTTCGTCACGCTACCCGACGGTCCCATCAAAACCTTCACGCTGCGGGGCATCAAGGATTCACCACCCTATATGCATGACGGACGCCTCATGACGCTTGCCGACACGGTCGAGTTTTTCAATCTGGTCCTGGGAGTCAAGCTGACCGAGCAGGAAAAGAAGGATCTGGTCGCATATCTGCTCACGCTGTGAGGGATAAAGGAGGAGAGCGCCATGTATCGCCACCGTATCATTTTGTTCGCAGGGTTGATCTTGCTGAGCGGCAGCGCCGTTGCCCAGATTGGAAATCCAGCCGGAATGGGCGTCGACACGAAGATGTCAAAGCCCGGTGTGCCGGCGCCGCATCAGACCAACAATCAGGACCGGCTGTTTGCGCAACTTATCACCGCAGGCGGACTTGCAGAGGTGGAGTTGGGCAATTTGGCCAGCGGTAAGGCCAAGGCCGATGCCGTCAAGCAGTTTGCCGAGATGATGGTCCGCGATCATAAGGATGCCAATAGCAAATTGAAGGACCTCGCCGATGCCGCTAAGATCCCGCTTCAGACAGGGCTTGATCCGGATCACCAGGTCGTGCGCGACCACCTGGATAAACTGAACGATAACGCCTTCGACGTGGCCTATATCAAGGCGCAGATCGTTGATCATCAAAAGACGGCGCAATTGCTGGCATGGGAGATCTCATTGGGCGAGGACGGGGAAATGCAGCGGCTGGCGGCCTCGATGTTGCCCACCGTGCTCGATCATCTCCGGCGTGCCCAGGAAATAAACGGTATGTTGACCGGGGCTGCGGTTCGTATTCCGCCGGTCGTGGCGATGAAGGAGCAGAAGCCATAGCCGCAGGAGCGGCCAATTTCTCTTATCCCATTCATCGTCGGGAAAGCAGGCGACCGACGGCTCTATGGCGCTTCACAGTCGGTTCCCGAACCACGTCGCGTGCGCGACGCAGACGCGTTGGTAGTTCCCGCCAGATTCACAGCCCGGCTTGCCGCGTGCTTTTGCCTGGGAGAGCCGCTGGGAGTTTCGAAAGGCTTTCCGAACGGTGTCGGTGGGGCTTGCAGGACATGATTTCGGCCAGGCTCGCCAAGCGACCTCGTCAATTGTTTCTGAGATCGCGTGAGTGAGGCAACCGCTTCTCAGTAGCCCGCCTTCGGCGCTGATAGCGACATCGTCTATGCGTTCGACAGTTGTAGGTTCGCCACGACCTCTGCAACCCGCTTGATCAGCCCGCTAGATCTTTCGGTGGCGAGCGCCGCCCCTTCAGGAAAGAAGGCGAGACCCCGGGGCATGTCGAGGTTGGACGCGATCTCGGTCTGACCATAATTTCTTCGCCGGGACACGCTTCCGCCACCTGTGCCATTGGTGACGGAAGCCAGCTGTAATCGACTCAGGGTGGGAATCACTGGGCCGACTAGGCGATGCCTCCGTTCGCGTAGATGGCCTGGCCGTTCACCCAGCGGGCGTTGCCGCTGCACAGAAGCGAAATGACTTGGGCGATGTCTTCCGGTTCTCCCAGCCGCCCATGCGGCGTGCGCTGTACGAAACCTGCAATCTGCTGCTCCGTCTTTCCGTCGGTGAACAAGGTCGTATTGACGACACCAGGCGCGATCGCATTGACGGATATGTTCCGGCCGGCCAGTTCCTTCGCCAAAACGGCAGCATAAAGCTCCTGGGCCATTTTCGAGGCAGCGTAGGGTCCGTAGGTTTCTGTACGGAACTTGGCGATGGTGGAGGAAAGAGCAAATATCCGGCCGCCGTCGCGAACACGCCGAGCTGCTTCACGCAACGTGTGGAAGCTTCCGCGTATGTTGACGTCGATCATGTGATTGACGTCCTCGTCGGTCATCTCGGCAAAAGGCGCAAGATGCATCACGCCGGCATTGGCAACGACGACGTCGACGCCGCCGAATGCCTCTTCTGCCGCATCGAACAGCGCTCGTACTGCTGCCGAATCCCGCACGTCCGCCTGTCGCCAGATGGCTTGGCTTGCGTCTGCCTCGATATCTGCGGCCACCCGGGCTGCGAGATCAGTGTTCACGACGCAGTTGACGACCACTCGATAGCCGTCACGGCCAAGCTGTCGTGCGGTTGCTGCACCGATACCTCTTGACGAGCCCGTTACCAGTGCAACTCCTGGATTGCCGGCAGTCCCCGACGCCGCGCCGGCAGTGGTGGCCGGGGACTGTGCCCGAGCTTTGCCTGCCATGGTGGCCGTTGTGGCAAGAACACCGGCTCCGGCCAGCATCCTGCGCCGCGACACTGCAGGGATGACCGGTTCGTTCTGACTGTCTGTCATTTTCATCTCCTTTTCGTGATTGTGTCGACGCTGCGTCGACCGGTAGCGATGTTCGTGGCTCAATCGAGGACGAGGCCCACGCTTTTCCTGCCTGACCGCACGGCGGCGGACGATCCGATGGGAGGGCGCCCCCCTTGTTGGGAGATTTTTTTTACATCTAGGCGGGCTGTGAAACTTGCCGTGGCCTGCGCAAAACTTGCCTAATCCTGCAAGGTCGCTGAAATGCTTGCGCTGACGTGCTATGTTCAGCGTAAAAACGGGAGCAAGCGATATGGATGCACTCAAGCAGGCTGTTCACACGTATGCGCGACATCACGCGAACCGGGAAGGCTTGGCCATAACCCCGGTGCCAGGGCTGCGCATGATGTGCGTTGAAGAGTCTACTGGCGACTTGCACTCCGTCTATCGGCCACTCGTCTGCTTCGTGCTGCAAGGCGCAAAGCGCATGCTGGTGGGGACTGAGGAACGGATAGTCTCTCGTGGACAGTCGGTCATCGTGGCTGCCGACATGCCCGTGGTTGGGCGGATCATCGAGGCGACCCCTGAAGCGCCCTATCTTGCGATTGCCGTGGAACTGGAGATTGCGCTCCTGCGCGAGGTTGCGGCCCAGATCGGCACGGATGTTTCGAAACGTTCATCAGGAACGCAGAAGTTGTTCACGGGCGATACCGAAGCAGCGATGCTGGATTGTGGGTTGAGACTGATGCATCTTCTGGACCATCCGGATGCGACGCCGATCGTGCGGCCCGGCATCATGCGGGAACTGCATTACTGGCTTCTGTCGGGTCCGCATGGTCCCGCACTGCGCACACTTGCAGACCCCGATAGCTATGCCGGTCGCCTGGCTGAAGCTATCGCGATCCTCAGGTCGGAATATCGAGCACGTATTGTTGTCGAGCGCCTGGCAGCCGCAGCGGCTATGAGCCTGACCGCGTTTCACAAACACTTCAAGATGATGACCTCGCTGACGCCCGGGCAGTACCAGAAGCGACTGCGTCTCATCGAAGCACGGCGCCTCATGCGCGATGAAGGCTTTTCGGCAAGCAACGCGGCGTTCGAGGTGGGATATGAGAGCGTTTCCCAGTTCACCCGCGAATATGGTCGCCTTTTCAAGGTGCCGCCAAAGCAGGACACTTTGCGGGTGCGCCGCAACCCGGCTGCCGAACGTAGACCGGAGGTGCGGGCAGGTGGGCTTACGTAGTCAGCTCGACTTACTCACGCACGCCGCACGGGGTAGCATTGCCATTGTGCCGAAGAGCCCGCTGAACTTTGCACCGGACCTCCAGACAGCTGCTGAGCGTAGGCCATCGCGAACCGTTGCGGTTTGTCCGCACGGACAGATATTCAGGAAGGCGACGGCCTGCTTATCAAAAGCGCAAACGCAGTCGCGATTGGATGGGCCGATGCGTGCAATCGCGAAAGAGGCCGGTGTGGGCGTCGATACCCTTCATCGGCACTTCTTGCGGTGCTCCGACATCATCCAGTGCAAGCAAGCATCTGCGGAGCTATGCGTTCAGGGCCGCTAGGACCCGGTCGGGCAGGAACGGGTAGTGCCGGAGCCTCGCACCGCCCGTGAGCCGCGCGACTGCGTTGGCGATTGCCGGCCCCACCGGCGGCAGGCCTACCTGGCCCATGCCTCCGACCGGGCTCCCACTTGTTGGAACCACCGACACCTCGATTTCGGGCGCCTCGGACATACGGATCACTCTATAGGTGTCGAAGTTTCCTTCCTGCACCTCGCCATCGACGATGTTGACCTGCTCGAACAGTGCATGGCCAGTTCCGTTCGTGATCCCGACGATCAACATGCCCTCAATGTGGCGCGGCTGGATCGCGACCCCCGGGTCCACAGCGCACCAAACCTTATGTACCCTTATCACCCCGGTTTCACGATTGAGTGATACTTCCGCAATCTGCGCACAATGAGAGCCGAAGGCATCGGAATAGGCGAGGCCGAGTGCTCGGCCATCGCGCTCCCGATCCCATTCGGCCATCCGGGCGACGGTCTCTATAACGTTGCGCGCCCGTGGCTGGTCCCGCAGCAGCTCCAGCCTGAGTTGCAGGGGATCGGTTCCCCTGGCGGCCGCGATTTCGTCGATAACGCATTCGATACCGAACCGGGTGTAGCCAACCCCGACCGCGAACCAGAAGCCGATGTCCAAGCCGTTATCTTGTCGAATGTACTCGATCCGATGAGCGGGAACGGCGTAGTTGAAATGCGCCCCCTCGGTCACGACGTCGTCGTGACCGCCCGCGTTTGCGAACAATTCGGCGTTGGTTCGAGCGAAGATGGAATCGGCCACAATACGATGCCGCCAGCCGGCGATGTTGCCATCGGCGTCCAGCCCGACCTGAATGTGCTGCGCTTCGAGTGGCCGGAATTTATCATGCCGGATATCGTCCTCGCGGCTCCAGATGACCTTGACCGGGCGTCCCTCCACCTCCTTGGCCAGCGACACGGCATCGACAATGAAGTCCGCCTCGGCCTTGCGGCCGAAGCCGCCACCGAGCAGGGTCACATTGACCTTGACCTTGTCAGGTGTGGTGCCGATGACCTCTGCGGCAAAGCCCTGTGTGCCCGTCGGCCCCTGCGTCGGCGCCCAGATCTCCACGGTGTCCCCGGTCAGCAGCGCCGTGGCATTCATCGGCTCCATGGTGGCATGGCAGACGAGATCGCTCATGTAGTCGACTTCGATGACAGTCGCCGCATTCGCGATCAGGGCATCTGCGTCACCTTCCGAGAAGGCCTCCACGCCCGTTTGCGAAAGGTCGCCCGCCACGCTGCGATAGTGTTCCAGCAGGCGGGTGCTCGTGTAGTTGCGAACCCGCGACGACGTGCTCCACGTCACATTGAGAAGGTCCTTTGCCCGCAGCGTCGCCTCGACCGTATCGCCGATGATTCCGACCCCGTAGGAAAGCGGTACAATATGCGTCACGCCCGGCACAGTCCTGGCCGCGGCGTCGTCAATGGCCTCCGGTCGTTCACCCTGGACGGGTGCCCGCAGCACCGCGCCATACAGCATGCCGGGAAGCTGCACATCGATGCCATAGATCGCGGTGCCGTCGACCTTCGCCGGCACGTCGACGCGGGGGATGTCACGCCTGCCGATATAGCGCCATTGATCGGAGGGTTTCAGGTCGGCCTCGGTCGCCTGCGGCAACGGATCGGGAAGTGGACCGCCCGCCGCGATCTCGCCATAGCCGAGCGACCGGCCGGATCGTGCATGTACTACGCGGCCTGGTTCCGTCTTGAGCTCGATCGCCGGCACGTTTAGCATCCCGGCTGCACTTGCCAGGATGACCTTTCGGGTCTGCGCGCCGATCAGCCGTAGTAGGTCGTAATAGCCGCGCGTGGATTCGCTGCCGCCCGTGAGCTGGATACCATAGAAGCCCGGATTGCCGTAGGTTTCCGCGTTGGACGGAGCCTGGACAATGCGGACCCTGTCCCAATCGGCATCCATTTCTTCCGCGATGAGAAGCGGCAGCGTTGTCATGATGCCCTGGCCCATCTCGGAGGCTGGCGACATGATACTGACTATGCCATCGGCCGCGATGGTCACCCAGGCGTTCGGGCGGTAGTCGCCCTCAACGGCTGGCGCCACGGCGGCACCCGATGCATTCCCGGGCAGACCGCCGAATGCAACCGTGACACCGAAGCCGCCCGCCGTGATCAGGAAACTGCGCCGCGAGATCGCGCGGCTGTGAAGCTTGAATGATTTGGTCATGTGTCAGCCCTCCCGTGCAGCGCGCTGAATGGCGCTGATGATCCGCACATAGGTCCCGCAGCGGCAGATGTTGCCATCCATATATTCGATGATCTGCTCACGCGTGGGGTTCGGCTCTGTCTCAAGAAGCGCCGCCGCCTGCATGATCTGTCCGGACTGGCAATAGCCGCATTGCGGCACCTGCTCGGCGATCCAGGCCTTCTGAAGCGGATGGCTGGCATCCGGCGAGAGGCCTTCGATCGTCGTGACCGCCTTGCCGGCGACATCCTCAAGGAAAGTCTGACAGGAACGTGTCGGCTCGCCATCGACGTGGACGGTGCAGGCCCCGCATTGTGCAATCCCGCAACCGAACTTCGTGCCGGTGAGCTTTAGATGTTCCCGGATTACCCAAAGAAGCGGTGTATCAGGCTCGGCTGTGACATCGACCGCGCGCCCGTTGATGGTGAAGGCTGTCATGAGTGCTCCAATGAACTTTAATCGGCCGATTGGCCTTCCAGATACTGAATGATCGCCGCTCGCTGGGTTGCATTGGGGATCGCGACAGTCATCCGTGTGCCACGAACCATGCGGCCTGGCGCCGTGAGAAAGGTGTCGAGGGATTGGTCGTCCCAAGTGATGCCGGAAGACCGCATCGCGTCGGAGTAGGTGGCGCCTTCGATGTTGCCGGCAGTCCGCCCGATGACGCCTGACAGGTGCGGACCCAACTTGTTCTGACCCGCTTCCACGCTGTGGCAGGTCGCGCAGCGCTGCTGAAACAGGCGTGCTCCATCGGCATCCTGGGCGGCGGCCGGAAAAGGACAGAACAAGCCCGACGATGGCAGAAGGGCCGCCATCAGCGCGCGTCTTTGCCCTTTGCCCTGGTTGTCCCAAAGACCGGATATTTTGCGGAGTATGGTAGAGATCATTGCATCGCCTCCATGGCTAGAGGCACGATAGACAAGCGCGCTGATACGAGCTATTCGTCTCCATCCACAATATCTTTGCGATCGTCCAGGATTGCCTCATGGACCCTCTGTCAGACGTGCTCTCGCTCCTGAAACCGCGCAGCTACGTGTCCTCCGGCTTCGATGCGGGCGGCGACTGGTCGATCCAGTTCGGCGATCAGAATGAGCGGATCAAATGTTATGCCGTCGTCTCCGGCGGATGCTGGCTGGCCGTGGAAGATGTTCCCCATGCGGTGCGATTGGAAAGCGGAGACTGCTTCGTGCTGCCGAGCGGCCGTCCATTCCGTCTTGCGAGCGATCTGTGTCTTCGCCCCGTCGAAGCTGGCACGGTCTTTCCGCCGGCCCGGGCCGGCGGTGTCGTCACGGTGAATGGCGGCGGGGATTTCTTTCTTGTCGGCAGCCGCTTTGCCGTCAGTGGGCAACATGCCGGCACATTGCTGCGGACCTTGCCTCCGATCGTGCACATCCACAAAGAGTCGGATCAGGCGGCTCTGCGTTGGTCCGTGGAGCGGATGATGCAGGAACTGCGCGAGCCACAGCCTGGGAGTTTCCTTATCGCTCAACACCTTGCCCATATGATGCTGGTTCAGGCCCTTCGGCTCCATCTGGCAGACGAGGTGGAAGGCCGTGTCGGCTGGTTCTTTGCCCTCGCGGACAAGCAGATGTCCGCAGCGATCACCGCCATGCACGCCGATCCTGCCCGTCGCTGGACGCTGCAGGAACTTGCCGAGCGCGCCTGCATGTCCCGGTCCGCCTTCGCCATGAAATTCAAGGCAACCGTCGGCGAAACGCCCATGGACTATCTGACCCGCTGGCGGATGCTGCTGGCGGCAGACAGGCTGGCAAATTCGAATGATCCGATCTCAATCATTGCCCTGTCGCTGGGTTACGAGTCCGATGCCGCATTCAGCACGGCGTTCAAGCGGAAGATGGGTTGTGCACCGCGACAGTATGCTCGCAATCGAAATCCGGTTCTTGCTTCGTCGGCCGGCGAGGGAGCGGCTCATTCCCAGACAACGGATGGGTATTACTAGATGCCATAATGGGCCGGTATCTCATAGGTAGCCAGCTGGATGGTTGCCCCCAGAACGATGATGTTTGAAACGAGGTCCGAGCGATCGGGCTCCCGCATCATGAGAGGAACAGTCCTGGAGTATTATGCAGGAACAGACGTCCCGTTTGAAGGGAACAGCATTTGCGTGGTCGAGGCTACCGGCAAGTGGATTTGGCGCGGCAAACTGCCATCCGTCCTGCCCCCGCGCGTTGCGGGCGCGAGGTTGATCATGACCAATCATGAGCAGCCTGCTCGCGCTGAGGCCCGAAATCATAAAGCTCGATCTGGCGCTCGTGCGAACCATCGACATTGATCCAAGCCGTCACGCGCTGGTGAAGGCGTGGTGGACGCCTGTCGTTCCTTCGGCGTCACCTTGATGCAGGTCTTCCTGTTCGCAAAGCCAGGTCTTGCCAGCCTTCCGGCTATCACCTGGCCGATGACCATCCCCCGAACGAACCAGAACGGTCCCTTGCAAGAGGGATGCTGACCATCAATGAGTAAAGCTGCGCGGATCAGGGTATCAGGCGAGGCCGCCGTCGGTCGTGATCAGTATCAGCAGGATTGCCTGTTCGCACGCGAACCGTCGGCGATCAAACTGATCGAAGTGACGGCGGAAGCCGGCTGGGACCAGCGACACGCGGGTTTGCGCCGTCATGTGGATTGCCGCGCGTTCATCCGGAAAGGGCTGACCTGAGGGGCACGACGCCATGCAGATGATGGCCCAAAGAGCGATCTTGCTGCGATGGGGGCGTGGGGAACTGCGCTCATGGAAAAACAGGCCGTTTTAAGTTTTTGAGCTGTTTCACGCCGGTTCAAACCAGCTTGGCGCCATCGATCCGCAGCAACGGGAAGGGGGGTGATGTAAGATCGGGGAGGTTGGCCAGCCGATCGACCGCAGCGGTGGTGTAACCCGGCTCTACGGAGTTGAATTTCATGCAGTCCGGTTGGATTCCATCGAATTTCATTGTCCGGAATTGCTTTTCATGACATTCTTACCCAAGAATAGGATTTCACGGGCCAGTATCGAAGTTCATGGCGCATGAGCAAAAGAATCCATTTTCAGACGCGGTGAGCGTTTTTCACGGGCGCTGGTTGCCCGAGCGAGCGCTCCCTGTCGGCTACGCCGCCCTGATCGACGCTTTCGAACCCCTGCCGATCAGCCTTGCCGCCATCGGCCCACGCCACAAGATTTATCAGGCTGACGGGTGGAAGCTTTACACGCCGCGTCTCGGCCGTCATCCTCGATCGCATTGACGAATACCGGCGCGTGCTGGAGACCTATTCGCGCCGTCTGTTGCCCCAAATCCGTTGGCGACCGACCGATCGCGGCGATGTCGAGGTGCTGAACGAGACGGCCGATTTCTATCGCTATTTCGATGCGACGCCCCACGCGGAGTTCCTGTTTGAATGCGTGGCGCAGACAATCGACGTCGATCTGCCTGCAGAGACCGCCTTCCTTAGAGCTTATGATAGCTTTAAGGCCGAGGTCTCGCGGATGATCGACATGCCGGACAGGCTGCTCGACCTCCTGTTCCGCTTTCTGCGCCACAATGACGGCAAATTGTCGAAGCGGGCGCGGGAACGAGAATTCGGCCCCCTGACGGACGGGGAGGCCACGCGCATTGAGGCCATCTACGCCGATCTTCAACATCCCTGATCAGGATTGTCCCAGTACTGCAAGGCGCCGCGATTCCATTGCCAAGATATTCCCTGGACCAGTTGAGGCATCGAGATCGACCTTCAAGGGGTGCGGCTCGGAGCCGCCTTACGCCTCGAGGACGCGCCCAGAACGCTTCGAAGAGGAGCAGGGGTGCTACCCGACTGCGGCCGGCGCACGCTCATTGCAGGCTTGCCTCCTGCAAAGCGGGGTGGCAACGAGGAGGCATGGCAGTGAGGATTGACCGCCGGACTTCGATCCCGCTGTAAAGCGCTCACAAGAGCTGCCATCTGACAGACATCGGAAATAGCATGGGGGCGCTGGAACCGGCGCCCCCAGCCGTTGTCGAGACAATTAACGGCTATCCGACAAGCGCATTGTCGGCGCGCTTGATCGCAACGACAGTCGAGCGCGGTAATTTGCCTTCGCCGTCGGGGAAGGGCGCGTCGGGGTGCTGGATGCCGACGAACACCGTTCGCTTGTCCGCCGACCAGGTCATGCCGGTGACTTCTCCGCCCTTCGGGCCGGTCAGGAAACGTTCGATGCGGCCGGTCGCCGGATCTCCGGCGAGCATCTGGTTGTTGCCCTGGCCGAGGAAGTCGCCTTCATTGCTGTCTTCACCATCCGTCTGGATCCACAAGAGGCCAGTCGAGTCGAACATCATGCCGTCCGGGGAATTGAACATGTTGCCGGAGTTGATGTTGGACGAACCGGCATAGACATCCTTATGGACGTCCGGGTTGCCGGCCATCACGAAGAGGTCCCACTTGAACTTGCCGCCGGCATGATCCTCGTTTTCCGGATACCAGCGCACGATCTGGCCGTATGCGTTCTTCTCGCGCGGGTTCGCACCACCGACCGGCATTTCGTCGCCGCCGGCATTTTTCTTCACGCCACGATTGGTGTTGTTGGTAAGCGCGCAATAGGCTTCGATTGCGACCGGGTTGATGGCGACCCATTCCGGACGGTCCATGGTCGTGGCGCCGACCTTGGAGGCCGCCTGGCGGGTGAAGACGCAGATCTCGTCCATTTTCATGCCGGTGGATTCCGGTGTCAGCGCCAGCCACTCGCCGTTACCGTCATCGACGAACTTGGCAACGTAGAGCGTGCCTTCGTCGAGCAGCTTTGATGTGTCGCCGCCCGGCACGTAGATGCCGTTTGAGACGTATTTGTAGAGGAATTCGCCACGCTCGTCGTCACCCATATAGACGACCACCCGGCCATCGCGAGCGATCACGACGGCGGCGTTCTCATGCTTGATGCGGCCGAGCGCGGTGCGCTTGACCGGCGACGAGGAGACATCCGACGGATCGATTTCCACGACATAGCCGGCGCGGCGCGGCTCGTTCGGGTTCTTCGAGACGTCGAAACGGGGATCGAAGGTCTCGTAGCCATATCGCGTTTCGACCGCGATGCCGTAGCGCTTGAAGTCGTCGGGCATGGCAAAGTTCGGATCGGTCGAGCCGAAGTAGCCGTTGAAGTTCTCCTCGCAGGTGAGATAGGTGCCCCACGGCGTCTTGCCGGCGCCACAGTTGTTGAAGGTCCCGAGACAGTCCGTGCCGTTCGGGTCGGCTTCGGTCTTGATGAGATCGGAGCCGGCGGCCGGCCCGGCGATCTTCATCGGCGTCAGATGGGTAATGCGACGGTTGAACGGGCTGTCGAGCACGATTTCCCAGCCGTTTTCGCGTTCGGCGACTTCCATGACGGTAACGCCCTGCAGGTTCTGCAGGATCTTCACGTCGTCGGCGCTCTTCGGCATGCCCTTTTCATTGTGCGGAAGATTGGTTTCGTTGTTCACATATTCATGGTTGACGGCGATCACCTGACGATCACCGATCACGAACAGCTCCATGCCGTCGGTGTTTTCGCCAAAGATCTTATCCGAATTTTCGACGCTGACGCCGTCGACAGGATCGATATCCGGAACGTTGGAAAACAGGGGCTGGCCCCACTTTGCGAGCGGCTTCCAGGTATAGCCTTCAGGGACGTGGACGGTGTTGTCTGTGAAGGCCGGGATCGGCTTGAATGCAAAGCGCGAAGCGGCATCCTGCGCCTGGGCCGAGGTGGAGGACACCAGATTGCCGAGCGTCCCCATGGCGGCGGCGGCCGAACCGACGGCAAGGATACCGCCGAGGAAGCCGCGGCGCGAAATGGCCGATTCGACAACGCGGTCGAAATCGGTCTCGGCCGGGGGCGGATTCTGTAACTCGTCCCATTCGTCCCAAGACAATTTGCTGGTGTCGATATCAGCCATAGCGGTTCTCCTTTGTTGCATTCGGGACAATTCCAACAAAGCGCTTATCTCTTTAAAAACACACCCTTGTGACACGTGAGGGTCCTCTAGCCTCAAGGTTGAAGCTCCTGACCGGCCGCCTCTCAGCGAAAAACCGAGGAAGGACGTGCGCGACGATCTGGCGAAGGGAACGGGTATTTGAGCCGGCATGGTTTACCCGGCGGCCACAGGGGCTGACTGATGGCGTCAATCCCAGTCCCTCCAACCTTCGCTCGAGCTTTTGCTAATCCGTTCTCTCGATGAGTTCGGTTTTCCGTTGCCTGGCGGATTCGCTTTCCGATCAGCTCCTTGCTGATTTGATCTAACCTGGCGAGGGTTCGGTTCCCTTCACAAGCGTCGCTCGGCCACAAAACAGCGGGTCAACAGCTCCTTCCCCATCCAGGAAAGAGCGCAGGCGGGGCCAAAGTCGCGCTGAGCCACAGTCTACAGGGATAATCCTAATCCAGCGGAGGGCGGTCAGTTGCTCGCCACCGGTGGATTGGCGGGCGCGGTGTCTCGGTCGTTATGTGGCCGTGCTTCGAAAGCTGGTTCGATCAGCGTGATCGTAAGCGTGATTTGTCGCTCTATGGCGATCGCCTCCTGGGTTTCCGTCAGGCGCCAATAACTCCATGTCGCATTCACCAGCGTATAGATGCTGATCCCGAGATCAAACAACTCGTTCTCGCTCCAAGGGGAACCGAGCCGCTTGAGCAACTGCACGTAATTGGATGCGAACAATTGCGAATGGGCACGAGCGATGCGCAGCAGGTCCTCGTAATAGTAGGAGGCGTCGACGATGGTCCGGTCAAGTCCGATGCCAAGCTGATAGCTCCATGTGTCGCGCAGGAGATCGGCAAGCTGCGTGCGCCAGGCTTTCCTTTCGATCTGCTGCGATCCTGCTTCGAGGAAACTTCGCACCTGCGCCAGCTTTTCCTCGTAGATCTCTGCGATGATCGCTTCCTTGTTGGGGAAGTAGTCGTAGATCGAACCGACCTTGACGCCGGCCCGTTCGGCAACCGCATTGGTGGTGATCGCACGGATGCCCCGGTCACGCATCACATCATGCGCTGCTTCCATGATGGTTGCCTTGATCTTGCGCGACCGCGCCTGAACCGGGCTTCTCTTCTCCGCCACGCCGTCATTTCCCGTTTATATGCCTTCTGGCCTGGCTTCTTTGCATATTTGGCAAGAAATTTGCACTGCAAAAAACATCCTCTTGCGCCGTTCGCAAATCCGAGTAAATATTCGGATTAGAGGGGCGTGAGGCTCTATATGATCAGGGGCACCACGGAAAACATTCCCTCATAAAAAAGGGGAATTTCATGCTGAATCGCCGTCAATTCACGCTTGCATCGGCCTCGGCCCTGGGTGCGCTGGCAATGGGCATTTCCCAACCGGCTTTCGCCCAGGCCGAAAAAGTGGCGCGTTTTCGCCTAACCATTGATCCCGAGGGCCTTTATAATGTGCAGAGCATCTCGCTCGTGGTCAGTGAGGTGCTCGGAAACTATCTCCTGGAATCGCTCGTCTACCTGGACGAGAAAGGACAAGCGAAGCCCTGGCTCGCTGAAAGCTGGGAGCCAAGCGCCGACGGCAAGGTCATCACCTTCAAGCTGAAGCCCGGCAAGGTCTTTCATGACGGCACGCCTTTCAACGCAGCGGCCGTAAAATTCCATTTCGACACCGTCATGGACCCGAAGAACGCATCACCGTCGCGGGCAATGATCAGTCCTCTTCAGAAGGTTGAGACCTCGGACGACATGACCGTTGTCTTCACCTTCTCCAAGCCATTCGCGCCGTTCATCAATCTGCTCGGCTTGTCCTATTTCGGCTTTAACTCGCCAACGGCCGTCAAGGCAGCTGGTTCAGCCTACCCGCGTCATCCGGTTGGAACCGGTCCGTTCAAATTCGGTAACTGGACGCCTGGCACCAGCATTGAGCTCGTCCGGTACGCCGAATTCAAGCAATACCGCCCTGACGCCAAGAACCAGGGACCGGCCTATCTCGATCGCATTGTGCTCAACGTGCTGGCCGAAGAGGGCGTCGTCACCTCCGCGCTGCAGACAGGCGAATTGCAGGCGGCCCTTTTGACGGCGGATGCCGTGCGCCCGCTCGAAGGCGACAAGCAGTTCAACATCATAAACGACCAGAACGCCAAGAACCTGATGTTCATGGAGTTCGACTACAAGAAACCGCCTTTTGACGACAAAGCTTTCCGCGAGGCCGTGAGCTACGCAATCGATCGAGAATCCGTGTTGGCCGCCGCGTTCGGCGGTAATGGTAAAATCGCGCTCGGCCCGCTGTCGCGCGGTATTCCGGGTTACGATGACACCGTCGCTCAAAAATACGGCACGCCCTACGACCCGGAAAAGGCCAAGGCACTCCTTGATGCAGCTGGCTGGAAGGTTTCTGGCGACATCCGCGCCAAGGGCAGCATGCAGGCCAAATTCACTGTGCGCAGCTATGCCAGCAGCACGACGGAACGCGCCCTTGCCGTCATCCAGGCAAATCTTGCAGATGTCGGCATCCAGGTCGATGTCGGCACCGCCGACTGGGGCACCTTCTATCCGGGGCTGCTGAAACCGGACTGGGACATGGACCTCAACCGTTGGACCTGGCCCGACCCAAGCGTCATGTCGCAACTGTTCCGCTCGCCGGGCCATCGCCAGCTCCTGCCGGCCAATCCCGCCATCGATCAGGCGCTCGATTCTGCCGATACAGCGCTCGATCCGGCAAAGCGCTTCCAGTTCGTCAGCGATGGGCAAAAGGCGATCCTTGAGGACCGCTTGATCCTGCCGCTGCTGACCGACTGGCCGATAACGGTGGTCCGCAGTGAGCTCGAAGGCTATCGCCTCGACTTCCTCGGCCGGCTCTATGCTTCCGACCTGAAGATCACGGGGTAATCCGCAATGGCGCAGTACGTTGTCAGACGTCTGCTGCTCCTGGTACCGGTGGTGATCGGTATTTTGCTGATCACCTTCCTCATGAAGGCGCTGATCCCGACGGACGCGGTCACCGCGATGTATCAAGGGCAGTTGTCGGAAAAGGAAGCGGCCCAGGCAATCGCCACACTTCGGGCGAAATATCACCTCGACCTGCCGTGGTACCAGCAGTTCTTCATCTATGTCGGCGACCTCATGCAGGGCGATTTCGGCGAGTCCATCCGATTGCGCAAGCCGGTGATCGACGAGATCGGCTATCGCTATGTCAATACGATCCTGCTGACAGCGCTGTCGCTCGTGATCGCGCTGGTATTGGGATTGACGACGGGCATTCTCGCGGCCGCCCGCCGCAATACGTGGCTTGATGTGACGGCGACGACGGTGGGATTGTTCGGCATATCCATGCCGGCCTTCTTCTTCGGCCTGCTGCTGATCCTCGTCTTCTCGGTCTGGCTCAGGATCCTGCCCGTCGTACCACATGGCTGGATGGCGATCATCCTGCCGGCTTTCGCGCTCGGCATCATCGAGGCGGCTCCGCTCTCTCAGGTGGCGCGCAGCAATATGATCGATGTGATGCGGCGCGATTATATCCTCGCGGCACGAGCGCGCGGGCAAAGCGAGATGGCGCTGATCTTCCGCCATGCACTCCCCAATGCTTTGATCGTCGTGTTGACCGTCGTCGGCTTACAGATCGGCAATCTGCTCGGCGGTGCTTTCATCGTTGAGACGATCTTCTCCTGGCACGGCATCGGCGAACTGGCGGTGAATGCTATCCAATGGCGCGATTTCGCGCTCACCCAAGCGATCATCCTGATCAGCGCTGCCACCTATCTCATTATCAATCTCGTGGCCGACATTATGTATGCCTGGCTCGATCCGCGTGTGGAGCTCGTATCATGAGCACCGTCGTCCTCGAAGAACCGATCGTTGCGATCATACCACGCTGGCGGGTCATGGCTGGCAAATTGCTCCGCAACCGTGCGGCCGTTGTCGGTGGCTCGGTGGTGCTTGCGCTACTGCTGCTCGCCGCCTTTGCTCCTTGGATCGCGCCTTACGATCCATTCAAGATCAATCCCGTTCAACGCCTCAAACCACCAAGCTTTCAACACTGGTTTGGGACAGACGAGGTCGGTCGCGATCTTTTGAGCCGCATCATCTTTGGAACGCGCTATTTCCTCCTCATCTGTCTGATCACGGCATCGATCTCGGCAACCATTGGCACGTTGCTTGGACTTATCGCCGGCGCAGGTTCGGCGCTCACCGACAGCATCATCATGCGGATCATCGATATCCTGTTGGCGTTTCCTTACATTCTACTCGTGCTGGTGGTCGTTGCGATCCTTGGCCCGAGTCTTTGGACCGGCATGGCAGCCGTGGGTATTGCAGGCATTCCCGGCTATGCGCGGCTGGTGCGCAGCTCCGTGCTGACGGTAAAGCGTGAGGACTATGTGACGAGCGCAAGGGCGCTTGGGGCAAGTGACGCGGAAATCCTGTTCGGCACAGTCTTGCCGAATGTCATGTCGCCGCTCATCGTCTATCTCGCCTTCGCCACGCCGCTCTCGGCCCTGATCGCTTCTGCGCTCTCCTTCGCCGGGCTAGGCACCCAGCCGCCGGCACCTGAATGGGGCGCGATGCTCGTCAATTCGCGCACGTATCTGTTCTCCGCCTGGTGGGCGGTGGCAGCCCCCGGCATGGCCCTGTTCATCTCGATCTTCGGCATGAACATTCTGGGCAACGGGCTGCGCGACGTCCTTGATCCGCGGAGCTGAGTTATGGCAGCAGGAATCAGATCTCCCCATACATTGCTCGATATCAAGGGGCTGAGGACGCAATTCGGTTCCGGACGCAATCCCGTCAACGCCGTCCAAGGCATCGATCTACAGATCGGTGCCGGCGAGATCCTTGGCCTCGTCGGAGAATCCGGTTCCGGCAAATCGGTGCTGGCGCTTTCCATCCTGAGGCTCATACAATCTCCGGGCCGTATCATCGGCGGCAGTATTCTGTTCGACGGCAAAGATGTGCTTGCCATGTCCAACCGTGAACTATCCGGTTGGCGAGGCCGCGACATCGGCATCATCTTTCAGCAGCCGCAAAGTTGCCTCAACCCGGTAAGGCGCATCGGCTGGCAGGTCGCCGAGCCTCTGCGCCAACAGGAGAAATTGAGCCGAAAGGCCGCCTGGGACAAAGCCGTGACGCTGTTGCGCTCCGTCGGCATTCCAGCACCAGAGGAAAAAGCACTCGCCTATCCGCACCAGCTTTCCGGCGGTCAGGCGCAGCGTGTGATGATCGCTGTCGCGCTCGCGCTGAGGCCTCGGCTGCTGATCGCCGACGAGCCGACAACGGCACTCGATGTCACCATCCAGGCCCAGATCCTCGAGCTTTTGCGTGACAGCTGTCGTGATTTCGGCACCTCGTTGATGCTCGTCACCCATGACCTCGGCGTCGTCGCTCGCCTCGCCGACCGTGTCGCTGTTATGTATGCCGGCCGCATAGTTGAGGAGGGGCCGGTGGCTCCGATGCTTACGGCGCCCAGTCATCCCTATGCCCGCGGCCTGCTCGATGCTGCGCCACGGCTAGGCCAGATGGGCGGCCTGCGGCTAAGAGATATCCCCGGCAGCATACCGGATCTTAGCCAGCCGATGCCGGGTTGCGCCTTTGCCCCCCGCTGCGAGCTCCGCGCAAACCTTGGGCTTTCAGCTTGTCTCGGCGAACTGCCGCCCTTCATCCCGATCTCCGAACACCATGCTGCCCGCTGCTGGGCTCTGCCCCAGGCAGACGGGATATATTCGACCCCGATGACGATGGGAACCCGAGCATGAGCCTGCCTCCACTTCTCGATGTCAATGGATTGCATGTTCGCTACCCTATCCGTAAGGGCCTGTTTGGCGGTGTCGTCGGCCATGTCAGCGCGGTCGATGGCGTCAGCCTGACCCTCAACCGCGGTGAAACGTTGGGACTGGTCGGGGAATCCGGTTGCGGTAAGTCGACGCTTGGCCGCACTGTCATCGCCCTGCAGAAACCCAGCGCCGGCAATGTGCGGTTCCGCAATCAGGACCTCTTCGCACTTAGCGCGGCCGAACTGAAGCAGCAGCGCCGCTTTGCTCAACTGATCTTCCAAAACCCACGCGCATGCTTCGACCCGCGCAGGACGGTCGGCTCGTCCGTGCGCATGGGGCTCGATATTCAGGAATTGCTCGACCCCAGCGAACGCGAAGAAGCCGTGGCCGAGATCTTCAGAAAGGTGGGATTGAGACCCGAGCATCGGTTCCGTTATCCACACGAGCTATCCGGCGGCCAGTTGCAGCGCATCGGCATTGCTCGCGCGCTGATCCTCAAACCGAGCCTGATCGTTTGCGACGAGCCAGTATCCGCACTCGACGTTTCCGTGCAGGCACAGATCCTCAACCTGCTCAGCGACCTCAAGGCGGAATTCGAACTGGCGCTCCTGTTCGTCTCGCACAATCTTGCAGTCGTTGAATATATCGCCGACCGAGTGGCGGTCATGTATTACGGCCGCATCGTTGAAATGGCGTCCACTCACGCACTGTTTTCCAGTCCCCGCCATCCCTACACGCGTGCTCTGCTTGCCGCGGTACCCACCATGGATATCGCCCGGCGCGACGACCCGGTGCCACGGCTCGGCGACCCTCCGGATCCCGCCAATCTGCCGACGGGCTGTCGCTTCCGCAATCGATGCCCATTGGCCTTCGCCCGTTGCGCCGAAGCGGAACCTTTACTGGTGACGGCAGAAGATGGCCATGGCGTCGCCTGCTGGGCTGCTGAAAGTGCTTCAATCGATGCGGGGCCCATGACGGCCGCGGCATTGAACGGCTAATCGAATACACATAAGGACGGGGAGTAAACTCATGACGGAATGGTTGGATGCAGCGCTCGCCTACGTCGAGCGCTGGATGGGTTTCCAGATGCAGCTGACGGAACAGCCCGGCTGTGTTGTAGCGGTCGCGAAGAAGAGCGAGCTCGTTTTCAGCCGCGCATTCGGGACGGCCGATCTGAGGACCGGCAAAGCGCTGACGCCGGAACATCGTTTTCGCGTGGCTTCGCATTCTAAAACCTTCACCGCCACTGGCATCATGAAGCTCCAGGAAGCGGGCAAGCTGCATCTCGACGACAAGATCGGCAAATATGTCCCGGGTCTCGATGCCACGGTGGCTGAAACCACAATTGCGCAATTGCTTTCTCACGCAGCCGGCATCATGCGCGACGGGCGCCGTTCCTCCCATTGGCAAGTAACTGCTCCCTTCTTCGACGATCCGGCGCTGCGCGAAGAATTGGCATTGCCGCTGGTGATCGACGCCAATACCCGCTTCAAATATTCCAATCTCGGTTTTGGCCTGCTCGGCTTCGCGATCGAAGCAATAACCGGCGAACCCTATATCGGCTGGATCTCCCGCGAAGTCGTTGCGGCCTCAGGCCTGGAGCAGACGACACCGGACATGCCGGTCGCGCCGGGTGCACCGCTCGCCTTCGGCCATAGCGGCCGTCTGCCCTTTGGCCGCGGTGTGATCAACGGACACCAGCCGACCTTCGCGCTTGCTGCCGCCACGGGTTTCGTGAGTACCGCAGGTGATCTTGCTCGCTTTTTTGCAAGCCTTGATCCGGCGGCGGAGACAAGCATCCTTTCGCCCGCCAGCCGGCGCGAAATGACGCGGCGACATTGGCAAGTGCCGCATAGTTGGGAACCACGCTACTATGGCTTGGGCACGATGCTGATGGAAGCCAGCGGCCATGCCTTGATCGGCCACGGCGGCTCCTTTCCCGGTTTCATCAGCCGGTCGGCGACAATCCCGGACTGGGGTATCAGCCTCTCAGTCGTCACCAATTCCATCGATGGCCCGGCAAATACATGGCTTGAAGGCATTGTCTCGATCATGGACCGTTTCAGCAAGCATGGTGCCCCGGCGGAGCGCGTTGCGGATTGGGCCAGCCGATGGTGGTCGCTTTGGACCGCTATCGACCTCGTGCCGGTGGGGGACAAGGTTTTCATTGCCAATCCCGGCGCCCAGAAACCGTTCACCGATGAGGCTGAACTCGAAATCACCGGCGCGGCCGAAGGAAGAATCGTACTTGCCAACGGGTTCGGCAGTCATGGCGAGCCAGTGAGACTTGGTTTCGATGCGACCGGCAGACCGGACCACCTTCTTCTTGGCGGCGGCGATTGGTCGTCTGATCCGCGACACCTGTCTATCTCTTATGACGGACTGGCCTCAGGTCCGAAATCCACGGCAGCCTGAAGCCGCAATCCCTCTTCAGCCGGTGTTGCACATGCGGCGTCGGCTCGCCACCACCTTTCGCCATCACGGTTTTCGAACATGCCCGTTATTGAGCGCATCGCTGCTTACGCCCGCGAACTGACCGCCATCCGCCATGATCGTCATCAATATCCGGAAATCGGCTTTGCATTGTCGCCGAACTGCTCGGCAGCTGGGGCATCGATGTTTATCGCGACATCGGCAAAATCAGCATAGTAGGTTTTATGGCGCATATTCTGTCTATGCGCCACATTTCGACCCCTATGCATCATTTAATGGCGCATAGGTTTGATAGTGGCGCTTATATGTGGCTTAATGGCGTATATTCGCAGTTAGATGGCGCATAAAAGTCTATACGCCATCAAGGAGTTAAAATGGCCAAGCCATTGCCAGAGGAGGAGTTGAAGGCAATCGAGGCCATAGTTCGCGCCCAACCGGGCGGTGTTACGCTTGGCAAAATTACAGCAGCGCTTACGGTGAACATTCCGACCCGCACCCTTCAGCGGCACCTTGCGTTCCTAGTTGAGAATGGCCGTCTCCTCCGAGAAGGGGAGCGCCGCTGGACGAAATACTATCCGCCTGCGGAAGCTCGAGGCGAGGCTGCACTCGCTGCTGCCGAAGAAGCGGCGATCCCCTTGTCCGGAGGTGGAAAAGAAGTGCTGGCGTACGTCCGCCAGCCTGTCGAACGCCGCAATCCAGTCGGTTACGACAGGGCGTTTCTGGATTCATACCGGCCGAATGTCAGCACATATCTGGATGAGCGTGAACGAGCACATCTTCAAAGAGTCGGCACAGCTGAAACCGGGGAACAACCGCCCGGCACATACGCCAAACTAATCCTGAACCGGCTGCTGATAGACCTGTCATGGAATTCGAGCCGACTTGAAGGCAACACCTATTCGCTGCTCGATACCAAGCGGCTGATTGACTTCGGTGAGGAAGCCGAAGGAAAAAAGCGTCTCGAAGCTCAGATGATCCTCAACCATAAGGATGCTATCGAGTTCCTGGTGGGTATTGCCGAAGAAATCGGCTTCAACCGCTATACGATTCTCAATCTTCACGCGATGCTGGCCAACAACCTGCTCCCCGATGAAGGTGCAGCAGGACGGCTGCGCCGCATCAGCGTAGGCATCGAACGGTCGGCATTTCATCCGCTCGAAAATCCTGCCGTTATCGAAGAATGTTTCGATCAGATACTCGCAACTGCGGCGGCCATCACGAACCCCTTCGAGCAAGCGTTCTTCGTGATGGTGCAGCTACCCTACCTTCAGCCTTTCGACGATGTGAACAAGCGGGTTTCGCGGCTTGCTGCGAATATACCGCTCATCAAGCGCAACCTATCGCCGCTTTCGTTTACCGATGTACAGCGCCAGACATACACCGATGCTATACTTGGCGTGTACGAAATGAATCGAATCGACCTGCTCAAAGACATGTTCATATGGGCGTATGAGCGTTCGGCAGCGCGCTATGCTGCGGTGCGTCAATCACTCGGTGAGCCAGATCCGTTCCGCTTGCGCTATCGAGATGCGTTGCAAACCATAGTAGGCGAGATCGTGCGCGACGTTATGAATCGCAAAGCAGCTGTCGCCCATATTGGCTCGTGGGTAACGAAAAACATCGAAGAACCTGACCGCGAGCGGTTTCGGGAGATGGCGGAACGGGAAATTCTCAGCTTGCACGAAGGCAATTTCGCGCGCTACCGCATCCGGCCCTCCGAATTCGCGGCATGGCAGGAAATTTGGGCGGCGGTCCGTTGAAAGGGCAGATTTGGAAGCTAACTGATCCGCTACGCCCTACAAGCGAAGCCTTTCACGTATAGAAAGTAACTGATCAAGCGTTAGCCGCGCCTGAAGCGATCGCACGCGCGTGTAGTTATCGTTTCGCATAGGCCATGGTGCCATCAGAAGCTTTAATGGCGGGCTCGGATTGGGTCAGATTGCCGCCATGCAATGCTTTGGTCGAAGGACGAACTCTTTGATGCGGCAGTCGCGCAAGCGGAAACGATGTGCGGCAGCAGATAATGCATTTTTAACCTTTCTGTCGAAGTGGAAGAGGACATTATTGCGATTTCCGAGCAAGGTGCCCGCACGTTCGGGGCCGTATAGGTTAGGCAGTATCACTACGAGCTGTTTCCTGATCTCGTCGATAAAGACGAACGGGCATGGTCCTCCCTTGGATTGTCTTTATTCATTCGTGGAGCAGGCGGATCGCCGCAGGTGCGATGGAAATGCTGACGTGATTGCCCGTCTTGAGTTGATCACTGCGGCTGGAGCGGACCAGGGCTTTGATCGTGATATCGCGATCGACAGTAACCCACAGGTCCAGGTGCGCGCCGAGATTGACGATCTTGGAAATAGTCCCGTCCAATACGTTGGCACCTTCGGCAAAAGCCTCACCGCCAATGATCCTGACGTCCTCGGGGCGAATGCAGCAAAATCTCGCCGCCGGTGGGCCGGCTTGATCGCTTCCGACAGCCAGCGAGATATTGCTGTGGTTGATCGTGATCTCCCGCTGATCTCCCGTCGCACGCACGGCAGAGACGGGGAGAATGTTGGACTTTCCGATGAAATCAGCCACAAAGCTGGTGCGGGGCGCATTATAGATATTCTCCGGCTTGTCTTCCTGCGCGATCACGCCGCCTGACATCACGACCACGCGGTCCGACATCGCCATGGCCTCTTCCTGGTCATGGGTGACGTAAACGAACGTCATTGCGAGCTGTTGCTGGATTTCCTTGAGCTCGACCCGCATGGCCTCCCGCAGCTTGAGGTCGAGATTGGAAAGCGGCTCGTCAAGAAGGAGCACCGACGGCCGCGGCGCGATCGCACGGGCGAGCGCCGTGCGCTGCTGTTGTCCGCCGGACAACTCCTTAGGATAATGCGCTTCGAAACCCTCCAGATGAACGCTTTTGAGTGCCGTATTCACAGTCTGGTCGATTTCGGCGCGGGGGGCGCCTTTCATCCTGAGGCCAAAGGCGACATTCTCGGCAACCGTCATATGGGGGAAGAGCGCATAGTTTTGAAAGACCAGCCCGATGTTGCGCTTCTCCGGTGGTACGCCTGCCTGATTCCTGCCCCTGATCCGGATCTCTCCCCCTGTCGGCTGTTGAAATCCGGCAATCATGTTGAGGGTCGTCGTCTTGCCGCAGCCCGATGGCCCGAGCAGGCTGACGAACTCGCCCTTCGGAATGGACAGGCTGATGTCGCCGACGACGAGGGCGTTGCCGTAGGTCTTGCGGACAGAGATCAGTTCGATGTCGATATCGCTCATTTGCTTCCACCGTGGATCTGTGCGGAAAAGCCGCCCAGTTTTTCGAAGAGGAATATGGTTGTCAGGATGAAGATCAGGGACGCCACATTGACGGCGGCCAGAACCGGGTCGAGGCTGTATTCCATGTAGTTGATGACCGTGATCGGCAAAGTTGTCTGCCCAGGCCGCACGAGGAAGACCGATAGCGGAATGTTGTTGAAGGAGATGATGAATGCAAAGGTCATGCCCGAGAAAAGGCCGGGCTTAATAAGCGGCAGCAGAATGTGCCGGACGCGCTGCCATTTGCTGGCACCCAGAATCTGCGCAGCCCGATCGAGGTTCTTGTCGAAATTGTAAATGGACGTCGCGATCATTCTCGCCGCAAACGGAAGCGTCAGGACGATGTGCCCGGCAATCAGTCCCGGAGTTCCGAGGAGCGTGTAGAGACCGGCCGAAGACAGGAAGAGCACGATCGCCACGCCCTTGACGATTTGCGGTACGGCAAGCGGCGACAGGAGAAAGGCCATGATCGCCTCGCTGCCGGGGCATTTTTCGTAAGCGACCGCATAGGCACCCAGTGCGCCGAGCACACCGCTGACCAGCGAAACGATGACCGCGATCTTGACGCTGAGGATGAACGGGTCGAGCCATTTGGATGCCCACAGCGCGGCGTACCATTTCATGGTCCAGTCGGCCGGCGAAAAGGTCACCATGGACGACGGGCTCAGCGATGCTGCCACCACGACGAGCAGAGGCAGCGTGATGAAGGCCAGGATGAGGCAGAGCGAAATCCAAAACAGGCCGGAAAGCAGACGGTTCATGGTGCCGGCCTCCTAGACGTTCAGTTTCTTATGGAGGCGGGTCTCCACCCGGCCGCCAGCAAAGGTGATCGCGAGCATCAGAACCAAAAGCACGATCGCCATGACCGCCGCCATGGGCCAGTTGATGTAAAACATGATCTGCTCGGAGATCATCGTCGCCAAAACCTTGAAGCGGGCGCCGCCCAGCAGGGCAGGGGTCGCATAGGCGCTCGCCGCCATGGTGAAGGAGATCAGGAGAGAGCTGACGGTGCCCGGTATCGACAGCGGCAGCAGGATGTGGCGGATGACCGAAAGGCGCGATGCCCCCAGAATTTGTGCCGCTTTTTCGATATTCGGATCGATGCCCTGAATGCTCGTGAGAAGAGCCAGAATGCCGAAAGGAAGAACAACATGGGTAAGCCCCACGACGACGCCGAAAAGGTTCTTCGCCAGGGGAAGCGGTGAGGAAACGAGACCGAGCCAGATGAGGGCGTCGTTGACGAAACCCCTGTCTTCCAGGATGATCAGCCAGCCATAGGTTCGCAGCACCACGCCGGCCAGTTCCGGTGCGATCGCCAACGCGAAGACGATGGCTCTCCAGCGCGATGTCGATCGCGCCAGAAAATAGGCAACCGGGTAGGCCATCACCGTCACACAGATCGCCACGAGCCCTGACATCAGTATCGTGCGGAAAAGGCCGGCGATGATCAGTCCGTCGGTGAGGAAGCGCTGATAGCTTCCGAGGCTGAATTGGGCGGTCTTCGGATCCTGGAAGCTGATGCCGATCATCATGCCGATCGGCACGGCAAAGAAGAGCAGCAGCACGGCGAATGGTGGGAAAAGCGGAACATATCCGCGCAATGCGAACCTGCGGAGTGCCGGCGCCGCAGGTGAATCCGTTGCAACTATCGTCATCAGGCTTGCTTTCAGTTCGCAGCGTGAACGACTTCCCGTTCCCAGCGATCACCCCATTCCGGAAGCTTGGCGGCCATAATGGAAAGGTCGGGCAGGAGAAGCTTGTCCAGATCCTCTTCGGTGGTGATCTGTTTGGCACGTACGGCATCCGGCACATCGATGTCGCTGCGCGCGCTGCCCACTTTGTAGCCCGTCACCCAGGCTTCCTGGCTGGATTTTTCGAGAAAGAAATTAACGAATTTCATTGCGGCCTCCTTGTTCTGGGTTCCCACCGGAACGTTGAGCGTCGCAATAAGCGGAATTGTCCCCTCGACCGGCTTGATATAGTCGACAGGCATGCCGGTATCGACAAGCAATTGCGCGCGGCCGTTCCAGAAGGGCATCGCCCATACCTGACCGTCCTTGACGTAGGTTTCCATCACGGCTGAGGACTGCTCGAAACCGACCGACTGTTTCGCAAGCTGCGCCATCGCCTTGAAGCCGGGATCGACGTTGTTCAATAGGTCCCCGCCATTCTGGACGGACAGGACCTGCATGAGGTTTGCCGCCATGATGTTCTGGAACGTCGGCAGGATGACTTTGCCCTTGAGTTCGCTGTCGAACAGGGCGGCCCACGAGCTTGGCGCGGCCTTCAACTTGTCGGTCCGCCAGAGAAGGGACATGTACTGCAGTTCATGAACCGCGCCGCATTCACCGGCGATCTTGTTGATGGCCGGGCTCAGTTTTTCAAGATTGGGGACCGTAGCGGGGGTGAATTTTTCCAGCAGCCCGTCCCTGCAACCATCAAGCGATTGAGATGCTGTCATGACGACGACGTCGAAACCTGGCCGACCGTTGGTCGCCTTGATCTTCGCGTAGTCCTGAGAGGACGAGCCTACCGGGTCATAAACGACGCTGATACCGGTCTTGTCTTCGAACGGCTTGATGATCCGCTCCATAATAATAGCTTCATAGGGTCCGCCATAGCTATTGACGATCAGCTGCTCGCAATGGCCGGCCGTGACTGTCGTCAACAATGCCGCCGCGGTGATTGTGGGTGTTTTCATAATTTTTCCCAGTTCCTGTTGGTTCCCGGGATGAATGTCGCGCGTCATCGCGCAGTTCGTCCAATTGAAATTGCATCCGATTTATAAACATCGCCAATCAATAAATGCCAAAGACCCATCAATGGCGATTGCCTGAATGTCTCCGAGCAGGAGGGCCATCATCGTTGTCGGGCAATTTTCCTGGCCGGTCGGACGATGCGGCCATGGTTCACTCACAGCCGACGGGAAATGAGTTCTGCGAATTCAACGAAGGGAAGGATCCCAGGGATCGGATTGTCCGCGCGCCAGGCAATTCCCGTGGAAATTTCCTCGGTCAAATCTTCCACACGGCGTAGAACGACTTCGCTGTCGACAATGCTCTCGATCCATTCCGGAAGGAAGGTAATCCCCAGCCCGGCCGAAGCCATTGCCAGTGCCGCAGTGGTGCTGGAAACCTTGAAGCTTGTATCCGCTTCGATCCCCGCTTCGATGATCTGGTCATGTATGGCTCTGAAACTTGAAAGCTCGAAGCGCTTCAGCGTGAACACGTCCTGCCCGATGAAGTCCGAAAGTCGCAACGACGGCCTGCGCGCCAGCGGAGAATTCTTCGGGATGACCGCCACGAAGCGATCCGACATGAGCGGGCGAAAACGGATGAAGTTGGCGTTGGTCGGCGGGCGCATGATGCCGATATCATATTCTCCGCGCTCAAGGGCGCGCAGAATCTCCGATGAATCGAAAATCCTGACATCCAGGCGCGTTTTGGGAAAGCGGTTGCGAAAACGCCGCAATATCAATGGCAGAAGCCGATGCGCTGCAGGGCCGATCGCGCCAATCTTGAGCTGTTCGCCGCCGGGCGACATGCCGCCCGCGGCCAGCTTCGACAACAGAACCGCCTCTTCGAGCTTGATCAGCGCTTCGCGGGCAAGAGGCAGAAATGTTGCACCCGAGGGCGTCAGTTCCACGCTTCGGGTCGATCGGATGAAAAGTTGAACGCCAAAAATGGATTCAAGTTTACGAATTTGCTGGCTGAGCGTCGGCTGGGTCATGTTCAGCCGGGTCGCCGCCCGGCCGAAATGCAGTTCTTCGGCCAGGATGATGAAACACTTCATGCTCCAAAGATCCAGCGACTGGCTCATGCGATACGATGCACCTTGATTTCGATCGAGACTGATTTTCTGACGCGGTTTGTCGCGCTGGCGACGCCCGGTCGATAATCACTCCAAAGCAAGCAGACCCGCTTTCTAAGCGGCTGTCAAAGTCGAATTTTTCCAGACTGGGCTTGAAAGGCATTGCGGTCCGGCGATTGCTGATGAAAATCTTGGCCGGCGTCGAGGGCAATCTTCCTGTAACAATCAGCAAGCAGGAACGCGGGGCGCAACAGACCTCGCCCCGCAAGCGGACGATCGTCGAGGCGGAGAAAGGTGTCCTCGAGCTTATGAAGCCTTCATTCTGGTACCGGAAAGACGTGCCGCTTCCGCTTCGACGACTTTCTGGAGGGTCTCGGGATCGACGGTCTCGCCGGCGGCCAACATACGGCGATGGACGTTGCCCACGAGTTGGCTGCGAATACGTTGGTCATAAGACAGCGCCATGGACGCCAATTGCCGTCGAATTGCAAGGGGCCAGACCCGGTCCTGCCGCTCCCGTTCGGCGCAGAAAGTGAAATCCGCCTGCCGTGCCCTTATTCGCTTGCTTCTTTGCACGGCCGTTGCGGCTTCGTCGATACGACCGTTCTCATCCAACACAACGGCATAAGCTTCCGCCGCCCGCTCAGGCGAGAGCATGTCATTGTCGATTTCGCTCTGGATCGCGGTAATGTCACGTTCCAGCGGTTCTCCGAATCCGCCGCCCGTGGGGCTGGTGATCCGCACCACATCGCTTCGCGACATTTCCAGCACCGAAATCTTTCCGATCGAGCGCTCGTCGGGACGACCGGGATTGACGATCGTCTTGCCAAGCAGGCCCTGTTCGCCACCCCTGAAGCCCCAGGGCGCGAAGACGAAGCGGTTCATGTTGCGCACCGTCATCACGGCACGGTTGGCAGTGTTTTCAAGTTCCATCTCGAGAGCCGCACCGCTTGCAAACCGACCTGCACGGCGACTGTCCGGAACAATCCGGGTTGCCCGCATGATGATCGGCGTTTCGATTTCGACGATTTCGACGGGCACTGCGCGCTGCGAATAACGCACCTCGGTACCGTCGACGCCGTCACTCCCGCGGCGGCCGCCACCGCCACCATGAATGGTATTAATGACATTTACCCGATCGCGACCCGTCCGGGGATCGGGTGCCGAAACGACAATGACGCCCGCCATGCCTGCGCCCGCCGCGCCCAGACCTTCCGGCAGTGCCTGGTCGAGGCAACCCATGATGATGTCGTAAGCGCGCGTCGCGGATGCTGCGCGAGAGCCGCCGGATGCCGGGAAGACCGCGTTCAGCACGGTGCCGCGGGGCGCGTGGGCGTGGATAGCCCGCAAAATGCCGGAATTGCGCGGTGTCAGCGGGTCCATCGTCAGGATGAACGTGATCAGGCACTGAACCACGTAGGGATGGGTCGTTTTACCGGTTACCAGATTATAGGCTGCCGATAGTTGCGGATCGGTTCCGGTGAAGTCGACATCGATCTGGCCGTCGTGGACCGTCAGTGTCACGCTGAAATAGGCAAGCTGCCCCTCGTTGATCCCTTCGAGATAATCAGAAAAGCTGTAAGTGCCGTTGGGAATGGTCCTGATGACCGCGTGAGCCTTGCCTTCCGCATATGTGATGACGTCGTTCATGCCTTCTTCGACCGCATCGCGGCCATAACGGTCGCAAAGCTCGCCGATGCGCCTGTCCATGCTTTTCAGGCCGGAAATCATAGCCTGGATGTCGCCCCAGAGTTCGACGGGGATGCGGCTGTTGTCCTCGAAGATCGATTTGATCGCCTTGTTGAGCACGCCGCCTTCGTAGAGCTTCACCGGCCGGACCCTGAGGCCTTCCTGAAACACCTCCGTGAAGGCGGGGGAAATGCTGCCCGGAACGGCACCGCCGATATCCGAGGCATGCACGAATGACCAGCCGACGGCGATCAGCTTGCCATCGCGAAAGATCGGATAAAGAAGCGTAACGTCCATCAGATGGGTCACCAGGCCATCGGTTGCGAACGGATCGTTGGTGATGATGATGTCCCCCGGCTTTAAGTTTTCGCGCCCAATCGCGTCGAGTGTCGGTCGCAGGGGCGAACCGATGAAGACGTTCACGCCCGACATCATCGGATAGGCAAACATGTCTCCGTCGGCAGTTGCGAGTGCGCATTGGTAATCCTGAACAAGTTTCACGAAGGTGGTATGCGCGGTGCGATAGACGGCGGCTGATGCCTCCTCGACGATCGCATTGAAACGGTTGCTCATAATGGCTGTTCGGACGGCATCCATAGGTCAGCTCCGGCTCATGAATATTGCGCCATAGGCCCCGACGCGTGCGGTGAAATCAGGCGGCACGACGATTGTCGCTTCGGGCTGCTCGATGACGGCGGGTCCCGGGACAGCGTCATTCAAGCTGAGGCGAGCTCTGTCATAGATGCTGACCTGCGGGAAAAACTGCCCCTGAAAACGCATCGGCCGCACGCCCTTCACCGGGTCGCCGCCGTCGGACATCGTCGGAGAAGCAGGCTCGGGGACGGACATCGCCCCTCTTACACGCATGCGCAGATCAACGAACTCGACCGCTGCCGTTCGATCGGCATGGCTGTAGATCCGTTCGTGCTCCTTGTGGAAGGCGTCATGCATCGCTGATAAGTCCTCGCTGTCGACGGCCGAGTTCGGCAGACGGACATCGACCTGGAAGGATTGCCCGACATACCGCATCTCCGCCCAGCATTCGTATGCCTCCGAGACGAGGCGTTCGGGTGGGGATTGTCGCGACAGCCATTCGGCGGCCTGCTTCCGCAGGGCTGCAAACTTCCTCGCGATGACCGCGCCGTCGATGTCGAGCCCGTGCACGGTTTCCATTGCATCATGGCTGAGTTCAGAGACCAGACCGCCGAGAGCGCAGAAAACAGACGGCGTGGTCGGCACGAGGACGCGGCCGACACCGATTTCCGCCGCAAGGAGAGGGCCCTGGATCGCGCCGGCCCCACCATAAACCAGCAGGGTCAGTTCTTCCGGATCGACGCCCTGGCGCGCAAGATATGGCAGGACGCCAGCCACCATATTCGAGCTGGCCACCGCGACGCACATTTCGGCGGCGTTGAGAATGTCGGTGCCCAAGGCTGCGGCGATTGGCGCCATGGCGTGTTCGGCTGCATCCCGGTTCAACTGCATGTCTCCGCCCAGCAGGGCTTGAGGCAGATAACCCGCGACCAGATAGGCATCGGTGAGGGTGGGGGCGCCCCCCCCGCGTCCAAAGCAGGCCGGGCCTGGATAAGAACCGGCGCTTTGCGGCCCTATGCGCAAGACTCCGCCGTCAATCGTCGCGATCGATCCTCCGCCCGCCCCGATTGCCTCAATCCCGGTCACCGGCATGACGACAGGGAAGTCGCCGACTTCAGCGGCCGTCGAGGTGAGAGCCTCTCCATCACGCACCAGCGAGATATCCGTACTCGTGCCACCCATGTCCATGGTGAGGATGTTGCGCTCGCCGAGAAAACGGCCAAGATATTGCACAGCAGTCACGCCGGATGCGGGGCCTGAAAGAAGTGTGTGGACAGGGTAGTTGCGCGCTTCCGATGCCGCCATCGCGCCGCCGTTCGAACGGGTAACGAAGAGCTGCGAGCCAGGAAGTCTGTCGGCGACATAATCTTCTACGGCACCGATATATTCATTCATGCGGCGCCGCACAAACGCGTTGAGCACGCTGACGATCGCACGCTCATACTCGCCGATGCGCGGCCAGATTTCACTCGAAAGACTGACCTCCGCATCGGCGCCGACAGCCCGTCGGATAGCTCTCTCGACCGCTTTCTCGTGCAGCGGATTGGTGTAGCTGTGGAGAAGCGCGACGGCATAACCGGCTGCACCGGCTTCGGTCGCCCGCCGGGCCAGGATTTCCACCGCCGTCTCGTCGATTGCCGTTTCGACCGCGCCGCCGCGCAGGAGCCTTTCCTCGACCTCGAACACCATCGCACGTTCGACCAGCGGCTTTGTGCGGTTCTCGAAAATATTCAGCGGGTTGCGCACGCCCATGCGCTGCAGTTCCAGAAGATCCCGGTAACCCTTGGTCACGAAGAATGCGATCTTCGGACCCTTTCGCTCGATCACGGCATTGGTGCTGACAGTCGTGCCATGCATCACCAACGCTGCCTCGCCCGCCTTCGGCGAGAGGCGCTCGAGAAGATTTTCAAATCCCTGCCGGAAGCCGTTCTCGAAAGAAGGCGGTGTCGAGGGAACTTTCAGGCTGAAGATCTCGTGCCCACCCTCACGCCATCCGCAGAAATCGGTAAATGTGCCGCCTATGTCGACGCCAATCCTAAGCATAACGCGCGTCTCTCTCCGTATATTAAACCAGAAGACACGTGGATGAAGGCGAGGCGGCTGTCGCTGTTTCGCCTTTCATGAATTTGTCTCCTCGTCGGGGTCAGATAAAAGTGTCGAGGAGGAGACTATGACGACGGTTCTTTGCGAGAGAAGTTGCGATTCCTGAACATTAATTGAAGATTCCAATTAATGCGGCTTCGGCACGTGGGGCAATCCACGAAGGCCTTCCAGGCGTGGCGACCCGCGGCCTCGGCATGACGGGCGGCCGAGTATAACCTCTGGGAATGGATATCCCAAAATAGCGACTTTGACACTTATGGCGCCCTGTCCTTAACTCCTGTCAAACAACAAGGAGGCGAACGTGCAAAAAACTGGAAACAGACTGCTGGCAGCTCTTGCAGTGTCATTGATGGCTTCGATTGCCCTTCCGCAGACAGGGCTTGCAGAAACGCTCAGAGTCGGAATCAATGCCGCCGACATCACGACGATGGATCCGACCCGGGCGACCGCCACCGCCGACGTGGCTCTTGTCTCCTGGATGTTCAACGCGCTGGTGCGCTTTCAGCCGGGCAGTGCAGATCCGTCGACGATCGAGGCGGACCTGGCCGAGAGTTGGAGCAGTTCTGCGGACGGACTGACCTGGACCTTCAAACTGAAGAAGGACGTCAAGTTTCACGGCGATTACGGCATCCTCACTGCAGAGGATGTCGTTTTCTCGCTGACCCGGGCCAAGGATCCGAAAACCTCTTCGTTCTCCAGCGATTTCTCTGCTGTCCAGTCGATCGAAGCCGTTGATCCGATAACAGTCCGGATCACTTTGAAAGAACCGGTTCCAGGATTTCTCGGCCTCATCGCCAATTATCATGGCGGCAATATCATCAGCAAAAAAGCTGCGGAGAAACTTGGAATCGGTTTCAAGAGCCACCCGATCGGTACCGGTCCATTCATGTTCGACCGTGCAATCACGCAGCAGACGGTGCATTTGAAGGCCTTTCCGGGATATTTCCGAGGCGCGCCAAAGATCAGCGACATCCAGTTCGATCTGATCCCGTCCGATTCCAGCCGTGAACTCGCCTTCCGTTCGGGCGAGCTGGATCTGATCTACGGCAAGCGCGAACAGCGCTGGGTCGATCAGGCCAAGGCTTGGGACGATGCAGCCGTCGATATCTTTGCCCCCGGTGAATACCGGACGATCTTCCTGAACATGGCACATCCGCCGCTCGAAAAGATCAAGGTCCGGGAAGCAATTGCCCATGCGATCAACGTCGACCAGATCGTGCAGTTCGTGGGTGCGGGAGTGGGACCGCGTGGGTGCTCCGTGGTGCCGACCGGTTATCTGGGTGAAGATTGTTCCTGGGCCTACAAATACGATCCGGCTCTGTCCAGGAAACTGCTCGAAGAGGCCGGGTTCGAAAAGGGGCTGAAGCTCTCCGCCGTCGTTTCATCGAGTTCGTCGCAGCAGCCGATCATGGAGGTCATCCAGGCGCAGTTGGCGGAAGTCGGGATCGACATGCAGATGAAGGTGGTCGACCATCCCACTTATCAGGAACAGGTGCGCAAGGATCTCAGCGATGTCGTCTTTTATGGTGCTGCGCGCTATCCGGTGGCAGACAGCTATCTGAGCCAGTTCTATCATTCGGATGCGGCAATCGGAAAACCGACGGCGGTGACGAACTTCGCTCATTGCGATGCGGCTGATGCCGAAATTTCCGCGGCTCGGAAGGCGGTGAGCGACGAGGAGCGGTTGAAGCTCTGGTCTGCTGCGCAGAAGAAAATACACGAACAGGTCTGCGGCGTGCCGCTGTTCAGCCTGATGCAGGTCTGGGTGCGCAGCAAGGCAGTCGACTACGGATATGAACTGAAGGGCTCGCTCAATCTTGCGCCACCCATTACCGAACAGACGACACTGAAGCGCTAGCGCGCTCCTGATCCCGGGCGCTCCCCGAATCCCGCGACCATCCCCTGATCCAAATGGGGATGGTCGAGGTTGAAGCCCTCGGGCGACATCCTCGACTTTGAAGCCGCCGCATGCACTTCTTCGACGAAGTCAGCGACCAGCTTGCTGTTGCGGGCTCGTATCGGCCGGATGATCTGGTTGTCGATGTTGAGGGTCGGCCGAAACGGCCGAACGGTGACCCGGCCTGCGGCGAACTCCATTGTCAATGGATCGGCGACAGTCACTCCAAGGCCCGCTGCAACGAATTCCGCTATGTTCGGGGCCGTTGACGCCTCGATGACGATCTTGGGCCGCAGCCCTTCAGCCTCGAAAACGGCATCGACCTTACGGCGTGTCAGCCCCGATGGCGCGAAGGCGATGAATGGCTCTTCGGCGAGATCCTTTGGGCCGAGCGCCTTTTTTTCGCAAAGACGATGACCGTGCGGCAGTACCACCACCGCTGGCGGGCTTTTTAGCGTTTCCACCTGGATAGAACTGTGTTCAAGGCCGCTGATAACCAGCGCCACGTCCAGACGGCGCAGTAGAACGGCTTCCGTCAAGAACTGCGAGCTACGTGCTTCCACCGACACGAAAACATCGGGATGGCGC
The DNA here is from genome assembly GCF_017873175.1 of Neorhizobium petrolearium. GTDB lineage: Bacteria > Pseudomonadota > Alphaproteobacteria > Rhizobiales > Rhizobiaceae > Neorhizobium > Neorhizobium petrolearium. Next base: position 54,295 of record NZ_JAGGJW010000025.1, read on the forward strand.
GCACGAAACCCCACCAGAACCCGGCTCATGAATGGTCCGGACAATGCGGGCAGCGTGCCCACGACCAACTGGCCGTGCTCTTCGCGACGAATAGCATCCACTGCGCGCGCCAGCTGATGAACGCCACCGAAAATGCGCTCGACCTCTTCGTAGAGCCGCATTCCGCGGCCAGTCGGGACCAGACGGCCGCTTTCCCGTTCAAAAAGCTGTAGGTCCGTATCCGCCTCCAGATCCTGGATGAGCTTGCTTGCTGCCGGCTGGGAGATCCGCAGGATCTCGGCCGCACGGCTGACCGTGCCGGATTCAATCACCGCCATCAAGGCTTCGAGCTGCCTCAGGCTGGGGTTTCTCATGGTATAACCTGTATGAATAGTGACACAAAGTATTCGACTTTGACTTTCTACCGGCACTTGGCGACCATGACAAGAACTGAGGGAGATCGAATTGGACGCGGACGTCATCATCATCGGCGCAGGAGTGGTCGGCGCGGCGCTTGCCTATGGCATTGCCCGAAAGGGGCACAAGGTCCTGGTCCTGGATGGAAAGGATCGGGACCTGCGTGCAGCCCGCGCAAACTTCGGCCTCGTCTGGGTTCAGGGCAAAGGTTCCGGCACGCCGGCATACACGGATCTTACCGTACAAAGTTCCGATCTCTGGCCCACCTTCCGGCAGGAACTGGCCGAAGCGGCCGGATCGCGCGTTGATTATTCGCGCCGAGGAGGGCTGGCGTTCTGTCTGAGCGAAGCCGATTACAAGGCTCGCGCGGCGCTCATAGATCGGACGCACAACCAGCGGACGGAAGGCTATACGGAAATGCTTGAGCGGCCCGCGCTCGAGCGAATGCTGCCGGCCGTTACCTTGGGCAATGAGGTCGTGGGCGCGAGCTACTGCAAACTGGATGGCCATACCAACCCGCTGCAGCTCTACGCGGCCTTGCTGGGTGCCGTCTCGGCACTCGGCGGTCAGGTCAGGTTCCGCAGTCCCGTCACGTCTATCAACCCCGTGCCCGACGGGTTTCAGGTCGATACCCCGCAAGGCAACATCCGGGCTCGGCGCGTCATCGTCGCGGCAGGCCTGGCCACACCCGGCCTCACCGACCCGCTCGGCCTCGTCGTGCCGCTGTATGCCGAACGCGGGCAGATTCTCGTGACCGAGCGCTTGGCACCCATGCTGCCGCTTCCGGCGAGCGGGCTTCGGCAGACCGCGGAAGGTACCGTGATGATCGGCGCGACGAACGAGAAGGCGTTCGATACGGGTGTGACGATGCAGTCGGCCATCAAGCTTGCGCGGCGGGCGCAACGCATCATCCCGGCGCTCGGGTCTGTCCGGCTCGTGCGCCAGTGGAGCGGGTTGCGGGTACTTTCGCCTGACAAGGCACCGATCTATGCCGAGTCGACCCGCCATGCCGGCCTTTTTGCGGCGGTTTGTCATTCCGGCGTGACGCTTGCGGCAGCGCATGCGGCGATCGTCGGACCTGCCATGGCCGAAGGGCGGTTGCCGCAGAACCTTGCGGCCTTTTCCAATGGAAGATTCAATGTTCAGAAGTGTGCTTGAGGGGTCGGCGGCTGCGCCGGATATGATGGTCGTGGTGAATGGGGTCGAAACACCCGCCTGGAACGGCGAAACGGTCGCCAGCGTATTGCTGCGCGTTCCCAATGCCGGCCGGATATCGCCGGTGAGCGGCAAGCCCCGGCTTCCCTATTGCCAGATGGGGGTGTGCTTCGACTGTCTGGCCGTTGTCGACGGCATCGCCTCCACGCAAGGGTGTCTGGTTCCGGTGAAGCCGGGAATGCGGATTGATATCCAGCGTGGCCCCAGGGAGATTGCCCGATGACCTATGATGTCCTGATCGTTGGCGCCGGGCCGGCCGGCATGTCCGCTGCAGTGCAGTTGAGCAGAGACGGCCTGGCGGTCGCGGTCGTTGATGAACAGCCGGCGCCCGGCGGCCAGATCTGGCGAGGGGTCGAAAGAAATATGTCCGGTCCGGTCTCTCGGGCACTCGGAGCGGATTATCGCAAAGGCCTGGCGCTCGTTGAGGCCTTTCGGGCATCGAAAGCCGAATACATGCCCGAGACCCAGGTATGGCAGATAGAGGAGGGATGGAGCGTATTCCTGACGTCCGGCGGCCGCGCGCGCCGCGTTTCCGCGCGAATTGTCCTGCTTGCGACGGGGGCCCAGGAGCGGCCTGTGCCTTTCCCAGGCTGGACCCTGCCTGGAGTGATGACGGTCGGTGCCGCCCAGATCCTCTTGAAATCCGGCGGGATGCTGCCTGAGGGCCGCGTCTGGATTGCGGGGGCGGGACCCTTGCCACTGCTTTATGCCACCCAGGCCCTTGATCTGGGGGGGCGGCTTGCAGGTTATCTCGACACGGCCGGCCGGCCGGGTCTGGCCGTGCTGCAAAAACTGCCCGGAGCCTGGCGCGACCTGGCGGGGCTTGCGAAGGGGGCGGGCTGGCTTCGCGCGCTTCGCCGTAAGGTCGATATCGTCAGAGACGTCAAGGATCTTCGCGCCGAAGGTGAGGGGCGCCTCGAACATATCGAGTGGAGCAGGCACGGCAAGCGCCAGAGGGTGGAAGCCGACGTGCTGCTTGTTCACGAAGGTGTCGTGCCGCGTATTCATGAGACGTTGGCCCTCGGCTGCGCCCACGATTGGAGAGCCGGTCAGGGGTATTTCGCACCGAGGCTGGGCCGCTGGGGAGAGGCCAGCCGCTCGGGATTGTTCGTTGCCGGCGATGCAGGCGGGATTGGCGGCTGGTCGGCCGCGATGGTGTCCGGTGAAATCGCCGCGCTTGGAATTGCGGCGCGTCTGGGCAAAGGCGGCGATGTGGAAGAGCGCCGTCGTCAGGCCCGGCTCGATGACCGACGTGCCCGTGCGCTTGCCTTGCGACCGCTTCTCGATGCGCTTTACCCTCCGCTTCGGGAAAGGCTTCCGGACGAAACCATCGTATGCCGCTGCGAGGAAGTGACGGCGGGGACGATCCGGGCGGTCACACGCACCAGCGTGCCCGATCCGAACGCCGTGAAGGCCGCGACGCGATGCGGGATGGGACCTTGCCAGGGGCGGCAGTGCGGCTATACGGTTCAAGCACTCCTGGCGGAGGTCCACGGCGTACCGGTAGGCTCGGTGGCATTCTTCAACATCCGCCCGCCGCTCAAGCCGATCACGCTTGCAGAGATCGCCTCCCTCGAGGATATGGAGACGGCCGGATGAATGCCGATGTCCTCGTGATCGGCGGCGGTTTGCACGGCCTGTCGGCTGCATTGCAGTCGGCCAGGCGAGGGGCTTCGGTCACCCTGGTCGAACGGCATTTTCTCGGTCGACATGCCTCGGGCGCCACGGCGGCCGGCGTGCGGGCTCTCGGGCGGCATCCCGCCGAGCTGCCGTTGAGCCTCGAAGCGGCGGGAGACTGGCACCGGATGAGCGAACTGGTGGGCGACGATTGCGGCTTTGTCGCTTGCGGCCAGTTGCAGGTCGCCGAGGACGAGGCGGCGTTCTCGGCGGTGAAAGCGCGCGTCGAGCGGCTGCAGGCAAAAGGTTTCACCCACGAGCGCATCGTCGGACCTGATGAATTGCGCACGCTGGTGCCGGACCTTTCCGCGCATTGTCTGGGCGGAGCCTGGGCAATCGCAGACGGCTCGGCCGACCCGCACCGAACGATCCGCGCTTTCCGCGATGCCGCTTTGGCGGCCGGGGTGCGCGTGACGGAGGAATGCAAGGTCATCGCTTTGACGCGGCGTTCGGACTTTTGGCGGGCGGAAACCTCTCAGGGTTCGATCGAGGCGAAGGTGGTCGTCAATGCGGGAGGCGCATGGGCGGCGGACGTCGCCGCACTGGCAGGCGATCCGTTGCATCATGCAATCCGCACGTCGATGATGGTCGTGACGGAGCGCACGGTGGCACGCATCGGGCCGGTCGTCAGTTCCTTAGGGCGGAAATTGTCCTTCAAGCAGACGGCGCAGGGCACGCTTCTGATCGGCGGCGGCTCGCAAGGCAGGCTCGCCGCCGACAGGCAATCCGCGACAGTCGATGTCGTAGCGCTGGCAAGCTCGGTCAAGGCGGCCGTCCGTCTTTTCCCCACGGTTGGAGGGCTGCGCATTGTGCGGACATGGGCGGGCATGGAGGCAATGACCGAGGATCATCTGCCCGTGATCGGCTTTTCACGCAGGGTCGAGGGTCTCGTCCACGCCTTCGGGTTTTCCGGCCATGGTTTCCAGTTGGTTCCGTCGGTCGGCCGCGTCCTGGCCGATCTCATCTGCGAGGGCCGCACGAAACACGATCTTACTGCTTTTGACACGAACCGCGTCGCCGCAGAAAGGGCTGCCGCATGATGCAATATGCCATCCGAAGACTTCTTCTTGCGATACCGATCTTGATCGCCATGCTGACCATGGTCTTCATCCTTGTCCGCCTGGTACCGGGTGACGCGGCGGTCGCCATGCTTGGCGACCGGGCGAGTGACGAGGCCTTGCGGGCGCTGCGCGCGGAGCTCGGCCTCGATCAGTCGATCGCCGTGCAGTATCTGCGCTTCATCACCGACATGCTAAGCGGCAATTTCGGGCACTCTTCCGTTAGCGGACGAAGTGTCCTGGAAGAGGTGGCGCTGGTGCTGCCCTATACTCTCGAACTCGCCTTTGCCGCTGTTGTGATCGGCACGCTCTTCGGGATTCCTCTGGGCACGGTCGCCGCATGCCGGCGCAATCAGTGGCCGGATTATGTCAGCCGGCTCCTGTCCCTGCTTGGCCTGTCGTTCCCCGGATTTGTTTCAGCGATCCTGATGCTGCTGGCTTTCGCCGTCTGGCTGCAATGGCTGCCGGTGATGAGCCGCGCCACGACCGACCCGATCAATCATTTGCGCAATCTCGTCCTGCCCGCCCTCAATCTCGGATTGATCATGACCGCCTATATCGCGCGCGTCACGCGCTCCTCGATGCTGGACGTGATGGGCGAGGACTATATCCGCACCGCCCGCGCCAAGGGGGTGCGTCCATCGAGGCTGATCCTGCGGCATGCGCTCGGCAACGCGCTGATCCCGATCGTGACTGTCGTCGGCCTGTATTTCGGTACCCTCATCGGCAACTCCGTTCTCACCGAGATCGTGTTTACGCGGCCTGGGCTGGGGAAACTTATCCTCGGCGCGCTGCAGTCGCGCGATTACACGATGCTACAGGGGCTGATGGTGGTGTTCGCGACCTTCGTGATCCTCGTCAACACGGTCACGGACCTCGTCTACGCCCTTGTCGATCCCAGAGTGAGCTACGCAAAATGACGGACGCGACTTTTTCCCTGACCACGCCGGAACGGCAGGCAAATCCCGTTCTCATGGCACTGCGCCGCAACCGGTTTTCCTGGATCGGTATCGGGCTGCTGGCTCTCATCCTGCTGGCCGCCCTCCTGGCGCCGGCCATCGCGCCCGACGATCCGCTGAAGCAGAACATATTGCACCGGCTAAGCCCGCCTTCCGCCGAATTCTGGCTTGGCACGGACAGCTATGGTCGCGACGTGCTCTCGCGGCTTCTTCATGGGGCACGGATATCGCTTTCGGTCGGCTTCCTTTCCGTCCTGATCGCCATGGTCGTGGGCTCCGCTCTGGGGATCATGGCGGGCTATATCGGCGGCAGTTTCGATCAGCTGGTGATGGGGCTGGTGGACGTGATGTTGTCGTTTCCGACGCTGCTGCTCGGCTTGATGGTCGCGGCAATGCTTGGCGCGAGTTTCGAAAACCTGGTCATTGCCATCGCCATCACGGAGACTGCTCCCTTCGTTCGCGTGGCAAGGGCGCCGACGATCGCGGTGAAGCGCCGAGAATTCATTGAGGCGGGCAAGTCCATGGGTTTCTCGCCGCTGCGCATTATGGGCGTCCATATCCTCCCCAACATCTTATCGGACATCGTCGTCGTCGCGTCGCTGTGGATGGCTTCGGCGATCCGTACCGAGGCCTCGCTCGCCTTCATCGGCCTCGGCGTGCCTCCGCCGGCCGCCACCTGGGGCGGCATGATCCGCGAAGGTTTCGACAATATCCTGAGCGCATGGTGGCTGGTCGTCTTCCCGTCGCTTGCCATTCTCCTGACCGTGCTCGCATTGAACATTCTTGGGGATGCCTTGCGAGACGCGATCGATCCGAAGACGAGGAGCGGGCGATGACAGTTCTTCAAGACAATAGGCATCTGCCAGCAATTTCTCTGCGGGCGGTTCATGGTAACTCGGTGCTTTCTGGCACTGCAAAGGAACAGGCTGGCGGTTCGGTTACACCCGTCCTGTCGGTGAAGAACCTTTCCACGTCGTTTCGTGTGAACGATGAATGGCGCACGGTGGTGCGCAACATTTCCTTTGACGTGGCGCCGCGCGAGACGGTGGCGATCGTCGGGGAGAGCGGCTCCGGCAAGAGCGTCACCTCGCTGTCGATCATGCGGCTTCTGCCGAAGAA
>NZ_JAGGJW010000026.1 GCF_017873175.1 Neorhizobium petrolearium
CGACCCGATACGACAAGACACGAAAATCCTTCTCGGCATTCCTCGCCCTGGCAGCCGCAAAGATATGGCTGCCATACTTTGTCAACAGGACCTAGCGACGCGGGAGCAATGCAGGTCCATGGTGGGGCATTGCGATGCGAGTCTGGTAATCAAACTCGCTAGGACCATATAAGTCCAGATATTCAATAGCAGGATGCAGAAAAATCTCAATGCAGTTTTGCTCTGTCCTCCGATAAAACGGTTGAAACTAGAAGAGTATTGCGGCGGATTCTCCTAAAACCCCGGACAAAAAAAGGCGATTGAGTGGAGCGTGATCGCAAGCCGGACTGCATTTGGACTACCGGGTTGACGGACGAACTGGTTATCGTAAGCTTCATAATGGCATCCTCGATTGGGGAGAGACCACCCGTTGCGTCGACCACATCGTTCGTCTCGGCAGACTAGACGCAATGAAGGCGTAGATCGGCTAGCGTCGGCCTGTTTCCTACGGCGGCAACTCATCGGTCATGGTCGACGACACTTCCGCCTGGCAGTTCAATGTCGATGCACCGGACAGGGCATCTGTGGGCAGACATCACCTACAGTGGGCCTCGCCCCAATCAGGAAACCATGAGCGTCCCAGCGAGAGCATTTTGCCTGAGGCAATGCCGGCTCAATTCCTCGGGTCTCGTGATAACACAATTAGAACCTGAGGAAATCGATAAGGATGCGTTTGCTTCACTGGGAAATCTGGGCAGGAGCCATTCATTCTACATTTGTCCGTTTGCTGAGCTGAAGTGCCCTTATGAGTAGAAGGATCAACACGAGGAAGCCCGATATCCCCTGCAACAATTCTGGCCAGCCGGGACCGAGACTGCTTGAAGCTGCGAGGTTTTGCCAGAGGGCGCCACCGAAAACCACGTTAATGAGTAGGGCGATCAGAAGTGTTAAGAAAACTGGATCGGAGATTATGCGCTTGTTGTTCTGCGTCATCGGTCTTCATTCCTATTGGGTTTGAGCATTGAAATAAATCGAATTTTACAACTAAAACCAATAGTTAATGCCCGGTCTGGCTAGAGATGAGGCTGCTGTTGCGAGCGGGCGTCCAGACTGTCAGACGGGGGTGTGATCTCATGACAATAGCCCTCCGCCGGACGGAAACCACCGGCGAAGGGCACAAGGCTTACCGCCTTGTTGCGATACCGGCTGTGAGGATGCCAGTCAGGGTGAGGAGCGCTATTCCCAGGATAACATAACGAGCAGCGTCGATAACGTTTTCGCCCCCAGCGGCCATCAGCGTTCCAGAAAGAGCCGAAGTAATAGAGAACGCAATGAGCTGAGTAGTGGTAATAGCCGCTGCCGCTTTTCCTCCTTCCGCGGGATCATCTGTAGCGCTCATGGCAGCGACGCCGAGCAGTGGCCATGCCAGTCCGATGCCAGCGCCGGCGATGGTTAGAACGGCAGCCCAGATCGCGACCATGGCAACATCGGTTCCGGGGACCTGCAGTAGCCCGTAGGCAATGAGGCCGCCCGTCAGGAGGAGTGGACCCAGACGGATGGCACGCCGCTTGCCGGCATCCGACGAAATAGAAACGACGAACAATTGCGCGATGACCCAGGCGAGAGAAAGGACGGCGCCGAGAAGACCGGCCACAAGGGGTGTAAGGCTGGCGATTTTCTGTGCGAACAGCGGAATGAAAGTTTCTACCATCACACCGGCACTGAGTGTGGCAACCGTGATGTAGACCCATTTCAGCGAATTGCCGCGTCGATAGGTGATGTGTGGCAGGATCGTCTCGCGGGAGCGTCGCTCAACGATGACGAACAGCGTAAGAAGAACCAAACCTGCTCCTATCATAGTGAAAGTAGGCCATCCAATCGGAACGATTGAACTGAGACTGATAGAGACGATTGCCAGGATGAGGGGAACAAGTGAAGCAACGGGCACAGCCGTACGATGCCCGGAACCTTGCATGCCGCCGAAGGAACGCTGAGCGAGTATCGCGAAGGCAAGCGCCGCAAACGCGAGAGCGCCATAAGCCCAGCGCCACAGACCAAACTCGGCAAAAACGCCGCCGAGTGCCGGACCGAACAGCGTACCGAGACCCCACATCGCCGACACGGCACCGGTTGCGCGTGCCCAGTGACGCTCGGGCAGCGCCGACCGGATGACCGCGTAACCGAGGCCTGCCAGCAGACCGCCGCCCAAGCCCTGGACAACACGACCGAGGATCAATAGTTCCATGCCAGGGCTAGCGGCGTTTCCGGCGGCTCCCACGGCAAATGTAATAAAGCCCAGAACATAGGCCGTTCCTGCCCCCTTCCAGTCGAGGAGACGGCTTACGAAGAGCGAAGCGACGATGGCGGCGACGACGAAAGATGTTGTTACCCAGGCATAATAATGCTGACCTCCAATATCTGCCACGATCGACGGCATCAGCGCTGCCGTAAAATAGAGGTTCATAGCGTAAAGAAGAACGCCGCTGGCAAGAACCGTGAGGATGGCAAGATTGCGTCCGGAAAGAAGGTCAGCCCATGTACTGTTATCAGATCCTACATTTCCATTGGCGCCTGCAGGTGTTGCTGGTCGTGTCATATCGTAGCTCCGAGAGTAAAGGTTCAGGCGGTCTTGTCGCGCGCGGGCATGTTGAGAACGGTCACGAGGAGAGAAACGGCAAATACAATGATAGGCGCCGCGGAATGGTCGTAGTCACCATGGATGAGTGTGGTCAGGGATGCCGCGGCCATTACAATGGCACCGAGAGCTGCGCCGTAAAGGCGGGTCCTGTATCCGACCAGAAGCAACGCCGCGCAAAGCTCCAGAAGGGCGGTCAGATAATGGAACCAGTCCGGATAGCCCCACCGGGCATAGGCAGCGGCATTATCGGGTGAAAGGAAGGTGTTGCCGTAAGCGCCGAACAGGAAAAAGGCAGCAAGCAACCATGCCACGACTGCTTTGAGCGACAGGATGGTTTTATTCATAATACCCCACTTTCAGCGGAAGCGATCGCGCCGGTTCGATCCAACTGGACGAGCGGCGTCTTCCATAATAGATTGAATGACCATTCTAGTTATTTGAAAACCCAACCGATCGTCAAGATAGATAGATCGATCGCTCTATTTAAGGAGGTTATATGGGCCGCGTACGCGTACCAGAGCAGCATGAGGGAAAGAGGAAGGAGATATTGGAGGCCGCCCACCGCTGCTTCCTGCGATATGGGCTGCAGGGCGCCTCGATCTCGATGATCTGCAAGGAAGCGGGGATGAGTCCGGGCCACCTCTACCACTACTTCCCCAGCAAGGATGCGATCATCGAGCAGATGGCCAATGAGTATCTCTCAACCCTTCATACTTATTTCGAACACCGACAGGATAGCGAAGATTTTGCGACTATACTGCTGTCCGAAATCTGGAGCATGACGAGTTGGGATGATACAGAGCATTGTCGCATTCTATTCGAGCTTTTGGCTGAAGCCGGGCGCAATGATCGAGTGCGCGATATCCTTGCAGAAAATACCAAATCCGTGCGGCAGTTGCTGGCGCAGACACTGAAATCTGGTCAGGAGGGCGGAAAGGTTGATCCAGATCTCAATCCCGATGATACCGCGGCCATGTTGATCGCTATAGTGGACGCGGCCCCGATGCTGCCCTTGATGGTTCCCGGCATTAGTTTCGAGGAGAGCAGAAAACTCATCACTACGATGGTTAGGAGATTTCTCAGTCCCGAAGTCGCGGAAACGTAAATTCGGGCAAGAGACTACATGAAATCTTTCTTTCTAACTCTTGTCGAGACTGTCGTTGATGGCTTTGCAGGTGTGGGCCGAGCGGAAACGCGCCATGAAAAAAGGCTGCATCGGATGCTTGTTTTTGTTGTCATCTTTTTTCTGATCGGCCTGATTGTCGTGGACCATTTTTATCGCACGGAGGATGCGGCTGGTCGATTCTGCGAGAAAAACCAGTCCACATATGAATCAGTCAGCGATTGCATGATCCGTCATGAAAAGATTGCAGGCGCTTTGAGAACGATCGGAGAACTGGATCAAAGCAGCGTCAAGGCATGTTCGCATGAGCATGGTGATGATCTTTATTCTGTTTGGAATTGCGCTTTACTTAAGGATGGAACGAGAGTTTCCGCGCGGTACCGCATGCCTGGCGAGGGTGATTGATGCATCGCGATGATAATTCGCAGATGGTCTGCTCTAAGCACATTGCAAAATCCGGATTACCGCTGTTACTGAGGCTGATTTAGAAATGGTATCATTTGTTCTTATCCATGGAGCATGGCACGGCGGCTGGTGTTGGCAACGGCTCGTTGACAGGCTTCGATCGGAGGGGCACACCGCCGTTGCACCGACCTTGTCGGGACTTGCCGAGCGTGCCGATCTCCTGTCAGCGCAGATCGATCTGACGACCCACACAGAGGATATAGTTTCGCAAGTCCGCGCAAGCGGTTGTCGCGATGTTACTCTGGTGGCGCACAGCTATGGCGGTTTCCCAGCGGCGGCTGCCGTGGGGCGCCTTGGAGAACTGGTCTCACATCTCGTGCTTCTGGATGCTTTCTTGCCGGAGGACGGTGAGAAATTGCTGGATCACGCGCCGTCCCTGATCGACATCTATGCCGCCAAGGTTTCTGAAGACGGGAACTGGCATATTCCGCCACTTCCCTCCGCCGAGTTCGGCTTGACGGAAGCTGATCAGGCATGGGTTGACGGGAAGCTGACGCCACATCCGGCGGCAAGCTATTTCGAACCGGTGACGCTCAACCCGCTTATGGTCCCTCGCAAAACATATATTCGCTGTAGTCAGGCAGACGGAACATTTCTGGCTCGCTCAATATCACGGGCGTTCAGCGGCGGCTGGCATTATGTTGAGATTGACGCTCCGCATGACGCCATGATCTCACATCCGGATATTGTTGCTTCGGTATTGTTAGAAACGAGATGATCGGAAGTCCAGGACATTTCCACGAGGCTCAGATGTGGCGGTATATTAGCCGCTTCGTGATGTTGTGCGAATAGCGGCGCCAAGGGTACGTAGAGCGGTCCGGGCTGTGTCATCGGCGAGATTCGAATAGAGAATAACATCCCTCGTGGGGAGTTCAGGCAGTCCGAGCGGCAGCGTGACGTCGAGAGTTCCTAATGGCGCGACGCGCCGTACCATGGCTGCGACTGCAACCCCTGCCGCGACCGCAGCGCCGATCGTTGCAACGCCTCCTCCAACAAAAACTGTTTGCCAGGGAATACGGCTTTGTTCGAGTGCAGCAATTGCCATGGCCCTTACGCTGCAAGGTTCCGGCTGGGTTGCAAGTCGCAGGGGCTCCTTGGGTCCCGTCTTGTATTCCGGGGATGCCATCCAGCTAAATTCTTCGGAATGAATTATCTCGCCACCGCGGCGGCCATTGCCATGCTGAAGGATGATTGCTGCGTCGAGCGCACCGTTATCGAACTCCTCAAGGGTTTTGCGTGAGGATGACAAGTGCAACTCCAGGATAATTCCGGGTTGGGCGGTACTGAGGCGTTTCAATAAAAGCGGTAAGTCACTTCCAACAAGATGATGGCTTATCCCAACGACGAGGCGGCGGCTAGCGCTGCCAAAGCAACTCACCGCCTCCTCATGCTTGCAAAGAAGCGCGCGGGCATGTGGAAGAAAAGCCTCTCCGTCCATCGATAGTGCGACACGACGAGGTGTACGGTCAAGCAATCTGCGACCTAGAGTGTCTTCGATCCGCCTGATTTTCAGGCTGACTGCCGCTTGCGTGGTATCGAGCGCTTCCGCAGCTCGTGTAAAGCTCTTCATTTCTGCTGCGAGCACAAAGGCTCGTAGGGCGTCTATATTCAGCGATTTCATGTCGAAAGATAACGTTTTCTTATCATTGAAACAATAGTGTCCGTCTTTCTCATATCATGGACCGGCGTTTATTCTCACGTTCGTAGAACTGTCTACGAAATCGGAGTGACACTGGATGAAAAAACTGTTCGATCCCCTTGCTGACAAGCTCACCCCCTTGGGCGCGCTTATTGCACATTTTACAGGGATTCTCATCACTTCGACGTTTGTTCTTTTGCTTTCTTTTATGCTGGCTCGGTTGTTGGTGGCTTTAATGAAGTAAAACGGCTTCAATGCGATCTGAAATATCAGGACCTGACCACAATCGGATAAAGAGACGCTACCAAAAGCGTGGCCATCGAGATGTTGAAGAGCTTCAGCTGGGCGGGTTTGGTCAGGAAAGATCGAAGACCGACTCCGAAGCTCGCCCATATTCCAACGCATGGGGCATTGAGCAAAGCCATAAGTGTTGCCATAGCCAGAACCGATACCACAGAAGGGTGTGGCGGCAGATAGGCGGCAACGGCGCCGAGAGCCATCACCCAAGCCTTCGGGTTAACCCATTGGAAGGCTGCGGCTCCCAGAAAGCCCAACGGTTTGCCCGCTTTGCTGTCGGAATTATCCGGCGTGCCCGATCGGGCTATCTTGTAAGCCAGATAGACCAGATATGCTGCACCAGCCCAGCGTAACACAGCGTTCAGCATGGGATAGAGATCGAAGACTGCGCCCAAACCCATTCCCACGACAATAACCATCGCAGCGAATCCCAGACTGATTCCCAGGACGTGTGGCACTGTTCGCCGGATCCCGAAATTCACGCCGGAAGCCAGCACCATCATATTGTTCGGTCCCGGTGTGATCGATGTGACGATAGTATAAATGCTCAGCGCAACAACAGTCTGTATCAGCCCAAGGTCGGAATTGATCGCGTCCGGGAAATTATACATTTGCTGTATCCTTCTTCTGACGCGATATATAGAACGTGACACACTTTCAAAAATAGCATTAAAGTGTCACGATACACTATTGAGGCGGTACGGATGCGTAAACGGTCCCCCTGGCAGCCACGATTGGCCGACGGTACGGCGAATGCCGCTGAGCGTTTGATGCAGGCAATGAGCGAAGATATTTTTGAGGGACGCTTGACGAGCGGCGACCGGCTGCCTGCTCATCGGGATCTGGCTTGGAAACTAGGTATCGGCGTCGGTACGGTCACGAAAGCTTATGCCATGCTGGGGAGGCAGGGGCTCACGCGTAGCGTTAAGGGGCGCGGCACCTTTGTCGCGACCAGAGCGGCGCGTTCCGGCCCTCGCATCGATCTATCGATCAATACGCCGCCCGCAATGATCGGGGAGCGGCTCCTGGCACGCACGCTCACGACGATCGCTCACAAGATCGATGCCGCTCACCTCAACCTCTACGCACCGCTGGCGGGTCACGAGGAACATCGACGGTTGCTGTCCCGTTGGTTAGAGACTTTTTCGCTTGTCGTCGATCCGAGACAGGTCATCCCGACAGCCGGTGCACAACAGGCAATTTCGTTGGCGTTCGATTTCGCATGCGGGCGCGATGGTGTCATTCTCACCGAACGGCTGACCTATCCCGGAGCCATTGCGCTGGCCCGTCATAGAGGCTATCGGTTGCGTGGAATAGAACTTGACGAAGAAGGCATGATGCCGGACGCGTTGGCCGCGACCCTGGACGAAGAGGCGTCTGTTCCCTACCGGGCCGTCTATGTCACGCCGACCCTGCACAATCCGACCACCACCACAATGGGTCGCGCTCGGCGGCAGACCATCGTCGAAATCTGCCGGCGGCGGAACGCCGTCATTATCGAGGACGGTGTATACGCAACGGACATCGACCCCGGATTGCTTCCTCTTGCCGCTCTTTCGCCGGAACACGTTGTTCACGTCGCCAGCCTTTCCAAGACGCTCGGTCCGGGATTGCGGATCGGCGCACTAACTTTGCCGCCTGGAATGGAAGAAAGGGCAGAAGCTTTCTTGAGGGCTCTGCCAATAGGACCATCGCCGCTATCCATGTCGGTGATGGAGGACTGGCTTGTGAACGGTGTTGTCGCATCGGTCAGACAGGCGATTGGGATCGAGACCCGCCGTCGCACAGCGCTCGCCGCGTCGCTGCTTGGACAGGAGACTTGCCACGTTCACCCTGCGGCGCTTCACGCCTGGCTGCCGATGTCTCGCAGCAAGGCGGAGCAGTTTGCGCTAACAGCCTCCGCCCTCGGCGTGATGGTGACTGCGCCGGACAGCGTCGCCGTCGATCCTGATGATCAAGCGACCGGGATTCGCCTGTGCTTGGGCGGCCCTTCACCGGACGATCTGAAAAGGGCGCTGGTCGTGCTCGCCGATCTGATCGTCTCGTCGAAAGCCATATCGTCTCTCTCCGCAGTCCGGACGCCGCAGCGCTGACGGAAGCGCTGCATCTTCTACAACACGTGTCCACAAATAATGATGCTGGTGAAGTAGGGATTTCAGGTCAGCGGCGTGGTTGTAACAGACGGCTCCTCCCGGTATTGTAGAATGCGGTCGATTAGTCCCCATTCAAGTGCTTCTTCTGCCGTCATGAAACGATCACGGTCCATGGCGCGTTCGAACTCCTCGTAACTGCGTCCGCAATGGTCGGCATATAACCGGGTCATGCGTTGTTTGATTTTCAGGATTTCCTCGGCGTGGATGAGCATGTCCGATGCCTGCCCCTGAAAACCGCCAGAGGGCTGATGGACGAGTATGCTGGCATTGGGCAACGCAGCGCGCTGGCCCGGTTCGCCCGCCATCAGCAGGAACGATCCCATGGAGCGCGCCGTTCCCATGCACAGCGTATGCACAGGCGCGCGGATGTAGCGCATGGTGTCATACATGGCGAGGCCGGAGGTCACTACTCCGCCTGGCGAATTGATGTAAAGATTGATCGGCTTCTTAGGGTTTTCCGCTTCAAGGAACAGCAATTGGGCACAGACCAGAGCTGAAACGGCATCGTTTACCTCGCCGTTGAGGAAAATGATCCGCTCTCGGAGAAGGCGGGAGTAAATGTCGAAAGACCGCTCCCCTCTGCTGGATTGTTCTATGACCATAGGGACGAGTTGCATTGCTTCGCGCATCGGCGAACTCCAATCTTCAAGAATTTGTGAGGAAACCTCGCCGTGTCAGGCGGCGAGCAAGAAGGGACTGCTGTTATTGTTGGCAGCAGCCTTAGTCGTCTGGTCGAATCTCACATCCGTCTGAAGCACCCTGAAATCATGGATGTCGTTCGAGATTACTCCCGCGAAGAATATGCTGCCATCGGCGTTCGCATGCGCCCGCACCGCCCCGCACGCTTTTGATATGGACGGTTCCCCCTGATCTTATTCACGCAATCGATTTTGGCGTGCCTGCCGAGCTGGGCTGGCCGGCTTGGGTGCGGCTGCCGCATTGCACTGGTGGGTTATTTTAGGAAAGATGAGGATAACGCGCGCTCGGAACCCCAAATGTTCTTGAGTTGTTCTTGTAAATTGTTACGCTGGTTGTATGAGCCACAAAACTAGCGTTTCGATTCTTGCCTCGCTATTGAGGCCCGACAACGACGCTCGCCCCACATTTTTGTTGGGGGCGGGGGCCTCATTTTCCTCCGGTGTTCCTCTCGCTGCTGAAAGCGTCCGTCGGCTTGCAAAGCAAGTCTATGCCGAGCGTGAGCTTGGAGGCAGGACACTTCCCGAGCGCATTAAACCATCGGAATGGACCAGTTGGCTGCATCAGCAGGAGTGGTTTATTCATGGAGATGATCATCTCGCCGAGAATTTTCCGCTCGTCGTCGAGAATTTGCTAAAGCCGGAAGCATATAGACGGCGGTTGTTGTTGGAGCTCGTCAGCCTGAAGGGCGGGCTCGGTTCAGGTTACCGCGCCCTTGCTGATCTCGTCCTGCGCGGGCTTGCCGGAACGGTGATGACCACCAATTTCGATTTGTGCCTGCCGATGGCGCTCGGGGAGAAGCACCCTCATATAAGGCATGTTGCGGAAATCAATCGCAGGCCCGACGACTTCAACGAATTTAACCCCTTCGCAAGGGCTCAGATTGTCTGGCTTCACGGCAAAGCAGAACAGTATACCGACCGAAACCTTGTTCATGAGACGCAAACTCTCGATAGCGCTCTCCTCGAAAAGCTGCATCCACTCCTTGAGTTCTCGCCCTTGATCGTCATGGGGTATCGAGGGTACGAGCCGTCGATCATGTCATCGCTCCTCGGAGCCGAAGACCAGAAATTCCGGCACGGTATATTTTGGTGCGTGAGAGCAGGTGAGCAGCTTCACTCCAATGTTCAGGCGTTGTCGGACCGCTTGGGAAGTAATTTTCAACAACTGGAGATCAAAGGCTTTGATGAAATTCTGTCCGACTTGAATGTGGAGCTTGCCGGTGTCCAGAGGTTCGTAGCTCTTCCAGTGGCCGAAGCCGGAGAGAGCTTTGATGACCGGATATGTGACGGGGCTGTCTGGGCTGATGTCGATGCGGACCTGGCGCTGGTAACCCTCCGGCAATATTGCGAGAAACTTGAGCGCGGTAGTCTCACATCGGATCAGCTCAAGCCGTTGATGCGCGAGATCGGCCTATTGGTCCAGAAAAAGGATGCTTCCGAACAGCCGACGAATGCCTGCATCCTGCTGTTCGGTCGAAATCCTGAACGCTTCTTTCCGCACTCTGTGATTTCCGCGACTATTTCCGGAAAGAGGCGCATCGTTTTCGAAGGCAATCTCATCTCTCAATATCGTGCATTGCTTGAGTGGCTGGAAAGCAAAGACGTCAATCCCATCATCAAGGTTAAAGGTAAGCAAAAGCATTATACGCGCGCCGCATACCCTGAACGCGCTCTGATCGAAATGCTGGTCAACATGATTGTTCACCGGGATTATGAGATGGTTGCGCCAAGTCAAATCGACGTGGACGGAAACTCTGCCGTGTGCTTTTCCAATCCGGGCGGAATGTCTGCGCAGTCGAAAAATCGACTTGAAACAAATGACGAGGGTGCGTTTTCCCCCGTGCCGGAGTTCAGCGATCTTCGAAACAGAACCCTATGCGATGTATTTTTTGGGATCAGCGCCATGGAACGCGCGGGTACGGGGTTGTCCGACACCCTCGATCTTTGTTTCGAAGCTGGCGGTTCTGCGTCATTCGCTTTCCCGCCGGGAGAGGATGGTTTCCTCGCCAAGCTTTTCAGACCGGGCGCTTCTGCTGGATCAGCCTCTGTGTCGATCGACACCCGACCTGTGGGAACTTATACGATAAACTCGCTGATGTTCTCCGCTTTGCCTGAGGCAATTATCCGCCTCAAGATCAGGGAGGGCGTCGATCTGGGGCGGGACGTTCCGCTGCATGAAGTCGGTACCTTCGTCTATGAGCGCCGCAGCGGTGATTTATGGACGTTCTTGCCTGCCCCTATCGCCAACCTTTTATTCGCGAATGCCCTTTTGGAAGAGGCGACAGTCATCTCACTGACAGAGGCGGATTCAGACATTGTGCTGCACCGGAAAATTGCTTGGCTGATACGCAAGCATTTTGAGCAGCATATTCGGTCCTTTGAGAAGGACGGCCTTGTCGTTGAAAAGACGAAGAAAGGCCATCCGGCGAAACGTGCCTATTTCCAGAGCAGGAATAAAGACAACAGAACTATTGTTTATGACACGCCACGGCGGAAGGGTATCAGACGCGATGTTGTCAAAAAGCGCGGTGATGACGGAAAGCCTTGGTTTGAATGTGAAGGCTTCGGCTACGAGATCGTGCGCTTGGGCAATGGGTGGGGTGTCCGGATTAAGCCGTTCTATATGTTCACGAAACAGGACGGCATCACCCCGTTGCCGGGATATATGCGTACAAGCCGCGCTACGCGTCGCATTCGCTTCGATAGAAATACCAATGTCGAGAGCGATCTCGTGTTTTGGGGGCGGTTCCTATCCCAAGGAGGACAAACGATAAATATCGGTGATGAAAACGTGCCTGATCTGGTGCTGGAAGGCAGTTTTTACACCCAGGATGTAACAGAAGAAGGGCTGGTGGATCATGACGATTCAAATGAAGATCGACGTACTGCATGAGCCCAGAATCGAGTTTTCTAATGCGAAAACCGACATCGATCCACGCCGGGGATTGCCAAAGAATGGGCCATCCGACAACACCGGTCTACGACAGATTAAGCTTGGTTTTGTCGGCCTTTCAGAGGATATCGATGCTGCCGTTGCATGGCTGTCGCGATTTGAGACTTTCATTCCGGCGAAGGAGAACAACTCCGCGCGTTTTAGGAATTGGCCGGGACTAGAAAAGGCCTTGAATGCGAAATTCATCACGGAGAAGCGGCACAGGCGGATCGTTTCTTCCTCGAAATATGATCAGCTTTTCCGTGAGGCACAAAAGGGCCAAAAATTCGGCGAACTGGTCGAGCTCTTCGAATACGAGATCAGCAGCTTGTACGGAGACGAGGCTCCTGATTGTATAATCCTATGCATCAAGCCCGAACTCGGTGATTTGCGCGTCATGAACCCCGGCCTGTCACCAGAGGAACGCCGGGCGCTGGAATTTTTGCGCGCCGAGGAGGAAAGCGACCAGCTTGCGCTCTTTCAGCCCTCGCCAGACGAGCTTGAAGCAGCGAGCGCCCTCTATACGATGGCTGACGATTTGCTGTTCCGAACGTTCTACCGTGCCCTGAAAGCCAAGATCATGTCTGATAGCCAGGCTGTTCCGATCCAGGTCGTTAGACGGGACACAATCGAACGGCCAGACGATAAGGGGCAAAGTCAGGCTACTCGTGTCTGGAACGCTGCCGTTTCCATCTATTATAAATCCAAGGGCATCCCGTGGCGGCCTGCTGATCTGCCGAAGAATGTCTGCTTTGTCGGGATTTCCTTTCACCACATGAAAAAGCGTGGCGGGCATCTGGTCTACGCCAGCGTGGCGCAGGCTTATTCGACAGATATCGAACCTTATGCGATCAAAGGTGCCAGCATTGATCATGACCAGAAGCGTGATCGCCAACCTTACCTGAACCAGGCGCAAGCGCGTCAATTGCTCGAGCAGATACTGGAAGAGTATGAGCGACGAGCCGGAGTGACGCCCGACCGCGTGGTAATTCATAAGACGACAAACTATCAGCCTGAAGAAGAACGAGGCTTTCGGACGGCTGCCAAAGATCGGGTCGCCAACTGTGATCTGATCTGGCTGCGCAATACCTCGTTTCGTGTCGTCCGCAAAGGAACCGAAGAACCATGGCGCGGCACATTGTGTTCGCTAGATGGTCACTCCTATCTGTTCACGAGCGGCTATATTCCTTGGTGGAACGAATTCCCAGGAATGCACATTCCAGCACCTCTGGAAATCGGTTCTTGCGGTGAAACTGACATTCGTGCACGCGCGGAGGAAATCCTGGCGTTGACCAAAATGAACTGGAATTCCAGCGATGGGATCACCCGTTTCCCGATCACGCTGCTCTTTGCACGGCGCGTGGGAGAACTGATGTGCGAGCTTTCGGATAACGCGACGCCCAATCCGTCTTATCGTTTCTACATATAATGTAAGATAGGCGTTGAGTATTTTCGGAGGTTTCCACAAGCTCGCGTTTTGAAACGGTAATCCCGCCGGCTCGTGCCAAACGTAAGAAGGCGGAAATCAGCCTTAGTCAGATCAAAGTGGGATCAAATTTCCACCGATCGCTGCGCGAGAGCTCAGCTCTTGCGGGTGCCCTTTTCCTTTATCGTGAACTGATTCCAGATCATCATCGCGCCAAGATCTCGGGAATACCAAGGAATCTCATTGCCAGAATCACTCCTGGTTCAACATCTATGGTTTCCGCTGGACCGATTATTAGCCTATGCCTAACCCGCAAGCTAGGGCTCGCTACTGCGAGATTTCGTGAGGCATGCAAGGCGTTAACATGAAGACGAAAACTGCTACGATGACGGAAGGAATTAGAGATCGGCGGAAATAATTGCCGCTCTCAGCCAGGCACGGCCGCGTGTTGCTCTTCGATCCGACGAACCAGAATTCGGCCGCCTACAATCCATTGCTGGAGGTCAGGAAAGGCGAATGGGAGGTGAGGGATGTCCAGAACGTCGCCGACGTCCTGGTCGATCCTGAGGGCTCGCTCGAAAAACGCAACCACTGGGAAAAGACTTCCCACTCGCTCCTTGTAGGCGCGATCCTGCATGTCCTCTATGCTGAGAACGAAAAGACCCTGGCCGGCGTTTCGGCATTTTTGTCCGATCCGCGACGACCGATCGAGTCTACATTGGCCGCGATGATGGCGACACCGCATCTCGGAGAGAAGGGGCCGCATCCGGTGATCGCCAGCGCGGCGCGGGAACTGCTCAACAAATCTGACAATGAGCGCTCAGGCGTGCTCTCCACCGCCATGTCGTTCCTTGGGCTCTACCGTGATCCCGTCGTGGCGACCGTGACCCGGCGATGCGACTGGCGGATCTCCGACATTGTTGGAGGGGAAAAGCCTTCGACGCTTTATCTGGTTGTTCCGCCTTCGGACATATCGAGGACCAAGCCGTTGGTCCGTCTCGTCCTCAACCAGATTGGTCGGCGGCTAAGCCTCCATGGATTCCAGCGACGGGATGGAACTCTGAAATGGTCATAGCTTCGGAAAAGAAGCATCGCCTTTCCGTCTATCTGGAGCCAGAACTCAAGTGCAGACTTACCGACTTAGCGGACAGACGCGGGCAATCGGCTTCGTTGATTGCGGAGGCTGCCATCGCGTCCTTCCTGTCGCCGGATGCCGATGAGCGGAAGGAAGCAGCTATTGTCAAACGCCTTGATCGGATTGATCGCAATCTTCTGCGTTTGGAGCGGGATCTGGAGATTGCCGTGGAGACGTTGGCCCTCTTTGTCCGGTTCTGGTTGAATACGACGGCCCCAATGCCGGAGACGACCCAGGCGACCGCCCGCGCCAAGGGCGGGGAGCGTTACGACAAATTCCTGGAAGCGCTCGGCCGACGGCTCTCCAATGGTCCCAGATTGAGCCAAGAGGTGTCGGAGGATCGTTGCTGAGGGGTCGGGCACTAACTGCGCCGTCTGGGTTGAACTCCCGTGCGGTAAATCACCGTTCTCTCGAACTGCTTATCTAAGCATTTTCAAGTGCTTAGCAGCATGAAAAAATATGTGAAAAAAAATCTTGCGATTGGCATGTTGTTATAACAATATGCCAATATGAGTAGCGCTCAATAAGAGGCGCGATGAGGTGAACAATGAAATACATGCTCTCGAACGACCGCGGGCTGTCTGTGGAATTTCTTGATATCGGTGGATGCATAAAAGCGATCGCTAGCCCCGATCGGAACGGTCAGATAGCGAATGTCGTCCTCGGTTTTGCGACCGAGGAGGAGTATCACCGTGATCATCCGTATTTTGGTGCATTGGTGGGGCGCTTCAGCGGTCGCATTGCTCGTGCACAGTTCGAGCTTGAAGGGGTGCGGTATCAGCTTTCTGCCAATAATGGGCGGAACCATATTGCCGGCGGCCTGCGCGGCTTTGACAAGCAGTTATGGCGTGTCGAGATGCTTTCGGAGTCTGCGGCACGTCTCAGTTACAGCAGCCCTGACGGTGAAGAAGGCTTCCCCGGAAGACTGGACGTAACAGTCACGTACAGCGTTACCGCCGACAATGTCCTCAGGTTGGACTATGAAGCTGTCACCGATGCCGCTACAGTTCTCAATCTGACAAACCATTCTTATTTCAACCTCGGTGGCGAGGGTAGTGGTTCTGTTGAGGGGCATATTCTGACAGTGGATGCTTCGGAGGTTATCGAGGTCGATTCGGAATTGATACCCACCGGAAGGCTTCTCAATGTCGTAGGTAGTCCTCTGGACTTCTGTCAACCTTTCGCGATAGGGGCCAGAATCCGAAGCGGTCACCCGCTGACCAAGTTTGCTAAAGGCTACGATTGCAGTTTCGTCCTCAATGGTGGCCCTGAACTGCGCCATGTGGCGCGCGCCTACGATCCGCTGTCCGGACGTATCCTTGACGTGGAGACGACAGAACCGAGCATGGCGTTCTATTCTGGCAACTTCCTTGACGGTAGTTTAGTCGGGGCAAGCGGACGGCAATACCGA
Organism: Neorhizobium petrolearium; assembly: GCF_017873175.1. GTDB lineage: Bacteria > Pseudomonadota > Alphaproteobacteria > Rhizobiales > Rhizobiaceae > Neorhizobium > Neorhizobium petrolearium. The sequence continues at coordinate 15,897 of NZ_JAGGJW010000026.1, forward strand.
CAGGGAGATGCCTTTACGCTGGAACCCCGCCGCCTGCCGGACTCACCCAATCAGCCCACGTTTCCGACGACGGTCCTTCGTCCCGGAGAGAAATATCAAGCGACAACGATCTATCGGTTCTCTACTGATAGCGGGAGGTAGAATGAATATGTCAAACCGTCTGGTGAAAAGCGGCGTTCCGCTGGTCTACCAGCTCAGCGAAATTTTCCGCTTGAAAATCGCCAATGGCGAGTTGCAGCCGAATGATCCTTTCCCGACGGAGGAACAGATATCGAAGACGTACGGCGTCAGTCGCATGACTGTGCGGCTCGCTCTCGCGAAATTGGTCAATGAAGGTTTCATCCGGCGCCAGCAGGGTGTGGGAAGCTTCGTGAATCCGAAGGGCTTGGTGCGAGCCGACGAGGTCCAGCCGGTGACCCGCGACATGTCGGATGTCAAAAGCACAACAAACATCCTTGAGTCCGCAGGCAAGATCGTTGGAACGAAGGTTCTTACCTTCTCCCTGGATAAACCGGCGCCTAGAATCGCTGAGCAATTGGATATTTCCGAGGCTGAACATGTCTTTCATTTCGAGCGCCTTCGCCTGGCAGACGGAGAACCGGTGGTGCTCGAAAAGATCTGGATCCCGGAGAGGATTTGCTCGACGCTTTCGAAGGCGGATGTCGAGGGCTCGGTCTATAGAGTTCTTGCTGACCGTTTCGGTCTCAATGTGATGGCCGCACATCAGGCGCTCCGCGCCGAGATCGCGGACGAGGCTCTCGCATCCGTTCTTGGTGTGGCGGCAGGTGCTCCGATTATGCGGGTCGCTGGCGTCAGTTACACTGATGCCGGCACGCCGGTCGAAGTGGAAGAATCCTGGTTCAGGTCGGACATGATGGAATTCATTATCGAGCTAGGCAGCTTATCGACCTACGCTCGGTTGATTGAAGACTAACCTTCACACGCTTTACAATTGGATGAGGTTTGCGATGCTTAAATCGCCACAGAAACTTGCGGTCGAAATCGGGGGTACGTTTACGGACATCATTCTGTTCGAGGACGACGGCCAGCAACCGAAACTCAAAACCCTGAAAGTCCCTTCGACGCCGCGGCAGCCCGAAAAAGGCGTGCTGGCCGGTGTCGACAAGCTCGATATCGCCTGGGGCGATATGCACGATGTCCTGCACGGCTCCACGGTTGCCACAAATGCAGTGCTTGAGCGTAAGGGCGTTCCGACCGCGCTCATCGTGACGCGCGGCTTTCAGGACATTCTCGAAATCCAGCGCGGTGACAAGACGAATATTTACGACATCTTCTATCAGCGGTCGCGTCCCGTCGTTCCGCGCGAATGGGTCATGCCTATCACCGAACGGCTTGATGTCCGTGGCGATGTGCTCATTGCGCTGGCTGAGGAAGAAGTTCGCAGCATCGTGCCGCGCCTTCTGGAAGGCGGCATAAAGGCGGTCGCGATATGCTTTCTGCACAGCTATCAGAATTCGATGCATGAAGATCGAGTGAGGGCGATTATCGAAGAGATGGCGCCTGAACTGCTCGTTCTCACGTCTTCGGAACTTCTACCGCAGTTTCGTGAGTACGAGCGGGCAAGTACCGCTTCTATGAGTGCTTATATTTCGCCGATCATGTCCCATTACGTCGGGCAGTTGACCGAAAAACTTCAGGAACGCGGGTTCGGCGGAAGCCTCTTTATCACACAATCGAACGGCGGCGTTCTGCCGGCGAACGCGATCCGCCGCGAAGTCGTCAGAACACTGCTGTCCGGCCCGGCCGCCGGCGTGACGGGCGCTATCTATGCAGCCGAACGCGCAGGCATCAAGAATATCATTACGTTCGACATGGGCGGAACCAGCACGGACGTCTGCCTGATCAACGACAGCCAGCCGCTGATCACGACGGAAAACCAGCTCAACAATCTTCCCGTCGCTGTGCCGATGATCGATATCGCGACGGTCGGCGCCGGTGGTGGCAGTATCGCAGCGATCGATCGCTACGGGATGATGCACGTCGGTCCGGAGAGCGCCGGCGCCGATCCCGGCCCGGCATGCTACGGTCATGGTGGATCTCACGCGACAGTGACGGACGCTAACGTCGCGCGGGGGATCATTCGCCCAAAGACCTTCGCGGGCGGAAACTTCAAGCTCGACGCTGATGCCGGACGCGGGGTGATCGAGCGCCTCGGCAAAGATCTCGGGATGTCCCGCGCCCAGGCTGCCGAGGCAATCACCAGCATCGTTGAAGCGAACATGACGCAGGCCATTCGCCTTGTGTCGACGCAACGCGGTTACGACCCGCGAGACTACGTGCTCGTCGCCTATGGCGGCGCGGGGCCGATCCATGCGGCATCCGTTGCGAACGAACTTGGAATTACCCGCGTTCTCGTGCCACCGCACGCGGGTGTGTTGTCGGCCTTCGGCCTCCTCGTCGCCGACATCGCCCGCGACTATGTCCAGACGGACGTGGCGCTGGCGTCCGACCTCTCGCAGAAGGACTTCCAAGTCAAGATCGAGGCGCTGGCCGAGAAGGCGCGCAAGGAATTCGAAAACCATGGCTTCAGCGCGGGTGAGCTGAAGCTCTTTGCCGGACTGGATGTCCGATATGAAGGCCAAGCCTTCGAACTGGCGATTTCAGTTGATCCGGAAACCGTCACCTCCGAAATGGTCACAGCCCGGCTGCATGAAGCACATCAAAAGCGCTATGGCTTCGCCTTCGAGGGCGAAAGCGCCGAGGTGGTCAACTATCGCCTCAAGGTGGTCATCCCGCGCAAGACCAAGGACGTTTCGGTCCATATTAATCAGATCGTTCCTGTTTCCACCGAGACCGGCTCGGTTCTGCTGCGCGGCGCCGAACGTGAAACTGTCTTCTGCAAGAGCGAGACGATGACGCTCGAAACAAACATCGCCGGCCCCGCCGTTCTCGAGGCTGATACCTCCACCTGCTTCGTACCGGAAGGCTGGAGTGCTCGTCTCATCGAAAGCGGCAGTGTTCTTCTCGAGAGGAAAAACTGATGACCACCGTTGATCCCGTCACCTTCAACATCTTCACCAACAGCGTTCAGGCGATCGCTCAGGAAATGAGCAACGACTTCATTCGCACCGCCTATTCCACGGTCATCCGCGAAGCGGCCGACTGCTCCACCTGCCTTGTCGATCGCAAGGGCAGGGTTCTCGCACAGTCGCAGAACATTCCGCTCCACCTCAACTCGGTGAGCCCAGCCGTGCAGGGCGCGCTTGCAAAGACAGACATCTCCAAGCTGACCGAGGATAACGTGATCATCCTCAACGATGCCTACAATGGCGGACAGCATCTGTCGGATGTCTATCTGTTTTCGCCGATTATCCATGAAGGGACGCTTATCGGCTTCTCGGGTTCGGTCGGCCACCACGTCGATCTCGGGCACTCTCCGGGTTACAACCTCTACGCCCGAGATGTGTTTGAAGAACGCATGCGCTTCACGCCTATGGTCTTTTCCCTGTCGCGAGACTGGAATGGCGGAATCCTCGAACAGTTGATCCGGGCGAACGTTCGCATTCCCCGCGATACGATCGGTGACCTGAATGCGCAACTAACGGCAAACGAGACCGGACGCCGTCGCATGAAGGAATTGATCGCCCGATATTCCGTCGACATCGTGATTGCCGCGTCCGACCAGCTTCTCGACTATGCTGAATCCTTTATGCGAGAGGCAATCCGCGAAGTGCCCGATGGCACATACCGGGGCGTCGACTATATTGACACTGATGGCCTCGACCAGAAGAACTTGGAGGTCCATGTCGCCGTCACGGTCAAAGGCGACACGCTGCATCTGGATTTTGAAGGCACGTCGCCGCAGGTAAAGACAGCGATCAATTGCCCGCGCGCTTCGACGATCTCCTCGGCCTATTCGGCCCTGAAAATGCTGCTGACGAAGCCGTCTATTCCTCTAAATGACGGATCCTATCGCCCGATCAGCATCTCCGCACCGGAAGGCAGCCTCGTCAACCCCATCCCATTTGCTCCGGTTGAGGGGCGAAACGTGGTTGTCATGCGTGTCTTCCAGTCGATCCTGCTTGCTCTCTCCAAGGCTTTGCCCGATCGCATTCCGGCGCCTGGCTACGACACCCGCACCGAAGTCGACCTTCATTGGCAAGGCGTTCGCAGCTACCATGCCATCAGCGAGCAGCTTGGCGGTGGATATGGCGCGGGACCAAGCAACGATGGCGCTGATCAGCTCGATGACCCGCTCGGCAACTGCCGCAACACGCCGGTCGAAGCGCTTGAGCTTTCACAGTCGTTTTTCCGCGTGGAACGGTACGAACTGCGACCGGACTCCGGTGGAGCCGGCCGCTATCGCGGCGGCCTTGGCGCCGTCCGCACCTATCGCTTCCTCCAAGACGGCGTTCAGATGAGCGTCTACTCCGATCGGTTCGTCAACAACGCTCCTGGCGTGCAGGGCGGACAGGACGGGACGACGGCCTATATCAAGATCACTCGCAAGAACGGGGCGGAAGAACAACTGCCACCGAAAGGTGCGGCAATCCTCAACTCAGGTGACGAGCTCGAGGTCGCCATTGGCGGCGGCGCAGGATACGGCGATCCTTCAACGCGTGACCGGGAACTCGTCGAGGCGGATCTTCGATCCGGCAAGGTCACGCAGGCATCGGTAGCAGCATATGGAAGCGTGAAGCCGGGAGATGGAGCGAATGCTTGATCTGATCAACGACATCCGTAGCCAACCGGAAACGCTGCTCGCCAACGCAGACCTTTTTGACCTTGCGTACAGAAGTGCGGCGGAATGGGTCGGCGTGGGAAAAGAGGTTGTCATCACCGGTATGGCGACCTCCCTTTGGGCCTGGCACTCAGCAGGGCTCGTGCTCAATAATGCCGGCGTCTCTCACACCATTGCAGATACCAGCGAGTATCATCGATACGGGACTGCCGAGGCCGACACATCTCCTCTGATTATCACCAGCCGATCCGGCGAATCCGCTGAGATCATCAATCTGCTGGACGCTATAGCGGGCGAGCGGACTACCATCGGTGTGACGGCATATGAGAGCAGCACGCTCGGCCGTGAAGCTACTTACGTTTTGCCTTTCAGGGCGGCGGAAAAGGCATTCTACAATACCTCTTCTTTCACAACGACGCTTTGCGTAGCGACAGCTATTGCGGCAGGGCTTGCCGGACGGCGCGACCTTGCGATCATTTTCTGGCTGAAGCAAATCGCTGAGCAGGTTGCCGTCGTTGCCAGCCGGGAGCAGGATAAGTTTGCTGATGCCGCTGCGGTTGTCGCCCGCTCGCGCGTAGCGCTTATGACTGCCAGAGGCCATCTCATAGGCGTTGCGAAACAGGCTTCCCTTGATCTGCAGGAGGGGATGCGGATCGCTGCCATTCCTGTATCGGGCGGTCTGCTGCGGCATGGACCGATGGAACTGATCTGCTTGCCCGACAGTGTTGTTGTCATGCTTATTCCTCAGGATCATATGACGCCCGTCATGGTGCGGGCCGCTTCCGACTTAGTCGAACAAGGCGCGTCAGTAGTTGCGATAGCAACTGACGGCGTCGAATTGCCAGAGGCGGTCGAGGTTGTCCGGGTTCCTGTGACGCTTCCTGAATTGAATGCCGTCGTCTTTGCCGTGGCGTTGCAAAGGCTCAACGTGTCGATCGCACGGGCCTTGAACATGAGCTCGATCGAACCGACGCTTATTCCCAAAATCACGAGGGTTGAATGAGCCCGGTTGTTCTCGCCGTAGGTGATCTGACCGTCGACCAGATCTTCGCTACATTTCGTGACCTGCCCGCCTGGGGCCAGGAAACCGAAGTGGATAGGATGGAGGTCCGACTTGGAGGCAACACTGGAAACTTTGCTCTGGCTGCGAAACGCCTAGACCTCGATGTTCGTTGCGCTGGCCCGATCGGAAACGACGACAACGGGATCTGGATCACGAAAGAGCTGGAAAGGAAAGGTCTGAACACCGATCTGCTCGATATTCGAGATGGGTCTGCGACCAGCGTTACAACGGCGCTCGTGCGGGAAGACGGTGAGCGGCTGTTCATCACTCTTCCCGGCGCGCTGACCAAGCTCGGAGAGATGCTGCTGCATCGCAGCTTCCCTGCCGCCGAGCTGGCGTTGTTTTCCGGCTGGTGCCAGCCGCCGCGTGTTCGCAAAGAGATTTTACACGACGTATTCGCTCGATTGAAAGCCGCCGGAATAAAGATTGCAATAGATCTTGCTTGGTCGGAAGCGAGTTGGAACGTTCGTGGCGACGTCCTTGAGGTCCTTTCCAAAGTCGATTTCGCGCTAATGAATAGCGACGAAGCAACTGCGCTGACGGACGAGGCGGATTTGATTGTTGCCACCGAGAAACTTTATGCCCAACTCGGCGACGGAGCCGTCTTGGTGGTCAAGAACGGTGAAAGAGGCGCTCTACTGCGCCAAAGCGGCAAACCCAGTGTGACGATCCCGGCAATCAAAATTACCGGGCAAGTTCAGGCAGTCGGCGCAGGAGACAGCTTCAACGCCGGCTTTATTCACGCCCTTGCGGCGCAACAACTCGACGCTGAAGCGGCGACAGCATTCGGATGCGATTTCGCGACATGGATGTTGACGCATGGCAGAGATGAAGCAGTCGATCCTACCGTGATCGCATCGCTTCGCCGCCACGATCGTTGGGATAAATCGGGAGAACCGGCATGATGAAAGAACTGCGGCTCGAATCCGTTCAGATCGCCTATGGCGCGAAAACGGTGCTCGAAAAGATCGACCTGACGGTCCAGGGTGGGGAAATCATTTGCCTGATCGGCGCCAGTGGCTGCGGAAAATCCACGCTGCTGAACGCGGTCGCCGGCCTTGTCCCTATTCGGTCTGGCTCCATTGTTCTGAACGACAGCCCGGTCGTCGGGCCTGCCGCGGACCGTGTCATGGTCTTTCAGGACGACGCTGTTTTTCCCTGGATGAAGGTTCGTGACAACATCGAGTTCGGCCTGAAGGTCAAACGCATACCCCCTGCTGAACGGCAGCGCATCGTTGAAGAAAAGCTCGCCGCGGTGGAGCTGACGCATGCCGCCAATCTTTATCCTCGTGAATTGTCGGGTGGCATGCGCAAACGCGTCGATCTGGCGCGCGCCCTTGCCGTCAGCCCTCAGATGATCCTGATGGACGAACCCTATGGTGCACTCGACGCTATGACCAAGGAGCGGCTTCAGGTGCAATTTCTGAAGGTCTGCGAAGAAACGAACGCCACCTCGCTGTTCGTCACCCATGACATTGAAGAAGCGCTTTTCCTTGGCGACCGGATCGTGGTGCTTGGCCGAAACCCCGGGCACATAGCGCATATCATCAATGTGCCATTCGGAGACAACCGTTCCATCGAACTCAAGCGATCCGCCGAGTTTCAGCAGCTTCGCGGTGAAGTCTCGGACCTGATCCACTGAAACGCGCTTCAGGAGCGCGAGTTAAACAAAAGAGGGGACAATAATGTCCGTCACAACAGAAGCGCCCGCGAGCAGTTCCGTACAAAGGAACAAGCTCATACGACAATTGCTGGTTCCGGTCCTTTTGATCGTACTTTGGTTCGCGGCAACCCGAAAGGGCGCCATTGATCCTATTTTCCTTCCCTCGCCGGAAGATGTCTGGAACTCCTTTGTTTCTCTTTCTCCACTTCTGCCGGAAAGCCTTGTGGCAAGTGTCACGATGACGCTCGGCGGGTTCATCGGCGGCAGCCTGTTCGGTCTCGCAATGGGTTTGATCATGGCTTATAGCCGGCTTGCGAGAGAGATTTTTGGGGGAGTTCTGGACTTCTTCCGCCCGATTCCGATTTTTGCGCTCATCCCTCTTTTCATTCTTTGGTTCGGCCTCGGCAAAACTCCCCAGATTGTCCTCATCGTCCTCGGAACTTCGCTGGTCATAGGCGTTGCAACGATAGAGGCGATCAAGAATGTTCCCGCCGTCTACATTCGCGCCGGCCTTGTTCTAGGCGCCGGCCGCTGGACAATCTACAGGTCGATCATCCTGCCCGCGATCTTCCCGCATCTACTTGGTGCTATCCGAGTGGCAGCCGCTTCCTCATGGGGATTGGACGTCGCCGCTGAATATATCGGCGCCCAAGTCGGGCTCGGCCATCTCATGATCATTCGTGTGCAGTACCTCGATACGGCTGGCATCCTGGTAATTGTCGCCATCTACTGCCTGCTGGCGATCATTCTCGACAAGATCGTGGTGGCGCTGGAGCGGCCATTGACGAGATGGACGGAAAAAAGCGCCGGAAAGGGAATTGTCGGAGCGATCACCGGCGCAGCTTAAGGGTTCGGGGCGCATTGGCGGCGCTAACAACAATAAGCCAAGTCATGAAGTAAAAAGCAACCAGAGGTAGAAAAATGAGAAATCTTCTTCGAACGGTAAAAGGAATGGTAGCATCGCTCGCCATTCTCTCGTGCATCGGCATCGCCGCGGCGAACGCCGACGATGTCAAAACAGTCAAGGTTGGGATCACTCCCTACTTCGACTACATGCCTTGGGTCATCGCCAAGGAAAAGGGGCTCGACAAAGAGGTGGGAATCAACCTCGATCTCGTGACCATCACGAACACGGCCGCTGGTGTGGCGGCGATGCGGCAGGGCAGTCTCGACATCGTGTCGTCGTGCCATGTCTGCGATTTCCCGCTCTATAAATCTGTTCCTTCGCTGCGGAGCTTCCTGATCACCGACCAGTTCAAGGGCTTTATCGTGATCGGCAGGAAGGGTACCGACACCTTCGCTGAACTGGAGGCCAAGGTCGGCGCTGAAAAAGCCAAGGAACAGATCCTCAAGGGCTTCAAGGGCAAGACTTTCCCGACGGTCCTTTCCACCTACAAGCCGCTCCTGACGGCGGCGCTCGACCAAGTCGGAATGACGATATCGGACCTCAATGTGGTGGAATCCGGCGACGACGCTCAGGCCGCCCTGGCCTTCCAGCGTGGAACCGGCGATTTCTATGTGGGCAGCCTGCCGCAGGAAACGAAACTTCTTTCGATGCCTGACAAGTATGTGAATGTCGGCGGCAGCGAAATTCTCGGACCGGCGGGCCTGTGGTATTCGACAATGGTCTCGACCCAGGAATGGCTCGACAAAAACGATGATACCGCCGTCAAGCTTGCCGCTATCTGGTATCGCGTATCGCGCTATGCGGATGAGCGTTTCGACGACGTTGCTCCGATCTGGGTCAAGGCCACCAACGAGCGCGCGGCAGCCTCGTTCACCATCGACGACTTCAAAGGCACCTTCCAGCTTCTCGCCTTCCCGACGCTCGAAAAGGCCAAGACCACGGTCTTTAACCCGTCCTCCGGCGTCTATTGGAAGAAGTCCGTAGACTTCTATGAAAAGCAGAATGCCGACCAGCTTCCCGGCGGCGTGGAGCCGGCCAGCAATGCGCTAGAAGAAAAGTACTACACGAAACTCGCAGCCGACAAGAAGCTGACGGACTGGATCAACAGCCCGCTCAAGTAGAGCCCGGTTTTCAAAATGGAACACCGGCCCGCACCGGGCGGTGTTCCTAAAATGTCGAGAGAACTCGACCCGAGGAGGACCACCCCATGCCGTCGATACGACTCTATTGCATGACAGGAGGCGTTCTGCATTTTGATCAAAGCGTGTTCACGCACATGGCCGGAATGGGCAAACGCGTGAAGGCCCCGACCCCGATATTTCTAATCGATCATCCGAAGGGGAAAATTCTATTCGAGACCGGACTGCATCCAAAGGCGGCGGTTGATCCCGCGTCTGTATGGGGAGAGGAACGCGCGCTTGATTGGGCGGCCGAATTCGCCGCTGACCAGGTCGTTGACAAACAGTTGGCGAGCCTCGGCATCAAACCGGAGGATATTCGTTTTGTCATCATGTCGTGCCTCTATCCCGATCATGCGGGCGGCATGCATCTGTTCCCGAAAGCCAAATTTATCGTCCAGTACCGAGAGCTGCAGGACGCCTGGTGGCCCGATCGGCGCCTGACCAAGAGTTATACCTATCGCGAAATGCAGCCGATCCGTGATCTCGATTTTCTGGAACTACACGATGAAGACTTGGACCTGTTCGGTGACGGTTCCGTCGAAATCTTATTCACGCCGGCCCACACGCGCGGTGAGCAGTCCGTTGTCCTTCGTCTTCCAAATACAGGAACGATCGTTCTGCCCGCCGGGATCATGCCTCAGAAAGCGAACTTCGAACTGGGCATCATGACCGGCACACCCGCGGTGGATCCAAGCATCGCCCATCGATCGATGACGCGCCTCAAACGGATCGCAGAGCGCGAAAATGCAACGGTGATATTCCATCACGACTTCGATGATTGGCAAAACGTTCGCAAGGTTCCTGATTATTACGATTAGCGCCCGGGTGCGCCACATTTCGGGGACATTCCCGGTTCCCTCCCAGCTATTATCCTCCAACTGGAGAGCGACGCTTCATGCTTACCCAAATGCGCAGAGAAATCGAGGAAATTCCGTCCGCCGTTGCGCGCCTCATCGAAAGATCAGACCGTGAATTGCAGGAAATCGGCCAGTTGATGAGGAAGGCCGATCCTGCGGCGATCGTCACGATTGCCCGCGGCTCCTCCGACCATGCCGCACATTTTCTGAAATACGGAATTGAACTGATTTTAGGATTGCCGGTGGCGTCCATGGGGCCATCGGTGGTTTCGGTATATCAGTCGAGATTGCGGCTTGAGCGCTGCGTGTCATTCGCGATTTCCCAATCAGGAAAAAGCCCGGATATCGTGGCGTTGGCAAGCGAAGCGACCCGCAGCGGAGCCTATTCAATAGCCCTCCTGAACACGCCGAAATCTCCCCTGGCCGATGCCTGCTCTACTGCGGTCGATATTGCCGCAGGCCCAGAAAAGGCCGTTGCGGCAACGAAATCCTTCGTCAATTCGGTGGTCGCCGGTCTCCTGATCTTAGCTGAATGGAGTGCTGATGGTGAGCTATATGCGGCACTGCGAGCACTGCCCGAAGGTCTTGCGACACCGGTTGACGATGGCTGGAGCGAACTAGCTGAAGCATTGGATCAGAAGAACTCGCTTTATGTTCTCGGAAGGGGGCCGAGCGTAGCAATCGCAGGCGAGGCCGCTTTGAAATGCAAGGAGACATGTGAACTTCACGCAGAGGCCTATTCATCGGCAGAGATCATGCACGGCCCGGTGTCGATTGTCGCGGAGAAATTTCCTATTCTGGCGTTCGCCGCCCGAGATTTGGCGGAACCTGCAATATCGAAAGTCGCAGATCAATTGGGTTCCAGGGGAGGCCGCGTTTTCATAACGTCGGACAAAGCCAAAGTGGCGACCCCCCTATCGTTTATCGAATCGGGGCACCCTCTTACCGATGCGCTGGCCCAAATCGTGCCCTTCTATAGCTTTGTTGAAACGCTTGCCCGCCGGCGAGCTCTTGATCCAGATGTGCCGAAATCGTTGTCAAAGATCACCGAGACAATATGAAGTTGTCTCGGAGGTCTCCTTCTTTTCCGTCTTGGTTGCGTAAGTTAGCTATCTTTCTCTGTAGAATATCTAGCGCTCCCTGGCGAATTCTTGGGTGCTCCCCGGGGCGGCAGGAATTTTGGATCGCGGCGTAACGGGCCGAGTGAGCGGATATTCGCCCTGTCTCGATGATCTTGAGGAGGAGAAATGGACCTTCGCCATCTACGTTGCGGCGGCGCGCAACGGGAGCTTCAGCGCTGCGGGCCACGAACTGAATGTACGGCAGCCGATCATCAGCAAGCGCATCCGCGAGTTGGAGGATGAACTCGGAGTATTCTTGTTTGACCGCTCGACAGCGGGGGCACGGCTGACACCCAGTGGCGAAGAATTCGTGGTCGCCGCCCGGCGCATCATTGACGCCTTTCAGCGGCTTTCGGAGCGGGCAAAAGCGAGCGGCGCTGGCAAGACTGGTGAACCGCACCGGGTTTGCCGGAGGCCCCCAACTCGTGAGAAGTAGGGTCTATGACAAGCAAGGCAACGAACAAGTTTTGTCCTGAAGTCCGTGCCCGCGCTGTTCGAATGGTGACGGAGCATGAAGCAGAACATCCGTCTCGTTGGGCGACGGTGTGCTCGATAGCCGCCAAGATCGGCTGCTCGGCGCATGCGCTCAATGAATGGGTGAAGAAAGCGGAAGTCGACAGCGGCAAGCGAGCAGGTCTGCCCAGCGACGTTGCCGAGAAGATGAAGGCCTTGGAACGAGAGAACCGCGAGCTTTGTCAGGCGAACGAGATATTGCGCAAAGCATCCGCATATTTTGCCCCCTCTCGGCGAATGTAAACATTCGCCTGCCGGGCAAGGAGGCGGAGCTCGACCGCCCACTGAAGCGATAATTTCCTTTATCGACGAACACCGTTCGGTGCTCGGGATCGGACGAGCTGCGACGGCAGGGCTTTCCTGGCCGTTGCCTGGCGATATGACTGACGATGTCCTGCAAGACAAACTTTTCGCCCGGCAAGGCACCAAACAAGGGGTAAGGCGATTGCCCGAGCCGGATTGGAGTGTCATTGCGGTCGAGCTGAAGAAGCCCGGCGTGACCCTGACGATTCTGTGGGAGGAGTACCGTGGAGTTCATCCTGACGGCTACGGCTTCAGCCGGTTCTGTGACCTTTTCCGTGGCTTTGAGCGGCGTCTGACGCCAACGATGCGGCAGGTCCATGTCGCCGGCGACAAAGTGTTCGTCGACTATTCCGGCAAGAAGCTACCGATCGTCGATCGCAAAACCGGCGAGATCCGCGAGGCGGAGATCTTTGTCGGCGTGCTCGGCGCATCGAGTTACGCCTTTGCAGAAGCAACCTGGAGCCAGACCCTGCCGGACTGGATCGGCTCGCACGTGCGCATGTTCGCCTTCTTCGGCGGCGTGCCGCGCCTCATCGTTCCGGATAATTTGAAGTCCGGCGTCAACAAGGCGAGCTTCTACGATCCAGAGATCAACCGCAGCTTTGGCATCATGGCAGCCCATTACGGCGTCGGCGTGCTTCCTGCGCGACCGAAGCGGCCGAAACTGCAGGCGTTTTTCAGTTACTTGATGATTTACTCGAATGATCTTGGGACATTCGGAAACAACCGTTGTTTGCCGGATCGCAATTCATCTGCAGCGAAGCCAACATGAGGATTGGTTGAAATCATGACCGAAGGCTTTATCAAAGAGTTTGAAACGGTCTCCCTGATTTTAAAGTCGGACTGCGAAAGCCGAGGAGTCGACGGATTTTGTCTCGCCTGGATCAAGCTGGAAAGACAGTTGCGCAAGCTTGCAGCCAACCTTGTCTATCAAGCTTCCGCAGTGCGATACTCTGATCAAGCCCGTCTCCGAAAAGCGCTTTATGACAATACCGGCTTATCGCATGAGACATTCATGGGTGCGATACACTATCTTAGCGGTAAAAGCGTCAAAGATCTGATGGGCGAACCTTATAGGCCTTTGAAAAAGGCTGTCGATGCGTCTTATGTAATAAGACAGAAGATTTTTCATGGCCAGCAAACTGGCAAAAGTCTCGGACGCGACGCATTGATCGAACGCATCAATGATGTTCGCGAATGGTGTGGCATGCTCTCCGGTGCGTCCATTGAGCATTTTGGCTATGACGGGTTTTCCGGAACGACATCTCTTTTCAAAACCAATAAGCCGGAATTAATAGCGGCTGTTGATAGAGCGTTACATCCGAAGGGATGGGGAGAATACATCAAGACGTTTCAGCGTTAGACTTTTCTCATACCCCGCAATCGACATTATTTGGCCGAAAGTCATCATTCCCCATGTCTAGCCCCAAGCACTTGATCCTGTTCCCTGACAGCAACCTTTTTTTCAGTATAGGGCGCTCCACGAATTGCCATGGAACGAACTTGGCGATTACGGCCAGATCGAGCTAATTGTAAGCCGGCCGGTTCAAAAGGAGATTGACCGTCATAAGGGCGGTGGCAATGATCGGCGTCAAAGGCGCGCTCGCCAGGCAGCATCGGTCTTGCGAGAAATTATCAAAAACAAGCTGACACCTCACGATATCTGCAGTAGCCCGCAAAAGGTGACGCTCACGCTGCGAGTTGACTTGAAACCCGATGAAGGCCTCGCCGGTAATCTGAATTATGCTGAGCCGGACGATATCCTTGTCGGAATAGCCCACGGATTCGCCGACAGTGTTATGGATGCCGATGTGGCTGTCCTGACTGATGACACCGGTGTTATGGCGTCGGCCGAGGCGGTCTCTCTGAATTATATCGCGATTCCAGATGAATGGCGGCTCTCGAACCCGAAGGAACCAAAGAGTCTAAGGAACTTAACGCGGCGCGGGCTGAAATAGCCCGGCTCCAGAAACAAGAACCAGCTTTTATTGTGAAATGTTTCGATGCGGATGGCAGATCTGCGTCATCGCTCGAGTATCAATTTCCCAAAGCATCTCCCCTGACGCCAGAAGAAATTGCAACACTCTTGGACCGAGCTCGCCTGCTGTTTCCCCTGAAGGCCGATTTCAACGATCCCGTGCGGCCGGCATCTGTTCCGGGAAGACGTGGCATCTCGTTGGAATCCCTCCGAGGTCTACGCAGCCCTCCTACCGAACAGCAGATAGTGGAGTATAACCAAGCCTACGAGACTTGGCTCGCGAAAATCGAAACGGCGCTTAAGAAGGTTCATCTAAAGCTTCTGCAAGACGAAACAAAAAATAGCTTTTCCTTTTTGGCGCAAAATATTGGCACGCGGCCGGCGAACGATGTTCTGGTGGAAATCGTTGCGACTGGTTCACTTTTAATTGGCCGTCCGAGCGATGAGGACGACGAAAATGAATATTCTCTGCCTGCTCCACCCGCCTTGCCTGAATTTCAACTTTCTGCGCTCAATGCAATGCTCCGAATGTCGAACATGTTCGGACCGCGGTATGGAATGGGGCGCGAACTAGAGCCGATCATCGATACTCGTCTCCGTAGAGGACGGGACGCAGAAGCGTTCTATTATAATGGCGATCCCGCAAGGATTGCGAAAAATAGTCTCAAGCTGGAATGTGTTTTGTGGCGGCACGGGAAGGATCCGGAGAACTTTCATGCAGTGGTCGACGCCAGCACCGCTGCTGAAGTCAAAGGTGTCATCGAGTTTCGAATACATGCAAGCAATCTTTCGAACGCAGTTTCTTGCCGGATCCCCGTCCGGATAACATTCAAAGCCTTTTCGACAATTGATTATGCTTCGAAACTGATAGACGCCTTGAAGCCAATAACAAAAAACGAAGGCCAGTAATCAGTTTCTGGACCTCGGATATCGGCGGCGGTCAGTACCGCTTCGGTTCCATTGTACTAGATGCTTCAGAAGCCGTACTCAGGATAATACTGGCGAGCTGGCTCCTAATCCAGACGAATGCGTCGTTCAGCATCCCGATTATCTGCGCCTCGGTGAAACGGCTCTTCCTCATTCGTCTGCTCCTTCACGGTTGAGCAGACTCTACATCAGACTGAGGGATCTCGCGGGGGGCAGGTCAGGGACAATAGCGGTGACCATCGCGATTACGCTGCAGCACGGAATAGGCCGCTACGGTCGCAGGTATGAAGAGATTTTAGTAGAGCGTAGGGCGGTGGCGAGGAACGCAAGTAAAGATGGTTGCACGCCCCCGCAACCAATTCCTACGCTACAGTATCCAACAATAGCCGAAAACCACGGTCCAGTGCGCCATAGCACTACGAGCGACGGCGCTAAATCCCCGGAATAAATACAGAATCTAAAACCAACAGGTGCAAAGCGGAGCGCATCGGCTTACTGGACTCTTCTGAGCGGGCCGGCCGGATTTCATCGAACGATCCGGCCGGTGAAGGGGCAGAAGCAAGCCGTTATGCGACCTGTGCGGCAAGCTTTACGGCATCTGCGCCGGCCGGGATGCGAAACGGTGAAGAGGCATCGGTCACGGCCTGCCAGACCGCTTTTGCCACGTCGCTCGCAGTGGTGATTTCGGCCGGCTGCGGCGGTGTTGCGGAGAATACCTGTTTCGCCCAGCCGGCATAGGCCTCGGGTATGCCGTTCTGCGAGCGATCGCGGGCGGTTGCGCTAAAGGAAGTTTCTGGTGCCCGACCGGGAGTGATGAGCCGCACGCGTACCCCGAACGGCTCCACCTCCAAAGCAAGGTTTTCGCTGAATGCCTCCACGGCCGCTTTGCTGGCCGTATAGGCGGACAGCATTGGCAACGGCTTGAGCGTCACGGCGGACGACACATTGACGATCACGCCCGTTCCGCGCGCGCGGAAGCCGGGAATTACCGCTTGCGACATCGCCATGGTACCGAACGTGTTCAACTCGAAAAGCTGGCGTGTTGCGTCCATCGGCACGCCTTCCAGCGCACCCATCAGACCGGCACCAGCATTGTTGACGAGGGCGTCGATCGGCCCCGCTTCATCCAGAGCGCGAGCGATGTTGGCAGCGTCGGTTACATCGAGTGCAACGACGCGCAGCCGTTCGGATGCGGGCAAGAGATCCCCACGGGGTGCGCGCATTGTGGCAATGACGGTCCAGTCGCGATCGAGGAAATAGCGGGCAGTCTCAAGCCCGAAGCCGGACGAACTGCCGGTGATGAGGATGGTGTTCATGTGAAACTCCTGTTTGTGGTGATGGTATAGCGTGACCGTGGAAGGGGTGGGTGCGTGTTGCGAGGGATCCGGAAAGGTGCGTCCGGCAGCCTATTTCGTCACGACGCTGCCCTCCGGCGCAGCATCGGCTGCCAGCGTCGCGACCGTATCGGAAAATGCGGGATCGCCGGGATAGAGCGCGCTGCGGAGGAAGGAGGTTGAAAGGCGCTGGATGGCGACGACCTGCTGTGGCCGTTCGTCTGTCGTCTCGCGCGCCTCGTAACCGGGGATGCCGCCAAGAGCATGCTCGCCGCCAAAGGCCGTAAACAATGCCTGGGGTGAGGGGCTCAAATCGTAGGCATCACGCCACCATTCGGCGCCATGTGTCGAAAGCCTGCCCACATCACGGTCGCCGACGATGATCAGGGTCGGCGCCGTCATGGTCGAGAAATCTGGATACATGAATGGGTAGGTACGGGCTGCATATTCGGTCAGGCCATTGCCTCGACCTGCCGGCGCTAGCAGTACGCCCGCCTTCACGCGGTGGTCCTTCCTGTCGACCACCGATCCGTCGTCGGGATCGGGATGGGTGGTGCCAAGCAAGGTACTGGCGGTCTGCGCGCCCCACGAATGACCGGCAACCGCGATGCGCGAGTGATCGAGCCGCCACCGGATCATCAATGCTTCGTTCTCGATGCGATCGAGCCCGTCGAGAACGGCGGCAAGGTCTTGCTCACGGAAGCGCCAGAATTGGGGGCGGCGAGGATCGTCCGGGGCAAGACCGAGCATCCGCGAATCCAGATGTGTTGGCTGGATCACCGCGAAACCATGTGTTGCCCAATAATCAGCAAGGGGTCCATAGGCATGAAATGACTGGCCGTTGCCGTGCGAGAAGATGACGACGGGCAGCGTGTCGCCTGAGATCGGTAAGGAAAGCCGAACGTGCAGGTCAACGCCCCGTCCCGGCGACGGCAAGGTAATGGGAGAGATGGAGACAATAGCGGGTAAGCCCGCGGTG
This sequence comes from Neorhizobium petrolearium, assembly GCF_017873175.1. Lineage (GTDB taxonomy): Bacteria > Pseudomonadota > Alphaproteobacteria > Rhizobiales > Rhizobiaceae > Neorhizobium > Neorhizobium petrolearium. The sequence continues at coordinate 33,425 of NZ_JAGGJW010000026.1, forward strand.
TGGGTGTGGGTTTCAGCGAACGAGCTGGACATGGGACTGCGAACCTCCGAGCTAGCAAGCGGATCAATGATCCGTTATACTGTAAATACGGATCAATGATCCGTTTATCAAGAAGGATCGCAGAAAATGTTATCGACCAAACTCCGGAATGCAGTCGAGGCCGTGTCACCGGCTCCTGGCGATGCCGAAGCACCCGCACCGCGAATGCGTGCTGATGCTCGCAGGAACGAGGAAGCAGTTTTGGAAGCCGCCAAGATCGTGTTCGCCCGTTCGGGGGTCGATGCACCCATACGGGAGATTGCGACACAAGCGGGCGTTGGGCTGGGTACGCTCTATCGCCGTTTCCCGACGCGTGCCGACCTGGTGGCCGCGGTGTTCCGCCGCGAGGTTGATGCCTGCGCCGATGCGGCAGTGCTGCTTGCTGCTGAGCACGGGCCAGCCGATGCGCTGGCAGCTTGGCTGAAGCGCTACACGCGCTTTCTCGCCACCAAACAAGGGTTGGCTGCGGCGCTCCATTCCGGCGATCCGGCATTCGCCACCTTGCCGGACTATTTCCGAAGCCGATTTGAACCGGCTCTGTCGATGCTGCTGAATGCTGCCGCCAGTGCGGGAGAAGTCCGAGCTGACGTTGCGCCCTACGATCTGCTGCGAGCGATCGGAAACCTTGCCGTGGCCTCGGGGGAGGATGGGCCGGCGCACACCGAACGAATGCTCAAGCTGCTGCTGGATGGCCTGCGTTATGGTGCGGCGAAGGCAAAATAGCCGCGACTGCCAAGAAGACGCTCGATGGGGCCGATACCGGAACTCCATCGCTTCTCGGGGGAAAACGACACTCGCCGATGGAAGCTTTCGGCGCTCCCTTCCCAAAAGAAGCCTTGCTTGTTTTCATTCCATTGCTGTCTTTGTAGGGATCGCCGAACCGCCGCCGGCATTTTCGCGCGTAATCGACGAACAATCGCGACGAGAAAGTAACTCCGCCAAAATCGAGGGTGTACCTCGGTTGCTCCCAAGATCGACTTGCGGAATTTGCCGTTCCCCTTAGCGCGACACAGCTTCGCGTGAACGGGCGCTACCGCACCATAAATATAAATGGCACTGTCCTTTGAAGCACTGTCGTAGGCGGTTTGTGCCTGCCAATCAAACTAACCTCATCGGCAACAAAAGATGTTTTCATGACCTTTCATAGTGGCTTTAGCTCGCTTCTTCGCTCTGAGGACCCGCTGATCATTCTGATCGATCACCAGCGCTGCCAGCCCGGATTGATGTCTGCCAAAAGCTGTAGTCACCGACTTCGCCGCCGGCCTCTGGCGCTTCCAATCAGCGCGGCGCCGCAATCCGCTGGCACGTCGGGGAAGACGTGGCCGATCCTGGCCGGATCGTGGGAGGCTTTGTCGTCGATAGCTGAATCGAGCGCCAGCGCAGGCACGCACCTGTCACAAACGCCGACGTACTGGATCAAGAAGAGCTGAATACCTTCAATATCGGTGACCAACTGCCAATCGTCTGCCACCTGCGGCGGCCTCTATGACCAGTTTGAGCGAAGGAACTTGACATGAGCTGGAACCCCACGCAGACCCCCGAATGCCCTGAAACTGGCAGCCTCGACGCCATCGAGACCCTCATCATCCCGCGTACCCGCGATCTCGGCGGGTTCGAAGTGCGTCGTGCATTACCCGCCCCGAAACGGCAGATGGTTGGCCCCTTCATCTTCTTCGACCAGGTGGGTCCGGCGGAATTCCTGACCGGCGCTGGCATCGACGTACGTCCGCATCCGCATATCGGGCTGGCGACCGTGACCTATCTTTATGAGGGCGCATTTCACCATCGCGACAGCACCGGCGCCGACCAAATGGTCTACCCCGGTGAGGTGAACTGGATGATCGCCGGTAATGGCGTCACTCATTCCGAACGCACCAGCGAGGAGATGCGCAGCCGTCCCCGCACCGCTTTTGGAATCCAGACCTGGGTCGCGCTGCCAGATCACGCGGAAGACACTGCAGCCAGTTTCGAACATCACGGTCGCGATGCGCTGCCGTTCATCGAGGATGAAGGCAAGCAGGTCCGGCTGATCATCGGCTCGGCCTGGGGCGCGCGGGCCCCGGTCAGGACCTTCACTGAGACCTTCTATGCCGATGTCATTCTGTCCGCCGACGCAAAGCTGCCGCTGCCCGACGATCACGAAGATCGCGGCGTCTATGTCGTCGAGGGCAGCATCCTGATCGCCGGAACTCCGTTTGCTGCTGGCCAGATGATGGTGTTCCGTCCCGGCGATCGGATCAGCCTGACAGCAGGCGAGACAGGCGCGCGTCTAATGGTGCTCGGCGGGGAGACAATGAATGGGCCGCGCTATATTTCGTGGAACTTCGTCGCCTCGTCGCAAGAGAAGATCGATGCCGCGAAAGAGGCCTGGCGCAAGGGTGACTGGAAGCATGGTCGCTTTCGCCTACCGCCCGGCGATGAGGCTGAGTTCATCCCGCTACCCGAACAGCTGAAGTGATCGAATGTGATATCAGATTGGCTAACATACCCATCGACAACAATTAAGAGAGAACGAGAAGTGACAAAACCCCAAGCCATCTTTCCCGTCAACAGGCATGCTCTTTACGAAGAACATCGCTACTCGGCAGCGATCCGATCAGGCGATCTTCTTTTCGTTTCGGGGCAAGTCGGCAGCCGCGGCGATGGAACACCCGAACCTGATTTCGAACGCCAGGTTCAACTGGCCTTCGACAACCTGAAAGCTGCACTCGATGCCGCAGGCTGCACGTTCGACGATCTTGTGGATGTCACGACGTTCCACACGGACCCGAAGAGCCAGTTCGCAACGATCATGGAAGTCAGGCAGAGGATTTTCACCAAGCCGCCTTATCCCAACTGGACTGCCGTCGGAGTAAACTGGCTGGCCGGGTTCGATTTCGAGATCAAGGTGATCGCACGCATACCGGAGAGCAAGTAAATCCTGAGGCTTTTCCTCATCCGCCCACTGTAAGGACGGCCTTACCCGCGAACTCTCTTTTCAGAAGTTCGCGGGCTGTCGCATTGATGTCGGTCCAAGGTGTAGTCTTTCCGATGACCGGACGAAGACTTCCATCGGACAGCCGCCGCGCAAGATCGGCAAGAATGGCCGACCCATCGGCCGCGTGCCCCGGCCGGGTTAGCTCCTCCAAGAGGAAGAAGCCGTAGAGAGCCGTACCTCCGTATGCTCCGCCGGATTGAAGGCGGAAGCGACGGGCGTCAAAGGTCGTGAGCGTATCCTCCGAAGCATCGCCGAAAAGAACGCAGACCCCGCGCGATGCCAGCCACATCAGCGCCTCGCCCAGAAGCGTGCCTCCGACACCCTCCAGAATGAGGTCGTAGGGCCCGCCCTTCTCGCCGGCCTCGACGCCGACCGCAATATCGTTCGCGCCAAGGCTGCGCAGGAATTCCGCAGTCGAGCCATCCCGCGCGAAGGCCGTCACGTGGGCGCCTGCAGCAGCTGCGAGCTGGATCGCATAAATGCCGACACCACCCGTGGCCGCCGTGACGAGAACACGGCTTCCTGGACCGATCGCCTTCTTCTGCAGCGCTACGGCTGCGGTCAGACCTGCGACAGGGAGGGTCGAGGCCGCTTCAAAGCTGACGTCGTCGGGAATTTTGGCAAGCCGGCTCGTCGGCACGGCGACACGTTCCGCCCAGCCACCGCTCCATACCAGGCCCACCACGCGATCGCCCGGTCGGAAGCCGGATCCTTCCGGGGCCGTCTGGACCACGCCGGACAAATCCCATCCGGGTCGATCGCCATCGGTACCTTCGTAGAGGGCACCGCGAACTTCACCGTTGTTCAGGGAGAACGCGCGAACCGCGACGATTGCCTCGTCCGGAGCGGCCCCAGGTTCTGTATGTTCGGCAAGGACGAGGCGAGTTTCTGCACCTGTCTTCGAAACTGTAACAGCTTTCAATGTGACACTCCTCGATTCAGCATTCGATCAGATTTGGATCCGGTAACGTATCGCGTTGCACGGCAGACCAGAGCCGTTACAAGCAGTCATCGTCAGATCCTTTGCTGCCTTGGCGCCATGATATTTATTGTTTCTGCACGAGTTTCTGTAGCCCTTTTTTATGAAGAGCTGTGTCGCTGAAATGGGAACTTGCACTATGTATTCGTCAGCAGGTATTGGCAGCGAGCGCGGTTATTGAATCTTGGCACGCGATGCCGGTGCATCGCTGAAGCTGCTGAGGTTTGGTCCTATCGACGGCACTCGCGCCGGTGAGAATCGCGGACGATGTTCGACGGAAGGACGTTGCAGCATTCTGTTGATCTCCTTGAGAAATGAGCGTTGGACGTTTCTTCGGCGACACGAGCAGGGCGGAGCGGTGCCCTCAAGCCCGTCATCACGGCCCCAAAAAGCAGGCAAACCCGCAACGCGGGAAGGCACACCTGAATTAGTGAGGTGGAACCACTTGCCGCCGAGCTGTAATGCCCCAAACCCGATACGCCTCATTTTCCCTGGCGTGCCCACGTTTGATATGCATTCGGGACCTTCGACGCAAAGCTGGAGTGGCGACTTCACAGTCGCCCTATTGACCGAATTCTTTCGTGCATGGGGTGCTAACGGATAAGGAATTGACCTAGCGAACCGTCTTCGTTAGGCAGCCGGTGACAAAACGAATGATTTCGTCCGTGAGTTCCTGATCTTCCGGGGCGCCTCCAAATCCGCCATGCGGCATTGCCTCGAAAACATGCAGTTCTGCCGGAACTCCCGCACGTCTCAGCTTGCGATGAAGTCTCACCGCATTGGAAAGAAACAGGTCGCGGGTTCCACTTTGCAGGAAGGTCGGCGGAAAATCGGCCGATATTTCCCCGAAAAGTGGAGACAGGTAGGGATGAGACAAATCCGCTCCGTTTGCATAGAGCAGGTTATTCGACATCAGCGAATTCGGCAGGATGACGTCGATCGTCCGGTTGGCCTGAAAGCTGTCACCCGACTCAGTGAGGTCCACTTCCGGGGAAAGGAGCACGGCGCCGGCCGGAAAAGGCAGGCCCTCGTCCCGTGCCCTCATAATAGCAGCCATCGCCAAGTTACCGCCGGCCGAGCGACCGCTAAACATGACACGGTTTGCGCCATACCGCTCAATCAGGTGCCTGTAGGTCACGATGCAGTCGTCGAGGGCGGCGGGATAGGGGTGATCTGGCGGCATGCGATAGTCAATACCGTAGCAGATCATGCCGTGCCGCTCCGCCTGTATTCGCGCACTTTCCCGACAGGCACCGCCACTGCCAAAAACTAGCGCGCCGCCATGCAGATCGATAAGAACACAATTCCCAAGTCTAATATTTTCCGGGGTCACCACATGAACCGTGGTTGTGCCGAAATGTAGTGTTTCGAGATTTCCTCTCGTTTCCTTCACAGCCTCCGGAAAAGTTTCGGCGTAATACCTGTCGGCAGCGATCTGCATCTGCCGCCATGCCTCATGATCTTGTGGTGATGGTGTCGGGAAGAGCGCGTTGAGCGGCGTTCCCTCGCGTACGGCGGCATGCAACATCGCCTGCGCTTCGGTGCTTATTGAGGCGGGGACGGGTATTATGCGTTCGTCTACGTAGACTCCTTGTGAAACAATCGGTTTTTGGCCGTCTTTCATTGGAAGTTTCTCCCGATCCATTCATCGGTCTCGCTGATGTCTTTGTCTATCAGTCCCTGACCGGCTGGAAGCTCACGCAACTCGACGGGCGTACCATTTATTTTCAAGGCGTCAGCCACCGCTGACGCCTTATGTGCAGATGGATCATTTTGTTTGTTGAGCATCAGCGCGTTCGTTCCGGAATGATTCACAGCAGAAACGGTCACAGCGATATGTACGTTTGCAGAAACCCGGATCATCAGAGCTGCTTTCGCACGGGTTGGAGGAGCAACCGGTTGCTGCCCGACATGATGTCCCCGTGAACCTGCTCGGACAGGCGTTCGGCATCGCGCCGACGAATGTCGATGGTGGCATCTTCAATATCGGCTTCCCCGTAGCCCAACGCCCGCAAACCTTCGGCTCCCATCAGGTAAGCGGATTCGACCGTTTCGCGGATCTGGTAATCGACACCGGCGCGGATCAGATCCACCGCGTGTTCTCGATCGTTGCTGCGGACAAGAAGCTTCGCCTGGGTGAACTCGTGCTGCGCCAGCTCCACGATCTTCATCGCGGCCTTCGGGTCGTCGACACAGATCATGATCGCATCGGCTTCTCCCGCACCGGAGTGGCGCAGCGTGTCGAGCCGGGTCCCGTCGCCGAAGAAGACCTTGAACCCATATCGCCCGGCATCGCGGATGCGGTCAGGGTCCTTGTCGATGACAGAAAGCTCGACGCCCTGCGATAGAGGAATCTGTGACGCGATCTGACCGAAGCGTCCAAACCCGATGACAAGGACCCGCCCCTTGAGATCGTGGGCGGGATCGACGCCATCCATCGAAGCTTCCGTGCGAAGCAGAAGGTCGGTCGCTATTGTGAGCAGCGGGGTCAGCACCATCGACAGGATCACGACGGTGGCGAACAGCGCGTTCTCCCGCGCATCGATCACGCCGCCCGATGTCGCTGCCGCATAAAGGACGAAGGCGAATTCGCCGCCCTGGAGGAACATCGACGTGCGATGCAGGGCCTGATGGTTCGAGCCGCCGAACAGGCGCGCGACCGCATAGACCACGGCGCCCTTCGCGACCGTGAATGCGACCAGCATGGCCAGCAGGAGCCGCCATTCGGCCGCGACGATCGAAAGGTCCAGCGACATGCCGACGGCAAGGAAGAACAGTCCCATGAGCAAGCCGCGAAACGGCTCGATATCGCTTTCGATCTGGTGCCGGTAGCTCGAGCTCGAGAGCATCACTCCGGCAAGGAACGCGCCCATCGCCATTGACAATCCGGCGACATCCATCAGCAGCGCTGCGCCGAGCACGACGAGCAGCGCACCTGCCGTCAGCACTTCGCGGGTGCGCGCGCGTGCCAGCAAGGCGAAGAACGGATTCAGGCCCCAGCGCGATACGCCCAAAAGCACGAGCAGCGCCGAAACCGCCACGAAGGCGTCCGTCCATCCTGCCTGTCCATGCGAGAGCGGCGAGAGGAAGGCGACCACCGCCAGCAGCGGCACGATCATCAGATCCTCAAACAACAGGATGGCAACCGACTTCTGTCCCTGTGCGCTGGAAATCTCGCCCCGATCCTGCAGCACCGACATGATGACGGCGGTCGAGGATAAGACAAACCCCGCCCCGGCGATGAAAGCGACGGTCGCGGAAAGGCCAAGGAGCAATGCGCCCGTCAGCGCAAGGGCGGCTGTGGCTAAGAAAACCTGGACAAGGCCCAGCCCGAAAATCTGGGCCCGCATCGCCCATAATTTGTTCGGGCGCAGCTCCAGTCCGATCACGAACAGGAACATCACCACGCCAAGCTCGGAAAAATGGAGGATGGATTGGGTATCGGTGAACAACCCCAGCACCGATGGCCCGACGAGGACGCCAGCGGCGAAGTAGCCGAGCACCGATCCGAGCCCCAGCCGGCGGAACAATGGCACAGCGACAACAGCCGCTCCCATCAGGACAACTGCCGGTCCAATCGTTTGCCCCAGGCTCACTTCAGCCATCCACGTACCTTTCCTGCTTTGCGTTGGTCATGATCAAAGGGCGGCGGATGATAAGCCGTCCGCCGTGATCGATAGTTGGAAGCGAAGTCCGGCAGGGTGTCCGCCACCTCGCTCAAGCCTTGTCGCGGCCTTCGATGAAGGCCAGCAGATCGGCATTGATCAGTTCGGGATGTGTGGCGAACAGGCCGTGCGACAGGCCGGGATAGGTCTTCAGCGTGCCGTTCGGCAGCAGGTCGATCGCCTTGCGGGCCGAAGCGTCGATCGGCACCACCTGATCGTCTTCGCCGTGCATCAGCAGAACCGGCAGAGTAACAGCCGTTAGGTCCTCGGTGAAATCCGTCTCCGAGAAGGCGGAGATGCAGTCGTAATGGGCCTTTGCGCCGCCCATCATGCCCTGCCGCCACCAGTTGCGGATCAACCCCTCGCTTACTTCGGCACCTTCGCGGTTGAAGCCGTAGAAGGGGCCAGTCGGGACATCGAGGAAGAACTGTGCGCGGTTGCGCAGGAGCGTCTCGCGAAATCCGTCGAACACCTGCATTGGCAGGCCGCCGGGATAACGCGGCGTCGCCAGCATGATCGGCGGTACCGCGCCGATCAGCACGGCCTTCGACACTCGACCAAGCTGGCTGCGAGCGACATAACGGATCACCTCACCGCCACCGGTCGAGTGCCCGACGTGAACCGCGTCCTTCAGATCGAGTTCCCGGGCCAGCTCCGCGACGTCGGATGCATATGTGTCCATGTCGTTGCCTGTATCGGTCTGGTCCGAGCGACCATGACCGCGCCGGTCATGCGCGATGACGCGGTAGCCCTTGCCGAGGAAGAACAGCATCTGGTTGTCCCAGTCGTCCGCGCTGAGCGGCCAGCCGTGATGGAACATGATGGGCTGCGCGTCTTTCGAACCCCAGTCCTTGTAGAAGATCCGGGTGCCGTCCTGCGTTGTAATTGCCGTCATGGTTTTCTTTCCTTTTCTTAGGTTTCCGGATGGGAGGACCAGGTTGCCACCATCTTCCCGATGGTGAGCGATCGTCGTTGAAGCATTCTCTGGTCGATTATCGGCGCGCAGATGTTCTTGTCACTTCATTGGATCAGTCCTGACCGACGGGCTGCGGGCGCGGCGCCCGGACCATGCGGAGCATCTCCTGGACGTCGTGGCGTAGGCCCGCCGTCAGTTTCGGGCTGTAAGCCGTAGTCTGTCGCGACAAGCCAATTCGAAACATGAGAAGCGTGCGAGTGAAGGCCGTCATGTCCCTGCACTCCAGACAGGTGCATTTCGCTCGAACGATTCGATCAGCAACTCTGAAAGGATGCGGACCTTTTGCACCGGATGCGGACTGGGTGGGCGCACGACGTGGACATTGCCGACCGGCAGTGGATATGCGGTCATGACCGGTACGAGCGCGCCGGAAGCAAGATAATGTCGCGTGACACAGTCTGGGAGCCATGCAAGGCCAAGCCCGGCCGCGGCTGCATTGGCAAGTGCCATTCCGTTTTCGGTTTTGAACCGTCCTTGCGGCTGCACGGTGACGATTTTGTCTCCATCCATGAACCGCCACGTTTCAGCGCCCACCAAAGCCTGGTGAGAGCTGATCTCGTCCGGTGTTGCCGGTGAGCCATGCATCTTGATATAGTCAGGACTTGCGACCAACTGTCCATAGATCTGGCCAACTCGCCTCGCGATCAGGTTCGAATCGCGCAGTGCACCAACCCGGATCGCACAGTCAAATCCCTCTGCGATTAAATCCACGAAGCGATCACTGTAGTCAGCCTGTATTTGCAGCTTTGGATGGAGCCGGGCCATCTCAGAAAGCACGGGGGCAAAATGTACCGGCCCCGATGTCAGTGGCACGGCGACCCGCAAGCGCCCGCGAAGATCGCCGACTGGCAGGATGGTCTCCCTTGCCGCATCGATTTCGGCGCACACCTTTGCAGCATACTCGCGAAAGGTAACGCCGGCTTCCGTCAGCGCAGCACCGCGGGTCGTTCGTGCAAGAAGCTGGATACCCAACGCTTCCTCAAGACGGATAAGGCGCCGGCTGACCATCGACTTGGATATCCCCAGTCGACGTGCGGCGGGAGAAACGCCCCCGGCGTCGGCAACTTCGACAAATGTCTGCAGATCCTCGATATCCATATGGCAACCTCGGTTCGATTTCGTTTCTTGATCAGAACTTTCCCGCAGCCCTCACAATCGGCGCCACTTCGGTGCCGAGAAGCTCGATCGAGCGTTTCATTGCCGCCGTTTCCAGAGAGGCGGTGCTCATCTGAAAGGTGATGCGAGAAAGACCGCCCAGCGCCTGGCTGGCCCGAAGCATCTTCTCGGCAACCGTCGCCGGGGCGCCGATCAGGAAGGCGCCTTGAGGGCCGGCCATGTCTTCGAACTGCTGGCGCGACGGCGACGACCAGCCACGTTCGCGTCCGACCTTGGTCGTCAGATGCGCCCAGCCCGGATAGAAGGCATCTCTGGCCGCCGCGTCGGTCTCGCCGACGAAGCCCATCGCATGAACACCCACCTTGAGCTTCTCGGGACTGTGCCCCGCGCGCATACCGGCCTCGCGATAGAGATCGACGAGCGGACGAAACCGCTCAAAGGTTCCTCCAATGATCGCCACCATCAGCGGAAGGCCGAGCGCACCGGCGCGCGCGAAGGACTGCGGCGTGCCACCGACGCCGATCCATAGAGGCAGTCGCGATTGGTGGGGCCTCGGAAAGACCCCCTGACCGTTCAACGCCGGGCGGAATTGGCCCTCCCAGACGGGATTGCTTGTCTCGCCAAGCTTCAGGAACAGGTCGAGCTTCTCGGCGAAGAGTTCGTCATATGCCCGTGTGTCCAGGCCGAAGAGCGGAAAGGCCTCGCCGAACGAACCACGGCCGACGACGAGCTCGGTGCGGCCTCTGGAAATCAGGTCGAGGGTCGCGAACTCCTGGAAGAGTCTTACAGGATCAGCGGCGCTTAATACCGTTACCGCGCTCGTTAATCGAATCTGGCTGGTGCGCGCCGCTGCTGCGGCAAGTATGATCGCCGGTGCGGAATCGAGGAATTCGGCGCGATGATGCTCGCCGATGCCGAATACGTCGAGGCCGACCCTGTCGGCGACCTCCACTTCCTCAAGAAGATCGGCCATGCGGTCGGTCGCCGAAGGGAGCTTTCCGCTCGTCGGATCAGGAAGGATCGCGGCAAAACTGTCGACACCAATTTCCATGAAGGCTCCTTCGAAACTCTTTGGTTGATGGGTGGCCACGAGTGGAGGTCGCTGCTCAACCGCTCCGGCACCCAATATCGCTCAGCGCGATAGTCGTCGCGTTTGCGGCCGCCAGTGCCGTTGCACAATGGCCTCCGGCATCGTTGTAAACTCCGCCTCGCTGTCGACTGGTGATGATGAATGCAACGGGGGAGGGCGCTTGCGGTTACGCGCCCTTCCCCTTCCCGATAGCCGGTTCGGATCAGGCGGTTTTGCCCGGGACCGGCGTATTGAGAAGTTGCTGCTCCCAGAGATAGGCAATGCCGCTGCCGGCGAAGTGCTGGATGAGAATCTCGGTCAGCTGCTCGACATGCCCGGTGCGCGCCCAATCGCGCTGCCATTCGCCGGCGAGCGCCATCACGGTCATCGGGTTCGCGCCGGCCGCGATCATCCGCTGGATGGCGACTTCGTGAGATTCCTTCGAAATCCCGCCCGACGCGTCGGTAATCACGGTCACGTCCCAGCCTTCGCCAGCTGCCTGGATGACGGGCATTGCAACGCAGACCTCGGTCCACAGGCCGGCGATGATCAGTTGCTTGCGGCCGGTCGCCTTGACGACGTTCACCACATTCTCGTCCTGCCAGGTGTTCACCCACGTGCGATCGATGACTTCCTGGTCGGGAAACACATCGGTGATCTGCTTGAAGAGAAGTCCGCCGCGCCCCGCGATCACGCTGGTCAGAATGGTCGGAACATCGAAGGCTTTTGCCAGCTTCGCCAGCGCGGTCGTGCTGTTGACCACAGCTTGCGGGTCGTGGCTATTGAGATTTGCGAGCTGATAGGGCTGGTGATCGATCAGAACGAGGACGGAATCTTCGGGACGGAGAAGTGAATCAAGGCCGTTACGAAAGGTCATAGAAGCATCCTTTGCTGCTGTTGATGCGTGGGAAGTCGGCAGGCGCGCACTGCCTCCGAGGGCGCCTTGATGGACAGTGTCATTTTCATTTATGATGCGGTAGCGCCCGATCCCGTGAAGCTGTGTCGCGAAACGGGGAACGCCAGGGCCGGTCCGGTTCTTTCTATTTGTGATACGGTCGGAGCGATTCGAGCACTCATCTGTCGTGAATACAGGAACGTTGATTTGGATACCGAAGACCTGCGGACCTTCGTGGAAGTTGCCGATACTGGCGGAGTTTCTCCAGCCGCGCGGCGGCTCGGCATCTCCAAGTCGATGGTCAGCCGTCGCCTTATTCGGCTTGAAAAGGATTTGGGTGTGCAGTTGCTCGCCCGCACGACGCGCGGTGCCGCCCTTACGGAGGCTGGAATCACCTTCCGGGAACACGCTGCAAAAGTCTGCGCCGAGATCGATATTGCCAGGGAGACGATATTGCCCGCCGGTGACCTTCGCGGTCGGCTAAGAATAGCAGCTCCGCTTACATTCGGTCCGACGCACTTCGCCCCGGTGCTCGCATCCCTGGCGCAGCGCCACCCAGAGCTGCAGGTTCAAACCAGCTATACGGATCGGTTCGTTGACCTGATCGCAGAAGGGTTCGACTGCGCGATAAGGGTCGGCCATCTTGCTGACTCGAATATGCTTGCAAGACGCGTCGGCTGGACCACGGCCAAGTACGTTGCAACGCCGGACTACATCAAAAAACACGGCTCACCTGAAACGCCAGAGGAATTCCTCACGCATGAGGTCGTCATGCAGGGAACTGAAACCTGGCTGGCGATGGATGGGGATAAGATCACTACGCTGAAGCCGCAGGGCCGATTCAAAGCCGACAATGCCGTGGCTCTTGTGGCTGCAGCACTTGCGGGGATTGGTCTTGCCGGTGTCCCTGACGAATTAATTAAGGAGCATCTGGCTTCCGGCGCCCTGGTCCCGGTCATGACGCGCTATCCGCCGCCCAAATTGGGCATCTATGTGATCCGGCCGCCGGGGCAGTACCCCGCACGCAAGATACGGGTGCTCACCGAGATGCTAATCGAGTGTTTTGAAGACTTTCGACAAGATCGTGAAGACTAGGATCCGGATGAGGCTGGGCCTTGCGGATTTCATGACGATCGCAGAGCAAGTGCTGGAGATCACTCTGCTTCAAGCGATCTGCTTGTTTCAGATCGGCGCCGTTCAATCTCTATGTCTCGAACCTGACTTGAGCCGCGTCTACGCAGGATCTCTTACCGGTCCACCAATTACTCACTTGGCGTCCAGAGGGACGATGCTGCCACCTTCCGCGTGCAACCGGGATAGATAGCTGGCGTGATCGAGGACCTGAAAAGGAAAATACAGCCCTGCCGGGGTCGGCCTATTGCCATCCAGCCCGATCAGTCGTTCAAGGATCATGCTGACGCCCAGTGCAGTCAAGGGAGCCGCGCCGCCCGGATGAAACACTGCATGACAGTTGCGAAGCGGCTGTCCATCGTGATCCTCGCCAGCCAGTTCGATGATGATCTCCGTCGACTTGGGTTCGCCGCGACGACGGGACGTACTCACGCCGGTCGCAATGTTGAACTGTACGTTCGGCGCCCCGGTTGCTGCGGCCAGGCCGGCAACATCGATAGACGAAAAGCCTGTCCCGGCCGTTTTGCTACCATCGATCGCACGGAACTCGGCTTTGGCATCATCTTCACTACGCCAGACATAGCTGCCGTCGCGACGGGTGAGGGCGGCCGGCATCATCCGGTTCAATCGTTCAAAATCCTCGGCGACGGCTGGACCGCCACCATCCTGCTCATCGACAAGGGCACCGATCCTGATTTCGTGAAGTCGCGCAAATTGTTTGGCGCATGTGAGGGTAGCAACGGTTGTGGCGCCGACCAGCCATTCATAGCCGAGGACGACTGCCGCCGCGTCTGGCGCGTGCATATAGGTCGCAACTTCGGGAGCAATTTCATAGACGCCTGAAGAAATGCCCAGATGCGGTATCCTGCGGCTTTGAGCGAAGCGCAGGCTGGCCAATCGTTCGTCAGCGTAAAAAATCGCGACGGCACTAATCGGGCGATCGCCGAGACCGAGATCGTCAGCACGCGAGTCGATCACGACGCCCTCTGCTTTCCCGATCTCGCTGGCGGCGTTGCGGCTTTTGAGCAGATCGCGCCCACCGATCAATAAAGGAACATCGGGGTAAGCCGAGCGAAGCGCACGGGCAGTCAGTCGCCCGATCGCGCCCGTGCCACCCATCAGGAGAATAGGATGGGAAATCATTGTTATATGTCCTCACTTAAGATAACCTACTGATGGTAGGTTTTACCTACTAAAAGTAGGTTTTGCAAGGACCCGACCGTGACAGGCATTTCTAATCACGCTGCCATACAGACCTCCTCACACAGGCTTTCGAAGGGAGAGAGACGACGACAATTGCTCGATACTGCATTGTTGATCGTCCGCGATGAAGGTGCAGACCGTCTGACGCTTGGTAATCTTGCCTCCCGTGCCGGAATTTCGAAACCAGTGGTATACGAACATTTCGGCACCCGGTCAGGTCTGCTCATCGAGCTTTACCGGTGGATTGATGACGAGCGGGTGAAGGCGTTTCGAACCGCGATGGCAGCCGGCGGGCGGAGTCTGGAGGAAACCATTCGTTTGCTGGCGGAAGCTTACATCCGCTGCGCTGCTGACATGACGGATGAATTTCACACCGTCGGCGCGGCTTTAACCGGGAGCGAGGAAAAAGCCGTCGTATTTCAGGAATTGCTCGACAACTCGGTCCAGATGTTCGCTGCAGTTCTTAAGCCCTTCGACACTCTATCGGCAGGGGATCTGGAGAAGCGTTGCATTGGCTTCGTCGGCGCGGGAGAAGCGCTTTCGTCGGCTGTGGTGCGTCAGACTTTGCACCAGAGCGAAGCCGTCGAGGTCTTTGCATCGCTGATTGGTGGCGGAATGGTTGCACCATAAATTATCAGGTTCTGAAAGATCTGAGCGGAGCCTCATCTGAGGTAAGTGCTGAGAGAAATCGGCACTTCCGTACTGCTTTCGACGTGGATCGTTCGAATGTTGTCAAAGTGACGAATGACCGCGTTCGAGACCAGATGAGCTTCCTGTTCGCACCGTCCACGATTCAGACCGCGGCCTGATCCTGGCGCGCGTCAAAGCTGCGCTGGCAGTTCTGGATCACGTCGATGTTCTCGACGGTCCAGTTGAACAGGATCGAGAACGGTCCCTGCAGCGACTGGCCGAGCGGCGTCAGCGCATATTCGACGCCGAGCACGCGTCCATCCAGAATCCTGCGCGTCACCATGCCGTTGCGCTCAAGCTTGCGCAGCGTCTGGGTCAGCACGCGTTGGGTGACGCCATCGAGACGGCGCTTGATCGCATTGAAGCGTCGGGGCTCGCTCAGCACCGCCAGCACCATCATCGACCACTTGTCGGCGATCTGGTCGAGGATCACGCGGCTCGGGCAGTCGGCACGGTAGACCGGATCATTTTCATCTGTTGGTTCATCCATCGGTATCCTCCGGCATCCCTGGGATGCTTCAGGTGCGTAATTGACGCTAGGTATCCGATGAATACTTTAGGGGTCAATGGTGTGAAACACCAGCGCCAGAGTTTCCCGAAGAATAGAGACTTTACGTATGACAGACACAGATTTCAGCCGGCTCCGGATTGCTCGGGCAGACGGTATTGCCATGATCACGATCGACAATCCGCCGGTAAACGTTCTCGACGTCCCCCTGATGAGCGAGATTCGCCGCTTTCTTCTTTCCGTTCGCGACGATCCAAACACGCACGTGCTGGTCTTCCAGAGCGCGGATCCAGAATTCTTCATTGCCCATGTCGACATGACATTGATCGATGAGCCGCATGCCTTCGACGAGATTGCACGCGAGGCGCCGGAAGGCCTCAATCCGTTCCAGGCGTTCGGCGAGCTTCTGCGGGAGCAGCCGCAGGTAACGATCGTCAAGCTCGCTGGGCTGGCGCGAGGCGGCGGAGCCGAGTTCGTCGCGGCGGCCGACATGGCGTTCGCTGCGGAGGGGAGGGGAGGGCTTGCGCAATGCGAGGCGTTGATGGGCATCACGCCCGGCGGCGGAGCCACGCAATATCTGTCATCACGGATGACGCGCGGCCGGACCCTCGAAGTGATCCTTGGCGCCGATCTCATCGACGCGGCGACGGCGGAACGCTATGGCTGGATCAACCGGGCGCTGCCGGCTTTGGAGCTTGATGGCTTCGTTGACCGGTTAGCGCGCAATATCGCCGCTTTACCAGAAGGCGTCATCGCCGCCGCCAAGAAGGCGGTGCCTCCTGCAGACCTGCGGGAAGGCTTCAGTCGCGAGCACGACGCCTGGGCGGGGCTGTTCGCACGTCCTGCAGCCGAGAAGCTCATCCGGGGTGGGCTCAACGCGGGCGCTCAGACCAGGGAAGGCGAGCGAAACCTGGAAGGTCTGCTCCGTGCGCTGCGGGCTTGACGCCACGGCTTCACCCGACGTTCCGCACTTTGCAACACAGTTCAGCACTTCTCGATACTAAGAGTCGTGACTGGAGAACATTAAGTCAGCGGGATACGCGGTCGAGCACCCTTCGCATCTCGTGCAAACCACGTGGGCTTGGGTCGACTACCTAGAGAAGGAAGAAAAATGATTGATCTGAAAGGGAAACGTGCATTGGTAACCGGAGGGTCGCGGGGCATCGGGGCCGCGATCGCGTTGGCTCTGGCCGAGAACGGCGCTGACGTCGCGTTTACGTATCAGCATTCGGCTGAGAAAGCTGACACGGTGGCCAAATCCATCGAGAGCACGGCGCGTCGCGCGGTTGCGATTCAAGCCGATAGTGCTGATCCGGAGGCGATCACGCGCGCGGTCAGCGGTGCCGTCACAGCGCTTGGCGGTCTCGATATTCTTGTCAACAGCGCGGCGATCGGCCACTCCGGAACGATCGCCGACCTTGACGTGACCGAGTATCAAACGCTGATGGACGTCAATGTGCGCGCGCCCGTGCTGTTCGCGAAGGCTGTCATTCCGCATCTCTCCGCTGGCGGGCGCATCGTCTCGATCGGATCGGGTCTCGGAGAGCGTGTTCCCTTCCCGGGCGTAACGGCTTATGCGATGTCCAAGGCAGCACTCACCTCTTTCACCCGCGGGCTGTCGCGCGAACTTGGTCCGAATGGCATTACCGTAAACCTTGTGCAGCCCGGATCGGTGGATACCGACGCAAACCCGGCGGACGGTGCGGCCGCTGATTTCCAGCGGAATCTCACGTCGCTGGGGCGTTTCGGCGAGCCACGCGAAATCGCGAACCTTGTGGTCTTTCTTGCAAGTCCTGCCGCGAGCCTGATTACGGGGGCGATTCTGACCGCCGATGGGGGCGCGATAGCCTGACTGCGCCCGATCTTCCTTGGGCTAAGGGGGCGAACCCTCGCCTCCAACCTTGGATGATCGGAGCCTAAACTGCCGTCCGGAAAAGCAAGCTAAGATGGGTGCATGCTCCCGCATCAGATGACCGTGGATCGGTTTGAGGCCGAGCGTCTCGATGATCTCGCGAGCGGATGGCGTTACATCCCTTGGAAGTTCAGTCATGACGAGGGCTCCGAAATCGATACCGGAACGGCCACCCTCGCAGACAGAATGTGCTCGAGATCTTTCAGCGCAGCTGCTGCGGTGGCGAAGGGCTCCTTGCCGGATCCGATCGCGATCGTATCGCCCATCGCGTCGGTGGTGATGCGGATTGCCTTGTCCTTTCCCCGAACATTCGCAAGTGGGTCTGAAAGCGGATAGGTCCTGATTCCGACCGCGGCGCGGAATTTGCCGTCCGTGCGCGTCAGGTTGCCGACGAGCTTCGGGACCACACCTTCCGCTCGCCACGCCTCGATACGGTCTCCGGTGACCGACTGGATGCCTTCGACGGCAAGATCGTCCATCGTCAGGTCGGCGCCGAGCCCGAAATTAGCGAGGATCAGGAGTTTGCAAGCGGTATCCCAGCCCTCGGTGTCGTTGCGCGGATCGGCTTCGGCGAAACCGCCCTTCTGCGCCTCCTTCAGGGCCGCATCGAAGCCGAGGCCTTTCGTCGTCATGGCGTCGAGCAAGAAATTGGTCGTGGCGTTCAGGATGCCCTCAATTTCGAGCACTTCGCAACCCCTCAGGCTGTGATCAACCAGATCGATCGTCGGCAGGGCGGCTGCGGCTGCGCCGCTGAGCTTCAGCATCGCACCCGAACCCGTGGCGAGTTCACGCAACTGTTTTCCGCTATGCACCAGCGCACCCTTCGACATGACGATCGTGTCGCGCCCGGCCGCGAGAGCCGAGCGGATATAGGCCAGTCCCGGACCGCCGGTGCGGAAATCGCTCGGTCCCGCCTCGATCAGAATGTCGGCGCCGCTTGCAGCCACGAAGTCCGGTCCCGACAGCCCTGTCTCAAGCCTATCCAGCCGCTCTGCTTCGAGGCCGCCGGGGTCGGACAGACCGGATCGCGATCCGCAGACGGAGACCAGACGCACATCCGCTCCATAGACCTCACGGTAGCGCTGACGCCGGGACAGAAGCAGGTTGGCCGTGGCACGTCCCACGCCTCCGAAACCTGCAATTGCGATGTTGAAAACCCGCATATAGTCTTCTTTCTTTTCTGGTTTGCCTACGGCATGCCGAGGTGAGGTCGCCAAAACGCCTCGATCTCGACGGGTTCCGGCCTGCGTTCATGAAAAGCCGGATTGCTGGTGTCGCAATCTTACCTTGGGGCAGCTCAGGCTGACGGTCCGGCCCCCTTGGAGGCACCTGTCGGCATGTGGAGAGCGCCTGTTCGATAAGCGCCTCGCTGCCGAAGGGTTGTTCCGTCAAGCGGTCAATCCGTCGTCGCAGCGTCGAAGTCGGCCCAATGCGCAGCGAATGCCCAAAGGTCAGCGATCTCGTCGATTGCCTTGCCGGTGGGCTTCCCGGCACCATGGCGCGCCTGCTTGTCGACCCGCAGGATCCGCGGTTTATCGCCGGCCTGAAGCGCCACCGCCATTGGATTCGCCCTGGATCCGGATTGGGAGTGCTTCCCATAATAGGCCATGACATCCTTGATCGGCCTGCTGTTCGACGTTTTGCAACAATGTTTCGCATTTGGGAAGACTATGCTGCTGGCCCATGCAGGACTAACCTCCACGCATGAAATTCTGATGAAGGCGGCCATTTCCGCCAGGGTACTTGCTGCCGCAACCACAATGACGGTGGTTCGAATCGAATCTGAAACGAGAAGAATAAAACCCAGGAAATCACATGGCAGATTTCGTCCGTCGCCTTCATCATGTCGGTGTCGTCGTTAATGACCTGCAGGCTAGCCTTGACTGGTATCGAGATAAGCTTGGATTCGAGCACCAGTACAGTTTCACCTTGCCCGGCGCGCAGGCAGCAATGCTCGTTCGCGGCGAAGCCCGGCTCGAAATCTTTCAAGTCGAAGGTGCTGCCCCGATGGCGAGCGAGCGGGAAGACATCGAAACACTCCTGAAACGCGGTGGCGTCAATCATTTCGCGCTCAATGTCGATGATCTGGAAGAGACCGTAACCGCGCTGGCGGCCAAGGGTGTTGAAATCGTCATACCGCCGTCCTTCGTCCCCAACAATTCCGGTGATCGTTTCGCTTACATCCGAGACAATGACAGGATGCTGGTCGAGTTGTTTCAATCGGCGTCCTGAGAATGGGTGCTGGGATATTGACCGCAGAATACCTACCCGGCTTTGCTCATCGTACACACCGCGTCTTGCAAATGAGGCGACCGATCCACCGCCCCTGAATGTTCGGTACGGCGAACGGTGGCGTTGGTGCGTAAGGGCTGCGCATTCGCTACCATGAGTATTTCAATTCCGCTCGAACATAGTTGCTGTCACTGCCTCCGGCGTCGCGAAGCGCCGAGCCGACCTGATAATGGACGGCTTCCAGCGACCCCGTGAGATTGGGATTGAAGCGGTAGTCCGCCCTGACCTGCAAATAGGCTCCGGTCCATGCCGACCCCTGACCCGCGGTGCCGGTCACGGGAATGCCTGGCAGGGTGTAGACGGCGTCCTGTGTCGTCTGTCGCCAGAGTAGTCCGACACCGGTCATCAGGGTCAGGTCTTCGGTCGGCTGAACGGTGACCGATGGTTTGACGTGGACGAGGTTGGCGTACCCGGTATGGCCGCCTAGCGAGAAATAAAAGCCGTTCGGAAACAGCGGATTGAAAGTGCCGAGCGTGCCGTCGCCCGCATCACCGTCGCCCGACGCCATGTCGAACTGCAGACCGATCCGCGGCGACCAGGTGACATTCTCGAAGGTGTAGCCGGTTCTCGCACCCATGGCCCAGGCCAGAATGTCGGCTGAGCCGACCTTACCAACCTGTCCCATCGCTTCCGCATCCCAGTCGAAACCGGCATATTTGCCGGCCGCCTGGATCGTGTCCCATGACGTGGTGTAGCTTAGACGACCACGGCTCATCCCGGATGGCCGGATGAGTGTCAGCTTGCGGCTGGCAGGCTGATGAGCGG
>NZ_JAGGJW010000027.1 GCF_017873175.1 Neorhizobium petrolearium
TCGAGGCCAAGACGCAATTCGCCGTCGCATTCGGCGAAAGGTTCGTCAGCAACTGACGGAAACGGGCCTCAGGCACAAAAAATCCGACAGTCCCCCCGGCTGGACTGAAACGCCAATGGTTGTGGCAAACAGCCAACAAAACCCCGCCTTTGCCGCACTCGCTCAAAACGCCATTCCTGCCAAACGCGGCGGCAGGCCGGAGGAAATCGCGGCCGCGGCAATCTGGCTTGCCTCCGACGCCGCCTCCTATGTCACCGGACACACGCTGACCGTCGATGGCGGCATGACGATTGGTGGCTTCGAACTTTGACGCTCAATCTTGAAAGGAACATCCCATGTCTGACCAAAACGAAGCATTGAAAGCAGTCGTCCGCCGTAACACACTCGAGGTGCAGTCCGGCGGTAATTTCGAGCTCTTTGACCAGCTTTTCGCCGAGGACTTTCTGGACCACACACCGCAGCCTGGGGGGACGCCAGACAAGGAAGGTGCCCGCCGCCTTTACCATGCTCTGCGCGAAGCCTTCCCGGACTTCCACGCCGAAATTCACTGGCAAGCGGTCGACGGCGACATCGTGACGACTTTCAAGACCTATCACGGCACGCATCAGGGCGTCGTCCTTGGGATCGCGCCAACGGGCCGCCAGATCAAGTTCGAAACCGTCGACGCCATGCGCATTCGCAACGGCCAGATCGTCGAACACTGGGGCGTGGCCAACCTCTATTATCTTTTGCAACAACTCGACGCCCTGCCCTCCTCGGCTCCCAAAGTGCCGGAACATTAAGGATCACCACAATGAGCAACAGCAACATTCTCGACGGCAAGGTCGTCATCGTAACCGGCGCATCAAGCGGCATTGGCCGTGCGATCGCCATCCGGGCTGCCGAACATGGCGCCAAAGCAGTTATCGTCTCTGACGTCGTGGAAGCACCGCGCGAAGGCGGTGAACCGACTGCCTCCGAGATCAGAAAACTGGGGGCAAAATCCGTCTTCGTGAAAGCAGACGTCAGCCGCAAGGCTGACAACGACGCCCTCGTTGCGGCGGCAGAAGAATTCGGCGGCGTCGATGTCATGGTCGCAAATGCAGGCATTACGCTGAAGACAGACGGGGCGGAGGTTCCGGAAGACGATTACCGCCGCCTGATGTCTGTCAATCTCGATGGCCCGCTATTTGGAGCGCAGGCAGCTGCGCGTCAGATGAAAGCACGCAACAAGCAGGGCAGCATTGTCCTCATGGCAAGCATGGGCGGGATCTCTGGCGCCGGCATCACCGTCGCCTACTCGACCAGCAAGGGCGGCGTTGTGCTGATGGCCAAATCATTGGCCGACGCTCTTGGCCCCGACGGTATCCGCGTCAATGCAGTCGCACCCGGCACCATCGACACGGAGCTTCTTCGCACCAGCCCCGGCATCGCACAGGCCTCCGAGGG
This sequence comes from Neorhizobium petrolearium, assembly GCF_017873175.1. Lineage (GTDB taxonomy): Bacteria > Pseudomonadota > Alphaproteobacteria > Rhizobiales > Rhizobiaceae > Neorhizobium > Neorhizobium petrolearium. Next base: position 1,429 of record NZ_JAGGJW010000027.1, read on the forward strand.
CTTTCGCCAGAGGACGCCGCTTCGCCGGCTTGGCAAACCGGCAGAAGTCGGAGATGCTGTCGCCTTCCTTGGCTCGGACCTGTCGAGCTATGTGTCTGGTACCGCGCTCCTCGTGGATGGAGGGCTGCTCTCCGTTATCTGATTTCTCGACCCTCCAGTCGGACCCGCGCCCTCACAAGCGCGGGTTTTTCTTTGCCTCCATCATTCGATTTTATCGACGATAATCGGCGATATTATCCTACTTTTTCGTTCGCTCGCATGATGGCAATTTCTCCTCACGACGCAGCCACGGTGGCTACGCCCCAACCTAAGGAGAACGTCCATGTCTTATTCCGATGCAATCGCTCAGCGCGTTCAAACTCTTTCGCAGTCGGCCCTCATCAACGGCGTCACGCCTCTCACCGGCCGTGTCCTGCTGTCGGCAATCTTCCTTCTGTCCGGTATCAGCAAGATCTCTGATCCAGCTGGGACGATCGGCTATATCAATATGGTTGGCCTGCCCTTCCCGCCGCTGTCCTACGGCGCAGCCGTCGTGACTGAACTCCTGGGCAGCATTGCGCTGATCCTCGGCTTCCAGACCCGCATCGTCGCCCTGATCCTTGCCCTGTTCAGCGTTGCCACGGCACTGACGTTCCACAACAACCTCAGCGACCTGAACCAGTTCATCCACTTCTTCAAGAACATCGCAATGGCCGGCGGTCTGCTGCAGGTCGTCGCGTTCGGCGCGGGCCGTTACAGCCTCGACGCCCGCCGTTAATTGAACCACCCGATCACAGGAGAAGCCCGGACCATTGTCCGGGCTTCTCGCGTTTTTACTTACCCCATTCCGGACCGCCATCGGTGCAGGTCTGGCCCCCATCGACAGGCAAGACAATTCCGGTGATCCAGGCAGCTTCATCACTGGCAAGAAAAGCGACCGCCGAGGCAATCTCTTCAGGTTGGCCTGCCCGTCGCAACGGGATCCGGTCCCACGCCTTTTCGAGAAGCGCGTCGTCATCCATGATAGCATCCACCATTCCCGTGACAGTAAGCCCGGGTGCCACTGTGTTTGCTCTGACGCCGAACTTGCCGAGGTCACAGGCCGCTGAGCGGGTTAGATTCGCAACCCCACCCTTTGCAGCATTGTAGGCAGCATGGCTCCAGCCGCCACCAAGGGATGAGACGGAGCCGATGTTGACGATCGAACCCTTGGTCTCCTTCAGATGCGGGACCGCTGCACGGCTCATGTAAAAGACGCCGGAAAGGTCCGACGCAATGCATTCGCCCCAATCCTGATCGCTCGTCTCTTCGATGGTGCCGACGAGATTCACGCCGGCGGCATTGACGACAGTGTCGATCCGGCCGAAGCGCTCCACGGTCGCGGCAACAAGGGCGTCGCAGTCCGGCCGTGAAGAAACATTCGCGACAAAGGTGCCACTGCGCTCGGCCGGCATCTTGGAGGCAGCTTCCGACAACCGCTTCTCCGTCCTGCCGGAGATCATCACGGACGCTCCTTCCTCAAGAAGCCGGTTGGCAATAGCGGCGCCGATACCGGAACCACCGCCGGTCACAATTGCTACTCTTCCTTCAAATCGCTTTGACATGACACACTCCTTCATTCTCCGTGGCGAAGGCCGCGGCAGTGTTGGTTTCGTGTTTGGGTCTGACTGGATTGGTTCAGTTTGTCGGGAAGTCGGCGGAACGAGACAAAGCTTCCCAGGCGAGGACGTTCGCCTTGAGATCGTCCGCCTTCTTCAGGGCTGCGTCCGCCGCATCATTGCCGAGCGGAAGGTGATGCGGAGGCTGTTGCGCCAGCACGGCTTCCCGGATCGCCTTTGCTGCGCGCGCGGGGTCACCGGCCTGCTTTCCGACCGATGCGTGGTAGGCACGACGTGCCTCGCCCGCTGTCGCCTCGTAATCCTCAATGGACGCGGAGACCTCGTTCGACGAGCCTGCCCATTCCGTCCGGAACGCGCTTGGCTCGACGGTCATGACGTTGATCCCGAGTGGGGCGACTTCTTTCCGGAGCGTATCCGACAGGCCTTCCACGGCAAATTTGGTCGCGCAGTAATAGCCCACGCCGGTGTAGCCAACCAGGCCGCCGATTGATGTCAGATTGACGATCGTACCACTGCGGCGGGCTCGCATATGTGGAAGCACCGAATGGATCGTGTTGGCGACACCAAAGAAATTGACATCAAACAGGCGACGGGCGTCGGTTTCTTCGGTTTCCTCAATGGCGCCGAAGAAACCGATCCCGGCATTGTTGATCAGGACGTCGATCCGGCCGAAATGCGCTTCTGCTGCATCAACGACCTTCTGGCACTGATCCCGGTCGATGACGTCGAGCGGGAGGATCAGGACATCGCCCTTCTGCTCAAGATCCGCGATTTTGTCAGTCTTGCGAGCCGTCACCACGACCTTTTCACCGGCTTCCAGCAGGTGTTCCGCGATGTAGCGACCGAAGCCTGTAGAGCATCCGGTGACGAGCCAGACTTTAGGGTTTTGCGTGCTCATTTCATATACTCCTTTCTGTTTCAGACCTGCGGCGACCGTTGCTGGTAGCCGCAGATTTCAACGTCTTCGACGCACAGGTCCGGGACCTTCGCCATGAAGGCCTCGACATAAGGTGTGCTCATATGCAGTTTGAAGTCGGAGGCGTGCCGCCAGTCTTCGAGCACCATCCAGACATCGGGAACGTCGTTGGACTGGTGGATCTCGTAGCGTAGGCAGCCTTCCTCGTTGCGGGACGGAGCAACGAGCTGAAGCAGTTCGTCACCCAGATCTCCTGAACGGCCCGGCTTAGCAGTGAAGTAGGCCACATTGGTGAGGTCAGCCATTTCGGGTCTCCTTCTCGATTAGGGCAACACCCGCACAGTTACGGGATGTCTGGAAAAGATCTGCCGCGCCTTTGCGGGAGCTGTCGTGATCTTGCTGTTTTCAGACGCCGTTGATTGCTATGATGCGAGATGCGGCGGCAGCCTGCCGCTGTGCGGCCAGAGGTGCATATTCCGGCGATGCGAAGAGCTCACGGATCGCTTGCCTGTCAGGAAACTCGATGATGAGCATGTTGGTGGCGGTCCAGCCTTCCAGCTCTAGAGGGCTTTCATCGATGGCGATAAGCTTGCCGCCGGCTTTGGCGACGAGCGGCAATGCCTTTGACCTGTAATCTTCGATAGACTTCATGTCGTGGATGTCGAGATCGACGATAAGATAAGCAGACATAGGTCTTTTCCTTTCCTGTTGAGTTTGTAGCTTCTGGGGCTCATGGCGCTGTCAGGGGAGATGGCGCCATTTGACCATGCGGTCTTTGAGGTCGAGCGTGCCGCCGTCGACGGTGAACGTACCGTCACCCCGGTGATGCATCGTTCGACGCTCTTTTCGGGTCTCGTTGATCCAGATCCTCGTCGCTTCAAGGATGAAGAGGTTGTAGGGATCCGAAAGCCTGGTATCGACGACCCGACATTCGATGTTGACCAGGCAGTCGGACAAGAGCGGTGCTGCCACGTCCTTGGCAGGTCGCGTCTTGAGGCAGTACCTCTGGAATTTGTTCACCCTATCGCCCGAACAATTCCCGACGTCGACAACCGTTTCGACGAGATCCAGACCGGGGACTGCGATGACACATTCTCCGGTTTTTCGGAGAGCCTGATAGCTGTGATCCCAGGGACCGATGACACAACCGATCAGCGGCGGGTCATGTTGGATCATCATATGGAAGCCCATTGTCATCACATTGGGCTTGCCGTTATCGCTCGTGGAAACCATGACGATCGGGCCAGGTTCCAGAACGCGATAAGCTTGAGATGCGGGTAATTCCTTCATGACAATCTCCCTTGAGAGGTCCCTGCATCAAGGCAGGGACCCTTCAGGGTCGGCCTGTTACCAACCCTGTTCTACTGGCAGGACGAACAGCTCGGCGACGTCCACATGAGCCGGGGCCTGGGCGGCGAAGACGATGGTGTCGCCGATATCCTCGCCCTGAAGGAAGGTCATCTGGCTGGCCAGTTCGTCCATCTGCTTGCGATAACCCGGATCGGTTATGTGATCGTAGAGTTCGGTGGCAACGGCGCCCGGCTGGATGCAGGTGACGCGAATGCCATGCTTCTGGCCAACTTCCATACGAAGGCCATCAGAGAAAGCCGTGACCGCATGTTTCGTGGCGCAGTAGACCGACAGACCCTTGAACACCTTGCGGCCAGCGATAGAGGACATGTTGAAGACATGGCCTGAATGCTGCTTGATCATCTGGGGCAAAACGGCTGCCGTCGTGTTGAGCAGGCCCTTCACATTAACGTCCACCATTCGCTGCCACTCGTCGACCTTGAACTGGTCGATATCGGAGAGCGGCATCAGGCCAGCATTGTTGACGAGGATGTCGATCGAACCATAGGCATCGATCAGCTTCTTCACGCCCGCATCGACCGAGTTCGTGTCAACCACGTCCATTTCGATCACAAGAGCTTCGCCGCCCTTGGCTTCAATCTGGTTCTTGAGATCTTCGAGCTTGTCGGTGCGCCGTGCAGCGATACCGACCTTTGCACCGGCTTCAGCAAGCTTCGCAGCAGTCGCGGCTCCAATGCCACTCGATGCTCCGGTCACCAGTGCGATCTTTCCATTGAGGTTGGTCATTGTCTTCATTCCTTGTCTGAAGCCCACCACCGCGGTGGGCGTTTCGTTTTGACAAGGAGGAATTTAAGCCGTTCATCAGCGCCCTTCTCACGGGCTCTTGCTCGACCTGTCGCGATCTTGCTCGAAACGTAAGATGTTAAAAACTAGCCTAGGCGATGGTGACTTGGGCGGCAGGCCAGTTTAACGACGGACTAGCTGGACCAACTGAAAGTCTTCGTCGATTTCGACGTAAACGAGCATGCGGCCACAGCCACGCGCGCTATTGCGTTTGCTGAGCCGATCAAAGTATCCGGTAGGGGGGCTATTATCCGCTTCCCGAAATCAGGGCATGTTCAGGGAGACGAGACACACTACAGGTGAGGCCACTCGTCTGGAGCTGATGCTGCTGATGCAAGCGTGCCAACGGCGCTTGATGGAGCGAAAACTCACTTTCAGCCGACGGCATGATGGGGAGTAACAAGCGTGTAAAGCATTTGCGCGCCTTCTACGCCCTTGAGTGCGAACCGGCCCACGCATGCAAGACGCTGGCGATTACGCCCCTCCATACAGTCTGCGAAGTTTGAAGAGGTTAGCAGGTTTACATCCAGCGACCGACACAATGAAACGATGCGGCTTACCTCGTTTACGGCGGGACCTATCACAGTGAAATCGAGCCGGTCCTCGCTTCCGATATTCCCGTAGAAGACATCACCGATATGTAGCCCGAGACAGACTTCCGTTGTGGGACGGCCTTCCGATGTCCTCCGGGTATTAAGGGATTTCAGCCTCAGGCGGAGGAGGTTTTCGGCCTGCAGCGCGGCGTCACAAGCATCGATCTGTCGATCCGCCCTGAAAATTGCCAGGATACCATCTCCGATTAATTTCAGGACCGTCCCGCCAGCCTCATGGACTGCTGAGATGACCGCATCACTGTAATCATTCAGGAGAGGAATGATCTCCTCAGGCGACACTGAGGCAGAAATTCTTGTATAGTTTGCAAGGTCCGAGAACCACAGGGCCGCGGATATCCGTTCCGACGCGCCCCGGTTGATTTTACCTTCGAAAACTTTTCGTGCTGCGTCGTGCCCAAGATAGACTTCGGCAATCGTCCTTGCGATCCGCGCAAGCGCAGTGCTTTTAATCGCCAATGCAAGAACCGGCAAAAGTTTGCGAAGGTTTTGAAGATCGACATCAGAAAAACCACCGGGGTCGCGAGTCGCGAAGTGAGAGAAGAAGCAGTCCATCTCTCCAATGGTCCCTTGCTTCTCAAAGCCGCGCGGCTCCTATCACAAGGCCGAGGATGCAGAGCTTTTGCCCATCATCCGCAGGCTGGCGGATCAAAGGCCAACCTATGGCTATCGGCGGATCGCCGCGCTCCTCAATCGCGAGAGGCGAGCCGCCGATAAGCCTGTCGTCAACGCCAAGCGGGTTCATCGCATCATGGGCAGCCACGCCATGTTGCTGGAGAAGCACACGGCCGCTCGCAGGGGCCGCCTCCACGACGGCAAGGTCATGGTGATGCGCTCGAACCTGCGCTGGTGCTCGGACGGTCTGGAGTTCACCTGCTGGAATGGCGAGGTCATCCGTCTCGCCTTCATCATCGACGCCTTCGACCGGGAGATCATCGCCTGGACGGCGGTCGCCAACGCGGGCATCTCCGGCTCTGACGTGCGCGACATGATGCTGGAGGCGGTCGAGAAGCGGTTCGCAGCAACGCGAGCCCCGCACGCAATCGAGCATCTCTCGGACAATGGTTCTGCTTACACCGCGAGGGACACGAGGCTATTTGCCCAGGCGCTCAATCTGACGCCTTGCTTCACGCCGGTGGCCAGTCCGCAGTCGAACGGCATGTCGGACGCCTTCGTCAAAACCCTGAAGCGGGACTATATCCGCATCTCAGCACTACCGGACGCAGAAACAGCGCTCCGGCTCATCGACGGATGGATCGAGGACTACAATCCTGTTTCATAACACCCATCTTTCTATGTCATTGAAGGGAATAGGTTTTCGTGATCTGGAGGCGATCCCGCGGGGTGGCGAGGGTTCTTCCGGGCGCGATCGAGGATCTGACGTGCTTGTGGGGTCGCGAGTTTTGAACGGCTGAAGATCCATGGGCCATCGGGTAGCGGATGAACCCCCTCAATATCGCCAGCCTCGGCCGCCAGACGCAGCGTCTTTGGCGTTATCCCGAGTAACTTCGCCGCGCCGCCCAGATTAAGCCATGGCTCGACCCCGTCGATCTGCGGACGGAAGACCGGAATCTTGCGATATGACCTCAGCGCGGTGACCCGCTCCCGTGTCCAGCGATTGCCATTACCGGTCGTCAGTCCGTTGCGATTGAGGACACCGGCAATCACATCATCATTGGCGATCAAGACAAGCTGTCTCACAGCGTCGACAATGTCGTCAGGGGTCGCGTTTCTTTGGCCACGGCGTCGCTTCGGCAGGCGCAGCTCGGTGTGGACGCCGCCAACCCAATGAATGACGAGGACGATCTCAGAGGTTCCATCATCGAGATCGGCGATCACTTCATTGATGAGCGTGCGCATAATGCGCTTCTTCAGCCTTGCATCGGTTGTCGGCGCCGTCCAGACGGTGCGAAGGTTTCCCGCAAGTGCGGTTACCTGTGATGCGGACATGGGGAACGGCTGCGGCGTAACTGTCCGATGTTTGGCAATCTTGGCCTCGATCTCACCGACGCCAGTCAGCGCCTTGTTCCAGCGTGCTTCCAGCTCCGACGTCACCAGCCTATTCTCCGGATCAGCCGCGTCATATTGCCGGAATGCCCGGTCGGCGACATAGCGCGCTGCCTCGAGGTCGCGCAGCAGGGCATCCTGAACCTGGTCTCGTTGGCTGGCCATATTGCGTTCCGCCTCGACGGCGGCGGCAATGGCTCCTGGCTCGACCACGCCGAGAAGTGCCTCTTCGATCGCGTCATCGACCCGGAGCCCGCCGAAAGCAATGCAGCGCGGCTCGTCATTCTCCTGTAGACCGCGCCAGCAGGAATAGCGCGGAATGTTATGATTGCTTCCGGTGTAGCGGACTGTCAGCTTCCGACCGCACCTCTTGCAACGGAAAAGGCCGGCAAGCAGAGCGTCGCCATGCTTCGGCGCTCCATGATGACGGCTGGCCGACATATTGTCGCGGACCATCTTGCGGATCCCCTCCGCCCGTTCCCAGCTGACGTAACCTTCATGTGCATCCGGGATCAGCGCCAGCCATTCATCACGCGTTTTGCGTCGAATTCCAGACTGGCCATCGTATCGGGGCACGGAGCGACTCTTACCATAAGCGTACGCTCCGCCGTAGATCGGGTTCGCAATCATCCGGTGGATGGTGGCATAATTTGGCCTGCGCCAGATGACGGTACCATTGTTGTATCTGACCGGAAGGTCCAGACCCTGCTCAAGGAACCATAGCAAGGCCTGTCGGGCACTGCCGAGTTCGGCTACCTTGTTGAAGACGAGCACAACGGCCTCCTGGATGCGTCGGTCGGGATCCTTCTCGATCCTGTCACCGGCCTTCACGAAGCCGACCGGAACAGCGACGACGAGCTCGCCGCGGCGAGCCTTCTCGTAACGGGCGGAAAGGGAACGTTGGCGCAAGAGATCGAGTTCATACTCATTGAGGCTGCCCTTCAAACCCAGGAGCAGGCGGTCATTGCCCTGGCGGGGTGCATAGACAGCTTCCTGGTCGACCAGGACGGTATCGACAACGCGACACATCTCAATGAGTTGCTGCCAGTCCCGGCTATTGCGGGCGAAACGCGAGACCTCGCGCGCGGCCACGGCGCCGACCTTGCCCAGGCATACTTCCGCCACCATCCGGTCAAATCCAGCCCGAGTCACGCCGCCGGAAGCCGAACGACCAAGGTCGTCATCCACCGTCTCTATATGTGACCATCCAAGCGCTGCCAGCCGGTCGCGCATGGCGTACTGGAGGGCGCTGCTTTCGCGATTGTGCAGAACCTGGTGAGCCGAAGACTGCCGAACATAGAGGATGGCTTTCCGCTCCAGATGCTGCGGCGTGATCTTCTCATGCATCATGACCGACCTCCTTCTGCTGGGAGGCGCGCCCGCAGTTTGCGTGATCGACGAACAGCCGCACGATGAGAACCGTCAACGCCTGGCGGGTCTCCTCCGGCAACTCCGGCCATTGCGGCGTCCCTGCCGTCTTCCCCCGCTGCGGGGCCGAGAACAGATCGAACTGGCATGTCATGGGCTGGCGAGGCATGAACATCTCTCCGACTCGTTTCGTGAGAGACCAATGCTGCGCCCATTACCGAAGATTGCGATGAGCCATCAGCGTCCTTCAGCAATCTTGCCAAAGTATGCAGGCTTGCGAGATTGACGTGCGGGACCGCCAGGCTGCGCCAACAACCACTCACTGATCTGTCGAACATCCACGACGGGACCTCAAGAAGTCGACCAGAAGAAGAACCAGAAGGCTGCAGCGGAAAATATGCGTCCCTTTGGACACCGCCTCATGCACGTGTACGAGCCGCCCGGACCAGGGATGCCACGGATACAGAAGCTCGCGAACCTCGGTCCCGTGGGTGTTCTGTCGTCGTGTTGTACAACGAAATCCATCCCCATTCCGCGCTCAAGATGGCTTCCCCTCGGCAGTTCATCAGGGCTAAATCAAACTAGCCGACATGTCCGGTCAAACGGGGTGCACTCCACGTACTCAAACTCTGTCTCCACGACTTGCTGACTGTCCCATCGAAAGGCGCGCCCCTCGTGAACCGGGTGCAGCGTGTCAATAAGTGCAAGACTGCGGTCAAGCGGTAAACCGGCGTCACGACATGCTGCACAAAAGCCGCCGAGCAACACGGACTCGCTTGCTCCGTGAAGCCCTTGCTGTGCTACCCAAGCGGAAATCCTCTCAATGTCTTCGTTAGTCATACCACTTAGAATTTCCGCGCAAAATTGTCAGTGACTTACTGTGCGGGTTGAGTTTCACCGAAACAAGAGCCTTTAGCTTCTAATCACACCAATGCTGCAGTTCCCGACCGTTGTTCATCGCTGCCTCCCGGGTATTTACGGAACACCCGGAAACGATCTTTCGCACCTTTGGGAGCCCTGGCGCGCTCTTGCTCGAAATCGCGACAAGGCAAAAGAATTCAGCCTCGCCGATAGTGGCTCGGCGGCAGACCGGTCTCGCGACGGAAGACCTGGGCGAAATGGCTGGGGCTCGAATAGCCGACGGACATGCCGATCTCAATGATGCTCGCATCTGTCTCCTGCAGGAGAAGCCGCGCGCGGTCTATCCGCTGACGGATAAGGTAGCGCGAAGGCGACAGACCCGTTGCCTTTTTGAACAGGCGACTGAAATGGAATTCACTCATGCCGACTGTCTCGGCAATCTGTGCGAGATTGAACGGCTCGGCTAGATTTTTTTCAAGATATGCGACGGCTCGACGAAGCTTGAAGCCGGGAAGTGCATTCTGACGATCATCCGGGGCTTCACTCGCGGCATAATTCCGGATCAGATGCACGGCTAGTGTCTGGGCAAGGCCCTGAATGAACAGCTGACTTCCCTTCCCCTCAGACGTGAGTTCTTGGTGGATCACGGAAAGAAGGAGCGACAGCTGCGTGTCCTTACCCCCTGAAATATCGCGGAGTGCGGGAGGAGCGGCGCAGCCCAGCACATCATAGGCGACGCGCTCGAACAGCGGAACGGAGAGATAAAGGTGCATGACCTGGAAAGGTGCGTCGCCGATGGCGCGCCAGCGCATCTCGTATGGGGTGGGGGAGCGGGTCAGGAAAAAATCACCAACTGTGACCGTGTTGGCGACCCAGTCCCCGTCAAGGTCGCGTTCCTCAACGACAGCTTCGCCTGACATCACCCAAACGATCAATGGTTCTGCAACAGCAGGAACAAGAAATGGCTCCTGCTTGTTGAGACGGGAATAGACCTGCACGAACATGTCGTTCCACGCCGGACTATCGCCACTAACAAGCGTGCGACCGGCAATATACTGTTCAAGCCCGACCGGGGACGTCCGCTCGGGCCTCGCAATGACCTCTTCCAGTTCGGGCACGAGTGCCGCTGGATAAATGGGATTTCCGGTAACGGCCGGGATTGGGGGCAAAACGTTTTGGCGGGATGGTTCGATGGTTTCCAATGCGGACCCTCTCTTAAAACGAGCATAGCTTGTGTAGGTTGCCTAAGGGTTCAATGGAACATATCCCGGTTCACATCTCCGCCCACAACCACCATCAATGATGCAATGCAGCATTTGGTTTCGTCCGATGAGAAAATAAATCCGGTCTCAACGCACTCTTTGGGGCAAACGAAATCCACATCAACGTCACATGTAAATATTTCCGGCTCCGTAGCACCCTTCGGGAAACCTCCATTGACCTCTTTCTCAAGAAGCAACCGCCCGGCGGCACCCTCCCCTCGCATCGCTCGAATGAAAGTGGCTGCTGCACCGCCCAACATGATCCACTCCATCGTTCGTAGGTTTGGGCTAGCATCGCCCGTGACGATCAAGGATCGGTAGAACGAAGCTCCAATGAGATTGTCTGATCGCGCCAATGTGGATGCTGGCATCTGCCGCATGGAGATTTGAGCGCTCGTGAAACTGCCAAGGGGTCGGAACCCCAGCGCCTCAGTCATCACGAAGCGGAGTCAGCAGCCTGCTTTTCGTTGAATAACGAGATACGATCATCGGCAATCAGCAGAGCTTTTTCGATCAATGGATAGCCAGCATAGGGAATGACGTTGAAGAGGGTCTCGATAATCTCTTCCCGGGTGGCCCCGAGATTGAGAGCTGCATCGACATGGACGCCCAGCGGCTTTTCCGCCGCGATAGTTCCCTGGGCGGCGAGAGCAGAGATTGCACCCAGCTCGCGTCCCTTGGGGTCAAGCGCTGAGCGGGAAAAGATATCACCGTAGCAATGCGCAACAATAAGCCTACCCAGACCAGGAGCAATATCCTTGAAGCTGTCGACCACATCAGCGCCGGATCCTCCTGATGTTGCGGCAAGTGTTGCGGCCCCGCTCATGAAGCGCTTCTCATCATCTTTGGTGGTCTGGACTCTTTTCTGGGTATTCGCTTGTGGTCGTTCGGAAGCCACCAGGACATTGTTCGCTCTGCCAGCAGCGTTGAGCGCTGCAGGGAACCCGGAATAGACGCTCAGTTGGATAACCATTTCGACAATGTCGCTCTGGGTTGCGCCCGTAGCCAAAGCCGAAGCGATGTGGGCGTCGAAGCTCGCCCCCACCTTCCCCCTCGCCCCGAGCATTGCAGCGGACGCGAGATGGGCCAGCCTCGGCTCCAGGTGCACGGCGCAGAAGATCTCTTCGTCAAGGACCTGTTCGCGCCACTTCAGGAACTCGGGAGCAACTCGATCAAGGACAGCGAGACGGTCGGAGGAGATATCGGGTATGGCAGGTGATGCTTGAGCCTCCGTGGCATTATTGGTTTCGCCCCGGTCGGCGAGAATATCGCGGACGATGGGAACGGCGTTGATCGCCATCGGAAACCCGATAAGACCCGCGGAAATAAACAACAGGTCGACAACATCATCGGGGGTTCCCCCGGCATTCAATAATCCGTTGAGGTGAAAAGACAGCTGAGATTGCGCCGATCCGTGGGCCAGCAACGTGGCCGTGGTCAGAATCTGGCGTGTTCGCAGATCAAGACCATCCCGCGACAACACATCGCCATAGGGATATTGAATAGTGAACCGCGCCAGATCTTCCGAGAAGCGCGCAAGCTGGCTTACCGGCCCTCCAAAATTCTCACCTCCGATCTGTTTGAGAACGGCAAGACCACGAAGGTGTTTTTGTCTGTCTTCTGGCGAGGCCAAATTCTCGAGCTGCTCTTCGATTTTACTCATTATCATCGCTTTCTTTTGATCTGTTTTTCACGGACGCAGATGTTCCCATCGAGTGAAAGAATTGGACCACGCCGGCATTGGCTATGCCGGCGTGTCCAGACTACTGATTGCGATAGAGAACCATTCCCGCGTGGTACAGGACGCCATCGACGAAATCGCCGTCGGCAGTAAAGCCGGTGTCGTCCCAGTACTCGATGTGATCTCCCGACACCTCGTATCGTCCTTGATAGGCACTTTCGCGTCGGCCACGGGCCTCGTCGTAGCGGCCATTCGGAAGCAACTGGTGCCGGATGCGGCCGTCTGCGGTCACCCACATGCCGACATAAGGGTGTGAAGGCGTTGCGGTCGTCATTGTGCCGCCTCCGTCTTGCCCAGGAAAGACTGAATGGTCTCGGGTTCGACGACCCAGGCGTAGTTCAGTTCGTGCCGGATCTTCCATTTGCCACCAGTGCATTCCCAGCCCAGCTGCGAGCGGCCATCAAAAGCGATCACCTTGCCGTCAAGACGATCAATGCGGCCAACGAAGCCAAGAGTCGTCGAAGCAACTGTGTCGCCGACGATTGCGTCATGGCCTCCGGTCAATCCGTGGCGAACGGATCGGGCGGCGTTCTGCAATGCCTCCCAGTTGGCGCCGTAGCGAGCCGAATTGTCAAAGAGCTGTGTGCTACCAGGCGCAAAATTGTCGTAGAAAACCCCCTTGGTGTTTTCCAGGTCGTAATATTTGTTCAGCTTTTCTGCGAACACGAATTTACCATCGCCTTCATGACGCTCCCAGCCCTTCATGATCCAGTCGGCATGGAGCGCGAGAGGAGCCTCGGCGCCTTCCCGGGGGCACGTGCTATCCTGTGCAGCGACAGGTCCGGCGCAGATCCCCAGAACCAATGCTGCTGCGAGCGTGATCTTGATGTTCGTCATTGGAATATCTCCTTCGATGATCGTTGTTTGTTGCCTGCCGTGCTGTGCGAGATGCGTTTGTCGGCCACGAGCAATAGGTAGACAAATTTGATTGTCGCTTGTATTCCCTTTCCGCTAACGTGATTGGTTAGCAGGATGCGACAATGACAATTGACCTAAACTTGGTGCCAGTGTTTCTGGCGGTCGCCGAAGAGGGGAACTTCAGGGCCGCGGCCGACCGGCTGGGGGTTACACGCTCGGCCGTAAGCCAGGGCATCCGCCGGCTCGAGGATATCTGCGGCATCGCGCTCGTCAGCCGCACGACCCGTAGTGTGCGGCTGACCGAGGCGGGCAACCGCTTCCGCGAAACACTGTCCCAACCAATGGCAGAGGTCAGATCTGCGTTCGAGAATGTAGCGGGTGACGCAAGACCGAGCGGCTTGCTGCGGATCGCGGTGACATCGATTGCCGAACAGTTTTTGTCCGGCCCGCTGATCGCGTCCTTCGCTGAAGCCCATCCCCGCATCACGATCGACGTCACGGTGACCGACGACGTCTTTGACATTGTAGCTGCCGGCTTCGATGCGGGGGTCCGGCTGGGTGATGTGATCGAGCAGGACATGGTCGCGGTGCCACTGACGAAAGAAGAGCGAGAAGTGGTCGTCGCGACGCCGCAATACTTCGAGGTCCACGGAATGCCCCGCCATCCTCGGGACCTCGTACGTCATCGCTGTATCGGTTGGCGACCGTCTCCCAGTGCTGCGCCGTACCGGTGGGAGTTCGAGGAGGATGGCATACCTCTCGACGTCGCCGTTGAGCCGCAAATCACCACCAACGATCTGTATCTGATGATCCGGACTGCGCTCGCTGGCGGCGGTATTACATTTGCGCTGGAAGAGACGTTTCGTTCCTACATCGAACGAGGCGAGCTGATCACAGCGCTAGAGGACTATTTGCCCCCGTTTCCAGGGTTTTTCCTTTACTTCCCCAACCGCCGCAATATGGCGCCCAAGCTGCGAGCGCTCATTGACCACGTTCGTGCATTCAAACCGGCGTCATCCTAGCCGTCAGTCACCAGGGCACACTGGGTTTTGTGCCTCTGGTTGGACACGGATAATGCCCAGCTATTCGCTAATTCGGCCGGCCCGAACCAGGCCAAGGTGGCGCAGATTGGTGAGAATGGACACGCGGCTCCAGAAGGTCGAAAGCGGCAAGGCCCGCAGCGAAAACGACGTTCGTCACTATGGAAGAAGAGGGTGGTGTGCAGCCTCTTCACGGATCCGCATGTTTCGCCTTATTAGAGCCGGCTGTCAGACCTTAAGCGTAGTTGATGGGCAGCCAATCGTAATTAGTGCTGTCTTTGCGGACATGGCCAATGCCCGGAAAGGCGATATGCGCGCCTGCCACCAGATATTTGCCCTCCACCGCCTGCTTGAACGCAGTGTCGCGTGCAAACACGGCGGCTTTCTGGTCGATATCGAATTCGATGGCGACGCCGGGTTCATCGAACTGCAGGATATCGCCATGGGTGATGTCGCCCCAGAATACGATCTTCTGGCCTTCACTTTCCAGCGTGATGGCACTGTGGCCCGGCGTATGTCCCGCATAAAGAATGGAACCAAGACCGGGAACAGGCGCTGCGTTATCCGCGAAGGTTTCGAATTTTCCGGCTTCCACGTATGGCGTCACGCACTGATCCGCCTCGCCGAAATGCTGCTTTACTATGCCTGTCGCCGCCTTGGCGTTTGCCGCATTCAGCCAGAATTTTGCCTCTCGTTCATTGACCCGCAAGGTGGCGTTCGAGAAGGTGCGTTTGCCTTTGCTCATCAACCCGCCGGAGTGATCGGTATGAATATGGGTGAGAACGACGTCGTCGATCTCATCCAGCTTGTAACCGGATGCCTCAATGTTCGAAGCGAGCCTGCCGAGTGAGGGGCCCAGATAGGTACCGGTGCCCGCGTCAATCAGCACCAGTCTTTCGCCGGTGTTGACCAGGAACGCGTTGACGGAAGTTGGTACCATTTCGGGCAGAAAGGCATCATTCAAAGCGCCCTGCGCGTGTCGTTCGCTCGTGTTGGTGTAGAGCTTGGCGAGCGGCAGGGCGATGGTGCCGTCCGACAGGGCAGTGACCTCTACGGAGCCGATCTTAAGCCGGTAGAAACCCGGTGCCTGAACAGCGGCATAAGGTGCCTTGGCGAAGACGATTGATGGTGCGACGAAGGGTGCTGTGACGAGGCCGGTCAGAGCGCTTTTGAGAATGGAACGACGGGATGGCATGGATTTGCTCCTTACGTGAGGGTGCGGAACGGCTTGCAAGTTCCTGCCCATCAGCTAAGGATGCTTCGGTCAGCAATCAAATCGATACCGCTCATGCACGTCATCGATCATTTCAATCTTCGTTCCTTTGATCTCAATCTTCTCGTCGCTTTCGATGCGATGATGGAAGAGATGAGCGTCACCCGGGCAGCCCAGCGGCTGAAAATTCAGCAGCCTGCGATGAGCCACAACATAGCGACCCTGCGCACGCTGTTTCAGGATGAGCTTTTCATCCGTGTCGGTCAGGTGATGAAGCCAACCGCACGGGCGCTCAATTTGTCCGGCCCGGTACGGCAGGCTCTGCGGCAGGCGCAGGCGGCCGTGTTGATGGCGGCGGATGCATTCGATCCAGCCACCGAGCAACGCACATTCAGGCTGGGGCTTTCCAGCGAGGTGGAACTGCTATTGCTGCCCGATCTGACGGCGCGGTTGCGGGATATCGCGCCGGGCATCCGTATTCTCGCCCGCGGTGGTGATGCGCAGGAGGTCGACGCGATGCTGGATGCGGGTGTCATCGATTTGTCTGTGGGGTGCAGTTATCTGCCCGACTCACGGCACCATAGCGAGCCCCTGTATCAGTCCAGCGTATTGTGCTGTTTCAACCCGCAGCTACTGAACCTTTCCAACCCAGTGAGCCGCAATGACTATATGGCCGCACAGCACGCGGTGATCTCACAAACCGACAGCCTTCATGGCTGCGTTAAGGATGCGCTGGAACATGCAGGTGCAGACCTGGAAGTCGTGGCGGCAGCTCCCGATTTCATGTCGATATTGGCCACCGCGCGTTCATCTGCAGTGATTGCCACCGTATCTTCGCGCATCGCGCTTCGTTATGGGCCGCTATTGGGGCTCGAGGTCAGTCCGCTGCCACTGGCGCTTTCTTTCCCACCGGTGGCAATGGTTTGGCCGCTCCACATGCACACCGATCTGGGCTGCGCATGGTTGCGGCAGCAAATCCGTGAGGCGATGCTAAGGACGAACGAGAGCATAGTCGCGGATATTGCAGCGTGATGTTCCATAAAGATCGGTATGTCTTTCATGGCCTTGCCTTGAAGGGATAGGAACCGGCGACGCCCCACTGCACTGCGCGCGCACTAAACTCCTAGCCTTACTCCATCTTTCGAGTGCGACAGGTTGATCCGGGGAGCATATTCGAGGCTGAACTGAATCGGACTTTCATAGCCTGCATCGAATGCTAAGGGCGTGGCACTGCTTTCACCGTAAGAAGATTAGTCATCCCCGTACCACCTGGCTCAATTACTTCATCAACCACTCATGATCCGCATCGGCCTGGAAGCGCCATGCACGGCGCGGCCCTGCCATCACGTTGAGATAATACATCTCGTATCCGTAGGGCGCCCCACAGGGATGATGACCACGAGGAACAAGCACCACATCGTGGTTTTTCACTGCCATCGTCTCATCAAGAGACCCGTCTTCCGTGTACACCCGCTGGACGCCGAAGCCCTGGGGTGGATTGAGGCGATGATAATAGGTCTCCTCAAGATAAGTGATGCGAGGAAAATCGTCCTCGTCGTGTCTGTGGCTGGGATAGGACGACCAATGACCTGTGGGCGTGAATACTTCCGTCACCAGCAGGCTGTCGCAGTAGTCCTCGGCCTCCATGGCGATGTTGTTGATATAGCGTGCATTCGAACCTTCGCCGCGCTGGGTAAGGCTAATACCATCAGGGCCGATGCGGCGGGCGGCACGGCCGCCCCTTCCTGGTGCCAGGCACACAGCGATCGTGCAGTCGGTCGTCGCTTTCGCCTCCCACTGCGTTCCGTTCGGAACGTAGAGGCAATGAGGCGGCGTCTTCTCGAACACGTCCATGCGATCGCCAAGCTTGCCCCAGTCCTTATCCGCAGCGGTAAAGATCGCTTTTCCCTCCACCATCACCAGGATCGCTTCCATCGCTCCGGTGGACTCGGTGGCGCTCTCCCCGGCCCGTAGGCGGTAGAGCGAGAAGCCGACATAGCGCCATCCCGCCCCGGCCGGCGTGATCTCATGGATCTTCCCATGGTCACCGAAAGGCTTGCGAATGAGATTTGCCATGGACTACCCTTTCCCTATCGTCAGTTCATCAGACGCTGGAGCGCACGATTGGTGTTGTAGTGGGCACGGGCCTTTTCGAGGCGCTCCGGCCCACCCACCTGCGGCACCGCAACGTCCCACCAGTACCCGCCCGCGCCCGTGCCGCTCACGGCCTCGGTGTCGATCACGATGACGGTCGGTTTGGTGCGCCCCCGTGCCGCGACGATGCGCGCTTCGAAATCGGCAATGCCTAATGCCTTTTCGGCATGGGCGCCCATTGAGGCGGCGTGCGCGACGAAATCGATCTCCGGCTGGTCCTCGATGTTCGAGTCCTTGTACATATTGTTGAATTCGGCGCCGCCACATTCCTGTTGCAGCCGGTTGATGCACCCGTAGCCGCGGTTGTCGGTCAGCACGACCGTGAAGGGCACGCGCATCATGACAGCCGTCGCGAGTTCGGAATTGGCCATCATGTAGCTACCGTCGCCGACGAAGCAGATAACTTCCTTGGACGGGTCGGCCAGCCGTATCCCCATGGATCCCGCAACTTCGTAGCCCATGCAACTGTAGCCATATTCCATATGGTAGCCATTGCGCGCGGATTGCCACAATACCTGAAGCGCGCCGGGCATGGTGCCGGCGGCGCACATGGCCACTGTGTCGTCCGTTGCCACGCGCTGCACCGCGCCGATGACTTGCGCATCGCTCGGCAGCATGTTCACCTGTTCGTCGGCGGGAGCGGCGGTCACGGCTTTGACGGTTTCCAGCCAGGCGGCACGACTGCCCTTGTCCGGAGCCGGCGCGCGATAGCCGCCAAGCCCGAGAGAAATTCGTTCGAGCGTCAACTTGGCATCCCCGACAACACCGACCGCGCCGTGTTTGGAGGCATCGTAGCCATGAAGGTTGATGCTGAGGAGGTGGCAGCTATCATTTCTGAACAGCGTCCAAGACCCTGTGGTGAAGTCCTGAAAGCGCGTACCGACGCCAATGACGAGATCTGCCTCGGCGCACAGCCGGTTGGCGCAATCCGAACCGGTGACACCGGGGGAACCGAAATTCAGATCGTCGCTTGCCGGATTCGCGCCCTTACCGGCCTGCGTTTCCACGAAGGCGATGTCATGTCTGCGTGCGAAGTCGGCGAGCACCTGTTCGGCGCCGGAATAGAGCACACCGCCGCCGGATACAATCACGGGCGCCTTCGCCGCGCGGATCATGCGGATCGCATCTTCGACCTCGCTTGCGTCGGCTTCCGGGCGGCGGATGCGCCAAATCCGGGGTTCAAAAAAGGCGACGGGCCAGTCCCAAGCCTCGGATTGAACATCCTGGCAGAAGGCCAGCGTTACCGGGCCACAATTGGCCGGATCGGTCATGACCCGCAGGGCGCGTGGAAGCGCCGTCAGAAGGTGTTCCGGCCGCATGATCCGGTCGAAGTAGCGGCTGACGGGGCGGAAGCAGTCATTGGCGCTAACCGTGCCATCGTCAAAGTCTTCGATCTGTTGGAGAACGGGATCAGGACGGCGGTTGGCAAAAATGTCGCCGGGGATAAGCAACACCGGCAGGCGGTTGACATGCGCCAAAGCTGCCGCCGTCACCATATTGGTCGCGCCCGGACCGATCGAAGAGGTGACGGCCATGGCCTTGCGACGACGCTTCTGCTTGGCATAGGCGATCGCAGCATGCGCCATTGTCTGTTCGTTCTGGCCGCGCCAGGTCGGCAGTTTTTCGCCGATACCGTGCAGGGCCTCTCCCATGCCTGCGACATTACCATGGCCGAAGATGGCCCAGACGCCCTCGATGAACCGCTCCCCGTCCTCGTTCATCTGAACCGAAAGCCAGCGGACCAGGGCCTGCGCTGCCGTCAGGCGAATAGTTTGTCTCGTCATGTTCAGAACTCCTCTTAGGCGCTGCGACTTTTGCGTTGTCCCGTTCCGACCGCTTCTCGCGCCTCATCCCATATGTCGCAAAGACGTCGATAGCGTCTCTCCATATCGATCACCGCCGCGTCGTCACCGATCGTGCCGGCGAACCAATTGCGCGCAACCTCGCCGAAGATCGTCCTGCCAACTGCAAATCCCTTGACGAGATCGTAGCCCGCCGCCACTTGGAAACTCTCAGCGAGCACATCTTCCGGTGCGTCGAGACCCAGCACGACAATACCGCGTACATGGGGGTCGTGATCGTGAATGGCCTGGCAGGTTTGGCTCCACGCTTCATGCGTAGCCATCGGCTCCAGTTTCCACCAGTCGGGATAAATGCCGATCTCATAGAACCGTCTGATCAAGGCTGCGGTAGTCGTGTCATCCACCGGACCGACCTTCGACGGGATGATTTCCAGCAGGAATTCGAGTCGACTGCGCCTAGCTGCATGGAACAGCCGCGTGACGACAGCCTCCTGCTTCTCACGCATCTCCGACGTGTCGGTCGGGTGGCAGAAGCAAAGGACCTTCACGACATTTTCAAGCGGCCATTCCGCGAGCGCACCGTAGTCACGGCCGAGTTCCGGCTCCAGCAACAACGGGCGGGACGCCGGCCATTCTACCGGGCGCCCGATCCACAACCCCGAACCCGATGCCGCATGCAGGGCATTACGACCAAGGCGGTTGTCGCATAAGATACCGTAGCCGGGTTGGCCATCTTGCACCTGCAACGCGGCCTTCAGGCAAAGTTCTTTGAACGCGCCTATGCGTTCAGCCGTAGCGCCTTCGATAGCTTCCAATTGAATGCGATGGTCGAAGGCGAACACCCGCATGACCGGCCAATCGCCTCGCCGGTTTGTGGACCAATGCAGTTGTTCCAGAACCTTGTCATGTCTCAAGGCTTTTTCGACCACGCCACGATCGAGGAAGAACTTCAACTCCTCCAGCGAGGGATAGGAGGGTGTGCAGCCGTGGCGGCTGACGGCAAAAGCCCCGCAGGCATTTGCATATTCGAGCGTCCTTGCCCATGTCTCATCATCAAGCCAGCCCTTCAACAGGCCGGCCATGAAGCCGTCACCGGCGCCCAGAACGTTGAACACTTCAATAGGGAAACCCCGACCGCTGATCGCCTCGTCCAGGGAGTCCGGAACAGCACCGGTAATGGCAACCGCACCTGCCGCACCGCGCTTGCAGATCAGGACGGCAGGCGTCCGTTCGCGAACGGCCCGCAAAGCTTCGATCGTGTCAGCCGAACCACCGGCAATGTGGAATTCCTCTTCCGTTCCGACGATCAGGTCGAACAGCGGCAGGTGGCTCTGCAGTCTGGCGGTGACGGCTGCACTTTCAATATAGCGGCTCTCACCGTCTCCATGACCGGCCAAGCCCCAGAGATTGGGACGGTAGTCGATATCGAGACCGGTGCGGGCGCCACTCCTACGGGCTAAGGTCAACGCCTTCACCACGGCTGCCTCCGTTCTGGGATGGCTTAGATGCGTACCCGTCGCGACTACGGCGCGGGCTTCGGCGATAAAATTCTCGTCCATGTCGTCTTCCGAAAGCGCCATGTCGGCACAGTTCTCACGGTAGAAGATCAGCGGAAAATGATCCTCGTCACGGATGCCCAGCAATACCAGCGCCGTCAGCCGTTCCGGATCGGTCACCACGCCGCGGATATCGACACCCTCGCGCTGGAGTTCCTCGCGAATGAACCGGCCCATATGCTCATTGCCGACACGCGTGATCAATGCCGATCTGAGCCCGAGGCGCGCAGCACCTGCGGCGATGTTTGTCGGCGAACCTCCGAGATATTTCTGGAACGACGCCATATCCTCCAGCCGTCCTCCAACCTGTGCTCCGTAGAGATCAACCGAGGAGCGTCCGATTGTGATAAGATCGAGAGACTTGTTCATTTCGTTCTCCGTAAATGCCGCAGAGCGGTCGACGGTCTAAGCAGGACACAGCTTTCCCACCGGGCGACAGGGTCACGCGGGTGATCTGGCATTGGCATCGGCCAGAGATGCGCTGAAGGCGACTCCAGACTTATTTCGGCCAGTATTTTTCGATGTAGCGGTTCATCTCCGCCAGCATGAACTTGCCGGAGTGATCCGCCTTGTCTTCCCAAGCAAAAACACAGGCGGTCATGATGCCGTCAAAACCGATTTCCCCCAGCGTCCCGAAGAAGTCATCCCAGGGAACCTCGCCTTGGCCGATGTTGAGGTGCTGATGCACACGAGCCTGCGTACCGGGCGGGTTGAGGATATATCGCAGTCCCGAGCTTGCCTTGTGATTGAACGTATCGCCTACATGGACGTGGGCGAGAACGTCTTTTGCTTCGCGCAGCATGGCCTTGGTGTCATCACCGAAGTAGAAGGTATGCGGCGCGCAGTAGAGGAACTTGACGTTCTTCGAATTGACGGTGCGGATGATGTCGAGCGCTGGCTGCAGTGTCTCGCACCAGTCTTCCGGATGGGGCTCGATGTTGAGCTGGATGTTTTCCCTTTCGAAGACCGGAACGAGCTCTTCCATGGATCTCCACCAGGCGTCCTCGCAGGCCTCGATCATCGAGCCGGTATGGCAGCAGTAGCAGCCGCCTTTGTCGGGGTGCGGACCGCGGCCAAATTCGGAATTCATTGTATCGATTTCCATTTCGACGGCGATTTCGATGGCGCGCTTCCAGTGTTTTACCGCCGCCTGTCGTTCGCTCTCGTCGTTAGAAGCCCAACGATACATTGGCAGTAGCGAGGCGATTTTCACATTCTCCGCCGCCAGCGCTTTCTTGAATTCTTTCATCCGCTGCGGGAAGACGCGGGGCGCCTTGAACCATTCGAGAAAATCGGCGCGCGGGCTCATCTCGATCCAGTTATAGCCAAGCTCGCGTACCTTGCGCGGCAGCTCCTCAAGGCTGAGGTGACGGTGCATGAACGGGTCTATTGCGATGCGCATTTCTGCCTCCGGGCGGAGTTGTGTTGACATTGTGTTGGACGGCACTGTTTGGGGCTGCGGGCCAGGGAGGGATGGCCCGCAGCAAGGTCCGCTTACTTCACATAAGCGGCCATGATCGGAGGTCGCGAGACATGTCGAGGTCAGCAACGAGCTTCTTCATAAGGCTGGTCTTCAGGCTTTCTTGACGCGCTTCTTCTGGCGATAAACGTCCGCGACGACAGCCGCCACGATGATCAGGCCCTTCAGCATTTCCTGGTAGTAGGCATCAAGCCGGAGAAAGGTGAAGCCGGAAATGATGACGCCGAAGATGACCATGCCGATACACGTCCCGAGAACGGAGCCGCGTCCGCCTGACAGCGACACGCCGCCGATGACAGCCATGGCGATGGCATCCAGCTCATACATCTGGCCCATGCCAGCCTGGGCTGTGAGGCCGCGCGCGGCAACCACAATCCCGGCCAGAGCGGAAAGCAGTCCGGCCACGGCATATATCTTCACAGTGTGACGCTCGACATCGATCCCGGTCACGCGTGCCGCATGGGCATTGGCACCGATTGCGTAAGTGAACTTTCCGTATCGGGTGTAACGCAACACGACATGCATGATCACGGCGACGACGAGGAAGATCAGAACCGGCGTCATGCCTTTGCCCAACGCTGCGAAGCTGTCGGTCGGAAAGCTGATCGGCTGCCCCTTCGTGTACCATTTGGCAAAGCCGCGGGCCGTCACCATCATGCCGAGGGTGGCGATAAACGGCGGAATGCGCGTATAGGCAATCAGGGCTCCGTTGATGGCCCCACAGATCAATCCGACGATCAATCCGATCGCGACAGGGACAATAACCGGAAGGTCTGTCAGGCCGGGATACAGTGCCCGCTCGAAAGTGCCGATTTGTGCAAAGCTCATGGCAATCATGGCCGTCGCGCCGACGATCGATCCCGAACTGAGGTCGATGCCGCCGGAAATAATGACCTGGGTGACACCGATCGCAATGATGCCGATCACCGACACCTGCAGAATCATGATCGACAGGCGTTGGGGATTGAGCAAAAACGATTGTCCCTGCAGGATCCAGCCGAGGATCTCGAAGGTCAGAGAGATGCCGATGAGAACCAGCAGGATATTCAGCTCGGACGGCAACTTGCGTTTCGTCGTTGCTACGGCCGCAGCTTGTTGCGAAATCGTATTCATATGTTCTCCTCCTCTTCGGCGCCGCGTCAGCGCGCCGCGAGATCCATGATTTTGACCTGGTCAGCATCCGCGCGGTCGAGAAACCCGGAAACGCGCCCCTCATGCATGACCATGATCCGGTCGCTCATACCGAGAACTTCCGGAAGCTCCGACGAAATCATCAGGACAGCGACGCCTTCGGCCGCGAGGCCCGTAATCAGCCGGTGAATTTCCGATTTGGCGCCAACATCGATCCCGCGCGTCGGTTCATCCAGGATAAGAATGCGTGGCTTTGTCAGTAGCCAGCGTGCGATCAGCAGCTTCTGCTGGTTCCCGCCCGACAGATTTTCAACGATCTCGTGGAGATTCGGTGTCTTGACCCTAAGCTTCGCAGCCATATCCGCGGCCAGCCTGGTCAACGTCTTCTGATCGACGAAGCCTGCTTTGACATGCGATCGCGTGATCAGCGCGGATTGAATATTCTCCAGGCAATCAAGAGCGAGAAAGCACCCGGTCTCCTTGCGATCCTCTGTGAGGAATGCCATGCCATGCGCCATCGCCTCGTTCGGGCTACTGATTGTGACCGCCTTGTTATCGATGAGGATCTGGCCGCTTGCGGCAGGATTCACGCCAAAAAGGGCTTCGGCGACATTCGAGCGCTTTGAGCCGACCAGGCCGGCGAGACCCAATATTTCACCGCGCCTCAACGAAAACGAAATGTCGTGGAAGACACCCGGAATCGTGAGTTTGTTTACCTCTAGAATGACATCGCCGATCGGGCAGTCGATCTTTGGAAACATATTGGTGATTTCGCGCCCGACCATCATACGAATGATGTCGTCGCGGGTCACATCCTTCGATGCATGTGTGCCGATATACTTGCCGTCGCGGAAGACTGTGAACTCGTCGGCGATCTCGAATAGTTCGTTCATCTTGTGAGTGATGTAGATGATGCCGATACCGCGGGCCCTCAGGTCGCGAATGATGGCAAAGAGATGCTCCACCTCGCGCTCGGTCAGTGCAGAGGTCGGCTCGTCCATGATGAGGATACGCGATTCATAACTGACGGCGCGCGCGATCTCGACCATCTGCTTCTGTGCTACCGTCAGCTCGGAAACCTGGGTGCCGGGATCGAGTGAGAGATTGAGACGCGAGAAGAGCTCGCGGGTCATCTCGGCCATCTTTCCGTGATCGATCAGGCCAAAGCGATTGCGCGGCTCGCGCCGTATCCAGATATTTTCGGCAATCGTCATCCAGTTCATCAACTGGAGTTCCTGATGGATCATGGCGATGCCCTGCTCGAGAGCGTCGAGCGGCGATTTCAGGGTCACCGGCTCGCCACGCAGCCGGATTTCTCCTGCATCGGGTTGGTAAATGCCGGCGATAATCTTCATGAGAGTGGATTTGCCGGCGCCGTTCTCACCCATCAATGCATGCACACTTCCCGGGCGGACGCGAAGCTGGACGTTATCAAGCGCAAGAACACCGGGAAACTCTTTGCGGATTCCCTCAAGCGCGAGGAGTCCGTCGATCTCTATCTTCTCCAGTACCTGCTTGATTGCTGACGCCGTGGCCGGACTAACCATTTACATCCTCCTCCCAAAAATCTGCGAAGGGGTGCTCGACCCCTTCGCCGTTCTTGCAACCTCAGTTCTTTTGCTGGAAGTCCTTGAGATTGGCGGGTGTAACGAGTTCGAAGGGCACATAGACCTTCTTTTCCACGCTATCGCCCTTGGCCAGCTTCAGCGCGGCATCGACCGCGCCCTTGCCTTGACCTGCGGCATTCTGGAAGACCGTCACGTCCAGGTCTCCGGCTGCCATGGCCGCGAGCGCGTCCTGCGTGGCATCGATCCCGCCGACGATCACCTGATCCATTGGAACGTTTGCGGCCTTGAGCGCCTGGATGGCGCCAATCGCCATTTCGTCGTTGTTCGCAAGAACAGCATCGAATTTGATGCCAGCCGACAGCCAGTTGGTGACGAGGTCAGCGCCCTGCGTGCGAGACCAATTACCAACCTGTTCTTCCGCAATGGACATGAAGCGGCAATCGGGCGTGGCGATCACGTCCTTGATAGCCTGCGTGCGCATGCGGGAGGCCTGGTTGGAAAGTTCGCCGAGAAGAACGACGATCTTGGCCTCCGTCTTGCCGGCGGCTTTCAGCAGGCGGCAGGCTTCCTGCGTTTCAAGAGTGCCGGCATCAATCTCCTTGGAGGCAACGAATGCCTGCTTGTCAGGAAGCTGATCCACATTGGCCGGCTCGCGATTGACGTAGACGAGCGGGATACCCGCAGCGGCAGCAGCTTGCGTCATGGCGGCCGTCGCATCGGTGTCAACCGGATTCACGATGATCGCATCGACGCCGGAGGCGACGAAGTTCTGGATCTGGTTGAGCTGCTTGCCGACGTCGTTTTGCGCATCCTCGATCTGAAGATTCACATCCTTCAGTTCCTTGGAATAGTCGATCATACCGTTGCGCAGGACCGTCAAAAAGTTGTCGTCGAACAAGGCCATCGACACGCCGATGTTTTCAGCCTGTGCTGTGCCAGCCATTAGGCCCGCCAACATTGCGGCCATAACCAATTTGGATTTCATGCTGCTCTCCTCCCTAGTTAAGAGCTCCCTTTGAGGGAGGGTACGACCATCGCACCCTCTACCCAATTACCGATAGTCGACCCAGACCCCACCGAGGTCGGCCGAACGAACGCAATTCTCCACCCAGCGAACGCCTTCGACGCCTGCCTCGATACCCGGATAACGAAGGCCTGAAAGGCGCTCCCCATCGTTTTCGTTGCGCGCTTCCATGGCGATGGCAAAGCGGTCGTAAAGGTTTGCCCAGGCCTCGAAGAGACCCTCCGGATGGCCCGCACCGATACGATCGTCGGCAAGCGCCTTTGCATGCAGGTAACCCATACCGCGCTCCAAAATTCGCACCGGCTCGCCCTGAACCTCGAAGCGAAGCTGGTTCGGTTGCTCGTCCCACCACTCGATTGAAGCTTTCGATCCGACGACGCGCACCTTTTGACCATGCATGGAACCCGCATTGATGGCGCTCGACCAGACGGTGCCAAAGGCGCCGTTGTCGTATTCCATGAGGGTCATCGCGTTATCTTCGAGCGGCGCACGCGTCTTAACGAAGCTCTGGCGGGCGCAAAGAAGCCGCTGGATATGGAGCTCCGGTAGAATGACCTCGGAGATATAAAGCGGATGTGTACCGATATCGCCGAGGACATAACTTGGGCCGGCAAATTTGGGATCGACGCGCCAGCGGGTCGCCGGATTTTGAAGCTCGACCGCCTCGTTGTGAAAGCCATGCGCAAATTGCAGGTTTACCAGGCGTATTTCACCCAATTCGCCAGCTGCAACTAGCTCGCGGGCGTGTTCGATCACTTGATGGCCGCTGTATCCGTAGGTCACACCGACAATACGGCCACGCTCTGCGGCAACACGCTGAAGATCCTCGGCCTCGGCCACCGAGAAGCACAGCGGCTTTTCGCACACCACATGCAGCCCGCTTTCCAGCGCAGCCTTGGTGATCTCGTAATGGGTATTGTTAGGCGTTGCTATCGATACTGCCTCGATCCCATCTGGACGCTTTGCCTCTTCTGCGAAAAGCGCACGCCAATCTGCATAGCACCGCGAAGGCTCCAGCCCCAGCTCAACACCGAAGACGCGGCCGCGCTCGGCATCAAGGTCGAAGGCGCCGGCGACAAGATCGAAGTAGCGGTCACGAAGCGCGGCACTGCGGTGAATATAGCCGATCTGGCTTCCCCGGCCACCGCCCACCATAGCCCAGCGCAGCGGTCGTTTCGTCTGACGAGTTCCGTAAATCATGAGGTTACTCCCGGATTATCAGAAGCCAGCCGACTTGAGATAGTCGCGGCTCAGTTTCACATCGGCGAGGCTGCCGCCGGCGTTGCGCGGATCACGTTCCTGCTCCACGGTGATGAAGCCCTCATAGCCCTGCTCATCCAGAAGGCTGCGAATCGCCGGGTAGTCGATGCACCCATTGCCAATCGGGCACATGACGCCTTGGCCGCAGGCGTCGAAGAACCGGATCCGTTCACCCATGACGCGTTCGAAGACAGCCTTGTCGATGTCCTTGAAGTGGATGTAGTCGAGGCGATCTGCGTATTTGCGCAGCGTTTCGACAGGGTCCATACCGGCATACCAGGTATGGCCCGTGTCGAGGCAAAAGCCGGCGACTTCCTGAGGAATATCGACGGCGAGGCGGGCAATCTCGTCTTCGAACTCGATATAGCCGCCGGCATGGGGGTGTATGGTGGCGCGAACACCATATTTCTCGCGGGCGAGATCGGATATCGCCCTGATATTACCCATCATCCCGGCCCAGGCCGCGTCGTCGAGTCTGGGCGCTCTGTCGGAATGGCCAGCTGCGTAGTCGCGTTCGTCGTGCCCCCAATCCATGACGGTCAGATAAGGCGCTGAAAATCGCTGGCCCAAAGATGTCGGGGGCTTCGGCAGTCGGGTAATCAGAGCGCAAATCTCGTCCGTCTGGCGCAGCAGGCTATCGCGGTTTTCCTGAGCGACAAGATTATTGAAGATCGTTCCGGCCACGATGTAGAGCCCTCGGCTCGTCAGAGCCTGAGACACCAAATCGATGTCCAGCGGTACATAGCCGTAGGGGCCAAGCTCCATTCCACCATATCCGGCCGCTTTGATTTCGTCGAAAACGAGCTCCCACGGGGGGAGGTTTGGATTGCGCACGTCGTCAACGCCCCAGCAGCAAGGTGCCGTGGTAACGGTAATACTCATAATGTTCTGGTCCTTCCCTGGCGCCGCTCACTTGGTGGGCGACCCTCCTTGGCGCAGAGATTTAACTGGAGATATCTGATTTACAAAGTTGGATTTTGATGGAATTCAATCAGAATGCTCGGCGGAGAGGCAAATGATTGCACGAAAGATAAGCATTACGGACGTTGCAAAGGCAGCCGGGGTATCGACCGCGACGGTGGATCGAGTTCTCAACAACCGGGGCGGCGTGCGTACCGACAAAGAAGACCGCGTGCTGGCTGCGGCACGTGCTCTCGGTATTGACCGGGCTTTAGACCGCACGCCCTCTCGCGCGCTACGCGTCGCGGTCCTTATCCAACCACCTGTCAACCCGTTTCACGCGGCGTTGCGCGAAGGTATCGATCTTGCATCGCGAATGTACACAACGCTGAACGTGCAATTCTTCGTCAATCACATCGACCCGCGAAAGCCTGCGGCAATCGCCGCCGCCGTCCGCGATTGTCGCTCCTATGACGGCCTCGTCATCACCAGCCCTGACGATATTCGAGTTAGGGAAGCCGTAGCAATCCTATCGCGCAAGGTCCCGGTGGTTACTCTGGCGACCGACCTCGCCGATTGCGGGCGTGCCGCCTATGTCGGGCCGGACGACAGGCAGGCTGGTCGGGTGGCCGGTGACCTGATGGGACTTTTCCTCGGACGGGAAGGCGGTCGCGTCGTCG
Source organism: Neorhizobium petrolearium (assembly GCF_017873175.1). GTDB lineage: Bacteria > Pseudomonadota > Alphaproteobacteria > Rhizobiales > Rhizobiaceae > Neorhizobium > Neorhizobium petrolearium. The sequence goes on from NZ_JAGGJW010000027.1 coordinate 30,613, forward strand.
TGGTTGCAGGCTCACGCGATATCACCGGCCATCGCGAACGGGAAGCCGGCTTTCGAGCCATCATGACCGAACGCTACCCGGAATGCAGTCTTGCTGCGGTTCTGGAGACTGGAGAAAATCAGGAGGAGGCAGGACGTGTCGTAGAGATTGCTTTTCGGGATGACCCGGGATTGCGAGGCATCTATCATCTGTCGGCAGGCGCAATGCCGATTGTAAGCACTCTCCAGCGCCTTGCGAGGATCGACGACACTGTGGTCATCACCCATGAACTCACGCCTAACCGACGGATGTTGCTAAAGTCCCGAAAGATCAACGCGGTTATTGACCAACGACCACTTCTGGAAGCCCGATTGGCGGTTGAGACCATCGCAAAACTCCTAGGGCGGCTACCGGGAGAAGCAGTCTCCATTGCAACGGATATTCAGATCTTTCTAGCCGAAAATGCGTAGCGGATGGACTGAAGGCTGGAGCGACCTTCGTGATGGGCGCGGCGTCAGACCCACCGCCCGTGAGCGCTCTTGATGAGAATCGAACCTTTACTGGGCAAGTCGTGGAAGCACTGACTTCCTCAGGATTTGATCTGCGGGCCGTTGCATTCCCCACTTCAACTCCACCTCGGTGGTGCGCCGATATGGGCCTTGAGTGCTTCCGTAAACGCCCTGACCTTGGCGGACGGCACCTGCAGGGCACGCAGGAGATAGATGCCTGACGATCGCTCGTTCCATCGCTCGCCGCGGAGCTTCAGCCGGATGAGATCACCTGCCTGCGTGAAGGGCCCCGAAACCCAGCTCGGCAGAAACGCCACACCCATGCCTGCGATCGCGGCGCTGTTTAACGCTTCAAAATCATCGGACCGGAAAGCCACCTGCTTGCAGGCCTCGCCGGCTGGGCTGCCGAGAATGTCAGACCATCCGAGCAGATCATTGCCATGGAGCTTGTCGAGAAGGCGATGATGGCGGAGCGCAGTCTCGTCTTCCGGCTCGCCGAATTGGTCGACATAGCCAGGGCTTGCAACGAGGATGCGGTCAAGCGGAGCAAGTTTCGTGGCAATCAGAGAGCTGTCCGCAAGCTCCCCCATCCTCACCACGAGGTCGAGCCGTTCGGCCACGGGATCAGCCAGCCGCTCGGTAAGATCCAGCTCGACATGCAGGCCCAGGTGTTCCTGCGCTAGCGATGCGAGAACAGGAATGACATAGCGTTTCCCGAAGGTTGGGAAACAAGCGATGCGGAGCGTGCCGCTGACCGCACTATCGAAGGCGGAAACTTCGGCATGGGTATCGGCCAGGTCATCGAGCAGGCGCTGGGCGCGCTCAAACAGGTGACGGCCAGCGTCCGTCAATGACAACGCCCGTGTCGAGCGAACAAGGAGGGATACGCCCAGGTCCTGTTCGAGCGCATCGATCTGTCGAACCACAGCCGAAGGCGTGACAGCCCTCCGCCGAGAGGCAGCTGAGAAGCTCCCTGTGCGGACAACGTCGACGTAAACAGCGAGATGTTCAGCGAACCGTGGGTCTCTCATCTTTGCCTACAGCGCAAAACCGTTTCGACCATTCAGTTCGTTATCATCTGCGGGCATCAGGAGCACTTTCCTTCTCGTCAACGGGCGGTCGCCCAACAAACAGAAGGAACACTCCAATGGTCAAGGTCCTAGATAAAATTCTCTCCCAGTCCGCCTATTCCGCAGAGATCGACGTTCCGCTCGAAAAGATCGACATTGCCGACTGGCTGTTCACCCTGCCGGAAGCCGAATACCTGCGCTGCTGCCCGCCTGATCACATTGCAGCCGGCGTCACATGGACCGACGACGGTCGTCGCATGTCGATCAATGTTGAGCAGATCGGCTCGGGCCTCGTCGTGCAGCATTATGTGGCCGAGGTCGCCGAGCCTGCCTACTGCCGCATGAACTCGATCTCCGATGTGTTCACAGCCAATGGCCGGACTCAGGTCAATGTCGTTTGGGAACTGATTGCCGAGAAGATCGACGATGGCAGGACCCGCTATACCAACAAGGTTACCGCCCACCCGACGGATGTGTTCATGGCTTTCCTCAGCGAGCACAGCATCAAGTTCGAAGATGCTGCAGCAGCCCGTCAGGCCGCAGGCGGCGACCACAACAGTCGTGAAACCCCTCTCTTTGCTGCAAGCATCGCCCGCCGGGCCCTTTCCAAGTAAGGAGATATCCAAATGAAGGCGATCATCTTCGATGACTTCGGAGGCGCGGATGTTCTGCGCCTCGCCGATGCACCCATGCCCGAATTGCGCCCAGACGATCTTCTGATCAAGGTCATGGCGGCTGGCGTCAACCGCGCCGACCTTCTTCAACGCGAAGGCGTCTATGGCTCGCAAAGCTACGGGGACAGCCCTATTCTCGGGCTGGAGGTCGCTGGCGAAGTCGTGGCCATTGGAGACACCGTTAGCGGTTTTGCTGTCGGAGACCGTGTCATGGGCATTGTTGGTGGGGGCGCATATGCCCAGTATGCGCGCGTCGATAGTGGAATGGCAGTTGTCATTCCGGCCGGCTTGTCCTTCATGGAGGCTGCCGCAGTCATGGAAAGCTTCGTCACAGGCTGGGAGGCTCTTGCCCATCTCGGACACGTCGCAAAAGGTGACACCGTCCTCGTTCATGCTGCAGCAGGCGGCATCGGATCGGCTGCCGTCCAGCTTGCAAAGACTGCCGGAGCCACTGTCCTGGCCACTGCTTCGGCAAGCAATATCGACAACGTGCTGTCACTTGGCGCCGATGCTGTTTTTGATTACAAGCGGGTGGATTTCGAGGCGGAAGTTGTTGATGCGACGGCGTCTCGCGGGGTCGATCTCATCATCGACTTTGTCGGCGGGTCCTACCTCGCCCGCAACATTCGTAGTCTTGCTCCCGGTGGTCGGCTTGTCCAAGTGGGCCTGTTGGGGCGCGATGACAACGCCATCATTCCACTCGGCGTCGTGCTTCACAACCACCTGCGGCTGATCGGAACGGTCATGAAGTCACGGTCCAGGGCGGAAAAGAGAGCAATGGTCCAGCGCTTCACGAACTAGGTTCTGCCGATGATGGGACAAGCGCTTAAGCCGGTCATCGGAGCGGTATATCCGCTCGCGGCTACATCGGAGGCCCATCGCCGAATGGAGGCTGGCGGGTTGTTTGGGAAGATCGTTCTGACAGATTTTCCTGAATGACGCAGGCACACGGCGCGTCCGACCAATCGCCTTGAAAGGAATCGAACTCGTACGCCCGTCGTTGGAAGTTGCCACCAGCGAAAGTCGTCGTCAGCCCAATAACTTGGCGTGTCTGGGATGGCTGGTTTGGGGCCGGAAGCAAACTGTCCGTTGACGGGGTGCCGAACGGCGAAACCGGATATCCACGCATGTGGTGATGTGGTCCGCGTCCGGCCCAAGCACGTCCTCCCACGTAGCGGGTTCGTGCATGAAGGCGCAAAGCCGTCGTCGACTATGGGCCTCCGTGGGCATCGAGCAAAATGCCCAACGACATCATCACCTTGAACGGATCTGAACCTCATCGCCTTGTCAATACACAGACAACGAGCATGAGGGCATTGCGCCGCCTGTTTCGGCGGCCAATTGCTCAATCCGCCATCGCGACACCGAACTTCGCCAATTGGCACACTCCGGTGCGTGTGACCTCACGCTGAACGCACCGTCCGGCTGGCATACCGATTGTGTAGGCGCTGCTGGGTTAAGGCGTCCTGCTTAGGAGCAATGCCAAAGGTTCTCGAATATTCTCGGCTGAATTGCGATGCGCTTTCATAGCCAACCTTGTAGGCAGCTTCCGCAACATTGGCGGCCTCCGTCACCATGAGGCGGCGTGCCTCAAGCAAGCGCAATTGCTTCTGGAACTGAAGCGGCGTCATTGAGGTCAAAGCCTTGAAGTGCTGGTGAAACGACGACGGGCTCATCCGCGCAATATCTGCCAGGTGTTCAACACGCAGTGTCTCTGCGAAGTTCGTGTGGAGCACCGATACGGCTCTGACGACGCGTTCGATGTTCGATTCTGGCAGGGCCAGCTTGCAAATCTCACCGCCATGCGGCCCGCTCAACAGCCAATAGCAGATTTCGCGCACGATCGAAGGCGCCAGGACGGGAATCGCCTTCGGCGTCGCCAACAATTTCACCAGGCGAAGAATGCAGTCGGCCAATGGTTGATCGACTTTGGCAACAAAAGCACAAGGGCCCGATTCTTCTGATTGAATGGGAAGTGCGTCCAATTGCTCGAGAACGTCCCGCATAGTCGCAACGTCAAAATCGATCAAGACGCCCACATAGGGGACTTCCTCACTAGCCTCTACGATCCGACCGGTTGCCGGCAGCCCTACGCTGACAACCAGGCACTCCATCGTTCCATAGCTCAGTCGCTCGTCTCCGAAATGGAGTTCCTTTGCGCCCTCCAGCACAACGCAGAGCGACGGCCGATAGATGTTTCGCATCGGCATCATCGACTGAAATGAGCGGACAATATTGAATCCATCGATGGCTGTCGGAAACAGGCCTTGGCCACCGCCCTGTGCTTCGATGTAATCCGTTACGGCTGCAAGTAGCGGTGCATTCATGCGCGGCTCCACATGGTCCAGGGGCCATGGCAACACTTGGCTCCTTGCCGGCATATTCGCCCCTTCTGCAGGAATAGGCAAATTTCTTGAGAGTTCGGGCATTCTGCTCATTGGACACTCCATCTAGCTTAAGGGTGCAACCAAGCGAGGAGTAACCTCAAAATGGCAGAAATTGTCGCCGGGTCAAGTGATCCGTCAAAAGTACGGCCACCGCCTGTCGTATCCAGCAGTGAGTATGTCAGGAACTGGCGGTTCGTCGCCATATGCGCCGTGCTTCTGCTGATCAATGCATTTTCGCAGATCGACCGCATACTTCCTTTTATCCTTGCGGAAAAAATCAAAGCGGACCTTTCACTGAGCGACACGCAGATGGGACTGCTGACTGGCCTTGCCTTTGCAGTCTGTTACGCGCTTCTTTCGCTACCGCTTGCTCGCGCGGCCGATCGCGGATCGCCGCGGCTGGTGCTGGTCTCCTGCATCCTGATCTGGAGCGTGATGACAGCGCTGGGCGGCGTTGCTGCAAGTTTCATGTTCCTTGCGCTGACCCGGTTTGGGGTTGCTTTCGGAGAGGCAGGGGCAGTCCCGGCTGGCCATGCCTTGATTGCGCGCAAGATCGAACCGGAGCGACGTGGACTTGCTATCGGTCTTTTCGCGATGGGAATCCCGCTCGGAACCATGGCTGGTTTTGCCGCAGGCGGTGCTATTGCTGATATTTTGGGCTGGCGTGTCGTGCTGATGGGTGCCGGCGCCATCGGTATCCTGATCGGCTTGTTGACGCTACTTGTCGCAGGTCCGACGCCGCGCCTGCAGATTGCCGCCACGCGCAACGAACCCTTCCTGAAAACAAGCCTCAACCTCCTGTCGTCGCCCGCCTTTCGCTGGCTGTTCATAGGCACGATTTTTCTCGGCTTTGCCGGTGCGCCCTTCTATGCATTCTCGGTCCCGTTTCTGATCCGCACCTATGATTTCACCGCAACCGAGGTCGGCGTTTTCTTCGGCCTGTTGCAGGGGTTGATGGGGATTGTCGGCACGCTGGGTGGCGGTCGATGGTTCGACCATACCGTCCACTCCGGCTCCGGCAGGGTGCTCGGCCCACCCGCCATTCTCTTACTGATGGCCAGCATCACGACGACCGCCGCCTTGTTTGCCCCAGTGGGCTGGATGTCCATCGCCTTGTTTGTCCCTTCAATGTTGTCGTTCTCGTTCATGCTGCCTTGGGGTTTCGGTGCGGCACACCTCGTCGCCGGGCCGGGCCGGCAGGCCCAGGCGTCCAGTCTCGTGATGATTGGTAGCGGACTTGTCGGACCGGCACTCGGGCCATTGTTCGTCGGCATGGTCAGCGACGCCGCGAGCACAGCCGACATTCCAAACGGTCTCGCGCTTGGCCTGTTGATCGTGCCATTGGCGAGCGTTTTGTCCGGCATCGCCCTTCTCGTCGCGAACCACCGTGTCGGCGCGTTCCTTCGTCTGCGATGAGCACGAAGTGGCTCACGAATATTTCCAGAACATCCTGAGTGTACTCAAAAGGAGAGACGTCAATGTCCGATACTGACAATTCCCGCCGCACGTTCCTGGCTCTTGCAGCTGCGGTTCCATCAGCGCTCGCCATGACCGGCATTGCTTCGGCGCAAACCGAAGAAGCAACCACGCCAACCACCACACAGCGGGTCGCCGTCGTTACAGGTTCTTCCCGCGGTATTGGCGCCGCGACCGCCCTGCGACTGGCGCGCGACGGCTACGATGTGACGGTGAACTATCTTACCAACCGCGATCTGGCGGCCCAGGTGGTCCGCGATATCGAGGCAGCCGGTGGGCGCGCGATCTTTCGACAGGCAAACGTGGCTGATCCGGTTGCGGTGAAAGCCCTCTTCGACGCCAACGACGAAGCATTTGGCGGCGTAGATGTCGTGATCAACAATGCCGGCATCATGAATGTCGGTCCTTTTGCCCAGATGACCGACGAAGCTTTCGACCGGATGATGGCCACCAATGTGAAGGGCAGCTTCAACGTCTTGCGCGAGGCAGCGAGACGCGTTCGCGATGGTGGCCGTATCATCAGCCTCAGCTCTAGCATCATCAAAACGCCTCCGCCCGCCACGGCCGCCTATGCCGCGACCAAGGCCGCCCAGGTGCTCTATTCAAGCGTACTGGCCAAGGAACTCGCAGGCCGAAACATCTCGGTCAACTCCGTGGCACCCGGCGCCGTCGACACACAGCTCTTGCGTCAGCACGGCGAGGAGGCGCTACGCGGCATTCCCGAACAGACGCCACTCGGGCGACTGGGACAGCCGGACGACATTGCTAGCGTCATCGCCCTTCTGTGCTCGAAAGATGGCGCCTGGATCGATGCTCAGAATGTCTTCGCAAACGGCGGTCTCGGTTGAGATGGCGGACGGTCGGGACTTCCTCTCGCCGCCGCTCTCGGCACCGAAACATCTGCCCGAAAATCATAGCTCGCCATCACCTCGAAGGCCCGCATCATGAAATACAACACACTTGGCAATACAGGTCTCTTCGTCTCTGAGCTTTGCCTGGGAACGATGACCTTCGGCGGCAAGGGGATCTGGTCCAACATGGGCAATGTCCAGCAGGACGACGCTCAGGTTCTGATCGCCCGTGCCCTCGAACACGGGATCAACTTCATCGACACCGCCGACATTTATTCCGGCGGCGTCTCCGAGGAGATCGTCGGTCAGTCGCTGAAAAACCTTGGCGTCCGGAGGGAGGATGTGGTTATCGCCACCAAGGTCTGCGGGCCGATGGGTCCAGGCCCAAACGAGGCTGGCAACTCCCGCGCCCATATCATGAACAGCGTGAAGGCGAGTTTGAAGCGGCTGCAAGTCGACTACATCGACCTCTATCAGCTTCACAACGTCGATACCGTGACGCCGATCGAGGAAAGTCTTGCTGCCTTGGATGCTCTGGTCCGGCAGGGTCTGGTTCGCTATGTCGGCGTGTCGAACTGGTCGGCTTGGCAGATGGCGAGAGCAATTGGCCAAAGCGAACGGTACAATCTCGTGAAGATCGCGACAACGCAAAACTACTACACGCTCGCCAGCCGCGATATCGAACGGGAGATCGTGCCGCTGATCAATGCCGAGAAGCTTGGCCTTCTCGTCTGGAGTCCTCTCGCCGGTGGCCTTCTTAGCGGCAAATTCGGCCGCGACAAGCAGGTCGAGAAAGGCAGCCGCCGCACGACCTTCGACTTTCCGCCAGTCGCCATGGATCACGCTTACAACGTCATCGAGGCGATGGAGCGTATCTGCCTGCAGAAAGGCGTGAGCGTCGCTCGAATTGCCCTCGCCTGGCTCCTGCACCAGTCGCATGTCACGAGCGTGATCGTCGGCGCCAAAACCGTCAACCAGCTGGACGACAGCATCGGATCGACCGAGGTCTCGTTAAGTCCCGATGAAGTGGCCGAGTTGGACGCGGTCAGCAAGCTTCGCCCCGAATATCCGGCCTGGATGCAGCGAACCCGCGACGTCCCAGCAAGGCCACCGCTCGGAAGAACCATCGAGGCAGCACAATAAGCTCGGATCCTGAAGCCCCCGTCGGGGTCCTTGAAGGTCGCGTCCCGCCCACAGCGACCTTTGTCCGCCAGAGATGCCACGTTCCCCCCGATGCCTCTCCGGCGGACAATCTTGCCAACAAACGAGAAAGGAACTGATCATGTCGAAATCCTGGACGCTTGATGACATGCCGTCGCAGAAGGGCCGCACAATCCTTGTCACCGGAACCGGTGGCCTGGGTTTCGAGGACGCCATTGCGTTGGCCAGAGCCGGCGGCGAGGTGATCCTTGCAGGTCGCAATCTGACGAAAGGCGCTGAAGCCATCAAACGCATCAGAGAAAGCCTGCCCCGCGCTTCGGTCACGTTCGAGCAGGTGGATCTTGGCAACCTCGATTCGATCGAGGCGCTGGCCGAGCGGCTGAAAGGCAGTCACGATCACCTTGATGTGCTCATAAACAATGCAGGCGTCATGACGCCGCCGGTGCGCAAGACCACAGCTGACGGGTTCGAGCTGCAGTTCGGCACAAACTATCTCGGTCACTTCGCCTTGACGGCTCATCTGTTGCCGCTTCTGCTCCGGGGACAAGACCCGAGAGTGGTGACGCTCTCCAGCATCGCTGCAAGGGGCAAGAACGTCGCGATCAACTTCGATGACCTGCAGGCGGAGCGGAGCTACGAGCCCATGCCCGTCTACAGCCAATCGAAGCTCGCCTGCTTGATGTTTGCACTCGAACTTCAGCGACGCAGCGAGAAGGCGGGTTGGGGTATCACCTCCATCGCAGCCCATCCCGGCGTTTCCCGGACGGATCTGCTGCACAACGCACCGGGTCGCCGCAGTGCGCAAGGTCTTCTGCGGTCGCTGCTGTGGTTTTTGTTTCAGCCCGCGTCCCAAGGCGCACTGCCGACCCTGTTTGCCGCCACATCTCCAGATGCCCGCGGCGGCAGATATTATGGCCCAGATCGGCTGAGCGAAACCCGCGGTCACCCTACCGAGGCGCAAATCCCGCCACAGGCGATGGAGCCCCATGTTGCCAAGAGACTTTGGGATATCTCGGAAAAGCTGGCAGGCATTGCGTACGAGGCCCAACCTAAAACGGTGGCAAATCCGGTTCTTGGCGCGCAGCCCCTCAGACAAGAGGGCTGAGGATGGACCCGCTCGCAGATCTCGTCGATTGGATAGCGCTGTACGGCGTCTTTGGCCTTCTTTCGATCGGCCTCGCGGAACGTTTTATCCCCGCACTCCCGTCTCATGGCGTTCTCGTTGCCATTGGAATTGCCGTCAATGACGATGCCTGGTCCGTCCAAGCGGCCGTTGTCGGCACCACCATTGGGAGCTTTACGGGGGCTCTAGCGCTCTATCTTCTTGCGCGCGCAATCGGAGAAGGGAAGTCCGTCACGCTTCTCTACTTCATTGGCAAGTGGATTGGGGTTTCACGGCAACGCATCGACCAAACACTATCGTACCTGCGTGCCCGCGAACAAGCGATCGCCATTACATCGCAACTCATCCCTACGATACGGTTGATCTCCCCCTTGGCCGCAGCGCTCTTGGGAACGAGCTTGTTGCGGTTCACGTCTGGCTTGGCGGTCGGCATCGTGTTGTGGAACGGGCTGTTCATCGCCGCAGGCTACCTGGCCGTGATGGCGCTTCCAGGCATCAACTCTTCGGCGCTTGCCCTCAAGATCCTTGCGTTTCTCGTTGCCGTGGAATTGCTCGTCGCCTTGACATGCCGGCTGCAGCTTCGGTCCCCCAAGCGGCTTCGTCGAAAGGGAGATGTGCGATGACCAGTAGAACGGCCGATGCGGTCCTGTTCTTTCGCACCTGGCTTTCTGCGCCTTTGCAGGTGGCCTCAGTTACGCCCTCGGGACGCGCTCTCTCTTCGCTTATAACCATTGAGATCTCTGCAGATACAGGAACCGTGATTGAACTTGGACCAGGAACGGGTGTCTTCACCGAAGCTCTGCTTGAGCGGGGTGTTGCAGAATCCAATCTCGTACTCGTTGAGTACAACACAGATTTCGCCGGCCAGCTCAGCCATCGCTTTCCCAAAGCCGGAACCATTCAGATGGACGCCGCGAAGCTACGCAAATTATTGCTTCAGGCCCCTGGGTGTTGATTTGCGTTGAGAGCTGACCCGGGATTTGCACCGAGAAGTGACCCGCCTTTTAGATATCGTTCGTGTCCGTCGTGGTGGTCAAGCTCCTC
>NZ_JAGGJW010000028.1 GCF_017873175.1 Neorhizobium petrolearium
TCGAGGCCAAGACGCAATTCGCCGTCGCATTCGGCGAAAGGTTCGTCAGCAACTGACGGAAACGGGCCTCAGGCACAAAAAATCCGACAGTCCCAGGCCGCTCACATGACAACCTTACCGGCCATCGTGACTATTTAAATAGAGTATTTTTACAAATTTATCAACGCACTATATTTTTGGACGTGCGAATATAGTTCTTGACTGCATTTGTAAAAAATCAAGTACACGGCTCAGCCGCAGCAATACTTGGCCCAATCCTGCATCAACGTTCGGCGCCGCTCAAGCGCATCACTCCTTGCGTACGAACGTTCAACCGCGTCACCGACGGCATGCGCAAGGGCGGCCTCGGCGATCTCGCGAGGAGCGTGCGCAACTTCGGTTGCCCAGTCGCGGAAGCTGGAACGGAAGCCATGAACCGTGTAAGCGCCTCCGCCGGCACCAGTTAGCGCCTTCCCGAGACTGGCGTCCGACAGCGGCTTCTTATCCCGTACGCCAGGGAAAACGAAATCGTTGACCCGCTGCGCCTTCATCACCTTGAGCAATACCACTGCCTGATCGGAGAGAGGCACGCGATGTTCCTTACCGCCCTTCATCCTAACCGCAGGGATCGTCCAGACCTTTGTCTGAAGGTCGATCTCCGGCCAGACAGCTCCCCTCGCCTCGCCGCTACGGACACCAGTCAGGACGGTGAGTTCGAGCGCCCGAGCGCTTACACCATCACCCTCGGCCAACTTCTTCATGAGGGCCGGCACGTCGGCGTGGGGCATGGCAGCGTGATGATTGCGATTGGTGAGTTCATCAGGTTTGTGCAACACATGGGAGAGGACATCTTTCCAAGTGGCTGGGTTCGTTCCTGTCCGGTGCCCTTCAACGGTTGCCGCACTTAGGACGCGCTCTATCGCTTCTCTCAGCTTTTCTGCCGTCTCCTGTTTCGAGCCCCACACCGGACGAAGAACTTCCAGAACGTCTTTTACTTTGATGCTGGAGATCACCTTTGCACGGATCGGCTTTGCGTGGACTTCCAAAAGATTTCGCCAACGCGCTTCTGTCTTGGCGCCGCGCCATCGACCAGCCTTGACGGCAGCGTCGATGAAATCGTCAGCATACGCCCCGAACGTGATCGCCTTAGGCGTAGCCTCTTCAGCTTCGCGTTTCGCGGCGAGCGGGTCTATACCCTGTCTGATCAGCTTCCTAGCGATCTCAGCCTTCTCTCGGGCGTCCGCAAGCCCAACAGTATGAAGCGGCCCCAGCCCGATCTCACGTCGAAGGCCGGCGAAGGTATAGTTCAGGATCCAGTAGCGGCCGCTACCCTTACTCACCAGATAGAGCCCACCGCCATCACGCAGTTTGACCGATTTGCTGGTCGCTATAGACTTTACCGTCAGAACGTTACGAGTATGGCTCCCCATTTATCTTCCCCACAATTTCCCCGCTATTGGGGTATGCGCTATAAATAGGCGCAGAGGTCAAAATGGACAACCATGCTATTGAAATTAAATAGTTTTTTTCTAGTGCGGTTACCAATATGGAGCATTAAAGTTACTAAAAATTATCCGGCCCGGGGAGCCAGTTTCTCGCTGGAGCGCGCCTTTGGCGCGCTTCAGTCGTTTTAAGCCCCACCTGCAGAGATGACGCCCTTCTTCACGGCAGCCCATCAGTTTTGGCCGCCGTGAAGACGATTCCAGTGCGGCGCCAGAGACACCTGAACGATTATCCCGAAAGCCCGAAAAACTCTTTCTTGTGTTCAGTCGACAGCAGCCGCAACCCCGCCAGGTTTTTCATCGTGCTGACAGGCCGCCTGAGAGCGTTCCTGTTCAGGAAATACATGTCGATGAGGCTCGGAGCCTTACTATGCGACCCCTTGTGTGCAACGCGGTATACGGCACCCCGGAAAGGCAGCGAACTCAATGGCGTCCCCCGTTCGGCCAAAGCCGGTACGACGCGGACGTGGCTGCCAAGCATGTTCTTGATCCATTCGATCGATGCGTCTTCCGCCCTCGATGGCAGTCCGTACAGATCCGAACGAATGATCAGCGATGTGCCGCAATAGTGGTTGAACTGGTCACGGCATAATAGAAGACTTCCGCCGTCGTCCCAGATATAGCCCTTATCGATCGCCCAGCCATTTTCGTTCTGGTGTTGGGAAACGTACTCGACGATGCGGGCGCTGACAAAATCGTCGTCGTCAACGATCATGAAGAAGCGGCTGTCGCGGGCATCGAGCATGCCCGCCAGGACGCGACGCCCCTTGTCGGCGCGGAACGAGTCGAGAAAATCCTCCTCGGTCGCATCACCCCGCTCGTGGATATCGTTCGGGGGAAAGGTCACCCAGGTCACCGAGAATTTATCCGGCAGCACGGGAAGATCGGCACCTTCGTTGGCAACAATGATCCCTCGCCAGTCAGCGCTGGTTTGATTCGCGATGGATGCGACGGTCTGCGTGAGATTCCTCTTCAGGAGGCTCCAATCGCGCGCGTTTTTCTGATGCCTCACAGGGATGATGAACGTTAAAACACTCATGACAGCCTCCGGTCGTTGATTTCGGGCACGGTCAAGCCGCAACAGCCGCCTGTTCTCTTGCCCATCTGATGCCGTCATCGAGCGACGTTGCCTTGTAGGACAGATCCGTGCCCCCTGAAAAAGCATTCATGAAGCGGCGAATCTTTCCATAATTATTGTCGAGCACCGCATGACGGCGTCCGATGAGAAGCGAGCAGATATGCACGTGCAGCCGATCGGTCACGATCGCCTTGCCACGGGAAATCTGCCGGATGCCGCGCCGGAAGCGGTTGTTGGCAGCGGCATCCAGTTTGCGCAGCCGCACCTCGGAAGGATTGAGCTGCAGCAGCGCGGATGCCGCTCCAAGCGCTTTTGCAACACGCACCTTTGAAGGATCTTCGGTAATCCAGTCTTCCTTGGGGATGTCGGGATAGGCGGAGAAATCGACCGTTCCGACCTGTTCCTTGTCCTGGCGGAGCATCGCGAGGACGGGGAATTGCGGCGCATCGGGCTGCACGGCGCCGATGCAGAAGGCCATGTCCGGGCACAGATAGGTTTCGCAATCGAAATTTTCCTGGGCGAACTGAAACGATTCCTCGTCGCGCACCAGGAGAACGAAGTTCTTGTGCTTGCCGATCGCCCGCCTGCTTTGCTCCAGCCGTTCCGGAGACTTGTAGTGGATCGATTGCGGGAACTGGACAATCTGCCGGTCGGGAAACAGCTCCATCACGCGCTCCCGGAAGTCCTGATGGAACACCCATACGTCGCCGAAATTGCCGCCCCCGTGAATGAAGATCGGACCACTCGGGGCTGCGCTCTTGAGTTCATCAGGTGAAAAATCGTCGGTCGTGCAGACATAGGAGGGCCGCTTTGCGTACCGGTGCTGCAGATAGGCCATCTCTCCCAGCCAGATCGCAGAATCCCCGCAGTTCTTGATATCGGGGAAGTCCAGTATCGCGATGGGCTCATCAGGCTTGACGAATTGTTTCAGGCAATCGTGAGTTCTATCCTGCAGCCTGGTGATGAGTTCGGATTGCTGTGCGCCGGACATCGTACCTCTCTTTCGAAAATTGGAAGAAAACAAGCCTGCGATCAGGCGAGACTGACTTTGGACAACACCTTGGAGGCTATCCTCCTGACTTCGGTCTCCGGACCATTCGGACGGTCCATGACCAGCCAGAGAAAGATGCTGGATCCGCAATAGAGAACACCTCCAAGGCAAATGAGGGCAGCGAGTTGCAGAACCAGCGCCATTTGCGTGGTCTCAACGCCCATATAGCGATGGGCAAGCAAGACGCCCGCAGCCATGACGGCCGAACTGGCGAGCGCCCTGAAATTTGCCCATAACTGCGCCGTGACCGAAACATTGATGAAACGCTTCACGATGATCATGTTGACGAAAGCGCTAAAGAGGCCGGTGAGCACGCGACTGAATATCAGCCCCGGAAGTCCCCAGAACACCAGGCCGACCGTAATCACCGGAATCCGCACGAAAAGCATCTGCGTGTCGCGGATGAAGAGGGTCCGGGTATGTCCCAGCGCCATGCCAAGAGGCTGATTGAGAGAGCCCAACGTCTGCAGCGCGTAAACCGACGCAAGCGCCTGGATGATGAAGATCACGGGAAGCCACCTTTCGCCAAGCACCAGCCTGACGAGGGGATCTGCGATGACTGCCATGCCTATGCCGGCCGGCAATGCGACGGCCGTCAGGAGCGCCTGCGTCCGCTGATAGGCCGCCGCCAGGCGGTGAGGATCATGGCGGACATTGGCAAAGGCGGGATAGATCGTCGCGGTCAGCGGCGCGGTTGCTTCACGCGTGGGCGTCATCGCAAGCTGGCCGCCGAGCGAATAATAGCCGAGGGCGGCACCATCCAGCAGCTTGCCCAGCAGAAGGTAATCAAAGCGCCAATTGAGTGTGTTGACGATCTGCCCGGCGGTGATCCAGATGGAAAACGAAAAGAATTCGCGCATATGGGAGAAGGTTATGCGCGGGCGAAACGGCAGAATAAAGTACGACGCCAAAACGTTCGTCGCCTGCATCACCAAAGTGCCGATCACAAGCGCCCAATAGCTGTGGTAGATGACCGCGATGGCGACGGTTGCTACAAAGCCGGCGACTTTCTGGGCAACGTTCAGCACGAATTCCTGCCAGAAAATCAGCTCTCTCTGGAGCATGATCCGCCGCGGATTCGCAAGCCCGTTTATCAGGAAGCTGAGGCTCAAGGCGAGGAGAACGCCGAACAGGCGCGGTTCGTCATAGATGAGGGAAGCAGGATAGGCGAGCGCTGCGAAGAGAAGGCACAATATCAGGCCACGCGTCGCAGCCAGCGTCCATGCCGCGCTGAAATGGGATTCTCCCGGATCTTCGTGACGGATAAGCGCCTCATTCAGGGAAAGCTCTGTGATCGTCGTCACGATGACGAGCATTGTTGTTGCCAGTGCCACAACGCCAAAGTCCGAAGGCAAGAGATACCAAGCCAGGACAATGGTGCTGAGTGTTGACAGCCCGTTGACGATGACCCTCGAAAGGGTGACCCAGAGACTTCCTGTTACCAATCGGTCAGCAATGCTCATGGCCGACCTCTTCGATGCAGTAGCAAGCGTATGTGAGCATCGTCATTCCATAGCTATCCTTTTTCGCGCACGTTTTCCGCTCCCTTTGCCTCCTCCCTGTGAACCGCATCCGAAGGACACGGGCTATCTGTTGGGCACGGTGATCATTGAGCCCTGTTGTAATTTCTCCCTGACAGATTGGTGCAACCTAGTGATTTAGCGAGACGATCGCCTCGCGCCGACGGGTGATATAGAGGGGCCTAAAGCCAAGGCTAGAGGCCCCGATCACTCTTTGGGGGGAAATGATGTTGGTTTTGTGGACACGTTCGACGAATGCAGATCGCTGTCGCGGCGTTGCCATCGCGATCGATGAAATCGATCGACATCAGGAATCAGATTTTAGGCCGATCAGGCCCAAATCATCTCGATCTGGCGGCGGGAGCGCCGCCCTGGCTTCAGCTTCTATTGCTGCGGCGTTCCCGTGCCGTCGAGCGCGAGATTCAGTTCCAGCACATTGACGATGCGATCCGTTGTCAGAAAACCGCCAGGCGCGAAAGCCATCCGGTGGACCAGCGCCTCGACTTCCGGCTCGGCCAGGCCGCGCGCCTCGGCAATGCGGGCTGCCTGGTAAAGTGCGGCCCGTTCGGAAATATGCGGATCGAGTCCCGCACCGGACGCAGCAGCAAGCTCAGCCGGCAGGGGATTTTCGGGAGTTGCTCTGTAGGCTGCGACGATCTCGCGGGCACGATCTGTGAGATCGGGGCTCGTCGGCGATTTGTTGCTGCCGCCGGCGCCCGCGGCATTGTAGTCGACGGCCGACGGCCGTGGCCAAAAATACTTCGGCTGGCTGAAGGGCTGCGCGATAAGGCGGCTTCCGATGATGGTTCCGTCCGGACGGGTAATCAGCGATCCGTCCGCCGTCTCCGGGGTGATCGCCTGACCGACGGCCCAGACCGCCGTGGCGTATCCGGCGACGCAAATCGCCATCGTGGCTACGGTGATCCGGACGCTTGCTAAAAGGGCTTCCATGGTTCTGTCTCCGGATTGATCAGTTCATATAGATGAAGTGTTCGGCGATCGGGCCGAGGGTTGCCGCGGGGAAGAAGGTCAGGGCACCCACGACGAGGATGGTCGCCGCCAGCATGGTTGCGAAAGTGCCGCCCTCGACGCTGAGCGTGCCGCTCGATTCCGCACTTCTGCGCTTTGCGGAAAGCGAGCCGACGATCGCGAGCGGCAGGATGATCGGAATGAAGCGCGCGAGCAGCATCACGATGCCTGTCGCCACGTTCCAGGGCACGGTGTTGTCACCCAGTCCTTCAAAGCCGGAACCGTTGTTGGCCGACGCGGAGGAGAACTCGTACAGGATCTCGCTGAAGCCGTGCGGGCCGACATTGTTGAGCACGTCCGCTCCCCACGGCGTCGCCGCAAAGACCGCCGTGCCGCCGAGGATGAAGAGCCCATGCGCCAGAAGAGCGAGAATGGCGAATTTGACTTCGCGGGCCTCGACGCGCCAGCCCAGATATTCGGGCGTGCGGCCGATCATCATGCCGGCGATGAAGACGCCGACGACGATATAAAGGAACATGTTGATCATGCCGACACCGACGCCGCCGAAGTCCTCGTTCAACCACATGCCGATCATCGGCATCATACCCGCAAGCGGGTTCAAGCTATCGTGCATCGCATTGACCGAACCGTTGCTGGTGGAGGTCGTCAGCACGGACCAGAGCGGACCAGCCGACGCGCCGAAGCGCAATTCCTTGCCTTCCAGATTGCCTGTCGTCTGCTCGATCGGGAGGTCGGCGAACGCCTGGGTCGGAGCGGATTCGAACCAGATGCCGCCGGCAACGCGCAGCAGCACCAGCACCAGCATGACGCCGAATATCACCGTGGCATGGCGCATGCGGCCAACGATCCGGCCGAACATCCAGACGCAGGCCATCGGAATGAGGATGATCGATACCGTTTCCACGACATTGGTCCAGAAGCTCGGATTCTCGAGCGGATGCGTGCTGTTGGGGCCGAAGAAACCGCCGCCATTCGTACCGAGCTGTTTGATCGACACGAAAGCCGCCACCGGACCCCGTGCAATCGTCTGCTGCACGCCTTCGAGTGTCGTGGCGACTGCCGCACCGTTAAACGTCATCGGCATGCCGCCGACCACAAGCAGGATGGCGACAATAAAGGCGACCGGCAGGAGTACGAGAAACGATGCGCGCTGCACGTCGACGAAAAAATTGCCGAGCTTGCGTCCGGCAAGGCCGCGCGCCAGGGCGGCAAGCGCCGCGATACCGGTCGCCGCCGACACGAACTGGAGCCACATCAATCCGGCCAGTTGCGAAAGATAGCTGAGCGAGACTTCACCGGAATAGTGCTGCAGGTTGGTGTTCGAGGTGAACGAGGCTGCCGTGTTGAAGATCAGGCTGCCCTCAAGAGCCTCCTTTCCGTCCGGATTGAGCGGCAGATACTGCTGCAGGGCCAGGATTGAGAAGGTCACGACGAACATCACGACGTTGAATGCGAGGATGGACACCATGTAGCGCTTCCAGTCCTGCGGCCTTGCCGAGACCGAACCGCCGATCGACTGGAAGAGGCGCGTGAAAGCGTTGGGACGTCCCGATGCGGCACCTTGCGGGTCCATGGCCCAGGTCATGTAACGGCCAAGCGGCCAGGAGATAAGCGCGGTGCCTCCAACGATGAGGACGACGAACAGGATGGGTTGAATTAACATGGGAATTTCTCCGGCATCGTTGGAAATCAAACCCGGTCGGCGGCAGAGGTCATGGCCAGCAGAAGCCAGAAGATCGCCACGCCGAGGAGGAGATAGAGGATAGTCATGTCGAATGTTCCTTCGATCAGGCGAGATGGAGGGCGGCCACGATCAGGTCGATCGCCTTGATCCCGATAAAGGGTACGACGAGCCCGCCAAGCCCGTAGATGAGCAGATTGCGCCTCAAGAGCGGCCCTGCGCCGATCGCCTTGTATTTCACGCCTTTAAGGGCCAGCGGTATGAGCACGATGATGATCAGCGCATTGAAGATGATGGCGGAGAGAATGGCGCTCTCCGGCGTCGCAAGCCCCATGATGTTAAGCTTGCTCAGCTGCGGATAGAGCCCGACGAACATCGCGGGAATGATCGCGAAATATTTGGCTACGTCGTTGGCGATCGAGAAGGTGGTCAAGGCGCCTCGCGTCATCAGCAGCTGCTTGCCGATCTCGACGATCTCGATGAGCTTCGTCGGGTCGGAATCGAGGTCGACCATGTTGCCGGCCTCGCGCGCGGCGACCGTGCCCGTATTCATCGCTACGCCCACATCCGACTGGGCGAGTGCCGGTGCGTCGTTGGTGCCGTCGCCGCACATAGCGACGAGCTTGCCCTTGGCCTGCTCCTCGCGGATCAGCCTCAGCTTGTCCTCAGGCGTTGCCTGGGCAAGAAAGTCATCGACACCCGCCTCGGCGGCAATCGCGGCGGCCGTCATGGGGTTGTCGCCGGTGATCATCACGGTGCGAATGCCCATGCGGCGCAATTCGGCAAAGCGCTCGCGGATGCCGCCTTTGACAATGTCCTTGAGGTGGATGACGCCGAGCAGGCGACCATCGCGCACGACCGCGAGCGGCGTGCCGCCGGCCTTCGCGATATCATCCGCGATCGCCTGGATTTCACGTGTGGCTTCGCTGCCGGCGCCCTTGGCGCTGATCTGGTCGAGATATCTCAGCACCGCGTCGACGGCACCCTTGCGGATGGACGAACCCTCCGAATCGATCCCGCTCATGCGGCTCTGCGCCGTGAACGGGACGAAGGTGGCGTGCAGGCTTTGCATGTCACGGGCGCGGATGCCGTATTTTTCCTTGGCGAGAACAACGATGGATCGGCCTTCCGGCGTCTCGTCCGCCAGCGAGGCGAGTTGCGCCGCATCCGCGAGCTCCTGCTCGGTCACGCCTTTCACCGGACGGAATTCCGTGGCCTGCCGGTTGCCGAGGGTGATCGTGCCGGTCTTGTCGAGCAGCAGCGTATCGACATCGCCGGCCGCCTCGACGGCGCGGCCGGACATGGCGAGCACGTTGAAGCGCACCAGCCGGTCCATGCCGGCGATGCCGATGGCAGACAGAAGAGCGCCGATCGTGGTCGGGATCAGTGTCACGAACAGCGCGACAAGGACGATCACCGGGATGAAACCGCCGGCATAGGCGGCAAAGCTCGGGATCGACGCGGTTGCAAGCACGAAGATCAACGTCAGGCCGGCGAGCAGGATATTGAGGGCGATCTCGTTCGGCGTCTTCTGCCGCTCCGCGCCCTCGACCAGCGAGATCATCCGATCCAGAAAGGTCGAGCCGGCAGCGGCGGTAATGCGCACCCTGATCCAGTCGGACAGGACCTGCGTGCCGCCGGTCACGGCGGAGCGGTCACCGCCCGATTCCCGGATGACGGGTGCGGATTCGCCGGTAATGGCCGCCTCGTTGACCGAGGCGATGCCTTCGATCACCTCGCCGTCGGAGGGAATGATGTCGCCGGCCTCGACAAGCACCACGTCGCCGATCTTGAGGCTCGTTCCCGGCACCAGCTTGAAATTCTCACGGCTGCCGTTCGCAAGCAGCTTGGCCTGCGTTTCGGTGCGCGAGCGCCGAAGCGAATCGGCCTGTGCCTTGCCGCGGCCTTCCGCAACGGCCTCCGCGAAATTCGCGAACAGGATCGTGAACCAGAGCCAGAGGATGATCTGGAAGGAAAAACCGAGATTGCCTGCTCCCGTCGCCGCATCCTTGACGAACAGGACTGTCGTCAACACCGAAACCGCGGCGACGACGAACATGACCGGGTTCTTGGCCAGAGAACGGGGATTGAGTTTCTTGAAGGCGTTCCCGATCGCGGGAACGAGGATGCGGGCATCCATGATGCTCGCTGATCTGTCCTGGCTCATAAGAGGCTCCAGCTTGATATTCTGATTGCGCATTCCGCACCGCTCAAGCGGATGCGAAGAAATGGGAAAGAAGCGAGACAAACAGCACGGCGGCCAGCAGCAGAAACGTCATGCCGAGTATGACGTCCGAAGCGCGAAGATGCGTCCCGACCTTCGGAGTGCCGAAGCAGGGACCGACACGTCTGCGCAGGATGCGGAGCCAGCCGTTCATATCCCGCACGCGCCCGATGCCGGCGGCATTGCCTGCCGCCCGCCGATCAAAAGCGTTCCGGTCGAAGCAGGGCATAGATCAGATAAGCGCTGACGAAGATAAGGACTGCGGCGCTGAGGCCATAATCGAACACCATTTGGGTCTTCCTCGCATTCTCGTGTTGTCGAGATTCGCCAGGCCCGGACGCGAAGACGGGGCGTCCAGCCGCGAAACTGGAAGAAATATGGCTCCGAGTTGCATAAAGGTTCGAGAGGAACCCGCGAGGAGAGAAATAGGAATCCTATAGGAGTTTCACGGATACCGCGGCGACATGCGGCGCCGCGCATCTCCTCTCGGGGATGCCGAGGGCTCCGCTCAGAACGTCAGCCCGTCAGCCCAGACACGTACCGCTTCCGCCATGGTCGCCAGGTGTTCGGCGGCGGAGAAGCCGGAAATCTTCTTGCGCGGCTTTAAATCATGATCACCGTCTTCCAGCCAGAGGATCTCGATCCTGTCGGAGAGCTCGTAACCGGAGACCTCTTCCCGCGTGCCGAATTCGTCACGGGTTCCCTGGCAGATCAGCGCCGGGGTATTCAGCGCTTTAAGATGCTGCGTACGAAGCTGTTCCGGTTTGGCCGGTGGGTGAAACGGGTAACCGAGGCAGAGAAGACCGGCGATCTTCCCTTCCGCATAAAGCTCGTCGGCGATCATGCTCGCCACTCGTCCGCCCATGGATTTGCCGCCGATGATCAGCGTCCCCCTGGTGCCGAGCTCGGCGACGGCAGCTTTGTATTCCGGATTGAGGGTCTCTGCCCTGGGCGGCGGCTTGCGTTCACCCGATATACGGCGTGACGCCATATAGCCGAATTCGAAGCGCGCCACGCGAAACCCCTTCTCCGACAGCGCTTTTGCGGCAGCCGTCATCGACACCGAATCCATCGGCGCGCCGGCGCCGTGCGCGAGAAGGATGGTGAAGCGCGCATCCCCCGGCCCCTCAATCA
This sequence comes from Neorhizobium petrolearium, assembly GCF_017873175.1. Classification (GTDB taxonomy): domain Bacteria; phylum Pseudomonadota; class Alphaproteobacteria; order Rhizobiales; family Rhizobiaceae; genus Neorhizobium; species Neorhizobium petrolearium. Next base: position 11,160 of record NZ_JAGGJW010000028.1, read on the forward strand.
GAAATCGGTTCGACATCCTGCTCCCTCAATTTGCCGGCGACGAACGGCCGGCCACGGCTGCGGTCGGCGCGCAAAGGCAAGTCCAGCGCAGCCTTCACCGATTCCATCGCCAAAGCAAATAATTAGCCAGCTTACGAAACCGAACTTTTCTTCCACAGAAAATCCTTTCTCGCGGTTTCCAGTCTCGCCGTCCACGATTTATGACACATTTATGACAGCCAGAAATACGCAAGGAACCTTGGATGCTCGGCCTTTTCAGAAAACTGCTTCCCCGTGAGGATGCCTTCTTCGATCTTTTCGAGCAGCATTCACGCACCGTGGTCGGCGCGGCGGAATCCCTGAACGCCCTGCTCACCGGCACCGATATCGAAGGCAACTGCGCACGCATCGTAGCGCTGGAAGAGGAAGCCGACGACATCACCCGCGAGGTGCTCCAGGCCGTGCGCCGCAGTTTCATCACGCCCTTCGATCGTGGCGACATCAAGGACCTGATCCAGTCGATGGACGATGCGATCGACATGATGCACAAGACGGTCAAGACGATCCGGCTGTTCGAGCAGACGAGTTTCGATCCGGTGATGCAGCAGATGGGCGGCGAAATCGTCAAGGCCGCACATCTGATCGCCGAAGGAGTGCCGCTGCTCAAGAGGATCGGTGCCAATGCGCCGCGACTCGGTGCGATCGCCGAGGAAATTACCCGTGTCGAAGGCCGGTCGGACGACCTGCATGATCAGGGCCTCAGGGATCTCTTCCGTCGTCATGGCGCCGGCAATGCCATGGGCTTCATCATCGGCAGCGAAATCTACGGTGAACTCGAAAAGGTGCTCGATCGGTTCGAAGATGTCGCCAACGAGATCAGCGGCATCGTGATCGAGAATATCTGATGGATTCCGCCCTCGCCTTTCCTCTTCTTGCAGGCCTCGTCGGTGTCGCGCTTTTCTTCGACTTCCTCAACGGGCTGCATGACGCGGCCAACTCCATCGCAACCATCGTCTCCACCCGCGTGCTGAGGCCGCAATATGCGGTCTTCTGGGCGGCCTTCTTCAATTTCATCGCCTTCCTGTTCTTCGGCCTGCATGTGGCGGAAACGCTCGGCACCGGCATCATCGACCCTCAGATCGTTTCGGCGCAGGTGATATTCGCCGCGCTGATGGGCGCGATCATCTGGAACATCGTCACCTGGGCCTTCGGCATCCCGTCCAGCTCATCACATGCACTGATCGGCGGGCTCGTCGGCGCCGGCCTCGCCAAGGTGGGCCTCAGTTCGATCGTCTGGAGCGGGCTCACCAAGACCATTGGCGCGATCTTCATGTCGCCCGCGATCGGCTTTTTCCTGGCGCTCGTCCTGGTGCTGATCGTCTCCTGGCTCTTCGTGCGCCAAACGCCGTTTGCAGTCGACAGCACCTTCCGTATGCTGCAATTCGTTTCCGCCTCGCTCTATTCGCTCGGCCACGGCGGCAACGACGCACAGAAGACCATGGGCATCATCGCGGTGCTCCTCTATTCGCAGGGATATCTAGGCGGCGAGTTCCATGTGCCCTTCTGGGTGGTCATCAGCTGCCAGGCTGCCATGGCGCTCGGCACGCTGTTCGGCGGATGGCGTATCGTCCACACCTTGGGATCGAAGATCACCAGGCTCAATCCGATGCAGGGCTTCTGCGCCGAAACCGGCGGCGCGTTGACGCTTTTCGGCGCGACCTGGCTCGGCATTCCGGTTTCGACCACCCACACGATCACCGGCGCAATCATCGGGGTCGGCTCCGCCAGACGCCTTTCGGCCGTTCGCTGGGGCATCGCCGGCAATATCGTCTTCGCCTGGTTTGTCACGCTGCCGGCAGCGGCGCTCGTCTCCGCACTGTTCTACTGGATTGCCGGTCTTTTCCAATGAGACAGCTGCGGGGTGCCATCAGCCAGATTCTTTTCATCGGAAGGGAACCATTTGCCGTCTTCACCGTTTGATACGGTTGGTATCCTGGGAGGAGGAAAAGATGCAAACCAGCTGGCAGAAACCTGTTCGCGTCGCATTCGGCCATCTCGGCACGGAGGACGTCCATAGCCCGTTCGAGGCATTGGCCCTCCTGACCGATCGCTGGCCGGACATGCGTGGACCGCAGTTCGTCAAGGCACGCAGCGTTTGCCGCGCGGCCCTCGACGGGCGCAGGTCGCCGGAGGAGGCGCGCCAGCAGTTCGAGCAGGCTGTAAGCGAAGCTCAGCTGCATCTGAACTGAAGATGCGAACGGTTAAACCTGGGCCGGCTCATCGCCGGCCTTTTCTTATCCGTTCAGATGCCGAGGATGTCACCCACGAGCCTCCATGGAGAACCGGAGAGCACGATCGGGGCGAACAGGACAGTAAAGCAAATGCACGGCCCCTGCTCTCCCGCAACCGGCCGGTGGTCGAGCGTTTCATCCGCGATCGAAATGTCCCCCCGCCCGAAATTGCCGCGATGATCGTGAAATTCACCCTCCAGAACCAAAGTCAATTCCAGACCCCGATGACCATGACGGGGAACTGCCCGGCGGGGCCGGACCCACAACAGGCTCGCCTCGACCTCCCTGGACCTCTCTATGACATGCCGGCGAAATCCGGGCAGTCTGGTTTTCCATGGAATACCGGAGAGGTCGACCCCGGCATAGGCCAGCAGCGATGCGGGAAGTGATGCCCCGTGGGAGGCCTTTGGTTCAAGCTCGGGCGGCAGCGGAGCGGAGGCGAAAATCTCCCGCAGCCGACGGTCGCGCGACGCCACCGCAAGCGGCTCGCTCTCGCGCAGGGTCGTGCCGGCCAGTTCCTCCAGAGTCTGGGCGAACCGTGCGGCCGGGGCCTGCATTTCCAGATATGATCCCACCAAGACATGCACCGGCTCCGGAAAGGAACCGGCAACGTAATGCGCGATCAGAAGATCCAACCTTTCAAGGTTCTGCAGCATGTCCGTTGGCCAGTTTCGCGCACGGTATTTAAACACCGCACGATAAAATCACGAATGGCACGGATCAATATTCGCTTCAACAGCATTCGGGACAGGCGTAACAGGAAGTTGATATTACTATTTCCAAGATAATAACGAGCGAGATCTCGGCGCCTGCTCCTCATTACAAAAGCTAAACCTAAAATACATTTCCCTTTCCCACATCGTTTCGGCGACCTGTCGGTGGGAAGATGGATTTTGTCGAAGCAGGCTCCTTCCGGGAACAGAATTTCTTGCCCTGCGGTGCTTGTGCGCCGAAAAGACCGGGCTTAAATCTCCAAGGAACGACAAGGTATCGCGATGACCTATCATCCCTCCGTCCTCAGCGTGATCGGCAACACGCCCCTTATCCGGCTCAAAGGCGCTTCGGAGGCGACCGGCTGCGAAATCCTCGGCAAGGCGGAGTTCCTCAATCCCGGCCAGTCGGTCAAGGATCGGGCCGCGCTCTACATCATCCGCGACGCCGAGAAGAAGGGCATGCTCAGGCCCGGCGGCGTGATCGTCGAGGGCACGGCCGGCAATACCGGCATCGGGCTGACGCTGGTTGCCAAGGCGCTCGGCTACCGCACGGTCATCGTTATTCCCGAGACCCAGAGCCAGGAGAAGAAGGACGCCCTGAAACTGCTCGGCGCCGAACTGGTGGAGGTTCCTGCCGTTCCCTACAGGAACCCGAACAATTACGTCAAAGTCTCCGGCCGGCTTGCCGAACAGCTTGCCAGGACCGAGCCCGCCGGCGCGATCTGGGCGAACCAGTTCGACAACGTCGCCAACCGCGATGCCCATGCCGAGACGACCGCCCCGGAAATATGGAACCAGACCGAAGGCAAGGTCGACGGCTTCATCTGCGCAGTCGGGTCCGGCGGGACGCTTGCGGGCGTCGCGATGGGACTGAGGGCGAAGAACCCGAACATCAAGATCGGCCTCGCCGATCCGGACGGTGCCGCCCTCTATGAATATTACACCCATGGCGAACTGAAATCGGAAGGCTCCTCGATCACCGAAGGCATCGGCCAGGGCCGCATCACCGCCAATCTCGAAGGCTTCACGCCGGACTTTGCCTACCGCATTCCAGATTCCGATGCGCTGCCGATCATCTTCGACCTCGTCGAGAAGGAGGGCCTCTGCCTCGGCGGCTCGACCGGCATCAACGTTGCCGGGGCGATCCGGCTCGCGAAGGATCTCGGCCCCGGCCATACGATCGTTACGATCCTCTGCGACTATGGCAACCGCTACCAGTCCAAGCTCTTCAATCCCGACTTCCTGAAGTCCAAGGGCCTGCCGATTCCCGCCTGGCTGACCGGCAAGCGTCACATTCCCGTTCCCTTCGAAACACCCTGACCCCTAAACCAAGAGACTGACATGCCCGTTGATGCTCTCTACCGCGACGACTTCTATCTTTCGACAGCCGAAGCGGAGGTGACGACCATCCACGAAGACGGCGGCATCGAGCTCAATCGCACCTGCTTTTACGCCGCATCCGGCGGACAACCAGGCGATACCGGTTTCCTGGAGAGGGCCGACGGCACGAAGATCGCGCTCACCCAGACGAAGCATGGCGCCACCAAGGACATCATCATTCACGTGCCGCTCGAAGGCGAACCCCAGCCGCTCGTCGGCGAGAAGCTGACGCTGCATGTCGACTGGGCGCGCCGTTACCGGCTCATGCGCATGCATACCGCCTGTCATCTGCTGTCCGTGGTCTGCCCCTATCCGATCACCGGGGCGGCTGTCGGGGAAGAGGAGTCGCGGGTCGATTTCGACATGAGCGAGACGATCGACAGGCATGAGGTCACGGCGAAGCTCATGGAACTCGTCGGGCAGAACCATCCGGTTTACGTGCAGTGGATCACCGACGAGGAGTTGAGCGCCAATCCGGGCATCGTCAAATCCAAGAACGTCCGCCCGCCGATCGGCATGGGCCGCGTCAGCCTTGTTTGCATCGGCGCGGATTCCAGCGTTGACAGCCAGCCCTGCGGCGGCACACATGTCTCCGAAACGCAGGAGGTCGGCGCAATTCACATCGCCAAGATCGAGAAGAAGGGCAAGGAGAACCGGCGTTTCCGCATAAGGTTCGGCGCACCGGGCGCTGAAGCCTGATTCTTTCGATTCAAATGGAGGTATCCCATGAGCGAAACCAGCCGTTTCGTCGTTTCGTCCGAGTGGCTTCAGAATGCGCTCGGCAGTCCGGACCTCAGGGTCGTCGATGCTTCCTTCTATCTGCCCGCTCAGAATCGGGACGCGGATGCCGAATATGCCGCCGGTCATATCCCCGGCGCCGTCCGCTTCGATCATGACAAGGTCGCAGACCATTCAACCGGCCTGCCGCATATGGTGCCGGCACCCGAGGTCTTCGCCGAAGCGGTCGGCAAAATGGGCATTTCGGAAAACGACCGTATCGTCATCTATGACGGGCCCGGCATCTTCTCCGCGCCGCGCGGCTGGTGGCTGTTCCGCATCATGGGCGCAAGGAACGTCTATGTGCTCGACGGCGGGCTGGATGGCTGGAAGGCAGAAGGCCGGCCGCTTGAAACCGCCGTCCCCTCGCCTGCGCCCGTTACCTTCATGCCGCAGTTCCGAGTCGACAAGGTGATCGATTTCCACACCATGCTTGAGATTGTCGGCGACAGCTCGCGGCAGATCGCCGATGCGCGTTCTGCCGGCCGCTTTTCCGGCACCGAACCGGAACCCCGCGCCGGCATGCGCTCCGGCCACATGCCCGGCGCGCGCAGCCTTCCCTCCGGCACGTTCTCGGTGAACGGCAAACTCAGGCCGCTGCCGGAATTGAGACGGGCAATCGAAGACGCAGGCATCGATTTCGGGCAGCCGGTGGTGACGAGTTGCGGCTCCGGCATCACCGCCGCAATCATCACGCTGGCGCTCGAATCCCTCGGCCATGAAGACAATGCGCTCTACGACGGTTCCTGGACCGAGTGGGGCAGCCGCCAGGATACGCCGGTCGTCACAGGCCCACCGTCACCCAAAGCTGCCTGATTGCCATGGCGAAGAAGTCAGCATCGCCCAAGGCTCCTCTCAAGGCCCATGTCACGCAACTGGAAATGACCGCGCCGCCCAAGGCCAGCCTGCCGGTGCCCGTCAACATCCAGACGGCGATCATCCGCGCGCCGGATATTCCGCTCCACTACTACCGTTACCTCTACCGGCAGGTGGGCAAGCGCTGGCACTGGTATAAGCGGCTGCGGATGACCGACGAGGAACTTGCCGCAGCGATCCATGATCCGCGCGCGTCGGTTACCGTGCTTTACGTCAACGGCGCGCCGGCAGGCTTTTTCGAACTCCGGCAGGAGAACGAGGAGGTCGTCGAGCTCTCCTATTTCGGGCTGTTCGAGCGGGCGATCGGGCTCGGTATCGGCAAATGGTTCCTGCTGCAGGCGCTCTATGCCGCCTGGCAGGACAATCCGCAAAAGGTTACCGTCACCACCAATACGCTCGACCACCCGCGCGCCCTGCAGCTCTACCAGATGATGGGCTTCTCGCCCGTCTCGACCTACGAGGCGCTGGTCCAGCCGATGACGGACGCGGAATTGCTCAAAGCGCTGGACGCCTGATATCCCGGCAAGAAACGGGTGGTTTTATGCTCCGCTCGGCGGCATCTCTTGGCAACACCGACAAAGGAGTTTTGCCATGACGATCGCCTTCGTAGCCATGCCGACCAAAGATGCAGCTCATCTGTGGAACGGCGGACCCGACGCCTACGGTCACCATCCGGAGACAAAGGTTTCGGATGGCCCGGGCTATCCCTGCCGCCATTGCCTGAAAAACATCGATGCCGGCGAGGAACTGCTGGTTCTCGCCTATCGTCCGTTTCGTGAGTTGCAGCCCTATGCGGAAACGGGACCGATCTTCCTGCACAAGCAGGCATGCGAGCGCTATGCGGCGGAAGAGGTCTTGCCGCCGATGCTGTCGAGTTCGGACTATATCGTGCGCGGATACGGCCATGACGACCGCATCGTCTACGGCAGCGGCGCGGTGACGCCGACGGAAAAGATCGCCTCCCGTGCGGAGGAATTGCTCGCCCGCGAGGACATCGCCTATGTGCATGTCCGCTCGGCGCGCAACAATTGCTATCAGTGCCGGATCGATAAAGCCGAAGCGCCGGCATTTGCGGATACAGGAATTGCCATCTGAGCGGGAGCGGAACCATGACCAGTCTCGATGCACGCGCCATTGTCGACCGGATGTTTGCAGTCGAAATGGCCTTCCTGACGTCGAATGAAAAAGACATCCGGCAACTGGCGAAAGCTTTCGCGGATGATGTCGTTGTCCGTGAACCCGCATCGCTGCCCTACGGCGGCGACTGGCGCGGCCTCGATGGAATTGCCAGACTTTTCGACAGGATGAACGATGTCTGGAGCAATATGGACTTGAAGGAGCTCCATGTCACCGGAGCGCCGGACCGCATTCACCTCTCTTGCACGCTGACAATGGTGGCCCGTTCCACCGGCAAGAGCATTACACAACCGTTTTGCGAATTCCTCCACTTCCGGGACGGCCGCCTTGCGGAGGGAATTCCGTTTTACTACGACACCAAGGAACTGCTCGACATCATGGCATGAAAAGAGCCGCCTGAGCGCGGCTGCTCCGGCGGCCTGTCTTCATGCTGTATTGCCGGTATGGGAAAGCGCCGGTGGTAAACCGGCGCTCCGGCAGGAGGATCACGCGTCGTTTTGGTTCCGGTCTTCAGGACCGTCCAGGTCTTCCGCGATATCAAGCAGCAGCTTGACGATCTCTCCGGCCTTCTTCTCGTCCGTTTCGAGCTTGCGGGCGATCACCTCGCGCAGGTTCAGCATGGCGGCGTCGATGCTGCGGGGCAGAACAGGGCCGCCGTCGCTGCCACGGCGCTGCGACCGCTCCTGCTTTTCACGGATGCGTTCGGCGAGCTGCGACAAACGATCGAGGATGGTCGAGGCAAAGCTGCGGTTCTCGTCGAGATATTTGCGTCCCTCGTCGGTGATCGCATAACGCTTCTTGTTGCCGTCGGCTTCGGCGGTCACGTAGCCCGCCTCCTCGAGATAGGTGAGCGTCGGATAGATGACGCCCGGGCTCGGCGCGTAGAAACCGTAAGTCAGGTCCTCGATGTGCTTGATGATCTCGTAGCCGTGGCGCGGTTCCTTCTCGATCAGGGCCAGCACAACGAGACGCAGATCCCCCTGCATCAGGAAACGGCCGATGCGGCCGTCGCCCTCGTCACCGAAACCGCGACCGCCGCCCGGTCCCCCACGACCGCCAAACCCGCGACCGAACCCGCCACCGCGCATGGCGAACATTTCCTCGAAACCTCTTCGGCCACCGCGTTCGCCGCAGCCGTTCCGTCCATCAAATTTGTGTCCAAACATCGTTGTCTCCTTCAGACTATCTTTCGATATATCTAAAGATAGTCCATTGGTTAATTTCGTCAACAACTTCGATATATCGAAATTATATCTAATTGATTTCAAAAAGAGAAAAAGCGCCAACAGAAGCCTGTCGGCGCTTTTTCGGGTCAGCGATCAATCAGCTCAGTGATTTACAATGTCTTAGATATATCGAAACCTACCGCTCACGCCACATTCAGCAGGCTTTCCGGCGCAAAGGCCTCGTAGCCCAGCGCTTCGGCAACCGCCCGGTTGGTTATCCTGCCCTTATGGACGTTGAGGCCGTTACGGAGATGCTTGTCCTCGGCGATCGCCCGCAGGCCACGGTCGGCAAGCGCCAGGCCATGTTGCAGCGTCGCGTTGTTCAACGCATGGGCAGAGGTGATCGGCACGGCGCCCGGCATGTTCGCCACGCAATAGTGCACGATGCCGTCGACCTCGTAGGTCGGTTCGGAATGGGTCGTCGCATGCGAGGTCTCGAAGCAGCCGCCCTGGTCGATCGCGACGTCGACCATGACCGCGCCCTGCTTCATGCCGGAGAGCATCTCGCGGCTGACAAGTTTCGGCGCGGCGGCGCCTGGAATGAGAACTGCCCCGATGACGAGATCGGCGGAGAAGACTTCCTCTTCCACCGCGTCGATGGTCGAATAACGGGTATGGACGCGGCCACTGAAGATATCGTCGAGCTGGCGAAGCCGCGGCAGCGAGCGGTCGATGATGGTGACATCGGCGCCGAGGCCGGTCGCCATCTTGGCCGCATGCAGGCCTACGACGCCGCCGCCGATCACCGCGACCTTCGCCGGCAGAACACCCGGCACGCCGCCGAGCAGGATGCCGCGGCCGCCATTGGCTTTCTGCAGCGCGGTTGCGCCCGCCTGGATCGCCAGGCGTCCCGCCACTTCCGACATCGGCGCAAGCAGCGGCAGGCCGCCGCGCTCGTCGGTCACCGTCTCGTAGGCGACGGCGGTCACGCCGGATGTGATGAGGCCCTTGGTCTGTTCCGGATCGGGAGCGAGATGGAGATAGGTGTAGAGGAGCTGGCCTTCACGGAGCTGCACCCATTCCGTCGGCTGGGGCTCCTTGACCTTCACGACCATGTCGGATTTTTCGAAGATCTCTTTTGCCGTGCCGACGATCCTGGCGCCGGCGGCGATATAGGCGGCATCGTCCGCGCCAATTCCGGCGCCCGCCTTGGTTTCGATCAGGACCTCGTGGCCATGGGCCACATATTCACGCACCGCGCCGGGCGTCAGGCCCACACGGTATTCATGGTTTTTGATTTCCTTCGGGCACCCGACACGCATACAGCGTTCCTCTCAGTTTGGTGGCTTTCGCCGGTTGACGTTCCCAAATCCAGAAAACCAGAGAATCGGTGAAATGTCCTTGCGAAGAGGAATTGCGAAAATACCATTTTTCGCGGATTATTGCGTCTTGAAAGAGATCTTCGAAGGATATTCGAATGGGCAACCTGGATACCATCGATCTTGCGATCATGCGAACGCTTCAGGACAATGGCCGCATCTCCAATGCGGACCTGGCCCAGCGCGTCGGCCTGTCGCCTTCCGCCTGCTCGCGACGGCTCGATATCCTTGAAAAGAACGGCACGATTAGCGGCTATCACGCACGCCTTTCCAACAAGGCGCTCGACTACAAGATGATGGTGATCGTGCATATCTCGCTGTCGGGCCAGTTCGCCAAGACGCTCGCCGAATTCGAGGCGGCGGTGAAGCTCTGCCCCAATGTGCTTGTCTGCTACCTGATGTCGGGCGAATACGACTATATCCTGCGCGTCGCGGCCAAGGATCTTGAGGATTACGAGCATATCCACCGCGACTGGCTGTCGGCCCTGCCCCACGTGGTGAAGATCAATTCGAGCTTCGCGCTGCGCGAAATCATCGACCGTCCCAATGTGGGGCTGTGACCGGAATCGCTCGACTTTTACGGATCACTCTAAACGCGCCTCAACCTGTCCCTGATATGGAGTTTCCCTGAGAACGGCAATTGAGGGATGTCATGCTCAGCAAGACCATCGGGATGAAGACCCGCAGCGCAGCCCGCCAGAAGACACGCATCTATGGCACGGTCAAATATTACCATCAGCAGACAAAGGGGCGCGTCGTCGATCTTTCCGCCACCGGCATGGCGCTCGACCTCGGCGGACCGTTTCACGCTGCCAACGGTAGCCCGGTCAAAATCGAAAGCGAGGAACTCGGCATTCTGGAGGGCACGGTGAAATGGTGCCACCGTGGTCGCCTCGGCATCCAGTTCCGGCCGAACTCGAATGCAGCGGCCCAGGTCTCCTCCTATTTCCGCTTCTTCCACAAGGAAATCAGACCAGTCATCGCCCGGTGACATCGCGGGGCCGGCGCGTTCGCCGACCATCGGCGAACCACGCGATTTCCCCTGTCATTATACTGATGCAAGCGCGTGCGATTGCGCTAAGCTGATCTCGCAAAAGACCCCAGAGGGAGATGTCCATGTCGTTTCTAGCCGGCTTTCAACCCATGACCCGCCGTTCACTTCTCGGCGGCATCGCTGCGTCTTCGGCGCTCGTGATGCTGCATCCGTTCGCCGCCCGGGCAGCCGCCAACCAAGCGCATCTGCGCATCATGGAAACGACCGATATCCACGTTCACGTCTTCCCCTACGATTATTACGCCGACAAGCCGAACGATACGCTGGGCCTTGCCCGCACCGCCTCGATCATCGACGCGATCCGCGCCGAGGCCGGCAATTCGATGCTGATCGATAATGGCGACTTCCTGCAAGGCAATCCAATGGGCGACTACATCGCCTATGAGCGCGGCATGAAGGATGGCGACGTGCACCCGGTCATCAAGGCGATGAACGTGCTCGGTTACGACGCCGGCACGCTCGGCAACCACGAATTCAACTACGGCCTCGACTTCATGTTCAAGGTGCTCGCCGGTTCCGGCTTCCCTTGCGTCTGCGCCAACCTGACCAAGGGCCAGCTCGCCTCAGACCCGAAAAAGGACGAGCTCTTCCTGAAGCCCTACGTGATCGTCGAGAAGCAGATCCGTGACGGCTCCGGCGCGACAAGCCCAGTCAAGGTCGGCTTCATCGGGTTCGTGCCGCCGCAGATCATGGTCTGGGACGCCAAGAACCTCGAAGGCAAGGCTCAGACCCGCGACATCGTCGACGCCGCCAAGGCCTGGGTGCCTGTCATGAAGGAGGAAGGCGCCGATATCGTCATCGCACTCTCCCACTCCGGCATCGACGGCAGCGGCTTGAGCGACCGCATGGAAAACGCCTCGCTTTATCTGGCGGGCGTCGATGGCATCGATGCGGTCTTTACCGGCCACCAGCATCTCGTATTCCCCGGCCCGAAGGATTTTGAAGGCATTACCGGCGCAGACATCAAGAAGGGCACGCTGATGGGCAAGCCGGCCGTCATGGGCGGCTTCTGGGGCTCGCATATGGGCCTCATCGACCTGCTGCTGGAAAAGGACGGCAAAAGCTGGAAGATCGTCGACTTCACCACGGAAGCCCGGCCGATCTATCATCGCGACGAGAACCGCAAGATCGTCGCCGACGTGAAGGACAAGGCGGAAGTCACCGCTGCCGTCAAGGACGAGCACGAGGCGACGCTCGCCTATGTCCGCCGCCCGGTCGGCAAGACATCCGCGCCGCTCTATTCCTATTTCGCGCTGGTCGCCGACGATCCGTCGGTGCAGATCGTCTCGAACGCCCAGACCTGGTACATCAAGGACATGCTGAAGGAAGGCCCGTACAAGGACTATCCCGTCCTCTCCGCGGCGGCTCCCTTCAAGGCCGGCGGCCGTGGCGGCGCGGAATATTTCACCGACGTGCCGGCAGGCGACATCGCCATCAAGAACGTCGCCGACCTCTATCTTTATCCGAACACGGTGCAGGCCGTGCTGATCACCGGCGAGCAGGTCAGGAACTGGCTGGAAATGTCGGCCGGCATGTTCAACCAGGTCGAGGCCGGCGCCAAGGACGCGGCGCTGCTCAACAGCAGCTTCCCGTCCTACAATTATGATGTGATCGACGGCGTTACCTACCAGATCGACCTGTCGCAGCCGGCTCGCTTCGACAAGGACGGCAAGCTCGTCAATCCGGATGCCCACCGCATCGTCGATTTGCAGTTCGACGGCAAGCCGATCGATACGGCCCAGAAGTTCGTGGTCGCGACCAACAACTACCGCGCCGGCGGCGGCGGCAAGTTCCCGGAAATCGCCGGCGACAAGGTGATCTTCGTGGCGCCCGATACCAACCGCGACGTGATCGTCCGCTACATCGTCGAACAGGGCACGATCAACCCCTCAGCGGACGCCAACTGGTCGTTCAAGCCGCTGCCGGGAACGACGGCGATCTTCGAGACCGGCCCCAAGGCCCGTCAGTTCGCCGGCGAGATCAAGGGCGCCAAGATCGAGGATGCCGGCGACGGCGAGAACGGTTTTGCGAAGTTCCGGCTGGTGCTGTAACGCCGATCGAAGATGTTGGAATGCCACGGCAGCCCTCGGGCTGCCGTCCTCCTTTGAAGGAAACCCGATTCCATAGGTCCAGATGGCGATGCCTACGTTTCCCTTCCAGCAGGTCGACGTCTTTTCCAGCGAGCCGATGCGAGGCAATCCGCTCGCAGTGGTCGTCGGCGCGGATGTGCTGACGGACGAGCAGATGCAGGCTTTCGCCAACTGGACCAACCTCAGCGAGACCACCTTCCTGCTGAAACCGACCGATCCCAGGGCGCATTACCGCACACGGATATTCACTCCGAAGCAGGAACTGCCTTTTGCCGGTCATCCGACGCTCGGCAGTTGCCATGTCTGGTTGTCTCAGACCGGCCAGCCTCCGGATGGCGACATCATCCAGGAATGCGGCGCCGGACTGGTGCATATCCGTCGCAACGGCAGACAGCTTGCTTTCGCCGCACCTCCCCTGCAGCGCAGCGGCCCGGTCGATCCGGCGCTGGTCGATCGCATCGCTCGCGGCCTCGGCGTGCCGATAGCGGAGATAAAGGATGCCAACTGGCTGGATAACGGGCCGGACTGGATCGGCATTCTCCTGTCGTCCCGCGCAGACGTACTTGCCATCCGACCCGATTACAGCGCGCTCACCGGACTTCGCGTCGGCGTAGTCGGCCGCTTCGATCCCGAGACGGACGGAGACGATGCGGCATTCGAAGTACGTGCGTTCAGCAATCGGGGTACGGAGGATCCGGTTACCGGAAGCTTGAATGCCGGCTTCGCCCAATGGCTGATCGGCAGCGGCATGGCGCCTGAAAGCTATGTCGCCGCCCAGGGAACGGCTCTCGGCCGGGCGGGTCGGGTCCATGTACAACGGGACGGTGACGACATCTGGATCGGTGGAGATGTCGTCACCTGTATCCGGGGGACGGTCGACCTCTAAAGGCGCTTATCAGGCCGCTTCAGCCTTTCCGCTGTCGACCCGCTGCAAAAGCAGCTTCAGCTCCGGCACCGGCTTCTTTTCGATGCGGCGATAATCGCTGCCGTCCCGCTTGCGCGTCACGAGGCCGAGATCGAAAAGATCGCGGCGCAGAAGTGCCGCATCACCGAAGAGGTGCAGCGTGTTCAGGAACTCGCTGATCTCGCGCTCCGTAAACGTGCGGCCACGCGGGATCTTCGACCACAGGAACCAGAGGCACAACTCCTGCTGCGAGCGCTTGCCCGGCCAGCGGACGATCCGGCCCTCACGATCGAAAACGCGCATGGTTTTCAAGACGCGCGCCTCATCAGGCCCGGGTTCCGGAGCCGCCGCGATATTCCAGCTGTCGAGCACGTCCGAGGTCTTCGTAACGGAACGGAAATGCTGGTAGTTGCGGAAACCCGCGGCACGGCTCAGGAGATTGAGCGTCTCCACATGGCTCGGCTTGTGGTCGAGCCTGCCGATCTGTTCACGGACGGACTTCGCGAATGCCGAAAGGTCGGCGATCTCCATGGGAAAGATGGATCTGGACATAACCTATCCTCAAATGCGCCGTTCCATCTGGATTGTCGTTGGTCGCCGTCTTGTCGACTTCGGCACGGGATAAGTGCTGATCATCTTGACTGGAGCAGGTTTAGCTTCCCTTTCGGGACGGCGACGCCTCGGTGAACTGCAGACCGTGGCGCCGTTATAGCAGAGGCCGGGATATGGTCAACTCGGTCGCGTGCAGTCATTCGGCCGCAACCGGCAGGGCATGCGGCGTGTCCAGCCCCAACATCTCCTGGAACTCCCCATGGCTCGGACAAGCGGAGAGCCGTCGCTGAAACGCCTCGATCAGCCATTGACCGGCCGGGCCCGGCGGATTGGATGTCCTTCGTATGGCATAAAGTGGATATTCACCCTGCTCGTATGCGTCGAGCTTCAGCGCGACCAGCTTGCGCTCCATGATATCGCGGCCGGCGACGGAAGCCGGCAAACCGCCCCAGCCCAGCCCGCCCCTGATCAGCTGGTACTTGGTGGCGATGTCGCTCACCCGCCAGGTCTTGTAGGAGAGCACGTTGAAGTCGCGCCCCTTGGTGATGCCGGATTGATCGGTCACGACCATCTGGACCTCTTCCCGCACGTCGGCAAGGGTCAGCGGCCGATCAAGCCTGGCGAGGGGATGATCGGGAGCAGCGACCGGGATCATGAAGGAATGACCGATCTTTTCGGCAATGAGGGTATCATCCTGCCTCAAGAGCGCGCCCCCCAAACCGATATCGGCGCGACCGTTGATCACCATATCCATCACCATGCCGAGTTCCCCGACATTGAGGTTCAGCGCCACACTCGGAAAATTTTCGCGAAATTTCCGCAGTTCCGTCACAAGAGCCTCGGTGGGCACCATGACGCTGATTGCCAGCGAGATCTCGGCTTCGAGCCCTTGCTTGATGCTCTTCGCGCGGGCGCGCATCACCTGCAGGTCGGCGACGATCCGGCGCGCATCGGTGAGCATCGCCTTGCCCGCTTCCGTCAGCTTCGGCTGGCGCGCGCCGCTGCGCTCGAACAGCGTCATCTCAAGCTGGGCTTCGAGATTGCCGATCGTATAGCTCACCACCGACTGCGCCCGGTTCAAAGCCCGCGAGGCGGCCGAGAAACTGCCCGTTTCGGCGACCGCCAGAAACACCTGCAACTGGTCGAGGGTCGGATTTGCATCCATAGGTCATCATCCAATTTATAGATAGATAGCTTCGATATTATCTCAGTTTAATCGATGGCAGTCCATCCCTATCTTCCAGCACGAAGCAGACGGGACCTCCCACTCGTCGCGAAAGTCAAATCTCCAGATAAGGAAGAAACACATGTCCTCCATTCTTCTTGTCACGTCGAGCCCGCGTGGCGATGAATCGCTGTCCAGCAAAGTCGCCCAGGATCTCTCAAACGAGCTGAGCGCACGCGACAACGGGACATCGATTGTCCATCGCGATCTCGGCGCCAACCCAATCCCGCATCTCGACAGCGTGACGACGTCCGCCATCCGTAAGGCTCCCGCCGACCGTACGCCGGAAGAAGCCGCAGCAGCCGACTATTCCGACAAGCTGGTTGCGGAACTCATGGCCGCGGATACGGTGGTCATCGGAACGGGTCTCATCAACTTCAACATCTACTCCACGCTGAAGAGCTGGATCGACAATATCGCCCGTGCGGGCCAGACGTTCCGTTACACGGAAAACGGCCCGATCGGCCTTGCTACCGGCAAGAAGGTCTATGTCGTGCTGGCATCCGGCGGCGTCTATTCCGAAGGTCCCGCAAGCGGCATGAACCATGCCGTGCCCTATCTCACCACGGTGCTCGGTTTCATGGGCATGACGGATGTGGAGGTCATCTATGTCGAAGGCCTCGCCTTCGGCCCGGAAGCCGCCGAGAAGGCCATCGCCGCTGCCCAGCAGCGCACCCGGCAGCTTGCTCTCGCAGCCTAAGCCCCCGTCCCGGTCTCTGCCGAAGCGAGCCTGCCAGAACGGCCGTGGACATTGTCCCGGCCGTCTTTCTTTGCCCGGTAGAGGCGTTCGTCCGCACATCCGAGAAGCGCATCCTGTAGGTGGCCATCTTCCGGTGCGGTGGCGACGCCGATGGAGACCGTCACGCACTCACCGTCCGGCCGCATGACTGAGCGGCAGATCTCGATCCGCAGACGATCAGCAAATGCGAGTGCGTCTTCGTGATCCATATCAGGCAGGATCAGCACGAATTCCTCGCCGCCGAATCGGGAAAGATGGTCTCTGGGTCTCGAATTTATCCGGAGCCGGGCAACGACGTCTTTCAGGATCTCGTCGCCCTTCAGATGGCCGAAGCGGTCGTTGACTTCCTTGAAGCGATCGACGTCGATCATCACAAGGCTCAACTGTCCTCCCCGATCAAGACAGCTCCGGATCATATCCGGCACTTCCGCATCCAGGCGACTGCGGTTGAACACTCCGGTCAATCCATCGACGCCGCTTTGGGCAAGAAGGGCCTGATAGCGTTCGCGAAAGGTAAGAGCGTGGAAGATGTCGGTGATCTCGCGGGCCGATCTCGCAAACCGTGGTATCTGTTCGATCTTCAGATAGGCCGCAAAGAGGAGCGAATAGAGCGCGACCGCCAGGAGCTTCGCCCACCAGCCGCCCAGGAATACCGAAAACGGCGCGTCAAAGAGAAGATTGAGGGCCGCATAGAAGCCGACCTGGTCGAAGGTCAACAGAGCGGCGCCACTTAACGCGAACCGCAGCGCCACGTGGTTGCGGAAAAATCGCCCGAGCCGCTCATAAAGCAGAATGATGCCGATCGCGTCGATATAGAGCAGCGCAGTTCCCCAGACCATCAGCCACCCCATCTCGTCCAGGAAGCTCATGTCCGCACTGCGGCCGCCCGGCAGCGCAACGACCTCGTGGAACTGCAGGAGCTGGGCGATGCCGACCGTCAGCAGATTACCGAGGAAAAGCCCGTAGATTGGCTGGCGGACGGTCGCCGCATCCTCCTTCAGGTAAAGCAGCAGGATCATCATCAGCTTGCCGGCAAAGAAGACCGAAGAGCCGGGAGAAACGGTGCCGAGGGGAAGCTCGATATAGAAGACCGCCGCAAGATAGGTCTCCATGAAATGCATGACGCCCAGTGCTGCCAGAAAGACTCCAAGGCCAAGCTGTCGCCGGAAATGCAGGAAGGTCGTCATGACGGTAAAATAAATGACGGCTTCCAGCAGAAACAGTCCGAGGTTGAACCATTGCATCGATCTGCTTTCAACTTTGCAGAGGGGTCAAGCCTCTGTAACAACTTCCTTTTTGGAAGCTCGAATCTTTGTAATTATGGCGGTTATGCGCCATGGTGCAATAACGGCCGAACCGGTTCAGCCTGGAAAACGGGATAATCTTTGATCTGCGGCAGTTTCTTCGGGATGTTTCGGAGCTGGATGGCGATCGCCGGAGCGATATCGCGCGCATAGAAAGGGCATCTGAACAGATTGTCCAAACTATCGTCGATCGTTTAATTTTCAGTGATTGCCGCAATTGCCTGAGACGCCGGGTCAGGCGGAGCGCGACTTTTCTCCGTCGGCAAACAGCGATGAACCGTTCTGATCGATGATCTGCTGCGCCTTCTTGATCGTGTATTCCACCGCATCGTCCATCGAGGTGAAGACGTCGGCACGGACGAACTCCCGCACCAGCACATCGCCGTTCACTTCCTTCTCGATACGGCCTGCCAACCGGAACTGCGAGCCCTCTCGAATCGGCGCCGGATAGATGAGGCAGCCGCCATGCTCGACGGGCTCCACGGAATTGCCGGCCGGCTCGGCGGATTTGCCGCCGCCGGAGAAGATCGAAAGGATACTGGACAGAAACGAAGCCATGGCGGCTGCCTAGCATATTCCGCAACCGCCCGGAAGCGGTTATCTCGGAAAAGTCGCAATCGAGCCGGACCAAGATTCCTGTCCCAAATCCGATTCGGAGTGAGCCCCGCATGAGATGGAAAATAGCCGCCACGGTGCCGATCGTGATCGCCGCTGCGCTCTGGCTCGGCAATACGTCGCTGTTTTCGCAATTTCCCGAAGGCAAGCCGCTCCGGATCATCGCCCATCGCGGCCAGCACCAGCTCTTCGATGCGACCAATGTCGGCAACGACACGTGTACGGCAAGCCTCATGCTGCCGCCGACACATGACTTTCTGGAGAATACCGTCGCCGGCATGAAGGCCGCCTTCGACGCCGGTGCCGACGTGGTGGAACTCGACGTGCACCTCACGCCCGACAAGCAATTCGCGGTTTTCCACGACTGGACGCTCGACTGCCGCACCGACGGCAAGGGCGTCACCGAACAGACACCGATGGCCGTCCTGAAGACGCTCGACATCGGCCACGGATATACCTCCGATGGCGGCAGGACCTTTCCATTGCGCGGCAAGGCGATCGGCCTGATGCCCACATTGCCGGAAGTCTTCGCGGCGCTGCCGGAAGGCCGTTTTCTCGTCAACTTCAAGAGCCGCCGCAAGGAAGAAGGAGAGGCCCTCGCCGCCCTCCTCGAGACGGAGCCCGCCTTCCGGCAGGCGACCTTCGGGGTCTATGGCGGCAACGAGCCGA
Source organism: Neorhizobium petrolearium (assembly GCF_017873175.1). Classification (GTDB taxonomy): domain Bacteria; phylum Pseudomonadota; class Alphaproteobacteria; order Rhizobiales; family Rhizobiaceae; genus Neorhizobium; species Neorhizobium petrolearium. The sequence continues at coordinate 30,010 of NZ_JAGGJW010000028.1, forward strand.
CCGAGACGAGCATGGCGCTCGTGACCGGTCTGCACGGCTATTCCGCCCGCACGGCAAAATCCTGCCTCGTCAATTACCTGGCGCTCGGCTGGAGCGGCCACGTGCCGGAAGCCTGCCGCAACGGCCTGGTGCCGGTGCCGGCCAATCTCGCGTTCCTGATGTGGGGCTGGCCGGAGCGTTTCTACAACCGCATGCGGGCCGCCGGCTCGGATGTCATCCTGATCGGACCGTTCGAGGCCGGCGATTCCGGCAGTTCCGGCATCGACGATCGGGAGGCCTGGAACATGGTGCCGGATGGCTTTCCCGGATTTGTCTGGACGAATGTCATCGAGAAGACGCGCCCTGAGGTCGATCGACGCGGCTTCTGTGCCCTGCCCGCCAAACCGGTCATCTGCGCGAAATAGACTTTTCGCCGTCACGGAGCCTGCCTATCATCCCTCCCGTTCGGAGGGAGTGCCGGATGCGAAGAAGTTTTCTGTCATGGCGGGCGATCATCATGGTCACGATGGTCCTCATCACCGCCTTCGGAGTGATGCTGATGGCCGGACCGCGCCTGCCTGCTGACGGGTTCCCCGCTTTCGACAAAGCCCGCCTCGGCACCGATATCGACGCCTATCTTGTGACCGCCGAAGGCCGCTTTTCCGACATCCGGCCGGGTGCCGCCAGACATATCGTCTGGGCCGATCCGGCGACGAAGGCCAGGATGCCCCTTGCGATCATCTATATCCACGGTTTTTCGGCATCGGCCGAGGAGGTCAGGCCCCTGCCCGATCGCGTCGCGTCCGCCCTCGGCGCCAATCTCTATTTCGCAAGGCTTGCCGGCCACGGCCGCACCGGCCAGGCCATGGGCGAAGCGGCGCTGGAAGACTGGATGGCCGACTTTTCCGAAGCGCTTGCGATCGGTGAGGCGCTGGGCGACAGGGTGATCGTCATGGCCACTTCGACCGGCGCCTCGCTTGCGACGCTCGCGCTTGCCGATCCGCAGATCGCATCCCGCGTCTCCGCAGCCGTTTTTCTTTCACCCAACTATGGCATAAACAGTTTTGGCGCCTTCCTGTTGACGACGCCGGTCGCACCGCAACTCTCCCAGCTGCTGCTCGGCCCCACCCGCAGTTTCACGCCGTATAACGAAAGACATGCCGCCGCCTGGACGACGGAATACCCGACCAAGGCGCTCCTGCCGATGGCGGCGCTGGTCAAGCTTGCCGTCGCAAGCCCGATCGAGCAGATCAGGACGCCGGCTCTCTTCCTCTATTCGGCGCGCGATCAGATCGTCCGGCCGGACAAGGTGCGCGCAATCGCCGGTCGATGGGGCGGGCCGTATGAGATCGTCGATGTCGGCACGACCGGCGATCCGATGAATCACGTCATCGCCGGCGACATCATTTCACCAGCCACGACCGGGCCGCTCGCCGATAAAATCACCGCCTGGCTGAAGAAGACGCTCGGCCTCAGATGATCAGGCTCGCGAGGATGTCGTTCTCGGTAATGTCCTGGTAGCCCATGCCGGCCGCCTCGAATCGCTCGATCAGCGCGGCGAAATTCTCCGGCCGCGTCGTCTCGATGCCGATCAGGATGGAGCCGAAATTGCGGGCGGATTTTTTGAGGTATTCGAAGCGTGCGATATCGTCTTCGGGGCCTAGCAGGTTCAGGAAGTCGCGCAGCGCGCCGGGGCGTTGGGCGAGCCGCAGGATGAAGTATTTCTTGACGCCGGAATGGCGCATCGCGCGCTCCTTGACGTCCGGTAGGCGCTCGAAATCGAAATTGCCGCCCGAGACGACGCAGACGACCGTCTTGCCGGCCAGCCTTTCGGGTCCAAGTGCTTGAAGCGCCGTGATCGACAGGGCGCCGGCCGGCTCCAGCACGACGCCCTCGACATTCAGCATGTCGATGATCGTCACGCAGATGGCGTTCTCGGCCAAAAGCAGGACCTGGTCCGGCGAAAAGCGCTTCAGCGCCTCGAAATTCAGGTCGCCGATGCGCGCCACCGCCGCGCCGTCGACGAAATTGTCCAGCTTTGCCAGGGTGATCGGCTCACCGGCCTCCAGACTTTTCTTCAGGCTGGGCGCGCCTGCGGGCTCGGTGAAGACAAAGTTTTCCGGCGCCACCACGCCATCGAGGTAACCGGTCATGCCCGACGAAAGCCCGCCGCCGCCGACGGGCATGATGACAAGATCAGGCCGGACACCCGCCGGCAACTGTCCGACGATTTCGGCCGCCACCGTCGCCTGGCCCTCGATGATATCGGGATCGTCGAAAGGCGGCACCATGACGCCGCCGATCTCCTCCACATGAGCGCGGGAGGCCGCATAGCACTGATCGAAGATGTCGCCGATCAGCTTTATGGTGATGAACTCGCCGCCGAACATGCGCGTCTTGTCGATCTTCTGCTGCGGCGTCGTCACGGGCATGAAGACCACGCCCGGCACCTCGAAATGGCGGCAAACGAAAGCGAAACCCTGGGCATGATTGCCGGCCGAAGCGCAGACGAATGTCTTGCCTTGCGCGCCGGCGGCGATCGCCTTGCGGAAAAAATTGAATGCGCCGCGAATTTTGTAGGAACGGACGGGAGACAGATCCTCGCGTTTCAGCCAGATCTCGGCGCCATAACGCCGGCTCAAATGCTCGTTCAGCTGCAGCGGCGTTTCGGGAAAAATCCCCCGCATTGCAGTTCTCGCGTCGTCCACACCTGCCTTCGTCACGATAAACCGTCCATTGAAATCTGAAATCGGTCCCGCTATGCCATAAGCACTCGGTCCAGACAAAGCTTCTTTCTGTTGCCGCCAACCTGGGACAACCTATTCTTGAACGCCAGTCTTCTCCGGTCCACTATCTATATCTCGGCGCTCTGCGGCCTCTATCTTTCCGTCGCGATGTTCCTGCCGGCGATTGTCGACCTTTACAACGGCCATGACGACTGGCAGGTCTTTGCCATGTCCGGTGTCATGGTGGGCGGCTTTTGCGCGGCGGCAGCGCTGGCGACGCGCGGCCCTCCGCCGGTCTTCAACAAGCGCTTCGGCTTTCTGCTGGTCAACGTCCTGTGGCTGGTCTTCTCGATTGTCGGCGCAATCCCGCTTTTTCTCGCCGAATACAACCTCTCCTTCGCGCAGGCGCTGTTCGAATCGATATCGGGAATCACCACCACGGGCTCGACGGTGATCGTGGGGCTCGACGACCTGCCGCCGGGCATCCTGCTCTGGCGTTCCCTGCTCTGCTGGCTCGGCGGCATCGGCATCGTCGCACTCGGCCTTTTCGTGCTGCCCTTCCTGAAAGTCGGCGGCATGTCCATCTTCAAGCTCGAATCGTCGGAAACCGACAAGCCTTTCGCACGCCTGGCGAGTTTCACCCGTGCCTTCCTTGCCGTTTATGTGGCTCTCACCATCGCCTGCGCGATCGCCTACGACCTTGCCGGAATGAGCCATTTCGACGCGGTCAACCACGCCATGACCACGATCGCGACGGCCGGCTTCTCGACCCATGACGCCTCATTCGCCTTTTTCGGCAGCAACACGATCCTGGTGATCGGCGCGATCTTCCTTGCGATTTGCAGCCTGCCCTTTTCGGTGCTCATCCTGCTTGCGGTCAGGAACCGACTTGACGCCGCGCGCGATCCGCAGATCCTCGTCTTCCTGGGGTATCTTTGCGGCATCTCGATCGCTCTTGCCGTCTATCAGCACCTGAGAAACGGCGTGGAGATGAGCAATGCGCTCATTCACGCATTCTTCAACATGACGTCGATCGTTTCGACAGGCGGCTTTGCGAGCGACGATTACACGCAATGGGGACCTTTCGCCGTGCTGCTCGCCTTCTTCGCGACCTTCGCCGGCGGCTGCTCCGGTTCCACGGCCGGCGGCATCAAGGCCTATCGTTTCGTGGTAATATTCAATGTCGTCCGCGCCGGGCTCAGCCGTCTCGTCTATCCGAACGCCATGTATACCGTGCGCTATGGCCGCGTGACGGTGGATGCCGAGACCCAGCGCGGCGTCTTCCTGTTCGTCAGCCTCTACATCTTCCTGTGGGTGGTCGGCAGCATCGGCATGACGCTGTTGGGCTACGATATCCTGACAGCCACCTCGTCGGCCATTACCGCGCTTTCGAATGTCGGCCCCGGCATCGGCCCGATCATCGGCCCGGCCGGAAACTTTTCGACGATCAGCGATCCTGCCCTCTGCCTCCTTTCCCTGATGATGCTGCTCGGGCGTCTCGAAGTCCTGACCGTGCTCGTGCTGCTGACGCCGGTCTTCTGGCGGCATTAGGCCGGAACGCTCAGAAAACGGACAGGGCCGCCGGGCCGGTCGTCATCGAATACCGCGCAGGAAAGCGCGCCGCCGAAGACGCAACCGCTGTCGATATTGGTGCGGTTGCCGACCGTCCTCGGATTGCCGGAAAAGGGCGTATGGCCGTGGCAGACATGCCGTCCCCAGAAGTCCGCCGTGTAGTCCTCGGGAAACCGCTTCCAGAGCAGATCATGTTCCCGCTGCCGATCAAGCGGCATGGTTTCATCGACGCCCGCATGCACGAAAATGCGGTGATCATCGACATGGATCGCCGGCAGGGCCGCGCACCATTTGATCACGTCATCCGGTACGGTGCCGCCGAAGGAGGCCAGCGTCTGATGGCCGCCGTTTTCAACCCAGATTGCCTTCTGCCGGCCGCCATACCGGCAGGCGCGGACCATCATGTCCTCATGATTGCCCTTGAGGGTCGTCCAGCGCCAGCCGTCCTTGCGGGGGCCTGCCATGACGAGATCGAGCACACCCCTGCTGTCCGGACCACGGTCGATGTAGTCGCCGACAAACACGACATGCCCCGAAGCCTCCTGCTCCTCCACGTGGCCGAGCATGTCCACAAGCTCCCGCAGGCAGCCGTGGATATCGCCGATGGCAAAGGTAAAACACAAGGCATTTTTCCCTGACGAGGTTCATCGGGATGGAATTCTAGCAGAAAACCGCGATGGGCGTGGTGCGGACGACGGGAATCGAACCCGTATGACCGAAGTCGAGGGATTTTAAGTCCCTTGCGTCTACCAGTTTCGCCACGTCCGCGCCGCCGCTTTTTCAACGTCTTAGGCGAAAAAAGCAAGAGCATGTTTTGCAGTTGATCCCTCGCGTTTTGCAAATGTCTGTTCTCTCGGCGTTCTCGCCCTATCATCTATCGGATGATAGATCCCTCCCCCAGCCGTTTCTCCGGGAAACGAAAAACGCCACCTATTCTGCCAGATGGCGGTCGAACTGCCATTGCAGGATCTTATAGAAAGCGCGGTCAAGGTGGGCTGGGATGATAAGGAAGTGCTGGCGGCCGGCGCCAATGCGGAGGTGGAAGCGCTGTTGCAAGGGCTGAAGCGGAAGCTGGAATAATGGTGAAAAGGAGAGATCCTTTCGGCCCGTCTATTTACATAACATCCACAGGTCGCCTGCCTATATGGGACACGCCTTGACTATTCCGGCGACGATGGCAGGTCGCACGTATGACCCCTGCCCGCTTTTCAGAGTGCCTGCTGCACATTCGCTGGACGCCGATCAACATTGCGTCGGCGCTGCAATGTGAGCTGTTATGGATCGAGGCAATGGAGGCTGGCAACGAGGAAGTGTCGGCTGGCCTTGCTGCGTGGCTTGAGACACTGGCACAAGCGCACGAGGCTCTGCCACCACCGACGACAACCGTGCCAGACCGGAACATAGCCCCTCTTCTGCAGTTCGACATTCAGGACACGCGCGGGGACTGTCAGGAATTTTGTGTCTGAGGCCATGATGATGGAAAGGAGAATCATCACATGGCCATTGAGAAGGAACTTTTGGATCAGCTTCTCG
>NZ_JAGGJW010000029.1 GCF_017873175.1 Neorhizobium petrolearium
CGACAACGACTATCGCAACACCTCCCCTCGCCGCTTCCGCATTCCTTACAATCCTGCTTCGGGTATTCCAACGGAACCCAAGGTCCAGGGAACTCGCTGGCTTAGCGAAGACGAGTTCGTACGGCTCTATCGCTGGCTTGAATGCCCGGACACCCCTGTTCATCCCTCCTACCCCCGCGCTGTGCAGCTCATCATGCTGACAGGCCAACGCGTCGAGGAAATCGCTCGCCTGCATGTCGACCAGTGGGATGCGAAGGAGCGGATCATTGACTGGTCGAAGACCAAGAATCTTCAGCCGCACGCCGTCCCGGTTCCATCGCTTGCGGCCGAGCTCATCGAATCGATCAAGCCGAACGCATACGGCTGGTTTTTCCCATCAGCGAAGGATCCATCGAAGCCTGTCAGCCACGCCACGCTTTACAGCTTCGTCTGGCGCCAGCGTGATCGCGGCGTCATCCCGCACGCCACGAACCGGGATCTCCGCCGAACGTTCAAGACGCTCGCCGGCAAGGCGGGCGTTTCGAAAGAAATTCGTGATCGGCTTCAGAACCATGCCCTCCAGGATGTCAGTTCGAAGAATTACGACCGCTGGAATTACATGCCAGAGAAGCGAGCCGGCATGGCGAAGTGGGATAAGTTCGTGCGAGCGATGCTGGCTCGGAAGCCGCTGAAGACCGCAGCATGACCAAGAATACAGACATTTGCGACATGCTTTGAGGAAGTTACGCGAAAGCGGGAGTGCAAACGTTTCGGGCTGTCATCACTCCTTGCGGCGAAGTCATCCCTCGTCACCTACATGGTAGTCGACCATACAACCAGCCTGTTGAATAAGCCCGCTGTCACCTCTAGCTGTCGCCAGGTTGGCCATCGATTGCTAAGTCACCGTAAAGCAATCCGATTAGATCATTGGCAGTCGGGGCCGCCTCCGATAAGGGGTTCGCTGTAGTCGGGACCGAAGCACCGGCCTTCCATGCTGTCATCAGATCGTCCGAAACTTCGATCAAATATTTAGCGTCCTGCTCATCGTATACCGCCTCCGTATGCGCATAGGGATTGCGCACATGTTGCACGAGCTTTGACTGGATCCTGGCAACCTTTGTCTGGTCGGACAATATTGTGTCGGGGCCTTTGCCCCGGATCGCGGCTGAAACGACGACAAGGAGCGCTGTCAAGTCCAGCTTTGTTCCAACCTCGGGCACCCTAAATTTTCCTGGGCCAGCGAAGAAATCCGCGTACGGCAAGCTCGGATCGAGCTCTGGAGCAGAGGTATATCTGATGCCGCATCTCGCGGCGGCGATAGCCTGCATAATCGCCTCAGGGACCGTAGCCAACGCTTTGACTTTCGCAGTTGGAGACGCAAGACGTTTCGCCTTTTGAATAAAGGCCGATACTAAGAAGATGAGTAGTTTCTCGTGTAACGGATCGCCCGCTAGCACCGTCAATTTGTCGAGTTGCACCCTCTCGCCCTTGCTAAAGGCCGCAGCGATCATCTTGGAGTATGTCTCGAGCTGACGAGCCCAATCTCTGACGTTCCGAGGTGCATACTCGCTTGCCGCCACCAGGGTGGCACTCCCTCCCACGCGGCCCCACTCAACGGACAGCATCCCGTTATCAACACCCTTACCAAGCGTGGCGAGCAAGTTGACTACATCTGCGAAGCATTTCAGACGTGGATGGCCGTGACGCATTCCAGACAGGCATGCGGCGGCACGATCATATTCCCTTGCGTGCAGCGCCTCCATCGAAAGCTCGTACGCCCTCCATTCGGGCTGACCATTCATGATAGCCCAACGCGCCAAAATGGGCGTGGAAGCCACCGGTCCCGTGTCGGTTTCCTTGACTACGAATGCCCTCAGGGCATTTGATTGTAGCAAGCTCTGGTCGGCGAGCGTGAGTGCGCCCAGTCCCAACCGGGCAAGTATCTCTCCCGGTCCATCCATTATCTCGGAAAACGACCGCTTCATGAATGTGGCTACGTGATCGCCTAAGCTCGCCAACGTCGCACCGATCACGTCGTCCCCACCCCGCAGTTTGGCCTCGATAAGACGTTCGTAAAAGAGATCCGGTCCACCGCCCAATTGATGGAGTTTGTGCGCATCCCCTGCCTTAAGACCGCGTAAGGTCGCACCTGCCACAAAATCGTCCTTGCTGAGCGGCGTTGGAACCGCTCTGTCGTGGTTATCCCCGTATGAAGAGCTGACGAAGGCGGATGTCGGGGCCATTTGCTTTCGCATTTGCGCGTACGAAATGGGTGAAATGGCAATCGTGGTTATCTGGAACTCATGCTCCAATGATCGAAGAGTCGATAGCGTCGATAACAGGTGATCGTCCACGATATCCACGAATGCATGAAACCGCTCTATGATGAGTATCGGATAGACACCCATCTCCAAGGCCAGTTCCACGAGCGCAAGTAAGTAGTCGCTTGGATCCTCCAATCCTCCAGCATCCAAAGTGACGGCGCATGCCCTTCCCAAGAGGAGGCCGATGCGTTTCACGAAATGCCTGCTTGATGAGGTTGTGTCCGGGGAAATTCGAAGAACCACCGGCCGCGTATTGGAGAATTTTCCCGGAACAACGAATGACATTTCCATGGCCTGCTTGAGTAGGTCAGCCAACCTTGGCTCGGAGATCCCATGAGGAGATAAAACCAGGAAAGACCTACCGGGGGACGCTTTCCAGGTGGACGTCGCCCGCTCGATGAACCAATCGCAATTCGATCTCATATCGTTGCTCTCTGATGACGCAGGGTAAATTCACCCCATTGCTTCGGAGCACGAAAACCTTCCGCGAAGATCGGAATTTTGAAGCGATACTCGCCGGGTCTCGGGATTTCCAGGATGCCGATCTCTGCCAGATCCACCAGATGCTGGCGCCATACGTCCTTATCCCTCACGCCAAGCAACGTTTGATCGAGGATGAAGCCAACGTTGGCCTCGGGCGCCATCAATGAAGTCGAATTCGCTACCCGGTAGAGAAGCATCCACAGGAGGTCTGGCTCAGGCTCAGGCCGAAGCCCCAGCATATGCTCCAAAGGTTCCAGTATCTCGTAGGCCTTGAACGGTAAGGTCACGCCATCATCGAGAACGAGCGCTTGAACAGCGCGTCGCACGTCCGTTTTGGTTGCCCGTCCGCTACGTACGAGTGCCGCGGTCGCCGCCCCCAGCTGCCACATGAACAGCGGCATCCCAGCGGAGATCTGCGCGGCGTACTCTATCGCGGCCTGATCAAACTGCACGAAGGGCTTAACTCTTTGGGGCGCGATGATGTGGGAGCAATCGCCAAAATCCTCCAAGCCTTGGAGGTTGATGGAGAAGCAGCTTCCAAAGAATGCGTTCTTGTATTCCCTCGCGAAAACATCGATGTGATTGCTTCCGGACAAAACTATCCCGATGTTCTCGGATGCCTGTGATACCTCCCGCAGGCTTTGCAGGAATTGCTCGAGCTCCGTGCGCTTCGTGCCTCCTGCTTGATAGGGAACGACAAGAGTTTCGGCTTCGTCAACTAGGTAAATGATGCGCTTGCTTGCTCCTCCCAACCACTCGAGAAGCTTCTCACTCAGATAAACGAGTGATTCCGCGAAGCTATCCTTGTCGTAGCACTCTTGCAGCTTCGCCCGAACCGCGTGCCAGTCGCAACACAACTTCGATTGAAGCTTGGCGACGACGTCGTGATTTTTATCGCCAAGCGAAACTCGCTTCGCGAGAACGTTCACTATCGCCGAGAACATAGTACTCGACACGTCCTTGTTCTTGTCCATAAAAGCCGATCGTTTTTCAGCGATCGAAAGGTAAACAGTGACAGCATTGGGGCCATTCGGTTGCTTATACGACTTGTGGAATTCTTGAAGAAGCGAGGTTTTGCCCACGCGCCGCATGCCCGTGAGCAGAACTGGACTAGGTTTTTTACTCGAAACAAGGACGGTCCGAAGCTGCTCGATCTCCGTTAGGCGGCCTATGAACTCCTCGTCCTTCGCGGGCTGACTTCCAACCCCTGGATAGATCTCCCAGAGCGACGAGTTGTCGAGCGAATGGCCGCCTCCCCGTCCGCGTTCCTGCTGGGATACTTGGCATGCGATGTCCGTGTGTATGACGTCGCCGGTGAGGGTCTTGGCTCCAACGCGCATGCGGAGCAACTCCCGGACTGGCACCGAGCCAGCTTTCGTCCAGCTAGCACCTAGCTTCATCGGTACTAAATAATCCGCAGCAAAATACACAGGCTGCTTCGTGAGATCCATTCGTCTGCTGCCATCGGCGAAGGTGACATCATCCTCCTGGAAAAGCGTTACGCTCAGCACCTCCGGCACCAAGCCACGAGGCTCTATGGTTATAGGCAACTCAACGCGCGTTGGGCGCCCGTTCTCGAGTCGGAACGAAAGCTGCTCATCGGTCGTGGCGATCAACTTGGGCTGTTCCACCGTGTGCGCGGATGGCAGACCTCGAATGAAATTGCGGAACGGCCCGGCCTTCGCCTGTTGGGCGGTCTGCGCCGCGAGCGACTGAGCCACGGGGACGAGGTCACCACGGGTTACCGCTACCGACCTGATCTCGAAAAGTTGCTCCAGCTTGTCGCGCAAAGGCGGTTCATGCTTCTGCGCCAGCTTGAGCACCAGCTCAGAGGAGCGCTCGTAAAGGAAAAACAGCAGTGGCGTGCGAATAGCTTGGGGTTCACCTGTATTCGTCGCGGCATCCCAAAGTTTCTCGGCCAGCTCCATACCAAGGCTGCCTTTGAGCAAGTTTTCCACCGCTCGTCGACCGTTGCCGGAAAGTTGCGAGATATTCTTGACTGCGTCGGGGCGGTTCACCAAGACATCCGCCCACGGGCCGCCGTCGGGTTTGCGCCGAAGTTCCAGGGCAACACAGACGATCCGGTAAGCGATCTCGGCGCGAATGGCCCGAGGAATGAAACGCAACTCGTCCGATGACAACAATGAACTTACTTCCGCTACTTCACTCGAAATCTGCGGGGTCGAGCCTTCATCAGCGGCGATGATCAACCTAGCCAGCTCGGCGAAGTAATGCGAATGCTCAACCGTCGGACTGGCGGCCGTCAGTTCAAGGATTGTTTCCCATTCCTGACCGATCATCGCCTCTCCGACCTTGGACATCCAGGTCGAGGCCAACGTCCTGTCGGAACCGACCTCCTCGGAAGTGCCCTTGGCCGGGAATGCTTCTTCCGGCTCATCCACGTCGATCAGGTCGCCATCGAGGGCGGGCGAACTTTCCGCGGACTCATTTGCGAATACTTCTCCGATCTCGGTTAGACGCGCTATGCAGTTGATCGGCTCACCCGAGGACCCAATGATGTCCGAGATCTCGTAGACGCGCTCCAAAACGCCATCCGGTTCCTCGTCTCCATTGGCGTTCAGCGTCCGAGCGATCTCGATGAAGAATTTAAGATACCATCGTATGAGAATTGGGAGCGCATTTTTGGCTGCGAGGGAAAAAGCCGGGGACGACTCGATCCAGGTACGGAGCTTGGAGGCGGACGGCTCAAGCATTTCCGAAAACAAATCGGCTGTCCTTGACGGCAACCAAGTATCCGGGTCTTTTATCAGATCTTCAAATACTGCTAGTTCGGCGGCCACTTCGGATATAACATTCGATGTGCTCGCGAAAGTACTCTCCGCTAATAGTATATGAGTTCGATTAGGTGTCCGCCGCTTGAGTTCCTCGGTCCATTGGAGTTCGAGGTCGTAGATGGGAGACCGGTCCTCGAAGACCGTAACGCCAGCTTTTAAAAGAAGCCTGGTGAGTTGTCCGCGCCTGCTGGAGTCCGACTCGCTTTCCAACGCTGGCCGCTCCAGCGATTGAGCCTCATACAACATCAGCTCCGCGTGATCGCCGCGCTCGCGAGCCGCGTCAAAGTCAAGGTTTTCGATGGCTTCCTGGACTTGATCCAATATGGAGCCGTCGGCGAAATCCAACTCCTTGGCCAGAGCGCGAAGGAGCCGCAGGCGCTCCAACGCCTCACCCTTCTGGCCACTTGTTTCCTTGCTCAGTAAACCTAGAAGAGACTGGACGTCGACCTGATCGCCGAACTCCTGTATCGTGGAAAGGGCGCTCGCATACTTTCCGTTCACTATCAATTGGGTGACGATTTCATCCTTCGTGGGCAAACGATCTTGGGAAAGCCACCATAATAGGGCGCAGGTCACCTCCAAGCCGGTGAGGCGTCGGTCGTCATGGAATTCCGCCAGTTCGAGATAAACGCGAGCCCAGTGACTATCAGAATCGCCCCACTCCCTCGTGAAAAATGGCTCGGCGTCGCCGATGAGGGTGAGATACTCGGATGGCGACTCCATTCCCGTGAGCATCAAGTGAACGTTCGCCTCGAACCACTCGATCGATCCAGCGGCGCCGGATCTGCGAAGCTGCGCCAAAAGCCTTTCCAGCTTTCGGCGAAATGCGACGTGTCGCGAGCCGAGTTTCCCGCCCCCGCCACCCTCGCTCGTCAAACGCTCTAGAAAGACAGCGCCTTGCGACATGTAACGCTCAAGCTGACTACGATGACGCCCCTCAACCCTCCCTCCCACGGTTCGGGATACCGTGGCGATGATCTCCTCAACCGCTTTTCCCGATTTCACGTCGGCGAGTGTGCTCGCCATCACTGTTAGATTAGGCCTCAATGGCAAGCATAGCGGCGCAAAGAGAACGTCACGCGCCGTCTCGCGAAGCTTTCTATAGATCCCAGTCATCATGATCGGCGTATTAGTGAATTGCTTCAGGGCACCGAAGGTGTCCTGAGTGCTAGCAGGCCCCGCGAGAACACCCCGCAGGTCGTCCACGCTGCTCACGATGTCGAGGTGTTCACTGAGCAAAAGGGATAGCTCATGTACCGTCCGTCCGACCACGTTCACGTCGCTAAGGCCCGATGCGGGGTCGGACACCTGTGCTAGGGGTCCAAAGAAGACCGCGTCCCGGAATTTCTCCAGGGCCATCACCCTCCGCACAATCGGCTCGCCGTCGAATGCCGAAGTTGCGGAGTCAAGAAAGCGAAGGAGATCGCGGCGAACCGTCGTTTCCTTACCGGCGAGCAGCCGAATCTCGTAGGCGGCTTCGTCACCATTCTTCTCGCTCATCAATCTCAGCAGAATGGACCTCAACGGAAGCATGCTATCCGCAGGGAAAGCTGCGCCGAGGGCTGCTATCTCCTCCGTGCTCAGTTCTTGCAGCCAGCCCTGAATAAGCGACCCCGAAGGTTGCCTGCGACAATATTCCCTGACCTCATGTCCAAACCGTGCACGAAATTCCTGCTTTCTCAAATGGTGAGCGGCCAAAACGGCCAGTTGTCCAACGTCGTCGATTGTCGCGGCCTGGCTACCGAGATCCTCACGCCATGCATCGAGGACCGCCGGGCCGATGACCGCGTTTGCCTCCACGAGTGATCGGACACGGTCCGCCTGCCTGAGACGCTCGCTAATGGACCCAGCGGGCAGCACGATCCCCGACGCCACCAGGCCGACCTGCTTGGCACTTTCGGCAAGCAGCCGCTCCGTCTCCCGCGAGCACTCCTCCGTTAGTGCCTTGACGGCCGCGCGAGCTGCCCTGACCTGGGTCACGAACCTGATTGCTTCCTCGTAGTCGCGATCATTGAGCTCGGATAGCTTTGAAATATCCCCTATCGCGCAGGATGCTAGTTCCAGCTCAGCCAGTTTGAAATCAGCTTCCGATTGGTCGAGCTTGTCCAGCAGCGCCTGGGATCTCTCGCCAATCGAAAGCGTTGCGGGAACCGACGGAGGTGCAACTGCATCGTCAAGGTGTGGAGGCGCAAACTCATGTCGAGCGACAGGGAGGGACTCGATCGTGGCCGACGTTTCAAGATGCCGGAAATATTCGCTACCGTGAGCGGCGGCCTCGTTAAAAAGGGCCAACGCATCGTCCACAGAGAGCTTGGCTGCCATCAACACGACGATCTGGGCAAACAGCTCGCCGCGCGCATTGCAGGGCCACTGATCAGACGGTCCGGCACCCCGAAGACGGGCCGCCGTCAGGAAGTATCGTTCCCCTGAACCAGTCGCGACGTCGCATAGATTGAATATCCAGTCCCGGACGGCGACATTCTCGGCATCCGCCAAGAGCGCGCCCCACAGCAGGCTAGCCATATCCTGATTTATACGCGTCCGCGCAACATTGGGCTGCATTCGGCCAAAACGCGGGGTCTCACGCTGCTTTTGCAGTTCAAGTTCGAAGATACGGGACCTTGCGCGTGGATGGTCGCATACGGCACGCACAAGCAGTTGGTCTTGATCAGATCCCTCAAGGGTATCATTCGCAACGGTGAGCTTACGATAGTTTGGTAAGACGCGCTTCAAGAAAACCTTTAAGGCTTTCCGCACGACGACCGCCGAAGTATCGGTCTTTAGCGGGAGCGCCGAAAAGAAAGCTCTTTTCAGAAAAGCTTCCGACAAAATCCTGTAAGGCCATGGGCCTTCCGGATTGATTGGCCATTCAGCCTCGAAAACACTATCGATCTTGCTCATGATGCGCCCGAATCTTTTAGTCCCAACAATACTCAAAACCGATCTTCTAGCCATTGCAATCCCAACGTGCGTTAAGGCGGAGTCGCCCACTGCGGAATGGGTGCGAATAGCGAAATTGATCGCGTAACGACGCGATATCTGCGCCAGCGTCCTGCCACGCTTGCACCGTCGCACCGGGGTCGAGCAATCAAAAACCTCGCAATCGGGAAGCCGTCCTGGAAGGAAACGGAAAAGGGCCTCAACAGAATCGCCGACACGCTTGGACGCAATCGGCTTGCTCGCGATATTGAGGCTGAGGAACTTGTAGAACTGATCCGGCCGATCTACGAGCGCGGCGCTCGATCGAAGGCGGACCAGGTTCGAGGCTACATTCATGCGGCCTACAGCTGGGGAATGAAGTCGACAACGACTATCGCAACACCTCCCCTCGCCGCTTCCGCATTCCTTACAATCCTGCTTCGGGTATTCCAACGGAACCCAAGGTCCAGGGAACTCGCTGGCTTAGCGAAGACGAGTTCGTACGGCTCTATCGCTGGCTTGAATGCCCGGACACCCCTGTTCATCCCCCCCTACCCCCGCGCTGTGCAGCTCATCATGCTGACCGGCCAACGCGTCGAGGAAATCGCTCGCCTGCATGTCGACCAGTGGGATGCGAAAGAGCGGATCATTGACTGGTCGAAGACCAAGAACCTTCAGCCACACGCCGTCCCAGTTCCATCGCTTGCGGCCGAGCTGATCGAGTCGATCAAGCCGAACGAGCACGGCTGGTACTTTCCCTCGGCGAAGGATCCCTCCATCCCAGTCAGCCATGCAACGCTTTACAGCTTTGTCTGGCGCCAGCGTGATCGCGGCGTCATCCCGCATGCTACAAATCGCGATCTGCGTCGGACGTTCAAGACGCTCGCCGGCAAGGCGGGCGTCCCGAAGGAGATCCGTGATCGGCTTCAGAATCATGCCCTCCAGGATGTCAGTTCGAAGAATTACGACCGCTGGAATTATATGCCAGAGAAGCGCGCAGGCATGGCGAAGTGGGATAAGTTCGTGCGAGCGATGCTGGCTCGGAATTGGCTGAAGACCGCAGCTTGACGCAAGAATGCAGATACTCCGGCCTTATTAAAGAATTTACGCGAATACGGGACGTGACGGCTCCTCGCGGCGGAATAATTTCCTATCGACTAGACGGTCGTGGATCATTCAACCGGCCTGTTTCCCGGGCACGCTGACTGCTAACGTGTTAATCGCTCTCTGTCGGTCCATGACTGACTTGGGCCGTCAGCCGACTTGCAGCTGGCGACACCGCAGACTGTCAAAGCAATCATTGTTCGTGCAGTCGGTGACATGGCTGCTTCGTTGGCTGACCGGCGCATCTACGTGGATAGATCACGCTTCGCGTTTACTTAGTTCTGCATTGAGATGCTTGACCGTCACCTCCAACAAACAAAGAGCATTTTCGAGCGCTGTTCCTAAGTTTTCCAGATGCCTATCCCACACGCCGAGGATTTCGAGCGGGATGTTTTCTCGCAGCGCCGTTCCCGCCGCGCGTTCCCCTTCCACGTCACCCAGGCGTATTTCCCATTTTTGCTTGAGGAATTCGTAGTTCGCGATTGTTGCCTTAAGAACGTCAAGTCGCAGTTCCGAATAGGCGACCCCGTTTATCGTCCCAGCTTCGTCACCCTCAATGTTAGACGTGTACGCTAATGTTAGTGCCGCGAAGCCACTCTTCTCGAGCTGCTTGCTGACCTTACCGTCGACAGACATCTGCCGCTCAGCATCTTCGTCCAACATGATAATTTGCAGAACGTCGTCCAGCGTCGCCGGCTTCGCCAGGCCAAAGTCCGCCATCAGCTTCTGGATATCCGTCAGAATATGTCTTCGGGCAGCCGTGTAGCGTTGGAATGGGGAGTCGCGACTATGGCCGTCGAGGACATCGACGCGCGTGTCCCAAGACGGAAGATCAACGATTGTCTTGTGGGACACATCTTCCAGATAGGGGGATTTGAGAAGGTCGCCCGGATGAATCTCATGTGGCCTAAGGCCCGGGCATAATTCGAGCCCCACGTCGTCATAAGACTGTGAGACCAGATAAGAGCAAAAAAAGCCCTTCTCTCTAGCTGGCAGCCATAATCCGGTCCGCGCTCCCAGTCTGCGTAGCATCTTGAACGCTGACATCACCGCGCCCGGCGTCCAGTAGTCGAGCTGACGGTATTTCTCAACAGCCGTTGATGCCTTGGCAGCTAAGGCTTCCGCTTCTTCCGTGGGTCTCAATCGATAGACGGCTACGTTCGATTTCGATGTTATGCCGAACCGGAAGTAATTGAAATTGATCACCCCGTAGTCGGCCGCTTCCAGGAAGTTCAATTCACCTCTGTAAATCGCGGCGTGACTGAACGGGCTACCGGTGGCAGTCCGGATGGCTTTTGATTCGCGTCCCTCTGGATCGGTGCTAAACAGGATGTCACCGGGCATAAGGTTAGCCAGCTTGAATTTGCTTACAGCTTTATAGTTATCGGTCGCCATGTCACGCCTACCCATCCGTTCCCACACTGTATGTGTTCCGGCACGGCGCTTGACCCTACCATAGGCGTCCGACGCCGACCCCCGGTGTGACTAAAAATATTCTACACAAACCCCGAGTGGTGGGGCGCACAGCCAGGATCAGTCTTCGGCGCCGAAAGGGGGCAAACTTCAGTGTTGAATCACAAAAAATCACGCCCTACAGGACGTCAGCTCGAAGCATTGCGATCGTTGGTACTACATGTCCGAAAAGCGAGTCGGAGTATCGAAATCGGATAAGTTCGTGCGCGCAATGTTAGATAAGAAGAGAACGAAGTCCGCAGCCTGATACCGCATTTCTCCGATGGTTACCGAGATTTTCGCGTGAAATACATGAGCAAAAACATGGAGACCGACAGTATTCGTTAGTGTCCATCGTCAGACCAGTGCGGCGGATCACCGGAGAAGGTTGCTTTGATGACGGCGTAAGTGGCGCCGACGACGGCCAAGTCGGTGTTCATGCCAGTGCGTGGCGTAGTCGTTATGGAAGTCGAAGTGCCATTGTTGTCAACAATCGCCAGGGTTCCGGTCCAACTGATCGTCATGTCGATCGCCGTACCGTCAGAATGCTTGGTTGGATACGCGGGCTTAGCGACGATCTGATAGCCGTCCACCATGTCTTGAGCGGCCTGTCGCGACGCAGCAAGGGTGCCATGCACCCACTCGATATCGACGCCCGCAAGAGCTGGAACGTTCGCCGGGTCGATCTCTTTCTTCGCAATGCGCCATGAATAGTGCATCAGATATGCGCGCTCTACTGGTCGAAGCGTGGTACCTATTGAGACCGTGGCCCCGGCAGAGCGCATCGCCGCTATAAAAGAATTCACCCCCGTCCGGAATGCGGCATCCAAATCGGAAGTCGAGGTGCTTCCAGGAAACTGGTTAACCCAATTCGCCCCGCTTGGGGTCTTAGCAAAGATCCCGATGCGCCCGTCGACAAATGCGTGGCATACGCCCTCAAGCTTGCGCCGTAACGCCACGCTGTTTGCTGGAGCTCCTCCCGCCAACTCAAGACGAGAGAGAACCTCTAGCGCCTGCAAGGCTTGCGTTACGATTGCCAACCCGTCGGGCCTGGCATCGCTAGATTGGTTCTCCAGCGTTAGAATCGCTTTGCGAGATACTGACTTCTTCTGTCTCTCTGGCATTTGCTTCCTCTCCGTTTTGTCCGATCTCACGATTCGGATACCTAGTTTTTTTGACTAAACGTCTCGAAGGCGACGGCAGGTGATTGAACCTTCCGCAAGTCCGCCTCGCATGTTGCGGTTTTAGCGCGAGTTGGCATTCGTATCCTCCATTTTAGAGCTCCTCTGCTGTCTCCAGAGCCTTTTCACGCCTTATCCGATCGCCGTCCGACCGATGCCCTCGAGCTCCATCACTGCGGAGCGGAACCGGGGGCGATACGGCAATAATGCGTGCCTCTGCTTCCGGGGCCATCGTCATCGATTCTGGTCGGAGAGCGACCGAGGCATCAGTCTGATCCGAACTGAAAAGCCAATCGAAATCAAACTCGAGGTGACTGCCGCTCAGCATCGAAACGTCCGCCCATATCTCGCCACCGACGCCTTGAACTTCGACGGCGAGAAGGAGACCTGGGCTGCGCTTTGCATTTTGCGCCGTTACCGATGTGGGATCAGGCAGATCGAACTCCTTGGACAAGGTCCCGTCGTCGTGCAATGTCCGGTAATGCCAGCTCAGTTTCCTGCCATCGGTCCGCAGCGCTATTAGCAATCCGCGGATCGGTACGTTGGATCTGATTTTGCTGCAGTTGATCGGGCCGGATTTGTCAGGCGTCAGATCGCGCAGATCGTGTTTGCCGCTGGCTTCTTCTTCGGAACCGGGCAGTGCCAACGAGATTTCGGCAGTCGTAATCTTCTCCCGTTGCGAGGCGGTCGCGGCAAAGCGGACGAAGAAGCTCAGATCGGAGAGATCGCCACCTTTGCCTATCGCTTCTCGATCGAAATAGCCGGTCGCGAGCTGTCTCAGTTGGTAGACCTCTGCAGCGGTCACCGGCGCGCAGTAGACTATCGCGGCGGGCGTTTCGATTTCGACGATACGCACTCGAAGATCGGCACCTCCTTTCGCCAAAGGCGGCAAATCGATTGTGTTGCCCAAAATCGTCCTAGCCCCGGCATAACGCTCGATGGTGCGTCCGGGCCCTTCAAGAATTTTGGTGAAGAGTGCCGTTAGATGCCGATGCACGTTGAGAGGTGCTTCCGACTCGGCACTCTTGACCGGTCGCAACCAAATAGGCGAGGCGGAACCCCGCTCCACAAATCTGAGCGGCGTGCCGTCATCGGTGAAATCGACTGCGATCTGATCCGCAGCAAAGGCGGTCATCTCACCGGAGGCCGTGCGCGCAGCGATCACGGTGAAGTCGCGACCGGTCCGCGTCCAGGTGCGTGCTGTGGATGGACTCGCTCCAACCCTGTACCATGCGGCCTCGCCGCTGCCTTTTGGAAGTATGAGCTTGAGATCTCCGGTGGGCACGCCCAGACCTGGCGACCAATCGATGCTGGCCAGCATTGCGGGAAGATTGTTTAGCCCCCTGGAAACATCGGCATATCCGTCCGGAACGGCAAAAACCGAGAGCGAAAACCGGCCAGGTTCCAGCGGCAGATGTAAAATGGCAAGTTTCGCGGCATGCACCTTCAGCGCGCCGCTCAAGAGGAGCGGATCTTTATCTAGGGCCACGGTTGGATCGATAGCCTTGCGGTATGCAGCGACGGACCACTTCCTGCCGTCACCCGCAATTCTCAAAACATTGCGCGGCGGATAGGAGCTTTTAGGATCGCGTTGAGAATGAATGAGCTCAATTGCTTCGACTGTCGGTAGCTCGATCCACCACGCGGCTCCTGCCGAATGGGGCTCGGTCCGTTCTTCTTCAGACGCAAGCCAGCGATGATCGAGATATCGCCGCGTCGCAAGGGCCAGAAAATGTTCTTCCAGGCCACCGGGCATCGTTCCGTCGGCGCGGAGCATATTGAAGGGGTGGAGCACAACTGCAGAATTCGGGAAAGCCGGCTTCGGGGCAGATGCCTGATCGAAAGTGAGACCAACCGGTCCCTCGGCCACGAGGATCATCCCGCGAGCATCTCCTTCATCGAGCGGATAATAATCCAGTCGGCCATCGGGGCCGATCTCTCGCCGGATGTCTCTCGGTTCTACCTTTTCTTCCGGCGCAGGACGGCGTTTGTCCTTCGATTGCGTCGTCGGAAAACCATACCCGACCCCAGTTGAGACCTCGAAGCTTACGCGATCGGCGAGGCCGCCGTAGTTGAAGGGTCGTTCCTCCATGATCGCAAGAATCGGCGGCGGTGCCTTTCCGTGGGCGCCCGTCACCTGATCGACAGGCTGCGTGAGCGGTATAAGAGCTCGCAACGGCGGCCGAGAAAGCCCGATATGATCTCGATCCCCGAGCACCACGGCGCGGATCCAGGATTCCGGTGTGTCGTCCGCTCCGTTCCTCGCCTCCTCGTCGGCACTGATCCAGCAATTCACTGCGCGGTGAGCCCACGGATTCATCGCGCCGGCGTATCGGGAGCGGAGGATAAGGCGGTGGCGGAACATGGTCGCGGAGGGCTTCTCCCATTCGAATGTCTGCAACACGGCGTCGGCTGGAAGCGGCGACACGACCATGGACCGCCGCTCAGCATCTTCATCGTCGCGATCGAAAAAGGCTTCGGCCTCGAACCCGTGCAGGCGATCCGCGTCATCGGCGAACCTGATACGCCGGATGGAGCCTCCTGACCCCCTCTTTCCAGCACTCTTACGCGGATCAATCCAATTGTAGACCGGGCGCCCAGAAAAGTTCCAGCGTTGTGTGCGCAACTCGGCAGACCCGACTTGCCGCCACTTCCACCCTTCGGCGGCCGTGCCGATTTCGGCGGCGCTTGCGACCAGATCGTATTTTCTTGAACTGCCGATGGGTCGCGTCTGTACCACCTCCGCGGCGAGTTGCCGCCACGCAGCCGGGAGGTTCTGCCACGGCTCGGTCGGTTGGGCGTGAACAAACTCGCCCAAAACCGCCTCGACCTTGATTGCAGCGCCTTCGAACAGATAATGCCCGTCGCGCTTTCCCACGGCGAGCTGTACGATGCGCGCATCAAACGGAGCCAGGCCTGCGGAACTCGGGTCGTCGATCAGTTGCTCGGCGACCATTGGCCTGATGGTCAAACGCCCGGACATCCCATGGGGTATCGTCACCTCGACGGCCGTGGAATTCCGCCGAACGCTAAACTGGGTGCCCTCGCTGCGCACCTCAAGGTCGAACTCATAGTTCACCAACAGGCTTTCGAGAAACTTCGCATAGCTGTCAGCGACCTCGTCATGCAGCTTGCCCTGCAGTTTGCTGATCGCCGCCCTATGGGTCGAGCTTATGTCCCCAAGCGAGGGCACGTCCACATCGTCCGCAGCCGGCCGCTTGTCCGCAGCGAGTTGAGGGAGCGTCGCCGCAAGGCCGTCGAGCGGCGTGAACTCGATCCTCAATTTCGAAACTGCCGGATCGGGCATCCGTTCGAGTGCCTTGCCAAGGCGCTCGTCGCGGTGGCGGGCAGTGTAGATCGCCAGCAGTTGTTCGCGCAACGCATCCGAAATTCCAGATGCTGAACGCAGGGCTGGATTGTTGAGCCAGCGCATGAAATCCAGAAAACCCACGCGAGGCATGGTGACCTTTGCGCGGAGCGGATCGCTGATGTCTCGCTTCCACACGCCCTGATCACTATCAGCAACCATGAGCAAGGCATCACCATCCGCCCTTGAATTGATCCCTCTGCCGGAACTGCGTGCCGGATCGGCAAGGGTTATCGCACTCTTCCCGTCGGAAGTCGCATGGAGCCGCAGCCAGATGCGCTTGCTAGCATCGATTTTTTCGGACGGTATCTCGACTGCCGTCGCGGCTCGCCCATTGAACTGAGGCGCAAATCGATAGCTCCATTTACCTGGAGCGGTTTCAAATCGGATAATGTCAAAACGCAGTTGCGCTTCAGCGAAACTGCCCGCGACCCTGTGCTTGAAGACAATTGAAACCGGATCGACGGTGAGGCCTGCACTCGCCTCGCTCATCACTGCAATTTCAAAGTCCCCCGTGTCACCCCACCAGGCGAGGTCCGCCAGTTCAATCATTGCGTCTTCGCTGGCATCGAAAGGCAGTTGGACGATGCCCCGCCCCCCGGAATCGCGAAAGACGTCAATGAACGTTGACGTCGCATTCTTCGGCCCTGAGAGAACGGCTGTCCCCACGCGAGGGTAGTCACGGATCAATGGATGAACATCATCGATCGCCGCACCGATCCGCTCACGGCCGCGAACGGCCTCAACGATGCTTGTTTGGCCGACAGCAGTGCGCCTGAAGTAGTCGAACGTCTGCTTATATTTTTTGTCGGGTTCATGGGTCAAGAACGGCGTGTCGGCAGGGCGCCAAGGGCGTTCCTGCTTTTCTCGCAGGTCATAGGGCAGTACGCCGCCTTTTGTGATGACATGCCCCACGACTGTGAAACGCGAGCCATATGCGAGACTAGGAAGCCTGGCAAAGTATTTCCAAGGTTCCATGTTTCGGATTTGTGGCTCCGGAACATCGGCGACCACGAACGGCTCCAAGGAGTCTCCGATGGGGTCGATCGGCCGCGCTAACGCATCGAACCCGGAATAGGCGAAGGGCAGGCCCTCATATTCGACGTGAAGCAGACGCATACCGTCGACCTCGGCCGTTCGTTGCGGCAGGATCGTCGGCCAATCGGACTCGAGAGCCCCGCCTGCCACCTTGAGTTCGGCAAGGCCGGCATAGGCCCAGCTATCCTCTTTCTCGTGGCCCCCTTCCCAGTGGCTGCGGCACAGGACCACGCCGACACCGTTGAAGCGGTTGGCGAAATCATCGAGGTCGCTGGTATCCTGGTCGACGGCGATCGTGATCGGTAGAGGTATGGGAGCCGAGTCTGGCACGAAGCGGTGGCCCGTCATGTCCGACTGGAATGTCCCAGCTATTTCCACGAGCGCAGCGTCGAGGGCAGAGATGATGTTCTTGCGTTCGTCGCCTGCTGACGACAAGGGATCGGCCTTGCTCGGACGAAGGGCGGAAATCACGGCATCGAGGGAACCCTGGGCCGAAATCGACATCAGCCGTCGACTGAAGAACAACGAACTCTCCAGGCGCCTGATCAGCGCTCCTTCCGGCGACGTCTCCGAGAAGATGCTGAAGGGCAATGTCATGAGGTTGACTGCATATACCGCGCTCGCCGCCTGCCGTGTCGCCTCAGCCCCGTTGAAAGACTGGTCGAGCACCGCCTTGAAACCCGCGACGGCTTCAGCAATTTTTTCGACCTGCTCCGGCGCCGGAACGGCCCAGAGCCTGGCGGCGATTAACTCGGCGGCGCCGCGAACCTTCTCCGTCTCGGAGGCCGGATCCGGCTTCCCGGCAACGCGCAGGATCAGCGACCATAACAGTCGCTCGATGCCGTTTTCCGACTGGAGCTGGTCGGTAAGCTCGCCAATTTCCACCATCGCGGCATCCCGAAGCGGTGCAAGCAAGCCCGTGTCAAGGTCATTGAACTGCGTCGTGTCGGCGTCGGCGGAAAGACCAAGATGCTTTCGGGCGAACGCGAGCTTGTGGGTTTCGAAATTCGAATCGAATTCTGCAAGCTGGACGAAATCGGCCAAGATCCCGGTCTCGTCGAATGCGGCTGAACCTGCGGCAAATTTCTTGTTCCAGCCAGTCAACTCGGCAACAAGCGTTGCATATTCACCAAGAGCGCTGCCAAAAGACAGAGACGGATAGAGAACATTCCGAAGTTCCCTTATCAACAATGTTGGGTCGAGGAACTCCGAGGTCGGCAGGTCCTCGATCGCGCTCTCCAGCCGCACGACCAGTTCCCCCAGAAGGGGGCCTGCCCGATTGTTGGATCCGTCGACGACAGGCTGGTTTGGTCGCCAGGTTCCAAACAGAGCGAGTTGCACGGTATCGAGCGATGCGTTGATTGCGCTGGCGAATTGCCATGCCAATCGGCGCAGCATGACATTGATGGGAAATCGCTCTGCTGTCGGCAACTCCAGGAGATCAAGCGTGAGGATGGCCGGCATCGCCCATAGCTGCGAGGCGGCTTGCCGTTCAACCAGCCGCTTGTTGCGGGCCAGAACCGCCGGGTCGCCGTTCGGCGCGCGGAAATAGCCGGTTGTTACGTCCAGGAGGCTTGTCTCGTCGACGGTCATCGCCCGAGGGGTATGCGTGCGCGCCGCATAAACGCTTCGCGCACCAATCGGCGTTATCAGATCGGTTTCGAAGAACAGAGAATTGCGACGCCGGGGGAATGTCTCAATCGAAATGCCGCCGGCGCCAACGTCTATGGCAGCTTCGTACACCTCCTCAGGCCCACGGTCATCGTTCGCGTCCTTGTCGCGAGCAAACGGGAGGATGACGGTAGCTTCAATCAGCGCCGCGCGAAGTATTTCGCACGAAAGCTTTTCCAACTCGTCAGGCTTGAGCTGAAGTCTGTCAAGCACCCGGAACTCATCACACCCCCTTAACGCATCACCCAGGTCGCAACGCCAAAGATCGAGCCTGTTGTCATTGAGGTGATTGAACCAGCAGCGGCCGAGATATTCGATACCCTGGTCAAGAATTGGGCTGTATTTGCCTAGGCGCACGAAAAGAGCCTTGAGTTTGGCAATAATGTTTCTGAGGATGATCTGGGAATCATATGGCCCGGAGAAAAAAGCCCGCTTGTGGAAGCGCAACAGGGCGACGATCCCACTCTCATGAGGCGCATGCGCCGCGGCGGCAGCGGCGCCTTGCTGCAGATGCACGACGTGGGGGTGGTCCGCGGTCGTCATCACTTCGTCCCCGGCTGGCAGAGACTGGCCGAAGCCTTCGAGCTCGCGACAGGCCTGCGGCGATCTTCGGTCCAGCCATGCGCGATAACCGTCTGAAGTTCGCCCGCTGCGGGCAGTGATGATCTCCTGGGACCGATCTGGCCGAAGCCAAACGTCCTGGCCCTGATTCACGATTCTCAGGCCGCCGCGGGCTAGAAAGTCCGCGTCGTTATAGACACGATATGGGCAGTAAGAGGTGCGATCCGAGAGCTTCAAAAGCTGCGTCAAGAGCGCGCCTGCCTCGTCGTCCTTTCGCACTTCATCGAAATCGTTGGCGCCATATGTGAAGTCATAGGCCAGTCTGACCGAGAACGTGACGTAGTCCTTGCTCTCATCGAACCACTCCGGCTCGATTTCGACTTGGGTGACAATGGTGATGGGCATTGGCCTCTCCTGGAATCTAGGCTGTGGCTGCGATCAGCTTCTTTGCCTTTTTGAGGTCTTCGTCGGCGCTGGATTGAACGTTGGTGACGGTCTTGGTGCTGCTCTGGCCGTCACGCATGACGTAGCGAACGTTGGCACGTGCGGTAATCTTGAAGAACCTGGAGATGCGGATGGTGACGGTCAGCGCCCCGTAGGCATCGATTTGGCCGGAATCCCGATAGGACAGCCGCAGCATCAGGCCGATATAGGCGTTGGCTATGTTGAAGATGTTGACGTTGCCGAGGATAACAAGGACCAGCGAGACGCCGAGACCGCCTCCCGATGATCCGATCAGCTTGCGGTAGGTCAGCGCCGCGCTCAGCGAGATCGAAACCGATCCGACTATGCCTGCGAAGGCGAAACCAAGCGAGGCGGATGCTCCGGCGGCCGCCTCGACGACGACAAGGAGTTCTCCTCCGCCTTTCGAAAATGGCCGGTACTGGGTTTCGACCCAGATGTAGCCGGTTCCTCCCAGAATGAAGATTGAAAAAATGAACGGCAGGTCCGGCCGCGACAACGAAAACCGATCGGCAATCATGAACTCGGGATAGGCGATCAGCTGAAACTTGTTGTTGATCTGGATATTCGTTACGCCGCTCGTACCGTACATCAGATCGATCGGCGGCATTGCGAACTCATGCTCGATGCCGATCGGAATTCCGTTCTGTTTGATCAGATTGAGGCCGCCGACCTCATCAGGGAAAATCGATCCCAAGGTGTCTTGAATGAAACGGAATATTTCGTTGAGCTTGATGTTCTTCGGGTCGAAGTCGACCTTTAGCCCGTCGTCCTGGGAGTAGTTCACTGCCACTTTGTCAAGCCGGACCATCGATTGCCCGGATACGACCGCATCGATGTTAGTGTGTAAGGTCGCGCTGCCGGTCTGCTTGACTGTGTCGCTGTCCTTCGACGCCTCGATCATCACCTGGCCGACAAAACGGCTGTCGACAAAGTCCAGTTTGAAGGGACCAACTGCGAAAAGCGACCTGCGACCGGGAAGAGGCAGGTTGATGTCGATCCGCACCCAGGCACGCATCGCCTTTTTGTCAAAATCGTTGGTGACCTTGATCGCGTCCCGGGCACCCGGCGGCATTCCGGAATAACGCCAGAGGTCTCGAAGCTTCAAGGCACCGAAAGAATCGCAGATGCGGCCGACGCCATACTCAGAAAGGTCCGGAGCGCGAAGGCCGTTGCCGATCTGCTCGAAAGGAAAGTTCAGGCCGATCGCTTTGAACTGGTCGCCGATCCTTGAAAACCAGGCTTCGGCCGGAGTTGTGTCGATCAGGTCGTTGACGGCGTCGTAGTAATAACCGAGACGCTCGCGGGCAAAGTCGAGACCCGGCAAGTCGGGCACCGAAGCGGCCGCGGCGGCCAGCTTAAGGACGTTGCTTGGGGCAGCCATAATGCCGCCCTTGGTGATGTTGCCAGCAGCATCGAGCACACGCTCGCCGTACGCTTCGGCCATTTCGTGGGATCGCGTCAAATCATTGGCGATTTTGCGAAAGTCTGCTTCCAACCTCTGGGCCGCAGCCATGAGCGCACCGGCGTCAGACAGGAGCGGAGCAAGGCGGTCATCGAGTTGCTTGAGCTGTTTGGCGATTTCGTTTTTGACATGGTCGGCAAGATCCCCTGCCGCATCCGAGAGGTATTGTTGGGCGTCCTTGATGGTTGTCGCGAGGCTTGCGCAGGCGTCCTGGACCGTCTCCATGATGTCGACGGCGTCGGCGTCCAGTTCGTTCAGGCCTTGCTCGAACGCTGCCGCCAGCCGGTTGAGCTGAGATCGAAGGTCGGCAACGGCCGGCACGGTGTTGATACGATCGGGCAGCGGCTTGAGGAGCTCGAAGAGGGTCGGCCGTACGACCTTTGCAACGATGATCTCATGTAGGATGTTGGATGGGGCGAGTTTGGCTGCGGCGGTGCTCAATCCGTCGCTGATATCCTCGCCGATATCTCCGATGAGCTCGAACCCGTCGTTGATCGCCTCCTCCAGAACGGCAGCGCGAGCATTGATTTCCAGGCATATCGTGACGACGATGAGGTCGGCAGCCTTCGTAAAGGTGCTGACTTCAGCGAGCGCTTTTGTCGCCGCATTTCCCACGAAACCAGCGACCACGCTGAGCGCAGCGTTTGCTTCATCGAGCAACGCCTGATCGACAAGCGCAAGAAGGTCCAGAATGAAAGCGCTCGCGTCCCGCACGAGGCGGTCGACCTCGCCCGATAGATCCTCCACCGCAAGATGTGCGGCGCCGAGAAGCGCCTCCGCGTTTTGCTGATTCGTTGTGACGGACGCCTGAAATGCGCCAAGCCTGTCCTGAGCGGCGCGTACGACAGCCTTCAACCGATCGCATGTGGATAGCAGCGCCGCGATGGCATCAAGGTGATCTTGCCTCCGTAATTTGGGTTTGATCGCCTCGAGTTTTGCGATCACGGCATCGATTTGCCCGCCACCGGAGGGCTGTGCCAGGACGCCCAGCGCCGCGGCCGCCGCGGCCCCTCTGTCCTTCAGCAGGGTCGCCAGTCCCTTCAGGTTCCTGCCGAGTTTGTCTTTTTCAGCAACCAGATCCTTCAGCCAGCGGGCGAGAAAATCGCTGAGCTGCTGCGCCAGATCGTCGGTTTGGACGATGAGCCGAGCCCGTGCGTCGTCCATTTCGGATTGAAGATTGTGTGCGTAGCGATCAGCGCAATCGGCGACCTTGTTGTGAAATTCGTCCAGTCGGGAGGTCGACCAGGGTTTCGACCGATCGTAGGATTGAGAGAACTCGGTGATCTGGGTGCGGGCTCCTTGTGCGGCCCGCTGAAATGCCAGTTGAAGTTCGCGGACGATCGCGCGAGCGCCGTCGATGCTTGCAGCGACACTGGCAATCTCCTTGCCGGCCTCATCGAACAGGGGCGTTAGCGCCTTTTCGATCTCCTCTGTGAGGGTCACGATCAGACTTTGCTTGTCGGCGTCAAATCCGGAATCGTCAGCCAGTGCATCGTCATATTCCGCATGCCAGGAGCGCATTTGTTCGATGAGTAAAAGCTTCTTGCGCCGGATCCCTCCGATGAGATCGCCGGCAAGTTCCTCGCACCGCGCCTTGCCGTTGCCGATCAAGTCCTCGACCGACTTGAGCTTGAGGGTATCGTTGATGCCGGACGACCTTACGAGGTCATCGAGAATTTGTGTGTGACCGGAGGTGTCGCCGAGCGTCGTCTTGAACTGTCTTGCCGCCTGAAGGACCTGAACCGGGTCCCCTGTTTCAACAGCCTTTCGGAAGTCGCTGAAATGCGTCCATATCGTTCCAAAGGCGGTTCCCACATCGCCTTGCGGCTCACCCCCCTTCTTCCAGTATTTACGGGTCGTATTCGGCGATCCGACGCTGGTCGCGGCGTTGAGAAAGTCATTGAGGATGGCAGGCGGCGCGGCCGCCGTCCTGGCGGCGCGCGTGAAGGTGATTGTTTCGAGGCCGGCATAGAGGGGTTTCTCGGCCCGCTCTGCATTCATTGCCGTTCGATGTGCAGCCGGCGCGAGCAGCCATGTAAACTGATGATAGCCCCGCGGCAGCCGGGGCGCGGGGGGCTGAGACCTCGCGTCGGAACCGGGGCCAGCAACTTCGCTCAGCGCCTTCCCGACATGCCTGGGGAATGGCAGATTGGTGAAATCGATGCCAAGCGTTGCCGGCCAACTATTCGTATCCGCATTGTTGGTTTTGGTATCGGTATAAAAAAACAGGTTGTGCGGGTTAAGGCATTCCTGTGTGACGTTGGCGCGGTCGCCTTCGCCTTCGGCCTTACTGACGAACCCGGCCATTGGACGGGGATAGACCTGGGGGCGCAGCGCTGCGGCGTGCGGGTTCCAAAGCGGAATCATCCAGCCGTAATCCCCGACGTCTCGGCTCCAGGCGCTATCGACCGGTATGATCTTGTCGAACTTGAGCGCTTCCAGGAACCCTACCGTTCTCGGGGATACGTCATCGAAGTCCGGGTAGGTTCGGCAGCGCTCCAGAAATTCGATATACTCGCTGACCTTTCGCAGGACCGGACGACGTGTACGCTGCTTGATACCCCCTTCGGGGGTAAATTGTGCGCTCGGATTGACAGTCCGTTCGTAAACCACGACGTGTTTGGCGCGGTTCCACCAAGCGCCAACGCGGCCGAGAACCTCGACCTGCTGGCGCTGGATGAAACCGTTTCGTGTCTCGCTGATGATCGCAACAATGCCGTTGCGGAATTCTGCACGCTGGTCGGCATCGCCGCCGATCGGAGACAGAGCAATGTTCTCGATATGCCCACCCGTCGATGCGGGTTCGCGCAGCAGGGATTCGTAGACATTCTTGGACTCGATCGGCCATAGTGCGCCGCCGCTCAACCCTTTCGCGTGAAGTCGCGGCGAAGAGGGCCCGGGAAAGAGCTGGTTCGGCACCTCGACCGGAGAATGCTCAAGGATCGCGACCGCCGGGCGATGAAGCGCTGTGGATCGCAGAGCGAAGGCAGCACCCTCCCGAAAATGCGAAGACGCGATCGTCTTCTGCTCGGCTGTTCCGCGGTTCCAGATCTCAAGCCGCTCGGGCCGGCGTGCGATAGCCGTCGACAGACTTTTCCATCGCTGGCCATAGGTCGCATCGATGCGCGAGGCCCGCGGAGCGCCCGGCGGTCGTCCGGTGAGAGCCTCGATTTCCGCGACTCTTGCACGGGCCGCCGGCCCCTTCTCGCGTGACGGATCGACGCTGACCATCAGGCCGTAGAGGAACTCGCCTCGGAAACCAGCAAGCTCAGCCCCGATGCCGAAGTCGCCCTGTTGACGGAAAATATCGCGCGCCGCCCATTCGGGGTCAAAATAGCCGCGCTCAAGATCGCTGGGTGAAACCCAGAGCTCCGCGGAGGGAGTGAGGCGAAACTCGACGTTGCGGTACCGCAGTTCGGCCGCACGACCGACCTCCTTGCGCGGGAACGGCCAGTTTGCGTCGGCCGAGCCCGGCTCCGGATCGACGATCTCGAGCCGACGCGGTTTGTCGGCGCTCTCACCTATCGACTGCGGAGGCAGCGCGTATTGATAGGTCCGCGATGTCACCTTGAGCTGCCAGCGTCGGCTATCGCTGTCATAGACGGCAACGTCCGCCGTTTGCTGATCACCACGCTCGGACAGCGGCTCGGAATAGAGCTTGATGACCGAGAACGGCTCGGTTCCAAGAAGAACATACTCACCGCGCCGCGTCACAGCCGCGGTGGTTTTTGCGGACCGGGTTCTCTTGCGGCCTGCAGCGCCTGCGACAGCGCCGTCGCTCAGGGCGTTCTGGGTCAGCACGTTCAGATCTATATCGCTAAGAGTAGCAAGCAGTCGGCGATCCCGCCTGGGACCGATGATCTCTCGCGCGGTGAGGAGAAAGACCCTCTCCTGCCCCTCTGCCTCATGAAGATTGACAAGTATCGGGGTTGCAGCGCCGTTGCGATCGCCTCTTTCGACATCGACGCCTACAGGTGCCGCGGCCTCAAATCCCAAACGAAGGTTCACATCGACGTCTGTCTTGACCCAGTCGGTCGAAGTGGAGGGTTTGGGTGCCAGCGCTCCTGTTCCAAACCGGAGGTGACTGTAGAATGGCGAATCATCGCCGTCCGTGTGGAGCAACGACTTGGGCTGCGTTTGCGGCGAGCCTTGATCGATCGTCCTGGCAAAGCTGATGCCGCCTAGCCGGCCAAAAAACTGACGGTTGCTGGTCTCGGCAACCGGCTCCAGGCGGAAATTGAACAGGTAGGGATCGGCGTTCGACGCCAGCACCTGCGGGTCATGCGCCAACCGAAACGTGACATCGTCGCGACCGCCTGAAGACCAGGTAAGGAAGGAGGGCAAGGCTGCCGCTATTTCGATGGGTTTGTCGGGGCCCTTGTCGGAAAGATCAACGTCGGACAGGCTCATGCGGAAACCGTCCAGCGGCCTTCCTGCAGTCGCCACTGTCCACAGATCATCGGTTGGCTGCTCTGCCAGATGGCGACTGTAAAGGGCGAGCGGGACGGGGGTTAGCTGAAGCGCCGGTGTGAATTTCGGAAGAAACGACTGCGGCTGATCGGGTTCCGTATCATGAAGACTGGCCGTTGCCGCATCCATCGACGCCGATGCGGCTGCCAAAACATAGGTTATCGCGCTGTCGTCGCGCTGGCGCCACGCCAGGCGCGTCCTCACCTCCATGATCCTTGTCCAGTCGTTGCTTGCCGGCGCGGCAGAAAGCGAAGAATGGACTTCGAGAAGCGCAGCGTCGGTCTTGAAGAGATCGTCACCTCCCGGCTGCGGTTCAGTCCCCGGTAACGCAAAACGAAATCCCGTTGCGTCAGCGCTGATTGCTTTGCCAGGTTTCAGCGCGCCGGGACTCTTGACGCCGAAATCAACGAGCCAAGCCCGGATGCGACCATCAGTGTCATGTGGATTCGGGCCGATGGTAAGCGCGAGTTTTGCCGAGCCCTTTTCGGGGCCGATGTCGACCGCAGGAAATCCGGACAGCTCGCGTCCAATACCGGGAAGGACGAGAGCGTCCCTGATCGGTTCGAGCAGCTTCGCGCGATCGCTTTTGGAAACTGCAGCGCTGCCGTGGATGTAACCAGCGTCAACGATCACCGCGACAGGAGAACCGCTTGAATCCCATCCGTTCAGCGCAGTTTCGTCGGCGACCGGCCAGCTTTCTTTCGTCAATGTCTTGAGACTGTATGTCAGCGAAAGGACGACGGGGGGCGGCGACATAAGATTTTCTGATCGGGCCGATAGCGCTGTCGGCACTATGAGCTCGATCCGCAGATCGCCCTTCTTGTTGAACGACAATCGGCTACTGATCGTCGTCCTTCGACCTTTTTCCTTTTTCCTGAACGTAGCGCCCGAAGAAACGGGTAGCGTCACGTCGGTTTCGCCGGCCTCGGATTCATGCTGAAAGAGAAATATCCCGGCGGCATTGATCCCGTTGTCGACGGCTTTCCAGGCAGGCTGCGGATCTGTATCGGGCGGGTCGCGGGGGCTCAGCCTTAAAACAAGCTCCAGCTCCCCAATTTCATTCGCTTGCCTGCCGATCTCTATTAGTCCTGGCCAACGCTCAGGCCCACCGGAAGCGGGCAGTCCAAGAAGCGATCCATGAAAATTACCATAGAATCGAAACAGCGTGCGAACGGACATCCCAAAGCCCCATGGATGATTGCGAGCACTTCTCAAGAACGAAATCGGGGTCGACCGAGCAATACAAAGTGCCGCTGGCACGTTGTCGTACGAGCGCTCTCAGAATGCTTTCGGTAAAATAACGCGCGCGGAACTAGACGAAGCACTTGTTGACCAAATGCCCCACCCGCCTCTTCAGCCTGCTGTAAAAAAGCTTACTTATTCGCTTGTCAGAAGAACCTTGGGTGGAACCGCTGTCAATATACTCGCCTTTAACTTTATGCGTTGTCCACAGACGAGGAACGACACTTCCCACCTTGCGTTATTGGCTGGCCCTTTTTCGATGAATGTCGCGCCACCAAAAAGACCTCGAAACATCGACAGTCATTAGCGGCGTGATCGCAGGTTCGGGACACCGCCTGACCGGTTGCTGACGGCGCCATTTGAGCAAAGCTCAGGTGATCATTGAATACCGGAGAGCTGAATAGCTCGCCGACGATCATAGCTCATTCGTTGGATGCGACCCCAGCCTGCCTCGCAATACGCAAGCAGCCTCACCGGATATTTTGGCGCCGCGTCCATTATTTCCTATTCCACAGATTAGCTGCTCAACACTTAGCGCCAAGCGCCTATTACTCCGGCCAACAGAAACAAAGCAACGATGAAGGCAGACCACTTGGCGCGTGACCAGGGCTTAGGTGCATAATCATTGTCTGCTCCAGGTGACTTATCCCATCCGCTGACCATTGGATCCTCCAGGGAGTTGCGGTATTCCATTCCCCCTTTCGGCGAGATTTCTCACCGATACAGGCTTTGCTTGCATGCCAGGGAAATTAAGCCAGACGTTACGATGAGGGCAAGATCATGAAGAAGCGGTACCAACGGAGGGATCGAGGCGTCGCGACATCAATCCTCAAAACGCCTCTGAGCGATGTTTGTAGATTGTACTTTCCTTGTAAAGAATTACCCGCCCCGGAAACAGCGTGACCTGCCAACCCTCTGGGAGAACCTTCCGCGCCTTATTAAGCAAGTTACGAACCGAATCTCCGGCATCTACCAGGACCATCGCGGCGGAACGTTGATCCGCATGCCCCTTTGTATAATGTTCAGGCTTCTTTTTTCCCGGAAGTAAATCCGTCTCATAACGGAAATAATATGGTAAATTCTCCTTGAGATGGATTAACATCGGGAGCAATTGATGAGGGCCAGGCTCGAATAAACCTAATTCGCGATCTATATTTATTGGGTACTCAAAGTCAAACTTCGATGGTCTCTGCCCCTCGCGATTATGCCCCGGGTCGTTGGAACCGAAGCCGCTATAGTTCCAAGCCAGCACCTTTTTATCCGCTTTCCTCATCTCATGAATGAGAATGGCCTCGACATCGAAATTCGAGAAAACCATGATGCGGATTGCCTTGAACCCAATACGAGAAGGATCCAGGTTCTCTCGATTCCGAATGGTGTAGAAGTGTCTGCTCAGGCGATCCCGGAAACCGTGGCGAACGTCTGTTTTCCCCGCGTAAATAGGCTTTTCATCCAAGAAAAGGACATAGGCCCCCTTAGCTCCTTCTGGAAGCTTATTTATCGCCTCGATAGTAAGTGGCGTGATTGAGATCTCACTTACAAGTCGCGGCAAATCCCTGCGCAAGGCCGCTTCGATGTCGATTTCATACTCAACGTAGCCGATTGGTCCGGGGCGTATTATCTGGGCCGAAGCCGTTTTTGATCTGGCCATTTAAAAGAAACGGTTATGTGGGTTCGATACTCAAGCGAAAGAATCACGCCGAGCGTGTGACAAGGTAGACAGTATGTTCGCCGAGGTACAAGTGGGGCAAATCTCCGACAAGCTGGAACGACCGCTGCCTCAGAACAATTGCTCTTCCATTCAGTCCGTCACAGCAAACCACCGCGACCGAGCGAGAAAGGCCCCAAACGGATTGACATCTATGGTTGCGCTGAGCAATGTCTTCCTTAGGGTCTGGGGAGGACTATCTCATGGGTTTCTATTCTCGCTTGCGCGACAGCCGTCGCGACGATGATGCCTTGCAACACTGCATCCAGTCGGTCGTGGATCAACTCCAATCGGCCGTCGATCCCAACAAGCCTGGAATGCTGCTCGGTAAGATCCAATCGGGAAAGACGCGCGCTTTCCTCGGCGTGATCGCGAGGGCATTCGACACGGATTTCGATATCGCGATTGTCTTGACGAAGGGCACCAAGACGTTGGCCAACCAAACGGTCAAGCGGATCGGACGAGACTTCAAGGAGTTCATCGACGACGATCTGATTGTCCTTTTCGATATAATGTCGGCGCCGGAAGCCCTGACGAAATCCGAACTCCGACGGAAGATCATCATCGTCGCCAAGAAGCAGGTGCACAATCTCTCGCGCATTCAGGCGTTCTTTGATGAGAAGTATCCGGAACTCAAGCAAAAGCGCGTACTCTTGGTCGACGACGAAGCGGACATGGCAAGCATTCGGTTCGCGCGAAAAAAGGGCGAGGACGACATCGATCAAGGCGCCATCGCCAACCAAATGGACTTGCTCCGCAAGTCGCTTCCGGGGATCGCGTTCCTGCAGGTGACCGCGACGCCTTATGCC
Organism: Neorhizobium petrolearium; assembly: GCF_017873175.1. GTDB lineage: Bacteria > Pseudomonadota > Alphaproteobacteria > Rhizobiales > Rhizobiaceae > Neorhizobium > Neorhizobium petrolearium. The sequence continues at coordinate 29,031 of NZ_JAGGJW010000029.1, forward strand.
CTCTATCTTCAACCCGAGGATTATGAGAACGCCACCCAGGTGAAGGAGATCTTCTATCCGAAGCGGCCAGCGTTCACGGAACTTCTTCCGATTCATGACGCTTACGTTGGCGGAGAAACATATTTCGGCGGATGGGATGCCGATGATCCGCGCTATTACCTCTATGAAGAAGTAGGAGATCGGGAGCTTGACGCCCTTCGCTCGAACGACGGCCGGGCGATCCGAGAGGACCGGATCTGGACGAGCGAGAATATCAAGGTGCTCAAGCGGAGCCTTATGAACTTCTTGCTTTCCGTCGCAGTCCGACGGCGCCAGCAGACGGCGCTTGAACAACGGCCAAAGAAATACGCGATGATCATGCATAACGACACGCAGCGCGCGGCGCATACGTGGCAATGGGAGACCGTTCAGCGAATCATATCGGCTTTCGAGAAAGCGGCGACAGACGACGATCCGAGGTTGCGCGGGCTCTTTGATGAATCTTACAGGGACCTCGAGCGATCGGTGCAGGCGAATGCCAGCCACATGCCCACCGCCGAGGAGGCGTTCACGGATGTGCGCGAGTTAATCTCCGACGGTGAACTGAACGTTCAGCGTGTGAATTCCGATGTACAGCTGGAACCGCTTCTCGACCAGGAAACCGCTGAGCTTCGGCTTCGCACCAAGGCGAATTTGTTCATTGGCGGGAGCATCCTCGATCGAGGCATCACGGTGCCTAATCTGATCGCCTTCTATTACGGAAGAAGTCCCAAGCGAATGCAAGCCGACACGGTCCTGCAACACTCGCGGATGTATGGTGCCCGCGAACGTGATGATATCGCCGTCACACGCTTCTACACGTCCCGAGGTGTTTACACCCGTCTCACGCAAATTCACGCGCTGGAGACCGCGCTTCGCGAAGCTTTCGAAAGCGGCGCCCATGACGGCGGTGTCGTCTTCATTCAGAGTGACGCGCGGCAAGGCTTCATCCCATGCGCGCCGAGCAAGGTAACGCTTAGCGATGTCGTCGCCATTCGACCAAGCGACGTCTTGCTTCCCACAGGCTTCGATACCGTCGCTACCACCAAGCTCGCGAGACAAACGGCCAAGGTCGATGCCTTGGTACCCCAAGAGGCGATCGGGGCCAGCGCATTCATCGACATCGGCATCGAAGACGGTCTCGCCCTTATCGACGCGATAGAACCAACGATCGAGCTTAGGGAGAATGACGGATTCGAATGGGAGGCGATGAAGGGACTTCTTCGTTACTATGCCGAGAAAAGCGATGGAAAGGTAGCCTTGCTCGCCCAGGTGGGACGTCGCCTCGATAAAGGCCGGTCGGGTGACCGGTCCGGTCTCTCCATCCTTGGTACGGCGGAACTGCGCAATCTCGTGCGCCAACCGGGCCGGCAAGCGCCGGCCATCATTCTTCTCAAGCAGGAAGGTGGTCCCGCGCTCGGTTGGAAGGCTGGCCCGTTCTGGTGGCCGATGTTGGTAAGCCCCCCGGGAGCCACATCATGCGTGTTCGCGACCAAGATCGCGGCGTAAGCGATCGAACAAATCACGAGGCAAGCTCTCATTCGATGGTGTGATTTTCCGTCTTTCCAACCGGTATTGCCGGATCGCCGGTTTGAGTTCATGTAGTCAAGGATGACCGATACACTCTCACCCTCCGCGCGCTCCGAGCGGATGTCGCGGGTCCGTGGCCGCGATACTAAGCCGGAACTTCGGGTGCGGCGGCTATTGCATTCCCTTGGCTACCGTTTCCGACTGCATCGGCGCGATCTTCCCGGTTCACCGGATATCGTGCTGCCCCGGCACCATACGGTTATTTTCGTTCACGGGTGCTTTTGGCATCGGCATGACGACCCAAACTGCAGGCTGGCCCGCATGCCCAAATCCCGGCTGGATTTTTGGGGTCCGAAACTTGCGTCGAATCAGGTACGAGATGAACGGGTTAGGCAGTCCCTCACCGCGCTCGGCTGGCGAGTGCTCGTGATCTGGGAATGCGAAGTCAAGGACGAGGAAAAGCTGAAGGACGAGATCGTTGGCTTCCTCGCCGGCAAGGGAGCGAGTGGTGCGAGCGATTGAGCTTTTCGCGGGAGCGGGCGGACTTGGCATGGGGGTCAGCCTCGCCGGCTTCAAGCCAGAGATGGTGGTGGAGTGGGACCGCTGGTGCTGCGACACCCTTAGGGAAAACCGCAAGCTGGCGGGATCGGTCATTTCCTCATGGCCAACTCCGATCGAAGGTGACGTTCGGAACGTCGATTTCCGGAAGTTCGAAGGTAAGATCGATCTCGTCACCGGAGGCCCGCCATGTCAGCCGTTCTCGATCGGTGGCCGTCACCGCGCGCACGATGACAGCCGCGATATGTGGCCCGAGGCCGTCCGCGCCGTCCGTGAAATAAGACCGCGCGCGTTCATCTTTGAGAACGTGAAGGGCCTAACGCGAGAGACCTTCTCGACATACCTCGGCTACATACTGCTGCAGCTTCAATATCCCTCCATGGAGCTGACCGGTGACGAAGACTGGCAGGATCATCGTGACCGCCTGCAGCGGCATCACACCTCTGGTGGCCGCATCGAGTATCGCGTCGTCCACCAGTTGGTGAACGCCGCCAATTTCGGCGTCGCGCAGAAGCGCGAGCGCGTCGTTTTCGTGGGCTTCGCGGAGGGTATCGTCGCTGATTGGTGCTTTCCCCGGGAAACGCATTCGCTCGACGCGCTGCTATATTCGCAGTTCAAGACGGATGAGTATTGGGACCACCACCGGGTGGCCAAGAAGGACCGCGTCATCAATGTAAGGTTCAAGGCTCGTGGCGAGTCCCTCAAGGAAAAGCCAGCCGAGATGCCTTGGCGAACCGTTCGCGACGCATTGGAGGGATTACCCGAACCTAGGTTGGATGGCAAAAGCAGCGAGATCCTGAACCATCGTCTTCAACCGGGCGCGCGAAGCTATGTCGGCCATACGGGCAGTTCGCTCGATGAGCCAGCGAAGACGCTAAAGGCTGGCGTCCACGGCGTTCCGGGCGGAGAAAATATGTTGCGACGCGCCGACGGCAGCGTTCGGTATTTCACGATCCGGGAAAGCGCGCGTCTGCAAGCCTTCCCCGACAATTACGTGTTGCATGGCGCCTGGAGCGAGGCGATGCGCCAGCTCGGCAACGCCGTGCCTGTCACGTTGGGTGAAGTTGTCGCCAAGTCGGTTCGCGAGCATCTCTCGGCGAGTGGGGCATGACACGCGGGCCCTACAATCCTCTCGACAAGCTTAACCTTGGCAAATCAGTGGCGGAGGCGCTTCTTGATCAGTCCGAGCATCCAATCGGTGACATTCCTGTCTTCGAGGGCGCTGGGATCTACGTGATCTACTATAGAGGCGATTATCCCCTGTACGCACCGATCAGCGAAGCGAACGCCGAGGAATTGAGGTGGCCGATCTATATCGGCAAGGCGATCCCTAGCGGCTCGCGTCGGGGCTCCAGCCTTTTCTCGGAAGCCAGGGGTCGGTGGCTGTTCAATCGACTCGGAGAGCACCGGGAGTCGATCGCCGTGGTTGAACAGCATGGGACGGATAATCTCAAGGTCGCCGATTTCGTGGCGAAGTTCCTCATTGTCGACGACATATGGATACCACTTGGCGAAAGTCTCTTGATCGCGACGTTCAAACCACTTTGGAACCGGGTCCTCGACGGTTTTGGCAATCATGATCCCGGATCCGGAAGATACAATGGTCTCCGGCCGCTATGGGATGTCCTCCATCCCGGAAGGGGATGGGCCATGAAATGCCGCGGGCGGCCAGAAAGCGTGGCGGAGATCCAAGAACGGGTCGTTTCCTTCCTCCAGGAGCATGAACCGCCGAGAAGTGGGCACATGGTATTCGACCGTTGAGTCCCTAACTGTCATGGCAGCGCGTTGGGGTGCCGAATGTGAAATGTCGGTTCTAGCCGCGCATCCTAGAGCGAGCTAAACTTCTCTCGGTGCCTCCCGATATACGTCGAATTCGGCCACAGCTGCGGATCCACTGGCAGGTGAATTCTATCAAGCTGCTTCTCGAATAGACTCCGCAGTTCCGGCGGAACCTTGTTGTGAGAAACAAGAAGGCGGTAATCATCCGTTAGGGAGATGAGGTGCCGGTCGAACAGCCAATGCACCGTCCCCGATAGGGCGAGGCCATTCTGAACGACGTCGGGACCGCCCTCGGCGACAGGCCAAATATGGGCGGCCTGAGCCTCCGCCTTCCCGCCTCCATTCACGATCCGAAGACGAGTGACCGCGCATCTGTTGTCGTAGGCATCGCAAACCCACCTTCGGAAGTTCGCATCTCGTATCTTTCGATTGAGCAAGATTTGTTCGATATCGCGCTCTTGAGCCTCGATGGGCGCGGCGAGCAAGGCTTGTGTCCGCGCGTCCACATGGTGTTGATCAAGTTCGAGCCGGATCGCGTTGGCTGGCGACAGTGTATCGGCCAGGCCAGCGCGCGCTATGACGGCGAAATCAGAATCCGAGATTTCACGTATCGATCGCCCTCGTAGATAAACGCCGATCCGAGTTGGATCCCCGATCGCTCGCAAGGACGCCTCGGAGTATTTCCCGTCGGTCGAGAATGGCACTGGACGGTCGAATGGAAGGTAGTCACCCATCACGGCATAGAAGAGATTTTCGCGCGTGGGATCCGGATCTATTCGAAGAACTCTCGCGACGGCGATGTAGGCGCGAAGCCCACCATTTCGTTGTGGCTCCCGGTAAACGATCCAATCTCCCACCAGCGGTTCAACGGCGCGTCTATATTGCGATGGAAATTGATATTGGCGCGTCAACTCATCCTTGTAGCCTGAGTTTGGCTTCGTGTCGAAAACTCCCTTCAACGAAATCCCCCTCAAGCGCGGCTCTCATCTCCGCGCCAACATTTTTTCACGAATCCATTCGAGACAATATCTTGCGCACCATTGATAAGACAATTCGCAAGGCACCGACCGTGGTTCAACGAAACGTCACGCCTCGGGCAGGTGAGAACATCCCGAGCAGTACCGGAGGTACCTGTGGTCACACGAGAAGAACTTTATGAACTTGTCTGGTCCAAGCCCATGCTGAGGGTTGCGGAACAATTCGAGGTATCGAGCAGCTACATGGCCCGTGTCTGCTCGGCGTTGAACGTGCCACGTCCAGAACGTGGCTACTGGGCGAAAATGGCCGTGGGAAAGGCACCCCCACAAGACCCCCTCCCCGATGCGCGTCCCGGTGACCTGCTTTCGTGGTCGAGAGACGGCGAGCTGCCAGTCCGACCCAAGCCATCATATGTGCCGAAGATCCGTGAGCGCGCTCCGCGTCAGCGCGTTTCACGGGAGGCAATTCATGAACTCATCAGGGGCGCCCGAGCACATTTCGAGTCTGGCCGACCGGTCGATGAGGAAGCATATCTTAAGCCTTACAAGAAGCTGCTTTTGGATGTCATCACGTCGAAGGCTTGCCTCGACAAGTGCCTCGATTTCGCCAATGAACTCTTCAAGCGCCTGGAGGCGTCAGGGCATCGCGTGATGATCGCCCCTACAAACCAAAAGTTCGGTCGCGTTCGCATCGACTGTTGATTTGCGCTGAGAGCTGACCCGGGATTGCGGGAAAATATCACTGAGAATTGACCCATGTTTCAATCATCCCCTGTGGTTTCAGCGGGGGCTCTGGAGTGATCGACATGGCGTTACTGAGCGTAATCCGACGCTGGCATTTTCGAGAGCAGATATCGATCCGGGAGATTTGCCGCAGGACTGGCCTATCCCGGAATACCATCCGCAAATATCTGCGCCTGGGCGGCGTAGAGCCGAAGTTCAAGGTCCCGGAGCGGCCGAGCAAGCTTGATCCATTTGCGGATCGCTTGTCGGCCTGGCTGAAGACGGAATCCAAAAAGAGCCGCAAGCAGAAGCGGACGATGAAGCAGTTACATTCTGATCTGGTGAGCCTTGGCTATGAAGGTTCCTACTGCCGTGTTGCCGCCTTTGCTCGAGAATGGAAGGCGGACCGGCAGAGAGAACTCCAGACAACAGGACGGGACACGTTCGTGCCTTTGGCCTTTGAGCCCGGGGAAGCGTTCCAGTTCGACTGGTCTGAGGATTGGGCCATCATCGGCAATGAACGGACCAAGCTGC
>NZ_JAGGJW010000030.1 GCF_017873175.1 Neorhizobium petrolearium
AGCCGATCGGTCAAAACGCCGGTCAAAACATAACCGAACCCAAGGAAAAGCCGCCAACCGAAGGTGTTTTGCCCCTTGTGTTCTTTCATTGGAGAAACACCCATGTCTGATCTCAATGCTCTCGAACTCTATGCCAAGCTCTGCGGCTTCAAACTCCTCGTGCTTGCCAATCGCTTCGGTTCGACCAATGCCGTGTCCGACCACGTGCATCATGAATTCTTGGAAAGGATCGGCGATCTCATTGAATTGATGCAGGACATCTTGCATGCGGAGCGGAAGTTGCGCGTCGTGTCGGACGCAGTCCAGCGCGAGGAGGTAGAGTGGGCGCGATGGAGCTGCGAACACCATCTCGTGGATGTCTACCTGACCGGCGCACCTTACCCGCTCCTGGAATTTGTCCCGATCGACCCGGAAACGCAGGAATATCGTGACAACACGACCGGCAGCTGGCGTCCGCTGACGGAGGATGGGCCTTATCTTCGCGATGTGAGCAACGAGGAGCTCAGCGGACTTCGGACCATCATGGATCAGATCGCCGAAGAAACCGGGATCTGCTTCTCAGCCTATCGTGTCGTCTGGGGATCACAGCCGGACGAGGAGGCAGAGGGTGCGACACGGGATTAAACTTTCGGCGACGGGCGCAAGTGCCCGTCGCTGCTTGTTGCGTGTTGGATAAGCAATATAGGCCGGATCGACCGGCTGATATTGCTTGGAGCAAAGGTCGATCTTCGCTTCAGTCTATTCCCAGGGCAAAGCGGGCATGTCGCCGTCGGCGATCCGCCATATCCAATTCGCCATGTCCGGGCGCGCCTCGATCATATCGCGAAGCGAAACCTCGAATTGAGCGTCGGCATTCGGCGGCACGATATAAAGCGCCGTCGGCCGAGGGCGCGCTTCCGGCATGATCGCGTTGGCAATAGGCTGGTCGCCGGGCAGGTTGAAGCGCAACCCTTTCACCGTCTTGCCACGCATTCGCGTCAGTTTGCCGAGCAGCCGCTCTTCATAGGCGGTCTCAACTGGAAGCCATTGTTCCGTGACGGTCATCAGGGCGATCTCGTCGATCGTGACGAGGCCTCCTGCGCTCGATTCGATTGTGGCGATCGTCATCAAATGGAACCGGTCATCGCTTCGCCAGAGCGTTAGCTCGTCCTCGAACCGGCGCTGGACGCGTCGCCAGGTCGGTTCCTCAAGGTGCAACCGAAACCCGGGCATGTGCTTGACGACGACCTGCTGGCCGCTGCGGGCCGGCGCAAATTCCTTCACCTCGCCAACCAAGAGCATCAGCTTCCTCGGGCCACCATCCGATACCGACAAGCCGTTCAATGCCTGTGCCCGGCGCTGCTCGATCGCCGGCTTATCCTCGGTGCGGAAAGGTTCCGGCACGAACAGGCGCTTTGAAAGCGCCTCGCCGCGCACCGACATGGTGCGGGCGGCTTCGACGAGATGGTGATAGACCTGCCACCAATGCCGTTTTCCGGCCCAGTGCGCCGTCCATTCGGTCAGGCCGCTCTCATGCCAGAGAAGATGCAGGAGGGCTCGAAGCGACAGGCGCTTGCTGTCGTTCTCCACGCTGTCTGGCACGGTGCCCTCCGACGCAGGTTTCCCCCGGGGTCCGCGCTTCGACAGCGCGAAATCCAGCTTCAGCGCAGCAGTTCCCCCCCGATCGAGCTTGATCGCGCTTCCGATCAAGGCGCCGAGCCCGGAAAGGTCATAAGGCGGTTCATAGGACGGGCATGATGGATCATGCTCTGCCCCGGAAAGGGGCATCCTCTTGAGGACGAACTGGTCGCCAATTTTCGCGACGTACATCGCCAGGCCCGGCTCCCTGCAAAGGCAAAGCGGTCGCAGCTTGTCGCGATAGGCCTGCGCCAGACGCTCCTGAAGATCTTCGGCCCCTTCGTCGCAAGACACGCCGCCGATGAGGAAACACCGCGCCCGTCTGCGGTTTGAGGACGTCTCGGTTGCCGAAGAGTCCGCCATCAATAGCCGTTCTCCTCCAGATAGAAGTCTATGGCGGCCTTCATCACCGCCGCCATCTTGACGTCGTTTTCATCGGCAGCCCGCTTGAGGCGCGCCTTCGTCGCGAAGTCCAGCGCGACATTGACGAAGAACTTGGCCTCCCGCTGCTTCGCCCGTTTCAGGTTCTTGATGCTGTGACGTGCTTCCTCTTGAGCGACTGCCCGCTCCTTTGCCCGCTTCTCCCGTTCCGCCGGCGAGCGCTTGTTCAGGATGCGGCTCCCGTTTTCCCCGTCGTCCGAAGACACTCCGGCAGCCGACGTTTCGGGATCGGCGGAAGCGGGCCGACTGGGAATCTCCGCCGAGGCGTCGGCCGCTTTCGACGGGCTGGAACTCCTGCCCGCGATGGTGAAGTCGCCAAGGCCGAGGGTGGCTTTGCTCATGCCGCTTCTCCTCTCGCGGCAATCTGCCGTTTCGTCTCGATCTCTTCGACGAGGCTGAGAACTTCCTGGCGTGCCTTTCGCACCGGCTCGCTCAGTTCCTGCATCTGCAGCGTCCCGAGGCCGTTCTGGATTTCGCGATAGACATTGCGTTCGAACAGTTCCGTATCGAGGAGCGCTGTCCGATAGCCAGCTTCCTGCAGGCCGGCGACGAATGGCCTGATATAACGATAGGCTTCGAGATTGCGGCCGGGAACCGTGATCCGCGTGCGCAGATTGAGATGCAGAATCCCGGAGCCCTGCCGATCGTTGATCTCGCTGACACTGGCCGCCGCCTGTCCGGCCGCCTCGATTTCCTTGATGCCGGGCTGGATGGGCGACAGCACCAGGTCGGCCGAGCCGATGATGGTGTCCTGCACGGTGCTGTCGACGCCGGGCGCATCGACGATGATGAGGTCGAAGGCGTTGCGCAGCCGCTCGATCTCCGCCTCGATCGTTCGGCGTGAGGCGGCAACGGCCACGTTAATGTTTTCCGGGACATTGTCCTTGCTATGGCAAAGCCGCCACCACCCCGACAGATTGAGCCGGCCGTCGGCGTCGATGAGAAGAACCCGTTCGCCCCTCAGCGCATATTCGCCGGCGAGCAGCGTCACCAGTGTCGTTTTGCCGGCGCCGCCCTTGTTGCTGACGGCTGCGTAGATTCTCGCCATGCTTGCCTCCATCCAGCCCACCCGGAATCTCCGCGCAGGAGTTATTCAGCCTCTTAAAGTTAGAACAAATATTGTTCTATTTCGTCCCACCGTCAACCCGTCGGAGGAGGATATCACTCCGTGTAGAACGGTGGAAACATGCTGGCATCACATCGAGTGGTCACATCGATTATGCGTGTGGTGTGGAACAACGGAAGCATTGATTATTTAGATAAAGCAATTAGATGATATGGTGCCACGGTGTTTCGATACCGTGGTTCGGCATCGTGCGTTCGCACGCGGAATTGGCCTGAGGCTACCTTGATGAGTCGATCGCAAGTTTTGATTTAAGGCTTGCGTGGCGTATCAAAAACAGTAAACTCTTGTTTGGCAGGATACGCAAATTTGTGATACAAATTTGCTGACGATCGACGGACGAGCCGTCGATGGCGCCTGCGGTGCTCCTTCAAGGGGAGGGTGAAGTGGCAGCGGATGGTGGCGGAGCGGTGCGCCTGGGGAAGGCCGAGGAGCGTAAAGAGCGCGTCGTGCATGCCCGCTTCAGCGCCTCGGAACTTACCGCGATCGAGCAGGCCGCTGGCGCCGCAGGCCTGACGGTTTCCGCCTTCATGCGTTCGCTGACGCTCGAAGGGGCGGGGGTCCGACCCTTCCTGACCGATGACGACCGGGCCGTCTTCGAGATGCTAATTTCGGACATGCGGGCGATCGGGGTTAACCTCAACCAGCTCGCTCGGGCGGTGAACGGGAGCGGCCGGCTCGTCGAAGCGAAGCTTGCTGCGGAGCTGGTCGATGTCCAGCGTCTTGCCGCGGCCATCGTACTCGAACTCAGAAGTCTTGCGGGACGTGGTGCCCGCCGGCGTCGGGGAGTGGTCTGATGGAATTCCTGCCCGGCGCCTTCGAGCATGAGTGGGAGAGGCGGAAGGCCGTGTTGCTGCAGGAACGCCAGCTTCTCAAGGCAAATGCTATCGATGAGGAAGAACGCCGGCGCCGCGGTGGTTCCGTCGCGGCCGCATCGCCGCTGTCCGGCCGGGCACTGGGCCGTCCGACATTCGCTAAGATGGGCGGCGGTTTCGGGCGTGGACAGGCGCGGAGGCAAGGCGGCGAGCCATCGATGCGCTCGCGGTTTTCGGGTCTTGCCTCCGGTAGCCAGCCGGCCGTGGTCAAGCTCGCTTCCTTCGGCGGGGGTGGACGGCTCGGCGCGATGATCAGCTATGTCTCGCGCAGCGGAGATGTTGCCGTCGAGAACGAGCGCGGGGAGGTGTTCAGCGGTCGCGACGAGCTCTCCTCCATTCGCGGCGAGTGGCACCATCTGATGAAGAACCGCGCGGAGAGCCGCGATATAGGCACCTTCGTTCTCGATGTGAAGGATATATTCGACACTGCGGGCGACCTGCACCAGCAAGCACGCGCTCTCTTGCAGCGCGGGTTTGGTGACCGGAGCTTCGCCTTTGCGGTCACAGCTCGTGGCGAGGAAGATGGCTATCGGATCGAAGGTGTCGTCGTCCTGCGCGACAGCGCCGGCGAGCGGCTGACCGGCGACAGGAAGGCTTCGACGTTCGTGCAGGAGCGACTCGATGCGGGTCGGAACGAACCCGAAGGCGCGGCAAGCTTTCGCTTTACCGGTTATGGTAATGGCACGGATTACGGCACGAGCCGGCTTCGCGATCTGGTCGAGCGGTATGACGGTGGCGTTCAGGATGAGAAGGGCCAGGCAATCGCCGGTGCGAAGGAGGCGGGCGACCTGGTGCAGCAGGAATGGCGCGGCCGGCTTCATAGCCGCAAACCCCGCGATGTCATGCATGTGGTCATCTCGGCGCGGGCCGGGACTGATGTCGCGGCTTTTCATGCCGCGGCTCGGGATTTCCTGGCGCAGGAATTCGCCGGACATCGCTATGTATTTTCGATGCACGACCCGTCCGCGGATCCGAAGGCGGAGGAAGCCGGTGGCAGGCGGCCGCATGTCCATGTTCATGCGATCGTCGCGATGCGCTCGGATGCCGGCGACCGGGTGGAGACGACGATCGCAACCTTCCGTCGCTGGCGGGTGACCATGGCGGAAAAAGCCAGGGACCACGGAATCCGCATGGAAATGACCGACCGGCGGGAGCGGGCGAGCAGCCCGGCTTACACCCGGAACCAGGTGCGCCCGACGAGCCGCGCCGGCAGGACCGAGCATGAGGGGACGAGCGATGCCGCGCAACAGCGCTACGAGGCGAAGAGGGCGGATCGGCAGAGTTTCGCGAGGACAGAGGATGGCAAGGCTTATTCTACGGTCGCGCGGGAAGAATGGGCCGCACTGGCTGCGAATGGTGATGTACCGGGGGCACGAAAGTTTGCGATAGAGCAATTAAAGCGATTTGAATCAGCGGCTTCCCGGATCAATCAGGGTGAGGTTGAAGTTCTGGCAGGCAGAAATTCTTACTCGCAGTTCAGAACAAATTTGGTAAAGTTGGTGAATGCTGTTTCGGAGGGCGAGAGCATGCGCCACATGACACGTCAGGAATTCGAGACCTACGAAAAGCGCGTCGAGACGGCGCTCTTCCAAGCCGAGCGCGTGACGCCGGATGACCAGAAGAAGAGCTTTGAGGAAATCGTGTCCGCCGCGCGCGAGCACGTCAATGTCCGGCGTGAACTGATGGAGCTGCAGGAACGCGGCGCTTCCTCCGAGCGGGAAGGCGAGCGACGTTCGCCCGAGCAGGACGACGATCCGCGCACCCGCTGGGATGATGTCGTCGGTCGTCACGGCCTGCGCATGGCGGAAGCGGCCAACCAGGTCATGCTGGAGGTCGAGCGCTACCGCGAGGAGATCGAAAAAGCCTATGCGCGGAAGCTTGATGCCGAGAAGGCGGTGCTTGAGGCCGGCCTGCAGCGGGAAATCGCCAAAGCCGCCGAGCTCGGCGCCGCGGGCAATACGCTGATCCGGGAGATCGCGGAAGTCGATGAGGAACTGCGCGTTGCCATTGAGCGGGCGGAGCATTCTCGCGAGAGCCGCAACTGGTCTAAGGTCGATGGGACAGGGAATGCCGGGGAGCGGGCGGACGAGAAGCAGGGTCTCGATCGGGGCGATGAGGCGGCGGTCGGCCGCTCGGCGGATTATGAGCAGGATCGTGATGTAGATGATCGGGGGCGGTTACAGACGGAACGACCGGTGGCCCGAGCCGGGGACACGACCAGGACGGATCCTGCGCAGCAGCACATTCCCCGGATCGAGGAATTGCAACGCGAGGCCGACGAACGGCGGGAACAGGATCGCGACGAGCGCGAGCGATAGAGAGGCATTCATGCGAGACGATCGACGCCTCATCGTCAATCAGGAGACGGATCACAAGGCAAACGATGGCTTTGCCACATTCGGAGCGTTGGTGTTCGGCGGCGTCATGACGATCGCGCTGATCGACTACGGCCTGACCGCAGCCTGGAGGTGGAGTGTATCGATGTGGGACGGGATCCTTTCTTTCTTCACGTTCTAGCGTTCTCCAGGCCATTCGCACGGAGAGCGTCAATGCCTCCGATTTTTGAGCCATCGGCGCTGGGGACCTCGGCGATAGGTGCGCATTCTCGGAGGATGGATAGCACCTCCGCAGCGCTGGACGCCTCGATTTCGGAGTTCCCGAGCCGGATGCGCACACGACGCGCCGCCAGCCAGGCTTTGTAGCATCCTGTCAGGGACAGGATGACGGCCGCGATGGCGCCGGGGATGCCCGCCATGCTGATTAGCTCTTTTAGAATCTCGAATTCGCTCATAAGCAAGCCATGGCCTGTGAAGGGTTGTCGCCACAAACTAACCCCTGCCGGGGACCGTTAAGTGCGAAACCGAGATTTTCAGGCTTTTCCGGCAGATTCGCCAGCCTGTCCGGGTTTCCAAGCGTTCAGTGCGATTTCCATTGCTGGGGACGTCCGCCTGAGCCACGATTTTGCAGAATCGTGGGCTTTCCCGCACCAGAGGTGATGACCACGTCAGGAATCTTGCAAGTGATACTGGAAAGTGATACTAAACGGAACTAAGCAGGAAGCATCGGGCAACTCTCGCGGCCGTGTTTGCTGACCCCGTTCTTGCCGGGATTGTTTGGCGGGACATTGAGGCGCTATTCGTCGCATGTGGGGCAGAAATCACGGAAGGGCAAGGCTCGCGGGTGCGGGTCGTCCTGAACGGCGTGCGCGCGGTTTTCCATCGCCCGCATCCCCAGAAGGAAACCGACAAGGGAGGGGTAAAATCCGTCCGGCGCTTCCTGCTCGAAGCGGAGATACAACCATGACCACAATGCACTACAAGGGCTACGAAGCTGTTGTTGAGTTCGATGAGGACGCCGATATTTTCCACGGTGAGGTCGTCAACATGCGCGATGTCATTACCTTTCAGGGAACTTCGGCGGCCGAGCTGAAGCAGGCAATGGCGGATTCCATTGAGGATTACCTGGTGTTCTGCAAAGAGCGTGGCGAGGAACCCGAAAAGCCTTTTTCCGGCCAATTCGTTGTCAGGACCGAACCTAGTATCCACAAAGCTGTGTCGAGTGCCGCACGACGAGAGGGCGTAAGTCTCAACAAATGGGTGACGCAGGCGTTGGAACGCGCCGTTTCGCGGAAGGTCGCATAGAACCTCATTGCTTCGGGCTCGCACACCATCGACGAGCGGTGACCTCTCCACCATAGAGTTTTGGGGGTGTCTTGACGGGTGAGGCGCAACATCGGCGCCCAACTATTCCAGCCCGATCTCCGCTGGATCCGGAACCGTCTGGGCAAGGATGTCGTGAATGCTCTTGCGTTGTCGGGGAGTGATCTCTGCTGCCTGCGCCAGTGAAGCCTCGACGGCTGATTTCAGTTTGTCTGCCGTCGGAAGGATCCGCTCTTCTGCCTTGGCTACCAGATCGCCGATTGCGGTTTCTGCTCCGGTGTTTGAGGTTTTCTTCGCCCGATCCGAGCGGGCTTTATCGGAGGTTTTCCTGACGCTGCGGGCGACGCGTTTTGGAACAGTCGGAGTTTCGCCTGCCTGGGGAGCAAGCTTCAGGGTGGGGCGTTCTTCACCCGGCCCATCGGCCGCAGGGTCATATTCCGGTGCCAGCGCAGGAACAGGCAACGCTGCTTCGAACTCCAGATCGGGGACGTCCGGCTGCTGCTGCTCGGCATAGGCGGCAGCAGCCTTGAACGGCTGGACGGCATGATAGCGAAGCTTGCCGCCAAAGATCGGGCGCTGACCCTCGACCAGCAGGATCATCCTGTCCTCCGGCATCTGGCGCACCTCCTGCGGCATCATCAGGTCGCGCTCACGGATCTGCTCGACCTTCGTCCGTCGCGGCAGTCCCATGAACTCCAGCGTGCGGGATTCCGACTGATACCGGATGGTGCGTTTGCCAAGCGCACGCGATGCGTATTCGGCCGTTGCCTGATCGTTGGCGCCGAGGATGAGCTGCAGGCCGCAATTGCCGAGCAGCGAGTGCCTTGCGGTCTCGCCGTAGATTTCGTCGATATTCTTCAGGTCCTGGATGATAAAGGCCATTTTTATGTTGTAGCCGGCCACATAGGGGAGCTTGTTGAGGACCTCGTCCATCTTCTTCAGCTGTCGGAATTCGTCGAGCAGGAAATAGACAGGCAGGGCATTGGGGTTGTGCTCACGGGTCAGGAGATCCATGACCTGCTGGACGAAGAGCGTCAGCAGGGGCCGCAAGATCGTCATGTCGGTGACGTTCGGCGCCAGGTAGATGGTGACCGGCCGGCGCTGCAGTGACACGAGATCCATGTCCGTCACGGCGGTCGCGGCGACGACACGCTCGTTGCGCAGCGGCGCCAGCGCCTTCTGGATGTCGAGGAGCGCCGAGCGGGCCGCCCGTTCGTTCAGTGCGATGTAGGCATTGAAGCTCTCGGTCGTGAAACGCGAGAGATAAGGCTCCTTCTCCTTGATAAGTTTCATCAGGATCTGCAGGTCGACGCCGGCATTGAAGAAGCCGTTGACCTCGCCAAGGTTGCGACGGTTCTTGTAGAAAGGGCTTTCCAGCACATAGCTGATGACGCCGGCGATCACCTGCTGGGCGATGCCCTGCCAGACAGCGTTTTCGGAACCGATCGCTTCAGGAATGAGAATGCTTGCCATGTTCTGGATGTCGATCGTGCGACTGCCGCGATCGCTTCGCACGAAATCCAGCGGGTTCCAGCGATGGGTTTTGGCCGCGCCCGGAGAGAAGAGAAAGACCTGGTGTCCTTTGGACCTCCGGTATCCGGCCGTATGCTCGAAAATCTCGCCCTTGAGATCGGTGACGATCATCGAGCCGGAAAACATCAGCGCGTTAGGAATGACATAGCCAACGCCCTTGCCGGAGCGCGTCGGGCCAATGATGAGATGATGCCGGTCGTCGTGCCGGCTCAGGATATTGCGCCCGATGCGTCCGAGGATATGTCCTTCCTTCCGAAACCATCCGCCGCGTCGCAGCGACGCCATGTCCTGGAAGGCAGCATCTCCGAGCGGGTTCGACGGCCGCCGAAGCCCCGTGACCGCGGCAATCGAGGCGATGCCGATCGCTGGAACAAGAGCGCCGATGGCGGCGAGCTGGAGGGACCGATTGTTGGGATAGGCGATCAGCTGCTGAAACGGCGCCAGCGGATTGGTGGTGGTCAGCAGCTTGAGGATCCGCCCGTCTTTCCAGACAAGCTGGAGGATCAGGCTGTAGCCGAGCATCCAGATGGCGACGGCGAAGAGCAGGCAGAACACCAGATAGATGGCCTGGTGGGACTTCTTCATGGCGATCGCCGCGCGAAGTAGATCTCGGAGACGCCACGCCGGCCGCCGTTGCGGCGAAGCTGGATGACCACAGGGATAACCATGCGGATATAGGACATGAGGTCCGGCTTCGAATATCCCGATGACATGCCTGTCTGCATCATCATCATGGCAAGCTGCTCATAGGCGCCCATCGGTGTGTCGGCATGCACCGTCGACATGCTGCCGGGATGGCCGGTGTTGATCGCCCGCAGGAAGGCGAAAGCCTCGGCGCCACGGATCTCGCCGACGAAGAGCCGGTCCGGCCGCATGCGCAGCGATGCCTCAAGCAGCGACTGGATCGTCACCTGGGCAGTGCCCTGATCGCCACGCGAGGCGAGCAGATGCACGCTGTTGCGATGTGGTGGAAAGAGCTCGCGCGTGTCCTCCAGCGTCAGAATGCGCTCGTGTTCATCGACGCTTTTCAGGCAAGCATTGAGAAACGTGGTCTTGCCGGTCGAGGTGCCGCCGCTGATCAGGATCGACACGCGCCCGCGCACGGCGGTCTCGATAAAATCGTGGATGCGGTCGGCATCGAGAAGAGCGATGAGTTTCTCTTCGGTCGCACTCAGCCCTCCGACGGTCACCGCCACCTTGTCGAGGGCGCCGCTGTCGCGATATTGCGCCAGCGTAAAATCGCTCACGACCTGCTTCCTGATCGAGATCGCGCCGCCGTCTGCGGCCGCCGGCGGCAGGACGATCTGGATACGCTCGCCGGAGGGGAGTGCCGCACTCAGCAATGGATTGCTGCGGCTGACGAACTGGTTGCTGGCGGCTGCGACCCGTTCACCGATATGCTCGATCTCCGTCGAGGTGAGAGCGGGGATCGTAAGGAACTGCATATGGTCGGCGCCGAGGCGCTCGATGAAGACCTCGCCCGGGCGGTTGACGGAGATCTCCACGACGTGTGGGTCATCGAGGAACGACGCCAGCGGTGCCAGCGCCCGCTTCAGGAAATAGTGCGGATCATTGCCGGATGCGGCGACCCGTATCGATGCCTCGTTCATGCTTGATCTCCTTCAAGGCTTCCTCGACCGGATCCGGATACATGGCCGAGAAGTCGAGGTCCTGGCGGACATAGACGAAAATGCGTTCGCCCTGATGGACGCTGATCGTCGGCGGGATGCGGAGGTTCTCGCCGAGCGCCTGGTTGGCCATATCGGAGAACGTCCGAGCGATCGTCTCGCGGGCGAGCTCGGCGGCGCGGTCGGAATCGGACTCGTTGTTGCCCGATGATGAGCTGTATTGGCCGCTGCCATAGCCGGTCAGGTAGGAGGACCCGGCGCCGACGATGGACAGGAGAATCGCTGATCCGAACCGCTCGCGCCATTTGTTGTCGACGATGCCGGTCAGTCCCGATCGGCCCAGGCCATCGGTGCCGATGCTGTTCAGCCGCACCGAGACGCCATCGTCACGTAGAAGGCGCGTCCAGATCACGAAGATGCGTTTCTGGCCGCGGGTCACATCGGACTGGTATTCGCCGATCAGGCGCGTGCCGGTCGGAATGAGCACGCGTCGGCCGTCGAAGGAATAGACGTCCTGTGAGGTAATGGCGCGGATCTGACCGGGCAGGTCGCCATTGATCGCCGTCTCCAGGATGCCGGGGATCAGCGTGCCCTCGGGGATCATGGCATCCAGCCGGCCGACCTGGCGCGCTTTCGCCGAGCGATCGCCGATGGCCGATGCTGTCGCCAGGAACTTGCTGTTGCGATCCTCTCCCGCAACGGTCGGCCCATCGCCAGCAGTTCCCCCGTTCAGACTGTTATCCGCGCTATCAGCCTTGGTGGAATCGACGATGATCTGCTTGGAAAGATAGCGCTTGGGAAACTCCTCCGGGATTTGCTCCACCGGCTTGTCGGCCGTCTCGACCGTGACCGGCGGGGCAGGGACATCGAACTCGGTGGTATCGGCGGGCTCCTCCTTCTTTTCCTCCGGCGGTTCGGGCAGCTGAATGATGTTGTCGGCCGGCTTTTCCGCCGGCCTTTGATCGTCGCGGAGAAAGGACGGTGGGCGGAATGTGGTGGTGGAGAACTCCTCGTCGCCTCTGAGCACGTCCTGCGGGGGTTTCTTCGGTGCGAAGACGAAGAGATAGGCGAGCACGGCGCCAATGAGCACAAACACCGCGCCGCCGAACAGTTGCTTGCGCCTCGCCCTCCGGTCGCGGACCTCGCTCTGGTCCACTTCCAGCATGGCTTCGAGTTCGGGAGATCGATTCATCCGTTGCCGGTCCTTCTTCGCTTGCTGGCCGTGCTATCGAATGCCGGACCCATCACCGCCGGATCGGGCGCTCCGAAGTCGGGCTTGCGGAGATTGAAGATGCATGTCCACTGATTGCCATCGCGCAGGGTGTATTGGGTGGCCGTGCCGTCGAGAACGATGTAGTCGCCCTCGCGGCGGAAATTGCGCAGCGTTTCGGTGAAGTCGGCATTGACGGCAAAGATCGCCGGCACTTTCGGCCCGAACTTGAAAAAGGTCTTCTTGCCGTCATCGAAGATCATCAGCGGCTTCAGCCCTGGATCGCCGGAGAAGGAATAGTCGATATTGACGTTGGCCTTGTCGATACCGGCGATGTTCGGAAAGGCGGCGCGGGCTTCAGCCTCCTTGCGCAGCGAGGCGTTGAGATCCTTATCGGGATAGACGAAACGAATACCAAAGACCTTTTTGTTGTCCTCCGGCGCGAAGTCCGTGAGTTCGAGATAGTAGATGCGCTTGGTGGTCACGACGTTCATGTTGGTGGCGGCGTTCCTGGCCTTCGGCTTCACGAAGAGGATATTGCCCTTGTCCGTCGGCACCACGTCCCAGCTATCGCTGTCGCCGACCGCAATCGTCTCGAACTTCTCGTCCTCGTCGAAGATGATCATCGTCGAGATGCCGTAGGTCGCGAAGACCCGAACCACATTGTTCGGCTGGTAGACGACGCTGGTAACACGGGCGTCGAGCCGCCCGGCCGATGGCGTCTCGGCCGCCTGGGCGGCTGACAGGGACATCAGGCTCAGGATGAGGAGGACAGCCGCCCGGTTCACTGGCCGCTCCCGGTGACGGTTTCCTGATCGCGGCGGTAGTCGTAGACCTGGAAGCCGAGAGGGTTTTCGAAACGCCACTCGTTCGTCGCAGGGGTGTCGGTGTAGCGATAGCGCACAACGGCGATCCAGTGACGAGCGATCGAGTCGGTATCGGAGATTTCGGTCGTCGAGAACCGCACGATGCCGGTCGAGCTGTTGGGGAAGGTGACGGATGCGATCTCGGTCATGACGCGCTTGTTGCGACCGTAGATCTTCGCCGGGTTCTTCAGGTTGGTCGTGCTGTAGAGATCCTGCAGCTCGCGCGCGGCATTGCCCGTCGATAGAAGCGCCGCGATCCCGAAATTCTGCTCGATGGCATAGGGATCATATCCCTCCCGGGCGCGGATATAGCGGACGATATTGGCCTGGGTGATGGCCTGCTGCTCGGTCAGCGTAACAGGCCGGGTCAGACCGGTCTTGACCTCGATATAGCCGGTGTTCTTGTCGACCTCGACGAGATAGGGCTCGAAGCTCTTCAGCGGCACCAGCATGACGAGGGCGACCAGGCTGAGCAGGGTGATCGCGCCGAAAATCGTCGTCACGAACCAGGCGAGCGCCCGCGATCGCTTTGCCCTTTTGACGATCTCCTGTTCCCAGATGTCTCCGCTTTGATAATAGCTTCGTAGATCAAGATCTTTGCTGTCCGCCATATGCTTCCGTCTTCTTGAAAATGAATGCTCAGGTGGGATTGCCCTGCTGGGATATCCGGCTCTGCATGGCTGATTTGACGCCGGAGTCGTCATCGTCTCCAGAGCCGCGGAACCGGTTTCTCAGGTTGCCGCCGAAGCGATAAGCACCGCGGCCTGCCGCGACACTGCCGCGCGCCGTGGCAAGCGGGTATTGAATTCCCAGGCGGTGCGCGATGCCGGTTGCGGCACTTCCGACTCCCGATGCGATGCCGCCGGCGATGCCCTGACCGATCGACTGGATGTACAGCATGACGAAACCGCCGGCGATGCAGAGCAGCAGGAAGCCGGCGACATCGCCGAGGGTCAGCGTTCGCGTTCCGCTGGCGGCGTCAATCTTCGACAGTTCCGGGTTCATGGCGGCGATCAGGAAGGCGGCGATCACGTAAATGAACAGCGGGATCAAGGCATAGGTGAGGACCTGGTTGAACCAGCCGACGCCATAGCCGCGGCTGCGTTCGAACAGAAAGCAGGACACGAAAATCGGTGCGGTGCCGATCAGCACCCAGAGCATGACCTTGGCCAGGATGAGGATGGCAAGCGCCACGGCGATGAACACCCCGGCGCCGACCATGATCAGCAGGCCGATCATGCTGGGTAGAATAGAGAAGTAACCGGATTGCTCGGCAAAGGCGGAGGCCGCCTGATTGGCCGTCTGCCAGATCATCGACATGCCGTTCGTCGGCTCGGTGATACCGGTTCCGGAGGCGGCGAGGATTGCGCGGCCGACATCTTCCGGTGTGTCGTTGACCCAGCGGTAGACGAAATTGTTGAAGTTGCCCCAAGAGCTGACGAGACCGAGGATCATCACCATGCGGACGATGCGAAGCACGATCTCGCCGACGCCGATGCGGGCGGTTCCCATGACCAGCTGCAACCCGTACCAGGCGATATAGAGAACGAGCATCAGCCGAAGGACCGGCAGGATCTCGTTGCCGACGATCGTGTAGGCTTGCTCCGAAAAACTGGCGCCGGAATTCTCGATACGGTTGAGGAGGTCGCCAAGGAAATCCTGCATCCTATTCCGACCCTCCCTTTGGAATGCCGATCGCCGCGAATGCCGACGCCGGATCGTTGACGGCGCGCATCGGTCCGCATTCGTGTCTGGGGTCCTCGGCAAAGGACGTCAGGTTGGCCGGCCGCTTGCAGGGCGCGGTCTTTTCCCTGACGGTGCCGCAGCTCGTCACCGTCAGGGACAAGGCCGCCGCGAGGATCAATCGGAGGATTCGCTGCATCGTCAGTTTCCGTAGGCCAGGGCCTTCTTGGAATTAGAAACATCGGTGAGGCGCCGCTGGTTCTCGGCCTGCAGGGACGTGACCGCACCATTCATCACGCCGATCATTTCGTTGAATGTCAGACCCGACTGGACCTGCAACTGCGTGTTCTGGTCGATGGAACCCTTGATATCCTCGGCGGTGCCGATCTGCCTGCCTGCCAGCTCGAAGGCGCTGCGCCGCGTCTCGATCGCCTGTTGCGAACCGTTGATCAGGGCGGAGACGCCGAGCACGGTATTGACCAGTTGCTCATAGGACTTGTCGCCGGAGAAGCTGCTGTTTGTCTGCCCCGAAAGCGATTTGACCAGTTGCAGCCCGTTGATGAAGAGGGTTGCCGCTTTGGTGATTTCGCTGCTCATCGAGCCGAAATTCGGAACCCCGTCTTTCAGGATGCTGTCGAAGGAGGGAATCGCCGAGACGCTGAAGCCGTTGCCGATCGCGAGGTTCTTCAACGGACCGGCCATGCTGCCGCGATCGCCGGTGACGGCTTTCAGCGTATCCTGCACCGTCGTGAGGATATCCTTGTTGGTATCGAGGATCTGGTTGGTCGTATCCGCGGTTTTTTTGGCGACCTCATAATTGGTCCGATCGATGACGGGGACGTCCGCCAGTGCCGAGGCCGGCAGGGCGAGAAGGGCAACGCCAGTCCAGAATATCGCTTTCATGTTTCTTCTCCTGTCATTGCGTTTGCAATTGCAGTTGCACTTTGTCCTCGGATTCGCGCTCCGCGACGCAAGCCTTCTCCTCATCGTTCCAGACGAGGTTCTGGCGCAGATCGCACAAGTCGGTGACGTCGCGGGGCTTGTCGTCGTCGTGTTTGTGCACCGAACTGCGCGACGAGCCCGAAAGGTTGGCCGATGAAACCGCGTTGCGCGAATTGAGGAGATCGGCCATCGCCGTGCCGAGCCGGATGACATTGTTCATCATCTCCAGATTGGCGTTGCGAGCGGTCGAATTGTGGTCCCAGCTATCCTGAATGGTGCGGGTCTGGAGTTGCCCGAGCTGCTGGTACCAGCTCGCGACATTGGCAAGGCTATCCTGCGTCGCCGCCGTCGCGCCCATCGCATTCAGCGTGGACGAGCGCATGCCGGTATAGGCGGTTTCTCCTCCCCCAAAATTGAGGGGTATTGCCGACTTGTCGGAACCGCCGAAGGCCGGCAGCCATTGCTGCGTAATCGAGGCGACGTAGCCCTGCGTCTCCTTGAAGGGCGGGATACCGCCATATTTGTTGACGTTGCCGGTACCGGAATTATAGGCGGCAAGCGCCAGCGAGACATTGCCGTTATAGCGCTCGAGCTGCTGTTTGTAATAACGCGCTCCGCCACGCAGGTTCTGCTCGATATTGTTCTCATCGACGCCAAGCTGTGAGGCCGTGCCCGGCATCAGCTGGGAGAGCCCGGTGGCGCCGGCAGAGGACTTGGCACAGGGGTTGAAGCGGCTTTCCTGATAGACGAGGGCGAGAAACTGGTTCTCGTCGACACCTTCCTCGCGGGCGACTCGCCGGACGAGGCCGGAAATCTCCGGATTGGCTTCGGCCGCACCGACCGGATCATTGCGCCGGCCTGGGCGATACATCGAGCAAGTGACCGATGTGTGGATCGTATAGCGGTCATGGTCAGCGTCCTCGATGCCTGACGTGGCCGAATCCCGATCCTTGCGTTCGCCAAGATTTGTGTCGTCGACAACAGGCACGTCCGCCCAGGCGATCGACGCCGAAACGGCCGACAGGAGTGCCGCGGACAGCAGGGCGGCTCTCATGTGTCTTCCTCCCAGCCGCAGAATTTTGGGAGCCAGGCGGAGGGATCATCACCAAAGGCGTCGCGAAGACGGCTGCACTCCTCGATTGTCTCCTTTCGTCCGGAAAGAACCTTGATGAGGTCGGGCATGGAGCCGAGATCGAGGCGGGCGATGACGCTGTCATTGCCGTGCTTGACGAGGAAGGTGCGTTTTTCCGGCGGCGTGTTGCGGACGAAGTTGAATTCCTTCGCCGTCAGGCCGAAGCGCTGGATGTAGCTTTCCTCGTCGGCCCGCGGATTGGGGAAATGGATGTTGGTCGCCGACTGCTCGATGATGGTATGGGCGGCCGGCGATCGGACGATGTCGGCGGCCGATTGCGTGCCGAAGCCGACGATGCCGTTCTGCTTGCGGATCGTCTTCATCTTGTCGACGATGAAGTCGCTGAAGACCGGATCGCGCAGCAGGCGCCAGCCTTCGTCCATGAAGATCATTACCGGTGTACCGTCGAAGAGTTCGTCGAGGCGATGGAAGATGTACATCAAGGCCGGCGTGCGTACCTCGTCATTGTCGAGGATGCTGGTCATGTCGAAGCCGAATGCTGAGCGACCAGAAAACGACAAGACGTCGTGGGGCGCGTTGAAGAGCCAGGCCTTCTCACCTTCGATCCAGGGCCGCAGCCGGGAATGTAGATCGTTCGGATCGGCGCGGGACCGGCCGGTCAGCAGACCGGCGAGATTGGCGAGGTTTCGCTCGGCAACCGGCTCCTGCATCAACCTGACGAGCGCGCGTTCGAGCGTGTCTTCCTCTTCCTGTGCAAAGACGCTGCCATCGCCCTTGCGCAACATTGCCTTCAGGAGACGCAGCAGAAATTCACGGTTCTCGCCGGTGTTTTCGAGCTGCAGCGGATTGAAGCCGGTTGGCGTACCCGGCGTCAGGACCTCATAGGCGCCGTTCATCGCCCTGATGAAGATTTCGCCGCCCCTGTCCTTGTCGATGAAGACGGCGCGCGGCCTCGGCCGCACCCGAAAGGCCTGGGCGAGCAGGAAGGTCAGCGCCACCGTTTTTCCGGACCCAGTCGGCCCGGTGACCAGGAAATGGCCGATGTCACGCTGATGGAAATTAAACCAGTAGGGGGTCTGGCTGGTCGTTTCGAGGATGGTGATCGGCGTCCCCCAATGGGCGCCCTCCCGCTGCCCTGATGCGAAATTGTGCATCGAGGAAAGGCCGGAGAAATTGGAGCTCGAGAGCATCGCCTTGCGGGCGATATAGGTGTGGTTGCCGGGGAGTTGCGCCCAGAAGGACGCCTCCATGTTGAGATCTTCGCGCAGCCAATTGATGTTCATATCGGTCAGGCACGCGCCGAGGTCCGATACGGCTTTGTTGACGCCATCGACATCGCGGGAGAGGCAGAGCAGTGACAGGTGATGGTAGCCGAACACGGCTTCCTGGTTGAGAAGGCTGTTCAGCGCGAAATCGATGTCGTTTTCGACATCGCTTCCTGCCTCGTCTGACGCGCCGATCTGGCGCCTCAGCCGGGTGATGCGCTCCTGGGCGATCGGCTTGTCGGCGATCGTGAAGGACTGCGTCAGGATGAATTCGTGATTAACCTGCAGCAGCCCGTCCAGCATGCCGGGGCCGGTGAAGGGCGGGTACTCCTTGATCGACAGCATGGCGCCGAAGCGGTTGTCCTCGGCCACCGCGCCCTGCGCCTGCAGGGTCCGCCTGGAAAAATGCAGCCGCGATGTTCCGACGTAGTTGGCGATGCCCATGCGCGGCAAGCGCATGTAGCGCGGCACGCCGCAGGTGAGGATGGTATTGAGGAACGCGCAGGGCTCGGAATAAGGAGCATCATCGCGATAGGCGATACCGAGGGTCCGGGCACCATATTTGCCGAGATCGCGCACGATGTTGCCGGCGAGTTCCTCGAGCTCGCTGATCGCCTCGCGAAGTTGTTCCTCCTCGGCCTCCCGTCCGGCGGCCCGGTTCAGAAATCGGCGAACGGTGTCGCCGGCGGCGAGCACACCGCGCAGGCCGGAGCGCAGTACGGTCAGGTAGATTTCGTTGGTGAACATACGCTTTTGGCCGAGCGCCGCCATGTAGCGTTGGTCGAGGACCGCGCAAAAGCGATCCTCTAACGCGCCGTCCATGACAGCATCCACCTGCCGGCGGACCACCGTCGACCATAGCGAAAAGCGACTGGAGCCGAGCGCCCGGATCATCGTGTTCTGGACGACCGAGCGCATGTTGAGCTCCGCCTGGTCCTCCGTCTGGAAGAAGAGGCCATCGAGCTTCAGCACCATCATCAGGGCGCCGCTCTCCAACCGGATGACGGTGTCTGCGACGTGCCTGAGATAGGGGATATGCGCCGACATCGGCCGCTCGCGGTGACCGATCGATCCGAAGCCGAGCTCATCGCGGATCGCCTTCAGCATGGTCATGGCCCGTAGGAGTTCGCGCCCCAGAACGTCTTGTTCCGGGTTCGGGGTGTCATCCGGGTTGCGACCTGCAGGACGTCGAGGATCCGTGCATCCCAGGCGCAGAGGGTGAACAGCGTCATGTAGGTGGCGGGCGCGGTCAGGAACGCCCAGATGGAATTGCTGGCGAGCCAGGCGATGATCGTGGCGCCGACGATGATGACGCCGGCAAGATAGGGCACGCCCCAAAGCGTCGGCGACCGCGTCAGCCCGATCACCAGCGGCGTGAGTACAGGCTTCTCTGAAGTTTCGCCGATCATGTTCCCGACCCCACGAGAGCGATCATCGCATCGACCATCCCGGGCGCCCCGAAGACGAAGCCGATACCGAGCGCGGCACTGCCGGCGATGATCCAGCTCAGCCGGCCCATCCAGGCAAGAAAGCCGAGGGACATGACGGCAATGATGCCGCATAGCCGTCCGAAGGGTCCGTTGACGAAGTCGACGACCGCCTGGAAGATCGCCTGCACAGGGCTGAATGCCTGTCCGAGCGACTGGGCATGGGCGGCGTCGGAGAATGCCAGTTGCGCGATCGCAATG
Organism: Neorhizobium petrolearium; assembly: GCF_017873175.1. Taxonomy (GTDB): domain Bacteria; phylum Pseudomonadota; class Alphaproteobacteria; order Rhizobiales; family Rhizobiaceae; genus Neorhizobium; species Neorhizobium petrolearium. Next base: position 19,624 of record NZ_JAGGJW010000030.1, read on the forward strand.
GCGATCCCGGCGGCTAAAAGGCGGCGGCGATGAAGGTGGGATAAACGAAACAGCTTCCTCATGTCCTTGTCCTCTCGCATGTCAGAATTTCATGACCCCGGCGACGAAGCGTCCGACGGACACGCCGCCGATGACGCCGATGTCTGTGGGCTGGTGATTGGATTTGTTTGAAGCGGGCCGTTTGCCTGGGGAGCGCAGACCGAGCTGGAAGTTCAGGATCTCCGCTAGATAGTCGATCGTTTCGCTGTATGGCGGGATACCCTCGTGATCGCGGACCGCCTGTGGTCCGGCGTTATAGGCGGCCGCTGCCAGCAGGGGATTCTGGAACTCGTCCAGCAGGGCGCGCAGATAGCGGACCCCGCCGTCTATGTTGGCTTCGGGATCGCAGGCATCCGCCACCCCAAGCTCGCGCGCTGTGTCCGGCATCAACTGCATCGGCCCGCGCGCACCCTTCGGGCTGTTGCGCACCCGGTCGAAGCGGCTTTCCGCCCACACGACGGCGGATGCGAATTCCGGTGCCACGCCATAGCGTTGGGCCGCCATTTTGGTCAGGCGGGCAATCTGATCCGGCGCAAGCGGCGACGTTGGGCACTCTGTTGCAGAGACGTATCCGTTATTGATACCTCTTTGAGATAGCCAATCCGGCAAAACCTCTCCGTTTTCTTTGCCATTTTTGCCCTTTGAGGCGTTACTATATTTGTTCGGTATGCCAAGCGTAGCAGCCGGCATCGCCACGCCACTGGGATCAAGGTCGAAGGATAGGGAAGGATTGGCGGAGCTTAGGTCCGAGAGATTTGATGTCGCGCTAGTGTTTTCCCATGTTTCGCTGGAAAAGCGTTTATAATTAAACAGGGATCCATCTCCTGCAGCCGCTTGGTGGCCGAAGGGGGCGATCGTCAATGTCGCCGGAAGTGCGATTCTCAGCAAGTAATGCATCTGGCGATCCACCTCGAATCCTGCGCGCTCGGCCTCGCCTTGCGAAGCCAGAAGCGTGGATTTACGATTGCATGACGTTACTATTTAAGGTAACTCGTACATCAAAGAAATCGAGTCGAAAAGAGGGAATCTGCATCGCTCTGTCAAACGATGAGATACTAAATATGGATATGTCCTGTTTTCGAAGTGTTGCAGGCGCGGTCCTGTCGGCGCTACTTTTGGCTGGTCAGGTGCAGGCGGCGGGTTCTGTCAATCAGGACTATGTCCGCTCGCTTGCCGCGCCCAGAAAGACCGTCCTGGTCGTCGAGTATTATGACGGGGGCAGGAAAGCGGTTTCCCGGAAGGGTTATTCCTCGGCCGAAGGGTTCAAGGCGATCTCACCGACCGATGTCAGGGTCGATGACAAGGTGTCGCTGCACCTCTACGGGCTCGAACCCTGCCAGGGGGAAATGGTCAATCGCAGCGAAGGGTTCGCAGGGAGTTGCGAGGACTACGGGCGGGAGCAGCTTGCGATCAAGCTGAAGGCCGCCAGGGTGATCTTCTGCCGGGCCTTTCTGACGGAGGAAAAGGCTGCGAAGCAGGACGTCACCTGCTTCGGCTACTACAATTTTCCCGGCTCGCTCGACACGGTGGACAATATCGAGGAGCAACTCGTTTCGATCGGTGCGCTGAAGCTCGCGCGTAAGCCGGATGGCAGCCCGCTTCGGGGCGATCTCGCTGACGCCGAAAAGATCGGGCGAGGGGGTTTTGGCATGTGGGCCGATCCGCGTGTGCAGGAGCAAGCCAGATGAAGTGCGCCCGGCTGCTTGCTCCCCTGGCGATCTGCACCGTTACCGTTTCTGCGCAAGCGGCCGACTACGTGGCCCTCGGTGCCGGCGTCACCTTGGAAACCGGCGACAGCTGGATCGATCATGGCGAGCGCTATCGCCTCTATGGCGTCCAGTCCTGTTTGCGCGGGACATACTTTACCGACCGTTCCGGCGGGCGGCAGGACTGCGGCGAGGCCTCGATCGCCGTGCTTGCGGCGTTTATCAAGGATATCGGGCCGCAATGCGCCCCGGTGGCGGTCGATGGCGAAACGCGTTTCGTGCTGTGCTATGGCACGGTGGGAAGCGAGCGCTTGGATCTTGCGACGGCGCTCATCACCGAAGGTTACGCCTTCGCTGCGCTCGATGCGAAAGGCCTTCCGGTTCACGCGCCTTATGCGGTAGCCGAGCAGCAGGCGAGGGCGCGGAAAGCGGGCCTCTGGCAGTTTCCCGACGTCCAGCATCCCTCCCTGCTGCTGAGCAGACTGGCCCGCCAGCGGGAGGGCCAATAGGATGAGACACTTGTCCGCTCTTGCCGCTCTGATGCTTTTGATACCCGCCCCTGCGGGTGCGGCGGACCCCATCGGCGGTTCCTTTGCCGATAGGGCGCCCGTCGTCCGGCAGCATGTCGTGATGAAGGGGAGAGCGACGCCAATCGATGGCACGTCGCTCTGGTTTCCGACATATGGGCGCTCCGTCCGCCTCGCCGGCATCGATGGTTGCGAATTGCCGCAATGGGCCTTCGATCCGAAGAGGGCCGGGGATGCGAGCACGGGTGCTCTGGCTCCGGTACCTTGTGGCGCGCTGGCGAAGGCCTGGCTGAAACGCACGGTCGGTTCAGGATCGGTCACCTGTGACATCCGCGGTTTTGGCGCTGATGCCATGCCTGTCGGGACATGCCGGTCCGGCAGCCGAGATCTCGCTCACGAAATGCTGCGCGTCGGCTGGGCGCGGCTCTCGCCAGACGCGCCGCGTCAGCCGGCCTATGTGGATGCCCAGCGTTACGCCGTGTCGGCGCGCTATGGGATCTGGGGGACCTATGTCCTCGATATGAACGAGTGGCGGGCCAAGGCTGTCGACCGCACGCTCGACCGTCGTCCGGCGGCGGACATCAATCTGCTCAGAGAAAGAAAAGTGGAATTCACGCCGCCGTTTGCCGATGCGCGACGCGCGCCAGTCAGACGGGATCGCTGATCCACCAAATCTAGGAGGGTACCGATGAGGTGGATTTTAATTTTCGCTGCGGTGTCGATAGCCTTGGCGCCTTGGGCGCAGAAACAAGCTCTCGCCAGCGAGTGGGGCTGCGAGGTGCTTCTGTGCGCGGCCTCAGACAATCCTTCCTGGCATTCGATCGCGACCTGCTTGCCACCGATGAACAAGCTGATCAGCGCCATGAAACGGCCCCGCTTCTCCTGGCCGACATGTCCGGATGGCGGCTCCGGTAAGCCGGGTTATGAACGATATGCCGATTGCCCAAGCGGATGGAACCCGGCCGAGGCCGAAAACAACGGCGACAGGATTGGACGGTCCGACCTGTCGCGCTGCAGCCGTGTTGTCAACGAATGCGGACAAGGGCGATGGAACCGCTTCGGCGGGAACTCGCAGACAGCCGAAGGTGTCACGCGGGTCTATTCGGGGGAGCATTCCTGCACCTACACGGAATTCATGGCGCGGCCGTTGCGGGACAAGCCCTATTATTTCGATATCCGGGACGATACAACAAAAACCACGAGCCGCTATTTCTTCGACCTGCAGAAATAGGTGAGTTTCCGCGGCGGCGTTAGGACAGTGGGCGCCGGCCACGTTTCAGCGTCGCCGGAGGCTCTTCACCTTCGGACGGTGAGATAAACAAGGCGTGTACGGGAACGTCGAGCGCGAGCGCAATACGCTCCGCGGAGTCGATGCCGAGATTGATCTGCTTTCGTTCGATTTGCGAGATCGACACGCGCTCGAGCCCGGCTTCGAACGCAAGTCGCTCCTGCGAGAGCTCTCGCAGGACTCGAAGCTTACGGACATTCCAGGCCAGCAAATCACGTACCGTCATTCGCTGAAATGAGCATTGCGTATCAAATTAAATAACTGGCTATTCTATACAAAATAGATGGTCGATGCTATTGTCGCTGAAATGCAAATTTTGCGACCATTTCGGTATTGCGATCGTCGTAAAGAGGGGAAGCCCAAGGCCGCAAGCAATCAGTTGGGTAAAATTCTGTCCATAAGTTCGAGCAGGTCGAAGCCAAGGAGATCGCTTCCTTCCGCAGTGGCGGCAATCAGCGCGATGGCAAGGAAGGGCCGCCATTCATTGGTCGCGTCCATTTCCTGGCAGCGATCGACAAGTTCTTTCAGGATGCGTGTCGCTTCTGATCGCAGGTCCGTAAGCTCATTGGCCCGGTGCGCGCCGTCGGCTGCATCGAGTGCTTTTGCCTTCTTGCCGATCGCCACAAATTCCGCCAACAAAAGCTCGAACTGGCCTTTGCCTTGCTCATGTTTCTGAAGCATATCAAACCTGCCATGTCTGGAATTCAATCTCATTGCTGCGGGCAGTCTCGGCAGTGGAATATCGTTTCAAGCTTGCCCAAAATCCGAAGGTCTTCCGTATTTCGGACGAGGCGTTTGCTTTGAATACGGCTTCGGGTGATATAGATCGCGAAAGCAAAGCGCTCAGAGCGATGGAAATGACCGCGAAAACACAAAACCATATCGAAAGCGCCGGACTCGTTGAGGCTCGTGATCCGGAGATCGATAGTCCGATCTATCGTCGTGAGGGCTTCGAAGGCATTGTCGAATTCGGCGAGATGGACAAGAAGCTCGGCGAAGCCTTGCGCATTGCCCGCGAAGAACACGGGCTTACCCGGCCGGAATTGGTCCCTCTTGTTGGCTTAACTCCTCAGGTCTATGGGCGCTACGAGCGTGGTGAGGCTAAATTGCACGTCACGCGCCTCGTGCATCTCGGCGAACTGCTGGATTTTTCGCCGCTTGATCTGATATTTGCGGCGGCTCCGCACCTGTGGGGTACATCCGAGAACGAAGCGAAAAACCGCTACCGGTTGATGAAGCACATTGAAAAACTCCCAGCCGAAAAGACCAAGTTGCTCTTGGAGATCGTCGAGTCGTTCTTAGCGCTCCAGCCATCGGGTGAAGCGAAGGATCCAGACCATAAGTAGACGGCCACAGCTCAATATCGCCCAGCGTCGGGTCTTCGAGCTGCGGCCTATTTGTCAGCAGGGATGTCGTCACGCTCGAAAATGACCAAGCCAGTTGAGCCCACTTGCCTGCGGATGCAATGCACGTCGAATACGTCAGAATCCATGGCTGCTCTCAAAGCTGAAATAGCTTCTCCTGTGCGCTGTCGATTGCGATGTGTGTCCGTTCAGAATAAGCGCTAAGGCTCTGCTTCCACTGGAACCAGGCCTTGCTGAAAATTGACATTTGGTAACTACGGTGCTTACCGCAGATTGCGTGAGGGAATGCGAATCCTAGCGAAACCAAACGAAATGCCGTTCCCAAACTATTGATCTAGAACAGAAAATTTTTCACAGACGCGGGAGCGAGAAGAGCGGGAGGCCCGCTCTGCTTGTCGGCCATCAGGGATCCTTTGCGGTCCTCGTACGTTAGCCTCGCCGCGACAGAAAACGCTTCAGGCTTAATCCTGCGAGCAATATGTACGGGGGCATCGCGAGGGAATAATGACCGCAGTTCAGCTCCAGGACGTTTGGCCTCGCCCCGGCTTCGTGTAGTTTTTCTATGAAGTGTTTCGATAGTTCGGGTAACACCACCTTGTCTCTGGTCGCGATCACCGCGTGAAGAGCAAGATTGGGTCGCGCCAGCTTATGCGCGTAGTTCTCCAAATCCAGCGGCCCCCACGCCCTACGAAGATCGGCTATCTCGATCGCACGCTCCAGGCCTTCACGTATCGCCCGGGTCGCACGGCCTGTCCAAACCATGTCAGCGAGGCTACCCGCCGTCAAAAACAAGGACGCCTTTGTTACGGCCGGTTCATGTGCCGCGATCAATCCCGCAACCCATGAGCCAAGGCTCATGCCGAGAACCGAGATCTCTCGATAGCCTTCGCTTTTCAGCCAGCGGATCAGCTTTCGTCCGTCCCATACGGCCTGCCTTACAGACTGGATCGTTCGGCCGAGATTCGCGCTCAGCATGTCCTCGGCATAGAGCGAGCCAGGACGGCTTCGCTCGAAGTGATAGGGCATGGCGATCTCGACCGTCGTGATCCCACGCCGCGACAAATACTTGGCGATCTGATGATTTCGGCGGCTGGCATTCCAGTGGTGGAAGATCACCAATGCCTGGTTGTGCGAGCCACTTTCGGTTACCTTCGCCCAAACAAAGTTATTCTCTTCGACGTCCGTTGATATGTCCGAAGGAAATTTCAACCACCCATCTTGTATCTCAAAGCCATCATCGCTCTCGCTCGGTTCGCCATAAAATCTTGGATCAGCCAGAGCTTGGTCGGCAAGGGCACAAAACTCCTCGACAGTTCCTACCCTCTTCTGGTCCGGGAAAGCGAGGCAGCTGTCGAGAAAGATAGGTTTCGCTGTCTTCGCTTCCTCGCCACGCCGCGCCCGCTGCTCGTCCCACCGGTCAATCCATCTATGATACACTCTGGTTGCTTTCCAATTCGGTCTGCCGCCGTTGCCCGAACTCTGGATCAAAGAGGCCGTATACGGCGAGTAGAACACTAACGCCGAGGAAGGTCGAAAAGCCGTCAAAGACGTCGATCAACAGATAGCTGGCAAAGAGCAGGCCTAGGACCGCTGACATCTTCCACAAAGTCACACGGAACTCCTTTTCGAAAGCCAGGCGAAGAAGACCGTATACAAATACGACACAGGCCGAAATGGCGACAAGCAGGCTGCTGTAATGCGTTGGCATTCGATAGCCCAAGCTGTGGCTACCATCAGGGTGGCCTTCGAGAACCGAAGACATATCGTGAATTATCCAGGTCATGACGTCTTCGCCATTGGAGTTCAGGTATGCGCTTTGGATCTTCATGCACACGGCGACGAGAACACCAAGGATGGTGCAGCGGAAAATTCCCCGCATGATCCTAAGGCGGATTTCGCGCCGATGCTCGTGCTCTGGCTGCGTCTTTGCGCCTCCTTCGATTTTCCAAAGATCGTGGACGATCGTATGAAGCAAAATCAGGCCCGCGAAAAAGAGATAAAAGCAAATGCTCATGTAAAGGTAGGAAAGCGCGGTGAACACGATCTCTACAGGCACCGATATGAGATCAGGTTGCACAATGGCTATCGTGCCCCAGCTGATCGCGTAATCGCCACTACCCTCCAGCAGGGGGACGAGACACACGCCGATCCATTGAAGAAGGCCAGCGACCAGGATGCAGATCAGAAAAACGGCCCAATAGGAATATGAATAAGCGCGAACATTGCACGCCCAGGCTTTGGTGCTTTCTGAGCTATCGGCATGTGCTGCCAGGCGTACGCGTGCGTCCTGTTTCCAAAATGCCAGCAGCTCAATCACAACTGCGAAAAATAGCGGCAGGAGTACCATGAAGAGAAGGGTCCAGTTCGGTGCCCATAGAAAACCGACTTCCTTAACGACGCCGTCCGGCCGCCTATAGGTGATGCTGGCGATCCCGACGATGTACGACAGAAACCCGAGGGCGGAAGCACCGGCGAATATCGATGCCGGAAGGTTCAAGGGAGATCCATGAGTGAAAAGCGCTTCCGATCTCTCAGCTAAGCTTAACGGTTGTCTTTTTCGGGAAACTTCATTGTCTTGGGCGATACTGCCCGCAGGTTCTTCATAATCAACCATAATAGGCGGCGACGTCTCAGGGCCGAAGGATGCCATGCTTCCAGCAGATTTTTTCGAACTTCGCCTCTTAGAGGTCAGCCGCGATTGCGCTGCACTGAGTTCCACGAGCCATTCGCTCGTCGCTTCCGGATCGTCGCAGCCATAGATCCGTGCCAGCCAGCGGATGTTGGAAGGGCTGATTCCCTTATCGTTTTCTTGAAACCAGAGCTGGACTGTTCGCAAATCGACGCCGAGCCGGTTGGAGTCGATCTGTGATATCGCCTCCGCCAACAACTCCGGCGTCCACGGGCCTTGTGGAAACCCGTCCCGACCCAAAGGCCGGCCCGCTCCCACGGCGGCTAACTGCTTGAACAGTTCTTTGAAATCGCGTCCGTCCTTCGGAGGAGGGACAAAAATCTTCCCGTTCTTTTCCAATGGCTCAAATGCTCAAATTTAGTTCGCTTTAGTGACCCGAGAGGTCGTATCCTGACGCGACGGGGGCTCGGATGATCTACCTGAAGTATATCCATCTCCTTCGGATTGGTAAAGAAATAAAGCACTCCTTCAAAGGGAGATGCCGCAATTTATCATGCAGTTTCAATTGCCTGCGCGTTTCAGAAAACCGGCTACGCGCTCCATTCACTGGCATGAGTGAGGAGGAGGGCGCCGTTAATACGGCTATCTTAGGTTGTGAAAATCGCATAATGCGATTTATGGAACTAACATTGTAGCTTACGGGCTGATGTTCCGCTTTCCTGTTCGCGTCTTCCGGCTCGCCGACGCTTAATAGGTTCGCCAGATGACGCCTGTTCGCCACTCGAGTTCCACCTCGCCATGAGTGCTTAGTCAACCAGCAACAGCCAGAACATCCTTGATCTGCATGGTGGCGGCGGCGATCTCTAGACCATATTGCTCAACATTATTTCAGCGTTTTACGAAGGGACAATCCGAGCCCACCGATGGCAAGCCCTAGCAAAAGTAGGTTCGTGCCAAGTATCACGTCTGGTTCGATACTGAAGTCAGTCCAGCCGTTGATGATCCCCCCGACCACCGCGCAGACGAAACTTGCGAGACCACCCGCCACTAGCCAGGTGCCGCCGTCCCCCAAGATGCCAATCGTTACACCGATCCAGGTCGTGAGCGCCGCCGAAGCCGCGAGGATGACGTAGAACGAGGCGAGCGACCACGTTGAGGCAAGCAAGGGATCGTTTGTGAGGATCAGACCGAGCCAGAGATGCAGAATACCGACGATTATCCAATCGAAATAGAGTTTCGGGCGCCCCAGTCTGATGATGATGATCGCCAGCAGAAGACCGCCAAATACCGAAGCCATGCCGGGCCAATATTGGAAAGCCAGTCGACCGAAAAAGGAGTTGGCAAAAGCGACAGTGGCCATATCGACAAGAATAATGCCGACCACGAACAGTCGCCCACCGTCATATGGGCCTTGAAAGCGATCGCTGATCTTACGACGCTTTCGGGACGCGGCGGCGCGGATGAACATTAAAAAATCCGAGACGCGCATCAGCGGTGATGCGCGTCTCGGCGGATGTCCGCTGTTGCGGCGTGGGGACGTGCACATCCGTGTCTTCTACAGTTCGCAATGCGTAGTTGACGAGCGGCTTGTGTGAGCCACCGGGGCCAACGCGAGCGCAAAATAACCCTTAGGGGCCGACCGTTGAACTTCCCTTATTTCCAAACCGACTTCCTCTCGATTTTCTTTTCGCAATGCAACAATCTGCTTGATTAACACATCCGATTTATATACCTACGAAAATGTATGTAAATAGGCCGTAAGATAAAATATGGAGTTCAAGATGCGGACCACTGCCCTGCGTGCAACCGTTATCCTGCTGGGAGCCGCCTTGCTTTCTGCCTGCCAGAAGGAAGAACAGGCGGCTGCCCCACTTCGGCCGGCGGCCGAAGTGGGGGTGGTGACCGTCGCAGCAGAAACCCTTCCGATCACCAACGAATTGCCCGGACGCATTGCGCCCACCCGGCTTGCCGAGGTAAGACCGCGGGTGTCGGGCATCGTGGTGGAACGTGTCTTTGAGCAAGGCTCGCTGGTCAAAGAGGGCGATGTCCTTTATCGCATCGACCAGGCGCCGTTTCAGGTCCAGGTCGACAGCGCCGAGGCGACACTCAAGCGCGCTCAAGCGGCCCAGCTTCAGGCACGCCAAACGGCAGACCGGCAGCAGCAGCTCCGCCGCAACAATGTTGCTTCCCAGCAGGAATACGACAACGCCATCGCCCAGCTTGCGCAAGCCGATGCCGAAGTCGCCATAGCGGAAGCCGGTTTGGCTAGTGCGCGTCTCAGTCTGCAGTACTCGCAGGTAACCGCGCCGATCAGCGGCCGTATCGGTCGTGCCTTGATTACGGAAGGGGCACTGGTCAGTACCAACAGCTCGGAGAACCTCGCGACAATCCAGCAGCTCGACCCGATCTATGCGGACTTCACACAGCCCGCCGCCGATCTGATCCGGCTTCGCAAAGCCCTACAAGACGGCCAACTGATGACCGGACCGAACGAGGCTGAAGTCAAGCTTATCCTCGACGACGGCACACCTTACGACGTGCCGGGTCGGCTGCTCTTCTCCGAAGCCGCGGTTGACGAAACCACCGGTCAGGTGACATTGCGGGGAGAGTTCCCCAACCCGAACGGAGACCTGCTGCCTGGCATGTATGTTCGGGTTCAGATCCAGCAGGGAATCGCGAGCGCGGCAATCGCCGTGCCACAGCAGGCTGTCCAGCGCGATGCGGGCGGTCAGGCGAGCGTGCTCATCGTCAATGCCGAGAATACGGTCGAACAGAGGCGTGTGAACGTCGGCCGTTCGGTCAACGATCGCTGGGTCATTACCCAGGGGCTCAAAACTGGTGATCGCGTGCTGGCTGAAGGGTTCCAAAAAACAGCACCCGGCGCGAAGGTGGCGCCTGAACCTTGGGTTCCGCCTCAGGTTGCGAACGCAGCGGCACCAGCCATACCGCGCGAGCAATCCGACATGGCAGAGCCGGACAACAAACCCTCCCCCGAAGCCAAGGCTGCCAACCAGTAAGGATCGCTTGTTATGGCACAATTCTTTATCGGCCGGCCGATTTTTGCCTGGGTCGTGGCCCTCTTCATCGTCATCGGCGGGCTCTTGGCATTGCCCAGCCTGCCGATCGCGCAGTATCCCAATGTCGCTCCTCCGCAGATCGCTATTTCGACGAACTATCCCGGAGCCTCGCCGGAAGATGTGTATCAGAGCGTGACGCGACCGATCGAAGAAGAACTGAACGGCGTGCCGGGCCTTATCTACTTCGAGTCGACGTCGGAATCGTCAGGTCGTATCGCGATCAATGTGACGTTCGCGCCCGGCACGAATATCGGCGAGGCTCAGGTCGAGGTGCAAAACCGTATCGCCCGCGTCGAGCCTCGTCTGCCTCAGGCTGTTACCGCGCAAGGCATGCGCGTGGAACAAGCTGGCACTGCGTTTTTGATGATGGTGGCGCTTACTTCGACCGACGGCAATACAGATGCAATCGGCCTGGGCGACTATCTCAGCCGCAACGTACTCGGTGAAATCCGTCGCGTGCCCGGTGTGGGCAGCGCGCAACTTTTCGCGTCCCAACGCTCGATGCGCGTGTGGCTCGACCCGGACAAGATGGTCGGGCTCAGACTGACCTCAGCCGATGTCATCAGCGCCATTGGGGCGCAAAATGCGCAGGTCGCGGCAGGACGCATCGGCGCGACGCCCAATCCAATCGGCCAGCAAATTTCCGCGACCATTAATGTCCAGGGCCAGTTGCGCACGCCGGAGGAATTCGGGGCGATTGTCCTACGCGCCAATCCCGATGGCTCCTCGGTCCGCCTGCGCGACGTGGCTCGCCTCGAGGTCGGGGCCGAGACCTACAACTTCTCAAGTCGGCTCAACGGGAAGCCGAGTGCGGCGATCGGCATTCAGTTGTCGCCGACGGGTAATGCGCTGGCCACATCAGAGGGCGTCCACGCGGTCATGGAGGACCTGAAACATTATTTCCCCGTGGGCCTTGAATACGAAATTCCCTACGACACCAGTCCTTTTGTCGAGATATCCATCGAAAAGGTTATTCACACACTCGTTGAGGCGATGATCCTGGTTTTCGCGGTGATGTTCCTGTTCCTCCAGAACATCCGCTACACCATCATCCCGACGGTAGTCGTTCCCGTGGCGCTGCTGGGAACAGTCGGCGTCATGCTCGTCGCTGGCTTCTCGATCAACGTGCTGACGATGTTCGCCATGGTGCTGGCGATCGGCATTCTCGTGGACGACGCGATCGTGGTCGTCGAAAATGTCGAGCGCATCATGATGGCGGAGAAGTTGCCTCCAAAAGAAGCGACCCGTAGGGCGATGAACCAGATCACCGGTGCGATCATCGGTATCACGCTAGTGTTGACCGCCGTCTTCGTACCCATGGCCTTTTTCCCCGGCGCCGTTGGTATCATCTATCAGCAGTTCAGCCTGACGATGGTGGTGTCGATCCTGTTCTCCGGGTTCCTCGCCCTGTCGCTGACGCCAGCTCTTTGCGCCACTTTTCTGAAACCGATCCCGCATGGTCACCATGAGAAGAAAGGTTTCTTCGGGCTGTTCAACCGTGGCTTCGACAAAGCCTCGCACGGCTATTCCTCGCTCGTCAGCAGGATCATCAAGCGGGCTGGCCGTTTCATGGTAGTCTATCTCGCTCTGGTCGTCGGTCTCGGCTGGGCTTATCTGCAGCTTCCCGGCTCCTTCCTTCCGAATGAAGACCAAGGCTTCCTGATCGTAGACGTCCAGGCGCCTGCAGAGGCAAGCACCGACCGCACGCTCGAGGTTATTGAGCAGCTCGAGCAGGTCGCGTTGTCGGAAAAAGCGGTCGACCGGATCATTGCCATTTCCGGTTATTCCTTCTCGGGAACCGGACAGAATGCAGGCCTGGCCTTCATCACACTTAAGGACTGGGACGAACGTGGGCCCGAGGATTCTGCGGTCGCCCTATCCGCAAGGGTCAACCAGAAGCTTTTCGGCCTGCGCGACGCGATCGCATTTGCGTTGTCCCCTCCACCGATCCAGGGGCTTGGAAACTCCAGTGGCTTCACCTTTCGCCTGCAGGATCGATCCGGCGCTGGACAGACGGCTCTCGGTGCGGCTGCGGCCCAATTGATGGCGGAGGCCCGAAAGAGTCCCGTACTTGCAGGCCTGCGTGTTGAGGGCATGCCGGATTCTGCTCAATTGAATCTGCTGATTGACCGGGAGAAAGCCAATACGTTCGGCGTCACGTTCAGCGATATCAATGCCACGATTACCGCTAATCTCGGCTCGTCCTACGTGAACGACTTTCCAAATGCCGGCAGGATGCAGCGCGTGACGGTCCAGGCGGACGGTAACGCGCGCATGCAGGCAGAGGACCTCTTGAAGCTCAACGTGCGCAACGCCAGCGGCGGAATGGTGCCGATCTCATCGTTTGCGAGTGTCGAGTGGGTGCGCGGGCCGTCACAGGTTGTCGGTTATAACGGCTATCCGGCCGTCCGCGTCGCCGGGCAAGCCGGTCCCGGGTATTCCACGGGCGACGCCATCGCGGAAATGGAACGGCTGGCAGGCCATCTGCCCACCGGGTTCGGTTACGAATGGACTGGTCAGTCCCTACAGGAAATTCAGTCCGGCGCCCAGGCCCCTGCCCTGATTGGTCTCAGCATCCTGTTCGTGTTCCTGCTGCTTGCAGCGCTCTACGAAAGCTGGTCGATCCCGATCTCGGTTATGCTGGTCGTGCCGCTCGGCGTCATCGGCTCTGTCGCGGCCGTCATGCTGAGAGATATGCCGAACGACGTCTATTTCCTCGTCGGCCTGATCACCATCATCGGTCTGTCTGCGAAAAACGCCATTCTCATCATCGAATTCGCCAAAGATCTCAGGGCCGAAGGCAAATCGACTTACGAAGCGACCGTGGAAGCGGCGCATCTTCGCTTCCGCCCGATCCTGATGACGTCGCTTGCCTTCACGCTTGGCGTCGTCCCGATGGCGATCGCAACCGGAGCCAGCGCGGCAAGCCAGAACGCGATAGGCACAGGTGTCCTTGGCGGCATGATCTCCGCTACCCTGCTTGCGATCTTCTTCGTCCCTGTATTTTTCGTGTTTATCATGAAGCTTTTTGATAGAAGGCGGGAAAATGATGTACCAGCGTCACAGCAACCCGCCCAGGCAGCGGAGTGATCGAGTTGAGGAGGAGACATGCGCAGAACCAAGGCGGAAGCAGCCGAGACCCGCGCATCGTTAATGGCAGCTGCCGAGCAAATGTTTTTTGAAAAAGGGGTAACTGCAACAACGCTGGACGAGATCGCGTCGGCAGCCAACCTCACGCGCGGCGCGATCTACTGGCACTTCAAGAGCAAGACGGACTTGTTTCTCGAGCTTTATGACTCCGTCAGGCTGTCGGACATCACAATGTTTGAACTGCTGCAGGCGGATGCAAGGGACCGCGACCCGCTGTCTGCCCTGCAGTCAGCCACCGAAGACTGGTTGCGGCTCGTGTCCACCGATGTTCCCAGGCAAAGAATGTTGACGATCCTTGCCCGCACGAATTTTACGGGCGAGTTGGAGCCCGTAGCCAATGCCATGGCCGAAAACTATGCAAAGCAGATGGAGACGCTCATCGAGGTGCTGGATCGCGCCGCCAGCACCGGCTCGTTGTCTCCGGGATGGACACCGCAATGTGCTGCCTGGACCTTCAAATGGCTGGTCAACGGCATGTGTTGGGAATGGTTGCTCCATGGTCAGAGGTTTGATCTCGTCCAGAAAGGTTCTGAAGCGGTTAGAAAGACGATCGAGTGTTTTCGTGGATCATCGATGCCCACAAACGGTTCTTCAGACACTCAATAGCCTGAACCGGTCAGTGTTGCCGGCTCTAAGACTGCGTAGGTAAGGAAACCTCTTCCCACTAGAGCGGGATGAATTTAGGCGGAATCGGCATGGGGATTCCCTTTTGTGAGCAAATCAGATTCACCATTCAGGCCGGTGCAGGAGGCCGGCCA
>NZ_JAGGJW010000031.1 GCF_017873175.1 Neorhizobium petrolearium
CAAGACGTTGACCCGCAAGGCCGTGGCGTGGGTCAATGATAGTCACATGATGCACCACCCCGTCGACAATAGGGGCAGTCTGCGATGCTTGGTTCGCCGAAGACGGTTGCCCATTCGCTGAAGCTGAGGTTGGTGGTGATGACGACGCTGGTGCGCTCGTAAAGCTTGCTCAACAGGTGGAAGAGAAGCGCTCCGCCTGAGGCACTGAATGGAAGGTATCCGAGCTCATCGAGGATCAGCAGATCGAGACGGACCAGCGTCTCGGCGATCTGACCTGCCTTGCCCTTTGCCTTCTCCTGCTCGAGCGCATTGACCAATTCGATGGTCGAGAAGAAGCGGACCTTTCGGCGGTGATGCTCGATAGCCTGGACTCCGAGGGCGGTCGCGACATGTGTTTTGCCTGTGCCCGGCCCGCCGACGAGGACAATGTTATGCGCTCCGTCCATGAACTCGCATCGATGCAGTTGGCGCACCGTCGCCTCGTTGATTTCGCTGGCGGCGAAGTCGTAGCCGGAGATGTCCTTGTAGGCCGGGAAACGGGCAGCCTTCATGTGATAGGCGATGGAGCGGACCTCGCGCTCGGCCATCTCGGCTTTTAGCAACTGGGACAGGATCGGCACGGCCGCATCGAAGGCTGGTGCTCCTTGCTCGATCAGGTCCGTGACCGCTTGGGCCATGCCATACATCTTCAGGCTACGAAGCATAATGACGACGGCGGCGCTGGCAGGATCATGACGCATGACGACCTCCCACGATCCGGACACGCAGGCCATCATAGCGCTCCACGTTTGCCTTGGGTTCACGCAGCAAGGTCAGCGCCTGTGGCGTGTCGATGTCAGGACCGTCAGTTGTCTTCCCATCGATCAGACGATGCAGCAGGTTCAGCACATGCGTCTTGGTCGCGACGCCTTGATCCAGAGCCAGCTCCACAGCCCTGACGACAACCTGTTCGTCGTGATGAAGCACCAGAGCGAGGATGTCGGCCATCTCCCGATCACCACCGGGACGGCGAAGCATCTGGTCCTGCAGTTGTCGAAAGCCCAGCGGCAATTCCAGGAAGGGTGCACCATTGCGCAAAGCACCGGGCTTGCGCTGGATGACGGCAAGGTAATGCCGCCAGTCGTAAATCGTTCGCGGTGGTTTGTCGTGGCTGCGTTCTATGATCCGCGGATGTTCGCAGAGGATATTGCCCTCGGCTGCAACTACCAGCCGCTCGGGATAAATCCGCAAGCTGACGGGGCGGTTCGCAAACGATGCTGGCACACTGTAACGATTACGTTCGAAGGTGATCAGGCATGTCGGCGAGACGCGCTTGCTCTGCTCGACGAAGCCGTCAAACATGGCGGGCAACGCCATTAAAGCAGGCTGTTCATCACCCCAAACATCCGCGATCGAACCGGGCAGGCTCCCGTGCGGTGTCTCCTGCCACAGGTCCTGGCAATGCTGCTCCAGCCAGAGGTTCAACGTTGCCAAATCCGGGAAGTCCGGCATCTGTTGCCATAGGCGGGGACGAGAATCCTGAACGTTTTTCTCGACCTGCCCTTTCTCCCAGCCCGCAGCAGGATTGCAGAACTCAGGTGCAAAGACGTAGTGGTTCGTCATCGCAAGGAACCGGATGTTGACCTGTCGCTCCTTGCCGCGGCCAACCCGATCGACCGCTGTCTTCATGTTATGGGATGGACGCCTCCCTCCGAGGCCTCAGAATGAGGGGCCCAACTAAAGGAGGAAGTCATGACATTCGAATTGCTCGCAATCGATCTTGGAAAGTCGTCATTCCATCTCCACAGCATCGCGTCGGATGGCGCTATCCTGTCGCGGAAGATCAGCCGTTCGAAGTTGGCCGAAACGGTCAAAGCTATAAACCCCAGGATGGTAGCGATGGAAGCCTGCGCCAGCGCTCATCATTGGGGGCGGCAATTCCAGCATGACGGGCGAGAGGTCTTGCTGATCAATCCACGCTTCGTGAAGCCCTTTGTCCGTGGCTCCAAGAACGATGCGGTCGATGCTGCGGCGATTTATGAAGCGGCGACACGTCCAACCATGCGGTTCGTACCGGTCAAGTCGACCGCACAGCAAGACCTTCAGTCACTACATAGAGTTAGGGAGCGTCTGATCGTTCAGCGGACATCGCTGATCAATCATGCCCGCGGCCTTCTTGCCGAGTATGGAATCGTTTTGCCGCAGGGGCCATGGCGGTTTGCTGCTCAGGCACCCTCGGCTGTCGAGAATGCACCTCTTTCCGATCTCGGGCGCGAGCTATTCCTCGAACTCCTTGACCAGCTCACCGATGTGAATGACCGGGTTGCCAGGCTCGACCGGAAGATTAGCGAGATTTGCCGCGAGCGAGAAGATTGCCACCGTCTGTGCGAACTGCCTGGCGTCGGTCCGATCATTGCAACTGCACTGGTGGCCAGCGTTGAGGACGGGCGCCACTTCAAATCGGGGCGAGAACTGGCGGCCTGGATCGGGCTGGTCCCGCGACAATACACGACTGGCGGCAAACCACGCCTCGGCGGAATTGGCCGCCGAGCGAACCACTACCTCCGTCGCCAAATGATCCATGGTGCACGCGCAGTTATCAGCCGACTTGCCAGTCACGACGATCGCCGATCGCAATGGCTGAAAGAGCTCGTCGCTCGCCGTGGATTTAATAAAGCGATCGTAGCGCTCGCCAACAAGACCGCGCGGGTAGCATGGGCCTTGCTTACACGACAGGAGCGCTATGCCGCAAAATAGTCATTTGCCAATCGTTGCCTGTGAGGCAATGATGAATGCGAGGTAAGAACTGATGGCGTAACGGCACGGACCGCAGCTTCGGATCCTGATTTACGACAAGGCCACAAAGGTCGATCATGTTATGAGGAAAGAGGCAGCGGACTCCCATCAAGGCCAGGAGCGTGATCGCTCCAGCGATAGGCCGGATAGATTCACGCATCCAATGCCGAGTGCCGCCAAATGTTCATCTCGCCCGGGAGGCGTCCATAGATTATCGTAGATGCCGCGAGCAGGGACGCCTCCGAACACACGGAAGCCGTGCCAATGGGCGTCAAAAAGCATCTCGTGCGTCTGCAGCAGGTAGGCCCTGACCAAAAACGCGCGACTGTGCGATAGCTTGATATGCGCGACCTGCAGCTTCGTCCGCTCTCCGCCGATCACGGCATAATCCTCACTCCAATCGAATTGGAATGCTTCGCCTGGGCGGAAAGACAGCGGAACGAATATGCCTCGGCCCGTCGTCTGCTGCTCACGTTGTCTATCCGCCCGCCAATCTCGGGCGAAGGCTGCAACACGGCCATAGGAACCGGTAAAGCCGAGCGCCACCAGATCGGCATGAATCTGCTTCAGTGTTCGGCGCTGCTTGCGCGACTTCCCGGCCTCGGTCTTCAGCCAGGCCGCCAGTTTGTCGGCAAAAGGATCAAGCTTGCTCGGTCGTTCCGGTACCGTGAACGTCGGTTCGATCGTGCCCGCGTTCAAATACTTCGCGATCGTGTTTCGCGACAGCCCCGTGCGCCGGCTGATCTCGCGTACAGACAGGTTCTCGCGCAGCTTCATCCGACGGATAATGTTTAAAAGTCCCATGTGGATCACTCCGTTGCCCCCGTCGCTCTCCGCGTTGGGGGAAGGTTCACATGGCTCAATTCTCAATGGAAATTATGCGCCTAACCGGCTCAGTTCTGCGTGGAAACCAACAGTCAGGCTTTTATTGAAGCGTTTTTTCCCTGAGGTCTTTGAGAAATTCCCTGAACCGCTGAGCGGGCAAATCGGGATTACGAAGTCGGCGCTGAGTTCCGTGACCGTCGCAAGGGACTATGGGGTCGACATCAGGGCGATCGGGTGAAGAAGTAGGTGACAAAGGTTTGAATTGCTGAATCAGTCGCGATCCTCTGGATGGAGGAACGACGACGATGACGGATAGCGATCGGGAGCATGGCGAACTTTTTGAGGAGGCGGGTGTTTTTCTTGGATATTTTGAGGATATTCCGGACGGGCGTCAGGTCGGCAAGGTCCGCTACCCGCTGAGGGAGGTGCTGCTGCTGTGCCTGCTTGCGGTATTGTCGGGGGCGGAAACATTCACGGACATCGCGAATTTTGGCAATCGGAAGCTGAGTTTTCTGCGTCGGTTTCGGCCTTTTGCAGGCGGCACACCGTCGCATGATCATCTCGGCGACATCCTTGCCACGCTTGATGCCGAGGCGTTTCAGCGCTGTTTTGTCGCCTGGGTCGCGTCGCTGACCGGCGTGGCGACAGAGGTGATCGCCATCGATGGCAAGACCGTGCGCCGGTCGAAAGGCGCCAAG
The DNA here is from genome assembly GCF_017873175.1 of Neorhizobium petrolearium. Classification (GTDB taxonomy): domain Bacteria; phylum Pseudomonadota; class Alphaproteobacteria; order Rhizobiales; family Rhizobiaceae; genus Neorhizobium; species Neorhizobium petrolearium. Next base: position 4,299 of record NZ_JAGGJW010000031.1, read on the forward strand.
GCGGCGATCCACATGGTCTCGGCGTTCGCCGCGCGCCAACGTCTGGTGCTGGGTCAGGTCAAGGTCGGCGAGAAGGCCAACGAGATCGTCGCGATCCCCCATCTTCTGAAGGTGCTGGCGATCGAGGGGGCGATCGTGACCATCGACGCCATGGGCTGCCAGCGTGCGATCGCGCAGCAGATCGTCGACCAGAAGGCCGACTATGTCCTCGCCCTCAAGGGCAATCAAAGCGCGCTGCGCGACGATGTCAGCCTGTTCGTGACCGAGCAGAAAGCCAAGCAATACGCCGATACCGCGATCAGTCGACATGAGACCGTGGATGGCGATCATGGTCGGATCGAAACCAGGACCACCACCGTCCTGCATGATGTCGCCTGGCTTCAGCAACGCCACAAATGGCCCGCCCTGAAATCCGTCGTCATCATCGACAGCATACGCGAAATCGGCAGCAAGACCGAGCGGGAGACCCGCTTATACATCAGCTCGTTGAAGCTGCCCGCCGACAAGCTCGGACCGATCGTTCGCAGTCATTGGGCAATCGAGAACAGCCTGCACTGGGTGCTGGACATGGTCTTCCGCGACGACGAATGCCGCGTCCGAACCGAAAACGCCCCGGCCAACTTCACCACCATCAAACATATCGCAACCAATCTGCTGCGATTGCCGACCACCAGAGATTCTCATGTCCGTTTTCAAGAGCTTGGGCATGGGTTTTTCGCGTCGCTTTTTCAGCGTCGACGAGGGACAAATATGCTGCCTATTGCAGGACGCGGCGGCATTGAGACGACGGTTGATCAGCAGTTCATTTGCATTGATCATACCACCCAGCCTAGCGCCCCATCCGCACTGATGCTCGCAGAAGATACCTCTGCCTCACGACATCGGCATGGCCCTAAGGCCCGGCTACATTGTCCCGGCAGCTTCACACCGGACCGTTACCAGTCCCGCATGTGCCGGTAGGCTACTGATGACGGAACATCAGGTTTGTCCCGGAATATAAATCCCGTACAAACAATTACTTAGGCGACTTTCACGTCGCACTGATTTTGAACTTGCCGAACGACGGGATGGACGTCTCAGCGCCCGCCTGGGCCGCGTCGGCGATCTGCTTGAAGACACTTTCGACGATCGTCTTGGCCTGCGCCTTGGTCAGGTTCTGCTCGGACGCGATCTTGTCGGCGATTTCGTTGGTGGTGGTCATGGAAGGACGGTCTCCTTAGTTGTTGCCCTTCCGGTATGACGATGAAGATGCGGCAACGATAGGGACCTCAAAGCAGCATTTCCTCTGAAGCCTAAGAAAACCACAGGAAATCGCGGATCACGTGCCGTCGGCGACGACTATCCGGAGCGCTGGACGTCACGGTAGCCCCGCCGCCTTTTCGTGCGTTCGAGCCGCGACAGCGCCCCATCCGCATCCACTTGAGCGTCGAAGCTCTCCATCTTCATCTGGCCGGTCGACCCGATCCGGCGTCATTGATTCACGGCCGTTATGGATTTGCGCCGGGACAGAAGGCTCGGGGCGAGACGGCTCAGCCGCACGGGTCTATGCGCAAGCGCACCGAAACCTTGAAGCGGTTTCGTTCCCTTTCGATTGCGATCGTCTCGCATGGCTGCGGCCGTTTCGGCCGGGCTTCTTCGGCAAGCCTCACGCTAGAACTGACGTGCTCCACGATGATTTATTGTCCCGGCGGCGATCAAGTGTACAATCGGCGTGTCGGAACAGGAGGCTCGCTCTCATGGCAAACACTCTGGAGACCAAAGTCCTGCGAAACATGGCGTTGGCCATGGAGCGGGAGAGAGAAAAGCGGGGAATGACCGTGACCGAATTGGCGCGACTATGCGAACTGACCGAATCCGACTATCTCGGCATTTTGGATGGCTCCGTGAACCTGCGCTTGAGCGCGATCGATCGCATCAGCAACAATCTTCGCATCCACCTGGATGAACTGATTGGCGGCCAATCCCGGAAGCTCAGTCTGAGCTGAGCGTGGCCGAGACCTGGCCGCACGATCGATCATGCAATAGGCGACACACTTGACGCGGTGTCAGACGTTTCTTCTTCCTTGGCTGTTCGCCGGCCAATCGTTGATCGTATCCGGTTCAGGACCAGCAGCAGGAAAGGGACATCCTCCCAGCCAACGTCGACCTCGAATAGCATGTCGCTGTTGCGGTTGCGCCAGCGAACCTCCTCCCTTGTCACGAAAGGTGTGGCAATTTCGGCGAGGGCGGCGAGCGGCGTGAAGATGAGAACGCAGAACAGGCTTGCGGTCTTCATTTGCATGTTCAAGGATGCCTTCGCGTGGCGGGCGTCCAGACGGATGATCGGCAATCCTTCCGCCTTGAGCGCGTGCCAATGCCAGGTGAAAGCGGACCGCTCTCCAGTCCTATCCGGATCGCGTTCAGCGCCTTGGCCTTGATCGCTTCTGAAATTCCCTCCGGGGCCGAAGGACGTGTGCCCTGCCAAACGATCTTGCCATCGCTGCCAATAACACACACACTGACCCGCAATTATCCCATGTCGGCCCGGGCTTTCTCTTCGGGCCGCTATGCTGACCCTCTTGCGGCTGCCCTTCTTCTGCTCCTGCGCGACGAGAATTCCCGAAATCCGGCCTGCGCTCTTCAAATCGCTGGACTGACGTCAACTGCCCTCGCCATTTTTCTGACATTCGCGAGTGATTTATGCCCTAGCCAAGATGTATCGGATTTGATACAGTTTGCCCATGAAGGCAATTGAATGGCTTGGAAGCAGCCGCGCGGATGTTCGGTCGTTTCCCGACGATGCGCGTGTAGAGGCGGGCTGGCAGCTCGAACTTGTCCAGCGCGGCGACGACCCCGATGACTGGAAACCTATGCAGGCCGTGGGGCCAGGCGTCAGAGAAATCAGGATTCGTGAGGCATCGGGAGCGTTCCGCGTCATCTATCTGGCAACAGTAGAGGATCGCGTTCTGGTACTGCATGCGTTCCAGAAGAAGACGCAGGCCCCCTCAAAGAAAGACCTTGATTTGGCGGCCCAACGGCTGAAACGATGGAAGGCAGAACGATGAACGTAGAAATCTATGAAAACGTCTGGGATGCTCTGGCGGACACGGAACAGGAGGCCGCGAACCTGAAGGCGCGCTCGGCGCTGCTCTACGAAATCCGTAAGGCAGTCCACCGCTGGGACGTTCCGCAGGAGGAGGCCGCCAAGCGGCTTGGTCTGACGCGCCCCCGCACCAATGATCTGCTGCGCGGCAAACTCGCCAAGTTCTCGCTTGACGCGCTGGTCAACATCGCTGCATCAGCGCATCTGGATATTGAAATCCGAGTAAAAGAGGCAGCGTGATCGTCCGGGTGTCGCGAGCTTCGGGCAGCCCGTCCGAAAACTCGAACAGTGATTCCGAAGGTTAGCTTGCGCCTGGGTTTTTGGACGGTCTGCCCGAAATCTGCTACCTACCGAATCCCGGCGAGTTCGCCGACGATACCGGATTTTCCGGTCTGAAGAGCTTCGATCGCACCTGCGCTGATCTCAGCATTCGTCAACCAGCGCCGCCCGCTTGCTGTGGGCATACCTCCGAGGCGCACCGTAGCAACATTGCCCGCAGACTCGATCAGCTCGGGACTACCATCCATGCTGCCGAGAACGAGAACCACGCGCGCCTTGGAAAGCAACGGCATAAGCCAAGCTAAAACCGGCTCCGGATCATGAATCCAAAGCAAAGCGTTGGCGATCTCACTACCGTCTTCTATGGCGGCCCGGACCTTTGCAGAGAACCTGGGATCATTCCAGTCGGCATCAATCGCATGGACGATCCCGTTTGCTCGGAACTGGCCGGCTCTCCTGGAAACCAGTACTGTCTTTCGAGAACGGGCGATCAGCCACAGCGTGGCCCCCCGAAGCATTCCGGTTCCACCTATGATGAGCGCAGTTTCCACTGTGTCGTCCATAATCATGCCCCTTGTTCGACGGCCGCGCCGGCGAACATTTCTCGCCGCGGCGAGGGCGATGCCCTCGTCCCGACACCGTCAGGATGCCGTAGCGCGCAGCGCCGGCCATAAGGTGGCCTCGGCCGGGACCGGAGCCACGCGCAGCGGCTCCGCCGCGAGCATGGCGAGGACCCACCCGTTGGGTGGCACGAGCGCTATGGCAGCAACCTGGGTGAGAAAAATATCATCCATCCTTAGAAAATCAGGATGGTAATTCGTCTTTATCGCTGAACGTTTTTTCCGCCCCATCTGAAGCGACCAAACGTCGAACCCCATGCGGTCGTAAAACGCTCGGGCAGCTTCGTTCCTGGCGGCGACATTCAAGCTGACCATATCGATTTTCTCGGTTTCAGCCCAATGCGACATATGATCGACCAGAGCCGCGCCGAACCCCTGCCGTCGCTTCGTTTCATCCACGCCGATCGCCATTATGAAGGCAGCTTTCTGAAAAGTCGCGCCCTCATGCCCCGTGGCATCGAGAACCCTAATCGCGTTCATTCCGACAACCTGGCCGTCTTGCTCAACAAGGAAAATCGTGCAGCCATTGACGATCCTGCGCAAATAATCGTCGGTCGGCTCGGCCTGCTCTGGTTCGGGCTGCCCATTCGCCCACCAGATCTGACGCAATAGCTTTGTTACAGCCCCCTCATCGTCTTCCGTCGCAATCCTGATTTGGCGGCCTGAAAACTTGCCCATGCTCTGACTTTTCACTGCGCAGGTGCCGCCACGGTGATGGTGCAACCCTGCTCCTTCTTCGCCTCCGGCCGGTGCTATGCCGATTTCTCGAACGCCTTCATCTTCCGGACTGCGCCTGTCGTTGCAGGTCCGTCGGCGCGGCCAGCAAGCTAATGGCACTTAGTGGAAGAACCGGCGATCGAACCGATGCCCATCGCCAAGCAAATGCTTGTAGCCGGTATGCGTCATCCATTCGGCTCGTTGCATATGGGATTCCCAACACAGGAAGCTGCGCTCGCGGTCGGCCTCCGTATCCCGGTGCAGAATGATCCGAGCCGCCTCTTCCCAATCGGCACCATCGGCCTTGGCATCCAGCAGCCGGATATAGGCGACCCGATGTTGCCAGTCGTAGTCCGTGAAATCCTCAGACCACGGAACCTCGTCCGCGAACTCAACATCCCGTTCGCTCATATGTTCGGCCTCGCACCTTGAGAAACATCACGATCGTCGCTCTTTTTTCTCGTTGATGCAATCTCGCTGCTCGAGACCGGCGTTCAATTCCTTCAGCGGTGCCATGGCGACCGGCATCAGGCCGCCGCGGTGTGGCTGCGGCGCGGTTCCATCAACATCGGATTGCTGCTGATGGGAATAGGGCCACCGCCCGTTCCGGCCGGCCGCGCTCTATGCCGATGGCACGGAGCCGGCTTTAGGCCGTCTCCGCCGATCCCGGTGACGATCGCTTGTCCAGCGGGCGCTCACGCACCCGGCATTGAGGCCCGTTTCGGGCCGCACTTCTTGTTTCCGCCCCATGACATCGCCGCCCAGGCCAGTCAAGCGGCCCGTGAAGGCGGGGAATCTTCCGCTCCAGTCCGCAAGCGGACCCGAGAAGATTCTCCGCCTTCCGCTCCACGCCGCTTGACAGCCCCGTTCGCCGCCGTGGGGCGGGCTTTCGCCCTCCCCCCTCTTTCCGGGGGAATGTCAGAGGCCATTCCCCCGGAAAGACCGGGAAGGCTTCGCCCGAGGGGGCTTGCCCTTCGGGAAACGGCAAATCCAGGAGACAGACAATGACCAACAACCAAGCAGCAACCGAAACCTTTTTCGCGCCACTGAACAAGCTGGACCGCGATCCAAAGAACGTCCGCAAAACCTACAGCAAGGAAGGCATCGCCGAGATGGCCGCGACCATTCGGGCCGATGGCTACCGGCTCCTGCATAACCTCATCGTCCGCAAGGGCGACAAGAGGGGTCGGTTCTTCGTGACCGCCGGCGGTCGCCGGCTTGCCGCCCTCTCCCTCTTGGCCGAGGCGGGAGAAATCGCCAAGGACTACCTCGTCGAATGCAAGGAACGTAACGAGGCCGAGGCGACCGAAATCAGCTTGATCGAAAACACGAGCGTCGAGGCCATGCATCCGGCCGATGAATATGAGGCTTTCCGGGTCATGGCTGATGGTGGGAAGACCGTCGAGGACATTGCCGCCCGCTTCGGAACGTCCGAAACCAAGGTCCGCAAACGTCTGGCGCTGGCGCGGGTCTCGCCCGTCTTGCTCGACCTCTATCGCAACGAGGAAATGAGCTTCGAGCAGCTCTCCGCCTTCACCGTCTCCGACGACCACGCAAAACAGGTTGAGGTCTGGAACAGCCTTCCGTCCTGGAACCGCGATCGCCGGTCGATCAGGTCCGCATTGCAATCGGACGCCATCACGGCCAGCGACAAGCGTATCAAGTTCATTGGTGGGATTGACGTCTATGAAGCCGCAGGCGGAACCGTCAAACGTGACCTTTTCGATGAACGGAACAGCGGCTATGCCCTCGACGTCGGCCTTGTCGAAAAGCTGATGGCGGACAAGCTTGAGGCCGAGGCCGAAAAGATCCGCGCCGAAGGGTGGAAATGGGTGGAGTGCGTGAGCGAGCTTCCGCGAGAGGCGCACTACATGTCGCGCCTCTATCCCGCCAGTGTGCCGATTACCGATGAACAGCAGGCGGAACTGGACCGGCTTGAAGAAGAATATGCCGAAATCGAGGAAATGATCGAGGCAGGCGTTGCCGACGACGAGGCCGAGCCCCGCGCCGAGGCCATTCAGGCGAGAATGGCAGCCCTCATGGAGCCGTCAGAGGCTTATGACCCCGACGGCCTGGCCATGGCCGGATGCTATGTCCTCATGGACTATTACGGAAATCTCTCCGTCGAGCGCGGGCTGATCCGGATAGAAGATGAACCGGACGAGGCGGACGACGAAGCCGAGGGTGCGGACAGCATCGATGAGCCCGTCACACGGCAGGATGAGGAGAAGCAGGAACCTGTCTTCTCGCTTTCGGCCGCGATGGTGCAGGAATTGACAGCGCAGAAGACCGCGATCATCCGCGCAGAGCTCGCCCACAATCCCGAGGTCGCGCTTGCCGCAGTGGTGCATGCGATGCTGACGGACCTGTTCAACAGCTATGGCAGCAATGACGAGACATGCCTTGAGGTGAAGGTGAAGAGCGAACGGCTCGAAACCAGCATCAAGGATCCCGCTGCTTGCAAGGGCATCGCGGCGATGGACGATCTCAAAGAAAACTACGGCCACACCGTTCCCGGCAATCCCCGCCATCTCTGGGATTGGTGCCTTGAGCAGCCGACCGCGACGCTTCTCGACTTGCTTGCCTATGCAGCCGCAAGATCGGTCAATGCCCTGCAACTCCCGCACTTTGAACGCAAGGTGCAGCGGGCGCACGCCGAACGGCTGGCACGGGCGCTCAAGATCGACATGACGCTATGGTTCGAGCCGACCGCCGACAATTATTTCGGGCGGATCAGCAAGACCGGAATGGTGCAGGCCGTGACCGAAGCCAAGGGCGCGGATTTTGCGTCCGGAATATCCGGCATGAAGAAGGCGGACGCAGCCGCTTTTGCCGAACGGCAGGTAGCCGGAACCGGCTGGCTGCCTGCGCTTCTGAGGATCGAGCCGGTTTCGGAAAGTGGTGAGGTCGGTCTCTCCTACCCGGAGGGCGACGATTGCCCGTTCGATGTGGATGAACAGCCGGACATCGAAAACGACGATTTTTCCGACGCAGCCGAATAATCGGTCGCCGCAGGTCGCGCCAGTCTTCGGCGCGGCCTGCTTCACCCACTCTCCCCGATGATCGTGCCGCAAACAGATCGGCCGCCTTATCCACTGCCGACGGCGAAGCGCGCCTTGCGGCCCCCTTCCGTTTCAGGTGATCCCATGACCTCCGCCCGCCTCAACTCCATCGTCAATTTGTTCGAAAGCTGCCGCTACAAGCACGACCTCTACACCGTCTTCGGTGACTGGTGCGAATGCGCCGCGATCTCGATGAGCAACGCCGTCGATCTCGCCCATTTTGAAAAACGCGAAGCTCGCTATCTCGAAATCGCCAACAGATATGATGCCCGAACGATGAGCGATTTCTCCAAGATCATGGGCGAAGTGGTCATGGCGCTGGAAGAGAAGCCGCATGACATTCTGGGTGCGACGTTCCATGCGCTGGAATTGCACAACAAGGCACGCGGCCAGTTTTTCACGCCTTATCCGATTTGCCAGATGATGGCGCGAATGGTGGCCGGAAGTCCCGAGGACATGAGAAAGTCGATCGAGAGAAGAGGCTTTCTCATTGCTCACGAGCCAGCGGTGGGCAGCGGCGCCATGATTATCGCTCTTGCCGAGGCCGTTCTCGATGCAGGATTCAACTATCAGCAGCTTCTTCATGTGACCGCCGTCGATATCGACCCACGCGCTGTCCACATGGCCTATATCCAGTTCTCGCTTCTCCACATCCCGGCAACCGTCATCATCGGAGACACTCTGGCTATGCGGTTCTGCGAGGACTGGCACACGATGGCGCACGTCATGGGCGGCTGGTCGTCGAGGCTTGCGGCAGCCCTGCAGGACGGTGGGACGGACGCGACATCCGGTTCCCTTCCCACGGGTGCCGCGACGGTCGCCGTCAAACCGCCGCTGCCGACCCGGGAGCCGCAGACACCCACCGTCGAGAAGAACGGTCAGCTGCGGCTATTCTAGCGGCCCACACCACATCAGGAAGTCGTCGCAAGGGCTGGTTCGCACCGGCCCTTTTTACGGTTGAGGGGAGGCCCCATAGCCCCCCTCCCCTCAAGCACCCCTCCCCGCCCTCTCAATCAGAAATAATCGTGATCTCGCGCCAAATTGCTCTGATCAGAACGATGCCGACGGACATCGAAGACGCAAGGGCAGCTTGATACGTCCTGAGATTACTTGAAATACGCAGGTGGTCCCGTTGGCAATTTGGGATGAGTTGCCGATTGTTGCGCCAATTTGGCTGCGAAGGTATGGTTTCGAGATTGGTAGAATCGGAGCGTGATTCCACCATAGCTATTTTAACAAGTTTACGGAGAAGAGAAACCCGGCCCAGAAAAGAGAAACCGCTCCCGAACAAGTCCGGAAGCGGGAATCTGCAAGATAACAATAAGCCAATCCGTTTCTTGCAGATCCTCTCTTCCATGTCAACGATAAATGCACCTTTTCGGTGAACGGCGAAGCTTTGCCTGGTCCCTGAACAGGAGACGAGAACGATGGGCAACGCCATCGATGATCTGCGACCGGCCGGTCGCAGAATAACCCCTTTGCGCGCCGAATTCAGCCGGCGTGCGCGGTCAACCGAAGTAGGGTCCGTGACGCGCGCGCAGCTGTCCATGCTTGCCCAGACCCTGACCTGCACAGGACTGATCAACGGGAGTGAGAGTCATCTTCTCGTGGCACTCATCAATACGGCGCCGGCGGAAGCTTTCGACAAGTCAGGAATCCCGATCGTGTTCAAGTCGAACCGGCAGCTCGCCTTCGAGATCGGCCGCTCGGCCGGCCGGGTAAGCCGAATGCTGTCGAGGCTATTCGACGTCGGTCTGATCACCATGCAGGACAGCGGCAACTACAAGCGCTATCCGGTGCGAAACGGAGAAGGTGAAATCACGGATGGATGCGGGATCGATCTGCGTATCCTGATCGCGCGATATGCGGAACTGGACCAGTGGGTGAAAAAGGCGCGGGTCGAGAAAAAGGCGGTCGACGCCGCGTTGCGGCGGTACCGGGGGGCGCTGCGCACCGCCCGCCACGCGATTGTTGCCGCGACCGGTCTTCCTGAGATGGTTCTTCAAACGATAGGACGCCGGATCGAACGCCTCACCAAATTCGTCGGGCTCGCTCCGAAAGCCACGAGCGAAACGCTACGCCGAGCAACCGTGCTGCTGGATTGGCTCGTCGACCGCCTGATGAGGATCCCACGTCGAGTGTTGGATCCAGCTTCCGAGCCGGGAAAAATGACATGCCCGAATGCCGTAAACGACATGCACAGACAGAATACAACCCCTCATCAATCTGCATTTAGTAACGAGAAACGGCGTTCGGCTTCCGCCGAACAACCTCGTTTGCAAGATGCCGGCTCCGCCGACGAATGGGCTTTTGAAGAAAGCCTGAAGCAGCCGTCCGACCAGGTCAACGATCTGCGGAACCAGCCGCAAGACGCCGTCGCATTGCGGGACCTTCTGGCGGCGGCGCCGACGCTGAGGGAGTTCGGCTATAGCCCGACACGCTGGGCCGAACTCACGCGGCTGACGCCAATTCTCTGCCGGTTCGCGGGGATCTCCGATGATGCCCGACGCCGCGCCGTCGAAAGCATGGGCGAGCGGCAGGCCGCGGTCGCGGTGGCGATCACCCTCGAAAAGACAAACCGCCACGAAGTCACCTCGCCCGGGGGTTATCTGCGGGCGATGACCGCACGCGCCGCCACCGGCCGGTTGCACCTGGCCCGATCTGTGTTCGGTCTTGCTGCCCGCCATCGGAGCTGGTCGAGCCCTTGATCAACCCGTCTGCTGAACTAAGACCAACTGGCGCGCCAATATGCTTCGCGATTAGTCCTTAAATGGCTGAAAAATCGTTGCGCGATGAAAAATCGTGATTAATATTGGCGCGCCATCGGAGGTAGCATCGTTGAAGGGCACGTATGATGATGCCGACAAGCCTGGTCAGATCCCCCTCCCCGATCGTTGGAACGGGCATCGGTGGCCCGTCCCTCGCCGCGACATTAGACGGGGGCTCCTGAAATTTCAGTGCCTTGCACCGACGCGCACCAGACATCGCGCTGCTCCGGGCCGTAGGCTGCCTTCAGCCGCGACGCCGCTCTGACCGCGCAACGACCATCGCAACCAGCACGGAGGAATGATAGACATGACCACGACCAACTTCATCCAGTTCGATTCCGACGACTTTGACGTGGCAAATGGCAAGGGCCTCATTTCGACAATCGACCGCGATATCGACATCAAAGTCGTTCCCTTCGCTTCCGAACACCCCGATGCGCCAACGCACCGCGTCTATGCGCGGTCGCCTCGCGGGCATGACATAGACATCGGCGGCATTTGGAAGAAGAAGAATGCAGCCGGCAAGCCATACAGGACGTTGTCACTCAAGCGCATTGGCTACAACGCCAATCTGGGCCGGTTCCCGGGCCAGGACGATCCAACCCTGCAGGCGATCATCGAATGGGATCCGCGCGATTGATCGAGCGCGCTCCCTCTGGTCGGGGCCAACCTTCATGCGCGAGGACGAGATTCTCTCGGCGCGCCGGACTTCGCTTGCTTTATCCCCGGTCACTCCCGTGGTCTGATTTGGACGCGGATTTTTCGACGTCTTCGGGCGCGAGCTTCGTGAGGATGCGAATAAGGTCGCGAAGCGTGTCGGTGGGTATGTTGCGCAGGAGATGGGCAATTGTCAGGCGGTCCCTCGCCTCCTCCTCCGTCCGGCCCCAAAGATGCGGCGCCGCGTCGAAGATCATGTCCATCGGCGTGAAGCCCAGGAGTTCGCATAGGTGGATCATCCGCGTGACGGTCATTTTTGAGAACGCCCGCTCGTATCGTCCGTAGACCGACTCCGATAGGCCAAGCATCGGCGCGAGCTCACCGCGGGTCAGACCCTCGCGTTCCCTCGCCCGTTTTAGAAAGGCCGAGATCCTCTCCTCCATTTCACCAAGGCTTGTGATGCCGTCGAAGCCCGGTCGCCGACAGATCGGCTTGTTTTCAAGTTCGGGATCGGTCGTCTCCACCAGACCACGTGAAATTTTGTAGCTCGTCAGATCCTTCGTCACCGACCCTCCTTTAGACTCAATCGCTCGCGGCATTATGCTCACATCACAATCTGCTGGCATCACCCGCTTGGGTGCCAATTTGGATAGAAGCCAATACAGATTGCGCGGTTTTATGCTGATGTGCTGGTTTTGACCAGAGCCAATTTGGTTCAGCAAACGCTCACAGAGCGGGCTTTTGTTAAGACAACCTCCGGCTCTCGCAGATCGGAAGGTTCGCGTTCATGAATTCGCGATAAACCCGTTCGCGCTCTGCGAAAATTGCCGGATCAGAACGTGTGGTCGGTTGCGGAAGAGACAACCTCGATTGTCTGATCGCGACGGTTCGTGGTACAGAAGCGGCGCGTAGTCAGTTTCAATTTCTATGGCATTTTCGGGGTGAATTCATCGAGCTGAGCGCTGGGATAGTCGACCCCAAGCCATCCGGTGTCATGCGCAAAAAGGTGTGATTCCCCCGACGATGAAGCTCGCTGTGGGATAACTCCGCAGCGATATCTCGTCCCCTTCTCAAAATCTTACCTGCCCGTTAACCTTAAATTCCTTGCGCGATGGAGAGAATCGCGGATAATGACGGCATTCGGGCCAATTCTGGCCAAATGCCGTTATTTGGGGAAAGTTGATGAACGCGGTGGCCGCCCAGACGAAGGTTGGGTTTGACGACACGATCCTTGCACAGGGCCGAGAGATCTCCCGAAGGCTGAATCAGCTGCGGATCGAAAACTTCCCACCGGACGCAAAGAAGACCCTGCGTCAATTCTCGTTGGCTGAGGCAGCATACTTTCTTGGTGTCTCCACGAGCAATCTAAAGAAACTGCACCTGGAAGGCAAAGGTGTAGAGCCGACTGTGCATGCAGGAGGTCGGCGAAGCTATTCGGCTGAACAGATCCGAGAGCTCCGGCGATGGCTCGATCAGAACGGGCGCTCCGAAGTGAAAAAATATGTTCCCTCCCGCCGCGGGAACGAGAAGCTCCAGGTCATTGCTGTCGTCAACTTCAAAGGTGGTTCTGGCAAGACGACTACAGCAGCGCATCTCGGCCAGCATCTCGCGTTAACGGGTCATCGGGTCCTATCGATTGATCTCGATCCCCAGGCATCCTTGTCGGCGCTATATGGCATCCAACCCGAACTCGATCATTATCTCTCGATCTATGAAGCCATCAGGTACGACGACAGTCGGGCTCCCATTTCCACCCTTATAAGACCGACGAACTTTCCGGACCTCGATATCGTTCCTGCGTCCCTGGAACTCCAGGAATATGAGTACGACACGCCTCTCGCGATGCAGAAAGGCAATGAGGGAAAGCTGTTCTTTAATCGGATTGTCAACGCGCTGGACGAGGTTGACGCGCGCTATGACGTCGTCGTGCTCGATTGCCCCCCGCAGCTTGGATACCTGACACTAACAGCATTGTCGGCCGCCACGTCCGTCTTGATCACCGTCCATCCGCAGATGCTGGATCTCATGTCGATGTCCCAGTTTCTGTTGATGCTCGGTGACATTATCAAGACCGTAAAGCAGGCGGGCGGCGATGTTGACCTCGATTGGTTTCGTTATCTGATTACTCGGTACGAGCCCACCGACCTGCCGCAGGCGCAGATGGTAGGGTTTATGCAGTCAATGCTGACCCCCCAGATGCTCAAAAACGAGATGCTGAAGTCGACCGCGATCTCGGACGCGGGGCTTACAAAACAGACCTTGTATGAGGTGGAGCGATCCGCGATGAACCGCGCCACATACGATCGGGCGATGGAATCGATGGAGGCTGTGAACAGCGAAATCCGCGAACTTATCCATGAGGCTTGGGGCAGGATAAAATAGACTGCAGTCTAAATCCCAAAAAAAGCGCTGTTATACAGATAGTTAGCTTCTTCTGAGGACGGGTAATGGCAAGAAAGAATATTTTCGACCGGGTGATGCAGGATATCTCGACAGAGGATGCCACCGCTGAGGTCTCCCCTGCCCCGCGCCGCTTCGGGGCCTCGAAATCCATTTCGAGCTCAATCGACGAGCTCGCGCGGCAGGCGGCGAAAGTGGCGGACGGCGAGGCCATTGTTGAACTCGACCCGGAGCTTCTCGACCGATCGTTCATCTCAGACCGCATGACCGATGAGGAGGATGATGATTATCGCGAACTCTTCGAAGCCATAAAGGCACAGGGTCAAGATACTCCAGTTCGGGTTCGACCAAACCCGAAGTCACCAGACCGCTATATGATCGTCTACGGGCATCGACGTGTTCGCGTCGCAAGGGAACTTGGCCGGAAAGTCCGCGCAATCGTCAAGGAGATTGACGACGAAAGCCACGTCATAAGCCAAGGCCAGGAAAATTCGGCGCGAGCGAACTTGAGTTTCATCGAGCGTGTCTCATTTGCGGATCGCCTGGAGAATCTTGGCTATCGTCGCGAGACGATCCAGGCGGCTTTGTCGCTGGACTATCAGACTCTGTCGAAAATGCTGACCATTCCCAAAGCAATCCCGCCTGAGGTGATATCGGCAGTTGGGCCTGCCAAGGGCGTTGGCCGCGACCGGTGGCTTCAGATGCGCAAGCTCGTCGAAATTCCAAAGAACAAGGCAGCGGCTGAGTCCTTTGTAAAGGAAGAAGAGTTCGCGACCGCGCCTTTGGAACAGAAATTCGACCTGCTTTTCGATCACCTTACCAAGGGGGCGAGGAAGCCCGTAAAAAAGGCTTCCAATGTCCAGCCGCGCAGGCTGTGGACGACCGAAGACAAATCAGTGACGGTCGCACAGAAAGCGACAGGCAAGTCTACGACTTTGGTTTTGTCAGCGCCGAAAGGGCCAGCGTTTGGTGCATGGATTACCGCTAATCTGGAGAGCCTCTACGAGGCGTTCCGATCATCAGAAATGAAACAAGGAGACTAGCGCGCAAAAGAAAAAGGCCCCCAAACGTCGCCGTCGTGGAAGCCTCTCTCGTTATCTGTGACAAGATCGAGAATCGCATTTCCCCGACTCACAGTCAAGAGTCCTTGAGCGTCATTTTGGCGAGCTGACTTCTTTTGCCTTAGCGAAGGTGAAGGAAAATGGAGAGTGGAAGTGTGACGACGCCCTTTGGGCGGCGGCCGATGACGCTTGGCATGTTTGCAAGTCAGGTCGCGTCGTGTGAGATCGAACCGGAAAAGTCGGTCGATAAATGGAAGCTCTATCGGGCGCTTTGTGAGGCCAGGCCTCTGCTCGGGGTTTCGGACAGAGCGCTCGCCGTGCTGAATGCGCTGTTGAGTTGCTATCCCCCCAGGGAGTTGGCTGAAGAGCGCGGACTCATCGTCTTTCCTTCGAACGCCGAGTTGTCGTTGCGCACGCACGGCATGGCGGAACAGACGATCCGGCGACACTTGACCGCTCTCATCGAAGCAGGCTTGATCATCCGGAAGGACAGCCCGAACGGCAAGCGCTATGCGCACAAGGATAGGGCCGGCGAGATCAATGAAGCTTTCGGCTTCTCCCTGGCACCTCTCTTGGCCCGATCGGAAGAGATCCAGCGGCTGGCGGCGGACGTGGTGGCTGAACGGCTGCTTTTGCTGCGGCTGAAGGAGCGGCTAACACTCTGCCGGCGTGATATAACAAAGCTGGTCGAGGCAGCGCTTGACGAAGGTGTGTCCGGTGACTGGGTGGCGATAAGCGAGGATCTTCGTAGCCTTGTGCAGCGTCTTCCGCGGCTTCCGACAGTAGATCAACTCCGCAGCTGCCTGGATGAGATGGAGTTTCTCCGCGAAAACGTGGTTAACAAACTGGAAAATCAGGTAAAAGCACAAAATCAAAGCGGCAATGCCTATCAAAATGAGCGGCATATACAGAATTCAAAACCCGACTCTAACTCTGAATCTGAACCAAGCTTCGAAACGAAGCAAGGCGCGAAATCCGAGGTCCACATCGACGACCAAGCCGAACCGCAAGGCCCGATAACCCGACGAAAACAATCGAGGACCGAGAGGGGAGGGACGGAAGAGCGCGGCAGCCTGAAATCGTTCCCGCTCGGCCTGGTGCTGCAAGCCTGCCCGCAAATTTCAGATTACCTGCCGGGGGGAGGGGCGATCAACAACTGGCGCGATCTGCAATCGGCCGCGGTTGTCGTTCGTTCGATGCTGGGGGTCAGTCCGTCGGCCTACGAGGAGGCCTGCGCGACTATGGGACCGGAAAATGCCGCGACGGTACTGGCCTGCATTCTCGAACGGGGAGGGCACATCAACTCGGCGGGTGGATATCTACGCGATCTCACACGGCGGGCCGAACGGGGGGAATTCGCGCTCGGCCCGATGCTGATGGCACTGCTGCGCGCTAACGGAGCGGTGGCCCGGCGTGTCAGCTGACGGTCCGGCCCATTGCGCTCGTGCCACCGAGAAGAGTCGCTCGAATCCTGTCGGTCTTGTTCGGAGGCGGAGGTGGTGCAGTTTCGGCATCGGCCGGGTGATCCTGGACGTCCCTCCGCTTCAGGCTGAGAAAGCGTTTTTGGGCGACCAGTCTGTCGGCGGCGGAGAGCGGCTCCACCGGGTTGCCGTCGATATCGTGTCGCATGGAATCGGGTTGGGCGCTCGCGAAATAATACCGTCTGGTGTGGACGAACGCACCGACGGCGCGGCGCAGCCGGGTGACACCCACGTCGGGTTTCAGAAGCGGACGTATCTCATCGAAGAGCCCGATGGCAAACGGCCGGATCGGATCGCCTGGCGCTGCCGGAAGAATACCGATCGGGCGGGTGAGGAGCGAGTTGATCACCTCCGCCTTCCGTATATCCGCGTCGGTTGCCGCAATCGGTCCGCAGCTGATCGTCCAGGGCTTATCCATTCCCTCTCCCACTTTTGCTGGAGCCTCTTTAAACTCCTATTGTGAACCGAATTTGTCCCCGCCCGGCCTCCGGTACCGGCGCCCCGGTCGTCTTCTGCCGCTCGGCGCTCAAGTCTGAGCGATGCGACGGGGACGTTAGGGACCCTATATGATAGCCGGGGAGGGAGATTTCCATGCGTCGATGCACGTTTGCAGCAGATCGGCCTGTGCTCTTTCCAAGGCAATGAAAGCCGTCGGCGTGCCGCAATATGAGCGTCGCCTGTGGAGGGCAAAGCCCAGTCGCGTCAGAGCGTGTAAGATGCCGTTCTCAGCGACGGTTCCTACGAAACATAGCAATCAGCCGATCCGCAGTCTCAAGATGGCAGTCCTCCAATCCGTTGATGAGGAGGACTTGGCCGAGAAAAAAGGTCAACTGCAGAGTGAAGATCGCAACGGCAATCGCAAGCCCGATGGTCGGCCAAGAAGCGGGAAACGCACCCCAGAAGATCGCGACCACAAGCCAGGAAAGGAGAATTTGTCCAATCAATGCCCCAGCTTCCACATATCGCCGGAGCATGAACGGGTCCGATTTCCGCTTCCATGGAAGCGTCATTTGTCGCCCTTCGATGCTTTGCCGCTCCCTGCGACCCGCGGCCTCCGCGGCGCGCTGTCTTTGACGCGCTTCGAACCGTTTCCTGAGATCAACTTTTGCTGATTTGTAGGCCATTCTCGATCCGCCATGCTCAATCTGACCGTTACGATTCGTAAGGTACAACGACGGGACTCCGCAAGGCAGCGGCGAATAATTACCCGTCGTCTTCGCTGTCGCTGATGTCCGAAGGATCGTCAGTGCCGCTAACAGGGAGGTCGTACCTCGGATTTTGCAGTCAATCAAATCAGCCGCGCCGCACGACCGCTGCGCCGGGTGGCGCTGTTGTAGTAGCTCGATGCCTGCTGGATGGAGCGATGACGGGATTGGTCCATCGCTTCGAGCAACGGAATGTCACGCAAGGCGGCTTCGGTGAGATAGCCGGATCTGAGGCCATGCGCCGAAAATTCGCGAGGCTCCAGCCCCGCCATTTTCGCCCGCCGCTTCACGATGTCGTTGACCGCCTTCGGATCCAACGCCCGCCGGCTGGCTGTGCCCCACCGGTCGATCGCCCGAAACACACTCCCCTTGGAGATCCGGGCGGCCGCCAGCCATTCGTTGAGGGCCTCGACCGGCTGCCCGGTCAGATAGACGACCTCCTCGCGGTCGCCATCGCTGGTCTTTGTCCGTCCGAGTTGGATCGACACCGCGGGAAGCTTCGTTCCATCCTGCAATTCCACCGGCTCCTCGACGGTAATCTGGTCGCGGCGTAATCCGGCAACCTCGCTTCGCCGCCGACCACCGGAGCCGAAGGCGACCATCAGCAGAGCACGGTCGCGCAGATCGCGCAGGCCATCGCCCTGGCAGGTGGCAAGGATGCGGTCGAGCACGTCGGCGGTCACGGCCTTGGCGCTCTTGCGTTTGCGCGGCCGTGCGGCGGCTCTTACCGCAAGCCGGATTGCCGACTTGAGGGGAGGGGCGGTGAAAGCGCCTTCGAGGCCTCGCCATTTGGTGATCGTCGACCAGCTCGCCAGCCGCCGGCGCACGGTGGACGGTGCGTGGGGTCCGCTTGATCGCAAGAAGCCCTGATCGCGAAGGCTCTGCTCGACGGCTGCCGGCATGCCATGGTCTGGCTCGACCTCACGTTGTTCGAGTCGCCAGAGGTGGTGGGCGACGAACTTCAGGAGAAGTGCTTCGGGGGCCGGCCAGGGGAGGGGGCTTCCGGTGGCGGCCAGCCCCCAGGCCTCCAGATAGGCGAGGTCCGAGGTCAGTGCCCGCAGCGTATTGTCGCCCATGCCCTCGTTGACGAGATGGCGAAGCGTTCCGATATCCTGATCGGTGAGCAGCTCGGCAAGTTCATCGCGGCGATCGGCCGGCAGGACAGCGGCGATGGTGTCGAGTTCCCCGGCACGGCGGTCGACGGCGGATGCGCGTCCGGCCTTCATCGCGACGTCTCACTCTGCGGCCGCCAGCGGGCGATGATCTTTTCGATCTCGCCGCGGTAATCATAGGGGTAGACGACATCCTCTTCGCGGGCGAGAAAGGTGAAGATCGTCGCCATGTCCTCGCCGATGTGAGGATCGACATTGGCGAGATCGGTCAGATCGAAGCCGCCATGCTCCTCGGCGTTCCACCAGGCGAGCAGGAAGTTGGCGACGCGCCGGCCCTGTCCGGTATCCTCATGGGCGACATTCAGCAGTTTTTCGAGGGCAAATCTCACTCGGTCTTCCATAACAATCCTCTCCCCGATCGTGTCGGGTTGCTGAGCGTGGCAATTCACAGCCCTCATTTGGGCAGGCCGTGCTCGTCATAGAGATCATCGTGGCTGGAGGTCGCATCGGAGGGGACCCCGGCCCTCGGCAGCCAGCCTCAGGAACGCGTCCATCGTCCCGTTTTCCCTGGCGATCGATGTCAGCGCCGCGATCGGCCGCCCCTTGCGGCAGATCAGGATCTCATCCTGCCGCACAGAGAGTTCAATCAATTCCTCGAGCCGCTCCGCGGCCTCGGTAGTTTCAACCAGGATCTTCATCTTCAGCGCATTTCACCAGACACGTTCATGGAGCACCGCGTCGAAGACCACATCCGTCGAGACAAAAGTGCAATGCTCCAGCCGGGCCTGGGCAGCGAGAATCCGGTCCCAGGGATCGCGGTGATCCCAGTCGAAGGAGGCCGCCAGCTCGGCATGAAGATCGCTGATGGCAAGCGCCTGCAGCCCGCTGGCCGTCACCGCGGCGCGCAATTCCTGCGGCTTCAAATCAAGTTTCTTCAGGCGCATCTTGTTGTCCAGCTCATAGAAGGACACGGCGCTGACCAGGATAATGTTGGCCTTGTCCTCGATCAGCATTCGGGCTTTTGACGAAAGCCGGTCGCTGCCGATCGTCCACCAGTAGACGGCGTGGCTGTCGAGAAGAACCTTCATGCCTTGGACTCGCGGCCGGCCGGTCCGCCCTTCCAGACGCCGGTATCGTCGTTGAAGTCGCCGGCGTCGATCGCCGCCTGCTCGACATCCTGATCATCGAACAGATCGTCGGGCAGGCCGCGCCGGCGCAACAGGCCGAAGGGACGTTTACCGGCAGGGTCGGCCGGGCCGATGCGGGCGTAAACATCGTTGCCGCGCATGATGACGATTTCTTCGCCCTGGTGGGCGCGTTCGAGGACCTCAGCGAAGTTCCTGCGCGCCTCGCTGATCTTGTAGCTGGTTTGCGGCATGATTGCCTCCGCCTGTTGCCGATCCGGCGAGACTAGCAGGTTTGTCAGGCGCGTACAATCCATATGTACACGTCACTTCCGATAAGGGTTACTTATCGATGGTTAGGACCTCGACCCATGAAACTATGCAGTGACGGACACAAATCCTTCACTAGTGTCCGTGTAGCAAATCATTTACCATGATTTCAATGTCTTACGATTTGGCCAAATTGCCCATCCAGAGCCTGCTGAGACCGATTTCAGACGCAGGCTCAGCTTTGTCCCGTCTGGACGAGCGCATTGCCCGTTCACCGGTCGGTGAGGGTTTTGTCGAACGCTCGCATTTCACCGACGCCTGCGCTTCGCTGTGGATCGACGGAGAACTCGTCCATCTCGAGGACCTCGTCCTGCACGACGCGACGAAGGATATCCGCACGCCGACCCATGAGCTGACAATCGCCCGCGACGTCCTGAAAACCCGCCGGCGCATCGCCGCGCAGACACCCGGCTGGGCGCTGTCGCCGGACGGTCTTCGCAGCCTCCGCGGCCAGACTACGTCTGGGGCGGCCGCTGACGAGCTTCCTCCCGGAAGTCCTGTTGAGGTGGATGGTCGAGAGCCGGACATGGCGTCGGCCGGAGAAGGGGAGGGGGAGGACGGCGATGGTAGCGGTATTCTACTCGACGCCGAGTTCGCTGCCATCGATGCGGTGCTCGCCCGCTCGGACGCTGCTATCGAACAAGCAAAACGGACCGGCCGCGTCGGCGGCCGCGAAAAGGATCCGATGGTCTACGATCTCGACTGGGATGAGGACGAGCGGCTCGACGAGTGGCGCGGCGTGCTGCGGCAGATGCAAGACCTGCCGGCGGCGTTGCAGGCGGTAGTCGCCCTCGATGCATGGAATGAATTATCGGTACTGCAGCATGCGGCCTGGCTCGGTCGGCTTCTCGCAGGATCGATCCTGCGTCAGGCTGGGCTGACGACTGCGACGCATCTGGCCGCCTTCAATTTTGGCCTCAAAACTGTGCCCGTCGATCGACGCCGGCATCGCGATCGCGAAACCAGGCTGCTGGCCATGCTCGCCGGTATCAGCGCCGCGGCGGAGCTCGGCCTGAAGGAACATGATCGCCTGGCGCTGGCGCGAAAAATGATGGAGCGAAAACTGGTCGGGAAGCGCACCTCGTCAAAACTCCCAGGGTTGATCGAGTTGGTTATCTCGCGGCCGCTCGTCTCCGCCGGTATGATCGCGAAGGAGCTTGCCGTCACGCCGCGGGCGGCGCTGCGGATTGTGGATGAATTGGGATTGCGAGAGATGACGGGGAGGGGGAGGTTTCGCGCATGGGGTGTCATTTAGACGTATCTTCACGGCAAGCCGCTCAGGCCAGCGTAGATTGACAGCGCTACGCGATAATCGATCAAGTGTTTTCCGTGTGGGTATGCGGTCACGAATTGCTTGATCTCCAATGGGGAGAATGAAAACTCCGAGGGAAGCTTTAGTTTTCGCTTAGCGGCTGCATCCGCAGAGTTGCATTGCTCACAGATGACGGTCGGTTCGAATCTCGGCGTGAACAAGCTAGGCGTCCCGCTCCAGAGGTATTTGTCGCCAGAATGATCATGATGCGAGTGATACCCACCTGCCCAACCGGGGCTCCGTGCCGCGGGGTTTTTCGGGAAAAGCGTGGTCCATCTAAGAACTTGGCACTTTGTGCGTAAACATCCTGGGCAAAGCCAGTGTTCAGGTAGGCTCCTATAGATATTCTTACAATGAGCTCCATCGAAAGCGAGATACTCGTCCAATGTCGGCCGTCGCACAACCCGATTGTGATCAAGGACCTTCTCTCTCGATTGATTTCGAATTCCGTGACCCTCGCACGCCTGGCAACGTCCCGCGCGGAAATAGCGGATGTCACCAGTCGCACATACACATGGACGAGGGGCGTTCGAAGGCATTGTTCCATCCATCCATTTCGGCTTCCGACTTGAACGCCAGTTCGGACTGCCATCGAAATCGCTAGTCAAAGGGCTACAAAGTTTGAGTGTCCAGCGGTGAAAAAAGGCGTTTACCTCGGCAATTCGCCCGCTAAAATACCTTCGAACTGGCGAGCCTCCGGAACGCCTGCTCGCACCAAGAGAGCAAGAAGGTTGTCGACCTCGTCTCGCACGGGTTGATCAGAGGCGAGAGCGTTGGGACTTGAGGTCAGGATCTCGCCGAGCCACGCGCAAATGCGTTGCCCCAACTTCCGTTCAATCCAAAGGTCAACATTATCGGGATAAGCGGTTAGCCATGCTCGGCTACCAGCTACGAGAAGTGGAAGCAAGCTCGCTTCTGGCATGGCTTCGAGCGTGTTCATCGTGAAAATCGCGGTGAAGAAGCTTGGGCTCCTGGCGAGAAAATCCTGAAGCTGAGGGATGATACGATTGAAGCGTGCCAGATCCTCATGTCTCAGATAGGTGGATGTTTGAGTCAGAACATAGTCGTTGAACAGCAATGTTGCGAGAGCAGGCCCGAGATGGACTTCGACCGTGCCCGATGCCCGTCCAACGTGACGGTCCCACCCCCTTGTCCCGATAAGCCTTTCTGTGAGCTGTCGACGAATTTCTGGCGCAACGTCGTCAAGCTCTCCACTTCGGAAGTAGACGAGATCTACAGCTCGCAGAAACACCTGCATGACATCGAAAAACGGCTCATCGGGAAGACTGATGATGTCGTTGAGTGAGAAAGCTCCGACTTCGGAGATTGAGAGCCCGCCGAGTGATTTCGCCAGTAGCGGGTAATACTGCGCATTCCATTCATAGGCGGTGCGGGATAGCTCTTCGTCTGTATCCAGACCCTTTCCGTTCAGCGACGCTGAAAAATCCTTATAAGCTGACAAAAGATCTCGAACCCACACTATGTTGGAGACGTCCGTAACAATCTGTAGGGTGCTCATCCAAAGCGCGGCAGCCTGGTCATCGATAAAGGTGCTCGCACGGATAAATTTTCTCTGTTTGGGCGCGGATGTTGGCGCCTTTCCGAGGGTCAGACGCCGCCGGTTCCTGCGATTGCCGCGAGCTTCGTCTTCCGTCGAAAATTCCGGCCACTGCGGTTCGGTTTCATTCTCGCCTTTGAGCCAGGCAATCTCCGCGTTCACGACAGCCGCCTGTCGTGTGGCATAGTCCGCGCGCTGCTTTTCACTCTCGTCCGGATCATCCCAAAGTTTTATGGGCTTGATACATGCGTTCAATGCACATCGGAGGATTGCCCTTGGTAGTCGCTCGTCATGGACATTGAGCTTTCCAATGACAGTCGCTAAGCCATGGGCTCCTGCGGGACTCTCTCTGGCTGCGATATCAAGGAGCAGCCGAACGCGCGCGGTTGTCGGATCGCGCAGATAAAGCTCGGCCAGTCCCGCGAACGCAGTCGCAACTGGGTTGAACCGTAGACCCCCACGGACGCGATGCGCCGCGTCGTCCTTGGCGCCAAGTGCCTTGGTCAGGAGCTCCTCGGCCCAAGCACCATGCTTCTGTCGCAGTTCGTCCGATCCGTCCCGAAGAAGGATTAACGCTGCTGCGCGGATCGCCTCCTGATTGACGAACGCCTCATCATCACTGTCGTCGTCGCATGCGGTTTCCCCGGTAATCGTTGATTGTTTTCGAGCCCATTCAACGCCCCTCGACGGCAGATCGATGGGTGTCCCGGAGGAATTATCCATGGCCATTGTCAAAAGCGCACTCAGGTTTGCGTGCTCGATCCGAGATGCCTCTCCCTCGTTCATCCTGGCAATGTGTGTTGCCTCGATTTCAGGCGATATGTACTGGCGGCCACGTGTGACCGAGCCACCTTCCGCTTGTAACTCCTGTTCAATCCAGTTGGCAGGTTCCAACAAATTCAGGGCGTGTTGGACCATGAATTCTGGGTCCGCAAAGTTTGCAGTTGGTTCCGGGGCGCCAAGCCGTTGGGCCGCCAACTGGAGATTCCCAACAAGATTGAGCCTAAGGCTCTCCGGCCCGTTGATTGTGTAGTCGTGATAGAGGCTCTCTAGCGGCAGGCGACGCGAGGGGCGCGACTTCAATGCCGCTTCCGCCGCAAGGCTTGCCGGGTCACTTCGCATGGCTCGCAGACCGAACAGATCGCGCGTGTCGAAACTATCCCGGGCTACGCGGTTACGATCCCAGCTGACCAGCTCGGGACTGGCGAGGAAAGAAGTCGCGATCTCTTTCGACTTTGGCCAATGGGAAATGATCAGATCGACTGCAATCAAAAGGAAGGCAGCGGGAGATCCAACCGGCCCCAGCACTGTCTTTAGGATGTCTTCGAAATCATCGCCGACATCAATGCGCTCATGCGCCCACATTTCGAGCGCCATGAGTGAGGAGCCCATGGCATAATATCCGCTGTCGCCACGAGACCACCGATATGTGTTGCGCCATGGAAAAAAACGTTCCTCACCGTCCAAAATCAAAACAAAGCCATCGGTGCCAGGATCCCGACCACCGGATCCGAAGGCGATCGCATGATTGACCAGTCTTTTGACGAGGCCAAGGCCGTCGGGCGTCGAATGCCTCAGAAGTTCCAGGAAAGGTCCCCTCGTCGGCCCATCTGGGAGGAACTGGCTATCAAGATATGTGAATGGCCCGAGGCGCTGCGACGACCGTTCGAACGGATCCTCTGGCTCTACTGCGATCAGGCTACCCGCCATAAGCTCGGCAAGTTGCTTTGGCGCTGCCTGGGCGAGCGACCCACTAAATTTGAGCAATCCTGCTATGATACCCCGATCGTATTTGTATTTGCGGATGCGTTCGAGGTAGTCGATTGCAAGATCCGGACTTTTCGATGCGAACAGCAATAACCCGGTCCGTAGCTTCTCTGCGACGGGCTGGCCGTCAAAGAAGCCAAATGACCCTGTGTAGCTCATTTGACGCTCCGCCTGGCGATCATCATCTTCGATATCGACCAGCCATCTATGCAAGCACGAAAGCAAGATTGGCGTCAGGCGGTCCTGCCCGAATGTTGCAAGCATCCAGCTCGTATAGAGCTCAGCGATGTCATCGATGATTTTTGCAGGAACACTGGCTCCGAGATCGATAAGCCACAGAATCAAATGCAGCCAGGATGCCCTGTTGGGAAGAAAGAGGCCCGGCGGTATCTGTTCCGGCTTGATCCCGATCTGAAGGAAAAGAGACGAAGCTGGTTCGACGTCCACGGCCATCACCGTTCGGATCAGCTCATGCAATAGACCGGCATCGTTTTCCAGCAGCGTGCCGGCCTCTCGCCTAAGCAATTCTGTCGCTGCCTCGGAATGGACGATAGCTAGCAAGGCGGCGCGCCGCCACGAGCCATGGATGTCAGGGGTCGAGAGCCGCTCAAGGACCTTGCCCCACCCGCCGGCGAACTCGCCGCGTTCTAACGCAAACCGCGCTGCCAACTCGACCCCGCGTCCGACTACAGCAGTAGCGGGCTTTCCGAGCGATAGCTCGTCAAACGAATGCGGATCGGCTGAAAGCAGGTTGCCGATGGCCCATTCCCGCAGGACATCGTGCCGGAAAGCCACTCGATCATTGCCTAAGTCTCTCAAGGTTTCGCTTCGCACCAGGCTGTCCAGGGCGGATGCGTCCAGATTGCTGGCATCAAGAACAAACTCGCCTTTGATCGCCATGCTGGCGAGCGAACGCAGCACACGGGCGCGGAGGCGATGCCCTTCGTTCCTGGGACCATCGGCAGATCTCCACCAATGCTCGGCCATATCCAGTTCGCTTGTAGGTATGGGCAGCCCTTGCGGTTGAGCGATCTGGCGAGATAGTCGATATAGATTTCGCACGACTTTGCGGGCCGGATGGTTATCGGCCAGGAGAAAGGCGAGCCGATGTTGAGCGTCGCTAAGCTCTTCGACTTCCGAGGAATTTAACTCGTCAATGATAACAGGTGTTGCGGGATCAAGCACCTTGATAGCATCGACGTCCAGCCACGATTGCTCGTCAATTCCAAAGTTTCGACGCGCGGTCGCTATAACCGTCATACCAGGTATGCGCGACGACTCTCGTAAGAGGTCGTTGACGGTTTTTCGTTCCTGTTCACTGAATGAGTCGAGATTGTCGAGGAACAGACTTGCTCCGCCATCGGCGGCCAAGTCGGATAGAAGCTCATGCAAGCTGCCATCGAAACCTAGTTCGACCCTCATCTGCGGCCAGCCTCGCAGTGGTGTCCGGCCCGGGGCCAAGACAATAATGCGGCCTTCAATTGAATACTGCTCGGCTAACTGCCTGAGTATACCGGACTTTCCAACACCTGCTTCGCCCCGAATTTCAACGTAGCGGCCACTCTGAAGCGCTGAGTTAACGGCTTCAATCCGTTCAGTTCGGGCGAGTGTGCTATCGCCAATCCTGTAGTCGATATCGGCAAGCGCGAGGGAAGATGATTCCCAGATGGCTGCTCTGACGTTCTTTAGTCTGGCATTCGCTGCAACAGCTAGGCCATGGGGCGACAAGTCTGCCGAAAGACGCTCAAAGTCTCGATCGCCCCCATCGGCTGCAATTTCCTCCGTAATTGA
Organism: Neorhizobium petrolearium; assembly: GCF_017873175.1. Classification (GTDB taxonomy): domain Bacteria; phylum Pseudomonadota; class Alphaproteobacteria; order Rhizobiales; family Rhizobiaceae; genus Neorhizobium; species Neorhizobium petrolearium. Next base: position 30,625 of record NZ_JAGGJW010000031.1, read on the forward strand.
GATCAGCGTCGTCCACAGGGTCGATGCCTGATCAGCCTTCTCCGCCGCCAATACACGGCTCGCCCGCTCACGAGATAATTCCTCGCTGGCAGACCCAACTGCTGTAAAATCGAAAATCAGGATCTGAAGCCTGCCTAGAACCTTCCAAAGCGTCTCATCGCCATGATCTGCTCCGGCTTCACGCAGGTGATCACGGAGCGTTCGGACGAAGGCACGCATGTCGTCATTGCCAGCTCCTGTCCTGTTTAGGCGACCGAAGAACTCCAGTGCTGATCCCATCTGGCGTGCCCAGCGAAGAACGTCCTGGTAGGCACCATGGACTTTCCGGGACGCTCTGGCGGTCGCAATCGCCAATTCATTGCGCTCATCCCAGAAAGAGGTAGCACCGATTGCGCGTGCAATCTGTTCTGCCGTTTTTTTGAACGCGGCATCTGTAGGGGCAAACGAAATTGTTCGTTTGACCTGAATTTGGAGGCTTGCCTTGGCGCCCGTTGTCCTGTCATGAGCATGGACGATGACATCATCCAGCGGGAAGCCTTCATCACCCCGCTGAAAAGCCACGCGATCGATGACCGTACCCGGCAACCCTCGCGGCTCAGCCGAACTCTTTGTCACGGCCATCGATGTCGAGGGCTCCGCTTTTGACCAGCTGCGACCATGCGTCGGCGGCAGATCGGTTGATGCTGCGTGTGGACTGAGACATTTGACGTTCCGAACTTCGTTCCGTGTCGTGGATTGGCATCGACCACAGTCGTGGCACAACGTACCGCTAAGGTACGCTGAACCCAACTAATAGCCCCATCCGCAATACGCCGCTAAGCGCCGAGGTTGCGTCCAGTCTAACGGTTCATGTCGCTTGAAGAACGAGGAAAAGCCTTGCGCATGGACGACGGCGGCGCCATTCGCGGGGCCGCGATCGTTGTCGCTTTAGCCTGCCATTTGCACCGCTGCAACTGGCAATCTTTTCACAACCAACCCCTCCCTAGGACAAAGTGTAAGAAAAAGTAAGTCCGCGGGCTCCGGAGCGGCATTCGGTTCCGGGCAGGCGCCGATTACGCACTCGCGCCGTCCGTAAGCGCGTTAACTTAATTCCGAAATGACGAAATTGGCTGTCAGTGCAGCGCATATCGATCAGTAGGGATTCTCAAGTGTAATCAGTGTCGCTGCTTCGAAAATAACGCTGCCGACGGTTCGTACCCCTTCAAGGCGTTGGGACCCACCCTGACATCCTTGCTAGGTCGCGAACCCGGAATCGACCAAGACCCCTGGAGTGCCGCCAATCGGGCGCCATGTGGCTACCGACCGTCTTTGTCACAGATGCGGTTGGTTCTGTTAGCTGCGCGCGAATGCCAGAAGCGGAGCGATGTCATGATTGTCCGCCGCGCGTAGTGCGGCGACGTAGCGTCCTCGCAATTCGCCAACATTGGCCAGACTGCCGCCGCCCCAGGTAAAAGGATCACCGCCAAGCCGCTCGATCAGCAGGTCGGCTGCGAGACGTGCCTGCCGTCCATTTCCGTTCGGAAACGGGTGGATGGCGACGAGGCGATGATGGAATCTGATTGCTATCTCATCCGGTGGAAAGGTCTTGTGTTCAATCCAGTAATCAACGTGCGCGTCAGCGATGCAGAGCATTCGGCCATCGAAGAAGCGGCCAAGTCGGCCGGTATGAGTGTGTCTGCTTTTTTCCGTTCGCTGCTCCTCGAGGGTGCTGGCGTTCGACCCATTCTGACTGCGGAAGACAGGTTGATCATGGCCGCGTTGCTCGAAGACATGCGGATGATCGGCATCAATTTGAATCAGGTAGCCCGCTCCCTGAATGCAGGAAAGGGTGTCCATCCCTCAGAGCTGGACATCAACCTTGGCAACGTCCAGCGGATTCAGGCGGCTGTAATGAGTGAGCTGCGGACACTTTCGCGCCGTGCCGGGCATGAGCGCCGAGGCGAGGTGTAGGCCGTGGAGTTCTTTTTCGGCACTTTCACAAGCGAATGGGAGCAAAGGCGCGCGGCGCTATTGCACGAAATGACGCTCGGCGGCCGTGGGAGGGCTGTCGAGGAAGAGCTTGAGAAGAGACTGAAGAATCTGCAGCACCAGGTTGGGATGTCTAAAGGCGGGTCGGGATCTAGTGTGACGTCCCAGAGATTATGACGGGTTGTTCTATGCCCAGAATTGGCAGGTCTTGCGGGGGGACGAGCAGTTGGATGCTGCGCGCGACA
>NZ_JAGGJW010000032.1 GCF_017873175.1 Neorhizobium petrolearium
CGCCCGCGCAGAAGGCCTTTTCACCCGCTCCCGTAATGATGAGCGCACGCACATCCATCCGCTCGACCGCGTCGATCGCATCCGATATCTCGCCGGTCGTCTGGGCGTTCAGCGCGTTCAGCGCGTCCGGGCGGTTGAGTGTGAGAACCGCAAACTCTTCCTGTTGTGTCAATTCGACGGCCATGGGATCCTCACTATGTCCTTCTTCAGTCCGCAGCCTTGAGCAGTTCGCGCGCGATGACGAGTTGCTGGATCTGGGTGGTGCCTTCAAAGATGCGGAAAAGCCGTACGTCGCGATAAAAACGTTCCACGGGATATTCCGCCATGTAGCCCGCGCCGCCGAAAATCTGTACGGCTCGATCGGCAACACGACCGACCATTTCGGACGCGAACATTTTCGCGCAAGCCGCAACCTTGGTGGTGTTTTCCCCAAGGTCGCGACGGGCGGCCGCGTCAAGGATCATACAACGCGCCGCATAGGTGTCGGCCTCACTGTCGGCCAGCATCGCCTGAACGAGCTGAAACTCTGCGATCGGTTGACCGAACTGCTTGCGGTCCTTCGCGTAGGCGACCGATTCCTTAATGAGCCGGTCAGCGATACCGACACAAAGAGCGGCGATATGCAGACGCCCCTTGTCGAGAACCTTCATGGCCGTGCGGAAGCCGTTTCCCTCCTCGTTGCCAAGAAGCGCGCTCGCGGGAACGCGGCAATCCTCGAACACCACATCGCATGTCAGCGCACCACGCTGCCCCATCTTCTTGTCCGGAAGACCAAGCTTTATACCCGGAGTGCCTGCCTCTACGAGGAAGCAGGAGATAGAATTCGACTTCCGCTCGGGTGCGGTGCGGGCCATTACGCTGAACAGGCCGGCGCTCGGAGCATTGGTGATGTAACGCTTGGTGCCGTTCAGGACGTAGTGATCACCGTCCTTGCGCGCCGAAGTTCGCAGCGCCATCGCATCGGAACCGGCGTCCGGTTCGGTCAATGCAAACGAACCGATGAGATCGCCCGATGCCAGGGCCGGAAGATACTTCTGCTTCTGCTCTAGGGTGCCGGCAATAACGATCGACTGCGAACCGATGCCGATATTGGTGCCTGCGACGGACCGGAAAGCAGGAGACGCCCTTCCGAGCTCAAAGACAACCTGGACCTCTTCTTCCATCGACAGTTCGAGCCCGCCGTGCTCTTCCGCGATCGACAGCCCGAAGAGCCCAAGTTCCTTCATTTCCGCAATAACATCCGCGGGAATGGCGTTGGTCTCAACGACTTCCACTTCCCGAGGGATGAGCCGTTCGGTGACAAAGCGGCTGACAGTCTCCAGGAGCATGTTAAATGTATCGGTGTCCAGAGCCATGACTTGTAATCCTCACTAGGCGCGCTTCAATCCGCCGACGATAATCGAGTAATAGTCTTCCGCGACCTGGGCGGCAGAACGCTCGCCGCCAGGCTTAAACCATCGGGCCATCCAGTTAAGCATTGACAGGATGGCGCGGCTCGCATCGACCGGATCAACATCCTTAATTTGCTCCTGCTTCACTCCCTCGCGAATGATCTCGCGAAGCAGGCTCTCGTATTCATCTCGCAGGGCCAAAGCTTCCTGCTTCAAGGTCGGCGTTGCCATACCTCCGTAACCGATCAGCATGGTTACGAAACTCCAGAAATTCTCTTCGAAGTAGCTTGCATGCGAAGTCATGAAGAGCCTGAGGCGATCGAGAGATGCGTTATCGTTGTTCACCGCATCCGATACCTGATCTTTAAGCCCCCTCAGAGCGCGTACAATTATAGCGTCATAGATGTCCTGCTTGGCAGGGAAGTAATGAAATACGGCAGCCTTCGACATGCCGACGGTTGTAGCGATTTCGCTGATAGAACTGGCGTCGAAGCCCTTCTGGGCGAACAGTACAGCGGCCCCATCGAGAATCCGCTCATAAGCATTTTCGAGAACCGGAGGCCGTCCCTGACGGCGTGGGGTCTGCATAGGGGCCACCTTCCTTTCAAGCGATCAAACTTGTTGGACCTATTGTTGACGAGGAGCCAAACATAAGTCAATACAATTCGACCGTACGCCCGGTAAATAATTGGTGCAACATTTGTTAGACAGGTGCCGCATCAACATTCGGGAGAAAGTTAATGTCTGTGAAAGTCGGATTTATAGGTGCGGGTGCTATGGGAGGGCCGATGGCCCTAAGGCTCGCCCGCAACAAATTTGATCTCATCGTTTGCGATGTCAGCGAAAAAGCATTGAGTCCGTTTGGAGAGCTCGGTGTTCGGACGACCCAAAATCCGGCTGATTGCGGTAACTGTGATGTCATCATGCTTATGGTTGCGAACTATGACCAGATTCGCCAGGTTGTTCTGGGGCCGTCGGGTATCGGGACAAACAAGCCCAAGGACAAGACGCAATATTTGATCGTGATGGGAACCGTCCTGCCAGCGGCCATTCGTGAGTTCGCGAACGAGGTCGAGCAATATGGCATCAAACTGATCGATTCTCCGGTGAGTGGCGGGGTGGTCAAAGCTGTAGAGGGCACGCTCACGATCATTCTTGGCGGAGACCGCGCGGATTGCGATGCCGTTAAGCACGTTCTGAGCGTCGTCGGCGAGCAATTTTTTTATTGCGGGCCGGTAGGATCCGCCCAGATCACCAAGATCGTCAACAACGTTGTTTGCATCGCCAACATGATGATCTCCGCGGAGGCCTATCGTATCGGCCTCGATAACGGGCTCTCGCTCAAAGACATGATCCCGGTGATGGAAGCGGGAACCGGCCGAAATTTCTTTACGGAAAATGTCGAGGATGCTCCGAAAGCATACGGAGCATGGGCGCCGACGCGGAAGGACTTCGACTCCATCCAGTCAATCATCCACAAGGATATCGGCCTCGGCCTCAAGATCGGAAGCGGCTCCGGAAAGCTGCCGATGACCGAAGCCTTGCACGATGTGCTATCCAACGTCGGAGACGACAGCTTCAAGACATGGCGAAGAGTGATCGAAACCTTGGAAAGCCTGCGAAAGGGTTGATGTCGGGTAGATGCACCGCAGGTCCAAACTGGATCCACAAAACATGAGCTGTCGAAATGAGGACGCCGGAACCGCTCGCGGCGTCCTCGCACAACCCTGAACCAGTCGCCGAATATTCTGGAACCGTTTCCGAAAGTCTGCCGACATAGTCAAAGCCATTAAAGCACCGTGCGCCGGAAATGGCGCACGGTGCTTTAACTTTCTGACCTACGCATAAGGTCGAAGGATAGTAGTGTATCCGTAAGGATACGAGGAGCGCGCGCTAGGCGGTCAGAAGTACTGTAGTTTCCGGGAATACCAGCCTTGCTTCGGTCTTTGCCTCAAGCTCCTCACGACTGACGCCTGGCGCGAGCTCGCAGACGACCAACCCGTCTTCCGAGACATCCAGCACAGCCAGATCCGTGATTATACGGCTGACCACCGATTTTCCGGTGAGAGGCAGCGAGCACTGCTTAAGGAGCTTGAAGCTCCCGTCCTTGGCCACGTGCTCCATGAGAACGATAACGCGGCCGACACCCCCGACAAGGTCCATGGCGCCGCCCATGCCCTTGACCATCTTTCCCGGGATCATCCAATTGGCCAGATCGCCTTTCTCGCTAACCTGCATACCACCGAGGATGCTGAGGTTCATATGGCCACCGCGGATCATCGCGAAAGACATTGACGAAGAGCATATAGACCCACCCGGGACAATCGTTATCGTTTGCTTCGCGGCATCGATCAGATCCGGATCGACCTCGTCTTCGTATGGAGGGGGGCCGATACCAATCAGGCCGTTCTCCGACTGGAGCCAGACCTGCATGCCATCGGGAACGTATTTGGTCACCTTCTGTCGCTTTGCAGTTAATCGTGAGAATCGCCTGTCAACGATTTCAGAAGGTTAGCTGTACACATAGTTTGAGAATGTACAGTTAAATTGAGATTCAAGATGGGTCTTTGGCATTTAATGTGAGAACCGGGCGCAGCAGCGTAACGGCGTAGAATTTACCCACGACGGCGCATTAAATTCAAAGAATACAGGGCGTTCGTGTTGACGCGATTGCAGTTAATGTGAGAATCCGGTCGCTCGGATTCTCACCTTTAAATGCCAAACCTGGCCGAAACAGCCGCATTCTCACGTTTATCTGCCAAGCGACAACGGATCTCCGCGATCTTCGAACCAGCGATGCTCGGAGCCGTCGATCTGCACCAACTCGCCATAAGCCTCGCGTCGTAGTCGCGGCTGATGAAACGTCCGGCGTTGCTTGCGCGACAGCCACAAGCCAGCATCGACCATCCAGCTTCGCAGTGTCTCGCGCGACACACGCAAGCCATCGCGCTCGGCAAGCTTCTCGGCCGCCAATGTCGGACCGAAATCCGCATAGCGCTCGCCGACCAGCGTCACCGCGTAATCGCGGACACCATCGCTGATCCGGTTGTTCGACGGCCGACCGATCGCCTTGTGCCTTATCGACGCTGCGCCGTCAGTCTTGATCCGGTCCAGCAACCGACGCACCTGACGCGTGCTCAGATCAAGTACATGCGCCGCCGTTACCATCGTCATCCGGCCGTCGATCACCTTCGACAAAACCTCAATCCGCTGCAGATCGCGCTCGCTCATCGCTATCAGTCCCATCCGCAATCTCCCACGTCATCAAAACGTGAGGAGAGTGACATTCCAACTTTGCAGAAACAGGACACTTTAACTTTGCGGCTACATCAAGACATCGCATAACCACAATTATGGAACCATTCGCTCGCTGTGCAAACGCCTGCAGTTGCTGAAAGACTTCAACTAGACTTAGCGGATAATTCGCTCGAGCAGATTGGACAAAGTCTTTGCATCCTCGCCGAGTTCACGGGCGAGCTCTTCCTGAAATGCTTCCGCAATAAGCCCAAGTCGCTGCATCAACTGCTTTCCCTCATCGGTCAACTCAAGCGAGACCAGCCGTAGATCGGCATGATGAACCGACTTGCGAAGATAGCCGGCTTCTTCCAGTCGGGCAGCCGCTCGGCTAACCATCGACTTATCCAGGTTGACACGGGTGTTGATGTCACGGACGCTCACGGGGCCTGAATGATTCAAATGGGCCAGCACCCTCCACTCGGGAATCGTCAACCCCGCTTCAGCTTCATACCGCTCTGCAAACTTGCGACTTACCTGAGCAGCGGCGACGCTGAGGCGATAGGGCAGAAAATGATCCAGCTCGAAAGGCATCGCGATTCTCGTCGTTGCGTCGAGGAAATATCATTGCAATTACAATGAAATTCAAGCCGCCCGACACTTTCCCGTTGACTTCGTTGCAATAGCAACGTTATTTTCATTGCAATAACAACGATATTCGACACTGAGGACATCGGGAGGAGTTCCAATGACCGCACACACTCCGTCGGCAAGCATGACGCGCTCGACCACGACCACAGGCACGGTCGAAGGTTACATGCCGGGTTTCGGCAACGATTTCGAGACAGAGGCGCTGCAGGGTGCCTTGCCGCAGGGCCAGAACTCCCCGCAGAAATGCAACTACGGCCTCTATGCCGAGCAGCTTTCGGGCACCGCCTTCACAGCTCCGCGCGGCCAGAACGAGCGGACATGGTGCTACCGGATCAGGCCTTCCGTCCATCATACCGGCCAGTTCAGCCCGATCGACGTCCCTTATTGGAAGACTGCGCCGAACATCATGCCGCACGACCCGAACCGGCAGAACATCATGAGCCTCGGCCAGTATCGCTGGGATCCTATCCCCCTCCCCGGCGCCGACGAGAACCTGACCTGGATCACCGGCATGCGCACGATCACCACCGCCGGTGACGTCAACATTCAGGTCGGCATGGCAAGCCATGTCTACCTGATCACGCAATCGATGCAGGACGAATATTTCTATTCGGCCGACAGCGAACTTCTGGTCGTGCCTCAGGAAGGCCGACTGCGTTTCTGCACCGAACTTGGCATCATCGATCTGGAACCCAAGGAAATCGCCATCCTCCCACGCGGGCTGGTGTATCGCGTGGAGATTCTGGAAGGTCCCTGCCGCGGTTTCGTCTGCGAGAACTACGGCCAGAAATTCGACCTGCCCGGTCGCGGCCCGATTGGCGCGAACTGCATGGCGAACCCGCGTGACTTCAAGAGCCCGGTGGCGGCATTCGAGGACCGCGATGTCCGTTCTCGCGTGGTGATCAAATGGTGCGGCCAGTTCCACGAGACCTGGATCGGCCACAGCCCGCTCGACATCGTGGCCTGGCACGGCAATTACTGTGCCTACAAATATGACCTGCGGACATATTCCCCGGTCGGCGCGATCCTGTTCGATCATCCCGATCCATCTATCTTCACAGTGCTGACCGCGCCCTCCGGACAGGAGGGAACGGCGAACATCGACTTTGTGCTGTTCCGTGAACGGTGGATGGTGGCCGAGCATTCGTTCCGCCCGCCCTGGTATCACAAGAACATCATGTCGGAACTCATGGGCAATATCTACGGCACCTACGATGCAAAGCCACAGGGCTTTGCGCCCGGTGGCATAAGCCTGCATAATTGCATGCTCCCTCACGGCCCCGATCGCGACGCCTTCGAGGGAGCTTCGAACACTGAACTGAAGCCCGAGAAGCTCGACAATACAATGAGCTTCATGTTCGAGACCCGCTTTCCGCAGCACCTCACGCATTTCGCCGCCAAGGAAGCGCCGATGCAGGAGGAGTATATCGAGGTGTGGGACCGGCTGGAGAAGAAGTTCGACGGTACTCCCGGCATCAAGTAGCCCGAGGCCGGCATCGCCCTCACCATGACCGCACAGCATCCGGCAGCAGGCGCGGCGCGCCCCTCGCGCGCGCGCCTGCCCGATCATTCGACAGGAGAAACATGATGGCCAAACTGCTGCGCAGCCGTGTCGCATCTGCCAACGAGCCGGGATGCGACTTCCCGATACAGAATTTGCCTTACGGTGTGTTCTCGACAGAGGGCTCGGCGCCGCGCTGCGGAGTCGCGATCGGCGACAGTATTCTCGATCTGGCGGCCTGCGAGGCGCAGGGTCTGGTCGATGGCGCGGGTACGTTTGCTCAACCCCAGCTCAACGGGTTCATCGCGCTCGGACGGCCGAAATGGGATGCCGTGCGCGCAGCGCTGAGTCGGCTGCTCGCCGAGGACGCAACACATGAACTGCCGCTCGTGTCCATGGCCGATGCCACCCTGCATCTGCCGATAAAGGTCAACGAATTCACCGACTTCTATGCCTCGAAGAACCACGCCTTCAACGTCGGCGTGCTGTTTCGCGGGCCTGACAATGCGCTGCCGCCGCAATGGACCCATATGCCTATCGGCTATAATGGCCGAGCCTCGTCCGTGGTAGTCTCGGGCACGCCGATCCGCCGCCCGATGGGGCAGATCAAGGGCGAGAACGGCCCGGAATGGACCGCCTGCCGCCGGCTCGACCTGGAACTGGAACTCGGCGCCATCGTCGGCGGCGACAGCACGATGGGCGAACGCTTGACGGTCGAAGAGGCCGAGGCGCTGATCTTCGGCTACGTGCTCTTGAACGACTGGTCGGCGCGCGACATCCAGGCCTGGGAGTACCAGCCGCTGGGACCGTTCCAGTCCAAGGCGCTGGGCACCACCATCAGCCCGTGGATCGTGACGCAGGCAGCGCTTGAACCCTTCCGCAGCGCAGGCGCCGAACGGCTTAACCCGCTGCTGCCATACCTCAAGGAAGACCGCCCCGGCTTCTACGATCTCGACATCGGCTGGACGATGAACGGGCAGACCATGGCCAGGACCAACTACAACGTCATGTACTATTCCAGCGCCCAGCAGCTGGCGCATCATACGGAATCGGGCTGCCCGATGCGGGTGGGCGATCTTATCGGCTCAGGCACGATTTCCGGGCCAAGGCGGGAGGAAACCGGGGCGCTGCTGGAGATGACCCAGGCCGGCAAGGAGCCGGTGACGGTAAACGGCGAATCGCGGACCTTCATCCATGACGGCGACGAGATCGGCCTCTTCGCCCATGCGGATGGTGAAGGTTACCGTATCGGCTTCGGCCCCTGCACAGGCCGCATTCTGCCGGCGCGCACATGAGGGTGGTCCTGCACGATTATTGGCGGTCGTCGGCATCCTACCGGGTGCGGATCGCGCTTGCACTCAAGGGCATCGGTTATGATCGCGTGGCCGTCGATCTGGTCAAGGGCGAGCAGCGCGGAGCGGAGAACCTCGAGTTCAATCCACAAGGGCTGGTGCCGACACTGGAGATCGACGGCAAGCGGCTGACGCAATCGCTGGCGATCATCGAATATCTCGATGAAACCCGCCCGGGGCCGCCGCTGTTGCCGTCGTCACCGGGAGCACGAGCCCATGTCCGCGGGCTGGCACTGGCCATTGCCTGCGAAATCCATCCGGTCTCCAACCTCCGCGTGCTGGCCCGCGTTGAAGCGCTTGGCGGAGCGGAGGCGCGGGCCAGCTGGAATCGCCAGAATATCTCCGATGGGCTTGAGGCCGTAGAAATCCTGCTGGATCAACCCGGCTTCGACGGTCGGTTCTGCCACGGCTCCACCCCGGGCCTCGCCGACTGCACGCTGATACCCCAGCTTTACAACGCCACGCGATGGGGAGCGGACTTCGCACATTTGCCGCGCATCAACGCCGTCGCGGCGAGTTGCGCTGATCTGGCGGCCTTTCACGCAGCGGCACCGGAAGCGCTTACGTGAAACACACCGCCCGTGCGTGTCGGAAAGAGCGGCGGCCTGACCGCCGCAGCCAACGCAGCCGCCGACGGGAGACTTGGAACATGAGGAGCATGGCAAGATGAAGAAGGTCTATTCGAGCGCCGCTGCCGCGCTGGATGGAGTGCTGAAGGACGGAATGCTGATAGCCGCCGGCGGCTTTGGCCTGTGCGGCATTCCCGAACTGTTGATCAAAGCGATTCACGAGGCGGGCACCAAGGATCTGACGATCGCCAGCAACAATTGCGGCGTCGACGATTTCGGCCTCGGCATCCTGTTGTCATCGCGCCAGATCAGGAAGATGATGTCCTCCTATGTCGGCGAAAACGCAGAATTCATGCGCCAGTATTTGTCCGGTGAACTTGAGTTGGAATTCAATCCTCAGGGTACGCTGGCCGAGCGCATGCGCGCCGGAGGCGCTGGCATTCCCGGCTTCTACACCAGGACCGGCGTAGGCACTGTTATCGCCGAGGGAAAGGAACACAAGGATTTCGACGGCGAGACCTGTATTCTCGAGCGGGGCATCGTCGCGGACCTGGCCATCGTCAAGGGCTGGAAGGCGGACGAGAGCGGCAACGTGGTCTTTCGCAAGACCGCACGCAACTTCAACGTACCTGCAGCGAAATGCGGACGCATCTGCGTCTGCGAAGTCGAGGAGATCGTGCCGACCGGCTCGCTCGACCCCGACCACATCCACCTGCCCGGCATTTACGTTCACCGCCTCATCCAGGGCGAGCATGAAAAGCGCATCGAGCAGCGCACCACACGCAAGGAGGCCTGACCATGGCATGGGATCGCAACCAGATGGCGGCCCGCGCCGCGAAGGAATTGCAGGACGGCTGGTATGTCAACCTTGGCATCGGCATCCCGACGCTTGTGGCCAACTATATCCCCGAGGGCGTCGAGGTGACGCTGCAGTCTGAGAACGGCATGCTGGGCATCGGTCCCTTTCCTTATGAGGGCGCAGAGGATCCGGACCTGATCAATGCGGGAAAGCAGACAGTGACCGACCTGCCGCAGACCGCCTATTTCGACAGCTCTGAAAGCTTCGCGATGATCCGTGGCGGCAAGATCGCCATGGCAATCCTCGGCGCTATGGAAGTGGCCGAGAACGGCGATCTGGCGAACTGGATGTTCCCCGGCAAATTGGTCAAGGGGATGGGCGGGGCAATGGACCTGGTGGCCGGCGTCGGTCGCGTGGTGGTGGTGATGGACCACGCCAACAAGGCAGGCGAATCCAAGGTGCTGAAGCGCTGCACCTTGCCTCTGACCGGTCAGAAGGTGGTCGACCGCATCATTACCAATCTCGGCGTGATGGATGTGGTCGAGGGTGGATTGAGGATCGTTGAGCTGGCCGAGGGCGTCAGCGACGAGGAGCTCCGGGCTTCCACCGAAGCGACCATTGTCGCCTGAGGAAAAGTCGTAGATCACTGACGGAATATGGATAACCGCCCCCACCGCGACGGGATATCCGGGCCGTTCCTCTCGACGATGCCGAGAGGAACGCAATGCAAGTTCTCAGACAGTCAGATAGCCACCATCCACCGGCATCATCACGCCGGTGACATAGGAAGACAGCTTCGAGGCCAGGAACAGCACCGGGCCGACGAGCTCGTCCGCCTCACCGAAGCGCTTGAGGGGGATGTGCTCAAGGTATCGGCGGGCGGTTTCGGGATTGTTGCGTGTCGGCTCGGTCATCGGCGTAATCATCAGGCCGGGGGCGATACCGTTGACCCGGATGCCAAACGGCGCAAGTTCGGCGGCCATTGCTGATGTCATGAGACGCACGCCGCCCTTTGATGCGCCATAGCCCATCCCGCCCGTGGTGGCCCGGAAGCTGGCGATCGAGCCCACGTTGACAATGCGTCCCTGCGTCCGTTTGAGCTGCCCGATTAAAACCTTGACCAGTTGCGCGGATGCGAGGGTATTGATGGCGAACTGGTCCTTGATCGAGTCCAGGAACCCATCCTCCTCCATCAGAACCCGGCGCACGATTCCCGCATTGTTGATCACGACGGACACCGGGCCGAGATCTTTCTCCACCTCTTCCGCGAACCGCTCGCTGGCCTCAAGATCCGTGACATCAAGGACGTAGGCAGAGGCGATACCGCCTTCGACGCGGATAGCATCGACCATTCGATGCAGCTTTTCGGCATCACGGTCGAGCGCCGCCACCTTCGCGCCGGCTCGGGCAAGCCCGCCGGCGATCGCGGCACCATTGCCCTGCGCGGCGCCCGTGACCACAACGACATCCCCCTTCAGCAGGTCGGGGCATTTTTCCAGATAGTCGATCATCATTTCCTCCGTGGGCTCGATGAATCCGTTTCAGGGTTAAGTGGTGCAAGTCACGTGAGAAGTCCGTCACAAATGAGCTTCAGGCTGACTGCGATCAGGATCAGGTATATCGCGCGATAGAATCTCTCGGCGGATATGCGGCGAACGAGATATATGCCCGCGAGGTTCGAAAGGACTGCGACCGGCATCAGCGTCGCCGAGTTCACAAGATTGCTTGGATCGAACTGTCCGAGTGCGGCAAAGGGCGCGACCTTCATCAGATTCGTCGCGGCAAAGACCATTGCGCTCGTTCCCGCCAGGATCTGGGGATTGAGACGTTGCGGCAGCACATAAATCTGAAATGGCGGCGAACCGGCATTGGCGACCATGCTCGCGAACCCGGACAAAGCGCCACAGAGCAGTCCGAAGGGTCGATTTTGTCCTGACGGCGAACCACCCGAGGGGTTTGGGGACAAAAGCCGGCGCGCCGCGAATATACCGGCCAGGAGCCCGACGAAGAGCGACAGCATCGCATCCGATACTTGCGCTGCGAAAAGATAACCAAGCAGTACTCCGACAACGGAGCCGGGCAGCAGCAACTTCAGGTTTCGAGCGTCCCAGGAGTGGCGGTAGGCATAGACCGTGAGGGCATCCTGCAGGAGGAGTATCGGCAGGATGATCCCTGCCGCCCGGATTGGCGGCATCACCAGCGCCAGCAGCGGCAAAGACAGCAGGCCAACGCCGGAAAAGCCGCCTTTAGAAAATCCAAGCAGGACCACGGCAGGAATAGCCGCTGCATAGAACAAGGGAGTTACACCCAGGTCGGGCATGGCTCTCAGTCCGTCTGCTGCCAGTCGAGAATTGTTCTGCACTCGTCTGGCAGCATGGCCGACAGCAGCGCCATATCGATGGCTTCTTCGACGACCGTACGGTCGCCGATATGATTGGCAAGGATCAGGACGAGTTTTGCCCAGCGGCGCAGGCTCTGCTCTACGCTCAGTCCCTCGTGCAGACGCACGAGGCCCTCGTAGATGTCATCGTGTCCCGTCAGGTTCGTCGCGGTCTTCAGTGCAGACATGGGCTTCCTCCTTTCGCACGGATCAATGCGGCCTCGATCCCGGTCGCGGTCGGTGACTTCCAACGTGCGGCGACATACTGGTCGGGGCGGACCAGATAGGCGCCGCCCTCGGTCAGGCCCAGTCGATCGGCGGCAATCTCCTGTACCTCGACAAGACGCACGCCCGCTGGCAACTCGCCCTTCCAGCCACGGGCGAGCAACACGAACTCGTCGCCAATGGCGTCCAGCAGCCAGCCGTCGTGATGCGGCGCATCCAGCACCGGCGATCCCGGACCGATACCGGCCTGCCACTCGTCGCTGTCAGGTGTTGAAAGCGCGCTCGCCGGGTAACTCACCGGCGTCGACAGCCGCCCCGAATTCACGAAGGGCCGTGCGAAGGCATGATCCCGCGCCAATTCGAGCACCGCGTCCCGCAAAGCCTGGCTGGCAGCGGATTTCGGAGTCAGGAAGTCCGTCGAACGGGTCGAGTTCAGGATGTTCTCATCCGCCGTCGCAATCGCTTCATCATTATAGGTCTCGATCAGGGTCTCGTCGGCCGCGCCTCTCAGGACGAGATCAAGCTTCCAGCCAAGATTGTCGATATCAGCTAGGCCGCCATTGCAGCCCCGCGCCCCGAATGGAGAAACAAGGTGCGCGGAATCGCCGGCGAAGATCGTGCGGCCATGGGCAAAGCGTCCCATCCGGCGGCACTGGAAGGTGTAGACGGAATACCATTCCTGTTCGAATTCGACGTCGCCAAGCATGGCGCGAATAAACGGCTTGACGTTTTCGGGCCGGATCGCGGCCTCGCGATCGACGTTCCAGCCCAGTTGGAAGTCCAGCCTCCAGACATCGTCCGGCTGCTTGTGCATCAGGGCCGACCGGCCAGGATTGAACGGGGGGTCGAACCAGAACCAGCGTTCCGATGGCATCTCGTGCTTCATTCGAACGTCGGCAATCAGGAAATTGTCCTCGAAGACTCGTCCCTCGAAATCAAGCCCGAGTTTTTCGCGCACGGTCGAACGGGCGCCGTCGCAGGCGATCAGCCATTCCGAGCGGAGCGTGTAGTCGCCGTCCAGGGTGGAAACCGAGAGTTCCACGCCGTCATCGACAGGATTGACGGCGTCGACCCGATGACCCCAGCGGATATCGATATTGGCGAGCCGCTGGCAGCCTTCGAGCAGATACTCTTCGATGTAGTATTGCTGGATATTGATGAATCCCGGCCGCTTCTGCCCCTTCACCGGCAGCGCGTCGAACTGGTAGACCGGGTCATCGTCGTTGCCCCAGAAGACCTTTCCGACGTTCCAGGTCACGCCCTTCTCCACCGCCGGATCGCCGACCCCCAGCCGGTCGAGAATGTCGAGCGACCGCTTGGAAAAGCAGATCGCCTTCGACGCATGAGCCACGAAATCGAGCCGGTTCAGCACCGTCACTGCATGCCCGCGCCGGCCGAGATCCAGCGCCATGGCGAGTCCCACCGGGCCGGCGCCGACGATCACGACGCGGGCGCTGTCCGTGTTTCCGGTCGGCGCGGGGGTCGCGCCGACTTCCTTGTAGACAGGGATTCCCTGCACATTTGCCATGATGTCTTCCTCCCGTTCCCGTCAATCCTGCAATTGCGCCCAGACCTCGCGGTCGCGCTCGGCAGTCCAGATGCGGGGATGTTCGATGCCGGCATATTCGTCCCAAAGCCGCTGGACATCGAAGGGCAGGCAATGTTCGAAAATCGGCCAGGCGCCGAACTCTGGCGCCAACGCATCGCGCGTGGCCTCGAAGGCCTCCTTCAGGCTGCCGCCGGCCCTGTGGACGCGGCCGGCATTGTCGATCATGCCGTTCAGGAACTTGCGGGTCTGTTCGACCGCCGCATCCGTTTCCGTCACACCGCGCGCCACGGCGCCGCGTCCGCCAATCAGGTTCTCGGCCTGATAGGCTTTGACATTGTCGAGCGTTTTCGTCGCCCAGTCGAAGTGATAGGCGTCGCCCGTGTAGAGTGCGGCCTTCGCCTCCACCAGATCGCCGGCGAAGAGCGTGCGGCTCTTGTCGTGCCAGACCACGATGTCGCCGCCTGTGTGGCCACGGCCCAGAAAGCGCAGTTCAAGCTTGCCGCGGTCTCCACCCAGTTCAATGTCGTATTCGGTGTCGAAGGTGATGGTCGGCCATGTCAGACCGGGAACTTCCTCGGCATTCTTGGCAAGACGTGGCATGCGGCCGAATTCGCTTTTCCAATCCTGCTCGCCCCGCTCGGCGACAAGATCGCGCGAGGCGTTGGACATGATGATGTCTTCCGCTGCGAAGGCGCTGGCGCCCAGCACGCGGACAGCATGATAGTGGGTCAGCACCAGATAGCGAACTGGCTTGTCGGTATGCTCGCGCAGGATTTTCAGCCAATCGCGCGAGGCAGCCGGCGTGGCGCGGCTCTCGATGGCGACAACGAAGTCCTCGCCTTCAACCGCGCCTACATTCGGGTCTCCTTCGGCGGTCAGCGCATAGACGCCATCGCTGAGGATTTCGAGCGTATCGGTCTTGGTGGTCGTGTCGGTCGATGAAGCAAAGGGTTTGCTCACAGGGATTCTCCTTCTCACGATGTCGGGCCGAAAGGCCCTGGTTCAGACGATTCTAATTTCTTCGGTCAGATAGACTTCCGGCCTGTGGCTGCCTGCCGCCGGAATTTGGCAATGGTCGAAAGCCAGCCGCGCCGTGTCGGGCGACGAAAAGGTCGTCCAGATGATGAATTGGGGCGGCTCCGGTTCGGACCAGAGGTGATCGCGCCGCATGATGTCGCCGATGGTATGGTCGGCGTGACCGTCGATGAAGCCCTCAAGCCGGGAAATGCCCAGCAGGAGATTGGCGCCGGAGGTGTGGGGACCCGCGCTATCCGCAACAGGTTTCCCGATCACAAAAACCTTTTGGGCGGAGGCGCCGTGCGACGGTGAAGCGTCAACATCCAGACCGGTCAGCCCGTCCAGGAACTTCGGTTCATCTATGACGAGACCACGCGTAACGGAGGAACCTGCGGCCTCGACAACGGACGCGCGATCCCTGAACCAGAGCTCGACGAAGCCGTGAACCGGCCATTCTCCGTCGGGACCCGTCACGCTGGCCGCAAGCACATGGTTCTGATTGTAGCGCACGAGACCCGGCAAATTTCGCGCGATTGCAGCATGTGGACCCGCCCAGTGAGCGCGGAAATCCGCCGGCGTCATTTCCCTTTTGCGCTTGAGCAACGTGATACGCTTGATCGTCATTCGACTTCTCCCTAGGTCGCGCGTCTCGTCAGGCGGCCTTATGGCCGCCAAGGAAGGCGTCGACGACATCCGGATTGTGCAGCAACTCCGCGCCGGTTCCGTGCATGGTCACCTTTCCCAGCGACAGGACGCAGGCCAGGTCGGCAATCCGAAGGGCCGCCTTGGCATTCTGCTCCACCAGCAGGATGCCCATCCCCATCTCGTCGCGCAGGCGGCAGATGAGACGAAAGATTTCCGCCACGACCAGCGGCGCAAGCCCCATCGACGGTTCGTCGAGCATGAGGACTTTCGGGTCGGCGGCAAGAGCCCGGCCAATGGCCAGCATCTGCTGCTCGCCGCCCGACATCGTCCCGGCCGCCTGACCGCGTCGCTCGAGCAGGCGCGGGAAAAGTTCGTAGATATGCTCGATCCTCGCCTGGACAACGGCTTTGGGCTGGCCATAGCCTCCAAGCTGCAGGTTTTCCTCCACCGAGAGCTCGGAAAACACCCGCCGACCTTCCGGCACATGGCGTATACCCGCGCGCGCGATCACCGCCGGCGCCTGCTTTGCAATGGAGCGTCCTTCCTGGCGAATATCGCCCGACCGGATCGGGATGAAGCCGGATATGGTGTTCAGCAAGGTCGACTTGCCCGCACCGTTCGCGCCGACGATCGACAGGATCTGCCCCTTGCGGATCGACAGGGAAACCCCGTGCAGGACTTCGACCGCGCCGTAGCCGGCGACGAGATTTTCAACTGTGAGCAGTTCTTCGGACATCAGGCAGCCTCCTCCTCGTCGCTGCCGAGATAGGCGGCGATGACTTCGGGATTGGTCAATATCTGGGCAGGCGTTCCCTCGGCGAGTTTCCGGCCAAAATTGATGACGACCACATGCGAGGAAATCGACATAACCATCGGCATGTCGTGCTCGACCAACAGAACGGCGCGGCCATCCGCGGCGATGTCTGTCAGTAGCCGGGCCAGGTCGGCGGTTTCGCTCGGGTTCAGACCCGCTGCCGGTTCGTCCAGCAGAATGACCTTCGGATCCTGTGCGAGCGCACGCGCGATTTCGACGCGCCGCTGAAGGCCGTAGGGGAGATCGCTGGCAGGCTGGTGCCACCACTCTTCGGGAACCGAGACGCGACGCAAGGCGTGTGCGGCCCGCTCCGCCATCTCCTCGTTCTCGGTGATGATCGTCCAGGGACGCAGCAGGGTGCTGAGCAGGCCATAGCGGCCAAAACGATAGGCCCCGGCCATGACATTCCTGAGCACGCTCATGCCCGCCGCCATTTGCGGGGTCTGGTAGGTGCGGGCAACCCCCGCCACGGCACGGCGGTGCACCGGCTCATTCGTGATGTCTGCACCTTCCAGCCGGATCGCGCCGTCGTTCAGGGACAGCACGCCGGTGATCAGGTTGATCAGCGTGGTCTTGCCCGCGCCGTTCGGTCCGATCACGGCTGTGATGGCGCCGGGTGCAAGGTCGAAGGAAACACCGGACACCGCCTGGATGCCGCCGAAACGCTTGGTCAGGCCAGAAAGCGAAAGTACCGGAACAGAAATCATGACGAACTCCTCGAGCGAACGAAGCGGAGCAGAGTTTCACCAAGGCCGCGGGGAGCGAACATCATCACCGCGACCATTGTCAGGCCGTAGACGAGAAGCTTGGCATGATCGAAGCTCTCCAGCAGGTTGGGCAGGATGATGATGGCGAAGGCGCCGAAGATAGCTCCCCAGATGGTCGACAGGGAGCCGATGATAACCATC
The DNA here is from genome assembly GCF_017873175.1 of Neorhizobium petrolearium. Lineage (GTDB taxonomy): Bacteria > Pseudomonadota > Alphaproteobacteria > Rhizobiales > Rhizobiaceae > Neorhizobium > Neorhizobium petrolearium. Next base: position 17,036 of record NZ_JAGGJW010000032.1, read on the forward strand.
ATCAGAAGCTCGATTGAGAGGCTGACGCCGAACGTATTGGCGTTGAAGGAGCGTAGATAGAGGGCGAGCAGGGCGCCGGAAGCTCCTGCAAAAGCCGCGGCGATGGCGAAGACCATGGACTTGGCGCGGACGGTATCGACACCCATGCAGGCGGCGACCACTTCGGATGTACGCAGCACTTCAAGACCACGCCCGAAGCGACCGTCCACCAGAGCGGCGGCGACAATGGCTGCGACCAGAAGAACGACGGCGGAAAGCCAATAGACAACAGTCTCGTGGGACTGCCCCCAGAAGCCGAGGTTCGGAAGGTTCACGATGCCCGGATCGATGCCACCGGTAACCGAACGCCACTGCGAAGCGACCACGAAGAAGACTGCGCCGAGCGCGAGTGTGCCAAGCGCCAGATTATGCCCCGACAACCTGAGGATTGGCCGTCCGATGACATAGCCCAGCAGGCCCGGCAGGAGGATTGCTCCAATCAACGCAACGGGCACCGGCAAGCTGAGCTGCTGCATGGCAAAGGCGGCGGCATAGGCGCCGACGCCCATGAAGGCCCCCTGCCCGATCGATACCTGGCCAGCATAGCCCATCAGCAGCGTCAGGCCGATTGCTGCGATGGCATGGATCATCGACAGGACCACGATCGAGCGGTGGAACTGGTTGGACAACGTCACGCCCAGAATGGCGAGGAAGATCGCCAATCCCAGCAGGATCAGCCCATCGTGGCGAAGGTTGGAGGTAGATTTTGAATTTCGCATCGATCAGACCCTCGAAATTACGGCGCGCCCGGCGAGACCCTGAGGCCGCAGAATGAGCACGAGAATTAGGATGATGAAGCCGATTGCGTCCTTGAAGCCCGATGCCACGTAGCCCGCGGTCACGCTTTCGATGACACCAATCAGCAAACCGCCGAGAATGGCGCCGAGCGGATTGCCGAGACCGCCGACGACGGCTGCGGCGAAACCCTTCAGGCCCAGAAAGATGCCGTTTTCGTAGGATGCGGCGGAGATCGGTGCCATCAGCGTCCCGGCGAGACCGCCGATTGCGGCCGCCATGATCATCGCGATCACCGCAGCCTTCTTGGGTTCGATCCCGCAGAGGGCCGCCGCGCGCGGTTCCTGGCTCGCAGCCCGCATGGCCTTGCCGAATAGCGTGCGCGAAAACAGATACCACAGGGCGAGGCTGAGCACCGCCAGGGTCAGCATGATCCAGATGCCCTGGCTCGGGATATAGACGTTGCCGACGAGGACCAGGGGAATGAACCCGAATTCGGGCACGAAACTGATGTCGCGGCCGAAGACAAGCGCTGCTGCGCCGCGCAGTGCGAGTGCTACGCCTATGGTCAACATCACCAGGGTAAGATGATCGGAATGCCTGGCATTCTCCAGGATGACGCGCTGCATCACCCAGCCAATCGCCGCACTGACCGCCACCGCGACCGGAACCGCAACTCCGGTCGGGAGGCCGGCGATCGTCACCGCTCCCGTCAGTACCACCCCACCAAGCATCAGGAACTCGCCATTGGCGAAGTTGATCAGCTTGGTGGCATTATAGACGATCGTGAAGCCCAGAGCCGCCATGCCATAGATGCAGCCGACTACGATCCCCGTAATGAGGATCTGAATGAATACTTCCACGGGATTCTCTCCTGTGATTGGGGGCGTCATTGGCGGCTCGCGATCCAAGCCACGAGCCGCCGGCGTCTTGGGAGAGCTCAGTCGGCTACGACGAATTCCCCGCCTTTGACCTGCAGCATGATCATCGAGTTGGAGTTCTCATCCAGCCCGTTGTGGTTCGTGTCGGTGAAATTGAACATGCCGTTCGCACCTGCAAAGCTGATGCCGCTGCGCATCGCCTCGGCCAGTTTCACCCGATCCACCTCTCCTCCGGAAGCCTTCACGGCCGCGGCGATAAGAGAGAGTGCGTCGGCGGGATGTGCGATGAAGGTTGTCGGTTCCTTGCCGTATTTTGCACGATAGTTGTCCGCCAGCTTGGTGACGACGCCGCGCATCGGATCGTCCTCGGCGAGGCTCTGGGGCGCCAGGAGCCGCATGGACGACACGTAGCTTCCCTCGGCGGCCGGCCCAGCCTGCTCGATCAAGGCGGGTGAGGCAGCGCCGTAGCCGTTGAAAATCGGCTTGTCATATCCGACAGAGGCGGCATTCTTGAGAATGATCGTGGGACCGGGATTCACGCTCCAGATCAGCAGCGCGTCAGCACCACTGCTCCTCACCTTGAGGACCTGGGGCGTCATGTCCGTATCTTTCGGACCGAACTCCTCCGATGCCATGACAGGCACTCCGAGCTCGTCGGCCACATCCTTGATGACGGTGAGCCCGGCTTGTCCATAACCATCGGCGGAGGAAAGCACCGCGATCGAATTGATGCCGCGCTTTTTCATGAAGGACAGCAAATGCTTGACGACGATGCGATCTGTCGGCGGCACCTTGAACACGAACGGCGTCGGTGGGTTAACAACAGACTCGGCACCGGCGAAGGACACCAGCGGGACCTTGGACTCGTTGGCGACCGCCATGAGAGCCAGCGATTCACCCGTGGTCGACGGACCGATGACGACGTCAACCTGATCGGAGTCGATCAGGCGACGGAACTGCTGCGCCGCCACCGTGCCGTTACCCTCCGTATCGTAGAGGGTCAGCACCACCTTGTTTCCCGTCATCCCTCCGGCCGCGTTATACTCATCGACAAGCATTTCGATGGTTTCGCGCTGGGAACTACCCATGAAGGCGGTTGAACCGGACGCTGCGATCAGCGCTCCAATACGTATCACCTTCTCCTGGGCAGCCACCCCGAATGGGGATGCCAATGACAAAGCAAGTCCTGCGCCTGCCAGAAGCAGGTTTCTGCGATTCAAGTTCATGGTAGTTCCTCCCGTCAACGTAGATTTCGTAAGAGTTTAGTGGTGCTCGCGCGCTGCGTGCATTCCGGCGATGTACCCAAAGGTCATGCCCGGTCCGAGGGTGATGCCGCCCCCCGAATAGTTCCCGCCAAGGACGCTCGCCATGTCGTTGCCGACGGCGTAGAGACCCTGGATCGATTTGCCGTCCTCGCCGATGACGCGGGAATGCTCATCTGTTCGCAGACCGGCAAAGGTGCCGATACTTCCCGGCACGACGCGGACCGCATAGAAAGGGCCCTTCGCTATCGGGGCGAGACACGGGTTTGGCTTGACTTCCGGGTCGCCATGGAAGCGGTTGTATGCGGTGCTGCCGCGGCCGTATTCCGTGTCCACACCGGTAGGAACATCGTTGTTGAAGCGCTGGACAGTCGCCTCGAACGCCGCAGCGTCCATCCCAATGTTCTGCGCGAGTTCCGCCAGAGTGTTGCCGGAGATAAGATAGCCGGATTTGATGGAGGGAGCGAGCGGCAAGGGTGCCGGCTTAACATGGCCGAGACCGTACTTCCTGATGGTGCGATGATCGCAGATCAGGAAGGCTTCGGCCGGCTGACCGTGCTCCGTCATACGTTCCATGCCCTGGACGAAATCATGATAGCTGTTGGCTTCATTGACAAAGCGTCTCCCGGAACGGGCAACGGCAATCACCCCGGGCTTTCCGCGATCGATGAAGTGCGGAAATGGCCCCTTCGTTCCGTCTGCCCTCGGCACAAGGCTGGTCGGCGCCCAGGCGCCCGCATTGGGATAATCCATCAGCGTCTGCGCGCCGATCTGCTCGGCCAGCAGAAGGCCATCGCCAGTATTGCCGGGGCTGGCGGCGGACACATGTTCGCCCTCGCTCGCGACGTGATTGTAGAGCGATTTCCGCCGAGCCACGTCCTGGGCAAATCCGCCGCAGGCCAGGACCACGCCGCGTTTCGCGATGATCCGGCGCAGTCCTTTTGGCGTGAGTACGTCGGCCCCGATCACATTGCCATCGTCGTCACGCAACAAGGCCTTCACCGGGCTGTCGAGCCAGACAGGAACGTCGAGATCCTTTGCGCTCCGATAAAGGCGCGCCGCCAATGCGTTGCCGTTGGTCAGCAGCATCGAGCGTCCTTTCAGGACCTTGTCGACACCGAATTTTGCTATGCGTTTTGACACATAGGCGAAGGACTCCAGGCGCTTCGTGGCGCGATAGAAATGCCAGAGTTCCTTGCCGGATCCGATCGCCAACCCGTAGAGGGTAAGTTCGGAGCGCGGAGGACGAAGCTTGGGGAGGTCTTCACCGAGAATAGCGGCGTTGACCGGGACTGCCAGGATCGATCGCCCCCCTGGCATGCCGCCTGGCGCGTCCGGATGATAGTCGGAAAAGGCAGGTGATGCTTCGAACCGAACGTGGGTGTTCTCGTGCATGAAGTTGACCATCGCCGGCCCAGCGTCGAGAAATGCCTCTGTACGGGCCGCATCGTAGTGGTTGCTCGCCTCATGGCGGATGTAGTCCCGGGCAGCTTCCTTGCTGTCCTGTATCCCGGCCTCTTTACTGACCGGATTGTTTGGCACCCAGAGATAGCCTCCCGAGAAAGCCGTGGTGCCGCCAAACACAGGCTCTTTTTCCGCGACAATCACATTCAAGCCCTGCTTGGCTGCGACTATTGCCGCCGTCAGTCCGCTTGCGCCTGAACCTGCGACGAGCAAGTCGCAATGGACTTCCTCCACCGCGCTTTCCGATGAAATGGCGTTCATTGGTGTTTCCTCGATGTTTTTGAATGCTAGTCCACGCGCTACTGGCGCCTGCGCAGCAACGGGGCCGTCCTTGAGACGGGTCTCCCTACCGCTCAGGCAAGCCGACCTTTCAGGCCAAACTCAAATCCGTTCATTGGGACTCTCCTCACGCACCATCCTCAGTGCAAAACATTATACAATGTGTAATTTCTGTTATTATACGTAATGCTGTCTTTCAATTTGCGCCTTGTCAACAAATTTGTATAATGCTCATCATAAACAATAAGGAGGGCCCGAGTGCTGCTTGAAAACACAAGGAAAATTTCGCCGGAGGACACATCGGAGCGGCCGGCCCAACTCGGAATCCAGTCGGTTGAAATAGCGGGAACGATACTCGACGTGCTGATCCGCGCCGAGGGACCTATGAAGCTGGCCGAACTTGCGGCGAGCCTGAAAATGCCGTCGGCCAAGGTTCATCGCTATCTGGTGAGTCTGATCCGTACCGGGCTTGTGAAGCAGCTCAAGGATTCGTCGAAATACGACCTGGGGCCCGTCGCATTCCAACTGGGAATAAAGGGCTTCGCGCGATTTGAACCGCTGCAGCTCGCTGAAACGATCCTGACCGAACTTGTCGAACAGGTGGGCGAGACCTCTGCCTTGGCCGTATGGACAGACAAGGGTCCCACGATGGTCCGGGTCATGGAAGCGCGCCATGACTTTGCGACATCCGTCGCTCCGACTCACCACTGCCCTATGACGTTCTCTGCCACCGGCCTGGTTTTCAGCAGCTTTGACGACCCCGGCCGGACCGAAGGACCAATCGAGCGTGAGCTGGAACAGAATCGCGCAAGCGGAAGGGTCAACGCGCCCAAGGAACGCGCGGCGTTGGCAGAGTTGATACGCGAAACCCGTAGCCGGGGCTTCGCCTGCATCGCCGACGGCGGTGGAGACGGATTCGGCGCTGTCAGCGTCCCAATATTCGACCCGACGGGCCGGTTGTTGATGGCATTGACAGTCTTCGGGCGCACGAGGCGCGTTGACAGCGGGCCCGATAGCGCACTTGCGCGCATTGTCGTGGCGTCCGGGAAACGACTTTCTGAGGCCTTCGGCTTCCGCTATTGAGCGCCGTCAGCGCTCTTGAAAGCCTGATCGGCCCAGTCGGCCCGAAGCTGCGATTTTGGCCAACTCGAAGAACGTTGTGGAAACATGCTTGTGGGATTGAGCTGAGAAGCGCTCGCTCATGACATTGCGCTCCAATTTGAGGAGCGTAGTGATGAGTACGGGTATTTCTAGTTCGGATTTTGTCGAACCAATGGAGCCTGAGCTTCGCCGACATTGATTTCATCAATTCCAAACCGGCCGCTACGAGGCTCGGCCTCCGGATCGTGCATAGCGAAAACGTACCGATGGCCCGCAAACTGCTCAGCCAGGAAGTCGCGAACAGCTCCTTCGAAAGCGACAGCATCCGTGCCGGCACGCGCCGACATGATCACGTGCATCACGTCACGGCTCTTGCGGCTGTGCAGCTCATCCCGCCATTCCTTTTGCACTAGGTCGCCCGCAGCCTTGTCATCGGCAATCAAGCGTCCCTGATCGTCTCGAACGTCGTTCCGCTGCGCGATCAGGTCTCGCAACTTGGCAGCGCCATATTCCACGCCATTGCCATAGCCTGTGAACGAGAAAGCCGCGGGGGCCTCTTTCGCAACGGCGCTGGCGTCGAAACGCTCCTGAACGATGGCGGCCGCCTTCGCGTCAGCCGTCAGCCGCTCGCCCTGCCCGCTGCGCAACACGACATAACCCTCGACCTTCAGCGATCCGTCGTTTCGGGTTTCGACAGAGTAAGCGTAGCGTCGATCACCAAAGCCACTGCTGACAATGTCCCGCACCTGCTCATGCGGGTTCGAGCCGCCGGAAACGCTCACCTCGACGCTAAACGCGCCGATATCGCGGCTCTCGGTCCTGTTTTGGAAAAGGTGATTCCAATCGCCACGGAGACGCGCCAGCTCCTCACGGCCACGCAACGTCTCGCCGTTTTCGTTCTCAACCTTCAGCTCCCCCCCTCTGGAAACATAGTTGAGCATCGAGCCGACGCGGGCGCCACCACCGTAGGAAGCCAGTTTGACAACTGCTGGCTGGCTCCCTTTGGCAACGCTTGCAAGACGAACGTCCATTGATCGCATAGCACCCGAACCGGCAGCCATCGTCCTCGAAGGCGATGACACGTTGAATGCCGATGTCCTCACCCCTCCCCTAGTGTGACGTCCCAGAGATTATGACTCGTTGAGCAAAGGTATTGGATAAGACTTTGCCATCTTTTCGCGGGCTTGGTCTGTCGAGAACATCCA
>NZ_JAGGJW010000033.1 GCF_017873175.1 Neorhizobium petrolearium
CCTTGAACCGCATCGCTCAAGGCTGGCCCGTATCTGAAATCGAGGCGCTCATGCCCTGGAACTTCAAGTCCCACGCCATCGGCTGACCGCTTACGATCGAAACCGATCGTGGCTTCGTCATCCCGTTCTTCGCCTCGGCAAAGGGTGATCGTATGACGGCTCATGCTATCTCCAATCTGAAGCGACCAGTTCGGTTCTCAACTCTATCAAACCCACCATGTCCGCCAAGGCGCAGGCGATATGGTGGAGTTCTTCCGCCTTGTCGGCGCTGTCGTGCCCGCGATGAAGGGCGGCGATGGTTGCCACCCGATCGCGGCCGGTGTGAGCGTCTGCCAACATTGGCATTGCAACCTCCTTTCCTCTCGACTGCCCCGATCAAAATACGAAAGCGCCCTGTCCGCTTGACTCGGTGTAGGTTGCACTACCGCCTGCCGCATAAGCCAACACTGCCAGCCATCCGACGCGCGGTCATCAAGGCACTATCACCACGGACAATCCTCCCCGCTACAATGAAAACGTGTTCTTCACGGTCGACTATTGCGACGAGCTGATGGGCGAACCTCTGTTTACCCAGAGCCCCAAAAGTGCTTTGACAAACACTATTCCATCCGGAACAAGCCGAATCGTACCTCGTCCAAGCGCCCACTCTAACATCAGGCCGCTGACACTGGCATTGAATGCCGATGCAACTTTGTTAGGTGTCCATGGATCGGGTAACCCTGACTCCTGTTCAATGAGCTCGAAGATACGAACTAGAAGGGCGTATTTCTCTTCCCGAAACGTACGGCCATCGGCTTCATTCTTTGCGGCCATGGTAAGATCGAGCCGGGCCATCGCACAAAATAGCCCTTGATATCGAGGTTCCGCTTGGATTCGCCGAAACATGTCCGAAATGAGGGTGCAGAGGGTGTCCATCGACGCGACTCTGGTATTTTCAGAGAGATCATCAACGAGTTTCCGGTAGGGCTCTAGCGCCTTCCTCCGCATACTACGTAGCAAGCCCTGTTTGTTCTTGAAGTGCCAGTGTACGGCCCCGCGTGTAACGTTAGCAGAGGCAGCGATTTCTTCGAGAGAGACATCGTCGTATCCTTGCTCCAAAAATAGGTTTTCCGCGGCCAGTAGGATTTGCTCGGCAGTTTGGGCGGCCTGTTCTTTGGTTCGCCTCACATGTATCTCCCTCTCTATTAAGCTACCAGACCTCCGTACAAGCGCCTACGCTGTTCAATCCCGTAGGTATACCTTGACCTGAAGGCAATCTGACCTTCCGGCACGACGGCTTATCAGCGGGTGCAGCATGTCAAGGCTGTCGGTCACCTTGTCGGCAATGCAAAGTTTGTCGCCGGACGTAGTGTTGGAACGTAACGTATAGACCCTTATTGGCACAACTGGCGCCATCACTCTGACCGGAGAAGACCGATGAGCGCTCATTTGCAGCTGAATCAAAACCGCCCTTATGAAAACCTTCTGTTTCGCTAGAGAATGGATGCTGATGATTAGCCTCGTCATGTAAACGGTCTTCCGTTTAGTTGCAACAGAATTGACAAGTGTTGTGAGGACTGCGGGTTCCCAACTACTGGAGGGGCATCGCCCCGCGATTACCGCATGTGGATGCCCCCCAGACGGCGTGAGCGTCCGGCGAACGCATTTTTTATCTGAGATCGACGTGTGAGGTTGAGTTACTGGCTTAACGCTTTAGCCCGTCTTATGCATGACCGTCCTACTGATGGGCCAGGGGAATCGGGTGAACGGCTCATCGAGCAATGAGGCTTGCGAGGAAGTCGTCGTCCCAGGCGGCGATTTTTCGCCTTGAGCGGAGTGAATCTCTGGTGGTCGGCAATCGCAGCAGATTGGTTGCGATATGTTTGATGGTGGTGAAGTTGGCCGGGGCGTTTTCGGTTCGGACGCGGCATTCGTCGTCGCGGAAGACCATGTCCAGCACCCAGTGCAGGCTGTTCTCGATTGCCCAATGACTGCGAACGATCGGTCCGAGCTTGTCGGCGGGCAGCTTCAACGAGCTGATGTATAAGCGGGTCTCCCGCTCGGTCTTGCTGCCGATTTCGCGTATGCTGTCGATGATGACGACGGATTTCAGGGCGGGCCATTTGTGGCGTTGCTGAAGCCAGGCGACATCATGCAGGACGGTGGTGGTCCTGGTTTCGATCCGACCATGATCGCCATCCACGGTCTCATGTCGACTGATCGCGGTATCGGCGTATTGCTTGGCTTTCTGCTCGGTCACGAACAGGCTGACATCGTCGCGCAGCGCGCTTTGATTGCCCTTGAGGGCGGGTTTCACAAAGTACGGGACACGGATTTCAGTAAGTCGCGGACACCGATTTCGGAAAGTCCGGGACAGCGATTTCACTAAGTCGCGGACAGCATCGCGACAGATTTAGCAAGGTGATGAAAAATGCGCCGCCCCATGACGAGGGGACGCGGGCGTGAATTGCATTGGCCAACGCCATAGGACGAACATGCCCGATGATCTCCCGCAAATTGGAGATTTCGATGGGATACGCGAGCTTCATGATATACCCTCCGATATCGTGGTGATGGGGGGAGAGCGCCGCCTGTGCTGACGGCGCTCCTAAGGTCCGGGTCAGGATTTCAGGGCGGCCATGCGTTCGCCGAGCAGCCATAGCGCCTTGTTCAGCCTGATGTCCTGATCGATCCCGTTGACGGCGCGGGATTTTACGCGGCGGGTACGGCCAAGATCATCGCGGCCGACACCGCGAATGCCGCCCTTGATGGCGTTTTCCTGCACCACATTCCAAACGGTCCAGAGATCGTCGGCGCGATCGTCATGACGGCGGGGAACAAGCAACTGTTCGGGCTTGATCGGCGTCTTGGTCTCGCCCTCCGGATCGGCGAAACGGAGAACGTGGGCTGCTTCGGCAAGAATGCTCTGTTCGTCCCTGTTCAACCGTTGGGTCGACCAGCCGCAGCATCATTGCAACGATCAGCGTCGGCATGTCGAAGGACCGCAAGGGTGTTGCTTTGGCCAAACGTGCCGGCGCGATATGAGACGCAACAGCACCAAGGCTTCGGTCGATGCAATCCAACCGACAGACCAGTCAACGACACCGCAATGACCGCCAACAATCTCCTTCCAGGCCTGTCCACGCGTTCCGGCAGGGCTCGATCCTGCCAAACGCCATCCACCGCTTCGGCGAAATCCCCATAGTGCCAAACAACCCGCGCCTTCGCTCAATCCGGCTTCAATGAGGTCCGATCAGTGAATGCCGCATGCCCAGCGCCCGGACCTCACAGAACCCTCCAGATTCCCTTTTGTGAGCAAATCAGATTCACCATTCAGGCCGGTGCAGGAGGCCGGCCAGGATGGCGAGACCCTTTTCGGATGACCTTAGGGACCGTGTTGTTGGTGCAGTGACGCGCGATGGGCTGTCCTGTCGGGCGGCGGCGAAGCGCTTCGGCATCGGCATCAGCACGGCGATCGATTGGGTACGGCGCTTCCGTGAGACGGGCAGCGCCGCCGCCGGCCAGATGGGCGGGCACAAGCCGCGAGCGATCGCCGGTGAGCATCGGGCCTGGCTAATCGAGCGCTGCCGCGCGCAGGCATTCACCTTGCGCGGGCTGGTCGCGGAATTGGCGGAGCGGGGCCTGAAGGTCGACTACCGCTCCGTCTGGATCTGCGTGCATGAGGAAGGGCTGAGTTATAAAAAAAGACGTTGGTCGCCAGCGAGCGCGACCGGCCCGATGTCGCCGCCCGACGCAGCCGCTGGCTGAAGCATCGCCATCGCATCGATCCGGCCCGCCTCGTCTTCATCGACGAGACCTGGACGAAGACGAACATGGCGCCGCTGCGAGGCTGGGCGCCGCGCGGCGAACGGCTGTTCGGCCAGGCTCCCTTCGGCCACTGGAACACCATGACGTTCATTGCCGCCCTGCGCGTTGATCGCGTCAGCGCGCCCTGGGTCATCGACCGGCCGATCAACGCGACGAGCTTCCTCGTCTATGTCGAAAAGGTGCTGGTGCCGGAGCTCACGCCCGGCGACATCGTCGTGATGGACAATCTCGGCTCGCACAAGGCCGCGGCGATCCGCACCGCCATCCGCAAGGCCGGCGCGCGGCTGTTCTTCCTGCCGCAATACTCCCCCGATCTCAATCCGATCGAAAAGCTCTTCGCCAAGATCAAACACCGGCTACGCGAGGCGCAGGCCAGAAGCCGCAACGCCATCCATGACGCGCTCGCAACAATCCTCCAAACCGTTTCTCCAAAAGAATGCCAGAACTATTTCAACGAGGCCGGATATGAACGGATCTAAAATCATCCCGCTCTATCCGGTGAGCTCACATCCGGCCCTCAGGCAGCACTACCGAGTAGCTGAAACTGAAAAATCAATGGGGCGTAGACGGCGCATACGATAAGCCCGCTGCGCCGGCGCATGATCGATGACATGACGATCCGCAATCTTTCGCCAGCGACGCAACGATCGTATTTGCATGCGGTGGCGAAGTTCTCGCGCTATTTCGGGTGTTCGCCAGACCGTCTTGGACTGGAAGACGTGCGCGCGTTTCAGGTGCATCTGGTCTCCTCGGGCCTATCGTGGCCGGCCTTGAACCAGACAGTTTGTGCCCTGCGGTTCTTCTTTGGCGTCACGCTCGGTCATGCCGAGATACCGGAACGCATTGCCTATGCCCGGACACCCGCCAAGCTGCCGACGATCCTAAACGGCGACGAGATCGTGCGGTTTCTGGAAGCGGTTCCGAGCCTGAGAACCCGCACCGCACTGACGACAGCTTATGCGGCGGGGCTGCGCGCCTCGGAAGCTGTCCATCTCAAGGTCCGCGACATTGATGGCGAGCGCGGCATCATCCGTGTCGAGCATGGCAAGGGCGGAAAGGATCGCAACGTCATGCTGTCAGCGCAGTTGCTCGCGATCCTGCGGGTCTATTGGCGGCTGGCGAGACCCGAGGTCTGGCTGTTTCCGGGCCGGGACGAGACCAAGCCCATCGATGTCCAGGTTCTGTATTCTGCCTGCCGTTCGGCGTGCGCCGCGGCCGGCATCGACAAACGGGTGACGGTGCATACGCTGCGGCACAGCTTTGCCACCCATCTTCTGGAGAGCGGAACCGACATCCGCATCATCCAGGTTCTGCTCGGCCACAACAATCTGTCGACCACGGCGCGCTACACGAAGGTTTCCAACACCCTGATCCGCAGCACGACCAGCCCGCTCGACCGGCTGACGCTGGAGGTGGTGCCGCCAGGCTGAGCAAGTTTCGCCATGGCGGCGGGGCTGGAGGTGGCGGACATTTTTCGCCGCCACGGGGAAGGATATCGTCAAACCCACGACGTTCATCTCGGGCGTGTCGAACGCAGGGTGATGAGCGCGGTTGAGAGGTGCCGGACCGCTCGGTTGGGCGGGCATGTCCAGCAATGCCAGGACTGCGCTACGCTCCGCATCGCCTATAATTCCTGCCGCAACCGGCATTGCCCGAAGTGCCAGGGACAGGCGAGCCGTGACTGGCTTGCAGCCAGACAGGCCGATCTTCTGCCGGTCGGCTATTTCCATGTCGTCTTCACGTTGCCGCAGCAGGTCGCCGCAATCGCCTTCCAGAATAAGAATGCCGTTTACACGATCCTGTTTCGCGCCGTCGCCGAGACGCTACGCAAGCTTGCTGCCGATCCCAGACATCTGGGTGCCGAGATTGGCTTCATCGCGGTGCTGCATTCCTGGGGGCAGAACCTCCACTATCATCCGCATATCCACTGCATCGTGCCGGGCGGCGGTTTGTCATTCGACCAGTCCCGCTGGGTTGCTTGCCGGGCAAGCTTCTTCATGCCCGTACGGGTTCTGTCACGCCTGTTCCGGCGGCTGTTTCTCGACGAGCTCAAACAGACTTACGACAGAGGCCAGCTTCAGTTCTTCGGCGATATTGCCGGCCTGGCCAGTCCGGCCGCATTCAATCGCACTGTCAAAGAAGCGCGGCGTGTCGACTGGATCGTCTATGCCAAGCCGCCCTTTGCCGGACCCGAACAGGTGCTGGCCTATCTCGGCCGCTACACCCATCGCATTGCCATCTCCAACTCCCGCCTCGTCAGCATCGATGGCGATCGCGTCACATTCCGATGGAAGGGTTATCGAACGGGCGGCAAACAGAAGCTGATGACGCTCGATGCGCACGAGTTCATCCGTCGTTTCCTGCTTCACACGGTTCCGGACGGCTTTCACCGCATTCGTCATTATGGTCTGCTTGCCAACGGCCATCGGCAACTGAAGCGTAAGCGCTCATTTCGGCGCGCGTGGTCGTCAATGGAGGTGAAGGGACTGCGGATCAGGCAGCCTGTGTTTTGAAGTTGAATGGCATGAGGTCGTCGATGTCGGCCTCGTCCGGCCGCTGCGGCAGTTCGGTGAGGACGTGCTTGAGCCAGGCGAACGGCTCGACACCGCAGGCGCGACATGTCAGCATGAGACTATAGATGACGGCGCTGGCCTTGGCCCCGTCTACGGTGTCTGAGAAGAGCCAACTCTTTCTGCCAGTTGCAAAAACTCTGATGTCGCGTTCCAGTAAATTGTTGTCTATCGGCATTCGGCCATCGTCGGTGTAGCGCGTCAGATATTCCCATTGGTTGAGCGTATAGGAGACGGCATCGCCAAGTTTGGTGTCGGGTACGACCTTCGGCGCGATGTCGTCGAGCCATGCTTTGAGAGCGGCCAGGACCGGGATGCTGTGTTTCTGGCGAAAGCGGCGCATGTGGTCAGGCTGCGTTTCGCCATCATCCGGCTTTTCGTCCCGTGCCTGCCGTTCAATCCGGTAAAGCTGGTCGAAGAACTTGAGGGCCTGCGCCGGTGGCCCTCCTGGCTTTTCCCTGGCCTTAAGAGCATTGACAAAGCGCCGCCGGGCATGGGCCATGCATCCGATCTGCGTGGCCTTCTTCAATGTCCGCCAAGCCTGATAGCCGTCGGTCATGAGGATACCGTGATAGTCGCCAAGGAAGGTCTGCGGATGCACTTGCCCGCGACCGGGCTGATAGTCGAACAACACAATTGGCTCATCACTGTCCTGGCCGCTTCGATAGGCCCACATGTAGGACTCGTCGGTCGCTTTCCTGTCCTTTTCCTTCAAGACTTGCACCGTGGTCTCGTCACCATGGATGAGAGGCTGGGACCGCAGCCGCAGTTTCAGCGCGTCATAGATGCGAACGAGATGGTTCTCGCTGGACCCGATGACCCAATGGCCGAGAGCGCCACGGCTGACGGGAACGCCCGCACGCTCGAAGGCCTGCGCCAGACGGTAGAGCGGTGTGCCATCGACATATTTATGGACGAGCGCGAAGGCCAGCGTCGAGGCCGTGGCGATGCTGCCGGGCAAGGGCTGCTTCGGCATCGGCGCGATCACAACTGGCGTCTTGATCCCGGTGCGGTCGCAGTGGCGACACGCATACTTGGCCCGCGCATTCTGCAAAATCGTGGCCTTGATCTCGATATGAAGCTGCTCGGTCACCAACTCGCCCATGCGATGCATCTGATGGCTACAGCACGGGCAGGCTTTCTGATCGTCGACAAGATCATAGTCGACGCGCTGGCGCGGCAGGTTCGCAGGCAGTGGCTTGCGGCCCGATTTCCTGCGTTCCGGCTGTTCGGCCTGCGGCAATCCCGTGTCTGGAAGATCGACGCTATCCGCCTCGTCATCGAGATCGCGGTCCTCGTCGTTTCCATCAACGGTGCTCTGCTCAGCTTCGTTGAAGATGCGATCCACATGCTTTTCGCTACGCGGTGCAAACCGATGCAAGCGGGCGAGCGCCAGTTCTTCCTCAAGCTTGACGACGCGCTCGGCGAGCTGACGGTTGGCCGCCTGAAGCGCGGCGATTTGCGCCATCAATTCCGCAACGTCAGGAATGCCGGTTGGATTCATCGCATTTTTGAATCTGAACCGCTTCCCTGCGTCAACTGGCCCGCATACCGAATTCACCCGACATATTCATATTGCCGAACCGGGTGGCGGATCATGGCATCGAGATCGATGCCATCGAGAAGCCAGTGCAATTGCTCGGCGTCGAGCGCCAGCACCTTTTCCTCCCGACGGGGCCAGCGGAACCTGTCTTCCGACAGAGCTTTCAATACGAGTACAAAGCCCGAGCGGTCGAAGAATAAAAGCTTCATCCGAGTGCGGCGGCGATTGCAGAAGGCGAACACCGCACGCTCGAACGGATTGTGGCCCATATTCTGCTCGACCAAAATCGCCAGGCCGTTGATCCCGGCACGAAAGTCGATAGGGTCCCGGTGAAGATAGACACGCAGATTGTCGGCCAGCCGGAACATCACAATGCTCCCAACGCTGGGATCATCGCTGACAGAGCCTGCATATCAGCACCTTCAAGCTCAAGCCGCACGCCGTTCGGAAGCAATGCCGTCAAGCGTATACGGGCCAATTTCTGCTGAGAGGGCAAAGAGGGCGGCTCCGGCGGGCATATAACAGCCGTCGCCTCAACCACCTCAACGAAGGCTGACGCTGCAACGCTCGCCACCACCGCAGACGCTTTTTCGGAACCCTGCCGCCGCTGACGAAGCCTGATCCAGTTCTGCAACTGATTGGCGTTGATCCCGTGCGCCAATGCAAGCCCTGCTATCGACGCACCCGGTTCAAGCGCAGCATCGATCAAGCGATCCTTATCAACCGGATCATACCGCCGCTTCCCGTTGCTCAGAATCCTGACCACCCTAAGCCGCCCCGAAATTCCAACCTCACTCGATGCCATCGTGTCCACTGTGTCCATAGTCCCGCTATGGACACAGACTCGATCACCACGGCATCAATGAAAAGGTGCGGTCTTTTGCGCGCTTACACTGAAGCTGGACTTGTGCCGCAGCCTGCTCAACGTCCCGACGCCGGAGCAGCCGGTCGAAGAGCCGGATGCAAAGCCACCACCGCTGGCGCACCGCTGCCCTTGTTGTGGTGGAACCATGACGATCATCGGCGCGTGGACCCCGCTCCAGCCGGTATGCCGGCCAGCACGGAACGACAGTTCATGATCATATCAGCCGCAGCATCATTGCAACGATCAGCGTCGGCATGTCGAAGGACCGCAAGGGTGTTGCTTTGGCCAAACGTGCCGGCGCGATATGAGACGCAACAGCACCAAGGCTTCGGTCGATGCAATCCAACCGACAGACCAGTCAACGACACCGCAATGACCGCCAACAATCTCCTTCCAGGCCTGTCCACGCGTTCCGGCAGGGCTCGATCCTGCCAAACGCCATCCACCGCTTCGGCGAAATCCCCATAGTGCCAAACAACCCGCGCCTTCGCTCAATCCGGCTTCAATGAGGTCCGATCAGTGAATGCCGCATGCCCAGCGCCCGGACCTCACAGAACCCTCCAGATTCCCTTTTGTGAGCAAATCAGATTCACCATTCAGGCCGGTGCAGGAGGCCGGCCAGGATGGCGAGACCCTTTTCGGATGACCTTAGGCAGCGTCGATAAATTACGGCTCTGATTTTGGTACTCGCGGGCGGATTGAGTAGTTCCATTCGCCGTGGAAGTTGTTGCGCAGGATGTTCAATGCAGCCATTTCCTGGTCGGAGACTTTGATGCCGGCGGGATAGAGGTTCTCATCAAGTTGGCAGCGGACGGTCAGGCCGGTTGTCGAAGCCTTTCACCCGCACTTCTTTGAAGTAACCAATCTCGGCAAGCTGCGCCAAGCCGTCGGCGTCATTAAGATCGGTCTTGTTGGGCGCCATATCGAGCGCTTTAGCCGCATGGCGTGCATCAATACAGATCGCTGGCAGTCCTTCCGCCTGCAGCGCGTGCCAGAACCAGATCGACAATGGACCAGTCTCAAAGACAACCCGCTGCACCTGCCGTGCGCGCTTACGGATGACCTCGGCAATCAACTTAGGATCCGAATCCACCTTGCCGCGCCAAATCCGCTGACCTTCTCGCCGAATTGAGATCGCCGTCTCTTTCATCGACACATCAAGTCCAATATATTCCATCTCGACTGTTCCTCTAGGCTGCTGGGCCCGATCCAAAACCGTGAGCCCGTTTCTTCACCCTATCGGGGAACAGTGTAAGCACGTAGACCACCCCACGTATCTTTCGTACTGCTGATCGGCGATTTTCTGCATGAGTCATGCGGAGAATTCTATGAGCGACAGTGTGAATCACCCTCGAACCTTTGAGATTTTGACCGCGGAGCCCGTGCGAAGACGACGCAAGCCGCGTAGATCGCGCGGCTGGAGGCGGTGGAGAAGAGTGCCAACGAGCGGATTGCCAACCTCACATCGATCCTGAAGGTTCTGCAGCGCACCCAACATGGCACCCGTTCCGAGCGATTGCGGCTTGGCGTCAACGACGAACAGGTGTCCTTTGCCTTCGAGGAAGTCGAGACCGGCCTTTCGGCAATCCAGAGCGAGCTTGATCATGCGGCCAAAGACAAGCCGAAACGAGCACCACGTCCGCGCAAGGGTTTTGCCGCTCATCTCGAACGCATCGAGGAAGTGATCGAGCCGGAGATCCCGGCCGGCTGCGAGGGGCTGGAAAAGGTCCTGATCGGGGAGGATCGCTCGGAACGACTGGATGTCGTGCCGCCGAAGTTCCGGGTCATCGTGACGCGTCGCCCCAAATATGCCTTCCGGGGCAACGATGGCGTGCTCCAGGCTTTGGCACCGGCACACATCATCGAAAGTGGCCTGCCGACGGAGCGGCTACTCGCCTATATCGCCGTCTCCAAATACGCCGACGGCCTTCCGCTCTACCGGCAGGAGGCAATCTATCTACGCGACGGTGTCGAGATCAGCCGATCACTGATGGCCCAATGGATGGGGCATATGGGCTTCGAACTGCAGATATGCGCCGACTACATCCTTGAGCGCGTCAAGGAGGGCGAAAGGGTCTTCGCCGACGAAACGACCTTGCCCACTCTTGCGCCCGGTTCGGGGAAAACGACGAAGGCCTGGCTTTGGGCTTATGCTCGCGATGATAGACCCTATGGCGGAACTAGCCCGCCGATGGTGGCCTATCGGTTTGAGGACAGCAGGGGCGCTGATTGCGTGGCGCGTCATCTCGCCGGATTTGGCGGCATCCTGCAGGTAGACGGCTACTCGGCCTATACCAATCTCGCCAAGACGCGTGCCAAGGCCGGCAGCAATGAAACGATCCGGCTCGCAGGATGCTGGGCGCATCTACGCCGCAAGTTTTACGACCTCCACATCAGTGGTGTCTCAAAGGCTGCAACGGACACGATCATCGCGATGATCGAGCTGTGGCGCATTGAGGATGAGGTCCGCGGTCGGGATGCCGACAGCCGTTCCATGCTGCGTCAGGAAAAATCTGTAACCATCGTCTCCGGCCTCTTTGATCTTTGGGAAAAGGAACTGGGCAAGGTCTCTGGCAAGTCCAAGACCGCCGAAGCGATCCGCTACGCGCTCACCCGGCGCGAAGCACTGGAGCGCTTCCTGACGGACGGCCGGATCGAAATTGACTCCAATATCGTCGAGCGCGCGATCAGGCCCCAAACAATTACGAGAAAGAACAGTCTATTCGCCGGCAGCGAGGGTGGTGGACGCACTTGGGCGACGGTCGCCACCCTCTTGCAGACAGCCAAGATGAACAACGTCGATCCGCTTGACTGGCTCTCCCAGACCTTGAACCGCATCGCTCAAGGCTGGCCCGTATCTGAAATCGAGGCGCTCATGCCCTGGAACTTCAAGTCCCACGCCATCGGCTGACCGCTTACGGAACAGTCACCTCAAGCTTGATAACAGCGCTACACCGGCGACGCGCTCCCGCGATTATCCCATGTCCACAGTCTCCGTTGTGGACACAGACTCCTTCATTCGATTTTCAATGAACAGGTGCCGCGAATTGTGCGCTTACCGAAGAAGGACATACGGTCTTACCTTAGAAGCGGCTTCGTTCAATCCTTCAACAGCCCCACCATCTACTCTTTGCCGGTCTCCCGACGCACTGTCAGCTCGCCCCCAACAGGAACCGGCCCCTTGAAATGAGACAATCGTCGTGCTAAGTATCACATAGTAAGCTCACTAATGATAAGCTCACAATGAATCACGACCCGATCACATCAGAGTTCCTGGAATCGCTCACCAAGGCGAGCCGCAAGATCCGCACGGCCTTCAATCAGAGAGTCGCGGCACATGGGCTAACTTATCCGCGGGCCCGTACACTGTTCCGCCTCGCAAAGCAGAACATGACCCAGAGCGAACTCGCCTGCGATCTCGAGCTTGAACAGGCGACCATCGTCCGCATCCTTGATCGCATGGAGGAAACCGGCCTCGTTGAACGCCGCCCTGATGGAAAGGACCGTCGCATCAATCTCATCGTTCTCACGCCCCTTGGTGAGGAGCAGGCCGCACTCGTGAGATCTGTTGGGGAGGACCTGCGCATGCAGATCTTCGCCAATGTCGACCCAAAGGAACTGCAGAACGGTATTGCGCTCCTGGAACGGATAGCGGCCAACGTTGCGGAGATGAGCGATATCCATGTCCCCGCGTGAGGCCGCAATAAGAGAGGAAGACGCGACAGTCATACGGCCAGCCTTCGATAGACATGCGAAGCTGACCGAAGCCGCGCATCAGCAGGAAACGCCGTCGGCGCAAGAATCAGCGGCTCCGGCACCGGCTGCGCCCGCCGCTTTCGTGCCCAAATCACCGGCGATGATGATCGCCTATGTCTTGGCCGGCACAATGGTTGCACTCACCCAGGGGCTCGGCATGAGCTTCATCTCCATCAATCTGCAGCAGATCGCCGGGCCAATGGGGCTAACGCAAGTCGAAGCCACCTGGCTGATGGCGGCGTATTTATTTCCGAACGCCAGCCTGACGCTCCTTCTGTTCAAGGTGCGTGCCCAGTATGGGCTAAGGAAATTCGCGGAAGTGGCGATAGTTGCCTATGTGCTCGTCTGTCTCGCGCATTTCTGGGTGGATAGCTATGAGAGCGCCTTGGTGCTGCGCTTCTTCGCGGGCGTTGCCGCTGCACCCATGACCTCGCTTGGCTTCCTTTATATTCTGGAGAGCATGCCGCCGGCGAAAAAAATGAATATCGGGCTCTGCATCGCGCTGACAGCCCTCGCTATTCCGACACCCGTCACCGGCCTCATTTCACCGTCGCTGATGGACATTGGGGACTATCATGCTCTTTATCTCATTGAGATAGGTCTCGCGATGATCTCGCTCGGTCTCGTCTATCTTTTGCCGCTCGGTTCCCCACCGAGAGCCAAAGTGATCAGCAGTCTCGACATCGTCAGCTATATCTTCCTCGCAATTGCACTCGGCTGCTTCGCCGTGGCTCTCACTGTCGGCAGGCTCTACTGGTGGACCGAAGCCGTCTGGCTCGCCTGGATTTTCATCGGAGGGATCGCAGCGGCGGCTGTCCACGCAATGATCGAGCTCAACCGGAAGAATCATCTGATCGATATTCGCTGGCTTACCTCGCGCGAAATCTTGCATTTAGCCGGTGCTTTGATGGTGTCTCGCCTGGTTCTATCGGAACAGACGAGCGGTGCTGTCAACTTCTTACGCAATGCCGGAATGCTGAACGAGCAATTGGCCGGTCTCTACTGGGTCATTCTTGCGGGCGCGATCGTCTCCGGCGTGGTCTGTGCCGTAGTCATGAAGCCCGGCCGCGAGTCCACGATCCATGCTATCTCTCTGCTCCTCGTTGCCATCGGCAGCTACATGGATAGCCAGTCAACTGTTCTGACCCGGCCGGAACAGATGTATTTTAGTCAGTTCATGGTGAGCTTCGCGGGCGGCCTCTTCCTGCCCCCGGCGCTGACAATGGGCCTTGGCGCGGCCCTGAAGCGTGGCCCCAGCTATATGCTCTCCTTCATCGTCGTCTTTCTCGCCACGCAGAAGATCGGTGGTTATCTGGGCAGCGCCCTCTATGGCACTTTCGTCCAGTGGCGCGAACAATTTCATTCCTTTCGGCTGGTCTCGCGGCTCACATCTACCGATCCTCTTGTCGCGGCTCGTCTGAAACAGCTTGGCGGGGCTTATGGGAAGGTGCTGACCGACCCGAACCAGCAGACTGCCCAAGCCACCTCGCTCTTCGCCAAACAGGTACAACAGCAAGCTTACGCCCTTGCCTATAACGACTCCTTTCTGTTTACGTCCTGGCTTTCGCTTGCTGCCTTGGCAATCCTTCTTCTGCACGTAGGGTGGCGCAACCGCCAACGCCTTTTCCCGAATATATATCCGATGCAAACCGCTTGACGCTTGAGCAGAATCAGAAAGACAAAGGGAATTATAGAAAGACACCATGTCCAATCTCTTCCGCTCCATCGCCACTTATGTGGCCATTCTCGTCGGTTTCGCCGGAGTGTTCGTCGTACTTTATGCCTGGAACCTGCCGCCCTTCCACGGCGCGGTAGAAGTGACCAACGACGCCTATGTTCGCGGCCAAGTGACAATCCTCAGCCCACAGCTTACAGGCTATCTCGTCGAGGTGCCGGTGCAGGACTACCAGCAAATCAAGAAGGGCGATCTGATCGCCAAGATTGATGACCGCATCTACGCACAAAAGCTGGAACAGGCGAAGGCAGCGCTCGCCGTCGCGGAGGCTTCCCTTGCCAATTCCGAGCAGAGCCGCAAATCTGCGGAAGCCAAAATCCAGTCCGCCA
This sequence comes from Neorhizobium petrolearium, assembly GCF_017873175.1. Taxonomy (GTDB): domain Bacteria; phylum Pseudomonadota; class Alphaproteobacteria; order Rhizobiales; family Rhizobiaceae; genus Neorhizobium; species Neorhizobium petrolearium. The sequence goes on from NZ_JAGGJW010000033.1 coordinate 14,606, forward strand.
AGGCGGCAGTGGAGAGTGCCAATGCCGCTCTCGAGGTGGCCAGGACGACCTACGAGCGCACCGAGGGCCTTTTTAAAAAGAATATCGCCAGCAAGAGCGAGGCGGAGAAAAACCGCGCCGCCTTCAACCAAGCTCAGGCTGCCGTCCATCAGGCTGAAGCCGCGGAACTGGTCGCGGAGCAGGATTTAGACATGATCGTGGTTAGCCGCCGCTCGCTGGAAGCCAACGTGCAAAGTGCCGAGGCCGCGGTGAAGCTCGCCGAGATTGACCTAGCTAATACCCGCATAACAGCGCCGCGGGACGGTACGCTGGGCGAGGTGACGGGCCGCATCGGCCAGTATGTCGCGCTCGGCACGCAGATCGGTTCGATCGTGCCCAACCATGTCTGGGTGGTCGCCAATTTCAAGGAGACCCAACTCGCCGGCATGCAGCCTGGACAGGAGGTGACTTTCACCGTTGATGCCCTTGGCGAAAAGACGTTTAACGGCCGGATCGAGCGTTTCGCGCCAGCCACTGGGTCAGAATTCTCCGTCATTAAGGCCGACAACGCCACGGGTAACTTCACAAAGGTCGCACAGCGGATTCCGGTTCGCATCGCCATAGAGCCAAAGCAGCCTCTCACCGCCAAACTCGTGCCTGGCATGTCAGTGGTCGCCAGCGTGGATCTCGCGCAAGGTGGGGCGGCTCTCGCCCGGACGGCGCAAGCGGATTGATCCGATCAAAAACCGAACTCGAATTCCGGTGCCCGTTTGCATCCGTAGCGAGGCCTCTTTCAGCCAAACGGCTATTTGAACTGGCTCGGTTTGTCTGAACAGCTTCGGGCTATTCACTAGACTGGCGCTACTTTGGCCACAGTTTTTACGTTGAGATCTTCAGGAGGCGTGTGATGCGGAAACCTGTGCGGGGATCGTGGCAGAGACGACAGGAGCAAGGCGGCGAGAAGGCACCAAAAGTCTCTGAACCATCTGAGCAGGAGCGAGAAATTGTATCCGACGGCAGCCAGCACGGCGTTGATCGCATCGCCCTGCTGTCCGGCGAGATAATTGCGATCCATTCGGTGTTCGTTCTTGAGATGCCCGATGACGGGCTCGACGGCTGACCGTCGTCGCATCTGTCGTTTGATGGCCGGCGTCACGCGGCGCTTCTGGCCACTGGTGAACACCCTGAGCTTGTGACTCTCGGGCGCATTGTGGCCGCGATATCCGGCATCGGTCAGGATGCGGGAGAGCTGGTTGCCAATGGTCTCTTCCATGTCGGGGATGATGGTCTCGAGGGTGTGCCCATCGTAAGGGTTACCGGGCAGCGCCATGGCATGCAGGGCGAACTGACCGCCTTTGGCGCGGTTCAGCGTCGTGGCCACCGAGACCTTGACGCCAAATTCATAAGGGCGATGGGCCTTTCCATTGCCGATGCATTCCACCTCGTCGGCATGAAGGCTGTAGATCTTGCGGCCGCGCTGACGCTGTTTCTGCTCCAGGACGGTTCTTGCCTGATAGAGCGGCCAGATGAAGATCGCCTTGAGTTGCTCGTCGCCGGCGATCTGACGCTCGATGTCGCGGATGGTTCGCCCCAGATAGGTCTTCAGCTTGCGCAGCGCCTTGCCAGCCCGCTTGAACTGTTTTGCGTGGGCGTACCGCTGGTGCTGGATCAGCGCGAACTTGCCCAGCCGCACATAGCTTTGGCGTAGCTCGAGCCCACCTTCCGAGCCAGCCGCACGAGCCGCTCCCGTGCCCGGTGAATGAGCTTGGCATCGGTCGGAAACATCACGTTCTTGGGCTGGACGGTCGTGTCGACGATCACCTGCCGCGTGTCCGACGGCTTCATTGCGCCGGTCTTGACCGCCACCGACAGGCTTTCCTGCAGCAAAGCCTTTATCCGCTCCTCACCCATGCGTTGGCGCCAGCGTGTCAGCGACGAACGGTCGAAGGGCAATGTGTGCTGGAAGAACGTCTCGCCGCAGAAATACTGGAAATACGGGCTGTCGAGGTAGCGAGCACAGACAGCCTCATCCGACAGGCTGAACGTATGCTTGAGGATCGCCAGACCCGCCATCAGCCGGGTCGGCAAGGGCGGCATGCCAAGCACATCCGGATAAACCTCACCAAACCGTTCTTCCAGAAACGACCAGTCGATGGTCTGCGCCAACTGCACCAGTTCGTGCTTCAGATCGATGATCTGGTCGAGGCGGGATCGGAACAGATCACCTTCTCCCGTCTCGCGTCGTTCAACAGGCTTGGACATCTACCAGATCCGATCCATCGCGATATCGGAAGTCAATCACGCTTCGATGATTGAGAAAACCGAAATCTGAAATAGCAAGAAAACAGAGCGAAATCATGCCATATCTTGCGCTGTCGATTATTTGGCAACGTCCAATATACGCGAAATATCAATTGCTTCCGGATACTTCACGGCCGACGCAATAGAGGCTTGGGGTACTAACAGCCGGGCCGATATCACCCTGAAACCAAGGCATACTGGGGTGAAACCGCATCTAAAAAGGACAATTGAAAGCCCCGTCTATCGGTAAAAGCGGCATAAGAACCTTCGAGCGACGTCGGCAGTATCAGCCCGCAGCAGTGAACTGCGGGCTAAATTGTGGTGCCCCAGGATCAAAAGTTGCGCTGCAGGCGGACAAATCCAGTCCAAGCGTCCGGCTCATCCTGGTAGTTCACAGTGCCCTTGAATGCCAGGCCACTCGCGATTGCATAATCCAAGGTCACGCCAGCCTTCCAGTCCTCGCCGCCATTCGCGTCGAATTCGTCCCAGACATAGTTGAAACCAGGCGTGATGGCAAGCTTTTCAGAAGCCTTGATGGCGTAGGAAGCAGCGACGTGCCATTCGCCCGAAAGGCTTGAAGCTGCCCTGCCGCCGTAATAGGCCGAAACGTCTGAAGCATAGATTACGAAAGCCTGAAGCGTGCCCGGGCCAATCGGAGCGCTGGCAAGAAGGCGAATAGCACCTTCTTCGACCTCCACATCGTAGCTGCCAAGAAGATCGACGGAAACCCCGCCGAATTTGGCAATTGCAAGGGCTTCGATACCGACGCCTTGTCCATCGGCACCATTGATGCCGTTGTGGATCGTACGACTCAGTTCATCAACCTGGAGGCCGACGGAGAAAGCATCGCCAGTGTAGGTGTAAGCAACAGAGGTAAATCGCGTATCGGCACCACCAGCGTTAACATCAGTCTCGCCGTTGATACCCTTATCCCACCAGTTCAGATAAGTACCGACCTTGAAGCCGCCGAGCTCAATGTAGACGTCATCAAAGTAGAAATCGTCCGGCGTTTCCCCCGAGTTATCGCGAGAAGATTCACCATGAATGGCGATAAAGCTGGTTAGCGTGCCAAGTTCGGTATCGTTCTTTGCGACGACTTCCAGGCGGCCACGAGTCCAAGCGTCCCAGTCGCCCTCGTTGTAGCGGTTGGTGCTATCGCCGATATCAACCTGAAAGCGAATGTAGCCGCCGATCTTGAGGCAAGTTTCAGTACCCGGAATGTAGAAATATCCAGTACCGAAGGCATCGCAAACACGCACATATTCGATTGGTTCCGGTTCCGCAGCAACGATGGCGTCAGCCGCATGAGCGCCAGTAACTGCCCCAAGAGCAGCAGCGGAGCCGATCAGAAGGCTCTTGATGTTCATTTTTGAACTCCTGTTAGTAAGGGTAATTCTGATATTGAGAGACCTCCTCGGTGCTGCGAGAATGTGATCTCGATAATTTGATTACATACCGACGGAACGTTTGTAAATTGCCCCAGAGCGAACCGATGGCTCGGATCAACTTGTTCCAGAAGCAGTGTGGGATAATGGCAACAACCCGACGCAGTGGCAGCCCCCCGGGGGGCGTGATGATTTGCCATCGCATGATGGCTTGTGGGGAGTGCGGGTAGAGGAAGCGAAGGAGTGTTTTCGAGAATGAACACGGGTTGCGACCCCTCGTCGTTTACCCACGTTTAAGCTAATTCACTGGCGTCGCTGGACCCATTGGCCATGTTATATGGCTGCGCATCGAGACACCAAGATCAGGCGTTTGAGCAAATTGACGGCGAAGCGCAGAGGCAGAGCTTTTCGTGGAACGAAAAGCCGGGGCGTACGCCGACTGGAGATCGCGGTACGCCCCGGCACATGCCCGTTAGCAGGAGATCAAACTTATCCCCCACCTCTCAACGGCGGTGGATCATCGTGAGAGAGGGACAACAACAAACTAAGTCATAACCCAGCTTGCCAACAATAGTGTATATACAGACGATATGTTTGTAAATAGGAAAATCACGCCCGATTTGGCTGTCACTTGCGTGCGAGCTTGGGCGGCTCGATCGGTGGGATAGGGACCTGCGGCCATGACACCGTCGCTATGAGCTTGACTTTGTACATTATGCGGCGAAGCAAAGGGCCTGTGCCATTCGTATAAGACGTCCGGGAGGTATTTTGTGCATTTCCGGGTTTGACGGTGAGTGTCGATAAAGATCGTCGCTCCACAAAACGAGACGCACAGCACCGATCGCATCAGTGAATGTCAGATCGGTTTTTTTATACCATGCCGCCGCGTGAGGGGGCGTGCTTCGGCTCAGGCTGTCACCGGCCCAGACTGTCACGAGACTGTACAATGCCAAGAGTGAAGGTGTCGTGCGGATGATGGCGTTTCCATTCCACTGGCGCTGGGTCTCCACACCAAGATGGGCGCGTGTTTCGGCGAACGTCACTTCGATCTGCCAGCGTCGCACGAAGTAGGCGATGATCTCGCTCGAGGTCGGTATTGGTGCTCATGAACGCCTGGGGTTCGCGGCGGCCCGTCGGGTCTCGAACTAGGACCCAGCGAATTGGCCTTGGCGGGGTTCCCCGCCGATACCACAAGCCAGTGCCTGTCGTGATATCGAGGTGTTTATCGGTTTGTCTGCCATACCAGCTTGAGGCGACGATGCGTTGCCACACGGTCTCGGGGTTGTTGAGTACCGCCTTCAACTTGGGTAGAGGCATGCCTTTTAGAGCCTGACCGAAAAAGATAGGATATTCGGCTTGCGCCCCACCTCGGACGGTGATGCGGGAAGGTGCTGCGCTTCGAGCTGATGATAGAACGTGGTCTGTCGCGACAGCCACAAGCATCAGGAAAGGAAGCGCAGCATGAAGCACTTTATCGGCCTCGATGTCTCGGTGAAAGAGACCGCCGTTTGCATTGTCGACGAAACGGGCAAAATCTGCCGGGAGGTGAAGGTTCACAGCCACCCCGACGATTTGCTCGCGGTCGTGAAGGATCCGAGCTGGAACATCGAACGGGTCGGGCTCGAGGCTGGGCCCTTGTCGCAGTGGCTTTTCGAGGGGCTTGCAAGCGCAGGATTGCCGGTCATCTGCATCGAGACGCGCCATGTGAAGGCGTTCCTGAAGGCCCAGCCGAACAAGACTGATCGTAACGACGCGCGTGGAATCGCGCAGATGATGCGGGTCAACCTGTATCGTCCGGTGCATGTGAAAACGCTGACGAGCCAGAAGCGGCGGGCGCTCTTGACGGCCCGCAAGCTCCTGCAAGGCAAGGCGATAGCCATCGAGAATGACATCCGCGGCCTTCTGCGCAACTTCGGCCTCAAGGTTGGTGTTGTGGGAACGGTGAAGTTCGACGAGCGCATTCGAGAGCTCGTCGAAGGCATGCCCGACCTGGAAGACCTCATCGGGCCACTGCTTTCTGCCCGGAACAAGCTGCGCGCCGAATTTGCTCGTCTGCACAAGAAGGTGCTGGCGTCCGCCGAGGAGGATGCGACCTGCAAGCGCTTGATGACGATCCCCGGTGTCGGTGCCGTCACGGCGCTGGCCTATACCGCAACCATCGACATTCCGCAGCGTTTCAGAAGCTCCAAGGCAGTGGGTCCCATCCTCGGGCTGACGCCGAAGCTCAACGAGTCCGGTGAAAGCAAGCGTGTGGGCCGCATCTCCCTGTGTGGGGACGGCATGATGAGAACGCTGCTCTATGAGGCCGCACAGACGCTGCTGACGCGCGTGACGAAATGGTCATGGTTGAGAGCCTGGGCAATGAACGTCGCGAAGCGGCGCGGGATGCGCAAAGCCATTGTCGCACTTGCGCGTCGCCTTGCAGTCATCATGCATCGCATGTGGCTGGATGGCGCTGGGTTCCGCTGGACGCGGGAAGCTACGGCCCCGACCATCTGATCCGGACGGCCAGGAAGGAGAGAGACAGAAAGTTCCGCCCCGGCGGACAAGCGTCCTTCGCAGGACGATGGATGAGGTAAGTTCGTACTCAACTCCGTGCCGACCGCACTCGATGACTCGATGTCGGTCAGGACGCTAAAAAAGATAGGACTGCCTCATTCTCCTGATCCTATGCTGGGAGGGCAAAGCGCCGATCCCGTAGAGAAGCAAGGACCTGCGAAAGACGTCGATGCCGGGCACATGGAAAGGCTCGAAGCGCTTGACCTGAACACGCCGAATAGAGAAGTTGAGTGAAATCAGCCAGTTGTGATTCCTTCGGATTTGCTTAGGATTCGATGGAGACCGCAATGGGCTGGACTGATTTCACCCGCCGCCAATATGGCCGACGGACGGTGCGTTATGCAAGTGATCTGACGGACAGGGAATGGCTGCTGATCGCTCCCTTTATGCCGACGCCACGCAGGCTCGGTCGACCGCGCAAGACGGAATTGCGTGAAGTTTTGAACGCACTGCTTTACATCGCATCGACCGGATGCCAATGGCGGATGCTGCCGAAGGATTTTCCACCCTATTCAACCGTGCAGGGTTACTTCTACGAGTGGCGGGCGACTGGCTTGTGGCTGCGGATCAACCATCATCTCGTTATGGAGACGCGCGAGCTGGAGGGAAAGGAAGCCTCGCCAACGGCGGGCGTGATCGACAGTCAGAGCGTCAAAACGACCGAAAGTGGCGGGATTGCGGGCTATGACGCGGGCAAGAAGACCAAAGGTCGCAAGCGTCATATTGTCGTCGACACGCTCGGCTTGATGGTGGGGCTCGTCGTTCACGGCGCAGACATTCAAGACCGCGACGGTGCGGCTGCAGTCCTTAAAACCATCCTCAGACGCTGGCCGTGGCTCAGGCACATCTTTGCTGACGGCGGTTATGCCGGTCCGAAACTGCGGGCAGCATTGCAGAAGGTCGCGAAGTTCACGCTCCAGATCGTCAAGCGAACAGACAAGGCAAAGGGCTTCGAAGTGCTGCCGCGTCGCTGGGTCGTGGAGCGCACATTCGCCTGGCTTGGTAGATGCAGGCGACTGACCAAAGACTGGGAGAAATCAATCGCCTCCGCTGAAACCTGGATGCTCATCGCCCACATCCGCATTCTCACCCGGAGGCTCGCAAGGTATTATGTCTATTGAGCTCTTTTCGAGTCAGGCTCTTAGTGCGGGCCGCCCGAGCGTGTGTTCGTGTCGCGGATCTGGCGGGGCGAACAGACTGGCGTCCAGACGCAGGCGTGTAATGAGGGTGGCCCTA
>NZ_JAGGJW010000034.1 GCF_017873175.1 Neorhizobium petrolearium
TGAAGATCGAAGCCGAGATCTCAACCCTCGCCTTCCAGTCAAAGGACGCGCAGGAAGGCATCACCGCCTTCATCGAAAAACGGACGCCAAACTTCACTGACGCATAAGCGCGTAACGAAATGAAAAGAAGTCGAGGAGGATCGATGCTAAGCTACCGGATTCACGAAACTGGTAACACCGGTTCGGCAAAAATCGAGGACGTCGCCGGCCTTCTTCCAGAGGACGATGAGATCATTGTCGATGTCGCGGCGGCGGCGGTTGGCTTCGTCGATACACTCGTCGTCTCTGGCCGATATCAGAACATTCCACCTACACCTTTCACCCCTGGTATGGAATTCTCAGGCTGGATATCTGCTGTGGGATCGAAAATTGCCGGGTACAACCCGGGCGATCGGGTGACCGCCTATGTGTTGAACGGTGCCTTCGCTCAGCAGGCCAAAGCTAGGGTTGGTGAATTTTATCCGGTCCCTGCCGATGTTCCTCTCGATCAGGCTGCGCTTTTGTGCGGAGCCTATCTGACAGGCTATTTCGCGCTGGTGGAACGCGGGCAGTTCAAGGCTGGCGACACTGTATTGGTCGGCGGAGCAAGTGGAGCGGTCGGGCTGGCAACTGTACAGATAGCCAAGGCGTTGGGAGCCGGGCTGGTGATCGGCACATACCGATCGCCAGAAGACGGAGAGGCGCTCCACGCCGCTGGCACGGATGCTGAGATCGACGTGTCTGGTAGCGACGTCCGCGAAGCTCTTCGGTCCACGGTGCTGGAACTGACCGATGGAAAAGGTGTCGATCTGGTGATCGATCCCATTGGCGGCGAATTCCTGAACGCGGCTCTTCGGTCGATCGCATGGTCCGGCCGTCTCGTCGTGGTGGGGTTCGCAGCCGGCGATATACCCACCATCAAGGTCAACTATCTCCTTCTGAAGAATATAGCGGTCGTAGGATTGGACGTCAGCCAATATCGCAAGCGTGCGGCTGAACGGCTTGCGTTGGCCCAAGGCGAAATTTTCGAGCTGTGGCGTAAAGGTTTGGTAAGGCCGAGAGTCGCCAGACAATTCGCCTTCGAACATATCGGGGAGGCTCTAGACCTCGTTGCCAAGGGTCAGACGCATGGCCGGGCCGTGATCATTCTAGGGGACGGAAAGCTTTGAACGCTCTATCAAAATCCAGTGTTGTCGCTGTCATCGGCGCCGGTGCGATGGGGGCCGGAATTGCCCAGGTCGCCGCACAGGCGGGGCATACCGTTATCCTGTTCGATGCGAAGGAAGGTGCGGCGGACAAGGGTCGGAGCGGTGTGCTGGCAGGGCTCGACAAGCTCGTAGAGAAAGGGAAGTTCGAACAATCGCTGCGCAACGAGGTTGCCGAAAGGATCATCGTAGCGGCATCGCTTGGCGATTTGCGCGATGCGCGCCTTGTCGTGGAAGCAATCGTCGAAAAGCTGGATGTGAAGCGGTCGGTCTTTGCTTCTCTGGAAGAGGTGGTTGCGGACGATTCCATCCTCGCAACGAATACATCGTCGCTGTCCGTTACCGCCATCGCAGCCGGACTAAACCATCCGGAGCGCGTTGCAGGGCTGCATTTTTTCAATCCGGCCCCGGTCATGAAGCTGGTGGAGATCGTCTCCGGTCTGGCGTCGAGCAAGCAGGTGCTCGATACGCTTTTTGAGACTGCGCGGGCCTGGAAGAAGGAACCAGTGCGGGCCACATCCACGCCCGGCTTCATCGTCAACCGCGTCGCTCGCCCCTACTATGCTGAGGGATTGAGGCTTCTCGAAGAGAGGGCGTCCGATGTTGCCAGCATCGATACCATTCTGCGCGAGGCAGGAGGGTTTCGGATGGGTCCGTTCGAGTTGATGGATCTCATCGGCCATGATGTTAACTTCGCCGTCACTAGGTCCGTGTTCGACGCCTATTTCGGTGACCCTCGGTTCCGGCCGTCTTTGGCGCAACAAGAACTGGTCGCCGCAAACTGGCTCGGCCGCAAGACAGGTCGCGGCTTTTACGACTACAATCCGGATGCGCCAAAGCCGCAGGTGCTTTCAATTAAGGGCGGCGCGGCGGTCAAGAGCCTCATCGTTGAAGGCGAAGTCGGTCATTTTGAACCTTTGATCCGGACTGCAGTGTCAAACGGGATACACATCGATCGTCGAGGGGGAGAGGGCTATATCCGGATTGAGGGTTCTACAATCGCTTTCAGTGACGGACGGACGGCAACCGAACGGGTGGCCCAGGGTGGCCCCTCAGACCTCGTCCTTTACGATCTGACGCTCGATTTCGAAAAAGCGTCTCGAATTGCCATCGCAAAGGCGGATCAGGCGCATTCCGATTGCCTGCATTCCGCCGCTGGCTTGTTCGGCTCCCTGGGCAAGACGGTTACAGTTGTCGATGATACGCCCGGCCTTGTCGTGCTGCGCACGGTTGCCATGCTCGCCAATGAGGCATCCGAAGCGGTCTTTAACGGCGTGGCGACCCCGTTCGACGTCGACCGCGCCATGACGCTTGGTGTCAATTATCCGCGTGGACCGCTCGCATGGGCCGATTCTATCGGTGCAGAGCATGTACTTGCAACACTCGAAGCGATTCATGCATCGTACGGCGACGACCGCTACCGACCGTCGCGGTATCTACGTCGCGTCGTCGGTGCCGGCAGGCGTCTTCTGCCCGGTCCTGATCTTTAGCCGCCGACAATGGAGGCTCCGGGACCAGAGTCCGTCCCCGGTTGCTGTTACAAAAGATGCTCCTAAGAGCGAGAGGAAGAAGGAATACTCGATTGAAAATCCTTGTACCGGTTAAGCGGGTCGTTGACTATAATGTAAAGATCCGCGTCAAGGCGGATGGCACAGGCGTCGAGCTCGCCAACGTGAAGATGTCGATGAACCCCTTCGACGAGATTTCGGTTGAAGAGGCTCTGCGTCTCAGGGAAGCAGGCAAGGCCGAAGAGGTCGTCGTCGTTTCCATCGGACCGGCTAAAGCGGAAGAAACCCTTCGCACGGCGCTGGCCATGGGGGCCGACCGCGCCATCCTGATCGAAACCGACGAGACGGTCGAACCGCTGGCCGTTGCCAAGCTTCTGAAGGGTGTTGTCGAAGCAGAGGCCCCCGGCCTCGTCATCCTCGGTAAACAAGCAATCGATGACGACAGCAACCAGACCGGCCAGATGCTCGCAGCTCTTCTCGGCTGGGGTCAGGGCACATTTGCCTCGAAGGTCGAACCTTCTGACGGCAAGGTTGCCGTGACCCGCGAAGTGGACGGCGGCCTGCAAACTGTTTTGCTGAAGCTTCCCGCCATCGTCACCACCGATCTTCGCCTCAACGAACCACGCTACGCTTCGCTGCCCAACATCATGAAGGCGAAGAAGAAGCCGCTCGACAAAAAGAGCGCGGCCGATTTCGGCGTCGACATTGCCCCGCGCCTCAAGGTGCTGAAGACCGAAGAACCGGCTGGCCGCAAGGCTGGCATCAAGGTTGGTTCGGTTGCCGAGCTTGTGTCGAAGCTCAGGGCTGACGGTGTCATCTGAGGTTTAGGGTAGGGAGATTACATTATGGCCATTCTTCTTCTGGCAGAACACGACAACGCAACCCTTTCCGACCAGACGGCAAAGACGCTGACGGCAGCAACCAGAATCGGTGGCGACATCACCATTCTGGTCGCCGGTTCCGGCGCGAAGGCCGCAGCCGATGAGGCCGCCAAGCTTTCCGGCGTTTCCAAGGTGCTTCTGGCTGACGACGCTTTACTGGCCAACCAGCTTGCCGAGCCGCTGGCAGCCTTGATTGTCTCGTTGGCTTCGGGATACGACGTCATGATCGCGCCCGCGACAGCATCGGCCAAGAACGTCATGCCACGCGTCGCCGCGCTGCTCGACGTCGCGCAGATCTCGGAAATCACCGATGTGGTCTCTGGCGACACCTTCAAGCGCCCGATCTATGCTGGCAACGCCATCCAGACGGTTCAGGCGACCGACGCCAAGAAAGTCATCACCGTGCGTACGGCCTCCTTCGCCGCCGCCACCACCGGTGGTTCCGCTTCGGTTGAAAACATTGCAGCTGCTGCGAACCCAGGCGTTTCTTCCTTCGTATCGGATGCGCTTGCCTCCTCCGACCGTCCGGAACTGACGTCGGCGACGATCATCATCTCCGGCGGGCGGGCGCTCGGATCTTTCGGAAAGTTCAGGGAACTCATTCTTCCCGTGGCCGACAAGCTCGGTGCCGCCGTTGGCGCATCGCGCGCCGCCGTCGATGCCGGTTATGCCCCGAACGACTGGCAGGTCGGTCAGACCGGCAAGGTGGTTGCACCGCAGCTTTACATCGCATGCGGCATCTCCGGTGCTATCCAGCATCTGGCCGGCATGAAGGATTCCAAGGTCATCGTCGCCATCAACAAGGACGATGAAGCGCCAATCTTTCAGGTTGCCGATTACGGCCTCGTGGGCGATCTCTTTGACATCCTGCCTGCTTTTGAAAAGGCACTTTGAGCGCTTTCCGGAGGAGCATTCCATGACCGAAGTTTTTATCTGCGATTACATCCGCACGCCCATCGGCCGTTTCGGCGGCGCGCTTTCGTCCGTCCGGGCCGACGATCTCGGAGCGATCCCCCTCAAGGCGCTTGTCGAGCGCAACAAGGCCGTCGACTGGGAAGCCGTCGACGACGTGATCTTCGGCTGCGCCAACCAGGCAGGCGAAGACAACCGTAACGTCGCCCGCATGTCGCTGCTTCTGGCCGGTCTGCCGGTTTCGGTCAGCGGCACCACGATCAACCGCCTGTGCGGCTCCGGCATGGACGCGGTCATCACCGCCGCCCGGGCCATCAAGGCCGGTGAGGCCGACCTGATGATCGCCGGCGGCGTCGAAAGCATGAGCCGCGCCCCGTTCGTCATGCCGAAGGCAGACAGCGCCTTCTCCCGCAAGGCGGAAATCTACGACACCACCATCGGCTGGCGCTTCGTCAACCCGGCAATGAAGGCGCTTTACGGCGTCGATTCCATGCCCGAGACCGGCGACAACGTCGCCATCGACTACCAAGTCTCCCGCAGCGATCAGGATGCCTTTGCCGTGTGCAGTCAGGAAAAGGCTTCCGCCGCCCAGGCCAACGGCCGTCTCGACAAGGAAATCGTTTCCGTCAGCATTCCCCAGAAGAAGGGCGATCCGCTGACGGTGGCGAAGGACGAGCATCCCCGCGCGACCAACGTCGAGGCGCTGGCCAAGCTGAAGCCCCTCAACCGCCTTGACGGCGCAACGGTAACCGCCGGCAACGCGTCGGGCGTCAATGACGGCGCGGCCGCCCTCATCATCGCCTCGGCTGCGGCGGTGAAGAAATACGGCCTCACCCCGATCGCGTGCATCGTCGGTGGTGCGACGGCTGGCGTTCTGCCGCGCATTATGGGCATCGGCCCCGCCACGGCCTCGCAGAAGCTGCTGGCCCGCATCGGCTGGGCCGCAACCGATCTCGATGTCGTCGAACTCAACGAAGCCTTTGCCTCCCAAGGCCTTGCGACGCTCCGCCTGCTCGGGATCGCCGATGACGATCCGCGCGCGAACCCGAACGGCGGGGCGATCGCACTTGGGCACCCGCTCGGCATGTCCGGCGCCCGCATTGCCGGCACGGCAGCCCTCGAACTGTCGCTGACCGGCAAGAAGAAGGCGCTTGCCACGATGTGCATCGGCGTCGGCCAGGGCATCGCCATTGCGCTGGAACGTGTCTGAAATGGATGTGGAAAGCATCCAGGATCTGCCTGAACGAGAGGCAATGGAGTTCGACGTTGTGATCGTGGGGGCTGGTCCTGCCGGGTTGTCGGCTGCGATCCGTTTTAAGCAGATCAATCCTGAGCTTTCCGTTGTGGTGCTGGAAAAGGGTGCGGAGGTTGGTGCGCATATCCTGTCCGGTGCGGTTGTCGATCCGGTCGGCATCGACAGGCTTTTGCCCGGCTGGCGTGAGGAAGAGGAGCACCGGTTCAAAACCGAAGTGAAGGATGATCAGTTCCTGTTTTTAGGCCCTGCCGGTTCGATCCGGCTTCCGAATATGCTGATGCCGCCTTTGATGAACAATCATGGCAACTACATCGTTTCGTTGGGGCTGGTCTGTCGGTGGCTGGCGGAAAAGGCCGAAGCTCTCGGTGTCGAGATCTATCCCGGCTTTGCCGCCAGCGAAGTGCTTTATAACGATGAAGGCGCCGTCATCGGTGTTGCCACTGGCGACATGGGCGTTGAACGAAACGGTGAACACGGCCCGAACTACACCCGTGGCATGGAATTGCTCGGCAAATACACGCTGATCGGTGAGGGTGTGCGTGGTTCTCTTGCCAAGCAGCTTATTGCAAGGTTCGATCTTCAGAAGGATCGCGAACCGCAGAAGTTCGGTATCGGCATCAAGGAACTATGGCAGGTCACACCTGAGAAGCACAGGCAGGGTCTCGTGCAACACTCGTTTGGCTGGCCTCTGGGGTTCAGGACCGGTGGCGGTTCGTTCCTGTATCACCTTGAAGACAATCTGGTTGCCGTCGGTTTCGTGGTGCACCTGAACTACAAGAACCCCTATCTTTATCCGTTCGAGGAATTCCAACGGTTCAATACGCATCCGGCGATCCGCGATACTTTCGAGGGTGGCAAGCGTCTTTCCTATGGTGCGCGCGCCATTACCGAAGGCGGTTACCAGTCGGTGCCGAAACTGACGTTCCCCGGCGGTGCGCTGATCGGCTGTTCGGCCGGTCTGGTCAATGTGCCACGCATCAAGGGCAGTCATAATGCAGTGCTGTCGGGCATGCTGGCGGCTGATAGGATTGCCGATGCGATTGCAGCCGAGCGTGCACAGGGACGAGGTTGTCGGAATCGAGAACGAATGGCGCGATAGCGAGATCGGCAAGGATCTGAAGCGGGTGCGTAACGTCAAACCGCTTTGGTCAAGGTTTGGCACGCTACTAGGGATTGGCCTTGGCGGTCTGGACATGTGGACGAACACGCTGTTCGGCCTTTCCGTCTTCGGCACGCTGAAGCACGGCAAGACGGATGCGCAGAGTCTGGAACCCGCCGCAAAACACAAGCCGATCGCCTATCCCAAGCCTGACGGCGTGTTGACCTTCGACCGGTTGTCATCAGTGTTCATGTCGTCCACCAACCATGAGGAAGACCAGCCGGTGCATCTTCAGGTGAGGGATATGGAATTGCAGAAGCGGTCCGAGCATGATGTTTATGGCGGTCCATCGACACGCTATTGCCCGGCAGGCGTCTATGAATGGGTGGAGAAAGACGGTGAGGAGGTCTATGTGATCAACGCGCAGAACTGCGTGCACTGCAAGACCTGTGACATCAAGGACCCCAACCAGAACATCAACTGGGTGCCGTCACAAGGTGGCGAGGGGCCGGTTTACGCTAGTATGTAGGACGTGTCCCCCAAAAATGGGCTGCAGACTGGGTTTTCTTTCCCTGAAAGATCCGCCCCGCGATGATCATGGGAACCATGACTTCAAAATACTCTCGTCGGCTGTCATCAAGTCGAAATCGCCATGTGGGGCCGCCGACGCTGGACAGGAAACCTATAACGTTCGGCTACCGCTTCATGGGTGAAAGCGAAGGGGTCTCAAACCGGCAATTCCGACGTCAGCTTGATCTTCTGCATGGGGATTTCGGTCTTGACGCTCCGGACCCCCTTGATCCGGGTCAGATGGTTGACCTGGAACCTGCGGTAGTCGTCTAGGTCGGCCGCCACCACGCGGAGAAGAAAATCGCAGTCCCCCGCCATCAGATGGCATTCGACGACGTTTGACAGGCGCCGCACCTGATCCGTGAAATGATCGACAGTCTCGACGTCCTGCCCAGTCAACCAGATCCTGGCAAAGACCGTCAGTCCCAGCCCCACCTTGGATGCATCGACCAGAGCGACGTAGCGTTCGATGATGCCGGCCTCTTCCGGCATCTTGACCCGCCGTGAACAGGGCGAGGGCGACAAGCCGACCTTTTCCGCGAGTTGGACGTTCTGGATAGCGCCGTCCTTCTGAAGCACACGCAGGATGCGTCGGTCGATATCGTCAAATTTGTTCATCGTGATGTGTTCCCTGAACTTTTAGCAGTGAGTGTCGCGATCTGCGACAATTCAGCTCCAGACTGCCAATAAATCAGAAATCCTGGTCATATACGCAAGCAAAATCCACGTAGCTCGGGATAGGTCTTGGTTCAGCGGTGACGATGTCATGTTGCCAAAGGAAATGACGACGATGAACAAGACGAAGCCGACTTTTGATGTGAAGAAAAACCCTAATCCCGTGACCGGTGAACAACGGGAATTGCTGCTTGCCAATCCGGGTTGGGGACGTGTGTTCACCGACCACATGGTCACCATGCGCTACAGCGAGGATCGTGGGTGGCAGGACTGGAGAATCGAACCGCGCAAGGCGCTCGATCTCGATCCAGCCACGAGCGTCCTTCACTACGCGCTCGAGATTTTCGAGGGGATGAAAGCTTATCGGCTGCCCGACGGCGGCGCCACGCTATTTCGTCCACACGCCAACGCCCGCCGATTTCGCAATTCCGCCGAACGGCTTGCCATGGCGGATCTGCCCGAGGACCTTTTTGTCGAGTCGGTGCGGGCGCTGGTGTGTATTGACCGCGAGTGGATCCCGTCGGCCCAAGGGGCCGCGCTCTATTTGCGCCCGTTCATGATCGGCACCGAGGTGGCGCTCGGCACCAAGCCGTCCTGCGATTATATATTCTGTGTCATTGCCTCTCCGGTCGCTTCGTATTTCAAGGGTGACGGACCTGCAGTCACGCTCTGGGTCTCGGAAAATTTCACACGCGCAGCACCCGGTGGGACCGGCGCCGCCAAATGCGGCGGCAATTATGCGGCAAGCCTCGCCGCCCAGGCTGAGGGATTACGCGAGGGATGCGAGCAGGTCGTTTTCCTTGATGCTGTCGAGCGCAGATGGGTTGAGGAACTCGGCGGCATGAACGTCTTCTTCGTCTTCGAAGATGGCTCGCTTCAGACACCGCCGCTTGGCGGCACGATCCTGCCGGGGATTACCCGCGAATCGCTTATCACGTTGGGCCGGCACATGGGCCTGACGGTGCGGGAAGAACGCTATTCGATCGACCAGTGGCAGGAGGATGCCCGAAGCGGCCGACTGACGGAGGCTTTCGCCTGCGGCACGGCCGCCGTGGTGACGCCGATCGGCAAGGTCAAGGGCCGCACGCACGGGTTTACGGTCGGTGACGGCAAGGCTGGTCCGGTCACGCAGCGGCTCAAGGCAGCCTTGACTGACATTCAGTTCGGACGCGCCGATGACAAGCACGGCTGGCTCGACCGGCTGTTTTGATGCAAGGCCGCAACGGAGATTCTATGATGACAGGTACCACGGAAGAAATCGGCTTTATCGGCCTTGGCGTGATGGGCAGGCCGATGGCCCTCAATCTGGTGAAAGCAGGAACACGGCTGATCGTCTGGAACCGCTCACCTGAGCCCCGCGAAGCCTTGCGAGAAGCCGGCGCAACCGCTGTGGCCAGTGTCGATGACGTGTTCGCGCGCACCCGTGTCGTGATCTGCATGCTGGTAAACGAGACGGCGCTTGACGCGGTCCTCAAGCGTGGCACCCTGGGATTCGGCGATCTGGTAAATGGCCATGTCGTCGTGTCGATGGGCTCGAATTCGCCAGAATATTCACGAGCTCTTGCCGCCGACATTAACACAGCCGGCGGTCACTACGTCGAGGCACCCGTTTCGGGCTCTCGCAAGCCCGCAGAGACCGGACAACTCGTCTCACTTCTCGGGGGAGATCCGGACATCGTGGGGGAAGTTCGCCCGCTGCTTTCGCCGATGTGCCGGGAAACGGTCCTCTGCGGTCCGGTCGGCAATGCACTTTTGATGAAGCTGACCGTGAACCTCTATCTGAACGCTATGCTTGCGGCCATGGCCGAGGCCGTTCATTTCGCCGACCGTCACGGTCTGGATCTTCCCACTTTCAAAGCGGCGATCGATTCCGGTCCGATGAATTGCGACTTCACCCGTATGAAGCTGCCGAAGTTCATCGCGCGGGACTTCTCCGTCCAGGCCGCGACGGAAGACGCCTTCAACAGCACACGGCTGATCGCCGATGCAGCGCGCGCTGCCGGGATAGCCACCCCGCTTCTCAATCTGGCAAGCGATCTTTACGGCGAGAGCGTGGGCCTGGGAAACGCCAGGGAGGACATGATCTCTGTGCTTCAGTCCATCGAGGCACGCACCGCGGGGCTCTCCGGGTCGAATGCACGTCCCGCATCGCGTGGTAACGACATACGGGGTCGTCAACTGTGATTTCCGCATTCCTGCTCGTCATTCCCGTCTTCGCCCTGATCTTTGCCGGCTGGCTGGCAGGGCGGACCGGCGTGCTCGGTTCGGCAGCGGCTGGCGAGATCAACCGGTTCGTCGTCTGGCTGGCGCTCCCTGCGATGCTGTTCAACATCATCGCGAGTGCCAATTGGTCCGAGCTCTGGCAACCGGGGTTCATCGCCGTCTTCACACTGAGCGGCCTACTCGCCATGACCGTGGCGATGGCGGTTCGCTTTCGAGGACATCGCAATCTGGCCGACGCGGCAATCGAAGGCCTCAATGCCGGCTATTCCAACATCGGCTTCGTCGGATTCCCGATCGTACTTGCCGCGCTGGGGCAGGAGGCCCTCGTTCCGGCCACGATCGGCTCGATCATCACCATGTGCGTGATCTTCGCCGCCACGATCGTCATCGTCGAGGTGGCCCTTCAGAGCCGGCCCTTCGAGGCGCGCGCTGCCGGCCAAGGTGAGCTGCACTCTGATCCGCAATCCGATCCTCGTCGCTTCCTTGTCCGCGACGGCCTTTCCCATCCTGGGTATCGAATTGCCGGCACCGGCGGAAACGTTTCTGAAACTGCTCGGTGGCGCGGCCGCTCCTTGCGCGCTCGTGGCGCTCGGGTTGTTTCTCGCATCGAAGCGACAGACAACAAGGGAAGGCTATGGCACCGCGATTTTCCTGTCCGGCTGCAAGCTGATCCTGCATCCGCTCCTTGCCTGGCTGCTTGCCCGCTTCGTGTTTCACCTTCCGTCGTTTACGACCGAGGCGGCGGTGCTGCTGGCCGCGCTTCCCGCCGGCACAGGATCGTTCATGTTGGCGGAATTCTATCGGCGGGATGCGCAGGTTTCGTCCAGGACCATTATCCTCTCGACGCTCGCCTCGATTGGAACGCTATCATTGTGCCTGGCCTCACTCCGGTGAAAACTCTGTTGGGAAAGACCGAAACCGGTCGATAGCAATCTCGACCGTCTAGGATCGATTTCTTTTCGGAAGACCCGACTTGGGCAGTTCCACGCCGGCGAGATCCTTCTGCAGCGCGTTGAGATAGTGAACGAGCGCGACACGGTCGTCGAACGAGAAGTGAGCGGTGGCCTGATCGTAGAACTGGAAAATTCGCTGCAGCGTTTCCTGCCAATAGGTGCGGCCGGACGGCGTCAGCTGGACGAGACGGGCACGCTTGTCCCCATCGCCGGTCACCCGCTGTACCAGGCCGTCCCGCTCGAGACGCTTGATCACGCCATCGAGGTTCTGCCGGGTGACGACCAGGTAGTCGCCGAGTTGACCGAAAGGGATGCCCGACGCAAACTTGTCCTGCGAGAGCGCACCGAGCGCCGCCCACTGGACGGTGGTGATGCCGAGCTGCTGCATCGCCTGCCGCTGCAGTTCGTTGCCGAGCTGGAATAGCCGGAAAAAGATCCGGTTGTTGAGCTGGTCGTTTCCGGGATTGCGAGCCGAAGTGGAATTGACAACCTCTCCCGAGACGGCGTCTTCCGCGCCATTTGAGGAACGACGACGCCGGGCCGACGAGCTTGTACGAGACGTTTCTACCATCTGATTGTCCAATACCTCGTCGAAATCGAACCCACGCCTGGGGTCGGTTCTTTCCATGTCCTGGTCTGCCATCGTCTTCACTCTTACCATCAAACTATATTCCGCAGCCTGGAACGGAACGAAAATACTCAGCGACTCTTATATTTGTCTTCGGTTCGGTCTACAGAACATTTCTCCGCCTCGCGCAGAAAATCGACCACCGCCTTCAGTATGGCCGACTCGGCTTCGACGTGAGGATTGTGGCCGCTCTCGGCGAGCTCCAGGATCGATACACACTGCCCCGCACGTTCGCCGATCAGACGAGCGTGTTCCAAAGTTCCGAATGGATCGGTAGAGCCCTGGATCACAAGCAGCGGCAGCCGCAGTTTGTCAAGTTCGCCGACGATTGTCCAATCGCGGAACTCTGGCAGAAGCCAGGTTCGAGCCCATACGAGGAATGCTCC
Organism: Neorhizobium petrolearium; assembly: GCF_017873175.1. GTDB lineage: Bacteria > Pseudomonadota > Alphaproteobacteria > Rhizobiales > Rhizobiaceae > Neorhizobium > Neorhizobium petrolearium. The sequence continues at coordinate 12,275 of NZ_JAGGJW010000034.1, forward strand.
GTCCGGGTCCCGGTGGTATCTGGCGAGCTTCTCGCGCAAGGCAGGATCCGTCTCGTATCGTTGCGACAATGCCGCGACCCCGTCCAGGGTCAGCTTCTCTGCAAACACATGCGGCGCCTCGACGATCGACGAAAGGGCGCGGTCTGGAAATGCCGACGCGAAGAGCAGGGCGATCGTGGCGCCATCGCTATGGCCGTACGGATGGCACCGATCGACGCCGAGGGCGTCGAGCAGCATCGGCAGGAATTGGCGGGCTTCTTCATGCAGGTAGCCGATGTCTCTTGGTCCAGGCAGGGCAGAAGAGGCTCCACAGCCGCGGCGAGAATAGGCTAGCGCTGGATGACCGGTGGCCATCGCCACCTTTGTCGGAAAGGCCTTCCAGTCGGCCACGCACCCAAAACCATGATGCAGGAAAACGATCGGCGCCGTTGAGAGCCGATCGTCTTCTCGTGGTGCCGGCGGGAACCAAGCATATTCGATCAGGGCGCCGCCGACTTCGATCTTCTGCATGCCGGGTTCCCTTCTGGTTCGCCCAATCAGTGCTGGAGCGCCTCAGCGAAACTTTGGTGGGCGCTTTTCGAGGAAGGCCTTCACACCCTCCTTGGACTCCTCGGTCTGGTAAAACAGGCTCAGCGCCTGCATGCCGATACCGGAGATGCCGCGGATCGATTCCGAGTCGAGATTAAACGACTTCTTCGCGATCGCGATCGCCGTAGGACTGAGCGCCGCGATTTCTGCGCACCAGCGATCCACTTCCGCATCCAGCTCCTCCGGCGCCACCACCGCGTTGATCAGACCCATTTGCAGGGCCTGTTCAGCCGGATAGCGCCGGCACAGCATCCAGATTTCTCGGGCTTTCTTTTCACCGACCACGCGAGCCAGCAAGGCCGTTCCGAAGCCTGGATCGACTGATCCTACCTTCGGTCCAACCTGCCCGAACACGGCGGTCGATGAAGCGATCGCTAGGTCGCAACATGTCACGAGGACGTTACCTCCGCCGATGGCGAAACCATTCACGCGCGCGATAACTGGCTTCGGCGCATCCCGGATGACGGACTGAAGTTCCTCCACCGGCAGACCGATCGTGCCACGCCCGTCATAGGCGCCGTCATGCGCAGACTGGTCCCCCCCGGTGCAGAACGCTTTTGGACCGGCCCCCGTCAGTACGATCGCGGCGATCGCCTTGTCCCAGCTTGCCTTGTTGATCGCATGAATCAACTCCTCGCAAGTCTGGCCACGAAAAGCGTTATACTTTTCCGGTCGGTTGATGGTGATCCAGGCCGCGGCTTCCCGGACGTCATAAATGATATCTTGATAGTCCATATTTTCGCTCCTTACCCGTGCATCGTCAGGCCGCCGGACACGCTGATGACCTGGCCGGTGATGAAATCCGCGTCGCTGCTCGCGAAGAATGCGACCATGCCGGGAATATCGTCTGGCTGGCCAAGACGCTTGAGCGGGATAGCCTTCTGAAGCTTGTCGTAGATCGTCTGGCCGTATTCGCCTTCGCCGACGAACGAACGCAGCAGGGCCGTATCGGTAGGGCCGGGGCATACCACGTTGACCCGGACATTGTCGCGGGCGCATTCGCGGGCGACCGTCTTGGAAAAGGCAATGAGACCGCCTTTGCAGGCTGAATAAACGGACTCGCCGGAGGAACCTACGCGGCCGGCGTCCGACGCGATGTTGATTACCTTGCCGCCACCAGCTGCAATCAGATGCGGAAGCACCGCCTTGTGCAGATTGAGCGGACCACGCAGATTGATCGAAATGATCTTGTCCCATAGTTCGGGTTCGGTATCGAGGAAGGGTTTGGCGATGTCCCATCCGGCATTGTTGACGAGGACGTCGATCTTGCCGAAATGCGCGACGGCCTCGGCAACGGCCGAGACGACTTCCTCGAAGCTTGTGATGTCAAATGCCAGCGGCAGGACATCGCCACCGCGGCTGTTAAGTTCACCGGCAAACTCGCTAAGGGACGCATCGTTGACGTCCGCCGCAATGAGCTTGACACCCTCATCGACGAATCGATTGCAGATCGCCCGGCCGATACCGCCTGCGGCGCCGGTCACGAGCGCGACGCGCTCTTTCAAACCTCTCATTTATCTACTCCACTCTACGAGCGTGAGGCGCTCTGTTCGCTTTGTTGAATAAGTTGGCGCAGTCTGAATTTCTGCACTTTCCCGGTGGCCGTCCTTTCGATCGGCCCGAAGATCACGTGGTCCGGCACCTTGTATTTGGCGAGACGCGCGCGACAAAAATCGAGCAACTCCTTCTCCGTGATCTGGTTCGAGGAGCCCGGTTTCAGCTCCACAAAGGCGCAGGGACGTTCGCCCCAGCGGTCGCTATGCATGGCGACGACGGCAGCATAAGACACGGCCGGATGCTTGAAGAGGACATCCTCGATCTCAATCGATGAGATGTTCTCGCCGCCGGAGATGATGATGTCTTTCGTGCGGTCCTTGATTTCGACGTACCCGTCCTCATGAACCACGGCGAGGTCGCCTGTGTGATACCAGCCGCCCCTGAAAGCCTCTTCCGTTGCCTCCGGGTTCTTCAGGTAACCTTTCATTCCGATGCTGCCACGAAAGAGGATTTCGCCGATCGCGGAGCCATTGTGTGGAACGGGTTCCAGTGTGACCGGATCGGCAACCACCAGTGCGTCAGTCACAGCGGTCCGCACACCTTGACGGGCCATTTTCTTCGATCGATCGTCAGGCCCGAGATCGTCCCATTCACGGTGCCAGTCGCAAAGCGTCGTCACACTATGCAGCTCCGTCGAGCCGTAGACATGTCGGACGACAAAGCCGAGCGTCTCGGTTTCCTTCAACACAGCCGCAGGGGGAGCAGCACCCGCTGTCATGACGGCAACTGGTCGCTCCAACGTCCGGCCGGCAGCCTTTCCACTCTCGATCAGCATACCAAGCACGGTCGGCGCTCCGCATAGATGCGTTACGCCATGCGTCCGTATCGCCTCGAAAATCTCCTCGGGAATAACCTTGCGCAGGCATACATGGGTTCCGCCGACAGCAGCGATCGCCCAGGAGAAGCACCAGCCGTTGCAATGGAACATCGGCAGAGTCCAGAGATAGACAGAGTCGGCATCCATCTTGTGATGAAGAAGCTGTCCAAGCGAGATCAGATAGGCGCCACGATGATGATAGAGCACACCTTTCGGATTTCCCGTGGTGCCTGACGTGTAGTTGAGGGCAATTGCCTCGAATTCATCCTCGGGCCAATAGGTCGGTTCGTCCGCGTGCCCGCGCTCAAGGAATTCTTCGTAGGTGTAGTAGCCGATCCGCTTGCCGCCCTCCGCGAGCGAATCCTCGATGTCGACGACAACCGGTTTGCTTTTCATGAGGGCAAGCGCCTCTTCTGCGATATCGCTGAACTGCTTGTCGACCAGGAATACCTTGGCTTCACAGTGTTCGAGGATTAAGGCGATGGCCGCCGCGTCCAGACGGATGTTCAGCGTGTTGAGAAGGCCGCCCGACATAGGCACGCCGAAATGTGCCTCCAGCATCGCCGGCGTATTGGGGGAGAGGATCGCGACTGCGTCACCCTTGCGGATTCCCGTCCGCATCAGCGCGGACGCGAGCTGCTTGCAGCGTTTGGCGTATTGCCGCCACGTGTAATGTTCCTCCCCGTGGACGATCGCCACCCGATCCGGAAACACATCGGCGGCGCGCAACAGGAAGTTCAGCGGTGTCAAAGGGCGGTAGTTGGCGGGCCTTCGCTGCAGAAAAGGTTCATCCAGATTCAATGTCACGTTCTTCCTCCTAAAAAACAACACATATTGCTTGTCGGGGCTCGCCTTCAGAGCCCGCATCCAACGGTTGCAAGCCTTCCTTCAGTCAGTCACTCAGACCCGATTTCCCACAAGAGTTCCCTCGAACATCGCGCGTTTCGCATCGAGTTCGCCGGCGCGTTTCGCACCGCCAATGACATGCACCGACTGCCCACGAGCCTCCAGTTCGTCTGCCAGACCACGGACCGATTCCTGCCCCGCACACACGACTATGGTGTCGGCCGGGATGATCTTGACCTCGTCCTGAACCTGGATGTGCAATCCCTCGGCATCGATCTTCAGATATCTGGCCTCGCCGATCTGACGAACTCCAAGGTCTTTCAATTCCTTCCTGAGTATCCAGCCGGTGCTCTTGCCGAGTGTGCGCCCGAAGTGACCGGGAGAGCGTTTGACCATGGTAACCGTGCGCTGAGCCGGATGCGGATGGGGACTGCCCTTCACGCCCCAGCGATCCTCGAAATCGGCAACAGATTGGGGTTCGTGGCCGTCGCCAAGCGCAACGAAGAGCGCCACGTCATGGCCGATACCGCCAGCACCAATGACGACGACACGCTGTCCGGTCTTGACCGAACCGTCGAGAATGCTGGTATATCCGACAACCCGGGGATCGTCGGCACCCGGAATGTCCAGCAAACGGGGTGCGACGCCGGTCGAGACGATCACGTCGTCGAAATTCTCACGGCAAAGCGCTTCGCTGCTGATGCGCTGGCCAGTGTGGACATGGACACCGGCTTCATCGAGCTGCCTCTTGAAGCTCTCGATCGCCCGACCGTAGTCTTCCTTGCCCGGCACGCGCGCAGCCAGCGTGAACTGTCCACCGATTTCCGGTCCAGCCTCGTAGAGCGTAACGTCGTGGCCACGGTTGCCGGCCTCCAGCGCCGCAGAAATGCCAGCCACACCGCCCCCAACGACCGCGATCCTTTTGGATCGCTCTGCCGGCAGATCGGAAAATTCACCCTCGCGCGCAGCTCTTGGATTGACCAGGCAACTGATGACCTGATCGGTGAAATAGTGATCGAGACAGGCCTGGTTGCAGGCGATGCAGATATTGATCAGATCCGGCCGCCCGCTTTCCACCTTCTTGACAAAGGCAGGGTCCGCCAGGAACGGACGGGCCATCGAAATGAGGTCCGCAGAACCATCGTCCACGAGCCGTTCCGCATCCTCTGGAAGATTGATCCGATTGCTCGCGGTAACGGGAATACTGACGGCGGCCTTGATGCGGCGAGTTGCCTCGGCGAAGGCGGCGTGCGGGACTGTGCCCGCGATCGTCGGCACCGTCGATTCATGCCACCCGACACCCGTCGACAGACAGTCGGCGCCGGCTTTTTCGACCTGCTGCGCGAGCCAGACCGTTTCCTCGTCGTTCAGCCCACCTTCGATCAGTTCAAGTGCAGAGATGCGATAGGAAAGGATCGGTCCGTTGCCTATCGCAGCACGAACAGCCCGAATTACGGAGAGCGGAAATCGGGCGCGGTTTTCAAGTGAACCGCCCCACGAATCCTCCCGTTTGTTGGTGCGGACGGCCAGAAACTGGCTAATCAGATAGCCTTCCGAGCCCATCACCTCGACGCCGTCGTAACCAGCCCCGGAGGCAAGCTGGGCTGTATTGGCGTAGGCGGCGATCGTTTCCTCGATCTCAAAAGGTGACAACTCGCGGGGAGCGTCGCGATTGATGGGGGACTTGATCGCTGAAGGTGCGACAATCGCCGGATGATATCCATAGCGTCCAGCGTGCAGGATTTGCAGCAGAATGCGGCCGCCGGCAGCGTGGACCGCGTTTGTAATCTTTCGGTGATCCTCAACCTGATCGGAAAACTCGAAGGTCCCCGGCTCGTCCTTCATGCGCCCGGCGAATGAAGGCGCAAATCCGCCGGTGACGATCAACCCGACACCTCCTTTTGCGCGCTCGGCGTAGAACCGGCCAAGCTCCTCAAATCGCTCCGGATGGCATTCGAGACCTGTGTGCATCGATCCCATTACGACGCGATTGCCCAATGTCACGTTGCCCACGCGGATAGGCTTAAGCAGAGCGGAATATCCGTCCCTCATCGAAACTGCTCCTCCCAACACCAACGCCTCCCTCCTGCCGGGAGACCATCGTGCCATAAGACCTAGATCGGGGCGAAAACTATGTCAATATCGTTGCGCATATAACCGCAGATCTCACTGGCCACCGATACCGATGGACGTTTAGTTTGCTCTAAAATAGCCATATCAGTAGAGCATTCTCTGCTTTTCTACTTGTGCGGTGCACAATGGAAATTCTGTGCGGTCAAAAAAATAGATCAACATATTGACATTGATTAGGCCGTTTCGCTACCTTGTTCACGGCGGTCCCCGTGGCCGTTTTCTTTGGGAGGAGATGGAAATGAAATTGAAAGGTCTGTTGCTTGCCTGTGCGCTCGTGTCGCTTCACGACCCGGCCTGGGCTGAAACCGCTGTCAAGCTTGGGGTCTTGACAGATCTCAGCGGCCCATACGCGGATTTGTCTGGGAAGGGCTCGGTCATCGCAACGCAGATGGCTGCGGAGGAGTTTCAGAAGTCGCATCCTGATTTCAAAATTGAAGTGATCTCGGCGGACCATCAGAACAAGCCCGACGTCGGGTCAGCCGTCGTTCGCAAATGGTTCGACCAGGACGGCGTCGATGCCGTCGTCGACGTCGCGAGTTCTGCAGTTGCGCTGGCGGTCAGCAAATTGGCTGCGGACAGCGACAAGGTCTTTCTCGCATCCGGCCCGGCAAGCTCGGACATCACCAACAAGTCTTGCTCGGCCAACACCGTTCAGTGGACCTACGACACCTATGCCCTGAGCAAGGGCACGGGCGACGCTCTCGCACGCTCGGGCGGCGACAAGTGGTTCTTCGTGACAGCCGACTACGCTTTCGGTCACGCAATGGAGCGCGACACGTCACGCTTCGTCGAGGCCGCGGGCGGCAAGGTGTTGGGAAGCGTCCGGCACCCGATCAACACCCCGGACTTCTCATCCTACTTGCTGCAAGCACAGTCGTCCGGGGCCAACGTTGTGGGGTTGGCCAATGCCGGCGCGGATACGATCAATGCTGTGAAGCAAGCCGCCGAGTTCGGATTGACTGCCAGCGGGATCAAGCTTGCCGGTCTTCTGGTATTCATCACCGATGTTCACAGTCTCGGCATCCAAACGGCGCAGGGCCTCGTCGTCACCGAGGCCTTCTACTGGGATCTGAACGACGGCACCCGCGCGTTTTCAACAAGATTTGCGGAGCGGGCTGGCGGGAAGATGCCCGGCCAGGTCCATGCCGGCGCCTACTCAGCCACACTTCACTATCTGAAGGCGCTGGCAGCCGTAGGATCGAAGACCGACGGCAGGGCTGTGGTGGCGAAAATGGAAGAGCTGCCGACCGAGGATGAAGCTTTCGGCAAGGGCACTGTCCGAAAGGATGGGCGCAAGCTGCACGACATGTATCTGTTCGAGGTCAAGAAGCCCGAGGATTCGAAGACCCCCTGGGACCTCTACAATAAGCTCGCCACCATTCCGGCCGATCAGGCCTTCCGGCCTGTTTCCGAGAGTGAGTGCGCGCTCCTTCGCTAAGAGCCCGCGTCTGAAACACTGCCTGCGCGGGATGCGCGGGCAGTAAGCCCGCATCCGAAATTGAGATGGATCTCTACGTTATGAAGTTGTTTGCGCATTTTGAGCAGTCGCGTTCATGGTCCGACGAAGAAGCCATGATTATCGAGCAGGTGTCCCGGCTAGCGGCGGAGGTGATCGCACCGAATGCTGACAGGTTCGACGAGCGCAAGGAATTTCCGTGGGAAAATTTCGGCCTCTTCAAGGATATTGGGCTGAACGGTATTTTTGTACCCGAAGAATATGGTGGTTCACCGGTCAGCTACCGCTGCTTCCTTGAAATTGTCCGCCTCATCTCCGAGGCTTGCGCATCGACCGGCATCATCTTCGGAACCACCGGCGCGGTGGTCAAACCCATTCTCCAGTTCGGGACAGAAGAGCAGAAGCAGCGCTTGTTGCCGGTCATTGCCGGAGGCGGGCTCGGCGCCATGGCGATTACCGAGCCGCATGCGGGCTCCGACGGTTCGAACATCCGCACCAGATTCCAGCCGGATGGCGACGAGATCGTCATTAATGGGGGTAAAATCTTCATCACGACCGGCGACGTCGCCGATGTGCTCCTTCTGTTCGGGAAGTGGAGCGAACTGGAGGATTCCTCCAAGGGGGTCTCTGCCGTCATCGTGGAAAAAGGCACGCCCGGCTTCGACATCGTGCGCCTCGAATCTAAAATGGGCACGAACGCCTCGTCCACGGCCGAGCTAGCCTTCAACGATTGCCGCATCCCGCGCGCCAACCTTCTTGGCAATCCCGGTGACGGCATGAAGATCATGCTAAACGTCCTCAACAAGTCCCGTCCGAGCGTCGGCGCTCAGGCGTTAGGCATCGCCTCTGCTGCATTCAATGATGCGGTCGCCTACGCGAACGAGCGCCAGCAGGGCGGTAGAAAGATCATCGGACACCAGGCGATCGCCTTCATGCTTGCCGATCTCGCCATCGAGCTCCTCGCAACGCGGGTTCTGCTGGATCATGTCGGCCGCCTTGTCGACGAAGGCGTCGAAGACATCAGCGTCGAAGCCTCGACCATAAAGGTGAAGGCGTCGGACCTGGCCATGCGGATGACGACGGACGCCGTTCAGGTCTTCGGGGGGCACGGCTACGTTCGAGGCAACCGCGTCGAACGGCTGATGCGCGAAGCCAAAGTTACCCAGATCTGGGAAGGTACCAACCAGATTCAGAGACAAGTCATCAGTCGTGATCTGGTCGCGCGCTAGGTGGAATTTCAAATGGAAGGAGGGCTTTCGATGGCCCTAACACAGATACATTCAACGTGCTCCTGGAGACGGTCAGCCGCTTTGTCACCGAGCTCGTTCAGGCGATGCTGGCCGACAGTGAGGCCGACACCTATGCGGCGCGTTGTATGATCCTTGACGCGGCCGCCCGTCGCGACCTTGGGGAA
>NZ_JAGGJW010000035.1 GCF_017873175.1 Neorhizobium petrolearium
GCGACTTGCTCAAATCCGAGGTTGACGCCTGGGAGCGGCGTCGAACCGAAAGTGGCGCTCAAATCCGATGGATGTTCTCGACAGACCAAGCCCGCAAAAAGATGGCAAAGTCTTATCCAATACCTTTGCTCAACGAGTCATAATCTCTGGGACGTCACACTAGTAGCTGGACCGCCCTCCCGACGCGTCGAATGCAGCGCCAGTCACGAAGCTGCACTCCTCGGACGCGATCCAGAGGATCTGCGCCGCCACTTCCTCAATTTTCCCCAGCCGATTGAGGGGAATTTTAGAGGCGGAAAGGGCAATGGCCTCCTCGCTCATCTCCTTCAGAAGATCCGTTTGCACCAATCCCGGCGTGATGCAATTAACAAGAACGCCGGTACCCGCCAACTCCAGCGCAAGCGCTTTCGTGAGGGACAGCACGGCACCTTTCGATGCCGAATAAGCGGCCATATACGGGTTTCCTTGCTTGCCGGCGACGGATGCGATCGAAACAATTCGCCCATAGTTCCTAGCCTTCATTGCGGGAATAACCGCACGGCTGCTAAGGAAGATACTGTCCAGGTTAATATCGATGATGCGCTTCCACTCCTGAAGGGTAAACTCCTCCATCGGTTTGGTCGGCCCAGTCACGCCTGCCGCGTTGATCAGGATGTCTACGGAACTGGTCACCTCGAGAGCCTGCTCGGCTGCAGCGGCCACCGCAGATTCGGACGTCACATCGACCTTTACGTACGCGAAATCGCCTGGAGCAGACGCGAATAGCCCCTGCGACGGCTCCGGGCTCAGCAGATCCCATATCACAACGCGGGCGCCGGAGGCGAGAAGGCGGTCCGCGACTCCCCGGCCAATGCCACGGGCACCACCCGTGACGACGGCGGTGCGGTTCTTGAAGTCGAACTTTATCATGATCTACCTTTGTGAAAGCGGCCGCCCGATGAACGCGGGCGACCTTGGCTCGTTAGAGCTTGCAGGCGTCGTCTGCGGCAGGCATTGCGACGTCGGCGGCAACCGACGTCGCCACCACCGGACGCAGCGTGCCATCCTGATCCTCGATGCGCCCGAAGAAGTTACCGCGGACGAACTGGTGGTCGGCCTGCCGCACCGAAATCTTGCCGATGATGGTGTCGGTTTCGATGCCTTCGAGTGCTTCCGCTATGTCTTCCGGGGAAGTGCTGTCGGCCTTGTCGATGCCCGCGAACAGGACCTGCATTCCGAGATAGGTCTCGCCTTCGAAGTTCGCCGGCAAAGTACCTGGATATTTCTTGGCCCAAGCGTCAACAAAGGCCTTGTTTGCAGGAGTGTCCAGAGTCGACGAGTAGTTAATGATGCCGTAGATGCCCTTAGAGACGTCACCCAGCGTCTTCACTGTATTGTCGGTGACGAAGCTGACGCCCGCGACCTTGAGTTTGTCGATTAGGCCGAACTGCTTTGCCTGTTGCGCGAAGTTGATCGCATCGCGACCGGCCAGCGCGACCCAAACGCCTTCCGCTCCCGAATCGAGGATCTTCTGGATGTAGGGAGCGAAGTCATTCGTTCCGAGACCCGCATAGCCTTCTGCGACGATATCGCGGGTAAGACCGCTCGCGGTCTTGGTGAAGCTTGCGCCGGAATTTCTGCCCCAGGCGGTATCCGAGCCCATGATGGCCCATTTCTTCTCGCTCTGCTCCTTGAGCCAAGTACCGACCGTCGCGGCATCGGCATAGTCGGGGATATTGGCCCGGAAGAAACGCGGACTGCACTCGGCGCCGGTCAGAGCATCCGCCTTCGGAACGGTGCCCATCATGACGGCATCCCAGCGCTCCAACATCGGCGCAATGCCGAGCGCCTCGCCCGAAGCGATGGAGCCCGTCAAAATAGTAAAACCGTCATTGACCAGCTTCTCGGCCTGTTGCCGAGCGATATCGGCCTTCGCTTGGGTGTCCTGATACTGCGTCTCGACCTTCCTTCCGTCGATGCCTCCCTTCGCATTCACTTCTTCGACCGCAAAATCTACCGCCCTCTTGACCTGTTGCCCAAGATCGCCGTAGGCGCCCGTCAAGGCCGTCGCGACGCCGATTTTGATCGTAGCGTCGGCTGCGGATGAAGCCCCGGCGGCAATCAGGAACGCTGCAGCGGCCACTCCGGCATATAGTTTGGTAGTTCTCATAATTCTCTCCTCCACTTTCCGGCTCCGGCCGGGTTACACAGAAACGTGTCTCTTCAGCTCCTCAGCCGTCAACGCCGAGAGCCGCCCGTCCTCGACAACGGATCCCTTGGCCATGACGTAGTATCGATCACCGACGGAGCGAATCAGGCCAAAATTCTGCTCGATCAATAGGATCGCGGTGCCTTGTTCCGCCAGACGGACGAGAGACGCACCGAGTTCGTCAACAACCACGGGCGCCAGACCTTCGCTAGGCTCGTCGAGGATCAGAAGGTCGGGATTGGCCATAAGCGCCCGACCGATGGCCAACATCTGCTGCTGTCCACCGCTCATGGCAGTTCCCAGCCCGTCAGCGCGCTCGCGCAGGATCGGGTACATGGCGAAAACGGCTTCCAGGTTCCAAGGCCCCTTGCGATCGGGCGCTGAGCCGAGAAGCAGGTTTTCGCGAACTGTCAGGCCGGGCACGATGCGGCGGCCTTGCGGTACGATCGAAATACCGCTGCGGGCGGCCCGGAAGGCACGAATGGGCTTTTGGACGCGCGTCATGAACGAAACCTTGCCCGACGTCAGCCGCGCAGCGCCGATGCAGGTGTTGACCACGGTCGTCTTGCCAACGCCGTTTCGACCGATCAAGGCGACTCGTTCGCCTTTTTCCACCTTCAGCGAAACGCCGTGCAGGACTCGTGCCGACCCATAGGCCGCGTGAACGTTTTGCAGTTCGAGCAGGCTCATGCGAAAGTGCTCCCCAAATACGCACGAATGACTTCAGGATTGGCGCGCACCTCGTCAGGCAGGCCTTCCGTCAACACTTCGCCCAGATGCAGGACCGTCAGCCGATCGCAGATCGCGAAAATCACTTCCATGTCGTGTTCTACGAGGAGGATGGTGAGCTTCCAACGCTCGGCCAGATTGCGCAGGTGCCGCGCCATGGCGAGCGACTCCTCGATTGTCAGGCCTGCTGCGGGTTCATCAAGCAACAGTAGTTTCGGCTTGCCGACCAAGGCGAGTGCCAGGTCCACGCGGCGCTGGTCTCCATAGGAGACGTCCGATGCGGTTCTGTCGGCAATCGCCGTTAGCGATAGTTCGGCTAGAACTTCTTCCGTATTGTCGAATTCCGCTTTTCGTGCCGCGAGTTGGACCTGCTGACGGATTCCCAGCTCGGGGAAGATGTTGGTCTTCTGGAAGGATCGCGAGAGTCCAACCGCACGGCGTTCGCGCTCCGACAGTCGCGAAATGTCCTGGCCGTTCAGGCAGACAGTGCCCTGCTGATTGCGGCCCCTTCCGGTGAGCACGTCCATGCAAGTCGATTTTCCGGCGCCGTTCGAGCCGATCAGGCCGCGAATTTCACCCTGTCTCAGCTTAAAGCTGACGTTATTGAGTGCGGCGAAACCGCCATAGCGCCGAGTCAGGCCGGTGGCCTCTAGCATGTAGGTGTCAGACATCGCGTCCTCCACGAATACGGTTGACGAGCGAGGAGACGGCGCCACTTGCGCCGGAAGGCAGTAGAATGACGACAGCGATTAGCACCAAACCGACGATGGATTGCCAGTGGGTCGTGTAGTTGCCCGCGAAGTCACGCAGGATCACGAACAGGAAGGCTCCGAGGGCGGGTCCCCAGACCGACCGCGTGCCGCCGATGATGGCGATGATCAGCGCCTCACCAGACAGACTCCAGTGTAGGAGGCCGGGTGTAATATAACCGTTGTAGAGCGCAAACAGGGTGCCGCCGATGGAGGCAATGAGGCCCGAAAGCGCGATGATCGCAGCACGCGGCATCAGCGTCCGGAAACCGATGAAGCGCGCGCGCTCCTCGTTGTTCTTGATAGCAAGCGTCAAGGTTCCGAAATGCGAACGGCTGAGCAGCACCAGCCCGACGATGATGATGATCAGGGCGGACCAGCTCACCAGGAACATGGTGTCGGCCTTCTGGAAGAAGCTGAGCTTCAAGCCGAAGATCTCGCGCGGAAGACGCATGCGCAAGCCGTCTTCGCCGTTGGCGAGGTCGCGCCAGCGCATCATCAGTTCGAACAGAGCCTGGGCGATTGCGAGGCTCAGCATCGAGAAGGCGACCCCCTGTGTCCGCAGGAGGATGAAGGACAGGGCAAAGGCCGCCAGCGTGGCGATCACCGGCGCAAGCAGCACAACCGCTTCGCCTGAAAGGCCTGTATAGACGCTCATCAGCACCAGCAGATAAGCCGCGCCGCCGTAGAAAGCGGCGTGGCCGAAGCTGCTGAAGCCTGCCTGCCGGACCAAGAAACCGACACCCGTTGCCAGGATGGCGGTCATCGAAGCCGACGTCAGAAGCGACAATATATTTCGCGGCAGTCCGAGCCACGGCAGGACGAAGCCGACGAGCGCAACGGCGATGCCGACGACGACGAGTACGGGTGGCGTAGTAGAGGTTCTAACTTTGGGAGCGGCAGCCGCCATGGATAAATTGCTCATGAGTAGGACCTCGCAAACCCTGTCGGCTTCAGGATCAGCACCACAACCATCAGCAGAAGCGGAAGCATCGACGCGACGTTCGGCACGTAGACGATGCCGAGATTGTGCACCTGCCCGATCAACAGTGCGGCGATAAAGGCGCCGGCGAACGATCCGAGACCCCCCGTGACCACGACGATGAAGCTTTCGATGAGAATCGAGCTCCCCATCGACGGCGACAGTGCAAGAAGCGGTGAGGCTATGACGCCGGACAGGCCGGCAAGGGCTGTACCAAGGCCGACGACGGAAAGGCTGAGCTTCTCCGTGTCAACGCCCTGCATGCCGGTGGTTAGCGCGTCGACGCTGGAAGCGCGAACGTACAGACCGGCGCGGCTGAAGCGGAGCCATAGGGTCAGGCCCAGCGCAACGGCGATCGCAACGGCAATTACCAGGAGACGATAGACCGGAAACAATATGTCGCCAAGCTGCACTGTGCCGTCGAAGGGATAGGGCGCCAGGACAGACAGCGTATCGGCGCCCCAGATCATTTGGACCACATCCTCGAAAACGAGCAGGATGCCGAAGGTCACGAGGACGGTCACCATGTGGTCGGCGTTCTGCAACGGCCTGAAGACGACATAATCGAGAAGGATGCCAATCAAACCAAGAACGAGAACTGCGACGATCAATCCTCCCCAGAAGCCGAAGACCATGGCGGCGGTATAGCCGGCATAGGCGCCGACCATGTAGAAGCCGCCATGGGCGAAGTTGACCACGCGTCGCAGCCCGAAGATCAGGACCAAACCGACGGAAACGATGTAGAGAAGGCCTGCATAGACCAGACCGTTCAAAATCTGGATCAGCATGATTACCGCCCTCCCTTTCGACAAGCCACCGCGCACCGCACGGTGTTCTTGTTGTTATGCATCTGTCGCTCCTCCGACATTGCGCCCTTGCCGACATCGGCGGCCAGGACCATCATTCCTCGTACCGCGGCATGTCTCAATGCCGCGGTCTGCTAGTCGTACCGCTCCCTCGCGGCCGCATTGACGGCGCGATAAGCAAAAACCACAGCGGGTCCAAGCGTCGTTCCGGGCCCGGGATAGGAATCCCCCATCACGGACGCCATGTCGTTTCCGCAGGCGTAAAGCCCCGGGATGGGGTTCTCGTCGCCATCGACGACACGCGCGTCTTCATCGGTCGATATGCCGGCGCTGCAGGCGATTTCCGCCGGCCAGACCGCCATGGCATAGACATTCTTGGTGCCGACCGGTGCCAGGCAGGGATTGGGCTTGACCTGGGGATCGCCGTTGAAGCGGTTGAGCGCGGAGTGGCCTTTGTGGAAATCCTCGTCCACGCCGCGCGCCGCCTGCTCGTTGTAGCGGGAAAGCGTTGCCTCCAATCCGGCGGCGTCAATCCCCAGTTTCTTTGCCAGCGCCTCCGGGGTCTCCCCGTGGACGAGGTAGCCGCTGGTGAGGAAGGGGGCGAGGTCAGTCGTGCCGGGATAGATGTGCCCGAGACCGTACTTGCGGATGAAGGTCCCGTCGCAGATCAGCCAGGTCGGAATCGCGCTGTCGGGATCGTTCGAACGGTACATGGCTTCTACGAAATCGTGATAGGAATCCGCCTCGTTGCAGAAGCGCCGCCCCGCGCGGTTGACGGCAATCAGGCCGGGCTTGGCCCGGTCCAGAGACAAATGCGGGAAGAGGCCCTGCGTCCCATCCTTGCGGCGGGTCACGGACACAGGGGTCCAGAAGCCGCCGCTGCCGTTTTCGGTTTCGCTGATCCGCGCTCCGAGCGCCTCCGCCGCCGCTATGCCCTCGCCCTGATTGGCGGTGCTCGCCAGCGAGAATTTCGGCGTCGGCTGCGGCATCAGCCGTTCACGATAGCCCGCATTATGCGCAAAGCCGCCGGTCGCGAGGATGACGCCCTTGCGTGCGGAAATCCTGGCGGTCCCCGACGGTCCCGCGACGGTCGCTCCAGTCACCCGACCATTTTCGACGAGAAGTTCGCCGAGGCACGTTCCGAATTCGGGACGCACGCCGAGCTTCAGCAGCGAATGATACATCCGCGCCACCAGAGCATTGCCCATCACAAGCCGCGTGCCGCGTGAAAAGCGCAACCGATCCGTCAGGTAACGTAAAAACAGTCTGGCGGAATAAATGAAGTTGCCCAGCGACTGGAAGCGGCCCAGCAGCCGGGGGATATCCATCTTGCCGACCATCATGCCACCGAAGATCATGAACTCGTCGATCGGCGGTCGCACACGTTCGAAATCCCGGCCGAGCATCCGAGCGTCGAACGGAGCCGGAACGATCGCACGGCCACGCACGGCCGCGCCGGCCTTGGCGTGGTAATCAGGGTGCTCGCCGCACGGAAGAAATTTCACCTCAGTCATGGACTGAAGCACATCGATCGCCTCGACGCCGGTGCTGAAATAGACGTCGCGCTGCCGGTCAGTGCGGTGCGTATGCGCGGCAATCAGGCTGTCTAGGTAGGCGGCTGCCTGCGTGATGCTGTCCTTGTCGCCGATCTGTTTACCTTGGCTATTTTCCGGTATCCATAGTGTGCCGGCGGACGTAGAGGCCGTTCCACCGATCATTTCAGACTTTTCGATAATGACGACATCCAGTCCTCTCAGCTTCGCGAAGATGGCGGCGGCCATGCCGGCTGGGCCAGCGCCTATCACGAGCAGATCGACCGTCCGTACAGGCTCGGCTGACGTCAGATTTTTGGACGATTCGTTCAGGGTCATACTGCCTCCCGCAGAGCGGCGCGCGCCAGCGTGGCAGCGGTCTCGCCGGCGATCATTCCGAATGTTGCGGACTTGGACAGCCCGCCCGAGTAGCCGTCACGGCTGAAGCCTTCGAGCCCACCGGTGCATGCGCCGGCTGCGAGCAGGCCTGGGATCGGACGCTCTTCGGCGTCCAGCACCTGAGCCGCCGCATCGGTCAGGATGCCTCCCATCGTGTAGGTTACCCCGGCACAGAGCGGCACCGCGTGGAACGGGCTAGTCCGTATCGGGTGCGCCTTATATGCCGCATTGCTCCTGTCCGGTTCGAATGCTCCCTGCCCGTCGATCGCCGCATTCCAGGCCGCCACCGATCGTGCAAGGGCTTTGGGATCGAGGCCGATGCGGAATGCCAGCTGATCGAGGCTGTTCTCGGAGATGAGTCGTCCTCCTGCCCGCTCCAGATAAGGGTTCGCAGGCAACAGCCAGTCGCGGCCGGGCCCCTGCCAGATGGCTTCGTCGAAGATCACGTGGCACCCAAGCGGATCATCGAGCCGCGCCATGCAGTTCGCGGCGTGAACGCCGCCGATGCTCTCGTCGCAGAAGCGATTTCCGGCGCGGTCGACGAGCAGGCCGGAAACGCAGAGCGAGTCCATGACGGGATAAGGCCAGAAGCGTCCGTCCGTCATCGCCTCACGGTACTGGATATGTCCGTAGAAGCTCTCCATGCCGATAAGCTTTGCGCCCACGGCTTCGGCCATCTCGAGCCCATTGCCGCGTCCGGTTTCGGCGTTGCGCATCAGGAGGCGGTCCGGCGCGGGAGAGATATACCGTCCGATCAGCTCACGTTTTGCCTGAAAACCGCCGTCGCACAGGATCACGACCGGCGCGTCGAGGCGTTCTTCTCGTCCGTTGCGGGAAACCAAAAGGCCGCTGACTCGGCCATTCTTGGCGACGATCTTGCGAGCAATCACGCCTTGATCGAAACGACCGCCGAGTTCCGCCAGCCGCTTGTTGAGGGTGCGGAGCATCACGTCGCCCGCGCGCCAGTGCCAGTTCAGGCCGGTATTGCGGACACCGGGCGGCGCCAGTGAGTTCTGCCTCAGCCCATCCGGGCCGACACGGATGAGGCCGACGCCCTGTGTGCGCAGCCACGCGATCGCCCGAGCGGCATTGCGGGCTAACATTGTAGCCAATGAAACCCGCGTCTCGCCACCTGTCACTCGCTTGAGCCGGGCAATGAGTTCGGCCGGTTCGGAACGCATGTCCTCCATACCGATGTGAAAGAGTCCGCCCGTGTAGCGGCTGTTGCAGAGGTAATGCTCGCCAGTCCCCTGCTCGATGACGCGCACGCTCAGACCGAGTTCGGCTGCACGGATGGCGGAGCTCATCCCGGCGAGGCCGCCGCCGACGATTAGAACATCTTGGGAGCGAGCTGTTTCCTTCATGATGGACCTCAGCGCGGCATCAGCGTGTCGGACAGGACGCGGAGCACCTCTACGTAGCTCCGCAGGATCAGCCAGAGCACGGCCGCGGCCAAGAGCGCGACAACCATCCAGAGCCAGCCATAGCCAGCCGCGATAGCCCAAATGCCGAAGCAGAGCGGCGCCAGCGCGATGACGATGGCCAGGAGATCACCCTTTTCGGCAAGAAGCCGAATGGCCGGATAGGACGGTGGCTGTTTAGGATCGGACATCTTCAACCTCTGCGACTACGTTCAAAATGGTTCGATGAGCTCAGGCGGAGGCAGCGTGGCGCGCCGCAAGCCGTCCCGAAGTGAAGGCCCACGCCAGATGATGGCCATGCCCCTCCAGCAGAAGGCCACCCTGCCCGGCCGAGCCGACAGCATACAGGCCGGGCACGACGGTGCCGTCGCCCCGGATGACCTGGTGGTTGGTGTTCACCGTGAGGCCGCCATCGGTGAGGATGATCCAGCTCTTGACGGGGCCGAGGGCGTGGAAGGGGCCTTTCGAGACCCGCGGGCGACCTTCGATGCCGGCTTCCGCAGCATGCTTTGCCACTTCGGCTTCCAGCGTACCGCTTGGCACGCCGATCTTTCGGGCCAGTTCACCGAGCGTCGGCGCGCTGGAATAAAGATCGGGGCGCGTCCGCTTGTAGTCCGACAGATAGGCATAGGCGACGCCCGGCGCAGTCGAGATGAAATAGGGCCAGGCATTGAACTTCTTCGCTACCTCGTCATCGAAAACGATGAAGGCCTGTTTTTGCGGCTGCTGACCGAATGCGAAGTTCGGCTTGGCAAGTTCGTCGGCAAAACGCTCGCCGTCCCGATTGACCAGGATCGCCCCCTCCCGGAACATCGTGGGCTCCGGCGACAGATAGGTGGTCACGAAGGACAGGATGAAGGGACGCAGGATCCACGAGGGCATCGTGTTCAGCGACCAGCGCATCAGCCGTGTGAACCATGGCCAGGGCGGCAACTTCTGGAGTAAGTTCGGCTTCGGCGGCGGCATGAAGCGCAGATTTGGCCCATAGACGACGTGGCCATATTTGATCTTCGCCCCCAGTGCTTCGCCCATCCGCTGTCCGTCGCCGGTGTTCGTCGTGTTGACGCCATCGATGTCGCGCACCGGAGGATTGAAACGCTCCTTCCATTCAGGGCTCGACGAATAGTCGCCTGAAGCTAGAACGACCGCCTTCCTTGCGCGCAAGATGCCACTGCGCAATTGCACGCCGACCACCCGCCCGTCTTCGACCAGCAGATCCTTGACCTCCGAATTAACTCGGATCGTCACGCCGACGCGTCGCGCTTCGCGTTCTAGAAAATAGATATAGGCGCGGGAGTTCGGCAGGATGTTGTGCATGCGCGGCTGGCGATGCGGCGGCTCCGGCATTGGGCCGTAGAAAGTCACTCCAAGGCTCTCGAGCCATGCGACGCTTTCGCTCACGTTCTCGACCAAGATGCGCCGGAGGGCTTCGTTGTCATCCTTGGCCAGTTCAGGGGCGAACTTCGGCATGTCCTCGAAATGCGCCTGCGGATCATCTACGATGCCGGCCTTCTTCTGCAGCCTGGTACCGGTGGCGGTAACTGAGCCTATTGAAAGTCCAGTGCTTCCGCGTACTTCCGTATGCTTTTCCAGCAGAATGACGCTGGCGTCTGCCTTCTTCGCAAATATAGCGGTCGTCAGACCGGAGCCGCCTCCGCCGACGACGATGATGTCGGCATCCGCCTGAGACGTTGAACGACTGTCTGTTGCTGCAATCAATGTCATGTCTGAACGCCCGCCGTAAGATCAATACCGGCCTCAAGCGAAATTCGCCGTGCGGAACCTGCAGCGAGAAAGCCGCCGTCCATGGCGATATCCTCACCTGTGATGTAGCCGGCCTCGTCGCTTGCAAGAAAAAGCACGAGATTTGCCGCCTCCTCCATTGTCCCGAACCGACCGAGCGGGGTAGCACTCCGCCAAGGCTCAAGATGACTGCCGCCAGCATTCAGGCCGGTGACGATAATGCCTGGGCAGATTGCGTTAACGCGGATATTCCATTCGACATATTCCGCTGCCGCAGTCCGCGTCAGCCCGAGAAGGCCCGCTTTGGAAGCCGCATAGGCCGGATCGTTATGCCCGACGTGTGCAGCAACCGAAGCCATATTAACGACCGCACCGCCACCGGCATCGCGTATGGCTGGGCAGACCGTCTTCATTCCGAGAAAGGCGCCATTCAGGTTGACGCTCATCACGCGCTGCCAATTCTCAAGGCTGGTTCCGGTGATGCCCGTACGGTTGACGATACCGGCATTGTTGACAAGGGTCGTGATCCTCCCCTTCCAGTCCAGCACATCGGCAACAAGTTGGCGCCAGGCATCTTCGTTCGTGACATCCAGGGAAAAGTACCGGACATCCGCATGCTGGGCCTGAAGTTCATGAGCTAACGCTGTGCCCTCCTCTTCGAGAACGTCGGCGATAGCGACTGCCGCGCCCTCTTCGCTCAGCCGCCTCACATCCGCCGCACCGACGCCACGCGCTCCTCCGCTGACAATGACGACTTTATCCTTCATACGGTTCATGCTTCCATTGCTCCCGAAGGAGCCCTCCCAAAGCTTCGCAATTTCAACCTAGATACTGGAGGTTTGCTGAAATTCAGCATAAATACGGTCCAACCGCAAAGTGAGCTGAAGAAACCGCAATGTCCCTCGAAGATCTTTATGCCCGCCCCGCGCACCTCATCCGCAGAGCCCACCAAATATCATGGGCAATATTCCTGGATGAATGCGAGGAATTTGCCTTAACGCCGGTCCAGTATGCCGCACTCGTCTCGATTGATGCCGTCCCCGGTACAGATGCGACGCGAATTTCGAACATGATAGCCTTCGACCGATCGACAATTGGCAACGTCCTTGATCGACTCGAAAAGCGCGGCCTGATCGAACGCCGACCCAGCCAAACCGACCGTCGGCAACGTCTGGTTTTCTTGACGGATCAGGGCTCCAGACTGTTGGCCGACTGCAAAGAGGCAGTAGACCGTGTCCAGAACAGGATCGTTGGGGTGTTAAGCCGCTCCGAACGGGAGATCTTTCTGAAGCTGATGACACGCATCGTCCACCTGCATAATGATGTCACCTCGGCGCCCATTAGGTCGCTCGACGGTTAATCGCTTCAAGAAAATATTCATTCAGATTTCTCCTGTTGGAACAACTGCCTCAACCCAGCGCACGGTAAAAACAGTCCATCTCCTCACTCCGTATTGATATGTATGCGCAACAAATCAGACCTGTCAACACAGTTGACTTGGTAAATAACTGAAACAGCTTCTCATCGACTCTGACTGTACACGACGCGCTACTCCCGCGCCGAAGCGGCGACAATCGTGCTTGGATGTCGCGCAGCTGCGGCCTGATGAGCTCCGGCACATCAAACAGCCCCATCATCAGTCCGATGCGCGTGTTGATGTTTAACACTATTCTTCACCCGCATTATTGACCGTATACGTACATTCAGATTACTTCCCATTATCAGCCGGCGCGTCAGGTTCCGAAAGGGAGAACGTCTTCGGCACGAATAGTTAAGGGAGGAAAAAGGCATGCAATTTCATCTAAATGGATTCAGAACAGGCGATCCCGGCGTGTCTGATCCCATTGTCGATACCGCAATCTCTGGCGATGCCTTACCGTCGGAAGTTGATGTACTGATCGTCGGTTGTGGTCCTGCCGGTCTAACTCTTGCGGCACAGCTGTCCGCATTTCCGAGCATCAATGTCGCAATCATCGATCAGAAGCCAGGGCCGCTGGAACTCGGCCAAGCCGACGGCATCGCCTGCCGCACGCTTGAGATGTTTAAGGCATTCGGATTCGCCGAGAAAGTCTTGAAAGAAGCCTACTGGGTCAACGAAACCTCGTTTTGGAAACCAGACGATTCAGATCACGAGAAGATCATTCGCCACGGCCGAGTACTCGACGTCGAGGATGGTCTTTCCGAAATGCCGCATGTCATCCTCAACCAGGCGCGCGTGCACGATTTCTATCTCGACGTCATGCGTCGTTCGCCTCGCCGTCTTGAGCCGCATTACTCCCGCCAGATGGTCGAAGTTTCTATCGATGCGGCGCAGCAGGCGGGTACACACCCGGTGACGGTGACGATCGATCGAGGGGACGGCGAACGGGAGATCGTGAGGGCACGTTACGTGGTCGGCTGCGACGGCGCGCGCAGCGCCGTGCGTAGATCGCTGGGCCGCGAATTGCGTGGCGATTCCGCCAACCAAGCCTGGGGCGTGATGGACGTTTTAGCCGTCACAGACTTCCCGGACGTGCGCCTCAAGGCGCTCATTCAGTCCGCGAGCGAAGGCAGCATCCTGCTCATTCCCCGCGAGGGCGGCTATTTGATCCGCGTCTATGTGGAGCTGGATAAGCTTGCGCCGAATGAGCGTGTCGCCAGCAGAAGTATCGGGGTGGAACATTTGATAGGAGCGGCCCAACGCATCCTGAAGCCCTACAGTTTTGAAGTGAAAGAGGTCGCTTGGTGGTCGGTCTACGAGATCGGCCAGCGGCTGTGCGACAAGTTCGACGACGTGCCCGATGAGGAGATGGCGACGCGCTTGCCACGCGTCTTCATTGTCGGTGACGCTTGCCATACCCATAGCCCAAAGGCGGGGCAAGGTATGAATGTCTCTATGCAGGACGCATTCAATCTCGGCTGGAAGCTGGCAGCAGTACTAGAAGGTCGCGTCCCGGCACAATTACTGCACAGCTATTCGGCTGAACGCCAATCAGTTGCCAAAGAACTAATCAGTTTCGATCGCGAATGGGCAAAGATGCTGAGTTCACCGCTGAAAACTATCGAGTATCCGGAAGGCGTTGATCCCGCGGAAGTACAAGAGTATTTCGTGCGCTTTGGACGCTATACCGCCGGCACCGCAACGCGATACGAGCCATCTACGCTGATAGGCGAGCCGAAGCATCAACATCTCGCTGAAGGGTTCCCGATTGGGATGCGCTTCCATTCGGCTCCTGTTATTCGCTTGGCCGATGCTAAGCCGATGCAGCTCGGCCACATTGCCCGAGCCGACGGTCGCTGGCGAGTTTATGCCTTCGCCGACGAAGGCGACAATGCTGCGCCCGGGTCCCTTCTTGCTGGGCTCTGCGATTTCCTGACGTCCAAGAAATCACCGTTGGTGAAGTTCGCGCCAGAAGACGCCGATATCGACTCTTTCATCGATCTCCGCGTCGTTTTCCAGCAGCCGCATCGCGAGCTCGCAATCGAGACGATGCCCAAGCTGCTCTTGCCCGCCAAGGGCCGGCTGGGCCTGCGTGACTACGAAAAGATGTTCTGCCCCGCTTCAGGCGGCAGCGAGAACATTTTTGAGATGCGCAGTATCAACAGGAAGCAGGGCTGCATGGTGGTCGTCAGGCCCGACCAATATGTCGCTCACGTGCTTCCGCTTGATGCTTATTCGGAGCTGACAGCATTCTTCGACGGCTTCATGGTCGTTACGGCGCAGTCGCCTTCCAGCGTGGCTGATTTAGTCGCTTGATTGTAGCACGTCTTCGGAAGAGCTCCACCCTTGTGTACGCTTAAGATTGACGCAAGCGACGCTCCGGCAGTCTCTATCTTGCAACCAAGTGGTCTCGTTCGCGACTGCTAAGCTTGACTTTGTACATTACGCGGCGAAGCAGAGCGCCTGCGCCATGCGGATAAGCCGTCCGGGAGGTATTTTATGCATTTGCGGGTTTGACGGGGAGTGTCGATAAAGATCATCGCTCCAGAAAACGAGGCGCACAGCACCGATCGCATCCGTAAATGTGAGATCGGTTTTCTTGTACCATGCGGCCGCGTGGGGCGGAGGTGGTTTGGCTTAGAACGTCACCAGCCCACACTGTCACGAGACTGTAGAGTGCCAAGAGTGACGGTGTCGTGCGGATGATGGCCAGCCAGCACGCCGTGCTCTGTAACCCGTGGATTGTCGAAGAACCGGTAGGCCGCTTTCGTCGCAGCCCAGTCGCCACACGCCGCCGGGATGGGGTGACCAGGTGCTGACGTCATCTGGTCAAGAAGTCGGTGCATCCGGCGCGCCAGGCGTTTGTCTGGCAGACCTGATGAAATGATCTCATCGCCAAGCCAGCCCGCTTCGCCACCTTCCATATTCTCGCTCATCTGCGACGCCTCCGTGATTCGGCGTCACAGACAGAATCACAGACGATTCATCGGATGCAACCTCGTCTGCAGTGGATGTGGGTAATCGAAAGCTACGCCGGATGGATACTGCTATTCGCAGCTTACGCATTCTGATCCCGGCGCCTGTATCATCTCAAGGAGCGCAAGGTGCCGATCGGTGAGATCGCCCGCCAGTTAGCGGCGGCTTCAGGGACCAGATTGCTCACCAATTGCTCACCCGAGCCGATTAATTCGCTCAGCCATGGCTTTGAGGGCGCTTTGCACGATGAGTTGGCTTTGGGGAGCAACGTCTGAAGAGCGAAACAACTCGACCAGGCGCTGCAAATCCGCGCCCCATTGCCGTTTCAGGCTGTCGAGTTGGTCGACGTGACGGGCGAAGTCACCGCAATCCACGGCAGACTGGAAGGCACGTTCAAGGTCGGCCGCACTGGCCATCAATGCAGCCAGGCTCCGCTTCAGCTTCTCGGGAAGTTCAGGCAGATCGCGGTAGGGGTGCGTTCCCGCCTCGACCATTTGCTGATTCTTCTCGGACATGCGCTCCATCATATCCGCATAGCGATAGAAGCCCGGATAGCGCTGACACAGGTCCGTCAGCACCTTGTCGGAGGCAGTATCGTAAATCTGCTGAAGACCCTGCATATAACCAAGCATATGATGGACGACCGCCGCCCCTTGAATGCCCTGCTTTTCCAGTTGTTGCATTCGCAGATCGATGGCGGCGGCGATCCGATGGTTCTCTTGTGACATGGCATGGCTTTCTGAATAGGGCTAGAGATTGGTCAGGTCTTCCGGGAACTGACCGCCTCTCTGGACGAATTGGCTCCAGGTTTCCTCGCCACGTTTCGAGACGACCCGGTGTGCAGGATCATCGTCATCAGCCTCAAGCAGGCCAAGACGTACGAGCGGTGCGACCGTCTTGTCACCGAATTGCTTTTCATAGGTGTGCCCGGGCACGACAAGCATCCATCCCGATGTTCCGCGTTCGGTGATGGCAGGGACAAGGCGTCCGCCTCGGGCGGGCCTGTCGCCGCGCGAAAGCGTGAACAGGCAGATGCTCCAGAACGCGTTTCTTGGACGTGGCGGTATCAACGCCCAATCCATTGGCCCGTTGTCTGGATATTCCATTATGGGAGCGGGCCTGTTTTCGCCGCCGTTGATGCCTTCCCGGTAGGCCCTCTCAAGCGCATTGGCGATTGCGCCCGCCGTATCGACGGACAGACCGTATTTTCGATTGTAGCGGTCTTTCGCAACGATTTCCCGGGCAATTTCCCTGAAGCGCGCCTTGCGATACGGATCGGGCCGAGGCAGTCTTACTGGCTTGGTCATAATGCGGTCTCCACCTGTGGAGCCTCAGAAGACTTGCGGCGCTTGACGATCTCCGCGACGATATTCTTGCTGATGCCGAGATCGCGAGCGATCCATCGGTAGCTGCGACCTTCGGCGCTCAACGCAATGACCTTCGGTGCGAGCCGATCGGATTTAGGACGTTGTCCAGATTGTCGGCCGAGTTTCTTACCGCGTGCCTTTGCTGCGGCCAGGCCTGATTTCACGCGCTCGCTCAGCTTGACTTTGTACAAAATCCCTTTGGAATTTCAGGTTTGTAGCGGCGGCGGTGATCTTTCGCGTACTGGTAGCGTGGCGCGCGCGGTACTCTCATTTTGGGGCAATTTGAGCGGGTGAGACCCCATGTCCTTGGCCGGCAGGGTGGCTCGTCTCGCATTATGTTCAGAACGAGGGTTAGCTGCAGAGCCAGAGCCTCAAACATAGGAGACGAGCCGTGGTCGATGATATCGCACTTTACGTTGGTTTGGATGTGAGTAAGGAAAAAATCGCGATCGGTCTGGCGGAAGCAGGCCGCAAAGGCGAGGTTCGTTATTACGGCGAAATCGCCAACCGTGCCGATGCAGTGCGCAAATTTGTCGACAAGCTTGCCGGACGTCACGGACGCCTGTGCTTTTGCTATGAGGCCGGCCCGACGGGCTATGGATTGTATCGTCAGCTTTCAGCACTGGGTTATGACTGCCTTGTCGTTGCGCCATCGCTGGTTCCGACCCGGCCGGGACTTCAGATCAAGACAGATCGGCGTGATGCTGTCGCGCTTGCCGCGTTGTTGCGAGCAGGTGAACTATCGTCCATCTGGGTTCCCGACGAGACGCATGAGGCCATGCGCGATCTTTGCCGGGCACGGGAAGCGGCCGTCTCGGATTTACGACGGGCACGCCAGCATCTCTTGTCGCTTTTGCTCCGGCACGGCCGGGTCTTCGAAGGCCGCTCTCATTGGACAAGAGCTCATCGAAACTGGCTGGCGACACAGCGCTTTGATCACCGTGCGCAGCAGATCGCTATGGAAGAATACATTCGTGCCATCGAACAGATCGAGGAACGGCGGGAACGGCTGACCTGGCAGATGCTGGCGCTCTTGCCGGATTGGTCGCTGAACCCTGTCGTCGAAGCGATCCAGGCCCTGCGCGGTGTCGCACAGATCTCGGCGGTGACACTGGTATCGGAGATCGGCGACTTCAGACGCTTCAGCAACCCACGCCAGTTCATGGCCTGGCTGGGATTGGTCCCCAGGGAACATTCCACAGGCGCCAGCGTGTCGCGCGGCTCGATCACCAAGGCGGGCAACACCCGGGCAAGACGCATGCTGGTCGAAGGTGCATGGACCTACAGATTGCCGGCCCGTGTCGGCCAGGAAATCTTGAAGCGAACGGAGGGGCTGCCGGAAGCGATCAGGGCGATCGCCTGGAAGGCGCAGGTACGGCTATGTCAGCGATACCGACGCATGCAGGCCAGCGGGCGCCCCACCAACATCGTCACCGTCGCCATCGCGCGCGAACTCGCTGCTTTCGTCTGGGCGATTGCGACAACAGTTCCCATTCCCCCCACAAAGGCAGCCTGACGAAGGGGGCGCCAAGTACAAAGGAGAGTTTAATTCCATCACGCTGCTTATTGCTGGGCGTGGCGGCCGGTCAGGGCAACCCGCGTTGTGATTCTGCGAGCCTGAAACGGCAACACGCGCCACGTGAGACAGAGGAAGGCCCGAGACGAACCACGGTCCTGCGGTATTCAACCCGCGCATCAGAGTCTGATCAACCGTCGTCTCAATGCCGCCGCGTCCTGCAATAGGCAGCATATTTGTCCCTCGTCGACGCTGAAAAAGCGACGCGAAAAACCCATGCC
>NZ_JAGGJW010000036.1 GCF_017873175.1 Neorhizobium petrolearium
CCGGTCGATCCAAGCGCCCAGATTGTCTCTGGACTTGTGACGTAGCATTTCGTGGAAACTCTCGACGACATCTCTGGCTTCGATAAGGTCCGGCAACCTTTCTTCGATGGCGGCGACCGTCATTGTTTGAGCCTTGGTCAGATTGTTTCTTTCAAGGGTCATCAGACGAACTATGGTGCGTGCAGCCGGCGCATAGCCGAGACCGCTTTCGGCCTTTTCTGCACGCCGTCGTCGAGTAGCCCATTCAGTGACAACCCGTAGGCTGCCACCGAAGCCAGCCAATCGAAGTTGCCGCCATAGCTCAGCTCCGTTTCGCAGTCCGGCATCCCACTGCGCTTCAAGCCATGGCAAATGCGGCTCGAGCGAGCTTTGTCGGACCCGGAATATATCGGTGCGCTGACCACGGACGACACTGCGGACCAATTTTCGGCTGTGTCCGGTTCTTCGCACGATTTCCTTGATGGACACACCGTCGGCAACGAACCCGCGGATAACGGCATTGGCTTCCTCACGCCGCAGATAACCCTCGTATTGCAGGCGCTCCGCGGCAGTGAGCAGCTTCGGGTTGATGGTTGCTGTCCCAATGACCATGCGGACCTGTCGCATAGATTTGCGTACGGCGTCGAGAAAGGCGTGGCTAGCGTTCTCCATAAGATGCCAACGGTCTGCGACCTGGTCGGCCTGCGGCAGGGCCTGTGCGGCAGCCTGCGCATATCCGCCTCCACGGTCTCGTGCGACGATTTCGATCTGGGGCTGTTGGACCAGCCAGGCTTTAGCGGTTGCCGGCTCCCGATCAGGTAACAATGCGATCGTTTTTCGCCGCTCAAGATCGCAAATGATCGTGCCATATCGATGATTGCGACGCCATGCCCAGTCATCTATCCCGATGACGCTCGGTGGTATTGGCGGTGGGCGATCATATCGCCGAACGGTGCGCAGCAACGTATCATTGCTAACTGGAAAGCCAAGGCGATCCGCAAATCGCGCCGCCGGGCGACCACCCAAGGCAAGAGCGAGATGACGAACCAAGGTATCCAGACGCGCTGTCCTGCGGGCCATTGGTCGGACCACGTCATCGCCGAACCGTTCGCCGAAAATCTTTCGACGGCAATTGTCGGCGCTGCAAATGAACCGTCGAACGGTAAGATGCAATTCGATCCGTCGTCCGCAACACGGTAGATCGGCGATCACCCGAGGATAGCGGCTATGAACACGATGAGACGCCGTACCGCATCGAGGACATGAGCTACAGCTCGAAGCAGCACGTGCAGAGATCGCGATTGCCGTGGCATCCTCGCGAATTGTTTCCACCACAAACTCGGCTGGGATCAGATCGGAAAGACGGAATTGGGAGCGCATGACACTGATTCTCCATCGAAAACCATGTCAGCAGAATCCCAAACATCATCGAAAATGAGTCAGAGCCCCGTTTCGATGCCGATTGACAGTCAACGATCAAAACGATCTGCTCGGGCGCCTCTTCGGACTTCAAAAGGTTAACAAAGCGTGAAAGCTGGGTGATTATCGGCTCAACGCGTCCTATCGCCAGCTTTGCGACACGCCCTCAAATACGATAAACGCCGGTACAAACGGCGCAACCGGATCGAGATCATGTTCGGGCGTCTCAAAGACTGGCGGCGTGTCGCTACCCGCTACGACAGATGCCCAATGGTCTTCCTCTCCGCCATCGCTCTCGCGGCAACCGTTATCTTCTGGCTCTGATCAACGAGTCCTGAACCTAACGGGCGATCACCGAATAAGGACTGCGCGGAAATCATTCACATTTGTGCCGGTTGGTCCAGTCTCATGGAGATCACCGATGATGGAGAATGCCGTATAGCTATCGTTGCGATCCAACATTTCTTTCGGATCGATTCCGGCGGCGCGCAGACGTCGCACTGTCGTTCCGTCGGCGAAAGCGCCGGCATTGTCCTCGGAGCCGTCGATGCCGTCCGTATCGGCCGCCAGAATTTCGATGGCGTGGCCGTCGATGGCAAGCGCCATGGCAAGCGCGAATTCACCGTTTCGGCCGCCCCGCCCGCCCCTTCCTCGCGATGTCACCGTCGTCTCGCCGCCGGAGAGCAGCACCGCCGGTCGTGAAAATGGCCGGCCCCGCGCCAGCACCTCACGGGCGATCGCGGCATGGACGAGCGCCACGTCGCGCGCCTCGCCTTCCATCGCATCCGATAGGATGACCGGCATGACGCCGTGGCCCCATGCCTCGGCCGCAGCAGCCTCCAGCGAAACGCGCGCCGAGGCGACGATGTGATGCTCGTGTCGGGCGAAGACCAGATCGTCGGGCATCGGTGCGTCGGCCGCCGGGCCGTTCAGGTGCGCCATGACGGCGGCGGGCAGATCGAGGCGGTACTGCGCAACGATCGCCAGCGCATCCGCACGCGTCGAGGCGTCGGGTATCGTCGGGCCGGAGGCGATGGCTGCAGGATTATCGCCGGGAATGTCCGAAACCAGCAGGCTGACGACGCGGGCGTGGGTCGCCGCAGCGAGCCGTCCGCCCTTGATGCGCGAGACGTGCTTGCGCACCACGTTCATCGCGGAGATCGGCGCGCCGGAAGCGAGCAGCGCCTCGTTGACGGCGATCTCGTCGGCGAGCGACAGCCCTTCGGGCGGCGCCGGGAGCAACGCCGATCCGCCGCCGCAGACCAGGGCGATGATGAGATCGTTTTCCGTCAACCCGGAAACCAGATCGAGGAGCCGTGCGCCGGCTGCAAGCCCGGCCCCGTCGGGAACCGGGTGCGCCGCCTCCAGCACCTCGATGCCACGCGTCTCACAGCCATAGCCGTAGCGCGTCACGACGATGCCGGTAAGTGGGCCGGGCCAGAGCGTTTCCAGCGCCGCCGCCATCTGCGCCGCGCCCTTGCCCGCCCCGATAACGACCGTGCGGCCGCTCGGCGGCGGCTCCGGCAGGTGGGCGCTGATGCCGGTCAGGGGATCGGCGGCCTCGACGGCCACGTCGAAAAGGGCGGCGAGGAAAGGCTTGTCCATCGCTCAGTCCCGCGGTTTGCCGGTGAAGGGGCCGTGAAGGCCGAGTGCGCCCCTCAAGGCGGCCTGCCGATTGATGTCCAGCATAACGCCGTCGCCCATCGCCGCGCAGAGGGCCTGCCGCTCTTTGGCATCCGCCGCGGCGGCGAGGCGTGTCCAGAAATCATGGAGTCGGCCGGCCGTATCGGCGAGTTCCCGCACGACGTCCGCGTCCTCGGCAACGCCCGCCAACGTGCCGGCGGAAGCGCCGCCGATGCCGTGGATCGCGCCGCCGGGCACGGCGATATAGCCATTGGGGAGATCACCCTTGAGATTGCCCACCCTTCGGAAGCGGATCGCCTCGAGGATCTGGTCTACGGCCTGTTTCGCGCCCGCCACCCGCGACGGATGATCGGTGTCGGCAACCGCATGCGGCAGAAGCAGCAGGCGGCCGGCATGGCGTTCCACCAGCGGCAGATAGGGCGCGAGCGGACCGGAGACCGCGCCGGTCGCGGCGTCGCTGAAGATGTCGGCGTCGATCGCGGCGAAACGGATGCGGCCATCGCCCATCGCAGTGTCGAGGGCTGCGGCGTCGACCAGTTCGCCGCGATCGAAATTGACGAGCGTGGCGCCGGGCCTGACCGCATCGAAGATCGCCTCTCCGACAAGGCCGGCATTGGCGAAGCGTCCGGTCGTAGCATCGGCCGCGCCGAGGCCGAGATGGACGGAAACGATGTCGGCGCCGGCGGACGCCTCGACGGGCGTTGCCGCGTAACGGAAGCCCTCGGCTTCAATCCAGCGGCGATGCCGCTCGCGGGCATAGATCACAGGGCGCATGCCGAAGGCGTCGGCAAGGCGCGCGACCTCGCGGCCAATATTGCCGTAGCCAAGCACAGCGATGAGCCGGCCTTCCAGCTTCCCGGTCGGGAAATCCTTCAGGTCGCGGCCCGTATCGAAACGGCCGGACACGGTGCGTTCGTGCAGCAGGTCGAACGGCAGATCCGGGAGGAAGCGCAGGATCGCCTTCATCACCATCTGCGCCGTAGCGCGGCTGTTGATGCCGGGCGTGTTCATCAGCGGCGCCGCGCCGCCGCCACCCGATCCGCCGCCCCAGGAGCGGGACTGCATGTTGCCCGTGCCCGCCCCGATCCGAACGCCGCCCTCGGGGAAAGCGGTGTCGGCCGGCACGACGGTCGCCGCGGCGATCACCGCGTCGTACAGACCATCATACGCTTCGGCGGCGAAATCTTCGGCGGTGTTCAGGTCCGGTCGGTAAACGAAGTGGATACCGCCACCGCCGCAGTCGGCACCGACGATGGCGTCGCCGTCGTGGAACGTGCAGCCGGCCTCCTCGACGTGTCGGCGCACCTCGGAGCAGTCCGGCCGGCCGTCAGGCCCCGGCCGCAGGCCCACCGGGTCGCAGATGAGGACCCGGTAGGTCCGGCGGATGTCAGTGTCATGCATGGTTTCGTCGTCCTCTCAGCCGGTCGCTGCAGTGCGTCCGCTCAGTTCACCAGATCCGGATCGGTCCGGATGATCCAGTCGTAGATGGGCTGGAAGTGTAGCCACCCCATGAAAGGCGTTGCAAGGTGCTTGGCAGAATGGGCGGCTTTTTCCGGCGCGACCAGTTTCAGCGGCGAGCCAGTCGCCTCGGCCTTCAGCTGGATTTCGCAGGCGCGTTCCAGCGCGATGAACCACCAGGCGGCCTCGTCGATGCTGTGACGCCCGACGCTGAACAGCCCGTGGTTCTGGTGGATGGCGACCTTAGCGTTGCCGAAGGCGTTGGCGACGCTGTTGCCGGCCCCCTTCTCCACCACCACGGCGCCGGCCTCCTCGGTGATCACCGCCTGATGACCGTAGAAGCCACAGGCGGTCTGGGTGATCGGATCGAGCGGACGCCCGAGCGCCGCCCACGCCATGCCGTTGACGGTGTGGGCATGGCAGGAGGCGACGATGTCGGGATGCGCTTCGTGGATCGCCGAATGCAGCACGAAGCCGGCGCGATTGACGGCCCAGGTGCCCTCCACAACCTTGCCGGCGTGATCGACGAGGATGAGGTCCGAGGCGCGCACCCGCGAGAAACTCATGCCGAAGGGGTTGGTCCAGAACAGGTCGAGGTGCTCGGGATCGCGCACCGTGACGTGGCCCGCGAAGCCGTACTCGAACTTGTAGCGGGCGAAGATCCGGCAGACCGCGGCCAGCCGCTCGCGGCGGTGCTGGCGTTCCTCCGCGAGCGTCTGGAAGACCGGTTCGCGGGGGAAGTGCAGGCCTTCCTGATCGGGTTCGTAGATCGATTTCTTCTGCTGTGCGGTCGGCATGGAAATCCTCCTTCGCTGGTCGACGTGACGACTACTTGAACAGTTGCGGAAGCCAGAGGGTGAGGCCCGGCACATAGGTGATGATCGCCAAACAGATCAGCAGCGACAGGTAGAAGGGCAGCATGCTGCGGATGATGTGCTCGATCCTCAGCCCCGCTACCTGACAGGCGACGAAGAGATTGACGCCGACAGGCGGCGTGGTCATGCCGACCGCGAGATTGACGATCATTACGATCCCGAAATGGATCGGGTCGATGCCCATCTTCAGCGCCACCGGCGTCAGGATGGGGGCCAGCACGGTGATCGCGGCACCCGTCTCCAGGAACATGCCGACGAGAAGCAGCAGCAGGTTGATCAACAGCAGGAAGACCAGCGGATTGTCTGAGATCGACACAAAGACCTGCGAGATCAGCTCCGGGATGCGGTTTGCCGTCAGCACCCAGCCGAAGACGCTGGCCGACGAGATGATCAGCAAGATGACGACGGTGTTGAGCAGAGACGAGCGCAGAGCCGTCACCAGCTTCTCGACGGTGATGGTGCGGAACACGACGACACCGATGATCAGCGCAAAGCAGACGGCGGCCGCCGAGGCTTCGGTCGGCGTGAAGATGCCGCCGTAGATGCCGCCGAGGATGAGTGCGGGCAGCATGAGCGGCAGGATGGCCGCCTTGAAGCTTTCCCACACGCCGGGCTGCGGGCCAAGCCCGTCGCCGGACGCGCCGGGTTTCGCCCTGCCGTAGCCCTTGCGCTTGCTGACGAGGTAGACGGTCAGCATCAAGCCGCCAGCCACCAGCAGGCCGGGAAGGATACCAGCGAGGAAGAGATCACCGATCGAGACCGGCACGCCGGCGGTCAGCGCGAAGATGATCATCGGGATCGAGGGCGGGATGATGACGCCGAGCTCGCCAGAGGACGCCTGTACGGAAGTGGCGAAGGGCCGCGAATAGCCACGCGCCGCCATGGCCGGGATGAGGATGCCGCCGATCGCCGCCGTCGTCGCGGCGCTCGATCCGGAAATCGCGGCGAAGAACATCGCCGACAGCACCGCGACGAGGCCAAGGCCGCCGGTGGCGCGGCCGACGAGCGACTGGGCGAAGTTGACCAGACGGGTGGAGATGCCACTCACCTCCATCAGCGCGCCGGCGAGGATGAAGAAGGGAATGGCTGTCAGCGGGAAGGAATCGAGCGCAGCGAACATGCGCTGGATCATGGCCTGCAGCGGAATGCCGGAGCCGTACATGGTCATGGCGGAGACCATGCCGAGCGTGATGGCGATCGGCACCGCGCAGGTGAAGAAGATGAGCATGGAAGCGGTGAGCGCGACGGGAAACATGGCGATGGTCTCAGCTTGCGGCCTGGACGATCACGCTCGGCGGCGGATCGACGGCGACGGCGATGGTGTTCACGAGGGCGAGGAACGCGCCGACCGGAATGGCGAGGTAGACGTAGCGCATCGGCAGTTCGAGCGAGCCGGATATCAGGGTTCCGACCATGCCGCTGACGGTCCAGCCGTAGTAGATGAGGATTGCCCAGAAGACGATGCTGATGGCGATGCTGAAGACGCTTATGATCCGCGCCACGGAGGCGGGCACGGCAATGAAGATCGCTTCGACGGCGACCAACATGCCGCGGCGCACCACGACGCCTGCGCCGAGGAAAACGCACCAGATCAGCGCGAAACGGATGAACTCCTCCGACCAGGCGATAGGCGATTTCAACACGTAGCGCGCCACGACCTGGGCGATCCCGAGACAGGCGAGAAGGCCCATGACGCCCGCCAGGAAATTGAGGACCAGGGCGTTGAGCATGTCGAGCCATCGGATCATCGCCCATTTCGGGCGATGATATTGCTGGCTCGTAGAAAGGCCGACAACGGCCTCGTTGGACGAGGGTTTCATCGAAGCATCTTCCGGTTAAGCGGGCTTACTGCCCGTTCGGGGCCTCGACAGCGGCGACGCTGTCGTAGAGATCGGCGACGGGGGCGAACGCCTTGTGGACGAACTCCGTGCCGACACGCTCCTGGAAGGGCTTCTTGTCCGGCTCGATCAGCGTCATGCCGGCATCCTGAAGCTGCTTGACGAAGGTCTGCTCGCCCTTCAGCACCTCTTCCGAGGCATAGGCCTTGGCGGCGCCGTTGGCGGCATCGATGATTGCCTTGCGCTGGTCTTCCGGCATAGCGACGAGGCGGCCG
Organism: Neorhizobium petrolearium; assembly: GCF_017873175.1. Lineage (GTDB taxonomy): Bacteria > Pseudomonadota > Alphaproteobacteria > Rhizobiales > Rhizobiaceae > Neorhizobium > Neorhizobium petrolearium. The sequence continues at coordinate 7,489 of NZ_JAGGJW010000036.1, forward strand.
GCATCCATGACGACCACCACCGGCTCGTAGGCGTGCTCGGTGCGCACGAGATGCTTCACGACTTCCGAGAACTTCGAAGATAGGATCAGCGACAGCGGGTTTTCCTGCCCGTCGATGACGCCCTGCTGGAGGGCGTTGAACACCTCGCCGAAGTTCATCGGTGTCGCGGAGGCGCCGAGCTGGTTCCAGGACTGCACGGTGACCGGGCTGTCGGGAACGCGGATCTTCAGGCCGGAAAGATCTTCCGGCTTTTCGACCGGAACCTTGGTGGTCAGCCAGCGCGGGCCGCGCAGCCAGTAGGCGACGACCTCGTAACCGGATTCGTCCCGGATGCGCTTGGTGATCTCGCCGCCCACCGGGCCGCCATAGACGGCGTTGTAATGGTTCACGTCGCGGATCATGAAGGGCAGTGTGAAGATACGGGCGGTCTCGGACGCCGTCGACAGCACGCCGGCCCCGCCGACCCAGATGTCGTTGGACGAGAACTTGATGCCTTCGAGCAGTTCGCGGTCGCTGCCGAGCGTGCTGTTGCCGTGGATCTCGATCTTGACCTCGCCGTTCGTGGCGGCCGCGACGTCGTCGGCGAACTTCTTCGCCGCCGCCGCGTGGATTTCCGAATCCGGCCAGACATGGCCGAGGCGAAGGACGGTTTCTGCAGATGCACTGGTGGCAAAGAGAGCCACGGCGGCCAGCAGGGCTGCCGTTTTCAGTTTCATGTTCATGTTGGTCTCCTCCCGATTGAACACTAGCTTTGGAAATAGACGGCCTTGACGGTCGTGAAGAACTCCTGGTTGGAATGGCCGATGGAATAGGCGCCGAAGCCGGACGCCTTGACGCCGCCGAAGGGCATGTGCGCCTCGCTGGCCGTTCCGTGATTGACGTGGACCATGCCGGACTGGCTCTCGCGGGCGAACCGCAGCGAGAGGTTGACGTCGTTGGTGTAGACGGAGGCCGCCAGCCCGTATTCGACGCTGTTGGCCACCTCGATCGCCTCATCGATCGAGCCGACCGGAATGACGGCAAGCACCGGGCCGAAGACCTCCTCAAGCGCGAGCCGCGAGGTCTTGGCGACGCCGGTGAACAGCGTCGGCGCGACGAAATGACCCTTGGCGAAGTCGCCGTCCTCCATGGACGTGCCGCCGAGCGCGAGCGTCGCGCCATCCTCCCGCGCATGGGCGATATGCCCCATGACGGAGGCCTTGTGCTGGGCGGTGATCAGCGGGCCCATCGTGGCGCCGGCCTGCCAGGCAGGGCCGACCCTGATCGCCGCCATTTCCGCTTCCAGCGCTTCGGTGATCTCGCGGGCGTTCTTCTCCAGCACGACGATGCGGCTCAGCGCCGTGCAGCGCTGGCCCGAACAGGCGAAGGCGGCGCCGGCGATCTGCCTGGCGATGGTCGCAGCATTGTCGTAGTCGAGGACGACGGCGGGGTTCTTCCCGCCGAGCTCCAACTGGGTGCGCACCAGTCGGCGGCCGGCCTCTGCGTTGATCGCGACGCCCGTGCCGGTCGAACCGGTGAAGGATACGCCGCGCACCAGCGGGTGGCGGATCAGCGCCTCGCCGACCGCGCGGCCGGAACCCAGCACGAGACTGACGACGCCTGCCGGGACGCCGGCGTCACGGAACACGTCCATCAGCTTGACGGCGGACCACGGGGTGAGGTTCGACGATTTCAGGACGACGCTGCAGCCGAAGGCAAGCGCCGGGCCGATCTTGCGAACCGGGGTGACGACCGGGAAGTTCCACGGGCCGATGGCGGCGACGACGCCGATCGGCTCTCGCAGCGTCATGGCGAGGCCGTTGCGCTTTTCGCTGGGCAGCACGTCACCGTCGATACGGCTCGCCTCGCCGGCGGAAAACCGCAGCTCCTTGGCGGCGCGGCCGACTTCGCCGCGCGCCTCCGCCAGCACCTTGCCCTGCTCGGCGGCGAGGATGAAGGCGAGTTCGTCGATCCGCTGCTCCAGAAGGTCGGCGGCGCGGAACAGGATCGCCCCGCGATCCGGCCCCGGCACCTGCCGCCATGAGAGCCATGCCTTGTGGGCCGCGACGACCGCCTCGTCCACTTCCGCCGCGCCGCTGTCGGCGAAACGGCCGAGGGACTGGTCGCGATCTGCGGGGTTGAAGATCTGGGACGCCTTGTCGCCGGCAGGCTTCCATTCGCCGCCGATGAAGTTTCCGTAGGTTCCGCCAACGGCTCCGGCGAGCCAGCTCAACATGTCGGACATGGTCATTCTCCTCCCCGGTCGCTCAGACCAACTCGGCCCTGAGCAGGGCCTTCATGTCGTCGTGGGTCGGCTGGCGCGGATTGACCGGCACGTTGCCGGACAGCATCGCCTCATCGACGATCTCGTCGAAGCGGCCTTCCGTGACGCCGAAATTGCTGAGCTTTGCGGTGATGCCGACATCGAGCTTCAGCTTCTCGATGGCCGAGACGGAGAGCGCGGCAGCCTCCTCGACCGAAAGACCGGCGGTCTTCTCGCCGAAGATCTCGGCGATGCGGGCGAACTTGCGGGGGTTGGCGAGATGGTTGAAGCGCATCACCTCCGGCAGCATGATCGCGTTGACCAGGCCGTGGGGAATGCCGAACTTCGCGCCGAGCGGCATGGCGAAGGCGTGTACCAAGCCCAGGCGCGTGCTGTTGAAGGCCATGGCTGCGATGGTGCTGGCGAGCAGCATGTCGCCACGCGCCTCGACGTCGGAGCCGTCGGCGACCGCCTTGCGCAGGCTCCTTGCGATTAGCGTCATCGCCTGGTCGGACATCGCCTCCGAGATCGGCTGCGTCGCGGTGTTGACGTAAGACTCCAGCGCGTGGGTCAGCGCGTCCATGCCGGTGGCGGCGGTGATCTGCGGCGGCAACGAAAGCGTCAGTTCCGGATCGAGAAGCGCGATCGCCGGGCAGTTCAGCACGCTGCCGACGCTGATCTTGGCCTTCGCGACCTTATCGGACAGCACGGACCAGATGGTGAGTTCGCTGCCCGTACCGGCCGTGGTGGGTACGGCGATCACCGGCGTGCCGGCCCTCGGCACCTTGCCGATGCCGACATAATCCTTGATGTTGCCGTCGTTGACCAGCATCAGGCCGATCGCCTTTGCGGTGTCCAGCGCGCTGCCGCCGCCGATGCCGACCACGAGGTCGCAGCCGTTCGCTTTGCCGTGGACGGTGCCCTCGTCAACGGAGCGGGTCGCCGGATCGCTTTCGACATCGGCAAAGACCGCGCTGAAGATCGAGGCGCCGGTGAGGATCGCCTGGACGCGATCGATAAGGCCGGCGCGCTGCACGCCGGGGTCGCCGACGACCAGCACGCGCGAGCCGCCGAGGGCCTTGACGAACTCCGGCAGCCGGGCGATCGCGCCATTGCCGAATTCGATCTGCGTCGGGATGTGGTAGGAGAATGCACGCATGGTTCGTTCTTTCAGGACAATTGAAGTTCGTTGAGCGAAAGGCCGTAGGCCGCGCCGAGGGCGTTGAGTTCGTCCTCGACCTTGGCCGGCAGCGTGATGCCGTCGCGGAGACGACTGGCCTCGAGCCGGCTTTCGATCTCGCCCGCGTAGAAGATTTCGTCGACGCCGCCCGCCCGGGGCTCCAGCTTCAGAAGGCGGATGTAATCATCGAGGCGGTCCTTGAAGGTTTCGAGCGGCATCCAGCGCGCAATGTCGAGCACTATGAACATGTGACCGACGTTCTGGGGCTCTTCCCAGTTGTCGTACATGTTGTTCACCGAGGGGCCGAAACCCGCGCCGGTCAGTACGCCACACAGGATGTCGATCGCCATCGCGAGACCTGAACCCTTCGGCCCGCCGAGGGGCAGCACAGCGCCGTCGAGTGCGGCATGTGCGTCGGTAGTGGGATTGCCTTCCTTATCGACCGCCCAGCCGAGCGGGATCGCCTCGCCCTTGCTGGCGGCGACGATGATCTTGCCGCGGGCGACGAGGCTCGTGGCCATGTCTAGGATGAAGGGAACGTCGGTGCCGGTCGGAAAACCGAAGGCGATCGGGTTCGTTCCCATGAAGGGGCGCACCCCCCCTGTGGGCGGCATCGTCTGGGACGCGTTGGACATGACGATCATACCGAGCCCTTGCGAGACCGCCTGTTGCAGGTAATGCGCACCAGTGCCGAAGTGATTGGAGTGACGGACGCCGAGAATGTAGGCACCCTGGGTCTTGGCGCGGGCCATGGCGATGTCCAGGCCGCGGGCGCCGACATAGGCGCCGAAATTGTTGCGGCCGTCGAGCAAGCCGACCGGCCCGTCGTCGCGCTCCAATTGGGGTTCGGCCTTCGGATCGATCATGCCCTCGGCCATGCGCTTCAGGTAAACGCCGAGGCGCACCACGCCGTGGGAACTGACGCCACGTACATCGGCCGCGACAAGGCTTTCGGAGACCGCGCGAGCCACGACGTCTGGTGCCCCGGCCGCCACCAGTAGCTTCGTGGAATAATCGACGAGTTTCGAGGCACTGTGGGTCATGGCGCTCATAGTCCCTTGGTGCGCAGCGTCTGGTCGACCCAGGTGCGGTCGACCGTGCCGTCGGCGATGCTGGCGAGGATGCCGGCCTCGCGGCCCTGCTGGCTGAGCGCAAGCGCCAGGATCTCTTCCGCGTGGCTCTGCGGTACGGCAAGTACGCCGTCCTCGTCGCCGAGCATGATGTCGCCGGAGGAGACCACCATGCCGCCGACCGTGACCGGAACACCGACCTCGCCGGGGCCGTCCTTGTAGGGGCCGCGATGGGTGACACCTCGGGCATAGACCGGCAGGCCGCCCTTTGCGATCGCGCCGCTATCCCGTACCGCGCCGTCGATGACGAAGCCGGCGACACCGCGGGTGATTGCGTAGTTGAGCATGATCTCGCCAATGATGGCGTTGGTGAGATCGCCGCTGGCATCGACCACGATCACGTCGCCCGGCATGGCGATGTCGAGCGCCTTGTGGACCATGAGATTGTCGCCTGGGCGTGTGCGCACGGTCAGCGCCGAACCGCACATCATGGCATCACCGTGAAAGGGCCGCAGGCCCGTGCCGCCGGCGAAGACGCGGTGCATGTTGTCGCTGACGATGGCGGTGGGGATCGTGCGAAATTTTTCGACGAGTTCCTTCGACGGACGACCGAAATCCTCCGCTACGCGAAATCCTAGCAATGTAACCTCCCGAAACGCAGTCGCGTTTTTTGTTCGTGTCGGGGATCCTAGGCAGCCCTTCTATTGACGTCCAATACATTGTGAGCCTTCTATTGATGTCCTGGAGGTATTACCGATGCTCGAAATCCGTCAGTTGCGCTATGTGCAGGCCGTGGGCGAGGAACTGCATTTCGGCCGGGCGGCGGCACGGCTGCACATCGCCCAGCCGGCGCTGTCGCGGCAAATCCAGCGGATCGAGCAGCAGACGGGTGCCGCACTCTTCGTGCGCACCCAGCGGAAGGTGGAGCTGACGGCCGCCGGCGCGTTGATGTTGGAGCGCAGCCGCTCCATCCTGCGCGAACTCGAGCAGCTGGAGCAGGATGTGCGCCGCGCCGGCAAGGGCGAACTCGGACGGCTCACCATCGGCTTCATCCATTCCTCGACCTACGGGCTCCTGCCGCGAACGCTGCAGCGCTTCCGCGATCTCTACCCGGACGTGGAGCTGGAGCTCAGGGAGATGAGCATCGCCGACCAGGCCACGGCGCTCGCCCGCGACGACATCGACGTCGGACTGACGCGGCCGGCCCGCTATGCGCCGGGCATCGAGACGCTGTCGATCATGGAGGAGGCTTTCGTAGTCGCGGTGCCGGCCTATCACCCGCTGGCCTCGTCGGCGTCCACGCCGCTGGCGCGGCTTTCGAACGAGCCGTTCATCCTCTTTCCCCGCGCCAGCAGCCCGCTGTTCAACGCCTCGATCCTTAGGATGTGCGAGACGGCCGGCTTCACCCCGCAGGCGATCCAGACGGCGACGCAAGTGCACACCGTCGTGGGCCTTGTCAGCGCCGGCATGGGGGTCGCGATCGTGCCGGTGACCGCCAAGAACATGCAGGTCTCCGGCGTCGCTTTCCTGCGCATCCAGGAGAACCCGCCGCCGGTCAGCGTCGTGTTGGCCTGGCGGACGAGCCGCGAAACGCCGTCGCTCCGCGCCTTCCGCGCCATCGCGTTCAAAGTCGGCGAGGAGTTCATGGCCACGCAGGCGCGAACTCGGCGCGGAGGTGATGTCTGTTGATTATGGGATGGCCCGCCCTTCCGAGGACATCAAGTATGATGTCCTTCTCTTCAAGGGAAAGGAGCCGAGCCATGCATATTTCCATTTTGGGTATCGACATCGGGAAGAACAGCTGCAGCGTTGTTGGGTTGGATGACCGCGGCGCTGTGGTTGTCCGTCGAACGATGCGGCGACAGACATTGATCGAATTCGTCGAGAAGCTGCCGACCTGCGTTATCGCGATGGAGGCTTGCTGTGGGGCTTACCATCTTGGCCGGCTATTTACCGCGAGGGGTCATGAGATCCGGCTGATGTCGCCGGAATATGTCCGCCCATATGTGTTGGTTTCCACGCAGAACTGAGCCGGTGCGCCTAGATGCCGTAATGGGCCGGCGTCTCACGAGTAGCCAGTTTGGTGGCTGTCCCTCAGAATGATGATGTTTGGAGCGAGGTCCGAGCGATCGGCCTCAAGCATCATGAGAGGAACAGCCATGAAGTATTATGCAGGAATCGACGTCTCGCTGAAAGAGAGCAGCGTGTGCGTGGTCGACGCGACGGGCAAGTTGGTACGCGAGGTCAAAGTAGGCAGCGAGCCAGAATGCCTGGTCGGGTATTTTGATCAACTGGACTTTCCCGTAGAGCGCATCGGCCTTGAAGCGGGGCCTTTGTCCCAATGGCTGTATGCGGCTTTCGTTGCTGCAGGGCATGATGTGGTTTTGCTGGAAACGCGGCATGTGAAGGCGGCGCTTTCGGCGATGACGGTGAAGACTGACCGCAAGGATGCACGAGGGATCGCGCAACTGCTCCGCATGGGATGGTATCGCCCGGTTCACGCCAAATCGTCGCCGGCCCAGGACACTCGGGCTCTATTGGTCGGCCGCAAGCTTCTGCAATCCAAGCTGCTCGACGTCGAGCTCAGTATCCGGGGCATCCTGCGTGGCTATGGGTTAAAGGTCGGCGAGGTCAGCCGCGGGCGTTTCGAGGCACGCATCCGCGAACTGATTGCAGGGCATTCGACATTGTCGACCGTGATTGACGCGATGCTGACGGCGCGAGTAGCGCTGTGGAGCGAATTTACGAAGCTGCACCGCGAGATGCTCAGGATCGCCCGCGCCGACAAAGTTTGCAAAAGGCTGATGAGTACGCCAGGCGTCGGTGCCCTGGTTGCGCTGACCTACCGCTCCGCGGTTGATGATCCTGCCCGGTTCGAAAAGTCCAGGACGGTGGGTGCCTACTTCGGTCTGACGCCGAAGAAATATCAATCCGGCGAAACCGATCGCGATGGCGGCGTCAGTAAGGTCGGCGACGCAATGGTGCGAACGGCATTGTTCGAGTCCGCCCACATAATGCTGACGCGGGCGACGCGCTTTTCCAGTCTAAAGCGTTGGGCGCTCGATGTGGCGAGGCGTCGCGGGATGAAGCGCGCGAAGGTTGCCCTTGCACGCAAACTCGGTGTCGTTCTTCACCGCATGTGGGTGGATGCAACGGACTTTCGCTGGAGCACAAGCCCTGTGGCGGCATGAGGAGAGATATGTGATTGATGCAGGCAGGCACAAGGTCTGCATCTGATAAGGTCCCGTCGCTGGGACGCAGGCTTGGCAAGGTCGTGTGTAGTGCTGTGACCGCTTCGGCGAAGCACGCCTCCTAGATTGACCTGCTGGCTTGTTGATCTGATGGCATAGTGTGGCAGTCTTCGTGCTGACCACGGACAGAAGCATGACCCCAGCGGCGAGATAATCATTCAGAGGGACTTGACGGACAAAGGCCCATTACAGAAGCACTACTTTGGCAGATTCGGGCAAGCCTGGTTTGAGATGATTTGCGTTCTCTTCATTGGGAGCGCGATATGGCCGATTTGGATACGGAGCTTTCAGCATTTTTGCAGCCATTTCTGGACAAGCTGGGACACAAAAAACGACGGCAGATGTGTCCGCTTTACCTATCCGGGCTCATCGGTGTCAATCGGCGTCGTAACGGGGCTCTGACTCAATCTCGATGATGTTTAGGATTCAACTGGCGTTGTTTTCTCTGGAGAATCAGCGCCATGCGGACCCGATTTCGACTTTCTGATCTGATCCCCGCCGAATTCAACGTTGAAGCAGTGCATGATGCGGCCGACGCGATTGTTGTCGTAGCATCTGGCCGGTCAGAGCAATGTAGATGCCCCCACTGTGGAACCGTCTCCCGGCGCGTTCATAGTCGCTATCCTCGGATGCTTGCCGATCTGCCGTGTGCGGGGCGGCGGATCGAGTTGCACCTGACCGTCAGACGCTTCGTTTGTAGTGTCAGCGATTGCCGCCGAAAGATTTTCGCCGAGCGCTTCGGCGGCGATGTCATTCGCCCCATGGCCCGTAGGACAGCCCGTCTGGACTGCTTGGTTCATCATCTCGCTCTTGCACTGGGTGGTCGCCCGGCGGCGCGATTTGCAGATCGTCTCGGATTCCCGATGAGCAACGATACGCTGCTGCGAACCGTTCGCCGATACGGCCGCCCTGCGCCGATACCGCCGAACGTCATCGGCATTGATGACTGGGCCTGGCGACGCAATCATCGATACGGCACCATCATTTGCGATCTTGAACGCCGAAGGGCAATCGCATTGTTGCCCGACAGGGAACAGGCGACCGCCGAGGCCTGGCTGGTCCAACAGCCCCAGATCGAGATCGTCGCAAGAGACCGCGGTGGTGGATATGCGCAGGCCGTCGCACGAGCCCTGCCACACGCCGACCAGGTCGCTGACCGCTGGCATCTGATGGAAAACGCCAGTCACGCCTTTCTCGACGCTGTTCGCAAATCGATGCGGCAGGTCCGGATGGCAATCGGCACTGCAACCGTAAATCCGAAACTGCTGACTGCCGCCGAGCGGCTGCAATACGAGGGATATCTGCGGCGCGAAGAGGCAAATGCCGTTATCCGCGGGTTCGTCAGCGAGGGTTTGTCCATCAAGGAAATCGTGCGCCGAACCGGGCATAGCCGAAAGCTGGTCCGCAATGTCGTCCGTGGTCAGCGGACCGACATCTTTCGGATCCGGCAAACTTCCCTGGAACCGCATCTCCCTTGGCTTGAAGCGCAATGGGACGCCGGATTGCGGAACGGCGCTGAACTTTGGCGACAGCTTCGGCTGGCTGGTTTTGGTGGTGGTCTCCGCGTTGTCACCGAATGGGCAACGCGACGACGACGGGCCGAAAAGGCCGAAAGCGGACTCGGCTATGCTCCCGCCGCGCGCACCGTCGTTCGCCTGATGACCCTCGAGCGCAACAATCTAACCAAGGCGCAAACGATGACGGTTGCCGCCATCGAAGAGAGGCTGCCGGACCTTGTGGAGGCCAGGGATGTCATCGAGAGCTTCCATGGCATGTTGCGCCGCAAGTCCCCCGGTGATCTGGAGGCCTGGATCGAACGC
>NZ_JAGGJW010000037.1 GCF_017873175.1 Neorhizobium petrolearium
CGAGGCCAAGACGCAATTCGCCGTCGCATTCGGCGAAAGGTTCGTCAGCAACTGACGGAAACGGGCCTCAGGCACAAAAAATCCGACAGTCCCCCTTAGTCGAGATTTTCGGCGGACGCCAGTCTGCGCGCACGATCCATTTCATCACAGCGTCGGCGCTTGTCATCTTCGTCATCGTGCACGTGGCAATGGTCGTCCTTTCCGGGACCTGGAACAACATCCGCTCGATGATCACCGGACGCTATGCGATCCAGGAAAAAGGCCCGCAATCATGAGCAAGCTTCTCACGCGACGTCGCTTTCTCATCGGCGGCACGCTTGGTGCCAGTGCTTTGACCCTTTCCGGGTGTGACGTGCTAGACCAGAACGCCGGCATCGCCAATGTCCTCCGTTCAGCCGAGCACCTGACGCTGAAGGCGCAGAGACTGCTTCAGGGGCGTGATGCCCTGGCGCGTGAGTTTGATGAGAAGGATATTTCTCCGTCGTTTCGCGTAAATGGAACGAGTGCTCCCGACAGCGACGAATATGTTGAACTGGCTGAAGGTAATTTTTCCGCTTGGCGATTGAAAATTGACGGACTTGTCGAGCGCCCGCGAGAGTTTTCGCTCGCAGATCTAAAGGCGCTCCCGGCGCGCACGCAGATCACCCGCCATGACTGTGTCGAGGGATGGAGCGCCATCGGCAAATGGACTGGCGTTCCTCTCGCCAGTCTGCTGCAGCTGACTGGGCTGAAGCCGACGGCACGTTATGTCGTGCTGCATTGTGCCGACGAACTCGAAAAGACGCTCGATGGCAGCGGCCGCTACTACGAGAGCATCGATCTCATCGACGCGGTTCATCCTCAAACCATCCTCGCCTACGAGATGAACGGCCAGGACCTCAGCGTCGGCCATGGGGCGCCCTTGCGTCTCAGGGTCGAGCGGCAGCTGGGGTACAAACAGGCCAAGTACATCATGCGTATCGAACTGGTCGACAGCTTCGCCGGCCTGTGGGGCGGGAACGGCGGCTATTGGGAAGATCGCGGGTACGAATGGTACGCCGGCATCTGAGGCAAATAAACGACAAATCACAGGATCACAGCTCATGAGCAGGCGCCACGTTCAAAAAGTAATGCCCATCTCCGCGACCGCTTCTTCGCCACCGGTTGAGATCGGCCAAACCAACTCGATCCTCTCTGATCCCGACGGCCGATGGGTCGCAAAGCGGCAGGGGGCGATTAACGAGGCATTCGAGAAGCGCATGCGCTTGGAGAGCGAACACGGCACTGATTCAGTGACTCCGTCGCACGACAGCGCACAGAACGTCGAGCTCTTAGAGAACCCAGCTGCGAAACTCTCCGGCGAAAGCGATCGAATTGGTCGATTTGAGTGGGACGAGAATACGGCATTTGGCAAACAGGTCGGTTTCTTCTGATCGACCTCGCTTTAGAAAATTATTTAAGAAAGTGGAGAAGAACAATGGCAAACAATCAGACCTCCCTTGCCGCGAGCGGCAACGAGCAATGGCTCAAGCAATATTACTTCACGCGTGCGGCGTTCTCGTTGTTGTGGGTCACAGCTGCCTTGACCATAGGGCAGCAATCATTTGCGATAACTGCCGCACTCCTGATCGCCTATCCGGCTTGGGACGCCGCCGCGAACGTTATTGACGCGGCCAGGAGCGGTGGCTTGGCGGTCAACCGCAGCCAGGCGATCAATGTCACTGCAAGCTCGATCATGACAATTGCCGTGATCATCGCTTTGACGATGAATATGAACTGGGTCCTGGGCGCCTTTGGACTATGGGCGATTTTTTCAGGGCTGCTGCAGCTTGGCACTGCCGTCAGGCGGTGGAAAACGAGCGGAGGTCAGTGGGCTATGGTTCTAAGTGGTGGTCAATCGGCATTAGCAGGCGCTGTCTTCTTGTATCAAGCGCAAACGCCGCAGGAGCCTTCGATCTCCACAGTCGCCGGCTATGCGGGTTTCGGAGCATTCTATTTTCTTGTTTCGGCAATATGGTTGAGTATGAGTCTGTCGCGTCGTGGTATGAGTGAAGCAGAACATTAGACTCCTGTGGAGCTCTTGTTAAACGGCAGCTTGCTTCAGTCCTGGCTTATGACGAACGGCGCAGGATTCTAATGGCAACTCACATTCGCAAATCGAACAATAAGAGCGCTATCAATTGGTTAGTGCAGGAGTAGATCGCGGGTTCGATTCTCTTCAAGAGCAAACCGAGATGCTTTCTGCGCCGGAAAGTGATGTGGGTAGCGCGAGGTTATGCGGCTTGGCCCTTCAACCGCACAACATCCTTCGATGGTGGGAGCCCGAACTGCCGCGCATATTCCCGGCTGAACTGATTGGGGCTTTCATATCCGACGCCGAAGGCCACGGATGTCGCGTTTCCTTCTCCGGCCATGAGAAGCGTCCGGGCGTGCAGCAGGCGGACCTGCTTCTGAAACTGAATTGGGCTAAGCGCTGTCACCGCCTTGAAATGGCGATGGAAGGCCGAAACGCTCAACGCCGCCATTTCCGCGAGCGCTTCGACCCGGAGTGGTTTTGCGAAGTTTTCCCGTATCCACTGGATCGCCACACCGATCCGCGACAGCGCCGCGTCGGGAGCGGCGATGTCGCGCAGCATCCAGCCCAGCGGCCCCTGCAACACGCGAAACAAAATCTCCCGCTCATAGGCGGGTGCAAGCACCGCGATCTCGTCCGGCCGCGCCATCAGCCGTAGCATGCGAACCCAGGCATCGAGAAACTCCTCGTTGACCGGGGCGATCGAGAAGCCGGAGCCGAACAGCTTGCTGCAGACCGGAACGGGCAGGTCGCTGATCAGTGCCGCGACCGTCGGCGGGTCCAGCGTCAGGCTGACGGCGAGATATGGCTCTCCTGCGGGAGAGGGATGCACCGCACCGACCGCCGGCAGATCGACCGACATGACGAAGTAGGTGGCCGGGTCGTAGGCGAAGGTCCGTTCACCGACCGTCATCGTCTTGGATCCGGTCAGGATCAGGTTGATCATCGGCTCGTAGACGGCAGAAAGCCTGTGTTCCGGGATCTCGCCCTGCACCATGGCGACGCGGGGGATGCCCGTGTCGGTCCGACGGTTTTCCGCGGAAGATGCCAGCGTGCGCAGTTCCTGAAGTTGCTTTTCCATGAAGGTGACCGTGACAGGTCGGGACCGCATCCGCAACCGCAAAGCAGAAATAGGCAAGTTTCAGAGAGGAATGGGTGAGCGCCGTGTGTGAGGGCAGCCTAGCTTCAGGTCACACCAGACACGGAAGGAACGTCCCATGAAAATCGCCATCATCACTGGCAGCAGCCGGGGTCTCGGAGCAAGCTCCGCCATCGAATGCGCCCGCAAAGGCATGGGTGTCGTCGTCACCTATAACAGCAGCCCCGATAAGGCCAAAGGGGTCGTGACGGAGATCACCCAGAGCGGCGGGAAGGCCGTGGCGCTGAAGCTCGACGTTGGCGACACCCGTTCGTTTCCGGCATTCCGGGACGCCGTCGCGGTGGCACTGCAATCCGTCTTTGGCCGCCGCGACTTCGATTATCTCGTTAACAATGCCGGTTACGGGCTATTCAATCCGATCGCCACCGTGACCGAAGATCAGTTCGGTGGATTGTTCAACGTCCACCTCAAAGGCCCGTTCTTCCTCACCCAGGTCCTGCTTCCGCTGATCGCGGACAATGGACAGATCATTAACATCACCAGCGCCACCACGCGCGTGGCGACATCAGGGGTCGCTCCTTACGCTGCCTTCAAGGGTGGTCTCGAAGTCCTGACCCGCTACATGGCCAAGGAGTTCGGTACTCGCGGCATTCGGGCGAATTCGATCGCTCCCGGTGCGATCCGCACCGAACTCGGCGGCGGGCTGCACGACGAGTTCGAGGCGATGCTTGCCGGCCAGACGGCGCTTGGCCGCGTCGGCGAGCCGGAGGATGTCGGTTGCGTCGTCGCCAGCCTGCTGTCCAACGACAACCGCTGGATCAACGCTCAGAACATCGAAGTCGCGGGCGGCTACATCATCTGAACAAGGAGAGCGCCATGCTCGATCACGTCTTCATATCCGCCAGCGACATCGGCCGATCGGTCGCCTTTTACGAAGAGGCGCTCGCCCCACTCGGGATCGTCCACGCGCATGACTACGACGGGAAAGATGGTCCGCCCGGCCATCCTGATTTGAAGGGGTTCGGCGCAAACGGCCGGGTGTTCTTCTGGCTGCGCGAAGGGGTGGTCGAAGGCCGCGCGGCTGATGTTGGCTTTGTCGCGAACGACGCCTCCCAGGTCGATGCCGCGTTCGCCGCGGCGATGGCTGTGGGCGCCTCGCAAATCCATCCGCCTGGTCCGCAGCTTCACTACGACCCTCGCTACTACGCCGCGCAGGTGCGCGACCCAGACGGCTACAGTCTCGAATTCGTTTATAAGGAATGGCAGCACTGACATGACAAAGCTGATGATCTACGGCGCGACCGGCTACACTGGCCGCATGGCGGCCGAACACGCAATTGCGGCTGGTACGCCGATTGTCCTTGGCGGACGCAGCGAAGCGCCCCTCGCAAAGCTCGCCTCCGAACTTGGTGTGGGATACCGCGTGTTTAGTCTCGACGACGCTACCGCGATCGACATGGGCCTTGCCGGAATCTCCGTCCTCCTGAACTGTGCCGGTCCGTTCATGCGCACCGCCGATGCATTGATGAAGGCGTCTATCCGCAATGGCGTACACTATCTCGACACGGCAGCCGAACTCGACAGCTACCGGCTGGCCGAGGCCCTCGACGACGAGGCCAACGCTGCAGGCGTAATGTTGATGCCGGGCGGGGGTGGCAGCGTTGCCATGCTCGGAAGCCTCGCCGGACATGGTGCCGAACGCGTCGCCAATCCCCGCAAGATCAGGATCGTGCTGCATGTCGCCGGCGGTCTTTCGCGCGGGTCGGCGATCAGCGCCACCGAGAATTTGACGGCCGAAACTCTGAAGCGCGCGCATGGTGCATTGACCCCGGCGGAGGCTGACGTTCAGGCGTTCGATTTCGGAAAAGGCGACGTCGACTGCTTCCGGGTGACGCTTCCCGACCTCATCACGATCTGGCGGGCAACGGGTATTCCCGATATCGAGACTTTCGTGCATGTCACCGGCGACGGCTTTCCGCAGGGGGATCTCTCGGCTCTGCCGGACGGGCCGAGCGAGAAAGAACGCCTGGCGAACCGCTACCAGGCACTGGTCGAGGTCACGGACGCGCAGGGGCTGATCGTCCGATCACTCCTCGATACCGTCAACGGCTACACCTTCACAGCCATGGCGGCGGCCGAGGCCGGGCGCCGTATTCTGACAGGTGAAGCGCGCCCCGGTTTCCAGACCCCGGCTGGCCTATTTGGAAACGGTTTTGCGCAAACCATCGCCGACACCACGATCATCGATCTCTAGGGAAATCGTCATGCAGAAGATCGTCGAATCCTTCATCCGCGCCGCCAACGCCTTCGACGTCGAGGGTGCGCTGTCCCTGTTCTCGTCGGATGCCGTCATCGATGAGGTTTCGGTGGGCAACGCCTTCGTCGGCCGGGATGGTGTTCGCGATTACCTCGAACGGTTCTTCGTTGGCTACCACACGAAGAGCGAGCTGTTGTCGCTTGATGGGCTCGACGACTTCCACGCCACCATCCGTCTCGATTTTAAGGGCGATTTCGGCCACGAGATCGGCATCCTCAAGATCGTCGTCAACGCAGACGGGCTGATCGAACGCATCGACGCTGACCTCGAATAGCATCCTCACCAACAACCCATCGATCACGTCCATCTGCGCCCCAGGCGCCGATGCCGGGGAGGGCTTGTACTCCGTGAGCCTCCGGCACGACAAGGAGAACCTTCATGACCACATCACCATCTTTCGCACAGGACGCCGCAGACCGTCTCGCCGTCGTCGAAGCCCTCTATCGCTTCACAGCCGGGATCGATCTTCGCGATAGCAACTTGCTCGCATCGTCGCTTGCGAAAAACGCGGTCTCCGACTTCCGGCCGGCCGCGGCGAAGGCAGGATTCGATTATCCAGTCATCGAGGGCAGGGATGTAATCGTGTCCGCCCTGACGGCATCGCTCGCTACGTTCGACACGACGCATTCCGTCAGCAATCCGCGAGTGACCATCGATGGCGACACCGCTCGCATGGACGTCCTAGTCGAAGCCCAGCACGTGCCGCGCAGCGATCCAGCGCGTCACTATCTGATGAAGAACCGCTACGACGTCAAACTGGCTAGAAACGGCGACGTCTGGGTCATCACGCACAACACCGTCGACAATGTATGGCGCTCGGGTGATCCCGCCGTCCTCTCCGTCGTATAAGCGGCGTAGGCAAAAGCCTTGGATGGCGGCGGGACAACCTTCCCGCCGCCCTTGCTGTTCAGACCTGTGCCTGACCGCAGGCGGCGAAGATTTCGGCGCTTTTGACAACAGCTTGAGCCGTTAGAAGCGAGGAACAGTCACCTTGGCGATTTCCTAGCGGGTCGCTGGTTCGATTCCTTTCAAGACCTTAGGACACTCGGGCCCGGCCAAGTGACCAAACAATTGCGGTTTGTGTTTATCACGTAAAATCTTAGCTTCTGTCGCGCCGACGTCGTCCGGAGTAGAGTAAGCTTCCTGCAGCTCCAGCTGCATCGGAATCGTGTCGCGCCGGCGTCGATGATCTTCGTTCCGTGTCGCAACGGATTGAGCCACAACGAGGCGGAATTCGTCGAACCCGAACATGCGGTCGCGGGCTGTCAGGTGCTTGCCCAGGTCGCTGAGTTTCTGGCCGGGTAAACGGGCACATGAAAGCGCTAGCGAGTTAGATTGAAATATTTTCAATCCGAGGATTCTGAAGCTAGACGTTCTAATAAACTACAAATTTTTCTATCGTTTTTAAAAGTGTACTCGAAAAATTGGAATAATGTTTCTTTGACGGCTGCCCGACCCACCGATACGCTTTGAAGCGCTTCAATCGGCGGGGAAATGATGAAAAAAGGCCGTCCCACCATTACGGATGTTGCACGTACCGCCGGTGTTTCGGTCGGTACCGTGTCCAATTTCCTCAATGGGACAGTGCCGGTCAAAGCCGAAACCGCCGAGAAAATTGAGGCCACCATTCAGAAGCTCGCCTATCGGCCGAGCGTTTTCGCGCGCTCTCTGCCGATGATGTCGGCGCGCAAAGTCGCGGCGGCCGAGGGCCATCCACGGCTTCTGGTAGTAGGTCATATCTGCGTCGACTATCTCTGCCGCGTGCAGGTTTTGCCCCATCGTGACGATCGGGTGGCGGCGCGTCACATCGACAAGGCGCTTGGCGGCCCGGCCGCCAACCTCGCGGTTGCCGCCGCAGCCGTCGGCGCGCCCTACGGCCTGAAGATCGATCTGGCGACGGCCGTCGGCGACGATGCCGACAGTGAATGGGCCATGGCGGAATTGTTGGCGCACGGCGTCAACGTGCTGCCGATCCGCCGGCCGGGCAAGAACCGGCTGCCGCGGGCGATGGTGATCATCGAGGCCAATGGCGGTCGCACGATCATTCACGAGACCTTCGAGCTCAGCGAGATCGACCTGACCGCCAACATGGACATCGCGCCCGGCCCGGTGCGCTCCTGCCTGCATATCGAGGGCTTTCACTACGAGCGGATGATGCCTTCGATCGAGCGTTTTCATGAAGCCGGCTGGAACGTCAGCCTGCACACGGCCGGCCTGCCGGAAGGCTCGCGCAACCCGGAAGCCTTCGCGCGGCTGATCGGCCAGGTCGACCTGACCTTCATCAATGACGACACGCTGCGCGAGATCTTCTCCATCCGCACGCCGCTCGCCTCGATGATCGAGGAGGCGGGCCGGATGATCGCGCGGGTGAAGCCGCGCGGCGACGTGGTGCTGACGCTCGGCGAGTTCGGCGCGGTGGTTTTCCGCAAGAGCGGCGGCCCGCCGATCGAGGTTCCCGCGCTGCCGGTCAGCCGGGTCGACGCGACGGGCGCGGGCGATGCGTTCGCCGGCATATTCCTGAGCCTCTGGCTTCATGGCCGCCCGCTGGTGGACGCGGCGCGGTACGCGGCCGTCGGCGCCAGCCTGACGACGACCGCGGAAGGCGCGCAGGGCCGCCCGGCCAGCGCGCAGGAACTCGAAGCGCTGCTCTCGTCCGTCGAGGCGAAAGCGGGCTGATTTTTCGACAACACAGATCGCAGGTAAGAAGGAGACCGACATGGTGACGAAGGTTTTGCTGGTTGGAGAGAGCTGGGTCAGCTCGGCAACCCATTACAAGGGCTTCGACCAGTTCGGCAGCGTGACTTTCCATCTCGGCGCGGAACCGCTCGTCGCGGCGCTCCAGGGCGACGAGTTCGACATCACCTACATGACCGCGCATGACAGCGTCGAGAAATTCCCCTTCACGCTGGAGGGGCTGTCCGAATACCAGGTGATCCTGCTTTCCGACATCGGCGCCAACTCGCTGCTCCTGCCGCCCTCGGTATGGCTGCACGGCAAGCCGGTGCCGAACCGCCTGAAGATCATCCGCGAGTGGACCAGGGCCGGCGGCGGTCTCGTCATGGCCGGCGGCTATTTCTCCTTCCAGGGCATCGACGGCAAGGCGCGCTGGCGCCGCACGCCGGTCGAAGAGGCGCTTCCGGTCACCTGCCTTCCCTATGACGACCGGCTGGAAGTTCCCGACGGGTTCAGGGCCGTCGTCACCGGCTCGAAGAGCCATCCGATCCTCGACGGCGTCGAGGGTGAATGGCCGCTCCTCCTCGGCGCCAACGAGGTGGCCGCCAGGGAAGGCGAGGGCGTCGAAGTCCTCGCCAGGCTGCCGGAGGAGGAAGGCGGCCATCCGCTTCTCGTGACCGGCAGCTACGGCAAGGGCCGCACGGTGGCCTGGACCTCCGATATCGGACCGCACTGGCTGCCGAACGAATTCGTTGCCTGGCCCGGCTACGCGACGATCTGGAAGAACATCCTTCGCTGGGCAAGCCGGACCAAGTGATCACCGCAAAGGACAGCCCGATGACCGTTCCATTCCTGCGCGCGACCGGAATCACCAAGCGCTTCGGCGCCCTCACCGCCCTGAGGGATGTCGATCTCGACATCAACGGCGGCGAGGTCCTGGCGCTGCTCGGCGACAACGGCGCCGGCAAGTCGACCTTCATCAAGATCCTCGCCGGCGCCCATCCGCAGAGCGACGGGGAATTGCTGGTCGAGGGACAGCCCGTCGAGTTCTCCTCGCCCAAGGATGCGGCGAGTTCCGGCATCGCCACGATCTTCCAGGAACTCGCCCTGTCGGAAAACCTGTCGATCTCGGAAAACGTCTTTCTCGGGCGCGAGCTGAAGCGCTCGGTGCTCGGCATTCCCTTCCTGCGGCGCAAGGCGATGCGGGAGCGGGTGGATGGTCTGCTGCACGAGCTGGACGCCCATATTTCCGACCCGGAAGCGGCCGTCGGCAGCCTTTCGGGCGGCCAGCGGCAGGCGGTCGCGATCTGCCGGGCGCTCAACCTGAATGCAAAGCTGGTCATCATGGACGAGCCGACCGCGGCGCTCGCCGTCGCCGAAACGCGAAAGGTGCTGGAGCTCACGCGCCGGCTCGCCGGACGCGGCTGCGCCGTCGTGCTGATCAGCCACAACATCGCCGATGTCTTCGAGGTCGCCGACCGCATGGTCGTCTTCCGCCGGGGCCGAAAGGTCGCCGAGCGGCGGAAGGAGGACACCACGCCCGAAGAAATCGTCTCCCTCATCACAGGCGCTCATCCCGACGTGCGGGCGCTTGAACAAAACAATCGATAAAGCGCGTCCAACCGTTCCAGAGAGGTTCCCATGTTTGCGAAATTCAAGACAGTCCTTGCCGTCTCCGCATTGACACTCGCCCTCGGTTCCAGCGCCCTTGCGCAGGACAAGCCGAAGGTCGCCTTCGTGCCGCAACTGATCGGCATTCCCTACTTCAACGCCATGGAGGCCGGCGGTAAGCGCGCGGCCGAGGAACTCGGCGTCGAGTTCATCTATTCCGGCCCAGTCGACACCAATCCGGTCGACCAACTGCAGATCGTCCAGAACCTGATCGACCAGGGCGTCAACGCCGTTTCCGTCAGCGTGCTCGACGCCTCGGCGATCGCGCCGGTGGTCGAGGCTGCCAAGGCCAAGGGCGTGAAGCTCTTCACCAGCGACAGCGACGCCCCGGACAGCGGCCGCGCCGTCTATGTCGCCCAGGCGACCGACGAAGGCCTCGGCACCACGATCATCGACGAACTGGTCAAGCGCGTCGGCGAGGATGCCAAGATCGGCATCGTCTCGGGCGAGGCGACCGCCTCCAACCTCAACGCCTGGATCGGCTTCATGCAGAAGCAGGCGAAGGAGAAGTATCCGAAGTTGACGCTGCTCGAGCCGCAATACGCCGGCGGCACCGCCCAGCGCGCCGCGCAGATCGCGGGCGATCTGATGACCGCCAATCCCGACCTGAAGGGCCTTATCGCCGTCGCCTCCTCGACATGCCCGGGCGTCGCCCAGGCGATCGAGACCGCCGGCAAGATCGGCGCCGTCGTCGGGACCGGTTATTGCAGCCCGAACACCGCGCGTTCCTACATCAAGAGCGGTTCCTTCGGTTTCTCGGTGCTGTGGGATCCGGCGCAGCTCGGCTACCTGACGGTCTGGGCCGGCAAGCAGCTGATCGACGGCACGCCGTTCGAGGCTGAAAACACCGTGCCGGGCTTCGCGTCGCCGGTCACCTACGATGCCGACAGCGGCATCCTGCTGCTCGGCCCCCCGGCTGTCTTCACCAAGGAAAACGTCGATCAGTTCGAATTCTAAGGCCGGATAAGCTTTGCGATGCGACAGTCAAGTCTACGTTTCGTGGCCATCGGCGGACGTGAATGGGCGCTGCTCGGCGCCGTCATTCTCGCCTCGATCGTCTTTTCTGTCGCCTCGCCCTACTTCGTGACGGCGGGCAATGCCGGGACAATCGTCCGTAACAGCACGGAGCTGATGCTGGCGGGTCTCGGCATGACCCTGCTGCTCGCGATGGGTAGCATCGACGTCTCGATCGGCATCCTGATGGGGCTTGCCGCGATCGCCGTCGCCCATGCCCTTCTGGCGTCGGTGGCGCCGGCGCTGGCTTTGCTGGTCGGCCCGCTGACCGGAGCCGGCCTCGGCCTCCTGACCGCGCTGGTCGTCGTTCGCGGCCGCGTGCCGGCGATCGTCGGCACGCTCGGCCTGCTGGGCGTCTATCGCATGGGGGTGTTCGCGCTGCTCGGCGGGCAATGGCTGTCCGGCCTGCCCGCCGGCCTGACCGAGCTCCTGTCGAGCACGATCCTCGGAATTCCCCTTTCGGTGCTCGTCATCGGTCTTGCCTATCTCGCGGTCTGGCTGGCGCTGCGCCGCACGCCCTACGGGCCGCATCTGCTGTCGATCGGCAATGCCGAGGAAAAGGCGCGTCTCTCCGGCGTTCCGGTGACGAAGGTCCGGATCGCCACCTTCGTCATCAGCGGCGCCCTCACCGGACTTGCGGCCAGCTTCTACGTGGCGAGCTACCGGAACGTCGAGATGGCGATCGGCAGCACGCTGGCGCTCGACGCGATCGCCGCCGTCGTGCTGGGCGGCACGAGCATCATGGGCGGGCGCTGCAGCCTGCTCGGCACGGCGCTCGGTGTCGTCCTGCTGCGCATCCTGCAGAACGGCCTGCTCCTGATGGGCGTGCCCTCGCTCTGGCAGCCGGTGGTGACCGGCGCGCTGCTGATCAGCGTGCTGGCTCTCGAACTGCCGGTCTCGCGGCTCGGCGACATGAAGGAGAAGTGGATGCAGCGATGAAAACCCTCCTCAAGCTGTCTGCCTCCAGCCGCATCCTCCTCCTGCTCGCCGCGCTTTGGATCGTCGTCATCCTGCTTTTCGCCGCCCTCAGGCCGACGATGTTCAGCGCCTCGACCGTGACGACGGTGCTGCAGTTCTCGACCATTCTCGCGCTCGTCTCGCTCGGTCAGTGCCTCGTCATCCTCGCCGGCGGGGCCGGTATCGATCTGTCCGTCGGCGGCATCGTCTCGCTGTCCGTCGTGCTGGCCATGACCGCGGTGAAGGCGGGCCTGCCGCCGGCGCTCCTGCCGGTGGCCTGCGTGGCGGCGGGATTGCTGCTCGGCCTGTTCAACGGCCTGCTCGTCACCCGGCTCCGGATCCTGCCGCTGATCGCGACGCTCGGCACGCTCTTCGTCTATTCCGGCCTTGCCCTCGCGCTGACCGGCGGCGCGGCGCAATCGGGCGTTCCGGCTTGGCTGCTTGCCTGGGGACGGGGGCTGATCCTTTCCCTGCCGGTGCCCTTCGTCACGCTGGTGGTCCCGGTCTTCGCCATCGCCGCCGTACTTCTGCTCCTGAGCGCCTGGGGGCGGTGGCTGTTCGCCATGGGCTTCAACGAGCGGTCTGCGCGGCTCGTCGGCATTCCCGTCGATCGTGTCCGCCTTCTCGTATACGGCCTGAGCGGCCTGCTTTCCGGACTGGCGGGACTGGTTTCGCTCGCCTGGCTCGGGAGCGCCAGGCCGAATATCGGGCAGAACCTGGAACTTGAATCGCTGACGGCGGTGATGCTGGGCGGCGTCGCCATCACCGGCGGCGTGGGCGGGGTCGGCGGGGTCATCGCCGCCGTGATCCTGCTCGTCACGCTCAAGACCGGGCTTCTGCAGCTCAACGTCAACACCGTCTGGCAGGTCGGCATCGTCGGGGCGCTCCTGATCGCCGTCCTGCTCATCGAACGTCTTTCAAAACGCTGGAGTTAAGCATGCCATCCATCGAACAGCAGATCGCCGACCGCGTCGAGGCGGCGCAAGAGCGCATCGTCAAGACGCTGAGCGACCTCGTCTCCTTTCCGTCGATCGTCAAGTCGAACCCGAGGGAGGCCGGTCCCGGCGAGCGCGACTGCCAGCTCTACCTGCAGAAGCGGCTGGAAGCCCTCGGCTTTACGACCGACCTCTGGGATCCGGACGGTCCGGCGCTCTATGCCAAATATGAAGGACGCCCCGGCGCCAACAAGGGCCGCACCTTCGAGGGCCGACCGAACCTCGGCGGAACGCTGAAGGGAACGGGCGGCGGCCGCTCGATCATGCTGACCGGCCATATCGACGTGGTGCCGCCGGGCGCTGCGGAACACTGGACCACCGATCCGTTCGTGCCCGTGCTGAAGGACGGCTTCCTGCATGGCCGCGGCACCGTCGACATGAAGGGCGGCGTCGCCTGCATGCTGATGGCGGTCGAGATCCTGAAGGAGATGGGGCTGGAGCTGAAGGGCGATGTCGTCTTCACCACCGTGGTGGACGAGGAGATCGGCGGCATGGGCTCGCTCGCCATGGTCGACCGCGGCTTCAAGGCGGATGCCGGCATCATGACGGAGCCGACCGCCAACCGCATCGCGCCGCTCTGCCACGGCATCCTCTGGGGCAAGATCATCATCGACGGCATCGGCGGCCATGCCGAGCTGACCCCGAACGCCTGGTACACGAGCGGGCCGGTCGATGCGGTGCAGCTCTGCCGCCAGATGCTCGACGGCATCGACATCCTCAACCGCCGCTGGATGTTCGACCCGAAGAAGAACCATCCGCTGATGGACCTGCCGAACCAGATCATCGTCACCCAGATGAGCGCCGGCGAACATCCCTCGTCGATGGCGGGCCGGGCCGAGATCATCATCGATGCCCAGTACCTGCCGAGCGAGAAGGACGAGTTCGGCCTCGGCGGCCATGTGAAGCGCGAGATCGAGGAACACGTCCGCAACGTCTGCCAGGCCGATCCGTACCTGCGCGAACATCCGGCGCGCGTCGAATGGATCCTCGACGCCGACTGCGCCGAGATCCCGGCCGACAGCCCATTCGTCACGGTCTTCCAGCAGGCGGTCGAGACGGCGAACCTGTCGCCGGTGCTGTCCGGCTTCGGCGCCCACAGCGACATCGGCCTGCCGACCGGTCTCGGCAATACGCCGACCGTGAATTTCGGCCCCGGCGATCCGGCGCAGGCGCACCAGCCCAACGAACGAGTCTCTGTTCGCGACCTAATCGACTGCACGAAGGCGATTGCGTTGGCGGTGCAGAAGTGGTGCAACTAGATTGAACAAGTAAGAGAGTTCGCCAGGGACGGGTGACGCATTTTGGGCCAGTCAGTGTAGACAGTGAAGGGGTCGTAGGTTCGACTCCCCTCAAGGCGGAGGCGACCGGCAGGGCCTCAGACGGACGCGGACATTGTTGGCATCTGCCTGCAATATGCTAAGCGAAATTTCCAGCGCACTAGGCTGCCTCCCACACCTGGTTTAGGATCCGCGCTGCCAATGCTGCCTTGTCTTGCGGCAGAAAGCGCCCGTAGTGCTGCTGCACTACGTCAGGCGTATCTTGGATCGCGTAACTTGCCTGCTCGTAGGATCCGGTTTGTTTCAGGATGTGTGTGGCGAGCACGTCTCGGACATTGTGGGGGCCATGCGGTAGCAGACCTTTAATCGCGCCGCGGCCGGTATACGGATTGTAGATTCCGTAGCGCTGGATCGCCAACCGCCAAGCCTCGTAGAATGTTGTCTGATTATAAGCCGCATCGATGCTGGTCGTTTTGACGGTTTTGACGAAAAGCGTGCCCGGATCGGGCGCTCGCTCCAGCAGCACCTTCCTATGCCGCTCGATATAGGCATTGAGATAGGTGTAGAGATCAAGAAGATCCGGCAGCACCAGACGAAACGGCTTCTGCCCGAAAAAAGATGAGCCCGAGTTCTTGAACGCGTTGGACGGGATGAAGACCTCCCACCCACGCTCTCGTTCGTTCCAACGCAGTTCGCCGCGCTTTATGTCTTCGAGCCGGCGTTCTGCCGTCGGGAATTGTCCGCGCGGGCAGACCAACAATTGCCGAAGGTTTTTCTGCCTGAGGCCGAGATGTAAGCCAAGCCTTAGCATCAGGAACGAACGGACAGCCTCAGCGGCTGCTCTCGGGAAACGGTGCTCATCGGGCATTCGCTTCAAGATCTCCTCGGTGATCTTGCGATATTCAGCGAGCGGGCTATCTGCCTCCAGCACGCACATGATAGGCTCGAACGGATCGCGGTGCACCCGCATCACCCGCTGGATTTCTTTTGATCGATTGGCTGCATGGCGATGGAAGTCCTCACATGCACCGTGCCAATCTCGACGAGCAGCATCAATCTCGGCTGTCGTGATCAGTCCTTCGATCGGCTTCACGTTGCGCAACAGTTCGGGATGTTGGCGGATCCAGCCGACTTCGGCGCGAGTGAGGGCCATGGCCACCATCAGCATGTCTTCCTCCCATTTCGTGAAGAAGCCGCGACGGCGCTCCCGCCATTGCAAATACCAGTCCCACACCCCAGGGAAGATCAGGAGGCCGAAGGTGAGTTGGCTGAGCGGCACGCCTCGACCTTTGACAACCCCGTTCGGGGATGCCGCAAGTGCCCCAAACATAAGGCCGAGATGTTCGATCTTCTGGCTGGCTGTCTCCTCATTCCAGACGCCATTCCTGCGGTAGCCTATCTCGGTCAGTGTCGACGTCTTGAAGCGGATGAGGTCTGCCATCTCCATCGCAAGCCGAGGGGGTGCATCGACGACACCGGAGAGCAGATCTGGATCCTCGAGCGTCTCGGTCGAAGGCCCTTTTTCGTCCTCATCTCGCAGCCAGTTAGAAGTCGCTAGTCGAGGAGCGAGTGTACTGCCGCCATATGTAACCCCAGGGAACCGGATCGCGTAGCGCTGCTTCGTCGCTGCCGCCTGGAAGCGTCTGTAATCCGTCGATCCTGAGATGATGACGCGCCGAACCCATTCCAGGATCTCTTCGCGCTTTGAAAAAGGCAGGCTGCCGAAGTCGTCGGGAAGATGCCAGGCAAGCCGGCGCCGCTCCGCCGGGCTGATGTCTTCCAGATCGTGGCCATATAGCGATCTGGACTGATGTGGCAGTTTCGCTTTGAAGTAGCCTCGCTCCAAGCCATATCTGCGCTCGATCCGGCAAAGGATATCAAAGCTTGCCACCGAGCGAGGCACACGCTGGCCCTCAATCCACGACAGCAAGGTCTTCGCATCAAAGGTTTCGTCTATCCGAACGACCGCCCGGTGGAGTTGCCAGTAACTCTCGCCAAAGCGGCGCATTTGATAGGCGAGTGAACCGCACCGGGTTTACCGGAGACCTGTTAGGTTAAGTTATGCGGCCATGGCTGGCAGGTCCAGCATGGTGTAGTACCGATCTTCAGCCTCGG
>NZ_JAGGJW010000038.1 GCF_017873175.1 Neorhizobium petrolearium
AGTTCCTCAGCCTCAATATCGCGAGCAAGCCGATTGCGTCCAAGCGTGTCGGCGATTCTGTTGAGGCCCTTTTCCGTTTCCTTCCAGGACGGCTTGCCGGCTGCCTTCAAAGATGCCACGTAGCCCTCGAAGAGATCGGCGACGGTACCAGGACGCGTGTCGGTCGCGATCTTGATGCTGCGGCCCTTCTGGATGACGTCGGCGAAGTCGCGCTTGAAGATCTCCCGCGCCTGGGCGAGGGACATTGACGGATAGGCTCCGAGCTTTTTCTTGGTGCGTTTTCCGTCGCGCCATTGCTGCGCCATCCAGTCGGCCGTCACCCGCTTCGGCATCGGTTTGAGAACCAGGATCAGGCGGCCGGTTCCGCGGCCTTCACCATCCGCCAGGTTCTCCTGCTTGCGGTTGCTCTCCACGCGCTTCAGCACTTGTCGAATGGCGGAATCGGTCAGGCTCGGCACGGCGTTCTCCCTTCTCGGCAACTGGGATCGGTCGAGGAAATAGGGATCGGCGCTCGGGATCTGCAGGCCATCCGCTACCCCTTAAACAGCCCCCAGTTTGCCAAAGCCGCCGCCGGTACGCAAGCCTGAAAAACCATGATGTTTCAACGTGCTTGAGCGTGATCCAGCGTGATGAGAGTAGGCTAAGTGGGATGGTTGTGGACCAGAATGATGGCGGTGGCGGAGAGTTCCAGCGCTCGGCGCACCACTTCGCGCGGATAGACCGGCGTGTGGTCGACCGGGCCGTGACCCTGCACCTCGTCGGCGATCAGCGCATTGCGCTTGTCGAGAAAGAGGATGCGGAACTACTCGCGGGATTCGTAGGCCATGGCCGCATGGCAATAATCGATGACCGACGACCAGGAGGAGAGCACCTGCTTGCCGCGCAACTCGCTTTTCAGCATCCGCTGGCCGACGGTCGCGATGAGCTTCAGGTCGAACGCCACGGCTTCGCCGATGCCTTTGACTTCCTGCAGCAGTGAGGCCGGGGCGCCGAACACGCCGGCCAGCGTCCCAAACCGGTCGAGTAACGCCTTGGCGATCGGTTTGGTGTCGCGCCGCGGGATCAGCCGGAAGAGCAGGAGTTCGAGGATTTCGTAGTCGGCGAGTGCGGTGTCGCCGTGATCGCGATACTTGGTGCGCAGCCGCTCGCGATGGCCGTGGTAGTGGGCGGCCGGCTCTTCCTTGTCCAGAGCCGCCGATTTCCTGATGGCTTTCGGTTTGGAAAGCTGTTCGGCAAAAAAGCCGCGCTCGTCCTCGATGAAGGACGCCTGATCGTCCGGCGGGGCCGAGCGGTTCGCCATCGCTACCTCGAAAGCGGCGGCAGGCCGGGGCGGTCGAGGCCGGCGGGCGATAGCGTAAAGACCTCGCAGCCTGTCGCCGTTACGCCGACGGCGTGCTCGTATTGTGCCGAAAGCGAGCGGTCGCGGGTAACCGCCGTCCAGCCGTCGGAAAGCACTTTCACATGCGGTTTGCCGAGATTGATCATCGGCTCGATCGTGAAGATCATGCCTTCCTTCATTTCCGGGCCTTCGTCGGCCCGGCCGTAATGCAGTATGTTTGGCGAGTCATGGAAAAGCCGCCCGACGCCATGGCCGCAGAAATCGCGCACCACCGAGCAACGCTCCGCTTCCGCATAGGTCTGAATCGCTTCGCCGATCGCGCCGGTGCGCGCGCCGGGGCGGACGGCCGCGATGCCGCGCATCAGGCATTCGTAGGTGACTTCGAGCAGGCGCTCGGCGGCGCGCTTGATCTGCCCGACAGGATACATGCGGCTCGAATCCCCGTGCCAGCCATCGAGGATATAGGTGACGTCGATATTGACGATATCACCTTCGCGCAGCGGCTTGTCATCCGGCATGCCGTGGCAGACGACGTGGTTGATCGAGGTGCAGACCGAATATTTGTAGCCGCGATAGTTCAGCGTGGCGGGCAGGGCACCATGATCCATGCCGAACTCAAAGACGAAGCGGTCGATCGCATTGGTGGTGACGCCGGGCTTGACGATCGACGCGAGTTCGTCGAGGCAGCGCGCCGTGAGCAGGCAGGCCTTGCGCATGCCGGCAAAGTCTTCCGGAGTATAGAGACGGATCGCGCCCGTGTTCTTAAGGGGGGCGGAGACCGCCTCGATGTAGTTGACCATGGTTCTCCTCTCGCAATTCCTCCGTTCATAAAGCAGCAGGGCAGGGTTCGTCCATCGGGTTCAGCGAATCGCGAGCGGTTTTGCTAAGCGACACCGTCGACCGGGATCAGCCCGGAAGGAACGATCTCTTCGGGCGAAACGCGGCAGCGGACGGCATAGGCTTCGACGCCGCGGGATTTTGCCCGGTCGAAGGCCAGGGCATAAAGCGGGTCAAGGTCGGCGCAGATCGAAAAGCGCGTGCAATCGTGCCGCTGGATCAGGTAGATCATCACCGCCCGGTGACCGGCTTCCGCCATGTCGCCCAGTTCCTCCAGATGCTTGGCGCCGCGCTTGGTCACGGTATCGGGGAATTCGGCCAATCCGGTTTCCCGCATGAAATGGACGTTCTTCACTTCGACATAGGCATCCGGCAGGCCATCGCCGGAGAGCAGGAAATCGATGCGCGAATTGCGGCCATAGCGCTGTTCGCGCAAAATCGCCCCGTAGCTGGCGAGGCTCGGGATAAGACCGGCACGGATTGCCTCCTCTGCAAGCCGGTTCGGCAGGCCGGTATTGATGCCGACCGTTTCGCCATCCACCTCGACCATCTCGAACATGTGCCGGTATTTGCGGGTCGGGCTGTCATGCAGCGACACCCAGATACGTGAACCTGGAGCCGTCAGCCCACGCATCGAGCCGGTATTGGGGCAGGAGCCGGTAAACGGCCTGCCGTCCTCTGCGACCGCATCGAAGAGGAAGCGCTTGTAGCGCTGCAAAAGGGTCGCGGGAACGAGCGGGGGATTAAAGCGCATGGCGAAGGTCGGTTAGATGCGGGCAAGCACATAGGTGCCGGGCGCGTCGGCAATCGCGTTGAGTGCCGAGCCGCCGGGCTTGCGGGCCGGGACTTGGGCCTCGTTCTTCGCCTCGATCCATTGATGCCAATGTGGCCACCAGGACCCCTTGCTCTCCTCAGCCTTGGCAAACCAATCCTCGAAATCTCCCTTCACCTTGCCACCCGTCCAGTATTGGTACTTCTGTTTGTCGGGCGGGTTGACGACGCCGGCAATATGGCCGGAGCCGGTCAGCACGAAATCGACAGGCCCGCCGAACAGCGAAGAGCCGAGGAAGACGGATTTCGGCGGCGCGATATGATCTTCGCGGGTTGCGAGATTGTAGACCGGGATCTTGATGTCCTTGAGTGAAACCACCTTGCCGCCGAGCTTCATCTGGCCCTTGCTCAGATTGTTGCTGAGATAGCAGTTGCGCAGGTAATAGGCGTGGTTGGCGGCCGCCATCCTGGTCGAATCGGAGTTCCAGTAAAGCAGATCGAAGGGCGGTGGCTCCTGGCCCCTGAGGTAGTTGTTGACGACATAGGGCCAGATGAGTTCGGAAGCGCGCAGCATGTTGAAGGCGGTTGCCATCTTCGAACCTTCGAGAAAGCCGGCCGCATCCATCTGCTTTTCGATCGCAGCGATCTGTTCCTCGTCGACGAAAACCCTCAGATCGCCCGCATGGGTGAAATCCACCTGCGTCGTGAGGAAGGTCGCGGAAGCGATCCGGCGGTTCTTCTCCTTTGCGTGATAGGCGAGCGTGGCCGCAAGCAGCGTGCCCCCGACGCAATAGCCAACTGCATTGACCTGCTTCTCGCCGGTCGCCTTTTCGATCGTTTCGAGCGCGAAATCGATCCCCTCGCGCATATAGGATTCCCAATCCTTCCTAGCGTGCCGCTCGTCCGGGTTGACCCAGGAGATGACGAAGACAGTGTGGCCCTGATCGACGCACCACTTGATGAAGCTCTTCTGCGGGTTGAGATCGAGAATGTAGAACTTGTTGATCCAGGGCGGCACGATCATCAGTGGCCGTTTCAGCACCGTTTCGGTGGAAGGCTCGTATTGCAGCACCTCGCAAATTTCGCTTTGGGCGATGACCTTGCCCGGCGTGAGCGCCAGATTGTGGCCGATAGCGAACTTGGTCGCGTCCGTGTGGCGCAGCCTCAGTTCCCCGCCGCCGGCGGCGATGTCTTCGGCGAGCATCTTCATGCCGGCCACGAGGTTGGCGCCGCTGGACGCGATTGTCTCGCGATAGACTTCCGGGTTGGTGAGCGCGAAATTGACCGGCGAAAGAGCCGCCGTGATCTGCTTCACGTAGAAAGCGGCCTTATGTCTGGTGTGTTCGTCCAGCCCCTCGGCGTCACTGACCAGCTTTTCTGCCCAGGAGGCGGTGACCAGATAGACCTGCTTCAAAAAGGCGAAGAACGGGTTCTTCACCCAGTCGGGGTCGGCAAAACGCTTGTCGTTGGGCAACATTTCCGGCGCGAGTTCGACCGGCTGGCCGGAGAACTGGCTCAGGCTGCGCATCCAGATGCTCATGTAGCTCGAGAAAAGCAGTGTCTGCGCTTCCAGCGTCCGCTTCGGATCGGAGATCCAGTATTCCGTCACTTTCGAGAGCGTCTTCACGAGATCGGTCATCGGGTCGGTGACCGAATCGATGACCTCGCCACTCTCACGAGGCTTGAGCCATTCCGACGCCG
The DNA here is from genome assembly GCF_017873175.1 of Neorhizobium petrolearium. Lineage (GTDB taxonomy): Bacteria > Pseudomonadota > Alphaproteobacteria > Rhizobiales > Rhizobiaceae > Neorhizobium > Neorhizobium petrolearium. The sequence goes on from NZ_JAGGJW010000038.1 coordinate 4,649, forward strand.
CCTTGCCGAGATTCTCCAGCGCCCGGGCGACGTTCATCGCAAGCGCATGCGGGTCCTTGACCATGTAGGCCTCGACCGATTTGGGATCGAAGCCCGGAAATTCCTGTCCCGTGCCGCCCTTATCCTCGGTCTTTTCCGTCACACACGGCCTCCCAGCGAGTTCTCGTTTGTTTTCGTTTGTACATTGTGCCCGAAAGCGAATACAAGTGCCAGCGATCGGCGCGTTCGGATAGATATATTGCCGGCACGGAAACTGGGTTACGGAAATGAAAAAACTGAGGCATGGAATCGTCGGCATACCGCTATGGGTGGGTCTTGGCGCATTGCCTCTTCTGACAGGGTGCAACAGCCAGAGTTTTGCCCTCGACGACGGCATCCCGAATACGCCGCCGCCCGCCGTCATTGCCCAGTCCAGCACCTCGACGCCGCCCGGCCCGCTCGTCAAGAAAAATACCGGCACCTATCCCACCTTCGCCCCGACTTTGACGGCTGCCGCAGAGCAGATCGAAGATGACGATTACCACAAGAGCGAGCCGCGCCTTGCCGCACTCGCCCGCGCCCGCAGGACCGGCTCGATCTCGGAAGCCGAGTATCAGCGACGCGTTGCCGAATATCGCAAGCTCGCTGCCGAGCACGGTAACGACGCCTTGGCCAACATCGCCAAATAGCGCTTGCGTTTCGGCCCGTTTGGCCGCAAATCACAAATCGTCTAGGATGCGCCACGAAGCAGCGCAATGAGGCCTGCTTTCCGCATCCATTTTTTCGAGGGAGCCATGGAAGAGTTTCATAAAGTCCGGCGTCTGCCGCCCTACGTTTTCGAACAGGTCAACCGTTTGAAGGCGAGCGCGCGAGCGGGTGGCGCCGACATTATCGATCTCGGCATGGGCAATCCCGATCTTCCAACGCCGAAGGCGATCGTCGATAAGCTATGCGAAGTGGTACAGGACCCGCGCACGCACCGCTATTCGTCTTCCAAGGGTATCCCGGGCCTGCGCCGCGCCCAGGCCGCCTATTACGCTCGCCGGTTCGGCGTCAAGCTGAACCCTGAGACCCAGGTCGTCGCGACGCTGGGTTCAAAGGAGGGCTTTGCCAATATGGCGCAGGCGATCACCGCGCCAGGCGACGTGATCCTCTGCCCGAACCCGACCTATCCGATCCATGCCTTTGGCTTCCTGATGGCGGGCGGCGTGATCCGCTCCATGTCGGTCGAGCCGGACGACAGTTTCTTCCCGCCGCTCGAACGCGCCGTGAAGCATTCGATCCCGAAACCGCTGGCGTTGATTCTCAACTATCCGTCCAACCCGACGGCACATGTGGCATCGCTCGATTTCTACAAGGAAGTGGTGAGCTTCGCGAAGAAGCACGACATCATCGTGCTTTCGGATCTGGCCTATTCGGAAATCTACTTCGAAGGCGAGCCGCCGCCATCTGTGCTGCAGGTGCCGGGCGCGATGGATATCGCCGTCGAATTCACCTCCATGTCGAAGACCTTCTCCATGCCCGGCTGGCGCATGGGTTTTGCCGTCGGCAACGAGCGCCTGATCTCGGCGCTGACACGCGTGAAATCCTATCTCGACTACGGCGCCTTCACGCCGATCCAGGTGGCCGCCACACACGCGCTGAACGGCGATGGTTCCGACATTGCGGAGGTCCGCAACATCTACAAGCGCCGCCGCGACGTGATGGTCGAGAGCTTCGGCAAGGCCGGTTTCGAAGTGCCTCCGCCGGCCGCGACCATGTTCGCCTGGGCGAAGATCCCGGAAAAATTCCGCCACCTCGGTTCGCTGGAGTTTTCGAAGCTCCTTGTCGAGAAAGCGGATGTCGCGGTCGCGCCGGGCGTCGGTTTCGGCGAAATGGGCGACGACTACGTCCGTCTGGCGCTCGTCGAGAACGAGCATCGTATCCGCCAGGCTGCACGCAACATCAAGAAGTTCCTGTCGACGGCGGATGACACGATGCACAACGTCATCTCGCTCAATACGCGCCGCTGATCGGATTTCTTTTAGCATGAGGCGGGTCCCGTGGTCCGCCTCCTCCTCCCCAGGAACCAGGAAGAATAGCATGTCAGATGCCCTCAAAGTCGGGATTGCGGGTCTCGGCACCGTTGGTGCCTCGCTCGTCCGGATCATCCAGAACCGCGCGAACGAGCTCGCCGTCACGTGCGGCCGTGCGATCGAGATCACGGCCGTGACGGCCCGCGACCGCAATCGCGACCGGGGCATCGACATTTCCGGCATCGCCTGGTTCGACACGCCGGAGAAACTGGCAGCAGAAGCCGATATCGACGTTTTCGTGGAATTGATGGGCGGCGCCAATGGACCGGCCGCGGACTCTGTCCGGGCGGCGCTGGAGCGGGGTCTCCATGTGGTGACCGCTAACAAGGCGCTGCTCGCCGCCTCCGGCGTGGAACTGGCGAAGATCGCCGAGGAAAAGGGCGCGCTCCTCAATTTCGAGGCGGCGGTGGCCGGCGGTATTCCGGTCATCAAGGCGTTGCGCGAATCCCTGACGGGCAATACCGTCTCGCGCGTCTACGGCATCATGAACGGCACCTGCAACTACATCCTGACCCGGATGGAGAAGGAGGGCCTGTCCTTTGCCGACTGCCTCAAGGAAGCGCAGCGACTGGGCTATGCCGAAGCCGATCCGGCCTTCGACATCGAAGGCAACGACACGGCCCACAAGCTTGCCATCCTCACGACGCTGGCCTTCGGCTCCGAGATCGCTGCGGACGAGATCTATCTCGAAGGCATCACCAATATCTCGATCGAGGACATCCGTGCCGCGTCCGATCTCGGTTATCGCATCAAGCTGCTCGGTGTTGCGCAGAAGACCGAGAGCGGTATCGAGCAGCGGGTGCACCCGACCATGGTGCCGCACGACACGGTGATTGCGCAGGTTGACGGCGTCACCAATGCGGTCGCGATCGAATCCGATATCCTTGGCGAGTTGCTGATGGTTGGCCCCGGTGCCGGCGGCAATGCGACGGCATCCGCCGTATTGGGTGATATCGCCGATATCGCCAAGAGCCGTCCGGGAGAGCAACGCGTGCCGGTGCTGGGCACGCCGGCTGCATCGCTCGCTCCTTACAAGCGCGCCCGCATGCGCAGCCACGAGGGAGGCTATTTCATCCGCCTGACGGTGGCCGACCGCACCGGCGTCTTTGCCTCGATCGCGACTCGCATGGCGGAAAACGCCATCTCGCTCGAATCGATCGTGCAGCGCGCAACACCGGAAGCCGGCGACGAGAGCCCCAAGACGATCATCCTCGTCACTCATGCGACGACCGAGGCTTCGATCCGCAAGGCGGTTGATGCGATCAAGACGGAAAGCTATCTCGTCGGGGAGCCTCAGGTGATCCGCATCGAGCGGCCTAAAGCTTTCTAAGATTTCAGGAAAATGGCCGGCTTCCTTGCCGGCCTTTTTATTCGCGGAAGGGACGGTATGTTCCTGAAACAGCCGTCGAAAAAGCAGCCTTATGAGGATTTAATGACTAGCCGGGCGAGGTTCCCGGGCGTAGATTGTCAGGTGTAATCACCATCGCGAGGAGGCGATTGCGTGATCACCATGAACACTGGGAAAAAGGCCTACCGGCTGGGAATTGGTGGAGCCGACGACAAGTTGATGGGGTCGCGGACCTTGCATCTGGTCCATGCAAACGATCAAGCGAGTGACGATTTCGAAGGGCGCGGGAATTGGAGCTTCATGCTCGTTCTGTTTGCGGCTCTGATAGGCTTGGCCGCGTGTGCGATAATCTGGTTCTCGCTCTGAGAGCTCACAATAAATCCAGGAGAGGACGCAATCCACACGATGGTTCGGTGGGGTGGATTACTGTTTCTGCTCGAATGCGCTAAAAGCGCTCGATGACCAGACTCATCTCCGCGCTTTCGTCGGCGGCGGAAACGGTTGATCCCGTCCCGCGCGCATTCCTGGGTGTTGAACGCTCCGCAAGCGATCAGCGCTGGGTGTCGCGTCTCGACCAGGCGGCGCAAAACAGGGCGCTCGCGATTGCCCAGATCCATGGCATCCCCGATCTTGTCGCCCGCGTTTTGGCCGGCCGTGGCGTTACGCTCGACGATGCTCCGGCCTTCCTCGATCCGACCATCCGTTCGCTGATGCCGGAGCCCTTCACCCTGACAGATTGCGAAAAGGCGGTGAACCGTCTGGCCGATGCCATCGCAAGGCGCGAGAAGGTAGCGATCTTCGGTGATTACGACGTCGACGGCGCGGCCTCTTCTGCGCTCCTCTATCGCTTCCTCCGGCATTTCGGCGTTGAGGCGGAAATCTACATTCCAGATCGCATCTTCGAGGGCTACGGCCCCAATCCGACGGCGATCCGCCAGTTGATCGCCAACGGCGCAGGCCTCATCGTCACCGTCGATTGCGGCTCCACCAGCCACGATGCCCTCGCTGCGGCCCGAGACGAAGGCTGCGACGTCGTGGTCATCGACCATCACCAGCTCGGCCACGAACTGCCCCCATGCCTGGCGCTCGTCAATCCCAACCGCGAGGATGACCTGTCCGGGCAGGGGCATCTCTGTGCGGCGGGCGTCGTCTTCATGGTTCTTGTAGCCGCCGCGCGTCTCCTGCGTGAGCGCGGCGATCCGCGCGCCAAGTCGCTCGACCTGCTCGCCTGGCTGGACATCGTGGCGCTCGCGACCGTCTGCGATGTGGTGCCGCTCAAGGGCCTCAATCGCGCCTACGTGGTCAAGGGGCTGCTTGCCGCGCGCCATATGGGCAATGCGGGTCTCGCAGCGCTTTTTCGCAAGGCAGGGCTTGGCGGACCGGTGACGCCCTATCACATGGGCTTCCTCGTCGGTCCGCGTATCAATGCCGGTGGCCGTATCGGGGATGCGGCGCTGGGCAGTCGTCTGCTGACGCTGGACGATGCGATCGAGGCCGAAGAGATCGCCGGTCGGCTGGATGAGCTCAACCGTGAACGGCAGGCGATGGAGGCGGCCATGCTCGCCGAAGCGGAAGCCGAAGTGCTCGCCGAATACGGAACGGGCGAGGGCGCTTCAGTGCTGGTGACGGCAAGCGAGAAATGGCACCCTGGTATCGTCGGGCTGATTGCCGCGCGGCTGAAGGAGAAGTTCAGACGGCCCGCTTTTGCGATCGCTTTCGATCCGTCCGGCAAGGGGATGGGATCCGGCCGCTCGATCAACGGTTTTGACATGGGTCGCATGGTTCGGGCCGCCGTCGGCGCTGGCCTGCTCGTCAAGGGTGGTGGTCATGCCATGGCGGCGGGATTGACAGTCGAGCGCGCCAATCTCGGGCGTCTGCGCGCATTCTTCGAGGAGATGGCCGGTGAAAGCGTGCCGGGCCTCGTCGCCAACCATGTGCTGAAGATCGATGGCGCTCTGTCGGCTTCCGGTGCGACGCTGGAGCTTTTTGATATGCTCGAACAGGCTGGCCCCTATGGCTCCGGCCATGCCCAGCCGGTCTTTGCGATCCCTGCCCATCGGCTGAAGGATGCGCGGCTGGTCGGCACGGCGCATATCAAGGTGACGCTGGAGGCGGTGGACGGCTCACGGATTGAAGGAATCGCTTTCCGCGCCGCTGAAACGCCGCTCGGAAACATGCTGCTCAATTCGCGGGGAAGCCAGATCCACGCCGCCGGTTGCCTGAGCGCCGACCACTGGCAGGGCAACCGCCGGATCCAGCTCCGCCTGCTCGACGCGGCAAAAGCGGTATAAACACGATCAGTTCATTTTGAAGAGGAAAGTGGCACGCCCAACGGGACTCGAACCCGTGTTACCGCCGTGAGAGGGCGGCGTCCTGACCGCTAGACGATGGGCGCCTGCTGCTGACCAGCACCATACTATGAAAAACATGGAATGCAAAAAATGCTGAATGGCACGCCCTAGGGGAGTCGAACCCCTCTTTCCAGAATGAAAATCTGGCGTCCTAACCGATAGACGAAGGGCGCGTGCGGTGAGCGCCCTTATAGTGAGGGTGCTGACTTCCCGCAAGCGCAAAAATGCACTTTTTCCGCTTGGCGGACGCAAAAAAATGGCGCTCGCAAATGCCGCCGACGATCAGCAGATAGAGAAGCAGAAACAAAAGCTTGGGAGAACTAAGTGGCACGCCCTAGGGGAGTCGAACCCCTCTTTCCAGAATGAAAATCTGGCGTCCTAACCGATAGACGAAGGGCGCGTGCGGTGAGCGATCTTATAGAGAGGTGATTTCTTTCCCGCAAGCGCCAAAACCATCTTTTTTGCAAAAAAATGACAGGTGTCGTGCCGTCGAATTTAGGGGCAAAAATAGCGCCGAATCAGCAAGTTAACGGATTGCCCTGCGGATCGGTGCCGCATGTCGCGGCAGGAATGGCCTGTTGAAGACCGAAGAGGCTTGCGGTTGTGGCGTTGAAATTACGCCTTGGCAGTTCGGCCGGAACCGGACCGCCGGCAGACGGGGAGGTGGAAGGCGCGGAAGCGGGCGGATTGGACGAGAAGATCGTGCCGCTGCCGGCACGGATGGCTGTCGGCTGGGTCGCGAGGCCGGCGATAGAGGAGGGCTGCGGAGCGGTGGGAGCGACCGGAAAACCGCTCTCGTTCGGCAACACTGTCGATGCAGGAGGAGTTTGCGCCTGGGCTTGTTGCTTTCCTGAGGCCTTGGAGATCATCGGATCGACATAGCGGCTCGAAGCGGTGGTGCCACCTTTGGCGAGAATCCCCTTGGCGCTTGCCGGCTTTGTCGTCTCAAGCTGCGATAAGCCTGCTTCGGCGGTTTCCCTCGTCGTGGTGCAGCCGCTCAGCAACAAGGCGGAAACGGATGCAGCAGCCAGCGCCATGCGGATGCTCGAAGAAGAGAAAGGCATTTTTGGCAAGGGAAGCCCCGTCAGCTCGCGTCGAATCGTGATTTGGAGCATCTCCCGGAAGTGCCGGGTGAACAAGCCGCCTGAGGCCGGCACGCGAGTGCCGGGTCAGCTTGAGGCAAGGTTGGATGAGGGCCGGCGCGGCGATTTGGAGAGCGCCGCGCCGGAGGGAACTACCATGTGCCGATATTTGGCATCGACGCCCAGGGCTCGGCGACCGGCAGGTTCTCGCCCTTCTGGAGGAGTTCGATGGAAATGCCGTCGGGAGACTTGACGAAGGCCATGCGGCCCTCGCGCGGCGGGCGGTTGATGGTGATGCCGTTGTCCTGCAGATGCTTGCAGAAGTCGTAGATGTTGTCGACTTCATAGGCGAGGTGACCGAAATTGCGGCCGCCCGTATAGTCTTCGGTGTCCCAGTTATAGGTAAGCTCGATGCAAGGCGCGAGATTTTCCTCCGCAGCCTGGAGGTCGTCGGACGCGGCGAGAAAAACCAGAGTGAAACGGCCTTTTTCGTTTTCGCTGCGCCGAATCTCCTTCAACCCGAAAACAGTTGTATAGAAATGAAGCGAAGCATCCAGGTCTTTCACCCGGACCATGGTATGAAGATAACGCATTATGATGTCTCCCTCCGATGAATGCCGTACGGATATGGCGCAGACGTCAGCCTGGAGCAAGCCACCCTGAATAGAGATGAAGGTGGATAAAGCCAAGACGGGGACTTGCGCTGGACGGTTAGCGGGATGTTAATCTATCCTTCGGGAATCAGTTAAACCGTCACGTCGTAACGCGTAATCGAGGGGCCGACAGGATATGGCAGACAGGATGTCATCGAAGGGCGTTGCCGGTTTCGAGGAGCTCTCGGGTGAGCCGGTTGAGCTGATCGAGATCACCGGCGTCGTAAAGTGGTTCGACGTGGCCAAAGGATTCGGCTTCATCGTTCCCGATAACGGCATGCAGGATGTTCTCCTGCACGTGACCTGCCTCAGGCGCGACGGTTACCAGACGATCCTTGAGGGGACCCGCATCGTGGCGATGATCCAGAAGCGGGATCGTGGCTACCAGGCCTTCCGTATCCTCTCCATGGATCAGTCGACTGCCGTGCATCCCTCGCAGCTTCCGCCGGTTCGCACGCACGTACAAGTGACTGCTACCAGCGGGCTCGAACGCGCCTTGGTCAAATGGTTCAACCGCACCAAGGGTTTCGGCTTCCTGACGCGCGGCGAGGGGACGGAAGATATTTTCGTGCATATGGAGACGCTACGGCGCTTCGGCCTCACCGAATTGCGCCCCGGCCAGGTGGTCCTGGTCCGCTACGGGCCTGGCGAGAAAGGCCTGATGGCCGCGGAAATTCATCCCGACAATCCCAATCCTGTGAGTCGGTCACACTGATGCGTATTTCGTTGAAAGTTATCAAAAGCGCCCTTGCGGCGCTTTTTCTGCTCCTGGCGGGGGCGGCGATTGCGCAGGAGATGACGTTCCCGCGCGACGAGCTTTCGATCAGGACGGCGGGTGGCGAGTCTCACAGGCTTTCGATCGAGCTGGCGGTCACCGACGCGCAGCGACAACATGGCCTGATGTATCGCAAGGAAATGGCGCCGGATCACGGCATGCTGTTCGACTTTGGCCAGGCTCGGCGGGTTTCCATGTGGATGGAGAACACCGTTCTCGCCCTCGACATGCTGTTCATCCAGGGAGACGGCACGATTTCCCATATCAAGGAGAACGCCGTGCCCTTCTCGCGGGATATCATCGATTCGCAGGGGCCGGTGAAATTCGTGCTGGAGGTCAACGCCGGCCGGGCGAAGGCGCTTGGCATAAAGGTGGGCGACAAGGTGATCAGCAAGCGCATCGGCAATCAGTGGTGATCCCCACTAACTTTTCCTTTGATGGGCTAAGGCCTTATTTTGATGTTGCGACACAAAAAGGAACCGTGTATCTCGCAATCAACGTAGGAACGGAGTGTAGCGCAGTCTGGTAGCGCATCTGGTTTGGGACCAGAGGGTCGGGAGTTCGAATCTCTCCACTCCGACCACGCTTTCAGGCGAGGCTGAAGCTCCGATCCAATCCATGGAGCGTTACAGGAATGCCCGCGAAGATCTATCGCCCCGCAAAAACCGCCATGCAGTCCGGCAAGGCCAAGACCCATCTCTGGGTCCTGGAATTCGATCAGGAACAGCCGCGCCGCATCGATCCGATCCTCGGTTATACGTCTTCCGGCGATATGAAACAGCAGTTGCGGCTGACTTTTGAGACGCAGGAACAGGCGGAAGCCTATGCCAAGCGTGAAGGTATCGAATACCGGGTGATCCAGCCGAAGGACCCGGCCCGCCAGGTCGTTTCGTACACGGACAATTTTCGCTTCAACCGCACACAGCCCTGGACACACTGATTTCGCGGTCCGGCCACGACATTGTGTTACCGGGCGCCGCGGGGATCGGCCCCTTAGCTCAACTGGATAGAGCAGCTGCCTTCTAAGCAGCAGGTCGCAGGTTCGAGTCCTGCAGGGGTCGCCAAACTACCCTTGTCCATACCGGAGACATAGGTAACAGATCGTCCCTAAGACATGGGTGACAATCTCGTGCCGAACGGATTGTCGATGGTTTGCAAAGTTCGCT
>NZ_JAGGJW010000039.1 GCF_017873175.1 Neorhizobium petrolearium
GCGAGAAGCTGATCCAAAAGTTCCTTCTCAATGGCCATGTGATGATTCTCCTTTCCATCATCATGGCCTCAGACACAAAATTCCTGACAGTCCCGAGCGGCCTCTTTCGAGGTGCGCGTAGCCGCGGCTAATTCCGTAGGGGCGTCTGAGACGTCGAGCAACTTCAACCCGGCAAGGCGTCCGGTTCCACTTCTCAATCATCACAATAGACGACGCCTGGATTCTTCCCGGCGCGAAGAGGAGTACCATGTCCCACAATCCAGCGAATGATAATACACCAGCACTAATCAGTCTCAATGACGCATGCCGCCTTACGTCAATGTCGCGCACCATGCTCAACCGCTATCGCGCCGAAGGTAGATTCCCCGTCGCAGTGGAACTCGGCGAGAGGCGCGTTGCGTTCGTGCGTGCCGAGGTCGCCGCATGGATCAACGCGAAGATCGAGGCACGAGCCGCATAGCCACCCAACCACCACCAACAGAGCTACAGCCCCTGCCGGCTGACGTCGGCGGGCCGCATACCTACACCCAATCTCTCCAGAAAGGATTGAGATGAACGATTTAGACATGACGGAAGATACATTCCAGAAGTTCCGCGATTACATGATGGCTGGCCATCAGATCCGCGGACGACACGGCTTTCGGATTCCTGCTCTGGTTTTAGACCAGTGGCATCAAAACGGTTTTGCGGTGCTGAGGACAAACACGCTGGCCAGGCACTTCGGCGTGCAGCGCAAAACCATGTGGCAGACAATCAAGGGCGCTGTTGATGCTGGCTTCATCAAGGAAATAGGCCGCACCGAAGAAGGCAAGGCAATGTACGTCCCGTGTCTTGAACGTGGCGAAGAATGGCGCGCAGCCCGCGAGGGACAGTCGTGAGCGAAAAAACAGACGGCCTGCTGGCGCAACATCACCTGTTAATTGAAATCATCCATACCGAGTGGGCAACCCGCCTAGACCACAAGGTGGCTGCGGTGATAATCGAGCGATACTTTGGCAAGTTCGGAAATTCTCGTGCAAGCCTTCGCTACCTTGCCGACCGCACAAAAGCCACCCGCCCAAACATCATTTCTTCTGTCCGCCGTCTCGTCTGGCACGGCGCTTTCAGTATCATCCGAGAGGGCGCTGGAACACGCCCAACCGAGTACGCTTTAAACTTCAACTTTTCTAGCGGTATTGTGGATGATACCTCTACTAGTGGTATCGCTGACGATACCTCATGCGGTATTGTGGACGATACCTCTACAGGCTCTAGCGGTATTGCCTACGATACCCAAACATCTCTTACAGTAACCGGCCTACAGGCCGGATTACAAGAAAGAGATATTGATTGCGCCCCGGCTTCGCCGCCGGATGCTGTCGGCCTGGAGGCCGCCGCCCCGGATGGCGCGCAAGGTGGATTTGAGGAATTGTGGAAAGCATATGGATATCGACAGAAGAAGGCCGATGCCAAATCAGCATACCTGAAGGTAGCGCCAGACACAGAACTTCATTCACGCATGGTCGCATCCGCTAGAGCATGGCAAGAGCGATGGGCGGCGCAGGGCAAGGCGGATGCGCCACGATTCACCCTGGCCAAGTGGATCGAGCGGGAAGAGTACGAATGCGACCCTCCCACCGCGTTTAAGCCGAAGGAACGGAAAGCAGCGGCAAAGAAGGCCAAGCCGGAAACTGAATCAGAGCATGCTAAGCCAGACTTCACTATTTATCCGGACAAGGCGGCCGCTGGCACGATCGTGCGCGCCAAGACAGAAAAATCCGAGGACGATGGGGCTACTATCCTCACAGTCTGGTTTCAGACGCAGGATGGGGACGAGGTCGAGCATTTCATCATTTGCGAAAGTCCAGACCAAGACGAACACGAACAGGGAATGAAGGACTTGCGGAACCTTATGCGCGCGGTAGGACTGGATCAACTCCACGACAGTAGCGAACTCGTCGACAAGCAGGTCGAATTGATGCTGACGCACCATGGCAAGTTCGTTTCCGTCAGCAAACCATGGGTTTCTTCGTCCAAAGGCCCAAGGAACTTCCCCCGGTTCACAGACGTCGTGAACCGCGCGCCTCAACTGGGATGGGCCAAGATGATTGGCACAGCGGAAGATGAAGAGCAGGAGGCAGCATGAACCACGCCGCCCTCCACGACATCGCCGACCGTTTGGAGCGGCTGGCGCCGAGCCATAGAGATCCGTTCGCTGTGAGGCATTGTGAGGCATTCATGAGCACCAGTAAGCCAGATACAGACCGGCCATTCCGCGGCCGGCGCCTTAGCTGGGAGCAATTCTACGCAGAGCGGCCGGATTTGAGGCCGGCGAATGATAATCATGATGCTATTCTGATGCCGGATAATAGAAAAGAGGTTCACTACCCGCGTCTCGATGTGCCTGGCTTTCCCAGATCCTCCAGGAGATAATTGGCGCCGCCTCTCTACCTAAATTTACCTCGATGTTATCTTTCAGATGATAGTGGAGAGGCTCGTAGCGGTATGAGCCACGCGGAGATCCAAAGGCCATCACCAAGCCTTTCTTATCGATGTAAAGTCTTGCATTCTCGGCGCGATAGCGGAGACCACATGCCGTTTCAGGCCCGTGATCTTCCTGAATAACCCATTCAAGACCGTAGGATAAGTATTGGTTATCCAGACCGGCTGTGTACCATGTCATCGGATGATCTAAGCCAGCAGCCTGTAGGACGCCAAAGAGTCCGCCTCCTTTATCGAGATGCTTGAGGAAAAGCACGACGCCAGCCGCCCCACCGAAGCTCATGCGGATCAACTCACCCGGCTTAAGATCCTGGTTTTCTTTAACCGTAAGATGGCTCGCCCTATGCATTTCGCTTAACCTTCTCCCTGAAATCTCTGATGTTTCTGAATGTATCCGGAGCATGGATTGCTTGCTCGAGTTCTTCGCGAAGATCCGGGTCTTCGTTGATCATCTCGAGCAAGTCGCAGACCACGCATTTAGCCAACTCGCCGGTGCGTCCGGACATCTGGCCGTCAAGGTAGATCGCGCATGCCATTTCGATTTCATTCAGAAGTTCTTTGAATTCGTCAGACCATTTTGGAACGTTGCCGTCGAGCTTCGTTTGCTCAATACGCTCAATACGCCCGAGCAGACTAACGCGCATTGCGCCGATTGCGCCTGCAGAAACGGCAAGCCTTTCGTTTCGCATCTGCCATGCGGCGGCCGCAAGCCCGACGATCGCAATCGGGAGACCTATTATGGTTACGAAGTTGGATATGTAGGAGATGCTCTCCTGGGAGAGCAGACTCATCCCGAACCACCTGGCTTAGGCTTGCCGATTTTGTCCTTGTTGTGTGCGGTGGAGAATGACTTTTGGGTGGAATGCGCTGATTTTTTGCTATCGTTTAAAATTCGGCGATCATCCCTTTTCGGCGGGACAATCACTTTCGCCTCTTTTTTCTCACTCATGAATCGCTCCGGAATAAAAGGCCGGCATTCGCGCCGGCCGGCTTCTACATGCACTCAGGGAGCGACAAGAGATTGTCGTTCCATTTTCCGTCGGCATAGGTCCTAACATATTTGCCATTCTGGCCGTTGACGACGCCAATATCACCACGATTACCATTTACCTTGGTATAGAAGGTGTTGGTCCCGGCCTCGATCGAAGCAATCACTTCTGCGCGTGTCCACCTCCAGCCCCCATTTGCGGAGTTGGGGTTGCCGAGGTGGGTGATACCCTCATGCGTGCTATTGCGATCCCGCTTATTGATGCAGGTCACCAGTACATCTGCCATCTTGTCAGAAACTCCGATTGATAGAGGAGCATGCGGCGCTTGGGAGCACGCCGCATGCCTAGTCAATCACTTACTCGTCTTGGTGGGATCCACGAGACGGTAGGTAGAGCCCGGCTTTGGGGTAGGAGGAAGAGGCTCGCCGCGAACGACAGTCCTTTCCGGTCCAGCACCACCACGGGGCCCGATGATCTGGTATTGACCAGAACGCGGAGCCTCGTGACCGGGGCGAAGTGGTGGCTTGTTCGCCATCTGACTTCTCCCTAGTTGGGTTACTGGCTTGCCAAACCCACTCTTGGGCGCTATCTACGGAGTTGCTTACACTACCGCTTCGGCAACGCGGCTTGCTTCACGGCAAGCCAGCCAGCCGCGGCAAACACACAAAAGCACGTCGAATCGACCTGAATCGACTCGACGTGCTTTTTATTGCACAGCCTCGCGCATTTACGCAATATTAATTTAGGTGGGAATTCTCTGTGTCCCCACAATTGACTGATTTGCAAATTCAGTCAACCCCAAAAAGACATAAAGATGTCTTTATAGCTACCCCCCTTTGATGTCTGGGCCTGTCCGGCCGCAGACCGGTGCGGAAGTCAAATGATAGTGGTAACTCAGTTTTTGCCTCCCGCGCGCGCAAGCGCGCGCGTGGAATCATTACGTTTTTTTGGGTAGCAGTATGTTATCCTTGCGAGATACACGGAGGGATGTTTCCCGGCGAAACCGGTCGGGGTTGTCCCGCAGAAACTCTTCAACGATTAAGCGGATCAATTCCGCTTTGCTCTTATGGGTATGCGATGACAGGCGCTCCAGAACGGCGTATTCTTCGTCGCCGAACGAGACAGAAAGTCTGTTTTGAACTGACATCAGTGTCCTCTCCACATATCCATTATTTCGGCTGCAGCAAAAGCCAAGCCAAGGACTATCGCCATCTGAGTGGCGTTGCTACCTCCTAATGGCAGCCACGGCTCAGGGATCGGAAGCAGCTCAATCACGGCCAAAAGGCTAAGAGTTATGCTTGCGATACGGATAATCATGTTGCTCACCGGAATATCTCCCTTTCGAGCAACGATAATCGAGATCTATTAACAGAGTCTTTATAGTGCACCACATTGAGCACGCATGAAGACACCGCCGGGGCATAAAATGTTCAGGGAATTCACTTTCGCTGAACCCGCGTCCCACTCACGTACAACTAAAATCCTGATTTTTGATTTTTTTTAATCAAATCTGTGAAGACACTACATCTTGACAAAATTGTAAAAATCGTATATGAAAATCAACATATAGTAGCGTGACCTAGCTCAACAATAGGCCTTGACGGCCGAAACGTATCCGCACAGCGCGGTTATTTGGATGGGGAATTCATGACATCTGTTTCCAATGAAACAGCAACCGTACATCTTGCGGTGAATGGCGACAGGGATATGCCGACCAATCTGCGCACCGAGCTCGCGCGCCAGGCGGCCGAGCGAATGGCAACGAAGTTCATTGCTGCCAACGACAATACGCCGCCAAAAGGGCGGACGCCTGTTTACCGCGGCGGCCGGCCTGCAATGAACTGGGCGGCAAAGCAGGACAGGTACGGAGCGGCCTGCTTATGGCTCATAGCTCGCCAGCGGCTTCCTGATTCCGTAGTGGTGGCAGCCAATGACAACGAGCCGGCCCGAGGCGGACTCGACGTCAGGAAAAACGGCACGGCGCGTGGCAAGTCGAAGGTGAAGTCAAATCTGGGCGCGTATCTTGCGTTGCCGGCCGTTTTGCCTCGCCTTGGCGATGGCGAGCCGCAGCCAGTCCAGCCATGCGGTTACACGCGCCTCGATATTTTGCCGCAGAATGAAGTCGACGAGATATCCTATGATTTCGTTTCCTACGGTGCATGCGCTGACGCTGTCGCCGTCGGCGCCACATTTTTAGGTGCTGAAGGTGGATTAGGAACACCACGGCCTGGAAAGTCGAAAGGCTCGCCGCTTAAGGCTGAGGAGCCAGACTTCGGCGAGCCACCACCGGAAATCGACTACATTATTGAGCTCATGATGGCGTGCGAGAATGTGTCAAGCATTGGCAAGGCTTTCGGCGCAACAGGGCGATATCAAGACAAAAAGGGAGCCGCGCTATTGCGTAGAGCAATGGCCTGGGCAAAGGAGAGAGTTGCCGAGAGCAATTTCCGTGCCAACGTTACAAATTGTGTGACGTAGTTTCGCTAACAGCAACAGCAACACAGTTTCAGCCGTCCATTGTGGCGGCTTTTTTATTCGCTGCTGCCAACACAGCGAAGCCGTCGCCGATGCCCTGAGTCGGTTAAGCCGTCCGAGTTTTTAGCCAGACTCGGACGGTAGACGGCACACCTTTGTCGCTCCCGGATGTACGGACGGCAATCAAATCCCGATGGCCGCTGCCGGCCGTTGGTCGATCGAGCCGTCAGCGCCGACAACGCGCTGGCGGCCACCGTTTCGGCACGTCGACGGCAGCGGCCGTCTTTTTTTGTGCCCCTAAACATGAAACCAGACCAAGACACAGGAGGCCGCATGGCCGTTACATTGAATCAGGCCGCTGCAGCCCTTGACCGGCACGTCGGCCTTCCGCAGCCGCGCACAATGATCGTTGCGCGCCGCCTTCGCGAGGCCGGAGCATTTCCATCCGGCGCCACGGGCGTCTCGCCGATTCTTGAGCTTGAGAATTTTCTCGACTTGCTAATTGCGGTAGCATCCGCGTGCCCCGCCCACAAGGCTAGGCAGACGGTTGAGGCGTTCAAGGCGATGACGCCAGGCGGCGCAGACCTTTCTGAGGCACCTGCAAGCGTCCGCGCAACCGCCGGTCGTCAGCTGGCAGCCATCGCCGAGCTCGCCATCGAGGGCGACGCCGACATGCGCAAGCTCAATCTTGAGTTTATCAAGACCTGGCCGGAATTCGCGGTTCATTTCGACGGTGGCGAAACACAGCGTTTCCAGCCGATCGGCAGCGTTGCTGGACACTGGCAGGCGGCAGGCCATCGCACATCAACCGCAATCAATGGCGCGGCGTTGGCTGACGCCCTGAAGGAGCTATTCGCATGAAGAAACAAACCACAACGGCAGAATTCATTGTTCCGTCGCTGACCGACGTTGACGCGACGTTCAAGGATTTGATGAGCCGACGTGGGCTCCTGCTGGACAAGCAGCGGTCTCTGAACGCGGAACGGAGTACCATTGAACGGGAAATCGGAGCGCAGACCGGCCCCGGCTACACTGCCAGCGTCGCGGCCCTCCTCGGCGAAGGCGACGGCACGGACCCGCTCATCTCAAAGCGCAACCGTATTACCGAGATCCGGAAAGAACTGTCTGACGTCGACACGGCGATTTCGATCGTCGACCGCCGCATTTCCGAGCAGAAGCCGCGCGCAAACACCGCGGCAGTTGAGGCATGCCGAGAAGAATACGGACGCCGCGTGCGGGCCGTTGTGGATTCTCTCCTGGAGGTTAAGGCGGCGCGGGCTGCGTATGACGACCTGCGCTATCAGTTCGAAAGCCATGATATCCAGTGGACGAGCCTCATCCCCATGTACCTCAATTTCCTCGGCGATGCACGAGACGGAAATATTGACCGCGTGGTCAACGAAATGAAGGGGGCTGGCTATGTCAATTGAAAAAGCCACGAAGAAAAATGGCAAATCAACACGCAGCGTTACCTTGCCTGGTGGCAAGGAAAAATTCATCGATACTGATCCCGTGGCAATCGCTCGTGTTCTCCGATCGAAGTCAAAACTAGGACTGCGGGAAGAAAAGCTTGCCGCTGCGGAGCGAAAGCTAAATGGGTAACACAGTCAGCGGCTACGCAGTTCGCTTCGGAGACGAAACGACTATTGCCGGCGAATTCCGGGAAAAGGTCAAGTATGGCGCGTTCACGCGGACACTGCAGCAGAATCCTGACGTGCTAGCGCTACTTGCTCACGACTACGGTCGTGTTCTCGGCAGGACGACGTCCGGCACGCTCACGCTAAAGGAAGACAGGATAGGCCTCTGGTTCTCGCTGGAGGCAGATCCAACTACACCATCTGGGGCGGAGTGCATTGGCACAGTCAGAAGGGGCGACATCCATGGATGTAGCTTTGGGTTCAACGTCCGGAAGGAAAGATGGGAAGACGGCGGCGATCGGCTGCCGCTTCGGATTATCGAGGACGTAGATTTGTGGGAAATCACCTTGACGGCATCGCCGGCCTACAAGACGACTGATGCCGCAATCGCCGCGCGGTCGACTCCTGATCGCGTCCGCCTGAAAGCAGAGGCCGCGATGAAAGCGCGGGGCATAGCGCTGTGAGTAATCGCAGTCCAGAAGCAGAAGGGTATCACAAGCTTTACCGAACGAAGTTGTGGCGGCAGCTGCGGCTAGCACAGCTCGCCCGTGAGCCGCTCTGCCACATGTGCGAAGAGGCCGGCTTTGTAACGCCAGCAAACACCGTCGACCATGTTACCGCGCACCGCGGGAACGAGGCATTGTTCTTCGATCCAGAAAATCTCGCCAGCCTTTGCGCGACGTGCCACAGCCGTCACAAGCAGCGCGAAGAGCATGGCCGAAAGGTCGTCCGCTTCGGCGCGGACGGCTGGCCTCTCTAGGTGGGAGGGGGGGTCCAGAGTTGTGGAAGCCCCCTCCCACGGGACCGGTGCTGCTCATTTGCGCGCATTTTTCCAATTGAAAATATGAGGGTGTTTCATTGCTGCCCTCGTTTATGCGCAGACGATCGAACTATCTGCCGCCGCACTCTGGTGGAAATTTCATCGTCCCAAACTCCCATGACATGGAGGCCTGTCCCAATTGCGTTTTCGCTCAAGCCATCAGGGATCTTAGCATTGGGATCTCTACCGAAATCGAAGAGTTCGCTGGCACGCGCATATATCTCGACTGAATCAGCCAGGTAGCTTTCAAGATTGTGTTGCACTACGGTTCCAGATGACCGATCCCGAGTAAGCCCTCGCAATCGCGAGCTCTGCACCTGCATTTCTCCGAGCAGCGAGCCTAGAAAAACGCGTTCGGAGACGTCTGAAAGCTCTACTAATTCTCGAAGAGCCGTTGCTGCCTCGAACGGAATCTCTGGGAATTCGGGTAATGAAACGTTCCTTGGAAGCGTCCAATCAATGCATTGGCGAACTAAGCCGTAGAGTGATCGTCCGTTAGTCTCTGCGTAGTCACAGATAACGCTCAGATAGATCGGAAGCGTTGCCCGGGCTGCGGCGCGCTTCGCATCCCGCCGATTTTTCTCAACCAGAACACCATGCTCTATTTGACGTTGGACGGCAGAGTCCGACGCCTTGATTTGATCCTTTACGGCGCGAATGCTCAGAGCGGCCGCAGTAACCGCCGCCAGGCCAGTCACCAGAGTTGTATCTATCCAACCTAGAGATCCAACGGCGGAAATTGCGTCACCAATCACGTCGCCCGACGCTCGAAGCCGAAATGCGAATATAACCTCCCGCCCGACGGCGAAGGCAACCAGGCCAACTAGAAAGCCGCACGTTGCGGCGAGTGCTATTTTCCACATTAGTGCATTGAAGCTTGCCTCCCCGGCTTGGTCCACACGCGCCAGGCGCAACTAACAGGAAAATCAGATGGACAATTTCACCACCGCCGTGAGGCGGTGCGCCGTTGTGTGCACACTGCTGAAGCAAGGCATTCTTCATAATGCCGCGGGTGCCACGCCTGTGAGGGACACGCGATAATGGCGGCCCAGGATCTAGAGAAATTGGTCGTCAGTTTGTCGGCCGATATCCGTAAATTTGAAAACGCGATGAAACGCGCGCAAGGCGTGACAAATAAGCGCCTTGGCGCGATGCAAAAGAAAGCCACCACCAGCAGCAAAGCAATTGCCGCATCGTTCGCCAGGACCGGCCTGCAAATAGCTGGAGCTTTTGCGTCAGCGCAGTTGCTGCGCGAGATTGGCGCACTGTCTGATGCCGCTACGAAGATTGACAACGCCCTAAAGGTTGCCGGCCTTTCAGGCGCAGAGCTCGAAAAAGTCTATAAGCGTCTTAACCAGGCCGCCATCGCAAACGGCGCACCAATCGAAACGCTTGCAGGTCTATACGGCAAGGCATCGCTTGCGCAGAAGGAGCTTGGCGTCACCACAGAGGAGTTGCTTGGCTTCACAAACAACGTCGCGCTAGCTCTTCGCGTCGCCGGCACAGATGCACAGTCAGCGAGCGGCGCGCTTCTGCAGCTTGGCCAGGCGCTCGGAAGCGGCAAGGTACAGGCCGAAGAATTCAGCTCTATTCTTGAGGGTGCCCCGACCATCGCGCAGGCGGTAGCCGCCGGTCTAGAAGAAGCTGGCGGTTCCGTCGCCAAGCTGAAAAGCCTTGTGGTCGACGGGCAGATTTCGTCTGAGGCGTTTTTTAGAGCGTTCGAAGCTGGGGCGCCCATTCTTCAGCAGAAGGTTGCTGGCTCGGTATTCACGATTGAGCAGGCAACTGTAAATCTAAAGACTGCGCTTATCGATTCTGTTCGTGAATTCAATAATGCTACCGGAGCAAGCCAGCGCTTTGCCGGAGGCATAAACAATGCAGCGAAGGCAATCAACGATTTCGACGTTGCCGGCCTGATTAGCAAGATCCAGTCTGCCGACAAGGCATTCAAGGAATATCTGTCGACCATCGAACTTTTCGACAAGTTGAACAAACTGACTGGCACAACAGATGCCGAAGGAAACGTCATCAATGTCGACAAGGAAAAGGCAGAGGACGACGTACAGGCTCTCGAACGCGAGGTTGAACTACTTCAGGAGCGCATAAAGCTCAACACTGAACTTGGCTTTGACAACGTCGAAGCCATGGCGCGGCTTGATGAAGTTCTCGGAAAGCTTGCTCAGGTCAGGGCTGCTGCTGCGGCTCTTCCTGCTTTTGTCGAAGGCTATCAGGTCGGGCCTAATGGTATCGAGGCTGTAACTGGCAGCACAAACGGCCAAATGGGCGGCTCCAAGTCTCGTGGCGGCGCTCGCAGGCCGGTTGCGGCAAAGCCTGTCTCAATCAACGACTTTGCACCACCCCCGTCAAAGTCATCTGGCGGAGGAGGACGTGGCCGCGGTGGCGGTGGCGGCCGTGGCGCCAATGAGTATCAGCGAGAAATCGAACAAATCAAAGAGCGGACCTTGGCCCTACAGGCTGAGACTGCCGCGCAGGGCGCCTTGAACGGCAGGCTTATTATTTTTGAAAGGGTAGCGGAATGACCGCTTTTATCTTCCGACCATTCCGCGACCGCGTCGAGATCCTAAGCGACGGGGCGGCATACACGCCGGACGGAATCCTTGTCGGCATCAGCGACAAGGTGCGCCGATCGGAATTCATTCCGCTTGCCATCGTTGGCAGCGGGCCCGTTCCGGCAATCGATGCATTGGCCGACGTGATCTTGAAGGCGGCAGAAGTTACTGGCTCGGTCGACGAGACAATTGAGCTTCTTTCCGGATCGCTCGCGGCATGCGCCGAAGCGGCGAAGCATGACAGCCCGGTACGCATCGCGATGGGCGGCATTTCGGAGACACGCGGCCCGCTCTGCTGGAACTTTCAAACCTTTGAGGACGACTCCGGCGCGGCTTTCGAGTTGCGGGAATCGCCGACGGGATTTCTTCAGGGAGAAATGCCAGGCATCGACGAGTTGCCGGAGCTCGGGTTGACCTTCGACGACATGCTTGGCCCGCTCGAAAAGGCGGGGCCGGCTATCTTCGAATACATGCGGCACCGCAAACGTCCGTCCCCCGTATACCCAACGTCTGACCCTTTCTACAACGTCGGCGGATTCCTAGACCTCGTTACGGTAACGGCGGACGGTTACGAGCAAAAGCGCCTGGTGACCTGGCCCGATGAAGTCGGCTGGCCGATCCGGAGCACCATCGGCGTCAAAACAAAACCGCCTGAGGGCGGAATCAACTAACTAAGGAGGCAAGATGCCTGGCTTGGATCTAATCGCAATTGTGGTTTCGTCGTTGGCAACAACCGTCGCAGGCGCCAACATTCTTTATCTCGGCACTTACGCGTTGCCGTGCGGTGATTCCGCACAATGGAAGGTGAGCCGATGAGTGTTTTGAATATCCTCGTCGACGCCGACTCGGCGACGCTGATAACTGATGGCGCCGGCTTCAGAGCCGGCCGGCTTGTCTCGCTCTCGCGAAAGCAAGTCGCTCTGCCACACCTGTCTGCCGTCGTGGGGATTCGTGGGAACGCAGGCTTTGCAGGACAGATCAAGCATTGGGCTGATACGTGTGCGACACTCGATGAACTCATAAATGGCGTCGGCGGCAGACTTCGAAAATACAAGCCGTGGGTGAGATATCTTCCTGCCATTTTTAAGGTCGACATAGCGATTGTAGCTCACAATGGACGCGCACCTATTGCCAAGGTGATGTCTTCATTTGACCGGCCTGGCATGCCTGCGTTCGAATGGATGAACGTCACTTCTTGGGCTGCGCCAGCCGTTGCCAACATCGATGGGCGCTTTGATCTAGTCGCGCGCGACCCGCATAGAGGCGCGGTCAACTTGGTCGATGCTCAACGTGCGTTGAATGATACGCCGGTCGGAGGGTACGTTCAATTCACCGAGATTGACCAGGAAGGCATCACGACCAGGTGCCTGAAAGTCTATCGGGACAAGATCGGCAAAGCCATAGACAGCAAGGATATGCGGGAGGCGGCTTACTTCAGAGCGCGAGCGGTGACAAGTGATGGAGGGTGGCGTTAACAAGGAGAAAAGATTGGAAATTGACTTTGAACAGCCGGAAAAGGCTCGCTGCTTTGTTGACTGCCCAGCGACTGGAGTGTCCCGAGAAGTTGAGGCCATTCTGTACAAAGACGGTGGGCTTCTCAGGGGACTGTCGGATTTTTTGTGCCTGAGGCCCGTTTCCGTCAGTTGCTGACGAACCTTTCGCCGAATGCGACGGCGAATTGCGTCTTGGCCTCGA
>NZ_JAGGJW010000040.1 GCF_017873175.1 Neorhizobium petrolearium
TGCCATGCAAATCTCCAGATAAAACTGGAAACCTTCTCGCATACGCAGCAAGCCTCAAAATACACCCAATCCAATGGGGCGGAGACGGCGCTTACGGCTTATCTCTGTCATCGTCATCTCCTGTTCAAAGGTTGGCTAAAACAGCCCAATCCTTCAAATCAGAAGCGCATCATGCAAATCCCGCACTCCAAGTGCCGCGCCAGCGGCTTCGTTCAATCCCCATGCCGATTCCGCCTAAATTCATCCCGCTCTAGTCGGCATAGTTCGCCGGTCGGCATAAAGCTGCAAAATGAATGGTGTCGAGCCCTACGCCTACCTGCGCGATCTCTTCATCAGCCTCGCCAACGGCCACCTCGCCAAAGACATCGACGCCCTCATGCCCTGGGCCTATGCGCAACGGATCAGCGCCTCACAATGAGCTCGTTCGGGACTCTCAGACGTGCTCACAGGACCTTCCGCAAGCGATCGACATCACCGTTGCAACCGGAAAATCGATGGGGCCGAGACGCCGATACGGCTGAGCGTTGCCTATATGGGCAATCCATAGGTCTTTCGACAGCTTCGAAACAGGGCGGCTGCCATTCGGCATAGCCGAAACGTCCAACATTCTTTCGCTTTCGTCCATTGCCAGGATTTCACGTATCCTCATAGCGTGAAGGATGTGTGGGTTCCGGCCAACTCGGATCGCCTCATTCACACCTTCAATTGGCACAGGAACACCGCCGCCGCAAATGCCGCAATGATATGAATTCTACGGGAGGATCACATGATATTCGAACTGCGGACCTATGATCTGTTGCCCGGAAAGGCTCTCAAATATCTCGGTCTCTTTCGCACCGGTGGCGTCCATCTCATTACCCGTCACCTTCCGCTCGCTGGCTACTGGATGACCGAGAGCGGCGGTCTCAACCGCATCCATCACCTCTGGGCCTATGAATCCTTGCAGGAGAGAACCCTCTGCCGTCTTGCAGTGGCAAAGGATCGCGAATGGAATGATCAATTCGTTCCCAACGCTTTCACACTGGTCGTGAGCCAACGCAACGCGTTTCTGTCCCTCGAAACGAGTTCGAAGCTGCTCGACGGGGTTGTTGCCAGGCGCAAGGAGGCGCATCAGCAGCAGATCGAAAGCGAGCCGATGTTCGGGGAGGACTGGTATGCCATCGCCATTAGCGCTCAAACCTTGCCGCCAGAAACCCCCGGCCTGGTTGCAGGTTTCCGGACAGTGTCGGGATACCGGCCGCAGAGCCACTTCACCCTGATCAAGGCAAGTCAACCGGACTTGCTCATGGGCTACGATGGAGCACCCATCGAACATGAACTCATCCGCCCGCTGGCACTGTCTCCCTTACGGTAGTGCTGACCCCGCCGGGATTGAGCCCGCTCTCGGTACGGCTCTGCCGGCGGTAAAACCCCGCTGGCATCCCGGCTCGCTGCGAAAAGAAGCGGCTGAAATAAGCAAGGTCGTCGAACCCGAGTGCGTGTGAAATCTCGGTAACCGACATTTCTGTATAGAGGAGGTATCGCTTCGCTTCGATCATTACCCGTTCATAGAGCAGGTTCGAGGCGGTTTTCGCTCCGCGAGCCTTGCAAGCAAGATTCAACCGCGGAACAGTGACATGTAGACGTTCGGAGTAGAAGCCCAAGTTCTTTTCTTCGCGGAAATACTGTTCAAGCAGGTCTCGAAATCTCACAAACAGGTCGTAATTCCGATCCCTGCGATGAGCATCGAGGACGGCACCACTGCGAGCCCGCAGCAAAGAGACAAGAATTCGCAAACATTGCGCCATGATTGCAAGTCTGCGGCCGGGCGCAGACCAGATGAATTCGTAGTGAAGCCAGTGAAAAGCATCCTTTAAGCCATCGATGCGTACATCCGCGCCGCCGACCGGATATACAGCAGCAATCCGGGTTGTCTCGATCAGCGCAGGATCTCCTCGTGCAACGCTTGCAATGTAGGCTGAGGCAGCCGTAATCACCTCTCCATCGGTCCCAGGCAGGAAATTGATCTCATGGACGATCGATGCAGGCACGACAATGAGGCTAAGTGGCGCGATCTGCCATGTCTTTTCCTCCATCCGGATCCATCCGCCACCTTCGAGGACCAGCAGAATCTGGGTGTGGTCGGGATGAGCGTGAGGACGAATTATCCAATTATTCGGGCCGCTTCGTTCATGGATCGCCTCCGTGTGAAGGAAATCGAGATCAACGTCCGAATGCGGATCTCCATAGAGATAATAGCGTGGAATCGTGATCTTTCCTAACATTTGTAAAGCTCCCGCGACCGCAATGCAGTTTCAATTGCTGCATAGCAGCAATTGAATTGTACAACATAAATAACGCTTCTTCCATTGTTTGGCTATGGAGGTGGCCTTAGCAATTACCCACGGGCATCCAACAACATCGCCTGCTTCAGAGTTGGAGCACGTCGTGGATGGAGAGAGGATTCTCACAGGGGAGAGCCAAGCAGGCAAAGCAGCGAGTGGAGGAGACATGCCAAAATATCTGTTGCAAGATGCGACCTGTGACGTCCTGGTCATCGGCTCGGGTGCCGGCGGGCTTTCAACCGCGATCACCGCGAAGAAGCTCGGCCTCGATGTGATCGTGATCGAGAAGGAAGAGTTTTTCGGCGGAACAACCGCCTTTTCCGGCGGTGTCCTCTGGGTTCCTGGCAATCCTCATTCACGAAAGTATGGCATCCAGGACAGCCGGGAAAGCGCCCGCGAATATCTAAAGAACGAAACCGGCAATTTTTTCGACGAAGCTGCGATCGATGCTTTTCTCGATCATGGTCCCGAAATGCTGGAGTTCTTTGAACGGGAAACCGACGTCAAGTTCCTGCCGACACTCTATCCCGATTATCATCCCGATGTGCGGGGCGGTATCGACGTCGGTCGTTCGGTCGTCGCTGCACCCTATGATGCGACCGCGTTGGGTCAGAATCTGAAGCGTCTGCGCCCGCCACTCAAAACCATCACCTTCATCGGCATGATGTTCAATTCGTCGAGCGCCGATATCAAGCATTTCTTCAATGCCACTCGGTCGCTGACCTCCGCGCTCTATGTGGTTCGCCGCCTGGCCGGGCACCTGAGGGAACTCGCCGTTCATCATCGTGGCGTCAATATCACCGCCGGCAATGCGCTTGCCGCGCGGCTGGCCAAGTCCGCTTTCGATCTTCGCATTCCGATTTACACGCAAACGCCAGCTCAACAATTGATTATCGATGGTGATATAGTGAAGGGAGCGCAGGTACAAGGACACAAAGGGCCGGTTCGCATCACCGCGCGGCGTGGCGTCGTGCTTGCTGCCGGAGGCTTCCCGCATGATCTTGCGCGAATTGCGAAAGCCTATCCGCATGTCAGGCGAGGCGGAAAGCACCTTTCGCCGACGCCCGATGGCAATACCGGCGATGGGATTTCGATGGCCGAGCAGGCCGGCGGGGTCTGCGAGACTCGCTTTCCGAACGCAGCCGCCTGGATGCCAGTCTCGGCCGTCCCGATGGGCAACGGCAAGATCGGCGTCTTCCCGCATCTTCTCGACCGCTACAAACCGGGCATCATAGCAGTCCTCAGTTCCGGCCTCCGATTTACCAACGAATCCAATTCCTATCACGACGTCGGGGCGGCGATCATCGAGGCATCAGCGAACGAGCCGGATGCCGCGGTATGGTTGATCTGCGACCACGCAGCCATTCGCAAATACGGTCTCGGGCATGTCAAGCCCGCGCCGGTGCCGCTCGGCGGGCATTTGCGCAACGGCTATCTTTGTCGCGGCAAGACTCTTCGGGAGCTCGCTCAGACCATCAGCGTCGATCCCACTGTCCTGCAGAAGACCGTTTCTGACTATAACGTCGCCGCCCGGAAGGGACTCGATCCAGCATTTGGCCGTGGCACGAGCTCGTTCAACCGCTATCTCGGAGACCCGGACCACAAGCCCAATCCGAATGTCGCTCCGATCGAAAAGGGACCTTTCTATGCGGTGCGCATCATGATGGGGGATCTCGGCACCTTCGATGGGCTGAAGACGGGCCTTTATGGAGATGTTCTGGATGCGAACGGGCAGCCGATCAAAGGGCTCTACGCAACGGGGAACGATCGCGCAAGCGTCATGGGCGGCAACTATCCGGGCGCCGGCATCACCCTCGGTCCGATCATGACCTTCGGCTATCTCACGGCGCGGCACTTGGCCGGCGTGAGCTGAGGCGCCGTAAACGGCGGAATTTCCAGCACATCATTTGGGAGGATATGAAAGTGCAGATAACAAGACGAGCTTTACTGGGTGGGACCACGGCGGCGACCGTAACGGGCATGATGCCGCTGCGGCGCCCCCGCGCGCAAGCGGATGATACGATCCGCATCGGCGTCATCACCGATATGTCCGGCATCTATCAGGACGTTTCCGGTCCGGTCTCGGTTGCCTGCGTCAACCAGGCGGTCGCCGAATTCACCGCTGCTAATCCGGGCTTCAAGGTCGAGGTACTCGTTGCCGATCACCAGAACAAACCGGATATCGGCCTGACCATCATCCGCGAATGGTTCGATCGCAACGGGGTCGACGTGCTGAGCAACGTCGGCAATAGCGCCATTGCGCTCGGCGCGCGCGATCAGCTCGAAGCAAAGGATAAGGCCGCAATCATCACCACGGCCGGCAGCTCCGACATCACCGGCAAATATTGCAGCGCGCATGTCGTCCACTGGAGCTGGGATTCCTGGTGCCTGGCGCATTCGACGGCGACGGCGACCGTCCGTACCGGCGGAAACAAATGGTTCTTCATAACCGCGGACTATGCTTTCGGGCACGCCGCTGAAAATGATGCGACCAACTTCATCAAGGCGGCGGGCGGCGAAATCGTCGGATCGGTACGCTATCCCTACGGCAGCACCAGCGATTTCTCTTCATTCCTGCTTCAGGCGCAGGGAAGCGGAGCCAATGTCATCGGCTTCGCTAATTCCGGCAACGATCTCATCAATTGCCTCAAGCAGGCCCAGGAATTCGGTATCGCCGACAGCGGCATCCGCATGGCGGCCTTGGTAGGGTATATCACGGATGTGCTCGGCATGGGGCTGCCCGTAGCGCAGGGACTGAGCATGACGGAGACCTTCTATTGGGATCTCAACGATCGAACCAGGGCCTTCATGAACCGGGCCAAGCCGCAACTTCCGGAAGGAGTGTTCCCGAACATGAGTCAAGCAGGCGACTATGCCGGCATCCTGCATTATTTGAAGGCGGTCAAGGAACTCGGCGTCGCCCAAGCGAAGAAATCGGGCAAGGCCGTTATCGACATGATGAAAAACATGCCGACCGATGATGATGCGTTCGGGCAGGGCTCCATCCGCGCAGACGGACGGAAGATCCATCCTGCCTATCTCTTCACGGTGAAGTCGCCCGACGAGAGCACGAGCCGCGGCGATGTCTTCAAGCTGCAAGCGACGATCGCGGCGGATGAAGCCTTTCGCCCGCTCAGCGAGGGGAACTGCCCCCTGATCTGATCTACAGCGATCCCCGGCGTCGCTATTCGGCGCCGGGGATCGCCGGTTGCCGTGCGTCCACCATTTCTTCCAGCTCATTGCGAAAGGTCAATTTTGTGTCGGGATATGAATATCAGTGGCTGCAGCTTCAGGACCGTGTCTGCATAGTGACTGGCGCCGCAGGCGGAATCGGGCAGGCCATCGCGAAGGAATTCGCCACGGCCGGTGCGAAACTCGTGGTTCTGGACCGGCAGGACGGTGCCTGCGGGGAAACGGTGGCCATGATCGAACGGGCGGGTGGGTCGGCCCTGGCGCTCGCTTGCGACGTCAGCAGCGCCGAGTCCACCGAGACGGCAGCCGCCGCCGCCCATGACAGGTTCGGTACATGCGACATCCTCGTCAACAACGCGGCAATCCTGCGGCCCGGCCATCTGGATGTGTTGCCAATCTCCGATTGGGAGCAGATGCTGCACGTCAACTTGACGGGCTACCTGCTCTGCTCGCAGATATTCGGCCGCCCGATGCTGGCTAAGGGCGAGGGCGCTATCGTGCATGTGTCATCCATCGCCGCATCCCATCCGCAGGCGTTCAGCGGCGCCTATAGTCCCGGCAAGGCGGCAGTTTCGATGTTATCACGGCAGCTCGCCTTTGAATGGGGACCGAAGGGTGTGCGCTCGAATGCGATCAGCCCCGGCTTGATCCATACTCCTCTATCGGATGTCTTCTATCGGCAGCCCGAAACCAGGCGGGCGCGCGAAGACATTGTTCCGCTGAGGCGCATCGGAACACCGGATGATATTGCCAATGCTGCTGTTTTTCTTGCAAGCCCCCGTGCAGGCTATGTCAATGGGCAGGAGATTGTCGTCGACGGCGGGTTTGCCCAGACGCTGATGAGCAGTATCCCGCGCCCGGGATATGGCGGCTGAAGATGCTTTGGAGGAGCAGATGACGCTTGAGAAAACGATTCTAATCACGGGCGCGGCCGACGGGATCGGCTGGGCCATGGCGCGCCTTTATGCGGCGCGCGGTTTCCGGGTAGCCCTTGCCGATATCGATGGCCAGAAGGTGCACGATCGGCTTGGCGAACTTGACCCCGGTCATCTGGCGCTCGCCGCCGATGTCACCCGCGAAGAGGACGTGCAGACAATGGCGCAGTCGGTGCGCGAGAGTTTCGGAAACTGCGGCGTTGTCATCAACAATGCCGGCATCGCCGATAGCCATCTGCCGACGATCGAGCAGGATGCCGCCCAATTCCAAAAGGTGCTGGATACGCATCTGCGCGGCACGTTCCTCGTCTCCAAGGAGATGGGGCGCATGATGCTGGACAATGGCGGTGGCACCATCGTCAATATTTCCTCGATCGCCGGCCTTGGCGGCCTGCCGAGACGAAACGCCTATGGTGCCGCCAAGGCCGGCATCATCGCCATGACCCGTTCTATGGCCTGCGAATGGGCCCCGCAGGGCATTCGTGTCAATTCCATCGCACCTGGCTTTGTCGAAACGGCGCTCGTCCGCAAGCTGACGAACGCCGGCCGGATCGATATAGCCCAGATCCGGCGACGCATTCCGATGGGGCAACTCGGCGAACCCGACGACATCGCGGAGGCCGCCTATTTCCTGTCGTCTCCGGCCGCAAAGTATATCACTGGCGCCGTTCTGAGTGTCGATGGCGGCTGGAACGCCTTTTCCGATTTCGGCGATGCCCATCCCCTAGAAACAGGGGGCAAGTTATGAGCACGCTTCTTACCGGAAACTGCGACCGGGAAGCAATATTGACTGCGCGCGGCCTGACTAAAGTCTTCAGGGGTTTCACCGCCGTCAACAATGTCGACCTGACCGTCCGCAGCGGATCGATCCACGCGTTGATCGGACCGAACGGAGCCGGCAAGACCACCTGCTTTAACCTCCTGACGCGTTTCCTGGTGCCTACACGGGGAATGATTCATTTCCGCGGGACCGACATTTCGCGCTCCTCGCCTGCCGACATCGCCCGCATGGGGCTCGTCCGCTCCTTTCAGATATCGTCGACGTTTCCCCATCTAAGCGTGCTGGAGAACGTCCGGATCGCGCTACAGCGTCCGAATGGACTAGCGACCCAGTTCTGGCGCCCGCAATCCAGCCTCGACCGGCTTAATGAACGGGCGATGGAGCTCCTTTCCTCGGTTGGCCTTGAATCTTTCCGCGACCAAGCGGCCAGTGTGCTTTCCTATGGCCGCAAGCGAGCGCTGGAGCTGGCAACAACATTGGCGCTGGATCCCGAATTGCTCTTACTCGACGAACCTATGGCCGGCATGGCGCGTGAAGACATTCACCAGATCGCGCATCTGATCCGAAAGGTAGCTGAGGGGCGCACAATCGTAATGGTGGAGCACAATCTATCAGTTGTCGCCGATCTCTGCGACCGGGTGACCGTTCTGCAGCGCGGCGAAGTCCTGGCGGAGGGCCGCTATGAGGAGATCAGCCAAGATCCGAGAGTAAGGGAAGCCTATATGGGGAGCGCCGTATGACGGCAATAACACGGATAAACGCGGTGAAGGACCAGACCGCCATCCTGTCTGCCCGCAACCTGAAGGCCTGGTATGGCGAGAGCCAGGCGCTGCACGGGATCGATCTTGATATTCACAGCGGCGAAACGGTGGCGCTCCTTGGCCGCAACGGCGCAGGCAAGACCACGACGCTCAAATCGATCACGGGTCTGATGGACCGCCGCAGCGGCGAAATCAAGATAGGTGGAAAGGACATAAGCCGGCTGCCGCTGCATCATATCGCGCGGCATGGCCTGGGCTTCGTCCCGGAAGAACGCGGCATTTTTTCCGGTCTGACCGTTCAGGAAAACCTGTTGCTGCCTCCCATCGTCGCAGAAGGCGGTCATACCGTCGAAGAGATCTACGCGCTCTTTCCGAACCTCAAGGAACGGCGCCACAGCCAAGGCACCAGCCTCTCCGGCGGCGAACAGCAGATGCTGGCAATCGCCCGCATCCTGCGCACCGGCATCAGGATCCTGCTGCTCGACGAGCCGACGGAAGGATTGGCGCCGGTGATCGTTGATCGCATCGGCGACGTTATCATCGCACTTCGAAAACGCGGCATCACAATCATTCTCGTCGAGCAGAACTTCCGTTTCGCCCAGCGCGTGGCGGAACGCTACTACGTGATCGAGCACGGACAGGTCCTCGATCAGTTTTCGGCGGCGGAATTGCCTGGGCGGCAAGACTGGTTAAGCGACGTTCTGGGTGTCTGAGCTATGCTGGAAACCGGTCTAGTCCCTACCTTTCACAAACGCTTCCGCCCACCAGAACACTATAGGAATTAAGGTGAACGATGACAATTCTTGGTATTCCCTCGGCGGCGCTGTTCAGCCAGTTGCTGATCGGACTGATCAACGGGTCTTTCTATGCGCTGCTGAGTCTGGGGCTCGCCGTCATTTTTGGGCTGCTGCGCGTCATCAATTTCACCCACGGCGCACAATATATGCTCGGCGCCTTTGCCGCATTGCTGCTACTCAAATTCGCCGGCATCGGCTTCTGGCCGTCTTTGCTGATCGCGCCGCTGCTGGTCGCCCTTTTCAGCGCTGTGCTAGAACGGCTGCTGATCG
This sequence comes from Neorhizobium petrolearium, assembly GCF_017873175.1. Taxonomy (GTDB): domain Bacteria; phylum Pseudomonadota; class Alphaproteobacteria; order Rhizobiales; family Rhizobiaceae; genus Neorhizobium; species Neorhizobium petrolearium. Next base: position 9,061 of record NZ_JAGGJW010000040.1, read on the forward strand.
CCCGGGTCTATTCCCTCGATCATCTTTACGGAATGCTGCTGACCTTCGGTCTGACCCTCATCATCGAAGGCTTGTTTCGACATTTCTACGGTTCCAGCGGCCAGCCCTACGCGGCACCGAAGGAACTGTCCGGCGCCGTCAATCTCGGTTTCATGATGCTGCCGAAATATCGGGGTTTCGTGATCATCGCCTCGCTGGCAGTCTGCCTTCTTACCTGGTTGCTGGTGGAGCGGACGAAATTCGGCGCCTATCTGCGCGCGGCGACGGAGAATCCGAAGCTGGTGCAGGCCTTTGGCGTGAATGTGCCGCTCCTGCTCACCCTGACCTATGCGCTCGGCTCCGGTCTTGCCGGGCTTGCGGGCGTTCTGGCGGCGCCGATGTACCAGGTGAGCCCGCTGATGGGACAGAACCTCATCATCGTCGTCTTTGCAGTCGTCGTGATTGGTGGAATGGGGTCGCTGATCGGTGCCATCGCCACCGGCTATACGCTCGGCCTCATCGAGGGGCTGACCAAGGTCTTCTATCCCGAGGCGTCCAACACTGTGATTTTTGCTGTCATGATCATCGTTCTTCTCGTCAGGCCCGCCGGCCTGTTCGGTCGAGCTTAGATTGAAAATTCCGGAGGAATTAATGGCCACAATCCATAAGCTAGCAACCACCCCGATTCCGCGAATGGCTTCGTCCATAAATTGGGCCTGGCTCTTGGTCGCAGTCGGGCTGGCCGTCCTCATAGCCGCTCCGGCCCTCGTCTATCCCATATTCCTGATGAAGTTGCTCTGTTTCGGGCTTTTCGCCGCCGCTTTTAATCTGCTGATCGGCTATGTCGGCCTTCTGTCCTTCGGACATGCCGCTTTCTTCGGCGGCGCGGCTTATATCGCCGCCTACAGCGCCAAGGTATGGGGCTTCACCCCGGAACTGGCGATCATCGCCAGCACGGCTTTTGCTGCCGTCCTCGGCTGCTTGATCGGCGCCATCGCAATCCGGCGACAGGGCATCTATTTTGCGATGATCACCCTGTCCTGCGGGCAACTGGTCTATTTCGTCTTTGTCCAGTCGCCCTTCACGGGCGGAGAAGACGGCATCCAGTCGGTTCCCCGGGGAGCCTTGTTCGGCCTCATTGATCTCAATCCGGCGATTAATATGTACTACTTCGTCCTTGCGGTCTTCGTCGCCGGCATGTTCGCGATCTGGCGCATCGTCCATTCGCCCTTCGGTGCCATTCTAAAATCCATACGGGAAAACGAGACACGGGCTATTTCCCTCGGCTATCGCACCGAGCGCTATAAACTCGGCGCCTTCGTGCTGTCAGCATCGATCGCCGGCCTCGCTGGCGGCACCAAGGCGATCGTCTTCCAGCTTGCAACGCTGACAGACGTCACATGGCAGGCGTCTGGCGAAGTGATCTTGATGACGCTGCTCGGAGGGCTTGGAACTATGATCGGGCCTATTGTCGGGGCTGGGATCGTGTTGTCGCTGGAGAACTTTCTTGCCGCATCCGTCATCCCCATCACGGTGATCACCGGAAGCATATTCGTTCTCTGTGTCATCCTGTTCCGCAAGGGCATTGCCGGTGAAATCACCGGATTTTTTGAGCGAAAACAATCGGTCGAGTTACGCAGTAACTCGTAAATACGTTCCCTCTCATTTACACGATACGCTACTTTGGAGAAGTGCCTGTTGACGGCATGATCCAGCGCGTCTTCCTTGATCGCGCCAGAATGCGAGCCATCTTCCGCAGACCGATACCGCACCCCAATCCGATCACGCCGGCGAGGAGAACGGCGGTCGGGCGTATTGCTGGCGCAGGTTGAGGATTTCCGACAACGGCACATTAGAGCGGGATGTTTTTAGGTTCGATCATATCCGGCTTCGATGAAGTAGTTTGATATGATCATGAACTGTTCCGTGCTGGCCGGCATATCCGCAAATCCGCTTTGTCAGCCTGGTCGAGAACGGCACGCAGGTGTTGTTCGCCAGCCAGATGGCCGGTTGCGCGACCAGCGAGGTCACGCTCGCCAAGGCCGTCCTGGCGTGCCTTGAGCCGGACATGTTGTGCCTGGCCGACCGGTCCT
>NZ_JAGGJW010000041.1 GCF_017873175.1 Neorhizobium petrolearium
GCCATGTTGGGTGCGCTGCAGAACCTTCAGGATCGATGTGAGGTTGGCAATCCGCTCGTTGGCACTCTTCTCCACCGCCTCCAGCCGCGCGATCTCAGCTTCAGCGGCCTTCAGCCGGACTTCTTTCGCAGCCTGCTCGCGCGCCAGCGCGAGAACCATCGCTTTCAGCGCGTCAACGTCGTCCGGCAGGTCGTGAGGGGGCAAATCCATGGGAAGGATTAGAGCACAAAAACAGCCGTTTTCCCAACCATTACAGCGGCATGATTCATCTTGCCGCAGGCGCGGTCAGCCCGTCAACAAGGGTCGCCTGACCTTGTTCGGGCGGATCTTTTTCCAATCCATTCCGGCCAGCAACGCCATCAGCTGAGAATGGTCCAGACGTATCCGTGCCGCCGATATGCCCGGCCAGCAGAAGCCTTGATCTTCCAAGGTTTTCGAATAGAGGCAGACACCGCTGCCATCCCACCAGACAATACGAATACGATCGGCACAGTGCGCTTCATAATGCACCCCTCCATCAGATTCCGGGCAACCGGACGACTTTATCGTATTGATAATCTCCATAAAACTTCGGGCGTCGATCGACGACACCCTGCACCCCTATCCGGACGGCTTCCGAGGATAACGCTTCGACGGGAACCATCCACGGTGAGCCGGGAAGGATTTGCGTTGCAGGTAAAATTCCTCTCTGCACCAGGCTTTTGGCCGATCCGACGCAAATACCGAGTTTCTCCGCCGCTTTCATCAAGCTGATCATCGGTACGTCCACTTTGGTGGCATCATATTCGGGAATTCCCAGGCGCTCGCGCATGTCACGAACACGCACGGTCGTCCAGCTCTCGCCATCACCTGTCTTGCAAAGCATCCTATTGAGGGAGACCGCGAGTTCCCGATCTGGCCAATGTCCGCCCAGTTTGCGCAGTGCCTCAACGGCCGATGGTGCGAGCTCGGCAGGATATCTTCCGGTCTTGACGCGCGCCACACGCACCTCTGTGTGCCGACCGCCGGTCCAATGGATCAAGAGCACCGCCTCGTTGGTCGCGTCATCGAGATCGCAGATAATCTCCTGAACCAGGATGTGGATGAGCCGCTGCTTCGTTCGCGTGTCCGTGGAGGGCGCATTCCATACGGTCGGCAAATCCTGGGCAAGCTGCAGGAGTCGGCCACGATCGATGACGGGGCGCGCTGCTGACAGCGCGGATAGGTCCTTGATCTTGCGCTCAAGCACGCCTACTCGCTCCAGGGCATCATTCCATCGGGCCTCCAGTTCGCGTGCAACATGCCGCTTGGCCGGGTCCACAAGCTCATACCTGCGACTGGCCAACAGCGCTTCGTAGCGTGCGCCTTCGAGGTCCCGCTCGATTGCCGCAAGGACATCTCTTCGGGACCGCTCGACTTGATCCGAGGCGAAGATTGCCGCTTCGACAGCACGGTCCGACACCGCTTCTAAAATCTGCATCGCAACAGCGCGATCGACCCTGACGCCGCCAATGCCGAGACAAAGGCCGACACCCACGTGAGCATCGTCGCCGCGGCACTGATAGCGATGGGCGTTGCCTTTTGCGCTGCCGTAGAAGACCCGCATCATTCGGCCACAGCGACCGCATCGCATCAGTCCCGTAAAAGGGCACGGCCGCCACGCGCTGACTTGCGATCGCAATTCTTCTTCATGTGCGCGTTCTCGGCCAGAAGCTTATGGTTCTCCTCATACTCTCGCCAACTGATATAGCCTTGATGATTGTCGCGCAGCAGCACGCTCCACTCATCCCTTGGCTTGCGCACCCCTGTGGCCTTGCGAGCGCGGCCATCGATGATCCGCGTTCGCTGCGCGCGTCTTCCGAAGGCATAGGCACCCGCGTAGAGTGGATTGTGAAGGATCTGCATGACGCTGTGATAGGCCGGCGCTTTCCAAACAAGTTTGCAGACGTCGACATTGCGCAGGACGACCGGCATCTTGATATCGGCCGACCGCAGCCACAAAAAAACCTGTCGTCCACTTCCCAGTTCCCGGAATTTGGCAAAAACGTGCCTGATCGTTTCGGCCACATGTTCGTCCGGATCAATCTCGATCTTACCCACCTCGCTCCAGCACAAGCCCGGCGGCAGCATGAACCGCAATTCCCCACGTCCTGCCTTGGAATCACGCGCGGCGATGCCGCGCTGGCGCATCAAACTAAGCTCATACTCCGACATCGTGCCTTTCAATCCAAGCAGCAGGCGATCGTTGACCAGCCGGGGATCATAGGCGCCATCCGGATCGATGACCAATGTACCGGCGAGTGCGCAAAGGTCGATCAGATGATGCCAGTCCCTGCCATAGCGCGCCAGACGCGATGCCTCGATGCAATAGACCGCTCCCACATCGCCGGAGCAGACCTGTGCCACAAGCCGTTCGAATCCGGGCCGCTCCATGCTACCTGAGCCGGAGCGACCGAGATCGTCATCAATGACAGTCACCGATGCAAAGCCAGTCGTTGCGGCAGCTCCAGCCAGATCATACTGCCGGCGCTGACTTTCGAGATTGCCGGTAACCTGAGTCATTGTGGATTACCAGACCACAGCGGCGCGGCGAAGATGGTCAGGCGTGATCTTCGTGTTCATCAACGCCTCCCGTCTTCGTCATTCTGTTCGCTTCCAGAGCTTCCAGCAGAAGGTCCGCTAGCGCTTCCACCAACCCTTTGACGTTCTTGACCGCTGGAACCTGTAGATTTTGGCGCTCCAACTGCAGAACGAGTTGGTCGCGATTTTGATGTCGCCTGCTTCGCATCATCCTTCTCCTTCTTCCTCGAAGGACGGGATTTTGCGCCTCTTAAGCGAGTCGCGCCGAACGATGCGAGCGTCACTGCCAGCTCGTCGAGACCGGCGATGCTGATCTCGGGTGGCCCAAGCGTCATACCGCTGCAGTAGCTCTCGTCGAACATCCAATTCGGCAGTTCATGGGATAGATCGGGCCGCTTGTCCGTATAGATGGACATCAGGCTCTCGCCGCGCCGATACGGCGAAACCCGCACCTCGCTCCCAAACAGCGGATGCCACGGATAGGCGATCGTCGCGAAACGAAAACCGTATGCAGAATGTCGGTCGTTGGTTGCGACGCCACTCATAAAGCTGCGAGGGATCCAAGCCTTCAGACCGGGCAACCGCCGAGACATTCGCCCCAGGCTGTAGCGTCGCGGCGACGATCCGCGCCTTTTCGTCATCCGACCAGGCACGCGGCTTGCGTCGTCTTCGCACGGGCTCCGCGGTCAAAATCTCAAAGGTTCGAGGGTGATTCACACTGTCGCTCATAGAATTCTCCGCATGACTCATGCAGAAAATCGCCGATCAGCAGTACGAAAGATACGTGGGGTGGTCTACGCGCTTACGATTGCCCCACGTTTTTCGTTCGTGTATCGAGCCAAGGCATCCATAGGAGAAGCCGGTGGCTATAAAACTTGTTCAATTGCGTGATTATCGAGATGACAATGGGAATACCGTCCGGACTGGGGCTAATGTAAAATTCCCGGCAAGCGCTCTCTGGCTGAAAGAGCGCAATGCGCACGTCGAAATCGGGAACGACGTCTCGCTTCCTCATTGTCAGATAGAAGTCGGCAGGAACTCGAAATTGATCATTGGCGATGGCTGTCGGCTCAGTGGAAAGATCACTGTTGGTCTCAATAGCCGTGTTGAAATCGGCACGGGCCTGAACGCGACAGGAAATGTCCTAATTCGAGCGGTCGAGAGTACATCAGTCGATGTCGGTAACGATTGTCTTTTTGGCTCAGACATTGTCATTCGCACAGCAGATGGCCACCCGGTTTATGACGCCTTTACTCGCGAAAGAATAAACAAATCCCGATCGATATCGATTGGCAATCATGTCTGGCTGGCTGATCGCGTTGTAATTCTGAAAGGCGTCACCATTGGCAATGCGTCAGCAGTAGGAATCGGCAGCGTCGTGACCAAGAGCGTCGGATCAAACTGCGTCGCCGCCGGCAACCCAGCACGTATCGTGAGAACGGGCGTCACATGGGAGTTAGGATTATCCGACCGCACCGAGGAATTTTACCTATCACCCGAGCAATAGCCTCGTGCACGTTCTGCGACGACTAATTTGCGACGGCCAACACTCGAGTATGCGGAGATGCGCTTGAGATAATGTCGACGCACGAGTTGCCCGTGATGAATCGGTAATGCGTCATTGGGTTTACGGATCTTTCAATCGTCCGTTCGTTTGCCCTCCAGAAAGCGGCATCCGATACAACGTAACCGAAGTGATGCTGCAGTATACCGCTTGTCTGCTCGTCCTCCAGATCGAGGAGTGGCAGATCGTCGACGATTCTCATTATCTCGATCTTCTGGAAAGCGATACGGAGATTGCTCCTCGTTTTGGCGCAGATATACTCCACAAAGCTTTGCGCCGGCGTCCATAGTGAACGAGCCAACTCAAGATCAAGCGCGCTAAAGCGAGGTTCTATTTCCATCGGGACATAGCTAGGCACGTCACGACCTCCTCATCAACAGATGTCCCCTCTTATAACTTCCGGAACAAAACAACGCCCGTCATCGAGTGATCCTGATCGTAATAGAACCCGGATTTCGAGAGACAATCGAACACCGATTTCACTCCTGCCGGACCGATAACCGGCTGATGCAATTCGAGCAGGATCTTCTTTACCGGCGGCATCGGCATGCCATCGAACAGCCCCACTTCACCGCCTTCGATGTCACATACGATCATGGTCGGCCGGAAATCATAGATTACATCCGCCAGGTCAAAGACCGGAACCATGACCTCCTTGGCATTTTTCTCTCCCTCTTTTTTTGAGAGGGATGATCCCCAAAAGTCATTCCTGACGTAAAACGGCATTTCATTCGCTGATGATCCGCGTAGCAACACGCCTGTACGTACATCCACGTTATCCACCGAATTCAGTCGGTGGGTCGCCGCAATCACGCTGGCGAGCGCAGGATTAGCCTCGTAGGCCCTGACCGCCTCGGTCTTCTTATTTCGCGCGGCGATTGTCGAAATAAAACCAAGTCCAGCACCTAACTCGAGGACCCTCTCGCCATCGTCAATAATTTTATCAAGGATCTTTCCCTCGCGCGATTCGTATCGCCCTTCTTTCAAGAACCTCAGAACCGTATCCGAAACGGCCGCTTCGGGAACGGCGATCTTGACTCCTAGATGCTCTACGTATTCTGGCCTGCTCATGTTTCTGCCCTTCCCATCGGGGGTATCCCTTGGTAACTGAGGGCACGTATACCGATCAGACAGCACGAGGGGAAGCTTGAGCATGCCAGATTTTCGGACCCCGCTGATTACAGCGATTATCCCTGTCCGGTTATCCAAGGATCAGCTTTACGACGAGCCAGAGCGCATTCGGCGAATCATTGCGACGCTACCGGCAGCATATGTGCCGCTCATCGTTGACTACGGCACTCCGAGCGAACGAAAAGACGAGCTTTCCGCAATATCCCATGAAACGGGCACAAAACTGGTGCGTGTCGAAACAGGAAGAGAACCGTTCAGCATAGGTCGCGCCAGAGACATCGGGACCCAGCATGCCACTACACCATTGGTAGTTTACCACGATATCGATTTCCTACTCTCTCGAGAAAGCTATGAGAGGGTCATTTACGAAGCCAGGTTGCGCGGGATGCCGGAAAACGCATATCAATTCTTCGCAATCCCAGGCGCTTATCTGACCGAAGAATTCACCAAGAAGTATCTCGATTTGCACTCCGATGGCGACGGCACATTTGCCGACCTGATGGTCCATGACGGCGTGATGCGGAACGATAAGACCGTATTCTCGGTCAACACTTACGCGATATCTGCCATTGTGGCTAACAGATATCACTTGTTGGCGATCGGCGGCCACGATCAGAGCTTCGCTGGGCACGGCGCAGAAGATTTCGAACTTATGCACCGGCTCACTTCTTACAACCATCGAGGACCAAGAACGCGTGATTATTACAAAAATACCAGGAACAACTCGATTCAGAGCTACGAAGGTTTCCGTGCATATTATGCGTTGTACGGAATCGATGTTTTCCAGCGCGGTATTATTATCTCCCATCTATGGCATCCACGCCGCATGGACTTTGGCTATGTAGGCACGGACAATCAGTCACGAGTCTCGCGGATTATGCAGGACTACGACAAGGGTCACACGTCACTGCCCCCATTGATGGATGAAACATCGTCCGAATACACCTTGGCCCTAATAAGGCCGGGAACTTCTCCCGCGCGATCTCTGCGGCACGTGCTCCCTGCGCTTGGCCGCTTCAAATGCATTCCCGACGATCAGTTCGAGGACGGTGATAGCCTGCTCAATTTCGTTAGAGATGAGGGAATCTCTCGCATTCTTTTCCTTAATCCCTACGGGAACGAGCATCGTTTATCGCTTTATCGGGCGACTAGGGCAAGTGGTGTGCGGTTTGTCACTTATGACCGCGGGTCATTGAATGACAGTTGGTTCTTCGACCCCAAGGGGTTCCTTGCTGACAGTGAGTCGTATGCCCCAGAATATTGGGATAAGCCACTCGACACCGAAGATCGGGATCGGACTCTGCAATTCATCGATCAGATGCGATTAAGCAATGAAACACTCGAGAAGAATGGCTACCGCATCGGGGCCGAGCATCTCAGACAGTCTCTTGGCGTTGGAGACCGGAAAGTCGTCTTTGTTGCTCTTCAGCGACCATCAGATACCGCGACAGTCTATTTTTCTGGGCCATGCCAGAACGCAGCCGAATTCAATAACTGGATTGCTCACATGGCGGCCGGCATAGATCCTCGCCGCTATGTGGTCGTCGCGAAAAAACATCCTCTGGAGACCGAGCGGCCCAACATTCCGGGCGTGGTTTTTGTTGATGACAATACTCACATCAATGATCTGATCGATTTGGCCAATAAAGTGGTCGTAATTAACTCTGGAACAGGCATTATTGCCGCCGCTTACGGAAAGCCGGTCATCTGCTGCGGAGACTCTTTTTATGCCCACCGCGGAATTGCGCAATCCGCAATATCGGCTGGACAGTTACTCACGATGGCGCAATCTGACATTCCACGCGACGAAGAACGCGTGATACGTTTCCTCAAGTATCTGATCTTTGACTTCTATTCCTTTGGAAAAGCGGAATATATCGAAAAGATCCAAGACGACGGCTCGCTACGGCGCGTCTCGCGCAAGACTGTCTATTCAGTCATTCGAGGCCTAAGTGAGCAACCGATTCATCTTGGCCCCCCCCCATCGGGCGTTTCGCTTGACGCTCCGCTTTTTTACTCATTCGGTGGGCGCACCGGCATAACTGGCAAACCGGCAAAAGCAAGCTCTTCCCCTGCGAATGCAGTAACAACGTCACCCGCAGAAAAGCTTGCACCGACTGGATTGCGGGCCGCCACGATGGTGATTGTTCGACCATTCGTCGCCAGGATAGGTAATAAGCAGGATGTTCGCGATTTTAACGCCGACCCGGCCGCATTCTTCGCTAACCTGAAAAACCCATGGTATCGCGGAATTGGTGCCATCCTGTTCCCACGCTAGGCGGCGATGATGGCGCGGTCCAAAAGCCTCAAGAGGCTTCTCTGATTGGGGCCATTGTGGTCAAGCCGCTCCTGCACGTTCTTCAACCTTTCCGCGGGTTGCTCGCTTCCATTCGCGCCCGGCGTTTGGACTTCCGCATGAGTGCGTCCGACTTCTTTCCAAAGCTCAACCAGGTTGCGTCGACCCACACGCGGTGTAGGACGACGGCCACCGCCGCGTGTGCCCGCGCCATGCCGCGGCATCTGGCGATAGGGGTAGTGTGCCGAAGGTTCTGCAAATTCACTGAGGGGCGGCCATGACAGGCTGATGATGTTCAACGTCACCTGGTTCCCTGGAAGGAACGCCACCATGACCAGGACTGAAGGTAAGACAGCCAGCGCCGCCGCCAAAGACATTTTGCTTTCGGACCCCGATGGGCGACAACGTAAAGAATCTTTCGCACTCCTTGTGAGGCGACGACTCCCTGATGAACCGCACCGGGTTTGCCGGAGACCCCAACTCGTGAGAAGTAGGGTCTATGACAAGCAAAACGACGAACAAGTTTTCTCCTGAAGTTCGTGCC
>NZ_JAGGJW010000042.1 GCF_017873175.1 Neorhizobium petrolearium
TGGATGTTCTCGACAGACCAAGCCCGCAAAAAGATGGCAAAGTCTTATCCAATACCTTTGCTCAACGAGTCATAATCTCTGGGACGTCACACTAGGCTTTTCCGGCGGAAACACCGTTCGGCTGGCTGAGGTGGCAAACGTGCGCGATACGGTCGCCGAACCGCGGGCCTTCGCCACGTTGAACGGCGCCGATATTGTTGGCTTTTCCGTTTATCGCACCCAGGGGGCGAGCGACGTTTCGGTCGCGGATGCGGTCGCCGAGGCTGTTGCAGACTTGGGCAATAGCAATCCCGGCATCCGGTTCGCCCTTGTCGGTGACAATGTCTCTTACACGGCGGGAAACTATCATTCCGCGATGGACACTCTGCTCGAGGGAGCGGCGCTTTCCGTCGTCGTCGTCTTCCTTTTCTTGCGCGACTGGCGCGCGACGGTGGTCGCCGCCATCGCGCTGCCGCTCTCGATCATTCCTACGTTCTTCGCGCTCGATCTTCTCGGCTTTTCGCTCAACATTCTCAGCCTTCTGGCCGTAACGCTGGTGACCGGCATCCTGGTCGATGACGCGATCGTCGAGATCGAAAATGTCGTCCGCCATCGCAACATGGGAAAATCTGCATATCAGGCCGCGCTCGACGCCTCTGACGAAATCGGGCTCGCGGTCATTGCGATCTCCGCCACGATCATCGCCGTCTTTGCGCCTGTGGGTCTGATGAGCGGTGTCGTCGGGCTGTATTTTCGGGAATTTGGCCTGACCGTAGCCATCGCGGTGTTTTTCTCCCTTCTGGTGGCGCGGCTGATCACTCCGATCATGGCCACCTATTTTATGACTGGCCGGCCGCCAGCGGAAGAGCGGAAGGGGCGCCTGACACTCGCCTATGAAACCTTGCTGCGGAAGAGCCTGCGTTGGAAATGGGCGACCATCGGAGCTGCATTTGGCCTTTTCGCGGTCGCCATTGTCTCCTTGATCTCAGTCCCGACCACGTTCCTTCCTCCCGAGGACATGGGGCGGCTGACGTTGACTGTTGAGCTGCCGCCTGGTTCCAACCTCGACGAGACGAGGGCGGTGACCGACGAGATATCGCGCCGCGTCGCGACGTTTGACGAGGTGGGGGGTGTCCTGACTCGGGCTGGAGCGAGCATGAATGGACAACAGGATGCGCGTTACGCCGTCATCTCCATCGATCTCTTGCACAAGGCCCAGCGGTCGCGATCATCGTTTGCTATCGAGGCCGATATCGAAAAGGTGCTCGCCTCCATTCCGGATGTCCGCCTGAGATTTCTCGACAATCGCGGCGGCCGTGATCTCTCGTTCGCCGTCTTGGGCAGCGACGGCGAAGCCGTACAGAATGCAGCCGATACGATCCTGCGCGAAATGGCGGAGGACGAGAGCTTCGTCAGCCCGGCCAGCGACAATGTTGCCATGCGGCCGGAGTTGAGGATCACGGTGCGAACCGACGAGGCGGCAGCACTTGGGGTCTCCGCCGCCGATATTGCCAGCACGATAAGGATATCCACGATCGGCGACGTGGACAGCAAACTGGCGAACTTCAGCGAGGAGGCGCGCCAGATTCCGATCCGGGTCGTTCTGGATCGAGCCGCCCGCGGTGAGCTTGCGATCTTCCAGACCTTAAACGTGCCGTCTGCCGACGGAAGGCAGGTGCCGTTGGCCGCGGTCGCAGAAATCGGCTTTGATCAGACGGTCGCGGCGATCGATCGTTTCGATCGTCAACGCCGCATCGAGATCGGCGCGGACATGCAAAGGGGGTTGACCTCAGGGCAAGGGCTCGATCGGCTCTCGCAGCTGGAAAGTGTAAGGAGCCTCCCTGCCGGCGTACGTGCACAGGCCACCGGCGACTCCGATACCGAGGGTGAAGTGTTCGAGAGTTTCGCCGTTGCCATGGGGGCGGGCATCATGCTTGTTCTCATCGTGCTGATCCTGCTGTTTAGGAGCGTTCTGGCGCCCTGGACCATACTTGCCTCCCTGCCCCTGTCCATCGGAGGCGTTTCCGCCGGACTTCTCTTGAGCGGCAACGCCATATCACTTCCCGTCGTGATCGGCATCTTGATGCTGATGGGGATCGTGACAAAGAACGCCATCATGTTGGTAGACTTCGCGATGGAGCGGGAGGCGCTTGGTCTCGACCGGCTGGAGGCTGTCGTGGAGGCGTGCCAGGAGCGCGTTCGACCTATTGTCATGACGACGCTGGCGATGATCGGGGGAATGCTGCCATCGGCCTTCGCTATCGGGGATGGTGGCGAGTTCCGCGCGCCCATGGCGATCGCCGTCATCGGCGGATTGCTGGTGTCCACAGTGCTTTCTTTGATCGTGATCCCTTCACTGCATCTCCTTCAATCAGATCTCAGCGACCGTCTGAGCCGGCTCTTCAGGCCTTCCCTCCAGTCGGCGGAAGTCGGTCTTCTGGAGCGCTGAAGATCGCATCGTCCCCCCAACGGTGCGTTTTGACAGGAGCGGTCAGCTAACTGACCGCTCCTGTTTCATATTGCGGAAGCCTTCGACACCGTTTGTTGCCGGGTTGACGAACGGTGCCGATGGAAGCGAGCGATGCGCGACCAACTTCGGCTCATCGCGGCATCGCGCGGGCAAGCCTTCCCATGCGTCGTAATAAAACTTAACAAAGCGAAATATTTGCTCTGGGCGTGACATGTTTTATGCGCGAGTTGAGCCAAGGAAAAGAACAATGCAGTCGAACTCCGCAAACGTGAAAATCCTGATCGTTGAAGACGATCCGGAAATCGGCAATCTGCTGGCGCTCACGGTGCAGGAAAGCGGAATGATCCCGACCGTCGCCGAAGACGGCCATGTGGCTCAGTCCCTACTGCGCAACAATGACTTCGATCTCATTATTTTAGACGTCATGCTGCCGGGAGAGGATGGCCTCAGCATCTGCAGGCGGATTCGATCGGAGAAGACCACCCCTATCATCCTGCTGACGGCGCTTGGGGAAGAGGTTGACCGCATCATCGGCCTGGAGTTCGGTGCCGATGACTATGTCACCAAGCCCTTCAGCCCGCGAGAGGTGGTCGCCCGCATCCGAAGCCTTCTGAGAAGGGCCTCCTATGGCTTGGTGAATTCCTCCGCTCAGCGGAAGCTGCGCTTTGAAGGCTGGCAGATCGATCCGCTGCGTCGGCAATTGCACGATCCTAGCCATGCACGGGTTGCCCTGACGACGACCGAGTTCGATCTTCTGTTGGCCTTTTGCCGGAATCCGGGGCGGATCATCACCCGAGAGGAACTTCTCTCGCTGACCCATTCGGGTTTGGCTGGGCCGATCGAGCGCAGCATCGATGTTCATATCAGCCGGTTGCGGCAGAAGATCGAGGCCGATTCAAAGACGCCGGTCCTACTACAGACCGTCAGGCTCGGCGGTTACATGTTCACTGCGAAAGTTGAGCAGGCGTAGCGCCTTTGTATTGGCAAGAAGCCGGAACAGGTGGTGCTGCTCCGGCTTCCTTACGACTCCGACACCGAAGGATCTGGCATGGAGGGGCAGGGACGGTCAGAATTTATAGCCAACGAAAAGCGAAGCGGATGGCTGGAGTTTCTCTTCCACAATCGGGCTGTCGGCGGCGTCACCCGTCAGGATGCCGAGGCTCGTCTCACCCCTCACGAGCCAGTTTTCGCTGAGCATGTAAGTTGCGGATGCCGAGACGTTGACGCGCTTCAAGCCAGCTTCCGCCTTATATTCGGGAAGGCCGGACCTGGCCGACTGGGCGGCGTTCACACCGAAATAGGCTTCCATGTGCTTATCGTTGGCAATGACGGCCTCGACGCCGGCGCCAAGGATTAGGCGTTCCGTTACCGGTGCCTTATACTCGGTGCCAACCGTTCCGATAAGGCTCTCGCTACCGTCGATGGTCTGGTCGATTGTGCCGTAAAACTCAAAACCATTCCAGGTATAGGAAGCCTTCGCGCCGACGGTAGCAGCGAAGTCGATGTCACCGAGTCCATCGAGGCGGTCGTTGTCGTCTTCATCCCGTCCGCTTTCGTAGCCGACCCTGGCTGCCAGCGCAAAACCCTCATGGCGAAGCGCGGTGACAGCAATGCCCCTTGGATCGATCTCCAGCCAGTCTCCATAAGTGAATACGATAACCGGGATGGGATCGATTTCAAAGTCATCACTTCCTTCATAATCCGGCTCGTAGCTGGCACCTGCGCCGACAATCAGGCTCCAGTTGGACTTGGGCTTCTCGTTATTGAACCGCTCCTGGTCGAATGGCGGTTCCGGGGTTTGCTCTGCGAGGCCGGCATCGGCCGCGAGAGCGTTCGGAGCCGCGCCGAAAAACAGGAAAGTGAGGTAGAAGGCGTTTAATACAAGCCGATGGTCGGTCCGTTTGGTAGAAGACATGGGTGCTCCAGTGATTTGATACGGGACGCGCCGGGGTGGCGAAGACCGCGTATGCAACGCCATTGTCCTGTCATGGATACGGCTGAAGCTGCATGTCTTTGTGTTACGTTTTGTTTCGGACAGTGCAGGCTTGGGGACGAAATCGAGGCATAATCGGGGCAGGCCGCCGGCCGACACAAAACTTAATATCGGCGCTTTCGCAAAGTCTCTATTCTCAGCTGCACCGGGTCTGTGACAGAGCCCACTCGACGTTTCGTTCCAATGTGTTGGGCAAAACCAACAAGGAGGTGCTTTGCAAATCCGAATGCCCCAAATGAGTTCGACCATACATGGCCAGATTACCGCGATCATCCTGGTCTGTCTGGTTATCGTTATCAGTGCCGGTTCGACGTTGGAACGCTGGGTGCGCAAGGACTACGACGTTCCTGATCTGGAAGCCCTTTCCGATCGCATCTCGGCCATCAGCTCAATCCTGGCTGCCGCGACACCATCCGAACGGGACGCCATCATCGAGATCGCCAATCGGAGCAATTGGAATCTTTCTTTGCAGCCGTTGTCCTTCGCTGACCGGTTCACCACGTCATCGGCAACGGAGCCGTTCATTCATGCCGCCATCGACTGGTTTTTCCCTCCCGATAATGGAGCGGTGCCATTCGGCGGCTGGCGAACGTTTGTCGATGGCAAGCGTGTTCTGGCCGCACAGATCGATAACGAGAACCTTCTTGTTCTGGAAAAGCTCCCACAGCGCTTTCTGCGCAGTGACGCGCTGAGCTTCGGTTCCAACTATTTGGTTGCTCTTGTAACGCTGATTATCCTGTTTTCGACTTTTTCCGTCTGGACGATCACCCGGCCGCTACGCCGAATTGCTTCGGCGGCTATGAGAGCCGATATCTCGCTCGGACCAGAGCTTTTCGAAGAGCGTGGAAGCGTCGAGATCATCGCGCTGGCGCGCGCCCTCAATGGAATGCAGCGGCGTATTTCCGCTATGGTTGAGGCGCGCACGCGAATGCTCCGAGGAATAAGCCACGATCTACGGACGCCTCTGACTCGCTTGCGGCTCCGCGCCGAAAGAGTGAGCGAAAACGAAATCCGCGATGCGCTGCTGGCGGACATAAAGCAAATAGATCGGCTCTTAAGGGAAAGTCTTGGTTATTTGCGGGACAATCACCACCGCGAAGTTCCCCAGCGTGCCGATCTCGGCTCGCTTCTGCAGACGGTTTGCGACGAGTTTACGGACATGGGCCACGACGTCACATATCATGGGCCGGCAAGAATGGTTGCAAGTTTCAAGCCGCTCGCCCTCACGCGCGCTGTGACAAACTTGTGCGACAATGCGACGAAGTTCGGAAAGCGAGTCGATGTCGAACTCAGGGCGGCGGGCGGCGAAGTCACAATCGATGTAGCGGATGATGGGCCAGGCATTTCCGCCGAGCATCGTGCCCAAGTCCTTGAGCCTTTTTACAAGATCGACGCCGCCCGCGGAAAAGCGGACAGTGGTTTCGGTCTAGGCTTGTCCATCGTTGCGGAGATCGTCCAAGCCCATCACGGAAAGCTGGAGCTTCTGGATCAGCATCCCAACGGACTGATCGCGAGGTTGGTAATCCCCCTGTCGGAATGAAGGAGGAGCATCTCAAAGAATGAGCGACAAGTACCGGCAAGGCGCTGTATGCAGCCGATGTAGCACGTGCAGAAGCGAGTAATGTTTGCGTGTGTCCTCTGCGGTGGTGGCCGCATCGGCCCAATCACGCTGATGTCGCAACCCGCCTGGTCGCTTTTTGAGGAATATCATCATGACCTTGATCGGCGGAAAATCCGTCGATGACTTATGGCAGGTGATGCCGGTTGGGATGCTCCAGCGGAAACAGGCCAAATCGATTTTGCGAAGCTCCAAACGGAATAGCTGATGGCCATCGGCACAGCTATGCAGTCGATGAAATTATGCTTGGCGAGCCAAGCGTGTGGGCCTGCTTATTCCATTTCTGTCGGCACCAGTGCCGAGGCGAGCGGAAATAGGAGCCGTGCTTTAACAAGAGATGACTCCGCTCGGCCTTACTCAAACTGTTGGTCCTCGATCCCCTTCGGGTAGCGATCGAGCGTCAGGTTCAACTGGATGCCGTGCTCGAGCCACGCGGGACTGTCGGATTTTTTGTGCCTGAGGCCCGTTTCCGTCAGTTGCTGACGAACCTTTCGCCGAATGCGACGGCGAATTGCGTCTTGGCCTCGAA
>NZ_JAGGJW010000043.1:0-2500 GCF_017873175.1 Neorhizobium petrolearium
TGGTTGCGGGGGCAGGATTTGAACCTGCGGCCTTCAGGTTATGAGCCTGACGAGCTACCGGGCTGCTCCACCCCGCGCCAAGCGTAAATCCCTTTGGGATTTATCGCGGTTATGTAAGCGCGACGCGCTTTCATCTTCTGCCTGAGCAACTTGGCTTTGCCAAGTTGTTTCATGTGAGGGAGGCACCGACCAGAGCCTTGGGTTTCCCTCGCATTCGATCGGTTCTGCAAAGCAAAAAGGCCGCTTTGGAGCGGCCCTTGGGATCGGCATGGGCCGTTTGTTTTCGTGATGAGAAGATTGTTTGCTTTGTTTTTTCAGCGGCATTGCCTTTAGCAGACCTGGCAGCGACCTACTCTCCCGCGTCTTGAGACGAAGTACCATTGGCGCAGGGGTGTTTCACGGCCGTGTTCGGAATGGGAACGGGTGCAGCCACCCCGCCATGACCACCAGGTCGGCTAAGGGCAATGTTCCGGCCGTTGAGGCCGGAGATTGTTGAGAAGCTGGTTCACTGCGACAGTGATTGGTGAACTGTCGGTAGTGATTGGTTTTTATGAACACGTCGATTGGGACGGATTTCGTACTGCGGTGCGTATGGCACCCATACAGAACGCTAGTCCGTCGCCGGTCGTCCGGCGCCCCCGCGGAGCGCAGCCCGAAGGGCGTACGCGCGTGAGCGCTGAACAAAAGCATCATCAAGCTCCGCTTGATGAGCATGAACAATGAGAACGATCAAGCCGATCGGGCGATTAGTAAGGCTAAGCTTCATGCATTGCTGCACGTCCACACGCCTCCTATCAACGTGGTCGTCTTCCACGGCCCTGATAGGGAATACTCGTTTTCAGGGGGGTTTCCCGCTTAGATGCCTTCAGCGGTTATCCCGTCCATATATAGCTACCCTGCTATGCCCTTGGCAGGACAACAGGTCCACCAGAGATATGTCCATCCCGGTCCTCTCGTACTAGGGACAGATCCTGTCAATATTCCTACACCCACGGCAGATAGGGACCGAACTGTCTCACGACGTTCTGAACCCAGCTCACGTACCGCTTTAATTGGCGAACAGCCAAACCCTTGGGACCTGCTCCAGCCCCAGGATGCGATGAGCCGACATCGAGGTGCCAAACAACCCCGTCGATATGGACTCTTGGGGGTCATCAGCCTGTTATCCCCGGCGTACCTTTTATCCGTTGAGCGATGGCCCTTCCACGCGGGACCACCGGATCACTATGACCGACTTTCGTCTCTGCTCGACTTGTCAGTCTCGCAGTCAGGCGGGCTTATGCCATTGCACTCGACGAGCGATTTCCGACCGCTCTGAGCCCACCATCGCGCGCCTCCGTTACTCTTTCGGAGGCGACCGCCCCAGTCAAACTACCCACCATACACTGTCCCGGACCCGGATGACGGGCCGCGGTTAGACATCCATGACGATAAGGGTGGTATTTCAAGGATGGCTCCACGAAGACTGGCGTCCCCGCTTCAAAGCCTACCACCTATCCTACACATGCCGACACGAATGCCAGTGTAAAGCTATAGTAAAGGTGCACGGGGTCTTTCCGTCTAACCGCAGGAACCCCGCATCTTCACGGGGAATTCAATTTCACTGAGTCGATGTTGGAGACAGCGGGGAAGTCGTTACGCCATTCGTGCAGGTCGGAACTTACCCGACAAGGAATTTCGCTACCTTAGGACCGTTATAGTTACGGCCGCCGTTTACTGGGGCTTCGATTCAGAGCTTGCACCCCTCCTCTTAACCTTCCAGCACCGGGCAGGCGTCAGACCCTATACGTCGTCTTTCGACTTCGCAGAGCCCTGTGTTTTTGATAAACAGTCGCTACCCCCTGGTCTGTGCCACCCCAAAATGGTTGCCCAATCTGGGGTCACGCTTCTTCCGAAGTTACGCGTGCAATTTGCCGAGTTCCTTCAACATCGTTCTCTCAAGCGCCTTGGTATGCTCTACCTGACCACCTGTGTCGGTTTCGGGTACGGTCTATAAGGTGGAGCTGTTTCCTGGAACCGCCCCGCTGCCCACTCAATCCAATAAGAGTGAACAACTTTCGCGATCCGTCACTACCACCAGGCCCACGAATATTAACGTGGTTCCCATCGACTACGCATGTCTGCCTCGTCTTAGGGGCCGGCTAACCCTGCTCAGATTAACTTTAAGCAGGAACCCTTGGTCTTTCGGCGAGAGGGTCTCTCACCCTCTTTATCGTTACTCATGTCAACATTCGCACTTCCGATATCTCCAGCAGCCCTCACGGGTCCGCCTTCACAGACTTACGGAACGCTCCGCTACCACTTGCCTTGCGGCAAATCCTCAGCTTCGGTGCATGGCTTTAGCCCCGTTACATTTTCGGCGCAAAGACCCTTGATTAGACCAGTGAGCTGTTACGCTTTCTTTAAATGATGGCTGCTTCTAAGCCAACATCCTGGTTGTTTTGGGATCCTCACATCCTTTCCCACTTAGCCATGACTTGGGGACCTTAGCTGGAGGTCA
>NZ_JAGGJW010000044.1 GCF_017873175.1 Neorhizobium petrolearium
TATCAATCCCATCCGCAATCTCCGCCGTCATCAAAACCCGGGGAGAGTGACATTCCAACTTTGCAGAAACAGGACACTTCAACATTGCGGCTACAGCTTTTTGCCAGATAAGATGTGTTATGGAATTTCTCCGCACTTTCCAAGCTGTCCAGCACGGTGGGGTGTGTTGCGGAGATCGGCCCATTCGCGTTCAGTTGCCCCTGCCACAGACGCCGAATGCCCTCTTCGCCGGCCGAAGAACATGTAGATCAAGCCGCAGGTTCCTACGGACTGGGGGCATTCATAGACGCTGAAAGGGCGCTACGCTTCGGCGCCAATTACGCATGCTGGTGCTTTTTGTTCTCCGTAGCCGAAGCTTTGCTGGCGGCGTTCGCTGCGCTTGTGTCCGCAATGGCGACGTCGACAGTGCTGGCGGCCAGAGCGAAAGCGATGAAGCTGCGACGATTGGTGTCTTCGAGTGCATTGGTCATGGCAGCGCCACTGCAATTCCCGACTGTGGCATTTTCCAAAGTCCTAACCAGCCGCTGTTGGATCATCAATATCTTGGCTCTGGAAATGGTCGATCAAGAAGCGGGCGGCCGGTCCTGGAGGTGTGTCCGTTCGGTAAACAGCCTGAAGGCGATAAGGACCGCCCTTGCAGTCGGGGAGATCAAGGTGCACCAGACGCCCTGCCTGTATATCATCTCTCACCATTGGTTCGGGCATGTTGCCCCAGCCAATGCCTTCCTTTAGCAGCATGTGCTTGGCGCCAAGATCAGCGAGGCGCCACGTATGGTTCCCGACAACAGCAAACTCGTGCCCTTGGGTAAGAGGTGATCTGTCTGTCAAGACCAGCTGGATATGACCTCGGGCCGCGCCCGGAGGATGAGAACCACCCGCCAAGGGATGATCCGGCGAGGCGACGGGGATCAGCTTTACGAAGCCCACCCCGATGCGCTCCAGGCCCGCGATTTCGACATCAAGTGGGCCACTGATGCCGATCGCGGCGGTTCGATTGAGCACAATCTGCGTCACGGCGCCCAAGGCTTCGACATAAAGCCGAAGAGATACGCTGGGAAACTCTTCTCGAAAAGCTTTCAAGGCGTCCATGACGCGGGCGGCAGGTAGCATGACGTCCAGCGCGAGGTGCACCTCCGGCTCCACGCCGCGGAGCATACTTTTAACTTTAGCCCGGAGATTGTCGATGCCATGGGCGACGCCCTTAGCTTCAGCGAGGACCGTCCTCCCCTCCAACGTCAGCTGCGGCTTCTTCGTTGAGAGCCGGTCGAAGAGCGTGACACCCAACTGCGTTTCGAGGTTGGCAATCGTGTAGCTGATCACAGAAGTAGCACGGTTGAGCTTCCTGGACGCGGCCGCAAAGCTGCCTGTCTCGACGACCGTGATGAAAACTCTGAGCTGATCCAGCGTCGGCTGGCCGGGGTCTGACATTTCCAATTCCTCGAACGTTTTCGTCAAAATTATCTCAGTTTTCCGAAACGTCTAGTGGGCCTACCTTCAATCCATCGAATTCAACCGCCGGAGCTGACAATGTCTTATTTGTCGAACGCTGACATAGCGCAGGTTATCCTGCCCTCGACCCGTGACCTCGGAGGCTTCTCCGTCCGCCGGGCCCTGCCCGCAGCCATGCGCCAGATGGTCGGGCCGTTCATATTTCTCGACAGTTTCGGACCTGTGCGGTTCGGTGCTGGAGAAGGGATTGATACCCGCCCTCACCCACATATCGGCCTTTCAACACTCACTTACCTTCTAGAAGGTGAGCTGCTGCATCGTGACAGCGAAAGCTACGTGCAGGCGATCAACCCCGGGGAAGTCAATCTGATGGTCGCCGGTTCCGGCATTGTCCACTCGGAGAGGACGCCGGAACATATCCGCAAGGACGGCGGCAAACTCACGGGCCTGCAGAGCTGGATCGCTCTCCCTAAACAATCGGAAGAGATTGCGCCGCTCTTTCAGCACCTTGGCACCCATGAACTGCCAACGATCAATGGCGAGGGCATCGATATGAAGCTTCTCGCCGGCACCCTGCACGGACGGCGCTCACTTGCCAGAACCTTCTCTGACCTCTTCTCTGCAGAGATCCAACTTCAGGCTGGAGCCCGCTACAGGATCGACGGAGAGCATATCGAGCGAGCGATCTTCGTCGTCACCGGTACAATCGAGATCATCGGGCAAGACGGTACATATAGTCCGGATCGTCTCATCGTGTTCAAGCCGGGCGCCGAGATCGTGGTGAAAGCGAACCATCCAGCCCGGTTTCTTGCCTTCGGAGGCGAGCCGCTTCCTGAAAAGCGGTTCATCCGCTGGAATTTCGTGGCCACGGACCAGGAGCGCATTCGCCATGCTGCCGACCAGTGGCGCGAACGACAATTCCCCGGCGTGCCCGGCGACGACGAGTTCATTCCCCTCCCCGACAACTTCACCTGAAATCAAATACAACCAAGGAGAAATACCATGACGACCTATGCAATCATCGGCTCTGGTGCGATCGGCTCTGCACTGGCCGAACGTTTTCATGCAGCAGGCGTGTATGCCGTTATCGCCAATACCCGCGGTCCGGCTTCGCTTCAGTCAATCACCGAGAAGTTCGGTACCAAGGTGGAGGCGGTCGAACTCGATCAGGCTCTTCAGTCGGACGTCCTTATTCTGGCCGTGCCTTACGACGCCGTGCCGG
Source organism: Neorhizobium petrolearium (assembly GCF_017873175.1). GTDB lineage: Bacteria > Pseudomonadota > Alphaproteobacteria > Rhizobiales > Rhizobiaceae > Neorhizobium > Neorhizobium petrolearium. The sequence continues at coordinate 2,672 of NZ_JAGGJW010000044.1, forward strand.
ACGTCGCCCGCAGAAAGACTGCCTGGGATGGCCGCACGATCGTCGATGCGACAAATGCAATTGACTTTCCCGCCTTCAAACCGCGCGACCTCGGTGGCCGACTATCATCGGAGATCGTCGCAGAGCTTTTTCCCGGCGCCCAGCTTGTCAAGGCGTTCAACACCCTCCCGGCCGCCGTTCTGGCTGCCGATCCGGAGAAAACGAGTGGAAAGCGCGTTCTCTTCCTATCAGGTAACTATCCGGAGGCCAGCAAGAAGGTAGCAGACCTCATTGCTCGTCTGGGTTTCGCTCCGTCTGATCTAGGCAGTTTCAAAGCCTCCGGGTCCCTTCAGCATTTCGGGCAGCCGCTGGTCGCGCTCAACCTGCTGAAGGACTGAAATCGTTCCATAGAGAGCGATTACAGGGAAGGCAATTTTGGATCTCTGGCGCCACATACAGTCGATTAAATCGAACGCTATGGATCAAATTATGCAGCTTTTATCGAACGATGAAAAAACAGATGTTGCTTTCATCGACACCAACATACCCACGGAGTTACAGAAACGACCAAGGTTCTCGTTCTCTACTACTCGTCCTACGGCCACATCGAGACAATGGCGGGCTCAATCGCTGAAGGCGCACGAAGCACCGGCGCCGATGTGACGATCAAGCGCGTCCCGGAAACTGTCCCGCTCGAAACTGCCGAAAAGGCTCATTTCAAGATCAACCAGGACGCACCGATTGCGACGGTAGCGGAACTCGCCGATTATGACGCGATCATCGTCGGTACCGGAACACGCTTCGGGCGGATGTCGTCGCAGATGGCGGCCTTCCTCGACCAGGCCGGTGGCCTGTGGGCACGGGGAGCTCTCAACGGCAAGGTGGGCGCAGCGTTCGCATCGACCGGCACCCAGCATGGCGGACAGGAAACCACCCTGTTCTCGATCATCACCAACCTCATGCACTTTGGCATGATCATCGTCGGCCTGCCCTATAGCCACCAGGGCCAGATGAGCACTGAAGAAATTGTTGGTGGCGCTCCTTACGGGGCAACGACAGTTGCCGGTGGCGACGGGTCGCGCCAGCCTTCGCAGATCGATCTCGCGGGTGCCTTCCACCAGGGCGAGATCGTCGCCCGCACTGCAGCTGCTCTTGTCGCTGCCCGCAACTAAACCCGCCTAAATCAATCTTAAAATTCAGCTCCAACCAGACCAGCCGATTGCGATCGGCTGGCAAGGAGAAGTCATGTCCTCGCTTTTCTCAAACAAGGTTGTCGCGGTCACCGGTGCAGGCTCTGGGATCGGTCGGGCGATAGCACTTGGGCTCGCTCGCGACGGCGCAACAGTACATCTGGCTGATCGCGATGCCGCCGCGCTCACCCAAACTGCAGAGCTCATCCGAGCCGAAGATGGCAGGGTGTTCACAACCGAACTTGACGTAGCAAGCGAACTCCAGGTCGTCGGATGGATCGAGCAGATCGGTTCTACATCCGGCTGTCTCCATGCGGCCTTCAACAATGCGGGTATAACCGGCCCTGCGAAGCGCATCGAAGACTATGCTCTTGAGGATTTTCAACGGGTGATCGCCGTCAATCTGCAAAGTGTTTTTCTCGGGATGAAGTACCAGATCCCGTTGATCAAGCGCAGTGGCGGTGGCTCGATCGTAAACACAGCTTCGGTCGCTGCTTTGACGGGACCAGGAGGCATGAGTGCCTACGCTGCTTCAAAGCATGGCGTGCAAGGGCTGACCCGGGTTGTCGCGATGGAAAATGCGGCGCACGGCATCCGCGTCAACGCGATTGCGCCCGGCTGGGGGACTGTCAGGAATTTTGTGTCTGAGGCCATGATGATGGAAAGGAGAATCATCACATGGCCATTGAGAAGGAACTTTTGGATCAGCTTCTCGC
>NZ_JAGGJW010000045.1 GCF_017873175.1 Neorhizobium petrolearium
TAGGGCCACCCTCATTACACGCCTGCGTCTGGACGCCAGTCTGTTCGCCCCGCCAGATCCGCGACACGAACACACGCTCGGGCGGCCCGCACTAAAGACCTTCGCGCAGCAGGCGATGTTCGTGCCGGTGACGGTGGTTGGCGATCGAGCGCCTCCCCAGAGCGCGTCGTCGGATATCGCTTCCGTTGCTTCCGGCCGAATTGAGATCGAGATTGCCGGAGCACGCATGACCGTGATTGGCTCGGTGGCGCCCGAGTTGGCGCAGGCGATCGTGGCAGCGTTGCGAGGACGCCGGTGATCGGAGTTTCGCCAAATGGCGTGAAGATCATGGTGGCGACGCAGCCTGTCGACTTCCGGCGCGGCATGAATGGCTTGGTGGCTTTGGTGGCGTCAGCGCTTGCGGCCGATCCCTATTGTGGCGATGTGTTCGTGTTCCGCGCCAAGCGTCTACAGTGCGCTTCATAATGCATCCCTCCATCAGATTCCGGGCAACCGGACGACTTTATCATATTGATAATCTTCATAAAACTTCGGGCGTCGATCGATGACACCCTGCACCCCTATCCGGACGGCTTCCGAGGATAATGCTTCGACGGGAACCATCCACGGTGAGCCGGGAAGGATTTGCGTTGCAGGTAAAATTCCTCTCTGCACCAGGCTTTTGGCCGATCCGACGCAAATACCGAGTTTCTCCGCCGCTTTCATCAAACTGATCATCGGTACGTCCACTTTGGTGGCATCATATTCGGGAATTCCCAGGCGCTCGCGCATGTCACGAACACGCACGGTCGTCCAGCTCTCGCCATTACCTGTCTTGCAAAGCATCCTATTGAGTGAGACCGCGAGTTCCCGATCTGGCCAATGTCCGCCCAGTTTGCGCAGTGCCTCGACAGCCGATGGTGCGAGCTCGGCAGGATATCTTCCGGTCTTGACGCGCGCCACACGCACCTCTGTGTGCCGACCGCCGATCCAATGGATCAAGAGCACCGCCTCGTTGGTCGCATCATCGAGATCGCAAATAATCTCCTGAACCAGGATGTGGATGAGCCGCTGCTTCGTTCGCGTCTCCGTGGAGGGCGTATTCCATACGGTCGGCAAATCCTGGGCAAGCTGCAGGAGTCGGCCACGATCGATGATGGGGCGCGCTGCTGACAGCGCGGATAGATCCTTGATCTTGCGTTCAAGCACGCCTACTCGCTCCAGGGCATCATTCCATCGGGCCTCCAGTTCGCGTGCAACATGCCGCTTGGCCGGGTCCACAAGCTCATACCTGCGACTGGCCAACAGCGCTTCGTAGCGTGCGCTTTCGAGGTCCCGCTCGATTGCCGCAATGACATCTCTTTGGGACCGCTCGACTTGATCCGAGGCGAAGATTGCCGCTTCGACAGCACGGTCCGACACCGCTTCTAAAATCTGCATCGCAACGGCGCGATCGACCCTGACGCCGCCAATGCCGATACAAAGGCCGACACCCACGTGAGCATCGTCGCCGCGGCATTGATAGCGATGAGCGTTGCCTTTTGCGCTGCCGTAGAAGACGCGCATCATTCGGCCACAGCGACCGCATCGCATCAGTCCCGTCAAAAGGGCACGGCCGCCACGCGCCGACTTGCGATCGCAATTCTTCTTCATGTGCGCGTTCTCGGCCAGAAGCTTATGGTTCTCCTCATACTCTCGCCAACTGATATAGCCTTGATGATTGTCGCGCAGCAGCACGCTCCACTCATCCCTGGCTTGCGCACCCCTGTTGCCTTGCGAGCGCGGCCATCGATGATCCGCGTTCGCTGCGCGCGTCTTCCGAAGGCATAGGCCCCCGCGTAGAGTGGATTGTGGAGGATCTGCATGACGCTGTGATAGGCCGGCGCTTTCCAAACAAGTTTGCAGACGTCGACATTGCGCAGGACGACCGGCATCTTGATATCGGCCGACCGCAGCCACAAAAAAACCTGTCGTCCACTTCCCAGTTCCCGGAATTTGGCAAAAACGAGCCTGATCGTTTCGGCCACATGTTCGTCCGGATCAATCTCGATCTTACCCACCTCGCTCCAGCACAAGCCCGGCGGCAGCATGAACCGCAATTCCCCACGTCCTGCCTTGGAATCACGCGCGGCGATGCCGCGCTGGCGCATCAAACTAAGCTCATACTCCGACATCGTGCCTTTCAATCCGAGCAGCAGGCGATCGTTGACGAGCCGGGGATCATAGGCGCCATCCGGATCGATGACCAATGTACCGGCGAGTGCGCAAAGGTCGATCAGATGATGCCAGTCCCTGCCATTGCGCGCCAGACGCGATGCCTCGATGCAATAGACCGCTCCCACATCGCCGGAGCAGACCTGTGCCACAAGCCGTTCGAATCCGGGCCGTTCCATGCTACCTGAGCCGGAGCGACCGAGATCGGAATCGATGTCCCGTTAATCCGAAATCCGCAGACAGTCACCGATGCAAAGCCAGTCGTTGCGGCAGCTCCAGCGAGATCATACTGCCGGCGCTGACTTTCGAGATTGCCGGTAACCTGAGTCATTGTGGATTGCCGGACATAGACCACAGCGGCGCGGCGAAGATGGTCAGGCGTGATCTTCGTGTTCATCAACGCCTCCCGTCTTCGTCATTCTGTTCGCTTCCAGAGCTTCCAGCAGAAGATCCGCCAGCGCTTCCACCAACCCTTTGACGTTCTTGACCGCTGGAACCTGAAGATTTTGGCGCTCCAACTGCAGAACGAGTTGGTCGCGATTTTGATGTCGCCTGCTTCGCATCATCCTTCTCCTTCTTCCTCGAAGGACGGGATTTTGCGCCTCTTGAGCGAGTCGCGCCGAACGACGCGAGTGTCGCTGCCAACTCGTCGAGACCGGCGATGCTGATCTCGGGTGGCCCAAGCGTCATACCGCTGCAGTAGCTCTCGTCGAACATCCAATTCGGCAGTTCATGGGATAGATCGGGCCGCTTGTCCGTATAGATGGACATCAGGCTCTTGCCGCGCCGATACGGCGAAACCCGCACCTCGCTTCCAAACAGCGGATGCCACGGATATGCGATCGTCGCGAAACGAAAACCGTATGCAGAATGTCGGTCGTTGGGCATTTCTCCCGCGGAACACAAAAACGTCGCCCTGGAACGGATTGCGGCCAAGCCCCTCTTGGACGATGAGAGCTAGCCCCTGCATGCCCTTGCGCATATCGCAGTGACCGCTGGCAATCCAAACCCGCACGCTTGAACTGATCGGGATCATCGTCCCTCCAGCACATCAAGCACGCGCGACAAGGTCGAGGCATCAAAGTCACGATTGACCCGCACCAACCGACCCCGCCCAACATGGATTTCGATCGCAGAAGACGCAGCAGCCGGTATTCCGATCGCCGCGTCCGGCGCCTGTTGTACCTTCACCGGAACGAAGGCGCGTGGTTCTTCCACTCTCTCTTTAACGCCAAATTCGCGACGCCACCGATAAACCAATGACCGATCAAGGTCGTGACGTCGCGCAACATCCATCACTGTCGTTTCGACGCTCAGAGTCTCTGAAACAATCGCCTCTTTGGCAGCATGCGTAAACTTCCGCCGCCGGACTGTCCCAGTCCGAAGCTCAAGCTGATGAATAGACACGTCGTTATCCTCGTTGTTAGCAACGTGGCGATAGCGCTCACCTCACAAAAACAACGGCTTCAGTCTAACAAAACAAGGCGGTTCTCGGCGTGGCGATACGCTCCACGCTTTCGCGCCGCCGGTCCAGAATGTCGGGCCGGGCAACAAGACGCACCGCCATGCGGTCGAGCACCGCCTCGTTCTCCAGGCGCGACACACGACGGAAGCTTCTGGTGCAGCGTTCGCGCAGGCTGCACGCCTTGCAGGCGTCACGGTTGACGTAGTCGATCTTCACATTGTCACGGGACTTGCCAAAATGACGTGGTGAGAGCACCTGGTCTGCGGGGCAAAGGTAGATGTCCTTGTCCGGGTCGTAGCGGAACTGCTCCTTGGAAAAGAACCCTTCGGCCACGGCGGGACCGCGGATCGGCTTGGGAACATAGGCGGTGACGCCTGCATTCTCGCAAGCCTCCATATCCTCGATCTTGAAGTAGCCCCGGTCCGCCACCGCGTCGATCCTGTCGACGCTGTGAACGGTCGTCGAGAAATGCGGCTAGCCCCAATACCGTTTAGTTAATGATTTTGATGGCTTGTTTGATATCGATTGGCGGCAGTGGTGGATCGGTTCGTCGTCGCAGGGGAAAGTTGCTCATCTTGCGTTTGACG
>NZ_JAGGJW010000046.1 GCF_017873175.1 Neorhizobium petrolearium
CGTCAAACGCAAGATGAGCAACTTTCCCCTGCGACGACGAACCGATCCACCACTGCCGCCAATCGATATCAAACAAGCCATCAAAATCATTAACTGTATGCCTGCGGCGAAGGCCGTCTGTCTTGACTTGGTGATTAGCTCTAAGTCCATGGCTTATGTCATGCACTACAGTGATTTCCCCCATTGAGCTTTTGTCTGTCGACGATTTTGGTCGCCGACGGGATTGGTCGGATGAAGAAAAGGTTCGGATCGTCGAGGAGAGCCTGCAAGGGTTTCGGCAGGGCTCGGTGACGGCGCGGCGTTATGGATTGTCGCGGTCACTGTTGACCCGTTGGCGTCGGGAATACCGAAGCGGGCTTCTGAACGTTTCCGCGTCAACGGGCTTCGTGCCGCTTGCGATTTCGCCACCGCCGGCGGCATCTTTCGCGATGGCCTCACCGCCGCTGCCTGAAGACGACAGGACGATCGAGATCGGCCTGCCGAACGGCCGACGGCTGACGATCCCGGCCTCGCTGGATCCGACCATCCTTGCCCGGCTGTTGCCGGTCCTGGATGCGTCATGATCGCCTTTCCGGCTGGGGTGAAGGTATGGATCGCGGGTGGTGTGACGGACATGCGCTGCGGCATGAACAGCCTGGCGCTGAAGGTGCAACAGGGTCTTGGCCGCGATCCTCATGGCGGCGAAGTCTTCTGCTTCCGGGGTCGCAAGGGTGATCTGATCAAGGTTCTGTGGCACGACGGGATCGGCATGTCGCTTTACCTGAAGCGGCTTGAAGCCGGAAAGTTCATCTGGCCGGTCAGTCAAAATGGCTCCGCCGTGCCAGTGTCGGCGGCGCAACTCGGCTATCTTCTGGAAGGGATCGACTGGCGCAATCCACGCTGGACGCAGCGACCTGCAACGGCAGGATAGTCGCATCGTTCCACTGTTTTTGTTGGGCTTTCTGTGGTTCCATGGTAGCTTTCGGCCATGGATGATGCTGCGTCGGAGATAGCCAGATTGCGCGCCGCGCTTGCGGCATCGGAAGCGCGTGCCACGTCTGCTGAGGCCGATCTCGCGCAGGTGCGCGCCGTCGTGACGACGTCGGAGGCGGTGATCCGGCACCTCAAGCTCGAGATCGCAAAGCTGCGCCGCGAGCAGTACGGCCAGAGCTCGGAACGGCGCGCCCGGCTGATCGACCAGATGGAACTGCAGCTTGAGGAACTCGAGGCCGATGCCACCGAAGACGAGATCGCGGCGGAACGCGTGGCGGAGAGGATCACAAGTGTCTCCGCCTTCGAACGCCGTCGGCCCGCCCGCAAGCCGTTTCCCGAGCACCTGCCGCGCCAACGGCTGATCATTGAAGCTCCTTCGACCTGCACCTGCTGTGGCTCGGCCCGGATCGTGAAGATGGGCGAAGACGTCACCGAGACGCTGGAGGTGATTCCGCGCCAGTGGAAGGTGATCCAGACGGTGCGCGAGAAGTTCACCTGCCGGGACTGCGAGAAGATCAGCCAGCCACCGGCTCCCTTCCATCCGACCCCGCGTGGGTGGGCAGGACCGAACCTGCTGGCGACGATCCTGTTTGAGAAGTTCGGCCAGCATCAGCCATTGAACCGACAGGCCGAGCGCTACGCCAGGGAAGGCGTCGCTCTCAGCCTGTCCACGCTGGCCGACCAGGTTGGTGCCTGCGCGACGGCACTGCAGCCGATCCATGATCTGATCCGTGCTCATGTGCTGGCCGCCGAGCGGCTGCATGGCGACGATACGACCGTGCCGCTCCTGGCCAGGGGCGCAACGAAGCAGGCAAGGTTATGGACCTACGTTCGCGATGATCGTCCCTTCGCGGGCGGCGCGCCTCCTGCAGCACTCTTCCACTTCTCTCCGGATCGGGAAAAGACCCATCCCAACACGCATCTTGCCGGATGGCACGGCATACTGCAGGCGGATGCCTATGGCGGCTACAACGATCTCTATCGTGCGGATCGCCGCCCCGAACCGGTCAAGAGCGCGCTCTGCTGGAGCCATGCGCGGCGCAAGTTCTTCGAACTGGCCGATATCGCCGGCAACGTGCGCAAGGGCAAACCTGCCCACGAGATATCGCCTGTCGCGCTCGAGGCTGTAGCCCGCATCGACGCGCTCTTCGATATCGAGCGGGGCATAAACGGGAAGTCCGTCGAGGAGAGACTGGTAGCGAGGCGGCAGCATGCGCGTCCGCTCGCCGAGGAACTGCACGACTGGCTTATGGCCCAGCGTTCCCAGATGTCGAAGCACAATCCAGTCGCCAAAGCGATCAACTACATGTTCGAGAAGGACGGACGCTGGGAAGCCTTCACGCGGTTCCTCGACGATGGCAGGCTTTGCATCACGAACAATGCGGCCGAGCGCGCCCTGCGCGGGATAGCTCTCGGAAGAAAGGCGTGGCTATTCGCCGGCTCCCAGCGCGGCGGCGAGCGTGCTGCCTTCATGTATTCCCTGATCGTCACGGCTAAGATGAACGATATCGATCCGCAGGCCTGGTTGGCGGATATCCTCGCCCGCATGCCCAACATTCCCGTATCACGACTGCCGGAACTGCTGCCTTGGAACTGGTCCGCCGCTGGCAGCGGCCGACAGATGGCCGCCTGATGGGCCGCCCGACGCATGTCTACACGATCGGCTACGTCGCTGTGCTGATCGGCGAAAACCTCGAACTCATCCAGGAAATCGCCAGCAACTCCGACAATATCGACTATGGCGAGATGATCCATGCCCATGACGGCAGCGAAGAGGGCATCACGACATTCACCGACCGGGGCGTCGAGAGCCTGAAAGAGTTCCTCGCCGACATCCGCACCTGGGAGGGAGGCGTTCGCCAGTTCCTTGCCGACGAGCAATGCGACCAGGAAAAGATCGAGCGCATCATGGCAGACCAGCCAAAATCATAAGCGGTGCGGTCTAAGCCGGATGGATACTTTTGGAGAAACGGTTTGGAGGATTGTTGCGAGCGCGTCATGGATGGCGTTGCGGCTTCTGGCCTGCGCCTCGCGTAGCCGGTGTTTGATCTTG
>NZ_JAGGJW010000047.1 GCF_017873175.1 Neorhizobium petrolearium
GAACCAAGCATCGCAGACTGCCCCTATTGTCGACGGGGTGGTGCATCATGTGACTATCATTGACCCACGCCACGGCCTTGCGGGTCAACGTCTTGAGCTGGTGTCAGTCCAGTCCGGTCGCGGTGCGGCATTCGTAGTCGTTCGATTACCTGACGGACGCCGCCGTTCAATTCGCCGGTCGGCGACCGATCTTGCAACCTTTTCGCCGGACGCGTGGAGCGAGTCGAAGTCGGCACCTCGCATCAGCGTTCGAACCCTGCTCACATTGATGCGCCATTTAAACAGCATGGTTACCTCCCGTTCCAAGGAGGTGATTCGCGATGAACGCGCAATCGAAACCGTACCGCGTAGCGTCTCAGTCCCTCGTAAAGCTTCTGACCCCGAGCACGACAGTCCCGCGTCCGTGGCTCGATTTGCCGGCGGAGACGCGCAAACAAGTCGCTCAAAAACTTGCCCCCCTGTTGATGCGGATGCGGTCAATACGCGCGCCGACAAAGGTAGATCGGCATGCTGAGAGCGACGAATAGCCCGGACAGCCAAGTCACCGCCGAGCATCGCGGCAAGCTCGCCTACATTTATGTCCGCCAGTCTTCTGTAAACCAGGTGCGGCATCATCAGGAAAGCACTGAGCTGCAGTATCGGCTCATCGATCGCGCCGTCGCTCTTGGCTGGCCACATGAACGCGTGCACGTCATCGATGAAGATCTTGGCAAATCCGGTTCGGGCAGCGTCGAGCGAGAGGGCTTTAAGAAGCTAATCGCAGAGATCGGGCTTGGAAACGCAGGGCTTGTCATCAGCCTCGATGCCTCTCGGCTCGCCCGCAACAATCGTGATTGGCATCAACTCCTTGATCTGTGCGCACTGTTCGGCGTTATTATTGCCGACGGCGAACGGCTCTATGACCCTTGCGCTTACCATGACCGCCTCTTGCTCGGCTTGTCAGGCATCATGAGCGAAGCGGAGTTGCACCAGATCAGGCAGCGCCTTCATCAGGGCGAGCGTCAGAAAGCGGCACGCGGCGAATTGCGCTTTGGTCTACCCGCCGGATTATCTCATGCCCTCTCGGGCCAGATCATTCTCAATCCCGATGAGGAAGTGCAGGCAAGGCTTTGCCTCGTCTTCAGCAAATTCCGCGAATTGGGAAGCGCGCGGGCGGTAATGCGTTATCTACGCAAGGAGGATTTACCATTGCCAATGCGTCCCCTTCGTGGTCCGGCACCGCACGAAGTCGTCTGGCAAGAGGCCAGCAACCCGCGCGTGCTCAGCATTCTCCATAATCCCGGCTATGCTGGGGCCTATGTCTATGGTCGACGACGGCAGACTGGCGGGCGCATTCGTCAGGACGTGTATCTGCCACGCACAACCAAGGTCCCCATCGAAGACTGGGAGGTCTGTTTGCAAGCGGCCCATCCTGGTTACATCGGCTGGGAGGAGTTTATGGACAACCAACGGCGATTGGAAAACAATATCAACCACTACGAAGCCGGCCATACGGGAGCGCCGCGTAAGGGCGCTGCATTGCTGCAGGGCATCGCTGTCTGTGGGCGGTGCGGCCGGCGGATGAGTTTGCGCTATAGCGGCCCTGCGGGAAACTATCCCGTCTACACGTGCCGCGCCGACCGCGGTCACGATGGAGGGCCGTTATGCCAGGAGGTGCGAGCTCTGCCCATCGACGCACGCATCGAAGGCATTCTACTTGAGGCCCTGACGCCGGATAGCATCGCCATCGCCATCGCCGCACTGGGCCAGATCAAAGAAGAGATCCGGCAGCTTGAGCGTCAATGGGCTCTGCGGCGCGAACGGGCGCGCTACGAGGCGGAAAGGGCACGGCGCCAATACGACGCAGTCGAACCCGAGAACCGCTTGGTGGCCCGGTCGCTGGAGCGGGGATGGGAAGAGAAGCTGCGTGCAGCCGAGGCCATAGAGCAAGATTATCAACGGTGGCGGTCCGACGAACCCTTGGTTCTCAGCGAGGCAGATCGCGACGGACTATTGGCGCTCGGAGAGAACCTCCCTGGCATCTGGCATGCCCCCTCGACCACGGCAGCCGAGCGAAAGAGCATCCTACGCCTCATCATCTGCGAGGTCGTTCTCGACCAAAAGCGCCTGCGGGGCCAGGTCTGGGTCAAGATCCTGTGGCAAACGGGAGCGACAAGCGAGCACTCTGTCCAAAGGCGCGTTCACACCTATGGTGACTATATCGATATCGACAAACTACGAGCGCGCGTGACGGAGCTGAACACCGCCGGCAAAATGGACAAGGAAATTGCCTCGGCGCTGAACGCCGAAGGCTTTCTTGCCGCACGGAATTGCGCCTTCAAGGGTGAGAATGTCTGGCTCTTGCGCAGGCGTTGGGGCATTCCCACCGTCAAAATCAACGGCACGAGCTCCAATCCCGCCCGGTGGCCGGACGGATCCTACTCCGTTCAAGGAGCCGCAGCGGCTCTGGGCATCACACCTCAGGTCATCTTTGATTATCTCGCTCGCGGATGGCTCAAAGGGCACCAACTCGCCAAGGGCCAGCCGTGGCAAATCGACTTGACGCAGGACCAGATCGACATTCTGCGCGCTCGCGCTCAACGTAATAGACGATCGAGGAAACAGGCATCATGAAATCATTGGTGA
>NZ_JAGGJW010000048.1 GCF_017873175.1 Neorhizobium petrolearium
GTAAGCGGTCAGCCGACAGCGCCCTGGTTAAAGTTCCAGGGCATCAGAGCCTCGATATCGTGAGCAGGCCATCCGTTGGCCATGCGAACTAAGGTCTGTGTCAGCCAGGCGAGTGGATCGACGTCGTTCATTTTAGCTGTCTGCAAAAGGGTCGCGATTGTCGCCCATGTATTGCCGCCGCCTTCACTTCCGGCGAATAGGCTATTTTTTCTTGTAATGGTTTGGGGACGGATTGCACGCTCAACAATGTTGGAGTCGATCTCGATGCGGCCGTCATTGAGAAAGCGTTCCAAAGACTGTCGACGGGTCATTGCATAGCGGATCGCCTCCGCGGTCTTGGACTTGCCAGAGACTTTCGCCAATTCCTTTTCCCAGATGTCAAAAAGGTTGGCGACAATGGCCGCGGACCGCTCTTGTCGTGCGGCAGCACGGATGTTGGCATTCTTGCCGCGGATCTCGTCCTCGACCTTCCACAACTCGGCCATCGCCTTCACCGAGGCCGTCGCAGCCTGATTGATGCCACCGATATGCAGTTCGTAAAATTTGCGCCTGACATGCGCCCAGCACCCGGCCAACGTGATGGTTTCGTTGCTGCCGGCCTTGGCCTGCTCTTTGACCATACTTGTATAGGCGCCGTGCCCATCCACTTGGAGAATGCCGTTGAAGCCGCTCAGGTGACGGGCCACACAGCGCCCACCTCTGCTGTCTTCAAATCTATAGGCGACCATTGGTGGCCCTGATCCCCCGAACGGCCGATCATCACGTGCATAGGCCCACAGCCATGCCGTCATTGTTTTTCCCGAACCAGGCACGAGGGTCGGCAATGTCGTTTCGTCGGCAAAGACCCTTTCACCTGCCTTGATCTTCTCCAGGATGTAATCCGCCAGGATCTTGAGCTCGAAGCCGAGGTGACCCATCCATTGGGCCATCAACGAGCGGCTCAGCGCCACGCTATCACGCAGGTAGATCGCCTGCTGACGGTAGAGCGGAAGGCCGTCGGCATATTTGGATACGGCGATGTAGGCCAGCAGCCGTTCGCTCGGAATCCCGGCTTCGATGATATGGCTAGGCGCCAGAGCCTGCAGCACACCGTCACGGCCTCTGAACGCGTATTTAGGCCGTCGGGTAACGATGACCCTGAACTTCGGTGGAATGACATCGAGCCGCTCGGATCGGTCTTCGCCAATCAGAACCTTCTCCAGGCCTCGGCACTCTTCGGGGATTTCAGGCTCGATGACCTCCTCGATGCGCTCGAGATGGGCGGCAAAGCTCTTGCGTGGGCGTGCTTCCCGCTTCGGCTTGTCTTTCCGTGACTGGTCGAGCTCGCTGTCGATCGCCGCCAGGCCGGTCTCGACTTCCTCGAAGGCAAAGTCGATCTGATCGTCGTTGACCCCCAGTCGCAGCCGTTCCGAGCGGGTGCCTTTCTGGGCTCGCTCCAGCACTTTCACAATCGCCGTGAGGGTGGCGATCCGCTCGTCGGTATCCTTCTTGAGCGCCTCAAGCCGGGCTATCTCCGCTCGGGCAGCAGCACCTTCTGCACTCATGGCGACGATCATCGCCTTGAGTGCATCAACGTCGTCAGGAAGGTTCGAAGCAGAGAGCGTCATAGCAGGAAGTAGACCACAAATCGTGATCTTTTCCTAGCGTTTACAGCAACATACGTCGGCTTTCTTGTAGGGTTCAGCCCGTCGAAAGCGGCCTCCTGATTGTCGTTGGACGGATCTTCTTCCAATCCATTCCGGCCAGAAGGGCCATGAGCTGGGCGTGGTCAAGACGGATGCGCGCCGCTGTCGCTGCAGGCCAGCAAAAGCCGTTCCCCTCGATGGTTTTTGAATACAGACATACCCCTGAGCCATCCCACCAGATGATCTTTATTCTGTCCGCTCGTTTCGAGCGGAAGACGTATCGCGCACCATTGAACGGGTCGAGACCGCCGTCCCGCACTAAGGCCATCAGTGACGCGGCACCTTTGCGAAAGTCGACCGGCTGGCACGACACGTAAACGATGACACCCGAGGCAATCATCCTCGGCGCACCGCTTTCACGATTCCGACCAACAGCGCTGGATCGATCGCAGCGCTCACCCGGAGTGCCGTGTCGCCCACCCAGATTTCAACAAGATCCGTCCGCACCGCCTCGAAACGAGTAAACGTCGTCTCGTCTGCCGGCCCCTTATCAAGCCGACGCACCGTACCTGACGCAAGCGCCGTGCGTCGCCAACCAAAAAGTTGTGACGGATCCATTCCATGGGCACGTGCAACCGCCGAAACATTCGCACCGGGGGCCAGAGCCTCCGCTAGGATCAGTGCCTTCTCCTCGTCGGATCGAAACTTCGGCTTTCGCCGCTTCCGCACCGGCTCTGCCGTCAAGATTTCAAACGTCCGGGCCTGATTCATATCTCCGCTCATAGGACTCCTCACATGATTCATCCCGAAAATGAGCGATATCGAACTCTTCTGCTACGTGGGATCGCCTAACCGTTTAC
>NZ_JAGGJW010000049.1 GCF_017873175.1 Neorhizobium petrolearium
TGTGGCGGCGAGGTTGAGATGTCCGTTCCGGCGCAAAGTTGAAGTGTCACTTTGTGCTTCGACGCGGCACGACAATCAGCCCCGATCTGACCGGCTGATCCCGGTTGCAAGATCAGATCGGGGCGGGTGAGGGGCACCCTCCGGCTTTAGCTTTCTCACTGGCAATTGTTCTGTCGCCGGTTGATACTCGCGTGCACCTGCATGGGGCGGGGTAGGGATTAAAGCCGCACGATGCTTCCGGAAATTAAACTGCAAGGTGACGTCGATGCCGCCGCGCTGTCACCGCTTCTTCGCGGCATGCTTCTTTCGGTTGCCTATGCTGACGGTGAGGGGGGCATAGGATTGACGGCGACCGGCGCCATGAACCGCAAGTTCGTGCATTGGGCCGCAGTAAACTTCCTCTGGCCAGGCTTCACAGCAGAAGACCTCTACAGCATGAATAAGGTGCTCAATGAAAGCGACATGCCGCCGCTCTGGGTCGTGAGCGACATGGTCCGTCATCTAAAGCTCCTTCGCCGGAAAAAGAATGTGCTGCTGCCAACCAGACGCGGCCGAGAGTTTCTGGTGAAACCACAATCCTTCTTCGATCTGGTCGCCACGGATTATCTCTATTCGTATGTCCACGCCACCGAACGGGAGGAAGAGGTCCGAGCGCGGTTACGCTGGTGGCGCATGTTCCTCAATCTTCTCAATATCAAGGCCAGAAAGGGGTGCACTCCAATGGACGTTGTGCAAATCCTCTATCCAGACCTCGCGCCTCTGTCGGACACCGAATTGACCCTAGAGGCCTGGAAGCTGAAATCCGATCTCAAGTATGGCGTCTTCCGACGCTTATGCTGGCTCGGCTTGCTCTATGAGGCACGAGAGGGGCTCACGCTTCTCCAGGATGGATCCTTCCACAAGACGCCACTTTGGGCAGCTTGCCTGCAGTTGGAATCGGATACGCAAAGCGACATCGGCATGCATTGACGATCTTTATTCCGCCGCTGGCTGCCTCATTAACGCTTTCTCTCGCCGCGCAATCACCGCCGGATCACTCATGACATCCGTCTTGCGACCCGGCTTGCGACCACGCGGCGTGTAGCCGTTCTTCTCGCTATTGGTCTTCACGACTGGCTTCACCTGCTGGTCTTGGCGCTCCTTGACGTAAGCCAGAATATCACCAAGCCGCTTGTTCTCGGTGATCGCCGCATGCGTCACTCGCTGGTCCATGTCGAACATCGTATAGGGCAGGGAATACCCCTTCCAGCGCACATCAAGGCGACCATCGGCATAGGCATAGGTCTCGACATAGCGTCCGACCAAACCACGCGTCACCTCGGTCTCCTCCAGCATGATCCGCTTGCGTTCATACGAAAACGTCAGCTGCGATCCGACATAGCGCTGCTCGCGCTTGCACAAGATCCCTTCCAGTCGATCCGACGCCAGATTCAGCGGCCGGTGCAGGTCGTCGGGCCGGGCAGGGATGATCGCAAAGCGCGCATTGTAGTCCTCCACGAAGTCCGGCAAAAACGCATTGCCTGCCTCCATATTGTCGATGCCAGCCAGCCTTAATTCCTTGACCAGCCGATCCTGCAGCGTCCGATTCATCCGCTCGACACGGCCCTTGGCCTGGCTGGAATTTGCGCAGAGAATCTCGATGTTTAGCTCGCAAAGCGCACGCCCGAACTGGGTCATGCCCTGACCGCCTTTGGCATCCTTCTTCGCCACCCGGAACACTGAATGCTTGTCCGAGTAGAAGGCAATCGGTGCGCCATGACGCTTGAGATACAGCTCCAATGCTTCGAAATAGGTGAAGGCGCTTTCCGAACGCACGAAGCGCAATTGCATCAACTTGCCGGTCGCATCGTCGACGAACACCAGCAGCGAGCAAGGCGGTCCGCGATCCTCGAACCAGCGATGCTCCGACCCGTCAATCTGCACCAACTCGCCATAGGCCTCGCGCCGCAGCCGCGGCTGATGAAACGTCCGTCGCTGCTTGCGTGACAGCCAAAGTCCCGCATCGACCATCCAGCTTCGCAATGTCTCACGCGACACGCGCAATCCATCGCGTTCGGCAAGCTTCTCGGCCGCCAGCGTCGGACCGAAGTCCGCATAGCGTTCGCGAACCAGCGTCACCGCGTAATCGCGAACACCATCGCTGATCCGATTGTTCGACGGCCGGCCAATCGCCTTGTGTCTGATCGATGCCGCGCCGCCCGTGCTGATCCGATCCAGCAGCCGACGCACCTGGCGCGTGCTCAGATCAAGCACATGCGCCGCCGACACCAGCGTCATGCGTCCGGCCATCACCTTCGACAAAATCTCGATCCGCTGCAGATCGCGCCCGCTCATCGTTATCAATCCCATCCGCAATCTCCGCCGTCATCAAAACCCGGGGAGAGTGACATTCCAACTTTGCAGAAACAGGACACTTCAACATTGCGGCTACA
>NZ_JAGGJW010000050.1 GCF_017873175.1 Neorhizobium petrolearium
CGAGCGCGACCGGCCCGATGTCGCCGCCCGACGCAGCCGCTGGCTGAAGCATCGCCATCGCATCGATCCGGCCCGCCTCGTCTTCATCGACGAGAGTGTGCTGCAGAGCAGCGGAAGGAGTTCGACATGAACTGAGACCGTAGCGTAAAGCTGCGTGAATGATGGGGGACGGCCCTCCGGGATCGGCTTTCAGGAGCAGGTCTCAAACCAGTCCGAGCTGCTGCGGTAAAGAGCCGTGGTGGTGAGCGTCGGATGAAACGTTCGGACGAGATCCGAGCAGGTGCATGTTCAAAAGACGAACGAAAGTGAACCCTCCGAAGACGCGTCGTTATGAACGTAAGTGTTGTCGAAACCAGGACCGTTTCGTCATCCTGGGACAAGTCCGCCAGAAGCCTGATGACCGGGCGGGCGGCGACCGGCGTAGAGGGGGCGTGATTTGGACATAGGCGTTCACGCGGAACTGCAGGAACCAGGCTCCTGATGCCAAGGGAGAAGCTCAAGCGGCGCAAACCGCAAGGCGAGAGTACCGATGCGGGAGACTGGGGCGGACCGACCCGTAAGAGCGTCGAGGACCCTGTAATGGGGTCGGAGCAAAGGGGTCGGATCAGGTGGTCGTATTGTTTGAAACAACTGGAAACAGGATGACTTCGGAAAGTACGGCAGACAAGCCGTTTCGAATTGAGAAACGGCAGGTGTACGAAGCTTATAAAGCGGTCAAAGCCAACCATGGCGCAGCCGGGGTGGACGGCGAGACTTTGGAAATGTTCGAGAAAGACCTTGCAAGGAATCTCTACAAGATCTGGAATCGGATGTCGTCCGGAGCCTACTTTCCGCCACCGGTGCGTGCCGTCTCCATTCCAAAGAAGGCTGGAGGCGAGAGGGTTTTGGGTGTGCCCACGGTCAGCGATCGGATCGCGCAGATGGTGGTCAAACAGATGATTGAGCCGGATTTGGACTCCCTCTTTCTTCCAGACTCATACGGGTACAGGCCGGGGAAGTCGGCCTTGGATGCCGTCGGCGTGACGCGCCAGCGATGTTGGAAGTATGATTGGGTTTTGGAATTCGACATCAAAGGACTGTTCGACAATCTTCCACACGATCTCTTGCTGAAGGCGGTCAGGAAGCACGTCACATGCAAGTGGGCTCTGCTCTACATCGGAAGATGGCTCGCAGCGCCGATGGAGAAGAATGGTGAGGTTTTGGCGCGAACGTGCGGCACCCCGCAAGGCGGTGTCGTCAGCCCCTGCCTCGCAAATCTCTTCATGCACTATGCATTTGATTTGTGGATGACGCGAATGCATCCCGACCTACCATGGTGTCGATATGCCGACGATGGTCTTGTTCACTGCCAGAGCGAGCAGCAAGCCGAAGCCCTCAAGGTGGAGTTGAGTTCTCGCTTGGCAGCGTGCGGATTGCAGATGCATCCGACAAAGACCAAGATCGTTTACTGCAAGGATCAACGGCGCCGAGGAACGTATCCGAATGTCGCATTCGACTTTCTCGGATATCAGTTCCGGCCTCGACGGGTGGCGAATACACAGCGGGACGAGTTCTTCTGTGGCTACACGCCTGCGGTTAGTCCGACGGCGCTTAAATCGATGCGGGCAAAGATCAAAAGTTTGAACATCCCGCGGCAGACGCCGGGGACGCTGACCGAAATTGCCAAACAACTCAATCCACTCCTTCGGGGATGGATTGCCTATTATGGCCGGTTCAGCCGTTCGGCCCTGTCCACTCTGGCTGATTACGTTAACATGAAGCTCAGAGCCTGGATCAGGCGAAAGTTCAAACGCTTTCAGTCCCATAAGACACGAGCCAGTCTCTTCTTGCGAAAACTGGCGCGGGAAAATCCGGGACTGTTCGTACATTGGAAGGTGTTCGGAACGAACACGTTTACCTGATGGGAGCGGTGTGAATCGAGAGGTTCACGCACCGTTCTGCGAGAGGCCGGCTGGTGAAATCCCTCCGGCCTACTCACCCCTGGACGAAGACGAACATGGCGCCGCTGCGAGGCTGGGCGCCGCGCGGCGAACGGCTGTTCGGCCAGGCTCCCTTCGGCCACTGGAACACCATG
>NZ_JAGGJW010000051.1 GCF_017873175.1 Neorhizobium petrolearium
AAGCTTTGCCTGGCCCAAGGTTCAGGATGGGACGATGCGTCTTTCCAGGGGGCAATATGAGGCATTGTTCGAAGGCCTCGACTGGCGGCGGGTGATGGCGCAACGAGTGACCGCGCCGTCGGCGGCAGGGTGAATATCCGGCCGCCTTTGCATTGTTTTATTTGGCTTTTCCGTGCTGCCTTGCTATAAGGGCGCATGTCATCGCCCCTTGATCTCAGCCTGTTTCCGGACCTTCCGCCAGAGGTGGTGAAGGCGTTTGCGGCGATGCAGTTCGAGCTGTCGGTCGAGCGTGCTGCACGTCAGCATGAGCAGGCTGTGGTGGCCGAAAAGGACGCGTTCATCTCCGAGTTGAAGGAACTGATCGAGAAGCTTGAGGGGCAGGTTCACGACTATCGGCGCACGAAGTTCGGGCCGAAATCGGAAAAGCTAGATCCGACGCAGATGGAACTGGCGCTGGAAGACCTTGAAACGGCGATTGCCGAAACACAGGCGCGGATCGCCGCCGTCGAGAAGAAGATCGAAGCCAGCGCAATCAATCCTGGAGAGGTTGGCGATCCGGACAAGGCCGTTTCTCGCAAGGAGCGGAAGGCCCGTGCACTGCCCGAACACCTGCCGCGGGTCGAGCGCGTGATCGAGCCCGAGAGCATCGCTTGTCCCTGCGGTTGCGGCAACATGGTCCGGATCGGCGAGGATCGGACGGAACGGCTCGACCGGATCCCGGCGCGCTACGAGGTGATCGTCACGATCCGCCCGAAATACGCATGCCCCAAGGGTCGAACGGGCGTCCTCCAGGCCAAAGCGCCGGCACATCTTTTGGAAGGGAGCTGGCCGACCGAAGCCCTTCTGGCGGAGATTGCCGTCTCCAAGCATTCCGAACATATGCCGCTCAACCGGCAGGCTGAGGTCATGGCGCGACACGGGGTGCCGATAGACCGCACGGTCCTGGCCGATTGGATGGGGCGCACGGGCAGCGAAATCGCACCGGTGGTCGACCATATGGCCAAACGGCTGCTGTGGGAAAGCACGCGCCTCTATGTCGACGAAACGACGGCCCCGGTGCTGGATCCTGGGCGAGGCAAGACAAAGACCGGCTATCTCTGGGCCGTGCTGCGCGACGACCGCGGCTGGAATGGTTCTGCTCCGTCAGGTGTGGTGTTCCATTATCGGCCCGGGCGTAAAGGAGAATATGCCGCTGAAATTCTCGCCGGGTTCAACGGTACGATCCAGGTCGATGCCTACGGTGGTTACTCTCACCTCGCCACGTCGGACCGGATGGGTGGCGATCCCTTGAAGCTGGCTTTCTGCTGGGCGCACGGGCGCAGAAAGCTGATCAAGGCGACGCCGAAGAGCGGATCGCCCATTGTCGACGAGGCGCTGGTGCGCATCTCCGCGCTCTACAAGATCGAAGACAGTATCCGGGGCTCAGACTCCGAACATCGCCGGGCCGTTCGACAGGACCTGTCCCTCCCGCTGGTGGACGAGTTCTTCACCTGGCTGGCAGCCCAGGCCGCGCGCGTCTCACGCAAATCTGACCTCGGAAAAGCCCTGGCCTATATGCTAAAACGACAAGACGGCTTCCGGCTGTTCCTGGACGACGGCCATGTCGATATTGACTCCAACCTGGTGGAAAACGCGATCCGCCGCCCGGCCATGAACCGCCGCAATGCGCTCTTTGCGGGGCACGATGAAGGGGGCCGCAATTGGGCTCGGTTTGCCAGTCTGATCGGCACTTGCAAAATGAACGGCGTTGAACCTTACGCCTATCTTTGCGACCTCTTCACCCGCCTAGCAAACGGCCACCTCGCCAAAGACATCGACGCCCTGATGCCATGGGCCTATGCCGCCCGCATCAGAGCCTCACAATGAGCTCGTCAGAGACTAGAGCGGGATGAATTTAGGCGGAATCGGCATGGGGATTCCCTTTTGTGAGCAAATCAGATTCACCATTCAGGCCGGTGCAGGAGGCCGGCCA
>NZ_JAGGJW010000052.1 GCF_017873175.1 Neorhizobium petrolearium
CAGCAGATGGTCCCAACTGGGCGCCGTGAACCAGGGACGAAACGACGACAGCCACTGGCGAAGGATGTGCGGAACAGGATCACCCGACCCGACGCAGTTCTCATTATGATCGGTCATCCAACGGTTCGAATCCGGTCACACGAAACAAGCAAGGCAAGGAGACTGCGGCGAACTGATTCACCCAGTTCAGATCATACAAAATGCGTGCGCTGATACTCGCTATAGGGGGCTGCACGCAGCATATCGGCGCCGCCAACCAACTCAAAATCCCAAAGAATTTTGTACAAAGTCGAGCTTAGGGCGAGCCACCTCACTCCCGAAGAAGGACATACGGCCTTACAGAACAGAGAGCCTGAACTGCGATGCTGATACCAAAGCTTGACAACCGCGACGAGAGAAACACGTGCCATGGGAGCTGCCACTTTCGTCCGGCTTGTCGAACTGATCGATTCAGGAAACTTGACGTAGGACGCATTGCCGCGCATGTTTTCAAGGAAATCGAACCGACTGGTTTGGAAAAAAAGAAGAACAGAGATGACCGAGGAAAAAACCGAGGATCGCTGTTTACTCACCCAGAAGCAGGGCCGCCTTGCCGCCGGTGCGGACCCGGTCAAGCGAGTGCAGATCATCGAAGGTGCAAAGCGTGTCTTCATGAGGCTGGGCTTCGATGCGGCGAGTGTGAACGAGGTTTGCCGCGAAGCCGGCGTCTCGAAAGCTACAATCTACGTCTATTTCGAAAACAAGGAGGATCTGTTCAGCGCTATTGTAGAGGATGAGCGCCAGCGCTTTATGCTCATACTGAACTCTGTTCTAACGGATAGCGTGGAAGTCGAGGCCGGACTCTACCGTTTCGGCGTCGACTTGACAAGCCACGTTACCTCCTCGCATAGCCTCGGCGCAATACGGATGCTCATCGGCGTAGCCACGCGGATGCCGCATCTTTGCAGTCAATTCTTCCATTCTCGGGGCAGAGCCCGGGCTATGCTTGAGGACTTCGTCAAGCGGCACATTGAGCGGGGTAACTTGATCGCAGAGGATCCCGCCCTCGCTGCTAATCAATTTATCGAGCTTGCCAGTGGTAGCCTCTTCAATTTCCGCCTCTTCGGCAATCTGGAGGACGAACCTCCGTGGGAGGAGGTAGATTTCGCCGTAAAGAGCGCAATCCGCATATTCATGGCCGCCTATGCCAACTCGGACACCTCCAGGAGCGCGGTTTCCACTGCCTAGGGCCCTAAAGGCTCAGTCTTTAGTCCGTCCTGAGGATTCCGAAAACTATTTTGTTTTCAGGGATTCCCAAGATGACTGAAGTATAGGCAGCTGCGGGAAATCAGGTTCTGGGGCTCGATTTTCTGGGCAGAGCGTCCGAAAATTCTTTGGATCGATGACGGCATGGGTTGGTTTGGGCCGGAACTCTGTAGGTGACGAGATTTCCCGGATTTCAATGCTCAAAGCCCTGAGAAGGCATGATTGGGCATCTGTTCGCCCCTGTATGGTTCAAAAAAAGTGCGTAGGGCGACCTGTCATACCCTGGGGGCGGCAATCAGACCCGGAACGCCGACAAGGGTGATGGCTCTTTTGATATTGTAGGCCAGCGCCGTCAGGCTGAACTCCCCTCGAACGTTTTCCAGGCGCCGCATGAGGAACGCGCCCTGATACATCCATTGTTTGATCGCGCCGAACGGATGCTCCACGGTACGCATACGGCGTAGACCACAGGAATTCGCATGACGTGCGTGCTATTGTTGTCTGATGGATATCGACGAAGAGTAAGCGCCGTCTCCGCCCCATTGGATTGGGTGTATTTTGAGGCTTGCTGCGTATGCGAGAAGGTTTCCAGTTTTATCTGGAGATTTGCATGGCA
>NZ_JAGGJW010000053.1 GCF_017873175.1 Neorhizobium petrolearium
AGATCCACGAAGCGATCAGTATAAGAAGAAAGGATTTGTAGCTGTGGGTGTCGGCTAGCCAGCTGGGAGAGGATGGGGGCAAAATAGGTCGGACCAAATGACAGTGGCGCGGCTACGCGCATGCGGCCTCGAAGCTCACCGGCAGGCAGGATCGTTTCCCGCACCAAATCCAATTCAGCTGAGGTCCTGGCTGCGTAATCGCGGAATGTGGCGCCTGCTTCCGTGAGCGCTATGCCACGGGTCGTCCTTGCAAATAGCTGTGCGCCGAGTTGCTCCTCGAGCCTGTTGATCCGCCGGCTGACCATCGACTTGGAGATTCCCAGTCGCAGCGCTGCAGACGATACTCCGCCTGCATCAGCAACTTCGACAAATATTCTTAGATCCTCAATTTCCAAAAAACGTTCCTTATTTTGCAACACGGCTTCACACGACCGAGGGCTACCAAGGCAAAGAAGGTGATGACAACGTTGGTGCAGGTGTCTCTCCCGTGAGGGCATCTTCGCAACGTGCCGCACCAACCGCGAATACAGGATTTATTCCATAATCTTTCGTAGCGGCTTCAACTTATTTCTCCGTCCATCGCAAGCCGTGCAAGTGGCAGACGGCGGCGACCACTCATGAAAACTTAACACAGGATGTGGCCATGGGCCGAAGGCTGAAAGGCAAAGAGATGATTGACCGACAGAGATACACCACCTCGCGTCTTTCAATAACGTTCGGCCTTCGGTCCATACCCAAGACGCGGATACTGCTGCTTTCGCTTGCTGCCCTCGCGTTTGCTCAATGGGACTACCGGTCAGCCCTGGCAGACGATTCTGGCCTGAAGCAGGAGAGGCCCTCGATAAAAGCCGACCGGTCGCGGGAGGACTGGTCGCTTCTCGCGGATCCGAAACTACGGACTGAGTCGCTGGACAGTCTCAAATACATTCCGTTGTTTGCCTCGAATCCCAACAGCTACATCTCGCTCGGGCTCAATCTACGCGAAATCGTCGAAGTCAGTGATGCGCCGGCTTTCGGAACCGTGCGTGCGAATCCCGGAGACTCCTACTGGTTACAGCGCACGCAGTTCCATATCGACGTTCACCTGAATGAAAACTGGCAAGTCTTCACGCAGTTCGAGGATGTGCGTGCGTTCAACAAGTCGGTGATCGGTCCTAACGACGCAAACCGGTTTGACCTTCGGCAAGCATTCATCGGTTATTCGCAAGAGACCGACAGCGGAACGTTCAGGGCAAGGGTCGGCCGTCAAGACTTTGCGTTCGACCTGGAGCGGTTCGTTTCGACGCGCGATGGGCCGAATGTCCGCCAGTCATTCGATGCTGTCTGGGCCGGGTGGGAGACTGATGCATGGCGCTTCTATGGTCTTGTCAGCCGGCCTGTCCAGTATCGCGATGACCGCCCTTTCGATGATCGATCGAGCGGCGATGCAATGTTCAGCGGGGCTCGCGTGGAGCGGCAGCTGTCGCCGGATATCGAAGCCTCCGCATACTACGCGCTTTATCAGCGCAAGGACGCAACTTTTCTCACCGCGTCGGGTGAGGAGGACAGGCATATCCTTAATATCCGGACGGC
>NZ_JAGGJW010000054.1 GCF_017873175.1 Neorhizobium petrolearium
AAGGAGATGGCATGAAAGAGGCCGCGGCCGTTGAGAGAACGGATCACTGACATGCAGGTGAAGATCGAGGGACAGTCACACTTCCGGCCTTTGGGCTTACCTTATTGGGGTTTTGCAGATCTCAACAAGGGAGTTGGAAGCATGACTGCCTCTTACGATTACCATATCGGCGTGGACTACCACAAATCCTACAGCCATCTGGTCGTCCAGGACAGCGGTGGCAAGACGTTGCGCTCCGGTCGGGTGAAGAACGACCGCCAGTCGCTCGGCGGGTTTCTGGAACGCTACCGCGACAACAGCCACGCGGTTGTCGAGGCGACCCGCAACTGGATGGTGATGTACGACTGGCTCGACGACATTTGTGATGATGTCGTTCTCGCCCACCCGTGGAAGGTCAAGGCGATTGCCGATGCCAAGATCAAGACCGACAAGATCGATGCGACGGTGCTGGCGCATCTGCTCAGGGCCGACCTGGTGCCGGAGGCCTGGGCGCCCAGCGAAAAGGCACGACAGCTGCGTGTCGCGCTACGCGAGCGGATGTTTTATGTGCGGCTGCGCACGATGGTGAAGAACCGCATCGTCACGGTGTTTGATCGCTATCCCGAGCAGACGGCGCAGTTGAAGAAGCTTGGTGATCTGTTCGGCAAGGCCGGCCGCATTCAACTTGCGCAGGTCAAGGTCTCGGAGATCGACCGCATTCAGATCGACCGAGGTCTTGCCTTCATCGGCGACATCGATGTCAGGATCAAACAGTCGGAAGCAACTATCCGGGCGATGACCAAAGCCAATGCCAATGTGAAGCTGTTGAAGACGATCCCCGGCATCGGCGAGTTCTTCGCCCGGCTGATCGATGCGGAGATCGATGACATATCGCGGTTTCGCAACCCGAAGAAGCTTGCCGCCTATGCCGGGCTTGTGCCGTCGACCTATTCGAGCGGCGGCAAGACCTTTCACGGCAAAATCATCAAGCAGGGCAACAAGTGGCTGCGCTGGGCCTTCGTCGAGGCGGTCGCCCCCGCCATCGCCAGCGATGCGCAGCTGCAGGCCCAATACGAGCATCTGAAGTTCAGAGGAGTGAACAAGGCGCGTGTGGCCATCGCGCGCAAGCTTTTGACGATCGCCTTCCAGATCCTGCGTGATCAGCGCGCCTATGAGCAGCGCGACACCAGCACCACGGAAGGCGCGTCGACAATATCCCGGTTGTCCTGATGAGTGGCTAGCGAGCCCGGTAAAACTGGGCTGCGCTCTTAAAGGAGAATGGGAAACCGGGAGCCGAACGCCATTCTGTGACCGAAGCTGACGCATCAGGGTCACGCATTGGAGCATGGTTCAAGACCGAAGGACGGGAACAACCTGTCCAGCGGAGGGAAGAGATTTAGCCGATCGGTCAAAACGCCGGTCAAAACATAACCGAACCCAAGGAAAAGCCGCCAACCGAAGGTGTTTTGCCCCTTGTGTTCTTTCATTGGAG
>NZ_JAGGJW010000055.1 GCF_017873175.1 Neorhizobium petrolearium
TTCGAGGCCAAGACGCAATTCGCCGTCGCATTCGGCGAAAGGTTCGTCAGCAACTGACGGAAACGGGCCTCAGGCACAAAAAATCCGACAGTCCCACGAGTTACGCCGACCTGCCTCGTGCATCTGGAGCGTAACCGCTACAGCGTCCCGGCCTCCTTCGCCAATCGCCCGGTGAGCCTGCGCGTCTACCCGGATCGTGTCGTGGTCGCCGCGGAAGGACAGATCGTCTGCGAGCATAGCCGGGTTATCGATCGATCTCATGACCGACCGGGGCAGACCATCTACGACTGGCGGCATTACCTGGCTGTCGTGCAGCGTAAACCCGGCGCTCTTCGCAACGGTGCACCGTTCACCGAGCTACCGGACGCATTTAGGAGCCTGCAGCAATACCTGCTCAAGAAGCCGGGCGGCGACCGCGAGATGGTCGATATCCTGGCGCTTGTCCTTCAACACGATGAACAGGCCGTCCTGTCGGCCGTCGACATGGCGCTGAAGTCCGGCGTTCCAACCAAGACGCATGTGCTGAACCTGCTGCATCGCCTCATTGATGGCAAATCCTTCACGCCACCGACCCTCGATGCACCTCAGGCACTGACGCTCACCAATGAGCCCAAGGCCAATGTCGAACGGTACGATACCTTGAGAAAGACGGAGGTTCGCCATGCGTCATAACCCGGCAAGCGGCGCGATCGTTATCATGCTGCGACAACTGAAGATGCACGGCATGGCCCAAGCCGTCGGTGATCTGACTGAGCAAGGAGCGCCGGCGTTCGAAGCCGCCATCCCGATCCTGTCGCAGCTTCTGAAAGCAGAAACAGCCGAACGAGAGGTGCGATCGACGGCCTATCAGCTCAAGATCGCACGCTTTCCTGCTTACCGCGACCTGAACGGCTTCGACTTCGCCAGCAGCGAGATCAACGAAGCGCTCGTGCAACAGCTCCACCGTTGCGAATTCCTCGACGACGCCAACAACATTGTCCTGGTTGGCGGCCCCGGCACGGGCAAGACGCACATTGCCACGGCGATCGGTGTGCAGGCCATCGAGCATCACCACAAAAGGGTCCGGTTCTTCTCGACCGTGGAGCTGGTCAACGCGCTTGAACAGGAGAAAGCACAAGGCCGCTCCGGCCAGATCGCCAACCGCCTCGTGCATTCCGATCTCGTCATCCTCGATGAGCTGGGGTACCTGCCGTTCAGTGCGTCGGGAGGGGCTTTGCTGTTCCATCTGCTGAGCAAGCTTTACGAGCGCACCAGCGTCATCATCACGACAAACCTCAGCTTCAGCGAATGGGCCAGTGTCTTCGGTGAACCAAGCATCGCAGACTGCCCCTATTGTCGACGGGGTGGTGCATCATGTGACTATCATTGACCCACGCCACGGCCTTGCGGGTCAACGTCTTG
>NZ_JAGGJW010000056.1 GCF_017873175.1 Neorhizobium petrolearium
GATCGTGTCCCAGGATGTGGTGTAGCTGGATTTCATAGCCATCGGTGATTTCCGGTAGGGTCGGGTTGCTTAGAGCCAACCTGAAGGACACCACCGATGACCGACGACATGATGAACCTGCGCTCACTCGTTGAGAAGAGCGCCGATGCCGATTTGCTGCGCGAGATGATCGGCTTTGCAGCCGAGAAGCTGATGGCGCTGGAGGTGAGCGCGAAGACGGGCGCTGGATACGGCGAGAAGAATGGCTTCCGACTGGCCCAACGTAACGGTTATCGCGACCGGGATTGGGAGACACGGGCGGGCACCGTCGAGCTTCGCATTCCCAAGCTTCGCACAGGCAGCTATTTCCCGAGCTTTCTCGAACCACGCCGCATGGCAGAGAAGGCCCTGACGGCGGTTATCCAAGAGGCTTACATCCAAGGCGTTTCGACCCGATCCGTCGATGATCTCGTCAAGGCCATGGGCATGAGCGGCATCTCCAAAAGCCAGGTCTCCCGGCTCTGCGAGGAGATCGATGAGAAGGTGAAGGCTTTCCTCGACCGGCCCATCGAGGGCGAGTGGCCATACCTCTGGATCGATGCCACCTACCTGAAGGTTCGTCGCGGCGGTCGGATTGTCTCGGTCGCGGTCATCATCGCCGTCGGCGTCAACACCGACGGTCGACGCGAGGTGCTCGGTATGGAGATCGGCACATCCGAGGCCGAGGCGATTTGGACCGAGTTTCTTCGAAAGCTGACCAGGCGGGGTCTGCGTGGCGTCAAGCTCGTCGTTTCCGATGCCCATGAGGGCATCAAGGCAGCGGTGTCGAAGGTGCTGTCCGCCACATGGCAGAGGTGCCGGGTCCACTTCATGCGCAATGCGCTCGCCCATGCCGGGAAGAGCGGTCGGCGCGTCGTCTCCGCCTTCATCGCCACGGCCTTCGCCCAGGATACTCCGGAGGCTGCGAGCGCCCAGTGGCGCAATGTCGCCGACCAGATCAGGCCGAAGGTGCCGAAACTCGCCACGCTGATGGATAGTGCCGAACAGGATGTGCTCGCCTACATGACCTTTCCCAAACAGCATTGGGCCAAGCTTCATTCGACCAACCCGATCGAGCGTCTCAACGGCGAGATCAAGCGGCGCACCGAGGTTGTCGGCATCTTCCCCAACGATGACGCCATCGTCAGGCTCGTCGGCGCGCTCCTGCTCGAACAGAACGATGAATGGGCCGTCCAACGATCCCGCTACATGACACTGGAAACCATCGCAACAATGAGCGATGATCCGCTCATCAGCCTGCCAGCCGCAAGCTGACACTCATCCGGCCATCCGGGATGAGCCGTGGTCGTCTAAGCTACACCACGTCATGGGACACGATC
>NZ_JAGGJW010000057.1 GCF_017873175.1 Neorhizobium petrolearium
CGAACCCTCATGCGACCTGGACGATATGCCCGTGTGAGACCTCGCGGTATTCGCGTTTGGGCGGCACATAGTTGACGGGGCGGATTGGGCTCTTGATCTCGTCGGTCGACATGTTGCGCTTGATCCGGCGGCGCGACGGATCGGGCACCGGCACGGCCGACATCAGCTTTTTCGTGTAGGGATGTTGCGGGTTCTCGAAGACGGCAGCCCGCGGTCCGATCTCGACGATCTCGCCGAGATACATCACCGCCACCCGGTGGCTCACCCGCTCCACCACCGCCATGTCGTGAGAGATGAACAGGAACGCGAGGTTGAGGCTCTGCTGCAGGTCGAGCAAAAGGTTGCAGACCTGCGCCTTGATCGACACGTCGAGCGCCGACACCGCCTCGTCGGCGACGATCACCTTCGGGTCGAGCATCAGGGCGCGGGCGATCGCCACGCGCTGCCGCTGGCCGCCCGAGAACTCGTGCGGAAAACGCCGCATCATGTCGGCGGACAGGCCCACCTTCTCCATCAGGCTCGCCGCCTTGTCGCGCGCCTGCTGCCTGGTTCCCAGACTGTGCTCGATGAACGGCTCCATCACCGCCGAGCCGACGCTCATGCGCGGGTTCAATGAGGCGAACGGGTCCTGGAACACCATCTGGATCGACCGCCGCATCTGCCTCAGCGTCGACTGGTCGAGCTTCATCACCTCGTAGCCGTCGAGCGTGACATCGCCGCTGGTCGGCGTGATGAGGCGGGTGACCGAGCGGCCGGTCGTGGATTTGCCGCAGCCCGATTCGCCGACGAGCGACAGCGTCTCGCCTTCGAACAGGTTGAAGGAGACCTTCTCGACCGCGTGCACGGCGCCGCTCTTTCGGCCGAACAGGCCGGAATGGATGTCGAAGCGCGTCGTCAGGTCCTTGACGTCGAGGATCGGCGTCTTGCCCTTGGCCACCGTGTCGGTGACGTCGGCAAGCGGTTGCTGCTCGCCGGTTTTTA
The DNA here is from genome assembly GCF_017873175.1 of Neorhizobium petrolearium. GTDB lineage: Bacteria > Pseudomonadota > Alphaproteobacteria > Rhizobiales > Rhizobiaceae > Neorhizobium > Neorhizobium petrolearium. The sequence goes on from NZ_JAGGJW010000057.1 coordinate 982, forward strand.
TGTCGATGATCGGGAAGCGCAGCGGCAGCCTGCGGTCGCCCATCGAGCCGAGCCGCGGCACGGCCGATAGAAGTGCGCGCGTATAGGGATGCTTGCCGCGATGAAAAATGTCGCCGGTCTCGCCCGTCTCGACCGCGTCGCCACGATACATAACGATGGTGCGGTCGGCGACCTCGGCGACGACACCCATGTCATGGGTGATGAACAGCACCGACATGCCCTCCTCTTCCTGCAGCAGCTTGATGAGGTCGAGGATCTGGCCCTGGATCGTCACGTCGAGCGCTGTGGTCGGCTCGTCGGCGATCAGAAGCTTCGGCCTGGAGGCGAGCGCCATGGCGATCATCACCCGCTGCCGCATGCCGCC
>NZ_JAGGJW010000058.1 GCF_017873175.1 Neorhizobium petrolearium
TGAACCGCACCGGGTTTACCGGAGACCTGTTAGGTTAAGTTATGCGGCCATGGCTGGCAGGTCCAGCATGGTGTAGTACCGATCTTCAGCCTCGGCGGGCGGAATGTTTCCGATGGGCTCCAGAAGGCGGCGGTTGTTGAACCAATCGACCCATTCGAGCGTGGCGAACTCCACGGCTTCGAAGTTGCGCCACGGTCCCCGTCGATGGATGACTTCGGCCTTGTAAAGACCATTGATCGTTTCGGCGAGAGCGTTGTCGTAACTGTCGCCAACGCTTCCGACAGACGGCTCTATGCCCGCCTCGGCCAGTCGTTCGGAATAGCGAATGGACACGTATTGCGAGCCGCGGTCGGAATGATGAACCAGCCCGCCGCGATGAACGGGCCGCCGATCATGAAGCGCCTGATCAAGGGCATCGAGCACAAAGCCCGCATGGGCCGTCCGGCTTGCTCGCCAACCGACGATGCGGCGAGCGAAGGCATCGATGACGAACGCGACGTAAACGAAGCCCTGCCAAGTCGCCACGTATGTGAAATCGGAAAGCCACAGCATGTTCGGTGCTGGAGCCTTGAAGTGGCGATTGACGCGGTCGAGCGGACATGGGCCAGACCTGTCCGACACGGTGGTTTTGACAGGCTTGCCGCGAATGACGCCTTGAAGCCCCATCATTCTCATGAGCCTTGCCACAGTGCAGCGAGCGATATCGAAGCCTTCTCGCTGCAACTGTCGCCAGACTTTCCGCACGCCATAGACCTGGAAATTCTCGTTGAACACCCGGCGAATCTCGACTTTCATGGCAATATCATTCCGTTCGCGGGCCGATAGGCGGCCCACGTCCGTGCGCTTCGCGATAACCTCATAATAAGTGGACGGGGCAATCGGCAGCAGCCTGCAGATCGGCTCGACCCCGAGCACCGAGCGGTGTTCGTCGATGAAGGAAATCATCGCTTCAGTGGGCGGTCGAGCTCCGCCTGGGCAAAATACGCCGAGGCTTTGCGTAAAATCTCATTCGCCTGACGAAGCTCGCGGTTCTCCCGCTCCAGAGCCTTCATCTTCTCCGCCACGTCATTTGGCAAACCTGCACGCTTGCCGCTGTCGACCTCGGCCTTCTTCACCCATTCATGGAGGGTATGCGCCGAGCAGCCGATCTTGGCCGCTATCGATGATACAGCCGCCCAACGGGAGGGATGTTCGGCTTCATGCTCCGCCACCATCCGAACGGCACGGGCACGAACTTCAGGAGAAAACTTGTTCGTCGTTTTGCTTGTCATAGACCCTACTTCTCACGAGTTGGGGTCTCCGGCAAACCCGGTGCGGTTCA
>NZ_JAGGJW010000059.1 GCF_017873175.1 Neorhizobium petrolearium
GTGCCCAACCCGAGAGATAGGTGACGTTTCGTACCGGAGACATGGGTAACACTTTTCGCTTTTTGGCGGGAGGTGTTGATGCCGTGGAAAGCGACTTCGGTGATGGAGGAACGTCTACGTTTTGTCGCCCGGCTTCTGGAGGGCGACGGCATGAGCGATGTGTGCCGGGAGTTCGGCATCTCGCGCAAGACCGGTTACAAAATCTTCAATCGCTATAAGGACGACGGTCTGGAGGCCTTAACCGACCGATCTCGGCGTCCGGTGCGTTATGCCAACCAGTTGCCCGAGCCGGTCGAGGCGATGATCGTCTCATGCAAGAAGAACAAGCCGCATTGGGGTGCTAGGAAGATCCGGGAGCTTTTGGTGAAGCGCCTGGCCGGCGATGTGCGCGTGCCGTCCAAGAGTACGGTGCATGCCGTCCTCGATCGACATGGGCTGGTCGCCCATGCCCGTAAGCGGCAACGACATCGAGCCGAAGGGACAGCCTTGTCACAGGCATCGCTGCCCAACGATCTATGGTGCGCCGACTTCAAGGGCGAGTTCAAGCTTGGCAATGGCCAATACTGTTACCCGCTGACCGTCACCGACCAAGTATCCCGTTATCTTCTTTGCTGTGAAGCCTTCGAGTCGACGCGCGAGCAAGGTGTCTTCGACGCCTTTCGGCGGTTGTTTGTCGAGCGTGGCCTGCCGGCGGCGATCCGCAGCGACAACGGCTTGCCGTTTGCCAGTCCCAACGGCCTCTACAATCTCTCCAAACTGTCGGTGTGGTGGCTGCGGCTCGGGATCACGCTGGAGCGCATCAGGCCGGGCCGTCCCCAACAGAACGGCCGGCATGAGCGCATGCACCTGACGCTGAAGAAAGAGGCGACCAGACCACCCGGCAAAAACATCCTCCAGCAGCAGGCCCGCTTCGATGTTTTTGTCCGCGAATTCAATGAGGAGCGCCCTCACGAGGCACTGGACATGAAGGTGCCCGCAGATCTCTACACAGTCTCGTCGCAACCTTATCAAGGCCTGCCGGAAATCGACTACCCCTTCCACGACAGGGAGGCGCTGGTCACCAATTGCGGCCGCATCTGCATCTATCGCAAGAAGATCAACATCTCGACCGTGCTGGCCGGGCAGAAACTGGGTATCAAGGAAGTCGACGACGGTATTTGGCTCGTCAGCTTCATGCACTATGATCTGGGATATATCGACCTGGAGCAGCGAACTTTGCAAACCATCGACAATCCGTTCGGCACGAGATTGTCACCCATGTCTTAGGGACGATCTGTTACCTATGTCTCCGGTATGGACAA
>NZ_JAGGJW010000060.1 GCF_017873175.1 Neorhizobium petrolearium
ATTGCCGCTTCGTCACTGGGGAAGTGTCCGCGGGTGCGTACGGCCCGCCTCAGCTTGGAGTTCAGCGCTTCAATCGCATTCGTGGTGTAGATGATCCGGCGCACGCTCTCGGGAAAGGCGAAGAAGGGCACGACATGTTCCCAATTGCGCCGCCAGCTCAGGGCGATGGCCGGATAGCGCTGGCCCCAGTAGCCGGCCTCGAACGCCTCCAGTGCCTTCATGCCTGCCTCTGCGTCCTGGGCCCGGTAGATGGCCTTCAGCGCCGGCATCACGGTCTTGCGGTCCTTCCAGGACACGAACTCGAGCGAATGGCGGATCAGGTGAACGATGCAGGTTTGGACGATCGCCTGCGGAAAGACGGCGTTGATCGCCTCGGGAAATCCCTTCAGGCCGTCGACGACGGCGATCAGGACGTCGGCGACGCCGCGGTTCTTCAGCTCGTTCATGACGCGCAGCCAGAACTTGGCCCCTTCGGTCTGCTCGATCCAGATGCCGAGTATCTCCTTGGTGCCGTCGGGCAGGATGCCGAGCGCGATGTAGACGGCCTTGTTCCTGACGAAGCCCTCGTCCCTGATCTTGACCCGGATGGCGTCGAAGAAGACGAGCGGATAGACGGCGTCGAGCGGCCTGTTCTGCCATTCGCCGACCTCCTCCAGCACGGCATCGGTCACCGCCGAGATCAGGTCCGGCGACACGTCGATGCCGTAGAGCTCCTCCAGATGGCCACGGATCTCGCGCACCGTCATGCCGCGCGCATACATGGAGATGATCTTCTCGTCAAAATCGGGAAAGCGCCGCTGGTATTTGGCGACCAGCTTCGGATCGAAGGTGCCGGCCCGGTCGCGCGGGATCGACAGCGTCATCTTGGACGTGCCGGTCAGGACCGACTTCTTCGACACCCCGTTGCGCCGATTGGCAGGGCCGCCGGCCTCGCGCTCATCGTCCAGATGCTCGTCCAGCTCGGCGTTCAAGATGCGCTCCGAAAGCGCCTTCTTCAGATCGTCGACGAGGCCGTCCTTGGCGAAAACCTCGTTCGGATCACGCCCCGCGAGAAGCTGATCCAAAAGTTCCTTCTCAATGGCCATGTGATGATTCTCCTTTCCATCATCATGGCCTCAGACACAAAATTCCTGACAGTCCC
>NZ_JAGGJW010000061.1 GCF_017873175.1 Neorhizobium petrolearium
GTGTCGCGCGCAGCATCCAACTGCTCGTCCCCCCGCAAGACCTGCCAATTCTGGGCATAGAACAACCCGTCATAATCTCTGAGACGTCACACTAGAGCAGATCCTGTTCAATCCGGGTCATATCCAGCAGCCCTGAAGTAGTTTGCGCATTCTGTCGGCGTGAAGCGGGGCATCAATGCGCCGACCGCGTCCCACAAAGCATCGATCTTTCTCTCTGCCCGAGCCCGCAACATGGCCTTCAACTTTGAGAAGGCGTTTTCAATTGCTTTGCCATAGTGACTCTCCATGTGAGGTTCTTGTTGAGGCCTGAGACAGGCTGACAAGCCAGATCTGTTGTGTTCCGACTTTCGTGAGACGCCCTTTTAATTTTCCGCGTCTAACCCCAATGCCGTTTATTTAATGGCTGATTAAGGATTCATTAACCATGATCTCGCCTCCTGCCGCGTGCTATGGCGCAGGAGGCGAATCACATGGCACGCACCGTTGCAATTCTTCCCGAAGGCAGCCGGGTCAGCGATTACATTAGCCTCGGCGTGATCGCCAAGACCTTTCCTGTGGCGAGGATCCGGGCCATCCTGACGGCGGCCGGCAAGGGCAGCATCCGCGAGCGCGACCTGCCGGCTCATGTGGTGGTCTATTACGTCATCGCCCTGGCGCTTTACATGACGTCGTCCTACCGCGAGGTGCTGCGCTGCCTTCTGGAAGGGCTGCAATGGCTGCGCGATCCGTCGGTCGCGGTCAAGGTCGCCGGCAAGTCCGCCATTTCGCAGGCCCGTGCCCGGCTGGGCTTTGAAGTCATGCGGCAGTTGCATGATGAGATCGTCGCGCCGATTGCCACAGCCGCCACGCGCGGCGCCTGGTACAAGGGGCGGCGTTTGGTGAGCCTCGACGGCAGCACGCTCGACGTCGCCGACGAAGCGGCCAACGTTGCCGCGTTTGGCTATCCCGGCGCCAGTCGCGGCGCGAGCGCTTATCCGCAAATCCGCTTTGTCAGCCTGGTCGAGAACGGCACGCAGGTGTTGTTCGCCAACCAGATGGCCGGTTGCGCGACCAGCGAGGTCACGCTCGCCAAGGCCGTCCTGGCGTGCCTTGAGCCGGACATGTTGTGCCTGGCCGACCGGTCCT
>NZ_JAGGJW010000062.1 GCF_017873175.1 Neorhizobium petrolearium
CCCGTAAAGCGCCAGCGCCGGGGTCGGCACCGCGCCGCAATCGACCGGCGACAGGCCGGCACGCTGCAGGGCGCCAACAACGGTCGCGGCAATCCCCGGGCTCGATGCCCGGAAATCGCGACCGACCAGCATGACGTCACCCGCCTTTGCCGCACCCGTTTCGATCAAATGCCGCGCAAACGCCTGCGTATAGAGCGACGACGCCCGGCCCTCCAGGGCCGCCACAAGTCCACGAAGACCACTTGTGCCGAACTTCATGAAGTACCCATATGAAAATTACAGCCCCTCATCATTCCAGGGTTCGTTTCGCAATGGAAATAAAGCCGAAACTCGAGATGCCGTAAACTGCCCATTACTAACCTAATCTATACCAGGATTGTCTTTGAAATCACTATATATACCGTCATGAATGCCAATCAGTCTTCCCTCTCGCGCAGCGCTTGGCCGGATTCGGATAATGGTGTTATCCTGTTTTTGTAAATAAGCCTATCAGGATTGCCTGACTGATTGATGTCGGCCGAATGCACTCTTCGGCTTTCCAGGGATGGAACCCTATGGGACTGAGTATCTTCAAGTCTGTCGCTTTCGTCGTCCCGCTTGCCGGCCTGGCGCTTCTCATGGAGTTCGGAGGGAAGACGGATGAGAGTGCCTGCTCCGGAACTCTTGCCTTCGAGAAGGCACGGCAGCTTATGGAAGACCGCCCGGAGGTGATCGACATGTCCTTGAAAGGCTTTCGGTGGGTGGACGATTGCCGTTTCGCCATGAATGGCTATGCAGATGTCGAGACCAGCGCAGGTCCGGACCGCCTGGGCTTCGAACTCCTGGTGGCTTTCGATCCGCAAGCGCGCCGATGGCAGCAGGCCGGCTTTTCTATGACGCGTTAGACCGCGCCGAGGACTCCCGGGCGCCCGGATCTTCAGTAGCGGATAAAGTGCCCAACCCGAGAGATAGGTGACGTTTCGTACCGGAGACATGGGTAACACTTTTCGCTTTTTGGCGGGAGGTGTTGATGCCGTGGAAAGCGA
>NZ_JAGGJW010000063.1 GCF_017873175.1 Neorhizobium petrolearium
TTTTTGTTTGTGCGCCCAGCATGGGCGCACTCTTGTGGGTGGAAGTCCCACCGTAAGCTGGTCATGACGAGCGAAGTGAAGCGCAACTGCGCAAGGGCGACTGAGCGTGGGGAGGAAGCGTGGATCGAAACTGCGGGCCGATGAACAAGAACCGGATATGAGGCGGTGCCGACCAGGGCGAGCGGGCAAACGACCGCGAAGCTCTTGTGACCAAGGGGCGGTGGCGTAAATCCGGCGGTCGTGCAGTGAAGGAGTGCGTTCTTACCTGGGGAGATCTCGCTTTGTGCCTGAAAGGGCGACGGTGTCGAGCTGGAGCGAGAAGTCAGCCGAGGCCGTAGTAGGGAGCGCACAGGCGCGAACGAAGGGCCGAACGAGAGAGAGTGAAGTTCCTCCAAGGATGAGCAAGGCCATGCGTCAGAAGCCGGGACAGCCCGGGAGATCGGAGAGGCAAGCGGGTGAAGCCCGTCGGAGCTCCGATCTCGACGAAGCCGAGCCCCCGCCACGGATCGGGAACGACACAGGCGCAGGGCTGCTTGAGGTGGCCCTGCGGCGAGAGAACCTTCTGCGGGCGTGGAAACAGGTGCGGGCCAACAAAGGCGCGGCGGGTGCGGACGGACTGGACATTGACCAGACGGCCGCAATGCTGCGCATCTCTTGGCCTGCCATCCGCGACAGCCTGCGGGAGGGGACGTATCGGCCGCAGCCGGTGCGTCGGGTGATGATCCCGAAGCCAGGGGGCGGCGAGCGCGAGCTTGGCATCCCCACGGTGCAGGACCGCCTGATCCAACAGGCGCTCCTGCAAGTCCTTCAGCCAATCCTTGATCCGACCTTCAGCCAGCACAGCTACGGCTTCCGTCCGGGAAGGAGTGCGCACGATGCCGTCCTCGCGGCGCAATCGTTCGTGCAGTCCGGACGGCGGATCGTTGTGGACGTGGATCTGGAGAAGTTCTTCGACCGGGTTGACCATGACATCCTGATCGATCGTCTGCGCAAGAAAATCCCCGATCCCGGCGTGATCCGCCTG
>NZ_JAGGJW010000064.1 GCF_017873175.1 Neorhizobium petrolearium
GCCACCGCGGGCGCAGTGTTGCGGGCCACCGGCTCGAGCAGGATGCCGGAAAGCCTGATGCCGAGCTCGCGGGCCTGTTCGGCGACCAGGAAGCGGAAATCCTCGTTGGTGATGACCACCGGGGCCTCGTACAGCGCCGGATCCGAAACGCGCGACAGGGTGGCCTGGAACAGCGTCCGGTCGCCGACGAACTGGATGAACTGTTTGGGCGCACTGGCACGTGACAGCGGCCACAGCCGCGTCCCCTTGCCACCGGCCATGATGACGGGGATGATCTTGGTCTTCATCGAAACGATCTCCGGTTCATTCGTTCGTCGTCGGGCGCAGCATCCGCTGCCCGGCCCATTCGCGGATCAATGAAAGGCCCTGGTCGAGCAGGGCCTTCGCCGCGTCTTCCGTCCGGGCTTCCACGTAGCAGCGCATCTCCGGGGCATTGCCGGACGGTCGCAAATGGATGATCCGCCCGTCGTCCAGCCTCACCCTCAGGCCGTCGATATCGCTTTTGTCCGCGATCGCGCCGATCGGCCGAAGGAAGGTGGCGAGATTATCGTCGGAGGCGCGCAGATGTGCCATCAACGCCGCGCTCGTCTCGACCGGAAAATCCTCCAGCCGGTCGGCGGCCGCGAACGGGAGCCGGAAAGAGGCGGCGATCTCAGACAGCGGTTTCTTCTTCGCTGCGGCAAGCGAAAGTGCGGCGACCAGCGGCAGGAAACTGTCGCGGGTCGGCAGCGGATCGAGCGATGCGCCGTCGACCACGAACGGCGAGGCGGTCAAAAGGCCACCATTGGCTTCGAAGCCCATGATGCCCGTCTTCCCGGTCCGCAGCGCTTCCAGCATGCCGGCGATCACGAAGGGCGAGCCGACTTTCGTGCGGATGACGGCAAAATCCCCCGCCGCCTCGATGCCGGAATTGGAGGTGACCGGCGTCACCACCACCTTCGCCTCCAGGAACCGGGCGGCGATCAGGCCGAGAAGATCGCCGCGTAGCACCTCTCCCGTCTCGTCGG